>NZ_BDBH01000025.1 GCF_001612885.1 Nocardia harenae NBRC 108248 | reverse complement strand
TGAGCTGTCCCCCGTGATTGAGACCGCCTGGTATTAGAGTCCTGTTTGGCCTGGTGAGGGCCGAGAAGGGACACTGAGGGACATGGCAGGACGCAAGCGGCACTCCGCGGAGGACGTAGTGCGGAAGCTGCGGCGAGCCGACGAGCTGACCGCTGCCGGGAAGACCGGCGAAGAGGTCGCGGCCGAGATCGGGGTATCGGCGGCGACGCTGTACAACTGGCGCCGCCAGTACGGCGGTGTGGACGCCGACGCCGCCAAGGAGCTCAAGGAGTTGCGGGAGCAGAACGCCAGGTTGAAGCGCCTGTTGGCGGACGCGGAGCTGGAGAAGGACGCGCTGCGGGAGATCGCGAAGGGAAAATTCTGAGCCCGGCGGCCAAGCGGCGTGCTGTGGACATGCTCGTGCAGGTCAAGAGCCTGTCGCAGCGGTTCGCGTGCCGGGTCGTCGGGCTCCACAGATCGACCTACCGGCGGCTGCCCGCCGCAGCGACCCCGGCCGACCCCGACGCCGCTCTGCGGACCTGGCTGCGTGTCCACGCGCTAGGCAACCCCGGGCACGGGTTCCGCCGCGCCTGGGCGGGGTTGCGGTTCGACGAAGGCGCGTGCGTCAACATCAAGAAGGTCCACCGGCTCTGGCGCGAGGAAGGCCTGCAGGTCCGCGCCCACCATCCCCGCAAACGAGCCGGTGTCTCCTCGGTCCCGCCGATCGAGGCCGACGCACCGAAAGTGGTGTGGGCGCTGGATTTCCAGTTCGACTCCACCACCGATGGCCGGGCGGTGAAGATCGCGTCGATGATCGACGAGCACACCCGCGAATCCTTGCTGCACGTGGTCGAACGCTCGATCACCGCCGAGAAGCTCGTCGCCGAGCTCGAGAAGGTGTTCACCGCCACCGGCGGCCCGCCGCGAGTGCTACGGATGGACAACGGACCGGAGATGATTTCGACTGCGCTGCAACAGTTCTGCGCCGACCGGGTCGGGATCTGCTACATCCCGCCGGGCACACCGTGGAACAACGGGTACGTCGAGTCGTTCAACCGCCGGTTGCGGACCGAGTGCTTGAACCGCAACCACTGGACCAGTCTGCTCGAGGCCCGGGTCGTGATCGGTGACTTCAAGTCCGACCACAACCTGCGGCATCGGCATTCCGCGCTGGGATACCGGACCCCGGCCGAGTACGCTGCGGCCTGCACCCACACCCACCACCCGGTGGACTGCGGGACCAACTGAACACCCGAACGACATCACCCGACTCTGATCCCGGGTGGTCGCATCATCGGGG
>NZ_BDBH01000024.1 GCF_001612885.1 Nocardia harenae NBRC 108248 | reverse complement strand
GTCGATCCGGCGCGTATCGATCAACACCAACGCACCAAGCGCACCCCGCGCCAACTCCTCCCACAACGGCACGAACCGCTGCTGCCCCGGAGTCCCGAACAAATACAACGCCAACTGCGGATTCAACGTGATCCGCCCGAAATCCATCGCCACCGTCGTCGAGGACTTCCCCGGCAACCCCGCCATATCATCGACCCCGACACTGGCCTCGGTGATCGTCTCCTCGGTCCGCAACGGCCGAATCTCGGAAATACTGGAGACGAACGTCGTCTTCCCCACCCCGAAATTCCCCGCCACCAGCAACTTCACCGACCGCGTCACCGTCTCCGGCACATAATCGACCGACCGGTCAGGCCGGGAGAGCACGGAGCCCATTGAGAACCTCCTCGAGCAGAGCGATATCCGGCACCGCCTCCAGCGGCCGCGGACTGGAAAGATGCTCACTGTCGAGCAGATCCGACACCACGATCTTCACCACCGACGGCGGCATATCCAGATACGCCGCGACCTCCGCGAT
>NZ_BDBH01000023.1 GCF_001612885.1 Nocardia harenae NBRC 108248 | reverse complement strand
CCGCCGTCGTCTCTCCGGCGGGGCGCGCTCGCCAGCTCGTGCCCGACTCTGGCGGCCAGCTCGTTCATCCGATGCGCCACCAGCCCCACGTCCAGGTCCGCGGTCGTGGCCACACCAAGCAGCGCGCCCTCACCCGCCGCGGTGATCATGACCATGCCCTCGTCGTACTCGGTCATGTTCTGCCGCACCGCGTTACCGTTCGAGCCACAGAACTCCCCGAGCGCCTTGCCCAGCGACCGCAACCCCGACGCCGCCGCGGCGAACCGCTCGGCATCATCCTTGGAAATCCCCGCACTGTGCGCAATGCGCAACCCGTCATCGGACAACAGCACCGCGAACCGGACACCGGGCACCTCGAGATCCTCGAGAAGCCACCCCAGTTTATTGCTGCTGTCGGTCACGCTCGGTGTGCCCATCAGGATGTCGTCCCTTCCGTCTGTTCGGATGCGGCGGCACGGCCGCTCTTGGAACCGGACTGCCACGCCGCCGCGATATCCGGCCGCGCCAACCCGGGATCGGT
>NZ_BDBH01000022.1 GCF_001612885.1 Nocardia harenae NBRC 108248 | reverse complement strand
CTCGGGGATGTAGACCATGGCCCGCATCCCGCCATACGCATTCGGCCCATCGATATACACCGTGAACCCGTACCGGCGCGCCAACGCCGCCACACCCGGAAAACCCACCTTCGGCGACGGACCCAGCTGATGAATATCCACCGACCGCTCCCCCGCCAGAACCTGACGCGCCTCCTCCATCTGCTCGGAATTCATCCGAACACCCGCATCATCCACGATCACGGTCACCCCGTGATGCCCCTCCTGAAACCCCACATCCACATACGACGTCGGCGGCGAATACCGCAACGCGTTATCCAGCAACGTCGCCAACGTATGCACCAACGGCTCCACCGCCCGCGAGATCACCATCCGATCCAACTGATTCGACCGAACCCGCAGATAATCCCGCACCCGCCCCGTCGCCCCACCCACCACATCGGTCAACGACTGCGACGGCCACCGACGACCAGGCAAACCACCACACACGATCACATACGACTGCGCCTGCCGGATCATCTGCTGCACCGAATGATCGATCCGCGTCAACGTCGCATACACCTCGTCATCACGATGCTCACGCAACGCCGCCGACACGACCTGACTCACATCCGCACCCAAACTCACCACCGACGTACCGAACGACCGCACCGCACCAGACGTCGCATCCCGCGCCGAACTGCTCAACCGCTCACGCACCGCCTCCTCGGCCGACTGCACGGCGACCCGGG
>NZ_BDBH01000021.1 GCF_001612885.1 Nocardia harenae NBRC 108248 | reverse complement strand
GTGCGTGTGTTCTTTGAGAACTCAATAGTGTGTCGATGAATGTCAGTGCCAAATGTTTTTTGGTGCCCGGTTTTCACGCCCCCGTGTGGAGGTCGGGACTTTTTGTCAGCAAGAGTTTTTTTGCTGGTGTTTTGTTTTGCTGGGTTTTCGGACTCGCGTGTTTCTTTCGATTGCGCCCTTTCGGGGGTGTGGTTGTGAGTCTTCAACGGAGAGTTTGATCCTGGCTCAGGACGAACGCTGGCGGCGTGCTTAACACATGCAAGTCGAGCGGTAAGGCCTTCGGGTACACGAGCGGCGAACGGGTGAGTAACACGTGGGTGATCTGCCTCGCACTCTGGGATAAGCCTGGGAAACTGGGTCTAATACCGGATAGGACCACTGGTCGCATGGTTGGTGGTGGAAAGATTTATCGGTGTGAGATGGGCCCGCGGCCTATCAGCTTGTTGGTGGGGTAATGGCCTACCAAGGCGACGACGGGTAGCCGGCCTGAGAGGGCGACCGGCCACACTGGGACTGAGACACGGCCCAGACTCCTACGGGAGGCAGCAGTGGGGAATATTGCACAATGGGCGGAAGCCTGATGCAGCGACGCCGCGTGAGGGATGACGGCCTTCGGGTTGTAAACCTCTTTCGACTCCGACGAAGCGAGAGTGACGGTAGGGGTAGAAGAAGCACCGGCCAACTACGTGCCAGCAGCCGCGGTAATACGTAGGGTGCGAGCGTTGTCCGGAATTACTGGGCGTAAAGAGCTTGTAGGCGGTTTGTCGCGTCGTCCGTGAAAACTTGGGGCTCAACCCCAAGCTTGCGGGCGATACGGGCAGACTTGAGTACTTCAGGGGAGACTGGAATTCCTGGTGTAGCGGTGAAATGCGCAGATATCAGGAGGAACACCGGTGGCGAAGGCGGGTCTCTGGGAAGTAACTGACGCTGAGAAGCGAAAGCGTGGGTAGCGAACAGGATTAGATACCCTGGTAGTCCACGCCGTAAACGGTGGGTACTAGGTGTGGGTTTCCTTCCACGGGATCCGTGCCGTAGCTAACGCATTAAGTACCCCGCCTGGGGAGTACGGCCGCAAGGCTAAAACTCAAAGGAATTGACGGGGGCCCGCACAAGCGGCGGAGCATGTGGATTAATTCGATGCAACGCGAAGAACCTTACCTGGGTTTGACATACACCGGAAACCTGCAGAGATGTAGGCCCCCTTGTGGTCGGTGTACAGGTGGTGCATGGCTGTCGTCAGCTCGTGTCGTGAGATGTTGGGTTAAGTCCCGCAACGAGCGCAACCCTTGTCCTGTATTGCCAGCGGGTTATGCCGGGGACTTGCAGGAGACTGCCGGGGTCAACTCGGAGGAAGGTGGGGACGACGTCAAGTCATCATGCCCCTTATGTCCAGGGCTTCACACATGCTACAATGGCCGGTACAGAGGGCTGCGATACCGTGAGGTGGAGCGAATCCCTTAAAGCCGGTCTCAGTTCGGATCGGGGTCTGCAACTCGACCCCGTGAAGTTGGAGTCGCTAGTAATCGCAGATCAGCAACGCTGCGGTGAATACGTTCCCGGGCCTTGTACACACCGCCCGTCACGTCATGAAAGTCGGTAACACCCGAAGCCGGTGGCCTAACCCCTTGTGGGAGGGAGCCGTCGAAGGTGGGATCGGCGATTGGGACGAAGTCGTAACAAGGTAGCCGTACCGGAAGGTGCGGCTGGATCACCTCCTTTCTAAGGAGCGCATAGCATTTCGGGTCCGAGTGTGGCCCGGTGTTGCTCATGGGTGGAACGCTGACGCCGCTTTCCCTTTCGGGGGTTGCTATATCGACACACTGTTGGGTCCTGAAAGAACACGCGGAAGCGGTTTTTTCACGGAAGAAGAATGCGACGAGACCTGGTCTTCGGTCATACCGCGGAGGTTTTCTCCGGCTGGTGCTGAGTTGTGATCCGGTTTTGTGTGTTGTTTGAGAACTGTACAGTGGACGCGAGCATCTTTGTTTGTAAGTGTTTAAGAGCGTTCGGTGGATGCCTTGGCACCAGGAGCCGATGAAGGACGTAGGAGGCTGCGATAAGCCTCGGGGAGCTGTCAACCGAGCTGTGATCCGAGGATGTCCGAATGGGGAAACCCGGCACGAGTGATGTCGTGTCACCTGCATCTGAATGTATAGGGTGTGTGGAGGGAACGCGGGGAAGTGAAACATCTCAGTACCCGCAGGAAGAGAAAACAAGAGTGATTCCGTGAGTAGTGGCGAGCGAAAGCGGATGAGGCTAAACCGTGTAGATGTGATAGCCGGCAGGCGTTGTCTATGCGGGGTCGTGGGGTTGTTCTTCCCGGTTCTGCCGAGCTGGGCGACAGTCAGAAAGGTTCGTGTTAGTCGAAGTGGTCTGGGATGGCCGACCGTAGACGGTGAGAGTCCGGTAGACGAAAACATGTTCCCTGTCGTGGATGATGCCCGAGTAGCAGCGGGCCCGTGAAATCTGCTGTGAATCTGCCGGGACCACCCGGTAAGCCTGAATACTCCCTGGTGACCGATAGCGGACTAGTACCGTGAGGGAAAGGTGAAAAGTACCCCGGGAGGGGAGTGAAATAGTACCTGAAACCGGACGCTTACAATCCGTCAGAGCCTGCGAGCAGTTTGGTCTGTTGTGGGTGATGGCGTGCCTTTTGAAGAATGAGCCTGCGAGTTAGTGGCATGTGGCGAGGTTAACCCGTGTGGGGTAGCCGTAGCGAAAGCGAGTCCGAATAGGGCGTTGAGTCGTGTGTTCTAGACCCGAAGCGGAGTGATCTACCCATGGCCAGGGTGAAGCGACGGTAAGACGTCGTGGAGGCCCGAACCCACTTAGGTTGAAAACTGAGGGGATGAGCTGTGGGTAGGGGTGAAAGGCCAATCAAACTCCGTGATAGCTGGTTCTCCCCGAAATGCATTTAGGTGCAGCGTTGCGTGTTTCACTCCGGAGGTAGAGCTACTGGATGGCCTAGGGGGCCCACAAGCTTACCGAAGTCAGCCAAACTCCGAATGCCGGGGTGTGAGAGCGTGGCAGTGAGACTGCGGGGGATAAGCTTCGTAGTCGAGAGGGAAACAGCCCAGATCGCCGGCTAAGGCCCCTAAGCGTGTACTAAGTGGAAAAGGATGTGGGGTCGCGAAGACAACCAGGAGGTTGGCTTAGAAGCAGCCACCCTTGAAAGAGTGCGTAATAGCTCACTGGTCAAGTGATCCTGCGCCGACAATGTAGCGGGGCTCAAGTACACCGCCGAAGCCGCGGCACTCCCACAAGACATCGGTTTGGTTCCACGGAACCTTATCTAGTGGTGGGGGTGGGTAGGGGAGCGTCGTGCATCCTGGGAAGCAGCAGCGTGAGCTAGTTGTGGAGGGTGTGCGAGTGAGAATGCAGGCATGAGTAGCGAAAGACGAGTGAGAAACTCGTCCGCCGAATGACCAAGGGTTCCTGGGCCAGGTTAATCCGCCCAGGGTGAGTCGGGACCTAAGGCGAGGCCGACAGGCGTAGTCGATGGACAACGGGTTGATATTCCCGTACCCGTGTATCCGCGCCCAATGGCGAATCATCTGTGCTAACCGTCCTGAACCGGATCCATCACCTTCGGGTGAGGAGAGGGGGATGCACGGGATCCTGGGTGTAGTAGTCAAGCGATGGGGTGACGCAGGAAGGTAGCTGGGCCCGGTAATGGTTGTCCGGGTGTAAGCCTGTAGGGCGTTGTGTAGGTAAATCCGCACAGCATATGGCCTGAGAGGTGATGCGTAGCCGATTGAGGTGAATTCAGTGATCCTATGCTGCCGAGAAAAGCCTCTAGTGAGTTGGTACACGGCCCGTACCCCAAACCGACACAGGTGGTCAGGTAGAGAATACCGAGGCGATCGAGAGAACTGTGGTTAAGGAACTCGGCAAAATGCCCCCGTAACTTCGGGAGAAGGGGGACCGTCGCTGGTGACCGGATTTACTCCGTGAGCTGGTGGTGGTCGCAGAGACCAGAGAGAAGCGACTGTTTACTAAAAACACAGGTCCGTGCGAAGTCGTAAGACGAGGTATACGGACTGACGCCTGCCCGGTGCCGGAAGGTTAAGAGGACCGGTTAGCGCTTCGGCGCGAAGCTGAGAATTTAAGCCCCGGTAAACGGCGGTGGTAACTATAACCATCCTAAGGTAGCGAAATTCCTTGTCGGGTAAGTTCCGACCTGCACGAATGGCGTAACGACTTCTCTGCTGTCTCAACCACAGACTCGGCGAAATTGCATTACGAGTAAAGATGCTCGTTACGCGCGGCAGGACGAAAAGACCCCGGGACCTTCACTATAGCTTGGTATTGGTGTTCGGTACGGTTTGTGTAGGATAGGTGGGAGACTGTGAAGCGGGCACGCCAGTGTTCGTGGAGTCGTCGTTGAAATACCACTCTGGTCGTATTGGACTTCTAACCTCGGGCCATGATCTGGTTCAGGGACAGTGCCTGGTGGGTAGTTTAACTGGGGCGGTTGCCTCCTAAAATGTAACGGAGGCGCCCAAAGGTTCCCTCAGCCTGGTTGGCAATCAGGTGTCGAGTGCAAGTGCACAAGGGAGCTTGACTGTGAGACTGACAGGTCGAGCAGGGACGAAAGTCGGGACTAGTGATCCGGCACCGGCATGTGGAAGCGGTGTCGCTCAACGGATAAAAGGTACCCCGGGGATAACAGGCTGATCTTCCCCAAGAGTCCATATCGACGGGATGGTTTGGCACCTCGATGTCGGCTCGTCGCATCCTGGGGCCGGAGTAGGTCCCAAGGGTTGGGCTGTTCGCCCATTAAAGCGGCACGCGAGCTGGGTTTAGAACGTCGTGAGACAGTTCGGTCTCTATCCGCCGCGCGCGTCAGAAACTTGAGGAAGGCTGTCCCTAGTACGAGAGGACCGGGACGGACGAACCTCTGGTGTGCCAGTTGTTCCGCCAGGAGCACTGCTGGTTGGCTACGTTCGGAAGGGATAACCGCTGAAAGCATCTAAGCGGGAAGCCTGTTCCAAGATGAGGTTTCTCTCCACCATCGAGTGGTTAAGGCCCCCTACAGACCATGGGGTTGATAGGCCGGAACTGGAAGCGCAGTAATGCGTGGAGGTGACTGGTACTAATAGGCCGAGGGCTTACCAACAAAGATGGCTACGCGTCCACTGTACAGTATCTGAAACAACACACACTGTTTGTTTCACAGAGTTACGGCGGTTATAGCGGCAGGGAAACGCCCGGTCCCATTCCGAACCCGGAAGCTAAGCCTGCCAGCGCCGATGGTACTGCACTCGACAGGGTGTGGGAGAGTAGGACACCGCCGGAAC
>NZ_BDBH01000020.1 GCF_001612885.1 Nocardia harenae NBRC 108248 | reverse complement strand
AAATTGTTAGATCAGGGGATCCACCGAGGTGGGTCCCCTGATCTCGTTTCGGGGCTCGATCGCACCCGTCGGCAGGCGGGTGCTTCGTGCTGCCCGCAGCATGGTTGAATTCAAGAGCGAACATACTTCTCCCGGCGGGCCCGGGAATTCGGAAAGGGAACATCGTGCCGGAACGGAACGACGACCGGAAGCCCTTCCGGCGTGACGCCTCGCAGGGCGACTCCGACCGGCGCGGCTCGGGTGATTCCCGCCGAAACGACAACCGCCAGGGCGGTTTCCGGCCCGACGGCGACCGCGGTGACAGTTCCCGCGGCGGCTTCCGGCGCGACGATCGCGACGGCGGTTCGCGCCGCGAGGGCGGATTCCGCCGCGACGACCGCGGGGATCGGCAGGACAGCCGCGGCGGCCACCAGCGAAACGACGATCGCCGTGCGGGCGACAGCGGTTTCCGCCGGGACGACCGGGACAGCGGCTCCCGCCGCGATGATCGCGAGAGCGGTTTCCGCCGCGACGACCGCGGTGGCGATGACCGGCGTGACGGTGGCGGATACCAGCGCGGTGGCGATCGCGACGGCGGCTTCCGCCGCGGCGGCGACAGTGGCAACCGGGGTGGCGGATTCGACCGTGACCGGGGTGACCGGAGCGGAGGTTTTCGGCGCGACGGTGGTGATCGCGATGGCAACTCCCGGCGCGACAACGACAACCGCCAGGGTGGCTTCCGGCGCAGCCGTGACAACGACGACCGTGCGAGCGGCTCCGGGCGCGGCGGCGGTACTGAGAACCGCGATAGCGGCTACCGTCGCGGCGGTACCGGTGACAGCCGCGATAGCGGTTTCCGCCGAGGTGGCGACGGTGACAGCCGCGGCAGCGGTTTCCGCCGAGGTGGCGACGGTGACGGCCGCGATAGCGGTTTCCGCCGAGGTGGCGACGGTGACGGCCGCGATAGCGGTTATCGGCGCGGCGGTGACGACAGCCGCGGCAGCGGTTTCCAGCGCGGTGGCGATCGTGAGGGCGGTTTCCGCCGCAGTGGCGATGGCGGTTTTCGGCGCGGTGGCGATGGCGGCGATCGCGAGGGCGGTTTCCGGCGTGATAACGACAGCCACGAGGGCGGATTCCGGCGGGGCGGCGAGAACGGATCCCGGCGGGATGATCGCGGGAGCGGATTCCGCGAGGGTGGAAATCGGCGCGATGACCGCGGCGGCGGGTTCCGGCGCGATGACCGCGACAACCCTCGCCGCGACGACCGCGGGAACTCTCGCCGCGATGACCGCGGGAGCGGGTTCCGCGGCAATGACCGCGACCGGCGGGACGGCGGGTTCCGCCGGGGAGGGGACCGCGAGGGCGGTTACCGCAACGACCACCGCGAGAGCGGCTTCCGGCGCGACGATCGCGACGGGGGTTTCCGCGGGGACGATCGTCCCCGCGGCGGGGGCCGTGAAGGCGGGTTCCGACGCGACGATCGCGATGGCGGATCGCGCGGGGGCTACGGCTCCGGCGGCTCGAACCAGGGCGGGTACCAGCGTGGCGGGGACCGTGACGGCGGGTTCCGGCACGGGGGTGACCGGCCGGCGGGTAAGGGCGGGTTCCGGCGGGATGGCGGTCGGGACGACAGCCGGTCCGATGACCGGAGTGGGAATCGGCAGAGCGGGTTCCAGCGCGGGAACGATCGCGGCGGTGATTTCCGGCGCGACGGTGACCGGCCTGCGGTCAACCGGGGCAGGGAATTCCGGCGGAACGATCGCAACCGGAGTGATCGAGAGAGCGATCCTCGGGCCGAAGAGCGGGACTTCGACGCTCGCGTGGACGAGCGGGATACCCCCGGTGCCGACGACCGGGTAGGTCGTGATGACGCCCGCGCGGACGTGCGCGGCGATCACGCGGACGCTGTCGGCGATCGCGCGGACGGGCGCGATGACCGCACGGACGCTGCGGACGTGCGCGATGACCGCGCTGACGGTATCGAAAACGCCGCGATCGGTGCCGATGAGCGCGGCGTCGACCAGCGTGCCGACGAGCGCGCCGCCGATATCCGCTCGGCCGGCATCGGCGACCGCGCGGACGACGACGGTGGGTCGAATGACGATCGCGAGCGCGGCGTCAGCGCCGGTCCGGATGGTGCCGGTGACGGCGATGCCGCGGCGCTCTCGGACTCCGCCGAGCGGGTCGGCGCCGCCGACGATGGGCGCGCCACCGATGAGCGCGCCGCCGATGATGAGCGCGCC
>NZ_BDBH01000019.1 GCF_001612885.1 Nocardia harenae NBRC 108248 | reverse complement strand
GCCGACGATGGGCGCGCCGCCGATGATGGGCGCGCCGCCGATGATGGGCGCGCCGCCGATGATGGGCGCGCCGCCGATGATGGGCGCGCCGCCGATGATGAGCGTGCCACCGATGATGAGCGCGGCGCGGCGCCGGGCGGCGGCGAGGCGGACCGCGGACCTCGGAGTGGCGCCGAGGAAGCGGATGCGACCAGGGCCGGGGAGCCGGATATGGTCCCGGACAACGACGGACGCCGCGGTTTCACCCGCACCGGAAGCGACGACCGCCGTCGCGGCGGCGAGGGCGCCCGAGCGGGCCGCACCCTCGACCGCCGCCCCCCGCGCCCGGAGGAACCGGACCTTCCGGACGATATTCAGGCCTCCGACCTGGACCCCACCATCCGCCGCGACCTCCTGAGCCTGGACAAGGGCAATGCCGAGACCGTCGCCAGGCACCTGGTGATGGCCGCCGACCTCATCGCGGACGACCCGGAGCTCGCGCTGGCCCACGCCAGGGCGGCGCGGCAGCGCGCGGGCCGGATCGCGGTGGTCAGGGAGACCGCGGGCGTCACCGCGTACCACGCGGGCGAGTGGGCGGAGGCACTCTCCGAGCTGCGCACCGCGCGCCGGATGTCCGGCGGCTCCGGGCTGCTCGCGGTCATGGCCGACTGCGAGCGCGGGCTCGGCCGCCCCGAGCGCGCCATCGAGCTCGGGCGCAGCGAGGAGGCTCGGGCGCTCAAGGGCGAGGAGGCCATCGAGCTGCGGATCGTGGTGGCGGGTGCGCGGATGGATCTCGGCCAGGTGGACCAGGCCGTGGTGACGTTGCAGACCGCCGATCTGGATCCGGCGCGCAGCGGGTCGGCGTACGCGCGGCTGTTCTACGCCTACGCGGACGCGCTGGTCGCGGCGGGACGGACCGACGAGGGGCTCACCTGGTTCCTCAACGCGGCGGCCGCGGACATCGAGGGCGATACCGACGCGGAGGACCGCGCCGCGGAGCTCACCGAGAACTGAACCTGTCGGTGCCCCCCGATACAGTGCGGGGGTCTCGTCGAGGAGCCCGGGCACACCCGGGTGGCCGGTCCGCGTCAGCGGCTCGTCCGGATTGGTGACGACCGGGGCCCGTCGCGGCGCCCGGGTGACGATGAGCACGGCGATCCCCGTGCTCGGTTCTGCGACCATGAGGACGAGACGGCGGTGCAGCCGCGCCGCGCGCGCCCGCAGCGGGTGCGTCCGATGGACCGGTTCGGCCGGATCCGAACGCCGAGACGAAACGAGGGTGGAGTGACCCGGCTACGAGACGGTTACCGAGCATTGCTGCTCGACCTGGACGGCACGCTGTATCGCGGCCACGCGGTGATCCCGGGCGCCCCGGAGGCGCTGCCCGCCGGGGCGGCGCAGCAGCTCGTCTACGTCACGAACAATGCCAGCCGCGGCCCGGAGGCCGTGGCCGAGCACCTCACCGAGCTCGGCTTCGCCGCGGGTACCGACGATGTGGTCACCAGTGCGCAGGCCGCGGCCCGGCTGCTCGCCGAGCGGGTGCCCGCGGGCGCCGATGTGCTGGTCGTCGGCACCGACGCGCTGGCCGCCGAGGTCCGCGGCGCGGGGCTGAATCCGGTGCGGCGCTTCGACGATCGGGTCCCGGCCGCGGTGGTGCAGGGGCATTCGCCGGAGACGGCGTGGCCGGATCTCGCGGAGGCCGCCTACGCGGTGCGGGCGGGGGCGCACTGGGTGGCCGCCAATACCGACCGCACCCTGCCGAACGAGCGCGGCCTGGCGCCGGGCAACGGCTCCATGGTGGCGGCGCTGCGCGCGGCCACCGACGCCGAGCCCGAGGTGGCGGGCAAACCCTTCGCGCCGCTGCTGGAGGACGCGCTGGCCAGGGCGGGCACTCGCGCCGCGCTGGTCGTCGGTGACCGGCTCGATACCGATATCGAGGGCGCCAACCGGGTCGGGCTGGATTCGCTGCTCGTGCTCACCGGCGTGAGCACCCTGGACGAGCTGGCCACGGCGCCGCCGGAGCACCGGCCCACCTACGTCGCGCTGTCCCTGGACGCGCTGAACCATCCGGTCGCCGCCGAGGCAGCGGAGCTCGGCTCGCCCGCCCTCGGCGAGCTGCTCGCCGCCGAGCCCGCGCGCGCCATCCCGGTGCGCGGCGGCGCGGGCGATCGGGCGGCGAACGGGGCCGCTACCGGCGGTGCCACGGCGGGACGGGCGGCGGCGGAGAGCGGTGCGGCCACGGGCAACGGCTCCGGAAATCCGATAGCCTCGAGCTCACGATGACTACTCCGACGCCGCGTCCGCACCCCGGCCCGCACGGCCACCGTCAGGGGATGCCGCTGCCGGGCAGCCACCTGCCCGGCGCCGGACCGGAGCCCGCCGACCCGGCACGGGTCAGGGAAGAGGTGCGCGAGCTGCTCGCCGAGCTGGAGGCCGGGGCGGGGCACGCGGATGCCGGGGTCGATCTCATCCGCCGGGCGAAGATCCTGGAACAGGCGCACGACGTGCTGGTCGAGGCGCTCGCCACGGTGGACAAGATCTGAGTGGCCAGGCGTGCGCGCGTTGACGCCGAGCTGGTCCGCCGCGGCATGGCCCGCTCGCGGGAACACGCGGTCGAATTGATCACCGCGGGCCGCGTCCTGATCAACGGCGCGGTCGCCTCGAAGGCGGCGACCGCGGTCGAGACCGGCACCCCGCTGCTGGTCCGCACCGAGCCGGACGAGGTTTCCTGGGCTTCGCGGGGGGCGCACAAGTTGCTCGGCGCGCTGGCCGCCTTCGGACCGGAGGGGCTGACCGTGGCCGGGCGGCGCTGCCTGGACGCGGGTGCCTCCACCGGCGGCTTCACCGACGTCCTGCTGTCCGAGGGGGCGGCGCACGTGGTGGCGGTGGATGTCGGGTACGGGCAGCTGGTGTGGCGGCTGCAGAGCGACGACCGGGTGACGGTGCTGGATCGCACCAATGTCAGGAACCTGACGCCGGAGGCGATCGGCGGGCCGGTCGAGCTGGTGGTGGGGGATCTGTCGTTCATCTCGCTGGGGCTGGTGCTGCCCGCGCTTGCCGCCTGCGCGGCGCCCGGCGCCGATCTGGTGCCGATGGTCAAGCCGCAGTTCGAGGTCGGGAAGGACCGGGTCGGCTCCGGCGGGGTGGTGCGCGATCCGGCGCTGCGCGCCGACGCGGTGCTGGAGGTCGCGGCCGCGGCGGCGGCGCTCGGGCTGCGGACGCGGGCGGTGACGGCGAGCCCGCTGCCCGGCCCGTCCGGCAATGTCGAATACTTCCTGTGGCTGCGGAACGAGGGCACGGTCGCCGACGACCGGGCCGCGGTCGCCACCATGGTGCAACGGGCCGTCGAGGAGGGACCACAGTGAACGCGGGAACGCCGCTCAGCGGCCGGGAGATTCTGCTGGTCGCGCATCCCGGCCGGGCCGAGATCATCGAGACCGCGCATCGGGTCGCCAAGATCTTCGCCGACGCCGGAATCGGGCTGCGGATCCTCGCCGACGAGGCCGACAGCACCCGGTTCGAGGGTGCGGTCGGCAGCGACGGCGCGGTGCGGGTGGTGGAGCACGGCCCGGCCGCCGCGGTCGGCTGCGAGATGGTGCTCGTCCTCGGCGGCGACGGCACGCTGCTGCGCGCGGCCGAGCTGGCCCGCCCCGCCGCCACCCCGGTGCTCGGAATCAACCTGGGCCGCATCGGCTTCCTCACCGAGGCCGAGGCGGAGAACCTGGACGAGGCGCTGGCCCAGGTGGTGCAGCACGACTACCGGGTCGAGCACCGGATGACCATCGACGTCACCGTCCGGGTGGAGGACGAGATCGTCGAAACCGGCTGGGCGCTCAATGAAGCCAGCATCGAGAACGCCTCCCGGATCGGGGTGCTCGAGGTGGTGCTCGAGGTGGACGGCAGGCCGGTCTCGGCCTTCGGCTGCGACGGCATCCTGCTCGCGACCCCGACCGGCTCCACCGCCTACGCGTTCTCCGCGGGCGGGCCGGTGGTCTGGCCGGAACTGGAAGCGCTGCTGGTGATCCCGAGCAATGCGCACGCCCTGTTCGCGCGGCCGCTGGTCACCAGCCCGGAGTCGCGGATCGCGGTCGAGTCGGTCGCGACCGGACACGATGCGATAGTTTTCCTGGATGGCAGGCGCACGCTGGCGCTGCCGCGCGGCAGCCGCGTGGAGGCGGTCCGCGGAGCCGAGCCGGTGCGCTGGGTGCGGCTGGACTCGGCGCCCTTCGCGGACAGAATGGTGCGCAAGTTCCAATTGCCCGTGACAGGCTGGCGAGGCCGGCGGCGAACGGAGAGCACAAGTGCTGACAGAGATCAGGATTGACGGCCTCGGCGTCATATCCGCCGCGACCGCGCAATTCCACGAGGGGCTGACCGTCCTCACCGGCGAGACCGGCGCGGGCAAGACCATGGTGGTCACCAGCCTGCACCTGCTCAGCGGGGCGAGGGCGGATGCCGGGCGGGTCCGCCTCGGCGCCGAGAAGGCCGTGGTGGAGGGGCGATTCACGGTCGACGAGCTGAACGAGGCGGCGCGTACCGAGGTCGGGGCGGTGCTGGAGTCGGCGGCCGCCGAGGCCGACGACGACGGCAGCGTCATCGCTATCCGCACGGTCGGCAAGGACGGGCGCTCGCGGGCGCACCTGGGCGGGCGCGGCGTGCCCGCCTCGGTGCTGGCCGGGTTCACCGCGCCGCTGCTCACCGTGCACGGGCAGAACGACCAGCTGCGGCTGCAGCGGCCGGAGCAGCAGCTGGCGGCGCTGGACCGGTTCGCGGCGGAGGCCGTGGAGCCGCTGCTGCGCGGGTACCGCAAGCATCGGAAGGCCTGGCTGGCGGCGCGGGAGCGGCTGCTGGAGCGCACCGCGCGCAGCCGGGAGCTGGCGCTGGAGGCGGATCGGCTGACGCACTCGCTCACCGAGATCGATGCCGTCCAGCCGGAGCCGGGCGAGGATCTGCGGATCGTGGACGAGGTGCGCAGGCTCAGCGACCTGGACTCGCTGCGCGAGGCCGCGGTGGTGGCGCACGACGCGCTGGCCGGGCCTGCCGACGCGCCCGACGCCGGGTCAGGAGCGCTCGACCTGCTCGGGACCGCGCGGGCGCGGCTGGAGGGTGCCGAGGATCCGGCGCTCACCGCGCTGGCGCCGCGGCTGGCCGATGCCATCGCGGTCGTGGTCGACCTGACCACCGAGCTCAGCGGGTACCTCTCCGACCTGCCCGCGGACCCGGGTGCGCTGGATTCGCTGCTCACCAGGCAGGCCGAGCTGAAGACGCTGACCAGGAAGTACGCCGCCGACGTGGACGGGGTGCTCGCCTGGGCGGAGGAGTCGCGGGCCCGGCTCGCCTCGCTGGACGTCTCCGAGGAGGCCATCGCGGCGCTGGCCGCCGAGGTCGACGCGGCCGCCGAGAAGGTGCGGGCGGCGGCGGTCAAGCTGAGCGCGGCGCGGAGCAGGGCGGCGGGCAAGCTCGCCGCCGCGGTGAGCGCGGAGCTGGCCGGGCTGGCCATGGGCAAGGCGCGGCTGGAGGTGACGGTGCGGCAGCTGGTGGCGAGTGCGCAGGATGCGGCGCCGCTCACCGTGGACGGGGTCGAGCTGCACGCCGGGTCGGCCGGGGTGGACGAGGTGGAGTTCCGGTTGTCCGCGCACTCGGGCGCGCAGTCGCTGCCGCTGAGCAAGAGCGCCTCCGGGGGTGAGCTCTCCCGGGTCATGCTGGCGCTGGAGGTGGTGCTCGCCGGGTCGGATCACGGGGCGACCATGGTGTTCGACGAGGTGGACGCCGGGGTCGGCGGGCGGGCCGCGGTCGAGATCGGGCGCAGGCTGGCGCGGCTGGCGCGCACCCACCAGGTGATCGTGGTGACGCACCTGCCGCAGGTGGCCGCCTTCGCCGACACCCACCTGGTGGTGAGCAAGTCGGACGACGGGAAGGGGCGGGTGGACAGCGGCGTGCGGTCGCTGGACCGCGAAGAGCGCGTGGTCGAGCTCGCGCGCATGCTCGCCGGGCTGGACGACACCGAGACCGGTCGCGCGCACGCCGAGGAGCTCCTCGAAACCGCCCGCGCCGAACGCGAACCGGCCAGCGCCTGAACCCCGCTGCCGCGCGGTGGGTCGAGCCCCCGCGCCGAACGCGAACGCGCGAGGGCCTGAACCCCGCCGCCGCGCGGTGGGTCGAGCGCTCGTGCCGAACGGGAACGCGCGAGGGCGCCCGGCCGTCGGACCGGGCGCCCTCGCGAGACCTGCGTCAGCGAACCGCTTTCTGCGCACCCTTGATCATGGTGGTGATCAGGTTGCGCAGTGCCAGCTCCAGCACCTTGCCCGGCACCGGCAGCTTGGGCTCGGACTCCATGGTGTAGCTGACCAGCGTGCCGCCATCGGTGTCGGCGAAGGTGACGACGCCGATGTGCCGCTTGACCGGCGCCCCGGCGACGATCTTGTACGCCATCCGCTCGTTCGGCACCAGCTCGGTGGTCTCCTCGGTGATCCCGACCCCGCCGATGCCGACGAGGTGCTGCGCACCGACGCCCTCGCGCTCCGTGCTGCCCGGCCGCTTCAGGGTGATATTCACCGCCAGGTGCGGGCTCATGCTCTCGCGGTTCGCGAAGAGGCGGTAGACGACATCGCGCGGGGCGGCGACGACGGCATCGACGGTGGTGCTGGCCATAGAGACGGCTCTCCTCGGGTCGGACTGTCTGCGACAGCAGCATATCGGGTTGGCTGGGGGTTCGCCGGGGCGCCCGGAGTGGTATCACTGTGACGAATGTGGCGGCAGATGCGGCGCGCCTCCACCTGTGGTCGAGGGTTTGTGGTCATCATCGGCCCATGAAGATGCCGGCGCTGCTGTCGAGGAGTTCCGAAACGCTGCCTGGTCGCTCCGGAATAGCCAGAGTGGATCGCAACACCCGGCGGCTGCTGAAACGAGTCGGTCCGGGCGATATCGCGGTGCTCGACGAGATGGATCTGGACCGGTCCACCGCGGATCGGCTCCTGGAGGCGGGCGTCGTCGCCGTGGTGAACACCTCGCCCTCGATCTCCGGCCGGTACCCGAACCTGGGCCCCGAGGTGCTGGTGGCCAATGACGTCCTGCTGCTGGACACGCTGAGCTCGGATGCCTTCTCCAAGATCAAGGACGGCGCCAAGGTCCGGATCCACGAGGGCACCGTCTACGCCGACAAGCTGGTGAAGAAGGAGCCCGAAGCGCTGGTCGACGGCATCGAGCTCACCGAGTCGGTGGTGGGCGACCGGATGATCGAGGCCCGCAACGGGCTCGCCGACCACCTGGCGGCCTTCGCGGGCAACACCATCGAGTTCGTGCGCACCGAGAGCAGCCTGCTGATCGACGGTGTCGGCGTGCCGGAGCTGACGCTGACCATGAAGCAGGCGCACGTGGTGGTGGTCGGCGACGGCCCGGACCACGCCGACGACCTGCGCAGGCTCAAGCCCTTCGTCAAGGAGTACGCGCCGATCATGGTCGGCGTCGGCCGCGGCGCGGACACGCTCATGCGGCAGGGGTACAAGCCGGACCTGATCGTCGGCGACCCGGACGAGATCACCACCAAGACGCTGCGCTCCGGCGGCGAGGTGATCCTGCCCGCCGACACCGACGGCCACGCCAAGGGGCTGGACCGGATCCAGGATCTCGGCATCGGCGCCATCACCTTCCCGTCCTCCGGCTCGCCGACCGATCTCGCGCTGCTGCTCGCGCACCACCACGGCGCGGCCATGATCGTCACCGCCGGGGCGGCGGCCTCGCTGGACGAGTTCTTCGACCGGGGTCGCAAGGACAGCAACCCGGCCACCTTCCTGACCCGGCTCAAGCTCGGCACCTCGCTGGTGGACGCCAAGGCGGTCGCCACGCTGTACCGGCACCGGGGCTCGGGCGCGGCACTGGCGCTGGTGGTGCTGGCCGCGCTGATCGCGGTGATCGTGGTGCTGGTCGCCTCGGACAGCAGCGGCACGGTCCTGGACTGGGGCATCGACACCTGGAACCGCTTCGCCGTCTGGGTGCAGGGCCTGGCCGGCGCGGGCGACAACTGAGGGGACCGCGATGATCTCGCTGCGTCAGCATGCCATCTCGATCGTGGCGATCTTCCTCGCGCTCGCCCTGGGGGTGGTGCTCGGCTCGCAGACGCTCGCCGCCGACCTGCTCGGCGGGCTGCGCTCGGACAAGGCGGAGCTGCGCACCCAGCTGGACGCGGCGAACGAGCAGAATCGGCAGCTCACCGAGCAGTTGTCGGCGGCCGACGATTTCCTGGCGAAGTCCGCGGGCGCGGTGGTGCAGGGCACGCTGACCGATCGGACCGTGCTGGTCTTCACCACCCCGGACGCGGCGCCGGAGGACGTGGACACGGTGAGCCGGAACCTGGAGGCCGCGGGCGCCGCCATCACCGGGCGGATCGCGCTGAATATTCCGTTCCTCGACACCGGCGAGGGGGATCGGCTGCGCAGCGCGCTGATCAACGTGATCCCGGCAGGCGCGCAGCTGCGCACCGGCGCGACCGACCAGGGCAGTATCGCCGGTGACCTGCTCGGGCAGGTGCTGCTGCTCGACCCGGTGACGGCGCAGCCGCGCAGCACGCCGGAGGAGTTCGGGCTGGTGCTGGAGACGCTGCGCGGGGGCGGGTTCCTCGCCTACGGCGAGGATCCGGTGCGCGCGGGGCAGCTCGCGGTGGTGATCACCGGGGACATGCCGGACGCCGCCGACGGCAGTCGCGGGGTCTCGCTGGCGCGGTTCGCCGGTGGGCTGGACTCCGCCAGCGCGGGGGTGGTGCTGGTCGGGCGGCCCGGCTCGGTGCAGGGGCAGGGACCGATCGACGTAGTGCGCTCGGACGCCCCGCTCGCGGCCGCGGTGACCACGGTGGACAACCTCGACCGGGAGATCGGCCGGGTGACCGCGGTGCTCGGGCTCGGGGAGCAGTTGAACGGTGGCGCCGGGCGCTACGGGACCGGCCCCAAGGCGATGGCGCTCACGCTGAAGGCGCCGTCGAGCTGAGCGCCGGCGCCGAGCGGGCGCCCACCCGCGCCGGCTTCCAGCGGGCGGCGCCACCCCGCGCCGGCTTCTGGTGAGCGCGCCCACGCGCGCGGGCCCACCGGAGCGGGCTCATGGCGGCAGGCCCACCGGAACGGGCTCACGGCGGCAGGCCACGCAGCCGCCGGACACCCGCCCGGCGCACCCTGCGCGACGCAACTCACAGCGGCGCGCCCGGCGCATGACCCGAACCCTGGCGACTTTCCGGCAAACCCGCGTGGCGGGTGAGCGCGGAGCCGGGCGCATGTTACCGTGAAGACCCGTGGGTCAAACACGGATTCAGGCGCGAACAGCCACGAAGCACATCTTCGTCAGCGGTGGCGTCGCCTCCTCACTGGGCAAGGGTCTTACCGCTTCCAGCCTCGGTCAGCTGCTGACCGCGCGGGGGCTCCGGGTGACGATGCAGAAGCTCGACCCCTACCTCAATGTCGACCCCGGCACCATGAACCCCTTCCAGCACGGCGAGGTGTTCGTGACCGAGGACGGCGCCGAGACCGATCTGGACGTCGGCCACTACGAGCGCTTCCTCGACCGCGACCTCTCCAGGGACGCGAACGTGACCACCGGGCAAATCTATTCGACGGTGATCGCCAAGGAGCGCCGCGGCGAGTACCTGGGCGACACGGTGCAGGTGATCCCGCACATCACCGACGAGATCAAGAGCCGCATCCTGGCCATGAGCGCCCCCGACACCGAGGGCATCATCCCGGACGTGGTGATCACCGAGATCGGCGGCACCGTCGGCGATATCGAGTCGCAGCCCTTCCTGGAGGCGGCGCGGCAGGTGCGGCACGACGTGGGCCGGGAGAACGTCTTCTTCCTGCACGTCTCGCTGGTCCCGTACCTGGCGCCCTCCGGCGAGCTCAAGACCAAGCCGACGCAGCACTCGGTGGCCGCGCTGCGCAGTATCGGCATCCAGCCGGACGCGCTCATCCTGCGCTGCGACCGCGAGGTGCCGCAGGGGCTCAAGAGCAAGATCGCGCTCATGTGCGACGTGGACGTGGACGGCTGCATCTCCACCCCGGACGCGCCGTCGATCTACGACATCCCCAAGGTGCTGCACCGCGAGGGGCTCGACGCCTACGTGGTGCGCCGGCTCGGGCTGCCCTTCCGCGACGTGGACTGGACCGTCTGGGGCGACCTGCTGGACCGGGTGCACTCGCCGCGCGAGACCGTCGAGGTGGCGCTGGTCGGCAAGTACGTCGACCTGCCCGACGCCTACCTCTCGGTCACCGAGGCGCTGCGCGCAGGCGGCTTCGCCTCGCGGGCCAGGGTGCAGATCCGCTGGGTGCAGTCGGACGATTGCGCCACCCCGGCCGGTGCCGCCGCCGCGCTGCGCGACGTGGACGCGGTGCTCATCCCCGGCGGCTTCGGCATCCGCGGGATCGAGGGCAAGGTCGGTGCCGTCACCTACGCCCGCACCCGCGGGCTGCCGCTGCTCGGGCTGTGTCTCGGGCTGCAGTGCGTGGTGATCGAGGCGGCGCGCTCGATCGGGCTGGCCGAGGCCAACTCGGCGGAGTTCGAGCCGGAGACCCCGCACCCGGTGATCTCCACCATGGACGACCAGAAGCAGATCGTGGCGGGCGAGGCCGACCTGGGCGGGACGATGCGGCTCGGCGCGTACCCGGCGGTGCTGGCGAAGGGGTCGCAGGTGGCGCAGGCGTACGGCGCCGAGCAGGTCTCCGAGCGGCACCGGCACCGGTACGAGGTGAACAATGCCTACCGGGACCGGATCGCCGCGAGCGGGCTGCGGTTCAGCGGCACCTCGCCGGACGGGCGGCTGGTGGAGTTCGTCGAGCTGCCCGCCGACAGGCATCCGTTCTTCGTCGCCACCCAGGCGCACCCCGAGCTCAAGAGCCGCCCGACCCGGCCGCACCCGCTCTTCGCCGCGCTCATCGCGGCGGCGCTGAAGTACAAGCTCGCCGAGCGGTTGCCGGTGGATATCCCGGACGAAGAGTTCGCGAGCGCGGAACAGGGGTGACCGGCATGGGCGAGTCAGGCCCGGAGGCGGGAGCGGAGCGTGGCCACGAAGGGCCCTCGCGCATGCCGAACGAACACGGCATGGGCGAGTCAGGCCCGGAGGCGGGAGCGGAGCGTGGCCACGGAGGGCCCTCGCGCATGCCGAAAGAACACAGCGTGGGTGAACAGGCGGGGAGGCACACCTTCGAGACGGTTTCCTCGGAGACCGTCTACAGCGGGGCGATTCTGGCGCTGCGCCTCGACCAGGTGGTGATGCCGGGCGGCACGGTCGCCGAGCGCGAGGTGGTGGAGCACCACGGCGCGGTCGCGGTGGTCGCCGTGGACGACGCCGGTGACGTGGTGCTCATCCGGCAGTACCGGCACCCGATCGGCGCCAGGCTGCTGGAGCTGCCCGCCGGGCTGATCGATATCGAGGGCGAGGATCCGCTGGCCGCCGCGAAGCGGGAGCTGGCCGAGGAGACCGGGCTGGCCGCCGAGCGCTGGTCGGTGCTGGTGGACGTCGCGCTCTCGCCGGGCTTCACCGACGAGGCGCTGCGCATCTACCTGGCCGAGGGGCTCACCGCGACCGACCGGCCCGACCCGGAGCTGGAGGAGGCCGATATCGCGCTGGTGCGGCTACCGGTCGCCGAGGCGGTGCGCGCGGCGCTGGCCGGGGAGATCGTGAACGCCACCGCGGTGGCCGGGGTGCTCGCGCTGGCCACCGCGCGCGCCACCGGCACCGAGCTGCGGGCAGCCGACGCGCCGTGGCCGGGGCAGCCGACCGCCCTGCTGCGCAGGCAGGCTCGGCAGCGCGAGAGCTGAGCGGTGCTCGCCCGGGAGATCGACGGCTACCTGGACCATCTCGCGGTCGAGCGCGGCGCGGCCCGCAATACCGTGACCGCCTATAGGCGCGACCTGAGCAGGTACCGCGAGTTCCTGGCCGCCCGCGGCATCACCGCGCTGGAGCAGGCGGGCGAGGCCGATGTGGCCGAGTTCGCCACCGCACTGCGCGCGGGCGGTGCGGGCAGGCCCGCGCTGGCCGCCGGATCGGTGGCGCGGGCGCTGATCGCGGTGCGCGGGCTGCACCGCTTCGCCGCCGCCGAGGGGCTGGCGGGCACCGACGTCGCACGCGCGGTGCAGCCGCCGAGCCAGGGCCGCAGGCTGCCGAAGGCGCTGCCCTACGACCAGGTGCTCGCGCTGCTGGAGGCGGCGGGCGGCGGCGCCGCCGACGCGCCACGCGCGCTGCGCGACCGGGCCCTGCTCGAGCTGCTGTACTCCACCGGCGCCCGGATCTCCGAGGTGGTCGGGCTGGACGTGGACGACCTGGACACCGACGGCCGCGCGGTGGTGCTGCACGGCAAGGGCGGCAAGCAGCGCATGGTGCCGATCGGGCGCCCGGCGCTGACCGCGATCGACGCCTACCTGGTGCGCGGGCGCCCCGCGCTGGTGCCGAAGGGGCGGGCCGCGGGCGGGCCCGCGCTCTTCCGCAACGCGCGCGGCGGCCGGCTCTCCCGGCAGAGTGCCTGGCAGGTGCTGCGGCGCGCCGCCGAGCGGGCCGGGATCGAGGCGGCGGTCTCGCCGCACACCCTGCGGCACTCCTTCGCGACGCACCTGCTCGACGGCGGCGCCGACGTGCGGGTGGTGCAGGAGCTGCTCGGCCACGCCTCGGTGACGACCACGCAGATCTACACCCTGGTCACAGTGACGACGCTGCGCGAGGTCTGGGCCACCGCGCACCCGAGGGCCTGACGCGACCCGACCCGCCGTTTTCGTACCCACCGGCCCGTAACCCGCACGCCGGGCGGTGACACGGGCAACACTGGGACGCGCGTGTCCGAGCGACGGTGCACCTCACGAGGCGGTAGCGTCTATCGGAAGCTGGACCGTACGAGAGCGAGGTCGCGCCCCACCGGCTTCGCTACGCTCGGCAAGGAACGGGCAGGACGTATAAGGAGCAGCGGATCGTGACCACAGCCAGTGCGGGACCGCCGAGCAACGCGTCCGTCCGGGGTCTGTCCGCCCGCGCGGAGCGCCGCGGCGACGCCGAGCCCAAGCGGCCCTCCGACGCCGCTGCCAGCTCGCTCTGGGGCGAGGGCGCCGAGCCCGTACCCGAGAACGCCGATCTCGGCCCCACCGGCAGACCGCTCCGCGCGGTGCCGGACCCGCCGCCGGTGGAGCAGACCGGCGAGGCGCTGATCGTCGCCATGTGCAACCAGAAGGGCGGCGTCGGCAAGACCACCTCCACCATCAACCTGGGCGCCGCGCTCGCCGAGTACGGCCGCCGGGTGCTGCTGGTCGACCTGGACCCGCAGGGCGCGCTCTCCGCCGGGCTCGGGGTGGCACACCACGATCTGCAGTACACGGTGCACAACATCCTGGTCGAGAACCGCATCGGGATCGATGACGTGGTGATGGAGACGAGGGTCGACGGCCTCGATCTGCTCCCCAGCAATATCGATCTCTCCGCGGCGGAGATCCAGCTGGTGAACGAGGTCGGCCGTGAGCAGTCGCTGGGCCGCGCGCTCGCGCCGGTGCGGGACCAGTACGACTACATCCTGATCGACTGCCAGCCCTCGCTCGGGCTGCTCACCATCAACGCGCTGGCCTGTGCGGACGGCGTCATCATCCCGATGGAGTGCGAGTACTTCTCGCTGCGCGGGCTGGCGCTGCTCACCGACACCGTGGACAAGGTGCGGGACCGGCTGAACCCGCGGCTCAGCCTGTACGGCATCGTGGTCACCATGTTCGACGCCAGGCTGCAGCACGCCAGGCAGGTCATGGCGCGGGTGGTCGAGGTCTTCGGCGACCTGGTCTACGACACCGCCATCGGCCGTACCGTCCGCTTCCCGGACGCCAGCGTGGCGGGGGAGCCGATCACCACCTGGGCGCCCAAGTCGACCGGCGCCGAGCAGTATCGATCGATGGCCAGAGAGGTCATCCACCGGTCCGGCCGGTGACCGCGACCGTCACCGCCGAGGCGCCGCGCCACTCGTTCCACCTGCGGCTGAGCAATTTCGAGGGGCCGTTCGACCTGCTGCTGCAGCTGATCAGCGCGCGCAAGCTGGATGTCACCGAGGTCGCGCTGCACAAGGTCACCGACGAGTTCATCGCCTACACCAAGGCGCTCACCGCGGCCATGTCGGCGCCGAACGGGCTGCGCGCGGACAAGATCCTGGACGAGACCACCGAGTTCCTGGTGGTCGCCGCCACGCTGCTCGACCTCAAGGCGGCCCGGCTGCTGCCCGCGGGCGAGATGACCGACGCCGAGGATCTGGAGCTGCTCGAGGCGCGCGACCTGCTCTTCGCCCGGCTGCTGCAGTACCGGGCGTTCAAGCAGGTCGCGGAGTTGTTCGCGGAGCTGGAGGCGGTGGCGCTGCGGCGCTACCCGCGCTCGGTGGGGCTGGAGGAGCGCTTCGCCGGGCTGCTGCCCGAGGTCACGCTCGGGGTGGACGTGCCGCGGTTCGCGGAAATAGCGGCGGCGGCCTTCCAGCCCAAGCCGAAGCCGCGGGTCGGGCTGGACCACCTGCACGCGCACACCGTCTCGGTGGCCGAGCAGGCCGAGCTGGTGCTGGCCCTGCTCAGGGCGCGCGGCATCGGCGGCTGGACCACCTTCGCCGAGCTGGTCACCGGCCTCACCGAGCCGATCGAGATCGTGGCGCGCTTCCTCGCGCTGCTCGAGCTGTATCGGGGCAAGCACATCGAGTTCGACCAGCCGGAGCCGCTCGGCCCGCTCGGCGTGAGCTGGACCGGCGATCCGGCGGCGGTCCGCGACCCGGCCACGATCGAGGAGGACTACGGATGACCGACGCCGTGGCGAAGTTCACGCCGGAGCCGCTGGACGGCCCGGAATTCCGGGCGGCGCTGGAGGCCATGCTGCTGGTGGTGGACGCCCCGGCCCCGGTGGAACAGCTGGCCGCGGCGCTGGACGACACGGCGGAGCGGGTGGAGACGGCGCTGCGCGGGATGTCCGCCGAGCTCGCCGCCAACGGCAGCGGGATCGACCTGCGTTTCGTCGGGGACGGCTGGCGCTTCTATACTCGCAGCGAGTACGCACCCTATGTGGAACGGGTACTGCTCGACGGCGCCAGGACCAAACTGACCAGGGCGGCGCTGGAGACCCTGGCGGTCATCGCGTACCGCCAGCCGGTCACCAGAACCAGGGTCGGCGCGGTGCGCGGGGTCAATGTCGACGGCGTGATGCGCACGCTGCTGGCACGGGGCCTGATCGCCGAGGACGGTGTCGATCCGGAGACCAACGGCACCCTCTACCGCACCACGGAGCTCTTCCTGGAGCGGATCGGGCTGGCGTCGCTCAGCGATCTGCCGCCACTGGCGCCGCTGCTTCCCGGCGTCGACCTGATCGACGAGATCAACGAGAGCCTGGAGACGGATCCCCGCTACACCAGGTTGCGAAAACCCGCCGAGGCCGAGCTCGACCTCGGTACCGAGAACTGACAGGAACGATGAATACGCCCGCTCGCCGAGATGGCACACCGGACCGTAGAACCCGCAGCGACCAGCCCGGCCGGGGCAGACCGGAGCGCGGACAGCGCGCTGCCGCCGCCCGCGCCGCCGGTCGCGCCGACAGCGCCCGCCGCGCGGGCGAGGACCGTGATCGCCGCCGCGAACGCGGCGATGGCGACGGCCGGGGCAGCGGCACCGGCCGCCCGGCCGCCGGGTACGGCCGCGGTGACGGCGGCTCGGGCCGTCCGGTCGCCGGGTACGGACGCCGGGACGACAGCTACGGCCGTGGTGACGGCGGCCAGGCCGGTCGGGGCGGCCGGGCCGATGGCGGCCGCCCGGCCGGTGCGTCCGGCGGCAGGTCCGCGGCCGCACCCGACCGCCGGTCCGACGGCGGCCCGCGCCGCGACGCGCGCCCCGCGGCGCGCAAACCCAAACCGGAGCGGCAGCAGAGCACGAACCCGCGGCTCAGCAATGCCAAACCCGCCAAGCACCAGCACGTCGAAGAGGGCGGCCACACCAAGCTCCCGTGGGGTGAGGGCGAACGGCTACAGAAGGTGCTCGCCAAGGCGGGCGTGGCCTCGCGGCGCGCCGCCGAGGAGCTGATCGCGCAGGGCCGGGTCGAGGTGGACGGCGCCATCGTCACCGAGCAGGGGCTGCGGATCGACCCGGAGAACGCCGTGGTCCGGGTGGACGGCACCCGCGTCGTGGTGCGCGAGGAGCTGGTGCACCTGGCGCTGAACAAGCCGCGCGGCTGGCAGTCCACCATGTCCGACGACCTGGGCCGGCCGTGCGTCGGCGACATCGTCGCCGAGCGGGTCGCCGCGGGCCAGCGGCTCTTCCACGTCGGCAGGCTGGACGCCGACACCGAGGGGCTGCTGCTGCTCACCAACGACGGCGACCTGGCGCACCGGCTCATGCACCCCTCCTACGAGGTGCACAAGACCTACCTGGCCACCGTGCGCGGCGAGGTGGACCGCTCGCTGGGCAAGCGGCTGCGCTCCGGCATCGAACTGGAGGACGGCCCGGCCGGCGTCGACCGCTTCCAGGTGCTCGAGGTGAACGAGGGACGATCCCTGGTCAAGCTGGAGTTGCACGAGGGGCGCAAGCACATCGTGCGCAGGCTGCTCGCCGAGGTGGGCCACCCGGTGGACCGGCTGCTGCGCACGCACGTCGGCCCGGTGGCGCTCGGCGATCAACGTCCGGGCACGCTGAAGGTGCTCGGGCGGGACGAAATCGGCAAACTCTACGAGGCGGTGCAGTTGTGAACGGTCTGGAGATCCCCGTGGCCGATACCGCGCGGTTGTCGGACGATTCCCCGCTGGTGGTGGCGATGGACGGCCCGTCGGGGACCGGGAAGTCCAGCGTCTCGCGGCAGCTGGCCACCCGGCTGCGCGCCCGCTACCTGGACACCGGCGCCATGTACCGGGTCGCCACCCTGCGGGTGCTGCGGCTCGGCGTCGACCCGGCCGACCCGGCCGCCGTCGCCGCGGCCGTGGCCGAGCTGCCGCTGACGATCGGCACCGACCCCGGGCAGGAGCTGATCCAGCTCGCCGGCGAGGACGTCGCCGACGAGATCAGGGGCAGCGTGGTGACCCGCGCGGTCTCCGCGGTCTCCGCGGTGCCCTCGGTGCGCGAGCTGCTGGTGGCGCTGCAGCGCGAGATCGCGGCGAGCGCGGGCCGGATCGTGGTCGAGGGCCGCGATATCGGCACCGTCGTGCTGCCCGACGCGGACGCCAAGGTCTACCTGACCGCCTCCGCCGAGGCCCGCGCGCACCGCCGCAACCAACAGAACATCCGCGAGGGCAGGGGCGACGACTACGCCGGGGTCCTCGCCGACGTGCAGCGCAGGGACACCCTCGACTCGACGCGGGCGGTCTCCCCGCTGCGCCCGGCCGCCGACGCGGTCCGGGTGGACACCAGCGAGCTGGACATGGACGAGGTCATCGACGCGCTGTACCGGGTGGTCGGCAATGCCGTCGCCGGGAACGGGGGGCCGCGGTGACCGAGGACGTACTCGCCGGCGACGGCGTGTGGAGCGACGAATCCGACTGGGAGCTCGACGAGTTCGATGCCGAGGCGGAGGCGGGCGAAGAGCTCGCCATGCCCACCCTCGCGGTGGTCGGCCGCCCCAACGTGGGCAAGTCGACCCTGGTGAACCGGATCCTCGGCCGCCGCGAGGCCGTCGTCGAGGACATCCCCGGCGTGACCAGGGACCGGGTCTCCTACGAGGCGAGCTGGTCCGGGCGGCGCTTCTGGGTGCAGGACACCGGCGGCTGGGAGCCGGACGCCAAGGGGCTGCAGCAATCGGTGGCGCGCCAGGCCGAGCTGGCCATGTCGACCGCCGACGCCATCCTGCTCGTGGTGGACGCCGTGGTCGGCGCCACCGCCACCGACGAGGCCGCGGTGAAGAAGCTGCGGCGCAGCAAGATCCCGGTCATCCTGGTCGCCAACAAGGTGGACGACGCGCGCGCCGAGGCCGAGGCGGCTTCGCTCTGGTCGCTCGGGCTCGGCGAGCCGCGGATGGTCAGCGCGGCGCACGGCCGCGGCACCGGCGACCTGCTGGACGACGTGCTCGCGGCGCTCCCGGAGACCCCGCGCGAGGGCACCACCGGCACCGGCCCGCGCCGGGTCGCGCTGGTCGGCAAGCCGAACGTCGGCAAGTCCAGCCTGCTCAACAAGCTGGCCGGGGACGAGCGCTCGGTGGTGCACGATGTCGCGGGCACCACCGTCGACCCGGTGGACTCGCTGGTCGAGCTCGGCGGCAAGATCTGGAAGTTCGTCGACACCGCCGGGCTGCGCCGCAAGGTGGCGCACGCCTCCGGCACCGAGTTCTACGCCTCGCTGCGCACCAAGGCCGCGCTGGAGGCCTCCGAGGTCGCGATCATGCTGATCGACGCCGCGCAGCCGCTCACCGAGCAGGACCTGCGGGTGATCAGCCTGGTCGCCGACTCCGGGCGCGCGCTGGTGCTGGCCTTCAACAAGTGGGACCTGGTCGACGAGGACCGGCGGCTCACCCTGGAGAAGGAGGTCGATCGCGACCTCGTCCGGGTGCCGTGGGCGCAGCGGGTGAACATCTCCGCGCACACCGGCCGCGCGGTGCAGAAGCTGGTGCCCGCCATGGAGGGCGCGCTGGAGTCCTGGGACAAGCGCATCTCCACCGGGCGGCTCAACAACTGGCTCAAGGAGGTCGTCGCGGCGACCCCGCCGCCGATGCGCGGCGGTCGGCTGCCCCGGGTGCTCTTCGCCACCCAGGCCGGCACCCGCCCGCCGACCTTCGTGCTCTTCACCACCGGTTTCCTGGAGGCGGGGTACCGCCGCTTCCTGGAGCGGCGGCTGCGCGAGGAGTTCGGCTTCGACGGCTCGCCGGTGCGCATCTCGGTGCGCGTGCGGGAGAAGCGCGAGCGCAAGAAGTAAACGACGCGCGAACGGCGGGGACGGTCGGTGACCGTCCCCGCCGTTGCGCTACTCCGAGACCGGGAAGAGCGAGGGGCCGTCCTCCGGGACGCCGTCGACCTGGCCGTGGTGCTTGCCGAAGAGCTCGTCGGCGTCGTCGGCCGGGAGCTGCTCGACCTCGTCCTCGGTCTCGGCGACCACCTCGTCCCCGGTGTGATCGCGGGGCTCGCCGTAATCCGGCTCCTCCTCGGCGAGGCGCTGGGCCAGCGTCTCGCCTTCGCGCTCCTCGCGGGCGGTCATGCCGAAGCGGTTGGCGCCGCTCCAGTCGTCCGGCGGATCCACCACGACATCGCCGTCGTCGTTGCGCACCTCGTCGGAGTCGAGGGCCTCGGCCGGCGACAGGATGTCGCCGGGACCGTCTTCGCTGCTCGCGTCGGTACTCATACGGCAGCGGTTCCCTACCGGCCCCCGGGCAAACGTGGCACCAGCCTGGTCCTGCGGTAGGCGGCGGGGGTGGTGCCGGTCCAGCGCTTGAAGGCGTGGATGAAGGGGGTGGCCTCGGCGTAGCCGAGCCGCAGCGCGATGTCGTCCACCGACATCGGGGTGGCGGCGAGCAGCTCCTCGGCCAGCGTGCGGCGCACCTCGTCGAGCAGGCCCCGGTAGCTGGTGCCCGCCGCGGCGAGCCTGCGGCGCAGGGTCCGGGTGCTCATGGCGAGCTCGGCGGCGACGGCGTCCAGCGTCGGCGGGCCGCTCGGGCCGGGGAAGAGCCGCTCCCGCACGTCGGCGGCGATGCCGGTGCGGGCGCGGCGGCGGCTCACCAGGTCGCGGCACTGCGCCACGCACATGGCCCATGTCGCCTGGTTCGCCTGCGGCAGCGGCTGGGTGAGCAGCGCGGACGGCACCCCGAAGAGCGTCCGCGGGCGGTCGAAGCACGGCTCGACGCCGAGCGCGGCGGTCAGCGTGGCGGCGTTCGGCGGGGCCGGGAAAGCGAACTCGGCGCGGGTGAAGGTGCACGGGCGGCCGAGCAGGTCGCTCATCACGCGGTGGATGGCGACGATGTCCCGCTGCACCAGGAACCACTGCAGGTCGGCCGGGACGGTGGCGTAGTGGAACCGGGTGAGCACCTCGTGCTCGCCCCACTCCACCTCCGGGGTGCAGAAGGCGAAGCCGAGGCTGTAGTAGCGCAGCGCCAGCGAGATGGCCTCGCGCAGGGTGGCGCTGGTGACGCAGGCGAAGCCGAAGATGCCGAAGGTGCTGATCCGGTAGCGCCGCCCGACCGCGGCGCCGGCATCGTCCGCGCCGAGCGCGCGGACCAGCGCGCGCACCACGGTCAGCTCGGTGTGCGCCTCGATCTGCCGATCCGGGTCGGTGAGCACGGCCGGGGTGAGGCCGGTACCCGCCAGCAGCCGCGGCGCCGAGACCCCGTGCTCGCCCGCGTACTCGACCATCACCCCGACGCTGGCGACGCCGCGCGGGAAGCCCCAGTCGCGGACCTCCGCCTGCTCGACTCCGTGCATGACCTCAGTATGGCCGAAACTATTGATTCTTTGACCTCAGGTATTTGCTGTGCGGCCCCTCACAGGCCATAGCGTAGAGGTATGTCCAGTAGTGCACCGTCGATCGTCATCATCGGCACCGGTTTCGGCGGCCTCGGCGTCGCCATCGAGCTGCAGCGCGCCGGTTTCGGTGACTTCACCATCCTGGAGCGCGCGGCCGACCTCGGCGGCGTCTGGCGGGAGAACACCTACCCCGGCGCGGGCTGCGATATCCCGTCACCGCTGTACTCGTTCTCCTACGAGCCCAAGGCGGACTGGCCCAAGCGCTTCTCCGGCCAAGCCGACATCCACGGCTACCTGCGGGGCGTGGCGGCCAAGCACAACCTGCTGCCGCGCATCCGCTTCGGCTCCGAGGTCACCGAGGCCGCCTACGACGACGCGACCGGCACCTGGACCGTGCGGCTCACCGACGGCACCGAGATCGGCTGCGACGTGCTGATCTCCGCGGTCGGTCAGCTCTCCCGGCCCGCGCTGCCCGCCATCCCCGGGATCGAGAGCTTCAGCGGCCGATCGTTCCACTCCGCGGAGTGGGACCACGACGTGCGGCTCACCGGCAAGAAGGTGGCGGTGATCGGCACCGGCGCCAGCGCCGTCCAGTTCGTGCCCGCCATCGCGCCGAGCACGGCGCGCCTGACGCTCTTCCAGCGCTCGGCGGCCTGGATCATGCCGAAGAACGACATCGAGTACTCGCGGCTGCACCACACTCTCTTCCAGCTGCTCCCGGTCACCCGGCTGGCCGAGCGGCTCTGGTTCTGGACGTTCTGCGAGTTCCTCTCGCTCGCCCTCGTCGACGTGCCGCCCATCCGCAGGCTGGTCACCTGGATCGGCATGCGCCAGCTGCGCAAGCAGGTGCCGGATCCGGCGCTGCGGGCGAAGCTCACCCCGGACTACCCGGCGGGCTGCAAGCGCGCGCTCTTCTCCAACGAGTACCTGCCCGCGCTCACCGCGCCGAACGTCCGGGTGGAGACCACGGGCATCGCAGGCATCGAACCGGAGGGCGTGCGCACCGCCGACGGCGAGCTGCACGAGGCCGACGTGATCGTCTACGGCACCGGCTTCAAGGGCACGGAGTTCCTCTGGCCCATGACGATCCGCGGGCGCGGCGGGCGCGAGCTGGCGGACGACTGGGCGGGCGGGGCGCGCGCGTACAAGGGCATCACCGTGCCCGGCTACCCGAACCTGTTCCTGATGTACGGCCCGAACACCAACCTCGGCGTCGGCTCCATCGTCTACATGATCGAGTCGCAGGCGAGCTACATCCGGCAGGCGCTGGAGCGGCTGGCTCGGCACCCCGGCCTGGTGCTCGACACCCGCACCGACAAGGCGGCGCAATTCGACGCCCACCTGCAGAAACGCCTCGCTCGCACGCCGTGGAACTTCTGCGGCAGCTGGTACCGCAGCGCGAACGGGCGGATCACCAACAACTGGCCGGGCACCGTCCTCAGCTACCGGCTGCGAACCCGCAGGCTGAACCCCGCCGACCACCCGCTGCTTCCCGTCGGAGCACCGAAGGAGCTCTCCCGATGACTTTCGACTACGACGTGCTGATCGTCGGCTCCGGCTTCGGCGGCAGTGTGAGCGCGCTGCGGCTCACCGAGAAGGGGTACCGGGTGGGCGTGGTCGAGGCGGGGCGCCGCTTCGCCGACCACGAGTTCGCCAAGACCTCCTGGCGCGCCGACAAATATCTGTGGGCGCCGTGGGCCAAGTGCTATGGCATCCAGCGGCTCACCCTGCTCGACGACACCCTGATCATGAGCGGCTCCGGCGTCGGCGGCGGCTCCCTGGTCTATGCGAACACGCTCTACGAGCCGCCGGAGAAGTTCTTCGCGGACCGGCAGTGGGCGCACATCACCGACTGGAAGTCGGAGCTGCTGCCCTACTACGACCAGGCCAAGCGGATGCTCGGCGTCACCACCAACCCGGCCACCACCGCCACCGACCGGATCCTGCGCGAGGTGGCCGAGGAGATGGGGGTCGGCGACTCCTACCAGCGCACCCCGGTCGGGGTGTTCTTCGGCGGGCCGGGCAGCAGGCCCGGGCAGGACGTCCCCGACCCGTTCTTCGGCGGCGTCGGCCCGGCCCGGCGCACCTGCACGCACTGCGGCGAGTGCATGACCGGGTGCCGCCACAATGCGAAGAACAGCCTGGTCAAGAACTACCTCTACCTGGCCGAGCGGGCCGGGGCCGAGGTGCACCCGCTGACCACCGTCACCGATGTGCGGCCGCTCTCCGGCGGCGGGTACGCGGTCGAGACCGTCGGCACCGGGCGGGTGCTGCGAAAGCGGAAGCGCACCTTCACCGCCGAGCAGGTGATCTTCTCCGCCGCCGCGCTCGGCACCCAGCGGCTGCTGCACAAGCTGCGCGATTCCGGCTCGCTGCCGGACATCTCGCCGCGGCTCGGGTATCTGGCGCGCACCAACTCCGAAGAGCTGCTCGTCGTGCGCACCCGCAGGGACGACACCGACTTCACCAGGGGCGTGGCGATCACCTCGTCGATCCACCCCGATGCCGACACGCACATCGAGCCGGTGCGCTATGGGAAGGGCAGCAACACCATGGCCGTGATCGGCACCGCCATGGTGGACGAGGTGGACGGCGTCTCCAAGGGGCGGCTGTGGTTGCGGCAGATGGTGCGCGGGCGGCGCGACATCGCGCGCATGCACAACCCGCGGCGCTGGTCCGAGCAGATGATCGGGCTGCTGGTCATGCAGTCGCTGGACAACTCGATCACCACCTACACCGGGCGCGGGCTGTTCGGGCGCAAGAAGATGCGCACCAGGCAGGGGGAGGGGGCGCCCAACCCGACCTGGATCCCGGCCGGGCACGAGGTGGCGAACCGGATCGGCGAGAAGATCGACGGGTTCCCGACCGGTGCGATCAGCAGCCTGTTCAATATCCCGATGACCGGGCACTTCATCGGGGGCTGCGTGATCGGGGACTCGCCGGAGAGCGGGGTGGTGGATCCGTACCACCGGCTCTACGGGCACCCCGGGCTGCACGTCATCGACGGGTCGACGATCACCGCGAATCTCGGGGTGAACCCGTCGCTGACGATCACCGCGCAGGCCGAGCGGGCGGTTGCCCTGTGGCCCAACAAGGGTGAGGCCGATCAGCGGCCCGCGCTCGGGGCGGCGTATCGGCGGATCGCGCCGGTGGCGCCGAACAATCCGGTGGTGCCGGAGAGCGCGCCGGGGGCGCTGCGGTTGCCGCTGGTGGAGATCACGGTCAAGGGGAAGCCGGTGCCTGCGCCCGCGGGGGAGTAGCAGCCGGAGAGCGCCACCTGCGGGCGGGCGGCTCCGGCGGGAGGGCGGCCTCCGCGCTGGTGCGCGGCCGGTCGCGGGGCCGCGATCGACCGCCGCGCACGCGTTTTCGCGTTTCTCCCGGCGCAAAGCGGGAAGAATCCCGGCATGAATACCGTGCGTACGCGGATCCCGGCCCGGCTCGACCGCCTGCCCTGGTCGCGCTGGCACTGGATGATCGTCATCGGGCTCGGGTCGGTGTGGATCGTCGACGGCTTCGAGGTCACCGTGGTCGGCAGCGTGGCCGGGCGGCTCTCCGAGCCCGGCAGCGGGCTGCCGATCACCGCCGCGCAGGTCTCCGGGGTGGCGGCCGCGCTGTACGTGGCCGGGGCCTGCGTCGGCGCACTGCTCTTCGGCTGGCTGACCGACCGCTACGGCCGCAAGAAGCTCTTCATCATCACGCTCGCGGTCTACCTGGTGGCGACCGCCATGACGGCGTTCTCCTTCGACGTCTGGTGGTTCCTGCTCTTCCGCTTCCTCACCGGGCTCGGCATCGGCGGCGAGTACGCGGCCATCAACTCCGCCATCGACGAGCTGATCCCGAGCAAGTACCGCGGGCGCATCGACATCATCATCAACGGCACCTACTGGCTCGGCGCCTCCGGCGGGGCGCTGCTCTCGGTGGCCGCGCTGAACCCGAATCTCTTCGCCGAGAACCTGGGCTGGCGGCTCATGTTCGGCATCGGCGTGGTCTTCGGGCTGCTGATCCTGCTGGTCCGGCGCAATGTGCCGGAGAGCCCGCGCTGGATGTTCATCCACGGCCGGGACCGGGAGGCCGAGGCGCTGGTGGACGGGGTCGAGCGCGAGGTCGAGCGGGAGACCGGCGCCGAGCTCGCCGATCCCGGCGCCGAGATCGAGGTGCGGCAACGGAAGTCGACCGGGTTCGGCGAGATCGCCCGGGTGATGATCCGGGAGTACCCGCGGCGCAGCGCACTCGGGCTCGGCCTCTTCATCGGCCAGGCCTTCCTCTACAACGCGGTGACCTTCAACTTCGCCGTCATCCTGAGCGCGCTGTTCGGCGTGCGCGCCGACCACACCGGCTACTACTACGCCGTCATGTGTCTCGGCAGCTTCTTCGGGCCGCTGCTCTTCGGCCGCTTCTTCGACACCGTCGGCCGCAAACCCATGATCGCCGGCTCCTACCTCGGCTCCGGGCTGCTGCTGCTCGGCACCGCGTGGCTGCTGGCGGGCGGCAACCTGACCGCGCTCACCCTCACCGCCTGCTGGACGGTGGTGCTGCTGGTGGCCTCCTGCGGCGCCAGCTCGGCCTACCTCACGGTGAGCGAGATCTTCCCGATGGAGACCAGGGCCATGGCGATCGCCTTCTTCTTCGCCGTCGGCACCGCGGCGGGCGGGATCGCGGGGCCGCTGGTCTTCGCCGAGCTCACCGGCGATGGCGACGTCGGGCGCACCGCGCTGGCCTTCGTCATCGGGGCGGTCGTGATGATTCTCGGCGGGCTGATCGAGCTGGCGCTCGGCGTGAAGGCCGAGCAGCGCTCGCTGGAGGAGATCGCCGCGCCGCTGAGCTCGCGCCCGGAGCGCTCGCCCGGCACGTGAGCCGCGGTACGCCGCGGCTGTACTCGGCTTCCGGGTGCTGCCGCGGCAGGGGTCGGTGCGGGCGCCGGAGCGCCGCGGGACACACTGTCCCTATGCGCGTGGTGGTGGCGAACAGGGGCGAGGTGGCGGTCCGGATCCTGCGGACGGCGAGGGACCGGGGGTACGAGACCACGGTGCTGCACACCGCGGCCGAGCGCGGCGGGCTTGCGGTGCGGCTGGCGGATCGCGCGGTCGAGCTCCCCGGGGCCGGGGCCGCCGGTTACCTGGACATCGCGGCGGTGACCAGTGCCGCGGCCACCGCCGGTCCGGGGGCGCTGGTGCATCCGGGGTACGGATTCCTCAGTGAGAACGCCGAATTCGCGGCGGCCTGCGCGGCGGCGGGGCTGACCTTCGTCGGTCCTGAGCCCGCGGCGCTGCGCACCTTCGGGGCCAAGCCCGCGGCGCGGGCGGCGGCCGCGGCGGCCGGGGTTCCGGTGCTGCCCGCCACCGAAGCCGGGGCCGATGTGGACGCGGTGGCGCGGTTCCTCGCCGCGCAGCCCGGTGGCGTCATGATCAAGGCGGTCGCCGGGGGCGGCGGGCGCGGGATGCGGGTGGTGCGCGCCGCGGACGAGATCGCCGGGGCGCACGCGCGGTGCGCGGCCGAGGCGGCGGCGGGGTTCGGCGACGGCACGCTGTACGCGGAGGCGCTGCTGCCCGCGGTGCGGCACATCGAGGTGCAGGTGGCGGCGGACGGGGTGCGGGCCGTCGCGCTGGGGGAGCGGGACTGCTCGGTGCAGCGGAATCGGCAGAAGCTGGTCGAGCTGGCGCCCGCGGTGCTGCCCGACGCGCTGCGCGCCGGGCTGCACGCCGACGCGGTGCGCGTTGCCGCCGGGTGCCGGGGCGTGCTCACCGTCGAGTTCCTGGTGGCGGGGGCGCAGCACTACTTCCTCGAGGTGAATCCGCGGTTGCAGGTGGAGCACACCGTCACCGAGGAGGTGTTCGGGGTCGACCTGGTCGGGGTGCAGTTCGACCTGGCGCTCGGGGCCAAGCTGGACGAGCTGGAGCTGCCGGAGCGGGGACGTGGGTTCGCGGTGCAGGCGCGGGTCAATGCCGAGCGGATCACCGCGGGCGGGGCGGTGCTGCCCGGTGCCGGGGTGCTCGGCCAGTTCGCGCCGCCGACCGGCGCCGGGGTCAGGGTGGATACCGCCGCCGCACCCGGACAGCGGGTGCAGACCGCCTTCGACCCGCTGCTCGCCAAGGTGATCGCCCGCGGCGCCACCCGCGACGCCGCCCTGCGGCGCTGCGCCGACGCGCTCGGCGAGACGGTGGTCGACGGGCCGGACACGAACCTCGCGCTGCTGCGCGCCGTCCTCGCCCGGCTCGCCGGGGCGGAACCGGTGGACACCGGGTGGTTCGAGCGGAATCTCACCGGCCTGCTCGCCGACGCCGCTGAGCTCGCGCAGCGCGAGGAACCGCGCGCGGCCGTCGAACCCGCCGCCGCGAGCGGGAACGGCGCCCGCGGCAGCGCCGCGCACGGCGAGGGCCGCGCGACGAGAAGCTCCGAGGCCGACGGTGGTGCACGCACCGAAGCCGCGAGCAGCGCGGGCGGGGCCGGGGCCGGTGGTTCGGCGGTGGGCGACTCGGGCGCAGGTGGTTCGGCGGCGAGCGACGCAGGCGCAGCTGGCTCGGCGGTGGGCGACGCGGGCGCCGGTGGTTCGGCAGGGGGCGACGCGGGCGTGGGCGACACGACAGGGCGCGGACGCGCGGGGGGCGCGCCGGTTCCGGCACCCGACACCCCGACCCTGCGATCCCCGATGGCGGGCAGCATCGTCTCCCTCCCGGCCCCGGGCACCCTCGTCCCGCCCGGCGCCGAACTCGCGGTGCTGGAGGCCATGAAGATGCAGCACGTCCTGCGCGCCGAGACCGCCCTGCGCGTCACGGCGGTCCTGGCCGCACCGGGCGCGGTCGTCGACCCCGGCGCCCCGCTCCTCACCTGGACCCCCGAAGCCGCCCCCGACCACCACGCCGAGACCACCGAACTCGACCTGGACGAGATCCGCCCCGACCTCGCCGAGGTCATCGCGAGGCAGCACCGCACCACCGACGCCGCCCGCCCCGCGGCCGTCGCCAAGCGCCGCGGATCGAACCGCCGCACCGCCCGCGAGAACATCGCCGACCTGGTCGACCCGGACAGCTTCGTCGAGTACGGCGCCCTCGCCGTCGCCGCCCAGCGCCTCCGCCGCAGCGCCGACGACCTCATCGCCAACACCCCGGCCGACGGCCTGATCGCCGGGCTCGCCACCGTCAACGCCCGCCGCTACGGCCCGGAGCGCACCGCCGCCGTCGTGCTCTCCTACGACTACACCGTGCTGGCGGGTACCCAGGGCATGCGCAGCCATGCCAAGACCGACCGCATGCTGCACCTGGCCGCCGAGCGGAACCTGCCGGTCGTGTTCTTCACCGAGGGCGGCGGCGGCAGGCCGGGCGACACCGATTACGGCGGCATCTCCGGCCTCGACGTCACCACCTTCCACGCCATGGGCGCGCTCTCCGGCCGGGTCCCGCTGATCGGCATCGTCTCCGGCCGCTGCTTCGCGGGCAATGCCGCGCTGCTCGGCATGTGCGACGTGGTGATCGCGACCCCGGACGCCACCATCGGCATGGGCGGCCCCGCCATGATCGAGGGCGGCGGGCTCGGCGTCGTCACCCCGGAGGAGGTCGGCCCGGTCGAGGTGCAGCGCCGCAACGGCGTGGTGCACCTGGTCGCCGCGGACGAGGCCGACGCGGTCCGGCTGGCCCGGCGCTACCTGGCCTACTTCCAGGGCTCCGACGCCGACTGGGAGGCGCCGGACCCGCGGCTCGCCAGGCACGTGGTGCCGCAGAACCGGCTGCGCGCCTTCGATATTCGCGCGGCGCTGGATTCGGTGGCCGATATCGGCTCGGTGCTGGAGCTGCGCCGGGATTGGGCGCCGGGCGTGCTGACCGCGCTGGCCCGGTTCGACGGCGTCCCCTTCGGCGTGATCGCCAACGACTGCACGCACCTCGGCGGTGCTATCGACGCGCCGGAGGCGGACAAGCTGTCGATGTTCCTCCGGCTCTGCCAGGCGCACCGGCTGCCGATCGTCTCGCTCTGCGACACGCCCGGATTCATGGTCGGGCCGGAGGCGGAGAAGCAGGCCACGGTCACCCGGTTCAGCCGGCTCTTCGTGGACGCCGCCGCGCTCACCGTCCCGTTCGGCACCGTGATCGTGCGCAAGGGGTACGGGCTGGGGGCGCAGGCCATGGCGGCGGGGTCGTTCCGCGCGCCGCGGTTCGTCATCGCCTGGCCGACCGGCGAGATCGGCGGCATGGGGCTGGAGGGGGCGGTGCGGCTCGGCTTCGCCAAGGAGCTGGCCGCGCTCGACGATCCCGAGCAGCGGCGGGAAGCGTACGAGAACCTCGTCGCCGCCGCCTACGAGCAGGGCAAGGCGCTCTCCGCCGCCACCGTCCTGGAGCTGGACGACGTCATCGACCCGGCCGACACCCGCCGCTGGATCCGCACCCTGCGCTGACCACCATCCAGCGCCCGAGCCCAGGACCGGCCACGGCCGCGTCACCTGATCGCGCGGCCGTCGCGAGCCCGCCGACACCCCGGCCCCGCCTCGCGCCGGGCGCGAAAAAAATCTGCCAGGGTTGTCCGTGCGCCGGACCCGGCTCCGACGTCCCTGACGAGGCAGCGCCCACCGGGGCCGCCGCACGATCGAGGAGAACGCCGTGAAGTACATGATCCTGAGCTACGCCTCGCAGCGCGACTACGACGAGATGGTGGGCAAGACCGACGGCGCCGCCCCGGTGTGGTCACCCGAGGACTTCGCGAACATGGCCCAGTTCATGGGCGCCTTCAACGAGCGGCTGGCCGACTCCGGCGAGCTGGTCGAGACCCGCGGCCTGCTCGACCCGGCCCGCACCCGCCGGGTGGCGGCCGGGCCCACCCCGGTGGTCACCGACGGCCCGTACGCGGAGACCGAGGAGGTGCTGGCCGGGTACTGGATCGTCGAGTGCGAGAGCCTCGACCGCGCCACCGCCATCGCCGCCGAGCTGAACGACTGCCCGGCGCCCGAGGCGGCGAGGGCGCGCGCCTACGCCGATGTCAGGCCGATCGCGGAGGACCACGCCGACCTCGGCTGATGCTGCCACCCGGCGCTCACCCCGCCCGACCGCATCGCGCTCACCCTGCGCGCCGTCGGCGGCCTGACCACCGCGGAGATCGCCCGCCCCTTCCTGGTCGCCGAGGCCACCATGGGCAAGCGCATCACCAGGGCCAAGCGCCGGATCGCCGGCATCGGCCTCGCCCCGCTCGCCCCGGCCGAGCAGCCGGAGCGGCTCGCCGCGGTGCTGCACGTGCTCTACCTGATCTTCACCGAGGGTTACGCCGCCACCGCGGGGCCCGCCCTGCACCGCGCCGAGCTGAGCGCCGAGGCCATCCGGCTCGCCCGGCTGCTGCACCGCCTGCTGCCGGACGAGGCCGAGGTCACCGGCGTGCTCGCGCTCATGCTGCGCACCGACGCGAGGCGGGGTGCGCGCACCGGCCCCGGCGGCGAACCGGTGCCCATGGCCGAGCAGGACCGCACCCGCTGGGACGCCGCCGCCATCGCCGAGGGCACCGCGCTGATCACCGCCGCGCTGCCCACCGGGGTGCCCGGCCCCTACCAGCTCCAGGCCGCCATCGCGGCGCTGCACGACGAGGCGCCGAGCGACGCCGCCACCGGCTGGCCGCAGATCGAGCTGCTCTATCGCGAGCTGCGGGCGCGAACGGACAATCCGGTCACCGCGCTCAACCACGCCGTCGCCGTCGCCATGGCGCACGGCCCCGCGGCGGCGCTGCCGCTCGCGCTCGCCTGCGCGGCCGATCCGCGGTTGGCGAGCGATCATCGCCCGGACACGGTATTGGGCCATCTCTACGAGCGGCTGGGCCGCCGCGCGGAGGCCGCAGGCGCCTTCCGCCGCGCCGCCGCGCTCGCCCGCACCCGGCCGCGTGAGCGATACCTGCTGGCCCGGGCCACGCGGCTGCGGGAATCGGGCGAATAGGGCAGGAATGGGCCGGAAATCCGGGAGCCCGTACCTATCGGCATCCGCTGCGGTTATGGCCTGTCACAGAGATGTCTCCGACGTCTATCGGGGCCGTTCGAGCCGTTGATACATTGCGCCAACCCATCGACCACACGGCATCATCGAGGACGCGACTTATGCTCGAACCGGTTAATTTCCGCGGCACCACCAGCGTGCAGGTGCTCATCCGGTTGGCCGAGGAACGCGGTATGCCCGCGACCGAGACCCTGGAAGGCACCGGCCTGCGCCCGCTCGCGGCGCTGGAGGCCGCGACGCCGGTCTCGGTCGCGCACGAACTGCGGATCGTCGCCAACGTCGTCTCCCGCTTCGGCCGCGAGCCGGGGCTCGGCATCGAGGCCGCGCGGCGGCGCCGGGTGCCGCTCTTCGGGCCGTGGGGGCTCGCCCTGCTGGGTAGCCGCTCACTGCGCGAGATCGTCGCGGTGACCAGATACCTGGACCGCACGGTCAGCTCCACCGCGCTCGGCCTGGAGACCGACGAGCGCGAGGCGCGCATCGTCTTCGACCCGTCGATCACCTCGCCCGCGGTCCGCGCCTTCCTGGCCGAGCGCTACCTGGCCGGGGTGCCCGCGGTGAGCCGGGCGCTCTTCGACCACGTCATCCCGGTCCGCCGGGTCACCTTCCGGCACCCGGGCCCGCGCGACACCGTGCGCTACCGCCGCACCTTCGGCGTCGAGCCGGTCTTCGGGGCGGGCGCCGACTCGCTGGTCTTCGACCGCGCGCACCTGGACATGCCGCTGCCGCGCCCGCACGACTGGGCACGCGGGCTCTGCGAGCAGCTCTGCCGCGAGCTGCTGAACCGCCGCCGGGTGCGCACCGGCGTCGCGGGCACCGTGCGCGACCTGCTGATCCGCGACCCCGCGCGGCTGCCGGACCAGACCGCGGTGGCAGGCGCGCTCTTCATGAGCCCGCGCACCCTCTCGCGCAGGCTGAACGAGGAGGGCACCTCCTTCCGCGCGTTGCTCGACGAGGTCCGCGAGGTGGTGGCGGACGAGCTGCTCGCGCACACCCCGATGACCACCGAGCATCTCGCCACCCGGCTCGGTTACTCCGAGGCCGCCTCCTTCATCCGCGCCTTCCGCCGGTGGAAGGGGTGCCCGCCGCAGGAGTTCCGGGCCCGGCTGGAGCGGCCCTCCCCGCGGCTCGCCGTCGCCGGCTGATCCCGCCGGGGTTCAGGCCGGGAACCCGGGGGCGTCCCGGAGCCGGACGCCGCTCGCACCCGGAGCGCCGGTCCCCCGGGACCGGTGGCCGGGAGGCGCCGTGGCGCGGCTGGTCGCCGCGCGGGGACCCGGGTCGCCTCGGCCGGGAAGTCGCCCTGCGCGGCGCGCACCGGTTCCTGCCGTACTATCGCGGGCAACCGGCCGGGGAGACGAAGGAGGACGGTGTGGACCCTCGTCCACTGCCAGCGGAGGCAGCCGCGGATGTCGCGGGCACACCACCCGCCCCGCCCGCGCGCCGCAGGGTCGCGCTGCCGCCGGAGAACGCGCCCGCCGGCGAGGTGAAAGCGCTGGATGCCGAGGGCAATCCGGTGCGCACCGAGGCCGACCGGTTCGCCGCCGATCTCGGTGCCGTCGCGGTGATCACCGACCGCGGCATCACGCACGCCAGGAACGACGACGCGGTCTCCGCCGCGGTGGTGGAGGATCCGGCCACCGGCCGCCCGCTCGCCACGGTGATCGTGGTGAGCGACGGCGTCTCCAGCTCCGACGATCCGCAGGCCGCCTCCGGCGCCGCGGTGCGGGCCGGGCTGGAGGCCACCGTCGCGGTGCTGGAGGCGGGCGGGACCGCCGCCGACGCCGTGCCCGCCGGGCTGGAGGCCGCCGCGGCCGCGGTGCGCGCGGTCGGCGCCGAGGTGGAGAACGCGCCGTCCTGCACCTTCGTCTCCGCGGTGGTGCACGCCGACGGGCCGGACGGTGTGCTGATCACCGTCGCCAATGTCGGTGACAGCCGGGCCTACTGGCTGCGGGCCGGGGCCGCGCCGGACAGCGCGTCGGTCGCCACCCAGCCGGAGCTCTCCGTCGTCACCGAGGGCGCCGCCGTCGCGGTGCCGTCGCAGCGGCTCACCGTCGACGACTCCTGGGCCCAGGCGCTGGTCGACGCGGGCGCCATGGACGAGCAGGCCGCCATGCGCGATCCGCGGGCACACACCCTGCTGCGCTGGCTCGGGGCGGACACCTCGCCGAAGCCGTGGTCCGACAACTGCGTTCGCACGCTGCGCACCCGCGGCCCCGGTGTGCTGCTGCTCTGCAGCGACGGGCTCTGGAACTACCTCTCCGAGCCGGAGGCGCTGGCCGCGCCCGCCACCGGCGCGGCCCCCGCCGACGCCGCCCGCGAACTGGTCGAGTTCGCGCTGCGCTGCGGGGGGAACGACAACATCACCGTCGCGCTGGCACCCGTCGCCGGCTGAACCCGCTGCCGCGCGGCAGACCCGGATCGGTCAGGCGTGCTTCGCGGATTCGCCGCCGGGGGCCGAGAGCGGAGTCAGGTCGCTGGTGGCGGGGCCCTCGATGAGGGTTCCGTCGGCGGCGAAGCGGGAGCCGTGCAGCGGGCAATCCCAGGACTTCTCGGCGTCGTTCCAGCGCACGATGCCGTACAGGTGCGGGCAGACCGCCGAAACCCGGTGCGTCGCACCGCCGGTCGTGCAGACCGCGGCCGGGCGCACGCCGCTGCGCTGCACCCGCCCTTCGCCCTCGGCCGGCGGCTCCTCCGGCCCGCCGCGCAGCGTGCGCAACCACCCGGTGGTCAGGTGTGCCCCCACTTCGGCATTCGCCTTGGCGGCCGCGGGCAGCGCCCGCACCTCGTCGCGCCGCCAGCTGTCCAGCGCCGCGGCCCATTCCGGCGTCCCGCCGGAGATCCGCCCCGCCAGCGCCAGCGCGGCGGCGACCCCGTTGGTCAGCCCCCACTTGGCATAGCCGGTGCCGGTGAGGATGCGGTGCTCGCCGGGGAGCAGCGGCCCGGCGTAGGGCAGCTCGCCGATCGGCAGGTAGTCCTGCGCCGACCAGGTGTGCAGCGGCACCGCGCCCGGGTACCAGCGGCGGGTCCAGTCGACCAGGTCGTCCACCGCGGCCTGTTCGGAGCCGGTGCGCCCGACCGGATGGCCGTTTCCGCCGACCAGCAGCAGGTCGCCGCGCGCGCTCGGCGTGTAGCGCAGGGAACGGGTGGGCTGGCCCGCGCTGAGGAACATGTCCCTGGTGATCGGGCCCGCCACGGCGAAGGCCGCCAGGTAGGAGCGCTGCGCGCCGAGCCGCGCGAAGAAGCCGCCGCGATCCAGGATCGGAATGCCGGTGGCGAGCACGACGGTCTCCGCCGACACCGGCCCGTGCTCGGTGTCGACCGTTACCTCGCCCTGCGCCCGGTGCACACCGCGCACTCTGGTGTTCTCGAAGATCGGCGCGCCCGCCGCCTCCACGTCCAGTGCCAGCGCGGCGAGCAGTTCCATGGGATCGAGCTGCACCTGCCCGGCCAGCCGGACGGCGGCGCGCGCCGGGAAGGGGACGTCGGGGTCGTCGATCAGCTCGGTCGGCAGCCCCGACTCCCGCGCGACGGCGTGCTCGGCGGTGACCATGTCCAGCTCGGCGGCGGTGGGAGCGTAGGTGTGCGCGGTGCGGTGCTCGATCCCGACCCCGGCGCTCGCGCAGTACGCGGTGACCCAGTCCAGCGCCGCGGTATTGGCCGCGACGTACTGGCGCACGGTCTCCGGCGTGTGCTTGCGCGCGATCTGCTGGAGCCGGGTGCCCTGCAGCAGGCTCACCTTGCCGGTGGTGCCGCCGGTGGTGCCCGCGCCCACCCGCCCGGCCTCCAGCACCGCCACCGTCGCCCCGGCGCGGGCCAGCACCAGCGCGGTGACCAGGCCGGTGAGCCCGGCGCCGACCACCACCGTGTCGAAGCGCCGTCCCGGGGTCAGCGGGAGCCGGGCCGGCGTACGGGTTTCCTGCAACCACAGAGACGTCATGGACGCGTCATAGCCGGTGCGGCCCGTTCCAATCGTCTCGATTCGGCCCGAGCCGTTACTTCGGCACGATGATCCCGCTGATGTCCGCCTCCCGGATGGGCGTCCCGGCGTTCGCCTGCGCCCGGCACATGAGGTCGATGGCCCCGATGGCCGCATCCACGGTCGTGGCGTCCGGCGCCGAACCGCGATCGTTCTCCAGGTACTTGGTGACGGTCGTCCGCTTGTCCTCGGCGGACTGCGCGATGTACTCGTTGCAGGGGGTATCCCCACCCCGATTCACCGCCTCCTCCACCTGGTCGCAGCCGACCCCGCCGAAGGCCGCCGCGGTGACGACGAACGCGATGCCCGCGATCCGGTGCCGAATACTGGTGTGCCGCATGGTGTCCCTCGCGAGAATCAGTTGCCGAAGCCGACCAGGCCGGACGCCAGGTCGGAGGTGCCGAGCGCGGCGAGCGCCCGCTGCCGGACGTCGGGGCAGGTCTTGGCGGTGATGGTGTCCACCACCGAGCGGTCCCGCACCACGATGTCGTTGAGCCCGCCGTTACGGGCCGCCCAGCCCTGCACGGTGGTGTTGAAGGAGAACCTGGCGCCGGTGCCGCCCTGCGCCGCCCACCCCTCGATCTCCGGGGCGATGCTCTCGCAGAGGTCGCGCTCGGCGCTCGCGGTGATGGTGTCGGTGTCCGGCACCTCCGCGGTGGTGCCGTCGGCGGGCGGCGGGAAGGTCAGGGTGATGGAGCCGCCGCCGGTCGCGGTGGCCGGGACCGGGTCGATGTCGGGGCCGTCGCCGGAGCAGCCGGCGAGCAGCAGGGCACCGGCCGCTGCGAGCGCGCAGAGGTGGAGCGAACGCATGGAGCCCGGCCCGTCAGTGCCCGGCGGGGTCGGTCAGGCTGCGCCCCTCGAGCGCCTTCACCCGCCGATGCTCGAACACGACCAGGGCCGCGCCTACCACCAGGCAGACGCCGCAGGCGATGCCCGCGATGATCGCCCAGCCCTCGAAGCCGTACCCGGCCGCCACCAGGGTCAGCCCGACCAGCACGATGCCGAGCCCGACCAGGATCATGCCGGGCCAGTTGCGAGTGTCCTCCAGCGCTTCGCCTGCGTGTGAGCGGGTGGTGCGCGAGTCGTCCGGGAAGCTGTGCCCGGCGACCGGGACTTCCCGCCTCTCGCCGGGTGTGTTCGGGGCGCTCATGTCGAGCTCCTTTCTGCCACGTCGAACGGGGGCTCTCCGGTCATACCCGGCGGCACCCCGGTCAATCGTGCGAGCCGCGCGACGGCCTCGAGCACGGCGTCCTGCTGGATCGCGCCTGCCCGGCCTGCCGCCTGCCGAGCCCGGACTCCCGACGGGGTCCGGGGCAATGCCCGCTCAGCCCGCGGCGACGCGGTGCCCGGCGCCCGTCGCGGCGGGTTCACGGAGTTCGTAGACGGCGGCGACGGTGCGAATGACCGGTTGCGCGACATTGCGCACCCGGATGCCGCCCGGCGTCGTGCCGCGCTCGGTGCCCGCGTGCGCGTGGCTGTGCAGCGCCAGCGCCGCCCCCGCCTCGTCGATCACCTCGCCGGGCGGGTACGAGCCGAGGAAGGGTAGATCTCCCGCTCCCCACCAGCGTGGGCCCGCGCGGCCGACATCCTCCGGTTTGAGGAAGGGGTCGACATCGTGGGCGAAGGCCCGGCCGCGGCGCGCGTACATCGCGCAGCCGCCCGCCATCGCGAACCGGATGTCGGTGACCGAGAGGGCGCTCACCGCGCGGGTGAGCGCGTGTAGCAGCTGTTCGATCGCCGGGGCCATGCGGGCGTCGCACCCGGAAGCGCGGACTACTGACGACGAGGTCGCCGGACTAGGCCCAAAGGAGAACTGCGCCGACCACGATCGCGATCAGAACAATGTAGGAGGTGTAGAGCCCGAAAGGCAGATCCGCCCGCGGCTCCGCCACACGAATCTTCTGCGGCAGTCGCTGGCTGTTCTTGGACTTCAGGAAGGGCAGCCACGAACCGACCATGTGAGCCCGTGAGAAATACTCGCTGTGCGCGAACCTGAACTCTTCCTGCTCCAGACGCTCGTGCTGGAACGCGTAACCCTCGGTGCCGGACGGGCCCGCCCCACGGACGAACCACCCCGCGGTACGAGTCCAGAAGTCCTTCGTACCGTACTCGTTCCGGACGGTTTGCACCTGGCCCCGCTCGATCAACTCGTTCCACGGGAAATCCGTCGGCAGGATCGACCCGCAGAGCAGGACCTTGTCGAAACGGAGGTACTGATACCGCAGCAGCGCGTTGCCGAGAATATAGGTGCCGAAGCTGTGCGCGACCACCGACGGCGGCTTCGTGCCGGAGCGGTGGCTGTTCTCGAACTCGTCCATGTAGATCTCGCGGAACCACTCGACCTTGGCAGACCTGGACCAGGGCATGAGGAAGCGCAGGAGCGAGAAGTAGCCGAAGTTCCAGCGATCGACGCGCACGTTGAAGCCGGCGCTCGACGCCACCTCACCGAAGGCGCGCTGCCAGGTGGCGTGGGTCCGGATGCCGTGCAGCGCCACGATCGGGTCGCCCGGCGGCGGCAGTGACGTGCTCCTGTTGGTGAACGGGGTCAGCTGGTCGCGCAGTTCCCCGATATGAGAGAAACGGCTTTCGCCGCCCGCGCGTGGCCGCTGTTCCAGCACGACGCGCAGTTTCTCCGGGATTCGCGCACGCGGCTGCCCGTTGCTACGGCCGAAGTGCGTTCCCGGCGTATCGCCGCGGTACAGCATCCCGCGCAGCAGGCCAACCACCGCGGCGACGTCTGCCCGCTGATTGACCTGGGCGCCGCCCGGCCGCGCGATACCCGGCTCGAGCAGCGTCACCCGCAGGTCGTTGTCGGCGACGAGGACATTGTGCGGGGCGATCTCGCCGTGCACGTGCCCGCGTTTATGGATCTGCTCCACCGCGGCGCAGATCTGGAGCGTGATCCACACCGCCTCCTCGGCCTCCAGGTCGCGCGTTGCGCGGACGTCGTCGAGATTGCGGCCGGGCGCGATGTCGCAGACGATGTACGCGGGTTCGTCACCCATCACGGTCTGCACATCGAGGATGCGGACGAGGTTGGGGTGTTCCACACCGAGCCACACCCTTCCGCGCTGCTGCAGGCACAGCTGGGTCTGCTCGTCCCGTTCCCGGATCACCTTGATCCCGACGGGGTGGCCGCGCATTTTGTCGTACGCCGAGTAGAGGCTTCCGGTGCGACCCTCGGCAATCCAGTCGGTGATCACATACCGGCTGCTGATCAGGGCGCCGCTCAGGTCGGAGCGGGTCTTCCGGCGCGCGGGGCGCGGCGTGTCGATCCGCGCGAACGCATCGCCGGGTGACCGCTCCACCGCCTGTTGCCGATATGGCAGTTCGGCGGCGGGCACCGAATCGTCGGCGTCGGCCGCGGCGTCGGTGAGCGGCTGTATCCAGTCGCCGGGCGTCGGGCGCGCCGTCGGCGACTCCATCAGCGCCGATCTGATCAGCATCCGGATGGCGGTGGGGACGGAGTCCGGGACCTTGTCCGCGTCCGAGACGGCTTCGTCCCCGGCGAGCAACCGCAACGCCAGCAGCCCGAGCTTGTACGAGTCGGAGTGAACCGTCGCCAATTCCTCGTCCGGATTCACCGCGCGGACACCCCAGGCCGGATGCTCGATCTGATCGAAGACCGACCGGGACCGAAACCGCATGGAGTCGCAGGCGAGGAGATACACCTTCGGCGCGGGTTCCAGGGCGAACAGCAGATTCGTCGCGGACAGGTCACCGATGGCGATCTGGTGGCTGTGCAGGATCGTTATGGTCTCGGCTGCCGCCGCGAGGAGCTGGTAACGCTGCCGGTCGGACACGGCCGCCCTGGACGGCGCGAGAGGCTGCACGCCGGTGAGGAGATGCCGGAATTCCGCGGGCCGCCCCGCCGGCTCCGAAGGGGTTCGCCACTCGAGGAGAAACCGCGACGGCACGAGCGGCATGAGGAAACCGGCGGTGCGCTGGGACCTCTCCTCCTCGACCACATCGCACGGCCAGGCCGCGCGCGTGAGCAGATCCACTCCGTCGCCGAAGGTCAGTTCACCGAGATAGTCCCGCATCTCCTCGAGCACGGCCGTGTCCGCGGTGGTCCGCACCTCCGGCGAGAATTCCTTGAAAGCGAGTGATTTTGTGTACGTCGACCCGATACCCGGTGCGGAGAATACGCTGCTTCTGAGCGGT
>NZ_BDBH01000018.1 GCF_001612885.1 Nocardia harenae NBRC 108248 | reverse complement strand
CCGCATCATGGACCCGAAGGTGCTCGCGCACTACGACGGCCATATCGCCAGGACCAACCTGCGCCCCGGCGCCCGGATCCGGCTCGCGGAGCCCGCCGATGCTGTGGCGTGACGTCCGCGGGGTCTTCGAGGCGCGGGTGGGGGAGCGGGTGGTGCGCGGCTGGGCGCCGACCGTCGAGGACATGGCCACCCTGCTGCGCCGCTACGGCGCCACCGCCACCACCGGGCCTGTGGTCTCTCTCGCGCCCGCGCGGGACGACCCCGACCACGTGCGCGCCGGGCACCTGGACCACGATCCCGGCTGGCCCCGGCTGCTGCGCGCCGCCGCCGACCGCCCGCAGCGGGACACCCTGCGCGCCGGGCTGGTTCAGCTCCGCGAGCGGATCCCGGCGAGCGAACCCGAGCTCCAGGACTGGCTGCGCGCCGGGATCGCCGCCGACCTCGGATCGCCGCCGCTGGTGGGGCGGATCGCGGTCTTCGACGGCACCCCGCCGGTGCCCTACCTCCCCGCCGACCGCCCGCAGGCAGGCGCGCAGAGCCTGGACTGGATCGACCCGCGCACCGTGCTCGCCGTCCCCGGCCGCACGCGCGAGCCGACCGACGACGACAGCCGGTCGGTGGCCGGCTTCTGCCGCACCCTGCGCGCCACGGGTACCGAAGCCGAATTGCGCACCTGGACCGATGATTTCCTGCTCGGCGGCGGCGCCAGGCCGATCCGGCTGGTGCGGGTCGAGGGCCCGGCGGGGCCGGTGTACGAGCTGCGCGGCGACGGCGCCCGCAGGCTGTGGTTCGCCCGCGCCTTCCGGCTACCGGTGCTCGCGCTGGTCAGCGCCGCGCAGCTGCCCCGCCCGCTGATCCCGGAGCAGGCGCCCGCCGCCGCCGGTTTCGACCGCTGGGCCGAGCTCTGGCGCGGGCTGCGCAGGCACCGCCTGCTCGACGTCCGCGAGGACACCGGCCACACCCCGCCGCGTTGGACCCCCACCCGGCTGGCCGCCGACTGGCTGCTGCTGCCCCCGGCCGATGCCACCGCCGCCGCCCGCGCCTACGACCGGCTGCACCCGGGCGCGCTGGCCGAGGCCACCGGCCTGCCCGCCGCCGTCCTGCTCGACGCCGACCGCTGGGCCGACGTGCTGCTGAACGGCTGAGCGGTCAGCGCGCGCCCGCGTCGTTCTGCGTAGCGCTGACGGCATTGCCGCCCTGCTCGGCGAAGAAGATCAGGTGCTCGGCCCCGGCGATGGTGCGGCGCTCCTGCGCCATGCGGCCGCCCGCCGCGCTCGACCCGGCCGTGAGCGCCGCTCCTTTGCCCACGCTTGACCCTTTCCATACTTAGGTTTGACTAACCAAACTTTCCGCGGTTATCGTTGGCGTCGCTCGGCGGTTGCGTGTGGCACCGCCTCTCCCTCTCGGGACCGTTCGGAAGGTGTGCCATGGTCAAGACCATCAGGTCCAGTATCGTCCTATTTGCCGCATTTGTGGTGAGTCTCGTGCTGGCATCGGCGCCGGCCACCGCGGATGTCTCCATTCGCGACGCCAAGGCGGGCGATCTGTACGTGCGTGCGGAGCAGCCGAGCCTGGATCAGCTGGAGCGCCAGTTCGCGGCCTTCTGGAACCCGAATATCGGTATCGACCCCAAGGTCGAGGTGAGCTACAACGGGCCGGGCGCGCGCGCCGAGCTGGAAAAGGTCATGCAGTACAGCCGGACCATGGACTTCTTCTCGCTGCAGGGCCGCGCCATCGGGCCGGTGCAGAACGACGGCAACACCCTCTCGGTCACCGTGCACGGCCTGATGGCCGGTATCCCGGCACAGACCACCACCTACCACTTCATCCGGGACGCCGGGCTCTGGAAGTTCGACTGGAAGCGCATCTGCCAGCAGCTGCAGTGCGCGGGCAACCCGAGCTTCGGCTACTGAGCCGCTGACGGGCGCGGGGCCGCGGGATGATCAGCGTCGATGGCGTCACCAGGAGGTTCGGTGACCGGGTTGCCGTCGGGGAGGTGAGCTTCACCGCCGAGGACGGGGCGATCACCTACCTGCTCGGGCCGAACGGCGCCGGGAAGACCACGGTCATGCGGATGATCGCCGGCCTGGTCCGCCCGGACGCCGGGCGGATCCGGATCGACGGCACGGCGTTGCCCGAGCTGGCGAGCACGCTCGGCACCATCGGCTTCGCGCTCGGGGCCTTCGCCCGCAACCCGCGGCACACCGCCGAGCAGCACCTGCGCTGGCAGGCGGCGCTCGGCGGGCGCAGGCGCGCCGATGTCGGGGCGCTGCTGGAGCGGGTGGGGCTCGGCCCGGCCGCGAAACGCCCGGTCGGCCGGTTCTCCTACGGCATGTTGCAGCGGCTCGGTATCGCCGCGGCGCTGCTCGGCGAGCCGGGCACCATCGTGCTGGACGAACCGGCCAACGGGCTCGACGTCGAGGGCACGCTGTGGCTGCGCGAGCTGCTCACCGGGCTCGCGGCCGACGGCACCTGCCTGCTGGTGGCCTCGCACGACCTCACCGAGGTGGCGATCACCGGCACCAGGATCGTGGTCATGGGCGCGGGCGCGGTGCTCTGGGACGCGAGCCGGGACGAGACCGTCGCCCGCGGCTCCGGCGAGCGTCCGCTGGAGGCCGCCTACCTGGAGATCACCAGGGGCAGCGTGGAGTACGCGGCGAGCGGAGCGCAGCGGTGACCCTGCTGATCGACGCGGTGCGCAGTGAGTTCGCCAAGCTCTCCCGGCGCAGCCCGCTCTGGTACACCGTGCTCCCGCTGGCGGTGCTCATCCCCACCGCGCTCAACTTCGGCATCGCCAAAGCCGTGGAGTCCAACCAGCTCAACGGCGGCGGTGGCATGGACACCGACAATGCCGCCTACTGGATCCTGGTCTTCTCCACCTTCATCCTCATGGTCGGCGCGGTCTCCGCGCTGGCCGGTGAGTTCCGGGACGACACCGCGCAGATCGTCTTCCGGATCCAGCCGCGGCGCTGGCTGCTTCCGGTGGCGAAGCTGGTGGTGTACGGGCTGATCGGGGCGGTCACCGCGGCGTTCACGGTGCTGGTCATGCTCGGGGGCTTCCCGCTGCTCTTCCCGGAGATCTGGGGGCGGGTGGAGATTCTCTCCGCCGACGGCATCCGGCTCTGGCTCGGCATTCCGCTCTTCACCGTGCTGGTCTGCGCGCTCGGGCTCGGGCTCGCCGCGCTGCTGCCCAAGCCGGGGCTGGTGGTGATGATCGTGCTGCTCTGGAAATTCGGCGTGGAAACCTTCGTCACCTTCGTGCCCGGCGATCTCGGGATCACGCTGCAGCAGCTCTCGCCGTTCCGGAACGGGGAGCTCGGGGTGGGGCAGATGGCCACCTTCGACAGCGCCTTCGGCGGGCAGAACGGCTCGCTGCTCTACTTCGCCGCGATCTGCGTCGCGATCTTCGCCGCCGGGACCGTGCGGCTCACCCGCGCCGACGTGCGAAACGACCAGTAAAGGAACGGCATGGCTCGCAGAGGTTTCCAGGGAGCGGTGCTCCGCGGCTTCGGCGTGGTGTACCACACCGCGACGGTGCTCGGCACCGAGCAGACCACGCCCCGGCTGCTCCGCGTGTGGCTGACCGCGCCCACGCTCTTCGCCGAGATCAGCGTGGAGCCGACGGCCTGGCTGCGGTTCTGGTTCCCGGATCCGGCGGGGTCCGAGAGCGAGTTCCAGCGCGGGTACACCATCGCCGAGGCGGAGCCGGAGACCGGGCGCTTCGCCGTCGATTTCGTGCTGCACGAGCCGGCCGGGCCCGCCTCCGCCTGGGCGACCCGGGTGACCGGGGGCGAGACCATCGAGGTGACGTCGTTCGGCTCGAAGAACTTCCATGTCGGCGACGATCTGCCCGCCGGGTACCTGCTGATCGGTGATTCGGCCTCGATCCCGGCCATCAACACCATCCTCGCCGCGGTGCCGCCGCAGGTCGCGGTGGAGGTGTACCTGGAGTTGCACCACGACGACGACCTGCTCATCCCGCTCACCCCGCACCCGCTGGCCCGGGTGCACTGGGTACCGCGCAGCTCGGAGTCCGCGCTGGCCGAGGCGCTCGAGGTACGGGACTGGGCGAATTGGTACTGCTGGGCCGGGCCGGAGTCGGCGTCGCTCAAGCACGTCCGGACCCGGCTCAAGGAGTTCGGCTTTCCCAAGAGCGATATCTACGCCCAGGCGTACTGGGTGCACGGGCGGTCCATGGGGAAGTCGCGGGATGCCGCGGAGCGCGACGCCGAGCGGGCGGGGAGCGCGCAGCCGCGCCCGGCCGTCGGTGCGGTGGCGGCTGATGTCGCCGCGGCGGCGGGCGAGACAGGCACGGGGGCGGCGGATGGCGCCGCGGCCGCCACTGCGAACCGCGCTACCGCCGCTACGGCGAACGGTGCTGCGGCCGGTACGGCGAACGGTGCTGCGGCCGGTACGGCGAACGGTGCTGCGGCCGCTACGGCGAACGGTGCCGCGGCCGGTACGGCGAACGGTGCTGCGGCCGCTACGGCGAACGGTGCCGCGGCCGCTACGGCGAACGGTGCCGCGGCAGGGGCGACGGTCGGCGCGGCCGGCGGCGCGAGTTCCGCCGCCGGTGCGGGCGCACCGACCCCTACCCCCGGACGCTGGCGCTCGCAGGCGGGCAGCAGGCTGTTCGCCGAGATCCGCCCGAAGCTCGTCGCGGCGGGCGTGCTGCAGGTGGTGCTGACCCTGCTCCAGCTCGCCCCCTACGTCCTGCTGGTCGAACTCGCCAGGAACCTGCTGGCGGGCAGCGATTCCGGCACGCTCTGGTCGCTCGGCCTCTGGGCGCTGGCCCTCTTCGGCGCAGGCACCCTGCTGGAATCCGCCCTGCAACTGTGGCTGCACGCGGTGGACGCCCGCTTCGGCCGCGACCTGCGCGCCCGGCTGCTCGGCACCCTGGCCACGCTTCCCCTCGGCTGGTTCACCGCGCGCAGCTCGGGCCAGGTGAGCAAGCTGGTCACCGGGAACACGCTGTCCCTGCACTACCTGGTGACGCACGCCGTCACCGACGCCGTCGCCGCGGTGGTGGCGCCGCTGGCGGTGCTCGGCTACCTGTTCTGGGTGGACTGGCGGCTCGGGCTGATCCTGCTGATCCCGGTGCTCGGCGCCGTGCTCACCATGCTGACCATGATGGCCCAGTCCGGGCCCAAGATCGTGCAGTCGCAGCGCTGGGCCGAGCGGATGAACGCCGAGGCCGCCTCGTACCTGGACGGCCAGCCGGTGATCCGGGTCTTCGGCGGCGCCGCGGCCTCCCCGTTCCGGCGCAGCCTGGACGGCTACATCGCCTTCCTGGACGGCTGGCAGCGTCCGTTCGTCGGCAAGAAGTCGCTGATGGACCTGATCACCCGCCCGGTCACCTTCCTCTGGCTGATCGCGCTGACAGGCACCGCGCTGATCACCACCGACCGGCTCGACCCGGTCGACCTGCTGCCGTTCCTCTTCCTCGGCACCACCTTCGGCTCCCGGCTGCTGAGCATCGGCTACGGCCTCTCCGGGCTGCGCGAGGGCAGGCTCGCCGCCCGCGACATCCAGAACACGCTGGACGAACCCGCGCTGGTGGTGCGCGCGGGCGGCATCGAGCGCGCGGAGCCGGCGGGCCGGGTGGTCTTCGACGAGGTGACCTTCGGCTACCGGGCCGGGGTCCCGGTGGTCGAGAACATCACGCTCACCCTGGAGCCGGGCACCGTCACCGCGCTGGTCGGCCCCTCCGGCGCGGGCAAGTCCACGCTGGCCGCGCTGCTGGCCCGCTTCCACGACCTGGACGCCGGGCAGATCCGGGTCGGCGGCCGCGATATCGCGGGGCTCACCCCGGACGAGCTGTACACCCGGGTCGGCTTCGTCTTCCAGGATGCCCAGCTGGTGCACGGGACGGTCAGGGAGAACATCGCGCTCGCGGTCCCGGACGCCGATCTCGCCGCCGTCGAACAGGCCGCCCGCGACGCCCAGTTGCACGACCGCATCCTGCGGCTGCCGCAGGGCTACGACACCGTGCTCGGCGCGGACACCGCGCTCTCCGGCGGCGAGCGGCAGCGGCTCACCATCGCGCGGGCACTGCTCGCCGACACGCCGGTGCTGATCCTGGACGAGGCCACCGCCTTCGCCGACCCGGAGTCGGAGTACCTGGTGCAGCGGGCGCTGGACCGGCTCGCCGCCGGGCGCACCGTGCTGGTGATCGCGCACCGGCTGCGCACCGTCACCGAGGCGGACCGGATCGTGGTGCTGGACGGCGGCCGGATCGCCGAGAGCGGCACGCACCCCGAGCTGCTCGCCGCCGACGGGCGCTACGCCCAGCTCTGGAATGCCGCCGAGACCGAGGAGTTCGCGCGATGATCGGCACCGTTCTCGCCCTGATCCCGCCCGCCCGGCGCCGGCTCTTCGCCGGCTACCTCGCGCTGACCGTGCTCTCCACGCTGCTGCGCGCGGTCGCCGTGGTACTGATCGTCCCGCTGGTCACCGCGCTCTTCGGCGCCGACCCGGCCGCCGCGTGGCCCTGGGTGGGCGCGCTGACCGGCGCGGTCGCGGCGGGCTGGATCGTGGACTCGATCGCCTCCCGGGTCGGCTTCGACCTCGGCTTCGGGCTGCTCGACACGGCACAGCGCACGGTCTCCGCGCAGGTCGCGCGGATTCCGCTGCGCTGGTTCGGCGAGGAGAACGCGGCGATCACCCGCCGGGCCATCGCCGCCACCGGGCCGGAGCTGGTCGGGCTGGTCGGCTACCTGATGACCCCGGTCATCCAGGGGCTGCTGCTGCCGATCGCCATCGGGCTCGCGCTGCTGCCCATCGCCTGGCAGCTCGGGGTCGCGGCGCTGCTCGCGGTGCTGCTGCTGCTCGGCGCGCTCGGCGCGACGCTGCGGCTCACCAGGGCCGCCGACCGAGTCGCCACCGAGTCGAACAGCGCGCTCACCGCGCGCATCCTGGAGTTCGCCCGCACCCAGGCGGCGCTGCGCGCGGCCCGGCGGGTGGCGCCTGCCCGGAGTGAGACCGGCGCGGCGCTCGATGCCCAGCACGGCGCGACGGTCCGGCTGCTGCTGCTCAGCATTCCGGGGCAGGTGCTCTTCGGGCTGGCGAGTCAGCTGGCGCTGCTCGGGCTGGCGGGCACCACCGCCTGGCTCGCGGTGCGCGGCAGCATCGGGCTGCCGGAGGCGGTGGCGCTGATCGTCGTGGTCGTCCGGTTCCTGGAGCCGTTCGCCGCCATCGGCGACCTCTCCGGTGGGCTGGAGAGCGCGCGGAACACGCTGCGCGACATCAGGACCGTCACCGACGCGCCGGGCCCGGCGTCCGGTGCCACCGAGCCGCCCGCCGTGGCCGCGGGCGCCGCCGTCGAACTGCGCGGCGTGCACTTCGGCTACGGCGACGACCCGGTACTGGCCGGGCTCGACCTCGAGTTCGGCGCGGGCGAGATCACCGCGATCGTCGGGCCCTCCGGCGCGGGCAAGAGCACGATCCTCGCGCTGGTGGCGGGGTTGGAGGCGCCGGACGCGGGCACCGTGCGGGTCGGCGGCGCCGACCTGGGCGCGCTCGACCCGGCGGTCCGGCCCGCCGCGGCGGCCGTCGTGTTCCAGCAGCCGTACCTCTTCGCCGGGACCATCAGGGAGAACGTGCTCGCCGGTGATCCCGGCGCCGACCCCGAGCGGCTCGCGACCGCGCTCCGGCTGGCCCGGGTGGACGAGTTCGCGGAGCGGCTGCCGGACGGCCTGGACACCATGGTCGGCGAGGCGGGCACCGCGCTCTCCGGCGGTGAGCGGCAGCGCGTCTCGATCGCGCGGGCGCTGCTCAAACCGGCCGCGGTGCTGGCGGTGGACGAGGGCACCAGCGCGCTGGACGCGGAGAACGAGGCGGCGGTGGTCGCCGCGGTCACCAACGACCCGCAGCGCCGGACCCGCATCGTGGTGGCGCACCGGCTCAGCACGATCGCCGGTGCCGACCGGGTGCTGTTCGTGGAGGACGGCCGGGTGGCCGAGGACGGCAGCGTGCAGGAACTGCTCGCCGCCTCCGGCCGGTTCGCCGATTTCTGGTGGCAGCAGAACGATGCCGCCGGCTGGCGGATATCCGCCGGCCTCGGCTGACCCGCACAAACCGAAAAGAGAACTGTCGAACGGGCCGGAAGCGGCGCGGTACCCCCGCGCGCCCGTGCCAGGTGAAAGCTGTTGTGCCGCAACACATCACAGTAGACAGGGCAACAAATTAGGGTAACCTAAGTTCACATTCTGCGAGAGGCGTTGTCGATGGTGGTCATGCGGTCGGAGACGGATGTCGATATCCGGGCGGAGGTCGGCTCGGTGCTGGGAATCGCGCCGGAATCGCTGGATTTCGACGGCGATCTGATCCAGCAGGGGCTGGATTCGCTGCGCATGATGCGGCTCTCCGGAAAGTGGCGGAAGCGCGGGCACGATATCGATTTCGCCCGGCTCGCCGCCGATCCCACCCTGCGCGCCTGGACCACGCTGCTGGTCGGCGAACTGCCCGGCGAGCCCGAGGCCGCGCTCCCCGAGGTGGATCCGGCGGCGCCGTTCCCGCTGGCCCCCATGCAGCACGCCTACTGGATCGGCCGCTCGCACAGCCACGCCTTCGGCGGGGTGGCGGCGCACCTCTACATCGAGTTCGACGGCGCGGTCGCCGATCCGGAGCGGTTCGCGGCGGCGGTGGCGGCGCTGCTGGAGCGGCACCCCATGCTCCGGGTGCGGGTGCTGCCCGACGGCACCCAGGTGATCGGCGCCGCGCACCGGGACGCGATCGCGCTGCACGACCTGCGCGCGGAGCCCGCCCCCGAGGCCGCGCTGGCCGAGCTCAGGCGGACGGGCACGCACCGCGCGCTGCCGATCGAGGACGGCGCGGTGCTGCGCGCCGAGCTCAGCCTGCTCGGCGGCGGCCGCACCCGGGTGCACCTGGACGTGGACATGATCGCCGCCGACGCCATGAGCTACCGGGTGCTCGTCGACGACCTGGCCCGGCTCTACCGCGGCGAAACGCTGCCCCCGCTCGGCGTCGCCTTTCCCGCGCTCTCCGCGGCCCGCACCGCCCGGGTCCCGAGCGAGGCCGACCTGGCCTGGTGGCGGGAGCGGATTCCGCACCTGCCCGGCCCGCCCGAGCTGCCGCTGAGCGACGCCGCCCGGCGCGGCGGCACCGAGCCTGCCACCGTGCGGCTGCACCATGCCATCGACGCCGCCGACCGCAGGCGGCTGGAGGAGCAGGCGCACCGGCGCGGCACCACCCCGGCGGCGGCGGTGGCCGCGGTCTTCGCGGAGGCGGTCGGCGCCTGGTCGGCGAGCCCGCGCTTCCTGCTCACGGTTCCGCTCTTCGACCGCGACCCGGTGCACCCGGACGTGGAGCGGGTGGTCGGCGACTTCACCTCCTCGCTGCTCGTCGCGGTCGACCTCACCGAGCCGCGCACCCTCGCCGAGCGGGCGGCCACCATGCGCGCCACGCTGCACGAGGCCGCCGCGCACGGCAGCGTCGGCGGGCTGGACGTGCTGCGCGAGCTGGGCAGGCACCGCGGCGAGCCGGTGGTCGCGCCGGTGGTCTTCACCAGCGCGCTCGGGCTGGGCGAGCTGTTCTCGCCCGCCGTCACCGAGGTACTCGGCGAGCCGTCCTGGATCGTCTCGCAGGGCCCGCAGGTGCTGCTCGACGCCCAGGTCACCGAGTTGGCGGGCACCCTGCTGCTGAACTGGGACGTGCGCGCCTCCGACCTGGAGCCCGGCGCCGCCGAGGCCATGTTCGGCTACTACGTGCGGCTGCTCGACCTGCTCATCGCGGGTGAGTGGGACGTGCCCGCCCCCGACCCGCTCGCCGACGAGGTGCGCGCCGAGCGGCTCGCCACCGAGCACCCGCTGCCCGAGACCCCGCACTTCGACGGCACTCTGCACGGCCGGGTGCTCGCCCTCGCCGAGCGGCGCGGCGCCGCCCCCGCGGTCGTCGCGGAGAACCGCACCCGCTCGCACGCCGAGCTCGCCGACGAGGCCCGCCGGATCGCGGGCGCGCTGCGCGCGGCCGGGGTGCGCACCGGCGACACCGTGATCATCGACCTGCCCAAGGGCGGCGACCAGGTGGCGGCCGCGCTCGGCGTGCTCACCGCGGGCGCCGCCTACGTGCCGCTCGCGCCGACCCAGCCCGCCGCCCGCCGGGAGCGCATCGCCGCCGTCGCCGCGCCCGCCGCGGTGCTCACGAATCGCCCGGCGGCCTGGCCGGATTCGGTGGTGGTCGAGGTCGGCGCGGCCCGCGCCGCCGACCCGGCCGAGCCGGTGCCGGTCACGCCGGACGACCTCGCCTACGTGCTCTTCACCTCCGGCTCGACCGGGCTGCCCAAGGGCGTGCAGGTGCCGCACCGGGCGGCGGTGGCCACCCTCACCGACCTGGTGGACCGGTACGAGCTGGGCGCGGCGGACCGGACGCTGCAGGTCTCCTCGCTGGAGTTCGACCTCTCGGTCTTCGACATCTTCGCCGCGCTCGCGGTGGGCGGCGCCGTCGTCGTCCCCGGCGACGACGAGCACACCAGGGTCGACACCTGGGCCCGGCTGCTCACCGAGCACTCGGTGACCGTGCTGAACTGCGTGCCATCGATCCTCGGCATGCTGCTCGACCTGGTCCCGCTGCCGGAATCGCTGCGGGTGGTGCTGCTCGGCGGCGACAAGGTCGAGGTGGCGCTGCTCGACCGGGTCGCCGCGCAGCGTCCGGCCTGCCGGGTGGCCGGGCTCGGCGGCACCACCGAGACCGCCATCCACTCCACCGTCTGCGAGCGGCCGCAGGTGCCTGCGGACGCGGCCTTCGTGCCGTACGGCACCCCGCTGGCCGGGGTGCGCTGCCGGGTGGTGGACGCCGCCGGCCGGGACCGGCCCGACCTGGTGCCCGGCGAGCTGTGGATCGGCGGCGCCGGCGTCGCCGACGGCTACCGCGCCGACCCGGAGCGCACCGCCGACCGCTTCCTGACCCGCGACGGCGTGCGCTGGTACCGCACCGGCGACCTGGCCCGCTACCTCCCCGGCGGCTTCCTGGAGTTCCTCGGCCGCGCCGACCACATGGTCAAGGTGCGCGGGTACCGGGTCGAGCTCGGCGAGGTCGAGGCCGGGCTGCTCGGCCTCGATGCCGTGAGCGCGGCCGTGGCCTGGTCGGACGGGCGCGAGCTGCGCGCCGCCGTCGTCGGCGCGGCCGAGGGCGAGGAGCTGCGCGCCGCGCTCGCCGATGTGCTTCCGCCGCACATGATCCCGCGCTCCATCGCGGTGGTGGAGGCGCTGCCGCTCACCGCCAACGGCAAGTACGACCGGGCGAAGCTCCGCGAGCTGGCCGGGGCCGCGGAGCAGGCCGCGGTCGAGCCGCGCACCGCGCTGGAGAAGGCGCTGGTCACCGTGCTCGGCGAGATCCTGCCCGCCCGCCCGCTCGGCGCGACCGACGACTTCCTCGCGCTCGGCGGCGATTCCGTGCTCGCCACCGCCTTCGTGGCGCAGGCGCGGCAGTGGCTGGACGCGCCGGAGCTCACGGTGGCCGATATCTTCGTGCGGCGCTCGGTGGCGGGGCTGGCCGAGCGCATCGCCGAGCTGGAGGGCGAGCGCGCGGGCCGGGTCGCCGAGACCGTGCTCGCCGTGCTGCGGCTCTCCGACACCGAGGTCGAGGACGAGATCGCCGGTGCCGCACCGCACTACCCGTTCGACTCGCGGCCCATGGAGATCGAGCGGGACGCGGTGCTCGCGCACGGCTGGCTCACCGATCCGAAGGCCGCGTACTGGGGAATGCTCACCAGCACCGTGGCCGACGTCGAGGAGCTCATCCGGCACAGCGCGACGATCGGCGGCGACCCGAGGTACGGGCTGCGCATCGGCTCCTACGAGGGCAACCCCGAGTTCCTCTTCGAGCTCTACAACCCGGCGACCAGCGAGCTGGCCGAGCCGGGCACCGGCTACGCCGCCGAGCCCGGCGACATCGGCATGCACCTGCTGGTGGCGAGCACCGACCGCGCGCTCAGCGGATTCACCGGCGCGGTGATGCTGCACATCATGCGCACCGCGTTCTTCGAGCTCGGCGCGGAGCGGGTGGTGGTGGAGCCGGATGTCCGCAACCTCGAGGTGCAGCGGCTGAACGCCGCGGTCGGCTTCGCGGTGGCCGGTGATTACCCGGTGGGCGACAAGGTCGCGCGGCTCAGCTACTGCACCCGCGCCGATTTCGTCCGGGTCACCGGCAACGGCCGCTTCCTCGCCCCCGCCTTCCGGCGCACCGATTCCTGAGAGGCCGACGTGACCCCTTCTTCGCACTGGCCCGCCTACCACCGCCGGATTGCGGTCAAGGTGCTGGCCGAGCTCTGTCACGAGCGCTTCCTCCGCCCCGAGGTCGCGGCGCCGGGGGAGTACCTGGTGCGCTCCGGCGACGGCCGCACCGCCTACACCTTCCGCGCCGAGGTGCTCGCGCTGGACAGCTGGCACATCGACCCGGCCTCGCTGCGCCGCACCCGCGACGGCGCCGAGCAGCCGGTCGACGCCATCGCCCTGGTGATCGACCTGGGCCCGGCGCTCGGCATCGCGCCGGAGGCGCTCCCGGAGTACCTGGAGGAGTTCCGCAACACCCTGGTCATCGGCGCGGGCCGCCCGGACGAGCGGCGCATCCCGGCCGCCGAGCTGGCCGCCGCGGACTTCCAGACCATCGAGCGCGCCATGACCGAGGGGCACCCGTGCCTGCTCGCCAACGCGGGCAGGCTCGGCTTCAGTGCGGACGACGTCGAGCGCTACGCCCCGGAGTGGGGCGCCCGGTTCCCGCTGCCCTGGCTGGCGGTGCTCCGGGCGGACACCGATTTCGCCGCGGTCTCCGGCGTGGACTACCCGGGGCTGGTCGAGGCCGAGCTGGGCACCGAGACGCTGGCGCGGTTCACCGCGGCGCTCACCGATCGCGGCCTCGACCCCGCCGCCTACTACTTCATGCCGGTGCACCCGTGGCAGTGGACCGAGCGGATCCGGCGGGTCTACGCCGTCGACCTCGCCGAGCAGCGGATCGTCCCGGTCGGGGTGAGCGACGACCACTACCAGCCGCAGCAGTCCATCCGCTCGCTGTTCAACACGGCGACGCCGGAGCGGCACTACGTGAAGCTGGCGCTCTCCATCGTGAACATGGGCTTCACCCGCGGCATGTCGGCGGATTACATGCGCACCACCCCGCTGATCAACGACTGGGTGCGCGGGCTCGTCTCCAGCGACCCGTACCTGGCCGAGCTCGGCTTCACGGTGCTGTACGAGGTCGCCGCCATCGGCTACCGCAACACCGAGCTCACGGCGCTCACCGAGCCGGGCTCGGAGTACCGCAAGCTGCTCTCCGCGCTGTGGCGGCAGAGCCCGGTCCCGCTGGCCGCCGAGGGCGAGCAGCTCAGCACCATGGCCGCGCTGCTGCACGTCGACCACGAGGGAACGCCGCTGGTGCGCGCCTTCGTCGAGCGCTCCGGGCTGCCCGCGGCGGAGTGGCTCACCCGCTACCTGCGCTGCTATCTGCACCCCATCGCGCACCTGCTCTACCGGTACGAGCTGAAGTTCTCCCCGCACGGCGAGAACCTCATCCTGGTGCTCGACGCCGGGGTGCCGGTGCGCGCGGTGCTCAAGGACATCGGCGAGGAGGTCTCGATCTTCGGCGACCCCGCCGGGCTGCCCGACGCGGCCCGCCGCGCGGTGACCGAGGAGCCCGACGAGATCCGCGCCATGGGGCTGCTCTCCGACATCTTCGACGACTTCCTGCGGCACCTCGCGCTCATCCTGCACGCCGATGGCCTGCTCCCGGACGACCGCTTCTGGGCACTGGTCGCGGCGAGCCTGCTCGACTACCGCGACCGGCATCCGGAGCTCGCCGACCGCTTCCGCCGCTGGGACCCCTTCGTCCCCGCCTTCCCCGCCATCCACCTGAACCGGCTGCAGCTCGGCAACAACCGGCGCATGGTCGACCTCGGCAACTCCTACGCCACCCTGGTGGCGGACGATCACGCCCTGGCCAATCCGATCGCCGCGTACCGGCCGGCCGAGCGGGAGGTCGCGGTCCCGTGACGATCGAGATCATCCGCGATGCCAACGGCATCCCGCACATCAGCGCCGATTCGGCGGCCGGCGCGCTCTACGGGCAGGGCGTCGCCTGCGGCACCGACCGGGCCTGGCAGCTGGAGTTCCTGCGGCTGCGCGCCGAGGGCCGCACCGCCGAGGTGTTCGGCGGAATCGCCGTCGGCTGGGACGAATTCGCCCGCCGCTCGCGGATGGACGCCGCCGCCCGCCGCATCCACGACGCGTCGTCGCCGCGCACCCGGGCGCTGATCGCCGCCTACGTGGACGGCGTGAACAGCACCCTGGCGACCGCCGAGGCCCCCGAGCTGACCGAGTTCGATCACCGCCCCGCACCGTGGCAGCCGTGGACCCCGATCGCGGTATTCCTGGTGCACCACATCCTCTTCGGCCGGTTCCTGACCAAGCTGTGGCGGCTGCACGCCTGCCGTGCGCTCGGCATCGACGCGCTGGCGCTCTTCGACTGCGAGGGGGTCGCCCCCGGCGAGCCGACCGTCCCCGCCCTTCCGGACGACGCCTTCCTCACCGAGCTGCTCGGCTACTTCCCCGAAACCGAAGGAGCGCAACCGGATCCGGCGACCTTCGGCGACGCGATCTCCGGCAGCAATGCCTGGGGCGTCGCCGGCGCCCGCACCGCGAGCGGCGCGCCGCTCATCGCCGGTGACCCGCACCGGTTCCTGGAGCTGCCCGGCATCTACCAGCAGTTCCACCTGGCGGCGCCGGAATTCGACGTGGTCGGGTTCGCCTTCGCCGGCGTGCCCGGGGTGCCGCACTTCGCGCATGCCGGGGCGGTGGCGTGGGGGATCACCAATGCCATGGGCGACTACCAGGATCTCTACCTGGAGAGGCTCACCCGGACCGCCGACGGCGTGCGCGCCGAGACCCAGGACGGCCCGGCCCCGGCGGCGGTGCACACCGAGCGGATCCTGGTGCGCGGCGCCGACCCGGTGCCGGTCGAGATCGTGGTCACCGGCAATGGCCCAGTGATCATCGGCGGCCCGGACGCGGGCTTCGCGCTGAGCCTGCGCACCCCCATGCTCGCCGATCCCGGCCTCACCTTCGACCCGGCGCTCGACCTGCTCTTCGCGACCTCCACCGGCGAGGTCGAGGCGGCGCTGCGCGGGTGGGCCGAGCCCGCCAACCGGATCGTCATCGGCGACACCGCCGGGCGGCTCACGCACCACGTCACCGGCCGCATGCCGGAGCGGGCCGCGGAGAACTACTGGCTTCCGGTGCCCGGCTGGGACGCCCGCTACCAATGGCGCGGCTACGCCACCGAATCGGTGCGGGACACCGCCTTCGACGCCGCGGTGCCCGCCCACTCGGTCATCGCCAACCAGCGCATCCCCGGCCCGCTGCAACCGGTCACCACCGAGTGCGTCCCGCCCTTCCGCGCCGACCGGATCGACACCCTGCTCGCCGCGAATCCGGCTGTCGGCGTTGCCGATTGCGAGGCCATCCACGGTGACGTCCGGCTGCACCAGGCCGCCGCGCTGCTCGACCGCCTGCGCGACCTCCCGGAGCTGACCCCGGCCGCGGAGAAGCTGCGCGCGCGGCTCCTGAGCTGGGATCGCGCCATGGCCGCGGAAAGCACCGACGCCTACCTCTTCGCCGAGGTCAGGTCCCGATTCGTCGCCGCGCTCACCCGCGACCCGGCACTCGCGGGGCTGGCCGTGCCGCACGCCTTCCCGCGCGTCTTCGACCCGTGGTTCGTGGCGGGCACCCGGCTCGCCGCCGCGCTCGACTCGGTGCTGGCGCACGGGCCGCGGCTCGGGGTCGGGATCGAGGCGGCGCTCACCGCCGCGACCGAGGCCGTCGCCGCGCTGGAGACCACTCCGGCCTGGGGCGAGGTGCACGTGCTCGCCCCCATCCACGGCATGGACCTGGCCGGGGCCACCCCGCGGCACCCGGAGCTCTCGGCGCTCGTCCGGCCCGGCCGGTACCCGCTCGGCGGCGACGGCGAGTGCGTGCTCGCCAATGGCAGCGCGGTCGGCTTCGCGCACGCCTGCGCGTTCGGCTCGGCCGCGCGCTACGTCTGGGATCTCGCCGACCGGGATGCCGGGCGCTGGATCGTGCCGCTCGGCGCGAGCGGCGACCCGCGCTCGCCGCACTTCCAGGACCAGGCGCCGCGCTGGGCCCGCGGCGAGCTCATCGACATCGTCAGCGACTGGGCGGTGCTGCGCGCGAACGCCGCCGCCGTCCACCGGTTCACGCAGGGAGAAGCATGACCGTACTGACCGACACCCGGCTGGAGCTGGTGCGCAGGCGGCTGGCGGCCGCCGGGCTGGCCGGCGGCCACCGCTTCGCCGCCCCGGCGCTGCCGCGGCTGGACACCGGCGAGTTCGGCATCGCCGAGCGCCGCATGTGGAAGATCTACGAACTCGACCCGGACTCGCTCTCGCACACCATCGGGCTGGTCCTCCGCTTCGACGGCTCCTATACCGTTGCCGGCCTGGTCGATGCCGTCGAGCTGGTGGTGCGGGAGGCCGCGGTGCTCGGCTCGGTGGTCGCCGTCGACGCCGGCGTGCCGCGCCGGGTGCCCGGCGGCACCGTCGGGGAGTGGCTCGAACCGGGTGCGGAGTGGGCGTGGAACGCGCCGGCCGCGAGCGCGGACGAGCTGGTCCGGATTCCCTTCCGGCTCACCGAGGAGCCGCCGCTCCGGGTCCGGGTGCGGGCCGACGGCGACGGCGTCACCGTGCTCTTCGTGGTGCACCACCTCGCGGTGGACGACACCTCCTGGCCGCTGCTGCTCGGCACCCTCGTCTCCGGTGCCTGGCCGGACGCCGCGGCGGTGCCGCCGATCCAGCGCCCGGCCCCGCAGGTCGAGCGCGCGGTCGAGCACGCGCGGCAGACCTGGGCCGCCGACGGCATCCGCTTCCCGCTCTCCGGCGAGCTGCCCGGCGTCAGCGCCGAGGAGAGCTGGCTCGCGCCCATGGACGAGGGCGCGGGCGCCCGGCTCGTCGAACCGGTCGACCCGGCGGCCGTCACCGCGCTGGACGCGGTGGCCCGCGAGCTCGGCGGCACCGCCAACGCGCTGCTCATCGCGGTCACCGCGCTCGGCGTGCACGCGCTCACCGGGGCCGAGGAGCACGTGCTGCTCGTCCCCGCCGACAACCGGCAGCCCGGCGACCGCCCGGACCGGGTCGGCTACAGCGGCAATATCGTGCCCATGCGCTTCGCCGTCGACCCGGCGGCGAGCGTGCGGGCGACGCTGCGCGCCGCCGTCGCCGTGGTCTACCGGGCCATGGAATTCGCCGGGGTCGACTACGGCACCGTGCTCACCGCGCTGCGCGCCGCGGGCGGCCGCTTCCCGGTCGCCGAGATCATGGCCTCGGTGCGCACCGCGCCGCTGCGCGGCATCCCGGTGCCGGAGGGCGCCCGCGTCACCTGCGACGCCGTCTTCACCGGCATCGCCCCCTATCCGCTCACCCTCGCCTTCGAGCTGGCCCCCGGCGGCGGGGTGCACCTCGAGGTCGACCACCAGCTCGACGCCGTCGACGCCGCCGTCGCGCGGCGCGCCGCCGCGCTGCTCACCGCGCTGGTCGCGCGGGTTCCGGCCGCGCTGGACGGCACCGTGGCGGCCCTGGTGCGCGAGCTCACCGAACCGAATCGTGAAACGGAGACTCCCCGTGTCAGCTGAATCCGTGCTCCCGTGGGGGAGAGCGTCCCGCTTCGCCGGTCCCGGCGCGGGCTGGTCCGAGGTCGGCACCGGGCTGGCACAGCTCGCCGCCGCGGTCGGGGAGCGGCACCACGGCGCCCCGCTGCCCTCCGGCGACCCGCTCGCCATGCTCGCCGCCGTGGCCGAGGCGCTCGGCCCGGAGCGCATCCCGGAGCGCGGGGTCGGCCCGGCCACCGCGCTCACCCGGCTCGCCGAGCTGGTCGCCGCCTACGGCCTCGATCTGACCCACCCGCTCACCGCCGCGCACCTGCAGCCGCCGCCGCTCACCGTCGCGGTGGTGGCGGACGCACTGGCCAGCGCCACCAATGCCTCGCTGGACACCTACGACTCCGGCCCGGCCACCCTCGCCGTCGAGCAGTGGACCGTCAACGCGCTGGCCCGGCTGGCCGGCTTCACCGAGACCGCGGGCGGCGTCTTCGGCCCGGGCGGCTCCTACTCGAACCTGCTCGCGCTGCTCATCGCCCGCGACTACACCGCCGCCGGGCACGGCGTGAACACCAGGCAGGACGGGGTGGCCGGGCTGCACCGCCCGATCGTGCTCTGCTCCCGGATCGCGCACTTCTCGGTGCACCGGGCCTGCGCCGCGCTCGGGCTCGGCGAGGCCGCGGCGATCCCGGTGCCGGTCGACGCGGAGCACCGGATGATCCCGGAGGCGCTGGACGCGTTGCTCGGCCAGCTGAGCGCCAGCCACACCCCGGTCGCGGTGGTCGCCACCGCGGGCACCACCGATTTCGGCAGCGTCGACCCGCTGCCCGCGCTCGCCGAGATCACCGCGCGGCACGGGGTCTGGCTGCACGTGGACGCCGCCTACGGCTTCGGCTCGCTCTTCTCCGACCGGCTCGCTGGGCTGCTCACCGGCATCGAGCGCGCCGATTCCATCACCCTCGACCTGCACAAGGTGGGGTGGCAGCCGGCCGCGGCGAGCGTGCTGCTCCTCGCCGACCAGCAGCGCTTCGCCTCGCTCAGCCGCTCGGTGGCCTACCTCAACCCGGACGACGACGTCGAGGCGGGCTACGGCGGGCTGCTCGGCCAGACCCTGCAGACCACCCGCCGCCCGGACGTGCTCAAGGTGGCCGCCACCTTCCTCGCCTACGGCCGCGACGGCCTCGGCGCCATGCTGGAGAGCTGCCACGACCTGGCCGGGTACGCCGAGCGGCGGATCGCCGCCGAGCCGCTGCTGGAGCTGGTCGCCCCGGTCACGCTCACCACCGTCGTCTTCCGGTACCGCTGCGAGGATCTCGACCTGGACCAGGTCAATGCCGAGCTGCGCAGGCGGCTGATCAGCTCCGGCACCGCGCTCATCGGCCGCACCCAGGTGCGGGTCGGCGGCGAGGGCGAGCCGCGCACCTGCCTCAAGCTCACCCTGCTCAACCCGGAGACCGCGGAAACCGATATCGACGCGCTCTTCGACGAGCTGCTCCGGGTCGCGCTCGAGGTCGAGTCCGAGGCGCTGGAGCCCAGCGGCGAGATGGTGCCGAGCCATGAGTGACGTCGATATCCTCGCCGTGGGCTGCGGGCCGTTCAATCTCGGGCTCGCCGCGCTGGCCGCCACCGTGGACGACGCGAATGTGCTGGTGGTGGACTCCGCGGACGAGTTCCGGTGGCATCCGGGGCTCCTGTTCGACGAGGCCAAGCTGCAGGTCAGCTTCCTCTCCGACCTGGTCTCGCTGGTCGACCCGACGCACCCGCTCTCCTTCCTCGCCTATCTCGCCGACGTGGACCGGCTCTACCCCTTCCTGGTGCGCGAGGACTTCTTCCCGACCCGCCGCGAGTACGAGGCGTACCTGCTCTGGGTGGTGCGGCGGCTGCCGTCGCTGCGCTGGCGCACCACCGTCGAGGAGGTGCGCTGGCTGGACGAGGACCAGGTCTTCGAGGTGTCGGTGACCACCGCGGGCGTCGCCTCGACCATCAGGGCCGGACACGTCGTGGTCGGCATCGGCACCGAACCCTCGGTGCCACAGGCGCTCTCGACCACCTCGCCCGCGCTGCTGCACAGCGCCGACTACCTGACCCACCAGGAGCGCGCGCACGCCGCGGACGCGGTGACGGTGATCGGCTCCGGGCAGTCCGGCGCCGAGATCGTGGCCGACCTGCTGGAGGCGAACCTGCGCGGCGGCCCCGCGGTGCGCTGGTGGACCCGCACCCCGTGGTTCGCCCCGCTCGACTTCACCAAGCTCTCCCTGGAGATGACCACCCCCGCCTACATGGATTACTTCCACGGCCTGCCCGAGGAGACCAGGGACCGGGTGCGCGCGGGGCACTGGCAATTCCACAAGGGCATCTCCGCGGCGACGCTGGACCGGCTGCACGACCTGCTCTACCGCAGGCAGTTGCTGGAGAAGGCGCAGCCGGTGCAGCTGCGCCAGGGCGTCGCGGTCGAGGGGCTGGACGCGCTGGACGACGGCGGGCTGCGGGTCAGGGGCAGGCACCTCGACACCGGCGCCGCGCTGGCGCACACCGCCGACCTGGTCATCGCCGCCACCGGGTACCGGCCGCGGCAGCCGGGCTTCCTCGCCCCGCTCGCCGACCGGCTGCACCGGGACGGCCGGGGCCGGTTCGTGATCGAGCGGGACCACTCCGTCGCCGCCGACCCCGTACTGGCCGGGCGGCTCTTCGTGGCCGCCGCCGAGGCGCACGCCGTCGGCGTCTCCGCGCCCAACCTCGATATCGGCGCGGTGCGCAATGCCCGGATCCTCAACGCGGTGCTCGGCCGCGAGGTCTACCGCCTGCCCCGGCACACGGCCTTCACCAGCTTCGGCGTCACCGACGACGACGTTCTCGATCAAGGAGACCACTGATATGTCCGATCACATCCGGGAGACCCTGCGCAGCATCCTCGAAGAGGACCTCGACCTGCCCATGGCCGACGTCACCGAATCCTCGCTGCTCATCGAGGATCTGGGGCTGGACTCGGTGGCCTTCGCCATCGGCGTCGTCGCCATCGAGGAGCGGCTCGGGGTGCAGCTCACCGACCGCGAGATGGCCGAGACCGCGTCCGTCGGCGAGCTGGAGGAGCTGGTCCGCTCGAAGGCGGGCGTCTCCCGATGACCGCCTACGACGACCTGCTGGACGCGGCCTTCGACGACCGCGTCCGGCAGTGGACCGAGCGGGCCGAGCGGGACGAGCGCTTCCCGCGCGCGCTGCTCGAGCACCTCGGCGCCGCCGGGGTGTTCGCGCACAAGTGGCGCGAGCGCAAGATCACCGACCTCGGTGAGCACTTCGCGCTGGCAGGCAAGCTCGGCGAGCTGAACTCGGCGGGCATCGGCGTCGGCGTGAGCCTGCACGATTCGGCCATCGCCGTGCTGCGCCGCTTCGGCCGCACCGACTTCCTGCGCGACCTCGCCGAGCGGGCCATCCGCACCGAGGCGGTGCTCTGCATCGCGGCCTCCGAGGAGGCGGGCGGGTCGGACCTGCAGCACGTCGGCACGGTGATCGAGCCGCACGACGGCGGCTACCGGGTGGCCGGGCACAAGAAGTACGTCTCGCTCTCGCCGATCGCCGACCAGATCCTGGTGGTCGGGCGGGCGCCGGGCGACGGCGCGGGCAATGTCGCGCTGGTCATGGTGCCGACCGCGCAGGTCGCCATCGACCCCCCGTACCGCAAACTCGGTGCGGGGCCGCTGGATACCGCCGCCGTCACCATCGACACCTGGGTGCCCGCCGAGGCGCTGGTGGCCAGGGCGGGCACCGGGCTCGCGGTGATCAGCTGGGGGCTGGCGCACGAGCGCTACTCGGTGGCCGGGCAGATCGCCACCGCCTGCGAATCCATGCTCGGCATCACGCTGGCCCGCATGGTGCGCCGCACCCAGTTCGGCAAGCGGCTCTACGATCACCAGGCGCTGCGGCTGCGCGTCGCCGACCTGCAGGCCCGCACCGACCTGCTGCGCTACGCGCTGGCCGGGGTCGCCGCCGAGGGAAAGATCAATCTGCGCACCGCCGCCGCGCTCAAGGTGACCGCCGCGCAGCTCGGCAACGAGGTCGCCTCGGAGTGCCTGCACATCTTCGGCGGCTCCGGCTATCTGGAGTCCGAGACCCCGATCGGGCGCTGGTGGCGCGATATGAAGCTGGCCCGGGTCGGCGGCGGCACCGACGAGGTGCTGTGGGAGCTGGTCGCCGCGGCCATGCAACCCGACGACGAACGCTACGAAGCCATGTACTCCGGTGCGGTGGCTCCGGCATGAGCGGCTCAGGCCCGGAGGCGGGAGCGCGGCGCAACCACGGAGGCCCTCGCTCGTGCCGAGAGGAGACATTATGAACAGTCCCGTCGAGCTCACCCCGGCCGACTTCACCTACCTGCACCTGGACACCGCGCGCAGCCCCATGCACTGGGCCATGGTGCTGGAGCTGGCGCCCGGCCCGCGGCTGCACCTCGACGAGGTGCGGGCCAGGGTACGCGAGCGGGTGCGGCTCTTCGACCTCTTCCGGCTCGGCGTCCGCAACGGCCGCTGGCGGCGCGCCCAGGCGGTGCTCACCGAGCAGGTGGACATCGAGAAGCACGTCACCGCCGCCGAGTACCGCGACGACGCCGACCTGCACCGGCAGCTCGCCGCGCTGCACGAGACCGCGCTGCCGCGCCCCGAGCCGCTCTGGCACATCACGCTCTTCACCTCGGCCGGAACCGGCGTGCAGTACGTGCTGCTGCGGGTGCACCACGCGCTCTCCGACGGCATCGCCGGGGCCGCCTTCGCCGCACTGCTCGCGGACGGCGGCCCGGAGCAGCTCGCCGAGTTCGAGCGCTTCGCCACCACCCCGCGCTACCGCATCCCGAGTATCGAGCCGGAGGTGCTGAAGGAGTCCAAGGCCGCCTTCGAGGAGCAGTGGAAGGTGGGCAAGACCGGTAGGGCCTGGCCGAAGCTGACCCGCTCCGGCCGCAGGGAAGTCGCGCTGACCAGCGCCCCCACCCGCGACCTGCGCCGCGCCGCGCGCGGGCACGGTGCTTCCGTACACGAATTCCTGCTCGCCGCCATCGGCAGCGCGCTGAGCCTCGCGCCGCCGCGCGGGACCAGCTCCGAGCTGCTGCGGGTGACGCTGCCGGTCACGCACGACCAGGCCTTCCGGCACACCGGCAATGCCGTGCTGGTCTCCCTGGTCAACCTGCTCGGCGGCGAACCCGCGCTCGACCGGCAGCTGGAGCGGGCCCGCGCCGAGCTGGCCGTCGTCGCCGCCAGGCGCCCCGAGCTGTCGCTCGCCGCCACCGACGACGCGCCGACGATTCCGTGGCCGGTGCACCGGGCCATCACCCTCGCCTCCATGGGGCGGATGAGCCCGGATATCCACATCGGCATCAACCCCGGCTTCTCCCAGGTCCGGGCGGTGCTCGGGACCCCGATCGCCGCGCTGACCCCGATCTCCCCGCTGGTCGGCTACTCGTTCTCGGTGACCGGGCTGATCCTCGGCGGGCGCACGTCGTTCGGCATCGTCACCGACCCCGCGGCGCTGGCCGACGGCTACGCCGCCACCTTCGCCGAGAACTTCGACCGCGTGCTGCGCGAAGCGGCCCTGCAGGAAGGCGCGAAACGATGAGCAGGCTCACCGACATCCTCTTCGGGCAGCCGCCCTCGGAGATCTCCGGGCTGTGGAGCGGCGACGACGCCGGCTCGCTGACCTACCGCACCTGGGCGCAGATCCAGGACGCCGCCCGGCGCGCGGCCACCGGGCTCGCCGCGGCCGGGGTCGGGCCGGGCAGCTCGGTGACGATCCTGGCGGGTGACGCCGCCGATGTCGCGATCATGGTGCAGGCCACCTGGCTGCGCGGCGCCGCCTTCACCATGCTGCACCAGCCCACTCCGCGCACCGACCTGGCCACCTGGCTGGAAGACACCCGCGCGGTGGTGCGCATGCTGGACGCCGCGGTGGTCGCGGTCGGCGCGCCCTTCACCGACGTGGTGCGCGAGCTCGACCTCGGCGCGCCGATCGTGGTCGTCGAGGAACTCGGCGCCGCGGGAATCCGGGCCGAGCCGGTGCTCACGGTCGGCGAAGACCTCTGCATCCTGCAGCTCACCTCCGGCACCACCGGCGTGCCGAAGGCGGTCGCCATCTCCGGCAGCAACATCATGCAGAACCAGATCGCCATGGCCGACGCCGCCGGGTTCCGCTCCGGTGACGTGGTGGTGAGCTGGCTGCCGCTCTACCACGACATGGGCATGATCGGCATGCTGCTCACCCCCATGCTGGCCAGGGCGACCACCGTCATCACCAATCCGCTCGCCTTCCTGAGGAACCCGCTCTCCTGGGCGGAGATGATCGGCCGCTTCGGCGGGCACGTCACCGCCGCGCCGAACTTCGCCTACTCGGTGCTCGCCCGGCGGCTGCGCCGGGCCCCCGACGGCGCCTACGACCTCTCCTCGCTGCGCGTCGCGGTGAACGGGGCCGAGGTGGTCGACCGGGCCACGCTGGACGAGTTCACCGCCGAGGCCGCGCGGTTCGGGCTGCGGCCGGAGGCGCTCATGCCCGCGTACGGCATGGCCGAGACGACGCTCGCGGTCTCGTTCACGAAGATGCGCGCGCGGTTCGCCGTCGACGTGGTGGACGGGGCCGCGGCCGAGCGCACCGGCGCCGTCGTCCGCGCGGGGATCGAGCGGCCGCGCACCCTGGTGCGGCTCGGGCCGCCGGTGCCCGGCATCGAGCTGCGCGTCGTCGATGAGCACGGCGCGGTGCTGCCCGCGGACCGGATCGGCACCATCCTGGTCCGCGGCGCCGCCGTCACCCGGCGCTACCTCGGGCCGGACGGGTACGTGGACGCCCAGGACGCCGACGGCTGGCTCGACACCGGCGACCTCGGGTACGTCACCGGCGACGGCGAGGCCGTGGTCACCGGGCGGAAGAAGGACGTCATCATCGTCGCGGGCCGCAATATCGCGCCCACCGTGGTCGAGCGCGCCGCCGCAGGCGTCGCCGGGGTGCGGCCGGGCAGCATCGCCGCGCTCGGCATCCGGCTGCCGAGCATGGCGCGCGAGGGGATCGCGGTGATCGCCGAATCCGAGGCGGCCGGGGACGGCGACGAATGCGAGCGGATCCGCCGCGAGGTGGCGCGGGCGGTGCACGACGAGGTCGGGATCGCGCCGGCGGTCGTGGTCGTGGTGCAGAAGGGGGCGCTGCCCAAGACGCCGTCCGGGAAGTTGCGCCGGGCATCGGCGGTGAGTCTCATCCCGAGCTGACGTCGGGGCGTCGCCCGGTTGCCGGGTCCGGTGCGGTGGCCGCCGGGGCCTTGCCGCGACGCCGGGCGTGGGGCGCGGGGCGCCGCGGGCGAGGTGCGGGGCGCAAGGTGGGGGTGCGGGGCGCGAGGTGCGGGCGCGGGGCGCGGCGCGAGGTACGGGCGCGGGGCACGAGGTGCGGGCCGGACCGCCGATGGCCCCGATCGGTGACCGGCCACTCCCGACCTTGCCGGACAAAACCCCTGTGCCCGAGCGGGATCGGCACACGGGCCGATACCCTGTCGTCCAGCACTACCCCGTCGGACGTTGGACGCCCATGAGAACGAGCAGGCCGGACCCGGCCCTCCGCACCCCGCCCGAACCCGCCCGCGAGTGGCGCGAAACCCGGCTCCGGCTCCGCTGGGTCGCGCTGCGCGCCTGGGGTGCCCTGCTCGGCACGCTCGCCCTCGGCCCGGCCACCGGCGTCCTGATCTACCTGGAATCCACCGCCACCACCCCCGGCCCGCGGCGCCTCGCCGCCACCGCCGCCACCTTCACCGGCGCCGCCTTCGTGCTCTGGACCCTGATCCTCGCGCTCCCGCTCTTCCTGCGCTACCGGCGCCGCCGCCGCGCCCTGCGCCGCCCCTGGCAGCAGTTCTGGTTTGAGCACATCCCGCACGACGGCCGCGACTGGGTGATCCTCATCGACCTCGACGGCCTGATCGCGGGCAGCCTCGTGCTCCGTTCCCGCGGCGGCACCGCCGACGCCCTCCTCGACTCCGCCAGCGACGCCATCTGGTTCGCGGGCAACCCCGCTCGCTTCGGCGTCCTCTCCCGCCCCGGCGGCCTCGACCTGCACGACGCCCGCCGCCCCCGCCTCCGCAAACCCCCTGCCCCCACCTTCCAGACCCCACCCGACGACCGCTTCGACCCGCCCACCGCCGTCTTCACCATGATCCGGGACGGCGACCGCGTCGTCATGCGCGCCGCCGACGGAACCGGCACCCGCCGCCCCCACTGACCCGCGGTCTTGTACGATATCCCGTACAAGCTTCGCCGCGAGGGAGTCGAGCCATGCCGTCGCTACCCATCTCCACCGTCCGCCAGAACCTCTTCGGCCTGGTCCAGCAGGTGAACGACGACCACGACCCGCTCACCGTGGTGACCAAGACCGGTGAGAACGCCGTCCTGGTGGCCGAGTCCGACTGGAACTCGCTGCTCGAGACGCTCTACGTGCTGCGCACGCACGGCGGGGTGCAGCTGCTGAAATCCGCCGAGGACGCCCGCGAGGGCCGGACCGAAACGCGCGAACTCCTGGACCCGGAGGCGCCCGCGGTCGCCGAGCCGCGGACCGCGTCCGAGGTAGTGGCCGCGCTGGAGCGGGTCAGGGCGGGCCTCGCCGGCGGCGCCACCGCCGAGCAGCTCACCGCGCTCGTCGAGCGCGAACTCGACCGGCACGGGGCGCAGTGACCGAGCGCAAACTCTCCTTCACCGACCAGGGTTGGCGCAGCTACTCCGCCTGGCTCACCCGCGACCGGCAGATCCTGAAGGCGGCGAACAAGATGATCGACGCCGCCCTCGCCGACCCCTTCGCCGGCATCGGCAAGCCGGAGCGCCTGAAACATCAGCTGGCGGGCAACTGGTCCCGCCGCATCACCCAGGAGCACCGGCTCATCTACTACGTCACCGATGCCGAGATCGTGGTGGTCCAGGTCGGCACGCACTACGAGTGACTAGCGCTGCTCCGCCGCCCGCCGATACCCCCGCACCGCGACCGGCCCGAACACCGCGATCAACCCCACCGTCCACAGCACCGTGGTGAGGAAGGGGGCGAGCACCGGCCCGCCCTCGGTGAGCCCGCGCACGGCATCGATGGCGGGCGTCATGGGCTGGTGCCGGACGAAGGGCTGGATCCATCCCCAGTACTGGTCCACCGGTGCGAACCCGCCGTTGAAGAAGAGCAGGAGCAGGAAGAGGCCGCTGAGCTGCTGCACCGCGCCCTTGCCGGAGGCGCGGGTGGCGAGCGCGAGCACCGGGACGGCGATCCCGACGCCGAAGATCATCGGGACCACCACCGCGCCGATCCCGGCGAGCAGGCCGTGCTCGAAGCGGAACCCGAGCGGCACGGCGACCGCGAAGAGTGCGCCGGTGGCGAGCCCGGCCCGCACCGCCTCGGCGAGCAACCGGCCCGCGATGAATCCGGCCCGCGGCACCGGCAGCGTCCACATCCGGGCGAGCAGCCCGGTGTCGCGCTCGTGGATGAGCGTGATGGCGGTGGCCAGCGTGCCGAAGAGCGCCCCGACCAGCGCGACCAGCCCGGTATTGCCGTAGACGCTGTCGCCGCCGCCCATGGTGGTCACCGTCTCGCCGAGCACCAGCTGGAACATGAGCAGCATGAACGCCGGGAAGATCAGCGACTGCACGACGATCCCGGGATCGCGCGACCAGGTGCGCAGCAGCACGCCCGCCTGCACGAGCGACTGCGGCACCAGCGGCACCGCGCGCCGCTCCGGCCAGGCGATCACCGCTTCACCTGCGCTCGCCCGGCCGCGACGATGGCCACCGTCCCGGCGAGCAGCAGCCCGGCGGTCCAGGCCAGCACGGCGGTCAGCTCCGGGTCGGCCCCGGCCGCGAGGCCGCGCAGCGCGTCGGCGAAGACCGACAGCGGCTGGTTTCGCACGAAGGGCTGCGCCCACTCCGGAAAACCCTGCGCCGGAACGAGTCCGGTGGAGGCGAGGACCAGGATGAGCTGCGGGATCATGAGCACCGTCGCCACCGAGACGGCATTGCGCGCCACCGACCCGGCCGCGTCGGTGAGCATGCTCAGCGACAGCCCGAACGCCACCACCAGCAGCGCGAAGAGCGCGGTGTCCGCCGCCGAGCCCGCGAACCGGAAGCCGAGCGCGTACCCGATGCCGAGCCCGCCACCCAGCGTGATCAGCATCCGCACCACCACCCAGGACATCCGGCCCAGGAAGGGCGCGGTGCGCGGGATGGGCAGCGACATCATGCGCTCGTACACCCCGGCCCGCGCGTCGCTGCCCGCGATCTGGGTGGCGGTGATGGCGGTGAAGATTCCGGCCTGCAGCAGGATGATCGGGGTGATGAACTGCGCGTAGTCGCCACCGCCGCGCTCGAACTGGCGGTGCAGCGGCCCGTAGAAGCAGACGAAGAAAATGACCGGCCCGAACACCGCGAAGAGCACCTCGCCGGAGCGCAGCGCGGCCCGGATCTTCTGTACCGCCAGGGTGCCCGCGGCCGGGATCAGCCCGACCGACGCCCGCGCCACCGCGCTCACGGCGTCACCTCGGTGAGTTGCAGGAACACCTCGTCCAGCGAGGGCTGCCGGAGCCCGATGTCGACCACATCGACCTCCGCGCCGTGCAGCCGCGCGATGGCGTCGGCGACGGTGGACATGCCGTGCGGCGCCCGGAACACCAGCCGCGGGTGCGCCTGCGTCTCCTCCGGCGCCTCCACCAGCTCCAGCTCACCGAGCAGCGCCAGCACCCGCTCGGTATCCGCGCGGTGCGCCAGCGTGACCTCGCAGACCGCGGCCCCCGCCTCCCGCTTGAGGCTGCCCGGCGTGCCTGCCGCGACGATCTCGCCGCGGTTCAGCATGACGATGTGGTCGGCGAGCCGATCCGCCTCCTCCAGGTACTGCGTGGTGAGCAGCACCGTGATGCCCGCCCCGCGCAGCCCGGCGACGGTGTCCCAGACCGCGGCGCGGCTGCGCGGGTCCAGCCCCGTGGTCGGCTCGTCCAGGAAGAGCACCTCGGGGCGGGTGACCAGCGCGCTCGCGATATCGACGCGGCGCCGCATGCCGCCGGAGAGCGCGCCGACCCTGCGGTCGCGCACCGCGCCGAGGTCGAACTGCTCGACCAGTTCGGCGATCCTCGCCTTCACACCCTTGCCGCCGAGCCCGGTGAGCCTGCCGAAGACGGCCAGGTTCTCGACCGCGCTCAGCCCCTCGTCCAGCGCGGCGTACTGCCCGGTCAGCGAGACCAGCTCGCGCACCCGGGCGGCCTCGGCGACCACGTCGTGACCGCAGATCCGCGCGCTGCCCGCGCTCGGGCGCTGCAGGGTGGCGAGCAGGGTGACCGTGGTGGTCTTGCCGCTGCCATTGGGGCCGAGCAGCCCGAGCACCTCCCCGCGGGCCACCTCGAAGGAGACCCCGCCGAGCGCCGTCACCTCGCCGTATTTCTTGACCAGACCACTGATTTCGATCGCCGGTACCGTCGACACCCTCACTCCTGGTTCCGCCCGCGCTTGTTCAGGGCAGGCTAACCTAAGCTATCGGAGATCGGCGGTCGGTACCAGCCCGCGGAGCTAGGATTCGTCCCTCTTGTCCTCGAGCTCGCGGATGCGCGCACCGGCCTGCTCCAGCCGCTTGCGCCGGGACTTGGCATCGGCCTTCTCGAGCTCCTTGTACATCTTCTCGTCCTCGTCGCCGAAGTGGTACAGCAGCCGCGGCACCGAGAGCGTCACCGCCAGCGAGGGCCAGACCAGCCAGGCCCAGCTCCAGTCCACGGCGAACTGCAGCACGAGGAAGACCACCAGGGTGAGCCCGAGGATCACCCCGTCGACCGTCTCCACCACCTTGCCCCGGTGCCGCAGCGACTCCAGCTCGGCGGCGGGCGTGCTCTCCTCCTTGGCGCGCGGCTGCGGCTGCGTTTCGCCGACCCGCTCGATCGCCCCGTTCACCTCGCGCAGCGGCACCCCGCCCGGCAGCCCGCGGAAGGGCTCGCGCAGCGCGGCGAGCGTCCGGCCCGCAGCGACCGCGCCGGACCGCTCGTAGAACTCGTCGTTGTCCAGCCTGCCCGCCGCGTAGTGCTCGCCGAGGACGTTCAGCGCGTGCAGGCGCTCGGAGTCGCTGAGCCGGATGTCGTCACCGTCGGTCATCGTCGCGCTCCGCCGTGAGGGATGGTTCGTCACCGCCGATGGTAACGGCGGATATTCAGGCGCAGTGGATGAGGAACCGGGTCGACGCGGGCTCGCCGAGCTTCACCACCACGGTGCTGCTCGCCACCTCGTTCGGGTGGCAGCCGCCGGGCACCGAGAGCACCGTCGCGCGGTAGCACCCGGCCTCGGTGACGCCCTGGGTGGCGGTGCCGTCGCGGTCGGTGACCACGGTGGCCAGCTCGGTATCGGTGTCGCAGGTGGTGATCCGCACCGTCACGTCCGGGACGCCGAACATCTCGGTGCCGGTGCCCGCCTGGATGGTCACCGGGGTGCCCGCGACCGGGGTCGTGGTCGCGGCGGCGCTCGGGCTCGGCTCGCCGCCGACGGTGAGCGAGGAGCCGACCGCGGCGGGGGCGGTGCCCGACGACCCGTCGGCACAGCCCGCCACGGCGAGGGCACCCGTGAGCAGGGAAACGGCCAGCAGCGCGGAGCGCATGGATCTCCTTCCGGTTCGGCGCGGCCACCGCGCCGCCTGCCACTGTAGGTACCCCGGCGACCGGTTCGGCACGCTTCTTGACAATCCCCGCCTTTCCGCCGGAAGCGCTACCAGCGGAAATCGACTCCGCGGCCGCGCGGGGAGCCGGCACCCCCGGTCAGGCGGGCGCGGCCGGGGAACTCGGGTGCCCGGATGATCCGTTCGGGTAGCGGAGCTGCTCGGAGGACGGGAAAGGTGGTGGTCGGGTTGTTCGCCTGGTGGGGCGCACGGGTTTCGCGCTGGCGGTGGCCGGTCATCGGGCTGGTCGCGGCGGCCATGCTGGCGCTGGCGGCCTACGGCGTCGGCCACGCCGACCATCTGAGCGAGGGCGGCATGTTCGACCCCGGCTCGGAGTCGGCGCAGGCCGGGCAGCTGGCCGATGCCGCCTTCGGGCGCAACCACGACGTGGACGTGGTGGTCCTCTACACCGCGCCCGCCGGGACAACCGTCGACGACCCGGCCTTCGCGGCCACCGTTACCGGCAGCCTGAACGCACTGCCCCGCGAGCACCCGGACCAGATCGCGGGCGTGAACGCCTCGTACTGGCCCACCGAGACCGGCAGACTCAGCGGCGCCGCTGCCGCCACCGCCGACCGGACGAGGGCGGTCGCCTCGATCGCGCTGCGCGGCGACACCGACACCGAGGTGCTGCGCAACTACCGGATCGTCGAGGACGCCTTCGCCATTCCCGGCGTCGAGGTCGAGGTCGGCGGGTTGCAGCCGGTGGCGGGGGCGCTGAACGACACCATCGCCGCCGATATCCACCGGATGGAGCTGCTCGCCTTCCCGGCCGTCGGGGTGCTGCTGTTCGTCGTGTTCGGCGGGCTGGTGGCGGCGGCGCTGCCGCTGGTGGTCGGCGGGCTCACGGTCTTCGGCGCGTTCGGCGTCGTGCGCGGGCTCACGCACTTCGCGGAGGTGAATTCCTTCGTCTCCCCGGTGGTCTCGATGATCGGGCTCGGGCTGGCGATCGACTACGGGCTCTTCATCGTGAGCCGCTTCCGCGAGGAGCTCGCCGAGGGGCACGACACCGCCACCGCGGTCCGCCGCACGGTGACCACGGCCGGTCGCACCGTGGTGTTCTCCGCGACCATGATCGTGGCGAGCCTCGGCGGGCTGCTCCTCTTCCCGCAGACCTTCCTGAAATCCATCGGCTACGGCGCCATGGCCACCGTCACCATGGCGGCGCTCACCGCCGTCACCATCCTGCCCGCCATCCTGGCCGTGCTCGGCAAGCGGATCGATGCCCTCGGGCTGCCGCGCTTCGCCCGCACCCGGACCGCGGCCGAGGTGGAGGCGGGGTTCTGGGGGCGGCTCACCGGCTGGGTGATGCGGCACCCGCTGAAGATCGCGGTGCCGCTGGTGCTGCTGCTCGCCATCCTCATCGTGCCGATGAAGAACCTGGCCTTCGGCGGGTTCAGCGAGAAGTACCTGCCGCCGGACAACCCGACCCGGCTGGCGCAGGCCGAGATCGACACGCACTTCCCGCTGCGCCGCTCGGACCCGATCGAGCTGGTCTTCACCGGTACCGACACCACGGCCATCGGGCGGCTGCTGCAGGAGGCCAACGCGGCGCCGAACCTGGCCGAGCAGTTCACCCTGCCCAGCCGCTCTACCACCGACGCCGCCGTCTTCCGCACCAGCGCGGTGCTCACCGACCCCGGCGAAGCCGACACCACCATCGGTTACCTGCGCGGGCTGGAGCAGCCGGACGGCGTGCGCATGCTGGTCGGCGGCGTCCCCGCCATGCAGCACGACAGCATCGACACCCTGCTCACCCGGATGCCGTGGATGATCGCGCTGGTGGTGCTGGTCACCACCGTGCTCATGTTCCTGACCTTCGGCTCGCTGATCCTGCCGATCAAGGCGGCGCTCATGAGCGCGCTCGGCCTCGGCTCCACGCTCGGCATCCTGACCTGGATCTTCGTCGACGGCCACGGGGCCGGGCTGCTCGACTTCACGCCGCAGCCCATCCAGGCCAATATCCTGGTGGTCATCATGGCCGTGATCTACGGCCTCTCCACCGACTACGAGGTGTTCCTGCTCTCCCGCATGGTGGAGGCGCGGGCCCGCGGGGCCGCCACCACCGACGCGGTGCGCGGCGGCACCGCGCAGACCGGGCGGATCATCACCGCCGCCGCGCTCATCCTGCTGGTCGTCGTCGGCGCCTTCGCCTTCTCCGATCTGGTGATGATGCAGTACATCGCCTACGGCATGATCGCCGCGCTGATCATCGACGCCACCGTGCTGCGCATGCTGCTCGTCCCGGCGGTCATGAAGCTGCTCGGCGACGACTGCTGGTGGGCGCCCGCCTGGATGAAGCGGGTGCAGCGCAGGGTGGGGCTGTCGGAGTTCGAGCCGGTGCCGGAGCCGGTGGCCCGGTCAGCGCCGGTCCTGGTCGGGGATCGCGGCTAGGCACCGTTCGCCCAGCGCGCGTACGGATGCCACCAGCTCCGGCGGCCCTTCCACCGTGAAGCCGACATCGACGGCGGTGAGCATCCAGGTGAGCGCCCCGGGCGAGTCGGCGCCGAGGTGCAGCAGGCAGCGGGTGTCGTCCACGGCCTCGAGGACGCCCATGCCCGGCCACACCCGGTCGGTGAGGCGCTCGGCGGATTCGTGCAGGGTGACGGTCGCCCGATACGGCCAGGAGTCGGCGGAGAGCCGCTGCGCCAGGTAGGCCACCACATCGCCGCAGGGCAGCTCGCGCGGGGTGAAGCGGGGCCCGGTGGGGATGCGCGGCCGCACCCGGTCGACGCGGAACGAGCGCCAGTCCGCCCGGCCGACATCCCAGCCGACCAGGTACCAGTGCCGGTTGAAGTTCACCACCGCCTCCGGCTCGATATCGCGGACGGTCGCGCTCCCCGTGTGGTCGCGGTAGTCGAAGCGCAGCCGCTCGCGGCGGTGCGTGGCCTCGGAGATCGCGATGAGGACGTTCGGCTCCACCCGCGGCGCCGCGCCGCTCACCCGGATCACGCTGCGCTGCAACGCCGTCAGCCGATACCGCAGCCGGGCGGGCAGCACCTGCTCCAGCTTGCTCAGCGCGCGCAGCGACGCCTCCTCGATCCCGCTCACCGTGCCGCCGGTGACGGTGCGCAACCCCACCGCGACCGCCAGCGCCTCCTCGTCGTCGAGCAGCAGCGGCGGCACCGTCGCGCCCGCCGCGAGCCGGTAGCCGGTGGCGCCCTGGGTGGCGTGCACCGGATAGCCGAGCGCCCGCAGCCGCTCGATATCGCGGCGCACCGTGCGCGCACTGACGCCGAGGCGGTCGGCCAGCACGGTGCCCGGCCAGTCGCGCGGGGTCTGCAGCAGGCCGAGCAGCCGGAGCAGCCGGGCCGATGGATCGTTCACGGGTTCCAGCATGCCATCCGGTTAGGACAGGATCCGGCCTAACCGGCTCGTAGCGTTGCCGTCATGAGCACCATCGAGGAATTCCGGATCGACATCCCGCAGTCCGAGGTCGACGACCTGCGCGCCCGGCTCGGCGGCACCCGCTGGCCCGCGGAGCTGCCCGGCGTCGGCTGGAGCTACGGCATCCCGACGAGCTACGTCCGTGAGCTGGCCGAGTACTGGCGCGGCGGGTTCGACTGGCGCGCGCAGGAGCGGGCGCTCAACGACATTCCGCAGTTCGTCACCGAGATCGACGGGCAGCGGGTGCATTTCGCGCACATCAGGTCAGCGGTGCCGGACGCCACCCCGCTGGTGCTGGTGCACGGCTGGCCGTTCGCCGACTTCCGCGCCGTGATCGGCCCGCTCACCGATCCGGTGGCGCACGGCGGCGCCGAGCGCGACGCCTTCCACCTCGTGATCCCGACCCTGCCCGGCTTCGGCTTCTCCGGCCCGACGGTGGTGCCCGGTGCGGCCGCCACCGAGCGCTCGGCGGTGCTGCTCGCCGAGCTCATGACCCGGCTCGGCTACCAGCGGTTCGGCGCGCAGGGCGGCGACGCGGGCTCGTTCATCGCCCCCGAGCTCGGCCGGATCGCGCCGGAGCGGCTGCTCGGCGTGCACCTCAACGACCCCATCACCATCCCCGCCTGGGACGACGACGGCTCCGGCTACTCCGACGCCGACCGCGAGAAGCTCGCCGCGCTGCAGGACTGGAGCGCCGACGACACCTCCGGCTACGCCGGCATCCACGCCACCCGCCCGCAGACCCTCGCCCCCGCCATCACCGACTCACCCGCCGGGCTGCTGGCCTGGACGCTCGACGTGGTGCACACCTACATGGACCCCGTGCACGAGCTGCCCGATCAGGCCATCGACCGGGACGCGCTGCTCACCGCCATCAGCGTGCTCTGGTTCACCGGCACCGCCGGCTCCTCGCTGCTGCTCTACAAGGAGTCCGAATCCTGGGGCGCGGCGCTGCGCAACGCCGGCGTGCCGACCGGCGTCGCGGTCTTCCCGAGCGGCAAGTCCGTGGTGCGCGGGATCGCGGAGCGGCAGAACACCGTCGTGCACTGGTCGGAGTTCGACCGCGGCGGCCACTTCGCTCCCATGGAGACCCCCGATCTGCTGGTCCAGGATCTGCGGGCCTTCTTCGGCGGGTTGCGCCCGGCGTAGCCTGACTCCCATGGCCGATCGCCCCGCCCGCGTCGACGACGTGCACCGGATCGCGGCCGCCATGCCGCACGTGACCCGGGTGGCCGGCGGGCGGGGCAATGCCGTCTACCAGGTGGGCGGCAAGTCCTTCGTCTTCTTCCGCACCCCGCGCCCGGACGCCGTCGACCCGGACACCGGGGAGAAGTACGACGACGTCATCGTGCTCTGGGTGGAGTCCGAGGCCGACAAACTGGCCCTGATCCAGGACCCGGCCACGCCCTTCTTCAGCACCCCGCACTTCGACGGCCACCCGTCGGTGCTGGTGCGCGGCAGCGAGATCGGGCGAGTGGGGCTGGCCGAGCTCACCGAGATCGTCCAGGACGCCTGGCTCTCCCGTGCCTCCGCGCGGCGGGGGCGGGCCTGGCTGGAGCTCAGGTCGTGAGCGGGTTCTCCCGGTCCATATGGGAGAGCTTCTCCGGGTTGCGCACGGTGTAGATGCCCGCGATCCGTCCCGCCTCGAGGTGGATCGAGAGCACGGTGTCGACGGTGCCGCCGACCCGGAGCAGCAGCGCGGGGCCGCCGTTGGCGGTGATCGGCTCCAGCAGCTCGGCCGCAGCCCGCACCCGGCCGGAGACGAGCAGCCGGGCCACCCGCTGCGCGCCGCGCACCGGGTGCGGGAGCGCGGGGACGATGCCGCCGCCGTCGCCGAGCAGCAGCACCTCCGGGGCGAGCAGGTCGAGCAGCCCGCGCAGGTCGCCGCTGCCGACCGCGCGGTGGAAGGCGTCGAGCACCGAGCGGGTCTGCTCCGCCGAGACCGTGCCGCGCGGCCTGCGCGCGCTGACGTGCCCGCGGGCCCGGTGCGCGATCTGCCGGACCGCGGCGGGCGTCTTGCCGACCGCCGCCGCGATCTCCCCGTAGCCGAAGGCGAAGACCTCGCGCAGCACGAACACCGCCCGCTCGGTCGGGCCCAGCGTCTCCAGCACGAGCAGCATGGCCGTCGAAACACTCTCCGCCAGTTCGACATCGGCGGCGACGTCCGGGGTGGTGAGCAGCGGCTCCGGCAGCCACGGCCCGACGTAGGACTCCCGCCGCCTGCCCAGCGTGCGCAGCCGGTTCAGCGCCTGCCTGGTAACGATCCGCACCAGGTAGGCGCGCCGGTCCACGACCGTGCCCAGCTCGACCTCGGCCCAGCGCAGCCAGCTCTCCTGCAGCACGTCCTCGGCGTCGCTCGCCGAGCCGAGGATCTCGTAGGCCACGGTGAACAGCAGGGTGCGGTGCGTGACGAAGGTGTCGGTGTGCTGGTCGGTCACGGGGTTCTCCTCGGGCTCGGGGTCGCGCACCGGACACCGGCCACCGCGCTGCTGTGACAGATCCTCGCCGATGGATGTCACAACCGGGCCCGCGCCGGTGTCCGGTGGGTACACCGATCGCGAGGAGTACCCATGAACATCGCACTCTGGATCGCCGCGGCCCTGCTGGCCGTGGTGGCCCTGGTCGGCGGCGTGACCAAGACCGTCGTCCCGATCTCGACGCTCGCCGCCGCTCCCGGCGGGGCGTGGACCGGCCGCACCCGCCCCGCCGCCGTCCGCACCCTCGGTGGGCTGGAGCTGCTCGCGGCGCTCGGGCTCGTCCTGCCCCCGATTCTCGGCATCGTGCCGGTTCTCGTGCCGGTGACCGCCCTCTGCTGGGTCCTCCTCATGCTCGGCGCGATGGCGACGCACCACCGCCTCCGTGAGTACCCGCCCCTCGCCCTGAACGCGCTCTACCTCACCCTCGCCGCCTTCGTGGCCTGGGGCCGCTCGGGCCCGTACCCCTTCTGACGAGCAGGACAACGCGGGGTCCGGTATCGCCAGCTGCTCTTCACCATGGACACCCGACGACACAGGTAGCCGGGTCAGGACGCGCCGCGGCGCAGCTCCACCTGCTCCGCCGCCGCGAAATCGACGGTGAAGCGAACGAACTCGGCCACCGCCTTCGATCGCGATCCCGCGGGCCAGACCAGCCAATTGCGGTACGGGCTGACATCGGCGACGGGGACGAAGACGGCATCGAGGCGGGGGTAGGCCGCTGCGACCGAGAGCGGCAGCAGGCCGGCCGCGTGGCCGAGCGCGATGACCTCGAGCAGTTCGGTGATGTCGCCGACCTCGACGGTCGCGGGCTCGGCCGGGGTCGCGATCTCGACGAGGCCGCCACCAGAGCGCGGCGTGTCCCGGCCCGACCAGTAGAGCCGTTCCTGCTCGGTCGCGGAGTGGAACAGCGGGAAGGTCTCGCCGAGCAGGTCACGGCACCGCAGCTCCCGCCGCCCGGCGAGGCGATGGTCCGCGGCGAGCACGGCGACGCGGGGCTCCTCGGTGAGCTCGACGGCCTCGAGCCCCTCGGCGTCGAACGGCGAGCTGATGATCGCGACGTCGGCGCGGCCGTCGCGGACCATGTCCGCCTGGCGCCGGTAGCCCGCGACCGCGATCTCGATCGCCGGGGCCTGGTGCGCCTGCGCGAACCCGTCGGCGACGCGTCGCAGCAGGCCGGCGGCGACGCCCGGTTTGGCGGCCGCGACCAGGGTGGCGCGGGGGAGACCCGCGCGCCGGGTCCGTGCCGCCGCCGCCTCGATCGCCGCCAGTGCTCGCCCGGACTCGTCGAGCAGGATCTGCCCGGCCTCGGTCAGGGTCACTCCGTGCACACTGCGCACGAAGAGCTCGACGCCGAGCCGCCGTTCGAGCAGCCGGATCGCCCGCGACAGCGGCGGCTGCGCCATGCCCAGCGTGACGGCCGCACCGGAGAAGGTCGAGTGCCGCGCGACGGCGACGAAGTAGCGAAGCTCTCGCACCTCGAGATCTTCCATACCTCGAGGGTATCGACCGCTACCCGATCTGTCCTTCCGGGACCGACGCGTCTCTGTTGCGATGGTCCTGTCCGAATTACCCCGTCCGCGCACGGAAACCGCCGCGGGTTCGACGCCGGCGTCCGCGGTGGCGGCTCCGCGGCGGTGACAGCCCGAAATCGGCTTCGGAGCGACGAGAAAGGCCAACAATGAAGGCGAATGTGCTCACCGAAAGCTCCCCGACGCTCAGCGACACGGGAAAGCTGGTCCTGCGCCTCGGGATCGCGGCCGTGTTCCTGGTGCACGGCCTCGACGACCTGCGGACCGGACTGGCGACCATCGCCGAGATGCAGGGCGAAGCGGGCATCCCGCTCAACGAGGTCAGCGGCCGGTTCGTGCCGATCTGGCTGGCTTTCGGCTCGCTGCTGTTCATCGCGGGTGCCCTCACCCGCGTCGTCGCGGCAGGCTATGTGTTCATCATGGGCGGGGCGTGGATATTCGTCCACGCGTCGAACGGCTTCTACGTCGAGAACGGCGGCTACGAGTTCGTGCTGATCCTCGCCGCGGCCTCGGTGGCGGTGCTGCTGCTCGGGCCCGGCCGGTTCAGCGTCGATCACGTGATCGTCCAGCGGCTGGACCGGTCGAGCCAGGCCGGGATCCCCGTCGGTCAGCGCAGCGGAGTCTGAGCCGCGGACAGTGCCGCGGGCGACGACGTCGTGCGGACGGTTCACGTCGACCGCGGGTTGCTTGCCCCGGCTGTGCGGGCTCAGCGCAACTGCGGCGCCACCTTCGCCCCCAGCAACTCGATGGTGTGCAGCACCCGCTCGGGGGGCAGCGTGCCGACGCTGGCGTGCAGCATGAAGCGGTCGAGCCCGAGGGTGTCGCGCACGGCGGCGATCTTCTCGGCGACCACGTCGGGGGTGCCGAGGAAGAGCGACCCCTCCGGCCCGCGCATGGCGTCGAACTGGGCACGGCTCATGCGCCCCCACCCGCGTTCGCGCCCGATGACATTCATGGCCCGGGTATACGGCTCCCAGAATTCGCTGATCGCAGCCTCTTCGGTGTCGGCGATGTAGCCGTGCGCGTGCACCGCGACGGGCTGCCGCTCGTGCCCGCCTTCGGCGAGCGCACGGTGGTAGAGGTCGACGAGCGGCTTGAAGCGGGCCGGTTCGCCGCCGATGATGGCGATGGCGAGCGGAAGCCCGAGCAGCCCGGCGCGGGCGACGGATTCGGGGCTGCCGCCGACGGCGATCCAGACCGGGAGCGGGCGGTCGTCGGTGCGGGGGTAGACGATCGCCTGGTCGAGCGGGGCGCGGAATTTGCCCTGCCAGGTGACCGGCTCCTCCTCGCGCAGCTTCAGCAGCAGCGCGAGTTTCTCGTCGAAGAGCTGGTCGTAGTCGCTGAGGTCGTAGCCGAACAACGGGAACGACTCGGTGAAGGAGCCGCGCCCGGCCATGAGTTCGGCGCGGCCGCCGGAGAGCCCGTCCAGGGTGGCGAAATCCTGGTAGACCCGGACCGGGTCGTCGGAGCTGAGCACAGTGACCGCGCTGGTGAGCTGGATCCGCTCGGTGCGCGCGGCGATGGCGGCCAGCACGACGGCGGGCGCGGAGGCGGCGAAATCGGCCCGGTGGTGCTCGCCGACGCCGTAGACGTCGAGCCCGGCGGCCTCGGTGGCGACGGCCTCGTCCACGACCTGGCGCAGCCGTTCCGCCGCGCTCGGCGCCGGGCGGCCGTCGGCCGGGTAGCGTTCGGCAAAGGTGGTGAGTCCCAGTTCCACGGTGCGTCCCGTCTCGAGATGTTTCTACGTCAACTACCCGTCGGAACGCCGGGGGTGCACGGAAGATTCCCGCGCGTACCGCTACTCCGCCGTCGCCCGGCTGATCTGCTGAGACACCTCGGGCAGGTCGATCCCGATGCGCCGATCCATGGCCCTGGCGAGCTGCTCGTCCGCGATCAACCGGACGCTGGGGCGCAGCGCGGCCAGGGTCTCGGCGAGCTGGTGCAGCTGGGCGGGGGAGGGGTGCTCGAGCACCTTGCTCACCAGGTGGGTGCGGAAGATCTGCACGAAGGCGAAGGCCATGCGGTCGAACGCGGCCTCCAGCTCCCAGCTCACCGCGAGGATGGCGTGCAGCGGAATACCATTCGCCACCAGCGCCGATGCGCCTTCGAGGAGCCGCGAGCTGGTGTAGACGAAGTTGCCGTCCTCCATGCGCAGGTAGCCGAGCGCGACCGCCTCGGCGATGGCCTGCGGCGTCACCTGGTCGCCGAACCGCTCCAGCATCTGCTGCAGGTCGAGCGTGACCTCGCCGTCGCCCCACGCCACCGAGGCCGCCGACTCGAAGCCGAGCAGCTCGGAGACGCCGCCGCCCTGTTCCGCGCTGGTCAGGAGGTCGGCGATGCCCTCGAGGCTGTGCCCGCGGGCCAGCAGGTCGGCGATGAGCCGCAGCCGCTCCAGGTGTGCCTCGCTGTAGAAGGCGTTGCGCCCCCGCCGTTCGGGCGCGGCGAGCAGGCCGCGCTCCTGGTAGTAGCGCACCGTCCGCACCGGTACCGCCGCGGCCTCCGCCAGCTCGGCGACCCGGTACTCCCTGCCGGTCATCCGGCTTCCTTTCGATCCGGCCCGCCCTGGACCAACTGTCTCAGTAGATACTGAGCTTATTTACCTCTTCCCAGGCAAATTCGCCGTTGTCGGCTGGCGAAAAATGTCTGTAGCCGGATATCTCTACCGATAGTTACAGTTACTGCTGAGAGAGTTGGATCACGATGATACGGAGGATCAAGGTCGATGCGGACGAGCAGCCCGTGCGCGAGCCGGGAACTGAGGATCGCCGGAATGCCAACCGCGGGCTACCTGCGTCACGACCCCCGGCTCTCGCACCAGCTCCTCGGGCACGTCGCGGGCGGTGCCGAGCCGCGCGGCGCGACCATGCCGTGCGGGGCGTCCCGGCGCGAGGCGGCCGAGGTGATCCGGGGCTGCCTGGAGTTGGTGGCGGTGGCGCTGCAGGGCGGCCCGGCGGTGGAGGTGCCGGAGCGGCTGCGCGCCCGGATCGGCGACTGGGCCGCCGAGGGCGTCGAGCTGGAGGCGGTACAGCACGCCACGCACCTCGGCTTCCGCTTCGTGCTCGACCTGCTCGGCAGGCGCGCCACCGGATCGGACAGCAGGGCCATGGTGGTGGCCGGGCAGCGGCTGGCCGAGGTGCTCGACCGCCTCGTCACCGCCTTCACCGGCAGCTACCTGCGGGAGGTGCGCGCGCAGAGCACCGCGCGCGACGACGCGAGCGCGCAGCTGGCCGGCGCGCTGATCGCCGGTGACGCGGGCCCCGCGGCGATCCGCGGCAGCGGCTTCCCGGCCGCCGACGCCTACGCGGTGGTCGCGCTCGGCGTCGCCACCGAGGCGCTGGACGACCGCGCGGTGCGCGACGAGCGCGAGGCGCGGCGCAGGCTGCGCCGCATGCGGCTGGAGCTGGCCACCCGGCGCGGCGGCACCCCGCTCGCGCTGCTCGGCCCCGATGGCGGCACCGTGCTGCTCGCCGAGGACCGGCTGGCGGACGCCCCCGCCGCCGACCTGCTCGACGGGTTGCAGCGGGCGGCGGGCGTCCCGCTGCGCGGCACCGTCGTGCACGCGCTCACCGGCGAGGTCCCCGCCGCGACCAGGGACGCGCACGAACTGCTCGATCTCGCCCAGCGGCTGCACCGCCCCGCCGGGCTCTACCGGATGGCGGATCTGGCGGTGGAGTACCAGATCACCCGCCCCGGTCCCGGCCGCCGCAGGCTGGCCGCGGTGCTCGACTCGCTGCGCGGCCAGCCCGAGCTGCTGAACACCCTGGTGGTGCACCTGCGCAACGACCGCAACCGGCAGCGCACCTCGCGTGCGCTGCACATCCACGCCAACACCATCGACCACCGGATGCGCCGGATCGCCCAGCACACCGGGCTGGACCCGATGAACCTGGACGGGCTGTGGTATCTGCGGGCGGCTATCGTCGCGCACACCTACGAGACCGGGACGACCCCGCAGGAGATCCCCGAGCTCTCCGCCGCCATCGGCTGAGACCCGGCGCCGCGCCGCCGGGGAAGGGCGCGGCGCCGCCGGGTTACCCGGCTGCGACCCGGCGTTCCGGTCTACCCTGTCGTCATGTCCGTGCGCACCCGCCCACCCCTCGTTCCCGGCACGCTCTCGCCCGAGCGGGAGGTGCCCCGCACCATCGAGCGCCCCGAGTACGTCGGCAAGCGCACGGCGCAGGAGGGCTCCGAGCCCTGGGTGCAGACGCCGGAGACCATCGAGAAGATGCGGCTCGCCTCGCGGATCGCGGCACGGGCGCTGGCCGAGGCGGGCAAGGCCGTCGCCCCCGGCGTCACCACCGACGAGCTGGACCGGATCGCGCACGAGTACATGATCGACCACGGCGCCTACCCCTCCACCCTCGGCTACAAGGGCTTCCCCAAGTCCTGCTGCACCTCGCTGAACGAGGTGATCTGCCACGGCATCCCGGATTCCACGGTGATCCAGGACGGCGACATCGTGAACATCGACGTCACCGCCTACATCGACGGCGTGCACGGCGACACCAACGCCACCTACCTGGCCGGCGAGGTCGACGAGGAGGCCCGGCTGCTGGTGGAGCGCACGCACGAGGCCACCATGCGGGCCATCAAGGCGGTCCGGCCGGGCCGCGCGCTGAATGTCGTCGGCCGGGTGATCGAGTCCTACGCCAACCGCTTCGGCTACGGCGTCGTCCGCGACTTCACCGGCCACGGCGTCGGCCCGACCTTCCACAACGGCCTGGTGGTGCTGCACTACGACCAGCCCGCGGTGGAGACGATCATCGAGCCGGGCATGACCTTCACCATCGAGCCCATGATCAACCTCGGCGGCATCGACTACGAGATCTGGGGCGACGGCTGGACCGTGGTCACCAAGGACCGGCGCTGGACGGCGCAGTTCGAGCACACCCTGGTGGTCACCGAGACCGGCGCCGAGATCCTCACCCTGCCGTGACGCCGGGCGGCGCGCTGCTCGTCGCCGGGACCACCTCGGACGCGGGCAAGAGCGTCGTGGTCGCCGGGCTCTGCCGGGCGCTGGCCCGCCGCGGGGTCCGGGTGGCGCCGTTCAAGGCGCAGAACATGTCCAACAACTCGGTCGTCACGCTGGACGGCGGGGAGATCGGCCGGGCCCAGGCGCTGCAGGCCCGGGCCTGCGGGCTGGAGCCGAGCGTGCGGTTCAACCCGATCCTGCTCAAGCCCGGCGGCGACCGGCGCTCGCAGCTGGTGGTGCGCGGCAGGGCCGTCGACACCGTCGGTGCGCGCGACTACTTCCGGCACCGCACCGCGCTGCGCGAGGTGGTAGCGAGCGAACTCGCCGCGCTGCGTGCCGAATTCGACGCCGTGATCTGCGAGGGCGCGGGCTCGCCCGCCGAGATCAACCTGCGCGGAACCGATCTCGCGAACATGGGGCTGGCCCGCGCGGCCGGGCTGCCGGTGATCGTGGTCGGCGATATCGACCGCGGCGGCGTGCTCGCCCACCTCTTCGGCACCGTCGCGGTGCTGGAGCCCGAGGACCAGCGGCTTGTCGCGGGGTTCCTGGTGAACAAGTTCCGCGGCGACGTCGAGCTGCTGCGCCCCGGGCTGGAGCAGCTCGACGCGCTCACCGGCCGCCCCACCCTCGGCGTGCTGCCCTACGCCGACGAGCTCTGGCTGGACGCCGAGGACTCGCTCGGCACCGTCGCCGACGCCCCGGTCGGCCGCCCCGCCCCGCCGCGCGGCCGGGAGTGGCTCACGGTGGCCGCCATCCGGCTCCCGCGCATCTCCAACTCCACCGACGTGGAGGCGCTCGCCTGCGAACCGGGCACCGCCGTGCGCTGGGTCACCGAGCCCTCCCGGCTCACCGGCGCCGACCTGGTGGTGCTGCCCGGCAGCAAGGCCACCGTGGACGACCTGGCCTGGCTGCGCCGCACCGGCCTCGCCGACGCGTTGAAAACCCGTGCGGCCGAGGGGAAGCCGATTCTCGGAGTCTGCGGCGGGTACCAGATGCTCGGCAGCCGGATCACGGACCCGGTGGAGTCCGGCGCGGGCGCGGTGCCCGGGCTCGGACTGCTCGACCTCGAGGTCGCCTTCGCCGACCCGAAGGTGCTGCGGCGCAGCGCCGGACGGGAACTCGGCAGCGGAATCCCGGTCCATGGCTACGAGATCCACCACGGCCGGGTCACCCGCACCGGCGACCCCGCGTGGCTGGAGCTGGCGGGCACGCCGGAAGGGAGTGTGCGCGGGGCGATCTGGGGCACCCACCTGCACGGGCTGCTGGAGTGCGACGAGCTGCGGCGCGGCTGGCTGCGCGCCGTCGCCGCCGCGGCGGGCCGCACCGGCTTCGAGCCCGCCGCCGACGTCTCGGTGGCCGCGCTGCGCACCGCCCAGCTCGACCTGCTCGCCGACCTGATCACCGAGCACGCCGATCTGCCCGCGCTGGAGCGGCTGCTCGCCGCGGGCCCGCCCGCCGGGCTGCCGGTGATCGGCAGCGCGCTCACCGCACCCTGTTGACGAACCGGAGAGCGCGCCTTACCTTCTGGTAAGGAATCCCGGGGTTCGTAAGGAGGGGTGCGGTGGCCGAGCGCAAACGCGGCGGGCCGGTGCTGTCCGCGGCGGTGACCAGCAAGGGGCAGATCACGATTCCCGTGGACGTGCGGGTGGCGCTCGGGCTGCGCGCCGGGGTCAGGGTGGCCTTCGTGCCCACGCCGGGCGGCAGCTACGAGCTGGTGCCGGAGACCAGGACGGTGCGGGCGCTCAAGGGCATCATCGGCTGGGGCGGGGCGCCGCTGGAGCCGGCCGAGATGGACGCAGCGGTCGCGGGCAATGTGGTGGAACGGCCGCGCGGATGATCGGGCTCGACGCCAATGTCCTGATCCGCTACCTCACCCAGGACGACCCGGAGCAGTCCGCCAGGGCCAATGCCGTGATCGACGGCCTCACCGAGAGCGACCCCGGGTACGTCACCATGCTGGTGCTGGCCGAGATCTACTGGGTGCTGCGCCGCGGCTACCGGCAGACCCCGGAGGCCGTCACCGACGTGCTGCTCGGGCTGCTGGACTCGGCCGAGATCGTGGTCGAGCGGGCCGACACCGTGCGCCAGGCGCTGCGCCGCGCCGCCGACGGCGCCGATTTCGCCGACGCGCTGGTCGAGCAGCTTGGCAAGGAGGCGGGGTGCGAGCGCACCGTCACCTTCGACCGGGACGCGGGTGACCGCGCGGGGATGCGGCTGCTCTCCTGAGCGGATCGCCCGCGGGGCGCGCGTGGATGCTCCCGAGTCCCGCATGGCCGGTCGCCCGGATCGCCCGCGCCGACGGGGTGCGTCGCACCGACGCGGCGAGCGGCCCGCCGAACGCGGTGCTCGCCTGTGCCCCGGCGTGCCTCCCCCGGCCGTCCGGTATCCGGGCGAACCCGGCATCGCGGGTTCTCCCGGCCGTGTAGCGTTTCCGGTCATGACAGTGCGGCAGATCACGGTCGGTGACCGCTCCTGGACGGTGCGGGTGGCCGGCCCGGACTCCAGGCACACCGTGCTGCTGCTGCCGGACGCGGGCGCCCCGCCCGACGCCTTCGATGGGGTCTGTGCCCGGCTGCACGTCTCCGACCTGCGCACCGTCACCCCGGAGAGCATCGACGGGCTGGCGCCTGCCGACCTGCACGCCGTGCTCGACCAGCTGAGCGTGCCGTACACGCACGTCGCCGGGTACGGCCGCGGCGCCGAGCTGGCCTGGCGGCTCTGCGCCGGGCCCTTCGGCCGCTTCATCAGCCTGACCGTCGCCGACCGCGGCCATCCGGCAGGCGCCGACACCGAGGGCGCGGTCGCCGACGCGGCGGTGCGGCCGATGGAGCTGCCGGTGACCATGGTCGTCACCAAGCGCACCACCCGCGCGGTCGCCGACGGCTCCGGCCGCTTCGTCTACGGCGAGTTCCGGGTGGTCGAGCTGGACGTCGACGATGTCGCCGCCGAGGCCGTGCACGAGTTCGCGACCGAGATCGTGCTGCGCACCAGCCCCTGGTGAGCTAGCCCTTCCGGAAGGCGGCCAGCCAGTCCAGCCAGCTGTCCAGCTCGGCGAAGGCTTCGGCGCGCGGCTTCTCCGAGGAGAGGAAGACGTCGTGCCTGGCGCCCTCGATCGGCACGATATTGGTGCGGTCGCCGAGGCAGCCGGACCAGCGCTGGATCTGCTCGACGTCGAGCACCGCGTCCGCCACATCGATGGCCGGGCCGTACTCGCGGGCGAACTTGGTGAGCCGGGAGCGCAGGATGAGCGCGGGCACCCCGATGCTCAGCCCGCGGTGCAGCCTGGCGTGGCCGCGGCGGATGGCACGCAGCCAGCCCAACCGCACCGGGAAGCCGCTCAGCGGCTTCCAGTCCAGGTTGTACTCCCACTCCCCGGACACCGTGTGGTGCAGGCTGTCGCCGTAGGCGGTGATCGCGGGGGCGGGCAGCGCCGCGGTCTTGCGGAAGCGGCCGAGCACGTCGATCACCGGGGTGCCGACGCTGCGGTAGTAGGCCGGGCCCTGCAGGTCGAACCACGGGCTGTTCAGCACCAGCCCGATCACGCCCGCGGCGGCCGCGCCGGTGCGCGCGTTCAGCCGGTCCAGCCAGAGCGGCAGGATCAGCCCGCCGGTGGAGTGCGCCACCAGCAGCACCGGCGCGCCGGTCTCGGCGCGCACGATGCGCAGCGCCTCGTCCAGCTCGGCGTCGTAGGAGGCGAGGTCGGTGACGAAATGCGGGCTCTGGCCGTCGCGCAGCGAGCGGCCGCACTTGCGCAGGTCGAGTGCGTAGAAGCGGTGGCCGCGGCCGGCGAAGTGCTCGGCGACGTGCTGCTGGAAGAAGTAGTCGGTGAAGCCGTGCAGATAGAGCACGGCGGGCGTCTCCGCGTCAGCGGGGGTGGACGCGATCTCGTCCGGGTGGTAGCGCACCAGGGTGGCGAAGATCTCACCCTCGCCGTCCGGGTCGGTGCCGAGCGGCAGGGTGCGCTGCTGGTAGTTCGTGCCGAGGACATCCGGCTGCCACGACTCGCCGGCGGACGAGGTCCGCGCCGGGTCGAGCGAGGTTTCGTTCGTCACACTGCTCAATCTAGCGCGGCGGGGGGCCGCTGCCGAGCCCGGTCTACCGGGAGGTATTTATGTCACATTCGGCAGGTTCGCTGCGGGAACGCCGATTCCCGAGGTGCACAATTGGGCACAGGTGAACGGTGGGTAACCTCCAGCCGGAAGCCGCGGGCCACCGCGCAGAGTGACAAGGAAGTCGACACCCGTGCCGAATGCTGCTCAGACCCAGAAGACCGATGTCGTTCTCATCGGTGCAGGCATCATGAGTGCCACGCTCGGCGCACTGCTGCGGCAGCTGCAGCCCGAGTGGTCGATCTCGCTCTTCGAGCGGCTGGACGCCGCGGCGGCCGAGAGCAGCGACCCGTGGAACAACGCGGGCACCGGCCACTCCGCGCTCTGTGAGCTGAACTACAGCCCGCAGAATCCCGACGGCAGCGTCGACATCACCAAGGCCGTCGACATCAACGAGCGCTTCCAGGTCTCCCGGCAGTTCTGGTCCTACGGCGTGCAGAACGGCGTGCTCGGCGACCCCTCCCGGTTCATCAACCCGATCCCGCACGTCAGCTTCGTGCACGGCGAAGACAATGTGCGCTACCTGCGCGCCCGCTACGAGGCGCTGGCGCCGCAGCCGCTCTTCGAGGGCATGGAGTACATCGACAGCCCCGACGAGTTCGGCCGCAGGCTGCCGCTCATGGCGCGCGGCCGCGATTTCTCCGACCCGGTCGCGCTGAACTGGACCGACGCGGGCACCGATATCGATTTCGGCGCGCTGACCAGCGAACTCCTCGCCTACCTCGGCGGCTCCGGGGTGGACCTGGCCTTCGGGCACGAGGTACTCGACCTGTCCAAGCAGTCCGACGGGCAGTGGCTGGTGCGGGTGCGCAATCTCCGCACCAGGCAGACCCGCACCCTGATCAGCCGCTTCGTCTTCGTCGGCGCGGGCGGTGGCGCGCTGCCGCTGCTGCAGAAGGCGGGCATCAAGGAGGCGAAGGGCTTCGGCGGCTTCCCGGTGAGCGGGCAGTTCCTGCGCAGCACCAACCCCGGCCTCATCGAGCAGCACCACGCCAAGGTCTACGGCAAGGCGGCGGTCGGCGCCCCGCCCATGTCGGTGCCGCACCTGGACACCCGGGTCATCAAGGGCCGCCACGGCCTGCTCTTCGGCCCGTACGCGGGCTGGACCCCCAAGTTCCTCAAGGACGGCAAGAACACCGACCTGTTCAAGTCGATCCGCCCGGACAACCTGTTCTCGCTGCTCGGCGTTGGCGTCACCGAGCTGAGCCTGACCAAGTACCTGGTCTCCGAGCTGCTCAAGTCCGAGGCGGGCCGGGTGGAGACGCTCGGCGAGTTCGTGCCGCGGGCCAAGGGCACGGACTGGGAGCTCATCACCGCGGGGCAGCGCGTCCAGGTGATCCGGCGCAAGGGCATGGGCGGGGTGCTGGAGTTCGGCACCGCCGTGATCGCCGCGGGCGACGGCAGCATCGCCGGGCTGCTCGGTGCGTCGCCGGGCGCCTCGACCGGCGTCAGCGCCATGATCGACGTGCTGCAGCGCTGCTTCCCGCGCGAGTACGAGGGCTGGACCCCGAAGCTGCGCGAAATGGTGCCCTCGCTCGGCGTCAAGCTCTCCGACAACCCCGAGCTGTTCCGCGAGGTGTGGAGCTGGACCAGCAAGACGCTGAACCTGGACAGCGCCGGAGTCGCGGCCCCCGCGCAGGTGTGATAGCAAGGTTCGATGATCTCCACCGTTGCGCTGAAGCGGGCCTGGGCCCAGGATCTCGACACCGCCACCCTCTACGAGCTGCTGAGACTGCGCGTGGAGATCTTCGTGGTCGAGCAGAAGTGCGCGTACCCGGAGCTGGACGGCCGCGATCTGCTGCCGGAGACCAGGCACCTCTGGCTCGATGACGACGGCACCGTCATTGCCACGCTGCGGCTGCTGGAGGAGCACGAGGGCGGCGTGAAGTCGTTCCGCATCGGGCGGCTCTGCACCGCCGTCGCGGCCCGCGGCCAGGGCTACACCACCCGGCTGCTGCAGGCGGCGCTGGCCGAGGTCGGCTCGCACGCCGTGCGGCTGAACGCGCAGAGCCACCTCGTCGAGCTCTACGCCAAGCACGGGTTCGTGGCCGAGGGGCCGGAGTTCGTGGAGGACGGCATCCCGCACACGCCCATGCGGCGCGGGTGAGTTCGGCGCCGCCCGCCCACCGGCCGCGCCCCCGCCCCGCCTAGAGTCGAAGCCGTGTCGGTGTACCAGGTGGAAGAGATCGAGACCGCGAACCCCGCCCCGATCGCCGAGGCGGGGTTCCCGTTCTCCGCGGTGGTCGGGCAGGAGCGGCTGCAGCTCGCGCTGATTCTCTGCGCGGTGCACCCCGGGATCGGCGGCGTGCTGGTCCGCGGCGAGAAGGGCACCGCCAAGTCGACCGTGGTGCGCGCGCTCGCGCAGCTCCTGCCGCCGGTGGTGGACGAGACCGGCTCGCGCCCGGCCCGGCTGGTGGAGCTGCCGGTCGGCGCCACCGAGGACCGGGTGGTCGGCTCGATCGACCTGGAGCGGGTGCTGCGCGACGGCGAGCAGGCCTTCCGCCCCGGGCTGCTGGCCGCCGCGCACCGCGGCGTGCTCTACGTGGACGAGGTCAACCTGCTGCACGACCACCTGGTCGACGTGTTGCTCGACGCCGCCGCCATGGGCCGGGTGCACGTCGAGCGGGACGGCGTCTCGCACACTCACCCGGCGAAATTCGTGCTGGTGGGCACCATGAACCCGGAGGAGGGGGAGCTGCGGCCGCAACTGCTCGACCGGTTCGGGCTCACCGTCGACGTGGCCGCCTCGCGCCAGGTCGACGTGCGGATGGCGGTGGTGCGCCGCCGGCTCGACTACGAGGCCGACCCGGCCGGGTTCGCCGCCCGCTACGCCGCCGCCGACCGCGCCGAGGCGCTGCGCATCCGCGATGCCGTCGACCGGCTGGCGCGGGTCCGGCTCGACGACGCGGAGCTGCGCCGGATCGCCGCGCTCTGCGCCGCCTTCGACGTCGACGGGATGCGCGCGGACCTGGTGGTCGCGCGGACCGCCACCGCGCACGCCGCCTGGCGCGGGGCCGAGGCCGTCACCGAGGAGGACGTGCGGGTGGCGGCGGAGCTGGCGCTGCCGCACCGGCGGCGGCGGGATCCGTTCGACGAGCCGGGGATCACCGAGGGGCAGTTGGACGAGGCCATGCGGGATGCCGCCGCGGAGGTGGAGCAGGCGTCCGGCGCGGGTGGCACCGATTCCGCCGGCGCTGGGGGCCGTGCGTCCGCCGAAGGGCGGGACTCGGCGCACGGCGGCGGGCCGGATTCCGCGGGCGGCGGGCGCGGCTCCGGGGCCGCAGACGACCCGCGTGCCGAGTTCGGCGGTCCGGCCGCCGACGACCCGGGTGCCGGCCGGGCCGACGGTCTCGGTGCCGACGACGGTCCCGGCTCCGGCCCGGCCGATGGCTCCGGCTCGGGCCCGGCGGGCCGCCCCGGATCCGGCCCCGGCCGGAAACGCTCCGGCCCCGACGGCACCGACGACGACCCCGACTCCCCGCCGGACGGCCCCGGCTCCGGCTCGCGCGAGCAGCGCGCGGGCACCCCGGTCCCCGGAAAGACGATCACCGCCCCCCGCTGGGAGGTTCCCGGCATCGGCGAGGGCGCCCCCGGCCGCCGCTCTCGCGCGGAGAGCCGCCTCGGCCGCGTGGTCCGCCCCACCGCCGCCACCGGCACCGGCCTGCACCTGCTCGGCACCGTCTTCGCCGCCGCCCCCCGGCAGCGCGACCGCGGCCGGGTGACCGGCCCGCTGCGGCTGGCCCCGGACGACCTGCGCGGCGCGCACCGCGAGGGTCGCGAGGGCAACCTGGTGATCTTCCTGGTCGACACCTCCGGCTCGATGGCCGCGCGCGACCGCATCGGCGCCGTCACCGGCGCCGTCGTCACCCTGCTGCGCGACGCCTACCAGCGCCGCGACAAGGTCGCGGTGCTCACCGTGCGGGGCAGCGCGGCCGAGCTGGTGCTTCCGCCCACCTCGTCGGTGGATATCGCGGTGCGCAGGCTCGCCGGGCTGCGCACCGGCGGCAAGAGCCCGCTCGCGGCCGGGCTGCTCGCCGCCCGCACCCTGGTGGCGAGGGAGAAGGTGCGCGACCCGCGCCGCCGCCCGATGCTGGTGCTGCTCACCGACGGCAGGGCGACCGGCGGGGTGCAGCCACTGCCCAGGGCCCGCGCCGCGGCCCGCGGGCTGGCCGCCGACGCCGTCACCGCCATGGTGGTCGACTGCGAGCGCGGCATGGTCCGGCTCGGGCTCGCCGCCGAACTCGCCCGCGAACTCGGCGGCGGCTGCGTGCGGCTCGCCGAGCTCACCGGCGACGCCGTCGCGGGCGTCGTCCGCGCCGCCGCCTGACCGTTCCGAAGGAGTTACCGTGCCGCAGGGCATCCCGGCCACCGTCCCGGACGACGGCCTCACCACCAGGCAGCGCCGCAACCAGCCGGTGCTCGCCGTGCACACCGGGCCGGGCAAGGGCAAGTCCACCGCCGCCTTCGGGATGGCGCTGCGCGCCTGGAACCAGGGCTTCGACATCGCCGTGTTCCAGTTCGTGAAGAGCGCCAAGTGGAAGGTGGGTGAGGAGGCGGCCTTCCGCACCCTCGGCACGCTGCACGAGCAGACCGGGGCGGGTGCGCCGGTGGAGTGGCACAAGATGGGCGAGGGCTGGTCCTGGAGCCGCAAGCAGGGCAGCGCGGACGATCACGCGGCGGCCGCGCTGGCCGGGTGGCAGGAGATCGCGCGGCGGATCGCGGCCGAGCGGCACCGCTTCTACGTGCTCGACGAGTTCACGTACCCGCTGAAGTGGGGGTGGGTGGATGTGGACGAGGTGGTGCGCACGCTGGTCGAGCGGCCGGGGCAGCAGCACGTGGTGATCACCGGCCGGGATGCCCCGCCCGCGCTGCTGGAGGCGGCCGACCTGGTGACCGAGATGACCAAGGTGCGGCATCCCATGGATGCCGGGCGCAAGGGGCAGCGCGGGATCGAATGGTGAGTGCGGTTCCCGCGGTCGTGATCGCCGCTCCCGCGTCGGGGAGCGGGAAGACCACGCTGGCCACCGGGCTGATCGGCGCGCTGCGGCGGGCCGGGCACCGGGTGGCGCCGTTCAAGGTGGGGCCGGATTACATCGACCCCGGGTACCACGGGCTCGCCGCCGGGCGGCCGGGGCGCAATCTGGATCCGGTGCTGGTCGGGGCCGGGCGGGTGCCCGGGCTGTACCGGCACGGGGCGCGGGGCTGCGATCTGGCCGTGGTGGAGGGCGTCATGGGGCTCTTCGACGGGCGCATCGACGCGGGCGCGGGGCCGATCGCGGAAGGGTCGACGGCGCAGGTCGCGGGGTTGCTCGGGGCGCCGGTGGTGCTCGTGGTCGACGCTCGCGGGCACAGCCAGTCGCTGGCCGCGCTGCTGCACGGCTTCGCCACCTACGACAGCGGGGTGCGGCTCGGCGGCGTCATTCTCAATCGGGTCGGCAGCGAGCGGCACGAGCAGGTGCTGCGCGCGGCCTGCGAGCGGGTCGGGCTACCGGTGCTCGGCGCGCTGCCCCGGCTCGCGGAGCTCGAGCTGCCCTCCCGGCACCTCGGTCTGATCCCCGTCGTCGAGCACGGCGCCCCCGCGCACGCCGCGGTCGCGGCCATGACCGAGCTCGTCGCCGCCCACGTCGACCTCGCCGCCGTCGCCGCCCTGGCCGGCGCCACCGTCCGCGGCGAAGCCTGGGATCCCGGCGCCGCCCTGCGCGACATCGCTCCGCGCGTGAGCGGCGCGTCCGGCGCCGGGCAGGCAGGGTCGTCGGGCGATCCGGCGGGCGGAGCCCGACGACGCTCGGCCCACCCGGAGGTCCCATCGGGGGAGCGGCCGGTGGTCGCGGTGGCCGGTGGCCCCGCCTTCACCTTCGGCTACGCCGAGCACCGCGAATTGCTGGCGGCGGCGGGGGCGCGGGTCGAGGTCTTCGACCCGCTGCTCGACCCGCTGCCACCGGCGACGGCGGGGCTGGTGGTGCCCGGCGGCTTCCCAGAGGAGCACGCCGAGCGGCTGGCGGCGAACACCCCGCTGCTCGGCGAGGTCGCCGCGCTGGCCGCGGCCGGGCTCCCGGTGCACGCGGAGTGCGCGGGGCTGCTCTACCTGGCCCGCTCCCTGGACGGGCACCGCATGGCCGGGGTGATCGACGCCGACGCCGAGTTCGGCCCCCGGCTCACCCTCGGCTACCGCGATGCCGTCGCGCTCGCCGACTCCCCGCTCTGGCGGGCCGGGCAGCGGGTGCGCGGCCACGAATTCCACCGCACCCGGCTGCTCCGCACCGGCGCCCCGGTCCGCGCCTGGGGCTGGCGCGGCAGTGACGGCCGCCCCGTCACCGAGGGTGCCGTCACCGGCGCGGTGCACGCCTCCTACCTGCACACCCACCCCGCGGGCGACCCCACCGCCATCGCCCGCTTCACCACCGCCGCGGCGGCTTTCGCCGCCACCCGCATCGGTGCCTGAAGTCCCGGCGGCCCGCGCCGCGGATCCCGCTGCCCCGCCGACCGCGGGTGGGGGGCCACGCAGCCCGGGCACGCCACCGCCCGGTGCCCCGCTGACCGTGGGTATCGGGCTCCGGCCCGGAACGCCGGGCGCCACGATCCTCGCCGCCCTCCGCGAAATCCTCGGCGATCAGGGGATCGCCCTGCTCGCCACCCTCGACACCCGCGCGGCGGAACCCGGCCCGCGCGCGGCGGCCGAGCGGCTCGGCGTCCCGCTCCGCGCCTACACCGCGGCCGAACTCGCCGCGGTCGCGGTGCCGAACCCCGGCCGCCACCCGAGCGTGGCCGAGGCCGCCGCCCTGCTCGCGGGCACCGGCCCGCTCGTGCTGCCGAAGACCCCGTACGGCGGCACCGTCACCGTCGCCGTCGCGCACTGACTACGGCGCCACCGCCCCCAGATCGGCGAACCCGCTGGGATCGTGCCGCCCGATACTCGCGTGCTCGAACAACCCCCACCCCTCGGCCTCCCCGCACCGCGCCCGCGCCACGAAATCGCTGACCCCCCACGGCGCCCGCGCCACGATCGCCGGGTCGGTGAGGTCGTACCGGCTGCTCGACGACCACCCCCGCCCCTTCCACTGCCCGTGCTGCCAGTCCGGATCACCGCCGTACCCGCACCCCACGTGCAGCGCGATCCCGGCCCCGACCTCGATCTCGATCGGCAGCGGCGTGCCGTCCGGCGTGGTCAGCTCCAGCAGCGCCCGCACCGGAGACCTTGTCCCGCTGCGGTATTCGACGGTGATGCGCGGCCACCCGAGCTGCTCGACCCGCCCGTCCGGGAACACCCGCTGCGCGTCGTTGAGGGTGCGCCGCCCGTCCGGCAGCTCCTGCACGATCACCACCACCGCGAACTCCGGAAACCGCAGCGGCACATAGAGCCACCAGAATCCGCCCGCCGGTTCGCCGGCCGCCCGCCCCGCGGGCTCGGTCTCGCCGACCGGCCGGATGCCCCACGAGCGGTCCCGGGTCCCGGTCCACACCGCCGGGTCGACCGGGATATCGGCGCCGTCCACCATCAGCGTCCCCGCCCAGCTCCCGACCTGCGCGAACCGGCTGGCGTCGAGCACCGGCCGCGGCCCGGCCAGCATGAGGTGCGGCTGCTCCTGCACCGCGGGGAAGGCCCCGGTCCAGGTGAGATCGGCGGCGAGGTCGTCGTGCTCGCAGATCAGCCGCAGCCGGTGCAGCGGCTCGACCACCTCCAGCCGGATGCCGCCCGCCCCCTGCTCCAGCGAGCGCGGGCCCATGGCGTCGGAGAAGCGCACCGCGCGCTGGACGTCCCCGCGCCGCACGGTCAGGAACGCGTCCACCACACCGAGATTCGGGTAGGTGCCGAGCCCGGCGATCAGGAAGGTGCCCGCGCGGTCGTGCGCGTTCAGGTAGGAGCGGTCGTAGAAGTTGCGGTCGCCGGTGCTCACCCTGGCGATCGGCAGCGGGGTCTGGTGAATGGGGTACTCGTCCAGCGGACCCGGCGTCGCGGCGTAGTCGGTCACGGTCACTCCCAGCGATAGGTTCCGTCGAGCAGCGCCTCCAGGCTCGCCCGGTGCATGACGTAGTCGTCGCGGTCCTCGGTGTCGGTGTCCTCGCCGAAGTGGATCATCCTGCGCTTGATCCGCGCCATCACGATGGCGTGCCGCAGCGCCGCGTAGACCAGGTAGAAGTCGAGGTCGCGCACGGTGTGGCCGGTGCGGGCCTCGTAGTGCGCCACCACATCCGCGCGGCGCAGGAAATCCGGCAGCCCCGGCTGCTCGAAGCGCTCGGCGATGTCCTGGAAGAAGCGGTGGATGAAGACGATCCAGCCCAGGTCGACCTCGCGCGGCACGATCGCCGCCATCTCCCAGTCCAGCACGGCGAGCGGGCGCCACTCCTCCCAGATGATGTTGCCCGGCCTGGCATCGCCCCAGCAGAGCACCGGGGGGCCGGGGTCGGCGGGCCAGTGCGTGTCCAGCCAGTCGAAGGCGCGCTCGATGATCGGGATGCGGTAGCCGTCGTCGGCGAGTGCCCAGTCGTACCAGGCGCGCTGGGCCCGCACGTGCGCGCGCAGCGGCAGGCCGGGGCCGGTCGGCAGCCCGAAGCGGGCCTCCGGGTGCGGGATGGCGTGCACGTCGGCGATGACCTCGACGGTGGCCCTGCCCACCTCGGCGCGCTGCTCCGGGGTGGCGTCGAAGAGCCAGCCGGCGAAGACGTACGGCGGGTTGTCCGCCGGGACCCGGCCGTCCACCCGGCGCATGACGAAGAACGGGGTGCCGAGCGGCTCCGCGCTCTCCTCCAGCCACACCAGTGGCGGCACCGGGACCGGGCTCGCGGCGCCCACCGCGGCGATCACCCGGAACTGGGCGGCCAGGTCGTACTCGGGGAACACCGGGAAGGCGGCGGCCTCCGGCGCCATCCTGGCCACGAACGAGCCGCCCTCGGCGCGGCCGTCGACGGTCCAGTGCGCGTCGAAGAGGATCGTGGTGCTCGACATGCCGCCGGATTCCGGGCGGCCGGTCACGGTCACGGTGGGCGGGTGGTCGGCGCTCACCCGCTCGTCCAGCCATGCCGTCAGCCGCGCGCCGAATCCGTCGAGATCGGCCGCGCTGACGGTCAATCGGTGTCGCTGCGTCGGGTCGGCCTCGTCGCCCATCCGGTACCTCCTGCTCCCACGCCTCGGCAGGGAATGTAACGTGTTCTAGTTGGGGCGTAGGGGGAAACGGGCAGAAATACCCGCCCGCTAGCCGCGCAGCGCCTGCCGCCAGGACACGGTCGCGCCGGTGCGCAGCACCGACCGCTCGTAGACCCGGGCGGCGAGCAGCGAGAGCCCGGCGGTGACCGCGACCATGAGCAGCACGGTGCCCGCGATCTGCGCCGGCGTCGCCACGCCGGCGGCGATCCGCAGCGGCATGAGGATGGCGGAGAAGGGCGGCACCCAGCTCAGAATGGCGCTCAGGGTTCCGTCGGGGTCGCGCACCGCCACCGAGGCGGTGCCGAACATGGCGACGATGAGCACGGTGAGCGGGGTCGTCGTGGAGTTCACATCCTCCTGCCGGGAGACCAGCGAGCCCGCCGCCGCGTAGAGCACCGCGAAGAACAGGAAGCCGAGCACGAACCAGCCGAGCGCCCCCGCCAGCGTGCCGAGCGCGGTGCCGGTGAGGGTGAGCACCCCGGTGGCGAGCGCGGTGCCGACCGCGGCCACCCCGTACAGCGTGAGCTGCAGCAGCCCGGCCACGCCGAGCCCGATGATCTTGCCCCACAGCAATTGCAGCGGCCGCACCGTCGCCAGCAGCACCTCCACCACCCGGCTGGACTTCTCCTCCACCACACCCATCGCCACGTACACCCCGAAGAGCAGAATCTGCAGGTAGAGCACGAAGGCGACGGACATGGAGAGCACCGCGCGCTCCCCGGCCGCCGGGTCGGGCGGGTCGGTGGCCTCCTCGACCAGCTGGACGGCGGCCGCGGCGCGCAGCAACGCCGGATCGACGTCCCGGTCCAGCAGCGCCCGTTCCTGGGCCCGTCCGGCCAGCGCGGCGACCAGCACCGCGCGCAGCTCGTCGTCCAGCCCGGACTCGGTGAACACGACACCGCGATCGGCGCCGGGAATCAGCGCGGCCTCGACGGTGCCGTCCTCGACCGCGCCGCGCGCGGCGGCCACGTCCGGCACCACCGCGACGCTGACCTCGATGCCGACGGCGGCGCCGGAGCTGGTCAGCCACGGCGTCAGCGTCTCGTCCCGCAGCACCGCGACGGTGCTGCGGCGTGCGCCGTCGTCACCGCCGCCGAAGGCCGCGATTCCGGCGATCCCGGCCACCAGTGCGGCCAGCACCACCCCGGTGCTGATCAGGAAGCTCTTGGCGCGCACCTGGACCAGGAACTCGCGCCGGGCGATCAGGGCGACGGTGCGCCACCGGTTCGGCGCGGTCATCCCGCCACCACCTCTCGGTACAGTTCGGCCAGGGTCGGCTGCTGCGGGGCGAATTCGCGCACCGGGCCGGTGCGCAGCGCCGCCGCCAGCAGGGCCTGCTCGTCGGCGCCGGGGGCGAGGGTGAGCACGGTGCGGTCGCCGTCGCGCTCCCAGCCGAGCACGCCGGGCAGCCCGGCGGCCCAGTCCGGCGCGGCATCGGGCGCCCGCACCAGCAGCCGGGGCCGGCCGCCCGCGCGCAGCTCGGGCACGGTGCCGGTGACCCGCATCCGCCCGGCCGCGATGATCCCGACCCGGTCGCAGAGCCGCTGCACCAGCTCCAGCTGGTGGCTGGAGAAGACGACCGGCACCCCGGCGTCGGCCTTCTCCCGCAGCACCGCGCTCATCACGTCCACGGCGACCGGGTCCAGCCCGGAGAACGGCTCGTCGAGCACGAGCAGCGCGGGGTCGTGCACCAGCGCGGCGGCCAGCTGCACCCGCTGCTGGTTGCCGAGGCTCAGCGAGTCGACGGTGGCGCCGATCCGGTCGGCCACGCCGAGCCGCTCGGTCCAGTGCCGCACCGCCTCGCGCGCCGCGGCCGCGCTCGACCCGTGCAGCTCGGCCAGGTACGTGAGCTGCTCGCCGACCTTCATCTTGGGGTAGAGCCCGCGCTCCTCCGGCATGTAGCCGATGGTGCGGCGCAGCGCCGCGTCCACCGGGCGGCCGCCGAGCCGCACGCTGCCCGCGTCGGCGGCGAGCACGCCGAGCACGATCCGCATGGTGGTGGTCTTGCCCGCGCCGTTGCTCCCGACGAACCCGAAGATCTCGCCCGGCGCCACCGCGAACCCGACCCCGTCCAGCGCGGTCACCTCGCCGAACCGCTTGCGCAGCCCGTCCAGTTCCAGCGTCCCTGGCACGCGGTGTGCTTTCGGCGTGAGCGAGGGCTCTCCGTGGCTACGCTCCGCTCCCGCCTCCGGGCCCGACTCGCTCACGCCGGCACCTCCGGCTCGATATCGCGCCGGTTCCAGGCCAGGATCATGGCCGGGGAGCAGCCGCCGATGAGCAGCGCGGTGATCATCCACAGCCCGCAGGCGTAGCCGAACCCGATGCTCAGCCGCTCCATCGCGGCGGCGGCGACGAGCGCGAACACCGGGATGATGGCCACGCTCTGCGTGATGGTGAGCCCGATCGACCTGGCCGCGTCGCGCTCGGCGATCTCGTACTCGTCCAGCGCGTTCCGCGGCGCGTCGCTCTGCCTGCTCGACACCACCTGCAGCACCGTCCAGGTCGGCAGGAAGAGCAGCACCGGCGGAATCCAGAGCAGCGGCCCGAGCTCCATGTTCACCACGCACACCGCGCCGACCGCGATCATGGCCGTGAAGAGCGCGGCCAGCGCGAGCACCAGCGCCCGGCGCCGGGAACGGGTGCGCCAGCCGGGCAGCCAGGCGCCGGTGCGCGCCTCGTTCCGCAGGAATCGGCGGGTGCGGAATTCCTGGTAGGTCGCGAGTAGATCGGTCGCGGACATCTCACTCTCCTGTACGTCGATACATCTCGGCCGACAGCGGCGTGAACTCGGTGCGGGAGAAGACCGCCTCCACCGGCAGCCCGAAGACCTCGCAGAGCCGCAGCGCCAGATCCAGGCTCGGGTAGTGGTCGCCGCGCTCCAGCGCTCCGACGGTCTGCGGATTCACCTCGACCAGCTCGGCCAGCCGGGCCCGGCTCAGCGCGCGCTCCGCGCGCAGCACCGCGATGCGATTGAAGATCGGACGGGTTTCCCCCCGTCGCACTGGGCTCATACATCGAAGTATTAGGAAAACCCAACAATCTGTCAAGAAAAAACGCCGCCACCCGGGGGTGGCGGCGCGCGGCGGGCGACCTCAGATCAGCGGCTTGTCCCGCCGCATCCGCCTGCGGGCGTCGGCCATCAGCGTCAGGCTGCCGCCGTGCCGGAGCGGCCGCGGGATGAAGCGGTTGACGAACCCGACGAAGACGAAGAGGTGCTCGAAGCGGCGCTGGTCGGCCGCGCTCCAGCGCAGCCCCAGCTGCTCGCGGAAGTACGGCGCCAGGAATCCGGTGGTGAGGAACTTCAGCAGCCCGCGGAAGGGAATTCGCAGGTACCAGTGGATCATCCGCAGGTTGATCAACACGTCCAGGTAGCCGCGGACGAAGTCGTCGAGCACCGCGTCCTGGCAGGCCCGCACCCAGTACTCGTCGAAGGCGGCGCGGTTCGGCGGCCACTGGTCCGCGGTGACCTGGAGCGTGGTGCCGAGCGTCGAGGCGGTGGCGTAGAAGGCCTCCCGCTGCTCGTCGTTCATCCGGCCGTTGAGCAGCTGGTAGGTGTCCTCGAAGCCGACGAAGAGGCAGGCCGCCACCCACATCTGCAGCGAGCGGTCGAAGGCGTTGTACTTCACCGGGGCGCCGGGCTCCGAGCGCACCTGCCGGTGCGCCCCATTGATCGCCTCGCGCAGCGCGGCCCGCTCCTCCTCGGTGCCGAGGATGGCGACCGCGAGGTACTGGGTGGTGGTGCGGGCCCGCTTCCACGGGCGCTTCAGCAGCGAGCCGGACTCCACCCGGCTCTCCGCGACGCCGTAGCCGACCCCCGGGTTCGCCATCTGCATCACCACGTTCGCCGCCGCCCCGGCGAACTGCCAGAAGTCGAGGGCGTCGGTGATCGCGAGCGGCCGCTTGGTGGACGGACGGTGCGCACCGTGGATGGGGATACGCGTCCGCTCCAGCGTCAGCACGCGGGCGGGCAGCGGTTCGGCGGCGGTCATCGGTCTCCTCCGGATCGGGTGCTGCCATGTATGTTATCGGTGATTCGCGCTCCTGAGAAGCCGGATACCCGGTGTTTTCGTGGCGTTTCAGAAGTTCAGAGCAAGATAAGTGTCGGGATGTTCTTTCCAGATCGGCTACTTCGTGCGTACTATCGCAGCGTTCCGCAGCGGCGGAGAACGGAAGGAGCGGTACGTGCTCGCCAAGCTCGACCGGTTGTTGAGTTACGAGATGAAGGTGTCCGAGTTCATCGGGACGCTGGTCCTCCTCGGCATCCCCTACGGCGTCGTCGGGGTGGTCTGGAGCGTCACCCACACCGCGCACCTGCGGAACCTGCACGGCATCGACGTGATCGTCTCGTTCCTCGGGTCGATCGTGTGCTGGCCGGTGCTGCTCGTCGCGAACGTGACGATGACGTGATGGCGCTGGTCTGGATGATCGACGTCGTCGTGATCCTGGTGCGGGTCCTCGGCGGCCGGATCCGGGTGAACCCGGCGCTCCGGTTCGGGCTGTGGCTCGTCGTCCTGGCCGGCGCGGCGGCCGCGGTGCTGCTGCTCGGCATCCTGCTCGTGCTGCTGCAACGCGGCCTCACCGGGCAGGACCCGCTGCCCCTCCTCCCTCTCTGACACAGCGAACTACGCGAAACATCCAAGCTCGAGTCTCTCACGTCAACCGGCTGTTTCGGCTCCGCGTGAGTGGAATCAGTATTAACATCCGCAGGGCTCCGGCAAGAAAGGCCAGCGTGACCATCACCCAGCGACCGGCCGGTCGCACCGACCTGGATCGGGCCTTCGACGACCTGCGCGGGCTGTGGCGCCGTCATCCGCAGCGGGCCCTGGAGACCCTGGGCAGGCAGGTGCTGCTGGGCCGGGACGCGCTGATCGGGCTCGTCGAGGCGATCATCCAGCGCCGCTTCCCGTACCAGGAGTTCATCAAGCAGTGCGCCTTCATGGTCGGCGTCTCCGCGGCGCCGACCGTGCTGGTCGCGATTCCGATCGCGGTGGTGGTCTCGATCCAGGTCGGCGCGCTGGTGAACCAGGTCGGCGCCACCACCTTCATCGGCGCGGTGGCCGGGCTCGGCATCATCCGGCAGGGCGCCCCGCTGGTGACCTCGCTGATGATCGCGGGCGCGGTGGGGTCGTCGATCTGCGCCGACCTCGGCTCGCGCACCATCCGCGAGGAGATCGACGCCATGAAGGTGATGGGCGTCGACCCGGTGCGCAGGCTGGTGGCGCCGCGGCTGGTGGCCGCGATCCTGGTGAGCGTGCTGCTCTGCGGCTTCGTGGTCTTCGTCGGCTTCGCGACCGCCTACATGTTCAATGTCTACGCCCAGGACGGCACGCCCGGCTCCTTCATCGGCTCCTTCGCCTCCTTCGCGGTCGCCGACGACCTGATCGTGGCGCTGGTCAAGGCGGCGATCTTCGGGCTGCTCACCGCGATCATCGCCTGCGACATCGGGCTGCACACCAAGGGCGGGCCCGGCGGCGTCGCCAACTCGGTGAACTCCGCGGTGGTCACCTCGGCGCTCATGCTCTTCGCCACCAACGTGATCCTCACCCAGCTGTACAACACGCTCTTCCCGACGAAGGTGATCTGAGATGGGCAGCACGTACACCCCGCCCGTGCTGCGGCCGCTGCGCCGCACCGGGCAGGTACTCGCCGTGCCCTACCGGGCCAACATGCGGCTCGGGCACCACGCGGTCACCTTCTTCGAGGCACTGGCGGCGATCCCGTTCGTGCTGCGGCACTACCGCAAGGAGGTGCTGCGGCTCACCGCCGACGTCGGCTGGGGCAACGGCTCGCTGGTGGTCGGCGGCGGCACCGTCGGGGTGGTGATCATCCTCTGCGCCTTCGGCGGGCTGACCGTCGGCATGGAGTCGTACAACGCGCTGAACCTGCTCACCATGGGCCCGCTCACCGGCGCCATCTCCGGCTTCGCCACCACCCGCGAGCTGGCGCCGATCCTGGCGACGCTGGCCTTCGCCATCCAGGCGGGCTGCCGGTTCACCGCGCAGCTCGGCTCCATGCGCATCTCCGAGGAGATCGACGCGCTGGAATCCATTGCCATCCGGCCGCTTCCGTACCTGGTGACCACCAGGATGATCGCGGCGACGGCGACCATCGTCCCGCTCTACACCGTCGGGCTGGCCACCGCCTACCTGGCCACCAAGCTCTCGGTGCTGTTCCTCGGCGGCACCTCGGCAGGCACCTACGACCATTACTTCTTCCAGTTCCTGATCGGAACCGACGTCGTCTTCTCGGTGCTCAAGGTGGTGATCTTCGTGCTCATCGCGACCTTCGTGCAGTGCTACTACGGCTACACCGCCACCGGTGGGCCGGAGGGGGTCGGGGTGGCCGCGGGGCAGGCGATCAAGATGGTGATCGTCCTCATGGTGTTCGCGAATCTTGTTCTGACATTGGCAATCTGGGGAATCGACCCCGGTTTCCGGATCTCCGGGTAGGGGGGACGATGCTGCTCGATCCCAGCGGCCGCGGCCCCACCGCCGCCAAGCTCTCGATCGCCGGGCTGGCGATGACGCTGGCCGTGCTGCTCGTGCTGGCGCTGCTCGCGCTGCGCTACGAGGGGTACTTCGAGAAGAAGGTGCCGGTCACCGCCGTGCTCACCAGCACCGGCGACGGGCTGCCCGCGCGCGCCGACGTGAAGTTCCGCGGCATGGTGGTCGGCACCGTCGACGCCGTCGAGGTGGTGGCGCGCGGGCAGAGCCAGCGGGCCGATATCCACCTGAAGCCGGAGATCGCGGGCACCATCCCGGCCGACGTCACCGCGCGGGTGATCCCGAACAACCTCTTCGGCGTCACCGCCATCGAGCTGGTCGACCAGGGCGGCAGCGACGACGGGCTGCGCGCGGGCGCCGTCATCCCGGAGGACACCGGCGCGGCGACCGTGCAGCTGCAGACCACGCTCACCGTGCTGCGCGACGTGCTGGAGAACATCCAGCCGGAGAAGCTGGGCCGGGTACTGGCCACGCTCTCCGCCGCGCTCGACCCCGGCGCCCGCGCCCCCGGCTCCACCATCGAGCGGCTGGACCGCTGGATGACCGAGGTGCGCGCCATCCCGGAGATCGGCTCGCTGCTCGGCGATCTGGGCCGGGCCACCACCGAGCTGAGCAGGTCGGCGCCGGAGCTGGTCGGCGTGCTCGCCGAATCGGTGACCACCGCGCGCACCCTCACCGAGCGCAGGGAGGGGCTGGTGAACCTGCTCGCCACCGCCGGGGGCGCGGTGGACTCGGTGAACGAGCTCTTCGCCCGCAACCCCGACTCCGCCAAGGAGCTGGTGCCCGGGCTCTCCGGGCTGTTCGGCAGCCTGGCAGGCGACGCCGACACCATTCCGCTCGCCGTGCACAACCTGAACTACGCGCTGCGGCAGCTGGCGGGGGTCTTCAGCTTCGGGCCGAGCAAGCAGATGGTCTGGAAGATGGACGTCAGCTTCACGCCGTTCCAGCAGTACACCGCCGCCGACTGCCCGCGCTACGGCGAGCTCGCCGGGCCGCGCTGCGGAGGGCCGACGGTGCCGGAGGTCGCGCCGGAGCAGGAGTACCCGGCGCAGATGCTGCCGCGGTGGCTCGATGCCGCGGGGCCGCCCCCGGTCACCGTGCCCGCCGCACCGGCCGCCCAGCCGCTGATCCCCGGGCTCCCCGGGCTGCCCTCCATCCCTGGTCTTTTCGGGATCCCGCTCGGGCCGCCGGCGGGAGCGCCCGGAACGGCCTCGGCCCCTGGCGACGTTCCGGCCCCCGGCGACGGCTCGGCGCCGAGTGCCGGGCAGCCCGGCGCGCCCGATGGCGTGGCGCCCGCCGCCGGGCACGGCGTCGTCCCGGGCGCGCCGGGATCGGCACAGCCGGTCGCCGCGACCGGCCCCCTGCGCCTGCGCGGCGCCGCCGCGGTCGCGGCCCTGACCGGCGGCAGGCCGACAGCGGCTCAGCTCCTGCTGCTCACCCCGCTGCTGGCAGGCGGCACCCTGGAGATCACCGACGGAGGTGCGGCGTGAAATCCGCCCGGGCACTGGTCACGTTCAGCCTCTTCGCGGTGCTCGCCACCGTGCTCACCTACACCATCTGGTCGACCCTGCAGCGCTCGGTCGCCGGTGACACCGACGGCTACTCGGCGGTCTTCACCGACGTGCTCGGCGTGCGGGTCGGCGACGACGTGCGGATGGCGGGCGTTCGGGTCGGCCGGGTCGACGACATCGACTTCGTCGACGGCTACCACGCCGAGATCGACTTCAGCATCCAGGACCGGCAGCGTCTCACCACCACCACGAAGGCGCTGGTCCGCTACCAGAACCTGATCGGCCAGCGCTACATCGCGCTGATGCCGGGCACGGAGGCGGGCACCGAGCTGAAGCCGGGCGGCACCATCCCGCTCGAGCGCACCGAGCCGTCGTTCGACGTCTCGGCGCTGCTCTCCGGCTTCGAGCCGCTCTTCCAGGTGCTGCAACCGGACCAGGTGAACTCGCTCTCGGAGACCCTGATCCAGGCGCTGCAGGGCGACGGGGTCTCGCTGAGCGCACTGGTCACCCAGGCCGCCGAGCTGGCGAGCACCTTCGGCGAGCGCGACGAACTGCTCGGCGCGGTGATCGGCAACCTGAGCAGCGTCATGGCCGGGCTCGCCAACCGCGCCGACGAGCTGGAGACGCTCATCACCCAGGCCAGGGCGCTGATGGACGCGCTCTACGCGCAGGGCGAGAACCTGAAGAGCTCGGTCGACCAGGTCGCCCGCTCCACCGACTCGTTGGTGAACCTGGTCGGCATGGTGCAGCCGGACCTGGCCCGCGCCCAGGACACCGCCACCACCGGCGTCGCGCTGCTGCTGCTCAACGGCGCCTCGCTGGACCGGGCGGCGGTCGAGCTGCCCGACTTCCTCAATGCCGTCGCGCGCTTCTCCAGCTACGGCGCCTACGGCAACGCCTACATCTGCCGCCTCGACGTCTCGCTGTGGGGCGTGCTGCTCCCCCCGGGGCTGGTCTCCCAGGTCGGCGGCGAATCACAATCGGAGGTGTGCCGATGAGGCGGCCGCGTTATCGGGACAACCGCTTCCTCTGGCTCGGCTTCGCCGCGGCCGCGGCGGTGGTGCTGTTGCTGATCGGCTCCAGCGTGATCTCCAGGGCCCAGCTGGGGAACAAGACCGTCGAGGTGGAGTTCGCCCAGGCCGCCGGGTTGCGCCCCGGCGCGACCGTGGACATCTCCGGCATCGAGGTCGGCTCGGTGCAGCGGGTGGAGCTGGAGGGGCAGAAGGTGGTGGCGGTGCTGCGCGTGCGCCGCGATATCGAGCTCGGCGCGGATGCCAGGGCCGTCATCGAGATGTCCACCATTCTCGGCAGGCTGCACATCGACCTCACGCCGGGCGACGGCAAGGGGCTGCCCGGCGATCGGATTCCGCTGAGCAACACCGCCGTTCCGTACAACCTGGCCAAGGTGATCCAGGACTCCCGCTACACCGCCTCGTTCGAGCGGATCGAGCGGATCGACCCGGCCAAGCTGCGCGAGGCGCTCGATCTGCTGACTCGGCAGATGGGGGAGTCGCCGCAGCTCACCGTGGCCGCGCTGGACAGCATCGGCGCGCTGGCCAGGGTGGTGAACAACCGCCGCGACGAGGTGGACACCCTGCTGAAGAGCATGGACCAGGTGTCGCAGCTGGTGGCGGACAACCGGAACAGCGTGCTGGTGCTGCTCACCCGCGGTGAGGCCATCGGCAACGCGGTGGCGCTGCGGCAGGACCTGCTGCGGCAACTACTCGACAACGTGGCGGCGCTCTCCGCCCTGCTGCAGGAGATGGGTGTGGAGAACAACGGCCAGTTCGGCCCGCTGATCGAGAATCTGAACACGATGACCGAGGGGCTGGAGAAGAACCGGGAGAACCTGGACCGGCTCTACGAGATCATGCCGGTGGCGCTGCGCCAGTTCAACAATGTGGTCGGCAACGGGCCGTACGGCGACGTCTGGGCGCCGTGGCTGCTGCCGGACAACTGGCTCTGCTCCGCCCAGCTCGCACCGGGGTGCAACTGATGACGAACACCGCGCGCACGCGCTTCGCCAGGATCGCCGCGCTGGCCCTCGCCGCGCTCACCGCCGCGGGCTGCTCGCTGCTGCCCGACACGGTGAGCAGGCTGCCCGGCCGATACCTGGGCGACCGGATCGAGGTCTCCGCCGATTTCGAGAGCGTGGCCGGGCTGTACGCAGGCAACGAGGTCGCGGTGCTCGGCGTCCCGGTCGGGCAGGTCGACACCGTCACCCCGCGCGGCTCCTACGTCGAGGTCACCATGGTGCTCGACGCGGGGGTGCAGGTGCCCGCCGACGCCATGGCCGCGCTCATCTCGCCGCAGCTCATCACCAACCGGCACGTCGAGCTGGCCCCCGCCTACAGCGGGGACGGCCCGACCCTGGCCGACGGCGACCACATTCCGCTGGCCCGCACCAGGGTTCCGGTGGAGCTGGACCGCATCCTGGAGAACTTCGACCAGCTCGGCGCGGCGCTGAAGGGCGACAGCGAGGACGGCCCGCTCGCCAGCCGGGTGCTCTTCCCGCTGCTTGAGGGCAACGGCGACCGGCTCGCCGACACCCTCGAGCAGCTCAGCTCGGCCTTCGAGGTGACGCTGGCCAACAAGGACCAGATCGCCACCACCATCGCCAAGCTGCAGGAGATCACCCAGGTGATCGCCGACAACGACGCCACCGTGCGGGATTTCAGCGGCAGGCTCACCGAGCTGGTCGCGCTGCTCGGCGAGCAGGCGCCCGGGCTGCAGGCGGTGCTCACCCAGCTGAACGACTTCGTCACCAATACCGCGACGGTGGTGGGGGAGAACCGGGACCAGCTGGCCGGGGCGATCACCCGCTTCGTCGAGATAGCCGCCCAGATGCGGGCCAATGCCCGCGGGCTGACCGAGATCGTCGACGTGACACCGCTGGCCTTCCAGAACATCTCGAACTCGGTGAGCCGGGAACACCGGGCGCTGCGGCTGCACGGCCTGCTGGACAAGGCGGCGCTCGACAGCGAGCAGCTCAGCCTCTTCTGCGAGCGGATCCAGATGCGGCTGGACGGCTGCCGCACCGGCAAACTCCAGGACATGGGGCCCGACTTCGGGCTCACCGCCGCACTGCTCGGACTCACGAAATGAGGCGGGTCGCACTGCGCGCCGCGGCCTGCGCCACCGCGCTGAGCCTCGCGCTCACCGGCTGCGCCGTCACGGTGGACGACGTCCCCATGCCGGAGCCGGGCATCGGCGGCCCCGGCTACACCATCAGGGCCGCCTTCCGGGACGCGCTGAACCTGCCGAACCGCGCGCACGTGCGGATCGGCGGCACCGATATCGGCGTCGTCAGCGGCATCCAGACCACGAACTTCGTGGCCGAGGTGACGATGGAGATCCGGGAGGACATCACGCTGCCCGTCGGCACCACCGCGGAGCTGCGCCAGGCCACCCCGCTCGGCGACATCTACGTCGCCATGACGCTGCCCGCGGCGGACCCCGGCGGCGCGCTGCTCGAGCCCGGCGACATCATCCCGATGGAGCGCACCGCGGCGGGCGCCTCGGTGGAGGAGCTCATGCTCTCGGTGGCCATGCTGCTCAACGGCGGCGGGCTGAACCAGGCCGCGGAGATCACCGCGCAGATGAACTCCATGTTCGGCGGCCGCGCGCCGCAGCTGGCCCACCTGATCACCGAGATGACCGCGGTGATCGCGGCGCTGAACGCCCGCACCGGCGATATCGACGGGCTGCTCAACGGCGTCAACGCGCTCACCGGTGAGCTCGCCGCGCGCAAGGCCGAGCTCGGCCGGGCCGCCGACACCTTCCCCGAGCTGCTCGCCCTGGTCGCCGAGAACAACAGGGACATCACCGGGCTGATCGACAAGGTCGCGGTGACCACGGCCGCGCTCGGCGACTTCTCGCAGACCAGCGGCGAGGACCTGGTCAGCCTCTTCGACAGCATCCAGCGGCTCATGACCGGCTTCACCCAGACCGGGGACGAGCTGAACCAGATGCTGGAGGGGCTGCACACCATCTACCCCTCGCTGATGAGCTCGATGGAGGGGCCGACGCTCGCGGTCGCCGCCACCGTCTCCTACCTGAGCGTCGGCGCGCTCACCGATCCCGCGGGCAGCAGGCTGCCGGACGGTACCGACATCCCCGCCTTCATCGGCAGCCTCACCCAGGTGCTGGAGAAGGTCATGGGCAGGCTGAACGGGCTGCCCGCGGCACAGGAGGGCCCGCGATGAACATCCCGCTGTGGAACTGGCTGGTCCGCAATCGGATCGCGGTCGCCAACCTCGGGCTGGTGCTGGTACTGATCGTCGGCAGCGGCTATCTGGCGCTCGCCGTCATGCGGCTGGACCTGCTGCCCGACCGCACCTACGCGGTCACTGTGCAGCTGCGCAACTCCGGCGGGCTGGCGGCGAACAACGACGTCACCTTCCGGGGCAGCCGGATCGGGAAGGTCACCGCGGTCGAGGTCTCCGGGCCCGGGGTCGCCGCGGTGGCCGAGATCGACTCCGACGTGCGGATTCCGGTGGGCGGCACGGTCGCGGTCGGCCGGCTCTCCGCCGCGGGCGAGCAGTATCTGGACTTCCGCCCCGACACCGAGGGCGGGCCGTACCTGGGCGACGGCTCGCTGGTCGACGTCTCGCGCACCGACACCCCGGTGCCGGTGCAGTCGCTGCTGGTGAACCTGAGCGGGCTGATCGGCAGCCTGAACCCGGAGCGGCTCACGGTGATCGTGGACGAGCTGGACCTGGCGCTGCGCGGCGGCCCGGATCGGCTGCGCAACATGGTCTCCGGGATCAGCCAGGCGCTGGCCGGGCTGGACGGCATGCTGCCGCAGACCCGGCAGCTCATCCGCAACCTCCAGGTGATCGCCGACACCACCTCGCTGGCCCAGCCCGACCTCACCACCCTGACCACCGGCGCGGGCGCGCTCTTCCGCCAGCTCACCGCCGCCGACCAGGAGGTGAAGGACTTCCTCGACCTGGCGCCGGGGCAGCTCGCCACGCTCGGCGGCTTCATCGAGGAGACCCAGGACCCGATCACCAACCTGGTGACCAACTTCGTCGCCATCACCAGGGCCGCCAAGCTGCGCGCCCCCGCCATCGCCGCGCTCTTCCCCGCGCTCCGCGAAGGCAGTGAGGCGCTGGGCATTCCGGCGCACGACGGCGCCTTCCACACCCTCGTCGACCCCTGGCCCCGGCCCACCTGCGACTACGACACCATCCCGGTGGTGCCCACGCTGAGCACCACCGATACCCGGGTCCGGCTCTACAACTACTGTGTCACCAGCGACCCCGCGCTGCAGGTGCGCGGGTCGGCCAACGCGCCGCGCCCCAACGTCCCGGACAACGGCTCCGGCCCGCCGCCCGGCGTCACCGGCGACGAACTCTCCCGCCCCATCCCCGGCAGATAGGACTACCCCGCTCATGAGCGATCCGACCGACAAGGACGCAGCTCGCGCCGCCGCCGGCGATGCCGCCGCCGAGGAGAAATCGGCCACCGCCGAGAAGCCCGCCGCTGCCGCGGAATCGGCCCCCGGCCAGGAGTCGGGTAGTGCCGAGAAGTCGGCTGCCCCCGGCGATTCGGCTGCCGCGGACAAGCCCGCAGCTACCGGCGATTCGGCTGCCGCGGACAAGCCTGCCGCCGCGGAGAAGCCGACTGCTGCCGAATCGACCACCGCCGAGACTCCGCGCGCCGTCGCGTCGCCGACGGCGGGCGCAGCCCCCGGTGGCGACGCGACGCGCGCGAAAACCACTACCGCCGAGGCCGAAGGCGAGTCGTCCACCACGGCGGACAGGTCCGCGCGCACCCTCATCGCCCTCGCGGCGACCGCGGCACTCCTGATCGCCGCCATCGCCGCCAGCATCACCCTGTTCATCCAGAACAGCAACCACACCGCCCTGGAAGACGCCAGGAAAGAGGCACAGCAAGCGGCGTGCACCTACGCCCCGGTACTCGCGGAGTACGACGCCAAGAACCTCGACGCCTACTTCCAGGGCGTCCTCGACGGCGCCACCGGCGACTGGAAACAGCAGTTCGCCGACACCAGCAAGGAACTGCGCGACGTCCTCTCCCAGGGCGAGGTCATCTCCAAGGCCGACGACGTCCAGTGCGCCATCAAGTCCGCCGACGAGACTTCGGCCGAGGCAATCGTGGTGATCGGCCAGACCATCACCTCCCTCGGGACCCAGGGCAAACCGGCCCCCGGCCAGCTCTCCATGGTCATGCGCCTGCAGAAGATCGACGACCGCTGGCTGGTGAACAACGTCAACTCACCCCTGGCGCCGAATCAACCCTGACCGGCCGCGGGCCCGAGCAGGATCACCCGCATCAGGTGCACCACCCGTGCCCGGGTGCACTCCGGGTGCTCCGGCCCCATCCACTGCCCGAGATCGACCACCAGCGCCAGCGCCGCGTGCACCAGCACCCGAGCCTGTGCCGCGCTCAGCCCGGAGCGCACCGCCGTCACCAGCTTGGCCCACTCCTCGACATTGAGCCGCTGGATATTGCGCAGCGTGGTGCGATCGGCAGCCGGCACGTTCCCGATCTCGGCGTAGTACACGAAGGTCAGCTCGCGCTCGGCGAACGACCCGTCCACGTAGAGCTCGATCAGCCGGGTGAGCGCCGCCCCCGGCCCCTCGGTGCCCGCGATGGCGGGCCCGATGGCCGCCGACACCCGGTCCGCCGCGCGCCGGAAGGCCGCGGCGAGCAGATCGCCCTTGCTGCGGTAGAAGCGGTACACCGCCGAGGAGGCGGGCAGCCCGGCGGCCACCGCGATGTCCTCGACGCTCACCGCCGGATACCCGCGCACGTGGAAGAGCTGCACGGCCTTCTGCAGCACCACCTCGTGGGTGAAGGTGGCGGCGGGCGGCGGCGGCGCCGGCTCCCGGCCGACACCCGCCGCGGGCAGCGTGACACCGGCGATGTCCCGGCAGGCCGCGGCCAAGAGCGCGGTGAGCGGCCGGGTCGGCACCGCGACCCGATGGTCGGAGATGCTGCCGATCACGCTCATCACCGCGGCGGTGAGCACCGCACGCTCGGCCACCGGCAGCCCGGGCCGCAGCTCCGCGATCCGCTCCCGGATGGCGGAATCGGTCGCCGCCATCTGGGCGACCAGCGTGCGCCGATCCTCGTCCTCCAGGTAGCGGTGCTGCCAGCGCAGCAGCGCCCCGCGCCGCCGATTGACGATGGAGACCGCGAGCAGCGCCTCGAACACGTGCGCGCAGCGCCGCTCCGCGTCCCACTCCGCCGACTCCGGCGGCAGCCGCACCGCTTCCTCGCTGATCCCGCTGAGCCGCAGCGCCTCCTGCCGGAAGAGCGCGTACTTGCTCGGGTAGTGCCGGTAGAGCGCGGTGGAGGTGATGTCGAGCCGGGTCGCGATCTCCTCCATGCTCACACCGTGGTAGCCGTGCGTGCCGAACGCCTCCGCGGAGACGTTCGCGATCTGTGCCCGGCGATCCGCGGGTCTGCGCCGCACGGGCCGATTCCCCGGTGCCTCGTCTGCTCGCGCGGAGCGCCGGTTACCAGCAGCCATACCGGCGAGACTATCCGAGAACGGCGCCGTCCACGGCACTCTGCTCCGCTCGTGACTGGAATGAACCGGAGATCACACACAGCCGAACTGATCAGGACATAAGTCCAGCAGTGATATCTGAATTTTGCGTAACTTATTCGGCTCGGAGAACGATAGACGTCCTCGGCGCCGGGGTGCCCACCGATCGGTCCCGCGCGGCTCCGTAGGCTGGCTCCCCGTGTCCGATACTCCTACCGATGCCGGCGACCCGAACTACCTCGTCGGGCTGGACCTGAACGGGCGGCGCGTGGTCGTGGTCGGCGGCGGGTCGGTGGCCCAGCGCAGGCTGGGGCTGCTCATCGCCTCCGGCGCCGAGGTGCACGTCGTCAGCCGCGCGGTCACCCCGGCCGTGGAGGGGATGGCGAGCGCCGGGCAGCTCACCCTGGAGCTGCGCGACTACGCCGACGGCGACCTGGACGGCGCCTGGTACGCCATCGCCTGCACCGATGAGCCGGCGACCAATGCCGCCATCGTGGCCGAGGCCACCCGGCGCCGGGTCTTCTGCGTGCGCGCCGATATCGCGCGGCTCGGCACCGCCGTCACCCCCGCCACCGCGCGCTACGACGGGCTCAGCCTCGGCGTGCTGGCCGGCGGCGCGCACCGGCGCTCGGCCGCGGTGCGCAGCGCGCTGCTGGAGGCGCTGCAGTCCGGCGTCGTCACCGACGACTCCGACCCGGTGCTGCCCGGCGTCGCGCTGGTCGGCGGCGGCCCCGGCGACCCCGATCTGATCACCGTGCGCGGCCGCAGGCTGCTCGCCAGGGCCGACCTGGTGGTCGCCGACCGGCTCGCCCCGCCGGAGCTGCTCGCCGAGCTCGGCCCCGAGGTCGAGGTGATCGACGCCGCCAAGATCCCGTACGGCCGGTCCATGGCGCAGGAGGCGATCAACCGGGCCCTGGTCGACGGCGCCAAGGCGGGCAAGTTCGTGGTCCGGCTCAAGGGCGGCGACCCGTACGTCTTCGGCCGCGGCTACGAGGAGCTGGAGGCCTGCGTCGAGGCCGGGGTCCCGGTGACCGTCGTGCCCGGTATCACCAGCCCGATCTCGGTCCCCGCGGCGGCGGGCATCCCGGTGACGCACCGCGGCGTCACCCACGAGTTCGTGGTGGTGAGCGGCCACGTCGCCCCCGACCACCCGGACTCCCTGGTCGACTGGCCCGCGCTGGCCACCCTGCGCGGCACGCTCGTGCTCATGATGGCGGTCGAGCGGCTGGACCGCTTCGCCGCCGCGCTGCTCGACGGCGGCCGCCCCGCCGAGACCCCCGCCGCCGTGATCCAGGAGGGCACGCTGCGCACCCAGCGGGTGCTGCGGGCGGATCTCGGCACCGTGGCCGAGCGGGTCAAGTCCGAGGGCATCCGGCCGCCTGCGATTGTCGTCATCGGCCCGACGGCCGGGTTCGGCTCGGCCCCTGCGTAACTGGCGCACCGCCCGGAATCCGCTGGTCGCCGCCTGGCGGCCGCGGCCATCCGGCCGGGGCGATGTCTGTGACGCATGATTTACAGTGGCCGGGTGCTCAGAGACCCCGCGGTAACCCCGCACTACCCGGTGACCGGGCGCGCCTTCGGGCTCGCCATCCTGGTACTGAGCGGCCTGCAGCTCATGGTGGTGCTGGACGGCACGGTCGTGATCTTCGCGCTACCGCGGCTGCAGGAGGAGATGGGGCTCTCCAGCGCGGGCAGCGCCTGGACCGTCACCTCCTACGGCCTCACCTTCGCCGGATTGATGCTGCTCGGCGGCCGCCTCGGTGACTCCTTCGGCCGCAAACGCATGCTGATCAGCGGCGTCGCCGTCTTCACCGTCGCCTCGCTGCTCTGCGGCCTGGCCCAGGCCGAGTGGATGCTGCTCACCGCCCGCGCCCTGCAGGGCGCGGGCGCCGCCATCGCGGCCCCGACCGCGTTCGCCCTGGTCGCCACCACCTTCGCCCCCGGCCGCGCGCGCAACCAGGCGGTCGCCATCCTGGGTTCCATGGTCGGCGTCGGCTCGGTCGGCGGCCTGGTGGTCGGCGGCGCGCTCACCGAGGTCTCCTGGCGCTGGATCTTCCTGATCAACGTGCCGATCGGCGCGCTCATCATCGCGGGCGCGATCGTCACCCTGTCCGACACCGCGCACCAGCGCACCACCCTCGACGTGCGCGGTGCCCTGCTCGGCACCATCGCCTGCGCCGCCATCGTCTTCGGCGCCACCGAGGGCCCGCAACTCGGCTGGGACAGCCCCTGGATCATCGGCGCCCTCCTCGGCGGGCTCGTGCTGCTCGTCGTCTTCGTCCTGCTGGAACGCCGCGTCGACTCCCCCCTGCTGCCCTGGTCGCTCTTCGACCGCCGCGACCGCGTCGCCACCTTCCTGCTCATCTTCCTGGCCGGCGGCATGCTCGGCGCGATGACGTACTTCGTCGCCCAGTTCCTGCAGAACGTGCTCGGCTACAGCCCGCTCACCGCCGGCCTCGCCGCCATCCCGTTCACCATCGGCATCGGCATCGGCGGCGCGCTCGCCTCCAAGCTCGCGCTCCTGGTCGCCCCGCGCTGGCTGCTCCTCGTCGCGAGCGCCATCCTGGCCTGCGGCTTGGCCTTCGCCTCCACGTTGAAGGGTGACGTCGAGTACTTCACCGTCCTGCTGCCCCTGCTGGTGGTGATCGGCTTCGGCGTCGGCGTCGCCATGGTGCTGGCCCCGATCTGCGTCCTGGTCGGCGTTCCCGCGGCCGATATCGGTCCGCTCGCCGCCGTCGGGCAGATGTTCATGAACCTCGCTACGCCCATCGCCATCGGGTTGTTCAGTCCGATCGCCGCGTCGCGAACGCTCGCCGTCGGGGGGGTGGTCGGGGTGCCCGCCACGGACATGACCGCGCTCGAGATCGATGCGCTGGGCAACGGGTACACCCTCGTCCTCTTCTGCTGTGCGCTGTTGGCGCTGCTCATCGGGGCCGTCGCGCTGACGTTGCGGTATACGCCCGCGCAGTTGGCCGAGGCGCAGCATGCGGAGAAAGAAGCGCAGCAGGGATAGCGCTCGTCTCGGCGTGTGCGCGGTCCGCGCCCGCTGAGTGTCGCCCCAGCGGGACGGCCAACGATCCGCTGTCGTCCGTTCGACCGACGGTAGGTTGCGGAGCGTGGCGGGTAGCATCGCCACGTTTGGCTGAATCTCGTTGTTGTCGAGTGGAAATGAGTGTTGGTGAAAGCGAACGAGACGACCCTTCGCAGTCTGCTGCAGGGCGAGAGGCAGTACGTCGTGCCGCTCTACCAGCGGCGGTACAGCTGGGAACGGAGACATCTCAAGAAGCTGTGGGACGACCTGCTGACGGTTATCGAGACGGGAGACGACGCTTCGCACTTCCTCGGCTCCGTTGTTCTGGCGCCCAGCCCCGCGAACACCCCCGCTGGGGTCCAAGGTTGGCTCGTGGTCGACGGTCAGCAACGGCTCACGACCTTGAGCATTCTCCTGTGCGCGATCCGCGATCACGTGCACGCTGCGGACACGCGACTCGCAGCCAAGATCGATGACCTCTACCTGATGAACAAGTACGCCAGTGGCGCCGAACGGTACACGCTGTTGCCTACCCAAGCAGATCGTGCGTCCTGGGTCGCACTTCTCGAGCGAGCACCGGGCGCCGGCGGTGAGGATCGAATCGGGTTCGCGTACCGCTACTTTCGGTCGGAGCTGATCGCGGCCGACGACCCGGATGACCCGTCGAATCCGGCACGGATCGAGCAAGCGATTGCCGCCCAGCTCAGCATTGTGGAGATAGCGGCTCATCAGGGTGACAATGTGCACCGAATTTTCGAGTGCCTCAACCATACCGGTCAGCCTCTGACGCAGGCAGACCTTCTGCGCAACTATCTGTTCATGCGAATGCCAGTGCGCGGCGAACGAGTATATGAGCAGCAGTGGCTACCGCTGCAGGAACTGTTGACGAACGAGCAGTTGGAGACGCTCATCTGGCTCGATCTGGTGATACACGGAGATGACCGAGCTACCCAAACAGCCGCGTACCACGCGCAACAACAGCGGCTCGAGGTGCTGCGCGAAGAGTCGCTGGTAGAGCAATGGATCATCGAGCTGCATCGGAAGGCGAGATCGTTCAAAAAGATCATCTCGCCGGACGTCGAGCAGGCTCCGGAATTGCGACGTGCTCTCGAACGGCTCGACCGCTGGGGAGCCCAGGTAGTTCATCCCGTGGTCTTGCGGATCTTGCTCGCTCACGACGAGGGGCAGCTCGACGCAGACGAAGCCGCACTGTCTCTCCGGGTTGTGGAGAGCTATCTGGTGCGGAGGATGATCGCGGGAATCGCCAGTGCGAACAGCAACCGCGTCCTGATGTCTCTTGTGAAGGAATTGGCCGACGCGGTCCCGACTGCCGAGGAGATCATCAAGATCCTCTCCGGTAATCGGAAGCGTTTTCCCACCGACCAACACATTCGAGAGGCCGTGATAGCGAACAACTTCTACTGGAGCGGCCGCGGTCCGCAGCGCACCTATGTTCTCCGATGCTTGGAAGAGGATCTCAGTCACAAAGAGCCCGTGGACTTCTCGAAGGCGAAGCTCACGATCGAACATGTCCTGCCGCAGTCTCCGACCGAGGAATGGTGGGACATGCTGAGAACCGAAACCGCAGATGGAGAGAGTCCGGAAGACCTCCATCGCACAGTTGTGCACACCTTGGGCAACCTGACGCTGACCGCTTTCAATTCCAAACTAGCCAACGACGGTTTCGAGGCGAAGAAGAAGATTCTCGAAGACAGTGGACTAGCGATGAATCGCGAGATCGCTGACGCGACCAGGTGGGGAAGCGCCGAGATTCGTGCGAGAGGCGCAGCCCTCGCGCAGCGAGTCATCAAAATCTGGCCGGGACCAGAGGATTCGGTGGAGTCGCTGCCTCCTGAGCCGAGATGGCGGCTGATGGTCGAGGTTCTCGCGTCGATTCCCTCGGGCCGTTGGACCAGCTATGGCGATATCGCTGAGGTTATCGGAACGCATCCGGTGGCTGTCGGACAGCGCCTCGCCACCTTGCCCGTGCCGAACGCACACCGCGTCCTCAAGTCGACAGGTGAGATCTCGGCAGATTTTCGTTGGCCAGATCCGGCTAGGACAGATGCTCCGCGTCCAATTCTCGAGACCGAAGGGATCGTCTTCGACTCCTCGGATCGAGCAGCGGCCAGCCAACGAATCACTGCTGCAGAATTGGCCCGGCTTATCGATCTGGACGCGGACTTCCCAGGGATCGACTGATTCTCCAGTGCGGCGAGAGGGACCCGGGAGCTTGGCCTGCTCCCGGGCCCCGGAAATGAGTCACCCCGTACCTGCCCCGACCCCCAACGGCCGGATCATGGTGACTGCGACGTGCCCTTCCATTGGACCACCTCGGTAGGAGAACACCGAGAACCGGATTCGAACCGGCACCCCGCCGCCGTGCGTCCGGGCCGCGGGGCCGAAGCAAGGGCGACGAATACTCGTGCTGGAGCGAGAGTCTGAGCTTGACGTTCAGGCTGATCGATCAGCGTGAGTTTGTGCGCTCGGGGAGCGCACTCCCCCCGCTCGCGACGGGGGAGTTCGTGGGGTCAGCGGAACAGGTAGCGGAAGACGGCGTCGCCGGTGCGGCGCTCCGCCACCTCGGCGCCATTGGCCTCCTCGCGCGCGAACTGCACCGCCTCGCGCAGCGTCTCCACCCGCTGCACCAGCTCGTTCACCCGCCGCGCGGGGAGCGCGCCGGAGAACTTCACCGTGGTCCAGTAACCGACCGCGATGTCCTCGTAGTACACCTCGACCTGCGCCGGGTGCTTCTCCGTCGCCTCCGCCTTGACGTGGTTGCGCGGCACCTTCCGGGTGCGGATGGTGCGTACGGCGTCGGTGCGCCAGGTGTCGGTGGAGTCGTCGAAGGACCAGGACTCGGCGGCGTCGAGCACCGGGAGCGCCTTGACGAACTGATGCAGCTCGGCCAGCTGCTTCTCCAGGAAAAGCAGGTACGAGACCGGCACCTGGGCCAGCAGCACCTCGCCGTCGACGGTGACGTCGGCGGTGGCGCTGGTGTTGGCCCAGTCCTTGGTGGCGGTGACGTCGAAGAGCCGGGTGAGGGTGGCCGCGGTGCGGCGCAGCACCTCCTCGGAGGTCACCTGCACGCGGGTGGACTCGGCCGGGAGCTGCTCGCCCTCCTCGTCCTTGGGCTGGTACGTGCGGGCGATACCGGCGAGCAGCGCCTGCTTCTGCAGCAGCGCCCTCGCCTCGGCCAGCTCGCGCGCCGAACCGCTCTTCACGCCCTTCTCGACGGCGATGATCTGATTGAGCTTCGTCATGGTCCACCTCCGGCGAATCGTTGCCTCGCACCGTCTTTCGCCCTTCGGTGCGGAGACGACGCTACGGGAGCGGCAGGGCCGGGCGCGACCGATTTTTCAGGTGAGGACGAGCAGCTCCGTGGGGGAGGCGACCTCGACCCGCAACCCGGCTTTGGCGGCGATCCGCCCCACCCCGCGCACATCCGACGGGTCCGCGCGAGTCAGTACGAGAGCGCGGGCGAGCAGCCCCTTGTGGTGCTTGTTGAAGTGACTCACGACGGTCCGGCTGCCGTCCGGCTGCTCGGTGAGCACGGTGGCGGTGACGGCGCCGGGGACCGGGCCGAGCGCCTGATAACTGCCGGAGCGCAGGTCGACCACCAGCCCACCCGCGGCCTCGGCGAGCAGCGCGGGGGTGAGCGCGTCCTTCCAGAGCGCGGGCAGGGTGGGCAGGCCGGGGAGGCGGGTGCCGCCGGAGAGGCGGTAGGCGGGGATCGGGTCGCCCGCCCGGACCACGCCGAAGAGCGCGGAGCCGACGGCGAGCCGGTGCAGCGCCTTGGCCTTCTGCGCGCGGGTGAACGAGCGTGCGTCCAGTGCGTCGTAGAGGACGCCGGTGTAGCGCTCCAGCGCGGGCCGGGTGGCGGAGGTGCGGACGGCGGCATTGCGGGCGATCTCCGCCTTCGCCGACTTGCCGAGCCCGAGGACGGCGGCGGACGTCGCCGGGTCGGCGGCCAGCTTCTCCACCGCATCGAGCAGCTGGGCCCGGACCGGGGTGAGCGCGGGGAGCGCGAGCGAGCCGAGGTCGAGCGGGCCGCCGCGCCCGCCGTCGGACTTGGTTTCGGAGGGAGGCAGCAGCACCAGCACGAGCGGTAACGGTAGTTCAGCCGGGGAAGCCCTGGTTGCCGACCACCGCGAGCAGCGCCAGGCCGGTCGGCGCTGTCGGTGCCGAGCGCGGGGGTGAACCAGAGCAGCCGCTGCCTGCCGTCCTCGCTGGTCAGGGTCAGGCAGTGGACCTCGAGCAGGCCGAGCTCCGGGTGCACGATGCGCTTGCGATTGTCGCGCCGGACCGCGACATCGTGCTCGGCCCAGAGCGCGGCGAACTCGGGGGAGCGGGTGAGCAGGTCGTCGATGAGGGTGCGTGCCTCGCTGTCGCGCGCGTCGCGGCGGGCGGCCGCTGCTCGGAAGTCGGCGACGTAGGAGCGAGCGTGCGCGGGGTGGTCCTCCTCGGGGTAGATCCGCCTGGCATCGGGGTCGGTGAACCAGCGGTAGACGAAGCTCGCCTCCGGGCCGCGCAGCCCGGACCGGTCGCCGAGCAGGGCGACCGCCAGCGGATTCTGCACCAGCGGAACGTGCAGGTCGGTGATGACCTGGGCGGGGGTTTCGGTGAGCCGGGTGAGGAGGTCGAGCATGCCGGGGTGCACCTGCGGGTCGGCGGTGCGCGGGATCGGTCGTTCGGCCAGGTGGTAGAGGTGGTCGCGCTCGTCCCTGGTCAGCCGGAGGGCGCGGGCCAGGGCGGCGAGCATCTGCTCGGAGGGTTGCGAACCGGCGCCGCGTTCCAGCTCGATGTAGTAGTCCACCGAGGCGCCGGCCAATTGTGCTACTTCATCCCGGCGCAGCCCGGGGACCCGGCGCCGCGGCCCGGGGACCAGCCCGACCTGCTCCGGGCGGATGCGCTCGCGCCGGGAGCGGAGGAACGCGCCCAGTTCGGCGTATTTCGCGGATGGCATGCCACCAGTCTCCGATACCAGGGGATGGCGTCCCCTGGTACCGGTGCGCGGCCGGGCGCAGGGTGGAGTCATGAACGAGACACGGGTAGCCATCGTCACCGGGGGATCGCGGGGGATCGGGCGGGCGGTCGCCGAGCGGCTCGCCGCCGACGGGTTCGCGGTCGTGGTGAATTACGCGGGCAACGAATCCGCCGCGGAGGAGACGGCCCGGGCCATCCACGCCGGGAAGGGAAAGGCGGTCGCGGTGCGCGCCGATGTCGCCGACGAGCAGGCCGTTTCCGCGCTGTTCGAGCGCGCGGAGACCGAGTTCGGCGGCGTCGACGTCGTGGTCAACGCGGCGGGGCGGATGGTGCTCTCGACCATTGCCGACCTCGACCTGGACGCGCTGGACGCCATGCACCGCACCAATATCCGCGGCACCTTCGTGGTCGCGCAGCAGGCAGCGCGCCGCCTGCGCAACGGCGGCGCCTTCGTCGGCTTCTCCACGACCGTGGTGAGCACCCAGTTCCCGACCTACGGCGGGTATGCCGCGTCCAAGGGCGCGGTCGAGGCCATGACGCTCATCCTGGCCAGGGAGCTGCGCGGCCGGGGCATCACCGCGAACACCGTCGCCCCCGGCCCGACGGCGACCGACCTCTTCCTGGACGGCAAGACGGACGAGCAGGTCGCGACCCTGGCGAAGTCCCCGCCGCTGGAGCGGCTCGGCGCCCCGGACGACATCGCGAACGTCGTCGCCTTCCTGGCGAGCCCGGCGGGGCACTGGGTGAACGGGCAGACGGTCAGGGCCAACGGCGGGCTGGCCTGACACCCCCGGATGGCGGCGGACCAGCACGGACTACCCTGTGCAACCGTGATCACCCGCCTCTCCCGCCTCTTCCTGCGTACCCTGCGCGACGACCCGGCCGATGCCGAGGTGCCCAGCCACAAACTGCTCGTGCGCGCGGGCTACGTCCGCCGGATCGCACCGGGCGTGTATTCGTGGCTACCGCTGGGGCTGCGGGTGCTGCGCCGGGTCGAGGACGTGGTGCGCGAGGAGATGAATGCCATCGGGGCACAGGAGATCTCGCTGCCCGCGCTGCTGCCGCGCGAGCCGTACGAGGCGACCAGGCGGTGGACGGAGTACGGCGACGCGCTCTTCCGGCTGCGCGACCGCAAGGGCGCCGACTACCTGCTCGGGCCCACGCACGAGGAGCTCTTCGCGCTCACCGTCAAGGGCGAGTACAACTCGTACAAGGACCTGCCGGTCACGCTGTACCAGATCCAGACCAAGTACCGGGACGAGGAGCGGCCGCGCGCGGGCATCCTGCGCGGGCGCGAGTTCATCATGAAGGACTCGTACTCCTTCGACCTGGACGAGGCGGGGCTGAAGGCCAGCTACGCGGCGCACCGCGAGGCGTACCAGCGGATCTTCGAGCGGCTCGGGGTGAAGTACGCCATCGTGGCGGCGACCTCGGGGGCCATGGGCGGGAGCGCGTCGGAGGAGTTCCTGGCCGAGAGCGAGGTCGGCGAGGACACCTACGTGCGCTCGGAGTCGGGGTACGCGGCGAATGTCGAGGCCGTGGTGACGCCCGCGCCGGAGCCGCTGCCGATCGAGGGGCTGCCGGCGGCGGTCGAGCACGACACCCCGGACACGCCGACCATCGCGGCGCTGGTGGAGTGGGCGAACGGCGCCGGGATCGGGGCGGTGACCGCGGCCGACACGCTCAAGAACGTCATGGTCAAGCTGCGGCACCCGGACGGGAAGACCGAGATCGTCGGGATCGGCATTCCCGGTGACCGCGAGGTGGACTCGAAGCGGCTCGGAGCCTCGCTGGAGCCCGCCGAGTTCGAGCTGCTCGACGATGCCGATTTCGCCGCGAACCCGTTCCTGGTCAAGGGGTACATCGGGCCGCGCGGGTTGCAGCGCAATGGGATTCGTTACCTGGTGGACCCGCGGGTCGGCACCGGCACCGCGTGGATCACCGGCGCCGACGCGCCGGGCAGGCACGTGGTCGGGCTGGTGGCGGGGCGCGACTTCACGCCGGACGGCTCCATCGAGGCGGCCGAGGTGCGGGACGGCGATCCGGCGCCGGACGGGCGGGGCACGCTGGTCACCGCGCGCGGAATCGAGATCGGGCACATCTTCCAGCTCGGGTACAAGTACACCGACGCCTTCGAGGTGGATGTGCTCGGGGAGAACGGCAAGCCGGTGCGGCTGGTCATGGGCTCGTACGGGGTCGGGGTCTCGCGCATGGTCGCGGTGATCGCCGAGCAGCAGCACGACGAGAAGGGGCTGCGCTGGCCCGCCGCCGTCGCGCCGTACGACGTGCACGTGGTGATCGCCAACAAGGACGGGGCCGCGCGGGACGGGGCCGAGGAGGTCGTGGCCGGGCTGGATGCCGCCGGGCTCGAGGTGCTCTTCGACGATCGCACCGCCTCGCCGGGGGTGAAGTTCAAGGATGCCGAGCTGCTCGGCATGCCGCTGGTGCTGGTCATCGGCCGGGGCTGGGCGCAGGGCGTCGTGGAACTCCGCGACCGGTTCAGCGGCGAGGCCGAGGAGATTCCGGCCGCCGAGGCCGTGGCAGCGGTCGTCGCGCGGGTCCGCGGCTGATCGGTCGCCGCTCGCGCGGCGGCTGGACCAGCCCGGCGCGTGCGCCGCGCGTGGTAGTGACCGGGCGGCGGCTGCGCGATGCGTCGGCGCGCAGGCCCGGCTGCCTCAGACCGCGCCAGGGAAGGCGACCGTCGGCGGCTCGGCGCCGAGAATCGACTGCCAGGTCGCCAACCGCAGCGTGGCCTCGGTGAGCGCCTCCACCCCGGTGGTCCGCACCTCGGGCGTGGTCCCCTTCTCGACCACCGAACGCCAGGCCACGGCGGTATCCGTCTCGACGGCGACCGCGAGCCGGGCCGCCGCGACCGGGTCGGTGACGGGGAAGGGCGCGGTGTAGGCGGCGCTCGGTGCGGGCGGGGTGACCCCGCTCGCGGCCAGCGCGTCGGCCGTGGCGTCCCGGCGGGCGCGGTGCGCGGCGGCGTGCTCGGCGAAGACGGTGTAGCGCTCGTCGGCGGCGTAGGCGGCGATGATGCCGTAGGCGTAGACGGCGGCGTACTCGGCCTCCAGCGCGGTGCTCAACGCCTCCTGGTCGGATGTCATGCGAGCAGTACCTCCGCGTGCGCGGCGCAGGCCGCGCTGATCGAGGCGAGCAGCCCGGCCCGGTACCCGGTCTGGGTGCGCGCCAGGTCGGCCGCCGAACGGCGGGAACGGGCGAGCCGGTCGCGCAGCTGCTGCACCGTCGGCGGCGCGGCGGGGGTGCCGGTCGCCCCGGTGATCGGGTCGGCGGTGGGCTCGGCGGGCAGCGCCTCGCGGGTGCGGTGCACCGGGGTGGTGCCGTCGCCGTAGCTGCCGACCACCCGAGCGATCTCGGCGCGCAGCGCGTCGGCGTGCGCGGTGCGCTCGGCCGCCACCGTGGCGAGGGCACGGGCGCGGGCGGGTTCGGTGGCCGCCATGGCGGTGGCCGCGGCGGCGTCGACGCGGGCCCGCTGCTCCTGCCCGGCCAGCTGGTCCGGATCGTGCACCGGGTCGTTCGCGCAGCCCGCGGCGGCGCCGAGCAGCAGCCCCGCGGCGGCGCCTGCCCCGGCGCGCAGGGCGGTGCGGCGATCGACCGCGGGTCGGGGCGCGGGAGGGCGGTTCGGCACGCGCCCCATCGTGCCAGACCCCGGTGACCGCCCCGGCATCGGAACCCGGGCTCGAAAGTTGTCCGCGCGGAACGGGTTCAACCGGGTCCGGTAGCGTGGCGCCGGGGCGGGGTACGACGAAGAACGGCAGGTCCGAGACGAATGAGCATTCGAGACGTACCGGTGCGCACCCTGGCGGGCGAGCAGACCACCCTGGCCGACGTGGCCGGTGACCGCGCCGCCCTCGTGGTGAACGTCGCCAGCAAGTGCGGCCTGACGCCGCAGTACAGCGCGCTGGTCGAGCTGCAGAAGCAGTACGGCCCGCGCGGCTTCACCGTGATCGGGGTGCCCTGCAACCAGTTCATGGGGCAGGAGCCGGGCAGCGCCGAGGAGATCGAGGAGTTCTGCTCCACCACCTACGGCGTGGACTTTCCGCTGCTGGAGAAGACCGACGTGAACGGCGACGAGCGGCACGAGCTGTACCGGACGCTCACCGAGACCCCGGACGCCGAGGGCACCGCGGGCGACATCCAGTGGAACTTCGAGAAGTTCCTGATCGACCGCGAGGGCAAGGTCGTCGGCCGCTTCCGGCCGCGCACCACCCCGGACGCCGCCGAGGTCACCGCCGCCATCGAAGCGGCGCTCTAACCCCCGCCCCGGCCGGAGCCGCCACCCCGCTCCGGGGCGGCGGCTCCGTCGCGTCCGCAGATGCCCGGAGTTCGCTCGGCTCGCCGCCGGGGGGTACCCCGCCGACCAGCGGATTGCGCTCTACACTCTCGGAGCGCGTTACGCTAGACCCTCGGCACAGGAACTTCCGACCCGCTGACAACTGAACCAGGAGCCGCCCACATGCCGTTGCCGACCGAGGAGAGGGTGAGCCAGCTCGTCGCTGGCCTCGTCGAGGGCCGAGGTTTCGATCTGGAGGGGGTCACGATCGCGGGCGGCCGCAGCGGGCAGGCGAAGGTCACCATCGTGGTCGATCGGGACGCCCCCACCGACCTGGACACCGTCGCGGAACTCAGCACCGACCTCTCCGGCCTGCTGGACGAGGCGGGCGATTTCGGCGAGGCCGCCTACCTGCTCGAGGTCACCACCCCCGGCGTCGAGCGCCCGCTGCACGCGGAGCGGCACTGGCGCCGCGCCCGCGGCCGCAAGGCGCGGATCACGCTGCGCCCCGGCGCCCCGCACCCGGAGCCCGGCGTCGGCAGCCGCTTCGAGGCCCGCATCGGCGCGCTCACCGGCGAGTCGATCGCGCTGGTGCTCGGCGGCAAACGCAACCCGCACCGGGTCACCGTGCCGCTCGCCGAGATCGCCGAGGCCGTGGTGCAGGTGGAGTTCAACGCCCCCGGCGCGGCCGAGCTGGAACTGGCCGGCGGCGTCGCCCCCGGCCGCCCCGACCCGCGCACCGAGAGCGCGACCCCGCTACCCGGCGACGAGCCGTCGTCCGGCAGTGCCACCGAGCCGCAGACCGAAGGGATCGTGGAATGAACATCGAGATCGAAGCTCTGCGCGCCATCGTCACCGACAAGGGCATCTCCATCGAGACGGTGATCGCGGCTATCGAGCAGGCGCTGCTCACCGCCTACCGGCACACCGAGGGGCACCAGCCCGACGCCTACATCGACATCAACCAGAAGACCGGCGTGGTCCGGGTGATGGCGCGCGAGGTGGACGCCGACGGGAACGTGCTCTCCGAGTGGGACGACACCCCGGAGGGGTTCGGCCGGATCGCCGCGACCACCGCCCGCCAGGTGGTGTTGCAGCGGCTCCGCGACGCGGAGAACGAGAAGTCCTTCGGCGAGTTCGCCACGCACGAGGGCGACATCGTCGGCGGCGTGGTGCAGCGCGACGCCAGGGCCAATGCCAGGGGCACCATCGTGGTCAGGATCGGCAGCGAGGTGACCGGCACCGAGGGGCTCATCCCGCCCGCCGAACAGGTGCCCGGCGAGCACTACGAGCACGGCGACCGGATCAAGTGCTACGTGGTCGGGGTCTCCCGCGGCCAGCGCGGCCCGCAGATCACGCTCTCCCGCACGCACCCCAACCTGGTGCGCAGGCTCTTCGCGCTGGAGGTGCCGGAGATCGCGGACGGCTCGGTGGAGATCGTCGCGGTGGCCCGCGAGGCCGGGCACCGCTCCAAGATCGCGGTCCGCAGCACCGTCTCCGGGGTGAACGCCAAGGGCGCCTGCATCGGGCCGATGGGGCAGCGGGTGCGCAATGTGATGAGCGAACTGGCCGGCGAGAAGATCGACATCATCGACTACGCCGATGATCCGGCCTCCTTCGTCGGCAACGCGCTCTCGCCGTCCAAGGTGGTCTCGGTCACAGTGGTGGACCCGGACGCCCGCGCGGCCCGCGTGGTGGTGCCCGACTTCCAGTTGTCGCTGGCCATCGGCAAGGAAGGGCAGAACGCCCGGCTCGCCGCGCGGCTCACCGGGTGGCGGATCGATATCCGCAGCGACGCCGCTCCCGAGGTCGGCGACGGGGTGCGCAGCGAGGTCAACCGGAGGTGACCGAATCGATCGGGGGGGAGCGGTTCGATCTTCCGGCCCCGGCAGCGGTATCATGGAAGAAGGTTCAGCTCGCGGGGCCGGTCCGGACGTGTATCGGATGCCGGAAACGCGAGATGGCCGCCGATCTGTTGCGGGTCGTGGTGCGAGTAGCGGAAGCCGGAGACGGCCTCCCCGCGGTCGTCCCCGATCCGCGGCGCAGACTTCCCGGACGGGGTGCCTGGCTGCACCCCCTTTCGGCTTGTCTGAGCACGGCGCACAAGCGCCGGGCGTTCGGCAGAGCACTACGAGTGTCCGGACATCTGGATATCTCAGCCCTGGAGCATCACCTCGAGAACAGGCACGAGCACTCATGAGCACACCGTGAAGTACCAACGATGATCGTCCATCGGAGATAATCCGAGGTCGTGCGGGCCGCCGTCCCCAGGAACGGAGGTGCTGCTCGACCTCTCAGTAGAGGAGAGCAGTGGCAGGCAAGGCCCGCGTGCACGAGTTGGCCAAGGAACTCGGTGTTACCAGCAAGCAACTACTCGCGACGCTCAAGGAGCAGGGCGAGTTCGTGAAGTCGGCGTCGTCGACGGTGGAGGCCCCCGTCGCGCGCAGGCTGCGTGAGTCGTTCTCGAGCAAGTCGTCGAACGGCACCAGGTCCGGGGCCCGCCCCGGCGATTCCGGCGCGCGCTCCGGCGGCGACGGCGGTGCCAGGCCCGGTGCGCGTCCCACCCCCGGTGGCGGCCCCCGCCCCGGCCCCCGCACCCCGTCCGATCGCGGCTCCGAGCGCAACGGCACCCCCGCCGCCCCCGCCCAGCGGGAGAGCAATGGCGCCGCGCCGCACTCCGGCGGCGCCCAGGCAGCGCGCCCCGGCGACGCGCCGCGTCCCGGCCCCGCCGCGAAGCCGGGGCCCGCCCGTCCGGCCGCCCCGGCGCCGAACGCCGCCGCCTCGGCCGCGCCGTCGGCACCGTCCGCGCCCACCGGGCCGCGCCCGGCCCAGGGCGGTCCGCGCCCCGGCCAGCAGCAGCGTCCCGGCCAACAGCCGCCGCCGCAGCAGCGTCCCGGCCAGCCGCAGCAGCGGCCCGCGGGCCCGCAGGCAGGCGGCCCCCGCCCCGGTGGCCCCAAGCCGGGGCCGAAGGCGCCGCGCGTCGGGAACAACCCCTTCTCCTCCGCGCCCGATCGGGAGCGGCCCGCGCCGCGTCCGGCGCCGGGTCCCGGCGGTCCCCGTCCGGGGCCGCGGCCGGGTCCGGCCCCGGGTGGCGCGCCGCGTCCGGCCGCCGCGCAGGGCGGCGGCCCGCGTCCCGGCGGCCCGCGGCCGAGCCCCGGCTCCATGCCGCCGCGCCCGAACCCGGGTGCGATGCCGCAGCGTGCGGCGCGTCCCGGTGGTCCGGGCGGCGCCGGTCGCCCCGGTCGCCCCGGCGGCGCTCCGGGCGGCGGCGGTCGTCCCGGCGGCGGTGGCGGCGGCTACCGCGGTGGCGGTGGCGGCGGTGCTCCCGCCGGTACCGGTGCTCCCGCGGGTGGCGGCGGCGGTTTCCGCGGCCGTCCCGGTGGCGGCGGTGGCCGTCCGGGCGGTCCCGGTGGCCGCGGCGGCGCCGCGGGCGCCTTCGGCCGTCCCGGTGGCGCGCCCCGGCGCGGTCGCAAGTCGAAGCGGCAGAAGCGCCAGGAATACGATTCGATGCAGGCGCCCGCCGTCGGCGGCGTGCGGCTGCCGCGCGGCAACGGCGAGACCATCCGGCTCGCCCGCGGCGCCTCGCTCTCGGACTTCGCGGAGAAGATCGACGCGAACCCGGCCGCCCTGGTGCAGGCGCTGTTCAACCTCGGCGAGATGGTCACCGCGACCCAGTCGGTGAACGACGAGACGCTGGAGCTGCTCGGCGGCGAGATGAACTACGTCGTCCAGGTGGTCAGCCCGGAGGACGAGGACCGCGAGCTGCTGGAGAGCTTCGACCTCACCTACGGCGAGGACGAGGGCGACGAGGGCGACCTCGAGCAGCGGCCGCCGGTGGTCACCGTCATGGGCCACGTCGACCACGGCAAGACCCGCCTGCTCGACACCGTCCGCAAGGCCAACGTCCGCGAGGGCGAGGCCGGCGGCATCACCCAGCACATCGGCGCCTACCAGGTGCTCACGCACCTGAACGAGACCGACCGGCTGATCACCTTCATCGACACCCCCGGCCACGAGGCGTTCACCGCCATGCGTGCCCGCGGCGCGAAGGCCACCGACATCGCGATCCTCGTGGTCGCGGCGGACGACGGCGTCATGCCGCAGACGGTGGAGGCGATCAACCACGCCCAGGCGGCCGACGTGCCGATCGTGGTGGCGGTGAACAAGATCGACAAGGAGGGCGCGAACCCGGAGAAGATCCGGCAGCAGCTCACCGAGTACAACCTGGTCGCCGAGGAGTACGGCGGCGACACCATGTTCGTGGACATCTCGGCCAAGCAGGGCACCAATATCGACGCGCTGCTCGAGGCCGTGCTGCTCACCGCGGACGCGGCGCTCGACCTGCGGGCCAACCCGGACCAGGACGCGCAGGGTGTCGCCATCGAGGCGCACCTCGACCGCGGCCGCGGCCCGGTGGCCACCGTGCTGATCCAGCGCGGCACGCTGCGGGTCGGCGACTCGATCGTGGCGGGCGACGCCTACGGTCGCGTCCGCCGCATGGTGGACGAGCACGGCGACGACGTCGACGCCGCACTGCCCTCGCGGCCGGTGCAGGTCATCGGCTTCACCTCGGTACCGGGCGCGGGTGACAACCTGCTCGTGGTCGACGAGGACCGGATCGCCAGGCAGATCGCCGACCGGCGCAATGCCCGCAAGCGCAACGCGCTGCAGGCCCGCAGCCGCAAGCGGATCAGCTTGGAGGATCTGGATGCCGCGCTGAAGGAGACCAGCGAGCTGAACCTGATCCTGAAGGGCGACAACTCCGGCACCGTCGAGGCGCTGGAGGAGGCGCTGCTGCAGATCGACCTCGGCGACGAGGTCCGGCTGCGGATCATCGACCGCGGCGTCGGTGGCGTCACCGAGACGAACGTCAACCTGGCGTCCGCCTCGAACGCGATCATCATCGGCTTCAACGTCAGGGCGGAGGGCAAGGCCACCGAGCTGGCCAACCGCGAGGGCGTCGACATCCGCTACTACTCGGTGATCTACCAGGCGATCGACGAGATCGAGAAGGCGCTCAAGGGCCTGCTCAAGCCGATCTACGAGGAGGTCGAGCTGGGTCGCGCCGAGATCAGGCAGATCTTCCGCTCCTCGAAGTTCGGCAATATCGCCGGCTGCATGGTGCTCTCCGGCTCGGTCAAGCGCAATGCCAAGGCCCGGCTGCTGCGGGACAACGTGGTGGTGGTCGAGACCATGAGCATCGCCTCGCTGCGCCGGGAGAAGGACGACGCGACCGAGGTCCGCGAGGGCTTCGAATGCGGTATGACCGTCACCTACTCCGATATCAAGGAAGGCGACATCATCGAGGCGTACGAGCTGCGCGAGAAGCCGCGCGACTGACGCTCGGCATCGTGAAGGCGCTCCGGCCACCGGGCCGGGGCGCCCTCGCGCGCCCCTACCCGGAGGTGAGCGTGTACCTCGGTGCACTCGAATTCGACATCCTGCTCGGGGATGTGCACTCGCTCAAGGAGAAGCGCAAGCTCATCCGGCCGGTTCTGGCCGAGCTGCAGCGCTTCGGGGTGAGTGCCGCCGAGGGCGGGGACCACGACCTCCATCGCCGCTCCCAGCTGGGTGTGGCGATGGTGAGCGCGGGAATGGACCAATTGACAACGGTCCTGGACCGTTGTGAGCGGCACGTGGCCGCGCGTCCGGAGCTACAGTTGCTGGCGGTGCGCCGCCGCATCTTCGGACCGGAGGACTGAGACGTCCTCCGCCGACGCCGTTCCCATATCAGGACAGGAGGAATCGGCCATGGTGGATCAGGCCAGGGCACGCCGGCTCGCGAAGCGGATCTCCTCGATCGTGGCGACCGCGATCGAGTACGAGATCAAGGACCCGCGTTTGCGTTTCATCACCGTCACCGATGCGAAGGTCACCGGCGACCTGCGCGACGCCACCGTCTACTACACGGTGCGCGGCGAAACCCTCGACGCGGAACCGGATTACACCGAGGCCGCGGCCGGGCTGGAGAAGGCGAAGGGGGTGCTGCGCTCGAAGGTGGGGGCGGGCACCGGGGTCAAGTTCACCCCGACCCTCGCCTTCGTGCTCGACACCGTGCCGGACGCCGCGCGCGAGATGGAGGAGCTCCTGGCCCGGGCCAGGGAGCAGGACGACGCGGTGGCCAGGGTGGCGGCGAACGCCACCCCGGCCGGCGAGCCGGACCCGTACAAGAGCGACCGGGACGACGAGTAACCGGCACGAGCATGATCTCCACGGATGAGCCGGTCGAGCTGGGCCCGGCGGTACGAGCGCTGGATGCGGCTCGATCGGTCACCATCCTCTGCCACGTGCAACCGGACGCCGACACCGTCGGCAGCGGGCTCGCGCTGGCGCACGTGCTGCGCAGGCGCGGAGTCCCGGTGCGGGTCTCCTTCGCCGAGCCGGCGGCGCTGGCGGCATCGCTGCGGACGCTGCCCGGCGCCGAGCTGATCGTCCCGTCCGCGGAGGTGCCCGCCGAGGTCGACCTGCTGGTCACCGTCGACTGCGGCAGCGCGGGGCGGCTCGGGGCGCTCGGCGACCGGCTGGCCGGGGCAGCCACCACGCTGGTGATCGACCATCACCGCTCGAACACCCGGTTCGGGGCGATCAACCTCATCGACCCCGACGCCGAATCGACCGCGGGGCTGGTCGCCCGGGTGCTCGATGCCTGGGGCGAGCCGATCGACGCGGCGGTGGCGCACTGCCTGTATGCCGGGCTGGTCACCGATACCGGCTCGTTCCGCTGGGTGCGGCCCGGCACGCACGGGCTGGCCGAGCGGCTGCTCGGCACCGGGATCGACGGCGCCGAGATCTCCCGCGCGCTGCTCGACACGCACCCGTTCGGCTGGCTGCCCATGCTCGCCGCGGTGCTGGGCAGCGCCCGGCTGGAGCCGGGGGTGCGCGGTGGGATCGGGCTGGCCTACGCCTTCGTGCGGCGCACCGATGTGAACGGGCTCGGCGCCGAGGAGGTGGAGAGCGTCATCGATATCGTGCGCACCAGCGCCGAGGCCGGGATCGCCGCCGTCTTCAAGGAGCACCGCTCGGTCGAGGGCCGCTGGACGGTCTCGCTGCGCTCCCGTAACAGCGGGCCCGGCGCCGCCGACGGAGTGGACGTGTCCGCCGTTGCCACCGCGCTCGGCGGCGGCGGACACCGCTTCGCCGCCGGGTACACCACGCACGGCACGGCCGACGAGATCCTCGCGGCGCTGCTCGCCGCGCTCGAATGAGCGACGGTGAGCTACCCGGCCACCCGGCGACCGAGCGGGGTTCCGCCACCAGGGCCGGGCCGGTGCCGGCCGAGGCCGCCATCGGCCCGGCTCGTGACGCCGTGCCTCCCGCGGCCGACGTGGAAGCGAAGCCCGGCTCTGTGCCTTCGGCGGCCGGTGCAGGGGCGGCGCCCGACGCTGCCGCGGACGCTCCGGCGGCCGACGCCGGGCCGCGGCGGCTGCTGGCGCTGGCCATCCCGACGCTCGGCGTGCTCGTCGCCGAACCGATCTACCTGCTCTTCGACCTCGCCGTGGTCGGCAGGCTGGGCGCGCAGGCGCTGGCCGGGCTCGCGGTGGGCGGGCTGATCCTGGCGCAGGCCAGTACCCAGCTCACCTTCCTCTCCTACGGCACCACGGCCCGCTCCGCCCGCAGGCACGGCGCGGGGGACCGGGCCGGTGCGGTGGCCGAGGGCGTGCAGGCCACCTGGCTGGCGCTCGGCATCGGGCTGGTGCTGCTGCTCGCGGCGCAGGGCGCCGCCGCTCCGCTCACCCGGGTGATCGCGGGCGGCTCCGAGATCGCGGGCCAGGCCCTGCCCTGGTTGCGGATCGCGCTGTTCGGGGTGCCGCTCATCCTGATCGCCATGGCGGGCAACGGGTGGCTGCGCGGTGTGCAGGAGACCAGGCGGCCGCTGGTCTTCGTGGTCTGCGGGCTCGCGCTCTCGGCGCTGCTCTGCCCGCTGCTGGTGCATGGGCTGTGGTTCGCCCCGCACTGGGGGCTGCCCGGTTCGGCGGCGGCCAATGTCGCCGGTCAGGCCGTTACCGCCGCGCTCTTCCTGGCCGCGCTGGTCCGGGAGCGCGCCGCGCTGCGCCCCCGCCCCGCGATCATGCGCGCCCAGCTGGTGCTCGGCCGCGACCTCATCGTGCGCAGCCTCGCCTTCCAGGCCTGCTTCGTCTCCGCCGCCGCGGTTGCCTCCCGCTTCGGTGCCGCCTCGGTCGCCGCGCACCAGGTGGTGCTGCAGCTCTGGAACTTCCTGGCGCTCACCCTGGACTCGCTCGCCATCGCCGCCCAGACCCTGGTCGGCGCGGCGCTCGGCGGCGGCGACGCGCGCGGCGCCCGCGGACTGGCGGGCCGGGTCACCCGGTGGTCGCTGCTCTTCGCGGTGGCGCTGGCCGCCTGCTTCGCGCTCGCCGCCGCGGCGCTCCCGCCGCTCTTCACCACCGACCCGGCGGTCCTGGACCGGATCGGCGTCATCTGGTGGTTCTTCGTCGCCATCATTCCGGTGGCGGGCGTGGTGTTCGCGCTCGACGGCGTGCTGCTCGGCGCCGGCGACGCCGCGTATCTGCGCACCACCACCATGGCGGCCGCGCTGGCCGCCTTCCTGCCCGCGATCTGGCTGGCCCTGTTTTTCGGGTGGGGCGTCGCCGGAATCTGGGCCGGACTGGTCGCCTTCATGCTCGCGCGGCTGCTCGCGGTCGGTGCCAGGGCCATGTCCGGGCGCTGGGCCCGGGTCGGCGCCGACATTCAGCGGCCCTGACGGCCGCCATGCGGTGACCGCCCCGGCGGCGTGCTGCCCGACCGGCCCGCCGCCGGGTGTGGCACCGTGGATCGGGTGATACCCAAGTTGATGGCGGTGAGCGACATCCACGTCGGTCACAAGGGCAACAAGCCGGTGGTCGAGCAGATCCGGGCGGATTCGCCGGACGACTGGCTGATCGTCGCCGGCGACGTCGCGGAGAAGACCGAGGACATCCGCTGGGCGCTGGAGCTGCTGCGCAGCCGGTTCGCCACGGTCATCTGGGTGCCGGGCAACCACGAGCTGTGGACCACCGCCAAGGACCCGGTGCAGATGCGCGGGGCGGCGCGCTACGACTACCTGGTCTCGCTCTGCCGCGACCTGGACGTGCTCACCCCGGAGGATCCGTACGCCGTGTGGCGCGGCGCGGGCGCCGAGCAGCACGGCGGCGCCGTCACGCTGGTGCCGATGTTCCTGCTCTACGACTACTCGTTCCTGCCCGCGGGCACCAGCACCAAGGCCGAGGGGCTCGCCGTGGCCCGCGAGCGCAATGTGGTCGCCACCGACGAGTTCCTGCTGTCCCCGGATCCGTACGTGACCAGGGACGCCTGGTGCCATGCCAGGGTGCAGGTCACCGAGCGCAGGCTGAACGCGCTGGAGCCCGGCACCCCGGTGGTGCTGATCAACCACTTCCCGCTGGTCCGGGAGCCCACCGACGTGCTCTTCTACCCGGAGTTCTCGCTCTGGTGCGGCACCACGCGCACCGCGGACTGGCACACCCGCTACAACACCGTCTGCTCGGTCTACGGGCACCTGCACATTCCGCGCACCTCCTGGTACGACGGGGTGCGCTTCGAGGAGGTCTCGCTCGGCTACCCGCGCGAGTGGCAGCGCCGCGGGCTGCCGGAGAACCTGCTGCGCCAGATCCTGCCCGCGCCGGAGTACTCGCCCGGCTCGCTGAACAAGTTCGGCGGGCACTTCCGGCTCACCCCGGAGATGGAGGCGGCGGCCGAGGAGATGCGGGCGAAGGCGCAGCGGCGGCGCGGGGTCCGATAGCGGCTGGACTAGGCTCGTCGCCGATGATCGAGAACATTCTGCCGTCCGGGATCGCCGCCGCGGAGCTGCTGGAGTACCCGGAGGGGCTGCGCGCGCACCCCGCCGAGGAGCACCTCATCGCCAAGTCGGTGGAGAAGCGCAGGCGCGATTTCATCGGGGCGCGGCACTGTGCCAGGCAGGCGCTGGCCCAGCTGGGCGAGCCGGAGGTGCCGATCGGCAAGGGGGAGCGCGGCATGCCGCTCTTCCCGCGCGGGATCGTCGGCAGCCTCACGCACTGCGACGGGTACCGCGCCGCCGCGCTCGGGCACGCGCTGCGCTTCCGCTCGGTCGGCATCGACGCCGAGCCGCACGCGGAGCTGCCCGACGGGGTGCTCGATTCGGTCAGCCTGCCCGAGGAGCGGCAGTGGCTGAAGCAGACCGAGAGCCCGCTGCACCTCGACCGGTTGCTCTTCTGCGCCAAGGAGGCCACCTACAAGGCGTGGTTCCCGCTCACGCTGCGCTGGCTCGGCTTCGAGGACGCGCACATCACCTTCACCGTGGAGGCGGCGGGCCCGGACTCCGGCTCCGGCACCTTCCACACGAGGCTGCTCGTCCCCGGCGGCACCAACGACGGCGGCAGGCCGCTGCTCGACTTCGACGGGCGCTGGCAGATCGGCTCCGGGCTGATCCTGACCGCGATCGCGACCGCCTGATGGACCCGCTCGGCGGACTGCTGATCGTCGACAAGGATCCCGGCATGACCAGCCACGACGTGGTCGGCAAGTGCCGCCGGATCCTGGGGACGCGGAAGATCGGGCACGCGGGGACGCTCGACCCCATGGCGACCGGGGTGCTGGTGCTCGGCGTGCAGCGGGCCACCAAGCTGCTCGGCTTGCTGACGCTCACCACCAAGGCGTACTCGGCGACCATCAGGCTCGGGGCGAGCACCGGCACCGACGACGCCGAGGGGGAGGTGCTCTCCGTGGTTCCCGCCGGGCACGTGACCGACGCGGCCGTCGCGGCGGAGGTGGCGGCGCTGACCGGCGATATCCGGCAGGTGCCCGCGACGGTGAGTGCGATCAAGATCGACGGGGAGCGGGCGTACGCCCGGCATCGGGCCGGAGAGGAGGTGCGGCTCCCGGCGCGGCCGGTCACGGTCTCGCGGTTCGCCGTGCTGGCGCGGCACGATCGCGGGGAGTTCGTGGATCTCGAGGTCGAGGTGGAGTGCTCGTCCGGCACCTACATCCGGGCGCTGGCCCGTGATCTGGGCGCCGCGCTCGGGGTCGGGGGGCACCTGACGGCGCTGCGCCGCACCCGGGTCGGGCCGTTCACGCTCGAGCACGCGCGCACCCTCGAGTCGCTCGCCGCGGCGCCGTCGCTCTCGCTGCCCATGGACGAGGCGGTGCGCGCGGCCTTTCCGCTGCGCGATATCGATCGCTCGCAGGCGGAGGATCTGCGGAACGGGCGGTGGCTGGAGCCGGTCGGGCGGGACGACGTCTATGCGGCGGTCGATCCCGACGGGCGGGCGATCGCACTGCTGAAGGAGAGCGGGAAGCGGGCGGCCTCGGTCATGGTCGTGCGGCCGGCTGGGTTCTGACCGGTCAGGACCCCTCGCCGAGCAGCGGGGTGAGGGCGCCGAGCAGGGCGCCGGTGCTGACGGCGTGCATGTCGGCGCGGGTGACGGTGCCGTTCTCCAGCCAGTCCACGGTGAGCACCCGGACGAAGGTGAGCCAGGCGCCGATCACCGACTCGGCGGCGGCGCGGCGGGGGGCGGGGAGCCCGAGCTCGTCCAGCATGCGGCGGCGCAGTTCGCCGAGCTCGCCCGCGATGATCGCCTGGATGGTGGGGTCGGCGGCGAGCACCTTGTTGGCCGCGAGCACCGCGTGCGGATTGGCCTCGAAGTAGTCCAGGTGCGTGTTCAGCGCGGCCGAGATCTGCTCGGGCACGGAGAGCGCGGGGTCGAACGAGGAGTCGACGAGCAGCTGCGCCGCCGCCCGCTCGTAGACGGCGGCGAAGAGGTCCCGCTTGCCGGGGAAGTGCCGGTAGAGCAGGGCGCGGGAGATCCCCGCCGCGGCGGCGACCTCCTCCATCAGCACCGCCTCGTACGGCCGGTCGGCGAAGAGCGCCGCCCCGGCCTCGACGATCTGGGCGCGGCGCTGCTCCGGGGTCAGGCGACGGCGAACCATGCCGCCAGCTTAGTTGACGCGCGTCTACCAACGCGCCATAGTAGACGCACGTCTAATAACTCGGGAGGGAATCATGGCGGCATCGGCTCTGCGCTGGCTGGCACTGGTCATGGGGGTGATCTGCGTCCTCATCGGGCTCGAGCACCTGGCGACCGGCGAGGCGCTCTTCCCGGACATGGGCGAACCGGGCGCCACCGCGGACAGCCAGGCCCGCTTCTTCGGCGCGGTCTTCGCCGGCTACGGCCTGGCCTGGATCCTGGCCGCCCGCCGCGACCCGATCCCGGCGAGCGCCATCCGGCTCCTGGCAGGCATCATGCTGCTCGGCGCGGTCGGCCGGTTCCTCTCCATCGCCGTGCACGGCTGGCCGCACCCTGTCGCGCTGATGCTCACGGCGCTGGAGGTGGCGCTCCCACCCGTGTACCTGGTGCTCGCGGATGCCGACGAGAAGCGCGTCGCGGCCGGGCGGGCCGCCGCGGCCTGACCGCGGGCGTCAGGAGCCGAACTGCGCACGCAGCCGCTCGACCGCGTCGCTCATGTGCTCGACCAGCAGCTTCCGCGCCCGCTCCGGCGCCCCCGCGGCGATCGCCTCGCGCAGCCCGACGTGCTCCCGCGCCTGCTCGCGCAGGTCGGGGTAGGTGGTCTGGAGCGCGCCGAGGCACATGCGGGTCTCGATCAGCAGGGTGCGGGCGGCGCGCACCAGCCGCGGGCTGCCCGAGCTCTGCACCAGCGCCTCGTGGAATGCCTGGTCCGCGTCGGAGACGCCGGCCGCGTCCCCGGCCTCGGCCCGCGCCGTCATCTCGGCGACGCTCGGCGCGAGCGCCGCGGCGGCGATCTCCCTGCGGCCGTCCAGGATGAGCTCGAGCGCGCCGCCCTCCAGCGCGGTGCGCGCCCGGTAGATGTCGACCACGTCGTCCAGCGCCAGCTCGATGACGAAGATGCCCCGGTGCCGGATGCTGTGCAGCAGCCCCTCGGAGACCAGCCGCTGCATGGCCTCGCGCACCGGCCCCCTGCTCACCGCGAACTGGGCAGCCAGGTCGGCCTCGCCGAGCTGCGCGCCGGGGGCGAGGCTGCCGCGCATGATGGCGTCCCGGAGCCGGTCCGCGATCATCTCCGCGGTCGACTTCCGGTTCACCGGCTGGAAATCAACGACGGACATCACTCGGCCTCCCGGCGAAGAGGGTACCCAGCGCGGGCGCGACCGGGACCGCCCCGGCGAGCCGGAGCCCGGCCCAGACGGTGACCTGGTTCGCGGTGAGCACCGGTTTGGCCAACGCCCGCTCCAGCTCCGGCAGCAGCGCCATGGTGTGCATGGCGGTGTCCGGGATGAGCAGCGCCTCGGCATCGGCGTGGTCGTTGTCGGCGGCCAGGGTGAGCACCCGGTCCGGGGTGAGCGTGCCGACCTCGGCGGCGGTATCGATCCCGGCGCTGGTCATCGAGGTCACCTCGATCCCGGCGGCGGCGAGGAAGTCGACGAAGAGCCGGGCGACGTCGTCGGGGTAGCTGGCCGCCACCGCCACCCGGCGCAGCCCGAGCGCCCGCGCGGCGTCGGTGAAGGCGATGCTGGTGCTGGTCGCGGGCACCCCGGCGGCCTCGGCGAGGCCGCGCGCCTGCTCGCGCGCGCCGTCCGGGCCGTAGACGAAGCTGCCCGAGGTGCAGGCCCAGACCACGGCGTCCGGCCGGTGCGGGGCCAGCAGCTCGGCCCCGGCCCGCAGCCGGGCCGGGCTGCCCAGATCCAGCAGCTCGGGGACGGCGTGCAGGTCGGTGCCGTAGATGTGCGCCACCGGCAGCCGCACGCCGAGCGCCGCCGCGACGGGCGGGTAGTCGTCCTCGGCGGCGTGGTCGGGGTAGACGAGACCGACGGTGGTCATGGTGCTCCTTCTAGAAGACGTCGAGCAGCCATCGGCCGGGCCCCATCATGGGGAGTTTCATCCGGCCGAGGCAGGCCCACATGGTGAGCTGGTTGGCGGTGAGCACGGGCTTGCCGAGCCGCTGCTCCAGCGGCTCGATCACGTCGTAGGTGGGCAGGTTGGTGCAGCTGACGAAGACGGCCTGGGCGTCGGGGTGATCGGCGCCGAGGATCCGCTCCGCGATGGTCCGGTAGCCGACCTTCCAGATGCCGCCGCCGAGGCCGAGGTGGTCCGAGCGCACCACGGCGCAGTCGGCCTCGGCCAGGAAATCGTGCAGTTTGCCGGTGAGGATCTCGTCGTACGGGGTCAGCACCGAGATCCGGGTGAGCTCCAGCCGCTGGATCGCCTCCAGCAGCGCGCCGGAGGTGGTCACCGCATCCGCGGCGCCCGCGGAGCGGATGGTGTCGCAGAGCGAGCGCTCGTACCCGAGCCCCTTGATGAAGCTGCCGGAGGAGCAGAGGTAGGCCACCACCTCCGGCTCGACGTGCAGCACATTGCGGGTGGCGGCGGTGAGGTGCGCCGCGTCCGAGACCAGCTCGGCCATCGCCAGCGAGACCGGGACCGGCTCGTACGGGGTGCGCGCCAGGTGCAGGCTGACGTCGAGCGGGGCCCAGCGCCAGAGCTCGCGCTCCAGCGCGAGGTCGAACGGCGCGATGATCCCGATGCCGCGCTGGGCGACCGGACCCTCGATGCCGGGAAAGCTGAAATCCACTTGCGGCCCCTCTTACCAGCGCTTCTCTTGCGATCCGTGCTGGCAGCACACGATCGGATTGTTGACAATCATACGATGCGATCCTACGGTGTCAACGTGGAAAAGGCCCCTGTGATCACCGTCCTGCACGGCGACCACGCGCCCGAGCCGGAGGCGCTCGCCCGCGTCGCCGACCGCGCCGAGCTGCGCCTGACCCGCGCGGCCGGGCTGCCCGCGGCGCTGCGCGGCGCGGACGCGCTCTTCGTGCTCGACTTCGGCACCGACGCGCTGCCCGCCGCCTGGCCGCAGGCCGGCGCGCTGCGATGGTTGCACATGGGCTCCACCGGCGTCGACGCGGCGATGTTCCCGGCGCTGATCGCCAGCGACGTGGTGGTCACCAATACCCGGGGGGTCTTCGACGCGGCCATCGCCGAGTACGTGCTCGGCCAGATCCTCGGCTTCGCCAAGGATCTCGGCGGCGCGCTGCTCCGGCAGCAGCGGCGCGAGTGGGCGTACCGGGAGACCGAGCGGATCGCGGGCACCTCGGTGCTGATCGTCGGCACCGGCGGGATCGGCCGGGCCATCGCGCGGCTGCTGCGCGCCGCCGGGATGCGGGTCTCGGCGATCGGCAGGCGGGAGCGCGCGGGCGACCCGGACTTCGGCACCGTCGGCACCGACCTGCACGCCGAGCTGCCGAACGCCGACTACGTGGTGGCGGTCGCCCCGCTCACCGAGCGGACCAGGCACCTCTTCGACGCCGCCGCCTTCGCCGCGATGAAGCCGCACGCGCGGTTCGTGAACGTCGGCCGCGGCGAGCTGGTGGTCACCGAGGCGCTGGTCGAGGCGCTGCGCACCGGCGCCATCGCCGGCGCGGCGCTGGACGTGGTCGATCCGGAGCCGCTGCCCGCCGGGCACCCGCTCTGGACCTTGCCCGGCGTCCGGATCACCCCGCACAACTCCGGGGATTGGATCGGCTGGAGCGGGGCAATCCTGTCCGCGTTCGCCGACAACTTCGACAACTGGGTCGCCGGGCGGCCCCTGCGCAATGTGGTCGACAAGCAACTCGGGTACGTGCCCGGCTGAAGGAGCCCCCTCGATGAGCAACCCCGAGAACACCACTCCGGCCGACCCCGCCGCCATGACGGCCGTGCAACTGGTCACGGCGTACGCCGCGGGCGCGCTCTCGCCGGTGGAGGCGACCGAGGCGGTGCTCGCGGCCATCGCCGACCGCGACCAGGCGGTGAACGCCTTCTGCCTGGTCGACCCGGACCGGGCGCTGGTGCAGGCCAAGGACTCCGAGGAGCGCTGGCACTCCGGCTACGCGCGCGGGCTGCTCGACGGCGTCCCGGTCTCGATCAAGGACATCTTCCTCACCGAGGACTGGCCCACCCGGCGCGGCTCGACCTCGGTCGACCCGGCCGGGCCGTGGACGGTGGACAGCCCGGTCACCGCGCGGATGCGCGAGGACGGGATGGTGTTCCTCGGCAAGACGACGACGCCGGAGATCGCCTGGAAGGCGGTGACCGACAGCCCGCTCACCGGAGTCACCCGGAATCCGGTGGCGCCGAGTGCGACCGCGGGCGGCTCGTCCGGGGGGAGCGCGGCGGCGGTCGCGGGCGGGATGGGGCCGGTGTCGGTCGGCACCGACGGCGGCGGCAGCATCCGGATCCCGGCGGCGTTCTGCGGGATCGTCGGGTTCAAGCCGACGCACGGGCGGGTGCCGCTCTTCCCGGCCAGCCCGTTCGGCCCGCTGGCGCACGCCGGGCCCATGACGCGCACGGTCGAGGACGCCGCGCTGCTGCTCGACATCCTCGCGCTGCCCGACCCGCGCGATCCGACCGCGCTCGCCCCGACACTCGCCACCTTCCGCGGCGAGATGCACCGGGATGTGCGCGGGCTGCGGGTGGCGTGGTCGCCGAACCTGGGCTACGCCACCGTCGACCCCGAGGTCGCGGCGATCACCGAGGCGGCGGTGCGGCGGCTCGCCGACGCCGAGCTCGCGGTGACCGCCGCCGACCCCGGCTTCACCGACCCGCTGGACGCCTTCGAGATCCTGTGGGCGGCGGGCGCGGCCACCATGCTTGCCGGGTTCCCGGCGGGCAGCAGGGAGCGGGTCGATCCCGGGCTCGGCGCGGTGTGGACCCGGGGTGACGCGGTGAGCGCCGTCGAGTACCTGGAGGCGCGGAATGTCGCCGCGCAGCTCGGGATCACCATGGGGAGGTTCCATCAGGACCACGATGTCCTGGTCACCCCGACCGTGCCCATCCCCGCCTTCGAGGCGGGGCACGACGTGCCGCCCGGCAGCGGCCTGCGCGGCTGGCCCGAGTGGACCCCCTTCACCTACCCCTTCAACCTCACCCAGCAGCCCGCCATCAGCATTCCCGTCGGCCGCACCGCCGCCGGGCTGCCCGTCGGCCTGCAGATCGTCGGCCCCCGCCACTCCGACGACCTCGTCCTCGCCGTGGCCCGCTACGCCGAGCACGTCCTGGGCTGAGCCCCCGGCCCGGCCGGGCGAAGCCGAAGCGGGCGAGATTCACTGCGGCAACTGCGCGACCCGCCGCTCGAGCACCCCACGCTCCTTCTCGTTGCGACACAGCGCGATGGCATTCGCGAACTCGGCGCGTGCCTCGGCATTCCGCCCGAGCCGCGCCAGCAGTTCACCGCGCACGTTCGGCACGAGCTGCGACCCGGCCAGCGCCCCCTCGGCCATCACCGAATCCACCAGGGGAAGCGCCACCGCGGGCCCGTGCGCCATGGAGACCGCGACCGCCCGGTTCAACCGCACCACCGGCGAGGGAGCGATCCGCCCCAGCGCCTCGTACAGCACCACGATCCGCTCCCAATCGGTCTCCTCGAAAGTCGCGGCCACCGCGTGACATTCGGCGATGGCCGCCTGCACCCCGTACGCCCCGAGCCCGATCGCGGCCCCGCGCGCGAGCGCCGCCCGCCCCCGCCGGATACCGTCCCGATCCCACCGCCGCCGATCCTGCTCCGCCAGCAGCACCGGCTCCCCGTCGGAACCGGTCCGCGCCGGAAACCGCGCCGCCGTCAGCTCCAGCAGCGCGAGCAACCCGTGCGGCTCGGCGTGGTCCGGCACCAGCCGCGCGAGCACCCGCGCCAGCCGCAGCGCCTCCGCCGCCAGATCGAGCCGGATCTGCGTCGCCCCCGAACTCGCCGACGACCCCTCGGTGAAGATCACGTACAGCACGCCGAGCACCGACCCCAGCCGCTCCCGCCGCTGCTCCGGCGCGGGCACCTCGAACGGCACCCGCGCCGCGGCCAGCGTCTTCTTGGCCCTGGTGATCCGCGCCTGCACGGTCGCGGTCGGAACCAGGAACGCCGCCGCGATCTCGCCGCTGCTGAGCCCGCCGACCACCCGCAGCGTGAGCGCGATCCGCGCCTCCGCCGCGAGCATCGGATGGCAGGCCACGAACATCAGCGCCAGCACGTCGTCGTCGATCCGCTCCGGATCCCACGGCTCCGGCTCGGGCGCGGCGGGCGCGCCCCCGGTGGCGGCGCCGCCCTCGCCCAGCTCGCGGGCGAAGGCGGCGTACCGGTCACCGAGCGCGGCATTGCGCCGGAAGGCGTCGATGGCGCGGCGCTTGCCCGCGGTGAGCAGCCACCCGGCCGGATCGCGCGGCACCCCGTCCCGCGGCCACGCGACGAGCGCCTCGGCCAGCGCCTCCTGCGCCACATCCTCGGCCAGTGCGAACTCCCCGGTGTAGCGGGCGAGCGCGCCGACGATCCGCGCGGACTCGATTCGCCACACCGCGGCGACCGCAGCCCGCCCGGCCGCACCGCTCACAGCTGCCCGGTCGCCTCGCGCCAGGCGCGCTCCTTCTGGATCCACTCATTGTCCTGCGGGAACTCGCCGATCTCCGGTACCCGCCTGATCTCGGTCTTGAACCCGGGCCCGCCCGCGGGCAGCCGCTTCGCCCACTCGATCGCCTCCTCCTTGGAGGCGACGCTCAGGATGTAGTAGCCGCCGAAGAGCTCCTTGGTCTCGCCGTAGGGGCCGTCGGTGACGACCGGCGGGTCGGCGGAGTAGTCGACCACGACGCCCTCGGCCGGGTCATCCAGCCCCTCCGCGGCCAGCAGCACCCCGGCCCGGATGAGCTCGTCGTTGAACCGCCCGACCGTCTCCAGCATCTCGTCCATATCGACCGCGCCCATCGCCGCGTAGGCCTCGTCGGTGGCGCGCATGATCAGCATGTACTTCATTGTCCGTCTCCCTCGGTGTGCGGGTCTCGCTCGGACCCTCTCACCCCGTGGTCGAACGGGCCGCCCGCCGAATCGACACGGCATGAAACATTCTTTGAAGATTTTTCTAGCCGCGGGCGAAGGCGAGGGTCTCGCCGAGCACACCCTGCGTCCAGAGGGCATTGCAGGCGGCGGCGAGCTCGGGGAGCCCCTCCTCGATGGTGGCGAAGACATTGCCGGGCACCCAGCCCTGGTCGCCGTTGATGAGCAGGTTGTTGCGGCCGTAGAAGAGCGCGAGGTCGGTGGCGCCCTGCTCGTGCGCGGCGGCGGAGCCGGGCTCGTAGCCGTAGGCGGGGTTGCCGATCTCCCAGGGCTCGAAGTCGAAGAGGCAGACGTCGCCGGGGATGGGGGTGACGGTGGGGTTCTCCCGGTGCGGGGCGGCGGTGAGCCGGGGCACGAGGGTGTAGACCTCGTTGCGGGCGTACTTGGCGTGGAACGCGTCGCCCTCCTGGGGCAGCGCCTCCCACACCGCGGCGCAGGTGCCCGGCGCCTCGTCGTCGAGGAGGCGGGCCCGGCAGGTGATGCCTGCCTTGGTGAGGGTGATGGTGATGTAGCGAGCCATGCTGTCTCCTCTGTGCCGGGCGGGGTTTGCCCGCGGTCGTCGTCTGGGTTGCTCGGAGGGCGGGGCGCCCAGCGCGGTCCGGCAGGGCTGCGGTGCCGCGATGCGCTCCCGCGGCACCGCAGGCCGCCGCGCCCGGCACTGGAGATCCCGGTGCGCGAGGTAGCCGTCGAGTTCGTAGGGCGCTATGCCGCGCCCCGCGGCGGACTCACAGCTCGGCGAGCACCTCGGACCAGATGCCGAGCGCGTCGCGGATCTGCGCGTCGGTGACGATGAGCGGCGGGATCATCCGCACCACGTTCATGTGCGCGCCGCAGGTGAGCAGCAGCAGCCCCTTGGCGACCGCGGCCCGCTGCGCGGCCGTGGCCGTCTCGGGGTCGGGATCGCCGGTGGCGGTGGTGAACTCGCACCCGGCCAGCAGCCCGAGCCCGCGCACATCGCCGATCTGCTTGGTCTGCTGCTCGCGCAGCCCGGCCAGCAGCTCGGCGCCGCGCTCGGCCGCGTTCTGCACCAGCCCCTCCGACTCGATGACGTCGAGCGTGGCGAGCGCGGCCGCGCAGGCCACGGCGTTGCCGCCGTAGGTGCCGCCCTGCGAGCCCGGCCACGCCTTCGCCATGAGCTCGGCCGAGGCCGCGATCCCGGAGATGGGGAAGCCGCTGGCCAGCCCCTTGGCGATGGTGATGACATCCGGCCGGACGTCGAAGTGCTGGTGCCCGAAGAACTTCCCGGTGCGGCCGAACCCGGTCTGGATCTCGTCGATCACCAGCAGGATGCCGTGCCGGTCGGCGCGCTCGCGCAAGCCGTGGAAGAAGGCGGTGTTGCCGGGGATGTACCCGCCCTCGCCGAGCATCGGCTCCACGATGAAGGCGGCGGTCTCGGCGGGCCCGGTCAGCGTGGCGAGGATGTAGTCCAGCTCGCGCAGCGCGAAGGCGGTGGCCTCCTCCTCGCTCCAGCCGTACCGGTAGGCGGTGGGGAAGGGCGCCACGTGCACGCCGGACATGAGCGGGCTGAACCCGGCCGAGAACCGGGTGCCCGAGGTGGTCATGGTGGCCGCGGCGACGGTGCGGCCGTGGAACCCGCCGTGGAAGACGATCACGTTCGGCCGCCCGGTCGCCTGCCGCACCAGCCGCAGCGACGCCTCCACCGCCTCGCTGCCGGAGTTGCTGTAGAAGAGCGTGTCCAGCCCGCTGGGCAGCACATCGCCGAGCCGCTCGGTGAGGCGGAGCAGCGGCTGGTGCATGACCGTCGTGTACTGGCCGTGGATCAGCTTCCCGACCTGCTCCTGCGCCGCCGCGACCACCCGCGGGTGGCAGTGCCCGGTGCTGGTGACCCCGATACCCGCGGTGAAGTCCAGGTAGCGCCTGCCGTCGGTGGCGTGCAGGTAGCACCCCTCGCCCCGCTCCACCACGACGGGAGTGGCCTGCTTGAGCACCGGTGACAGCTGGGTCATGGGGATCCGCCCTCCGTAGGAATCCGAAGATTGTCTGTTGTCGGATTGTTGACAATATGCCTACCATGACTCCGGCGCTCCCGACAAGGGAATGCCACGCGAGCCGAGAGGAGACACCGATGCCCAACCGGTCAGACGAGCGGACCGCGCTGGAGACCGTGCCGACGGGGCTGTTCATCGGCGGCAAATGGCGGGAGGGCGCGCGCACCTTCCCGGTGACCGACCCGGCCACCGGCGCGACCATCGCCGAGGTGGCCGAGGCGAGCGCCGAGGACGGCATCGCCGCACTGGCCGCCGCCGCCGAGGCGCAGCCCGACTGGGCCGCGACCCCGCCGCGCGAGCGCAGCGACCTGCTCATGCGGGTACACCGCGCGCTGCTCGCCGATGTCGACCGGCTCGGGCTGGTGCTCACCCTGGAGATGGGCAAGCCGCTGGCCGAGGCGCGCGGCGAGATCGCCTACGCCGCCGAGTTCTTCCGCTGGTTCGCCGAGGAGGCGGTGCGGCTGGACGGCGGTTACATGCAGGCTCCGGCCGGCGGCTCGCGCTTCCTCGTCACCAAGCAGCCGGTCGGCCCGAGCCTGCTCATCACGCCGTGGAACTTCCCGATCGCCATGGGCGCCCGCAAGATCGCGCCCGCGCTCGCGGCCGGCTGCACCAGCGTGATCAAACCCGCCGAGCAGACCCCGCTCTCCATGCTGGCGCTGGCCGCGGTGCTGGAGCAGGCCGGGCTGCCCGCCGGGGTGGTCAACGTGGTCACCACCACCGACCCGGGCGCGGTGATCGAGCCCATGATCCGCGATCCGCGCTCCCGCAAGCTCTCCTTCACCGGGTCGACCGCGGTCGGCAAGGTGCTGCTCGAGCAGTGCGCGAGCACCGTCATGCGCACCTCCATGGAGCTCGGCGGCAATGCCCCGCTGCTGGTCTTCGACGACGCCGACCTGGACGAGGCGGTGGAGGGCGCGCTCGCCGCCAAGATGCGCAATATCGGGCAGGCCTGCACCGCCGCCAACCGGATCCTGGTGCAGCGCGGCGTCGCCGACGAGTTCGGCAGGCGGCTCGCCGCGCGGATGGCGGCGCTGCCGATCGGCCGCGGCACCGAGCCGGAGGTGGTCGTCGGGCCGCTGATCGACACCGACGCGCTCGCCAAGGTCGAGCACCTGGTCGCCGATGCCAAGCAGCGCGGCGCCGAGGTGCTCACCGGCGGCGAGCGGCCGGACGGGCCGGGCAACTTCTACCCGGCCACCGTGCTGACCGGGGTGCCGGACGCGGCCGAGCTGTGCCACACCGAGATCTTCGGCCCGGTCGCCGCCATCGGCGTCTTCGACACCGAGGAGGAGGCGGTCACCCGGGCCAACGACACCCCGTACGGCCTGGTCGCCTACGTCTTCACGGAGAACCTGCGGCGCGGGCTGCGGGTGTGCGAGGCGCTGGAGACCGGCATGGTCGGGTTGAACCAGGGCGTGGTGTCCAACCCGGCGGCCCCCTTCGGCGGCGTCAAGGAGTCCGGCCTCGGGCGCGAGGGCGGATTCTCCGGCATCGACGAATTCCTCGAGACCAAATACATCGGAGTGCGACTGTGAGCTATCGGATTGCCACCATCCCCGGCGACGGCATCGGGGTGGACGTGACGGTCGAGGCGGTGGCGGTGCTGGATGCCGTGCTGCCCGGGCTGGAGTGGACCGAGTTCGACTGGTCCTGCGAGAACTACCTGCGCACCGGCGCCATGATGCCGCCGGACGGCCCCGCCCGGCTCGCCGGCTTCGACGCGATCCTGCTCGGCGCCGTCGGCTTCCCTGGCGTGCCGGATCACATCTCGCTCTGGGGGCTGCTGATCCCGCTGCGCCGCGCCTTCGGCCAGTACGTGAACCTGCGCCCGGTGAAGCTGCTGCCCGGCACCGAGTCCGCGCTGCGCGGGCGGACCGCCGCGGACCTGGACATTCTCATCGTGCGGGAGAACTCCGAGGGGGAGTACTCGGAGATCGGCGGCACGCACAATCCCGGGCGGCCGGACGAATTCGTGCTGCAGGAGTCGGTGTTCACCCGGGTCGGCTGCGAGCGGATCATCCGGTACGCCTTCGAGCGCGCCACCGAACGCGGCGGGAAGCTCTGCTCGGCCACCAAGTCCAATGGGCTGATCCACTCCATGCCCTACTGGGACCGGATCTTCGACGAGGTCGCCGCCGAGTACCCCGGGGTGCAGACCAGGCAGATGCACGTGGACGCGCTCGCTGCCGAGATCGTGCTGCACCCCGACCGGCTCGACGTCATCGTCGGCTCGAACCTCTTCGGCGACATCCTCTCCGACCTCGCGGCCGCGGTCACCGGCGGTCTCGGGCTGGCGCCCTCGGGCAATATCGACCCGACCCGCTCCGCGCCCTCCATGTTCGAGGCGGTGCACGGGAGCGCTCCCGACATCGCGGGCCAGGGGATCGCCAACCCGGTCGCGCAGATCCTCGCCGGTGCCATGCTCCTGCGCCACCTCGGCGAGGAGCGGGCGGCGGACGCCGTCGAGCGAGCCGTCGACGACGTGCTCGGCGCGGGGGAGGTGCTCACCCCGGACCTCGGCGGTACGGCCACCACCGCGGAACTCGGCGCGGCGATCGCCGACCGCGCCCGCGAACTGGCGGGAGCGAAGTCGCTTCCGGCCTAGCGACGCACCGCGTCCGCCTCCGGTGCAGATCAGCCGAGCCGCCGGAGGCGGGCGCGATATCCGTGCGCACGTGCCGTCAGCTGGTCACCCAGATCGCCTCCGCCGCGGGCTGACCGAGATCGATCGGGGTTTCGGCGGTGCCGATGCGAATTGCGATGGTCCCGGCGAAATCCCGGCGCTCGGCGACACTGATCACCGTGTCCAGCGCGATCCCCACCGAATCGAAGTAGCGCAGCATCTCCGGATCGGAGTCCGAGATCCGCGCCACCCGCCCCGACTCGCCCGCCGCGAACTCGCTCAGCGGGCGGGCGGGCGGCGTCGGCACGGCGCCGTCCACCGACGGGATCGGGTCACCGTGCGGATCTCGATCCGGGTAGCCGAGTTTCGCGTCGATCCGCGCCATCAGCAGCTCCGACACCGCATGCTCCAGGATCTCCGCCTCGTCGTGCACCTCGTCCCAGCCGTAGCCGAGTTCGCTCACCAGGAACGTCTCCAGCAGCCGGTGCCTGCGCACCATGGCGATCGCCGCCCGCCGCCCGTCCTCGGTCAGCGTGATCGCGCCGTACCGCGCATGCACCACCAGCCCCTGGTCTGCCAGCTTCCGCACTGCCTCGGAGACCGTCGACGCGGAGACGCCGATCCGCTCCGCCAGCAGCTTCGTCGACACCTTCTCCGGCGACCACTCCTGCGCCGTCCAGATCACCTTCAGGTAGTCCTGCGCGACCGAACTCAGCACCGGCGCCACCGTCGCGGTCCCGTCCACCGATGGTTCCGGCGCGTCGGTCAGCTCGCGGCGGGTCGTGATGTCTCGTTTCCCGGGCACATTTCGAGCTTATGCACTCGGCGCCCGTTCCACACGCCGCACCGCCACCGGCAACCTCCGATTCACCGCCCCGACTCCCCGCCCGTGACCTCGAGCATGACCGGCGCGGCCCGAATGCGCATCGGCCCGCACAGTGCGTAGGCTGCGCACTGTGCTGAGATGGCGAAGTCTCGACGACGTGCCCGCGGACTGGGGACGCTGCGTGGTCACCATCGGTGTGTTCGACGGTGTGCACCGGGGCCACGCGCAACTCATCAGCAGGGCGGTGAAATCCGCCGCCGCGCGCGGCGTCCCCGCGGTGCTCATGACCTTCGACCCGCACCCCATGGAGGTGGTGCGGCCCGGGTCGCACCCCGCCCAGCTGACCACGCTCACCCGGCGCGCCGAACTCGCCGAGGAGCTCGGCGTCGACGTGTTCTGCGTCATGCCGTTCACGCACGAGTTCATGAAGCTCACCCCCGCCCGCTACGTGCACGACCTGCTGGTCGAGCGGCTGCACGTCGCCGAGGTCGTGGTCGGCGACAACTTCACCTTCGGCAAGAAGGCCGCGGGCAACGTCGAGACGATGCGCGAATTCGGGCTGCGCTGGGGCTTCGAGGTCGATGCCGCCACCCTGCTCGGCGAGCAGTCCGTCACCTACTCCTCCACCTACATCCGGGCCTGCGTCGATGCCGGCGACATGGCCAGCGCCACCGAGGCGCTCGGCAGGCCGCACCGGGTGGAGGGCGTCGTCGTGCACGGCGACGGGCGCGGGCGGACCTTCGGCTACCCCACCGCCAACGTGGCGCCGCCGATGCACGCCGCCATCCCCGCCGACGGCGTCTACGCCGGCTGGTTCACCGTCCTCGGACCGGGGCCGACCATCGGCACCGTCACCCCCGGGCAGCGCGCCATGGCCGCCATCTCGGTCGGCACCAACCCCACCTTCTCCGGGCGGGCCCGCACCGTCGAGGCCTACGTCCTGGACCGCGAGGCCGACCTCTACGGGCAGCACGTCGCCGTCGACTTCGTCGAGCATCTGCGCGGCATGCTCAAATTCGACAGCACCGCGCAGTTGGTCGACGCCATGGCCGGGGACGTCGAAGCGGCCAGGGCGGTCCTCGCCCGCCAGTGAGGCTCCGGTAAGGTGGCTCCTCGGGTCTGCTGCGGTCCGCGGCGGCGCCCAGCCGGGGTTTCCCCGGAACCATTCACGCGGAACTGAGAAACAGGAGTGGACGCCGCATGGCACTGACCACCGAGCAGAAGTCGGCCATCCTCGCCGAGTACGGGCTGCACGAGAAGGACACCGGGTCGCCGGAGGCCCAGATCGCGCTGCTGTCGAAGCGGATCTCCGATATCACCGAGCACCTGAAGAAGCACAAGCACGATCACCACACCCGGCACGGGCTGATGGCGCTGATCGGGCGCCGGAAGCGGCTGTCGAAGTACCTGGCGGACAACGACATCCAGCGTTACCGTTCGCTTATCGAGCGGCTTGGGCTCAGGCGGTAATTTTGGCGCGCCTTCGGCGCGCGTGTTCGCGGCCCTCGAGGCTCGCGTTCGAGCACTCGAGACTCGCGCCTGCGGCGCATGCGCTTCGAGTGCTCGAACGCGAGCCGGCCGCGAACGGGGCTCGTAGGACTCGCCCCCGGCGTAGCCGGTTGGTGAGGTAGCTCGCTACTTGGGCGATACCTAGTGGTTTCCATCCGGCGTCGGGCCCTCGCTGCCGCGTCGGGTCCGCATCTCTGCCACCCGCGTTGCGTCGTGGGGGTTCGGGGGCGCTTGCGCCCCCGAGAAACCTTTCTTTCTCTGCCCGCCGCGCCGGAAAGGCGCTGTGACCTGCGCCCCGGGCGGTACGGCCGGGGTTCCGGGGGATTTACCCGCGGGTAGACGTACAATCTGGTCGTTGGCTCCTCTGCGGCAGCGAGAAGAGAAACTCTCGCGCCCGGACAACTATGGCAACAGCCGGACGCATCCGTTGCGTGGCGTCGGTCTTCGGTAGTGGCCTCCCGGCTCGGATAAGGGATCCGTCCGGCGGGCTTCGATCGATGACCGCCTCCGCGTCGCCGTTCCCAAGGGGGATCGGCCGGGTGCGCGCGTTGCGCAGCACGAGGCTGCCGCGTGTCCGTACCCGGAACGGCTGACGAAATGCCGGATCGCGCCCGACGGGCGCTGGATCCGGCGAAGACGAGAGGTTGAGACAAGACATATGACCGACACCATCGAACGCAAGTCAACGGCCGTCGAGGTCGAGCCCGGTGTATTCGAGTCCGTCGCGCTGATCGACAACGGCGCCTACGGCACCCGCACGGTCCGGTTCGAGACCGGCAGGCTGGCCAGGCAGGCGGCCGGCGCGGTCGCGGCCTACCTGGACGACGAGACCATGCTGCTCTCCGCCACCTCGGCGAGCAAAGCGCCCAAGGACCACTTCGACTTCTTCCCGCTCACGGTCGACGTCGAGGAGCGGATGTACGCCGCGGGCCGCATCCCGGGCTCCTTCTTCCGGCGCGAGGGCCGGCCCTCCACCGACGCGATCCTCACCTGCCGGTTGATCGACCGGCCGCTGCGCCCCTCCTTCGTGGACGGGCTGCGCAACGAGATCCAGGTGGTCGTCACCATCCTGAGCCTGGACCCGAACGACCTCTACGACGTGGTCGCCATCAACGCCGCCTCCGCCTCCACCCAGATCGCCGGGCTGCCCTTCTCCGGCCCGGTCGGCGGCGTCCGGGTCGCGCTGCTGCAGGATCCGGCCGTCGGCGGCGCCCCGCAGTGGGTCGCCTTCCCGACCGTGGAGCAGCTCGAGCACGCCGTCTTCGACATGGTGGTGGCCGGTCGCGTGGTCGACTCCGGCGACGTCGCCATCATGATGGTCGAGGCCGAGGCCACCGAGAACGTGATCGCGCTGGTCGACGGCGGCGCGCAGGCGCCAACCGAGGCCGTCGTGGCCGAGGGGCTGGAGGCCGCCAAGCCGTTCATCGCCCGGCTGGTCCGCGCGCAGGCCGACATGGCCGAGCTGGCCGCCAAGCCGACCGGCGAGTTCCCGCTCTTCCCGCCCTACGGCGACGATGCCTTTGCCGCCGTCGAGACGGCCGCCGCCGCGCAGCTCGGCGAGGCGCTGAGCATCGCGGGCAAGCAGGAGCGCGAGGAGAAGATCGACGAGATCAAGCTCACCGTCCTCGACCAGCTCGGCGAGACCTTCGCCGGCCGGGAGAAGGAGCTGGGCGCCGCGTTCCGCTCGCTCACCAAGAAGCTGGTGCGCAAGCGCATCCTCACCGACAGCTTCCGGATCGACGGCCGCGGCCTGGCCGACATCCGCGCGCTCTCCGCCGAGGTCGCGGTGATCCCGCGGGCGCACGGCTCGGCGCTCTTCGAGCGCGGCGAGACCCAGATCATGGGCGTCACCACGCTGGACATGGTCAAGATGGCGCAGCAGGTCGACTCGCTCGGCCCGGAGACCAGCAAGCGCTACATGCACCACTACAACTTCCCGCCCTACTCCACCGGTGAGACCGGTCGCGTCGGCTCGCCCAAGCGGCGCGAGATCGGCCACGGCGCGCTCGCCGAGCGGGCGCTCATCCCGGTGCTGCCCAGCCAGGAGGAGTTCCCCTACGCCATCCGGCAGGTCTCCGAGGCGCTGAGCTCCAACGGCTCCACCTCGATGGGCTCGGTCTGCGCCTCCACGCTCTCGCTGCTGAACGCAGGCGTCCCGCTCAAGGCGCCGGTCGCGGGTATCGCCATGGGCCTGGTCTCGGACACCGTCACCGGCGCCGACGGCACCGACGAGGTGCGCTACGTCGCACTCACCGACATCCTCGGCGCCGAGGATGCCTTCGGCGACATGGACTTCAAGGTCGCGGGCACCCGCGACTTCGTCACCGCGCTGCAGCTCGACACCAAGCTGGACGGCATCCCCTCGCAGGTGCTGGCCGGGGCGCTGGCGCAGGCGCACGACGCCCGCACCACCATCCTCGACGTCATGGCCGAGGCCATCACCTCGCCGGACGAGATGAGCCCGTACGCCCCGCGCGTCACCGCGATCAAGATCCCGGTGGACAAGATCGGCGAGGTGATCGGCCCCAAGGGCAAGGTCATCAACCAGATCACCGAGGACACCGGCGCCAATATCTCCATCGAGGACGACGGCACCGTGTTCGTCGGCGCGACCGACGGCCCCTCGGCGCAGGCCGCGATCGACGCGATCAACGCCATCGCCAACCCGCAGCTGCCGAAGGTCGGCGAGCGCTTCCTCGGCACGGTCGTGAAGACCACCGCCTTCGGCGCGTTCGTCTCGCTGCTGCCGGGCCGCGACGGTCTGGTGCACATCTCCAAGCTGGGCAACGGCAAGCGCGTCGCCAAGGTCGAGGACGTGGTCAACGTGGGCGACAAGCTGCGCGTCGAGATCGCCGATATCGACAACCGCGGCAAGATCTCGCTGGTCCCGGTCGAGGAGATCGCCGAAGCCGCGGCTCCCGAGGCCGCCGCCGCCGAAAGCGAGTAGACACGGTATCTGTGAGTACCGAGAACACGACGGCCCCTCTGCTCCGCGGTGAGCAGGGGGGTTCGTCGCTCCGAACCGCAGGCGCCGAGCAGCTCGGCTCGGACGGCGGGGTCCGCCGCACCGTGCTGCCCGGCGGGCTGCGCGTCGTCACCGAGCACGTGCCCGGCGTGCGCTCCGCCTCCGTCGGCGTCTGGGTCGGCGTCGGCTCCAGGGACGAGGGGCACGGCGTCGCCGGCGCCGCGCACTTCCTGGAGCACCTGCTCTTCAAAGCCACCCCGACGCGCAGCGCGCTGGATATCGCGCAGTCCATGGACGCCGTCGGCGGCGAGCTCAACGCCTTCACCGCCAAGGAACAGACCTGCTACTACGCGCACGTCATCGACGAGGACCTGCCGCTCGCGGTCGAGCTCGTCGCCGACGTGGTGCTGAACGGGCTGTGCCGGGGCGCCGACGTCGAAGTGGAGCGGCAGGTGGTGCTCGAGGAGATCGCCATGCGCGACGACGACCCGGAGGACCTGGTCGGCGATGCCTTCCTCACCGCGCTCTTCGGCGACCACCCGATCGGCCGCCCGGTCATCGGCTCGGTGGAGTCCATCGAGGCCATGCGCCCCACCCAGCTGCGCTCCTTCCACCAGCGCCGCTACCGCCCGGACCGGATGGTCGTCGCGGTCGCGGGCAATGTCGAGCACGAGCACACCGTGGAGCTCGTGCACCGCGCCTTCGCCGGGCGGCTCGACCCGGCCGCCGCGCCCGCCCCGCGCCGCGAGGGCCGCTTCCGCACCCGCACCGCCCCCACCCTGCACTGGAGCAACCGGGACAGCGAGCAGTCGCACCTGGCCTTCGGCGTGCGCGCCTACGGCAGGCACGAGGGGGACAAGCGCTGGCCGCTCTCGGTACTCAACACCGTGGTCGGCGGGGGGCTCAGCTCGCGGCTCTTCCAGGCCATCCGGGAGGAGCGCGGGCTCGCCTACTCGGTGTATTCCGGGGTCGACACCTTCGCCGACACCGGCGCCTTCTCGGTCGCGCTCGGCTGCCAGCCGGAGAACCTCGGCACCGTCGCCGCGCTGGCCCGCGGCGTCCTGGAGGACGTGGCGGCGAACGGCATCACCGACGCCGAGTGCGCCCGCGCCAAGGGCTCGCTGCGCGGCGGGCTGGTGCTCGGGCTGGAGGATTCCGGGTCCAGGATGAACCGGATCGGGCGCAGCGAGCTCAACTACGGGAACCACCGCAGCGTCTCCGAGACGCTCCAGCGGATCGACGCGGTGACGACCGAGCAGGTCGACGCCGTCGCCCGCACCCTGCTCGCCCGGCCCATGGCGGCGGCGGTCGCCGGGCCGTACCGCCGGACCCGGGATCTGCCGGTCGCGGTGCGGAGGTTGGTGGAGAACTAGGGTTCTCGGCCGGGCCGAGGCCCCGTGTGCTCATCCGCCGGGCCGCGTGCCGGTGCTCGCGCGCGCCGTGCGGTGGGCGATGCCGTGTGCGGGCGCCGCCACCGCGGCAACCCGCGCGTCGTCGGGCAGCGAAGAGCGGGCGGTCGGGCTCGGGCGTCCAGCGGGAGGCGGCGGTGTCGGCGCTGCGGCAGTGGGCGAGGAGCTCGGCGAGGTCGAGATCCGGCCGTGTCACCGGAGGGCGCGATTGGCCGCCTCGACCACGGCGGGCAGCAGCCCGGGCAGCGCGGCGTCCAGCTCGCTTCGGCGCAGCCGCTGGCAGGTGTTCCCCTCGACGGTGAGCCGCTCGATCACCCCCGCCTCGCGCAGGATCTTGAAGTGGTGGGTGGCGGTCGACTTGTTGATGGCGTCGTAGAGCGCCGCGCACCGCACCGGCCCCCCGGCATTCGCCAGCCGCCGCACCATCTCCAGCCGGACCGGGTCCTGCAGCGCGCCGAGCACGGCGGCCAGCGGAGCCACCGGCGCCGGCGCCGAGACGTTCGCTTCGCTCATGATCTACCTCACTCGGTTTGATGACCATCGTACCCGCGCCGTATGGTCGAGTGCGGTTCGACAATCATCAAACCTATCGGATGGAGCCGCGATGACCGCGACCATCGCCCAGCCGGCAGCGCAGCGCTGGGCCTATCCGCTCGTCCTGATCGCGACCGGGGCCGCGCTCGGGGTCTCCGGGGCACCGGCGCCGCTCTACGGGCTGTACGAGACCGAGTGGAACCTGTCGCCGCTCACCACCACCGTGATCTTCGCGGTGTACGCGGTCGCGGCGCTGGCCGCGGTGCTGGTCACCGGCCGGATCTCGGACGTGCTCGGCCGCAAGCCGGTGCTGCTCGGCGCCTTCGGCACGATGATCGCCGGGCTGCTGGTCTTCGTGGCCGCCGATTCGGTGCCCATGCTGGTGCTGGCCCGCGCGCTGCACGGCATGGCGGTCGGCGCCACCGTGGTGGCGGGCGCGGCGGCGTTGCTGGACCTGCGGCCGCACCGCGGTGCGCGCTCCGGGCAGCTGAGCGGGGTGGCGTTCAATGTCGGGATGGCGGTGACGGTCCTCGGGTCGGCGCTGCTCGCCCAGTACGCGCCGCACCCGCTGCGCACGCCGTACGTGGTGATCAGCGTGGTCTGCCTGGCCATCGCGGCCGGGGTGATCGCGCTGCGCGAGCCGCACGCGGCCCGGGTGGCAGGGCGGATCCGGATCGCCAGGCCGTCGGTGCCCGCGGAGATTCGCGGCGACTTCTGGTTCTCCGCGATCGGCGTGATGGCGGCCTGGTCGGTGCTCGGTGTGCTGCTCTCGCTCTACCCGTCGCTGGCCGCGCGCCAGACCGGCATCCACAACCTGGTCTTCGGCGGCGCGGTGGTGGCCGCGACGGCGCTGGCCGCCGCGCTGGTGCAGCTCGTCGCCACCCGCGTCCCGGCGCGGCGGGCCGCCGTGGTGGGCGATATCGGCATGGCCTTCGCGCTGCTCGCGCTGATCCCGGCGCTGGCGACGCACAGCTGGGGCGTGGTGCTGCTGGCCGGGGTGCTCCTCGGCGGCACCTTCGGGCTCGGCTTCGGCGGGTCGCTGCGGCACCTGTCGGATGTGGTGCCGCAGCACAGGCGCGGCGAGACCATGTCGGCGTACTACCTGCTCGCCTATACCGCCATGGCGCTGCCGACGGTGCTCGCCGGGTGGGCCGCCACTGTCTGGGGTCTGAGCACCGTTTTCCCGTGGTTCGTCTCGGCCGCTGCCGTGGCCTGCCTGATCGCCGCCGCTCTGGGGCTGCGCCGCCGCGCGGCCGACCACGACGCGGTCGCGCCCGTGATGCGGGCTCGGCGCGGAGTAACGTCGGCGCCATGAGGATCCGTGGAGCTGTCCTGGAGCGCATCGCCGCGCCCGTCCCGTTCGCCGACTCGGCGCCGCTCACCATCTCCGAGCTGGAGCTGGCCGAACCGGGGCCGGGCGAGCTGCTGGTCCGGATCGAGGCGGCGGGGCTCTGCCATTCGGATCTCTCCGTCGTCGACGGCAACCGGGTGCGCCCGGTGCCCATGCTGCTCGGGCACGAGGCCGCCGGCCGGGTCGAGGCCGTCGGGCCCGCGGAGCCGGATATCGCCGTCGGGCGGCGCGTGGTCATGACCTTCCTGCCGCGCTGCGGCGAGTGCGCCGGCTGTGCCAGCGAGGGCCGCACGCCGTGTATCCCCGGCAGCGCCGCCAACAATGCGGGCGAGCTGCTCAACGGGGGCCGCCGGCTGCGCCGCGACGGCGCCGAGGTGCACCACCACCTCGGCGTCTCCGCCTTCGCCACGCACGCCGTGGTGGACCGCCGCTCGGTGGTCCCGGTCGACGACGACGTGCCGCCCGAGGTCGCCGCGGTGCTCGGCTGCGCGGTGCTGACCGGCGGCGGCGCGCTGCTCAACTCGGCGCCGCCCGCCAAGGGCGACCGGATCATGGTGGTCGGGCTCGGCGGCGTCGGGATGGCGGCGGTGCTGGTCGCGGTCTCGCTCGGAGTCGGCGAGGTGATCGCGGTGGACACCGTACCGGAGAAACTCGCGCTCGCCCGCGAACTCGGCGCGAACACCGCGCTCACCCCCGCCGAGGTGGCCGAGCAGGGCGTGCAGGCCGAGGTGGTGGTGGAGGCCGCGGGCAATATCCGCGCCTTCGAGACCGCCGTGGCCGCCACCGCGCCGGGCGGCACCACCGTCACCGTCGGGCTGCCCGCCCCGGACGCGCGCGCGAGCATCTCGCCGCTGGCGCTGGTCGCGCAGGGCCGCTCCATCGTCGGCAGCTACCTGGGCTCCGCGGTGCCGTCCAGGGACATCCCGGAGTACGTGCGGCTGTGGCGCGCGGGCAGGCTGCCGGTGGAGCGGCTGGTCTCCGCCCGGATCGGGCTCGAGCAGATCAATACCGCCATGGATGAGCTGGCCGCCGGGCACGCACTGCGCCAGGTGATCGTGTTCTGACGCTAGGCTCACCCCCGTTCGGACGAGAGGAGAAGCGGTGACCATTCGGGTCGGAGTGCTCGGTGCGCAGGGGAAGGTCGGCCAGGCCATCTGCGCCGCGGTGCGGGCGGCGGACGACCTGGAGCTGGTCGCCACCGTCGACAAGGACGACGCGCTAACCGCCTTCCCCGACGCGAACACCGAGGTCGTCGTGGATTTCACGCACCCCGATGTGGTGATGGGCAACCTGAAGTTCCTGGTCGAGAACGGGATTCACGCCGTGGTCGGCACCACCGGCTTCGACGACGGCAGGCTCGCCGAGGTGCGCGGCTGGCTGGCGGAGAGCCCGTCGACCGGCGTGCTCATCGCTCCCAACTTCGCCATCGGCGCGGTGCTCTCCATGCGCTTCGCCGAGCAGGCGGCGCGCTTCTTCGACTCGGTCGAGGTGGTGGAGCTGCACCACCCGAACAAGGCGGACGCGCCCTCCGGCACCGCCTACCGCACCGCCGGGCTGATCGCCGAGGCACGGGCGAAGGCCGGGATCGGCCGCAGCCCCGACGCCACCAGCACCGAGCTGGAGGGCGCGCGCGGCGCCGACGTCGACGGGGTGCGGGTGCACTCGGTGCGGCTCGCCGGACTGGTCGCGCACCAGGAGGTGCTCTTCGGCACCCAGGGCGAGACCCTGACCATCCGGCACGACTCCATCGACCGCAACTCCTTCGCCCCCGGCGTGCTGCTCGGCGTCCGGAGTATCGCCGCCCGCCCCGGCCTCACCGTCGGGCTCGACCCGCTGCTGGACCTGTGACCGAATCCGCCCCCGCCCGCGAGGTGCTGAAGCGGGTCGCCTTCATCGCCGCCCTGGTGCTGGCGCTCGGCTTCTACTTCCTGCTGCTCGGCCGGATCGCGCTCGAGCTGCTCACCTCCGGCGAGGCGGCGGCCGTCGCGATCGGCGCCGGGGTGCTGATCCTGCCGATCATCGGCGTCTGGATCGTGGTCGCCACCCTGCGCGCCGCCCTGGCCCACCAGCACCTGGCCCGCCGCATGCACGCCGAGGGCCGCGAACTCGACACCGCCGACCTGCCCCGCCGCCCCTCCGGCCGCGTCGAGACCGCCGCGGCCGACGCGCTCTTCGCCGAGGTCAAGACCGAATGGGAAGCCGACCCCGACAACTGGCGCTCCTCCTACCGCCTGGCCCGTGCCTACGACCTCGCCGGGGACCGCTCCCGCGCCCGCGAGGTCATGCGCCGCGCCGTCGCCCTGGAACGCCTGGATCGGTGAGCCCGTGGCCCGCCTGCTGATCGTGCACCACACCCCATCCCCGCACACGCACGAGATGTTCGAGGCGGTGCTGCGCGGGGCCACCGATCCCGAGATCGAGGGCGTCGAGGTGGTCCGCCGCCCCGCGCTCACGGTCGCGCCCATCGACGTCCTCGAGGCCGACGGCTACCTCCTCGGCACCCCCGCCAACCTCGGCTACATGAGCGGCGCCCTCAAACATAATTTGTCTACTTACCCGTCTATTACGAGTACTGCGAGGTCGGCGGCGTGAAACGGCTTCTGATCGTCCACCACACGCCGTCGCCGCACTGTCAGGCGATGTTCGAGGCCGTGGTGTCCGGCGCGACCGACCCGGAGATCGAAGGCGTGGAGGTCGTGCGCCGGGCCGCTTTGTCGCTGTCGCCGAGCGACGTGCTGGAGGCCGACGGGTACGTGCTCGGCACCCCGGCCAACCTCGGGTACATGAGCGGCGGCCTGAAACACGGGCTGGATGTCATTTACTACCCCTGCCTCGATTCGACCCGAGGGCGGCCGTTCGGGGCGTACTTCCACGGCAACGAGGGCACAGAGGGCGCGGAGAAGGGCATCACCTCGATCACGACCGGGCTGGGGTGGGTGAAGTCGGCCGAGTACGTGGTGGTGTCGGGCAAGCCGTCCAAGGACGACCTCGAAGCGTGCTGGGAACTCGGCGCAACCGTCGCGGCCAAGCTCATGGCGTAACTGGAGTCTGGCTCAGTCCCAGCCCCATTGCTCCACGAGTGACGGATCTATGTCCGTTTCCAGCAGCGTTGCGTGCTGTTCGAGGTCATGCGCCGTACAGCAGTTGTGTGCGCCATCGTCGGAGGGCACCCCAAGGCGCGCATGACAGTCATCGACTAGATTGCACAGCTGGCTCAGAATCATGTCGGTGGCGGTCAAAACATCATGTTCGGTACTCAACTGAGGCTCGCGATACACACGCCGAACTCCTAGCTGTTCCCCGATAAATGGGCGGTCGGGATGGATAAACATCGAAGCGGAATCGCTGTTCGCGACGCGGTCGATCAGAACGTGACTGGGCTCGTCAGTCTTGAGTTCGGTGCTGAGTGCGAGCTTTAGACGCCGGTTACTAAAGAGCCCGACTTCAACCTGGCTGGACCGAATCAGACTTCCCCGATGGATCACAAAATTGCGGGCGAGGTTGAATTGGGTGAATAGGTCATCGGCCAGTACTCGACCTACGCGCTCGTTACGCCAAGCATTCTCGCCTTCCTTCTCCATGTCGAGCCGCACCATCTCAATCACAGATTTCGAACTCGCGAGAAAGGCGTTGGCTGAGTATCTAAACGGAGCAGGGTGATGATAGGCGGCGATCATCTGATGAAGCTGAAAGTGACACTCGAATACGCGGTCATGTGTCAACACGAGAGGGCATGGCCGGAGGTTGGTGTCCGAACCGTCGACTGATGGCACCTGGCCACATTAACGTCGCCCGACGCGGCAAGTGAGATGAAGCGGCCAACTACGAGGCGATGTCAGGCAAGCCGTCCAAGGGTGCTGGGTGCATCTGTTGTCGGTGCAGAGTGCCGAACCTGTCGGAGACAGCCTCTATGCTCCCCGGCATGAGCCTCGTGTCTGACTTCTTCACCCAACCCGGATTTGGGTGGGGAGCCCTGTTGGGAGCCGGTCTCGTCGGACCCATCATCGGGTCGTGGTCGCTCTTTGCGAGCGATAAACGGAAGGCCAAGCAGGAGCACACGGTGCTCGACCGCAAAGAGGGACGTGAGGACCAGCTACGCGAGCACGAGACAGTCTTCGCCGCCGCTACCGAGTTCGCAGCGGAGTGCAGCGACGTACTGATGAATGCGGTGGACACGAAGGCTGTGTTCAACGCCATCCGCGACATGCTCGTCGGCGCGGCGGGGAAGCCCGACCCGAACGCTAACGCGAAGTTGGACGAGGCCGCAAAGCAGGCGGAGGTGAGCGGT
>NZ_BDBH01000017.1 GCF_001612885.1 Nocardia harenae NBRC 108248 | reverse complement strand
GACGGCCCCGCCGAGACCGGCACCGAGACCAGCGGCGGCGTCAACGGCTCCGCCCAGCCCGGCACCGAGACCAGCGGCGGCATCAATGGCCCCACCCAGCCCGGCACCGAGTCCGGCGGCAACATCGACAGCCCCGTTCAAAGCCCCGCCGAGCCCGGCGCCCAAATCCACCCCGGCATCAACAGCCCCACCCAGCCCGAGATCGATATCCGTATCCACCGACCCGGCGAGCCCCAGATCCGCAACCGCCCCGATGGCGGCCGACCCCGCCGCCCCGATCACAGCGGCAGCAGCCGCCTGCGCCCCGGCCGCGACGATGGCCGACAACTGCGACCCGCCCGCGACGAACGCCGACTCCGCCACCATGGGCGCGACGGCGGCGATGTCCTCCGGACTCACGTCGGAGAGCCCGGCCGCGGCCAGCGCCCCGGTCGGGTTGTTGCAGTACCCCACCGCGGCTTCACGATCACGCAGCAGGTCGAGGATGAACTCGAGGATGGCGTTCGGGGTCATGGGTTCGTCTCCTGGTTTCGGCGGGGCCGAGCGGCCCGCTGCAGTCGGAATGACTTTCACGCTAGGAGCGCGGGGCGTTACGCCGAAACGGGGCGCACCCCCAATGCTCGCGGGGGCATTCCGTTAGGGGTTCGAAGCGCATTAGGGGAATTTCCCCGAACCTGCCCGGAATCGGTAACGGCGCTCCCCCAGCAACCGACAGAGCTGGTGCGCCGGGTGCGCACGCAGTAGGGCAGCGACACATCGGACCAACAGTTCTCGAACGGGGTTCTCGAATGACACAGCGTCTGGCGCTCGGCATCACCGTCGGTGCGTACCGGTCGGCCGTCGCGGCCACCGCCGCCGACGATCGCGACGGCGAATCCGCCAGGGTCACGGCGCACCCGAGCGTGCTCCGGCTGACGGCGGACGCCGCGCCCGCCTTCGGCACCGCGGCGAAGCCGGGCGGGCGGCACGCAGGCGACACCGTGCTCGAGGGCTTCCTCGCCCGCGTCGGCGACCCGGTCGCCATGCTGGCCGAGGACGGATCCGAGCACGTCGCGGAGGATCTGGTCGCGACATCGGTGGCCTGCCTGATCGAGGAGGCGGCGGGCTACTCCGACCCGGTGACGGTCGCCTGCCACCCGGCCTGGTGGTCGAGACACATGGTCGAGGCGCAGCGCGACGCGCTGGCGCGGGCGGGGCTGGACGACGTCACCCTCGTCCCCGAGCCCGCCGCCGTGCTCCGGCTGCTCGACACCGTCCACACCCCGCGCGAGGACGGCGCCGTCGTGGTCTACGACCTCGGCGCCACCGGCCTCACCGTCTCGGTGCTGCGCACCGGCACGCAGTCCGGAATGCTCGCCGCCCCGGTGCGCAGCACCGAGGTGGCCGGCGCCGAATTCGATCTGCTCACCATGCGTTACGTGCTGGCAAATGCGATGGGTGAAAACGATTTCGACCCCTTCGACCCGGTGGTGGAACGGGAATTGTCGGCGCTGCGCGAGCGGTGCCGGAAAGCGAAGGAAGTGCTTTCCCGCGACACCGCCACCGTGGTCGAGGTCCGGCTGGACCCGGCGGCCGGGCCGCAGCGGATCCGGCTGGTCCGCGGCGAGGTCGAGGACCTGCTGCGCGCCCCGCTGCTGACCTCCGCCGAACTGGTGCGCGACGCGCTGCACCGGGCCGGGGTCGAGCTCGGTGACGTCCGCCGGATCGTGCTCACCGGCGGCGGCGGCGCGATTCCGCTGGTCACCGAGGTGCTCTCGTCCGAGTTCGGGCTGCCGGTGGCGGCCGCGGGCGACCCGGAGAACGCCGCGGCCCTCGGCGCCGCGCTGCTCGCCGCCGATCTGGCCGGCTCCACGGTGCAGAACACCCCCGCGGTCGCCGCCGACGACACCGAGACCACCGCCATCCCGGCGCTACTCCCCGATCTACCGGACCCGCCGCAACCGCGCGGCCGGTTCACCGGACGCCAGCGCGCCGGCATCGTGGCAGGCGCGGTGACCGCGCTCGCCCTGCTCGCCACCGGCACGCTCGCGCTGGGCACCGGCACCTTCGGCGGCGGCGATGCCACCGCCCCCAGCACGGTGCACAGCCCGGCCGAGGCGGTCGGCGTCCCGGCCACCGAAGCCCCGGCCCCCGGCGCCATCCCGGTCGACGCCACCGGCCAGCCGGTGACCGCCGCCCCCGGCACCGTCCCGAACAACGGCAACCCGGCCGCCCCCGGCACCGCCGCGAACGGCGGCAGCCCCGCTCCGGGCACCCCCGCCGCGCCCGACGGCAGGCCGACCCAGCAGGCAGGGAGCCCGGCCCCCGCCCAGCCCGCACCCCAGCAGGCCCCGGCCCAGAACAACGGCGGCGCCCCCCAGCCCCCCGCGAACAGCGGCGGCGGCGCACCCCCGCAGACCGTGGTGATCCAGCCCCCCACCGTGCCGAGCGTGAGCGTGCCGACCGGCGTGCTCAGCGACACCGTCGACGGCCTCGGCGACGCGGTCGGCGGCGCGGGTGACGCGGTGGGCGGCGTGGTCGGCGGCGTCGGCGACGTGCTCGGAGGCTCCGGTGGCTGAGGCTGCCTTCGACACCCTCCCGATCGCGCGCGAGATCCTCAGGGAACTCGAGGCCGGCTCCGCGGAGCCGACGGTCTACCTGGTCCGCGGCCGCTCGGGCACCGGCAAGTCCACGCTGCTCGCCGCCATCAGGGCGCAGCTGCGCGCGGCCGGGATCCCGGCGCGCGACACCGTCTCCGGCACGGCCAGGCCCGCGCACCCGGCGGGCCGCCCGGCTCCGGCGCGCGCTGCCGTCCCCGCGCCGAACCGCGTTCCTCCGCAGGGCCGCCCCGCGCCCCGGCTGCCGGTCCCGAGCAGGCAACTGCCGCCGCGCCGCCCCGGCTCCCCCGCGGTGGTCGGCGCCGCCCGGCCGCAGCAGCAGCGCGAGGCCGCGCTGGTGATCGACAATGCGCACACCCTCGGCGATGCCGAGCTGCTCGCGCTCTGCCGGGCGATCGACGTCGGGCAGCGCACCGTGGTGATCGCGGCCCAGCCGCGCCCCCACGACCCGAGGCTGCGCCGGCTCGCCGACACCGTGGCCAGGCGCGGCCGGGTGGTGGAGCTGCGCGCGCTCGGCGCGGCCGAGATCGTGCCGTTCGCCCGCGAGCTCGGCATGGTGGTGCCGCGCTCGGTGGCCCAGTACATCCACCAGCTGACCGCGGGGAACCGCGGCGGCGTCGTCGCGGCGCTCACCGCCGCCAGCTCGGCCCGGCTGGACGCGGGGATCGCCACCGTGGACGCGGCGGTCACCGAGTGGGCGCGCGGGCTGCTCGGCGCGGTCGAGCCGGACCTGCTGGAGACGCTCGCGGTGGCAACCACCGGTACCGGGCTCGACTCCAGCGAGCTGGTCGACGTGCTCGGCGTCCCGGCGGGCGCGGCCGACGCGCTGATCGACCGGGCCAGGGCCAGCGCCCTCGTCACCGATGCCGACCTGCTGCTCGACCCGGCCATCGCGCCGCTGCGCACGCTGCTCGGCGACCGCCGCTTCGTCGCGGTGCAGCGCAGGCTGCTCTCCGCGCGGCTGGACGCCGGGCTGCTGCGCGACCACACCGCGCTGCTGCTCGCCGAGTCCGGCGTGCGCGATCCCCGGCTCGCCGAGTTCCTGTGCCACGCCGCCGAGAAGGCGGGCGCGGAGGCGGTCCGCTACTACCGCGCGGCCGTTGCCGCGGGCACCGACCCGGACACCGTCGCGCTGCCGTGGGCCCAGGCCGCGCTGCGCGTCGGCGACGGCGAGGCCGCGCTGCGGCTGGCCGAGCCGGTGCTGGCCCGGCTCGGCGGCGCCGACCCAGCCGCGCTCGACCCCGCCGCCACCGCTCCCGACCTCGCCACCGCCGTCCGGATCTGCGCGACGGTGCTGGTCCGCCGCGGCCGCACCGCGCGCGCCGCGCAGCTCTACAGCTGGCTCGGCCCGCACCGGGCGGGCGCGGACTGGGCCACCGGCGCCGCCGTGCAGTACCTCGCGGGCGACGCCGCCGGAGCGGCCACCATGTCGGCCTCGGCCAGGCAGTGGCCGCCGACCGAGGCCAACGCGCACGCCCGCCGGATCGTCGAGGCGCTGGAGCGCACCGTCGCCCCACGCCCCGACCCCACCGGGCGGGGCCGGATGGCGCTGCTGGAGGACGGCGAGGCGGGCACCGCCGCCGCGGTCTCCGGGCTGATCGGGGTCGCGCACGCGGCCGCGGCCACCGAGCGGCTGCTGCCCTGCGCCGCGACCACCATCGCCACCCTGCTCTGCCTGAGCATCGGCGAGCCGCGGCGCGCCATCGACGCGCTGCGCCGGGCCGAGGCCGACGGCAACGCGGGCGCGCAGCCCGGCGTGCTCGCGGCCTGGGCGGCCATGCTCGGCGGCGACGAGCGCACCGCCGCCGACCGGGTCGCCGCCTTCGACCACGCCGCCCTCGAGCCGAGGGACCGGCTGCTCGCGCACGGCGTCGCGATCGGGCTGGCCCGCCGCTCCGGCGACCACACCGCGCTCACCCTGGCCTGGGAGGCCGCGGTCGCGCTCTTCGACGAGGTCGACGCCGACCTGCTGACGCTGCTGCCGATCGGCGAGCTCTGGCTGGCCGGGATCCGGCTCCGCGACGAGCGCCGGATCGCCCCGCTGGTGGCCGCCGGGTACGGCGTGCTCCGCCGCCTCGGCGAGCCGCCCGCCTGGGCCAATGCCTTCCACTGGTACGGCGTGCAGGCCGCGCTGGCGCAGCAGCGCCCCGACGACCTGCTGCCGCACGCCGGGCAGCTCAGGGCGGCGGCCGAGGCGGGCGACCGGCACGCCGCGGTGCTCGCGCAGGCGGGCCGCACCTGGGTGCTCGTGCTGCGCGGCGAGGCGGCCGCCCCCGAAGTGGAGGCCGCGGTCGCGCAGCTGGCCGCGCTCGGCCTCACCTGGGACGCCGCCCGGCTGGCCAGCGAGGCCGCGCTCGCCGCGAGCGACCCGGCCGCCGCGACCGCGCTGCTCAAGCTGGCCCGCACGGTCCGCGCCGACGCGCGGCCCGCCGACACCGCACCCCGCCCGCGCACCCCGGCCGCGCACCCGGCGCCGGGCGCCGACCCGGCGGCCGTGCTCAGCGAGCGCGAACGCGAGGTCGCGGAGCTGGTGCTGCTCGGGCTGACCTACCGGGAGATCGGCGCGCGGCTCTACATCTCGGCGAAAACGGTGGAGCACCACGTCGCCCGGATCCGGCGTCGAATCGGTGCCCAGTCCCGTTCGGAGTTATTGTCGATGCTCCGCGCCATGGGACACGGCTCGCTGCTGGTGTGACGCCTGGTCGGGAGCAACCTGTCCGGGTGGACGTCGAAGCGAGGTAACAGGATGGCCACTGGTGTGGGCCTGCGCATTGCCGACGACGAGTGCGTCGCGGCGATCGCGACCGACAGCGGGGCGGAGGGGGATCTCCCGGAGGGCGAGCCGCACTACATCGTCCGCACCTGCGTGCTGCACATGTCGGACGACGGCGACGCCGCGCTCGGCGGCGAGCCGCCGGACGGCTACACGCACTCGATCCGGCACTTCGTCGGCGCCATCGGCGACCCGAACGGGGTCACGGTGGACGACGGCGAGGCGTACCGGGCCGAGGATCTGGTCGCGACCGCGCTGTTCTGCCTGATCAACCTCTCGGCCGACTACCTGGTCGGCCCGGCCGAGTTCTACGCCACGCACCCGAACAGCTGGCCACCCGAGCACGTGCGGGGGCTGCGCGAGGCGCTGGACTACCTCGGGCTGCGCTCGGTGGTGCTGGTCGACGAGGCCGACCTGCCGCCCGCCGCCGGAATGGACCGCGGCCGCATCCTGGCCCACCACGCGGCCCGCTCGGCGCTGGCCGCGGTGCTCGCCACCCCGGCGGGCACCACCCCGCCCGATCCCTCGCAGCCGGCGGAGCACGCGCTCGAGGTCACCGACGTCATCCCGAGCCTGGAGGCCGCGGGCGCACGACCGCAGGCGTACTCGGCCGCCATGCCCGCCGCCGAGCCGGTGCCCGCCGAGCCCGCCGACGCCGCCGAGCAGCATGCGACGGCGGCCCCGGCGACCGTGCCGCCGTCCAAACCGGAGCGCCGCAACCGCAATCGGATCGTGCTGCTGATCGCCGCCGCGGTGGCGCTCGGCACCGTGCTCGGCGGCATCGGCATGGCGTTGATCTTCCGCGAATCGGCGGACCCGACGATGTCGCCGCCGCCGGACGCCCAGTCGTCGCTGCCGCCGGTCACCTCGACCGCGGTGCCACCGCCGCCGCTGCCGCCCAGCGCCGAGCCGCCGGTCGTGATCCTCACGACGACCACCGAGCCCGAGCCCGCCCCCGAGCCGCCCCCACCCCCGCCGACCAGTGCGGAGCCGACGACCGCGGCGCCGACCACCACCCGCACCACCACCCGGCGGACCACCACGACCAGAGCGCCGTGGCAGCAGCCGTGGCAGCAGCCGTGGCCGCCGACCTATCCGCCGGGATTCCCGACCTGGACTCTGCCGGGTTACTGACGAACGGACCGGCCACCCGGTTCGCCGGGATAGATCATTCCGCTCGCCGATTGCCCACGACCTATGAGCATTCGTGCCCTAGAGTGTTGCGCTGACCGGACTTTCCCCACCGGGAGGTCCGCTGAACGATGATCTTCGTGGGTGCGGTACACCTGCCCCCACTGATGGCTGGCACGTCGGTGCCGACGAAGGGACTCCATGCGCAAGCTGGTGGCGCGTCGCGCCGCGGTCAGGGCAGCCGGCATCGCCGCCGCGACGACCGTCATTCTCGCTCCCCTGCTCTGCTCCGGCGCCGCCACCGCGGCACCGGAACAGCTCGCCGCCGACGCGCTCCCCGCCGAACTGGTCGAGGCCATCGCGCGGGATCTGCAGCTCACCCCCACCGAGTACCTGGACCGCGCCGCGCGCGCCCAGGAGCTGCGCAGCTACGCCAGCGGCTTCCGCGCCGAGCGCCCCGGTGACTTCGCCGGCGCCTGGATCGGCCAGGACGGCAGGCCGGTGGTCGCGGTGACCTCCCCCGAGGCCGCGCAGATCGCCACCGCCGACGGCTACCAGACCCGGCTGGCCCCGGTGAACGCCGACGGCCTCGAGGGCTCGCTGCAGCAGCTCGGCCAGTGGATCAACGCGCTGCCCAAGGAGGTGTCGCAGGCCATCCAGTCGGTCGCGGTCGACTTCCTGAACAGCCAGCTGGTGGTCAGCGTCGCCAACACCCCCACCGGGCACATGCTCAATATCCCCACCCTGATCGCCAACGTGAAGGTCATCCTGAGCCCGGGCGGCGGCGGCCCGGTGGAGCGCAGGCCGATGGCGGGCGACACCTACATCACCTCGAACCTCTCGCTGCACGACAGCAACCTGCAGGGCGTCGACGTCTGCTCGTTCGGCTTCAACAGCGTGGACGCCGCCGGCCGGGCGCTGAATATCAGCGCCGGGCACTGCGACCCCAATCTGGGCCAGGGCGACCAGCGCGCCACCGTGTACCAGCCGAACGTCAGGGACATCCCGAACAGCCCCGCGCTCGGCTCCTTCACCCAGGCCAACCTGGGCGGCCCCAGCGGCCTCGACTTCTCGCTCATCGAGCTGAACGAGCACGCCGTCGGGCTCGGCATGGACCAGCCGTCGGTGCGCGGCTCCAACGGCACCACGCTGCACATCACCGGCACCGCCGAGCCGATCACCGGCGCGCCGATCTGCAAGTCCGGGCAGTCCTCCACCTTCACCTGCGGCTACGTCGTTGCGGACCGGGTGGAGACCCAGCTCTACACCGCGGAGGGGGAGAGCCGCACCATCCGCGGCTTCGCCAGCTCCGCCTGCACCCTCGGGGGCGACAGCGGCGGGGCGATCGTCTCCGGCACGCTCGCCCTCGGCATCACCAGCGGGTCGAACGCGGCCGACGCACCGAGCTGCGACGAGGCCAATGTGGCGCTCGCGCAGTACGGCGGCACGGCGACCCTCGGCATTCCGATCCGGCCCATCCTGGCCGAGATCGACGCCACCTCCGGCGGTGGCGCCGGCTCCGGGATCACCGTCCGGACCAAGCCGGTCACCAGCTGAAATCGGCAAACCGCCGGTGATCGCCGACACACGCCGGATCTGTCCGAATCGCAGCCACGCAGCACAGGGGACGAGTAGTGATAGCGGACCGCACACCATATAGTCTGGGCATGCTTCTGCCACGTAACGGCCGCCGGCGGCCCGCCGCCCGCTCAGGCACATTCCGAAAGACCGTGATCGCAGCCTCGGCGGCGGTCCTGCTGTTCGGCCCCACCGCGGCAGTCGCCTCCGCAGACCCGGCCGCGGACACCGGTGCGCTGCCGGCCGATCTGGTCGCCGCCGTGCAGCGCGACCTGAAGATCTCCGCGGACGAGTACCTGAACCGCGCCGACGTCGCGCAGCAGGTCGCGGCCTTCGCCACCAATGCCCAGCGGCAGTTCCCGCAGGTGTTCGGCGGCGCCTGGCTGGACGAGGCGGGCCGCGCGGTGGTCGCGCTCGCCCAGGGCCCCGGCGCCGACGAGGCCAGGCAGGCCGCCGAGTCCGCGGGGTTCGAGGTGCGCAATGTCGCCAAGAGCGAGGCCGCGCTGCGCGGCGAGAAGAGCGCCTTCGAGCGCTGGCTGGACGGCCAGCCCGCGGTGATCGCGAACCTGGTGCGCGGCGTCGTCATCGACACCGTGAACAACAGCATCGCGGTCCGGGTGGACCAGGTCGGGCTGCCCATGCCGAGCTTCATCGATCCCTCCCGGGTGATCGTCATGGCCCCGCCGATCGCGGGCGAGCAGGCGCCGATGCCGCAGGCGACCGAGATCGCCGAGGCCGACGGCCAGCTGGCGGCCGGTGACGGCTACGCCTCGGTGGCGGGCGACGTCTCGCTGCGCTGCTCGCTCGGGTTCAACGGCACCGACCGCAACGGCAACGTCGTGAACATCAGCGCGGGCCACTGCAACCCCGACATCCCCTCCGCGGGCACCGGCAACGCGGCGGGCGTCTACGAGGTGGCCCGCGGCGACCGCCTCGGCGCGCAACTCGGCAGCTTCGCCAAGTCGGTCCTCGGCAACCAGGACTACTCGATCATCCGGATCGACGACCAGGCGGCCGGGCGCTTCGCCAACAACACCGTGCGCGCGGGCGGCGCCGCCCCGATCGCCATCGAGGGCGTGGCCAGCCCGGTCGTCGGCGCCCCCGTCTGCAAGTCCGGTTCGCGCACCGGCTTCAGCTGCGGCGTGGTGAACGCCATCGACCAGACCGTCCAGGTCGGCGACCGGGAACTCACCCAGAGCTTCTCCGCCACCATCTGCGCGCTGCCGGGCGATTCCGGCGGCCCGCTGGTCTCCGGCCGGATGGCGCTCGGCATCTCCAGCGCCTCGTCGGTCGCCGATTACCCGGTGTGCGAGATCCCCAACCTGATCGGCGCGCTCACCGGCAATGTGCCGCAGCTCTTCGCGCAGCCCGTGAGCGTCGTGCTCTCGGACAACCCCGGGCTCCGGGTGCGTACCGGCTAGCAGTTACCGGGCAGGAGCAGAGAAGGCCGGGAGCGGTTGCGCTCCCGGCCTTCTCGCTGTCTCAGAGCCGGTGGGTATGGCCGAAACCGCCGCGATGCGACTCGGCGCAAAACGTCACTGTGCGACTGTGGTTTCCGCTCCGCTACCGCCGGGGCCGGAGGATTTCCGGGGCGCTGAGCGCCACGCTCGCGCATCGGAGCGCCGACCGCAGGGTCCCGGTACCCCTCGGCGCGGAGAGCGCCGCACAGCGCGGGAACACGAAACGGCCCGGACCTCGAACGAGGTCCGGGCCCTCCCGGAATCGACGTGCTTACTTGGGCTGGTCGGCCGGCTTCGGCTTGTCGGCCCACTTGGTGGTGCCTTCGGGCGCGGCGATGGTGTTCACCAGGTCGATGCCCGCGATAGCGAGCGCGGGGCCGCCGATGGCGATGGTGCCGAGGATGCCGCCGATGCCCGCACCCGCGATAGCGGCCGGGATGCAGCCGACACCGAAGAGCGGGAGCCCGAGGATGCAGCCGGTCACGCCGCCCGCGATGGCGCCGATGGCGGTGCCGAGGAAGCTGCCGACCGCGGTCGCGATGCCGAACTGGCTGGCGAACTCGTTCTGCGCCCGCTGGTTCTCGATCGGCGAGGCGATCGGCTTGACGTTCACGTTGACCGTGTTCGCCTTCTCCTCGGGCAGCGCCGGCTGCACCTCCGGGGTCAGCTCGAGGACCTTGCCGTCCTCCTTGACCACGGGCTTCACCGGGACCGAGATGTCACCGAGGGAGAAGTCGACCGGCAGCGTCATGACGACGTTGCCCGCGCCGTCCTTGACGTTGTAGTACTCGACCTCGTCGGTGCCGTTGGTCTCCTTGGTGAGCTCGAAGGTGCCGCCCTTGAGCGTGGTGACGACCGTCTTGTCGATCAGCTTCACCGAGTAGTTGATCGGGTCCGCCGCAGGATCGGCAGCCGGTGCGGGGTTCGCGTACGCAGTGCCCGCCCCCACGGTCAGCGCGCCGATGACCAGCGCGGCAGCCGCGGCGGTTCTCCGGAGATTCAATGCAGTGTCCAATCCATTCTCAGGGGATGTTCGCGGCCCGCTCTCTCCATACGCGAGAGCTCGTCATCCCGGAGCACAGGCGACCCGGGACCTCCCCGAGCGGTGTGGAAATCGGGCACGGCGAACAGAACGTCGTGAGCCTAATGGAACGGACCCCGGGATGCGAGATTCCTTACTATTGCTAGCCAGTTAGCGTGCCCTTATCGAGCTGGGCCCTCGCCACTGCATTTACCGTGATCATTGCCCCGCCGCGGGGTGGGCGCGCAGAATTTCCCGTGACGTTCATCACAGGCATTTTTCCGGTCAAGCCCCAGTAAGACGGGGCAAACAGCCGGAGGACGATCGTACGATGGACAGGGTAAGTTACTGGTGGGTAACTTACCCCGGGTTAGGATACGAGCCATTCGAGCACCGGCCGGTTTCCGCGCCCGGCTCGACCCTGCTCGTGTTGCTTCTAAAGAAAGGTCGCGACATGAATGCCCTGACAGTGACGCTGGGCACGATTGGAGCGGCGCTCAGCCTGCTGTGCTGGGCGTCGTTCTTCGGCGGCGTCCGGGACATCGTCCGCGCCATCATGATCGGCCAGCCCGCCCCCGATCGCTGGCGGCCGTTCTTCCCGCGCTTCAAGCAGATGGTGATCGAGTTCCTGGCGCACACCAGGATGAACAAGTTCCGCACCGTCGGCTGGGCGCACTGGCTGGTGATGATCGGCTTCATGGGCGGCGCCATCCTGTGGTTCGAGGCGTACGGGCAGACCTTCGACCCGGCATTCCACTGGCCGATCATCGGCAATACCGCCGCCTATCACCTGTGGGACGAGATCCTCGGCATCGGCACCATCGTCGGCATCGTGACGCTGATCGTCATCCGGCAGCTGAACCACCCGCGCGTGCCCGACCGGCTCTCCCGCTTCAGCGGCTCGAAGTTCGGCCCCGCCTACGTCATCGAGGCCATCGTGCTGCTCGAGGGGCTCGGCATGGTGATGGTCAAGGCGGGCAAGATCGCGACCTACGGCCACGCCAACGCCTACACCGACTTCTTCACCATGCAGGTGGCCAAGCTGCTGCCCGCCAGCCCGACCATGGTGTCGATCTTCGCCTTCATCAAGCTGATGTCCGGCATGGCCTTCCTGTACTTCGTCGGCCGCAACATCACCTGGGGCGTCGCCTGGCACCGCTTCTCCGCCTTCTTCAATATCTACTTCAAGCGCGAGAACGACGGCGGCGTCGCGCTCGGCGCGGCCAAGCCGATGATGTCCAAGGGCCGTGCCCTCGACATGGAGAACGTCGACCCCGACACCGACACCCTCGGCGCGGGCCGGATCGAGGACTTCTCCTGGAAGGGCTGGCTGGACTTCACCACCTGCACCGAGTGCGGCCGCTGCCAGAGCCAGTGCCCGGCCTGGAACACCGGCAAGCCGCTCTCGCCCAAGCTGCTCATCATGTCGCTGCGCGACCACGGCAAGGCGGTGGCGCCGTACCTGCTGGCAGGCGGGCGCAAGGATCCCGGCGGCGACGAGGTCGGGCTGGTCGACGCCGACGGCAAGCCGGACGAGGCCGCGCTGGCGCGCATCTCGGACGCCGCCAAGGCCGAGGCCGAGCGGCCGCTGATCGGCGATCACGAGGCAGGCGGCATCATCGACCCCGAGGTGCTGTGGTCCTGCACCACCTGCGGCGCCTGCGTCGAGCAGTGCCCGGTGGATATCGAGCACGTCGACCACATCATCGACATGCGCCGCTACCAGGTGCTGATCGAGTCGGAGTTCCCCTCCGAGCTGGCCGGGCTCTTCAAGAACCTGGAGAACAAGGGCAACCCCTGGGGCCAGAACGCCAAGGACCGGCTCAACTGGATCAACGAGCTGGACTTCGACGTCCCGGTCTACGGCAAGGACGCCGAGAGCTTCGACGGCTACGAGTACCTGTTCTGGGTCGGCTGCGCAGGCGCCTACGAGGACCGGGCCAAGAAGACCACCAAGGCCGTCGCCGAGCTGCTCGCCACCGCGGGCGTCAAGTACATGGTGCTCGGCCAGGAGGAGACCTGCACCGGTGACTCCGCTCGCCGCGCGGGCAACGAGTTCCTCTTCCAGCAGCTCGCCATGCAGAACATCGAGACGCTGAACGCGGTCTTCGATGGCGTCGACGACCGCAAGAAGAAGATCGTCGTCACCTGCGCGCACTGCTTCAACGCCCTGAACAACGAGTACCCGCAGGTCGGCGGCTCGTACGAGGTGGTGCACCACACCCAGCTGCTGAACCGCCTGGTCCGGCAGAAGAAGCTGGTCCCGGTCGCGCCGGTGGCGCAGAACATCACCTACCACGACCCCTGCTACCTCGGGCGGCACAACAAGGTCTACAACGCGCCGCGCGAGCTCATGGCCGCCTCCGGCTCGACCCTGGTCGAGATGCCGAGGCACGGCGAGCGCTCCATGTGCTGCGGCGCCGGTGGCGCGCGCATGTGGATGGAGGAGCAGCTCGGCAAGCGGGTCAATATCGACCGGGTGGACGAGGCGCTCTCGACCTCGCCGACCAAGATCGCTACCGGATGCCCGTTCTGCCGGGTCATGCTGCACGACGGGGTGACCGCGCGGCAGGAGAGCGGGCAGGGCGAGGGTGTCGAGGTCATCGACGTCGCGCAGCTCATGCTCGATGCCATCGAGCGGGTCGATTCGGCGGTGCTCACCGAGAAGCTGACGGTTGTTCAGGAGCCGAAGGTCGAGGAGGAGCCGGTCGCCGAGCCGGAGCCCGTCGTCGCGGAGACCGAAGCCGAGCCGGAGGCCGAGCCCGCTGCTGCCAAGCCCGCCGGTGGCGGGCTGGCCATGAAGGGCGGCAAGGCGCCCGGTGGCAAAGGGCTTGCCATGAAGGGCCCGGCGAAGACGCCCGGGGCCAAGGCCGCGGCTCCTGCTGAAGCCACCGAAGCTCCCGCTGAGAAGAAGCCTGCGGCGAAGGCCGGTGGGCTCGCCATGAAGGGCGGCAAGGCGCCCGGCGGCAAGGGGCTCGCCATGAAGGGCCCGGCCAAGGCGCCCGGCGCCAAGGCAGCGGCTCCGGCCGATGCCTCGGATACGGATACCGCGACCGCTGAGTCGGCTGCCGAGGCTCCGGCCGCTGCTCCGGCGAAGCCGGTCAAGGGGCTGGCCATGAAGGGTGGTGGCAGGGCGCCCGGCAAGGGCGCGCCCAAGCCGCCCGGCAAGAAGGCCACGGCCGCCGCCGTGACTCCCGCGTCTTCCGAGGCCGACGCGACCCCTGCGTCTTCGGACGCTGTCGCGACCCCTGCGTCTTCGGACGCTGTCGCGACCTCTGCGTCTTCGACGGCGGAAGCGCCCTCCGCGGCACCCGCCGAGGCGACCGAGAGCAAGCCCACCGTCGCGGCCAAGGGCCTGGCTATGAAGTCCGGCTTCAAGAAGGCCGCGCCGAAGGCGCCGGGCGCACCCAAGCCGGGCGCACCCAAGCCGGGCGCCACCGAAACCCCGGCTCCCACCGAAACTTCGGCCGCGGCCGAAGCCTCGGCTCAGGCTGGCTCGCAGCCCCCGGCCGAATCGCAGGCGCCGGCCCAGGCCGATGCCACGGCGACGGCGGAATCCGAGGCTCCCGCTCCGGCGACCGAGAGCAAGCCGACGGTCGCCGCCAAGGGCCTGGCTATGAAGTCCGGCTTCAAGCGCCCCGGCCCCAAGGCCCCCGGCGCCCCCAAGCCGGCCGAGCCCAAGGCAGAGGACTCACCCGCCCCCGTGGCGGAAGAATCCGACGCCCCACAGGCCGAGGAAGCCCCGGCGTCGACGGCCTCCGAGTCCCCCACGCCGCAGGCTGCGGAGACTCCGGAGCCGCAGGCCGAGGAGACCCCCGCACCGCAGGCCGAGGAGACCCCCGCACCGCAGGCCGAGGAACCCTCCAGCTCGGAGCCGGAAACCGCCGAAACCGACACCGCCGAACCGGCGACCACGGCATCCGCCGAGTCCACGAACGGCGCCAACGGCCACAGCGGCAACGGCTCCACCGGCACACCCCCGCCGACCGCCAAGCCCGGCGGCCTCGGCTTCAAGTCCGGCGCCAAGTCCCCCGGCCGCAAGGGCTGACCCCCAACGCGAAAGGCGCCCGGATCACACGATCCGGGCGCCTTTTTCGTTCCCACTCGATCTGCCCGAGCTACCCCGATACACAATCTCCAACGGCACCCGCGCCGCAGGCTGCCTGCTCCGGGCTGGAGCAGTCCCGGACTGAGCGAGAGAGCTTCGCGTACCGCGCCAGATGCTCGTCCGCGGTCCCGAACTCCCGCTGAATAGCCGTGAGCCGCTTGAAGTAGTGCCCGATGGCCAGCTCCTCGGTCATCCCCATGGCCCCGTGCAACTGCACCGCGTTCTGCCCGATGAACCGCGCGGCACGCGCAATCGTCACCTTCGCGGCGGAGGCGGCACGAGCGCGCGCGGCCGGTTCGGCGTCGAGGGCGGCGGTGACCAGGTGCGAGGCGGCGATGGCCTGCTCCAGCTCCATGTACATATCGACCATGCGGTGCTGCAGCGCCTGGAAACTGCCGATCGGCACCCCGAACTGCTGCCGCTGCTTGGCGTACTCCACGGTGTCGGCGAGCACCTTGCCCATGGCCCCGACCGCCTCGGCGGAGACCGCGGCGATGGCACTGTCGATCGTCGGCGCGATCACCTCCCAGGCGGCGCCCTCGACGCCGAGCAGCGCGTTCGGCGGCAGCCGCAGCCCGGTGAAGGTGAGATCCGCGCCGACCCGGTCATCGATGGTGCGGTAGGAGTGCACCTCGACCCCGGCGGGCGGGTTCGCGGCGTCGAACTCCAGCAGGAAGAGCGAGATGCCGCGCTCGTCCCTGCGCTCGCCGGAGGTGCGGGCCGAGACGATCAGGTGGGTGGCGAGCGGCGCGCTGGTCACGACCACCTTGGCGCCGTCGAGCACCCAGTCCGCGCCGTCGCGGCGCGCGGTGGTGCCCACGTCGTGCAGCACGTGCCCGGCGGTCGCCTCGGTCGCCGCGAAGGCGATCCTGGCGTCACCGGAGACGATCTGGGTGAGCACCTCGTCGGCCCGGTCGCCACCGGCCCGGTCGAGCAGCCCGGCGCCGACCACCACGGTGTCCAGGAACGGCTCGACCACCAGCGCGCGGCCCAGCTCCTCGGCGATCACGCGCAGCTCGACCGCGCCGCCACCGGAGCCGTCCACCCGCTCCGGCAGCGTGGCGCCGAGAATGCCGAGTTCGTCGGCGAAGCCGCGCCAGACCGCGGGCTGCCAACCCAGATCGGACTTGGCCGCAACGCGGCTCTTCTCCAGGTCGTAGCGCGCACCGAGGTACGCGGCGAGCGCGGAGCGGAGCAGCTCCTGCTCCTCGGTCAGGGTGAAGTCCATCAGAGCCCCAATGCTGCTTTGGCGAGGATGTTTCGCTGAATTTCATTGCTGCCGGCGTAGATCGAGCCCGCGCGGTCGTTGAAGTAGCGCAGCGGCGCGACGGCCTGCCACTCGGCGCCGCTGTGGTAGCCGTCGGCGGGCGGGGTGTAGCCGGCGACCGGGCCGCCGGGCATGGCCGCGTGCGGCTGGTACACCCGGCCGCGCGGCCCGGCCGCCTCCAGCGCGAGCTCGGTGAGCTGCTGGCTCAGCTCGGTGCCGAGCACCTTGAGCATCGAGGAGGCCGGGCCGGGGTTCTTCCCCGCGGCCATGGCCGCGAGCGTCCGGTACTCCAGCACCTCGAGCACGTCGGTGCGGATCCGCACGTCGGCGAGCTTGGCGGCGAAGGCCGGGTCGTCGATGAGCGGGCGGCCGTCCGGGCCGGGCTGCTCGGCGGCGGCATCGGCCAGATCCTGCGCCAGCACCTGCAGCCACGGCGCCGCGGCCCCGCCGCGCTCGTGCACCAGCAGGTACTTGGCGACGGTCCAGCCCTCGTCGATCTTGCCGAGCACATTGCTCTTCGGCACCCGCACTCCGTCGAAGAAGACCTGGTTCTGCACCTCCTCACCGGAACTCATGACCAGTGGGCGGATCTCGATCCCCGGCTGGTTCATGTCGATCAGCACGAAGGTGATGCCCTCCTGCTTCTTCGTGCCGCGGGTGGTGCGCACCAGGCAGAAGATCCAGTTGGCCTCGGTGGCGTGCGTGGTCCAGATCTTGCTGCCGGTGCAGACGAAGTCCGCGCCGTCGTCGACCGCGGCCATGCGCAGCGACGCCAGGTCGGAGCCGGCCTCCGGCTCGGAGTAGCCCTGGCAGAAGAAGACCTCGCCGGTGAGGATGCGCGGGAGGAAGAACTCCTTCTGCTCCGGCGTGCCGAAGGCGATGATCGCGGGCGCCACCATCCGGATGCCCATGGGCGAGAGCGCGGGCGCGCCGGCCAGCGTGGACTCCCTGGCGAAGATGTGGTGCTGGGTCAGGCTCCAGTTCTGCCCGCCGTGCTCCACCGGCCAGTGCGGCGCCGCCCACCCCTTGCGGTGCAGGATGCGCTGCCACTCCATGCTCGCCTCGTGGTCCGGGTAGACGCTGGTCGCCAGCCTGCCCGCGCGCCGGATCTCCGGCGTCAGCTCGGCGTCGAGGAACGCCCGCACCTCGTCTCGGAAGGCCAGATCGGCCTCGGACCAGTCGTATTCCATCTGTCCTCCCGGAGGGTTGTCCTTTCCCGCACTCTAGAGCAAAACTGATGGCGTCCGCCAGCACATGTATTTCGCTGGTCAGCAGCCATGCAAGGTGAGTTCGGTGAACGCCTTCGCATACCCGGCCGACTGATAGAGGTAGTCCCAGGCGAAGCGGGCCGGGGAGAGCCGGGGCCGGGGGTCGGCGAAGAGCAGTTCGCCGGACCAGCACCGCCCGAGGATGTAGCGGGCGCGGGAGATGTGCGGGGTGAAGGTCACCACGATCACCCGGCGCCAGCCGCGCTCTTCGGCGAGCCGGGCCAGCTCCCGTCCCTCGCCACGGGTGGTGCGCGGGCTCGGGTCGAAGCAGCGGACCTCGAAGCTGTAGCCGCCGTGGCAGATGCGGTTCACGAGGGGGCTGCCGTCGTACGGGTCGGAGAGGAGGACGAGCGGGGCGTAGCCGTCGCGGGCCAGCCGCAGGGCCAGTTCCTCGCGGCCGTCGTGCGCGCCGCCGAGTACCAGGATGGCGTCGGCCGGGGCGGGTTGATCGCGCTGCGGGGTCACGTAGACGGGCCAGAGCGCGGCGACTACCACGGCGGTCATCACCCCGAGGAGCAGCGCCGCGCGACGGAACCCGGTCACCGCGCGATGCTAGCCCAGCGCCCAGCGCAGCGACCCGACCTGGGACAACGCACCACAAAACGCGACTTCTCCGCATGTACATCTACTGTTGCGTCCCCCCTTGCCTCACTGACGTGGCGCGGCCACAGTCGCGGCTTACCAATCGATCATGCGATGCACAGTCTTCGGAACCGGGTACCTGGGCGCTACGCATGCGGCGTGCATGGCCGAACTCGGGCACGACGTGATCGGCGTCGATGTCGACCCGGGCAAGGTCGCCAAACTCTCCGACGGTGTGACGCCGTTCTACGAACCCGGCCTGGAAGCGGTACTGCGCCGCAACCTCGACGCGGGCAGGCTGAAGTTCACCACCTCCTACGCCGAGGCCGCCGCGCACGCGGAGGTGCACTTCCTCGGCGTCGGCACCCCGCAGAAGAAGGGTGAGTACGCCGCCGACCTCGGTTACGTGCACGCCGTCGTCGACACCCTGGCCCCGCTGCTGGAGCGGCCGTCGGTGATCGTCGGCAAGTCGACGGTCCCGGTCGGCACCGCGGCCGCGCTCGGCGAGCGGGCCCGCGCGCTCGCCCCGGTCGACGTCGAGGTCGCCTGGAACCCGGAGTTCCTCCGCGAGGGCTTCGCCGTGAAGGACACCCTGCGCCCGGACCGCCTCGTCCTCGGTGTGGACCGCCAGCGCGACGCCTCCGCCTGGGTCGAACAGCAGGTCCGCGAACTCTACGCCGACCTCCTGCACGCCGAGGTCCCGTTCCTGCTGACCGATCTCGCCACCGCCGAACTGGTCAAGGTCTCCGCCAACGCCTTCCTGGCGACCAAGATCTCGTTCATCAACGCCGTCTCCGAGGTCTGCGACGCCACCGGCGCCGACGTCACCGTGCTCGCCGACGCCCTCGGCTACGACGAGCGCATCGGCCGCCGATTCCTCAATGCCGGACTCGGTTTCGGCGGCGGCTGCCTGCCCAAGGACATCCGCGCCTTCATGGCACGGGCCGGCGAACTCGGCGCCGGGCACGCCGTCGCCTTCCTCCGCGAGGTCGACAACATCAATATGCGCCGACGTAGCAAGGTCGTCGACATGGCCGCGCAGGCCTGCGGTGGCTCCCTGCTCGGCGCCAATGTCGCGGTGCTCGGCGCCGCCTTCAAGCCGGAATCCGACGACGTGCGCGATTCGCCCGCGCTGAACGTCGCCGGAATGATCCAGCTCAACGGCGCCGTGGTGACGGTCTACGACCCCAAGGCGCTGGAGAATTCGCGCCGCATCTTCCCCACCCTCAACTACGCCACCTCGGTGGTCGAGGCGTGCGAGCGCGCCGACGTGGTGCTGGTACTGACCGAATGGGACGAATTCACCGCGCTGCGTCCAGTTGACCTGGAACCGGTCGTGCGGGCCAAGCGCGTCATCGACGGGCGGAACTGCCTCGACCGTGACGTTTGGCGTCAGGCCGGATGGGTATACGCGGGACTCGGCACGTCGTAGAGTTGACGTCGGGCAGGAGCGACTGCCGGACGACCAGTCCTGCCGCCGGCAACGTCGGACGACGACGGTATGTTCGAAGTGAGCTTACCGTCGGCAACCGGCGGGGGCTCGCATGTCGTGCGGTATTCGACGAGATGGGCAGCTGATGAGTTCGGTACTGGGAGTTTCGGTGGGGGCAGGGGCCGTCCGTCTGGCGCGCCCGCACGCCGGCTCCGCCCCCCAGGCCGGCCCGGCCTATGACATCCAGACCATCCCGGTCGGTCGTCAACCGGTCGAGGAGCTGACCGCCGAGGCCATCGGCGTCACCTGCGAGGCCACCCCCGATATCGGCGCCACCGCCATCTCCTACCGCAGCGAACAGCAGGCGCGGGCATTGCGCGCGGCCATGGCGCGGCAGCAGCTCACCAACTACGAGCTGGTGCCCGAGGTGGTCGCCGCGCTGGAGTACGTGCACCGCACCGGTGAGATTCGCGGGATCTCCTCGCTCGTCGTGTACGACCTGGGGAGTTCCGGGCTCACCGTCAGCGTGGTCGACGCGCAGAACCGCGAGGTCAGGCACAGCGAGCGCACGAGCGACATCAGCGGCGACTACCTGGATTCGCTGATCCGGGAGCAGCAGATCGCCTCCGGGCGCATCGCGCACCCACAGGATCCTGCCGGGCTCGCCGCCCTGGACGCGCTCTGCCGCGAGGCCAAGGAGCAGCTCTCCAGCAATACCGCGGTCGCGCTTCCCAGCGAGCAGGGCTTGGTCCTGTTGGCGCAGGAGAACTTCGAGGCTTTGATCATGCTGGCGATCGAGTCGTCGGCGCGGATGGCGCGGGACGTGATCGTGCGCTCCGATCGGCCGGTGCACGGTGTGCTCGCCATTGGCGGGTGCGCGCGGATTCCGCTGGTGGCCAAGGTGCTCGAGCGCTGGATGGGCGTCCCGGTGATCGTGCCCGCCGAGCCGGAGACGGTGATGGCGCGCGGCGCCGCGCTGCTCGCCCGGCCGGTTCGGCCGGTCGCGCCGCCGCAGCAGTCGCAGCCCGGGCACCCGCTCGTCGCGGTACCCGGCCAAAACCGTCTCGACGACGCCGATCTCGCGCCCGCCTGGCTCTCGGCGCCCGCTGCCCGGGGGGAGCGGCGCGGTGTCAGCGGTGCGGTGCTCGCGGTGAGCGCGCTCGCCGTCGTCGCCGCCATCGGCCTCGGGCTCGGGTACGGGCCGCAGGTGCTCGAGCGCGATTCGCACCAGCAGGGTGAGGGTGACACCGCGGTGCCGACCACCAGCGTTCCGCGCACCACGACACTCGACCCGTCCATCGCGGTCGCGCCCGCTACCACCACCGAGACAGTGCACGAGTCGGTCGCTGTCCCGCCTCGGCGCTCCGAGACCACCGAGGATCAGGCCCCGGCTCCCGCCCCGCCCGGGCCGAACACCTTCGTGGTCCCCGGCCTCCCGCCGATCGTCGTTCCGACGATCCCACCCCTCTTCCCACCCCCGCGCTAGCGCATCCACGGGGCCGGCTTCGGGTGGGGACCGCCGCGCCCGAGCCGGCCGGATGCTCCGACGTTCGACGTGTTGGATCTGCCGCTACCGCTCGGGTGAGCCGCCCTACTCGCGCGAGTGCCGCGAGCGAGGCGGCTCATCGTTCCGCGGCCAACCCTGCGGCGGGGGTGTGGGGGCCCGAGTCCCCTGCGGCGGCGTCGGGGCATCCGCCCAGGACGAACTCGGCTTCATGGGCCGCCGCCTCCCGGACTCGTTGGTCCGAGAAGACGAACCCCCGGAAGGCCGCCGCACCCGCTCTGTCCCCTGCCCCGGTGTCCGCGAACCCGCCCGTGCGGGCTTCCGCGCATCGACCGGACGTCGCGCCGCACGAACCGGCTCCTTCGCCTTCCCCCCGAACGGCCGCGCCAGCAATGTCGCGATAATCGTCGTCAGCGGCACCGACAACGCCAAAGCAATACCACCGACCGCGGAACGAGCGATCTCGATCGCTACCGCATCCCCGACCAGCACATCCCGGATGGAACGCCCCGCAACGCTGAACAACAGCAGCAGCGGCAACGCCCCACCGGCGTAGGCGAGCACCAGCGTGTACACGGTGCTGGCGATGTGATCCCGCCCCACCCGCATGGCAGCGGCGAAAATCTCCCGCCGCGAAGCCTTCTCGTCCAGCGCCGCCAACTCGAAAGCAGCAGCCGCCTGCGTAATGGTGACGTCGTTGAGCACACCGAGCGACCCGATGATGAACCCCGCCAACAGCAGCCCGGTAATGCTCACGTGCTGCAAGTACGTGGCGACGTTGGTGTTCTGCTCCTCGGAGAGACCGGTGATCCGCGTCATCTCGATAGCGACCCAGGAGAGCACCGCCGCCAGCACCATCGAGGTCAGCGTGCCGAGCAGCGCCGAACTGGTCCGCAGGTTCACCCCGTGCGCCAGGTACAGCACCGAGTACAGAATCAGCGAACCGGCGACCAGCGCAACCGGAATGGCCGGTTTGCCATCCAAGAGCGCCGGCAGCATGAAGACCACGAGCACCCCGAAGGCGAAGCCGAGCCCGAGCAGCGCCCGCAACCCACGCCACCGCGCGACCGCGATGATCACCACAACGAAGACGATCACGATGAGCGTCAAGGGCAGCCCGCGCGCGTAGTCGTCGAAGGAGTACATCGGCGCGCCCGAGGGGTCGGTCTGCCGGACGATCCGAATCTCGTCACCGACCCGCAGATCCGGCTGCCCGGGCCCGGGCGCGATCTCGAAGAGCGTGCGATTCCCCTGATGCACCCCGGAGTCGATGCTGATCAGCGAACGCTGGCATTCGTAGGCATTCACCCGCGGCGCCTCGGGCACATCGGCGAAGACCTTGCCCTGCGACGGGCTGCCACACGGCCCGATGTCCTGCTGAACCACCGTCCCGGCCTCGGTCTGCACCGCGCCGCCGCCCGCGTTCTGCATGGGCAGCGGGATCTCGACGTGCTGCTTGCTCGGCCACAGCAGCACCGCACCGGCCACCACCAGGACGCCGATCACGGCGAGCAGGCCGACGACCACCCTGGCCGCGGTCGCGCCGATCGCGATGGGACCGGAGTGGTCGTGATGGTGGTGGTGATGATCGCTCACCGGGCGAGCTTAAAGGATGTGGTTGTCATCTCCGCGACCAGCGGGAGGGCGGTGCGGAGGGGGAATTCGGGAAGGGGCGGCGGAGAGCAGGGGGATGTCTCCGCCGCCCGCGAGCCGACGGCCCAGGGGGGTAGGCGGCCGGACCCGATGATCGGATTGTCCAGGGGGGGTAGACAATCCGACCGGGCACTCGAAGTGCCGAGGCCCACTGTACACAAACGTCCTCGTTTTGCGCTAGTCAGTCTTCAAAACTCGGTTGTATCCATACATAAGGTTTGTTTCACCCCGCTTAAACAGGGGACTTACTGCCTGTAGGAGGAGAGGAAGTTCCCGAAGCGCTCGATGGCGACCGCCAAATCGCGGGCCCACGGGAGCGTCACGATGCGCAGGTGGTCGTGGTTCGGCCAGTTGAAGCCGGTGCCCTGGACCATCAGGATCTTCTCCTGCAGCAGCAGGTCGAGCACGAGTTTCTGGTCGTCGTGGATCTCGTGCACCTCGGGGTCGAGGCGGGGGAAGGCGTAGAGCGCGCCCTTGGGCTTCACGCAGGAGACGCCGGGGATCATATTGAGCCGCTCCCACGCGACATCGCGCTGCTCCAGCAGCCTGCCGCCGGGCAGGATCAGATCCTCGATGCTCTGGTGCCCGCCGAGCGCCACCTGGATGGCGTGCTGCGCGGGGACATTCGGGCAGAGCCGGGAGGAAGCGAGCAGGTCGATGCCCTCCAGGAAACCGGCGGCGTGCTCCTTGGGGCCGGTGATGGCGAGCCAGCCGGAGCGGTACCCGGCCACCCGGTACGCCTTCGACAGGCCGTTGAAGGTGAGGCAGAGCAGGTCGGGGGCCATGGTGGCGAGCGAGATGTGCTTGGCGTCGTCGTACAGGATCTTGTCGTAGATCTCGTCGGCGAGCAGCAGCAGCTGGTGCCTGCGGGCCACGTCGGCGAGCTGCTGCAGCACCTCGGCGGAGTAGACCGCGCCGGTCGGGTTGTTCGGGTTGATCACCAGCAGCGCCTTGGTGCGGTCGGTGATCTTCGACTCGATATCGGCGATATCCGGCTGCCAGCCGTCCGCCTCGTCGCAGAGGTAGTGCACGGGGGTGCCGCCGGCCAGGCTGGTCATGGCGGTCCAGAGCGGGTAGTCGGGCGCGGGGATGAGTACCTCGTCGCCGTTGTCGAGCAGCGCCTGCATGGTGATGGTGATCAGCTCGGAGACGCCATTGCCCAGGTAGACGTGGTCGACGTCGAGCTCGGGGAAGCCGGGGACCAGCTCGTACCTGGTGACGATGGCGCGGCGGGCGGGCAGTATCCCCTTCGACTCCGAGTACCCCTGGGCATTCGGCAGCGCGGCGATGATGTCGCGCATGATCACGTCGGGGGCCTCGAAGCCGAAGGGCGCGGGGTTGCCGATATTGAGCTTGAGGATGCGGTGCCCCTCGGCCTCCAGCCGTGCCGCCTGCGCGTTCACCGGTCCACGGATCTCGTAGACGACGTTCTGCAGCTTCGTGCTCTGCTCGAGCACACGCGGGGCGGGATGACTGGGGCTCACCCGCTCCATGGTGCCACCAACCGCAACCGGATATCCGGTCCGGCTACCCTCCGGTAGCGAAAGGGTCCAGTTTTCGCCGACCGGACTCCTCGCAGGTCAGCCCTGGCCCCCCGCAATTCCGCGGACCGCGGTGCTCGCGCAGAACTCCTCGATCCGCTCGTCCAGTTCGCGCGCGCCCGCGGCATCCCGGAAGTGCGGCGCGGCGATCCGCCTGCGCACTCCGCCGAGCCGCTCCTGGAGCTGCTTGATCCGCTTGTCCTCGTCCAGCCTGAGGACAGGCACCAGCGCCTCGGCGGCGCCGTCCAGGCTGCCATTGACCAGGTGCGCGGTGGCATTATCCACTCGGGCCAGCGATTCGGCGCCGTACGAGCGCTGGTGCGACGGCCCGCTGGCGTAGAGCTCGATGGCCTGCTCGGTGGCGGCCAGCGCCGGGTCGGCGCGGCCGAGGTCGATCAGGGTGGCGCCCGCGTAGTACTGCGCCTTGGCCGCGCCGAAGCCGAAGACTCCGCCGATCTCATCGTGCAGCAGGTCGACGGTGCCCGCGCCCGCCTTGGCGTCCTCGGCGGCGCGGATGCAGCGCTCCACGTCGTCGGCGCTGCCGAGGCGGGACCAGATGCGCGCCTCGATATTCAGCAGCCGCACCCGCGCGGTCGGCGAGTCGGCGTAGGCGAGCCCGCTGCGGGCGAGTTCGACGCCGCGCCGGGGGCGGTCCGACCAGTACTCGACGAGCGCGTGCATGCCGCGGGTCCAGGCGCGTAAGCCGTTGTGCTTGCTCAGCTCGCCGTAGGCGAAGGCCGCGCGCACCTGATCGCCCGCGGCGTCGTAGTGCCCGAGATCGGTGCTGGCATTGGCCAGCAGCCCGGAGAGGATGCCGGCGAGGAGATAGAGGTGGCTGGTGTCGGCGGGCTGCTGGCGCCCCTCGAGTAGTCGGTAGACGCGGCGGCGCACGCGCATCATCTCGACCGCCATCGGCACCGGGGGCACGTGCACGTAGTCGTTCGCGATCCGCGACACATCCGCGTCCAGCTGTTCCAGCGTGGTCGCGCCCACATTCGTCCCCTCGGCCCGGCCCGCGTGTTCGCTGGCCTCATGGGCAGCAGCCATGATCAGATCCCTCTCCGAAACAGCGGTCAGCGCATCGCCTCTCAGTGCGCCCGCGTCTATCAGGGCGAGCAGATCGGCGTCGCTGGAGTACCCGATGCGCGCTCCGGCGCGAGCGCGCTGCTGGTTGTCGGGCTGCTGGTGATCGGGCTGCGGAACGGAAGGGCGTTCCTCCTGCGCGTGCTCGATCAGCGCCGCGAAACGTGCCCGCACGACATCGTCGGACCTGGCGAGGGATGTATCCAGAGCGGCTTGATTGATCGGTCGTGGGCGGACCCGGGCGCCGCCCGCCTCCCACTTCGATACCAGGCGTTCGTGCACGCCGAGATGGGCGGCGAACTCCCGGATACTCATGCGCTTGGCATCGCGAAGGGCCCGGGCCTCTCTTCCTGACCAGTGCCGGACCACGATGTCATCCCTTCCCGCACGAACTCTCCCTCCCAGGGTACGGGCGGTTTGTGGGTGCGGCCACAGGGAATTCGCAATCGCTATCAGTGGCAGTGCGAGTGGGGCAGCGCAGGGGCAGCGATGCGCTGGCGCGGGTGCGCTGCCGGGGCCGGGCGAACCGCCCATCCTGGGTCCATGGCAGGGCGAGGAGGCGGCCATGGGCGTCGACCGACCGATCACCACGGCGGAGTGGGTGACCCACTACCGCGAAGAGTACGGCCTACCCGTCGCCGAGCGCGGCGGCTACCTCATGCTGCCGATCACCGGGCGGATCGGGGTGGTGCACGTGCCCGCCATCCGCGCGCACCGGGTGCGCGCGGCGCTGGATCGGCACGGGTCGAGGGGTCCCGTGCTGGCCAGGCAGATTCGCTGGAGCTTCCTGGCCGAGCCGGATATCGCGCCGGGGCCGCAGGTGCTGGAATCGCTCGGGCGCAACGACATCGGGCTGCCGGGGATCGGCAGCGCGGTCATGCTCCCCACCGGGCTCGGGCGCTGGACCAGGGAGGGGTGCCACTGGGTGATCCCGCCGGAGCGCGACGCCGCGCTGCCCGCGCTCTCCACCGTGCTGCGCACCGCGCTGGCCGCGACCGCCTGACAGCGGCCCACCCGATGACCGCGGCGAGCACCCGGCTCAGCGCCGCTCGGTGCCCTCGACGACCGCGGGCGGCAGCGAGAAGTTCAGGTAGGAGCGCGACGGTGTCGGCCCACGCTGGCCCTGATATTTCGACCCCGCGGCCGCGCTGCCGTACGGGTGCTCGGCCGGGCTGCTCAGCCGGAACAGACAGAGCTGGCCGATCTTCATGCCCGGCCAGAGCGTGATCGGCAGATTCGCGACATTCGAGAGCTCCAGCGTGATGTGCCCGCTGAACCCCGGGTCGATGAAACCCGCCGTCGAGTGCGTGAGCAGCCCGAGCCTGCCCAGGCTCGACTTTCCCTCCAGGCGGCCCGCCAGGTCGTCCGGGAGTGAGCACACCTCCAGCGTCGAGCCGAGCACGAACTCACCGGGGTGCAGGACGAAGGGCTCGCCGTCGGGCGGCTCGACCAGGCTGGTCAGCTCGTCCTGGCGGCGGGCCGGGTCGATGTGGGTGTAGCGGGAGTTGTCGAAGACCCGGAACAGCCCGTCCAAGCGGATGTCGATGCTCGACGGCTGGACGGCGTTCTCCAGCAGCGGCTCGACGCCGAGCCGGCCGGCGGCGATCTCGGCGCGCAGGTCACGATCGGAGAGGAGCACGGGGTGAGCGTATCGTCCGGCCGATCCGGCCGGCCCGCCCCGGGTGCGACGACGAGGCAGATATCCTCGCACCTGTTCACCGGCGCGCCCGTCCTGCCGGTATTCGCCAGCGACCGGAGGTTGTGCCGATGACCGACTCGAACCCGTTCGACCTGACCGGGCATGTGGCTGTGGTCACCGGCGGAAACTCCGGGATCGGGCTCGGCTTCGCCCGCGGGCTCGCTCGTGCCGGGGCCGCCGTCTGCGTGATCGGGCGGAATGTCTCGCGCAACGAGGCCGCGGCCGCCGAGCTGCGCGGTTTCGGCGGCGAGGTGCTCGCGCTGGCCTGTGATGTGGGCGAGGAACAGCAGATCGCGGACACCATCGGCCGCGCCGCCGCCGAGCTCGGCCGGATCGACTCCTGCTTCGTGAACGCCGGTGTTCCGCAGACGACCACTCCATTCCTGGAGACCAGCCTCGCCGATTTCCGCTCGGTGACCTCGATCAATCTGGACGCCGCGTTCGTCACGCTGCGCGAGGCCGCCAAGGTGATCGTCGCGCAGGGTGACGGTGGCAGCCTGGTCGGCACCGCCAGCCTCGCCGCGCGGCAGGGCCCCGCGCGCGGGCAGTCGTATGCCGCGAGCAAGGCCGGGCTGATCGCCATGATGAATTCGATCGCCGTCGAGCTCTCGCGGCACGGGGTGCGGGCCAACTCGGTGCTACCCGGGTGGGTGGAGACGCCGATGACCGAGGGGATCTTCGCCTGGGATCGGTTCCGGGAACGGGTGCAGCCGCGGGTTCCCGTCGGCCGCTGGGGCACGACCCGGGACTTCGAGTCCGTCGCGGTGTATCTGGCCAGCCCCGCCAGCGCCTTCCACACCGCCGACACGCTGCTCATCGACGGCGGATACAGCGTCTTCTGATGGCTCCGATCGGCGCGGCCATCCGGGTGTCCGGTGGGCTGATGAAGACCGGGGTGCGGGAGACCGCGGCGATCGGAGCGGAGGTGGTGCAGTTCTTCTCCGGAAATCCGCGGGGGTGGAAGGCGCCTGCTCTCGATCTCGCGGATGCTTCGGCCTTTCGCTCGTACTGCGGTGCGGCTGGGATTTCCGTTTACATCCACGCGCCCTATTTGCTGAACGTGGGCTCGCCCGACCCCGCCGTCCTGGCCAATTCCCTTGCCGCGCTGGCCGAGTGTCTGCGGCGGGCCGCTCTGGTCGGGGCGCTCGGCGTGATCCTGCACGCCGGGTCGTCCATTACCCCTGATTTTCGAGGTGAGGCGCTGCGGCGGCTACCCGATGCGCTCGGGCCGCTGCTCGATGCCGCGCCGCCCGGGCCCTCATTGCTCATCGAGCCGACCGCGGGTGGCGGGGCCGCGCTGGCCTCCGACAGTGCCAGCACCGTCGAGTACTTCGCGGCCTTGAACGATCCCCGGGTCGGTTTGTGCCTCGACACGTGTCACCTGCACGCTGCCGGTGAGGATCTCTCCACGCCGTTCCGGCTCAGGAAGGTGCTGCGCGGGTTGGCTACCGCTGTCGGGCGGCTGGATCTGTTGCACGTCAATGACAGTCAGGATCCGCGGGGGTCGAAGCGGGATCGGCATGCGTCGCTCGGGAGCGGGTTTCTCGGTGTCGCGCCGCTGCCGGGGTTGTTCGGGTCGCCGGTACTGCGGAAGGTTCCGATGCTGGTGGAGACGCCGGAGGCGGGGGCCGGGGTTGCGTTGCTCAAGGAGCTCAGGAGCCGGCGCTGACGCGGGATTTGCCTCGTCCACCGCCCGATCTGCTACGCTGGCGGTCGCGCTCCGGCGCATGCCGATGTAGTTCAATGGTAGAACTTCTGCTTCCCAAGCAGATGGCGCGGGTTCGATTCCCGTCATCGGCTCTACAGTATGGCCAGGGCCGATGCCCTGGCCATACTGCTTTCGTCGACCAGCGCAGGTAGGGAGGTGCGGGGGTGGTCGATCGCTTCAAGGACGCGCTGTTTACTCCCGGCGAAGTCGCGCACCATCTGGTCATTCCGCCGAGCACCGTGTACGGGTGGCTGGCCGACGACGCGCCCGGCGGACCACTGGTACATCGGGTCGAGCCCGAGCGGCGCGGACGGACCAGCGTGCCGTTCATCGCCATGGTCGAGGCGTACGTACTGCGGGTGCTGCGGACGGATCTGCATTTCAGCAAGCAGCGTATCCGGCAGGCCGCCGACGAGCTGCGCCGGGAATTCGCGACGCCCTACGCGCTGGCGAGCAGCAAGATCGCGACCGACGGTATCGATATATTCCTGCAGCACAGCGATGGGGAATTCGCGCGGGTCGGGGACCGGCAGATGCCGGTGCGCGAGGTGATCGAGGGCAGTTTGACCTACATAGGGTGGGACGAGGACGGGTACGCGAACCGTCTGCGATTGCGGCGCTTCCCGGATGCGGCGCCGGTGATCATCGATCCGCGGTTCAGTTGGGGGGATCCGGTCGTTGAGCGGAACAAGGTGCAGGTGCAGGCGATCGTCGACCTCTGGCGGGCCGGGGAGTCGCTGGACGTCGTCGCCGAGAACTACGGCCTGACGCGTGCGGAAGCCGAAGCGGTCTGCCGCGCAGCCTGAGTTCTTCATCGACCGCAATCTCGGCAAGCTCGTTCCGGAGGGGCTGCGGGCGCTCGGGTGGCAGGTGCACCTCATCGCCCACCACTTCGCGGACGATGCCCAGGGCACCGCGGACGAGGAGTGGATCCGGTACGGGCTGGAGCGCGGCTGGATTCCGCTCTGCAAGGACGGCAAGATCCGCTCCCGGCCGGTCGAACGGCAGCCGTTGATCGATTACAGCGCTCCGCTCTTCTACCTGGAAAGCCGTCAACTAAAGGTCAGCGAGATGGTGGAGCGGCTGCATGCCGCGCGGCCCCGGATCCACCGCGCCGTCGCCAAAGGTGGCCCGGCGGCGTACGCGGTGGGCGCGAACGGGCAAGTCACCAAGCGCTGGCCGTAGCGCACTACCGAGCCGCGAGGCGGACCAGGGGATACTCGCGGTCCGACTTCTTCTGGTACTTCGCGTACCGCGGCTGCGCCTCCACGATCCGCGCCCAGGCCTGCTCCCGCTCGGCACCATCGAGCGGGGTGGCGGTGACGGGGGTGGGTGATGAGCCGTGCAGCTCGATGGCGACCCGCGCGGGGTTGGCGCGCAGGTTGGCGTACCAATCGGGGTTGCGGTCGCCGCCGCCGGAGGCGACGACCAGCCGGTCGGCGCCGTCGGCGAACCAGCTGAGCGGGGTCTCCCGCGGCTCCCCGGACCTGCGACCGACGGTGTGCAGGATCAGCATCTCCATCCCCATCATGGCCCCGCCCTTACGGCGGATGCGGGTGGCGGTGCGGGCGTTCGTCGTGCGCTGGAACCAGAGCGAGAGGGACATGAGAGCTCAACCCTTCTGGTTGATCCGGACGAGGTTGCCCGCGGGGTCGCGGAAGGCGCAGTCGCGGACGCCCCACGGCTGGTCGGTGGGCTCCTGGACGACGTCGGCGCCCGCGGCCTGGATGCGGTCGAAGACGGCGGTGAGGTCGGGGGTGGCGAGGTGGATGCGGGCGTAGCTGCCCCGCTCCATCAGGGCGGCGATGGTGCTGCGCTCGGCGGCGGCGAGGTCGGGGTCGCCGTCAAGGGGGTAGAGCACGATCGAGGTGGCGCCGGGCGGGGCGACGGTGATCCAGCGCATGGCGCCGGAGCCGACGTCGTTGCGGACCTCGAAGCCGAGTGCGTCGCGGTAGAAGGTGAGCGCGGCGTCGGGGTCGGTGTGCGGGAGGAAGGTCTGGTCGATGCTGAGTTCCATGCGGTCAACGCTAGGAGCGCGGCCGCTACCTGCGCTTCTCGATTCCTGATCGGTTCGCACGAGGCCGAAATTCGTACGAAAAGCATTCGACCGCTTACTATTCCGCCCATGAGGAAAATTGCGATGCTGGCGGGGACGGCCGCGGCCGCGGCGCTGACCGTGGCGGGGGCCGGGAATGCCGCCGCGGACCCGGTGATCGAGGCCTACGTGCAGGCGGCGACGGCGGCGTGTGCGGAACAGGGCTACACCTACGACGCACAGCAGGCGGCCACCGGTTACCGCCCGGCCACCGTGCAGTGCGTCAACCGCAAGGCGTTCGCGCTGGTCTTCGTGCCGATCGCCGACGGCACTCCGTGCACCATCCTGGACGGCTTCAACCCCCGCGAGGGGTCGGCCGCGGGCGGGCTCTGTGTTTGATTTGCCCGGCTTCGTTTGATTTGCCCGGCTTCGCCGGGCGGGTTCGCGGCCCCTGGGAGTCCCGTCGTTCAGCGCTCGAGACTTGCGCCTGCGGCGCGTGCGCTTCGAGCGCTGAACGACGGGACGGGCCGCGAACGGGGCTCGTATTGCTCGCCCCCTTCGGGGTGGGTTTCTAGCCGGCTAGCAGCCGGCGGAACTTGCTGCCTTGGAAGACCAGGGGCTCGATATCGGCGCGGGTGGCTATGCGGTGGATCCGCAGGATGACGACGCTGTGGTCGCCCGCGGGCACCTCGGCCTCCGGCACGCCCTCGATCCAGGCCGAGGCGCCGTCGATGAAGACCGACTCGCCGGTGCCCCGGTGCAGCTCGGAGCCGTGGAAGCGGTCGCCCTCGCGGGTGCCCAAAGCCTTGGCGGCTGCCTGCTGGTCGGTGCCGAGCAGGCTCAGCCCGAGGTGCCCGGCCTTGGCCAGCAGCGGCCAGGTCGAACTCGAGTTCTGCACGCAGAAGGAGACCAGCGGCGGGTCGAGTGAGACCGGGACGAAGGTGCTCACGGCGAGGCCGTAGGGCGTGCCGTCGATCTCGGCGGCCACCGCGACCACCCCGCTGGGGAAGTTCGCGAAGGCCCGGCGCAGGCCGGAGCCGTCGGCGGGGAATTCGAAGAGGTCATGCATGATTCGCCGCTCCCGTGCCGAGGATGAGCGCGTCGACCACCGGCCGCCAGCGCTCGGTGTACGCGGTCAGGACTCCGTCCTCGGCGAAGGTGCGGTCGGCGAGGTAGAGCCCGGGTAGCGCGGTGGTCGCGCCGATCTCGGTCAGTACCGGCTTGAGCAGCAGGTCCGGGGCGAGCGCGTGGGCGGGCCCGGCGCCGAGCATGAGCGGGACGGCGACTACACCGGCCAGGCCGGTGCCGCCGTCGAACTGCTCGAGGAAGAGCTTGAGCAGCCCGGTGTAGGTGGCTTTGAAGGTCGGGCTGGCGACGATCACCAGATCGGAGGCGGCTACCCGCTCCTTGGCGGCGGTGACCGCGGGATCGCCCCAGCCGAGCAGCCCCGCGCCGAACTCGATCAGGTCGACCACGGCGGGCTCCTCGCCCGGTCGCAGCCCCTTGGCCAGCAGGGTCGCGGCGGTCAGGGTGCGCGAGGCCGGCTTGGGGTTGCCGACCACGACGGTGACTGTCATGTCCTCTCCTTCCGCACGTTCCGGATGACGCCGTGCAGCGGTGGCGGCGTGCCCCGCAGCGGGGCACGGCCGATGTGCTGATACTTCCACCGCACGTCGTGCCGGGTGTGCGTGCGCGCAGTGCGCCGGAAGTGGTCGATCCGGTCGGCGGCGACCGCGGACATCAGCTGACCGCGACCGGCTGCTCGGCGGCCTCCAGCTCGCGCACCAGCGGGAGCACGCGCGCGCCGAAGTACTCGATCTCCTCTTGGAAGTGCAGGAAGCCGCCGAGGATCAGGTCGACGCCGAGCTTCCGGTAGGCGACGATGCGCTCCGCGACCTGCTCCGGCGTGCCGATGAGCTGGGTGCGGAAGCCGTCGTTGTACTGGACCAGGTCCTCGAAGGTGGAGTCGGCCCACATGCCCTTGCGATCGCCGGTGGCGGCGCCCGCCTGCTGCACGGCCTCCCGGAAGCCCTCGACCGCGGGTTTGTTCGCCTTGGCGATGATCTCGCGCAGCGTCTCGCGGGCCTCCTTCTCGGTGTCGCGGGCGATGATGAAGCCGTTCAGCCCGAAGTTCACCTCGCGGTTCCGCTCGCGGGCGTGCCCGCGCACGTCGGTGAGCTGCTCGATGACGCCGTCGAAATCCTTGCCGTTGGAGAAGTACCAGTCGGCGTAGTAGCCGCCGTTGCGGCGGGCCGCGCTGGAGTTTCCGCCCTGGAAGAGCTCCGGGTTCGGGCGCTCGGGGGTGTTCAGCGGCTTGGGCTTGAGGGTGAAATCGCGGATGCGGTAGAAATCGCCGCCGTAGTTCACCTCGTCCTCGGTCCAGATCTTGCGGATCACCTCGAGGAACTCGCCACTGCGGCGGTACCGCTCGTCGTGCTCCAGCCACGGCTCGCCGAGCGCCTTGAACTCGCCTGCGAACCAGCCGGAGACCACATTGATGGCGAACCGGCCGTTGGAGAGATGGTCGGCGGTGGCGCCGAACTTGGCGAGCACCGCCGGGTGCCAGAGCCCGGGGTGCACGGCGGCGATCACCTTGAGCCGCTCGGTGGCGCCGAGCAGCGCCAGGCTGAACGAGGTGGATTCGTGCTGGAACTCGGCGCCGTAGGAGGCGGTGTAGCGCACCTGGGAGAGCGCGTAGTCGAAGCCGTTGTTCTCCGCGGTCTGCGCGAGCTTCCTGTTGTACTCGAAATCCCAGCTGGTGCGCTGCTCGATGTCGCTGGTGACCAGCCCCCCGCTGACATTGGGCACCCAGTAGGCGAACCGGATCTGCTCGGCGATCTTCTCGGTGGTCATACGTGTCTCCTAGCGTCGGCCGCGCCCGGCCGGGGTCGTCTTCCATGTCAGCACCGGCGACCGGATCGGCCGAGGGTTTGAATCCCCGCGATCCGATCGGCGGTGCCATCGATGCCCGAGGCGGGGGCGTAACGTCAGGCCGGGACGGCGTCGGCCTGGTACTCCGAGCGCGCGAAGCGGCCCGCGGGGGCGAACTTCGCCAGCAGTTCGCCCGCGTCCTCGCCGGTGATCAGGGAGATGTAGGCGAGGGCATCGTCGACGGACTCGATCTCGGCGAAGGGCTGCGGCCGGTGCAGCAGCCCGACCAGCGCCGAGGCGAACCTGGGGTGTACCGCGGCGGCGGCGAAGAAGGCATTGCCGATCTCGCCGAACTCCGGGTCGCTGAGGAAGAGCCGGGTCACCTTGGCGGCGGCCTCGGCGCGGTAGGCGAGGAACTCCGCGTACCGCGCGCCCAGCCAGGCGGCGTCGAACGGCCCGTCGTGCACGGCGGCCGCGGCGACCAGCCGCTGCGCCTGCACCAGCCCGCCCTGCGCGCCCTGCCCGGCCACCGGGTCGTGCGCCACCGCGGTGTCGCCGAGCGCGCCGACGGCGTGGCCGCTCGCGGTGTACCCGACGCCCTCGCGCACCACCGGGCGCACGGCGCCCCTGAGCCACGAGTGCGGGTCCTCGCTCAGGTGCCGGGTGGCGAGCACCTCGGGCAGATCCCATTCGAGGTAGTCGCGGTAGAGCTGCTGCACGATGCGGTGCGCGGACTCGGCGGAGTCGGCGGCGGCGAAGCGCTGCTCCCAGTCGCTGCCCGGCCGCGCCCAGCCGATGAAGGCCCAGGTCCAGCCGACGTCCTTGTGCAGGTACGGCCCCCACCAGACCTCGCCCTGGTCGGCGACGATGGAGAAGAGGCTGTGCGCGCCGCCGGCCGGGCTGCGGTGCGCGAAGACCTCGCGCCCGGCGCCGAGCCCGCCGACGGTGAGCGCGAGCAGGCTGCGCTGCGGCTCGTCGTAGACGGTCCGGGCGCTGTCCACCGGGAAGAGGTCGACGAGCCCGGCCTTGCCGGTGGCGACCAGGGTGAGGTCGTGCTTCGCGGCGATGCCGTCCAGCGCCTCCGGGGTCACCGCCTCGACCACGAAGGTGCCGCCCCTGCTCCGGAACTCGGTGAGCCGCTCGTCGGCCTTGAGCCTGGTGTCGACCGCGACGCCGACGTAGCCGTCGAAGGTGCCGTCGAAGCCGATGAGCTCGGGGCGATCCGGGCCGGGGCCGGCGATGCGCACGCTGAGCCCGGTGTGCCGGGGCGCGCGGCCGGTGTAGCTGTCCAGCCCGAGCGCGGATTCGGCCTGCTGCACCTCGCCGAACTCCAGCGCGGTGCCGGTGGCCGGGACGTCGTCGCGCAGCGCGCGCTGGTCTCTGTCGCTGTACAGGGTCACGTCGAACCCGGCGTCGAGCAGGCCGAGTGCCGCCGTGACACCGGTCTGTCCGGCGCCGACGATGGCCGCGCTGCGGATGGTGGAGGTAGTCGATGTCATATCCGAATGGTGCGGGCGGCGCGCACGGCACTGGAGTATTGCGATCAGAGAGAATGGATTCCGGCTATTGCCCGGCGGTAGCCCTACCATCGGCGGTATGTCGTTCGATATCACCGAGCTCAGCGGCGGCCGGGCCGAACAGTACCGTCAGCTGCGGGAACAGGCCGAATCGCTGCTCGCCGGGGAAACCGACCGGGTGGCCAATTCCGCGAATCTCGCGGCGTTGATATTCCACGCCCTCCCGGATCTGAATTGGGCCGGTTTCTATTTCACCCGGGGTGCGGAACTGGTGGTCGGACCATTTCAGGGGAAGCCCGCGTGTGTGCGGATCGCGTGGGGGCGCGGGGTCTGCGGGGCCGCGGCGGCGAGCGGGGAGACGCAGGTCGTGCCGGATGTGCACGCCTTCCCCGGGCACATCGCCTGCGACGCGGACAGCCGGTCGGAGATCGTGATTCCGCTGCGGCGCGGGGGCGCGGTGCTGGGGGTGCTGGATCTGGACAGCCCGAAGCCCGGCCGATTCGACGAGGTCGATCGGGCCGGGCTGGAGGAGCTGGCGGCGGTTTTCGTCGCCTCGCTCGGCGACTGAGCGCGGCGCGCGGTCAGGCGGGTTTCCGCTCGCCCGCGCTCCAGGCGAAGGGCAGCTCGGCGCCGTTCAGCAGGTGGTCGCCGATGGCGCGGGCCTTCTGGATGGCCGGGTTGTGCACCGAGATGGTGCGGGCATTGCGCCAGTGCCGGTCCAGCCGGAGCTTCTCCGAGGTGATCGAGGCGCCGCCGACCTCGAAGAGCAGCGAGGTGGCGGGCAGCACGGTCTCGATGACGCCGATCTGCGCCTGCGCGGCGGCGAGCTCGACGGCCACCAGGTCGCGCTCGTCGGTGGCGCCCGCCGCGAGCACCCGGTCCAGCTCGTCGGCGACGGCGAGCACGGCGGCGCGGGCGGTGAAGGCGGCGGCGGAGAGTTTGCCGATCACCTGCTGCACCAGCGGGTCGTGGCGGGGCAGGTCACCGGCGGAGTGGGTGTAGCCGCGGGTGCGACGGGCCACCCATTCGCGGGTGTCGGCCTCGGCCCGGGCGGCGATCCCGGCCAGCACCGCGAGCTGGAAGAGCTGCAGGTAGCCGGTGGAGTAGGTAGCGCCGGGGTTGCCGTAGCCGGGGCCGAGAATCCGGTCCGCCGGGACGACGACCCCGCTGAACTCGGTGGTGCCGCTGGCGGTGAGCCGCTGCCCGAAGCCGTCCCAGTCGTCGTGCCTGCGCACGCCGTCGGCATCGGCGTCGACCAGGATGCCGAGCCGCTCGCCGTCCCGGTCGGCGGCGACCAGGATGTGATCGGCGTAGAGCGAGCCGGTGCTGTAGTACTTGGTGCCGTCCAGCACCCAGTCGTCGCCGCGCTTCGTGAGCCGGGTCTGGTAGCGATCCACCGCGCCGACGCCCGGCTCGGTGATGGCATTGCCGACCAGCGTCCCCTCGCCGATCCTGCGCAGCCACTCGTCCCGCACCTCCCCCGCCTCGGCGATCAGCTGGTCCTCGACGAAGACGAAGTGCACCCGCAGTGCCTGCGGCAGGTTCGACTCCGCCGCGGCCAGGTCGATGAGCAGCCGGAACAGCTGCCGCACGCTCGCGCCGTAGCCGCCGGACTCCACCGGGGCGCGCAGCGCGCCGAAGCGGGCGGCGCGCAGCTGCGCCACCTCGTCGTACACCAGTCTGCGGTCCACTTCGCGCTCGACCGCGCCATCGGCGATCCGCGCGAAGATCGGCTGGAAGATCCGGTCGAGTTCGGCGTCTGTGGTCTGCTGCGACTGGGTGGAGGTCATGGCCCAACGATGACCGAGCCCGGCCGCCGCCTCACCCATTGCGGTCAGGCGGATCGGAATCCGGTTTTCAGCGCGCTCCGGCCACGCACTCGGTGCCGATCTTGCCGCGCGCCTCGCGCGACTTGGCGGCGTCGTCGGCGCTCATTCCCATGTTCTCCGGATCGGACTGCACGGCGGCCTGGTCGTCGCTGATCAGCGTGCGCAGCCCGGCCTGCGAGATGCCCGCGTCGACGAAGACCCTGGCCGCGCAGTCGGCCAGCGCCGCGTCCCTGAGGCCCTTGTCCTGCAGCGACTTCGAGAGGTCGGCGGCGGTCAGCTGCGGCTCGTCCGCCCCGCCGCAGCCCGCGAGTACCGGCAGCGCGATCAGTGCCGCGACGATCAGGGTTTTCCGCACCCGAATCCTTCCCTCTGCGTGTGCTTTCGCTGCGGATCATGCCGCACGGGCGACGCCGGGCACCAGCCCCCGCGGTCACCGGGTGAGCGGACCGAGGTAGCGAGTGGCGAAGGCGCGCAGCGCGGCCTCGTCGCGCAGGTCCGACCAGCCGTCCGGGGTGAGCACGGCGGACTGGGCCAGCCGCAGCGCGATCTCGGCGGCGGCGTCGGCCTCGAAGTCCGGGCGCAGCGCGCGGCACTGGGCGACCAGGAATTCCCGGCAGGCGCGCAGGATGGGCGCGCCCTCGGTGGTGAGGTGCGGCAGGAAGGTCTCCGGCTCGCTGCGCAGCAGCCTGCCGATCAGCGAGTCGGTGCGGACCAGCAGCACCGCGCGTACGAACCCCTCCACCAGCCGCTCCCCCACAGTCGGACGGTTCGCGACCTCGGCGGCGATCTCCCTCAGCACGCGCAGGATCCAGCGCTGCAGCGCGGCGGCGATGAGCTCGTCCTTGGTGCCGAAGCGGCGGTACACGGTGGTGCGGTCGACCTTCGCGCGGCGCCGGATGTCCTCCACCGAGACCCGGCGCAGCCCGTGGTCGCCGAGCTCGGCCAGCGCCGCGTCCAGGATGCGAGCGGTCACCGGATCGCGCCCGGTGCCCGGCTCCTCCAGCAGCGCGAAGCTCACGCCGCCCCGCGCGGGACCGCCACCTGCTCTGCTGAAGACATAGAGCAACAGTAATTGACCATTTGTTGCCTCGCAATGGGCTAGGGTTCCGGCCATGGTGAAGCTGAACCACCGCCGCGTCGGCTCCGGCGAACCGCTCGTGCTGGTGCACGGCATCGGCAGCCGCTGGCAGGTGTGGGAGCCGCTCTTCGACCGGCTGGCGGAATCGTTCGAGGTCATCGCGGTGGATCTGCCCGGGTTCGGCGGCAGCGAGCCGCTGCCGGTGACCACCGTCGAGACGCTCACCGACGCGCTCGGCGCGTTCATCGCCGCCGAGGGGCTGGAGCAGCCGCACCTCGCCGGGAACTCGATGGGCGGGCTGATCACGCTGAACGTGGCCGCGCGCGGCCACGCCCGCTCGGTGACGGCCTTCTCCCCCATCGGCTTCTGGGGCACCGCGGGCCGGGTCTGGTGCCAGCAGTCGCTGGGCCGGGCGCGCGGCCTCGCGCGGGCCATCGAGCCGAAACTGCCCGCGCTGCTCGGCAACCCGGCCGGGCGCACCGCCTTCCTGGAGCTGGTCTTCGGCAAGCCGTGGCAGGTCACGCCGGAGGTCGCGCTCGCCACCGTGCGGGGCGCGGTGAACGCGCCCGGCTTCCCCGGGGCACTCGAGTCGTTTCGCGACGCGAGGCCGCGCCAACTCGGCGCGCTCGCCGCGATCCCGGTAACGGTGGCCTGGGGCAATCGGGACATCCTGCTCACCTACGCCACCCAGAGCCGGAAGGCGCGGCGGCTGCTGCCGAACGCCAGGCACATCACGCTGCCGGGCAGCGGGCACACGCCGTTCTACGACGACCCGGCCGGGTGCGCGCGGGTCCTGCTCGACCAGCGCTGATCAGCCGCGGCGCGGGGCGAGCGAGGCCGGGTCGGCGGTGCCGAGCAGCACCCGCACGGCGGTGTCCCAGCGCCGCTGGATCTTCCGGTTGCCCGCGACGTCGCCGGTGAGCATGGCCCGCATGGCCAGCCCGGTGACGATCTCGATGGTGAACTCGGTGATGATCGGCACCCGGCTGTCGTCCGGGAACTCGCTGCGGAACGCCTCGCGCACCCGGCTCTGCATCTGCTCGAAGAGCCGGACCTCCAGCGGCAGGAACTCCGCGCGCAGCTCCGGGTCGGTGCGCGCGGCCACCCACATCTCCAGCGCCGCCAGGAATTCCGGGCCGGAGAGCATGCGCACGGTCATGTCGACCGCGCGGGCGAGCCGGTCCGCGCCGTCGGGCAGCGCGTCGAACTCGGTCTCCAGCTGGGCGATCCGGCGCAGCGCGACATGCTCGACCGCACCGGCCAGCAGGTCGGCCCTGGTCGGGAAGTGGTGCTGCAGGGTGCCGCGCGGCACCTGGGCCCGCTTCTGCACCTCCAGCGTGGTGGTGCCCGCGTACCCGACCTCGACCAGGCTGGCCACGGTCGCGTCGAGCAGCCGCGCCCGCATCCGGGTGCGGCGCTGCTCCTGCGTCTCGCGGACCTGGCCCGGCACCGATCAGCGGCCCTGCCAGACCGGTTCGCGCTTCTGCGCGAAGGCGATCGCGCCCTCGGCGGCGTCGGCGGAGATCAGCGCGGGCAGCGCGATCTCGCCCTGCTTGGCGAAGGCCTCTGCGCTCGACCAGTCCGGGGACTCGTCGATGATCCGCTTGCTCGCCGCCACCGAGAGCGGCGCCGCCGCCACGATCTCGGCCGCGAGTTCCAGCGCGACCTCGAGCGCGGTGCCCGGCTCGACCACCCGGTTCAGCAGCCCGAGGTCGTAGAGGCGCTGCGCCGAGATCTGCCTGCCGGTGAGCGCGAGCTCGGCGACGATCGGGCGCGGCAGCCGCTGGGTCAGCCGGAGCACGCCGCCCGCCGCGGCCACCAGCCCGCGCTTGGCCTCGGGAAGCCCGAAGCGCGCGGTGCCTGCGGCGACGATCAGGTCACCGGCGAGGGCCAGCTCGAAGCCGCCGGCCAGCGCGTACCCCTCGACCGCCGAGATCATCGGCTTGGCAGGCGGCTTGGCGGTGATGCCGAGCGGGCCGCGCTTCTCGGTGATCGGCATCTCGCCCTTCGCGGCGGCGATCAGGTCCATGCCCGCGCTGAAGGTGCCATCGGCGCCGGTGAGGACCAGCACGCGGGCGGTGTCGTCGGCCTCGAACTCGTCCACCGCGGCCTCGATGGCGCGGGCGGTCGCCAGGTCGATGGCATTGCGCGCCTTCGGGCGGTTCACGGTGAGCAGCGTGATCGCGTCCCGCTTCTCGACCAGCAGCGAGTCGGTCATCGCACAGTCCTTTCGGTGAGCAGGGCGAGCCGGTCGGCGGCCGCGATCTCGACGCCTGCGCCGAGCGGGTCGCCGTCGGCGAAGGCCGCGATGGTCTCCGGGTCCGAGGCCCGCACCAGTATGCGGGCACCCGCCGGGTTCAGGGCGCTGATCACGACGGCTTCCGGCTCGTCGGCGCCGTCCCCGCCCTTCCGGTACGCGACGGTGTACGACTCGACGGTGGCCGGGCCGGTGTAGCCGGGCGCGGTCGCCCGGCGCGCGGCGGGCACCTCCGGCTCCTCGGCCCGGAAGCGCGCCGCGGGCGGCCGGGTGGAGAGCACCGCCGCGCCGTGCTTGGTGAGGTACCAGCCGACCGCGGTGGCCAGCCCGAAGTCGCCCGGGTGCGCGCGCAGCACCTGGACCAGGGCGGCGAGCGAGTGCGTCGCGTAGTTGTTGCCGGGGCCGCCTGCGAAGGTCAGCCCGCCGGTGCGGGTGAGCGGGCGGGCCGGGTCGTCCAGCGCCAGCCCGAGCGCCTCGGCCGCCACCTGCACGGCGACCGGGAAGCAGGAGTACAGGTCGATGTGCGCGACCTCGTCGATGCCGACGGCCGCGGCGCGCAGCGCGGCGCCGCCCGCCGCGGCGATGGCGGGCGAGGCGGCCAGGTCGGCGCGCTCGGAGACGAACCACTCGTCGGTGGCGGTGGCGATGCCGTGCGGGAAGACCCAGCGGTCGTGCGGGACGCCGGCCGCGTCGGCCGCGGCCGCGCTGCAGACGATCAGCCCCGCGCCCTGGTCGACCGTCAGGTTGGCGGTGAGGAGCTTCGGGTACGGCGTCGCCACCAGGCGGTTCGCCGGGTCCGGCGTGATCAGCTCGGCGACGGTTCTGCGCGCCGGCTGCCAGGCGAAGGGGTTCTCGGCGGCGACCGCGGAGAACCGCGACCAGAGCGCGCCGATCCGCTCCAGGTGCGCCTCCTCGGTCAACCCGAGCCGGCCGCGCAGCGCGGTCTCCATGAGCGCGTAGAAGTACACCGGGCCCCAGAGCCCGGCGGCGTTCTCCATCTCCGAATTCGGGCCGCGGTCGGTGCCGACGACCTCGTCCGGCGCCGCGCCCGCGGGCTCGTCCGGCCAGCTCGGGATGATGCCGGTGCGCGCCGCGGTGATCCCGGCGGCCACCGACTCCGCCCCCGTGAGCAGCGCGACCTCGGCCTTCCCGTCGGCGATGGCCTGCGCCACCCGGCCGAGCAGCTTGATCGGGGCGTCGCCGCCGAAGCGCACCGACTGCAGGGTGCGGGCGGGGGTGGCGCCGAGTTCGGCGGCGGCCAGCGCGCCCAGGTCCCCGTACGGCTTGCTCACCGGCGAGACCGCCGCGACCAGGTCGGCGGCGCGCAGCAGGCGGTCGCCGGTGCCGCTGTCGGCACCCGCGCGGCGCAGCGCCTCAGCGGCGAGTTCGGCGGGGCCCGGCAGGCCCGGCTCCTTGCCGCGGTGCACCACCTGCCCGGCTCCGACCAGGACCGGGGTTCGCGGATCCACTCCGGCTGGCAGCATCGTTCCTCCGCTCGTCGCCAATAACCGTCAACATTGACGGTAACTTGGGTGCGGCGGATCGGCCAGGGAATGACGGCGGCAAGCCCTGGATTTTCCGGGCAGCGCTGTTAGCATTCGTTCGATTTGCCAGACAGTCGGGGTGTGGCGCATCGCATGAACGGCGGGGGTGTGCGGCACGGGTCCCCGGCACGACGCCGGAGGCTCCCCACCGTGCAGAAGACCGCGAGCTTGCTGCTGTCCGCCCTCACCGGACTCTCCGCGCTGCTCCTCACCACGGCGACGCCCGCGGCGGCGAACCCGAACGCCATCAACCCGATCCCGGTGCTGAACGGCAGCACCGGGCTGCCGAACCTGAACGGCCGCGCCCGCGCCGTGTTCCAGGTGACCGGCATGGCGAGCCCGAACAACACCCAGACCTACAACGTGCTCGGCACCGACCTCGGCATCATGTGGGACAACGGCAACGGCGAGATGCTCACCGCCTTCGGCGACACCGCCGGCCTCGGCTTCCCCAACCTGCTCGCGGGCAGCGTGTGGGCCTGGCGCAGCAATATCCTGCTGCGCAGCGACACCAGGAACCCGGCCAACGGCATCTACTTCGACAGCGTCGTCCGTGACATCTTCGGCCAAGCGCGGGATCTGATCCCCAGCCCCAAGGTGCCGTTCCTGGAGATCAGCCGGATTCCGACCGCGGGCATCGCGGTCGGCGGGGTGCAGTTCATGAGCCTCATGTCCATCAAGACCTGGGACGCCGCCGGCCAGTGGACCACCAACTTCTCCGGGCTCGCCGCCTCCGCGGACAACGGCGAGACCTGGGCCGAGCTGCCCGCCACCAAGCGCCCGAACGAGGGCGGCAACGCCAATTTCCAGATGAACGCCTTCGTCGGCCACGGCGAGTGGGTATACGAGTACGGCACCCGCTCCGGCCGCAACAACGCCGCCTACGTGGCCAGGGTGAAGGGCGCCGACATCGGCAACCTGGCCGAGTACGAGTACTGGGACGGCGGCGAGTGGCGCAAGGACGACGTGAACGCGGCGGCCCCGATCATGGGCGGCGTCGGCGAGCTCTCGGTGCTCTACAACGAGTACCTCGGCCAGTACGTCTCGCTGACCACCGACCCGTTCAACTCGGTGGTGCTGCGCCGCTCCCCATCGCCGGAGGGGCCGTGGAGCCCGCCGGAGGTCATCATCGACACCCGCGAGCTGCCCTCGGCCTACGCGCCGTCGATCTTCCCCTACCAGACCGGGCGCGACCTGTACTTCATGACGACGGTGCACAGCCAGTACAACGTGGTGCTCATGCGCACCACGCTCTGACCCGCTTCCTAGACTGGGCGGCATGGATGCCGCCGCCTGGGACGAGCGCTACGCCAGCACCGACCTCGTCTGGGGCGCCCCGCCGAACAGCACCGTGGTCCAGCACATCCACGGCCTGGAGCGGGCGCGGGAGCTGATCGCCGACCCGGACGGCACCGTGCCGGAGTCGCCGCGCGCGCTCGACCTGGCCTGCGGCGAGGGACGCAATGCGCTGTGGCTGGCCACGCACGGCTGGCAGGTGCACGCGGTGGACTGGTCGCAGGTGGCGGTGGACAAGGGGCGGACCGTCGCGACCCGGCTCTCCCGCTCGGTGCGCGCCCGCATCACCTGGGAGTGCGCCGATCTCACCGATCCGGCGGTGCTCGCCGGGCGGTACGAGCTGGTGCTCATGGTCTTCCTGCACCTGCCGCCGGGCGAGCGCCGCGCACTCGTGCGCCGGGCCGCCGAGGCACTGACGCCCGGCGGCACCCTGCTGGTGCTCGGACACGACACGACCAACATCAGCGACGGGTACGGCGGGCCGCGGGACCCGTCCATCCTGTTCACGCCGGACGACATCCGGGCCGATCTGGGGCCGCTGTCGGCGCAGGTCCGGATCGCGGTGGCGGAGCGGGTTCGCCGTCCGACGGACGATCGCGATGCCATCGACGCGCTCGTGGTCGCGCGGAAAAGGGACCATCCCTCAGCGGGCTGACCAGCGGCGGAGCCAGGGCTCGACCACCGTTTCGATCTCGTCGAAACCGCGCCGGAACGCGTGCGGCTGCCCCGTGATCACGTGCAGCTCCGCGACGTCGCCTGCCTCCGGTATCCCGAACGGATCACTGCCGCCACTGATCACCACCACCTCCGCCGCGGACGCGGCAAGCAGCTCCGCGCGCCGCGACTTCTCCGGCTTCCCTGGCGGATGCAGCGGGAACGAGAGCGCGAGCACCCCGCGCGCCCCGGCCGCGGTCGCGGTCCGGCAGGCCACCCGCGCCCCATTGCTGCGCCCGCCCTGCACCAGCGGCACCGGCCCGTAGCGCCGGCGCAGCGCGGCGACGAGCTCGAGCCACGCCGCGTCCTGCTTCTCCGCCGACCCCGGCGCCCGCGCCCCGGCCACCCGGTACGGCTGGAGCACCCGAGCGACCACCGCGCCACAGCGAACCGCCAGGTCACGGACGGTGAGCAAGTCCCTGGCATCGACCCCGCCGCCCGCGCCGTGGGTCAGCAGCACCAGCAGCGACGGCGCGGAAACGTCGTCGATTTCGAGCGAAGCGGGCCCGGCACTGGTGTCGATGCGCACGGTCAACGGTAACGACTCGATGTTCCGCGCATCACATCGACCCATTCCACTTTGCTACGTCATTACCAGCCAGTAATATGGAGAGTAAGTTACCCGCGAGTAGCTGCAACATGGGCGGGAACGGCAGACAACCGACCGCACCAACTCAACGGAGAGTGAGTACCGACATGGGTCACTACAAGAGCAATATCCGCGACCTGGAGTTCAACCTCTTCGAGGTCCTCGGCCTGGAATCGCTGCTGGAGACCGGCGCGTGGGGCGACCTGGACGCCGACACCGTGCGCGAGATGCTCGCCGAGGTGCGCCGCCTCGCCGAGGGGCCGCTCGGCGAATCCTTCGCCGAGTCGGACCGCAACCCCCCGACCTTCGATCCCGAGACCCACACCGTGCACCTGCCGGAGCCCTTCAAGAAGAGCTACCGCGCACTGCAGGACGGCGGCTGGGACCGCCTCGGCGTACCGGAGGAGCTCGGCGGCCTGCCGATGCCGCGCGCCGCCTACTGGGCCTTCGCCGAGCTGATCCTCGGTGCACAGCCCGCCGCCTTCATGTACGCCGCGGGCGCCAACTTCGCGCAGATCTTCGCCGCCAACGGCACGGACGAGCAGAAGGAATGGGCGAAGCTCATCGCCGAGCAGGGCTGGGGCTCCACCATGGTGCTCACCGAGCCGGACGCCGGCTCCGACGTCGGCGCAGGCCGCACCAAGGCGATCCAGCAGGAGGACGGCTCCTGGCACATCGAGGGCGTCAAGCGCTTCATCACCAACGGCGACTCCGACGACCTCTTCCCGAACATCATGCACCTGGTGCTGGCCCGCCCCGAGGGCGCGGGGCCCGGCACCAAGGGGCTCTCGCTCTTCTTCGTGCCCAAGTTCCACTTCGACCCGCAGACCGGTGAGCGCGGCGAGCGCAACGGCGTCTTCGTGACCGGGCTGGAGCACAAGATGGGGCTCAAGGCCTCCTCCACCTGCGAGGTGACCTTCGGCGGGCACGGCGTCCCGGCCAAGGGCTGGCTGGTCGGCGAGGTGCACAACGGCATCGCGCAGATGTTCAACGTCATCGAGCACGCCCGCATGATGGTGGGCACCAAGGCCATCGCCACCCTCTCCACCGGCTACCTGAACGCGCTCGACTACGCCAAGCAGCGCGTCCAGGGCGCCGACCTGACCAAGATGGCCGACAAGGCCGCGCCCCGCGTCACCATCACCCACCACCCCGACGTGCGCCGCAGCCTGATGATGCAGAAGGCGTACGCCGAGGGGCTGCGCGCGGTCTACCTCTACACCGCCGCGCACCAGGATGCCGCGCTCGCCGAGCGGATCTCCGGCGCGGACGCCGATCTCGCCGCCCGGGTCAACGACCTGCTGCTGCCGATCGTCAAGGGCGTCGGCTCGGAGCGCGCCTACCAGTACCTGACCGATTCGCTGCAGACCCTCGGCGGCTCCGGCTTCCTGCAGGACTACCCGATCGAGCAGTACATCAGGGACGCCAAGATCGACTCCCTGTACGAGGGCACCACCGCCATCCAGGCGCAGGACTTCTTCTTCCGCAAGATCGCCCGCGACCGCGGCGTCGCGCTCGGCCACGTGGCCGGGCAGGTGCAGAAGTTCATCGACTCGGAAGCGGGCAACGGCCGGCTCAAGGGCGAGCGCAAGCTGCTCGCTACCGCGCTGGAGGACGTGCAGGCCATGGCCGCCACCCTCACCGGGCACCTGATGGCCGCCCAGGAGAACTCGGCCGAGCTGTACAAGGTCGGGCTCGGCTCGGTGCGCTTCCTGCTCGCCGTCGGCGACCTGCTCATCGGCTGGCAGCTGCTGCGCCAGGCCGAGCTGGCGATCGCCGCGCTGGACAGCGGGGCGGGCAAGGACGAGGCGTTCTACACCGGCAAGGTCGCCGTCGCGCAGTTCTTCGCGCGCAACGTGCTGCCGGAGCTGACCGCCACCCGCGCCATCCTGGCCACCCTGGACACCGAGATCATGGAGCTCGACGAAGCGGCGTTCTGATTCGCGTTCAGCTGCTCGGCAACGGCCCGGTTCACCCCGGGCCGTTGTCGTTTCCGGGTGCGCCCCCTTCCCAATCCGGGGACAGCAGGCAGAATGGGCCACGCCGACCCGGCTACGCAGAAGGGACCGCCTGGATGAAACGCTCGCTGTCAGCCCTGGTCACGGCTGGTGCGCTGGCCCTGACGCTGTCCGTCACCGGCGGTGCGCCCGCCGGGGCCGACCCGAACAACGTCAACCCCATCCCCGGCATGAACGGCCAGCCGCGCGGCCTGCCGAAGCTGCCGGGGCAGACCGAGGCGGTCTTCCAGGTCACCGGGATGGACAGCCCGAACCGCACCGAGCAGTACAACATGCTCGGCACCGACCTCGGCGTCATGTGGGACGGCGCCGGCACGCTCTTCACCGCCTTCGGCGACAGCGCCGGGCTCGGCTTCCCGAACCTGCTCGCGGGCAGCATGTGGGCCTGGACCAGCAATGCGCTCGCCCGCTCCGGCAACCACGACCCGGCGAGCGGGCTGCGCTTCGACAGCTTCGTGCCGAATCCGCTGCCCAGCCCCAAGATCCCCGGCATCGAGATCAGCCTGATCCCGACCGCAGGCGTCGCCGTCGGCGGCGACCAGTACCTGAGCATGATGTCGGTGCGCGAGTGGGGCGATCACGGCAAGTGGGACACCAACTTCGCCACCCTCGCCGTCTCGCACGACCACGGCCAGACCTGGCAGCAGCTCACCACCACGCGCCGGGCCAATGTCGACGGCCACGAGCGCTTCCAGCAGAACGCCTTCCTGAAGCGGGACGGCTTCGTCTACCGCTACGGCACCCCGGGCGGCCGGAACAACCCCGGCTTCGTCTCCCGGGTGCGCGAGCCGGAGATCGCGAATATCGACGCCTACGAGTACTGGGACGGGAAGGAGTGGAAGCTCAACGATCCGCTCGCCTCCGCCCCGATCGTCGGCGGCGTCGCCGAGCTCTCGGTGAACTGGAGCGGCTACCTCGGCAAGTACGTCATGACCACCACCGACCCCACCAACTCGGTGGTCGCGCGCACCGCCGACGCGCCGGAGGGGCCGTGGAGCGAGCCGCGCGTGCTGATCGACACCCGCGACCTGCCCAGCGCCTACGCCCCGATGATCTGGCCCTACCAGACCGGCGACGACCTGTACTACCTGCTCACCGTGCACAACCAGTACAACGTGCTGCTCATGCGCACCCCGCTGGACGTGCTGCGCTGAACGCGCGGTGCCGACCGCACTGAATCGGCCCGTCGCGGGGAGCTCCGCGACGGGCCGATCTGCGTCGCGGGTCAGCCGATGCCGCTGTCCGCGCCGCCGCCGGTGGAGGAGCCGGTGCCGAGCAGGCCGAGCAGCGCGGTGAGGATCACCGTCAGGCTGTCACCCTGGCTGGGCGGCGGCGTGGCGGGGGTGGCGGAGGCCGGCCCGGCGCCGAACATCAGCGCGGTGGCGGCAAGCACGGTGACAGCGGCGGCACGTACTTTCATGGAGCGATCCCATCTTCCGATCTGAAACGGCGTCGTTTCGCCGTCCGTCCGGACTGTCTACCAGAGTTCCGGTGCCAACAGACCGGTTTGTCGAGATGTGAATCGAGACACTTCCGGTTTGATTCTTGTCCGTTGCTGTCCGGTACCGCTGTTCATTTCGTCAGGAGACCCTAAGATCGGGGCCCACTAGGGGATCAAAGGGGAAAAGTTTGTCGGTCGATGAACGGATACCGGTGCGGATCGGCGTCGTCGAGGATCACGCCGTCATGGTGGCCGGGCTGCGGATCATCCTCGCCCCGCACCCCGAGCTACGCATCGAGGCCGCCGCGGACACCGTCAAAGAGCTACTGACCCAGCGGGTTCCGCTGGACCTGGTCATTCTCGACCTGCGGCTGAACGACGGCTCGTCGCCGGGCGACAATGTGAACCGGCTGCGCGCGGCCGGGCTGCGCACCCTGGTCTACACCTCCGGCGAGGACCCGTACCTCATGCGCGCCGCGGCACGGGCGGGCGTCGGCGGCATGGTGCTCAAATCCGAGCCGCCCGAGCGGGTGGTCGAGGCGGTGCGCGCCGCCGCCCGCGAGGACGGCGAGCTCGGCACCGAACTGGCGCTCGCCATCGACGGCGACGAGGATTTCGCCGTCGACCTGCCGCCGCAGCTGCGCCAGGTGCTCGAGCTCTACGCCTCCGGCGAGACCGCGGCCAGGGTCGCGCACCTCATGGATATCGCCGAGGACACCGTCACCGAATACCTCAAGCGCATCCGCCGCAAGTACGAGGCCGCGGGGCGCCCCTCCGGAAACCGCGCCGAACTGCTGAAACGAGCCGTGGAGGACGGATGGCTACCGATCCCGCGCCGCCGGGGGAGATGAGCACCGAACTGCGCATGAAGCGGCTCTTCGCCCGCTTCGTCGCCTTCGGCTACCTGGCGTACTTCCTGGTGCTCGCCTCGGACATCGCGGAGAGCGCGCGCCCGACCGCCGACTGGTGGCTGCCGCTCGCCGTGCTGTCGGTCTTCGCGCCCGCGCTCGGCCTCGTCGTGGCCGCCGCCCCCGAACGCCCCGACCGGCTCGGGCTCGCGGTCTCGGCCGCCGCCGCCGGATTCCTGCTCGCCGTCGCCACCTGGCCGCTGGCCTGGAACGGCCGCGAGGTCGATATCGACCACGGCGTCTGGCTTTCGACGGTCCCCGGGCTGCCCGCGCTCGCCGTCGCCATCGTCTGGCCGCCGCTGCCGACCGTCGCGCTGCTCGCGGTGGCCACCGTCGGCGCGCAGCTGATCAATGCCGTGCTCCGGGTGGACCCGCCGAACCCGTTCGTCGAGATCCCCTGGTCCTTCTCCTTCACCCTGCTCTATACCTGCGCCGCGCTCATGGCCCTGCGCACCGCCCGGCTGCTCGACCGCACCCGCTCGTCGGCCGAGGCCACCGCGGCGACCGCATCGGCGCGCGAGGCCCAGCAGGTCGAGCGGGCGCGGATCGACGGGCTCACGCACGACTGGGTGATGAGCGCACTGCTCGCCGTCGCCCGCACGCCGGAGGACCCCGGCGTGGTGCGGCAGGCCGAGGAGGCGATCCGGCAGGTCGAGCAGCTGCGCTCCGGGGGGCTCAGCGACGCGCCCTTCGACGCGGAAGCCGCTGCCGCGCATCTGCGTTCGGCCGCGGCGGCCGTCGACGCGCAGCTCGGCATCGAGCTGGAGGTGGCGGTGGCGAGCTCGTACCCGGCCGAGGTGGTGCGGGCCATGGGGGCCGCGCTGGCCGAGGCGCTGCGGAACAGCCTGCGGCACGCGGGATCCGATGCCGACCGGGCCGTGGCGCTGCGGTTCGAGCCGCGGGCGCTCACCGCCGTGGTGACCGATGACGGGCGCGGTTTCGACCCCGCCGCTGTCCCGCCGGAGCGGCTCGGGGTGAGCGTCGGCATTCAGGGGCGCATGCGGCAACTGCCCGGCGGGGCCGCCGCGGTGACCTCCGCGCCGGGGATCGGGACCAGTGTCCGGCTCACCTGGCAGGCGGCATGAGCCCCGCCGTGAGCGGTGACGCCTGGCAACTGCTCGGTGCCCGCACCTGGGTGGCCTGGGTGCTGACCGGGTGCTATCTGCTGGCCACGGTCGCGCTGCCGCTCGCCTCGTTCGACACGTACACCCGGTGCTGGCCCGTCGTCGGCGCCGTGCTGCTCTTCGTCCTGGCCGGGGTCGTTCTCGTCGCCACCCCCGGTGATCCCATGCCGCTCTGGGCCACCGTGGTGCTCGTGGTGGCGTGCCCCGCGGCGTGCGCACTGCAGTTCAGCGCGTTCTCGTTGCCGCTGCAGACGCCGCACCAGCTGTGGCCCGTCGGGGCTTCCATCGTGCCGTACACGTTTCTCTGCGTGCGCCGCCGGATCGTGGCCGGGTGGATCGGCGGGGTTTCGCTCACCCTCGTCTGCCTCGGGTGGACCACGCTCACCGGGCAGTCGGCGGGCAAGGCCATCTCCATCTCGGTGCTGAATGCCGGGCCGCTCATGATGAGCACGCTTTTCGCGGTCACCGTCGTCCCCGCCGCGGACACGATCTATCGGCTGCGGGCCGAGAACACGCGGCGGGCCGCCGCTGATGCCGCCGCCGGTGCGGCGCTCGCTGTCCGGGATGCGCGGTTGCGGCGGTTGGATCGGTTGGTTCGTCCGGCGTTGGATCGGATAGCCGCCGGGCCGCCGTTCCTCGATTCGGAGGTTGCCGAGTTCTTGGTGCTCGAGGCGCATTTGCGGGACACACTGCGGGCGCCCGGGTTGGTGGGGGCGGAGTTGGATGCCGCTGTGCGGGCGGCCCGGGAGCGGGGGGTTCGAGTGCGGCTGCACGACGATGGCGGGCTCACCGGCACCGATCCCCTTGTGCGGGAGCGGATTCACCGGCGGATCGTCGAAGAGTTGGGTGGTGTCACCGATGGTGTGGTGACGGTGCGGATTCTGCCACCCGGGCGGCGGCGAGCCGTCACCATGGTGAGTTCCGCGACCGAGGCGGTGCGGCGGCTGGATCTCGGCCGCGATGGAGTCGCCCTCCAGCCCGCCGACAGCGCGCCATCCTCGTGATTTCGCGCCGCCTGCCGCGGGGGCCCTCCGCGGCAGGCGAGGCGCGCCGTCTCTACTCGGGGGTGGTGCCCGTGGGCTCGCTCTCCGCGGAGCCGGTGATCAGCGCCTGAATGAGGGCGGGGAGGCCCTCGGCGGAGCCGGTGCCGGGCTCGTCGTCCTGGATGGGCGTCGCGGCCGAGGTGGTGCCCGCGCCGGCGCCCCCACCGGCGCCCGCGCCCCCACCGGCGCCCGCGCCCCCACCGGCGCCCGCGCCGGCATCCGCGGAGCCGGTGGAGAGGAGTTCGATCAGCGCGGGCAGCGCCTCGGCCGAACCGGTCCCGGGGGTCTCCGGATCCTGCGCGGCCGCCATCCCGCTACCCGCGATCGCGATGCCCGCCGCAGCGGCGAGCGCGAAACCGAACGAACGAATCTTGGTCATTTCTTGTGCCCCTCGAAGGTTGCCCTGAACGCCCGCCGTGTGCGGGCGACGAGCTTTTCTACCACGAAGTTCCGATTAAAAAGCCAGCTCTTTCACCATCGATTGCGGGCAGATAACCAAAGGCTTCGGAATGAAATCTTCCAGATCGGCGAATCCCGCTTCTGTGCAAGCCGGATAAATCCTCCTACCAGCGGTTTTCCTACCCCGACCGAATCCGGGGGACTATAGGTAAGAAAACCGACTCGGAGTTCGCCGAGACGCGGCCCCGAAAATTCGTGGCCTTCCCCGGGGGGAAATCGGCTACTCCCCCTCTTTGTCCTCGTCCTTCTTCTCGCACTTGACCACCGGAACCGGGTCGTATTTCACGGTGCGGGTGTGCCGGGAGAGCTCCTGACCGGTCTTGGCATCGCGGATGATGCGGGTGTCGGAGATGGTGAAGCCGGGGGCGCCCGCGGAGGCGATGCAGTCCTTGCCCTCGGGGAGGGTGACGGTGGTCGGCTCGGTGGGTTTGGTGCGGTCGCCGGTGATGGATTCGACGTTCACGGTCTTGGTGCCCCAGAGCCGGACGGTGATATCCGAGCCGCCCGCGAGGGTTTCGATATAGATGCCGTTCTCGGTGTTGTTGCGGAACTGCAGATCGATGGCGCCGTCGAAGACGGTGGCTTCGCGGGCGGCGGGGTAGCGGGAGATGTAGTAGCTGTGCTCGGTGTGGCCCGCGTCCTCCATGCCGGCGAAGTACGCGGCGTTGTAGAGGGTGGTGGCGAACTGGCTGATGCCGCCGCCGACGGCGGTGCTCGGCCTGCCGTGGTCGATGATGCCGGATTCCACATACCCCTCGGCGGCGCCGCGGGGACCGGTGAATTCATTGAGCGAGAAGGTGTCGCCTGGCTTCACGACGGCGCCGTTCACCTTCGCGGCGACGGTGCGGATATTCACGCCCGAGGGGCCGCTGAAGCCGCTGGTGGTGAATTGGCCGACCGGTTCGACGATGCGCAGCGCCTCGGCGGCCTGCGTGGTGAGCTTCGGCTCGACCTTCTCGTACACGGCCTGACCGGTGCGGCCCTGGCCGGAGGCGACGGCGAGCGCGGCGAGCTGTTCCAGGGTCTTCGGCCAGTTCACCTTCTCGCCGACGACGGCGGGTACCACCCTGGCCGTGCCGCCGCCGACGGCGAACGTAGCGTCCTTCGGCTCCACCTCGGACTTGGCCAGCTGCGGGGCGAGCAGCCCGGTGAGCGCGGGCACGTCGAAGACGGGGGCGAGGCCGCCGGAGCCGTCCGGGACGAAGGTGAGGACGGTGGCGGTCTGGGCGGGGGTGAGCTCGGCGTCGCCGTCGCGGCCCGTGAACTGGATGGGGGCGCTCACGGCCGGCTCCGCGACGGCCCGCAGTGTCTCGTCCACGGCCTCGGGGCGCACGGTGAGGGGGGCGGGCATGACCGGGAGGTCGAGGGACTGCGCGGTCACCCAGCCGGCGAGCAGGGTGTCGCGGGCGCCGGCGCCGTCGAGCACCCGGCCCTGCACCGGGGGGACGCCGATCGGGCGGGTGCCGTCGAAGCGGATGGTGCCCTCGACGGTCGGGATGTCGTGCACCCGGATCTCGGTGAAGGTGCGGTCGAGCGCGGCCTCGTCCACGGCGGTGGCCATGGGGACCTCGCGGGTGGTGAAGAAGGAGGCGAGGCGGGTGAACGGGTTGGCCGGTTGGTCGCCGACCCCGGCCCAGGTGCCGTCCCAGTCGATCTCCAGGCCCGCGGCGGCGGGGACGATCTGCTCGCGGACGTCGGCGATGGTGAGGTCGAGCGGCTGGGTGGAGCGGGCCTCGAAGCGGGAGCGGAGGACGACGTCGGCCTTGGCGGTGTCCATGCCGCCGATATCGATGCCCGCGACGACGGTGCCGCGGGGGACCTGGCCGGAGGAGAGGAACCAGTCCGCCGCGTAGGCGAGGCCCGCGACGGCGAGTACCGCGCCCGCGGCTATGCCCGCTCTGCGGGCGGCGTTGGACTTGAGGAGGTCGGCGAAGGTTCGGTGTTGCGGGCGGGGGGCGCGCGGGTTGCCCCCGGGACGGGGGCGGGTGTCCGTGGTGCCCCTGGCGCGGGAGCCGACGGCCGCCGTGCCGTTGCGGGCGCCGTTGCGGGCGCCGCGCCGGGCGGTGGCGGGCCGTGGATCGCGGTCCTGGTATCCGGGCCCGTTCGAGCGCGGGCCGGAGTCGAAGCCGGATTCGTCACGGGCGCCCGGCATTGCGCCAGCACGGTTGCCGGGGCCCGCGTCGAAGCCGGACCGGCTGCCGGGGGCGGAGTCGGGACGGCCGCCAGGGGCGGAGTTGAAATCAGGACGACCGTCCGGCGCGAAATCGCCGTCGGGACGGCTGCGAGGGGCAGAGTCGAACTCGGGACGACCGCCGGCGGTGGAGTTGAAACCGGGACGACCGTCCGGCGCGAAATCGCCGTCGGGACGGCTGCTAGGGGCAAAGTCGCCGGTGGGACGGCTGCCAGGGGCGAAGTCGCCGGTGGGACGGCTGCCAGGGGCGAAGTCACGGTCGGGACGGCCCGGCGCGTAACCGTTCGGACGGCCGCCGGGAACGAGCGGGCCATCGGGCCGCGTACCGGGCACGGAGCCACCGTCACGGCGCCCGCCCGGACCGGCACCCCCACCGAGCTCGGACCGTCCATCCCCCTCCGGCTCCCCCCAGAAGGCGAACCCGGCCCCGGCACTGCGCACCGGCGCCCCGCGCGGCGGACTCTGCGGCGGGGCCGCGGCGCGCGGATTCCACGCCGCGAGCTCCTCGGTCTCCGGCTCACCGGGAATGGCGGGGCCGGCGCCCCGCCCGCGCGGCACCTGCGTCGGATCCCGATGATTGGCGAACTGCTCGGTTGGGTATTGATCGGTGGGTGACACCGGAGCGGAGGGAGCGGCACCCGGATTGGGCACCTGGGTACCTTCGAGGAGCCTGCGCAACCCCACTTCGGTCCCGGAACGGCGGTCGCGCCGCCCCGAACTCGACTCGTCGGTCACGAACGGTCCTCCCCGCTGGGATGCACTTGTCGGACCCGCACGGTGCGGATCCTCGCCCACGATAATGGGCCGCCCCGACGTCGGCAGCACGGGCGCACAGTGGCAAATCATCCGCAACGCCGGTGGCCGACACGCCGAAGGGCTCCGCGCAGTTGCCGGGTCGGGGGTCTGGCAACTACGCGGAGCCCACCTGCATATCGGCACCCCACACGGGGCGTTACACCCGGGCGCGAAATTTCTTCGGGTTCTCGCGATCGCACCGGCGTGCGAGTTCCCGCCCCCGCGCGGAAGAATCGAGGCCACGACCCCCGTGGTCGTCGCAGCGCGGATACCGGCACCGAGCAACGAGGAGTGGAACGGCATGCAGCTGGGAATGATCGGCCTTGGCCGGATGGGGGCGAACATCGTCCGCCGGGTCGTCGCGGACGGGCACACCGCCGTCGGTCTCGACAAGCAACGCAGCAACATCGAGGCGCTCACCGGCGAGCTCGGCGCCGACTTCGTCGGGACCACCGAATTGGCCGACTTCGTCGGTGCGCTGTCGGCGCCGCGGGTGGTGTGGGTGATGATCCCGGCCGGCGCGACCAGCGCCGTCATCGACCAGGTCGCCGAGTTCCTGGAGCCGGGCGACATCGTCATCGACGGGGGCAACAGCCGGTACCACGAGGACATCGTGCGGGCCGCGAAGCTGCAGCCGCTCGGGCTGCACTACGTGGATATCGGCACCTCGGGCGGGATCTTCGGCCGCACCCGCGGGTTCTGTCTGATGATCGGCGGCGAGGCGGAGGCGGTCGCGCACCTGGACCCGCTGCTGAAGTCGATCGCGCCCGGTTTCGAGACCGCCGAGCGGACGCCGGGGCGCACCGGTGCGCCCGCGCCCGCCGAGCAGGGGTACCTGCACTGCGGTCCGGCCGGGGCGGGGCACTTCGTGAAGATGGTGCACAACGGGATCGAGTACGGGGCGATGGCGGCGTACGCCGAGGGGCTGAACATCCTGCACCGGGCGAACCTCGGCACGGTCGACCCCGGGGAGTTCTCCGCCGAGGAGACGCCGCTGGAGCGGCCCGAGCTGTACCGGTACGACCTGGACGTGCCGGAGATCACCGAGGTGTGGCGGCGCGGGTCCGTCGTCGCCTCCTGGTTGCTCGATCTCACCGCCGCGGAGTTGCACGGCGATCCGAATCTGGACGCGTTCGGGGGGCGGGTCTCCGATTCCGGGGAGGGGCGGTGGACGCTCGATGCCGCCATCGACACCGGGGTTCCGGTACCGGTCCTCGCCTCGGCGTTGTTCGCGCGGTTCTCCTCGCGGGGGGAGGCGCAGTATGCGGACAAGGTGCTCTCCGCCATGCGGAAGGCGTTCGGGGGGCATGAGGAGTTGGCGGGGGGCTGATTCGGCAGAATTCTGCCGAAATGACCGGTTACACGAGATTCGACCCCCGGAAACCGGTGAATCGGTTGAATTCTGCCGATTCGGCGTGCGATGGTTCCCCGAAGGGCCGTCAGCAAGGAAATCAGCAGGATTTTGCCGATCGGGAGGGCACGTGTCGGTGCGGGAGATCGGCAGCGCCATTCGCGCTGCCCGGCGCCGGTATCAGCTGACCCAGGAGCAGCTGGCGGAACTCGCGGGCACCTCGACCCGCACGATCCGGGAGATCGAGCACGGCACCGGCTCGACCGGCATCGGCACCGTCGCCGCGGTGGCGGGAACGGTGGGCCTCACGATCGGCATCGTCGAATGAGCGATCTCCAGCACCTGCGGCACGTCACCGCGGCCGACGTTGTCAAGGCGGGCCGCCGCGCCGCCCGGCTCACCCGGACTCCGGACGGCGGTATCGACTTCGGCTACCACCCCGACTACCTCCAGGGCGGCGAGCCGATCGCCTTCACCCTCCCGACCGGGCCGCAAATACTGCACAACCCGGCCGGGGCGGTGCCCGCGTTCTTCGCGGGGTTACTGCCGGAGGGACGGCGCCTCACGGTCCTGCAGCGAGCGGTGAAGACGAGCGCGGACGACGAGCTCAGCCTGCTGCTCGCCGTGGGCACAGACGCCCCCGGCGACGTGCAGGTGGTACCCGCCGGGCAGCGCCCCGCCGATACGCCCGCGTTGATCCAGGGCGCGACCCCGGCAGAGCTGGAGTTCGGCAAGCTGCTCGATTCCGTCGACCCGCACGCCATCCCGGGCGTGCAGCCCAAGGCCAGCGCCTCGATGATCAGCCTTCCGCTGACCACCCACCACGGCAGCTTCATCCTGAAACTGCCGCAGCCGGAGTATCCGCACCTGATCGAGAACGAGTGCGCACACCTGCGAGCCGCGCACGACCTGCGCATACCGGTCGCGAGAGCCGAGCTGGTGACCGATCGCACCGGCACCACCGGACTGCTGGTCCGCCGCTTCGACCGGACCGCCGAATCCGGTCGCCTGGCCTTCGAGGACGCCGGCCAGGTGCTCGGCCTGCCACCGGCATCCAAGTACCTACCCGAGAGCGCCGCCGTCGTGCGCGCACTGTCCGGCGTCACCGCTGCACCCGCGGTCGCGGTGCGGAACCTGTACCTGCAGTTCTTCTTCGCCTGGCTGACCGGCAACGGCGATCTGCACGCCAAGAACGTCGGCGTACTCCGTGCCGCCGACGGCAGCTGGGCGGTAGCGCCGATCTACGACATCCCGAGCACCCTGATCTACGACGATGACGCCATGGCGCTCCCGATCGCGGGCCGCACCCGCAATCTGCTCGCCAGGGACTGGATCGCCTTCGCCGCCGACATCGGACTCGCCGAGCGGGCCGCCGCTTCTGCCAGGACCATTGCGCGGCGCGCGGCCGAGGCTGTCGACCACCTCCCCTTCACCGGGTCACCCCTGCGCCGTCTCGAACGCGAACTACGAGCCCGCCGCTCCGAGCTGGACCGCTTCTGATGCAACGAAAACGGCACCCGGGCGGAAACCCGGGTGCCGCAACGAGAAAGGCGAGGAGCTAGCGCTCGATGATCGCCACCACTCCCTGCCCACCGGCAGCACAGATGGAGACCAGCGCCCGGCCCCCACCGTTCTCCGCGAGCAACTTGGCGGTCGAGGCCACGATCCGCCCGCCGGTGGCAGCGAACGGATGCCCCGCGGCCAGCGAGGAACCGTTCACATTGAGCTTGCTGCGATCGATCGACCCGAGCGCACCGTCCAACCCGAGCCGCTCCTTGCAGTACGCGTCCGACTCCCAGGCGGCGAGGGTGCAGAGCACCACGGAGGCGAAGGCCTCGTGGATCTCGTAGTAGTCGAAGTCCTGCAGGGTGAGCCCGTTGCGGGCCAGTAGCCGGGGGACGGCGTAGGTGGGGGCCATGAGCAGGCCGTCGGGGCCGTGGATGTAGTCGACGGCGGCGACCTCGCTGTCCACCAGGTGCGCGAGCACGGGCAGGTTGCGCTCGGCGGCCCACTCCTCGCTGGAGAGCAGCACCGCCGACGCGCCGTCGGTGAGCGGGGTGGAGTTGCCCGCGGTCATCGTGGCGCCGCCCGCCTTGACGCCGAAGACCGGCTTCAGGGTGGCGAGCTTCTCGACCGTGGAGCCGGGGCGCAGGTTGTCGTCCCTGGTCAGGCCGAGGAAGGGGGTGATGAGGTCGTCGAAGAAGCCGCGATCGTAGGCGGCGGCCATGTTCTTGTGCGAGAGGTAGGCCAGCTCGTCCTGCGCCTCGCGGGCGATGCCGAACTCCTTCGCCGTGATGGCGGCGTGCTCGCCCATGGAGAGGCCGGTGCGCGGCTCGGCATTGCGCGGGATCTCGATGCCGACCATCCCCGGGCGCAGCCTGCCGACCAGCTTGGCGCGATCGGCGCCGGTCTTGGCGCGGTTGATGTCGAGCATCCACTCGCGCAGCCCCTCGCTGACGCCGATGGGGGCGTCCGAGGTGGTGTCGGTGCCGCCGCCGATGCCCGCCTCGATGCGGCCGAGCGCGATGGCGTCGCCGACGGTGACCACGGCCTGCAGGCCGGTGCCGCAGGCGAGCTGCAGGTCGTGCGCGGGGGTGTAGGGCGAGAGGGTGCTGCCGAGCACGCTCTCCCGGATCAGGCTGTGCTCGCCGACCCGCTTGAGCACCGCGCCGCCCGCCACCATGCCGAGCCGCTCGCCCTGCAGCCCGAACCGGCTCACCAGCCCGTCCAGCGCGGCGGTGAACATGTCCTGGTTCGAGGCGTGCGCATAGGCCCTGTCGGAACGGGCAAACGGAATGCGGTTGCCGCCCACGATCGCGACCGGGCGCGTGGACGTGTTCTTGGCTGAGGTGGTCACTCGTGTCTCCCCGTCGTGGTCGGTGTTTACACTAAACTTACTCTGGAGTAAGTTATTTGTCGACACAGCACCCCAGCACGCCGACACCCGAGAGAATAGGTAGGAACAGTGGCCAAGTCCTCTGCCGCAAAAGGTGCGCCCAACCTCTACGGCTCCTTCGTCCACTCCGGTCCGGGCAAGTTCCTGGCGGGCAAGCTGGGGCTGCCGCAGCCGGAGGCGCTGCGCCGCTACCAGCCGGGTGAGCCGGCGCTGCCTGGCCCGGTGCTGCTCGGCGGCAAGGGCCGGGTAGCCGAGCCGATCCGCGCGCTGCTCACCGACTACACCTTCGCCGACACGCTCGCCCAGGGCACCAAGTACGGCGCGCTGGTCTTCGACGCCACCGGCATCGGCACGGTCGAGGAGCTGTCGCAGCTCTTCGAGTTCTTCCAGCCGGCCATGCGCAGCATCGCGCCCTCCGGCCGGGTGCTGGTCATCGGCACCACCCCGGAGCTGACCGCGTCGGCCGACGAGCAGATCGCGCAGCGCGCGCTGGAGGGCTTCACCCGCAGCGTCGGCAAGGAGCTGCTCCGCGGCGGCACCGCGCAGCTGGTCTACCTGCACCCGGAAGCGTCCCCCGCCGCGACCGGGCTGGAGTCCACGCTGCGCTTCGTGCTCTCGGCCAAGTCGGCCTTCGTGGACGGCCAGGTCATCCGGGTGGGCAAGGACGACGCGGCGGTCACCGGGCTGGACTGGGATCGGCCGCTGGCGGGCAAGGTCGCCGTGGTCACCGGTGCGGCGCGGGGGATCGGCGCCACCATCGCCGAGGTCTTCGCGCGGGACGGCGCCACCGTGATCGTGGCCGACATCCCGGCCGCGGGCGAGGCGCTCTCGCAGACCGCGAACAAGGTCGGCGGCACCGCGCTGGCGCTGGACGTCACCGCGCCGGACGCCGCCGAGAAGCTGGCCGAGTTCGTCACCGGCCGCTTCGGCAAGCTCGACATCATCGTGCACAACGCCGGCATCACCAGGGACAAGCTGCTCGCCAATATGGACGAGGGCCGCTGGAACGCCGTCATCAACGTCAACCTCGCTGCGCCGCACCGGATCACCGAGGGCTTGGTGGCGCGGGGCGCGCTCGCCGAGGGCGGCCGGGTGATCGATGTCTCCTCGATCGCGGGCATCGCGGGCAACCGCGGTCAGACCAACTACGGCGCCTCCAAGGCGGGCGTGATCGGCATGGTGAACGCCGAGGCGCCGAAGCTGGCCGAGAAGGGCATCACCATCAACGCGGTGGCGCCCGGCTTCATCGAGACCGCCATGACCGCGGCCATCCCGGTCGCCACCCGCGAGGGCGGGCGGCTGCTCAGCTCGCTGCTGCAGGGCGGCCAGACCGTCGACGTCGCGGAGGCCATCGCCTACTTCGCCTGCCCGGCCTCGAACGCGGTGAACGGCAATATCCTCCGCGTCTGCGGCCAGGCGATGATCGGAGCGTGACGGTGCCCGTGCGCACAGGGACCGACGTGATCACCATCGACCAGCCGAGGTCGAACGGCAGCCTGTACCTGAAGGCGGCGCTCGGCGCGGTGCCGCTCGGCAAGCGCGGCTCGGCCATCCCGGACCGCGCGATCAAGCTGGACGGCCTGCGGGTCGATCCGGAGCACCTGGCCGCGTACTGCCGGGCCACCGGGCTGCGCTTGCGCGACGCGCTGCCGCTGACCTACCCGTTCATCCTCACCTTCCCGGTGGTGATGCAGCTGGTGGTGGCGCGCGACTTCCCGTTCGTCGCGGTCGGCGCGGTGCACGCGGAGAACCTGATCGAGCGGGCGAGGGACATCTCGGTCGCCGAGCCGCTGGACGTCACCGCGCACATCGAGAATCTGCGCGAGCACCCGAAGGGGCTGCTGGTCGACGCGATCAGTGAGATCAGCGTGGGGCGCGAGCTCGTGTGGCGACAGGTCACGACCTTCCTGCACCAGCAGCGCACCTCGCTCTCCGGCGGACCGAAGGGCGAGCCGAAGCCGGACGAGGTTCCGCCGCCGCCGCTGCTCACCTGGCGGCCGGATCAGCAGCAGATCAACCGGTACGCGGCCGCCTCCGGTGACCGCAACCCGATTCACGTCTCCGCACTCGGCGCCAAGGCGTTCGGGTTCCCGCGGCCGATCGCGCACGGGATGTGGTCGGCGGCCAAGATTCTCGGTGCGGTCGAGGGGCGGGTGCCGGGGAAGGTGGCGTACGCGGTGAAGTTCGGGAAGCCGATTCTGCTGCCCTCGTCGGTGAATGTGTACGCGGACAAGGTCGAGGGTGGGTGGGATCTCGCCCTGCGGCACCCGAAGAAGGGGTATCCGCACCTGACCGGCACGCTGCGCTGAGTCTTCGCCGCTTCGGGCGGCGGGAATGTCGAAGGGCCGCACCTCCCAGGGGGGAGGTGCGGCCCTTCGCATTCGGTGAGTTGCGGCCGGGGGCGGCGGCTTCACGTCAGGACAGGCCAGGGGCGGCGCGATTCCGGGCGGGTCAGCAGTTGCAGTCGCAGCAATCGCAGTCGCAGCAGCAGTTGCTGCAGTCGCAGCACTCGCAGGCGTCGCCGCAGTCCATGCGGGAGAGCCAGGAATTCTTGCGCTCGCCGCTGCACGGGCGCCGGTGCGAGGCGAAACAGGCGTAGCCGGTGGGGTATTGAAAAAGCAGGCCGATTCCCTCCAGCAGCCCGGGCTTCGGGGCGGGGGCCTGCGGGAAGACGGCGACCGGGTTGTGCCGCGGCCGCCGCCTGGCGTGCAGCACGCCGAGTTCGTGGCCGAGGCGGTGCAGCAGCCCCTCGAGCGGGTCGAGCAGCACCCAGCGCACGGTCGGGGTGGTGTCGAGCCCGGCGTCGGTGATGGCGGTGTGCAGGCCGCGCTCGGCCTCGCGCATGGCGCGGTAGGCCTCGACGCGGGTGGTTCCGGTGGCGGCGAGCGGGTTGAACTTGCCTGCGGCGAGGTCGTCGTCGAGGTCCTCGACGGCGTCGGCGAGGTGGGCCAATGCGCCGAAGTGGCGACCGGTCGCGCGCAGCGCTTCGGCGTTCTCCGGCTTGCCCGCCAGCACGGCGGTGTGCGCGGTGAGCTCGCCCGCGCAGAAGGCGCTGGGCGCGAGCAGGTCCTCCAGCGTGAGCTGGGAGTGCGATTCCAGGGCGGACTGTTCGGCGATGGCCATGACCATCGGACCGATGTCGAGCCCGATCGAATCCGCCTGGAGCGCGGCCCGCCTGGCCCAGCGGCCGGAGACCGCGGCGACCGGCCGCCTGGCCCCGCGCCGGATGTCGCCGTCGCGGACGTGGTCCTCCAGCTTGGCCGAGCCGAGCAGCAGCGAGGCCGTACTCGCCAGCCGCACCCCCGGCGACACAGCCACCTCGGCCTTCCGCATACCGCGCAGCGCGCACGGCCCGACCCCGCTGCGGGCCGGGACGGCGGGCGACTGCGCCTCGGTGAGCACGGTCAGCGCCATGGCGTCGGTGTTGGTCGCGGTCCGGGCGAGCTGCCCGTGCTCGTCGCGCAGCCCGAGGCAGAGCCCGCAGAGCTGGGCATACCACTCGCCGGGGGCTATCCCGTGCCTGACCGCGCCGTGCGCACACGGCGTGAGGACTCCGAACATCGCAACCTCTACTCGGACTTCTTGCGGCCCGCCAGACCGCGCCAGGCCAGGTCGTCGAGGAGGTCGACGGCCTCGGCGACCTCGATGCGGCCCCCGGCGACGCGGTCGGCGATGGCCTCGCCCGCACCGATCACGGCTGCGGCGACAATATCGAAGTTGGTGCCCGGTTCGGCATACCTGGCGCTGGATTCCAGCAGCTTCGCGGTGAGTTCGATGACCCGCTCCCTGGCGTTCTCGATCTCGGAGGCGAAGGACTCCTGCCCGATCGCCTGCCGGTAGAGCACCTGCCAGGATTTGCGGTTGCTGTCCACGAAGCCGAGGAAGCCCTCCAGCGCGGTGCGGAGCTGCTCGTGCGGAGTGAGCTGGGGATTTCCCGCCGGCGCGACGGATTCGATGAAGCGCAGCCCCTCGCGCTGGATGCAGGCACGGAAGAGCTCGTCCTTGGAGCCGTAGTAGAGGTAGAGCATGGGCTTGGAGATCTGCGCCTCGGCGGCGATGGCATCCATCGAGGTGTCGTGGAAGCCCTTCCGCGCGAATACCTCGACCGCGGCGTCCAGCATCTGCTGCTCCCGTACCGCCCGAGGGAGCCGCTTCGTTCCGCCCGCCATCCACTCTCTCCTACCACATGGTGAGGCTCTTATATTACTCCAAGGTAAGTTCGCGCCGACCCGGAATAGCCCAGCATTCGCCGGGTGCGCTCAGCAGGCCGGAAGCGCGCCCTTGTAGGCGGCCATGCGCAAAACCGAGGCATCGACCCGGGAAATCGGCAGCGTACCCGCGGCGACGGCCTGCTCCAGCCGGTCGAGCACGGACGGGACGGCGTCGGTGCTGATCCACAGCGCATTGTCGGCACCGGCGACCAGGGCCGCCTCGACGGCGTCCTCGATCGACATGCGGTCGGTGATGGCTGCCATGCCGCCGAGGTCGTCGGTGAAGATCGGGCCGGTGAACGGAGCGGCGCCGTAGCCGGTGCCGGTGCGCAGCAGCTGCATGACCTGGGGGCTGATGCTGGCGGGGACGTTCGCGGTGGTCAGCCCGGGCACGTCCAGGTGGCCGATCATGACGCCGAGGCCGGAGCCGACCAGGTTGCGGAACGGCACCAGGTCGCTGGCCTGCAGCTGGGCGAAGGGCGGGGTGCGCACGGCGCCGGTGTGCGAATCGCCGGAGCCGGAGCCGTGGCCGGGGAAGTGCTTGAGCACGCCGCCGACGCCGGTCTCGTGCAGCGCGCGGATGTAGGCGTCGGCGTAGACGGTGACCTGCTCCGGGTCGTCGGAGAACGAGCGGTCGCCGATCACGGTGTCGTCCGGCTGGCTGCTCACGTCGACGTCGGGGGCGAAGTTCACGGTGACGCCGAGGTCGCGCAGCTTGGTGAGGCGCTGCACCGAGGCGGCGTAGAACTCGTCGGGGGACATGGTCTGCGCGACCACGCGGGCGGACGGCGCGGGGCCGATCAGGTCCTTCACCCGGGAGACGCGGCCACCCTCCTCGTCGATGGTGACCATGAGCGGGATCGGCGAGGCCGCCTTGACCGGGTTGATCTGGCCGCCCGCGAGCAGCGCGCGGTCGGTCCAGCCGCCGATGAAGATGCCGCCGATCTGCTCGCTGCGCACCACGTTCGCCGCGTCCGCGGCGTCGGTGACGCCGACGGTGAGCAGCTGGGCCAGCTTCTGCCTGGTGCTGAGGGTGGCGAGGAACTCGGCGCCGCAGTCGCGGGCGACGGTGGTGGCCGTCGCCGGCGCGGGGGCAGGGGCGGAGGTGGTGGTCTCGGTGGCGGTGCGGGTGACATCGCCGCTCGAGCAGGCGGTGGTGAGCGCGGCGACGAGGGCGAGCAGCAGCAGGGGTCTCCGCATGGGGGTTCACGGTAGCGGGGGGTGCCGCGGGGGTTCGCGGCGGGTGGATTGCGGGAGTGTTTCGCGGTGTGTTCCGGGCGTGACACGGGTCGGCGGGGTGCGCCGGGGAGGTGTTTCGTGGTCATTTCAGGCACAGCGCACCGGTTCCCGCCTCCCGCAGTAGGTGTTCGGTAAAGCGTTGCTGCGCAATGCTTTACGGGTATTCCCGAGGCTGGGATTCGGTGAGAAAGCAGACATGCGCACTTGTTCCCGAGGTAACCATTCGGCAATACCGCGCTCGTGTACTCGATGTCATCCCGAAACGCCCTATTCCCCGAGGAGACCCGGTGTCCGCACCCACCACCACCGATATCGACAAGGCCATCGAGGCGAATATCGCCGCGTCGCTGGCGGAGATCCCGCACCCGGCGCTGCCGAAGGGCAGCAATATCTACGGCGCCACCAAGATCTTCCCGGACTACAAGGCGGAGGCGGGCGAGACCTACTTCACCCTGGTGCACGGCATCGCGCACGAGTCGTCGGTGAGCTTCGTCGCGATCCTGCAGGCCACGCGGGCGCTGCGCAAGGGGTTCGAGTCGGCCATCTACTTCTACGGGCCCGGCGCCATCAATGCCATCGCCACCCGCGGCTTCCCGACCACCGGGGACAGCGGCTTCCCGGGCGAGCAGAACATCAACGACGCGCTGGCGACCTTCATCAAGGAGGGCGGCAAGGTGTTCGCCTGCCGGTTCGGGCTGGCGCTGCACGGCGCGCGCGAGGAGGACCTGATCGAGGGCGTCATTCCGGCGCACCCGCTGGATGTGCAGGACGCGCTCATCCACTACGCCCGCAAGGGCGCCATCATCAACTCCACCTACCAGCTGTAGGGGCCGG
>NZ_BDBH01000016.1 GCF_001612885.1 Nocardia harenae NBRC 108248 | reverse complement strand
GGTAGCGGAGCGTAGCCACGGAGGGCTCTCGCTCGTGCCGAGAAGGGCACAGCCATGAGCGCTCTGTCCACCCGGATCGATCTGGCGCTGCTGGGGGTTCGCGTCGATGCGCCGGTTCAGCGGCGCGCGGGGGCGGGGCCGAGCGATGACGGCCACGTGCTCATCGGCGGTGTCGGCGCGGCGATTCCGCTGCGCTCGGACAGCCCGTATCTGGTGCGGGACAACAGGTTGCTGCTGGACGGCGCCGATCTGGGGCTCGAGGTCGAGCCGGTGCGCAGGCCCGCCTTCTACGACCTGCGCACCGCCGACGGGGTCGGCTACGACAAGCTCGCCCGGCTGCACGGCAAGGACGTGCTTGCCACCACCGTGGTGCAGACCTGCATCCGGTACGGGGCGGAGCAACGTTGCCGGTTCTGCGCCATCGAGGCCTCGCTGGCCGCGGGCGACACCGTCGCGGTGAAGCGGCCGGAGCAGCTGGCCGAGGTCGCGGCGGCCGCGGTGCGGCTCGACGGGGTGCGGCAGATGGTGATGACCACCGGCACCTCGGCGGCCAAGGACCGCGGGGCGCGGCACCTGGCCCGCTGTGTGCGGGCGGTCAAGGCGGCGGTGCCCGAGCTGGCGATTCAGGTGCAGTGCGAGCCGCCGGGCGATCTGGCGACGCTCACCGAGCTGCGGGCGGCCGGGGCCGATGCCATCGGCATCCACGTGGAGTCGCTGGACGACGCGGTGCGCGCCCGCTGGATGCCGGGCAAGGCGACGGTGCCGCTGGCCGAGTACCGGGCCGCGTGGGCCGAGGCGGTGCGGGTCTTCGGCCGCAACCAGGTCTCGACGTATCTGCTGGTCGGGCTGGGTGAGGATGCGGACGAGCTGGTCGAGGGGGCGGCCGAGCTCATCGAGCTCGGGGTGTACCCGTTCGTTGTGCCTTTCCGGCCGCTGGCGGGGACGCTCGCGGCCGAGGTGGACCGGGCGGCCGCGCCGCCGTCCGAGCTGGTGCGGGACGTGACCGTCCGGGTCGCCGCCCTGCTCGACGCCGCGGGGATGCGCGGGTCCGGGCAGAAGGCGGGCTGCGCCGCCTGCGGGGCGTGCAGTCTCCTGCAGAACGCGGGTGGGTGAGATGACCGCTCTCTCCGCACGCACAGCGGGCCCCGCGGCCGGGAGCGCCGGGCCCAACCCTGCCGCACAATCCAGCCGAGCCGCGGAACGCGATGCGATGTACCGGGCCATGAGCTGGAGTGACCTGCTCAACGGCCCGCACCGGGGCCGACCGCCCGACTTCAGCGTGCTCACCGGCCCCGCACCCGATCCCTTCCTCATCCAGCCCGCCGACGGGGCCGATCTCCGCGCCTATCGAGACCTGCGCCGCGAAGCCTTCGTCCACGACCAGGGCCTGTTCACGGAGACGGACCGCGACGACCGCGACGACGACGCCCGCACTGTCGTGCTGGTGGCCAAGGCCGCGGACGGCACCGTCCTCGGCGGTGTCCGCCTCGCCCCCGCCACCGACCCCGACATCGGCTGGTGGACCGGCAGCCGCCTGGTCGTCCGGCCCGACCTGCGCACCGGGGGCGTCGGCGCCGCCCTGGTCGCTGCCGCCTGCGCGCACGCCGAGACCGCGGACGTCCTCCGCTTCGAGGCGACCGTCCAGGCCGCCCACGCGAAACTCTTCGCCCGCCTCGGCTGGGAACGCCTCGGCACCACCGCGATCAACGGCCGCCCGCACGTCGCCGTGCGCTGGCCCATCGACCGCGTCGAACGGCTGACCAACTCGACGAAGGCGCTGCTCGCCGAGGTGCTGACCCCGCTGGACCACGCGGAGAACCTCGGCGGCGCCGGCTTCCGCGGCGACGACGGCGCCCCGGTACCCGGCAGCGACCTGATCGCCGCCTGCGACGCCATCCTGCCGTCCATGGCCGAGCGCGACCCGGAGTGGGCGGGCTGGTGCGCGGTCCTGGTCAACCTCAACGACCTGGCCGCCATGGGCGCCGAACCCGTCGGCCTGCTCGACGCCGTCGCCGCCCCGACCCGCGCCACCCTCACCGCGCTGATGCGCGGCCTCGCCGCCGCGGCGAGCGCGTGGGACGTGCCGGTGCTCGGCGGCCACACCCAGGTCGGCGTCCCGGCGGCGCTCGCGGTGACGGCGCTCGGCCGCGCCGCGAGACCGGTGCCGGGCGGCGGCGGCAGGCCCGGCCACGAACTCCGGCTCACCGCCGACACCGAGGGCGGCTGGCGTCCGGGATACCACGGCAGACAGTGGGATTCGACCTCCCGGCGCAGCGGTGCCGAGCTGCGCGCGCTGAACCGGGTGGTCGCCTGGGCGGCCCCGGCCGCGGCGAAGGATGTCAGCATGGCGGGCATCGCGGGCACCACCGGCATGCTCGCCGAGGCGAGCGGGCTCGGCGCGGAGCTGGACGTCGCCCGCATCCCCCGCCCGGAGACGGCCGCGCTCGGCGCCTGGCTCACCTGCTTCCCCGGCTTCGCCGTGCTCACCGCCGACCGGCCGGGCACCCCCGCCCCCGCCACCGGCCCCGCCCGCTCCGCCGTCTGCGGTCGGCTGGTCCCCGGCGCCGGGGTGCGGCTGCGCTGGCCGGACGGCGCGACGACTACGGCGGTGCCCGGCACCGTCACTGGATTGGGAGAATCATGACCGACACCACCATCGCCGTCGCGGCCGCCGAGTTCGGCCGCGACCTGGAGACCTGCTACCGCACCATCGCCGAACTCGCCGACGCGGCGCGGGAGCGCGGCAGCAGCCTGCTCGTGCTGCCCGAGGCCTGCCTCGGCGGCTACCTGCCCAGCCTGGGCGGCGGTGACGAGACTCCCGAGGCCAGGGAGCGCCGCCTTCGCAGCCTGCCGCCCGCGCTGGAGCTGGACGGCCCCGAGCTGCGCCGGATCGCCGAGATCGCGGGCGACCTGGTGATCACCCTCGGCTTCTGCGAGGCCGACGGCGACACCAGGTACAACGCCGCGGTGACGCTGCACGGCGACGGCGTGCTCGGCAGCTACCGCAAGGTGCACCAGCCGCTCGGCGAGAACCTCTGCTACAGCGCGGGTTCGGAGTACCGCGCCTTCGACACGCCGATCGGCCGGATGGGCATGCAGATCTGCTACGACAAGGCCTTCCCGGAGGCCGCGCGGGCGCTGGCGCTGGACGGCGCCGAGATCGTCACCTCGCTCTCCGCCTGGCCCACCTCGCGCACCGCGACGGTGGCGAACCTGGAGGACGACCGCTGGCTGCACCGCTTCGACATCTTCGACCGGGCCCGCGCGGTGGAGAACCAGCTGGTCTGGGTGGCCTCCAACCAGGCGGGCACCTTCGGCTCGCTGCGCTTCGTGTGCAGCGCCAAGATCGTCGGGCCCGGCGGCGAGGTGCTGGCCACCACCGGGGTGCACCCCGGGCTGGCGACCGCCACCCTCGACGTGGCCGAGGCGCTGGAGCGGGCCCGCGGCGGCGGTATGTACAACCTGCGCGACCGGCGGCCGGAGCTGTACCACAGCGTGGTGCGCGAGCACGGCGTCACCGGACGGCTGGCCGTCCATGTCTGAGCAGCTCGCCCCCACCCTCTGCCCGCCGCGGGTGCGGCACCACGACGTGATCGTGGTCGGCGCCGGCCAGGCCGGGCTCGCGGTGAGCTGGCACCTGACCCGCCGCGGCATCGACCACCTGCTGCTGGAGCGCGACACCATCGCGCACGAGTGGCGCGACGGCCGCTGGGACAACTTCACCCTGGTCACCCCGAACTGGCAGTGCGTACTGCCCGGCTACGCCTACGACGGCCCCGACCCGGACGGCTTCATGGCCCGCGACGAGGTGTACCGCTTCGTCCGCGGCTACGCCGACAGCTTCGGCGCACCGGTGCTCGAGCACGCCGGGGTGCACGCGATGACGCGCGCGCCGCGCGGCGGCTACGACCTGGAGACCGCGGCGGGCGGCTTCCACGCGAACCAGGTGGTGGTCGCGACCGGCGGCTACCACGTGCCGACGATTCCGCGCTTCGCCGAGCGGCTGCCCGCGGCGGTCACCCAGCTGCACTCCGCCGAGTACCGCAGCCCGGCGGCGCTGCCCGCGGGCGCGGTGCTGGTGGTCGGCACCGGGCAGTCCGGCGCGCAGATCGCCGAGGACCTGCACCTGGCCGGGCGCGAGGTGCACCTGGCGGTGGGCAACGCGCCCCGGGTCGCCCGCTTCTACCGGGGCCGCGACTGTGTGGCCTGGCTGCACGACATGGGGCACTACGACATCCCGATCGAGGATCAGCCCGGCGGCATCGGCAAGCGGGAGAACACCAATCACTACGTCACCGGGCGGGACGGCGGCCGCGATATCGACCTGCGCCGCTTCGCGCTGGAGGGCATGGCGCTCTACGGCAGGCTGATCGGGCTCGACCCGGACGGCACCGCCCGCTTCGACGCCTCGCTGGAGCGCTCCCTCGACGCCGCCGACGCGGTGGCCGACGGCATCAAGAACGCCATCGACGGCTATATCGACCGCGCGGGCATCGCCGCGCCGGTCGAGCCGCGCTACACCCCGGTGTGGCGGCCCGAGCACGAGCGCACCGCGCTCGACCTGCGCGCGGCCGGGATCTCGGCGGTGGTGTGGTCGGTCGGGTTCCGCACCGACTACCGCTGGCTGCGCGCGGGGGTCTTCGACGGCGAGGGGCACCCGTGCCACAACCGCGGCGTCACCACCTCGCCCGGGCTGTACTTCGTCGGGCTGCCCTGGCTGCACACCTGGGGGTCGGGGCGGTTCGCGGCGATCGCGCGGGACGCCGAGTACCTGGCCGAGCGGATCGCGGCGGCCGCCTCGGCCAGCGTCGCGGCCTGAGGGGCGGCCGTGCCGACCACCAGGATCGCCGCGCTCGCCGGGCATTTCGGCGCCGATATCGGCCGCGCGCTGGAGAAGCTCGACGGCATCGTCGAGCGGCTGCGCGAGCAGCGCGTCGAGTTGCTCGTGCTGCCCGACGCCACGCTCGGCGGCTACATCGGCGACCTGCGCAACCCCGACCCGGCGTCCGGCCCGGAGGCCATCGACCCGGACGGCCCCGAGCTGCGCCGAATCCGGGAGATGGCGCGGCACATGACGATCTGCGTCGGCTACGCCGAGCGCGACGGCGAGCGCAGGTACAACGCCGCGGTCTGCCTGACCGGGGACGGCATCCTCGGCAGGCACCGCAAGGTGCACCAGCCCGCGGGCGAGCACCTGGCCTACGCCCCCGGCGACGGCTTCCACGCCTTCGACACCCCCGTCGGGCGGATGGGGATGCTCATCGACTACGACAAGACCTTCCCGGAGGCCGCGCGCACGCTGGCGCTGGACGGCGCGCAGCTCATCGCGGCGCTCTCGGCCTGGCCCGCCAGCGTCACCGACCGCGCCTCCCGGCTGCCGAACGACCGCCAGGCCCGGCTCTTCGACCTCTACGACCAGGCACGGGCGGCGGAGAACCAGGTGGTGCTGGTGTCGTCGAATCAGACCGGGGTCACCGGAAACCTGCGCTTCCTCGGGCAGGCCAAGGTGGTCGGCCCCGGCGGTGACGTGCTGGCCAAGACCTGGTCCAAGGGCGGCCTCGCGGTGGCCGACATCGATGTGGCGGCCGAGGTGGAGCGGGCCCGCCGGGTGCTGCACCACCTGGCCGAGCGGCGGGTCGGCAGCTATCCGAACCTGCTCAGGGAGAAGGCATTCTGATGCGCGTCGCGCTGCTCACCTACTCGACCAAGCCGCGCGGCGGGGTCGTGCACACCCTGAACCTGGCCGAGGCGCTGGCCAACGCCGGGGCCGAGGTCACCGTGTGGACCCTCGGGCGCGGCGGCGACCAGGCGTTCTTCCGGCCGGTGCGGCCGGGGGTCCGGGTCGAGGTGGTGCCGTTCGCCGCGCGCGATGGCGAGGGGGTGGGGGCGCGGATCCTGCGCTCGATCGCGGTGCTGCGCGCGGCCTTCGACCCGGCCGGGTACGACGTGGTGCACGCCCAGGACTGCATTACCGCCAATGCTGTCGGGCGCTGCGTGCGCACCATCCACCACCTGGACACCTTCAGCACACCGGAGCTGGTGCGCTGCCACGAGCGCGCGGTGGTGCGGCCGTTCGCGCGGATCTGCGTCTCGCGCGCGGTGGCCGACGAGGTGCGGGCGGGCTGGGGGCTGACGCCGGCGGTGATCCCGAACGGGGTGGAGTACGAGCGCTTCGCCGCGGCGGTGCCGGATCGGCGGCTCGGGCGGTATGTGCTCGCCGTCGGCGGGATCGAGCCGCGCAAGGGGAGTATCGATCTGCTGGAGGCGTTCGCCCGCATGCCCGCTGGGCCGCGGCTGGTGTTCGCCGGGGGCGAGACGCTCTTCGACTACCGGGCGTACCGGGCCGAGTTCGACCGGCGGGCCGCGGAACTCGGGGTCGAGCCGCTGGTGCTCGGGCCGGTGCCGCACGACGAGCTGCCCGGGTTGGTGGCGGGGGCCGAGGTGCTCGGGTTCCTCTCCACCAGGGAGGGTTTCGGGCTGGCGGCCATGGAGGCGCTGGCGGCCGGGGTTCCGGTGGTCGCGCGGGAGCTGCCGGTGCTGCGCGAGGTGTTCGGTGCCGCCGTCACCTACGCGCGGGACGTCGCCGAGGCGGCGGTGCTGCTGGAGCAGGCGCGGGAGCCGTCGCCGGAGCGGCGGGAGGCGGGTCGCGCGCTGGCCCGGGGCTACGACTGGGCGGCTGCCGCCGCGGCGCACCTGGCGTTCTACCGCGAGCACGTGCCGGTGGGCACGAGGCCGCTGTAACCTGGATCACACAAACCCCGGGAGGTCGCCGTGCCCTGCGATCGGATGCTCATCGCCTACGACGGTTCCGAGAACGCCAAGCGCGCCATCACCTACGCCGGCCGCTTCCTCAGCGCCGAGAAGGCGGTCGTGCTCACCGCGTGGGAACCCATGGTGCGGCAGGCCGCCCGGCTCTCCGGGCTCTCCGGCGTCATGCAGCCGGAGTGGGTGCCGGAGGACGAGATCGAGGACATCGCCTACCGCGACGCGCGGGCGGTCAACGCCGAGGGGCTGCACCTGGCCGAGCTGGCCGGGCTCAATGCCGAGGCGCGCACCGAGGAGTGCAGCACCACCATCTGGAACGCCATCGTGGAGTGCGCCGACGAGCTCGATGTCGACATCATCGTGGCGGGCACCCGCGGCTCCACCGGGTTGCGCGCGCTGCTGCGCAGCAGCGTCGCCGACGCCGTGCTCAGGCACTGCCACCGCCCTGTGTTGCTGGTCCCACCGGGGCGGTGACCCGTTCCGGCCCGTTCTAAGGTCGGAGCTATGACATCGTTCCTGCTCGCCACTCCGGCCGAGGTGCTGCGCGCGCACGGGACGCGTGCCGGGTTCACCGACCCGGCGGCGGCCGCGGCGGCGCTGCGCGGCGGCGACCCGGTGGTGGGGGCGCTGCCCTTCGATCCGCGCAGGCCGGCGGCGCTCATCGTGCCGGAGCGGCTGGAGCGCCGCGCGCCGACGCCGGTGCCGCCGGTGGAGCTGCCCCGGCTGCGGGTGGTGGCCGAGCTCCCCTCGCCGGACGAGCACATCGCGCGGGTGACCAAGCTGGTCGAGCAGATCGGCGACCCCGCCGACCCGCTGCGCAAGGTGGTGGCGGCGCGCTCGGTGCTGGTCGGTAGCGAGACCGAGCGGATCGACCCGCAGGACGTGGCCGCACGGCTGCGGCAGCGGCACCCGGGCGCGCACGTCTTCGTCGCGGATCTCGCGGTGGCGGGGCGGCCGGGGGACGCGGTGGTCGGGGCCTCGCCGGAGGTGCTGGTCGCGCGGCGCGGCGGAGTCGTCTCGCTGCGGCCGCTGGCGGGCACGGTGCCGCGGCTCGCCGACCCGGAGGCGGACCGGGCGCGGGCCGAGGCGCTGCGCAGCGATGCCAAGAACCTGGAGGAGCACGCCTACGTGGTGGCGTGGATCCGGGAGCGGCTGGCGCCGGTCTGCCGGACGCTGCGCGTTCCGGAGCGGCCGGAGCTGGTGCGCACGGACGCGGTCTGGCACCTGGCCTCGCCGATCGACGGCACGCTCGCCGATCCGGCGCCGAGCGCGCTCGACCTCGCGGTGCTGCTGCACCCGACCCCCGCGGTCTGCGGCACCCCGACGCTGGCCGCGCTGGACCGGGTGGTCGACGCCGAGGAGGATCGCGGGTTCTACGGCGGGGCGGTCGGCTGGTGCACGCCGGACGGGGACGGGGAGTGGGTCGTCGCCATCCGCAGCGCGGAGATCGCGGCCGGTGGGCACACGCTGCGCGCCTTCGCGGGCGGGGGCATCGTCGCCGGGTCCGACCCGCGCACCGAGCTGGACGAGACCACGGCCAAATTACGCACCCTGCTCGGCGCGCTCGACTGCCCGGCAGCGGCGGGCTGATCGCGGGCGGCCGCCGCGCTCCCCCTCCGCTCGGCTGCCCGAATCCCACGGACCGCACACCCGCGAACGGGCACCCCGGTGGGCGGCGCCGCCACCGTGCTCCGCGCCGCGGCCGCGAGCCGAACCGCGAACCGATGGCTCGGAAACGCGCCCGTCTCCCCGCGGCGGCGCCGAAGGCTGCTAGGTTGACCCGGAACACGTGCCTGCCCCTGTCGTATTGGAGTGCCGCGATGAAGTCCTTTGCCGTTCCCGGTCTCGTGAGTGCGGTCGCGGGCGCCGTTATCGGTGCGATCGCGGTCTTCGTCATCACCGCCGCGGTGCAGCAGAACTCGCGGCCGGAGATCGACCGCAGCGGTGACGCCGATTCCTCGCTGCTCAACAACGTCGAGTACGGCAGCCGCTGACCTCCGCTCCACCCGTCCTCGGCACCCGCGCGCCGCGCGCGGCGGGCGCCGATGACGACACCGCGCCGCTAGGCAGGCGCTGGTTCCTCGGCACGGTCGTCGCGGCGTTCCTGCTCTCCTTCCTGCAGGCCCCCGGCCTGACCGTCGCCGACACCAAGTACGACCTCGCGCAGAATCCGCTCGGCTTCCTCGACCGGGCCGCGCACCTGTGGAGCAGCCAGGCCCCGATGGGCCAGGTGCAGAACCAGGCCTACGGCTACTTCTTCCCGCACGGCACCTTCTTCTCCGCCGGGCACCTGCTCGGGCTGCCCGCCTGGGTGACCCAGCGCATCTGGTGGGCGCTGCTGCTGCTCGCCGGGTTCTGGGGGGTGATCCGGCTCTGCCAGACGCTCGGCATCGGCAGCCGCGGATCGCGGGTGATCGCGGCCGTTGCCTTCGCGCTCAGCCCGCGGGTGCTGACCACGCTCGGCTCCATCTCCTCCGAGACGCTCCCCATGATGCTGGCGCCCTGGGTGCTACTCGCCCCCGCCGCGCTCGGCGTCGCGGTGGTGCGGCGCCGGGCGGGCGGTGGGTCGACCGCGGACGCCCCCGAGGCAACCGAGCCCGCAACGCTCGACGGCAGGTCCGAGCCCCCCACAGCTGACGGCGAGGTCGCGCGGGCGGACTCCGGCCCCGGCGCGGACTCCGGCGGCCTGATCCGCGGCGGCGCCACCTCCCCCGCGGGCAGCGCGCTCGCGCTCGCGCTCATGGGCTCGGTGAACGCCGTCGCGACGGTCGCCGCCTTCCTTCCCGCCCTGCTCTGGTGGGCCTCCTACCGCCCGGATCGCCGCTGGCTGCGCTTCACCGCCGCCTGGATCCCGCTGCTCGTGCTCGCCACCTTCTGGTGGGCGGTCCCGCTGCTGCTGCTCGGCCGGGTGAGCCCGCCGTTCCTCGACTACATCGAATCCTCCGGCGTCACCACCCAGTGGGCCTCGCTCGCCGAGGTGCTGCGCGGCACCGACAGCTGGACCCCCTTCGTCTCCCCGGAGCGCATCGCGGGCGCGGTGCTGGTGACCCAGCCCGCCGCGGTCCTCGCCACCGGGCTGATCGCGGCCGCGGGCATCGCCGGGCTCGCGCTGCGCTCCATGCCGCACCGGGGCAGGCTCACCCTGATCCTCTTCGCCGGGCTGGCCGGGATCTGCGCGGGCTACCTCGGCGCCATGGGCGGCCCGTTCGCCGAGCCGATCCGGGTCTTCCTCGACTCCGGCGGCGCCCCGCTGCGCAATGTGCACAAGCTGGAGCCGCTCATCCGGCTGCCGCTGGTACTCGGGCTGGCGCACCTCTTCGCCCGGATCCCGCTACCCGCCTCGGTGCCGCTGCGCACCTGGCGCAGCGCGTGGGCGCACCCGGAGCGGGACCGGCGGGTCGCGGTGGCCGCGCTGGTGCTCGCCGCGGTCGCGCTCTCCACCTCGCTGGCGTGGACCGGCAAGCTGGCTCCGCGCGGCGCCTACGACACCGTGCCGCCGTACTGGCGGGAGACAGCGGAGTGGCTCTCCGCCAATGCCGCCGACACCAGGGCGCTGGTCGTCCCCGGCGCGCCCTTCGGCAGCCAGGTCTGGGGGCTGACCAGGGACGAGCCACTGCAGGCGCTGGCATCGACCCCGTGGGCGGTGCGCGACGCCGTCCCGCTGAACCCGCCGGGCACCATCCGCGCCATGGACTCGGTGCAGCGGCTGCTCGCCGACGGCCGCCCCTCGGCCGGGCTGGCGCCGACGCTGGCCGCGCAGGGCATCGGGGTGCTGGTGCTGCGCAACGACCTGGACCCGGAGACCTCCCGCTCCACCCGGCCCATGCTGGCGCACCGCGCGCTGGACGGCTCGCCCGGGCTGCGCAGGGTGGCCGAGTTCGGCCCGCGGATCGAGGCCACCGCCATCGCCGAGGGGCTGGTGGTCGACGGCGACCTGCGCCCGGCCTACCCGGCGATCGAGCTCTACGCGGTCGATGCGCCGGGCATCGGAACCCCGGAGCGGGTGCAGTCCGGGGTGGGGGCGCCGGAGTCGTTCCCCGGCGCGTACAGCGTCGCGCTCGCCGACGTCCCGGTGGTGCAGGGCGGCCCCGAGGTGCTGGAGCGGCTGCGCCGCGACCCGGGCGCCCCGATCCCCGCGCTGCTCGCCGCCGATGCCGCCGCGGCCGGGCTGCCCGTGGGTCCGGTGACCGTCACCGATACCCCGGTGGCGCGGGAGACCGACTTCGGCCGGGTGGACAACCACAATTCCGCCGTCCGCGCCCCGGACGACGCGCGCCGCACGCACAACCTGGTCCCGGACTATCCGGTGCCCGGCGCGGCCCCGGTCGAGGGCGCGTGGAGCGGCGCGACCGTGACCGCCGCCAGCTCGGCGGCGGACGCCACGCAGATCGGCGGCGCCGCACCGGGCAGCTCCACCGCCGCCGCGGTCGACGGCGACCCGTCGACCGCCTGGCTCAGCAATGGCGGCGAGTACGCGCTCGGCCAGTGGCTGCGGCTGGACCTGGACCGCCCGATCAGCACCGGGCTGCTCCGGGTGACTACCAGCCCGGCCGCGCTCGGCGACCCGGTGAAATGGATCGAGGTGCGCACCGAGCGCGGCAGCGTCTCCGCGCGGATCACCGAACCCGGTGCGCCGGTGTCGGTCTCGCTGCCCGCGGGCAGCACCGATTGGGTCAGCGTCACCGCGATTCGCACCGAGGGCGGCACCCGGGGCGGGCAGTTCGGCATCAGCGAGATCGCGCTGGACGACTACTCGGTGCGGGAGGCGCCGGTGCGGGTGCCGATCCGGCACACGGTCGCGCTGCCGCCGGTCGCGGGCACGCCCGCCGCCTGGGACCTGGGCCAGGAATTCCCCGGCCGCAGCGCCTGTTTCGACGCGCCGGACCGGATTCACTGCCACAAGGGGCTGGCGCTGGCGCCGGAGGAGCCCGGCGCCTTCCAGCGCACCCTCGCGGTGCCCGCGCCGGCCGAGGTGACGCCCCGGCTCACCGTGCGCACCAGGCAGAGCCCCGAACTGGAGGCGCTGCTCACCGACCCGGCCCGGCCGGTCGCGCGCGGCACCGGCGATGTCGGCGACCTGCGCGGCTCCGCCTTCGCCGCCACCGACGGTGATCCGCGCACCAGCTGGACCGCGCCGGAGAAGACCGTGCGGGCCGGCGCCGACGGGCCACCGACCCTGACCCTCGAACTGCCGGAGCCCGCGCTGGTCACCGGGCTCGACCTCACGCCCTCGCTCGGCGGATTACCCGCCGCGCCCACCTCGGTCACGGTGAATCTCGGCAACGGGCCGCAGGTGCGGACGCTGCCGGGCAGTGACGCGGAGCCCGCCGAGCCGAGCCGGATCGAGCTGTTCCCCACGGTCACCGACCGGATCGAGTTGAGCGTCACAGCGTGGCGCACGGTGCTCGACCGCACCGCGCTCGGCTTCACCCTGCCGCAGCCGCCCGGGTTGGCCGAGGTCGATGTGCTCGGCCCCGACTACCCGGCCCCCGTCCCGCTCGACCGGTTGATCACGGTGCCGTGCGAGCTGGGTCCGGTGATCGCAGTCGGCGGGAGTGTCCTCCAGACCTCGGTCACCGCGACCGCGGCGGAGTTGCGTTCCGGTGCACCGGTTCCCGCCGAGGTGTGCGGGGTTGCGGAAGGTTCCGAGGTCGGCGCAGCGCCGGACGAGACAGGCCCCGCCGCGACTCCCGGCGCCACGGCGGACGAGCCGAATACCACCGCTGAGTCCGGCACCGCGCCGGATGCGACGAGCCCGACCGCCGAGACCGGCACCACGGCCGACGATGCGGAACCCTCCGCCCCCGCCCCGGTTTCCGTCCCGCTCGCCCAGGGCGCGTCCGAGGTCAATGTCGCGCCCACAGCCCTTTTCACCGTCGACCGCCTCCGCCTGGACAGCACCACCCCGCCCCCGACGCCCCCCGGCGACGGCACCCGCCTCCTGGTCCTCCCCCTCAGTACCAATGTCGGCTGGTCCGCCCACACGCCCGACGGCACCGAACTGCGCCCCGTCGTGGTCGACGGCTGGCAACAGGCCTGGCTCCTCCCGCCCGGCGAAACCGGCCCGGTCACCGTCTCGTTCCCGGTCGACCGCTGGTACCGCCTCGGCATCTTCGGCGGCCTGCTCCTCCTTGTCCCCCTCCTACTCCTGGCGATCCCCCGGCGCGGCACTGTCGCGGCCGCGAAACCCTGCTCGCCCTACAGCTCCCGAATCGCGGCCGGCACCGGCGTGCTCGCCGTCACCGGATTGATCGCGGGGCCGATCGGCCTCGCGCTCGCCGCCGCGGGCTGGGCCGCCCTGGAACTCCTGAACCGCCGCGGCATCGAAACCGCCCGCACCCTCGCCGTACTCGCGGGCACCGGCACACTGCTGTCGGCCGCCGCCCTCTCCACCGGCCCGTGGCGCCACCCGGACGGCTATCTGGGCGGTGCCCTCCTCACCCAGCTCCCCGCGGTGATCGCGGTGATCGCACTCGGCCTCGCCGCACTCCCCACCCGCCGTCGCTAGCCCGACCACATGGAATGCTGCGCGGGAGTGCGGTTTCGAGCACGACGAGACCCGGCTGGCCACGATCTCCGCACCCAGGCCACGATTGATCTAGCCCGCCAATTGACCGGTGCCGCCGCGCTCGTCGCGCACGAGCCGCAACACCACCTGCCCGAGATCGAGCGTCAGGGCCTCGGTCGGTCGAAGCGCCGGGCGAATTGCCGGCACGGCTCCTCGACCAGCGCGTAGCTCGCCGCCGCCACCGGCAGCGTGAAGGCGACGGTGAGCAGCAGCACCTTCGCGAAGCTGCCGCTGAACGGCAGGATGCCGAAGACCGGGAAGATCACCCAGAGCACCGCGAGGTGCCAGATGAAGATGCCGTAGGACCAGCGCCCCACCGCCAGCGCCACCGGCGCGGAGAGCAGCGGGCGCGGCCGGTCGCACAGCACCAGCGGCGCGAGCAGCCCGAAGCCGATGAGCGCACCGAGCCCCACCTTCACCACGTACTGCCACGGCTCGGCCCGCACCAACCCGGGCGGGCCCGCGAGCTCGGTGGCCGAGAGCAGGAAGGCGAGCAGCGCCAGCGTCCACATCCAGCGCCTGCGCCCGGCGATGCGCTCCCAGCGTGAACCCGGCTGGACAACGTAGGCCAGTTCGGCAAGCAACATCCCGGCGGCGAACCAGGGCAGGTACCCCGGCAGCCAGTTGTCGGCGTGGATGGCATCGGGGGTCGGCACCGGGAGGAGATTCCAGCCGAGCGTCACCGCGGCGAGCGCGAGCACCGCCGGGACCCGCCAGCGGGCGGCCGCGCCGCGCAGCCGCAGCATCGCGAGCGCGAGCAGCGGCAGCACCAGATAGAAGGCCACCTCCACCGAGAGGCTCCACATCTGGGTCAGCCCGTCGGTGAGCGTCAAGGGGACGAACACCTGCAGCAGCAACAGGTTGGAGACCCACACCCGGAGCCCCGCGGTGGCCGCCGCGTTCGGCAGCAGCACCAGCACCACCGCGACCACCACCCAGTAGGCGGGCAGGATCCGCGCGGCCCGGTGCCGGAAGTAGTACCCGGCCGCGGGCGCGGCGCCGAGCCCGCGCGCGGCGGCGGCGTGCGGGCGCCAGAGCAGGAAGCCGGAGAGGCCGAAGAACAGCGCCACCGCCATGTCGAAGCGCGAGAGAATCGGCCCGACCACCGGGATCGCGGTCGCCGCGGTCTGGAACGCCACGTGCGTGAGCAACACGCCGAGCGCCGCCAGGCCGCGCATCCCCTCCAGCGCGGGGACGAAGGACCGCGGCCGCACCGGCGCGGCGGCGTCCGGGGCCGGATCGGTGCGGGCGGTGGCGGTCACGGCACTCCAGTCTGCCCCGGCGGCGGGGCACTCGGCATCGCCCGAATGATCCCGATTACGGGACTGGCACGTTTTCTCCGTTCAATCCGGGCTCGGCACCGCATGGTAAGACATCGGACTGTTAGTGTCTGGGCTCACGAGCAACGCGGCCCGCCTCGCTGCTCGCCGGAACGTCTGTTCTACGACGAGGAGAGTTGCATGGCACTGAGTGCCGGAACCCGAAGGACGGTGGCCTGCCTGCTCGTGGGTCTCGGTGCGTTGCTGATCGTCGCGGCGCTGCTGATCCCGACCTACACCGTCGGCAAGGTCGCCAAGACTCCCCTCGACCTGGAGATCACCACGATCGCGGCGAGCCAGGAGGGCGAGGAGAGCCTGGTGCTCGACTCCAGGTCGCTCAGCGCGCCCGAGGGATCGGCCAAGGTGGACAGCAACGTTCCGCTGATCTCGCAGCGTTTCCTCACCGTCGAGGACCCGTCGAACGCCGACGAGATGACGGTGCAGGCGGGCCAGACGCTCCGGCGGATCGACAAGCAGGGCGACACCGGCCTGCTCACCGCCACCGTCGACCGGGTCACCATCGACCGCGTCACCGGTGAGCCGGTCAGCACCGAGCCGAACGGCTCGATCGCCGTGACCACCACCAGGGAAGGCGAGAGCATCGCCGACCCGGTGCAGCACACCGGCCTGCAGTACCGGTTCCCGATCGGCACCGAGAAGAAGACCTACCCGTACTTCGATCTCAACGCGCGCAAGACCTCCGACATGAACTTCATCGAGGAGACCGAGATCAACAGCACCAAGGTCTACCACTTCCAGCAGGTCGTGCCGCCGACCAACCTGAACGACGTGGTCGCCTCGCCGACCAACAGGCTGACGCTGCCCGCCGCCAAGTGGGGCGTCGAGGGCGGCGACACCCCGGTGACCATGTTCCGCTGGTACAGCAACACCCGCGACCTGTGGGTGGAGCCGCAGACCGGCACCGTGGTCAAGGGCGGCGAGGCGCTGAACATCTACTACTCCCGCACCGCCGACAACCCCGAGGTGACGGCGCTCAAGTCGCACGTGGTGTTCGACGAGAACACGATCGAGTCGCAGCTCGCGGTGGCCAAGGACAATATCGACCGGCTCTCGCTGTACGGCCGGATCCTGCCGATCGTCTTCGGCGTGCTCGGTGTGATCGCGCTGATCGTCGGCGTGCTGCTCGGCCTGCGCAGCGGCGGCAGCGCCCAGCCCGCGATGCAGCGCGCCGCGCCGTTCGGCGGCTCCGGCCCGTCGACCGCGCCGCCCGCCGGGGGCAGGCCGCGCGGCAACCCGGATGCGCCGACCGAGCGGATCGACATCAACAAGCGGCCCTGAGGTCGCGGTAGGGAAGGCCCCCGGTGTGCGCGCCGGGGGCCTTCCTCATTTCGGGGGCAGGGTCGCGACGAAATCGGTGCCGCGCGCGACCCAGGTGCGCAGGGCGGTGTCGTCGGCGACGGCCGCGGCGCTGACCCGGAGCCAGCCGTCCACTTCCCGGCCCGCCATGACCATGGGGGTGACCGCGGTGCCGTCGAGCAGCCCGCGGCCCTCGTCCGGGTCGACCCGCACCATGATCCCGCCCCTGCCGCTCACCGTGACCGCCATGTGGCCGCGGAGCAGGAAGGCGAGGCCGCCGAACATCTTCTTCTCGGTGAACGGGCCCGGCTCCAGGAGCGCGCGGACCCGGTCGGCGAGTTTCTCGTCGTACGCCATCGGGTCAGTGTGCGCCTCGGCACCGACACTCAGGTCGTGCCGCGGCGCGCCGCGGTGCGCAGGACCACCGCCGCGACCAGCGCCGTCGTCACCGTCGCGGTGCACGCGGCCACGGTGACCAGCGCGGGCACCGAGTGCGCGAGCGTCGCCATGAGCACCACCTCGGCCGCGAGCCCGACCCAGGTGAGCGCCGCCGGGGCGGTGCGGTCCACGGCGATGGCGGAGAGCAGGGCGCCCTGCAGTACCGCGAGGATCGCGCCGTGCAGGGCGAAGAGCCAGAGCAGGTTCTGCACCGGGGCGTAGTCGGCGCCCGCGAAGATCGGGGCGAGCGGTGCGGCGAGCGCGGCGCCCGCGACCGCGGCGACGCCGATTCCGGAGAGCACCGCCAGCGCGTCGCGGATGGCGCGCGCGGACTGCGCGGGCTGCGCCATCCGCGGGTACAGCACGACGCCGACCGCCTGCGGGAGCCAGAACGCTATCTTCGTCGCGATGGTGCCGAGGGCGTAGCGGCCCGCGTCCGCCTCGTCCAGGACGATGCGGGCCAGGATCAGGTCCGCCGAGGAGAGTGCCATGAGCGCCGCCTGCACCTGCGCCGCCCGCAGCACCGCGGTGACCCCCGCCGTGCGTTCCCGGACGGCGGTCCGGCGATCGCCGAGCGCGGAGACAGCAGCTCCGGCGGTGGGGATCGCGGCGACCGCGGCGGTCGTGGCACCGCAGGCGGCGGAATCGCCGGTCCGGGCGGGCGAGGTGGCGGCCCGAGCCGCCTTCACCCCACTGCGCGCGGTGTAGCGGGCGTAGGCCGCGGCGGCGGCGAGGCCGAGGGCGGCCGCGGTGAGGGCGGCGGCGGCTCCGGCGCCGAGGGCGAGGACCGTCAGGGCTGGGATGACCCGCGCGATGCCGGTGCAGCCCAGGACGACGGCGAGCGCGCGGAACCGCCGCTGCCCCTGCAGGATCCCCTGCTCCCCGGAGACCAGCACCAGCGCGGGCGCGGCGACCAGCGCCGCCGTGCAGGCGAGCGCGCCGATATCGAGCGCCACCGACACCACCGGCACCAGCAGCGCGGCGAGCGCCGCCACGATGACGGCGCACCGGGTGCGGGTGGCGCGCAGCGCGGCGACCGGCGCCCCGCGCACGAGTTCCCGCGCGATCACGTTCTGCAGGGCGAGCGCGGGCACCGCGCACAGCAGCTGCACCGCGAGCAGGCTCGCGAACTCGCTGTACCCCGCCGCGCCGAGCCACCGCCCGGCCAGCAGCTGCAGCAGGTACCCCGCCGCATTGGCGACCATGGCGCCCGCCGTCACCAACGTCAGATCCGCCACCAGGGGAGGACGACGCGCAGCGGACACGGCCCCATCGTCGCACCCGCCCCGCGGCCCGTGCCGCCCCGGCCCACCGCCGGACCGTAGGGTGATCCGGCGTGAGCGAGTCAGGGCCGGAAGTGGGGGCGCAGAGCCCCGGTGGGGCTCCGCCCCCGGACGAGGCGGCTGGTCGGGTGCCCGCGACAGCCACCGCGGACAGCGGGGCGCCCGCTCGCGCACGGTTGCGCGCCGCGGCCGTTCCGGCCTACAGCGCACTGCTCGCTGTGCTGATCCTCGCCCCCCTCCTCGCCCCGGGGCATCTCCTGCTGCGCGACGCCGTGAGCACACCGCGCTCGTACCTGACCGATTCCGCACTCGGCCTCGGCGACGCCGCCCCGCGAGCCGTCCCGCAGGACGCGGCGCTTGCCGTGCTCTCCACCGTGGTGGACGGCGGGCTGGTGGTGAAGGCCGTCCTGCTGCTCGCGCTGTGGGCAGCCGGGGTCGGCGCGGGCGTGCTCGCCCGCCGACTGCTGAACGCACCGCTGTACGCGCAGCTGGTCGCGGTGACGGTGGCGCTCTGGAATCCGTACGTGGCCGAGCGCCTGCTGCAGGGCCACTGGAGCCTGCTCACCGGCTACGCCGCCCTGCCGTGGACGGTCCTCGCGGCACTGCGCCTGCGCGACAGCCACGTCACCGGCCGAACCAGGCTCGCCGCCTGGGCCGCGCTCACCCTGTGCCTGGCGGCAGCGGGCCTCACCCCGACCGGCGCGCTCCTGGCGGGCGCACTCGCCCTGCTCACGGTTGGCCCGCGCCGCATCCCGGGCACCGCTCTGCTCTGGCTCGGCACCGCCGCCCCGTGGCTGGCGGCGGCCGCGCTCTCCGGCTCGGCGGGCGAGCACTCGGACCCCGCCGGAATCGCCGCCTTCGCCGCCCGCGCGGAGCCGGGCCTCGGCACGCTCGGTGCGCTGGCCGGGCTCGGCGGCATCTGGAACGCCGACGCCGTCCCGGCTTCCCGCACCGGCCCGCTCGCCCTGATCGGCACCGCACTGCTGCTCCTGCTCGTCGGGGCCGGCCTGCGCCGCCTGCTCGCCGCCGGGCTCCGCGACGAGACCGCCCTGCGCCGCACTCTCGCCGGAGTCGCGCTGGCCGCGATCGTGCTGCCCGCGCTCGGCGCCACCCCCTTCGGCCTCGACCTCGGCGAGCGACTGGTGACGGCGATCCCCGGCGCCGGACTGCTCCGCGACACCCAGAAGTACGTGGCCCTCGCCGTCCCCGCTTACACCCTCGCGGCAGCGGCGGGCGCGGTGGTGCTCGCCCGGCGGGCGCCGGTCGCCGTCGCGGCGCTGCTCATCGCCCTGCTCACCCTGCCGCTCGCCGATCTGGCGTTCGGCGCGAGCGGCGCACTGCGCCCGGTGCGCTACCCAGCCGGGTGGGCCCGCGCGGCCACCGCGATCGAGGAGGCAGGGCACCCCGGCGATATCGCGGTACTCCCCGGCGGCATGTTCCGCCGCTTCCCCTGGTCGGGCGAGCCGCCGGTGCTCGACCCCGCCCCGCGACTGCTCCCGGCCGACGTACTCCAGACCGGCGAACTCCCGGTGCGCAGCGGCACCGTCACCGGCGAGGGCAGGCGCGCGGCGCGGGTCGAGCGGGCGCTGCTCGCCGGCGCACCCGCGGGTGAGGTCGCCGCTTCCGGCGTCGGCTGGATCCTGGTCGAGCACCGCACCCCCGGGCCGCTCGGCGAGTCCGCCCGCACCCTCGCGCAGCTCGGGGCCCCGGTCTACACCGACGCGGACCTCACCCTCTACCGCGTCCCCGGCCCCGCCCTCCCCGACCGGCCCGGCCCGGACGCCCGCCGCATCACGGGCGGAACCCACCTGCTCTGGGCCGCCCTGTTGCTCGTCGGCGCCGCGGCCACCGCCGCGCTCCACCCGAAACGCCGCCCGCGCGGCGCGCGGCCACCGCTCAACCGAGCTCGGAACTCTCCCGCGCCCCGATCAGCCCACTGACATACCCACCCGAGGCCGCAGCGGCCAGCACCGTGTGCACCCCGTCCCCCGTCTGCTCCCAGGAGAACTCCCGCGCCCGCGCCCGCGCCTTCTCCCCCATGACGGCCCGCCCCGGCCCGTCCCCCAGCAGCTCCGCCGCGGCCGCCGCGAGCTGCTCGGCATCGTCGACGAGAACCCCGGTCACCCCATCGACGATGGAGTCGGTGAGCCCGCGCGAACTCCGGTACCCGATCGTCGGCACCCCGTGCTGCGCCGCCTCGATCACGGCCAGCCCCCACCCCTCCTTGCGCGAGGGCAGCACCTGCACCCAGGCCCGCCCGAGCAGCTCGTGCTTGCGCTCCTCGTCCACGTGCCCGTGGAAGGTCACCGCGTCGGCAATGGCCAGCTCGCGCGCGTACGCCTTCAGGTTCTCCGCCCACCACCCGTCGCCGATGACGTCGAGCCGCAGCCCGGGGAAGCGGCCGCGCAGCGCGGCGGTGGCGTCCAGCGCGTCCTCGATCTGCTTGTGCGGCACCAGCCGGGAGAGCACGACGAGCCGGGGCGCCGCCGCCCGGGTCTCCCGGTCGCCGGGGCGCACCCCGGCGGGCACCGGCTCGGCGCCATTGCGCACGACCGCGATCCGCTCGCGCCGCACCCCGAGCGTGGCCAGCTCCTCGGCCGATGGCAGCGAGACGGTGAGGTACTGATTCCGCCGGTGCACCCGCGGCGAGAGCCACGACTCGATCCACCAGCCGATCCGCCCGACCAGGACGCCCGCCACCGGCCACTGCTCGCGGTGCCCGTGGTGCACCAGCACGACGGCGGGCGCGCCCGCGGCCAGGGTGGCGAAGAAGGGGATGCCGTTCTGGGTGTCGATCACCGCGTCCGGCCGCAGCCCGCGCAGCGGCCCGACCCCGATCCGGCCGAGCAGGATGGCGGCCAGCGCCCGCGGGTAGACGGTGTAGCGCCCGCCGCCGCGGCTGATCTCGATCCCGTCGACCCGCTCCCGCCGCGCCGCGCCGCGGTACCCGGCGGTGCGCAGCGTGACCTTGACGCCCTGCGCCGCCAGCCGCGCCCCCACCCGCTCCAGGTACCGCTCGCTGCCGCCGCCCTGCGGGTGCCCGGTATCGCGCCAGCAGAGCAGGAGCACTTCGCGCACGATGGAGCTTCTCTCGTCGTCGTCGGCCGGGAATGTCGATACACCCTATATCCCCGGCTCCGCGCCGGACCGGACATCTCCCGGGCCGCCGCCCCGCGCCGCTGTGCGAGACTCGGCGCCGTGCTCCGAGCCGTGAACACCGACCGCGCCCGGCGCGCGGCCACGCCCGCCCGCCGCGGCACCCCGACCTTCGCCCGGCGCGCGACGCTGCGCCGCTCCCTGCGGCTGCTCGGCAGTTTCCGCTTCGAGCAGTCCGACCCCGCCGTCTTCTACGGCGGCCTCGCGACCGACACCGCCGAGCTGATCGCGGACTTCTACCTCGACGCCACTGGCCGCGACCTCACCGGCACCACCGTGCTCGACGTGGGCGGCGGCCCCGGCTACTTCGCCGACGAGTTCGACCGCGCGGGGGCGCGCTACCTGCCGGTGGAGCCGGACCCATCGGAGATGCACGCCGCCGGGCTCTCGGTGCCGGGCGCGGTGCGCGGCTCCGGCATGGCGCTGCCCTTCCGGGACGGCGCGGTGGACATCTGCCTGTCCTCGAATGTGGCCGAGCACGTCCCCGACCCCTGGCTGATGGCGGACGAGATGGTCCGGGTGACCCGCCCCGGCGGGCTGGTCGTGCTCTCCTACACCGTGTGGCACGGCCCGTTCGGTGGCCACGAGACCGGGCCATGGCACTACCTGGGTGGCGAGTACGCCGCGCGCAAGTACCGGCGCAAGCACGGCCGAGAGCCGAAGAACCGGTTCGGCCGATCGCTCTTCGCGGTCCGCGCCGCGGCCGGACTCCGCTGGGCCTCCCGCACTCCCGCGCAGGTCGAGGCGATTTTCCCGCGCTACCACCCACGCTGGGCGTGGTGGCTCGTGCGCATCCCGATTATCCGCGAGTTACTCGTCAGCAATCTGGTCGTGGTGGCCATTGCACCGGACCGACCGGCCGGTCGCTGAAAGTTGGCTGTCAGGCTCGCTGGGCCACCGCGGAGACCAGCCCGCGCAGCCGCGCCGGGCGGACGGCCTGCGCGGCGGACGGCGCGGGCCACGGCGGCTCCTGCATCGCCAGCCCGACCGTCTCCATGGCGGTGAGCCCGACCTGACCGGCCAGAGCGCCGACCGTCACCACCGCCTCCGCCGCCTGCATCGCCGCGGTCGCCTGCTCCAGCGTGAGGGTGCGACCGGGCAGAAACGACACCACCCACCCTCCGGTGCCGACGGACTTGGCCTGATGGTCGGTCCGGTCGCTGGTCATCAGCGATCGTCCGATCACGTGCACCGCCATGTCGCGATCTCCCCAATCGGTCTCGGTTGTGTCTCGATCGAGCGGACTTTCAGTTACCAGCATCCATCGATCAGCAACAAAACGCAATAGTGCGTTTGACGAAAAGCGAACCGGGAGGTCGGAATTCATAGCGGACGGAGCTGTGGCAGAGCGCAGAAATAGAACACGCTACAGACATTTCGGCACTGGAAATGCAACGTGCCGCGCTTCTCGGCCGCGAACAAAGTCGCGAACGTGCTCGCAGAACTCGCCCCCTGCGGGGCGCAGTTTCAAAGAATCAATCGTCCAGCGTGACAACGCGGAGGACGGGGGCGGGCTCCGGGTCGGCGTCGACGATCTCCACCCGAAACCCGGGGGGCAGAACGGAATCCAGGCGGGAAGCGGCGCGCCGGAGCGGAGTGCTCGGCAGAATGTCACGCATTGCACCGGTATCCAGATCGGTCATGTCCCGACACCTTCCGCGCGCCCGTATTTCGTTGACCCAGGTCGAACGCGAGAAGCATATGCCACCGAAGCCCGACCTCATGGCATCCCGAGAATTCCCCTGGAACGCGTCCGGTAAACGCGAACGACCGGAATTCCTCATCGGCGGTACGCGGCGGGGGCGCGTGCGGGGGCGGCGCGCGCAGCGCGGTGACGCTGCCGAAACCCGCCTGCGCCGCAACGACTTCCATCGGCAGCCCGGTGGCCTCCAGCGGCTGCCGCGTGCGCGACGGGTGCACGGGCCTCCCCAGGGCCGTGCACCCGTCGCGCGGAGACGCGACCGACTAGCCGAGCCGCTGCTTCAGCGCCTCGAACTCGTCGCGCACGCCGGACGGCAGCTTGTCACCGACGAACTCGAACCACTCCTCGATGAGCGGGATCTCCTTGCGCCACTCCTCGGCGTTCACCGCGAGCGCCTCGTCGACATCGGCCGCCTCGACATCGAGGCCGTCGAGGTCGAGCTGACCGGCGGTCGGCACGTGGCCGATGGCGGTCTCCTCGGCCGCGGCGGTGCCCTCGATCCGGCCGACGATCCACTCCAGCACGCGGGAGTTCTCGCCGAATCCGGGCCACAGGAAGCGGCCGTCGGCGCCCCGGCGGAACCAGTTCACGTAGAAGATCTTGGGCAGCTTCCCGGCATCGGCGTTCTTGCCGATATTGATCCAGTGCCCCAGGTAGTCGCCGACGTGATAGCCGAGGAAGGGCAGCATGGCCATCGGGTCGCGGCGCACGGTGCCGACCTTGCCCTCGGCGGCGGCGGTCTGCTCGGAGGAGAGCGTGGCGCCCATGAACACGCCGTGCTGCCAGTCGAAGGACTCGCTGACCAGCGGGACCGTGGTCTTGCGGCGCCCGCCGAAGAGGATCGCCGAGATCGGCACGCCCTGCGGGTCGTCCCACTCGGGGGCCAGGATCGGGCACTGCGACATGGGGGTGCAGTAGCGCGAGTTGGGGTGCGCGGCCAGCGTCTCCGTCTCGCGGAGGTACCAGTCGTTGCCCTTCCAGTCGATCAGGTGGTCGGGCTCGCCCTCCAGCCCCTCCCACCAGACGTCGCCCGCGTCGGTGAGCGCGACATTGGTGTAGACGGTGTTGCCCGCCTCGACCGTGGCCATAGCGTTCGGATTGGACTTCTTGTTGGTGCCCGGCGCGACGCCGAAGAAGCCGAACTCCGGGTTGACCGCGTAGAGCTGCCCGTCCTTGCCGAACCGCATCCAGGCGATGTCGTCACCGAGGGTCTCGGCGCGCCAGCCGGGGACGGTGGGCTGGATCATGGCCAGGTTGGTCTTGCCGCAGGCGCTCGGGAAGGCGGCTGCGATGTAGTAGGCCTTGTTCTCCGGGGAGATGAGCTTGAGGATCAGCATGTGCTCGGCGAGCCAGCCCTCGTCGTGCGCCATGGCCGAGGCGATGCGCAGCGAGTAGCACTTCTTGCCGAGCAGCGCGTTGCCACCGTAGCCGGAGCCGTAGCTCCAGATCTCCCGGCTCTCCGGGAAGTGCGTGATGTACTTCGTGTCGTTGCACGGCCACGGCACGTCGGCCTGGCCGTCGGCGAGCGGGGCGCCGACGGAGTGCAGCGCCTTGACGAACGGCCGGTCGGTGCCGAGCTTCTCCAGCGCCGCGCTGCCCATCCGGGTCATCACCCGCATGGAGACCACCACGTACTCGGAGTCGGTCAGCTCGACGCCGAGCTTGGGATCCTCGGCGCCGAGCGGGCCCATGCAGAACGGCACCACGTAGAGGGTGCGGCCGCGCATGCTGCCGCGGTACAGCTCGGTCATGGTGGCGCGCATCTCCGCGGGGTCGACCCAGTTGTTGGTCGGGCCCGCGTCGGCCTCGGTCTTGGAACAGATGTAGGTGCGCGACTCCACCCGGGCGACGTCCGAGGGGTCGGAGAGCGCGAGGAAGGAGTTCGGCTTCTTCTTCGGGTCCAGCTGCTTGAACGTGCCCGCCTCGACGAGCTGGGTGGTCAGTCGGTCCCACTCCTCGTCCGAACCGTCCGCCCACACCACGCGGTCCGGCTGCGTGAGTTCTGCGACCTCCTGCACCCAGGCGAGCAGTTCGGCATGTTCGGTCGGCGCCTTGCCGTCGGATCCACGAAGACCGGGAATGGTCGCTGAGGTCATGAAAACTCTCCTGAGACGGGCAGCCGCCCCGGTGCTCCGCCGCCTGGCCCTAGGCCCGTGACCAGCGCGAACACACCGAGCGCCACCATTGGCGGTAAAGCACCCGCTACGACCGATCGGCGGATCGCCCAACCGGGCGGCGTGTACGGACGAAGCGGACGCCCAGGTTCCTGCTAAGAGGTTAACGCGATGTGACGGTCGGTACGGCATCGGGATGGCTATGGAGTACCCAGGAGAAACCTATTTCACAACCGGAATCCATCGGTTCAGGCTTTCGATATCGCGCTCGCAGGCAATGAGCTGACCTGGGCGTTCGGCGGCGGACCTGCGAATCCCGGCCTCCAGCTCGGCCACCCGGCGGTCGGTGTCCACCACCCTGGCGGATGTGGCTTGTACCACATGATCGGAGAGCGCCGTCTCCGCGGTCACCAGCGCGGTGGCGACCCGCTGCTCGAGCTGAGCCTTCACATTGACGAGCGCGTCCGCCGCCCACTGCCGGACGTGGTTGCGCTCGGCCACCTGGCCGCGCGCCCGCACCACCCAGGCGGCGGCGCCCGCGCCGAGCAGCAGGGTGACCGGGACGCTCGCCGCGTCCAGCGCGGGCAGCAGCGAGAAGGGGGCGACCGTGAGCCTGCCGAGCCCGACGCCTGCGGAGGCGCCGAGCGCGATCATCAGGTGGTCCTCGACGCCGCGGTGCCTCGGCTCCGGGTCGGGGCCGACCCGGGGCGCCGGTTCCCGGCGGCGCAGCGGGACCGTCGCGCCCTCGCCGTCGACCCGGGTCGCCAGCTCGGCGGAGCGCTGCTCGATGGCGGCGTCGAGGGCGGCGGTGAGCTCGTTGACCGACCACTGCAGGTGGTCGGGGTAGGTGGCGAGGTCGGAGCGGGCCAGCTTGTCCAGCTCGGCGCGGGCGGCGGTGTGCAGCGCGCGGACCCGGGCGCCGACCTCGGTGAGCAGGTCGACCCGCGCCAGGTGCAGCTGGCCGCGCAGGGTGGCGATGGCGGTGGTGCGGCCGCCGTCCCTCGCCGCGATCAGGGCGGTGCGCTCGGCGCGCAGCGCGAGCTCGTCGGAGCCGGTGCGCAGGACCGTCACCTGGTCGGCGATCCGCTGCCTGGTCTCGGTGAGGACCCGGGTGGTGACCGCGGCCACCCGCTCCGGGCCGCCCGCGCCGGCGGCGGCGGCGCAGAGCTCGGCGTGCAGGGCGGCCAGGCCGGAGCGGTCGAGCAGGGCTGGGTCGCCGCCGCGGGCGGCCGCGGCGAGGCGGGCCGAGACCGGGAGGATCGGCAGATCCAGCCCGGCCGCGCGGAGCAGCGCCCCGTCCCGGTCGGCGACGGCGCGCCAGTCGCGGTGCGCGTGCGTTCCGTTCAGCGCGAGCAGGACGTGCGTGCCGTCGGCGCGCAACCTGCGCAGCAGGTCGACGGTGTCGTTGCCGAGCACCGTGCCCGCGTCCAGCAGGACCAGCGCGACCGGGCCCGGTGCGGCGCCGCGCGGGGAGGTGGTCTCCACCGAGGCGGCGATGCCAGGCACCGGGTCGGCGAGCTCGACGCGGGGCTCGAAGCGGGCCAGCTCGGTGCGGAGCACGGTGGTGTTGGCGTCGTCCGGGCCGATCAGGGTGACCCTGGAGCCGCCGCCGGTGCCGCGCACCGCGCGCAGCAGCGCCATGCCCTGCGGGTTCCAGCGTGCGATCAGCGCCTCGATCTCGGCCGAGAGCTCGACGTCCTGCGCTGACTCGGCACTCGGATCCGGGCTCGCGCCGGGCGCGGGTGGCGCGGCCGCTGCTTCGGGCTCAGAGTCCGGCACCGCTGAGCCGTTCCCAGAGGCGCACGTAGCCCGCGTGCACGCGGAGTGCGGCGCGGCGGGCGGGGGCGGGCAGGTCGCCGCCGGCGACGGCGCGCCAGCGGTCGGCGCGGGCCATGGCGTCGTCCGCGTCGGCGGGGGCGGGCGAGGGGTAGCCCGCGGCCAGGTGGGCGACCTGGGGGCAGGCGAGCCCGGCGCGCAGCCCGAGCCAGCGCGCCTCGTCGCCGTCGAGGTGGCGCTCGAGCAGGTCGCGGGCGACGCTCCCGCCCGCGGGCACCGCGCGCGCCGCGAGCCGGGCGATCTCGTCGAGCAGCTCCCCGCCGCGCAGCGCCCCGATCTGCTCGTAGCGCCGGTGCAGCAGCCCGTGCAGCGGGTCGATCCCGGACGCCGCGTGCAGCAGTTGCAGCAGCGCCCTGGTGCCGAGCCGGGGATCGGCCCGGAGCGCGGCCAGCGCGCAGGTCACCCCGTAGAGGTCCCAGTCCCGGAGCAGCCGCTCGCGCACCGGGAGGTCGGGGCCGGGCGCGAGGAAGAGGTCGGGGGCGAGGGTGAGGGTGGGGTCGTCGCGCTCGGCGAGGGCGCGCAGCGCGGCGAGGTCGTCGGCGGAGACGGTGCCCGCCCGGGTCCGCACCGCCAGGCTCGCGACCACGGGGACGGTGGCGATGCCCAGCTCGGCGGCGCACCGCTCGGCCGCCGCCACCGCGTCGGACCAGCGCGTGCCGATGGCATCGGCCTTGTTCAGCACTACGACGGCGCGCTGCTCCGGCACCGCGTCCAGCGCGCGCCGGTCGGCGGGCAGCGGCGCGCCCGCGATCACGTAGACCACGATGTCGCCGTCCAGCACCGGGTCGGCGGTGCCCGGCTCGTCCACCGGCCCGGTCTCCACCGCGGAGAGCAGCGCGAGCGCCGCCGCCACCGTGCTGCGCCCGGCCCCGGAGCGCCCGGTGATCTGGATGACCGGCGCTCGGCGCGCCCGCCGCGCCGCCGCACCGAGCCGCTCCCCGATGCGCTGGTCGGCCGCGGCGCCGATGGCGAGGGTGCGCACCAGCTCGTCCAGCGGATCCGCCGCCCCCGGCACCGGCCCGGTGCGATCGACGGCCGTCGTCATCTGTGCTTCGCCCCCTCGCCGGGGCGGCCCCGCGCCCCGCTGCCCGGCATTGTGTCAGAGCCGGGGCGCCGGAGTCAGGTGCCGCTGAAGAACCGGTTGGCCCGGCGCACCGCCCAGGACGGCGCGTACTTGGCGGTGGTCGCCAGCACCTTGGCCTGCACCCCGATCTCGTAGTGCACCTTCTCCGGCCGCAGCCGGGTGCCGCGCCGGGTGGCCGCCCAGATGCCGTCGGCGACGTCGTCGGAGGTCAATCGGATGCCGAGCGAGCGGGTGCTGCCGATATCGAGCCCGTCGACCATGCCGGTGGCGACGAAGAGCGGCCAGATGGCGAGCACCCGGATGTCGTGTTTGCGCCACTCCAGATCCAGCGCCTCGGTGAGGCTCTTCACCGCGGACTTGCTCGCGCCGTAGGTGGCCAGCTCCGGCTGGCCGTAGATGGCCGAGGCCGAGCAGAGGTTCACCACCTGCGCGCCCGCGGTGTCGCGCAGGTACGGGAAGGCGGCGTGCGTGCCGATGACGACCCCGCCGATATTGACGTCGAGCAGCGCGCGGTGCGCCGCGAGGCCGATCTCCTCGAACCGGCCGGAGCGCAGCACCCCGGCATTGTTGACCAGCACGTCGAGCCGCCCCGCGCGCTCGTGGAACTCGCGCAGCCGCAGCTCCCACTGCTCCCGGTCGGTGACGTCGAGCACCGCGGTCTGCACGCTGCCCGCAGGCAGCTCGGCGGCGAGCCGGGAGAGCCCGACCTCGTCGACGTCGCAGGCGCCCACCAGGTAGCCGCGGGCCGCGAAGAGCGCCGCGGTTGCCCGGCCGATGCCAGCGGCCGCGCCGGTGACGAAGACGGTGGGTTTGCTCATGCCGCGCAGTCTAGTGCCGGGGTTGTGCGGCGCGAATGACATGCTGGTAGCCGCGGGATTACGGGAGTGTTCCGAAACCCCTTGCCCGGCAGCGGAAGTCTTTTCTCACCCAGGCGTAACGGCACACCGCCCGTTTACTGTCACTCGCTACCGTTTCACCGTATGCATCAGTTCTTCCAGAGGCAGGACGCCGCGAGCGCGGTCGGCTGCCGACGTGCTCGCGGGATGCTGGACAATGGGGGCGTGAACGACGCCGCCAACCACACTGCCGAGTCGGTTCCGGGCCTGCCGTCCACAGCCCCGGCCCGCGAGCCACGCCACGGTGCCGCCTCCCGGCTCTACCCGCGGGTCACCAGCTTCCGCTCGCGGCGCGGCGCGCTGACTCCGAACCAGCAGCTGAGCTGGGATCGCACCTGGCCGGTCATCGGCCGCGAGGTGGCCGACGAGCCGCTGGACGCCACCGCCTGGTTCGACCGCGAGGCGCCGCTGGTGGTGGAGATCGGCTGCGGCACCGGCACCGCGACCGCCGTCATGGCGCAGGCCGAGCCGGAGCTGAACCTGATCGGCATCGAGGTCTACCAGCCCGGCCTCGCCCAGCTGGTGCAGCGGGTCGAGCGCGAGCAGATCCCGAATATCCGGCTGCTCCGCGGCGACGCGGTGGACGTGCTGGAGAACATGATCGCCCCGGCGTCGCTCACCGGGGTCCGGGTGTTCTTCCCGGACCCGTGGCCCAAGGCCAGGCACCACAAGCGGCGGCTGCTGCAGCCCGCCACCGTCGCGCTGATCGCCGACCGGCTGATCGCGGGCGGCACGCTGCACGTCGCCACCGACCACGCCGAGTACGCCGAGCAGATCGCCGAGGTCGGGGCGGGCGAGCCGCTGCTGACCGGGCTGAACGACGCCACCGGCGGCGATTCGGCGCGGCTGGCCGAAACCGCCCTGATCGGCGTGGAGCGCCCGGTCACCAAGTTCGAGAGCAAGGCACATCGCGCCGGTAGCGCCATCACCGAGCTGGTGTGGGGGAAGATCGGCTCATGAGTGTCAGCGACGCGACCCACGACGAGGTGGAGGTTGCCGGCGGAGCCAAGGGCGGCGAGCCCGCCGCCGCGGTCCGCCGGGTGCTGCTGGTCTGGGACGCGCCGAACCTGGACATGGGGCTCGGCGCCATCCTCGGCGGCCGCCCGACCGCGGCCTACCGGCCCCGCTTCGACGCGCTCGGCCGCTGGCTGCTCTCCCGCACCGCCGAACTCTCCGCGGGCAGCCCGCAGCGGGTGGAGCCGGAGGCGACGGTCTTCACCAATATCGCGCCGGGCACCGCCGATGTGGTGCGGCCGTGGGTCGAGGCGCTCCGGAACGTCGGATATGCGGTTTTCGCCAAACCCAAGATCGACGAGGATTCCGACGTCGACGCCGACATGCTGGGCCATATCGAGCAGCGGAATCGCGGCGGCGGGCTGGCCGGAATCATCGTCGCCTCCGCCGATGGCCAGGCGTTTCGGGAGCCGTTGGAGCGGCTCGCCGCGGCCGGGGTGCCCGCCCAGGTGCTCGGCTTCCGAGAGCATGCGAGTTGGGCCGTCACATCCGATACCCTCGAGTTCATCGACCTCGAGGACATCCCGGGTGTGTTCCGTGAACCCCTGCCCCGGGTGAGCCTCGACTCGCTGCCCGACGAGGGTGCCTGGCTGCAGCCGTTCCGGCCGCTGCCGGCATTGCTCACCTCTCGCCCCGCCCAAGGAGTCGCTTAGTGTTCACACGCTGGGGCGATCTGGTCTTCAAGCTGCGCTTCGCCGTTCTCGGCATCGTCAGCGCGGCGCTGCTCGCCCTCGGCGGCTACGGCCTCGGCCTCGGCGATCACCTGAGCTCCAGCGGGTGGGACGACCCCACCTCGGAATCGGCGCAGGCCGCGCGTATTTCGGACGAGGCCTTCGGCCGCGACCACAACAGCGACGTGATCGTGCTGTACACCGCGCCGGAGGGGACGACGATCGAGGACCCGGCCTTCCGGGACAAGATCGTCGACAGCCTGAACCGGCTGCCGCGCGAGCACCCGGAGCAGATCGCCAAGGTGAACGGCGCCTACTGGCAGACCGAGACCGGGCAGGCCTCGCCGCTCACCTTCGGCTCCAAGGACAAGAAGTACACCTTCGCCTCGATCGCCATCGTCGGCGACGACGACACCACGATGGTGCGCAACTTCCGCGACGTCAAGGATGCTTTCGACATCGAGGGCATCGACGTCCAGGTGGCCGGGTTGCAGCCCGTCGCGGGCACGTTGAACGACACCATGGCCGAGGACCAGAAGCGGATGGAGCTGCTGGCGATCCCGGCCGTCGGCGTGCTGCTCTTCTTCGTCTTCGGCGGGCTCGTCGCGGCCGCGCTGCCGCTGGTGGTCGGCGGGCTCACGGTGATCGGCGCGTGGGGCATCGTGCGCTTCCTCACCCACTACACCGAGGTGAACTCCTTCGTCTCGCCGGTGGTCTCGATGATCGGCCTCGGCCTCGCGATCGACTACGGGCTCTTCATCGTGAGCCGATTCCGCGAGGAACGCGCCGAGGGGTACGACACCAGGGCCGCCGTGCGGCGCTCGGTGATGACGGCCGGCCGGACCGTCGTGTTCTCCGCGACCATGATCATCGCCAGCCTCGGCGGCATGCTGCTCTTCCCGCAGGGCTTCCTGAAGTCGGTGGCCTACGGCGCCATTGCCACGGTGTCGCTGGCCGCGGTCACCGCGCTCACCGTGCTGCCCGCCATGCTCGCCATCCTCGGCAAGCGGGTGGACGCGCTCGGGCTCAAGCGCTTCCGCGCGACCAAGACCGCCGAGGAGGTGGAGAACAGCCTCTGGGGGCGCACCACCCGCTGGGTCATGCGGCACCCGCTGAAGATCGCCATCCCGATCACGATCATCCTGCTGCTGCTCATCATCCCGGTGAAGAACCTGGCCTTCGGCGGCATCAACGAGCGCTACCTGCCGCCGGACAACCCGACCCGGCTGGCGCAGGCCGAATTCGACCAGATCTTCCCGCTGCGCAAGTCCGATCCGATCCAGATCATCTTCGTCTCCGAGGACACCACCGCCATCGGCCGGGTGCTCAAGGAGGTCAACCAGGCGCCGGGGCTGGCCGCGGCCTTCGAGATCCCGACCAAGTCGCAGACCCAGCCGGATGTCTTCCGCACCAACGCGACCCTGGCCGACTCGGAGAACGCCGACCCGACGATCGACTACCTGCGATCGATCGACGTCCCCGACAGCGTGACCATGCTGGTCGGCGGGCAGCCGACGATTCAGAAGGACAGCATCGACGCGCTGCTCGGCAAGATGCCGCTGATGATCGCGCTGGTGCTCTTCGTGACCACGCTGCTCATGTTCCTGACCTTCGGCTCGCTGGTGCTGCCGATCAAGGCCGCGCTCATGAGCGCGCTCGGCCTCGGCTCCACGCTCGGCATCCTCACCTGGATCTTCGTCGACGGCCACGGGGCCGAGCTGCTGAACTTCACCCCGCAGCCCATCATGTCGCCGGTGCTCGTGCTGATCATCGCGATCATCTACGGCCTGTCGGTCGACTACGAGGTCTTCCTGCTCTCCCGCATGGTCGAGGCGCGCAGCAAGGGCGCGTCGACCACGGAGGCGGTGCGGGTCGGCACCGCGCACACCGGCCGGATCATCACCGCCGCCGCGCTCATTCTCCTGGTCGTCACCGGCGCCTTCGCCTTCTCCGACCTGGTGATGATGCAGTACATCGCCTACGGCATGGTCGCCGCGCTCTTCATCGACGCCACCGTGCTGCGCATGCTGCTCGTCCCCGCCGTCATGAAGATGCTCGGCGACGACTGCTGGTGGGCGCCGGCCTGGATGAAGCGGGTGCAGGAGAAGATCGGGCTCGGCGAGCCGCTGCTCGCCGACGAGCGGCCCGGTGGCGACGATGTGGTCGATCTGGTGAAGACCACGCCGATCACCGACCCGCCGACCATGGTGATGCCCGCCGTCTCCACCAGCAAGCTGCGGAAGACGCCGCGACGGCCGCGGACCGTCGAGGAGATCGAGTCGGAGGCGCCGACCGCGCGGATCGGGGGGCGGCGCGAGCGGCCCGCCAAGCGGCCGTCGGTTTCCCGGGCGAAGGGGGAGGAGTCCGGTGCGCGGCGTGCCGGTGAACCGGTGCGGTTCGGTGCCGTGCAACCACGCGACCCAAGCCGGCCCGGTAGTTCCGGACGACCGGGTGAGCCCGCTCGATTCGATGCCGGACAGCTGGGCGATTCCAGTCGGCCCGGCGGCCAGGCGCGGCCCGACGAGCCGGTGCAGCCCGATCCGGCTCGCCTCGGCTCCCAGGCGCGGCCCGACGAGCCGCGGCAGCCCGATCCGGCTCGCTTCGGCCAGGCGCGGCCCGACGAGCCGGTACGCCCCGGCGGCTTCGCCCGCCCGGATACTCGGCGCCCGGACACCCCGAGCCCCCGCGATCCCGGACTCGCCGACACCGGCCGCCCGGCGGCAGGCTCGCCGGCCCCCCTCCTCGACCTCTCCACCGGCCAGGCCGACCAGAGCTCCCCGCGTCCCCGCGTGATGCCCCCCGGCCCGCACGACCCCTCCCGCCCGCAACCGCGCCCGACCGGCCGCGCCCGCGTCCTCCCCCCGCGCACCGTCGACCAGCCGACCCACCCCCACTCCCCCGCGAGCGACCACGGCCCCCACCGCCCCGAGCCCCCGCTCGGCGAGGCCACCCCGAGCGGCGCGGGCGCCACCCAGCTCGGCGGCGGCAACGGCGGTCCCGCCGCGGCCCCCGCCCCGGAGACCCCCACTCCCGGCACGGACGGCCGCAACAGCATCGAGGACTGGATGGCGGAACTCCGCTCCTCCCGCCGCCGCATCTCCGCGGCCGAGCATCCGCGTCCCGGTGACGACGGCCGCACCGTCAGCGTCAACGAACTGCTGCGCAGGCGCGACGGAGAGTAGCCGTCGATCTCGACCAGCCCGACGCCATCTCGGCGGTGCGGCACGCGCTCGATCCGGTACGGCAGCTCGGTCACTCGGCCGCCGAATTCTCCTGCCGCTCGGCCGCGGCGTCGGCGAAGGCGCGGGCGTAGCGGGTACCCGCGAGCAGCAGCAGGACGCCGACCACGAGGAAGGCGAGGACCCGGACCAGACCGTCCAGGGTGGCGAGGTCGAAGAGGAAGAGCTTGGCCAGGGCCGCCGCGGTGACGAGCAGGCCGGAGACCAGGGCGACCTTGGCAGCGCTCGGAGCCGAGGTCAGGAGCCGGAGGCCGGAGAAGAGGGCGGCGGTGGCGCCCGCCATCCACAGGATGGTGGCGGCGCTGTGACCGGCCACGAAGCCGTCCTCGGCGCCGGTCGCGACGCCGAGGGAGACCGTGGTGACGGTGGTGGCGTACAGCGCGATCAGGGCGGCGATGACGCCGAAGACGGAGTCCGCGCCGGTGTCCCGGTTGGGTGCGACGGTGCGCAGGCAGCGGAAACCGAGCCCGGCGACGGCTACCGCCAAGACCGCGGCGATGGCGGTGGTGAAGCCGAGGTCGTCGACGGCGAGGCGCTGGGTGGCGAGGGTCTCGGTGTTGGCCAGGGTGACGAGGAGACCGGTGCCGAGGATGCCGAACGCGGTACCGAGCAGCGCGGCGAGCAGCGACTTCGCCTGGCCTCCGACGGCGAGGAAACCAGCGGCGACCGCGAGGAGCGCGATCGGCAGGGTGTCGTCGGCGGTCACGGTGACGCAGGCGGCGAGTAGCGCGAGGGCGCCCGCCACCGCGGCGGTGGCCCTGGTGTGCAGCGGGATACGCAGCGGGGCAGCGAATGTCGCGGAGGTGAGGGCAGCGGCGCCGAGCAGGGCGGCGGCGGTGATGCCGGAGACGACGGCCGCGGCGGGGCGGTCGAAGAGCGCGGGCATGCTCAGCAGCGGGACCGTGGACAGGGCGAAGGCGACGGTGGCGACGATGTCCTTCGGGCGGCGGCGCACGCTGTCGACCACGCCGACGGCGCCGAGCAGGGCGATCGCGGTGGCCCCTGCCAGGATCCAGAGCACGCGGGCCGCTGCCGGGTCGTTGATCACGGCGTCGCCGACGGCCCAGAGGGTGGCGAGGACGGCGGGCAGGGTGCGGGCGATCTGCAGCACCGGCCAGTCGAAGCGGCGGTGCACCGGGAGGCAGGCGGCCATGAGGACGATGAGGAAGGCGATCAGTGCGAGGTCGCCGGTGACGGCCGGGGAGAGCGCGGCGACGCCTGCGACGACCAGCACCGCGAACGGCTGCGAGCGCCACTGCATGGCGAGCGCGACGCCGCCCGCGGCGATGCCGAAGGCGACCGCGAGACCGATGACCGGGTGCAGCCAGCCGTACAGGGTGGTCACCGCGAGGACGTCCAGGTAGCCACCGGCGATACCGGTAGCCGCGAGCGCGATGCCGCCGACCCGGCCACCCGCGCGACCGGAGACCCGGATACCGGCGGCGACGAGGGCGGCGCTGAACACGGCGCCTGCGGCAACCCTGGGAACCGGGCCGAACCAGCCCGCCTGCGCGGCGAGGACCAGCAGCATGACGACGCCGGTCAGCGTCACCGCGACGCCCGCTACGGCCAGCAGGCGGCTCACCACGCCCTCGCGCTGCCACCACGGTGGGGTGGTCCGCGGCGGGCGGGTGTACGGGGGTGGGGTGCCGGATGGGCGCTGCCCGTACGGCGGGACACCGGGCTGCGGCCAGGCGTTCGGCGGCACCGGCGGGCGGGGTCCGGGCGGGGGTGCCATCGCAGCGGCCGGAGCGGGCCGCCACCCGGCCCGCGGATCGGGCGCCATCGGGGCACCGGCCACAGCGGGCCGGCCGGGCGGCGGAACCGCAGGACCACTCGCCGCGACCGGCCGCGCCCCCGGCATCACACCGGACGGCACCGGGGCACCGGGCACCGGCCGCTGCCACACACCGGCCGGATCACCGGTGGGACGAACCGGCGAAGCAGGTGCCGACGCCGCGGACGCATCGGCACCGGAGGGCGCCGGAGGCTCACCCCCGGCAGAACCGGCGGCGACCGACCCCGCAGCGCCCGCCGCCGGAGAATCGACGGCGGCGGGCGCGATCTGGACTCGAAGCAGGTCCAGATCGCGCCCGAGTGCGCCCATGCGCGTACCCAGATCGGTGAACTCCCCGGACAACCGCGCAACCAGGGCCGGATCGATGAGTGTGCTCATGCACCCATCGTCGGCGCAGCGGCCCCTCGGCGGCATGAGTAGAAACCCCCGCCGCACCGCCGGGATCTACCCGACCCGCGATTACGCGGCGGTCATCCGGGTGACGGCGTGCACCGCGGCGAGCACCGCACCGCGCGCGGGCATGGCCAGCGCACCCGCGCCGGGCTCGCCGACCCAGTGGTAGCCGACGCCGGTATCCGTGGTCGGCAGCATCACGTGACGCCCGCTCGGCACCACGGTCACCCGGTGCCCGGCGAGGGTGTGCCGCTCCCGGATGTCCAGCGGCGCGGGCGGCATGGGCGGGGTGACCAGGAAGGTCCAGTTCTCCTCGCCGGGGTCGGCGATCACCGGCGCGGGCCGCTCCCGCTCCAGCCGGCTCAGCACGGCGCGGCCGAGCTCGGGCGGCATGACGACGGCGCCGAGCACCGAGCCGGTGCTGACGGTCGGACGCCCGGCGAAGAGCTGGACCGGCAGCCCGTACCGATGTCGGAGCAGATAGGCCACATCGTGCGGGGAGTGACAGGATTCGAACATCGCCCTCACCCCTCCCCCGCGCCGCCGGTTTCGGGTAGTAGGAGGCCGCAGCTCCGTCGCTGTTCCGGTGTCGCAGGCCACGTCGCGCGTTCCGCGCTCCGGGCCCGTACGAAGATCTCGGGATCGGTGATCATTCGTTGCCCGCCCTTTGCAGTCGTCAAAGTTGCAGAAATGCAAAGGTATTCCAAAGACACGTCATCGAGTCGTACGCAATGTCCCACTCGCCACACCGGAAGCGGAATAGCGTCGTATCCTGAAACCTGGATGTAACAAAGGGGCAGGGTGAGCATGGACGATTCGATGATCGGAGTGCGGATCCGGTACTTCCGGGGGCGCGCACTGACCCAGCGGCAACTGGCGGACCAGGCCGGGGTCAGCGTCGATCTGGTGCGCAAGCTGGAGCAGGGCGGGCGGCAGACGGCCTCCATCGCGAGCCTGCAGAAGATCGCCCGCGCGCTCGACGTCGATATCGCCGACCTGATCGGCAAGAAGCAGGGCGGCGTCCCCTCGACCGATCCGGACGCGGGCATCGTCGCCATCCGCCGCGCCCTCACCCCCGTCGACGACCTGCTCGGCGCCGCACCGGACGACGCCGCGGCCGACCTGGACGAGGGCCGCCGCGCGGTCGAGTACGCCTGGGGCGCCTACTGGACCGGCCGCTACGAACTGCTCACCTCGCTGCTGCCGACCGGGCTCACCCAGCTCCGCGCGACGGTGCACGCCGCGCGCAACGGCTCGGTGGCCCCGGCGAACGAGCTGCTTGCCCGGATGTACTGGGTCACCGGCTGCACGCTGGTGCACCTGGGCCAGACCGATCCGGCCTTCCTCGCCATCCGGCAGGCGCTCACCGCCGCCGAACTCGGCGGCGATCCGCTGCTGCTCGCCACGATTCGCGGCTCGGTGGCCTGGCAGTTGCTGGTGCAGGGGCGGTACGCGGAGTCGCGCGGGGTCGCGCTGCGCGCCGCGGCCGAGGTGGAGCCGGAGGGCGAGGTCGCCGCCGCGCAGCTGGCCGCCTACGGCTCGCTGGTGCTGCAGGGCGCGACGGCGGCAGGCCGGGCACAGGAGGTGCCGGAGGCGCTCGCCCTGGTGCAGGCGGCGAGCGAGGTGGCGGGGCGGCTCGGCGCCGACCGGCGCGATTACGAGACCTACTTCGGCCCGTCCCAGGTGGTCATGCAGACGGTGGACGTGAACATCTCGGCCGAGCGCTACCCGGAGGCGCTCACGGCCGCCGCCGCCATGCCGGAGCGGTGCGGGCTGCCGCAGGCCTCGCGGGCACGGCACCTCACCGATACCGCGGTCGCGCTGACCCGCACCGGCAGGCGCGAGCGCGCGCTGGACACGCTGCTCGACGCCGAGCGGGTCGGCGGCGCGGACTGGCTCAAGTATCAGACCCTGCCGCGGCACATCGTCTCGGAGCTGCTCGACCACGATCGCAGGCTGCCGCTGCGCACCTTCGCGCGCAGGCTCGGTGTGCACGCCTGATCAGTGCTGATACCCCATCAGCTTGCGCCAGTGCGCGCTGAGCGGGTGTTTCGCGGTGACCGAGCCGAAGCGGACCCGGCCATGCACGACGAGGTGCAGCCTGCCGAAGGGCGGGCCGGTGCGCACCTTGTTGCTGATGCTGGAGCCGATCAGGTCGATATTGTTCAGGTCGACGGTGGTCTCGGTCGGCACCACCAGGGTGAGGCCGCTGCAGTAGTCGTCCATGTGCAGCTCTACCACCTGGGTGGTCATGATCGCCTGGGTGAAATCCAGGGTCACCGAGGACATCCAGGAGTTCAGCCGCAGCACCGGGGGCACCTGCCAGCGGCCCCTTCGGGTGACGCCGGACATCCTGGCCCTGATCACCGAGCCGTGGTCGCCGGCGAGCGGCGGCGCCGGGCGCGGGGCGAAGCCGGGGCCGGACGGGGTGTTCACGAAATTCGAGGAGGGCGCCGCGGGGCGGCCGATCAGCCGCATGCCGGGCAGGTCGATGAGCACGGCATTGAGTTCGCCGCGGGTCTTGGCGGCCAGCGCGGTGTCCATGCGCTCGGTGAACTCGCCGAGCGAGAGCATGCCCAAGCCGACCGCGCGCTGCAGGAGTTGCCCGACGTGCTCGCGCTCGGCGTCGGAGACCCGCAGCTCCCGATCGCTCACGCCGTGCACGTCCCGCGCGGGCCCGGCGTGGCTCGGCTGCGCCCCGGTCACCGAGCCGGACGCGCGCACGCCGGAATGGTCACGTCCGGCCGCCGCCACCCGGCCCGATTCCAGCACGCCGGGGCCGTGCTGTGCGCGCGGATCGTCGCGCTCCGCCTCCGCCACCGGACCTGATTCGCGCACGCGGGGCTCCTCACCTGACTCTGCCTCGGACCCACCCATCCTTCGAGATTACCGACGGAATCGCCGCCGCGGCATCAGGGCGAACCCGGAGACCGGCGTCCTACTCCAGGCCCTGCTCGATGGCGTAGCGGGTGAGCTCCACCCGGTTCGCCAGCTGGAGTTTGCGCAGCGTTGCCTGCACGTGGTTCTCCACCGTGCGGTGGCTGAGGTTGAGCCTGCCCGCGATCTGCTTGGCGGAGAGCCCCTTGGCGACCATGCGCAGCACCTCGGTCTCGCGGTCGGTGAGCGCGGGGCGGTGCGGCTCGTCCGCGGCGGGCGGGGTGGTGGCGATCCGGCGGTACTCGCCGAGCACCAGCCCGGCCAGCCCGGGGGTGAAGACCGGCTGCCCGGCGGCGGTGGCGCGCACCGCGTCGATCAGCTCGGCGGCCGATGCGCTCTTCACCAGGTAGCCGGTGGCGCCCGCTTTGATCGCCTCGAGCACGTCGTCGCGCTCGGCGGAGGCGCTGAGGACCAGCACCCGGCTGTGCGGGGAGACGCGGAGCACCTCGGCGGTGGCCGTGGCGCCGGTGCCATCGAGGAGCTGCATGTCCATGAGGACGACGTCCGGCTGGACGGCGGCGGCGCGGCGGGCGGCCGTGCCGACGCCGTCGGCGGTGGCGGCGACGGTGAAACCCGCCTCGGCGAGGTCGCGGGAGACCCCGTCACGCCACATCGGGTGGTCATCCACCACCATGACCGATACTTCGCTCACACCGTATCCACCTGGTGTGCGCGAGGGCCCTCCGTGGCTACGCTCCGCTCCCGCCTCCGGGCCTGACTCGCTCACACCGTATCCATCTGGCGTGCGCGAGGGCCCTCCGTGGCTACGCTCCGCTCCCGCCTCCGGGCCTGACTCGCTCACACCGTTCATGGTGCCACCCGGTGCAGCGGCACGTGGAACTCCCACTCGGTACCGAATCCGACTCCGCCGGTCTCCTCGGTCAGCAGCACCGCGGTTCCGCCGAGCGCGGCCAGCCTGCCGACGATGCTGCGCGACACCCCGAGCCGCCCCTCCGCCTCGGCCTCGGCCAGCCGCCCCGGCGGTATTCCGACGCCGTCGTCGCGCACGCTCACGATGAGCTCGTCGCCGGTGTCCTCCAGCAGTACGTAGGCCTTCGCCTCCGGCCCGGCGTGCTGCGCGACATTGGCCAGCGCGTTGCGCACCGCGCCGTCCAGCTCGGCGGCGGCGGCGCGGCCGATGAGCACCGGCTCGCCGGGGGTGGAGACCGAGACGTCGGGGCGGGCCTGCGCGGTGAGCAGCGGCCGCAGGTCGACCTCGGCGCCAGGCTCGCCGTGCGGGCGCGCGCCCTGCTCGGAGAGGAGCACCCGCAGCGCCACCTCCTGCTCGCCCGCGCGCCGCGCGAGTTCCGCGGTGGCGCCGCCGATCTCGGTGCCGCGGCGCTTGATGTAGGCGAGCACCTGGAGCACGCCGTCGTGCACCTCGCGGGCCAGCCGCTCGCGCTCCTCGGCGGCCGCGGTGAGCCGCACCGCGCGCTCCACCTGGCCCTGTGCCCGGCGCGCGGTCTCGGCGGCGAGCCCGAGCGCGAGCCCGACCGAGACGAGCACCGGCACCGTGGCATCGGCCCAGACGTCGTTGCCCCACTGGTCGCGCACGGTCAGCGCGACGGCGGCGATGAGCAGCCCGGAGAGCACCCCGGCGACCGGGCCGCGCAGGATGGCGGCGGAGATCACGGCGTTGGTGGCCCAGAGCGTGGTGGGCAGGGTCTGGTGGCCGTGGTACCAGTCGTAGTCGGCGACCAGCCGGGTCGAGGCGATCAGCAGGATCACCACCACGTGATCGCCGATCACCACCCACACCCGCAGCCGCCGCGCGACCTCGGGAAAGTGCCACTGCGAGAGCATGAGCGCGCTCACCCCCGACCACACCGCCATGAGCGCGATCAGCACCCAGCTCAGCCGCTGGTTGTGGTAGTTCGGCACCGAGGCGATCTGCTGCCCGACCGCGTACACCAGGGTGACCAGCCGGAACGCCTGCGCGGCGCGCCACAGCGGGGCGACGGCGGCGCCCGCCGAGTGCACGCCGTCCGCCGGGTCGGCCCGCCGGACGGCGCCCGCCGGGTCAGCCGGGTGCGGGTCGCTCATCGGTGTCATCTCCGCCGGACTCCGGCCGCACGCCCGCCCCGCCATCGGCTTCCGTCGCGGCCGCGCCCCCGCGCTTGCGCAAGCGGGCCCGCGCGGCCTCCTCGGCGGCGACGGTGCCCAGCTCCAGCCGCTCCGGCGCGGGCATGTCGTCCGGCTCGGCGTCGTAGAGCCCGCGCTCCGCGGTGACCGGTTTGATCTCGGAGAACATCTCTTCCGGCTCCCCGGCGAGCAGCGAGCGGATGGCGGTGTTCATCACCGCGACGAAGGGCACCGCGAGCAACCCGCCCGCGATCCCGCCGAGCACGACACCCGCGGTGATCGCCAGCACCACCGCCAGCGGGTGGATGCTCACCGCGCGGCCGAGCAGCAGCGGTTGCAGCACATGCCCTTCCAGCTGCATGACCGCGATGATGATGCCGAGCACGATGAGCGCGGTGACGAACCCCTTGGTCACCAGCGCGATGAAGACCGCGATGAACCCGGCGAGGAAGGCGCCGATGATCGGGATGAAGGCGCCGACGAAGACCAGCGAGCCGAGCGGGAGCGCCAGCGGCACCCCGAGGATGGCCAGCCCGGCGCCGATGCCGATGGCGTCCACCGCCGCGACCACCACCGTCGCTCGCACGAAGCCGACCAGCGAGCCGAAGCCGAGCCTGCCCGCGGTGCGGGTGCGGGCGCGGTGCGGGGTCGGCACGATCCGGGTGACGAAATCCCAGATCTGGTCGCCGCCGTAGAGGAAGAAGATCAGGATGAACAGCGTCAGGAAGGTGCCGGTGAGGATGTGCCCCACCACCGTCGCGGTGGTGAGCGCGCCGCTGGTCACGCTGTCCTGATTGTCCTGGATGGTGCGCACGATGGTGTCGCCCGCGCTGCGGATCTGGTCGTCGCTGAGGTGTGGCGGGCCGTTGATCAGCCAGTCCTGGATGGTGTGGATGCTATTGGTGACCTCGTCGGAGAGCTGCGGCACGCCGTCGACGAACTGCTCGACCACGAAGGTCAGCACCCCGGCGACCAGCCCGATCGAGCCGAGCAGCGTGACGAACACGCCGACCGCCCTCGGCAGCCCGCGGCGCTGCATCCAGTCCACCAGCGGGGCCAGCAGCGCGGCGGCGAGCAGCGCGATGGCGAGCGGGATCACCACGGTCGCCATCCGCTGCACGATCATGCTGAGCGCGACGAAGGCCGCCAGGATCACCAGCAGGCGCCAGGCCCACTCCGCGGACTGCCGGACCAGCGGGTGCACCGCGTCCGCCGGATGCCGCTCCGGCTTCGCCCCTGCCTCGGTCATTCCGCGAGCGTATCCGCCGGACCCGCCGCTTGCCGTGCGCGCGGAATCGAAACGCTAGATTGTTTGTCGTGTCGGCGCCCCTCGAAGCAATCGCAGCGGTCAAACAGACCATGCGAACGCGGTGGCCGATCTACCTGACCTCCATGCTGCTGGCGAATGCCTTCGGCGCCATCCTGGTCTGGGCCTTCATCCAGTACGGGCTGCCGGTCCCCGAGGGTGAGCAGGGCGGCCCGCGGCGCACGGGGCTGCTGGTCCCGGCCATCGTCTTCGCCGCGGGCGGGGTGCTCAGCCTCACCGCGTCGGCGCTCATGCTGCGCCCGGTCATGCGCTGGCAGATGCGCGGCGGGCCGCCGAGCAGGCGCGAGCAGATGGCCGCGCTGCACGCCCCGCTCCGGCAGGCCATCGTGCACCTGCTCATCTGGCTGGTCGGCGGCGGCATCCTGACCGCCTTCATCCTGCTCGACTCGCCGGAGCTGGCGCTGGCGGTGATCGTCACCCAGTGCATGGCGGCGACCATCGTCTTCGGCTTCACCTACATGCTCGGCGAGCGCATCCTGCGCCCGGTCGCGGCGCAGGCGCTCACCGAGGGCACCTTCGACCACACCCTGACTCCGGGCGTCGGCACCAGGATGGCGATGACCTGGGGCATGGGCACCTTCGCGCCGACCATCGCGATCGTGCTGCTCTGCGTCACCCAGATCTCCTCGGACGTGAAGTTCTCGGCGCAGTCGCTCGCCGTCTCCATCCTGCTGCTCTGCGGCGTGGTGATCTTGCAGGCCCTGGCGCTTTCCATGCTCACCGGCTCCAGCATCTCCGACCCGGTGCGCCAGCTCAGCCAGGCCATCGACCGGGTGCAGGCGGGCTCGGTGGACGTGCAGGTCGAGGTCTTCGACGGCAGCGAGATCGGGCTGCTCCAGGTCGGTTTCAACCGGATGATGGAGGAGGCGGCCAAGCGCCGCCAGCTCCAGGAGCTCTTCGGCAGGCACGTCGGCGAGGAGGTCGCGCAGCGCGCCCTCGACTACGGCACCGAGCTGGGCGGCGAGACCAGGTTCGTCGCGGTGCTCTTCGTCGACATGGTCGGCTCCACCGCCACCGCGGCCGAGCGGCCGCCGACCGAGGTGGTGAGCCTGCTCAACGAGTTCTTCCGGATCGTGGTCGACGTCATCGACCGGCACCACGGCTTCGTGAACAAGTTCGTCGGCGATGCCGCGCTCGCCATCTTCGGCGCCCCGCTGGACCGCCCGGACGCGCCGACCGCCGCGCTCGCCGCCGCCCGCGAGCTGCGCGAGACGCTGCGCGAGGTGCCCGGCCTCGATATCGGCATCGGGGTCTCGGCCGGGTTGGCGGTGGCGGGCAATATCGGCGCGGCCAACCGGTTCGAGTACACCGTGATCGGCGATCCGGTGAACGAGGCGTCGCGCTTGACCGAACTCGCCAAGGACCGCCCGGAGCGGGTGCTCGCCTCCGGCAGCGCGCTGTATTTCGCGGACGACGGCGAGCAGAGCTTCTGGGTCACCGGCGAGGAGGTGCAGCTGCGCGGGCGCCGCCGGATGACGCTGCTGGCCTGGCCACGGGAGCAGGACGGTGCGCGCGGCGCCACCGACCGGGAACAGGCCCGTTGGATAGGCTGAGACAGTGACGGCCAACGGCGAACGGGTGGGTACCCCGGAGCGCCGTGTCCCGAAGCGCTCGGCCCGTTCCCGCTGGCTGCGCTGGATCCTCGGCATCGCGCTGCTGGCGCTGCTGATCGGCGAGGGCGTCTACCTCTGGCCGCGGCTGCACGAGAGCTGGCAGAAGCTCACCGAGATCCACTGGGGCTGGGTGGCGCTCTGCGTCTTCCTGCAGGCGCTCTCCATGAGCGGTTTCGGCCGGGTGCAGAAGCAGCTGCTGCGCGCGGGCGGGGTGCCGGTGAGCCAGTCGCGCTCGGTGGCGGTGGTCTACGGCGCCACCGCCATGTCGGTGACGCTCCCCGCCGGGCAGGTCTTCTCCACGGCGTTCACCTACCGGCAGACCCGGCGCTGGGGGGCGAACCCGGTGGTCGCCTCCTGGCAGCTGGTCTTCTCCGGGGTGGTCGCCGCGGCCGGGCTCGCGCTGCTCGGGGTGAGCGGCGCCATCCTGGCCGGTGACCGGATCGGCCCGGCCCAGCTGGTGCTCACGCTGGCCGCGGTGGCCGCGCTGGTCGCCGCGGGCAACTACCTCTCGCGCCGCCCCGGCTCGCTGGAGGCGTTGCTCCGGCGCGGGCTCGCGCTGGTCAACCGGGTGCGCAAGAGGCCGAGGGACCACGGCTTCGCCACGATCACCGAAATGCTCGGGCAGCTGGAGTCGGTGCGGCTCAGCACCCGCGACGGCGCGCTGGTCGGGTTCTGGGCCGTGGTGCACCGGCTCGCCGACGTGGCCTGCCTCGGCGCCGCCTGCTACGCCATCGGCGGCGACCCGGTCTGGGCCGGGCTGCTCATCGCCTTCGCCGCGGGCAAGGCGGTGGGCTCGATCCCGTTCGCGCCCGGCGGCATCGTCTACGTGGACGCCACCCTGATCTACGCGCTCACCGTGGCCGCGGGGCTGCCCGCGGCCCAGGCCGTCGCCGCCGCCTTCGTCTACCGCATGGTGAGCTTCGTGCTGGTGGCCATTGTCGGCTGGATCGTCTTCGCCTTCCTCTTCCGCACGCGGCACGCCGACGAGGCGGAGTACGAGCGGGAGTTCGAGTCCCGCCGCCCGCTGTAGGTCGCCGTCCGCGGGCGACCCGACCGGCCTGCCGCGCGGATGACCTGCGCGCGATGTCGGTACGCTCGGAGGCCGTGAGGACCCTGGTGCCGCTGCTCGTCGATGTCGTGCTGGTGATCCTGTTCTGCGCCATCGGCAGGCGCAGCCACGAGGAGGCGGTGCTGGCCGGGCTGCTGCGCACGGTGTGGCCGTTCGCCGCCGGGCTGGCGCTCGGCTGGCTGGGCGCAGTGCTGCTGGCGCGGCGCACCGCCGACGCCTTCGACGGCTCCGCGCTGTGGCCGTCCGGCGTGCTGATCTGGGCGGTGACCCTGGCCGGCGGCATGGCGCTGCGCGCCGTCTCCGGTCAGGGCACCGCAGTCAGCTTCGTGCTGGTGGCGGCTGGGGTGCTCGCGCTCTTCCTGCTCGGCTGGCGCGCCGCGGTTTCCGCCCTGGGCTGACCTGCCCGGCAAGCGCGCCGCAGTGTCCACGCCGGGGTGACCGGCACGCAGCGCCGGCGCGGGCCGCGACCGGCGCGCCGCCGCGGGCTTTCCGCCGGGTCAGGAGTCGGGGGCGGCCAGCGACTGCAGCAGCCGGGCCGCCATCCGCGCGGTGGCGTCACCGCTGTCGACGGCGTCGATGTGGATGGCGAAGGCCAGGTCACCCATGGTGGCGAGGAGCCAGCCATCGGCGCCTGCGGTGGCCGCGAGCCCGCTGACGTCGCGGTAGCCGCGCACCGAGGTGAACTCGGGGCGGCCGGTGCCCTCGCGCAGCAGCCCGCGCAGCCGGTCGACCATCTCCGCATTCAGCCCGCCGAGCGGGGCGTCGGTGGCGCCGGGGCGGCCGACCTCGATCATCGGCGGCGCCAGCGCGCCGCGGGCCACCGCGGCGGTGGCGATGGCCATGCCGAACGGGCTGGCCAGGATGGCATCGCCGCCGCCGTTCTGGCTCACCTGCTCCGCGCCGCGGCCGCCGGGCAGCCGCCCGGTGACCTCGTCCAGCCCCGGCACCTGGAAGTCGACCCCCACCCCGAGCAGCGCCGCCGCGTCCGCGGCCTCCTGCCCGGTGACCTCCTGCGGCGGCTTGCCGTGCGTCACCGAGGCGACCTGCCGGAACAGCTCGGAGGTGCCGCCGACCGGGTAGAGCCCGGTGAAGGCGACCGGCCCGTGCTCGCTGGCCTGGCTGTTCTGCGCCACCGCGACCACCGCGCCGCTGGACGGCTGAATGGCGACGATCGAGGCGGGCGTCGCCGAACTCACCACCGCGTCCTCGGCCGCGCGCTGTAGCCGCTGGTCCATGGTGGCCGCGATATCCGGCCCCGGCGGGCCCTGGAACCCGGCGACCTGCCCGGCGAACTTCCCGTCCGGCTCGAAGAGCTGCACACCCCAGCCGGAGTGCGCCTCCTGGCTCTCCTGCTGCACCTTGCGCAGGGCGTCCAGCATGGGCGACCAGACCCGGCGGTCGGCGGAGATGAGCCGCGGCTGCTTCTCGATCACCACGCCGGGCACCGCGACCAGGTCGGGCTCCAGGATCTCGAAGTCGCCGTCGCGCAGGTTCACCGCGACGATCGGCTTGCCCTGCGAGGTGGCGAGCTGCTGCATGAGCGCGGGGCCGGTGATCAGCGGGGCGACCGGCTCGATGGCGCGGGCCAGCGCGTCGGTGCCGGCGACCGGGTCGCCGATCCGGGCCGGATCCAGCTTGACCACATTGATGTTCTGCTCGGTCATCAGCGGCGCACCCGCGATGTCGACCACCTTCGGCGCAGGCGCGGGCAGCGTGCGCACCAGCCGGACGGTGCGGTTGTTCTGCAGCGGCGGCATGACGACGCTGGGCTCCCAGGAGATCCGCCAGCCGATGGCGAGCTTGCGCACATTGCCCTGCAGCGAGTAGCGCCACTGCTTGTTCTCGCCGAACGACCAGTCGACGTCCATGCTGTACATCCCGGACTCCGCGTCCAGCGCGATGAACTGGGTCTTGGCGTAGTCGACGGTGCCGGGGTCCAGCCCCTCGAACATTTGCTTGAGAGTTGCCGAAGCGGCAGCGGGGTAGGAGGTCAGCTGGGCGGCGGCGGAGTAGTCACGATCGTCGAGCAACTCCGTGAACCGTTCGACAACCGCCTCCGCCTCGTTCCGCTGCTCGCTGACACCGCATGATCCCATCGCGATCGCGATAGCCGCCACCCCCACGAGTGCCAATGCGCTCCGGAGGCGAAAGCGGCGGGATCCCCACACATCCATGTCCGCCCACTCTTCACTCTTGTCACTTCAGCAACAAGACAACCGTATCCGACCAGTCTCTGCCGGCGACACCTCGAGCACCGGGGACGCCACGCATGCTCAGCAACTCCATTGTGCCAAAACCCGGCGAGCCGGGGGCCGATCATGACCTTCGCCCGGCCCTGTGGAGACAACCGGCGCCGCTACCGTACCGGCCCCGCCCTGCGGGCGGGCAGCCAGCCGCCCGCTTCGGCGATTCGGGTGGACCCCGGGCGTGTTCGCGCTGAGCGCAACCGGTAAGAGCCGTTGCGACGTAATCTTGTAATCACTGCAATACAGAGGACAGGCAGGTGACGTCATGGGACACGGACAGCGACGCGGATTCGGCAGGCCCGGCGGCTGGCAGCAGGCCGACCTCCCGGATGCGGCGGATGCCGCCGACTGGTTCGCCGGGAGATTGCCTGAGGAGTGGTTCGTCGGCCCGCCGACGCTGGAGATCGACCGCGACGAGATCGTGGTGGTCGGCGAGCTCCGGCTGACGCCGCCCGGCGAGCAGCCCGGCGAGGGCGAGGAGATCCCGGCCGCGACCAAGGAGGGCGCGATCGCGCGGTTCCGCGAGGGCACCCGCTCGGCGCGCATGCGGATCGCGGAGGAGGCGCAGCACCGCTACCGGCGCAATATCGCCTGGGGCATCACGGTGGACGGCGAGCGCATCCTCTTCACCCACCTCGCGGTGCCGGTGATGACCCGGCTGCGCCAGCCGGAGCGCAAGGTGCTCGACACCCTGGTCGACGCCGGGGTGGCGCGGTCGAGGGCGGACGCGCTGGCCTGGACCGTCCGGCTGGCGGGCAAGCACGCCGAGTCCTGGCTGGCGGAGCTGCGCTCGGCTATGAAGACCGTGGACGACCTGCGCGCCGAAGGGCCGAAGGATCTCTGATCCCGGCCCGGTAGGGTTGCCCGCATGTCAGCCTCCGGCCCGATCCTGGTGCTCAACGGCCCGAACCTGAACATGCTCGGCACCAGGCAGCCGGAGGTGTACGGCTCGGACACCCTGGACGACGTGGTGGCGCTCTGCCGTCGGACGGCGGAGCGGCACGGCCGCGCGGTCACCGCGTTCCACTCCAACTCCGAGGGTGCGCTGATCGACCGGATCCATGCCGCGCGCGGCGTCGAGTCCGGCATCGTGATCAACCCGGGCGGGCTCACGCACACCTCGGTGGCGCTGCGCGACGCGCTGGTGATCCCGGAGGTTCCGGTCGTGGAGGTGCACATCAGCAATGTGCACGCCCGCGAGGAGTTCCGGCACCACTCCTTCGTCTCGCCGATCGCCACGGCGGTGGTCGCGGGCATGGGCGTGTTCGGCTACGCGGCCGCGATCGAGTTCCTGATCGAGCGCGGCTGAGTCAGCTCAGCCGGAAGACCGGGAAGCCGGGGGCGATCTCGGCCAGCTGCTCGTCGGTGGCGTTCTTGTCGATGCCGTCGAAGAACCGGCCGACCTCCCAGCCCCAGCGCCGCAGGTACTCGCGGAGCAGCGGGTGCTTCTCCGCGTCGGCCACCTCGACCGCGGTGAACGGCTCGACCCTGCGGCCCAGCCGCAGCTCGCCGCCGCCCGCGGCGCGCAGGTTGCGCACCCACTGGGTGTGGCCGCGCGGGGAGACCAGGTAGCGCGCGCCATCGATCTCCATAGGGTTCACCGGCACGGTGCGCCACTCGCCGCTCTTGCGGCCGCGCACCGCGAGCTCCCTGGACCCGGCCAGGCTGATGCCCCACCGCGCGAATCTGCGCACGAGCCGGTTGAAGACATTGTCGCCGCCCGCGGGGGCGAGGTAGCGGGACTCGGCGGTCATGATCTCTCCTTTGTGAGCACTGCTCTCTATTGAGAGAAGTGTTCCACGAGGCGGTGCCCGGAGTCAAGAGCAGTGCTCTCTGTTTCAGCGCACCCAGGCCGCCATCACCTCCGCCAGGGCCGCCGCGCCCCGGTGGCAGTCCGCGGCCTCGGCGAATTCGTGCGGGGAGTGCGAGACGCCGGTGGGGTTGCGGACGAAGAGCATGGCGGTCGGCACCCGCTCGGCGAGCACCCCGGCGTCGTGGCCGGCGGCGGTGGGGATCACCGGGACGTCGCCGAGGTGCGCGAGCGCGGCGCTCAGCTGCGCGCGTGGTTCCGGCGGGAACTCCACGACGGGCGAGCGGGACTCGGCCTCGGCCGTGAAGCCGATGCCGTCCCCGGCGGCGGCCTTGCCCGCCGAGGTCTCGATCTCGGTGACCAGGGCGGTGAGCGTGGCCTCGTCGGCGGCGCGGGCGTCCAGCCAGGCGCGGATGGCGGACGGGATGGCATTGGTGCCGTTCGGGGCGACCAGCACCTTGCCGAAGGTGGCGACGGCGCGGTGCTTCTCGGCGCTGCTGCGGGCGGCGTGCACGGCGGTGGCGAAGGTGAGCATGGGGTCGCGGCGGTCGACGAGGCGGGTGGCGCCCGCGTGGTTGGCCTCGCCGGTGAAGGTGAACTCCCAGCGGCCGTGCGGCCAGATCGCGGAGGCGAGGGCGAGCGGGCGGTCCACCAGGTCGAGGGCGCGGCCCTGCTCCACGTGCAGCTCGACGAAGACGCCGATCCTGCTGTCCAGCAGCGGGTCCGGGCCGAGCGCGGCCGGATCGCGGCCCGCTCTCCGCAGTGCCTCGGCCAGGGTGACGCCGTCGCCGTCGCGCAGCCGGAGGGCGCGCTCGGGGGCGAGCGCACCGGCGCTGAGCTGGGAGCCGATGCAGGCGACGCCGAAGCGGGCGCCCTCCTCGTCCACGAAGCAGGTGACCGCAACCGGCACCCGCGGTGTGATCCCCCGCGCGCGCACCAGGTCCACCGCGGCGAAGGCGGAGACCACGCCGAGCGGGCCGTCGAAGGCGCCGCCGTCGGGGACCGAGTCCAGGTGCGAGCCGGTGACGAAGGCGTTCTCCGGCTCCCCGGTCCAGCCGGGCGGGAGCCACCAGGCCCAGAGGTTGCCGTTGCGGTCCACCTCCAGGTCCATGCCGCGGGCCGCCGCGCAGCCGGCGAACCACTCGCGCAGGGTGCGGTCGGCGTCCGCCCAGGCGAAGCGGCGGTACCCGCCGGTGCCGGGGTCGCGCCCGACGTCGAGAATCTCGCCCCACAGCGGGTCGAACGCCCGCGCGGCGTCCGCTGTCGCGAACAGCCCCGTCATCACCCCACCGCTCCGGGGATCCAGGAGGTGCCCGCGAGCGGGACCCGCGCCATGGCCGACGCCTCGACCGTGAGCGCGACCAGATCCTCCGGCTCCAGATTGCGCAGGTGCGACTTCCCGCAGGCGCGGGCCAGGGTCTGCGCCTCCATGGTCAGGACGCGCAGGTAGTTGGCGAGCCTGCGCCCGCCCTCGACCGGGTCGAGCCGGGCCGCGAGCTCGGGGTCCTGGGTGGTGATGCCCGCCGGATCGCGCCCCTCCTGGAAGTCGTCGTAGCTGCCCGCCGCGCTGCCGAGCGCGGCGTACTCGGCGGCGTAGCGCGGGCTGTTGTCGCCGAGCGCGATGAGCGCCGCGGTGCCGATCGCCACCGCGTCCGCGCCGAGCGCCATGGCCTTGGCCACGTCGGCGCCGGTGCGAATGCCGCCGGAGACGACGAGCTGCACCTGCCGGTGCACCCCGAGCTCCTGGAGCGCCTGCGCCGCCTGCGGAATCGCGGCCAGCGTCGGAATCCCGACGTGCTCGATGAAGACTTCCTGGGTCGCCGCCGTGCCGCCCTGCATGCCGTCGACCACCACCACGTCCGCCCCGGCCTTCACCGCGAGCTTGACGTCGTAGTAGGTGCGGCTGGCGCCGACCTTGATGTAGATCGGCTTCTCCCACTGCGTGATCTCGCGCAGCTCCAGGATCTTGATGGCCAGGTCGTCCGGCCCGGTCCAGTCCGGGTGCCTGCACGCGCTGCGCTGGTCGATGCCCTGCGGCAGGGTGCGCATCCCCGCCACCCGCTCGGTGATCTTCTGCCCGAGCAGCATGCCGCCGCCGCCCGGCTTGGCGCCCTGGCCCAGCACGATCTCGATGGCGTCGGCCTGCCGCAGGTCGTCCGGGTTCATCCCGTAGCGGGAGGGAAGGTACTGGTAGACCAGCATTTTCGACTGCCCGCGCTCCTCCGGGGTCATGCCGCCGTCGCCGGTGGTGGTCGAGGTGCCCATGGCGCCGGCGCCGCGGCCGAGCGCCTCCTTGGCCTGGCCGGAGAGCGCGCCGAAGCTCATGCCCGCGATGGTGATCGGGATGTCGAGGTGCAGCGGGTGCTTGGCATGGCGGTCGCCGAGCACCACGTCGGTGTCGCAGCGCTCCCGGTACCCCTCCAGCGGGTAGCGCGACATGGAGGCGCCGAGGAAGAGCAGATCGTCGAAGTGCGGCAGCCTGCGCTTGGCGCCCCAGCCGCGAATGTCGTAGATGCCGGTCTCGGCCGCGCGCTGGATCTCGGCGATCACGCCGCGATCGAAGGTGGCGGATTCCCTCGGCAGGGTTCCGGTCATCGGGGCCTCCTCAGTACGCGTTCGCGTTGTCGACGTGGAAGTGGTACAGCTCGCGGGCCGAGCCGTAGCGGGTGAACTCGGCCGGGTCCGCGTCGAAGCCCGCGGCGGCGAGCAGCTCGGCCAGCTCGGCCAGGTGCTCCGGGCGCATGTCCTTGCGCACGCAGTCGGCGCCGAGCGAGGCGACCCGTCCGCGCACGTAGAGCCGGGCCTCGTAGAGCGAATCGCCCAGCGCCTCCCCGGCATCGCCGAGCACGACGAGCCTGCCCGCCTGCCCCATGAACGCGCTCATGTGCCCGATATCGCCGCCGACCACGATGTCCACGCCCTTCATCGAGATGCCGCAGCGCGCACCGGCATTGCCATCGATCACCAGCAGCCCGCCGTGTGCGGTCGCGCCCGCCGACTGCGAGGCGTCGCCGCGCACCCGCACGGTGCCGGACATCATGTTCTCCGCCACCCCCACCCCCGCGCTGCCGTGCACGGTGACGGTGGCGCGCTGGTTCATGCCCGCGCAGTAGTAGCCGACGTGGCCCTCGATGGTGACCTCGACCTCGTCGTTCAGCCCGCAGGCAAGGGCATGTGCCCCGCGCGGATCGGTGATGGTGAGTTCGGCCGGGCGCTCCGCTCCGGCGAGCAGCGCGTTCACCGCCCGCACCCCCGCGGCGGTCGCGTCGATGGTGCGACGGCTCCGCACCGGCGCGGCCCCGGCGCGACCGGTCTCGACCGGTGCGCCTTCCGCGTCGGCGGTGCGGCTGCCCGCGCGCGCGACGAGCGCTCCGGCCTCGGTGCCGCCGGGCGCCGGGACCCCTTCCCCGGCGCGGGCCATGTCTCGGCTCACTGCGGTCGGCGCCATACGTACACCTCTTCCGGTTCGGGTTCGAAGATCCGGGCGTCGGCGACGCCGGGCAGCTCGGCCAGGGCGCGGTACTCCGACGCCATGGCCACCCAGCGATCGGTCTCCGCGACGATCGCCGGTTTGCAGGAGATGGCGTCGCGCACCACCGCGAAGGAGTCGGCGGTCGACACCAGCAGCGTGTAGAAGCCGTCGAAGGCCTCGTTGAGCAGCAGCAGCGCCTTCTCCAGGTCGGCGCCGGCGGCCAGCTGCCGCGCGACGAACCGCGCCCCCACCTCGGTGTCGTTGTCGCTGTCGAACTCGACTCCGGCGCGCTGCAATTCGTGCCTGATGCTCATGTGGTTGCTGAACGAGCCGTTGTGCACCAGGCACTGCCCCGGCCCCACCGAGAACGGGTGCGACCCCTCCGCGGTGACCGCCGACTCGGTCGCCATCCTGGTGTGCGCCACCCCCTGCCACCCTTGCGCGGCGGGCAGCCCGAAGCGGTGCGCCAGCTCGGTCGGGTTTCCGACGCCCTTGAGCACGGTGAGGTCGGCGCCGAAGCCGATCACCCTGGCCGCGGGAGCGGTCGCGCGCACCGCCGCGATCAGCGGCTCGTGCGCCACCGGGCCGTGCAGCACGACGGTCGGGGTCAGGTCGTGCGCCTCGATCGGCGCACCGAGCGCGGCGCTGAGCAGCGCGGCGAGTTCGGCGGCCGGGAGCGGGCTGTCCAGCACCGAGACAGTGGCATGCCCGGGCGGCGACCAGACCGGGTCGCCGTAGACCGCCATCCCGGCCGAGTCCGGCCCGCGGTCGCACATCTGGTCTAGCATGCCGGTGAGCAGCTCGCCCAGCCGGGAGTAGAGGGTGGCGTCACGCAGGTGAAGCCCGACGATTCCGCACATGGCGCTCGCTTTCAGAAGGCGGTGAGGTAGGTGTCGATCTCCCAGTCCGAGACCGTGTTGTGCCAGGCGAAGAACTCCGCCCGCTTGGCCTGCGCGAAGTAGGCGGCGACGCCGGGGCCCGCGATATCGAGCGCGGCGGTGAGCACCGGGTCGGCCTCCAGCGCGTCCATGGCGTGCACCAGCGTCATCGGCAGGTCGGCGGCGGCGCTCGCGCCGAGCGGGCCGGGGTGCGCGGCGCGCTCGACCCCGTCCAGCCCGGCCGCGATGGTGGCGGCGGCGGCCAGGTACGGGTTGGCCGAGCCGTCGGCGCCGCGCAGCTCCACCCGGTTGCCGTCCGGGACGCGGAGGAAGTGCGTGCGGTCGTTGCCGCCGTAGGTGGCACGCCGCGGCGACCAGGTGGCGCCGCTGGTGGTCGAGGTGGCGCCGGTGCGCTTGTAGGAGTTCACCGTCGGCGCGATCACGCCCTGCAGCGCGCAGGCGTGGTCGAGGATGCCTGCCAGGAACGAGTAGGCCAGCGGCGAGAGCCCGAGCCCCTGCGGGTCGGCGCCGGGGAAGAGCGGGGCGTCGTCGCGCCACAGCGAGAGGTGCAGGTGCATGCCGGAGCCGGTCCGGTCGGTGAACGGCTTCGGCATGAAGGTGGCGGTCATGCCGCGCTTCTCGGCGAGCACCGAGAGCAGGTAGCGGGCGGTGATCACCCGGTCGGCGGTGGTCATGGCGTCGGCGTAGTCGAAGTTCTGCTCGAATTGGCCGTTGCCGTCCTCGTGGTCGCTGGCGTAGTTGCCCCAGCCGAGTGCGTTCATCGCCGCCGAGACCTCGGTGAGGTGGTCGTACATCCGGGTGACGTCGCGGGCGTCGTAGCAGGGCTGGGCGCTGACGTCGGCGGCGTCCGCGGTGGCGAGCCTGCCGCTCGCCCGGTCCACCAGGAAGTACTCGATCTCCGCGCCGACATTCACCGCGTACCCCAAGGCCGCGGCGCGGGCCAGCGTGCGCTGCAGGATCACCCGGGGCGCGAACGGCCACGGCTCGCCCTCGACGTGCGGGGTGCAGTGCACCAGCGCCAGCCCGGGGCGGACGAACGGGATCGGGGTGAAGGAGGCCGGGTCGGGCAGCGCGATCAGATCGGGGTCGCGCGGCTCCTGGCCCATCATCCCGGCGGCGTACCCGGCGAAGCCGACGCCGTCCCGCTCCAGCCGGCCGATCGCCTGCACCGGAACCAGCTTGGCGCACGGCTTTCCGGAGAGCGTGGTGAAGAGCGCGAGCACGAAGGTGGTCTCGGACTCGCGGGCCAGCTCGGTCAGTGAGGGAGTACTGGTCGGGAGGGCGGAAACGGTGGCGGTGTCGGACATGCGGGTGCTCCTGGAGGGTGGGGGAATCAGCGCATCTGGCCTGCGCCGCGGTACGGGTGCGGGCTGGTGAGCGGCGCGCCGTCGGCGAAGCGGCGGAAGCGGAAATCGGCGGGGTCGACATTCGGCAGCGTGGTCGCGCCGTCCAGCAGCAGCTCGGCGGCGAGCCGCCCGACGGCGGGCGAGATCTTGAAGCCGTGCCCGGAGAAGCCGGTGGCCAGGAAGAGCCCTGCCAGCGGCGCGGGACCGATGATCGGGTTGTAGTCGGGGGTGACGTCGTAGGCGCCGGCGTAGCTGCCGGTGATCCGCGGGGCAGGCATGGCGGGGAGGCGGTGGTCCAGCTTGCCGATCACCGTCTCGACGGTGCTGTCGTCGGCGCGGTTCGGGTAGTCGTCGGGGTCCAGGTACTCGACCTCCGCGTGGTCGCTGTTGCCCGCGAGGAGCTCGCCGTTCGGCTCGCGGCACAGGTACTGCAGGCTCACGAGGTCGGAGAGGACCGGCACCTCGGGGGTCGGCTCGCCCTGGTCGACCAGGACCAGCTGGGCGCGCTGGGCGCGGACCGGGACGTCCAGCCCGAGCGGCGCGGCCAGCGCGGGGACCCAGGGCCCGGCGGCCAGGATCACGGTGCCTGCCGCGATGGTCTCCCCCGCGGTGGTGCGGACGCCGGTGACGGTGTCGCCGTCCCGCAGCAGCTCCGCCACCTCGGCGCCCTGCCGGATCCGGACGCCGAGCCTGCGGGCAGCGGCGGCGTAGGCCATGCCGGTCAGGTACGCCTCGCCGCGGCCGCCGAGCGGCTCGTAGGCGAAGGCGGCGAAGTCGTCCAGCCGCAGCCCCGGCCAGAGCTCGGCCATCTCGTCGTGGCCGATGAAGTCGACCTCGATGCCGAGCTGCTGCTGCATGGCGACATTGGCCTTCAGCGGGTCGACATTGTCCGGCCCGACCCCGATCACGTAGCCGCAGCGGCGGAAGCCGAGGTCGTCGTCGAGGATGTCGCGAGCCCGGCCGAAGACCTCGACCCCGTACCAGGCCATGGCGGCAAGCGAGGCAACTCCGTAGTGGCAGCGCACCACCCCGCTGGACTTGCCGGTCATGCCGGAGCAGAGCGTGGCCCGCTCCAGCACCAGCACATCGGTGGCGCCGCGGTCCGCGAGCGACCAGGCGATGGCCAGCCCCTCGAGTCCGCCCCCGACGATCAGGTACTCGGCGGCAGCACCCATGAACCGGCCCTCGATTCTCATGTAGTGAATCAATGTGTAACCACATGAAACGATGGGATCGTGACGTCACGATCGCGCCGCCGTTACGACTGTGTTGCGCCACGCGCGCGGTCACGCGCCCGCGTTACCGGGATGAACCGGCCGAATCGGGCGCGGATTAACTCGCGGTTCACCGCGTGACTATTACGCGCAACATTCGACAGCGTTTACTGCTGTTCAACCGCACAGAGCTGCGGCCGCAAGCATCCGGCACGACGGACGTAGGTGAGTTCAATGACAGAAGCCCTGGCGGCGGCCAATACCGCCTGGATTCTCGCCGCATTCACAGCGGTGGCCCTGATGGTCGCGGGCCTGGCGCTGTTCTACGGCGGCATGGTGAGCGTCCGCAGCACGCTGAACATGGCGATGATGGTCTTCGGCGCGCTGGCCGTGGTCGGCGTGCTGTGGATCGTGTTCGGCTACTCCGTCGCCTTCGGCGACTCGGTGGGCGGGCTGCGCCTGATCGGCAACCCGCTGGAGTACCTCGGCTCCTCGAAGCTGCTGGAGGCACCGGCCGAGCCGGGTTTGCCACCCGCGCTCTTCTCGGCATTCCAGCTGCTCTTCGCCGCCATCACGGTGGCGCTCATCGCGGGCGCCGTCGCCGACCGGATGAAGTTCGGCTCCTGGATGCTCTTCGCCGGGCTCTGGGCGACCTTCGTGTACTTCCCGGTGGCGCACTGGGTCTTCGCCTTCGACTCCGCCGACGGTTCGGTGCAGGGCGGCTGGATCGCCAACTCGCTGCAGGCCGTCGACTTCGCCGGGGGCACCGCGGTGCACGTCAACGCCGGTATCGCCGCGCTCGCGCTGATCCTGGTGCTCGGCAAGCGGGCCATCTTCCCGCACGCGCCGCGGCCGCACAGCCTGCCGCTCACCATGCTCGGCGCGGGCATCCTGTTCTTCGGCTGGTTCGGCTTCAACGCCGGCTCCGCGCTGGCCGCGGGGAACAGCGCCGCCGTCGTCGCGCTGAACACCATGGCCGCCGCCTGCGCAGGCATCTGCGCGTGGCTCGTGGTGGAGAAGCTGCGGCACGGCCACGCCACCTCGCTCGGCGCCAGCTCCGGGCTGATCGCCGCGCTGGTCGGCATCACCCCCGCCTGCGGTGCGGTCTCGCCCATGGGCGCGCTGGTGGTCGGCGCGGTCTGCGGCGCCGTCTGCTGCCTGGCCATCACCATGAAGTTCCGCTTCGGGCTGGACGATTCGCTCGACGTCGTCGGCATCCACCTGGTCGGCGGCGTCATCGGCACCATCCTCATCGGCCTGCTCGCCGACCCCGCCGCCCCCTCCGGCGCCACCGGCCTGTTCTACGGCGGCGGTTTCGGCACACTCGGCAAGCAGACCGTCGCCGTCCTCGCCGTCCTCGCCTACTCCTTCACCGTCACCTGGATCATCGCCAAGATCATGGATCTCACCATGGGGCTGCGGGTGCCCGCCGACCACGAGACCGAAGGGGTGGATGTCCGGGTGCACCGGGAGAGCGCGTACGTGCTGGAGGCGGTGGAGCTCGCCGACGGGCGGGTGGAGCCGGTGGCGGCGGTTGTCGCGGCCGAGGAGATCACCGAGAAGGCGGCCGCGCCGGCCACCACCTAGGTTTCACGTAAAACATTGAGCCGCACCGTGTGCCGACGCGGTGCGGCTCAGTGCTGTCCGGGGTCCGGCAGGCGGGCGTACAGGTACATGTCGCGCGGTACGCCGTCGATCTTCTGCCAACGCCGAAGCAGACCCTCGCGCCGGAGTCCGGCGGACTCCGCTGCGCGCCACGAGCCCTCGTTCCACGGCTCGACGTACAGCTCGAGCCGCGAGATCCCGTCCAGCGTCGCACCCCAGTCGCTGAGCAGCCGCAATGCACGTGTCGCATAACTTCGCCCGCGGTGGTCGTGCTCGACCCAGTAGCCGATCGACACCCGGCCGTGCGCGATATCGCGGCGCCACAGCCCGATCTGCCCCACCGCGGTATCGCTCGCGGCCTCCGCGATGGCGAACGACCACCCCTCCCCATCGGCCGCGCGGCGGTGCTGCCGCAGCACGAAATCCCGTCCGGCCACCTCGTCCCCGGTCACCGGACCGAGGTGATCGAGGGGATGTGCGGATCCCTGCCCGCCGCGACGATCAGGTGCGCGTCGGAGGTCGCGAATGGGCGCAGGCGGATCCCGCCCGCCTCGAGCACCGGAACCACCGAACTCTCCACGGTCTTTACTATGCCTCGACCGCACGTAAATCAAATCTTGACAGCGCCCCGCCATGTAAACGTATTCTTGACGACGTGGAGATATCGGACTCTGCGCGCAAGCACGATGTGGCCGATGCCGACATCCTCCACGCCTGGGAAAACGCTCTCCGGTACATCGAACTCGAGATGTACGGCGAGGACCGGCTCCTGGTCCTCGGCCCGAATCACGCCGGCCGGATGCTCGAACTGATCGCCGTCCCGGTGGGCGGACCGGCTCGGATCATCCACGCCGACATTATGAGAGCCAAGTTCCACAAGTATCTGAGGTGATGCCGAGATGACCATCGTGAACACCGGAAGGCGCTCCGGGCACAAGCCGTCGACCGCACTGCTGGCGTCGGCGGTGGCACCGCGGCGTCCGGCCGTCCCGTTCGATATCAGACACGATTTCGGTGCGGCGTTCTTCGTCGCCTACTCGTCCGCCCCGGCCGGTCGGCGCGGATCCCGCGTGGGCCCGGAAGTCCTGTACCAGCGGCTTTTGCAGGAGCGGAACACCGAAACCGCACCTCCGGAGCCGACCGCGGGCGACCTCGATTCCGTTCTGGAGCAGTTGGATCCGGACACCGCCCCGGCCAGGGACGCCGAGCACTTCCGGCACATCATCGAGGCTCGCAAGAAGCTGGCCGATGCCGAGGCCGAGCTGCGCTCGGCGGTCAAGCGGGCCAGGCAGGCGGGTGACTCGTGGACGGTGATCGGAGCGGCGCTCGACACCTCGCGCCAGGCCGCGTTCCAGCGATTCGGCAAGGACTAGCCATTCATCCAACCTCTAGACTCGCACCCATGCGTGAACCGGCCCGGCAACGGGAGCACCGCGACACCGGTGACCCGGCCCCGGTGGACCGCGAGATCCCGCGCGACGTGCAGACGGCGGCGGGGCTCGAGCACGTGATCGGCAGGCAGGTGCGCAGCCTGCGGCTGGCGGGCAGCATGTCGGTTGTGGAGCTGGCGGCCAAGGCCGGGATCTCCAAGGCCATGCTGTCGAAGATCGAGAACGCGCAGACCTCGTGCAGCCTCGGCACGCTGGCGGGGCTGGCCAAGGGGCTGGACGTGCCGGTGACGTCGCTCTTCCGCGGCGCCGACGCCACCCGCGAGGCGGTGTACACGCGCTCGGGCAGCGGGGCGGTGATCGTGGGGCGCGGCACCAGGGTCGGCCACCACTACGAGCTGCTCGGCGCGCTGCGCGGGCAGCACAAGCGGCTGGAGCCGGTGCTGGTGACGCTCACCGAGGCCAGCGAGACCTTCCCGCTCTTCCAGCACGCGGGCACCGAACTGCTCTACATGCTGGAGGGCGTCATGGTCTACGGCCACGGCGACTCCGAGTACACCCTGCGCCCCGGCGATTCGTTGCTCCTGGACGGCGAGGGGCCGCACGGCCCGAACGAGCTGGTCCGATTGCCGATCCGCTTCCTGGCCATCACCGCCTACCCCGACAACCACGTCGAGCGATGACCACTGCCCTCGGCCTCGCCCTCCCCGGCAGCGTCCTGCTCCTCCTGCTCGGGGAGCGGTGACCCCGGTCGCCATTGATTGCCGCCCCGCACCCGGTGTGACACGGTGGAGGTGAGCCCCCGACCAGGGGCTTCCGGACGAGGGGTGCCGTACCCGGAGTGCGACAAGACGGCCCGAGGAGGGTCGACATGTCGTGGCTACTTCTGGTGATCTCCGGCGTCCTCGAGGCCGTGTGGGCGACCGCGCTCGGCCGCTCCGACGGCTTCACCCGGCTCACCCCGTCGCTGATCTTCGGCGTGGCGCTGCTCGCCAGCATGGCCGGGCTCGCGCTGGCCATGCGGGAGCTGCCGGTCGGCACCTCGTACGCGGTCTGGGTGGGGATCGGCGCGGTGCTCACCGTCGTCTACGCCATGCTCACCGGCGCCGAATCCGCCTCCCTCGTCAAGACGCTGTTCCTGGTCATGATCGTGGGCGGGGTGGTCGGGCTGAAGCTCGCGCACTGAGCCTCACTCCGAGATGTCCAGCTCCTCGCCGGTCTCCAGCAGCGACTTGAGGCCGGAGAGGATGCTGGGCCAGCCGCCCTGGATGCCCTCCAGCACGGGGCTGCCCGGCGCGAAGCCGTCGTGCACCACGGTCAGCTTCACGACCTCGCCCTGCTGCTCCAGCTCGAAGGTGACGGTGGAGCGCGGGTCGGCGGCCCAGCGGTCGAGTTCGTCGGCGGGCAGCCCGACCTCGGCGGCGAACTCCGCGTCGATGGTGTGCCAGGTGTAGGCGAGCAGCCGGTACGGCTCGGCCTCGACCACCACCTGGCTCTCGTCGGCGTGCGACCAGCCGCCGTGCGTCCAACGCATGGTGGAGCCGGGCCGCCAGTCGGTGTCGAAGGTGGCGCCCCAGTACCGGCTGGTGAAGGCCGGGTCGGTGAGCGCCTGCCAGAGCCGCTCCGGCGTGGTGCGGATGTAGGTGGTGTAGACGAAGGCGGTCTCGGTGGTGGTCATCGGCTCCTCCAGAGCGTTTTTCAGATCGGCGAGCACGCGGACGCGCCCGCGGTGGTAGCGGTCGATCCAGCGTTCGGTGATGGCGTCGAGCGGGGCGGCATTGAGGTGGTGCAGCTTCTCCCGGCCGCGGCGGCGGGTGGCGACCAGGTTCGCCGCCTCCAGCACCGCGAGGTGCTTGCTCACCGACTGCCGCGCCATGTCCAGCCCGGCGCAGAGCTCGCGCAGGGTGAGCCCGTCGGCGGCGCGCAGGGTGTCGAGCAACCGGCGGCGGGTGGGGTCGGCGAGTGCGCGGAAGACCGCGTCGTCCTGCTCCATACCCGTCCTCCCGATAGGCAACCTCGCGGCTGCCTATTCGACAATAGGCAGCCGAATAGCTGCCTGTCAATGCCAGTCCTGCTGGACCGGATCGCCATGCTGCGCGCCGAGCGCGGGGTCTCCCGGCGCGAGCCGGCCGAGGCGCTCGGCGTGCACTACCAGACCGTCGGGTACCTGGAGCGCGGCGAGTACAGCCCGAGCCTGCACCTGGCGCTGCGGATCGCGGCGTACTTCGAGGGGGCCGTGGAGGTGGTGTTCGCCACGGCCCCCTTTCCGCGGATCGGCTGAGCCGGTTCAGGAGCCGCGCATGAGCTCCAGCACCGAGACCGGGCGGCCCGCGGCGCGCGAGGCGTCGAGGCCGCGCTGCCACCACGCCATGGCGGCGTGCGAGAGTCCCGCGTCCACCCCGGCGTCCTCGCTGGCGTCCACGATGTGCCGCGCCCCGGCGATCATCATGCGGTACATGGATTCGTCGTACCCCGCACCGGCTTTCGCCGCCGCCACCGAGTCCGCCATGAACTGCGGATAGGCACCCGCCGAGCGCTGCGCGTAGGGCAGGAAGCGGTCGATGTCGTGCCCGCTGCGCTCGATCACCGCGAGCGCCTGGTCGAAGGCGAGCAGCCACGGGTGGAAGGTGACGAGCAGGGCCTGGTAGAAGACCTGCGCCACACCGTCGTCGGGGCCGAGGTACTCGGGCGGGCTGAGCGGGCGCAGCAGGTCGCGGTGCCGCTCGAAGACCGCGGCCGGGCCGCCGTAGAAGATGTACGAGGCCGGGTGCGCGATGTCGTCGCCCGCGGACATGACACCGCCGGAGAGGAATTCGGCGCCGTGCCCGCGCACCCAGGCCGCACCGCGCCTGGTGTGCTCCGGCGAGTCGGAGGAGAGGTTCACGATGGTGCGGCCGGGCAGCGCGGCCGTCGCCTGCCCGAGCACGTCGTACATGGCGGGGTAGTCGGTGAGGCTGAGCACCGCGACCTCGTTGGCGGCGAGCGCCTCCGCCACCGTCTGCGCGGCGGTGGCGCCGAGTGCGACCATCTCGTCCACCCTGCCGCGGCTGCGATTCCACACCGTCACCGCGGTGCCCGCGGCCAGGAAGGCGCGCACCATGGCGCGGCCCATGGGGCCGAGACCGATGACGGTCACCGACGTTGTCTGCGGCATTCTTCGAGCCTTTCGCTGGTCTGTCGGGAAGTTCGGCGCCGGTTCCGATGCTGGTCGCGGCCGGTAGCATCGACAAGGGCGCACGTCGGGGCGGGGCTACCCCACCCGCGGGTACGTGACCTGGTCAGGAGGCGGCGGTGGAGAGCAGCGGTGACGCGGATCACGAGGTCTGCGGGATGTCCGTGGCCATCGATGTGGTGGGCGGGAAGTGGCGCATGCACCTCATGTGGGTGCTGGGCGAGGGGCCGCGCCGGTTCGGGGAGATCCGGCGCAAGCTGGACGGGGTGAGCGAGAAGGTGCTCACCGAGAATCTGCGGCACCTCGAGACGGCCGGGGTCGTGCACCGCGAGGTGTTCCCCGAAGTGCCGCCGCGCGTCGAGTACTCGCTCACCGACCTCGGTGAATCACTCCGGGTAGCGCTGCTCCCCCTCGAAGACTGGGGCGACCGCCACCGCGACCACGTGGCCCGATGCGAATTGAACGCCACCTTCGCCCCCACCTGACCACCCCGGGGGGCGAGTCTTACGAGCCCCGTTCGCGGCCCGTCTCGTCGCCGAGCGCTCGAAGCGCATGCGGCGCAGCCGCGAGTCTCGAGCGCTCGGCGGCGAGACTCCCCGCGGCCGCGAACACGCCCGGCGGAGCCGGGCCATCAAACCCTCGCGCGCAGATAGTGCTCGGCTATGCGTTCGCCGACGCGAACCAGCAGAGGCCGGGCCTGCGCTATGCAGCGGGCCGGGTCGGATTCGAGGTCGGTGAGCGGGTGACACCCCGCGAACCCCGCCTCCTGCACCTGCTCGGGGGTGAGCAGCGAGCGGCCGGGCGTGACGACACAGGGCACCCCGGCGGCGGTGGCGGCGGCGAGCACGCCGAGCGGCGCCTTCCCGCGCAGGCTCTGCTCGTCGAACGAGCCCTCGCCGGTGACGACCAGCGCGGCACCATTGACCAGGTCGGCGAAGCCGAGCAGCTCGAGCACCACATCGATCCCGCTGCGCACGGTCACCGGCATGAGCACCGCGAGTGCGCCGAGCACCCCGAACCCGGTGCCACCGGCCGCGCCCGCGCCGGGCCGCACGGCGGCATTCCCGTACCGCTCTACCGGGAACGCCTCCCCGACCACCCGCGCCCAGTTCGCCAGCGCCGCTTCCAGAATCGCCAGCTCCGCCGGCCCCGCCCCCTTCTGCGGCCCGTACACCGCGACCGCCCCCGCGGGCCCGAGCAGCGGATTGTCCACATCGCAGGCGAGGGTGAGCCGGGAGCGGCGCAGCAGCGGGTGCAGCCCGCCCGCGTCCAGCCGGGCCGCGTCCGCGAGCGCCGCGCCACCGGGCGGCACCTCCGAACCCCGCGCGTCCAGAATCCGCGCCCCGAGCCCGCGCAGCAGCCCGGCCCCGCCGTCCGAGGAGGCACTGCCGCCCAACCCGAGCACCAGGTGCCGCACCCCCGACTCCAGCGCATGCGCCAGCACCGCGCCGAGCCCGTCGGAGCCTGCCCCTAGCGGATCGAACCGCCCCGCGGGCAACTTCGCCGCGCCGACCACCGCCGCCAGCTCCACCACCGCGGTATCGCCGCGCACGGCGTAGGAGGTGGGCGTCGCGGCCCCGGTCGGCCCCGGTGCGACGAGCTCGACCCGCCGCCACCCCGCCGTCACGAAGGCATCGACGGTCCCGTCACCCCCGTCGGCCACCGGCACCCGGTGGATCCGGGCGGCGGGCACCGCCCGCACCACCCCGGTCGCCAGCGCGTCGGCGACCTCGGGTGCACTCGCCGACCCCTTGAACTTGTCCGGGGCGAGAACCACCCGCGGACTCGGTTCGCGCGTCATCGGCCCATTGTGGAACCCGGCGCCCCGGCGCGCACCTCGGACACCCGGCGCTACGGCAGCGGAGCCTGGTCGGCGCGGTCGATGCCGACCTCGCCGGTCTCCAGGTACCGCACCACCGCGTCGTCGACCACGCCGTTGCCGCGCCCGAAGGTGCCGTGGTCGCCGCCCTCCACGGTGATCAGCGTGCCGTGCACCGCGCGGGCCAGCGCCGGGCCGCCCTCGTAGGCGGTGAGCGCGTCGTGGCGGCTCTGCAACAGCAGCGGCGGGGTTTCCAGCGCGGCGCCGTCCACCGCGATCGGCTTCGCCACCGGCCGCCACGACCCGCAGTTCATGCCCGCGCGGACCAGGTTGGCGCGCGCCTCCATGGCGCTGCCGCCGGAGGCGATGGTGACCGCGGCCGCCGCGATCAACTCCGGCCGCGGCTCGATCGCGTTCTCGTTGCAGGTGATGGCGGTGAAGACCACCTGGCCGGTGGGGTCGGAGCTGCTCGTGCCCTCCAGCGCCAGCAGTTTGCCGGTATTGCGCGGGTCGGCATTGGCATCCGCCATGGCGCGCGCGAAGTGCGGCCAGAAGGCGCGGGTGTAGGTGGCGACGGTGGTCGCGCCGAGCAGCGGCACCTGCGCCGAGGTGCCGCCCGCGACCAGCGTGCGGGTCAGGTTCTGCACCTTGCCGATCTGCTCGACGCTGCCGTTGAAGCCGTCGCGGGCGACCTCGGCGAGTGGCTCGGGCAGCGCGCCGGGCAGGTCGGTGACGGAGGCGGGCGGCGGGGTCAGGTTGGCGTACCAGCCGCCGCCCTGGTCGGCCACGAGCCGCACCCAGTTCCGGTACACCTGCAGCGGGGTGCCGCCGAGGCCGTACTCGGCGTCGTGCTCGGCGATCCAGGCGAAGAGGTCGTCCAGCCGCTGCTTGCCCGCCACCTGCTGCTGGGCGAACTCCTCGGTCCAGATCCAGCCCGGGTTGACATTGGAGTCGAGCACCATCCGGCCGGTGTGCTCGGGGAAGAGCGTCGCGTAGACCGCGCCCAGGTAGGTGCCGTAGGAGGTGCCCAGGTAGTCGAGCTTGTCGACGCCGAGCGCGGCGCGCACGGCGTCCAGGTCGCGGGCAGTGCTCTCGGTGGTGATGGTGTCCAGGTACCCCGGCAGCGCCGCCTCGCAGGTGGCGCGCAGTTCGTCGCGGGGGCGCAGCGCGATGTCTTTGACGCCCGGCGGCGGCGCGGGCTCGGCGCCGGTCGGCTCGACCGCGCAGTCCAGGGGGGTGGACCAGCGCATGCCGCGCGGCTGCACGGCGATCCGGTCGTACTGCTTCATGGCCGCGGGAAAGCTGTCGATCCTGCGTGCCCAGTAATCCAGCGCGTCCGCCCCCGGACCGCCCGGGTTGGCGGCGATCACCCCGCGCTTGCCGCCCTGGGCCGGGACCCGGCTGACGGTCAGTTCGATCCGCGCGCCGTCCGGATCGGCATGGTTCATCGGGACCTCGACCACCGCGCACTGCACGCCGAGACCAGCGGGCACCGCCCCCTCCGGGCAGTCGCCGAAGGCCACCGCCGGCGCCGCCGCGGCGGGCGCGAGCAGGGCGGGGGTCGCCGTTGCCGCACCGAGCAACCCGGCTACCAGGAGCGCGGCCAGCCCGGCCGCGCGCTGTGCGCTCGTCATCTTCCGTCCCTCCCGGGCCCGCGCCGCGGCCACCCCGAGCTCGCGTACCGGGCGGCGGGCCACAAGCATTCTGTGCGGCCGCGGCGGGTTGGACAAGTCCACCGGCGGGATTCCGTCCCCTTTCGCCTCGGTGCGGGTCGCGCGGAAACGCTCGCCGCGAACCGGATTCGAGCGCGCGATCGCGCCCCGCACCGAGTAGCGTCGAGCCATGGCGATCGAGGTCCGCACCAATACTGCTCTGGAGCGGTTCGAGCTCTACATCGACGGGGTTCTCGCCGGTCATGTCGCGTACCAGGACACCGCCGCCGAGCGCGCCTTCGTGCGCTCCGAGATCTACGCCAACCCCGACCGCGGCCACGCCGCCACGCTCTTCGAGGCCGCGCTGCGCGATACCAGGGCGCAGGGCTTCGAGGTGCTGCCGATGTGTCCGCAGGTCAACCGCTATATCGAGGGCAGGGCCGAGCACGTGGCCGCGGTGCCCTCGTGGGCCCGCAGCCAGTTCGGGCTGCCGACCTAGTAGGCGGCGACCGCCCCGTCCAGCGCGAGCTGCAGGTCGGCGCGGACCAGCCGGGAGATCTCGGCGGGCCGGGTCGGCAGCTCGGTCACCGGCTGCCCGAAGTAGAAGGAGGAGCCGACCACCTCCTGCTTCGACGGCTCGGTGCCGTCACCCCGCCCCTGGCCGTAGCTCAGTGCCAGGCTGAGCAGGGCGGGTGCGGCCCCGAGCTTCTGCGCCCGGAAGGCGATGTGGCCGATTCCGCTGCCCACCGGCTGCACCCGGCTCGGGTCGACCACATTGCAGGTGCCCTCCGGGAAGACCGCGAGGTGATCGCCGCGGGCCAGCCGCTCCGCGCAGATATCCATCATGCGCTGACCTGCGGCGTTCACCGCCCTGATGCCGTGGTCCTTGCCGCGGAACACCGGGATCGCGCCCATCATGTCGACCTGCTTGCGCAGCTTCGGCTCGACGAACAGCTCGTCCTTCGCCAGCACCCGCACCCGCCCGATGAGCCGCCGCAGCGGGCTGCGCCAAGCCGCCGCCGCCACCGTGTACGGATCGTGCCTGGAGAGGTGGTTGACCGCGATCAGCACCGGCCGCCCCGACCGCACCAGCGCCTTGACCGCCTCCGGCGCGCCGGCCGCGAAGTACACCCGCGGCCGGAAGCGGCGCGCCAGAAACGCGTACGCCGCCAGTGCCTTCGCCCGGTTCTGCCGGTGATCGCGGTAGAAGTCGTAGACGGTGTCGAAGTCGTCCAGGAGCACCTCGGGCGGTCGCATGGCACGACTCTACGACGCCGGGCAGCCGCTTTCCCACCGCAGAGGGCAAGCGCATCGGGCCTGCAACTGCGATGATGTCCGGGTGGCACGCGCAGACGACCCCGACGATCGCAGGACCCGCGGGCACGGCGACCACGGTCGCCGCGATCACCGCCCGGGCGAGCCCGCCGTGCGGGCGGGCAGTCTGCTGGTCTCCGCCATCGACCTCTCGGAGCCGACCTTCCGGCGCACCGTCATCTACGTCATCGAGCACAACGAGGCGGGCAGCCTCGGCGTGGTGCTGAACCGCCCCAGCGACACCGCCGTGCACGACGTGCTCCCGCGCTGGAGCGAGGTGGTCTCCGCGCCGCACACGCTCTTCGTCGGCGGGCCGGTCAAGCGGGACGCCGCGCTCTGTGTCGCAACAGTCCGGGTCGGCGCCACGATCGCCGGGGTGACCGGCCTGCGCCGGGTCGACGGCCGCGTGGTGCTGGTCGACCTGGACGCCGACCCCGCCGAGATCGCCCCGCTCATCGAGGGCGCCCGCATCTTCGCCGGCTACGCCGGCTGGACCTTCGGGCAACTCGAGGGCGAACTGGACAACCACGACTGGTACGTGGTCTCCGCGCTCCCCGCCGACCCCATCGCCCCCGGCCGCACCGACCTCTGGGCCCGGGTGCTGCGCAGGCAGCCGCTCCCGCTCTCGCTGCTCGCCTCGCACCCGATCGAACTGGAACGCAACTAGCCTCGTGTAACTCCTCGACAGAGGAGGACAACCGTGCCCTACCCCCCACTCCGGTGAGCCGATGGACGCACCGGACAAACCGGCGGCCCCGACCCCGCCCCCAACCCACCCGGAGAACGCGCCGTGGGCAGCGACCACCGACCGAGCCGAACTCATGGCCGTCCTCTACCGCGAACACGCGGCGGTGCTCTGGCGCTACACCCTCGGCCTGGTCCGGGATGCCGGGCGGGCAGAGGACATCGTCCAGGAGACGCTGCTGCGCGCCTGGCAGCGCCCCGCGGTGCTCGACCAATCCACCCACTCGGCCAGAGCCTGGCTCTTCACCGTGGCCAGGAACCTCGCCGTGGATGAACACCGCAGCGCCCGCAACCGGCGCGAATTCCGCACCGACGCGCCCCCCGAGCAGGCCACGCCCGACCACTCCGACCGCGCTCTGGACGGCTGGCTCGTCGCCGACGCACTGGCCCGCCTCGGCCCGGACCACCGCGAGGTGATCGTGCGCGCCTACTATCGCGGGCTCTCGACCCAGCAGATCGCCGACGAACTGGGTATTCCACCCGGAACGGTGAAATCCCGGATGCACTACGGCATGCGGGCCCTACGTCTCACATTGCAGGAAATGGGGGTGACGAACCGATGACCGACTTTGTCGACGACTACACGACGTGGGATGCCGCCTATGTGCTCGGGTCGCTCACTCGCGCGGAACGGTTGGAGTTCGAGGAGCACCTGGAGGGGTGCCCGCGGTGCCGTTCCGCCGTCGCTGAGCTGGCCGGGATGCCAGGGCTGCTCGGGTTGGTCGAGGCGGAGACCGCGCTCGGACTCGGTGCCGAGGATTCCGGCCTTCCGGAGATCGCTCGGAACACCGCGTCGCCCCCTCCTGCGGACGCCCCGGCCGTGCCCGACACAGCGCTCCCCCTGGACCGCCCCGGCCGGGAGCCCGCCCCACCCGCCGACCTGCTCCCCCGCCTCGCCGCTGCGAGCGAACGCAAGCGCCGCCGCTCCCGCTGGGTCACCGCGGGCGCCGCCCTCGCCGCCGCGGCGGCCGCCGTCGCCATCGCCGTCCCGGTGGTCGCCGCGGTGACCGCGGACCAGGACTCGGTGCGCACCGAGCAGGTCTTCGCGGAGCGCACGATGGAGCCGCTGCGCGCCAGCCCGGTCTCGGCCGACTTCCGTCTCGTTGCCGACGGCGACCGGACGCGGGTCGAGATGACGTGCAGTTACGCCGGGACCGGTGCCAGCTACACCTGGGAGTTCGGCCTGGTCGCCACCGGTGTGGACGGGACCCGGTGGAATCTCGGTCAGTGGCCGGCGGGGCCGGGTGATGTGGTGACGCTGGAACGCACCGTTCCCACCACCCCGGACCGGATCCGGAGTGTGGAGATCACCTCCGCCACCACCGGGGACACGGTGCTCCTCGGCACGGTCTGAGGATGTCGGTCGCCCCCGTTCGGTCGGGACGGGGGAACACCTGCGCGTCCCCAAAATCGACACGTGCCCACGAGACTCAAAGTGATGCCAAGACCTACCCTCCGCCCGGCATCCACAAATGAACCGAGCAGACCGGCGGTTGAAAGTCCGGGCGGCACATCTGCCTTTGAGCTGGCCGTTATTTGCCGTGGTGTTTCTGATACTCACCAGCCAAGGCAGCTGGCCTGGCAATAGCGATCCCTGGAAGGGGTGTTCTGGCCGTCGATAACCAGGCCGGATTGCAAGTCAGGCTCCTGAAAGCGCAGCACGGGCCACTCGACACTGCGAGGTGTCAGTCGTTCGAATGACACGGCGGGGTGGGCTTTTCGGCTAGGTTTTGCGGGTTCGCCAGGTCGGTGGTGTACCGCCGGGCCTGGTTCGTCGGTGGAGTGGGGAGGATTTCGTCGTGGTGGAGACGGTGGCGGCGATCGTCGCGCAGGCACTGGCAGCCGGTGCGGTCGCGGGATTGGGTGACAGCGCTCAACAGGCGGTGGCCGATGCCTACCAGAAGCTGAAGGGGATCGTGACGGGCCGCTACGGGCAGGTGGATGTGACCGCGCTGGAGCAGCGCCCGAACTCCGAACACCGCCGCGTCGAGCTGGCCGAAGACCTGGCCGCCGGCGGTGCCGATCAGGACGGCGAGTTGCTCGCGGCGGCGCAGACGCTGGTCGCGATGCTGCGCGCGCACGAAGCCCCCGCCGGCGCCACCGTCGGTGTGGACTTGGAGCAGATCGAGGGCGCTGCGCTGCGGATCAAGCAGGTCGACTCGACTGGGACCGGCGTCCGGATCTCGCGTGGCACATTCAGCGGCGAGATTGAGATCGGCTCAGTGCGGGTTGGGCACCAGGAGCCCAAGGACCCCACCGCGGCGCCCCGGTAACACCCCGCCCGGAAGCGCCACCACCCGGCATGGGCTTCGGGGGCAACACCTACGTTCTCCAGGGCATTCGTGCAGGAAGGATCGCATTCAACGGCACCGGTACGGCTGCGGCGGAGCAGCAGCCGATTGTGAGCCCGCTCGTTGTCGGCCGGATTCCCAACGAGCCGCGCAGTTTCGTGGTCCGCCCGCAGACGGCTCGGCTAGCGGCAGAGTCCAGCGGGTCCTGGCGGGTGGCGCTGGTGACCGGAATGCGTGGGGCCGGCAAGACACACGTGGCAGCCGCGTACGCCCGCAATCGGCTGGCGCGCGGAGTGGGATTGGCCGGATGGGTGAACGCCGGGTCCGACGACACGCTGTATGCCGGGCTGGCCGAGGTGGCGTTGCGCCTCGGCACCGCCGACCCCGGAGACGATCCGGTGAAAGCGGCGTACCGACTGCGCGATCACCTCGCCACCCAAGCCGAGGCCGGGCTGCTGGTCTTGGACAACGCCACCGATGTCGACCTCGTGCGCGAGCTTCTGCCAGCCTCCGGTAACACCCAGATCGTAATCACCAGCACCGTACGCAGCTTCACCTCGCTGGCCGATCTGCTCGTCGACGCCGGCACCGGCTACTCCCGCAACCAGTCGGTAGCCTATCTGAACTCGGTCACCGACCTCAACGATCCGCCCGGTGCGGCCGCAGTCGCCGCCGAACTGGGAGACCTTCCGCTTGCGCTGGCGACCGCGGCGGCCGCGATCGCCGCTTCCGGTGCGACCTACACGCGATTTCTACAGCGCGTCCGCAGCCAGCCTCTGCCCCGGGCATTGCGCCACCGCGTAGGCCAGGAACATCGGCTGCGCGTCGACCAGGCGATCACCCTCTCCCTCGATGACGCCCGGATCCCGACCGGCGACCCCGGCCTCGACACCACCATCAGATGGCTGCTGGATCTGTTCGCCGTGTTCGACCCTGCCGGGATCGGCCGCGAGCTGCTTACCCACCCGGACCCCGAACTCGATGAATGGATTGACGATGCCATCGACCACTGCGTCCAGCGATCCCTGCTGACCTGGTCGACCGGCAGAGACTCGCTGCTGGCGCACCGGCTCACCGCCCGTGCGCTTCGCGAGCAGATCCTCGACGCCGACCATGCCGAGACCGTCCTCACCGCCGCACTTGACCTACTCGAGCCTCACCTATTCGACGAAGACGAGGCATGGGCACGGCGACTCGAAGGGACGCGCCTGGTCGACCACATCGACGCCATCACGAGCAGCGGACTACCCCGCCGCGTAACTCCGGCATCACGAAGCCGAATCCTCAAAACTCAGCGATGGGCCACACGCCAGCTCACGACAACTGCCGTCCTCACACGGGCAATTGAACTTGCGCACGCCACCCTCATTGAGCACGAACAGATCCTCGGATCCAAACACCCTGACACCCTGAACACTCGCCACAACCTCGCCGACGCCTACCAGGAGGCAGGGCAGGTGACCTCGGCGATCGATCTATACGAGCAGGTACTCACTGACCGCCGCCGCATCCTCGGCGACGACCACCCCCACACCCTGAACACCCGCAACAACCTCGCCCTCGCTCACCAAGAAGCAGGGCAGCTGACCTCGGCGATCGATCTATACGAGCAGGTACTCACTGACCGCCGCCGCATCCTCGGCGACAGCCACCCCCACACCCTGAACACCCGCAACAACCTCGCCGACGCCTACCAAGAGGCAGGGCAGGTCAGCTCGGCGATCGATCTGTATGAGCAGGTGCTCACCGACCGCCGCCGGATCCTCGGCGAGGACCACCCCGACACTCTGAACACCCGCCACAACCTCGCCCACGCCTACCAGGAGGCAGGGCAGGTCGGTAAAGCGATCGAGCTGTTCGAGCAGGTGCTCACCGACTACCTGCGAG
>NZ_BDBH01000015.1 GCF_001612885.1 Nocardia harenae NBRC 108248 | reverse complement strand
ACTGCTCTTCGGCATCCCGGATGGTGTGGTCGCGGGTCTCCGACTGCAGCATCCTGAGCTCGTCGGCGTAGCGCTCCGCGGTCCACCGCAAACCTTGGGCGAACCGGGAATTCTCGGTGCCGGGAGCGACTTCGGGGAGCGGGGCGGGCTCGTGCCTGCGCACCGAGGCGGCGACCGCGGGCAAGGTGGTGGTGGCGAGCCGTTCCAGCGCTTCTTCATGCCGGCGCCGCTCGGCGATCAGCGCATCGATACGGGACTGCTTGCGGCGCACGACCTGCACCGCATAGAACGTGGAAACCGTGACCAGCACCACAGTCACGATCCAGGGAAGCACCACGGCAAACTCTGAACTCATCAGTTCTCTCGTGTTGAAGGACTCGAGGACCGGGGGGATCGGAGCCGCCCGGCGAGCCGCGCAATACCCCTGCTGCCGAACGCCTTTGAATCGACAACGGCCTGCCGTACCGATCCCGGCGACCGGCACACAGTAGCAGTATCACGAAGAAGTCTCGATTCGCGAGGTGACGAACAATCGCGGTCTCCGGAAGGGTTAACAGTGCGCAAAATAATCATGACCGAAGGATTCCGTCCGGTAGCGATGATCGTTTACCGCGGTGTTAAATGCTTGCTGTCGATCTTGTTGCCGGACAGCCGGTTTCGCCGTACCAGACAGTAGGCTCGCCCGGCCGCCGAACGCATGACTCGTCAATTACGAAACCACCCTCTCCCGGCTTTTCGGGACGAACCGAACAATTGCTTTCTGTTTCCGGGATCACTTATAAACCGACCGGTTGCCCGGATTTTGCCGCACCCATCCGCGTGACCGGGCAGCTCCGAAGGTGAATCGACAGATACTGTTCGGACGAAAGGTGATCGATGGGCACCGGCAAGCACAGGGCACCCGCCCCGGCTCGGAGGCGGATGGGCTACGCGGTGGCGGCGGGGGCGGTCCCGGTGGCGCTGTCGCTGGTGGCCGGGGGGACGGCGCATGCTGCGCCCGAGCGGGAGGTGGCAGTGAGCCCCGCCGAGCTCGTTCCGGTCGCTGCGGCAGCGCCGGTCGCCGAAGCAGCGCCGATTCCCGAGGAGCAGCCGCAGGCGCCTGCCGACGACGTGCCGAACGTGCGCCCCTACTACGGCGAGCGCTACCCCGACGACGTACTGAGCTCCCTGCAGGGCGCCCGCCCGCTGCCCGCCTACGGCTACCTCTCCCCGGTGGAGAACCTGCACGGCCCGGCTCCCGCGCAGCCCGTCCCGCCGATCACCCCGCCCGCCGGGGTGCTCCGCTTCGGCGACGTGCAGGTGGACTCCCCGGACTGGCTCCCCCGCGAACAGGCCGTCCAGATCAACGATGCCGCCGCCGCCCAGGAGGCGGGCCTCGCCACCTTCTTCGACTCGGTCGGCATGGAGCGCACCCGCTCCGACCGGGTCGCGAGCCAGACCGTGGGCTCCGCCGCCGTCGGCGCCGCCGCGGGCGCCGCCTTCGCCGCACCGTTCGGCGTGGTCGGCGCGGCGGCGGGCGGCGCGATCGGCGCGCTCGTCGGGGTGCCGTTCATGCCCATCGGGCTGGCCGCGGTCCCGCTCGGCGCCGCCTACGGCGCCGGGCTCATGGTGGCGCCGCTCGCCGCCATCGGCGCCGGGCTGGGCGCCGGGGTCGGGGCGGTCCAGGGCCTGGCCGCGCCGCCGCAGGCGCTCGGGCCCGCCCCGCAGGCCTGAACCCTTCTTCCCCGCGCCGCCACCCGCCTCCCGGGTGGCGGCGCGTTCTCGTCGACCGGACGACTCCTGGTCCTCCGAGCATCGGCCACAGCCGCCTGGGCCGATCACCCGCTTGCGTCCTGCGTCATAGCACACCTAGAGCAGTCTGGAACCATCAGGTACCAGAGATGGCGCTATGTCCGGGCCGATTGTGCGCGCCACGCTGACCGCGCTCGGACTGTGCACCTCCCCTCCCCTATCGCCGAACCCGATCGGCCAGCGCGGCGCGGCCACCTGATCACTGCGCGCTCCGAGCAGCCCGCTGATTGCGATCCAGATCACGGTATGTGAAACTCGCCACGAGTGGTCCCTAATGGTTTCACAATTGGAGGTCGAGTTGTCGGATACCCGAGGACGGCGCGGTCGTCGGCTGATCATGCTGTGCGGCAGCCTCGCACTGGCCCTCGTGGCGGGGTCGGGCACAGCCCACGCGGCCCCCGAGGTGGCGGTGCAACCGGCCGCCGCGTTGCCGCTCCCCCCTGAGCTCGACCCCGGCTTCTACCGCCCGCCCGCCGAGTCGATCGCCGCCGCGGCCCCCGGCGAGATCCTGGCCGCCCGCCGGATCAATCCGGCGAACTTCGGCGTGATCCCGCTGAACGTGGACGCCTGGCAGCTCTCCTACCGCTCGAACAGCAGCCGCGACGAGCCGATCTCCGCGGTGACCACCGTGCTGAAGCCCCGCGGCTCCGCCCCGGACAAGCTGCTCTCGGTGCAGATCGCCGTCGACTCCCTCGCCGCCTACTGCGCCCCCTCCTACGCGGTGCAGCAGTGGTCGGCCGCGCCCGCGCTCGGCCAGATCGTGGTCCCGCTGGAGTTCATCATCGCCCAGGGTGCGCTGCAGCAGGGCTGGGCCATCGCCATCCCCGACCACCAGGGCCCCGCCGAGGCATTCGGCGCCGGCCCGCTGGCCGGCCGGATCACCCTCGACGGCATCCGCGCCGCCGAGAACTTCGACCCGCTGCGGCTCGCTCCCGAGGCGCGCGTCGGCATGTACGGCTACTCCGGCGGCGCCATCGCCACCGGCCACGCCGCCGAACTGCGCCGCTCCTACGCTCCCGAGCTGAGCATCGCCGCCGCCGCCATGGGCGGAGTCCCCGCCGATCTCGGCCCGGTCCTGCTCAACGGCAACAACGGCATCTGGTCCGGCATGATCATGACCGCCATCCTCGGCCTGAGCCGCGAGTACCCCGAGTTCGATGCCGTCCTCGACCGCGACCTCGACCCGCTCGGCGCCGCCCTCGCCACCGTCAAGGGCGGGCTCTGCGTTCAGTGGAACACCGTGCTCGCGCCATTCCTCGACATCACGGGCTTCCTGCGCACCGAGGGCGACCCCCTCGACGACCCTGTCGTCCGCGACGTCCTCGCCCGCACCCGCATGGGCAAGGCCGTCCCCGACCTGCCGCTCTACATCTGGCAGGGCAACCCCGACGAGCTCATCCCCGTCGGGCCGGTGAACACGCTGGTCGACACGTACTGCGCCGATCCAGCGGCCACTGTGCAGTACACGAGGGAGCACCTCGCCGAGCACATCACCACCGAGATCACCGGCGCCGGTCCGGCGCTGCTGTGGATGCGGGACCGCTTGAACGGGGTTCCGGTGCAGCCGGGGTGCAGCACCTTCGACGCCGGGTCGCTGGCATTGGATCCGGCCGGTTTGCAGGTGACGGCGGCGGCGTTCGGGGAGGTTCTTGCATCGTTCTTCGGTAAGGCCAGCGGGGTCGGGTAAGCGCACCGACCTTCGAGCCGCACCCGGGACGTCCCACCGGCCCTGCCCCCGCGGCGGCCAGCTGGGAGCGTCCGGCGTTGTGGATGCAGACAGGACGCTGGCTTTGCCGGAAGTCATTGCGGTGCGAAGCCTTTCAGGGGGTGTGGACGGCGAGTTCGGCGAGCAGGGCGCGGACGCGGGCGGCGATGTCTTCGCGGATCAGGCGCATACGTTCGATCCCGTCGATGCCGCGGCGGGAAGGTTCGTCGGTGTCCCATACCTCGACGGTGCCCGCGGGTGGTGGGTCGAGGTGGGCTTCGCGGCCGAGGACGACGATCCGGTCGGCGGTCGCGGCGATGGCGGGGTCGATCGGTTTCGGATGCTCGCCCTCGATGCTCGCGCCGACCTCGTCGAGGACCTGGACCGAGAGCGGGTTGAGTCCGGTGCCGGGCTCGGTGCCCGCGGAGTACACGCGCACCAGCCCGGGGCCGGCCTGGCGGAGCAGAGCGGCGGCCATCTGGGATTTTCCGCTGTTGCGCACGCACACGAACAGCACCGTCGGCGTGGTCACGGCCGGTCACCTCCGGTCGCGGCAGGTGCGCTGCGAAAGCGTTTGTGCAGGGCGAGGGAGACGTAGACGAGCCCGACCAGCACCGGGACCTCTATGAGCGGGCCGACCACACCCGCCAGCGCTTGGCCGGAGGAGGCGCCGTAGGTGGCGATGGCGACCGCGATGGCGAGTTCGAAGTTGTTGCCCGCCGCCGTGAAGGCCAGCGTGGTGGTGCGGGCGTAGCCGAGGCCCATGGTCGCGCCGAGCGCGTAGCCGCCGCCCCACATGAGGGCGAAGTACACGAGCAGCGGGACCGCGATCCGCACGACGTCGAGCGGCTGGCTGGTGATCCGCTCGCCTTGCAGGGCGAACAGGATGACGATGGTGAACAGCAGCCCGTAGAGCGCCCACGGTCCGAGCCTGGGCAGCAGCTTGCTCTCGTACCAGTCGCGGCCCTTCGCGCGTTCGCCGAACCGCCGGGTGAGATAGCCCGCGAGCAGCGGGATTCCGAGGAAGATCAACACCGATTTCGCGATCTGCCAGGGCGAGGCGTCGATGCCGGTCTGCTCCAGGCCGAGCCAGCCAGGGAGGACCGAGAGGTAGAACCAGCCGAGCACAGCGAACATGACGACCTGGAACACCGAGTTCAGGGCGACGAGCACGGCGGCGGCCTCGCGGTCGCCGCAGGCGAGGTCGTTCCAGATGATGACCATGGCGATGCAGCGGGCGAGCCCGACGATGATCAGCCCGGTCCGGTATTCGGGCAGGTCGGGCAGGAAGATCCAGGCCAGCGCGAACATCAGCGCGGGCCCGAGGATCCAGTTCAGGACCAGTGAGCCGGCCAGCAGGCGGCGGTCGCCGGTGACGGTGCCGAGCCGGTCGTAGCGGACCTTGGCCAGCACCGGGTACATCATGATCAGCAGCCCGATCGCGATCGGCAGGGAGATGCCGTCGATCTCGATCGCGCCGAGGGCATCGCCGAGACCGGGGATCAGCCGGCCCAGCAGTAGCCCGCCTGCCATAGCGGCGCCGATCCAGACCGGAAGAAACCGGTCCAGCGTCGAGAGTTTGCCGACGACCGCGGTCTCACCGGCCGCTGTCGTGGTGGTCATGCCGGGACCACCGCGTCCGTTCCGGTGGTGTGGGCGTCGAGGACGCGGGAGATCCGCGCCATGGCCTCGGGCACGATCCGGTAGTACACCCAGGACGCGCGGCGCTCGGATTCGAGCAGCCCGGCCTCGCGCAGCACCTTGAGGTGATGGGAGATGGTCGGCTGGGACACCTCCACCCCGGCGGAGATATCGCACACGCACGCCTCCTGCCCGGCGCGGGATGCGATCGAGCTGAGCAGTCGCAGCCGCACCGGATCCGACAGCGCCCGGAACACGCTCGCGAGCTCGACCGCGGCGGCCGGGGTGAGCGGTTCACGGACCAGCGGGGCGGCGGTGCACGCCTGGATCGGCGTGATCGGCAGCGACTGTTTCGACATGCATCGATATTGACCGATATCGATTTCCTGGGCAAGCGAACGGCCGGTGAACAAGGGTGCGGGCGCACCAGCGCCAAGGGCCAGGCACGGCGACGCTGCCGCATCACCCTTCGTCGGTCAGGTCCACTGTGCACCGTCCCGTCTCGGCACACTGTCGGCACGCTGGAACGGTGCCCGACCTGCTCTCCTCCAGCTTCCCGAGGTCGCCGTGACGCCGGGGTCTCAACCTCCGAATCCGCCCCCTACGGCACCACGCCGACCCGCTGCGCACCGTCACGCCGACCGGTAGATGTCGCGGAACGCCCCTCGCACCACGGCCGCCTCCGGCACTCCCTGCGCCTCGATTCCGGCGGCGACTTCGGACACGCGCCAGTAGTGCGACGGCACCAGGCGGCCGGACTCCACCGCCACCAGCGCCGCGTCCGCGGCCTCGTCCGCCTTGTCGGCCGCGATCAGCGCCAGTCCGAGGTCCAGGCGCGCCATCGCGATGCGGCGCGGCCGTGCTGCCGGGGAGCGTTCCAGGTCGGCCAGGACGTGCCGGGCGTAGGACTCCGCCGCAGGATCACCGAGCCAGGCTTCCAGGATCACCCTGCGGAATCTGCGGCACACGTCGGTGTCGGTCATGCTGCACGCGGGCATCCTGGCGTCGGCCGTCGCTGCGGGCACGGACACGACGTCCGGATGACCACCACGGTCGACAACCACGTCGACGACGAAGGTCTGCCCGCCGCCGCGTCGGCGATGTTCGGCACCGACAAAGCCGTCTGACGATCTACCGGGGGCGGTCGAGAATCGAAGAGTTCTCCCGCCCGTTGGCACGCTCTAGGCACACAGGCTCCGAAAAGAGAACAAGACCGATACGAATACCGGCCCTGACCTGCGGAAAATGGGTGGACCTTGGGGGTCCTTAGAGCTCCTATCGGGTTCGGTTGCTGAGTCGTCGCCAGCAGATCAGTGCTGCGCCCAATGACAGCAGGCCGCGGTGGATATCGGCGCGGCGTTCCCAGCGGATAGCGAGGCGGCGGAACTGGTGGAGCAGGGCCAGGGTCTGCTCCACCACCCAGCGGGCGGCCGAGACGTCGTCGCGGGTGCCGCGTCGGGGAATGTGGCAGACGATGCCGCGCTCACGCAGCTCGGCGCGGACGCGGGGGTAGTCGTAGCCCTTGTCCGCGAGCAGGGTGCGGACCTTGCGTCGTGGTGGTCCGGGCCGGCCCCGGAGCGGGCGGACTCGGTCGAGCAGGCGGGAGAGCATGAGGTGGTCGTTGAGGTTGGCCGCGGACAGATCCACGACGAGGGGTAGCCCGTTGCCACAGGTCAGGACGTGATGTTTGGATCCGGTCTTGCGGCGGTCGACCGGGCTCGGCCCGGTCTCGGCGCCCCCTTTTTCGCCTTGATGTGGGAGGCGTCGGCGATCACGCGGTCGAAGTCGATGAGCCCGGCGGCGTTGCACCGGTCCAGCATCACCTGGTGCATCTGCTCGAAGACCCCGGCCTCGGTCCAGTCCCGCACGCGGCGCCAGCAGGTCATCCCGGACCCGAACCCGAGTTCCTGGGGCAGGTCCTCCCACCCGATCCCGGTGAACAGCACGAACAGGATCCCCCGGAAGACCAGCCGGTCGTCCATCCGCGCCGGTCCCGGTGTTCCCGCGGGTTTGATCGGCAGTAGCGGTTCGATCACCGCCCACAACTCGTCGCTGACGATCCAAGGTGCTGCCACGACCGAACATGCTGCACGACAACGACACTCGACGCCACTCAGACGATCATGTTAGGAGCTCGTAGTCGGATCGGTCAGTCACCGCGGAATCCTTCCGGACGTATACCAGCCAGTTCGAACAGGTCCGCCGCGACCTCGCAGCCGCTGTGACGGCCGATCGCGTCGAGATGATCCGAGAGCCGATCGGCAGACAGCAACTTTCCGGCTCGAACGGCATCGCGTACGGTACCGGCGACCAATGACATGTCCGTGGCGATATCGACGAGGTCTGCGATCGTCCGCTCGACGGTGAGCGTCGGCAGGCCGCCGACAGGTAGCACATCGTCCTGAGTCAAGGGCCGGATCCGTAGGCGCACACCGGGCAGGCGCGTGCCCTTACGTGCGGGGACGATGAAGTCGAGTTCGTCGAGCAGGAAGTCTCCGATGCCGTGGACAGCGGCCGCCGTGGTACCGGCGGCCACGAGCGCAGCCACCTCGGTACCGGTGCGGTGGGCAGTCGTACCGCCGAGCGCGAGCCAGGTCGCATAGATCGTCTCGTGTTCGGCCACTGGCGCGCCTGCCATCCGGTAGACCCCGTGCGCCACGCGTTCGATCGCGCCGGCGGCGGCCATCCGAGACAGCTGCTTGCGAGCGACACCGGCAGTGGCAGCCTGAGCGGTCGTGAACAGGCCCCACCGCTGCTCCGCGATGACACCCAGCCGCGCTAGTGTCGCATCCGCCACGACAACAAATGTACCCTATTAAGGGGACAAACGTTGTCATCAGTCTCCTGTGTATAGCCACATGCACCGCGGCGGCCTGTCTCCCGACCGAGTCGTGAGCGAGTATCGATACTACGAATTCTTGGCCGAGGCTACTGCACGATGAGGTGACAGTGGTCAGGCAGCCTGCAGGGCTGCCGAGGTCATGATCGCTTCGTATTCGATCGGGGTCGACCGGCCGAGCCGGTCCTGGCGCCGGCGGAAGTGGTAGGTACGTTCGATCCAGGACACGACCGCGATCCGGAGCTGTTCACGCGTGGCCCACCGCCGGCGGTCGAGGACGTTGCGTTGCAGCAGGCTGAAGAAGCTCTCCATCGCAGCGTTGTCACCTGCGGCACCGACCCGCCCCATCGGCCCCACCATCCGAAAACTGTTGAGCGCGTGCACGAACCGCCGAGAGCGGAACTGAGTAGGTTCAACCGGTGGAAGCAACACCTGAGGTCAGGAGGGTGTTGCGGGAAGGCCGTCGGATTGGGTGCGGGAGGTCACGGCGCGAGCGCCGATGCGCTCGCCCGGGCATCCTGGTCATCAGCGAGTGGTCGAGCGGGCATTCTGGGACGAGATCGCCAAGGGTGATCTAGCGACGGAATGTGCAGTTGCGGTTCGTGTCTCACCGGTGGCCGGGTCGAGGTGGTTCCGTGAGGCTGGCGGGATGTCGCCGTATTCGTGGGGCCCGCCGACGGGCCGGTTCCTGTCGTTCGCCGAGCGGGAGGAGATCGCGCTGCTGCGAGCCCGAGGCGACGGTGTCCGCCGGATCGCCGTGACGTGTCGATGCGGATCAGCCACGAAGCGATCTATCAGGCGTTATATATCGAGGGACGCGGTGGGTTGGCGCGGGAGCTGATCCTGTGTCTGCGGACCGGCCGGTCGCTGCGGACGCCCCGAGCCCGAGCCGGACGGGCGGCATGAGCTCATGTCACCGCGAGCAGCCTGCTGCGTGAACGCCCGTCCGAGGCCGAGAACCGGGCGGTGCCCGGGCACTGGGAAGGCGACCTCATCATCGGCACCACACGATCGGCGATCGGCACCGTGGTCGAGCGGTCGACACGATTCACCGTCCTGGTCCGCCTGCCACGCGAACAGGGACGGGGTGATCGAGCGCCGGTGAAGAACGGGCCGGCGTTGAGCGGGTACGGAGCCTCCTCGATGAACAAGGCCCTGGCCGCCGCGCTGGCGTCGGTTCCCTCACCGCTGCTGCGCTCGCTGACCTGGGACCGCGGCAAGGAGATGTCGGCACACGCCGCCTTCACCGGCGAGACAGGGATCCCGGTGTTCTTCGCCGATCCGCACAGCCCGTGGCAGCGAGGAACGAACGAGAACACCAACGGGCCTCTCCGCCAATACTTTCCGAAGGGCACCGACCGGTTCCGGTGGAGCGCTACCGAGCTGGCCGCGGTCGCTCACACCCTCAACAACCGCCCCCGGCGAAGTCCTGGGATGGCGGACACCCGCCGAGGCGATGACCGAGCATCTACGATCACTCAGCACTGTGTTGCGACGACCAGTTGAATCCACCTTCGACCTGGCAGGGAAGCCCGCCAACGATAGGGACAACCCGCCAATGCCGGGGACTTCGTCGGCAGCCGCGGAGCATCCGACTTGGGATCAGAAGGGCAGGAGTCCGGCGGTGCGGGCGCGGTGGTGCGGCGCCCATCCAGCCATACACGAGTCCGCCGCAGCAGTCAGATCGAATAATCGCCCGAAGACGACCAGACGCATCTTGGCACCCGCGTTGTGCACGCCATGCCGGGGCACCGGCCTACGACAGGGCGGTGCCCACCGCAGGTATTCGACTCGGCAGTCCCGCCGAACAAACCCAGGATCAAAGAGGTGGGCCAGATGGCAAAAACGGTCAGGCCCGATCAAAGATCGGGCCTGACCTGCTATTTCTGTGGAGCTAAGGGGACTCGAACCCCTGACCCCCACACTGCCAGTGTGGTGCGCTACCAGCTGCGCCATAGCCCCGGATGGGTATGCCTCCGAGCTTCCCCGGCTGCCTGAACGAAGTTACACCACCCTCCGCACACCCACCAAATCGCCCCCTGACCTGCGCCTCAACGCGTGAGTTCAACCACCCATTCCGCATTGTTCACGTCGATGTCGTTGCCCCCGGCGATGACGGTCGGAGTCCCGACCTTGTCGGAGAGAGCGCGCAGGGCGTCGAGATTGGCAGCGGCGGCGGTGCGAGCGGCCTCGGTCTGCGCGCCGGTCGCTACGCACTGGACGGCCTCCTCGGGCGCACCGGACGAGCGGGCGATGGCGGCGAGTTCGTCGGCGGTGTGATCGCTGTCCGCGCTCTCCTCGGGCTGCTCGGCGAGGAACAGCGCGTCGTGGAAGCGGGCGTAGGCGACGGCCTGGCCACTCTGGGCGACGCAGCGCAGGGCTCCGGCGGCGCGGGAGGAGTAGTCGCCCGAGGAACTGCGCGAGTCGAGGAAGTTCACCAAGTGGTAGCGGACGGCCAGCGCCCCCTCGTCGACCCGCTGCGCGATCTCCTGCCCGTAGACGCGCTCCAGAACGCCGCAGGCGGGGCAGATGGGGTCCTCGTAGATGTCGGCGGTGGCCCGCGCGTCCGGCCTGCCGAGGCGGATGGCATTGCCGTCGATCGCGACCTGCACGGCGGCGTCGCGCACGGAGCCGTACCCGTCGTTGCGGGTGGCGGCGTCCTCGCCGCCGGACGACCAGCGGTACGCGGCGAAGACGATGACCCCGATGATCACGACGGCGAGCGCGCCGAGCGCGTAGGTGGTGTTGCTGGACATCGGGCGCGGGGTGTAGCCGGTGGACGGATTGCTCACGCCATCCACTCTGCCCTACCGGGCGCTGCCGCGGCCCCTCAGCTCCTTCGGCTCGGCGCTGGGGAAACCGGGCCCCGCATCGGACGGCGGAGGCGCGTCGGCGCCGGGTGGCAGCGCAGCGGTGCCGGGCTCTCCGCTCACCGCACCGGCGTCCGCGGCGGTGCGGCCGGGGTGATCGGCACGGGGCTCCCGGTGCATGGGCTCGGGAACCAGCAGCCAGAAGACGGCGGCGAGGGCGAGCAGCCCGCCGGTCACGCCGAGCCCGACCCCGTACGACAGTTGCTGCGCGAGGAACCCGACCACGATCGGCCCGAGCACGGCGCCGAAGTCGGCGGACATCTGGAATCCGGCCAGCACCGGCCCGCCGCGCGCATTCGGGCCGATGATGTCGGCGACGGCGGCCTGCTGCGCGGGGCTGAACATGCCGGAACCGAGCCCCGCCACGAAGCTCGTGATCAGCAGCAGCGGCACCGATTGCGCGAGAGCCAATCCGCCGGTGCCGACGGCGCAGATGAGCGAGCCGAGCACCAGGAACGGCTTCCGGCCGAGCCGGTCGGAGAGCCTGCCGCTGGCGAAGAGCACCACGGCGTTGCCCGCCGCGAACACGGTGAGCGTGATCCCCGCCATGGCCGGTTCCTGACCGAGCACCTCGACCACGAGCAGCGGCACCAGCGCCATCCGCACGCCGAAGACGGCCGCGCCATAGCTGAAATTCGAGAACAGCACGGCCCGGTACTCGGGTCTGCGCCACCCGTCGGCGAAGCTCATGGTGCGCTGCGGGCCGCCGGCCACAGGGTTGATCAGGGTGGAGTTGCGCAGCGCGAACCACACGACGGCGATGGTGATCAGCAGCGCGACCATGTACAGCACGAACGGCGCGCGCAGGCCGAAGCCGGCGAAGAGCCCACCGATCAGCGGGCCGCCGAGCGAGCCGATCAGGAAGCTGGTCGAGTACAGCCCGGAGACCCGGCCGCGGGCTCCGGGCGGCGACATCCGGATCACCAGCGCCAGCGACGACACGGTGAACATGGTGGAGCCGATGCCGCCGAGCGAGCGCAGCACCAGCAGCTGCCAGTAGCTCTGCGCGAGCGCGGAGGCGCCGGTGGAGAGCGCGACCACCAGCAGGCCGCCGAGGTACACCGGCCGCTCGCCGAGCCGCTGCACCAGCCGCCCGCTCATGGGCGCGAAGAGCAGCCGCATGAGGGCGAAGGCGCTGATGATGGCCGATGCCGCGGCCACCCCGACGCCGAAGCCGCGGGCGAACTGCGGCAGCACCGGGGCGACGAGCCCGAAGCCGATGGCGATCACGAACGAGCCCGCGATCAGCACCCAGATCTCGACGGGGAGCCGCTCCGCCCTACGCACCGGAGAGCGCGCGGCCAACCATCTCCTCGGCCGCGGCCTGGACCTGCGCCAAGTGCTCGGCACCGTGGAAGGACTCGGCATAGATCTTGTACTTGTCCTCGGTGCCCGACGGGCGCGCGGCGAACCACGCGTTCTCGGTGCTCACCTTGACGCCGCCGAGCGCGGCGCCATTGCCCCTGGCGCTGGTGAGCACCTCGGTCACCGGCTCGCCGGCGATTTCTCGCTCCGTGATCATGTCCGGTGTCAACTTCTTCAACCGGGCTTTCTGTTCCGCGGTGGCCGCGGCGTCGATCCTGGCGTAGGCGGGGGCGCCGTAGCGCTTCTCCAGTTCGCCGTAACGGGCAGACGGGGTTTGCCCGGTGACGGCGGCGATCTCGGCGGCGAGCAGCGCGAGGATGATGCCGTCCTTGTCGGTGGTCCAGACGGTGCCGTCCATGCGCAGGAAGGAGGCGCCCGCGCTCTCCTCGCCGCCGAAGGCCAGGCTGCCGCTGAACAACCCCGGCACGAACCACTTGAAGCCGACCGGCACCTCGTAGATGTCGCGGCCGAGCACCCCGACCACCCGGTCGATCATGGATGAGCTCACGGCGGTCTTGCCGATCTTGGAGAGCGCGTCCCAGCCGCGCCGGTTCGCCACCAGGTACTCGATGGCGACGGCGAGGAAGTGGTTGGGGTTCAGCAGCCCGCCGTCGGGGGTGACGATGCCGTGCCGGTCGGCGTCGGCGTCGTTGCCGGTGGAGATGTCGTAGTCGTCCTTGATGGAGACCAGGTTCGCCATGGCGTAGCGGGAGGAGGGATCCATCCGGATCCTGCCGTCGCTGTCCAGCGGCATGAAGCGCCAGGTCGGGTCAACCAGCGGGTTCACCACCTCGAGCTCGAGGTCGTAGCGCTGGCCGATCTCCTCCCAGTAGTCCACGCTCGCGCCGCCCATGGGGTCGGCGCCGAGCCGGATGCCCGCGCCGCGGATGGCATCGAGGTTGGAGACCGAGGGCAGGTCGGAGACGTAGTGGTCGAGGTAGTCGTAGCGCTCGGCTGCGCGCAGCGCCTGCGCGAGGGTGGCGCGGCGGACGCCGGTGAGGCCGGTGCGGAGCAGCTCGTTGGCGCGCTCGGCGATGGCATCGGTGGCGGTGGTGTCGGCGGGGCCGCCGTGCGGGGGGTTGTACTTGAAGCCGCCGTCGCGGGGCGGGTTGTGCGAGGGGGTCACCACGATGCCGTCGGCCTGGTGTTTGGGGTTGCCGCGGTTGTGCCGGAGCACGGCGTGGCTCAGCGCGGGGGTGGGGGTGTAACGGTCGCGGGCGTCGATCGCCACCGCGATGTCGTTGCCCGCCAGCACCTCGAGGGCGGTGGTCCAGGCCGGCTCGGAGAGCGCGTGCGTGTCGCGGGCCAGGTAGACCGGGCCGGTGATGCCGCGGGTGGCGCGGTACTCGACGATGGCCTGGGTGACGGCGAGGATGTGCGCCTCGTTGAAGGCGGTGTCCAGGCTGGAGCCGCGGTGCCCCGAGGTGCCGAAGACCACCTGCTGGGCCGGGTCCGCCGGGTCGGGCACCCGGCTGTAGTAGGCCGTCACCAGGTGTGGGATGTCTTCCAGGTCGCTCACCCTGGCCGGGCGGCCTGCTCGATCGTGGGCCATGGTCGGGGCTCCCTTCCGTGTCGGCTGCGCCAGGCTCGTCATCGGGATCACGAGCGCACCCGGCTGCGTGTGGCCGCGTTCGCGGAGGTCATACCCGCGCTCCCTTCCCCGTACCGCTCCCCCGTGCGCGAGCGGCTCCCGATCCGAGCAGTCTACGAAGCGCGGGCGCGCAGCGGGAAAACCGCGCGCGGGCGGCGCTGCCGGACGCGCGGCGGGCACACCCGGATCCGGCGGCGGGGTGGCGTCGGGAAGGCACGGCGCGATGCTATCGGCCGGGTCCGACACCGCCCCGCCCCAGGAACCGTGCGGTTGGTTCTACCAGCGAAAACAAGCCTGCAGACCGCTCGATCCCCCGTGTTGACAATCCCCGCGGCGCCCCCGTACGAATGCCTGGAGTCCGGCCGAGAAGTTCAGGTCTATTCCGTTCTATCCCGAGTCTGGAGAAACGATGGCGGTACAGCGGGCAGTCTTGCGAGCGCGGCGCGCGGCGGCGCGCTTCGGCACCCAGCGGCGCGGCCCCGATGGAGGGCGCGGCGGCCGAGCGGGGTTGCTCGGCATCGCGGCGCTCCTGCTCGCGGCGGGCACCGGGCTCGGCGCCGGTCCGGCCGCGGCGGGGCCGATCTACCCGGTGCCCGACCCCGACGCCTTCTACGCCGCGCCCGCCGACGTCGCGCGCTTCAACCTCGGCGACGTCATGCGCAGCAGGCAGGTGCCCGCGCCGAACTACCCGGGCGCCACCGCGTGGCAGCTGCTCTTCCGCAGCACCGACTCGATGGGCGGGCCGATCGGCGCGGTGACGACGGTGCTGGTCCCGCCCGGCGGCGGCGCGAACCGGCCGGTGGTGTCGTACCAGCCGTTCGTGAACGCGCTCGGATTGCGCTGCGCCCCGTCGCACGCGCTCTTCGACGGCGGGCTGCGCGAGGGGCCGGTGCTGAACCTGCTGCTCGGCCGGGGCTGGGCCGTCGCGGTGCCGGATCACCTCGGCCCGAACAGCGCGTACGGCGCGGCCCGGCTCGGCGGCCGGATCACCCTGGACGGGCTGCGCGCGGTGCAGCGCTTCGCCCCGGCCGGGCTCGGCGGCAGCCCGATGGCGTTGGCCGGGTACTCCGGCGGCGGCATGGCGACCGGCTTCGCGGCGGCGCTCGCCCCGGAGTACGCGCCGGAGCTGCCGCTGGTCGGGGTGGCCGAGGGCGGGGTGCCGATGAATATCGGCAAGCTGGCGCTCGACCTCGGCATGGCGCCGAATCCGCTGTTCGGGCTTGGTTTCGCGGCCGCCATGGGGCTGGAGCGGGAGTACCCGGGGCAGCTGCCGATAGAGGGCATCCTGACGCCGACCGGCGCCGACCTGCGCAACCGGATCGCCGACGGCTGCACCGACGAGATCATCGCGGCGGGCGCGAACCGCAGCCTGCCGGACGTCTTCTCCGGCCCGCTCGACGCCGACCCGGACACCGTGCGCATCCTGCACGAGAACAGCCTGGAGACCTTCGCGGGCGTGCCGCGCATCCCCACCTACGTGTGGCACGGCACCAACGACGCCGTCTCGCCGCAGCTGGTGCGCGAGGTCGTCGGCCGCTACTGCGGCTCCGGCACCAGGGTGCAGCTGGACATGCTGCCCGGCACCGACCACGGCACCGCCATCCCGGAGGGCAGCGCGCGCGCCTTCGACTACCTGGCCGCCCGCTTCGCCGGAGCCCCCGCACCCGGCAACTGCTGACGAACGCCGAGACGCCCGGACCGGCCGGTCCGGGCGTTTCGCATGGAACTCAGTGCGCGAGAACGGGTTCGCCCTCGGCGGGTGCGGGAAGGGCGTTCGGCATGAGGAAGCCGACGATCACCGCGCCCGCCGCGAAGATCGCGGTGGCCCACCAGAAGCTGGTGGTGTAGCTCTCGATCGCCGACTGCGCCACCACCTCCGGGCTCAGGGCCCGCCCGGCCAGGTAGTCCGAGGCCGCCGCGGCGGCGATGGTGCTGAGCAGCGCGGTGCCGATCGAGCCGCCGACCTGCTGGCTGGTGTTGATGGTCGCGGAGGCGACGCCGGCGTCGGCGTGCCCGACCCCCGAGGTCGCGCCCTGGAAGGCGACCGACATGGCGCCGCCGAGGCCGAGACCCATGACCACCAACGCGGGCAGGATGTCCGTGGCGTAGCCGGAATCCAGCCCGATCCGGGTGAGCAGCAGCATGCCGAGCGCGGCGATCACGAAGCCGCCGCTCACCACGACCTTGGGCCCGATCCGGGGCAGCAGCACCGAGGGCGCGGTGGTCGAGGAGATCACCATGCCCGCGACCAGCGGCAGGAAGGCGAGGCCGGTGGTGATCGGGGTGTAGCCGAGCGTCAGCTGCAGGTAGTAGGTGAGGAAGAGGAAGATCGCGAACATCCCGATCCCCATCACGAAGACGGTGAGGTAGGAGGCGCCGCGGGTGCGGTCGAGCAGGATCCGCAGCGGAAGCAGCGGGTGCGCGACCCGGGTCTGCGACCATACGAAGACCGCGAGCAGCGCCGCGCCGCCCGCCAGGAAGGCCAGGGTCAGCGGGTCGGACCAGCCCTCGGACTCGGCGTGCGAGAAGCCGTAGACGATGGCGAAGAGCGCGGCGGTGACGGTCAGCGTGCCGGGGAGGTCGAGGCGCGGGCGCTCGGTGACGACGTGCCTGGCGAGCAGCAGCACCGCGCCGACCAGCGCGACGGCGGCGAAGCCGAGGTTGACGAACATCACCCAGCGCCAGGACGCCCACTCGGTGAGCGCGCCGCCGAGCAGCAGCCCGATGGCGCCGCCGGTGCCTGCCACCGCGCCGAAGATGCCGAAGGCGCGGGCCCGCTCGGCGGGCTCGGTGAAGGTGACGGTGAGCAGCGCGAGCGCGGCGGGGGCGAGCAGCGCGCCGAAGATGCCCTGGCCGACGCGCGCGGCGACCAGCATCTCGAAGCTGGTGGCGGCGCCGCCGACGGCGGAGGCGACGGCGAAGCCGACCAGCCCGGTGATGAAGGCGGTGCGCCTGCCGAAAAGGTCGCTGAGCCGCCCGCCGAGCAGCAGCAGGCTGCCGAACGCGAGCGCGTAGCCGGTGATCACCCACTGCCGGTCGCCGTCGCCGAAGCCGAGGTCGGCCTGCGCGGCGGGTAGCGCGATGTTCACGACGGTGGCGTCGAGCACCACCATCAGCTGGGCGGTGCCGATCACGGCGAGCACCCACCAGCGGACGGCGGCGGAGCCGCGCCTGCCGGCCGCCGCGGCGGCCGTGGCCGCGGTCTCGACAGTGGTAGTCATTCTTCTCCCCTGGGGATCGGCGTGGAGCGATGAATGCGGAGGCATACCCTCCGCTTAATTGGAGACTATCACAATAACGGAGAGGCCACCTCCGTTTAATCCCGGGCATTGATAGACTGGGGCTGTGAGTCCCACCACGTCGACCTCCCCCAGCCATGCCCCCCGCCGCCTGCGCGCCGATGCCGCGCGCAATCAGGAGCGCATCGTCGCGGCGGCGCGCGAGCTGTTCGGGGAGCGCGGCCTGGAGATCTCGCTGGACGATGTGGCCGAGCGCGCCGGCGTCGGGGTCGGCACCGTGTACCGCCGCTTCGCCGGCAAGAAGGAACTCATCGTCCAGGTATTCGCCAGGCAAATGGACGATTTCGTGGCCGCGGCCGAGCGCGCGGGGCGCAACCCGGACCCGTGGGCGGGGCTGGTCGAGTTCTTCGAGTACGCCTGCCGGCACCTCGCGGGCAGCCGCGGCTTCAGCGAGGTCATCCTGGAGCTGGATGATCGGATCGAGCGCTTCGCCGAGCTGCGCGAACGCATGCAGCCGCCGCTGAACCGGATCGTCGAGCGCGCCCGCGCCGCCGGCGACCTGCACCCCGACGTGCAGACCACCGACCTCTTCGCGCTGGTGCACATGATCGACAGCTTCGCCGAGTTCTGCCGTCCGGTAGCCCCGGAGACCTGGCGCCGCTACCTGGCGGTGGCGCTCAACGGCGTGCGCGGCGACGGCGCGGCACGGCTCCCGCTCTGCGAACCAGCGCTCACCGAAGAGCAGATCGAACAGGCCAAGGGCAAGCACTGCCCGTCACGCCGCCGATAACTTCGGGCTATCCTGCGAATTCCCGGCGACTTTCCAGCCCTATCCCCTACTGTTGGACACATGACCAACTCGCCGTGGGTGAACTGGGCAGGCGATCAGCGCTGCCACCCCGCCGTCGTCGCGCACCCCCGGGATACCGCCGAGGTCGCCGCGCTGGTCACCGCCGCGGCGGCGCGCGGGCGGAACGTGCGGGTGGCGGGAGCGGGCCACTCCTTCACCGACGCGGTGCTCACCGACGGTGTGCTGCTGGATCTCTCGCGGATGAACCGGGTGCTGCACGTGGACCGCGCCGCCGGGCTGGCCCGGGTGCAGGCCGGGATCACGCTGCACGAGGCCAGCGCCGCGCTGCACACGCACGGCCTCGCCTTCCCCAACCTCGGCGACATCGATGTGCAGACGGTCGCGGGCGCCACCGCCACCGGGACGCACGGCACCGGCGCGCGGCTGCGCAATATCTCCGACGCGCTGCACTCCATCGAGCTGGTGACCGCGGACGGCAGCGTGCTGGAGCTGAACGCGGAGACCGACCCGGACGGCTGGCGCGCGGCCAGGGTGAGCATCGGCGCGCTCGGCGTCGTCACCGCGGTGACGCTGAAGCTGGTCCCCTCCTTCGTGCTCGCCGGGGTGGAGCGGCCGATCCCGCTGGAAGACGTGCTGGCCGAGCTGGATTCGCACGTGGACGGCAACGAGCACTTCGAGTTCTACATGTTCGGCCACAGCGCGCTCACCATGACCAAGCGCAACAACCGCACCGCGGCGCCGGAGCGGCCGCGCTCCCCGACGGTGGACTGGCTGGACGGAATCCTGCTCTCCAACCACGTCTTCGACGCGCTCTGCCGGGTGGGCAGGCGGCGGCCGGAGCTGGTTCCGCTGATCCAGCGGACCGCCGCGCGGGTGGGCGGCACCCGGCAGAAAGTGGACCGCTCGTACCGGGTCTTCGCCACGCCGCGGCTGGTGCGCTTCACCGAGATGGAGTACGCGCTGCCGCGCGAGCACGGCGCCGCCGCCATCCGGGAGATCAGGGAGGTCGCGCGGCGCTTCGACACCCCGATGCCGATCGAGGTGCGCTGGGTGGCGCCGGACGACGCCTTCCTCTCCCCGGCAGGCGGCAGGGAGACCTGCTACATCGCCGTGCACCAGTACCGGAACATGGAGTGGCGGCCCTACTTCCGCGCCTGCGAGGCCGTCTTCGCCGAGTATCGCGGGCGGCCGCACTGGGGCAAGCGGCACTTCCACACCGCCGAGACGCTGCGCCCGCGCTACCCGGACTGGGAGCGGTTCGCGGCGGTGCGCGGGAAGCTGGATCCGGAGGGGCTCTTCCGCAACGACTACCTGGACCGGGTGCTCGGCCCGGTCAGCTGAGCAGGGACCGGACCAGCGCCGGGACCGCGGTGCCGATGGGTTCGCGGATCACCTCGGCGGCGAGCCGGTCGTAGGGGGTCGGCTCGGCATTGACGATCACCAGCTCGGCCCCGGCGTCCACCGCGACCGCGCAGAGCGAGGCGGCCGGCTCCACCTGGAGCGAGGAGCCGATGGCGAGGAAGAGCTCGCTGCGCTCGGCGATGGCCAGCGCGGCGGCGACCGTGCGCCGGTTCATCTGCTGGCCGAACATGATGGTCGCGGCCTTGAGCACACCGCCGCAGCGCGGGCAGGGCGGGTCCGGCTCCCCGGCGGCGACCCGCTCCAGCGCCGCGGCCATGGTGGTGGTGTACGGGCACTCCACGCACTCGACGCCGAACATGGTGCCGTGGATCTCCACCACCCGCTCCGGCGCGGAGCCCGCCTTCTGGTGCAGCCCGTCCACGTTCTGCGTGACGATGCCGATCTCCCGGCCCGCGTGCTCCAGCTCGGCGAGCGCGCGGTGCGCGGCATTGGGCTCGGCGTGCCAGGCCGGATTCTCCCGGCGGGCCTGCCACGAGCGCACCCGGACCTCGGGGTCGCCGAGGTAGGCGTCGTAGGTGGTGAGCAGCTCGGCGGTGGGGTTCTTGGTCCAGACGCCCTGCGGGCCGCGGAAATCCGGGATTCCCGAGTCGGTGGAGATGCCGGCCCCGGTGAGGACGCCGATCCGGCGCGCCGTGCTCATGATCTCCAGCCTATTGCAGCGCCCGCCGCTCGTCGGCGAAGCGCAGCTCCAGGGTGACCGGGATGATCTCGACCTCCAGCGCGGCGCGCAGCCGGGTGACGGCGTGGCCGAGGATGCGGCGCCGCAGCTCGGCGACGTCGGCGGCGGGCGCGGCGGTGACCAGCAGGTGCAGCTGCGGGGTGTCGGGGTCGCCGGAGAGCCAGGCCGCGGCGTTCCGCACATCCGGGTAGCCCTCGATATCGGCGGCCACCGGCGCGGCGGCGGTGCCGGAGCGCAGCACGGTGCGGCCGGTGCGGTCGTCGCCGCCGACCTGCCAGCCCACCGATTTCGGCATCCGGAAGGGCTGGGCGACGAGCCAGCGCAGGCACAGCAGCGCGAGCAGCGCGGCGCCCGCGATCGCCGCCAAGAACACCCAGGTGGGCGGGGCGGCGGTGCCGGGCACCAGCGGGGCGTCGGGATCCACCCAGCTCAGCCGGTTGTAGTGCGCGGCAATGGCGTAGCCGCCCGCGGCGAGCAGCGCGAGCCCGCCGAGCCCGAGCAGCGTTCGATTGACCGCCGCGGGCCGATTCATCCGATTCATGCTCCACCTCCGGTATCCGGCGTCCGCAGCGAGGTGCGCACGCGGCGCACCGAGCTGGTTCCGATCTCGTGCAGGCGCTTCGAGACCCGGTCGGCCACCGCCTCCGCGGTGCCCGCCGACTCCACCCGGTCGGTGCTGGCCTCGACCTGCACCGACCGCCGGCGCAACCGCACCCCGCGGGCGGTCACGCCGTCCACCGTCTCGGCGCTCTCCCGGACGGCGGCGCGCAGCCCGCGCCGGGAGACCCCGGCACGCAGCCCCTCCTCGCCGGCCAGCGGCACCAGCAGCGCGCGTCCCGGCCAGAGCGCCGCGACCAGCAGCAGCGCGCCGAGCGCCGCCGCGAGCACGCCCGCGACCAGCACCGGCTTCTCGCCCCACGCGATCGCGTGCAGCTCGACCGCGACCCGGTCGTAGGAGACCAGCTCGCGGGTGTCGGTGAGCCGCTGCACCAGCGAGACGATCAGCACCACCGCCGCGGCCAGCAGCGCCAGCGCGACCAGCACCGCGGGGACCACCCGGCGGGGCCGCCTGGTCACGACACCCGCCCGGTGCTCGGGGCGACGGCGCCGGTGAGCGCGGGGACCAGGATCTCGACCCGGGTCACGCGGAGCCCGGTGAGCTCGCCGACCCGGGCGGTCAGGTGCGCGCGGCAGGCGTCGGTGGTCCGCCGGATGGGCTCCGGGTACCGGATCGGCACCTCGGCCTCCAGCCGGGCGTGGTCGCCGCGCACCACGGCCTGCATGCGGACCGGCCCGGCCACGCCGGGCACCTCGCCCGCCGCGTGCGCCGCGATCCGCCGCACCGCGCGCGGCGCCACCGTGGTCACCCCGCGCACCTCGGGCGCGCGGAGGCCGGTGGCGCTCCCCTCCGGCGCGGTCGTGCCGTCGGCGCCGATCCCGGCCGCCTCCCGCGCGGCCGGGACAGCGGCGGTCATCGCCCGCTCCGCCGCTGCGCCGAGCGGATCAGCCCGGCCACGTCGAGCTCGCCGTCCAGCCAGCGCCCGGCCAGCAGCCCGAGCGCGCCGAAGAGCAGCACCACCACGAAGGCGCCGAAACCGCCGAAGGCGCCGGCGAAGCCGAGCGCGAGCCCGGTGAGCAGCCCGAGTGTCGTCCCGCTCATGGCTACTGCACCCGGCTCGGCGGGGCGGGCGCGTCCTCGTCGTCACCGGGGATGAAGACGTCGTTGACGTTGATATTCACCTCGACGACCTCGAGCCCGGTCATCTGCTCGATGGCGGTGATGACATTGCGCCGCACCGCCCTGGCGATCTCGGCGATGGCGACGCCGTACTCCACCACGATCTCCACGTCGACCGCGGCCTGCGTCTCGCCGACCTCGACGGAGACGCCCTGGCCGATACTGGCCGACGCGCCCGGGATTCGGTCGCGGAGCGCGGCGAAGGCCCGGCTGGAGCCGGCGCCGAGCGCGTGCACCCCGCGCACCTCGCGCGCGGCCAGCCCGGCGATCTTCTGCACCACCACGTCGGCGATGGTGGTGGTGCCCTGGTCGGTCACCAGGGCATTGGCCTTGCGGACCGGATCCTTCTGCACGGTCTCGCCAGCGACCGGCTTGGCCGCGTCGGCGTGGTTCTTCGGTTCGGTGATCGGTGCGGACATCGTTCCTCCTCTGGGGTTTTCGGCTGCTGTGCTGTTCGACCCGCGGTGCCGCGGGTTCGTCACGGAGGTGTGACGGGTGTCACTTTCGTGAAGGCGGCGGCGTCCAGCTCGCAGACCACCAGCCGCAGCGCGGCGCCCTGCCACGCGGTTCCGGCCAGCGCCGCGCGGATGCCGCGCTCCGCCGCGGTGAGCAGCGGTGGCAGCGGGAGCGCGCGGGCTACCAGGCGCACGGTGACCAGGCCCGGCGCGAACTCGACGCCGTCGGCGCCTGGCCGCGGGAGCCACGAGGGGCCCGCGGGGCCGATCGGCTGCGCCGGGCGCAGGCCGGGCACCGCGGCGACCGCCGCGATCACCGCACGGACGAGGTCGGGCTCGGTCACGCGGGGACCTCGATATCCAGAATGCCGACGGTCACCGCGGCCACCCGCTGACCGGTGGATTCGGCCAGCACCCTGACGATCTCGCGCTGCACGGCGATTCCGGCCGCGGCGGCGGGGCGCTCGGTGGAGAGCACCACGTCGACCTCGACGGTGATCCGGCCGTCGGCGTGGTTGCGCACCCGGACGCCGTCCGCGATGGCGGGGTCGCCGCCGCCGAAGCGCTGCCTGCCGGTGCGCACCCAGGTCGAGACCAGGCCGCGCATCCCGGGCTCCAGCCGGAGCACGCCCGGCACCGCGAGCGCGGCGCGGGCCGCGACGGCCGCGAGAACCGCGGGCTCGACCACGAATTCGGTCACCGGGGTCACCGCGGGCTCCCCGCATCCCCGCTCGGCGGGGTGCCGCCCCCCTCTGCGCCGGGCGGCGCCGCGGCGCGCACATCGGACGGCCCGGTAGCGGCACCGGATGGATCGGCACCCGGCACGCCTGCGGCCCGGCCGCGCGGCGCCTCGTCCACGAAGAGATCGGCGACAAGCACGTCGAGCCGCCGCACCGAGACACCGATTCCGCTGTTCAGCGCCGCACTCACCCGTTCCCGGACCACCGGGAGCACACCGGCCACCGGGGTCCCGGCGGCGAGCGCGAAGGCCAGCTCGACCTCGACCGCGGCCCTGCCGTCCGGCTCGGCGCCGACCGGCTTGACCCGGCAGCGCCTGGTCCGCACCCCCGGCACCGAATCGGCGGCGAAGCGCAGCACCGCCGCGACCGCGCGTTCGGAGACCTCGACTCCGCCCGGCTCGGGTGTGGCGAGCGGCATGGTCCGGCCGCGCCGCACCTCGGCCCTGACCGCCGACATGATGCGAGCGGTGAGGTCGGGCGGGGCGGGCTCCGGCTCGGCGATCAGCTCCGCGGTGGCGGCGCGCAGCGCGCGCAGGCTCGCCCGCGCGGTGCCGCAGTGCGGGCAGTGCGTCTCGTGCTCGTCGCCGAGCCCGGCGTCGACCGCGTCCAGCCGGTCCCAGACCTGCTCCAGATCGCGGCCGCAGGGCAGCCGGTACCCGGTCGCCTCGTGGTCTGCTGCGGAGTTCACCGCCATGGCTTCATCACCTCGGACAATTGCGCTCGGGCGCGGGCGATCCGGCCGCGCACCGCCGCGGGGCCCGCGCCCACCGCGTCGGCGATCTCCTCGTACGACAACCCGTCCACCTCGCGCAGCAGCCAGCAGGCGCGCTGCTCGGGGGTGAGCGTCGCCAGCGCCGCGTGTACCGCACCGAGCTGGCCGTTCACCTGGGCGGCATGCTCCGGCCTGGTGTCGGTGCGCGGGGACTCGGCGGTCTCCGGGTCCAGCTCGACCCGCGGGCGCCTGGCCCGGATGACGTTCAGGCACCGGTTGGTGGTCATCCGGTAGAGCCAGCCGACGAAGGCCGTTTCGTCCGCCAACTGGTCCAGGCGGCGCCATGCCGTCAGGAAGACCTCCTGGACCACGTCCTCGGCGTCCGCCCGGTCGGCGAGCACCCGCACCGCGAGCCGGAACATCCGCGCCTGGTAGCGCAGCACCAGCTCCTCGTAGGCCCGGACGTCGCCGTCCCTGGCGCGCCCGACCAGCGTCGCCTCGTCCGGGGCGACACTCTGTGCACTCGTCACGAAACCCCTCCTGTGTCATACGTCGGACACGCCGCCGCGGGAATGCGTCACGGAGGTTTCGCTGTGTTCTGTGTCACACGAAGTGGCGGCGCGGTATTCGTCGCATGTCCACCGGCGGCGCATCCAAACGTCCGGCGATCGCGCGTAGACATTGAGAGGGTTTGACACTTATCATCTCATCTAAACGCACCTGGCAGATCAAAGGAGATCGCAATGACCGCCTCCGTCGCCGTCGACGACACCGGCAAGCGCGTCCTGCCCCCGCGCCGGGCCATCGAGCCGGGGACCCGCATGTGGGACGAGACCGGGCTGGTCACCTTCTCGCTCACCGCGGGCTCGGCGTTCCTGCTGCAGACCATGGAGCCGACCATCTCGGCCGTGGTCGACGAGCACTCCACCTTCCGCACCGATCCCATGGGCCGCGCGCTGCGCAGCGTCTCCTCGGTGATGATGTGGGTCTACGGCGGTGACGAGGCGCTGGCCGAGGCCGACCGGCTGCGCGCCATGCACGCCTCGCTGAACACCACCGACGCGAGCGGCAGGCAGCACAGGGCGCTCGCCAGCGGGCCGTGGGCCTGGGTGCTGCACACCGGCACCTACGCCTTCTGCGCGAACTCGAAGTACTTCGCCCGCACGCCGCTGCGGGACGAGGACAAGGAGGCGTACTACCAGGAGGCGCTGCAGCTGCTGCGCAATTTCACGGTGGCGCCCAAGGAGATCCCGGCCACCTTCGCCGAGTTCGAGGAGTTCTTCGCCGACGCCGTCGAGAACAAGCTGGAGGCCACCCAGACCGCGCGCGACTACCTGAAGACGATCCGGAAGGTGGCGCCGCCGAAGGAACTGCCGCGGCCGCTGCACCCGCTGTGGCACACGCTCGTCGCGCCGGTCGGCAAGCTGCAGTACTTCTGCACCGTCGGCACCACCCCGGAACCGGCCCGGCGCAAGCTCGGCCTCACCTGGACCGCGGCCGACGAGCGCAAGCTGAAGCTGATCGGCTGGATCATCTCGCGCGGCACCCCGCTGCTGCCGGAGCGGGTGCGGTACTTCCCGATCGCCTACGAGGCGCGCAAGCTGGAGCGCGACCGGCAGCGGCTGCGCAAGGTGATCGACCTGCGGCCGATCTGATTCGGTTCGCGCATCACACGCCGCCCGGCGGCCGGAACTCGGCCGCCGGGCGTTCACGTGTCCGGGTATCCCTTACGCTACGACAGCGTTTCGGTATCGACCCGACAGCCGGACGTGGCACGGACACCACGGCGATCGGACCCGATCGGCCCGAACCCCGGAAAGGCGTTTCCATGGCCCACAAGCCCACAGTGCTGTTCGTCTGCGTGCACAACGCGGGACGGTCGCAGATGGCGGCGGGATTCCTCACCGCGCTGGCGGGTGATCGGATCGAGGCGCGCTCCGCGGGCAGCGAACCGGCCGAGGCACTGAACCCGGCGGCGGTGGCCGCCATGGCGGAGGTCGGGATCGATATCGCCGGCCGCACTCCGGCCCAGCTCACCGAGGAGGCCGTCGGGCTCTCCGACGTGGTGGTGACCATGGGCTGCGGCGACGCCTGCCCGTTCTTCCCCGGCATCAGCTACCGGGACTGGGTGCTGCCCGACCCGGCCGGGCAGCCGATCGAGGCGGTCCGGCCGATCCGCGACCACCTGCGCATCCTGGTGGAGAACCTGATCGCGGAGCTGGTACCCGCGCACACCCGCTGACGTCCGATTCGTTCAAGCGTTCCGGCGATCGCGCTTCGTAGGCTTGCGGCATGACTCTTCGACTCGATGCCATCGGCCTGGTGGTGGCCGATATGACCGCCTCGCTCGCCTTCTACCGCGGGCTCGGACTGGAGTTCCCGGACGGCGCCGAGCGGGCGCCGCACGTGGAGGCCGAGCTCGGCGGTGGGTTCCGGCTCATGCTCGACACCGAGGAGACGGTGCGCTCCTTCCAACCCGGGTGGCAGCCGCCCGCGAGCGCGGGCCGCATCGGGCTCGCGGTGCGCTGCCCCGACCCGGCGACGGTGGACGCCACCTACGCCGCGCTCGTCGCGGCGGGGGCGCACGGGGAGACGAAGCCGTTCGACGCGCCGTGGGGGCAGCGCTACGCCTCGATACACGACCCGGACGGCAACGGGGTCGACCTCTACGCCGCACTCGACGGCTGAACCCAGCGCGCTCAACGGCCGAGCAAGCCCGAAGCCGCGCGCTTTGGCGCGGGTCGCGGAGCAGGGCCACGGGGTCAGCCCGACCCCTCACAGACCCTTGGAGCAGGGCCTCCCCGTGCGCTCGTCCGCGCGGCTCAGCGCGCGTGGCCGAGCAGGGCGCCCGGCGTCAGGCCCGTCAGCTCGCGGACCTCGCGGGTGAAGTGCGCCTGGTCGGCGTAACCTGCCCCGGCCGCCGTCTCGGCCAGCGGCACCCCGGCGCGGGCCCGTGCCAGCCCGCGCTGCAACCGCAGAACCCTGGCCAGCATCTTCGGCCCGTACCCGAAGGCGGCGAGCGATCGGCGGTGCAGGGTGCGCGCGGTCCACCCCGCGTGCTCGGCGACGTACCGCACCGGATGCCCGGCGTCCAGCGCCGCCACCACCCGGCCGAGCGCCGGGTCCGGCGCGGGCCGCCCGGCGGCGCGGCGCAGCACCGCGGCCTCCAGCGCGGCGGCCCGATCCGGCGCCGACCCCACCTCGTCGACCAGCGCCCCGACGGCTTCCGCGGGCCACAGCGCGGCCAGATCGACCCGGCGGTCCCGCACCTCGGCGGCGGGCACCCCGAGCACGGCGGGCGCGGTGCCGGGCGCGAAGCGGAACCCGGCGAACTCCCCGCCACCGGGGTCGGGGTGGTACGCGCCGGTGTCCGGCCCGGCCACGACCAGCCTGCCCGCGCTCCAGATCAGATCCATGCAACCGTCCGGCAGCACCGGCAGCTCGTGCTCCGCCACGCCCGTGCGCGCCCAGAGGACGGCTCCGGCCAGCCGCGCCCGCCGCTCCCGATATCCGGCCATGGCTGCGAGGTTACGCCTGGCTACCGCGCGGCGGGCGGCGCGGAGGAGCGCGGGACCACCCGCACGAAGGGCTGCCCCTCCGGCGGCACCCGGTGCTCGGGGTCGGCGCAGCCGATGGTGAACTCGGTCTCCGGCGCGGCGGAGAAGGTCCACAGCGTCATCCACTCCTGGCCGCCCGCCTCCTCCCGCTTCTTCACCTCGGAGGAGTGCAGGTCCCCGCTCCGCCCGCTGCCGTCGACCACCGTGCAGCGCAGGGCGTCGGCGCCGTCCCCCCAGGCCGCGGGGACCCGGATCTCCAGCACCGAGTCGGCGGGCATAGTAGCGGTGCCGGTCTCGTCGATCGGGATCCGCACGGCGCCCGCAGGCTCGACGATCGGCACCGTCGTGCTCGGCGCGGGGGCGCTGCCGGTGGCGCTGGAGTTCGTACCGCCCGTCGCCTCGCCGTCCCTGACCTCGTCCGAGCAGGCGGCGAGCGCGGCTGCCGCGAGCACGGGCACCAGGAACCGGGTCAAGCGGAACTTCCTCACGGATCGACCTCCCTGCAGCGTTTCCCACCCTTTCCGCCTCACCATGCCGCAGAAACCGGCAATTTCCGAGCGAATCGCCGGACATCATGTGAAAATCCTTGTGCCGGGGTTGATTAGCCGAGCAGGCATCCTTCCGGCGAACTCCCCGCAGCCCGTTAGCGAGTCGTTCGGGGTGGCGCCGCCCGATTCGCGAAATGTTTGCCAGAATATTGCCCGGGTAGTGAGGCAGTAGCTGATCAGCGTTTTTCCGACCGGACCGCCCGGACACCGAGGAGAAATCGTGAGCGAAGCGACGCTGGAAGCCCTGATCGGGCACACCGTGTACGATCGCGACGGCGAGAAGATCGGCAAGGTCCGCCGCCTGTATCTGGACAATGCCACCGGCGCCCCCACCTGGATGGCGGTCTCCGCCGGGTTCTTCGCCGGCGACGCGCTCATCCCGCTGATCGGGGCCAGGCACCAGGAGTCAAGCTCCTCGATCCGGGTGAGCGTGGCCAAGGGCGTCGTGCGCACCGCACCGTACCTGGACGAGGACGGCCACATCAGCGGCGAGGCCGAGCGCGAGCTGCTCGTGCACTACGGCATCGAGGAGGGCGGGCCGGCCGCGGCGGAGTACCGCCCGCGGCACGCCAGGCCCGAGGAGCCCGCCATCGACCCCGGCGACGACGAACCGCTCACCTACGGAGGCCAGGAGCCGGGTTTGCCGGAGCGCGGCCACTGAGCCCGAGCGCCCGTCGCGCCCCGCGAGGGGGCACGCGCGGCCAGCCCGCGGCTCAGGACTTGCCGAGCGCCTGCTGCAACTCGCTCTTGGTCATCGTCGACCGGCCCTCGATGTTCTTCTTCCGCGCCTCGGCGTAGAGCTGATCGCGGGTGAGCCCCTTGGGCCGGTCGGTGCCGGAGCGCTGCCCGCCACGCTGCTGCGGCGACTTGTCCCGCACCGAGGAGCGGGTGGCGGTCTTGGTCTGCCCGGCCTGCGCCCGGTTCTTGTTCACCGTGCGCGCCGCGACCTCCTTCGCCCGCTCGGTGCTCGCCCCGCGATCCTCCGCGGAGTCCTTGACGTGCTCGTACTGACGCTCCTGCTTGGCGGTCCATTCCTTCGGCATGTCGCACCTCCTGACAACGCCGTACCCCGGCACCGGCGGGGTGAACCCGACGCGCAGAGGTCACGAAAAGGTTTCGGAAAACGGCCGCTCGGGTACCTGGAAGATATGACTCCCATCCGCAACCACACCCGCACCCTGGGGCTGGAACGCGGAACCGCGGTGCTCGCCTTCGTGACCTGCTCCACCTTCGCGTTCGGTATCGCAGCTCTGACCCAGTCCGTTCTCACCGGCCTGCTCGCGGCGTTCGGCCTGCTGGCCGCGCTCGTGCTCATCCTCGGCGCGCTGCCGGGCGAAATCTCCCCCTAGGGCCACTGCTGGTAGGTCGTCGGCACCCGGCGCACGCCGCGGCCGACCTCGCTGATGAGGTCGTCGTAGGCGTCGGCCAGATCGGTGACCAGCATGACAAGTTCGTAGCGCTCGGCCTCCGACTCACCGTTGGCCGCGTACGCCTGCGCGCAGTACGAGGCCAGCCGATCGACCACCTCGCCCACCGTCTCGGTGTGCCGCGCGGCCCCGCCGTGCGGCACCGGGGTGACCCGGGCGATCCAGCGATCGATCGCCATCACCAGGCGGCCGCGGTGGCCGTCGATCTCGCCGCTGCCGCCCGCACCCAGCCTGGCCTCGTGCAGCGCGGCGAGCTCACCGGCCGCCTCCAGCATGGGATGGTCCCGGTGCGGAAATCCACGGAGCGCGGCGACGAGCGAATCCTTGTCCGGCAGAGCGTGATTCACCACCACCCCCGGCCCGCACGCCGACCGCTACGCTCGTCCGTTCTGCCGGGGACACGCGCCCGGTACCACCACACCACGACACAGACGTATACCGGACCCGCGGACCCAGCGCTGGTCCCGAGCCGGACACTGCAACCAACTCGTAGCGAAACGCCCGGTCCGCGGCTACGCTCCCGCGGCTGATCCGACCGCCGGGTCGGCGACCACGGGCGGCGCGGGCACCGCAGGCGCGGGCGCAGGTTGCGGCGCCGTCGCGCGCCGCCCGGTCGCCAGGAAGAGCAGCACCAGCGCGACGCCGAGCCATACGTAGGTGTCGCCGACGAAGTGCTGCACGGGGGTCCAGCCGTACTCCCGGTCCTCGCCGCCGGGCAGCCAGTTCTGCGGGCCGTAGACGAAGACCGCCGCCGTGGCCGCGGTCACCGCGAACCAGCCGAGCCCGCGCCGCCACGGCAGCGTGCTCGCGTAGCAGGCCATGCCGAACAGCGCGGGCGCGATCCACACCCAGTGGTGCGACCAGGAGATCGGCGAGACCAGCAGCGTGAAGACCGCGTTGATGGCCAATGCCAGCGCCGGGACGTGCGCCGCGCGGCGCATGGCGACCACCACCAGCGCGAGCAGCACCGCGGCGCAGACCAGCCAGACCACGGTGAAGACCGGCTCCGGTACCTGGAGGCGGGAGAGCACGCCCTGGATGGACTGGTTGGTGTGGAACGCCGAGCCGCTCAGCCCGTCCACATTGCCCATCCCGCCGAACCAGTACTCGAACGACTCCGACGGCAGCACGGCGAAGCCGATCAGCGTCGCCACCGCGCCGGAGATCGCCGCGGTGATCGCCGCCCGGTAGTCGCGGCGGACCAGGAAGTAGAGCACGAAGGCGGCCGGGGTCAGCTTGATCGCGGCCGCGATGCCGACCAGCATGCCGCGCCGCCAGCGGGGCTTCCCGGTCAGGCAGTCGGCGGCGACCAGCACCATGAGCAACAGGTTCACCTGGCCGAAGTCGAGCGTGGAGCGGGTCGGCTCCAGCAGCATGGCCAGCGGGGTCGCGGTGGCGGTGGCGAGCAGCGCCGGCTCCAGGGTGCCGCGCTCCGGCCAGAAGCGGCGGGCGACCAGGTAGAGCGTGAGCGCCAGCGCGGCGGTCGAGGTGACGAAGAAGGCGAAGGCCGCCGCGTCCCACGGCAGCAGCGCGAACGGCGCGAGCACCAGCGCCGCGAACGGCGGGTAGATGAAGGGCAGGCTGATGCCGAGCGTGGTCTGCGGCAGCTCGCCGTACATATCGCCGCCGCCGCGCAGCGCCTCCACCCCGAGCCGGTAGACCTGCAGGTCGATGAAGCCCCGGGAGATCTCCTCGATCGGCCAGATCGGCCGGGTCAGGCAGAGCACGGCCAGCACGGTCGTCAGCACCGGCGCGAGCCAGGCGACACGCCACAGACGGGGGCGCGGCCTCGGCACGGCACGGTCGGCGGCGGAACTAGTCATCCGCGGCGACTATACCGACCGGGTTCCGGCTGCCCGACGGGTACCGAGCGGCACGCGCCCGAATCGTCCGTTTTGCTTCCCGCCCTGGTCAATACCGTTCCGAGCGGGCGCTTTTCACCCCGCCGAACGGCCGTGCGGCTTGTAGAGTGACGGCGGTATACAGCGAGGAGGGCGCATGGCACCGGCGGGGAGCGACCGGGAGCAGGCACCGCTGCGCTTCGTCACCATGGGGCTGGGCTGGGATCCCGTGCGCGACGGCGTGTGGTCCGGCGGTTTCCGGCCGGAGATCGACCTCAATGCCGCCGCCCTGCTGTACGCGGGCGACCGGCTCACCGACGTGGTCTGGCACGAGCAGCTGCTCTCCCAGGACGGCGCGGTCCGGCTGCTCGGCGACAACCTCACCGGCCACGGCGAAGGCGACGACGAGGTCATCACGGTCGACCTCACCCGCATGTCGCCGCGGGTCACCAGCGTGCTGCTGCTGGTCACCTCGTACTCCGGCCAGGCCTTCGACGTCATCGAGAACGGCTTCTGCCGCCTCGTCGACGGGCTCACCCGGCGCGACATCGCCCGCTTCGCGCTGCCCGCCGGGCCGGACCACACCGGCTTCGTGCTCGGCAGGCTGCACCGCGACGCCGGGCCCTGGCAGTTCCACGTCGTCGGGGTGGCCATCCCGGCCCGGCATCCGGTGGAGGCCGTCCCGCACCTGGAGCAGTTCCTGACCTGACCGGTCAGTGCTCGTCGAGCTGCTCCGCGATCGGCTCCAGCCTGGCCTCGGCATTGCTGCCGTCCAGCTGCCCGGCGAACGCCGCCCGCGCCGCCGCGATCAGCGCGCCGTCCACCTCCGGGTACGCCTCGGCGATCCGGATCAGCGCGGCGCTGGTCTGCACATCCAGCGCCGACCCGGCGTGCAGCCCGCCGCCGGTCGTCACCGACGCCAGCTCGCGCTCGAAATCGGCGCGCAGTTCGTCCGCCCCGGGATGGGTCGCCTCGGTCATCGTTACCTCCTCGTCGCTGCTCCTAAGGATGTCCGGAACCGGAGGGATCAACCCCACTGTCCGTAGTCCCGGATCAGGGTGAGGAGGAATCGGGTGTACTCGACGTCCGCCCCTTGGCTCGTGTCGACGCTTCCGGTAGACGTCCGCAGCCCGTCGGGGTCGACCGTCATTACTGCGGTCCACCCGTTGATCTTGGTACTGAACAGCGGCGCAGTGTTCGCCCGGTTCACCAGAGTCATCGGATCGCTCCCAGGCACGGCCCGATAGTCCCCACCGGGAACGAGAGGCGATCCTCCGGTCAGGGACAGCGACACGGTCAACGCTCCGGCCTCGACACCGTACTTAGACGGCCCACGCAGGTCACACGTTGCTCGATCCCCTATGGGTCGATCCGGCTTCGGCCCCGCCTCCCACACCTCCGAAGCACCCAGTTCTGCTCGCGCGAAGGCGAGCACCCGGTCGCACAGATCGCGCGACGAATGTGTGGATGGCATGGGCCCAGCCGCTCGATCGCCCGTCCCACAGGTCGCGACCCCGGCTACCGCAATCATCGCCGGAATCAGCCGGCCTGCGCGCCAGATCGTCAATTGTCCTCCACGCGTTCGGTGCGGCAAAGGATCAATTCCACTGCCCGTACTCCCGCACCAGGCCAAGAAGGAACTCGGCGTAGCGGCGGTCCGCCGGCTGCCCCAGGTCGGCCGGCCCGGCCGGAGTTCGCAGACCATCGGCAACCAGCGTTAACGACCCGACCCACTCGTCCACGCCTGCAGTCAACGTGACCTGACCGTATTCACGTTCGACCACGACGGCGGGCTCGACGCCCTCGACCAGTTCAATCTGCGCCGGATCCCAGTCCTTCCAGATGCCGAGCGTCACCGTTGCCGCACGCTTCCGCGCCCCAGCTTCGCTGGTTCCGTGTATCTCGCAGGTTCCACGCCTGCCCAGATCTCGAGCCGTGTCGCCGTTGGGCACGACCTCGACGCCGTCGGCACTGAACTCGGTCTCGACGAACCTCAGCAGCGATTGGCAGAGTTCACCAACTGTGCGGCGCGACTCCGCAGGCGACCGTTCGCCATCTCCCCCAGAGCAAGCGACCAGCGCAGGGAGAATTATCAGGACGAACAGGAAAGTGCGACAGCGCTTCATCGCTATTTCCCCTCCGGAGTCCAGTGTCCGTCCACAAACGACTCCAATTCGGCGCGCGTGTCGAAGAACTTGGTCCCCTGCAGTCCGTAGGCGACGGCGTATTCATCCCGCAGTTCCTGCGTACCCATCCGATTCATGACGCCGGTCGCGGCTTCCTGCTGCTCGGTGGTCATCGCGCCCCACGGCTTCGGCGTTCCATCCGCCTGCAGCAGTTCCGGGGGCAACCCGGGCTCGCTCAGTGCGCCCGCGCCGAGGATCTGGTCCTTGAGGTGCCGCTCTTCGGAGTTGCGCAGATCTTCCCAGCTGTTCACCTCAACCGACTTCAATTCCGGCCTCTGGAGCACCGAGTCGATCAATGCCTCGGCGGCTTGGCCCACGATGATCTGGCCCGCGGCTTCGCCGAGTGCGCCACCCCGCTTCACCGGCAGGACCTCCTGCACGAGCTCTGCCGCGATCTCCGCTCCCTGCCGTTTGGCATCGTAGGACGATTGCAGATGCTCGTTCCGTTCCAGTGCGTCCTGGTCCATCTGAAACAGGACGGCATTGTTCATCGCGCCATCGACCCGTCCGGCGAGAGTACCGAGGTAGGGCCCCAATCGAGCGTTGAGGTCCGGATTCTCGGCCGCCTTCGACACCATTTCCTGCTGGTTCAGATTGATCGCCGCCTGCAGGCCCGCCCGGCCCTCTTCACTCGCGTTGGCGAGCATCAGGAGCCGATCTGCGTCGCTGGCCGCGAGGGTCGCGCGATCTGCCAGCCCGGGCTGCGCGACGACCCCGGAGGAGTCGTAACCGTGCGGGTTGCTTATATCACCCACCGCGTTCAGATTGCTCTGCAACGCCTGACTCAACGCCGTAGCCAACTCCGGATTCTTCGCGAAGTTCTCGTTGTACCGCCGATAGTCCTCGGTCAGCGCCCCGTCCTCCTCCGGCGCGAGAATTTTCGGCAGCTCGACGAGCGCGGCTCGCGCCCGATCCGCCTGCACCTCGTCGGTGCTGTGCGAGTCGGGGCCGATCCAGTCGAGCAGCTGTGCGGCGGACCGTCCGTTGTCCACGTCGCTCCAGTCGTTGCCGAGCACCGCGCCCGCGATCTTTTGCGGGTCGTAATCTTCCGGCATGCCGTCGCCGGTCAGAATCCGGTACGCCGACTCCTCGTTGCGCCCGGCGACGTCGAGCAGTTTCGCTGCGGTCGATTCGTACTGGCTGCCCGGATCCCCGAGATAGGGGACGTTCTTCAGATCGTCGCCCGCCTCGGAGACGAGATAGGCGGATTGCTGGATCATCTCGGTGCCGAGTTCCGTACCGGGCTGATAGCCGGGGCTGGACTGGGAGAGCAGATCGGAGAATTCGGCGATCTCGCCGAGCCGGAGCCCTTCCTCCGGCATCCGGGCCGGACGGTCCGACTGCGGCCGGGGCTCCGCGGCGTCGTCCTCGGACACCGGGAACCGCGTCTCCACCAGGTCACGCACCGACTCGGGGAGTTTGTCGTACCCGCCCGGTGATTGCAGACTGCCGTCGGGATTGCGGCCGGTCCCGATCTTCTCGTTGGAGACCACCAGCAGCCCGTTCGCGAGGGTGTCCCGGCGCGTGGCGGCCAGCGGATTCCCGGCCTCCTCCTTGCGCAGTTGTTCGTTGAGCGCGAGCACCCCGTCCTTGCCCGCCGCCTGGTAGAACTCGCGGTAGTAGTCCTGGACCGAGGCGGGAAGGGTGGCGACCTCACCACCCTCGGCAAGCACCTGCCGCTCGGCATCGGTCAGCACGCCCTGCGGCAACTGCGCGGCGATCCGATCGAGTGCCGCCTGATCGATCGTGCCGTTCGGCCGCACCGCCTCGGCGACGGCCCGCCCGTCCTCCGCCCCGATCCGGCCCGCCTCGCTGTAATCGCCCACCGCGGCGTCGAGGCCGGAGCCGAGCTGGTCGCCGCGAACCCGGATCTCCTGTGCTCCCGTTGTGATCGCCTTGGTGGCGTCGTCGGCAGCTGCCACCAGGCTGCGGACCGCCGACTCGATAAGCCCGCGGTGATGTTCGATGCGTTCATCGATCCGCAGGCGCTGCTCATCGTCGAGGTCGCCGGTATCCGCGGCGGCCTGCACCGCCCAATCATCGGTTACCCGCAGCGCGACCGAGTCGGTTTCCGCGTCGGTGACGCGGTTGAGCAGCACCTGCCTTTCGTTCGATAACCGAGCGTCGGCCGCGCGGAGGAACGCCGCCACGTCGAGGACTTCGATGGTGAGCTTGCGCCCCTGATCGTGCTCCTCGACGAAGCGATCCGAGGCCGCGTCCTTGGCCCTGCCCGTCCAGGTGACATCGGAGAAGTGGGTGAGCATCCGGCTCAGCTCGCCCTCGTACCGCTCAGCCGAGCGTTCGAGTTCCCCGGCCCACTCCGAGAGCGTCCCGAGCTGCCATCGCTGCACTTCCGGCCGGGTCGGCATCAGCGCTCACTCGACGCACGGAAATCCATGCTGTCGAGCCGGTCCGCGAACTCGGTTTCCGTGGTGTGCGTGCTCGCCGAGCATTGCCGGACGATCGTCTCCAGCTGCTGCAGCCGCTGGGCGATGCGCAGCCAGGCGCCCTCGATGAACTCACCGGATTGCACGCAGGCCTGCCCGATCCCACAGCCCGGCAGCGCATTCGGGATCTTGTCCGCACTCGTCCGGACATCGATCGTGTCGATCTGGGTCGACACGGCACCCACCGTGTCGGCCAGCCGATTCAGCTGCACTATGTCTACGGTCAGCATGTCCATCCCCCTAGGAAGCATCCCGCCCAGGCCTACCCCCGCGCGGGCAGCGGGAATTTTGTCACAGCTGCCGGGATGGGCACGAGCGCGGCCTAATTCTCCGCGAGCGACCTCAGCCAATCCACGACAGCCCGCTGGTACTCCACCGTATTCGTCGCCAGATTCACCGAATGCCCACTCCCGGGCAGCACGAAAGCCCGCAACCGAGCCGCGGGCTCGAAGTACGGCGCCTCGGAGGCGAGCAACGTGGCGCTATCGGCGCACGCCGCGAATCCCGGCCCGCATGAGAGCCGGTCCAGCGAACCGTTGACCACCATGACCGGCACGTCGATGTCATTGGACATGGGCGGCAAGGTCGAGGTGAGCCCGTCCGGGTACTCGGTGAGCGAGAAGACCTCCTTGGTCCGCTCGTCCTCGGCGAGCACCGCCGGGTCGGTGGTGTCCGGCCCGTAGAAGGCGGCGGCGCGGGTGCCCGGCCGGGTGGTGAGGTACCCGTCGTCGTAGCTGCGGCCGGCGAAGGCCGGGTCGCCCGCGGCCGGGTGGTACGCGGAGATCACGCCCATGACCTGCGATACCTCGAGTGTGTGCGAGTACCCGGTGAGCAGCACCCCGTCCACGTCGTGGTGCCGCGTCGCTTCCAGCACCGCGATCCCGGAGCTCAGCGAGTGCCCGGCGGTGACCACTTTCCCGAACGGCTGCGCCCCCTCCAGCCCGCGCCGCGCCGCCTGCACGATGTCGTGCAGCGCGTTCGCGCTGGCGGTGGCGGAGAGCGTGGCGCTCGGCGGCTTGCTGCTGGCTCCGTTGCCGAGCCGGTCCACGATGAGCGTCGCGTACCCCGCGCGGTTCAGCGCCTGCCGGAAGTTGTAGGTCTCCGGCCGGTACCCGAAGTCCCAGTAGCCGTGGTTGTAGTTGGAGCCCGCCATCATCACCACGACGGTCTCGGCGCCGGCCGGGCGGCACAGCGTCGCGCCGAGCTGCCCCTGCGGCACCGCGAAGGAGAGCGCGCGGCACGCCGGGGCGGGCTGCGCCTGCGCGGTATGCGGAACGAACGCGGGAACCAGCGCGGCCACCGCAAGCAGCGCTCGCGCGGCCCACCTCCGCCCGGAATTGCCTGCGGTACTGCTGTTCCCCGTCATCAGGGCCGACGCTAGCCCCGTCCGCGGCACTGTGCAAGGGCAGCAATGATGCTGCAACCCAGCATGTTCCGCCGTGCGATGACTTAGCCTGATCCGCGAGCGGAGGGATCGAGTGATGCAGAACGAGGCCGTCAGAGCCGTCCATTTCGTCGGGAGTTTTCCGGCCGCGACACCGGAAGAAGCCATGCGCGCAATGCTTTCCGCCGAGCTGCTGCACACCCTCCCCACCGGCGAGACGCACCGCTACGAGTTCTACATCCAGCCGGTGATCGAGGACCTGGTGCGCCAGGGCGCGCTGGAGGTCAAGCGTCAAGGCACCTGGCAATCCAGCAGGCAGCGAACCCTGCACCGCCCGGCGCGCGGCACCCGGCTCACCGCCGACCGGATGGACCTCGGCTACCTCCGCGAGGCCGAGTCGGTGCTGCCGCTCTTCCACCGGCTCCGCGGCGACCGCGAGTTCGCCCTGCAGATCGGCATGCCCACCGATTTCACCCTCGCCTTCATCGCCCTCGGCCCCGGCGGACTGCGCGCGAACCGCGCCGCCTTCACCGCCGCCACCGTGCGGGAGATCACCGCCATCCGCGAACTCGCGGGCGACGACGTGGTGATCCAGCTGGAGGCCACCGCCGAACTGATACTCGCGGCCCGGCTGCAACCCGCGCACCGCAGGGCCGACGCGGTGCTCGGGCTGAGCCGCGGCATCGCCGCGCTGGCCGCCGCGGCCCCGGAGGGCACCCGCTTCGGCGTCCACCTGTGCCTGGGCAGCCTGCACAACCGGGCGCGGGCCCGGCTGCACGACACCAGGCCGCTGGTCGACCTGGCCAATGCCGTGGCGCGGCAGTGGCCGGCGAGCAGGCCGCTGGAGTTCGTGCACGGCCCGCTCGCCGCGGGCGAGGTGCCGCCACCCGCCGAACCGGCCTTCTACGCCCCGCTGCGCGACCTCGCGCTCGGCACCCGCTTCTACGCGGGGCTGGTGCACGACACCCCGTCCGCGGCCGAGCAGGAAGAGACGCTGCGCACGGTCGAGCGCGTGCTCGGCCGCCGGGTCGATGGCGTCGCCTCGGCCTGCGGGCTCGGCCGGGTGCCGCGCGCCATGGCGGACCGGCTGGTGACCAGGGCGAACGAGCTCGCCGGTACGCCCTAGCGGACCGCGGCTATCCCGCCGAGCAGGATCAGCTTCGTCTCCGGCAGGTCGTCGCCGAGCCACTCCTGGATCGGCACCACCCCCGGCTCGAGCAGTTCGTAGCCGTCGAAGAGCGCGCGCACCTGCGCCACCGAGCGGTAGGCGACCTGGGCCGGGCTGCCGTCGGTGTCGTTCTGCGAGCGCTCCCGGAACTCCTGGCTGCTCTCCGTCGCGCCGTGCGTGAAGACCACATAGCTCCCCGGCGCCAGCGCCGCCCGCAGCCTGCGCACGATCTCCGCGGGATATTCGTCGTCCATCACGAAGTGCAGCACCCCGACCAGCAGCACCCCGATCGGCCGGTCGAAGTCGAGCAGCCGCTGCGCGCGCACCCGCTCGACGATGTCGTCCACATCGCGGACGTCGCCGAGCAGGGCGGTCACGCCGGTGACCCCGGTCAGGATGGCATTGCTGTGAACCAGCACGACCGGGTCGTTGTCGACCGCGACCACCGGGATCGCCGCGTCGTACTCGCGCGCCGTCTCGTGCACGTTCGGCGAGGTCGGCAGCCCGGAGCCGAGGTCGAGGAACTGCCGCACCCCGGCCTCGGCCGCGTGCCGCACCCCGCCGAGCAGGAACTGCCTGCTGAACCAGGCCAGGGTGCGGGTGTCCGGCGCGACCGCGAGCATGCGGTGCGCCACCCGCTGGTCCACCTCGTAGTTGTCCTTGCCGCCGAGCAGGTAGTCGAAGACACGCGCCGAATTCGGCCGCGAAGGATCGACCCCGGCCGGTGTGCGCTCGTGCTCCGCCATCGCGCAGCCCCTTCCCGTGTCGGGCCGATGGTAACAACACGGACTTCACCCGTGGTCCGGGGCGACGGAGTTGTCCCGCAATGGTTTTCGCTGGCAGACGCTGCGGTTTGTCGTCCGCAAGGGCAGGTGCACGCGCACAGATGAATTCCCGGCGCCGGTCCCGTCTCAATTCGCAGGACCGTTTTTCACCGACCAGTGAGGACACCATGAGCACCAACGCACTCCCGCCCGTCGTCGACGCCGCGACCTGGCAGCGCGAACTCGCCGAACTCAGGACCCGGGAAAAGGCCGCGACCAGGGAACTCGACGCCATCGCCGCCCAGCGCAGGCGGCTGCCGATGGTCCAGCTGCCGGAGTACACCCTGGAGGGCCCGGACGGCCCGATCCGGCTGGCCGATGTCTTCGAGGGGAAGTCCCAGCTCATCGTCTACAGCCACATGTGGTTCCCCGGCAAGGAATGGCAGTGCCCCGGCTGCACCGGCCTCACCTCCCAATACACCCGGCTGGAATTCCTGGAGAACTACGATGCGCGATTCGTGATCGTCACCCAGGGTCCGATCGACGAGGCGCTCGCCTACAAACGCAAGGTCGGCAACAAGATGGCCTGGTACTCCACCACGAACAGCCCCTTCGGCAGCGATGTCGGCGCCCCGCCCGACGCCGGTTTCGCGGTGAACGTCTTCCTGCGCGACGGCGACACCGTCTACCGCACCTGGCACACCGACGGCCGCGGCACCGAACAGCTCAGTTACACCTTCCCGCTCATCGACCTGCTGCCCTACGGGCGTCAGGAGGAGTGGCAGGACTCGCCCGCCGGCTGGCCGCAGTCGCCCACCTACAGCAGGTGGAGCGGATCGAAGGAGATCGCCGCGGCGTACGGGGAGTAGCTACAGCAGCGGCGTGCTCTGCTTGTCGCCCTCGGCCCGCACCGCCTCCTCGAACCCGGACTCGTGCTCCTCGCGGTAGAGCAGCCAGCAGCCGCGGATCCCGTCGAGCAGGTCCTCGAGCAGGTCGACCGCGGGGCGGGCGGGATCGAGGCGGCAGATTCGGAACTCGTCGGTGAGCGCGGTCAGCCCCTCCTCGTCGAGCTCGTCGCCGCGCATCCGCCGCTCGATCGCCTCCGCGGCCTCGACGATGCGGGCCGGGTTGCGCACCCGGCCCTCGGCGGCGGCGAGCGCGTCGGCGATCAGGTCGACCACCACCTCGGTGGGGCTCTCGCCCGCGCACAGCCGCTCCAGCACCAGCGTCGGGGTCTCCACCTGCAGCGCCTCCAGATTGTCGGCCTCGGCGACCACGTGCACCGGGTGCACGCTCGCCGCCTCGGCGGTGACCTGCGCGGCCAGGTGCAGCCAGCGCGCCGCCGCCACCGCCGCTGCCGCCGGGTCGATATCGGTGAACAGGTCGATCGACCCGAGCGGGTCCGCGTGCAGCAGCGCGTCCGCCGCGAACACCTGCACCGGCGAGATATCCGCCCGCGACAGCTCCACCGCCTGCCGCGCCCGCCCCGACAGATCCCCCAGCTCCGCCGCCTCGATCGCGGCCTGCTCGGTTCTCACCTCGCCCGCCAGCAACTCGACCAGCTTCGCGTCCCCGATCAGGTGCGCCACCCGCCCGATCCGGTGCGCCGCCTCCTCCACCACGCTGTACGAGACCGCCATCAGCCCGTCGTCGTCCGGCAGATTCGGCGCCCGCACGGCCCCCTCCACCTCCGCGAACCGATTCCGCTCCTCCGCCCGGTGCCACGCCACACTGTTCGGCACCTCGGAGTCACCCGCCGCCGACGCCGGGTGGGTGTAGGTGCGCCACTGGTACTCGGACAGTTTGGTCAGCGCCGCCGCCAGGACCAGTGCCACCTCGGGCTCCACCGCCGTCGGCAGGGTGGCGATGGTCTCGGCGGTGTCTCCCCTGCCGGTCCCCCAGGTCGCTACCAGTGCGCCGGACTTCGGCTCGTATGCGTACCGCGTCACGATGTCATTTTTACCCCTGCCGGGGATCGGTGGGCGACGGCACGCTCTCCTCTTGCACTATGTCGTAGACACGGCTGCGGGAGGACGCGGAGGTCAAGCGGAACTCGCCCGGCAAACCTGCGAGCCGAGCACGGACCCGCGCACCGGGATTTCGTCCGCACGGTCGAGAGAGGAGAGCTGAACCGATGAACCACGCACGCTGGAAGCCCCTCCGGGATCGCAAGATCGCCGAGAGCGACATCGAACCCGATGATGTCACGGAGGCACGCCACGAGATTCGGCTCTCCATGGCGCTGGCCCAGGCCGTGTACGACCGCAGAACGGAACTCGGGCTCACCCAAACCGAACTCGCCCAACGAGCCGGCCTCACGCAGGCCGATATCTCCCGGATCGAAGGCTCCGACGCGGTGCCGCCCCTCCGCCGGCTCGCCAAACTCGCCGACGCCCTCGATGCCACACTGAACATCGCCCTTGGTGCCGACCACACCCGGGTGAGTTTCACGAGCCACCGCGCCGACGCTGCCTGAGCGGCCGATGGACGACGAAGCGATCATGACCCCAGCAGACGTGCAGGCGGTCTGACCACTGTCACCACATCGTGCGGCCACCCAGGACATCGTCGGCCATGCAGAATCCCGCTCGGAGCAGACTAGGCGACTTTGACACTCCAATCACCGACGTGTGCGACGACATCCAGGGTTCCGCCGAGCGCGACGATGTATTCGCGGACCAGGTCCATGGACGTGATCTTGCCGTGCTCGATCTGCGACACCCTGGCCTGCGAAACACCCATCAGCTCAGCTACCTTGGCCTGCGTCACTCCGCACTGCTTACGAAGTTCGGCGAGCTGATGCCCGCGCTGCTCCGCCCGCATCTGCTCGCGGCTCTCAGCTCGCGCTGCGACGCGTTCCGGAGAATCCCATGCCGGGTCGAGTTCGCGAGCTCGACGCTTGGCCGCTTCCCAAGGGACGCCCTTCATGGCTCAATCCTTCGTTGCTCGGTAATCCTGATAGCGCTGTTCGGCGAGCGGGATCGCATCTCGGTACCAACGATTCCATTGACCGGTTGCCGTACTTGATCCGGTCGACCAGCGGTCTTCCCAGCCCCGGACCACGTTCGGCCAGTTCGTCCAGTGCCTCCGCAACCTTGTCGGGGAGATTGTCGACACCCCGCATCTGGCTCCAGCCTCGAACACAGAAACCCGCAGGTCTTCGACCTGCGGGTTTCTGTCGAGTGGAGCTGCCGGGAATCGAACCCGGGTCCTCCGTCGTGTCTTCAGGACTTCTCCGTGTGCAGTCCGCTGTATCTCTACTCGGATCTCCCGGTCACGCGGACGAGCCGGGATGACGATCCCAGTCGCTGTTTGCTGTCCCGTACGACTCCGCGACCGAGCCGGACGGTAAGCCCTCTAGCTGATGCCGGCACCGGAACCGAGGGCATGTTCCGGGCCGACAGAGACGCTATCGCTTAGGCAGCGAGAGCGTACTCGCGCTGATGAGAATCGGCGCTTAATTGGTTGCAGCGACGCTTACGGTGGTCTCTTGCCTGCACCGACACGCTTCCCCTGAATCGACGTACGCAGTCGAAACCGTTCAGCCCCGTACGTGCCCGCGATCTGCGGGCTAGTCATCTTAACACTCTACGCGGTCAGCGCATTCCCTTTATCCGGCGGCCGAGGATGCGGGTGACCTCGCGCTCGGCGTCGCGTTTGGCCAGGTCCTGGCGCTTGTCGTAGTCCTGCTTGCCGCGGGCGAGGGCGAGCTCGACCTTCACCTTGCCGTCGGAGAAGTACATCGAGAGCGGCACCAGGGTCTGGTTGCCCTCGCGGGACTTGCCGACGAGGCGCTCGATCTCCTTCTTGTGCAGCAGCAGCTTGCGCACCCGGCGCGGGGAGTGGTTGGTCCAGGTGCCGTGGCTGAACTCCGGGATGTGCAGTCCGCGCAGCCACACCTCGCCGTTGTCGACGGTGGCGAAGGCGTCGACCAGCGAGGCCTTGCCCTCGCGCAGGCTCTTGACCTCGGTGCCGACCAGCGCGATACCGGCCTCGTAGACGTCGAGGATCGTGTAGTTGTGCCGCGCCCGGCGGTTGGTCGCGATGACCTTGCGCCCCTGTTCCTTCATGACGTCAACCTTAAAGGCGCGGCGCAACGCGTTTGTTCCCGCCCGAGCTCAGCGGAGCATGATGTACGTGGTCAGCAGGGCCGCGAAGGCGAGCACGAGCAGCACGGTGGAGAGCCGCGGCCTGCCGACCCGGGGCGGCGGGGGCCGCCTGGTGCCGAGCCACACCGTCTCGACCGGGTCGTGCGCGCGCGGGGTGCGCGGCCCCGCGTCCTCGCCGCCGCCGCCCGCGGCGCCGGCGATCTCCGGCGCGTCGTCATCCGCCATGCGAGCACGGTAACCGGCGCAGGTCCGCGGCGCCGGGTGTTCGCGGCGTGTCAGGCCAGGGCAGCGCGGAATTCGGAGGTTGCCGCGCCGGAGCCGGGATCAACTGTGACGACCTCCAATTCGACACCGCCGCGGCCGAACTCCGCGACCATGAAGCCGAGCTGGTGCCTGGTGTCGAAGCGGGCCGGGTGGGCGCCCGGACCGGAACTCGGCAGCCCGGAGGCGGTCTTGGCGGCGGCGCCGCTGACCAGCTGCGTGGTGCCGCGCGTCTCCGGGCTCGGCGTCAGTACCTGCAGGGTGTGGTCGTGGCCGGAGAAGAGCAGCTGACAGCGGCCGAGGACATGCTCGTCCAGGAAGCGGCGCACGTGCACGCCGTTCAGCGGCTCCACGGTGAGCCCCTCGTAGCGGCCCGCGTCGCCGTGCGGGCCATTGCTCCAGAACGGCTGGTGCGTGCAGGCCACCTTCCAGGTAGCGGGCGACTCGGCGAGCGCGCGGTCCAGCCAGGCGGCCTGCTCGGTCATGAAGACGCCGGTGCCGGACCAGTACGGGTCGAGCGGCGGCAGGTAGGCGGCGGCCGGGTTGATGTCGAGCACGAAGAACTCGACCAGCGGGTTCGGCTCCGGCACCCGCACCGAGTAGTACCGGCTCGGCATCCACCAGCGCGCGGAGAGCGCGTGGTAGGCCACCTCGTCATTGCCGCGCAGCAGCCAGCCGCCGTCGCCGGGCAGCACGGAGCTGTTGTCGTGGTTGCCGAGCACCATGAGCCAGGGGAAGTCGAGGCCGTGGTTGGGGTGCTCGAACTTCTCGGCGAACTGCACGTCGCCGGGGCCGTCCGGGCCGTGCTCGTAGATATTGTCGCCGAGGCCGAGCGCGAGGCCGAAGGGCGCGCGGGCGTGCGCGGCGCGGGCCGCGTCGGCGACCGCCCACTGGGTGGCGGTGCCGGTGCCTGCGTCCCCGGTGACCAGGACGCGCACCGTGTCGCCGGTGGGGAAGGGGTGCTTGGCGACCTCGGGCGCGACGGCCTGCGCGGGGGTGATCCCGAGCAGCGGCACCCCGGCGACCGTGACCGCGGCGCCGGCCAGGAAACCGCGTCTGTCCAGTGCCATCAGCCTTCCCCGGCGAGCGCGGCGAGCACCTGCTCGCCGTATTTGGCCAGCTTGTTGTCGCCGACGCCGCCGACGGCGCCGAGCTCGCTCAGGCTGCCCGGTTTGCGGGCGGCGATCTCGCGCAGGGTGGCGTCGTGGAAGACGACGTAGGCGGGGACGCCCTGCTCCTTGGCGGTGCTCGCGCGCCACTGCCGCAGCCGCTCGAAGACCGGGACGTCGGCGGCGGGCAGGTCGGCGACCGCGGCGGCCTTGCCGCCGCGGCTCGACCGCGCCGGCCGCGGCGCGCGCTCCGGCTCCCGGCGCATCGGCACCTGACGGCCGTCGAAGAGCACCTCGTTCCCGGCCTCGGTGAGCGAGAGCACCCCGTAGTCGCCGTGCACCGCGAGCAGCCCCTGGGCCAGCAGCTGCCGGACCACCCCGCGCCATTCGGTGTCGCGCAGGTCGGTGCCGATGCCGAAGACGCTGAGCTCCTGGTGGTCGTACTGCAGCACCTTGGGGTTCTGCTTGCCGAGCAGGATGTCGATGATGTGCCCGGCGCCGTAGGACTGGCCGCGCTCGCGCTTGAGCCGCAGCACCGCGGAGAGCAGCTTCTGCGCGGCGACGGTGCCGTCCCAGGTCTCCGGCGGGGTGAGGCAGGTGTCGCAGTTGCCGCAGGCGTCGCCGGGCTGGCCGAAGTAGGCGAGCAGCCGGGTGCGGCGGCAGCTCACCGTCTCGCAGAGCGCGAGCATGGCGTCCAGGTGCAGCTGCAGCTGCCTGCGGTGCGCGGCGTCGCCCTCGGAGCCCTCGATCAGCTTGCGCTGCTGCACCACATCGCTCAGGCCATAGACCATCCAGGCGGTGGACGGCAGCCCGTCGCGCCCGGCGCGGCCGGTCTCCTGGTAGTACCCCTCCACCGATTTGGGCAGGTCGAGGTGGGCGACGAAGCGCACGTCGGGCTTGTCGATGCCCATGCCGAAGGCGATGGTGGCGACCACGATAAGCCCCTCCTCGCGCAGGAAGCGGGACTGGTTCTCGGCGCGGGTCCGGTTGTCCAGCCCGGCGTGGTAGGGCACCGCGGCGATGCCGTTCTGGTTCAGCAGGGCGGCGGTCTTCTCCACCGAGTTGCGGGAGAGGCAGTAGACGATGCCCGCGTCGCCCGGGTGCTCGGCCCTGATGAAATCGAGCAGCTGCTTGTCGGGGCGGTTCTTCGGCTCGATGCGGTACTGGATGTTCGGCCGGTCGAAGCCGGCGACGAAGCGCCGGGCGGTGCCGAGGTCGAGCCGCTGGACGATCTCCTCGCGGGTCTTCTCGGTGGCGGTGGCGGTGAGCGCGATCCGCGGCACCTCGGGCCAGCGCTCGTGCAGCACCGAGAGCGCCAGGTAGTCGGGGCGGAAGTCGTGGCCCCACTGGGACACGCAGTGCGCCTCGTCGATCGCGAAGAGCGCGATCTTGCCGCGATCCAGCAGCCTCCCGGTGGACTCCAGCCGCAGCCGCTCCGGCGCCAGGTAGAGCAGGTCGAGCTCGCCCGCGGCGTAGCGCCGCTCGACCTCGCGGCGCTCGTCCGGATTCTGCGAGGAGTTGAGGAACCCGGCCTGCACGCCGAGCGCAGCCAGCGCGTCCACCTGGTCCTGCATGAGCGCGATGAGCGGCGAGACCACCACGCCGGTGCCGGGCCGCACCAGCGCGGGCACCTGGTAGCAGAGCGACTTGCCGCCGCCGGTCGGCATCAGGACGAGCGCGTCGCCGCCACCGACGAGGTGCGAGACGATGGCGTGCTGCTCGCCGCGGAAGGAGCTGTAGCCGAAGACGCGGCGTAGCACCTCGTGGGCGGCGTCATCGGTTCCGAGGTCGAGCTGGGCGGTCGCGGCGGGTGAATCCACGCGGCCATCCTACGAGCGGGCGGCGGTGCCGCACAGCCGCGCAGGCCCACCTGGGGATGAAGCCCGGGCTGGGGACGAACCCCTCACTCCCGCACGTAGTAGCGCAGCGTCGCGTACGCCGTCACGGCGGCGAAGACGATGCCGACCGGCGCGATCACCAGCGCCGTCGTCGCGATGTCCTCGCCGGTGATGCGCGGGAAGACCCTGCTGTCGAAGAGGTCGCCGAGCGCGCTGTCGATCACCAGCGGTCGCGCCACGGCCAGCCCGATCACCGCGAGCACCGAGCCCGCCAGCGCGGCGACCACCGCCTCCAGCAGGAACGGCAGTTGCGTGTACCAGCGGGTGGCGCCGACCAGCCGCATGATGCCCACCTCGGTGCGCCGGGTGAAGGCCGCGATCTGCACCATATTGGCGATCAGCATGATCGCCGCGATGGCCTGCAGCACCGCCAGCCCGAACGCGGCATTGCGCAGCCCGTCGAACAGGCTGACCAGCCGGTCGACGATGTCCTTGTCGTTGCGCACGGTGCCGACGCCCGGCCGCAGCGAGTACTCCTCCAGGATCCGCGGGTAGTTGGAGGCGTCGGCCATCTTCACCCGCAGCGAGGCGGGGAGCGGGGTCTCGCTCACGTACTGGGCCAGCTCGGGCTGGTCCTTGAAGGTCTTCTCCTTGGCCTCGCGCACCGCGTCGTCCCGGTTCAGGAACTGCACCGAGACCACGCCCGGCGTCGCCTTGAGGTCGGTCATCAGCCCGCCGCAGAGCGGCTGCGAGCAGTCCGGGTCGGCGGCCGAGATGTCCTCGGTGAGGTAGAGCCGCACCTCGAGCCGGTCCAGGAAGTACTGCTCGGTCTTGTCCGCGATGCGCACCGCGAGGAGCCCGCCGCCCAGCATGGTGAGCGAGACCGCCGTGGTCAGGATCATCGCGATGGTCATGGTGATATTGCGGCGCAGCCCCTCGGAGACCTCGCCGAACAGGAAACTCAGCCGCATCAGTGACCAACCCCGTAGACGCCGATCGCATCGTCGCGGATCAGCCTGCCGCGATCGAGTTCGACCACGCGCCTGCGCATGGCGTCGACGATGTTGTTGTCGTGCGTCGCCATCACCACGGTGGTGCCGATGCGGTTGATCCGCTCCAGCAGGTACATGATGTCGGCGCTGGTGTCCGGGTCCAGGTTGCCGGTCGGCTCGTCGGCGAGCAGCACGAGCGGCCGGTTGACGAAGGCGCGCGCGATGGCGACGCGCTGCTGCTCACCGCCGGAGAGCTCGGAGGGCAGCCGTTCGGCCTTGCCGCCGAGCCCGACCATCTCCAGCACCTCCGGGACCGTGCGGTCGATGAACTCGCGCCGCTTCCCGATCACCTCCAGCGCGAAGGCCACATTCTGCTGCACCGTCTTCTGCTGCAGCAGCCGGAAGTCCTGGAAGACGCAGCCGATGCGCTGCCGCAGCTTCGGCACCTTCCGGCCGGGTAACCGATTCACCCGGAAATCGGCGACCCGGATCTCGCCGTTGGTCGGCGTCTCCTCCTTGAGCAGCAGCCGCATGAAGGTCGATTTGCCGGAGCCGGAGGGGCCGATCACGAAGACGAATTCGCCCTTGTTGATCTCGACGGTGACGTTGTCCAGCGCGGGCCGCGTCGACGTCTTGTACGACTTGGTGACGTTGCGCATGGTGATCACGGGAAGCCAGTCTAACCAGCGTGCCGCCCGCTTCCGCGCACGCTGCTACGGCGCGGGAAGCGGGACACTGTCGACCACCGAGACCAGCGACGGCCACTGCGGGCCCGAGGTCGACGGCTCCGCCGGCTTGACGAACAGATACAGGACGAACGTGGCCAACCAGGCGGTCACCAGGATCGCCGTGGACTTACGTGGTCTCACTGATACCTTCCCGCCGCAGCGCCGCGGCGACCCGGACCCGCAGCTCGCGACCGACTTCGAATTGTTTGCCCGGCAGCGTGCGCGCCACCATGCGGATGTTCATCTGATCGACGGTGAGATCCTCGACGCCCATCACCGACGGCTCGTCGAGCAGCAGCGGTTGCAGCTTGCTGTCCTGGTAGGCCCGGGTGCCGACCTCGTGCAGGATCTCGTTGATGCGGGTGATGTCGGCGCTGGCCGCCACCGGGACGTCGATGGCGGCCCGCGCCCAGTCCTTGGACAGGTTGGTGACCTTGACGATCTGCCCGTTGGGCACGGTGATCACCTCGCCGTCGGCGTTGCGCAGCGTGGTGATCCGGAGTGTGACGTCCTCCACCGTGCCCTCGGCCTGCTCGGCCGAGCCGGTCACCGAGATGCTCACCACATCGCCGAAGCCGTACTGCCGCTCGGTGATCAGGAAGAAGCCGGCCAGGATGTCCTGCACGATGCGCTGCGCGCCGAAGCCGAGCGCGGCGCCGAGCACCGCGGCGGGCGCGACCAGCCCGCCGACCGCGAAGCCGAGCCTGCCGAGCACCTCCATCCCGACCAGGACGTAGGCGACGGTGAGCACCACCCAGGTGACGACCTGCGCCAGCGCGTGCCGGTGCTTGGCCGCCTCGGAGCGGACCAGCGCGTCACTGCTGCGGAACCCCGCGTCGATCTTGCGGGTCACCCGATCCCGGAGGTAGGTGGCGAACCGGCTGAACAGGATCGCGCCGAGGATCAGCAGCACGATCTCCAGCCCGCTGGAGCGTAGCCAGGCGGTGGTGTCCGCCGCGGGCGTCAGTGCCAGGGCCGTACCGAGCCCGTTCACCGCCACCACCTCCGAGATTCACCGCTGTCCGGAACACGCACGCCGACCACATTACAACGATTCGGCCACGATCTCGGACCGGGCGGGGCAAACTCGAAAGAGGTTGCGCGGCAGCCTACCCGGTCTGCTGCGCCTCGGACATCCGCCAGCGAATGCCGGACTCGATGAAGGCGTCGATCTCGCCGTCCAGCACTGCGCTCGGGTTGTTCACCTCGTAGCTGGTGCGCAGGTCCTTGACCATCTGGTATGGGTGCAGCACGTAGGAGCGCATCTGGTTGCCCCAGGAGGCGCCCTCGTTGGTCTTGAGCGCGTCCATCTCGGCGCGCTCCTCCTGCCGCTTGCGCTCGAGCAGCTTGGCCTGCAGCACACGCATGGCCGAGATCTTGTTCTGCAGCTGCGACTTCTCGTTCTGGCAAGTGACCACGATGCCGGTGGGGATGTGGGTGAGCCGCACCGCCGAGTCGGTGGTGTTGACGCTCTGCCCGCCGGGGCCGGAGGAGCGGTAGACGTCCACCCGGATATCGCCCTCGGGGATCTCGATGTGGTCGGTCGTCTCCACCACCGGCAGCACCTCGACCTCGGCGAACGAGGTCTGGCGGCGGCCCTGGTTGTCGAACGGGCTGATCCGCACCAGCCGGTGCGTGCCCATCTCCACCGAGAGCGTGCCGTACGCGTACGGCGTCTTCACCGCGAAGGTGGCGCTCTTGATCCCCGCCTCCTCCGCGTAGGAGGTGTCGTAGACCTCGACGCCGTACTTGTGCCGGTCGGCCCAGCGGATGTACATGCGCATGAGCATCTCGGCCCAGTCGGCGGCGTCCACGCCGCCCGCGCCCGCGCGGATATTGACCAGCGCGTCGCGCTTGTCGTACTCGCCGGAGAGCAGCGTGCGCACCTCCATGGCCTCGATATCGGCGTGCAGCGCGGTGCGCTCGGCGTCGGCGTCGGCCAGCGCGGCGGTGCGCGCCTCGCCCTCTTCTTCTTCGGCCAGCTCGTAGAGGACCGGCAGATCCTCCAGCCGCTGCCGCAGCTCGGAGACGCGGCGCAGCTCGCTCTGTGCGTGCGACAGCTCGCTCGTCACCTGCTGGGCGTGGTCCTGATCGTTCCACAGGTCCGGATCGGAGGCCTGGTGCTCGAGCTCGTCGATGCGGCGGCGCAGCTCCTCGACGTCGAGGACCGACTCCACCGTCTTGAGGGTGGTGTCGAGTTCGGCCAGAGCTGCGGAGACGTCGGGATGCACGAGGGTCAAGGCTACCGGGAGGAGGGCTCGGGTTCGGCAACGCGGTCCGGATACGGACCCGCGTGCCGGGGGCGAAGCCGTCCGCGGAGGGAACCGGACCGGTAGATCTGCCGGACGACGGGCGGCTATGGCTGTTTGCACCGGACGAGACTCAGATGCTCCAGGTCGGCACCCAATTGGTAGTCTGTTTACCACGATTCGGCGACGGCACTGAATACAATTTCTTACACGGAGGGAGTGATGTGTTCACCCGATTGCGGCTGAAGAACTTCAAGGCATGGGAAGACACCGGAGACATCGAACTGGCTCCGCTCACCATTCTGTTCGGCGGCAACTCGTCGGGAAAGTCGAGCCTGCACCAGTTTCTGCTCATGCTTCGGCAGACCATTGAATCACCGGACCGAAGACGCGTCCTCCACACCGGAGGCGACCGGACGCCCGTCGATCTCGGCGGATACGCAAGTCTACTGCGCAATGGAAACATAGATGCACCGCTCGAATTCGAACTCGACTGGAGTCGCAACCGGCCACTGACCGTCGATTACGAGAGAGACGGCACCAGATTTCGCGGCACCGAAATGGGGTTTCGCGCAGCGGTCAGTGCGACCGCGGATTCTCCCCCACGCCTTCGCGTGGACAATTATGAGTACAGCCTCACCGCCAGCGACTCCGGCGACACCCTGCGGTTGGGCAGCGAGGTTGCCGCCAAGGGTGGCTACGCCGTTCACGCCGATGGCATCGAACTCATCCGAACCATGGGACGAAAGTGGCCGGTATCGGCCCCTTCGCAGTTTCATGCTTTTCCTGAGGATCTGCCAACTCGATACCAATTTCTCGACTTTGCTGCGGATCTCACCCTGGCACTCGAGGAGCAACTGTTGGCGGTCAACTACCTCGGACCGCTCCGGACACAACCCAGCCGGACGTATCGGTGGTCCGGCGAGGAGGTCAGCCATGTCGGTTGGAGCGGCGAAAACACCATCGACGCGCTCCTGGCGGGTCAAGCACGGAGGTTCAATTTCGCCGTCAAACAACGAACGACGCCACTACAGACGCTGGTCGCCGAGTGGTTGAAGAAACTCGGCGTCATCGAGACTTTCACGGTGACCCCCATCGGTGCAGGCCGTGATGAGTACGAAGTGCGAGTAAGGACGCCGGGTGGCAGCAGAGAGGTCTTGCTCACCGATGTTGGGTTCGGCGTCTCCCAGGTGCTTCCAGTGATCGTCGAGGCCTTCTACTCCGCTGCAGGATCGACGGTAGTCGTCGAACAACCCGAGATTCACCTACATCCCGCGGTGCAAGCCGGGCTCGCGGACCTGTTCCTTGACGCTATTTCGGCACGCGAAGGTAGCAACCCGCGCCGCACGCAATTCATCATCGAGTCCCACTCCGAACACTTGCTGCGGCGTCTACTGCGCCGAATCGCTGAAGAAAGGGTGGACCCCGCCGATGTGCGGTGCTACTCGGTGGATCCCGGCGAGCACGGGTCGACGATCAACGCTCTCGACGTCGACGAGTACGGGAACGTGAGGAACTGGCCGCGAGACTTCTTCGGGGACCCGGCAGAGGACTTGATCGCACAATCGCGAAACGCACGCCGCCGACGCCGAGGTGAACACGGATGACGAAAGTTATCGACACCAATGTTCCGCTCGTTGTCAAATTTTCCGACGAGCATCCCATCGAACTCGTCGACGGCTGCGAGATAATACTGGAATGCATTCTCGAGAACAGAATCCCGGTGTTCACAGACAGCGCGGGCGAGATCGTGGCCGAGTATCTTCACCAGCTCAACCGCCATGGACAGCCGACACTTGGTGACGCTTTCGTGAGATACATCATCGACAATCAGTACAGTTGGGACGAGGAAATGCGCCCCGACATAGAGCCGGATGTGTCGACAGAGAACAGCTACGCGGTTCTGGAGGGCGACGACGGCGAGATCGATCCATCAGACCGAAAGTTTGTCGCCACCGCAAAGGTAGCGTCGGCCCCGGTGGTTCAGGCCACGGACACAAAGTGGCTCAATTGGGCCGCGGTGCTCGACCGCCACGGTGTCACCGTGGAGTATGTCCACGAGCCTTCGATTCGGGCTGCGTATCGCGCCAAATTCGGGTACGACGCGCCGTGACAGACTTCGTCCGGTTCCCGTCGACGCCGTACCTGGTCACACCGGAGAGCGTCGATGTGCGCGACGACAAGGTGCTGGGCGAAGACGAACGCGCCGTCTTCTTGGCCGAACGGCTGCATGTCGAAGAGAAGGTCGACGGACAGAACCTCGGCATCTCGGCTGACGTCGACGGACTGCGATTTCAAGCACGCGGGAGCTACGTTCACCTCGGCGGTCGCCACTTCCAAGGACTATCTACCTGGATCGAGCCTCGGCGGCGACGGCTCACCGAGGCTTTGGGTGGCGAACTCATCCTCTTCGGAGAATGGTGTGCGGTCAAACATAGCGTCGGCTACGACTCGCTACCCGATTGGTTTCTGGTTTTCGACGTCTATGATACTGCGACTGGGCGATTCTGGGACCCCGACGTTCGCAATGCCCTTGCCGACGATATCGGACTTCAGACTGTCCCTTTCCTCGGTGCTGGGCACTACACGCTGGACGAGTTGGCCGGACTGATCCGGCAGAGCCATGTGGGGCACGAGCAGATGGAGGGTATCGTCGCGCGCGCCACCGCCTCCGACGAGCGGCAGTTGCGCGCAAAAGTAGTACGCCCGGATTTTGTGCAGGGTATCGACAGGCACTGGACGACGGAACCGCGCACAATGAACCGCCTACGGGTATCGCCATAGCCCGTGGAACCCGCTGCCGCGTCTGGGTGATGGTGACTGGTTCAACTCGAGAGCGCGCGCAGCCCGCCGTGATCGCGGCCCGCGAGCGCGGCCAGGGCAGCGGCGGTGGCCTCGTCGGCCGGGAGGTACACGAACAGCCGCTGATCGTCGTCGGCGGGGAGGTCCAGAGTCTCGTAGGAGAGCCGCAGTGGACCGGCCTCGGCGTGCTCGATCCGGGTGGTGCCGGTGGCGGCGGGCAGGCTGGGCACCGCGGCGACGCGCCGGGTGAACTCCGCGCCCGCGACGATCTCCAGTTCGTCGGCGAGGGCCGCGGTAGCCGGGTCTTTGCGGAAAGGGCCCTGTTTCAGGGCGGCGACCTGCTGGTCGGCGACGTGGTCCCAGTCCGGGTAGCAGCCGCGGGCCCGCGGATCGCCGAGGACGAACGACGCGAGGTTGGCGGCGGACGGGTTGTCCAGCAATCCCGTCGGGGCCATCAGGCGGCGGTAGCCCTCGGTGTGGGCGAGGACGTCGCTGAGGCGGTTCACGACCACGGCGGCGGCCGGCTCGAGATGGTCGAGGATGGCGCGGACCGAGGGGCGGACGGTGCGGGCCGGGGTCGCGCCACCCATGCAGGTGAAGCCGGGCTCGGCGCCTTTGGCCAGGCGGTGCAGGTGGATGCGCTCGTTCGGCGTCAGCATGAGGACGTCGGCGAGCGCGGCGAGCACCGACGGGGAGGGGTGCCGGTCGCGCCCTTGCTCGAGCCGGACGATGTACTCGACGCTCACCCCGGCGAGGGTGGCGACTTCCGCCCGGCGCAGGCCGGGGGTGCGCCGGCGCGGGCCCGCGGGCAGCCCGGCGCGGGCGGGGGTGACCGCCTCGCGGCGGCTGCGCAGGAAGAGGCCGAGCTCGTTCATCCCTCGACGGTACGGCGCGCGGTGCTCCCGAGGGTGGCCGTCGTACTACCACCCTCACGGCGGCCTCCCCGGGCGCGCCGCAGCCGCAGAAGCTCGGAGGCGACGAAACTTCCGAGGAGGAAAACCCATGAGCACCCTGCGCCTCGCCGTCGTCATCGGCAGCGTCCGGGACGGCCGCTTCGGCCCGACCGTCGCGCGTTGGTTCACCGAGATCGCCGCGAAGGACGGGCGATTCACCGTCGACGTGATCGATCTGGCCGACCACGAACTGCCGGTCGGGCTGCCCGCCGTCCCACCGGTCATGGACCCGAATCCCGAGCGCCCCGAGGGGATGCGCGGCCTCACCGAGGCCCTCGACAGGGCCGAGGCCTTCGTGATCGTCACCCCGGACTACAACCGCAGTTACCCGGCCGCGCTGAAGGCCGCCATCGACTGGCACTTCACGCAGTGGGAGCGCAAGACCATCGGCTTCGTCGGCTACAGCGGGGCATCAGGCGGTCTGCTCGCCATCGAGCACCTGCGGCAGGTGTTCACCGAGCTGAACGCGCACACCGTCCGCGACTACGTCTCGTTTCCCCGCTACTACCTGCTCTTCGACGAGAACGGCGCGCTGCGCGAGCCGGACGAGCCCGCCGCGACAGCCGCCGAGCTGCTCGACCAGGTGCACTGGTGGGCGAACGCGCTGAGAGCAGCTCGATAGGGTCGAACCCGTGGCTGCCTACACCGACGACCTCGAACTCGCCCTCGCCCTGGCGGACGCCGCCGACACCATCACCGCCGCCCGCTTCGGCGCCCTAGACCTGCGGGTCGACGCCAAACCGGATCTCACCCCGGTCTCCGACGCCGACCTCGCGGTGGAGCGCGAGCTGCGCCGCCTGCTGGCCGAGCACAGGGCGGCCGACGCGGTGCTCGGCGAGGAGTTCGGCGGCGCGGCCGAGTTCACCGGCAGGCAGTGGGTGATCGACCCGATCGACGGCACCAAGAACTTCGTGCGCGGGGTCCCGGTCTGGGCCACACTCATCGCCCTGCTGGAGGACGGGGTGCCGGTGGTCGGCGCGGTGAGCGCGCCGGCGCTGGCCCGCCGGTGGTGGGCGGCACAGGGCTCCGGCGCGTGGAGCCGGTTCCACGACACCGAACCGCAGCGGATCACGGTGTCGAAGGTGGCCGAGCTGAACGACGCCAGCCTGGCCTTCTCCAGCCTCTCCGGCTGGCGCGAGCGCGGGCTGCGGGAGCAGTTCCTCGCGCTCACCGACGGCGTCTGGCGGGTCCGCGGCTACGGCGACTTCTTCGGATACTGCCTGGTCGCGGAGGGTGCGGTGGACGTCGCCACCGAGCCGGAGGTCTCGCTGTGGGACCTGGCACCGCTGGACATCCTGATCCGCGAGGCGGGCGGGCGGTTCACCGCGCTGGACGGCCGCCCCGGCCCGCACGGCGGCGACGCCATCGCCAGCAACGGCCTGCTGCACGACACCGTGGTGCAGCGGCTCACCTGATACTCACCGTTTGATCGAAACGGACCCCTCGGCGCCTGCGATGGCGTGCGCACGGCGGCCCGGCGGACACTGGCGCCCGGCCCCGGTCACAAGGCTCTCGACGCACTTCTTACTCTGGAGTAAGGTAGTCTTACTCAGGAGTAAGAAAGCTGGGACCAGATCTCACCCCCGCCCTCGAGAAACAGGTGATGATGAGCACGCGAGACAGCGCGACGAAGCGACGTCCGGAGTCCGGCCGGAGCGAGGACTCCGCCGTCGGCCTGCACCAGCCCAAGCGGGACTGGATGGGCGCGGCCATGCGGGTGATGACCACCATCACCGGCTCGGAGCTCGCCGAGAAGTACAACCTGCGCAAGCCGATCGAGCGCGCCACCTACGAGGGCACCAGGACCGGGTTCCGCACGCTCGGCGCCGCGACCCGCGCCTTCTCCCGGGTGGCGGGCAACGGCGCGCCGAAGCGGCTGCCGGACAACGAGTCCAAGTCCAAGGGGTACTTCGACCTGACCCCCTCCGACGATCAGAAGATGATCGTGGAGACGGTCGAGGAATTCGCCGCCGAGATCCTGCGCCCGGCCGCGCACGACGCCGATCACGCCGCCGCCGCGCCGAAGGACCTGCTGGAGCGCGCCGCCGAGCTCGGCATCACGCTGATCAACGTGCCCGAGGAGCTGGAGGGCGCGGCGAGCGAGCGCGGCGCGGTCACCAACGCGCTGGTCGCGGAGGCGCTGGCGCACGGCGACATGGGGCTCGCGCTGCCGATCCTCGCGCCGAGCGGGGTCGCGGTCGCGCTGAGCCAGTGGGGCACCGACGCGCAGCAGAAGACCTACCTGCCCGCGTACACCGGGGAGAACGTGCCGCAGTCCTCGGTGGTGATCTCCGAGCCGCGCGCGCTGTTCGACCCGTTCGCGCTGCAGACCAAGGCGGTCCGCTCGCCCAGCGGCTACCGGCTGACCGGGGTGAAGAGCCTGGTCCCCGCCGCCGCGCAGGCCGAGCTCTTCGTGATCGCCGCCGAGCTGGACGGGCGCCCCGCGCTCTTCCTGGTGGAGTCGGACAGCAGGGGGCTGGTCGTCGAGGCCGATCCCAGCATGGGGCTGCGCGCCGGTGGCCTCGGCAGGCTGATTCTGGACGACGTCGCGGTGCGCACCGAGGCGATCCTGGGCGACGGCGATGCCGCGACCCGCGCCGCGGAGTACGCCGACGCGGTGCGGCTGGCCCGGCTGGGCTGGGCCGCGCTGGCGGCGGGCACCGGCAGGGCGGTGCTCGACTACGTCATTCCCTACGTGAACGAGCGCGAGGCGTTCGGCGAGCCGGTCTCGCACCGGCAGGCGGTGGCCTTCATGGTGGCCGATATCGCGATCGAGCTGGACGGGCTGCGGCTGGTCACGCTGCGCGGCGCCTCCCGCGCCGAGCAGGGGCTCTCCTTCGGTCGCGAGGCCGCGCTGGCCCGCAAGCTGGCCTCGGACAAGGGCATGCGGATCGGCCTGGACGGCGTGCAGCTGCTCGGTGGCCACGGCTTCACCAAGGAACACCCGGTCGAGCGCTGGTACCGCGATCTGCGTGCCATCGGCGTGGCCGAGGGTGTCGTCCTCATCTGATCTTTCTCCAGGAGACCTTGAATCATGATCAACCTCGAACTGCCGAAGAAGCTGCGGGCGAGCGCGAACCAGGCGCACCAGGTGGCGTCGCAGATCTTCCGCCCCATCTCGCGCAAGTACGATCTCGCCGAGCACGAGTACCCGGTCGAGCTGGACACCATGGCCGCCATGGTGGAGGGGCTCAACGACTCGGGCACGCAGAAGATCGGCGGCGCCGCGGGCGGCCGCTCGGACGGCAACGGTCACGCCACCGAGCTGCTCGGCAATACCAACGGCGGCAATATGTCCGCGCTGCTGAACGCGCTGGAGACCTCCTGGGGCGACGTCGGGCTCATGCTCTCGATCCCCTACCAGGGGCTCGGCAACGCGGCGATCGCCGCGGTCGCCACCGACGATCAGCTGGCCCGGTTCGGCAAGGTGTGGGCCTCGATGGCGATCACCGAGCCGTCCTTCGGCTCGGACTCGGCCGCGGTCTCCACCACCGCCGTGCTGGACGGCGACGAGTGGGTGCTGAACGGCGAGAAGATCTTCGTCACCGCCGGTGAGCGCTCCACCCACATCGTGGTGTGGGCGACGGTGGACAAGTCGCTCGGCCGCGCGGCGATCAAGTCGTTCGTGGTGCCGCGGGACGCCCCCGGGCTCTCGGTGGCCCGGCTGGAGCACAAGCTCGGCATCAAGGCATCGGACACCGCCGTGCTGCTGCTGCAGGATTGCCGGATCCCGGCGGACAATATCCTGGGCAGCCCGGAAGTGAACGTGGAGAAGGGTTTCGCGGGGGTCATGCAGACCTTCGACAACACCCGCCCGCTGGTCGCCGCCATGGCCATCGGTGTCGCCAGGGCCGCACTCGAGGAGCTGCGCTCCATCCTCGCCGACGCGGGCGTGGAGATCGACTACGACGCCCCGGCCAACAACCAGCACGCGGCCGCCGCCGAGTTCCTGCGGATGGAGGCCGACTACGAGGCCGCCTACCTGCTCGCGCTGCGCGCCGCCTGGATGGCCGACAACAAGAAGCCGAACTCGCTCGAGGCCTCGATGTCCAAGGCGAAGGCGGGGCGGACCGGTACCGACATCACGCTCAAGGCGGTCGAGCTGGCCGGTGCCATCGGCTACTCGGAGCGGCTGCTGCTGGAGAAGTGGGGCCGGGACAGCAAGATCCTGGACATCTTCGAGGGCACGCAGCAGATCCAGCAGTTGATCGTGGCGCGGCGGGTGCTCGGACTCACCAGCACCCAGCTGAAGTAGTCCCATCGAAAATCGGCCCGGACCAGTACTGGTCCGGGCCGGTTCGCGGGCAGGGCCGGGACCCCCGATCCCGGCCGCCGCACTCAGCGGGCGTTGCTGGTGCAGACCACCTCGACGATGCGCGCGCCGCTCAGCTGGGCGGAGCCGGTGTTGGCGAGCACCGCCGTCGGGGTGATCTGCGAGATCAGCTCGTAGGCGGCGCGCTCGGCCTCGGCCCGGTTCGGGCCGGAGCGGGCCGCGTAGCCGTCGTCGCTGGCGACCAGCGCACCGCAGCCGTTGGCCCAGGCCACCAGGACCTCGCAGTCGGCCTCGCCGCACTGGTCGAGCGCGACGCCCTTGGCCTCGTCGTAGTTCGCGGTGTCCACGCTGACGCCGTAGTACAGCGTGCTGTTGCTCACCGCGATCGCCGCGTACTGCCCGGCGGCGTCGGCCGAACCCGCGCCGACCACGCTCCCCACCGCAAGGGCGCCCGCCGCGACGGCGAAGCCGACCTTACCCATAACCCTCATCGATCCATCCCTCTTGTCGATACCTGCTCCGGGTTCGGAACCTGGTCATCATTCCCGCTGGTGGGGAATCCGTCCAGACGGGCCAAATCCGGTTGCCCGTGGCGCGCTCAACTCGGTGGCGGCACCGGATCACGCGGGGCTGGGGACGCCGGGGGCGCACCACTACCTCTCCGCGGTGGCCGAGGCGAACGACATGATCGATATCGTGCGCGGCATTGTCGACGCCGGTTTGCCAGCCCTGCTGGCAAATATCCAGACAGTGCTCGGCTGACCGGCATCAGCCCTCTATCGCTCGAACGTGACCCCGCTATTCCCTTCTCGCGAGTGATGACGCACACTTCGATGATGCAGGGGAATACCGAGAACCACGGATTGCCGTGGCATCGGCGATCAGGGGGCAACCATTCGGCGGCACCGGACGAGACGGTCGGCGACCGGCTGCCGCCCGGCTTCACGACGCCGCCGCCGGGCTTCCGGGCGTGCCCGGCCCGCTCCGGCGTGCTCGCGGTGCCGTTCGCCATCATCGGCGGGATCCTGCTGCTCTGGGGCGGCGCCTTCGCGGTCGCGAGGATCGCCGCCGATCCGGCGCCGCTGCCGAGCGACGAGGTGCGAGACGCGGCGCTGACCTTCCGGGTCACCGAGATCGAGCCGCCGGTGAAGTCGATCGGCCCGGCCACCGCGACCGGCGAGTACCGCGTGCTCACCGTGCTGGTGCGGAACACCGACGACGAGCCGCGCAGCTGCGCGGGCTGCGATCAGACGCTCGTCGACGACCGGGGCCGGGAATACCCCGCCGCCGCGATCCCGAGTTCCGCGGTACCGCCCGGCGACACCGTTACGGTGAAGGTCGCCTTCGACGTCCCGGTCGGCACCGTTCCCGCGGTGCTGGAGGTGCGCGGCTCGCAGTCGTCCGCCGGGGTGAAGGTGGATCTGCGCTAGACCAACCAGCGTTACCACGACTCTTCGAGGAGAACTGGGTATGCATCGAGTGGGTTCACTGCGTCGTCTCTCGCTCGCCGTCGCCGCCATGGCGACCGGCGTCTGCACCCTGGCGGGGCCCGGCGCCGCCGAGCCGGCGGCGATGCCCGCCATCGATCCGATCGCCGCCGCGCACCAGCTGCGCACCGTCGCGGCGGGCAATCCGGCCGCGGGGGCCGCGCTCGACCGGCTGCTCGCCGATCCCGCGGCGATCACCCGGGCGACCGAGATCGCGCCGATGGCGCAGCCGTTCCAGGTGCCCGCGCAGTCCGATATCGGGCGCGGCGACGGCGGCACCCTCTACGGCAACGGCATCGCCTTCGGGTACGACGGCTTCCGCTTCGGCTTCTTCGGCGGGCCGGGCACCATCGCACCGAACCAGGGCGACGCCAAGCTCGAGGTGATCTGGCTTAATCTGGCCACCGGGCAGAGCGGCACCAACCAGCTGATCGAGCACCAGGACATCCCGGTCGACACCACCATCCGCACCGCCAAGCTGAACACCGGCGCCGGCCCGGTGGTCGCCGCCGTCTACGGCACGCTCTGGCACCGCTGGGCGGTGCCGGTGGACGCCGAGCACCCGGACGGATTCGCATACCAGCGCGGCACCATCACCGTCCCGACCTTCGGAGCGGTATACAACTGATCCGACGTGGCCGCCGCCCCCGCTGCCGAGGCACGGGGGCGGCGCCGTTTACCTGGGGTTACGCGTCAGTAGGTATTGGTGGTCCGGTTTGTCGGCTTTCCCTGTGATCTGCCGCACTCGCACTGCTACGGTATGCGTTCGTAGAAGTCCGGTGGGTTCGTGCTTCGGGCACGAGGGCGGATCCCGGTTGTGGAGGTGTGCACCCATGAAGTTGGCCCATGCGCTCGAGGTCGTGAAGGCGCTGGGGGTGCTGCGGCAGAACGGGGTCAGCAATCCCAAGGCGCCGGTGGAGACGCTGCGCACCATGCGGGAGTCGCAGATCTACGGCCCGCAGGCGACCCTGGTGCGGCACTCCGCCCGAATCCTGCCCGAGCAGCCCGCGCTGGTCGACGAGCGCGGCGAGCTCTCCTACAAGGAGCTGGACGATCAGTCCACCGCCGTGGCGCGCGGCCTGCAGGCGGCGGGCATCACCCCGGGCACCGTGATCGCGGTGCTGGCCCGCGACCATCGCGGCCTGCTGCTCTCCATGATCGCGGCGGGCAAGCTCGGCGTCCGGATCGCGCTGATGAACACCGGTTTCGCCAAGCCGCAGTTCGCCGAGGTGTGCGAGCGCGAGAAGGTCAAGGCGGTGCTGCACGACAGCGAGTTCCTCGGCCTGCTCGACGCGCTGCCGTCGGCGCTGCCGCGCTACCTGACCTGGGTGGACGAGGGCACCGAGCTGCCCGAGGGCGCACAGACCCTCGACGACCTGATCGGCGCCAACTCCGCCGAGCCGCTGCCCGCGCCGCCGCGCCCCGGCGGCTTCATCATCCTGACCAGCGGCACCACCGGGCTGCCGAAGGGCGCCCCGCGCACCAAGGTCTCCCCGCTGGCGACCGCGCAGATCGTGGACCGGCTGCCGTTCGTGCAGCGCGGCACCATGGTGATCGTCTCGCCGATCTTCCACAGCACCGGGCTCGCCACCTGGCTGGTCGGCACCGCGCTCTCCAACAAGATCGTGATGCGGCGCCGGTTCGACGCCGAGGCCACGCTGAAGATGATCTCGGACAACAAGGCGAACATGCTGGTCGCGGTGCCGACCATGCTGCACCGCATGGCCGAGCTGCCCGCCGAGGTGCGGGCCAAGTACGACCTCTCCTCGCTCACCGGCATCGTGCTGGCCGGCTCCGCGCTCTCGCCGGAGCTGTGCGTGAAGGCCACCGAGGCGTTCGGCCCGGTGCTCTACAACCTGTACGGCTCCACCGAGTGCGCGGTCGCCACCGTCGCCCAGCCGGACGAGCTCGCCATCGCGCCCGGCACCGTCGGCCGCCCGCCGATCACCTGCGAGGTGCGGCTCTACGACGAGGACGACAAGCGGGTGAGCGCGACAAACACCACCGCGCGCATCTTCATCCGCAGCGGCGCGCCCTTCGAGGGCTACACCGACGGCCGCCACAAGCAGATCATCGACGGCTTCATGTCCAGCGGCGACGTCGGGCACTTCGACGAGCACGGGCTGCTCATGGTGGACGGCCGCGACGACGACATGATCGTCTCGGGCGGCGAGAACGTCTTCCCGCAGGAGGTGGAGAACCTGCTGCTGGAGCGGGCGGACATCTTCGACGTCGCGGTGGTCGGGGTGGACGACGCGGAGTTCGGCAAGCGGCTGCGCGCCTTCGTCGTCCCGGAGCCGGGGCAGACCCCGGACGCCGAGGAGATCAAGGCGTACGTCAAGAACAACCTGGCCAGGTACAAGGTGCCGCGCGAGGTGGTCTTCCTGGACGACCTGCCGCGCAACCCCACCGGCAAGCTGCTGCGCCGCGTCCTGGTGGAGTACGAGGTCAACGCCTGAGCCTTTTCCGCCCGCCCGGCGCGTCCCACCGGACGCCCGGGCGGCTCCAGGTTCACTTCTTCCGCCCCGAGACCTTCGCCACCTGCGCAGACACCGGATCTTGCGGGCCGAGACGTGCGATACGAACGACATCGGCCGCTGCTATTGTCTGGCTCAGCACTGGATCTCGAAGCCGCGGTCCCCGCCACCCCTCGCTCGCCGGTGGCCGGGCCGCGCGGAAGGCGTAGCCCATGGCACTCCCGGCCCCGATCCGCAGGGCGAGCGATCTCGCTCTCGGCGTCAACGTCATGCTCAAGCGGCGGCTCTTCAATCCGCTGCGGCTGGATCACGCGGCTCGCTCGGCGCTCAATGTGCTGAAGTTCGGGCCGTTCGCCGGGGTTGTCATGCACGCCGCGCAGACCAGGCCGGACGCCGCCGCCATCGTGGACGAGCTCGGCGAGATCACCTTCGGCGAGCTGGACCGCCGCGCCAACGCGCTGGCCCGCGGCTTCCAGGACAACGGCATCGGCCCCGGCGATGTGATCGCCGTGCTGGCCCGCGACCACCGCGGCATGGTGCTCAGCCTGCTCGCCGCGGGCAAGCTCGGGGTGCGCGCGGTGCTGATGAACACCGGCTTCGCCAAGCCGCAGTTCGCCGACGTGGCCGAGCGCGAGCAGGTCAAGGCGGTGCTGCACGACAGCGAGTTCCTCGACCTCATGAGCGCCATCCCGTCCGGCATCCCGCACGTGCTGACCTGGGTGGACGAGAAGGACGGCGCCGACCCGGCCATCCCGACGCTGGATTCGCTGATCGCGGGCCGCGATACGACGGCCTTCCCCGCGCCGGAGAAGCCGGGCGGCATGGTCATCCTGACCAGCGGCACCACCGGCACCCCGAAGGGCGCCCCGCGCGACCGGGTGAGCCCCTTCGCCTCCGCGCAGTTCATCGACCGGGTGCCGCTGCCGCGCAACGGCACCATGATCATGGCGGCGCCGATCTTCCACGGCACCGGGCTCTCGCAGTTCACCCTCGGGCTCGCGCTCGGCAACCGGGTGGTGTTCCAGCAGCGCAAGTTCCAGCCGGAGAGCACACTCGCCAATATCCAGAAGTACCGGGCGGACTCGCTGGTCGTGGTGCCGACCATGCTGCAGCGCATGCTCGACCTCGGCGACGAAGTACTGGCGAAGTACGACGTCAGCAGCGTGAAGGTGATCTTCGCCGCGGGCTCGGCCATCGCGCCGGACGTGGTGACCCGCGCGCTCGACCACTTCGACGACAGCCTCTACAACCTGTACGGCTCCACCGAGTGCGCCGTCATGACCGTGGCCACCCCGGCCGATCTGCGCAAGGCGCCCACCACCGCGGGCAAGCCCCCGGTCGGGATCCGGATCGTGCTGCTGGACGAGAACCGGAAGCGGATCACCGAGCCCGGCGTCACCGGGACCATCTTCGTGGACAACGGCTTCGCCTTCACCGGGTACACCGACGGGCGCACCAAGGAGATCGTCGACGGGATGATGAACAGCGGCGACGTCGGGCACGTCGACGCCGACGGGCTGCTCTTCATCGACGGCCGCGACGACGACATGATCGTCTCCGGCGGCGAGAACGTATTCCCGCTCGAGGTGGAGAACCTGATCGCCGGGCGCGACGACGTCTTCGAGGCGGCGGTGATCGGGGTGGACGACCGGGAGTACGGGAAGCGGCTGCGCGCCTTCGTGGTGCCGGGGCCCGGGTCGAGCCGGGACGCGCAGGAGATCAAGGAGTACGTCAAGGCGAATCTGGCCAGGTACAAGGTGCCGCGCGAGGTGGTCTTCCTGGACGAGCTGCCGCGCAATGCCACCGGGAAGCTGCTGCGCAAGCCGCTCGCCGAGATGGACGTGCAGGGCTGATCCCCTAGGCTCGGGGAAAGGTACGAATCGGACGGAGGGTCGGCCTGTGAACTCGAGCCAGGGAGGTGCCCTGCCGAAGGGCGGCAATGTGCCGCTCGGCGGCGGGCCGGTGCGGATCACGGTGCAGCCCGGCGGGATCGATGTCTCGGTGCTGTGCGTCGGGGCGGACGGGAAGGTCGGCGGGGATGCCGACTTCGTGTTCTACAACCAGCCGGAGTCGCCGGACGGGGCGGTGCGGTTGGCCGGTGGGGCGGTGACGGTCGAGCCGGCGCGGGTCGCGGGGCGGATCGAGCGGCTCGTGGTCGCGGCGTCGGTCGATACCGGGACCGTCGCGGCGGTACCGCTCGCGGTGCGGGTCTCCGATGGTTCCGCTGCGCACGATCTGGTGGTCGGGGGGTTGAGTACCGAGACGACGGTGGTGCTCGGGGAGATCTACCGGCGCGGCGGGGCGTGGAAGTTGCGCAATGTCGGGCAGGGGTATGCGTCCGGGTTGGCCGGGTTGGCGACGGATTACGGGATCACCGTCGATGATCCCGGTACCCCGGGTCCCGCCGCGCCCCCGGCGCCACCGGCGAGCGGATTCCCGCCGCCTCCGCCCGGAGCCACGGGCACCTTCCCGCCTCCGGCACCACCGCCCCCTGGCCCGAATCTGACGAAGCGCTCGATCACGCTGGAGAAGAACTCGGCACCGGTGCTGCTGCGCAAGGCGCCGGTGGTGCGGCTACGGGTGGGGTGGACCTCGGGTACCGATTACGAGGCGTACGCGCTGGTGGTGCTCACCGACGGCACCGTGGTGCACGTCGCCACCTTCGACGCCATGGGCATTCCGGCGAACCCGCAGTTCAAGGAGCTGGTTCGGCACCTGGGTGACCGCGGTCGCGGTGACGTGACGCGGGGCGGCGGGAGCACCGAGGAGATCATCGAGGTGCGGTTCGCGCCGGAGATCGCGGCGGTGGTGCCGGTGGCGTACTCGGCGATCAACAACGGCACCGGCTCGTTCCACAAGTACCGGGTGACGCTCGCCATCGACAGCGGCGGCGAGGACGAGGTGACCATCCCGGCCGACCAGGCCAAGAAATCCAGCTGGATCTTCACCTGCGTCCCCGGCATCGTCTACAACCGCCCGGACGGCGTGCTGGTCGAGCGGCTGGAGCTGTACAGCAGGCGGATGTCCGAGCACCGGCCGAAGGCGATCCTGCACCCGGACGGCCGGGTCGAGGTCAAGATGGACAAGGGCCCGCTGAATACCTTCAAGCGCGACAACACCTGAGCCCGGCACGGAAGACACTGCCGCGCAGAGTTTCCGGTCCGGTCGGGCCCGAAGGGACAGGTGGGCCCAGTCCCCCGGGTAAAATCAGCCCGTGCTGTGCCGGTCCGGCCGCGGGAACGCGGGTGCTTCCGCCGCGGTCGCGCGGGTGCGCGGCGCGGCGGCGGGAGCGTTGTCCGCGTGCCTGTCGGTCGCCGCGCACGGATGGGCCGCCGCCGGGGCCGGGATCGGGCTCGAGGTGCCCGGCTCGACCGCGCTGGTGCTGCTGCTCGCGACCGCCGCGGTGACCGGGGCGCTGCTCGCGAGCGCGCCCGCGCTGCGGGAGAGCCCCGCCGCGCTGGTCGCGGCGCTCGGCGCGGCGCAGGTGCTCGGGCACGTCGGGCTCGGCTTCGAATCCGGCCATCTGCACGGCGGCGACCTCCAGCTGACCCCGGCCATGCTCGCCGCGCACGCGGTCGCCGTGCTGGTCGCGGCGCTGCTGGTGCACGGGACCGGCGCCGCCTGCCGGGCCGCGCTCGCCGCCCTCGCCCGGGCGCTGCCCGCGCGCGCCCCCGTACCGCCGGTCGCGGACCGGACGATGCTGCCGATCGCGCACCGCGATCGGGTGGTGCTGCGCGTCTTCGCGCGGCAGGGGCTGAGCAGTCGCGGGCCGCCGCCGGGGTTCGTCCACTAGATCACCTTCTCGCCGCCGGGCGGAACACCGGCGGGACCCGTCGTGCACCGCAGTGCTCCGACGGGAAACCGGCGTCTGCCGCACAGGTCGGCCTGCCGGGATTACCGGGCAAGGCGCATGCCCGAAGCAGCGCCCCGCACAGGCCAGGCACCTGCTGTGCACCGCGCCGCCCGGCGAGAAGAGCCGAACAGCCCTTCGAACGAAACGAACCCCATGAGCGTCACCGAAGTCAGCCCACCCGACACCTCCCCCGACGACGTACCCCCGAAATCACCCCGCCGAACCCTGCAACCCCTCGCCCTCCGCCTGCACTTCTACGCGGGCCTCTTCGTCGCCCCGTTCATCCTGATCGCCGCCGTGACCGGCGCCCTCTACGCCATCTCCCCCACCCTCGAGGCCCTCACCTCGAAGGATCTCCTGCGCGTCCCGGTCGGCACGACCGAGGCACCCCTGGCCGAACAGGTGCGCAACGGCGTCGCCGTCCGCCCCGACCTCACCCTGGTCGCGGTGGCACCCGCCCCCACCCCGGGCGACACCACCCGGGTCCTGTTCGCCGACCCCACCCTCGGCGAATCCGAGCGCCGAGCGGTCTTCGTGAACCCGTACACCGCCGAGCCGGTCGGCGAATCCGTGGTCTACGGCAGCTCCGGCGCGCTCCCGCTGCGCACCTGGATCTCCCAGCTGCACCGCAACCTGCACCTGGGCGAGCCGGGCCGGCTCTACAGTGAGCTCGCCGCCTCCTGGCTGTGGGTGATCACGCTGGCCGGGCTGGTGCTGTGGATCCGCCGGGTGCGCGCGCGGCGGGCCCGCAACTCCGCCGCCTGGCTGCTCGCCCCCGACTCCGCGCAGCGCGGCCGCAACCGGCTGCTCACCTGGCACGGCGCGCTCGGCACCTGGGTGCTGCCGATGGCGCTCGTCCTCTCCGCCACCGGCATGACCTGGTCCACCTACGCCGGCGCGAACATCGAGGAGCTGCGCGCCCAGCTGAGCTGGACCACCCCGGCGGTCAGCAGCACGCTGCCCGGCGCCGAACCGGCGCACCAGCCCGGCGGCGACCACCACGACGCCGGGCACGCCCCCGCCCCCGCCGTGGACCCGGCCACCCGGATCGCGGAGCTGGACGCCGTGCTCGCGGCGGCCCGCGCCGACGGCATCACCCAACCCGCCGAGATCGCCGTGCCTGGCGACGCGGGCCAGGCCTTCACGGTGAAGGAGCGCCGGATCCCCGGCACCTACACCGCCGACGCGGTCGCGGTGGACGGCGCCACGGGGCAGGTCACCGACCGGCTCCCGTACGCGGAGTGGCCGCTCATGGCCAAGCTCGCCAACTGGGGCATCCAGTTCCACATGGGGCTCATGTTCGGGCTGCTCAACCAGGTGTTGCTGCTGGTGAGCATGATCGGGCTGATCGCCGTGATCCTGCTCGGCTACCGCATGTGGTGGCGCAGGCGCCCGGCCCGCGCGACCGGCCGCACCCTCGGCGGCAGGGCGCCACGCCGGGGCGCGCTGCGCTCGACGCCGCTGCCGCTCGCGGTGGCCGCGGTCGCGGCCGCGCTGCTGGTCGGCTGGTTCGTGCCGCTCTTCGGGCTGAGCCTGCTCGGCTTCCTCGCCGTCGACGTCGTGCTCGGACAGCTCCGCCGCGCGCCGGCCGCAACGGACTGACCCGCTGTTTGTGCCAGGAGCCGCCGGGTAGCCGGTGAGTGTCCCGGTCGTCCGGCAGGACGACACCCCAGCCCCGGTTCCCGGATTAGTCCCGGAATGGGAAAGGAGTTACCCCATGAGCACGATGACCGCGGCAGTCGACGTCGAGGTTCCGGTTCGGACCGCCTACAACCAGTGGACGCAGTTCGAGTCCTTCCCGCACTTCATGGAGGGCGTGGAGGAGATCCGCCAGCTCGACGACAAGCACACGCACTGGCGCATCAAGGTCGGCCCGGTGACCAAGGAGTTCGACGCCACGATCACCGAGCAGCACCCGGACGAGCGGGTGGCCTGGAAGTCGGACAGCGGCCCCGAGCACGCAGGCGTCATCACCTTCCACCGGCTGGACGACACCCGCACCAGGGTCACCGCTCAGATCGATGTGGACCCGGACGGCTTTCTGGAGCAGGTGGCGGACAAGGCCGGTGTGCTGAAGCACCGCGTCAACGGCGACCTCGAGCGCTTCAAGAAGTTCATCGAGGAGCAGGGACACGAGACCGGCGCCTGGCGCGGCGATGTCCCGCGCCCGGACCAGCAGGCGCCCGGCGCCATCTGATCCGAACCCGGACAGCACGAGGGCCCCGGCCGCGGAGTACATCCGCGGCCGGGGCCCTCGCCGTGTGCTACTTGGCGGGCGCGATCCCCTCCGGGTCGAGCGGGGTCTCCGGGTCGGCGGGCGGGGTGGACGCCAGCTCCTCGACCGGGCGCAGCAGCACCCAGGCGATGAAGGCCAGCCCGACCACCACCAGGCCGATCCCGCTCCACAGGTTGACGTTCCAGCCGCCGGTCTTGGCCTGCTCGGCCGCGGTGTTGTGCACCAGCCCGGTGACGAGCAGGACCACGCCGTAGATGCTCAGCAGCGAGCCGACGATGGTGCGGATGTCGAAAAGCATCGGGGGAGCTCCTTATCCGACGAAGATGTTCAGCGCGATGACCAGCACCAGGGCGATGCCTGCGAGCAGCACCGGGCGCTGGTACCAGGGCAGGGAGTCGGCGTCGGGATCGGTGCGCATCTCCTTCGGCGTCTCCGAGTACACCAGCCCGGCCAGTTCGGCGGCCGGCTTCGGCGCGGTGAACTGGGTGACCACCACGCTCACCACGATGTCGACGACGAACGCCGTGCCCGCGGCCACGAAGCTCGCCCCCTGCCCGGAGAGCGAGATCACCCCGGTCTCGTTCAGCAGGAAGACGAAGATGGCGGAGCCGGTACCGGCGACCAGCCCGGCCCAGCCCGCGGTCGGGGTCATCCGCTTCCAGAACATGCCGAGGATGAAGGTCGCGAAGAGCGGCGCGTTGAAGAAGCTGAAGAGCGTCTGCAGGTAGTCCATGATGTTGGCGAAGCCGCCCGCGATGAAGGCGGTGAAGACCGCGGCCACCGTGGCGCCGATCGTCGCGATCCGGCCCACCTTCAGGTAGTAGCCGTCCGGCCGATCCTTCTTCACGTACTGCTGCCACAGGTCGAAGCTGAACACCGTGTTGAACGCGGAGACGTTCGCGGCCATACCGGCCATGAACGCGGCGAGCAGCCCGGCCAGGCCGACGCCGAGCAGCCCGTTCGGCAAGACGTCCTTCATCAGGTAGAGCAGCGCCTGGTTGTACGAGGTGTCGCCGGTGAAGTCCGGGTTGGCCGCGCGTTGCGCCTTGTACTCGGCCATCTCCGGCACCAGCACCGCGCTGATCATGCCCGGGATCACGACGATCAGCGGGATGAACATCTTGGGGTAGGCGCCGATGATCGGGGTGCGCCGCGCCGCCGAGATGGAGTGCGTGGCCATGGCCCGCTGCACCTCGACGAAGTTCGTGGTCCAGTAGCCGAAGGAGAGCACGAAGCCGAGGCCGAAGACGATGCCGAGGATCGACAGGAAGTTGTTGCTGAACCCGCTCAGCGCGTTGCCCGGCCAGGACTCCAGCTGCGCGGCGCCGCCGGGCGAGTCGATGACCCGCTCCTTCAGCCCGCTCCAACCGCCCGCCTTGTGCAGCCCGACCAGGGTGAGCGGCAGCAGCGCCGCGACGATCACGAAGAACTGCAGCACCTCGTTGTAGATGGCGGCCGAGAGCCCGCCCAGCGTGATGTAGGAGAGCACGATCACCGCGGCGACCACCACCGAGACCCAGAGCGGCCAGCCGAGCAGCACGTTCAGGATGGTGCCGAGCAGGTACAGGTTCACGCCGGCGATCAGGATCTGCGCCACCGCGAAGCTGAGCGCGTTCACCAGGTGCGCGCCGGTGCCGAAGCGCCTGCGCATGAACTCCGGCACCGAGCGCACCTTGGAGCCGTAGTAGAAGGGCATCATGACCACGCCGAGGAAGAGCATGGCGGGGATGGCGCCGATCCAGAAGTAGTGGAAGGTCGGGAAGCCGTACTCGGCGCCGTTGGCCGACATGCCCATGATCTCGACCGCGCCGAGGTTCGCCGAGATGAAGGCGAGGCCGGTCACCCAGGCGGGCAGCGAACGGCCGGAGAGGAAGAAGTCGATGCTGGACGAGACGCGCTGCCGCGCCAGCAGCCCGATGCCGAGGACGAAGACGAAGTAGAGCGCGACCAGCGCGTAGTCAACGGCGCCCGCGTCCAGCCGGAGGGTGTCGGCGGCGAGCACGGCCGTGTCGGCCGGTAAGGGGACTGCCGGTGGAACGGAGGACAACACGGATGAGTCGGGAAGCGGCACTGCATTCCTCCTGTCGAACCTGATTCGGGTCCTGTCCGGAGATTGTGCACCACGAGGGGGCTCCGCAGTGGGAGAAATCCTGGACAGTCGCCCAGACGCAGTCGAAGCTCCATCACCGCAGGCCGGAAGGGGTGTGCACCGCGAAGGCGGCGACACCGATCCGGCGAACCGGGCTGCGAACCCGGCCGAGTTGGCGCACAGTCGAATTCGTTGCGAACACGGCCCGCGCATCCGGCGGGCCGGGGGAATCGGAGGGGCACCATGATGCACATCACCGCGCGCGGAGCGGTCCTGGCCCAGCGGAGCGCGCTGCTCGGGCTGCCGTGGGTGGAGCGATTACGCACCCCGGCGAGCAGGCCCGCCCGCGCGGCCGGGTCGTCCGGTATACCACTGACCATCGAGGTCGGCGCGGCGACCGGGCGCGGCCCGACCGCGCTGGCGGCCTTCGACGCGGCGCTGCGCGAGCTCGGCGTCGGCGAGGCGAACCTGATCCGGCTCTCCTCGGTGATCCCGCCGCGCGCCCGGCTGGTGCGCGGGGCGCGGGTGCGCAAGCCGATCGCCTGGGGCGACCGGCTGTACTGCGTCTACGCCGCGCACACCGCGGCGCCGGGCGCGCGGGTCGCCGCGGGCGTCGGCTGGGTGCTGCGCGCCGACGGCTCCGGGCTCTTCGTCGAGCACGAGGCCGGGAGCGCGGCCGAGGTGGAGGCGCTGATCCGGGCCAGCCTCGTCGACATGGCTCGCCGCCGTGGTGCCGGTTTCGGCCCGATCCAGCTGTGCGTCACCGAGATTCGCGCGGTCGCCGAGCCGGCCTGCGCGCTGGTGCTCGCCGCCTACCGGGCCGCGGGCTGGGACGGCGCCCGGTGAGCGGGCTGCACGTGACCGTGGAGGGCAGCGTCCCCGAGCCGCAGATCGCGCTCTTCCAGGACGTCTACGAGGAGGCATTCGGCCCGCTGCGGGCCAGCGCCGCCGCCCGGCAGGTGTTGCATCCCAGCGAGTTTCGCGAGGAGATGGTGGACCCACGGGTGCACAAGCACGTGGCCCGGCTGCCGTCGGGCGAGCCGATCGGCGTCACCACGCTGACCCGCTGCCTGGAGACGGTGCCCTGGATCAGCCCCGAGTACTTCGCCGCGCGATACCCGGAACACGCCGCGCGCAACGCGATCTTCTACGCGGGTTTCACCCTCGTTGCACCGAGCGCCCGGCACGGCGCCGCGTTCCATGTCATGATCGAATCAGTGGTTCGGGTACTCGTGGCCGAGCGCGCGGTGGTCGGCTGGGATATCTGCTCGTACAACAACACTCGCTTCTCGTTCGCGGACGGCATCAGGGCAGCGCTGGACGAGCGGGCGAGCGTCGATGTGGCGGTGGAGGATTCCCAGATCTACTACGCGGCACGGTTCACCGGGAACGGCGCGACCGAGGGGGGCTGATGAACGTGCACGACGGACGACCGGCCGGGAAGCCCGTGCAGCCGGGGGCCGCGTGCTGCGCGCTGCTGCTGGCGGCGGGCGGCGCCGCCATCGGAGTGCACCTGCTGGCGGGCTCCGGCCCGGTGGCCTTCGGCGCCGCCGCGTTCGTCGTGCTCGGCTCGCTCGGCATGATCGGGTTCGGGCTGTGGCGGTACCGCCCGGCCCACCCGCTGCCCTGGTACCTGCTCTCCGGCTCGGCGGTGGCCTTCGCGGCGGGCACCACGCTGCGCGGCGCCGGGCAGCAGCCGCTGGACGACATCTGCACGCTGACCGGATACGCCGGAATCGGCGCGGCGGCGACGCTCTGGCTGCGGCCGCGGCAGGCGCGGGCCAACCACGACCTGCTGCTCGACTCCGGGCTGATCGGGCTCGGCGCGCTGCTCGCCTCCTGGACCTTCCTCATCTCGCCCATCCTGAGCTCGTCCGGGCCGGGTGCGGTGGCGCTGATCGCGGCGGCGTACCCGGTGCTGGACGCGCTGCTGCTGACGCTGGTGGCCTACTCGATGGCGACCGGAAGCCCGGAGCCGTCCCGGCGGCTGCTGCACCTCGGGCTGCTCGCCATCCTCCTCGGCGATCTCGGCTACAGCCTGGACACCGTCGGTGCCCGGCTGGTCGACCACGACGTGCTGCAGGCGTCGCTGCTGGTGGCGTACCTCACGGTCGGGGTGGCCGCGGTGCACCCCACCATGACCGCGCTCACCACCCCGCGGCACATCCACCCGCAGCACTCGCGGCAGCGCGCCAGCATGATCGCGGTGGCGCTGATCGTGGCCGCGCTGGTGCCGGTGGTCGGCTCCAGTCCGACCTTCCTGGATCGGATGGTGGTCTCCACGCTCTTCGCGCTCATGCTGATCGGGGTGCTCGTGCGCAGCGAGCGCGCCATCGTGCGCAGCGCCCGCAGCGAGCGCAGGGCGCAGTACCAGGCCGACCACGACATGCTCACCGGGCTGCTCAACCGCACGGCGCTGCTGCGCAGACTCGGGCGCTGGCCCGAGCACCCGCTGTGCGTGCTCTTCCTCGACCTGGACGGCTTCAAGCTGGTCAACGACAGCTACGGCCACGCCGTCGGGGACGAGCTGATCGCCAATGCCGCCTCCCGGATCCGCCGGGTCGTCGGCAACCGCGACGTCGCCGCGCGGTACGGCGGCGACGAGTTCGTGGTCCTCGCCCCGCTGGACCGGGAGCAGGCCGGTGCGCTGGCCGAGCGGCTGCTCACCGCCTTCGTGCGGCCGTTCGAGCTGAGCGTCGGGGAGATCCCGATCACCGCCAGCATCGGCATCGCCTGCGACGGGCCACGCCGCTTCGACGCGAGCGCCTACGAACTGCTGCGCGAAGCCGATTCGGCGATGTACCACGCCAAGGAGCGTTCGCTCGGGTACGCGGTGTTCGATGTGCCCGGCTTCGCCGGGCGAGTTCGCGGCGCTGTGTCGATGGCCCGGCCTTCGCCGGGCGAGTTCGCGGCCCTGGGAAGTCTCGCCGTTCAGCACTCGAGACTCGCGCCTTCGGCGCATGCGCTTCGAGTGCTGAACGACGAGACGGGCCGCGAACGGGGCTCGTAAGACTCGCCCCCTGGTTGGCTGGTTCGGGGTGGGGGCTCGAGGGGACTGGTTCGTCAGTCGCCGAGTTCGGTGAGGAGTTTTCTCGCCTGTTCCAGTTCGGCTTGGAGCTGGGCCACCTTGGCCTGCTGGTCGCGGCGGACGGCCTCGAGGATGCCTGCCACGACCTCCTCGACCTCGGGGTGCAGGATCTTGGCCGCCTGGGAGACAGCGGTGGTGCTGATGGCCAGGCCGCGGACCGTGCGCTTCTTGCCGCTCACCACGTCGACCGTCCACTCGCCCTCGGCGGTGCCGTTGAGCGTGATGGTGACCTCCGGCGTCTTCGCCTTGCGGGCCGTCGCCTTGGCCGGGCGCGGCTTGGGCTCGGCGGCGGCCGCCGGGGTGGCGGGCTTGGGGGCCGTGGTCGGCTGCGTCACGGGGGTGTCCTCCCTGGGGGTGGGTGTCGGGGCAACAGTATTCGCGGGCGCGCCGCCCGCGGGCGCCGGGGCGGAGCGGGGCGGGGCTGCCCCGGACGCCGCGGAACCTGCGGTACCCGCCCTCGAGCCGACTGCACCGGCACCGGAGGCCGAGCCGGACCCGGCCGCACCGGGAGCCGAGCCGGACCCGGCCGCGCCGGGAGCCGAGCCGGAGGCGGCGGCGCCGGACGTCGAGCCGGGCCCGGCCGCACCGGACGCGGCCGGTGCCTTGGCCGGCGCCACCCTGGCCGGCCGCGCGGGCTTGACCAGCGTCACCTCGACCGGCGAGAAGGACAGCACGTCCTTCGACCCCGTTGGCTTGACCTGCAGGAAATCACCATCGGAAGGATCACCGAGGGAGAGCACCTTGCCCGATCTGCCCTCCGGAACGCCGACCGCCGCCGCGGTGAACCACACCATCGGCGGCCTGCCCGCGGCTATCTCCGCCGCGATCTGTTGGATCTCGCTGTCGGACAGGGGCTTCGGCCGGTTACGTGGCGAGGGCATTGGCGGGCTCCGAGCAATCTGCGTTGGTGGTGGCGGCTGTGCGTCGATGATGCCGCACGGCACCGACAGATGGGCACCGAGCCGGGCGGAACGGTCCCCGTTTGAGGGCGGCGGGGGCGGGAACCCGGTCCGTATCCATCGAGGAAGGGGTTCTGTCATGTTGTTGCGCCGACTCGCGCGACCCTTGCTGGCCAGTGCGTTCGTCGTGGACGGGATCGACACCCTGCGCAATCCGGAACCGCGGGTGAAGGCAGCGACCGACCTCGTGCAGAAGGGCCAGCGCACGCTGCCCGAGGATGTCGCCACCAAGTTGCCGTCCGACACCGCCACGCTGGTCAAGGTAAATGCCGCCGCCCAGGTGAGCGCGGGCACACTGCTCGCGCTCGGGAAGGCGCCGCGGCTCGCGGCGCTGGTGCTGGCCGCGACGGTGGTCCCGGCCACGATCACCGAGCAGGATTTCTGGGCCGAGGAGGATCCCGATCGCAAGTCCGCGAAGCGGGCCGCGTTCCTGAAGGACGTGGCGCTGCTCGGCGGGCTGATGATCGCCAGCGCCGACACCGAGGGCAAGCCCTCGCTGGGGTGGCGTGGCAGGCGGGCCGCGAAGAACGCCGCCGCCACTGTCTCGGCGGCGCTGCCGATCGGGGCGAGCTCCGACGGCACCGGCGACGCGTTGCGCAAGCACGCGCACGAGGTCGCCGAGGCGGCGCGCAGCATCGCGGGCACCGCGGGCGCCAAGGGTGCGGTGATCGCCGAGGTCGCCAAGGATCGCGGCGCTGAGCTGGCCGAGGTCGCCAAGGATCGCGGTGCGGACTGGGCCGAGGTCGCCAAGGACCGTGGCTCCGATCTCGCCGAGATCGCCAGGGACCGTGGCGGCGACTGGGCCGAGACCGCGCGCAAGCAGAGCCGGAGGGCGGCCAAGAAGGCGCGCAAGCGGGCGCCGGTGCTGGCCGATGCGGCCCGCGAGCGCGGTGCCGAGCTGGCCGACGTCGCCAGGGACCGGGGCGCGAAGTTCGCCGACATCGCGAAGGATCGCGGCTCGGACTGGGCCGAAGTGGCCAGGGACCGAGGCGCCGACCTCGCCGACACCGCCAAGGATCGCGGCGCGAAGTTCGCGGACCTGGCCAAGGACCGAGGTTCGGATCTGGCCGACACCGCGAAGGGCCGCGGCGCGACCTGGGCGGCGCTGGCGAAGGACCGGGGTTCCGACCTCGCCGACACCGCCAAGGATCGCGGCATCGACTGGGCCGAGCTGGCCAGGGATCGCGGCGGCGATTGGGCCGACACCGCTCGCAAGCGGGCTCCCGAACTCGCCGACACCGCGAAGAAGCGCGGCCGCCGGGCGGCGAAGAAGGCGCGCAAGCGCGCGCCGGAGCTGGCCGACGCGGCCCGCGAACAGGCGCTCACCGCGCGCGAGCGCAGCGCCCGGCTGGCCGAGATCGCCCGCGAGCGGGCGCCCGAACTCGGCGACGCCGCGCGCTCGCGGGCCGAGCTGGCTCGCGACCGCAGCGTGCACCTGGCCGAGCTGGCCAGGGCCCGCGCCGAGGTGGCGCGCGACCGGGCCGAGGCCCGGCTGCGCTGAGGCGGAGTTCTCCGGCCGCGGGTTTCGCCGAACCCGCGGCCGGAGACGCCGGACCGCATGCCGGCGATCGGTCAGCCGGTCGCCGGCATGCGGCGTTCCCGATGCCCGATGATGGTGGCGAGCGAGGAGACCCGGCGCAGCCGGTCCCCAGCTCCGCCGATCTCGACCGCCCGTTCCACCGGCCTCGCCCCGGTGATCCAGACCAGCCGCAGCTGCGAGCGGTCGGCGGCGCACTGCGCGTCGAGCAGCACTCGCAGCCCGGCGGCGGCGAGGAAGGTCACCGGCGTCAGGTCGACGACCAGCGTGCCCGCTCCGTCGGCGGCGGCGCTGAGCCGCGCCTTCAGCACCGGCGCGGTGGAGAGGTCGATCTCGCCGCCGACCGTGAGCAGCGTGATGTCGCGCCGCAGCCTGGCCTCCGAGAAGCACACCGCCGCACCGGTTCCGGGCGCGACCAGATCGGGCTCCGGGCGGCACGGGCGATCGGCACCGGGCCCTGCCGGATGAGCGGCCATCGAACTCCTCGACCGGGCGGCACGAAACCGGGCCGGGACGGGCCGCCCGTGCCTCTCCCGGCTTACAGCGATACCGAGAGCATAGGGCTCCCCGCGCATTTCGTCCGCGTGTCTCGCCGGAGGCGCGGCCGGGAACCCGTAACGAATTGCCCCCGAGCATGATCCGAGCAACCGATACCGGACGGTCCGGCGTTACACCATGTCCGATTCCGGGAACAGCGCCTCCAGCGAGTCCGAGACGGCGCCGCAGCCGCTGCACTCGAAGCGGACGCCGAGCGCGAACCACCACTCCAGCCGCAGCGCGCAGTTCTCACACAGCAGGTCGATGCCGGCGGCCCGGCAGCAGCCGCGGCCGCGCGCCCAGCGATCGGCCCTGGTCGCGCAGCGCGCGCCGTCGATCCGGAGGGTGCAGCGCGGCAACTCGGCGAGACCGGGCACCATGGCATCGAAATGCTGTGCCGCCGTGGTGTTATCCACCGTTCTCCCCTTCTTCGTCGCTGCGTCCACCCGGTTCATCGAGCCCCGCTGGAGCGGTGTTACCGCAGGTGGGGCGGGTCACGTGCTCAGACGGTGCCGCCGGACATGCCGTCCGAGATGCTCAGCGCCTCGCCGTTGAACCGGCCGCCGTGCGGGCCGACCAGCAGCAGCACCAGCCGGGAGACCTCCTCCGGCTCGATCAGCCCGCCGCCCTTCGCGAACATGGCCTCGGCGTCCTCGCGGGTGGGGTTCTCCAGGTCGGGGAGCAGCACGCGGTAGGTGGCGGGGTTCATCACCATGTCGGTGCGGACGCCGGAGGGCAGCACCGCGTTGGCGGTGATGCCCGCCTCCCCCACCTCCAGCGCGAGCGACTTGATCAGCCCGATGACGCCCCACTTGGCGGCGGCGTAGGCGCCGGAGCCGGTGGCGCCCATCCGGCCCACGATCGAGGAGGTGGCGACGATCCGGCCCCAGCGCCGCTCCAGCATGGTCGGCAGCACCGCCTTGACGCTGTGGAAGACGCCGGAGAGGTCGATGTCGATGGTGTCGCGCCAGGTGCGCTCGTCGGTATCGGCGACGGTGCCGTGCGCGGCGATCCCGGCATTGGCGAGCAGGATGTCGATCCGGCCGAATTCGCGCAGCGTCTCGGCGGCCACCCGCTCCATGTCGTCGCGGCTGCGCACGTCGGCGCGCACGGTGTGGCAGCGCCCGCCCGCCGCGCGCACCAGGTCGGCGGTCTCGGCGAGGTCGTCGAGGGTGGCCAGCGGGTACTGGAGGCCGGGCAGCGGGGCCGCCAGGTCGGCGAGCACGATATCGGCGCCCTCCGCGGCGAGCAGGGCGGCGTGCGAGCGGCCTTGGCCGCGCGCCCCGCCGGTGATCACGGCGACCCGGCCGTCCAGCTGTCCCATTCCCGGCTCCTCACGCGCGGTCGTGGCTTCGATCACCCGCGACCCTACGCGCGCGCGGGCCACCCGATGCGCGGACGGGAGCGGCGCGTCGTACCATGCGTCACAATCCGCGCACCCGTCTCGAGGACGTGGCCGTACCGACGGCGACACCTTCCGCCCGTTCGTGGTGGACGAACGTAATCCACAGATTGAGAGCACTGCGCCGTGAAACTCGACCAGGACGAACACCGGACCGTCGATGACCTGCTCGGCGGTGGCGTCGCGACCGTCGTCGCACCGGACGAGCCGAGGGCCCTACCCGGCGAGCCCGAGGGCGACGACGCCCTCGCCGCCCGCTTCGCGCTCTCCGGGCTACGCAGGCTGATGCGCAATGCCGCCGGGCTCTCCCCCGAGTCCATCGACCTGCTCGCCGCCATCACCGACCGGCTGCGCGCCGCCGAGGGCGCGCTCGCCGACCCGGCGACCTGCGACACGGTGCGCTGACCTACATCCCGTTGACGTCGATGATCGGCGCCGGGTAATCGGCCTGCGCCCGCCAGGGCCGGTGGATCTCGGCGCCGGGCAGGTGCGCCAGCTCCGGGATGTAGCGGCGCACGTACGCGCCGTCCGGGTCGTACCGCTCGGCCTGGCGCAGCGGGTTGAGCACCCGGTTCGGCCTGGTGTCGGTGCCGGTGCCCGCGACCCACTGCCAGTTCAGCTGGTTGTTGGCGATATCGCCGTCGACCAGCCAGTGCAGGAAGTGCGCCGCGCCGATCCGCCAGTCGATCCGCAGCGACTTGCTCAGGAAGCTGGCGGTGATCAGCCGCCCGCGGTTGTGCATCCAGCCCTCCTCGTGCAGCTGCCGCATGGCCGCGTCCACCAGCGGGTAGCCGGTGCGCGCTTCCTTCCAGGCAGCCGCCGACTCCTGGTCGTCGCGCCACTCGACCGGTCCGGAGCGGTAGTCCTTCGTGGCGGCGTCCGGGCGGCCGCCGAGGAGCTGCGCGTAGAAGTCGCGCCAGGCCAGCTGCCGGACGAAGGCGTGGCCACCCTCGGTGTCCATGTCGACCCGGTGCACCAGTTCGACCGGGGAGAGGCAGCCGAAGTGCAGGTAGGGCGAGATCTTCGAGGTAGCGTCGCCCGCCAGGTCGTCGTGGCGCTCGGCGTACCGCTCGATCGGGCCTGCCAGCCAGTCCCTGACGATCTTGCGCCCCGAGGTCTCGCCGCCGACCGCGAGCCGCGGCGACGGCTCGCCGCGGCTCAGCTTCGCGGCGTCCGGCAGCTTCTCCCCGCGCACCTCGGGCAGGGTGAGCGCGCGCGGCTTGCCGAGCGGGCGGCGCTGGTGGGTCTGGGTCCAGCGCCGGAAGTACGGCGAGAAGACGGCGAAGTGGTCGCGACCGGTGGAGGGGGTGAGCAGCTCCGGGTCGGCGGCGGTGACAACGGCGGTATGCACGACGAGCGCGCGGCCGTCGGCGGCGAGGCCGTCGCGCAGCGCGTGCTCCCTGCGGCTGCTGTAGCCGCTGGCGTCGGCGGCCACGTGCACCTCGGCGGCGTCCACCTCCGCGGCCAGCCGGACCACCTCGTCGGCGACCCGGCCGCGGCGCAGGATCAGCCTGCCGCCGATGGCGCGCAGCTCGGCGTCGAGCTCGTCCAGCGCAGCGAGCAGGAAGCGGACGCGGTTCGGGGCGGCGTACCCGCCGCCGAGGATGGCGTCGTCCAGGACGAAGACCGGGACGACCGCACCACCCCCGCGATGGGCCGCGGTGAGCACCGGGTTGTCGTGCACCCGGAGATCCCGGGTGAACAGGGCGAGGGTGGTGCGCGCTGTCACCGCCGGGTCACCGGGTGCACAGCGGGGCGACGGTGTCGATGCCGCCGGTGGTGGGCGAGGTCAGGTAGACGCACGGGCTCTGGCCCGCGGCCTCGATGGCGCCGCGCACCTGATCCCAGGTGGCCTCGTCCAGCGCGGGCTGCCGGGAGAGCACGAAGCCGGAGAGCCGCGAGGGGTCGGTGACCACGGCCCACGAGTAGTCGGGGCCGAGCGCGGTCACGATGTAGTTCGGGGTGCCCGCCGGGTCCTCCTGGAAGGGCACGTTCGGGAACTCCACCCGCAGCTGGGCCTTGCTCACCTGGTCGATGATCCGCGCGGTGCCGCGGATCTCGTTGGTGCCGCCGTCCCAGGTGGTGCAGCGGTTGAAGACCGCGACATTGCCCTGCGGGTCGAGGGTGTAGTTCGCCTGGGTGTCGCGGGCGCACTCCAGGTTGAAGGGCGCAGGCACCGCGGCCAGCTGGTTCCAGGTGCCGAGGTAGCGGCTCACGTCCAGCGCGGGCACCGGGGCCGGGCCCGCCGCGGCGGCGGGGCCCGCGGTGAGCGCGGGGGCGAGCGCGGCGGCGGTGGCCGCGGCCAGCGCGAGCAGCCGTCCGCCGCGGCGGGGCGTCGGGCGTTGCGTGCGGAATGGGTTCACCGGAACTCCTCGTTCTCGACGTCGTGGCCCATGGTAACGGAAACGATGCATAATCGATTCATTCCCTGGACGGGCGTGGCCCGGATCGGACGGCCCGCCCGTCGGATACCCAGGACGCACCGCGCTACCCAGCCCACCGAGCGGAGGACCGATGACGGGGATCGCCCACAGCGGGCAGAATGACCTCATGCCAGCCGGTTCCACCCCAAGCACCGAGACGGCCGGCTACACCGTCCGCGCGGTGGCCGACCGCCTCGGGATCCCCACCGCGACGTTACGCAGCTGGACCCGCCGCTACGACATCGGCCCCGCGCAGGAGCGGCCGGGCAAGCACCGGCTCTACTCCGAGGCCGATATCGCCCAGCTCGGGCGGATGCTCACGCTGATCAAGGAGGGGGCGAGCCCGGCGGGGGCCGCCGCGGCCGTGCGCGGCCCTGCTCCGCTCCGCGGCGATCGCACCGGGCTGCTCGCGGCCGCCTTCGCGCTGGACACCACGACGGTGGCCGCGATCGTGGAGGCGCACGTCCGCGCCTTCGGCGTGGTCGACACCTGGGACCTGGTGTGCCGCCCGGCCTTCGCCGATATCGTCGCGCGCCAGCTGGGCGGGGAGCGCTGCATCGACGTCGAGCACATGCTCTCCTGGAGCATCACCTCGGTGCTGCACCGCTGCTGCCCGCCGCCCGCCTCGGGGCGGATCGCGGTGGTGCTGGCCTGCACCGGCGGCGAGACGCACACGCTGCCGCTGGAGGTGCTGCGCGCCGCACTCGCCGAGCAGGGGGTGGGGGCGCACATGCTCGGCGCGAACGTGCCGACCTCCGCGCTGGCCGACACCCTCGGCCGCGGCACCGGGGCGAAGGCGGTGCTGCTCTGGTCCCAGCAGGAGCCGACCGCGCTCACCTCGGCCGTGCTGACCTGCGTCGAAGCCGGGGCGCGGGTCCTCGCGGGCGGGCCCGGCTGGGAGTCGGTGATCCTGCCCGACGGCGCGCGGCGGGTCGGCAGCCTGGCCGACGCCGTAGCCCGGCTGCGCTGAGCGGCAGCGCCTCCGCGGCCGGGTAGTACGCGCGCCGACGCAGCCCACGGCGCGCGGGCGGCCGCCGACTCGGTACCGGCTCGGGCTGCGCGCGGCCGTGACGAGCAGGTGGCCGGCCTCAGCCGCGCGGGGTGCGACCGAGGACGTGGCGCAGCGCGGAATCCAGGCCGGGGTCGCGGAACCGGTGTCCCGCGGCGTGCAGCCGCGTCGGCTCCACCCGCTGACTCGCCGCCGCGACCTCGCGCGCCCCCTGCTCGCCGAGCAGCAGCGCGGGGCCGAACTTCGGCACCGGGAGCAGCGCCGGGCGATGCAGCACCCGCGCCAGCACCTTCGTGTACTCGGCATTGCACACCGGCTCCGGCGCGACGGCATTGACCGGGCCGCGCAGGCTCTCGTCCCAGAGCGCGCGGTGGTAGACGTCGACCAGGTCGTCGATGCCGATCCAGGAGAACCACTGCCTGCCGTCGCCGATCCGGCCCCCGAGACCGGCGCTGAAGAGCGGCCGCAGCAGCTTCAGCGTCCCGCCCGCGGGCGACTGCACGATCCCGGTGCGCACCGCGACCGTGCGCACCCCCGCTTCGGTCGCCGGGCGCAGCTCGGCCTCCCAGTCCGCCACCACGTCGGCGAGGAAGCCGTCGCCGCGGCCGGAGTCCTCGGTGAGCGTCTCGTCACCGCGGTCGTAGCCGTAGAAGCCGATGGCGGAGGCGCTGACGAAGTCGCGCACGCCTGCCCGGACGGCGACCTCGGCCAGCTTCCGCGTCGGCCCGATCCGGCTGCCCGCCACCGCCTCCCGGTGCGCCGCGGTGAAGCGGCCCGCGATCGAGGCGCCCGCCAGGTGCACCACCGCGTCGACGCCGTCCAGCAGGTCGGGGGCGGGGTCGTCCGGCTGCCACCGCCGCTCGTCCGGCGTCCGCGGCGCGTGCCTGACCAGCCGGAGCACCCGGTGCCCGCCGGTGCTCAGGAAGGCCGCGACCGCCGAGCCGACCAGCCCGGAGGCGCCGGTCACCGCGACGGTGCCCGGCCGGTACCCGTGCCCGGCCGCCGCGGCGTGCGCGGCGAGATCGCCGGTGAGCTGGCGGTACCGGTAGTCGAACATGGCGCGCAGCGCGAGCTCGGGCACGGTGCTCTCGACCCGGTCGACCACCCGCGTGTGGCCGGCGTCGACCTCCTCGAAGTCGTGCACGTGCCGCCAGCGCAGCACCGTCCCGGCCGGGGCCGAGGCGATGCCGTCCACCGCGATCTCGTCGACGAAGCGGCGCGGCGGGTCGTACTCCGCGGCCCGGTGCCGCGCGACCCAGCGCAACCCGCCCGGCAGCCGCAGCACCGCGGTGCCGTCGCGCAGCGACTCCGCCTCCGCGGCCAGCGTGACGGGCTGCCACGGCGGGGTGAGCCGGGCGAACGCGCCCGGCCTGCCGTACCACGCGAAGACCTCGGAACGCGGCGCCGGGACGACGGCGCTCGACTCGATTCCCATGGTCCGACAGTAGCCGCGGAATGGCCCGGCGAAACGTTCCCGCATCGTTCCGCCGAGAATTGCAACACGTTCTAGAATTGCCGGATGGCACCGGATCCCGCCCTCGCCCGCGACGACCTGCTCGCCGCCGTGCTGGCCTCCCCCGCCGCGGTGGCGGCGAAGGACCGGGCCGGGTGGCTCGCGCTCTTCACGCCGGAGGCGGTGGTCGAGGACCCGGTCGGCTCGCGCCCGCACGTCGGGCTCGCGGCGATCGGCCGCTTCCACGACACCTTCATCGCGCCGAACACCATCACCTTCCAGCCGGACGCCGATATCGTCACCGGCCGGACCGTGCTGCGCGACCTCGCCATCACCATCCGGATGGCCACCGGCGCCACCGTCCGGGTGCCCATGCACCTGCGCTACGACCTGGTGTGGCGCGAGGACTCGTGGCGCATCGCGCAGCTCGCCGCGCACTGGGAGTTCGCGCCGATGGTGCGGCAGTTGCTCGGCACCGGGCTGCCCGGGCTCGGCGCGGGCACGCTGCTCGGCGGGCAGCTGCTCCGGCACCTCGGCCCCGGTGGCGCGCTCGGCATGCTCGGCGCCGTGCGCGGGGTCGGGGGCCGCGGGCGGGCGCGCGCGGAGCGGGTGCTGCGCGCCGCCGCCGACGGGGCGGTCGCGGAGCTGGCCGGGGTGGCGCTGGAGTTGCCCACCGGCCGGGTGCGGCCCGGCGAATTCGCCGCGTACCTGCGCGGGGCCACGGTCTCCAAGGTGCTCGCCGCGGGACGCACCGTGACTGCCTCGGTCCGGCTGGGCGACCGCCCGGCCGTTGCCATCGCCGAGTTCGCCGGTCCGCGGGTTACGAAGCTCCGGCTCGTCGCCGAGGAGTGACCGACCGATCCGGCCCCGGGTCGCTCCCGGATCAGGGCGAACGAGCCGACCGCAACCGGCGGGCGGCGGGCCGCGGCACCCCGAACAGGTCAGGCGACAGCGCGCCGGGAGCGTACAGGCTCGGAGCGGTACCGGGCGCGCGCGCCGTCGATACCGAGCGCGCGCCAGAGGCGGCGGGTGACCGGTGTCATGAGCCCGAGGTCGTCGGCCAGCGCGCGGACATCGGTGAAGTACCCGGCCAGAATTGCCGTGGCCCGCGGCGATCGCCAGAACGCCTCACGGAACACCTCGTCCGGAATATCGAACTCGCGGGCGAAGGAGCGCGGCGGCACCATGATCTCGCCGGCCAGCCAGCGCATGGCGAGCGGGAAGGCGAGCGCGCAGACGGCGGTGGTGACCGGCCCCAGTTTCGGCACCTTCGCCTTCAGGAACTCGTTGGCGAAGGAGATGTGCCGCGCCTCCTCGGCGATGTGGATCTCCATGGTGCGCAGCACCGCGGGCGGCAGATCGGCGCCGCGCCGGATCAGCGCCTTCTGGTAGTGGTCGATCGGCTCCTCGCCACCGAGGATGCCGATGAAGAGCACGACGTGCGCGTACCCGCCCGCCACGCCGATCAGCGGGGAGAGCCGCCGGAAGAGGGGCCGCATGCCGGGCACATCCACCCCGATCCGGTTCACCAGCTCCTGGAACATCTGGATGTGGTTGCACTCCTCGGTCATCTCGTGCATGCAGTAGCGGAACTCCGGCGCGCCGTTCGGCAGCTTCATGGCGTACTGCATCATGCCGCGGATCAGGACGCTCTCGAACGCCGCGCCGACCTTGATGGCGTTCGCCATCCGCCATTTGCCGATCTCGATCTGCCGCTCCCGCGGCAGGCCCCGGTACCAGGCGGTGGCGCCGAGCGGGTCCAGCTCCGGAATGAGGATCCAGCGCGGATCGTCGGGGTCGATGGCGAGCTCGGGCGAGTCCCAGTCGATATCCAGGTAGGGATCGAACTTGCGGTGCACCGAGCCCTCGGAGAGCGTGCGCACCATGTCGCGGTAGGCGTCGGCCTGGGATGAAGTGGACAGCGTCATCGGTGTCTCCTCACGTTCGCGGTGTGATCCGCCGCACCTCCAATTTAGCGAAACTCACGGTATCAGTAAACCTCTCCATGGAGATACCGAACGGTTTGCTGGATGGGCTAGTATTCGAACATGAGTTCGACGGATGACGAGCTGCCAGCGGCCGGACCCGACCGAACCAGCTCGCGCGCGCGGCCGGTACCGCGCACCGAGGGCACCGGCCCCGAGCTGCGTTTCCCCAGCGCAACCGGGCATTACTACCGCACCGCGACCTACCCGCCGCGCCCGGTCTGGGTGCGGCTGGACGCCCTGCTGATCCGCGACCCCGGCACCCCGAAGCACGTGAACGGGGCCGGGGTGGAGATGAGCGGCGAATGCGCGGGCACCCTCACACACTGGGTGCCGACGGTGGACGGCTTCTGGCTGGGCCGGGTCTCCTACACCGTCCGCTACGCCGACGGCCGTTCGCCGCTGCACGTGCGCGACCAGCTGGTCCCCGCCTACGCACTGCGCCCGCGCGACCTCGGCTGAAGCGTCCCGCCCGAGCCGCGCGCCCGCGGTCGCGCCGGCCCGCGCGAACTCGCCGAGGGTCGGCCGCCGGCGAGCACCGCCGAGTCGACGAAGCGCGGATCGAGCGGCGCGCTGCAGGTGGCACGGATGTGGCCGGTTCGCCGCCGGACGCAAACGCCCGGCCGCCGGTGGGATTCCGGGGGCCGGGCGGTTTGCGAGATGGGTCACCGCGGGCAGTTGACCACGTAGTCCCAGTCGGTCTGGTACCCACCGGTGACTCGCACGGTCACCGAGCTCGCAGCACCCGGCGGCAGCGTGACCAGAACCGATCCAGTGCCCTCGTTCGTCTCGTCGCCGACCCAGCCGGTGCTGCGCACGAGCGAGCCCTCGTAGAAGACCTCGATGAGGTCGGGGACGTAGTACGTCTCGTAGGCCAGCACGAAAGACGTCGGGCCGCGGCGCCCCAGCTCGTGCCGCGTCGTGGTGATCCCGTCGTTGCCGGACTGGGTCGACTGGTTGCACTGCTGCGTCTGCACACCGCCCCCGCCCCCGGACCCGGTGTCCGGCAGCCCGAGCCCCAACCCCAGCCCGTCCAGCACCGCACTCCCGCTGTCCAGCACCCCGCTCCCGCTGTTCAGGATCCCGCTCCCGGTGTCGATGACCCCGCCCGCGCTGCCGGTGTCGATCCCCGCGCTCCCCGACGGCTGTGCCGACACCCCGGCGGCACCGCCCGCCGTCACCAGCGCCGCCAGCGCACCGACCGCCGCGACCCGTCGAATACCGTTCCCAACCAAGACTTTTCCCTCCGCGAAGCCGTCTGTTCTTCTCCGGGAACAGACTTCCACCGCGGCTCGATGTCCGATATCTACTGTTCGGGCGACAGCCGTTCGGCCGACGCGGTTATGGTCGAGGCATGGGTGTCATAGGCGAGATGTTCCCCGGCGGCAAGCTGCAGGACGAATCCGGCCAGTCCGGTGACGGCCAGTCGCACCGGCCCGCCGTCGAGCTGGACCTGGACTCCGGCGTCGTACGGCTGACCACGCCGCGCCGGGACGAAGACGGCGAATCCGCCGCAGAGTAACCGGAGACGAAAACAGCCCCCGGAGAAATTCTCCGGGGGCTGCTCCCACTAGTAGCGGGGACAGGATTTGAACCTGCGACCTCTGGGTTATGAGCCCAGCGAGCTACCGAGCTGCTCCACCCCGCGTCGGTGAACACAACATTACACACGGGTGCGCCGCCAATGCAAATCGCCCCGCTACCTGCGCGGATGTGCCGCAACCGCGCGTAGGCCGGCCGAGGCCGCCCGGAAACGTGGGCCGGATCGCTATTTCGCGGTGATCTCCGACACATAACAGCACCATCACGGGCAGGTATTCGAATGCGGAAATCGCCGAATTCACCTGCGCGTTCGCCGGACGCTTGCGAACGAAACCTCTCGCAACTCATCGTTACCGAGGCGTGATCTCACCGAGATTTGCCGTTACCGTCGGATCCGGCCCGGGGCACCTGCGCTGGGCCAGAACACGGATCGCCGAACACCGGCAACCCTGCCCCGCGGCCGTGTCACCCCGACTTCCTGGGGGCAGGGATACGTGCGAACGGCGCGGCGGTGGGCGCGGGGAGGGAAACCACATGTCTCGAAACCGGAAGTTCAGCACCCGCGCCCTCGGCTTCGCCGCCGTCACCGGCGCCCTCGTTGCCGTCCCGTTCGGTCTCGCCACCGGAACCGCGTCGGCCGCCACCCATAACTGGGACGGCGTCGCCCAGTGCGAGAGCGGCGGCAACTGGAGCATCAACACCGGTAACGGCTACTACGGTGGCCTGCAGTTCTCGCAGAGCACCTGGAACGCGCACGGCGGCGCGGGCTCCGCGCACACCGCCAGCAAGGCGGAGCAGATCCGGGTGGCCGAGAACGTGCTCGCCAACCAGGGCGTCGGCGCCTGGCCGACCTGCGGCAAGTACCTGACCCAGGGCACCTCCAGCGATGTCGAGCCCGCCGCCGAGCCGGAGCCGGCCCCCGCCCCCGAGCCCGCGGCTCCCGAGCCCGCCCCCGGCAGCCCCGCCGCGCTGGTCGAGCAGGCCAAGACCGCCGGTGGCGATCTGGCCAAGCAGTACGGCCTGGAGGGCCCCTTCCAGGCCCTCCTCGAGCAGAACTCGGGCCTGATCGACAGCATCGGCAGGTAATCCGGCCCGGCTCCGCCGGGCGGGCTCGCGGCCCCTTCGGGGTCTCGCGGCTCGGCGCTCGAGACTCGCGGCTGCGCCGAATGCGCTTCGAGCGCCGACCGGCGAGACGGGGCCGCGAACGTGATGCTTACGGCAAGGGCCCCCGTCACCTGGTGACGGGGGCCCTTGCCGTTCCGGTCAGCGGTTGGCGTCCTGATACGCCTTGACCGCGGCCTCGAGATCATCCAGCGCCCTGCCGAACTCCTCGAAGTTCCCGGTCCGCATGGCGGTGCGCGCCGCCTCGATCCGACGGTTCAGATCCGCCGCGGCGGCATCGCGGGCCGCCGTCGATGCGGGCGGCGGCGCGGTGCCGTTCGTCGCCGGGGGCGGCGTGCCGCCCTGCGCCGGTGGCGTCGCGCCGCTGCCGGTGTTCGGCGCGGCGGCGCCCGGCTTGGTCGCCACCCCGCCCACGCCGGGCAGGATCTGGTTCAGCGCCTCCTCCAGCGTGGAGGCGTACCCGACCTTGGGGCTGTTCGAGCCCGGCTCCTTGTAGCTGACCAGCACCTTGGCCAGCTGCGGGAAGGTCGCCGACGGCGGCGCGTTGCGCGGCTCGGTGTAGAGCGGCTCCACGTAGAGAATGCCGCCCTGGGCGATCGGCAGGGTGAGCAGATTGCCGTACTTGATGTTGTTCGACGCCAGCAGCGTGCGGTCGCTGGACACCGGCGGGAAGGTCGTCATCGAGTTCTGCGTCTGCTGCGGACCCTGGGTCTGCGAGTCGGTGGGCAGCCGCAGGATGGTGAACTTGCCGTAGTCCACCGGGTCCGAGCGCACCGAGATGTAGGCCGAGAGGAACTGCCGGTTGTAACCGACCATCGCGCTGGTCAGGTTGAACACCGGCTGCCCCGTCTCCGGGTCGCCCATGAGCATGTAGTAGGGCGGGAGCGCGCCGGTGCTGCCCTCCACCGTCGGGTCGGCAGGCACCGACCAGAAGGCGTTGTTGGTGAAGAACTCGCGCGGGTCGTTCACGTGGTACTTGGCGAGCATCTCGCGCTGCACCTTGAACAGGTCGGCCGGGTAGCGGAAGTGCGCGCGCAGCTCCGGGCTGATCTCGCTCTCCGGCTTGACCACGCCGGGGAAGACGCCGCGCCAGGCCTGCAGCACGGGATCTCCTGCGTCCACCTCGTAGAGCGTGACGGTGCCGTCGTAGGCGTCCACGGTGGCCTTCACCGAGTTGCGGATGTAGCTGACCTCCTCGCGCGGCAGCATGCGACCGGTCTTCTGATCGATGCTGTCCTCGACCGCGCCCTCCAGCGAGGTGCGCTGCGAGTAGGGGTAGGAGTCCAGCGTGGTGTACGCGTCGACGATCCACTTGATCCGGCCGTCCACCACGGTCGGGTAGATATCGCCGTCGGCGGTCAGCCAGGGCGCCACCTTCTCCACCCGCTCCCGCGGATTGCGGTTGAAGATGATCTTGGAGTCCGGGCCGATGGCGCCGGAGAGCAGGATGTTCCGCTCGGCGTACTTGGTGGCGAAGGCCAGCCGGTCGAACCAGTTGCCGATCGGGACGCCGCCCGCGCCGTCGTAGGTGAACTGGGCGATATCGCTGTCGTACTCGCGCGGGCCCTGGCCGTCCACCTGACCGACGATGGCGTAGTCGGCGTCGGTCTGCGAGATGAGCTCGCCGTAGTAGATACGCGGCTGATCGACCTCGATCAGCTGGTTATCCTTCGGCGTGGCCAGGTCGCTGGTCACGGTGTACTCGGGGTAGCCGGTGTCGGTGCTGCCCGCGGCGGCCGCGTCCTGGGCGGGCGGGCGGTTGACCCGGTTCGCCGGGGCCGCGACGAAGCCGTCGCCGTGCGTGTAGACGGTGTGCCGGTTGATCCAGTCCGTCTGGTTGCCGGTCAGGCTGCTCGGGGTGAGCTCGCGCGCGCCGACGATGTAATCCTGCACCTCGCCGTCGATGGTGTAGCGGTCGATGTCCAGCGGGTCGCGGAAGCCGTAGAAGTTCTTCAGCTGCTTCTGCTGGGTGAAGGTGCGGGAGAGGATGTTCGGGTCGAGCAGCCGGATCTTCTGGATGGTCTCGACATCGGCGGGCACGTCGACCGGGTTCTTGGTGCCGTCGCCCTTGTAGTCCTGGTAATCGATCTTGTCGGGAGTGATGCCGTACGCCCTGCGGGTGGCGTCGATATTCCGCTCGATGTACTCGCTCTCCTTGTCCGCCGCGTTCGGGCGCACCGAGAACTGCTCGACCAGCAGCGGGTACACCGAACCGACCAGGATCGAGGAGAGCACGAGCAGCGCCGCCGCCATGGCGGGCACCCGCAGGTCGCGCAGCACCACCCCGGCGAAGAAGGCGATCGCGCAGATCACCGCGATGGCGAGCAGGATGAGTTTGGCCGGGAGCACCGCGTTGATATCGGTGAACGAGCCGCCGAAGAAGGTCGGCTCCTTCCTGGCGCTGGAGAGCAGCTCGTACCGGTCGAACCAGTACGCTACCGCCTTGAGCAGCACGAAGATCCCGGCCAGCAGCGCGAGCTGCACCCGGGCGGCGGTGGTGAGCGTGCCCTCGCGGCCGCTCAGCCGCAGCCCGCCGAAGATGTAGTGCGTCACCAGGTTCGCGAAGAAGGCGATGACGACGGCGACGAAGAGCCAGTTCAGCACCATCCGGTAGAACGGCAGGTCGAAGACGTAGAAGCCGACGTCGATGTGGAACTGCGGGTCCTCGGTGCCGAACGAGCCGCCGTTCAGGAAGAGCTGCAGGGTCACCCAGTTCGACTGCGCGACCAGCCCGGAGAGCAGCCCGAGCAGCACCGGGATGCCGATGCCGAAGAGCCGCAGCCTGCTCATCACCGTGGTGCGGTACCGCGCGATCGGGTCGTTCGGCCCGGCGACCGGGATGAAGACCGGCCGCGAGCGGTAGGCGAGCAGCAGCGCCAGCCAGACCGCGAGCCCGACGAAGATCGCCACCGCGGCGAAGAGCAGCAGCCTGCTGCGCAGCACGGTCAGGAAGACACCCCGGTAGCCCACCTCCCCGAACCACAGCCAGTTGGTATAGGTGTCGACCAGCCGCGGCCCGAGCAGCAGCAGGGCCGCGAGCACGACGGCCGCCACCAGCAGCACGCGGCTGCGTCGGGACAGCGATGGTAAGCCGGTGGGGGGCCGCATGCCCACGATGCCACGCTCCAGGGTCCGGGGATATCGGTGGGCGGGCCGTTGCCGGACCGCCCGAGCCCACTCTACGGAAATCGGACACCGTGCCGGTGCCAGGGGCGAATTTGACAGGATGTGCGACGTGACCGCTGACCTGCACGCCGAACTCGCCCTTGCCCGCTCCGTCCGGGAGGTCGCCGAATTCGTCGACGCCGAGGGCTGGGGCCGACCGCCGCAGATCTTCGCGCTGGTACCGACCGGCGACCTCGTCGCGGCCGAGCCGGGGCTGGTGGATCAGCTCGACCAGGGCGCCGAGTACACGCCGGTCGCGCAGGAGCCCTTCCCGGAGGACATCACCGGCGGGTCGTGGGCGCTCGACGAGTTCCTGGCGACCACCACCTGGCCGCCCGCGGTGCACGGCTGCCTGCTGGTGCAGGAGATCGTGGTGCTCCCGCCGGACGCCGAGACCGCGCTGGACGACGCGCTGGCGCCGCTGCTCGCCGACCCGGAGGCGGCGGACGCGGCGGCGCGCACCGCCGCCGCCGAGCACCCGGGGCGGCGGGAGGCCAGGCTCTTCGCCGCGGTGCTGCGCGGCGGGGCGTCGCTCTGCCTGCTCCAGGTGCGCCCGGACGAGGACGCGGAGACCGACGACTTCGGCGACCTCGACCTGCGCACCTACCCCGGGCTGGCGCCGAACGTGGTCGAGGCGCTCCGGCACACCCTGGACTGAGGGCGTCGCCGAACGTCGCGGCCGGGCCGAATCGCGCGTGCGCGGCCCCCGACCGCCGGGCGGGCGCGGCGTGACCGGGGACTCGGCGCACGGTCCCGCCGCCCTCGGCGGCCCGGATCAGCCGCAGTTCGGCGTGTCCCGGCCCGCGCCGATGTCGGCGAGCGACTGGACCGCGCCGGTCAGCGTCTCGACCTTGACCAGCCGCAGCCCCTCGGGGGTGCGCTGCCGCGCCTCGGCGCAGTTGGCCGCCGGAACCAGGAAGGTCTCGGCGCCCTCGTCGCGCGCGGCCATCATCTTGTACTGGATGCCGCCGATCGGCCCGACCGCGCCCTCCTGGTCGATCGTCCCAGTACCGGCGACGAAGCGCCCGTTGTCCAGCTCGCCGGGCGAGAGCTTGTCGATCAGCGCGAGGCTGAACATGAGCCCCGCGGAGGGGCCGCCGATATCGGCGAGATTGAAGGTCACCTGCAGAGGCGGGCGCGCACCCTCGGTCGGAGTGATGCCGAGGTACCCCTTGGCGGCGTCGTCGGGCCGCGCGCCGAGCGTGACCGAAAGCGTCTGCTCGGCGGCCTCCCGGCGCACCACCAGGCTCAGTACGTCACCGGGCTTGCGCGCGGAGACCGCGTCCACCACTCCCTTGGGGGCGGTGATCGGCGCGCCATCGATGCTGACGATCTCGTCGCCCGCCCGCAGTACGCCATTGGCGGGCCCCTCTTCGACCACCTCGCCGACCAGCACCACGGTGGGCAGGTTCAGGAAACGCAGCGCCGCCACCTCGGCCGAGGCCTCGGAGTTCTCGAACTCCTGCTGGTTGGAGCGGTCGATCTCCTCGCGCGGCACCCCGGGCGGGTACACCTCGGCGCGCGGGACCAGGCCGTGCTCGCCGCTGAGCCAGAAGCCCAACGCCTCGAAGATATTGAGCCGGTCGCGCACCGAGACGGTGGTCATGTTCAGGTTGCCCGTGGTCGGGTCCACCTCGGCGCCCTGCACATCCACCACCTGCTTGCCGTCCACCTCACCGAGGGTGTTGAAGGTGGGGCCGGGGCCGAGCGCGACGAACGGCACCGTGAAGACGCTGCCCGCCAGCCCGAGCACGAGCACCGGGACGAGCGCGGCCAGCAGGGTGAGGATGCGGCGATTCACCCGGACCACAGTAATGAGCGGGCCGCGCGCGGCGTGGCACCGGCCCGCCGCGGTGTCCGCAATGGTTTCGCGCTGCGCGAACACAGAGGTGGGCGGGGTTCCGCGTACCGTTGGGGGTATGAGTGACATCCCGTTCGGCTTCTCGAACCGCGACGACGACAGGGAACGGCGCGGCGACGAGCCCGGTGCGGGCGGCGGCAATCCTTCCGGTGACAGGGGCAGCAATCCGTCCGGTGACAAGGGCGATGCGCCCGGCGGCGCGGGCAACCCCTTCGGCGGCGGCGCGGGCAATCCGTTCGGCTTCCTCTTCGGCGGCGCGGGCCCGGCCGGGGCGGGCGCGCAGGGTGCGGGCCCCGGCTTCGACCCGTCGCAGCTCGGGCAGATGTTCACCCAGCTGGGGCAGATGTTCAGCGGCGTCGGCACGCAGGCGGGCGGCGGCTCCGGCCCGGTGAACTACGACGTCGCCAAGCGGCTGGCCCGCCAGCAGCTCGGCACCGCGGGCACCCCGGTCTCCGAGCAGCAGCGCAAGGCCGTCGCGGACGCCGCGCACCTGGCCGAACTCTGGCTGGACGGCGCCACCACGCTGCCCGCGGGCGCGAGCCGCACCGTCGCCTGGACCGCGACCGAGTGGATCGAGCAGACGCTGCCCACCTGGCAGCGGCTCTGCGATCCGGTCGCCGAGCAGCTCGGCGGCATGTGGAGCAGCCAGCTGCCGGAGGAGGCCAAGCAGTTCGCCGGGCCGCTGCTCGGCATGATGACCCAGATGGGCGGCATGGCCTTCGGCTCGCAGCTGGGCCAGGCGCTCGGCCAACTGGCCAAGGAGGTGCTGACCTCCACCGATATCGGACTCCCGCTCGGCCCGGACGGCACCGCCGCGCTGCTGCCCGCCGCCGTCGCCGAGTTCAGCAGCGGGCTGGAGCAGCCGGAGAGCGAGATCCTGGTCTTCCTCGCCGCCCGCGAGGCCGCGCACCAGCGGCTCTTCGCGCACGTGCCGTGGCTGCGCCAGCAGGTGCTCGGCGCGGTGGAGAGCTACGCGCGCGGCATCAGGATGGATTTCTCCGCGCTCGAGGAGGCCGCGCAGAACCTGGACCCGATGTCGCTGGCCGATCCGTCGAAGCTGGAGGAGATCCTGGCCGCGGGCGCCTTCGAGCCGCAGACGACGCCGGAGCAGAAGCAGGCGCTGGAGCGGTTGGAGACGCTGCTCGCCCTGATCGAGGGCTGGGTGCAGGTGGTGGTGGCCGCGGCGCTCGGCGATCGGCTGCCCGGCGCGGGCGCGCTCGCCGAAACGCTGCGGCGCAGGCGCGCCACCGGCGGCCCGGCCGAGCAGACCTTCGCCACCCTGGTTGGGCTGGAGCTGCGGCCGCGCAAGCTGCGCGAGGCCGCGGCGCTCTGGCGGCGGCTCACCGACGACGCCGGGCTCGATGCCCGCGACGGGGTCTGGGCGCACCCGGACCTGCTGCCCGGCTCGGACGATCTGGACAACCCGGCCGGTTTCATCGACGGCGTGCTCGGCGGCACCGCCTCCAGCTTCGACGACCCGCTCGCGCAACTCGCCGCTACCGAGGAGCGCGAGCGCAGGGAGCAGGCGGAATCGCAGGCCGAGCCGGACGAGGGCGACGGCTCCGGCAAGTCCTGAGCGAATGCCCCTGTGAACAGGGGCGATCCTGTGGATAACTCGCGCTCGCCCGGCCGGGGCGCGGTGCGCGGGTGGCAATACTGCTCGGTATGACGCCACCACCGCGAGGGCCCCTGCTGCAGCCGGGGGTCGCCATCCTGGTCCGCCCCTCCGGGGCCGTTCAGCTCGGCTGGGATCCGGAGCGCGCCGTCGTGCTCCGCCCGCCCGGGCTCGACCCGGCCGTCGTCGAGCGCTTCCTGCGCGGGCTGGACGGGTTGCAGACCAGGCCCCAGGTGCTCTGGCGAGCCGGTGAGCTCGGGCTCGCGCCGGAGCAGGCGAACGCCGTGCTGGACGCGGTGGCGGCCGCCGGGCTGCTGGTCCCGCCCGCCGACGGCCCCGCCCCGATCCGCGCGGTGCGGGTGCACGGCCGCGGCCCGCTCACCGACCGGGTACTGGAGTGGCTGCGCGCCGAGGGGTTCGCCCCGGCCCGCTCGCCCGGCGGCTACCGCCGCGGCGAGGTGCGGCGCTGGCGCGAGGACCTGGTGCTCCTCACCGACACCCTGGTCGTCGACCCGCGGCTCGGCGCCGAGCTGGTGCTGGCCAGGATCGCGCACCTGCCGATCCGGATCCGGGACGGCCGCGGCGTGGTCGGACCGCTGGTGCTGCCCGGCGCCACCAGCTGCCTGCGCTGCGCCGACCTGACCCGCAGCGGCGGCGACGCGGAGTGGCCGCACCTGGCCGCGCAGCTGCTGAACCGGGTGGGCGCGGCCTCGCCGGCCATGGTCGCGCGGACCAGCGCGCTCGCGCTCACCGAGCTGGAGGCGATCTTCGCATGTTCCGCGAGCCGCGAGCCGCAGACGCTGGACGCGATCCTGGAGCCGGACCCCGACTCGCACGCCGTACACAGCAGGCGCTGGCCCGCGCACCCGGACTGCGGGTGCAGGCTGCTGGCGGCGGGCCCGGCCGCATGAGGCCGCCGGACGGCCGCCCACGGACACCCGCCCGGACCAGCGCGGCGGGAAGCAGGCCGAGCCGGGCCCGGCCGGCGAGTGTGGCGCACAGACCATTGATTTTCATGGCACGGCCGGGGCGGTTTCGGCCATGATGGGAACTGTGTCCGACATTGCGCGCCGCAGCTCATCCCGCAACGCGAAGTTAGCCAAGATTCCACTCGGGATCGCGGGTCGCGCTGCCGTCGGGTTCGGCAGGCGGCTGGTGGGCGGGGATCGCACCGAGATCAGCGCCGATCTGAACCAGAAGGCCGCCGAGCAGCTGTTCTCGGTGCTCGGCGAGCTCAAGGGCGGCGCCATGAAGTTCGGTCAGGCGCTGAGCGTCATGGAGGCGGCGGTGCCGGAGGAGTTCGGCGAGCACTACCGCGAGGCGCTGACCAAGCTCCAGGCCGCGGCCCCGCCGATGCCGACCGCCACCGTGCACCGGGTACTCGACCAGCAGCTCGGCACCCGCTGGCGGGAGCGGTTCAGCGAGTTCGACGACGAGCCGACGGCGTCGGCGAGCATCGGGCAGGTGCACCGCGCGGTCTGGTCGGACGGCCGCCGGGTCGCGGTGAAGGTGCAGTACCCCGGCGCCGACGAGGCGCTGCGTGCGGATCTGAAGACGCTCTCCCGGATGTCCGGGCTCTTCGCCTCGGTCATCCCCGGCGCGGACGTCAAGCCGGTGCTCGCCGAGATCACCGAGCGCACCGAGGAGGAGCTGGACTACCGGAACGAGGCCGCGCACCAGCGCGCCTTCGCGAAGGCATTCGCCGGCCACGCCGACTACGTGATCCCGAAAGTTGTCGCGGGTTCGCCCAAGGTGATCGTGACCGAGTGGGTTACCGGTACCCCGCTCTCCGGCATCATCCGGGCGGGCGACGAGGATCCGGCGGGCACGATCGAGCTGCGCAACCGGGTCGCGGCGCTGCTCGGCACCTTCCACTTCTCCTCACCGGCGCGGGCCGGGCTGCTGCACGCCGATCCGCACCCGGGCAACTTCATGATGCTGCCGGACGGCAGGCTCGCGGTGATCGACTTCGGCGCCTGCGCCCCGCTGCCGAACGGCTTCCCGCCGGAGCTCGGCCGAATGCTGGCGCTCTCGGTGGCCGAGCGGTACGAGGAGCTGACCGCGCTCATGTACGACAACGGCTGGGTGATCCCCGGCCGCACCGTGACCCACCAGGAGATCGCCGATTACCTGCGCCCCTTCACCGACCCGATCGAGTCCGACTCGTTCCATTTCACCCGGCGCTGGATGCAGCGGGTGGCGGGCAAGGCGTCGAACATCTCCAGCGCGGAGATGAAAACCGCGCGGGCACTGCAACTTCCGCCGGAGTACGTGATGATCTTCCGGGTGCTCGGCGGCTCGATCGGCATCCTGGCCCAGCTCGACGCCGAGCTGCCCTTCATGCAGCTGGCGCGGGAGTGGATGCCCGGCTTCACCGAGGAATCCGCGCTGCACTGACCCGCGCGGCGCCGACCCCGGAAACCAACGAACCGCCCACCGGAAAACGGTGAGCGGTTCGTCGGCGGACAGTCGGAAAGCCGGCTCTCATGCCGGGATCGCGACCTTACGCGGCCGGCCACGCGGCCGCTTGCGGGCGATCACGACCCCCTGATCGAAGATCTCGCCACCCCAGACACCCCACGGCTCGCGCCGGTCGATGGCGGCGCTCAGGCAGCGCTTCCGGATCGGGCAGCTGGCGCACAGCGCCTTGGCCTCTTCCAGCTGGACCGGGCTCTCGGCGAACCACAGGTCGGGGTCGCCGGCTCGGCAGGGCAGGGCGGACACCGCGCAGGCGCGCGGGGACTTGGCCACGGTCCGGCATGTCACGTCAGTAGCGGCCTGCGGCCATTCCTGGGCGGTGAACACGTCGTTCTCCTTCAGCTCGTTGCAGCGGTTCGGATGTTCGGTGCGAAACCGGTGCCACTGCGGCTGAAGGAGCCGGAGAATACTGGCCACGATTTCGCGCTGTGCGCTCCGTGGCCAGGAGGTCGGGGAGAATTCCCTACCTAGGTCGACATCTCTGTCGAATCCTGATCACGGACGCTGGGTGTGCGTTGCGGAGGCGGGCTGCCGCATCGCCGAACTCATCGGCGAATGCGAACGGCCAGCCGGCGCTGGGCTTGTCCTGCGAAATGGCGTAAACGGGCAGCCGCAGGCCGTGCGTAGTGCAGACCTGCGCATTGCCACCGCCGACACCGGACAGACCGATCCCCTGCACGGCGAGGATCCCCCGGGAGGCCGACATGGCTTTGCCCATCGCGCCGTCGACGCGCACGGTTTCGCCGCCGCGCGGTGCGGTGCCGACGCCGGTGCTGCCGAAGATCGTGATGTTGTCCACTTGTCTGCCTCCCTCCTGTACTCGTCGGTTGTCGTGTTCCGTGTTCACCGGGCGCGAGCCCGGCCAGTGCGCGCGGGAGAGACCTCCCGTTGCGCGCTCATCCACCATAGGCGGGCGCACCATAACGCCACAACCTATTTTCTACCTGCAGTTTCAGGGGCATTCGCGGGATCGGCGGGAGTGGTAGTGCGCCGCCGCGAGCGCACGATCGCGAGCACGTCGGCGCCGTACTGCTCGAGTTTGCCCGCGCCGACACCGGCGATGCTCGCCAGCGCCGCGTCGTCGGCGGGCAGCTGCTCGGCGATGGCGGTGAGCGTGAGATCGGTGAAGACGGTGAACTCGCGCACCCGCATGGCCTCGGCCTTCTCCCCTCGCCAGTCGTGCAGCGCGGCGAGCAGCTCCTTGTCGAGTTCGGCCGGGCAGCGCCTGCAGCGGCCGAGCATGGTGGCGTAGGTGCCGATCAGCGGCTTGGCGCAGACCCGGCAGAGCGGCCGCTCGGTCGAGCGGACGGGCTCGGCCGCGGCGGCGATCCGCGAGGCCGGGGAGTCGTCCGGGACCAGGCCGGCGAGGAAGCGGGAGCGGCGGCGGTTGCGCCTGCCGCCCGCGCCGCGGGCCAGCGCCCAGGAGAGCCGCAGGTGTTCGCGGGCGCGAGTGACGCCGACGTAGAGCAGCCTGCGCTCCTCCTCCAGCTGGTGCTGGTCGGCCACCGAGCCGTCGTCGCCGAGCACGTGGCCGATGGGCAGCGTGCCGTCGGTGAGCCCGACCAGGAAGACGGCGTCCCACTCCAGCCCCTTGGCGGCGTGCAGCGAGGCCAGTGTGACGCCCTGCACGGTCGGCGGGTGCCTGGCCTCGGAGCGGGCCGCCAGCTCGCGCAGCAGCCCGGCCGCGTCCAGCTCGGGGTCGTGCGCGACCAGCTCGTCGACCAGCCCGGCCAGCGCCGAGAGCCCGGACCAGCGCTCCCGCGCGCCCGCGCCCGCGGGCTCCTCGGCGGTGAGCCCGAGCGGGGCCAGCGCAGCGCGGGTGAGCGTGGCCAGCGCGGCGCCGCGGCGCGCCGCGTCCGGCAGGTCGTCGCGCTCGGCGGCCCGGCGCAGCGCCGAGACGCCCTGCTTGATCTCGGCCCTGGCGAAGAACGCCTCGCCGCCGCGCACCTGGTAGGGGATGCCCAGCGCGCCGAGCGCCTCCTCGTACGCCTCGGACTGGGCATTGATCCGGAAGAGCACCGCGATCTCGGCGGCCGCGGTACCCGCCGCGAGCAGCCGTTCGATCTCCTTCGCCACCGCGGCGGCCTCGGCGGGGGCGTCGTCGTACTCGGCGAAGACCGGCTCCGGGCCGTCCGCCCGCTGGCCGATCAGCTGGAGTCTGGTCCCCGCGATCCGGCCGCGGGCGGCGCCGATCACCCGGTTCGCCAGCGACACCACCTGCGGGCTCGACCGGTAGTCGCGCTCCAGCCGGACCACGGTCGCCTCCGGGAAGCGCCGGGAGAAGTCGAGCAGGTAGCGCGGGCTCGCCCCGGTGAAGGAGTAGATGGTCTGGTTGGCGTCGCCGACCACGGTGAGGTCGTCGCGCTCGCCGAGCCAGGCGTCGAGCACCCGCTGCTGCAGCGGGGTGACGTCCTGGTACTCGTCCACGACGAAGCTGCGGTAGCGCTCGCGGAACTCGTCGGCCACCGCCGGGTAGTCCTCCAGCGCGGCGGCGGTGTGCAGCAGCAGGTCGTCGAAGTCGAGCAGCATGCCGTCGGCGGAGGACTTGGCGGTCTCGTAGGCGTCGTAGACCCTCGCCACCCGGAGTGCCTCGCGCGGGGTGTCGCGGCGGCGCTCGGCCACCGCGGCCGGGTAGTCCTCCGGGGCGATGAGCGAGGCCTTCGCCCACTCGATCTCGCTCAGCAGGTCGCGCACGCTCTCGGTGTCCGAGGGCAGCCCCTCGGCGTGTGCGGCCCTGGCGACCAGCGGGAACTTGTTGTCGACGAGCCGCCACGGCACATCGCCGACGATCTGCGGCCAGAAGTAGCGCAGCTGGCGCAGCGCGGCGGCGTGGAAGGTGCGGGCCTGCACCCGGCCCGCGTCGCCGCCGAGCCCGAGCCCGCGCAGCCGCCCGCGCAGCTCACCCGCCGCGCGGGCGGTGAAGGTGACCGCGAGCACCTGGTCGGCCTTGACGTGCCCGGCCGAGACCAGGTGCGCGATCCGGTAGGTGATGGTCCTGGTCTTGCCGGTGCCCGCACCCGCGAGCACGCACAGCGGCCCGCGCGGCGCGCGCACGGCGGCGGCCTGCTCGGGGTCGAGCGCGGCGGGATCGAAGGGCGGCACGGCTCCCATCATGGCAGTGCGCGCCGACAGGTCCCGGCGGGAACAGGTTCGGCCGCGGCCGCGTTGTTCCGGTCGTGAGTGACGCAACCCCGCAGCTGACCATGTACTCGACCACCTGGTGCGGCTACTGCCGCAGGCTGAAGAAGCAGCTGGACGAGAACGGCATCACCTACGCCGAGGTCGACATCGAGCAGGATCCGGCCTCCGCCGAGTTCGTCGGCAGCGTCAACAACGGCAACCACGTGGTGCCGACGGTGAAGTTCGCCGACGGCTCCACCGCCACCAACCCGACGCTCGCCGACGTCAAGAAGATCCTGTCCGGCATCTCCTCGTAGCGCTACACGCCCGCCCACGACTCCACGATGGTGCGGGCGATGGAGATGGTGCTCGGCAGCAGCAGCCGGGAGCCGCTCTCCCGTGCGGACCAGTCGCCCTGCTCCAGGGCGGCCCTGACCTCCGCGCGGGTGAACCAGTGCGCCTCGGCGATCTCGCCGTCCGAGAAGACCAGCTCCTCGTCGGGGTCGCCGACGGCGGCGAAGCCGAGCATGAGCGAGCGCGGGAACGGCCAGGGCTGGCTGCCCAGGTAGGTGATGTCGCGCACGTGCACGCCCACCTCCTCCAGCATCTCCCGCTCGACGCAGCGCTCCAGCGACTCGCCCGCCTCCACGAACCCGGCGAGCAGCGAGAACAGGGTGGTCGGCCAGCTGTGCTGGCGGGCGAGCAGCACCCGGTCGGCGCCGTCGTGGATGAGGCAGATCACCGCGGGGTCGATGCGCGGGAACTCCTCGTGCCCGGCCTCGGTGGTGCGGGACCAGCCGCCCTTGCTCGCGGCCGTCGCGACCCCGTCGACGCCGCTGAATCCGGCCTTGTCGTGCCAGTTCAGCAGGGCCATGGCCGCGGTGAGGATGCCCGCGGTGTAATCGTCCAGATCACCGGCGAGGGCGCGCAGGTCGGTCAGGTCGCCCGCGAGTTCGGGCTCCCGGATCGCCCAGAGGTGCCTGCCGTCGGGGTCGGTGCCGAGGAAAACGGCGTTCGGGCTCGGCTCGGCGGAGTAGTCGAGGGCGGGCTCGAGCACCAGCGCACCCTCGGCGCGGCGGAATCGGCCGCGCCGGTCCACGTGCAGCAGCCTGGCCTGCGCCCACCCCTCCTTCAGCGCCTGTTCGTCGGCCCTGATGTGCTCGGCCCGATCGATCGTGGAGCGCGACAGCAGCGGAACGTCCTTGAGCGTGAAAGACACCCGTCGAGCCTAGCGCGCGGCTATTTGGCGACGCGTTTGATGTAGAGCAGCTTGTCGCCTGCCTCGATCGCGTCCACCTCCGGCTCGCCCACCCGGATCAGGTCGCCGCCGCGCACCACGCCGAGCACGATATCGCTGAGGTGCCGCGGCGAGCCGCCCACCTCGGAGAGCTCCACCTCGCGCTCGGCGACGGCGAAGCCGTGCTCGGGGGTGAGCAGGTCCTCCATCATCTCCACCACCGAGGGGGTGGTGGTGGCGATGCCGAGCAGCCGGCCCGCGGTCTCCGAGGAGACGACCACCGAGTCCGCGCCGGACTGGCGCAGCAGGTGGATGTTCTCCGCCTCGCGGATGGCGACCACGATCTTGGCCTTCTTGTTCAGCTCGCGCGCGGTGAGCGTGACCAGCACCGCGGTGTCGTCGCGGTTGGTCGCGACCACCACCGAGGCAGCGTTCTGCAGCCCGGCCAGGCGCAGCACGTCGGACTGGGTGGCCGAGCCGTGCACGGTCACCAGCCCGGCATTGGCCGCGGCCTCCAGCGCCGTGAGATCGGTGTCGACCACGACGACGTCGCCGGGCTGGACATTGTCGCCGAGCATGGCGTCGATCGCCGTGCGGCCCTTGGTGCCGTAGCCGACGACGACGGTGTGATTGCGCACGCGGTGCCTCCAACGCTGAATCTTGAACGCCTGCCGGGATCGCTCGGTCAGCACGCCGAGGGTGGTGCCGACCAGCACGATGAGGAAGAGGACCCGCAGCGGGGTGATGACGATGATGTTGACCAGCCTGGCGTCCGGCGAGATCGGGGCGATATCGCCGTAGCCGGTAGTCGAGAGCGAGACGGTGGCGTAGTAGAACGCGTCGAGGAAGGAGAGCTCGTCGCCGGAGTTGTCGCGGTAGCCGTCCCGGCCGAGCCAGACCACGAAGGCGGCGAAGAAGAGCAGGAAGATCGCGAACAGCACCCGGCGGGTGAGCGAGATCCACGGGCTGGCCTGGATCTCCGGGATGCGCAGCACGCCGACGAGCGCGAAGTCCGGGCGCCCGGTCAGCCCGACGGCGCGCGGCCGCAATCGCAGATCGGCGAAGACCCGCCCGCTTCGTTCGCCGAGCCGATCCTCGCGGAGCCCAGCCTCTTCCTCCGGCACGAGACGGCAGCCTAACCGATGCCGGGAGCGGCGTCGGGGCTCGACGCGAACGGGGGGCGAATGTCAGGGTGAGATATGGCAACCACCACCGACCCCGCCCGCCGTCCCGCGCTGCTGCTCGCGGCCGGGCTCGCGGGCGCGGGTGTGATGCACTTCGTCACCCCCAAGTTCTTCGATTCCATCGTGCCGCCGGTGCTGCCGGGGCAGGCGCGCACCTACACCTACGCCTCCGGGGTCGCCGAGCTCGCCGTGGCGGGCACCCTGGTGGTGCCGCGGACCAGGGGGGTCGGCGGGAAGCTCGCCGCGCTGCTGTTCCTGGCGGTGTTTCCGGCGAATGTGCAGATGGCGGTGGATGTGACGACCAATCCCAAGACGTCGCCGCTGTTCAAGCTCGGGTCGCTGCTGCGGCTGCCGCTGCAGATTCCGATGATCACGACGGCGCTCTCGGTGAGCCGCAGGGCGCGGGGCTGAGCTCCGCCCGCCAGGCCGGTCGGCGCGCGGTTCGCCGCAGCGGGCGAGGGGCACCGCGGGGCCGCTGCTGCCCAGCCGCCAGGGCGAGCGCCGGGTGTCAGGCTTCCGGGTCGTCCGCGAGCCACTCCCCGGTCGCGCCCGGGGCGTCGCCGTCGCGGGCGGGTGCGGCCGCGCGGACCAGTTCCGCGAGCTCTTCGGGGCCGGCCAAGCCGGTGGGGGCGACGGTGCGGCCGGTGCGGACGTAGTAGAACGCGGCGGTGACCTTGCCGAGCAGCTCGGCCTCCGAGGAGCCGGTGCGCGCGGCCATGAGCCGGGCCCAGGCGACGCGGTAGACCGCGAGCTGCATGGCCAGCGCGGGCTCGTCGGCGGTGTCCGGCTCGGCGCCGGTCTTCCAGTCGACCACGGTCCAGCCGTCCGCGTCGGCGAAGACCGCGTCCATCCGGCCGCGCACCACGGTGCCCGCGATGGTGGTCTCGAAGGGGATCTCGACGTCGATCGGGGTGCGGTTGGCCCAGGTCGAGCCGAGGAAGCGGTCCTGCATGCGGACGAGCTCGACGTCCTGGCCCGCGGCGCCCGCGTCGGCGGCGCCGGGCAGCTCGTCCAGCCCGGGCAGCTGGTCGGCGGCGAACCAGCGCTGCACCCAGGCGTGGAAGGCGGTGCCGCGGCGCGCCATCGGGTTCGGCGGGTAGGGCAGCGGCCTGCGCAGCCGGGCCGCCAGCGCGGCCGGGTCGGCGCGCAGGTCGACCAGCGCGGTGGCCGGGATCCGGCCGGGCAGCTCGACCTCCCGCTCCCCCGTCTCGCGCTCGGCGGCGATCTCGGCGAGCAGCGCGTCCACGTCCTCGGCCCAGCCGTCCGGATCGGGTTCGGTGTCGGACCCCGCTGCCACACTTGGCTCGTCCGGGCTCGACGATCCAGGGGGGACCGCATGATCGGCATCGTCGGCGCGCAGCCGGGCCAGCGCGTCGCGCACCCGCTCGGCCCCGCCGGTCACCGCGGCGCGGCGGTGCCCGAGCGGGTCGCGCGGCCAGTCGGCGCCGATCGGCTCGTCGGTGAGCGGGTTCTCGGCGCCGTCCGCGGGTGGATCGGCCCAGTGCGCGAGCTCGAGCAGGCCTTCGGTCTGCTCGCCCGCCTCGCGCAGTTCGAGCAGGAAGTCCGAGGGGCCCTTGGGTTTCGAGCCGGTCTCGGCCCACCAGAAGCCGGAGACCAGCAGCACCCGCTCGGTGCGGGTGAGCGCGACGTAGAAGAGCCGCCGCTCCTCGTCCAGCCTGCGCGCGCCGAGCGCCTCCCGGTGCTCGCCGATGGCCCGGTCCAGGTCGGCGCGGTCGCCGAGCTCGAGCAGGTCGAGCACCGGGACGCCCTCCACCGAGTCGGCGGTGGCCCGGTCGCCGCGCAGCGCGGTGGGGAGCTCGGCGGGGGCGCCGAGCCAGGTGGAATTGCCGGTGCCGGAGGGGAAGACGCCCGCCGCGACGTGCGGCACCGCGACCACCTCCCACTCCAGCCCCTTGGCGGCGTGCACGGTGAGGATCTGCACCCGGTCCCTGGCCACCTCGATCTCACCGGGCTCCAGCCCGTTCTCCACCGACTCGGCCGCGGTGAGGAAGGCGAGCAGCCCGGCCAGCGTGGCATCGGAGTCGGCGGCGTAGCCGGAGACCACGTCGGCGAAGGCGTCCAGGTGCTCGCGGCCCGCGCCCGCGCCGAGCATGGCCCGCCTGGCCTGGGTCTCCACCGCGACGCCGATGGTGCGCTCGACGTCGGCGACCAGCTCGGTGAGCGGCTGCCCGGCCCGCTCGCGCAGCGCCGCCAGCTCCCTGGCCAGCGCGGTGATCCGGGCGTAGCCCGGCTCCGAGTAGTGCTCGGCGGCACCGGGATCGGCGATGGCGTCGGCCAGCCCGGCCTGCTCGGCGGGCTCCGGCGCCACGTCGCGCAACGCGGCGGCGAGCCCGGCGGCGTCGGTGATCTCGCCGGCCGCCTCGTCCGGGCGGCGGGCGATGGAGAGCTCGCGGGCGCGCCTTGCCAGCGCGGCGACGTCGGCGATGCCGAGCTGCCAGCGGGCGCCGGTGAGCACCCGCAGCGCGGCGCTGCCCGCGCCCGGCTCCGCGATCAGCCGCAGCGTGGCGACCACGTCGGCGACCTCGGGGGCGGCGAGCAGCCCGCCGAGCCCGACGATCTCCACCGGCAGGTCGCGCTCGCGCAGCGCCTCGGCCAGCGGCGCGGCATCGGCATTGCGGCGGACCAGTACCGCCGAGGTCGGCGGCGGCTCACCCGCCGCGCGCTTGGCCAGCCACTCCGCGGCCACCCGATCGGCGACCCAGTCGCGCTCGGCGGTGACGGTCTCGGTGAGGGCGAGCGCGACCGCGCCCGGCCCGGCGTGCGGGGCCGCGCGCAGCTGTGCGACGGTGACGCCGCCCGCGTCGATCGCCCTGCGCCGCAGCGGCTCCGAGACCAGGTTCGCCAGCACCAGCGGCTCCGGCGGGTTGCGCCAGCTGGTGAGCAGCGAGAGCGTCGGGGCGGGGCGGCCGGGGGCGGCGGGGAAGTCGGTGGTGAAACGCGGCAGATTGGCGGCGGAGGCGCCGCGCCAGCCGTAGATGGACTGCATGGGGTCGCCGACGGCGGTCACCGCGAGCGGGAGCCGGTCGGTGGCCCGCTCGGCGCGGTCGCCGCCGAAGAGCGCCGCGAGCAGGATGCGCTGGGCGTGGCCGGTGTCCTGGTACTCGTCGAGCAGCACCAGCCGGAAGCGGTCCCGCTCGGCGGCGCCGACCTCGGGGTGCTCCGCGGCGAGCCGGGCGGCGAGCGACATCTGCGAGCCGAAGTCGAGCGCGCCGCGGCGGCGCAGCGCCTCCGCCAGCTGGCGCACCAGCGGGAGCAGCCCGACCCGCTCGCGCTGTACGGCGACGATGTCCTGCAGCCCCTTGCTCGGGCCGCCCCGCTGCCGCGGCCCCGCGGGCAGCGTGAAGACCAGCTTCTCCAGCTCGGTGTGCGCCTCGGCCAGCTGCTCCGGCTCCACCAGGTGCTCGGCGAGCTGGCCGCTCAGCGCGAGCACCGCCTCGGTCACCGAGACCGGGGTGCGGTCGGTGTCCAGCTCGCCCTCCCAGCCGCGCACCACCTGGTGCGCGAGCTGCCAGAGCTGGGTCTCGGTGAGCAGTGTGGCGGAGGGCTCGACCGGGAGCAGCAGGCCGTGCTCGGTGAGCAGCCTGCCCGCGTACGAGTGGTAGGTGCTGATCTCCGGCTCGGCGCCGGCCAGCAGGGTGCGCAGCTCGCCGCCGGGGTCGAGGTCGCGGAGCAGGGGAGCGCCCGCGAGCCGGGCCAGCCGGGTGCGGATCCTGGCGGTGAGCTGCTGGGCGGCCTTGCGGGTGAAGGTCAGCCCGAGCACCTGGTCCGGGGCGACCAGGCGATTGGCGACCATCCAGACCACCCTGGCCGCCATGGTCTCGGTCTTGCCCGCGCCCGCGCCCGCGACCACGAGCGCGGGGCCGGGGTCGGCCGCGATGACGGCGGCCTGCTCGTCGGTCGGCAGTGGGAGGCCGAGGGCGTCGGCGAGTTCGTGCGGGGTCACGGCCGGGCCGGGGAACGCGCCGGGGGCGCTCACTCGTCGGTCACCTGCCTCCCCGTGTCGCGCGTCGGGCAGCACCCGGTGACCGGGCAGTGCCTGCATCCCTCGTTGCGGACGGCGCGGAAGCCGGGGCCTTTCGTCGCGCCCGCCGCATCGTGCACGGTATCGCGCCAGTCCTCGAGCGCCTCGTCGGTCAGCGGGGGCTGGGCGCGTTCGGCCGCGCCCTGCTTGGTGTTCGGGACGGCGACGTACACCAGGCGGGCGCCGCCGGGGGGTTGCGGTTCGGAGCCGGAGTCGGAGTCGGCGCCGCCACCGGGCGTCCCCGCACCGCCGGAAGCGGCCGGGGGCTGCGCCATGTCGCCCGGGGGCTGCGCCGAGTCGCCCGGGGGCTGCGCCGAGTCGCCCGGCTCGGCGACGGCAGCGGCGGCCAGGGCGGCGTCGACGGCGCCCGCGGCGACGGCGACCTGGTAGGTGGCGAGCTGGGCGTGGTCGGCGGCGGCCTGCTTGGTGACCGGGCTCTTGCCGGTCTTGACGTCGACGATGACGAAGCGCCCGTCGGCATCGCGCTCCAGCCGGTCCACCCGGCCGCGGATGCGCACCGGCGGCTCACCGTCGGCGCGGGCGGGCAGCAGGCAGTCGACGGCGATCTCCACCCCGGCCTGGGTGAGCTCGGCGCGGGTGGCGCGGAACCAGGCCAGGAAGTTCTCCAGCATGCCCTCGGTGCGGCGCAGCTCCTGGCGCGAGTGCCAGCCGCTGCCCGGCTCGACATTGGCCCACGCCTCGTACAGCGCGTCCCGCACCCGCTCCTCCGGCACCTTCCCGGCCAGCGCCTGCACCAGGGTGTGCACCAGGTTCCCCTTGAGCGCGTACGGGTTCTCGCCGTCGCTGCCGCCGTTGCGCTCCAGCGCCCAGCGTAGCGGGCAGGTGCGCAGCAGCTCGACGGTGGAGGGCGAGAGGTTCACCGGGGCGCCGTCGTCGGCCCAGAGCGGCTCCGCGGTGCTCGGCGCGCCGGTGCCGTACCACTCGTCCGGGTGCGTGCCGCGCACCCCGGCGGCGGCCAGCCGGGCCAGCTGGTGCGCGGCCCGGTCGCGCCGTTCCGCCTCCGCCTCCGGGTCGCAGACCACGCCGCGCAGCTCGGCGACGAGCGCGTGCAGTACCAGCGCCCGGCCCGGGTCGGCCACCGGGAGCACCCCCGGCTCGCCGTCATCGGTGTGCCCGAGCAGCTCGGTGAGGAAGCGCGACGGCACCAGATCCCGGTCGCCGGTGACCGATTCGACCGCCGTCACCAGCAGCGAGCGCCGCGCCCTGCTGCACGCGACGAGCAGCAGCCTGCGCTCCTCGGCCAGGATCGGCGCGGCCCTGCTGACCCGCTCGCCCGCGCCGGAGACGCCGCCGTACAGGTCGACCAGATCCTCGGTGTGCAGCAGGGTGCCGCGCGGGCGCGGGTTGGGCCAGAGCCCCTCCTGCACCGCGGCCACCGCGACCACGTCCCACTCGCGGCCGGCGGCGGCGTGCGCGCTGAGCAGCTCGACGGCGTCGCCGGGGGCTATCGGCGCGGAGAACTCCTGCGGGATCTCCTGCTGCCGGACGTACTCGACGAACCCCTCCAGCCCGGCGCCGGGCAGCCGGTCGACGTAGGCGGCGGCCGCGTCGAAGATCCCGACCGCGGCGTCCAGGTCGCGGTCGGCCTGCATGCCGACGGCGCCGCCGCGCGCGGACTGCGCGACCCAGCGGCGCTCCAGCCGGGAGCCGGTCCACAGCGCCCACAGCACGTCCTCGACGGCGCCGCCGCGGCGGCGGGCGGCCCGGCCGCGCTTCAGGGCGGCGAGGGTGCGGCGCAGCGGGGCGGACTCGACCTCGGTGAGCCGGTCGAGCAGGGCGGTGTCGCCGGTGCCGACGATGATGTCGCGCAGCGCCTCCGCGGAGGAGCGGTCGTCCGGGTCGGGTTCGCGCTCCAGCGCGGCGCGGCGGATGCCGCGGCGAAGCCGGCGCAGCGCGATCTGGTCGGCGCCGCCGAGCGGGCCCGCCAGCAGGTCGAGCGCGTCCTCCGGCTCGAAGAGCTGGGCGGTGGAGCCGTCCGGGCCGCGGCGGGTCTCGTCGCCGGCGAGCAGGGCGCGGACCGCGAGCAGCAGCCAGGCGGCACCGCGCCTGCGCGCCAGCGGGACGTCCGGCGCGGGCTGGTGCACCGGGACGCCTGCCGCGAGCAGGGCGCGGCGCAGCGGGGCCAGCGAGGCGGGCACCGAGCGCAGGATCACCGCCATGCGCGACCACGGGACGCCGTCGCTCAGGTGCGCCCGGCGCAGGTGGTCGGCGACGAGCGCCGCCTCCTTCGCCGGGGTCGAGAGCACCCGCACCCGCACCTCGGCGGGGGGCGGGTCCGCCGGCGCGACGGCGCCGGGCGGATCGCCGTCGGGCTCGGCCTGCGCCTCCCCCGCGTGCAGCGCCGACTCGACCACGCGGTGCGGCGGATTCCCCGGCAACCGCCCGGCGATACGGGCGACCGCGACCTCGATCGCGCCGTCGGTGCGGTGGTTGCGGCGCAGCAGGATGCGGCGGTCGGCGGGGGCGCCCGGGTCGGTGACGAAGGCGGGGTCGGCGCCGCGGAAGGTGAAGACGGCCTGGTCGGGGTCGCCCGCCAGCACGGTGGTCGCCGACCCGGCGCCGATGGCGCGGACCAGAAGGGCGGCCTGCGGGTCCAGGTGCTGCGCGTCGTCGACGAGCAGGTAGCGGATGCGCGCGCGCTCCTCGGCGAGCAGCTCGGGATCGGCGGCGAGCGCGTCCAGCGCGGCGCCGACGAGCTCGGCGGCGTCCAGCGCGGGCGCGCTCGCCTCCGGCGCCTCCACCCCCACCGACCAGCGCAGCAGCAGCGACTCCTCGAACCGGCGGGCGAACCGCCCTGCCGCGACCCACTCCTCGCGCTCGTGCTCGCGCCCGAGCCGGACCAGGTCCTCCGGCCCGAGCCCGCGCTCGGTGGCGCGCAGCATGAGGTCGCGCAGCTGGTCGGCGAAGCCGGCCAGGCCGAGCGCGGGCTGCAACCGCTGCGGCCAGAGCCGCGCCCCCGCGGCCATGTCGAGTAGGTCGCCCTGCAGCAGCTCCCGGACGACGGCATCCTGCTCGGCACCGGTGAGCAACCGGGGCGGCGGGTTGCCGTGCCTGGTGGCGTGCCTGCGCAGGATGGCGAAGGCGTAGGAGTGCAGGGTGCGGGCCAGCGGCTCGCGGCTGGCGCCGGGCACCCCGCCCTCCTCGGCGCCCTCGGGGCGCAGCCGGGCGGTGACGGCGTCGCGCAGCGTGTTCGCCGCCTCCTTGGAGTAGGTGACGACAAGCACCGATCCCGGGTCGACGCCGGCCGCGATCCGCTCCGCCGCGTACTCCACCAGCAGCGTGGTCTTCCCCGTGCCCGGCCCGCCGAGCACCTGCCACGGCCGCCACCCGGGCCGGACCGGGCCTGCGTCCTCGGCCGCGAAGAGCGCGCGCACCTCGGCGCCCCGGACGGGGATCCGGGGCGCGGTTATCCGCCGGCGAACGAGCCGCACCGCGCTATCCGATCGCACCACGCCGGCTATTGCAACAGACGCCCCCGACAGCTCCGCGGCGGCGTCCGCCGCGACACCGCCGTTCGACACCCGGCAAAATAGTCGAATGTCCGATCTGCACGTCCATCGCTTCGGTCCGGAGACCGGCCCGGCCGTCCTCGCGCTGCACGGCGTGACCGGGCACGGCAAACGCTGGGAGGCGCTCGCCGCCGAGCACCTGCCCGAGGCCAGGGTGCTGGCGCCGGACCTGCGCGGGCACGGCCGCTCCACCGGGCTGCCGCCGTGGAACTTCGAGACCGTCGTCGCCGATCTGGTCGCGCTGCTGGAGGCGGAGGACGCCGGACCCGTGGTGCTGGTGGGGCACTCGTTCGGCGGGGCCTGCGCGCTGCACCTCGCGCACCGACGCCCGGACCTGGTGCGCAGTCTGGTGCTGCTGGACTCGGCGATCGGGCTGGAGCCGGAGCGGATGCTCGACATCGCGCTCTCCTCGCTGGCCCACCCCGACTACGACAGTGTGGCGCAGGCGCGCCGGGACAAGCAGGAGACCGGGTGGGGCCCGGTGGAGCCGCGGCTGCTGGAGGCGGAGCTGGACGAGCACCTGGTACCGACGGCGAACGGGCAGGTGGGGTGGCGGATGAGCATTCCGGCGGTGAACTCGTACTGGGGGCAGCTGGCGCGCGGGTACGTGCTTCCGCCCGCGGAGCTGCCGACGGTGCTGGTGCAGGCCATGCGGGTGCGGCCGCCGTTCCTGACGACCGAGTTCCTGGCCGCGATCTCCGAGCGGCTCGGGTCGAATTTCCGGCTGCTGCAGTGGGATTGCGATCACATGGTGGCGCAGGAGCTGCCCGCCGAGACGGCGGCGCTCATCCGCTCGGTGCTGTAGTGGCGACCGGCGACGAGCAGATCGAGCGGGTGCGGGCACTGGTGGCGGCGGTGCCCGCCGGGCGGGTGACCACCTACGGCGATCTGGCCGCGGCGGCGGGGCTGGCCAGTGCGCGCACGGTCGGCTGGATCATGCGCACCGACTCCGGTGATCTGCCCTGGCATCGGGTGCTCGGGGCGAGCGGGCGTCCGGCGGCGCATCTCGCCGAGCGGCAGTTGCGGCTGCTCGCCGCCGAGGGGGTGCCGATCGTCGACGGGCGAGTCCGGTTGCGGGAGGTCCGCCACCCCTTCGCCGAACTCGACTGAGGAGTCCGCGGGTACCCGCGGGCGGGAGCGCCTGCTGGCCAAGGCGGCCGCGCTGATCGTGCTCGCTGCGGGTACGCGCGGGCGGGAGCGCCGCCCAGAGCGTCCGATCGACGCCAACCGCGGCCCTGCCGGACCGACCGGCACCACCGCCGTCGCGCACCATTCGAGCGGCGCCACATGCCACGGGCCGGAACCGCGCGGTTCGGGCCCGTGGGCCGAGAGCTGCGGGCTACCGTGGGAACCATGTCCACCCGCCTGGTGTACGTCGCGGTCCGCGCGCAGCGCCCGCGGGCGCTCGCGGAGTTCTGGGCCGGGCTGCTCGGCTGGACCGTGACCCTCGACCGCGCGGACCGGGTCGATATCGCCCCGCCCGACCCCGGCCTCCCCGGCCCGGCACTCACCTTCCGCCCCGGACCGCCGGACGCCACCGCGCACACCACCCCCAACCGCCTGCACCTCGACCTCGCCTCGCACGGCCCGCGCCAGCAGGAGGCCCGCGTCCGCCGGGCCCTCGATCTCGGCGGCAGGCACCTGGATATCGGCCAGGGCGCGGTGCCGTGGGTGGTGCTCGCCGACCCGGAGGGCAACGAATTCTGCGTGCTGGAGCCGCGCCCGGAGTACGCGGGCACCGGCGCGCTGGCCGCGGTGGTGGTCGGCGCCGCGGCACCGGCCCGGCTGGCGGCGTTCTGGTCGGCGGCATCGGGGTGGCCGATCGTGCGCGAGGGCACCGTGGCGGGGCTGCGCTCCCCCACCGAGCTGGGCTCCTGGCTGGAGTTCATCCCGCACCCCGGCCCCGGCGACGACCGGCTGCACCTGGAGCTCGGCACCCGCACCCCAAGCACCGCGGCCGAACGGCTCACCGCCGCGGGAGCCGTCCCTCGGCCGGGGCCGAACCCGTGCGGCGGCACCCGCTTCACCGACCCCGGCCACAATCCGTTCTGTCTGGTCGACGCCGAGCGCGGGCAGCCGACGAACTAGCATCGCCCGCATGGGGAACCGCGCCGCACCGCCGCTGGAGCGGGCCGACGCCGTCGTGCTGGCGGGCGGCAGGGCGAGCCGGATGGGCGGGGTGGACAAGCCGGGCATCGTGGTCGGCGGGCGCTCGCTGCTCGACGCCGCGCTGGCCGCGGTCGCCGGGTGCGCGCGGGTCGCGGTGGTCGGCCCCGAGCGCGCCGAGCTGGGCCCTGACGTCCGGCAGACCAGGGAGGAGCCGCCCGGCTCCGGTCCGGTCGCGGCGCTCGCCGCCGGGCTGGACGCGCTCGGCGCGGAGCCGTCGCCGCTGGTGGTGGTGCTCGCCGCCGACCTCCCCTTCCTCACCGCCGACACCATGCGGCGCCTGATCGACCACCTCGGCACGGCCGACGCCGCCTTCGCGGCGGACCGGGACGGCCGCCCGCAGTACCTGATCGGGGTGTGGCGGCGCGGCGCGCTCGACTCCGCGCTGGCCGCGCTCGGCTCCCCGGTGAACCACCCGATGAAGGCGCTGGTCCCGGCCGCGAGCGCGGTGCTGGAGCTGCCGGGCACCGACGACTGCGACACCGCCGAGCAGGTGCTGCGCGCCCGCACCGTCCTCGGCGACACCCTCGACGACGCCCGCGCCGCCCTGCGCACCGGCCTCACCCCGCTGCCCGCCCGCACCACCGCGCTCGCCGACGCCCGCGGCGCCGCGCTCGCCGAGCCGCTGCACGCCGCGGGCCCGCTCCCCCGCTTCGACGTCTCCGCCATGGACGGCTACGCCGTCGCGGGCCCCGGCCCGTGGCGCATCCGCCGCGATATCGGGTACGCGGGCGGCGAGCGCCCGGCCGGGCTGGAGCCGGGCGAGGCGGTGCGGATCGCCACCGGCGCGCACCTCCCCGACGGAACCACGCGCGTCGTCCGCGACGAATTCGCGACGCTCCTGCCCGGCTCGGGCACCCCCGCCCGCGGGGAAGATCCGGGGCCGGCCGCACCAGCCCGCGCGGACGGTTCGAGCTCGGGCGCATCCGTGAACGCGGAAGGTCCGGGGCCGGCCGCCGGCACCGGACAGACCGAGCCGCCGCTCGGCGAGCGGGCCCCGGCCACGGCAATCCTCGCGCTGCTCCCCGACTCCCCGCTCCGCGACGACATCCGCAGGCAGGGCGAGGACCGCGCGCTCGGCGCCGAGATCGCCCCGGCGGGCACCCCGGTCACCACCGCACTGATCTCGGCCGCCGCCTCGGTCGAGGTCACCACCGCCGCTGTGCGCGGCCCGGTGCGCGCCCGGATCATCATGACCGGCGATGAGATTCGCGCCGACGGCCCCCTGCACGCCGGGCAGACCAGGGACTCCATCGGCCCGATCCTGCCCGACCTCCTCGCGGCCTGCGGCATCACCGCGCTCGACCGCGTGCACCTGCGCGATACCGCGCACGGCTTCGACGCCGTCCTCGACGCCGCGCACGACCGCGACCTGCTGGTGGTGGTCGGCGCCACCGGCGGCGGCGCCGCCGACCAGCTGCGCGGCGCGATCACCCGATCCGGTGCCCGCATCCTCGTCCCGCGCCTCCGGCTCCGCCCCGGCGGCTCCACCGTTGTCGCCGAAACATCAGCACGCACCACCGTTCTCGGGCTGCCCGGCAACCCCTACGCCGCCGTGGCGACCCTGCTCGCCCTTGCCGAAGCCATCGTCGCCGGCCGCACCGGCGCCACCCCGGCCACGGCACTCCGCGGCCCGCTGCACAATGCCGCCGAGATCGCGGGCCCGGTCCCGCGCGTCGTCCCGGCCAGGCACGCACCGGAGGGCGGCTTCCGCGGCGACCCTGCCGTCCGCACCGCGCACCTCGGCGGGCTGGTCGGCCGGGACGGGCTGGTGGTCGTCCCGGCAGGCGCCGCCGACGGCGCGCTCGTCGAATTCCTCGCGCTCCCCGGCTGATCCGGGCCGGGCGAATCAGCAGCGCGCCCTGAACCTGGCCCCGGCGGTGCGCCGCGACACCCCGCTCGCCACCGAACGTCCCGCGCCCACCGCACCGCTGGATCGCGCAGTTCGGCGAGCTCGCGCTGCCCCGGGCTACGCGCCGTGCGCGCGCAGCGTCACCTGCCGCCCGGAGCGGTCGGTGGCGAAGATGCGGCGCGCGTGCAGCGCGACCGGGCTGGTCGACCAGGGCGCGAGCGCGGTGGTGAACATGAGCTCGCACCAGGAGAGCGCGGGCACCTCGCCCGCGGCCAGGGTGGCGATCAGCGAGAGCTCGGTGTCCTGCTCCTGCCAGGCGGCGATCAGCCAGGCCGCGTCCAGCCTGCCGAGGAACTCGATGGCGTCCTCCGGCGGGCCGTGCGGGGTGTCGACGGCGAGGTGGACCACCGCGGCGATCGCGTGCCGCATCTTGGCGTCCAGCCCGACCGCGTCGTGCAGCAGCAGCGCCTCCAGCGCGGCGCGCAGCTCGACGCTCTCGTCGATGGGGTCGAAGGAATCCGGTCGGTCGGCGGTGGCGTGGTACATGGTGGCAAGCCTTTCCTCAGGGGCCGTATGGAGTTGTCGGTGCACGAGCCTGGCGGTGCTGGCGGGGTCGGCGGCATCGTCGAGCGCCGCGGGTTCGCAGTCGTCGATGAGGTCGTCCAGGATGCCGGAGCGCCAGTTCAGCCGCCCGTGGGCGTGGCACCAGTCGAGAGCGGGATTGTCGTCGGTGACGATCAGATCCAGCGCCAGCCCGGCCAGGGAGGCCGCGCAGGCCAGTGCGGTCGCGTCGATGTCGGGGTCGATGACGCAGAGATGCAGGGTGGCCTCGTCCAGCCCGGCGTCGGTGCGGGCCCGGCCCGCCAGCCAGACCGCGCGGGCTGCGGCGGCCGTCGCGGCGGCCAGCCGGTCACCGCGCGGGTGGTCCGGGTCGTCGGCGCCGAACGGCCCGTACCACAGCGCGTTGCCCTCCTCCCCGCACACCGCGAAGGTGCCGGAGCTGCCGTCGCCGACGGCCGCCAGCGAGATATGCGGTACGGACTCGAAACGCTGCACCATTCCGGCTCACTTCCCCGCGGTCGACGATTCCGGTCCGGTTCGATACGAACCATCGGATCCCTGCTCCGGAATACGTCTCGCCCACTCGAGCTGAATTGTCTCGAGTCAGGTCTACCGACGCGGACAGGGAGATGTCCATGAATCGCCGTTGATCCGGCAAACCCCTTGCTGTACATACACCCGGCAGTGACACACCGGATTCCACTGAACCGCAGGCAGAATCGATCGTGGTCGGGCAAAATCTCGGCATTCGCTCCGAAGCGCGCACAGCGAACCACGTGACCTCAGCGCAGAGGCGGACAGCGCCCCCAGCGCAACGTCCTAGCTAACTTCTAGTTAATCGAAATCACCCGATTGCCCGGCCTTCTCGGCGCACCCGCATACCGAGGAAGTACTGCACGAAGCCCGGGTACGGCCCGGCATCGAGCCGGAAGGTCTGCACCGCGATGTGCTGCGGCACCCCGGTCCGCGGGTCGCGCAGGTACATGGCGAGCCGCTCGCGCCCGTACGAGGCGCCGCCGCGCTCCCACAACCTGCGGAATTCCGGGAACTCGGCCAGCTCGGCGAGAAAGCCGACCGCCCAGTCCGATTCAGCGTAGCGGCCGATCGCGGCGCGCAGCGACTGCACCGCGAGCATGGCTTCGTCCTCCCACTCCAGCACCACCCTCGCCGCCGCCGGGTCGGCGAAGAACCAGCGCAGCACATTGCCGTTCTCCACCACCCCCGGAAAGGCGCTGCGGTAGGCATCGTTGCAGGCCAGGACATTCCAGCGGATGTCGAGGTAGGCCGCGAGGTTGGGCTCCTGCATGGCCAGCGTGCGGTGCATGTCAGTGGTGATGGCGGCCCGCAGGGTGGCCGCCTCCGGTAGCTCGGCGTGCTCCAGCCCGGCGAGTTCGAGCAGGTGCCTGCGCTCGTCGTCGCCGAGCACCTCGATCCGGTCCAGGTACGCGATGAGCGCCGCGAGCACCGGCTTGGTGGGGCGATCGCGGTCGCCGTTCTCCAGGTGCGTGATGTAGCTGGCGCTCACGCCCGCCGCGAAGGCGAGCTTTTCCCTGGAGATCCGGCGGCTGTCCCGCAACTCCCGGAGCAATCCCCCGAGCGTCGGCAGCCGTAGCTGCCCCTCCGCACCCGATCCGGGTGTCTTGCGTGCCACAGCAACCCCGCTCCCGATTCGCCATCCGACGCAGCACCGTAGTTGATCACACGCGGCCCGGCTTTCCGGCGGCAAACCGAAGCGGCGTGACGGTGCGAGACATTTCCCACAGCGAGTGCCATATCGGCGGCCCACCCCGTCGAGCACGCTGAGCCGATATTAAACGACGGATTACCGGTGAATTGACCAGCGCCGGTCGGCCCGGCGAAGTGAGGACCTTCGGCCCTGCCGATCGTCCTCTGCGCGGACGCGCTCAGCTGCTCCGGAAGCCGAGGAAGAAGCGGATCCACCCCGGGTGCACGCCGGAGTCGACCTCGTAGACCTGGAACTCCAGCAGGCAGGGGGCGCCCGCGGCGGCGTCGTGGAAGCGCAGCATCGGGAGGTCGCCGCCGTAGGAGATGGCGCCGGTGCTCCAGAGCCTCCGGAACTCCGGGTAGTGGCTCAGCTCGGCCAGCAGCGCGCCCGCCCACGCCGCCTCGCCCGGCCTGCCGATCCGGCCGCGCAGGTTGGCGACGCTGAGCGCGGTGACCCGCTCCCAGTCCGGCAGTGCCCGGCGGGCGGACGGGTCGCCGAACATCCAGTGCAGCATGTTCCCGCCCTCGGCCAGCCCGGGGAACATCGCCGCGGCCACCCGGTTCACCGCGAGCAGGTTCCAGCGCGCGTCGAAGAACCCGGCCGGGTTCGGTTCGTGCAGGCTCAGGCCGCGGCGCATGGCCGGGCCGATCCCGGCGCGCAGCTCGTCGACGGTCGGCACCTCGGTGACGGCCAGCCCGGCCAGTTCGAACAGGTGCCTGCGGTCGTCGGCGGGCAGCCGGACCACCCGGTCCAGGTAGCGGAGCAGCGCGTCGACCACCGAGCGGGTGGGGTGCTCGCGCTCCCCGCTCTCCAGGTGCGCGATGTAGCTGGCGCTCACCCCGGCGGCGAAGGCCAGCTTCTCCCTGGAGACGCCGCGGTCGTCACGAATGCGGCGCAGCGTGCCCCCGAAGGTCGGGGGCACCACGTCGAGGCGGTCGCGAGCTTCCAGCACACCATCCGGCACGGCACACCACTCCCTGCGCTGTCGTACACCGCGAACCGGCGGAGCTCCATCGACGCGTCGGCCGCGGTGCCAGGCCGATCCTGTGTTGCCCCATGCTCAGCGATCCGGGCGGAAACAGCGCGCGGAGCCACGAAACTTTATCGATTCTTTACCTACCGCTCCGGCGCCCGCTGTGTAAACAAATGTAAACCGCCGGAGAAGCGGCGGTTTCCGAACCATCACCGCGGCCGCTGCCGCGCCCGTTCCGCCTGGTGATCGCGGAGCTCCGTGACCGGGGTGTTGCGGCCCCCTCACAGCTCACCCCGAGCCGAAGCGGGCTGTGAGTCAACCGTTTTGACCTGCGACGATGCCTATTTACCCTCGGGTGGTGGCCGATACGCGAGAAACGCAGGATCCGGGTGACGCGCTGCTCCGGCTCGGGCGCTACTTCCGGCGCGACGAGACCTCGGACGATCTGCGCAGCGTGCACCGGGTGGGCGGGCGCTCGGCCGACGAGTTCTACCGGGACCGCTGGTCGCACGACAAGGTGGTGCGCTCCACGCACGGGGTGAACTGCACCGGCTCGTGCTCCTGGAAGATCTACGTCAAGGACGGCGTGATCACCTGGGAGTCGCAGCAGACCGACTACCCCTCGGTCGGCGCGGACAAGCCGGAGTACGAGCCGCGCGGCTGCCCGCGCGGGGCCTCCTTCTCCTGGTACACCTACTCCCCCGCGCGGGTGCGCTACCCCTACGTGCGCGGGGTGCTGCTCGAGCTGTACCGGGAGGCCAAGGAGCGGCTCAAGGATCCGGTGCTGGCCTGGGCCGATGTGGTCGAGGATCCGGCGAAGGCGAAGCGGTACAAGGCGGCGCGCGGCAAGGGCGGCTTCGTCCGGGCCGAGTGGTGGGAGGCGGCCGAGATCGCGGCCGCCGCGCACGTGCACACGGTCAAGCAGTACGGGCCGGACCGGGTCGCCGGGTTCTCCCCGATCCCGGCCATGTCCATGGTCAGCCATGCCGCCGGGGCCAGGTTCATCTCGCTGCTCGGCGGCTCCATGCTCTCCTTCTACGACTGGTACGCGGACCTGCCGGTCGCCTCGCCGCAGGTCTTCGGCGACCAGACCGACGTGCCGGAGTCGGCGGACTGGTTCGACGCGAGCTACCTCATCATGTGGGGCTCGAACGTCCCGGTGACCAGGACCCCGGACGCGCACTACATGACCGAGGCCCGCTACCGCGGCCAGAAGGTCATCGTGGTCTCGCCGGACTACGCCGACAACACCAAGTTCGCCGACGAGTGGGTGCCCGCCCGGCCGGGCACCGACGCCGCGCTCGCCATGGCCATGGGCCACGTGATCCTGCGCGAGTTCTTCGCCGAGCGGCGCACCGAGCGGTTCCACGAGTACGTCACGAGGTACACCGACCTGCCGTACCTGGTCTGCCTGGACGGCGAGCTCCCCGGCAAGTTCCTCACCGCGGCCGACCTGGGCGAATCCGGCGAGGGCGCCGCGCACAAGCCGGTGCTGCTGGACGAGGGCGGCGCGCCGGTGGTGCCGAACGGCGCGCTCGGCCACCGCTTCAACGCCGCCGACGCGGGCCACTGGAACCTCGACCTCGGCGACACCCGCCCGCTGCTCACCCTGCTCGGCGGCGAACCGGCGACCATCCGGCTACCGCGCTTCGACGCCGACTCGCCCGAGGTGCTGCTGCGCGGGGTGCCCACCCGCGAGGTCGCGGGCAAGCGGGTGACCACCGTCTTCGACCTGCTGCTCGCCCAGTACGGGGTCGGGCGCGACGGGCTGCCGGGCGACTGGCCCACCGGCTACGACGACCCCGAGCGGCCGTACACCCCGGCCTGGCAGGAGCGCATCACCGGCGTCCCCGCCGTGCAGGCCGAGCGGATCGCGCGCGAGTTCGCCGACAACGCCGAGAAGTCGGGCGGCCGCTCCATGATCCTCATGGGCGCGGGCACCAACCACTGGTTCCACTCCGACCAGATCTACCGCTCGTTCTTCACCCTGACGCTGCTCACCGGCTGCCAGGGGGTGAACGGCGGCGGCTGGGCGCACTACGTCGGGCAGGAGAAGTGCCGCCCGGTGACCGGCTGGTCCACGCTGGCCTTCGGGCTGGACTGGCAGCGCCCGCCGCGGCAGATGCAGGGCACCGTCTTCTGGTACCTGAGCAACGACCAGTGGCGCTACGACCCCTTCACCGCCGAGAGCTTCGCGTCGCCGCTGGGAACCGGCCGCTTCGCCGGCCGCACCGCGGCGGACAATATCGCGCTCGCCACCCGCCTCGGCTGGATGCCGAGCTACCCTACCTTCGACCGCAACCCGCTCGACCTCGCCGATCAGGCCGCCGAGGCGGGCAAGCCCGCCGCCGAATACATCGTGGACGAGCTGAAATCCGACGCCCTCCGCTTCGCCTGCGAGGACCCGGACGCCCCGGAGAACTTCCCGCGCTGCCTCACGGTCTGGCGGGCCAATCTGCTCGGCTCCTCCGGCAAGGGCAACGAGTACTTCCACCGGCACCTGCTCGGCACCGACTCCAACCTGCAGACCGACGACACCCCGGGGGTCCGGCCGCAGGAGCTGGTCTGGCGCGACGAGGCCGCCACCGGCAAGCTGGACCTGCTGCTCTCGCTGGACTTCCGGATGACGAGTACCACGCTGTTCAGCGATATCGTGCTGCCCGCCGCCACCTGGTACGAGAAGCACGACCTCTCCTCCACCGACATGCACCCCTTCGTGCACGCCTTCTCCCCGGCCATCTCGCCGCCCTGGGAGGCGAAGACCGATTTCGAGGCGTTCCACCGGATCGCCCGCGGCTTCTCCTGGCTCGCGGAGAAGCACCTCGGCGTGCGCAAGGACATCGTCGCGGTGCCGCTGCAGCACGACTCCCCGGACGCGCTGGCCCAGGCCGGCGGCAAGGTGCTGGACTGGAAGGCGGGCGAGTGCGAGCCGATCCCCGGCCGCACCATGCCCAAGCTGGTCGAGGTGGAGCGCGACTACCCGCGGCTGGCGGAGAAGATGGCGGCGCTCGGCCCGCTGGTCGAGACGCTGGGCACCACCACCAAGGGCGTCACCACCTACCCGGAGCCCGAGGTGCGCTACCTCGCCGGGACCAATGGCACCGTGGTCTCCGGGATCGCGCAGGGCAGGCCCTCGCTGGCCAAGGACACGCACGCCGCCGAGGCCATCCTGGCGCTCTCCGGCACCACCAACGGCCGGCTCGCGGTCGAGGGGTTCGAGGCGCTGGAGCGGCGCACCGGCACCGAGCTCGCCGACCTGGCCCGCGAGCACGAGGGCAAGCGGATCACCTTCGCCGATACCCAGGCCCGCCCGGTGCCGGTGATCACCTCGCCGGAGTGGTCGGGCAGCGAGACCGGCGGCCGCCGCTACTCGCCGTTCACCATCAACGTCGAGCGGCTCAAGCCCTGGCACACGCTCACCGGCAGGCAGCACTTCTACCTCGACCACGACTGGATGATCGAGCTCGGCGAGCAGCTCCCGGTCTTCCGGCCGCCGCTGGACATGTCGGCGCTCTTCGCCGAGCCCGGCATCGGCAGCGTCAGCGAGCGCGGCGTCACCGTGCGCTACCTGACCCCGCACTCCAAGTGGTCCATCCACTCCGCCTACCAGGACAACCTGCACATGCTCACGCTGAGCCGGGGCGGGCAGTCGATCTGGATGTCGGAGAAGGACGCGGCCAAGATCGGGGTGGCGGACAACGACTGGATCGAGGCGGTGAACCGCAACGGCGTCGTGGTGGCGCGCGCCATCGTGAGCCACCGGATGCCCGAGGGCACCGTCTTCATGTACCACGCGCAAGACCGCGCGGTGGACGTGCCGCGGATCGAGGGCACCGGCGCCGCCGACTTCAAGGGCAAGGGCAAGCGCGGCGGCATCCACAACGCGCTCACCCGGATCATGATCAAGCCATCGCACCTCATCGGCGGGTACGCGCAGCAGTCCTTCGCGCTGAACTACCACGGCCCCACCGGAAATCAGCGCGACGAGGTCACCACGATTCGTCGCCGCTCGCAGGAAGTCGAGTACTGATATGCGTGTCATGGCCCAGCTCGCCATGGTGATGAACCTGGACAAGTGCATCGGCTGCCACACCTGCAGCGTCACCTGCAAGCAGGCGTGGACCAACCGGGGCGGCACCGAGTACGTCTGGTTCAACAATGTCGAGACCCGCCCCGGCCAGGGGTACCCGCGGCAGTACCAGGACCAGGAGCGCTGGAAGGGCGGCTGGACGCTGAACAAGCGCGGCAAGCTCACCTTGAAATCCGGCTCCCGGCTCAAGCGGCTGCTGAACATCTTCGCCAACCCGGAGCTGCCCACCGTCTCGGACTACTACGAGCCGTGGAGCTACGACTACGACAACCTGCTCTCCGCACCGGCGTCGGACACCGTGCCGGTGGCCAGGCCGAAGTCGCTGATCACCGGCGAGGACACCCAGGTCACCTGGGGCGCGAACTGGGACGACGACCTCGGCTCCGGGCCGGAGCAGGTGGGCCGCGACCCGCTGCTCGGCAAGCTCTCCGAGCAGGTCAAGCTCGAGTTCGAGCAGACCTTCATGTTCTACCTGCCGCGCATCTGCGAGCACTGCCTGAACCCGTCCTGCGCGGCTTCCTGCCCGTCGGGCGCCATCTACAAGCGCGCCGAGGACGGCATCGTCCTGGTCGACCAGGACAAGTGCCGCGGCTGGCGGCAGTGCGTCACCGGCTGCCCGTACAAGAAGATCTACTTCAACCACAAGACCGGCAAGGCCGAGAAGTGCACGTTCTGTTACCCGCGGGTGGAGGTCGGGATTCCGACCGTGTGCTCCGAGACGTGTGTCGGGCGGCTGCGCTACATCGGCGTCATGCTCTACGACGCCGACAAGGTGGCCGAGGCGGCGTCGGTGACCGAGGTTGCCGACCTGTACCCGTCGCAGCTCGGGGTCTTCCTCAACCCGCACGACCCGCGGGTGATCGCCGAGGCCGAGCGGGCCGGGATCTCGCCGGAATGGATTCAGGCGGCGCAGGATTCGCCGGTCTACAAGCTCATCGTGGACTATCAGATCGCGCTGCCGCTGCATCCGGAGTACCGGACCATGCCCATGGTCTGGTACGTGCCGCCGCTCTCCCCCGTGGTCGACGTGCTCAGCGAGACCGGGCACGACGGCGAGGACGCGGGCAATCTCTTCGGCGCCATCGACGCGCTGCGGATTCCGGTGGAGTACCTGGCCGAGCTCTTCACCGCCGGGGAGATCGGGCCGGTGCGCGCGGCGCTGCGGCGGCTCGCCGGGATGCGGGCGTTCATGCGCTCGGTGAACCTGGGGCAGGAGCCGGATCTCACCATCGCGCCGTCTATCCGGCTGGAGCCGGAGGAGATCGAGGCCATGTATCGGCTGCTCGCCATCGCCAAGTACGAGCACCGGTACGTGATTCCCAGCGGTGCGGGATCCGAGGCGCACCAGCTGGATTCGCTGGCGACCGGGTGCAGTCTGGATGTGGATGGCGGGCCGGGGATGACGGCGCTGGATCAGATGGTGGAGAAGTTCCATCTGACGGATGCGAATTCGGCGGCGCCGGAGCAGAAGTCGGGGCGGATCAACCTGCTGAACTGGGACGGTCGCAGCACCGACGGGCTGGTGCCTGCCGGAATCGGCGAAGCGGCGGGCGGCAACGGAACGACGAACGGTGACGGCACCGGGCACGGTGCGACTGCGGGGCGCGGCAACGGCGCCGCGACGGCGGGTGGCAACGGCGCCACCCGATCCGGCGCAGCCTCGGCCGACGAGGCGGCGATTCGATGAGCCTGCTCAAACTGCGCCGTCGCCCGGAACCCGCTGTTGCGCTGCCCGAGGCGGATCGGCTGCTGGTCTGGCGGCTGGCCGCGCTACTGCTCGACTATCCCGGGCGGGAAACGCTCGCCCTCCTCGACACCGTGTCGTCGGCCGTCGAACGGCTCCCCGGACCCATCGGGCCGTTGCTCACCGAGTTCGTCGGCTACCTCCGCGGCACCGACGAGATCTCCCTGGCCGCGACCTACGTCGAAACCTTCGACCTGCGCAAACGCGCCAGCCTGCACCTCACCTTCTACGCCTACGGCGACACCCGCAAGCGCGGCATGGCGCTGCTCCGCTTCAAGCACGCCTATCAGCACGCGGGCGTCGAACTCGACGAACGCGAACTCCCCGACCACCTCCCGGTGCTGCTGGAGTTCGCCGCCACCGTCGACCCCGTCGGCGGCGAACGCCTGCTCGGCGAGCACCTCCCGGTGATCGAACTCCTCCGCCTCTCGCTCGCCGACACCGGCTCCCCCTACGCCGCCGTGCTCGGCGCGGTGACCGCCACGCTCCCGCCGCTCACCACCGCCGACCGCCGCCGCATCGCCGAACTCGCCGCCCAGGGCCCGCCGGACGAGGACGTCGGGCTCGAACCGTTCGCGATGGACCCCAGCCTGTTCACCGCCTCCGGAGGGGAAGGCCGCCGATGAGCACCATGATCTGGATGACGCTGCCGTACATCGCCTTCACGTCGTTCCTGCTCGGGCACGTCTGGCGGTACCGCACCGACCAGTTCGGCTGGACCACCCGCTCCTCCCAGCTGCACGAGAGCCGCCTGCTGCGGCTCGGTTCCCCGCTGTTCCACTTCGGCATGCTCGGCGTCTTCGGCGGGCACGTGCTCGGCGTGCTCATCCCGCAGTCCTGGACCGATGCCATCGGCATCTCGCACCACACGTACCACGTGGTCGCCGTCGGCGCGGGCTCCGTCGCCGGCTTCGCCGTGATCGCCGGGATCGGCATCCTGCTCTACCGCCGCTTCACCGTCCCCGCCGTGCGCCGGGCCACCACGCGCTCCGACAAGGTCATGTATTTCCTGCTCGCCGGGGCTTTGATCACCGGCCTCCTCAACACCGTCGGCAGCAATCTCCTCTGGGGCACCTACAACTACCGCGAAACCGTCTCCCCCTGGTTCCGCAGCCTCTTCACCGTCGATCCCCAACCCGAGCTGATGGTCGGGGTGCCGTGGACCTTCCAGGCACACGGGCTCTTCGTTCTCGTTCTGGTCGCGATCTGGCCGTACACCCGGCTGGTGCACATGTTCAGCGCGCCGATCGGGTATCTCACGCGGCCGTACATCGTGTACCGGAGCAAGGAGACGAACGCCGCCGATACGCGGCGGTATGCGCGGGCCTGGGAGTCCACGGCACTGCCGCCACGCTGAGGTATTCGGGGCTGCTTGACGTATAGAATGGGGTGCAGCAGCCCGACGAGCGAAGCAGGAGTTGACGTGAGCGACACCCCCGACGTCGAGCGGCGTGTGAAGGCGGTCATCGCTGGCAATCGCATGGCCGGCCACGAGACGCCACCCCGTACCGTCAAGCGCATGCGGGATATCGCGGCGGGTAGGATCACGGCCGATGAAGCCGTCGCGGCAACCATTGCCAAGCATCGTAAGCGTCGCCTGAAGGCATCCTGATCTGACGCCGGTAGGGGATCCATACGTCTATCCGGGAACGAACGTACTGCGGAATCTGCTCGATGAGCGGAGCCCTGAAGAAGCAGCCGGTCTGGAACTCGAACTGTCTTCGTTCCGTGCCACTGAACTCGCTGTCAAGCCGATCGACGGCGATTTCGATTTCGATCATCTATGTGCGATTCATAGGCATCTCTTCCAAGATTTCTACGATTGGGCCGGTAGGCCGAGGACAGTGCAGACCTCCAAGGGCATGCCTTTTTGTCCACCAGCCAATATTCAGGAACAGAGCCGCTTCGTCCACGGACGCTTGGCACGCGATGAAGACCTTCGAACCGCGAGCCTCGGTGTTTTCGCTGACCGACTTGCCTTCCACTGGGGTGAGGTGAATGTCATCCACGCGTTTCGCGAGGGGAATACCCGCACTCAGCGTGCCTTCTTCGAGCAGCTAGCAGTGAGCTACGGCTGGGTGATGAACTTCGACTTGCTCGATTACCAGTCATTCAAAGCGGCGCGTCACCAAGCTTTCGTCACCCACGCCCGGCTTGCCGAGGTATTGCAATCAATATTGCAACGACAGGAATAGTAGTCAGCGGCTCTCCGCGCGCAAAAACCGCCCGGTGCGAACGGTGCCGAGACGCTCGGCGGCGACACCTTCACCGAAAACGAACTCACCGTTGACCAGGACAGCGGTGATCGCCCGGTCATTGCGATTGACCATGCGCGAGAGCCCGTCGTACGCGGGGATGGCGGCCTCGGCGTAGTCGTCCAGCGACGAATCCAACCCCTCAGGGTCGAGGACGACGAGGTCCGCGCGGTCGCCGAGGCGCAGATGACCGGCGTCGAGCCCGTACCAGTCGGCGAGTTCGCCGGTGAGTCGGTGCACGGCGTGCTCGATGGTCATGAACGGCCGCTCGGCCCGGTGTACGCGGCGCAGGAAGCGGAGGCCGAAGTTGTAGAAGGCCATATTGCGTAGGTGCGCCCCGGCGTCGGAGAAGCCGAGCTGGACGCCGGGGTCGACGGCGATCCGGTTCAGGACGTCCTCGCGGTGATTGGAGATGGTCGTGCGCCAGCGCAGTTTGCGGCCGTGTTCGACGACCAGGTCGAGGTAGGCGTCGACGGGGTGCAGGCCGCCGCGGTCGACTCCGACCTGACCGAAGGTCTTACCGATCACCGAGTCATCGGGGCAGTCCACGATCTCGGCGTCGAAGAAGTCGCGGTGCCAGACGCGGGGGCCGAACTTGCTGTCGTAGTCGGCGCGGAAGCGGCGGCGGTACTCCTCGTCCTGCAGGAGCGAGCGCTGCTCCTCGATGCGGTCGGCGAGGTGCAGCGCGGCCGCGCCGGAGCCGAACTCCTCGAAGATCACCAGGTCGATGCCGTCGGCATAGACCTCGAAGGGCACGGGAAGGTGCTGGAAGCGGAGGTTGCCGCTCAGCCCGTTGAAGAGCCGGGCGAGCAGCGGGAAGACGCGGATGATGAACGGGATGGCCTTCAGGTCCGCGGCGGCGAGCAGGCTGACCGGCAAAGGCTTGCGGAAGAGGCCGACGGTGCTCGCGGCCATGGTGACCAGGCTGTGCGGGCGGGCTACGTCCGGCCCGCCCTGCAGGGCGCGGCCGTAGCGGCGCAGCACGGAGTTCAGCTGGTGCCGTTCGCGGCTGCGGGCGTAGGTGGAGGGCAGGGTGCGGGAGCGGCAGGTCTCGCCGTCCAGCTTGTCGAATTCGAGCTGCTGCGAGGACATTCCGACGAAACCGGCCTCCAGCGCGGCGGTCAGCCTGCGCTCCATCTCGCCGAGTTCGGCGGCGCCGGGGCGGAACGAGCGGTCGGTGGCGCGGTCGAGGCCGAGCACATCCGCCCTGATGTCGGAGTGGCCGATGAAGGCGGCGATATTCGGGCCGAGCGGCAGCGCGTCCAGGTAGGCGGCGTACTCGGCCGCGTCCCGCCACACCTGGTGCGTGCGAACCCCCTCCACCACGTGTTTGCGCGGGATCGCCTCGACGCGGGCGAAGAGGTCGGCGGCGGTGGTGGCGTCCACGTGCACGGTGGAGAGCGAGCAGGAGCCGAGCAGCACGGTGGTGACGCCGTGCCGCACCGATTCGGCGAGCCCCGGCTGTTGCAGCACCTCGATGTCGTAGTGGGTGTGCACGTCGACCATGCCGGGCAGCACCCAGCGGCCCTCGGCCTCGATCACGCGGGGGCAGCCGGTCTCGTCCAGCGGGACGGTGGAGATGGTGGCGACCCGGCCGTCCACGATGCCGAGGTGCCGCACGGCCGATGGCGCGCCGGTGCCGTCGAACCAGCGGCCGCCCTTGACGATGGTGTCGTACACGATGTCTCCTGTCTACAGCGATAGTTCGCGCCGGACGACCTTGCCGGTCGCATTGCGCGGCAACGCCTCCGGGGTCAGCCGCCAGTGCGCGGGCACCTTGAAGTAGGCGAGCCGGGCCGCGGCGAATTCGCGCAGTTCCGCCTCCGTGACGGGCGCGGTGGTGACCACCAGCGCCGCTACGGCCTGGCCGAGATCCGGATCGGCGACGCCGAAGACCGCCGACTCGGCGACCGCGAGGTGCTCGTCGAGCACGTTCTCGATCTCGGTCGGGTACACGTTCTCGCCGCCGCGCAGGATCAGATCGCTGCGCCGCCCGGCGAGGTAGAGCCTGCCGTCGCGCAGCGCGCCGAAGTCGCCGGTGCGCAGCCAGCGCTCGCCGTCCAGCGCGGCGGCGGTGGCGGCCGGATCGTTCCAGTACTCGCGCATGACGTACGGGCTGCGCACGCAGATCTCGCCCTCGGCGCCCGCGGGCAGGTCATTGCCCTCGGGGTCGCGGATGGCGACGCTCACCCCGATGATCGGGCTGCCGACGGTCTCCGGGAAGGCAGCCAGCTCCGGCGGGGTTGCCAGGGTGGCGGCGGTGCCCGCCTCGGTGAGGCCGTAGCTGGTGGCGAGCTGCACCGGCAGTGCCTCCCGCAGCCTCCGGTGCAATGCGGGCGAGGAGGGCGCGGTGTTCAGCGAGAAGGCGCTGAGCGAGCTCAGGTCGTACTCGGCGAGGTCCTGCTCCAGCAGCCGGATGGCCATGGTCGGGACCGCGCCCCAGTGCGTGACCCGCTCGCGCTCGATCAGCCGCAGCACCCGGTCGGCGTCGAACTTGGCGTCCGGGAAGATCACCGCCGCGCCGGTGGCGATCCGCGGCACCACCAGATTGTGCAGGCTGGCGATGTGGAAGAGCGGCGAGCTGAGCAGCCAGCGCTTGGCGCTCGGCCGCTCGGGGTCGAAGGCGAGCCCGGCGAAGGTGTCGGCCATGGCCTCGGTGAAGCGGTGGTACTCGGTGACGGCGAGCAGGTTGCGATGCGTGTGCACCACGCCCTTCGGCCTGCCGCTGGTGCCGCTGGTGTAGAGGATGACGGCCGGGTCGTCCTCGGCCACCGGCGTCTCGGGGGCGGCGCCCGCGAACTCGGCGAGCAGCGCGGGGAGGTCGTGCTCGACGGTGAGCACCGGGATATCGGTGTTCGTGATCCGCGCGGCCCGCGCGGCGTCGGCGATCACCACCGTCGGCCTGGAGTGGCCGAGCGCGTAGTCGATCTCGCGCGGCGCCCACCAGGCGTTGTACCCGACGGCGACGGCGCCGAGGCTCTGCGCGGCCCAGAAGGCGATGACCCACTCGGGGGAGTTGGCGGCGAGGACGGCGATCCGGTCGCCCGTGCCGACGCCGTACCGCGCGGCCAGCCCGGCGGCCAGCGCGCCCGCGGCGTCGGCGTGCTCGGTGTAGGTCCAGCGCCGCTCGGCGGTGACCAGGTAGTCGCGGTCGCCCCAGACCCGGGAGTCGGTGAGCGCGGTGCCGAGCGAGCGGCGGCGGTTCACGAACACCGGGAGCTCGGTGCCGAGCACCGGCTCCACGGTGAGCGCGAACGGGCCGCCCGGCCCGGCGAGTTTCGCCGCCACCTGCGCGGCGAGCTGCCGCGGATCTGCCGCCATCGTCATCGGGACACTCTCCTGCCTCAGGGAACCAGTACCGCGCGGCGCGGATCTGCCGTCATGGTCATCGGGACACCCACCCGCTCAGGGGACCAGCACCGCGCGGCCGCGGATCTCGCCGCGGGCCAGCCGGTCGAAGGCCGTGCGGCCGTCGGCGAGCGCGAACCGCTCCACCGCCACCCGCAGCCGCCCCGCCCGCGCCAGCGCGACCGAGTCGATGAGGTCGGATTTGGTGCCGCCGTACGACTTCCGCACCGAGGCGCCCCACGGCCAGCCCGGCCCACCGGACGGCCCCGCGGTCAGCTCCGGCGCACCGCCGCCGAGCCCGACCATGCGGTACGCGCCGTTCGGCGCCACCGCACGCACCGCGAGCGCGGCGGTGGCATCGGTGCCGACGAAGTCGAAGACGGCCTCGGCGCCGCGACCGCCGGTCAGCGCGAGGATCTCGGCGGCGGTCTCGGGGCCGCCGATCAGCCCGACGTCGGCGCCGCACTCGGCGGCCAGCGCCAGCTTGTCCGGGCCGACGTCGACCGCGATCACCCGCACCGCGTCGACGGTCTTCAGGATCTGCACCGCGACGTGCCCGAGGCCGCCGATCCCGATGGTCACCGCGGTGGCGCCCGGGTACAGCTGCTCGCGGGCGCCGCGGATGGCGTGGTACGAGGTGAGCGCGGCATCGGCGAGCGGCGCGGCGGCGGCGAAATCCAGGTCGCCGATCGGCACGAAGGAGCCGGCCGGGACCTTGATGTACTCGGCCATCCCGCCATCGGGGCCGAGCCCGGGGCAGGGCGGCATGGCGGTGCGCCCGGCCGCCCGGCACACGTTCTCGTTGCCGCTCACGCACTCTCGGCACACCCCGCAGGACCAGCACAGGTAGATCAGCCCGCGCTCCCCGTCGGCGATCCCGTCGACGGCGCTGCCGACGGCGACCACCGTGCCCGCGACCTCGTGGCCCATGGTGAGCGGATCCGGCAGCGGGAACTCGAGCTCCAGCACATACAGGTCGGAGTGGCAGATGCCGACCGCGCCCACCCGGACCAGCAGCTCGGTGGGGCCGGGCTCCGGGATCGGCACCTCGCGCAGCTCGAGTGTTCCGGGGCCGGTGAGCTGCAGCGCTCGCATCGTCGGGGTATCGACCACCACATGCTCCTGTTCGCGCCGGGCCCGACGTGACCTGGCACACAGGACGCTAGCAGTCGCTGGACACCGGGTCCAGTGAACGACGGAATGTCTATGATCGGGCGATGCCCGCCCACACCGAGCCGCGGCGCACGCTGCGCGACGAGCAGAAGCTGCGTACCAGGGAGCGCATCCTGGAGGCGGCGAACACGCTCTTCGTGCAGCGCGGCTACGGCGCCGTGCGGGTGGACGATGTCGCGGCCGCCGTCGGGTGCAGCCGCGCCACCTTCTACCTGCACTTCACCGGCAAGATGGCGGTGCTGCGGGAGCTCGGCGAGCGCACCGCGCTGCCGAGCGCGCTCGCCTTCTGCGAGGACCTGGACCGGGTGCTGGAGACCGGCTCGCGCGCCGAGTTCGAGGACTGGATGCGCCGCGCCATCGACTGGTTCGAGCAGCACCGCGACCTGCTCTCGGCCTGGGACGAGGCCACCGCGCTCGAGCCGGAGTTCCGCGACCTCATGCGCGCCGGATTCGCCGCGCTCCCGGAATCCATGACCGCCTACCTGGCGCGCTGGCCCGCCGAGCGCCGCGACGAGGCCAGGCTGCGGGTGGAGATGCTGGTGGCGCAGCTGGAGCGCTTCTTCACCCGCTGGGCGCTGCTCGGCACCATCGACGTCACCGCGGACCGGGCGGCCGCGGTGCTCGCCGACATCTGGTTCCCGGCGCTGCAAACGCCCTGATCAGCCCTGATCGTGCGCCGCGCGCAGGGCGGCGATATCGATCTTGGACATGCCGCGCAGCGCGGTGGCGACGGCGCCCGCGCGGGCGGGCTCCGGCGAGCCCATGAGCTCGGGCAGCTCGGCCGGGACGACCTGCCAGGAGAGCCCGAAGCGGTCGGTGAGCCAGCCGCACGGGCCAGGCGTGCCGCCGTCCGCGGTGAGCGCGGCCCAGAGCCGGTCGATCTCGTCCTGGCCGTCGACGGTGAGTTGCAGCGAGGCGGCGTCGGAGAGCGGGTGGCCGGGGCCGCCGTTCATCAGGGTGACGGCGTGGCCGTCGAGGTCGAGCGTGACGATGAAGGCGCGGCCGTCCGGGCCGGGGGTGCTTCCGGTGATCCGGGAGTTCGGCACGGCGGCGGTGTAGAGCGCGGCGGCCTCGTCGGCGCCGGACTCGAGCCAGAGGAAGGTGGTGACGGTCATGGTGACTCCTCGATCGGTGAACTGCTGTCACCCTGCGGTCGGAGCCGGATTCCGGTTCTCGACACATCGCCGGAGGAAATTGTCAGGCGCCGACCGCGGCGGCGATGACCGGCCAGGAGTTGCGCAGGTCGTCCTGCCAGTAGGGCCAGGCGTGGGTGCCGGTGCGCAGGTCGGTGGCGGCGGGAATGCCGAGCGCGGCGAGCCGAGCCAGGAACGGGCCGGTGCAGCCGCCGATCACCGTCTCCATGATGCCGCCGACCAGCGCGCGATCCGGGTTGGCGAGCGAGTCGTGCGGGCCGGGCAGGCCGTTGCCCGCGGAGACGTAGAGCGCGATGCCGCGCAGCCGGTCGGCATTGACCGTTGGATCGTGCGCGGGCCAGGCCGGGTCGGCGGGGCCGCCCCACATGTTCGTGGCGTTGGCGCCGAAGACGCCGAGCTGGGCGTAGACCATGGCGCGGGCGCCCGGGTCGCTGGTGCGCGGGCAGCCGCTGAAGGCACCGACGGCACGGAAGCGGCCTGGGTGCTCGATGGCGAGGTTCAGCGCCGAGGTGGCCGACATGGAGACGCCGGCCACCGCCATCCGGTCCGTGCTGCCGAAACGCTGCTGGAGCAGCGGCGGGAGTTCGGCGCCGAGGAAGGTGGACCAGCGGTTGCGGCCGAGGACCGGGTCGTCGGCCTGCCAGTCGGTGTAGTACGAGGCGCGGCCGCCCATCGGGACGACGACGGTGATCGGCTGCTCCGCGTAGAACTCCGCGACGTCGGTGCGGGTGGTCCACGGGCCGCCGTCCTCGCCGCCGTCCACCGCGTTCAGCAGGTAGAGCACCGGGGCGCCCGCGCCCGCGTTCGAGACCCAGAGCGTGATCGGGCGGTCCATGGCGGCGGAGTGCACCACCACCTCCAGCTGCCTGCCGCCGAGCGGGCGCACATCCAGGATGCGCGCCGGGCCGGGGTCGGCGGCGGCGGTTGCCTGCGGGAGCAGCACCCCGGCGATGGCCGTGAGCAGGACGAGCAGGGTCCGGCGGATCATGCCTGTAGTCTGCTCCTCCCGGCACGGCCGCGCCCGGAGCACCGGCGAGCGTGTCCCGCCGGTCAGCGAACCTCCGCCAGTTCCCTCACCCCCGCGCGGTAGCGCGCGAGGATCAGCCGGACGACCGCGGGGTGCACGCCGATGGGCTCGGCGACCGCATCCGCCCCGGCCTCGTGCAACCGCTGGTGGAACAGCCCGTGCGCCAGCAGGTACGAGGCGACCACGACGCGCTCCGCGCCCGCGGCACGCAGCTCGGCAACGACCTCGGGCACCCGGGGCGTACCGGTGGCGACATAGGCGATCCGCACCGGAACCCGCAGCTGCTCGGCGAGCAGCCCGGCCGCCCGCCGCACATCACCGCGCGCCCTGGCATCCGACGACCCCGCCGCGGCCAGCACCACCGCGTCCCCGCGCCGCCACCCGGCCGCGCGCAGCCGCAGCACCATGACCCGGGCCAGCGCGGCATCCGGCCCCATGGCGGGCGTCACCGTGACGGCGCGGTGCCCGCTCTCCGCCACCTCGCGCGGCACGTCCTGATAGACGTGGTACCCCGAGGCCAGGAAGGCCGGGACCAGCACCGCCGCCTCGGAATCCAGATCCCGCAGCACCTCGGCGGGCGATGGCCCGAGCACGTCGACGAAGGCGGTGCGCACCCGCGGCGCCCCCGCCTCGGCGGCGACCGCCTCGGCCAGCGCCGCGATCATCTGCACACCCCTCGTGCTCCGCGTCCCGTGCGCGACCAGCACCAGCGCGGGGGCGCTCACCACGACCCCGTCGCGGTCACCGCGCGCCGCCCGGGCAGCTGCCTGCCGCCGCGGAACGGGGTGACCGTGCCCGCGCCGCCACCCGGCGTCACCACTGGCGGCGGCGGATTGTTGTCGATGCACTCGGCGGCGTCCAGCGCGAGCCGGTAGCCGCGCTTGACCACGGTCTGGATCGCCTTCGGCGTGCCGAGCCCGGCGCGCAGCCGGGCGATGGCGGTCTCCACCGCGTGCGTGTCGTCGCCGCCGCCGGGCAGCGCGGCCAGCAGGTCCTCCCTGGACACCACCCGCCCCGGCTGCCTGGCCAGCGAGCGCATGAGCGCCATCGGCGCCGGTGCCAGCTGGCGCACCTCGCCGTCCACGACCACGCAGGCCCCGCGCACGCTGATGTGGTGCCCGGCGGCGTAGATCCGGTTCGCGCGGCGCGGCAGCTCCTCGGCGACGTGCCTGGCCAGCGCGCCGAGCCTGGCCCTCGCGGGCTGGGTGGTCGGCACCCCGAGCTCCTCCAGCGGGGCCGCGGTGATCGGCCCCACGCAGGCGGCGAGCACCCGGCCGCGCAGCGCGTAGAGCAGCCCGTCCAGCAGCCCGGTCGCCTTGGCGCGCATGAGCATCGAGGCGACGGCCGGTGCGCTGGTGAAGGTGACGCAGTCGATGCTGCCGGTGACGATGGACTCGATCAGGGCGTCCATCGGGCCGTGGTCGTCCGGCGGCACCCAGCGGTACACCGGCACCGGAACCACGTCGGCGCCCGCGCAGCGCAGCACCTCGCAGAAGTCGGGGACCGGCTCCCACTCGGTGGTGGCGCCGTGCAGCTGCACCGCGATCCGCACCCCCTCCACGCCCTCGGCGAGCAGGTGGTCGAGCACCTCGGCGGAGGATTCCGAGGCGGGCGACCACTCCTCGCGCAGCTCGGCGGCGCGGATGGCGCCCTTGGCCTTGGGGCCGCGGGCCAGCATGCGCACCCCGGAGAAGGTGGCGCGCAGCTCCTCGGCCAGCGCCCAGCCCTCGGCCGCCTCCATCCAGCCGCGGAAGCCGATGCCGGTGGTGGCGACAACGAGCTGCGGCGGCTCGGCCATGAGCTGCCTGGTGACGCGCTCGAGTTCGGTGTCGTCGGCGAGCGGGATGATCCGGATGGCGGGCGCGGAGACGATGCCCGCCCCGCGCCGGACGAGCAGGGTGGCGAATTCCTCGGCGCGCCGCGCCGCGGTGATGCCGATGGTGAAGCCGGCTAGCGCGGCGCTCTGGTCGGGCGTCGTCATGGGCGTGGCCTCATCCGTCCGAGGCGGTATCACCGACCGGCTTGTTCGAAATCGACACCAGCCCGTCCTCGACCCGCACCGCGTACACCGGCAGCGCTGCCGAATCGTCATCGAGGCAGCGGCCGTCCACGAGGGAGAAGGCCTGCTTGAGCAGCGGCGACGCCACCACCGGCACGCCGCCGCGATCACCGACGATCCCGCGCGACATCACCGCGGCGCGACCGAACGGGTCGATATTGCCGACGGCGTAGAGCACACCGCCGGGGAGCAGGAACAGCGCCGCCTGACGGCCGCCGCGCAGCAGGACCGCGACGCCGCGGCCCGGGGTCAGGTAATCGAGGCGGCAGGCCTGTGTCCACCCGGTCGTCGTTGCCGGCGCGTAGCCGGGGGTGTCGATAACGGTCATCACTCTTCTCCTCGCCGAAGCCCTACCTACTTGGTACCGGCGTCCTGTTTCCTGGCGGTTAAACGGTCATTTCCCGGCGGTAGCGGTCACCGCGGGCATGCCGAGCAGAACCGGCACCTTGCGCTCGCCGCTGTCGTCGAAGGAGATGGTCGGGTCGGACTCCTCCGGCGCGTTCACGAAGGAGACGAACCGGGAGAGCTTCTCCGGATCATCCAGCACCGCGGCCCATTCGTCGCGGTAGCCGTCCACGTGCTGCGCCATCGCCTGCTCCAGCTCGGCGGCGATGCCGAGGCTGTCCTCGCAGACCACCGAGCGTACGTAGTCGATGCCGCCCTCGAGTGATTCCTGCCACGGCGCGGTGCGCTGCAGCCGGTCCGCGGTGCGGATGTAGAACATCAGGTAGCGGTCGATGTAGCTGATCAGGGTGGCGTCGTCGAGGTCGCCCGCGAGCAGCACCGCGTGCTTGGGGGTGAGCCCGCCGTTGCCGCCGACGTAGAGGTTCCAGCCGTTCTCGGTGGCGATCACCCCGACGTCCTTGCCGCGCGCCTCGGCGCACTCCCGCGCGCAGCCGGAGACGGCGAGCTTGAGCTTGTGCGGCGAGCGCAGCCCGCGGTAGCGCTTCTCCAGCAGCACCGCCATGCCGACCGAGTCCTGCTGTCCGTACCGGCACCAGGTGGAGCCGACGCAGCTCTTCACGGTGCGCAGCGACTTGCCGTAGGCGTGCCCGGACTCCATGCCCGCGTCCACCAGTCGCTGCCAGATCAGCGGCAGCTGCTCCACGCGGGCGCCGAAGAGGTCGATCCGCTGCCCGCCGGTGACCTTGACGTACAGGTCGAATTCCTTCGCCACCTGGCCGATGGTGATGAGCTGCTCGGCGGTGACCTCGCCGCCCGGCATCCGCGGCACCACCGAGTAGGTGCCGTTCTTCTGCAGGTTGGCCAGGAAGTGGTCGTTGGTGTCCTGCAGCGCGGCCTGCTCGCCGTCCAGGATGTGATCGCTGGAGGTGGAGGCCAGGATGGAGGCGACCGTCGGCTTGCAGATATCGCAGCCGGAGCCCTTCCCGTGCTTGGCGATCAGCCCGGAGAAGGTGCGGATGCCGGTGGCCTGCACGATCTGGAAGAGCTCGGCCCTGGAGTGCTCGAAGTGCTCGCAGAGCGCCTTGGACATCTCGACGCCCGACTGCTCCAGCAGCTTCTTCAGCATGGGGACGCAGCCGCCGCACGAGGTGCCCGCCGAGGTGCAGCTCTTGATGGCCGGGATGTCGCAGGCGCCGTCGGCGATGGCGCCGCAGATGGCGCCCTTCGAGATGTTGTTGCAGGAGCAGATCTGCGCGTCGTCCGGCAGCGCGTCGGCGCCGAGCTCGGCGCCCGCCGGGGAGATGAGCGCGGCAGGCTCGGCGGGCAGCGGCCGCCCGACCAGCGGGCGCAGCGCCGCGTACTGCGAGGCGTCGCCGACCAGGATGCCGCCGAGCAGGGTCTGCGCGTCGTCGGAGACGACCAGCTTGGCGTAGGTGCCCTTGGCGGCGTCGTGCAGCACCACCGACAGCGCGCCCTCGGTGGTGCCGTGCGCGTCGCCGAAGCTCGCGACGTCGACGCCGAGCAGCTTGAGCTTGGTGGACATATCCGCGCCGGGGAACTCGCCCGCGCCGCCGAGCAGCCGGTCGGCCACGATCTCGGCGGTGCTGTAGCCGGGGGCGACCAGGCCGTAGCACACACCCTCGACCGCGGCGCACTCGCCGATGGCCCAGATGTTCGGGTCCGAGGTCTGCAGCCCGAGGTCGGTGACGATGCCGCCGCGCGGCCCCACCTCCAGCCCGGCGTCGCGGGCGATCTGGTCGCGCGGGCGGACACCGGCCGAGAAGACCAGCAGCCCGGCCTCGATCACGCTCCCGTCGCTCAGCGTGATCTTGAGCTTGTCCGCGGGGGTGGCGCCGGTGGCCTCGATGGACGCGGTGCCGACGCCGGTGTGCACGTGCAGCCCGAGATCGCTGACCAGCCGCTCCAGCACCGCGCCGCCGCCCTCGTCGACCTGCGCGGGCATCAGCCGCTGGTTGTACTCGACGACGTGCGGGGTCATCCCGAGCATGCGCAGCGCGTTCGCCGCCTCCAGCCCGAGCAGCCCGCCGCCGACCACGACGCCGTGCGCGCCCGGCCCCGCGGCCTCGGCGGCGGCCCTGATGCCGTCCAGGTCGTCCAGGGTGCGGTAGACGAAGCACTCGGCGTGGTCGTGGCCGGGCACCGGCGGCACGAAGGGGTAGGAGCCGGTGGCGAGCACCAGCGCGTCGTAGCCGAGCACCTCGCCGGTCGTGGTGGTGACGGTGCGCGCGGCCCTGTCGACGGTGGCGGCGCCCTGGCCGAGCCGCAGCTCCACCAGGTCGTCCCCGGCGTACTCGTTGCCGGGCAGCGCCAGCGCGGCGGTCTCCCAGCTGCCGATGTAGGAGGAGAGCCCGACCCGGTCGTAGGCGGGCAGCGCCTCCTCGCTGAGCACGATCACCCGCCAGGTGCCCTCGGTGTCCCTGGCGCGCAGAGCCTCGACGAAGCGGTGGCCGACCATGCCGTGACCGACGACCACGGCGGTACGAATTGCTGTGGATGTCATGGGGATTTCCTTCGGGGAGTCGATGCGGGTCAGCGGGCGCGGACGGCGTCGGCCTCGGCTTCGAGGACCAGCGCCTCCGCCTCGACGACGATGTCGGTGGCCGCGTCGGGACGGCGGACGAACACCAGCCAGGTGAGCGCGACACACGCGACGTAGAAGCCGGTGAAGACCCAGAAGGCGGTGGTGGCCGAGGCGGTGGAGGCGTAGGAGGAGCGCAGCACCAGGTTGATCCCGACCCCGCCGAGCGCGCCGATGGCGCCGACGAAGCCGATGAGCGCGCCGGAGGTGTTCTGCGACCACGCGGCCCGCTCGGCTTCGGGCAGCCCCAGCCCGCGGGACTCCTCCTCGAAGACCGACGGGATGAGCTTGGTGACCGAGCCGTTGCCGAGCCCGGAGAGCACGAAGAGCGTGATGAAGCCGACGACCAGCAGCGTCATGGTGCCGCCGGTCGGGACGCCGCCGTTGCTGTCACCGGCGGTGCTCGCCCCGGCGACCAGCAGCGCCGCCGCGGTCATCAGCACGAACACCACCGCGGTCACCCGGCCGCCGCCGATCCGGTCGGCCAGCTTGCCGCCGTAGGGCCTGGCCAGCGAGCCGAGCAGCGGGCCGAGGAAGGCGATCGATGCGGCGTGCAGCGTGGCCTGGGCGGCGGTGTCGCCACCGGCCTTGAAGCTCAGCTGCAGCACCTGGCCGAAGGCGAAGCCGTAGCCGATGAAGGAGCCGAAGGTGCCGATGTAGAGGAACGCGACGGCCCAGGAGCGGCGCACCTTGAGCGCGGTGAGCATGTAGCCGAGGTCGGCCTTCTGATTCGCCAGGTTGTCCATGTAGAGCGCGGCGCCGAGCCCGGCCACCGCGATCAGCACCAGGTAGACCGCGCAGATCACCGAGGCGTACTCGTTGCCGAGCGTCGCGATCACGGCCAGCCCGACCAGCTGGATCACCGGGACGCCGATATTGCCGCCACCGGCGTTCAGCCCGAGCGCCCAGCCCTTGAGCCGCTGCGGGTAGAAGGCGTTGATATTGGTCATGGAGGAGGCGAAGTTACCGCCGCCGAGCCCGGCGAAGGCCGCGACCACCAGGAACGTGGTGTACGAGGTGCCGGGCTGGTTCACGAAGTACAGCGTGAGCAGCGTGGGGATCAGCAGCATGAGGGCGCTGAAGACCGTCCAGTTGCGGCCGCCGAAGCGGGCGGTGGCGACGGTGTAGGGGATGCGCAGGATCGCGCCGACCAGCGTCGGCACCGCGACCAGGAAGAACTTCCCGGCCGGGTCGATCCCGAACTGCTCGGCCGGCATGAAGAGCACCATCACCGACCAGATGGACCACACCGAGAACCCGACATGCTCGGCGAAGACCGACCAGATCAGATTGCGCCGTGCGATGTCCTTGCCGCCTGCTTCCCAGGCCGCGACGTCCTCGGCATCCCACTCGGAGATGGTGTGCTTGCGCGTCGACGTGCTCAACGAGGCCTCCCTGTCTTGCGGATGGCCCAACGGTAGGTAACGGGTATTGCCGGAATGCTGCGCGAAATGACCGCCGGATCAACGGTTGCTCACCTGCCGTGATCACCGCGGGTGAGACCCGGAGCTTTGTTTCAGGCATGTGACGCAAGCGTTCTCGTCGCGTCACGAAGAGCCGAAACCGCAGGCTGCCGACGGTGAGGTGTGACCTACAGCATGAACCGGGCGCGCTCCGGGCGCAACCGGATCACCAGCTGTCCTCGAGCATTCGCGGCTTGCAGGCCTGCCACGCGCCGAGCAGCATGACCACGGCCACCACCGCCAGCAGCCCGAAGGAGGCCGCCCAGCCCCCGGTCGCGGTGTGCAGCACGCCGAAGAGCAGCGGGCCGACGCAGGCCACCGCGTACCCGACGCCCTGCGCGAAGCCGGAGAGCGCGGCCGAGCCCGCCTGAGTGCGGGTGCGCAGGTTGATCAGGGTGAGCGCCATCGGGAAGGTGCTCGGGCCGAGGCCGAGGATCACCACCCACAGCACCGGGGCCGCCATCGGCGCGAAGAGCAGCCCGGCGAAGGCCACCCAGAAGCAGACCGCGCAGCCGAAGACAATGGGGAACGGGTTCGCGAAGCGGGCCACCACCACCGGCGAGCCGAGCGCCGCGACCAGCCCGAGCAGGGAGAAGAGCGCCACCATGGTGCCGCCGAAGGCGGCGTCGGCGCCGGCGTCGGCCAGCACGGCGGGCAGCCAGGCGAAGATGGCGTAGGTGGAGAGCGAGGTCATGCCGAACATGACGGCCATGCCCCAGGCCACCGGCGAGCGCCAGACCCGGCCGCGCGCGGCGCCCGACTCGGGCAGCGCGGTGCCATCCGCCCGGTCCCGGCCGCGCCGGGCGCGCAGCACCGCGAACCACGGCACCGCCGCCGCGAAGCCGACCAGCGCCCAGACCCCGATCGAGATCCGCCAGCCCTGCGCCTCCGCCAGCGGCACCGCCACCAGCGCGGGCAGCACCGTGCCGAGCTGCACCATGGTGATGTAGAGCGCGCTGAGCACCGGCACCCGGTCCGGGAAGTACCGCTTGACCAGCGGCGGGATCACCACATTGCCGATCCCCATCCCGGCGAGCGCGAGCGCGGAGAAGACCAGCAGCGCGCCGGTGCCGGAGACGGTGGCGCGGATCAGCATCCCCGCGCCCGCGGCCAGCATGGCCACCAGCGCGGTGCGCTCCAGCCCGAGCGGCCGCACCAGCAGCGGCGCCAGCACGCCGGAGAGCGCGAAGGCCGCGGTGGGGATCATGCCGAAGACCCCGACCACCGCGGTGCCGTAGCCGATGTCGGCGCCGATCCGCTCGGCCAGTGGGCTGAACGCCGTGACCGCGACGCGGAGGGTGAAGGCGGACATCACAATGGCGGCGAATACCAGCAGGCGACCCTCCAGCAACGCGCGCCGACGCGCCGCGGGCTGCGTCGACGTGGATTCGGTCGTCGAGGGGTCGAGGGTGGCAGTCACCTGGAAATCATAGGATGACCCGATGATATCGGGCAACCCGGTGTGAGCAGCGGTACCCTGTTGCGGTGCAACCCGTCCGGCGCACCAGCCTCATCGCCCAGGTGACCGAACAGCTGCGAGCCGAAATACGCTCCGGCCGTTGGGCCATCGGCTCGCGCATCCCCACCGAACCCGAGCTCACCGAGCTCACCGGCACCGGCCGCAATACCGTGCGCGAGGCGGTGCAGGCGCTGGTGCACGCCGGCATGCTGGAGCGCAGGCAGGGCTCGGGCACCTACGTCATCGCCGCCTCCGAGGTCGGCGGCACGCTCGGCAAGTACTTCGCCGATGCCGAGGAGCGCGACGTCCTGGAGCTGCGCAAGGCGCTCGACACCACCGCCGCCGGGCTGGCCGCGCGCCGCCGCGACGACGCCGACATCGAGAACCTGCTGCGCCTGCTCGCGGTGCGCAACGAGCAGAACTGGGACCACTACGACGCCGACTCGGTCGCCGCCGACGTCGAACTGCACCGCGCCATCGTGGTCGCCAGCCACAATGCCGTGTACCTGGAGTTCTACGATTCGCTGCTGCCGACCATCGAGCGGGTGATCGCCGCGCGGGCGGTCAAGCAGCCCGCCGCCTACCAGGAGGAGCACACCGACCTGGTGCAGGCGGTGATCGACGGCGACCAGCAGCGCGCCGAGCGGGCCGCGCAGTGCTTCCTCGGCTCGCTCATCGCCGAGTACCCGGACCACTGAGGTAACCGAAGGGTCACCATCCGGCCTTCGGCGATGTGAGCGGGAATTGCCGCCCACGTCACCGGGGGCCACGGGGACGCAACAACGGTTTCCTACCTTGGTCTCGACCGAGGCGTCGAGGGAAGGAATCCGATGACAGCGGTGGCTGAATCCGGTACGCAGACAGAACCGTTCACCCACGAGAAGCGCGGCCGCTGGCTGGAGCGCTGGGAGCCGGACAATCCCCGGTTCTGGGAGTCCGGCGGCAAGCGCACGGCCAGGAAGAACCTCGCGTTCTCGGTGTTCGCGGAGAACCTCGGCTTCAGCGTCTGGGTGATCTGGGGCACCGTGGTGACCAGCATGGGCGCCGCGGGCTTCCCCTTCCTGGCCGGGCTCGGCCAGGGCAACCCCGTCGCGGTGAGCAACGCGCTGCTGCTCACCTCCACCCCGACCCTGGTCGGCGCGGCGCTGCGGATCCCGTACACCTTCGCCATCCCGCGCTTCGGCGGGCGGGCGTTCACGGCGTTCAGCGCGGCCATGCTGCTGATCCCGACGCTCGGGCTCGCCTTCTTCGTCAACCAGCCCGGCACCCCCATGTGGGTGTTCATGGTGCTGGCCGCGCTGGCCGGGGTCGGCGGCGGCAACTTCTCCTCGTCGATGGCGAACATCTCGTTCTTCTTCCCCGAGGGCAAGAAGGGCGCGGCGCTCGGAATCAACGCCGCGGGCGGCAATCTCGGCGTCGCGCAGACCCAGCTGGTGCTGCCGCTGCTGATCACCCTCGGCACCCACCTGACCGCGAAGGACCCGGCCGGGTACCGCTTCGGCATCACGCTCTCGGTGCTGATCTGGGTGCCGTTCATCCTGGTGGCGACCTTCGGCGCGCTGCGCTACATGGACAGCATCACCACCGCGAGGTCGGACGGCCGCTCGTACAAACTGGCACTCACCAACCGGCACACCTGGGTGATGTCGTTCCTCTACATCGGCACCTTCGGCTCCTTCATCGGCTTCTCCTTCGCCTTCCCGACCCTGATCAAGGCCAACTTCCCGGACCTGGCGAAGATCGGCTGGATCACCACGCTGGGCAACCTGGCCTTCCTCGGCGCACTGGTCGGCTCGTTCAGCAGGCCGTTCGGCGGCTGGATCTCGGACAAGGTGGGCGGGGCGCGGATGACCGTCGCCGTGTTCGGCGGCATGGCGGTCGCGGTGGGGCTCATCATGGCGGCGCTGGAGCTGAAGAGCTTCCCGCTCTACCTGATCTCGTTCCTGCTGCTCTTCGTGCTCACCGGGATCGGCAACGGCTCCACCTACCGGATGATCCCCTCCATCTTCAGCGCCGAGGCCACCCGGCGGGCGGAGGCGAACGGCATGGACGCCGTGGAGGCGGCGGCATCGGCTCGGCGCCAGGCGGGCGCGGCGATCGGCGTCATCGGCGCGGTCGGCGCCTCCGGTGGGTACCTGCTGCAGCAGGCGCTGCGGCTGTCGAACATCAACTTCGGCACCATGGCGCCCGCCTTCTGGGCCTACGCAGCCGCCTTCCTGGTGATGGCCGGGGTGACCTGGTGGTTCTACCTGCGCTCCTCGTTCGCGGTGAGCCGCGCGCCCTCCCTCGCCTACGCCAAGGTCTGAGTCCGCGCAGACGCGAACGGCGCGCCGGGGCCCCCGGCGCGCCGTTCGCGTGCTCAGACCAGGAGCCGGACCATATCGGCGGTGCGGGCGAGCCCGGGGAACGCCGCCGCGCTGGAGCGCGGGTGCAGTGCGTGCACCGCGAGCCGGAAGATCACGGCCCGCAGCAGCATCTGCGGCCACTCGGGCAGCTCGCCCCAGCGGTCGAGCAGGCCGTCGTCGGCACCGCCCCAGGAGAGCGCGTCCACCACGATCACCCCGGCGGCCCAGGCGGCGGGGCGCCAGTACGGGGTGATGTCGGTGAGGCCGGGGGCGCTGAGGCCGTTGAAGAGCACGGTGCCGAAGAGGTCGCCGTGCACCAGTTGCGCGGGGGTGCGCACCGGGCGGCGCAGCGTGGCCAGCTGGCCGAGCAGCTCCATGCTGTGCACGCCGTCCGGCGAGGTGGGCGGGGGCGCACCCGCGCCGCGCAGGCTGCGCAGCGGGATGGCCTCCCAGGCCGCGCGGTCGGCGGCGACGAAGACGTCGACGTCCAGCCACGGCGCGACCGGCGGCTGCACCAGGAAGCGCGGCCGCTCCAGCGCGGCGGTGGCCTCGTGCAGCCGCAGCGAGACCGAGACCACCTCGTCGTGCCGCGGTTCGGGGACGCCGTCCAGGTAGTAGTCGGCACGCCAGCCGGAGACCACGTAGCGGCCGTCGGTGGCGCGCACCGGGCGGGCCAGCCGCACCCCGTCCACCGCCAGCGTCTCGCGCACCCGCGCCGACCAGGCGGCGCGGGCGTGGTCGGCCACCGGGCTGAGCACCACATCGTCGAACAACCAGCCGCCGTCCCAGTCCCCCAGCGACACCGGAGTCACCGACTGGAGACCGAAGGTGGCACGCACGTGATCGGGAGGTTCCACGGAGGTCACGGCCGTACCGTAACCCCGGTGCCGGAGCCCCGACGGATGCCGCGCCGCAGCGGAAAACCGCTGTAGCACATCCGTAGCATCCGCCGTGCGGAGCGGCTCCGGTCAGTAGACGGGCAGGCTCTTGTCCACCTGGTTCGCCCAGGCGATCACGCCGCCCTGCAGGTGCGTGGCGTCGGCGAAGCCCGCCTGCTTGAGCGCGGCCAGCGCCTCCGCCGAGCGGATCCCGGTCTTGCAGTGCAGCACGATCGGGCGGTTCTGCGGCAGCTCGGCCAGCGCCTCGCCGGAGAGGATCCGGTCCTTGGGGATGAGCGTGGCGCCGTCGATGTGCACGATGTCCCACTCCACCGGCTCGCGCACGTCGATCAGCTCGACCTTGTTCTCCGCCAGCAGCGCCTCCAGCTCGCGCGCGGTGATGGTGGAGCCCGCGGCGGCCGCCTGCCCCTCCTCGGAGACGACGCCGCAGAAGGCGTCGTAGTCGATCAGTTCGGTGATCGGCTGCCGCTCCGGGTCGCGGCGCAGCTTGATGGTGCGGTAGTTCATGTCCAGTGCGTCGTAGACCATGAGCCGGCCGAGCAGCGGCTCGCCGATGCCGGTGAGCAGCTTGATCGCCTCGGTGACCATGACCGAGCCGATGGAGGCGCAGAGCACGCCGAGCACGCCGCCCTCGGCGCAGGAGGGGACCATGCCCGGCGGCGGGGCCTCCGGGTAGAGGTCGCGGTAGTTGATGCCGCGGCCGTCGGGGGCGTCCTCCCAGAAGACCGAGACCTGGCCCTCGAAGCGGTAGATCGAGCCCCAGACGTACGGCTTGCCCGCCAGCACCGCGGCGTCGTTCACCAGGTAGCGGGTGGCGAAGTTGTCGGTGCCGTCGACGATCAGGTCGTACTCGCGGAAGAGCTCGACGGCGTTCTCCGGCTCCAGCCGGATGGTGTGCAGCCGGACGTCGATCCCGGAGTTGATCTCCAGGATGGAGTCGCGCGCGCTCTCCGCCTTCGGCCGCCCGATATCGGACTCGCCGTGGATGATCTGGCGCTGCAGGTTGGAGGCGTCCACCTCGTCGAACTCCACGATGCCGAGCGTGCCGACGCCGGCCGCGGCCAGGTAGAGCAGGGCCGGGGAGCCGAGCCCGCCCGCGCCGATGACGAGCACCCTGGCGTTCTTCAGCCGCTTCTGCCCGTCCACGCCCAGGTCCGGGATGATCAGGTGGCGGCTGTAGCGGGCCACCTCGTCCCTGGTGAGCTCGGCGGCCGGTTCGACAAGGGGCGGCAGCGGCTTCGGTGATGACACGTCAAGGGCTCCTCGCGTCGATGGCCGGTGAATTTCTCCGTGCAACGCCGGTGACCGGCCGGTTCTTCCCGGCCATCGTCGCGCACCGGGCGAGCACGCTCACTCCCGGGGTAGGGCCGCCGTCTGCGCCGCCACCGCACCGGCCGGGCAGCCGCGCCTCACCCACGTGGGTAGGGCTGCTGTCTGCGCCGCCACCGCACCGCACCGGCCGGGCAGCCGCGCTCACCCACGTGGGTAGGGCTGCTGTCTGCGCCGCCACCGCACCGCACCGGCCGGGCAGCCGCGCTCACCCACGTGGGTAGGGCCATGCGTTGAAGCGGCAGCGCTTCCCGTCCATGGGAACCACCCCGCTCGGGTCCAGCGTGGCGATGGCGTTGTTGTCGGTGCCGAAGGTCTGCTGCATCATCACCGGCGCCAGCCCGCCGTCGGTCTCGCACGGCTGGTGCTGGTGGTAGCCGATGGCGTGGCCGATCTCGTGGTTCACCAGGTACTGCCGGTAGGAGCCGATATCGCCCTCGAAGGCGGGGGCGCCGCGCACCCAGCGCGCCTCGGAGAGCACCACTTGCTCGGAGTCGGCGTTGTAGCAGGACGAGTCGATGGGGATGTCGAAGCCGCAGGCCTTCCTGGTGCTCGCCCGCGAGCTCAGCGCCACCCGGAAGTCCGGGTCGCCCCGGTCCACCCGGCGGAAGCCGAAGCGCGAATCATGGCCCCAGCTCTTGGGGTTGGCGAGCGTGGAGTCGACCATCGTGGCGACCGCGGCGTCGCCGCCGTAGGCCGCGGTGTCCACTCCGTCCTCGACCTCGACGGTGTACGTGAAGACATACTGCGTGCCGTGCCCGACCTGCTCGGTGCCGCCCGGCACCACCCGCCACGTGCCCGCGCCGACCTCGGTGAACGGCCCGCCCCCCGGCAGCGCGCCGGTGGGCAGGTCGGCCGGGAACTTCCCGTCGCCCGGCGGCGCGCCGATGATGCCGACGTCGTCCGCGCGCGGGCTCAGCGTGCCGAAGCCGGGCACGCCGCTCGCCGCCACCACCGGGGGCGGCCCGCCGCCGCGCACCGCCTCCACCCCGACCAGCACCGACACCACGAGCAGCACCGGCAGTACGTAGGCGCGCCAGCCGTAGGTGGAGAGGAATCGCCGGACGGGGCCGTCGCGCTGTTCCGGCTCGTCCGCGACCGGGCCGTGCTCGGTCGGATTCCAGCTCGCGGCGAGCGGCTGGCGGGAGCGATCCGGCGGGCTGTAGCGCACCGGCGGGGCCCCTCCGGCCGCGACGGGAAGGCGGTCGAGCTCGGCGCCGGACGGTGGTTCCGGTCGGTCGGTCACGGAAGACAGACTCTCACAGCGGCCAGTCTGCCTCGAATCGCCGCATGCCGCAGCGGCGTTGGGCCGGCAATCACGGGCGGGCACGGGCGGCGGCCGACAGTTGGTATCGTGCTTGGGATACCCGGTGCAAACCCCAACTCTTGCCGGGGCGCCGACTGGGAGAGCCGACATGACTGACCTCGTGGATCGGATGGCGCGAAACTCGTCGCCCGATCCCCAGCCCGCGGGTAACCGCGGCGCGACAGCGACCAAACGTGGCACCAGGCTGCCGCGCGATGAGCGCAGGCTGCAGCTACTCCAGGCCGCGAGTGAGGTCTTCGTGCTCCGCGGCTACCACGCCTCCGGGATGGACGAGATCTCGCAGTGCGCGGGAGTGAGCAAGCCGGTGCTGTATCAGCACTTCACCAGCAAGCTCGAGCTGTACGTCGCCGTGCTGCAGAACTACGTCGACATGCTGGTCTCCAGCGTGCGCCAGGCGCTGCGCTCGACCACCGACAACCGGCAGCGCGTGCGCGCGGCGGTGCAGGCGTACTACGACTTCGTCGACAACGAGCAGCAGGGCTTCCGGCTGGTCTTCGAGTCCGACCTCACCAGCGAGCCGCAGGTGCAGCGCCGGGTCGAGCAGGCCACCGAGGCCTGCGTGGACGCCGTCTTCGACGTGGTGGCGCACGACTCGGGGCTGGACCCGTACCGAGCCCGCATCCTCGCGGTCGGACTGGTCGGCGCCAGCCAGTTCACCGCGCGGTACTGGCTGGAGGCGGATCGCCCGATCCCCAAGGAGGAGGCGGTGGACACCACCGTCGCGCTGGCCTGGGGCGGGCTCTCGCACATCCCGCTGCAGCACCCGCTCGAGCGGCCCTGATCCGGCGATGACGAGGGCCCCGCACCGATCGACGGTGCGGGGCCCTCGTCGTGGGCGAGCGGTTCAGACCGCGGCGAAGCCGACCCGGCCCGCGGCGGAGGTGCCGATCTCGACGTAGGCGACCTTGCCGGACTGGATCAGGTACTTGCGGCCCTTCTCGTCGGTGAGCGCCAGTACCCCGTTCTCGCCGGCGAGCGCGCCGCTGACCAGGGACTCGACCTCGGCCGGGGTCTGCGAGCTGGCGATCACGAGCTCCCGCGGGCTATCCGAAATACCGATCTTGACCTCCACGGCCAACCTCCGAACCTAGAGTCCTGTGCTGTCGGTCCCAGGCTAGTCGAGCAGGTAACCGGGGCGGCACACGGCTGCTCCGCTGTCAGCGAACGGTTCAGGCCGGCTCCACCAGCTGGATCTCCAGCTCGATCGTGACCGCGCTGCTCAGGAATCCCGGCGCGGGCGCGCCGACGCCGAGCGCGGTGCGGTCGATGCTTGCGGTGGCGGAGGAGCCCGCGAGGAGCGCTGCCCCGGCGGCGCCGCGCCGGTGCGGATGGTGCCGGAGGGCATCGAGGCGATCATCCGGGCGCTCGACCCGACCCCGGCCTTCGTGCTCGGCCGCGGGCTCACCGTCCGCCGGGCGCGACTGCTCCCCGGCGCCGGCCCGGCTCAGAGGCCGAGTGCCTCCATGCGGGCCGCGTGCCCGGCCTGCATGCGCTCGATGAGCTTCGCCATGCCGTTGAGATCGCCGGTGGCGCTGAGCACGAGCTCGGTGAGCTCGTCCCGCTGCGCCATCACGTACTGCGCCTGGGTGATCGCCTCGCCGAGCAGCCTGCGCCCCCAGAGCGTGAGCCGATCGCGCTCGGAGCGGTTCTCCCGCACCGCGTTCCGCACCTCGTCCACCACGAACTGGGAGTGCCCGGTCTCGGCGAGCACGTCACGCACCACGGCGCCGACCTCGGTCGGCAGCGCGCCCGCGATCTCGGTGTAGAAGTCGGCGGCGATCCCGTCGCCGACGTAGAACTTGACCATCGACTCCAGCCAGGTCGACGGGTCGGTGGAGGCGTGGTAATCGTCGAGGGCGCGGATGAAGGGGGCCATCGCCGCGTAGATGTCGACGCCGCGCTCGGCGAGCGCCACCTCCAGCGTGCGGAAGTGCCCCATCTCGGCCGCCGCCATCTTGGCCGCGAGCACCTTGCCGGAGAGCGTCGGGGAGAGCGCGGCCTCCTCGGCGAGCCGGTAGAAGGCGGAGATCTCACCGTAGGCGAGCACCGCGAAGAGATCGTTCACCCCGGGATGCTCGGCGGCAACGGCCGGCTCGGACGAGGACACGTCGGCAGGCGACTCGACTCCCATGTGCACCAGCCTAGCCCGCTACCCGACCGGCACCGCCCCGCCCGGCACCTCGACCTGCTCGGTGAGGAACGCGTCCAGGTACGACCAGGTGGTAGCCGCGGCATCCGGGCCGGTCAGAATGCCGAGATGGCTGCCGGGGGCGGTCTCGTACCGCACCGAGCGGGCGCCGGTGAGGGTGCGCAGCCCGCCCCGCACGGCGCCCGCCGCGGTGATGGCGTCGCGCGGGCCGCCGATCAGTAACACCGCCGCGGTGACATCGGCCAGCGCGATCCGGCGCGCGCCGAGCCGGAGGACGCCGGACTCCAGGTCACCGGCGAGCACGAAGCGCCGCCAGACCTGGTCCATGAAGCGGCCGGGGTACCCGGCCATATCGGCGAGGAACCGATCGATGGTCTGCATCCTCGCCAGCGCGTCGGTGTTCGCCAGGTTGCCCGCGATGAAGAACGGCCGCATCAGCTCGCGGTCCCAGGCGGAGAGGCGGTAGGAGAGCCGGGTCAGCGGGGCGGGCACCCCGCCCGCGGCCCTGATCGCCGCCGAGGTGAGCTGCCCGCCGGTCGGCGCGGCCAGCAGCCGGAGCTGCGGCACGCCGAGCATCCGGCTGTAGTCCAGCGGCGAGCCGACCGCGGTGACCGAGCGGATCGGCAGCTCCGGGTGCGCGGCCGCGGTGAGCAGCGCGAGCGTGCCGCCGAGCGACCAGCAGACCAGGTCCACCGGCTCGCCGCCGCGCTCCGCCGAGGTGCGCAGCACCGCCTCGGGCAGGATGCGGTCGATCCAGTCCGCCAGCCCCATCCGCCGGTCCGCGTACCCCACCGGCCCGTAGTCGACCAGGTACGGCGCCCGGCCGGAGCCGCCGAGGAACTCGACCACGCTCTGCCCGGGCCGCAGGTCGAAACAGCTCGCCGGGGCGGCGAGCGGCGGCACCAGCAGCACCGCGGGGGCATTCGCCGGGGCGGCGTGGTGGTAGCGGCGCAGCGTCAGGTGTGGCTCGGCGTGCAGCACGTCGGAGGGGATCGGCTCGGGCACCCCGACGCCGGAGCCGAGCGGGGTCAGGGCCAGCGCGTTGCGGGCGGCGCGGGTAACAGCGGCGACGATGCTCACCGGATCACTGTCGCACATCACGGTACCGCCGGTACCAGGTAGTTGTGTTTCGTGCCGAGGATCACTCGCGCCGCAATCCGACCGGGCTCACCGCCGGGACGATACCGCGCTGCACCGCGTCGACCAGCGGCGCCAGCGAGGTGGTGAGCTCGGTGGCGGCATCGCTCGGCAGCGCGGCCAGCGCGCCGTTCCAGGCCGCCTCGTCGGTGACCCGCTCGACCCGCTGCAGCAGCGCGGCGCCGCTGCCGGTGAGCGTCGGGCCGTCCGGCTCGCCGGAGACCAGCCCGGCGGCGCGCAGCTCGTCGACGGCGTCCGCCCACTCCCACTCGGAGACCCCGCGCGCGGGCCGGATCACCGAGACCGGCGTCTTGCCCGCCGCCGTCTGCAGCACCAGCGCCTGCCGCCCGGTGACGCCCGCCCCGACCAGCGCGGCCACGTGGCCGTCGCCGCGGTGCTCGCGCAGCGCGGTGGCCAGCTGCCAGAGCGCGGCCACCGGGTCGGCGGGCAGCGGCAGCGCCGCGTTGGCGGCGAAGAGCGGCCGGCCGGTGGGGTCGGCGGCGCGCTGCACCGGCGCGAGCAGCTCGACCGCGCGGGCGCACTCGGCGGCACCGGCGCCCGCGCCGCGGAGCAGCGCGGTGGCGATCTCCGAGCGGGCGGTCAGGCAGGTCTCCGGGGTCGCGCGGGCCCAGGCGTCCGGCAGCGCCCGCGCGACCATCTCCGGATGGAATCCGGCGAAGGTGGCGAGCACCGCGGCGGGCGCGACGGCGCCGAGCGGCGCGGCCCGGAAGGCGAAGTAGGTCTGCCAGTAACCGCGCAGCCCCACCGCGGTACCGGCCTCCTTGACCCCGGACCCGAAATACACCACATCGTGCAGCGGTTCGAGCGTCGTCCAGATTCGCCGGGCCGGATGAATTGCCATGAGCCGCAGCGTACGTGGGCGTTCACCGAGGACAAGCCACCGGGCGATCGCAATTGCGCGAACCCGCCTTTCCGGGCGCGGAACAATAGCACGCTACAATCATTGCGGACAACGGAAGTTTGCCGGGGCGACAACTCGGCGAAACGCAGCCCGAACTCGGGACTCCGTTGCCGGGAAATGTGCGCGCACCGAATCCGCGGCACCGCCGCGCCGCGCCGACGATTCCCCGAGCAGGCCCCGCCCACGGGCTGCCTGCCCCGATCGTCCGGCAGCGAGCCGAGCAGGTGTCGACCGAGGAGAAACGTGGTCGTCGCGGGCCACCAGGCCCCACACCTCGTGCGCGCTGATGCGATCGACGAGGAAAGGCACGAACCTGAGCAAGATCACTGTCGAACAGGAACCGGGGCTGGCGGATACGCTGCTGACCGCCGAACTGGATGCGACGCACACCGCACCGACATTCGCCGAATTGGGGGTTCGCGACGAAATCGTCCGCGCGCTCACCGAGCTCGGAATCGAACGCACTTTCGCGATTCAGGAACTCACCCTGCCCCTGGCGCTCGCCGGTGAGGACCTGATCGGCCAGGCGCGCACCGGAATGGGCAAGACCTTCGGATTCGGCGTTCCGCTGCTGAACCGGATCGCGAGCGCCGACGGCACCGCACCGCTGGACGGCACGCCGCGGGCACTGGTCATCGTGCCCACCCGCGAGCTGTGCATCCAGGTCACCCAGGATCTGGAGAACGCGAGCAAGTACCTGCGCAACCACCAGGGCCAGCTGCGGGTCACCTCGATCTACGGCGGCCGCCCGTACGACTCGCAGATCGCCGCGCTGCGCTCCGGCGTCGACGTGGTGGTCGGCACCCCCGGCCGGTTGCAGGACCTGGCCGACCAGCAGCACCTGATCCTCGGCAAGGTCGGGGTGCTGGTGCTGGACGAGGCCGACGAGATGCTCGACCTCGGCTTCCTGCCCGATATCGAGCGGATCCTGACCATGGTCCCGGAGAAGCGGCAGACCATGCTCTTCTCGGCCACCATGCCCGGCCCGATCATCACGCTGGCCCGCACCTTCCTCACCCGGCCGACGCACATCAGGGCCGAGGAGCCGCACGATTCCGCCATCCACGAGCGCACCACGCAGTTCGTCTACCGGGCGCACGCGCTGGACAAGGCGGAGCTGGTCGCGCGGGTGCTGCAGGCGGAGGGGCGCGGCGCCACCATGATCTTCACCCGGACCAAGCGGACCGCGCAGAAGGTCGCCGACGACCTGGCCGAGCGCGGGTTCGCGGTGGGCGCGGTGCACGGCGACCTCGGGCAGATCGCGCGGGAGAAGGCGCTCGACCGGTTCCGCAGCGGCAAGATCGACGTGCTGGTCGCCACCGACGTTGCGGCGCGCGGCATCGATATCGACGACGTCACGCACGTCCTCAACTACCAGTGCCCGGAGGACGAGAAGACCTACGTGCACCGGATCGGCCGCACCGGGCGGGCCGGGCGCACCGGCGTCGCCGTCACGCTCATCGACTGGGACGAGCTGAACCGCTGGGCCGCCATCGATAAGGCGCTCGGGCTCGGCATCCCGGAGCCGGTCGAGACCTACTCGCGCTCGCCGCACCTCTTCGCCGAGCTCGGCATTCCGGAGGGGGTCACCGGGACCCTGCGCACGGCGCGGGTCGAGCGGGACGACGACGCGGTCGTCGTCGAGCGGCCCGCGCGGGAGCCGCGCAGCAGGTCGCGGCGGCGGACGCGCGGCGGGCAGCCCGTCGAGGACGCGGGCACCGACAGCGGTGCGGTCACCGACAGCGATGCGGAAGGCGATGCGGAAGGCGATGCGCCGCGCAGACGCCGTCGCAGGCGTCGCGCCGGTGATGCTCCGGTCGCGGAGGGGTCCGGCGTGCACGCCGCCGACGGGGCCGGTACGGCCGAGGCAGGCGCCATCGCGGCGAGCGAGGCAGGCAGTGCCGAGGGCACCGCCGAGTCCGAGGACTCCGGCGACAGGCCCGCCCGCCGTCGCCGCAGGCGGCGCAAGCCGTCCGGCGAGACCGCCGCCACCCCGTCCGAGGCCACCGCCGAAGCCTGAGTTCACACCCGGCCCGCCGCCGCATCGCCACGGTGCGGCGGCGGTCGCGTCTCCGCAGACGGAGATTCGGCAATTCGGCCCCAGCCGGCTCCCGCGCCGTCCTCTCGGCCGCCACCACCGGAGGGCGCCTGCAACCCCCGCTCTCCGTAGCCGGAAATCCGGCCATTCGGCCCCAGCCGGCTCGCGTGCCGTCCGCTCGGCCGCCACCACCGGCAGGCGCCTGCAATCCCCGCTCTAAACCGGAAATCCGGCCATTCGGCCCCGGCCGGCTCCGCGCCGCGCGCCCTCCGCTCGGCTGCCACTACCGGCCCGCGCGGGTAACCCCGCGGCCCGCACGCTCCGTCGCGCCGGGCGCGGCAAACCCCTGCGCTACGCTCGCGTGCGTGCTCGAACCCGAGCGGCAGACCCGCGCCGACCTCATGACCGCCGCCGGGATCGCCGCGCTCGTGCTGCTCGCGGTCCTGGTGGTCTGGGTCAACTCGGGCGCGCGGCAGACCGAATCGGCGACGGCGGCGACGACCCTCGCACCCCCGCCCGCGGCGGGGACCGTCCCGGCCGCGCTGCGCGAGCTGTGGCAGGCCCCCGACCCGGTCTCGACCCGGGTTCTGGTCGCGGGCGCGGTACTGATCACCGGCGAGGGCGGCACCGTCACCGGCCGCGACGCCACCTCCGGCGCCGAGCTCTGGCACTACCGCCGCGACCTCCCGCTCTGCGGCCTGGAGACCCAGTTCGGCACCGTCATCGCCACCTACCGCGACGACCGCGGCTGCAGCGAGACCACCATGCTCGCCGCCGACACCGGCGCCCGCCGCACTGCGCGCAGCAGCTACGCCGACGGCGAGATCCGGCTCACGGTGGACGGCACCTACACCCTGGCCAGCGGGGACCGCAGGCTGGAGGTCTGGCGCTCCGACCTGGTGCGCACCCTGGAGTACGGCTACGTCGACGCCCCGGTGAACGTGAAGACCCAGCCGCGGCGCGACTGCGAGCTGCGCTCGGCGGTCTCCTCCGCCTCCCGGCTCGCGGTGCTGGAGCGCTGCCCCGGCGACGCCTCCACCCGGCTCACCGTGCTCGATCCGGCGCCGAAGGACAACACCGTGCCCGAGGAGTTCGGCTCCCGGGTGCTCACCTCCCCCGGCGCCGACGCTCCGGGGGCGCGGGTGCTCGCGGTGACCGAGAACCGCATCCTGGTCGCGCTACCGGGCGGCCCCGGCCCGGACGGCACCGCGGCCGCGCCCCGGCTCGAGGTCTACGACGGCACCGGCAACGGCGTCACCACGCACGAGCTCTCCTCGCCGCTCGCCGACTCCGCGACCCTCACCCGGATCGGTTCGGCCGCGCTGCTCTTCACCGGCAACAGCGTGATCGCGCTGAACGTCAGCTCGTTCGACCCGCTCTGGGTGGCGCCGGAGGCGATCGGCTCACCCGCGACCATGGCGGGCAGGCTGCTGCTGCCCGCGCCCGGCGCCATCCTTGTCCTCGATCCGCTCACCGGCGAGGTGCTCGGCCGCATCCCGGTCGACCGCGGCGCGGGCACCGGCCCGGTGGCGCTCGCGGTGAGCGGCTCCACGGTGCTCGAGCTGCGCGACGGCCGGGTGCACGCCCTCGGCTGAGCACCGGGGGGACATGATGGGAGCCATGTCCGCACTCGACGAGGCCAGGCTCGTACTGCTCCGGCACGGCGAGACCCCGTGGTCGACGCTGCACAAACACACCGGCCGCACCGACCTGCCGCTGACCCCGCTCGGCGAGCACCAGGCCGCGGCCGCGGGCCGGGTGCTCGGCGGGCTCGCCCTGCGCACCCCGCTCGTCCTGACCAGCCCGCGGCGGCGCGCGATCCACACCGCCGAGCTGGCCGGGCTCACCCCGGACGACGTGGACGACGACCTCGCCGAGTGGGACTACGGCGACTACGAGGGCCGCACCACCGAGGAGATCAGGCAGACCGTGCCGGACTGGACCATCTGGACCGGTGCCGTCCCCGGCGGCGAATCGGCCGCGCGGGTGACCGCGCGGGCGGACGCGGTGCTGGCCAGGGCGCTTCCGGTGCTGCCGGAGCGCGACGTGGTACTGGTCGGCCACGGCCACTTCTCCCGCGCTCTCATCGCGCGCTGGAACGAGTTCCCGATCGTCGAGGGGCGCCGCTTCGCCATGGCGACCGGCGGCGTCTCGGTGCTCGGCTTCGACCGCGACGTCCGCACCCTGCTCGCGCACAACCTGGTCGGCAGCACCCCCGAACCCGAAGGAGCCCCCGCGTGATCCGCCGCGCCGTCCCCTCCGACATCCCCGCCATCGTCCGGCTCGTGCACGATCTCGCCGAGTACGAGAAGGCCGCCGCCGAGTGCAGGCTCACCGTCGAGCAACTGCACGGCGCGCTCTTCGGCCCGGCCCCCGCGCTCTTCGCGCACGTGGCCGAGGAGCCGGACGGCCGGGTGGTCGGCAGCGCCGTCTGGTTCCTGAACTTCTCCACCTGGGACGGTGTGCACGGCATCTACCTGGAGGATCTCTACGTCACCCCGGAGGCGCGCGGCAGCGGCCACGGCAGGGCGCTGCTCGCCGCGCTCGCCGCCGAAGCGGTGGACAAGGGCTACAGCCGGGTGGCCTGGTCGGTGCTCACCTGGAACACCCCCGCGCTGGAGTTCTACCGCGCTCTCGGCGCCGTGCCCCAGGACGACTGGATCGGCTACCGGCTGGCGGGCGCCGCCCTCACCGAGCTGGCCGCCGACGCGGACAGGGGCTGACGCGGCCCGGCCCGCCGGAGCTGCCCGCCGACGCCGCCATCGCGCCGCGGGAGCGCCTGCGCGACGGCGCCTGACTCAGGGCGCCTCGACCCCGTACTCCGCCGCCATCCAGCGATTCGTGCCCGGCGCGAAGAGCAGGACCAGGGCGCCGACCACGACCACGCCGAGCAGCGCGCCGTAGAACGGCTGGTGCGAGTCGGTGAGCAGCGACCAGGTCACCGGGAGCAGCAACACCTGGGCGATCACCGCGATGGCCCGGCCCCAGCGCTGCCCGGCCAGCAGCGCGATCCCGGCGGCGAGCACCGCGCCGCCGAGGATGCCGAACCAGGCGGCGGTGCCGTACCCGCTGGCCTGGCTCTGATCGTGACCCCGCAGGCCGCGCACGACCAGCACCACGACCACCACCACCGCCACCGCGCCCTCCAGCGCCACCAGGGCTCCCGCCCCGCGCACCGAGTTCGGCGTCGCGGCGCGCGCATCCTGCCCGGAGAGCTCGTTCTCGTCGCTGTCGACCACCCGCCCAGCCTAGCGAGGGACGCCCCGGCGGCACTGGCGCGATCCGCCAACTAGGCTTCCGGTGTGCGGACGCTGCTCATCGTCAACCCCAACGCCACCTCCACCACCGCCGCGACCCGCGATCTGCTGGCGCACGCACTGGAGAGCCGGACCCAGCTGACCGTCGCGCACACCCAGCACCGCGGCCACGCGGCCGAGCTGGCGCAGTGGGCGTCGACGAACGAGATGGACCTGATCGTGGTGCACGGTGGCGACGGCACCGTCAACGAGACGATCAACGGCTTCCTGCCGCTACCCGCGGTGGACGACGGCCAGGCCTGGCTGCCCCGGCTCGGCGTGATCCCGGGCGGCTCGGCCAATGTCTTCGCCCGCGCACTCGGCATCTCGCCGGACCCGGTGACCGCGACCAACCAGCTCATCGGGCTGCTCGGCACCGGCTCCGACCGCCGGATCGGGCTCGGCCTCGCCGAGGACCGCTGGTTCACCTTCTCCGCCGGGGTCGGGCTGGACGCCGAGGTCTGCGCGGCCATCGACGCGAGCCGGGCCAGGGGCAAGGCCGCGACCCCGGCGCGGTACGTCCGCACCACCATCCGCGAGTTCTTCCGAGCGAAGCGCCGGGAACCGAAGGTCCGGCTGCACATCCCCGGCCATGCCCCCATTGATGATGTGCATTACGCCTTCGTCACCAACACCACACCGTGGACCTATCTGGAGAGCACGCCGGTGCACACCAACCCCGGCACCAGGTTCGAGACCGGGCTCGGGCTCTTCGCGGTCCGCACCACCGCCGTCGCACCCACCATCCTGCTCGCCGCGCAGCTCCTCAGGCCGGGGGGAAACCCCAAGTCACGCAACCTTTTCCGGGACGACGACGTGAAGTCGGTCCGGGTCGAGGCGCACGCGCCGATCGGGCTGCAAATCGATGGCGACTACCTCGGCGAGCGCACCGCCGTCGAGTTCACCGCGGTGCCGGACATGCTCGGCGTCATCGCCCCGCCCCCGCCGCCCGGGGTGTGATCCAGGCCAAACCCGCATGGTTGGGCTGCACGAACCGGGTATAGCGAGTACAAAGGACCGAGCAGGATCCCCGAGGGGTTCCTTCGCAGCGTGAGCTTCCACACGGTGCACCGCAGACCTATTGACATCTACGGTGTTCGTGAAAGCATTCACAAGCAACCGTGCGGAAACATTCGATACGCACAAGTGAACTGATCACCAACAAAGCAAAGCGTCTTTCGGGGCGCCCAGACAAGGAGCAGAGGAATGGACTGGCGCCACAATGCCATCTGTCGCGACGAGGACCCCGAACTGTTCTTCCCGGTGGGTAACAGTGGTCCTGCGCTCGCGCAGATTGCTGATGCCAAGCTGGTCTGCGCTCGCTGCCCTGTCACTGCCGACTGCCTCTCCTGGGCCCTGAAGTCCGGGCAGGACGCCGGCGTGTGGGGTGGTATGAGCGAGGACGAGCGCCGGGCGCTGAAGCGTCGCAACGCCCGCACCCGCACCCGCACCGTCGTCTAGTTTTCGACGACCGGCTGAACCCGAGCCCAGCCCGGCCCGGTGGATGCCACCCGGCCCGGCACCCCCGTGGTGCCGGGCTTCTTTGCTTCCCGGGGCTGTTTTCCTAGCGGCCGGGACGCCTGCCGAGCGGCACCCGGAGCACCGCGTCGGTGCCGATATCGGCGCCGGGGTGCAGCCCGATCGAACCGCCGAGCTCGGCGGTGACCAGGGTGCGCACGATCTGCAGCCCGAGCCGGTCCGACGACTCCAGGCTGAAGCCGGGGGGAAGGCCGCGGCCGTCGTCGCTGATGATCACGTCCAGCCAGCGCGCCGAGCGCTCCGAGCGAATGGTGACGGTGCCGTTCTCGCCTGCGTCGAAGGCGTGCTCGATGGCGTTCTGCACCAGCTCGGTCAGCACCATGACCAGCGGCGTCGCCCGCTCGGCGGAGAAGACGCCGAGCGAGCCGACGCGCCGCACCTTGATCCGCGCGGTGTGCACGGTGGCCACGTCGGCCATGATCGGCAGCAGCCGGTCCACCACCTCGTCGAGGTCGACCTCCTCGTCCACCGACATCGAGAGCATCTCGTGCACCGAGGCGATGGAGGTCACCCGGCGCACCGACTCGGTGAGCGCCACCTGCGCCTCGGAGTTCTCGGTGCGGCGGGCCTGCAGCCGCAGCAGCGCGGCCACGGTCTGCAGGTTGTTCTTCACCCGGTGGTGGATCTCCCGGATGGTGGCGTCCTTGCTGAGCAGCGCGCGGTCCCTGCGCTTGACCTCGGTGACGTCGCGCACCAGCACCGCGGCGCCGGCCAGCTCGCCGTGCGGGCGCAGCACCAGGGTGCGCAGCAGCACGGTCGCGCCGCGCGCCTCCACCTCCATCCGCCGCCCGGTGCGCCCGGCCAGCGCGGCCTGGATGTCGCCGACCACCTCCTGCGCGTCGAACGGGTCGGTGACCAGCGAGCGCGTGGTGATGGCGAGGTCCTGCCCGGCCAGGTCGCTCTGCAGCCCCATCCGGTGGTAGGCGGAGAGCGCGTTCGGGCTGGCATAGACCACGATGCCGTCGGTGTCCAGCCGGATGAAGCCGTCGCCCGCGCGCGGACTGGAGTGGGTGGCCGCGCGGTCCTCCGGGGTCGGGAAGGTGCCGTCGGCGATCATCTGGCAGAGGTCGTCGGAGCAGGCCACGTAGGCGGTCTCCAGCGCGCTGCGGGCCCGCGAGCGCTGCTGGTCGGTGTCCCGGCTGAGCACCGCGATCACGTCCTCGCCGCAGCGCACCGGGATGGCCTCGCGTACCGCGTGCGTGGGATGCGGGTGGTAGACGCCCTGCGCCTCCACCTCGGAGTCCGCCCGGACGATCCGCCCGGTGCCGAGCGCCTCGAAGACCTGGGCGTGCTCGTCCCTGGAGGCGGCGGTGCCGACCCGGTCCTCCAGGTGCACGGTGGGCGCGGTGGTCGGGCGGCACTGGGCCACGCAGACGATGTCGGCGCCGTCGTCGATCAGCCCGGAGCCCACCCAGAGCAGCAGGTCGGCGAAGGAGAGGTCGGCCAGCAGCTGCCAGTCGCCCACCACCCGCTGCAGGTGGTCGACGGCGAGGCCGGGGAGGTCGGTATGTTCCGCGAGCAGCTCGCTCAGGGTGGCCACGAATGCCCCGGATCAGGAGATGACGGCGATCAGATCGCCCTGCTGCAGGACCTGGCCCGGCTCGACCGCGATCGAGGTGACCTCGCCGTCCGACTCGGTGATGACCGGGATCTCCATCTTCATGGATTCCAGCAGCACGAGGGTCTGGTCGGTCCGCACCGTGTCACCCACCGCGACCTCGACGGTCAGCACCGTGGAGACCATCTCCGCCCGCACTTCCTCAGCCATGACACCCCGTCCTCGCATCGGCCCATCCGCTGCGGTTACAGCCAACCACACGTGGAAGAATGGCCGTGAACCAGTCAGAAGGGAGACTACCTATGGGTAAGCGCGGACGTAAGAAGCGCAGCCGCAAGGGAAACGCGGCCAATCACGGCAAGCGGCCCAATTCCTGAATCGCGGCCCGAACGCACGAGCGGCACGCTCCTCCACCGGAGGACGCGTGCCGCTCGTTTTCGTCGTCAGCCCTGGTCGGTGCTCTCGATCCGGGTGATCGTGACCGATCGCCTGATCTCCAGCGTCAACCGGTCGCGCAGCGACTCGGGCGCCCGGTCGCCGCCGCACTTGCGGCTGAGCAGGCTCTTGATCTTCTCCTCGATGCCGTACGCCTCGATGCACGGCGAGCAGTGCTCCATGTGGTGCTGCAGCCTGGCCCTGGTGGCGTCGTCGCACTCGCCGTCGAGCATGAGCCAGACGTCGGTGAGGACCGCGGTGCAGTCCAGCTCCAGGTCGGGTTCGGGCGTGCCCTCGTCCAGCTCGCTCACTGCCTGACCTCCTGCCGATCCGCCCGGTTGAACCCCCGCTCGCGCGCCACGTCGGCGAGCAACCCCTTGAGCTGCTTCCGCCCGCGGTGCAGCCGGGACATCACCGTACCGATCGGAGTGCCCATGATCTCGGCGATCTCCTTGTACGGGAAGCCCTCCACGTCGGCGTAGTACACCGCCATCCGGAACTCCTCGGGGAGTTCCTGCAGTGCCGCCTTGATGTCGTCGTCCGGCAGCGCGTCCAGCGCCTCCACCTCCGCCGAGCGGAGCCCGGTCGAGGTGTGCTCGGCCGTCGCCGCGAGCTGCCAGTCGGTAATCTCGTCGGTGGGGTACTGCGCGGGCTGCCGCTGCTTCTTGCGGTAGGAGTTGATGTAGGTGTTCGTCAGGATGCGGTAGAGCCAGGCACGCAGGTTGGTGCCCTCCTTGAAGGACTTGAAGCCCTGGAACGCCTTGACGTAGGTCTCCTGCACCAGATCCTCGGCGTCGGCCGGGTTCCTGGTCATCCGCAGCGCCGCGCCGTAGAGCTGGTCCAGCAGCGGCAGGGCGTCGCGCTCGAACCGCTCGGACCGCGCCTCGTCGCTCTCCTGCCCGGCGCCGCTGTCGTCCGCGGGGCCGGCTCCGGTGTCATCGTCGCTCGTCACACGAGTCCCTTCGGTCGCCGTACCAGCCAAATCTACCGGCAGGTCCGAGGCGACCGGGAACCGCAGGTCATTCGGCGAAGCCGCGGCCCACGCCGGGCGTTCCTCGACCAGAACGGGCACCACTCCTCCTTCGGTTGGTTCGCTCTCACGGCGTGCAACGCCGCGAGCGGTGCGCGGTGTTCCCGCTACCGTTGCGCACATGGCCGGAGCCTCCACCCCCGCGATCAAGGCACTGACCGCCGCGCGCGTCGCGCACCGCGTGCACGCCTACGGCCACGATCCGCGCTCGGATTCGTACGGCACCGAGGCGGTCGACGCGCTCGCCCACGAGCTCGGCATCGTCGGCGCGCAGGTCTTCAAGACCCTGGTGATCAGCCTGAACACCGGCGGGCTCGCGGTAGCCGTCGTCCCGGTGCCGCGCTCGCTCGCGCTCAAGGCGGCGGCCGCGGCGCTCGGCGCGGCCAAGGCGGTCATGGCGGAGCCCGCGGCCGCGCAGCGCAGCACCGGCTACGTACTCGGCGGCATCTCCCCGCTCGGGCAGCGCAAGCGGCTGCCGACGGTGATCGACGAGACAGCGCTCGGCTGGGATCGCGTGCTGTGCAGCGCGGGCAGGCGCGGGCTGGAGATCGAGCTCGCCCCCGCCGACCTGGTCCGGCTCACCTCCGCCCGGACCGCGGCGATCGCCGCCTGAGCGACGCCGCGCGCACGGGTCCGGCGCGATCCGCAGCCGGTGAGTACCGCCCCCGCCCCCGCGCGCGAGGCGGATCCGGCAGCCCGTCTGCGAGATCGTGCCGGACGGCCCCGAAGCTGCGCCGCCCGCCGCGATTCCAGTTCCACGCTCGGGGTATACGTGATGCGTATCACCGCGTCCGCGCCGAACCGAGGAGTGATGTCGAATGTCCGCGTCCCGCCTGCTCGCCGCCCTGTGCACCGCCGCCGCGCTGACCGGGATGGCGGGCGCCCAGGCCACCGCCGCGCCCGCGGCGGCGCCGGTGGCCGACTTCCCGTTCGACGGGCAGGGCGCCGACGACGCCCCGAACCGCGGCGCCGACCCCGGTGACCGCGCGGCGGAGTACGGCGGCAACCTCGCCGCCGAGATCATCGACCTGCTCGCCGACGCCGCCAAGTGCGGGCTCGCCGTGGCCACCCCGGCGGTGCAGTGCCCGCTCTGAGTGTCAGAGCAGGCTGATCTGCTCGGGCAGCTCGCCCGGGTCGACCGGCGCGAGCAACTCCGGCCCGTTGTTCCGCACGCTGTTCACCAGCGGCGACACCGCGCGCGGCACGATATCCGCGACCACGGCCGGGTCCGGGGTGGCCAGCAGCTCGGCCGGGGCCGGATGGTCCGGGTCCAGCCAGGCGTCCCAGTGCTCGCGCGGCATGGGCAGCGGCATCCGGTCGTGGATCTTCGTCAGCTCGCCGACCGCGTCGGTGGTGAGGATGGTGCAGGAGAGCAGCGGCGCGGAGTCCGGCACGTCGCGGTCGCGCCAGACCGACCACAGCCCGGCCATGTACAGCCGCTCCCCATCGCCCGCCGCCATGAAGTACGGCTGCTTGGCGGCCTTGCCCTTCCCGGCGCCTGGCTCGACCAGCCACTCGTACCAGCCGTCCATCGGCACCAGGCAGCGCCGCTTCCGCACCGCGTCCCGGAAGGACGGGGTGGTCGCGGCCTTGTCTGCCCGCGCGTTGAACAGCGGCTTTCCCTTGACCGGGACGCCGGGCTCGGCGGCCTTGGCCCACAGCGGGATCAGCCCCCAGCGCATCCGGCGCACCCGCAGCCGCGGGTCGTCGTCCGGATGCTCGTGGTCGTGCCTGCGCACCACCGTGAGCACCTGGGTGGTCGGGGCCACGTTGTAGTTGGGCGTGCTCTCCGTCGCCTCGACCTCATCGATGGCGTCCAGCTCCGCTGCCAATCGCCCTGGATCGGTCGTGGTCGCATATCGTCCGCACATGCATCGATACTCCCACCGCGCGCCGCGGGCATCGGGAACAATCGAGTACACCAGGGGTGACCTGGTGAGAAATATGGCCTAGCATTCTCTCAGCGGTGGTGACGCACGCCACCCGCACGCGCCGGCCGCGCACCGACCGGCCAACCCAGTTCAAGGAGAGAACCCACCGTGACAACCACCGAGACCACCCCGGCCGCTCCCGAAACGGCGCTGAAATCGGTCGACCCGGCCACGGGTGAGGTCATCGCCACTTATCCGGTCGCCGACGCGGACGCGGTGCGCGCGGCCGTCGCCGAGGCCCGCGCCGCCGCCCCCGCCTGGGGTGCGCTGAGCTTCGACGACCGCCGCAAGGCCCTGCTGCGCTGGTCGACCCGGCTGGTCACCGAATCGGACGCGTTCACCGACCTGATCCACCGGGAGACCGGCAAGACGCACGACGACGCCTTCCTCGAGCTCATGCTCGCGCTGGAGCACATCGCCTGGGCCGCCAAGAACGCCAAGAAGGTGCTCGGCCCCAAGCGAATCGCCTCCGGCCCGCTGATGTCCAACTTCTCGGCGCGGCTGGAGTACCGCCCGCTCGGCGTGGTCGGCATCATCGGCCCCTGGAACTACCCGGTCTACACCCCGAACGGCTCGATCGCGTACGCGCTCGCCGCCGGGAACGCCGTGGTCTTCAAGCCGAGCGAGTACTCGACCGGCATCGGCAACTTCCTGGTCGAGGCGTTCCGCGCGGCCAACCCGGAGCTGCCCGAGGGCGTCTTCGTCGGAATCAACGGTTTCGGCGCGACCGGCGCCGAGCTGGTCAAGGCCGATATCGACAAGATCGCCTTCACCGGCTCCACCGCCACCGGAAAGAAGATCATGGCGGTCGCCGCCGAGCGGCTCACCCCGGTGCTGCTGGAGTGCGGCGGCAAGGACGCGGTGATCGTCGCCGCGGACGCCGATATCAAGGCCGCCGCCGACGCCGTCGCGTTCGGCGCGGCGGGCAACAGCGGGCAGACCTGCGCCGGCGTCGAGCGGGTGTACGTGGAGCGCTCGGTGCGCGAGCCCTTCGTCGCCGAGCTCACCCGGATCCTGAAGGACGTCAAGCCGGGCTCCGGTGACGACGCCGACTACGGCCCGATGACCATGCCGAGCCAGATCGACATCGTGCAGCGGCACATCGACGCCGCGCTGGCCAGCGGCGGCAAGGCCGTGCTCGGCGGGCCGGAGTCGGTCAAGGGCGCCTTCATCGAGCCGGTGGTCTTCGTGGACGTGGACGAGTCGTCGGAGGCGGTGGTCGAGGAGACCTTCGGCCCGACCGTCACCGTGCGCACGGTGGACAGCGTGGACGAGGCGATCGAGCTGGCGAACACCTCCAAGTACGGCCTCTCCTCCGCGGTCTTCTCCAAGAGCAGGGGGCTGGAGATCGCGCGGCGGCTGCGGGTCGGCGCCACCTCGGTGAACTCGGTGCTCGGCTTCGCCGCCATCCCGGGGCTGCCGTTCGGCGGCGTCGGGGATTCCGGCATCGGCCGGATCCACGGCGAGCCCGGGCTGAAGGAGTTCGCCCGGCCGCACTCGATCGCCATCCAGAAGTTCGCCGTGCCCGGCATGGCGCTGCTCAGCTTCGGCCGCACCAAGTCGACCGTGAACCTGCTGCGCAAGGTCGTCCCGGTGCTGCACGGGCGCAACAAATAAGGGGTCGGACCGCCCGCTTTCCGGGCGGGGGTGCGTGGCGCGACAACGGCGTCGGCCACGCACTCCATCCGCGGGCCGGAACCGTCGAGGGGCGGCTCCGGCCCGTACCGCGTTCACCGGTCGGCACTCACATGGGTGAAGATGGACGAGTGAGTATCTGGCCAGCGCCCCAAGTCGATGTCCCCGTGCACGCGACCGTGACCCTGCCCGGCTCGAAATCGATCACCAATCGGGCACTCGTCCTGGCCGCGCTCGCCGACGGCCCCTCCACCATCACCGGCGCGCTGCGCAGCCGGGACACCAACCTCATGATCGGGGCGCTGCGCGCGCTCGGCGCCGACATCTCCGGCGATGGCGACACCCTGGTGGTCACCCCCGCCCCGCTGCACGCGGGCACCGTGGACTGCGGCCTCGCAGGCACCGTGATGCGGTTCCTGCCGCCGCTGGCCGCGCTGGCCACCGGCGAGGTGCACTTCGACGGCGACGCGCAGGCCAGGGTCCGCCCGCTGCGCACCATCCTGGACGCGTTGCGCGAGCTCGGCGCCGACATCACCGGCGACACGCTGCCCTTCACCGTGCGCGGCGCGGGCGGGCTGCGCGGCGGCCCGGTGACCATCGACGCCTCCGGCTCCTCGCAGTTCGTCTCCGGGCTGCTGCTCTCCGCGGCCCGGTTCTCCGATGGCATCACGGTGCACCACAGCGGCGCGGCGCTGCCCTCCATGCCGCACATCGAGATGACCGTGGAGATGCTGCGCCAGGCCGATGTCAAGGTGGAGGCGCCGGAGGATCCACGCGCCCCGCAGACCTGGACCGTGCTGCCCGGCCCGATCCGCGCGCTGGACCGCGAGGTGGAGCCGGATCTCTCCAACGCCACCCCCTTCCTCGCCGCCGCCGCGGTGACCGGCGGCGAGGTCAGCATCCCGCACTGGCCGCGGCTCACCACCCAGCCCGGCGACGTCATCCGGGAGATCGTGGTCCGGATGGGCGGCGAGGCCGGGATCGTGGACGGCGTGCTCACGGTGCGCGGCCCGGAGCGGCTGGCGGGCATCGATATCGACCTGCACGACGTCGGCGAGCTGACGCCGACCGTGGCCGCGCTCGCCGCGCTCGCCGACTCGCCCTCCCGGCTGCGCGGCATCGCGCACCTGCGCGGGCACGAGACCGACCGGCTGGCCGCGCTCGCCACCGAGATCAACCGGCTCGGCGGCCGGGTCACCGAGACCGAGGACGGGCTGGAGATCGAGCCCGCCGAGCTGCACGGCGGCACCTGGCACTCCTACGCCGATCACCGGATGGCGACGGCCGGAGCCATTCTGGGGCTCCGGGTGGCCGATGTGCGGATCGAGGACATCGGCACCACCGCCAAGACGCTGCCCGGCTTCGTCGCGCTCTGGGAGCGCATGCTCGACCCGGAACCGGCCGGACAGGCCGCCCGCTGAGCAGGCAGCGCCGCTCCGCGGCCGGGTACGACGAATCCGACGTCCGGATCCGGCCCGGCGGGCGGTCGCGCCCGCGCACCAAGACCCGGCCGCAGCACAGCGACGCCGAGCAGGCCATGGTGGTCGCGGTGGACCGCGGGCGCTGGGGCTGCGTGCTCGCCGGCGACCCGGAGCGGCGCCTGGTCGCCATGCGGGCCAGGGAGCTGGGCCGCACCCCGATCGTCGTCGGCGACCTGGTGGACGTGGTCGGCGATCTCTCCGGCGCGCCGGACACCCTGGCCCGGATCGTCCGGGTGGCCGAGCGGGCCACCGTGCTGCGCCGCACCGCCGACGACACCGACCCGTTCGAGCGGGTCGTGGTCGCCAATGCCGAGCAGCTGTTCATCGTGGTCGCGCTGGCCGACCCGCCGCCGCGCACCGGCTTCGTGGAGCGCACCATGGTCGCCGCCTTCGTCGGCGGACTGCAGCCGGTGCTCTGCCTGACCAAGGACGACCTGGCCGCCGAGTCCGACTTCGCCACCGACTTCGCCGACCTGGACCTGATCATCGTGCACGGCGGCATCGAGGACCCGCTGGAACCGGTGCTGGACCGGATCACCGGGCGGCTCACCGCCTTCATCGGGCACTCGGGCGTCGGCAAGTCCACGCTGGTCAACCGCCTGGTGCCGGATGCCTTCCGCGCCGTCGGCGAGGTGTCGGGGGTGGGCAAGGGCAAACACACCTCCACCCAGTCGGTGGCGCTGCCGGTGCCATCCGGCGGCTGGGTGATCGACACCCCCGGTGTGCGCTCCTTCGGCCTCGCGCACATCACCCCCGACGACGTGATCGCCGCCTTCAGCGACCTCGCCGACGCCATCGAGGACTGCCCGCGCGGCTGCACCCACCTTGGCCCGCCCGCCGACCCGGAGTGCGCGCTGGACGAGCTGCCGGGCAAGGAACGGCGGGTGGCCGCCATTCGCCGTCTGCTCGTCGCGCTGAACTCGAACGACCCCTGGTGACAATGGAAAACGGCGGCGCCGCGGACTCCCGGACGTAAACTCGGCTTGCACGACACGGGGAGGGAACGTCGATGGGCAGGAGCACCGCATGGCAACGCCGGAACCCGTGCCCTCGTATTCGGCGCCGACCATAGCCCGCTGGTTCGTGGACTGGGCGACCACCGAGGACGCCGGAGTCTCCAACCTGAAGCTGCAGAAACTGCTCTACTACGCGCAGGGGCACCACCTCGCCGAGTACGAGGGCCCGCTCTTCGAGGATCCGGTGCAGGCCTGGCGCTCCGGGCCGGTGGTCCCCGCGGTCTTCCGCGAGTTCGAGGGGTTCGGCGCGGGCTGGGTGGTGCTCGCCGAGGACGACCCGTTCCACTGGGACGCCGTCGACGCCGACACCACCCGCTTCCTGACCAAGGTCTGGAACACCTACGGCGGCATTGCGGGCTGGAAGCTGCGGAACATGACCAAGGCCGAGCCGGCCTGGCAGGAGTTCGCCGACCAGGACGAGGGCAACGTGGAGATCCCGGTGGGCGTGATAGCCAAGTACTTCCACGCCCGGCGCTAGAACTTGCAGACCGCCCGGCTTGTCGCGGGGCGGGAAAACCGACCGCACCGGCGCACCGGCGAGCCCCGACCACTCGCCGGTGCCGTCCCGAACAACCGTTGTCCGGGCGGGTGAAACCGGTATTGCGGCAGTCTTTTCCGTTACCGTTCGGACCGCCGCCACCGGAGTACCCATCGGCGGCTTCCGCACGCACGCTGCTCTCGCTCGACAGAAGGTCGTTTCGAATGTCCGGATCGCCCGACCCGCTTCCCGCCGAGGACGCGAAGGAGGACCACACCCGGCCGCTGCCCGAGCTCTACGGCTCCCCCGCGTATCCGGTTGCGCCGCAACGCATGACATCCAACGCCGTACGGCCGTTCCACCCCGTCTACGGCGCCGTTCCACAGGTTCCGCCCCTTCCCGGCTAGCCATCGAACACTCCCGAGAGGCCCCATGCGCACCCTCGTCATCGCCCTCGCCGCGACTACGCTGCTGCTCGGCGGCGGGCAGGCGGCCCTAGCCGCGCCGCAATCGAACATCGTCGGCGCCGCGACCCCGCGCAGCGCCGCGGACCGGCAGTTCCTTCGGGACAGCCACTACGACGACGAGACCGCCGCGGTGCAGGACGCGGCGATCAAACTGGCGCGCACCCAGTGCGATTACCTCACGGCGGTGGGCAACTCCCCCGCCGAGCACATCTACCTGGCCGAGTCCGCGAGCGAGACCATCGAGTTCCCGTACCTCTTCGTCTACGCCGCCGTCGCCGCGTACTGCCCGGAGCACCGGGCCTGAAAAGCGCTGTCGCTCCCGGCGATCGGTGATCCTCACCGACAACGACATCGCCCGGTTGCTCGGGGTGGCGTGGTGGGATCGGCCGATCGAGCAGGTGAGTGCGCAGGTTCGGGTGCTCATGTCCGGCAGCGTGGACGATATCGTCGCGGCGGCGGCGAACGTACCTTCGGCATGGGCCGGACGATCTCGTTCGCCTGGCGGTAGCGAATGCGCTCCGTACCCTGGAGAGCATGCGAAGCGTACTGTTCGACCAGGCCAACCTCGAGGTGCAGGCGCAGCAGCGGTTCTCGCTGCAGAACTCCCAGATGCTGCGGGTGGGGCTCGGCCCGGATGTGCTCGCGGTGAAGGGGGCGATGGTCGCCTACCAGGGCGATATCCGCTTCGACCACCAGGGTTCGGGAAGCGTCGGGAAGCTGCTCAAGCGAATGGTGACCAACGAGGACGTGCCGCTCATGCGGGTGTCCGGGCAGGGCGAGGTGTTCTTCGCCAACCAGGCAGGCCACGTCTTCCTCATCGACCTCACCGGCGACGCGCTGAGCGTCAACGGCACCAACCTGCTCGCCTTCGACGCCGCGCTGGAGTGGGACATCAACCGGGTCAAGGGGGCCGGGTTCTTCACCGGCGGGCTGTTCAACACGACGGTCACCGGCACCGGCACCGTCGCGCTCTGCGCGGTCGGCAAACCCGTTGTGCTGGACTGTAGTACGCAGCCGACCTACGTCGACACCCAGGCCGCGGTGGCCTGGTCGGCGAATCTGGCGCCGAAGGTGGTCTCCAGCATGAATCTCAAGTCCATGCTGCGCGGTGGGAGTGGCGAGGCGTTCCAGTACGCCTTCCACGGGCCGGGTTTCGTGGTGGTGCAGCCGTTCGAGTGGGAGCCGCCGAGCAGTACGGACAACAGCGGCTCCCAGTCCTGAGCCGCTGCTACTCCAGCCAGGAGCGCCGGGTGGGGTAGTCGTCGAAATCGTCCGGCCAGTCCGACGGCCCAACGGTATCCGCCGAGCGCGGGGCCGGTCTGCGCTCGATACTCGATCTCCGACCAGTGACATTCGCCGGCGCGAACCCGCTCCGCATAGGTCCGAAGTTCGGGCAGAGCACATCCGACTGTGCTTTACGCTGAGCGCGGGGGACTCACCGCCGCGGTCAGTTCTTGTCGACGGCCACCGGGAGGTCGAGTTGATGTCGCCATACACCGTGCCGATCGTCGCGCTGGGGCTGCTCGCAGGTGCCTGGGGGGATGACTCGCCGACCGCAGGCCCGCCGACTAGGATCGCGAACCCCTCGATCGCAGTCTCCGTGCCCGCCGCGCCGGATCAGACCGGGGTGGCCGAGCAGGTCCGGCTCGACCCGTGCCTCGCCGTCGACGACGCGACGGCGACCGCCGCCGGCTTCGACCCGTCGACCCGAGACCGCTCCGGCGACCTGGTCTCCGGCGACCTCGTGGTGCTCGGCTGCAGATTTCTGCGTTTCCAGGGCACCGGCGCGGCCGCGGTCCCGACCGGAACCGTCTGGATCAGCGTGCAGAACCGCGGTATCGACGACATCCGGGGTTCGGCGGAGTACTCGATCTTCGCGACGGAGCAGCTCGCAGGGCGCGAAGCGGTGCTCTACACGGTGCCGCGGCTGGACGGTGAGTGCAGAGCGGCGTTCGCGGCGCCCGACGGCCGGGTGGACATCAGCTACCTCGCGAACGCGGCATTCGTCCCGGTGCCGCCGTCGTGCGACGAGATCAGGCCGATTGCCGCGGCTTTCGTCACCGGCCTCGACCTGTGACGCGATCTACCGCATGAGCGAGGGCGCCCACCCGGAAGTGGACGCCCTCGATCGGAACGGAGATCAGTGCCTGCGGCGGCTCTTGGGCCCACGCTTCCCGCGCGACTCGGTCCGCGCCGCCTCGCGCCGCTCCCGGCGGGAGCCGGAGTTGTCTCCGCCGTACTCCTCGTCGTCGGTGTGCACGGCAGTGCGGCCACCCTCGTCGGGCCCCGAGTAGCTGAGGCCGCGGGGGCCGGCGTCGTCGATGCCCTTGGCGAGCAGGGCGGCGGGCGCGGCGGAGGGGGCGGCCTTGGCGGCGGCTTCCTGGGTGGGGAGCGGGCGGGGGGCGGGGGCGCCGGCGCCGACCGGGGAGCGCAGGCCGGGGTCGACGGCGACGCCGGCGGGCTGCGGCTGCTGCACCTCGACCTGGAGGTTGAACAGGAAGCCGACCGACTCCTCCTTCAGCCCCTCCAGCATGGCGGTGAACATGTCGAAGCCCTCGCGCTGGTACTCGACCAGCGGGTCGCGCTGGGCCATGGCACGCAGGCCGATGCCCTCCTTGAGGTAGTCCATCTCGTAGAGGTGCTCGCGCCACTTGCGGTCGAGCACGGAGAGCAGCACCTGGCGCTCCAGGTTGCGCATGGCGCCCTGGCCTGCCAGGCCGTCGATCTCCTGTTCGCGCTTGGCATAGGCATCGTGCGCGTCGTCGAGCAGGATCTCCAGCAGCTCGTCGCGGCTCAGGTCACCCGCCTCGCCGACCTGGGTCTCGCCCGTCAGCTCCTTATGGTTCAGCGCGATCGGGTACAGCGTCTTGAGCGCCGACCACAGCTTGTCCAGATCCCAGTCCTCGACGTAGCCCTCGGCGGTGGCGCCGTCCACGTAGGCGGTGATCACGTCGCTGATCATGCCCTGGACCTGGCCCTCCATGTCCTCGCCGCGCAGGATCCGGTTGCGCTCGCCGTAGATGATGGTGCGCTGCTGGTTCATCACCTCGTCGTACTTGAGCACGTTCTTGCGGATCTCGAAGTTCTGCTGCTCGACCTGGGTCTGCGCGCTCTTGATCGCCTTGGAGACCATCTTGGCCTCGATCGGCACGTCGTCCGGCAGGTTCAGCCTGGTCATGATGGCTTCGAGGGCGGCGCCGTTGAAGCGCCGCATGAGCTCGTCGCCGAGCGAGAGGTAGAACCGGGATTCACCCGGGTCGCCCTGGCGGCCGGAGCGGCCGCGCAGCTGGTTGTCGATGCGACGGGACTCGTGCCGCTCGGTGCCGAGCACGTAGAGCCCGCCCGCGTCGCGCACCGCCTCGGCGTCCGCCTCGGTCTGCTGCTTGACCCGCTCCAGCGCGGGCAGCCAGGCGGCCTCGTACTGGTCCGGGGTCTCGACCGGGTCCAGCCCCTCCTTGCGGAGCAGGATGTCGGCGATGATGTCCGGGTTGCCGCCGAGCACGATATCGGTACCGCGACCGGCCATGTTGGTGGCGACGGTGACGGCGCCGGGGCGGCCCGCCTCGGCGATGATCGCGGCCTCGTTCTCGTGGAACTTGGCGTTCAGCACGCTGTGCGGGATGCCGCGCTTGGTGAACTGCTTGGAGAGGTACTCCGAGCGCTCCACGCTGGTGGTGCCGATCAGCACCGGCTGGCCGTTCTCGTGCCGCTCGGTGACGTCGTCGACGACCGCGGCGAACTTGGCCTCTTCGGTCTTGTAGATGAGGTCGGCCTGGTCCATGCGGACCATCGGGCGGTTCGTCGGGATCGGCACGACGCCGAGGTTGTAGATCTGGTGCAGCTCGGCGGCCTCGGTCTCGGCGGTGCCGGTCATGCCGGAGAGCTTGTCGTAGAGCCGGAAGTAGTTCTGCAGCGTGATCGTCGCCAGGGTCTGGTTCTCCGGCTGGATCTCGACCTTCTCCTTGGCCTCGATCGCCTGGTGCATGCCCTCGTTGTAGCGGCGGCCGACCAGGATGCGCCCGGTGAACTCGTCGACGATGATGACCTCGCCGTCGCGGACGATGTAGTCCTTGTCCCGGTTGTACAGCTCCTTGGCCTTGATGGCGTTGTTCAGGTAGCTGACCAGCGGGGAGTTCGCGGATTCGTACAGGTTGTCGATGCCGAGCTGATCCTCGACGAACTCGACGCCCGCCTCGTGCACGCCGATGGTGCGCTTCTTGATGTCGACCTCGTAGTGCAGGTCCTTCTTCAGCAGCGGGGCGATCCGCGCGAACTCGGCGTACCACTTCGAGGAGGCGTCGGCCGGGCCGGAGATGATCAGCGGGGTGCGCGCCTCGTCGATCAGGATGGAGTCGACCTCGTCGACCACGGCGAAGTTGTGCCCGCGCTGCACCAGGTCGTCCAGCGAGTGCGTCATGTTGTCGCGCAGGTAGTCGAAGCCGAACTCGTTGTTGGTGCCGTAGGTGATGTCGGCGGCGTAGGCGTGGCGGCGCTGCGCGGGCGTCATGCCGGAGAGAATCACGCCGACCTCGAGGCCGAGGAAGCGGTGCACGCGCCCCATCCACTCGGCGTCGCGCTTGGCGAGGTAGTCGTTCACCGTGACGACGTGCACGCCCGCGCCGGAGATGGCGTTCAGGTAGGCGGGGAGCACACAGGTCAGGGTCTTGCCCTCACCGGTCTTCATCTCGGCGATATTGCCGAGGTGCAGCGCCGAGCCGCCCATGATCTGCACCTTGTAGTGCTTCTGGTTCAGCACCCGCCACGACGCCTCGCGCGCCACCGCGAAGGCCTCGACCAGCAGGTCGTCCAGGTCCTCGCCGTCGGCGTAGCGCTCGCGGAACTCGTCGGTCTTGGCCCGCAGCTCGGCGTCGGTCAGTTCCTCGATCTCCGAGCCGTACGCGGTGACCTGGTCGGCGACCTGGCCGAGCCGCTTCACGACGCGACCTTCACCAATCCGTAGCAACCTCGAAAGTGTCAGCGCAGGCACGGGTCTCGTCAGTCCTCTGGTCGGTGTGCGGGTGTGTCGTCGGCGTCCCGTCGTCGGCCGGGCCGTCCGGCGCGGCGACCCGCGACGTCATCGGCACGTTTCATGGTAATGCGGCACCCATGGTAGGCGCGGAGAGCGCCGACCCGCCGGACCGCTCCGGCCCTACCGTACCCGCAGCGCGCAGAGCCGCCACCCGCCCCGGTGCGCCCGCAGGCAGGCCGCGACGGCGAAGACGCGGTCGCCGCGGCGGTACCGGCCGAAGACCTCGACCCGGCCGTGTGCGCCCGGCGCGCACCTCACCCGCTCCAGCACGGCGGCGCCGAGCCTGCGCTCCCTTCCGCCAGTGCGGGCGTAGGTCTCCAGCGCGGCGACCACCTCCGGGTCGGCGAGATCGCGCAGGTGCAGGGCACGGCGGCGGCCGTCGAGTGCCTCGAGCACCGCGCGCAGTGCCCGCTCGGCGAAGCGCTTGGCGTCCCGTTCCCGGCCGGAGCCCTGCCCCGGCAGCCCCGGGGCACACGGCGCTGCCCCCTGGCGGCGCCGGGCGGGATTCGCTGCCGGACGCGCCACCGCGCCGGACCCGAGTTCCGGCCGGGCCACGCGCCGGGCCGCCGCGCGCCGGGCCGCCACGGCCGCGCCGCTCCCGACCGCCGAGACTCCGACCGCCGAGACTCCGACCGCCGAGACCCCTGCCGCCGAGACCCCTGCCGCCCCGTCCGGCTCGGCGCCGGACACCGGCATCCCTGGCAACGGCACCTCCCCGTGCGGCGCGCACGACAACGACACTCTGCTTTCCATCCGACGTCCCCCTGTGCGAATCGAGTCCCCCGAGCTCGATGCGCGCCATCCTGCCACGCACCCCCGACACGGTAAAGAACGACGCCGGTCACACCACGGACGCACAGGCTACGAGCCAAAACGCGGTACTGCCCGCACAATGGGTCGGCAGGCCATCGGAAGGAGCAGCGGACAGCGTGATCACCAGACTGACGGCGCAGGACGCGTCGTTCCACCGTCAGGAACAGAGCAGCAACCCCGTCTACATCGGTTCGCTCGCCATCGTGGAGGGCCCCCTCGACTACGACCGCCTGCTCGATCTGGTGGAGACCAGACTGGCGATGGTGCCGCGGTACCGCCGCAAGGTGCGCGCCATCCCGCTGGCGCTGGGCAGACCGGTGTGGGTGGAGGACAGCGCCTTCGACCTGACCTACCACATCCGGCGCTCCGCGCTGCCCGCGCCGGGCAGCGCGGAGCAGCTGCACGACCTGGTCGCCCGGCTCGCCTCGCGCCCGCTCGACCTGGACCGCCCGCTCTGGGAGATGTACCTGATCGAGGGGCTCGCCGACGGCCGCGCCGCGGTCTTCACCAAGACGCACGCGGCGCTGGTCGACGGTGACTCGGCGCTGGAGATCGGGCACGTCATCCTGGACGAGGGCCCGGACCCGCGCACCCTCGCCCCCGACTCCTGGCACCCGCCGCGCGAGCCGGGCGATGCCGAGCTGCTCGCCGGGGCGCTGAGCCACCTGGCCCAGCAGCCGCGGGAGGCGCTGGAGGTCGCGCGGGAGGCGGGCGCCGCGGCGTTCACCGTGCTCGGCGCGGCGAACCGGGCGGTGGACTCGGTGGTCTCGGCGGTGCGCACCGCCACCGCGGGCGCGCCGGACAGCCCGCTCAATGCCAGGATGACCAGGAATCGCCGCTTCGACGTGGTCCGCACCGAGCTCGCCGACTATCGCCGCATCCGGGCCCGCTTCGGCTGCTCGATCAACGACGCCATCCTCGCGGTGATCACCGGCGCGCTGCGCGAGTGGCTGCTCTCCCGCGACCAGGCCGTCACCGAGTCGGCGACGCTGCGCGCGATCGTGCCGATGTCGGTCTACTCCGACGATCCGCCCGGCGACACCGCGGGCGAGGTCTCCTCGTTCCTGATCGACCTTCCGGTCGGCGAGCCCAACCCGGTGATGCGGCTCTCGCACATCACGCACGCCACCGCGGCGGCGGGCGGCAGGCGCCGCGGCGTGCGCGCCCGCACCCTGGTGCACCTGGCAGGCTTCGCCCCGGCGAGCCTGCATGCGATGAGCGTGCGGGCGGCGAGTACGTTCGCAGAACACACGTTCAATCTGGTGATCACCAACGCGCCTGGTCCGCAGTCCCCGATGTACATCGGCGGGGCGCGGATGCTGGAGATGTACCCGGTGTCGCCGCTGCTGCGCAATCAGGCACTGAGTCTCGGGCTCACCTCCTACGACGGGCGGGTCTGCTACGGGCTCAATGCCGATCGCGACGCGATGGCGGATCTCGGGGTGCTGGCCGCGTCGGTGCACGAGTCCCTGGAGGAGCTGCTCGGTGCCTGCGCCTGACGACCGCCCGCTGCGCGTCTACCTGCCCGCGACCATCGCGATGCTGCGCACCCTGGTCGAGGAGCGGGAGCTGCGCGCGGTCAGCGGCACCGCCTTCGCGGTCACCCCCGCGCTGCGCGAGGCGTACGCCTCCGGCGACGACGAGGAGCTGGCCGAGGTCGCCATGGGCGAGGCCGCGCGGGCCGCGCTGCGGCTGCTCGCCGCCGAGGCGGAGGATTCCGGCGCCCCGCCGATCCAGCGGCGCGCGGTGATCGCCGCCGACGTCACCGGCGCGACCCCGCGCCCCGACCTGGACGACGCGGTGGTCCGGCTGGCCGGGCCGGTGCCCTACGCGAAGATCGCCTCGGTGCACGTCGACCTGGCCGACGCCGAGGCCGACGTGGCGAAGGCCGTCGAGGTGATCGATGCCGCCGATCTCGGCGACCCGGACGCCGAGTTCACCCTGGGCGACGCGGAGGACCACCAGCTCGCCTGGTACGCGACCCAGGAGCTGCCGTTCCTGCTCGAGCTGCTGTGATCGGCGGTCGGGAGGAGTCACAAAGCCGCGGTGGCCGTCTCCACAGCGGAACCTACGATGCCGTAACCTGACGGCAGGACGGGCCCCGACGGGGCCCGCGGCAACTCAGGAGACGACCGGCGACGATGGTGTTCGAGAATGTGCGGCAATGGCTGGAGGAGCCCGCGGCGGAGGTGGCCGACCGGGGTGGCCGGCTGAACGTGCTGCGTGGCGCGGTCGCCCGGATCACGACGCCGCTGCTCCCGGACGACTACCTGCACCTGGTGAACCCGCTGTGGTCGGCGCGCGAGCTGCGCGGCCGGGTACTGGAGGTCCGCAAGGAGACCGCGGACTCGGCGACCCTGGTGATCAAGCCCGGCTGGGGCTTCGACTGGGCCTTCGAGCCGGGCCAGTACATCGGCATCGGCGTGCTGGTGGACGGCCGCTGGCACTGGCGCTCGTACTCGCTCACCTCCCCGCCGAACTGGTCCGACGACCCGGCCGGGCGGGGAAAGCGGCTCATCTCGATCGCGGTCAAGGCGATGCCGGAGGGGCTGCTCTCCAGCCACCTGGTGAACGGCGTGACCGCGGGCACCGTGGTGCGGCTGGCCGCGCCGCAGGGCGGGTTCGTGCTGCCGTCGCCGCCGCCGGCGAAGGTGCTCTTCCTCACCGCGGGCAGCGGGATCACCCCGGTGATGTCGATGCTGCGCGCGCTGGATCGGCGCGACGACTTCAGCGACGTGGTGCACGTGCACTCGGCCCGCAGCGCCGAGGACGTGATGTTCGGCGCCGAGCTCACCGCGCTCGCCGAGCGGCACCCCGGCTTCACCTCGCACCTGCACCTCACCGGCGTGCACGGCAAGCTGGAGCCGGGTGATCTCGACACCCTCTTCCCGGACTGGCGCGAGCGGCAGACCTGGGCCTGCGGCCCGGCCGCCATGCTCGACGACATCGAGAAGCACTGGGCGGCCGCCGGACTCGCGGCCAAGCTGAATGTCGAGCGGTTCGAGGTGGAGCGCTCCGCGGTCGGCGAGGGCGGCACCGTCACCTTCGCCAGGAGCGAGCGCAGCACCGTGGCCGACGGCGCGACCAGCCTGCTGGAGGCGGGCGAGGCGGCGGGGGTGCGGATGCCGTTCGGCTGCCGCATGGGCATCTGCCAGACCTGCGTGCTCACCATCACCGCCGGGCACGCCCGCGACCTGCGCAACGGCGACGAGCGGCGGGAGGGCGACAAGGTGCAGACCTGCATCTCCGCCGCCGCGGGCGACTGCACCCTGGACGCCTGAGCCGGTACCCTCGGGGCAGAGCCAGAGCACGGAAGGGAACCCGGTGGCCATCACCGATATTGGCGCGTTCGCGCACCTCACCGCCGCCGACATCGAGACCCTGGGGGACGAGCTCGACGCCATCCGCCGCTCGGTCGAGCTGTCGCGCGGCGAGCGGGACGCCAGGTACATCAGGCACACGATCGCCGCGCAGCGCGGGCTGGAGGTCGCGGGCCGCGCCGTGCTCTTCGGCAGCCGGAACCGGTGGGCCTGGCTCACCGGAACCGCGCTGCTCTCGCTGGCGAAGATCATCGAGAACATGGAGCTCGGGCACAACATCAGCCACGGGCAGTGGGACTGGATGAACGACCCGGAGATCCACTCCGGCACCTGGGAGTGGGATCAGACCGGGCCGTCGGCGCAGTGGCGGCGGGCGCACAACTACTCGCACCACACCTATACCAACGTGCTCGGCAAGGACGAGGACCTCGGCTTCGGCATCCTGCGGATGACCAGGGACGAGCCGTGGCGCCCGCTCCACCTGGTGCAGCCGATCGCCAACCTGGTGCTGGCCGCGAGCTTCGAGTGGGGCATCGCGCTGCACGACTGGAAGATCGACAAGCAGCTCTCCGGGGTGCCGCGCTGGCAGCTCGCCTCCGAGCCGAATGTGCTCTTCGCCAGGAAGATCGCCAGGCAGGTCGGCAAGGACTTCGTCTTCTACCCGGCGCTCACCGGCCCGGCCTGGAAGAGCACGCTGAAGGCCAACGCCACCGCCAACCTGGTGCGCAACCTGTGGGCCTACGCGGTGATCTTCTGCGGCCACTTCCCGGACGGCGCGGAGAAGTTCACCGAGGAGCAGCTCACCGGCGAGACCAGGGCCGAGTGGTACCTGCGGCAGATGCTCGGCAGCGCCGATTTCGAGGCGGGGCGCCCGATGGCCTTCCTCAGCGGCAACCTCTGCTACCAGATCGAGCACCACCTCTTCCCCGACCTGCCGAGCAATCGGTACCCGGAGATCGCGGTGCGGGTGCGCGAGCTCTGCGACAAGTACGACCTGCCCTACACCACCGGCTCGCTGGGCAGGCAGTACCTGCTCGCCTTCCGTACCATCCACAAGCTGGCGCTGCCGGACCGCTTCCTGCGGCGCACCGCCGACGATGCCCCGGAGACCTCATCGGAGCGCAAGTTCGCCGGGATCGCGCTGCCCACCCGGGTGGACCCGGCAACCGGCAGGCACCGCGGATTGCGCTCGGCGCTGCACGAGGCCAAGATCGTGCTGCGGCAGAAGGCGGAGCACGAGAAGCAGGTGCTGCGCGAGGCCAAGCTGGCGCTGCAGGAGAAGGCGCGGCATGAGCAGGACGTGCTGCGGGAGGCGCGCAGCACCGTGCGCGACCGGGTCCGCGCCAGGGGCAGGCGCCGCCCGGCTACGTGACCAAGACCACAGCGGGAGCAAAGAAGTCGTAACCTACGGTCTCGTAACTTACGATAGAGTAACCCGCATGGCTATTTCGGATGTCAAGGAGTACGCGCACCTCACGGAGGCCGATGTCGAGGCGCTCGGTGCGGAGTTCGACGCGATCCGGCGGGACATCGAGTCGTCGCGCGGCGCGGCCGACGCCCGCTACATCCGCAACGTCATCCGGTTGCAGCGCGGGCTGGAGATCGCGGGTCGCGCCGCGCTCTTCGCCAGCCGGAAGCGCCCGGCGTGGCTGGCCGGCGTCGCCCTGCTCGGCACGGCCAAGATCATCGAGAACATGGAGATCGGCCACAACGTCATGCACGGCCAGTGGGACTGGATGAACGACCCGGAGATCCACTCCAGCTCCTGGGAGTGGGACAACACCGGCCCGTCCAAGCACTGGAAGCAGACGCACAACTTCCTGCACCACAAGTACACCAACGTGCTCGGCATGGACGACGACATCGGCTACGGCCTGCTGCGCGTCACCAGGGACCAGCGGTGGAAGCCGTTCAATATCGGCAACCCGGTCTACAACCTGTTCCTGCAGCTCTTCTTCGAGCTCGGGGTCGCGGTGCAGCACCTGGAGCTGGGCAAGGTCGCGGCGGGGCGGTTCGAGGAGGGCAGCGCCGAGCGCGCGGAGTTCGAGCGCAAGCGCCAGGAGGTGCTGGTCAAGGTCGGCCGCCAGGTGGTCAAGGACTACGTGATGTTCCCCGCGCTCACCGGCCCGGCCTGGAAGAGCACCATGACCGCGAACCTGGCCGCCAATATGGTGCGCAATGTCTGGTCCAACGCGGTGATCTTCTGCGGCCACTTCCCGGACGGCGCGGAGAAGTTCACCAAGGCCGATATCGACGGCGAGTCGAAGGGCCAGTGGTACCTGCGCCAGATGCTCGGCAGCGCCAATATCAGCGGCGGCCCGGTGATCCACTTCATGACCGGCAACCTGAGCCACCAGATCGAGCACCACCTCTTCCCCGACCTGCCGAGCAACCGCTACGTGCACATCGCGGTCCGGGTGCGCGAGCTGGCCGACAAGTACGACCTGCCGTACACCACCGGCTCGCTGCCGGTGCAGTACTTCAAGGCGTGGCGCACCATCCTCAAGCTCGCGCTGCCGAACAAGTACTTGCGCGACACCGTCGACGACGCGCCGGAGACGGCGTCGGAGCGCAAGTTCGGCGGCAATGCCGTGACGATCATCGACCCGGAGACCGGTCGGCGGCGCGGCCTGCGCAGCGCGCTGGCCGCGGGCAGGCGTCGGCTCAGCCGGCGCTGACCCGGGATCACGAACGGCCCCGCACCTGCCCGGTGCGGGGCCGTTCGGCCGTTCGGGGTGGGGAATTCTGATTCACTGAGACGGTGTGTGCCAACGATGTCCACCAGCACGCCCTGAGCGTCTACGAAGCCATCCGCCTGCGCCGCGACGTGCGCGCCGAGTTCACCGGGGTCCCGATCGACGACGACACCCTGTGGCGGCTGCTCGACGCCGCGCACCGGGCGCCGAGCGTCGGCAACTCCCAGCCCTGGGATTTCGTGGTGGTGCGGGAACCGGCGACGCTGGAGCGGTTCGCCGCACACGTCGCGGAGAAGCGCCGCGAGTTCCGGGCGAGCCTGCCGCCGGAGCGGGCCGCCACCTTCGACCCGATCCGGATCGAGGGCATCCGGGAGAGCGGCACCGGCGTGGTGGTCAGCTACGACCACGCCCGCGGCGGGCCGAACGTGCTCGGCCGCGCCACGGTGCCGGAGACCGGGATCTTCTCCACCGTGCTCGCCATCCAGAACCTCTGGCTCGCGGCCACCGCCGAGGGCGTCGGCGTCGGCTGGGTGTCGTTCTACGACGCCGACCACCTCGCCGAGCTGGTCGGGCTGCCGCCGGGGGTGCGGCCGGTGGCGTGGCTCTGCGTCGGTCCGGTGCGCGAGTTCCAGCAGGTGCCGGATCTGGAGCGGTTCGGCTGGCGGGCCGGGCGCACGCTCGAGCAGGCGGTGCACACCGAGCGCTTCGGCGGCTGATCGGGGGAGCCGCCGAACGGTACATCGCGCAGGCCGGACCGCCCCTGAGCACGGCCGAGCCGCGAGCCCGGACGGGCCCGGCCACGCCGCCGGGGCCGACCCGATCCGGCGCGACCGAAGCGCCGCAGCGCGGCCGGGCTAGACCCGCTCGAGCACGGCCGAGGCGCCGATGCCGCCCGCCGCGCAGATGCCGAGCAGCGCGGTCTCGGCGCCGGTGCGGGCGAGTTCGTTCGCCATGGTGGTGACCATGCGGGCGCCGGTGGCGCCGAACGGGTGGCCGAGCGAGACCGAGCCGCCGTGCACATTCACCTTCGCCGGGTCCACCTCGCCCACCGCGTGCGCGCGGTCCAGCCTGGTCTTGGCCCACTCGTCGCTGCCGAGCGCGGCGAGCACGGAGAGCGTCTGGGCGGCGAACGCCTCGTGGATGTCGACCAGGTCGATGTCGGCGAGCCCGAGCCCGGCCTTGTCCAGCGCGCGCGGCATGGAGATGGCCGGGCCGATCAGCACCTGGTCGGCGGGGTCGACGCTGACGTAGCTCCAGGAGCGGAAGGCCGCGAGCGGGGTCAGCCCGAGCGCGCGCGCCTTCTCCTCGCTCATGAGCAGCACCGCCGACGCGCCGTCGGTGAGCGGGCTGGCATTGCCCGCGGTGACGGTGCCGTCGGCGGCGAAGACCGGCTTCAGCTTCGCCAGCTTCTCGACGCTGGTGTCGCCGCGGACCAGGCCGTCGCGGCGCACGGTGCGGCCGTCGGGCGTGGGCACCGGCACCACCTCGGCGTCGAAGCGGCCGGAGGCGATGGCGGCCGCGGCCCGCTGGTGCGAGCGGACGGCGAACTCGTCCTGCGCGGCCCTGCCGATGCCGTGGATCCGCGCCATCTTCTCCGCCGACTCCCCCATCACCTCGCCGGTGGTGCGCTCGGCGATCCTGGGCCGGGTCGGCAGGATGTCGGTGAATGGCGCCAGCTGCCGCACCGCGGCGAGGTAGTCCTGGAGCTTGGGCTTGCCGAGGGCGATCGGGGCGGCGGCGTGCACCACGTGCTGCGGCAGCTTGATCTCGGCATTGCTGGTGGAATCGCTGCCGCCTGCGATCATGACGTCGTACTCGCCGCGCTCGATGGCGGCGGCGGCGGTGGTCACCGCCTGCAGCCCGGAGGCGCAGGCCCTGGTCACGGTGTGCCCCTCGCAGCCCGGGTCGAGGCCGAGGTCGAGCGCGACCTCGCGTGCGATGTTCGGCGCCGCGCTCGGCAGGATCACCCCGCCCCAGACGATCGCCTGCACCAGCTGCTTGTCCAGCCCGGTGCGCTCCAGCAGCCCGCCGACGGCGGCATCCGCGAGCGCGATCGAATCGAGCCGGGTGAAATCGGTGAAGGCGCGGACGAAGGGGGTGCGGGCGCCTGCGACGACGACGGCACGGCGAGCGGTGGAGGCCATGGACCGTAACTTACCCGAGGGTAAGGTCGGGCGGGCCGGATTGTCCCGGACACACCACCGGCCGGTGCGGAGCGCACCGGCCGGCTGGAGGCGGGGGGCTCGATCAGGCCAGGCGGATCAGGCCGTAATCGAAGGCATGCCTGCGGTAGACCACCGACGGCCGGTCGGTCTCCTTGTCGTGGAACAGGAAGAAATCGTGGCCGACCAGCTCCATCTGGTACAGCGCGTCGTCGACCGTCATGGGCGCCGCGGAGTGCACCTTGGTGCGGACGATGTGGCCGGGGCCCTCGCTCTCGGGCGGCGCCCACGGATCGGGCTCGGCCTCGGCCTCGGGGTGCGCGTGCGTGGCGCCGTTGCGGCCGAAGAGCGTCTCGTCGACCAGCTCGGCGGTGGCCTCGGCGACCGAGAGCGGCGTCTTCTCGCCGTAGTGCACCTTGCGCCGGTCCTTGGTGCGGCGCAGGCGGCTCTCCAGCTTGGCGGTGACCGCCTCGAAGGCGGCGTAGAAGCTGTCGGCGCAGGCCTCGGCCCGGACGATCGGCCCCTTGCCGCGCGCGGTGATCTCGACGCGCTGGCAGCTCTTGCGCTGCCTGCGGTTGCGTTCGTGGAACAGCTCGACGTCGAAGAGGAAGATCGACGGGTCGAACCGTTCGAGCCGGGAAAGCTTGTCGGCGACGTAGATTCGGAAGTGGTCCGGCACTTCGACATTGCGGCCCTTGACCACGATGTCGGCCCGGCTACCTCCTCCCTCGGCGGTGGTTTCCGGTTCGTCCAGCGTGCCGCCGCGCGGCATCGAAGGATCTGCGTCTTGGACTGAAGGACGTGAAGACGTCACGCGTACCTCCCGGATAGGGCCGCACCGTCGAAATGGCGTGCGGCGGGATTGATCGTGCCGATCGGCTCTCCGCTCGGCACCGAATGTCCGAGGCCCCACCTCCAACTCCCGTGTCGGGTGTGTGTTCGCGACGCTAGTCCGCCCGCGACCGGTCCGCCACTGTTCACGCAAATTTTCCGACGATCACGTTCCGCATGTCACCAGCACGTCATGAATGGGTATCCGGTAGCGTCGCGCGACCCGGACCGACTCGGCCGCCGTCGCGCCGGTGGTGAGAACATCGTCCACCAGGACGACCTGCGGATTCGCTGTCCCGGACAGCGCGGCGAGGACCTCGGGACGCACCACGACCCGTGCTGCCAGATTGCGCCTGCGTTGCGTCGGAGTCAACCCCACCGAATCCCGCGTACCGTGCCGCGATCGCAAGAGTGGCAGCATCCGGCAACCGGGCAGCCAACTCGCCGCCACCGCCGCCGTCCGCGCCACCGGATCGCCGCCGCGGCGCCGGGCGGCGGCGGCCCGGCCGGGCGCGGGGATCAACAGCAGCGGGCGGCCGGGGGTGCGCAGCCGGTGCAGCCCGCGGGCGAGGGCGTAGCCGAGCGGCCCGGCGAGGTCGCGGCGGCCGCGCTCCTTGAGCGCGAGCACCGCGCGCCGCCCCGGTCCGGCGTAGGGGCCGAGCGCCCAGCACGGCACCCCCGGATCGGTGCGGGGGCGCAGCCGGACCGGCGGGCCGTCCAGCGCGCTCGCACAGGCGGGGCACCACGGCACCGCGGGCAGGCCGCAGCCGCCGCACTCGACGGGCAGGATGAGGTCCAGCAGGGTCCGCATGGCCGGTAAGTCTGGCCGGGGCCACCGACACCGATCAGCCGGGCAGCACCGGGACCACGTTCTCGCCGGTCAACCCCGGCACCTCGCGCCAGAACCCCTCGGTGGTCACCGGCTGGCCGTACTGCAACTGCAGCACCGCGCGGGAGTCGGCGACGTACCAGGTGTCCAGCGCCGCACTGACCACCCGCATGGGCGGGGTCAGGTTCTGCGAGGTCTGGGTGACCTGCTCGGAGCCGTCGATGGAGACCGTGACGACCGGGTCGACGTTGCCCTCGCGGGCGATGATGATGGTGTCGCCGCTGAGCCAGCTCACCGAGACCGCCCTGGTGCTGAGCCCGACGGCGAGCGGCTGCGGCGCGGTGAAGGCGTAGCGGCCGTCCGGGCGGCGCTCCACCACCGCGACGTACACCTTGCCGTCCGCGATCAGCGCGGCCCGCACCCCGCTGCCGGAGATCCGCAGCTCGGTGATGGGCAGCCGGGGCGAGAGCGCCGAGGTGACCGCGGTCAGCGCGGAGATGTCGACGTCCTGCTGGGAGACGGTGCCGGTGGCCCGGTCGGTGGCGGCCCTGACCACCCGCTCGCCGTCGACGACGGCCCAGGCGGCGCTGCCGTCCGAGTTCCAGGAGGGCCTGCTGATGGTGGCGCCCTCGGCGACCGGGAAGGCGTCGCCGCCGTAGCTGCCGACCATCAGGGTGGCCCGGCCCGCGTCGGCCACCGCGGCGACCAGCTGGCCGTCCTCCGAGAGCGCGGCCGACTGCAGGTTGTTCACCGCGCCGAAGTACCCGGGCACCGGGGTGATGCCGGTCTCCCTGACCTGCACCAGCGTGCCGTTGCGCAGCGCGAAGAGCCCGATCTTGTTGCGCAGGTGCGCATCCGGGGTGTACTGCTCGATATCCGCGACCGACCAGCCGTTGGCGGCGAACCGGTCGTCCAGCGCCTTGCCGTCGGCGAGCAGCACGTACGGGCCGAGCACCTCGGCCCCCGAGAGCGTCGCGACCACCTGCGCGGCGAGCAGCTCCTTGTCCCGCGGCGCCAGCGCGGCGGCCCCGGCCAGGTCGATCCGGACCCCGCCGAGCCCGACCCCGACCTCCTCCGGGTCGCCATTGGCCTTGGTCACCACACCGCGCAGCGCCACCGGCGGCGCGACCACGGTGCGCACATTCGCGGTGAGCGCGGGCTGCGGACCGTCCAGCAGCAGGTCGAGCAGGCGCTGGGTGCGCTGCGCGGGCGGCACCGAGATCCAGCGCAGGTCCGGCACCAGCGAGGTGCCGTTGGGGTCGAGGAAGTAGAGCGCGTGCCGCTGGTAGGCCTTGGCGAAGGCGGCATTGTCCATGACGACGCCGTCCTGCAGATCATCGATCCGCCACTCGCCGCCGACCCTGGTCATCTCGATCTTGTTCTCCAGCATCGAGCCGTCCGCGGGCCGGTACGAGCCGTCCGCGGCGAGCTCGCCGACCTTGCGCGCCCGGATGACGTAGGTCGCGGCGTCGGCGCCGCGCGATTCGCGCAGCGTGTCCGGCTTCTCCACGATCACGGTGCCCGCTGCGTCGTCCCAGCGGGTGGAGGCGGACGGGGTCAGGTACTGCCGCGCCGCCTCGTGCCGGTTCGCCGGGGTGGCGGTGGCCTGCAGGAAGTCGCGGAGCAGCAGGTCGGGGTCGCGGCCGGAGATGGGCGGCGGCGGGCCGTCCGAGGTCGGTTCGCGGTCGAGCGTGCCGAGCGCCTGCGGGGCCGATGACTCCGGCAGGCTGGCGCAGCCGGTGAGCAGCACCAGCAAGGCCACCAGCACACCGATCACGCCCCGGCGTACTGCGGCGGGGGGGCGGATACGCATCGTCATGACTGTACGTCCCGGTCCTCGGGGCGCGCCGGGGCGGTGGGGAACGCACCCCGCTCCAGACTCGCGACGAACTCCTCGATCTCGTCCCGCGGCAGCCGGACGGTGTCCGACTCGTCCGGTTCCGGCTCGGTGCGGATCGGCACCTTGCGCGGCGCGTCCAGCGGCAGCGGGCTCGGGCCGAGCTTGCTGCCGCGGGCCATCGGGAGGGTGAGCCGGAAGCTGGCGCCGCTGCCGAGCTCGCCCCACGCCTCGAGCCTGCCCTCGTGCAGGTGCGCGTCCTCCTGGCTGATCGAGAGCCCGAGCCCGGTGCCGCCGGAGCGGCGCATGCGGGAGGGGTCGGAGCGCCAGAAGCGGTTGAACACCAGCTTCTCCTCGCCCGGCCGCAACCCGACGCCCTGGTCCCGCACGACGACGGCGAGCGCGTTGGCCTCCTGGTCGCCGCGCATCCGGATGAGCACCGGCTTGCCGTCGCCGTGGTCGATGGCATTGGCGAGCAGGTTGCGCAGCACCCGCTCGACGCGGCGCGGGTCCACCTCGGCGACCAGCGGGTCCTCCGGCAGGTCGGCGACGACCTCGACTCCCGCGTCCTTGGCCAGGTGCCGCACGGTGGAGATGGCGGCCTTCGCGCACATCCGCACGTCCAGCGATTCCACCTGCAGCTCGGCGACGCCCGCGTCGTGGCGGCTGATCTCCAGCAGGTCGTTGAGCAGCCCCTCGAACCGGTCCAGCTCGTTGACGAGCAGCTCGGCGCTGCGGGCCAGCGCGGGCGAGAGCTCGTCGCTGCTGCTGTGGATGAGGTCGGCGGCCATCCGCACGGTGGTGAGCGGGGTGCGCAGCTCGTGGCTGACGTCCGAGGTGAAGCCCTTCTGCAGGTTGCCGAACTCCTCCAGCTGGTTGATCTGGGTGGAGAGGCTCTCGGCCATCTCGTTGAAAGCCTGCGCGAGTTTGGCCATGTCGTCCTCGCCCCGAACCAGCATGCGCTCCTTGAGCCGGCCGTCCGCGAAACGCCCCGCGATCCGGGCGGCCGACCGGATGGGCAGCACCACCTGCCTGGTCACCAGCGCGGAGATGGCGGCGAGCAGGACCAGCAGCACGGCGCCGCCGACCAGCATGGTGCCGCGCATGAGCGCGAGGCTGCGCTCCTCGTTGACCAGCGGGAAGACCAGGTAGATCTCCAGGGTCGGGATCTCGGCGCTCGGGCTGCCGATCACCAGCGCGCGGCCGCGGTAGCCGTCCGGGTCGTCGACGGTGGCGAACTGGTAGCTGATCTGGCTGCGCTGCACGAAGCGGCGCAGCTCCTCGGGCACCTCCTGGACCGGCCCCGAGGTCATCTGCTGCGGCGGGGAGCCGCCGATGACGGTGAGCGCGGAGTCGAAGCTGCCCGCGACGCCACCGGACTCCGCGGTGTCGCCGCGGTTGGAGAGCGAATCCCGCGCCTCGGCCAGCTGCTGCTGCTGGATGCCGTTGCCGTGCGCGCCTGCCAGCTGGCTCTCCACCGTGTTCCTGGCGCGCTCCATCTCCTCGATGGCCGCGTTCAGCTTGGCGTCCAGCAGCCGGTCGGTGATCTGGCTGGTGAGCACCACGCCGAGCACCGTGATGACGATGAGCGAGAGGGTGAGGGTGGAGACGATCACGCGCAGCTGCAGCGATCGCCGCCACAGGTGGCCGAGTGCGACGCCCTGGCGCTGCGCCCACGCCGCGGCGATCTGCACCGCCGGGCGCAAGCGCGCGATCAGGCGGTCGATCACGGTGGTCCGGCCTTGTACCCGACCCCGCGAACGGTCAGCACGATCTCCGGATTCTCCGGGTCCTTCTCGACTTTGGCGCGCAGCCGCTGCACGTGCACGTTGACCAGCCTGGTGTCGGCCGCGTGCCGGTAGCCCCAGACCTGTTCCAGCAGCACCTCGCGGGTGAAGACCTGGCGCGGCTTGCGGGCCAGCGCGACCAGCAGGTCGAACTCCAGCGGGGTGAGCGAGATCTGCGTGCCCTCCCTGGTGACCTTGTGCGCGGGCACGTCGATCACGATGTCCGCGATGGAGAGCTGCTCGGAGGGCTCGTCCTCGGTGCGGCGCAGCCGCGCCCGCACCCTGGCGACGAGTTCCTTGGGCTTGAAGGGCTTGACGATGTAGTCGTCGGCGCCGGATTCCAGGCCGAGCACCACGTCGACGGTGTCGGTCTTGGCGGTGAGCATGACGATCGGCACGCCGGAGTCGGCGCGCAGCACCCGGCACACGTCGATGCCGTTCATGCCGGGCAGCATGAGGTCGAGCAGCACGAGGTCCGGCCGGATCTCCCGCACCGCGGAGAGCGCCTGGGTACCGTCGCCGACCACGTGCGGGTCGAACCCTTCCCCGCGCAGGACGATGGTCAGCATCTCGGCGAGAGCCATATCGTCGTCGACGACCAGAATCTTCGGCTTCATGATTCCTATGTTGTCATCTCGGTGGCGGGCGACGGGCCGCCACGCCAACACTGGCGATTTCGCACCGTACCCGCCGCGCTATCGGCGCAGTACCGCGGCCAGCCGGTCGGTGACCGTGGCCGGATCGTCATCCGGGCGGTAGCGCCACCAGGGTCCGGCCCAATCGCGTTCGGCCAGCTCACGGTACACCGCGCCGGTGCGCAGTTGCAGCTCGGCATCGCGCTCGTAGGCGTCGAGCGCGCGGCCGGGGTCCAGTTCGCCGCGGCGCCGCGCTCGCGTCGCGGCCAGTTCGGTCGGCACGTCGAGCAGGATCTGCAGGTCGGGGCGGGGCAGCCGGAACCGGCCGTACTCCAGTTCCGCTGTCCAGGAGACGATGTCGCCGTCCGCGGTCTGGCCGAGCCGGGCCGCGCTGTAGGCCGCGTTGGAGGCGACGTAGCGGTCGAGCACCACGTAATCGTGCTCCGCGAGCAGCTGTTCCAGGTCGTCCCGCGCGCCGGCCCGGTCCAGCGCGAAGAGCAGCGCCATGCCGGAGACCGACGCGGCCAGATCGCCGTGCGCGCCGCGCAGCGCCTCGGCCGCGAGGTCGGCGTGCACCGAGCTCCCGTAGCGCGGGAAGGCGAGCGTGGCGGTGCGCGCCCCGCGCGCGGCCAGATCGGCGACGATCCGGTCGGTGAGCGTGCGCTTGCCGGAGCCGTCCAGCCCTTCCAGCACGATGAGGGTGCCCATGGGCACGGAGACTACGCGGGGCCCCGCCGGGTGCCCGGCGGGGCCCGGTGCGTCAGTACCGGTAGTGGTCCGGCTTGAACGGCCCCTCGACATCCACCCCGATGTACTCGGCCTGGTCCTTGGTCAGCTTGGTCAACGTGCCACCCAGCGCCTCGACATGGATCTTGGCGACCTTCTCGTCCAGGTGCTTGGGCAGCCGGTAGACCTCGTTGTCGTACTCGTCCGGCTTGGTCCACAGCTCGATCTGCGCGATCACCTGGTTGGAGAAACTGTTCGACATCACGAACGACGGATGCCCGGTCGCGTTCCCCAGATTCAGCAGCCGCCCCTCCGACAGCACGATGATCGCCTTACCCGACTCGAACGTCCACAGATCCACCTGCGGCTTGATGTTCAACCGGTCCGCACCCGACCGCTCCAGCGCGGCCATGTCGATCTCGTTGTCGAAATGCCCGATATTGCCCAGGATCGCCTGATCCTTCATCGCCCTCATGTGCTCGAGGGTGATGATGTCCTTGTTCCCCGTCGAGGTGATCACGATGTCGGCCTGGCCGATCGCCTGCTCCACGGTCACCACGTCATAGCCGTCCATCAACGCCTGCAACGCGTTGATCGGGTCGATCTCGGTCACCTGCACCCGCGCGCCCTGCCCGGCAAGCGATTCCGCACACCCCTTACCGACATCGCCGTACCCGCAGATCAGCACCTTCTTCCCGCCGATCAGCACATCCGTGCCCCGGTTGATGCCATCGATCAACGAATGCCGGGTGCCGTACTTGTTGTCGAACTTCGACTTGGTCACCGAATCGTTGACATTGATCGCCGGGAACACCAGCTCCCCCGCCGCCGCGAACTGATACAACCGCAGCACACCGGTCGTGGTCTCCTCGGTCACCCCCCGCACCGACTCCGCGATCGCCGACCACTTGCCGCTCTCGGTCGCCAGCCGCTCCCGCAGCAGCTTCAGGAAGACCTTGAACTCCGCCGAGTGCTCCTCGTCCTCCGGGGGCACGACCCCGGCCTTCTCGTACTGCGCGCCCCGCAGCACCAGCATGGTCGCGTCCCCGCCGTCATCGAGGATCATGTTCGCCGGCTCACCCGGCCACGTCAGCATCTGCTCTGCGGCCCACCAGTACTCCTCCAGGCTCTCGCCCTTCCACGCGAAGACCGGAGTGCCCTTCGGCTCGTCCACCGTCCCGTGCGGGCCGACCACCACAGCCGCGGCCGCGTGGTCCTGCGTCGAGAAGATATTGCACGACGCCCACCGCACCTGCGCACCCAGCGAAGTCAACGTCTCGATCAACACCGCGGTCTGCACCGTCATATGCAACGACCCGGAGATCCGCGCCCCCTGCAACGGCTGCACCTCCGCGTACTCACGGCGCAACGCCATCAACCCGGGCATCTCGTGCTCGGCCAACCGGATCTCCTTGCGGCCGAACTCGGCCAGCGACAGATCCGCCACCTTGTAATCGATGCCGTTGCGGACATCGGCCGTCAAAGCGGTTTCAGCGGAAAGTTCGGAAGTCGTCATCTGCCTCTCCAGGGTTGGGCGGCGGTACCCGGCAAGGCTAGCCGCTCGGTCGGTGGCCGTGCCGAGGTGTCCCCGGCTGCGGCGGCCGAACGCACCGAGCCGAATTCGGTGCGGCTCAGCCGAACGGAATCCCGCTCGGGAAGAGCGTGGACTCCGCCGTGATGGCGCCGTCCGGTTCGTCCGCGTACTCGCCCGCGCAGCCGCCGGCGAGCGCGGAGCGCAGCTGCTCGAGTACCGCGGGGAGCACCGGTTCCAGCGAGTGGTCGATACCGCCGTTGCCGAGGGTCGGGAACGGGGTGAGGCGGCACTGGCCGCCGTCCAGCCTGCCGTCGCTCCACTCGCGCTCGCTGCGAATGGAGTAGTAGGCGGTGGCGCCGGGGGTGTCGTCCCCGGCATTGAGGTTTGCCATGAAGGGCGTGCCAGGGCACGCCTCCGGTGCGCCCGGCTGCCCGCAGGCGCCCGGCGAGCCGTACTGCGGTGCGCCGATCGCGACGTACCTGGCCACGGTGCCGGTGCCGCCGAGTTCACGCAGGTAGTAGCGGGTGCTGAGCGCGCCGATGCTGTGCCCGACCAGGGCGATCTCCCGCCCCGGGTTCGCGGCTGCCACAGCCGCGACGGAGCCGCTGATCGCTCCGGCATCGGCGGCGATGTCGATGCCCTTCAGATCGAGTACCACCGGTTCGTACCCGTCGGCCCGGAGCGCGGCCGCCAGCGGCTGGTAGGGCAGCGCCCCGAGGTACTGGCCCGGCACGATCACCACGACCGCACGGGCGGGCTCGGCGTGCCCCGTCCCGGCGGTGCCGAGCATGGCGAGCGCCGCCGCGAGGCCGGCGAACATCATCCGCATGAGCATGGAGCGCAGCCTAACCTCACCCGTCCGCACCATGGGGTGCTAGGCCGCGCTGCCGTACCGCGCGAGCAGCCGCTCCCGCTTCCCCGGCTGCAGATTGGCCTTGGTCACATCGCCCCGGTAGTGGGCGAGCACCCGGTGGTCCATGATGCG
>NZ_BDBH01000014.1 GCF_001612885.1 Nocardia harenae NBRC 108248 | reverse complement strand
GTACGACGGCGAGCACCGATTCACCCATCTCCTCGTCCGGCACCCCGATCACCGCCACGTCCAGAACCTCGGGGTGCAGCGCCAGCGCGTCCTCCACCTCCTGGGGATAGATGTTCACCCCACCCGAGCCGATGCCATCGACGCCGCCGCCCTCGGCGACTTCGCCGACTACGAGTCCCCGCCCTTCAACGACAGCGACGAGTTCAGTCCCTACCCGGCCGATCCCGGACCCGATGCAGGCCACGGAGTCGACTGGTGAGAATTGGGGCGGTAGCGACCTACATGAGGACGCTGCGCTTCCCAACGCTATGGCTGGAGGGTTTGGCGAATCTGGTCCGCAAGGGTCCGATTGCCAGCGGCAATGAACTTCTGTCTTGTGCTCATGACGTAATTGATCTCTTCAAGGCTATTGAGGCCACTGTCAAGCGGTATGGTGTTTCCGTCGAGGTCGATTACTACTCCGCCAGCTGCGTGCAGGATGTAGTGGCCAGGCGACAAGTCCCAGACCGCGAATCCTTTCGCGATTTCAATGGTAGCGTCGGTGAACCCGGCCGCCACATGGCATAAACTGACAGATCCGAAGTCGACTCCGATTCGCCCCTTTCGTTTTCCGTCCTCTGCGGGCGCACTGAGGGCATCGATAAAGCTACTCTGTCGAGACAGAGGTAAGAACCGCTCATCGGGGCGCATGAGGTAGTTCGTCACAAGCGCCTCCGAAAGTTGGACACTCGACGGGCAGTTCAGGGAATGGCGATTGCCGTCTGCGGTGACTACGAATGCAGTATCATTCCCCGTCTCATCGCGCAGTCCCACATAAAGCTGGACGTGATGGAAGATATCGCCAACGATAGCGATAATTGGGCGTCTCAACGAACGGGAATAGACCATTACATGGGTGTAGCCGTGCAAGGATCGCACGGCAAGTTCGCTAGTGTCCAAGGGGTCGACCAGCACGCACAGATCCGGTTCCTTCTCAGCGCCGATCACTTGCGGATCGGCTTCCTCGGATGCGTAGATGAACGCGGGAATGTATTCAGCAAGGACTTCCCTGTACCGCGCGTGCATCCACAGGTCGTGATCCGAAAGGAAGTTGTCCTCGTGCCGGAGGTTCTGATTTTCTGAATGCTGCCCCGTCAGCGCCGCTTGCACCAGGCGGGGCCGCAACTCGGTCATCATAGCTACCACGGCGCTGGCGATGTGCTCAGCAAGCTGCGCGGTTGTCTGATCATTCATGCAATTTCCGCCTCTGCTCGGATTCAGCGCAGCTCTAATGGGGGTTCGATGCCGGGAGGACTCATCGTGCTGGCGATAAAGATCGCCTCAAACTCCGCGGCCCGCATGATTGCTGCACCGGTCAAATCATCGAAACTGTCCACTTCCAATTTGCGGTCTTTGGTCATAGCCCCGAATACGGCAAAGTACAGTTCAGCTTTCGGGTATCGCTCTCGTATCCGTCTGACGAGGAAGCCGATCACGTCCGCGTGCTTGACCTCGAAGTCGCAAATCACGATAGTCGGAGATTCCTTGGCGTCTGGGTAGTACGACGCCGTGTCGAGGTCGATTCCGTCGCGCACTTTGTTGCACCGGAGATAGCCGATCGAGCAGCGGGACAGCCTGGAGGACGCCAGGAAAGTAGCCATCACCAAACCGGCCTCGTTGACTCCGAAGCAGATATCGACGTCGAGCCGCTTCCCTAGATTCTTTATTTGCTTCGACAACCTTTCGACGCCATAGCCGAACGTCTCCCAAGTCAAATCAAGCAGTCGACCGGGATTAGGATTCGGCAAACTGAACACGTCTATTTCGGGATTTCCATACTCGACGGTCGGGACCGTGATTGCGAATTCTGGGCCGATCTGCTTGATGTGATCCGAGTGCGGGAAAGCCCTGCGGAGAACGTGGCTACCATCCGTGTCAAACGGAAGCTCTCCAGCGGTTCCCGCTCTGCTTTGCGAGAATTTCTTGAGTGCCAGCTGATCCTCTGCTGGCAGGCGCTCATATGCCTCGGCAACAATCTCGGTGGGACTGATATCTTCGTTCGAGATTCCAAGCGGACCTCTGCCGTAGGCGGTACACAATATAAGTACACTCGCCATTGGAGGCGGTGAACCCTGACCTCGGCGCCGCGCCCACGTTTCCCATGCATTGATCGAAGTACCCCCCAGGCTGGTCTGGTTCCCGGTCACCTCGTTGTAGCGCGCTGCCGCTTGGTCCTGCGATAGTCCAGCGGCATACCGGTACGCTTGCAAACTGGGCACATCCGGGTATCGGGCCATCAATTCGCAGGCTGCACTTGTTACCGAACCGAGTTCGGTCCATAGCTTCTTTCCCTGGGCGGCCAGTTCGCGTCCCCGCGCCTGCGGACTCATCGGCCGACTCGGGTCTCCGCCTCCCTGCGGTCTCGATGACATTCCCATGACTGACAACCCCTCCCCGGAGTCGGTAACGGTATAGCGCGCGATGTTACCCATCCAAATGGGCAAACTTGCCCAAATGCTCTAAACCCCAGGTCAGGCCGCCCAAGAATCCGACCGGCTTCGTCCCGTCGAGCAGGTGTGTGCCCAGCAGGTCGCCTGCGAAGGTAGTGAAATCCGACCTCGAAAGCAGGAAATAGCAACCATGACCTGCGGACAGTACAAGACAGCCGCCGACATGAGCATCCGACGCCTGCGCCGCCACAACACCGTCGATCACCGGCCGATGGCGGTACCGGTAAGCGTTCCCGACAGCGATACCGTCCCGAAGCCGGACGAGGAGGCCGTAAGCGCGCGGGCGTTGCTCGTCCGATGCGAGACGCGGACTCCCGGCGCCGGGGGCTATTCCAGGTTGCTGGCGCGCCTCGTGGCTGAAGAGTTGATCACCGCGCGTGACGCCTCCACCTATGCCGGGCAGCCGCCTGCCGAAGCGGTGGCCGAGCTGATTGCGCAGGTACGGGCGGTAGATGCCATCGCGGACGCGCGAGCCCGGTTCGGAGAAGCGCCGTGACCGCCGATACCGCGCGCAGCCGATGCCTGTTCTATCGCAACACTCTGTACCTACCGGCGACGGTCGACCCGGCCACCGGTGGGATCAACGTCCGTGTCGGACTGGTGTGGGCAGTCGAAATTCCCTCACACATCGGTCAATTGGTGAAGATTGATCTCGATCGGCGGCGCCAGGGCGGTGGGCCGATCGTGTGCAACCCGCGCAGGGCGGTGTGGACTTTCCTGATCCGCTCGGAGGTTCCCGCTGCTGTCGCGGCACGGGAGGCTCCGCTGTTGAACGGCCACCGGGTGGCGATCCTTGCCCCCGGCACGCAGGTTCCGCTGCCTTCCCCGCAGGGGCGCGGCGTGTTCTATCGGGGTTGGATCACCGCCCCACCCGGTCCGTACCGGCCCTCTGGGCTGGTCGTTCTCGGATCGGTCAGAGCCGCGCTATCGGCGATGAATCAGAACGCGACCACCACCCGTATTCCCCGTATCCCCGCTCGAGCGTGAAGGGCCCCGCGAGTATGTCCGAATCGAAGCCGCTCCCGGCTGCCGAGCCGACAGCGTTGCCGTCCTCGACCGATCTGCTGGCCGCGCTCGCGGGCAATGTCCCGCGTCACCACCAGCACGCTCGCTTGCTCTACGCGGTGTTCCTGCTGGCGAATTTGGACGCGTGGCTCAATACCGACGGGGTGGTGAGCAGAGACGGCGTCGAGGGCTCGGTGATCATCGATGGACTCGGCATCCGCAGCTTCGAGGATTCGGCGCGAGAGAAGCTGTCGCGGGTGATCGCTGAAGAGACCAGGGACTACCCCGACGCGGCTGATCATGTCGTGCTCATGGTCCGTTCCTATCAGAACTCCGGGGCGCCCGGCGCCGCGCGGCTCTACGACAAGACCACGAACAATGCCCTGTTCTGAACCGCGGGCACCACCCGGAACCGCTTCGGAGACGAGGTAAATCCCTTGTGCGACAGAGCGATCGGACTCATCCATCTCGGTATGCCCGGGAATGAGCCCGCTCATTGCACCGTCATCGCTGAACTTGCCCGCGCTGAAACTCTCCAGCTCGCCGAGGTCGTGACCATCGATCACGGCACCTACATGCCCATCACCTACATCATCACCGCCGCCGCCCGTGCAGGGGCCGAGGTCGTCATCGCCCCGGACCTGGCGCATTTCGGCACCGGATACACCGCGATGACTCTCGCGTGCGGACTGCTGGTCCCTACCGGGCTTATACCCCGTCGACCGCAGAGGTCGTAACCGTACCCCGGCCGGGCCACGGCCCGGCAAGTGAACAACGGAGGAGCCGATGAGCGACCCGACAGAGAAGCGACTGAGGCAAGCCCAGCAGAAGGCCAGGGCACGCGGCATGAGGGTGCAGCAGCGCAAGTCCCCGCCATACGGCTGGGAACTGGTCGCTACGGGCGGGCGTGTCATTGAGTCGGGCACCCTCACCGACATCGAACTCGCGCTGCACCGCCAGGAGCGGACCCGAGAGCCCAGCGCGCCGTCCCCGATAGCTACCGGGAGCAGTGATGAGCACTGACCTCGACACCGTCGATGTGCTGGTAATCGGATGCGGTCCTGCGGGAATCGTGGCAGCCGACCGATTGGCGGGCGATGGGACGCGGGTCCTCGCGGTCGATGTCGGCCGTCCGCATACGGTGCGGGTGTGCCCGGTGGACCGGATGCGCGCATGTCACGGCTGTAGGGGCATTTGCAATGTGATCTCCGGGTTCGGTGGTTGCATCCACTACGGCGACGGCGTGAAGCTGAGCCGGTTTCCGAGCGGGCGCAGGCTGGCCGAGCGGCTGGGCCCGGCGCGGGCGACCCGGCTGGAACACGAGGCATTAGGTGCGTTGTGTGACTCACCGTTGCCGCAATTTCGCGGCGCTCGAGGCGGCCGGTCACCGTTCCCGGTGAAGGACTACCCGGTCGCGTCCCTGACCAGCACCGAGGTGATTGCGATGGTGGACAGGATGCACACGCGGCTCACCGGGTGGGCCGCGCTGGAGATGCGGTTGGGCACGGAAGTGCTGTCGCTGGCGCAGGAGGACTCGGGCGGGTGGTTGGCGCGGCTGCGCGACCGTCGGCACGGCGAGACGACTGTCCGCGCCGCGGCGGTGGTCGCAGCGGTCGGCAGACGCGGGCGTAGCTGGTGGCATCGCCAGATCCGCGACCTGGGGTTGGAGTTCACGCGTCCGGCCCCCTCGGTCGGAGTGCGGTTCGAGGCACCGGCGCCTCTCCTCGCTGGTGGCTCTGCCGTCCATGACGATTTCAAGACGACCCTGGTCAAGGCCGGGGTGAAGGTCAAGACGTTCTGCTTCTGCACCGGGGCCGGCGGGGGACGGATCAAGTTCACCGACTACGCCAGCGATGGATACACCCTCCTCGACGGGCATGTGATCGCTGAACCGGCAGCCGAGGGCGCGACGGCGAATTTCGCGCTGCTGGCCCAGCTGCGCGACGGTGACGGCCAGCCCTGGGACAACGAACGGATCGACTCCGAGCTGATCGGCCCCTACCGCCGATTACGGACCGATCGTCCAGGCAAGCCCGTTCTGCAATGGCTTCCCGACTTCCGTGCGAAGCGGCTGGGCTGTGCCAGTGTGGAGGAGTTCATCGCCCGGTCCGGCGTGACGCCGTCGGTGCGTGACTACCAGGCCGCCAACCTCGCGGCGATTCTGCCGCCGCAGATTCACACCGCCCTGCTCGAGTCGTTCGATGAGCTGATCGGGTTCTTCGCCGGTCACCGGGACGGGATCGACGCGCAAGTGGGCGTGATCGGGCTCGAGCTGGAAAACACCTGGGACGAGTTGATCTTCACTTCGAGCCTCGAGACCTCGGCGGCGGGGCTGTATGCCGTCGGCGATTGTGGCGGTTTGGCCCAAGGCATCGTGCAAGCCGCGGTCGGCGGCCTCGCCGCGGCCGAAGCGATTCTCGGCACCTCTGCAACCCCCTGGACGGAAGGACTGGCCGGATGAACCAACCACCACCGATAGCCGGGCGCACGGTCGAGCTGGCTCAACAGCTCTTCGGCGGGAATCTGCTCGCCGCCTATGTCGGCGGCTCGTATGCCCGCGGAGCCAACAAGCCCACCAGCGATGTCGATACCGTGGTGATCCTTCGGCAAGCGCACAGAGCACGCGAGGCCGACTTCGCCGAGCAGTTCCGGGAGCTGCACCGCACAGCGGGCTTGAAGTACGAGCATTGCGGCGAGGTCTTCGATCTGCCCACCCTCGAGGGCCTGCTGACCTACACCGAGCGCTGCCTCGAGGCGGTGCCCGCCATCCAGCAGTCGGCCTGCTACCTCGCGGATTGCCCGCTCAGCATCTTCCGCAAGGGCGATGTCGTGTGGAAGATGCTCGAGGAACCGAAGATCTGCGTCTTCGATCCGGACTCGATCCTGGACGGACTGACCGAGCGGGCGCAGCGCTACTTCACCCGATGGCCGATGCCGCGCATCCAAACCTACAAGGGGCGGCTGCGGCTGCCCGATGGAAGCCGACACGCGCTGCTGGCGCACTCCTTCGCCGCGCTGGCGAACACCTCGCAGTGGGCGCATACCCCAGTCGGAATCGGACTTGAGCGCTGGTTCGGTCGGGATCTGATCTGGAGGTCCGAGGCCCTTGTCGGTCAGGCGCCGGTGACCGACCCAACCCAGAACCCGGCGGCCTGCCCCTTACCGGAGGCAGGCCGCGACCTGGCGGCACTGCTGGCCGCCCAATGCCTCGCAACCCCGATGGCAGATGCGGTAAGGGGGCTGCGATGAGCACCACCGTTCCATTGGGGCTGCCGAGTGTCCGGCAGCCGATCTATGCCCAGCCGCGCGAGCGGTTCGTGTTCCTGTACCCGACCACGGCGTGCCAATTGCGTTGTCGCCATTGCTATGTCGGCAATGACAGGCTCAACGATGCCAACACCATGAGCGTGGCTCGTGCCATCGAGATCATGGACTACTTCAAGATCACCGGCGGGCACGACAAGCTGTATCTGCTCGGCGGCGAACCGACGATGCACCCCGAACTCGGCGACATCGTGCGGGCGGCGCGTGAGCGCGGCTACCAGGTGACCATCTCGAGCAACGGCGACTTCGATGACGCGGTGTTCGATGCGGTGCCACCCGAGGCGCTGAACTCCTTCAACTTCAGCCTCGAATCAGCGAATCCGCTGGTGCACCGCAAGATCCGCGGCAACCCGCACAACTGGGGCAAGGTCGTCGGGCACATCGAGGCCGCGGTGAGCCGGGGTTATCAGGTGCGAGTCATGTGCACGATCTCGCGGACCAACCGTGACGGCGCGTTGGACCTGATCCCGTTCCTCGCCGAGCGCGGGGCTCACACGCTCAGCTACCACAACCTCGGCAAGACCGGGAACGGCGGGCGGATGCTGGAGCCGTTGGCGCCCGCGGAATGGATGGACTTCTGCGCCGAGCTGGAGGCGTACCCGCCGGAGCGCCGGTTGGCCGTGTACTACCCGCCGACGTTCGTTCCCGCAGACCAGCAAGCCCAGTGGTTCGAGCGCGGCTATCCGGGGTGCCCGGCCCGGACTCTGGATCGCCCGCACGTCTATCCGGACGGGACCGTCTACGCTTGCCCCGTCTTCATGGATGGCGGACGCCACTTCGCCCAGTTCGACGACACCGGCAACCTCGTGCTCAACACCGCTCCGGGCAACGAACTGAACGCCTACCTGCACGCGGACCCGGTCTGCACCGGCTGCGAACACACCGGCACCTGCGGGGGCGGATGCCCGGCCTATTCGCAGATCCCGGCCTACGACGGCTGGTATTCCTGCGACCGCGAAACCACCCCCCTGTGCATCCTGTGGACGGTCTCCGCGTGGGGACCGCGCCCGGCCGACTCCCTGCACGCCCTGCGCTGATCGGACTTCCACCGTGACTAAAATCCTCACGCACTCCGCACCCTTCGCGGCCGCCGCGACAGCGACCCGCGAGCCGTTCGTCTTCCTCTACATCACCGAGAAATGCCCGCTCCGCTGCGTGCACTGCTACATGGGCGAACGTCTCGAGCGCGAGCGCCGCATGACTCCCGCCTACGTCGGTCAGCTCTTGGCCGCCCTGCGTATCACCTCCGGGCAGTACAAGGTGTATCTGCTGGGCGGGGAGCCGACGACGCACCCGCAGTTCGGCGAAATCCTGGACGTGTGCAAACGCCAGGGATACAAGGCGGTCCTGACCACCAACGGGCTGATCCCGGCCCGGACCTGGCCCAGCTTGGACGAACGGATCGACTCGTTCTCCTTCAGCATGGACGGCGCCCGGCCCGAGACCCACGAAGCGATGCGGGGCCCGAACACCTGGCGGCCGCTGCTGGCCAGCATGAAACGCGCCGTGGATGCCGGGTTCCAGACGCGTGCCATCTTCACCATCACCCGCGACAACGCCGCCGACGTGTTCGCCGCGATCGACCTCGCCGAACAACTCGGGTTGGAGATGCTGTCGTTCCACTACTTCACCCCGACCGGCCTCGGCCGGGACCGGCCCGAACTCCAGCTCGACCCCGCGGAGTGGATGCGGCTCTGCGAGCAGATCCGCCGCGCCGCGGCAGGCCGGCGGGTGCGGATCTTCTACCCGCCCGCGTTCGTGGAAGCGACCAAGCTGGCCGACCTGCGGGCCACCGGGTACGGCGGGTGCACGGCCAGGAACCTGGAACGCCTCGCGATCTTCCCGGACGGCCGGGTCTACATCTGCTCGGCGTTCTTCGACACCGACCTGCACTGCGGTGTGGTCCGCGATGGTCAGATTGTGCCCCGCACCGACTCACCGGGCGGGGTGACCGAATTGACCCTGGTCAACCGGGTCAGCGCGAACTGCCGCAGCTGCCCGCACGGGTCGCTGTGCGGTGGCGGATGCGCCGCCTACGACCACCTCGACCGGACGCTACGCAGTTCCGAATGCGACCGGCAGACCGCACCGGTATGCCCGCTGTGGTCCATGCCGGTGGAACCGCAGGCCACCGAACACCGGCTGATCGACCTGCGGTAACCCCGGCTCAGCGTCAGGCGAGTTTCGCGCGAGCCGCCTCGATCCGGGCCAACGTCCGCTCCCTGCCCAGCGCTTCCAACGACTCGAACAGCGGAAGCCCGACCGTGCGGCCGGTGACCGCGACCCGCACCGGGGCCTGAGCCTTCCCGAGCTTCAACCCCACCTCAGCCGCAGCCGCATCGATCGCGGACCGGATCGCCTCGGCCTGCCAGGCCGCGCCGGTCAACGTCTTCGCGGCGGCTGCCAGCATGTCGTCCGCGCCCGGCTTCATCCCCTTCGACCACGCCGCTTCGTCGGTGACCGGCTCATCCAGGAACAGGAAATCGACGTAAGCGGTGATCTCGCCGAGCACCACGATCCGTGACTGAGCCAGCGGCGCCACCCTCGCGAACACCTCTGGATCGAACGCGTCCTCGGACCAGGGCGAGCGGGGGGCGTACAACCACGGCTCACAGGCGGTGGAAAACGCCGAAACATCAAGAGCGCGAATATATTCGCCGTTGAACGCCTTTAACTTGGCCACGTCGAAAAATGCGCTCGCCTTGGTTACGTCCGAGATGTCGAACTCGGCCTCCAGTTCCGCGTACGGCCGGATCTCCGGGCCGTTGTCTCGCGGCCCCCAGCCAAGCAGCATCAGGTAGTTCACTACGGCGTCGGGAAGGTAGCCCTCCGCGATGTAGTCCTCGAGGGCAACTTTGTCACGACGTTTGGACAGCTTCTGCCGCTTTTCGTTCACGATCACCCGCAAGTGCGCCCACACCGGCGGGGTGTGTCCGAGCGCTTCCCACAACAGCTGCTGCTTCGGAGTGTTCGACAGGTGCTCTTCACCGCGGATTACTTCGGTGATGTGCTCGTCCACGTCGTCGGCGACGTTCGCGAGCAGGAACAACGGGGTGCCGTCACCGCGGGCGATCACGAAATCCTCGATCGCGCGGTTCGGGAACGCTGTCGCTCCGCGGATTCGGTCCGACACCAGGGTTTCCCCGTCATCGGGGGTCTGGAACCGCAGCGCGCGCCCCTCGGCGTACTCCAGGCCACGCTCCCGGCAGTGTCCGTCATAGCCAGCGTCTGGCTTGCCCGTACGTGCGGTGACCAGCTCACGGGTGCAGTCACAGTAGTAGGCGCGACCGGCCGCGAACAGCTGGGCGGCAGCGCCACGATGCGCGTCGGCATTCGCCGACTGGAAATAGGGGCCCTCGAACGCCGGATCGGCCTCCGAAATCCCGATCATCGCCAAAGCGCTGGTGATCCCGGTGACCCACTCCGGCTTGTTCCGAGCCTGATCGGTGTCCTCGATCCGTAGCACGAAGCGACCGCCCGAGCGGCGAGCAACGGCCCAGTTGAACAGCGCGCTACGCGCGCCACCGACATGGAACATCCCAGTGGGAGAGGGAGCGAATCGAACTCTCGTGGTCACCGTACGAACTTACCCGCTGCCACCAGCGCAATAGCGCGGTGGGCCGGTCTCGCTGCTTGGTCAGATCCCACCCTGCTCCGAGCTTCCGGCGGCCAAGGGCGACGGACAGCGATGGGGCGGTGCGAACCAGTCGGGGGTTGGCCTTTCCAGCTGAGCGGCCGGTAGAAGAAGGGATGAGAAAGAAGGCAGAAGCCGGATGGGGGCAGACGAGAAAGTATTGCTGAATTATTCTCTACAGCATCAAGGCGCGGCGAGGCCGCGCTGCCCGGGTTTGCTCCCCTCCTCGCTCCGCTCCCGGCGGGCCCCTGGGTACGCACCACAGGATCAGGGGATCCGAACCAATGCAGGAGCCCGAGCCGATCCGCTGTGACGGTGCGCATTAGCGCCTTGGAGAGGGCCCTAGAACTAATCAACTGGACCTGCCTCTACGCGGCAGTATGGTCGTCATCGAGAGAGCGGTCGCTACGAACCGGCGATGTCGGGGTGGCGATCCAACCGCCGGGGGCGGACTCGTCTCGGCGTCGAGGCCACGGCGTCTTTCGCAGCGCCAGTGGAACCGCACACGACCAACAACGGGGTGCATTCGGGAATCGGCAGCGCCCGAAATTCCTCGTCCTCGACACGACCGACGATCACGTCCAGGCTGTAGCGGATGATTCTGTTGTTCACCTGTACTGCCAACTCCTCGGCGTCTTTGCCACGGAGGACGTCCCGCCCCACTGCACCGCCCCCCTGCCCTGCGGGCCCGAACACCAGCAAGGTCCGGGGACTGATCGGCATCGCGATCTCAAGAGCGGTTCCGACGCCGCGCGGCTGTGTCGGGTAAATATGAATCAATTGCTCGACCTCACGCTCTCTCCGCTTCTTTCTCCGGGACGCGCGCGTGAGTCGTCGCTGAAGTTGTTCCTCGGTCATCGTGCACTGCGGCAGATGCTTCACATGGTCGCCATCGGTGTTCACCACGACCGCCTCGTCACCGATCAGCAGCAGGGGGCGGTCAAGGGTCACCAGACTCAGCGGACGGCCCATCAATTCATGCGTGATCGCCTCAGTCGCCGGTCCGATGCTCTCGATGTGTCCGTTCTGATGGGGCACGAACTCCAAACCGCGCAGTTCGTCCTCGCTCAGCTGGTCTGGCAGCCTACCGCTGGCCATAGTCTTGCCATACCAGTCGGCCATTAGTTCGTACTCACGACGCCGGCGCGGACTACGGGTCATCTGGAACCCTACGAACTCCACCAGGTGGACAAACTCGGCTGGGGTCAAGGATGTTTTCGCGGACAAGGGGCTGGTCAACCGCGCCAGGACCGCCGCTGCGTTGGTTTCGACCCGGCCCAGGATCTCCTCTAGGCTGGAGTCGAGCTGTCCGTCGAGAGCAAGAAAAGTATAGAAATCGGTGATCGCGAGATCGCGAATATTGCGCCGCCCCTCTTTGCGGTCGTGTTTGGACTTCGCCCAAACCAATCCGCTTCGATCGGCCCATTTCTCCAGCACGAAGCGCGGCACGACATGGTGGCGCGACCCGACCTTGCCGAAGCGATCCACCGGGCGTCCCCACCGATCCTCGACCATGCTCATGGACTAGATTGCACCACCTATACCCGACATGAGCCGCCACATTTTCCGCCTACAACGTCCGGTAATCGGCAATTTAGGGTGCCGGTACCGACTTGATGGTAGCGAGTGGTCGAAGATCGAGCTGGGGACGTACGCCCGCGCCGGACCCGTGTCCCGGGTCTACGGTCAGGTGGTGGTGGTTCTACCACCACCACCTGACCGATCAGCCACAGCCGACGCTTTCGCCGCGCCGGATCTTGGGCTGCTACGAGCTGGAAGAGGTGACATCGTCCTTCCCTCCCTGCACGCGAGCATTCGAGGAGCGTGTAACCAACGTCTCACCTCAGTGGAAGCGTAGTACTCGAAGAGGATCGGGCCCCACCACTCGATCATGGCGCGCTTGACCTCGACCGGGCACGGCGCCGCCGCGTGCACCGCCACCGTCAGGCTGGACACGTCGTACTTGTCGCGAACCGCCCGGTCCAGCTTGAGCATGCGCACGAACATGGTCGGCACCCACTGGCTGTGCGTCACCCGGAACCGCTCGATGGCGGCCAGCGCCTGCTCGGCGTCGAACCTCCGCATGATCACCAGCGTCCCGCCGAGCGCGTGCACCACGCCGCCGAAGCGCAGCGGCGCCGCGTGGTAGAGCGGGGCGGGGGAGAGGTAGACGGTGTCGTTGTCGAAGCCGTACAGCGGGCCGAAGATGGCGGTGTAGGTGTCGCCGGGGGCATCGCCGACCCGGCGCTCCGGCAGCGGCTGCCGGATGCCCTTCGGCCTGCCCGTGGTGCCGGAGGAGTACAGCATGTCCGCCCCGCGCGGCTCGTCCTCCCGCGGCGCCGCCGACGCGGCCGCCAGCGCCTTCTCGTACGACTCGAACCCCGGCACCTCCCCGCCGAACGCCAGCCGCAGCTCCGCCCCCGGCGCCTGCGGCAGCACCTCCGTCGCCACCTCGGCGAGCTCCGCCGAGGCGATCAGCGCCCGCGCCCCGCAGTCGTTCACGATGTAGGCGATCTCGGGCGCCGACAGATGCCGGTTCACCGCCGTGATGTAAAGCCCGGATCGCAGTGCGGCCCAGTACACCTCGTACACCTTCGGATCGTTCACGGAGAGCAGGGCGAGGTGATCGCCCTTCCGCAGCCCGGCCTCGTGCAGGTGCCGCGCGAGCCGCGTCGAATTCTCCTCCAGCTGCCGATAACTGAGCGTCTCACCGGTTTCGGCGACCACAACCGCGGCCTTGTCCGGGAAACGGTCGACGTGTGCGCCGGGGTACATGCGGCTCCTCGGGGGCGGGCGGGAGGTGTGCTGTGCTGAGCGGAGAATAGCGGAAAGTGAACCGTGGTTCCGGTGTTTGCGAAAGGAATCGCTACCGGTCCACCAGCCGGGAGGCGCCGGTTCTCCGCCGCCGCGGCCGAGCGCGCTCGGGATCGGTGAGCGCGGTGACGCCGCGCAGCCGCACCGCGACCGCGCGGACGCACCGGGGGGCGCGACCCCGCCGTGGCTTTACCGACGGGTAACATGACAGCGACTTTTTCCCATCGGCCCTCTCGGAAGCGAGGCAGTAGATGACAGAGCGGGTTCAGGTCGGCGGACTCCAGGTGGCCGGCGTTCTCCACGCGTTCATCGAGAACGAGGCCCTGCCGGGTACCGGCGTGGATTCCGCCGCGTTCTGGGCCGGCGCCGAGCGGGTGATCACCGAGTTCGCGCCGCGCAACCGGGCGCTGCTGGCCGAGCGGGACGAGATCCAGGGCAAGCTGGACGCCTGGCACAGCGAGCACCCCGGCGCGAACTACGACAGGGCCGCCTACAAGCAGTTCCTCACCGAGATCGGGTACCTGCGCCCCGAGCCCGCCGATTTCGAGGCGACCACGGCGAACGTGGACGACGAGATCGCCGTCACCGCGGGCCCGCAGCTGGTGGTGCCGGTGAGCAACGCGCGCTTCGCGATCAATGCCGCGAACGCCCGCTGGGGCTCGCTCTACGACGCGCTCTACGGCACCGACGCCATCCCGGAGGACAACGGCGCCGAGAAGGGCACCGGCTACAACCGGGTCCGCGGCGACAAGGTCATCGAGTGGGCGCGGAACTTCCTGGACGACTCGGTCACGCTGATCACCGGCTCGCACATCGGCTCCACCTCCTACCGGATCGTGGACGGCGAGCTGGAGGTCGGGCTGGAGGACGGCACCGAGATCGGCCTGGCCGACGCCTCGCAGCTGGTCGGGTACCTGGGCACCCCGGAGGCGCCCACCTCGGTCTTGCTGAAGCACAACGGCCTGCACATCGAGATCCAGATCGACCCGGAGTCGCCGATCGGCAGCACCGACACCGCGGGCATCAAGGATGTGGTGCTGGAGTCCGCGGTCACCACGATCATGGACTTCGAGGATTCGGTCGCGGCGGTCGACGCCGAGGACAAGACGCTCTGCTACCACAACTGGCTCGGCCTGATGAAGGGCGAACTCGCCGAAGAGGTCAGCAAGGGCGGCAAGACCTTCACCCGCACCATGAACCCGGACCGCGTCTACACCGCGCCGGACGGCTCCGAGCTCACGCTGCACGGCCGCTCGCTGCTCTTCGTGCGCAATGTCGGCCACCTCATGACCTCGGACGCCATCCTCGACCCCGAGGGCAACGAGGTGCCCGAGGGCATCCTGGACGGCCTGATCACCTCGCTCATCGCCAAGCACTCGCTGCGCGACGACGTCGAGCTGAAGAACAGCCGCACCGGCTCGGTCTACATCGTGAAGCCGAAGATGCACGGCCCGGACGAGGTCGCCTTCACCAACGACCTCTTCGGCGCCATCGAGGACGTGCTCGGCCTGGAGCGCAACACCCTCAAGGTCGGCATCATGGACGAGGAGCGCCGCACCACGGTGAACCTCAAGGCCGCCATCCAGGCCGCCGCCGCCCGCGTGGTCTTCATCAACACCGGCTTCCTGGACCGCACCGGCGACGAGATCCACACCTCCATGGAGGCCGGGCCGATGGTCCGCAAGGCCGACATGAAGGCGCAGCAGTGGATCCTGTCCTACGAGGACTGGAACGTGGACACCGGCCTCGCCGTCGGGCTGCGCGGCCGCGCGCAGATCGGCAAGGGCATGTGGGCCATGCCGGACCTCATGCGCGACATGCTGGCGCAGAAGATCGGCCACCCCAGGGCGGGCGCCAACACCGCGTGGGTGCCCTCGCCCACCGCCGCCACCCTGCACGCCACCCACTACCACCTGGTGGATGTGCTCGCCAGGCAGAAAGAGCTGGTCAAGGGCGGCCGCCGCGCCGACGTCGACCAGATCCTGCAGATCCCGCTGGCCGCCGAGCCGACCTGGAGCGACGAGGAGAAGCGCCAGGAGCTGGACAACAACGCGCAGTCCATCCTCGGCTACGTGGTGCGATGGATCGACCACGGCGTCGGCTGCTCCAAGGTGCCCGACATCTCCGACGTCGCGCTCATGGAGGATCGCGCCACCCTGCGGATCTCCAGCCAGCTCATGGCGAACTGGCTGCGGCACGGCGTCGTCACCGAGGACGAGGTGGTGGCCAGCCTGGAGCGGATGGCCCCCGTGGTGGACCGCCAGAACGAGAACGACCCGAGCTACCGCCCGCTCGCCCCCGACTTCGCGGGCAGCGTCGCCTTCCAGGCGGCCAAGGAGCTCATCCTCGAGGGCACCGAGCAGCCCAACGGCTACACCGAGCCGATCCTGCACCGCCGTCGCCGCGAGGCCAAGGCGCTGGCCGCCAAGAACGGCAGCTAGAATCACGCGGACGCCCCCGGCCGGAATCCGGCCGGGGGCGTCCGCGTTGTGCGGGGCATGCAGGTTCTGATCGTGTACGCCCACCCCGAACCCGATTCGCTCACCGGCGCGCTGAAAGACGTCGCGGTGCGACAGCTCCGCGCCGACGGCCACGAGGTGGTGGTGAGCGACCTCTACGCCGCGGGCTGGAAGGCGAGCGCCGACGCCGCCGATTTCGGCGAGGTCGCCGAGCGGAACTTCATGCTCGCCTCCGGCGAGGCGTACGCCGCGGGCACGCTGGCCGCCGATATCCGCGCGGAGCAGGAGAAGCTGCTGTGGGCCGACGCCGTGCTGCTGCACTTCCCGCTCTGGTGGTTCTCCCTGCCCGCCATTCTCAAGGGCTGGGTGGACCGGGTCTTCACCTGCGGCTTCGCCTACGGCGCAGGCGGCACCGCGATTCCGCGGTACGGCGACGGCATCCTGGCCGGGAAGCGCGGCATGCTGGTCGTCGCAGTGGGTGGGCGCGAGCCCTCCTACTCCGAGCGCGGTATCAACGGCCCGATCGACGAGCTGCTCTTCCCCATTCAGCACGGCATTCTCTATTACCCGGGCATGGACGTGCTGCCGCCCTTCGTCGCGCACGGCGCCATCCGGGTGGACGACGCGCGCTTCGCCGAGCTGGCCGGGCAGTTGCGCCGCCGCCTCGCCGAGCTGGAATCGGCCGAGCCCATTCGCTACCGCCGTCAGGCGGGCGGCGACTACGACCGCGGGCTGCGACTGGAGCCGGGGCGCGAGGTTCCCGGTACCGGGGGTTTCGGGCTGCACGTGCGCGGTCGTTAGGGTGGACGGCGCACCAACCGAACGATCTGGAGGAATCTATGGGAAGCGTTGTTCTCGACATCTTCGCGCTGCTGGCCAACCGGGCCGCGGAGTTCTGGAACTGGACCGTCACCGGCTCCGCGGGGTTCCCCCCGCTCTGATGCCCGGCCGAGGCGCCGCCTCGCGAGCGAGCCCCCGGTTCCGGCCGCCACCCCCGCTGCGGCGGTGGCCGGAGCCGGGGGTTTCGGCTCTCCGAGACCGGCCATACCCCTTAGGGTGACGGACATGAATTCGGTTGCGACCCAGCGGCGTCGCCGCCCCGCCTGGTTCCGGGTCTGGACATTCCTGCTGCTCTTCGCCGTGATCGTGGTGGGCGCGCTGCTCTTCTGGCAGCTCGGCGCCGAGGGGACGCTGCCGGTGAAGACCGCGCTCGTCGTCGCGCTCGGCGCGCTCGGATTCTTCGGGCTGATCACCTGGCTGGTCAGCATCGTCCGCTACCGCTCGCCGCTCGGTGCGCTGGGATCGCTGCTGGTCATCGCCGTGCTCGGGATCGCGGTGTGGCAGAACGTGCCGGAGCGCGCCGGCTGGCGGGCCTCGGTGAACACGCTCGAGGGCCGCGCCACCTCCTGCGAGGCTCCCGGGCCGGATCGCACCCGGCTCGGCGTCTACACCTTCCGCTTCGTCGGCCCCAAGCACGGCGGCTGCTTCTTCTACCTGGACGCCGAATCACAGGAGTCCTACGGCTTCGCCTGGTTCCCGGACGGGCAGCCGAGCACCGGCACCGAGGTGGCCGGCGCGCCCGCCATCGAGTACAGCTCGTGGTACAACGGATGGTACAAATTTACCGAGGTCGGCTGAGGCTTCTCACGAGCCCAGTTCAGCACCAGGAAGCGTTGTCCGAACAGGAGACCGTAGAGCTGGTTGCCGTGCCACTCCGGCGGGGAGAGGCACCAGTCGGTGGAGACCGCACACTCTGGTCGTCGAGGAGTGCGGCTATCAGCGCGCCGAACTGCCCGAGGTCTCCCGCGGCACGTCCGACACCTTCGATGACGACGACCTCCTCGAGGGCTGGAGGTGACCATCGACATGCGGCGGCTGGGCACCGAATTCGCCGCACTCGATGCGGAGGATGCACCGGGAATCTCAGAGGACCTCGAGGATCTCAGGAGCGCTGCGTCGAGGTCTTCGCCGAGTGCGCGGTGCTGTCGGCCTGCACCGGTGAACAGCACACCGAGCTGACCGCGCTACGGCGCGACGCTTCGCGAGAAACTGGACAACGCGCCTTACATAGCGGCGGGGTGCCGACCCCGCACGTCGTCGAGATGGTGCACGATCAGGCACCGAACATCCGCATCTATGTCCGCGAGAGCAAAGAAGCACGCCCCGCCGGGCCCGACGAGATACCGTGACCCGCCGCGATGGAGGAAGACGATGACGCCGGATTCAGCCCGCGAAGACGTGAACTCGCCCGATTGGGCGGTCCGCCGCGATGCGGCGCGGACGCTCGGCGCGCTGCTCCCCGCCGAGGATGCGCTGGCCGCCCTGACGGCGCTGCTCGGCGACGGCGACACCGCTGTGCAGCAGGAGGCAGCGGAGTCGCTGGCCCGATTCGGCGGGCGGGCCGGTCTCGCGGCCGTGCTCGAGGAGCTCGGGCGGCGGGCCGAGGACGGGGATGCGGATTACCTGGCCTACCGGCTCCGGGAGCTCCAGATCTTCGAGCAGCAGCCGATTCTGCAGACGGCCCGGGAAATGCTGGTCGCTCTCACTGCGGACGGGCGGTCCGGGCTCGAGCAGCTGGAGCAGCTCTTCGGTGCAGAGTTTCCGGCCTGACCTCGAGCAGACGCTCGCAGTGCTCGAGCAGGGCTTGGCGGAGGGGGAGGGCTCGGCGGGCGAGGTCGGCCTGGGCGCGGACGTAGTCGGCCCGGCCGGAGGGCGTTTCGATGGGGACCGGGGTGTAGCCGTAGGCGGACAGGTCGTAGGGGCTGGCGCGCATGTCGAGTTCGCGAGCGGCGCAGGCCAGTTCGAAGGCATCGAGGACCAGGGGGGAGGGGAGGAGGGGGGTGAGTTTGAAGGCCCACTTGTAGAGGTCCATGCCCGCGTGCAGGCAGCCGGGTTGTTCGCGGGCTACCTGGTCGGCGCGGGTGAGGGGGAGTTCGTTGCGGGGGACGGCGTCGGGGGTGAAGAAGCGGTAGGCGTCGTAGTGGGTGCAGCGGAGATCGAGGGTTTCGACGACCCGGTCGGTGCCGGTGCGTCCCAGACGGAGGGGGGCGGCGTGGCGGAGGTCGTCGGTGCGGTAGACCATGGCCCATTCGTGCAGGCCGAAGCAGGAGAGGCGCGGTTGCCTGGCGGCGGTGGCGCGGAGCAGGTCGGCGACGAAGCGGACGGTGTCGAGGCGGCGGGCCAGGAAGGCGGGGTCGGCGGTGTGGGTGCCGGGCGCGGGTTGGTGGTAGCCGCGGACTGCGGCGTAGTCGGGGGAATCGGCCAGTGATACCCCGAAGCCGGGGTGCCAGCGGCGGAGCCGGCCGGGTTTGTGGCCGTAGTAGGTGAAGAGGAAGTCGAGCACCGGGTGCTTCTCCCCGGCGGCGCGGCGGCGCAGGTAGGGGCCGACCAGGGCCTCGATCCGGTCGCGGTGCGCGGCGGCGAGTTCGAGCCACGCGGCGCGGGGAAGCGGCGGCGTACCGAGATCTTCGTCGCCGGCGCCTCGGCGGGCCTGCTGCTCCGCGCCGAGGGGATCGCGCATCGCGGCCGCGACGCGCTGACCGGCCTCGCGCGCCGCCGCCGAAGAGCGAGCGGAACTCATTCCGCCACGCGGTGCGTCGTATCCCGCACCGTCCCGACGAACTCCTCCACCAGATCCTCCAGCGCCACGATCCCGACCGTGGTCCCCCTGCTGTCCACCACCCGCCCGAGGTGGCTGTTGGTCCGCCGCAACCGCGCCAGCGCCTCGAACAGCGTGGTCCCGGCGCTCACCGTGGGCAGTGGGCGGATATCGGTGCGCGGAATCGCCGTCTCCGGCCCCGCCCGCTGGTCCACCACCTTGTCCAGCACGTCCTTGATGTGCAGGTACCCCATCAGTGAACCCTCGCGGGCGCGCACCGGGTAGCGCGAGAACCCGGTCTCGGCGACCGCGGACTCGATATCGCCGAGCGTGGTGCCGTCGCCGCGCAGCGGAACGGTGCGGGTGTCGGCGAGCGGCACCATGACCTCGCGGACGATCCGCTCGGAGTTGCCGAGCGCCTGGGTGAGGCGGCGGTGCTCGTCCTCGTCGAGCAGCCCCTCGGAGCGGGACTCGCCGATCATCTCGGCGAGCTCCTCGCTGGAGACGGTGCCCTCCAGCTCGTCCTTGGGCTCCACCCGCAGCAGCCGCAGCGAGAGGTTGGCGCACAGGTTGTAGAAGGCGATGAGCGGCTTGGCGATCCGCAGCCACACCAGGTGTGCGGGGACCAGCAGCAGCGCGACCCGCTCCGGCCCGGCCAGCGCGATGTTCTTCGGGATCATCTCGCCGAACAGGATGTGCAGCACCACCACGATGGCGAGCGCGAGCGCGAACGCGACCGGGTGCAGCAGCCCCTCGGGCAGCCCGGCCAGCTCGAACGGCCGCTCCAGCAGGTGCGCCACCGCGGGCTCGCCGACCCGGCCGAGCAGGATGGAGCAGATGGTGATGCCGAGCTGGGCGGCGGCGAGCATGATGGAGAGGTTCGCGGCGGCCCGGATCACGGTGTCCGCGTTGCGCTTTCCCTGCGCGGCGAGCGCCTCCAGCCGGTCCCGGCGGGCCGAGATGAGCGCGAACTCCGCACCGACGAAGAAGGCGTTGCCTGCCAGCAGCACCACGGTGAGCGCGACGCCGAAGAGATCACCCATGGTCGCGCTCCCCGGTCACCAGTTCGTCCGCAGGCACCGGCAGCAGCCGGATCCGGTCGATGCGCCTGCCGTCCATCCGCTCCACCCTGGCGATCCAGCCGCCGTCGTGACCGTCCGAGCCGAAGCCGTGCGGCGGGGGCGGCAGCACCACCCGGTCGCCCGCGGCCGGAATCCGGCCCAGCACCGCGAGGACCAGGCCGCCGATGGTCTCGTACTCGCCGTCGGGGGCCTGGTAGCCGGTGGCGTGGAAGATCTCGTCGATCCGGAGCAGCCCGGAGCAGTCCCAGCCGTCGTCGACCTTGCGGATCTCGCGCTCCTCCTCGTCGTGCTCGTCTCGGACGTCGCCGAGGATCTCCTCGATCAGGTCCTCCATGGTGACGATGCCCGCGGTGCCGCCGTACTCGTCCTCGACCAGCGCCACCTGCATGCCGTGCGCGCGCACCCGGTCCAGCACCTCGTCGCCGTCCAGGCTGTCCGGCACCACCGGCACCGGGCGGGCCAGCAGCCGCAGCTGCACCGTGTGCCTGGTCGCGGCGGGGTGGCTGAACGCCTGCTTGACGTGCACCACGCCGATGGTGTTGTCCAGGTCGCCGTCGACGATGGGGAAGCGCGAGTAGCCGGTGCGGGCGGCGGCGGTGAGCAGGTCGGCGATGGTGTCGTCGCGGTCAAGCGACTCCACCTTGACCCGCGGCGTCATCAGATCCTCGGCGCTACGGCTGCCGAAACGCAGTGAGCGCTCGATGATCTGGGCGGTGCGCTGGTCCAGCGCGCCGCGCAGCGCGGAGGTGCGCACCAGCGAGCCGAGCTCCTCGGGGGAGCGGGCCGAGCGCAGCTCCTCGGCGGGTTCGATGCCGAAGCGCCGCACCACCAGGTTGGCGGTGTTGTTCAAGAAGTGGATCATCCAGGAGAAGACCACCGAGAACGCGATCATCGGCCCCGCGGTGGCGCGGGCGGCGGCGAGCGGCACCGCGATGGCGATGTTCTTCGGCACCAGCTCGCCGTAGATCATGGAGAGCGAGGTGGCCAGGACGAGGGCGAGCGCGAGCGCGATGCCTGCCGCGGCGGCCTCGGAGGCGCCGACCGCGGTGAAGAGCGGGTGCAGCAGCCGGGCCAGCACAGGCTCGGCGATGTAGCCGGTGATCAGCGTGGTGATGGTGATGCCGAGCTGGGCGCCGGAGAGCTGGAAGGACAGCGTGCGGTGCGCGTTGCGCACCATCCGGGAGCGGCGGTCGCCGGTGCGCGCGTGCGCCTCGACGGTGCTGCGCTCCAGCGCGGTGAGCGAGAACTCGGCGGCGACGAAGAGCGCGGTGCCCGCGGTCAGCGCGACGAAGCCGAGCAGGCTGAGCACGGTGAGCAGAATGCCGGGCACGGTCACCACCGCCCGGGGGCGGGGGCGAACGGGAAGCCGGGGATATCACCCGGCTCGGTAGAGGAGCCCTCCTGAGTGGCGCCCTCGGACGCGGGTGACAAGCGGATCCTTTCGGGAGCGGGTGGCGCGTTCTTCGGCGAACCGGCGCTCCGGCCGCGTCGCCGGAAACGGCCGGGGTTGGCATCGGCGCCGGACAGAGCGTGGCCGACGCGGGCCATGTTACCGGGCGCGCGACCTCGCGTCCGGCGCCGCCCCCGGCCGTGTCACCAGCCGCTCGGCAGCGGGCGGCCCTCCGCGAAACCGGCCGCCGACTGCACGCCGAGCACCGCGCGCTCGTGCAACTCGGCGAGCGAGCGGGCGCCCGCGTAGGTACAGGCGCTGCGCACGCCGGAGCAGATGTGGTCGATCAGGTCCTCGACGCCGGGGCGCTCGGGGTCGAGCCGCATCCGGGAGCTGGAGATGCCCTCCTCGAAGAGCCCCTTGCGGGCCCGGTCGAAGGCGCTGTCCGCGGCGGTGCGGGCGGCGACGGCGCGCTTGGAGGCCATGCCGAAGCTCTCCTTGTAGGCATTGCCGTCGCGGTCGACCCGCAGGTCGCCGGGGGATTCGTAGGTGCCGGCGAACCAGGAGCCGATCATCACGTTGGCGGCGCCCGCGGCCAGCGCCAGCGCGACGTCGCGCGGGTGCCGCACGCCGCCGTCGGCCCACACGTGCACGCCCGCCTCCCGTGCGGCGGCGGCGCACTCGGCCACCGCGGAGAACTGCGGGCGGCCGACGCCGGTCATCATCCGGGTGGTGCACATGGCGCCGGGGCCGACCCCGACCTTGACGATGTCGGCGCCGGCCGCGGCCAGATCCCTGGTCCCCTCGGCGGAGACCACATTGCCCGCCACCAGCGGCACCCCGAGGCCGAGATCGGCGACGGCGCGCAGGGTCTCCAGCATCTTGGCCTGGTGACCGTGCGCGGTGTCGATGACCAGCAGGTCGGCGCCGGCGTCGACCAGCGCTTTTGCCTTGGCCGCGACGTCGCCGTTGATGCCGACGGCGGCGGCTACCCGGAGCGCGCCGCGGGCGTCCACCGCGGGCTGGTAGATCCCGGCCCTGACCGCGCCGGTGCGGGTCAGGATGCCCGCGAGCGTGCCGTCCGGCGCGGTGAGCACGGCGAGCTCGGCGTGCGCGGCCTCCAGCGCGTCGAAGACGGCGCGCGGCGAGGTCTCGACCGGGGCCTGCACGAAATCGGTGGCGGCGACCTCGCGCAGCCGGGCGAAGCGGTCGACGTCGGCGCAGGCCGCCTCGGTGACGACGCCGACCGGGCGGCCGCCGTCCACCACCACGACGGCGCCGTGCGCGCGCTTGTGGATGAGCGCGATCGCCTCGGAGACCGAGTGGTCGGGGTCGAGGCTGACCGGGGTGTCGGCGGTGAGCGAGCGGCTCTTGACGAAGGCGATGGTGTCGGCGGCCGCGGTGAGCGGCAGATCCTGCGGCAGCACCACGATGCCGCCGCGGCGCGCGACCGTCTCGGCCATCCGGCGCCCGGCCACCGCGGTCATGTTCGCCACGACGAGCGGGATGGTGGTGCCCGAGCCGTCGGCCGTCGCGAGGTCGACGTCGAACCGGGACGCCACGTCGGTGTGGTTCGGGACCAGGAAGACGTCGTCGTAGGTCAGGTCGTAGGGCGGCTTCTGCCCGGGGAGGAACTGCACTCGTCCGATGCTACCGAGTTCAGGCCGGGTCCGGGACGGCCTGCGCCTGCGAGCGGGAGAGAATGAGCGTGGTCACCAGCATGACGACGACCGCGATCGCGCACACCCCGAGCGCGACGGGCCCCGCGCGCAGCCGCTCGCCGAGCACGGTGAGGCTGAAAACCACCGCGACCAGCGGTTCGGCAATGGTGAGGGCGGGCAGCGACGCCGCGAGCGGTCCCGCCTGGAAGGCGCGCTGCTGCAGGTAGACGCCGACCAGCCCGGCGGCGATCAGGGCGTAGAGCTGCCAGCTCGTGAGCAGGTGCGGGATGCCGTGGCGCAGCCCGGCCATGGTCGAATCGGTGAGTGCGACGGCGAAGCCGTAGAGCGAGCCCGCGGCGGTGCCGAGCAGCAGCGCGCGGGCCGCGGGGGTGGTGTCGGCGGCCAGCGCGGAGAGCACGGCGAGCGCGATGAGCGCCAGCAGGACGATGCTGGGGAGCACCCAGTGCCTGGTCGGGGCGATGTCGTCGGCGTCGGTCGGCTTGCCGATGATCAGGAAGCCGGCCAGTGCGATGGTGAGCGCGGCGGCCGCGACCATCGATCCGGTGTCGATCCGGCGGCGGTCAAGCCGGGCGGCCAGGGGGAGCGCGAAGATCAGGGCGCTCACCAGGATCGGCTGCACCAGGAGCACGGCGCCGAGGGTGAGCGCGACGACCTGGAGGGCGTAGCCGCCCGCGTCGCCGAAGGTGGCGGCCAGCCAGCGCGGGTTGCGCAGCAGGCTGGAGACCAGCGGCCGGCCCGCCGGGACGGCGGCGGCCGTGCGCTGCTGCGTCACCGCCGCCACCGCGAACAGCAGGGCGGCGAGGAGGGCGCAGGCGACGGCGGCCGCCGGATGTCCGGTCATCCGCTCAGTTTGCCCGGTGATTGCGGTCGGTCGCGCGGGTGTGCGGAGAACCGCCGCGGTGCCCGGACCTTTCCGGCGTGTCGGAAGGGTCCGGGCGTGTCGCTCAGCGGGCGTGCGGCGCGCACGCGCGTGCCACGCGGACGCCGAACGCTGGCGCCGGACGCCGGGCGCCGGGCGCCGAACGCGGGCGCCGGACGCTGGACGCGGGAGCCGAACGCGGGCGCCGGGCACCGGACGCGGGCGCCGGGCACCGGACGCGGGAGCCGGACGCCGGACGCGGGTCCCGCGCGCTGGACGCGGGTCCCGCGCGCTGGACGCGTGCCCCTGGCTGTGCGCCTACGGTGCGCCGACGCTCCGGCTGGCGCGGCGGCGGCCGCGGGGGGCGCCGTGGTCCGCCGCGCGCGGAGTCGAGCGGGCGTCGCCGCCGCGCGAGCCACCGGCGTGCGTGCGGGCGCCCGCGGACCGGCTGCCGCCGGAACGGGCGCCGGACTCGGCCTGCGCGGCGGGGCGCCTGCCCTGCCTGGCACCGCCCGTGCTCGGCCCGGCGGCCTGCTCGCCACCGGCGGCCCGCTCGCGGCGGGGTGCGCCGGAACGCTGGCCGCCCGCGGCCGCACCCTGCCGGGCGCCGCCACTGCCGGCACCGCGATTGCGCCGCCGCGGCGCCTTCGCGGGCTCGGCCGAGACCTGCTGCTGCGCGGGCGCTCCCGGCGTCGGCAGCGGAATGCCGCTCGGGGTGCGGGCATCGGTGATCCGGACCAGCGTCGCGTCGCCCGGCCGCACCGGAACCGGCTTCAGGTCGAGCCCGGCCTTGCGGGTCATGGCGAGCGTGTCGGAGCGCTCCTCCTCCATGGCGATCGTGACGACGACGCCCACCTCACCGGCGCGCGCGGTGCGCCCGGCGCGGTGCAGGTACGCCTTGTGCTCGATGGGCGGGTCGGCGTGCACGACGAGCGAGATGCCGTCCACGTGGATGCCGCGGGCCGCCAGATCGGTGGTGACCAGCACCGGGACCGACCCGTCGGCGAAGGCGGCCAGCGTGCGGACCCGGTTGTTCTGTGCCTTGCCACCGTGCAGCGCACCGGCGGCCACGCCGGAGGCGCGCAGCTGCTTGGCCAGCCGGTCGGCGCCGTGCTTGGTGCGCACGAAGAGGATGGTGAGCCCCTCGCGGGCGGCGATCTCGGCGAGCACCTGCCGCTTGTCCGCCTTGCTGGTGACCAGCAGGTGGTGCGACATGGTGGAGACGGCGGCCTCGGCGGGCGCGGTGGAGTGCGTGACCGGGTCGGTCAGGTAGCGCTGCACCAGCTTGTCCACGCCGCGGTCGAGCGTGGCGGAGAAGAGCAGCCGCTGCCCGTCCTTCGGGGTCTTGTCCAGCAGCTTGGTGACCTGCGGCAGGAAGCCGAGGTCGGCCATGTGGTCGGCCTCGTCCAGGGTGGTCACGGCGACGTCGGCGAGGCTGGCAGCGCCCTGGTTGATCAGGTCGGCGAGCCGGCCGGGGGTGGCGACCAGCAGGTCGACGCCGCGGGCGAGCCGGGCGGACTGCCGCCCGATCGGCGCGCCGCCGACCACGGAGGCGACCCGCAGCCCGAGGGCGCGCGCGGGCTCCTCCAGCGAACGCTCGATCTGCGCGGCCAGCTCCCGGGTGGGGGCGAGGACGAGGCCGCGCGGGCGGCCGGGCTTGGCGGGAGATCCGCTGAGCCGCACCAGCATCGGCAGCCCGAAGGCGAGGGTTTTGCCGGAGCCGGTCGGCCCGCGGCCGAGCACGTCCCGGCCGGCCAGCACATCCGGGATGGCGGCGGCCTGGATCGGGAACGGGGAGTCGAAACCCGCGCGCCGCAACGCCTGCACGAGCACGGCGGGGAGGCCGAGCTCGGCGAAGGTGGGCACGGCAGGGGAAACGGAGGTCACGAAGAACCTTTCACGAAAGAGCACGCGGCGGTGTCGTCGCGTGATGCGGGGGGTGCTGCTGCGCACCCCGTCGGGCCGGCGCGAGATATCGCGGAATGGTCCGCCCGCAGGGAATGCCGCCGCTCGGCGGCCCTGGCCCGGCTCGCTCGCGCATCCGGGCCGATCGCGGAAGTGCATCGCGGCCGGACCCGGCGACAGGCCGGAACCCCCAGGATAGGCGATCATGGTCGGAAAGCCGAACCGAGTGGTACGAGTCTCGTTCAGCTCCGGAAGAGCCGGCTCAGCTCCACCAGCCACGGCACCGCTACGGCCAGCGTGGGGACGACCAGGATCGCGGCCGAGCCGAGGTAGGCGGCGAGCGCGATCCGCGGATCGCCGCCCGGCCCAGCGAGCCGCTGGATCCGGATCAGCGTGGTGGGGCCGCCCGCGGCGAGCGCGCCCTGCGGCGCGGTGGATTTGGCGCAGGCCACCAGGGCCCTGGCCAGCGGGGTCGGGCCGGTGACCTTGACCGCGGAGTCGTCGGCGAGCAGCTCGATGAGCAGCTTCACCGAGCCGAGCGCGGCCTTGCTGCGCACCACTCGGGGGAACGCCTCGTGCACGGCGGTGAACGCCTCCAGCACCAGGTCGTGCCTGGCCCGCAGGTGCGAGCGCTCGTGGCTGACGATGGCGGTGATCTCCGGGTCGTCCAGGTTGGTGAGCGTGCCCTCGCTGAGCACCACTCGCTGCCGCAGCCCGGGCAGGCAGTAGGCGATGGGCTCGGTGGCGGCGAGTACCCGGATGTCGGCGGCCCTGCGGGTGTCGCCGCTCTGGTCGAGCAGGTCGACCAGCATGCGGTGCCTGGACCGTCTGCGCCGGGTGTGCACCCCCACCCGGACGATCGCGTAGATGAGCCGCGCCCCGACCAGCAGGGTGAGCGCGAAGACGGTGACGTAGGCGACCCACAGCGGGAACCCGAGCGCGTCGATCTCCCGGGTGGGGGAGGTGGTCGGCCTGCCGTCGGGCCCAGGAACGAGCAGCTCGCTCGCGATGGCGAGCCCGGAGCCGAAGGCGCTGAGCACCGCGGCGAGCGCGATCGCCTGCCAGAGCACGAGGGCGGCGCGCGGCGCGCGGTAGGGCCAGTGCGCCCGGCTGAGCAGGGCGGGGGCCGGTCCGGCGAGAAGCAAGGCGAGACCGGCGAAGACCGGCGCGGTTGCGTTCATCGACTCAGCTCACTGCGTTGTGGGACCAGGACGCTCACGGCATTGTGAGGCCGGTGTCGAGCCTACTGCGGCGGCGGCCCGCTGTCGTTCCCGGATTCCTGCTGCGGCGGGTCGACGGCCTCGAGCTTGGCGAGCGCCTCGCGCAGCGCGTCCGCTTCGTCCTTGCCGACCTGCTCGACGAAGTGCACGAGCGCGGCGGCGCGGCTGCCCGCGGCGTCGGCCTGCTGCAACGCGTCGACCATGAGGCTGGCCACGAGTTCGTCCCTGGTGTGCACCGGGGCGTACCGGTGCGCCCGGTCGTCCCGGCGCTGCACGACGAGGTTCTTCTTCGCCAGCCGCTGCAGCACCGTCATGACGGTGGTGTAGGCGAGCTCGCGGCGCGCGGCCAAGGCCTCGTGCACCTGCCGTACCGTCTGCGGTTCGTCGGCCGACCACAACTGGTCCATGACCGCTTTCTCGAGTTCACCCAGACCTGCCATCCCTCGATTCTAGGGACTCAACGACACGAAGGCGTACTACAGGGTGTCGTAACCAAGGAATAACTGGTGTGGGATCGATCACCCGGGGTACGCGTCGGTCTTCGCCGGGATGTCGGCGCCCGGCTTGCCGTGCACGTGCCTGGTGCCGATCGGCACCACGAGCGGCCGGCCGGACATCGGGTCGTCCAGCACCGTGGCCTCCAGCCGGAAGACCTCGCGCAGCAGCTCGGGGGTGACGATCTCGGCGGGGGCGCCCTGCGCCACGATCCGGCCCGCGGCCATCACCACCAGCCGATCGCTGTAGCGGATCGCGAGGTTCAGGTCGTGCAGCACCATGACCACGGTGCGGCCGAAGTCGTCGTGCAGCCGGTCCACCAGGTCGAGCACCTCGAGCGAGTGCGCGAGGTCGAGGTAGGTGGTCGGCTCGTCGAGCAGCAGGATGTCGGTGCCCTGGGCCAGCGCCATGGAGATCCAGGCGCGCTGGCGCTGGCCGCCGGAGAGCTCGTCGAGCGGGCGGTCGGCGAGGTCGGCGATGCCGGTCTGGGCGAGCGCGACGGCGACCGCGTCCTCGTCGCCTGCCGACCACTGCTGGATCCAGGACTGGTGCGGGTGCCGCCCGCGCGCCACCAGGTCGGCGACGGTGAGCCCCTCCGGGGCGATCGGGGTCTGCGGCAGCATGCCGACGATCCGCGCGACGTCCTTCGTGCGCATGGCCGAGATGGCCTTGCCGTCCAGCACCACCTGCCCGGCGCTCGGCCGCAGCAGCCGCCCCAGCGAGCGCAGCAGCGTCGACTTGCCGCAGCCGTTCGGCCCGATCACGGTGGTGACGACACCGGGCGCGATCTCCAGGCTCAGCCCGTCGACGATCACCCGATCGCCGTACCCGAGGGTGACCGCCTCGGCGGTGAGGTGGTGTTCAGCGCTGGTCATGAGACGGTGGCCTTCCGATTCATCCGCACGAGCAACAACAGCAGGAACGGCCCGCCCAGCGCCGCCGTCACGATGCCGACCGGCAGGTCGACCGGGACCAGGGTGCGGGCCACGATGTCCGAGCCGACCACCAGGATCGCGCCGGCCAGCGCCGAGGCGAGCACCGGCTCGCCGGGGGTGCGCAGCAGCCTGCGGGCCAGCTGCGGCGCGGCCAGCGCGACGAAGCCGATCGGCCCGGCGACGGCGGTGGCCATCGCCGCCGCCAGCACCGCGACGCCGATCAGCAGCGCCTGCTGCGCCTGGATCCGGACGCCGAGGCCGCGGGTGGTCTCGGCGTCCATCCGCAGCACCGCGAGGGTGCGCGCGGAGCCGGCGGCGACGACCAGCAGCACGCCGGTGACGATCGCGACCGGGACCAGCTTGCCGGTGTCGGTATTGCTCACCGAGCCGGTGAGCCAGAGCTGCGCCCGCGTCGCCACCTCCAGGTCGGCGCGGGTCAGCATGAAGCTGATCGCCGAGAGCAGGAAGGCATTGACGCCGATGCCGATGAGCACCAGCCGCAGCCCGGTGGCGCCGCGCTCGCCCGCGGCGCTGCGCCCCCAGGCGAGCAGGTAGATGGCGACGGCGGTGAGCAGCCCGCCCGCCAGCGCCGCCAGCGGCGTGCCGAGCGTGGCGAGCAGCCCGGTGGCGCCGCCGGTGCCGACCACGACCGCCACCGCCCCGAGCCCCGCACCCGAGGTGATGCCGAGGATGTCCGGGCTGGCCAGCGGGTTGTGCAGGATCGACTGGGAGAGCGCGCCCGCAAGCCCGAGCGCCGCGCCGACCACCACCGCGGTGAGCGCGCGCGGCAGCCGGGAGTCGAGAACGATGAAGCGCTGCGAGCGGGTGCCGCCCCCGGACAGCACGTCGAGCACCCGGCCCAGCGGCAGCGTGGTCTCGCCGACCGCGATGTCCAGGCAGAACAGCACCAGCAGCAGCACGCTCAGCGCCAAGACGGTGAGCAGCAGCGCGGGCCGGACGACCGTGGAGAAGCGCCTGGCACGCAGCGGCCTGCGCACCGCGCGCAGGTTCCGCTTCGCCAGCTTCGGGTCGTGCGGTGCGGAGATGCTCACAGGCTCACCAGCTTCCGGCGCCGGACCAGCAGGACGAAGAAGGGCGCGCCGACCGCCGCCAGCATCACGCCGACCTGGAGCTCGCCGGGCCGGGCCACCACCCGGCCCAGGATATCGGCGGTGAGCAGCACCAGCGCGCCGAGCAGCCCGGACCAGGGCAGCAGCAGCCGGTAGTCCGGCCCGGTGAAGACCCGCGCCAGATGCGGCACCACCAGGCCGAGGAAGGAGATCGGCCCGACCGCCGCGGTGGCCGCGCCGCAGAGCACCACCACCGCGGCGAAGCCGAGCGCGCGGTTGCGGGTGACGTCGACGCCGAGCCCGCGCGCGACGTCGTCGCCCAGGCTCAGCAGGTTCAGCCCCGGCGCGGCGATCGCGGCCAGCACCAGCCCGGCCAGCAGGAAGGGGGCGACCTGCCAGAAGACCTCGGCGTCCCGGCCCGCCACGGTGCCGACCACCCAGAAGCGGTAGGTGTCGAGCGCGGTGGCGTCCAGGAGGACCACGGCATTCGTCATGGCCTGCAGGAAGGCGGTCATGGCCGCCCCGGCCAGCACCAGGGTGAGCGGGCTCGCGCCGCCCGCCGAGGAGGCGGCGAAGACCGCGAGCCCGGCCAGCAGCGCACCCGCGAAGGCGAACCAGATGTACTGCTCCGGCGCGGTGAAGGCGAAGAGGTAGACGGCGAGCGCGGCCAGGAAGGCGGCGCCCGCGTTCAGTCCGAGCAGCCCGGCGTCGGCCAGCGGATTGCGGGTGTAGCCCTGCACCAGCGCGCCCGCGACGCCGAGCGCGCAGCCGGCGAAGAGCGCGAGCACCGTGCGCGGGAAGCGCAGCCCGCGCACGATCTCGGCCTCGGTGGAGCCCGCCGGGCAGCTGAACGGGCCGCCGGGGCAGGTGAGTGCGTCCCGGACCGCGCGATACACCGTGAGCGGGTCGAGGAAGCGGGTGCCGACCGCGATGCCTGCGACGGCGGCGACCGCGAGCAGGGCGAGCAGGACCAGGAGGCCGGTGCGGCGGCGCCGTGCGAGGGAGGGGAGTCCGGTCACGGCGAAAATTCTCTCCTGCTTCAACGGTGGTGCAAGTACCGACAAGTCTGGTAAGCCTAACCTATCTTTGAGATACGCCCAGTTTCCGGAGCCCGCTTGTCGCCGGGTTCGCGCCGAGGAGGTCCGATGACCGAGATCATGTCCGACCGCTGCCTGTCCGACGGTCTTCGGAGTGCGGGGCTGCGGCGCAGGGAGATCGGCTTCGAGCAGTGGACGCCCGGTAGCCCGCGGCGGCCGGAGCAGGCGTTCGCGCGGGTCGGGAACCGGCTGCGCGCACTGCAACCCGAACACCCGCGGGTCTACGCCGTCGCCGCCATGGCCGATCAGGGCAAGCGGCGGTGGTGGCGGCTGGCCGACGGGCTCCGGGAGGGGCGGATCGAGGTCATGTACCGGCGGCACGCCGCGGAGATGGTGAGCAGCGAGGTCGCGGCCGAGGTGGTGGCGACGGCGCTGATCCACGCGGTGGTGGGGCGGGTGACCGCGGCGCTGGTCGCCGATGAGCGGGCCTGGGATCCCGGGCTGGAGAACCTGTGGATCCACACCGACAACGACGGCGGGATCGACTGGGCCGGGCTCTCCGACACCACGATCCGGGTGCTGGACGGGGATCGGATCGCCCGGGAGTCCGGCGCGATCGCGCTGCCCTGCGAGGAGGCCATGTTCCTGTGGCTGGCGCATCGCTGCGAGCCCGCGCTGGAGCTGGTGCTGGATGCGCTGAGCACCTGCGCCGGGCTGACCCCGCGCCGGTTCTGGGCGCTGGTCGGCGAATCGATCGCGGGGGCGGCGACCTACGTCCCCGCGCTGGCCGGGACCGATCCCGCGCTCGGTGCTCGCCGCGGCCACGGTTTCCTGCACGCCCTCGAAGGTCGCGGCCTTCCGCTGCGCCGCAGCATCGGCTGCCTGGTGCGCTGACCGGCCGGAGCCGACTTCCCTCCCGTCCGGCCGGGTCACGGGTGTTCGTCGTGCGCGAGAGAAGGTCGTTCGATCGGTGGGCGCACGGGGAGCGTGCTACCGGATCGGCTTCTTGGCGCATTGTGCCACTAACGACAGAACCCGGTGACCCGACCCGGGCGACCTTCGCGCTCACCGAACTCGCCCCTCGAGGCCGAGCCCGGTCGCTACGGCGTCGCGCCCTTTCCGCCCGAGGGCTCGGCTCGAACCACGGGGTTTGACGCACTATGACACGTGAGACATAGTGGGCCATATCTCCCGGATGACCGGCAATCGGAGTCCTTCCGGGGCCGATCCCGATACCAGGAGCAGAGAACTCGTGAGCCGAAAGATTGTCCTGATCACCGGAGGCAGCGACGGCATCGGCGCCGCCGCGGCTCGCCACGCCGTCGGCCAGGGCCACCAGGTCGTGATCACCGGTCACCAAGCCGCCAAGGCGAAGGAGATCGGGGAGGAACTCGGCATCGATTATCACGTCGCGGACTATTCGGAACTCGACCAGGTCCGCGCACTCGGAGAGACGCTACTGTCCAGGTACCCGCGCATCGACGTGCTGGCCAACAACGCCGGTGGACTTATGGGCCCGCGCGAACTCACCGTCGACGGCAACGAGCGGACCTTCCAGGTCAACCACCTCGGTTCGTTCCTGCTCACCACGATCCTGCTGCCCACCCTGACCGCGAGCTCGGCGAAGGTGATCCAGACCGCGAGCGTCGGTGCGAAGGCGTTCGGCCATATCGACCTCGACGATCTGCAGAACGCTCGCAAGTACTCTCCGATGAAGGCGTACGGCAATTCCAAGCTCGCCAATATCCTGTTCACCCGCGAACTCGATCGCCGCTACCGCGCCGCCGGAATCTCCGCGGCCGCATTCCACCCCGGCAACGTGTCCAGCAGCTTCGGCAGCTACTCCAAGAGCCCCATCGGTTTCATCTACCGAGCCCTCAAGTGGTCGTTGATCTCTCCGGAAAAGGGAGCCGACACCCTCAACTGGCTCATCGCCGAAGAGCCCGGCGCCACCTGGGAACCCGGGCAGTACTACACCAAGCGCAAGCCCGCCGACACCAACCCCCAGGCCGACGACGCGCGACTCGCGAGCCAGCTGTGGGATCGCAGCGCGGAGCTGGTCTCCTGATACCGCGCGGTCTCGAGTCGGATCCGGGGCGGCACGTGCTCGCGTGCCGCCCCGTGCGGATGTCGATTCGAGAAGCGCAGTCGCTCAGATCAGCCGCTCGCTGAGTTCCCACAGGCGCAGCGCCGATTCGGGATCGACGGCATAACCGGCGACGTTGGTGTACGCGCCGGTCGGTTCGTCGCCGTCACCGATCGGGGTCGCGTCCGGCTCCACCGGCGCGATATCGTTGTCGGCCAGGTAGACACCGCCGATTCCGTCCAGTAGCGGGGTGGTGGCCGCGAAGATCTGCGTGGCGGCGCCCTGTGCGGGTGTCTTCAGGTCTCGGCTCGGATCGATGACGAGTTCGTCGTTCTCATCGACCATCTTCATCGCCCGCCGTTCGTCGAGAGTCATCGCGGAACCCAGCGATGTCGAGATGATGTGGCCCGGATGTACGGCGTACCCGCGGATACCGTCGCCGGACCACCTCCGATCGAGTTCGACGGCGAACAGCGCGATGGCTGTCTTGGACTGACCGTAGGCTGCTCGCTCGTCGTATTCGGTCTCGAAATGCGGGTCGTGCCACCGGATGTCGGACAGGTGATGTCCCCAGGCCGATACCCCGACCACGCGCGCACCCTCAGCGGCGAGCAGCGCGGGCAGCAACTCGTTGGTCAGCTGGAAGTGCCCCAGGTGATTGGTGGCGAACTGAGCCTCGTATCCGCGGGCGTCGCGAATGTGCTTCCCGCCGCCGATGCCGGCGTTGTTGATCAGCATGTGCAGGGGACGCCCGGAACGGCGATAGCGGTCGGCGAACCGCCGGACGGAGCCGGGGTCCATGAGGTCGAGAGCCCACGCCTTCACGCGGTCCAGGCCAGCATATGAGGACGAGGCCGCCGCGGGATCGCGGCACGCGACCACGACCTCGGCGCCCGCGAGGGCCAGGGCGCGGGTGGTTTCGAGCCCCAGCCCCTTGTGGCCGCCGGTGACGACGGCGGTGCGCCCGTTCAAGTCGATACCGGCCAGAACGTCGGCGGCGGTGGACGCCGCGCCGAAACCCGACCCGATCGGACGTTGTCTGTCGATGACGTTCATTGGCCCGCCTGAATGGTCTGTCTGCGTTCGTCGAAAGGCGTTACGGTCAACGGTGCGCCGGACTCTCCAGCGGAATCCAGACGCGGCGGCCGTCCGCGCGGCGAGTGACACGCCCACCGCGCCCGCCGGGGAAATGAGCACCCCAACCCACCGCGCCCGTGCGTTCCATCTCCTCGGCGACCGAGTGGCGAGCGCGAGTGGCTTCCCCGTGGTCCTCGTCCGCCTTGTCCGTCCAGCCGTCCTCGACCAGCAGCACCGGATGGTGCGCGGTGTCGCCCAGCAACAGCACGGGGCCGTCGTCGGTGTCGACATCGACGATGCAGTTGCCCGGGGTATGCCCGGGCAGGAGCCGCAGTGCGATCGCGTCCGCGATCTCGCACCGGTCGCCATCGTTGACGTTCAACAGGTCCGATACCGCTCGGACCGTGTTCTCGACCCCGGCCGTCGCCGGGCCGGAACCGCCGCCACCACCCAGGATCCAGTCGAGGTCCGCGCGGTGGCAATGGTGGGCGGCCGCGGGGAACAGGGGAACGCCCTGCGGCGCGACCCACCCGACGTGATCGCTGTGCAGGTGGGTCAGCACCACGTCCGTCACGTCTTCGGGCGCCAGGCCGAATCGGCTCAGCGATCCGAGCAGACGACCGGTGTGCAGGTTCCGCACCGGAGCATCGGACTGCTCGCCGAGATCGTCCGGGATGCCGGGGCCGAGGCCGGCGTCGACGATGATTCGACGCTGCCCGGTGCACAGGAGGAAGCCGCCGAGGGGCATCGCCCACCCGGTCTCGTCGAACCACGGCGGGGCAGCGGCCCACCCCGGCGCGGCCCCCGCCGGCGGTTCCAGTAACAGACTCGGCTCGATCGCGACCAGCGCGTCATCGAGGTAGTCGATTTTATCGATCGTCACGGATGTCCTCAGGATGGCCGGGTCGGGGTTCAGCTCGGCAGGCCGACGAGCTCGGCGCTGCGCTCCCACAGGGTGCGGGCCACCGCGGGGTCCCAGGCCTGAGAATTGGTCTTCGCGCCCTTGCGCTTGACGTAGTACTTGCCCGTCTCCCAGTCCGTGCGCGGCGTGGAGTCGATCAACCAGTTGAGCGTGTCGGCGCCCTTCTCCGAGGAGATGAGTGTGGGCCGGGCCAGTTTGTAGATGGCCGTGATCAACGCACTGCCGGTGCCGTTGCCGAAATTGCTGGCCACGTTGCCGGGATGGAATGCGGCGGCCGATATGCCCTGGTCGCGGTACCGCCGATCGAGTTCGGCGGTGAACAGGATGTTCTCCAGCTTCGAGGTGCCGTAGGCGGTCAGCGCCGTGTACCTGCGTTCGTTCTGCAGGTCGTCGAAGTTCACCTTGCCGACCCGCGCGCCGACGCTCGCGGTCTGGATGACCGAGGCGGAGCTCTCGATCAGAGTGGGCAGCAGGATATTGGTGAGCAGGAAACCGCCGAGGTGGTTGACCTGGAATGTCTTCTCGTAGCCGTCCGCGGTCACGATGCGATCCCCGAGGATCCCACCCGCGTTGTTGGCAAGAACATCGATTCTCGGATACGTGGCGCGCAGGGTCTCGCCGAGTGCGCGTACCTGGTCGAGTTCGGCGTAGTCGGCGATGTGGTGGTCGATGTCGAGTTCGGAGGCCACCGACCTGGTCTTGACCGGGTCGCGCCCCACGATCACCACCTGATGCCCCTGCGCGACCGCGTGCCGCGCCGCGGCGGCGCCGATGCCGTCGCTCCCGCCGGTGATCAACACGGTCTTGTTACCCATGATTCAGCTCCACATCGTCGTTTGGGCCGTGACTCACTGTGCCATGCATGGCACAGCATACCAAATATGGCATCGAGGGGCGCTGGAGCGTGCGGGCCGGATAATGCAAACCGCCGCGCATCGGCGTCGTACGCCACATCTGACGTAGTCCGAAGCCGGAAGGCTGCCACCGAAATACCCGTTCTCGGCGATTTATCCGGCCGCGGCGGGTCGGCGATCGATCAATGGCGAGCACGCCGGATCCCGAGGGCGCGCAGCTTCGCCGGGGGTGCGGGGCACCGGCTGGTGGTCGGCGAGCCGGAGCAGGTGGCAGCCGGGATCGCGGAGGGGTCGAGTTCGGTGCCGCTGAACGAAAAGGGGCGGCGGGCTCCGTCGAAACGGAACCCGCCGCACCGGGATCGGGGTCACCGCAGCCCTCGGGACTCACTCGATCCTTCTGCACTCGATCCGAGCGCTGTTATGACTATAGGGCAGGCTTACCTAAGTACGCAATCCCCCCGTCGAGAATAGGCCGGGCGTGGTGTAAACGTGGAGGTCATGAGCGCACCCGGATTCTCCCTGGCCGACCTGACCCCGGAATTCATGAACGAGGCCAGCAAGGGCTACTTCACCGACTTCATCGGGCTGCGCTTCACCGAGATCTCGCCGGACCGGGTGCGCGCCGAGTGGAGCGTCACGCCGAGCCTGCACCAGCCCGCCGGGATCCAGAACGGCGGCGTCTACTGCACCGTGGTGGAGACGCTGGCCAGCGTGGGCGGCGGGGTCTGGCTGGCCGAGCGCGGCACCGTCGTCGGGGTGAACAACAACACCGACTTCCTGCGCGCGGTGCGCGAGGGGCTGCTGCGCGGCGAGGCGACGCCGGTGCACCGGGGGCGGTCGCAGCAGCTGTGGGTGGTGGTGATCACCGACGAGCAGGAGCGGGTGGTGGCGCGCGGGCAGGTCAGGCTGCAGAACCTGGCGGGGTGATCCCGCGCGCGGCACCGTGTGCTGCCGCGGAGCAGCGCCGAGTTCCGGCCGGGCATTAGGCGTGGTCTCGTGTGAGAATGGCCGTTCGTTCATCCCGCGACCGGTCAGGAGTCACCATGCGCCTCTCGCCGCACGAGCAGGAGCGGCTGCTGCTGAGCTACGCGGCCGAGCTGGCCCGCCGCAGGCAGGCCCGCGGGTTGCGGCTCAACCACCCGGAGGCGATCGCGCTGATCACCGACCACGTGCTGGAGGGCGCCCGCGACGGCCGCACCGTCGCCGAGCTCATGACCTCCGGGCGCACCGTGCTCACCCGCGCCGACGTCATGGACGGCGTGCCGGAGATGATCCACGACGTCCAGGTGGAGGCCACCTTCCCGGACGGCACCAAGCTGGTCACCGTGCACCGGCCGATCGGATGAGCGGCGTGATTCCCGGCGAGTACCTCTGTGCCGACGGCGATATCGAGCTGAACGCGGGCGCGGTCCGCATCGAGCTCACCGTGCTGAACACCGGCGACCGCCCGGTGCAGGTCGGCAGCCACGTGCACTTCCCGCAGGCCAATGCCGCGCTGGAGTTCGACCGCGGCGCCGCGCACGGCCACCGCCTCGACATTCCGGCCGGCACCGCCGTGCGCTTCGAACCCGGGCTGCCGCAGGACGTCTCGCTGGTTCCGCTCGGCGGCACCCGCGAGGTGCACGGCATCAGCCTCGATCCCCCCGGACACCTGGACGGCCCCCGATGAGCGAACTGAGCCGTGAGCGCTACGCGCAGCTCTTCGGCCCCACCACCGGCGACCGCATCCGGCTCGCCGACACCGACCTGCTGATCGAGATCACCGACGACCTGAGCGGCGGCCCCGGCCGCGCCGGGGACGAGGCGGTCTTCGGCGGCGGCAAGGTGCTGCGCGAGTCCATGGGGCAGTCCCGCGCCACCCGCGCCGACGGGGCGCCGGACACCGTGATCACCGGGGTCGTCGTGGTCGACCACTGGGGGATCGTCAAGGCCGACGTGGGGATCAGGGACGGCCGGATCGTCGCGCTCGGCAAGGCGGGCAACCCCGACACCATGAGCGGCGTGCACCCCGACCTGGTGGTCGGGCCGAGCACCGAGATCATCGCGGGCAACGGTCGCATCCTCACCGCGGGCGCCATCGACTGCCACGTGCACCTCATCTGCCCGCAGCTGCTTCCCGAGGCGCTCGGCGGCGGCATCACCACGCTGATCGGCGGCGGCACCGGCCCGGCCGAGGGCAGCAAGGCCACCACCGTCACGCCCGGCGCCTGGCACCTGGCCCGGATGCTGGAGGCCACCGATTCCTGGCCGGTGAACGTGGTGCTGCTCGGCAAGGGCAATACCGTGAACCCCGAGGCCATGTGGGAGCAGCTGCGCGCCGGGGCGGCTGGCTTCAAGCTGCACGAGGACTGGGGCTCCACCCCGGCCGCCATCGATGCCTGCCTGCGCGTCGCCGATGCCTCCGGCGCCCAGGTCGCGCTGCACTCGGACACCCTGAACGAGGCCGGGTTCGTCGAGGACACGCTCGCCGCCATCGCCGGGCGCGGCATCCACGCCTACCACACCGAGGGCGCGGGCGGCGGGCACGCGCCGGACATCATCACCGTCGCCTCGCACCCCAACGTGCTGCCCAGCTCCACCAACCCCACCCGCCCGCACACCGTCAACACCCTGGACGAGCACCTGGACATGCTCATGGTGTGCCACCACCTGAGCCCGTCCATCCCGGAGGACCTGGCCTTTGCGGAGAGCCGGATCCGGCCCTCCACCATCGCCGCCGAGGACCTGCTGCACGATCTCGGCGCCATCTCCATGATCGGCAGCGATTCGCAGGCCATGGGGCGGATCGGCGAGGTGGTCATGCGCACCTGGCAGACCGCGCACGTCATGAAGCGGCGCCGCGGCGCGCTGCCCGGCGACGGGGCCGCCGACAACCTGCGGGTGCGGCGCTACATCGCCAAGTACACGATCTGCCCGGCCGTCGCGCACGGCCTGGATCACGAGATCGGCTCGGTCGAGGTGGGCAAGCTGGCCGACCTGGTGCTCTGGGAGCCCGCCTTCTTCGGGGTGCGGCCGCACGCCGTGCTCAAGGGCGGCGCCATCGCCTGGGCCGCCATGGGCGATGCCAATGCCTCCATCCCGACCCCGCAGCCGGTGCTGCCGCGCCCCATGTTCGGCGCCGCCCCTCCGGTCGCCGCCGCCACCTCGCTGCACTTCGTCAGCGAGCACGCCATCACGGCCGGGCTCGCCTCGAAGATCGACGTGCGGCGGCGGCTCGTCCCCACCGCCGACGTGCGGCGCCGCGGCAAGTCGGACATGCCGCTCAACGACGCCATGCCGCACATCGAGGTCGAGCCGGACACCTTCACCGTGCGGATCGACGGCGAGGTCTGGGCCGAGGAACCCGCCACCGAACTGCCCATGGCGCAGCGTTACTTCCTGTTCTGAGCCGCGGTGGCAGACTGAGCCCATGACGTCGTCGCAATGGGCCGAGGTGGACCGCTACATCGTGGACAACCTGGTGACGGACGAGGTGGGGGCGGCGGCGCTCGGCGCCAATGCCGACGCCGGGCTGCCCGCCATCGATGTGTCGCCGCCGCAGGCCAAGTTCCTGCACCTGCTCGCCCGGACCGCAGGGGCTCGGCGGGTGCTGGAGATCGGGACGCTCGGCGGGTACAGCACGCTGTGGCTGGCGCGGGCCGTCGGGCCGTCCGGGCGGGTGGTCACCTTCGAGTTCTCGCCGGAGCATGCCGCGGTGGCGCGGGAGAACCTGGCGCGGGCCGGGGTCGCCGATCGGGTCGATATCCGAGTCGGGGCGGCGCTGGACAATCTGCCCGGGTTGGCCGACGAGGACGCGGAGCCGTTCGACTTCGTCTTCATCGACGCCGACAAGGTGAACAACTCGAACTACGTGCTCTGGGCGCTGCGGTTGACCCGGCCGGGGTCGGCCATCGTGGTCGACAATGTGGTGCGCAACGGCGGGCTGGCCGACGAGCACTCCGACGATCCCGCCGTGCAGGCGGGGCGGGAGCTGGTCGAGCTGCTCGCCGCCGAGCCGTCGCTGGAGGCGACCATCGTGCAGACGGTGGGGGCGAAGGGGTGGGACGGGTTCGCGTACGCCGTCGTGAACGGGGGCTGATCAGGGGATCAGCACGACCTTGCCGGCGGTGCCGCGCGTCTCCAGTGCTTTGTGCGCCTGTGCCGCCTCGGCGAGCGGGAAGCGGTGGGTGACCGGCCTCCAGCGGTCTTCCCGCCAGGCGGCAAGGGCTCGGGTCTCCAGGACGCGGATGGCGCGTACGGGCGGAACTCCTGTCGTCGAACGGCTTCCGCCCCACCCTGCAACCTCGAGCGAGGTCGAGGTCAAGCCCGCGCGTGCAGTGCGGCGAAACCGTCGCAGAGCGCGTCCAGCCCGCTGCGCAGCACCAGGTCGTTGTCGAGGGCGCCGAGCCCGCGGCCCGCGAGATCGGTCAGCGCGTCCGGCATGTCGGCGACCGGCTCCCCGGTGAGCAGCGCGCGGAGCCGGTCGCGCGGCCCGTCCCGCTCCTCGGTCCGGCGCACCAGCAGCTCGCTGACCAGCGGCAAGGTGCAGCCGGAGATGTAGTTCCAGACCGCGAAGGCCATCCTGGTCGCCTCCGCGGTGTCCACCTCGAGTTCCCCGAACCCCTCCACCAGCCAGGCCAGGCAGCGCAGGCTGTACGGCCCGAAGCTGTAGCGCGGCATGGCGAAGGCCAGCAGCACCCACGGATGGCGCTGGTACAGATCGCGATCCACATCCGCGGCGATGTGCACTCGCTCCCGCCAGCTCCAGCGCGCACCCGCCGGGGGTGCGGGGTAGGGGTTGCGCCGCGACACCTCGTCGGTCATCGCGGCGAGCAGCTCGTCCTTGTTCGCCACGTGCCGGTACAGCGACATGGCACCGACGCCGAGCCGCTCGGCGATCCGCCGCATGGAGAGCGCGTCCAGCCCCTCGGTATCCGCGACGGTGATGGCGGTATCCACGATCGAGGCCCTGGACAACTTGGTTTCGGCCATGCGTACACTGTACCCGGAATGCGTACGGCGTACGCGCGGTTACATCGGCAGACGACGAGCACGAGGAGGCGAGCGGCGATGACGTCCGTGGACGATGCGGTAACGGCGACAGCGACCGGACCGGGGCCGCGCCGCGCCTGGCTCGGCATGGCGGTGCTGCTGCTGCCGGTGCTGCTGGTCTCGATGGACATCTCGGTCCTCTTCCTCGCCATGCCCACGCTCTCCGCCGACCTCGCGCCGTCGGCAGCCCAGCAGCTGTGGATCCTGGACATCTACGGCTTCCTGCTGGCCGGGCTGCTCATCACCATGGGCAACCTGGGCGACCGCATCGGCAGGCGGAACATCCTGCTGGCCGGGTCGGCCGTCTTCGGCATCGGCTCGGTGCTGGCCGCCTTCGCCACCGGCCCGGAGATGCTCATCGCGGCCCGCGCCCTCATGGGCGTCGGCGGCGCGACCCTGCTCCCCTCCAGCCTGGCGCTCATCTCCGCGCTCTTCCCCGACGCCAGGCGCCGCGGCATCGCCATCGGGGTCTGGACAGCGTTCTTCGCGGGCGGCTCCGCGGTGGGCCCCGTGGTCGGCGGCTTCCTGCTGCACCACTTCTGGTGGGGCTCGGTCTTCCTGGTCAACACCCCCGTGCTGCTGGTCCTGCTGGTGGCGGGGCCGTTCCTGCTGCCCGAGCACCGCGCTACCGAGCGCGGGCCGCTCGACCTGCGCAGCGTCGCGCTCTCCATCGGCGGCATCCTGCCGGTCGTGTACGGCGTGAAGCACGCCGCCGCCGAGGGTGTCGACGCCGAGGCCCTGGTCACCGTCATCATCGGCGCGATCCTGCTGGTCCTGTTCGTCCGCAGGCAGCGCCTCCTCGACGATCCCCTGCTCGACCTCCGCCTCTTCGCCAACAAGACCTTCTCGCTCGCCATCGGCGCCAGCCTCACCGGCATGATGTCGCTGGCCGCGCTGAGCTACCTCGCCAGCATCTACCTGCAATCCATCACCGGCCGCGACCCGCTCGCCGCCGCCTGGCTCGGCATCCCCATGGCCGTCGCCGTCTTCGTCTTCTCCATCGGTGGCTCCGGAATCGGCCGTGTGCTCGGCACCCGGGTGGCCTTCGTGCTGGCCCTGCTCGCCTCCGCGGTGGGCAATCTGATGCTGCTCGGCGTCGGCGTGGACGGCGGGGTCTGGTGGTACGTCGCCGGTTCCGCCCTGGCCGGCGTCGGCTACGGCATCGCCTTCACGCTGGTCTCCGACGTGTCGGTCTCCTCGGTCCCGCCCGAGCGCGCGGGTTCGGCCGCGGCCACCTCCGAAACCAGCTTCGAACTGGGGAATGCCTTGGGGCTGGCCTTGCTGGGCTCGCTCGCCACCGCCGTCTTCCGGTCGTCCAGCGGAACGTCGGGCACGCTCGGCGACGAACTCCGCGATGCCGGTTCGGACGCGAGCCGGGTAGCTGTGGTCCAGGACTCCTTCGTCACCGGCATGCACACCGCCACCACTGTCGGCGGTCTGCTCCTCGTGGTGATGGCGGCAGCCACCTGGTTCTTCGCCCCCCGCAAGCAGGTTGTCGCCCCGTAGTCGCCCCTACGCCCGGTCACTACCTGATGGACCACTCCGCTGTTCCGTCCAGGCGGGTGCCGTTGTCGAATCCGGATGTCAGCGAGTCCGGCCACTTGCCGTCCACCCACACGGAGTTGTCGGTCGCGGCCGTTTCGAGAGCGGCGAAGGTCGCGGCTTGGGCACTGAGCAGCGCGGTGAGCGCCGTGATCGCGGCGACGATCGAGGCCGAGTCGCTCGCGGCCTCGCCGGCGATCAGTGCCGCGCCCGCCCAGGAGAAGACACCCGAGGCGATGCCGCCGAGTCCCGTCGTGACGACGATCGTGGCCTTGACGAGGATGCCGAGCAGAGCGCCATAGAACACCAGCCCCGCCCCGGCGGACGCGATCAGAGCTGTAGCCGAATCCTTGGCGACGTCGCCGATGCGCTTGGCGGCCGCGTTGTGTGCGGTGGCCCTGGCTCGATAGGCGAACTGCGCGGAGCCCTGCCATTCCGCCGTCGACCGCAGAACATTGGGATCGACATTGCCGGCAACCTGCGACGCGGCGCCGCGTATGTCGAACCAGTCCTTGGCGCAGACTGCCATGTACACCGGTGCAGCGGCCCCTTCGAGCAGGTCGCGCACGGTGCGCAGGAGCCACTGACAGAATTCGTAGATCTTGTCTCCTGTCCAGCGAATAACATCTGCCATCGCGTCGGACACCCACCAATGACTCGTGCCGGTCCCGACGAAAGTCGGCACCGAGTTCATCGTGGATTCGAGTCCGTCGAGCTTGTTCTCGATCTGAGATATAATCTCTTCGAACTCTGCAATGCTGAAGTCCATTATCTTCCCCCGAATGTCACTGTCGACTACCAGATGTTGTTCAGCCGGTCGGCTTGCGTCCGCTCTTCCTCGTCGTAGATATCGGCAACCTTCCGCAGAATGAGGCCGGTTTCTGTGAAAGCCGCCGCACCCTCTCTGCACCTGGCCGATGCCGACTCCACGACCTTCGAGTGAGCCGACACAATGATCTGGAATATTCCGGCCTCGGTCCGGTTGAACTTCAGCTCGCCGATCGAATCGGATACCGAGGCGAGCGTATCGGACTCTCGTATCCACACTCCCGCCTCGTTGCGCAGGCTGTCGGTGGCCACTCGGATGTGGTCCGCGCTCGGACGTGGAGCCATGGTGAACGTGTCCCCCATCTATCGGGCATTGTTGTCGAGAAAAGCTATCGCCTCTGCTATGAGCCTGTTCGCGCGCTCGAGCGGGTTCGTGGCGTCTGTTCGTGCGGTGCTTTCCCTCGCTGCGGCACGTATTGCTTCGTTCACTGCCGCCGCGATCGTCCCGCCGCTCTGCCCGGCGGCCCACAGAGCGTCGATCGCGCAGTCCGCGAGGGCTCCGTGAGGAGTCAGGGTAACGCTGCCCCGGCCGTGGGCTTGCGCGCTGTCACCGACGATATCCTGGCCGACGGCCGGTGAATCGGAGATACTTCGAGCCAGATCCAAGATCGAGTTCCGCCATCGACCGCCAGCGGCGGCGGAGGTGTCCGCCGGGGCAAGTGTGCTGGCGATCGGCGTAGCCGGAAAGTCGTCCGGTGCGAGGCCACGCAACCGCGCCAGGATCTCCGTATGATTGTCAGTGCTGGAAGCTGCGGCGGCGCGTACCCGCGCGGCGTCGTTCGCTGCTTCGATGACTGCGTGCCGCAATTGCGATGGATCCAGGCGGGTCTGCCACCTGCTGTCGATGTAGATTTCGATGAATTCGGTATTCACGCCCAGGCTCACCGTGACCGATGTCGTCCGGTCGGAGCCGGTCACCGTCCGAGGCTCGGGTTCTGCCATCAGGTTCAGCAGTCGTCGGGTCTCTCGCATGTAGGCATGAAATCGCAGTGCGTCCGCGACCGTATCTCCGCCTGCTCCCGCTCCCGCAACGTCGTTCTCCGTGCTTCCGATATCTCGAGATTTGAAATCGGACACTGGCGTGTTATTCGACGGTGCCGTGTTGCGCATCGGCAGCGGCGCTCGCGAGGCCGAGTTCGATGCCGGTTCGAGCGGTGCTTCGTCCCAGAACTCGTCGGGATCGTCGTAATGGTTGAAGTAGCCGCCGTTCGTCATGAACTTCTCCCGTGGCGATCGCTTCGGCGCATGGCCTCGGTCAAATCGTGTACCCCCTGCACGCGAACGCCGCACCGCGGTCGGTCGGCGGTTCTCACCCTGGCCGATACCGATTACTGTGTCAACCGGTCGCCGGCATCACCGGCGAACGCGGCTGAGGGCGGCGGAGGCCACATCGGCGATCGCCTCTCGAACCCGGTCGATGGAGCCGGGGCCGGCGACGTAATCGATCCAGTACAGGTCCGCGCCGTCGCGAATGACGGCGGAGCCGGAGCCGATGTCGGCAGCGGTGTCTTCCTGGTAGGCGACGCAGGCCGGGCGGCCGAGGCTTTCGGTCTCGCGCAGCGGCCCGCTGGCCGTGGTCGCCTCGCACGCGGCCGCGAGGGCGCGGGAGGCGCGGTCGGCTCCCGAACGCCAAGCGAATCGGCCGTGCGCGAGGAGGCGCACGTGCAGCGATCCGGAGGCGGTGTTCGAGCGCGGGTCGGATCGGTAGTCGCAGGCCGCATCAGGGCCCGAGGAGTAGGTCGCCTCCGGGACGGGGAGGGCCGCGGGCACCCAACGCTCGAATACCGTGACGCCGATCGCCGCGCACAGGTCCGGTGGCGCTGCGGCGGGTTCATCGTCGTCGGCGACCGCATCGAGCACGGTCGGGACCAGCGCAGCTACCACGATGAGCAGGATCGCGACGATCGCGGCGAGAAGACGCCCTCGGGTCCCGAGTTTCGACGGCGACAAAGCTGACTCCTCCGGCTGTCCCCCGCAGTCTGATCGGGCGTCGTCTCCGCTGATCAAGCCTCCGGCCTTCGTGCCATCCTGCACCGTCGGCGGCGACTTCACCAAGTAGTGGTGGGTGCGGCCCGCGCGCGGCAAAGATCCAGCGCCCCTAGGATCAGAAAATGCTCTCGACCCTGCTCGCGCTCGCCGACTCCCGGCTGCCGATCGGCGGGCACGTGCACTCCGGCGGGGTCGAGGAGGCCGTTGCGTCCGGATTGCTCCGTGACGCGGGCACGGTCGAGCGGTACCTGGCCCGGCGCATTCGCACGACCGGCCTGGTCGCCGCCTCGCTGGCGGCCGCGGTCTGCGCCGGAACCCTGACCCCGGCGCGGGCCGAGCTGGAGGCCGACGCCAGGACGCCGTCACCCGCGGCCAGGGATGCGTCGCGAGCCCAGGGCCGCGGCCTGCTCCGGCTCGCGAGCAGACTGCGCCCCGGCCCGGTGTGGGCGGAACTGCCCCCGCGCCCACACCTGTCGACCGTCTTCGGCCTGGTCGGCCGCGAGTACGGCACCACGCCGCGCGAGATCGCGGATGTCGTCGTCTACACGACGCTGACCGGTGCCGCGACCGCCGCGCAGCGCCTGCTCGCGCTGGACCCCGCCGCCGTCGCGGCCACCACCTTCCGCCTCACGGAACTCTGCGACGCGACGGCCGAGGCAGCCGCGCAAGACCTGGCCGCACTCTCCGACCCCCTGCAGGACGTGCTCGCGGAACGTCATCCGCGCCGCGAAATGCCCCTGTTCGCCAGCTGAAAGGACCCCCGGAATGCCCCCGCACCTCATCGACGGTGAACCGCACGACCACACCCACGACCGCCCGAAGCGCGACCGCGTCCCCGGCGAGGCGCTGCGGGTGGGGATCGGCGGGCCGGTGGGGTCGGGGAAGACGGCGCTGGTGGCGGCGCTGTGCAGGCAGCTGAGGGACGAGCTGTCGCTGGCGGTGCTGACGAACGACATCTACACCACCGAGGACGCCGACTTCCTGCGCAGGCACGCGGTGCTGCCGGACGAGCGGATCAACGCGGTGCAGACCGGCGGCTGCCCGCACACCGCCATCCGCGACGACATCACCGCCAATCTCGACGCCATCGACGACCTGGTGGCCGCGAACCCGCCGCTGGATCTGATCCTGGTGGAGTCCGGTGGCGACAACCTCACCGCCACCTTCTCGTCCGGGCTGATCGACGTGCAGATCTTCGTGGTGGACGTCGCGGGCGGCGACAAGGTGCCGCGCAAGGGCGGGCCCGGCGTCACCTTCTCGGATCTGCTGGTGGTGAACAAGACCGACCTGGCCCCGCTGGTCGGCGCCGACCTCGGCGTCATGGAGCGGGACGCCGCCAAGGTGCGGGAGGGGCGGCCGACGGCGCTGATCTCGCTCACCGCGGATCCGGCGGCGACGCCGGTGCTGGCCTGGGTGCGCGAGCAGCTGCGCGCGGTGGCCGAGCGGGACGCCGCCGGGTCGGCGGCGCACTGACGTGCGGACCGTCCTGCGCGTGCTCGCCGCGCCGGGAGTGTCGCCGCGGATCGAGGCGGTGGGCGGGATCGCGGGGCGGCAGACCGGGCCGGACACGGTGCACCTCATCGGCACCGCCGCCACGCCGCTCGGCGGTGACCACCTGGAGCTGAGCGTCGAGGTGCTGCCCGGCGCGCGGCTGCTGCTGCGCTCGGTAGCGGCCATGATCGCGCTGCCGGCGCGCGGGACGCCCGATTCCAGCGCGCACTGGCGGCTCACGGTGGGCGCCGGGGCCGAGCTGGACCTGGATACCGAGCCGACCATCGTGGCGGGCGGTGCGCGGCACCGCGTGGTCACCGAGCTGCGGCTGGCCCCGGACGCCGTCGTGCGGGTCAGGGAGCGGGTGCGGATCGGCAGGGCCGGTGAGGACCACGGCCACTGGACCGGCGGTCTGATCGCGGATATCGAAGGCGCGGAATCGATTCCGCTGCTGCGGCACCGGCTGGAACTGGGGTCGGGGAGCGGCGCCGACGATGCGCTGAGCGCACCGCGCACGCTGGAGAGCGTCCTGCGCTACCCGGACGATCGCCCCGCCGAGACCATCGGGCTCACCGCCGCCCGGCTCCCGCTCGCGGCGGGCGGCAGCCTCTGGACCGAGGTCGGGAAGGTCCGGTCGAGCCGGACGGAAGAATCGCGTCCCGGCGCGGCAGCCGTGGCCGGCGCCTGAGCCGGGCGCGCAGCGCACCCGACGCCTGCGAGGCAGGCAGCCGCGCGCCATCCGCCACGACCATGCCCGAAACGCACGATGCGGCGGCGACCGGAACGAACCCGGCCCCCGCCGCGACGCGCGGTGCACCGAGAACTCCCGGCGCGCCGCCCAGAGCGACTACGCCGGAGCGGGCTCCCCGTACCCCGGCGTCCCGTACCCGATCCCCGCACCGACGGCGGCACCGATCGCCCCGCCGAGCGCGGCGGCGGGCACCGCGATGACGGCCCCGCCGATGGCCCCACCGAGAATCGGCCCGATGAGCAGCCCGATCGGCAGGAACGGCACCCCGGCCAGCAGTCCGGCACCCGCGCCGACCATCACCGAGGCCGAGGTGAGCGGCATCGACAGGTTGGTGGCGACGGTCGCCCCGATGGCGGCCGAGCTGAGCGTCTGCGCCGCCATCTTGTCCGACCGGCTCCGCTCCATCCCGACCGAGTCGTAGAACGTCGCCAGCTGCGCCTCCGCCTGCGCGGCCCCGTCGTTGATCGCGAAGACCTGGTCCGGCGCGAGGAAGCCGGGCGCGTCGACGATGATGTCGCCGATCCGGATCTTCCCCTCCGGCGGCGCGATCGGCGCCACCGCCTCGACCGGGATCGGGCCGTGCGGCGCCCCGGCGGGCGCCAGGTAGCCCTGGTCCGGCAGCGCCCGGTAGAGCGGCGCGTCCACCGGCGCCGCGAAGGGTACGGCGACCGGCGCGGCCCCGCCGGTCAGCTCGCGCAGCGGAGCGGGGAGCTCGGGCAGCGCGATCTGGGCGGGCTGCCCGGCGAAGAGCGCGGCCAGCGGATCGGCCGCGGTGCGCTGCTCGGGCTGGGTCACCGGGTCGGGCGTGCCGGGGTCGGCGTTCGCGGTTCCGGCGCCGACGAGCGCCACGACCAGCGGTAACGCGCCCAGCGCGACCATCGATCCGATCTTCTGCCGCTGTGCGTTGGGCGCCCGGTGCTTCCCCGGTTGTGCCCCCACGATGGCCATACGTCACCTTTCATCCGGCTGGAACGACAAGTCCCGACGTTCCTATTCGGATCCGGACGCGGCGTCGGATGGGTCACACAGCGGGGTGGCTGCTCTCCTGTTTTCCTGGGCGTTCGCCCCCGGCCGGCGCGGTGGCGGAGCCGTCCGCGATGTCCTCGGTGGTGGTGGATTCGGCGAGCGCCGCGTCCAGCGGGACCTGGCTGCCGACGTGGCCGTGGCGCTCGCCGGGCGGGGCGCCGAGCGCGGCGGCGAGCTCGTCCGCCTCCTCCTCGTCGGCGTTCACCGCCTCCAGCGCGAGCCGCGCCATCACCCACTGCTCGGTCGCGGCCATCTGCCCGCGGCTGCGGCCGGAGAAGGTGACGAACCACTGGATCACCGTGACGATCCGGCTGCGGTACCCGATCAGGTAGTAGAGGTGCAGCGCCAGCCAGGCCAGCCAGGCGATGAAGCCGCCGAACTCCAGCTTGCCGACCTGGCACACCGCGCTGAACCGCGAGACGGTGGCCATACTGCCCTTGTTGAGGTACTTGAAGGGCTTGCGCTCGGCGGGCTGCTGCCCGTTCAGCCCGGCCTTGATCTGCTTGGCGGCGTAGGTCGCGCCCTGGATGGCGCCCTGCGCCTGGCCCGGCACGTTCGGCACCGACATCAGGTCGCCGACCACGAAGACGTTCGGGTGGCCCTTGATGGTGAGGTCCGGCTCGACCACCACCCGGCCGGCCCGGTCGGTCTCGGTGCCGTCGGAGCGCTCGGCCAGCATCTTGCCGAGCGGGCTGGCCTGCACGCCCGCCGACCAGACCTTGCAGGACGATTCGATCCGGCGGACCGTGCCGTCCTTGTCCTTCACCGTGACGCCGTTCGCGTCGATATCGGTGACCATGGCGTTGAGCTGCACCTCGACGCCCATGTTCTCCAGCCGGCGGCGGGCCTTGTTGCCCAGCTTCTCGCCCATCGGGCCGAGCACCGCGCCCGCGCCCTCCAGCAGGATGACCCTGGCATCGCGCGGGTCGATGTTCTTGAAGGTGCCCTCCAGCGTGCGGTCGGCCAGCTCGGCGATCTGCCCGGCCAGCTCGACGCCGGTCGGGCCCGCGCCGACCACCACGAAGGTGAGCAGCCGGTCCCGCATCTCCTGCGAGGTGGCCAGTTCGGCGCTCTCGAAGGCGCCGAGGATGCGGCCGCGTAGCTCGAGCGCGTCGTCGATGGTCTTCATGCCGGGCGCGTAGGTGGCGAAGCGATCGTTGCCGAAGTATGACTGCTGCGCGCCGGTGGCGACGATCAGGCTGTCGAACGGGGTCCGGGTGGTCTGGTTGAGCAGCCGCGAGCTGACGGTGTTGTGCTCCAGGTCGATATCGGTGACATCGCCGAGCAGCACCTGCACGTTCTTCTGCTTGCGCAGCACCAGCCGGGTGGCCGGGGCGATCTCGCCGACCGAGAGGATACCGGTCGCCACCTGGTAGAGCAGCGGCTGGAAGAGGTGGGTCGAGGTCTTGGAGATCAGGGTGACGTCCACGTCGGCGCGCTTGAGGTGCTTGGTGCCGAACAGGCCGCCGAACCCGGATCCGATCACGACCACCCGGTGACGAGGGGTCTCCACGGGCTGAGTGCTCATCGTCGTGCTCCTCGGCAGACGGGGGCGCGTGCCCCGGTGTTGCGGACACGCCTACCGTAGTCCGCCGGTGCTGGGCCGTCACGGCGAGCGGCGGCGTGCCCGCGGAACGCCCGTGCCGCGGCACCGATCGGTGCCGCGGCACGGGTAGGTGCGCCGGGAGAGGCCGCGGACTTATCGTCCGGCGAGCAGGATCTTCGCGACCTCGGTGTCGGTGGCGGCGCCGTCGGTGTAACCGCCCTCCTCACCCATGGCGGTCATGATCGCCAGGGTGTAGCGCTCGCCCGGCCCGGCGAAGCCGACCGAGTTGACGACCCAGCCGCCCTGCTCGGCGGACCAGCCGTTCTTCAGGCCGGGGCGCATCCTGTCGCCCGCGCCCCAGACGCCCCAGTGCTGGTTGGAGTCGACCGAGCGCATCCGGTCGAACAGGTAGGCCCGGTCGTCCGGGTGCATCTGGGTGACGATGTTGTCCATCAGCCGATCGAGGTCGGCGGCGGTGCACTTCTGGAACGACCAGTCCGGGAAGAGCGCGGTCTCGGTGGGCTGCGGCACCAGGGTGCTCATGCCGTTGGCCCGGAAGGCGTTGTTGAAGGCCATCCGGTCGAGCCCGGCGTACTTGGTCCACAGCACGTCGGCGGCGTGGTCGTTGGAGGTGGCGAGCATCGACTCCAGCAGCCCGCGGTCCTCCGGCGGCAGCTGGATGGCGCCGACCCTGGCGCGGTTCAGCAGGTCGGCCGCGATGGCCAGCTTGATGGTGGAGGCGGTCCAGACCGACGCTTCGGCGTTCTCGTTGGCGTAGACGCCGCCGGTCACCCGGTCCCGCACCACGTACCCGGTGGTGCCGGGGCGTCCGGCCAGGTAGGCGTTGGCCTTGGCGATCCGGCTGCTCAGATCGGAGTCGAAACCGGCGAGGTTGGCCTGTTCCAGCATCGGGACGGCGGGCGCGGCATGCGCGGCGGAGAGGGAAACCGTACCGCTGGAGACGATGATCGCCGCGGCGGCGAGGGCACAGGCGGATGCGGCCACGCGGGGGACAGACCGGGTGGCGGCCAACTGATGACGCACGGTTGCCCACGATGGCACATCGTCGTCGCGAATGCACGTCCCGCTCCGGCTACCGGTCGGTATGTGCGCGTAACCCGTTGCGGCGCTGCGGTTTCAACGGAAGGCGGCGCGCAGTTCCTCGACGGTTCGCCCGTTCAGCCGGTAGCAGTGCTCGAAAGCCTCGCCGTGCCGATCCCGCGGCCACGCGTGCAGCACGACGCCGCGCCCGAAATGCCGTGAGTTCACCAACTCCCACCGCTCGCCGACGCGGCGGACGGTGAAGCCGCCTTTCGGAAGCAGGGGAACCACCAGCGCAACCATGAGCGCGAGACCAGCCTTTCGAGATACAAGCCCTGTGCATCCCCCCGGACGGTGCCGCTCCTCCCTCGACGCAGCACTGTGGCACAGGGGGCCACCCCGGCCGCGCGACACCTCGACCGACGCGCCGGATTGTGGTGCAGATCACGTGGTGTGGGTGGTTATGGGTGATCCCAGCGGGTCGCCGGGGCCACCGGCAACCGCCGGGCGTATAACCGTTGCGGAACGCACGATCGTCGAAGGGGTGGCATGCCGCTGCACATCCATCGTGCCGAGCGCGCCGACACCCTGGCGGACGCGCTGGCGCGGCAGCTGGCCACCCCGCCCGCCGACCCGTTCGCCGCCGAGGTGGTGGCGGTGCCCGCCAAGGGAATCGAGCGCTGGCTGACCCAGCGGCTGGCCGGGGTGCTCGGCACCTCGGGGCCGGGCGCCGCGGACGGGATCGCCGCCGCGGTGCGCTTTCCCTCGCCCGCCGCGCTGGTCGCGGAGTGCCTGGCGGCGGGGGACGACCCGTGGGAGCGGGACCGGGTGGTCTGGGCGCTGCTCCGGGTGCTCGACGGGGTGCTCGGCGAGCCCTGGGCCACCGTGCTGACCAGGCATCTCGGCGCGGAGGAGCGGGCAGGGCGGCGCTACGCCACCGCCGTCCGGCTGGCGGCGCTCTTCGAGAGTTACGCGGCGCAGCGGCCGGAGCTGATCCTGGCCTGGGCGGCGGGCGCGGATACCGACGGCGCCGGGCGCCCGCTCCCCGCCGACCTGGGCTGGCAGCCCGCGCTCTGGCGCGAGCTGCGCGCCGCCATCGGGGTGCCGGGGCCTGCCGAGCGGCTGGCCGACGCCTGCGCCCGGCTGCGCGCCGACCCGGCGAGCACCGCACTGCCGCAACGCCTCTCGCTCTTCGGCCCGACCCGCCTCCCCGCCGACCAGCGCGCCGTCCTCTCCGCCCTCGCCGCCCACCGCGACCTGCACCTCTGGCTCACCCACCCCAGCCCCGCGCTCTGGGACCGCCTCGCCACGCACCCACCCACCCTGCTCCGCAGCGCCGACACCACCGTCCGTCTCGTCCGCAACCCGCTGCTCGCCGGCCTCGGGCGCGACATCCGCGAACTCCAGCAGCGGCTGGCCGGCTGCGAAGCGGAGGTGATCGATGAGCACCACGAATCCGGAGCCATCGCCCCGCGAACCCTGCTCGCCACCCTCCAGCAGGCCGTCCGCGAGGACACCTGGCCCCCGGCCCCCGACCCGGCCCTCGCGGACGACGGCAGCGTCCGCATCCACCTCTGCCACGGCCGCCCCCGCCAGGTCGAGGTCCTCCGCGACGCACTGCTCACCCTCTTCGCCGCCGACCCCACCCTGGAACCGCGGGACGTCCTGGTCATGTGCCCGGACGTGGAGACCTTCGCCCCGCTGATCCGCGCCGCCTTCGGCTCCCGCGGCAGCGCCGACGCGCCGGACGAGCACGCGCACCCCGGCCACCGGCTCCGGGTCCGGCTCGCCGACCGCGGCCGCGCCGTCACCAACCCGCTGCTCACCGTGGTCGCCACCCTGCTCGAGCTGGCCGACGGCCGGGTCACGGTCACCCAGGTGCTCGACCTGGCGGCGGCCGAGACCGTCCGCCGCCGCTGCGGTTTCGACGACGACGAACTGGAGCGGCTGCGCGGCTGGGCCGCCGACTCCGGCGCCCGCTGGGGCATCGGGCAGCGCCAGCGCCAGGCCTACGGCCTCGCCGATTTTGCGCAGAACACACTGAACAGCGCGGTGGATCGGATCCTGCTCGGCGTCACCGCCGCCGAGACCGACGGCGACTGGCTGGATCTCGCGCTCCCGCTGGACGACGTCGACAGCAACGACGTCGACCTGGCCGGCCGCTTCGCCGAGTTCGTCGACCGCCTCGCCGTCTGCCTGCGCGAACTGCGCGGCCCGCGCCCGGCCCCGGAGTGGAGCGCGGTGCTGATCCGCGCGCTCGACCTGCTCTGCGACGTCCCCGAGCACCTGGCCTGGCAGCGCACCGAGGCGCGCACCGAGCTCGCCGCCGCCACCGAGCACGCGGGCGCGGTCGCGCTGCGGCTCGCGGATGTGGTGACGGTGCTCGCCGGACGGCTCGGCACCGCCCCGACCAGGGCCAACTTCCGCACCGGCGAGCTCACCGTCTGCACCCTGGTGCCCATGCGCTCGGTGCCGCACCGGGTGGTGGTGCTGCTCGGCCTGGACGACGAGGTCTTCCCGCGCGCGGGCGGCACCGACGGCGACGACGTGCTCGCCCGCGATCCGCAGGTGGGCGAGCGGGAGCCGCGCGGCGAGGACCGCCAGCTGCTGCTGGACGCGGTGCTCGCCGCGGGCGAGCGGCTGCTGGTCTGCTACACCGGTGCCGACCCGGTGACCGGCGCGCACCGCCCGCCCGCCGTCCCGGTCGCCGAGCTGCTCGACGCCCTGCGCGCGCACGCGGGCACGGACCGGTTCGTCGTCCGGCACCCGCTGCAGAACTTCGACCGCAGGAACTTCGCACCGGAGAACCCCTTCGGCTTCGACCCGGTCGCGCTGGCGGGTGCGCGGGCGGCCGCCGAGCCCCCGCGCCCGCGCCCGGCCTTCCTGGGCGAGCCGTTGCCCCGGCCGGAGCCCGGTGACGTCGAACTCGCCGACCTCGTCGCCTTCGTCGAGCACCCGGTGCGCGCCTTCCTCGGCCAGCGGCTCGGGCTGCGCGTCCCCGATCACGAGGAGGAGATCGACGACCGGCTCCCGGTGGAGCTGGACGGCCTCGCCAAGTGGGACCTCGGCGAGCGGCTGCTCGCCGCCCGGCTCACCGGCGCCGACCCGGAGACCCTGCGCGCCGCCGAGTGGCGCCGCGGCGGGCTGCCGCCCTTCGCCTTCGGCGCCGCCGTGCTCGACGAGGTGGAACGCACCGTCGAGACCCTGGTCCGCACCGCGCAGCCGCACTACGAGATCCCCGGCCGCGCGGTGGATATCGCGCTCGACCTGGGCAATGGCCGCAGGCTCACCGGCACCGTGCCGGAGGTGCACGGCGACCGGCTGGTGCGCACCACCTTCTCCCGGGTCGCGGCCAAGCACCGGATCGCGGCCTGGGTCGCGCTGCTCGCGCTCACCTGCACCGAGGACCGCTCCTGGCAGGCGCTCACCATCGGGCGCGGGAAATTCCGCATCCCGGCCTGGCGCAGTGAGCTCACCGCGCCGGAACCGCCCGCCGCGCTCGCCGCGCTGCGCACCCTGGTCGCCATGCGGGACGCCGGGCTCTGCGAGCCGCTCCCCGTCGCCCCCACCGCCACCGCCGCCTACGCGCAGAGCCGCATGCTCGGAAACCGCAGGGAGGACGCGGAATACGCGGCCCTGCAGGATTTCGACGGGGACTACGGCGACAACAGGGACCGGTACCTGCGGTACGTCTGGGGTGAGCAGGTCACCCTCGCGGCACTGCTCGCCACCCCCGCGCCGCAGGGCGGCGCGGGCGAGCCGACCCGCTTCGGTGCGCTGGCCAGGCGGCTCTGGGAACCGCTGCTCCGGGCCGAGCAGCAGGGGCGGCCGTGAGCGGGGCCGGAGCCGGGGCGCCCGGCGACGTCGCGACCGTCGCGCCTCCGGCCCCCGCGGCCTTCGACCCCGCGGGCCCGCTGCCCACCGGCACCACGGTGCTGGAGGCGAGCGCGGGCACCGGCAAGACGCACGCCATCGTCGGGCTCGCGGTGCGCTACGTCGCCGAGGCCGGGATCGCCGTCTCCGACCTGCTGCTCGTCACCTTCAGCCGGGCCGCAACCCAGGAGCTGCGCGAACGCACCCGGGAGCGTTTCGTCGCGGTCGCCGCCGCGCTGGCCGAGCCGGAGCGCGCGGCCGCGCACGACGACGAGCTGGTGCGCGCGCTCGCAGGCACCGAGCCCGCGCTGCGCAGGCAGCGGCTGCTCGCCGCGCTCGCCGAGTTCGACGCGGGCACCATCGCCACCACGCACAGCTTCTGCCAGCGCATGCTGGACGAACTCGGCCTGGCCGGGGACGACGATCCGGGCACCAGGCTGGTGGAGAACGTGGACGACGTGGTGCAGACCGTCGCCGACGACCTCTACCTCGCCCGCTACGCCCGCACCGAGCCGCCCTTCCCGCCGAAGGCCGCCCGCGCGCTGGCCCTTGCCGCGGTGCACGACCGGCACGCCACCCTCGCCCCCGACCAGGACGGCGAGGGTGGCGAGCGGGTCGCCTTCGCCACCGCCGTGCGCGCCGAGACCGAGCGCCGCAAGCGGCTGCTCGGCCTGCGCGACTTCGACGACCTGCTCGTGGTGCTGCACGACGTGCTCGCCGACCCGGTGCACGGCCCGGGTGCGCGGGCCAGGGTGCGCGAGCGCTTCCCGGTGGCGCTGGTGGACGAGTTCCAGGACACCGACCCGCTGCAGTGGGAGATCCTGCGGCTCGCCTTCCACGGCGCATCGACGCTGGTGCTGGTCGGCGACCCCAAGCAGGCCATCTACGCCTTCCGCGGCGCCGAGGTGCTCAGCTACCTGGACGCCGTCGCGGTCGCCGACGCCAGGCACGAGCTCACGCACAACCGGCGCAGCGACGCCGGGCTGCTGCGCGCGCTCGCGCACCTGCAGGGCGGCGCCGCGCTCGGCCATCCGGCGATCACCGTCGCCGGGGTCGAGCCGACCAGGGAGTGGAGCAGGCTCACCGGGCCGGACGAGCGGATCGTGCCGCTGCGGCTGCGCTGCCTGCCGCGCACCGGCGCCGGGCCGCTCGGCTCGTCGGGGTTCCCGCAGATCGGCCGGGTGCGCGAGCGGGCCGCGGCGGACCTGGCCGACGACGTGGTCGGGCTGCTGGAGTCCGGGGTCCGGCTGCGGGACCGGGCCGGGGCGCCGCGCGATCTCGGCCCCGGCGATATCGCGGTGCTGGTGCGCACCAGGTCGCAGCTCGAGGTGGTGCGCGCCGCGCTGGACCGGGTCGGGGTGGCGGCGGTACTGGCAGGCGGCACCAGCGTCTTCGGCACCCCGTCGGCCACGCACTGGCTCTGGGTGCTGCGCGCGCTGGAGCAGCCGCACCGCTCCGACCGGGTGCGGCTGGCCGCCTGCACCCCGCTGCTCGGGGTGGACGCCGCCGAACTCGACCGCGGCGGCGCCGAGCTCACCGGCCGGATCAGCACGCTGCTGCGCGAATCGGCGCGGCTCTTCGGCCGGGCCGGGTTCGCGGCGGTCTTCGAGCGGCTCGCCGCCGCGACCGAGCTGGCGCCCCGCCTGCTCGGGCTGCGCAACGGCGAGCGCGAGCTCACCGACCTGCGCCACCTCGCCCAGCTGCTGGACCAGGTGGCGCTCACCGACGGCCTCGGGCTCACCGCGCTCACCCGCTGGCTCGGCGACCGGGTGCGCGACCCGGCCTCCGGCAGCGTCGCCGACCGCAGCCGCAGGCTGGATCGTGACTCCGCCGCCGTGCAGATCGCCACCGTGCACGCCAGCAAGGGGCTGGAGTTCCCGATCGTCTACCTGCCCTTCGCCTGGGACAGCGCGCGCAACCCCAAGCCGGCCACCCAGCTCTACCACGACGGCCGGACCCGGGTGCTCGACGTCGGCGGCCCCGACATCCCCGGCGCCGCCGAGACCAGGCGCAGGGCCGAGGCCGAGGAGGCGGGGGAGGAGCTGCGGCTGCTCTACGTCGCGCTGACCCGCGCCATGTGCCAGGTCGTCGCCTGGTGGGCCCCGGCGTGGGGCACCGAGAGCGCCCCGCTGCACCGGATGACGCTCGGCCGCCCCGACCGCGGCCCCGAGGTGCCCGCCCGCGCCCCCGTCCCGGCCGACGCCGCCGCGCTGGCCGCGCTCACCGCGTGGGCCGCCCCCGCCGACGGCGCCATCGCGGTCTCCGCCCCGGACGGCGCCGCCCCCGCCGAGCCGCACCGCCTGCACGTCGAGCCGCAGACCGGCCCGCTGGCCGCCGCGACCTTCCGGCGCGCGCTCGACCACCAGTGGCGCCGCACCTCGTACTCCGCGCTCACCGCGGGGGCGCACGAGGCCGCTGCCGAGACCGAGCCGGAGAACGACCGCGCCCGCCCGGACGAGCCGGTCGGCATCCAGGTCCTCGACCCGGCGGAGCCGCCCGCCCCGGCCGCCCCGCCCTCGCTCATGAACGCGCTGCCCTACGGCGCCGAGTTCGGCACCCTGGTGCACGGCGTGCTCGAGCTGGTCGACACCGACGCCGCCGATCTCGCCGCCGAGGTGCGCGCCCGCTGCCGCGACGCCGTGCACGCCGCCGCCTCCGCCGCCGACCCCGAGGTGCTGGCGGCGGCGCTGCTCGCGGTGCTGCACACCCCGCTCGGGCTCGGCCGCACCCTGGCCGAGATCCCGTCCCCGGATCGGTTGAGCGAGCTGGACTTCGAGCTGCCGCTGGCAGGCGGCGAGCGCCCGGCGACCGCCGCCGCCTCGCTGCCCGCCATCGCCGCGCTGCTCGAGCGGCACCTCCCGGCCGACGACGCGCTGGCCGGATACCCCGCGCAGCTGGCGCACCTGGACGGCGGCGCGCTGCGCGGCTACCTGACCGGCAGCATCGACGCCGTGCTGCGGCTGCCCGGCCCGCGCTTCGTCGTCGTCGACTACAAGACCAACCGGCTCGGGCTCGGCGACCTCACCGTCGCGCACTACACCCCGGAGCGGATGGCCGCCGAGATGATCCGCTCGCACTACCCGCTGCAGGCCGTGCTCTACGCCGTCGCGCTACACCGCTTCCTGCGCTGGCGGCTGCCCGGGTACGACCCGGAGCGGCACCTCGGCGGGGTCAGGTACCTGTTCGTGCGCGGCATGATCGGGCCGGAGACCCCCGGCGGTGCGGGCATCTTCGCCTGGACGCCGCCCGCCGCGCTGGTCACCGAGCTCTCCGACCTGCTGGCGGGGCAGCGGTGACCGCCATCCAGATCGCGCAGCGCGGCACCGGGCTGCTCCGGCTCTTCAACGAGGCCGGGGTGCTGGCCGCCGCCGACGTGCACGTGGCCACCCGGCTGGCCCGGCTCGGCCGGGAGGACCGCGAGGAGGTGCTGCTCGCCGCCGCGCTCGCGGTGCGCGCGGTGCGCTCCGGCTCGGTCTGCCTGGAGCTGGACCGGATCGCGGAGATCGGCGTCGACGCCGACGAGACCCGCGAGCCCGCCCCCGGCCTCGACCCCGCCCGGCTGCCGTGGCCCGAGCCGGCGGCGCTGGTCGCCGCGCTGCGCTCCAGCCCGCTGGTCCGCGGCGGCGACGCCGGGCCACTGCGCCCGCTCTACCTGCTCGAGGGCGGCCCCGATGGCGGCCCGCTGCTCTACCTGGACCGGTATCACAAGCAGGAGCAGATCATCCGGCGCGTGCTCACCGAGCGCGCCGCGGGTCACCCTCCGGTCGACGCCGCGCTGGTGCGCCGGGAACTCGACCGCCTCTTCGGCGCCGGGATCGCGGGCACCACGGATCGGCAGCGGCTCGCCGCCGCGGTCGCCGCCACCCGCTGGACCACCGTGGTCGCGGGCGGGCCGGGCACCGGCAAGACGCACACCATCGCCCGCATCCTCGCCCTGCTGGTGGCGCAGCGCGCCGCGCGGCCCAAGCTGCCCGCGCTGCGGATCGCGCTGGCCGCGCCCACCGGCAAGGCGGCGGCCCGGCTGCAGGAGGCGGTGCGCGAGCAGGCCGCCGAGATCGGGCTCCCCGAGCTCACCGCCGCCACCCTGCACCGGCTGCTCGGCTGGCAGCGCGGGCGGGCCACCCGCTTCAAGCACCACGAGTTCAACCGGCTGCCCTACGACGTGATCGTGGTGGACGAGACCTCGATGGTCTCCTCCACGCTCATGAGCAGCCTGCTCGCCGCGCTGCGCCCGGACACCAGGCTGGTCCTGGTCGGCGACCCGGACCAGCTCGCCTCGGTGGACGCCGGGGCCGTCCTCGCCGACCTGGTCGCGGGGCCGATCCGCGGCGCCGGAAACCCGGTCCTCGCCGAGCTCACCGGCACCGCGATTCTCGCCGGGGGCCCCGGTGCCGCCGCGACAACCGCCGGGCCGGCGCCCGACCAGCCGCACTCGGCCGCGAACGCCACCGGCGCTGAGCACCCGGCGCCGGACGCCACCGGCGCTGAGCACCCGGCGCCGGACGCCACCGGCGCTGAGCACCCGGCCCCGGGTCCACCGGTCGCGGACGCGGCCGTGTCATCCACCGAGGCGCTCACCCCGCGCGAACTCGACCGCCTCGACGGCGGCATCGTCCGCCTCACCAGGGGCAGGCGCTTCGGCGGCACCATCGCCGAACTCGCGGTCGCGGTGCGCGCGGGCGACGCCGACCAGGCCCTCCGCCTCCTCACCTCCGGCGCCGACGACGTCGAGCTGCGCGCCCCCGACGACGTCGCCGCCGTCCGCGCCGACGTGGTCACCGCCGCCCGCGCCGTCACCGCCGCGGCCGTCGACGGCGACGCCGAGCTGGCCCTCGCCGCCCTGGAATCGCACCGTCTGCTCTGCGCGCACCGCCAGGGCCCGTTCGGCGTCGAGCGCTGGGACCGCCTCGCCGCCGAGTGGGCCGCCGCCGGCGGCGCGGGCGCCGACCCGCAGCAGAATCTCTGGTACCCCGGCCAGCCCCTGCTGGTCACCGCCAACGACCACGAGGCCAGGATCTACAACGGCGACACCGGCGTCATCGTCCGGCTGCCGGACGGCACCCTGCGCGCCGCGCTGCACCGCGGCAGCACCCCGTACCTGGTGCACCCGACCCGCTTCTCCGCGGTCGTCTCGGTCTTCGCCATGACCATCCACCGCAGCCAGGGCAGCCAGTACGGCACCGTCTCCGTGGTGCTCCCCGAACCCGAATCCACCCTGCTCACCAGGGAACTCCTCTACACCGCCATCACCAGGGCGCGCGGCCGCGTCCGGGTCATCGGCACCGAGGCCGCCATCCGGGCCGGCATCGACCGCCGCGTGCTCCGCGCCAGCGGCCTCTCCCGCCCCGGCTAATCGCGCAGCAGCCCGGGAATCGTCAGCGCGTACTCGATGTCGGAGCGGGTGCCGAGCGTGGTGAGCAGCACCCGGATCATGGTCAGCCGGGCCTCGTCCACCACGGCGGGCTCCGGCTCGGAGCCGGGCGCGGCGGCCGCGGAGACCCGGTAGACCACGTACTCGCAGTGGTGCAGCGCGGCATCGAGGTCCAGCGGGGCGGGCACCCGGCGGCCGAGCACGCGGAAGGTCTCCCTGATGATGCCGCGAATGTCCTCCAGCGCCTCCTCCCGATACGCCGAGACCGGCGAGCCCGGGTCGTGCAGCTCGGCGAAGAGCGGGCGCAGCATGGTGCCGTGGCCGCGCGCCCAGGCCAGGTAGGCGTCGATCAGCCGGATGCCGAGCTCGACGCCCTGCAGCGGCCCGGTGGCGGTGCCGAGCGCGCTGCGGATGCCGCCGACCAGGTCGCGGTTGGAGACGGTGAGCAGCGCGTGCAGCGGCTCGGCGGCGTTGGCGAAATAGCGGTAGAAGGTCGGGCGCGCCAGCCCGGCCTGGTCGATGATCTGCGCGACACTGAGCCCGCGCGAACCGGTGCGGGTGAACACGTCGGCGGTGGCCGCCACGATCCGGGCGCGCACCTCGTCGGCCTGCTCCCGGGTCTGCGGCGGGCGGCCGCGGCGGGCCGGGCGCTCGGTGTTGTGAGCGGTCACAGTTTTCGGCCATCGCCGCATGTGGCACGGGACGTGACGCTTGACACCGGGGGTCGCACGGCCATTACTCTAACATCGGTGTTCATTTTAATGAGCGCCCCTCGACCGTCACCCGAAGCACCAGGAAGAGCCGCCCCATGACGACAGCCGCCCTCCCCGCCGACCTGGTCAAGCCACTGCTGGAACGGGCGACCGCGGGCGGCGCGCCGTCGGTCGAGGTGTTCGCCCCCGCCACCGGCGCCAAGATCGCCGACCTGCCGCAGTCCGCCACCGAGGACATCGAGCGCGCCTTCGGCACCGCCAGGGTCGCGCAGGCGGCATGGGCCGCGCGGCCGGTGCGGGAGCGGGTGGCCGTGCTGCGCAGGCTGCACGACATCGTGCTCGCCGAGCAGGAGACCATTCTCGACATCGTGCAGACCGAGACCGGCAAGGCCCGCGCGCACGCCTTCGACGAGGTCGGCGATGTCGCGGTGAACGCCAGGTACTACGCCTCGGTGGCGAGCAAGCTGCTCGCCACCCGGCGCCCGCGCGGCGTACTGCCGGTGCTCACCCGGGTCGACGTCCGGCAGCGGCCCAAGGGCGTCGTCGCGGTGATCTCGCCGTGGAACTACCCGCTCGCGCTCGCCGTCTCGGACGCGCTGCCCGCGCTGGTCGCAGGCAATGCCGTGGTCGCGCGGCCGGACAACCAGACCGCGCTCACCGCGCTCTGGGCCATCGACGCCGCCGAGCGCGCCGGGCTCCCGCGTGGGCTGTGGCAGGCGGTGCTCGGCCGCGGCCGGGATATCGGCGGTGAGGTGATCGCCCGTGCCGACTACGTGGATTACACCGGCTCCAGCGCCACCGGCCGCACCATCGCGCAGCAGGCGGGCGAGCGGCTGATCGGCTACTCGCTGGAGCTCGGCGGCAAGAACCCGCTGCTGGTGCTGGCCGACGCCGACATCACGCGGGCCGCCAAGATCGCCATCCGCGCCTGCTTCGCCTCGGCGGGCCAGCTCTGCGAGTCCATGGAGCGGATCTACGTGCACGACAGCGTGTACGACAGCTTCGTCGCCGAGTTCACCGGGCACGTGAAGAACATCGAGCTCGGCGGCGCGCTCGACTACAGCGCGGGCATGGGCTCGCTCACCTTCCAGCGCCAGCTCGACACCGTCAAGCAGCATGTGGACGACGCCGTCGCCAAGGGCGCGACCGTGCTCGCGGGCGGCAAGCACCGCCCCGACCTGGGCCCCTACTTCTACGAGCCGACCGTGCTCGCCGACGTCACCGCGGAGATGACGGTCTACCGCGAGGAGACCTTCGGGCCGGTGGTCTCGGTCTACCGGGTGGCCTCCGACGACGCCGCGGTCGCCGCCGCCAACGACACCGCCTACGGCCTGAACGCCAGCGTCTGGACCAAGGACGCGGCCCGCGGCCGGGCCGTCGCGGCCCGGATCAACGCGGGTTCGGTGAACGTCAACGAGGGCTTCATCGCCGCGTGGGGCAGCTCGGACGCCCCCTCCGGCGGGCTCGGCATCTCCGGCACCGGCCGCAGGCACGGCCCCGAGGGGCTGCTCAAGTACCTGGACACCCAGACCATCGCGCAGCAGCGTGTGCTGCCGATCGCCCCGCTGCCCGGCATGTCCGAGGAGCTGTGGGCCAAGACCATGACGCTCTACTTCGGCGTCATGAAGACCCTGCGACAGAAGTGAGGAACGCAGCGATGAAGCTGGAATCGGTCGCCGGGCGTACGGTGCTGGTCACCGGCGCCGCCATGGGGCTCGGCAAGCTCTTCGCCACCACCGCGGTGCGCGAGCGCGCCGCGGCCGTGGTGCTCTGGGACATCAACGAGGCCGCGCTGAAGGAAACCGCGGCCGAGCTGACCGAGCTCGGCGGCACCGTGCACCACAACGTGGTCGACGTCTCCTCGCAGGAGGCGATCGCCGAGGCCGCGGCAGCGGTGCGCACCGAGGTCGGCGATATCGACATCCTGGTGAACAACGCCGGGATCGTGCGCGGCAACCAGTACTTCTGGGAGACCACGAACCGCGCCGACATCGAGAAGACCATGGCGATCAACTCGCTGGCGCCCATGTGGATCACGCTGGAGTTCCTGCCCGCCATGGTGGCGTCGAAGTCGCCCTCGCGGGTGCTGAACATCGCCTCCTCGGCCGGGCTGGTCTCCAACCCGCGGATGAGCGTCTACGCCGCCTCCAAGTGGGCGGCGCTGGGCTGGTCCGACTCGGTGCGGATCGAGCTGGAGCAGGCCGGGCACCAGCACGTGAAGGTCACCACGGTCTGCCCGACCTACATCGACACCGGCATGTTCGACGGCGCCAAGGGCTTCTGGTTCACCCCGATCCTCGAGCAGGACGAGGTGGTCGCGACGTCGTGGACCCAGATGAAGGCCGGGACGCCGCTGCTGGTGCTGCCCTGGACCTCTCGGTTCAACAAGGCGCTCTCCGGGCTGCTGCCGATCCGGGCCCGCGATTTCTTCCTGAGAACCGTCGGCGTGTACCGCTCGATGGATCACTTCACCGGGCGCAGGGAGAGCTGAGCGTCCCGATCAGCACGGTGGTGCCGTGCTCGCCGGATCCGGCGAGCCGGCCGGCCAGGTTGTTCGCTGCCAGCGCTTCGAGTGCCGAATCGGCCTGTGCGGCACTGGTTTCCATGAGGACGTGACCGCCGGGGGCGAGCCACTCCGCCGCGCCCGCCGCCACCGGGCGGAGGATGTCGAGCCCGTCGGCGCCGCCGTCGAGGGCGCGGCGCGGTTCGTGGTCGCGGGCCTCCGGCGGGAGGGTGGCGACGGCGTCGCTCGGCACGTACGGCACGTTCGCCAGCAGCACCTCGACCAGGCCGCGCAGCGCGCCAGGCAGCGCGTCGAACAGATCGCCCTCGTACACCGTCGCGCCACGCACCCCGGCGGACACCAGGTTGCGCCGCGCGCAGGCGACCGCGGCGGGGTCGATATCCGCCGCCACCAACGTCACCCCGACCTCCCGCGCGCAGGCCAGCCCGAGCGCGCCGGTGCCGCAGCACAGGTCGACCAGCACCGGCTCGCGCGAGTTCCCGGCGATCGGGGCGCCCTGCGCAGGTCGGGCGCCCGCCGCCCGCAGCAGCGGAAGCGCGGCGTCGACCAGCTCGGCGGTCCGCGCCCGCGGCACGAAGACCCCCGGCCCCACCCCCACCCGCAGCCCGCGGAACTCGGCCCACCCGAGAATCTGCTCCAGCGGCTCCCCGCCGACCCGCCGCGCCAGCAGCGCCTCCAGCTCGCCGCCCGCGGCGATGAGCAGCCGCGCCTCGTCCTCGGCGAAGACGCACCCCGCCGCCCGTAATCGAGCCACCACGCCCCCGGCATCGGCACGATCCGGGGCGGAGCGGGGGAGCGCGGACACCCAGTCATCCTGCGCGGTACGCGCGCCCGGCGTCCACCCCGGTCAGCGGCTGGCGGCCAGCCGGAAGGTACGGGTGGCGTCCAGGTAGATCCCACGCTGCCCGGCCCGGCTCGGCGGCGGCAGATTCGACACCAGCTGCTCCAGCGAGACCATCGCCCCGACCACCGCCGTCCCGGCGACGATGAAATCCGCCACCGCCCGGCGGATGTGGTTCGGCGAGGTCACCACGACGGCGCTGGTCAGCCCGGCATCGCGCAGCAGGTCGGTGCTGAAGAGCGCGTTCTGCACCGTCGAGCCTGCCCGGTTCTCCACGATGATCCGGCTCGCCGGAATCCCGCGCCCGATCAGGAAGCCCGCCATGGCATCGGCCTCCGCGACGCCGTTCTGCGGATTGCCGCCGGTGAGCACCACCCGGGAGAACGGCGCGGCCACCGCCTGCACCCAGGCCGCGTTCAGCCGGTGCACCAGCTCCGGGCGCAGCGCGCCGTCCGGCAGCAGGCCGTAGCCGAGCACGACGATGGCGGTCTGCGGCCCGATCAGCGCGGGCAGCGGATTGGGCAGCGTGCCGACGGCGGCGCCGATGGCGTCCATCACCCGGCGGGTGCCATGGGCGCGCGCCGGGTCCAGCCCGGCCAGCCTGCGCATGGCGTCGTCCACCGCGGGCCGGTCGCCCGCGTAGTGCGACCACAGCGCCTGCAGCGCGATCGCCTCCGCGTCGTCCGGCGCGGCGCCGATGAGCGCGCGCAGATCGGCGCGGCCCGCAGCGTCGTCACCGGCGGCGAAGTGCCGCTGCGCGGAGTTGTAGAGGTCGTCCGGATCGGGGCCGGCCACCGCGGGCGCGGCGACCGCTCCGGACAGGGCGAGCGCGGTCAGCACCGCGAGCAGAATTGTTCGGATTCGACGAGTCACCACAGGTCACACCTTTCGCGGACGGCGGCCAGCTGTGCTGTAGAGCAGCGCCCACGATACGACTGAGGCTGATGTTACGGGTGTGAACCCGCCGTAAGTCGGCGATCGGGGCCGGAAGGGCGACACCGCAGCGATGGGCCGACATCGCCCCGATAGGGTTGACGCGTGGAGACCGCATCGCTGACCGGCAAGGAAGCCGCCGCCGCCCTGAACGCCGAGACCACCGAGCGCGCCGCCGCGCTCGCCGCGCGCGGCCGGGCCCCGCGCCTCGCGCTGGTGGTGGCGAACGCCGACCCGGCCAGCGCCTGGTACGTGAACTCGCTGCGCAAGTCCGCCACCAACCGCGGCATCGAGTGCGACACCGTCGACCTCGGCGTCGACGCCGCGGCCGGCACCCTGCGCGCCGAACTCGCCGCCCGCACCGCCGACCCCGCCGTCGACGCCATCATGCTGCAGACCCCGCTGCCCGCCGGGGTCCGGCTGGAGGACGTCGCCGCCGCCATCGGCGCGGAGAAGGACGTGGACGGCGTCGCTCCGCTCTCGCTCGGCCTGCTCGCCGCCAACACCCCCGTCTTCGCCCCCGCCACCGCCGAGGCGGTCGTCGTCCTGCTGAAGCGGCACGGGATCGAGCTGACCGGGAAGCACGTCGCGGTGGTCGGCCGCTCCAACGTGGTCGGCAAGCCGCTGGCCCAGCTGCTGCTCGCGGAGAACGCCACCGTCACCGTCGCGCACTCGCGCACCGCCGACCTCGCCGCCGTCACCGCGACCGCCGACATCGTGGTCGCCGCCGCGGGCCGGGCCGGGCTGATCCGCGCCGAGCACGTACGCGAAGGCGCCGTCGTCATCGACGTCGGCACCAACGAGGGGCCGGACGGCAGCATCGTCGGCGACGTGGACACAGATTCCGTGCGCGGCCGCGCCGCCGGGCTCAGCCCCGTTCCCGGCGGCGTCGGCCCGGTCACCACCGCGCTCCTCATGCGCCACGTGGTCGAGGCCGCCGAGCGCGCCGCCGAGGGCTGAGCGTTCCCGGGCGCCACCGGTCAACGCCGACCGGGCGCCCCCGCTCACTCCGGAACGCGCTCCGACGCCCGCGGCCTTCCCCGCAACAACCGCATGACCGGCTCGACAACCCGCGCCGCCACCGGCCCGATAATCGCCATGAGCAGCACATAGGTGGTGGCGAGCGCGGTGAACGAGTCGGGCAGCGCGCCCGCCGCCACCGCGAGCCCGGCGATCACGATGGAGAACTCACCGCGCGCCACCAGCGCGACCCCGGCACGCGCCCGCCCCATCTCCCCGGCCCCGGCGCGTCCGGCCGCCCACCACCCGGTGACGATCTTGGTCGCCGTCGTCACCACCGCGAGCAGCAGCGCCCAGGCCAGCACCGGCGGAATGCTGCGCGGATCGGTGTTCAACCCGAAGAGCACGAAGAACATGGCGGCGAAGAGGTCGCGCAGCGGCTCCAGGATCTTGGTCGCGGTGTGCGCGGTGGAGTCCGAGATGGCGATCCCGAGCAGGAACGCCCCCACCGCCGCCGACACCTGCACCGCCGAGGCCAGCCCGGCCACCAGCAGCGCCGCGCCCAGCACCTTGAGCAGGAAGATCTCCCGATCATCGCTGGCCACCAGCGCGGAGACGTAGCGCCCGTAGCGCAGCGCCACCACCAGCACCACCGTCACCGCGGAGAGCGCGATCCCGAGCGTCCACAGCCCGGCGATCAGCCCGACCCCGGCCAGCACCGCGGTGAGCACCGGCAGGTACGCCGCCATGGCCAGATCCTCGAACACCAGGATCGACAGGATCGTCGGCGTCTCCCGGTTGCCGAGCCTGCCGAGATCGCCGAGCACTTTGGCCACGATCCCGGAGGAGGAGATGTAGGTGACGCCCGCCATGGCGATCGCCCCGACCGGCCCGAGCCCGAGCAGCAGCGCGACGATCACGCCCGGCGTCGCGTTCAGCGCCAGGTCGAGCAGCCCGGCGGGCCAGGATTTGCGCATCCCGGTGACCAGCTCGGCGGCGGTGTACTCCAGCCCGAGCAGCAGCAGGAGCAGGATGACGCCGATCTCACTGGCGAGGTGGATGAACTCGTCGACCTCGTGCAGCTGCACCAGCCCGCCGGAGCCGAACACCAGCCCGCCGAGTAGGTACAGCGGGATCGGCGACATCCCGATCCGCGCCGCCACCCTGCCGAGCACACCGAGACCGAAGAACACCGCTCCGAGCTGGATCAAGGCCAGCGCGGTCTCCTCGATAACCACCGGTCAGCCGTCCCACCCCGTATCGCGCCTCATTACCTGCACTTTACTCGAGTGGGTTGCGCCAAGATCGCCCGGCCCCGGAAATCAGTGGCGGGCGGCTGCTTTCAGGCCCCGAGCGCGCGCAGCGGGCCGTCGAGTTCACTCGCGTAGAAGTCGAGGAAGCCGTCCGGGTCGGGGCCCGCGTTCAGCAGCACCAGGTGGTCGAAGCCCGCGTCGGCGAAGGGCCTGGCCGCCTCGACGATGCGCTCCGGGTCGCTGCCGCAGGCGAAGTTCTCGGTGATGTCCGCCGGCCGGACGGTCTCGGTGGCGGCGGCGAAGTTCACCGGGTTGGGCAGCTCGCTCATGACCTTCCAGCCGGTCACCGCCCAGCGCGAGGTCTCCAGCGCTGCCCGCACGGCGGTGTCCTCGTCGGGCGCCCAGGCCAGCGGCACCTCGGCGTAGTGCGGACCGGAGCCGCCCGCGGCGGCGAAGGCGCTGACCAGTTCGGGGTCGGGATCGGTGGCGAAGAGGCCGTCGCCGAGCTCGCCGGCCAGCCGCGCCGCCTCCGGCCCGCCCGCCGCGACCACCAGCGGCGGCAGCTCGTCCGGCAGGTCGAAGATCCGCGCGTCGGAGAGCTGCAGGTACTTGCCCTCGTAGCTCCGGTACCCGCCCTGCCAGAGCAGCCGGATGATCTCCAGCGCCTCCCGGAACATGGCCTGCCGGATGTGCACCGGCGGGAACTCGCGGCCGACCACGTGCTCGTTCAGCCGCTCGCCGGAGCCGACGCCGAAGGTGAAGCGGCCGTCGCTGACCAGCGCCAGCGTCGCCGCCGCCTGCGCCACGATTGCCGGGTGGTAGCGCAGGATCGGGCAGGTGACCCCGGTGACCAGCCCGGCGCGCTCGGTGCGCGCGGCGATGGCGCCGAGCACCGTCCAGGCGAAGGGGGAGTGGCCCTGGTTGTCCAGCCACGGGTGGTAGTGGTCGCTGATCTCGACGAAGTCGAAACCGGCGCGCTCGGCCGCGACCGCCTGCCGGATCAGCTCCTTCGGTCCGTACGCCTCCGCGGCCAGCTTGTACCCGATCCGCATATCGCCTCCGCCCGCTCGGGCGGCCGGGCGAGCCCCGGCCGTCGAGCGCCGCGTACCCGGGCCGCGGCGGCGAAAACTACCAGTGCAGCTGCACCGGGTCGCCGATCCCGGCGTTCTCGTAGAACCAGGCGGCGTCGTCCGGGGCCAGGTTCACGCAGCCGTGGCTCACGTTCGCCGACCCCTGCGACTCCACCGACCACGGCGCCGAGTGCACGAAGACCCCGCCCCAGGTGAGCCGCTCCGCGTACTCGCCCTGGATGAGGTAGCCCTCCGGCGAGCTGAGCGGAATGCCGATGGTGCGCGAGTCGAAGGTCACCCGGCGGAACTTCTCCAGGATCGGGAAGGTGCCCGCCGGGGTCTCCCAGCCCGGCTTGCCGTACGAGGCGGGCATGGTGCGCACCGGGACGCCGCCGATGCTCACTGTGAAGGTGTGCGCCGAGATGTCACCGACCGCGCTGAACCCGGCATTGGTCTCGAACTCGGTGCGCCAGCCCGCCGCGAACACCTGCACCTTCGTGCGGGCGGGCAGGTACGCCTCGGGCAGCCAGGTCATCTCGGTGGCGCTGTTCCAGGTCACGTGGCCGGGCACCGCTTCCGGCGCGCGCACGGTCAGCGCCCGCTCGGCCGCCGCCCGGTCGGTCACCGGCGCCTCGTAGCGCACCGTGACCGGGGGATAGATCCCGACCGTTCGCCCGTCCGACGGGGTGATCGCGACGACCGCGGGGATATCCGGAGCGGCCGCGATACCGCCGAACGCGGCGCCGACGCCGGACACCGCCAGCGCGACCACCGCGGCGAGCAGGAAAAGAGGCCGACACGCGCTCCTCATGACAACCACCTTCGAACCGGGTGTGGTAAGTAGGTAGTAAGCCTAGGCCGTCATGATCATCGCGGTCCAGCCGAGCGCGCGCCCTGCTACCGGGGTAACCCGGTTGAGACACGGTCGGTTTCAGCCGCGAACCGCGCGTACGACCTCCGTGTGCAGGGCATCCGCCCGCGCGGTGATCTCCTCGATGCGGGCCAGCGCGGCGGCGAAGTCTGCCAGATCGTTATCCGCGACAGCGCCGCGCAGCGACACCAGGTTGATCTCGATGTTCAGCCGCGAGCTCGTGGCGGCGGCCCTGGCGGCGTCCGCGGCGGCGCCGATATCGGTGACCACGTTCGGATTGCCGATGGGGAGCAGGTCGGCCGCGAGCGCGAGCACCTCGTCGGCCGCGTCCACCACATCGGCGGGCACCCTGGCCGCGCCGATCAGCGCGTCGGTGATCGCTCGCTGCCTGGTCTCGGACTCCTTCGGCAGCTTGTAGGCGGCGCCCACCGCGGTGAAGGCGGCGGCATCGGCGTCGGCGAGCGCCAGCGCGCGCTCCCGCGCGGCGTCCGCGGCGGCGATGACCCGGTCGACCTCCGGGCGGTGCTCGGCATCCTTGGCCCTGGTGGTGTAGCGCGCGACCATGGCGACCAGCGCCGCGCCCTGCGCCGCGTGCAGCGCCGCCACCGCGCCGCCGCCGGGCGCGGGCACCTTGGCGCCCAGCTGCTCCAGGTACGCGCCGACGGTGAGGGCGCCGAAGCCGGCTTCGGTTGCTGCCTGCGGGCTCGGCGCGGATGACTGCGACACGGACGGCACCTTTCGTGGTCGGGAGCTGGCCGCTACACGCTATCCGGCCGCGCCGGCCGCACCGGTGCTCGGCCCGGCCGTAGCCGGGGATATGTTGACCCCATGCGGATCGGATTGGGGATCAACTACTCGGGTGGCTTCAAGGAGGTGGCCGCCGAGGTGGCCGACCTCGAGCGCGCCGGGCTGGACATCGTGTTCGTACCCGAGGCGTACTCCTTCGACGCGGTGAGCGCGCTCGGCTTCCTGGCCGCCCGCACCGAGCGGGTGCAGCTCGCCTCCGGCATCCTGCAGCTCTACACCCGCACCCCCAGCCTCACCGCCATGACCGCGGCCGGGCTCGACTTCGTCTCCGACGGCCGCTTCGTGCTCGGCCTCGGCGCCTCCGGCCCCCAGGTCATCGAGGGTTTCCACGGCGTGCCCTACGACGCGCCGATCGGGCGCACCAGGGAAACCATCGAGATCTGCCGCACGGTGTGGCGCCGCGAGCGGCTGGAGTACGACGGGAAGTACTACCGCATCCCGCTGCCCGCGGGCGAGGGCACCGGCTTCGGCAAGCCGCTCAAGCTCGTCAACCACCCCGTGCGCGAGCGCATCCCGGTGCTGCTCGCCGCGCTCGGTCCGAAGAACGTCGAGCTCGCCGCCGAGCTCGCCGAGGGCTGGCAGCCCGCCTTCTTCCTGCCGGAGCGGGCCAAGGACGTCTGGGGCGAGGCGCTCGACGCCGGCCGCGCCAAGCGCGACCCCGCGCTCGGCGACCTCGAGGTCTACGCGGGCCCCCCGCTCGCCATCGGCGAGAACGTGACCCCGCTGCTGGAGTTCGTGAAACCGCACCTCGCGCTCTACATCGGCGGCATGGGCGCGCGCGCCAAGAACTTCTACCACACTCTCGCCACCCGCTACGGCTACGGCGCCGCGGCCGACCGCATCCAGGAGCTGTACCTGGCGGGGAAGAAGGAGGAGGCGACCAGGGCCGTCCCCGACGACCTGGTGCGCGACGTCTCCCTGATCGGCCCCGCCGGTTTCGTGAAGGAGCGCGTCGCCGCCTTCCGCGAGGCGGGCGCCACCGTGCTCAATGTCGTCCCGCTCGCGGGCACCACGGCCGAGCGCGTGCAGCTCATCGAACAGCTCCGCGACATCGTCTGAACGCGGATCGGCCCCGCCCGTCGCCGGGCGGGGCCGATGCCGTTCGCCCTCAGCCGCGCCCGGCCACCGCCTCGTCCAGCGTGGCGTACAGCTCGAACACCTGATCCAGGCTCGTCATCTTGAGCTGCCTGCTGGTCGCCGGCCCGTCCGCCACCACCGCGATGGCCGTCGACTCCCCGGCCCGCTGATGCGCGGCCACCAGCGTCGCCATTCCCGCCGAGGCCAGGAAGCTGACCGCGGTCAGGTCGATGATCAGCGACGCGGGCCGCTCGCCGAGAATCGCGTCGATCGCGTTCTCCAGCGCGGGCGCCGTCGCCAGATCCACCTCGCCCGCCACCGACAGCACCGTCGCGCCCGCGCGCGCGGAGACCGTGGTGGTCATCGTGTCCGTCAGGGGGTACGCGTCTCCCGATGTGTTGGTCACGATCCCACGACACACTTTGCGGCGGAGATATGCAACCCGACGGTGTTCATACGGCGACACATTACACGGTCCCCGGTGCCGATTCGGCCGGTGAGACGCCGTATCGGCGCTCCGCGGCAGGCGTCACGCCGGGGTGCCGAGCGGGGGATGATCCAGGACGCGGGGCTTGTACTCGACCAGTTGGATGCCGCGGTCGAAGGTGCGGTGCTCGATCATCTCGAGGGCGACATCGGGGTAGCCGTCGTAGATCCGCTCCGCCCCGGTGGCGCCGGTGATGACGGGGAACATCACGACCCGGAATCGGTCGACGAGCCCGGCCCGCAGCAGGGACCGGGACAGGCTCAGGCTGCCGATCGTGGTGAGCAGCCCCGAACCGCTCGCCTTCATGGCGCGGACCGCCTCGACGGCGTCGTCCCGGACGAGCGTGCAGTTGGCCCAGGTCAGAGGTTGTTCGAGGGAGGAGGAGAAGACGACCTTCGGCGCCGCGGTGAGCCCGTCGACGGACTCCTGCTCCTCCGGCCGGAACTCGTCCTGGCCATCGGGGACGGCGCCGCCGGCGAAGCCCGACATCAGGCGGTAGGTGTTGGCGCCCATCAGGTGGGTGGCCTGCGGCTGGGCGCCGAGCCAGGCGAGGTACTCCGGCCCCTCCAGGCCCCAGAACCCGGGCCATCCCGCTCCCGATGCGTAACCGTCGAGCGAGGTGATGAAGTCGACGAGAAGCTCCGGCATGGCGATCTCCTTTTCTGTGGTGTCCTGAGCTTCGACCGCCCGGGAGCGGGGAATTCATCGCTCCGGTGCGGGAATCCCGTGCGCGCTGCCACGCCGGATCGCCGCATGCGTCCTCGGCTCAGACGGCGTGCAGGCGCCTGCTGCGGCTGTTCCGCGAGGGGTTCGCCACCGCGAGGTAGGCGCGCAGGATGCCGCGGATCTCGTGCTTGTTGCGGGCATTGAGGTCGAGGAGCAACTCCGGGGTGTCGCGACCGAACACCTCCGCGAGGCGGCGGTCGTGCCCGTAGGCGATACCGCGCAACCACAGCGCCTGCGCGAGCACGAAGCTGACCGGGAACAGCACGATGAGCCCGAGGACGACCAGCCATTTCGGGTCGGCGACGACCAGGCCCGCCGCACCGGCGGCGACGGTGACCACCCCGGCCGCGATCAGCGGCGTGCGCTTCCCGCGCCGGAACAGCTCCGCGATCACCAGCGCGCTCGCCAGCCCGGCCTCCTGCTCGGCCGGGGTGAGCTCGCCGAAGGCGGGGCCGACCACGAGCACCGTCCGCTCGGGCTGGGGCAGTGCGCGCACGCCCTCGGCCACCCAGGCCGCAACCGGTCCCTCCTGGAGCTGCGGCGGCGCTGTGCCCAGCCGGGTCGCCAGCTCGCGGGCTCGGGCGTCGATGTCATCCGATGTCACCGCCACATCATCCACGGGGTGGTGGCGCCGCTCAACCGACCTGCTCGCGCCGCACCGCTCGCTGTACTGTCCGCCGGTGAGCACCCACCGATCGGTCCGCGCCGCCACGCCCGCCGACGCCGAGGCCATGGCGGCACTGCGCGCGGCGGTAGCGGCGGAGGGCCGCTGGATCGGCGCCGAGCCGCCGGTGGACGAGGTCGCGGCGGCCGCGACGATCCGGGCGGCCATCGCGGAGGGCAGGGGCGTCTTCGTCGCCGAGGTGGACGGCGTCCTCGCGGGCACGGCCGTGACGTACTTCGACACCACCGGCGTCACCACCTTCGGCATGCAGGTCGCCGCGGGCCATCGCGGGCAGGGCATCGGCACCGCACTGCTCGACGCGGTCGTCGCATGGGCTCGCGAGCGCGGAGCGCACAAGGTGACCCTGCAGGTGTGGCCGCACAACGAACCGGCGATCGCGCTCTACCGGCGCGCCGGATTCGAGGTCGAGGGCAGGCTGCGCCGCCACTACCGCCGCCGCAGCGGCGAGCTCTGGGACGCCGTTCTCATGGGCCTGCACCTCCCGAAGCCGCGGGGGTGACCCAGAGCGGGCGGCGGCACCGCTTCGCGGGCGCCGCCGAAGATCTTTTACGATTTCACATCAATCAAGCGACCGATCGGCAACAGGGGGAGCGGGCCGCGCATGGCATCGGCTGCGTGGCTACCATTCGGAAACATTCTGTGGTCGTGGGTTCGCGCCGACGGGTGAGCGAATAATGGGCTATTCCGCAGCCATCGCTTCGCCATGAACTTCGAGAACCACTGTGGCACAATGCTTCATGTGTCCCGGTATTGCAAAGTGAGCTCTGCATTACCGGTGACTCCCCAGGTCGGCGCGTTCGAGTGTGAAACGAGCGCGGCGCCGGAGGCCCGAATCGATGGGGAAGGGGCCGACGTGGGCCCGGCTCGTCGAGCGTGGTCCGGGGAATTTACTGCTACACGTCCGCGACTCTTCGTGATGCGCGCGGGCGGGCCCGGGGGGAGGGTGCGTGGTCCCGCGAATTCCGGCGGGAGAACCACCTTTCGCTCCTTCGGTGCGCTGATGCGGCACCGGTCGGCATCGTCGAGCCGGAAGGCGGCGGCGATGGCCTGAACGTCACCCCGGCGGTGGGGCCGGGGGTCGGAAAAGGTAGGAGCAGTGCAATGGTCGAGCAGGGGTCCAATGAGCGTGAATCGCTGGCCGATTTCCTCCGGCACGGAAGCCGGGAGTTCCATCGGCGGTTACAGGAGATTCTGAGTAATCCGGACTATCTGGTCACGGAGAAGCAGAGCCAGGAGCAGCGGCGCGAGAACGCGTACGCCCAGCTGCGGTACCTGGTGAAGGAGATCGGCAGCACCAGGGCGGTGGCGACCGAGTTGCCCGAGCTGTTCGCGGTGTTCGATTGGGCGGCGGTGCTGGCGACCGATCTGATCCCGCTGATCTCGGGGCACTACAACCTGGCCTCGGGCAGCCTGGCCACGTTGACCGATGCCGAGGCGGCGGAGCCGTACCTGCACGATCTCGACGATGCCTCGGCCATCGGCGTCATGCTGCTGACCGAGTACGGCTGCGGCTCGAACATCGGGTTCATGCAGACCACCGCCACCTGGGACGGCGACGGGTTCGTCATCGACACGCCGAACCCGCGGGCGCGGAAGTTCATGCCGAGCGTTGGCATTCCGGTTTCCCGGGTCTGCGTGGTCGGCGCGCGGTTCATCGACGGGGCCGGCGTCGACCAGGGCGTGCACCTGTTCACCGCGCGGCTCAGGGACGCGAGCGGCGAGGCGGCGCCGGGCGTCACGATCACCCAGCTGGACCACCAGCCCCTGGTGATCATGGACAACTCGGTGATCAGCTTCGACGGCCTCCGGGTCGACAAGAGCGCCTGGCTGAGCAACGACCTCGCCACGATCGACGACGAGGGCGTGCTCACCTGGCGGGACGAGACCAGCCGGAAGCGCGGCTTCCCCTCCGCCATCAGCCAGCTGACGGTGGGCAGGCTGGCGCTCTCGTCCTGCCTGAACGCCTCGGCCCGCTCGGCGCTCTACATCGCGCTGACCTACGCGGGCAAGCGGCCGGTGCCGCTCACCCCGCTGGACACCCCGCTGATGATCGATATCCCGCACGTGCGGGACACGCTGCTCACCGATCTGGCAGGCACCGTGGTCCGGACCATCTACGGCAACGCGGTCAAGACCTCGCTCGCCGGCAGCGATCTCACGCACCGGGACACCGTCGTCTCGGTCATGCTGGCCAAGCCGTTCATCCAGCTGCACGCGCTGGAGACGGTGACGCACGCGCGGATCAAGATGGGCGCGCAGGGCATGTTCAGCGCCAACCGGGTCGCCGACTACCTCGGCGTCTGCCACGCGGCCATCACCGGCGAGGGCGACTGCGCGGTGCTCGGCTCGGTGGCTGGGCGGGTGCTGGCCAGGCAGCTGGCCGGGAAGACGCCGCCGGACCCGGTGCGCTACGACCCGGCGGACGCCGCCGACCGGGAGCGGGCGCTGAACGCCAGGACCCTGACCATCGTGCAGGAGGCGCAGGAGCACCTGGCCACCCCGGCGCTGGCCGATCGGCTCGCGGTCATCCCGCAGGCGCTCGAGCTCGCCGAGGCGTACTGCGCGGAGGAGGCGCTCGGGCTGCTGCACGGGCACGCCGCGCACCCGGAGATCGTGGCGGTGCGGGACGTCTTCGCGCTGGACTACCTGGACCGGCACGCCGCCTGGTACCTCACCCGCGGGCTGCTGGACGGCGCCGGCGCGGCGGCGGTCAAGCGCGAGCTGGCCAGGGCCGTCGACGAACTCGCCGGCCACCTGCCCGCGCTGCTCGACGCCTTCGGCTTCGACGACGCGATCCTCGGTGCTCCGGTACTCTCCGATGATCTGCCCGCCGCCTGGGAGGGCCGCATCAACGATCCGAACCGGGGATGATTCCCCCGGCCCGGGTGCCGTAGGGCGCCCGGGCGGGGCGCTCCCGGGTGCGACACCCGTGGCGCCGGACGGATACGGTCCAGCCCGCCGGGGGATTCCGCGTACCGTCGCGGCATCCCCCGGTGCGGCCGCCGTTTACAGTGTGCTGCGCAAAAATCAACGCGCACTGAGAGTCTGGGCTATGCCGTGCACAGGATCGCGGCGCCGAACGGCGCCGCCGGTGCTACCCTGTCGCAACCCGAGATCGAGGAGATTACGTGCATCCGCATCACCCGCTCCAGGGTGCTACCGCTACCACCATCAGCCCCAAGCGGTCGATCGAGTCCATCGGCCCCCGGATCCCGATCTACACCCAGGAATTCGCGTCCGACCCCCATGAGGCGTATCGCGAGATGCGCAGAAACAATTATGGACCACTGGTGCCGGTCGAGATGTGGCCCGGCGTGCCCGCCACCCTGGTGATCAAGTATAGCACCGCGGTGCGTATTCTCGGTGACGCACACCATTTTCCGGCCGACCCCAGCGTCTGGCAGAAGACCGCGCCACAGGACATCCCGATCATGCCGATGATCGAGTACCGGCCGAACGCCATCCGCACCAGCGGCGCCGAGCACGCCCGCTACCGCGATGCCATCAACGTCGCGCTGGCCGGGATCGACCTGAACTCGCTGCGCTCGATCGTGGAGACCTCGGCGGTCCCGATCATCAACACCTTCTGCAAGGAGGGCAGCGCCGACCTGCTGAACCAGTACGCGCTGCCGCTGGTCTTCTCGGTGCTGTGCCAGATGCTCGGCTGCCCGCCGGAGATCGGTGAGCAGGTGGCGAGCGCCAGCGCCGCCATGTTCGACGGCGTCGACACCGAGACGGTCAACGCCATCATGGGCAATGCGCTGCTGGATCTGACCGCGCTCAAGCGCGCGCACCCCGGCGACGACATCACCACCCGGCTGCTGCAGCACCCCGCCGCGCTCACCGACGAGGAGATGGTGCACCAGCTGGTGCTGTTCTTCGCCGCCGGCGTGGAGCCGCCGGTGAACCTGATCGCCAACACCCTGCTGCTCATGCTCACCGACCCCCGGTTCACCAGTGCCGACGGCCGGGTTCCGCTCTCCACCAGGGCCGCGCTCGAGGAGCGGCTGGCCACCGACCCGCCGATGGCGAACTACTGCATCACCTACCCGCGCCAGCCGATCCAGGTCGAGGGGGTGTGGCTGCAGGCCAACGAGCCGGTGATCATCAGCATGGCGGCCTGCAACACCGACCCGGAGATGAACACCGGCGAGTTCGAGGGCAACGGCTGGAACCTGGCCTTCAGCAGCGGCGACCACGCGTGCCCCGCGCAGGCGCGGCCGTACGGGCTGCTGCTCGCCCAGGACGTCATCGACCAGCTGCTGGACACGCTGCCGGAGGTGGAGCTCGCGGTGCCGCCGAACGAGCTGGTCTGGCGGCCGGGCCCGTTCCATCGCGCGCTGGGCGCGCTGCCGGTGGTCTTCCCGCCCTCGCATCCGCTGCCGGTGCTCTAGCAGCGCCTACGGTGGAGGTCGTGACTACCGAGCTGACCGCCCGCGTCGCCGAGCTGATGACGCGGGCCCGCGACGACCTGGCCGAGCTCGTGGCGCACCGGTCGGTGCACCTCGAGCCGGGCAGCCGGGCGGCGTGCCGGGCCGCCGCCGAGTGGACCGCGAAGGCCTGCGCCGAGCTCGGCTTCGAGGTCGAGGTGATCGAGACCTCGGACGGCAGCCCGGCCGTGGTCGGGTACCGCCCCGGCGCCACCCCCGACGCCCGCACGGTGCTGCTCTACAGCCACCACGACGTGCAGCCCGCCGGGCCGGTGGAGCAGTGGAGCTCGCCGCCGTTCGAGCTCACCGCGCGGGCCGGGCGCTGGTACGGCCGCGGCGCGGCCGATTGCAAGGGCAACCTGGTCGCGCACCTGACGGCGCTGCGCGCGGCCGGGCCGACCGGGTGCGCGGTGCGCGTGGTCGTGGAGGGGTCGGAGGAGGCGGGCGGCGCCGGGCTCGACGATCTCGCGCGGCGGCGCCCCGAGCTCTTCGACGCCGACATGATCGTCATCGGCGACACCGGCAATGTCGCCGCGGGCACCCCGACGCTCACCACCGGCCTGCGCGGGGTGGTGAACGCGAAGGTCACCGTGCGGGCGCTCGGCTCGGCGGTGCACTCCGGGCAGTTCGGCGGCGCCGCACCGGACGCCATGGCCGCGCTGCTGCACGGGCTGGCCTCGCTGCGCGACGCCGCGGGCGACACCGTCATCGACGGCGTCCCCACCGGCCAGCGCTGGACCGGCGCGCCCTACCCGCCCGAGGTGTTCCGCGCCGACGCCACCGCGCTGCCCGGCACCGAGCTGCTCGGCACCGGCACCCCCGCCGACATGGTGTGGGCGCGGCCCGCGGTCACCGTCATCGGCATCGACGCCCCCGGCACCGCCGACGCCGTGGCCGCGATCGTCCCGGCGGCGGCCGCGCTGCTGAACCTGCGGGTGCCGCCCGGGATGGACCCGCGCGCCACCTACGACGCGCTCGCCGCCCACCTGCGCGCACACATCCCCTGGGGCGTCGAGGTGGAGGTGGCGGCGCAGGCGATCGGGGCGCCGTTCGCCGCCGCCACCGACGGCCCCGGCTACGCCGCGCTCACCGCGGCGCTGCGCACCGCCTACGGCGCCGAGGTGGTGCACTCCGGGCAGGGCGGCTCGATCCCGCTCTGCACGGTGCTGGCCGAGGTGGTGCCGCGCGCCGAGATCGCGCTGCTCGGCGTGGAGGAGCCGCTGTGCCGGATCCACGCGGTGGACGAGAGCGTCGATCCGGAGGAACTGCGGCGCACGGCGCTCGCCGAGGCGCTGTTCCTGACCGGCTTCGCCTGAGCGCGAAGCGGTCCGGGATTCGTGGGAGAATTTCGCCCATGCCCACGCAGGCTTTCACCAAGCAGAGCTTCGAGCGGACGGTGTCCGGCGGGGGAATCGTCCTCGTCGACTACTGGGCGTCCTGGTGCGGCTGGTGCACCCGGTTCGCGCCGGTCTTCGAGGAGTCGTCGAACCTGCACCGGGATATCGTGCACGCCACCGTCGACACCGAGGCGGAGTCCGGGCTGGCCGCGGCCGCGAAGGTGACCGGGCTGCCGACGCTGCACGCGTACCGGGAGGGGCTGCTGGTGTACGCGAACGCGGGGTTCCACACCGCCGCCCAGCTCGAGGACGTGGTGCAGCAGGTCATGTGGCTGGACATGGACGCCGTCCGGCGCCAAAAGGGGGTGGCCGCACCGGATCGCTCGGTCGCGACCCCCGCCGCGCCGTTCGAGGCGACCAGGCTCGCCGGGCTCGCCGCGGGGCCGACCCCCTACGGCTGGCCCGGGCTGCGCGCCAGGTAGCGCGCGGGTGAGCGTCCTGGCGTCGCTACGCCGGGCAGCCTACTGCTCGGCGCGGGAGCCGGGGCCGCGGCGGCTGAACGCCTCGCGCAGAGCAACTCGCCGGGATCGCCTTCGCGGCCGCCTGGCTTTCCGCGGCCGGGCGGAGCAGGGTGGAGGGTGCTCGACTCCGCGTGAAAGGATCCACCGTGTCCGGCCGAATCGAATCCCGCTCCTTCCTCGCCCGCCTCGCGGTCGCAGGCGCCTGCGCCGCGGCCCCGCTCCTCGCCCTCGCCCTCGCCCTCGCCGCGCCCGCGGCCGCCGCCGATCAGCCGGTCGCGGCCGGCGCCCCCTTCGACTGCCACGCCTGGGACGGCCCGACGCTGCCGGGGGAGCGGTGCTACCCGCACGAGCCGCGGCACCGGCCGCAGGAGCCGCCGCGGCACGAGCCGGACCGGCCGACTCCGAGCGACTACTTCGGCCCCGGCTGGTTCGGCAGCAGCTAGGCCCGATCCCATCGAGCGCTCCGCGGCCGGCCGCGCTCGCCGCGCCGGACCGCATCGTGACTCCGTTCGGCATGCGCGCCACCGCCGCGGCGGCCAGGTCGGAGGTGCGCGCGGTAACGATGCCGGGCGGTGATCCGACGCACTCGGCGACACCCGTCGCATCGTCGTTCGGAGGGAGCTCGGTATGAAACGTCCCATTCTCGCCACCCTGGTCGCCACCGCGGGCATCGCGTGTGCCGGAGCATTGGCGGCGCCAGCGGCATCGGCCTACCCGGTCGGCCCGTGGAATATCGAGGGGCCGTGCGCGGGAAAGGCGCCGCAGGAGTGCCCGATGAGCCCGTCCGCGGACGGCCTCACCTGGGGCTGGCACGGCGACGCCTGGAACTACGACAAGACCGGCGCCTTCGTCTGCATGTCCTCCAGCTTCTGGTGCGGGCCGCTCATGGGCGTGGTGCGCGCGCTGCCGCCGACCCCCATCGGCGCCTGGCTGCACCCCTCCTGATCAGCAATTCCGCGGGTATTCCGCGCAGCGGGTGCCGAACCGGTGTGGGTTCGCATCGCCGGAGAATTCTGCCCGGCGTGGTCGTGGCATCGTTTGTCGGTCCCGCTGGGTAGGTTCTGGGGCGTGGAAGCCGGGGAACGTATCCGAGAACTCGCTGATCGCATCGTGGCACTGCGCGATGCCTACTATCAGGGCTCGCCGCTGGTCGCCGATGCCGAGTACGACGTCGTCGAGGACGAACTGCGGGCCCTGCTCGCCGAGCACCCGCAGCTGACGCCGGAGCCGAACCCGCTGGAGCAGGTCGGGGCGCCCGCGGTGCTGCACGCCCCGGTGCGGCATTCGCGGCCCATGCTCTCGCTGGAGAAGGCGACCAAGCCGGAGCAGGTAGCGGCGTTCTTCGACCGGTTCCCCGGGCAGCCGGTGGCGGTGATGCCCAAGCTGGACGGGCTCTCGCTGACGCTGGTGTACGAGGACGGCGCCCTGCTGCGCGCGGTGACCCGGGGTGACGGGACCACCGGAGACGATGTGACGCCGCTGGTCAAGGCGCTGGTGGACGGGGTGCCGGAGGTGATCGGGGTGCCGGGGCGGGTGGAGGTGCGCGGCGAGGCGGTCATGCTGCGCTCGACATTCCTGGCCTACAACACCGCGCACCCGGACAAGCCGCTGATCAACCCGCGCAATGCCGCGGCGGGCACGCTGCGGGCCAAGGACCCGGCCACGGTGGCCGAGCGCCGGTTGCAGTTCTTCGGGTTCGACCTCGACACCTCCGACGGCGGTGCCGCCTCGGACCTGGGTGAGGGGCTGGCCGCGATCGGGGTGGCGGGCGCGGCCATGCAGGTCTGCGCGGATGCTTCCACAGCGCAGCAGGCGATCACCGCGATCGAGCGGGGCCGCAACGACCTCGACTACGACCTCGACGGCGCGGTGCTGCGGCTGGCCGACCGCAGCGCCTACGCCGCGGCCGGAACCCGGTCGAACTCCCCGCGCGGGGCCCTGGCGTTCAAGTTCGCCGCCGAGGAGAAGACGACGCTGCTCAACGCGGTGATCTGGGATGTCGGCAAGACCGGCAAGATCGTCCCGGTGGCGTGGCTGGAGCCGGTCTTCGTGGGCGGGACCACGGTCACCAGGGCGACGCTGGCCAATCAGGAGGTCATCCGGGCCCGGGATATCAAGGTCGGCGACACCGTGCTCGTGCGGCGCGCCGGAGACGTCATCCCCTTCGTGGCCGGGGTGCTGGACGCATCCAAGCGCACCGGCGAGGAAAAGGACATCGAGGTCCCCACCGCCTGTCCCTCGTGCGAGCAGCCGGTGCTCGAGCAGGGCAACAGCCGGGAACTGTTCTGCACCAATGCCGCCTGCCCGGCCCAGACCGTGCGCCGGTTGATCCACTGGGCCTCGCGCGCCGCGGCCGACATCGACGCCATCGGGCAGAAGTGGATCGAGCGCCTGGCCGAGGCGGGAATCCTGGAGCACCCGTCCGACTTCTACACCCTGACCAGGGAGCGGCTGCTCGAATTCGACCGCGTCGGTGAGGTCTCCGCGACCCGGATGATCGAGTCGATCGACCGCAGCAGGCAGGTCGGGCTGCGGCGCGCGCTGATCGGGCTGGCCATCCCCATGGCCTCCGACGGCACCGCCGCCCGGCTGGCCCGCTCCGGTTTCGGCTCGCTGGAGGAGGTCGCCGACGCCGGCGAGGAGCGCCTGGTCGCGGTGGAGGACATCGGCCCCAAGGTCGCCGCCTCGCTGGTCGAGCACCTCACCCGGCTGCGCCCGGAACTCCAGCGGCTCCGCGAGCGCGGGGTGAATCTCGATGTGCGGCAGGAGGATCTGCCCCCGGTGGTCGCCGCGGGCGCGCCGCTGGAGGGCAAGACCGTCGTCATCACCGGCGCCATCGCCGATCCCCGCTCGGGCGAGAAGGTGGCCCGCCCGACCTTCCAGCGGCTCTGCGAGCGGGCCGGGGCCACCGCCGCCTCCTCGGTCTCGGCCAGCACCGACATGCTGATCACCGGCGCCGGCGTCGGCGACAGCAAGCTGGCCAAGGCCGAGAAGCTCGGCGTCGAGGTGGTCGATCAGGGCGTGATCTGGGAACTGCTGATCGCCGCCAAGGTGGTCTGATCAGCTCGGCCACGGCGCCGCCCGACGTTGCCGCCGCCGAGCACGATCAGGTTCTCCGCGTTGCGGCGCTCCGGATGCCCCGCGGCGACCCGGGTGCGCGCCCGCCCGCTCCGGCGGTAGGTTCGGCACAGCCCGCGTCGGGCGGAACCGGAGGAGACCCGTTGTGCTGCACCTGCGCATCATCAGCCCGCCCGGCTCGACCCCCGACGTGCTGGCGACGCTCCGGGCCGACGCGGGCGTGACCCACCTGTCGCTGCTGCCCGGCGCCGCGCTGGCCCCCGAGGGCGATCTGGTGCAGGCCGACGTGGCCCGCGAGGCGGCCAATACCGTGCTCGCCGAGCTGGAGCGGCTCGGGCTGGCCGAGACCGGCGCCATCACCCTGGAGCCGATCGAGACGGTGCTCTCCGCGGCCGCCGAGCGCGCGGCGGAGGCGGCGCCCGGGGAGCCGGCCGACGCGGTGGTGTGGGAGGAGCTGCTGGCCCGCACGCACGAGGAATCCACGCTGAGCGCCTCGTTCGTCGCCTTCCTCACCATCGCCTGCCTGCTGGCCGCGGTCGGGGTGGCGACCGACTCGGCGGTCACCATCGTCGGCGCCATGGTGGTCGGCCCCGAGTTCGGCCCGCTCGCCGCCTTCGCGGTGGGCGTGGTGCGCCGGGACCGGGCGCTGGTGCGGCGCTCGGCGCTGGCGCTGGCGGCCGGTTTCCCGGCGGCCATGGCGATCACGCTGGCGGCGACGCTGTGCTGGGAGCAGTTCGGCTGGATCACGCTGACCGGGTTCGAGGCGGCGCGCAACGTCGACTTCATCTACCGGGTGGGGCCGTTCTCGCTGGTGGTCGCGGTGCTGGCGGGCGCGGCGGGGATGCTGGCGCTCTGCACCGCGAAGTCGGCGGCGCTGGTCGGGGTGTTCATCTCGGTGACGACGGTGCCCGCGGCCGGGTTCGCGGTGGTCGCGAGCACGATCGGCGAGTGGCACGTGGCGATCATGTCGATCGGGCAGCTGGCGGTGAACCTGGCGGGCATCGTGGTGGCCGGGGTCCTGGTGCTCTACCTGGGGCCGCACGAGGGTGGCGGGCGCTGGCGGCTCTCCCGGCTCGTGCGCCGCCTGCGCTGAATCACCGCTGGTACATGTCCGGGATGCCGTCGTGGTCGGCGTCGCGCCGCTCGCGCTCGGCGATCCGCTGGCGGCGCGGTCAGAGTTCGGTCGCCGCTCCCTTGGAGAGCGCCCGCCCGAGCGCGAGCGCGGTGGTGCGGACGGCGGGCGCGAGCAGCTCCGGCGCGAAGCTCGCGGTCGGCACCGAGACCGAGAGCGCCGCGACCGGGCTCCCGCCCTGCAGTACCGGCGCGGCCAGGCAGCAGCAGCCGAGCGCGGACTCCTCGCGCTCGACCGCGACACCGGTGCGCCGCACCGCCTCCAGCTCCCTGCTCAGCCGCTTCGGGTCGGTGATCGAGTTGCCGGTGTAGCTGCGCAGCGGCGCGGCCAGCGCGGCGGCCCGCACCTCCGGCTGCTCCGGCGCCAGCAGCGCCTTCCCGACCGCCGTGCAGGTGAGCGGCAACCGGCCGCCGATCTGCGAGGGCAGCGGCAGCGCGGCGTGGCCGTGGATCTTCTCCACGTACACCGCGTCCAGCCCGTCCCGGATGGCCAGGTGCACGGTCTGCCCGGTCACCGCGTACAGATCCTGCATGAAGGGCAGCGCCGCCGAGCGCAGCCGATACTTGAGCCCGACCCGCTCGCCCAGCTCGAAGAGCCCGAGCCCCAGCTCGAAGCCGCCGCCGGTGCGGGCCACCCAGCCCAGCTCCACCAGCCCGGTCAGCACCCGGTGTGTGGTCGAGCGGGGCAGCCCGGTGCGCGCCGCGACCTCGGCCAGCGAGAGCGCGGTTCCGCCGGGGAAGGCGTCGAGTACGAGCGCGGAGCGCTGTAGCAGCGACAGGTTGTCCCGTTTCATGGGACAGATCCTATTCACGGCCGGCGGGCGGGCCTACCGTTCGAACCATGACAACGGTGGAACCCCAGACGATCGAGGCGGCCGCCGCGCGGCTCGCCGCGGCCGCCGCGACCGGCATTCCCTGCGCCCCCATCCGCGATCTCATCGCCCCGGACGACCTGGCCTCGGCCTACGCCATCCAGCAGCGCAACCTCGCCGCGCTGCTGGCAGGCGGCCGCACCGTGGTCGGCCGCAAGATCGGGCTGACCTCGCCTGCGGTGCAGCGCCAGCTCGGCGTCGAGCAGCCCGACTTCGGCGTGCTGCTCGACGACTTCGACTGCACCGGCGATCCCGCCGTCGACATCAACCGGCTGCTGCAGCCGCGGATCGAGGCCGAGATCGCCTTCACCCTGGCCGCCGACATCACCGGGCCGATCACCGCCGCCGATGCGCCCGGCTACGTGCGGACCGTGCACGCCGCGCTGGAGATCGTGGACAGCCGGGTCGCGAACTGGGACATCGCCTTCGCCGACACCGTCGCCGACAACGCCTCCTCCGGGCTCTACGTGCTCGGCGACTCGCTCCCCGTCGCCGACGCCCCCGACCTGGACCAGGTCACCATGGTGCTCACCTCCGGCGGCGAGCGGATCTCCGCGGGCCGCGGCACCGACTGCCTCGGCAGCCCGTGGGCGGCGCTGGCCTGGCTGGCGAACACCGCCCGCGAGTTCGGCGCCCCGCTGCGCGCGGGCGAGATCGTGCTCTCCGGCGCGCTCGGCCCGCTGGCCCCGGTCGAGCCGGGCGCCACCTACACCGCCGAGCTCACCGGAATCGGCAGTGTCACCGCAGTTTTCACCGCTCGGGAAGGCAGGAAAGCATGAGCCGGATCAAAGCCGCGGTCATCGGGTCGGGCAATATCGGCACCGACCTGATGATCAAACTCCTCCGGGTCGCCGAGCACGTCGAGATCGCCGTGCTGGTGGGCATCGATCCGGCGTCCGACGGCCTGGCCCGCGCCCGCAGGCTCGGCGTCGCCACCGTCGACAACGGCGTCGACGGGTTGATCGCGCACCCGCTCTTCGACGAGATCCAGATCGTCTTCGACTCCACCTCGGCCAAGGCGCACCTGGCCAATGTCGAGGCGCTGCGCCCGCACGGCAAGCGGATCATCGACCTCACCCCCGCCGCGGTCGGCCCGTTCGTGGTGCCGACGGTGAACCTGGACGAGCACATCGGCGAGCCGATCGTGAACATGGTGACCTGCGGCGGCCAGGCCACCATCCCGATCGTGGCGGCGGTGGCCGCGGTGACCGAGGTGCACTACGCCGAGATCGTGGCCTCCATCGCCTCCAGGTCGGCCGGGCCGGGCACCCGCGCCAATATCGACGAGTTCACCGAGACCACCTCCGAGGCCATCGTGAAGGTGGGCGGCGCCGCGCACGGCAAGGCCATCATCGTGCTCAACCCCGCCGAGCCGCCGCTCATCATGCGCGACACCGTGCTCACCCTGGTGAACGACCCGGACCAGGAGGCGATCCGGGAGTCCGTGCGCGACACCGTCGCCGCCGTCGCGAAGTACGTGCCGGGCTACCGGCTCAAGCAGGAGGTGCAGTTCACCAAGCTGGACGACGCCGAGCCGGTCACCACCCTCACCGGCGGCGTGGACAGGGGGCCGGGGCTGTGGAAGGTCGCGGTCTTCCTCGAGGTCGAGGGCGCCGCGCACTACCTCCCCGCCTACGCGGGCAACCTCGACATCATGACCTCCGCCGCCCTGCAGGTCGCGGAGCAGATCGCCGAAACCGTGCTCGCGGAGGCAGTTCGATGACCGAGACCACCCGTCCCAGCGCCACCGACGGCGCCGCGCTCTACATCCAGGATGTCACGCTGCGCGACGGCATGCACGCCATGCGGCACCGGATCAGCCCGGAGAACGTCGCCCGCGTCGCCGCCGCGCTGGACGCGGCGGGCGTCGACGCCATCGAGGTCACGCACGGCGACGGCCTGGCCGGGCACAGCCTCACCTACGGCCCCGGCAGCAATACCGACTGGGAGTGGATCGAGGCCGCCGCCGCGGTGGTGCACCGCGCCAGGCTGACCACCCTGCTGCTGCCCGGCGTCGGCACCGTGGTGGAGCTGAAGCGCGCCTTCGCGATGGGCGTCACCTCGGTGCGGGTCGCCACGCACTGCACCGAGGCCGATGTCGCCGCCCAGCACATCGGCACCGCCCGCGAGCTCGGCATGGACGTCAGCGGGTTCCTCATGATGTCGCACCTGGCCGAGCCGGCCGCGCTGGCGCAGCAGGCCAAGCTCATGGAGTCCTACGGCGCGCACTGCGTGTACGTCACCGACTCCGGCGGGCGGCTCACCATGAACGGAGTCCGCGACCGGGTGCGCGCCTACCGCGACATCCTCGACCCCGGCACCCAGATCGGCATCCACGCGCACCAGAACCTCTCGCTCTCGGTGGCGAACTCGGTGGTCGCGGTCGAGGAGGGCGTCATCCGGGTGGACGCCTCACTGGCCGGGCACGGCGCGGGGGCGGGCAACTGCCCGATCGAGCCCTTCGTCGCGGTCGCCGACCACTCCGGCTGGAAGCACGGCTGCGACCTGTTCGCGCTGCAGGACGCCGCCGACGACATCGTGCGCCCGCTGCAGGACCGCCCGGTCCAGGTCGACCGGGAGACGCTGACGCTCGGCTACGCCGGGGTCTACTCCAGCTTCCTGCGGCACGCCGAGGCCGCCGCGAAGCAGTACGGCCTCGATACCCGCCAGATCCTGCTCGCCGTCGGCGAGCGGCGCCTGGTCGGCGGGCAGGAGGACTTGATCACCGATATCGCGCTGGACCTTCTTGCCAATGAAAATCAGCGTCGATAGTTTAGGCGGGCTCGTCTCGCCGCTGAGTTTCCGGCTGGACGATTTCGAGGCGCCGTGCCCCCGGGCGTCCGGCACCCGCGCCGCTCAGCGCGGCGGGAAGGCTTCCGCCGGAGTGCGGCCCGCGGCGGTGAGCACCCGCTCGGCGAGGTGCAGGCAGTCCACCGGCGTGCGGGTGTCGACCAGGACGGTCGGGGTGAGCGCGAGGGGCGCGGCGTGCGCGGCCCAGCTGTCCCAGTGCTCGGCGAGCCGCCGTTCGTCCTGGTAGAAAGCGGGACGGCGGCGGGTGGCGGCACGGTGGCGCGCCGTCTCGGCGGGCACGTCGCACCAGACCTCGACGGCCCGGGCGGCCGCGCAGCGGTCCAGCCCGGCGCGGGCGACGTGCAGGTCGCGCGGGCGGAACCACCACGAGTCGACCACGACGGCCCCGGGTACGGCCCTGGCCAGCGCCCACACCGCGTCCATCGCGACCCCGCCGAGCGCGGCGACCCCGGCGGCGTCATCGACGCAGTCGGCCAGCGCCTCCTGCACGACGTCGGTGGCGAGGAACTGCGCGCCGAGCGCCGCGGCCAGCGGCCGCCCGACAGTCGACTTCCCCGACCCGGGAAGGCCGTTCACCAGCACCAACAGCTCCGTCATACGGTCATCATGCCCCCGGCGCACCCTGATGCCGGGGAGGCGGCGCGGAGTTGTCGCTACCGGACGCCGGGAACGGGAACAGGGCGTCCCGGTTACGGCAGGCGATTGCCGGGGCGAATTCCGGGAATTCGATCACGACGCGCGGCCGGACGCATCGAGGAGGTACCGCAGTGACCGTCGACCGGCTCGACGAGGAGACGACGCGGACGGCGACCGGGCGGTACGCGCTCCGCAGTGCCGTCGCCCTGCCCGCGGTCGCGGCGGCGGGAGCGGGCTTCGCGGTGCTCACCACGCTGGTCGGCGCCCGGTGGGAGCCGCTGCTCGCGGCCGACCGGAGCGTGAGCGACGCCGTGGTGGCGCGGGTGGCCGAGCACCGGATCCTGTACGACGTGCTCAGCACCGTCACCGACCTGGGCGCCACCGTCACGCTGGTGACCGTGCTCGCCGTCGGCGTGCTCTGGCTGCTGCTGCGCGGGCAGCCGCGGCTCGCCGCCTTCGCCGCGGTCACCGGTGCGGGCGGGCTGATCCTCAACCCGGTGGTGAAGGCGCTGGTCGGCCGGGTGCGGCCGGTGGTGGAGACGCCGGTCTACCGCACCGACGGCTGGAGCTTCCCCAGTGGCCACGCCATGAGCACGACGGTCTGCCTCGGGGTGCTGCTGCTGGTCTTCGCCCCCGCGCTCGCCCCGCCCGCCCGCCGCGCCTCGACCGCGCTGGTGCTGACCGCGGTGGTGGCGGTGGGGCTGACCAGGATCGGGCTCGGCGTGCACTACCTGACCGACGTGCTCGCGGGCTGGCTGCTCGGCGTGCTGTGGCTGACCGCCGCCGCGCTCGCCTTCCACCGCTGGCGGGTGGAGTCCGGCGAGCGGGACCCCGGCAGGCTCCCCGGCGACGTCCCGCCCGGCGACGCCGACGACCTGCGCCCGGTCCCGGCCCACCACGCCCCGACGCTGCCGCACCCGTGGCGCGGGGCAGGCGAGCTCGCGGTGGCCTGGGTGCTGCTGCTCGGCCCGCTGATCGGGCTCGGGCTGCTGGTGCGCGCGCTCGGCGCGGACAGCACCGGCGAGCACGGCGTCGTCGCGCTGCTGGCCGAGAATCGGACGCGGCCCGTCACCACCGTGCTCGACGTCTTCGGTGCGGTGGGCAATACGCTCGCGATCATCGCGGTGGCGCTGGTCGCCGCGGTGCTCGCGGTCGCCGTCGCCCGCAGCTGGCGGCCCGCGCTGTTCCTCACGGTCGCGCTGCTCGGCGAGATCACGCTCTTCCTCACCACCGCCGCGGTGGTCGACCGCCCGCGCCCCGAGGTCGAGCACCTGAACCCGGACCTGCCGCCCACCGCGAGCTTCCCCTCCGGCCACGTCGCCGCCGCGCTCACCCTCTACGGCGGGATCGCGCTGCTGGTCTGGGCCTCGACCCGGGCGCGCCGCTACCGCCTGCTCGGCGGGGCGCTGCTGCTGATCCCGCTGCTGGTCGCCGCGCAGCGGCTCTACGCGGGCGCGCACCACCCCGCCGACCTCCTCGGCTCGGTGCTGCTGGCCACGGTGTGGCTCGGCGTCGCGTGGTGGGTGGTCCGGCCGGTCTCCGCTACGCCCGCACCGGTTCAGCGGCCGCCGCGACGACCGCCTCGTCGACCGCGCGGGTGACGCAGGGGGAGAGCGGTTCCCGGCGCCAGAAGTAGTCGTCCAGCCCTTTGGCGAACCAGGAGGCGGAGAAGATCATCACCCCGGCGACCTCGACCACCCAGGTCGGGCCGAAGCCGCCGGGCAGTTCGTCGATTCCGGCGATCGCGGTGAACGCGAAGAACAGGATGGCGACGATGATGAGCGCCCCGCACCCCAGGTGGAACTTCCACCCGATCCGGTTGTCGATCGCCGCGAAGATCCCCTCCAGCCGCCGCCACTGCGGCCGCGCCCGCACCTCCGCGGGCCGGAGCATGGGATAGCGCCAGTCCCGGTAGGCGGTGTAGAGGCAGATGGCGGTGAAGGCGAGGAACGCGGCGGCGGCGCACCCGTTGTGCCACCCGGCCACCACGTCCTCGCCGAACCGCTGCTGCAGCGGGGTGAGCGCCGCTTCGCCGACCCCGCTGCCGCACTCGCCGGGCGGGACCGGTCCGGGCCGCGCGGTCGGCAGCGTCGCCACCCCGATGATGGCCAACCCGGCGACCAGGCTGAACACATTCCCCGGCGTCGCCCTGGTGATCTTGTAGGCGGCGAGCAGGAACCCGACGATGCCGAGCCCGATCACGAAGATGTCCCGCGCCCCCGAGTGGTAGTAGGCGCTCAGCGACCCGCGCACCCGCACGCAGCTCTGACCGAGGAAGACGTAGTCGACCCCGATCAGCGCCAGCGGCAGCAGGACCCCGACCAGCCCGGCCACGAACCGGATGATCACCAGCGACCGGACCGATTTCCCCTGCTCGAACGCGGCGGCGTCGTCCGGCGCCAGCTCCCCGGGGGCGACCACCTCCGTGCCGCCCGTCGGAACCCGCACCGTCACCGGCGTACTCATGGCAGACCTCCCCTTTCGCTCCCGAGCCCCCGCTCCGGATAGGGGCGAATCGTAGCCGCGGCGAACCCCCGGCGAGCCGGATTCGCCTGCGCCACGCGGACATGTCGGCCGGACGGCGGACACCGCCCGGCCGTGCCGGGGTCAGTCCGCGGCCCGCGCCGCGGACTCGGGCGCCTCGACCCCCTCGGCCCGCTCCGGCCCGCGGTCCGCGTGCCCCGGCCACCATGCCGCGTGCCCGATCAGCGCGGTGAGCGCGGGGGTGAAGAACATCGCCATGACGAAGGCCGCGATGCCGATCCCGACCGAGATGGCGAACCCCATCTGGGAGAGCACGGTGTTGCCCGCCAGCATCATGGAGGCGAAGGTGCCTGCCAGGATCACCCCGGCCGCCGCGATGGTCGGCCCGGTGTGCCGGACCGCGAGCGCAGCGGCCTCCCTCGGCTCGACCCCGGCCCGCGCCTCCTCGCGCAACCGCGCCACCATGAGGATGTTGTAATCGGTACCGAGCGCGACCACGAACAGGTACATGATCACCGGCAGCGTGAAGATCAGCCCGGACTCCCCGCGCGCGTGCTGGAAGACCAGCACCGTGGCGCCGAGCGTCGCCGCGAAGCCGAGGAATACCGAGACCATGAGGTACCACGGCGCCACCAGGCTGCGCAGCAGCAGCCCGAGCACGATCATGATGAGCACCGCCGCCACCGGGAAGACGATCGAGTAGTCCCGCGCCATGGCGTCCTGGAAGTCGACGAAGATCGAGGTCAACCCGCCCACCGCGGCGGTGGCGCCGGCCGGCGCGGCGCCGTGCGCGGTCGCCCGCAGCGGCCCCTCGACGGTGGCGAGCGCGGCATCGGATTCCGGTGCGTCGGAGAGCGTGACCGAGAAATCGGCGATCGACCGGTCGGCGGAGAGCTTCGGCTCCGCCACCTGCCCGACGCCGGGCACCCCGGCCAGCGCGCTGCGGTAGGCGCCGAGCTGCTCGGCGGTGAGCGCACCCCCGCCGGAGCGCAGCAGCACGTCCGAGGGCTGGGTGGTGCCCGCGGGCATCCCCTTCACCAGTTCCCTGCTGTAGACGACGGATTCGGACTCCGCCGAGGTGGAGCCGGAGCTGAGGTCGAAGGTCGGGTGGAAGCCGAGCGCGAACACGCCGAGCACCAGCAGCACCCCGCCGGAGACCGCGGCGAAGAGCGCGGGCCTGGCGCCGAGCGCGGTACCGGCGGCCCGGAACCGGGTCCCGGTCGGCTCGTGCCGCCAGTTCTTCGACGGCCAGAACACCTTCGTTCCGAGCAGCGACACCACCGCGGGCACCAGCGTCAGCCCCGCGGCCAGCGCCACCGCGACGGCGATCGCCAGCGCGGGCCCCATCGCCCGGAACATGCCGAGCGTGGAGAGCAGCAGCGCGAGGAAGGCGATGATCACCGCGCCCGCGGCCGAGGTGATCGCCTCGCCGACCCGGGCGACGGCATGCACCATGGCGGTCTTCGGGTCGTCGCCCGCACGCAGCTGCTCGCGGTAGCGGAACATGAGGAACAGGATGTAGTCGGTGCCGACGCCGAAGAGGACGACCAGCAGGATGGCGCTGATCGAGGCGTCGATCTGCAGGTCGAAGGCCTTCGACACCGCGCCGATCAGCCCGTTCACCATGCTGGAGACCGCGCCGATGACGATGACCGGGAGCAGCGCGATCACCGGGCTGCGGAAGATCACCAGCAGCAGCACCAGAATCAGCACGATGGTGGCGACGCCGACGATGGCAAGCCCCTTCTCGCTGGATTCCTGCTGGTCCAGCACCTGCGCGGCCTGGCCGGTGATGCCGGCGCGCAGCTCGGTGCCGCTCACCCGCTCGCTCAGTTCCGCGCGCAGCGCCACCACCGCGTCGGTCTGCGCCGGATCGCTCGGGTCGGTCACCGTGGTCATCTGCACCGCGATGATCTGGATCAGCCGGTTCTCCGATGGCGGCACCGGCGTGAGCCCGGTGACGTCGGCGATCGTCGCCTCCCGCAGCTCGGTGCCGATGCGGAGCACCGCGGCGGTGTCCTGGTCGGTGAGCGGCGCGCCGTCGGCCCTGGCGAAGACGATGATCGCCGCGGGCGCCGAGCTCTCCGGGAACGCCTCCTGCTGGATCTCCATCGCCTGGATGGACTCGTAATGCGCGGGCAGGAAGGCGGATTGATCGGTGGTCGATTCCAGCGCGGGAGCCGCAGTCACGACCGCGACCGCCAGCAGCAGCCACAGCCCGATCACCTCGAGCGGATGATGGACGACTATCGCGCCCAGCCGTGCGAACATGGGCCTCGAACCCCTTTCGGAAACCGGAAATAGCTGAGCGGGAGCGCGATTCGCACGAGCGGAGCGCGCGGACGTGGCAACTCTACGACGCCGCGGCAGCGGCGGCGATGCCATGCTCGCAGAGCCGGGCGTGCCGCGCGAGCCGTTATCCGGACGGCCGAGCCCCGGGCGCGGGCGCCCGCCCCGGCGTCACACGACGAAAGTATCGTTTCCGTAAATTGAGAGTGATATTCTCCTGGGGTCGCGCAGAACCAGCATCGCGGAGGGTGAGCAACTGTGAGCAGCACCGCCGACGTCGAACCCGGGGTCGAGAACGCGGGGATCATCCCGGTCTACAACCCGTCCACCGAGCAGCGGATCGGCGAGGTCGCCGACTCGGACCAGCAGGCCGTCGACGCGGCGGTGGCGCGGGCGCGGGAGACCTTCGAGTCCGGCGTCTGGCGCAAGCTGCCCGCCGCGCACCGCGCCGACGTGCTGTTCCGCGCCGCGGAGATCATCAAGGCCCGCACCGACGAGCTCGCCGAGCTGGAGGCGCAGGACAACGGCATGAACGCCACCGCGGCGCGGCACATCATCAAGGTCTCGCAGGAGATGCTGGTGTACTACGCGGGCTGGGTCGGCAAGATCCACGGCGAGTCGGCCAACCTGGTCTCCGACGGCCTGCTCGGCACCTTCGAGAACTACCACACCTTCACCCAGCTGGAGCCGGTCGGCGTGGTCGGGCTCATCATCCCGTGGAACGGCCCGTTCTTCATCGCCATGCTGAAGGTGGCGCCCGCGCTGGCCGCCGGGTGCAGCGCCGTGCTCAAACCCGCCGAGGAGACCCCGCTCAGTGCGCTGAAGCTGGAGGAGATCTTCCGCGCGGCCGGGCTGCCGGACGGCGTGCTCACCGTGATCACCGGCTACGGCGAGACCACCGGCGCCGCGCTCACCGCGCACCCGGATGTGGACAAGATCGCCTTCACCGGCTCGACCGAGGTCGGCAAGCTGATCGTCAAGGCGGCGGCGGGCAACCTCAAGCGGCTCACCCTCGAGCTCGGCGGCAAGTCGCCGCTGATCATGTTCGACGACGCCGACCTGAGCAGGGCGATCATGGGCGCGGGCATGGGGCTGCTGGCCGGCTCCGGCCAGAACTGCTCCTGCACCTCGCGCATGTACGTGCAGCGCGGCATCTACGAGCAGGTGGTCGAGGGGCTCGCGGGCTTCGCCCGGATGCTCCCGATGGGCGGCAGCGAGGATCCGAACTCCGTGCTCGGCCCGCTGATCAGCCAGAAGCAGCGCGAGCGGGTCGACGGCATCGTGCGGGAGGGGGTGTCGAAGGGAGCGGAGATCATCACCGGCGGCAAGCCGCTCGACCGCCCCGGCTACTTCTACGAGGCCACCATCGTCACCGGCACCACCCCGGACATGCGGCTCATCCGCGAGGAGATCTTCGGCCCGGTCGGCTCGGTCATCCCGTTCGACGACGAGGACGAGGTGATCGCCGCCGCCAACGACACCCACTACGGCCTCGCCGGCTCCATCTGGACCGAGAACCTGGGCCGCGCGCACCGCGTGCTGAACGAGCTGCGCGCGGGCCAGGTCTGGGTGAACTCGGCGCTCGCCTCCGACCCGTCCATGCCGATCTGCGGGCACAAGCAGTCCGGCTGGGGCGGGGAGCGCGGCAAGAAGGGGCTGGAGTCCTACTTCAACACCAAGTCGGTCTACATCGGCCACTGAGCGCGGGCCCGCCCCGGCTCCGGCCGCTCAGGCCCGCCACTCCGCGGTCCGCTCGGCGCTCGCCTCCGCGAGCGCCGCCTTCGTGCGCGCGGCGTCGAAGTCCTTGCCGTACACCGGGGTTCCCGGGTGCCGGCGCCAGGATTCGGCGAGCGTGCCCGCGTCCACCGGGTCGAAGCCGAGCTCGTCCACGAGCGCGCTCACGACGCGCTTGGCCGCCGCGTCGTCCCCGGCGATCGGCAGCGCGATCCGGCCGGGCGCCCCCGCGGACAGGCCGTTCTCCAGCAGCCGCTTCCACCAAATTCGACATCCGTTGGCGTCGACCAGCCGATCTCCGGGCGGAGCAGGGAATTCTCGGCCTTGCTGCCGCGCGTCCGGTACGCCACGGCCCCGAACGCACGAACCGGTTTCGCGGCCGCCGGAGGGCCGCCTACCGTGCAGGGATGACGTCCTCCGACGAGCTGGCCCGGCGCCTCGACGATCTCGACCGGATCGAGGCGATCAAGCAGCTCAAATACCGGTACCTGCGGGCCTGCGACGCCAAGGACGCCACCGCCTTCCGCGCCTGCTTCGTGCGCTCCGGCGCGCGCATCGACTACGGCCCGCTCGGCGTGTACGACGACGCCGAGCCGATGGCGGCGCTCTTCGGCCGGGTGGCCCGGCACCGGGTGGACGGCGAGTTCGTGATCTTCGACATGCACCACGCCGTGCACCCGGAGATCACCCTGACCTCGGCCGCCACCGCCACCGGCGCGTGGACGCTGAAGTTCCGCCAGGTGAACCTGCTCGACCGCACCGAGACGCTGATGACCGGCGAGTACCGCGACGAGTACGTGCTGGAGGACGGCGCCTGGCTGATGGCGGCGAGCACGCTCACCGAGCGCTGGCGGCTGCGCCGCCCGCTCGGCCCGGACGCCGCGCTCACCCCGGGGACCTTCCCATGAGCCGGGAGGTCGAGCACACCCCCGACGGGCGGTACATCGTGGTCGACGGCCGCCGCTGGCGCGCCACCGACCCGCTCATTCCGGAGGAGCGCCGCGCCGAGTTGCAATCCATCCTCATGGCGTGGCGGCGTGAGGTGCGGCGCACCGAGGGCGCCCGCGCGGCGCGGGACGGCGTGCAGGCGGTGAAGGTGGCGCTCGGTGAGCGCGGCACCCCGTGGTGGGAGCAGTCCGAGGCCGAGCGCCGGGCCCGCTGGGAGGCGGAGGTGGTGGGGCCGTGAGCACGGTGCGGCCCCCCGGGCGCGCGGGGTGGTGGCGCCCGTGAGCACGGTGCGGGTCGGTGCCGAGGTGCTCGGGTGGACGGCCGTGCTGGCCGGGGCGGCCGGGGTGGCGCTGCACTACAGCCCGTTCGACGCGCGGCTGCCGGTGCTGGCGGCCGCGCTGGCGCCGTACCTCATGCTCGGCGCCGTGCTCGCCGCGCTGCTCTTCGCCGGGGTGCGGAGCTGGGCCGGTGCGCTGGTCGCCGTCCTCGTGGCGGGGGTGGCGGCCTGGACCCAGGCGCCGCTGTTCACCGGCGGCGCCGTTACGGGCTCCGGCCCTGAGTTCACCGTCGCCCAGGCCAACCTGCTCTTCGACGGCGCCGACCCCGCCGCCTTCGTCGGCGCGGTGCGCGAGCGCGAGGTCGACCTGCTCACCGTGAACGAACTCACCCCCGCCGCGCTGGACGGCCTGGCCGCCGCCGGGCTGGACGCCCTGCTCCCGCACCGCTACGTCTCGCCGGGCCGCACCGCGTCGGGCACCGGCATCTGGAGCCGTTTCCCGCTCACCGGCACCGTCGAGTTCGACGGCTTCGTGCTCAACCAGCTCGGCGCCACCGCCGAGATCCCCGGCGCGGGCCCGGTGGCGGTCTTCGCCCTGCACCCGGTGCCGCCGGTCTATGGCATCGACGTCTGGGCGGGGGAGCTGGAGCGACTGCGCGCCCTGGTCGAGCGCGCGCCCGCCGACCGCCCGGTGGTGGTCGGCGGCGACTTCAACGCCACCCACGACCACGCGCAGTTCCGGCGCTGGCTCACCGGCCGCCTCCGGGACGCCGCCGAGCAGTCCGGCGCCGGGCTGCTGCGCACCTACCCGGCCGACAAGCGGTACCCGCCGCTGGTCGGCATCGACCACATCCTCCTCGCGGGCGGCCGGGCGCACGGCGTGGAGACGGTGGCGCTGCCCGGCGCCGACCACCGCGCGCTGGTCGCGCGGGTGCGGCTGGACTCCTGAAACGACCGCATTTCGAACTCGGTTCTGTTAGCTTCTCGGTGGCTGCCGAGAACGGCGTGCCGAACGGACGAGGAAGAAGCCGGACAGTGTTGAATCTCCTTCTCGCGACGCTCAATATCGTGCTGAGCAGTCTCAGCGCGGCGTAGCGCGCCCGGACGGCGCCCCGGCCGGTGCGGGCGGGGCGCCGTTCTGGTCAGGAGACGAGGCCGTCGTAGGCGGCGAACACGACCTCGAGCCCGCGGCCGTAGCCGTCCTGCCAGAGCACCTGGTTCATGGTGTAAGCCACCGCCATCCGCTGCTCGGCATCGGCCAGCACCACCGAGCCGCCCCAGCCGCCCCACGAGCAGGTGCGGTTCTCCAGCCGGTAGCCGAGACCCCAGCGGATGGGCTGCCCGAGCACCAGGTCGGTCCCGGCGAACTGCTCGTCGAAGACCCGCTCCGCGCCCGCCGCGGAGAGCAGCCGCTTGCCGCCCACGCTGCCGCCGCAGGCGAGCACCGACTGCACCAGCGCGACCGAGCGGGCATTGCCGTGGCCGTTGATCGCCGGGATCTCCGCGCGCCGCCAGGCCGCGGTGTTGGCGTCGGAGACGCCGACCGGGAAGCCGTCCGGGCTGTCCCCGGTCGGGTCGGGGACGAGTTCGGCGACCCGGTGGTCGTGCTCGGCCGCCAGCCCGATGTGGAAGTCGGCGCCGAGCGGCGCGGCGACCTCGTCGGCGAAGAACCGCCCCACGCTGCGGCCGCTGACCCGCGCGATCACCTCGCCGAGCAGGAAGCCGAAGGTGACGGCGTGGTATCCGGCCACCGTCCCCGGCTCCCAGGCGGGCGCCGGCGCCGCGAGCGCCGCGGTGACCGCGGGGCCGTCGTAGAGCTCGGCGGCGGTGATCGGTCTGCCCCAGTCCGGCAGCCCCGCGGTGTGGCCGAGCAGGTGCCGCACCCGGACCTCGCCCTTGCCCGCCGCGGCGAACTCCGGCCAGTACCCGGCAACCGGGGCATCCAGCTCCAGCTCGCCGCGGTCGGCGAGGAGCAGCGCGCAGAGCGCGACCATGGTCTTGGTGGTGGACCAGACGTTCACGATGGTGTCGCGCTCCCATGGCAACGTGCGCGCCGCGTCCCGGAAACCGCCCCAGGCATCCAGCACCGGATCCCCGTCGGCACCGAGTCCCGCCGCCACCTCGCCCGGCCGGCGGCGGGCGCCGCGTACCCTGCCCCCATGCCCGAGCCCCCACCCTTCAGCCCCACCATCGCCCTCCTGACGGTGGCCAGGGTGTGGGACGCGGCCTACGCCGACGCGCTGAAACCGCTCGGGCTGACGACGCGCAAGTACGGGCTGCTCGGGCATGTGCGCGGCACCCCGGGGATCTCGTTCAGCGAGCTGGCGCGGCGCTCGCGCATCACCGTGCAGAGCGCGCACACGGCGGTCAGCGGGTTCGTCGCGGCGGGGCTGGTGGACGACGGGACGGCGCAGCCGGGGGCGGCGTCGACGCTGCGGGTGACGGCGGTGGGGGAGCAGCTGCTCGCGCGGGCTGCGGCGGTCGTGGCCGGGCTGGATGCCGAATTCGCGGCGCGGCACCCGGAGCTGACCGAGGGGTTGCGCGCCGAGCTGCGCCGGATGACCTTCAGCTAGACTGAAGGAATGAGTACGAAGCTCCGGCACTACCTGCGCAGACCACCGGCGGTGAGTGCCCCCGAGGCGCTGCGGCTGGTGGCCGACGGCGCGCTGATCGTCGATGTCAGGCGCGAGTTCGAGTGGAACCGCACGCACATCCCCAGGTCGGTGCACCTGCCGCTGGAGGTGCTGCTCGACCGCTGCCCCGAACTGCCGGAGGATCGGCTGCTCATCGCCTTCTGCACCGGCGGGCTGCGCTCGGCGGGCGCGGCCAACCTACTGGTGGAGAACGGCTTCGACGCGGTGAACATGAGCGGCGGGCTGATCCAGTGGCGGGCGGCGGGCGGCGCGCTGACCGGCCGTGGCCGGGAATCGGTGGAGTAAACCCGCGCCGCTGCCCACGGTTCGGTGCGGGCTCCCGGCGGTAATCCCTCTGACCTGTAACTTTCCTCGATTCGGGTGACCAAGCCCCATTAACGTCGCTGGGGCGTCGGGGAAGGCCCCCGGTCGCGTTCGAGAAAGAACGGGGAGAACGATCATGGGTCTTGTGGAACTGCTGCTCGAGCTGCTCGGCGGCCTCGGTGACCTGCTCTTCGGTGAGACCGGCTCCTCCTGAGCGCTCGACCACGTACCACCCGCCCCCGTCCGGATACTCCGGGCGGGGGCGGTGCCATTTCCGCGGTAACCGGCCGCGCGCGGCCGCGGTTCCGTATTGTTGCGGCATATTTGCCGTATGCGCAGGAGGGAGGCGAGCATGGGATCGGAATGCGCCGATGTGGTCGACGGTGAGCTGGTGCGGGCCTCCGCGCGGCTGGCCGAGCTGGCCGGCTGCCGGGTGCACCTCGTTCGCACCGGCCCCGCGAATGGGAGCGGCGCCGTCGACACCATGACCGTGCGCTGGTGGGACGGCCTCACCACGGCTGGAATGCGCGAGCTGCTAACAGATTTCGAGCCGCTCCGGCCGGACTCGCGGAGCGTCCCGCTCTGCTTCGAGCACCGCCTCACCTCCTGGGGCCGGGCGGTCGGCGCGCTGCGCTGGCTGGACGAGGACCCGCGCCGGGCCGGGCTGCACGAGGCCGTCGTCGCGCAGATGGCGGCCGAGCAGGTCGCCTACCCGGACCACGGCGCGCCGCACTGGCAGCAGCGTGCGAGCGGGTTGCTGTCGCTCGGTCCGCGGGAACGCCAGTTCACCCTCTCCGCGCTGCGGCTGCTGCTGCAGTGCGCCCGCGCCGACGGCTGGGACGGCGCGCAGGAGTGGCTCGACAGCCTGGCCGGCGGGACCCGGGCCTGCCTGCGCCTGGTGCGCTGAGGACCGCACCGGCACCGCGACGAGCCGCGCCACCCCCATCGGCGAAGTCGATCTCGTCGCGCGGCGGCGCGGAGCCCGGCCGCATCGCGACGCCGTCGCTCGACCTGACCGGCGCGGCCCCGCTCACCCCGCGAGCACCAGCGGCATGACCCGCCGCACCTGCTCCCGCAGCGCCTCCAGCGCCTCCGCCCGCCCGCTCAGATACCCGAGCAGCGCCTGCTGGAACAACCCGTCGAGCATGCCGTACGCGGTATTCGGCGACATTCCGGGCGCCACCCCGGAGAGCGCGGCGTACCGGGTGACGACGTGCCAGATCATCTCCTCCAGCAGCCGGTCGATCTGCCCGACCGCCTCGCGCAGGCTCTCCTCGAACATGCTCTGCGAGCGCAGGTCGTACCAGAGCCGGTGCATGGGCGCCTCGTCCACGATGGTCTCCACCAGTTTGTCGGCGAAGGCGGCGACCAGCCCGCCGGGGGTGGTGGCGTCGGCGATCACGCCGTCGTAGCGGGTGACGCAGGTCTGCTTGTACTGCATGACGCAGTAGACAATGAGCTGCAGCTTGTCCTGGAAGTAGTAGTGCACCACGCCGTGCGAGAACTCCGAGTTGTTCGCGATCTCGCGCAGTGACGACCGGGCGTAGCCGAGCTCGCCGAGCGTGCGCAGCGCGGAGTCCGCGAGCGCGCGGCGGCGCAGGTCGTGCTTGTCGATCGGGTTGGCGCGGGGCATGGCCCGAGTTTAACCGGTTGTCTTGACGATTGACCAGCAGAATCTTGACGCTTGACCGAGAAAGTCTTGACAACTGTCATAAAATGATGGAAATGTGTGACCCGCATCACCTCGTAGAAGGAGCGCAGATGACCCACATGGACCTGACCGGCCGTTCCGCCCTCGTCACCGGCGGCGCGCAAGGACTCGGCGAAGGGATGGCGCACGCGCTGGCCAGGGCCGGGGCGAGCGTCGTGATCGCCGATATCCAGGACGATCGCGGCGCCAAGCTCGCCGAGACCCTCGGCGCAGGGCACGGTTTCGTGCATCTGGACGTCACCGACGATGCCTCCTGGGAGGCCGCGACGGCGTCTGCGGTGGAGCAGCTGGGCGGGCTGGATATCGTGGTCAACAACGCGGGTGTGGAGATCACCAGCCTGCTCGCCGACCTGGACCCGGCCGGGGTGCGGACGATGCTGGACGTCAATGTGCTCGGCACCGCGCTCGGCATCAAGCACGCCTTCCGCACCATGCGCCCCGGCGGAGCGGCGGGCAGGGGCGGGTCGGTCGTCAATATCGCCTCGGTGGCGGCGACCATCGCCTTCCCGGCGATCGCGGTCTACTCCGCCACCAAGTCGGCGGTGGACCGGCTCACCAGGGTCGCGGCCATGGAGAGCGGCAAGCTCGGCTACGGGGTCCGGGTGAACTGTCTGTACCCGGGGCTGGTGCCGAACGAGATGGGCGCCGGGCTGGCCGACGATGTGGCGAGGCTGGGGCTCTTCGGCTCGCCGGAGGAGGCGGTCGGCGCGGTCGTCGAGCTCACCCCGTCCGGGCGCTTGGCCGCCACCGAGGACATCGCGAACGCGGTGGTCTTCCTCGCCTCCGACGCCGCCGCCTTCGTCAACGGCGCCGGCCTGCCGGTCGACGGCGGCATGGGTATGTGACCCCTCCGACCAGGAAGCGAGACCATCATGACCAGCAGCAAGCCCGTCGTCGTCTACGGCGCCTCCGGCTACACCGGCCGCCTCGTCTGTGAGTACCTGCGCGAGTACGGGATTCCGTTCCTGGCGGCGGGCCGGGACAGCGGCAAGCTGAAGAGCTCGATGGAGACCAATGTCGCGGGCATCGAGACCGCCGACTACGAGATCGCCGAGGTCGGCCACGAGGTCGCCGCGCTCACCGAGCTTTTCCGCGGCGCCTCGGTGGTGTGCAATACCGTCGGTCCGTTCAGCTCGTTCGGCCCCGAGGTGGTAGAGGCGTGCCTGGGCGCGGGTGCCAACTACCTGGACACCACCGGCGAGCAGGACTGGCTCATCACCTGCGACGAGAAGTACGGCGCCGATTTCGCCGCCGCCGGGCTGCTGCTCGCACCCGGACTGGCGCACATGTACACCACCGGCGAGATCGCGGCCGAATTGTGTTTGGCGAAGCCCGGTCTCGACTCGCTCGATATCGCGGTGTTCTGGGGCGGCTCCCCGACGATCGCCTCCACCCGCACCATTCTGGTGAACGCCGCCACCTCGCGGGCGCATTATCTGCAACAGAACGGCTACGTGGAGTTCGATCCGAACCAGGGGCTGGTGCCGCTGGTGGTGCCGGGGCAGCACGAGCTGGCCATGTCGCTGCCGTGGGGCGGCACCTCGCACCCGGTCTGGTACAAACGCGACCCGCGGGTGGCGAATTGCAAGGCGCAGGGCGGCGTCTTCAACGCGGCGCTGATGAACGGCGTGCCCCAGATCGTCGCGCAGGCGCTGGAGGCCACCAAGGACATGGACCCCGAGGAGCGGGACGAGGCGCTCACCGCGACCGCCGCCCAGGTGATGAATGTGATGCCGCCGCGGGAGAACCCGCGGCTGAACAAGTCGCTGGACTCGGTGCACGCGTCCGGTCCGCTCGGCCGCGCGCACTGCGTCATCCACGGCAACCAGAACTACAAGCAGACCGGGCTCCTGCAGGCCTTCGCCGCGTCCTACCTGCTGCAGCAGCCGCCGAGGCGCACCGGGTTCGCCTCCGGCTGCCAGGCGTTCGGGCACCGCGAGCTGCTCGGCCAGCTGCGCGCCTTCGGCCTGGTGGCCGAGCCGGTGCTGACCCACCAGGCGAACTGATGCGGCTCGCCGACTTCCTGGACAAGGGGGCGTCGCTCGACCCGGGCGCCCCCTGTCTGGTCTGCGACGACGTCACCGCGAGTTACGCCGAGGTGCTCGAGCTCAGCGGCCGGGTAGCGGCGGCGCTGGTGGCGCGCGGGGTTGCGCCCGGAGACAAGGTCGCCATCCTCTCCGCCAATGACCCCACCGCCTTCACCTGCGTCTTCGGCATCAGCAGGGCCGGCGCCGTGTGGTGCCCGATCAACCCGCGCAACGCCGCCGCGGAGAACCGGGACTTCCTGCAGCTCACCGACTGCTCGGTGCTGATCTTCCAGGGCTCCTTCGCCCCGCTGGTCGCCGAGATCAGGGCGGCGCTGCCCGCCCTGCACACCCTGGTGTGCCTGGACGACACGGCCCCGGAGACGCTCGGCTGGGACGAATTCCTCGGTGCTGCGGGCGAACCCGTCGACCGCCACGCCCCCGACGACATCGCCATGATCGCGGGCACCGGCGGCACCACCGGCAGGCCGAAGGGGGTGCTGCTCACCGGCGCCAACCTGGAGGCCATGACCGCGATCACGCTCATGAGTTACCCGTGGCCGGAGGACGGCACCCGCCCCCGCTACCTGGCACTGACCCCGCTCACGCACGCCGCCGGGGTGCTCTGCTTCCCGGTGCTCTGCCTCGGCGGCTCGATCGTGGTCATGCGCGCGCCGGACGTCACCGGCTTCCTCGACCACATCGAGCGGCACCGCATCACGCACACCTTCCTTCCGCCGACGCTCATCTATCCGGTCCTCGACGATCCGTCGCTGGTGAGCCGCGATCTCACCGCGCTCCAGTGCTTCTGGTACGGCGCCGCCCCCATGTCGGCGGCGCGGCTGGAGGAGGCGCTGCGCCGCATCGGCCCGGTCATGGCGCAGCTCTTCGGCCAGACCGAGGCGCCCATGATGGTCTCCACCATGGCCCCGCGGGACCACTTCGACGACAGCGGCTCCATCGCCCGCGCCCGGCTCGCCTCCGCCGGACGCCCGTCCCCGCTGGTCACCGTCGCCATCATGGGCGAGGGCGGCAGGCTGCTCCCGGGCGGCGAGCGCGGCGAGATCGTGGTGCGCGGCTCGCTCGTCATGCGCGGCTACTACAAGAACCCCGAGGCCACCGCCGAGGCGTCGGCGCACGGCTGGCACCACACCGGCGATATCGGCTACCTCGACGCCGACGGGTTCCTCTACATCGTGGACCGGGCCAAGGACATGGTCATCACCGGCGGCTTCAATGTCTACTCCGCCGAGGTGGAGCAGGCGCTCATGGCGCACCCCGCGGTCGCCGACTGCGCGGTGGTCGGGCTGCCGGACGACAGGTGGGGTGAGCGGGTCACCGCCGTGCTCACCCTCCGGCCGGGCAGCACGGTCGACTCCGCGGAGCTGACCGCGTTCGTCAAGGAGCGGATCGGGAGTGTGAAGGCGCCCAAGCAGGTGGAGGTGTGGGCGGATCTGCCGCGGTCCACGGTCGGGAAGGTGTTGAAGACCGAGATCAAGCAGCAGTTGCTGGCCGGCGCCTAGCGCGGGACCACGCCGCCGATCGGGCTGCCGCCGATACAGACGGTGGTGCCGGGGGTGCGGGAGCGGGCCTCGAGTCCGTCGCCGCCGCCCGGCACGCGGGCGTAGACCGTGCCCGGGCCCTTCAGCACCGGGACCCGGATGGCGGGGCCGCCGGGGAAGCGGAGGTCGAGCTCGCCGGGGGCGGAGGCGACGTAGTTGAGCTGGACGGTCCATTCGGCGGGGAGGAGCGGGCCGTCGGCGGGAATCGGGGTGATGCGGCCGGTGACGAGGGTGCCGCAGCCGGGGACCGGGCCGGGGAGGGCGTAGCGGACCGCGAACAGGTCGGCCGGGATGAGATGGCCGCTGTCGTCGAGGATTGTCAGTTCGGTCGTGGTGGCGCCGATTTCGGTGCGGTCGGGGAGCGCCGCGAAGACGTGGCCGGTCAGGTTGTTGGGGTAGGCCACCGGGAGCAGGACCCAGACCGAGACGGCCTGGTCGAGCAGGGGGACCGCCGGGCGGGCGGTGAGGGCGGCTTCGGCCTGGGTGAGGTAGGCGCGGGTGGGGTTGTCGGTCCAGGCCGTGGTGAAGGTCGCGGTGGACCAGAGCGATCCGGCGATGAAGAGCGCGGCGGCGGGGGCGGCGAGCAGTCGGTGCCTGGAGGTCGTTCCGGTCCCGAGGCTCGCTGCGGTGTGGCCGGGCGAGCTGCGCTGGGCAGCGGCGGCCGCACGCGGGTGCGGCGCGGGGGAGTCCGGCGGAATGGGTGCCGCGCGCCGGCGAGTCCGGCGTGGCGCGGCCGGCACGAGGGCGGCGGCGAGCGCGATCACCACCGCGGAATCGGTGTGGTACCGCAGCGTGCGGGCGAGTTCGTAGGCCGTCTCGTCCCCGGACCGGGTGACGATCATGGCCGCCGTCGACACCGCGACGTACCCGGCCGCCGCCGCCCACACCCAGCCCGTCCGGTGCCGTGTGCGAACGGACCACACCAGCGCGGCCGCCGGTACCAGCCACGCGATGATCACCAGGGCGAGCGGCGGATCGGCCCACGGCGGACTCGGATTCCACCGCTCCCATCCCCACGGCCCACCGAGCAGTGTGGGAAGCACACCCCACGACACCCCGTGATTCGCCAGCTCCACGACCATGTCCGCCCGTGGCATCGTGAACCGATCACGCACCAGCACCACGTACCCGACGGCCCACACCGCGAGCACCGCCGCCGCCCCCCGCCACAGCGGCGCCGCGCGCCGCCACGCGGTCCGGCCCTCGGCGGCCAGCACCACCGCCAGCGCCACGAACGGCACCAGCACCGCCTTCTCGAAGAACAGCAGCGCGACAGCGGTCACCGCGACCCCGGAGACCGCGTACCGCCGCTCCCCGGTGCGCACGAGCCGCAGGGCGTCCCCCGCCACCCAGGCCAGCGCCGCCTGCATCGGCAGCGAGTTCAACCCCGCCGCCCACCAGGCGAAGGCGGGCAGCGTGAGCGGCGTGAACAGGTAGAAGACGAGCGGCCCGAGCAGTGCCCACCGCGGCAGCAGCAGCCACAGCACCCGCACGACAGCCAGCGATGCCACCGCCTGCCCGACCACCAGGGACAGCGCCGCCGGCCACCACTGCAGCGGAAACAGATCGGTGAGCAGATGCGCGACGGCGAAGGCCCCCGGCATGAGATGCCCGTCGTGGTCGTACCCGAGGAACTCCGCCGAGAACAGCGGATACTTGCCCGACCGCCCGATCAGGATCAGATCGTCCCAGTAGAAGTACCCGCGCGCGACCACAGCGGCCCGCACGGCCACCTGCACCGCGACCAGCAGCAACGCCACCATCAGCACCGGCCGGAGCCGCGACCGCCCGGTGCCGCGGGCGACCGGCGCCGGAGCGGCAGCGATCACAGCCATGGAGCGGGACCTGACGCGGGCGGCAGCACGGCTCCGATGGTGGCACGGCGGTGCCCCCGCGGCCGATCCGCCCCCGGATGATCGGCCGGAACGGTGATTAAGCTGGGCCGGGTGACTGCCGCGCTGATCCGGGTGACCGGAGATCTCGACTCGGTGACCACCGTCGGCCCCGAGGACGATCCGGCCGACGCCGGGCTGACCCGCGCCGATATCGCCGCCGTCTGGGAGTCGGTGCGCGACTGGTACCGCCTCGGCACCACCCCCGCCATTCAGCTCTGCCTGCGCCGCAACGGCCGGGTGGTGCTGAACCGCGGCATCGGCCACGGCTGGGGCAATGCCCCGGGGGACGCCCCCGACGCGGAACGCGTGCTGCTCACCACCGCCACCCCGTTCTGCGGTTTCTCCACCGCCAAGGGCGTCGCCGCCGCCGTCACCGCCCTGCTGATGGAGCAGGGCGCCTTCGCCGCCGACGACCCGGTCGCCGACTACCTGCCCGGCTTCGCCGCCAACGGCAAGGGCGCGATCACCATCGGCGACGTCCTGACCCACTCCGCCGGAATCCCGTTCATCACCCCGCCCTACCGCGGCTCCGAGCTGATCGTGGACGAGGAGCTGGCGCTGCGCGCGCTGGCCGACCTGAAACCGGCGTGGCCGCGCCGCCGCTTCCGCGTGTACCACGCGCTGACCAGCGGGTTGATCCAGCGCGCCGTGGTGCGCGCCGCGACCGGCAAGCGGATCCGCGACCACCTGGCGGAACAGATATTGACCCCGCTCGGTTTCCGCTGGACCAATTTCGGCGTCCCGGCGGAACAGGTCGACGCGGTGGTACCGAGCGTGAAGACCGGCCCGCCGGCATCGAAGGCCTCGGCCTACCTGGCCCGCAAGGCGCTGGGCGGGGGAATGAGCGGCGCCATCTCGGCGGACGCCGTGCGCGGCTTCCTCACCGCGGAACTGCCGTCCGGAAACCTGGTGACCACCGCCGAGGAACTCTCGCGATTCTACGAAATCCTCACGCGCGGCGGCGAATCGGACGGTGTGCGGATCATGGAGCCGGATACCGTGCGGGCGGCGGTCGCGCCGGCGCCGTGGCTGCCCGGCGCGGCCGGGCGGGTGAGCCGGGCCGGGTTCGAGCTGGGGGCGCGCCGCTCCAAGTTCGGCAGGCATACCGAGGCGCACTTCGGGCGCAGCGGGCTCACCACCCAGTACGGCTGGGGCGACCCCGCCCGCGGACTGTCCGGTGCGGTCCTGACCAATGGCAAGGCCACGACCGACACGGACCGTCCGTGGCGGCTGGTCGCGCGGATCTCCGCGCGCTTCGCCCCGCTGCCCGCCGGGGAGCGGACCTTCGACCCCTGAGGTCTACAGGCAGATATTGATGCTGACCGGCGGCGGCACCGGGATATTGATGCAGACGGAGACCGAGCCGGCGACCGGCGCGGCGGCCGGGGTGTCCGCGAGCGCGGCCGGTGCGGCGAGCGCCCCGGCGGCCAGTGCGATCGCGGTGACGGCGGATGCCCTGCTGACGGTTCTGAGCATGATCGTTCCTCGATGGTGGTGCGGACGGTTGACCGTCCGATCATGCGCCGCCGCCGCGCGGCGGGGCAAGGGGGTTGCGGGCGCGGGCCAGCCGGCAGTCCGCTTCGCGCCGCTGGTCACGCACTACGTTCGGCGAGTCCGGACGCAGGTCGGAGGGGCGGCCGCGGTGGTAACGCGCCGAAAATCGGGAAGTGTGGGGAACTACCGTTCGCGATACGGCTGTCCGAGGTGATCGGTCACCGGCATGCGCGAGCGACGGGCGAGTGCGAAGAGACTACGAGCCATGGGGGATCACCTCGAATCGGAATCGGCGCGTGCGGCGCGCATGGCGAAGGAACGTCGGAAGCGGGGAAGCGGGGAGTGGAAATCCGGTGCCGCACCCACGGGCGGCGCATGACGGAGTCAGGGCGCTCACCCGAGGGCGGCGGCGACCGCCTTCCCGGTGTTCGTGATCATGGGAACAAGGGTGACACGGGATCGCGCTCGGGCGCAATCCATTTCCGCGCGGCCTACCCGGAGCCGGGTACGCCGAGGTTGCGGATCCAGTTGTCGTCGTCGAACAGGATCGCCTCGGTCAGCGCCTCGATATTGTCGTCGGCGCCGAGCGGCGCGAAGAGTTCGGGTTCGTTGGGGTCGTCGAAAGGATTCGTCATACCGGTCGGAATCCCGCTCGGGCCGACGGGCAAACCCGATCCCGGGCAGGAACCGGGTCAGCCCCCTTGATGGCCGGAGCGTCAGCGCCGCCCGGTTGGCGGGGCGAATCCGGGGTAACGCTCCGGCTAGCCGGGCAGCCGGTGCGTGCGTGAAGGAGTGATCTGCGGTGTTCGTCGTTCGTGGAAGCCGTGGAGTCGTCTCCGACACCGAGCAATTGGTGATCGACTGGCTGCAAGCCGGGGAGTTGCCCGGGATCGCCGTCTCCGGGTGCCGGTTACCCGCGCTGGGCGGGCTTCGGAAGGTGCTGCGTACGGGGCTGGACACGGATCTGCTGGTGTTCACGCCGCGTTCGTGCGTGGTGATCGATATCGAGATGCCCGCCGAGCCGATGACGGGGGAGATGCAGTGCCCCGCCGAGGAGCCGTGGCGGATGGCGGGGGTCGCCGGGGATCCGATCGCCGTGCGGTTGCGGGATACCAATCCGCTGGATCGGCTGACCGAGACGGTCGAGGCGGTGAAAGCTGTTCTCGACACCGGGGATTCGGCTGCCGAAGTGCTCGGGTTGCTCGTTGTGGTGCCGTTCGCGGGGGTGCCGATCACCATGAACGTGGATCGGGAGGGGTTGCCCGCGGGTACCGATGTCTTGCTCGCGGAGGATCCGCATCAGCTGTACGAGCGGCTGGCGGCGGTGGATCAGGTGCGGGCGGTTTCGTGGACGGCGGAGGGGGTCGGGGGGGCGTTGGATGTGCTGGTGGGGGAGCAGCACGGGCTCACCGACGAGCAGCTCGTCGCCGTGGGGTTTCCCGCGGCCGGCTCGTCCGCGCCCGTTGCCGCTTCGGCGGTGGCCGGTCCGGCCGGCATGCCGGCGGCCGCGGCAGCCACCGCGCCCACAGCGGGAGCCGTTGCCCCTCCGGCGCCGGCGGCAGCGGAGCCTCCTGCGGGAGCGAGCGGGGTGCGGCCGGCCGCAGGGCCGGAGGTATCGGGGGCCGCGACCGGTTCGCCAGTGCCGCAGCCGGCCGCCGGAACCGTTCCCGCGCCGCCTGACCCGGCGTCCGGCACCACCGGACCGGGGCCGGCCGACCCTGCTCCGCCCGCGGGAACTGCCCCGATCCCGGCCGAGCCGCCGGCCGGAGCGACCACCGAGGGTCCGCATGCGGACCCGAGCTCCCCTCTGCATTCCGTTGCCCGCGAACGCAGCCCCCTCACCTCCATCCTGCTGGCCCTGCTCGGCCTGACCGCCTTCGGCACCGCCCTCTGGCTGTTCAGCCAGTGCGCCGCCGCGGACGACGCCGCTCCGGGGGAGAGCACGCCGCTCCCGGTCCAGACCGTCGCGGACCGCCCCGAACCGGTCCCCGCACCCCCGCCTGCCTCGCGAACCGTGACCTGCTACCCGTTCCAGCCGGGTTGCTGACCGGTCGCACTCCCTCCGCGGCGTCGGCGTCGGCCCGCGCCACCGCGGCACGGGCGTCGCGGAGAACGGCACCGGCGGCGGCCATTTCGTGCCGCCGCGACCTCACCCGGCTGTGACCCGCTCGGAATCCAGCGCCGCCATGTGCTCGGCCGGATACCGATCCCCGGCCACCTCCCCGGCCGGCATCGCCGCCTCGACCGCGGCCAGCTGATCGGCGCCGAGCTCCAGCTCCGCCGCCCCCAGCGCCTCCGCGAGCCGCGCCCTGGTGCGAGCGCCGATCAGCGGCACGATGTCCCCGCCCCGCGCCGCGACCCACGCGATGGCCACCTGCGCGACGGTGGCGCCGAGCCCCTCCGCGACCGTCCGCAGCGCCTCCACCAGCGCGAGATTGTGCGCCAGGTGCTCGGCGCCGAAGCGCGGGCTGTGCGGGCGGAAATCCCCGTTCCCGCCGGACCCCGGCCGCCAGTGCCCGCCGATCAGCCCGCGGGCCAGCACGCCGTACGCGGTGATGCCGATCCCGAGCTGCCGGCAGGTGGCCAGGATGTCGCGCTCGACCCCCCGGGTCGCCAGCGAGTACTCGATCTGCAGATCCGCGATCGGCCGCACCGCCGCCGCCCGCCGAATCGTCGCCGACCCGACCTCGGAGAGCCCGATGTGCCGCACGTACCCGGCGTCGGCCAGCTCCCCGATGGCGCCGATGGTCTCCTCGATCGGCACGGCCGGATCGAGCCGCGCCGGGCGGTACACGTCGATGTGGTCGGTCCCGAGCCGCTGCAGCGAATACGCGACCGCCGCCTTGACCGCCTTCGGCCGCGCGTCGATTCCGAGGAAGGCGCCGTCCGGCCCGACCTGCGGGCCGAACTTCACGCTCAGCTGGTACCGCTCGCGCGGCACCCCGCGCAGCGCCTCGGCGAGCAGCAGTTCATTGTGGCCGGTGCCGTAGAAGTCGCCGGTGTCGAGCAGGGTGATGCCCGCGTCCAGGGCGGCGTGCACGGTGGCGATGCTCTCGCCGCGGTCGGCCGCGCCGTAGACGCCGGACATGCCCATGCAGCCGAGGCCGAAGGCGGAGGTGGTCGCTTTCCCGAGGTTCTTGGTGTCCATGCGGCCAGTTTCCGCTCGGCGTCGCGGTGCGGGCAGGACGCGGGCAACCAGGGACTCGCGATCCCTTCCAGCGCGGGCCGCGCTGCGCCAGACTGGCGAGATGGACCGTGATGCGCTGGCCCAGTTCCTGCGCCGCCGCCGGGATGCCATCCGGCCGGAGGAGGTCGGGCTTCCGCCGGGGGTGCGGCGGCGGACCAGTGGGTTGCGGCGCGAAGAGGTGGCGCAGCTGACCGGCATGTCGGTCGACTACTACGGGCGCCTGGAGCAGGCGCGCGGGCCGCAGCCGTCGACGCAGATGGTGCGGGCGCTGGCCAGGGCGCTGCGGCTCACCCAGGACGAGACCGATCACCTGTACCGGCTGGCGGGGCACGCTGTGCCGGATCGCGGCGGGGTGGCCACGCATGTGCGGCCCGCGCTGCTGTATGTACTGGACCGATTGCAGGACGCGCCGGCGTTCGTCTGCACCGATACCGAGGTGGTGCTGGCGCGCAATCACCTGGCGCGGCTGCTCATGGGCGATATCGATGGGTTGACCGGGCTGCCCGCCAGCGCGATCTGGCGGTGGTTCACCGACCCGCGCTCGCGCGAGCTGGTGCCGCCGGACGAACGCGAGGAGCACAGCCGGGTCCGGGTGGCGGATCTGCGGGCCGCCTGGGCGCGTCGGCGCTCCGATGCCGATATGCGGGAGCTGGTGGACGGGTTGCTGGCGTGCAGCCCGGAGTTCGCGGCGCTGTGGGCGCGGCACGAGGTGGCGGCCCGGCGAATGCAGCGCAAGACCTTCGCGACCCGGGTCGGGGCGATCACGCTGGACTGCGAGGTGCTGGCGGCGGCGGACGGGCAGCATCTGGTGGTGCTGACACCGCCGGCCGGGTCGGCGGCGCTGGAGCAGTTGCGGCTGCTCGCGGTGGTGGGTGCGCACGTGGTGGGCTGACCAGCCGGAGGACATCGCGGTTCGCCCCCGATACTCACCGGACTCGCCGCAGCTCGAAAATCCGGAACCGCCGCCCGGCCGCCATCTTCTCCTCCACCCGATACCCGGGCCAGAACTCCACCGCCGCCGCCCAAGCGGCCTCCCGCGCGGATCCCGCCAGTTCGGACACCGTCACCGTGAACACCTCGTCGCGCAGCCGCACCCGAGCCGACGACGCCGCTCGCAGATTCGCCGACCACACCGGATGCTCCGCGTTCCCCCAATTCGACCCGACGAGCAGGAAATCCGCCCCGTACGGCACGTACAGCAGCGACGTCTCCCGCGGCACCCCGGTCTTCCGCCCGGCCACCGTGAGCCGCAGCGTCGGCAACCCGGCGATATCGAGCACGCCGAGCCGGTTCCCGCTCACCCCGCGCAGCACCCGCTCGGTGGCCAGGACGAGCGGGGCGGTGCGCATGACCCATGGCTGACGGCCGAGCCAGCGGGCCAGAGACGGGAGCGGATCGACGGGCACATTCCGGTTTTCCCACCGGCGGCGGCGCGAAACGGCCCGCCCGTAGAGTCGGGTGCGAACGGGAAGGAGGACGGATGAGCCGGGTTCTGGTCGTCGGCGCGGGAGTCGGCGGGCTCGCGGCGGCGCTGCGGCTGCGGGCGCTCGGGCACGAGGTCACCGTGCTGGAGCAGGCGGCGGAGGTCGGCGGCAAGCTCGGGGTGCTCGAACTCGACGGGTTCCGCTTCGACACCGGGCCCTCGCTGCTGACCCTGCCGCACGTGCTGGCGGAGACCTTCACCGCCGCGGGCACCGCGCTGCACGACGTGCTGGAGCTGCGACGGCTGCCGATCGCGGCGCGCTACCGCTTCCCGGACGGCACCGAGCTGGACATGCCGGGCACGCTCGCCGAGATCCCGGCCGCCCTCGACGCCGCGCTCGGCCCCGGCCGCGGCGCCCAGTGGTCGGCACTGCTGCGTCGCGCGGAGCAGATCTGGGACGTCACGCGCGAGCCGTTCCTGGAATCCCCGATGGGGCTGCGCACCATGATCGGCGGCATCGCCACCCCGCGCCAGGTGCGCACCGTCGCCCCCTGGCAGACGCTGCGCGGCCTCGGAAACCGCTACCTCGACGACCCCCGCCTCCGCCTCCTCCTCGACCGCTACGCCACCTACACCGGCTCCGACCCGCGCCGCGCCCCCGCCGCGCTGGCCTCGGTGCCCTGGAGCGAGCAGGCCTTCGGATCCTGGTATGTGGCAGGCGGATTGGGCCGGATCGCCACGGCGCTGCGGGATCGCCTGCTCGAACTCGGCGGCGTGCTGGAGACGGAGGCCGAGGTGGTGCGGCTGGTCACCGACGGCGGCCGGGTCGCCGGCGCCGTACTCGCCGACGGCACCCGGCGCGCGGCCGACCTGGTGGTCGCCAATGCCGACGCCGGGCAGGTCTACGGAAAGCTGCTCCGAACGGGCGCCGCCCGGCGCGCCGCCGCCCGCCTGCGCCGCGCGACCCCGTCGCTCTCCGGCTTCGCCCTGCTCCTCGCCCTGGACGACCCGCCACCGCTGCCGCACCACTGCGTCCTCTTCGCCGAGGACTACGACGACGAATTCGACTCGGTCTTCGGCAGGCGCGGCCCGCTGCGCCCGGTCCGGCGCCCCACCGTCTATATCAGCGCCCCCGACGACCCGGCCATCGTGCCGGGGCCGGGCACCGGCGCCTGGTTCGTGCTGGCGAACGCGCCCCGGCACGCTCCCGAGCACGACATGGACTGGGAAACACCGGGACTCGCCGACCGCTACGCGGACCGGCTGCTCGACCTCATGGCCGAGCGCGGCGTCGATGTGCGCGAGCGGATCCGGCACCGGGCGATCGTGCACCCGGCCGAGCTGGAGCGGCGCACCGCCACACCGGGCGGCTGCATCTACGGCTCCTCCTCCAACGGGCCGCGCGCGGCCTTCCTGCGCCCGGCCAATACCGCGCCGGTGCCGGGGTTGTACCTGGTCGGCGGCTCGGCGCACCCGGGCGGCGGGCTGCCGCTCGTGCTGCTCTCCGCGCGGATCGTGGCGGGGCTGGTCGGCCCGGCGCGGGACACCGATTGCGGATAGGGTTTCGCTGCCGCCCGAACGGGCATTCGCGGCGGCGAGCACAGGGAGCGTGATGGCGTGAGTTTCGAATGGGCACAGCTGCTCGGCCGGATCGTGGACTGGCTACGGGCCGGGTACCCGGAGGGCATCCCCGAGCAGGATCGGGTGCCGCTGCTCGCGCTGCTCGGCCGCCGGTTGAGCGACGACGAGGTGGAGCAGGTGGTGGCCGGGCTGGTCGCGCAGGGCACGCTGCCCGCCGATCGGGTCGAGGCGGGCGTCGCCATCACCCGGCTCACCCAGGAGCTGCCGCGCGATGCCGACCTCGCCCGGGTCAGGGAGCGGCTGAACGCGGTGCGCTGGCCGGTCGAGGAGACCTGGCGGCCGCCGGTGCTGCCGGACGGCCCGTCCGAGCACCATGCCCGCGTCGGTTACCACGACGACCTGCGCGGGCTGGCCGAGCTGCTGCACACCCTGTGCCTGCGCGCGGGCGCGGTCGTCGCGCTGGCCACCACCGCGCTGGTGCAGGCCGAGCTGAGCAGCGCCGAGACCGCCATCGACCTCGCCGCCGAGGCCGGGGCGCTGCGCGCGGAGATCGAGCGCGAGGCCGCCCGGCTGCTCGCGCTGCAATCGCCGGTCGCGGGCGAGCTGCGGCAGGTGGTCACCGCCATCCAGCTCGGCACCCACCTGCGCCGGATGGCCGCGCTCGCCGCGCACATCGCCGCGGCGGCCAGGCGCAGGCACCCGGAGCACGTCGTCCCGGAGCCGGTGCGCCCGCTCGTCGCCCGCATGGGGGCGGCCGCCGAGGAGATCGCCGCCGCCGCCGCCGAGGTGCTGGAATCCGGCGACGCCGAGGCCGCGGCCGGGCTCGCCGATCGGGACGAGACCATGAACGACCTGCACGAGGAGCTGCTGGCCACGGTGCTCGGCCCGCTCTGGGACCACGGCGTCGCCGCCGCCGTCGACCTCACGCTCATCGGCCGGTACTACGAGCGCTTCGCCGACAATGCCGTCGAGGTCGGCAGGCGCACCGTCTTCACGGTGACCGGTGTGCCGGTCGGTCCGCGCCAAGGCGAACTCTCGCGCTGACCCCGGAGGCGCGGCCGGGTGCTGAGCGCCGTCAGCTCACGGACTCGGCGGGCAGGTCGGTGAGGCTGTGTACCCAGGTGCGCGGGCCGATCCCGGCGATCATCCAGCGCACCCGGACCCCGGCCGGGCCGGAGCCGGTGCGGCGGGTGACCCGCCGCTCGAAGTACTCGCCCGGCGCGCGCCCCTCCGATACGAAGCTCGTGTAGGGGTCGCCGGGGTCGACCGGCCCGAGCTGAACGTCGCCGACCGGCTCGACGGCGATCATGGCGGCCCGGGAATGGGTGGCGTTGGTGAAGCGAAGCACACCGTCGGATGGACTCGTCACAGCCCACGGATCCACGAGATTCTCCCCTAACGAAGACGCGTCAACCAATGCAGTCACGCTCTCAATCGTGACCTCTCGGTGGCGTGTTACGTCAATGCGCCGCGCCGGAGACGGTGATCTGGCGGTAACCGGACCATGAACGGCAGCGAAATGCCAGGTGATCGCAGGCGCGTCCGCGGCGGGGCGGGGCGGCCGGGGCGCCGGTGGGGTGACCGGGCTCACTGCCTCGGGTGGCGGCGCGGGCCGCTCGGTCACCGCGGGTACGCTGGGTGGCGCCCCGGCCGTAGGGCCCCTGCCGGCGCGGGTGGAACGGAACGGTGTGTCGTGTCGAGTCGCTCGGCCCGGTCCGCGGTGGTATCGCCCCGGCAGGGGGTCTGGTGTCGACGAGGATGTAGCCACCGGTCGCGTGGGTAAACGTGGCCGGGTTCGGAGGAGGTAGCGCGGGTAGCGCTCTGGCGACACCGATGTGGCTGGAGGGGCAGGTGGGATCCATGACGACGACGATCGAGGCCGATAGCGTGGAAGCGGAGAACCTGCCGGAGCGAGCCTTCGGCCGCCCGGCCGACTGGCACCCCGGCTCGCCCTGGTGGGACGCGGGCACCGTACTGGTCACGCACGAGGTGCTGCCCGGGCGCCGGGAGACGCGCAAGCGGCTGGTGGTGCCCGCCGGGGACGGCCGGTTGGCGTTCCGGGTGTCGTCCTGGTCGCCGGAGGTCGAGCAGCTGGTGCGGGATCCGCGGGTGATCGTGCAGGCGGGCGACTGGCGCGGGGCGCGGGCGCTCGGCTCGCGGGAGCAGCAGGGCGAGGCGCTCATCTTCGGCGAGGGCTCGGTGCTGAACACCGTGCGCGAGGGGATCCGGATCAAGTACGGGGTGCGCGGCTCGCTGGCCCGCTGGGGGCATCGCGTCACCCGCGGCTCCGCGCCGTTCGCGGACCTCGCGGTGGTGGTCTCGGTGCGGGAGAACGACTTCCCGATCATTCACTGACGCCGGTATTGTTTCCGGTCGGAAAGACAGGGTCGTCGCGCGGATCGCCCCCCGATCGAAACCTTCGTTTTCCGGATAGCCCCCATCGCCGACGGCGAGCCGGTGAACCCCCGATGATCTGCGGTTGTTCCGCCGGGCGTGCGCTCGCGTGCCCCAGACTCGACCCCGGCCGCGCCACCGGGCGCGGTCGAAGAGCGACGTGAGGGAGCTGGAATGAGCGAACCGAACGAACGTGATGTCGCCGCGGCGCTGCGGGCAGCGCCTCCCATCCTGCTCGGCTCGGGGCCGGTCGTGGCCCCCGCCGTCGAGCCGCCCGACCCGGACGAGACCTGGGAACTGCCCAACGGCATGGCCTGGGTCTACTACGGCAACCACGGCCACCAGGGGCTGAACCGGCCGGTTATCCTGGCCGACGGCTTCAACAGCGGGCCGAGCACGCTGAAGTTCTCCTACACCGGGCTGGAGAACGGCGAGTACCCGCTGATCTCCGAGCTGCGCAGGCGGGGCCGGGACGTGATCCTGCTCGGCTTCCTGGAGCGCAGCGCCTCCATCCTGGACAACAGCCACGCCGCGCGGGCCGCGATCATGCGCGCCATCGCCCAGCGGCTCGGCAGCGAACCGCTGGTGGTCGGTGGCTTCAGCATGGGCGGGCTGGTCACCAGGCACGCGCTCGCCGCGCTGGAGACCCAGGGCATCGACCACCAGACCGCCACCTACTTCTCCTACGACAGCCCGCACCGGGGCGCCAATATCCCGATCTCGCTGCAGAGCTTCGCGCACTACATCCGGGATCTGGACAGCCGCTTCTCCGACCAGATGAACAGCCCGGCGGCGCAGCAGCTGCTCTGGCGGCACATCGCGGACTGGTCGGACAAGCCGGTCGTGAGCGAGCTGCGCGTGCAGTTCCTGGAGGAGCTGCGCCGGGTCGGCGACTGGCCGCGGCGGCCGCGGCTGCTCGGCCTCGCCAACGGCCCCGGCACCGGCCGCGGCAACGGCATCGGCGCCGGGCAGACGGCGCTGCGCGGCAAGGGCATCGGGATCTTCGGCACCGACCTGCGCACCACGCCGACCGGCGGCGACGACCTCGCCGCGATGCTGCGGGTGATCACCGTGCCGAAGAACGAGGTGCACACCCCCGACCTGCCGGATATCGACGGCGCGCCCGGCGGCACCCTGGCCGGGTTCGAAATTCTCGCCGAGGGGCTGAACAAGATCTTCGGCCTCGGGGTGCAGAACCCGATCCCGGAGCACTGCTTCGTCCCGGCGGTGAGCGCCGTCGACGTGCGGAACCTGGACTCGCACGCCGAGCTCTACACCCCGATCGACGAGCTGGTGCCGGAGGAGAGCGGCTTCGACGACTTCGTGCTCGCCTCGGCCAGCGAGCCGCACACGAAGATCACCGAGGAGCTGTGCGGCTGGTTGCTCGACCGGATCTGATCGCGGTACCGGCCACCCGCCGCAGCCGGCGCGGCGGGTGGCCCTCCGCAAGAATTCGATGGATTCCGACCGGCGGCCTGCTCATGGACGGAGCGACTGCCGCTGCTGGGCGGGTAGCGGTCAGACCCGGCCGAAGCGCTCGCCCCAGGCGCGCAGCCGGTCGCGCAGCTCCGCGGGCTCGATCACCGTGAAGTCGGCCTCCAGCGAGCCGAGCCCCATGATCGGCCACTCCAGCGAGTCGGCGGTCATCCGCACCAGGCAGCTGTGCGCGTCGATCTCCTCGGCGGTGCACCAGCGGCCGATCCTGGCCCTGACCACGTCGGCCGAGGTCTGCACGACCGCCTCGATGCGGTAGGGCCGCGGCACCTGCTCGACGGCGGTGCGGACGAAGGCGGCGGCGTCGGCGGCGGGCAGCTCGCGCGGGCGGAAGCGGGTGCCGTCGCCGCGCGGTTCGGTGAGGCGGTCCACCCGGAAGCTGCGCCAATCGTGCCGGTGCAGGTCGTAGGCGACCAGGTACCAGCGCCTGCCCAGCGCGACCAGGCGGTGCGGCTCGGTGTGCCGGTCGGCGCTGCGGCCGTCGGCCGCGGTGTAGCCGAAGCGCAGCCGCTCGGTGTCGCGGCAGGCGGCGGCGAGCGCGGTGAGCACGGTGGGGTCGGGGCCGGTGCCGGTCGCGCCCCAGGTGGCGGGGACGGTCATGGCGCGCAGCGCGTCGACCCGCTTGCGCAGCCGCGGCGGGAGCACCTGGACGACCTTGGCCAGCGCGCGGATCGAGGGCTCGGCGACCCCGGCCACCCCGCCGTGCACGGCCGTCTGCAACCCGATGACCAGGGCGACGGCTTCTTCGTCGTCGATCATGAGCGGGGGCAGCGCGGCGCCGGGGGCGAGCTGGTAGCCGCCGTCGACGCCGCGGTTCGCCTGCACCGGGTAGCCGAGCTCGCGCAGCCGCTCGACGTCGCGGCGCAGGGTGCGGGGGGAGACGCCGAGCCGGTCGGCGAGCTCGCCGCCCGGCCAGTAGCGATGGGTCTGCAGAAGCGACAGCAGCCGCAGTGTCCGGGTGCTGGTATTGGCCATGTTCTCGATTCTGCGCGCTATTGCGGCCGGAAAATGGCCGCAATGGGCTTTAGCGTAGTTCTCGAAGCCGGAACAACTCGACCGAAAGGCCAGCCATGACCACCTCCGCCGCCGCCCCCGCCGTGCTCGACGCCGAGCGCCAAGACCTGCTCGCCATGCTCGCCAAGGCCCGCTTCTTCCTGCGGTTCACCGTGCAGAACCTCACCGACGAGCAGGCCGGGCAGCGCTCGACCGCCAGCGAGCTCACGCTCGGCGGGCTGATCAAGCACGTCGCCGCCACCGAGCGCGGCTGGGCCGACTTCCTCGCCGACCCGTCCTCCATGAAGGACATGGACGCCATGACCGAGGCCGACTTCGCCCAGCGCGGCCTCGACTTCCAGCTCCTCCCGGGCGAGACGCTCGCCGGTGTGCTGGCGACCTACCAGCAGGTCGCCGACCGCACCGACGCTCTCGTCGCCACCGTCGACCTCAACGCCGCGCTCACCCTCCCCGCCGCGCCCTGGTTCCAGGAGTCCGCCTGGTCCGGGCGCCGGGTGCTCATGCACATCGTCGCCGAGACCACGCAGCACGCCGGGCACGCCGACATCATCCGGGAGTCGCTGGACGGTCAGAAGACCATGGGCTGAGCGCGGGGCGCGCCTGCTCCGAGGCGTACGTGGAGCTCATGGCCACCGCCAGGGCCGACGGGGTCGCCATCGGACGCTACGACGGCTACATCGCCGCGACGGCGAAGGCGGCGGGGATGAGCGTGGCGACGCGGGATTCGGCATTTCGGGCCACCGGTGTGCCGGTGATCAATCCCTGGGAGTAGCGCTCTCCAGTGCGCCGAGGTAGGTGGCGACCGGGCCCGCGGTGATCAGACCACCTGCGGGCGGCGAGGGCGCGCCGGCCTTCGGGCGGCGCCGCATGCGCTGGCGGGCAATAGTGCGGCAAACCTCGCTCTTCGCTCGTCGGGCATCATCTGTCGCCCGGACGGGCTACGGTGGAGGGGATGAACCCCACCCATCCCGGCCCCGCGCTCGGCGACCTGCCGATCAAGTACGTGGTCGCGCCGATGCAGTGGCAGCACCCCTGGCACCGCTGGCACGACCTGGACGGTCACTGCCCGCACGGCCGCACGCACCGCCAGCTCGACAGCCTGCTGCGCGCGGTGGCCTGCGAGAGCCGCCGCCGCACCCTGCGCGACGCGGACACCGAGGAGCAGCGCCGCGACACCGCCTACCTGCGCCGGGCGCAGGCCCAGCTCAACTGAGCGCGCTCCGGTTGCCCTCGATCTCCGCGAGATGCTCGGCCGGTCGGTGCCGAGGCCGGGCGCACCGCCGGGAGCGAGTTCGGCCCCCGACGCCTGATCAATCCCGCAGCGCGCGATCGCGCAGCGTGGCCAGGGTGCGGGCGAGGATCCGGGAGATGTGCATCTGCGAGACGCCCAGCTCGGTTGCGATCTGCGACTGCGTGTAGTTCTCGAAGAAACGCAGGTGCAGGATGCGCCGGTCGCGCTCGGAGAGGTCGCGCAGCAGCGGCGCGACGGCCAGCGCGTCGTCGGTGATGTCGTAGGCGGGATCGATATCGCCGAGCGTCTCGGTGACCTGCGCGGCGACCGAGTTCTCGTCGTCGTCGGCGGTGGCGTCGAGCGAGTTGGTGCGGTAGGCATTGCCGGCCAGCAGCGCCTGGGTGACCTCGAGCAGGTCGATGTCCATCGCCATGGCGATCTCGATGGCGGTCGGCATCCGGCCGTACTGCTGGCAGAGCCGCTCGATGGTGGGGCCGATGGCGAGCTGGGTCTCCTTCACCCGGCGCGGCACCCGGACGGCCCAGGTGTGGTCGCGGAAGTGCCTGCGCACCTCGCCCATGATGGTCGGCACGGCGAAGGCGAGGAAGCTGGCGCCGCGCGCGGGGTCGTAGCGGTCGACCGCGAGGACCAGCCCGAGCGAGGCGCTCTGGTGCAGGTCGTCGTAGGTCTCGCCGCGGCCGGTGAAGCGGCGCGCGATGTGGTCGGCCAGGGGCAGGCAGCGGCGCAGGATCTGCTCGCGCAGCGGGCGGCGGCCCGGATCGTCGCCCGCCATGGCGGCGAGCCGCTCGAGCAGCGGCTCGATCCCGTCGTAGCTGTCGGTGCCCCGCTGCGTGCGGCGCGCGGTGGTGCTGTCGTGAACTGCGACGAGTGTCATCGAGATCCTCGCTTCCGGCGGTTGCCTCCGCTCGGCGGGCTCGCGAGCAGAGAAGGGCGACAACCCGTCGGCTACCGCCGGGCCGGGTGGTCAACCGGCACCGCACCCCGGTTTTCGCTTCCGGGATCGTGCTGTGCGCGGTGTTTCGCTCAACGGATAGGGACGGGACGGCCGCTCCGGTCGGCAGCCGGTCGACAAGCGCGGCCCGGCCGCCGAGAATGCCAGGACGCCCCGGTGCGGGCGGCGGACACGAGGAGGTGACCGCGGTGGCCGATCGGGTGCCGAGATCCCGGCTTGGCCGGGGCGGCAGGCTGGGCCGGCTGGCCGCCGGGCAGGCGGTGCGCGGCGCCGGGGTGCGGCTGGCCATGATCGGCCGCACCGAGGAGGCGAAGCGGGTGCTCGCCGAGCGCTCCGCGCTGGCTACCGCGCAGCAGCTGGTGACGGTGCTCGGCGGCATGAAGGGCGCGGCCATGAAGCTGGGCCAGATGCTCTCGGTGCTCGACCTGGAGCTGGTGCCGGAGTCGCACCGCGAGCTCTTCCGGGCCAAGCTGGCCGAGCTGCGCGACCGGGTACCCGCGGTGCCCTTCGCCGGCATGCGGCAGGTGCTGGAGGAGGAGCTGGGGCCGCTCGCGCTGGTCTTCGCCGAGTTCGACGCGGAGCCGATCGCCGCGGCCTCGATCGGCCAGGTGTACCGGGCCCGGCTGCTCGACGGCCGCGCGGTCGCGGTGAAGGTGCAGTACCCCGGGGTCGAGGACGCGATCCGGGCCGACCTGCGCAACCTCGAGGTGTTCTCCGCGCTCTGGCGCTCGGCGCTGCCGAGCGCCGCCGACAGCGACGTGCTCGCCGAGGTCGCCCGCAGCATCGGCAACGAACTCGACTACCCGCGCGAGGCGCGCACCCAGCACCGGGTGGCCTCCCGCTACCGGGGCCACCCGTACGTCTTCGTGCCGGACGCGCTGCTCGAGTACTGCACCGCCCGGGTGCTGGTCACCGAACTCGTCGACGGCCACTCCTTCGAGCACCTGCGCACGCTGCCCGCGGCCGAGCGGAACCGGTACGGCGAGCTGATCTACCGCTTCTACATCAGCACGCTCTTCCAGGACTTCGAGTTCTGCGGCGACCCGCACCCGGGCAATGTGCTGCTGGCGAACGACGGCAGGCTGGCCTTCGTCGACTTCGGGCTCTACGACCGGATGGACCCCGTGCACGTGGACTTCGAGCGCTGCTGCCTACGCGCGGCCGGGGAGCAGCGCGCCGCCGACCTCTACGCCGCCTGGGTCGGGCGCGGCATCATCGACCCGGCGGCCGGGGTCACCGAGACCGAGTGCCTGGAGTACGTGTGGGCCGCGGCGGGCTGGCACCTGGTCGACGAGCCGATCACCATCACCCCGGAGGTGGCGACCGGCGCGGTGGTGCTCGCCATCGACCCGCGCGCGGCCGAGTTCCGCGGCATGCGGCACCAGCTGCTCCCCCCGGAGCACGTCTTCTCCCGGCGCGCCGACCTCTTCACCTTCGCGCTGCTCGGCCAGCTCGAGGTCACCGCCAACTGGCACACGCTGGCCAGGGAGTGGCTCTACGACGAGCCGCCCGGCACCGAGATCGGGGCCGAGATCGCGCGCTGGCGGGCGGCCGCGGCCGGCCTGTGACCGCCGGGCAGACCACGAGCGCCGAGCGCAGGTACCAGAGTTCCCTCCGCCCGCCCGACCTGTCGCGATGCTCGAGTGCGCGGCCGGAAGTGCGGTAGTGCTCACTATTGCGCTCAGTGCGCGGTGCCCGCCCCCTCGGCGGCCAGGAACGCGCCGATCATCCGGCCGGTCATCTCGATCGCCTCGCGCCGGGCGGTGCCGTCCACCTCCGCCGCCGAGCTGCGCAGCGCGGCGGCGAAACCGGTGTTGATCAGCACGAAGGTCATGACGTCGTAGCGGTGATCGTCGCCGGGGCCGAGCAGCTGGATGATCAGCACCTTCACCAGCAGCCGCAGCCGGGGCTCGAACTCCGGGATGCCGCTGCTGTAGAACTGCACCCCCGCCACCAGGGCCCGGACCAGCGCGGCATGGGCCACCAGCTCGTCGGTGACGACGGTGAGGATGTCCACCCAGACATCGGGGGCGTCCTTGCCGGAGAGGTCGAACATGCGCTGGGTGAACCGCTTCTCCACCGATTCCAGCAGCCGCGCCAGCAACTCCTCGACCAGCACCGAGCGGTCGGCGAAGTACCGGTAGACGGTGCCGATGCTGACCCCGGCCTCGGCCGCGATCCGGTTCGTCGACGTCCCCGCGATGCCGCGCTCGCCGAAGAGCCGCGCGGCGGTGTCCAGGATGTGCTCCCTGGTGGCCTTGGCCCGATCCTGGGTCGGCCGACGTCGCGGTGCGGTGGTCTTCGTCGGCATCACGTCTCCCGCCTGCGCCTGCCCCGAAAATGAGCGGCGCTCACCTTACCGGCCGCGCGGCCGGCCGCGGTCTTTCTGGCCGGTTCGGCCCACGGGCGTTCGGTCGCCGGGTAAATCCCTTGGCCCGGCCCGGCCGCGCGGGTAATGTGCCCTCTTCGTGTCCGGGTGGGGGAGGGGTGGGGCGATGCCGGTGTTCGTGCTGTCCGGTCGCGGCGCGGCCGCGGTCTACTGGCGGCTCGCGGGGGCGGGGTTCCGCAGGCAGTGGCAGTACAAGCTGGCGCTCTTCGCCGGGATGTTCACCAACAGCGTGTTCGGGCTGCTGCGCGGCGCGGTCATGCTGGCGGCGATCGGCTCGGCGGGCTCGTTCGGCGGCTACGACGCGGGCAGTATCGCTGCCTACGTGTGGCTTTCGCAGGCGCTGCTCGGCGCGGTGCTCTTCTCCGACAGCGGCGTGGAGCTGGGGGAGCGGGTGCGCAGCGGCGATATCGCGGTCGACTTCCTGCGCCCGGTCGACCTCCAGCTGGCCACCGTCGCCGGCGATCTGGGCCGGGCCACCTGCACCCTGCTGCCGCGCGGGCTGCCCACCCTCGCGGTCGGGGCACTGGTCTACGGCGGGCTCGCCCTGCCGGACGACCCGGTCGCCTACCTGCTCGGTCTGCCGAGTGTGCTGCTCGGCACGGCCATTTCGTCGCTGACGCTGTTCTGCGCCGCCCTCGCCGGCTTCTGGGTGGTGGAGACGCGCGGCATCCGGACGCTGCACCAGGTGCTCGGCTCGTTCCTCGCCGGGCTCTTCGTCCCGGTGCACCTCTTCCCCGGCTGGCTCGGCGCGATCGCCGCAGCCACCCCGTTCCCCTCGGTGCTGCAGGCGCCGGTCGACGTGCTCTCCGGCCGGGTCACCGGCGCCGCGGCGCTCGGGGTGGTGGGGGTGCAGGTGTTCTGGCTGCTGGTGACGGCGGCGCTCGGGCAGGCGCTGCTCGGGGCGGGCAGGCGCAAGCTGGAGGTGCAGGGTGGCTGACCTCGCCCCCGCGGGCCACTGGACCAGACCGTATGTGACGGTACTGAGTTCGCGGCTGCGCGCGCAGCGCTCGTACCGGCTCTCCTTCGCCAGCGAGCTGTTCGGCTCGCTGGTGGTGGGGCTGGCCGAGTTCGCCGAGGTATGGGTGGTCTTCCACACCGTCCGGGTGCTCGGCGGGCTCGACCTCGATGCCGCGCTGCTGCTGTTCGGGCTGAGCAATACCGCCTTCGCGCTCTCCCAGGTGCTCTTCGGGCACCTGGACACGCTGCCGACGCTGATCCGGCTCGGCCGGCTCGACATCTACCACCTGCGCCCGCAGCCGCTGCTGCTGCAGCTGATCACCAGCGATATCTCGCTGCGCCGCTTCGCCAGGGCGAGCGTCGCGCTCACCGTGCTCGCGATCGGGCTGGCGCGCAACGACATCGACTGGTCGGCGGGCGCGGTCGCGCTGCTGCTGCTCACCGTGGTCTCGGGGACCGCGCTGTTCGCCGGGCTCTTCGTCGCCGCCGCGGGCTGCCAGTTCTTCCTGATCGACGGCGCCGAGCTGACCAACAGCTTCACCTACGGCGGCTCCTACGCCGCCACGCTGCCCGCGTCGATCTTCCCGACCGGGCTGAAACTGCTCTTCGGCTTCGCCATCCCGGTGGCGTTCACCGCGTACCTGCCCACCCTCGGGCTGCTCGGGCTGCCCGGCCCCCCGCTGCTGCCGTCCTGGCTGGCCTGGCTGACTCCGGTGGCCGCGCTCTGGGCCTGGCTGCTCGGACTCGCGCTGTGGCGCACCGGAACTCGGCACTACCAGGGAGGCGGCGGCTGATGGACGAGCCGATCATCGAGGCCCGTGATCTGACCAGGCAGTTCGTGCTGCGGCGCGGGAAGCTGCGCGGGCGCGAGACGCTGACCGCCGTGGACGCCATGAGCTTCCGGGTGGAGCGCGGCGCCGCGGTGGGCTACATCGGCGCCAACGGCGCGGGCAAGTCGACCACCATCAAGATGCTCACCGGCATCCTGGTGCCGACCTCCGGCACGGTGCGCACCTGCGGGCTGGAGCCGGTGCGGCGCAGGCGGCAGCTGGCGAGCCGGATCGGGGTGGTGTTCGGGCAGCGCTCCCAGCTCTGGTGGGATCTGCCGCTGCGCGAATCCTTCTCGATCCTGGCCGCGGTGCACCGGCTGGACCCGGACGCCGCGCGCAAGCGCACGCACGCGCTGGTCGAGCAGCTGGAGATGGCGGAGACGCTGGCGACGCCGGTGCGCCAGCTCTCGCTGGGCGAGCGGATGCGCGCGGAGGTGGCGGCCGCGCTGCTGCACTCGCCGGAGCTGATCATCCTGGACGAGCCGACCATCGGGCTCGACGTGCTCTCCAAGCAGCGGCTGCGCGAGTTCCTGCGCGCCGAGCGGGCCGAGCGCGGCACCACGCTGCTGCTCACCACGCACGACATGGGCGATATCGAGCGGCTCTGCGACCGGGTGCTCGTCGTCGACCACGGCACGCTGGCCTACGACGGCTCGCTCGCCGGGCTGGCCGCGACGGTCGGCGCGCGCCGGGTGCTGGTGGTGGATCTCACCGCGCCCGCCCCCGACCTCACCGGCATCCCGGACGCAACGCTGCTCGCCAGCGAGGCGGGCGGCATGCGCCAGCGGCTCGCCTTCGACGCCGAGCGGACCACCGCCGCGCAGCTGCTCACGGCGGTATCCGCGCGCGCCGAGGTGCGCGACCTGACCATCGAGGAGCCGGAGATCGAGGACGTGGTGCGGCGGCTCTACCGCTCCGCGCGCTGAGCACTGTGGTCATCGACACCGCAACATGTCGGTGCCCTGCCCGATAGTGAAAACACGATGACCAACACCCCGATGGCGGCGGTGAGCCGAAGGCGAGCCGCCGCATGACGCGTCCCGATGCCCCCCGAGCCCTGCGCTTCGGCCCCCGCTCCGGCGGCTGCCCGAGCCCCGATGCCGTGCACCCCGACGACCGGCCCGCGCTGGCCGCCGCGCTGCGCAGCGGCCGCCGCTTCTGCCTGCGGCCGCGGCTGCCCGATGGCGACCGCACCGTCGTCGTGGTCGGCGATGCCGTCCGCGCTGCCGACGGCGCCGTGCTCGGCGCCGACGGCTTCACCGTCGATCTCACCGCGGTGCTCGCGGCCGAGCAGCGCGCGGCGGTCGACGAGGCGCTGCCCGCCTATGCCCGCGAGCGCGGTGTGCGCGAGCAGGCGGCGGGCATGCTCATGCTGATCTACCGGATCGATGCGGGCCGGGCGGCCGAGATCCTGGCGTGGCGGGCCGCCGAGACCGGGCTCACGGTCACCGAGGTGGCGCGCCGGCTCTGCGCCGCCGCCACCGCAGGCTTCGAGGTCGGGGTACCGCTGCGCCGCTACCTGGACGATCTGCTGCTCGGTGCGGCGCCACGGCCCGATCGGACCGGCCCGGTGTAGCCGCACGACCGCGGAGCGGCGGGACCGACCGGGCGCGGCCACGTCAAGGTTTCGCTCAGCCTGCGTCAATGGGTTCAAACCCCGCCCGAACCTCGGGAGACTGCGAAGGACCGCAACGGCCTGGCTACCCGAGGGAGTGGACGATGAGCGCGGATACCGTCCTCGACAATGTCGACATCGAGACCGTCGGCGTTCTCGTACGGGCGATCGAGGAGAACCCGGAGAAGGCGCGGACGACCTGGGCCGCGCACGTGGCCCGGAAGGGCGCGCTCGCCTCGGAGTCGACGGTGCGGCTTGGCTGAGCAGAGCGCCGCGGGGGCCGACGGCCGCTCCAGGATCGTGGCACATGGCTGATCGGGAATACGGGTTCCGGACCAGGGCGATTCACGCGGGGAACATCCCGGACGCGGTGAGCGGTTCGCGGGCGCTGCCGATCTACCAGTCGGCGGCGTTCGTCTTCGACGACACCGCCGACGCGGCCGCCCGGTTCGCCCTGCAGAAGTACGGCAATGTCTACTCCCGGCTGGCGAACCCGACGGTGGCCAGCTTCGAAGAGCGGATCGCCAGCCTGGAGGGCGGGCTCGGCGCCGTCGCCACCGCGAGCGGAATGGGCGCGGAGTTCATCACCTTCGCCGCGCTGGCGGGCGCGGGCGACCACATCGTGGCGGGCGCGCAGCTCTACGGCGGCACCCTCACCCAGCTGGACAACACGCTGCGCCGCTTCGGCGTCGAGACCACCTTCGTCGCCTCGGACGATCCGGCGGCCTACGCCGCCGCCATCACCGGCCGCACCACGCTGGTCTTCGCCGAGACGGTGGCGAACCCGTCCGGTGGCATCGCCGATATCGAGGGGCTGGCCGACGTGGCGCACGCGGCCGGGGTGCCGCTCGTCGTCGACTCGACCATTCCCACCCCGTACCTGAACCGGCCGCTGGAGTGGGGCGCGGACATCGTGATCCACTCGGCCACCAAGTTCCTCGGCGGGCACGGCACCACGCTGGGCGGGGTGGTGGTGGAGTCCGGCCGGTTCGACTGGCACAATCCGCGCTTCCCGCTCTTCGACGAGGTGGTGCCGCACTACGGCGGGCTCACCTGGAACGGCAACTTCGGCGAGTACGCCTTCCTGACCCGGCTGCGCGCCGAGCAACTGCGCGATATCGGGCCCGCGCTGGCCCCGCAGGCGGCCTGGCAGCTCGCGCTCGGGGTGGAGACGCTGCCGCTGCGCATGCAGAACCACGTGGACAATGCCCGCGCGGTGGCCGAGTGGCTGGATGCCGACCCGCGCGTCGACTTCGTGAACTGGGCCGGGCTGCCCGCGCATCCGCACCACGAGCGCGCCGCCAAGTACCTGCCGCTCGGGCCGGGCAGCGTCTTCGGCTTCGGCGTCGAGGGGGGCAGGGAGGCGGGCCGGGCGTTCATCGAATCGCTGGATCTGGCAAGCCATCTGGCCAATATCGGCGACACCAAGACGCTGGTGATCCACCCCGCCTCGACCACGCACGCGCAGCTCACCGAGCAGCAGCTGGTCGAAGCCGGGGTCGCGCCGGGGCTGGTCCGGATCAGTGTCGGGCTGGAGGATGTGGACGACATCCTGCACGACCTGGACCAGGCGCTGCATGCCGCGTCGAAGGAGGTTGCGGCATGAGCGAGTCAGGCCCGGAGGCGGAAGCGGAGCGTGACCACGCAGGGCCCTCGCTCGTGCCGAGAGGAGACGGCATGAGCGAGTCAGGCCCGGAGGCGGAAGCGGAGCGTGACCACGCAGGGCCCTCGCTCGTGCCGAGAGGAGACGGCATGAGCGAGTCAGGCCCGGAGGCGGAAGCGGAGCGTGACCACGCAGGGCCCTCGCTCGTGCCGAGAGGAGACAGCATGAGCGACTCAGGCCCGGAGGCGGAAGCGGAGCGTGACCACGCAGGGCCCTCGCTCGTGCCGAGAGGAGACAGCATGAGCCAGAACGTGGAGACCCACCTGGTCAACGGCCTGACTCTCGCGCTGCCCGCGGATTCGCCACGCGCCAGGCAACTGCACAGCGAGCGCGGCTGGCTGGGGCCGTCGGCCAAGGAGCGGCTGAAGATTCTGCGCCGGGCGAAGTCGGTCGCGGTGGTCGGCTTCTCCACGAACCCGGCGCGGGCCAGCTACTTCGTCGGCACCTACCTGGTGCAGTCCACCGATTACACGGTGCACTTCATCAACCCGAACGCGGCCGGGCGCAGCGTGCTCGGCCACGAGATCTTCGGCTCGCTCGCCGACCTGCCGCACACCCCGGATGTCGTCTGCGTTTTCCGGAAGGCGAGCGATATACCGTCCGTGGTCGACGAGGTCGCCGCGCTCACCCCGGCCCCGGTGCTCTGGGTGCAGCTCGGCATCTGGAACGAGGAGGCCGCCGGGGACGCGGAGTCCCGCGGCCTGACCGTCGTGATGGACCGCTGCCTGAAGATCGAGCACGCCCGCTTCCACGGCGGGCTGCACCTGCTCGGCTTCGACACCGGCCAGATCACCGCCCGCAAGACCGTTCGCTAGTCCGCACGATTCAGGAGGTATCGTCCATGACCGGAACCGCCCCCGCCGTCGACAACGGCGTGAATGTCGAGCACCTGCTCGGCGCCCGCGCCGCGCTGGCCGACTCCCCGGAGATCGCCCGGTTCGAGTGGCGCTCGACCGTGAGCTGGGTGCGCGGCACGCACAGCCGGACCGAGGTGGAGACCTTCTACGGCCTCGGCGGCGAGCAGGCGCACACCAAGAAGTTCACCTTCGACGCCGACCACCCGCCGCAGTTCGCGGCCGAGGACAACGGCATCACCCCGGCCGAGTACGTGCTGGTGGCGCTGGGCTCCTGCCTGACCGCAGGCATCGCCTCGGTCGCGCAGCAGCGCCAGATCAAGCTGAACTCGGTGGTCGCCACCGTGCGCGCCGACTTCGACCTGCACGGCATTCTCGGCGCCGACCCCGAGGTGCGCAACGGCTTCTCCAATATCGCCGTCGCCTACGACATCGACGCCGACGCCTCGCCCGCCGATATCGAGGCGCTGGTGGCGCAGTCGCAGAAGCGCTCCGCGGTCTACGACGCGCTGACCAACCCCACCAACGTCGAGGTCGAGGTCAACGCGTCCTGATGCCGGCCACGACCACCGTCGTGGTCGGAGCCGGGCACAACGGCCTGGCGATCAGCCGCCACCTGGCCGCCCGCTCGATCGACCACGTGGTCCTCGAGCGCGGCCGGGTGGCGCACTCCTGGCGCACCCAGCGCTGGGATTCGCTGCGTCTGCTCACGCCCAACTGGATGACCCGGCTGCCCGGCCACGCCTACGACGGCGACGACCCCGACGGCTACCTGACGGCCGCCGCGGTGGCGGAGTTCGTCAGCGAGTACGCCGCCGCCTCCGCCGCCCCGGTGCGCACCGAGACGACGGTGACCGCGGTGCGCGCCACCGACGCCGGCTTCACCGTCGCCACCGACCGGGGCGACTGGTCGGCGCGCAGCGTGGTGCTGGCCGCAGGCGCCACCGTCTCGCCACTGCCCGCGCTCGCCGCCGCGTTGCCGGACGGCATCGAATCGCTCGCCGCACTCGACTACCGGAACCCCGCGCAGCTGCCCGACGGCGGGGTGCTCGTGGTCGGCGGCGCGGCCGGCGGCGTGCAGATCGCCGAGGAGCTCCACCGCTCCGGCCGCCCGGTCACGCTCGCCACCGGCGAGCACGTCCGGGTGCCGCGGCGCTACCGGGACCGCGACATCCTGTGGTGGCTGGACGAGATCGGGCTGCTCGACGAGCGCTTCGACCGGATCGACGACCTCGTGCGCGCCCGCAACCTGGCCTCCTTCCAGCTGGTCGGCGGCGACCGCACGGTCGACTTCAACGCGCTGCAGGAGCAGGGCATCCGGTTGGTCGGCAAGCTGGCCGGGATCCGGGACGGGAAGGCGCAGTTCTCCGGCTCGCTGCGCAATGTGGTGACGCTGGCCGACCTCAAGCTCAACCGCCTGCTGGACGGCATCGACGCGCACGCGGGCGGCACCGGGGAGCGCCCCGACCCCACCCGGGTGCCGGACTCGCCGCTGCTGCTCGACCTGACCAGCGGCGAGATCCGCTCGGTGGTGTGGGCGACCGGCATCAAGCCGGACCACTCCTGGCTGCAGGTGCCTGCCTTCGACCCGCGCGGGCGGCTGCGCCACCACGGCGGCGTGGTGGACTGGCCCGGGCTCTACGTCACCGGGCTGCCGGTGCTGCGGCGCAGGCGCTCCACCTACATCGACGGCTCGGGGGCCGATGCCGCCGAGCTCACCGCGCACCTCGCGGAGCACCTGGGCGGCGCGGACCCGCACCCGCGGCCGATCGAGGCCTGCTAGCGCTTGGGGCTGACCAGCCTGGTGCCCGACCAGTCCGGCGCGACCGTCGCGGAGCTGGTCCGAGCCAGCCCCGCGGTCATCGCGGCATCCGCGATATCGCTCGGCTCGACATAGCCGGCGCGCCCGGTCTTGGGGGTGAACAACCACAGCGTGCCGGCGCCCGCCAGGAAGCCGATGGCGTCGACCAGGAGGTCGGTGAGGTCGCCATCGTCGTCGCGGTACCAGAGCACGACGGCGTCGGCGTCGTCCTCGTAGTCTTCGTCGACCAGCTCGGAGCCGGTCTTGGCCTCGATCGCGGCGCGCAGGGCGTCGTCGACGTCCTCGTCGTACCCGATCTCCAGGACGACCTGTCCGGCGGCGAACCCGAGCCGGTCCGCCGGGCTGGTGGAAACCTCCGCCACGTGATTGGTTCCTTTCATTCCGGAGTCGATCCGAACCGTAGACCGTCGATCGGTGAACCTGCTCGATTCCGGTCCCGCCGGAGTGTCGGGCGCCTTCGAGACGCCAGTTCGGCTGCCGCCCTTGGCGGTACGCCGCGACCCCGCGGACGGATCACGCGCGGCGCGAACACCTCGGCGAGCGCGGCGCGTGCCGGTCCGGAGCGGAACCGGCCGGCGTCCGGTACGGCCCCGCGTGCTGTCCATTTCGAGTTCGGGGTTGGCTACTGATATATCAGATGTTAGATTCGGGGCTATGCAGCAGCAGTTCCGTGCCCCGGCCGACGCCGCCGGATTGCGCCGCGCCTTCGGCGCCTTCCCCAGCGGCGTGGTCGCGGTCTGCGCCGAGATCGACGGCGTGCCGGCGGGTTTGGCGGTGAGCAGTTTCGTCCCGGTCTCGCTGGATCCGCCGCTGGTTTCCTTCTGCGTCCAGCTCGGCTCGGCCACCTGGCCGGTGCTGCGGCGCTCCGGCAAGCTCGGGCTCAGCCTGCTCGGCACCGGGCAGCGCGCGGCCGCCCGCAGCCTCGGCACCCGCGCCGGCGACCGCTTCCAGGGCGTTTCGGTGCACCGGGGCGAGGAGGGCGCGGTCTTCGTCGAGGGCTCGGCCGCCTGGATCGAGGGCACGCTGGAGACGGTCGTGCCCGCGGGCGACCACGAGGTGGCGCTGGTGCGGATCGAGCGGATCGCCACCGAGGACGGCGCCGAGCCGCTCATCTTCCACGGCAGCCGATTCCGGCAGTTGCTGAGCGAGCCCGCATAGCGCTCGGGTCCGGCCGGGCCGGCGCGGCCGTCAGTTCGACTCGGCGCCCTCCCGTGGCCGCATGGAGGCG
>NZ_BDBH01000013.1 GCF_001612885.1 Nocardia harenae NBRC 108248 | reverse complement strand
GTCAGTTCGACTCGGCGCCCTCCCGTGGCCGCATGGAGGCGAGCAGCCCGATTTCCGGCGCCACCGCGCCGTCCTGCCCGAGCTCCCGGAAATCGGCGGTGACCGCGGCCGGGTCGAGGACGCCGGCGCGCACCGCGTGGTAGCGCACCAGCGACCAGACGAAGGTGTCCAGGTCGTCGAAGCGGGTGCCGCCCTCCAGCACCTCCTCCTCGTGGAACCACACCGCCACCTGGCCGTTGATCAGCACCGTGTAGAGGTTGCCGCCGCCGTCCGCGCCGACGGTGTAGACGTCCTCGTCGGCCACCTCGGTGCTGTAGTCGCTGTCCAGCAGGCCGCAATCGTTGGCCGCGAAGCCGAAGCCGTAGGACCAGTCGGCGATATCCAGGATGTCCGGCAGCGTGCCCGCCCGCACCCTGCGGTCGTAGGCGGCGAGCGCGGCCGCGTCGCTCGGTGCGAGCTTGGCCAGGAACGGCTCGACCGGCCGCACCACCGACGCGTCGATGGTTGCGCGCGGCCGATCGCCGAACCAGCGCGCGAGATCGGCATCGAGGTCACGCTCGATGTAGCCGACGAGGTCTTCCCTGGTTATCGCCACCGGCGGATCCTAGCGCGCACAGCCCGGCGGTGAAATCCGCGGCCGCGGTGTGGATCCGGGCCGATCGCCGCCGCCGAGCAGGTCGCCCGGCCCGGCGCCGAAGCTGCCGGAGGTCAGCCCGCTGCGCGCACGGCGTCGCGGACGATGCCCGCGACGGCGTCCGGCTGCGAGACGTAGGACGCGTGCGAGGCGGCGACCTCCCCGGTGCGGCCCGGCGCCACCCGCTGCGCGGTCTCGCGCTGCAGCGCGGGCGGGATCACCCGGTCCTCGGTGGAGACCAGGTACCAGCTCGGGGTGTCCGCCCAGGACGGCTCGCCGGTCCGCTCCAGGTTGGCGGTGGCGGCGAGGGTGCGCTGGTTCCCGTACATCTCCGCGGCCTTGGCGGGCGCGACGTCCTGGCAGAAGACCTCGCGGAAGAACGGCTGGGTGACGAAGGCGTCCAGGTTCACCCCGGCCGGGCCCGCCGGGTCGGCCACCGGCTTCACCAGCAGCGCGGGCGGCAGCAGCAGGCTGCCGGGGTGCGCGATCGGGTTCACCAGCTCGGCGAGCAGCTGGTCGCGCTGCGGCGCGTAGGCGGCGACGAAGACATTGGCGGTGACGTCCGGGTCGTGGGTATTGGTGACGACGGCGCCGCCGTAGGAGTGGCCGACCAGCACGATCGGGCCGTCGATCCCGGCCAGGAACTCGGTGAGCTTCGCGGCGTCGTTGGCGATGCCGCGCAGCGGGGTGTCGAAGGTGCGCACCGGGATGCCGTCCGCGGTGAGCCGGTCGGCCACGTCCGACCAGCCGGAGGAGTCGGCGAAGGCGCCGTGCACCAGCACCACCGTCGGGGTGGGGGCGGCGTGCGCGGGGGCCGCGGCGAGGCCGAGCGCGAGGGCGGCGGCCACGGCGGTGCCTGCGGCGCGGAAGCGGGCGGTTCGGCGGGCGTTCATGGATTCCTCCGTCGATCGTCGGGACGCACGGCTCCGGCTCGAGCCTGCCATACCGAGGATTCGCGGTGGGTGTGCCCGCGGTTTGCGGGCGATCCGATCAGCCCGGCAGCTCCAGCATGGGCGGGATGCCGAGCGCGGCGCAGGCGTCGCGCACGGCGTGCACCTCGGCGGGGGCGAGCGCGCCGTCCGCGTTGGCGATCATGATGCCGATCCGCACCACGGCGCGCGCCTGCTCCGGCTTGCCCGCCACCGTGGTGATCTGCTGCAGCACGTGCGCCCGGCCGAAGGCGGGGTCCTGCACCAGGCGGTCGCAGTTGCCGTCGAAGAGGGTGCGGAGCTGCTCGGCCGGGAAGTTGTCCAGCACCGGGTCGGCGGTGATGAGCCCGGCGACCCGCGCCCGCTCCTCGGCGGTGATGGTGCCGTCGGCGGCGGCGACCAGCGCGCACATCCCCATCACCGCGTCCCGGAAGGCCCCGCCGGTGAACTCGTTCTTCTTGGACATGAGCTGGGAGCGCCACTGCGGCGCCCGGTCCACCAGGTCCATCAGCCGGGTCACGGTGTGGCCGGTGTTCAGCAGCTTGTTCAGGAACGACATGGCGGACTCCAGGACCGGGGCCGGCGCGCGACGACCCGCCCCGGCGAACCCCCGGAAGGTAGCAGATCCGCGGGTGCGCCGCGCCCCGATCCTGTCGGCGCGGCTGAAGCCTCGGTGAACACCGGCCGACGCGGGTGGCTTTTCCGCACGGGACCGTCGAGGATGGCGAGCCGTGGGAGCACTGAGCGCGGGGCCGCCGGTCGGCCGCCGGACCGTGATGAAGGGCGGTGCGGTCGCGGCGGCGGCCGTCATCGCCGGAGCCGCCCGCGCCACGGCGGAGACCCCGGTCTTCGGGCACGGCGTCGCCTCCGGTGACCCGCTGCCCACCGGCGTGATCCTCTGGACCCGGGTGACGCCCGCCCCGGACGCCACCCCCGGCTCGACCCGCGGCCCGGACGTCGCGGTGCGCTGGGAGGTCGCGCGCGACGACTCCTTCACCGAGGTGGTTGCCGACGGAACCGCAACGGCCACCGCGGCTTCCGACCACACCGTCAAGATCGACGCGGCCGGGCTCGCCCCCGGCACCGACTACCGCTACCGATTCACCGCGCTCGGCGCCACCTCGCCGATCGGCAGCACCAGGACCGCGCCTGCCGCCGCCGACACCCCCGAGCGGCTGCGCTTCGGCGTCGTCTCCTGCTCCAACTGGGAGGCCGGGTACTTCGGCGCCTACCGGCACCTGGCGGCCCGCGGCGACCTGGATGCCGTGCTGCACCTCGGCGACTACCTGTACGAGTACGAGCGTGGCGAGTTCGGCGGCCGCGGCGGCGCGGTGCGCGCGCACGACCCGGAGCACGAGATCGTCACCCTCGCCGACTACCGGATCCGGCACGGGCAGTACAAGACCGATCCCGACCTGGCGCTGCTGCACGGGTCGGTGCCGTTCATCGCCACCTGGGACGACCACGAGACCGCCAACGACGCCTGGTCCGGCGGCGCGGAGAACCACGACCCGGCCGCCGAGGGCGAGTGGGCGGCCAGGTACGCGGCGGCGCGGCAGGCGTACCGGGAGTGGATGCCGGTGCGCGACAGCGCCGACGGTAGGCTCTACCGGCGGCTGCGCTTCGGCGCGCTCGCCGAGCTCTCCATGCTCGACCTGCGCAGCTACCGCGACCGGCAGGCGAGCCCCGGCGCGGGCTGGCGCGACATCGACGCGCCGGAGCGCAGCATCACCGGCCGGGAGCAGCTGGACTGGCTGATCGGCGGGCTGGAGTCGGCGCCGGTCCGGTGGAAGCTGGTCGGCAACCCGGTCATGATCGCGCCGGTGCTCTTCCCGCCGCTCGACCCCGCGGTGACCGCCGGGCTGGCCCGGGTGGTCGGCATCCCGGCTGGCGGCATCCCGGTCAATGCCGACCAGTGGGACGGCTACACCGCCGACCGGAACCGCCTCGTCCGCGCGGTGCACGACGCCGGGGTGGGCGGGGTGCTCTTCCTCACCGGTGATATCCACAGCTCCTGGGCCGCCGACCTGCCACTCGAGGCGGCCGCCTACCCGGCCGGGCCGGTGGCGGGCGCGGAGTTCGTGGTGCCGTCGGTGACCTCGCAGAGCCCCGGCGATCTCGCCGGTACCGGCACCGGCGCCGCGGCGAGCGCGGTGCGCGAGGTGAACCGGCACCTGCGGTACCTGGAGCTGGACTCGCACGGCTACGGCGTGCTGCACGTGGACGCCGGGCAGGCGCAGATGGACTGGTTCTACCTGCTCGACGTCAAGGACCCGAACTCCGGCGTCCGGCACGGCATCTCGCTCGCGGTCGGCGCGGCGGGCCGGATCGAGCAGCGGCCGGGGCCGGTCGGCTGAGCGGGTGCGCCGCGCTGCCCGGTTGCCCGGCGCGGCCGCCGTGCCCGCGGTGCGCTACTTTCCGCTGTAGACGGGGAAGACGCTGTGTTCGCCGTAATCGCGGGCGCGCAGGTCGCGGAGGAGGTCCATGTCGTCGTCGGTGATCGCGAAATCGAGCTGGGCGTTGCCGCGCATATGGTCGGGGTTGGCGGTCTTGGGCAGCGAGACGGTCCCCAGTTGCAGGGTGTAGCGGATGCAGAGCTGCGGGACGCTCACCCCGTAGCGGTCGGCCATCGCCGCGACGTCGGGATTGTTCAGGATTTCTCCGTGGGCGATGGGTGAGTACGCCTCGACGAGGATGTCGTTGTCCCGGCAGTAGGCGATCAGCTCGGCCGGGGTGTTGCCCGCGTGGACGAGGAGCTGGTTGACCTGCGGGGTCACGGTGCAGGTGGCGAGGATGTTGTCGAGGTCGCGCTGTTCGAAGTTGGAGACCCCGATCGAGCGGAGCTTGCCGGCCCGGTAGGCGTTCTCGAGGGCACGCCAGGCCTCCCGGTTGCCCTCGGCGTAGTCGCCGCCGCGGAAGTCGTTCCACGGCTGGGGGCTGTGGATCAGCATGAGATCGACGTGGTCCAGGCCGAGCGTGGTCAGCGACGCGTCGATCGCCGCGGTGGCACGGTCGTAGTCCTTGATCTCGGCGGCGAGTTTGGTGGACACGAACAGCTCCTCGCGCGCGACGCCGCCGCCGCGGACGCCTTCGCCGACGCCGCGCTCGTTGCCGTATGCCTGCGCGGTGTCGATGTTGCGGTAGCCGATCTCGATCGCCGTCGCGACCGCGTCGGCGGCCGAGTCGTCGTCGATGAACCAGGTGCCCAGGCCCAGCTTCGGGATCTCGACACCGTTGGACAGGGTGTAGGTCTCGGTCAGGATGGTCATGCGTTGTCTCCGTTCGTCGTCGGCAGTTTGCTGTAGACCTCGTCGGTGACCGGTTCGAGCCATTCGTTGCTGACGTTCTCGCCCGGGGTGATGAAGGCCAGGTGGGAGAACCACGAGCCGGCGGTCGCGCCGTGCCAGTGCTTGGTGCCCGCAGGCACGCGGACGGTGGTTCCCGGCGTCATGCTGACCGGTTCCGCACCCTCGGCCTGGTACCAACCGGACCCGGCCGTGCACAGCAGAATCTGATCGCCGCCACCGTCGGTGCCGTGGTGGATGTGCCAGTTGTTGCGGCATCCGGGTTCGAAGGTGATGTTGGCGACCGGAACGCTCCCACCCGTCAGCGGAGCATTGTAGCTCTGGCCGATGAAGTACTGCGCGTAGGCGTCGTTGGGTTCCCCGAGCGGGAAGATCTGGTCGAATACGTTGTCGCTCACGGTGTCTCCTGTTCTGCGCGCTGTCGCTGGTCAGGTCAGGTTCTGGCGGTAGAAGGCGGTCAGTGTGTCGAAGGGGATGAGCTCGGTGCGATCGTAGAGGTCGACGTGTCCGGCGCCGGGGACGACGACCAGCTCCTTGTGGTCGCCGGCGAGGCGGTAGGCCTCTTCGCTGAACTCGCGGGAGTGGGCGTTCTCGCCGGTGATGAACAGCATCGGGCGTGGGGAGATGGTCTCGATGTCGTTGAACGGGTAGAAATTCATGAACTTGGTGTTGCTCGACAGCGTCGGGTGGGTGGTGGTGTCGGCGGTGGCGCCCTCCGGGGTGACCGCGCCGCGCCCGGTGCGGTAGAAATCGTAGAACTCGCGCTCGACCGGGGTCGAGGTCTCGGTCAGTTCGTGCACGGTGCCGCCGGTGTATTCGACCGGTCCGCCGCGGAATTCGGCGTCGCGCTGGGCGGCGGCCCTGGCGATGATCTGCCTGCGCTGCTCGGCGGTGACGGAGTGGCCGAGTCCGTCGCGGTTGGCCGCGCCCATGTCGTACATGCTCACGGTGGCGACGGCTTTGATCCGGGGATCGATCTTGGCGGCGGAGATGACGAAGCTGCCGGAGCCGCAGATGCCGAGCGCGCCGATGCGTTCGGGATCGACGGTGTCCTGGGTGCGGAGGTAGTCGACGCCGGCGGAGAAGGTTTCGGTATAGATGTCCGGGGCCACGGCGTTGCGGGGGTTGCCGTCGCTGCCGCCCCAGAAGGCGGTATCCACGGCGAGGGTGACGAAGCCCTGTTCGGCCAACCTGGTGGCGTAGAGGCTCGCGGATTGTTCCTTGACCGCGCCCATGGGGTGTCCGACGACCATGGCGGCGGCGCGGGTGCCCGGGGCGAGGTCCTCGGGGATGAACAGGGTGCCGGTGACCTCCATCCGGTACTGGTTCTCGAACGTCACGGGGGTCGTGGTGACCTTGTCGCTGGTGTAGAAGTTGTCCGCGCCGCGAGACAGATCCCCGGGTGCCAGGCCCGCGATCGGGGCCGGGGGCGCAGCCGAGGTGGTGGTGTCGACGCCGGAGCAGGCCGATGCCGCCAGGACGGCGAGCGCGGCGATGCCGGCTCCGCTGACGCGCGCCCAGCGGCGGGAAGGTCGATGCGGTGTGGTCTTCGTGTTCATGGTGGTGCTCCTGGCGCGGTGTTCGGAGAGGTCGGAGGGTGAGCAGGGGTTCGGTGGCGAGCTGGTCATCGTCGGCCACGTCGCGGTGGTGGGTGTTCGGGTGGTGGCTGCTGTCGGGGCTATCGAGCCGGCCATCGTTCAGCTCACCCCGAGCAGAGCGCGTCCGGGCCGGTGCCCGGGTCGCGGCGGCGTGTCGTCGCCCGTTCTCGGGGCGCGGGCGGCGGCGAGGACGGCGATCGGGATCAGTGCGGTGGCGGTGAGCGCGGCGCCGAGCACGGCGGGGCCGGTGCGGCCGAGCGCGGTGGACAGGGTGGTGGCGGCCAGGGCCGATCCGGCGGCGGTGCCGAGGTTGAACGCGGCGGTCGCCAGCGACGACGCCAGCCGCGAGCCTGCACCGGCGAACCGCATGGTCTGGGCGATCAGGACCGGGTTCGCACCCAGCCCGGAGGCGCCGAGCAGGACCACGATGGCCACCACGATCGCGGAATGGCTCGCGGTGGCGGCGAGCACGAGCAGCAGGATCGACGTCGCGGCGATGGCGGTGGCGATGGTGCCCAGCCCCCACCGGTCACCCACCCGCCCGCCGAGAGCGGTCCCGCTCAGTGCGCCGAGCCCGAACCCGGCCAGCACCAGCGGCACCGCCGCGGTGGAGATTCCGGCGCGGTCGGTCAGCAGCGGGCTGATGAAGCTGTAGGCGCCGAGGAATCCGGCCTGGGCCAACGTGATCGCGGCCAGCACCGCCCACACCCGCCACCGCCGCACCGCGGCGATCTCGGCGCGCACCGGCACCGGATCCTCGTCGTTGCCGAACGAGCGCGGGGTGAACCGCAGCACCGCGACGCCCGCGGGTACCGCGAGCACGGCCAGGATCCAGAATGGGCCGCGCCAGCCGGTGAACTGTCCGGCGAACGTGCCCAGCGGCACGCCCGCGACCACGGCCAGGCTCAATCCGCCCGACATCACCGCCAGCGCCCTGGCGCTCGCGCCCGGACCGGCGACCCCCGCCGCGACCACCGCGCCTGTCGCCCAGAACGTGCCGGTCGCCAGGGCAGTGACCACCCGCGAGACCGTGACGACGGTGAACGCGTCGCTGAGCGCGGCCACGAGGTGCCCGGCGGCGAACACCGCCAGTGCACCGATCAGGGTGGCTCGCGCGGGCAGCCGTAGCGTGGCCAGCGCCATCACCGGCGGTCCGAGGATCATGCCGATCGCGAACGCGGTCACCAGCAACCCGGCGCGAGCGATGTCGACACCGAGGTCGCCCGCCACATCCGGCAGCAGCCCGGCGATCATGAACTCGGTCGTGCCCATCAGGAAGATCCCGGCTGCCAGCACATACACCAGCACCGGCAGCCGGTTACCGGCCAGGGGCCGGTGGATCGGTGGCGTGCTCATCTCACCTCGTCGGTGTCGCGGAATGGGATCGGAGCCATCGGCTCCGTCCCCCATGCAACGCCGCGAACCGGCATCGTGGGAGGTGAGGATCAGGGGGGTGCCGGCAGCACCCCTTTCGGAGTACCTGGCAAACACGCAGGCAGACGGCCTACCCTCGAGGACATGGAGTCGAGTGACCGCGCCGCCGAGATCGGTGAGTTCCTGGCCTCACGCCGCGCCAGGATCACCCCCGGCCAGGTCGGGCTGCCCGTCTACGACGCCACCAAGCGCCGCGTCCCCGGCCTGCGCCGCCAAGAAGTCGCCACCCTGGCCGGGCTGTCGGTCGACTACTACATCCAGATCGAACGCGGCAAGGTCAACGCTGTCTCCGAATCGGTCATCGACGCCATCGCCCGCGCTCTCGAACTCGACGACGCCGAACGCTCACACCTGTTCGACCTGCACCGCAATGCCCTGACCGGCCCCCAGCGCCGACCCCGCCGCGCCGCGAAAGCGGTCCGGCCCGGCGTGCGAGCGCTGCTCGACAGCTACGACGGGCCCGCGTTCATCCGCAATGCCCGCCACGACCTCGTCGCCGCCAACCGGCTCGGCTACGCCTTCTACAGCCCGCTCTACCCCGATCCCCTCGCGCCCGAGGTCAGCAAGCCGGTCAACTTCGTCCGGTTCTGCTTCCTCGACCCCCGCGCCCGCGACTTCTACCCCGACTGGGACCACATGGCCGACGGCGCGGTCAACCTGCTGCGCACCGACGCCGGACGCGACCCCTACGACCGGGGCATCTCCGACCTCGTCGGCGAACTCTCCACCCGCAGCGAGGAATTCCGCACCCGCTGGGCCAAACACAACGTGCGCCTGCACCACACCGGGACCAAGCGTTTCCACCACCCCGTCGTCGGCGACCTCGGCATCGACTACGAGACCATGCCGCTGCCCGCCGACCCCGGCCTGGTCCTCACCTTCTACACGGTGCGACCCGCCACTGCCTCGGCCGACGCCATGGCCCTGCTCGGCGCATGGGCCGCCACCAACATCCACTCACCCGTACCCGCCGATCCCGCCGTCGACGTGCGGGAGTAGTCCCGGAGGTTCGCGCCCGCACCGGCTCGACACCCTCGACCGGGTGCTGTCCTCAGCGCCTGCTGGCCCGCCGGTACCCGATCGCCGCGGGCACCGAGAAGACGACGATGGCGCCGAGCGACCAGGCGACGGTGAGGGTGAGCGGGCGGGCCAGCGCCCCGCCCTCGGCGAGCGCGCGCATGGTGTCCACCGCGGTCGAGAGCGGCTGGTTCCGCACCACCGGCTGGATCCACTGCGGGTACGCGGCGAGCGGGACGAAGCCGGTGCTGAAGAACATCATGAGCGAGGTGACGATGGTGATCCCCTCCACCAGCGTGGATTTCGCGGTGAAGACCGCGACCGCGGTCACCAGGGTGGCGAAGGCGAGGCCGAAGAGCACCGGCACGCCGAAGAAGGCCAGGGACGGCAGCAGGCCGCGCTGGAATCGGAAGCCGAGCAGGTAGCCGACCAGGACGATGGCCAGCGTGCCGACCAGGATGCGGCAGCCTTCGGCCAGGATGCGGGAGGCGAGCCCGGAGCCGCGGTGCACCGGGAGCACCCAGAACCGGGCGAGCAGCCCGGCATCGCGCTCCCGGCCGAGCAGGATGCCGCCCGCCACCGCGCCGGAGAGCGCCCCGACCACGGCCACCAGCGGCACCGAGCCGAAGAGCGCCTCGCTCCCGGTGAAGCGGCGGATCTGCCCGCCGATCACGGTGTCCAGCATGACCAGCAGCAGGCACGGGACGATCAGCGTCTCCAGCAGCGTCACCGGGTTGCGCACCCAGCGCACGAGCAGCCGCTGGGTCTGGACCAGGGTGTGCGCGACGAAGGCGCGCGGCGAGGTCTCGGCGACCGGTACCCGGGTCGCGGTGGGGATCAGCATCAGGCCCTCCTGCGGCTCAGCCGGACGGACAGGGGAATACAGAGCGCGACGATGCCGAGCGCCCAGGCCAGCGGGGGCGCCAGCAGTGACCAGGTGACCGCGCCCGCGTTCGGCAGCGAATCACCGGCCAGCGCGCGCAGCCCGGCCGCCCACTGCGAGACCGGCTGGTTGCGCACGAAGGGCTGCACCCAGCCGGGGAACTGGGCCGCCGGGGCCAGCCCGGTGGAGAGCATGCCGAAGATGAGCGGGGGCAGCACCAGCGCCTGCGCGGTCGCCTCCGGGCTGCGCGAGGCGGTGCCGATGACATCCGCCCCCAGGCACAGCGCCACCCCGATGAGCAGCGAGAACAGCAGGAAGCCCGCGGTGTCGGCCGGGCCGGTGTAGAACCGGAACCCGATCACGTGCCCGCAGACCAGCGCGGTGAGCAGCGCGACCACCAGCCGGAACACGTTGCCCGACATTCGCGCCGCGGCAGGCACCAGCGGCCCGACCGGCATCGAGCCCCAGCGCCGGTTCAGCCCGGAGACCGCGTCGGAGGCGGCCCGGAACGCCGCCGAGACCGCGGTGAAGGCCGCCGCCTGCAGGATCACCAGCGGCATCATGTACTGCGCGTAGCTGCTGAAACCGGTGCCGGCGAAGGTCATGATGGTCTTCAGCGGGATGTAGAAGCTGGCGGTGAAGGTGACCGGGGCGAGCACCGAGGTGATCACCTCGCCGGAGCGCAGCGCCGGGGCCACCAGCCGGGTGGTGAGCACCCACCACTGCTGGACCCGCCGCGGCGCCGCACCGGTCCGCGCCAGCCACGCCGTCGAGCCGGTCGCGCCCGGCCGGGTGGTCGCGGTCACGGGGTCACCTCGATGGAGGTGGCGAGGTGGCCGGTGAGCTGCAGGAAGACATCGTCGAGCGAGGGGCGGCGGAGCGCGATGTCGACCAGCTCGACGCCGGCGCCGTCCAGCCGGCGCAGCGCCTCGGCCAGCGTCTTGGCGCCGTCCGGGGCCGGGATGGCGATCCGGTCGGCGTCCGGGCCGGGGTGGCGGTCCTCGGGCAGCAGCGTGCCGAGCGCGCGGGCGACCGCGGGCAGGTCGGCGGTGCTGAGCGGGACGATCTCGCAGTAGCTGCCGCCGGTGCGCGACTTGAGCTGGTCGGCGGTGCCCTCGGCGATCACGCGGCCCTGGTCGATGACGATGATGCGGTCGCTGAGCGCGTCCGCCTCCTCCAGGTACTGGGTGGTGAGCAGGGTGGTGATCCCGGCCTTCTTGAAGCCCGCGACCAGATCCCACACCCCCTGCCTGCTGCGCGGGTCGAGCCCGGTGGTCGGCTCGTCCAGGAACACCACCTCCGGCCGCACCACCAGCCCGCAGGCGATATCGATGCGCCTGCGCATGCCGCCGGAGTAGGTGCCGACCGGCCGCCCGGCGGCGCGCTCCAGCCCGAACTCGCCGATCAGCTCGTCCGCGCGCAGCTTCGCCTCGCGCTTGCGCAACCCCATGAGCCGCCCGAACATGACCAGGTTCTGGTGCCCGCTGAGCATGTCGTCGAGCGCCGCGTACTGGCCGGTGAGCATGATCGAGCGGCGCACCGCGGCCGGGTCGGCGACCACGTCGTGCCCGGCCACCAGCGCCCGGCCGCGGTCGGGGGAGACCAGCGTGGAGAGGATGTTCACGGTGGTGGTCTTGCCCGCGCCGTTCGGCCCGAGGATGCCGAGCACCTCGCCGGGCTCGGCGTGGAAGTCGATGCCGCGCAGTGCTTGCACGGAACCGAACGACTTCTCGATTCCGGTGACGACGACGCCGTGGGTCATCGCTGGCCTCCCAGGTGCTGATCGAGCACGCGCGCCACGATCGGCAGCGCGTGCGGTGCGGTGAGTTCGTCGTGGGTGACCGCGACGTCGTGGTGGTGGATGGCGCCGGTGACGTAGGGCCGCCAGTTCTCGGCGCCGAAGATCTCCGAGCTGTCCACGGTGGCGGCGACGTAGACGATGTCGCCGTCGTAGACCGGGCGCCGGTAGCCGGTCCTGGTGCGCGCGGAGGCGTTGTAGGAGCCCGCCATCCGCTCCAGCGTCGCGGCGTCGACGAGCGCGACGCCGAGGCGGTCCCGGATGCGGTCGGCGGCCTGCTGCGCGGTGGCGTCGGCCGGGACGTCGTCGATGCCGAAGACCGCGCCGAAGGCGTTCACGAATGAGCCGGCGGTGAGCGGCTCGATGGCGTCGCCGTCGATATCGGCGGTGTCGGCGTCGAGCAGCGCGACCACGCCGACCTCCGCGCCGTGGCGCCGCAGCTCGACCGCGACGGCGTGCGCGATGAGCCCGCCGAAGGACCAGCCGGTCAGGTGGTACGGGCCGGCGGGTTGCAGCGCGCGGATCTCGCGGGCGTAGCGCTCGGCGAACTCGGGGATCGAGCGCACCGACGGCTCCCGCCCGCTCAGGTCCGGCGCCTGCAGCCCGTAGATCGGGCGGCCCGGCTCGAGCAGGTCGGCGAGGCCGAGGTAGGTCCAGGCCATGCCGGAGGAGGGGTGCACGCAGAAGAGCGCGGGCTCGGTACCGCCGGTGCGGATGGGGAGCACCACGTCCAGGCCGAGCCCGGAGCCGGAGGGGGCGGCATCGATCTCGGTGAAGGCGCGGGCCGCGTCGGAGCCCGCGAAGCGGGTGGCCGCGGCCAGGGTGTCCAGCCAGAGCCCGGCCAGCCGGGCGACGAAGGGCTCGTCCAGCAGCTCGCCGGGGTAGCCGACGGTGATCTGCAGCCGGTCGCGCACGACCAGGGCATTGATATCGATCACCGACTGCAGCGGCACGTCCGGGTGCTCGGCGGCGGGCAGCTCGCCGAGCGCGTCGGTGGGCAGCCAGCCGAGGCCGTCCAGCCCGGCCGGGATGTCGGCGGCGGCGTAGCGGCCCAGGTAGTTCACGCTGACCTGGCCGGGCAGCCCGGCCGGGAGCTGGGCCGCGGTCTCGGCGTTCAGGTAGCGCAGCAGCCCGAAACCGATGCCTTTGTCCGGGATTCGGCGCAGCTGGGCGGCGGTGGCGCGGATCGCGGCGCCCATGGCGGGGCCGCCGGCGAGCGCGTCGGCGAGGTCGATGCCGGCGAGGTCGAGCCGGGCCGGGTAGAGGCTGGTGAACCAGCCGATGGTGCGGGAGAGGTCGGCGCCGGGGATCACCTCCTCCTGCCTGCCGTGCCCCTCCAGCCGCAGCAGCACCGGGTCGTCGCCGCCGCGCAGCCGCAGCAGGGTGAGCGCCAGCGTGGCGAGCAGCGCGTCCTCCACGCCGCCGCCGAAGATGCCAGGCAGCGTGGTCAGCAGCGCGGCGGTGACCTCGGCGGTGGCCTCGCGGTCGAGCAGCCGCAGGGTGCGGGTGGTGTCGACGGCGGGGTCGAGCGGGCGGGCGGCGAGCGGCGGGTCCGGGGTGGCGGCGACCGCCTGCCAGTGCGCGAGCTCCGCGGTGCGGCGCGCGCTGTGCGCCTCCTCGGTGAGCGCGGTGGCCCAGCGCCGCATCGAGGTCCCGGTCTCGGCCAGCACCGGGGTGGCGCCCGCCGAGACCTGCGCCCATGCCCCGATCAGGTCCGGGATGAGGATGCGCCAGGAGACGCCGTCGATCACCAGGTGGTGCGCGACGACGAGCAGCCTGCCGGTGCCGGACTCCGGGTCCAGCCAGACGAACTGCAGCACGGTGCCGGTGGCCGGGTCGAGCCGGTCCAGCGCCGCGTCCAGCTCGCTCGCGGCGTGCTCGCGCAGCTCGACGGGGTCGGTGCCGCTGTAGCGCACCCGGTGCAGCAGCGTGTCCACCGGCACCGAGCCGGGCTCGGCGACCAGCACCCGCGGCTCGCCGTGCGTGACCAGCCGGGCGCGCAGCATGTCGTGCCGGTCCAGCACCGCGGTGAGCGTGGCCACGATGCCTGCCCGGTCGATGCCGGCGGGCAGGTTGAGCACCGCCGTCTGGGCGAAGCGGCGGTGGTCGCCGCCGCGCTCCAGCATGTAGTGGCCGATCGGCGGCAGCGGGAACTCGCCGACCCCGCCGCCGGGCAGCTCGTCCAGGACGACGGCCGGGCCGCCCGCGTCCGCGGCGGCGGCCAGCGCGGCCACCGTGCGGTGCTCGAAGACCTGCAGCGGCGTGCAGGTGACGCCGTGCTGCTTGGCCAGCGAGACCAGCTGGATGGCGAGGATGCTGTCGCCGCCGAGCGCGAAGAAGGAGTCGTCGGCCCCGGCCCGCTCCAGCCCGAGCAGCTCGGCGTAGACCTCGGCCAGGATCTTCTCGGTCGGCGTCGAGGGCTCCCGGTACCCGGCGCGCTCGACGGTGAACTCCGGTGCGGGCAGCGCGGTGCGGTCCAGCTTGCCGACGGCGGTGAGCGGCAGCTCGTCCAGGACCACGAAGGCCGCTGGCACCATGTACCCGGGCAGCGTCTCCGCCGCGGCGGCGCGCACCCGCGCCACCTCCAGTTCGGTGCCGGGGGAGCGCACCAGGTAGGCGGCGAGCGCGGTGCCGCCGGGGCCCTCCACGCCGAGCGTCACCGCCTGGCGCACCCCGTCGAGGCGGCTCAGCACGGCGTCGATCTCGCCCAGCTCGATGCGCTGGCCGCGCACCTTGACCTGGAAGTCGGTGCGGCCGATGTACTCCAGCCGCAGCTCGGCGGCTGCCCTGGTCCAGCGCACCAGGTCGCCGGTGCGGTACGCGCGCTGCCCCGGCGCGAACGGGTGCGCCACGAAGCGGGCGGCGGTGAGCCCGGGGCGGCCGTGGTAGCCGCGGGCCAGCGCCGGGCCCGCCAGGTACAGCTCGCCCGCGACGCCGACCGGCACCGGCCGCAGCCGGTCGTCGAGCACCAGCACCGCGGAGCCGTGGATGGGGGCGCCGATGGTCACCGGCTCGCCCGTGGCCAGCGGCGCGGAGGCGGTCGCCCAGATGGTGCTCTCGGTCGGGCCGTACAGGTTCACCAGCTCGCGGCCGGTCGCCCAGCGCGCCACCAGTTCCGGGCCGACGGCCTCACCCGCGACGGCGAGCACCCGCACCCCCGGCACCGCGGCCGGGTCGATGGTGGCCAGCGCCGACGGCGTGATGACCAGGTGACTCACCGCCTCGGCGGCGATCAGCTCGGCCAGCGCGGCGCCGCCGAACACCTCCGGCGGCGAGACCACCGCGGCGCCGCCGTGACCGAAGGCCATGAGCGCCTCGAAGATCGAGGCGTCGAAGCTCGGCGATGCGACCTGGAGGACCCGGGCGGTCTCGTCCAGGGTGAGTAGCTCGCGCTGCGCCGCGACCAGGTCCGCGAGGCCGCGGTGCCCGACCGCGACGCCCTTGGGGGTGCCGGTGGAGCCGGAGGTGTAGATGAGCCAGGCGGTGTCGTCCGGGTGCACGGTGGGCAGCGCGGCCTCGGGGCGGTCGCCGAGGTCGTCGAGGACCAGCCAGTCGACGCTGTCCGGCAGGCGATCCCGGTACGCGGCCAGGGTGATGCCGGTGCGGGCCCCGGAGTCGGTGAGCATGTGCGCGATCCGCTCGGCGGGGTGCTTGGGATCCACCGGCAGGAAGGCGGCGCCCGCCAGCGCGGCCGCCCACACCCCGGTGAGCAGCGCGGCGCCGCGCGGCAGCCCCAGCGCCACCACCGAGTCGGTGCCCGCGCCGCGCAGCAGCCGGGCCAGCCGGGTGCCGCGTTCGGCCAGCTCGCGGTAGGTGAGCGTGGCGCCGTCGGCGATCACGGCCTTGCGGTCGGGGAAGCGGGCGGCGGTGCCGGTGAGGATGGCGGGCAGCGTGGTCGTTCCGGCGGTCTCCGGGCCGGTGACCGGGGCCAGCTCGGCGCGCTCGGCGGCGTCGAGCAGGTCGATATCGCCGATCCGGATGGCCGGCGCGGCGGTGACCGCGGTCAGGATGCGCTGCCAGCGGCGGATCAGGGCGCGCGCGGTGGGCTCGTCGAAGAGGTCGGTGGCGTAGGTGAGCACGCCGGTCAGCCCGTCCGCGTGTTCGCGCAGGTCGACGGTGAGGTCGAACTGTGAGGAGCCGCGGTCGAAGTCCTCCACCTCGACGCGCAGCCCGGGCAGCTCCAGCACCGGCGCCACGTAGTTCTGCAGGCTCAGCGTCACCTGGAAGAGCGGGTGGTGCGCGGTCGAGCGGGCCGGGTCGAGCACCTGCACCAGCCGCTCGAACGGCACGTCGGCGTGCGCGAAGGCGTCCAGGTCGATGCCGCGCACGGTGCCGAGGAGCTCGCCGAAGGTGGCGGCCGGGTCGACCGGGGTGCGCAGGGCGAGGGTGTTCACGAACATGCCGACCAGGTCGTCCAGGGCGCGGTCGCCGCGACCCGCCACCGGGGTGCCGATCACGATGTCGCCGCTGCCGCTCAGCCGCGCGGCGAGGATCGCGAGCGCGGCGTGCGCCACCATGAAGAGGCTGGCGCCGTTCGCGGTCGCCAGCTCGCGCAGCGCGTCCGCGAGTGCCGGGTCGACGGTGAAGTCCAGGTCGGCGCTGCGCAGCGACTGCACCGCGGGGCGCGGGCGGTCGGCGGGCAGCTCGAGGACGTCGGGGGCGCCGGTCAGCGTTTCGGTCCAGAACCGGACCTGTTTCGCGGCCATCGAGTCCGGGTCGGACTCGGCCCCGAGCAGCTCCCGGTGCCAGAGCGCGAAATCCGCGTACTGCACCGGCAGCGGCGGCGCGGTGCCCCCGGCGTAGGCGGTGACCAGGTCGGTGGCGAGCGGAGCCATGGAGGCGCCGTCGGCGCTGATGTGGTGCACGACGAGCAGCACCACGTGCGTCTCCGGATCGAGCCGGAAGACGCTGGCGCGCAGCGGGGTCTGGTCGGCCAGGTCGAAGCCGGCCGCCGCCGCGGCGGTGATCTCGGTGCGCAGCGCGGCGGCCGCCACCTCGCGCAGCGCGACCTCGGGGGTGGCGTCGGCGGCGTCGAGCACCACCTGGCGGGCGCCGTCGGCATCCGCCGGGTACACGGTGCGCAGACTCTCGTGCCGCGCCACCAACGCGCCGAAGGCGGCGCGCAGCGCGGCGAGGTCCAGCGCGCCGGTGAGCCGCAGCGCCACCGCGATGTTGTAGCCGGGCGAGCCGGGATCCATCCGGTTCAGTACCCACATGCGCTGCTGCGCGGGGGAGAGCGGGATCCGGTCCGGCCGCACCCGGGCGGCGAGCGCGACCCCGCCGCCCGGCTCGACGGCGGGCACCACCCGGGCCGCGAGCTGCGCGACGGTGGGGGCGTCGAAGAGGTCGCGCAGCGCGATCCGCGCGCCGAGCGCCGCGTTCACCCGCGCCACCACCTTGGTCGCGCTCAGCGAGTTGCCGCCCAGCTCGAAGAAGGACTGGTCGGCGCTGACCCGCTCGGCCTCGAGCACCTCGGCGAAGACGGCGGCCACCGCCTCCTCGACCGGGGTACGCGGGGCCAGGTAGGGGCGGGTGGCGCCGGTGAAGTCCGGGATCGGCAGCGCGGCCCGGTCCAGCTTGCCGACCGGGGTGAGCGGAATCGCGGCCAGCACCACCACGTGCGCGGGCACCATGTACCCCGGCAGCACCGCCGCCACCCGCTCGCGCAGCAACTCGACATCGAGCACGATATCGGCGGCGGGCAGCACGTACGACACCAGCACGGTGGCGCCCCCGGGCCCGGCGCGGCCGATGGTGACCGCGTACTCCACCTGCTCGTCGCGCGAGAGCACGGCGTCGATCTCGCCCAGCTCGATCCGCAGCCCGCGGATCTTCACCTGGAAATCGCTGCGGCCCAGGTACTCCAGCTCATGCCGCCCGGTCCAGCGCACCATGTCGCCGGTGCGGTACATGCGGCTGCCCGGCTCGCCGTACGGGTCGGCGACGAAGCGCGCCGAGGTCATGCCGAAGCGGTTGAAGTAACCGCGGGCCAGCGCGGGCCCGGCCAGGTACAGCTCGCCGGGCACGCCGACCGGCACCGGGCGCAGCCAGCCGTCCAGCACCACCGCCGCGGCGCCGCGGATCGGCCCGCCGATGGTGATGCGCTCGCCCGCCACCAGCTCGGCCGGGCCGGTGGCCCAGATGCTGAACTCGGTGGGGCCGTACTCGTTCACCATGCGCCTGCCCGGCGCCCAGCGCTGCAGCAGCTCGGGGGTCGCGGCCTCGCCCGCCACGGCGAGCGTCCGCAGCTCGTCCAGCCCGGCCTGCTCCATGGTGGCCAGCGAGGACGGGGTGATCACGGCGTGCGTCACCCGCTCGGTGCGCAGCAGCTCGGCCAGCGCGGCGCCGCCGTAGACCTCCGGCGGCGCGACCACCAGCCGCCCGCCGGAGGCGTGCGCGGTGAGCAGTTCGTACACCGAGGCGTCGAAGCTGGGGGAGGCCACCTGCAGCGCGCGGATCGCCGGGCCGACGCCGAGCGTGGTCCGCTGGTGCTCGACCAGGTTCGCGATGCCGCGGTGGCTGAGCAGCACCGCCTTGGGCTTGCCGGTGGAGCCGGAGGTGTAGATGAGGTACGCGGTCTGGTCCGGGAAGATCGGGCCGCCGCGCTCGGCGTCGGTGATCGGGGCGGCGGAGACCGTCATGACCCGGCGGATGGTGTTCAGGTCGTCCAGCAGCAGCCAGTCGATGGTGCCGGGCAGCGTCTCGCCGGTCGCGGTGACGGTGACGCCGATCGGGGCCCTGGAGTCGGCGAGCATGTGCTCGATCCGCTCCACCGGGTGGTTCGGGTCCAGCGGGGCGAAGGCCGCGCCGGTCTTGGCCAGCGCCCAGACCGCCACCACCGACTCCAGCGAGCGGGTGAGCGCCAGGATCACGAAGACCTCGCGGCCGATGCCGCGGCGCAGCAGCATCCGGGCGAACCGGTTGGACCAGGTGTCGAGCTCGCGGTAGGTCATGCTCAGCTCGCCCGCGCGCACCGCCACGGCGTCCGGGTCGAGCGCGGCGCCCGCGGAGAGCAGCTCGGGCAGGGTGCGCACCGGCACCGCTTCGGGGCCGCGGACCGGGGCCAGCGCGGCGAGCTCGGCGTCGTCGCAGGTGCGCAGGTGCGCGAGCGGGGCATCCGGGCGGGTCGCGAGCTGGTCGGTGAGCCGGACGAAGCGCTCCAGCAGCGGCCGCGCCGCGTCGGCGGCGAGGTGCCCGGTGAGGTACTTGAGCGTGACCTCCAGGGTGTCGCCGTCGTCGCCACGCCGCGGGATCACCATGAGGTTGAGCGGGTACGGGGTGGCATCGGTGCCCTCGACGTCGAGCACCCGCATCCCGGCGATATCCAGCGCCTGTGAGAGCGCCGCCCGGTCGATGGGGTAGGACTCGAAGACCGTGAGCGTGTCGAAGAGCTCCGCCAGCCCGACGGCCCGGTGGATGGCGGCCAGCCCGATGTGCTGGTGGTCGAGCAGCCGCGCCTGCTCGGCCTGTACCCGGGTGAGCAGCGCGGCCGCGCTCTCCGCCGGATCGAGCCGGACCCGCACCGGCAGCGTGTTGATGAAGAGCCCGATCATCTCCTCGACCCCGGCCAGCTCCGGCGGCCTGCCTGCCACCGTGCCGCCGAAGACCACGTCGGTGCGGCCGGTCAGCATGGCGAGCATCAGCGCCCAACCCGCCTGGACCAGGGTGTTCACCGTGGCCCCCGCGCCGCGGGCCGCGCTCTCCCAGCGCGCCACGGTGGCGCGCGGCAGCTCCAGGGTGGCCGCTCCGGTCTCGGTGGACTCGATGTCGGAGAGGCTGGGCAGTGCCCGGGTGGGGGTGTCGATCCCGGCCAGCGACTCGGTCCAGGCGGCGAGCGAGGCGGCGTCGTCGCGCTCGGCCAGCCAGGCCAGGAACTCGCGGTAGGAGTGCGCGGGCGGGAGCGCGGCGGCGTCGCCCGCGGTGACGTAGAGCGTGAGCAGCTCGCGCACCAGCAGCGGGGTCGACCAGCCGTCCAGCACCAGGTGGTGGTTGGTGAGGATCAGCCGGTAGGTGTCGCCGGGCAGCCGGACCAGGGTGAAGCGGACCAGTGGCGGGCGGGTCAGCTCGAAGCGGGTGCGGGCGTCGACCGCGACGATCCGGTCCAGCTCGCGCCGCCTGGCGTCGGGGTCGGTGACGGTCCGCAGGTCGAGCTCGCGCCAGCCCACCTCGGCGGTGCCGAGCACCAGTTGCCGCGGCCCGTCGGTGGTCTCCACGAAGGCGACCCGCAGGTTCTCGTGCCGGTCGATCAGCGCCTGCGCGGCGCTGCGCAGCCGGGCCGCGTCGACGGTGCCCGCCAGGGTGAGCAGCGACTGCACGGTGTAGCCGTCGGCGGTGTCGGTGTCGTACACGGCGTGGAACAGCAGCCCGTACTGCAGCGGCGAGAGCGGCCAGACATCGGCGAGCGCCGGGTGGTCGCGCTCCCAGCGCTCGATCTGCGGCTGGTCGACGGCGACCAGCGGGAAATCCGACGGGGTGCGGCCACCCGGCCCCGTCGCGGCGAGCGCGGCGAGCGCCTCCGCCCAGAGCCCGGCGAGCTCGGTGACCTCGGCGGCGGTGAGCAGCCGGGTGGCGTAGGCCCAGGTGACCTCGAGCCCGGCCGCGGTGCGCACCGCGTTGATGTCCAGCACGGCGGCCAGCGGCGCGCGGTCGTCCTGGGTGGCGGCGAAGCGGCGCGGCAGCCAGGGGCCGTCGGCGTTCGTCTCGGCCCGGCCCAGGTAGTTCACGCTGATCTGCGGCTCCCGGTACCCGGCGAGCGTGGGCGCGGTCTCCGGGTTCAGATAGCGCAGCATGCCGTAGCCGATGCCCTTCTCCGGCACCGCGCGCAGCTGCTCCTTGACGGCCTTGAGCGCCGCGCCGGGGTCGGCGGGGTCGATGCCGGTGAGGTCGATGGCGACCGGGTGCACGGTGGTGAACCAGCCGACGGTGCGGGTGATGTCGGCGCCGGGCAGGATCGATTCGGCGCGGCCGTGGCCCTCCAGGGTGAAGACCGCCGTGCGGCGGTCGCGCCAGCGCGCGATCGCCAGCGCGAGCGCGGTGATCAGCACGTCGTCCGGGCCGCAGTGGAAGCGCTCCGCGGCGGCGCCGAGCGCGGCGTCGGCCGAATCCGGCGCGATGACGGTGTGCTGCTGCGCCATGGTTCCCACCACGTCGAGCGCGGGGTCGAAGGGCGCGGCGCCGATCGGCGGGTCGTCGGTGGCGGCGATGCGCTGCCAGACCGGCAGCTCCCGGCTTCTGGTGGCGGCGTGCTCGCGCTGGCCGTCGGCCCAGCGCCGGAAGGAGGTGCCGACCGGGGCGAGCGCGCCGCCGAGCGCGGCGGTGGCCAGGTCGGGGAGCAGGATGCGCCAGGAGACGCCGTCGGTGACCAGGTGGTGCAGCACCAGCCAGGCCAGCGGCTCGGCCGCGTCGATCACGACCACCCGGACGACGACGCCGTGCTCGGGGTCCAGCCGTTCGGCGGCGGCATCCAGCGCGGCGTCGGGGTCGGTGCCCGCGGGTACCAGGTCGATCAGTGCGCGCGCGTCGACCGCCCCGGGGGCGGCGACCTCCCAGGTCCAGCCGTTGGCGCCCGCGTCCCGGCGCAGGGTCGAGCGGAGGAGATCGTGGTGGTCGAGCAGGGTTTGCAGCGCGGGCGCCAGGTCGGTGCCCGCGGGTAGCCCGATCAGCACGGCCTGGCCGAAGCGCCGCCAGTGGCCGCCGGCCAGCATGGCGTGCACGATCGGGGTCGGCAGCACCGGACCCACTCCGCCGCCGGGCAGTTCGCGCACCGCGACCGCGGTGACGTCTGTGGCCACGGCGGCCAGCGCCGCCACCGTCTTGCGCTCGAAGACGTCGCGGGCGCCGAAGCCGAGCCCGGCCGCCTTGGCCCGCGACACCAGCTGGATGGAGACGATACTGTCACCGCCGAGCGCGAAGAAGCTCTCGTCCACCCCCACCGACTCCAGCCCGAGCACCTCGGCGAAGAGGCCGGCCAGCAGCTCCTCGCGCGGCGTCGACGGTGCGCGGCCGGTGCTCGGGCGGGCGCCGAAATCGGGGGCGGGCAGCGCTTTCCGGTCCACCTTGCCGAGCGGGGTCAGCGGCACGTGGTCGAGCAGCATCACCACCGACGGCACCATGTACGACGGCAGCGACTCCCCGGCGGCCACCTTCAGCGCCTCCGGGTGCGGCGCGGCACCCGGCCGCGGCAGCACGTAGGCGACCAGCGCGGTGGCGCCGGACGGGGTCTCGGCCCCGACGGTGAGCGCGAACTCGACATCGGGGTGCCGGTGCAGCGCCGCATCGATCTCGCCCAGCTCGATCCGGAAGCCGCGGATCTTCACCTGGAAGTCGCCGCGGCCCAGGTACTCCAGCTCGTGCCGCTCGGTCCAGCGCACCAGGTCGCCGGTGCGGTACATGCGCTCGCCCGCGGCGTACGGATTCGCCACGAAGCGGGCGGCGGTGAGCCCGGTGCGCCGGTGGTAGCCGCGCGCCAGCCCCGGCCCGCCCAGGTACAGCTCGCCGGTGGTCCCCGCGGGCACCGGGCGCAGCCAGGGGTCGAGCACCATCGCGGCCACCCCGGGCTGCGGGGTGCCGATGGTGACCGGGGCGTCCGTGTCGAGCGGGCCGGTGAGCGTGGCCGTCACCGTGGTCTCGGTGGGGCCGTAGCCGTTCAGCAGGGTGCGGCCCGCCCAGCGGGTCACCAGCTCGGGCGGGCAGGCGTCGCCGCCCACCACGACGGTGCGCAGCGCGGGCAGCGCGGCGGGGTCGAGTGAGCCGGCCACGGTCGGGGTGACGTTCAGGTGCGTCACGCCGCCCGCGCGCAGCACCGCGGCCAGCTCCTCGCCCGCGTAGGCCGATGGCGGGACGACGGCGAGCGTGGCGCCGCGCGCCAGCGTCACCAGGATCTCCTCCACCGAGATGTCGAAGCTCGGCGAGACGGCGTGCGCGACGACCGCGTCGGCGGTCACCCCGAAGCCGTCGCCGGAGCCGGTGACCAGCCCGGCCAGCCCGCGGTGGGTCACCACGACGCCCTTCGGCAGGCCGGTGGAGCCCGACGTGTAGATGACGTACGCGGCCTGGTCCGGGTGCACCCGGACGGCGGGCGGCTCGGCGCTGTGCCCGGCGATCCGCGCCGCGGTGGCCGGGTCGTCGAGCACCAGCCAGTCGATCCGCCCCGGCAGCGCGGCGGCGACCGTCACGCCGGTCACCACCCCGCTGTCGGAGAGCATGTGCTCGATCCGGTCGGCGGGGTAGGTGGGGTCGATCGGCACGAAGGCGGCGCCGGTACGCGCCACCGCCAGCGTGGTCAGCACGGAGTCGACGGAGCGCGGGATCGACACCGCGACGGCGCGTTCCGGCCCGGCGCCGCGGGCGATGAGCTCCCGGGCCAGCCGCGCCGTGCGGGCATCGAGCTCGGCGTAGGTGAGGGTGGTGCCGTCGCCGGTGAGCGCGGTGGCGTCCCGGTCGAGACCGATTCCGGCGGCGATGATCTCGGGCAGCGTCCGCACGGCGGGCCCCGGCGCGCCGCGCCGCGGCGCCAGCTCCGCGCGCTCGGCGTCGGTGAGCACGGTGAGCGCGGCGAGCGGCGCCTCCGGCCCCGCGGCCAGGAAGCGGTGCAGGAAGAGCAGGAAGCGGCGGTGCTGCGCGGCCAGCTCGGATTCGCCGTAGAGATTCGCGTTGCCCTGGAAGTCGATGTGCGTGCTCTCACCGCCGACGCCGGGGTAGAGATTCACGAAGAGGTCGTCGATGAGCCCGGAGGTGAGCACGTGCAGCCGCCCGGTGACGCTGCCCAGCCGGATCCTGGTGTCCACCATCATGAGGTTCACCGACGGCCCGAACGAGACCGCCTCGTCCATCGCGCGGCCCTGGTCCCGGAAGATGTCCTCCTGGCGGTAGCGCTGGCGGCGCAGCGCGCCGGTCAGCTCGCCCTGCGCGGCCCGGACGACATCGCCGACGGTGGTCGCCGGCGTCACCGCCAGCCGCAGCGGCACCACATTGGCGATCATGCCGCCGGAGCGGCGCAGGCTCGCCGTCGTGCGCGCCGAGACCGGCAGCGAGAGCACCACCTCCGGCGCCCCGGTCATGGCGGCCAGGTAAGCGCCGAAGGCGGCGACCACCGTCGGGGCGGCGCCGGAGTTCACCGCCTTCGCCACCGAGTCCAGCAGCGCGGCCGTCGTGTCCGGCAGTGCGCCGGAGACCAGCGCCGGGTGGCCGTCCACCGCGGCGACCCGGCCGGCCAGGCTCACCGGGTCGGCCATCCCGGCCAGGTGCTCCAGCCAGTACTCGCGGTCGGTCGCGAAGCGCTCCGACTCGCGGTACGCGCGGTCCGCCGCGACGATGCTGCGCAGGTCGTCGGCCTTGGCGGCGGGCGGCTCGACCCCGTCCACCGCCGCGTTGTACAGCTCGCCGGTGCGCTGCACCATGGCCAGCGCGCCCATGCCGTCCAGCACCAGGTGGTGGATGCGCGAGTACCAGTACCAGCGGTCCTCCGCGATCCGCAGCACCGCCACCCGCACCAGGCGGTCGGCGGCGGGATCCAGCGGGGCACGGTACTCGGCCCGCATCCAGGCCTGCGCCGCCGCCTCCGGGTCCGGTTCGGCGCGCAGATCGAGCAGCTCCATGCTGTCGTCCAGGGTCGGATCGACCAGCTGGTACGGCCTGCCGTCGGCCTCCCCGATGCGCAGGTAGCCGGTGCCGAACTCGCGGCCCGCCCGCTGCGCGGCGCGCTCCAGCTCGGCGACGTCGACGGCGCCGCTCAGCTCGACGTACTGGGCGATGGAGATGGGCGTGGCGCCGGCGATGTGCTGCGCGAACCAGATCCCGAGCTGGGCCGCGGAGAGCTCGAACGAGCCGTCGGGGGCGCCGGTCACCGGGGGAGTGGGCTGCTGCATGGGGACGTCCTTCTACCCGCGACCGCGGGCGCGCGATCGAGTTCAGGCGGAGCGGTCGGCCACGGTGATCGTGGAATCCGACCCGACCAGGTAGCGGCGCAGCGTGGCCGGCTCGTCCAGGATCAGCCAGCGCACCTCGTCGGTGAGCCGCGTCCGGCGCGCCCGGTGCGTGATCCCGAGCTTCGCGCCCTCGGGCAGCACGCCGTTCTCGACCGGCAGCGGGATCCCGCGCACCTTGGTGATCGCGCGCTCGGCCACGGCGGCCTCGACCGGGGAGTCGATGGCGACGGCGATCGGCGCGCCCGCCTCGGCGCCCATCCCGAGGAGCATCCGGGCCAGCCGGTTGGACCAGCGGTGCAGCTCCTCGGCGGTCAGGTCGGTATCGGGGCCGGAGACGACGACGGCGTTCTTGTCGGCGGAGGAAGGCATGAGGGGGATCCTTCGGGTCGAACGGACGAGGGGGTACGTCAAATACTCCGCTCGTCGGCGCGCTCGGGATAGACCCCTGCGAGTGTCTCCGCACCTCCCGGGGGGTTGTGGATACCCACCCTTGGTGGTGCCGGTCCGGCGGTGGCCGCCCGTCGAACGGCCACCGCGGCGGATCACTCCACCCGGGCCCCGCGCCGCCGGGTGAGGTAGTGATCCGCGGCCGCCCGTCCCGCGTGCGAGAGCCCGACCGCGAGCAGCCCGGCGATCAGGGCGAGCGGCAGCTCGTAGCCGCCGTCGCTGTTCCAGAAGCCGCTGTCCCAGTGCGCGTAGTAGATGGCGCCGAGCATGTTCAGGATGAGCAGCAGCGAGACGACGGGCAGCAGCAGCCCGATGATCAGGAAGATGCCGCCGAGGAACTCGACCCAGGTGGAGTACTGCGCGGCGAGGCCGGGCGCGGGGATCCCCATGGCGTCGAAGCCCTTCTCGACGTTGGAGATTCCGTTCGTGTGCAGCTTCTGCCAGCCGTGCATGACGAAGATGAAGCCGAGGATCAGGCGGGCCAGGAAGAGCGCCGCGTCGCGTGAGCCGTACATGTCGGTCCTTCCGTCGCTGATAGCCACTCGACATGAGAATATCGCGCTGGGTCTCGCAGAGCGATGGTCGCGATCGATGGCGGTGCGCCGCTCTACCGACCGAACCCGGCCCCGCTGCCACCGGCTCGGCGGTACCCGTCGCCGATCGCGCGGAGCTCGTCGGCGCTGAGCACATCCTCGATCACGGTGAAACCCTCCGGCGCGCGCTCGGCGACGGCGTGCAGCACGGCGTCCATCGGCATGTCCCGGTTGGCGAGCACCACAGCATTGGCGGCGGCCAGCCGCGCTGTCTGGTAGGCGGCAAGCCCGGCCGCCGGATCGTCCGGCCGGGCGGCGAGCTCGACCGCGAGCGCCGCCGCGTCCAGGATCGCCTGCGACCCGCCGTTCGAGCCGATGGGGTACATCGGGTGCGCCGCGTCGCCGAGCAGCGTGGCCCGGCCGAAGGTCCAGCGCGGTACCGGATCCCGGTCGACCATCGGGTACTCCAGGATGTCGGCGGTGCGGGTGAGCAGCGCGCCGATGTCGAGCCCGCCGATCCGCCAGCCGGAATAGTGCGGAAGCACGTCGATGAGCCGCCCGCTCCGGGTCCACTCCGCCTCGCCCAGCTCGCTCGCGGGCGCGCGCACCTCGGCCACCCAGTTCACCAGCGCGGTGCCGTCGGCGGCCGGGGTCACCGGGTAGGCGACGAACTTGGCCGCGTGATTGCTCCCGGCCATGATCATGGAGGCGCCGGTCAGGAACGGCGCGGCGGCGGCCACCCCGCGCCACATGCGGACGCCGTTCCAGCGCGGCGGCCCCTCGGCCGGGTAGAGCTGTGCGCGCACGGCGGAGTGCAGGCCATCCGCGCCGATCACGGCATCCGCCGGGTACTCCGGGTGCCCGGCGACGGTGACCCGTACCCGGTCATCGTCGGTGCGGGTCCCCGTTACCCGGCAGCCGGTGCGCACCGCGGCCGGGCCGAGCCGGTCGCGCACCGCCGCCAGCAGGAGGGTCTGCAGGCGGCCGCGATGCACCGAGTACTGCGGCAGCGGGTGCCCGGCGGCGCGGCCCCTCGGCTCGCGCCAGATCTCGTTGCCGAACCGGTCGTAGTGCACCAGCTCGGCGGTGGCCACCGCGTTCGCGGCCAGCTCGTCGTGCAGCCCGAGCTCGGCGAGCACGGCGACGGCGTGCGGGAGCAGGTTGATCCCGACCCCGAGCGGGCGCAGCTCGGTCACCCGGTCGAGTACCACCGCATCGATCCCGGCCGCGTGCAGGGCGAGCGCGGCGGTGAGCCCGCCGATCCCCGCTCCGGCGATCAGGACCTGCATCGGCCCACCGGAACGAAGGCCGGGTTGAAGCGTTCGTGCAGGTGCACCGTTGGCGGGGCCGAGGCGTCGCTGAGCACGCTCTCCTTGTAGGCGCACGGCACACCGTCCCAGCGGGTGAGCCCGGACCGGATCACCGTGCGCGCGAGCTGCTTCCCGGCCGCGGCCAGGCTGTGCCCGATCGGCAGCCCGCCGTCGGTGAGCAGCGCGGTGAGCTCGCGATCGGTGTCGACGATGACCACGGTATTCCGCGAGACCGTCGAGCCGGAGCCGGTGACCAGCGCCGATCGGCGCACCACGACCGGATCCCGGTCCGCGCAGCCGAGGGCGGCGCGCACCGCGACGGGTAGCTCACCGCCGGTGGTGGCGCGTTGCTCGGTCAGATTCAGCCCGAGGTCGGCATCGACCAGGGCCTCCAGCAACCGGGTCATGGAGCCGTCGGCGCGCAGAATCATGCGGGTGACAGGCGGGAAGGTCGTCTCGGTGAGCACTCGCACCACGGGTCAAACCATACGGTCGCGCCGGTTGTCCCGCGCTCCGGCGGGCAATGGCGAGCGCCATAGTCGCGAGAATCGGCTATCACCGCGGGAGACGCTGCGATGGGCCGAGATTCACCCCGCGCTGCCCGATTCGTCACCACGAAGCCGCCCTGTCGGGGAGAATAATGTCGGCGGGTTGGGTAATGCTGTGCCCGATCGCCCTGTTCCGCCCGAAGGAGTCCGTCGTGAGCAATATCGATCAGACCCCGCTCTTCAGCCACGCCGAGGCCGCAGTCGCCACCGGCACGGCCCCCGAGACCGCGGTTCCGCTGCCGGTGTTCAGCAGCGGTGATCGCGCCGGCGCCCGCGAGGACGGCCGCACCCGGTAGCGGGGCAGGGGTCTCGCGCAGCGCGAGCGATACGAAATCTCCCCGCGCGGAACCGAGTGCCGCATCGAGCCGGTGCAGCCGCCGCGTTCCGGACGATCCGGCGAAACGCGCCGCCCGCTACGCGGGCTGACCGGCGCTGCGGATCGGGTTCGCGGTGGGAAAGGTGATGGCGGGCAGCGTGACCCACATGCGCACCCTGGTGCCCGCCTCGGTGTGCTCGATCTCCACGTCCTCGGTGAGCGCCTTCATCATCTCGATGCCGCGGCCGCGGTAGCCGGGGTCCGCGGCGCGCGGCTTCCAGTCGCCGTCGTCGCGGACCACGATGACGACGGTCTCGGTGTCGCACTCGGCGGCCAGCACCACCCGGCCGGGGCGCTTGTGCAGGTACGCGTGCTCGACGCTGTTGCTGCACGCCTCGTTGGCGGCGGCGACCAGGTCGGCGGCGAGGTCGTGCGGCACCGCAGCGGCGGCGAACCAGGCCTTGAGCGTGCGGCGCAGCACGGTGAGCTGCTCGGCGGCGGCGGGCACGTCCAGCAGCAGCGGCGCGGGGGGCTGCCGGTAGACCACCATGGCGACGTCGTCGTCGTACCCGGCGGCCGGGCGCAGCCTGCTCAGCACCGCGTCCGCGACCTCGCGCGGCAGCCGCCCCGGCGTCCCGGCCAGCACGTCGGCGATCTGCGCGAAGCTGTCGTCGATATCGACGCCCTTGCGCTCCACCAGGCCGTCGGTGAAGAGCACCAGGGTGGCGCCGGGCGGAAGCGCGGTGGTCGCCTCCGGCCTACGCGGCATGTCGAAGGTGGCCAGCGGCACCGCGCGCCCGCCCTCCAGCAGCCGCCCGACCTCGCCGACATCGGCCAGGATCGGCGGCATGTGCCCGGCGCTGCTGTACCGCAGCACGCCGCGCACCGGGTCGAGCACCGCCGCGCAGACCGTGGTGCACATGGCGCCCGGAATCCGCGCCGCCACGGTGTCCAGCTCGGCCAGCAGCTGCGCCGGACCGGCTCCGCGCAGCAGCAGCGCTCGCGCGGCGGTGCGCAACTGCCCCATGACCACGGCGGCGGAGAGGCCGCGGCCGACGCAGTCGCCGACCACGACGCCGATGGTGCCGTCGCGCAGCGGCACCACGTCGTACCAGTCGCCGCCGATCTCCAGCGGCGGCAGCGCCGGCTCGTAGTGCACCGAGAAGCGCGGCGGCAGCTCGATCGGGCCGAGCATGGCGCGCTGCAGCGTGAGCGAGGTGGCGCGGGCCTGGTCGAAGTTGCGGGCCCGCTGCATGGCCAGGCTGAGATGCCCGACGAGCAGCGAGAAGAGCGTGCGGTCGGCGGCGGCGACCACCCGGGGTGCGGCGAAGCGCAGCAGCAGCGCGGCGTCGCCGGTCTCGCCGAGCGGGGCCACGATGCCCGCCGCGCTGTCCAGGCCGTCCGGCAGCACCTGCAGCGAGCGCGGCGGGCGGCGCCTGGCCCGCTCCAACAGCGCCCTGGTCTCCCGGTCCGGGCCGTCGGGCACCGCGCGCGCCGGGACCTCGGCGAACTCGTCCTCGTCCGGGCGGTCCGGGCCGGAGGTGTAGATCTCCGGCTCCGCGGTGCGCGCGGGCCAGACCGCGACGACCGCGGCCGCGGCGCCCGCCGTCCGGCGCAGCTCGTCCAGCCCGACGGCGAGCACCTCGGCCACGCTGGTGGCCGCGCCCACCGCGGTCGCCAGCCGGGAGGCGGCCTGGTCGCGGGCCTGCGCGTCGTGCTCGGCGGTGACGTCGCGGATGGTGCCGACGAAGATGCGCTCGTCGTGCTCCGGCTTCACCAGCGAGCTGGTGCTCACCGCGAGCCAGACCTTGCGGCCGTCCCGGTGCTGCACCGGCATCACCCAGCGCAGCGATTCGGTGCCGAGGTCGGGGTAGCGCGGGCTGTCCGGCGGCGACCACGGGTGCGGCAGCGCGAACGGGACGTCGCCGGGGCCGTAGCCGGTGAGCGCGCCGAAGGCCGAGTTCACCTCGACGATGGTGCCGTTCGCCTCGGCCACGAAGAAGCCGTCCTGCAGCGACTCCACCAGCGCGGTGCGGAAGGCATCGCGCCCGGCCAGGTCGTCGGCGCGGGTGCGCTGCTGCTCGTAGCGCTTGGTGCCGTCCAGGTAGCCGCGGGTGGCGATGTCGAGCGCGGCCAGCGTCTGCAGCAGGAATTCCAGCGCGTTCTCCGCGATCCGCTGGTCCCGCGCGTCCGGTGAGCGCTGCGCGGCCTGCGCCACCCGGTAGTGGTTCTCGGTGAGGTCGAGCAGGCTGATCCGCTCCACCAGGGCCCGCCTGCCCAGCTCGTACCCCTCGCCGAGGCCGCCCTGCTCCGGCGCGGCCAGATGCCGCCGCAGCACGGCCGCGTAGTCGTCGAGGAAGGCGGTGAGCACCGCCCCGGCGTCGTCGCTGCGCTCCCCGTCCGCCATCGTCATGCCGCCGGGTCGGTGGCGCCGCGGTGCCGCGCCGCCAGGACCAGGGCGTCGTCGGTGGCCTTGGCGTAGGTGTCCAGGATGGCGGCGGTGATGTCGGCGGTGGAGCGGGCCAGGTCGATGGCGTCGTCGGAGTCGGCGAGGATGCCGTCGGTGGACATGAGCAGCAGGTCGCCGGGGCGCACCGGAATGCTCTGCGGCTGCAGCGTCGGCGGCAGCCGGTAGCCGACGATCCCCGCGGTGAGCAGCATGGTGGCGCGCACCGCGATCCCGGCCGGGCCCGCGGTCAGCACCCGCGACTCCACATTGCCGACGCCGAGCCAGTGCACCGTCTCGTCGGCCCCGACCGAGGCCAGCGAGACCGCCGCGCCCCTGGTGTCCGCCATGGCCCGGTGGCACAGCACCAGCAGCACGTCCAGCGGTTCCGAGCGGTTCTCCGCGAGCACCCGCGCCGCCCGGTCCGCAGCCTCGGCGGCGCCGCGGCCGTGCCCGAGCCCGTCCAGCACCCCGAAGAGCACCCGGCCGCCGCCCGCGTCCAGCACCACGCCGCGATCGCCGGAGGCCTCGTGGCCGGGGTAGGCCCGGCCCGCGATCGCCCACTCGACCCGGTTGACGAAACCGTGGTCAAACATTCTCCGGCACCCACTTCCACATCTCGATGAGGGTGCCCTGCCCGGGATTCGAGTCGACGGTGAGCCGGTCCATGAGCCTGCGTGCGCCCGGCAGCCCGAGCCCGAGCCCGCGGCCGGTGGAGTAGCCGTCCTCCAGCGCGCGGGTGATGTCGCGGATGCCGGGCCCCTGGTCCTCGGCCTGCACGATGAGCGCGCGCCTGCCCTCGCGCTCGTCGACCAGCAGCCGGATCTCGCCGGTGCCGGCGTAACTGGTGATGTTGCGGGCGATCTCGGAGATGGCGGTGGAGATCATCGTGCGGTCGGTGAGCGAGAACCCGAGCTCGGCCGCGAGCTCGCGGCCGGCCTGACGCGCGATCACGATGTCCCCCGACACCTTGACCAGGATCACGTGGCTCTCAGCGGCCACTGTCACGGCCGTCTCGATGGCGCCGGGAGGTTTTCGCGTTCAGCCAGGCGAGGCCCTCTTCGAGGTCGAGCGCGGTGTGCATGTCCTCGAAGGTCAGCCCGAGCTGCACCATGGCGAACGCGACCTCGGGTTGCAGCCCGACGATCACCGTCTCGGCCCCCCGCAGCTGCGTCATGTGCGCGATGGTACGCAGCGACCGGGCCGCGAACGAATCCATGATGTCGATCGCGGTGACATCGACGATGATGCCGTTGGCGCGGTATTTGCTGACCTGCCGCATCAGGTCGTCCTGCAGCCGCTCGGTGTCGGCGTCGGTGAGCGCCGACTGCACCGAGGCGATCAGGTAGGTGCCCTGTTTGAGAATCGGAACCGGCATCTGCCCGCCGCCCGGTCAGCGACCGTCGCGTTCGGTGAGCCGGTCCGTGACCCGGGTGACCTCGTAGCCGAGCAGCCGCTCCGCCTCCTCGATGCCGCCCTGCAGGTCGCCGACCGCGTTCATCTTGGACAGGTCGAGACCGATCGTGACCAGGGTGAGCGCGATATCCGAGGAGAGCCCGGTGATGATGACGTTGGCGCCCATCAGCCCGGAGGCGTCGACCGTCTGCACCAGGTGGTTGGCGACCGTGGAGTCGATATCGGGCACACCGGTGATGTCGATGACGACCACCTTGGCGCGATTGGCCCGGATGGCGCGCAGCAGCTGCTCGGTGAGCTGGCGCGCGCGCTGGCTGTCGAGCACGCCGATGATCGGCAGGATGAGCAGCTGCTCACGGACCTGCAGCACCGGGGTGGAGAGCTCGCGGATGGCCTCCTGCTGCTGCCGGATGACGCGCTCGCGCTCCTGCACGAAGGAGATGGCCACCGTGCTGGCGATCCGGTTCGCGGCCGGCTCGTACGCGTCGAGCACGTGGTTGAGCAGGTTGAAGTCGGACTGGTACTTCTCGAACAGCGAGCGGGCCAGCACATCTCGCAGTAGCAGCACGATGCCGAGCACCTCGTCGGTCTCGACGCCGCGCGGGATGATCCGCTCGGAGAGATCGCGGGCGTAGGCCTGCAGCGCCTCGACGCTGCCGGTCTCCAGCACCGCCACGTAATTGTCGTAGACCGAGGTGATTTCGGAGAAGATCTCCTCCGGGGTCATCGCGGTCAGCAGCTGCGCGTCGGTGATGCGGCGCGCCCACTCCTCGCGCAGCGCGGTGCGATTCTGCCGCAGGTGCTCCACGAGCTGGGGCAACAGGTTGTCGACCGGCCCCGCTACCAGCGGATCCGCCGAAAGACTCATGGACACCTCGGACATGGAATTCCAGGCCCCTTCTCATCGGTTGGATGGGGGTTGTGCTGCCGGTCGCCACGACCCGCACCGCGGCAGGCGCGCGCCGACACCGAGCCTACTCATACCCCATCTCCACCGCCGCCCAAACCTGCGGGTAGCTCGGCGGCTACCGGGCCGGGCGCCGCGAACCCGGCGGCCAGCGCGGCGAGCGCCCGGTCCAGGTACACCGTGAGGTCGTCGTCGGCCCGGCCGAGCCAGGCGTCGAAGGCGGCGCGCGCGGTCGCCAGGGTCGCCCGCCCGACCGCCATCGGGACGAGATCGTCCGGTCGCCCGCCCAGCCTGCGCGCCGCGAAATCGCTGACCGCGCGCTCCCAGGCGTCGTAGTGCGCGCCCGCCGTCGCGGCCAGCCCGGGAACCGTTGCCAGCAGGTGCATCCTGGTGCGCAGCTCCGGGACGTCCTCGGCGCGATAGGCATTGGCCGCCACCACCACCCGGCGCACCGCCGTCATCATCGGCACGTCGGCGGCGACGGTGGCGAAGAGCCCGCGCAGCGCCGCCACCTCGTCGTCGAACTGGTACCAGAGCAGCTCGCCCTTGCTCGGGAAGTAGCGGAAGAAGGTGCGCTCGCTGATGCCTGCGGCGGCCGCGATCTGCTCCACCGTGGTGTCCTCGAAACCTCGCTCGGTGAACAGCTCGAGCGCGATGAGCTCGAGCCGGCGGCGGCTGGTGCCGCGCGGCCTGCCGCGGGAACGGGTCTTCGCCTGCTCGGTCACCGGGCGATTATCGCAGGCTTGATTATGTCAGTCGGTGACGATAATGTTCTCCCCGTGGCCGAACTCACAGCACCGGACCGCGCGGTCGCCGAAGCGGCCGCGCTCACCTGGCCTGAGGTGGGTGCGCTCGGCCGCGCGGCCGTCCTGGTGGTCCCGCTGGGGGCGACCGAGCAGCACGGCCCGCATCTGCCGCTGTCGACCGATACCGACCTCGCCGTCGCGCTGTGCTCGGGGCTGGCTCGTGCCCGCCCCGACGTGCTGGTGGCGCCTGCGCTGCCGTACGGGTCCAGCGGGGAGCACGCCGGGTTCCCCGGCACGCTCTCCATCGGGCAGGCGGCCCTGGAGCTGGTGCTGGTCGAGCTGTGCCGCTCGGCCACCGAGTTCGTCGACCGGGTGCTGCTGGTCAGCGGCCACGGCGGCAATGCCGAGCCGCTGCGGCGGGCCTGCGCACTACTGCGCAGCGAGGGGCGCGATGTGCGGTTCCATCTGCCGCGGTACCCCGGCGACGCGCACGCCGGGCGCAGCGAGACCGCGCTGCAGCTCGCGCTCGACCCGGCCCGGGTGCGGCTCGACCGCGCCGAGCCGGGGGAGACCCGGCCGCTGCGCGACCTGCTCCCCGCGCTGCGGGCGGGCGGCGTCTCGGCCGTCAGCGCCAACGGCGTACTCGGCGACCCCACCGGCGCCACGACCGACGAAGGCACGGTCCTGCTGGACCTGCTGATCACCGACCTGATCGAGCGCGTCTGCCGCTGGTGGCCGACGCCCTCCCCGGAAAGGATCCGACGATGAATCCCTGGTTCGAGACCGTGGCCGAGGCCCAGCGGCGAGCGAAGAAGCGGCTGCCCAAGCCGGTGTACGGCGCGCTGATCGCCGGGTCCGAGCGCGGGCAGACCATCGAGGACAACCAGAAGGCCTTCACCGAGCTCGGCTTCGCCCCGCACGTCGCCGGGCCGATCGGCGAGCGCTCGCAGGCCACCACGGTGCTCGGCCAGAGCGTCGCCATGCCGGTGCTCATCTCACCCACCGGCGTGCAGGCCGTGCACCCCGACGGCGAGGTCGCCGTGGCCCGCGCCGCCGCCGCGCGCGGGATCGCCATGGGGCTCAGCTCCTTCGCGAGCAAGCCGGTCGAGGAGGTGATAGCGGCCAACCCCGCGACCTTCTTCCAGCTGTACTGGTGCGGCTCCAAGGACGACATCCTCGCCCGCATGGCCCGCGCGAAGGCCGCCGGTGCCGTCGGGCTCATCCTCACCCTGGACTGGTCGTTCTCGCACGGGCGGGACTGGGGCAGCCCGGAGATTCCGCAGAGCCTCGACCTCCGCACCATGCTCAAGTTCGCCCCCGCCACCGTGGTCAAGCCGCGCTGGCTCACCACCTACCTGAAGTCCGGCACCCTCCCCGACCTCACCGTGCCCAACCTGGTCACCGGGGACGCGAAGGCCCCCGGCTTCTTCGCCGCCTACGGCGAGTGGATGGGCACCCCGCCGCCGGACTGGGCCGATGTGCGGTGGGTGGTCGACAACTGGGACGGCCCGGTGCTGCTCAAGGGCGTCATCCGGGTCGACGACGCGCGGCGGGCGGTGGACGCCGGGGTCGCCGGCATCTCCGTCTCCAACCACGGCGGAAACAACCTCGACGGCACCCCCGCCGCCATTCGCGCGCTGCCCGCCATCGCGGACGCCGTCGGCGACGAGATCGAGGTGCTGCTCGACGGCGGCATCCGGCGCGGGAGCGATGTGGTCAAGGCCGTCGCGCTCGGCGCCCGCGCCGTGCTCATCGGCCGCGCCTACCTCTGGGGTCTCGCCGCCAACGGCCAGGCCGGGGTCGAGAACGTACTCGACATCCTGCGCGGCGGTATCGACTCCGCCCTGCTCGGGCTGCGCAAGACCAGCATCCACGACCTCGACCGCGGCGATATCGTCATCCCCGAGGGCTTCGTCCGCGAGCTCGGAGCGCCCGCCCGCACCCTGGGTGCGGTGACCTCGGCCTGATCACTGTCCCGCCCGGACCGGGGCCTCCTTCAGCTCGCGCAGCGCGGTGCGCAGGCCCCGGCGCCGGCCGGTCTCCGGGTCGACCCCGAAGTGCTCCGAGAGCCCCTCGCGGATGGCGAAGCGGAGTTCGGACGCGGTCTCCGGCGCGTCGTCTGCGGTGGCGGAGAGCAGGCCGTTCGGCACCGAGAGCTTGGCGATGGTGCGGAAGGTCTGCCAGTACTGGTGGCCGATGGAGCCGGTGGTGTACGGCAGGTCGTACTTGTCGCAGAGCGCGCGGACCCGCACCCCGATCTCCTCGTAGCGATTACTGGGCAGATCGGGGAAGAGGTGGTGCTCGATCTGGTGGCTGAGGTTCCCGCTCATGAATCGCATGAGCGGCCCGGCGTGGAAATTCGCGGAGCCGAGCATCTGCCGCAGGTACCAGCGCGGCTGATCCTCCTCGGCGAACTCCTCCGTGGTGAACTTCTCGGCGCCGTCCGGGAAGTGCCCGCAGAAGATCACCATGTACGCCCAGTAGTTCCGGACGATATTGGCGGTGGCGTCGGCGGTGAGCGTCGTCTTCCAGTTCTTCCCGGCCAGCGCGGGGAAGATCAGGTAGTCCTTGGCCGCCTGCTTGCCGACCTTGGTCCCGATGATGCGCAGGTCACGGAAGACCTGCCGCCAGCTCTTCTCCTTCTTCCTGATCTTCTCGATCTCGATATGGTGCAGCGCGACGCCCCATTCGAAGAAGGTCGCGAGCAGGAAGTTGTAGAGCGGGTTGCCCGCGTTCCACCACAGCCATTTCTGATCGCGGGTGATGCGCAGGATCCCGTAGCCCACGTCGTCGTCCATGCCGACGATATTCGTGTACTTGTGGTGCACGAAGTTGTGCGAGTGCTTCCACTGCACGCTGGGACAGGTGGTGTCCCACTCCCACGACGAGGAGTGGATCTCCGGGTCGTTCATCCAATCCCACTGCCCGTGCATGACATTGTGCCCGAGCTCCATGTTCTCGATGATCTTCGCGGCCGAGAGCAGGGCGGTCCCGGCCACCCACGCGACCTTGCGATTGCTGAACATGAGCGTCGCGCGGCCGCCGGCGGCCAGTGCCCGCTGGAACGCGATGGTGCGGTGGATGTACTTGGCGTCGCGTTCGCCGCGGGACTCCTCGATATCGCGGCGAATGGCGTCGAGTTCGGCGCCGAGCGCCTCGACATCCTCGGCGGTCAGATGTGCGTATACGTCGATATCGGTGATGGCCACCGGACCTCCTACAGGTCGAGCGTGCATTCTCCGGACACGCTGCTGATGCATGTCTGGATTCGTTCTCCTTCGCGCCGCTCCGCGCCGGTGCGGAGATCGCGCGCGTATCCCCCCGCCAGCGGGACGACACAGGTCTGGCAGATACCCATCCGGCAGCCGTAGGGCAGCGTCACCCCCAGGCTCTCGCCCGCCTCGAGCAGCGTGGTGGCGCCGTCGACCTCGGCCTTCTTGCCGGAGACCGCGAAGTGCACCGTCCCGCCCTCGCCGCCGTGGTCGGTGCGGGCGATGGTGAACCGCTCGGTGTGCAGCCGGTGCCGCAGCCCGCCCGCCTCGTAGTGCGACTCCATGTCGTCGAGCAGCCCCGCCGGGCCGCAGGCCCAGCAGTCCCGCTCCCGCCAGTCCGGCACCCACTCGTCCAGCCGCGCGGCGTCGAAGTTGCCCATCTCGCGGGTGAGCTGCAGGGTCAGGTCGTAACCGGGGGCCTCGGCGGCTTTGCTCTCCAGCTCGTCGAGGAAGATGACGTCGTGCCTGGTCGGCGCGGAGTGGATGTGCCGGATATCGGGCACCTGCCCCTTGGCCGTGAGCGACCGGAGCATCGCCATCACCGGCGTGATCCCGCTGCCCGCGGTGACGAACAGGAGCTTGCCCGGCACCGGTTCGGGCAGGTGGAAGTCGCCCTTCGGCGCGGCCAGCCGGATGATGGTGCCCGGCTCCACGCCGTCGACCAGGTGGGTCGAGAGGAACCCGTCAGGATTGGCCTTGACGGTGATCGAGAGCGTCCGGTCACCGGTGTCGCCGATCGAGGTGAGCGAGTACGACCGCCAGTGCCAGCGGCCCTCGATCTGCAGGCCGATGCCGATGTACTGCCCCGGCCGATAGGTGGCGGGGAATCCCCAGCCCGGCCGGATGACGACGGTGGCCGAGTCGGCCGTCTCCTTCGTCACGTCGACCACCTTGCCGCGCAGCTCGCGCGCGGTCCAGAGCGGGTTGATCAGGCGCAGGTAGTCGTCCGGGAGCAGTGGCGTCGTGGCCCTGGCGACCAGGCCGCGCACGATGTTCACCGGCGGTCTCGTCGCATCGACGTCCGCGGCCGGCCGTTTGCTCCACTTCAGCAGGTCCATCGGCAGCCCCTAACTTCTGTGCACGACCGTACACCGGATGGTTATTGCTGGACATATGAGAGTGATGTACCACCGTTGCCGCAGATGCATGCGCGGCTGTGAGTATTCACTATTCAGTGGACGCTTGTACGCCGACGCGTCGAATCGCCTATGATCCCGGCGCGAACCGCCGCCGAGTGTCAGGGATTGGCGGAGCGGCGGTGATGCGCGAGCAGGGTGTCGTAGATATCGGCCAGCGCGGCCAGCTGCTCCCGGTCCAGCACATCGATCATGTTCCGCCGCACACTCCCGACGTGCATCGGCGCCGCTTCGCCGAGCGCCAGGATCCCCTCCGGGGTGAGCCGGGCGGCGGTGCGGCGCGCATCGTCGGGCAGGGGCTCGCGGGCGACCAACCCTCGCCGCTCCATTCGCGTGATCTGATGCGACAGTCGGCTCTGTGACCACTCCAGCTTGGCCGCCAGCGCGGCGAAGGTGAGCGGCTCCCCGCTGAGCGAGAGATACGCCATCACCGAGTACTCGGCGAAGGTCAGGTTCGAATCCCGGGTGGAGTCCCGCCCGACCGCCGCGGCGACCAGGTCCCTGGTGCGCACGTACCCGAGCCACGCCCGCATCTCCAGGTCGTCGAGCCACTGTGGGTCGGTCACCGCCTGTGTTCCCATCCTCGCCGGTTCGCTGTGGTCGTGTTCGGGTTGAAGGTACAACTTCGCCTCGGCCCGGGTTTCATAGGGGAGCCTAAGCAACGGCGGGCCGGATCGCGATCGTTACGCTCCGGTGACTTCGCAGACAGCCCGCCCGAAGGAGTGCGTTCCGTGACCGCGCCCGAATTCCGCTATTCCGACCTGCTGCCGATCGGCGCCGACGAGACGCCGTACCGGTTGCTCACCACCGAGGGGATCTCGACCATCGAGGCCGGTGGGCGCACCTTCCTCCAGGTCGAGCCCGAGGTGCTGCGGCTGCTGACCGCCGAGGCGATGCACGACATCAGCCACTACCTGCGCCCGGCACACCTGCGGCAGCTGCGGCGGATCATCGACGACCCGGAGGCCAGCGGCAACGACCGGTTCGTGGCGCTCGACCTGCTCAAGAACGTGAACATCTCGGCGGGCGGCATCCTGCCCATGTGCCAGGACACCGGCACCGCCATCGTCATGGGCAAGAAGTCCGAGGGGGTGCTGACCGGCGCGGACGACGCGGAGTGGATCAGCCGCGGCGTCTTCGACGCCTACACGAAGCTGAACCTGCGGTACTCGCAGCTGGCGCCGCTCACCATGTGGGACGAGAAGAACACCGGCTCCAACCTGCCCGCGCAGGTGGAGCTGTACTCGGCGCCCGGCGACCCGGCGCACCCGGCCTACAAGTTCCTCTTCATGGCCAAGGGCGGCGGCTCGGCCAACAAGTCCTTCCTCTACCAGGAGACCAAGGCCGTGCTGAACCCCACGCGGATGCTGGAGTTCCTGGACGAGAAGATCCGGTCGCTCGGCACCGCGGCCTGCCCGCCCTACCACCTGGCCGTGGTGATCGGCGGCACCAGCGCGGAGTTCGCGCTCAAGACCGCGAAGTACGCCTCCGCGCACTACCTGGACTCGCTGCCCACCGAGGGCTCGCTGGCCGGGCACGCCTTCCGCGACCTGGAGCTGGAGGAGGAGGTCTTCAAGCTCACCCAGTCCTTCGGGATCGGGGCGCAGTTCGGCGGCAAGTACTTCTGCCACGACGTGCGGGTGGTGCGGCTGCCGCGGCACGGGGCCAGCTGCCCGGTGGCGCTCGCGGTCTCCTGCTCGGCGGATCGGCAGGCGCTGGCCAAGATCACCGCGGAGGGGGTGTTCCTGGAGCAGCTGGAGCGGGAGCCCGCGCAGTACCTGCCGGAGCAGACCGACGAGATCCTCGGCGGCGACGTGGTGCGGATCGACCTGAACCGGCCGATGGCGGATATCCGCGCCGAGCTCACCAAGTACCCGGTGAAGACCCGGCTCTCGCTGAGCGGGCCGCTGGTGGTGGCGCGGGACATCGCGCACGCCAAGATCAAGGAGCGGCTGGACGCGGGGGAGCCGATGCCGCAGTACCTACGGGACATGGCCGTCTACTACGCCGGGCCGGCCAAGACGCCGGACGGCTACGCCTCCGGCTCGTTCGGGCCGACCACGGCCGGTCGCATGGACTCCTACGTCGACCAGTTCCAGGCGGCGGGCGGGTCGCACGTCATGCTGGCGAAGGGGAACCGCTCGGCGCAGGTGACCAGGGCGTGCAAGGAACACGGCGGGTTCTACCTCGGCTCGATCGGCGGACCCGCGGCGCGGCTCGCGCTGGACTGCATCAAGTCGGTCGAGGTGCTGGAGTACCAGGAGCTCGGCATGGAGGCGGTGTGGAAGATCGAGGTCGAGGACTTCCCCGCCTTCATCGTGGTCGACGACAAGGGGAACGACTTCTTCGCGGAGACGCAGAAGCCGATCGCGCTGCGGGTGCGCACCCGGTCCGCCGAGCGGGTCTGAGCGCGCCTACGATCGCCGCATGAGCGAGCGCGGGATTGCTGTCGATGGACGGGTGGATCGGCGAAAGCCCGCGGTCGCCGCGCGCGGTCACGGCGCCCGGCGCCCCTGGGTCGCCGCGGCGGTCCTCGCCGCCGGGCTGGCGCTGCGCGCGCCGGTCGCGCACGCGGCACCGGAGCTGCCCGTTGGCGCCGCGCCCGAGTCCGTCGCGGGCGCCGAGCTGCCCGCGGACGTCGCGCCGGAGTCCGGTGCGCGCGCGATCGATCAGCGCGAGGCGGTCGGCTCGGCCACCGGCACCGAGGGGCTGAACCCGGCGCTCGCACTCGCCTACACGCTGGCCGAGGGCGAGGCGCACGCGCAGGGCGTTCCGCTCTCGATCACCTCCGGCTACCGCGACCCGGCCGAGCAACAGGCGCTGTGGGACGACGGGCTCGCCACCTACGGCAGCCCGGAGGAGGCGCGGCGCTGGGTGCTCCCGCCGGACGAGTCCACGCACGTCAGCGGCGACGCGATCGATGTGGGGCCGCAGCAGGGCGCGCAGTGGCTGGAGGCGAACGGGTTCCGCTGGGGCCTCTGCCGCACCTTCGACAACGAGTGGTGGCACTTCGAACTCGCCACCGCGCCGGGCACGGCGTGCCCGGCGCGCATCCCGGACGCGAGCGTCAGGAACTGACCTACACCCGCGCCAGCGCCCGCAGCTGATCCAGGTAGTCCTGCCCCCGCGGATCACCGGGGAACCGGTCGTTGATCTCGCGCGCCAGCTCCCCGGCGATCCACCCGAGCGAGGGCAGCGAGCGCCGGTCGTGGCCGAACGCCGCCTCCGCCTCGGCCAGCGCGCACTCCAGGTCGCGCTCGCGGGCGGCGAGCACGGCGAGGGTCAGGTGCGCCTCGGCGGCGCGCATGGGGTTGCGCACGGTGCCGTCCACCCGGAACGAATCCCGGATGACCTCCTTGGCGTAGGTTCGCGCGGCCTTGTCGTCGCCGACCACCCGGCTGCAGTCCATGGCGTAGAAGTCGAACTTCTGCGGGTCCACCACGAAGTGGTTGTCCAGGTCGGCGGGGTGCTCGAGCTGGTCGAGGATGCCGCGGCCGCGGGAGAGCGCCTTCTCCACCCTGGCCCGGTCGCCGAGCCGGGCCCAGCCCTTGGCCTGCTGCGCGGCCAGCTGCACCCCGACCCCGAAGCCGCGGCAGGAGTCGATGAGCGGCTCCGCCGCCTCGATGGCGCCGCGGTAATTGCCCTGGGTGAGCGCGAACCAGGACGCCATCTCGGCGGCCCAGCCCATGATCTCCGGGTTCTCCGACTCGGTGCCGAGCGACAGCGCCGCCTGCCGGGTGGACTCCGCCGCCGCCCGCTTGCCGAGGTCGTACTCCACGCAGCCGACCAGCAGCGCCACCCACCCCGCCAGCGACAGGATCTCCCGGTGCTGGGCGAGCGTCAGCCTGCCGTCGAGCAAGGCGGCTATCCGGCGCAGCCAGGCGGTGCCCTCGCTGTGCAGCTCGATCGGGTCGGCGTAGGCGTACTCGCAGCAAAGCCGCTCCGCGGTGATCCGCACCGCGTCGAGCGTGGAGCCGGAGACGTCCGACATACGCAGCCTGCCGACGAACTCCAGGGTGTCCATCCCGGTCGCGGAGAGCAGCTCGTCGTCCCGGTTCGGCCTGGCCTTGGGGAAGAACGAGGCCGCGGCGGAGTCGAAGGCTGCCGCGATGATGGGGGCGTAGAAGTCGTCCGGCTTCGACTCACCCGCCTCCCACCTGCGCCAATTGCGCAGCAGCGTGCTGTCGGTCGGCAGATTGTGCGCGGACTTGGCGCGCATCACCCGGATCGCGTCGGCTTGGGACCACCCCCTCGCGTCGCGTTCGGAGCGCATGCGGACTGCCCAGACGGGTCGATCGTCGGCTATGGCCACGCCGCCAGTATCGCACCAGTTAACCTTCGGCGTCCTCGATAGGGCAACCCGATGTCACCGGGTTGACATCTGCATTCGCCGGATGTCGTTCGGCATCCTGTAGGGGAGCGAGAAGTTTGCCCGAAGGTTCCTGTAAGTGCAGATGGACGTGCATCCGCAACCGATGTCGCGTGCGCAGGGGTTGGGAGCCGGAGGGTGGTCCCTGGAGGCGCTCCCGGGGGCCGCAGACGCGAAGACATACCGATCCAACGGAGGTTTCGGTGCAAGCGTTGACCTATGGGTACGTGCGGGACGATCTGGCCGACGGGCGGGGGGAGGAGCTGGAGCACGCGCTGCGTGACCTGGCCCGGTCCCGCGGTCTCTGTTTCGCCGCGACCTTCCACGAGTCCTGTGACGGCGACGGCACTGCGCTGGCGGAGCTCACCCACGAGCTCCAGCGCGCCGACGCGCACCACGTGCTCACGCCCTCGCTCGACCACCTGGGCGGCCAGACCATCCCGCGCGAGATCCTGATCGCCCGGCTGGCCCGCGACGCCGCCGCGCTCGTGCTCACCCTGGACGGGTGAGCGGCCCGGCGCCCGGCCCCGCCCCCATCCCCGGCGGGGCCGGCGCGCCTCACAGCCCGAAGTTCCCCGGCCCCCGGCGCCGCAGGTACTTCTCGAACTCGGCCGCGATGGCGTCGCCGTCGATCTTGGAGATGGCCTCGTTCAGGTCGACCGCGGCGTCGCCGCGCTCCTCCAGCGAGCGCACGTACTCGCTGATCTCCTCGTCGCCCTCGGTCATCTCGTTGACCGTCTCCTCCCACTCCTCGGCCTGCTTGGGCAGCTCGCCGAGCGGCACCTCGATGTCGAGCACCTCCTCGACCCGGTGCAGCAGCGCGATGGTGGCCTTGGGGTTGGGCGGCTGCGAGATGTAGTGCGGGACCGCGGCCCAGAAGGAGACGGCGGGCACCCCGGCCCGGACGCACTGGTCCTGGAGGACGCCGGTGATGCCGGTGGGGCCCTCGTAGCGGGTCTGCTCGAGGGCGAAGCGCTCGGCGGCCTCGGGGCTGTAGGCGGAGCCGGTGACCGGGACCGGCCTGGTGTGCGGGGTGTCGGCGAGCAGCGCGCCGAGGATCACCACGGTCTGCACCCCCAGCTGCTCGATGAACTCCAGCAGGTCGGCGCAGAAGCTGCGCCAGCGCATGTTCGGCTCGATGCCGCGCAGCAGCACGATGTCCTTGTCGCTGCCGGGCGGCGAGCATACCGACAGCGAGGTCGACGGCCACTGGATCTCCCTGGTCACCCCGTCCACCTGGCGCACCGTCGGGCGGTTGACCTGGTAGTCGTAGTAGTCCTCGGAGTCCAGCTCGGCGAGCGGCTCGGCGTCCCAGATCAGTTCCAGGTGCTCGACCGCGCCGCTGGCGGCATCACCCGCGTCGTTCCAGCCCTCGAAGGCCGCGACGAGCACCGGATCCCGCAACGTCGGCAGTTCCGAATCGGGAGTTTGACTGCGGTTCACCCGGTCAGCCTACGGCGTGGCCCGCCGGGACGCGCCGTCCGGTGAGGGCGCGTCCGGGCGCGCGCGAAGAGGGCGTCGGAGCACCCCACTACCCTGGTCTCATGGTTGCGCCCCGGTTCGACACCACCCTGCTGGACACCCTCGCGCGCCGCGTCGTCATCGGCGACGGCGCCATGGGCACCATGCTGCAGGCCGCCGATCTCACGCTCGACGATTTCCGCGGTCTGGAGGGCTGTAACGAGATCCTCAACGAGACCAGGCCGGACGTGCTGCGCCATATCCACCGGGCGTACTTCGAGGCGGGCGCCGACGCGGTCGAGACCAACACCTTCGGCTGCAACCTGCCCAACCTCGCCGACTACGACATCGCCGGCCGCATCCGCGACCTCTCCGAGCGCGGCACCAGGCTGGCCCGCGAGGTCGCCGACGAGATGGGGCCCGGTCCCGACGGCACGCCGCGCTACGTGCTCGGCTCCATGGGCCCCGGCACCAAGCTGCCCACCCTCGGCCACGCCCCCTACGCCGCGCTGCGCGACGCCTACGCCGAGGCCGCGCTCGGCATGCTGGACGGCGGCGCCGACGCCATCCTCGTCGAAACCTGCCAGGATCTGCTCCAGGTGAAGGCCGCGGTGGTGGGCAGCAGGCACGCCATGGCCACCGCGGGCAGGCGGATCCCGATCATCACCCACGTCACCGTGGAGACCACCGGCACCATGCTGGTCGGCAGCGAGATCGGCGCCGCGCTGACGGCGATCGAGCCGCTCGGGGTGGACATGATCGGCCTGAACTGCGCCACCGGCCCGGCCGAGATGAGCGAGCACCTGCGCCACCTCTCCCGGCACGCGCGGCTGCCGGTCTCGGTCATGCCCAACGCGGGGCTGCCGGTGCTCGGCAAGCACGGCGCCGAGTACCCGCTCACCCCGGAGGAGCTGGCTGTCGCGCTCCGCGATTTCGTCAGCGAGTTCGGGCTGGCGCTGGTCGGCGGCTGCTGCGGCACGACCCCGGAGCACATCCGGCAGGTCGGCGCGGCGGTGCGGGAGGCCGAGCGGGCGCTGCCGCCGATCCGGGAGCGCAGGCGCCCCGAGCCGGAGCCGAGCGTCTCCAGCATGTACACCGCGGTCCCGTTCGAGCAGGACGCCAGCGTCCTGATGATCGGCGAGCGCACCAACGCCAACGGCTCGAAGGCGTTCCGCGAGGCCATGCTGGCCGGCGACTGGCAGCGGTGCCTGGAGATCGCCAAGGACCAGACCCGCGACGGCGCGCACATGCTCGACCTCTGCGTCGACTACGTCGGCCGGGATGGCACCGCCGACATGAGCGAGCTCGCGAGCAGGCTCGCCACCGCCTCCACGCTGCCGATCATGCTCGACTCCACCGAGACCCCGGTGCTGCGCGCCGGGCTGGAGCACCTGGGCGGGCGCTGCGCGGTGAACTCGGTGAACTACGAGGACGGCGCCGGGCCGGACTCGCGGTTCCAGCAGACCATGGCGCTGGTGGCCGAGCACGGCGCCGCGGTGGTCGCGCTGACCATCGACGAGGAGGGCCAGGCGCGCACCGCCGCCAAGAAGGTGGAGATCGCCGAGCGGCTGATCGCCGACATCACCACCAACTGGGGGTTGCACGAGTCCGACATCATCGTCGACACCCTCACCTTCACCCTCGGCACCGGCCAGGAGGAGTCGCGCCGGGACGGGCTGGAGACCATCGAGGCCATCCGCGAGCTCAAGCGCCGCCACCCCGAGGTGCAGACCACGCTGGGGCTGTCGAACATCTCCTTCGGCCTGAACCCGGCGGCCAGGCAGGTGCTGAACTCGGTCTTCATGCACGAGTGCGTCGAGGCCGGGCTGGACTCGGCCATCGTGCACGCCTCCAAGATCCTGCCCATCGCGCGCATCCAGGAGGATCAGCGCGAGGCCGCGCTCGACCTGGTCTACGACCGGCGTCGCGAGGGGTACGACCCGCTGCAGAGGCTGATGGAGCTGTTCGAGGGCGTCTCGACGGCGTCGTCGCGGGCCTCGCGGGCCGAGGAAATGGCGGCGCTGCCGCTCTTCGAGCGGCTGGCGCGGCGCATCGTGGACGGCGACCGGAACGGCCTGGAGCCGGATCTGGACGCGGCCATGGCCGAGGTGCCGCCGCTGAAGATCATCAACGAGACGCTGCTCGCCGGGATGAAGACCGTCGGCGAGCTGTTCGGCTCCGGGCAGATGCAGCTGCCCTTCGTGCTGCAGTCGGCCGAGGTGATGAAGACCGCGGTCGCCTACCTGGAGCCGCACATGGAGGCCACCGACGACAGCGGCAAGGGCCGGATCGTGCTCGCCACGGTCAAGGGCGACGTGCACGACATCGGCAAGAACCTGGTCGACATCATCCTCTCCAACAACGGCTACGAGGTGGTCAACCTCGGCATCAAGCAGCCGATCGCGACCATCCTGGACGCCGCCGTCGACAAGAAGGCCGACGTCATCGGGATGTCGGGGCTGCTGGTGAAGTCGACCGTGGTGATGAAGGAGAACCTGGAGGAGCTGAACTCCAAGGGCGTCTCCGACCAGTTCCCGGTGCTGCTCGGCGGCGCCGCGCTCACCCGCTCCTACGTGGAGAACGACCTCACCGAGGTCTACCTGGGCGATGTGCACTACGCCAGGGACGCCTTCGAGGGGCTGCGGCTGATGGACACCATCATGACCCGCAAGCGCGGCGGCGGCCCGGACCCGGACAGCCCGGAGGCGATCGCCGAGCGGGAGAAGGCGGCCGAGCGCAAGGCGCGGCACGAGCGCTCCAAGCGGATCGCCGAGGAGCGCAAGGCCAGGGAGACCCCGGTCGAGGTGCCCGCGCGCTCCGACGTGGCCGCCGAGCTGCCGGTGCCGGTGCCGCCGTTCTGGGGGACCAGGGTGGTGCGCGGGCTGGCGCTGCACGAGTACGCCGGGCTGCTCGACGAGCGCGCCCTCTTCCTCGGGCAGTGGGGGCTGCGCGGGCAGCGCGGCGGCGACGGGCCCAGCTACGAGGAGCTGGTCGAGTCCGAGGGCAGGCCGCGGCTGCGAGCCTGGCTGGAGCGGCTCAGTACGGAGAACGTGTTGCAGCACGCGGCGGTGGTGTACGGCTACTTCCCGGCGGTCTCCGAGGGGGACGACGTGATCGTGCTCACCGAGCCGCGCCCGGACGCCCCCGAGCGCTACCGCTTCACCTTCCCGCGCCAGCAGCGCGACCGCTTCCTCTGCATCGCCGACTTCATCCGCTCGCGCGAGCACGCGGAGCGCACCGGGCAGGTGGATGTGCTTCCCTTCCAGCTGGTGACCATGGGGCAGCCGATCGCCGACTTCGCCAACCAGCTCTTCGCGGACGACAACTACCGCGACTACCTCGAGGTGCACGGCATCGGCGTGCAGCTCACCGAGGCGCTGGCCGAGTACTGGCACCGCCGGGTCCGTGAGGAGCTGGTGCTGGAGGGGCACGCGATCGCCGACTCCGACCCGGACGACGTGCAGGAGTTCTTCAAGCTCGGGTACCGCGGCGCGCGCTTCTCCTTCGGCTACGGCGCCTGTCCCGAGCTGGAGGACCGGGCCAAGCTGGTCGACCTGCTCGCGGCCGAGCGCATCGGGGTCCGGCTCTCCGAGGAGCTGCAGCTGCACCCGGAGCAGTCCACCGACGCGTTCGTGCTGCTGCACCCGGAGGCCAAGTACTTCAACGCCTGAAACCGGGTGTGAGCGGTTTCACGGCGAAATCGCTCATACCGGCGATGGTCATGCCGGATCATGGCGCGGGCGTGCCGTGCCCGAAACCGGATGCCGGGGAAGGGATTCGCCGCGGCGCCGGGAACCGGTTCGGCGTGCGCTCGACGCGGAGCGCGCGCCGCCTGGCGTACCGTGCTCGGGTCCGCCGATGGAACGGCCGGTTCCGGGTATGCCACTGTCGGATATCGCGCAGCGCAGCGCTCGCCGTATGCCGCACCCGGTGGCGTGCGGCCCGCCCGGAGTCGAAGCGTCTCGGGGCGTAGGATTTTCGCCGGGCTCCGGGCCTCGTGCGCCGAGTTGCGGCACTGCTCGGCGGGAAGGAGCACGATCAGATGACGTCGGACCGGTTGATCGCGGGACGGTATCGGCTCTCCGATCCGATCGGCACCGGCGCCATGGGCGTCGTGTGGAAGGCGACCGACGTCCGGTTGCAGCGGACCGTCGCGGTCAAGCAGCTGCGGCTGGATCCCGGGTTGACGCCGTCGCAGGCCGTCGAGGCGCGGGCGCGGGCCATGCGCGAGGGGCGGATCGCGGCTCGGCTGCACCACCCGAACGCCATCACCGTCTTCGACGTCGCCGAGGAGGACGGGCGGCCGTGGCTCGTCATGGAGTTCATGGACGCGCCCAGTCTGGCGGCGCGGATCTCCGGGGGGCGCACGCTGCCGCCGATGGAGGTGGCGCGGATCGGGGCGCAGGCGGCGGCCGCGCTGGCCGCCGCGCACAAGGCGGGGATTCTGCATCGGGATGTGAAGCCGGGGAATCTGCTCGTCGGTGACGACGGCACGGTCAAGATCACGGACTTCGGGATCTCGCGGGCGGTCGGCGATGTGACCGTCACCGCCACCGGTTTTCTCGCGGGGACGCCCGCGTACCTGGCGCCCGAGGTGGCGCGCGGGGAGGACGGGGAGCCCGCCTCGGACGTGTTCGCGCTCGGGTCGACGCTGTACGCGGCGGTGACCGGGAGTCCGCCGTTCGGCGAGGGGGACAATCCGCTGGCGGTGCTGCACGCGGTCGCGCGCGGGCATGTGCAGCCGCCGCAGCACGCGGGGGCGCTGGGGCCGGTGCTCATGCAGTTGCTGGCGCCGACGCCGGAGGGGCGGCCGACCATGCGGCAGGCCGCCGAGGTGCTCGAAGGGGTCGCCGTGGGGCGGCCCGCCGGGCCCACCTCGGTGCCGCCCGGTGGGTATCCGCGGACCGCTGTGCTGGCCGGGCCCGGCGGGACCACCGTCCTGCCCGACCCGAATCGGTTCAGCGGGCCGCCGCCGATCGATCCGCGCAGTGTTCCGCCGGGGCCGCGGGTGAATGCGTTCCGGCCCGCGTACGGGCCGGGGGCAGGGGCGCCGGGGGCGTACGGGCCGGTGACGCCGGGGAGTGGGCCCGGGGCCCCGGGGTATGGGCCGGGGACTCCGGGGTACGGCCCGCGGGCTTCGGGTAGTGGGCCGGGGGCTTCGGGTAATGGGCCGGGAACTCCCGGGTCAGGGCCTGCCCGAGTGCCGCAGGGGCCGCCGAGCGGTCCGGCCGAGTCCGGGGCCGGTAGTCGGCCGGACGGCGGGCAGAGCGGAGACGGCGCCAACTCGGTGCCGGTCGCAGGCACCGGCTCGCCTTCGGCGCCCGACGCGGGCGATTCGGCGGCGCGGGCCGGAACCGGGAAAGGTGCGGCGGAGGTCGCGAAGGCGCACGGGGAGAGCTCGGGCGAGCGCGTCGAGCTGAGCAAGCGGGGCGGCGCTGTCGCGGCGGGCGCGCTCGCCGGATCGTCGGCAGGCGCCGGCGAGGCCGGGAGCACTCCTGCGGGCGGTGACTCCGCGCCGAGCGATGGCGCCGCTTCGGACTCCGAGGCGGCGGGTAGCGCCGCGGACGCCCTCGTTGCGGGCGTCGGTACGGCCGTCGGCGGTGCCACCGCGGGCTCTGCCGCGGCGGGCAGCCGTGCGGAGGGCGACACCTCCGCTGACGGGGGCGACTCCGCTGCGGGCGGCACTGTTGCCCGTGACTTCGCTGCGGGCGGCCCTGTTACGGGTGACTCCGTTGCGGGCGGCACTGCCGCGGGTGATCCCGCTGCGAGTGGCCCTGCCGCGGGCGACTCCGTCGCGAGTGGCCCTGCCGCGGGCGACTCCGTCGCGGACGGCCCTATTGCGGGTGGCCCCATTGGGGGCGGCCGTGGCGCTGGCGACTCCGCGGGGAGTGGCCCCGCCCCCTCGGACACCCCGGCCCCCGACCCCACCACCGCCCTCCCGTACACCCCGGACTACGCCGCCTTCGCGGCAGCCGCCCGACCGACCCCGCTCGAATACACCCCGCCCCGCCGCGACCCCGCCGCGGGCAAGCGCCTCCAGCTGACCGCCCTCGGCGCCATCGCCGTCGCGGTGATCGTCCTCGCGGGCGTCCTCATCGCCCTGATCGCCAACGGCACCGGCGACGACCAGCAGGCCGCGCCCCCACCCCCGAGCCCGTCGGCCCCGCCCGCCCCGGCTACGGAGGCCCCGGCCCCGACGACCACACAGCCCCCGGCCACCTCGAACGCCCCTGCTCCGCAGAACGGCCCCCCGACGCCGGAGCAGCGGGCCCAGTTCGTCCAGGGCTACTACGGCATGCTGCCGGGCGACATCAGCGGCGCCTGGGCCCAGCTCTCCCCGGGGTACCAGGCGCAGACCGGCGGCTTCGGCGCCTACTCGCAGTTCTGGTCGACGATCCGCGGGGTGCGGGTCGGCTCGGTCACCCCGTCCGGCCCGGACACCGTGGTCGCCTCGCTCACCTACACCCTCGCCGGCGGCGGCACCAGCTCGGAGAGCCGCTGGTTCCGGGTGAGCAACGAGGGCGGCCGCCTCGTGATCTCGGGCTCGGGGCTCTGACCGGGCCCGGATAGGCTTGGCCGCGGCGGCCGGACGGCCGGGGAGAGGCGGACCACGATGACCCGACCGGCGGGTGTGCTCTGGGATATGGACGGCACCCTGCTCGACTCCGAGAAGCTGTGGGACGTCGCGGTGCGGGAGCTGGCCAGGGAGCACGGCCACGAGATGACCGACGAGCTGCGGCACGCGCTCATCGGCGCCTCCGGCCCGAACGCGCTGCGCATCATGTTCACCGGCCTCGGCATCGAGCCGACGCGCACGGCGCTCACGGCGGCGGGGGAGTTCCTGGAGCGCCGCGTCACCGAGCTCATGACCGGCCCGATCCCGTGGCGCCCCGGTGCGCTGGAGGCGCTGGCGGTGATCCGCGCGGCCGGGGTGCCCGCCGCACTGGTCACCAATACCAAACGGTCACTGACCGAACTCGCCTTGAATACGCTCGGCCGCGACAATTTCGCCGTCACCGTCTGCGGCGACGAGGTGCCGCACGGCAAACCGGAGCCGGACGTCTACCTGCGCGCCGCCGAGTTGCTCGGCGCCGATCCGCGCGCCTGTGTCGCCATCGAGGACTCACCGACCGGTTCCGCCGCGGCCGCCGCGGCCGGCTGCGCGGTCTTGGTTGTGCCCTGCGAGATTGCCGTTCCCGCCGCGCCCGGGCTGGTTTTCCGGGATTCGCTGACGGGGCTCTCGATGGCCGATCTGACCGCCGTGCTCACCGCCGCTGCCCCTGCGCCTGCCGCTCGTCGGGAGCGAGAGTTACTGCGCGGCAACAGGAATATCCGCACGTCGGGGGTGTGACAGTAGTCACCGGCGAGCTCGGCGAATCCCGGGCGTGTTCGCAGGGCGCCGCGCCACAATTACGCCATGACGGTGATGGGGGTCCTCGACGAAATCGTCGATACCGCACGGTATCCGCTGGCTGATCCGGAGGGGGAGGGGTGGCGCGCCGCGGTCGGCGCCGCCAGGGCCGAGCTCGCCGCCACCGGCTGCCACGTGCTGCGCGAGTTCGTCCGGCCGGAGCTGGTCGAGACGCTGCGCGCGCAGGGCGCCGCCATCGCACCCGACGCCTACTACAAGGTGGAGCGGGTCAATGCCTACAACATCCCGCTCGATTCCGAACTGCCGCAGGATCATCCGGGCACCATCGTGCTCGAGCGCGGCAATGCCTTCGTGCCGCGGGATCTGATCCCCGCCGACGCGCTCATCCACCGGCTGTACGTGAGCGAGGTCTTCCAGCGCTTCGTCGCCGACTGTTTCGGGCTGGCCGGGCTGCACGAGTTCGCCGACCCGCTGGCCGGGCTGTGCCTGAACGTGGTGGCGCCCGGCATGTCGCACCCGTGGCACTTCGACACCAACGAGTTCACCGTCAGCATGCTCACCCAGCCCGCCGAGGAAGGCGGCGTGTTCGAGTTCTGCCCGAATATCCGCAGCACCGAGGCGGAGAACCTGGATGACGTGCGCTCCGTGCTCACCGGCACCGGCGACTACCCGGTCCGGAGGCTCGATCTGCGCCCCGGCGATCTGCAGCTCTTCCAGGGGCGCTTCTCCCTGCACCGCGTTTCCCCGGTCTCCGGCGCGGTGCAACGGCATTCGGCGATCTTCGCCTACACCGACCGGCCCGGTGTGATCGGCACCGTTGAACGGACCCGGCAGCTTTTCGGCCGGGTGCTGCCGGACCATGTCGCCGCGGCTGCCTCGGCCGTCCGCGGTGACCGATTACTCGATTGATCCTGGCTCGACCGAGAGGAACGCACAGTGCCGGTACCCTTGCACACGACCGGGAAAGCCTCCTTCGACCACATCTACGATCGCCCCGATCCCCGTGCGTACTACCGGCGGATGGCGGAGCTGGGCTACTCGATCCCCGATTCGGCGGCACCCTTCTTCCAGCAGCAGCTCCGCGAGTACCGTGCCTCGGCCCGGGTCGCGGTGCCGACGGTGCTCGACATCGGCTGCTCCTACGGCGTGAACGCGGCGCTGCTGCGCTTCGGCACCAGCGTCGCCGAGCTCGCCGAGAGCTACGCGGGCACCACCGACCGGGATTCCGCGCTCGCGCTGGACAAGGGCAGGGCCGAGGTGCCGAACGTGGCGGCCCGCTTCCTCGGGATCGACGCCTCCCGCCCCGCGCTGGAGTACGCGGCCGAGGCCGGGCTGCTGGACGAGGTGGTGCACGCCGACCTGGAATCGGCCGATCCGGACTCCGATCAGCGCGAGGTGCTGGCCCGCGCCGACCTGGTGATCTCCACCGGGTGCATCGGTTATGTCACCGAGAAGACGCTGGTGCGGGTGGCCACCGCGCACCCGCGCCGCAGGCCGTGGATGGCACACTTCGTGCTGCGCATGTTCGACTACGGTCCCGTCGCCGCGGAGCTCGCGGCGCTGGGATACCGCACCGAGCAGGTGCCCGGACTCCACGCACAGCGGCGCTTCGCCTCCGCCGACGAGCAGGCGCAGGTGTTGAAGACGTTGGCGGACAAGGGCATCGACACCACCGGGTACGAGGCCGAAGGGTCGCTGTATGCGACCCTTCATCTCTCCCGACCGCTACCGGAACACTCCGCCGACCCCGAGGACAACTCGTGAGCCCACGAACCTTCGCCGCCGAGGACCAGCTGCCGAGGGTGCCGCTGCCCACCCTGGAGGACAGCGCCGCCCGGTTCCTGGAGTGGAGCGCCCCGCTCCTCACCGACGACGAGCGCGCCGCCACCGAGGCCGCCGTGGCCGACCTGCTGCGCCCGGACGGGCCGGGCCGCACCCTGCACGCCGCGCTCGCCGAGTACGACGCCACCCCCGGCGTCGGCAGCTGGCTCGACCTGTTCTGGCCCTCCCGCTACCTGGGCCGCCGCGACCGCATCGCGCTGAACGCGAACTTCTTCTTCCTGTTCCGCGACGACACCCCGCTGGCCGCGAGCACAACGGACGACCAGGCCGAGCGCGCCGCCGCCATCACCCTCGCCGCGGTGGACTACAAGCTCGCGCTGGACGCCGAGGAGATCCCGCCGGTCACCCAGCGCGGCAAACAGCTCTCCATGTGGCAGAACAAGTACCTGTTCTCCGAGACCAGGATCCCGGGCGCGGAGCAGGACTCGGTACGGGTGCCGTACTCCGACGAGCACCCCGGCCCCTCCACCGCGCGGCACATCCTGGTCTTCCACCGCGGTAATGCCTTCCGGCTGGACGTGGTCGGCCCGGACGGCGCGCCGTACTCGGCCGAGGACATCACCGACGGGCTGCGCGCGGTGCTCAAGGCGGGGGCAAGGGCCGCTGCCACCGACACCGCCGTCGGGCACCTGACCACCAAGGCCCGCGCCGAGTGGGCGGCGAGCCGGGCCGAGCTGCTGGCCGACCCGGGCAACGCCGCCTCGATCGAGACCATCGAGTCCGCGCTCTTCGTTGTCGCGCTGGAGGACCTCGCCCCGCGCGACGAGCAGCAGGCCGGCGATCAGCTGCTGCACGGCGAGAGCGGCAACAGGTACTTCGACAAGGCGGTGACCTTCGTGGTCTTCGCCGACGGCCAGGCCGGGATCAATGTCGAGCACTGCGGGCTGGACGGCACCACCATCCTGTCCTTCGTCGACACCCTGCTCGGTACCCCGCTGGCCGCGCACGCGGAGCGCTCCGGCGCCCGCGGGCAGGGGCTGCCGCCGGTCGAGCCGATCGAGTTCACGCTGAGCGCCGCGCAGCGCGCCGATATCGCCGCGGCCGCCGCCGACTTCGCCGCCTACGCCGCGGCGAACGCCACCCAGGTGGTCGCCTTCGACGACTTCGGCACCGAGGCGGCCAAGAAACTGAAGATGAGCCCGGACGCGTTCGCGCAGCTCAGCTACCAGATCGCACACCGGCGCAGCAAGGGCTTCACCGGCGCCACCTACGAGTCCATCGCGACGCGGCAGTGGCGCAACGGCCGCACCGAGGCGATGCGGGTGATCACCCCGGAGATCATCGCCTTCGTGGACACCTTCGAGGACCCGGGCGCCTCGGCCGAGGCGAAGCTGGCCGCCGCGCGGGCCGCCGCGGCGGCGCACGTGGAGCGGGCGAAGCAGTGCCAGGCAGGCGCCGCGCCCGAGCAGCACCTCTGGGAGCTGGAGTGGATCCAGCGCCGCCGGGGCGCCGAGCTGGGCGTCACCGAGCCGCTGCCGCTGTACTCCAGCCCGGGCTGGCGGATCCTGCGCGACGACTACCTGAGCACCAGCTCGGCGCCGTCGGTGTACATCCGCCAGTTCGGCTTCGGCTCCACCAGCCCGACCTGCATCGGCGTCGCCTACGTACTGCTGCCGGATCGCTGGAAGCTCTACCTCGCCACCCCGCAGCCGGTGGCCGGGGAGATGCACGCCTTCGCCGAGCACCTCCGCGCCGCCGTCGCGGACCTGCGCGAACTGCTGGCGACCGACGCGGGCTGACCCGGTCCGGTGCCGCGGCGGGCGTCGCCGTCGCGGCACCGGAGCGGAGGGGAACCCGGCGGGTCTGAAAGAATGACCCCCGTGAAGAACTTCGAGGCCCTGTTCGCCGAGCTGCAGGACCGCGCCGCCACCCGCCCCGAGGGATCGGGCACCGTGGCCGCGCTGGACGCGGGCGTGCACACCCAGGGCAAGAAGGTACTCGAGGAGGCGGGCGAGGTCTGGATCGCCGCCGAGCACGAGAGCGACGACGCCCTCGCCGAGGAGATCTCCCAGCTCCTGTACTGGGTACAGGTGCTGATGGTGGGCCGTGGGCTGACGCTGGACGACGTGTACCGACATCTGTGACGGCGCTGAAGCCGTCACCCGTCGACCGTCGAGAGGCACAAACCCACCCCGAAAGGACCCCACCGTGCTGCGCGTCGCCGTACCCAACAAGGGCTCGCTCTCCGAGTCCGCCGTCTCGATCCTCGCCGAGGCCGGATACCGCACCCGGACCGATTCCCGCGACCTGACCGTGCTCGACCCGGCCAACCAGGTCGAGTTCTTCTTCCTCCGCCCCAAGGACATCGCCATCTACGTCGGCTCCGGTGAGCTCGACCTCGGCATCACCGGCCGCGATCTGGCCCTGGACTCCGGCGCACCGGTGAAGGAGCGGCTGGCGCTCGGCTTCGGCCGCTCCAGCTTCCGCTACGCCGCGCCGCAGGGGCAGCCGTGGTCGGTCGAGCAACTGGCGGGCAAGCGGATCGCCACCTCGTATCCGAACCTGGTCCGCGCCGACCTGGCCGCGCGCGGGCTCACCGCCGAAGTGATCCGGCTGGACGGCGCGGTGGAGATCTCCATCCAGCTCGGCGTCGCCGACGCCATCGCCGACGTGGTCGGCTCCGGCCGCACGCTGCGCCAGCACAACCTGGTCGCCTTCGGCGACTCGCTCTGCGACTCCGAGGGCGTGCTGGTCGAGCAGGCCGACTCCCGCGCCGCCGACCGGGCCCGCAACCAGCTGGTCGCCCGGATCCAGGGCGTGGTCTTCGCCCAGCAGTACCTCATGCTGGACTACGACTGCCCGAAGAAGCTGCTGGACGAGGCGGTGCTCATCACGCCGGGGCTGGAGTCGCCGACCGTCTCCCCGCTGGCCGACCCCGACTGGGTGGCGGTGCGCGCGCTGGTGCCGCGCAAGCAGGGCAACGATCTCATGGACCGGCTGGCCGAGCTGGGCGCCAAGGCCATTCTCGCCACCGACATCAGGTCCTGCCGAGCCTTCTAGCAGGCTGCCCGCGCTATCGGGCGGTCGGCGGATTCCGGTCACCGTTCCTGATCCGGCGACCCAGTTCGGCCAGAGACGGCGTCATGGCGCCGTCGATGACGGCTGCCGGCATGCCGTCGACAGCCTCGGTCCGAGCGAGTGTAGTACCGGACGCCGACGCGGCCTCTGCCAGGAGGCCGAGTTCCTCGTGGGACATCGCGGTCACGGCGCGTACCAGTTCCGGGCTCGCATCGATACCGGTTCCCCGCCGGAGCGCATCGGCAGGGGAATAGGCGCCGGGTCTCCAGTCGGTTCGAGGAGCGGAGTCAACTGTTCCATTCTCGCCGAACGCAATCGGTGAGTGCGGCAGGCGCGCGTTGCTACGGTGCGGGCCTGCCGGTCGTGAGCGAGGAGTTACCGTGTCCGATCATCCCGCCCCGGTGCCGCCCCAGCGCCGCTTCCCGCTGAACGAGGACTGGCTCGCCACCATCGTCGGGCTGGCGCTGCTCGTGCTGATCCTGGCCGGCGTCGTCCCCGGATGGCTGGTGCCCTGATGAGCGATCTGGAGAAGCGGGAGCCGGTCGCCGCGGCCGGAACCGATGCGGCCGACCGCGCGGCGACCGAAACGGACGCGATCGCCGGTGCGGAGCGACCGGTGCGGGCGCCGGACGTGCTGCTCGGCCTGGCCGTGGTGCTAGTGCTCGGCGGGCTCACCAGGTACCTGGAGATCAACGTCCCGAAGTGGGCAGCCGATGGCACCTTCTCCCGGGTCGCCAGGGCGGTCGAGTTCCCGGTGTACGCCATCGCGCTGGGGCTGATCGGCAATGTGGTGCTGAGCAGCCTGGGGCTGCGCGACCGGCTCGCCGCCGGGTTCCGCACCGAGTTCTTCATCAAGACCGGCGTGGTGCTGCTCGGGGCATCCGTCAACCTGAAGCTGCTGGTCACCGCGGCGGGTCCGGCGATCCTGCAGGCGCTGCTGCTGATCACCATCGTCTTCGGCTTCACCTGGTGGTTCGCCGGGCGGCTCGGCATCGACGACAAGCTGCGCGCGCTGCTCGCCTCCGCGGTCTCCATCTGCGGGGTGAGCGCCGCCATCGCGGCGGCAGGCGCGGTGCAGGCCAGGCGCGAGCAGATCGCCTACGCCGCCTCGCTGGTGATCCTCTTCGCGCTGCCCTCGATCTTCCTGCTGCCCTGGCTGGCCGATGTGTTCGGGCTCTCCGACGCGGTGGCGGGCGCCTGGATCGGCGGCAATATCGACACCACTGCCGCGGTGGCCGCCTCCGGCGCGCTGGCGGGGGAGGAGGCGCTGCAGATCGCGACCATCGTCAAGACCACGCAGAACGCGTTGATCGGGCTGGTCGCCATCGCGCTCACCGCCTACTTCACGCTGCGGGTCGAGCGCATCGACGGCGCGGCCCGGCCCGGGCTCGGCGAGTTCTGGGCGCGCTTCCCGAAATTCGTGCTCGGCTTCATCGCGGCGTCGGTGATCGGCACGCTCTACCTGCAGCAGGTGTCGGCCTCGACCGGCAAGGAGCACATCAGCCTCGTCAACGACCTGCGCACCGATTTCCTGATTCTCGCCTTCGTCTCCATCGGCCTGGAGTTCTCGGTGCGCGGACTGCGCGAGGCGGGCCGCCGCCCGATTCTGGCCTTCGGCTCCGCTGTCGTCGTGAATCTCGTTGTCGGACTAGGTCTCTCAATCCTGCTGTTCCACGATTTCGAGGTCTGACTCCGCGACGAGCCGGTCGATGCTCCCCGGGAGGCGGCCTGCTACCGTTTCCGCGGGGCTCGTTCGTTCGAACGAACGAGAGAAAAAGCAGATCGTTCAGGCGGTCGTGCGGATCATCGGGGCCGACGGGGTGGCCGCGGTGACGAATCGGCGGATCGCGGCGGAGGCGGGCGTATCACTCGGCACGCTCACCTACCACTTCGCTACGCAACGTGATCTGGTGCGGTCGGCGCTGGCTTCGTTCGTCGCCGACGAGTCGATGCGGCTGGAGGACACGGCGGATCGGCTCGGGGCGCCGCACCTGGCCGTCGGCGCGGAAAAATGGACGCTGGACGGCGTCGTCTCGGATGCGGATTCCGACAGCGCCGCCGCCTGGTTCGAGTTGTTCCTGCAGGCCGCCCGCCATCCTGAACTGCACGAGGCGGCCGCCGGGTTCTTCGACACCTACGATCTACTGGCGGAGCAGGTGCTACGCGCTTCGGAGGTTTCCGATGTCGAGAGTGTTGCCCCGATCGCCGTCGGGCTACTCATCGGCCTGCAGCTGCGGCAGCTGGCAACCGGCGGGCCCGCCGATGAGGTTGTCATCGTGATGGCGCGGCTGACGCGGATCCTGCGCGGTGCGGGGGAGAGCTGACCCGTGATGGAGTAATTCCGTTGTCGAACAGGCGATTCTCAATCCCGTCGGTCGGTGATCTCGAGGTCAGGGGCCGCCGGTGGGCCCGGGTACGGCGGCGGGGTGCCGCCGTACGCCGGGCAGAGCGGCTTGAAATCGCAGTAGGCGCAGAGCCATCCGGTGCTCGGCCGGAAATCGCCGGTGCGCACCGCCTCCGCCACCGCGCGCCAGAGCGCGCCGAGGGTGCGCTCGAAGCGCTCCAGCTCCGCGGCGTCGGGGGTGTAGGTGAGGACCTGCTCGTCGGCCAGGTAGATGAGCCGCAGCTCGGCCGGGACCACCCCGCGGCTGCGGAACATCATGAGCGCGTAGAACTTCAGCTGGAACAGGGCACTGGTCTCCCGGGTGACCCCCGGCGCCTTGCCGGTCTTGTAGTCGACCACGCGCAGCGCGCCGCCCGGGCCGGCGTCGAGCCGGTCGACGAAGCCGCGCAGCGGCACTCCGTCGGCCGACGCCGTCTCCAGCCGCAGCTCGCAGGCTTCCGGGTCGAACGCCGTCGGATCCTCCAGCCGGTAGTAGCTCGCCAGCAGCGCGGCCACCTCGGCGGCGAAGGCCGGGAACTCCGCCTCCGGGATCAGCTCGCCCGCCTCCGGCCGCTCGGCGCGCACCCGCTCCCACGCCGCGGGCAGCAGCGCCTCGGCCGCCTCCGGAATCCGCTCTGCCGCAGGCAGTTCGAACAACCGCTCCAGCACCGCGTGCACCACGGTGCCGCGCACCGCCTGCCGCGACGGCGTTTCCGGCAGCCGATCCACCGCGCGGAAGCGGTACTTGAGCGGGCACTGCTTGAAATCCGCGGCGCGTGAGGGGGAGAGCGCGAGCGCGGCGGGCGCGGCCGGGCCCGCCCCCGGCCGCTCGGGCGGCGGACCGGCAGGGGGCATGGACACCGGCAGCGACATACCTGGCAGGCTATCCGGCGGTACCGACACCCCCGCGGCCGCAGACCGCGCGGCGGGGGCCGGACAACGACCAGCGAACGGAGATCCATGACGGCCAGACGGACCGGGCCATTCACCGTCGGGGACCGGGTGCAGCTGACCGACGCCAAGGGCAGGCTGCACACGGTGATCCTGGAACCGGGGAAGGAGTTCCACACCCACCGCGGCGCGATCCGGCACGACGACCTGCTCGACGCGCCGGAGGGCAGCGTGGTGAACTCCACCAACGGCACCCCCTACCTGGCCCTGCGCCCGCTGCTGGTCGACTACGTGCTCTCCATGCCGCGCGGCGCCGCCGTCATCTACCCCAAGGACGCGGCGCAGATCGTGCACGAGGGCGACGTCTTCCCCGGCGCGCGGGTGCTGGAGGCGGGTGCCGGCTCCGGCGCGCTGACCTGCTCGCTGCTGCGCGCGGTCGGGCCGGAGGGCGAGGTGGTCTCCTACGAGATCAGGGACGACCACGCCGAGCACGCGGTGCGCAATGTCGAGCGATTCTTCGGCGAACGCCCGGCGAACTGGTCGCTGACCATCGCCGACGTGGCGGCCTACCAGGGCCCGCCGGTGGACCGGGTGGTGCTGGACATGCTCGCGCCGTGGGACGCGCTGCCCGCGGTCTCCGGCGCGCTGGTGCCCGGCGGGGTGCTGATCGTCTATGTGGCGACCGTCACCCAGCTGTCGAAGGTGGTGGAGGCGCTGCGCGAGCAGCAGTGCTGGACCGAGCCGCGGTCCTGGGAGTCGCTGGTGCGGCCCTGGCACGTGGTCGGGCTCGCGGTGCGGCCGGAGCACCGGATGCAGGGGCACACCGCGTTCCTGGTCAGTGCGCGCAGGCTCGCCGAGGGCACGGTGGCGCCCAAGCCGCAGCGGCGCCCGTCGAAGGGCTGAATCGCATCCGCGAAATTCCCGTGTTGGAATCCACCCGCCGGGGAACAATGGCAGCGTGGAAACGCGGTGCGGGTGGTGCCGGGTACGTGCTCGGCGCTCGTACCCGGCACCCGCGCGGCGGTCAGGCGCAGGGGATCTGCGCGAAGCCGAGCAGCGTGCACGCGGTCGCGTCCGACAGCTTCCAGCTGCCGCCGACGTTCTCCCAGGTGAGCGGGATGGCGGGGGCGGCGCCGTTGGGCGAGGTGATGACGGTCGGCGCGGTCGCGGTATTGCCTGCCACAGTGACGTCGGACACCGCGAAGGTGAGCTTGCCGTACCCGGCGAGCGCCTGGGTCAGCTGCTCGATGGCGGCGGCGCGCTTCTCGCCGTCCACCACCACCGCGGTCTTGTCGGCGGTCGGCGTGGCCGGATCGGCCAGCTTGTCCAGGGTGGCCTGCAGCTGAGCCGGGGTCGGCCCCGCGGCATTGTCCGCACCCGCCTGCGAGCTGGACGCGGCCGCCGTCGAGGAGGCGGCGGCGGCGCTGCTCGCGACGGCACTGGTGCTCGCGGCGGTGTCGGACGAGTCGTCCGAGCCGCAGCCGGCGAGGCCGAGCGTAACGGCGGCGGCCGCCGCGACGGTAGCCACGGACACACGCAGTGCACGGGAAGGAAGGAGCATCTCGGCAACCTTTCGGCTTATCGGCGAGAGGGCCCGCCGGGGTTTGTTAGGGCAGGCTAACATGGTGGATCGACGGCCGGTCGCAGCACAGATGTGATCACGACGAAACCATGTCGGACAGCGAGAACGGTTCGCGCCCGGTAGCGTTGATAGACCGGGACTGGGAGGAGCAGCACATGAGCCCCATCGAGAATTCGGATTCGGCGGCCTGGAGAGAGCTCGAGGCGGTTCGCGCCGAGGCGGCTGCACTCCGCAGGCAACTCGCCGACTCGCCTGATCGCGGGCGGGAACTCGAGGCCCGCATCGATTCGCTCACCATTCGCAACACCAAGCTGATGGACACCCTCAAGGAGGCCCGTCAGCAGCTGATCGCGCTCCGCGAGGAGGTCGACCGGCTCGGTCAGCCGCCCAGCGGCTACGGCATCCTGATCGGCGCCTACGAGGATCAGACGGTCGACGTCTTCACCTCCGGCCGGAAGATGCGGCTGACCTGCTCGCCGAATATCGACACCGACACGCTCGAGTACGGCCAGACGGTCCGGCTGAACGAGGCGCTCACGGTGGTCGAGGCGGGCAACTTCGACGCCATCGGCGAGATCGGCACACTCCGCGAGATCCTGGACGACGGCCGCCGCGCGCTGGTCGTCGGGCACGCCGACGAGGAGCGGGTGGTGTGGCTCTCCGGGCCGCTGAGCAAGCTCTCCGAGGCCGACGACCTGGACGACCCGGACTCCCCGATCCGCAGGCTGCGGCCCGGCGATTCGCTGCTGGTCGACACCAAGGCCGGGTTCGCCTTCGAGCGCATCCCCAAGGCCGAGGTCGAGGATCTGGTACTGGAGGAGGTGCCGGACGTCGACTACACCGACATCGGTGGCCTCGGCAGGCAGATCGAGCAGATCAGGGACGCGGTCGAGCTGCCCTTCCTGCACAAGGACCTGTTCCGCGAGTACGCGCTGCGCCCGCCCAAGGGCGTGCTGCTCTACGGCCCGCCCGGCTGCGGCAAGACGCTGATCGCCAAGGCGGTGGCGAACTCGCTGGCCAAGAAGATCGCCGAGGCCCGCGGCGAGGACGCCAAGGAGGCCAAGTCCTTCTTCCTCAACATCAAGGGCCCCGAGCTGCTGAACAAGTTCGTCGGCGAGACCGAGCGGCACATCAGGATCATCTTCCAGCGGGCGCGTGAGAAGGCCTCCGAGGGCACCCCGGTGATCGTGTTCTTCGACGAGATGGACTCGATCTTCCGCACCCGCGGCTCCGGCGTCTCCTCGGACGTGGAGACCACCGTGGTCCCGCAGCTGCTCAGCGAGATCGACGGCGTGGAGGGGCTGGAGAACGTCATCGTGATCGGCGCCTCCAACCGCGAGGACATGATCGACCCGGCGATCCTGCGGCCCGGCCGGCTGGACGTGAAGATCAAGATCGAGCGGCCGGACGCGGAGTCGGCGCAGGACATCTTCTCCAAGTACCTGACCGACACGCTGCCGCTGCACGCCGACGACGTCGCCGAGTTCGGCGGCGACAAGTCGCTCTGCATCCGCACCACCATCGAGCGGGTCGTCGATCGGATGTACGCGGAGAGCGAGGACAACCGGTTCCTGGAGGTCACCTACGCCAACGGGGACAAGGAGGTGCTGTACTTCAAGGACTTCAACTCCGGCGCCATGATCCAGAACATCGTGGACCGGGCCAAGAAGTACGCCATCAAGGCGGTGCTCGACACCGGTAACCCGGGGCTGCGCATCCAGCACCTCTACGATTCGATCGTGGACGAGTTCTCCGAGAACGAGGACCTGCCGAACACCACGAATCCGGACGATTGGGCGCGGATCTCCGGCAAGAAGGGGGAGCGGATCGTCTACATCCGCACCCTCGTCACCGGCAAGAACGCCAGTGCCAGCCGGGCCATCGACACCGAGTCGAACACCGGTCAGTACCTGTAGGTCCGCACAATCCGATGACGATGGCCGCGATCCGCTGGATCGCGGCCATCGTCATCGAACAGGGCGGTCCGTGGGGCCGGGAGCTGCGCCGAGATCAGACCTTGGCGACCACGACGTTGTCGAGCACGACCGGGACGGCGGGGGCACCGTCACTCCCGCCGCCGAGCACGCCCGCGGCGGCGATGCCGTTCAGCAGCTCCAGCCCGGCGGTGACCCGGCCGAACGGGGTGTAGTTCGGCGGCAGCTGGGAGTCGCGGTAGACCAGGAAGAACTGGCTGCCGTTGGTGCCGGGCCCGGCATTCGCCATGGCCACGGTGCCCGCCGGGTAGACGGCGCCCGCGAGGTTCTCGTCCGGGAACCGGTATCCGGGCCCGCCGGTGCCGGAGGCGGTCGGGTCGCCGCACTGCAGCACGAAGATGCCGTCGGTGGTGAGCCGGTGGCAGGCGGTGTGGTCGAAGTACTTCTGCCCGGCCAGGAAGGCGAACGAGTTCACCGTGCGCGGCGCGGCGGCGCCGTCCAGCTCCAGGGTGAGCGGGCCGCAGGTGGTGTTCAGCGTCGCCGTGTAGGCGGCCGCCTCGATGGTGAGCGGCGGCTCGGCCTGCCACTGCTGGCCGGTCGGGGTCGCGGGGCCGGGTGCGGCGCACACGGCCGGGGCAGGCGTGGCGTGCGCGGGGCCGGCGCCGAGCAGCGCGGCCAGCAGCGGCGCGGCCAGCAGCGCGGCGCGGAATCGGGGTCGGCCCGGCGCGGGCCGGGGGGAGGTCGCGGGGGAAACGGGCGGCGGAACGCAGCTCACCGGGCAAGCTCTCTTTCGGGGTGTCGCGGGGTCGATCGATGCGGCCCGCATCTTGCCATCCCAGCGGGGCGCGGCGCCGCGCTTCGCCGGGACCGGTGCCCGATCGCAGCGGTACGCTGCGGGCATGCCCGCGGCACCCGAGATCTGGCACAACCCGCGCTGCTCCAAGAGCCGCGCCGCCACCACCCACCTGGACGGCATCGGTGCCGAGTACACCGTGCGCCGCTACCTCGACGACCCGCCCACCGCGGACGAGCTGCGCGCGGTGCTGGCGCGGCTGGACCGGGAGCCGTGGGAGATCACCCGCACCGGTGAGGCGGTGGCGAAGGAGCTCGGGCTGCGGGACTGGCCGCGCACCGAGGCCGCGCGGGAGCGTTGGATCACCGCGCTGGCCGAGCACCCGGTGCTCATCGAGCGCCCGATCGTGCTCACCGCGGACGGCGGCGCGGTCGTCGCGCGGACGCCGGAGGCGCTGGCCCGGCTCGGCTCCGCCGCCGGGCGGTAGGGTCGCCGATCATGAAGGTACAACTGCGCCACAGTCCCGCCTCCGCCGTCGCGCGGTGCTTCCTGGCAGGCGGCGAGCCCATGCGGGTGGAGAGCGGCGCCATGGTCGCGCACTCCGCGGGGGTCGCGCTGCAGGCCAAGGCCGAGGGCGGCATCATGGCCGGGCTCAAGCGGTCGGTGCTGGCGGGCGAGTCGTTCTTCATCTCCACCTTCACCGCCCCGCAGCAGGGCGGCTGGGTGGACGTGGCGCCCGCGCTCCCCGGCGACGTGCTGAACCTGCAGATCACCCCGGAGCGGCCGTACTTCATCAGCCGCGGCGGCTGGATCGCGAACTCGCACGCGGTGCAGGTGGAGAGCAAGTGGGGCGGCTTCGCCAACCTCTTCGGCGGCGAGGGCGGCTTCGGGCTGCGCGCGCACGGCGACGGCGAGGTGGTGGTCGGCGTCTTCGGCGCCATCGACATCATCGACCTGCAACCGGGCGAGCCGATCACCATCGACACCGGGCACGTGGTCGCCTACGACCTGGCGATGAACTTCACCATCCGGCGCGCGGTCTCCGGCCGCTCCATCCAGTCGCTGAAGTCCGGCGAGGGGTTCGTCTTCGACTTCGTCGGCCCGGGCCGGGTGCTGCTGCAGACCCGCAACCCGGGTGCCTTCGCGGCATGGGCGGGGTCGGTCAGCTCGTCGTCCTGAGCAGGTCGTCGACGAGCAGCCGGGTGTCGGGGACGAACGGCCAGGCCGGGTCGGCCAGGTGCGCGCGGAGCTCGGCGTCGCTCCACCACCAGCCGTCGGCGATCTCCTCCGGCTGGTGGTGGATCGGGCCGTCCCAGTTCACCGTGTAGGCGAACAGGTGGCAGCGCATGGGCGCGCCCTGCCAGCGGCCGTCCCAGGAGACCCGGGCCGCCGGGCGCGCCCCGACGCCGCCGGCGAGCACGATGCCGAGCTCCTCGGCCAGCTCCCGCTCGGCGGTCCGGGCCGGGGTCTCGCCCGGCCCGACCACACCACCGGCCAGGCAGTCGTGCATCCCGGCGAAGACCAGCTTGCTGTCGGTTCTGCGGTGCACGTAGACCCGGTGGCCGTCGCCGGAGCGCACCAGCACGCCCGCGCTGGCGTGCCAGAGCCCCTCCCGGTAGACGGTGGCCCGTTCGGCGGCGCCGGTGACCCGGCCCTCCGCGTCGTACACCGCGATCCGCTCGGTTCCCGCTCCCTCATCCACCGAGCGAGGGTAGCCCGCGGTAGGCGAGGAACTGCAGCGCCACCGTGCAGAGCGCGTTCGTCGCCAGGTAGACCAGCACGATCACCGGCAGCAGCGCGGCACCGGCGAGCGCGGTGCCTGGCAGTACCCACAGGGTGAGCGGGCGCAGCAGGGGCAGCGTGGGACCGGCGCTGCGGCGCAGCGTCATCCGCGCGGTGACGTGTGCGGCGATCGCCGCGACGAGCGCCAGCGGGACGGCGACCAGCGCGATCGTCAGCGGGGCGGCGGCGCCGGCGAGCGCCGCCGAGAGCGGGGCGCCGAACAGGTCGGCGTGCAGGAACGCCTGCACGTGACCCGGGTCCAGCAGGTAGTTGGCGGTGGCGGCGTTCACCTCGGGGCTGAGCGGATGCGCGGTGCTGCCGAAGGGCAGCGCGGCCGCGGCGGTGCGGTCGAACGAGCGCAGCACGTGGAAGAGCCCGAGGAAGAGCAGCGCCTGGCCGAGCATGGGCAGGAAGCCGCCGAACAGGCGGACATCGTGCTCGGCGTAGAGCTCGCGCAGCTCGGCGGATTGCCGCTGCGGGTCGGTGTGGCTGCGGCGGATCCGCTCCACCGCGGGCCGGAGCCCTGCCACGGTGATCGAGCGCCTGGCCTGCGTGCGGAGCACCGGGTAGAGCGCCGCGCGCACCGCGAGCACCAGCAGCGCCACCGCGGCGATCCAGGCGAGCGAACCGCCGAGCAGCGCGGCGGTGGCGGTGTGGCCGGCCAGGAGCAGGGCGGACACCGGAAAATAGACGAAATCGAGCATGGGGACACCCCTCACGAACACGTGCGCGTACGGCGCACGGGTGGTTGACCGGAACGGCGGAATGCGCCTCAGGCGCGCACCGCTCCTGGTGCCCGTGGCCGCGGGCGGCCGGGGGTGCCGGGGTTGCTCTGGCGCAGGAAGTCGCCGCGCCTGCGCTGCTGGGCGGCAGGCGGCGGGCCGGTGCGCGGGATGGGCACCAGCGGTGCGCGGTCGCCCCGGGTGACCAGCAGCGCCACCACCAGCGCGGCCGCGAGCAGCGCCGCGACCTGCACCGCCGCCTGCGGTGCCGGGGAGCTCAGCCCGGCGGGCAGGACCAGCACGGCCACCGCGGCGAGCGCCGCGAGAATCGCGGGCAGCGCACGGTGGTCGGAGAGCATGCGCACAGTGTACGGCCGCGCCGCGTCACCGGAGTGCCCGCGAAGGCCGCGGCCGCTCGGCGCGGTGCGCCCACCTCGGCCGGCCGACTGCCCGCGAAGCCGGCGCGGGAGAACCGTCTCCGTCTCGGTTCGGCGATCGCGCGGGCCACGGTCACACCGCGACCGCCGCCAAGGACGACCCTCGGGAGGATGCCGGGGCCGGTCGCCTACGCTCGAAGGATGCAGCGCATCATCGGAATCGAGGTCGAGTACGGTATTTCGACCCCCACCGAGCCGTCGGCCAACCCGATCCTCACCTCCACCCAGGCCGTGCTGGCCTACGCGGCGGCCGAGGGTGTGCCGCGCGCAAAGCGCACGCGCTGGGACTACGAGGTGGAGTCGCCGCTGCGGGACGCGCGCGGCTTCGACCTGAGCCGGATGAGCGGCCCGGCGCCGGTCATCGACGCCGACGAGGTCGGCGCGGCGAACATGATTCTGACCAACGGCGCCCGGCTCTACGTCGACCACGCGCACCCGGAGTTCTCCGCCCCCGAGGTCACCGACCCGCTGGACGCGGTGATCTGGGACAAGGCGGGGGAGCGGGTGATGGAGGCCGCGGCGCGGCACGCCTCCAGCGTGCCGGGCGCGCCGCGGCTGCAGCTGTACAAGAACAACGTGGACGGCAAGGGGGCCTCCTACGGCACCCACGAGAACTACCTGATGAACCGGGCCACCCCGTTCAACCAGATCATCGTGGGGCTCACCCCGTTCTTCGTCTCCCGGCAGGTGGTCTCCGGGTCGGGGCGGGTCGGCCTCGGCCAGTCCGGCGACCAGGCCGGGTTCCAGCTCTCCCAGCGCGCCGACTACATCGAGGTCGAGGTGGGGCTGGAGACCACGCTCAAGCGCGGCATCATCAACACCCGCGACGAGCCGCACGCCGACGCCGACAAGTACCGCCGGCTCCACGTCATCATCGGCGATGCCAACCTGGCCGAGATGTCCACGTACTTGAAGGTCGGCACCACCGCCCTGGTCCTCGACCTGATCGAGAGCGGCGCCGACCTCTCCGACCTGCAGCTGGCCCGCCCGGTGACCGCCGTGCACACCATCAGCCACGACCCGACGCTGCGCGCCACCGTCGCGCTGCAGGACGGCCGCGAGCTCACCGGCCTCGCGCTGCAGCGCATCTACCTGGACCGGGTCTCGGCCTTCGTCGACCACACCGGCGACGACGACCCCCGGGTGCGCGACATCCTGGAGAACTGGGCCATGGTGCTCGATCTGCTGGAGCGCGACCCGATGGAATGCGCCGGCCTGCTGGACTGGCCGGCCAAGCTGCGGCTGCTGGAGGGCATGCGCAGCCGCGAGGGGCTGGGCTGGGCCGCGCCCAAGCTGCACCTGATGGACCTGCAGTACTCCGACGTCCGGCTGGACAAGGGGCTGTACAACCGGCTGGTTGCCCGCGGCTCGATGAAGCGCCTGGTCACCGAGCAGCAGGTACTGGCGGCGATGACCGAGCCGCCGACCGACACCCGCGCCTACTTCCGTGGCGAGTGCCTGCGCCGGTTCGGCGCCGATATCGCGGCCGCGAGCTGGGATTCGGTGATCTTCGACCTGGGCGGCGACTCGCTGGTCCGGATCCCGACGCTGGAGCCGCGGCGCGGGACGAAGGCGCACGTCGGGAAGCTGCTCGACGGCGTGGAGACCGCCGCCGACCTCGTGGAACAGCTCACCACGTAGGTAAAAGGTCCCTGCTGTCGGCGGGGCTGGGTAGTGTTGAGACACGCGCACGCACAGTGCGGAGGCGGCTTCGGCCGTGACGAGGAAGAGGGAGGTCGGCTGCCATGGCACAAGAGCAGACCAAGCGCGCCGGGGGCGGCGGCGAGGACGAGGGCCCGGACGGCGTCGACGCCGCGGGCCAGGAGCGTCGCGAGAAGCTCGCGGAGGAGACCGACGACCTGTTGGACGAGATCGACGACGTGCTCGAGGAGAACGCCGAGGACTTCGTCCGCGCCTACGTGCAGAAAGGTGGCCAGTGACCGCAGGTGATCCGTCACGGCTCCAGCTCGGATACGTGACTTCATCGTTCACCGACCATCTGCGCGCGACCGCACCGGAGCTGCTGCCGGGCAACGGCTTCACCGCGTCCACCGGTGCCACCGGCCGTGCCGGTGGCACCGGCGCGTCGGAGCTCGCCCCGCACGGCACCACCATCGTCGCGGTCAGCTTCCGCGGCGGTGTGCTCATCGCGGGCGACCGCAGGGCCACCATGGGCAACCTGCTGGCCAGCCGGGACATCGAGAAGGTGCACATCACCGACTCGTTCTCGGCGGCCGGGATCGCGGGCACCGCGGGGCTCGCGGTCGAGATGGTGCGCATCTTCGCCGTCGAGCTGGAGCACTACGAGAAGCTCGAGGGCGTCTCGCTCACCTTCGACGGCAAGGCCAACAAGCTCTCCAAGATGGTGCGGGAGAATCTGCCCGCCGCCATGCAGGGGCTCGCGGTGGTGCCGATGCTGGTCGGCTTCGACGAGCACGCCACCGACGCCGACCGGGCAGGCCGCATCGTCTCCTACGACGTGGTCGGCGGGCGCAGCGACGAGCGCTTCGGCTACGCCGCCGTCGGCTCCGGCTCCACCTTCGCCAAGTCGTCGCTGAAGAAGCTGTACGCCAAGGGCATCGACCAGGCGCGGGCGCTGCGCATCGCGGTGGAGGCGCTCTTCGACGCCGCCGACGACGACACCGCCACCGGCGGCCCCGATCTCATCCGCGGCATCTTCCCGACCGCGGTCGTGATCGACGCCGATGGCGCCGTCGAGGTGACCGAGGAACGGCTGGCCGAGATCACCAGGGCGATCGTCACCGACCGGGAGGCCGCCGAGGCGGTCGCGGGCCGGGCCGCGATCGAGGACGGGGCCGGCCGCGGTGCCGGGGAAGGGAGCTCCGGGGCATGACCCTGCCGTATTACGCCTCCGCGGAACAGATCGTCCGGGACAAGACCGAGCTGGCGCGCAAGGGCATCGCCCGCGGCCGCAGCGTCGTCGTGCTGGTCTACGACAAGGGCGTGCTCTTCGTCGCGGAGAACCCCTCCGCCACGTTGCACAAGGTCAGCGAGCTGTACGACCGGATCGGCTTCGCGGCCGTCGGGCGGTACAACGAGTTCGAGAACCTGCGGCGGGCGGGCATCCTGCAGGCCGATGTACGCGGCTACCAGTACGACCGGCGCGACGTCACCGGCCGGGCGCTGGCGAATGCCTACGCGCAGGCGCTCGGCACCATCTTCACCGATCAGCTCAAGCCCTACGAGGTCGAGCTGTGCGTGGCCGAGGTGGGCTACCCGGAGCAGCACCCGCAGTCGGTGCTCTACCGGGTCACCTTCGACGGGTCGATCGTCGACGAGCGCGAGTTCGTCGTGATGGGCGGCACCACCGAGCCGATCGTCAGCGCGCTCAAGGAGTCCTACCGGGCCGGGCTCGACCTGGCGACCGCTGTCCGGATCGCGGTGAACGCGCTGCAGTCCGGGCAGCCGGAGGGCGCCGACAAGGAGAAGCGGGTGCTCGGCGTCAGCTCGCTCGAGGTCGCCAGTCTGGAGCAGGCGCGGCCGCGCCGCACCTTCCGGCGGATCGCCGACGCGGCGCTGCAGGAGCTGCTCTCCGCCACCGCGGAATCCGCTTCCGACGGGGACGAGAAGCCTGCCGAGGGCAACGGCTCGCCCTCGTGACCGTTCGGGGACGCACCGCACGGTGCGTCCCCGAAGGTCCGCTCGCCACCGATGACCCGCCGGGCCGCCACTCCGCTGAGCGCGGCCCGCGTCGCGCCGTGCAGCACACCGGACAGCCGAGCGCCACGCAGAACGGCAGCCATGGGGGCAGTGCCACATGCCTCCCCCCAGCGCCGAGCCGGGCCGCGACACGGGGGCGTGCCGGGCGCGGCAGTGACGCATTTCCGTACCGGAAATTCTTTGTGTCGCGGCGGCCGCGGGGCGTTGTTTCCCCGGCCCGCACCCGGCATCGTTGCGAGAACGTAGGCAACGGGCTTCTCCCGACAACCCCGCCACCGGCACAAAGCGCTGTAATGTCGATGGGGTGCAGCGACGAATATTGGGGATCGAGACCGAGTTCGGTGTCACGTGCACCTTCCACGGTCACCGTCGGCTGTCCCCCGACGAAGTGGCTCGGTACCTGTTCCGCCGGGTGGTTTCCTGGGGCCGGAGTTCCAATGTGTTCCTCCGCAACGGCGCGCGGCTCTATCTCGACGTCGGGTCGCACCCGGAGTACGCCACCGCCGAGTGCGACAGCCTCGTCCAGCTGGTGACGCACGACCGGGCAGGCGAGCGGGTGCTGGAGGACCTGCTCATCGACGCCGAGCAGCGGCTCGCCGAGGAGGGCATCGGCGGTGACATCTACCTGTTCAAGAACAACACCGACTCCGCGGGCAACTCCTACGGCTGCCACGAGAACTTCCTCGTGGTGCGGGCAGGCGAGTTCTCCCGGATCTCCGACGTGCTGCTCCCCTTCCTCGTCACCAGGCAGCTGATCTGCGGCGCCGGCAAGGTGCTGCAGACGCCGAAGGCGGCCACCTTCTGCCTGTCGCAGCGCGCCGAGCACATCTGGGAGGGCGTCTCCTCGGCGACCACCCGCTCGCGCCCGATCATCAACACCCGCGACGAGCCGCACGCCGACGCGGAGAAGTACCGCAGGCTGCACGTCATCGTGGGCGACTCGAACATGGCCGAGACCACGACCATGCTCAAGGTCGGCACCGCCGCGCTGGTGCTGGAGATGATCGAGGCAGGCGTCTCCTTCCGTGACTTCGCCCTGGACAATCCGATTCGCGCCATCCGCGAGGTCAGCCACGATCTGACCGGCCGCCGGCCGGTGCGGCTGGCAGGCGGCAGGCAGGCCAGCGCGCTCGACATCCAGCGCGAGTACTACGCCCGCGCCGTCGAGCACCTGCGCAACCGCGATCGCGACCCGCAGGTGGACCAGGTGGTCGACCTCTGGGGCCGCACCCTGGACGCGGTCGAGGCGCAGGATTTCGCCAAGGTCGACACCGAGATCGACTGGGTGATCAAGCGCAAGCTCTTCCAGCGCTACCAGGACCGCTACAGCATGGAGCTCTCCGACCCCAAGATCGCCCAGCTGGACCTCGCCTACCACGACATCAAGCGTGGCCGCGGCGTCTTCGACCTGCTGCAGCGCAAGGGGCTGGCCAAGCGGGTCACCGAGGACGACGCGGTGGACGCCGCGGTGGACACCCCGCCGCAGACCACGCGGGCCAAGCTGCGCGGCGATTTCATCACCGCCGCCCAGGAGGCCGGGCGCGACTTCACCGTCGACTGGGTGCACCTCAAGCTGAACGACCAGGCCCAGCGCACCGTGCTGTGCAAGGATCCGTTCCGCTCGGTGGACGAGCGCGTGGATCGGCTCATCGCATCCATGTGACGGGCGTCGATTACCCTCTATCGGGTGGCGATATCCAAGGTCGAACGGCTGATGAATCTGGTCATCGCGTTGCTGTCGACCAGGCAGTTCCTCACCGCCGAGCGGATCAGGACGAGCGTCGCCGGGTACGAGGACTCGGCCAGCGACGAAGCGTTCAGCCGGATGTTCGAGCGGGACAAGAACGAGCTGCGCGATCTCGGCATCCCGCTCGAGGTCGGGCCGGTCGGCCGGTTCACCTCGGTGGAGGGGTACCGGATCAATCGCGATGCCTACGAGCTTCCCGAGATCGACCTCACCAGTGAGGAGGCGGCGGCCGTCGCGGTCGCCGTGCAGATGTGGGAGTCGCCGGAGCTCGCCGCCGCGGCCGATGGCGCGCTGCTCAAGCTGCGCGCGGCCGGGGTGCACGTCGAGACCGACGCCGCCATCGCCTCGGTGCCGGCCGTCCCCGCCCGCACCCGCGGCTCGGAGCCGGTGCTGAACAAGCTGCTCGCCGCGGTGGACGCCGGGCGCGCGGTGCGCTTCGAGCACCGGGCCCAGATGAACGCCCCCTACCTCATGCGCGATGTCGAGCCGTGGGGCGTCGTCACCCACCGGGGCCGCTGGTACCTGGTCGGGCACGACCGCGACCGGGACGCCGTTCGCACCTTCCGGCTCTCCCGGATCGGCGAGGACATCACCGCCTACGGCGCGGAGAACACCGTACGCAAACCGGACGGGGTCGACCTGCGCGAGGTGGTCGGCCGGGTCACCGAGGACGCCCCGGTGGTCGGCACCGCGACGGTGTGGGTGGCCGACGGCCGCGGCCGCGAGCTGCGCAGGCGCGGCACCGTCACCGGGAGCAAGGTGCTCGCGGGCCGCTCCGGTGCGGTGATCGAGCTGCCGGTGCGCTCGCTGGGCTGGCTGGCCAGGCTGATCACCGGGCTCGGCGCGGACGCGCTCGTCCTCGACCCGGAGGAGCTGCGCACCGATGTGGTCGCCCGGCTCCGCTCGGTCCTCGACCGCACCGAGGTACCGCTGTGACCAGCAGGCTCTCCGTGCGGCTGGCCCGGCTGCTGAACATGGTGCCGTACCTGATCGCCAATCCGGGTATCAGCGCGGCCGAGGCCGCCGCCGACCTCGGCGTCACCACCAAGCAGCTGATGAGCGACCTGAACCAGCTCTGGATGTGCGGGCTGCCCGGCTACGGCCCCGGCGATCTGATCGACCTCTCCTTCTCCGAGGAGAGCATCGAGGTCACCTTCTCCGCGGGCATGGACCGCCCGCTCCGGCTGACCTCCACCGAGGCCACCGCGCTGCTGGTGGCGCTGCGCTCCATCGTGGACATGCCGGGCATGGTCGACCCGAGCGCCGCCTACGCCGCCATCGCCAAGCTGGAGGCGGCTATCACCGGCGCGGCGCCCGCGCCGTCGGTGCTGCCCGGCGCCGAGCCGCCGGTGGAGCCCCCGGAGGTCGCCACCGTGCGGGCGGCGCTGGCCGACGGCCACGCGCTGCGGCTGGTCTACTACTCGGCCAGCCGGGACGAGGTCGCCGAGCGAGTGGTCGACCCGATCCGGATCGTCCTGGTGGACGACAACAGCTACCTGCAGGCCTGGTGCAGGCAGGCCGAGGGGGTGCGGCTGTTCCGGTTCGACCGGATCGAGGGCGCCACCGAGCTGGACGAGCCCGCCGCGCCGCCACGGGACGCCACCGACCGGGCCGCCGGGCTCGACCTCTTCCAGGACGACCCCTCGGTCCCGCTGGCCCGGCTGCTGGTCCGCGCCGACCACGCCTGGGTGCTCGACCAGTACCCGATGCACCGGGTGCGCTCGAACGCCGACGGCGGGCTGGAGGCCACCATGCGCTTCGCCACCCTGGACTGGATGGCGCGGCTGCTGCTCGGCTTCGGCGCCGGGGTCACCGCGCTCGGGCCGCCGGAGCTGGTCGCCGCCGTGCGCGAGCGCTCGGCCACCGCGCTGGCCGCGTACGCGGAGGCCGGGCCGGCCGACTCCGGCATCTGATGGCGGTCGCCTTCATTTGCCGACCGCAACTCGCGGTCGGCGTAGTCCGGGTCCGGTAGCATCGGACCTACCACAGCTTCGGGAGGTAGAACAATGGGCAGTCTGAGCATTTGGCACTGGCTGATCATCGCCGCGCTCTTCGTGATGTTCTTCGGTGCGAAGCGCTTGCCGGATGCCGCCCGCGGGCTCGGCCGCTCGCTGCGCATCTTCAAGAGCGAGGTGAGCCAGATGCAGAACGAGAGCGGGAGCCAGCAGGCCGCGCCGCAGCAGCAGGCCGCCGAGCCGGCCCAGCAGCTGCCCGCGGCAGCGCCGCAGCCCGCGCCGGGCAGCACCGAGCCGAAGACGCAGTCCAAGTCGCTCTGAGCTGAGGCGGCCCTGCCGCTGCGCCGGGCGCGCTCGGGGCCGCGGCTGCTGATCGCGCGCCGCGGCGCCGGGCCGGGCAGTACGCAGCCGTCGCATCGCGGGCGACCGGGCGCGCTGCCCGAGCGGTCCGCACCGTCAGTTCGCACCACTCCGCATCCACGACGCAGCCGGCAGGTGCCGCGCCGCACGGTCAGCCAGGGGCCTCACCGATCATGCGAATCCCGTTCGATCCGCGGCGCAGCCGACGCCGGACGAACCCCGACGGCACCATGTCGTTGGTCGAGCACCTCCACGAACTGCGCAGCCGCATGCTCAAGGCCATCGCGGCCATCGCGCTCGGCACCGTCATCGGCTTCCTGTGGTACTCGCACTCCGTGTTCGGGCTGGAGAGCCTGGGCGAGCTGCTGCGCGGCCCCTACTGCTCGCTGCCGCCGGAGGCGCGCGCCGCGCTGACCACGGACGGCGCCTGCCGGTTGCTCGCCACCGGGCCGTTCGAGCAGTTCATGCTGCGGCTCAAGGTCGGCATGACCGCGGGCATCGTGCTCTCCGCGCCGTTCTGGCTCTACCAGATCTGGGCGTTCATCACCCCGGGGCTGTACGCCAAGGAGCGGCGCTACGCGGTCGGCTTCGTCGCGACCGGCACCGTGCTCTTCGCGGCGGGCGCGGTGCTGGCCTACGTGATCGTCGCGCACGCCCTCGGCTTCCTGCTCACCATCGGCGACAATGTGCAGATCACCGCGCTGAGCGGTACGCAGTACTTCGGCTTCATCATCCAGCTGCTGGTGATCTTCGGCGTGAGCTTCGAGTTCCCGCTGCTGATCATCGGGCTGAACCTGGTCGGCGTGCTCAGCTACGTCAAGCTCAAGGCCTGGCGCCGCGGCATCGTCTTCGCGCTCTTCGTCTTCGCCGCCATCGTCACCCCGCAGGACCCGTTCTCCATGCTGGCGCTCGCGCTCGCGCTGACGGTGCTCTTCGAGGTCGCGGTGCAGCTCTCCCGCTTCAACGACGGCCGCAGGGCCAGGCGCGAGTCCGAGGAGGGGCTGGCCGGGCTGGACGACGAGGAGGCCTCGGCCATCGACGGCCCCTCCGGCGTGGACGCTTCGGCCCCGGTCGCACAGCCCGCGAAAACTCCGCGCTCGGTGTCGGACTACTCCGATACGCTCTGAGGAGTGACACACGACCGGTCGCTGACGGGCGAATTGGCACGCTTCGCCGCTCACCTCTCCTTCGCGCTCGACCCCTTCCAGCGGGATGCCTGCGCCGCCCTCGAGGCGGGGCACGGCGTGCTGGTCTGCGCGCCCACCGGCGCGGGTAAGACGGTGGTCGGCGAGTTCGCCGTGCACCTCGCGCTCGCCTCCGGCGGCAAGTGCTTCTACACCACGCCGATCAAGGCGCTCTCCAACCAGAAGTTCGCCGACCTGGTCGAGCGGCACGGGCGGGAGAGCGTCGGGCTGCTCACCGGCGACCAGTCGGTGAACCCGGGCGCCCCGGTGGTGGTGATGACCACCGAGGTGCTGCGCAATATGCTCTACGCCTCGTCCGACACACTCCGCGCGCTGTCCTACGTCGTCATGGACGAGGTGCACTATTTGGCCGACCGGTTCCGCGGCGCGGTGTGGGAGGAGGTCATCCTGCACCTGCCCGCCGAGGTCAGGCTGGTCAGCCTCTCGGCGACGGTGAGCAATGCCGAGGAGTTCGGCGCCTGGATGGAGACGGTGCGCGGCGACACCGCCGTTGTCGTCGACGAGAACCGGCCGGTGCCGCTCTGGCAGCACGTGATGGTCGGGCGCAAGCTGTTCGACCTGTTCGACACCTCGTCCAGCGACCAGAAGATCATCGTGGACGAGGATCTGGTGCGCTACATCCGGCAGCGGGAGAGCGCCGACCGGATGAACAACTGGGGCGCACCGCGCGGCCGCGGCGGCGGGCCGCGCCGCGACTTCCGCCCGCTGCCCCGCCCCGAGGTGCTGGCCCAGCTCGACGCGGAGGGGCTGCTCCCGGCGATCACCTTCATCTTCAGCCGGGCCGGCTGCGACGGCGCGCTGGCGCAGTGCGTGCGCTCCCGCCTCGACCTCGGCCGCCCCGACGAGCTCGAGGAGGTCGACCGGATCATCGAGAAGCACACCGGCGACCTGCCGCGCGGCGACCTCGAGGTGCTCGGCTACTGGGAGTGGCGCGAGGCGCTGCACCGCGGGCTCGCCGCGCACCACGCGGGCATGCTGCCCGCCTTCCGGCACACCGTGGAGGAGCTGTTCGTGCGCGGCCTCGTGCGCGCGGTCTTCGCCACCGAGACGCTGGCGCTCGGCATCAACATGCCCGCCCGCACCGTGGTGCTGGAGCGGCTGGTCAAGTTCAACGGCGAGGCGCACGCCGAGCTCACCCCCGGTGAGTACACCCAGCTCACCGGCCGGGCCGGGCGGCGCGGCATCGACGTCGAAGGGCACGCGGTGGTGCTCTGGCAGCCGCAGGTCGACGCCGGCGCGGTGGCCGGGCTCGCCTCCACCCGCACCTACCCGCTGCGCAGCTCCTTCCGCCCCGGCTACAACATGTCGATCAACCTCATCGACCGGATGGGCGCGGCGGAATCCCGCGAGCTGCTGGAGCGGTCGTTCGCGCAGTTCCAGGCCGACCGCTCGGTGGTCGGGCTGGTCCGCGGCATCGAGCGCAACCAGGGGCAGCTCGCCAAGCTGCGCGACCAGCTCGGCGGCGCGGGCGGCGGCATGCTGGAGTACATCGAGCTGCGCGAGCGGATCGCGCAGCGCGAGCGGCAGCTGGCCCAGCAGCGCAGGGCCGATCGCCGCGGCGCCGCCGCGGACGCGCTGGTCGCGCTGCGCCGGGGCGACGTGGTGGCGATCCCCACCGGGCGCAGGGCCGGGCTCGCGGTGATCCTGGAGCCGGACGCCACCCCCGGTGACCCGCGCCCGCTCGTGCTCACCGAGGACAAGTGGGCGGGCCGGGTCTCGGTCGCCGACTTCCCGGTCCCGGCCGAGGCGCTCGGTCACATGCGGCTGCCGCGCCGGGTCGACCACCGCACCGCGCGGGCCCGCCGCGACCTGGCCTCGGCGCTGCGCAGCACCGGCATCGCCGCGCCCGGCCGGGGCAGGCGCAACGGCAACCGGGCCGACGCCGCCGACGACCGCGAGCTCGCCACCCTGCGCCGCACGCTGCGCGCGCACCCGGCGCATCACCGCCCCGACCGCGAACAGCTGTGCCGGGTGGGCGAGCGGTACAGCAGGCTGGAGCGGGAGACCGAGGCCATGCGGCAGAAGGTCGCCGCCACCACGAACTCGCTGGCCCGCACCTTCGACCGGATCGTCGGTTTGCTGGCCGAACGCGGGTACGTCGCGGACGGCGAGGTCACCGCGGACGGCAGGCGGCTGGCGCGCATCTATACCGAGAGCGACCTGCTGGTCTCGGAGTGCCTGCGGCGGGGCAGCTGGCGCGGGCTCGGCCCGGCCGAGCTGGCCGCGGTGGTCTCCGCGCTGGTGTACGAATCGCGCCAGGAGGTCGGGCTGATCGGGGCGAGCGGCCCCACCCAGCCCATCCGGCGGGCGCTCAACGCCACGCTCGCGGTCTGGAGCGAGCTGCGCGCCGACGAGGCCGCGCACCGGCTCACCCCGACCCGCGAGCCGGACCCCGGTTTCGTCGGCACCGTCTACCTGTGGGCGCGCGGCGACGGGCTGGCCGACGCGTTGCTGGCCGGTGGCGAGCAGAGCTCGCCGCTCTCCGCCGGTGATTTCGTGCGCTGGTGCAGGCAGGTGATCGATCTGCTGGACCAGATCCACGGCACCGCCGACGATGTCGAGGTGGCGGCGACCGCGGCCAAGGCGGTGCGGGCCATCCGGCGGGGTGTCGTCGCCGTGGACGCCGCGTGACCGAACCGTGTGTGATTTGATTTCCTCGCGTACCGACCGTGTACGCAGCCGTCGCCACGCGACGGGTCGCGCACGGGGGGCTACCGTGTGTACAACGATGCGAGTGGAGGCAAACCGATGAGCGGCCCGTACGGACCGAGCGGCCCCGACCAGGGACGCAACGATCCCACCCAGCAGTGGGGTGGACAGCAGCCGGTGAGCGGCGCGCAGCCGACGCAGCAGTGGACCGGTCAGCCTCCCTCGCAGGCCCAGCCGACCCAGCAGTGGGGCGGGGGTGACCAGTCGCAGCAACCGCAGCAGCAGTGGGGGCAGTCGCAGCCGCAGTGGGGGCAGCAGCCGCAGCAGTCGCAGCCGCAGTGGGGGCAGCAGCCGCAGCAGTCGCAGCCGCAGTGGGGGCAGCAGCCGCCGCCGCAGCAACCTCCGCAGCAGTGGGGCCAGCCGCAGCAGCAGTGGGGGCAGCCCCAGCAGCCGCAGCAGGGCGGCAAGGGCAAGGGGCTGCTGATCGGGCTGATCCTCGGCGGGCTCGTCGTGGTCGGGCTGATCGCCGCGGTGGTGCTCGCCCTCACCGCGACCGACAAGCTCGACCAGGCGGCCGTGCAGGACGGCGTCAAGAAGGTGCTCGGCGATTCCTACGGCATCTCCGATGTCGGCTCGGTCTCCTGCCCCTCCGGGCAGAAGGTCGAGGTGGACGCCACCTTCTCGTGCACCGTCGATGTGAGCGGTGAGCAGAAGACGGTCCAGGTCAAGATCACCAGGGATGACGGGACCTACGAGGTCGGCCGCCCCAGCTGAGACCGGTCCCGGCGCGCGTGTCGCCGGGTGTCCGGTGAGTTCCGGGCGGCGCCGACGAGGGGCGTCGCCCGGTTTTCGATGTCCGGGTCAGCCCGCGTGCGCTGCGGCCAAAGCCTTGGTCAGGCGCTCGATGGGGCTCTCGGCGTTGTACTCGGTGGCGAGTTCGCGGAGCCGGTCGGGGTCGGCGGGGGTGGCGGGGAGGGCGTCGTCCCTGGAGAGAGCGACGTCGGCGTCGCGCACCACGCGGACGACCGGGGCCGCGGCGGTCAGGTAGTCGGCCGCGGCGCGGAGCTTCGCGCGGACCCCGGCGGCGAGCTCGGCCCCCGGATCCTCGACGGCGGCGCGCAGCGCCTCCAGCGAGCCGAAGCGCTGGATGAGCGTGGCCGCCGACTTGTCACCGATCCCGGCGACGCCGGGCAGGCCGTCCGAGGCATCGCCGCGCAGCGTCGCCATGTCCGCGTAGGCGGGGCCGGCGTTCGGCACCGGCACGCCGTACTTCGCCGCCACCTCGGCGGGGCCGAAGAGCTCCGCCTTGGCCAGCCCGCGGCCGGCGTAGAGCACCCGGACCCGCGGCTCCGGCTCGTCGCGCACCAGCTGCAGCAGGTCGCGGTCGCCGCTCACCACCACCACCGGGTCGGTGCGCTCCCGGTCGGCGAGGGTGCCGAGCACGTCGTCGGCCTCGAGGCCGTCGGCGCCGCCGGTGGCGATCCCGGCCGCGGCGAGTACCGCGAGGATCATCTCCACCTGCGGGGTCAGCCGGTCCGGCACCGCCTCGGTGCCGGGCGCGGCCGCGGTGTCCAGCCGGTGCGCCTTGTAGCTGGGCACCAGCTCCACCCGGTACGCCGGGCGCCAGTCCAGGTCGAGCGCGACCACCAGCCGCCGCGGGGTGTGCCTGGTGATCAGCGAGGCGACCATGTCGGTGAAGCCGCGCACCGCGTTCACCGAGCGGCCGTCCGGTGCGGTCAGCGTGTCCGGGATGGCGTGGAACGCGCGGAACCACAGGCTCGCGCCGTCGAGCAGCAGCAGGGGCCGGTCGGGATCGCTCACGCGCCGAAGGGTACCCGGCGGGGCCGACACCCGGTGTGCGGCGCGCGCCCCGGTCGGCGTTCCGGGCGTCGCACGCGGTGCGGCCGCGCGCCGGGTACGGTCGTCCCATGAGCGAGGACACGCGATTCGCGGCGGAGGTGTACGGCGACCGGCTGGAGCGGGCGGTCGCGGCCATGCGGGCCGCGCACCTGGACGCCCTGCTGGTCACCCCCGGCCCCGACCTGCGTTACCTGCTCGGGTCGGCGGCGCAGTCCTTCGAGCGGCTCACCTGCCTGGTGATCAATGCCGACGGCGCCACCCCCTCGGTGGTGGTGCCCAAGCTGGAGCTGGCCTCGCTGCACGGCTCCGCGGTGTCCGACCTCGGGCTGCGCGTGCTCGACTGGGTGGACGGCACCGACCCGTACAAGCTGGTCCGCTCCGCGCTGCACGCCGGATCGCGGGTCGCGGTGGCGGACGCCATGCCCGCACTGCACCTGATCCCGCTGGCCGAGTCGTTCTCCGGGCTGCCGGTCTCGGCCACCCCGGTGCTGCGCGAGCTGCGCATGATCAAGGACGAGGCGGAGATCGAGGCGCTGCGCCGGGCCGGCGCCGCCATCGACCGGGTGCACGCCAGGATGGGCGACTTCCTCCTGGCCGGGCGGACCGAGGCGCAGGTCGCCGCGGATATCGACCGGGCCATCCAGGAGGAGGGGCACACCGAGGCCGCCTTCATCATCGTGGGCAGCGGGCCGCACGGCGCCGATCCGCACCACGAGGTCTCGAACCGGGTGATCCAGCGCGGTGACGTGGTGGTCATCGATATCGGCGGGCCGGTGGAGCCCGGCTACTACTCCGACTGCACCCGCACCTACGTGCTCGGCGAGCCGCGGGCCGAGATCGCCGCGCGGATCGCCGAACTGGAGGCGGCCCAGGCGGCCGCGGTGGCCGCGGTGCGGCCGGGGGTGACCGCGGAATCGGTGGACGCCGCGGCGCGGAACCCGCTCACCGACGCCGGGTTCGGGGAGGCGTTCGTGCACCGCACCGGGCACGGGATCGGGCTCTCCGTGCACGAGGAGCCCTACATCGTGGCGGGGAACGAGCTCGAGCTGCGGGCGGGGATGGCGTTCAGCGTGGAGCCGGGGATCTACTTCCCCGGGGAGTGGGGTGCCCGCATCGAGGACATCGTCGTGGTGACCGCCGACGGGTGCGAAGCGGTGAATCAGCGGCCGCACGGGTTGACCGTCCTCTGAGCGCACTCGGTGGCCGACCGGTGGCGGCTCGGTGGTCGGCCGGTGACCGGTGGCGCGAGTGGCAGGTGACCGGCCGGGCGCTCCGCGGGGCGACCGGCGCTATTCGCGCAGGGTGCGGCTCGACAGCACCCGCGCCACTCGGATGACCACGACGACGCGGGTCGGGTTCTCCCGGGGAACCCGGTAGCGGGCCGCGTACCGCTGCTCCGCCTCGGTGACGCGCGCCGGATCGTCCCAGACCTCGGCCGGGCCCTCCAGGGTGAGCCAGCGCGGGCCGTCGACCTGGCTCACCGCGGCGTAGCCGGAACGGCGGGCATTGCGCGCCTTCACCGAGCCGCCGTCGGTGATCACCCGCACCAGCCCGGCCGCCGGATCCCAGGTGAAGCCGACCGCGGTCACCTGCGGGGTGCCGTCGGCGCGGAGCGTGGTGAGCGTGGCCAGGTGCCGCTCGGTGACGAAGTCGCTGGCGGCGGGGGAGAGCTGCGTGATGCCGGTCGTCATGGCACGACGGTAGCCGGGGCGCGCTCGGGCGCCGCGCCCGGTGCCTGACAGGATGGGCGCATGGGAGAAGGAACCGTGCTGGTGCTCGGGGGTCGCAGCGAGATCGGGCTCGAGGTCGCGGAGCGGCTCGCGCCCGGCCGTACCGTGCTGCTCGCCGCGCGGCGCAGCGCCGAGCTGGATGCCGAGGCCGCGCGGGTGACCGCGGCGGGCGCCACCGCCGTGCACCCGATCGAGTTCGACGCCGACGACATCGCGAGCCACCAGCCGCTGCTGGAGAAGGCCGCCGCCGCGCACGGGCCGATCGGCACCGCGGTGCTCGCTTTCGGCGTCCTCGGCGATCAGCCCCGCGCCGAGCGGGACGCCGCGCACGCGGTCGCCGTCGTGCACACCGACTTCGTGGCGCAGGTCTCGGTGCTCACCACGCTGGCGAACCTCATGCGGGCGCAGGGGTCGGGGGAGCTCGTGGTCTTCTCCTCCATCGCCGGGGCGCGGGTGCGGCGGGCCAACTACGTCTACGGCTCGGCCAAGGCGGGGCTGGACGGCTTCGCCTCCGGGCTCGCCGACGCGCTGCACGGCACCGGGGTGCGGTTGCTCCTGGTGCGGCCCGGTTTCGTCATCGGCCGGATGACCGAGGGGATGAGCCCCGCGCCGTTCTCCAGCACGCCCGACCAGGTCGCCGATGCCGTCGTGCGCGCGCTGCGGAAGGGGAGGGGGCGGGTCTGGGTGCCGTGGGTGCTGCGGCCGATCATCGTCGGGACCCGGTTCCTGCCGCAGGCGGTGTGGCGGCGGATGCCGCGGTGAGGGCCGGGCCGGGTGGCAGTTCGCCGGCTGCCGTCGGTGGTTCCGGCCGGCCGGGCGGGGTCGGCGCGGGACGATCGCAGCGGCACAGCTCTGCCTGGCGCGGCGGGTGGTCGCGCGTGGCGGGAGAGGCCGTGCGCCACCGGGTGGTCGCGCGCGGCAGGAAAGGCCACGGCGGCGGGATGGTCGAGGGTGGTCGGTGGGTGCGGCGTGATTGAACCGGCGTGGCGGGGTGCGCCGATCCTGGTCGCGGGCATCGGGGCGGACGGGTGGGGCGGGCTCGGGCCCGGCGTGCGGGCCGAGCTCGCGGCCTGCACGGTGCTGTTCGGGTCGGCCCGGCAGCTCGAGCTGGTGCCCGCCGGAGAGGTGCCCGCGCGGCGGGTCGCGTGGCCGTCGCCGCTGCTGCCCGCGTTGCCGGGGCTGCTCGCCGCGCATGCGGCGGCGCGGATCGGGGTGCTGGCCAGCGGCGACCCCATGTTCTTCGGGATCGGGAGCACGCTGGCCGGGCTGTTCGGGCCGGAGGCGCTCCTGGTGCGGCCGCAGCCGTCGTCGGTGGCGCTCGCGTGCGCCCGGCTCGGCTGGGCCGCGCAGGAGATTCCGGTGGTGAGCGCGGTCGGGCGGCCGGTGCAGACGGTGCTGCCCGAGCTCACCGACGGCCGCCGGATCCTCGTGCTGAGCGCCGACGGCGGCACCCCGGAATCGCTCGCGAAGCTACTGCGCGAGAATGGCTTCGGTGGATCCACGCTGACCGTGCTCGAGCAGCTCGGCGGCCCGGCCGAGGCCAGGCGCACCGGCACCGCCGCAGGCTGGCCGCACCCCGCCTGCGACCCGCTCAATATCGTGGCCGTCGAAGCCGTCGCCGATGCTGGCCACCTCCGCCTGACCAGGACCCCCGGCCTCCCGGACGCCGTCTTCGGCGGCGACGGGCAGTTCACCAAGGCCGAGATCCGCGCCCTCACCCTCGCCGCGCTCGCCCCGGCCCCCGGCGAGCTGCTCTGGGACGTCGGCGGCGGCTCCGGCACCATCGCCATCGAGTGGTGCCGCGCCCACCCGAGCTGCCGCGCGGTCACCTTCGAGCAGCGCGCCGACCGCCGCGCGCAGATCGCCGCCAACGCGGGCGCGCTCGGCGTCCCCGGCATCGCCGTGCGCGGCGCCGCACCGGATTTCCAGCCCGCCGACGGGACACCGGACGCCGTTTTCGTCGGTGGCGGAATCACTCAACCCGGATTGCTGGAGGCGTGCTGGGCCGCGCTGCCGCCCGGCGGCCGCCTGGTGGCGGCGGCGGTGACCGCGGAATCCGAATCCCTGCTCCTGGCGAACTCGCGCCGGTACGGCGGCACGCTGCGCCGCTACCAGGTGTATCGCGGTACGCCGCTCGGCGGATTCACCACGTGGTCGCCACAGCTGCCGGTGACGCACTGGGCGGTCCGGAAGTCCCGCGAATCACCGGCGGGGTCCTGAAACCCGGGAGCGCGAGGGGGTATGGTCGGCCCCGAGTTCCGGTCACCCGGAAACCGGATTTCCTAATGGGGAGACAGATGAAGTACAGCAAGTTCGCCGCCACCGCGCTGCTGGCCGCCGCCGCCACCGGCATCGCCTCCGGCACCGGCTACGCCGCCCCGGTCCCCGCCGCGCCCGCCGAGCAGCAGCAGGCCACCTCGCCCTCCGTGCAGGGCCAGGACCAAGGCGTCGACTACTCGGTCGCGCTCGCCGACGCGGGCAAGTCGATCGTCACGACGGTCACCGGCGGCGCGTTCAGCCTGGACGCCGACCAGGGCTCGGTCACCCTGACCAACGCGGCGGGCGAGGTCGTCACCACCATCCCGCTCAGCGGCACGGCGCAGGACCGGGAGGTGGCGATCGCCGCCGCCGTCACCGCCGACGGCAGCGCCCTCACCCTGACCCCGGCCGCCGGTTCGGTCGGCGGCATCAAGGACATCTCCGCGCAGGATTGGTTCTTCGCCGAGCTGCAGCGCGCCTCGCTCGGCGCCGCCGTCGGCGCCGTGATCGGGGCCCTGCTCGGCCTGGTCGGCATCGTCACCATCATCCCCGGCGCCGTGATCGGCGGCGTCATCGGCCTGCTCGTGGCCGGTGGGCCGTCCCTGCTGAACGCGGGCGCCGCCTACTTCAGCGGCCAGCCCTGACCCGGGTTCTGATCCTGGGCGGCACCGCCGAAGCGCGGAGCCTCGCCCGTCTCGCGGCCGGCGAGCGCGGACTCGATATCGTGTCCTCGCTCGCCGGCCGCGTTCGTGCGCCCGTGCTGCCGGAGGGGGAGGTGCGGGTCGGGGGGTTCGGTGGGGCCGAGGGGTTGCGGGAGTACCTGCGCGACAACGCGATCGATCTGCTCGTCGACGCCACGCACCCGTTCGCCGCGGTCATGAGCGCGCACGCCGCCGCGGCGGCCGCCGCGGCCGGGGTCGCGCTGCTGCACCTGCGTCGCCCCGGTTGGGTTGCCGCGCAGGGTGATTCATGGACCCGCGTGCCCTCGCTGCCTGCCGCCGCCGCCGGGCTGCGCGGTCGCGTCTTCCTGACCGTCGGCAGGCAGGGCGTCGCCGCCTTCGCCGGTGTCGCGGGCGCGTGGTTCCTGATCCGCGCCATCGACCCCCCGGACCCGCCGCTGCCCGCTGCCCGCGAAATCCTGCTCGCTCGCGGGCCTTTCGCCCTCGCCGACGAGATCTCGCTGCTGCGCGAGCATCGGATCGATGTGCTGGTGACCAAGGACAGTGGCGGGCCGGACACCGAGGCCAAGCTGATCGCCGCCCGGGAGCTGGGGGTGCCGGTGATCGTCGTCGACCGGCCCCCGCTGCCCGCCGGTGGCGCGCCGGTCGTCACGACGGTGGACGACGCGATGGCGTGGCTGCGGGGGCGGTGAGGTGTTCGGAGATTCTCGAAACAGCTCCCTATCCCGGCGGGTGGCCGTCCAGGATCGCGGCGAGATCGTCGAACCAGCCGAGTACCGCGCGCTCGTAGCGGATCCCGAACTCCAGGGTGGCGCGCTGGTAGCGGGCCTGCGGGGAACACTCCTGGGTGAGGTAGCCGTCCAGGCGCCGCTGGTGCACGGCGCGGTTGGCGGCGGCGATGCGATCCACGTGCGCGCGGTCCAGATGCTCGCCGAAGTTCAGCGTGAGGAGCAGCGGGACGCGGATGGTCTCGGCGCCGGGGTCGCGGGCGATCCACTCGCCGAAGGCGGCCTTGCCCGCCTCGGTGATCCGGTACGGGGTGCGCTCGCGGGCGCCCGCCTCGCCCTTCTCCACCAGGCCCGCGGTGTCCATGGCGGCGAGTTCGCGGTAGACCTGGCTCTGGGTGACGGTCCAGAAGTCGCCGATCCGCCGCTGGGCCTCGGTCACCAGGTCCCAGCCGGAGCGCGGGCCCTCGTGCAGGAATCCGAGCAGCGAGGCCGCGGTCGCGTTCAGCGGTTTGGGCTTCGGTTCACTCATGCTGCGCACCTTCCTTTGTGGAATATTAGCGCGGGAGGGCGGCGTAGCGGCGCGAGGTGAAGACCCGGGGGCCGTGCACCGCCGTCGTGGAGGCGCCGACGATCAGCAGGGTGCGCATGTCCACCTCGGCCGGGTCGAGGTCGGCGAGGCGCACGATGCGGACCGTCTCCGCCGGGCCGCCGACATCGCGGCCGAGGATCACCGGGGTGTCCGGGGCGCGGTGCGCGAGCAGCAGGTCGCGCATGGCGGCGACCTGCCAGGTGCGCTGCGAGGAGGCCGGGTTGTAGACGGCGATGGCCATGTCGGCGGCGGCCACCGCCGCCAGGCGCTCGGCGACGACCTCCCACGGCTTGAGGCGGTCGGAGAGCGAGATGGTCGCGTAGTCGTGGCCGAGCGGGGCGCCCGCTCGCGACGCCACCGCGTGCGCGGCGGTGACGCCGGGGAGGACCCGGACCGGCACGCCCGCCCAGCGCGGGTCGGCGGCCTCCTCCAGGACGGCGGCCGCCATGGCGAAGACGCCGGGGTCGCCCGAGGAGACGACGGCGACGCGGGCGCCGCGCCGGGCCAGGTCCAGCGCCATGGCGGCGCGCTCGGACTCCACGCGGTTGTCGCTGGCGTGCCTGCGCTGGCCCGGCCGGGCCGGGACCCGGTCGATGTACGTGGTGTAGCCGACGAGGTCGGTGGCTTCGGCGAGGGCGGCGGTGACCTCGGGGGTGGTCCAGTTCGGGTCGCCCGGGCCGAGCCCGACGACGACCACCTCGCCCGTCGAGGTGCCCGCGGTCACCGCCGCAGAATGCCCGGCGCTCGGTACCGCCGCGAGCGCACCGCCGGTGGCCGGTGCGGCGCCGGTGCGCGCCGGGGCCGCCTGCCCGGACCGGTTGTCGCGCACGCCGTTCGACGCCGGGCTCGGCGGCTCCGCGCCTGCCCCCTCCGCGGTGAGCGGAATGCGCGTCTCCGGCTTCGGCCCCGGCACCACGGCGATGGCGAAGTACGGAACCGAGCCCTCGTCGACGTCGGCGGCGCGCAGCACCCGCTGCCGCCCGGTACTGGCCCGCTCGACGTAGTAGGCGTCGTCGAGCCGCCCGGCGTCGGCGAGCGCCCGCCGGACGGCGGGGTACGTGCGGCCGAGCTTGAGGACGGCCGCCGCCTCGGTGCCGCGCAGCCGCTCGGCGAGCTCTGCGGCGGGCAGGGTGCCCGGCAGCACAGTGAGCACCTGCTCGCCCTCGACCAGGGGGGTGCCGAGCGCGGCGGAGGCGGCGCTCACCGAGGTCACGCCGGGAATGATCTCGGCGTCGAAGCGGTGGGCCAGCCGCCGGTGCATGTGCATGTACGAGCTGTAGAAGAGCGGGTCGCCCGCGGCGAGCAGCGCCACCGAGCGCCCGGCGGCGAGGTGCGCGGCGAGGCGCTCGGCGGCGTCGGCGTAGAACTCGTCGATGGCGCCCTGGTACCCGCCGGGGTGGTCGGTGGTCTCGGTGGTCACCGGATAGACGAGGTGCTCCTCGAGCTGCCCGGCCCGCATGTAGGGCGCCGCGATCGCGCGCGAGATGCTGCGCCCGTGCCTGGCGCTGTGGAAGGCGATCACGTCGGCCGCGCCGATGATCCGCGCCGCCTTCACGGTGACGAGTTCCGGGTCGCCGGGGCCGAGCCCGATGCCCCACAGCTTGCCGCTCACTCCGCCTCGCTCGCGATCGCATTGAGCGCCGACGCGGTGACGGCGCTGCCGCCGCGCCTGCCGCGCACGGTCAGGTACTCGACCCCGCCGTACTCGACGAGCGCCTCCTTGGACTCCACCGCGCCGATGAAGCCGACCGGGATGCCGAGGACGGCGGCGGGGCGCGGGGCCCCGGCGTCGAGCAGGTCGAGCAGGTGGAAGAGCGCGGTGGGGGCATTGCCGATGGCGACGACGGCGCCGGCGAGCCGGTCTCCCCACAGCTCCAGCGCGGCGGCCGAGCGGGTGGTGCCGAGTTCGGCGGCGAGCGCGGGGGTGCGCGGGTCGGCGAGGGTGCAGAGCACCTCGTTCTCCGCGGGGAGGCGCTTGCGGGTGACGCCGGCGGCGACCATGGTGGCGTCGCAGAGGATGGGGGCGCCCGCCCGGAGCGCGGTGCGGGCCGCGGTGACGACGCCGGGGGAGAAGGCGATGTCGTCGGCGAGATCGACCTGGCCGGTGCCGTGGATCATCCGCACCGCCACCTGCGCGACGTCGGCGGGGAAGCGCTCCAGGTCGGCCTCCGCCCTGATGGTGGCGAAGGACCGCCGGTAGATCTCGGCGCCATCGGTGAGGTAGCCGGCACGGGTTACGGACATGGGGTCAACAGTAGGACGTGGCCGGTCACGGCTCGGTCACCCGGTAGCCGTCCGGGCCCGCGACGATATCGGTGGCCGGGCCGCGCGGGTGCCCGCACCGGCGCTCGCAGCCGGACCAGTGCTGGCGCCCGGAAGCCCGAACCTCCGCGGCCGGTACCGGCCCGGGCGCCACGTCACCGTCCTCGGCGCCGAGCACCCGACCCGACTCGACGGCGGCGGTGGCGTCCGCCCGCACGTCCGTGTGTGACTTCGCGCACCCCGGCGCTCCGGCGCAGGAGCTGACCCGGACCCACGGCGACTCCGCGTCGAAGACCAGCCCCATGGGGGCGAGCACCCGCACCACCTGCTCGGCGGTCCCCTCGTCCAGGCTCGGAATCACCAGCCCGCGCCACGGCGTGACGAGAACGGCCCGCTCCACCGCCGCCACGAAGAGCGCGGTGCGCGCGGGCAGCACCCCGAGCCGGACCCCGGCGCCCAGCGCGACCAGCCCGTCGTCCTGCGGCAGCCAGCCGATCGGCGGCTGCTCGGCGGGCCCTGGGAGCACCGGCCCCGCGGCGGTGCCCGCGAACCCGAGCAGCTCGCGCACCCGCGCGGCCCCCTCCGGCACCTCGGTGAGCCGCCATCCACCCCCGCGGATCTCCGCGAAGGCGCGCGCCGCGGCGAGCACCAGCCCGACCGCGTCGCCCGCCGGCACCCGGATCCCGCTGTCCGCCCCGGCGAGCAGCAGAGCGAAGACCCCTGGCTCGACCGCGTGCAGCCCGAAATCGGCCCCGAACCCGCTGACATCGCCGCGCCCGTCGTCCAGCGTGAAGAGCACCCGGCCGGGCAGCTCGGCCAGCTCCGGCGCCCCGCGCAGCCCGGCGTCGAGCGCCGGGACCAGCTCGCGCACATCGGCCACCCCACCGGCCAGCCCGGAGAGCGGCGAGGCGACGATATTGCGCACCCGCTCGTGGGTGGCGCTCGGCAGCAGCCCGGCGGCGCCGAGCCGCGCGGTGAGCGCGCCGGCGTCCCGGATGCCGCGCAGCTGGATATTGCCGCGCGAGGTCAGCTCCAGCGCGCCGTCGCCGAGCTCGTCGGCCGCCTCGGCCAGCGCCTGCAACCCGGCGGCGCCGAGCTGCCCGCCCGGCACCCGCACCCGGGCGAGCGGGCCGTCGGCGGCCTCGTGCAGCCGCAGCACCCCGGGGCAGGAATCTGCATTCGATCGCGTCATGACTCGTTCCAGCCTACGGACCGCGGGCGCCCGGCGGCGCGACAGGTGCGGGGCTCGCGTCGGGCGCCACCCGGCGCCCCCGGTAGCATCCCGGGTGCTCGCGGGAAGCGCAGAGGAAACCGGTGCAACTCCGGTGCGGTCGCGCCACTGTTCACAGCCAGACCCTCTCCGGCGAGCACCACATCCCGCTGGGCGCGTCTCCCGAGGAAGGTCGTTCGTGATCCTGCTGCTCTCCACCTCCGACACCGATCTGCTGAGCGCCCGCGCCAGCGGCGCGGACTACCGGTGGGCCAACCCCGCCCGGCTGCTCGTCGACGACCTGCCCGGGCTGCTCGACGGCGCCGACCTGGTGATCGTCCGCATTCTCGGCGGCAAGCGGGCCTGGGAGGAGGGGCTGGCCGCGCTGGTCGCCGCCGGCGTGCCGCTGGTCGCGCTCGGCGGCGAGATCGCCCCGGACGCCGAGCTCATGGAGCTCTCCACGGTACCGGGCGGCGTCGCCGCCGACGCGCACAACTACCTCGCCGCGGGCGGCCGGGACAACCTGCGCGAGCTGCACCACTTCCTCTCCGACACGGTGCTGCTCACCGGCAACGGCTTCGGCCCGCCGGTGCAGCTGCCCTCCTGGGGCGTGCTGGAGCGCGACCCCGCCGCCGTCGACGGCCCGACCGTCGCGGTGGTCTACTACCGCGCCCAGCACCTGGCCGGGAACACCGGCTACATCTCCGCGCTCTGCGCCGCGCTCGAGGCCGCGGGCGCCAGGCCGCTGCCGGTGTACTGCGCCTCGCTGCGCACCGCCGAACCCGAGCTGCTCGACACCCTGCGCGCCGCCGACGCGCTGATCGTCACCGTGCTCGCGGCGGGCGGCAGCACCCCGGCCACCGCCGCGGCCGGCGGCGACGACGAGGCATGGGACGTCGCCGCGCTGGCCGCGCTCGACGTCCCGATCCTGCAGGGGCTCTGCCTGACCTCCGGCCGCGCGCAGTGGGCGGCGAACGACGACGGCCTCTCGCCGCTCGATGTCGCGACCCAGGTGGCGGTGCCCGAGTTCGACGGCCGGATCATCACGGTTCCGTTCTCCTTCAAGGAGTTCGACGCCGACGGGCTCGCCACCTACGTGCCCGACCCGGAGCGCGCCGCCCGCGTCGCCGGGATCGCCACCAGGCACGCCCGGCTCCGGCACATCCCGGCCGCCGAGAAGAAGCTGGCGCTCGTGCTCTCCGCGTATCCGACCAAGCACGCCAGGATCGGCAATGCCGTCGGGCTGGACACCCCCGCCAGCGCCATCCGGCTGCTCACCGAGCTGCGCGCCGCCGGGTACGACATCGGCGCGCCCGGCGAGGTTCCCGGATTGGCGGAGCAGGACGGCGACGCGCTCATCCACGCCCTCATCGCGGCGGGCGGGCAGGACCCGGACTGGCTCTCCGCCGAGCAGCTGGCGGGCAACCCGGTGCGGATCGGCGCCGCCGCCTACACCGCCTGGTTCGAGACGCTCCCCGGCGAGCTGCGCGAGGCCGTGATCGAGGCGTGGGGCCCGCCGCCGGGCGAGCTCTACGTGGACCGCTCGGCCGATCCGGCGGGCGAGATCGTCATCGCCGCACTGCGCTTCGGCAATGTGGTGCTGATCGTGCAGCCGCCGCGCGGGTTCGGCGAGAATCCGGTCGCCATCTATCACGACCCGGATCTCGCGCCGAGCCACCACTACCTGGCGGTGTACCGGTGGCTGGCGGACGGGTTCGGCGCGGACGCCGTGGTGCACCTCGGCAAGCACGGCAACCTGGAGTGGCTCCCCGGCAAGACGCTGGGCATGTCCGCGGCCTGCGGCACCGACGCCGCGCTCGGCGACCTGCCGCTCGTCTACCCGTTCCTGGTGAACGACCCGGGCGAGGGCACCCAGGCCAAGCGCAGGGCGCACGCCACCCTGGTCGACCACCTCATTCCGCCGATGGCGCGCGCCGAGACCTACGGCGACATCTCCCGGCTGGAGCAGCTGCTCGACGAGCACGCCAATATCTCCGCGCTGGACCCGGCCAAGCTGCCCGCCATCCGGCAGCAGATCTGGACGCTCATGCGCGCCGCCAAGATGGACCACGACCTCGGCCTGGCCGAGCGCCCGGAAGAAGACGTCTTCGACGACATGCTGCTGCACGTCGACGGGTGGCTCTGCGAGATCAAGGACGTGCAGATCCGGGACGGGCTGCACATCCTCGGGCAGGCGCCCGCCGGGGAGACCGAGCTGGACCTGGTGCTCGCCATGCTGCGCGCCCGCCAGCTCTGGGGCGGGGAGCAGTCCGTGCCCGGGCTGCGCGAGGCGCTCGGGCTGGACGAGTCCGGGAGCGAATCGCGCTCCCGGGTCGACGAGGTCGAGGAGCGGTCGCGCGCACTCGTCGCCGCGCTGCAGGCCGCGAACTGGTCCGTCGACGCGGTCGACGCCATCGTCGACGCCGCCGTAGGCGCCGCGCCGGCGGGCGTCACCGACACCGAACCGGTGCGGAAGGTGCTCCGCTTCGCGGCGAGCGAAGTCGTCCCCCGGCTGCGCGGCACCGGCATCGAACTGGACCGCGTCCTGCACGCCCTGAACGGCGGCTTCGTCCCGGCCGGTCCGAGCGGCTCGCCGCTGCGCGGCCTGATCAACGTCCTGCCCACCGGCCGCAACTTCTACTCGGTCGACCCCAAGGCGGTCCCGTCCCGCCTGGCCTGGGAGACCGGCCAGGCCATGGCCGACTCGCTGCTGGAGCGGTACCTGGCCGACCACGGCGCGTACCCGCGCTCGGTGGGCATCTCGGTGTGGGGCACCGCCGCCATGCGCACCTCCGGCGACGACATCGCCGAGGTGCTCGCGCTGCTCGGCGTGCGCCCGGTGTGGGACGAGGCGAGCCGCCGCGTCACCACGCTCGAGGTGCTCGACCTCGCCGAGCTGGGCCGCCCTCGCATCGACGTCACGGTCCGGATCAGCGGCTTCTTCCGGGACGCCTTCCCGCACGTGCTCGCCCTGCTGGACGACGCGGTGCGGCTGGTGGCCGGGCTGGACGAGCCCGCCGAGCAGAACTACGTGCGTGCGCACGCGGCGGCCGACCTGGCCGAGCACGGCGACGAGCGCCGCGCCACCACCCGCATCTTCGGCTCCAAGCCGGGCACCTACGGCGCCGGGCTGCTCCAGCTCATCGACTCCAGGAGCTGGCGCACCGACGACGACCTGGCGCAGGTCTACACCGCCTGGGGCGGCTTCGCCTACGGCCGTGACCTGGACGGCGCCCCGGCCGCCGACGACATGCGCACCGCCTACCGGCGGATCGCGGTGGCGGCCAAGAACACCGACACCCGCGAGCACGACATCGCCGACTCCGACGACTACTTCCAGTACCACGGCGGCATGGTCGCCACCGTGCGGGCGCTCACCGGACGGAACCCGGAGGCCTATATCGGCGACAGCACCCGCCCGGACGCGGTGCGCACCCGCAGCCTCTCCGAGGAGACCACCCGGGTCTTCCGCGCCCGCGTGGTGAATCCGCGCTGGCTGGAGGCCATGCGCAGGCACGGTTACAAGGGCGCCTTCGAGATGGCGGCGACCGTCGACTACCTCTTCGGCTACGACGCCACCACCGACGTCGTCGCCGACTGGATGTACGAGAAGCTCAGCGAGAGCTACGTCTTCGACGACGTGAACCGCAAGTTCATGACGCAGTCGAATCCGTGGGCGCTGCACGGCATCGCGGAACGCCTGCTCGAGGCGGCCGAGCGCGGCATGTGGGCGCAGCCCGAGCGGGAGACGCTCGACCGCCTGCGGGAGGTCTACCTGGAGACCGAGGGCGAACTGGAGTAGCGCGGCGGCGCCAGGGGCCTGCTTCAGGCGGTTTCCGCGAGCCCGGCCGAGCGCCAGACCTCGGCCAGCTCCTGCACCGGCAACTCCAGCGCGTGGCAGAGCGCGACGACGGTGCCGAAGCCGGGGGAGGGCAGCCGCCCGGTCTCGATCTTGCGCAGCGTCTCCGGTGAGATCCCGGCGGCGTGCGCGATCGCGGCCGGGTCGCGCTCGGCCCTGGCCGCGCGCAGCCGGGCGCCGAGCCTGCGCCCCGCTTCGAGCTGGGCCGGGGTCAGGGGGAGGCGAACCATGCGGCCACCCTAGAGCCGGTATTGAAATACCGCAAGAATTGGTATTCAAATACCGGCTGGGCTACCGTTGGTCCGGTATTCCTATACCGGAGGTGTCCATGGTCGAGTTGAAATCCCCCGCGGAGATCGCGCGCATGCGGGTCACCGGCGCGTTCGTCGCCGATGTGCTGGCCGGGGTCCGCGACCGCGCCCGGATCGGGGTGAACCTGCTCGACCTGGAGCGGTACGTGCGCGATCGGATCGCCGAGCGCGGCGCCGTCTCCTGCTACTGGGACTACGCGCCGTCCTTCGGCCGCGGCCCGTTCCGCAATACCGTCTGCCTGTCGGTGAACGACGCCGTGCTGCACGGCCTCCCGTTCGACTACGTGCTACGCGACGGCGACGTGCTCACCGCCGATCTCGCCGTCACCATCGACGGCTGGGCCGCCGACGCCGCCGTCAGCACCGTGGTCGGCACCGCGGACGCCGAGGACCTGCGGCTGATCCGCGCCACCGAGGAGGCGCTCGCCGCCGCCATCGCGGTCGCCAGGCCCGGCAATCGGATCGGCGACGTCTCCGCCGCCATCGAGGCCGTGGCGCGGGCCAACGGCTACCCGGTGAACACCGAGTACGGCGGCCACGGCATCGGCCGCACCATGCACGAGGACCTGCACATCCCCAACGCGGGGCGCGCGGGCCGCGGCTACACCCTGCGCCCCGGCCTGACCATCGCCATCGAGCCCTGGTTCGCCCGCGGCACCGCCCGCATCGTCACCGACCCGGACGGCTGGACCATCCGCTCCGCGGACGGCTCGCGCACCGCGCACACCGAGCACACCGTTGCCATCACCGCGGACGGCCCGCTGATCCTCACCGCCGCCTGAGCGCTACCGCCGCCAGAACAGGTGGTGCTCGATACCGCTCGCGCTCGGCACCTTCTCCAGGTGGAACCGGTCGGTGAGCTCCTCGGGGCCGCTCCACAGCCGCTCGCCGCGGCCGAGCTCGATCGGCGCCACGGCGACGTGCATGGTGTCGATGAGATCGGCGTCCAGGAATTCGCGCACGGTGTGCACGCCGCCGCCGATCCGCACGTCCTTCCCGGCCGCGGCCTCGAGCGCGCGCTCCAGCGCCTCCTCCGGCGTGGCGTCCAGGAAGTGGAAGGTGGTCTCGCCGAGCGTGATGGACGGCCGGACGTGGTGGGTGAGCACGAAGACCGGGGTGCGGAACGGCGGCTCGGCGCCCCACCAGCCCTGCCACGCGTAATCCTGCCACGGCCCGCGCTGCGGCCCGAACTTGTTGCGCCCCATGATCTCCGCGCCGATATTGCGGGCGAAGTCGCGGGTGAAGTAATCGTCGAGCCCGTAGCTGCCGCCTGGGTCGGTGCGGTTGACCCAGTGCGCGGTGGCGCCTGCCCAGCCGAGGAGCTTTCCGGGGTCGGCGTGGCCGAAGGGCCGATCCCGGCTCTGCCCCTCGCCCGCGCCGAAACCATCGGCGGAGACGGCGAAGTTCTGGACACGCACGATGGGCGCCACGGTGGCTCCTCCCGGTCGGGGACGCTGATTGCCGGGCACGCTACCGCGACCCGGTGACACCTCCGGTGCGGCCGGGCGCCACTCGCCGTCGGCGGCCGAGCCCGAGCGGCTCCGCGACGAACTGTCGCACCGTCCCCCAGCTGTGGCCATGGCCGCGATCCTCCCCGCGCGGGAACATCAGTCGGCGTCCAGCCACTCCGCCAGGTCGGTGGCGATCCGCAGGTGCTCGGCGATCACCGTCCGCTCCTCGGCGGTCAGCGTGAGCTCGGCGATCTTGCCGCGCAGCTCGGCGGCGCGCGCCGAATCCTGCTCGGCCACCGCTATTTCCACCAGGTCGGCGAGGGCGTGCGCGCGCTCCAGCGCGGTCGCGGTGGCGCCGTGCTTGCGCAGCCCGGACTCCAGCGCGCGCCGCGCGGCCCTGTCGTCCTGCTTGGAGAAGCGCAGGATCCGGGCATTGTCGATGACCTTCGCGAGCCCGGTGAGCCTCGACGAGCCGCCGTACTCCATCGCGGGCTCGTCGTGCCGGATGTAGGTGACGCCGTTGCCCGCCGGGTCGTAGACGGTGAAGCGGGTCTGGCCCGGCCGCATCCGGGTGATCCGCGGGATGCCGCGCGCGGGCACCTTCCCGTACTTCGCGCGCAGCGCGGCGCTGAAACCGGCGTGCAACTGCTCCACCTCGCCGACCATCACCAGGCAGCCGAGATCCGCGGCCGGCGTGGAATCGCCGTCCTTGGCGGCGTAGAAGTGCAGGTCGTAGCCGGGCCGCTGGACAGCGCCGTAGCAGTAGGGCCGGGTCTGCTCGTACGTCACCGCGTACCCCAGCGTCTTGTAGAAATCCAGCGTCTCGCCCAGCTCCCCCGCCCACATGACCGGTACGGCGAAATCCGCCACAACCCCTCCTAGGTAGTCAAATTTGATTACCAGGCTAGGGTGAGCCCACTCGGCTCGTCAAGGAAGGGGCCGCCGATGGCCGCGGTACGCCTGCTCGTCCTCGGGGTGATCCGCGCGCGCGGCTCCGCGCACGGGTACGCGGTGCGCCGCGAGCTGCTCGACTGGCGCGCCGAGACCTGGACCAATGTCCGCCCCGGCTCGATCCACCACGCGCTCAAGCAGCTCACCGGCGAGGGCAAGCTGCGCGAGCTCGGCACCGAGCCGGGCGACCGCGGCCCCGGCCGCACGCTCTACGCGCTGACCAAGGCCGGGGAGCGCGAGTTCCGCGCGCTCATGGACGAGGCGCTGGTCAGCATCGACATGGAGGAGCTCGGCGCCGCCATCGCGTTCATGGACGCGCTGCCCCGCGCGCACGTGCTCGCGCGATTACGCGAGCAGCGAACACGCAGCGCCGAGGTGCGGCGCGAACTGCTCGCCATGGTGCCGGATTTCCCCGGCCGCTACGAGACCCCGCACACCACCGACCTGCTGGAACTCTGGAGCGGTGTCTTCGGCAACCTGACCGGCTGGACCGACGGGGTGATCGCGCGGCTCGAAGCGGGGGAGTACCGGATGGCGGACGATCGCTGAGATTCCCGGCTACGCTGCCTGGCATGAGCACAAGCTTCGGCGCCGTCGCCACCGCGAACTACGTTCTGCTGACCACGTTCCGCAAGGACGGCACGCCGGTGGCGACGCCGGTCTGGGCGGTCTCCGAGGGCGACACCCTCTACGTGTGGACCGAGGCCAACGCGGGCAAGGTCAAGCGGGTCCGCCGGGACGGCACCGTCACCCTGCAGCCCTGCTCGGCCACGGGCAAGCCGAGCGGCGGCGCGATCGAGCACGGCACCGCCAGGGTGCTGGACGCGGCGGGCACCGACAAGGTGCGTTCGCTGCTGCGCCGCAAGTACTGGCTCACCGCGCCGCTGGTCATCCTCGGCAGCAATATCCGGCGCGGGAAGGACGGCACCGTCGGCCTCGCCATCACCCCGTCGGCCGCCCCGGCCTGATCGGCGTTGCCCGCCCCGGCCTGATCGGTGCTGCCCGCCCCGGCCTGATCGGTGCTGCTCGCGCCGGCCTGATCAGGTGGCCCGGCTCACCGAGGACATGTGGAAGTCCGGGATGCGCAGCGGCGGCATGGCCGTGCGGGTGAACCAGTCCTTCCACTCGCGCGGCAGCGTGATCTCGGTGGCACCGGCCTCGGCGGTGCGGCGCAGCAGGTCCAGCGGGCTCTCGTTGAACCGGAAGTTGTTCACGGCCGCGGTGACCGCGCCGTCCTCCACCAGGTAGACCCCGTCGCGGGTGAGCCCGGTCAGCAGCAGCGTGGCCGGGTCCACCTCGCGGATGTACCAGAGCGTGGTGAGCAGCAGGCCGCGCTCGGTGCGGGCCACCATCTCGTCCAGCGTGGCCGCCGAGCCGCCGGTGAGCAGCAGGTTGTCGCCGGGCACGGTGGGCGCGGCGCCGAACTCGGCGGCGGTGGCGCGCGGGTAGACCAGCGACCGCACGGCGCCCTCGCGCACCCAGTCCACCCGCTCGGCGGGCAGCCCGTTGTCGAAGACCGAGAGCAGCTCCGAGGAAGCGGGCGTCGCCACGAACGGCCGGTACTCCAGCCCGGCGGCGTGCGGGTCGGAGTACAGCGTGAGCGGCAGCCTCGTGAGCTGCTCGCCGATCCGGGTTCCGCCCGCCCTGGAGAAGGCGGTGTGCCCCTCGTGCGCGGCCCTGCCCTCCATGGACCAGGCCAGGTAGATCATGAGGTCGGCGACGGCCGAGGGCGGCAGCAGCGTCTCGTAGCGCCCGGCGGGCAGCTCGACCCGGCGGCCCGCCCAGTCCAGCCTGCGGCCCAGGTCGGCGAGGAGCCCCGGGGTGTCCACGTCGGTGAAGTCGGTGGTGCCGACCCCCACCCAGGCGCTGGCCACGGCCTCCCCCGCGCCGCGCTTGCCGTTGATCTCCACCGAGCCGGTGGGCTGGGTGAAGCGGCGGCGCACGCCGGTGGAGGTGCCGAGCCAGGTGGTGTGCACCTGGTGGTGCGCGAAGCCGTAGAGCCGGTCGGCGCCGTCGAAGCCGGTGGCCAGGTCGCCGGCGAGCCCGGTGAAGACCTCGATATCGGTGCCGGCCGGGGCGGCCGCCCAGCCGTCGTCGCCGGTGCCGCGGGTGGCGGCCGCCTCGAGCAGCGGCACCGCGTCACCGGCGGGGGTGGCGCCGCGCGCGGCGGCCTCGGCGGCGCGCACCACCGGGGCGATCTCGGCCGGGTCCATGCTGGTGGAGCCGACCACGCCGACCCGGGCCGCGTTCGGCCCCTCGCGCACGATCGCCACCACCGACCAGCTCCGGGAGACCGACGAGCCGTTGGTGGTCATGGAGTTGCCCGCCCAGCGCAGCGAGGCCTCGTGCGCGTCGGTGACCAGCACGATGGTCTCGTCCGCGGTGGAGTGCGCGAGCGCGCGCTCCACCAGTTCGCCGCCGGGGACGGTCTCGTTCGCGGTCACTGCCCCGCCTCCGCTCGGGTATTCAGAACATTGATGCCGCGCACCAGGATCGACGGGCAGCCGTGGCTCACCGCCGCGACCTGGCCCGGCTGCGCCTTGCCACAGTTGAAGGCACCGCCGAGCCGCACCGTGGACGGCCCGCCCACCGCCTCCATGGCGCCCCAGAAGTCGGTGGTGGTGGCCTGGTAGGCGACGTCGCGCAGCTGCCCGGCCAGCTCGCCGTTCCGGATCCGGAAGAAGCGCTGCCCGGTGAACTGGAAGTTGTAGCGCTGCATGTCGATCGACCAGGAGCGGTCGCCGACGATGTAGATGCCGTCGGAGACCCGGGAGATCAGCTCGGCGGTGCTGGTGTCGCGCGCCGGATCCGGCTGCAGCGAGACGTTCGCCATGCGCTGGATCGGCACGTGGTGCGGGGAGTCGGCGTAGGAGCAGCCGTTCGAGCGCGGCAGCCCGAGCCGCGGCGCGAAGACCCGGTCCAGCTGGTAGCCGACCAGCACGCCGTCGCGCACCAGGTCCCAGCGCTGCCCCGCCACGCCGTCGTCGTCCCAGCCGGTGCTGGCCAGCCCGAAGCGCTCGGTGCGATCGCCGGTGACGTGCATGACCTCGGTGCCGTACCGCAGGGTGCCGAGCTTGTCGGGGGTGGCGAAGGAGGTTCCGGCGTAGGCGGACTCGTAGCCGATGGCGCGGTCGTACTCGGTGGCGTGGCCGATGGATTCGTGGATCGTGAGCCACAGGTTGGTGGGGTCGATCACCAGGTCGGTGGGGCCGGCGACCACGCTCGGGGCCTTCACCTTCTCGGCGAGCCAGCCGGGGATCCGGGCCAGCTCGTCGTCCCAGTCCCAGACTCCGTCCGCGCCGGTGACGTACTCCCAGCCGCGCCCGGCCGGGGCGGCCAGCGTGCGCATGGACTCGAAGACCCCCGAGCCCGCGTCCACCGTGACCGCCTCCAGCTGCGGATGCAGCCGCACCCGCTGCTGGGTGATCGCCGAGCCCGCGGTGTCGGCGTAGAAGGTCTGCTCCTTGACCTGCAGCACCGAGGCGGTCACGTGGTCGACGCCGTCGGCGGCGGCGAGCCGGTCGGAGTACTCCTGCAGCAGCGCGACCTTGTCGCCGGTCGGCACCGCGAACGGGTCGACGGCGTAGTCGGAGACGTAGCGCGCGTCGGCGTACACCGGCTCGTCCGCGAGCTCCACCCGCTCGCGGTTCAGCGCCCGCAGCGCCGTCGCCACGGTCACCGCGCGCCGGGCGACCTCGGCCGCGGTCTCCGGGGTCAGCACGGCGTGCGAGGCGAAGCCCCAGGTGCCGTCGACGATCACCCGCACCGCGAAGCCGAGCTCGGTGCCGTCGGTGATCGCCTCGACCCGGCCGTCGCGCAGCCGGATGGACTGCGTGACCAGCCGGTGCACGCGCAGGTCGGCGTGCGTGGCGCCGGCGTCGCGGGCCGCGCCGAGCGCGGCGTCGGCCAGCGGGCGCAGCGGCAGCGCCAGGAATTCGGCGTCCACCTCGTGCGGTGCGCCGGGGGATGGCGAAATGCTCACGCGCCCACGCTAGCCGGTAGCGCGCGCGCCCGGCGATCCGGCCACGCCGCGTTTCCACCGCCGTCGCGCCTCCCGCGTCCGGACCGGGCGGTGTCGTACGGTTCCGGCGTGCCGCCCTCCGCCCTCCGTGACCGCAAACGCGAACGCACCCGCCGTGCGCTGCTCGCCGCCGCCGCGGAGCTCTTCGAGCAGCGCGGCTACGAGGAGACGACGGTGGCCGATATCGCGGCCGCCGCCGAGGTCGGGACCAGGACCTTCTTCAACTACTTCGGCTCCAAGGAGGAGCTGCTCTTCCCCGACCCGGAGGAGCGGGTGCGCGCCGCCGTCGCCGCGGTGGCCGCGCGCCGCCCCGGCGAGCAGCCGGTGGAGGTGGTGCTGCGGGCGCTGCGCGCCGTCGGCGACACCCCAGGCGAGCACCTCATCGACGACCTCGCGGCCCGCCTCGCGCTGCTCCGCGCCCGGATCTCGCGCACCGTCCCCGCGGTGAGCGGCCGCGCCGCGCACGCCCAGCTGGTGGCGCAGCGCGAGATCGCCAGGCACCTGCACCGCGCCTTCCCGGGCGAGCTGGACGAGGTGGGCGCCGCCGCGCTGGTCGGCGGCGTGGTCGGGGCGGTCTCCGGCGCGCTCACCGTGGTCTTCCAGGAGGGCAACCCGGCCGACGGCGAGCGGCTGCAGCGCCGGATCGACGAGACCACCACCCGGGTGCTCCGCCCGTGGCTGGCCGGGCACCGCTGACTCAGCCGAACTGCTGCCACCCCAGCCGCAGCACCATCCCGATCACCACCACCAGCAGCACGATCCGCACGAAACCGGCACCGCGGGCGAGCGCCATCCGCGACCCCGCCACCGCGCCCGCGATATTCGCGACCGCCATCGCCGCGCCCAGCGCCACCAGGACGTGCCCGGTGAGCGTGAAGTAGAGCAGCGCGCCCACATTGGAGCCGCAGTTGATCACCTTGGCCATGGCCGCCGCGCGCACGAACTCGGTGCCGAGCAGGGTGGCGAAGGTGATGATCAGGAAGGTGCCGGTGCCGGGCCCGAGAATGCCGTCGTAGAAGCCGATCAGCCCGGCCGCCAGCCCGATCACCAGCAGGGTGCGCCGCCGGGTCGGCGGGTCGGTCGCCATGGTGATACCGATGGCGGGCCGCAGCGTCACGAAGATCGCCACTCCGACCAGCACGACGAGCACGATCGGGATGAAGAGCTCGCGGTCGATGAGCGAGACCGCCGCGGCGCCCGCCGCCGCCGCGACCGCGGCCAGCAGCGCCGCCGGAATCAGCACCGGCCAGCGCAGCGGGACCCGGCGGGCGAAGGTGAGCACCGAGGCGAAGGTGCCCGCGACCGCCGCCATCTTGTTGGTGGCGAGCGCGGTCTGCGGCGTGATCCCCGGCGACACCAGGAAGAGCGTCGGCAGGATGATCAGCCCGCCGCCGCCGACCACCGCGTCCACCCAGCCCGCCGCCGCGGCCGCGGTCAGCAGCACCACCCAGTCCGTCGCCTGCACGTGCACCAGCCAAGCAGACGCCGCCCGGCCTAGGGTGGGCGGCGTGCGCCGGTTCAGCCTGTGGGTCCGAGACAACCCGGTGGTCGCCGACTCGGTGCTGGCCCTCGCGCTCTTCCTGCTCGACCTGACCGCGCTGCAGAACAGCACGCAGAAGCCGGTCTTCCTGGTCTTCGCGCTGCTGCTGCCGCTGCCGGTGGTGGTGCGGCGGGTCTACCCGCGCACCGCCGCGCTCGCGCTCTTCGTGCTCGCCCAGCTGAGCATCGGGGTCTCCGGCGCGCTCGGCGACCACACCCTGCACCCGAGCTCGCTCGGGCTCGGGCTCGCCCTGTACACGCTGGTCGCCTACGTGGGCAGGCAGCAGGGGCTCTTCTACCTGGCGCTGCTGCTCGCCCACGGCGTGGCAACCACGCTGGTGCTGCACCAGGACCCGCTCTCGGTGGTCGCCTTCACGCTCACCTTCTACGCGCTCTGCTGGACGCTGGCCGAGTTCACCGGCGCCAGGCACGCCTACGACACCGAGGTGCAGGCCAGGCTCGCGGTCGCCGACTACGACCGGGAGCGCCGCGCGCACGACGCCGTCGCCGCCGAGCGCACCCGGATCGCCAGGGAGCTGCACGACGTGGTGGCGCACGCGGTGAGCGTGATGATCGTGCAGGCCGACGGCGCCCGCTACACCCTGCGCCGCGACCCCGACGCCGCCGAGCGCGCGCTCGCCACCATCGCGGGCACCGGCCGGGAGGCCCTGCGCGAGCTGCGCCGCACCGTCGCGCTGCTGCGCACCGAGCACGCCCCCGACGACCTGCCGCAGCACGGCACCGCCGGAATCGCCCGGGTGGTGGCGATGATGCGGGACACCGGGCTCGCGGTCGACCTGGAGCTCAGCGGCGAGCTCGACGACGTCCCGCCCGAGGTCAGCCTCGGCGTGCACCGGGTGGTGCAGGAGGCGCTGACCAATACCCTGCGGCACGCGGGCGCGCACCCCAAGGCCTGGGTCACCGTGCGCCGCACCGGCGACCGGGTGCACATCGAGGTGGTCGACACCGGCGGCGTCCCGGTGCGCACCGCCATCACCGGCAGCGGGCTCGGGCTGGTCGGCATGCGGGAGCGGATCGCCGTGCTGGGCGGGGTGCTCGAGGCCGGGCGCGAGCCGTCGGGGCGCTGGCGGGTGGTGGCGGAGCTCCCGGTGGCACGGGAAACCCCGTGACACCGCCGATACAGTGGGATCGTGCCGATCACCGTGCTCGTCGTGGACGACCAGGAACTCATGCGCATGGGACTCGAGATGGTGCTCGGCGCGCACGACGACCTCGAGGTGGTCGGGCAGGCGGAGAACGGTGCCGCCGCCATCGGCAAGGCCGCGGAGCTGCGCCCGGATGTGGTGCTCATGGACGTCCGGATGCCGGTGGTGGACGGGGTCACCGCGACCGCCCGCATCCTGGAGGCGGGGGCGGGCTGCAAGGTGCTGGTCATGACCACCTTCGACCTGGACGAGCACGCGCTCGGCGCGCTGCGCGCCGGGGCCAGCGGCTTCCTGCTCAAGGACACCCCGCCGGAGGACCTGGTCTCCGCCATCCGCAGCGTCGCCGCCGGGGACGCCGTCGTCTCGCCCAAGGTCACCAAGCGGCTGCTCGACCGGCTGATCGCCGAGGATCCGGTGCCCTCCCGCGATCCGGCGCTGCTCGACGCGCTCACCGCCCGCGAGCGCGAGGTGCTGGAGCAGATCGCGGCCGGCCGCTCCAATGCCGAGATCGCCGGCGCGCTCTTCCTCTCCGAGGCGACGGTGAAGACGCACGTGGGCCGGGTGCTCACCAAGCTCGGGCTGCGCGACCGGGTGCAGGCCGTCGTCCTCGCCTACGAGACCGGATTGGTACGTCCGGGCGGGTAGCGCCGGGAGAAAAATCGGGCGTTCGCGCGTTGGTACTCCTAGATCGTCCCGGAAGGAACGCCATGCCAGCCGTACTCTTCGCCGTCTACCTCGTCGCCGAGATCGCCACCTTCGTCGCCGTCGCGCACGTCGCCGGTGTGGTGGCCGCCATCCTGCTGCTCATCGCCTGCTCCGCCGCCGGGGTGCTGCTCGTCGCCGGGCAGGGGAGGCGGGTGCTGGACGGGTTCCGCCGGGTCGGCCGCGGTGAACTGACCGCGGGCACCGCCGTCGCGGACGGCGCGCTCGTCGCCTCCGGCGCGCTGCTCGTGCTGGTGCCGGGGCTGCTGACGTCGGTGCTCGGGCTGCTGATGCTGCTGCCCCCGACCCGCGCGCTGCTGCGCCCGGTGCTCACCGCCTTCGCCGCGCGCCGGGGTGCCGAGGTGCTCGGCAGCGTGCGGGCGAATCGGGTGATCATCGACGCCGACGGCACCGTGGTCGACGGCGCGGTGGTGCACACGGTGTGGGATCCGGCGCCCGGCGATTCCGGCGGCCGCGCGCTCACCAAGGGCTGATCCCGCCCGCTGTCGCGGGGTACGGCAGACTGGTGCTCCGTGGCTACGCAGTTGCTGATCGGCGGTCGGTTCTACAGCGCGAGTTCGCCCGATGCCACCGCCATGGCGGTCACCGACGGCACCGTGGTCTGGCTCGGGGCCGAGCAGCCAGGGCGGGCGCTGCACCCGGGTGCGGAGATCATCGATGTGGCAGGCGCCTTCGTCGCCCCCGCCTTCGTCGACCCGCATGTGCACGTCACCGCGCTCGGGCTCAAGCTGATCGGGCTCGACCTCTCGGCCGCCCGCTCGCTGGCGCACTGCCTGGAGCTGCTCACCGCCTTCGCCGCCGCGCACCCGTCCGGGGTGCTGCTCGGCGACGGGTGGGACGACACCGGGTGGCCGGAGCGGCGGCCGCCGAGCACCGCCGAGATCGATGAAGCGGCCGGGCCGGGGCGGCTGGTCTACCTCTCCCGGGTGGATGTGCACTCCGCCGCCGTCTCCACCGCGCTGCTGGACGCGGTGCCGGGGGTGCGCGAGGCCGATGGCTGCACCAGGGGCGAGCCGCTCCGCGGCGCCGCGCACCACCTGGTGCGCGCCGCCGCGCTGGAGCGCGCCGACCGCGGACTGCGCGACCGCGCCCGCGCCGCGGCGCTGGATTCGGCCGCCGCGCACGGGGTCGCCGAGGTGCACGAGTGCGGCGGGCCGGAGATCGCGGGCCGCACCGACCTGGCCGAGCTGCTCGCCTTCGAGCACGGCGTCTCGGTGCGCGCCTACTGGGGCGAGGCGGTGCACGACGAGGACGAGGCGCGGGCGCTGGTCGCCGAGCTCGGAGTGCACGCGCTCGGCGGCGACCTCTTCGTGGACGGCTCGCTCGGGTCGCGCACCGCTCTGCTGCGCGCGCCGTACGCCGACGGCGGCGGGCACGGCGTCGGGTACCTGGACGCCGCCGGGGTCACCGCGCACGTGCGCGCCTGCACGGTCGCCGGGGTGCAGGCCGGGTTCCACGTGATCGGGGATGCCGGGATGGACGCGGTGGTCGAGGGGTTCGGGCGGGTGGCCGCCGAGTTCGGCGCGCCCGCCGTCGCCGCCCGCGGGCACCGGGTGGAGCACGCCGAGATGATCTCGCCCGAGCAGATCGCCGCGCTCGCGAGCTGGGGGGTGATCGCCAGCGTGCAGCCCGGTTTCGACGCCGCCTGGGGCGGGCCGGACGGCATGTACGCCACCCGGCTCGGCGCCGAGCGGGCCGCCGCGCTCAACCCCTTCGCCGCCATGGCCGCGGCAGGCGTCGCGCTGGCCATCGGCTCGGACGCGCCCGTCACGCCACTCGACCCCTGGGCCGCGGTGCGCGCCGCGGTGCACCACCGGACGGCCGGGCACGGGCTCTCGCCGCGCGCCGCCTTCGCCGCCGCCACCCGAGGGGCGTGGCGGGCCGGTGGGGTGCGCGACGGGGTCGCGGGCACGCTGGTCCCCGGCGCGCCCGCCTCCTACGCCGTCTGGGAAGCGGACGAGCTCGTCGTGGCCGCAGCCGCCGACACCGTGCAGCGCTGGTCCACCGACCCGCGCTCCCGGGTGCCCGGGTTGCCACCCCTCGACCCGGGCGCGAGGCTTCCGCGCTGCCTGCGGACCGTGCACCGGGGCGTGACGATCCATGAAGCCTGAGGACGTCCGGGTCGATGACCCGGAAACCACTGCTCCGCAGGGTGATTCGGCACCCGGCCGCGGGCTCCGCTTTCCCGGCGCATTCTGGCTGCGCGCCGCCGCGGCGTTACTCGCCGGACTGCTCCTGTTCGGCTCCTTCCCCCCGCGCCCGCTGTGGTTCCTCGCCCCGCTCGGCATCGCCCTGCTCACGCTGGTGCTCGAGCGCGCGAGGACGGCGCGGGGGGCGGCGGGGTACGGCCTGCTGGCCGGGCTCGGCTTCTTCGTTCCGCTGCTGCCGTGGACCGGCATCTACGTCGGCCCGGTGCCGTGGCTCGCGCTCTCGACGGCGTGCGCCGCCTTCCTCGCGCTCTTCGGCGCGCTCACCTTCTGGACGGCGCCGCTCCCGGCCCGCCCGCTCTGGATCGCCCTGGCCTGGACGGCCTGCGAGTGGGCCCGCTCCAGTTTTCCGTTCGGCGGTTTCCCCTGGGGGCGCCTCGCCTTCGGCCAGGCCGACGGCTGGTACCTCCCGCTGGCGGCCCTCGGCGGGGCGCCGCTCATCGGCTTCGCCGTCGCCCTCACCGGCACCTGCCTCGCCTACCTGCTCACCGCGCTCGCCCGACGCCGCGCGGTGCGCGAGTCCGTCGCCGAGCAGACGCCGGGCCCCGGCTCACCCCGCCGGCCGACCGCCCTCGCGGCCGCGGCAACCGCCGTGATCCTCCTCCCGCTCACCGGCCTCGCGCTCGGCGCGACCCTGCCAACCCCGGAATCCGGCGACCGCACCATCACCGTCGCCGCGGTACAGGGCAGCGTCCCCCGCCTCGGCCTCGACTTCAATGCCCAGCGCCGCGCCGTCCTCGACAACCACGTGCGCCGCACCGAGCAGCTCGCCGCCGAGATCGCCGCGGGCCGCGCCCCGAAACCGGACGTCGTGATCTGGCCGGAGAACGCCTCCGACATCGACCCACTGCGCAACCCCGACGCCGCCGCCGCGATCACCGCCGCGGCCCGCGCGGTCGGCGCCCCCATCCTGGTCGGCGCGGTGCTCATCAACGCCGACCGCAGCTCCACCACCAACTCGGTGATCGTCTGGGACCCCGCCACCGGCCCGGGGGAGCGGCACGACAAGAAGATCATCCAGCCCTTCGGCGAGTACCTCCCGCTGCGCGGCTTCTTCCGCCTCTTCTCCGGCTACGCCGACCGCGCAGGCTACTTCGTCCCGGGCGACGGCACCGGCGTCGTGCACGCCGCCGGCCTCCCGATCGGCGTCGCCACCTGCTACGAGGTCGCCTTCGACCGCGCCTTCCGCGATTCCATGGACGCAGGAGCCCAGCTGCTCACCGTACCGACCAACAACGCCACCTTCGGCGACAGCGAGATGACCTACCAGCAGCTCGCCATGTCCAGGGTGCGCGCGGTGGAGCACGGCCGCGCCCTGGTGGTGGCGGCGACCTCGGGCGTCAGCGCCATCGTCGCCGCCGACGGCGCGGTGACCGAGCGGAGCGAGCTCTTCGTGCCCGCCGCGCTCACCGCCCGGCTCCCGCTGCGCACCGACCGCACCCTCGCCACCCGGCTCGGCCCGGCCCCCGAGTACCTGGCGGTGGCGCTGTGCGGGCTCGGCGTGGCCGCCGCCGCGGTGCTCCGGCGCCGGGAGCACCCCGCTCCGGGATCGGTGTGACGAGTCCCACATAGGCGGCATCGTAGGTATAGATCGGTGCGGCACGCCCACATTCCGGGGGCTGGGAGACTTCCAGCAAACCGATTCACCCGCTATTAGCCTCAGTACGGCCCTTTTGTGTCGGCAATTCTGAACTGCCGGTCTTTTTCCGATAAAAAGCTGCACTTATTTGACGTTTGCGGAAACATTGCTGAGCACTTCGACGACAGTTCGAATGACTCGGTAGTGCGACGTATCCATCCGGTCGGCAATCCGCCGGATGTGATGCACCGAATCAAGGGGCGGGCGAGGCGGCCTCGGGAACCGTCTCGATGCAACCGCTGAAGGTCTGCTCGGGGAGATGCGACGTGTGCGGCAGAACGGAGTGATTGATGAGTTCATTGGCCACCGACCGGGTCGACCAATGTGCCTCCCCCTGTGCTATCCGGGACGGCGTCGAGCCGTTCCCCCTCTCGCCCGCGCAGAGCGCGCTCTACTACGCGCAGCGGCTGCGCCCGGACGTGCCGCTGATCATCGCGCAGTACGTCGAGCTCCGGGGTGAGCTGGACACCGGCAGGCTGCACTACGCCATCGAGCGGTGCGGCGCCGAGGCCGAGGTCGGCCAGGTCCGGCTGGTGGAGGAGGACGGCGTCCCCTACCAGGTGGTCGACCCCGAGGTCGGCTCGGAGTGGCTGCGGCTCGACCTGCGCGGCGAGCCCGATCCGCGCGCCGCCGCCTTCCGCTGGATGACCGAGCACGCCGCCTCGCCGGTGGATATCGAACGGGATCCGCTCTCCACCAACGCCGTGCTGCGCATCGGCGACGCCCACCACCTCTGGTACGTCCGCGCGCACCACATCCTGGTCGACGGCTACGGCGCGATGAACGTGCTGACCAGGGCCGCCGAGATCTACACCGCCGCCACCGACGGCACCGAGCCCACCGTCTCGCGTGCGGCCCCGCTCACCGAGATCTACGAGAACCAGTCCCGCTACCGCGATTCCGCGCGCTTCCTCGCCGACCGCGAGCACTGGCGTGCGCAGTTGGCGGGCGCGGGGGAGCCGGTGAGCCTGGACGGCAGCCCGCTCGCCGAGGTGCCGGACGCCCCGGGCAGGCACCTGACCGCCGCCGTGCTTGACGAGCCCACCGCCGCCGCGCTGGCCGCCGCGGGCAGCGCGCACGACGCGAAGAACGCCGTGCTCTTCGTGGCGGCCGCCGCCTGCTACGCGCACGCCGTCACCGGCCGCTCCGATGTGCTGCTCAGCCTGCCGGTCTCCGGCCGCACCACGATGGCGCTGCGCCGCTCGGCGGGCGTGGTGTCGAACGTGGTGCCGCTGCGCATCGAGTTCACGCCGGAGACCACGCTCGCCGACGTGGTGCGGGCGACCGAGCTGCAGGTCACCGCTGCGCTCCGGCACCAGCTGTACCGGCACGACGACATCCGCCGCGACGGCGGCTACTCGCGCGCCGCGCGCGGCTTCTTCGGGCCGATGGTCAACATCATGCTGTTCAAGAACGAGCTGCGCCTCGGCGACATGCTCGGCTCCATGCACGTGCTGGCCACCGGGCCGGTCGAGGACCTGTCGATCAACGTCTACAACGGCATCGACGGTCAGATCCACCTGGATTTCGAGGCCAACCCGGCGCGCTACCGCGCCGCCGAGGTCGCCGCCCAGCACGCCCGCTTCCGCGACTTCCTCGGCCGCTTCCTCGCCGCCCGCCCGGAGACCGGGGCCGACGTGCTCTCCGCGCTCACCGCGGACGAGCGGCACCGGGTGCTGCACGGCTGGAACGACACCGCGATGCCGCTGCGGCCGGGCACGCTCGCCGAGCTCTTCGCCGGCGCGGTGGCCGCGAACCCGGCGGCGCCCGCGCTGGAGTGCGGCGACGAGCTGCTGAGCTACGCCGAGCTGGACCGCAGGGCGAATCGGCTGGCCCGCTTCCTGATCGCGCGCGGCGCGGGCCCGGAGCGGGTGGTCGCGCTCGCCATCCGGCGCAGCGTGGAGCTGGTGGTCGGGATGTACGCGGCGATGCAGGCGGGCGCCGCCTACCTGCCGCTCGACCCCGACCACCCGGCCGAGCGGCTGGCGGGCATCCTGGAGCAGGCCGCGCCGGTCGCGGTGCTCACCACCGAGCGGGACGCGGTGCCGCTGCCCGCCGACGTCGCCCGCTTCGCGCTGGACACCATCGACCTCGGTGCCGAATCGCCCGCCCCGGTCACCGACCGGGACCGCCGCTCGCCGCTGCGCCCGGACAACCCGGCCTACCTGCTCTTCACCTCGGGCTCGACCGGGCGGCCCAAGGGCGTGACGGTGACGCACGCGGCCATCGTGAACCGGCTGCGCTGGATGCAGCACGAGTACCCGATGGACCACACCGACGCGGTGCTGCAGAAGACCCCGGCCACCTTCGACGTCTCGGTCTGGGAGTTCTTCTGGCCACTGCAGGTGGGCGCGCGGCTGGTGATCGCCGCGCCGGACGGCCACCGCGACCCGGACTACCTGGCCAGGACCATTGCCGAGCGCTCGGTGACGACCGCGCACTTCGTGCCGTCCATGCTCTCGGTCTTCGTCACCGACACCGACGTGCGCGGCTGCGCCGGGCTGCGCCGGGTGTTCTGCAGCGGCGAGGCGCTGCCCGCCGCCACCGTGCGCGCCTTCGCCGCGGCGCTGCCCCGGGTACGGCTGCACAATCTCTACGGCCCGACCGAGGCCGCGGTGGACGTCACCGCGTGGGACTGCCCGCCGGACCCGGCGAGCGTGCCGATCGGCTCGCCGGTGTGGAACACCCGCACCTACGTGCTCGACGGCCGGCTGCGGCCGGTGCCGCCCGGCGTCTCGGGGGAGCTGTACCTGGCCGGGGTGCAGCTGGCCCGCGGCTACCTGGGCCGCCCGCAGCTCACCGCGGACCGCTTCGTGGCCGACCCGTTCACCGCGGGGCAGCGGCTCTACCGCACCGGCGACCTGGCCCGCTGGCGCGCCGACGGCGCGCTGGAGTACCTGGGGCGCAGCGACTTCCAGGTGAAGATCCGCGGCCAGCGCATCGAGCTGGGTGAGATCGAGGCCGCGCTGCTCGCCGACGCGGCGGTCGCGCGCGCGGTCTGCGTGGCGCACACCGGGCGGGTGGGGGCCGAGCTGGTGGGCTACGTGGTGGCCGCGCCCGGCGCGCACCGCCCGCTCGACCGGGACGCCCTGCTGGCCGGGGTGCGCGCGCTGCTGCCCGCCTACATGGTGCCCGCGCAGCTGGTCGAGCTGGACGAGCTGCCGCTCAGCGCCAACGGCAAGATCGACCGCAAGGCGCTGCCCGCGCCCGCCGCCCCCGAGCGCCCGGCCGGCGGCACCCGTCCGCGCACCGAGGTCGAGCGTGCGGTGGCGGGCATCGTGGCCGAGCTGCTGGAGCTCGACGAGGTCGGCGTCACCGAGAGCTTCTTCGCGCTCGGCGGCAACTCGCTCATCGCCGCCCGCGCCATCGCCAGGATCAACGCGCTGCTCGGCACCGGGCTCACCATCCGCGACCTCTTCGAGGCAGATACCGTCGCCGCGCTGGCCGAGCGCTGCACCGGGCACACCGACGAGCGCGCCGCACCGGTGCTCGCCGCCGGACCGCGCCCGGAGCACGTGCCGCTCTCCCCGGCCCAGCAGCGGCTCTGGATCCTGAACCGGATCGACGAGCAGGCCGCCGCCTACAACATGCCGCTCGCCCTGCGCATCGACGGCCCGCTCGACGTCACCGCGCTGCGCGCCGGGCTGCGCGACGTGCTGGAGCGGCACGAGAGCCTGCGCACCACCTTCCCGGAGACCCCCGCTGGCCCGGCGCAGCGGGTGCACCCCGCCGCCGACATCCCGCTCACCCTCGACCCGGTGCCCGCCCCGCCCGAGCAGGTGGCGGCGCTGGTCGCCGAGTTCACCGGCTACGGCTTCGACCTGCGCGAGCAGGCCCCGATCCGGGTCGCGCTCTGGCGCACCGGGCCGGCCGCGCACGTCTTCGTCGCGGTGCTGCACCACATCTGCGGCGACGGCTGGTCGCTCGCGCCGCTGGTCCGCGACCTCACCGCCGCGGTCGCCGCGCGGGCCGATGGCCGGGCGCCCGCCTGGCCCCCGCTGCCGGTGCAGTACGCCGATTTCGCGCTCTGGCAGCGCGCCCTGCTCGGCGACGAATCCGACTCCGGCAGCGCGCTGAGCAGGCAGCTCACGCACTGGCGCGGCGCACTCGACGGGCTGCCTGACCAGCTCGACCTCCCGCTGGACCGCCCGCGCCCGCGCAGGCGGAGCACCGAGGGCGGCCGGGTGCCCTTCACCGTCCCGGCGGAGACCAGGGCCGCCGCGGCCGCGCTCGCCGCCGAGCGCGGGGTCAGCATGTTCATGGTGCTGCACGCGGCGCTCGCCACCCTGCTCGCCCGGATCTGCGCCACCCGCGACATCGCCGTCGGCACCCCGATCGCGGGCCGCTCCGACCCGCAGCTGGACGAGCTGGTCGGCATGTTCGTCAATACCCTCGTGCTGCGCACCGCGGTCGACCCGGCGGCCGGTTTCACCCGGGTGCTCGACCACGCCCGCGACACCGACCTCAATGCCTTCGCCAATGCCGACGTCCCGTTCGAGCGGCTGGTGGAGCTGGTCAACCCGGAGCGCAGCACCGCGCGGCACCCGCTCTTCCAGGTCATGCTGGCCTACGACAACGGCCCCGAGCTCGCCGTCGAGCTGCCGGGGGTGCGCACCGAGCGCATCGACCTGGATGCCGACGTGGCCAAGTTCGACCTCCGGCTCGAGGTGCACGACGCGGGGGAGGACACCCCGCTCACCGGCGAATTCGGCTACGCCGCCGACGTTTTCGAGCATGCCACCGTCGCCGCCGTCGCGCGCCGCTTCGTCGCCGTGCTGACCGCGGTGGTGGCCGACCCCGCGCGCCCGGTCGGCGATATCGACCTGCTCGACCTCAGGGAGACCGGCCGCTTCCTGCCGCTGGCGGGCGGCCCGGCCGAGCCGGTGGTCACCCTGGCCGGGCTCTTCGGCGCGGTCGCCGAGCGCGCACCGGAGGTCACCGCGCTGCGATACCGCGGCACGAGCCTGAGCTACGGCGAGCTGGAGGCCCGCGCCAACCGGCTGGCCCGGGTGCTGGCCGGGCACGGCGCGGGCCCGGAGATGGTGGTCGCGGTCGCCATCCCGCGCAGCCCGGAGGCGATCGTGGCGATCTGGGCGGTGGCCAAGACCGGCGCCGCCTACGTCCCGGTCGACCCGCGCTACCCCGCCGACCGGATCGAGCACATGCTCATCGACTCCGCCGCCGCGCTCGGGCTCACCGTCGCGCGCAGCGCCGACGGGCTGCCGCGCCGCACCCTCGCGGTGCAGGGCAGGCACCACAGGGCCGAGCTGGAGTGGCTGGTCCTCGACTCCGCGGAGCTGGAGCAGGCCTGCGCCGCGACCTCGCCGCGCCCGCTCACCGACGCCGACCGGGAGCGCCCGCTGCGCGGCGCGCACCCCGCCTACCTGATCTACACCTCCGGCTCCACCGGCAAGCCCAAGGCCGTGGTCGTCACGCACGCCGGGATCGCCTCGCTCGCCGCCGAGCAGCGCTACCTCTTCGGCGTCACCGACCGCTCCCGCACGCTGCACTTCTCCTCGCCCAGCTTCGACGCCTCGGTGCTGGAGCTGCTGCTCGGCTTCGCGGCGGGCGCCACCGTCGTGGTCGCCCCCGACGACATCTACGGCGGCGCCGAGCTGGCGCGGCTGTTGCGCGATGAGCGGGTCACGCACGCCTTCGTCACCCCGGCCGCGCTGGCCACCGTGCCGTCCGCCGAGCCCTTCGCCGAGCTCGGCACCGTGATCGTCGGCGGCGAGGCGGTCTCCGCCGACCTGGTGCGCACCTGGGGCGCGCGATACCGCATGCACAACATGTACGGCCCGTCCGAGGCCACCGTGGCCGCCACCGCCTCGGCGCCCATGGTGCCCGGCGCGCCGGTGCCGCTCGGCATGCCGGTGCGCGGCATGCGGCTGTTCGTGCTGGACGGGCGGCTGCGCCCGGTGCCGCCGGGCACGCCGGGCGAGCTCTACCTCTCCGGCCCCGGCGTCGCCCGCGGCTACCTGGGCAAGCACGGCCTCACCGCGGCCCGCTTCCCGGCCAACCCGTACGGGCGGCGCGGCGAGCGGATGTACCGCACCGGCGACCTGGTGGTCGCCGACCGCACCGGCGCGCTGCGCTTCCTCGGCCGCGCCGACGACCAGATCAAGATCCGCGGCTTCCGGGTCGAGCTCAGCGAGATCGACCACGCGCTGCGCGCCCAGCCCGGCGTCACCGGCGCGGTCACCGTGCCGCACACCGACTCCGCCGGCCACACCAGGCTCGCCGCCTACGTCACCGGGGCCGAGCACCTGACCCCCGCCGACGTGCTCGCCGGGGTGCGCGGCAGACTGCCCGGCTACATGGTCCCCGCCTCGCTGCTGGTCCTGGACCGGATGCCGGTGACCGGCGCGGGCAAGCTGGACCGGCGCGCGCTGCCCAACCCGGTCTTCGACGCCACCGCGGGCTCGCGCGCCCCCCGCACCGAGACCGAGCGCCGGGTCGCGGCGCTCTTCGGCGCGGTGCTCGGGCAGCCGGTGACCGGCGCCGAGGACGGCTTCTTCGAGATCGGCGGCACCTCGCTGCTCGCCACCAGGCTGGTGGCCGCGCTGCACGACGAGTTCGGCGTCGAACTCCCGGTGCGGGCCGTCTTCGAGGCGCCGACCGTCGCGGATATCGCTGCCGCGCTCGCGGTCTCGCCGCGCAGCGAGCGGGTCCGGGTGACCGCGGGCCCGCGCCCGGAGCGGATCCCGCTCGCACTGCCGCAGCAGCGGCTCTGGTTCCTGAACCGGTACGACCCGGCGAACAGCGCCTACAACATCGCGGTGGCGCTGCGCATCACCGGCGAGCTCGACGTCGCCGCGCTGCGCTCCGCGCTCGGCGACCTGGTGGAGCGGCACGAGGTGCTGCGCACCGTCTTCCCGGAGGACGAGCACGGCCCGGTGCAGCGCATCCTGCCGACGGTCGCGGCCACCCCGGCGCTGCCGGTGGAGGACGCGGTCGACGCCGAACAGGCCACCCAGGCGCTGACCGCGCTCGCGCAGCGCGGCTTCGAGCTCGGCACCGAGCCGCCGCTGCGGGTCGCGCTCGTGCGCACCGCCCCGGACGAGCACGTGCTCGCCGTGGTGCTGCACCACATCGCCGCCGACGGCGCCTCGCTCGCCCCGCTGACCCGCGATCTCGGCGCCGCCTACCTGGCCCGCGCGGCCGGGAACGCGCCGAGCTGGGCGCCGCTCCCGGTGCAGTACGCGGACTTCGGGCTGTGGCAGCGCGCCCGCTTCGGCGCCACCGACGACCCGGAGAGCCCGGCCGCCGCCCAGCTCGCGCACTGGCGCGCGGCGCTGGCCGACCTGCCGGAGGAGCTCCCGCTGCCCTACGACCGGCCGCGCCCGGCCGAGCCCACCCGGCGGGCGGGCACCGTGCGGGTGCCGCTGCCCGCCGGGCTGCGCGCCGCGCTGCGGCGGCTGGCCGGGGAGCGCGGCGTCAGCCCGTTCATGGTGCTGCGCTCGGCCCTGGCGGTGCTGCTGCGCGGGCTCACCGGCGGCCGCGACGTGGTGATCGGCACCCCGGTCGCGGGTCGCTCCGCGCCGGAGCTGCACGAGCTGGTCGGCATGTTCGTCAATACCGTCGTGCTGCGCTCGGACGTCGACCCGGACGCCGCCTTCAGCGCGCTGCTCGCCGCCGACCTGGAGTCCGAGCTGGCCGCCATGGAGCACGCCGAGCTGCCCTTCGACCTGCTGGTCGCCGCGCTCGGCGCCGAGGTGCGCGGCAGCGGGCGGCACCCGCTCTTCCAGGTCGCGCTGACCGTGCAGGACGAGCCGCACCCCGATCTCGCGCTGCCGGGGCTCACCGTCACCGCGCGGGCGCTCGATATCGCCCGTGCCAAGTTCGACCTGGAGCTGCGGGCCCCGGCCGGCCTCGGCGACGAGCTCGAATTCGTCTACGCCACCGAGCTCTTCGACGCCACCACGGTCGAGACGATCGGGGAGCGGCTGCGCACCGTGCTCGCCGCGGTCGCCGCCGACCCGGATCGCCCGGTGCACCGCATCGACCTGCGCACCGACTGGGAGCGGAGCGCGCTGAGCCCGGCGCACGGCGGCCCCGCCGCCGCCCCGGTCACCCTGGCCGAGTACTTCGAGCGCACCGCCTACGACCACCCGCACCGCATCGCCGTGCGCTCCGGTGACACCGTCCTCGACTACTTCGAGCTCGCCGAGCGGGTCAACAGGCTGGCCCGCATGCTGCGCGCCCGCGGCATCGGCTCCGGCCACCGGATCGCGCTCGGGCTCACCCGTTCCATCGACTCGGTGGCCGCCGCGCTGGCCGTGGTCACCGCGGGCGCGGCCTACGTCCCGCTCGACCCCGCCTACCCGGCGCACCGGCTGCGGCACATGCTCGCAGACTCCGGCTGCCTGGTCGGGCTCACCCGCTCCGCGCACGCGGCCGCGCTGGCCGCCGCGGACGGCGGCGGCACCTCCTGGCTGCTGCTCGACGACCCGGAGCTCGTCAGCGAGCTCGCCGCGCACTCCGGCCGCCCGCTCACCGGCGCCGAGCGCGACCGCCCGGCCCGCGCGGACGACCTCGCCTACGTCATCTACACGTCGGGCTCCACCGGCACTCCCAAGGGCGTGGCGGTCACGCACACCGGCCTGGCCGGGCTGGCTGCGGAGTTCGGCGCCCGCGCCGAGGTCACCCCGGACTCGCGCACCCTGCACTTCTCCACCCCCAGCTTCGACGCCGCCATGCTCGACCTGCTGCTCACCATCAACGCGGGCGCGGCCATGGTGCTCTGCCCGACCGACGTCTTCGGCGGCGACGAGCTCGGCGCGCTGCTCGCCCGCGAGCGGGTGACGCACCTCTTCCTCACCCCGGCCGCGCTGGCCACCGTCGACCACGAGCGCTGGCCGCTGCCCGAGCTGCGCTCGCTCCTGGTCGGTGGCGAGGCGGTCGGCGCCGAGCTGGTCGCCCGCTGGGCCCCCGGCCGCCGCATGTTCGACGTCTACGGCCCCACCGAGACCACCGTGGTGGCGACCATCTCGCGCCCGCTCACCGTCGGCGGCCCGATCGATATCGGCACCCCGGTCCGCGGCGCCCGCGCGCTGGTGCTCGACGACCGGCTGCGGCCGGTGCCGGTCGGCGTCCCCGGCGAGCTGTACCTGGGCGGCTACGGCGTGGCCCGCGGCTACCTGGACCGCTTCGGGCTGACCGCGGCGCGCTTCGTCGCCGACCCCACCGAGCCCGGCGCCCGGCTCTACCGCACCGGCGACGTGGTGCGCTGGACCCCCGACGGCGCGCTGCGCTACCTGGGCCGCAGCGACCACCAGGTGAAGATGCGCGGCTTCCGGATCGAGCTCGGCGAGATCACCGGCGCGCTTACCGCGCACCCATCGGTGCGGTTCGCGCACACCGAGGTGCGCACGATCGCGGGCGCCGACCGGATCGCCGCCTTCGTGCACCCCGCCGACCGGGCGGCCGGGATCGGCGTGGAGGCGCTGCGCGCCCACGTGGCCCGCAGCCTGCCCGCGCACATGGTGCCCTCCGCGCTCACCGTGCTCGACGAGATCCCGCTGACCCCGGTCGGCAAGCTCGACATCGCGAGACTGCCGGAGCCGCAACCGCTTCCGGGCACCGGCGGTGGTCGCGCCGCGGAGACCCCGGCCGAGCGGCTGGTCGCCGCCACCATGGCCGAGCTGCTCGGCCAGGACACCGTGCGCGCCGACGACGGCTTCTTCGACATCGGCGGCAACTCCCTGCTCGCCACCAGGCTGGTCGCCCGGCTGGCCGAGCAGACCGGGGTCCGGCTGGAGGTGCGCACGGTCTTCGCCGAGCCCACCGTCGCCGCGCTCGCCGCCCGCATCGACCGCGCCGAACCGGCCACCCGGGTCGCGCGCCCGGTCGCGGTTGCGCGCCCGGAGCACATTCCGCTCTCCGCCGCCCAGCGCAGGCTGTGGTTCCTCGACCGGTTCGAGGAGAGCGGCGCGCGCGGCGCCTACAACGTCCCGCTGGTCCTCCGGCTGCGCGGCAGCCTGGATCTGGAGGCGCTCGCCTCCGCGCTGGTCGCGGTGCAGGAGCGGCACGAGACGCTGCGCACGGTCTTCCCGGAGCACGAGGGCGAGCCGGTGCAGCGCATCCTCGACGCCGCCGCCGCCACCGTCCCGGTCGCCTTCGACTCGGTGCGGCCGTCCGAGGTGGTCACGGCGATATCCGAGTTCACCGCGCCCGGTTTCGATCTCGCCACCGAGGTCCCGGTGCGCGCCGCGCTGCTGCACGTCGCCTCCGGCGGGCCGATCGACGACTACGTGCTCGCCGTGGTGGTGCACCACATCGCGGTGGACGGCTGGTCGCTGGGTCCGCTGGCCGCCGATATCGCGATCGCCTACCGGGCGGCCCGGCTCGACACCGCGCCGGAGTGGGAGCCGCTGCCGCTGCAGTACGCCGACTACACGCTGTGGCAGCTCGACGCGCTCGGCGCCGAGGACGACCCGGCCGCGCCCGCGCACCGCCAGCTCGCCTACTGGCGGGAGGCCCTGGCCGAGCTGCCCGAACTGCTCGCGCTCCCCGCCGACCGCCCGCGCCCGCCGGTGCCGAGCCACCGCGGCGGCACCGCCGAGACCGAGGTGGACGCCTTCACCCACCGCGAGCTGCGGCGCATCGCCGAGCGCGCGGGCGTCAGCATGTTCATGCTGCTGCACGCCGCGCTGGCGGTGCTGCTGCACCGGATGGCAGGCACCGGCGACGTCACCGTCGGCACCCCGCACGCGGGCCGCGGCGACCGCGAGCTCGACGGGCTGATCGGCATGTTCGTCAATACCCTTGTCCTGCGCACGAAGGTGGAGCCGGGGCAGCGCTTCGACGACCTGCTGGCCCGGGTCAGGGAGTCCGACCTGGACGCCTTCGACCACGCCGACCTGCCCTTCGAGCGGCTGGTCGAGGTGCTCAACCCGGTCCGCTCGCGCTCCCACCACCCGCTCTTCCAGGTCATGCTCTCGGTGCGGAACGAGCCGGTGGGACCGCTGGAGCTGCCCGGGCTGCAGATCGAGCCGGTCGACCTGGACGCCGGCATCGCCAAGTTCGACCTGCAGTTCACCCTCACCGAGCACGGCGCCGCCGAGCCCGGCGGCATCACCGTCGGCGTGAACTACGCCGCCGACCTGTTCGACCACAACAGCGCGCTCGGCCTCGGCGAGCGGCTGGTCCGGCTGCTCACCGCGGTGGCGGGCAACCCGGCCGCCGCCGTCGGCGACCTGGACCTGCTGCACCCGGCGGAGTGGTCCGGGCTGGCCCCGGTGCACGGCGCCGAACCCGCCCGCCCGCTCACCTTCCCCGAGGTCTTCGCCACCGCGGTCGCCGCCGAGCCGGACGCCGTCGCGCTGCGCGCCGACGGCACCGACGTCACCTACGAGGCGCTCGACCGCTGGAGCAGCAGGCTGGCCCGGCTGCTCATCCGCCGCGGCGTCGGCCCGGAGACGCTGATCGCGCTCGGCATCGCGCGCTCGGTGGAGTCGGTGGCGACGGTGCTCGCGGTGGTCAAGACCGGCGCCGCCTTCGTCCCGGTGGACCCGCGCTACCCGGCCGCCCGGATCGCGCACATGCTCGCCGACTCCGGCGCCGCGCTCGGCCTCACCCTGGCCGCGCACCGCGACACCCTGCCGAACACCGTGGACTGGCTGGTCCTCGACGACCCCGACACCAGGGCCGCGGTGCTCGCCTCCGAGGACAGCCCGCTGGCCGAGGCCGAGCGCCCCGCGCCGCTGCGGCTGGAGAACCCGGCCTACGTCATCTACACCTCGGGCTCCACCGGCACCCCCAAGGGGGTCGTGGTGACGCACGGCGGGCTCTCCAACTTCGCCGCCGAGCTGGCCGAGCGCTTCGACGTCCGGCCCGGCTCCCGGGTACTGCACTTCGCCACCCCGAGCTTCGACGCCGCCATGCTCGACCTGCTCTTCGCGCTCGGCGGCGGCGCCACCCTGGTCATCGCGGCACCGGACGTGGTCGGCGGCGACGGGCTGCGCGAGGTCTTCGTCGGCGAGCGGATCACGCACGCCTTCATCACCACCGCCGCGCTCGGCACCGTCGACCCCGGCGGCGTCGTCGACCTGGCGCACATCCTGGTCGGCGGCGAGGCGCTGCCGCCGGACCTGGTCAGCCGCTGGGCGCCGGGCCGCAACCTCTACAACGTCTACGGCCCCACCGAGACCACCATCGTCACGGTGATCTCCCAGCCCATGGCGCCCGGTGCGCCGATCACCATCGGCGGCCCGATCCGCGGCGTCGCGGCCACCATCCTGGATTCCCGGCTGCACCCGGCGCCGGTCGGGGTCACCGGCGAGCTGCAGCTGGCCGGTGACGCGCTGGCCCGCGGCTACCTGAACCGGCCGGGGCTCACCGCGCAGCGCTTCGTCGCCAACCCGTACGGCAAGCCCGGCGAGCGCATGTACCGCACCGGCGACCTGGTGCGCTGGCGCGAGACCGGCGCCCCCGAGCTGCCCGGCCGCCGCTCCGGCAAGGAGATCGAGTACGTCGGCCGCTCCGACCACCAGGTCAAGATCCGCGGTTTCCGGATCGAGCTCGGCGAGATCGACGCCGCGCTGGCGAGCCAGGGCGAGGTCGAGTACTCGCTCACCGTCGGGCACGTCACCGAGGCGGGCGCCACCGCGCTGGTCTCGTACGTCAAGCCGCGGGCAGGCACCGCGCCGACGGCGGCGCAGCTCACCGCGCACGTGGCCGGGCAGGTGCCGAACTACATGGTGCCGCAGGCGATCATGCTGCTCGACGAGCTGCCGCTGACCCCGGTCGGCAAGCTGGATCGCGCCCGGCTGCCCGCGCCGGTCTTCGGCGGCGCGCACGGCTACCGCGCCCCGCTCGGCCCGCTGGAGACGGCGATCGCCGCCGCCTTCGCCGAGGTGCTCGGGATCGAGCGGGTCGGCGCCGACGACGGCTTCTTCGAGCTCGGCGGCAACTCGCTGCTCGCCACCAGGGTGGTCGGGCTGCTGCGCGACGCCGGGATCGAGGTGGCGGTGCAGCAGATGTTCGGCGCGGCCACCCCGGCCGCCATCGCGGCGGGCCTCTCCGGCGGCGCGAGCATCGACCCGCTGGCCCCGCTGCTGCCCATCCGGAGCACCGGCGACGCCGAGCCGCTCTTCTGTGTGCACCCCGCGATCGGGCTCTCCTGGTGCTACTCCGGGCTGCTCGCGCACCTGGACAGCGACCGCCCGGTGTACGGGCTGCAAGCGCCGCACGTCACCGGCGACAAGCCGTTCGGCAGCATCTCCGAGGCCGCCAACCGCTACATCGAGCACATCCGCTCGGTGCAGCCGAGCGGCCCGTACCACCTGCTCGGCTGGTCGCTCGGCGGGCTCATCGCGCACGCGATCGCGACCCGGCTGCGGCAGCAGGGCGAGCAGGTGGCGCTGCTCGGGCTGCTGGACAGCTACCGGCTCTCCGACGACCTGCTCGACCTCGCCATGCCGAGCGTGGCGGAGATCGTCGCCGAGTTCGGCGGCATCGCCGCCGACGACCTGGACCCCGCGCTCGACCTGGCCGGGGCCGCCGCGCTGCTGCGCGAGGAGAACGGGCCGTTCGCGGCGCTCACCGGAGAGCACCTGGAACGGCTGTACGAGGGGTACCGCGCGGGAACCGTGATGGCGCACGGTTTCCGGCCGCGGGTCTTCGACGGCGACCTGCTCTTCTTCACCGCCGCCGAGGACGAGATCAACCGCGCCGACCCGGACCGGTGCGCGGCGGCCTGGCGGCCGTTCGTGGCCGGCGACATCCACGATCACGCGCTGCCCTGCAGGCACGCGGACATGACCACACCCGAAGCGCTCGCCGTGATCGGCCCGGTCCTGCGGGCCCGGCTCGGCGGTGGCGGGGGGACAGGAGAATCGATGAGTGCCCGAGCAGAGGTGAGCCGGTGAGCCTCGCCGTCGACGTCAGCGACCTGAGCATGAGCTACGGCAAGATTCGCGTGCTCGACGGGATCGATCTGGAGATCCCGGCCGGTACCGTGATGGGGCTGCTCGGCCCCAACGGCGCCGGGAAGACCACCACCGTCCGGATCGTCACCACCCTGCTCCGCCCCTCCGCGGGAACCGTGCGGGTGGCCGGGGTGGACGTGCTCGGCGACCCGGCCGCCGCCAGGAAGCTGATCGGGCTCTCCGGCCAGTACGCCGCGGTCGACGCCAACCTCACCGGCTTCGAGAACCTGCGCATGGTGGCCAGGCTCTACGGTATGTCCGGCAAGCGCGCGACCGCGCGTGCCGAGGAGCTGCTCGGCGCCTTCGGCCTCGAGCACGCCGCCGCGCGCCGCGCAGGCACCTACTCCGGCGGCATGGCCCGCCGCCTCGACCTGGCGGGCGCGCTGGTCGCGCGCCCCCCGGTGGTGGTGCTCGACGAGCCGACCACCGGCCTCGACCCGCGCGGCAGGCTCGACATGTGGCAGGTGATCGGCGACCTGGTCGACGACGGCACCACCGTGCTGCTCACCACCCAGTACCTGGAGGAGGCCGACCAGCTGGCCGACCGGATCACCGTGATCGACCGCGGCCGGGTGATCGCGCGCGGCTCCGCCGACGAGCTCAAGACCTCGATCGGCGGCGACCGGCTCACCGTCACGCTGGCCGCGGGCCAGGCCACCGCGCTGGCCAAGTCCGTGCTCGCCCAGATCGGGCTCGGCGAGCCGCAGCACGAATCCGGCACCGACCAGGTCTCGATCGTGGTGGGGGAGGGCTCGCGCACCATGGTCGAGGCGCTGCGCCGGCTGGACGACGCCGGGGTCTGCGTGGTCGACGCCGAGGTGCACCGCCCCAGCCTCGACGACGTCTTCCTCTCCCTGACCGGCACCGCGCCCGCCGCGGAGCGCGAGCCGGAGCCCGAAACCGACGACGTTCCCGAGGAGATCCTGTCGTGACCAGCAGTACCCAGGTCCTGGAGAAGCGGGGCAAGCACGCCCGCCAGGAGCCCGCCGCCGCCTCGGCGCCCGAGCCGGAACCCCGCGGCCGGATCTTCCGGGACAGCGCCATCGTCGCCCACCGCAATCTGCTCACCATCCTGCGGGTGCCGACGCTGCTGGTCACCGCGACCATCCAGCCGCTGATGTTCGTCTTCGTCTTCGCCTACATCTTCGGCGCCTCGCTCGGCGGCGACCAGTACCGCGAGTTCCTGCTGGCGGGCATCTTCACCCAGACCGTCGCCTTCAATGCCGCCTTCACCACCGTCGGGCTCGCGGGCGATTTGCAGAAGGGCATCATCGACCGGATGCGGGCGCTGCCCATGTCCCGGCTCGCGGTGCTCATGGGCCGCACCCTCTCCGACCTCGTGGTGAACGTGCTGAGCCTGATCGTCATGGTGGTCTGCGGGCTGATCGTGGGCTGGCGGATCAACGGCTCGATCGGCGACGCGCTGCTCGCCTTCGGCGTGATCCTGCTCTTCGCCTTCGCCATGTCCTGGGTGGGCGCGCTCACCGGGCTGCTCTCGCCCACCGTCGAGGTGGCGCAGAGCGCCGGGCTGATCTGGCTCTTCCCGCTGACCTTCATCTCCTCGGCATTCATCTCCGGGGAGACGCTGCCCGGCCCGCTGAAGAACATCGCCGAGTGGAACCCGATCACCGCGGTCTCCACCGCGGGGCGGCAGCTCTTCGGCAACAGCTCGCCGCCGACCTTCATCCCGGCGACCGGCTGGGTCGCCGACAACGCCGTGCTCTACTCCATCGGCTGCTCGCTCGCCATCCTGGCGGTCGCCATGCCGCTGGCGCTGCTGCGCTACCGCAAGGTCGCGAGCCGCTAGAGGGCGTCCGCGACCTCGAGGAAGGGCGCGATCTCGGCGTCGAAGCCGACGTCGCCGCGCAGGTACTCGACGCTGATCCCGGTCAGCTCGACCGCCAGCTGCGTCGGCGCGGCGAAGTCGGCCAGCAGCTGGTGGTAGTCGTCGAGCCGCTCGGTGCAGCGGGTGACGGCGCGCACGTAGAAGTCGAGCGCGACCGGCGCGTCCACCGCCCGCAGCATGCCGTCCAGGTCCTCCAGCCGCTCGCTGCCCATGTTGTGGATCAGCTGTGCGAAGCCGCCGTTCTTCACCTGGTAGTCGAAGTGTGCCGCCAGCACGGTGAGGTAGGCCAGGTCACGCCGCCGCTCCTCGAGTTCGTCGGCATTCTCCAGCAGCTCGGCCGCGCGCTGTGCCAGCCGCTGGAGCCGTTCGTTGTACACGCTCACGAGCGCCGAGCCTAGGGCACGACGAAGGCTCCCACCCGTCGCGGTGGGAGCCTTCGTCGTGCGCGGTCAACCCCGGCGGCGCGTCTTCAGCAGCTCCAGCCGCTCCTTGAGCAGCTCCTCGAGCTCGTCCTTGGAGCGCCGCTCCAGCAGCATGTCCCAGTGCGTGCGCGGCGGCTTCACCTTCTTGGCCTCCTGCGCGGTGCCCTCGAGGAGCACCCCCTCCTGGCCGTTGCGGCAGAGCCAGGTGGGCGGGATCTCGGCGTCGTCGGCGAACGGGACGTCGAATTCCTCGTTGTTGTCGGTGCGGTAGCGGGCGATGCGGCGCGGCGCGAGGTCGTGGTCGCGATCGGTCTCGTAGCTCACCGCTCCGAGCCTGCTGCCCCGGAGTACGCGATCTGCCATGTGTCCCTCTCCCTCGAGTCCAGGTCGTGTCGAACGTGGCCGGTGCCGCACGGTACAACGCTCGATGACGAGCCGGTGTTCCCGGGGCAACCGGCTAACCCCTCCATGATAGTGCCTCGCCCGAGGTGCCCGCCCCGCCCGGTGCCCGCGGCACGCGCTCCGGCCGAGAGTTCTCGCCGGGGCCGCGGTACGGCTAGTGTTCTGCCCCATGCGCCGCTTGCTGTCCTGCCTGTGGTGCGGGCGGGAGATCGTCGAGTCGGAGGCCGGACGCAGGCGCCGGTACTGCCGTCAGTCGTGCCGTCAGCGCGCCTACGAACACCGGAACAGCCTCAAGGGCTCCGGGATCCCGGCCGACTCGGTGGTGCTCAGCGCCCAGGAGGCGGCCGCGCTCGCGGACCGCTGGTTCGCCGCCCGCTGCGCCGCCGAGGATGTCGCGACCGCCGTCGACGAGGGCGCGGGCGCCGTCGAATTGGCCGCGCTCAGCGCGAAACTCGTGTCGCTGGCCCGGGACGCCGAGCGGCTGCGCTGAGCACCGCCGCCACCCCGAGCGCCGCCGCGAGCAGCGCGGCACCGGCCCGTCCGGCGTGGCGGCCGGCACCCCGCGCAGCGCCTGCCACAGCGTCGGCGCGAGCAGCCCGGTCCAGGCCGCCGCCGTACTCCGGCAGGGTCAGCCCGCGGGGCGGTGCGCGTCCACGCCGCGCGCGGCCAGCCAGGGCAGCGGATCCAGCTTGGCGCCGTCCGGCGCGTGCACCTCGTAGTGCAGGTGCGGGCCGGTGGAGTAGCCGCGGTTGCCGACGGTGGCGATGACATCGCCCGCCCGCACCTGCTGCCCCACCTGCACCAGGATGTCGTTGACGTGGCCGTAGACGCCGACGGTCCCGTCGTCCTGCTGCACCCGGACCCACAGCCCGAAGCCGGAGGCAGGCCCCGCCTCCAGCACCGTGCCGTCGGTGACCGCGGCGATCGGCGCGCCGATCGGGTCGCCGAAGTCCAGCCCGGCGTGCAGCGCTCCCCAGCGCGCGCCGAAGAGCGAGGTCAGGGTGCCCGCCACCGGGCGCACCGTCTTGGGCCTGGCCGCCTCGGCCGCGAAGCGGTGCTGCTCCTCGACCACCGCCGCGGGCACGGTCTGCGGCCGCTGCGCCTCCCACGGGGTCACGGCGGCGGCGAGTTCGGGGCGGGCCGCGGCAGCGGGGGCCGGATCGTGACCGGCCACCGCGATCACCCCGAGCGCGGCGCTCACGGCGGCGGTAGCGGCGGCCGCCCGGGTCACGGTGCGGCGCGCGGATAACGAGAAGGTTACGGGCATGGCGTCGAACGTACGACAGCGCAAACCCCAGCCCGCAATTCTGTGGCAACCTTCACCGTGCGCGAAACCCCAGGTAGAAACGCTGCCCTCGATCTTGGTCGTCCGCAGCGCTCCCGGATGACCTGGCTTTTCGGTAACCCCGTTACGGTTGACGGAAACGGCCGCCGACGCGCACACTGGATTAGTGCCGACTAATGGAGTGCGCGCCATGGTCGCGCTCGCCGACCCGACCAGGCGGGCCATCTTCGAGGCGCTGCCCGCCGCCCCGCGCTCGGTCGGCGAGCTGGCCGAGCGGGTGGGCGTCACCAGCTCGGCGGTCTCCCAGCACCTGCGGGTGCTGCGCGAGGCCAGGCTGGTGCGGATGCGGCCGGAGGGCAACCGCCGCCTCTACCACCTCGACCCGCGCGGCCTCGCCGACGTCAGGGACTACGTGGAGCGGTACTGGCCGAGCGCGCTCGCCGCCTACGCGGCCGCGATCGACGAGGCGTGGAGCGCCGAGCCCTGACGCTCAGCCGACCCGGCGGTAGGGCGTCCGCCTGCGCTCCGGCCCGACCCCGGGCCAGCGCCGCTTGCCGAGCTGCTTGTCCACCGCCTCGATGACCACGGTGCTGCCGAGCCGGAGCAGCCCGGGGTCCGGCTCCGGCGCCTCCGGGTCGCCGCTGTCGCCCGCCCACAGCACGGAGTGCCTGCCGAGCAGGTGCGGCGGCGGGCCCTCGGTGCGCGGCGAGGTCGGGCCGAAGAGCAGCACCGTCCTGGTCCCGAAGGCGGTGGCCAGGTGCGCCGCTCCGGTCTCCCCGCAGACCAGCAGCGCCGCCTCGGCCACCGTCGCCGCGAACTCCAGCAGGGTCTGCTCGCCCGCGAGCACCTGCCCGATCGGCAGCCCGGCGCGGGCCGCGATCTGCAGCGCGAGCTCGCGCTCGTGCTCGTCGCCGGTGAGCACCACCTCCCGATCCAGCACCAGCAGGTGCCGGACCACGGCGGCGAATCGGTCCGCGGGCCAGCGCCGGGCCGGGGCGCCCGCGCCGACGTGCACCACCACGCAGTCCCGCCTGCTGACCGTCGAGACCGGCGGCACCAGCCCCAGATTGCGTGGATCGGCGGTGATCCCGCTCCACTCCAACAGCGCGCACCAGCGATTCACCCGGTGTGCCAGCGGATCCCACTCCGGGCCGTCCCACTGCGGCAGCGCGGCGCTGCGGTAGGTGAGCATCCGGGCGGGCTCGGTCCCGGCCAGCGCCAGGATGCTCGCCGGGTCCGGGCCGTGCAGGTTCACCGCGAGGTCGGGGCAGGGGCCGTCCCAGCGCAGCTCGCCGCCGGGGCCGGTGGGGGCGATGGCGTCGACGGAGGCGATCAGGTCGACGACCGGCTTCAGCCTGCGCGGCGCGGCCAGCACGAGGTGATCACCCGGCCGGGCCCGGCGCAGCGCCCGCAGCGCGGGGACCGCGGTGAGCAGGTCACCGAGGCCGCGTGCCTGCAACGCGAGTACAACCGCCACCTGAGAAGTCTCCTCGTTCCACCATGCTCACCGGACGGCTCCGACGCGGGAAGGCGGTCCGCCGGGCCGAAAGTCACTCGCAACCGAATACCCGGCGCCACCACCGGGTAAACGCCGCGGCCAGTGCCGCGGGTCACGGAACGAGAAACTCCCGGCAAATCAGCGCGGCTGCTTGCGACAACGGGCATAGCATCTCGTCATGACGACTACCGAAGCGGCCGAGGGCCCGGTACAAGCTCTCGCGCGCGCCGCCTGGCAAACGATTCTCGTCACCGGAATCCTCTCGGTGATCCTCGGTGTGCTGATCCTGGTCTGGCCGGGTGCCACGCTCGCCGTCGCCGGCGTGCTCTTCGGCATCTACCTGGTGGTCAGCGGGGTGCTGCAGCTGCTCGCGGCGTTCGGCGCGCCCGCGAGCACCGGGCTGCGCGTGCTCGCCTTCATCAGCGGCGTGCTCTCGATCGTGCTCGGCGTCTTCTGCTTCCGCGACGAGATCGCCTCGCTGCTGCTGCTCGGCATCTTCATCGGCATCGGCTGGCTCTTCCGCGGGATCGGCGCGGTCATGGCCGCCGTCTCCGAGCCGAACCTGCCCGGCCGCGGCGTGCAGGGCTTCTTCGGCGTGGTCACCGCGATCGCCGGTGTGGTGCTGGTGATCTGGCCGGTCGGCTCGGTGGCCACGCTGGCCTGGGTGGCGGGCATCTGGCTGGTGGTGATCGGCATCATGGAGATCGCGACGGCTTGGGGCGTCAAGCGGGACAGCGAGCGGGCCGGCGCGGTGCACGACGCCGTGTAGTAGATATGCTCCGCATGAACTAGGCTGCGATTCCATGGATTTCGTCTACAACGTGCTGGTCGTGGCGCACCTGCTCGGGATGGCCGCGGTGGTCGGCGGCTGGGCGGCGGGCCGCCCCGCGGTGAACCCGGTGATGGTCTGGGGCGCTCGCGCCCAGGTGGTCACCGGGATCGTCCTGGTCGGGCTGGCCGAGTCGATCGACTCGCTCGGCAAGGACCCGAACATGGTCAAGATCGGGGTGAAGCTGGTGATCGCCGTCGCGGTGGCCGGGTTCGCCGAGGTGGCGCACGCCGATGCCAAGCGCGGCAAACAGGTCGCCTGGATGGCGGACGCGGCGGGCGGGCTCGCCGTGGTCAACGTCCTCGTCGCCACGCTCTGGACCTGAGCCGGATACCGCTCCCGCCGTCTAGGCGGGAGCGGCGCCCGTTTCAGCCCTCGAAGAGCGGCTGCCCCAGGTAGCCGCCGGGGGCGGGGACCCCGGGCAGGACGGCGAAGACCGCCGAGCCGATCGGCGCGGTCCACTGGTTGAGCGCGTCGAATTCGGCCAGCCGCCGCTGCACCGGCAGGAACTGCGCGGCGATGTCGCGCTGGTAGGCGGCGAACAGCAGCCCCGAGTTCGAGGTGGCCCCCGGCTCCGGCGGGTCGTCGTAGTTGTACGCCCGCCGCAGGAACCGCTCGCCGGCGTGCGCGTGCCGCGCCCGCGCCACGTGCGAGGAGGGCGGGATGAGCGGAATCCCGAGTGCGTCGGTGGCGGCGAGGTCCGGCTCGTCGGACTCGCGGTGGCCGGAGAGCGGAGCGCCGTCGGCGATACGCCTGCCCACCACGAGCTCCCTCGACACCGGGTCGAGCTCCTCCCAGGTGTCCAGCTGGGTCTCGATCCGGCGCAGCACCAGCGCGCTGCCACCCGCCAGCGGGCCGGAGTCCAGCCACACCAGCCCCGCCAGCTCCGCGCCCTCCGGATTGGCCGACCCGTCCAGCTGCCCCATGAGGTTGCGCGGAGTCTGCCCCGGCGCCGCGTCCAGGAAGCCGCGCTGCACCCAGCGCGGGGTGACCAGCGATCGCACGCTCCTGGCCAGCACCCTGGCCGCGTGCGCGACGGCGGTCGCCTCGTCGGCGGCGAGCTGCAGCAGCAGGTCGCCGCCGCACCAGCGCGGGTCGAGCCGGTCGATCGGGAAGGCGGGCAGCGGCGCCAGCCACTCGGGGCGGACCGCCTCCAGCCCCGCCGCCGCGAAGGCGCCGGGGCCGAGCCCGGCCGTCACCGTGAGCCGGGCCGGGCGCAGTGCCAGCTCCGGCTCGGTATCGGTCAGCGCCGGACGTCCCGCGGTGAGCCGCGCGCTGTCCTCGGTCCAGATCCGCAGCAGCCCGGCCAGGTCGTCCCGGCCGACGCCGGGCCGCAGGTCGAAGGCGAGGTAGCTGATCCGCGCCCGCGGCCGGGTGGCGATCCCGGCCTGGTGCACCCCGTGGAACGGTTCGGTCGCGAGCCCCGGGTCGCCCGGCTCGGCCCGGCCCGCCGCCAGCGCGGCGGTACCGAGGCCGGCGGCGCCGAGCGCGACGGCGCCGCCGCCGAGCAGCCGCCGCCGGCCGAACCGGCTCCGCTCAGGCACCGTGCCCCGGGGCGTACTCCTCCTGCGCCCCGGCGAAATCGCGCACCTGCGCGCTGAAGGTCGTGCTGGAGCCGTCCGCGAAGGTCAGCACCACCTCGGTCGTGGAGCCGGTGCGCAGCGGCGCGCCGAGCTCCATGAACATCAGGTGGTCGCCGCCCGGCCGCAGCGTGAGCGCGCCGCCCGCCGGAATCGTGAAGCCACCGTCCTTCGGGCGCATGATCATCGCGCCCTCGGCATCCGGCACCACCTCGTGCAGCTCCAACCGGCCCGCGGCCGGGCTGCTCGCCGCGACCACGGTGACCGCCTCGGCACCGGTATTGCGCAGCTCGCCGAAGCCCGCGGACATGCCGCTGTCCGCGGCCTTGACCCATTGGTCGCCGACGGTCACCGCGTCGGCCGAACGGCCGGGGGCGGCGGGGGTGGAGCAGCCCGCGAGTACCAGCGGGAGAAAGGCGCTCGCGGTGACGAGCCGCCGGGCGCGCGGGGAGAGTACAGCCATGGAGAAACTCCGAACCTGCGAAAAGGGAAGGGGGAATCGCCGCCGGTCACACGAACCGGCGGTACAGCGGGCGACCCGCCCCGCCCGGCGGCCCCCGCAGCCCACGCCCTGACACCAGCGTGCCCGGTCTCCCCGCGCGAAAACTGCTGCGACGCGGCCGGATTCGTATCGGCACGATCGCCGCGTGTGCACCACCGGGCACCGCGGCGAGCCGCGCCAGCGCCGCGATCCCCGCGCCCGCCGCTCGCTCGGCCGCGCCGATGAGCACCGCCCCGAGCGGAATCGCCACCAGGTGCGCGGCCAGCATGACCGCGCTCGAATGCGCCCCGTGGTGCTGCTCGGGCGCGTGCGTCAGCGCCGAGTGCCCGGCCGCCTGCCCCAGCGCGAGCACCAGCAGCAGCCGCCCGAACCCCGGCCGCTGCGGCACCGCCTCGACCAGCACCCCGACCAGGCAGCAGACCGCGAGCAGCGCCGCCGTCGCGGGCCCGCCGGGCGCCACCACCCCGCCGCCCATGGCGTGCGCGGCCGCCGCCACCGCCCCGGAGCCGGACCCGACGAAGGCCCCGCGCAAGGGCGCGACGGGCGTCATCCGGTCCGGCACGCGGCAATACTACTACCGCGCGTCGGAGATCAACCCGCTACGGAGCGCCGGAGCGGCTCTGTCTTCCCGCGCAGCGGAGCGAGCTGCGGCCGCTTCGCCGTCACCCGATCACCGGTCGAGATCCCGCGCGCCCGGCGCACCAGCCACGGCACCATGTGCACCGTCGCCCAGCGCAGCTCGTCGAAGACCTGCTCGCCCCGCCGCTGCCGCACCGGCGGCAGCGGCTGCCGCCACGACCCGTCCGCGCCGGGCACCCGCAGCGCCTCGGCCACCGCCCGCGCCACCATCTCGTGCCCCATCGGGCTCAGGTGCAGCCGGTCCTGCGCCCACAGCAGCCGGTGCGCGGCCACCGGCACCGGCTCGAAATCCACCAGCACCGCCTCGTAGCGCGCCGCCATCTCCCGGATATCGGCATTGAGCTGCCGGATCCGCCCCGCCAGCGGCCGCACCACCGGCGCGATCGCCCCGATATCGGGGAAGGTGAAGGTGACCACCGTGGAACCGGCCGCCCGGAACGGCTCGATCAGCGCGGCCAGATCGGCGAGCAGCGCCTCCCGGTCGAAGCGCGGCCGGATGAGGTCGTTCAGCCCCGCCAGCACCGCGGTCAGATCCGGCTGCATGGCCAGGGCCGGCTCCAGCTGCTCCGCGCGGATCTGCCCCGCCCGCCTGCCGCGGATCGCCAGATTGGCATAGCGGAACTCCGGGGCCTCGCCACCGAGCATGTCGGCGAAGCGGTCCGCCCAACCCCGCAACCCGCCGGAATCATCGGGGTCGCCGACCCCCTCGGTCTGGCTGTCCCCGATGGCGACGAAGCGCGTGTAGCACTGCACGTCCCGAGGCTAGGAGGGCCGGATGAACAGGCGGTTTACCCATAGGGACGGCCAGCCGTCGTGTGCTGGGTCACACGGCTGTGATTCGGCCTGGTTTGCACCGCCCTGACCTGGGCATTCTCTGTGTCC
>NZ_BDBH01000012.1 GCF_001612885.1 Nocardia harenae NBRC 108248 | reverse complement strand
ATCGCCACCAACACGATCAACGGCCCCACCCACCAGAACACCACCCACCCCGTCCACAACACCAACTGAGACGGCAGCAACGCCGAGGCCGGAGCGATCAACCCCAGAACCCACAGGTGCCGTTTCGGATCGACAACCCCATCGGGCACGGCGCACCTCGCAAATCCGGGAGCGACGGCACCGTCCACTCGAACGACAGCAGAGACGGCCGGCCCGAACGACGAGCCCACGTCTTTGTGCGCATCCGGACCGACCGCGACGAACCCTAGGGTTTCCCGGGAGCTGCCGTAACCGCCCCCACGTGCCCCCGCGCCCGCGAACTGGGACCGGTCCCGGCAGCTCGCGGCGCGATTAGCGGCGTTACAGATTCCGGTTGATATGGCGAAACACATCAATACATACCGACTGGACTCTTATTGCCCCCTGGGGCCTCCGCTCGATTGACCCATTCGGACTACCCGGCTCCGGGTCGGATATTGGGACCGTTCACCGCCGGGAACCGGGGCCGTACCCACTCATCACCACCGAGCGCCCCGCACGCGCACAGCGACACCGGCCCGGGAATGACCCGAATCTCTCCGGCGGGCAATTCCCCTGCACAGCAGAGCAACTCGACAGCACAATGCGGCCACATCGTGCTCTATCGTGAGGACCGTGCCGGAGGTTACGCGCGTACCCGTCGAGGTCGCCGCCACCGGAGCCGGACGTTCCGCACCGAGCCGCCACCGGCTCGCCGACCCCCACCGGGAGCATCGTGCATCGCAATCCGCTTTTCGACCGTGACGAGCTCGGCGATCCGCGCCCGCCGCTGCCCCGGCGGACCCCGACCGCGCACCGGGCGCCCGCCCCGGCCGCCACCTCGGATGCGGCGCTGCGCGCGGCGGATGCCGTGGCGGCGTGGGCCCGCACCCCCGATCCGCGCGGCGAGGGCTCCGACACCTGGTGGACCAAGGCGGTCGCCGAGCCGGAGCCGAGGCAGCGCCCGGCCTGACCGGCAAAACCCTTGTGACCCTTGTCACACCATCCTGCTGACCGTATGGTGAGGAAGCTTTCCGTCGCCGATCAGCCCGGCGGCGCCGGAGAGCGGAGTGCCGACGATGGAGATGTGATGGGCGGTCCGTCCCACGGTGGCGGCGTGCAGCACGTGCGCCGCACCCCGCTCGCCACCCGGACGCTGTGGGACTGGGGCCTGGTGAAGTACCGGCTCGACGTGGTCGCGCTGAGCGTGGCCGACGCGGTGCAGCACGCGGGCGGCTGGCTGTTCGACCGCGCCACGGCGGGCTGGGAGGTCACCGTCCTGGTCCCCGGCGCGGCCGACGACACCCCGCTGCGCATCCTCGGCGCCGAGCTCGCCAGCCTGGACGACGCACTCGCCACCGGCGGCCGCGGCCGCACCCCGCACGCCATCGCCATGGCCGCTGGGCTCTGCCTGCGCGAGCCCATGGCGAGCGAGGGGCTGCACCTCGCGCTGCTCGACCGCGGCCTGGAGGTGGTGGTCTGGGGCGAGTACCCGCCACCGGCGAGCGCGGAGCTGCTCAGCCCGGTCGAGTACCGGCTCAGCAGAGCCGCGCGGGCCTTCAAGACCAGGGCCATGGCGACGGCCGGGCTCAGCGTCATCCCGGGGCCGGTGGAGGACTTCCGCAGCGGGGCCACCGTGCACGCGCCGATCCCCTCCGACCTCGGCCCGGTGGGGCCCTGGCCGGCGACGACCCCGATCGACCGTTGATGAAACGCATTTCGCAAAATCGAGAATGCCATTTTCACGAGGTTGGATTACTATCTGAATCCCGCCAGGGGGCAGAGTCACACCGGAGTTGTCATGGCAGTGCCACGCGTGATCCAGGTTCCAGGCACCGGCCAGGACGAGCGGTTCGGGCGGTTCGAGGACATCGAGCCGCTCTTCCCGATGACCGAGCTGCTCGCCGCGCTCAGCGGCACCCGCAGGGCCGAGCACCCCATCGCGTGCTGGTGCGTCGACCTGCTCGAGCTGCACGCGCAGGACGACACCTGGGCGGACGGGCTGGCCGCGCGCCGCACCGACCTCATGCACGCCATCGATGTCTGGACCGTCGGGCACGTGCCGCAGCACCGCAACGGCGCCCGGCTGCACACCGAGACCGTCGGCTCGGTGGTCGACCGCATCGCCCGTGCCTACGCGCGCTTCCAGCGGGCCATGGCCAGGCACGATGCGGCCGACCCCAGGGTGCACGCGGCGTGGACCCAGGTCGCCGAGCTCTTCGTCGCCTACCAGGACCTGATCGTGGAGGTCATGCGCGGCCAGCGCAGGCTGCCCGCCCCGGAGGCCGATCGCTGATCCGCGGCGGCCCGGCCCGGGTGACGAGGGCATCGGGCTCACCCTCGCCGAGGGGTTCGCGCCGGCCGGCGCCGGCGCGAGCGCACGGCCTGAACGGCTCGGCCCGAGCTCAGGCCTGGAAGGCGCCGGACTCCGGCCACGCCCCGGTCGGCCTGCCCTGGCTCTCCGCCCAGGCGACGGCGTGGCTGCACGCCTCGTGCGTCGACTCACTGTCGGTCGAGTAGTAGTAGTTCTGCTTGTCGATGGTGAGCAGGTGCTCGCTCGGCGGCTCGGCGGGCGGCTCGCGCAGCGAGCGCACCGAAACCCGGTAGCGGATCTCCGCGCTGGTCTCCGCGGCGAGCTCGATGCGGATGTCCCAGGTGGGCGGGTAGACCTGGTAGCCGCGCACCGGCCTGCCCGCGGCGACGTCCTCGTCGTACTGCTCGCCGATGGTGAGCGGGTGCAGGCTGGCGTGCGCGGTGACGGCGCCGCTGGCCCGGTTCACCACGTAGTTGCCCTGGCCGAAGCCCATCCCTGCTTCCTGCTCGTCCTCGGTCAGCTCCTCGCGCACGACCCAGCCGCTGGCACAGGGGTAGATCGCGAAGGGGCGGTCGGTGGCGAACACCTCGGCGAGGTAGCGCCGTAGCTGGTCCTCGGTTTCGGGGGGTGAGGTCACTGCGTCTCCTTGGCCCGCGTGCCGTGCTCGGCCAGCCGAACGTTACCAGCGGGGTTGTGCCCGGCGCACATTCGGCGTTCGCGGACAACCGCCGTTCATACCCGCGCCACCTCGGCGTACCGCGAGCGCGCAGAATGGCAGCTCGTGCGAGTGGTGATCATCGGCGGCGGGGTGCCAGCGGCGGTGCACGCCTGGACCGCGGTGCGGCGCGGGCACACCGTCACGCACCTGGACGACGGGGCGCCGATCGCGGGCTCCGGCGCGCTGCGCGCCGGTTCGGCGGCCGCGACGGACCTGGGACGCGCCGCGCATTCGGTGCTCCTGTGGCGGGAGCTCGGCGGCCTGGTGCCCGGGATCGGGTTCCGGCTGAGCGGGTCGATCACGGTGGCGCGGACGCGCGCCGAGCTGGCCGTCGCCGAGGCGGCGGCGGCTGCGGGCGACGCCGCCGAGCGGGAGCTCACACTGCTGGAGCCGGAGCGGGTGCGCGCGCTGGAACCGGCGCTGCGCGGGCCGCTGCTCGCCGGGCTGCACTGCGGCGCCGATGCCGTGCTCACCCCGCACCAGACCGTGCCCGCGCTCCGCGCCCACGCGGCCGGGACCGGCCGCTTCACCGCACGAAACTGCCTGGCCCGCGCCCTCGTCGAGACCGCCGACGGGGTGCTGATCCGGGCCGACGACGGCTCCGCGCTCGCCGCCGACGTCGCACTGCTCTGCCCCGGCCCCGGGCTCGATGCCCTGGCCAGGGAGCTCACCGGAGCCGGGCAGGCGCCGCTGGTCCGTGCCCAGCGGCTGCGCACCGGGCCGCTCGAACTCCGGCCGAACGCCGTTCTCGCCGATGGCGATCAGTTCCGGCACCGCCCCGGCTACCCGGCCGAGCCGGTCGCGCGGCTGGCGGCGGAGCAGGCGCAGACCGCGGCCGCCGCCGAGTTCGGCATGCACGTACTCGCGGTCCCCCGGCTGGACGGCGGGCTGACGCTCGGCGCCACCGCCGAGCCCGAGCCGTTCCCGGCGGAGCTCGCCGAGCCCGCGGCCGAGCACCTGCTCACCGTCACCGGCGAGCTGTGCGATACCGAACTCACCGTGCACGGGCGCTGGGCGGAGGTCACCACCGCCGTCGAGAGCGGGCCGTGGAGAGCGCCGAGCGGCCGAATCCTGGTGCTCGGCAGCGCCGGACCGGACGCCACGCTCCTGGCTCCCGCGGTCGCGGAGGCCGCCGCGGACGACCTCGGGCTCTAGCGCTTCGCCCGATTCACTGCCCCGGCAACCGCCTGCGCCCACCCGCCACATCGGTCACCAGATCGGTGTACCCGTCGACCAGCTCGGCCAGGTGGTACCAGTGTTTATGGGTCTTGTCGCTGCGCGCGCCCTCGGCATCGATCGCCTGGTTCGCGGCAACCCAGCTGCGCGCCATCCGATCCACCACCGCGCCGAGCGTCTCGGTGTGCAGCGCGGCCCCGTCGCGGTGCTCCGGCGCCTCCCGCGCGATCCACTCGTCGATCAGCTCCACCAGGGCGCCGCGGCGCGCGTCCAGCTCGGCCACAGCGCCGGGATCACCCAGCCCTAGGCGGCGTTCGTGCAGGTCGGCCAGGGCGTGCGCGGAGCGGAACGGCTCGCGCTCGCTCATCCGGCGGCCCTGGAACGCGGACAACAACTGTGGCGCGGTCGGCAGCCCGCCGACCGTGGGGGCGCTCACCGGAGCACCCCCCGCTCACCCGTCACCACTGCTGCGCGCTGGCCCATGATCGGCTCTCGTTCCCTCGTCGCGGTCGCCACGGTCACCCGTCGGGTGACACGGATCATGCTCTCACCGATGCAAGAACGCAACATTGCAAATGCACCTAAGTGCAGCACATCCCGGCGTGTCCTCTGCCCCGGCACGGCGGCCGTGGTGCGTGCAACATACCCTCCGCGGCGCGATCCCACGTGCGCGAGCATTCCCTGCCGGGACGGCGTCGCACCCGCGTGGAGCTCGCGGTACCCGGCCGCGCCGCGGGCCGTCCGGCGCGAAATCGACTCGCGCGGGGCCGGATCGATCAATGCGGCGGCCGGCGTCCCCCGATTCGCGCGACGAGCTCAGGGGGTGAGCGCGGTGAGGACGGCGGTGGTCGCCTCGGCGAGCGCGGCGTCGGCCGGGGTGACGGCGGGGTCACCGGTGGTGCTGTCGGTGAGCAGCACCAGCAGCAGCGGGGTGCCGTCCGGGGACCACAGCACGCCGGCGTCGTTGACCGTGCCGTAGTTGCCGCCGCCGGTCTTGTCCGCGGCGGTCCAGCCGGGAGGGAGCGCCGCGCGGATGCGGCGGGCGGAGGTGGTGCTCGCGGCCATCCAGTCGGTCAGGGTGCGGCGCTGCGCCGGGGGCAGGGCGGTGCCGAGGAGCAGGGCGGCGTAGCCGGTGGCCAGGCCGTCGGCGGTGGTGGTGTCGGCGAGGGTGTCGCGCTCGGCGAGGTTGAGATCGGGTTCCCAGCGCTCCAGGCGGGTGGCGCGGTCGCCGAGCGTGCGGGCGAAGGCGGTGAGCGCGGCCGGGCCGCCGATCCGGCGCAGCAGGAGGTTGCCCGCGGTGTTGTCGCTGCGGGTGAGCGCGGCCGCGCAGAGCTGCGCGTAGCTGAGGTCGGTGCCCTGCGCGGCCTCGGTGATCGGGGAGTTCACCACGATGTCGGCAGGGCGCACCGGGACGGTCTCGTCCAGGCGGAGGGCGCCCTCGGACTCCAGGCGCAGGATCGCCGCGGCCGCGTACGCCTTGAAGGTGGAGCACATGGCGATGGGTTCGCTCGCGCGGTGCGCGACGGTGCGGTCGCGGTAGCGGGCGTACAGCGCGACGCGCACGGAGTGGCGGTCCTGGATCGCGGCGAGCGCACTGTCCAGCGGCGAGGTGTCCGGGGCCGGTGCCGGGGGCGCCGGCTGGGGTTCGGTGCCGCAGGCGGCGAGCGCACCGGCAGCGAGGACGGTGGCGAGGAAGCCGCGGCGGCTCGGGCGGTGGAGCGGGTAAGGGTCGGTCACGGCGTCAGCGAAGCACCGGAGGACGGGTGCGGGCCAATACGCGGGGGCGGCGCGGGCCGGTCGCGCCGGATATCACCGCAGGTCAGCGGTGACGATTCGGACCAGTCGCGCGATCGCGTGGGCCCGGGCGGCCGAGCAGCGGGGACGGCCACTGCTTCAATGCAGGGCATGGATCTGCTCCGCCACCTCCGGTTCTTCGTCGCGGTCGCGGACGAGGGGCACTTCGGCCGCGCCGCCGCCGCGCTCGACATGACGCAGCCCCCGCTCTCCCAGGGGCTGCGCAGGCTGGAGCGGCACCTGGGGGTCGAGCTGATCCGGCGCACACCGCGGGGCGCCGTGCTCACCGCCGCTGGCACCGGGCTTCTCCCCCGCGCCCGGCTGCTGGTGGACGATGCCGACCTGCTGCGCGCCGAGGCCGCGCGGATCGCGCGCACCAGGGGCAGCGTGCGCTGGGGCGCCGTCCCCGCGCTGCCGCCCACCCTGGTCACCGCCTGCGTGGCGGCGCTGCGCGCGGCACCGGAGGCGCCATCGGTGGTGACGGTGACCGGCAGCACCGTCGACCTGGTGGCACAGGTCCGCTCCGGCGCCTGTGATGCCGCGGTGCTCGAGCACCCGGCGCTGGTGGACGGCGTGGTCGCGGGTCCGGTGGTGAAACTGCCGCGCGCCGTGGCGGTCCCGCGCGACCACCGCAGCGCGGCCGCCGAGCGTCCCGCCTTCGCCATGCTGGCCGGGCTGCCGTTCCTCACCCCCGCGCGGGCCGGGAACCCGCCCGCGCACGACGCCGCCCGCGACCTGCTCCGGGAACGCGGCCTCGACGTCCCGCTGCGTACCGCCGAGGACGACCGCGCCCTGCTCGCCGCGGTGGCCGCGGGCGCAGGCTTCGGCTTCAGCGCGCAGCCGCCGGTCGAGACGCCGGGCGTGGCCTGGTTGCGGCTGGCGCCGGAGGCGGTGGCGCTGCGGGTCCGGGTGATCCACCGCCCCGGTGCCGAGGCGGCCGCCGCCGCCCTGGACGGCGTGCTCTTCCGCGAGCGGCTGCGATGAGCGACAAGACGTCGCGCCACTTACGCGAAAACTCACCGCAGCGCACGGGCGCGGTGGCCACGCAGCGCGCCGACTCAGATGCCGCGCACCGCATCCGCGCGGTCTTCGCGGACGCGGGCTGCACCGGCTGGCTGCACGCCCGCCGCTGCGACGACTCGGCCGACGAGATCACGGTGCGCGGCACCGAACGGGTGGTCACCGCCTCGGTCTACAAGCTGCCGCTGGTCCTCGCCTTCTGCCGCGCGGTGGACGAGGGCCGGATCGACCCGGCCGCGCGGCTCACCGTCGACCCGGCGGAGTGCACCACCGGCCCGACCGGCCTTGCCGCCCTGCACGATCCGGTGACGCTGAGCCGCCGCGATCTCGCCACCTCCATGATGACCGTCTCCGACAATGCCGCCGCCGACGTCCTGCTCGGCGAGCTCGGCATCGGCGCGCTGCACGCCCTGCTGGACGAGCTCGGGCTCACCGCGACCCGGATCGTCGGCGGCACCGCCGACCTGCACCGCGCCCTGATCCGCGATACCGACACGCACAGCACCGCCGAGGCCTTCGCCGCCCTCGCCGACCTGGACGAGGCATGGTCGGTCTCGGCCTACGACCCGGCCTTCACCAGCGCCACCACCCCCGAGGAGACGACCCGGCTGCTGCGCGCGGTCTGGGCGGGCGCGGTGCTCTCGCCGGGGCAGACGGCCTTCGTCCAGTCAGTCATGCGCAAACAGGTGTGGCCGCACCGGATCGCCGCCGCCTTCCCGCACCGCGGGGTCGCGGTGGCGGGCAAAACCGGGACCATCGGCACCATTCGCAACGAGGCGGCGGTGGTCGAGTTCCCCGGCGAGCACCCGGTGGCGGTCGCGGTCTTCACCCGCGCCGCGCGGGCCGAGCCGGTGCTCCCTGCGGTCGACGCCGCCATCGCCGAGGCGGCCCGCATCGCGGTCACCGCACTGCGCAGGCCACTGCCCGAGCCGGAGTTCTGGCCGCCGCTCCGGTGACGGCGGGCCGGCTCACGCGGCGACGAATCCCCGGTCCCGCAACCAGTCCCGCGCGACGTCGGCCGGGTCCTCGCCCGCCACGTCGACCCGGCGGTTCAGCTCGGTGATCTCGTCGTTGGTGAGCGCCGCGGAGACCGGCGTCATGATCCGCTCGATCTGCGGGTACTTCGCGGCCAGCGCCACCGGCAGCGTCACCGCCGGGTTGTAGTGCGGGAAGAAGCCGAGGTCGTCGGTGAGCACCACCAGGTCCAGCCCCTTGACCCGGCCGTCGGTGGTGTACACCTCGCCGAACGGGCAGTCGGTGCCCGCCGCGGTGGAGTTGTAGATGATGCCGGTCTGCAGCACCGAGCGCGGCACCGCGTTCGGGTCGAAGCCGTAGGCCGCCGCCATGCCGGGGTAGCCGTCCCTGCGCACGTTGAACTCGGTGTCCACGCAGGTGCGCGCGGCCGCCGGGTCGCGCTTCGCCAGCTCGGCGTACTGCGAGAGCGTGGTCACCCCGGTGCGCTCGACCACGGCCCGCGAGGCGGCGAGCGCGTAGGTGTTGTCCATGGGCGCGAGCGCGACCCAGTCCATGCCGTTCGCCGCGATGTCCTCGTCGCGCACCGCGACGAACTGCTCCCGCGGGTCCTGGAGCGGGTTCTCGTGGCCGAGGTAGTTGATCCAGCCGTTGCCGGTGTACTCGTAGGTGAGGTCGACCTGCCCGGTGATCTGCGCGTCCCTGGTGCTGCGCGAGCCGACGATAGCGGTGAGGTCGCGCACGTCGGCGCCTGCCGCCTGCAGCGAGAAGGCCAGGATGTAGCCGAGAATGACCTGCTCGGTGAACTCCTTGGAGCCCACCGTGAGCTCGACGCCCGCCAGCCCCTCGTCGGCGGCGATGCCGGCCGGGCCGACGTCGAACGGCAGGGTGGAACCGGCCTGCAGGCCGCAGCCGGTACACACGACGATCACTGCGGCGAGCGCGCCGACGAACGGCGCGAGGATTCTGCGTCGGCGCATCGTGGCTGCCCTCCGGTCCTCCAGTGGCGTTCCGAGCCTAGCGGAGGCCGGCCGGCTCCGGCAGCGACGGCGCACCGACGCCGGGCAGCACCGGCGCGGCGACCACCGGCGAGTAGCTGTCCGGATCACCCGCGACGGTCGTGCTGCGCCTGCCGCGGACGTCGACCGGGATGTCCCCGGCCAGCGTCACCCGGTGCAGCTGCCTGCGGTGCTCGCCGAAGTCGGCGACGCCGTAGTGCTGGGTGGCGCGGTTGTCCCAGAGCGCGACGTCGCCGTTGCGCCAGTCCCAGCGGACCGTGTTCTCCAGCCGGATGATCCGGTGCTGGAGCAGGTCGAGCAGGGCCCGCGAGTCGCGCGGCGAGACGTCGAGCAGGTGCTGCACGAACTGCCCGAGCACCAGCGACTTGCGGCCGGTCTCCGGGTGGAGCCGCACCACGGGATGCCTGGTCTCGAAGCGCTCGCTGGTGAACTCCCGGTAGTAGGCGTTCTCCCCGTAGTTGCTCTCCCGGCCGTGCTCGGCGTAGTCGTAGCGGTTGGTGTGCAGCGCCCACAGCTCCTCGGCGAGCACCTGGAGCGGGGCGGGCAGCGCGTCGTAGGCGGCGGTGGTCGAGGCCCAGACCGTGCTGCCGCCATAGGGCGGGAGGGTGACGGCGCGCAGCAGCGAGGCCTTCGGCACCCGGTCCACGAAGGTGACGTCGGAGTGCCAGGCGTTGGCGGCGCCCTCCAGCTCCAGCAGCAGCGCGCCGCGCGACTTCACGGTCGGGTGCGGCTCGGTGGGGGTGCCGAGCCGTGCGGCCGCCTCCCACTGCGATTCCCGGTCCAGGTGGTGCTGGTCGCGGAAGAAGAGCACCTGGTGCTCGGCGAGCGCCACCTGCACGGCGGTGGCGGTGGCATCGTCGAGCTCCGCGCCGAGGGTGAGCCCGCGCACCTCGGCGCCGAGCGCTCCGCCGACCTTGCGGATATCGAGGACCGGCAGGTCGCCCCGGGTCAGCGCTGCGCGGGGAAGGGGCGCCACGGCCGTCATCAGGTTCCTCCTCGGACTCGACATCAGGTGATCCCCGGAATCTAGGGGCCGATGCCGAACTCGCGGAACGGTTGCGCTCAGCGTGCGCGAATCCCGGCTACCCGGCGCAGGCCGGGCTCCCCGCCGCCTCCGCCGCGTTGTCGGCGGTGAGCCGGTACACCGCGCGCTCCAGCGTCGGCAGGATGGTGGAGATCTCCACCGCGCCGGTGGCGAACCGCCCGATCAGCGAGAGCACCACATTGCCGAGGATCACCGCGACGTCCTCGAGGTAGCCGGGATCCAGATTCTGGACGGCGTCGGCGATCACCGGGAGCAGCACGGTCAGCCCCTGCTCGTCCAGCAGGTGCCCGCACGGCCCCTGCCGCGCGTAGTGGTAGGCCTCCAGCATCCGGGGCTGCCGCTCCCACGGCTCGAAGACGACGCGCAGCACCCGCATGAGCGAGTCGCGGGTGGCCTCCCCGGGCGGGGCGGGTTCGAGCTCGGCGTATGCCTCGTCCGCCATCCAGTCCTGAATGGCGCGCACGATCAGCTCGTCCCTGGTGGCGAAGAGCTTGTAGACGGTGGTCAGCGAGACGTGCGCGCGCTTGGCCACCACCCGCAGCTGGACCGCGTCGTACCCCTCTGTCTGCAGCAGCTCCAGCACCACCGACACGATCTGCCGGTGCGCCTCGGTGTCCTGCCCTCTCGCCACACCCATACGGTAACTTCGTTACCTGGTAACCGCGTTACCCATCGTCGTCTCCGCGGCTAAGCTGCCACCGAACTGTAACACGTTTCAGGAAGTGGTGACGATGAAGCTGGTGCACGCCCTGTGGGGCCCCGGCGAGCTGCTCGGCGACGCGGCAGTGACCGGGCTGCGCTCGGCCGGGGCCACCCGGATCCAGGTGAACCTCGCCGACGCCGCCGTGGCCGGTGCGCTGCTGCGGCTCACCACCTTCGACGAACCGGTGGCGGCGGTGGTGGCGACGCATGTCCCGGACGAGGCCGCCGGGGCGCGGGTCACCGCCGTGCTCACCGGTTTCGCCGAGCGGGTCGCGGGCTGGTGGGTCGAGGAGCACCTGCCGCTGCCGCCGCCGGAGACGCCGCTCGGCGAGCGGGCGCCGGGGCTGGCCGATATCGCCTTCCTCCGCCGCCCCGCCGAGTTGCCCTACGACGACTGGCGCGCCGCGTGGCTGGATCAGCACACCGCGGTCGCCATCGAGACCCAGGCCACCTTCGGCTATGTGCAGAACCGGGTGCTCGCCCCGGCCACCGATGGCGCGCCGGAGATCGCGGCGATCGTCGAGGAGCTCTTCCCGATCGAGGCGCTCACCGACCCGCACGCCTTCTACGGCAGCGGCGGCGACGAGGCCGAGCTGCACCGCCGCACCGCCCTGATGCTGCGCAGCGTCGCCACCTTCGGCGCCGACCGCGAGCTGGACGTGGTGCCGACCAGCCGCTACGTCCTGGCCTGAGCGGCGAGCCCGCTCAGCAGTGCGCGGGTGCGCTCGGCGCTCTCGCCGCGGGTGAAGAGCGCGCCGACGAAATCGGTGGCGCCCGCGGCGGCGACCTCGGCAATCCCCGCCGCCACCTGCTCCTCGCTGCCGATCAGCGCCAGGTCGACCGGGCCCGCGGCGCCCTCGCGGTCCATCATGGCGCGGTAGGAGGGCAGGTCGCCGTAGAAGCCGAAGGCCTTGCCCGCCCGCGTCCGCGCGTCCTCGATGTCGTCGGTGACGCAGACCGGCAGCGCGCAGACGATGCGCGGCGCGGGCCTGCCCGCGGCGCTCGCGGCCTCGGCGATCACCGGCGCGATGTGCGAGCGGATGGTGGCGGGGCCGGTCATCCACAGGGTGGTGCCGTCGGTCTCCCGGCCCGCCAGCCGCAGCATGCGCGGGCCGAGCGCGGCGAGCAGCACCGGCACCCGGCCCTCGTTCGGCACGGTGAGCGCGAGCTCGGCGCTGACCGTGTCGCCCTTGAACGAGGCGGGGCGGTTGTCCAGCAGCGGTAGCAGCACCTCGAGGTACTCGGCCATGTGGTGCGCGGGCCTGCCGAAGTCGTAGCCGTACATGCTCTCGATCACCGGGCGGTGCGAGAGCCCGACGCCGAGCGTGAGCCGGTTGCCGCCGAGCGCGAGCGCGGTGGTGCGGGCCTGCTGCGCCAGCGCGGCGGGGTGCCGCGGATAGCTCGGCACCACCGCCGTGCCGAGTTCGATGCCAGGCACCCGGCTGCCTGCGACGGCGATCGCGGTCAGCGCGTCCACCCCGAAGATGTGCGAGAGCCAGGCCGAGCCGAACCCCGCCGCCGCGGCCGCCGCCAGCTCGTCGGTCAGCCGGGTGAGGGCGTCCGGGCCCGTGGTCTCGCCGAGCAAGATGCCGATCCGCACGATCCGTCTCCTCCACTCAGGCGGGCGTGCTCGCCCGCGCCGGTTCCGCGGGCAAGCATAGGCGCGCCGCGTCCCGCTCCTGGATGCGGAGGAAGAGCCGGAGCAGCACCTGGGTGAGGTCGAGGCCGAGGTCGGCGGCGCGGAGCCGGGCCAGCTCCACCGCCATGCCGTCGTGCACCGTGGCCGGGTCGCTGAGCACCTCGTCGAGCACCATGCCGCTGACCGCCTGATCGCGGGTGAGCGGGAGGTCGGGTAGCCAGTCCAGGCGCCAGGCGCCGGAGCCGTCGAGCCGGGCCTGTTCCGGGCTGATGGTGCTGAAGATGGTGGACGTGGTGATGTGCAGTGCCATGGGTCCCCTCCGTTCGCGCTGCGGATGCTCGATCACGGCCGCGCCGGTGTCTGGGGCGGGCCGGTGGTTCGCGTGTCCGAGGACGGGCAGCAGGGGGATCGAGCGGAGAGTCACCGGAAGTGCCGGGAGCCTGCCTCCTGCCGCAGCGAGGTGTCCGTGGTCGGTACCTCCTCGCTTCCGGGGGGCGGTCTGTTTACCCATGCTACCGAGAGCCGTGCAATGACGTCAATTGAGCGCCATAGCTTTTGGATGACACATTATGTGCTTCCACGGATACTGGGGGTGGCGATTGTGCGTCCGATAGGGGGTTTTATGCCGATTCCGAATCGCTTCCTTCCGTCCGAGACGGTGAACCCGACGTTCCGCGTTCGCCCAGCTATTTCCGCGATGGAGTGTCCCGGTGCCCCTTTCCGGCTCCGGTGTCCTATGCTCACGCCCCGTGACACTTCGTGTGCTTCGCTGTGCCGTCCCGCGGGGAGGCAGCCGTGACTGACCCGGGCGAACCGATCGGCGCGCTCGTGCGCCGCCTCCGGATCGAGCGCAACCTGACCCAGGCGGAGCTGGCGCAGCGAGCCGGGTGCTCGCGCAGCCTGGTGCAGCAGATCGAGAACGGCTCGCGGGTTCCGCCGCTCGCGCTCCGCGAGCGGCTCAGCCTCGCGCTCGGCGAGGAGCTGCCCGGCGCCCCCGCCGAGCCGGGCGACACCGCGCTGCACGAGCTGCGCATGCGCTTCAACGTGCTGCTCGGCAAGGACCCGGCGGTGGTCGCGCGGGCACTGGGGATCGCGCAGAGCCTGCTGGACGCGGGCGGCGTGCGGGACGAGATCGAGCCGCTCCGGGAGATCGCCGACCGGCAGCTGGAGCGCGCCGAGGAGATCCTGACCCAGATCCCGTCGCGCAGCGCCACGGTCTGGGAGTGGAACACCGTCAACGACTGGCTCACCATCCTGGATCAGGCCACCGCCTCGGTGCGCGCCATCCACACCGCCGACCTGGGCACCATCGGCGGCGACGTCGGCGACGAGTACCACACCGCCATCCTGCGCCTGGCGGACAAGTCGACCGCGCCGCGGATCGAGGTGCGCCGGATGTACGTGCTCGACGACATCAGCGACGTCTGGCCGTACGACGACCGGCTCTGGCGGCAGGCCCGCGCTGGCGTCGAGAGCGTGCTGGTCAAGCGGGAGCACGCGCGCAACGCGCAGAGCATGCTCGTGGTCGACGACCGCTACGTCGCCATCGGCGAGTACGACTACTCGCAGCAGGCCAGGGTGGCCACCCGTTTCTCGGTGCTCAACCACGATGTCGCCTTCGCCGTCAAGCGCTTCGAGAAGCTCTACGCGCTGCGGCTGGCGGGCACCGCGGTTCCGGTGAACGAGGTCGTCGCCGAGCCCGCGCTCGCCGGGTTCAAGCGGCTCTCGGACGGCGACTGCCGCATGCAGTTCCGGGGCGCGCTGGCCGAGCGCTGGGCCCGCATCCAGGCCGACCCGGCCGGGGGCGCGGAGTGACCGGACCCGCGCTCGCTACCGTCACGCAGCGGTCCGAACAGCGCAAACGCCGGGTGAAGCGGCTGCTCACCCGAGATCACCCGTTCCCCGGCACCGGCGGTCGCAGCTACGCCGGGGTCATCGACGCCTACCACGGCGAGACCGGGCTCGCCCCGCACCCGGCCGCCGTCGCGGCGCTGGACCGGGCCTGGCACGACCTGCTGCACGGCACACCGCCGGACGATTACACCGACGGCAGCCGCTACGACAAGCGCCAGCCCATGGTGCTGCGCGAGCTGGCCGCCCGCCGGATGTTCGGCGGCCTGGCGCAACCCGCCCCCGACGTGCCCGGAGTCCGGGTCCGGCCGGAGGAGGTGATCGTCTGCGCCTATACCAGCACCATGCTGCTGGAGGAGGCGATCGCCACCATCGCCCGCCCCGGCGGGGTGCTGGTGTGCCCGGAGGGGTTCTACAAGAGCGCGGGGCTTCACGTGGAGAAGTACGGGCTACGCATCGTGACCTGCCCGGTCAGCCCGGACGACAGCTTCACCATCGACCCGGAGCGGCTGGACAGCTGCCTCACCGAGCTGCGCGCCTCCGGCGAGCTCTGCGGCGTGCTGCTCACGCTCCCCGGCAACCCGGTGGTGGCGCACTACTCGGCGGCCGATCTGGCCGCCATCGGCCGGGTGCTGCTCGCCGCCGACACCCCGGTGATCTGCGACGCCGCCTTCGACCACCTGGCGAGCGGGCACATCCCGATCGCCGCGATCGAGGTGGAAGGGCGGCGGCTCTACGACCGGGTCCTCACCATCACCGGGAACTCCAAGGGCTACAACGCCTTCGGGCCGTGCAAGATGGGCGCGGCGTGCGGCGGCGACGCCGCCTGGCTGACCCGGATCGCGGACCGGCTCACGCTCTCCTTCCAGCGCGAGACCACGCACCTGGCCAGGGCGATCGTCGAGCACACCCCGGACGAGTACTTCGCGGGCAACCGCGCCCGCATGCGCGCGCAGATGGACAGGGCGATCTGCCGCGTCCGCGAGACGAACGACCGGCTCGGCCGCGCCGCGCTGCGCCCGCTCGGCACGCCCGACGGCATGTTCCTCACCCTGCAGTTCGACGCCGCGCTGCTCGAAGCGGCCGGGGTCGCGGACAGCGCGGAGCTGGAGGATCTGCTGCTGGTCGCGGCGGGGGTGGACAGCGTCGCGCTGAACCGCACCGGTTCGGCGCGCGCAGGCGTCCGGCTGAACGTGCTCGCCCCGCGCCGCGCGCCGCGCCAGGAATCGCCCGAGCTCCTCGACGAGCTGCTGGACCGAATCGAGCGGCTGCTGCTCGACATGGCGTCCGGGCTGCGCTACCCCGACGCGCTCGCGGCGCTGGCGCTGGAACCTGTGCACGCACCGTTCCACGGCCCACCGGCCCGGCCGCTGGCCGCGCTGGGCGGGCCGATGCGCGGATGACCGCCACCGGGATCGGCGTCTGGCGCGAGACGGCGCGCGGGGAGACCAGGGTGGCACTGACCCCGGCGGCGGTTCGCCGCCTCGTCGGGCACGGCCTCGGCGTCACCGTCGAGGCCGGGGCCGGTGAGCGCGCGGGCTTCGGCGACGCGGAGTTCCGCGCGGCGGGGGCGCGGATCGCCCCGGACGCCGCCGCGGTCGCCGCCGCCGCCGAGATCGTCGTATGGGTGAAGACGCCCGCCTTCGCGCTCTCGGACGCGCTGCTGCGGCCGGGCACCACCCTGATCGGCTTCCAGGACCCGCACCATCGGCGCGACACGATCGCGGCGCTCGCGGCGCGCGGAATCCGGTCGGTCGCCTTCGAATCGGTCGCCCGCTCCGCGGAGACGGCCGAGTACGACGCGCTCACCCCGATGAGCCGGGTGGCGGGCGGCGTCGCCTACGCCGAGGCCCGCGCACTGCTCCCGGCGGCGACCAGGGCGCGGCCGGTCCGCACGCTGGTGCTCGGGTTCGGCGCGGCGGGCCGGGCGGCGCTGGCGGCGGCCCTTGCGGCGGGCGACGCGCCGCCCACGGTCGTCGCGGCACGGCCGGAGACCGAGCCCGCCGCGCTCGCGGCGGGCGCCGCCGCCTGCGTCACCGCACCGGACGGCCCCGCCTCGCTCCGCGCGCTGCTCCCGAAAGCCCGGCCGGACATCGTCTTCTGCGCGGCCCTGCACCGCGGCGCACCCGCCCCGCTCCTGCTCGACGACGCCGCCCTGACCCTGCTCGCCCCCGGCAGCGTGGTCGTCGACCTGGCCGCCAAGGCGGGCGGCAACTGCGCCGCCACCGTCCGCGACACCACCCGCACCCTGCAGAACGGCGTCGTCGTGACGCACCGCAGCAACTACCCCGCCGCCCGCCCGGCCGCGGCCAGCCACGCCTATGCGGCCGCCGCGGCGGCCACCGTCCTGCGGCTCGCGGCGGGCGGCGAACCGCCTGTGCTGTCGTAGCCCGATCCCGCGGCGGTCCGCCCCTGCCCATTCGCGCCGACAGCGCCGGGCGGGAGGCCACCCGCGTCCGCTCGCCGACACGGGCGCCGGACCGTGCACGGCGGCACCGCCCGAGCGGTACCGTTGAGGTCCGCTCGCGCCGCATCGGTGCCGTGCGCGGGCTCGCACGGAAGGGGTGGCATGGCAGGCAAGCGCACGGTGCTCACCGTCGGCCTGCGCCGGCTGGCGGCGATGCTGCACGAGATGCGGGAGGACGCGCAGCTCGGCAAGGAGGAGGTCAGCACCCGCACCGGCATCAACATCACCACGCTGTACCGGATCGAGACGGCGCAGGCGCGGCCGCAGCGGCGCACGCTGATGGCCATGCTCGACCTCTACGACGTCGACGACAAGCAGCGCGAGGAAGCGGTCGAGCTGCTCACCACCGCGCTGAAACCCGGCATGGCGCGCGCCTACGAGGGCAGCGTCTCCGAGGTGTACGCGGCCTACATCAACTTCGAGTCCGAGGCGCTCTCGGCGCGGCACTACCAGACCTCGACGGTCCCGGGGCTGCTGCAGACCTACGAGTACGCCAATGCCGTCATCGACACCTCCATGCCCAAGCTCGAGGCCGCCACGATGGAGAGCAGGGCCAAGGCCAGGATGGACCGGGCGGTCAACCTCACCAAGGATGAGCCGCTGGAGCTCTGGGTGGTGATGGACGAGGCGGCCATCCGCCGGGTGGTCGGCGGCCCGGTCACCATGCGCGGGCAGCTGGAGCGGCTGCTGCAGGAGATCAAGCGCAAGAACGTGATCCTGCAGATCCTGCCCTTCGACGCCGGCGCGCACCCCGGCATGGCGGGCGCCTTCACGCTGCTCGACTTCCCGAACCCGGCCGACCCCGAGCTGGTCTACCTGGAGGGGCTGGCCGGCGACGAGCTGATCGAGGGGCATGCCGAGATCCGCCGCTTCGGCGTCATCTTCGACCAGCTGCGCGCCATGGCGCTGAGCCCGCGCGACTCCGCGGCCATGATCGCGGCCGCCGCGGCGGAACTCGCCGGATTCGGCGACTGATTCCGCCGCGGAATGGGTAATCCCTTCTGCACCAACGAGTGCTGAAGGAAGTGCGCCATGGCCGAGGTGACCGCAGACAGCGCCACGGAACCCGAGCTGAAACGCGTGATGGGTCCGGGGCTGCTGCTCCTGTTCGTGGTGGGCGACATCCTGGGAACCGGGATCTACGCGCTCACCGGCAAGGTCGCCAACGAGGTGGGCGGCGCCGTCTGGGTGCCGTTCCTGGTCGCCTTCCTGGTCGCGCTGATCACCGGGTTCAGCTACCTGGAGCTGGTCACCAAGTACCCGCACGCCGCGGGCGCAGCGCTCTACACGCACAAGGCGTTCGGCATTCACTTCGTGACCTTCATGGTGGCCTTCGCGGTGATGAGCTCCGGCATCACCTCGGCCTCGACCGCGGCCCGCGCCTTCGCCGCCAACTTCGCCGAGGCGTTCGAGCTCGGCATCGGCGACGGCATCGGCATCACGCTGGTGGCGCTCTCCTTCATCCTCGTCGTCGCCGCGATCAATCTGCGCGGGGTGAGCGAGGGCGTCAAGCTGAACGTGGTGCTCACCTGCATCGAGCTGACCGGGCTGCTCATCGTGATCGCCATCGGGCTGTGGGCGCTCGGTTACGGCAACGGCGACTTCGGCCGGATCACCGACTTCGAGACCGGTGATCGCTCCGCGCTCGGCGGCGTCATCGCCGCCACCACGCTCGCCTTCTACGCCATGGTCGGCTTCGAGGACTCGGTGAACATGGCCGAGGAGTGCAAGCAGCCGAGCAAGATCTTCCCCAAGGTGCTGCTCGGCGGCTTGCTGCTGACCGGGCTCATCTACGTGCTGGTCTCCATCACCGCGGTCGCGCTGGTGGCGCCGAGCGAGCTGGGCGCGGGCGACACCCCGCTGCTGAAGGTGGTCGAGATCGGCGCACCCGGCTTCCCGACCGAGATCTTCGCCTTCATCACCATGTTCGCCGTCGCCAATTCCGCGCTGATCAACATGCTCATGGCCAGCAGGCTGCTCTACGGCATGGCCCGGCAGCACGTGCTGCCGCGCGCCTTCGGCGCGGTGCACCCGCGCAGGCACACCCCGCACATCGCGATCGTCTTCACCACGATCCTCGCGCTGGCGCTGATCCTCTTCGTCGGCCAGGTGCCCGAGCTCGGCGGCACCACCGCGCTGCTGCTGCTCGCGGTCTTCACCATCGTGAACGTGGCGGTGCTGGTGCTGCGCCGCGACCCGGTCGAGCACAAGCACTTCCGCACGCCCACCTTCCTGCCGGTGATCGGCGCGCTCACCTGCGGTTTCCTGGTCACGCCCTTCACCGACCGCAACCCGGAGCAGTACCTCATCGCCGGCATCCTGCTCGGCGTCGGCGCGCTGCTGTGGGCGGTCAACCAGCTCGCGCTGCGCAGGCAGGAGAAGCCGGCAGCCACTTGAGGCCGGCTAGGAGAACGCGATCGCGGCGATCGACCCCGACGACTCGGTGAGCCCGCTCCGATGAGGCCGGGGACGGATCTCCCGCTCGGGAGCTACCCTCGACCGGTGGCAGCCCCCACTCCAGCCCCGCACCCCGCCCTCACCGCGCTGTCCCCGCTGCTCGGCGTCTGGCGCGGCAAGGGCCACGGCGAGTACCCGACCATCGACTCCTTCGACTACCTCGAGGAGGTGGAGTTCGGGCATCTCGGCCGCCCGTTCCTCACCTACCGGCAGCGCACGCGGGCCGCCGACGACGGCCGCCCGCTGCACGCCGAGACCGGCTACCTGCGCTGCCCCGCGCCGGACCGGGTCGAGCTGATCCTGGCGCACCCCACCGGGATCACCGAGATCTACGAGGGCACGCTCGACACGTCCGGCGGCGCGATCCGGCTGGAGCTGGAGACCACCGGGATCGGGCTCAGCGGCACCGCGAAATCGGTCACCGCGATGGGCCGCTCGTTCACCGTCCGCGCCGACACCCTCGACTACACCGTGCGCATGGCCGCCGTCGGCGAGCCGCTACGGCACCACCTGGCGGCCACGCTGCACCGCGCCGAACCGTAGCCCGCGGCGGGCACGCCCCCTCTCAGTACTCCGGCGGCAGGGCGGTGAACATGTCCCTGGTCACCGCGACCGCATTGTCCGAGCTACCACCCTTGACCAGCAGGGTGGCGAAGGCGAGATCGCCCCGGTACCCGACGAACCAGGAGTGCGAGCCCCCGTCCACCTCGGCCTCGCCGGTCTTGCCGTAGACCTCGCCCTGGTCGACGATGCGCTCGGCGGTACCCCCGGTCACCACCTTGCGCATCATGGTGCGCAGCCCGTCGATCGCCTCCGGCGCGGGCTCCGGCCGCTCCCCGTCCACCTCGGTGGTGCGGCCGCCGATGAGCCACGGCGTCGGCGCCCGCCCGGTGGCGACCGTCGCCGCCATGAGCGCCATGCCGAACGGGCTCACCACCACCCGGCCCTGGCCGATGCCGTCCTCGGTGCGCTGCACCAGTTCCTCGGCGGGCGGCACCGAGCCGGAAAAGGTCGGCAGCCCGGGCACGGTGTAGCTCGCGCCGACGCCGAGCGAGGCGGCGGCGCTGTGCAGCGCGTCGCCAGGCAGCTCGCTGGCGAGCTTGGCGAACGAGGTATTGCAGGAGCGCTCGTACGCGGTGGCCATGGGGACGCTGCCGACGGTGAAGAGGTCGTAGTTGGGGATGGTGCGCTCGCCGATGGTGATCCGGCTCGGGCAGGGCAGCACGGTGTCCGGGGTGGCGAGCCCGGCGGTCATGGCGGCGGTCGCGGTCACCGTCTTGAAGATCGAGCCGGGCGGATACTGGCCGATGGTCGCCATCGGGCCGTCCCGGTCGGTGGCCTCGTTCTGCGCGACCGCGAGGATGGCGCCGGTGGAGGGGCGGATCACCACCATCATGGTCTGCTCGTCGCGGCGCACGTCCACCGCGCGCTGCGCCGCGTTCTGCACGAAGCGGTCCACGCTCAGCGCGAAGGAGGGCGCCGGCTGCGCGGCCACCTCGGTGAGCACGTCGGTGTCGGCGCCATTGGCGTTCACCGTGACGACGCTCCACCCCGCCCTGCCGTCGACCTCGGTGATCACCGTCTGCCGAACCTGGGTCATCAGGTCGGGAGCGAACTTCCGGTCGGTCGGCACCATGTCCCACTCCGGGACCAGGGTGACCCCGGGCAGCCCGATGAGCTCGTTCGTGACCTGGTCCGCCTCCACCTCGTTCAGCGCGATCACGGTGTGCCGGCCGCGCGCGGCGCGGGCGGAGGCGAGGATCTTCGGCGGCGTCAGCTCGGTGTCGAAGCGATGCAGCGCGCGAGCGAGCACGGTGGCGGTGCCGCCCGGGTCGGATGCCGCGGCGGCGTCGAAGGTGACCCGGGAGACCCGCCCCGGCACCAGCACGTCGCTGCCCGACGACTCGTTCACCCTGGCCTTGGGCGCGGGGTCGGCACGCAGCACCATGGTCTGGGTGTCGCCGAGCCGCGGGTGGATGTCGGCGGAGGTCCAGCGCACCGCCCAGCGACCGTCGATCTTGCCCATCTGCAGCTGGCCGGTGTAGCTCCAGACCCGGTTCTTCGGCAGCTTCCACTCGTAGGTGTACTCCACCGTCGCGGTGTCGCCGCTGACCCGCGCCTGGCCGGTGGTCGCCTCCAGGCTCTCGGCCTGGAGGTTCTTCCACGCGGATTCCAGTGCGGGCCCGGCCTTCTCGGGCAGGCCGGTGAGTTCGGCGGCGTCGTCGGTGCGGCGTTCGGCGAAGGCCGCGACGAAGGCGTCGGCGACGGGGATCGGGCCCTGCGGGCCCGCCGAGCAGCCCACGGCCGCGAGCACCGTGCAGACCGTCGCCGCGAGCGTGGTGACCATCCGGATCGACACGGCCCGATGGTAACCGGCGACCGGCAGGCAAACCCGGTGGCGCACCGGGATATCGCCCGCTCAGTCCAGCAGAACGGTGGCGAAGGTGGCGATCTGCTGGAAGCCGACCTTCCGGTACGCGCGGCGCGCGGCGCCGTTGTAGTCGTTCACGTAGAGGCTCGCGGTGCGTCCGGTGGCGACCACCGCGTTGGCGACCGCCGCGGTACCGGTCGCGCCGTGCCCCTTGCCCCGGTGTTCGGGGTGCACCCACACGCCCTGGATCTGCCCGGTGCGCCGGGAGAGCGCGCCGACCTCGGCCTTGAAGACCACCTCGCCGTCCTCGAACCGGCCCCAGGCGCGGCCGGATTCGATGAGCCCGGCGATCCGCCTGCGGTAGCCGCGGCCGCCGTCGCCCGCCCTCGGGTCGACGCCGACCTCCTCGATGAACATGGCGATGGCGGCCTCGAGGTAGCGGTCCAGCTCGTCCGGGCGCACCTTGCGCACCTCCGGGTCGGCGGCGATGGTCGCCTGCCCGGCCAGCGCGAGCAGCGGCTGCACGCCGCGCACCTCGCGCTCCGGCCCCCAGTGCCCGGCCAGCGCCTCCCAGAGCGGCAGCGCCAGCTCGCGGCGGCCGACCACCGAGGAGCACATGCGCGGAAACCGCAGCGCCCGCTCGGCGAAGGCCTGCACCGACGCGGCGTCACCGCGCAGCGGCACCAGGTTGGCGCCGGAGAAGCAGAGCGAATCGCCCGGGTCACCCCGGCTCCACAGCTCGCCGTAGCCGTACCTGGCGTCCAGCCCGTACTCCTGCAATCGGGCCGCGACCATGCACGACGCGACCGGATCGGTATCCAGCACGCGCAGCACCTGCGCGAGATCCCGGTTCGCGAGCTGTCGCGCGGCCGGGTGCCGCGCCCGACGCGCCGGATCCAGCAGACTCCGCACGACGCCCAGCCTGCCACGAACCGGGCCGGAGCGGTACAGCTAGTACCGAACCTTGACCTTCTACCCGACGGTCACCACCGGCTCGCCGGATTCGGCGCCGCCCATCTCCTCGGCGATGCGCATGGCCTCCTCGATGAGCGTCTCGACGATCTGCGCCTCGGGAACCGTCTTGATCACCTCGCCCTTGACGAAGATCTGCCCGCGCCCGTTGCCGGAGGCGACGCCGAGATCGGCCTCGCGCGCCTCGCCCGGCCCGTTCACGACGCAGCCCATGACGGCGACGCGCAGCGGCACCTCCATGCCCTCCAGCCCGGCGGTCACCTCGTTGGCGAGCGTGTAGACGTCGACCTGGGCCCGCCCGCAGGACGGGCAGGAGACGATCTCCAGCTTGCGCGGCCGCAGGTTCAGCGACTGCAGGATCTGCCCGCCGACCTTGATCTCCTCGGCGGGCGGCGCGGAGAGCGAGACCCGGATGGTGTCACCGATCCCCTCGCCGAGCAGCGCGCCGAACGCCACCGCCGACTTGATGGTGCCCTGGAACGCGGGCCCGGCCTCGGTCACCCCGAGATGCAGCGGGTAGTCGCTCTGCGCCGCCAGCTGCCGGTACGCCTCCACCATGACCACCGGGTCGTTGTGCTTGACCGAGATCTTGATGTCGCCGAAACCGTGCTCCTCGAAGAGCCCGGCCTCCCAGAGCGCCGACTCCACCAGCGCCTCCGGCGTCGCCTTGCCGTACTTCTCCAGCATCCGCCGGTCCAGCGACCCGGCGTTCACGCCGATCCGGATGGGAATCCCGGCGTCCCCCGCCGCCTTCGCGACCTCCTTGACCCGGCCGTCGAACTCCTTGATATTGCCGGGGTTCACCCGAACCGCGGCGCACCCGGCGTCGATCGCGGCGAAGATGTAGCGCGGCTGGAAATGGATATCGGCGATCACCGGAATCTGCGACTTCTTCGCGATGGTCGCGAGCGCGTCGGCATCCTCCTGGCGCGGGCACGCCACCCGGACGATGTCGCAGCCGGAGGCGGTGAGCTCCGCGATCTGCTGCAGCGTGGCGTTGATGTCGTGCGTCTTGGTGGTCGTCATGGACTGCACCGAGATCGGATGATCGCTGCCGACGCCGACACCGCCGACCATGAGCTGGCGGGTCTTGCGACGGGGTGCGAGGACGGCCGCCGGTGCGGCGGGCATCCCCAATCCGATGGTGGTCACTGTCGGCTGCCTTCTTCCTCACGTGCGTGGTCGAGCCGTAACGCCATCGAGCTTAGTCGCGCTCCGGAATTACGCCCGGTGTGAGGCCGCTGACAACCCGATGTCAGGGGAACAGCTTGACCGGGTTCACGATGTCGGCGGTGAGCGTGAGCACCATGTACGCGCCGCCGATGACCACCGCCGCGTAGGTGAGCGGCAGCAGTTTCAGGTAGTCGACCGGGCCGCCGGGGGCCAGCCCGCGCCAGGCGCGCACCGAGTTGCGCGCCTTCTCGTAGAGCACGACCGCCATGTGCCCGCCGTCCAGGGGGAGCAGCGGCAGCAGGTTGAAGGCGCCGAGGAAGAAGTTCAGGCTGGCCAGCACCAGGATGAAGATGCCCCAGAGCCCGCGCTCGGCGGTCTCGCCGCCGATCCGGCTTGCCCCGTACACGCTGACCGGGGTCTCCGGGTCGCGCTCGCCGCCGGTGACCGCGGTCCACAGCGCCGCCACCTTGGCCGGCATCTGGGCCAGCGACTCCAGGGTGCGCACGAACATGTCGCCGGTGAAGGCGAGCGAGGCGGGCACGGCGTCCAGCACGCCGTACTTCTGCGGCGGCTCCGCACCGTACGAGCCGACGCCGACCGCGCTCACCTCGCGCGGGTTCTGCCCGTTGTCGTCGTACCGCACGGTGCGCTCCGGCGTCACCGGCACGGTCAGCGTGGCGCCGTCGCGCTCGATCGTGTACTCGAAGGTGCCGGTCTGCTTCTGGGTCTCGCGCTGGAAGTCCTTCCAGGTGCTCACCGCCACGCCGTTCACGGCGGTCACCACGTCGCCGCGCTGCAACCCCGCCCGCTGGGCCGGGCCGGTGCCGGTGCACTCCTGCAGACTGCCGTCCGGGTTGGCGGTGGCGACGCAGTTCATCGCGCCGAGCTTGGTCTCCACCGGGTCCAGCTGCGGCAGCCCCCAGCCGATCGCCAGCACCACCACCAGCAGGAAGCCGAGCAGGAAGTTCATCGCGATGCCGCCGAACATCACCACCATGCGCTTCCAGGTGGCCTGCCGGTACATGGCCCGGTCCAGGTCCTCCGGCGGCACCTCGTCCAGCGCGGTCATCCCGACGATGTCGCAGAAGCCGCCGAGCGGAAGCGCCTTGAGGCCGTACTCGGTCTCGCCGCGCCGGAAGGAGAAGACCTTGGGGCCGAAGCCGATGTAGTAGCGCCGCACCTTCATGCCGGTCGCCTGGGCCGCCCACATGTGGCCGCACTCGTGCAGTGCGACCGAGATCGTGATGCCGAGGGCGAACAGGGCGAAGCCCAACGCGAACACCATCTGAACTCCAGTCCTCCCGCGAATTCCGGCCCTCGGCGCCGGACGCCTGTGGTCAACAGTAGCGGTGCCGGACCGTACCAGCCCGCGCGATCAGGCCGATCGCCCGCGCACCGCGGCGGCGGCGAAGGCGCGCGCCCAGTCGTCGGCCGCGAGCACCTCGGCCAGCGAGCCCGGCTCGGCCCGCCACTGCTCCGCGCCCTCGACCGCCTCGGTGACGATCCGCACGATCTCCGGGAAGCGGATGGCGCCGTCGAGGAAGGCCTGCACCGCGGCCTCGTTGGCGGCGTTGTAGACCGCCGTCACACTGCCGCCGAGCGTCCCGGCGCGGCGGGCCAGCTCGACCGCGGGGAAGACCTCGCTGTCCACCGGCTCGAAGGTCCAGGTGGCGGCGGTGCCGAAGTCGCAGGCCGCGGCGGCACCCGCGATCCGGTCCGGCCAGCCCAGTGCCAGCGCGATCGGCAGCTTCATATCCGGCGGGCTGGCCTGTGCCAGCGTGGAGCCGTCGGTGAAGGTGACCATGGAGTGCACGATGGACTGCGGGTGCACGGTGACGTCGATCCGGTCGTACGGGATGCCGAAGAGCAGGTGGGTCTCGATCAGCTCCAGCCCCTTGTTCACCAGCGAGGCCGAGTTCAGCGTGTTCATCAGCCCCATGGCCCAGGTCGGGTGCGCCTTCGCCGCGGCCGGGTCCACGTTCTCCAGCATCTCGGCGGTCCAGCCGCGGAACGGCCCGCCGGAGGCGGTGAGCACCAGCCGGTCCACCTCCTCGGCGCGGCCGCCGCGCAGGCACTGGGCGAGCGCCGAGTGCTCGGAGTCGACCGGAACGATCTGCCCCGGCGCGGCCGCGCGGGTCACCAGCGACCCACCCGCTACCAGCGACTCCTTGTTCGCCAGCGCGAGCCGGGTGCCGGATTCCAGGGTGGCCAGCGTCGGCTCCAGCCCGAGCGAGCCGACCAGCGCGTTCAGCACCACGTCGGCCTCGGTGCGGCGGACCAGCTCGGTCGCCGCGGCGGGTCCGGCGAGTTCCAGATCGAGCGCCTGCCCGGCGCGCGGGTCGGCGACCGCGACATTGCGCGTCCCGGTGGCCGACATCTGCGCGGTTAGCAGCTCGGGGTTCCCGCCGCGGGCGGCGAGCCCCACCACCTCGAACCGGTCGGGGTTGGCGGCGATCACCTCCAGCGCCTGGGTTCCGATGGATCCGGTGCTGCCCAGCAGCAGGACTCTCACGATGTCGGACACCGCCCCATTGTGGCAGCCCTGCTGGCTACGACGTGCGGTCGTATGCCACGATATCGGGCAGTAGCCGTCTTCCCCCAGAAGGAGCGATCGTGGCCGCCACGGAACTCGAACCCGCCGACAACGAGCGCGCGGTCGCGCCCCACGTCGACACCGCCGAGGTGCCGTCGGCCGCCTGGGGCTGGAGCGGGGAATCGCCGAAGACCTTCCGCATCGCGGGCTGGTTCGTCGCGCTCGCCCTGCTCGCCATGATCATCGGCAATCACAACGGCAGGGTCGAGGACATCTTCCTGGTCGCCTTCGCGCTCTCCATCGTGGGGCTCTTCATCTACGACATCATCTACCGGCGGCGTCCCCGGTAGTTCCGGGCCGGCCGGGATACGCGCCGCTGCCGTCCCGTCGGCGCTCCGGCATCGGCTGGTGCTCACGGCCACCTTCTCGAGCGGAGCCGATGCTCAAAGGCCGCGACGACGCCCCTGTTTCGGGGCGAGCCCGCGAGCGGCGCCCTTCCTGACCGGCGCCTTCTTCGGCTGCGGTTTCGCCGGTTCGGCGCGGGCCGAGGGCGAGCGGGTGCTGCGGGCGGTCCGGCCGCGCACCACGCCGACGAACTCCTCGATGGGCTCGGTGGTCGCCGCGCTCGGCCAGGCCAGCGCCACCTCGGTGCCGGGCAGGTCGGTGACGGTCCGGTAGACCAGATCGCGCCGCGCGTGCAGCCGCGCGATGGAGTGCGGCAGCACCGCGACCCCGACCCCCGCTGCCACCAGCTCCAGGATCCCCGCCGCGCCGTCGATATCGGCATCGCCGTGCCGCTGCTCCCCGGCCAGATCCGCGTCGGCGATCTCCGCGTACGCCGCCACCGGGTGCTCCTTCGGCACCACCGCCACCGGCACCTCCGTGTACAGCGGGATCACGCTCAGCCCGTCCCGCTGCACCGGCAGCCGGACGAAGCACATGTCGACCTCCCCCGCCCGCAGCGCCCGCTCCTGCTCGCCCTGCGGCAGCGGCACCGTGCGCAGCGGCACCTCGGGGAACCGCTCGGCCCAGATCCGCTCCCACTTCGACACCGTCACCCCGGGCACGAACCCGACCCGCAGCGACGCCGCCGCCGGCGCGGGCGCGGGCTGCACCGGCCGCGCGAGCACCGCCCGCGCCTGCTCCCGGAACGCCGCCCCCGCCGCGGTCAGCTCGGTCGGCTGCGCGCCCGGCACGAAGAGCCGCTCCCCCAGCTCCTGCTCCAGCTCGATCACCGTGCGGCTGAGCCGCTGCCTGGCAATGCCGAGCGCCCGCGCGGCGCGCGCGAAGTGCAGTTCGTCGGCGACCGCGACGAACTGCCGCAGCCGTTCGGGATCGATCGAATCGGGGCCGCTCACTCCGGCGACAGTAGTGCCTCCCCCGGCGGATAGGATGCTCGGCGTGCCGAACCCGCAGACCATGAAGCCACTCACGGCCGCCGCCAAGCTCGGCATCTACCTGCCCGCCGCGCCGGAGGAGTTCCGCACGCACCCGATCACCCGCGAGGAACTGGCCGCCCTGCGCGCGGACCCGCCGGAGTGGCTGCGCGAACTGCGCCGCACCGGCCCCTTCCCGCGCGACGTCGTCGCCCGCAAACTCGGCGTCAGCAACAGCGGGCTGGCCCGCGCCGAGATCTCCGACCACCTCACCGCCACCGAGATCGACGCCCTGCTCGCCGACCCGCCGGAGTGGCTGCTGCGCGAGCGGGAGAACCTGCGCGCGGTGCAGGCCGAGGCCGCTCGGGTCGAGGAGGAGCGCGAGCGCAAGCGGGCCGCGAGCAATCGCCCGCAGAAGAACTACTAGTTCTCCGCCGCCAACTGCCCACAGGCAGCCGCGATCTCCTGCCCGCGGGTATCGCGCACCGTGCACGGCACCCCCTGCTCGTTCACCCGGCGCACGAACTCCCGCTCCACCGGCTTCGGGCTGGCATCCCACTCGCTGCCCGGCGTCGGATTGAGCGGGATCAGGTTCACGTGCACCCGGGAGCCGAGCGCCTTGTGCAGCTTGCGGCCGAGCATGTCGGCGCGCCAGGGCTGGTCGTTCACGTCCCGAATGAGCGCGTACTCGATCGAGATCCGGCGGCCGGTGGTGTCGGCGTAGTAGCGCGCGGCCTCCAGCACCTCGGCGACCGGCCAGCGGTTGTTGACCGGCACCAGGGTGTCGCGGAGTTCGTCGTCGGGGGTGTGCAGCGAGACGGCGAGCGTCACCGAGAGCCCCTCGTCGGCCAGCTTGCGGATGGCGGGGGCCAGCCCGACCGTGGAGACCACCACATTGCGCTGCGAGATGCCGAGCCCGTCCGGCGCGGGCGCGGTGATCCGGCGCACCGCCGCGACCACCCGCTTGTAGTTGGCGAGCGGCTCGCCCATCCCCATGAAGACGATATTGGAGAGCCGCCCGGGGCCGCCCGCTACCTCGTCGTCGCGCAACGCGGCCGCGGCGGCGCGCACCTGATCGACGATCTCGGCGGTGGAGAGGTTGCGGTTCAGCCCGCCCTGGCCGGTGGCGCAGAAGGGGCAGGCCATGCCGCAGCCGGCCTGGCTGGAGATGCAGAGGGTATTGCGGTCGGGGTAGCGCATGAGCACGCTCTCCAGCAGGGTGCCGTCGCCCGCGCGGTAGAGCGTCTTGCGGGTGCTGCCGTCGTCGCAGGCGACGTGCTTGACCACGGTGAGCAGCGGCGGGAAGAGTGCCTCGGCGATCTGCTCGCGTATCGGGGCGGGCAGGTCGGTCATCCGGGCGGGGTCGGCCTGCAGCCGGGCGTAGTACTGCCTGGCGATCTGGTCGGCCCGGAACTTGGGCAGCCCGAGTTCGGCGACGGCCGCGCGCCTGCCCTCCGCGTCGAGGTCGGCGAGATGCGTGCGCGGCATCCCGCGGCGCGGGGCATCGAAAACGAGCGGAAGGGAGGCGACCATAGTGCTACCAGTGTCCCATCCGCGCGTAATCACGCTGGTAGCGGGTATCCGTGCCATATGAGCACCACGCCCGCACCCGAGCCGAATCCGCTGTCCAAGGCGACCGCCGATCCGCTCGGCGACGCTCCCGGCACCGCGCCGCGGGAGGTCTCCGCGCCGGTGCAGCGCAAGAAGGTCTCGGTCTCCTCGAAGACCGGCTACGCCTGGACCGGCCTGGTCGCGGGCGCCGTGATCCTGGTGGTGCTGCTGATCTTCATCCTGCAGAACCTGGACCAGGTGCCGGTGAGCCTCTTCTTCTGGGACTTCACCCTGCCGCTCGGCGTCACCGTGCTGCTCAGCGTGATCATCGGCGCGCTGCTGATGGCGCTGGTCGGCGGGGTACGCATCCTGCAGCTGCGCCGCCTCGCCAAGCACCCGCGCTGACGCGCTACAGCAGCGCGGAAAGCACCAGCCAGGAGACGAACGCCGAGGGCAGCATGGAGTCCAGCCGGTCCATGATGCCGCCGTGCCCCGGCAGCAGCGTGCCCATGTCCTTGATCCCGAGTTCCCGCTTGATCTGCGATTCGATCAGGTCGCCGACGGTGGCGACGGCCACCAGCCCGACGCCGAGTACGACGCCGATCATGGAGTTCGCCTCGAGCAGCAGCGTCACCGTGAGCAGCCCGCCGATCACCGAGAAGACCAGCGAGCCGCCGAATCCCTCCCAGGACTTCTTCGGGCTGATCGACGGCACCATCGGGTGCCGCCCGAAGAGCACGCCCGCGACGTAGCCGCCGACATCCGAGCACACCACCAGGATCATGAAGGTGAGCACCCGCAGGTTGCCGTCGGGTTCCAGCAGCAGCAGCACCGAGAACGAGGCGAGCAGCGGAATCCAGGCCAGTGTGAAGACGGTGATCGCGGTGTCCCGCAGGAAGTTCCGCGGGGCGACGGTCAGCCCGTGGTCGAAGAGCCGCCACACCATGCAGACCAGCACGGTGGCCGCGAAGGCCCCCGCGACGCCGTTCGCGCCGAACGGCCAGCCCAGCCAGAACACCGCCTGCCCGCCCGCGATCAGCGGAATGCGCGGGACCAGGACGTCGGCTTCGCGCAGCCGCTTGGCCACCTCCCAGCTCGCGATGCCGATCGCGGTACCGGCGACCAGGATGAAGACCTTGGGGACGAAGAGCAGGATGGCGATCAGCGAGAGCCCGAGCCCGAACCCGACGCCGAGCGCCGCCGGTAGGTTCCGCCCCGCCCGCGAGCCCTTGGCAGGGGCGGGCCCCTGCGGCGCCGGAGCCGGGGCGAAGACCGGCCCGGCAGGCGGAGGTTCTGTGCCCGGCGGCGTCGGCTCCTCGGCCGCAGCGGCTTTGTCGACCACGATCGTCCCGTCGCTCAACTCATCGTTCCCGTTCGTTCCCCGAACCCGTGCCGGACCCGCGATCGGATCTCAGACCTCGAGCAGTTCGGCTTCCTTGTGCTTGACCAGCTCGTCGATCTGGCCGACGTACCTGGCGGTGGTCTTGTCCAGTTCCTTCTCGGCCCTGCCGACCTCGTCCTCGCCCGCCTCGCCATCCTTCTGGATGCGCCCGAGTTCGTCCATCGCCTTGCGCCGGACATTGCGGATGGCGACCTTGGCGTCCTCGCCCTTGCCCCTGGCCTGCTTCGCCAGGTCGCGGCGGCGCTCCTCGGTGAGCTGCGGGATGGAGATGCGGATGATGTCGCCGTTGTTGGTGGGGTTGACCCCGAGATCCGAGTTGCGGATCGCGGTCTCGATCGGCCCCATCTGACTCTTCTCGTAGGGCTTGATCACGACCATGCGGGGCTCCGGCACCGTGATGCTGGACATCTGGGTGATCGGCGTCAGGCTGCCGTAGTACTCGACCACGATCCGGTTGAACATGCCGGGGTTGGCGCGCCCGGTGCGGATGGAGCCGAGATCGTCCTTCGCCACCGAGACGGCCTTCTCCATCTTCTCCTCGGCGTCGAAGAGCGCTTCTTCAATCACGACCGTTTCCTCCACAGCGTCGTCATTCCGGTTCCGCGGGCGAATACCGCGCGGGGTCGCGGTCTCAGGACCTGACCAATGTGCCGATCTTCTCACCGGCAACGGCCCGGGCGATATTGCCCTTGATCAGAAGATTGAACACCAGCATCGGCATCTGATTGTCCATACACAGGCTGAAGGCCGTCGCGTCGGCGACCTTGAGGCCGCGTTCGATGACCTCACGGTGCGTGATCTCGGTGTACAGCATGGCGTCGGCGTCCACCCGCGGGTCGGCGCTGAACACCCCGTCCACCGCCTTGGCCATCAGCACCACGTCGGCGCCGATCTCCAGTGCGCGCTGCGCCGCGGTGGTGTCGGTGGAGAAGTACGGCATGCCCATCCCGGCGCCGAAGATCACCACCCGGCCCTTCTCCAGGTGCCGGCGGGCGCGCAGCGGCAGGTAGGGCTCGGCGACCTGACCCATGGTGATGGCGGTCTGCACCCGGGTGTCGACGCCCTGCTTCTGCAGGAAGTCCTGCAGCGCAAGACTGTTCATGACGGTGCCGAGCATCCCCATGTAATCCGAGCGGGCGCGCTCCATGCCGCGCTCCTCCAGCTCGGCGCCGCGGAAGAAGTTGCCGCCGCCGATCACCACGGCGACCTGCACGCCGGTGGCGACGACCTCCGCGATCTGCTCGGCCACCGTCTGCACCACGTCCGGGTCGAGCCCGACGCGGCCGCCGCCGAACATCTCGCCGCCCAATTTGAGCACCACCCGGTCGTAGCCTGGGCGTTCGATCCCCGGGTCCGTCATCGGTGCTGATCTCCTCGGGAGCTGGTTCCGGCGGACCGGAACGTGGTGGCTGCGGGCACTCCGGGCGCGCCGACGTACCCGCTCGGGCGGGGAGGGCGACACACGGATGCCCCTATCCTGCCTCATGCCCCGCACGGGATGCGGAAGGCCCCCCGGTGTTCACCGGGGGGCCTTCCGGGTGCCTGGTGCGGCGGGGTCAGCTCGCGCCGACCTCGAACCGGGCGAACCGGGTCACGGTGACGCCTGCGTCGTCCAGCAGCGCCTTGACGGTCTTCTTGGAATCGGTGACCGAGGCCTGCTCGAGCAGCACGACGTCCTTGAAGAAGCCGTTCACGCGGCCCTCGGTGATCTTGGGCAGCGCCGCCTCCGGCTTGCCCTCCTCGCGCGCGGTCTGCTCGGCGATGCGGCGCTCGTTCTCCACCAGATCGGCCGGGACCTCGTCGCGGGTCACGTACTTGGCCTTGAGCGCGGCCACCTGCATGGCGGCGGCACGGGCGGCCTCGGCCGCGGCGTCGCCCTCGCCCTTGTACTCGATCAGCACGCCGACGGCGGGCGGTAGATCCGAGGCCCGCTTGTGCAGGTAGGTGGCGACCGGGCCGTCCAGCGCGATGACCCGGCGCAGCTCCAGCTTCTCGCCGATCTTGGCGGCCAGCGCCTGCAGCGCGCCGTCGGCGGTCTCGCCGCCGCCGAGATCCAGCGCCTTCAGCGCGTCCAGGTCGGCCGGCTTGGCCGCGGCGGCCGCGGTGACGATCCGGTCGGCCAGCGCCTGGAACTCGCCGTTCTTGGCGACGAAGTCGGTCTCCGAGTTGATCTCGATCAGCACGCCGCCCTTGGCGGCGACCAGGCCCTCGGCGGTGGTGCGCTCGGCGCGCTTGCCCACGTCCTTGGCGCCCTTGATGCGGAGCAGCTCGACGGCCTTGTCGAAATCACCGTCGGTCTCGACCAGGGCGTTCTTGCAGTCCATCATTCCGGAGCCGGTGAGCTCGCGGAGCCGCTTCACATCGGCAGCGGTGTAGTTCGCCATCGGTGGCGAGCCTCCTTCGAAAAAGGGTGTGAATACCGATCAGCGGTGGTCACGGTGGCAGTGCGCCGTGACCACCGCTGGAACAGCAGGTAACGAGGACGTCGATCAGGCCTCGGCGGACGCCTCGGCCGGAGCGTCGGCTGCCGCCGGGGCGGCCTCGGCCTCGGCGGCGGGGGCGGCCTGCGCGAGCAGCTCCTGCTCCCACTCCGCCAGCGGCTCGCCCGCGCCCGCCTCGGGCTTGTCGTCGCTCGCGGAGCCGCCTGCCCGCGCCTGCACACCCTCGGCCACCGCGGAGGCGACGACCTTGGTCAGCAGCGCGGCGGAGCGGATCGCGTCGTCGTTGCCCGGGATCGGGTAATCCACCAGGTCGGGGTCGCAGTTGGTATCCAGGATCGCGATGACCGGGATGTTCAGCTTGCGCGCCTCGCCGACGGCGATGTGCTCCTTGTTGGTGTCGACGACCCAGATGGCCGAGGGCACCTTCTGCATGTCGCGGATGCCGCCGAGGGTCCGCTCCAGCTTGTTCATCTCACGCGTGAGCATGAGGATTTCCTTCTTGGTGCGACCCTCGAAGCCACCGGTCTGCTCCATCGCCTCGAGCTCCTTGAGGCGCTGCAGGCGCTTGTGCACGGTGGAGAAGTTGGTCAGCATGCCGCCGAGCCAGCGCTGGTTCACGTAGGGCATGCCCACGCGGGTGGCCTCGGCCGCGATCGACTCCTGCGCCTGCTTCTTGGTGCCGACGAAGAGCACGGTGCCGCCGTGGGCGACCGTCTCCTTGACGAACTCGTACGCCTTATCGATGTAGGTCAGCGTCTGCTGCAGGTCGATGATGTAGATGCCGTTGCGGTCGGTGAAGATGAACCGCTTCATCTTCGGGTTCCAGCGCCGGGTCTGGTGTCCGAAGTGCGCGCCGCTGTCGAGCAGCTGCTTCATGGTTACGACAGCCATAGCTCCCGTATCTCACTTTCGTTGCCGGTTGTCGCGGCGGGTCGGTGACCCGCAGCCCTGGCGTCATCGAATCGCCGGCCCGCCGGTGAGGGCGGGACCAGCCGACGATTCCCCGTCGACGGGCACCGATCGAGGCGAGCGAATGTCCTGCGAAGAGGAGCTCTGTTCGAACAGCGCCGAGGCGACGGGCACGATGGCGCGCGAAGTCGGTCGGTGCGATGCACGGACCGCTCGGTCAGTCTACGTCGCGGGACGTCCGGGGAGAAATCGCCCCCGGTGGTTTATCCCCAGGTCCCGGGTTGTCCACAGTTGGGCGGTGGGGTGTGGTGGGGTCGGGGTGCGTTCGGCAGGGTCGGTGGGGTGCCTTCCCTCACCGTTCGCGCCCTGCTGTTCTCCGTGGCCGTAGCCCTCGCCGTAGCACCCGTCGCAGGTGCCGAGCCGCCCGGTTCCGCCCAGCCCGGCTCGGCTCCACCCGGTTCCATCGAGGCCAGGACGGCTCCACCCGGCTTTGTCGAACCCCGCGCAACTCCGCTGACCGGCCCGCCGTTCGACTGGCCACTGCGGCCACGCCCGGTGGTCTCGCGCCGCTTCGACAACCCCGAGCACGACTGGCTACCCGGCCACCGCGGGGTCGATCTGGGCGCGGCACCCGGCAGCCCCGTGCTGGCCGCGGGCGACGGCATCGTGATCTTCGCCGGCACCGTCGCGGGCAAGCCCGTGGTCTCGCTCCGGCACGACGGCGGCCTGCGCACCACCTACGAACCGGTCGAGCCCGGCGTCACCGCCGGTGCCAGGGTCACCCGCGGCTCCCCGATCGGCACGCTGGCCGGCGGCCACGAAGGCTGCCCCGCCCTCGCCTGCCTGCACTGGGGCGCCCGCCGCGACCCCACCATCCGCAACCGTCCGCAGTACATCGACCCACTCGGCCTGCTCCGCCTCGCACCACTCCGCCTGAAACCCCTGGTAACCCCGTGAACCCTTCCCGCAAACCCCGGCAGCCGGGCATGATCGCCCTATGCCGGACGCCCCCTTCACCTACCCCGACGTCGGTGCCACCCGAGGCCCGCTCCCCGCCGGTTACGACCACCTGGAGGTGCGCCGCGCCATCGCCAAGGGTGAGCGCGAGTTCCGCCGCCTCGGCGACGCCGTCCTCGCCTACCGCATGCAACGCGGCCTCGGCATCTTCCGCAGCGCCGACACCCCCGTCGCCCAGCCCGGCAGCCACATCACGGTGCGTCTGGGCGTCGGCCCCCTCGGTATCCCCGCCCCCTGCCGCGTCGTCTACGTCCTCGACGAGGGCGATCGCCGAGGTTTCGCCTACGGCACCCTCCCCGGCCACCCCGAGTCCGGCGAGGAACTCTTCGCCGTCGAGTACGACCGCGCCACCGACACCGTCCACGGCGTCGTCACCGCCTTCTCCCGCCCCGCCGCCTGGTACACCCGCCTGGCCGGCCCCGCGGGCCGCTTCGCCCAGCGCACCGCGGCCGCCGCCTACCTGGCGACCCTCCGCCGCACTCCGGCCGGGTGGAAATAGCGTTCGCTACCGCACGGGAGCAATCAACGCGATCACCACGGCCAGGCACCCGGCTACAGCGACCACCCCGGCCGCGAGTGCGATCATGCGATCGGCCCCGTCGAACCGCCCGTGCCGAAGGCCGCGCCCCCGGCGAAATCCGGCGATCGCCAGCACCCCCATCACGACGGCCGCCGCACACGGCACCACCGCCCCGGGGGCCCAGCCTCGGTGCAGCGCCGCGATCGCGAGCAGGAGCGCGACGGCGGTCGCAGCGATGGCCGTGCGCCGCCACGCCAGCACCGTGCGCTCGATCGCCAGCCCGGTATCGCCCTCCCCCGCGGGGTCGTTCATTCGATCAGCACCGCGACACCGGCGATGAGCGAGATGAAGGCGAGGCCGACGGCCAGGATGGGCACCATCACCGTCTCCGGCAGTGCCCGCCCGGCACGCATCGCCCGCGTCACTCTGCGCCATCGCAGCAGTGCGCCCACCGCCAGTACGACGGCGAGCGCGACGCAGCTCACCGCTATCGCCCGCCGGAAGCCGGTGACCAGGAACGGCTGCACCAAGGTGTGCACGGCGACGCCGCCTGCCAGCAGACCGAGTGAGGTGCGGATCCAGGCCAGGAAGGTGCGCTCGTTGGCGAGGGTGAACCTGTAGTCGACCTCCGGTCCCAGCTCGTTCTCCGCCTCGTCCACCACACTCCTTCCTCGCGCCTGGCCCGAGTCCGCTCAGCGATACCCGGCTTCCCGCGCACCGGGTCAGCGCATCGTCAGGGTAGCCGCTGGGTCAGCCCCAGAAGATGGGGTCGGCGCGCTGGTCGAGGTAGTCGAGCAAGTCCTGGACGTGCGGGCTGGGGGCCAGGTGCTGATACCGGTGGAACTTCATGTGCCGGTCGCGCCAGTACAAGGTCCACAGCCCGGTGGCCTTGGTGTGGTGCAGGCGGGCGATGGGGAATCGGGTCCACTCCGGGCCCAGATCCTCGCGCCACGGCGGCCGGCATTCGCAGATCGTCAGATGCCGGGGTGCGACGTCGCACTCGACGCGGATCTCACCGCGCAGTTGTTCGGGCACCTGGCCGGCGCACCACCGCTGCACGCGAACCACGTCGAGGTCGGGTAGTCCACGAGCGCTCATAATCTCCGATCATCGCAAGCCGACCGGGCCACCGCTGGTTCCGGCTACAGCTGGAAGTATCCGGTGGTGTCGAGCACCTCGGCCGAGGTGGCCCGATCGAGCACGCGGTGAGGTCGCTGGTCGAGCTTCGCGGCGATCACGTCGAGCTCTCGCTCGGACAACGTCGAGAGGTCGGCGTTGCGGTTGAGTACCTGCGCAGCGGCCGATTCGGGTTCTCGTTCGTGCCGCGCTGGCAAGGGTGACGGGGATCGCGGAAGGACACCGGCATCGACAACGCCGCGGTGACGACGGCGTGAGCGGCCCTCTCCCCCGGCAGCGACCGCGCGGCGGCGCTCACGCGCGCGGATGCGCCTGATCGTGCACCTTGCGCAACCGCTCGATCGACACGTGGGTGTAGAGCTGCGTCGTAGCCATGCTCGCGTGGCCGAGCAGCTCCTGCACGACCCGCAGGTCCGCACCGCCCTCGAGCAGGTGGGTGGCGGCGGAGTGGCGCAGGCCGTGGGGCGCGAGGTCGGGGGCGCCGGGGATGGCGGAGACCACTTCGTGCACGACGGTCCGGGCCTGGCGCTGGTCCAGCCGCTTTCCGCGCCGACCGAGCAGCAGCGCTCGGCCGGAGGCCGGGACGGCCAGGGCGGGGCGGCCGTAGCGGAGCCAGTCGTCCAGTGCGGTGTCGGCGGGCTTGCCGAAGGGGGCGGAACGTTCCTTGTTCCCCTTGCCGAGTACTCGGAGCACGCGGCGCTCCCGGTCGAGGTCATCGATATCGAGCCCGCACAGCTCGCCGACCCGGATGCCGGTGGCGTAGAGCAGCTCCACGACCAGCCGATCACGCAGTGCCATCGGGTCCCGCTGCGCCGCTCCCGACTCCGCGGCGTCCATCGCGGCGGCGGCGTGCTCGGTATTCAGCACCGCCGGCAGGGTGCGCGGTCGTTTCGGCGACGCGAGGCGAAGGCCCGGGTCGGCGGCGAGGCGCCCGGTCGCCGTGAGCCAGGCGGTGAAGGTCCGCGCCGCGGACGCCCGGCGGGCCATGGTCGTTCGCGCCACCCCGGCCGACGACTGCTCGGCGAGCCAGGATCGGAGCAGCGCCAGATCCAGCTCGCGCACGGCCGAATCGGCGGCCCGCGCCACCAGGTGGGCCAGTAGCGACCGTGCGTCTCCCAGGTATGCCCGCACGGTGTGCGCCGAACGATTGCGCCCCAGCCGCAGGTGCCGCTCGTACTCGTCGAGCAGCGCGCACAGGTCGTCGGGCAGAGCCTCCATCCCTCCACCGTGTCGTCCCGGCCCCGCGTACGCAAGGACCCGCGCCGCCACCGCTCTCGGCGACTCGCCACGACGGCGAAGGGCGGTCGCTCGCGGCACACGCGGTCGAGCCGACTGCGAACCTCGGGGCACCCGGCCATTCCGGCGAGGTGCCCGCGGACCCCCCAACGAGACCGCGGGCCACTCAACGTCGCTGTCGCCGGTCCTGCACGCCGACGGCGTCGAGGCGCAGGGGCCCGGCTTCGCTTATCACCTCCTCCACATCGGTGACGAGGACTGCTTCCCCCTCGCGGATCATGCGGTGACACCCCACCGACAGGGCCGAGGTGATCGGGCCTGGGACGGCGAGGGTGGGGCGGCCGAGGCGGCGGCCCCACTTCACCGTGTTGCGGGCTCCGCTGCGGACGCCGGCCTCGGTGACGAGGACGGCATCGGCGAGACCGGCGATCAGGCGGTTGCGGGCGAGGAAGTGGTGGCGGTGGGCGGTGATTCCGGGCGGGTACTCGCTGACGACCAGACCGGTCGCCGCGATCTCGGCCAGCAGGCGGTCGTGTTGCAGCGGGTAGGGGCGTTCCAGGCCGCAGCCGAGGACGGCGATGGTGGTGCCGCCGACGGCAAGGGCGGCGCGGTGGGCGATGGCGTCGATGCCGTAGGCGGCACCGGAGACGATGGTCCAGCCCCTCGCGGCCAGGTCGCCGGCGAGTTCGCCGGTGGCGTGGGCGCCGTAGCCGCTGGCGCAGCGGGTGCCGACAACGGCGATGGAGCGCTCGGTGCATGCGGTCAGGGACGCGGCGCCGCGGACCCACAGGACGAGGGGTGCCGCGCCGTCGGGGGCGTCGACGAGGCGGGTGAGGCCGAGCATGCGCCAGGCGGGCCACTCGGGGTCGTCGGGGGTGATCACGCGGCCGCCGAGCCGGACGATGGCGGCGAGATCGTCGGCGACCCGGTCTGTGTGGCGGCGGGCCTCGGTGGGGCCGCGCAGCACGTCGGGCAGGTCGCGTTCCCGGACGGCCCTGGCCGCCTCCACGACGCCGACGGCGTCGATGAGGGCAGCGAGCGGGGCGCACGGACCGAGCACGACCCGGGAGAGGTAGACCCAGGCGAGCATTCGCTCCTCGGGGGTGCTCACGGCGTGTCCCGCTGCCGGAAGCGGAGCGCGGTGAGGACATCGCCCTCGGTGGGCCGATCGCCGCGGCGCAGGTCGCAGAGCGTCCAGGCGACGCGGAGGGCGCGATCGGCGCCGCGGGCCGAGACCCGGCCGAACCGCATGGCCCGCTCCACCGGCGCCAGCGCCGCGCCGGGCAGCGCCGAGCGGCGGCGCAGCACGTGGCCGGGGACCTCGGCATTGGTCGACCAGCCGTCGGCGCGCCAGCGGGTGGCGGCGCGCTCCCGTGCCTCGATGACCCTGGCCCTGACCACCGCGCTGGACTCCACCGGTTCGGCGGCCAGGGCGGCGCCCTGGTCACCGTGCATGCGGACCCACAGGTCGATGCGGTCGATCAGCGGGCCGGAGAGTTTGCCGAGGTAGCGGCGGCGCGCGGCAGGAGAGCACCGGCAGTCAACGTCGCGCGCCGGGGCGCACGGGCAGGGGTTGGCGGCGAGGACGAGCTGGAATCGGGCCGGGTAGCGGGCGACACCGTCGCGCCGGGCGACCCTGATCTCGCCCTCCTCCAGCGGGAGGCGCAGCGACTCCAGGACCCGACCGCTGACCTCGGCGCACTCGTCGAGGAACAAGACCCCGCGGTGGGCCCGCGAGACCGCGCCGGGGCGGGCCATGCCGGAGCCGCCACCGATCATCGCGGTCACCGACGTGGAGTGGTGCGGCGCGACGAACGGCGGGGTGGTGAGCAGCGGGCGATCACCGGCGAGGTCGCCGGCCAGCGAGTGGATGGCGGTGACCTCGAGCGCCTCGGAGTCGGTGAGCGGCGGCAGCAGGCCGGGGAGGCGCTGGGCCAGCATGGTCTTGCCGATGCCGGGCGGGCCGGTGAGCAGCAGGTGGTGCCCGCCTGCGGCGGCCACCTCGAGGGCGTGCCTTGCCTCCCGTTGACCCACCACCTCGCCGAGATCGCCGCCGGGAAGCACCTGGCCGGGGCGGGCGCCGTCGGGCTCGGCGAGCGCGCCGTCGCCGCGCAGCCAGGCGAGCAGGGCGCGCAGGTCGCGGGCGCCGAGGATCTCGATGCCGTCGACCAGCCCGGCCTCGGCGAGGGCGGGCTCCGGCACCACGACGGTCGGCACGCCTGCGACCCGGGCGGCGAGTACGGCGGGCAGGATGCCGCGCACCGGGCGCACCCGGCCGTCGAGGGCGAGCTCGCCGAGCAGCACGGTCTTGGCGAGCCGATCGCCGGGGATGCTGCCGCCCGCGTGCAGCACGGCGATGGCGAGCGCCAGGTCGTAGACGCTGCCGAGCTTGGGCAGGGTGGCCGGGGAGAGCGCCAGGATGACGCGGCCGTCCGGCCACTTCTCGCCGGAGTTGGTGACGGCGGCGCGGATGCGGTCGCGGGATTCCTGGAGCGCGGCGTCGGGCAGGCCGACCAGGTGCACCGAGGGCAGCCCCTGGCCGATATCGGCCTCCACCTCGACCAGCTGGCCGTCGACCCCCGCGACGGCGACGGAGTGCGCGCGTCCGAGTGCCATCAGAACACCGACTGCAGGTGGTCGACGACGGGCTGGTGGCCGCGCTGCAGCAGCACCGACACCACGTCGAAGCGGAGCCGCCGCCACGGCCGCTCCTGCTCGGCCAGCCAGAGCAGGGCGAGGCGCCGGATGCGCTGCCGCTTGGCGAAGGTGACCGCCTCGGCGGGGACTCCGAAGCCGAGGCCGGAGCGGGTCTTCACCTCGACGAAGGCGGTGAGCTCGGGCGTGCGGGCGATCAGGTCGAGTTCGCCGTAGCGGCAGCGCCAGTTGCGGGCGAGGATCTCCATGCCCGAGGTCTCCAAGTAGCGGGCGGCGAGTTCTTCGCCGTACGCGCCGAGAGTGCGGCGATCCGCGCCGTTGGCCGGGCGCGGCACCTCGGCCGCGATGGCCGCCAGCGAGTGCGGGGAGAGCGGACTGTCACCTGCCAGGGTTTCGTTGGTCACGTCGGCAAGCCTGCCGGGGTCGACGGCCCCGCTTACCGTGCCGACCTGGGGAAACGGATTCCCTGTGGATCAACGCGCCCCTGTGGAGAACCGCGAGCTACTCGGGCAGCCGCAAGTCGGGTTTCTCCAGCTCCTCGATGTTCACGTCCTTGAACGTGATCACCCGGACATGTTTGACGAAGCGCGCGGGACGGTACATGTCCCAGACCCAGGCGTCGCTCATCCGCACCTCGAAGTACACCTCGCCATCGGCGTTCTGCGGCCGTAGCTCGACCGAATTGGCCAGGTAGAAGCGCCGCTCCGTCTCCACCACGTACGAGAACTGACCGACGATGTCCTTGTACTCGCGGTACAGCGACAGCTCCATCTCGGTTTCGTACTTCTCGAGGTCCTCGGCACTCATCGGGTGGGACGTCCTCCTTCTCGCCGCAGTGCGTCGTCGGGGCTAATCATCGCGCATGCGCGGGCGCGGCAGCCATCCGGAGGCCCTCCCGGGCCGCCGCGGGCTGCTCTCCGCCGAGCTCGCGCACGTTTTTCCAGCTCTGCCGGTGTTCGCTGCACGGCCCGAGGCGGCGCAGCGCCTCCAGGTGCTCGGGGGTGTTGTAGCCCTTGTGCGCGGCGAAGCCGTAGCCGGGGAAGCGGCCGTCCAGCTCGGTCATGATCCGGTCGCGGGTGACCTTGGCCAGGATGCTGGCGGCGGCGATGCAGGCGGCCACGGCGTCACCGCCGACCACCGGCAGCGACGGCACCGGGATGCCGGGCACCCGGAAGCCGTCGGTGAGCACGTACCCGGGGGGGTGCGCCAGCCCGGCGACGGCCCGGCGCATGCCCTCGATATTGGCGACGTGGATGCCGATGGCGTCCACCTCCCAGGCGGGCACGGTGACCACCGTCCAGCTCAGCGCGAGCCGGGTGATCACCGGGTACAGCTCCTCGCGGGCCGCCTCGGTGAGCTTCTTGGAGTCGTCGAGCCCGGCCAGCCGGTCGTAGGCCTTCGGCGGCAGCAGGCAGGCGGCGACCACGAGCGGGCCCGCGCAGGGGCCGCGCCCGGCCTCGTCGACCCCGGCCACCGGGCCGAGGCCGCTGCGGATCAGCGCGGCCTCCAGCGTGCGCAGCCCACCGGCCGGACGCATGACGACGCGCGGCGGCCACTTCCCGGATCGGATCACTGAACTCTGCACCATGTCGATTATGCTGCGGGCACCGACATTTCGGCCCGCCGCCTCACTCGGACTGCGGATCCTCCGCGCTCACCGGCCCCATCCGGCCGGGCGGCCAGATCTTGAAGACGGTCATCCCGCGGACGTTGTCCACCGGCACCGTGCCCTGCAGCTCGTCGCCGACGTGCGCGCGCGAATCGGCGGACTCGTTGCGGTTGTCACCCATCACCCACAGGTGCCCCTCCGGCACTGTGACCGGCCCGAACACGCGGCCCGCCGGGTAGACGGCATTGGCCTGGCCCTGGCGCCACGGGAAGTCGTCCTTGACGTACGGCTCGTCCAGCGGCTTGCCGTCCACGGTGACCCTGCCCTGCGCGTCGCAGCACTGCACGGTCTGGCCGCCGACCGCGATCACCCGCTTCACCAGGTCGTTCTCGTCCGGCGGGACCAGGCCGAACCAGGAGAAGAAATTCTGCACGCCGCGCACCATCGCGTTGTCCGAGCGGATCGAGCGGTAGTTGGTGTTCCAGCTCGGCGGGCCGACGAAGACGACCACGTCCCCCGGCTCCGGGTCGGAGGTGTAATAGCTGATCTTCTGCACGTAGATGCGGTCGCCGACGGCGAGCGTGGGATCCATCGACTGCGACGGGATGACGTACGGGCGCCCGACGAAGGAGACCATGAGCGCGGCGATCACGGCCGCGATGGCGATCAGGACCGGCAGCTCCTGCCAGAACGGCCGCTGCTTGCGCTGCTGGCGCTTGCGCCGCGCCGCCCGGCCGCCCTCCCCCGACCTGCCCTCGCCCGCTCCGGACACGCCCACCGACCCGCTCTCGTCTGCCACGCCGAACAGAGTAGCCGCCGAACTCGAGTCCGCCACCCGCCCTTCACCGGTAGCGGTACCGCCCCGGCGCGGACGGAGCCGCGACGACTTCGCGAGCAGCTCAGCACGCACTTCGGCCCGGTACCGCGAACGCATCGGGTACCGGGCCGAAGGGGAGGTCAACGCGGGGCGCGGAAGCGCGCCCCGGCGGGGAAGCTCAGCGCTTCTCCTTGATCTTGGCGGCCTTGCCGCGCAGGTCGCGCAGGTAGTAGAGCTTGGCCCGGCGGACATCGCCGCGGGTGACCACGTCGATGTGGTCGATATTGGGGCTGTGCACCGGGAAGGTGCGCTCCACGCCGACACCGAACGACACCTTGCGCACGGTGAAGGTCTCGCGGATGCCGCCGCCCTGCCTGCGGATCACGACGCCCTTGAAGACCTGGATGCGCTCCTTGGAGCCCTCGATGACCTTCACGTGCACGTTCAGCGTGTCGCCCGGGCGGAAGGCCGGGACGTCGCTGCGCAGCGACTTCTCGTCGACGAAGTCAAGGGTGTTCATTTCCGTCCTTAACGGTTCATGGTGGAACAGAGGACCCTGGCGGCACTCGCGTGCTCGGCCGGTTCGTGCTCGGTACAAGGGATGCCGGAGCCGGGAACGGCCCGGGGCAACCCGAACAGTGTGCCAGACGAGCTGGTCCGTGCTGAAATCGGGGCCGGTCAGCTCTTCCCGGCGGGCTCGCGGTGATGGCCGTGCCGGTGCGGCGCGGCGGGCGCGGGCACCACCTTGCGGGCCAGCTCCGCCTCGGCGGCGTGCCGCACGTGGTCGACATCCGGCTTTCCGGCGACGAGATCCTGCACGAAGATCTTGGCCCGGATCACCGGGCGCCGGTAGCGCCGCTCGCGCACGATGGCGCGGATCATGAGCTTGCGCCGCCGGTCCGCGTAGCGCCAGCGCGCCCAGGGCGCGCCCGGCCTGCTCAGCCGCAGCGCCCCGACCACGAGCAGCGGCAGGAAGAACATGCCGAACAGCCCGGTCCAGATCTTGCCCTTGGCGATCACGATCGCCGCCAGCACCAGGTTGACCAGCGCGAAGACCACGACCACCACCCGGACGGCGATGCTCGGGTCGGCCCGGAAGTCGTTGATCTCCAGCAGCCAGAGCGGGTGGAAGCCGAGCAGCAGCAGCCCGGTGACGGCGATAGCGACGAAAACCGCGTCCACCGAGGTGCGGCCCTGCTTCTCCCAGTACACGTCGCGCAGGTAGAAGATGAGCGCGAACTCGTCCAGCACCAGCGCGGCGCCGACTCCGAAGGCGGCGGCGAGCAGTGCCGCGGTGGAGCGGCTCGACGTCTCCGCGGTGGCGATCATGCCGATGCCGGAGGCCAGCACCAGGATGACGCCGAACACCACGTGGTGGATGTGCGTGTCACCGGCCCGGAGATTCCCCGGCCACCAGCGCACCTTGGCCCGGATCATCCGGACGCTGATCCGGATGAGCACGAACCCGACGATGAAGCCGAGCAGGAAGCACAGCAGCGGCAACCGGCCCTGGGCGATCACGTCCTGGTCGAGCCATCGCCACAACACCGCGCTCTCCCCCGTCTACTTGCCGAACCCCGCTCGCCGCATGGCGTCGGCCATGGCGCCGTTCGCCGGAGCGGGACGGCGCTGCTGCTGCTGGCCCTGGCCCTGGTTCTGCTTGCCCTGGCCGCGCCCGTCGCCCTGCGCCCGGCCCTGTCCATTCTGCCTGGGTTTGCCACCACCCCGGGGGCGATCACCACGGCCGCCGCGCTCCTCGCGCCCGGCCGGTTTGCCCGGTTCGTCGTCCAGCCGGAGCGAGAGGCCGATGCGCTGCCTGGCCACGTCGACCTCGAGCACCTTGACCTTCACCACGTCACCGGACTTCACCACGCTGCGCGGATCGTCGACGAAGCTCTTCGACATGGCCGAGACGTGCACCAGCCCGTCCTGGTGCACGCCGACGTCGACGAAGGCGCCGAAGGCGGCGACATTGGTGACCACGCCCTCCAGCACCATGCCCGGCTGCAGGTCGGCGACCTTCTCCACGCCGGCGGCGAACTCGGCGGTCTTGAACTCCGGGCGCGGGTCGCGGCCCGGCTTCTCCAGCTCGGCGATGATGTCGGTGACGGTCGGGACGCCGAAGCGCTCGTCGGTGAAGTCGACCGGCTTCAGCGCGCGCAGCACGGCCGGGTTGCCGATGACCTCGGCGATCCCGCTGCCGGTGGAGTCGAGGATGCGCCGGACCACCGGGTATGCCTCGGGATGCACGGCGGAGGTGTCCAGCGGGTCCGCGCCGCCGCGGATGCGGAGGAAGCCCGCGCACTGCTCGAAGGCCTTGGGGCCGAGCCGCGGTACCTCCTTGAGCGCCGTGCGACTGGCGAACGGGCCGTTCTGGTCGCGGTGCGCGACGATGCTCTCGGCCACCGCTCCGCTGATCCCGGAGACCCGGGAGAGCAGCGGCACCGAGGCGGTGTTCACGTCGACGCCGACGGCGTTCACCGCGTCCTCGACCACCGCGCCGAGCGAGCGGGCCAGCAGCGTCTCGGAGACGTCGTGCTGGTACTGCCCGACCCCGATCGACTTGGGATCGATCTTCACCAGCTCGGCCAGCGGATCCTGCAGCCTGCGCGCGATGGAGACCGCCCCGCGCAGCGAGACGTCCATCTCCGGCAGTTCCTGCGAGGCGTAGGCCGAGGCGGAGTACACCGAGGCGCCCGCCTCCGAGACCACGATCTTGGTCGGCTTGCGCTCCGGGATCCGGGCGATGAGCTCGGCGGCCAGCGCGTCGGTCTCCCTGGAGGCGGTGCCGTTGCCGATCGCGATCAGCTCGACGCCGAACCGGGCGACCAGCGCGGCCAGCACGGCCAGCGACTTCTCGGTCTGCCCCTGCGGCTTGTGCGGGTAGATGACCTCGGTGGCGACCGCCTTGCCGGTCGCGTCCACCACGGCCACCTTGACGCCGGTGCGGTACCCGGGGTCCAGCCCCATGGTGGTGCGGGTGCCCGCGGGGGCGGCGAGCAGCAGGTCGCGCAGGTTGGCGGCGAAGATGTCGACGGCGTCCTTCTCGGCGGCCTGCCGCAGCCGCATCCTGGTGTCGATGCCGAGGCTGACCTGGAGCTTGGTGCGCCAGGCCCAGCGCACGGTGTCGAGCAGCCAGCCGTCGGCGGGGCGGCCGCGGTCGGCGATGCCGAAGCGGGTGGCGATGCGGCCCTCGTAGACGGTGCGCTCGCCCGGCTCCGGCTCCTGGGTGTCGGGCTCCAGCTTGAGCGCGAGTATTTCCTCCTTCTCGCCGCGCAGCAGCGCAAGAATTCGGTGCGAGGGCAGCGATGCGAAGGACTCGGCGAACTCGAAGTAGTCGGCGAACTTGGCGCCCGCTTCTTCCTTGCCGGGGCGGACGGCCGCGCTGACCCGGCCGCGCTTCCACATGAGCTCGCGCAGCTCGCCGACCAGGTCGGCATCCTCGGCGAAACGCTCGACCAGGATGGCGCGGGCGCCATCCAGCTGCTCGGCGGTGTAGCCCGCCGGGTCGGTGGCGGGGTCGCCGATCAGGGCGTCGGCGACCGGCTCGTGCCCGGCCTCGCGCGCGATCTGCGCCTTGGTGCGCCGCTTCGGCTTGTACGGGAGGTAGATGTCCTCGACCCTGGCCTTGGTGTCGGCGAGCAGCAGCTGCCGGTGCAGCTCGTCGTCGAGTTTGCCCTGGGCGCGAATGGATTCCAGGACGGCCGCGCGGCGCTCGTCCAGCTCGCGCAAATAGTGCAGCCGCTCCTCCAGGGTGCGCAGCTGCGCGTCGTCCAGCCCCTCGGTGACCTCCTTGCGGTACCGGGCGACGAAGGGCACGGTGGCGCCGCCGTCCAGGAGCTCGACGGCGGCGCGCACCTGGCTCTCCCGGACGCCGATCTCCTCGGCGAGACGGTGGTCGACGCTGGGCACACCGGCGCGGGGCGGAGCGGAACTCTCGGGCACTGTCGTCACGAGGCGCCACCCTACCGGCGACCACCGACGCGGGGGCTCAGGCGTCCGAGCGGGCGAGCGGTTCCCGGCCCGGCTCGTCCCGCGAAGAGCTACCTGCGCAGCGCCATGAGCACGCTGGACGCGCACACCGGGGTGGAGTCGGTTGCCACGGCCGGACGGGCTCGGCTGCTGCCGTAGAACCCTGTCGGTGCCCCGTGCAATGATCCTCGCCGACAGAGTCTTCGGGGGAGGGGTTCGGCATGGGGTGGAATCGCGCGATCCGGGCGCTGACGGCGTTCGGGCTGGTCCTGCTGGTGGTGGCGTGCGGGGGCACGGCGGCGTCCCGGCCGCCCGGCGGGCTGGAGCTGTCCGGGGTACGCGCCGTCGAGCTCGGCGCCTTCGATGACGTGGGGGTGACGGAGTCCGGCATCTACACCGTGCGCGGGGACACGATTCTCGGCTGGGATCCGGAGGGTGCGCAGCGGTGGACGATCCGGCGGGCCGGGAGTACGCCGGATCCGCAGCGCACCACGCCCGTGCTCTTCCACGATGTGCTGCTGGTGCATTGGCGAGACTCCCCCGGCTATGTCGCCTACGCCGCCGACACCGGCGCCGAGCTGTGGAGCACCCCCGCCGAGGTGTGGTGGGAGAGCGGTATCGAGGAGGGCCGGGTCGTGCTCCGCGACCCCGCGACGAACCGGCCGCGCTGGACGGCCGACCCGGCGCGGTGGCGCTGCGCCCCGCCGTACACCGAGGACAACCAGTCCGTCCTGCTGACCCGGGAGGTCGCGCTGCTCCGCTGCCCCACGCGCTTCGCGGCGGACGGCACCGGGCTGGATCTCGCGGTCGTCGCGCTCGACCGCGCGACCGGAGCCGAGCTGTGGCAGCGCACGCTCACCGGCACCGACACCTTCGTGGTCGACTCCGCCGACACCGTGACCGTGAAATCCGGCGGCGAGCGGGTCTTCCTCGGGCTGCGCAGCGGCGAGGAACTCGGCCGCCGGCCCGCCGGCGAGGAGTCCCGCTATCGCTTCCCGCGCCCCGGCGGCACCGCGCTGATCATGGACAGCACCACGCTGACGGAGAACACCGAGATGCGGTTCGTCGAGCCGGACGGCGGGGTGCGCTGGACGGCGGCGCTCGCCGCCGACGAGGAGGTGCTGCCGAACACCGGGTCACCGGACGGCGTGCTGCTGGCGACGCTGCGGCCGCGCAGCGGCGGGCGCGCCGACGGGTCGCTGCTCGCCTACGACCTGCGCACCGGCGAGCGCACCCACGTCGCGGGGGCGAAGCCGACGGCGCGCGGGGAGGAACCGCTGCTCACCATGCCCGTCGCGCAGACCGCGCGGCTGCACCCGGCGCCGTGGGGTGTGCTGGTACCGGGCGCGGACGGCCGCGCCGCCGTGATTCCGTCCGGCTGAAGGGCCCTGCCGGGCTGAGGGGTCAGGCCGGGTCGGGGACGCCGTCGTCGCCGGGCAGCAGGTCCGGCCTGCGGGCGCGGGTGCGCTCGAGCGCCTGCTCGTGCCGCCAGGCCGCGATCTTGGCGTGGTCGCCGGAGAGCAGGATCGGCGGCACCTCGAGGTCGCGCCACCGCACCGGGCGGGTGTAGCTGGGCCCCTCGAGCAGGCCGTCGGAGAAGGAATCCTCGCGGTGCGACTGCTGGTTGCCGAGCACGCCGGGCAGCAACCGGACCACCGCCTCGACCATGACAAGGACGGCGGCCTCGCCACCGATGAGCACGTAGTCACCGATGCTCACCTCCTCGACCCGCACCCGGCGGGCGGCATCGTCGAAGACCCGCTGATCGATGCCCTCGTACCGGCCGCAGGCGAACACCAGGTGCCGCTCGGCCGCCCAGCGCTCCGCGGTGGCCTGGGTGAACGGCACCCCCGCCGGAGTGGGCACCACCAGCAGCGCGTCGTCCGGGCAGACCTCGTCCAGCGCGACACCCCACACGGAGGGCTTCATGACCATGCCGGGACCGCCGCCGTACGGCGAGTCGTCCACCGACCGGTGCACATCGTGCGTCCAGTGCCGCAGATCGTGCACGCCGACCGAGATCAGCCCGCGATCGATGGCCTTGCCGAGCAGCGCGGCGCGCAGCGGCTCCAGGTACTCCGGGAAGATCGTGAGCACATCCAGTTTCACGACGGCCTCATTCCGGGTCGAGCAACCCCGCGGGCGGGTCGATCACCACGACGCCATCGGCCACCGAGACGGTCGGCACGATGGCGGTGACGAACGGCACCAGGATCTCCCTGCCGTCATCGGCGCGCACCGAGAGCAGCTCGCCCGCGGCCGAGTGCAGCACCTCGGTGACGGTGCCGACGGCGGTGCCGTCGGTGAGCCGCACCGCGAGCCCCTCGAGTTCGTGGTCGTAGAACTCGTCCGGGTCCTCGCTCGGCGGCAGATCGGCGCTGTCCACCAGGAACAGCGTTCCGCGCAGCGCGTCCGCCGCGTCCCGGCCGTCCACCTCGCGCAGCCGCACGAGAAGCCGGCCCGAGTGCTCGCGGGCCGACTCCACGGTGAACTCCGTGCCCCCGGTGCGCGCCCGCGGGGGCCGTCCGAGCAGGACGGCGCCCGGCGCGAACCGGGAGCCGGGATCGTCGGTGCGGATCTCGACGACGAGTTCGCCGCGCACGCCGTGCGACTTGGCGACCCGTCCGACGACGAGCTCCATCTACTGGTCGGTGTCGACCACGTCGACCCGGATGCCGCGGCCGCCGATCCCGGCGACCAGCGTGCGCAGCGCGGTGGCGGTGCGGCCGCCGCGGCCGATGACCTTGCCCAGGTCGTCCGGGTGGACGTGCACCTCGACGGTGCGGCCGCGCCTGCCGGTGATCAGCTCGACCCGGACGTCGTCGGGATTGGCGACGATGCCGCGCACCAGGTGCTCGACGGCATCGGCGACGACCACGCTCATTACTCGGCGGCTTCGGTCGACTCGGCCGCAGCGTCGTCGGCCTTCTTCGCCTTCTTCTTCGGCGTCACGGCCTCGCCGGACGGCTCGTTGTCGGCGGCGGCCAGCGCGGCGTTGAAGAGATCGAGCTTGCTCGGCTTGGCCGGCTTGACCTTCAGGGTGCCCTCGGTGCCGGGCAGGCCCTTGAACTTCTGCCAGTCGCCGGTGATCTCCAGCAGCCGCTGCACGGGCTCGGTGGGCTGGGCGCCGACGCCGAGCCAGTACGCCACGCGCTCCGCGTCGATCTCGATCAGCGAGGGCTCTTCCTTCGGGTGGTACTTGCCGATCGACTCGATGGCCCGGCCGTCGCGGCGGGTGCGGGCGTCGGCGACGACCACGCGGTACTGCGGGTTGCGGATCTTGCCCAGGCGGGTGAGCTTGATGCGAACAGCCATGGCTGTGGGTTCTGCCTTTCGGTGGTGGCCGCCGCGGGGGCGGCCGAGTGGTCACTGCGCGATTCAGCGACCCCGCACGGTCTGCGGGTCCGGTTTCGCGCTCGAAGTGTGTGACCGCCGCGCGGTACGGGACCGGAGACGGGCTGACACGCGTCCAGAAGGACGGTGGATCATTGTGCCAGACGGGTGCGGCCCCGCCGAAATCGGCTCGGTCAGCCCCGCCGGTAGCGCAGCAGCACCACTCCGGAGCGGAAGGCGCGGGATTCGGCGAGCCGCAGCGGCGGCACGCCGGTGGCATCCGCGAAGAGCCGGGCTCCCGTTCCGACCACCACCGGGTAGACGAAGAGGCGGTACTCGTCCACCAGGTCCGCGGCGATGAGGGCGTGGCACAGCCGGATACTGCCGGTGACCACGATATCGCGGCCCGGCCGTGCCTTGATGTCCGCGATGTCGGCGGCGAGCGGGCCGGAGAGAATCTCCGAGCCGGCCCAGCCGGGCTCGGTGAGGGTCCGGGAGACGACGTACTTGGTGACGGAGTTCAGGTGCTCGGTGACGCCCGTGGTGTCGTCGGTCTGCGCAGGCCAGAAGCCGCGCATGTCCTCGAAGGTCTGCCTGCCGAAGAGGACCGCGTCCGAGGCGGCGGCCTGGTCGCGCAGGGCGGCGTCCAGGTCGGCGGTGGCCTCGGGGTCGGTGCCCGCCACCGAAAACCAGTCGCTGGCTTCGATCACTCCGTCGACAGTGATGTTCTGGGTCACGACGAGTTCGCGCACGGCATTCCTTCCGATCGGTGGCGCTTCTGCCGGTAACGACGAAGCGGCGGCCCGGAATTCAGCGGTGCGCGGTCACCGGGTCGCGACGCGGGTAGGGCCTGCCGCGCAGGATGACCGCGCGGGGGGCGATCAGCGCGGCCGGGTCGGCGCGCGGGTCGCGGTCGTAGAGGACGAAGTCGGCGGGGGCGCCCTCCTGGAGAATCGGGCGGCCGAGCCAGCGGCGGGCGTCCCAGGAGGCGGCGCCGAGCGCCTCGTGCGCGGAGAGGCCGGCGCCGGTGAGCGCGGCGATCTCGTCGGCGATCCGGCCGTGCCGGATGGAGCCGCCCGCGTCGGTGCCCGCGTAGATCGGCACCCCGGCCTCGTGCGCGGCGCCGACGGTGTCGCGCACCCGGCGGTGCAGGTCGCGCATGTGCGCGGCGTAGACCGGGAACCTGCCCGCGCCGTCGGCGATGCCGGGGAAGGTGTCGATATTGACCAGGGTCGGCACCAGCGCGGTGCCGTGCTCGACCATGAGCGCGATGGTGTCGTCGGTCAGGCCGGTGCCGTGCTCCAGGCAGTCGATCCCGGCGTTGATCAGCCCGGGCAGCGCGTCCTCGCCGAAGACGTGCGCGGTGACCCTGGCGCCGTTGGCGTGCGCGGCGTCGATGGCCTCCTTCAGCACCGCGTCGCTCCAGAGCGGGCGCAGGTCGCCGACGGCGCGATCGATCCAGTCGCCGACGATCTTCACCCAGCCGTCGCCGAAGCGGGCCTGCTCGGCCACGATCTCCGGCAGGTCGCGCTCGTCGTCCAGCTCGATGCCGAGCTCCCGGATGTAGCGCTTGGGGCGGGCGATGTGCCTGCCCGCCCTGATGATCCGGGGCAGCTCCGCGTGGTCGTCCACGAACCGGGTGTCGATCGGCGAGCCCGCGTCGCGCAGCAGCAGCGCGCCCGCCTCCCGCTCGGTGACGGCCTGCTCGATCGCGCCGTCCCGATCCTCGTGGCCGCCGCCGTACCGGATGCCGACGTGGCAGTGCGCGTCCACCAGCCCCGGCACGATCCAGCCGTCGCGCGCGAAGGTCTCGGCGCCCGGCACCGGCTCGTAGGTGACCCGGCCCTCGTGCACCCAGATATCGCGCACCTCGCCCTCGGGCAGGACCACACCGCTCAGATGCACCACCGACCTCCTTCGCCCGGACTGTCCCCCGCCCCCGACTGCCGTGCGCCCGGGAGCGCCGAGCGATCCCGGCCTCCCCGCTGCTCCGCGCCGTGGATCGCCCTCGGCCCGAACCCATCCGCGCTCCCGGCGGCGACCGCGTTTCGACGCGCACAGCCCGCGACCGCACCGGCGGCCGCGGGGCCACCCGAGAGACCCTACTGCTTGGGGAACTTCAGCTTCGAGATGTCGAAACCCTCCAGGCCGGGCGGCAACTGGTCGAGCCCGGCGGGCATGTTGGAGATATCCGGCATGCCGGGGGGCAGCCCGGGCATGCCGGGGAACCCGCCGCGCACCTTGGGCGGGGTCGGCCCGCGGCCGCCCTTCTTGCCCTTCTTCCCCTTGCGGTTGTTCCGGCGGTTGGCGCCGGGCATGCCCATCTGCCTGCCCATGGCCGCCATCATCTTCCTGGCCTCGAAGAACCGGTCCACCAGCTGGTTCACATCGGAGACCTGGACGCCGGAGCCGTTCGCGATGCGCAGCCTGCGAGAGGCGTTGATGATCTTGGGCTCGGCCCGCTCGGCGGGGGTCATGCCGCGGATGATGGCCTGCACCCGATCCAGCTGCTTGTCGTCGACGGCGGCGAGCGCGTCCTTCATCTGGCCCGCGCCGGGGAGCATGCCGAGCAGGTTGCCGATCGGCCCCATCTTGCGGATGGCGAGCATCTGCTCGAGGAAGTCCTCGAGCGTGAGCTCGCCGCTGCCGATCTTGCGCGCCGCCTCCTCGGCCTGCCGCTGGTCGTAGACCTGCTCGGCCTGCTCGATGAGGGTGAGCACGTCGCCCATGCCGAGGATGCGGCTGGCCATCCGGTCGGGGTGGAAGACGTCGAAGTCCTCGAGCTTCTCGCCGGTGGAGGCGAACATGATCGGCGCGCCGGTGACCTGGCGGACCGAGAGCGCGGCGCCGCCGCGGGCATCGCCGTCCAGCTTGGTCAGCACCACGCCGGTGAAGCCGACGCCGTCGCGGAAGGCCTCGGCGGTGCTCACCGCGTCCTGGCCGATCATGGCGTCGAGGACGAAGAGCACCTCGTCCGGCTGCACCGCGTCGCGGATTCCGGTGGCCTGCTGCATCAGTTCGGCGTCGATACCGAGCCGGCCCGCGGTGTCGACGATGACCACGTCGTACTGCTTGGCCCGCGCCTCGGCGATGCCGGACTCGGCGACCCGCACCGGGTCGGCGGCGGAGACACCGAGCTGGTTCTCCCCGCCGAGACCGGTGCCGGGGTGCGGCGCGAAGACCGGGACGCCCGCGCGCTCGCCGACCACCTGGAGCTGGGTGACGGCGCCGGGGCGCTGCAGGTCGCAGGCGACGAGCAGGGGCTGGTGCCCCTGGCCGCGCAGCCATTTCGCGAGCTTGCCCGCGAGCGTGGTCTTACCGGCGCCCTGCAGGCCGGCCAGCATGATCACGGTCGGCGGGTTCTTGGCGAAGGTGAGCCTGCGGGTCTCGCCGCCGAGAATGCCGACGAGCTCCTCGTTGACGATCTTGACGACCTGCTGCGCCGGGTTCAGCGCCGCCGAGACCTCGGCGCCGTTGGCGCGCTCCTTGATCCGGGCGATGAAGCCGCGCACCACCGGCAGCGCGACGTCGGCCTCCAGCAGCGCCAGCCGGATCTCGCGCGCGGTGGCATCGATGTCGGCCGGTGACAGACGCCCCTTGCCACGCAGATCCTTGAGGGCACCTGTCAGCCGGTCGGACAGTGATTCGAACACCGATCGCGCTCCTGGACTCGGGGGGACGACATTTCCCGTCCAGGGTAATCGGACGGCGCGGCGCGGCACGCGGCGGTCGGGAAGTCGACCGCCGCCGGCTCAGCGCCGCGGCCGCGGGCGGGGCCGCCCAGCGCCGTAGTCGTGGTTCTCCACCGCGACCAGGAACACCGCCTCGCGGCCGGTGAGGCCGAGTTCGGCGGCGGCCGCGTCGAGTCGGCCCGCGCCGTCGGCGCCGCCGGTGGCCACCGCCGAGGCGATGGTCATGGCGGTGACGGCCTGCGGTGCGCTGAGGGTGCGGCCGGGCAGCCAGGACACCACCCAGTTCCCATTGCCGACGCAGCGGGCGATGTGCCTGGTCTCGTCGCTGGTCATCAGCGACGCGGATACCACCTCCAGCGCCAACGGACCCACCTCTCATCGACGTTTCCGGTCACCGAATAGTAATCTGCGTCACATTCGATGCGGAGGCAGAATCGCGTCGGACGATCAGCCGACAGCCGAATCCCCCACCTCCTCCGGCTTCTTCGGAGCGGGCTGCGGCACCACCGCCAGCACGCTCCGCTCCAGCGCGGCCCTGCGCTCCGCGGAGTCGCCGGGGCCGAGGTCGAGGCAGAAGGTGTCGACCACCGCCGACCCCATGGTCACCACCTTGGCCCAGCGCACCGAGGCCTCCGCATCGGCGAAGACCGCGGCCAGCCGGGTGAGCAGCCCGAGCCGGTCCTCGGCGCGCAGCTCCAGGATCACCCCGCCCGCCGACGCCTCCGACCAGATCACCCGGGGCTGCGCCTGCGCGTACGGGCCGGGGCCGGGGCCGTCGGCATCGCGCTCGCGCTTGGCCAGCACCGCGCCCGGGTCGAGGTCGCCCGCCATGGCCCGGATGAGCTCCTGGCGCAGCAGCCCCGCCTCCGGCGGGGTGCCGAAGCGCGGCGTCACCACGAAGGTGTCGACGGCCGACGCCCCCTCCACCCCGAGCGCGGCGGAGAGCACGCGCAGCGAATGCAGCGCGAGTACCCCGGCGGCGTCCGAGAGCAGCCCCGGCGCGTCGGGGGCGATCACCGTGACGGTGTAGGTGTGCTTGCCGTCGCCGGGCTCCAGCTCCACGTGCACCCCGCCCGCGGCGGCCTTGGCCAGCAGCTCCGGCGCGATGGGCTCCGGCGCGGGCAGTTCGTCGCCGCGCATGACGGTCCGGCAGCGCCGCACCAGGTCGCCGATGAGCGAGGCCTTCCAGTCGCCCCAGACGCCGGGGCCGGTGGCCAGCGAATCCGCCTCGGCCAGGGTGTGCAGCAGCTCCAGCAGCTGCACGTCGCCGTCGAGCGCCGTGACCACGTGCTCGACGGTGGCCGGGTCGGCGAGGTCGCGGCGGGTCGCGGTATCCGGCAGCAGCAGGTGGTACCGGACGATGGCGCTGAGCGTGCGCACATCCGACGGCCAGAGCCCGAGCCTGCGCCCGATGTGCGTGGCCAGCTCGGCCCCGACGACGCTGTGGTCGCCCGTGCGCCCCTTTCCGATGTCGTGCAGCAGCGCACCGAGCGCGAGCAGGTCGGGCCTGGCCACCCTGGTGCTGCCCGCGCCCGCGTAGGCGACGGTCTCCATGAGGTGCCGGTCCACGGTCCAGGTGTGGATGGCATCCCGCGGCGGCAGGTCGCGCACCGCGCCCCACTCCGGCAGCAGCCTGCCCCAGAGCCCGGTGCGGTCCAGCGCCTCGATCACGCCGATGGCGTTGCGGCCGGCGCCGAGCAGCACGAGCAGGTCGTTGAGCGCGTCCTTGGGCCAGGGCTCGCGCAGCTCCGGCGCGCCCTCGGAGAGCCGGTTCAGCGTGGTGGCCGACATCGGCAGCCCGGTGATGGCGGAGGCGGCGGCCACCCGCAGGATCAGCCCCGGATCGCGCTGCGGCCTGGCGTCGCGGGCCAGCACCACCTCGCCCGCGTGCTCGACCACGCCCTCGTCGATCGGGCGGCGCACCGGCATCCGGCGCAGCCGGGCCAGGCCGCGGCGCGGCAGCGCGTTGGCCGCGGTGCGCAGCCCGACGTCCACCGAGTAGCTCACCGTGCGCGCCGAGTCGCTGAGCGTCCGCGCCAGGTCGAAGCGGTCGCCGATGCGCAGCGCGGCGCCGATCTCGTCGGCGTCCTGGGCGCGCAGCTGGTCGCGGGCGCGGCCTGCCACCCGGTGCAGCTCGGTGCGCACGTCGAGCAGCCTGCGGTGCGCGTGCTTCAGCCCGCCGCCGGGGACCTCGGGGCCGAGCCCGGGCATGGCGTCGGTGAGCTGCGCGATGGCGAGCGCGTCGAGCAGCTGGATATCGCGCAGCCCGCCGTGGCCGTTCTTCAGGTCGGGCTCGGCCCGGTGCGCGATCTCGCCGCCGCGCTGCCAGCGCGTGCGGGTCTGCGCGATGAGGTCGTCGAAGCGGGAGCGGATGCCGGTGCGCCACTCCCGGCGCACCCCGCCGATCAGCAGGTTGCTCAGGTCGGCGTCGCCGACGATGTGCCTGGCCTCCAGCATGCCGAGCGCCGCCGGGATGTCGTCGGCGGCGACCCGCAGTGCCTGCGGCACCGTGCGCACGCTGTGGTCCAGCTTGATGTGCGCGTCCCAGAGCGGATACCAGAGCTGGTCGGCCACCTCGGCCACCCTGGCCGGGTCCACGTCGTCGTGCAGCAGCACCAGGTCGAGGTCGGAGAAGGGCAGCATCTCGCGCCGCCCGAGGCCGCCGACGGCGATCAGCGCCAGCCCGGAGTCCGGCCCGATGCCGAGCTCGGCGCCCTTGCCGGTGAGCCAGAGGTCGAACAGGTCGACCAGCGCCGACCGCAGTGATTCCGCGTCCAGCCGCGGATTGCGCGGATGACCCCCCTCGAGCAGCTGAGCCCGTGCCCGGACCAGATCGGCAGCCCCGTTGTTCTGATTGTTGCCCATAGTCACCGCCCGTTCCACGCGCGCGACCCCGCTCCGGCCGATGCTCCGGCCGGAGCGGGGCCGCCGCTCTCTCGTGCTGGATCCGGGGCCGGTCCGTCCACCGGCCCCGGAGTACTACAGTGCGTCGCTGCCGCGCTCGCCGGTGCGCACCCGCACCACGGTCTCGACCGGTGCCACCCAGACCTTGCCGTCACCGATCTTGCCGGTGCGCGCGGCCTCGACGATCACCTCGACGACCTTGTCCACCGAGGCGTCGTCCACGACCACCTCGACGCGCACCTTCGGCACGAAGTCCACCGAGTACTCGGCGCCGCGGTAGACCTCGGTGTGACCCTTCTGCCTGCCGTAGCCCTGCACTTCGCTCACGGTCATGCCGAGGATCCCGGCCTGTTCGAGCGCGCTCTTCACGTCCTCGAGGGTGAACGGTTTGACGATGGCGGTGATCAGTTTCATGCGTCATGCCTCCTTGACGGTGGTCCGTGCGGTGCCACCCACTGCAGCGAAATCGTATGCGCTCTCCGCGTGCTCGGACTCGTCCACGCCGAGCGCCTCGTCCTCCTCGGAGACCCGCAGGCCGATGGTGAACTTGATGGCGAAGGCGATGACCGCGGTCGCGACCACCGAGTAGGCCAGCACCGCGAAGGCACCGACGGCCTGCAGCTTCAACTGCTCCAGACCACCACCGTAGAACAGCCCCTCGACACCCGCGGGCGCTTCCGGCGCCGCGACCAGACCGACGAGCAGGGTGCCGACCAGACCGCCGACCAGGTGCACGCCGACCACGTCGAGCGAATCATCGAAGCCGAAGCGGAACTTCAGCCCGACCGCGAGGGCGCAGAGCGCGCCCGCCACGACGCCGATCACCAGCGCGCCGACGATGTTCACCGACGAGCAGGACGGGGTGATGGCGACCAGACCGGCCACGATGCCCGAGGCGGCACCGAGCGAGGTGGGCTTGCCGTCGCGGATCTTCTCCACCACGAGCCAGGCGAGCATGGCGGCGGCGGTGGCGATGGTGGTGGTCAGGAAGGTGGCACCGGCAATGCCGTTGGAGCCGACCGCGGAGCCGGCGTTGAAGCCGTACCAGCCGAACCACAGCAGCCCGGCGCCGAGCATCACGAACGGCAGGTTGTGCGGGCGGAACGGGGTGCTCGGCCAGCTCTTGCGCTTGCCGAGGATGATCGCGAGCACCAGGCCGGCGGCACCGGCGTTGATGTGCACCGCGGTGCCGCCGGCGAAGTCGATGGCCTTGAGGTTGTTGGCGATCCAGCCGCCCTGCTCGCCGGTGTAGCCGTCGAACGCGAAGACCCAGTGCGCCACCGGGAAGTAGACGACCGTGGCCCAGATGCCGGCGAAGACCAGCCAGGAGCCGAACTTGATGCGGTCGGCGACCGCACCCGAGATGAGGGCGACCGTGATGATCGCGAACATCAGCTGGAAGGCGACGAACACCGAGAGCGGGATGGTGCCGAACAGCGGGATGGCGGCGGGCGCCTCCGGGTCGGTGGAGGCGAGGTACTCACCGCCGAAGACCTTGGCGAGGCCGAAGTACTGCGTCGGGTCGCCGATCAGATTGCCCTTGTCCTCGCCGAAGGCGATCGAGAAGCCGTAGAGCGCCCACAGGATCGTGATGAGCCCCATGGCACTGATGCTCATCATGATCATGTTCAGCACGTTCTTGGCGCGGACCATGCCGCCATAGAAAAACGCGAGCCCGGGCGTCATCAGCAACACGAGCGCTGCGGACGCCAGCATCCATGCGGTGTCACCGGCGTCCGGCGCGCCGATTGTGGGAAAATCCACCTTGATGTCCTCCTCATCTCGGGCCCGGCCGACTTCGGCATCAGGACCTGGGAAGAAGAATCCTCACCTGGTGTTTCATCCGGCAATCCGGCGTGTTTCACCTACGTGAACGGGTGCGCCGGTTGTGTTGCGTCCACGTTTCCTCCGGCCGAAAACCGGTTTTCTGGCAAATGTGCGACAAATTTCTCAGCCGAGGAGCGCGTCCACGAAGGCGCCGGGCTCGAACGGGGCGAGATCGTCGGCGCCCTCGCCGAGCCCGACCAGCTTCACCGGGACGCCGAGCTCGTGCTGCACCTGGAAGACGATGCCGCCCTTGGCGGTGCCGTCCAGCTTGGTGAGCACGACGCCGGTGATGTCGACGACCTCGGCGAAGACCCGGGCCTGCGCGAGGCCGTTCTGCCCGACAGTGGCGTCGAGCACCAGCAGCACCTCGTCCACCGCGGCCTTCTTCTCCACCACCCGCTTCACCTTGCCGAGCTCGTCCATGAGCCCGGTCTTGGTGTGCAGCCTGCCCGCGGTGTCGACCAGCACGACGTCGACGCCGCGCTCGATCCCCGTGGTCACGGCGTCGAAGGCGACCGAGGCCGGGTCGGCGCCCTCGCGGCCGCGCACGGTGTCGGCGCCGACCCGCTCGCCCCAGGTCTGCAGCTGATCGGCGGCGGCGGCGCGGAAGGTGTCGGCCGCGCCGAGCAGCACCCGGCGGCCGTCGGCGACCAGCACCCGGGCCAGTTTGCCGGTGGTAGTGGTCTTCCCGGTGCCGTTCACGCCGACCACGAGCAGGATCGACGGGTGGTCGTCGTGCGGCAGGGCGCGGACCGCGCGGTCCAGCTCCGGGCGCAGCGCCTCGACCAGGACCGTGCGCAGCACCGAGCGGGCCTCGTCGGTGGTGCGCACGCTGCGGGCCGCCATCTCCTCGCGCAGTCGCTGCACGATGACGCCGGTGCTCGCGGTGCCGAGGTCGGCGAGGACCAGGGTGTCCTCGACCTCCTCCCAGGAGTCCTCGTCCAGGTCGCCGCCGCCGAGCAGGCCGAGGAGGCTCTTGCCCACGGCGTTCTGGGAGCGGGAGAGGCGGCCGCGGAGGCGGGTCAGCCGACCGGAGGTCGGGGCGATGTCCGCGGCGGGAGCGGTGCCTGCGGTGCCCGCGGCGGGAGCGGCGCCCGGGATGGGCGTGGACGGAGCCGTGTCGGCGGTAGCCGGGGCGGTCATGGCTCCGGCCGCGGCGCTATCGCCGGTGGCGGCGGTGCCCGGGATGGGCGTGGACGGAGCCGTGTCGGCGGTAGCCGGGGCGGTCGGGGTGATTGTGGCTCCGGCCGCGGCGGTATCGCCGGTGGCGGCGGTGCCCTTGGTCTGTGCGGTGCCCTCGGCGGAGGCGGTACCGGACGGGGCGGCGGCAGCGTCGGCCGCGGTGCCACCGGGCGCGGTGGTGCCGGGGGCGGTGGCACCGGGGGCGGCAGCCCCCGCGTCGGGAGTCTCCGTTTCGGACGGTGCGGTAGCGGTGGGATCGCCGGAGGGGGTGACCGTTTCGGACGGCTCCACATCCGCGTCCGGGAGCCGGACCTCGGTGATCCCGCGGCGGTGCGCGTCGCGCGGGACGGCGGCGTCGTCGCCGATGTGCGGCTGCCCCTCGGTGTCGGTGCGGTCGCGCAGCCGCGGCTCCGGTTCCGCGGTGGCGGCACCGCCCCTGCTGAAGCTGAATCCGCCCGCGGCGGTGTAGCCGCCGGAGCGGTCGGTCAGCTCCTGCTCCGCCGCCGGGGCGGTCAGCGACACCCGGCGGCGCTTGGAGAGGATGTAGCCCGCGACCAACACCACCAGCACGACGGCGGCGATCACGGCGATCAGAATCCAGGCTTCGGCACTCACACCGGACATCCTTGCAGAGCCCGGCTGAGCTGCTGGTCAGGGTGCCCGCGCGCCGAAACACCGGCCATCGAGATTTCTTGTCCTGCGGAACTTCTCGGCAGAGGCCAATAGGATCGGCGGCGTGACCGATCGAAACGTGCTTGGGGGGCCGCTGGAAGAGTGCGGCACCGATCCTCTCACCGGCTTCTACCGCGACGGCTGCTGCAGCACCGGGCCGGAGGATCTCGGCAGCCACACCGTGTGCACCGTCGCCACCGCGGAGTTCCTGGAACACCAGGCCTCCATCGGCAACGACCTCAGCACTCCGCGCCCGGAGAACAACTTCCCCGGCCTGCAGCCGGGCGACCGCTGGTGCGTCGTCGCGGTGCGCTGGCTGCACGCGCACGAGGACGGGGTGGCCGCGCCGGTGGTGCTCGCCGCCACCCACGAGGACGCGCTCGAGGTGATTTCCATGGAGATCCTGCGGAAGTACGCGGTCGACGTCCCGGACGACGTCAGCGACCTGCTCTAGTTCGCGACGGCACCCGGCTCGCGCCGGTGCTCCCCCGGAACGCCGTACTCGGTCACCGTTCCGGCGGGCCGGCCCGGCGCCTGCGGCGGCGTCTCCCACCTCGGGCGGGCGGCCCCGCCCCTACCCCGACGCGGCGAGGTTCTCGCCGCGCAACCGCTGCGAGATCACCTGGGTGATGCCGTCCCCCCGCATGCTGACCCCGTAGAGCGCGTCGGCGATCTCCATGGTCGGCTTCTGGTGTGTGATCACGATGAGCTGGCTCTTCTCCCGCAGCTGCTCGAAGAGGCCGATGAGGCGGCGCAGATTGGTGTCGTCGAGCGCCGCCTCGACCTCGTCCATCACGTAGAACGGGGAGGGCCGCGCCCGGAAGATGGCGACCAGCAGCGCCACCGCGGTCAGCGACTTCTCCCCGCCGGAGAGCAGCGAGAGCCGCTTGACCTTCTTGCCCGGCGGCCGCGCCTCCACCTCGATGCCGGTGGTGAGCATGTCCGAGGGGTCGGTGAGCACCAGCCGCCCCTCGCCGCCGGGGAAGAGCCGGGCGAAGACCCCGACGAACTCGCGCTCGACGTCGGCATACGCCTCGGTGAAGACCTGCAGGATGCGGGCGTCCACCTCGGCGACCACGTCGAGCAGGTCCTGCCTGGCGTTCTTCACGTCCTCCAGCTGGGTGGCGAGGAAGTTGTAGCGCTCCTCCAGCGCGGCGAACTCCTCCAGCGCGAGCGGGTTCACCTTGCCGAGCGTGCTGAGATCCTTCTCCGCGCGCCGCGCCCTGCGCTCCTGCGAGGCGCGGTCGTAGGGCATGGGCTGCGGCTCGGTGACCGCCTCGCCGCGCTCCCTGGCCTGCTCGTATTCGCGCAGCTCCAGCTCCGACGGCGGCAGCGGGACGTCGGGGCCGTACTCGGCGACCAGGTCGTCCAGCGCGATCCCGAACTGCTCGGCGATCGTCGCCTCGACCTGCTCGATGCGCAGCGCCGCCTCGGCCTTGGCCACCTCGTCCCGGTGCACCGCGTCGGTGAGCTGGGTGAGCTGCGCGGTGAGCGCCCGCACCCGCTCCTTGACCCGCTCCACCTCGGCGGCCACCTCGGTGCGGCGCCGCACCAGCTCGTCGCGCCGGGCGGCGGCCCGCGCCACCACCTGCTCCAGCTCCCGCGCGACCTGCGCGCCGGACTCCGCGACAGCGGCGGCCACCGCGGCGGCCTTGCGCCTGGCCGCCTGCGCGCGCTCGGCCCGCGCCCGCGCCTCGCGCTCGGCCCGCGCCGCGCGGCGCAGCGAATCGGCCTTGCCGTGTACCGACTGCGCGCGCTCCTCGGCCGTGCGCACCGCCAGCCTGGCCTCCACCTCCATGGTCCTGGCCTCGGCGAGCGCGGCGGCGGCCTCCTCGCGCTCCCGGCCCGCGGCCTCGGTGCCCGCCGCGCCGTAGCCGTCGGCGTCGATCCTGGCCTGCTCGAGTTCGGCATTGCGCAGCCGGTCCTCCAGCTCGGCCAGGGTGGCCAGGCTCTGCTCGCGGCCGGCTTCGGCGGCGGCGCGCTGGTCGTAGAGGCGGGCGCTCTCCTTCTCCGCGGTGCGGGTGGTCTCGCCCAGCCTGGCCAGCCGCTCGTACACCGCGACCAGCGCCTGGTCGGATTCGTGCAGCGCGAGCAGGGTGTGGTCGACCGCCTGCTTGCGGTCGGTCTGCTCGTCCAGGGCACCGGCCAGCGCGGCCTCCAGCTCGGCGGCGCGGCGCTGGGCGGCGTCGAGCTCGGCGGCGGCGGCATCGATCTCGGCCTGGATCTCCAGCCTGCTCGGCGCCCGCTCGGAGCCGCCGAGCACCCAGCCGGTCCCGGCCAGGTCCCCCTCCCTGGTGACGATGCGAAGCTCGGGGCGGGTGGCGAGGAGCTCGGCGGCGGCGGCGAGATCGTCGACGACGGCGACCGCCGCGGTCAGCGCGAGCACCGCGGGGGCCAGCTCGTCCGGGTACTCGACCACCTCGGCCAGCGCGGTGGCGCCGGCGGGCAGCGCGGCGACCGCGGCCGCCCGGGCTTCGGTGTGGAAGACCAGCCCGACCCGCCCGCCGTCGGCCGCCTTGATGGCGCGCAGCGCGTCGTAGGCGGCGGCGGTCGACCGCGCCGCGGTGGCGTCGGCGAGCGGGCCGAGCACGGCGGCCACCGCGGCCTCGAAGCCGGAGCGCACCCGCAGCACCCCGGAGAGCGGCCCGAGCAGCCCGGCCGGGCTGTGCTCGGCCAGCCAGGCGGTGCCGTCCTTGCGGGTGAGGTTCATGCCGAGCGCTTCGATGCGGGCGCTCAGCGACGCCACCCGCTTGGTGGCGTCGCGGTCCTCCTGCCGTAGCTCGGCCACCCTGGCATCGGCCAGCTCCAGCGCCTCGACGGCGTGCTCGTGCTGGGCGTCCAGCCCGGCCTCGCCCGCGTCCAGCTCGGCCAGCTCGCCCTGCACGTCGTCGAACTCGGCGCGCGCGGTGTCGGCGCGCCTGCCCGCCTCGGTGATCGCGCCGGAGATCCGGGTGATCTCGGCATCCGCCGACTGGGCCTTGTGCCGCAGCGTCTCGACCTGTCCGGCGAGCCGGGCCAGCCCCTCGCGGCGGTCGGCGATGGCGCGCACCGCGGCGAGGTGCGCCTGCTCGGCGGCCTTGGCGGCCTGCTCGCGCTCGGCCAGCGCGTCGCGCGCGGCCTCCAGCGTCTCCACCGTCATCTCGACGGTCTCGCGCAGCTCGGCCTCCTCGGCCGCCACCCGGTCGGCCTCGGCCTCCAGCTGCTCCGGGTCGCGGCCGGTGCCCGCCTGGGTGGCGGTGTCCAGGTGCCTGGCCCGGTCACCGGCGATCCGGATGGTGGCATTGACCCGCTCGGCCAGCGCGGAGAGCTGGAACCAGGTCTGCGCCGCCGCCTCCGAGCTCGGGGTCAGCTCGGCGAGCTGGTGCTCCTGCGCGGCCAGCGCGGCGCCCGCGGCGTCCAGCTCGGCCTGCACGGTGATCTGCTGCTCGCGGGCGTAGGCCTCCTTGCTCTGCCTGCCCGCGAGCTCGCCACGGCGGGTCACCAGATCGTCGGCGGCGAGCCGGAGCCGGGCGTCGCGCAGGTCGGCCTGCACGGTGGCGGCGCGGCGGGCCACCTCGGCCTGCCTGCCGAGCGGCTTGAGCTGACGGCGCAGCTCGGAGGTGAGGTCGGTGAGGCGGGCCAGGTTGGCCTGCATCGCCTCGAGTTTGCGCACCGCCTTCTCCTTGCGCTTGCGGTGCTTGAGCACGCCCGCCGCCTCCTCGACGAAGGCACGGCGATCCTCGGGGCGCGATTCCAGGATGGCGGAGAGCTGGCCCTGGCCCACGATGACGTGCATCTCCCGGCCGATCCCGGAGTCGCTGAGCAGCTCCTGGACGTCCATCAACCGGCACGAGGACCCGTTGATCTCGTACTCGCCCGCGCCGTCCCGGAACATCCGGCGGGTGATCGAGACCTCGGCGTAGTCGATCGGCAGCGCGCCGTCGGAGTTGTCGATGGTCAGCGTGACCTCGGCGCGGCCGAGCGGGGCGCGCCCCGCGGTGCCCGCGAAGATCACGTCCTGCATCTTGCCGCCGCGCAGCGCCTTGGCCCCCTGCTCGCCCATCACCCAGGTCAGCGCGTCCACCACATTCGACTTGCCGGAGCCGTTCGGCCCGACGACGCAGGTGATGCCCGGCTCGAAGCGCAGCGTCGTCGCGGACGCGAAGGACTTGAAGCCCTTCAACGTCAAGCTCTTCAGGTGCACGGCCGGGACCTTTCCGTGGATGAGGCGGGTTTGCTCCGACGACAGCGAGGGGGCGCGGCGACCTGCCATCGTATCCGCCGCGGGTGACCCCGTTCGCGAGCAGCGCTGGGTACCGGGCCCCCTGTTTCGGCACAACGCCGGTGTGCCCGGCATTAGCCGACGTCACAGCGGTGCCGACGAGGCTGCCGCGGGGCCGGGATCGCGCATACGATCCACCTGATCCCCGCCTTTCGCCCGTCAGGAGCATCGACCCGTGCCTGCGCTGTCGTCCCGTCACGGCACCGCGTTCCGGTTGCTGCGGATCGGCGCGCTGATCGTCGCCTGCCTGGTGTTCCTGTGGGGGTGCGAGGTGAGCCGCAGCGCGACGCTCGGGGACGTGCCGGAGTACCTGGTGCTCGCCGGGCTGGCCGCAGTGGGCGGGCTGGCCGCCGCCTGGTTCGAGATCCGGGCCGTCCGGGCCGCGCGGCGCACGGTGACCATGGACGACGGGCGGTGGCGGGTGGTCGCGCGGGTCGCCGGGGACGGGGCGCTGGTGTTCGTCGGGCACGACGAGGAGCCGGAGGATTCGGACGATCCCGAGGATGCGCCGTCCGGGTGGGTGTGGACGTTTCCGGCGGAGTCGATCGACGCGGTGCGCGGTGTCCTCGCCAGCGGCTGCTTCCCCGGTGACGACCCCGGTGAGCTGGCCGAACTGGAGCTGCTCGACCTGCTCGTCGAGGCGGCGGAGGTGCTCGATCCGGTCGCGCGGGCGGATCCGGGGGCGTGGTTGCACGGGCACGGGGTGCGTGGTGAGCGGCACGAATGGGGGGTGGATCCGGCGCAGACCACGCGGACGTTGCCGATCGTCGGGACGCCGCTGGCAGGTCCGGGGCGGGGTGCGAAGCGGCGCGGAGCCCGGGCGTCGCCCGCGGCGGGGGACGCGGGGGGCGGGCGGGCAGCGGACCCGCGAGGTGCGGCCGAGCGCGGCTCCGCCGGCGGTGGCGCGCGCCCGGGCGGCGGGTCCTCGCCGCGGAGCGCACGCCGAGGGGCGGACTCCGCGAGCACGCTGGCGGAGCCGAACCAGCGATCGGCCCGTCCGCGCGACCCGGCCGGGCCGGGCGGACGGCCCGAGCGCAGTGCGCGACCCACCGCGGATTCCGGGACCGAACCGGAGGCGCGTGCCCGGCGCGGGGCTCCGGCGGATCGCGGGAGCGGACGGCGGCGAGGTGAGTCGGCCGCGCGGGCCGGACGCGGGCAAGGCTCCGGATCCACGGCGGTGCGCGGCGCGAACGAATCCGCCGGGCGAGCTCCGCGCGGCGGCGAGCCCCCGGAAACCGGGCCCGGAGCTGCGGCGGAACGCGACGCAGCGCCGCGGGCTCGACGCGGCACGGGTTCCGAGCGGGACGCCGAGGCCGCGACCGACCGCACGGTCGCGCGCCGTGCTCGCGGCGCCCAACCCGACCCGGCCGCACGGCGATCGGCGGATCGCGCCGAACCACCGGTCGAGCAGCACGGGGAAGACCAGCGGTACAGCGGCCCGATCCGGCGCCGGGGGGCAGGCAGGCAGCAGCGCCAGGACGCCGGGAGCTGGTGGGAAACCGCCGACGGCCCGACCGACCGCACCTACCGCGAACCGCCCCCGCCCCGCCTGTCCACCCCGCGCAGACGCCGCGACGACTGATCAGCCGACCGCGCGCGCCCCGCACCCCCGCCCCTCGAACCCGGTCACCACGCGGAACGCGAGCACCGCGCCCCACGGCCCGATCACCCAGACCGGCCAGAAGTAGGTGAACTCCCCGGCGCCGAGCGAGATCGCCGCCCAGATCACCAGCACGAGCAGGCTCACCCCGGCCCAGCTCGCGAACTCGATCTGCTGCCAGAGCGGCAGCGTGCGCACCCCGCGCGGCTTTGCCGCCTGCACAGCGGAATCCGAGATCGTGGGCAGGTCGGAGAGGAGCAGCGCGAGATCGTCCCGCGCCCGGGTGGCGTAGACCCGGGCGACCCGCTCGTCGTACTCCGCCAGATCCAGCCGCCCGTCGGCGAGGTGCCTGCCGAGCAGGCTCACCACCCCGTCGCGCTCGGCATCGGAGGCGCGGGTACCGGTTGCGATGTCCATGCTCGAGTCCTCTCGGCGGGAGGGGACACGGCATCACCCTCCACTGTGGAATATGACCAGCATGGTGCTTCCACAGTGGAATGTCAAGGGCGTTCAGAGAATCGCGAACGCCACCACGAGCCCGAGCGCGAAGTGCGCGGCCGCCACCACGAGCACCGCCGGGGTGTACCCCTCGGCGTGCAGCGCCTCCCCGATATCGATGCCGAGCGCCTTCTCGATCACCCGCACCGAGACCACCTGCGCGATGATCCCGACCAGGCCGAAGACGAGCGAGGCGATGAGCCCCTCCAGCAGCTTGCCCGAGGACGCGAAGATGGCGAGCACCACGATGAACGCCATGCTCACCATGCCCGCCGCCGTTACGACGATGGCGTTCGGCTTGCCCTCGAGCACCAGCTGACGCAGCTGCCCCGGCGTGGTGAGGTCGATGGCGTAGAAGCCGACGAGCATGAGCACCAGGCCGACGAGGGCGTAGAGCAGGATCGCGCCCACCCCTTCGCCGAGCGAACTCCAGTAGCCCGATTCGAGGGCGACAGCGGCGGTCATCGTGGTCCTTCCGGAAGTGTTGACGATCAATCGTCGGTGGGGATGCGGTGCGGGACGAAGGCGGAGCCGTCGTCGGTGATCAGCCCGGCCGTTTCGCGGATGCCGAGCCCGGCCGAGCTGTCGCCGACGATCCAGGCGCCGAGCACCGGCCGCATGTCGTCGAACTGCGGCAGCGGGTCGAGCAGCTGGTAGACGAAGCCCTCCGCGCCGTACATGCCACCGGTCGCGGTCTCCATCCCGGCGCCGACGATGGTCATGTTCGCGCCCTCGCGGCCGAGCTTGGGCTTGCGGATGTACTCGGTGAGCTCGTTCGGCTGGTCGAGGTAGGCGGGTAGCAGGTTCGGATGGCCGGGGTACATCTCCCAGAGCACCGCGAGGATGGCCTTGTTGCTGAGCAGCGCCTTCCACAGTGGCTCGATCCACATGGTCTGCGGCAGGCTCGCGACGACCCGCTTGCCGAAATCGTCGTCGAGCACCCACTCCCACGGGTAGAGCTTGAAGATGGCCTGGATCGGGTCCTCGGCCAGGTCGACGAAGCGCTCCAGCTCGATGTCGACGCCGACCTCTTCGATCGGCAGCCCGATGGTGTCGAAGCCGGCCTCGGCGGCGGTCTCCTGGATGTAGGCGGTGGTGACGCCGTCCTCGCCGGTCGGCTCGGCGCCGGACCAGCTGAAGTGCAGCTGGTCGCTGGGGAGCAGGCCGCGCAGCTCGCCCCAGCGCTCGACCAGCTTCTCGTGCAGCGAGTTCCACTGGTCGTGGTCCGGGTACCGCGCGGTGAGCCAGTGCCACTGCAGGATCGCCGCCTCCAGCAGCGAGGTGGGGGTGTCGGCGTTGTACTCCAGCAGCTTGGCCGGGCGGCGGGCGTCGTAGCGCAGGTCGAAGCGGCCGTAGACGTGCGGGTCGGCGCGGCGCCAGGATTCGGCGATCGGCTGCCAGCTCCACTCCGGCAGGCCGAAGTCGCGGTAGCGCTCGGTCAGCACGACGTGCTCGACGGCCTTCAGGCACATGCTGTGCAGCAGTTCGACATCCGCCTCCAGGGCGAGGATCTCGGCCATGTCGAACTCGTAGTAGACCGATTCGTCCCAGTACGGCCGCGGCTGCCCCTGCGCGTCGCGGCCGGGGGTGCCGTAGACCAGCCCCTGCCCCTCGACGATCTGCTGCCAGCCCTGCCGTGGTTCCACGCGGACCCGTCGCACCGCTAGGAACCTCCGCCGATCCTGCTGCCGAGCCCGCCGCGCTGCACCGTGGTGCCGGTCTTGGTCTTGATCTCGGTGTTCTTCGGCTTCACCGTGGTCCCGCCGGTCGGCTTGCTGCCGATGGCGGTGGAGCCGCCGTAGTAGTAGCGGTACTGGGGCCAGCCGGCCAGCACCACGACGCCGGCGGTGTCGCCGACGAAGCCGGGGCGGCCTGTGCCGCAGTAGCTGTCCTCGACGACGATCTCGTTGCCGTTCTGGTCGGTGCGCACGCAGGACGCGGTGACCGTGTCCGGCGCGGTGAGCGCCAGGTAGGCGAGGTAGCCACCGCCGACCAGCCCGGCGATGCCGACCACGGCGGCGCCGCCGATGAGCACCCGGTTGCGGGTGCGCTTCTTGGCCGCCGCGGCCTCGGCGGCGGCGCGCTCGGCGTCGCGGGCCTGCTTGCGCACCTTGTCTCTGGCGCGGGCCTCGGCAACCGTCGGCTGGCGCGGGCGCGTCACCCCCGCCTGCTGCTGCCGGATGCGCCCCGCGCGCTTCCCGCTTCCGGGTGGGGTGTTCCCGGGTGGCGGGGTGCCGTGCGCGCCCGGAAGTGAACCGGGCGGCGGCTGGAAACCGCCGGGCGACTGCCCGAACGGCTGCGTCGGGGGCGGACCGGCGGCCGGAAACGGCTGCGCACCCGGCTGCCCCGCAGCGGGATACGGCTGAGTACCCGGCTGCCCGGCGGCCGGGAACGGCTGAGTACCCGGCTGATCCCCGCTCGAAGGCGACGGTGTGCCGGGCTGCTCCGCGTCCGGACCCGGACGAGTGCCCGGACCCTCCGGGGACGACCGCGCCCCGGAACCGGGCATATTCGCCGCCGACCCCTCCTCGTAGACCGGTCCGGTGGACGCGGCGGTCCCCTCTTCCCACTGCGGCCTGCCGCCGCCGTCCGATCCCGCCCCCGGACGGTGTTCGTCTGTGCTCACGCCGCTACCGCTCCTCGAATCCGGACAGATCGCCCCGCGCGGGCTCCCAGCTTTCCACAACAAGACTCACCCGGCCAGGTGTATCGGGCGAGCGGAGCAGGGCGAGCAAGTGCTCGGCGGCGGGCCGCGGCCCCTCGGCGACCACGTGCACCCGCCCGTCGGCGGTATTGGTGGCGTGCCCGGTGAGTCCGAGTTCCAGCGCGCGCGACCGGGTCCACCAGCGGAACCCGACGCCCTGCACCTGCCCGTGCACCCAGGCGGAGAGCCGCTCGGCCGCCACCTACAGCTCCACGTCGAAGGAGAGCGTCACCTTGCTCCCGGACTTCAGGGTCCGGCCGACGGTGCACACCCTGTCGACGGCGCGCTGCACGCTCACCAGCAGCCGCTCGCGCTCGCCCTCGGAGAGCTCGCTGAGGTCGAGTTCGAAGACTTCGTCGATCTCCGGGTAGACCTCGTTCTCCCGGTCCGGGTCGCCGGAGACCCGGATGGTGGCGTCGAAGTGCTCGCCGAGCTTGCGGGAGAGCGAGAAGTCGGCGCTCAGCCCGGAGCACGCCGCGACCGCGATCTTGAGCAGCTCGCCCGGGGTGAAGGCGGCCGGGGTGCCCGCCGAGGCGACGCGCACCTCCGCGCCCCTCTCGTTGCGGCCGGTGTAGGCGCGGGTGCCGGTGCGCTCGACCCAGAGCGCCGCGGTGTTCTGCTCGGACATGGTCACGATCCTGCCATTCTCGGGGACGGTCGTGCCGGGCAACACCGGGCCGGGCGGCGGCATTCCGTTCACTCCTGGAACCGGTACCCCATGCCCGCCTCGGTGATCAGGTGCCTCGGGTGCGCCGGGTCGTCCTCCAGCTTGCGCCGCAGCTGCGCGAGATAGACCCGCAGGTAGTGGGTTTCGGTGGCGTACGAGGGGCCCCACACCTCGCGCAGCAGCTCCTTGCGGCCGACCAGCTTGCCCCGGTGCCGCACCAGCATCTCGAGCATCCCCCACTCGGTCGGGGTGAGGTGCACCGGCTCGCCGTGCCTGGTGACCCGCTTGGCGGCCAGGTCGACGGTGAACGAGTCGGTCACCACCACCGGCTCACCGCCGGTGTCGGCGCCCGCCCTGCGCACCGCGGCGCGCAGCCGGGCCAGCAGCTCGTCCATGCCGAACGGCTTGGTGACGTAGTCGTCGGCGCCCGCGTCCAGCGCCTCGACCTTGTCCGCGGAGTCGGTGCGGGCGGAGAGCACGATCACCGGGGCCGCGGTCCAGCCGCGCAGCCCGGCGATCACCTCGGTGCCGTCCATGTCCGGCAGCCCGAGGTCGAGGATCACCACGTCCGGGTGGCGCTCGGCGGCGGCGCGCAGCGAGGCGGCGCCGGTGCCCGCGGTGACCACGTCGTAGCCGCGCACCGAGAGGTTGATCCGGAGCGCGCGCACGATCTGCGGCTCGTCGTCGACGACGAGCACCGTCGTGGCCGCGGGGGCCGGGCCGGTCATCGGCGTGCCCCGGCCCCGGCCACCGCCGCCCGCTTCGGATCGGTCACGCGCACTCCTCGGCTGCGGGCAGGTCGACGAGCATGGTCAGCCCGCCGCCCGGCGTTGTCTCGGCGTGCACGGTACCGCCCATGGCCTCGGCGAAGCCGCGCACCACGGAGAGGCCGAGCCCGACGCCGGTGGTGTTGTCGCGGTCGCCGAGCCGCTGGAACGGCTCGAACACCTGCTCCTCGGCGCCGCGCGGGATACCGGGCCCGGTGTCGGCGACCGCGACGGTCACCCGGCCGCCGTCGCGCTGCGCGCTCACCCGCACCGGCGCCGCGGGCGGGGCGTGCCGCAGCGCGTTGTCCAGCAGGTTGGCCAGCACTCGCTCCAGCAGCCCCGGGTCGGCGGCGACCGCGATCTCGCCGACCTCGACCTCGACCCGCGCCATCGAGGCCCGGCGCAGCCCGCGGGTGCCCATACCGATGCCGACCAGCGCGCGGTGCACCGCCTCGTCCAGGTAGACGGTGAGCACCCGGGGCGCGACCACGCCCGCGGCGAGCCGCGAGGAGTCGAGCAGATTGTCCACCAGCGCGGTGAGCTGGTCCACCGACTCCTCGACGGTCTCCAGCAGTTCCTCGGTGTCCTCCGGGCCGAACTCGACGTCCTCGCTGCGCAGGCTGGAGACGGCGGCCTTGGCCCCGGCCAGCGGGGTGCGCAGGTCGTGCCCGACGGCGGAGAGCAGCGCGCGGCGCAGCCGGTCGGCCTCGCGCAGCGCCGCGGCGGCACCGGCCTCCTCGGTGAGCCTGGCCTGCCGCACCAGCCCGGCCGCCTGGTTGGCGACGGCGGCGAGCACCGGCCGGTCGGCGGCGGCCAGTGGCCGCCCGGCCAGCGCGAGCACCAGCTGCCCGTCGCCGGATTCGACCACGGTGTCGGCCTCGCCGGGCCGCGCGGGCGGCTCCGATCCCACCGCGGCGACGACGGTGTCGCCGTCGAGGACGCCTGCCCAGCGCTGCGCGTAGGTCTCCCTGAGCTGCTCCAGCAGCCGGGGCAGGTCGGCGCCGTGCAGCACCGCGCCCGCGAACTGGGTGAGCAGCTCGGCCTGGCGCGACGCCCGCCGCGCCTGCTCGGCGCGCGCCGCGGCGATATCGACCAGCGCGGCCACCGCGACCGCGACCACGAGCAGCACCACCACCGCGACGAAGTTGTCCGGCTCGGCGACGGTGAAGCTGTACCGCGGCGCGGCGAAGAACCAGTTCAGCAGCAGCCCGGAGAGCAGCGCCGAGACCGTGGCAGGCAGCACCCCGCCGAAGAGCGAGACGGCCACCACCCCGACCACGAAGACCGAGGAGAGCCCGGGCAGGTCGAGTACACCGTCCAGCAGCCAGGCGCAGACCGCGCAGACCAGCAGCGGCACCAGCACCGCCGCGGGCCAGGCGGCGACCGGGCGCCGCGGCCGCAGCGCCGCGCGCCGCAGCGGGCGGTGGGTCTCGGAGTGGGTCACCATGTGGATGTCGATCTTGCCCGACCGCTGGACCACCGCGGCGCCGATCCCCTCGTCGAACAGCCGCGCCCAGCGCGAGCGGCGCGAGGTGCCGAGCACCACCTGGGTGGCGTTGACCTCGCGGGCGAAGCCGAGCAGCGCGGACGGCACATCCTCGCCGGTGACGGTGTGCAGCGAGGCGTCGAGCGCACCGGCCAGCTCGCGCAGCCGGGCCAGCCGCCCGGCCGAGACCCCGGCCAACCCGTCGCCGCGCACCACGTGCAGCACCAGCAGTCCGGCGCTGGCCTTGCCCGCGATCCGGGCCGCGCGGCGCACGACCGTCTCCGATTCCGGGCCGCCGGTCACCGCGACCACCACCCGCTCGCGCGCCTCCCAGGTGGCGGTGATCCGGTGCTCGGCGCGGTACTTCGCGAGCGCGGCGTCGACCTGGTCGGCCAGCCAGAGCAGCGCGAGCTCGCGCAGCGCGGTGAGGTTGCCGGGGCGGAAGTAGTTGCGCAGCGCGGCATCGGCCCGGTCGGCGGCGTAGACATTGCCGTGCGCGAGCCTGCGGCGCAGCGCCTCCGGGGTGATGTCGACCAGCTCCACCTGCCCCGCCCCCCGCACCACCGCATCCGGCACCGTCTCCCTCTGCTCGATTCCGGTGATCTGCTCGACCACGTCGTTCAGGCTCTCCAGGTGCTGGACATTGACGGTGGAGATCACGTCGATCCCGGCGTCGAGCAGCTCGTTCACGTCCTGCCAGCGCTTGGCGTTGCGGCTGCCCGGCGCGTTGGTGTGCGCGAGCTCGTCCACCAGCGCGACGCCGGGCGCGCGGCGCAGCACCGCGTCCACGTCGAGCTCGTCCAGCACGGTGCCGCGGTAGGGCACCCGTCGCGGCGGCACGCGCTCGATCCCGTCGAGCAGCGCGGCCGTCTGCGCCCGGCCGTGCGTCTCGACGACCGCGGCGACGACGTCGCGGCCGCGCTCGCGGCGGCGGTGCGCCTCGGCGAGCATGGCGTAGGTCTTGCCGACGCCGGGCGCCGCGCCGAGGTAGATCCGCAGTTCGCCGCGGTTCACCGCCCGCGGTGGTGCCGCCGCCACGCCGCCGCGTAGGTCGCGGCCATGCCGCACAGGAAACCGGCCACCGCGGTCACCACCACCTTCATCGTTCCTCCGAGTTCCCGTTCACTCTGCTCGCGCCCGGCGCCAGGGGCGGGCATCTTTACGGTTCGTTGACGCCGGCGCCGCGTTTCCTGACGCTTCCGTATCACGGTGCGACGCAGGGGTGTTCACGCCCTGCGGGAAGCCCGGTGTCAACAAACCGTCAAGGCGCGCGGCCGCCCCGCCAAGAAGCCGTAAGGAGCGGCGGAAACGCGCCGCGGCTGTCGTTCACTCGATCGGGCGTGCTCCACGGCGGAGCAGCTCGAGGAGGTTCGACCCGATGTCCGTCGTCGTGTTCACGGTGCTCACCGTGGCCGTGTTCGCCCTGTTGGGCCTGGTCCAGCGCGGGGTGGAGCGGCTGTGATCGCGAATATCGCAGGCCTGGCACTCGCGGTGCCGGTCGCGCTGCTGGCGCTGGCCGCCCTGCTCTTCCCCGAGAGGTTCTAGGTGAACGACACGCTCCGGGCGGTGCTGGTGGTCGGCTCGCTGGTGGCGGCGCTCGCGCTGGTGCACGTGCCGCTCGGCGACCACATGTACCGCGTCTACACCGGCACGAAGCATGCCCGCGCGGAGCGGCTGATCTACCGGGTGATCGGGGTACGCCCCGAGGTCGAGCAGAGCTGGCCGGTGTACGCCCGCAGCGTGCTCGCCTTCTCGGCGGTCGGCGTGCTCGCGCTCTTCGCCCTCCAGCTGGCGCAGCGGGCCCTGCCGCTGCACCTCGCCGATCCCGGCACCGACCTGACCCCCGCGCTGGCCTGGAACACCGCGGTCAGCTTCGTGACCAACACCAACTGGCAGAACTACGCGGGTGAGAGCACCCAGGGGCACCTGGTGCAGATGGCCGGAATCGCGGTGCAGAACTTCGTCTCCGCGGCGGTCGGGATGGCGGTGGCGGTGGCGCTGGTGCGCGGCTTCGCCCGCACCCGCACCGGTGAGCTCGGCAACTTCTGGGTGGACCTGGTGCGCGGTACCGTGCGCATCCTGCTGCCGCTGGCCTTCGTGGCCGCGGTGGTGCTGCTGATCGGCGGTGTGGTGCAGAACCTCCAGCTGCACGACCAGGTGGCACAGACCGTGGCCGGTGCGGCGCAACCGATTCCGGGCGGGCCGGTGGCGAGCCAGGAGGCGATCAAGGAGCTCGGCACCAACGGCGGCGGCTTCTACAACGCCAACTCCGCGCACCCGTTCGAGAACCCGTCCGCCTGGACCAACTGGGTGGAGATCTTCCTGCTGCTCGTCATCGCGTGCTCGCTGCCGCGCACCTTCGGCCGGATGGTCGGCAGCCCGAAGCAGGGGTACGCCATCCTGGCGGTGCAGGCCGTGCTCGCGCTCACCGGCATCGCGCTCACCGTGCTCTTCCAGCTGCGCGCCGACGGCACCGTGCCGACCGCGATCGGCGCCGCCACCGAGGGCGTGGAGCAGCGCTTCGGCGTCGTGGATTCCGCGGTCTTCGCGGCGAGCACCACGCTCACCTCGACCGGCGCGGTGAACTCGTTGCACGATTCGTACACCGGCCTCGGCGGCATGATGACCATGGTCCACATGCAGCTCGGCGAGGTCGCGCCGGGCGGCGTCGGCTCCGGGCTGTACGGAATCCTGGTGCTCGCGGTGCTCACCGTCTTCGTGGCCGGGCTGATGGTCGGCCGCACCCCGGAGTACCTGGGCAAGAAGATCACCCCGCGGGAGATCAAGCTGGCCGCCGCCTACATCCTGGTGACCCCGCTGGTGATCCTGAGCGGCACCGCGCTCGCCGTCGCCATGCCGGGGCAGCGGGCGAGCATGCTCGCGTCCGGGCCGCACGGCCTCTCCGAGGTGCTCTACGCCTTCACCTCGGCGGCCGCGAACAACGGCTCGGCATTCGGCGGACTCTCCGGCAATACCGAGTGGTTCAACACCGCGCTCGGACTCGCCATGCTCTGTGGCCGGTTCCTGCCGATCGTGCTGGTCCTGGCGCTGGCCGGGTCGCTCGCCGCGCAGGGCCGGACCCCGGAGTCGGCCGGGACGCTGCCCACCCACCGTCCGCAGTTCGTCGGCATGGTCACAGGCGTGACCGTTGTCCTGGTCGCGCTCACCTTCCTGCCCGCCCTCGCGCTCGGCCCGCTCGCCGAAGGAATCGGTTCATGACCTCCACGCTCTCCTCCCCCGCCCCGGCCGCGCCCGCACCCCGCCGCCCAGGCGCCGTGCGCGCCGGGCTGCTCGACCCGGCCATGCTGCTCACCTGCCTGCCGCAGGCGCTGCGCAAACTGGATCCGCGCACGCTCTGGCACAACCCGGTCATGCTCATCGTGGAGATCGGCGCGGCCTGGTCCACCGTGCTCGCGGTGGCCGACCCGAACTTCTTCGCCGCGGCGGTGGTCGCCTGGCTCTGGCTCACCGTGCTCTTCGCCAATCTGGCCGAAGCGGTCGCCGAGGGCCGCGGCCGCGCGCAGGCGGATTCGCTGCGCAGGGCCCGCACCGACACCGTCGCCCGCAGGCTCGCCGCGGGCGGCGCCGAGGAGCGGGTGCCCGCCCCCGAGCTGCGCCGCGGCGATCGGGTGGTGGTCGAAGCGGGCGAGGTGGTGCCCGCCGACGGCGACGTGGTCGACGGCATCGCCGCGGTCGACGAGTCGGCGATCACCGGCGAATCCGCGCCGGTGATCCGGGAATCCGGCGGCGACCGCTCGGCCGTCACCGGCGGTACCACGGTGCTCTCGGACCGGATCGTCGTCGAGATCACCCAGGAGCCGGGCGCCGGCTTCATCGACACCATGATCGCCCTGGTGGAGGGGGCGAAGCGGCAGCGGACGCCGAACGAGATCGCGCTGAACATCCTGCTCGCCGCGCTCACCGTGGTCTTCCTCTGCGCGGTCGTCACCCTGCAGCCCCTGGCGATCTATTCGCGCGGCAACGACACCGGGGTGGCCGACACCCTCGCGCTCACCGCCGAAGGCATCTCCGGCATCGTGCTGGTAGCGCTGCTGGTCTGCCTCATCCCGACCACCATCGGCGCGCTGCTCTCGGCCATCGGCATCGCCGGGATGGACCGGCTGGTGCAGCGCAATGTGCTGGCCATGTCCGGCCGCGCGGTGGAGGCGGCGGGCGATGTGAACACGCTGCTGCTGGACAAGACCGGCACCATCACGCTCGGCAACCGGCAGGCCTCGGAGTTCCTGCCCGCGCCCGGTATCTCGCCGGACGAGCTGGCCGACGCCGCGCAGCTCGCCAGCCTCGCCGACGAGACCCCGGAGGGCCGCTCGATCGTGGTGCACGCGAAGGAGGCGCACGGCCGCCGCGCGCGCGGCGCCGGCGAGCTCACCGGCGCCACCTGGGTGCCGTTCACCGCGCAGACCAGGATGTCCGGCGTCGACCTCGCCGACGGCCACCGGCTGCGCAAGGGCGCGGCGGCCGCGGTCGTGGCGTGGGTTCGCGCCGAGGGCGGTTCGGTGCCGGACGAGATCGGCGCACAGGTGGAGCGGATCTCCGGCGCGGGCGGCACCCCGCTGGTCGTCGGCGAGGTGCGCGCGGGCACCGCCCGCCTGCTCGGCGTGCTGGCGCTGGTCGACGTCGTGAAGGACGGCATGCGCGAGCGGTTCGACCAGATGCGCCGGATGGGCATCCGCACCGTCATGATCACCGGCGACAACCCGGCCACCGCCGCCGCCATCGCGAACCAGGCCGGGGTGGACGACTTCCTCGCCGAGGCCACCCCGGAGGACAAGCTCGCGCTCATCCGGAGGGAGCAGGAGGGCGGCCGGCTCGTCGCCATGACCGGCGACGGCACCAACGACGCCCCGGCGCTGGCCCAGGCCGATGTCGGGGTCGCCATGAACACCGGCACCTCGGCGGCCAAGGAGGCGGGCAACATGGTCGACCTCGACTCCGATCCGACCAAGCTGATCGAGATCGTGGCGATCGGCAAGCAGCTGCTCATCACCCGCGGCGCGCTCACCACCTTCTCCATCGCCAACGACATCGCCAAGTACTTCGCGATCATCCCGGCGCTCTTCGTTCCGCTCTTCCCCGGCCTGGCCGCGCTGAACGTCATGCGGCTGGCCAGCCCGCAGTCGGCGATCCTCTCGGCGGTGATCTTCAACGCGGTGGTGATCGTCGCGCTCATCCCGCTGGCGCTGCGCGGGGTGCGGTACCGGCCGAGCGACGCCGCCGGGCTGCTCGGGCGCAACCTCGCGATCTACGGCCTCGGCGGCATCGTGGTGCCGTTCCTCGGCATCAAGCTCATCGACCTGTTCGTCCACCTTCTCCCCGGGATGTCCTGACATGCGTACGACCACCTGGATCCGGCAGCACCTGGCCGCGGTGCGCGCGCTCGCCGCGCTCACCGTCGTCACCGGGATCGCCTACCCGCTCGCGGTGACCGCCGTCGGGCAGCTGCCCGGGCTGAGCGAGCGCGCGGCGGGGTCGGTGATCACGGTCGACGGCGCCGCGGCCGGCTCCCGGCTGCTCGGCCAGTCCTTCACCGCCGCCGACGGTTCCGCGCTGCCCGGCTACTTCCAGAGCCGCCCCTCCGCGGCGGGCGACGGCTACGACACGCTCGCCAGCGGCGCGAGCAACCGCGGCCCGGAGGACATCGTCGACACCGCCGACGCGCCGAGCCTGCTCACCCAGGTGTGCACGCGCAGCAGGGAGGTCGGCGACCGCGAGGGGGTCGACGGCTCCCGCCCGTTCTGCACCGCCGACGGCGTCGGGGCGGTGCTCGCCGTCTTCGGCCCGCGCGCCGCCGACGGCACGGTCACCACCCCGGCGCGGGTGGTGAGCGTGAACCAGCCCTGCCCGGCCCGCCCCTTCCTCGCCGGCTACCGCGGCGTCACCGTGGAGTGCGCGGCGGAGCAGGAGGATTGGTCGGCGGCCCGGCTGGTCCCGGTGCGCGGCTCTGCGAGCGGTAGCCCGGCGGTGCCCGCCGACGCGGTCACCGCGAGCGGCAGCGGCCTCGACCCGCACATCTCCCCGGAGTACGCCGCGCTGCAACTACGCCGGGTGGCCGCTGCCCGCGGAGTGCCAGAGGATCGGGTGCGCGCCCTGGTCGAGGCGCACACCGACGGCCGCGCGCTCGGTTTCCTCGGCGAGCCCGCGGTGCGGGTGCTGGAGCTGAATCTCGAGCTGGACCGGCGCTATCCGGCGCCGTAGCAGAACGCGGCGGCCGCCAGGTACTGGCGGCACTCCGGGCCGTGACCGGCGTGCATGCTGCAGATGAAGCGGGCCCGGTCCAGGTCGAGCGGGACGGTGGGAGCCGCGGCACAGTCGCTGTGCTGCGAGCTCCACAGATCCCTGGTGTCCAGCGAGGTCTGCATGGTCGCGCCTCTCGGGGGATCGGTTATCGGGGGTCGGTCATTCCGCGATCAGCTTCCACTCGTCCGGCAGCCGGACCTCGGTGACCTCGTCGCCCTTGGCCTGCACGTCGACGGTGACGGCGCCGAGCCGCAGCGCGGAGAGCGTCACCGTGCCCCAGCCGCCGGGCAGCCGCGGCCGCACGCCGAGCGTGCGCTCCGGCACGTTCGGCTCCAGTCCGAGGAAGGAGCGCACCAGCAGCATCGGGGCCGCGCTGGCCCAGGCCTGCGGCGAGCAGGAGGTCGGGTACGGCACCGGCGCGGCGAAGCGGGTGCGCGGGAAGCCGCAGAACAGCTCGGGCAGCCGCCCGCCGAAGGCGGCCGCCGCGTCCAGCAGCCCGCCCGCCAGCCGGGTCGCCAGCTCGACCGCGCCGGGCACGTGCTGGTAGCGCAGCAGCCCGGCCACCGCGAGCGCGGTGTCGTGCGGCCAGATCGAGCCGTTGTGGTAGCTCATGGGGTTGTAGGCGCCCATGTGGGAGCCGAGCGTGCGCAACCCGAAGCCGCTGTCCATCTCCGGCCCCGAGAGCCGCCGCACGATCTGCTCGGCGTGCGAGTCGGTGGCGATCCCCGACCACAGGCAGTGCGCGACATTGCTGGTCAGCGCATCGACCCTGCGCTTGTCGCGGTCCAGCGCGACGGCGTACCAGCCGCGCTCGGGCAGCCAGAACTTCGCGGCGAAGTTCTGCTTCAGCTCGGCCGCCTTGTCCCGCAGCTTGGCCGCCACCCGCACCTCGTCGAAGGCGGCGGCGAGCTCGGCGCGGGCCAGTACCGCGGCGTAGGTGTAGCCCTGCACCTCGCAGAGCGCGAGCGGCGCCTCCGGCAGGTGCCCGGAGGCGTCGTTGATGCCGTCGAAGCTGTCCTTCCAGCCCTGGTTGATCAGGCCGCGGTCGGTGGCCCGGCGGTACTCGACGAAGCCGTCGCCGTCCCGGTCGCCGTAATCGCGCAGCCAGCGCAACGCGGCGTCGGCGGCGGGCAGCAGCGCCTCCACCGCGTCCCGGTCGGCGCCCCAGCGGTGCGCCTCGTTGAGCAGCATGACGAAGAGCGGGGTGGCGTCGGCGGTGCCGTAGTAGATGTTGCCGCCGAGCACCTGTCCGCTGGCCGGGCCGCGGCGCATCTCGTGCATGATCCGCCCCGGCTCCTCCTCGGTGAGCGGATCCACCCGCCGGCCCTGCAGCTCCGCGAGCTGCTCCAGGGTGCCGACCGCGAGATCGACCTCCAGCGGCAGCGCCATCCACGCGGTGAGCAGGCTGTCCCGGCCGAAGAGCGTCATGAACCAGGGCGCGCCCGCCGCCACGAAGGGGCGGCCGTCGCCGTGCTCGTCGTGGATCTGCAGCGCGCCGAGATCGCTCTCGGTGCGGCGCAGCACCTGGGCCAGCACCGGGTCGTCGGCGCGCACGTCGGTGGCGCTGTCCCGCCACGCCTCGATCTTGCGGCCGGGCGCGCTGATGCCGAGCTGCTCGCCCGGGCTCAGCGACTGGATGCGCTGGTTGCCGACGGTGGGCTGGGCGATGATCTCGGTCTGCCAGAGCTCGCCGACCGGGACCACCACCCGCCACACCAGCGTGCCCGGCAGCACCACCGGCTCCACCGTCGACGAGACCGAGAGCCCGCGCATCCGCTCCGAGCGGTCGTGCAGCAGCAGCTCGCCGTCGGCGGCGGTGACCTCGGCCCTGGTGTGCCCGGCCCGGCCCTCCTTGACCGCGAAGAGGTCGACGAAATCCGCGTCGACGTGCAACTCCAGCGTGACCGCTGTCGGCTCGCGGCCCATGTTCTCCAGCGTGATGGTCTCGTGCAGGCCCTCGGCCACCAGCCGCTCCCTGACCACGAGCAGGGTGCTGTCGGCGATCCCGGCCTGCGGTGGACGGCGCAGCACGAACCTGGCCGCGAACGCCTCCGGGCTCAGCACGGAGAGCGAGTCCGCGGGCTTGCCGTCCACCAGCAGCTCCCAGCGGGAGATGACGCGCGCGTCCCGGTAGAACAGGCCGTGCGGCAACCCGGGCGCGATATCGCCGAGCCGGTTGGACAGGCAGAAGGTGCCGCCCTCCACCAGGGTCACCGAGGCCCCGCAGCCACCGAGCCCGGTGGGTTCGCCTGCGTTGAGCGGGGCGGGCGCGTCGGCCGTCATGCCCGGCCGCTCGCCGCGAAGGTCATGGCGGTGGAGCCGGCGAAGCGAACGGCGCGCTCGCGCAGCAGGTTCCGGTAGACCTCCTCGTAGCCGCGGCCGAGCGTGTCGGCGCCGAAATTGGCCGTCACGTGCGCCCGGCAGGCCGCCGGGTCGTAGCCGCGCACCTCCGCGATGGCGGCGGGCAGCTCGGCGGGGTCGTCGCAGATCCGCCCGGTCACCCCGTCCACCACGACCTCGGGCACCGCGCCGCCGCGCAGCGCCACCACCGGGGTACCGCAGACCATCGCCTCGATCATCACCATGCCGAACGGCTCCTCCCACCGCACCGGGAACAACAGGCAGCTCGCCTCGGAGAGCAGCGTGCGCTTGGCGGTGGCGTCGGCCATGCCGAAGACGTGGTCCTGCTCACCGAGCAGCGGGCGGACCTTCTCCTCGAAGTAGTTCTGCTCCGCCGGTTCGCTGCACTTGCCCGCGAGTACCAGGGGGATACCCGCTTCGTGGGCCGCTTGAACCGCGAGATGCGGCGCCTTGTCCTCGGTGTAGCGACCGAGGAAGAGCGCGTACTCCTTCTTCTCGGCGCGGAACGGCCACTCGTCCACGTGCAGCGCGTTGTGCACGCGGCCTGCCCAGTTCAGGTCGGGGGCGAGCGCGCGCTGCCGGTCGCTGATCGCGACCAGCGCGACCTCGTCGCCCATCTCGCGGTAGTAGCGGTAGCAGTCGTCCTGCACCGGGCCGTGCACAGTGACCACGGTGGGCAGTCCGAGCCCCTCGTAGGCGGGGGCGTTGAGCGGGCCCGCGAAGGTGTGGTCGTGCACCAGGTCGACCCCGGCGGTGTCGGCCAGCTTCTCGATCGCGCGCCGCACCCGCAGTGCGTGCACCACCTCGGGGAACGGCTCGCCGAGCCGCTCCGGGACCGCGCGGTCCCACAGCGGCAGGAAGTTCGCCTTGGTCCCCGGCTCCCCCGCACCGAGCAGGGTCACCTCGTGGCCCCGGCCGACCAGCGAATCCACCAGGTCGGCGACGACCGCCTCGACGCCGCCGTACGCCTTGGGCGGCACGTCGAAGTACGGCGGCACCACCATGGCGATCCGGAACCGATCGGGACGACGACCGAGCGACAGCAGATCCGCGGTATCGAACTGCGCCGGGATCGGCGCTGACAGCCCTGCGCTCATGACCCTCCTTCCAGGGAACAACCGTGAAGCACATCCACCCGGCACACCGGTGTACCGGGCGCAGAAAGACGGCCGCCGCGGCGGAGGTGAAGACCGAGCGAGCACCGCCGTCCATGGGGCAGGTCGGCCTGGGAGGGTGCGGAACGCCAGCTGAAGTTCCCAGGGGGGCCGCCGACAACATAGCCCACTTTCGGCGCTCCAAACCTCGAAACCGAGAGCAGAGCGGCGCGTCGGCGAATACTCAGCGCACGATGGAAATCGCGCCTTCCCCGTCGGGATACCCGAAATTCAGCGTTCCCTCGGCTTCTTCCCGAATCTCAGCAGCCTTCTAGCTACCGATCGGATACCCGGGCTCGATCCGCAGTGTGCTGCCCGCCGGCGACCACCGCCCGTGCACGAAGCCGTCCACCGGGTACACCGGGACCCCGGCCGCCGTACGCCGCCCTTCGGCCTCGCCGCGGGCCGATCCCGACCTCGGCCGGCCCGATCGTGATGTGGCGGTTGCGCAGCGAGAGGCCGTGCACCGCTCCATCTTCGCGGGTGGCACCGACACTCAGCCGCTGTCGCCGCAGCGCGCGGGGTTGGGCAGGTCGCGGCAGGGTTCGTTGCCGTGCGCGCGCAGCACGTCGCTGCCGCCCTCCTCGGTGAGGTAGCGCAGGAAGGCGGCGGCCGGGGAGCCGGGCGGCGCGGCGCCGTAGCTGTAGGCGAACTCGATGCCCCACAGCTCGTAGCGCCCGGCCAGCGCGGCCTGCCGGTCGGGGGCGACGCCGTTCAGCGCGGGGGTGCGCAGCCCGGCCCGCGTCGCCTCGCCGAACTCGCTGTACCCGATGGCGCCCCTGGTGTTCCGCACCGTCTGCAGCAGGTCGCCGGTGACCTCGGCGGTGCAGCGGGTGGGGCCGGTCAGCTCGCGGCCCTGGATGGCGAGGCAGCTGGTGTGCGGAACGGCCGGCTGCGACCCGCCGAGCACCCGCTGCTCGAAGACCGCGCGCGTCCCCGAGCCCGGTGTCCGCTCCACCAGCACCACCGGCAGCCGCGGACCGCCGACCTCGCTCCAGTCGGTCACCCGGCCGGCGTAGATATCGCGCAGCTGCTCGGTGGTGAGCGAGGGGATATCGAGGTCGGGGTGGGTGACCACGGTGAAGACCGCCACCGCGAGCGAACGCCGGTCCAGCTTCGGGTAGTTGGCGCCGATCGGGTTGTCGCCGATGGCGATCAGCGTGCCGTCGGTGGAGGCGGCCCTGGTCAGCCGGTCCAGCCCGCGCTCGGTACCCTCGAAGGCGAAATCGAACCGCAGGTCGTGGCATTCGGCGCGGTACCGCCGGGCGGCGTCCTCGATCACCGGCCGCAGCGCCGACGACCCCACCACGGTGAGCCCGCCGCCGACGCAGCCGCGCGGCGGCCGGTCGGCCCGCACCACCCCGACCACCAGCTGCGCCGCGATCACCAGCACCAGGAAGCCGACCAGCGAGAACATCGCGCGCGATGCCCGGGTCCGGCTGCGGGTCTCCAGCAGCCGCCCGCCCTTGACCCCGCCGCGCAGCTCCGGCTCGACATCCTCGGCGGAGCGGCCCTGCCGCTGCAGGATGGCGAGCACCTTGTAGTGGTCGCCGCGGTTCAGCGGGACCTTGGGGAGGTCGATGACGCCGCGGCTCGCGCTCGCGTCCCAGCGGTGCGCGATGCCGGAGCGGGCGTCCAGGCACTCGGCGAGGCCGGGGTGGCTCAGCTCGGTGACCGCCATGCCGATCACCCGGCGCCGCGGGAAGTGCAGGTGCAGCCCGGCCCTTCCGCTGTCCAGCGTCTGGTAGTCGCTGGTGTCGATGGTGGTGGCGCCGGAGTTCTCGATCCGGACCAGCACCACCGAGAGATCCTTGAGATCGGTGCGGCCGTCCGGTGATTCGGGGCGCAGCCGGGTGAGCACGCCGGGGAAGACCGACTCGATCTCCCCGGTGACCGGGGTGTCCATCTGCACCCGGTAGCCGAGCCTGCGCCTGCCGACCACGACGAACTCCCAGAGGAAGGCCGTGATCGGCACCGCGACGCCGATCAGCGCGAGGACGATCTCGATCGGAAACCCGTCCACGCCCGCGCGCCTCCCCCGTATTCGGTTGCCGTGAGCACATTTTCGACGGCGATACGGCGGATCGACAGCCGGGGCGGGACAGTTCGCCGAGTGTTCCCCGTGGGTTCAGCGCCCGGTGGTCCAGGCCAGCAGCTCGGCCAGCGGCCAGGTGTTGATCACGCGCTCCGGCGGCACCCCGTTCGCCACCGCGCGCTCGCAGCCGTAGCCGAGCCAGTCCAGCTGGCCGGGGGCGTGCGCGTCGGTGTCGATCGAGAACAGGCACTCCATCTCGACGGCGAGCCGGAGCAGCCGGGCGGGCGGGTCACGGCGCTCGGGGCGGCTGTTGATCTCCACCGCGGTGCCGTAGGCGCGGCACGCCTCGAAGACCACCTCGGCGTCGAACTGCGATTCCGGCCGGGTGCCGCGGCCGCCCTCGACCAGCCGCCCCGTGCAGTGCCCGAGCACGTCCACGTGCGGGTTGGCGACGGCGTAGACCATGCGCTCGGTCATGGCGGCGCTGTCGTCCCTGAGCCGGGAGTGCACGCTGGCCACCACCACGTCGAGCTCGGCGAGCAGCTCGGGCTCCTGGTCCAGCTCACCGCCTGCCAGGATGTCCACCTCGATCCCGGTGAGTACCCGGAAGGGCGCGATCTCCGCGTTCAGCTCGGCGACCACGTCCAGCTGGCGGCGCAGCCGCTCGGCGGAGAGGCCGTTCGCCACGGTGAGCCGCGGCGAGTGGTCGGTGAGCGCGCAGTACTCGTGGCCGAGCGCCGAGGCCACCGCCATCATCTCGGCGATCGGGCTGCCGCCGTCGGACCACTCCGAGTGCGTGTGCAGGTCGCCGCGCAAGTGCTGCCGCAGCGCCGACCCGGCCGGGCCGATCGGCTGGGCCGCCTGCCGCAGCTCGGCGAGGTGGCTCGGCACCGCGCCCGCCAGCGCCTCGGCGATGACCGCCGCGGTCTTGGGGCCGATCCCGGCCAGCTCGCGCCACGAGTTCGCGGCCGCGTGCGCGGCGCGCTCGGGCTCGGGCAGCGCGTCCACCACGTCGGCGGCGCGCCGGTACGCCTTGACCCGGTGCGTCTCGGCGCGCGAGCGCTCCAGCCAGAAGCCGATCTCGCGCAGCGCCTCGACCGGGCCCGGCGCGCTCACGGGCGCAGCGCGGCGTACTTGAGGAAGGCGACCCCGTCGGCGAAGACCCGGCTGGTGACCACCCGGAAGCAGGCAGGCTCGGGCAGCCGCGCCCCGGTACCGAAGAGCGGGCGGCCCGCGCCGAGCACGATCGGGTACAGCTTGAGGAACACCTGGTCGATCTCGGGTAGCAGCGCCTGCGCCAGCTCGCCGCCGCCGCAGAGCCAGATGCCGAGCCCCTCCTCGCGCTTGAGCGCCCGCACGGCGGCGACCGGGTCACCGGCGATGAGCTCGACGTCCGGGTCCGGTTTCTCCGGCAGCGTGGACGAGACGACGTACTGCCGCAGGTGCGAGTACGGGCTGGCGGTGCCGGTGCGCACGCCGAAATCGTGCGTGCGCCTGCCCATCACCACCGTGTCGAAGGTGCCGTTCGGCTTGTCCACGCCGAGCGCCTCGCGCACCTTGGTCGGCAGCGTCTCCGGGTAGTGCGCGTTGATGTAGGGGCCGTGGTCGCCGCCGACCGGGAAGAAGTCGACCGAGCCGTCCTCGGTGGCGATGAAGCCGTCGATGGTCGAGGCCACGTAGTAGGTGAGCTTGCGCATGCGTCCTTCCCTCTCAGGCGCCGGTGCTCACACGGTAACGCGCTTTCCGGCGCGCGCACGCGGCTTCGGCTGGCAGCGCGGGCAGGAGAACGACGACCGGTTCATGAACTTCTCCCGCACCATCGGCGCACCGCAGCGGCGGCAGGGCTCGTCGGCCCGGCCGTAGGCATCCAGCGAACGCTCGAAGTACCCGGAGTTGCCGTTCACATTGACGTACAGCGCGTCGAACGAGGTGCCGCCCGCGGCGAGCGCGGCGGTCATCACCTCGGTGGCGGCGTCCAGCAGGGTGCGCAGCGCGGGGCGGGTGAGCCCGGCGGCGGTGCGGGTGCCGTGGATGCGGGCGCGCCAGAGCGCCTCGTCGGCGTAGATATTGCCGATCCCGGAGATCACGCCTTGGTCCAGCAGCAGCCGCTTGATCTCGGTCGGCCTGGCGCGCAGCGCGGTGACCGCGGCCTCTCGGTCGAAGCGGGGGTCGAGGGGATCGCGCGCGATGTGCGCGACCGGCTGCGGCAGCGGCGTGCCGTCGACGGTGACCAGCGGGGCGAGCGCCCAGCCGCCGAAGGTGCGCTGGTCGACGAAGCGCAGCTGGGCGCCGTCGCTGAGCCCGGCGGTGATGTGCGCGTGCTTCTGCCGCGGCGCCGCGCCCGGCTGCACCAGCATCTGCCCGCTCATGCCGAGGTGCACGACGAGCGCGAGATCGGGTTCGTCGAAGGTGAGCCAGAGGAATTTGCCGCGGCGCTCGGCGCTCGCGACGGTGAGCCCGGACAGCCGCGCGGCCAGATCGGCGGCGCCGCCGAGGTGCCTGCGCACCGAGCGCTCGTGCGTGACGGCGACCGACTCGATCTTCCGGCCCACCACGTGCTCGGCCAGCCCGCGGCGGACCACCTCGACCTCGGGGAGCTCGGGCACCTCAGGCGTCGGCGGCGGCTTCGGCGGTCAGCGCCTGGTAGGCGGTGCCCGCGGCCTTCTGCTCGGCTTCCTTCTTGGAGCGCCCGACCCCGCTGCCGTAGGACCGCCCGGCGATCACCGTGGTGGCGGTGAACTCCTTGTCGTGGTCCGGCCCGGTGGAGGTGATCTCGTAGCTGGGCACGCCGAGCCCGCGCTCGGCGGTGAGCTCCTGCAGGCTGGTCTTCCAGTCCAGCCCGGCGCCCATCCGCGGGCCGCGCTCCAGCAGCTCCGCGAAGAGCCGGAGCACGACGCCGCGCGCCACCTCGATGCCGTGCTCCAGGTGTACCGCACCGAGCAGCGACTCCATGCCGTCGGCCAGGATGCTCGGCTTGTCGCGGCCGCCGGTGAGCTCCTCGCCCTTGCCGAGCAGCAGGTGCGTGCCGAGCCCGCCGGTGCCGAGCGCCCGCGCCACCTCGGCCAGCGCGTGCATATTGACCACGCTGGCGCGCAGCTTCGCGAGCTCGCCCTCGGATTTCTCCGGGTGCTCGTGGTACAGCCGCTCGGTGATGCTGAGCCCGAGCACCGAGTCGCCGAGGAACTCCAGGCGCTCGTTGGTGGGCAGCCCGCCGTTCTCGTAGGCGTACGAGCGGTGCGTCAGCGCCAGCCGCAGCAGCTCCGGCTGCAGCTCGACGCCGAGCGCGGCGAGCAGGCTCGCGTGGTCACTGGACGAGCGGGCTCCGTCCCTACTGGATGTCACGTCGATACGGGAGGCTCGCTCAGACGGCGGCGGTGACCTGGCGGCCCCGGTAGGTGCCGCAGTTCGGGCACGCGATGTGCGGCAGGGTCTTCTCCCCGCAGGCCCGGTTCGGGCAGGTGATGAGGGTGGGCGCCACAGCCTTCCACTGGCTGCGCCGCGACCTGGTGTTGGAACGGGACATCCGGCGCTTCGGAACGGCCACGACTACTTCTCCTCTGTGCTCGAGCGTGCCTGGTCGGCAGAACGATCTGACTGTGGGTGGTCCTCGGGACCGGTGGGCGCGGCGGCAGCCGCATCGGAGGCGAACTTCGCCAGTCCGGCCCAGCGAGGATCGAGTATCTCATGCCCGTGCCCGGAACCCGCAATCGCCATCCGGACACCGCACTCGGGGCAGAGCCCGGCGCAGTCCGGGGTGCAGAGCGGCTGCAGCGGCAGCTCGAGGCCGACGGCGTCGATCACCACCGGCTCCAGGTCGACGAGGTCGTCGACGAGCCGGTAGACGTCGTCCTCGTCGGTGGTCTGCTCGGTGGCGCTCGCGGGGTAGGCGAAGAGCTCGGTGATCGACAGCTCGACGGAGTCGGTGAACGGCTCCAGGCAGCGCGAGCACTCCCCCGCCAGCGGCGCGGAGACGGTGCCGGTGACCAGCACACCCTCGGAGACGGCCTGCAGGGTGAGGTCGAGATCGATGGCCGCGCCCTCGGGGATGTGGATCAGGTCGAGCCCGATCCGCTCGCGGGCGGCGACCTCGCGGTGCAGCTCCCGCATGGTGCCGGGACGGCGCCCGAGGCTGCGGGTATCCAGCACGAAGCCGGCGTCCGGCAGCCCGTGCGAAGCCGGGCGACGGCGCGACGCGAAACCGGCGGACATTACGAATTCACTCCGATACTGCAGGGGGGATGGGCAACCACCCCACAGTACGCGACCGGCAACCGCGCTGCCCAATCCCCGATCAGCGCCGATAGTCGCTGATGTACTCCGGGGCCGGGTACTCGGCGGCGTAGTCCGGCGCCTGCCCGGCTTCGGCACGCAACTGGTGCCTGCCCCGGACGACGGTGCGCAGCGTGCTGTTCAGCGTCTCCTCGAAGTCGGCGAGCTTGCCGTCGACGTACTGGTCGCACTCGTCGCGCATGCGGTCGGACTCGGCGTGCGCGGCATCGATCACCCGCGCGGACTCCGCGTGCGCGGCGCGCACCACCTCGGTCTGCGCTACCAGCCTGGCCCGCTCGGCCTCACCGTCGGCGACCGAGCGCTCGTAGGCGGCCTTGCCCGCCTCGATCATCCGCTCGGACTCCACCCGCGCGCGCCCGGTGACCGCGTCGAACTCGGCGTTGCCGTCGGCGACCAGCCGCTCCGCCTCGGCCTGGGCGCCGGTCACCAGGTGGTCGGCGTGCGCGTTGGCCTCCGCCACCATCCGGTCGGCGTGCGCCTTCGCCTCGGCCAGGATGCGGTCGGCCTCCGCGCGCGAGGACTCCAGGGTGTCCCGCGCCTGCTCGTCGGCGCCGCTGACGGTGGCCTCGGCGGAGGTGCGGGCATCGGTGACGATCTTGTCCCGGTGGTCGAGCACGTCCTGCGCGTCGTCGAGCTCGCCGGGCAGCGCGTCCCGCACGTCGTCCAGCAGCTCCAGCACCTCGCCGCGGGGCACGATGCAGTTGCGGGTCGGCGGGATGCCGCGTGCCTCCTCGACGATCGCCACGAGCTCGTCGAGCGCTTCGAATACGCGATACATGCTGTCACCCTCCTCGGCACACACTTCGCCTTCGCTTCAGTCTGCCCGGAACGGCGGGGTGCGCCCGGGTGCCGGGCCGGTGTGTCGATGGATCGCGCGGAATCACAGGATTCCCTCAGGAGCAAGTGGAGAGCAAACCTCCGGTTGATGTAGTATATGCGCGAGGGTCGCCAAGATCTTCGCAAGCGAATCGCAGGCTCCATCCAGGATCCTGCGGGTAGGCAGCCGCCGCGCCGGACACCCGCCCTCGGGCGGGCAGCGGAAATCCTCCGCGCCGCCCGGTGCCCGGCTCTCGCGATCGGAACCCGTATGACCGTCCTGCCCCCGCGCACCGCGGTGATGTCGCACCTCACCGCCCTGCTCGCGCCGTGGACGCCGATGACGCTGCCGCGCTCGCCCGGAGGCGAGCGCGGGTCTCGGTCCGCGGCGGGTGCCGATGGGTTGCGCGGGCCGGACAGCGCCGGGTCTGCCGATGGCGGGGCTGCCGCCGACTCGGCCGGATCTCGGAGCGGGCAGTGCGCCGGGCGACCGGCGAAGTCGTGCGGCGGCGGGCGGTTCCGGCTGATCGGCCGGGGAGCCCATCGGGCCCGGGAAACGCGCCGGGCCGCGGACCGGGGCACCGGGGCGGAGGCCGGGCCGCTGGGCCGGGTCACCGGGCTGCGGGCGGCCGGTGGGGCCGCGCTGGCGCGGGGCACGCAGCGCACCCGCGCCGGGCTGGCCACGCTACTCACCTACCTGCGCGGCGATCGCGCCCCGGCCCAGCTGGTGCGCTTCGCCATGGTCGGCGGGGTCAGCAACGTCGTGTACGTGGCGCTGTTCCTGGCGCTGCTCGGTTCGGGCTCGCTGCCCGCGAACATGGTCGGCTCGGTGGCCAGCACCGTGGTCGCCAATGAACTGCACCGCAGGCTCACCTTCCGCGCCGCCGACCGGGTCGGCTGGTTCACCGCGCAGTGGGAGGGCGGCGGGCTCGCCGTCGCCGGGCTGGCCGTCACCACGGCCGGGCTGGCCGCGCTGGAGGTGGCCTCGCCCGGGCTCGGCGGCGCCGCCCAGGCCGCGGCGGTGCTGGCGATCACCGCCGCCGTCGGCACGCTGCGCTTCCTCGCGCTGCGCGGCTGGGTCTTCTAACCCTGCTCGGCGAGCCGGGCGAGCAACGCCTTGTGCACGGCGGGCGGCAGCATGTCGGAGACGTCGCCGCCGAACTTCGCGACCTCCTTCACCAGCGAGCTGGAGAGGTAGCCGAACGCCGGATCGGTGGCGACGAAGAAGGTGTCGACCCCGGCGAGCTTCCTGTTCATCTGCGCCATCTGCAGCTCGTAGCCGAAGTCACCGGCGTCGCGCAGCCCCTTGACGATGGCGGTGACGCCCTGCTCCCTGGCGAAGTCGACGGTGAGCCCCTGCCACGACTCCACCCGCACGTTGGGCAGGTCGGCGGTGGCCGCACGGAGCATCTCCATGCGCTCGGGCACGGTGAACATGCCCTGCTTCTTGGGGTTCACATTGACGGTCACGATCACCTCGTCGAACTGGGCCGCCACCCGCCGGAAGACGTCGACGTGTCCGTTCGTCACCGGGTCGAACGAGCCCGGGCACAGCGCTCCTGCCATGCCGCAGACGCTAGCAGCCGCCCGCTCGGTCAGCCGGAGTGGGCGAACTCGGCCAGCTCCAGGCGAGTTTCGCCGTAGCGGCGGGATCTCTCCGCGCGGTAACCGAGCGGCCAGGTGAGCTCGGCGCCGCGCGCGGAGCGCTCGACCACCACCACTGCCTCCGGCGCCAGCCACCCGCGGGCGAGCGCCGCGAGATCGGCTTCGACGGCGGCGGTGCCGAGGTCGTAGGGCGGGTCGGCGAAGACCAGGTCGAAGGGCTCGGCGGGCGGCGTCGCCAGCACGGCGCCCACGCTGCCCGCGCGCAGCTCCGCCCCCGGCAAGCCCAGCTCGGCGATATTGGCCCTGATCACCGCCCCCGCCTTCCGATCCGACTCCACCAGCAGGGCCGCCTCGGCCCCCCGGGAGAGCGCCTCCAGCCCGAGCGCACCGGACCCGGCGTAGAGGTCGAGCACCCGCAGCCCGGCGAAGTCGTGCCGGGCGGCGAGCGCGCTGAACAGCGCCTCGCGCACCCGATCCGAGGTGGGCCTGGTCCCCGCGGGTGGCACCCGGAGCCGCCGCCCGCCCGCCACCCCGGCGACGATCCGCGTCATTCCGCCGCGGACTCCCGCCCGGCCAGCTCCAGCAGCAGGTCGCCGCCCTCCACCTGCTGCACGGCGCTGATCGCGATCCGCGCGACCGTGCCCGGGCGCGGTGCGGTGATGGCGGCCTCCATCTTCATGGCCTCGATGGTGCCGATGGTGTCGCCGGCCGCGACGGTGTCGCCCTCGCTCACGGTCAGGGTGACCACGCCCGCGAACGGTGCCGCGACATGCCGCGGGTCGTTGCGGTCGGCCTTCTCCGCCGACTTCACCTCACCCGCGATCGAGCGATCCCGCACCGCCACCGGCCGCAACTGTCCGTTGAGGATGCACATCACCGTGCGCATCCCGCGCTCGTCCGGCTCGGAGATCGCCTCCAAACCGATGAGCAGCGTGACGCCCTTCTCCAGCTGCACCCGGTGCTCCTCACCGCGGCGCAGGCCGTAGAAGAACTGGTTCGCCGACAACCCCGAGGTATCACCGTAGGTTTCCCGGTGCGACAGGAACTCCGCCGTCGGGCCGGGGAACAGCAGCCGGTTGAGCGTGCCGCGCCGCTCGAGGGAGTCGCCGTCGAGCGCCTTCTCGTCCTCCTCGGAGAGCGGGGTGACCGGCTTGGGCTCGGTGCGGCCCTCGAGCGCGCGGGTGCGGAACGGTTCGGGCCAGCCCCCGGCCGGGGTGCCGAGTTCGCCACGCAGGAACCCGATCACCGAGTCCGGGATGTCGTAGCGCGCCGGGTCGGCGGCGAACTGCTCGGCATCCACACCCGTCCCCACCAGCGCGAGGGCCAGGTCGCCGACGACCTTGGACGACGGGGTCACCTTGATCAGGCGGCCCAGCATCCGATCCGCCGCCGCGTAGGTGGCCTCGACCTCCTCGAACCGGTCCCCCAGCCCGAGCGCGATGGCCTGCTGACGCAGGTTCGACAACTGCCCGCCCGGGATCTCGTGGGTGTACACGCGCCCGGTCGGAGCCGGGAGCCCGGACTCGAACGGCGCGTACACCTTCCGCAGCGCCTCCCAGTACGGCTCCAGATCACACACCGCCTGCAAGTCCAGGCCGGTGTCGTATTCGCTGTGCGCGGCCGCGGCCACAATCGCCGACAACGCCGGCTGGCTGGTCGTGCCCGCCATCGCCGCCGACGCCCCGTCCACGGCATCCGCGCCGGCCTGCCAGGCGGCGAGGTAGGTGGCGAGCTGCCCGCCCGGGGTGTCGTGGGTGTGCACGTGCACCGGCAGATCGAAATTCGACCGCAGCGCCGTCACCAGCTTCGTCGCCGCGGGCGCGCGCAGCAGGCCCGCCATGTCCTTGATCGCCAACACGTGCGCACCGGCCTCGACGATCTGCTCGGCCAAGCGCAGGTAGTAGTCCAGGGTGTACAGGGTCTCGCCGGGATTCGCCAGGTCGCCGGTGTAGGACAGCGCGACCTCGGCCAGCGCCGTCCCGGTCTCACGCACTGCGTCAATTGCCGGGCGCATCTGATCGACATTGTTGAGCGCGTCGAAGATGCGGAAGATATCGATCCCGGTATTCGTGGCTTCGGCGACGAACGCCCGGGTCACCTTCTCCGGGTACGGGGTGTAGCCCACGGTGTTGCGACCACGCAGCAGCATCTGCAGGCAGATGTTCGGGATCGCCTCCCGCAACGCCGCCAGCCGCTCCCACGGATCCTCGTAGAGGAACCGCAGCGCCACGTCATAAGTGGCTCCACCCCAGCACTCCACCGACAGCAACTCCGGGGTCGAGCGCGCGACGTGCCTGGCCACCCCCAGCAGCCCGTTGGTCCGCACCCGCGTGGCCAGCAGCGACTGATGCGCGTCGCGGAAGGTGGTGTCGGTGACCCCGACCGCCTTCTGCTCCCGCAGCGCCTTGGCGAACCCATCCGGGCCGAGCGCCAGCAGCTTCTGCCGCGACCCGTCCGGCGGCGGCGCGTTCAGATCCAACGCGGGCAGCTTGTCGTGCGGATACACCCGCGTCGGCCGCTCCCCGTGCGGCTTGTTCACCGTGACATCGGCGAGGTAGTTCAGGATCTTGGTCCCGCGGTCGCCGGACTCCGGCAGGCGAAGCAGCTGCGGCCGCTCGTCGATGAAGGACGTGGTCACCCGCCCCGCCTTGAAGTCGGGGTCGTCCAGCACAGCGAAGAGGAACGGGATATTGGTGGTGACGCCGCGGATACGGAACTCGGCGAGCGCCCGGCGCGCCCGCGCCACCGCGAGTTCGAAGTCCCGGCCCCGGCAGGTCAGCTTGACCAGCATGGAGTCGAAGTAGGCGCCGATCTCCGCGCCCAGGTTCGCGCCGCCGTCCAGCCGGATACCGGCGCCGCCCGGGGTGCGGTACGCGGTGATCCGCCCGGTATCGGGGCGGAAGCCGTTCGCCGGATCCTCGGTCGTGATCCGGCACTGCAGCGCAGCACCACGGATCGCCACCGTCTCCTGGCTCAGCCCCAGATCTTCCAGCGACTCCCCCGCCGCGATCCGCAGCTGCGACTGCACCAGATCCACATCGGTGATCTCCTCGGTCACCGTGTGCTCGACCTGGATGCGCGGGTTCATCTCGATGAAGACGTGATTCCCGCGCTCGTCCAGCAGGAACTCCACCGTGCCCGCGCAGGAGTAGCCGATCTGCCGCGCGAAGGCCACCGCGTCCGCGCAGATCCGATCGCGCAGCTCGGGGGCGAGATTCGGGGCGGGCGCCAGCTCGATCACCTTCTGATGCCTGCGCTGCAACGAGCAGTCCCGCTCGAACAGGTGCATCACGTTCCCGTGCTGATCGGCCAGGATCTGCACCTCGATATGACGCGGGTTCACCACCGCCTGCTCCAGGAACACCGTCGGATCACCGAACGCCGACTCCGCCTCCCGCGACGCCGCCTCGATCGCCTCCCGCAACCCCTCCGGCTCGGCCACCCGCCGCATCCCACGACCGCCACCACCGGCGACCGCCTTGACGAACACCGGGAACTCCAGCTCCGCCGAGGCCGCGACCAGCTCCTCGAGCTCCGCCGACGGCTCGCTCGACTTCAGCACCGGCAACCCGGCCGCCCGCGCCGCGGCCACCGCGCGCGCCTTGTTCCCCGCCAGCTCCAGCACCTGCGCCGACGGCCCGATGAAGGTGATGCCCTCCGCCGCGCAGGCGGCGGCCAGGTCCGGGTTCTCCGACAGGAAGCCGTACCCCGGGTAGATGGCGTCCGCGCCCGCGGTCTTGGCGGCGTCGATCACGGCCTCGATCGACAGGTAGGCCCGCACCGGGTGACCCTGCTCGCCGATCTGGTAGGACTCGTCGGCCTTGAGCCGGTGCACGGAGTTGCGATCCTCGTACGGGAAGACCGCCACCGTCCCGATCCCGAGTTCGTAGGCCGCGCGGAAGGCCCGAATAGCGATCTCACCACGATTGGCGACCAAGACTTTCGAGAACATCAGCCCAACGTACCGAACCCGGCGAGCTGGGCGAACACCGATTCCCGGATTCGGAACTTCTTCACAACCACTCCTCGCACCGGTGCGAAGTACCGTTCATACGGATGTCACATACCGCCGCGCCGGGCCGGGCAAGCGGCCGCAGCCACCCCGGCGGCGTTAGAGTGGCGACTGTCCGGCCGCGCGCTCCTTCGCACGCTACGCAGCAGGGCAGGGGCCTGAAAGACCTTGCGGTATCGAAATTCCGTCGTGCGACACGAGCCATTCTGCGATGATTGCGAAGACGGAGGTCTACCATCTGGCGAGTGCGCAAGATGTACGCGGGCGCCCGGCTGCGGCGGCTGCGCGAGGAACGAAGAATGACCCAGGCCGCGCTGGCCAAGTCGCTCGACCTCTCGCCCAGCTACCTCAACCAGCTGGAGCGGGACCAGCGCCCGCTCACCATTCCGGTGCTGCTCAAGCTGAACTCGACCTTCGACCTCGACGTTCAGTTCTTCGCCACCGACTCGGATGCCAGGCTGGTCTCCGATCTGCACGAGGTGCTGGTGGACGCGGCGGGCGGCGACACCGCGCCGGTCACCGAGGTGGAGGAGCTGGCGACCCGGCTGCCCGAGGTGGCCCGGCTGGTGGTCGGGATGCACCGGCGGCTGCGCGCCGCCACCGACCAGCTGGATCTGCTCTCCTCCCGGATGGACGCCCCCGCGGGCGCGCCGGGCGCGCCCATGCCCTACGAAGACGTGCGCGACTTCTTCTACGACCACCACAACCACATCCCCAGCCTGGACCAGGCCGCCGAGCAGCTCTTCGAGCAGTCGGGGCTCACCGTCGGCTCGCTCGACCGCCAGCTGGCCCGGGTCGCCGAGGACCGGGCCGGGGTCACCGTGCTGGTCCGCGGCGACGGCGCCGACCCGGCCATCCCCAAGCGGCAGTACGACCCGGAGAGCCGCACCCTCACCCTGGCCCGCAGGCTGCGGCCGGGGCAGCGCGCCTTCCAGATCGCCGCCACACTCGGCTTCCTGCTGCACAGCAGGGAGATCGACGCGGTGCTCGCCGAAACTCCCTCGCTCACCGGGGAATCCCGCTCGCTGGCGCGGATCGGGCTCGCGCACTACTTCGCCGGGGCGCTGGTACTGCCGTACGGCCGCTTCCTGCGCTCGGCGGAGGAGCTGCGGTACGACATCGATCTGCTCGGGCTGCGCTTCGAGGTCGGGTTCGAGACGGTGTGCCACCGGCTCTCCACGCTGCAACGGCAGGGCAGGCGCGGGGTGCCGTTCTTCTTCGTCCGCACCGACCGGGCGGGCAATATCTCGAAGCGGCAGTCGGCCACCGCGTTCCACTTCTCCCGGGTGGGCGGCTCCTGCCCGCTCTGGGTGGTGCACGAGGCGTTCGCCAATCCGGGGCGGATCCTCACCCAGATCGCCGAGATGCCGGACGGGCGCCGCTACCTCTGGATCGCCCGCACCGCCGCCCCCAACCCGCGCGGGTACGGGGCGCCCGCCAAGGATTTCGCGGTCGCGCTCGGCTGCGACCTGGAGCACGCGGAGCGCACGGTCTACGCGCGCGGGCTGCGGCTGGACGATCCGCAGGCCGCCGTGCCGATCGGCGCCGGGTGCAAGGTGTGCGACCGCGCCGCCTGCACCCAGCGCGCGTTCCCGCAGATCGGCGCCCCGCTGGCGCTGCCGGAGCACGTCAGCACCGATCTGCCGTATCCCCGGCTGGGCCGGGGGTAGCAGGCGGGCGGCCGAGCCGGGTCGCCCTCCGCGGAGGTGGCGTCGGCGTCAGGACTTGGCCAGGTACTCCAGGCGTTCACCGTCGACGGCGGCGCGCATCATGGCCGCGAGCCCGGGGTGCGCGTCCAGCCCCGGATCCTCCTCGACCACCGTGCGTGCGAAATCCTTGGCCGCGCTGATGGTTTCGAGGTCGTCGAGGAGCGAGAGCAGCCGGAGCGAGCGGGCGGTCCCGCTCTGCGCGGAGCCGAGCACATCACCCTCCCGGCGCTGCTTCAGATCCAGCACCGCCAGCTCGAAGCCGTCGGTGGTGGCGGCCACCGCCGCCAGCCGGGCCATCGCGGTCCCGCCGGGCGCGGCATCGGTGACCAGCAGACACAGACCGGCGTGCGCACCCCGGCCGATCCGGCCGCGCAGCTGGTGCAGCTGGCTCACGCCGAATCGGTCGGCGTCCAGGATCACCATGACGGTGGCATTCGGCACGTCGACGCCGACCTCGACGACGGTGGTGCAGACCAGCACGTCCACGCTGCCCGCGTTGAAGGCCCGCATCACCTCGTCCTTCTCGTCGGCCGGGAGCCGGCCGTGCAGTAGCCCGACCCGGAGCCCGGCCAGTGCCCCGCCGCGCAGCTCCTCGTAGACGTCGAGCACCGCCTGCGTATTCGGCGGCTCCTTCTCCGCGGCCTTCTTCCCCTTCTTCGGCTTCTCCTCGTCGTCGCCGATGCGCGAGCACACCACATACGCCTGCCGCCCGGCCCCGACCTCCTCGGTGATCCGCTCCCAGGCCCGATCCACCCAGCCCGGGTGCTGCCTGCGCGGCACCACCCGGGAGGCGATGGGCGAGCGGCCGCGCGGCAGCTCGGTGAGGGTGGAGGTCTCCAGGTCGCCGAGCGTGGTCATGGCGATGGTGCGCGGGATCGGGGTGGCGGTCATGACCAGCAGGTGCGGGCTGGTGCCGCCCTTGGCCTTGGCGCGCAGCGCGTCCCGCTGCTCGACGCCGAAGCGGTGCTGCTCGTCCACCACCACCAGGCCGAGGTCGAAGAACTCCACCGCGTCCTGGATGAGCGCGTGCGTGCCGATCACGATTCCCGCCTCGCCGGTGACCGCGGCCAGCAGCGCCGCCTTGCGCGCCGCCGCCCCCATCGAGCCGGTGAGCAGCACCACCCGGGTGGCGTGCTCGGCGGCGCCGAGCTCCCCCGCCGCCGCGAGTTCGCCGAGCATGGCGCGCAGCGAGCGGTGGTGCTGCGCGGCGAGCACCTCGGTGGGCGCCAGCAGCGCGCACTGCTTGCCCGCGTCGACCACCTGCAGCATGGCGTGCAGCGCGACGATGGTCTTGCCGGAGCCCACCTCGCCCTGCAGCAGCCGGTGCGTCGGGCGCGGGCGGCCGAGATCGGCGGAGATCTCGTCGATGACCTGCCGCTGCCCGGCGGTCAGCTCGAAGGGCAGCTGCGCGGCGAAGGCGGCGGCGATGCCGTCCGGGCGCGGCGGGCAGGGGTGCGCGGTGCGGCCCTCGACCTCGTGCCTGCGCTCGGCGAGCACGAGTTGCAGTGCCAGCGCCTCGTCGAAGCGCAGCCGGTCCCGCGCGCGGTCGATATCGAGGCGGTGCTCCGGCAGGTGGATCAGGCGCAGCGCCTCGGTGATCTCCAGCAGGCCGCGCTCCGCGCGCACCGGCTCGGGCAGCGGGTCGTCCAGCGGGTCCAGCTGCTCGAGCACCTGGCGGACGCAGGCGAGCAGATCCCAGCTCTGCACCTTCGCCGTCGCCGGGTAGACCGGGACGAACTCGCGCCCGAAGAACGCAGTGTCGACGCCATCGGCGCCCTGCGCGCTGCGCGCCAGCCCGGCCAGGTCGCCCGCGCCGCGCACGGTAGTGAGGGTGGCGGGCTCGTCCTCCTCCGGCAGGATCAGGTAGCCGGGGTGGTTCAGGCTCCACTGGCCGGGCCGCCAGTAGTTCACGGTGCCCGACATCATGGCCCGCAGCCCCTGCTTGACCGCGTACTTGACCTTGTCGCCGTTGAAGAAGGTGACGTCGACCGGGCGCCCGGAGCCGGTGTCGAGCGCGACCTTCAGCAGCGAGCCGCGGCGATTGCGCATGGGGCGCAGGTCGGCCTTGGTGATCCGGCCGATCACGGTGACGTGCGCGCCGTCCTCCGGCTCCTCCTCGGTGAGCGGCTGGCCCTGGGTGGCATAGCGCAGCGGGTAGTGCCGCAGCAGGTCCTCCACCGTGCGCATGTCGAAGGCGTCGGCCAGGGAGTCCGCCGCCTTCGCGCCGAGCAGGTGGTCGAGCCGATCGCCGAGTGTCGCCATTGTCTACTCCACACCTATCTGCACCAGGTCCTCCGGCTGCCCGCCGGTGTAGACCGCGACCTCGATTCCGGAGAATCGCTCCTCGATATGCCCGGCGAGGGCGTCGGCCAGCCCGGGCGGGGCCGCCGCGCCCATGAGCAGCGTCACCAGCTCGCCCCCGAAGGCGAGCATCCGATCCAGCAGCACGATCCCGGCGGTCGCCGGGGACCGCTCGATCACCACCACGTCCAGCCCGGCCAGGCCGAGCCCCTCGCCCGGCTCGCAGGTGCCGACCATGGTGAGCGCGCGCTGCCCCGCCACCCGCACCGCCCCCCAGCGGGTGCCCGCCGCCGCCTCGGACATGGCGAAGGCGTCGTCCACCGCGATCCGGCCGCGGTCGTGCACCGCGAGCGCGGCCATGCCCTGCACCATCGAGCCGCTCGGCAGCAGCAGGACGTCGCGGTCGGCGTCGCGGGCGGCGATGCCGACGGCGACCAGTTCGTGCGCCGGGAGCGCGCCGTTCGGCAGCACCAGGACCTCGCGGTTCGGCATGCGGCGGATGGCGCCGAGCAGCTCGCTCGCGGTGATCGTGCCCGCGCCGCCGGGGAGTACCACCGCGCCCGCCGTGCGGAAGAGCGCGGCGGCGCCCGCGCCCGCGGCGATGGCGAGGATGCCGCGGTCGGCCGGGCCGCTGGTGCGCACCGGGGCGTGCGTGCCGACCGCGGTGATCACGAAGCTCTCGATGCGGATATCGCGCACGGCGCCTGCCGCCATCCCGGCCTCCACCGCCGCACCCGCGTCGGCGCAGTGCACGTGCGCGGACCAGGTCTGCTCCCCGTCGCCGACCACGACCACCGAGTCGCCGAGCTCGCCGAGCCGATCCCGCAGCTGCTTGACCCTGGTCTCGTCGGTGCCGGTCAGCAGGTACATGACCTCGAAGCAGGGCGCGTGTCTCGCGCCGAGGGCTAAACCGCTTTCCACCTCTCCCCGTCGCGAACCGCTGCCGGACCACGGGCCGTCGGTGCGCGACACGCCTGCGTGGCGCGCGCCGACACCGGACCGCGAGCCACCGGCCTCCGCGCCGTCCGCGCCGGGGAGGTCGCCGACGAGACGGGAGACGTCGCTGCCCGCGCGCCCGGGCGCGGCGGCACGCGGCGACGCGCAGGCGGCGGCACGCGGTGACGCGCGAGGCGATGGGTCGTCCAGCGCGACGCCCGGCGCGGTGCCGCCGCCGGGCTCGGGGCGGTAGTCGGGGCGGGGCGGGGCGGAGCCACCGGTCACCTCGACGAGCGCGTCGAGCAGCACCAGCAACCCGCGGGCCCCCGCGTCGACCACCCCCGCCTCGCGCAGCACCCCGAGCTGGTCGGGGGTGTGCCCGAGCGCGTCCGCGGCACCTTCCGCCGCCGCCACCGCGACGGCGACCGGCGTGGGCTCGGCGCACGCCCCCGCCGCGGCCGCCGCGGCATCCAGCACGGTGAGGATGGTCCCCTCGACCGGCGTACTCAACGACTCCCGCACCAGCGCCGCCGCCCTGGCCAGCGCGGCTCGCAGCACCCCAGCGCCCACCGGGGCGGGCCGCTCGCCGTCGGGCCGCACCGCGTCCGCGATCCCGCGCAGCACCTGCGACAGGATGATCCCGGAGTTGCCGCGCGCCCCGGCGGTCGCGCCCCTGGCCATGGCCGCCGCGACCGCGTGCACATCGGCATCGGCGGCGCCGCCCGCGGCCACCATGGCGGCCCGCATGGTGGCGAGCAGGTTGGTGCCGGTGTCGGCGTCGGCGATCGGAAAGACGTTGAGCGCGTTGATCTCCGAGCGGGTACGCTCCAAACCGGCGAGGCAGAGCCTGCCCCAGCGCAGCAGCGCGGTACCGTCCATTCCGTCCCGCACTCCGGGCACCGGCCACCCTTTCCGTCGTCCGTGGACTCCCACCCCACCGCCGCACGCCAGGTTAGCGGGCTACCCGGCACCCGCGGGACCCGGTTTGGCGGATCACCGGAGCTCCCGATACCCTTGCAGGGTTGCCTCGCGCGGCCACCTCGTAAGTCTCCTTTCCACGAGCGGTTTCGCGCAGGCCGGTACCCCTGGTCCGGCGAGGCAGTGACGACACGGTTTCCGGATGTCCCGCGTTCCCCGCGGGCGTCCCCACATGACATGAAGGAGCTCGCGACTATGGCTGCCGTCTGCGACGTCTGCGCCAAGGGCCCCGGCTTCGGTAAGTCGGTCTCGCACTCGCACCGGCGCACGAACCGTCGCTGGAACCCGAACATCCAGACCGTTCGGGCGCAGGTGGCGCCGGGCAACACCCGGCGGATGAACGTCTGCACCTCCTGCCTCAAGGCGGGCAAGGTCGTTCGCGGCTGAGTCCGTCCCGGCCGAACCGGACTTCGCGCCCCGGCACCCGCAGGGTGATCCGGGGCGCAGTCGTCGGTGCCCCCGGTGACCATCGTCCCGATGGCGCCCGAGCACGCCGAGGCGGTCACCGACTGCCACGTGCTCTGCTGGCGTGAGGCGCACGCCGACGTCCTGCCCGCGCACCTGCTCGACGCGCTGCGCACCGGCCGCGGGGCGGGCCGCTGGCGCCGGGTGGCGCGGGACCCGCTGATCGAGACCCGGGTGGCGCTCGCCGCCTCCGGGGCGGTGCTCGGCTTCGCCTCGGCCGGCCCCGCCCGCGATATCGCCGCGCCCACCGCGCTGGAGCTGCACGCCCTCTACGTGCGGGCCGCCGAGCACGGCACCGGCCTCGCCGACGCGCTGCTCGAGGGCGTCGTGCCCGCCGGTACCCCGTGCGCGCTCTGGGTGCTGGCCGCGAACCCGCGCGCCCGCGCCTTCTATCGGCGCCACGGCTTCCGCGACGACGGCGCGCGCGGCCTGGATCCGTTCGCGTTGCTACCGACCCTCCGGATGGTTCGCGGCGCGCTCGCATAGGGTGCGAGTCATGTCTTCCGAGTATGTGGAAACCGTCGACGGCGTCCTGCAGATCACCATTGCCACTCCCGCGAACGGGACTTCCCTGGATTTCACCGGGGTCAACGCGGGCAGCGCCGCGCTGCGCGACCTCGATCCCGGCATCGGCGCCGTCCTGCTGCGGGGCACCGGCGCCAACTTCTGCGCGGGCGGTGACGTGCGCGGTTTCGCCGCCGCCGCGGACCGCGGCGCGCACATCCACGGGCTCGCCACCGATCTGCACACGTTGGTCCGGCTGCTCGATTCGGCCCCGGTGCCGGTCGTCGCCGCGGTGCAGGGCTGGGCCGCGGGCGCGGGCATGAGCCTGGCGCTGGCCGCCGATATCGCGCTCGGCGGGCCGAAGACGAAGCTGCGCCCCGCCTACCCCGGGATCGGGCTCTCGCCGGACGGCGGCATGTCCTGGACGCTGCCCCGGCTCGTCGGCGCGGGGCGGGCCCGCGAGATCCTGCTCACCGATGCCGTGCTCAGCGCCGACGAGGCCGTGCGCATCGGCATCCTGAGCCGCCTGGTCCCGGACGAGGAGGTGCAGGCCGAGGCGCTGCGCCTCGCCCGCACCCTCGCCGCCGGGCCGCGCTCCGCCTACGCCACCATCAAGTCCCTGCTCCTGAGCTCGCGCACCGCGACCCTCAGTGACCAGCTGGACAGCGAGGCCGAGGCCATCGCCGCCTCAGCGAACAGCGCAACGGGCCACGAAGGAGTGGACGCCTTCGTCGAAAAGCGTCGCCCCAACTTCACCTGACCCGAAGCAACCACAGGGGCGCGAGCCTTACGAGCGCCGATTCCCGCCCGGTCCCCGGGGCGGGAATCACGTCGCGCCGCCAGGCGCGACAAAATCCAACACAGCATCTGTGAAGGCGTCGTTGTCGTCGCCTGCGGCGGTGTGGGCGGCGTCGCCGATCTCGGCGAGTTTCGCGTGCGGGACGAGCGCGAGGAAGTGGGCGGCGCCCTCCTTGCTGACGACGTCGGACTGCCCGCCGCGCACCAGCAGCACCGGGATGGTGACGGCGCGCGCGGCGGCCTCCATCCGGTCGGTCATGTCGAGCGCGTCCTCGACCCGGCCGGACATCATGGCCGGGTCCCAGTGCCAGTACCAGCGGTCGCCCCGCTTGCGCAGGTTGCGCAGCAGGCCGTCGGTGCTGCGCGGGCGCGGGCGGTGCGGCAGGTAGGCGGCGACGGCGTCGGCGGCCTCGTCCAGGGTGGCGAAGCCGTCGGTGTGCTTGCCGAGGAAGTCGATCACCCGGCCGACGCCGGCCGGCTCCGGCCGCACCACGATGTCGACCAGCACCAGCGCCCGGATCAGCTCGGCGCCGGGTGCCGCGGTGGCGAGCAGCCCGGTGATCCCGCCCATGCTGGCCCCGACCACCACGGCGGGCCGCCCCAGCGTGCGCAGCACCGAGTGCAGGTCCTCGACCATCCGGTGCCTGCTGTAATCGCCGTCCGGCGCCCACTCGCTGTCGCCGTGGCCGCGGGCGTCCAGGGTCACGACCCGCAGCCCGGCGGCGGCCAGCCGCACCCCGGTGCGCTTCCAGGAGTGCCTGGTCTGGCCGCCGCCGTGCAGGAAGACGACGAGCGGCCCGTCGGCCGGGCCGAAGAGGTCACCGGCCAGCTCCACCCCGGAGCCGGGCAGCCGCACGGTCACGGGTCCGGCGATATCGTTCGCAGTACTCACGAAATGCAGAATGGCACAGGTTCCGGTCGGAACCTGTGCCATCCGGCGAAAACGATCGTCAGCAGTCCAGCCGCATCGCGCTGAAGGTGCGCTGGAAGAGGCAGGCGATCTTGGCGTTCACCGACGAGGAGATCGTCGAGGAACCGGTCGAGGTCATCTCCTCACCGATCGGCGCAGGGGCGCTCTCGGTGACCGCGGGCTGGTAGGGCTCCAGCGGAATCGGGGCCGCGCTCGCGGTCGCGGCGCCGCCGGTCACGGCGGCGGCGACGGCGACGGTGGCCGCCGCTCCGCGCCAGGCGCGGATGGAGGGTCGGGTCATGCGGGTACTCCTCACTCGGTTGTGCACGCGCGTGATGTCTCGCACGTCGATCTTTCTTCCGGCGCCGCTCAGGGCAGGCGCCAGTCCACCGGCTCCGCACCGAGTTCGTCGAGCAGTTCGTTGACGCGCGAGAACGGGCGGGAACCGAAGAAGCCGCGCGACGCCGAGAGCGGCGAGGGGTGCGCGGATTCGATGAAGGGCACCTCGCCCTGGGCCAGCAGCGGCTTCAGCGACGACGCGTCCTTGCCCCAGAGGATCGCCACCAGCGGCTCGTCCCGGCTGACGAGGGCGCGGATGGCCTGCTCGGTGACGGCCTCCCAGCCCTTGCCGCGGTGCGAGGCGGGCTGGCCGGGGCTCACGGTGAGGACCCGGTTCAGCATGAGCACTCCCTGGTCGGACCAGGGGCTGAGGTCGCCGTTGGCGGGCGTCGCGAAGCCGAGGTCCTTGCTGTACTCGGCGAAGATATTGGCCAGGCTGCGCGGTACCGGCCTGACGTCCGGCGCCACCGAGAAGCTCAGCCCCATGGCGTGCCCCGGCGTTGGGTAGGGATCCTGCCCGACGATCAGGACGCGGACCGCGGCGAACGGGCGCTGGAACGCGCGTAGCACGTTCTCCCCGGCCGGGAGGTACCCGCGGCCCGCCGCGTTCTCCGCGCGCAGGAATTCGCCCATTTCGGTGATCCGGCGCTCGACCGGGGCCAGCGCCTGCGCCCAGCCGGAATCGATGATGTCCGCCAACGGTTTCGCCACGGCCGACAACCTATCGCGGATCACCGACGGGCGGCGACTCCACCCCGGAGAACGATTCCCAGCCCCGGGGACCCCGGTGCGCGGCGCCGTCCACCGTGACGCCGCTGCCCGCGGTGACGCGGCCGATCGGGCGCCACTCCGGCGGGAGCTCGGTGCCCGCGGGCCACGCGGCGACGAAGGCGTGGTCCTCGCCGCCGGACCGGATCCATTGCGCCGCATCGTGTTCCAGTGCGGTCGCGAGTTCCGCGAGGGCGGGGTCGGCGAGCGCCGCGGAGTCGAGGTCGACGGCGACCTCCGAGGCTTCGGCGATGTGCGCGAGGTCGGCGAGCAGACCGTCGGAGGTGTCGGCCATGGCGGTCGGGCGCGCGCCCGCCCGCACCGCGTCGAGCACCGCCGCATAGGGCGGGCGCGGGACCCGGTGCGCGGCGAGCGCGGCGGAGCGCAGGGTTTCGATCCGCGCGGGGAGTTCCGCGGTCTCCGCGAGGAGGATGCCGAGCCCGGCGGCCGACCACCCCGGCCGCCCGGCCAGCGCCACCACATCCCCGGCCCGCGCACCGGACCGCGGGACGGGCGCCCGCCCCTCGAGATCGCCGAGGGCGGTCACCGAGATCACCAGCTCCGGGCTGCGCACCAGATCGCCACCGGCGATGGTGGCGCCGCAGGCGCGCGCCGCCTCGGCCCACATTCCGGCGGCGAGGCCGTCGATCACCGCGACCGGCGTCTCGCCGGGGCAGCCGAGCGCGACGACGAAGGCGGTCGGCACCGCGCCCATGGCGACCACGTCGGCGGCGTTCTGCGCGATCGCCTTGCGGCCGATCTCTTCCGGGGCCGACCAGTCCAGCCGGAAGTGCCGGTTCTGCACCAGCATGTCGGTAGTCACCACCAGGCGGCCGTCCGGGGCGGCGAGCACGGCGGCATCGTCGCCGGGGCCGAGCAGGACCCCGCGCCCCTGCGCGCGGCCCGCGTTCATCCTGGCGATGAGCGCGAACTCGCCCAGTTCGCGCACGGTCGCGCTGCTGTCGTCGGCGCCGATGACCCCTCCTCGCCGTTCCGGCCGGAAACGCCCCGACGGTACCCTGGGCGGGCCCGCGCACACCGCGCCGGGCCGGACCACCAGAAGGGAGCGGTTGGCATGGCCGCCGACGCGCCGGATCGGAACGAGGGCGAAGGCACCGCGGGGCCGGCGAACCCGGACCACGGCGAGCGCCCGGCCGGCACCCCCGCCCCGGACCACGGCGAGCCCGCGACCACCACACCGAACCCGGAGCACCGCGAGCCCGCGACCACCGCCCCGGTCCCGTCCGAGCAGACCGGCGGCACGCCGGAGGCTCCCGAGCCCGGCCGAGCCCCGCATCCCTACCCGCCGGCGCTGATCGCCACCGCCGTCGCCCTCCCGGTGACCCTGATCGTCGGCATCCTGGTCGCCGCCTTCATCGCCGCCCGCACCCCGGTCGACCGGGAACCCCTCGCCCTCGGCCCGGTCCCGGCCCCGCAGGCGGAGGGCACCGCCTGCACCGCCCTGCTCGCCGCGCTCCCCCAGGACCTCGACGACTACCACCGCGCCGAACTCGTCGCCCCGGCCCCGCCGGGTACCCGCGCCTGGCAGCGCGACGACCCCGCCACCGAGCCGATCGTCCTGCGCTGCGGCCTCGACCGCCCGCTGGAGTTCAACCGCGCCTCGGCGCTGCAGATCGTCAACAACGTGCAGTGGTTCGAGCTCCGCGACCCGGCCGCCGCCGGTAGCACGTGGTTCGCGGTGGACCGCGAGACCTACCTCGGCTTCACCGTCCCGGACGGCTCCGGCCCGACCCCGCTGCAGGCGGTCTCGGACGCGATCACCGCCACCATGCCGGAGCGCCCGCTCGACCCGAACCCGCTGCCGAACTAGCGCAGCCCGGTCCCGCGGGCCAGCGCGGTCTCGATCAGCGTCGTCACCAGCGCCGGGTACTCGACGCCGGTCGCCTCCCACATCCGCGGGTACATGGAGATGGGGGTGAAGCCGGGCATGGTGTTGATCTCGTTGATCACCGGCCCGCGCTCGGTGACGAAGAAGTCGACCCGAGCCAGCCCGGTGCAGTCCAGCGCGCGGAAGGCGCGCACCGCGAGCTCGCCGATCTCGGTGGCCACGTCGTCGTCGAGCTTGGCCGGGACGTCGAATTCGCAGACCTCGTCGAGGTATTTGGTCTCGAAGTCGTAGAAGTCGGGCGCGGCGGTCTCCGGCATCCGGATCTCCGCGGGCACGCTCGCCGCCACCCGCCCGTCCGGGAACTCGAGCACCCCGCACTCCACCTCGCGCCCGACGATGGCGGCCTCCACGATCACCTTGGGGTCGTGCGCCCGCGCGGCCGCGATCGCCGCGTCCAGCCGCTCCCACGCGGCCACCCTGGTGATGCCGATGGAGGAGCCGCCGCGCGCGGGTTTCACGAAGACCGGCAGCCCCAGCGCCGAGCGCTGCTCCGGGGTCAGCGTCGGCACGCCGGGCCGGAGCACCACCTGCTCGCCGATCGGGAGGCCGTCGGCGGCGAGCAGCTTCTTGGTGAACTCCTTGTCCATGCCCGCCGCGCTGGCCAGCACGCCCGGCCCGACGTAGGGCACCCCGGCCAGCTCCAGCAGCCCCTGCAGCGTGCCGTCCTCGCCCCACGGCCCGTGCAGCACCGGGAAGACCAGGTCCACCGCGCCCAGCGCCGCGGCCGGATCGTCCAGCGCCACCAGCGCGCCGGGGCGGCTCGGATCGGCGGCCAGCGCGAGCGCGGTGCCGGTGCCGTCCACCGCGGGCAGCGCGCCGTGGCGCATGCCGAGCACGGCCACCTCGGCGCCGCCGAGCACCCAGGTGCCCTCGGGGGTGATGCCGATCGGCACCGCCTCGAAGCGCTCCGGATCGAGGTGGCGCAGCACGCTGCCCGCCGACACGCACGACACCGCGTGCTCGCTGCTGCGCCCGCCGAAGACGACGGCGACCCGGATCCGGTTCGTCATGCAGGGAACCGTACCCGTAAAGGGGCCACGCGCGAGCCGCGCCGGCACGCACCGGGTGGCACAGCTCTCACTCCGGCTTGATCCGCCTGCCGAGCAGGATGCCCACCGCCTCCCGCACCGACAGCCCCTCGTGGCAGACCAGGTTCACCGCGTCGGTGAGCGGCATCTCGACACCGTGGGCGGCCGCGAGCGCGCGCACCGATCCACAGGACTTGACACCTTCCGCAACCTGGCCGTGGGTGGCCTCCTGCGCCGCCTCCATCGACCCGCCCGCGCCGAGCACGTGCCCGAACGAGCGATTCCGGGAGAGCGGCGAGGTGCAGGTGGCGACGAGATCGCCGACCCCGGCCAGCCCGGCCAGGGTTACCGGCTCGGCGCCGAGCGCGACCCCGAGCCGGATGATCTCGGCCAGCCCCCTGGTGATCAGGCTGGCGACCGAGTTGTCGCCGAGCCCCATACCGGAGGCGATGCCGCAGGCCAGCGCGATGACGTTCTTGCAGGCGCCGCCGATCTCGCAGCCGACCACGTCGACATTGGTGTACGGCCGGAAATATCCGGTGGCGCAGGACTGCTGCAGCGCCACCGCGCGCGCCTCGTCGCCGCAGGCGATCACCGTCGCGGCGGGTTGACCGGTCGCGATCTCCCTGGCCAGGTTCGGCCCGGAGAGCACCGCGACGCTGCCGGGGGCAGCCCCGGTCACCTCGGTGATCACCTGGCTCATCCGCAGCAGGGTGCCGGTCTCGATGCCCTTCGCCAGGCTGAGCAGCGAGGCGTCGTTGTCGTCGATGGCCGTGCGCAGCGCGGGTTTCCACTGTTCGAGGTTGCCGCGCAGCGACTGCGACGGCACCGCGAGCACCACGATGTCGGCGCCATCCAATGCGCGCTCGTGGTCGTCGGTGGCGGCGACGGCGGGCAGCTGCACGTCGGCCAGGTAGAACGGGTTGCGGTGCTCGGTGGCGAGCGCCTTCGCCACCTCCGGCCTGCGCGCCCAGATCGTGACCTCGGTTCCGGCGTCGGCCAAGACCTTGGCGAACGCAGTACCCCATGAACCCGCACCCAGTACCGCCGCCCGTGTCATCTGCCCAATATGTCATGGAAGGATCGGGGTCATGCGTCCGCACGCCGTGCACGCCGTGATCGCGGTGAAGAGCCTGGACCGCGCCAAGAGCCGGTTGGCCGATCGGCTACGGCCGGAGCACCGCGCGCGGCTGGCGCTCGCCATGCTCACCGACACGGTGCGCGCCGCGCTGGCCGCGGCGCCGATCGATTCGGTCACCGTGGTGACCCCGGACGAGGTGGTGGCCGCGCTGGCCCGCGCGCTCGGCGCGGTCGCGCACCCCGACCCGGGCGGCCCCGGCGCCGGGCTGGCCCCCGACGGGCTCAACAACGCGCTGACCTCGGCCGCCGAGGCGGTGCGGCGGGCGAACGGCCCGGTCGCGCTGGTGGCCATGCAGGCCGACCTGCCCGCGCTGCGCCCGGCCGAGCTGGCCGAGGTGCTCGCCGCGGCGCCGCCCGGCCGCCGCGCCATGGTCACCGACCACACCGGCGAGGGCACGGCGGCGCTGCTGCAGCTGGACGGATTCGCGCCGCTGGCGCCGCGATTCGGCCCGGGCTCGGCGCTGCGTCACGTGACCGGTGGCGCCTTCCCCCTCGACGGCGACTGGCCGGGGCTGCGGCACGATGTGGACACCGGCGCCGACCTGGATCTCATCGTCCGGCTCGGGGCCGGCCCGGCGACCACTGCTGTCCTGACCGACATCGGGCATCCGGGCGCCGTTCACGAACCCGTCCACCCGGTATGCTAGATGGTCGCCCGAACCGGGTGAGACACGCGGCATTCACCGATGCCGCACTACGCACCGAGCGGTTCGTAGGGGATGATCGATGGCGTGAGCGATACGGAAACAGTCAAGCAGCAGTTGCTCCCCACCCCGCCCCCGGCTGCCGCCCCGCTGCTGGCCGATCCGGAGACCGCTCAGTTGCCCCGTGATCGCTACCTCAATAGGGAACTCAGCTGGCTGGACTTCAATGCCAGGGTACTGGCGCTCGCCGAGGACGAGTCGCTGCCGTTGCTGGAGCGCGCCAAGTTCCTCGCGATCTTCGCCTCGAACCTGGACGAGTTCTACATGGTCCGGGTCGCCGGGCTGAAGCGGCGCGCCGAGACCGGGCTGCTGGTGCGCTCCGCCGACGGCCGCTCGCCGAGCGAGCAGCTGGAGCTCATCGCCGCGCGGGCGCGGGAGATCGCGCAGCGGCACGCCGGCGTCTTCCTGGACTCGGTGAACCCGGCGCTCACCGGGGAGGGCATCGAGATCATCTGCTGGGGCGACCTCTCGGTGGACGAGGCGGAGAAGCTCTCCGGGTACTTCCACGACCAGGTCTTCCCGGTGCTCACCCCGCTCGCGGTGGATCCGGCGCACCCCTTCCCGTACATCAGCGGGCTGAGCCTGAACCTCGCGGTCACGGTCAAGGACGCCACCACCGGCGGCGAGCACTTCGCCCGGGTGAAGGTGCCGGACAACGTGGATCGCTTCGTCCGGGTGCGGCGCACCGAGACCGGCAACCCGATCGCGGCCTTCCTGCCCATGGAGGAGCTCATCGCGGCCCACCTCGACCTGCTCTTCCCCGGCATGACGGTGGTGGAGCACCACTCCTTCCGGATCACCCGCAACGCCGATTTCGAGGTCGACGAGGACCGGGACGAGGATCTGCTGCAGGCGCTGGAGCGCGAGCTGGCCCGGCGCCGCTTCGGCTCCCCGGTGCGGCTCGAGGTCTCCGACGACATGACCGAGCACATGCTCGACCTGCTGCTGCGCGAGCTCGAGGTGGACCCGCGCGACGTCATCCAGGTGCCCGGGCTGCTCGACCTCTCCTCGCTCATGCAGGTCTACGGCGTCGACCGGCCGAATCTCAAGGACACCCCCTACGTTCCGGCCACCCCGGCCGCGTTCGGCGAGCGCGAGACCCCGCGCAATGTCTTCGCCGCGCTGCGCGAGGGCGACGTGCTGGTGCACCACCCCTACGACTCCTTCTCCACCAGCGTGCAGCGCTTCATCGAGCAGGCCGCGGCCGACCCGCAGGTGCTCGCCATCAAGCAGACGCTGTACCGCACCTCCGGCGACTCCCCGATCGTGAACGCGCTGATCGATGCCGCCGAGGCGGGCAAGCAGGTGGTCGCGCTGGTGGAGATCAAGGCGCGCTTCGACGAGCAGGCCAACATCAAGTGGGCGCGCGCGCTGGAGCAGGCGGGTGTGCACGTCGTCTACGGCCTGATCGGGCTGAAGACGCACTGCAAGACCTGCCTGGTGGTGCGGCGCGAGGGCTCCACCATCCGCCGCTACTGCCACATCGGCACCGGCAACTACAACCCGAAGACCGCGCGGCTCTACGAGGACGTCGGGTTGCTCACCGCCGCACCGGAGATCGGGGCCGACCTCACCGACCTGTTCAACTCGCTCACCGGGTACTCCCGCAAGGAGGACTACCGCAATATCCTGGTCGCCCCGCACGGGGTGCGGGCCGGGATCATCGAGCGGATCCAGCGCGAGATCGAGCTGGCGCAGCAGGGCGAGCAGGCCCGGATCCGATTGAAGGCCAATGCCATCGTCGACGAGCAGGTGATCGACGCGCTCTACCGGGCCTCGCAGGCCGGGGTATCGGTGCAGATCGTGGTCCGCGGCATCTGCGGGCTGCGCCCCGGCGTGCCCGGCATGAGCGAGAACATCGAGGTGCGCTCGATCCTCGGCCGGTTCCTCGAGCACTCCCGGGTCATGCACTTCCGCGCGCAGAACGAGTTCTGGATCGGCTCGGCCGACATGATGCACCGCAACCTGGACCGCCGGGTCGAGGTCATGGCGCAGGTGAAGGATCCCAAGCTGGCCGAGCAGCTGGGCGCGGTCTTCGACTCCGCGCTCTACCCGACCACCCGGTGCTGGGTGCTGCAGCCGGACGGCAGCTGGCTGGCGCAGCCCGGCGGCGACACCGGCGACGAGCAGGTGCGCGACCACCAGGCGTCGCTCATGCGGTTGCGGAGGCCGGGGCAGCCGTGAGCGCTACGCGGGATGACAGCTCACTCTGGGATCCTCGCGTGACCGCCAATATCCACGCCGCGGGCGCCGTGCTGTGGCGTCCCGCGCGGGGGGCGGGCAGCGCGCCGAAGCGCGACGAGATCGAGATCGCGCTCGTGCACCGGCCCAAGTACCGGGACTGGTCGCTGCCGAAGGGCAAGCTGGAGCCGGGCGAGTCGCCGGTGCTCGCCGCCGTGCGCGAGGTCGGCGAGGAGACCGGCGTGCGCAGCGTGCTCGGCCGCTACCTCGGGCACGTGACCTACCCGGTCACCGGGCACCGCAAGCTCAAGCGGGTGGACTACTGGGCGGCGGAGGCGCAGGAGGGCGAGTTCGACCCGAACGCCGAGATCGACGACCTGGTCTGGCACTCGCTGGACAAGGTGATGCGGGAGCTCTCCTACCCGATGGACCGGCAGGTGCTGCGCACCTTCAGCAAGCTACCGCCGCGGACGAGCACGCTGCTGCTGGTCCGGCACGCCAAGGCCGGGCAGCGCGGCAAGTACCACGGCCCCGACCTGGAACGCCCGCTGGAACCGGCCGGCGTGGAGCAGGCGCGGACGCTGGTGCCGAACCTGCTCGCCTTCGGTGCGCGGGAGGTGTTCTCGGCCGACCCGGTGCGCTGCGTGCAGACGGTGGCCCCGCTCGCCGAGCGGCTCGGGGTCGAGGTGGGGCTGGAGCCCGCGCTCTCCGAGGACGCCTACGCGGCCGATCCGAAAGGCGCGCTGACTCGGATCCGGGAGCTGGTGTCGGACAGCGCGGTCCGGGTGGTGTGCAGCCAGGGCAAGGTGATCCCGGAGCTCATGCGCGGCTGGGCGGCGGCCGACGGCCTCACGCTTCCCCCCGCGCGGAACCGCAAGGGCAGCGTGTGGGTGCTGTCCTTCGTCGACGGCCGCATGGTGGCCGCCGATCACCTGGATCGCAGGCTCTATGTGGACAGCGCCGAGGAGTAGCGCGCAACGCCCGCGAAAACGGCCCCGAGGCTCGTGATCCCGGGGCCGTTTCCCGTCTGCGTGCGGGTCGGGAGACGGTCTGGTCTTCCGGCTGCGCCGCACCGCGTTCCGATGGCACCGACCGGTCGCGGTGGACGCCGGTACGGATGTCACGGACACCGTCGACAGCTGGGGTTCAGCTGCTGCGGCGGGCCGGTGCCTTCTTGGCCGCGGTCTTCTTGGCCGCCGTGGTCTTCGCGGCGGTGGTCTTGGCCGCGGTGGCGGTCTTCTTGGCCGGGGCCTTCTTGGCCGCCGCCGTCTTCGTGGCCGCCGCCTTGGTGGCGGTGGTCTTCTTGGCCGGGGCCTTGGTGGCGGCCGTCTTCGTGGCCGCGGCGGGGGTCTTCTTGGCCGGAGCCTTCTTCGCCGCGGTCTTGGTGGCGGTGGCCTTGGCGGCCGGAGCCTTGGTCGCGGCGGTCTTCTTGGCCGCGGCCTTGGTGGCGGGCGCCTTGGTCGCCGCCTTGCGGGCGGTGGTCTTGGCAGGCGCCTTGGTGGCGGCGGTGGTCTTCTTCGCCGCCGTCGTCGCCTTCTTCGCCGCCGCCGTCTTCTTGGCGGCCGTCTTCTTCGCGGCCACCGGCGCATTCACGCCGCGCTTCACGGCCGGGCCGCTCGCCGCGAGTTTCTGCTTACCCGCGATGACGGCCTTGAACTGCGCGCCCGGCCGGAATGCGGGCACCGAAGTCGGCTTCACCTTGACGGTTTCGCCGGTGCGCGGGTTCCTGGCGACGCGCGCGGCGCGCTTACGCTGTTCGAAGACACCGAATCCGGTGATCGTGACGCTCTGACCCTTGTGGACGGCGCGGACGATGGTGTCGACCACGTGCTCGACTGCCGCGGTGGCCGTGCGCCTGTCCGTACCCAACTTTTCGGTCAGAACGTCGATCAGTTCCGCCTTGTTCATTGAATCCTCCGCAGACTAATGGCCCGTCGTCGGACCGACTAGGTACCACGGTAAACCCAGTTTGGGCAAGAGTCTATGTGCCACGCCAAAATTCATGTGGTTTAGCACACGTCCAGCTACCGGCCTACATGTAGCGCAGCTAACGGCCCGAGGTGATTACGCTCGCGAAATATGAGCTGGCAGGGTGGTGGGTTTCCATGCCGGCCTTTGGTTTTCATAGGCCCCGATACGGGCTTCTTGGCGGAGGGTCAGTCCGATATCGTCCAGACCCTCCAGGAGACGCCACCGAGTGTAGTCGTCAATGTCGAACGGCAACACGACGGTTCCTGCCGTCACGGTGCGCGCCCGCAGGTCCACAACCAATTCCATCCCCGGCTGTTCCTCGAGCAACTTCCAGAGCATTTCGACATCATTCTGTGACATCTGCGCGGCCACCAAGCCGCCCTTACCCGCATTCCCACGGAAGATGTCGGCGAAACGCGACGAGATCACCGTTCGAAAGCCGTAGTCCGACAGTGCCCACACCGCGTGCTCCCGGGACGACCCGGTGCCGAAATCGGGACCGGCCACCAACACGCTGCCCCGGTCATAGGGCGCGGTGTTGAGAATGAAGTCCGGATCGGTCCGCCAGGCCGCGAAGAGCCCGTCCTCGAATCCGGTGCGGGTGACGCGCTTGAGGTAAACCGCCGGAATGATCTGATCGGTGTCGATGTTGGAGCGGCGCAGCGGCACGCCGACGCCCTTGTGCACGGTGAACGGTTCCATGGAAATTCCTCCGGGTGGGGTTCGGGTGGTCGTCAGTCCAGATCCGCCGGTGAGGAGAGCGTTCCGCGCACCGCCGTGGCGGCGGCGACGAGCGGCGAGACCAGGTGGGTCCGGCCGCCCTTGCCCTGCCTGCCCTCGAAGTTGCGATTCGAGGTCGAGGCGCAGCGCTGACCGGGCTCCAGCTGGTCGGGATTCATTCCCAGGCACATCGAGCAGCCCGCCTGCCGCCATTCCGCGCCCGCGGCGGTGAAGATATCCCCGAGGCCCTCCTGCTCGGCCTGCGCGCGCACCCGCATACTTCCCGGCACCACCAGCATGCGCACACCGTCGGCGACGCGCCTGCCCTGCAGAATATCGGCGACCGCGCGCAGATCCTCGATCCGGCCATTGGTGCAGGAGCCGACGAAAACGGTGTCGACGGTGACCTCGCGCAGCGGGGTGCCCGGAATCAGATCCATGTAGCGCAGCGCCTTGGCGGCGGATTCGCGCTCGGTCTCGTCGGAGATGGCGGCCGGGTCCGGCACCGTCTCGCCCAGCGGCAGCCCCTGGCCCGGGTTGGTGCCCCAGGTGACGAAGGGGGTCAGCGCCGAGCCGTCGATGCGCACCTCGGCGTCGAAGACCGCGCCCTCGTCGGTCTTCAGCTCCTCCCACGCCGCCACCGCGGCATCCCAGTCGGCGCCCCGCGGCGCGTGCGGGCGGCCCTTCAGGAAGGCGTAGGTGGTCTCGTCCGGGGCGATCATGCCCGCCCGCGCGCCCGCCTCGATCGACATGTTGCAGATCGTCATGCGCGCCTCCATGGACATGGCGCGGATCGCCTCGCCCCGGTACTCCAGCACGTAGCCCTGGCCGCCGCCGGTGCCGATCTTCGCGATCACGGCCAGGATCAGGTCCTTGCTCGTGACGCCGGCGGGCAGCTCGCCGTCCACGGTGATGGCCATGGTCTTGAACGGGCGCAGCGAGAGCGTCTGGGTGGCCAGCACGTGCTCCACCTCGCTGGTGCCGATGCCCATGGCGATCGCGCCGAACGCGCCGTGCGTGGAGGTGTGGCTGTCGCCGCAGACCACCGTCATGCCCGGCTGGGTGAGGCCGAGCTGCGGGCCGACCACGTGCACGATGCCCTGGTCCAGGTCGCCCATCGGGTGCAGCCGGATGCCGAACTCCGCGCAGTTGTGGCGCAGCGTCTCCACCTGGGTGCGGGAGACCGGGTCGGCGATCGGCTTGTCGATGTCGACGGTCGGGACGTTGTGGTCCTCGGTGGCGATGGTGAGATCCGGCCTGCGCACCGGGCGCCCCGCCGCGCGCAGCCCGTCGAAGGCCTGCGGGCTGGTCACCTCGTGCACCAGGTGCAGGTCGATATAGATGAGGTCGGGCTCGCGGCTCGCGCCCTCGCCCTCCCCGCGCGCGACGATATGCTGCTCCCACACCTTCTCGGCCAGTGTGCGTGGACGATCGGCCATTCTTGGATCACCTTCCGTACCGGGGGCTGGTGGATTCCTTTTGAATCCCAGAATACGAGACGTTAGTATCGTTCTATGAGACAGCATAGCGGCATCGGGGTCCTGGACAAAGCCGTGACGGTGTTGTACGCGGTGGCCGAGGAGCCGTGCGGGCTGACCGAGCTCTGCGCCCGCACCGGGCTGCCGAGGGCGACCGCGCACCGCCTCGCGGTCGGGCTCGAGGTGCACCGCCTGCTGGCCCGGGACAACCAGGGCCGCTGGCGGCCCGGCCCCGCCCTCGCCGAGCTGGCCGTCGGGGCGACCGACCCGCTGCTGGACGCGGCGGCGGCGGTGCTGCCCCGGCTGCGGGAGATCACCGGCGAGAGCGTGCAGCTCTACGCCAGGGACGGCCACTCCCGGGTCTGCGTGGCGGCGCTGGAGCCGCCGGTGGGGCTGCGGGACACCGTCCCGATCGGGTCCCGGCTGCCGCTGACCGCGGGGTCGGCGGCGAAGGTGCTGCTGGCCTGGGCCGACCCCGAGCTCCAGCGCGACCTGCTCGCCGACGCGGTCTTCGGCGAGCGCGCGCTGGCCGAGGTGCGCAGGCGCGGCTGGGCGCAGAGCGCGGCCGAGCGGGCGGCCGGGGTGGCGAGCGTCTCGGCCCCGGTGCGCGACGTCTCCGGCGCCGTGGTGGCGGCGATCTCGGTCTCCGGCCCGATCGACCGGATGGGCCGCAGGCCGGGCGCGCGCTGGGCCGCCGACCTGGTGGCGGCGGCGGAGGCGCTGCAGAAGCGGCTCTGACCCGGCTGCAACGCGTTCTAGAGTGGCGGCATGGGAGTCAACCAACGCACGCAGATCGTGATGTCCGAACCGGAGATCACCCGCTTCCTCGCGACCAGCCGGGTCGCCACCTTCGCCACGCTGGGCAAAGAGGGTGTGCCGCACCTCACGGCGATGTGGTACGCCCTGCTCGACGGCGAGGTGTGGTTCGAGACCAAGGCGAAGTCGCAGAAGGCGGTGAACCTGCGCCGCGATCCGCGGGTGACCTGCCTGGTCGAGGCCGGCGACACCTACGACCAGCTGCGCGGCGTGGCGATCGAGGGCCGCGCCGAGGTGGTGGACGATCCGGAGCGGCTCTTCGCGGTCGGGGTGAGCGTCTGGGAGCGCTACACCGGCCCGTACACCGAGGACATGCGCCCGCTGGTCGAGCAGATGCTGCACAAGCGGATCGCGGTGCGGGTGGTGCCGGAGCGGGTGCGCTCCTGGGACCACCGCAAGCTCGGGATGCCGGCCATGCCGCTCGGCGGCACCACCGCCGCGGAGCCGCCCGCATAAAGCGAGAGGCCCCCGATCCGTGGACCGGGGGCCTCCCGTGTGTAGCCCCGACGGGATTCGAACCCGCGCTACCGCCTTGAGAGGGCGGCGTCCTAGGCCGCTAGACGACGGGGCCAGGACTTTCTTTCACTTGTTTCGCCCCCTGTGCGGGAGGCGGTTGCCAGCTTAGCTGGCGGGAGCCCGGCAACCAAATCGCCGGGTTCCGAACGCTTTTGGCGATCGGCTCTCCGCTGGGGTACCAGGACTCGAACCTAGAATGGCTGAACCAGAATCAGCTGTGTTGCCAATTACACCATACCCCAATGACCAGGCGACCCCGACCTCGCTTCCGGCTGAATGCGAGGGGGCGTTTTCCGGCCGGGAAGAAGAGTACCAAAGGGGCCGGGGTAAACTACAAATCGCCTGGTCACGGCCCTGTTCAGCGCTCGGGGCGCCACTCCAGCGCGGCGTTCAGCCGGGCCAGCGAGAGTTCCCGCCCGAGCAGCTCCATCGACTCGTAGAGCGGCGGGCTGATGTGCGAACCGGTGATCGCCACCCGCACCGGCGCGAATGCCTTCCTTGGTTTCAACTCCAGTTCTTCAATCAATGCGACGCGCAGCGCCTCCTCGATCGCGGGGGTGCTCCATTCCGGTAGCGCTTCGAGTGCCGCCAGCGCACCGCGCAGTACCGGCTCGGCGGGTTCGCCGAGATTCTTCGCGCCCGCCGCCGGGTCGATCGAGAACTCGCCCGCGGGCGCGAAGAGGAATCGCAGCAGCCCCCACGCGTCGTCCAGAACCACGATCCGGGTCTGCACCAACTCGGCGGCCGCCGCGAAGACCTTCTCGTCGATTTCCGCGCCGATCCGGCCCTGCCGGGTCAAGAACTCCCGGAGCCGGTGCGCGAAATCTCCGGCTTCCAGCAAACGGATGTGTTCCGCGTTGATCGCGTCGGCCTTCTTCTGGTCGAAACGGGCCGGGTTGGAATTCACCGAGGAAATGTCGAAGGCCTCGACCATCTCCGTCATGGAGAACACGTCGCGGTCGTCGGCCAGCCCCCAACCGAGCAGCGCGAGGTAATTCAGCAAACCTTCGGGAACAAAGCCGCGATCGCGGTGGGCGAACAGGTTGGACTCCGGATCCCGCTTCGACAACTTCTTGTTGCCCGGCCCCATCACGAAGGGCAGGTGACCGAACTCGGGGGTGAACTCGGCGACCCCGATCCGGCGCAGCGCGGCATAGAGCGCGAGCTGCCGCGGGGTGGAGGAGAGCAGGTCCTCGCCGCGCAGCACGTGGGTGATCCGCATGAGCGCGTCGTCGACCGGGTTGACCAGCGTGTACAGCGGATCGCCCGACCCGCGGGTGAGTGCGAAATCGGGCACCGTCCCGGCCTTGAAGACGGTCTCGCCGCGCACCAGATCGTGCCAGCCCAGGTCCTCGTCCGGCATCCGCAGCCGGACCACAGCGGGCCGTCCGTCGGCCTTGTGAGCGGCGATCTGCTCGGCCGTCAGATCCCGGTCGAAGTTGTCGTAACCGAGCTTGGGATCGCGCCCGGCAGCCCGGTGCCGAGCCTCGACTTCGTCCGGCGTGGAGAAGGATTCGTACGCCTCACCGGCCGCCAGCAACCTCTGCACGACCTCCAGGTGCTGCCCCCGGCGCAGGGATTGCCGGTAGGGCTCGTAGGGCCCGCCGACCTCGGGACCCTCGTCCCAGGTGAGGCCGAGCCAGCGCAGCGCGTCCAGGATCGCGCGGTACGACTCCTCGGTGTCGCGGGCCGCGTCGGTGTCCTCGATCCGGAAGACGAAGGTGCCGCCGTGGTGCCGGGCGAACGCCCAGTTGAACAGCGCGGTGCGCACCAACCCCACGTGCGGGGTCCCGGTGGGCGACGGGCAGAAGCGGACCCGAACTTCGGTCATGGCTCTCTTTCAGCGTTTCGTGGCAACGGGATTGGTCAGCGTACCGATCCCCTCGATGGTCACCGAGACGTTCTGCCCCGCCTGCACCGGGCCGACGCCATCGGGGGTTCCGGTGAGCAGCACGTCGCCGGGGAGCAGCGTCATCACCGTACTGACGAACTCGATCAGCGTCGGAATATCGTGCAGCAGCAGCGATGTGCGGCTGCGCTGGCGCACCTCGCCGTCGAGCTCGGTGACGAGCTCCAGATCGCCGGGGTCCAGCTCGGTCTCGATCCAGGGCCCGAGCGGGCAGAAGGTGTCGTACCCCTTGCCCCTGGTCCACTGCCCGTCCGCCTGCTGCTGGTCGCGCGCGGTGACATCGTTGGCGACGGTGTAGCCGAGGATCACGTCGCGCGCCTTGGCGGCGGGCACGTCCTTGCACGGGCGGCCGATCACCACCGCCAGCTCGCCCTCGTAGTCGACGCGGGAAGAGCTGGGCGGCAGGATGATCGGCACGTTCGGGCCGGTGATCGCGGTGTTCGGCTTGAGGAAGATGACCGGCGACTCCGGCGCCTCCCCGCCCATCTCCGCGGCGTGCGCGGCGTAGTTCTTGCCCACGCACACCACCTTGCTCGCCAGGATCGGCGCCAGCAGCCGGACGTCGGCGACCGGCCAGCTCCGGCCGGTGTAGGTCGGGCTGCCGAACGGGTGCTCGGCGATTTCCCTGGCGACACTCTCGGTTCCCTCGCCCTCGATACGGGCGAAGGCGACTCCGTCGGGACTGGCTACTCGACCTAGGCGCATGGCCGCAGTCTATCGACCCGGCGCCACCTGCTCGAACACACCCGACCGAGCGGTCCGCTCCGGCGCGGTGTACCGTGGGGGCGTTGTTCAGTTCGTGAGATTTGAATCCCGAAATATGGGAATGCGAGGTGTGCCATGGCGGCGCTGACGGCGGCTGTCGGCGAACGGCGGCGCTGGGCCATGCTCGGGCTCGGCGTTTTCGCGCAGGCTTCGAGCGCGGTCTTCATCCACGGCGTGCCGTTCCTGCTCCCCGCGCTCACCGACGGCGGGATGGCGCTGCCCACCGCGGGGCTGCTGGTCGCCATGCCCACCGTCGGGCTGGTCTGCACGCTGATCGCCTGGGGCTGGGTGGTGGACCGGATCGGCGAGCGCAAGGTGCTCGTGGCCGGGCCGCTGATCACCGCGGCCGCGGGCGGCGCCGCCGCGCTCACCGCCCACCCGATCGCGCTGGGCGCCTTGCTCTTTCTCGGCGGGGCGGGCGCGGCGAGCACCAACGGCGCGAGCGGGCGGGTGATCGTCGGCTGGTTCCCGCCGCACCGGCGCGGGCTGGCCATGGGGATCAGGCAGACCGCGCAGCCGCTCGGAGTCGGGATCGGCGCGCTGGCGATCCCCGCGGTGGCGGCGCAGCACGGGGTGCCCGCGGCGGTGCTCGTCCCCGCGGTCATGGCCGCGCTGGCGGCGGGGGCGTGCGCGCTCGGCATCATCGACCCGCCACGCCCGGAGCGCGCGGCGGCCGATCCGGCGCTGCTCGCCAACCCCTACCGCGGCGACGGCACGCTGTGGCGCATCCATGCCGTCTCGGTGCTGCTGGTGGTGCCGCAGGGCACGCTGTGGACCTTCGCGCTGCTCTGGCTGCATCGGGACGCGGGCTGGTCGCTGGCCGCGGCGGGGCTGCTGGTCACCGCGACCCAGGTGCTCGGCGCGCTCGGCCGGATCGGCGCGGGCGCCTGGTCGGACCGGGTGGGCAGCAGGCTCGGGCCGCTGCGCACGGTGGCGATCGCCGCCGTGGTCTCGATGGCCGCGCTGGCGCTGGCCGCCTGGACCGAGTGGTGGTGGGTGGCGATCCCGCTGCTGGTCGCGGCGTCGGTGATCACGGTGTCGGACAACGGCTTGGCCTTCACCGCCGTCGCCGAGATCGCGGGCCCGTACTGGAGCGGGCGCGGGCTCGGGGTGCAGAACACCGGCCAGAACCTCGCCATGGCGGCGGTGCCCCCGCTCTTCGGCGCCGTCATCGACGCGGCCGGCTTTCCGGCGGTCTTCATCGCCGCCGCCGTCATCGCGACGGTCGCGGTCCCCCTGGTCCCGCGCGACCGGCAGCGCTCGGTCGCCTCGGCCTCCTGAGCGGCTACCGGGCGGAGTCCGGGACAGCGGCGTCCCGGCCCCGACGACAGGTCCAGGCCCGCCCGGACCGTGCGCCGGCGAAGCTCCCCGATGTCGGCCCGCCACAGGCGACCGGGGTTGCGGGGCGGAGCCCCGCGAAAACAACCGGTGCCCCACCCGAACCCGGGCGGGGCACCGGCCGCGAACCCTAGACCGCCGCAGCGATCCGATCCCCGACCTCCACGGTCGAGGCCGAACCGGACCGCCCGGCCAGATCCTTCGCCACCGCCGCCTCGATCCGCCCCGCCTGCTCGGTGTGCCCGAGGTGCGTGAGCAGCAGCGCCACCGAGAGAATGGCCGCGGTCGGATCCGCCGTGGACTGCCCGGCGATATCCGGCGCGCTCCCGTGCACCGGCTCGAACATGCTCGGGTTGACGCCGGAGGCGTCGATATTGCCGCTCGCCGCCAGCCCGATGCCACCGCTCACCGCGGCCGCCAGGTCGGTGATGATGTCGCCGAACAGGTTGTCGGTGACGATCACGTCGAAGCGGCCCGGGTCGTTCACCATGTGGATGGTGGCCGCGTCGATGTGCTGGTACGCCGTGGTGACATCAGGGAACTCGGCCCCCACCTCGGTGACCGTGCGCTGCCAGAGCGACCCGGCGAAGGTGAGCACATTGGTCTTGTGCACCAGCGTGAGGTGCTTGCGCCGCGCCCGCGCCTTGGCGTAGGCGTACCGCACCACGCGCTCGATCCCGAAGCGGGTATTGGTGCTCACCTCGGTCGCCACCTCGTGCGGCGTCTCCACCCGGATCGCCCCGCCGGTCCCGGTATACGGCCCCTCGGTGCCCTCGCGCACCACCACGAAGTCGATATCCGGCGACCCCGCCAGCGGGCTGCCCACCCCCGGATACAGCTTGGATGGCCGCAGATTCACGTGGTGGTCCAGCGCGAACCGGGTGCGCAGCAGCAGCCCGCGCTCCAGCACACCGCTCGGCACCGACGGGTCGCCGATCGCGCCGAGCAGGATGGCGTCGTGCTGCTTCAGCTCGGGCAGCACCGAGTCCGGCAGGATCTCACCGGTCGCGTGGTAGCGCTTGGCGCCCAGGTCGTACTCGGTGCGCTCGACGCCGGGCAGCACCGTGTCCAGCACCTTGAGCGCCTCGGCGACGACCTCGGGGCCGATTCCGTCACCGGGGATGACAGCAAGCTTCATGGGTTGCTCCGTTGCTTTCCGTGCCGCTCAGGACAGGTCGATCTGCGCGATCTTGGAGGCCCCGACGGCCTCCGCGATGGCGCCCTGCACCTCGGCGGGCACCTCCTGGGCGACCCGCAGGATCACCGTCGCGCCGTCCTTGTCCGCGTCCTGGGTGAGCTGGGCGGCCAGGATGTCGATCCCGGCCTCGCCGAGCCGGGTGCCGATCTTGCCGAGCGCGCCCGGCTGGTCGTCGTAGTTGAGGATGGCCAGGTTCAGCCCCTCGGCACGCAGGTCGTAGTTGCGCCCGTTGATATTCACGATCTTCTGCACCTGCTGCGGCTCGGTCAGCGTGCCGGCGACGTTCAGCGTGCGGCCGTCGCCGAAGACCGCGCGCAGGTCGACCAGGCTGCGGTGGCTCGGGCTCTCCGACACCGTGGTCACCTCGGCGCTGATCCCGCGGTCCTGGGCGAGCGCGGGCGCGTTCACGAAGGTCACCTGGTCCTCGATGAGCGCGGAGAAGATGCCGCGCAGCGCCGCCAGTTGCAGCACCGCGACCTCCTGGGCGGCCAGCTCGCCGCGCACCTGGACCTCAAGGCTCACCGGCAGCTCGTCGGAGAGCCCGCCGAGCAGCGCGCCCTGCTTGCGCACGATCTCCAGCCACGGCGCGACCTCGTCGGCGACCGCGCCGCCGGTGACATTCACCGCACCGGGCACGAACTCGCCCGCCAGCGCCAGCAGCACCGACTTCGCGACATCGGTGCCCGCCCGGTCCTGCGCCTCGGTGGTGGAGGCGCCCAGGTGCGGGGTCACCACGACCTGCGGCAGCTCGAAGAGCGGGCTGTCGGTGCACGGCTCGGTCTCGAAGACGTCGAGCCCCGCCGCGCGCACGTGGCCGGAGGTGATGGCCTCGGCCAGCGCGGCTTCGTCGACGAGCCCGCCGCGCGCCGCGTTCACGATGATCACGCCCGGTTTGGTCTTGGCGATCGCCTCGCGGCCGATGATGCCCTTGGTCTCCGGCGTCTTCGGCAGGTGCACCGAGATCAGGTCGGCCCGCTCCAGCAGCTCGTCCAGCGGCAGCAGCTCGATCCCGAGCTGCGCGGCCTTGGCCGGCGACACGTAGGGGTCGTACGCCACGATCTTGGTCTCGAAGGCCGCGAGCCGAGCCGCGAACAGCTGCCCGATCCGGCCGAGCCCCACCACGCCGACCGTCTTGCCGAAGATCTCCACGCCGTTGAAGGAGCTGCGCTTCCAGGTGTGCTCGCGCAGCGTCGCATCGGCCTGCGGAATCTGGCGGGCCGCCGCCAGCAGCAGCGTGACGGCGTGCTCGGCCGCGGTGTGGATGTTCGAAGTGGGCGCGTTCACCACCAGGACGCCGCGCTCGGTGGCGGCCGGAACCTCGACATTGTCCAGCCCGACCCCGGCCCGCGCCACGATCTTCAGCCGCTTGCCCGCGTCGAGCACCTCGGCATCGACGGTGGTGGCGGAGCGCACCAGCAGCGCGTCGGCCTCCGGCACCGCGGCCAGCAGGGCCGGACGGTCCGGGCCGTCCACCCAGCGGACCTCGACACCGTCACCGAGCGCGTCGACGGTCGACTGGGCGAGCTTGTCGGCGATCAGGACAACAGGACGGCCAGCTTGGCTCACGGTGCATTACTCCTGGGAAGGGGGGTTGGTTGCCACCGAGCAGCTTAGTAGCCCCTGGTCGGCCCCTGGTGGCCCACCCTTCGCGGCAGTGTGCGGCGTCTCGCTCCGGACACAGCAGCGGCCCCGTACCGATCCGGTACGGGGCCGCCGCGAAGTCCGATCGAGGATCAGGCGACGACGCGCACGTCCTGCGCCTGCGGGCCCTTCTGGCCCTGCCCGATCTCGAACTCCACCCGCTGGCCCTCATCGAGGGAGCGGAAGCCGCTGCCGCTCACAGCCGAGTAGTGCACGAAGACGTCGGGACCCCCGCCGTCCTGTGCGATGAAGCCGAAGCCCTTCTCGCTGTTGAACCACTTCACAATGCCTTGAGCCATTTCATACTTTCCTGTAGACGAGCCGGGAAACTTCTGTTGCTACTCCCGGTCTCGGGTTCCAGCTTGCCAGGTGTACGAGGAATCCTCCACTTGGAACAGGTGGGGGAAGTGTGAGGTAGGTGACGTAGCGAAGATCGTCAAACGGTGCAAAACCGCTCGTTCGTCGAGCGCCGTGCGGGCGGGCACAGGCGACCCTCCGGTAGATGCCGGCGGCAACTGCCGATGTCAGAGCTGCTCGCCCGTGCGCACCGCACGCACGGTCCTCCTCAATTCCTCATCATCCATCACGGAGAAATCCAGGAACGGCGTGAGCCTGCGCAGACCGCGGGTGAGTTCACGAACCGCCTCTCGGCGATTGGCGGTGATGGCCAGCAATTCCTCTGCCACGGCACGGGCCAACCGGTGGTTCCCACCGATACTCTTCCGCTCGGTCAACTGATTGAGATCACTCTCCGTCAGTCCGCGCAGTAGTCGATAGTCGCGCCCCGATTCACCCGGAATACCGAAGGTGAATGCTTGCCACCACAGCCGGGCGAACATGTGCCGAGTGAGGTCGGACGCGACCCAGCGCTGCAGATTCCCAAATCCGAAACGCCATTCGGTTAAATTTGGCATCGCTACCACCGCGAGGAACGTCCACACCCCCGGTTGTGATGCCTCGAACGCCGTGATCCGCATCTCCCCGAAGATCACTTCTGCGGCATCCCGATCGAAGTCGATGTGCCGCGACGGCTGCTCCGAGTTGCCGAACCCGTGCGCGGTCGCGACAGCCTCCAGCTTCTCCGCCAGCGCGGCGATCTCCGCTTCGACCACACGCCGACCACCGGTCGCCGCGAAGGTCTGCTGCGGATGCGATCGGCCGGGCGTCAGGTGATTCGGGAAGTCGGCGTGTTGCTGCAGTTCGACGAGCGCCATCGTGTGGGAGAGGCGAGGCCACAGTTGGTTCATGACAGCGACCTCCCCAGGCCGACCTTCCGTGCCCCCTCCACGATGGCGGTGTGCAGGTCCACCGGGTCCACATCGTGCACCGCCCACGAGTCGGGTTCCGGTAGTACCCGCTCGGTGAGAATGCGGGCCACGGAGCCGATCGATCCGTCGTCGGCCTCCGGCAACTCCTCCCACCTGCTCAGCGCCCAACGAACCATCAGCTCCACGACTTGTTCCTGCATGAGCTGGATCAGCGCCTGCTGAACCTCGTTGGGTTGCAGCGACTTCACCGCATCGGCCAGCACTGGGTCGGCAGCGTTGACCATCAGCAGCAGTCCGCCGAGTACCGGTTGATCGACCGAGGCGGGCAGTTCGAGGTACCAACTGTTGCGTGCATGTCGCGCGAGATAGGTGATCTTCGCGAAGTCGACGACCTCGACCGGGAAGGCCGCGCCGCGCCCCGACAGTCGGATTACCGTCTCGTCCGACCACAGAATGCTGCCCGCGATACGGGCTTGCAGCGGCAGATCGACAGCACCGGTCGACCTGGGAAGCACCAGCCGCCGGGTCAGAACGAGGGTGTTCCCGGTGATGGTGGCAGGGATCCGCAACTCCACCTGGATCTCCGCGTCGCTCACCGGATACAGCCGACTCGTGCCGATCAGACCGCTGTCACCCGCGCGCCATCCCACCGCCCACGCCAGCACACCGGTCGGCAGCCCGGCTTCCGCAGCGACAGCCGGGAGATCGGCCTCGATCGAACTGCGCAGCAGCAGTTCGGTGTGCTGATCCCAGTCGGGAAGGTGATCGGGTAGCGGCGATGTCTCGCCCGCTACCACTCGCACCCACTCGGAGCCCTTGATCACGCCGGCCGACGGTGTCAGGAACGGCCGGACATCGTCACGCCTCATCGTTGCCGTCCCGCAGCCGCACCGACACCCTGGTCACCGTGTCGGCCACCGGACGAACCCGTATCCGCCACTGCCGCTCCGACACGCCGACCATGTCGACCGAGGCGCCGACGACGACTCGCCCGGTATCGACAGCCGTCCAGTCGAGGACGTCCGGACGCGCGCCGTCACGACCGCTGTCCAAGCCGTCGTCGGTCACCACGAAGGCTTCGGCCGATGCCGTCTTCGCGGTACTCCGCATCGGCAGCTCCACGACCGTCACGATCACCGGGTGCCCCTCCTCCAGTCGCAGGGTCGGTCGCTCGAGGATGCGTACCGTGTTCCGCGCTCCCGCCCTGCCGGAGTTCGAGTGGCGACCGCTTGCCGCACCCACCGTCGCGGACTCTCCCTCCGCCCCCGCGATGACCCCGGCGAATTGGTTCGCGAAGTGCCCCAGCGGCTCAGCGGAGCGCGCGGCGGGAGCCTCGATGACAGGGGCGGCAGCGGATTTCAACTCGGTGCGGATGAAGCGATTCGCGAGAGTGACCACTCCGCGCGCCGTGCCGGTGAGGCCGCTGAGCACCCACTCGTCGTGCGTCGGGGGCTCGGCTTCGGCGAAATACTCGTTGGCGGCGGCGCTGGCACGGAAAACGGCCCCGTACTGCAATCGGTCATTCGACGGCGGATCACCTGCCACGTAGTCCACAACCAGGTCCGCTTGCCGCATACGAGCACAGTGGTGAGCACGGCCGACGAAGGGAGCGGCGGGAACGAGCACCTCGTCCTCCCACGGCGGAGCCATGCCGTGGCGCAATTGGAACTGGCCGATATCCCGTGGCTCGCTTTTCCGCGCCGGCGTTTTCCCATGACCGTCTGCGATCTGCTGGTAGGCATCGACGAATGGCGCGAGCAAGGGCAGTTCGCCGGGGTCAGGCACCTCCATTTTGAACCCGTCACGGCTTACGCTGCAGACGAGCCGGTTCTGCCTTCCCTCCAGCATCCGGGGCCAAAGATTCCACAGCATGGTCGAGACGATGTAGTTTGCCGCCGCTTCCGCATCCCGGGGCTCGTCGCCCTGCGACCCGAGGTCGGCGGCGACGATCGACACCGAAGTTCCGGTCTCCCCCGGATCGAACTTCGGCATGCCCAGCTTGCTCGCCCATTCCTCGGCGTGATCGTCGATGAGTGGAACGGGTACGCCCTCGCCGTCCAGATTCCCGAGCCAATGCCTACCGGTGTAGAGCGTGCCTGCTCGCTCGAAATCATCACCGAGCGCGGCACCGATCAACCGTCGCTGACGCTGCCCACGGAACATGGTCGCGCTGTCGGCGAGAACGACGTGGCAGCGGCTCACGTTGTACAGGATTCCTTTGCCGAACCCGTACGAGCCACCGGTCAGTTCGCCACCCTTGCGGTCACCGACATTGCGGATGAAGTTGACGAAGTCCGAGCGTTCCCCCGGTTCCGGGATCTCGTCGGCACGCAACGGACCACCCAGACCGCTGGTGCCACGGTCCGAGATCGTGAGGACGATCGGGTCCGCCGCGAACAGTTGCGCGATACCCAATCGGGAACCTTTGGGCTCGGGCAGCAGGAAGTCCATCCAGTTTTCCAAGCGGCGGCCGCTCAAGCGCCGAATCTGTACCGCGAATCGAATATCACCGTCACCGAGGACGGCATCGCAGCTGTTCTGCGCGGTCTCGCGGATCAGCACCGTCAGCGGGTCGAGCCTGGGCTTCCCCAGCTGCCGACGGATGCCGCGCGACGCGGTCGATCCCTCCGCCGCCCTCGGCTGCGACCACCATTCGACCGAGATCACCGCTCGCCCTCCGAACCCGATGACGGAAAGTGGATCCACCGCTCCAACTCGGACTCCCCCGTGCGCGCCAGCGGGATCAACGCCGACAGCTCGACGCCGTAGTTCACGTAGCTGATGCCGGCAGGTACAGCGTCGCCCGCAAAAGAAGACGGCGCGATCCGCGGCACCGCGCCGCCGACCGGAACGCATCGCACCATCTCGATGCGATAGCAGGCGGGATAGAGATTCGCATCCGCGAGAGACAACCCGATCGTGGCCAGACGTTGCGCCGCAAGGGCCCGATCGTCGGCCCGATCCAGGAAGTCGGTGGCGACGGAGACGACGCTCGCTCCCGCTTCGTCCGCCACGAGATGAACGAGAACGAGCGCCAACGGCCGCCCCGGCGGTGCCAATTGCTGTACGCCGTGGATTTCGACGTGTCGGGCGGATGCGCCCAGCGCCTTGACCTCGAGGGCACAACCGGGAAGCAGGATGTCGTGGGGCTCGCCCTCCGGCCCACGCCAGGAGTGTGCTTCGATAGGGCGATCTCGGAAGGCGATGCCGAGCACGGAGAGTTCGGCGATCAGCGCGAGTTGTGCCTGCGGCGACAGCACTCGCTTACCACGTGTGGCGAAGAGCGCACGCCACCGCTCGATGATTCGGAGCGCGCTGTCCGCCGGTGTCTCCGCATCGACCGCTCGGGCGATATCGAGGACGACTTCATCGAAGAGATCGAAAAGATCCGCGCGCAGGCAGTGCAGATCGAGGTAGGTCGCGGTCACACGGTCGAAGACATAGGAGACACGGCGGAGTTGTAGCGCGCCGACCAAACCCTCGGGTGCATCGAGCGAATCCCGGTCACTGACCGGAATCAGTAGGTGACGCCCGCTGCTCGCATCCACACCGATTCGCGCGCCGACCCCGCTCGCCATGACGAACACCGAGGACGTGAGCGGTGCGTCCCGGCTGTTCGGGCCGATTACGGCCCACCGGTTGGCCAGGTCATCACGATCCACCGTCGTATCAGGCTTCCTGGTAGACGGCGTCGCGTTCGGCGGCGGCCTCGCCCTCCGCGTCGGCGGCATCGGCGTCGGTCTCCAGCGCGATGCCTGCCTGCTCGAGGTCGACCGCGATGTAGTTGTCCTTGGAATCGCTGGACTCCGGGAACACCAGTGCCAGACCGATCACGGTCTCCGCCGCATCCAGGGGTCGGCGACTCTGTGTATTGGCCTGATCGGGCTCCGACTTCGGGTCGATCGGATAGATCAGCAGCAGACCACGCTTCCGGTACACGGGGTCCGCGTTGCGCAGGGTCCGCAGGGCATCCTCGGTCTTCGCCCGGGCGCCTGCTGCCGAGATATCGAGATCGATCACGCGATGCTCCTTCGACATCAAGGTTTTGATATCGCTCCGATCCGCAGGCGTCCCCTTGAGTGCCGACCGCTTGGTGAAGCGAACACCGACCCCGCCGAGCCGGATATCGGCATCCGATTCTTCGACCGGCTCGCCCATGAGCGCAACCGTCCACAGGTCGAGCTTGCCGATCGAGCGCTCCTTCTCGATGTAGGAACGCAGCAGCCGCGGGTCGAGATCCGGTGAGTCCTTGTGTACGCGGTAGCGGGAGAGAAAACGATCGATGCGATCGGCCCGCACATCGCGAAAAAGCACCGCCATTCCCGAGCCGTGGCGCTCCGGCTGCGCGCCATCCGCCCTGGCGTCCTGAACCAGCCCGTCGGCCGCGGCGCGATTCGCCTGCAGCCACTCCGCGTCCTTCTCGATGAAATAGCGGGTCTGCACGCGCTGGTCGCTGTAGGAAGAAGCGACCGGCTTCCACGCCCCCATCTTGGCGGTAACCGCGAGTTTCGGATGCGTTCGGATTCGCACCGCGACCTGCTCCGGGGTGTAGCTCTGTTCCTCGTAGCGCTTGATGTCGTACCGAATCTCGCGTTCGACGGTGGCGAGGTGCCGGAACCACTCACGCAAGGTGGAGGTCATCCAGATGCGCGGAAGGTCTTCGTACCCGCGGCGGAACCCGAACCACCGCGCCATCTGGAGAAGGGTGTCGTAGGCCGTCGACGTCCGGACGAAGAAGCTCACGACCAAACCCTCGAGCGTGAGCCCCCTGCTCAGGGTATTGCCCCCGACCGCGATCACGGTCTGCTCCGGCTCCGAGTAGTCGAGGCGGTCCTCGCTGAAACTGTTGTCGACGATGATCCGACTCGCGGTGACCACACTCTCCAATCGAGCGAGAACATCGTCGAATGGCGTCTGCGGTTCGGGCGAAAAATCCGCGCGCAGAACTTTTCCGGTCTCCGTCTCCCACTGAACACGCAGCGCCGCGACGGTCGCTTCGTCACCCGCACGCAACTTCTTCGCGAAGGTGTCACGGAACTCGATCAGCGGCCACTTGAAACTGTCGTGCACGGCCGTGTTCAGATGGGTGTGTACGAGCATCGAGGAGTGGCCGCGGTCGCCGCGTACCCGGCGCGCCGCCGTCGCGAGCCAGAACCATCGCAACGCCTCGGCCAGTGACTCGGTGATATCCGGGTCGAACTTCGGAATGTCCTTCCGACTCGCAGGCCGTAGCTGCGGCAGATCGTCGTCATCGATGAGGCGGATCATGTCGTAGCCGTCCAGTGCGACGCCCTCGGCGTCCTCGCCCTCGACGAGATCCCGGCCGAAGATCCGTTCCGTGCCGAAGTACCCGTCCGGCTCGTCCATTCCCAGGATGAAGTCGGAGGGGTACAGGTTCTCGGCGGCGGGGTCGATCAGCACGTTGGCGAAGGGGGTGGCGGTGTAGCCAATATAGGTGACCCTGGGCAGCAGGCCGATGATGTCCATGATCAGCGGGTTGATGGTCTTGGTATCGACGCTCGCCTGATCGGCTTCGTCATCGATGATCAGAACCGGGAGGTCGCCGAGAACCTTCTGGTCCGCCGCGTCCTGAATCCACCGGCGAAGTCGGGTCAGCGGCGCCTTGTTCTTCTTGACCACCGCCAGTGCCGTTCCCGCACCCTTGCGATGCAACAACGAGGCCATCGACATGGTCGGCTGCCGAAAATCATCGTCCGAGGTGGTGAGTTCGATCCAGCCCTGGTTGTCGGCAGTGAGTTCGCTGATCAGCCGATCCTGGGTCTGTTTGCGCAGCCCGTTGTGGATGCCGGAGAGCACGACCACCAATCGATACTTGAGGTCAGCGGCCTTCGCGATGACGGCGGTGAAGTTCGTCGTCTTCCCGCTCTGGACGTAGCCGACGACAAGACCCTTGGCCCGCCACCGGGTACCGTCCGGATGCGGCGTATAAGCCACGACCTTGGTTGACGATCGGTCCACTGACTCGACCAGCTTCCCGGCCCAGCCCGGCTTCGATTCGAGGTAGGTCCTGAGCGCTTTCCAGTTCTTGTCGCGCGGCAACGGACCGGGGTACCAACTCTCGACACCGGCGTTCGCGATGATGCTCGGCTCGCCCTGCGAGATCGTCTGCACCAGACGCTGGTACTCGGCGTACATCGCCGCGAGCTTGTCGTCCGGGACGTTACCGCGGAAGGTGTTCAGCGCGCTCTCCACGCCGTCCTCCCGCGCCGCCTGCGCAAAGATCTGGAAGAACGCATCCGTCATCCGCACACCCACCGTCTCGACGTTCCCTCGGAGTGGCACCCCTGTGCTGTCCCCGCCCTCGCCGTTCAACGGCGACCAGTGACCGTCAAGCTACTACAGCGGATCGCCGCTGTCAGAGGGACGCCACAGACCGTTCGTCAACCGGAACAGCAACCACCGCTTGAGGTTCGTCCAGTCGGGGTCGAGCTCGACAACGGGATATCGGGCCGCCCAGCGGGCTCGGTCGGGGTTGCTCCCAGGACACTGCCTACCACCGGATCGGGCCACGACGAGTCGGAAACCCATTCTTCCGGCTGTGCCAGGGCTCACCCGCGGTTGGCAGCGACGAAGCCTTCCTCAACTGTCTCGTCGAGGTCGCCCCAGAGCGGTTGAACCCCCTCGGACGGTCGCACCCAGAACTCCTCGAGTGCGAGCGCGGATTCCTTCGGCTCCAACGCCGACCAGCTGCTACCAACCATGCGATCGAGATCCGCCTGCCGGGGCTGACGACCGAAGGCCGCCGCCGCCAGGACGCAGGCGCCGAGCCGCGGGGGGATGGCGTTACCCACTTGCTGGTACTGATCCCGCCCCCGCCACGGGTAGTCGACCGGAAACGTCTGCAACCTGCCCGCTTCGGCAGCGGTGAATCGATCCAACTCTTCATCGCCCGCGTAGACGCGATTTCTCCGGACCTTGCCGGTTACCGTTGCCGACGGCTCGTCGGAGCGGCGTCTTCCCCGCTGATCCGCTTTGCCTCCGGTGCCGTAATTCGACACGACCTCGAACGGAGACGGACGCCCGGGTAACGCCTCGCCCATCGTGTTCCACGGAAGTAGCGTTTGATCTCCTTCCGCACGGCGAACCTGCTTGTGATACTTGCGGTGACTCACGGTGGGGAGCTTCGCGCCGCCGTCCAGCCGGGCGACCAGGATCGCTCGCCGGCGAGTCTGCGGTACGCCGAACTGCTCCGTCCGGAGCACGTCGATGTCCACGTCGTAGCCGCGGCGCCGCAGCGCCTTCTCGTACGCCGCCCAGACCGGGCGCACGGTGGGCACCTGCTCCAGAACGATGGTTCGGAACGGCCGTCGAGCGTCCTTCGCCGCGAGCACCCACCGGAGCGGCTCGAGGATCAGGCCCGTGCGGTGATCGTCGAGGCTGTTCACATCGCCGCTGACGTCCTCGCCCGCATCCATACGGCGCACGAAGTGCAGTACCCGATCCAGTGCCTTCCGACCGGCGCCGGAGCCCGCCACCGAGTAGGTCTGACACGGCGGACCTCCGGTCAGGATGTCCGCGGACGGAAACTCTCGCAGCAAGGAAATATCGCGCACATCGGAATGGCGTGTGCCGAGTCGAGCGGCTACTCGCGTCCGACAGGCGTCGTCGTCCCATTCGATTCCGACCGAGGGAATCCCGAGCCAGCAGGCCGCGACGTCCAGGCCGCCCGGGCCGGCGAACAGGTCGATCATCTGCACCTGACCGGGCGGGACGGCATCGTAGGACAGGTCACTGTCGGGGACGCTCGACGACATTTGCATGAGAGTAGCCGGCGTCGTCGCGCCGCCATAATCGTTCCGGCGACGTCGCGGAAGCCCGATCTGGGGAACCTCACCCCGGCACTCCCCCGAACGCACGGGTTTCAGCGACTCAAACCGGACGCTGCGCGGACAGGACGCTCGGTGCGGCACGTCGATCTCGCCACTGGCCGCTGCCCGCCACTTGACCGCCCACGGCGCGCGGCGATGCTCCTCGGGCAGTGCTTCAACGGCTGCGACGACTTCCGCCGATGCCTGTTCGGTCAATCCGAGTGTGCGCAGCACTCGGGCGCGCTGAAGGCCGTAGAAGCCTGGCGTGTACCAGTGACCCGCCTCCGGTGGCGTCTCGCCCTCCGCAGCTGCCTGCGCCTGGTCGGCGTCGGTCACCTGCCGCCGGCAGTGTTGATCGTCGCCTGGGTGTGGCCCTCGGACCAGCGTTCTCGGTCGATCAGTACGCGAGTTCGGACCAGGGAATCTCGATTGGGAACGGAAAGAGGATCCGGATACCGTCCTCGTCCGACGCAGTCCATTCGCCGGCGATGAGGTAATTCGCCGGGCGAAGTGGACGGACGCCCGGCGGAAGGACGCCGTGCTTCGTCTCGAGGGCGTAAGCGCGGACGGTGGCGATGGCACTTTCGGTATGGGCGAGCGTGACCTCCCAATACCAGGAGATGCCCGCGGCGGCGTAGCGGCTCTTCTTGGCTTCCATGTCGGACCGGGTGTTCGAAGGCGACAGAACTTCGCCGACCAGCAGAGTGTCTGCGGCACGGACATCCTGGAAGGGAGTCTCCAGGCAGCGGTAGACGAGGAAGTCAGGAGTGAGAAAGTCAGATTTACCTGTGGCACCGAGGAATACGTTGGTCTCGACGTTCACTCGCCAGCAGGTCTCCGGGCGGTCGGCCATGCTCTTGCGGACGGAGTTCTCGATCGCGTTCCGCATGCGGACGGTGAAGAGCTGATGTTCCCCTGACCCTCGACGCACCCAGACGACTCGACCTTCCCAGAGCTCGATCTGGTCGGCGACCTCATCGGGCAGCTGCTCGAACTCCTCCCACGTCATGAACTCGGGAAGATCCGGGGGGGTGTCCGGCACAGTCATGCCCCCAATCGTAATCCGGGCGACCTGTCACCACCCCTTCTCTGCTGCCGCCACTTCGCCTGCGGCAATAGCGTCCACCAACCGCTGATGATCGACGACCGTCTGATCCGCGTACGACAACGCGAACCGCCCCATGGCCCGGTCGAACACATCCGAACTACCGAGGTACGACGCAATGGCGACGCGATCCCCCGACCGCGCATGGGCGCGAGCGAGCGTGCGGCCGCACAGCGCACCGTAGGCGCGCATGACCCCCGGCGTCATGGTGTCGACATCCGCCGACCCCTTCATATCCCGCAGCTGCCGCCAGTAGAAGAACCGCCCCTCCGGCCCGGTGCACCAACCCAGGAAGATGTCGGCAGTCGACTGGATGACCCGCTGCCCGTGCACCACCCGATGCCCCTGATGCTCGTACCGGCTCGCCTCCAGGTGCGCCGCCAGCACCGACTGCTCGGCCTCCTTCACCTGAAGGAACAGCGGATGCCCGGTATCCCGATCGGCGAGCAGGACGATGAAGCAGCGCGTCCCGACGCTGCCGACGCCGACGACCTTGCGCGCGGCGTCGACCACCCGATACCGGTCGAGCAGCACCTGCCGATCCTCGGGGAGCGACTCGCGGTACGCGGCGAAGACCGCCCTCACCCCGTCGGCGTCGATCTGCTCGATGGGGGCGAGCAGGGGCGGGCGGTGGCGGATTCGCAACCCGTCCGGCCCCGGCTCGGTGAGTTTGCCGACGGCCTGGAGGGTGGTGCGGGCGCGGGCGGCGTCCAGGGTGCGCTCGACGCGGCGGCGACGGCCCGGTTTGCGGACGAGGGCGAGGCCGGCCTCGGCGTCGGTGCGCTGGTACCAGACCGAGAGGCCGTCCATGGCGGCATACTCGCGCATGGCGGTGCGGTAGGCACTCGCGGCGGATTCGGCGCAGCGGAGGGCGCAGGCGTCATCGAAGCCGTTGGCTCGGGCGGCTACCGCGAGCCCGGCTGCCAGGCGTTTGACGTCCCATTCGAAGGGGCCGGGGAGGGTTTCGTCGAAATCGTTGAGATCGAAGACCAAGCTGCGCTCGGGGGAGGCGAAGAGGCCGAAGTTCACGGGGTGCGCGTCGCCGCAGAGCTGCACGGTGAGGCCGGTGTGCTCGCTCGCGGCCAGGTCGGCAGCCATCACGGCGGGGGCGCCGCGCAGGAACGGGAACATGCCGCTGACCATGCGGGCGTAGCGGATGGGGACCAGTTCGGGCACCCGGGTGGCGGCCTGGCGCCCCAGGATCTCCAGCGGGTCGGGGCGGCCGGGGGGCGGCGTCCACTCGCCGAGCGCGGAGCGCGGGACGCGGCGACGCACCCGCTTCGCCGCGGCGCGCCGGGGTGGCGCCGAGCGGGCATTCGGGGTGTTGCCGCCGGAGCCGTCGCGGTCGGTGGAGACAGCCGAAGTCGTCATCGGGTCAGTGTCCGCCTGTCCGAACGGCACCGCAAGGGTTCGGCAAATACTGGGCTACCACGGGTGGCGGTACCCCGAGCCGGGCCGACCACCGGGATCGGGGTTGGCTCATCCGATGGGATGGAACTCTCCCCGAACCGGGGAACACCCCTGGCTTTTGCGCGGCGGGCGGAGCAGGGTGAGAGGAGCATCCTTCCCCGCCGGAGCGAAAGGAACAACCGTGTTCGCCACATCCACCCCCCGCAAGGCGCTGATCCGCCTGGCCGTCGCAGCCGCGCTCGCCGCGGCGCCGGTGATCGCGCTCGCCGCGCCAGCGGCCGCCGGCTCGGCCGCAGGTCCGGTCGTCACCGAGATCCGCCACGACCGGTATGACCCGTGGCGCGACCCGTTCGCGCGCAACCCCTTCCAGCAGTGCAACTGGTGGGACCGAAACGCTCCCTGGTGGGAGCGGTGCGACAGCAACCCCTTCGACAATCCGTGGAACAACCCCTGGCAGCGGCCGTTCGCGAACAACTTCGGCCCGGGCACCTTCGGTAGCAGCTGATCGGGCCGCGGCCGGGGGCGGGGCTCCGGCGCGGACCACGAAACGACGGGGCCCGGTCGCCGCAGCGACCGGGCCCCGTGCGTGCGAGAACTCAGGCCGTCTCGGTGATCGGCCGGTCGACCCAGCTCATCAGCCCGCGCAGCTTGGCGCCGGTGACCTCGATCGGGTGCTCGGCGTTCTGCTTGCGCAGCCCCTCGAGTTCCTTGTTGCCGCCCTCGACATTGGCGACGAGGCGCTTGACGAACGAGCCGTCCTGGATGTCCTTGAGGATGTCCTGCATCCGCTTCTTGGTGTCGGCGTCGATCACCCGCGGGCCGGAGAGGTAGCCACCGAACTCGGCGGTGTCGGAGACCGAGTAGTTCATCCGCGCGATGCCGCCCTCGTACATGAGGTCGACGATCAGCTTGAGCTCGTGCAGCACCTCGAAGTAGGCCATCTCCGGCGCGTAGCCGGCCTCGACCATGACCTCGAAACCGGTCTTGACCAGTTCCTCGGTGCCGCCGCAGAGCACGGCCTGCTCGCCGAAGAGGTCGGTCTCGGTCTCTTCCTTGAACGTGGTCTTGATGACGCCTGCCCGCGCGCCGCCGATGGCGGCGGCGTAGGAGAGCGCCAGTGCCTGGCCCTCGCCCTTGGGGTCCTGGTCGACGGCGATGAGCGCGGGCACGCCCTTGCCGTCGACGAACTGGCGGCGCACCAGGTGGCCGGGGCCCTTGGGGGCGACCATGGCGACGGTGATGAAGGCCGGGGCCTTGATCAGCCCGAAGTGGATGTTCAGGCCGTGGCCGAAGAACAGCGCGTCGCCGTCCTTGAGGTTCGGCTCGATGTCATTGGTGAAGATCGAGGCCTGCGCGGTGTCGGGGGCGAGCACCATGATGACGTCGGCCCACTCCGACACCTCGGCGGGGGTGCCGACGGTGAGCCCGGCCTCCTCGGCCTTGGGGCGCGACTTCGAGCCCTCGGCGAGCCCGACCCGGACATCGACGCCGGAGTCGCGCAGGCTCAGCGAGTGCGCGTGGCCCTGGCTGCCGTACCCGATGACCGCGACCTTGCGGCCCTGGATGATCGAGAGATCGGCGTCGTCGTCGTAGAACAGTTCGACTGCCACTGTGGTTTCGTCCCTTCTGAAACGGTGAGTCCCCGCGCGGCGGGGAACGATTGTGAATTAGCGGGTCGCGGTGATGGACTTCGGACCGCGCCCGAGCGCGACCACACCGGACTGCACGATCTCGCGGATGCCGTACGGCTCCAGCATGCGCAGCAGCGCGTCGAGCTTGGACCTGGTCCCGGTGGCCTCGACGGTCAGCGCGTCCGGGGAGACGTCGATGACCTTGGCGCGGAACAGCGTGACCGCCTCGATCACCTGGGTCCGCACGCTGGCGTCGGCGCGCACCTTCACCAGGATCAGTTCGCGGGCCACCGACGCCTCGGGGTCCTGCTCCACGATCTTGATGACGTTCACCAGCTTGTTGAGCTGCTTGGTGACCTGCTCGAGCGGCAGATCCTCGACGGTGACGACGATCGTCATCCGGGAGATCTCCGGCACCTCGGTGGCGCCGACGGCGAGCGACTCGATATTGAAGCCGCGCCGGGAGAACAGGCTCGCTACGCGCGCGAGCACACCCGGCTTGTCCTCGACCAGAACGCTCAGCGTATGCGTAGTACTCACTGTTCCTGCCCGTTCTGCCCGTGGGTCAGCGCCTCGTGGATGACGGCGGGCTCGGCGGCCTGCTCGTCCTCGTCGAAGAGCGGGCGGATCCCGCGCGCGGCCATGATCTCGTCGTTGCTGGTGCCCGCGGGGACCATCGGCCACACCTGGGCATCCTTGCCGACGATGAAATCGATCACCACCGGCCGGTCGTTGATGGACTGCGCCTCGCGGATGGCGGCCTCGACGTCCTCCTCGCGCTCCACCCGGATGCCGTGGCAGCCGAGCGCCTCGGCCAGCTTGACGAAATCCGGGATGCGCAGGGTGTGCGTGCCGAGGTCGGTATTGGAGTAGCGCTGCTCGTAAAAGAGCGTCTGCCACTGCCGGACCATGCCGAGGTTGCCGTTGTTGATCAGCGCGACTTTGATCGGAACGCCCTCCACCGCGCAGGTGGCGAGCTCCTGGTTGGTCATCTGGAAGCAGCCGTCGCCGTCGACCGCCCAGACCTCCTTCTCCGGCGCGCCCATCTTGGCGCCCATGGCCGCCGGGACGGCGTAGCCCATGGTGCCGAGGCCACCGGAGTTCAGCCAGGTGCGCGGCTTCTCGTACTTGATGAACTGGGCGGCCCACATCTGGTGCTGGCCGACGCCGGCGCAGTAGATGGCGTCCGGCCCGGCCAGCTTGCCCAGCGCGTCGATGACGAACTCCGGGGAGAGCGAGCCGTCGCTCGGCGGGGTCCAGCCCAGCGGGTAGGAGTCGCGGATGCCGCCCAGGTAGGTCCACCACTCGGTGAGGTCGAGCAGCGGGGTGCCGGTCACGGCCGGGTCGGCCTTGAGCGTCTCGATCAGCTCGGTGATCACCTCGCGGCAGTCGCCGACGATCGGCACGTCGGCGTGCCGGTTCTTGCCGATCTCGGCCGGATCGATATCGGCGTGGATCACCTTGGCGTTCGGCGCGAAGGAGTCCAGCTGGCCGGTGACCCGGTCGTCGAAGCGGGCGCCGAGGGTGATCAGCAGGTCGGACTTCTGCAGCGCGGCCACCGCGCCGACGGTGCCGTGCATGCCGGGCATGCCCATGTTCAGGGTGTGCGAGTCCGGGAAGGCGCCGCGCGCCATCAGCGTGGTGACCACCGGGATGCCGGTCAGCTCGGCCAGCTCCAGCAGCTTGTCCGAGGCCTCGGACTTGATCACGCCGCCGCCGACGTAGAGCGTCGGCTTCCTGGCCTCGAGGATCATCCTCGCGGCCTCCCGCACCTGCTTGCCGTGCGGCTTGGTGACCGGGCGGTACCCGGGCAGCCGCAGCTCCGGCGGCCAGGTGAAGGTGGTCTGTGCCTGCAGCACGTCCTTCGGGATGTCGACGAGCACCGCACCGGGACGACCCGATGCGGCCAGGTAGAACGCCTCGGCGAGGATCCGCGGGATGTCGGCGGCGTCGGTGATCAGGAAGTTGTGCTTGGTCACCGGCATGGTGATGCCGGAGATGTCGGCCTCCTGGAAGGCGTCGGTGCCGATCAGCCCGCGGCCGACCTGACCGGTGATGGCCACGATCGGCACCGAGTCCATCTGGGCGTCGGCGATCGGGGTCACCAGGTTGGTGGCGCCGGGGCCCGAGGTCGCCATGCAGACGCCGACCTTGCCGGTGGCCTGCGCGTACCCGGTGGCGGCGTGGCCCGCGCCCTGCTCGTGCCTGACCAGGACGTGCCGCACCCGGGTGGAGTCGAAGAGCGGGTCGTAGAGGGGAAGGATCGCGCCGCCGGGAATGCCGAACGCCGTGTCGACCTCGAGCTCCTCGAGCGACCGTACGACGGACTGCGCGCCGGTGACCCGCTCGGGCGGGAGCTGGCGCCGCGTCGTCGCGGCCGCAGTCGCGACGGGGGTCTGCGAAGTGGCCGAAGGCGCGGGCCTGCGAGCCGATGGCCCTGGCCTGGCGGTAGGTGCGCTCACCGTCTTTCCTCACTGCTTGTGGTCTGGAACCCCGAACACAAAAAAGCCCCCGACCAGCATGGCTGTTCGAGGGTGGCGCGTCGCAACGCGAGCGGTCGTAATCGACTAGGAAGTCGTGCTCAACGCTGGACGCGCCGGCCGAGTACGAGGAGCTCGATTGGATTCACGTGCTCGACGTTAAGCGCGCGTGAACCGTCGAGTCAAACAGCCGACCCTCGGCGTCCCATTATGTGGGAGCACAGTGGTTGCTCGAGTCCGCTCGGCCGAATGCGAGGATGGTGGGGTGTCATCACCGCATCAGTCCGTGCCACCACCTGCATCGTCCCACATCGCCACGGCGCGATCGGATACGGGTGGCCGCAGGCGGCGGATCGCGGCGGTCGCGGTGCCGGTGCTCTACCTGGTATTCCTCGCGGTGGCGTTCGCGCTGGACTGGCCGCAGTGGCTGCGCTGGGGCGTGATCCCTCTGGTCGGGGTGCTGAGCTGGCTGCTCTGGCCGCGCTCGCCGCACGGCGTCGAGCCGGGGGTCCGGGTGATCCGGGTGCCGCAGCTGGCCTACATCGGCGTGCTGGTGCTCACGCTCTGCGTCTTCTTCGCCTTCGTCGGCTGGCCGGCCGGGCTCTGGTGGCTGCTGCTGCTCCCGGTCGCGGTGCTGCTCTGGGTGGAGCGCACCCGGACCACGGTCACACCGGACGGGCTGGAGTTGCGCTCGGTCTTCTCTTCGCGCTCGGTGGAGTGGTCGCGGGTGGCCGGGGTGCGGCTGCCGAAGCGCGGGTTCGTGCGGGCGCGGCTCACCGACGAGTCCGAGGTCACGCTGCCCGCGGTGGGGTACGACCGGCTGCGCGAGCTGATCGCGGCCTCCGGCGGGCGGATCCCGGATGTCTTCGCACAGGCCGAGGAGGCGATCCGGGAGGCTTCGGCGGCCGAACGGGCCGGGGACGGGGCCGGCGAGTCCGCACAGGACGTGTGACGCGCCGGCGCGAAGGCACCCGCCGGTGAGCACCGCCCCGCACGGGTGACGCGCTCGCGCGGAACAATAGCGGCCGACGCGGCGTTGCAAGATCGACGCGCCGCCGGGTGATCCCGCTGGGCGCTTCCCGCCCGGTCCGTACACCCCGCGGCCCGCGTACTCCCCCGGGACCCGTTCCACCAGCGTGGATCCCGGTGCCGACGGCGACAGCCGGCGCGCGTACCGTTGAGGCGCCGCCCGCGCGGCCGTCGTGTTCCCGCCGACCGGCCGACGCCGTCGCCCAGCCCGCGACCAGACCGAGGACAGCCATGCCACCGCTTCGTTCCCGCACCACCACCATCGGCCGCAATGCCGCGGGCGCCCGCGCGCTCTGGCGGGCGACCGGGATGACCGACTCCGACTTCGGCAAGCCGATCGTCGCCATCGCGAACTCGTACACCCAATTCGTCCCTGGCCACGTGCATCTCAAGAACGTCGGCGAGATCGTGGCGGAGTCGGTGCGGGCGGCGGGCGGCGTCCCGCGCGAGTTCCACACCATCGCGGTGGACGACGGCATCGCCATGGGCCACGGCGGCATGCTCTACTCGCTGCCCAGCCGGGAGATCATCGCCGACTCGGTGGAGTACATGGTGAACGCGCACACCGCCGACGCGCTGGTCTGCATCTCGAACTGCGACAAGATCACGCCGGGCATGCTGAACGCCGCCATGCGGCTGAACATCCCGACCGTCTTCGTCTCCGGCGGGCCGATGGAGGCGGGGAAGGCGGTGGTGGTCGGCGGGGTCGCGCAGGCGCCGACCGATCTGATCACCGCGATCTCGGCGAGCGCCAATGCCGCCGTCTCCGACGAGGGGCTGAGCGAGGTCGAGCGCAGCGCCTGCCCGACCTGCGGCTCCTGCTCCGGCATGTTCACCGCCAACTCCATGAACTGCCTCACCGAGGCGCTCGGGCTCGCGCTGCCAGGCAACGGCTCCACGCTGGCCACGCACGCAGCCCGGCGGGCGCTCTTCGAGCGGGCGGGCACGGTGGTGGTCGATATCGCGACCCGCTGGTACCGGGAGGACGACGAGTCGGTGCTGCCGCGCAATGTCGCCAATGCCGACGCCTTCCGCAATGCGATGGCGCTCGATGTCGCCATGGGCGGCTCCACCAACACCGTGCTGCACACGCTGGCCGCCGCCCAGGAGGGCGAGATCGATTTCGATCTCGGCACCATCGACGAGATCAGCCGCCGGGTGCCGTGCCTGTCCAAGGTCTCGCCGAACTCCGACTACCACATGGAGGACGTGCACCGGGCCGGTGGCATCCCGGCCATCCTCGGCGAGCTGCGCCGCGCCGGGCTGCTGCACGAAGGCGTCTCCACCGTGCACACCGCGAGCTTCGACGAGTGGCTCGACACCTGGGACATCCGCTCCGGCACGGCGTCGGCCGAGGCGCTCGAGCTCTTCCACGCGGCGCCGGGCGGGGTGCGCACCACCGAGCCGTTCTCCACCGACAACCGCTGGTCCGCGCTGGATACCGATGCCGCCGGTGGCTGCATCCGCGATCGGGAGCACGCCTACACCGTGGAGGGCGGGCTGGTGGTGCTGCGCGGCAATATCGCGCCGGACGGGGCCATCCTCAAGACCGCGGGCATCGACGAGGATCTCTTCTCCTTCGAGGGGCCCGCCGTCGTGGTCGAGTCGCAGGAGGAGGCGGTGTCGCTGATCCTCGGCAAGAAGATCCAGGCGGGGGACGTCGTCGTGGTCCGCTACGAGGGGCCGTCCGGCGGGCCGGGCATGCAGGAGATGCTGCACCCGACGGCGTTCCTCAAGGGGGCGGGGCTCGGCAAGAAGTGCGCGCTGATCACCGACGGGCGGTTCTCCGGCGGCACCTCCGGGCTCTCCATCGGGCACATCTCGCCGGAGGCGGCGAGCGGCGGCGTGATCGGGCTGGTGCGGAACGGGGACCGGATCCGGATCGACGTCGCCACCCGGACGCTGGAGGTGCTGGTCGAGGAGGCGGTGCTGGCCGAGCGGCGGGCCAAGATGGAGGCGTCGGAGCGGCCGTGGCAGCCGGTGGACCGGGTGCGGCCGGTGACCACGGCGCTGCGCGCCTACGCGGCGCTGGCGACGTCGGCGGACAAGGGTGCGGTCCGGCGCGTGCCGTGAGGACGCGATCGGCGCCCCTGCTCGAGGGGCGCCGATTCTGCACGACGTGCGCGAGTGCGGCCGGTGCCACCGGGCACGGCGTGCGGCCACGCACCGCGTGCCCGGCATCGGCCCCGCAGGAAACGGGTGATACGGAGCGGGCGAGCCGCCACCGCGACGCGCACACCCGGGTCGGCACCGGGAAACGCGGCCGACCGGTCGCCGGGCACGCGCGACCCCCGCGCGGGCGGCTCAGACCGCGAGCGGGTTGCCGCCGTGCAGGTACCACCAGGTCAGGGCCGCTGCGACGACGGCGAGGACGAGCACGAGGAGCGAGCCCCAGCTGGGGCGGGTGGCCCAGCCGCGGCCGCGGTCGAGGGACCAGCGGCCGGGGCCGGTGAGCAGTACCGCGACGGCGGTGCCTGCCAGCACGCTCTCCAGTTCGATCGCACCGGGCCCGGCCTTGTACTGGAAGCCGGGGTACATCCCCTGCTTGAAGGCCCACGCGTCCAGGATCACAGCGAGCACGGCGCCCGCGCCGAGCGGCGTCGCCAGGCCGAGCACGAGCAGCAGCCCGCCGCCGATCTCCCCGGCGATGAGCAGCGGCGCGGCCAGCCCGGCGTGATCCCACCCGCCCTGCTCCAGGAAATCCTTGGTCCCGTCGAAGCCGGGCCCGTGGAACCAGCCGAACGCCTTCTGCACGCCGTGGTAGACGAAGGTCGCGCCGACCACCAGGCGCAGGACGAAGAGCCCGAAATCGAGGGTGCCGCGCCGGTCGTGCCCGGTGCGGCTGCGGCGTAGCCGGTCCGGGTCGGCGGGGCCGTTGGCGGCGGGCGGGATGCTCGCGTAGGAGTAGGTCGCGTCGGCCGGCTGCTGCGGCGCGGTGGTGGGCAGCACCTCGGTGCGCGCCTCGGCATTCGGCAGGTCGTCCGGGTCCAGCCCTAGCTCGTCGTCGGTCCGCGGGACCTCCTTGCCCAGATTCGGGCGGGCGAACTCCTGCGTCACGTGCTGGTCCATGGGGCTGCCGACATTGCCGACGGCGCCGGTCTGCGGGAGGGGACCTGTGGGCGACCGGCCGGCGTCACCGGAATCCGGTGCGCCCTTCGACTTCTCCGTCACAACCGTCCACCCTAGGCCGGATCGGGCGACGCGCGGGATGGTTCCCCGCGGTGTGTCCGGTTCGGGGGTGGAGCGGCGTGCCGGGAAGTTCTTCCGTAACGTCTGAACCATGAATGTGGTTGCCGTCGGCCGGGTGGCGCTCGGCCTGGTGCTCGCCTCGACCGTGCTCGCCGGGTGCGCCCGCTTCGACGACTCCGCGTCCAGCCCGTTCACCCCGGAGCCGACCTTCGGCGGCGCCGAGATCGGGCCGAGCGAGCCGCAGCCACCGTCCTCGACGCAGCGGCCGACCGGGCCCTGCATCGACCCGGATCCGGCGGTCGTCGCGACCTGCCTCGACCCCACCGCGGGGCTGGTCGCCGTCGGCGACGGCGCGCTGGTGGCGGAGCGGCGCACCGGGCGCATTCTCAAGGTGGTGCCGGAGCAGCGCCCGGTGGAGATCGCCCGGATCGACGTGGACGGCTCCGGGGACGGCGGGCTCAACGACCTCGCGCTCTCCCCCACCTACCGGGAGGACGGGCTGATCTACGCCTACATCACCACCGGGTCGGACAACCGGGTGGTGCGGATCGCGGCCGGCGGGCCGCCCAAGGAGATCCTGACCGGGATTCCGAAGGGGGCCACCGGCAATCACGGAGCGCTGGAGTTCGTGACCCCGGAGAAGTTGCTCGTGCTCACCGGCGATGCCGGGAATCCGGGCGCAGCGCAGGCGCCGGGCACGCTCTCCGGCAAGCTGCTGAGCATCACCAACCCGCGCTCCGGGGGCGGGGTGCGGCCGGAGACGCTGCTCGCCGGGATCGGCACCGCGGGCGACGTGTGCCGGGACGCGGTGGACGGAGTGTGGGTCACCGACCGCACCGCCACCGAGGACCGGCTCCAGCGGCTGGGGCCGGACAATACCGCGATCACCGCGTGGACCTGGCCGGATAGGCCCGGGGTCGGTGGGTGCGCGACCACCGCCGACGGGGTCGCGGTCGCGCTCAGCAATGCCAGGGCGCTGGCGCTGATCACGGCGGATCCCGCCTCGCGGGCCGTGACGACGGCACCGACGATCTTCGTCCAGGACAAGTACGGGCGGTTGAACGGGGCGACGCCGGGGCCCGATGGCGCCGTGTGGGTCGGGACCATCAACAAGGACGGCGGGCAGCCGGGGCCCAATGACGACCGGGTCGTCCGGATTCCGCCGCCCGCCGGTGGTGGGGGTGGCCCGGACTAGCGTCCGGAAAGGGGGGTTCCCGGGGGCCGAGCCCCCGGACCCCCGATCCGGCTCAGGCGCAGGCGGCGAGGACGAGTTCGCGGACCCGGGCGGCATCCGCCTGCCCGCGCGTCGCCTTCATGACGTCGCCGACGATCTTGCCCGCCGCCTGCACCTTCCCGGCGCGGATCTTGTCGGCGATATCCGGGTTGGCGGCCAGCGCCTTATCGACCTCGGCCTGCAGCGCGCTCTCGTCGCTGACCATGCCGAGCCCCTTGGCCTCGACGATGGCGGCGGGCTCGCCCGCGCCGTCGAGCACGAGGTCGACGACCTGCTTGGCCACCTTGTTGTTCACCGTCTTGGCCTCGACCAGCCCGATCACGGCGGCCACCTGGGCCGGGGTGATGGGCAGCTCGTCCAGCGCGACCCCGCGCTCCTTGGCCTTCTCGGTGAGGTAGGCGACCCACCAGGAGCGCGCCTCGTTCACCGGGGCGCCCGCGTCGACGGTGGCGATGATGAGATCGAGCGCGCCCGCGTTCACCAGGTCGCGCATGACCTCGTCGGAGAGCCCCCAGTCGGACTGGATGCGGGCCCGGCGCAGCCACGGGTACTCCGGGATGGTGCTGCGCAGCCGCTCGACCCACGCGGCGTCCGGCGCGATCGGCTCCAGGTCGGGCTCGGGGAAGTAGCGGTAGTCCTCGGCGGTCTCCTTGCGGCGGCCCGGCGAGGTGGTGCCATCGGCCTCCAGGAAGTGCCTGGTCTCCTGGACGATCTCGCCGCCGCCGGTGAGCACCGCGGCTTGCCTGCGCATCTCGTAGCGCACGGCGACCTCGACGCTGCGCAGCGAGTTCACGTTCTTGGTCTCGGTGCGGGTGCCGAAGACCGCGGCGCCGATCGGCATGAGCGAGACATTGGCGTCGCAGCGCAGCGAGCCCTGGTCCATCCGCACATCGGAGACGTCGAGTGATTTCAGCAGGGTACGCAGCGCGGTGACGTACGCCCTCGCCACCTCGGGGGCGCGCTCCCCGGCCCCGGTGATCGGCTTGGTGACGATCTCGATGAGCGGCACCCCGGCCCTGTTGTAGTCGAGCAGCGAGTGGCTGGCGCCGTGGATCCGCCCGGTGGCGCCGCCGACGTGCAGCGACTTGCCGGTGTCCTCCTCCATGTGCGCGCGTTCGATATCGACACGGAAGGTGCTGCCGTCGTCCAGCAGCACGTCCAGGTGGCCGTGCTGCGCGATCGGCTCGTCGTACTGGCTGATCTGGTAGTTCTTCGGCTGGTCCGGGTAGAAGTAGTTCTTCCTGGCGAACCGCCCCCACGGCGTGATCGTGCAGTTCAGCGCGAGCCCGATGCGGATCGCCGACTCCACCGCCCGCTGGTTCACCACCGGCAGCGCGCCGGGCAGCCCGAGGCACACCGGGCACACCTGGGTGTTCGGCTCGGCGCCGAAGTCGGTGGGGCAGCCGCAGAACATCTTGGTCGCGGTGGACAGCTCGACGTGGACCTCCATGCCGAGCACCGGCTCGAAGCGGGCGAGGACGTCGGCGTAGTCCAGCAGATCGACCGTTGGTGCGCTCATGCGCCCAGTCTAAATAAGCTCAGCGCGGCGGAATCCGGGTGGTCAGCCAGTCGGTCAGGTAGCCGAGCGCGGCCGGATCGATCGTGGTCTCGATGGTCGCGTACTCCGAGGGTGAGCCGGTGTTCGCGGGCTGCAGCAGGTGGTTCAGCCCGGGGAAGGTGTGCACGGTGGGGTCGGGCGCGCCCGCGAGCAGGTCGCGCATGGGCTGCTCGCTCTGGGCCGGCGGCACCTGCAGGTCCTTGCCGCCGAAGACGGCCAGCGTCGGCACCCGGACGGCGCGCAGCGCGGGCGCCGGGTCGTAGCCGAGGAAGGCCCGCATGACCGGCGACTCCTGGGCGTCGAGCACGGCAGGGGCGCTGCGCTGCTCCGGCGGCAGCGACGCCTCCTGCCGCTCGGTGGCGGCCCGCGCCCCGGCGAGGTCGCCTGCGACCAGCAGCGCCGACCACTCGGCGACGTACTCCTGCTGCGCCCGCGCCTCCTCCGGGGTGGCGCCCGCCGCGGCGAGCAGCAGCCCGTTCTGCTCGATCAGCACATCCCGCCCCGGCACCGACGGCCCGGCCATGAGCACCAGGAAGTCGATCTGATCGCCCTGCTTCGAGGCGGCCAGCGGCGCGAGGTACCCGCCCTCGCTGTGCCCGAAGAGCCCGATCCGGCCCGGATCGATCTCCGACCGGCCGCGCAGGAAGGCGGTGCCCGCGGCGACATCGTCGGCGAGCACGTCGTAGGTGGCCGCGCTCAGGTCGCCCCCGGTGCCGCCGACGCCGCGGTCGTCGGTGCGCAGCACGGCGTACCCGGCGCGGGTCAGGGCATCGGCGATGACCAGGAAGACCTTGTGTCCCATGAGCTCTTCGTTGCGGTCCTGCGGGCCGCTGCCGGTGATGAGCTGCACGGCCGGGAAGGGGCCCGCACCCTCCGGCAGCGTCAGGGTGCCTGCCACGGTGATGTCGCCGCTCGGGTAGCCGACGTCCTCGGAGCGGTACGGGAAGGGCGGCTTCGGCTCCTGCGGCCGGGCGGCGGGCGGCAGCGGGCCGCGCTCCAGGTCGAGCGGGAAGGTCTGCCCGGCCTGGGTGAAGTCGCCGGTGATCCGGTCGTCGGCGTAGCGGCCCTTGAACACCGGATCACCCGGAATGTTCCGGAGCGTGAAACCGACGTCGGCGGGATCGGTCGTGACCTCGGTGAGCGGCGCGTCCTGGACGCCCTGCACCGGAATGTCGATGGTGCCGCCGCCGTCGGCGAAGGTGATGCCGATGGGCAGCGGCTGCCCCGGCACCTCGATCGAGCCGTGCCACTCCCCCGCCACCGGGTCGGCCGGTGCGTCCGCGCTGTCGGCGGCGCACCCGGCGACCAGGGCGAGGATCGCGAGCAGGACTATCGGGAGCAGCCGTCGATCGCGCATACCTCCAGTCATACCCGGCCGCGGACGCCGCGGGCGAGCGTCGCGGGCTGCCGGGCGCGCCGCGTCAGAGCCCGCGGGCGTACGCGATCGAGGCGGCGATCTCGTCCATGCCCATCCGCAGCGACGGATCCCGCTCCTGCACCTCGGCGAACTCCAGCAGCGCGTCGGCGACGGTGCCGCGCCGGGCGACGCCGATCAGCTCCTGCCGGACGTACTCGCCGAGCGGCACCCCGGCGGCCTCGGCCCGCCTGGCGAAGACCGCGACCGCCTCGGTGGGCAGGTCGTGATCGCGCCACAGCGCGACGGCGTCCGGCTCGGCGAGGCTCGGCTCCGGCACGCCGCGCTCGGCGCGGAACTCCACCACCCCGTCGATCGGGACCCGGCGGCGCGCCAGCGCGAGCAGTTCCTGGCGGACGTGCTGCTCCGGCGAGCGTCCGTCGGCCTTGGCACGGCGCCGCAGCACCGCCGCGGCCGCCGCCGGAAGTTCGTCCACACGCAGATCGACCATGGCGGACAGGCTAACGGCACCGGCACCCGCGCGCAGCCCCCGGTCCGCCAAGCCCCCTGGGCGCTCAGCCGAAGAAAGCCTCGGCCTCCCGGTAGCGATCGGCCGGAACCCGCTTGAGCTGCTTGGTCGCTTCGGCCAGCGGCACCAGGTCGATGGCGGTGCCGCGCAGCGCCACCATCTGGCCGAATCGGCCTGCGTGCACCGCCTCGGCGGCGTGCAGCCCGAAGCGGGTGGCGAGCACCCGGTCGTAGGGGGTCGGGCTGCCGCCGCGCTGCACGTGGCCGAGCACGGTGGTGCGCACCTCCTTGCCGATGCGCCGCTCGATCTCGGCGCCGAGCTGCTGCGCCACGCCGGTGAAGCGCTCGTGCCCGAACTCGTCGATGCCGCCCGCGCGCAGCGCGAAGCCGGAGTCCTCGGCCGGGTGCGAGCCCTCGGCGACCACGCAGATGAAGTGCTTGTCGCCGCGCTGGAAGCGGCGCTTGATCATGGCGCAGACCTCGGCCACGTCGAACGGCTCCTCCGGGACCAGGGTGAGGTGCGCGCCCGCCGCGACGCCCGCGTTGATGGCGATCCAGCCCGCGTGCCTGCCCATGACCTCGACGAGCATGACGCGCTGGTGCGATTCCGCGGTGGTGTGCAGCCGGTCGATGGCCTCGGTGGCGATGGAGAGCGCGGTGTCGTGGCCGAAGGTGACGTCGGTGCAGTCGATGTCGTTGTCGATGGTCTTGGGCACCCCGACCACGGGGACGCCCTCGTCGGAGAGCCAGCTGGCGGCGGTCAGGGTGCCCTCGCCGCCGATCGGAATGAGCGCCTCGACGCCGTTGTCGTCCAGGGTCCGCTTGATCTGCCCGAGCCCGGCGAGCAGCACGTCCGGGTTGGTGCGAGCGGTGCCGAGGATGGTGCCGCCCTTGGTGAGCAGCCGGTCGGTGCGGTCGTCGTTCTGGATGACGATCTTGCGGTCCTCCAATAGCCCGCGCCAGCCGTCCTGGAAGCCGACGACCGCGTCCCCGTAGCGGCCGTTCGCGGTGCGAACGACGGCTCGGATCACGGCGTTCAGTCCCGGACAGTCCCCGCCTCCGGTCAAGACTCCGATGCGCATGGCGTTCATCTTCCCCCGCAGCGTCATCCGGTGCTGCTCCGCCCCCGTGAACCCTGGGTAACGGGGGTGTCAGCGCCTGCACTTGCCGCTGGGCAGCTCCTTCAGGTGCGCCGCGAGCAACGCGGCCATCCGGTTCAGGGTGATCATGCCGTCGTTGAAGGCGCCGGACTCCGGCTTGGCCGCGAAGGCCACCGCGACCTGCCCGGAAACCCCGTCCACCAGGCCGAATTGGCGCACCAGGTAGTCACCGTCGAGGTCGGGGCCCCAGCCGCCCTTGAAGTCGGCGCCTGCGATGCTGCCCATCCCCCACCGGTGCGCGGGCACGATCTCCGCCATCAGCGAGGTGACCCCGGCCGCGCCGCTCAAGCAGGGCAGCTTGGCGGCGAACTTCACCTGGTCGGCCAGGCTCCACTCGGTCTGGCCGAGGGCCGAGTGCTCGGCGCGCGGGCGGGTGGCGGGCACCGTGGTGACGGTGTCGCCGCCCTCGCGCAGCACCGCCTCGACCGCGGCGGCCGCCTCCGGCGCCGGCCCGAGCGACTGCCAGAGCGCGTCCGCCGCGGTGTTGTCGGACTCGGTGATCGCGGCGGTGGCGGCGTAGGTATTGGTTCCGGGCGCCTTGCGCTGCGCGGCGAGCACCAGCGGGACCTTCATGGTCGACCAGGCCGGGCCGGTGCTCCAGGTGCCGAAGCTCAGCGCCGAGGTGCCGCCGACCGGCATGGCCGCCAGCCCGATCGAGCCCCTGGTGCTCGCCTGGAGTTCGGCGAAGTCGGCGGCGAGCGTGCCGGGCAGCGCGTACGACAGGTCGTGCTGCTCGGTGCGGGCCGCGGCCTCGGTGATGGTGGTCTCGTCGGTCCCGGAGACGTTCGTACCGGTCGCGCACGAGGTGAGCAGGGCGGCCGCCGCAAGCACGGCGCAGCCGATGACCGCGCGGACACGGCCGGATCTCTCAGCAGACATTCCTCGACACATTCTCGTTGCGAAACTTGCGCACAACGTACTGTGTCCGCGCCCGGCTCGCCGCATCTGTCGGCGGCCTCGGCTCCGCTCCGAGATGTGCCCGCGGGTCGCTCCGCCGTCAGTCGCGCACCGGCCGCCAGGTGGCCACGCCCCAGATCACCACCACGTTCAGCGCGATGACCAGCACCGACCACCAGGGGTACCAGGGCAGCCAGAGGAAGTTGCCGACGATCGAGGCCGCGGCGATCACGATCGCCGTCACCCGGGCCCAGCCCGCCCCGGTGACCAGCCCGAGCGCGGCGATCACGAGCAGCACGCCGAGCACGATGTGGATCCAGCCCCAGGTGGTGACGTCGAAGGCGTAGACATACTCCGGGCCCGCGACGAAGATCTCGTCCTCGAGCACCGCCGAGATCCCCTCCAGCAGCGAGAGCGCGCCGACAGTGAGCAGCAGGATCGCGGCGCCGATGGAGGTGCCCGCGGCGAGGCCCTGGCGCAGCGAGTGGTCCTGCTCGATTTCGGTCGTGTGCGTCATCCTCGACCCCTTCCGTGTGGTGGACGCGCCCTCACCCTTCCGCCCGCGCCGGGCCGGGCGCCTCATCCGTTTCGGGTGAATCCGGGTCGCGGCCGCTGCTGCCGATGAGCACGTCCACCCAGCGGGTGGCCGGATCGATGTCCAGCAGCAGCGCCTTGGCCAGCAGGGTGAGCGGCACCGCGAGCAGCGCGCCGAGCGCGCCGAGCACCCAGCCCCAGAACACCAGCGAGAGGAAGGTGACGGTGACGCTCAGCCCCACCGCGTCGCCGACGAACTTGGGCTGGATGATCGACTGGATCACGAAGTTGATCACCGAGTAGACGACGAGCACCCAGAGCATGAGCGTGGGGCCGCCCTCCAGCAGCGCGAGCGCGGCGGGCGGGATCACCCCGATCACGAAGCCGATGTTCGGGATGTAGTTGGTGACGAAGGAGACCAGCGCCCAGAGCACCGGCAGCGGCACTCCGAGCAGCCACAGCGCGGCGCCGTCGAAGACCGCGACGATGAAGCCGAAGACGGTGGAGACCAGCAGGTAGGAGCGGGTGCCGTCGACGAAGGTGCCGAAGGCGGCGGCGATGTCGGGGCGCATCCGGGTGATCACCGTCATCCGCGAGCCGATGTTCATGCCGTCGAAGGCCATGAACATGAGCAGCGCCAGCACGAAGACCAGGTTCGTGAGCAGGCCGAGCAATCCCCCGAGCACGCCGTCCACCGCGGAGACCACGGTCCCGACATCGATCTCGCTGAGCGCGGCGTGGATGCGGTCCTGCGAGATGCCCGCGTCCGCGAGCAGGTCGCGCGCGGCGTCCAGCAGTTCGCCGAGCTCGTCGGCGTACCGCGGTAGCTCGGAGCCGAGCTGGGCCACCGAGAAGAGCAGCGCGGCGACCAGCGCGACCAGCACCACGACCACGGTGCTCAGCGCGGCGAGCAGCCCCAGCCACGCCGGGCCGCCGCGCCTGCGCACCCAGCCCTGCACCGGCTGCACCGCCACGGTGAGCATGAGCGCCAGGAAGACCGGGCCGAGCACGCCGGCGAAGGCCCGCATCCCGACCACGACGACGACGGCACCCGCCCCGGCGAGCAGGACGATGAGCCCGCGGGGGATGGACCAGTTCGCGGCCCCGTCCGGGGACATGGCCGGGCCCCTAACCCGCGGCGGGTCGGGCAGTGCGGGAACTGTGCGGCACGGCGGGATCCTCTCGTCCGCGGACGCGCCCGGTCGCGCGCCCGCGGCCGACGTTACGACCGGGGCGGGTGCCGCCGCCTCGCACGAATCGGGTGAACCCGCTCAGTACACGTAGACCACGGCGTTGTCGCCGCCGATGCAGGTGACCACCTCGCCGTCGGGGGTGCAGTTCATGGTGTAGCGGCGGCCGGTGACCGGGCTGATGGCCTCCACCGACTGGGGGGTGCCGCCCGCCGCGCTGTACGCCTCCTGCACCGCCTCGGCGAAGCCGCAGGTGGTGACCCCGCTTCCGGTCGCGGTCCGGGAGTACGGCGTGCTCGCCGAGCCCTGGTCGCACGGCGAGGCGCCCGCGGGCAGGCTGACCGCGCCCGCGCTGGTGGTCGCGGAGGTGGTCGAGGTGCGCGAGGCCGAGGTGGTGCTGCTCGCCCCCGACGTGGTGGTGCTGCTGCGCGGCGCGGTGGTGGTGGTCGGGTCCGGCCTGGTGGTGGTGGCCGGGCCGGTGGGGGCCGCGGCGCCGGTGAGCCCGGCGGTCGGGGCGACGGCGGTGACGTTCGGGCCGTCCGCGGCGGGGGGCGCGCTGTCACCGCCGGCGAAGCGCTGCCAGCCGATGGTGCCGACCACCGCGATGGCGAGCAGCACCACGACGGTGGCGAGGACGGGGCCGAGCGCCGAGCGGGCGCGCGACCTCGGCTTGGGCGGCTCCTCGTCGTACCCGTCCTCGGGGTAGCCGTCGGGGTCCTGCGGGCCGTACGGGTCGTAGGCGCCGTAGGGGTCGTCGTCGTAGCCGCGGTCGCCGTGCCCCTGATCGCCATGCCCCTGACCGCCGTAGCCCTGATCGCCGTAGCCCTGATCGGGGTAGCCCTGGTCGCCGTAGCTCTCGTCGGGGTAGCCCTGGTCGGGATAGCCCTGGTCGGGGTAGCCGTCGTCGTAGCCGCGCTCGGCGTACCCGGCGGGGCCGAGGTACTCGGTCTGCGGGTTGTCGCGGTCGTAGCCGGACGGGTCGACGGCGGGCTCCATCGCGGAGTACGCCTGCTCCGGGATGTAGCGGGTGGTCTCGGCCGCCGGGGTGCGGGGCGGCTCGGCCGGGTAGCGGCGGGTCTCCGGGGCGGCGCCGGTGACCGGCGGGATGTACTGGGTGGTCTCGTTCGCCGTCGCGTCCGGGGGCTGGTAGCGCTCCGGCGGCAGGTACTGCTGGCCGCCCGCGTAGAGGTGGGCGTCCGGGAAGGCGCGCATCCGGCCGCTGCCCGGGGCAGGCTCCGGTGCGGGGTCGGGCTCCGGCGGGAGCGAGAACTGCACCTCGCCGAGGCGCACCTCGGTGGCGCCGCTGGGGCGGACCACCTTGTGCTCGCCGGTGGCGTCGGCCTTGCGCTCGGACTCCGGGAGCAGGTGGTCGGGCACCCGGACCACCAGCGTGGCGCCGGTCGCCGGGTTCGGCACCGGCGTGCCTGCCGGGACGACCGGCCTGGCCTCGGCCGGGCCGGCGGAGGAGTCCGGCGAGACCGGCGGGGTGGTCTCCGCGGGCATGCGCGGAATGGGGTGGCCGCCGGTCGGCGGGCGGCCGGGGCCACCGGGGTAGGGGCGTGGGCCGGGCGGGGTGATCGGACTTCCTCCGGTACTCGAATGGTTCGGCGGGGCCGGCGCGGGGCCGGTGCCGGTGCCGCGGAGCGCGGCGGGGGGCTGTGCGGCGTCGTCCGGCGTGCCGGGCTCGCCGAAGGGGGCGCGGGGCTGCGCGGGCATCGCGCCGGAGCCGGAACCGGCGGTTCCCGCGGTGGCGGCCCGCCCCGGTGACCGGGCGGCGATCGCGTCGACGTCGAAACCGGCGGGCGCCTCGGACGGCCGGCCGGGAACCGCGCCGGAGGCGAAACCGGCCGCTCCCGCGGCGGCCGCCCCGGCACCGAGACCGGCGGCGGGCGCGGCGAACGGGTTCACGGTTCCGTTGCCGCGCAGCGGGGTGGGCTCGGGGTCGGGCTCAGCGAAGGCGGAGAACTCCGCGGGGGCGGCGGGCGCCCCCGCGGCGGCACCGGTCTCGAACCAGGACTGCGGCGCGGCGGCGGCCGGGCGCACCGACCCGGCGGCGCCGCCGACGGCGGCGCGCGCGGCGCGGGCCAGGTCGAGCGCACCCGCGTACCGCTCCTCGGGCACCTTGGCCAGCCCGCGCGCGATGACCTCGTCCAGCCCGGCCGGCACCCCGGCCCGCTGCAGGCTCGGCCGCGGCGGCGGCTCGGTGAGGTGCGAGCGGATGAGCACGTTCAGCGTGCTCGCCGCGTACGGCGGCACCCCGGTCAGGCACTCGTGGAGCACGCAGGCCAGGGCGTAGATGTCGGCGGCGGCGGTGACCGGGCCCGCGTCGAACCGCTCCGGCGCGGTGTAGGCGTAGGAGTCCAACCCGACGCCGACCATGGTGACGGCGGCGTCGCCCTCGGTGCCTGCGATGCCGAAGTCGGTGAGGTAGGCGAAGTCGGTGGCGGTGAGCAGGATGTCGGAGGGCTTGACGTCCCGGTGCACCAGCCCGGCGCCGTGCGCGGCATCCAGCGCGGCGGCGATCTGCTCGATGATCCCGACCGCGCGCTCCGGCGCCATGGCGCCGCCCCGGCTCAGCACGGTGCGCAGGTCGAACCCGGCGATCAGCCGCATATCGAGGAAGAGCGTTCCGTCGATCACGCCCCAGTCGTGGATCGGGACCACGTGCGGGTCGGCGAGGCGCGCCGCGGCCTGCGACTCCCGGCGGAAGCGGACCTGGTAGACCGGGTCGCGGGCGAGCTCCTCGGAGAGCAGCTTGACCGCGACCGTGCGGTTCTTGACGGTGTCGAAGGCCTCGTACACCTCGCCCATACCGCCGCAGCCGAGCACCGACCGCAGTTCGTACGGCCCGAAGCGGGTGCCCGTCCGTGTTCCGTGTGCCACGCCGTCGGTCTCCACCCCGTCCTTCCTTCACCTTCCGGTTCCAGACGCGCCGCGCGTCAACCTGTGGATTCTCCTGGGGAAACCACCCCGTGGTCAAACGCGAAGACGATAGCGGCCGCGCGGTCGCGCAGGGTGAGCTTGCCGAAGATGTGTCCCACATGACTTTTCACCGTGACCTGGCTGATGCCGAGTGCCCGCGCGATCTCGCCGTTCGCGAGGCCCCGGCCGATCAGCTGCAGCACCTCGTACTCGCGGGCGGTGAGGTCGGCGAGCCGCCCCGCGGCCCGGTCCACCGCTGGCCGGAACTGCCGGTATCCGGCGAGCACCCGGTCGGTGACCGACGGGTCGAGCCAGGCGCCGCCCGCGGCGACGGTGCGCACCGCCCGGATGAGGTCCTCGGCGGGCGAGTCCTTGAGCAGGAACCCGGCGGCGCCCGCGCGCAGCGCGCCGGAGAGCAGCTCGTCGTCGTCGAAGGTGGTGAGGACGAGCACCGGGGGCGCGGCGGGGTCGTGCCGCAGCGCGCGGGTGGCGTCGATGCCGCCGACCCGCTTCATTCGCAGGTCCATGAGCACCACGTCGGGGCGGGCGGCGGCGAGGGCGGCGGGCACCTCGTCGCCGTCGGCGCACTCGGCCACGGTGAAGCCGTCCCGGCGGCGCAGGATGCGGCGCAGCCCGCCGCGGACCAGCTCCTGGTCGTCCACCACGAGCACGGTGGTGACCGGCTCCTCCGGCTCGGCCGCGGTCATCGCCGCTCCCGGCCGCGGTGCGGGCGGCACGACCGGGCTCCGGCGGTCATCGGCGCTCCGTCACGGCACGCGCGGGGCAGCGGACGCCGGAGCGGGTATCGGCGAGCGGAACCCGGGCCCGCACCGTCCAGTGACCGTCCCGCGCACCCGCGCTGAGCTCGCCGCCGAGCAGCTCCGCGCGCCTGCGCATGCCGATGACGCCCATGCCTGCGGGGTCGCCGGCCCGGCCGGCGGGGAGTGAGTTGCGCACGGTGAGCGTGACGTGCCCGGCCCCGACCGCGAGCCGCACACTGCCGGTGGCGCCGGGCGCGTGCTTGGCGACATTGGCGAGCGATTCCTGCCCGATCCGGTAGAGCCCGAGCCCGGCGGCGGCGGAGACGGCGTCCGGATCGCCCTCGGTGCGGAAGCTCAGGTCGAGCCCGGCCCGGACGAAATCGCCGACCAGGTCCGCGATCTCGCCGACGCCCGGTTCCGGCGCCGGGGAGGCCGGGCGGGTGTCGAGCAACCCGACGGTGCGCCGGATGTCGGCCATGGCCTGCCTGCCGAGGCGCTCGGCGTCGACCAGCGCCTCGGTGGCCTCGGTGACGTCCTCGTCGGTCTGCAGCGCGCGGCGGGCGGCGGTGAGGTGCAGCAGGGTGATGCTCAGCGAGTGCGCGATCACGTCGTGCACCTCGCGGGCGATCCGGCGGCGCTCCTCGTCGGCCGCCTGCGCACTGCGAATGGCCTGGTAGGCGCGCTCCTGGTAGAGGAAGCGGCGCTGATTGCGCAGCATCTCGCCGCACATCCAGCCGAGCAGCACGCCGACGCAGTACATGGGCAGCCCGGCCAGCCCGGTGTCCAGCCACGCCAGCTTCCCGGCCAGGTCGAAGCCGATCAGCAGGGCGAGCGCGACCAGCGCGCTCGGCACGCTCACCCGCTTCGGGGTGACGGCGGCGATCTCGCCGACCGCGACCACCAGGATGAAGGGCGCGAAATCGCCCTCGACCGGCTGCGCGAGCAGCGCCGCGGTGGCGATCAGCGCGGGCAGCCCGAGCGTGATCGGGGTGGGCTCGACGGCGGTGAAGGTGAAGAGCGCGAGCGAGCCGAGCAGCAACCCGACGGCGATCACCGGGAGCACCGTCGGCAGGTAGGCGTGGCGCTGGAAACCGGCGGCGACCGCGATGGAGAGCATGGCCGTGTCGGCGAGCAGGATCACCGAGGGCGGGTAGTCGACCGGCGGGTTGTCCAGCCGGGCCCGGATGGCGACGACCGTCCGATCGCGCAGGGCGGGCAGCCGGGCGCGCACCGCGGCGATCCGCCGCACCGGCCCTGGCACTCCCATCCGCCCAGGTTACCGCCGGAGTGACGGCGCGCACATCGTGCCGGGGCCGGAGCGGCCTCCGCCCGTGGGCGGAGCGGGGAAAACGTCCCTCGGCACGAGGACGGGCGGGCGCCGCGCGCCGTACCGTGGAACGGCACCGCTCCGATCAGGGGATTTCTCGGCCGATCCGCCGCCCGCCCGGCGCTCCGGCTGCTTCGATCGGGAGACGAGCGGGCAACACGCGGGGAATCGCCCGGAGCGAGGGAGTACGCGATGACGCAACCGGCCATGCTGGAGTTGAGCGGCGTCGGCAGGCACTACCGGGTCGGTGATCAGGTGGTGCGTGCCCTCGACGGCATCGACCTCCGGCTGCACAGCGGCGAATTCACCGCCATCGTCGGCCCCTCCGGCTCCGGCAAGAGCACGCTGCTGCACCTGCTCGGCGCGCTCGACCGCCCCGACACCGGGTCGATCCGCTTTCGCGGCACCGAGATCGGCGCGCTCGGCGAGGAGAAGCAGGCCGAATTCCGGCGCAGCCAGGTGGGTTTCGTCTTCCAGTTCTTCAACCTGCTGCCCACGCTGACCGCCTGGGAGAACGTGGCCATCCCGAAACTGCTCGACGGCACCGGGTTGCGCAGGGCCAAGCCGAAGGCGCTGGAGCTGCTGGAGCGGGTCGGGCTGGCGGAGCGCGCCGAGCACCGGCCCGCCGAGCTCTCCGGCGGGCAGATGCAGCGCGTGGCGGTGGCGCGGGCGCTGGTCATGGAGCCGCCGCTGATCCTCGCCGACGAGCCGACCGGCAATCTCGATTCCCGCACCGGCGCCGGCATCCTGGAGCTGCTCGGGGAGATCGCGGGGAACGGGAACGCGGTCGTCATGGTGACCCACGACCGGAGTGCTATCGCCGCCTGTGATCGCGCGATCACGTTGCGCGACGGGCGGATCGAGTCGGACGAGCGGGCCGGGGCGGTCCCGGCGTGAGCGCGTCAGGCCCGGAGGAGGCAGCGGAGCGAAACCACGCAGGGCCCGCGCGCACGCCACGACGACCCGGCGTGAGCGCGTGGTGGGATCGGTTGCGGCTGTTCAATCTCGGGGAGCTCCTCGCGCACCGGGGGCGGACCGCGCTCTCGCTCATCGTGATGGCGGTGTCGGCGGCGCTGCTGGTGGCGGTGCTGAGCATCTCCGGCTCGGTCACCGGATCGGTGGATTCGCTCACCAGGAACCTGGCAGGCGCCGCCGAGCTGGAGATCACCGGCGTGACCGATGCCGGGTTCGAGCAGTCGCTGCTGCCCGCCGTCGCCGCGACGCCCGGTGTGGCGCACGCGGTCCCGATGCTGCGCACCCAGGTCGGTACCGGCGCGAACCGGCAGCTGCTGATCGGCGCGGACGCGAGCATCGGCGCGCTGGACAGCGCGCTCACCGCGCCGATGGCGGGACAGGCGAGCAAGCTGCTCACGGTGCCGCGCGGCGTCCTGGTCGGCGCCGCCACCGGCCACGCCGAGGGTGAGACCTTCCCACTCGGACAGGGCAAGGTCACCGTCGCCGGGGTGCTCGACGACGCGGCCGCCGCCGAGCTCAACGGCGGCCACCTGGTCGTCGCGCCGCTGCCGCTGGCGCAGCTGGTCACCGGGCGGCTGGGCAAGCTCGACTCGGTCCAGGTGGTGCTCGTGCCCGGCGCCGACCCGGCGGCGGTGCGCGCGGCGCTCACCGCCGCGGTCGGCGGCCGCGCGGTGGTCGCCGATCCGGGGCTGCGCACCGTGCAGGCCAGCGGCGCCATCCAGATCGTGCGGTATTCGACGCTCATGTCGTCGGCGGCGGCGCTCATCGTCTCGGCCTTCCTCATCTACAACGCCATGAGCATGGCGGTGGCACAGCGCCGTCCGACGCTCTCGCTGCTGCGCGCCATGGGCGCGGCGCGCGGCCCGATGGTGCGCGACCTGCTCGCCGAGGCGGCGGTGATCGGCACCCTCGGCGGCGCGCTCGGGGCGCTGCTCGGCACCCTGATCGGGCGCGGCGCCATCGAGGCGCTGCCCGCCGCCATCCTGGAGTCGGTCGAGGCGCGCACCGAGTACCTGGTGCCCTGGTACGCGATTCCGCTCGCCGTCGCGGCCTGCGTGATCGCGGCGGTGGCCGCGGCGGCGGTGGCGGCCAGGCAGGTCTACCGGGTCGCGCCGGTGGAGGCGCTGGTGCCGGTGGACGCCGGGACCGCAGAGGCGGACTCCCGGGCGCCGCGGATCGCGGCCGGGGTGTTCGGCGCGGCGCTGGCCGGGGTCGCGGTGGTGGTCGCCGCCACGGACCTCGGGCGGTACTCGCTGGCGGCGGTCTCGCTCTCGTTCACCGCGTCGGTGCTGCTCGCCTTCGCCGCGACCCGCCCGATCGTCCGGGCCACCGCGGCGGTGGCCGGGCTCTTCGGCGCGCCGGGCACGCTCGGCGCGACCACGCTGGAGCGCGCGCCGCGCCGGGTCTGGGCCACCGCCATGACGGTGCTGATCGGCGTCGCGGCGACGGTCGCGGTCGGCGGCGCGGGCACGAACATGGTCGACTCCGCGACCACCACCTTCGACCACCTCGCGGAGAACGACTTCTACGTCAGCCCGGCTTCGCTGGAGCAGTTCCCCACCGGTCCGCTGCTGCCGCCCGGTCTGCGCGACGAGGTGGCGGCACTGCCCGGAGTGGCCGGGGTGCGCCCCGCGCAGATGGCCTTCGCCACGCTCGGCACCGGCCGGATCATGCTGCAGGGGTACGCGGCCACCGACCCCGGCGCGCCGAACTGGCGCGCCGTCCGCCCCGACGTGCTGCCCCGGCTCGCCTCCGGCGATGGCGTGGTGATCTCCCGCGATATCGCCCGCGCGCTCGCGGTCGGCCAGGGCGACCCGATCACGCTGCCGACGCCGAGCGGCGCCCGCACGGTGACGGTGCTCGAGGTGATCCCGTACTTCTCCGCCATCTCCGGGGTGGTCATCCTCGACCTGAATCACATGCGCGACTGGTACCAGCGCCCCGGCGAGACCATCCTCGCCGTCGACCTCGCGCCCGGCGCCGACGCCGCGGCGGTGCGCGCCGAGCTGGAACGGGCGGCGGCGCCCGACCTCGCCGTGACCTCGGGCGACGACTCGGTGGCGGCGATCTCGTCGAGCATGCGCCAGGGTTCGGCGCTGAGCACCATGATCCTCTGGATCGTGGTGCTGGTCTCGACGGTCGCGCTGCTCAACACGCTCATGCTCTCGGTGCTGGAGCGGCGGCGGGAGCTGGGGGTGCTGCGCGCGATCGGTACCGGGCGCCGCTTCCTGCTGCGCTCGGTGCTGGCCGAGGCGGCCGGGATCGGGCTGGTGGGGGCGGTGCTCGGGCTCACGGTCGGGGCGGCGGTGCAGTACCTGGGCACGCTGGCCATGGGGCACGCCATGACCATCGACATCGTCTACCGGCCAGGCCCGATCCCGGTGCTCTACGGGGCGATCGCGCTCGGGCTGGCCATGCTCGGGGCGATTCCGCCCGCGCTGCGCGCGGCCCGGATGCCGGTGGTGGAGGCGCTGGCGGTGGACTGACCGCTACAGCGGGGCCTCCTCCCACCAGTCGTCGACCACCGCCTGCGCGGAGGGGGTGGGGCCGGTGCCGCTCGCCTCGCCATGGTTGGCGACCGAGATCAGGAATGCCGCGCGCTGCGGGTCGTCGCCGAAGCTCACCATGAGCCTGGCGGTGGCCTTCGGCTCGGTGAACGGGCCCGCCGGGTCCGGGCGCAGCCAGCGGTGCAGGGTCACCGGGGCGCCGTCCTTGCGCTCCACCGTCCTGGTGTGCGCGGGCAGCGCGTCGATCACGGCGCGGGCCGCGGCCGGGGCCGGGAACTGCAGCACCACGTAGCTCAGCGACTCGGGGTCGAAGGTGTCGCGGTCGCAGCGCCAGGCGCGGGTCCAGGTGCCCGCGCCGAGCGCGATCTCCTCGAAGCGGACCCGGTCCTCGTCCGGGGTGACCAACGCGCAGCTGGTGCCGAGGTAGCCGGTGCCGTCCTCGTCCCTGCCCGCGGGGACCAGCCGCGGGAAGGCGCGGCGGCTCACCGCGAGCGGGTCGGCCTCCGCCGTCGCCGACTGCGTCGGGGTCGCCTGGAGCGGGGGCGGGGCCACCGCACGGCCCTGGGTCGTCGACGAGCCCTCGTCGCCGTCGGTTCGCAGCACCACGAACAGGATGCCGACCAGCACCAGCAGTGCCACCACCACGACCGCGAGCCAGCCCAGGAGCAGGGTGCCGCTGATCCGGCGCCCGCCCCGCCGCCGTTGGCGCGGCCCTGGAGTCACCCCGTGCCCCGGCCCCGGCGGCAGCGGGCCGTGCCCATTGCGCGGGGGTGCCACCCCGCCCTGCGGGGACCCCGACGGGACCGGCGCAGCCTGCCCGGGCGCCCCCTGCGGGCCGACCGGAACAGCACCCGCTGCCCCCGGCCCGCCGGGCGGCACCTGCCCACCCGGCGGGCCGGCCGGAACAGCGCCCGCTGCCCCTGGCACGCCTTGCGGCACCTGCCCACCCGGCGGGGCGACCGGGACCGGCCCGGGCGCGCCCGGCGGCGGCGCACCGGGCGCCGAACCCGCCTGCGCCGCGACCGGCGACCCCGCCGGAGCCGGCCCGCCCCCGAACGGCGCCGCGGCGACCGGCGCGACCGCCGCCGTCCCCCCGCTCCCCGGCGCGTTCAACGCCGCGCGCGCCGCGGCGGCGAACTCCCCGCAGCTCCCGTACCGGTGCGCCGGATGCTTCGCCATCGCCTTGGCGATCACCAGATCCATGGCGGGCGCGATCCCCGGCCGCCGCGGCGCGATGGGCGCAGGAACCATGTTGAGGTGCCCGTGGATGATGTCCGCCGGATTCGGCGAGTCGAACGGCCCGATCCCGAGCAGCAGCCAGTACAGCGCGCAGGCCAGCGAGTACTGGTCGGTGCGGTGGTCGAGCGGATTGCCGGTCATCTGCTCCGGCGAGGCATAGGCCAGGGTGGCGGTGAACATCCCGTCCTGGGTGAGGTGCGTCGAGTCCTCGCGCAGCCGGGCGATGCCGAAGTCGGTGAGGAAGACCCGCTCCCCCTGCCCGCCCTGGGAGCGCGCCAGCATGATGTTCCCCGGCTTCACGTCCCGGTGCAGAATTCCCATGCTGTGCGCGTAGTCCAGCGCCGCCGCCACGCCCTCGATGATCTGCACCGCGCGCTCCGGCGGCAGCTCGGTGACATCGACGGTGCCCGCGTCCACCCCGTCCACGTACTGCATGGAGATCCAGAGCTGCCCGTCCTCGGTGCCGCGGTCGTACACCGCGACGATCGACGGGTGGTCCAGCTGCGCCACCAGATCGGCCTCGCGCTCGAACCGCGCCCTGACCTCGGTGTGCGTGAACAACTCCCGGTTCAGCAGCTTGAGCGCGATCAGCCGGTCCATCCTCGGCTGCCGCGCCAGGTACACCGAGCCCATGCCGCCCGCGCCGAGCAGCCGCTCCACGGTGAATCCCGCGAACACCTCACCGCGCTCCAGCAACACGCCCCCTTCCGGTGACACACCCAGGCTGAGAGCCTACCCGCAGCCGCCGCCACCACGGAGTTTCGGTTTCCGGTGATAATCGGTGAGACTGATGGTGCGGGACGTGCCCTCCGGCGCGGCCCGCGAGTTGTCGAATTGCTTGTCGTGCACCGCCGGAGAACGAACGCACACGCGGGTTGGTAGTGGTGGTGGGGAGGACGCGTGTGGTGAGGTCGAAGTGGTGGTCCGGTGGTGCCGGGCGCTTACGGCGGCGGGCCGGGTGGTCGATCCGGACCCTGGTGGTGACCGTCGTCCTGGTGAGTTCCTCGTGCGCGCTGCTCTCCGGCAAGACCGATCCCACCCCCGTCACCGTGGCCGCCCACACCGGCGCCGCTGACTGGCGGGCCCGGGTCACCTACCGCCCGAACGCGCTGGTGGCGGACTTCACCCGGCTCCAGGAGGAGCTGCCGGGCGCGGTCGGGCTCGCGGTGCTGCCGGTCGGCGGCGGCCGGATGACGGTGCTCGGTGACTGGACCTCCGGCATCGCCTGGTCGACCATCAAGGTCCCGCTGGCGCTGGCCGCGCTGCGCAAGGACGCGGACGCCGCCTACGAAGCCGCCGAGGCCGCGATCACGGTCTCCGACAACGACGCCGCGTGGGAGCTCTGGCAGCAGCTCGGCGACGACAGCGAGGCGAGCGCCGCGGTGCAGGAGGTGCTCGACGAGGCCGGGCGTTCCGCCACCGGCACCGCGATCACCCATCCCGAACTGGACGGCTCCTCCTACGGCAGCACCGAGTGGAGCCTGACCGATCAGGCCACCTTCGCCGCCGAGCTGCCCTGCCTCTCCGGCAGCGAGATGGTGACCGCGCTCATGGGGTCGGTCACCCCCGAACAGTCCTGGGGGCTCGGCCGCTTCTCGACCGCCCAGTTCAAGGGCGGCTGGGGCCCGGACGACGACACCGGCGAGTACACCGTGCGCCAGTTCGGCACCATCGCCACCACCACCGGCCGGGTCGCGGTGGCCATGGCGGCGCGCGCCGACTCCGGAGGCTTCGACGACAGCACCGCGCTGCTCGACACCCTGGCCCAGCTGCTGGCCAGGCACATCGGGACGCTGCCGAGCGGCGGCTGCCCGCACTGACCGCTCAGCCCGGGGTGACCAGCCCGGACTCGTAGGCGAGCACGACGGCCTGCGCCCGGTCGCGCAGGTTCAGCTTCGAGAAGATCTTCGAGACATGGGTTTTCACCGTCTGCTCGGCCACGAAGAGCGACTCCGCGATCTCGGTGTTCGACATGCCGCGGGCGACCAGCTCCAGCACCTCGCGCTCGCGCGGCGTCAGCTGCTTCAGGTGCGGCGCGGGCTGCACCCGGCCCGCCCGGCGCCGGGTGACGTCGGCGATCAGCCTGCGGGTGACGGTCGGGGCGAGTAGCGCCTGCCCCTCGGCGACCACCCGGACCGCGCGCACCAGCTCTTCGGCGGGGGCGTCCTTGAGCAGGAAGCCGCTGGCGCCGATGCCGAGCGCCTCGTAGACGTAGTCGTCGATGTCGAAGGTGGTCAGCATGAGCACCCGGACCGGCGGGTCGAAGCCGGCGGCCAGGATGGCGCGGGCGGCGTCGAGGCCGTTCATCTCCGGCATGCGGACGTCCATGAGCACCACGTCCGGGCGCAGCCGGGCGGCCTCGGCCACCGCCGCCCTTCCGTCCGCCGCGTCGCCGACCACGCTGATGTCCGGCTGGGCCGCGAGCAGGGCACCGAACCCCTGCCGCACCATCGCTTGGTCGTCGGCGATCAGCACGGTTATTGCCACGCGCCCACCCTAATGCGCGGGCACCGCCTGGCGGTCCGCGCCGTCGGTCGCGACAGGTCACCGCTGCGAGGCGGCCGCGGGCGGACCGGTGTCACCCCGCCTGTCACAGGTGCGGGGCAGTCGCCTGCGGGGCGGCCGCGGGCACCAGTGTCACCCCCGCCGCGAGCGGCAACCGCGCCCGCACGTCGAACCCGCCGCCGGGCCGCTCCCCTGCCACCAGCTCGCCGCCGACCGCGACCGCGCGGGCGTGCATCCCCGCCAGCCCGTGCCCGCCGTTACCGGCCGGGCCCGGCGTCCCCGGCCCGTTCCCGACCCACACGGTGAGCTCGGCGCCGACCACAACGGCGACCTGCACGTCGGCCCCGGCCGCGTGCCTGGAGGCGTTCGCGAGTGACTCCTGCACGATCCGGTAGAGCGCGAGCCCGACCGTCTCCGGCACGCCGTCGAGCGAACCCTCGACCGTCCAGCTGAGCGGCACCCCGGCTCGCCGCGTGGCGTCGAGCAGCGCGGGCAGGTCGGCGGCGCTCGGCTGCGGCGCGTGCTCCGGCAGCTGCCCGTCGCTGCGCAGCACGCCGAGCATGCCGCGGATCTCGTTCAGCGCCTCCCGCGCGGTGGCCCCGATGGACTCGAACTCGGCCCGCGCCCCCGCGCTCACGTCCTCCACCCGGTACGGCGCGGTCTGCGCCTGCACCACCACGAGCGACATGTGGTGTGCGACCACATCGTGCAGGTCGCGCGCGATCCTGGCCTTCTCCTCCAGGATGGCCCGCCGCGCCCGCTCCAGCTCGTTCTCCTCCTCGAAGGCGGAGAGCTGCCGCCGGGAGAGCACCAGCCAGCGGATGAGCAGCGCGAAGAGCACCAGCGCGGCGAAGCCGAGCGGCCAGCCGAAGAGCGCCCCGTCGCCCGGCATGGTGGCGCCGACCAGCAGCGAGGTCGAGGCCCACGCCACCGCGACCAGCGGCATCGGCGCCAGCACCCCGACCGCGAAGAGCAGCACGATCAGGCAGATCAGGTGCACCACCGAAAACGGTAAGTCGCTGCCCGGCTGGTGCGGCACCGCCACCGCGAAGAGCAGCGCCGAGCCCGCCGACACCGCCCAGCCGAGAGCCGGATTCACCCGCACCAGCAACAGCGGGAAGGCGGCGAAGGCGGCGAGGAAGGGCTGCACCGGCAGCGTGACCACGTGCGTGACGTGCAGCGTCGGCCAGGCCACGGAGTAGCAGGCGACGGCGACGAACACCGTGACGGCGTCCACCCACATCGTGGCGGACATACCCCGCATCCGCCGCTTCACGCTGCGCTCCGTCGCGCGGTTACCCTGTTTTCCCTCATGACCTCGACAGTAGGAACTCCGGCGAGGACTGTCCTCACACCGGCGGATGAAGCAGCCCCCCTACCCGGGTACGGCCCCCCCGACCCCCTCCCCCACCGGAACCGGTGCGGGAAGCGACCCGAGCGGGAGGTAGCGGCCGGATCGGCGTCCCTAGCGTCGACCGGCATGAGCAGATGGAAGCGCAGCACCCCGCATCGGCGGCTCGCGGCGGTCACCGCGACCGGGGCGGTGCTCGCCCTCGTCGTCGCGCCCGCGCTGACCCTCACGGCGGGCAAATCGGCGGCCAGCGCACCGGCGCCCGCCGAGGACGCCGACGTGGCCGCCGCGGTCCGGGCGCTGAGCACCGACAGCCTCGATCTCGCCGTGCCGCAGGGTTTCCCGGAGCACTTCGGCTACCACCCCGCCCGGCTCGACGGCCTCGTCGCGCGCCCCGATGGCGGCTGCTCCTCCCCGGTCACCCTCCCCGCCGAGTTCGAACTGCCGTGCAAGGGCCACGATCTCGGCTACGACCTGCTGCGCTTCGCCGACGAGCGCGGCGCCCCGCTCGGCCCATGGGCGCGCCGCGACCTGGATGCCGCGCTCGCTGCCCACATGCACCGGGGCTGCGAGGTGCGCGCCGACGAGTTCTCCCGCGCCCGCTGCCATTTCATGGCCGATGTGGCGAGCGCCGCCGTCACCGCCAACTCGCACCGGCAGGACTTCGGGGTGCCGGTGGTCGAGGAGGTGTCGGTGCCGGATCCCGAGGGGAACAGTGCGGGCATGCTCGCCGGGGCGGGTGTGCTCGCCACCGGCGCCGTGGCGCTGCGCTTTTCCCGGCGCGGGAAGAAGGGTGGTGCGGCGCGGGCCGCACCGCCCGGCGCGGAGGTGCGGCCGGACGGCGCCGCACGGCCGGAGGTGGCCACCGGGCCGAACGCGGCCCCCGGACCTGAGATAGCCACAGCGCCGGACGTGGCCGCGAGGGTACTGCCGTGATCGCCGGGTACGCGCCCGCTACCGTCGAGCCTGCGGCAGGCAATCCGGCGCTGCCGCGCGTGACGACCACGCTCGCAGCCGGTTTCGCCGTCGTCGCCTCACTGGCGCCCGGGCTGCTGCCGCGCAGCCCGCTCACCCAGGCGGTGCTGACCGCCCTGCTGGTCGCGCTCGCGCTCGGCGGCACGACAGCCGCCCGTGCCATCGTGAGCGGCATCGGTTCCACCGCCCGGCCCGAACAGGCGCCCGGCCGCCCCTCGTCCCGGCCGGGCACCTCCTCCGAGGTCACCGACCGCGCCCCGGTTTTCGTGCTCACCGCGGCCGCGGTACTCGCCGGCTGCACCGCCGCGGCCGGCTGGCAGAACACCCTGCGCACCGCCATGAACACCACCCCGGCCACCCCCGCGCACTGGGCCCTGTGGGCGACGTTCACCGCCGCACTGCTCGCCACCCCGGTTCTGCTGGTGCGCATCGTCCGCGGCGCCCCCCGCCGCGCCGCGATCGGCGCCCTCACCCTCGGCGTGGCCGCCACCGTGCTGATCCCGCTCCCGCACGACGCCCGAGCGGTCGCGGCCCCCACCCTGCCGTACACCCGCTCGGGCTCCGCCCACTCCACCGTCCCGTGGGACTCCCTCGGCCCCCAGGGTCGCCGCTTCGTCGCCGACGGCAGCGCCGAGGCCGTCCGCGTCTACATCGGCCTCGACTCCGCCCCCACCCTGGACGCCCGCGTCACCCTCGCGTTGCGCGAACTCCAGCGCACCGGCGGCCTTGCCCGCCGCCACCTGGTCCTCGCCGTTCCCACCGGCTCCGGCTGGCTCGACGCCAGAGCCGCAAGGGGCCTGGAGACCCGCTTCGGCGGCGACGTCGCGGTGGTGGCCGTGCAATACGCCGCCGCTCCGAGCTGGGTCACCTTCATCACCGGCAGGAACAAGGCGGCGAGCTCCGCCCGCGCCCTGTTCACCGCCCTGGAACAGAGACTCGCCAGCCTCCCCGACCCACCGCGCCTCTACCTCTACGGCCAGAGCCTCGGCGCCTGGGGCGGCAGCGCGATCTTCGCCGACGACGCCGAGCAGCGGCGCCGCACCTGCGCGACGCTCTGGGCCGGACCACCGGCGAACGCGGTACACCGCTCCGGCGCCACCGTCCTCGCCAACCGCTCCGACCCCGTCGTGCACTGGTCCCCCCGCCTGCTCTGGCACGCCCCCGACCTCAGCACCACCCGCCCCGACGCCCCCGCCCCCGAGTGGCACCCGGTCCTCTCCTTCGTCCAGACCGGAGCCGACCTGCTCGGCGCACTGGACGCCCCCGCGGGCCACGGCCACCGCTACGGCACCGACCAGGGCACCGCCATGGGCGACTGCGCCCCGCACCTTGCCCCGAAGTGAAACTTGTTCTAGTTTCGCCGCATGGCCTTCGTCCTCGATCACGTCGTCGAGATCGACGCCCCCGCCGATCTGGTCTGGGACGTCGTCACCGACCTGCCGCGCTACGGCGAGTGGAACCCCTTCGTCCCCGAGTGCCGCAGCACCCTGGAACCGGGCGACCCCATCGACATGCACGTCCGGCTGCGCGGCGGGAAACCGCGCAGGCAGCGCGAGTGGATCGCCGAGCACACCCCGGGCAGCACGCTGAGCTACCGGATGAAGCCGGTCCCGCTCGGAACCCTGCACAGCCTGCGCTCGCACACGGTGACCGCACTCGACGCCGAGCGCACCCGCTATGCCTCGCATTTCGAGCTGAACGGCTGGCTGCACCCGCTCGTCGCCACCCTGCTCGGCGCCGAACTGCGCCGCGGCTTCGCGGACATGACCGACGGCATCAAGACCCGCGCCGAATCCCTCCGCGCGCGCTGACGCCGCCCGCTGTCAGGCGATCGGCCCGCGCGCCGCCTCGTACGCCGCCCCCACCCGGTACAGCCGGTCGTCGGCGAAGGCGGGCGCCATGATCTGCAGCCCGACCGGCATACCGTCGTCCACGCTGAGCCCGGAGGGTACCGACATGGCCGGGTGCCCGGCCAGGTTGGTGGGCAGGGTGCAGAGGTCGGAGAGGTACATGGCGAGCGGGTCGTCGACCTTCTCGCCCAGCTTCCACGGGGTGAACGGGCTGGTCGGCGAGACCAGCACGTCGACCTGTTCGTAGGCCCGGTCGAAGTCCTGCGCGATCAGCGTGCGCACCTTCAGCGCCTGGCCGTAGTAGGCGTCGTAGTACCCGGCCGAGAGCGCGTAGGTGCCGAGCATGATGCGCCGCTTCACCTCGGGGCCGAACCCGGCTGCCCTGGTCAGCGCCATGACCTGGTCGGCGCTGTGCGTGCCGTCGTCGCCGGCGCGCAGCCCGTAGCGCATGGCGTCGAAGCGGGCCAGGTTGGAGGAGACCTCGGAGGGCATCACCAGGTAGTAGGAGGGCAGCCCGTACTCGAAGTGCGGGCAGGACACCTCGATCACCTCGGCGCCGAGATCCTTCAGCACCGCGACCGCGGCGTCGAAGGAGGCGAGCACTCCGGGCTGGTAGCTGTCGGAGTGCAACTCGCGCACCACGCCCACCTTGACCCCGGCGAGATCCGCGCGCGCGCCCTCGCGGGCGGCGGCGACGACGGCGGGGATCGGCACGTCGCGGGAGGTGGAGTCGCGCGGGTCGTGCCCGGCGATCACCTCGTGCAGCAGCGCGGTGTCGAGCACGGTGCGGCCGCACGGGCCGCCCTGGTCCAGCGAGGAGGCGCAGGCGACCAGCCCGTACCGGGAGACGGTGCCGTAGGTCGGCTTGGTGCCGACGGTGGCGGTGACCGCGGCGGGCTGCCGGATCGAGCCGCCGGTGTCGGTGCCGATGGCGAGCGGCGCCTGGTGCGAGGCGAGCGCGGCCGCCGAGCCGCCGCCGGAGCCGCCGGGAATCCGGGTGGTGTCCCAGGGATTCCGGGTGGGACCGTAGGCCGAGTTCTCGGTGGAGGAGCCCATGGCGAACTCGTCCATATTGGTCTTGCCGAGGATCGGGATGCCCGCGGCGCGCAGCTTGGCCGTGACCGTGGCGTCGTACGGCGACATCCAGCCCTCGAGGATCTTCGAGGCGCAGGTGGTCGGCATGTCGGTGGTGGTGAAGACGTCCTTGAGCGCCAAGGGAACTCCGGCGAGCGCCGAGGCAGGCTCCGCGCCCGCGGCCAGGCTCGCGTCGACCACCCGCGCCGCGGCCAGCGCCGCCTCCGGCGCGACGTGCAGGAAGGCGTTGTACTCGCCGTCCACCTCGGCGATCCGATCCAGGTGCGCCCGGGTGACCTCCTCCGAGGAGAGCTCGCGGGCGTGGATCTTGGCGGCCAGCTCGGCGGCGGAGAGCTGCGTGCTGTCCCCGCTGGAACTCCTGCTCATTCTCCTTCTCCCAGGATCTGCGGCACCAGGAAGCGCTGCTCCTCGGCGGCGGGCGCGCCGCTGAGCGCCTGCTCCGGGGTGAGGCACGGCCGCACCTCGTCCAGCCGGGTGACATTGGCGACCGGATTCGGCGTCGCGGTGGCCGGGACATCCGCGGCGGCCACCTCGGAGATGGTCCGCACGTGGCTCAGGATCGAGTCCAGCTGTCCGGCGAACTGATCCAGTTCGTCGTCGGACAGCGCGAGCCGGGACAACCGGGCGAGGTGTGCGACCTCGTCGCGGGAGATGGCGGGCACCGCGGGACCCCTTTCGGCGTCGGTGATGGTGGGTTCGAGCAGGTCGTCCCCTGCGCATGACGCCGGGGGCGAGAAGACCCGTCCAGCCTAGTCCGCGCGGTTCCGCGGGTTCGGCCGCCCCGGCCTCCGGCGACCCCCCGCGCGAAAACGACTGTGGCGTACGTCACTGCCACCAGTTCGGCTCGATAACCCTGCCTCCCGGGTGTAAGTATTGCGTGACCCGGGTATCCGTACAGAGCCTCGGCTACCAAGGAAAGGAACGCGCGTGTCTTACCTGCTCCGCGTGCAACTTCCGGATCGCCCGGGAAGCCTCGGTGCACTCGCGCTGGCATTGGGATCGGTCGGGGCCGACATCATCTCGCTGGACGTGGTCGAGCGCGGTGCCGGATTCGCCGTGGACGATCTCGTGGTCGACGTTCCGCCCAACGCACTCCCGGACACCCTGATCACCGCCGCCGAATCGATCGGCGACGTCATCGTGGACTCCATCCGCCCCTACTCCGGGCTGCTCGACACGCACCGCGAGCTCGAGCTCATCGACCAGGTCGCCAATGCCCGCGACGACCGGCTGCAGATCCTGGTGGACGGCGCGCCCCGCGTGCTGCGGGTCGGCTGGAGCACCGTGATCGATACCGGGCCGCAGGGCGCGTACCGGGTGGTCGGCAGCCAGAGCGCGCCGCAGACCCAGGCCGGCTCCGCGCCGTGGCTGCCGCTGGACAAGCCGGCCGTGCTGGACCCGGATTCCGAATGGGTGCCGGAGATCTGGCGCGACATGGACACCAAGCTGGCCGCCGCGCCGCTCGGCCACCACGGCCGCGCGCTGCTGCTCGGCCGCCCCGGCGGGCCCGATTTCCGCCCCTCCGAGGTGGCACGGCTGGGATACCTGGCCGGAATCGTCGCCGGGGTGCTCTAGGCGCTGCTTCGGAGTGCGGGCCGTGGCCGACCAGCCAGGCCCTCGCCTCGGAGTCCGGCTGTGGCGGACGCCGACGGGGACCGGGCTCGGTTTCCGGAGTCCCATCCGGCGCGAGCCCGAGGCGGGGCGCTTAGCCCGGCCGGACGATCTGCCAGCGGTCCGGTTTACCGGCCGGGTAGATCACCGGCAGCGTGTCGCCGATGGCGGGCCAGTAGTCCCCGTCCCACACCAGCCGCTGGTACACCTGCGTGGCCGCGACGCCGGGGCCGGTGAGATTCCCCGTCACGGTGACGAACTGCTCGCCGAAGGCCTCCGGCCGCGGGCTCACCCCGGTGATGTACAGCGAGCCCCGCTCCGGCTCGGCGATCGGCATGCCGCGCTTCCCGCGCCGGTACAGCACCACCAGCGCGACCAGGGTGGCCGCCATGATCAGCAGCATCGCGAACTCCAGCACGCCTCCCACCGTACCGGGCATTCCGGGCGCTCAGTCGGCGGTCAGCTCCGAGGTGCCGCGCTCGGTGCGGTGGATGGTCCAGCCCCGCCCGGACTCCAGCGGTTCGCGGCTGGTGAAGATCAACTGGGCGCCACGGGAATTGGTCTCGGGGGCGCGGAAGAGCCCGATCAGGCGCTGCGCGGTGGCGGCGGGCAGCGCCGCGTCGAGATCGTCGACGGCGAGCACCCGGCCGGTGCCGAGCGCGTCCAGCACCGCGGGGAGCAGCCGCAGCAGCGCGAGCGCCGAGGCGGGCTCGTCGGCGAGCTCGAAGGGCGTGTCGATCCCGGCGTGCAGCAGCCGGACGCCTGGCCCGGAGCGCGCCGCCATCCGGGCGAAGAGCGCGTCCCGCGCCCCCCGCAGCGCGGAGAGCTCCCTGGCCAGCGCGTTCTCGGTGAGCCCGTGCTGCTGGAGCAGCAGGTCGGCGTGGCCGGGGCGGGTGGCGCAGAGCTCGAGCTGCTCGGCGCCGCCCGCCAGGTCGCGGTCCAGCTCCGCGAGGTACTCGGCGTAGCGCGGGTCAGGCTCCGGGAGCAGCAGATCGGTGATGCCGAGCCCCGCCGCCCCGGCCAGCTCGAGCAGCCGGACCGCGCCGCGCGGCTCCCGGGAGAGGAAGCCGCCGAGCCGCAGCGCGACCGCCTCCGGGTCGAGCGGGCCGCGCTGCACCTCGAGCAGCGCGGCGAACCAGCGGTACGCGGGCACGAGCGCCTCCGCGTTCAGCTGCCCGGCCAGCGTGAGCAGCAGCGCGTTCGGCCGCACCAGCGGCACCACCGCGCCGAGCCCGAACCGCGCGGCCTCGAAGGCGGGCCCGATCCGCACCTGCTCGCCCTCGCGCTCGAAGACGACGCGCCTGCGCCCGCGCGGCTGGGTGTGCAGCCACTCGGCCGCCACCTCGGCGTCGGTGAGCCGGAAGCCGTAGCTGTACGGCACGCCCTCGGCGACGAACCCCGCGACGAACTCGGTGGGCCGCTCCCGGAAGGCCGGGTGCGGGGTGCGCGGCGGGCCCGCGTAGGGATCCCAGCCGGTCACCGAGTGCAGCACCGCGTCCCGCATGCGGTCCAGCGCGTCGAGCAGATTGGACTTCCCGGCGGCGGGCGCGCCGGTGATCCCGGTGACCGGCACCGCGACCCGGCCGCTGCCGCGGGCGGGCCGCAGCTCCTGCGGGTCGGCCAGCGACCTGTGGTTCGTCACCAGGAAACTGCGCAGCATCCGGCTATCGTCGCAGCACACGCCGGGCGGGCGGCGGCCGGGCGGGGTAGCATCCCTGCTGCCGAGGCCGGTGCGCATCCCCGATGCCGCACCCCGCGGCCCGCCCTGCCCGACCGTTGCGAACAGGTGGTCGCCCATGAACCAGCACACTGCCGTCACCGCCGTGGCCGAGCCGCAGCCCTTCGGTCTCCCGGTGCGCATCGCGGCCGGTGGCTGCGCGGTCGCCGCCGTCGCGCTCGGGCTGGTGCTCGCGGCGCCGGACGCCGCGGCCGACGATTTCGAGTGTGCGGCGGGCAATGCCCGCATCTTCTTCCACGACACCACCTACACCTGCCAGTCCGGCAGCGTCGGCTACGGGCTGAGCCCCGCGGTGGTGAAGGTCTGTTCGAACAGCGGCTCGACTGTCGTGGTCGAGGTGCAGAGCGAGCGGAAGAAGCTGCGGCGCACGGTCGAGCTGAGCAACAACCACTGCGCCAAGTTCGATCCGCGCGGCACCACCGGCGCCATCGTCACCGTCAGCTGACGGCTGTCGCGGAGCCGCCTCCGGCGCACCCGGCCGGATCCGAGCCGAGCATCAGTCCGCCGCGGCCGGGCGAACCGCCTCCGGCCCGTCCGCGAGGAGGGTGCGGAAGCCCTCCTCGTCCAGAATCGGCACCCCGAGCTCCTCCGCCTTGGCGGCCTTGCTGCCGGGCGCATCACCGACCACGACGAACGCCGTCTTCTTCGACACCGAGCCCGCCGCCTTCCCGCCGCGCGCCAGGATCGCCTCCCTGGCCTCGTCCCGGGAGAAGCCGTCGAGCGAGCCGGTCACCACGATCGACAGCCCGGTTAGATTCCGCTCGATCCCGGCAGCCCGCTCATCCGCCATCCGCACCCCTGCGGCCCGCCACTTCGCCACGATCGCGCGGTGCCAGTCCACGGTGAACCACTCGACCACCGCCGCCGCGATGGTGGGGCCGACGCCGTCGGCAGCGGCCAGTTCCTCCAGGGTCGCGGCCGCGATCCGCGCCATTTCACCGAACTCCGCGGCCAGCGCCCGCGCCGCGGTGGGGCCGACGTGTCGGATGGAGAGCGCGACCAGAACCCGCCAGAGCGGCCGGTCCTTGGCCGCGCTCAGATTCTCCAGCAGCCGTTTCCCATTGGCCGAGAGGCTGCCGTTCTTGTTCACGAAGAGCGGGGTGCCGAGCAGCAGCGGCTCGTCCAGGTCGAAGAGGTCGCCCTCGTCGGTGATGGCGCCGGAGCGCAGCAGCTCGATCGCCGCCTCGTAGCCGAGCGCCTCGATATCGAAGGCGCCGCGCCCCGCCACGTGGAACACCCGCTCGCGCAGCTGGGCCGGGCAGGAGCGGGTGTTCGGGCAGCGGATGTCGGCATCGCCCTCGCGCTCGGGGGCCAGCGCGGTGCCGCACTCGGGACAGTGCGTCGGCATCTCGAAGGCGTACGCGTCGGCGGGCCTGGCGTCGGCCACCGGCCCGAGCACCTCGGGGATCACGTCGCCCGCCTTGCGAATGGTGACCGTGTCGCCGATCAGCACACCCTTCCGCACCACCTCGGCGGCGTTGTGCAGCGTCGCCATGGAGACGGTGGAGCCCGCGACCGAGACCGGTACCATCACCGCGAACGGCGTCACCCGCCCGGTGCGCCCGACATTCACCTTGATGTCGAGCAGCGTGGTGGTCGCCTCCTCCGGCGGGTATTTGAAGGCGATGGCCCAGCGCGGCGCCCGCGAGGTGGAGCCGAGCCTGCGCTGCAGCGCCACCTCGTCGACCTTGATCACCTGGCCGTCCAGCTCGTGCTCGATATCGTGCCGGTGCTCGCCCCAGTAGGCGACCCGCTCGATCACCGCGTCGATGCCGCGCACCCGCCTGGTGTGCGGCGAGACCGGCAGCCCCCAGGCGGCCAGCGCGTCGTACGCCTCGGACTGCGAGGCCGGGGTGTAGCCGCGGATCCGGCCGAGGCCGTGGCAGATCATCCGCAGCCGGCGCCGTGCGGTGACCGCCGGGTCCTTCTGCCGGAGCGAACCGGCCGCGGTGTTGCGTGGATTGGCGTACGGCGGCTTGCCGTCGGCGACGATGGCGGCATTGAGCGTCTCGAAATCCGCCAGCCGCAGGTAGACCTCGCCGCGCACCTCGAGCAGCTCCGGGATCGGGTGGTTTTCGTGCGGGGTGAGCTCTGCCGGGATGTCCTCGATGGTGCGCGCGTTCAGCGTGACGTCCTCGCCGGTGCGGCCGTCACCCCTGGTAGCACCGCGCTCCAGCCGCCCGTTCCGGTAGACCAGGTTCAGCGCGACCCCGTCGATCTTGACCTCGCACAGATAGTGCAGGTCCGCCCCGGTCTCCGCCTCCACCCTGGTGGCCCAGGCGCGCAGCTCGGCCACATCGAAGACATTGTCCAGCGAGAGCATGCGCTCCAGGTGGTTCACCGGCGTGAAATCGGTGGCGAAACCGCCGCCGACCAGCTGCGTCGGCGAATCCGGTGTCCGCAGGTCCGGGTGCTCGTCCTCCATGACCTGGAGGCGGCGCAGCAGCGTGTCGAACTCGCCGTCGGTGATGATCGGCGCGTCCCGCACGTAGTAGCGGAACTGGTGCTCGCGCACCTCGTCCGCGAGCTGCTGCCAGGCGCGCTGCTCCTCGGCCGTGGCCGGAGCGGGGGCCTCGGGTTCGGTCACAACTGGCACGATAGTCCAGGGGTGTGACGTTCTTCGGGCAGATCGCCGCACGTCGGGGCGGTGCGGGCGGATCGGCCCCGAGTCGGAGGAGCGCGCTTCGAGCCTCCCAGCCCCGAAACCGAGCGAACTCCCGCCCGTGCAGCACGCCGAGAAATCAGCCGAGCGCGAAGCGGGCGATGAAGCGGCTACTCGGCGCCGAGCGTCTCCGGCTCCTCCGCGTAGGCGCGGGCGATATCGGCGGTGAGATCCAGCGCGCGCCGCGCCCACTCGGGCGTCGCACCCGCCAACCCGCAGGCCGGGCTCACCAGCACCCGCTCGGCGAGCGTACGACGCGGGAACCCGAGCCGATCGATCAGCCGGACCCCCGGCTCGGCCAGCTCCCGCCAGCCCGGCCTGCCGTCCCCCGGCGTGCTCGGTACCAACCCGAGAACCAGCAGTTTCCCGGCGTCCAGCGCCTCCCCGACGCCGTCCAGATCCTTGGGCCGCAACACCCCGACATCGATGGCGAGCGCAGCGGCCCCACTGGCCCGGAACAGCGCGAGCGGCGGCGGCGCGGCGCAGCTGTGCACAATGACCGGTGCGGACTGCGCCCGGATCACGGTGTCGAGCAGGTCCAGCGCCTCCGGTTCGGGCAGCGCGCGCACCGAGTCCAGCAGACTCGTGCCCGGCAGCGACCCTTCCAGCACCGCGGCGGCGGAGGGCTCGTCGAGTTGCAGCACCACCGGCGCGTTCAGCCGCGTCGCCACCTCGGCGGCGTGCCCGGCCAGCCCCTCGGCCAGCGATTCGGCGAGGTCGCGGCGGGCGCCGGGATCGGTGAGCACCCGGTGCCCCTTGGTCAGCTCGACCCCGGCGGCCAGCGTCAACGGACCGGCCACCTGCAGCTTCACCGGCCGTCCGGTGCCCGGTGCCCCGGCCCGCTCCCATGCCTCCTCCAGCGCGTCCAGATCGCCGCGCAGCAGATCACCGGCGCGGCGCGCCACCCCACCCGGCCGCGCGGCGAGGCGGTACCCGCGCGTAGTGCTGTCGAACGGCAGATCCACCAGCAGCGCACACCCGCGTCCCAGCAGATCCGCCCCGACCCCGCGCGCGGGCAGCTCCACCAGGTGCGCCAGCCCGGGCAGTTCCCCGACGACGGTCGCCGCGGCCTCCCGCGGGTCGGTACCCGGCCACGACCCGACCCCGGTGGCGACCCCGCCTCGCAACGCGGCCTCGACGGCGGCGCTCACCGGGCGTCCGCCAGCGGCACGGCGCTGTCGGTACCAGCGATGGTCCCGCTGCCGATGACCTCGTCACCGGCACTGTCCGGCCGGTACAGCACCGCGGCCTGCCCGCGCGCCACCCCGGTCAGCGGCTCACGCAGCCGCACGGTGAACCCACCGTCCACCGCCTCGGCCACGGCGGGCGCTGTCCCACCGTGCGCGCGGACCTGCACCACGCAGTCGAGAGCCCCGTCCGGCGCGGCCCCGGAGGTCCAGACAGCCCGCTCGGCCCGCACCGTCCACACCTGCAGCTCCTCCGCCGACCCCACCCGGACCACACCGGACTCCGGATCGATCCCGGTCACGTACCGCGGCTTCCCATCGGGCCCCGGCCCGGGCAACCCGAGCCCCTTCCGCTGCCCGATGGTGAACCCGTGCACCCCCTCGTGCTCGGCCAGCTTCCGCCCGGCGGCGTCGACGACGGCCCCCGGCCGAATCCCGATCCTCGCCCCGAGAAACGCCCTGGTATCCCCGGACGGAATGAAGCAGATGTCGTGGCTGTCCGGCTTGTCCGCCACCGCGAGCCCGCGCGCGGCGGCCTCGGCGCGAATCTCCGGCTTCGGCGTATCCCCGACCGGGAACATGGCCCGGCTCAGCTGCTCGGCGGTGAGCACCGCGAGCACATACGACTGATCCTTGTCGGCGTCGACGGCCCGCCGCAGCACCCCGTCCTGAAGCCGCGCGTAGTGCCCGGTCGCCACCGCATCGAAGCCGAGCGCGACCGCGCGATCGGCGAGCGCGGCGAACTTGATCTTCTCATTGCAGCGCAGACAGGGGTTCGGCGTCTCGCCCGCGGCATAGGAGGCGACGAAATCGTCGATCACGTCCTCCTTGAACCGCTCCGCGAAATCCCACACGTAGAAGGGAATCCCGAGCACATCGGCGGCCCGCCTGGCATCCCCGGCGTCCTCCTTCGAGCAGCAGCCCCGCGACCCCGTGCGCAGCGTGCCGGGCTGAGCCGAGAGCGCCAGGTGCACCCCCACCACATCGTGCCCGGCGTCGACGGCCCGCGCCGCCGCCACCGCGGAGTCGACACCGCCGCTCATCGCGGCGAGAACCCGCATCAGTACGCTCCCTTCGCGCTCGTGAGCCCGGCCGCCCTGGCCCGCTCGACCACTCCCGGCAGCACCGAGAGCAGCGTCTGCACATCGTCCGCGGTCGAGGTGTGGCCGAGCGAGAAGCGAAGTGAGCAGCGCGCCTGCCACGGCTCGACCCCCATCGCCACCAGCACGTGACTCGGCCCCGAAACCCCCGCCGTGCAGGCGGAGCCGGTCGAGCACTCGATCCCGGCGGCGTCCAGCAGCATGAGCAGCGAATCGCCCTCACAGCCGGGAAAGGTGAAGTGCGCATTGCCAGGCAGCCGCAGCTCCCCGGCCGGGCCGTTCAACACGGCCTCCGGATCGACCGCGCGCACCCCCTCGATCAGGGCGTCCCGCAGCTCCCGCAGCTCCTTGGTCCGCGCCGGCAGCTCCGCCGCGGTCTGCCGCAGCGCCGCCGCCAGCCCCACCGCACCCGGAATGTCCGAGGTGCCGGAGCGCAGATCCCGCTCGTGCCCGCCGCCGTGCAGCAGCGGAACACACGGCACCTGCCTGCCGAGCAGCAGCACGCCGACGCCGTGCGGCCCGCCGACCTTGTGCCCCGCGAAACTCGCCGCCGCCAGCCCGGCGGCGCCGGTATCGATCGGCAACTGCGCCGCCGCCTGCACCGCGTCGCTGTGCAGCGGAACGCCGAACTCCCGCGCCACCGCGCTCAGCTCGGCAATCGGCGCGATGGTGCCCACCTCGTTGTTCGCCCACATGATCGTGACCAGCGCGACCTCGTCACCGTGCGCCTCCAGCGCCGCCCGCAGCACCGCGGGCGTGACGAACCCCTCGCCATCCGCCGCCAGCCAGGTGATCTCCGCGCCCTCGTGCCGCTCCAGCCACTCCACCACGTCCAGCACCGCATGGTGCTCGGTGGCGCCGACCAGAATGCGGCGCCTGCGCGGCTCGGCGTCCCGCCGCGCCCAGTAGATGCCCTTGACCGCCAGATTGTCGCTCTCGGTCCCGCCCGAGGTGAAGATCACCTCGGATGGCCTGGCACCCAGATCCGCCGCGATCGACTCCCGCGCCTCCTCCAGCATCCGCCGCGCCGCCCGTCCCGATCCGTGCAGGGATGAGGCGTTTCCTGCCCGGCCGAGGGCAGCGGTCATCGCCTCGAGGGCGGCGGGGTACATCGGGGTGGTTGCCGCGTGATCGAGGTAGACCGTCTTCGGCACCGCGCGAGAGGGGGTACCAGGGCAAGCCGACATCATGACCATCAAAGGATAGCGGCCCCGGTCCGCTCGTTATTCCCCGCGCGCCCGGTAACGAGCGACCGGTCGCTTTCCCGCCCGCACGCTCATGCGGGAGATTCTCGCGCCCGGCTGGCCAGGCTGGACTGGTGGCTCGCTATGTCATCGACGCCGTCACCCTGCTGCACCTCATGGATGCCGGGCTTCCGATCGATCCTAGCCACCGGCTGGTTGCCCCGAAATCGATCCGTTCGGAGGCGCTGCAACTCTTGCTGCGGCAAGTCCGTGCGGGTGCGCGCGGTGAAGCGGCCGCGCTCGCGACGCACGAGCGGATCACCGCGTTGAAGATGCGACTGCTCGGCGACCGGGTTTCCCGGCGTATCGCGTGGCAGCTCGCCCGGAGCAACGGCTGGGACAGCCTGCGGGACGCCGAGTACCTCGCGGTCACGCGGTTGCAGGCCGATGCGCTGATCACGGTTGATCCCGGCTTGGCCGCCACGGCGCGGGACATCGTGCCCGTCACCGCCCTCGATACCCTGCTGGTTCGAGAATGAGGCCGCCGGCGTTGGACATGGCGCCCATCATTCTCAGATCGAGCGTGGGCGGCGTGCTGCTTCAGAAACCCCGCCCCGGCCGATCTTCTTGCCTGGCGCGCAACATCTGAAGAATCTCGATCGCGCGCGGTTGCCCGGCGCGAGCGGCCATGGTCCACCACTGCACGGCCTGCGCGACATCCCCTCGTTCGTAGTGTGTGGCTCCGAGATTCATCATGGCGCCCGAGTGGCCGCCGTCGGCGGCCCGCCGCCACCACGCTTCCGCTTTGGCACGATCGCCGCGCTCGGCGAGCAGAAATCCAAGGTTGTACATAGCGGGCACCTGTCCGAGGTTCGCCGCCCTGCGGCACCACGTCTCGGCGCCGGCTCGGTCCTTCCGCTTGAAGAGCAGGCCGCCGAGATTCGCCATGGCGTCCGGCTGCCCGGCGTCGGCAGCCTTGCGATACCAGACCGCCGCTTCCTCCCACTCCCCGCGCAGCTCGAGCATCGCACCGAGGTTCACCATCGCACCCACATGCTCGGCGGCGGCGGCCTTGCGGTACCACGCCTCGGCCCCCGGTGCGCCCCTGCTGTCGAGCAGGGCTCCGAGGTTCATCATCGCGGTCGTCTGGCCGGCTTCGGCAGCCCGGCGATACCACCCCTCCGCGGCTACCGGCTCACCCCGGCTGTCCAGGAGAGCCCCCAGATTCACCATGGCGTCGAGCACCCCGGCCTCGGCGGCCCGGCGGTACCACCTCTCCGCCGCGCCCGCCTCCCCGCGCCGCCGCAGCAGCATCCCGAGGTTGTACATCGCCCCCGGGTACCCCGCCTCGGCGGCTCTGCGGCACCAGACCTCCGCAGCCGCTCGATCCCCCCGATCCTCGAGCAGAACTCCCAGATCCATCATCGCGGAGAGCACCCCGCCATCGGCGGCCCGGCGATACCACTGCTCCGCCTCCGCAGGCTCCCCTCGCCGCCGCAGCAGCAGCCCGAGGTTCACCATCGCGCCGAGGTTTCCCGCTTCGGCGGCGCTCCGCCACCACGTCTCCGCCTCGACCAAATCTCCGCGCTCCTCGAACAGGACCCCCAGATTCACCTCCGCGTCGACGAATCCGGCCGCGGCGGCCCGGCGATACCACTCCTCCGCCTCGTTCGCTTCCCCGCGCCGCCGCAGCAGCATCCCGAGGTTCGACATCGCGGCGAGATGCCCGGCCTCGGCGGCCCTGCGGAACCAGACCTCGGCCGCCGCTTCGTCTCGCTCCTCCCCGTACAGGACTCCCAGGTCGAACATCGCCATCGGATGCCCAACCTCGGCGGCCCGGTGCCAGATCGTGCTCGCGGCGGCGATATTCCCGCGGCCGTGGGCGGTGAAACCGACATCGGTCAGGATCTCGGGGTCGGCATCACGGGTCGCCCGATGCCAGAAAGCCTCCGGGACCGGGCGCGGGGTGCGATCGGCTTGGCCGTCATCGGCGGCGACGAGGTAGTCGAAGGGCCGGTACCCGCGAACCCCGGCATCGAGGTGCAGGGTGTGCAACGCCGCCGCCCGCCCGCCCCCGCGCGGGGGTGTCCGCGCGGCCGTGATCGCCGCGCGCACCCCGCTCTCGGTCGGGTCCAGCTCCGGACGGCTGTGCCGCAGCGTCTCGATCGTGAGATCGGTGAGCGCGCCCTCGGGGATGGGATCCTTGCGCCCGATCCGCGCCCAATCCACGCTGACGGCGATCACGGTGTACCCGATGGGGTCGGCGGCTCTGGCGTCGTCGTAGCGCGCCAGCAGCTCCGGCGCCCCGGCCAGCACCTCCGCCAACCCGTGGCCGTTGAACTCCTGCCCCCGATACGCTCGCGAGGCGGCGGCGGTCTCGCCGGGATCGTCGCTGGTGGAAGCCAGGTCGATGAGGATTGCCTGCTCCAGCAACATGCGGGTCTCCCGCCGCAGCTCGCCGTCGCCGCGCAGCTGGGCGCGCATCTCCGAGCGCAGGGTCGCCACCACCAGCGTCCGGCCCGGCCGGGCAGTCAGCCGTGCCAGCACTGCCGGGGTGATGGAGTTCGAGCCGGTGAGGTACTCGTGCAGGTCGTCGAGCCACACCACGACCGTGTCCGTGCTACTCGCCAGCCGCGGGTGCGCGGCGAGCTCAGCGATCCCGTCGTGCACCGGCCACGCCACCCGCGCGGCAGGGTCGAAGGCGTGGACCGCCTCGAACAGGGTGCGGGTCTTGCCCACCTTGGACGGGCCCACCACGATCACCATCCGCGAACCAGACATGGCTCGGCGCAGCCGGGCATCGACGTCGTTCGCCGTCCGCGTCAGGTACTCGTCCCGGTGGCCGTGGTCGGCGGGGCCGCCGAAGGCCGAGCTCGTCACCCCGAGCAGGTACGGGTTCAGCGCACCGACCAGTGGGAGATCGGCGTCGCCGAACAACTGCACCAGCTGCTCCAGCGAACGGTGCGGACGGGCGCCCGACTGATTGATCGTGAGATTCCCGTGAACTTCGTTCCCGGTCACGGCAATCGTGGTGCCACCGGTGGAATCCGGGGCATCCGGCGCGGGGCTACCGGGACTCAGGCCCGCGCCGTGCCAGGGTGACGCGGCTGAACCGGCCCGGCGCGAACCCCGCTGATGCTCGCCGGACCGGCAATCCGGCTGTTCGTCACCCGTACTCCGTCCCCGATCGAGCGGACATCGGCGATATCGAGCGCCGCAGCGACCAGGCCGTCGACATCGACGCCGACTACGGCTTGCGTGGCATGCCGACGCGCGGCCTCCAGCAGTGCCGCGGCCGCCGCCGCCAGCTCCGCGTCACCGGCGGCGCCCGCATCGTCGAGGTCCTCGGCGAGCGATGCCTTCTTCGCTTCCGAATCGGGCTTCCGCTCGACCCCGGAGACGTCCACACCCCGGTACTTCCGCGAGATCACGCTCTTCAGGCCGACATAAGCGTCTTTCACGGCGTGCGCCGCGGTGTCCTGTACCCCCGCTGCCGCGCCCACTGCGATGGCCGCGACCACCGCCGCTGTCACAGGATCCACCTCGGTCAACCTCCCCATTCCACCGCCCACCTCGGTGCGTGCTGCCAATATAGCCGAAAAGACGTCGCCGCCAGCGGCATTCGCGCGGGCGCCGCACACCCTCGGCGGACCCGCCACACTGGGCCCATGAGGAAACGAGGGGACGCGCTGCGGAGATGGCTCCGGCCACGAACACTCCTGCGCGTGGGAGCGATTTCGGTACTCGCGGTGACGGTGGTGGCGGCGAGCGCGATCGGGTGGGTGCGGTGGCGCGGAGCCGGGCACGAGCACACGGTCGCGTCGGTGCCGACGGCCGATGTGGCGATCGTGTTCGGGGCGCAGATCTACGAGAAGCGCGGTGAGCCGTCGCCGTACCTGGCGGCGCGGCTGGATATCGGGCGCGAGCTGCTGGCGGCGGGCAAGGTGAAGGCGCTGCTGGTCACGGGGGACAACAGCACGCCGGAGCACGACGAGCCGACGGTCATGCGGGATTACCTGGTGCGCACGGGGGTGTCGGAGCGCAAGGTGGCGCTGGACTACGCGGGGTTCGACACGTACCAATCCTGCGTTCGGGCGAAAGAGATCTTCGGGGTCACCAGCGCGATCGTCGTGACGCAGGACTTCAGCATGCCGCGCACCATCGCGCTGTGCCGGACGGCGGGGATCGCGACCGACGGGGTCGCCGACGACGGGCAGCCGCGCAATGGGATCTGGTGGAAGTGCTACCTGCGTGACCAGCTGGCGGCGAGCAAGGCGGCGCTTGCCATGCTCGCGCGGCCCGCACCCCGTTTCCTGGGGGACCAGGAGACGAGTGTGCGGGACGCGATGAACGCTCCCTAGCGAGCGGCAGCGGCCTTCCGGCGCCCGGGGAGCAGGCGGCGCGGGCGGCGCACCTCCGGCTCGGCGGCGTCGAGATCCGGGTCCTGGACCCGGGTGGCACCGGCTTCGATCCAGATCCCGTGCGTCGACCGGCCCGCGCCGCGGACCGCGCGCTCGACCCGGCGGGCCAGGTCGCGACGGTCTTTGCCGGCCTGTTCCGCCGGCTCCAGAACGACCTCGGCGACCATGCCGCGGGCGCGCAGGACGCGGGCGGCGGAGGTGGTGAAGCCGTCGTCGCCGATGAAGGCGGGGACGGTGCAGGAGCCGCCGTTCCGGTCGCGGTAGGCGAGGCGGACCGGCTGCACCGGGGTGCCCGCGTCGATGGCGGCCTGGAAGAGGGCGGGGCGCAGGGAGCCGTAGGCGCGGCCGCACCAGGTGGTTCCTTCGGGGAAGGCGGCTACGCGGTCGCCCGCCAGCAGGCGGTCGCGGAGCTGTTCGACTACCGCGGGGAGTTTGCGGAGGCTTTCGCGTTCGATGGGGATGACGCGCATGCGGACGGCGAGTTTGCCCAGTAGGGGCCAGTCGAGCATGTCGGCTCGGGCTACGAAGCCGAGGGGCTGGACTGCTGCCAGTACGAGGACGTCGGACCAGCTGACGTGGCCTGCGATGATCAGGGCGCCTTTTCCGGGTTCGGCATATCGCGTCCGCTTCGCGGCTCGACTGGATTCTGTGCCGGAAGATGCGGCGTTCCGGTCCGGCGCGGGGTCGGCGTTGGGCTCGACCGCGGAGACTCGTGCCAGCGCATCGATGGTCGGCTGCGAGGCATCGCGGTTATCGATGACTGAAAGCCGGACACCAAGGACGCTCAGCATGGCGCGGGCATAACCGCGGTGCAGCGGCTCCCGGCGGCTCGCCGGAGTCAGCCCGTTCACCACGGGGAAGCTGAGCAGCAGCCCGGCGACCCCGGCGACCCTGGCCGCCACCCGGAGGCGGCCGACCCGCTCCCCCTCGTCGATGCACCCCGCCCCACACGGGCTGGCCGGCATCCAGGAGTGCACAGCCGCCCCCTGCGGCGCGGCGAAGATCTCGGTCACCATGGCGATCAGCCTCCGAAGCCGGCGGCCGCGTCCTGCAGCCGATTCAGGTAGCGGGTGTTGATGGTCGAGAGGCCGAGCTGCACGACGAAGTCGGCGACGGCGAAATCCGGGTCGTGCGCGGGCTCGCCGCAGACCTCGGCGCCGAGCCGGAGGTAACCGCTCATGAGCGGCGGCAGCTTGGCGCGGCGGGGGGCGGGCAGCTCGTCCAGCGCCAGCCCGTCGACCACCACCGGGTGGTACGGCCGGACCCGGCGCTCGGGCGTGCTCGCGTGCTTGGCGAGCACCAGGTCGCGCACGCCGCGCACGTTCATCCCGGCGGCGTCCTCCGGCTTGTCCCGCATGGGCACCGAGACGCAGCCCATGACCCACTCGTGCCCGGTGAGCTGGATGTAGTGCAGGATCCCGGCCCACATGAGCGTGACCACCGAGCCGTTGCGGTGCTCGGGCAGCACGCAGGCGCGGCCCATCTCGACGATCCGATTGCCGTGCGGGTCGAGCGCGCTCAGGTCGAACTCGGTGGCGGTGTAGTAGCCACCGGCGGCCGCGGCCCGGTCCGGGGGCAGCATGCGGTAGCAGCCGACGTACTCGCCGCTGGCCTCGTCGCGGACCAGCAGGTGGTCGCAGAAATCGTCGAAGCGGTCGGCGTCGAGGCCGGTGCCGGTGTCGGGGATGGAGAAGCCGGGCTCGCCGGCGAACACGCGGTAGCGCAGCCGCTGCGCGGCCTCCCGGTGCTCGGCATCGGACGAGACGACCAGGGCGTAGCGGGCTCTTTCCACCCCCGCGTCCGTCGGTCGAGCCGGGGCTGTCAGCACGGACGAGATTGTCATGTACCCGATGAACTCACCCGGAAACCGCGCCGCGGCGTCCGCGTGGTGTCAGGAGTGTGCCCGTTCGGTTAACGAGATATCCGTCACACCGACTGTTCACCGACGCGTCGGAGCGGGTTCGCCCGACCGTGCCACCGCTGATGCCGGGTGCCCGGAATACGACGATCGCGCAGCCCGACGGGGACGGCGCGATCGCCTCGGATGGGTCAGGCGGCCAGGCGTTCCCGCTCCAGCGCGGCGATCTCCGCCGGCTCCACCTCGTCGAAACCGGGGCGGCCGGTGCCGATGAAGGCGACCAGCCAGGAGACCACGGCGGCGAACCGGTTGCGGAAGCCGACCAGGTACAGCAGGTGCACCGCGAGCCACATGAACCAGGCGATGAAGCCGCGGAAGGTGATGCGCTCGTTGAGCTTCACCACGGCGCTGAACCGGCTGATCACCGCCATGCTGCCCTTGTCCCAGTAGTGGAACGCGGTGCCCGGCTGCTTGCGCCTGGCGATCACGTCGGCGACGTGCCTGCCCTCCTGCATGGCGACCGGGGACTGCCCCGGGTAGCCGTTCAGCGAGGTCATGTCGCCGATGGCGTAGATGTCGGCGTAGCCGCCGACGGTCAGGTCCGGGTTCACCAGCAGCCTGCCCGCGCGGTCGGTGGCCACGCCGGTGGCCTCGGCCAGCACCGTCGCGAAGCCGCCCACCTGCACGCCCGCCGACCAGACCACGGTCTCGGCCGGGAGCGGGCGCTGCACGCCCGCCTTGTCCTCGACGGTGACCTCGCCGTACTGGATGTCGGTGACGAAGGTGCCGAGCAGCACCTCGACGCCGCTGCCTGCGAGCGTCTCCTTCGCGTACTCCGAGAGCCCGCCGCCGAAGGGCGGAAGCACCGCGCCCGCGCCCTCGACCAGGGTCACCGAGATCTCCTGGTGGTAGTGCCGCTTGGCGAGCTCCTTCAGCTGGCCTGCGACCTCGACGCCGGTCGCGCCCGCGCCGACCACGACGAAGCTGAGCAGCTTGCGCCTGGTCTCGGCGTCGGCGTGCTTCGCCTCCGCGAAGACCCGCTCGATCTGCGCGCGCAGCGCCTTGGCGTCGTCGATGGTCTTGAGCGAGAACGTCTTCTCCGCGAAGTCGTCGCGGCCGAAGTAGGACTGGCTGGCTCCGGTGGCGGCGATCAGCGAGCCGTAACGCAGCCTGCGCTGGATGCCGTTCGGGGTGGCATAGGTGAGGATCGCGGTGGCCGGGTCGACGGCGACGACCGTGCCCTGCCTGACATCGGCCTCCTCGTGCCTGCGCAGCACCGAGGCGATGGGCGGGGCGATCTCGCCGGACTCCAGCACACCGGTGGCGACCTGGTAGAGCAGCGGCTGGAAGAGATGCTCCCTGGTGCTGGAGATCAGCACGAAGTTGATGCCCGCCTTGGCGAGGCGCTTGGCGGCGGCCAGGCCGCCGAAGCCGGAGCCGACGATGACGACGTCGGCGTGTTCGACGTGCTCGGTACCGAGCGGAGTGGTGTCCGCCCCGCCGGCCAGGACGGGTGTGGTGTCGGCCAACGGCTGTTCCATGATCGGTGTCCCCTCACCAGGTGTGTGTGTTCGTTTCCTTCTCTCATTACTAACCGTCATTCATATCGGAGATATTTCACCCGATGGGGCGCATAATCACGATGACTCTTATCTGACCCACTCATGAATAGGGGGCTTTGCGTGGAGCTGCGTCAGCTGGCATACTTCGTCGCCGTCTGCGAGGAGCTGAGCTTCAGCCGCGCCGCGGCGCGCTGCTTCATCTCGCAATCGGCCATCAGCCATCAGATCGCCCGGCTGGAGCGCGACCTCTCGGTCCAGCTCTTCGAGCGCACCACCCGCGCTGTGGTCCCGACCGACGCCACCACCCGGCTGCTGCCGCTCGCCAAGCAGATGCTGAGCCTGGAATCGGCGATCAGGGCCGCGGTGCGCTCGACCGGGAGCCGGATCCGGCTGGCGGCGAACATGTCGTTCGCCACCCGTTCGCTCTCCGCCATCGCCGGGGCCAGGGAGGCGCACCCGGGAGCCGAGATCGAGTTCGTGATCAAGCCGTTCCGGCAGCGGATCTCGGCGGTGGCGGACGGGGACTGCGACCTCGCGCTCATCCGGGGGTCGGTGGATCAGCCCGGGATCGCGGTGGAGCAGCTGTGGGTGGAGGAGCTCATGCTCGCGGTGGCGCCCGCGCACCCGCTGGCCTGGCGCACCAATGTGACGCTGCGCGAGCTGAGCGATTTCCCGCTGCTGCTGCCGCCGGAGTCGGAGCAGGTGCTGCTGCACACGGTGATTCGCTCAGCCTTCGCCGATCTGCCGGTCGGACCGACGTACGGGCCGCCGATCCCCGCCGATCACACCGCGACCATGGAGCTGATCAACCACCCGGACGCGTGGACGGTGCTCTACGCGCACAGCCCAACGGACGGGATCGCCACCGTCGAGCTCGCCGACCATCGGCTGCGGGTGCCGGTCAATGCGGTGATCCGGGCCGAGACCAGGCAGTCGCCGGTGCTCACCACGCTGCTGGCGGCGTTGCACAGCGCGTAACCGGCGATGGCCGGGTCGAGGTCGCGATCGTCCGAGCCCGCAGTGCCCGCGTCCGGCGGCGAACGGCCCGCCGCAGCGGCCGGGCAACGCGCCCGACGCCGCCACGGTCCGGAACGCCGGACGGCCCGGTTCCGACGAGGAACCGGGCCGTCCGAAAGGACCGAAAGAATCAGCCCTTGTGCTTCTTCACCTCATCGGTGAGCTGCGGCGCGACATTGAACAGGTCGCCCACGATGCCGTAATCGGCGATCTCGAAGATCGGCGCCTCTTCGTCCTTGTTGACGGCGACGATGGTCTTCGAGGTCTGCATGCCCGCGCGGTGCTGGATCGCGCCGGAGATGCCGAGCGCGACGTACAGCTGCGGGGAGACCGTCTTGCCGGTCTGGCCGACCTGGAACTGGCCCGGGTAGTAGCCCGAGTCGACGGCGGCACGCGAGGCGCCGACGGCGGCGCCGAGCGAGTCGGCCAGCTCCTCGACCACGGAGAACTTCTCGGCCGAGCCGACACCGCGGCCACCGGAGACGACGATGCTCGCCTCGGTGAGCTCCGGGCGGTCGCCGCCCTCGATGGGATCGCGCGAGGTGATCTTGACGACCCCCTCCTCCTGCGCGGGCACCTCGACGGTGACCTTCTCGCCCGCACCGGCCTGCGGGGCCGCCTCGATGGCGCCGGGGCGCACCGAGATCACCGGCACGTCGCCGGTGGCCTGAGCGTCGACGGTGAAGGCGCCACCGAAGATGGAGTGCACCGCGGAGCCGTCGGAGTTCACGGCGACCACGTCGCAGAGCAGCCCGGAGCCGATGCGCGCGGCGAGCCGGCCGGACACCTCCTTGCCCTCGGCGCTGGCGGCGGTGATGATCGCGGCGGGCGAGGCCGACTCCGAGAGCGCGGCGAGCACGTCGACCTTGGGCGTGACCAGGAAGCCGTCGGCGTCGTCGGACTCGGCGACGTAGATCTTCTCGGCGCCGGCCTGGGTCAGCGCGTCGGCCAGCTTGTCGGCGGTGCCGGGGGCGGCGACCACGACGGCGGCGGGCTCGCCCAGCGCGCGGGCGGCGGTGATCAGTTCGGTGGTGACCTTCTTCGGGGCACCCTCGGCGTGCTCGACCAGCACGAGTACTTCAGCCATGTCTTCTCTCTCCTGAAAAGTCCGTGTGGGGCGGGTGACCCGGGTCAGATGATCTTCTGGCCGACCAGGTACTTGGCGATATTCGTGCCGCCGTCGCCCTCGTCGGTGACCTTCTCGCCCGCGGTGCGCGGCGGCTTCGGGGTGGCGGCGGTGACCTTGCTGCCCGCGTTCTCGAACCCGACGGTGTCCGCCTCGACGCCCAGGTCGGCGAGGGTGAAGGTCTGCACTTCCTTCTTCTTCGCGGCCATGATGCCCTTGAAGGAGGGGAAGCGCGGCTCGTTGATCTTCTCGTTCACGCTGACGATGGCGGGCAGGTTCGCCTCCAGCTTGAACACGCCCTCGTCGGTCTCCCGCTCGCCGGTGACCTTGTCGCCGTCCACGGTGAGCTTGCGGAGGTGGGTGAGCTGCGGCAGCCCCAGGTACTCGGCGATGATCGCCGGGATCGCGCCCATGCGGCCGTCCGTGGCCTCGTTGCCGGAGATGACCAGCTCGACGCCCTCGATCTGGCCGAGCGCCGCGGCGAGCACGTACGAGGTCTGCACCGCGTCCGAGCCGTGGATGGCCGGGTCGTTGATGTGGATGGCCTTGTCGGCGCCCATGGAGAGCGCCTTGCGGATGGCCTCGGTGGCCCGGTCCGGGCCGGCCGTCAGCACGGTCACCTCGCCGCCCTGCGCCTCCTTGATCAGCAGCGCCTCTTCGACCGCGCGCTCGTTGATCTCGTCGAGGACGGCGTCGGCGGCCTCGCGGTCGAGGGTGTAGTCACCATCGCTGAGCTTGCGCTCGGACCAGGTGTCGGGAACCTGCTTGATGAGTACGACGATGTTCGGCATCGGTCTTCGTCGACCTCCTTCTGGGGGCACGGGTTGGCGGCCGGCCTGGCGGCCGTACGTCCTTCTGATAGCTCGATCCAGGAGATTACCCTACGTTAAGTTACTCGTGGGTAACTTACTCCGAGCGTACCTCTGGAATGCCCGGCCAGTAACGTCGGAACAATGAGCGAAGCTGTGATCCCTGCCGCATCGGACGCCGCTGCGCCGCTGCCGCTCACCGGCGAGCGCACGGTGCCGGGAATCGCGGAGGAGAACTACTGGTTCCGCCGGCACGAGGTGGTCTACGCGCGGCTGCTCGGCCACTGTACGGGCCGCGAGGTGCTGGAGGCGGGGTCCGGCGAGGGATACGGCGCGGACATGATCGCGGGGGTGGCGCGCCGGGTCACCGGCGTGGACTACGACGAGTCGGCGGTGGCGCACGTCCGCGCGCGGTACCCGCGGGTGGAGATGGTGCAGGGCAATCTGGCCGCGCTGCCGCTGCCGGACGCCTCGGTCGACGTGGTGGTGAACTTCCAGGTCATCGAGCACCTCTGGGATCAGGGGCAGTTCCTGCGCGAGTGCCTGCGGGTGCTGCGGCCCGGTGGCGAACTGCTGATCAGCACGCCGAACCGGATCACCTTCTCGCCGGGGCGCGACACCCCGCTCAACCCGTTCCACACCCGCGAGCTGAACGCCGCCGAGCTGACCGAACTCCTGGTCGAGGCGGGATTCACGGTGGCCGAGCTGATCGGCGTGCACCACGGCCCCGCGCTGAAAGCGCTGGACGCCAAGCACGGCGGCTCCTTCATCGACGCGCAGATCGAGCGCGCGCTGGCCGGGGAGCCCTGGCCCGCGGCGCTGACCGCCGACGTCGCCGCGGTCGGCATCGACGACTTCGCGCTGCGCGCCGACGATATCGACGCCAGCCTCGACCTGGTCGCCATCGCGGTGAAACCGTGACCGTCCCCGGGCAATTCACGCTGGTGTTGCACTCGCACCTGCCCTGGCTGGCGCACCACGGCCGCTGGCCGGTGGGCGAGGAGTGGCTCTACCAATCCTGGGCCGCCTCCTACATTCCGGTGCTCCGGGTACTGGAAGAGCTTGCCGCGGAGGGCCGTTCGAGCCTGCTCAGCCTGGGCGTGACGCCGGTGCTCGCGGCCCAGCTCGACGACCCGCACTGCCTCGCGGGAATGCACCACTGGCTCGGCAACTGGCAGCTGCGCGCCGACGAGGCGGCGCTGGCGGGCAAGGCGGCGCTCGGCCGGTACGAGCACCGGCTGGCCACCGCCGCGCTCGCCGATTTCGAGACCCGCTGGCGGCACGGCGCGGCGCCGCTCTGGCGCGCGCTGGCCGAGGCCGGGACGGTGGAGCTGCTCGGCGGCCCGCTGGCGCACCCGTTCCAGCCGCTGCTCGAGCCCCGGCTGCGCGCCTTCCAGCTGGACGGGGGGCTGGCCGACGCCGAGCTCCGCTGGGGCCACCGCCCGGCCGGGATCTGGGCGCCGGAGTGCGGCTTCACCCCCGGTATGGAGCAGGGCTACGCCGCCGCCGGTGTGACGCATTTCATGGTCGACGGCCCCGCCCTGCGCGGGGACAGCAGCCTCGGCCGCCCGGTGCTCGACTCCGAGGTGCTCGCCTTCGGGCGCGATCTGCCGGTCAGCTATCGGGTCTGGTCGCCCCGGTCCGGCTACCCGGGGCAGGCCGCCTACCGGGACTTCCACCACTACGACCACGGCACAGGGCTGAAGCCCGCGCGGGTCACCGGCAAATCGGTGGCCGGGCCGGACAAGGCGCCCTACGACCCCGATCTCGCGGCCGCCGCCATCGAGCGCGATGTCAGCGATTTCGTGACCACCGTCCGCGAGCGGCTGATCGCCGAATCCGCGCGGATCGGGCGCCCCGCGCTGGTGGTCGCCGCCTTCGACACCGAGCTTTTCGGACACTGGTGGCACGAGGGGCCGCAGTGGCTCGCGGCGGTGCTGCGCGCGCTGCCGGAGGCCGGTATCACCGTCGGGACGCTGGCCGACGCCAGGGCGAACGGCTACGTCGGGGCGCCGGTGGAGCTCGCCGACTCCTCCTGGGGGTCGGGCAAGGACTGGCGGGTCTGGGCCGGTGACCAGGTCCAGGACCTGGTGGAGCTGAATGCCGATGTGGTCCGGCTCACCCTTGACACGCTGGAGAAAGTGCGTGCCGGGCGCGGCGGGCACGGGCTGCGCGACCGGGTCGCCGACCAGCTGGTGCGCGAGGCCATCCTCACGGTCTCCAGCGACTGGGCCTTCATGGTCAGCAAGGACTCCGCGGCGGGGTACGCGCGGGAGCGGGCACACCGGCACGCGCACGCCGTCCGGGAGATCGCGGCGGCGGCCACCGCGGGACAGCTCGCTGAAGCGGACCGATTGGCGGCAGGATGGAACGCGGCCGACGGGCTCTTCCCCGCTCTGGACGCGCGACGCCTGGCCGGCCGGGCCTAGAAGGACGCATATGAAGATCTTGATGGTGTCGTGGGAGTACCCGCCGGTGGTCGTCGGCGGGCTCGGCAGGCATGTGCATCACCTGGCGGTGGAGCTGGCCGCCGCCGGCCACGAGGTGGTCGTGCTCTCCCGCCGTCCGACCGGCACCGACGCGGGCACCCACCCCACGCACTCCTTCGTCGCCGAGGGCGTGCTCGTGGTCGCGGTCGCGGAGGACCCGCCGAGCTTCGACTTCGGCGCGGACATGCTGGCCTGGACGCTGGCCATGGGGCACGCCATGGTGCGCGCCGGGATCGCGCTGCACAAGCCGGGCGTCGGCGAGGGCTGGGTGCCCGACGTGGTGCACGCGCACGACTGGCTGGTGGCGCACCCGGCCGTCGCGCTGGCCGAGTTCTACGACGTGCCGCTGGTGAGCACGCTGCACGCCACCGAGGCGGGCAGGCACAGCGGCTGGGTGGCGGGCCGGGTGAACAAGCAGGTGCACTCGGTGGAGTGGTGGCTGGCGAACGACTCGGACGCGCTCATCACCTGCTCCGGCTCGATGCAGGACGAGGTGGAGCGGCTGTACGGGCCGGAGCTGCCGCCGATCACCGTGATCCGCAACGGCATCGATGTGGCGGCCTGGCAGTTCCGTGCCCGCGCCCCGCGCACGGGCCCGCCCCGGCTGCTCTACGTCGGTCGGCTGGAGTACGAGAAGGGCGTGCAGGACGCCATCGCGGCGCTGCCCCGGATCCGCCGCGCGCACCCGGGCACCACACTCACCGTCGCCGGGATCGGCACCCAGTTCGAGTGGCTGCGCGAGCGGGCCAGGGTGCACCGGGTGGCGCGCGCGGTGACCTTCGCCGGGCAGCTCGGCCACCAGGAGCTGCTCGGCTGGCTGCACGGGGCCGACGCGATCGTGCTGCCGAGCCGCTACGAGCCGTTCGGCATCGTGGCGCTGGAGGCCGCCGCGGCAGGCATCCCGCTCGTCGCCTCCACGGCGGGCGGGCTCGGCGAGGCGGTGCTGGACGGCGTCACCGGCGCCTCCTTCCACCCCGCCGACGTGGACGGCCTGGTCGAGGCGGTGCGCGCGGTGCTGGACGACCCGGCCGCCGCGCAGAGCCGCGCCGTCGCGGCCAGGGAGCGGCTCACCGCCGACTTCGCCTGGGACATGGTGGCCGCGGAGACGGCGCAGGTCTACGCCGCGGCCAAGCGCCGGGTGCGGATTCCGCTCGGCCGCCCGTCCATCGTCGAGCGGCCGCTGCCCGAGCGCGACCCGGAGTAGCCCGGAGTAACCCGGAGTAACTCAGCCCTCCATCTTCTTCACGATGCGCTGCACCGTGAGCCAGGTGCGGGTGGTGATGTCCTTGCCGTAGGCCTTCTCCAGCCAGGACATGAAGTCGGGAGTCTTGCCCGCATCGCTGTTGTCGACCACGGCGAGGAAGGCGCGGGCCGCCTCGTCGTAGCCGATCACCTCGGCGCGGGGGTCGTCGTTCGCGGGCAGGCCGGTGGTCGCGCCGTGCTTGAAGAAGGTGGCGATGAGGTAGCTGCCGCGCTCGTGCTTGCGGCCATCGAAGGGGTCGCTGTCGAGCAGGGCGCGCAGCTCGGCGTGGCTCCGGATGATGGTGCCGCCGGCGATGCCGAGCTGCTCGCGCAGCGCCCCCTGGATCCGGTCCTCCAGCGCGGGGACGTCGGTCTCCGCGGCATCGAAGACGATATTGCCGCTGGCCAGCACCGAGCCGACCTTGGTGTAGCCGAGCGATTCAACGACGCCGCGCAGCTTGTCGTTGGCCATGTTCTTGTTGCTCGGCATGATCCCGCGGAGCAGGGCGGCGTATCCGGTCATGCCGCGCCGCCGCCGACCCCGCTCTTCTTGCGCTCGATATCGGCCAGCGCGGCCAGGTACTTCTCCCGCTCGGCGGCGCCCGCCTCCCAGGCCACCTTGCGGTTCTTCACCACCCGGGCCGGGGCGCCGACGGCGATGCTGTAATCCGGGATGTCGCCCCGCACCACCGCGTGCGCGCCGAGCACGCAGCCGCGGCCGACCCTGGTCTCGCGCAGCACCGTGACCTTGGCGGCGATCCAGGTGTCCGGGCCGATCCGCACCGGGCTCTTCACGATGCCCTGGTCCTTGATGGGCAGCGTGATGTCGTCCATCCGGTGGTCGAAATCGGTGATGTAGCACCAGTCGGCGACCAGGGTGGACTCGCCGATCTCGATATCGAGATACGTGTTGACCACGTTGTCCTTGCCGAACACCACCTTGTCGCCGATGCGCAGCGAGCCCTCGTGGCAGCGGATGGCATTGCCGTCGCCGATGTGCACCCAGCGGCCGATCTCCAGCCGGCCCAGCTCGGGGGTCGCGTGGATCTCCACCCCCTTGCCCAGGAACACCATGCCGCGCAGCACGATGTGCGGATTGGCCGCCTTGAACTTGAACAGCCGGTAGTAGCGCACCAGGTACCAGGGCGTGTACGCCCGGTTGGCGAGCACCCAGCGCAGCGAGGCCAGGGTCAGGAACCTGGCCTGTTTCGGGTCGCGGCGCCGCGACCCCCGCCAGCGTGAGTGCAGCGGTGCACCCCACATGCTCGTCACGAAGTCTCCTCCGTCGATCGGTCCTCGGATACCACAGACTAGTCTTGCCCTCGGCCGGTCTCGGCGCCGGCAACGACCCAGAGGGGAGAGCAGCAGGTGCGAAGCGGCGGTGCGCGTTCGGTGTCCCGATGGGCGGCTCCCGCCTCGCGTACCCGCGCGGTGGCGCTGGGCGCCGCGGTGGTGGCGGGGGTCGTGCTCACCGCCTGCGGCACCGACGTCGACGACATCACGCAGGGCCCCGGCTTCGGCTGGACGGCCGCGCACAACGACGGCCGCAACAGCGGCACCACCGCGGTCGAGGGCTCGCGCGAGCTCGGCCCGGCCTGGCAGCGCCCGCTCGGCGGGCCGGTGGCCGCGCCGGTGACGGTGGGGTCGCTGGGGCAGATGTTCGTCACCACCCGCACCGCCAACTGCGCGATCTTCTCCTTCCAGATGAGCGGCCGCAAACGCTTCTGCAACCAGCTCGGCCCGAACGCCGTCGCCGCGCCGACGCTGCTCGACTCGGCCAACAACGTCTACGTCGGCGACGACAGCGGCGTGAACTCCGACAACTACCTCGGCCAGCCGCGCTGGCGCACCCCGGTGGCCGGGGTGCCGGTGACCATGCAGTTCACCGGCGACGGCCATGTCCTCTCGATCACCCAGACCGGGCAGGTGGACGTGCTGGAGCGGCAGACCGGCAAGCGCATGGTGCCCACCGTGCAGCTGCTCGGCGAGCCCGACTTCCTGCGCGCCCCCGGCCTCACCTGGCCCGCCGCCGGGGAGGGGCTCGACGACTGCGCCACCGGGGGCCCGACCTGCGCGGTCGCCACCCAGGCCGCCGTGGACGGCGCCACCGGGCGGATCTACGCGACGGTGTGGGAGCCGGGCCGCCCGGCCGCGGCGCTGGTGGCGCTGCGCTACACCGGCGACCGGATCGAGCGGCTGTGGAGCGCCGAGCTGCTCACCGACGGCGCCGCCGCCGGGCCGACCGTCTCCGCCGACGGCGGCACCGTCTACGTCGGCGACAACAGCGGCAGGCTGCTCGCCCTCGACACCGCCGACGGCCGCACCCGCTGGGTGCACGAGCTGGGCTGGACCCCGCGCGGCGGGCTCTCCGTCGATGCCGACGGGCTCATCGTCCCGGCCGGCGACGACGGCTACCTGCTCGCCCTGCACGACACCGGCGACGCCGTGGAAACCGTGTGGGAGCGCAAGGATCTGGCGCTGCGCGGCACCCCGGTGCAGACCGCGGGCGGCACCGGCTACACGGTGGCCGCGATCGGCGACGGGCTCACCCTCATCACCTTCGACACCGAGACCGGCGCGACCGTCGACTCCGACGTGCTGCCCGACGCGCAGGGAACGACGACCGGCACCGCCGTCGGCCCGAAGGGCGAGGTGGTGACGGCGACCAGGATCGGCGAGCTGTTCGTCTTCACCCCGGTGTCGCAGGGGTAGCGGTACAGAGGAAGACCGCGGCGGCGCGGCCGATCCGGGTGATCACCAGGGTGTAGGGGGTGCGGCCGGTCGGGGCCAGGGTGCGGCGCAGGCGGTCCGGGTCGAGGTCGACGCCGCGGACCAGGATCTCCAGGGGGCCGCAGTCCCTGCGGCGGAGCTCGGCGCGCAGGGGTTTCTCCCGGAATTCGAAGCGGTCCAGGATGCGGAAACCGCGGATGCCGGGGGGGACGGCGGCGCCGGTCAGGTAGGCGATCCTGGGGTCCAGTTGCCAGAGGTCGTGCCGGGCCGCGTACTGGCGGACCAGTCCGGCTCGGACCACCGCGCCGTCGGGGTCGACGATCCAGCTGCCCGGTTCGCGCTCGGGGATATCGTCCGGGTCGGCGTCGGTGAGGGTGCTCGGCGGCTGGCCGGTGCGGAGCACGGTGGCGCGGCGGGTGACCTTCGGTTCGGCGAGCCCGGGGGACCAGAGGCAGGCTTCGCGGACGCCGCCGTCCAGGGAGGTCACTTCGATCTCGCCGGGCCAGTCGAGGCGGGCGAAGTCGAGGCCGGGGGCGCATTTCACCACCAGGTCGCGGCCCGCGTAGGCGGTGCGGAGGTCGGGCAGGGGTGGTTGCAGCGCGGCCGGGTCGTGCGTGCGCCTGCCGCCCGCGCGGCGTCCGGGGTCGGCCACGATCACGGTGTCGCGGGTGCACGGAGTCAGCGCGTCCGCGCGGACCAGCGCGACCGGCCCCGGCTCCGGCCGAGCGGCGTCCGGCCCCGCCGCACGCACTGCGGCGAGATTGTGCGCCGCCATGGCGAGGCGCACCGGGTCCACGTCGCTACCGATGACGGCGGTACACGTGCGCGCCAGCGCGGCGAGCTCACCGCCGATCGAGCAGGTGACGTCGTGCACCTCGCGCCCGGCCAGCCGGGCGGCCCGGTGCCGGGCCACGGCGCTCGGCGTCGCCTGCTGCAGCGCGTCGTCGGTGAGCAGCCACTCCCCCGCACCGTCCAGCTTCACCACGGCGCGGCGACGCAGCCGCACCGTCTCCACCAGCGCCGCCGCGGCGGCGCCGTGCGCGCGCCGGACCCGGCCGAGATCGGCGAGCAACGACCCGTCGGTCAGCGGCAGCTCCGCCGTCGCCGCCAGCGCCGCGCGCCCGGCCGCGCTGCCGAGGAACGCGACGTCCGCGCGCGCGAAGGCATACCCCAACTACTGAGCGGGGGCGCCCGGCTTCACGCCGGTGATCATGGCGTTGTAGAAGAAGCGCCGCGGCACGATCCGGTGCAGCACCTTCGCGTCGAGCGCACTCAGTCTCAGCCACGCCTTGTACTGGAACAGCCGGTACCCCAGGCTGAGCTTCTCGTCCGGCACCGCCGCCTCGAAGGTGCGCACCGGCCAGCCCCAGAGCGCCGCCGCGAACTCCTCGGTGTGTGCGTGCGCGTCCACCGCGCCCGCGCGCCGCGCGATGGCCTCCAGCTCGTCCGGCTCGAAGGTGTGCAGGTCAACCACGGCCTCCAGCGCGGCCGCCCTGGACGACTCGTCCAGCTCGGCCTGCGGGCGCCGCCAGCCGGCCAGCGGCGGCAGCTTGGTGATGGTGGTGGTGATCTTCCAGGTGATCCGGCCGAGCCAGCGGGCGTAGAAATTGCCCGCGGTGGTCGGCTCACCGGCGAAGACGAACCGTCCGCCCGGCTTGAGCACCCGCAGGCACTCCTTCAGCGCCAGCTCGACGTCGGGGATGTGGTGCAGGACGGCGTGCCCGACCACCAGGTCGAAGGTGTCGTCCTCGTACGGGATGGTCTCGGCGTCGGCCACCCGGCCGTCCACATCCAGCCCCAGGTTCTCCGCGTTGCGCAGCGCGACCCGCACCATGCCCGGCGAGAGGTCGGTGACCGAGCCGCTCTTGGCGACCCCGCCCTGCATGAGGTTCAGCAGGAAGAAGCCGGTGCCGCAGCCGAGCTCCAGCGCGCGGCCGTAGGGCAGCTGGACCGGGCCGGCGGCCAGGTCGAACCGGCCCCGCGCGTAGTCGATACACCGCTCGTCGTAGGAGATCGACCACTTGTCGTCGTAGGTCTCCGCCTCCCAGTCGTGGTAGAGGACCTGGGCGAGCTTGTTGTTCTCCCGTGCTGCTTCCACTTCGGCTGCGGTGGCGTGCGGGTTCGGCGCGGGGTCGTCGGGGCGTACCGTCATGAGCGCAGAGCCTACCGTCCGGTTCCCGGTACCAGGTTCGGGCCGTCCGCCGCGTAGGCCGCCGCGGACCGCTGCGGTTCCCCGGTCAGCGCCAGCCCGATCCACGCCGAGATCGCGTGCGAGGAAAGCTGCGCGGGCGCCTCCAGCACCGACTTGGCGGCGGCCACCGCCGCGCCGGAGCGGCCGGTGAAGCGCTCGGCCCAGCGGTGGGCCGCGTCGTACACGTCGTCCGGGGCAACGACCTCGTCCACCAGCCCCAGCCGCAGCGCCTCCTCGGCGTCCACGTACCGCCCGCTGTAGACCAGGTCGCGGGCGGCGCTCCGGCCGACCGCCCGGATCAGCAGGTCCATCCCGGCCGTCGGGACGGTGCCGTGCTGGATCTGCGGCAGCCCCAGCTTGACGTTGTCGCCCACGATCCGCCGGTCCGCGCCGAGCGCCAGCTCCAGCGCGCCGCCGAGGCAGTAGCCGGTGATGGCGGCGACCGTCGGACACGGGAGCGTCGGCAGGATGCCGAGGTGCTCGGCGTGGTCGCTCGCCAGCGCGACCGCCTGGTCCGGGCTCCAGGTGCCGATCTCGGCCAGGTCGTCGCCCGCGCTGAAGATCCGCTCGTCACCGTAGAGCACCAGCGCCGCCACCGCCGTGTTCTTCCCGGCCCGCTTGGCCGCGATCGCGATCTCGCGGGCCAGTTGCAGGTCGATCAGGTTGGCCGGGGGCCGGGAGAACCGCAGCACCGCCACCCCGCGCTGCTCCGGCAGCTCCAGGGTGGTGAACTCCGCGGGCGTGTTGTTCGACATGGCTGGCGAGGTTACCCGGCCGAATCGCCGGTCAGCGCGCCGAGCCGCGCAGCTCCATGGGGTTCGGGAGGTCGGCGAAGTACCGTGCGCTGTCCGGGAATCGCAGCACCGTGCGGCCGTCCCGCCGCGTCACCACCGGCTCGATCGGCTCGATCACCGGCCGGGCGGCGAGCACCGCGGCGGTGTCCGCGTACTCCCCGACCGCCACCAGCTGCGACCAGGTGGGCGGGAGCAGCACGTCCTGCCCCGCGCGCCAGCGCGCGAGTGCCTCGGCCGGGGTGCGCCAGTGCACCACCTCGGCCTCGGAGGTGGCGCCGTCCGCGCGCTGCCCCTCCGGCAGCACCGCGACGAAGAAGCGGGTGTCGTAGCGGCGGCGCTCGATCACCGGGGTGACCCAGTTGGCCCACGGCCGCAGCAGGTCGGCGCGGAGCACGAGGCCGGTCTCGGCCAGGAAGGCGGCGAGCGAGATCGCCCTGGACTCCAGCGCGTGCCTGGCTTCCCGGTACGCGGTGGTGTCGGAGACGACCGTGTCGGCGGTGGGGCCCGCGAGGAGGACGCCGCACTCCTCGAAGGTCTCCCTGACCGCGGCGCAGACCAGCGCCTGGGCGCGCGGGCCGGTGGTGCCGAAGCGCCCGGCCCACCAGTCCGGGCCGGGCCCGGCCCAGGCGATCTCGGCGTCGGCGTCGGACGGGTCGACCCCGCCGCCGGGGAACACCGTCATGCCCGCGGCGAAATCCATGCCGGTCACCCGGCGCTGCAGGAAGACCTCGGGTCCGGCGGCGCCGTCGCGCATCAGCAGGACGGTCGAGGCGTCCCGCAGCGGGGCGACGCTTTCCGAGACACCGCGCTCGGGATCGTTCGTCTCGCTCACCAACTCACCCTAGCGCTTGCTCGGACGGGTCAGCGGTGCCGGTGCTTGCCGGAGCGCCTGGCCCGGCGCGCGAACCAGCGGCCGTCCACCTGGTCCAGCGCGATGGACTGCCGGAAGGCGGCGCTCAGGTTCTCCGCGGTGAGCACATCGGCGAGCAGCCCCTGGGCGACCACCTCGCCCTCGCGCAGCAGCAGGCCGTGCGTGAAGCCGGGCGGGATCTCCTCGACGTGATGGGTGACCAGCACCATGGCCGGGGCGTCGGGATCGCCTGCCAGGTCGCCGAGGCGCTCCACCAGCTCCTCGCGTCCGCCGAGGTCGAGCCCGGCGGCCGGCTCGTCGAGCAGCAGCAGCTCCGGGTCGGTCATCAGGGCGCGGGCGATCAGCACCCGCTTGCGCTCGCCCTCGGAGAGGGTGCCGTAGGTGCGGTCGGCGAGGTGCTCGGCGCCCAGGCTCTCCAGCATGTCCAGCGCGCGCTCGGTATCCACCCGCTCGTACTTCTCCCGCCACCGGCCGAGCACCGCGTACCCGGCCGAGACCACCAGGTCGGCCACCTTCTCGTCGGCGGGCACCCGGGCCGCGACCGCGGCGGAGGAGAGCCCGATGCGCGGGCGCAGCTCGGTGACCGCGACCCTGCCGAGCGTCTCGCCGAGCAGGTTCGCGGTGCCCGCGGTGGGGTGCAGCTCGGCGGCGGCCATCCGGAGCAGGGAGGTCTTCCCCGCGCCGTTGGGGCCGAGCACCACCCAGCGTTCGTCCAGCTCGACCTGCCAGGTGACGGGGCCGACCAGGATGCGGCCGGACCGTCGGATGGTCACGGCGCTGAAGTCGATGAGGAGATCGGGATCCGGTTGCGACACGCGCTCCATCTTGGACCACGCGCGGCGCCCGCGCCCGGCCACCCTCGGCGCGGTGCGCGGGATTTTTGCTGCCGCGGCACGTCCGAGCATCGACGCCCCGGTCGGGCCGGACCTTCGCCTCTCGGCGCGGACGGGCAGACGGGTTGTCCGTCCCGGCATCGCCGGGCGGGTCCCCGCGCGGGCGGCGGGTGCCGCGGCACCGGGCGCCGCACCCCCGCGCCGCCCCGGCTCCGGCGTATCCCGCTGCCGGCCCGCGTGATTCACCCGACGCGGGGCGGAACGGCGATCACGGTGATGGAACCGGGCGCGACCTCGGTGTACCCGGCGTCCCGCACCGCCACCGCGCCGCCGCGCTCGTGCAGCGCGAGCAGCTCCCGCCACCGCTCCGGCCCGGCTTCCCGCACGGCGCAGCGGAATTCGTCGCGCGCCCAGCGCGCGGCCGCGGCGAGCGGGAGCGCACCGGCGAGCAGCATGCTCGCGTGCCCGACCTGCGCCGCCGCCTTCCCCACCGTCATCCCCAGCTCCCGGTTCACCCAGAGCACCGGGATCCCCGGCGCCGGCGGGTCCGGCTCGTCGGCGAGCAACTCGGTGCCGCCGATCTGCAACCGCTTGATCCGCGGGTCCACCGCACCGACCGGGCCCGGCACCAGCGCCCTGGCCTGCGCCCCGCGCACGGTCAGCGTGATCCCGGGGACCTCCTGCGCCGCCCGCCACTGCGCCCCGCGCGCCCGCCGCGCCACCTTGCGGATGCGACCCCGCTTCCAGCCCAGATACCCCTGCTGCCAGGGCCCGCCCGGCCCGGAGCGCTCGTCCAGGCAGAGCGCGACCGCCACGGCCGCCGCGGCGGCGAGCAGGTCGCTGCGGGCGGGCGGCTCCAGCTTCGGCAGGTGCAGCACCACCTGCATCGCCTGCACCTGCCCGGGATCGGCCGGCTCGGGGGAGGTGCCGTAACCGCGTGCCAGCTCGGCGTGCAGGGCGGTGAAACCCGCTGTGGGCGTACCGTTCTCGTCGACTCCGAGCTCGGCACCGGTCGGCACGCAGGTACAGCCCTCCCCTCGCGTAGGGAAACCGACGTCCTCCACCCTCGACCTCCGTTCGGCACGCAAGCGAAACTCCGTGAGAATACGTGGCCGTGCAGCCGAGCGCCGGGTGAACGCCGGGTCAGCCCAGCGGCACCCGCCGCAGCAGCCCGTCGCGGGCGTCGGCCGCCTCGACCTCGTCGCGGGTCACCCCGAGCACGAAGAGCACCGCGTCCAGGAAGGGGTGCGAGAGCGCCGCGTCGGCCACCTCGCGCAGCGCCGGTTTGGCATTGAAGGCGACGCCGAGCCCGGCGGCATTGAGCATGTCGATATCGTTGGCGCCGTCGCCGACCGCTACCGTCTGCTCCATCGGCACCCCGGCCTCGGCGGCGAAGCGACGCAGCGCGGTGGCCTTGTAGGCCCGGTCGACGATCTCGCCGGTCACCCGGCCGGTCAGCTTCCCCTCCACGATCTCCAGTGTGTTGGCCTGCACGAAATCCAGCTCCAGCTCGTGCGCCAGCGGCTCGATCACCTGCCGGAAGCCACCGGAGACGACGCCGCAGCGGAACCCGATCCGGCGCAGCGTGCGGATGGTGGTGCGGGCGCCGGGGGTGAGCTCGATCCGGTCGGCGACCTCCTCGATCACCGACTCGTCCAGCCCGGCCAGGGTGGCGACCCGCTGGCGCAGCGACTCGGCGAAGTCCAGCTCGCCGCGCATGGCCGCCTCGGTGACCGCGCGCACCTCGTCCTCGACGCCGGCGTGCGCGGCCAGCATCTCGATCACCTCGCCCTGGATCAGCGTGGAATCGACGTCGAAGACGATGAGCCGCTTGCCGCGCCTGGCCAGCCCGGCCCGCTCGACGGCCACATCCACCTGCTCGGCCACCGCCACCTCGGCCAGCGCGGTGCGCAGCACCGCGTCCTCGTCGCGCGCGGTGACCAGCAGCTCCATCCCGGTCACCGGGTAGTCGGCGATGCCGCGGATGGAGTCGATATTGGCGCCGAGCTGGGCCAGCCTGCGGGAGACGGCGCTGAACGCCCGCGCCGTCACCGGCGCGCCGAGGACCACGACGGCGTGCGTGGAGACCGGCTGCCTGCCGATCGCGGCGTCCACCTCGACGTCGACGTGCATGCCGACGGTGTTCATCGCCTCCTCGACCTCGTCCTGCAGCACCTCGGGGTCGCTGGGGCAGGTGACGAGGACGCCGAGCGTGAGCCTGCCACGGATCACCACCTGCTCCACGTCGAGCAGGTGCACGCCGTGCCGCGACATGGCCGCGAGCAGCACGGAGGTCACGCCGGGGCGGTCGGGCCCGGTGACGGTGACGAGAACGATGGTGTCGGCCACGCGGTTGCTCCAGGGTCGGTCGGGTGCGCTCACGAAACGAGTGTGCACCCGCCGGGGATCGGCGGGTGCACACTCGGCGTCGCGCATTTACTTGGAGAGCGCCACCCGGTCGCCGGACTCCACGGTGTGCGTCTTGGTGCCCCAGCCCACGTGCGCCTCCTCCCGCATGCGGTCGATCATGTGCGGGTAGTGCAGCTCGAACGCGGGGCGCTCGGAGCGGATGCGCGGCAGCTCGTAGAAGTTGTGCCGCGGCGGCGGGCAGGTGGTGGCCCACTCCAGCGAGTTGCCGTAGCCCCACGGGTCGTCGACGGTGACCACCTCGCCGTAGCGGTAGCTCTTGAAGACGTTCCAGAGGAACGGAAGCATCGAGGCGCCGAGCACGAAGGCGCCGATGGTGGAGATGGTGTTCAGCGTGGTGAAGCCGTCGGTGGGCAGGTAGTCGGCGTAGCGCCGCGGCATGCCCTCCGCGCCCAGCCAGTGCTGGACGAGGAAGGTGGTGTGGAAGCCGATGAAGGTGGTCCAGAAGTGCCACTTGCCCAGCCGCTCGTCCATCATCCGGCCGGTGATCTTCGGGAACCAGAAGTAGATGCCCGCGTAGGTGGCGAACACGATGGTGCCGAAGAGCACGTAGTGGAAGTGCGCGACCACGAAGTACGAGTCGGTGACGTGGAAGTCCAGCGGCGGGCTGGCCAGAATGACGCCGGAGAGGCCGCCGAAGAGGAAGGTCACCAGGAAGCCGAGCGAGAAGAGCATCGGCGATTCGAAGGTCAGCTGGCCGCGCCACATGGTGCCGATCCAGTTGAAGAACTTCACGCCGGTCGGCACCGCGATGAGGAACGTCATGAAGGAGAAGTAGGGCAGCAGCACCGCGCCGGTGGCGTACATGTGGTGCGCCCACACCGCGATCGAGAGCGCCGCGATGCCGAGCGTCGCGTACACCAGGGTGGTGTAGCCGAAGATCGGCTTGCGCGAGAAGACCGGGAAGATCTCCGAGACGATGCCGAAGAAGGGCAGCGCGATGATGTACACCTCGGGGTGCCCGAAGAACCAGAACAGGTGCTGGTAGAGCAGGATGCCGCCGGTGGCCGGGTCGTAGATGTGGCCGCCGAGGTGCCGGTCGTACGCGAGGCCGAAGAGCGCGGCGGTGAGCAGCGGGAACGCGAGGATGACCAGCACCGAGGTGACCGCGATGTTCCAGGTGAAGATCGGCATCCGGAACATGGTCATGCCGGGAGCGCGCAGGCAGACGACCGTGGTCAGCATGTTCACGCCGCCGAGGATGGTGCCGAGGCCGGAGACCGCGAGGCCGAGGATCCACAGGTCGGTGCCGACGCCGGGCGAGTGCAGGATGTCGGTGAGCGGCACGTACGCCGTCCAGCCGAAGTCCGCCGCGCCGCCGGGGGTGATGAAGCCCGCGGTCGCCATGGTCGCGCCGAACGCGTACAGCCAGTAGCTGAAGGCGTTCAGCCGCGGGAAGGCGACGTCGGGGGCGCCGATCTGCAGCGGCAGGATGATGTTCGCGAAGCCGAACACGATCGCCGTCGCGTAGAAGAGCAGCATGATCGTGCCGTGCATGGTGAACAGCTGGTTGAACTGCTCGGGCGAGAGGAACTGCAGGCCGGGGCGGGCCAGCTCGCCGCGCATCAGCAGCGCCATCAGGCCGCCGATGAGGAAGAACGCCATCGAGGTGGTCAGGTACATGACACCGAGGACCTTGGGGTCCGTGGTGGTGACCATCTTGTAGAGGAACGACCCCTTCGGCCCGGTGCGGGCTGGATACGGCCGAGACGCTTCCACCTGTTTGACTGGCTGGGGCTCAACGGCAGTCACTGATCCTCCTCGTTCGCGTGCGCTGCCCTGATCGTAAACCTTGTGGCGGGGGCGGTCCGACTCCGGTCCTACTCTGTGTCGTATTTCCGTTCGGGGCCGGTGCGCGGGTGGGTACTACCCGCTCCGCCTGTACCCTCACCCGCATGCCGGTGAGCGCCCGCGTCCGCACCCGATTGCCGTCCGTCCTGGCGATGTTCGCCGCGGCGGGCACGCTGCTGACCGGTTGCGGTCAGCAGACCGACGACGCAACCACGATCATCCGCACGACCACCAATATCGCGGGGGCGGGCGTGGTCGGGCTGGAGCGCGACACCAGCCAGGCCTGCCCGCTGCCGAGCCGCCCCGATGCAGGCAGCCGTCCGGTGACGCACACCGGCGGGGTCACCCAGGTGCCCGCCGACCCGCAGCGCATCGTGGTGCTCGGTACCCCCGCGCTGGATGCCGCCTGCGCGCTCGGGCTGTGGGAGCGGGTCGTCGGCACCACCACGCTGACCGGCCCGGTGCCGCAGCCGGACTACCTCGGCTACGGCGTCAAGCGGATCCCGTCGGTCGGCCCCGACGGCGCCCCCGACCCCGCCCGGATCGCCGAGCTCGACCCCGACGTCATCATCGGCACCCAGGGCCAGGGCGACTACGCCGCGCTCGCCGCCGTCGCGCCCACCGTGCTCGCGGGCACCGGCAGCGGCTGGGCCGCCGAGTTCGTCGGGCTCGCCGCGGGGCTGGCCCGCGCCGGCGCCGCCGAGGCGGTGCTGGCCGAGTACCGCGCCGACGCCCCCGCCATCGGCGCCGAGCCCGCCGTCGCCGCCGCGCAGTCCCAGGCCTCGGTGGTCCGGTTCGGCGCCGACAGCATCACCGTGCTCGGCACCGACTCCTTCGCGGGCGGCGTGCTCACCGATATCGGCGTGCGCAGGCCGCAGAACCAGCGCGGCGCCTCCTTCACCGTCCCCGCCGACGAGCTGGAGCGGGTCGAGGGCGACGTGATCTTCGTGCTCTTCGACGGCGAGGCGGGCCGGGAGTACGGCGAGTCGGTCCTCCGCTCGGATGCCTGGAAGGAGCTCGGCGCCGCGAGCGACCAGCGGGTCTTCGCCGTGGAGGACGCCGTCTGGCACGGCAGCGGGCCGACCGCCGCCCGCGCCGTGCTCACCGACGTGCGGCAGAACCTGAACGGCTACGTCACCGGGTGACACAGCCGCCGCGGCGTCAGAACTCCCAGTCCTCGTCCTCGGTGTTGACGGCCTTGCCGATCACGTAGCTGGAGCCGGAGCCGGAGAAGAAGTCGTGGTTCTCGTCGGCGTTCGGCGATAGCGCCGCGAGAATCGCCGGGTTCACGTCGGTCTCGTCCTTCGGGAAGAGCCCCTCGTAACCGAGGTTCATCAGCGCCTTGTTGGCGTTGTAGCGCAGGAACTTCTTGACGTCCTCGGTGAGCCCGACCTCGTCGTACAGATCCTGGGTGTACTCGGCCTCGTTCTCGTACAGCTCGAAGAGCAGCTCGAAGGTGTAGTTCTTGAGTTCGTCGCGCTCCGCCTGCGAGACCAGCTCGAGCCCCTTCTGGTACTTGTAGCCGATGTAATACCCGTGCACCGCCTCGTCCCGGATGATCAGCCGGATCATGTCGGCGGTATTGGTCAGCTTGGCCCGCGACGACCAGTGCATCGGCAGGTAGAAGCCGGAGTAGAAGAGGAAGCTCTCCAGCAGCGTCGAGGCCACCTTGCGCTTGAGCGGATCGTCGCCGTTGTAGTACTGCAGCACGATCTCGGCCTTGCGCTGCAGATTGCGGTTCTCCTCGGACCAACGGAACGCCTCATCGATCTCCCTGGTCGAGCAGAGCGTGGAGAAGATCGAGCTGTAGCTCTTGGCGTGCACCGACTCCATGAAGGCGATGTTGGTGAGCACCGCCTCCTCGTGCGGCGTCAGCGCGTCCGGGATCAGGCTCACCGCGCCCACCGTGCCCTGAATGGTGTCCAGCAGCGTGAGCCCGGTGAAGACTCGCATGGTGAGCTGCTTCTCGTCCGGGGTCAGCGTGGCCCAGGACGGGATGTCGTTCGACACCGGCACCTTCTCCGGCAGCCAGAAGTTGCCGGTCAGCCGGTCCCAGACCTCGGCGTCCTTCTCGTCGGGCACCCGATTCCAGTTGATGGCCGACACCCGATCGATCAGTTTCATGCTGCAGCCTCCGGTCCTCGTCGTGGTGACGAGAACACTACCTCTTGTGGACCGGGAGCTTTCGTAGCACAAGAACTAGTGGCATGAATGTCGCGAATCCGCCGTGGATGGTAGCCGTCGGCACCTGCCGCCGCGGCCGTGCCGGAGCGGCCGCCGCGCGCTGGCGGGCCGAGCCGCGCCGGGCGAGCACCCCGTTCGCGAACACCGATCCGTGCGCGGCCACCGCGGCGCTCGGCGTCCGGCCCAGTGCGGTCCAGCTGTGGGAGTGCGGGTTCGAGTACCGGGAGCAGAAGTTCCTGCTGATGCTCCGCGAGGAGGGCGAGCAGCAGCTCGGCCCGGTGCGCTACGAGATCGACGGGCACCCGGTCCACCGCAGCAGGCGCACGAGCCCATCCGCCTCGCACTCGCCCGGCGCGGCCCCCTTCAGCGCTCGCCGCTGGCGGAGCGGCTGGACCGCACCGAGGCGGACCGGCGATGAACTCAGATCCCCAGCACCACCTTGGCGATGGTGAAGTAGAGGATCAGCCCGGTGGCGTCCACCAGCGTGGTCACCATCGGCGCGGAGACCACGGCGGGGTCGATTCGCAACCGCTTGGCGAGCAGCGGCATGGTCCCGCCGATGGTCGCCGCCCAGGCGCAGATCAGCACCAGCGTGAGCCCGACGACGATCGCCACCTTCGGCCCGACGAAGACCCCGCCGATCATGACCCCGGCGACGGCGAGCATGCTCCCGAGCACGAACCCGACCCGGCACTCCCGCCAGATCACCCGGAACAGATCACCGCCGCGCACCTCGCCGACCGCCACCGCGCGCACGCACGCCGTCGCCGCCTGGGCCCCGGCATTCCCACCGGCGCCGATGAGCAGCGGAATGAACAGCGCGAGCTGCGCGGCCTGCTCCAGCGTGCCCTCGAAGAAGTCGGTGACGCTCACCGTGAGGGTGGCGGCGACCAGCAGGAGCAGCAGCCAGAGCGCCCGGTAGCGGGCCAGCTGGAAGACCCCCGCCGCCATGTAGTGTCCGGCCCACGGCGCGGAGCCGGCCTGCTTGGCGACGTCCTCGCTGTCCGCCGCCTCGATCACCTCGACCGCGTCGTCGATGGTGAGCAGCCCGACCAGCCGGTCTTCGCTGTCCACCACGGGCAGGTCGATGACATTGGTCTCGCGCATGACGCGGGCGGCCCGCTCGGCGGAGTCGGTGGCGCGCACGTACGCGGGCTCGGTCCGCACCAGGTCGGCAACCAGCGCGTCGGGCCCGCTCAGTACCAGCTCGCGCAGCTCGACCACGCCGGTGAGCCGCCGCCCGGTATCCACCACGGGCAGGGTGTAGACGGTCTCGGCGCGCCCGCCCTTGGCCCGCACGGTCTGCAGCGCGGCGGCCACCGTGAGGTTCCGCGGCAGCGCCACCACCTCGGGGGTCATGTAGAGCCCGACCGACCCCTCCGGGTAGCCGAGCAGCCCCGCGGTCATCCGGCGCTCGCGCGGGCTCAGCCCGGCGAGCACCTTCTTGGCGACGGTGGCGGGCGCCTCGCGCAGCATGCGCGCCCGGTCGTCGGGCGCCATGTTCTCGATCAGGTCGCGGAAACTCTTGTCCCGCAACCCCTCCAGGATCTGCTGCTGGTCCACCGGCTCGAGCTCCTCGAAGACGGCGAGCGCGAGATCCTTGTCCAGCAGCCGGAAGGCCATGCCCGCGCGGACGGCGTCCATCCGGGCGAGCTGGTCGGCGATGGCGTGCGGCGAGTGGTTGCCGAGCCAGTCCAGTGCGGCGTCGGCGCGGCGCGTCTCCACGAGTTCCTGCACGGTGTCCGGCAGCGTGAGCACCGGGCGTACTTCGATGACGTCGGTTTGCGACATGGGTGATCCCCTCGGCACGAGGCAAGTGGGTGAACGAGTTCTAGGACTGCGTCACACCGCGAGGCGCTACCCCACGCGCGCACCCGGCCGGGAAAAGCCGGGGGATCGATGATCAGAGCGAAGGGGCGGCGCCGCGCGGCCTTCGACTGGGAGGTTCACTGCGCATGGCAACCCACCTCCTCGTTCCGGGTGCGGGGCCGGTGCCGCCGCGGGAATCAACGTGCGCGAGAGTACACCGCCCCGCCACGGATTTCACATCGTGGCGCAGGGGCGGTGACGGCGCTCATACCGTGAGCGCCGCCTCCACATCGGGCCAGGTCGGCGTCGGGGTGACCCAGTCCGGGGCGGGTTCGCGCCGGTGCCCGTACAGGTACAGGTGGGGCACGAGGCCGCGCAGGGCGCGGTGCACGTCGAGCCGGTCGTCGATCATGTGCGTGATGCCGAGTTCACGGCAGTGCACCGCCTTCTCCGGGCGGGCCCGGCAGAACCGGAGGTGCGCATGGCGTCGGCGTGGCTGCCGTCCAGGAAGGCGGTGTCGGCCTCGCCCGATTCGGCCGCGGCACCCATCACGACCCGGCCGAAATCGATGCCGAGCCGAGGATTGTTGTCGTTCATCAGGATTCCAGCATGACCGGAATCATCTGCGAACGCCTCTGAATAAACGGCGACCACGTGCTCCGCGACCGCGGCGCGCATTCTGCGCAGCCCGTCCCGGATCCGGCTCCGACCGCCTCCGCCCGGTTTCGGCCGTGATCGTAAATTGCGCGCGCCCAGCGCCGAATCGTTGCCCGCGGGCGACGGGCTCGACAGAGTGGAGGGTGGGCGCGTGCGCGCCCGGCACGCGACGACACGCGAGGAGACAGCTGTGCGCTTCGGAATCTTCGTCCCGCAGGGGTGGCGGCTGGACCTGGCCGGCATCGACACCGCCGCGCAGTGGGGGGTGATGCGGGATCTCGCCGCGCGCGCGGACGCGAACCCGGTCTGGGAGTCGCTGTGGGTGTACGACCACTTCCACACCGTCCCGGAGCCGACCGAGGAGGCCACGCACGAGGCGTGGACGCTCATGTCCGCTTTCGCGGCGAGCACCTCGCGGATCCGCCTCGGCCAGATGTGTACCGCGATCAGCTACCGCAACCCCGCCTACCTGGCCAAGGTCGCCGCCACGGTGGACGCCATCTCCGGCGGCCGCACCGAGATGGGCATCGGCGGCGGCTGGTACGAGCACGAGTGGCGCGCCTACGGCTACGGCTTCCCCACCGCCGGGGAGCGGCTGGGCAGGCTGGACGAGGGCGTGCAGATCTTCCGCCAGGCCTGGACTACCGGCAGCGCCACCCTGGACGGCAAGTACTACCGGGTCGACGGTGCCCGGGTGTACCCGCTGCCGCTGCAGGAGGGCGGGATTCCGCTCTGGATCGCGGGCGGTGGCGAGAAGAAGACGCTGAAGATCGCGGCCAAGTACGCGCAGTACACCAACTTCGCCGGGAACGATCCGGACGAATTCACCCACAAGTCCGAGATCCTGCGCGGGCACTGCGCCGACGTCGGCACCGATTACGACGCCATTGTGCGCAGCGCGAACTTCAATGTGGTGGTCGGGGCAACCGAGGCCGAGGTCGAGGAGCGCAAGAAGGCGATCGCCGATCGGCTCGCGCCCGCGCTCGGTGCGGAGAAGGGGGCCGGGTATGTCCAGGCCATGACGGCGGGCGGGGCCGCGGTCGGCACGCCGGAGCAGATCGTGGAGCGGCTCGCTGCGATCAAAGCGCTGGGGCTGGGATACGCCATCGTCAACTTCCCGGAAGCGGCGTACGACACCAGCGGGATCGAGCTCTTCGAGAAGGAAGTCCTGCCCGCGCTCGCCTAATCGCCGTAGCGGGCGGCCATCGCGGCGGCCCGGCTTGCCAGTGCGGCGCGCAGTGATCGCGGAGCAACCACGTCCGCGTCGGCGGCGAGCTGCCACAGCGCCCATTCGGCGTGCCTGAGGTCCTGAAAGGTGAGGTCGAGGACGAGGAAGCCGTCCGCGTCGAGGTGTTCGGCGCGGACGGCTATGGCGGTGTTCGCCAGCTCTGCCCGGCGTGCCGGGCGGACCCGCGCCAGCACGGCGAGCCGGTCGCCGCGGGTGCGGAACCGGCTACCGCGCTCCCGCCAGATCTGCTCGAGGTCGATGCCTTCCGGCCGCTGCGCCGGTTCGTCCAGTGCCTCCGCCGCCAGCACCCTGGACAGTTTGTAGGTACGGTCCTGCCCCTCCCTGAGGGCGAGCAGGTATCCCTGGTCGCGGGCGGTGACCAGCCCGATCGGGTCCACCGTGCGCCATCGGGGCTCCGCGTTCGCCGCCGCGTAGTGCAGGCGCAGCCGGTGGCCGGCCAGGACCGCGCGGCGGAGCTCCGCCATGACCGCGGCGGGGATCTCGTCGCGGGCTCTCCTGCGCTCGAGCAGGTCGGTCTCCGGTTCGTGCAGGAGGCGACGCGCCTGATCACTCGCCGTGTGCCCCTCCGGCAGCGCGTCGGCGACCTTCCGCAGCGCCGACGCCAGCGCCTGCCCCAGCCCGAAAGCCCCGGCACCCGAGGTGAGCAGGGCCAGCGCTTCGTCGTGGTTGAGTCCGGTGAGCTCGGTCCGGAAACCGGGGAGCAGCTCGAACCCGCCGTGCCTGCCGCGTTCGGCGTACACCGGAACCCCGGCGATGGAGAGCGCCTCGATATCGCGCAGCACCGTCCGGGTGGAGACCTCGAGCTCCCGGGCCAGCGCGGGCGCGGTCATCCGGCCACGGCTGCGGAGCAGCAGGACCAGCGAGACCAGTCGGTCGGCACGCACGGCTCGAAAATACCCGACAGAGGATGTCGTGATTCCCTGCGAGGCTCGTCCGCATGGAACGAACCGCGATCAACCCCGTCACCTGGTCCCTGCCCCTCGGCTTCCACCAGGCCGAGCTGGTCACCTCCCCCACCAGGACCCTCTACTGCTCCGGCCAGACCGCCATGAACGCCGACGGCGAACCCCAGCATCCCGACGACATGGCCAGCCAGCTCGCCCTGAGCCTGGACAACTTGGAAGCCGTCCTCAAAGCAGCCGATATGGCGCTCCCGAACCTGGTCCGGCTGAACGTCTACACCACCGACGTCGACCTGCTCTTCCAGCACTACGGCGTGCTCGCCGCCCGCCTCGGCGCCGCCGGTATCGCCCCGGCCACCACCATGCTCGGCCTCACCCGCCTCGCGGTCCCCGGCCAGCTGGTCGAGCTGGAGGGGACCGCGGTGGACTGAGCTACAGCATGCAGCTGACGCAGCCCTCGACCTCGGTCCCCTCGAGCGCCATCTGCCGCAACCGGATGTAGTACAGCGTCTTGATCCCCTTGCGCCACGCATAGATCTGCGCTTTGTTGAGATCCCGCGTGGTGGCGGTGTCCTTGAAGAACAGCGTCAGCGACAGCCCCTGGTCCACGTGCTGGGTGGCGGCGGCGTAGGTGTCGACGATCTTCTCGTAGCCGATTTCGTAGGCATCCTCGTAGAACTCGAGGTTGTCGTTGTCCATGTAGGGGGCCGGGTAGTAGACGCGGCCGATCTTGCCTTCCTTGCGGATCTCGATCTTCGACGCCACCGGGTGGATGGAGCTGGTGGAGTGGTTGATGTAGGAGATCGAGCCGGTGGGCGGGACGGCCTGCAGGTTCTGGTTGTAGATGCCGTGCTCCATGACGGCGGCCTTCAGCTCCAGCCAGTCCTGCTGGGTGGGGATGTGCACGCCGGCGTCGGCGAAGAGCTGACGCACGCGGTCGGTCTCGGGTTCCCAGGCCCGCTCGGTGTACTTGTCGAAGTACTCGCCGCTGGCGTACTTGGATTCCGAGAAGCCGCCGAAGGCGGAGCCGCGCTCGATGGCGATGCGGTTCGAGGCGCGCAGGGCGTGGTAGACGACCGTGTAGAAGTAGATGTTGGTGAAGTCGATGCCCTCCGGCGAGCCGTAGTGGATGTGCTCGCGGGCCAGGTAGCCGTGCAGGTTCATCTGGCCGAGGCCGATGGCGTGCGAGGCATTGTTGCCCTGCTCGATGGAGGGCACCGAGTAGATGTGGGTCTGGTCGGAGACGGCGGTGAGCGCGCGGATGGAGACCTCGATGGTGCGCGCGAAATCCGGCGAGTCCATGGTCTTGGCGATGTTCAGCGAGCCCAGGTTGCAGGAGATATCTTTACCGACCCGGTCGTAGGAGAGATCGTCGTTGTAGGTCGAGGGGGTGGAGACCTGCAGGATCTCCGAGCACAGGTTGGAGTGCGTGATCTTGCCCGCGATCGGGTTGGCGCGATTCACGGTGTCCTCGTACATGATGTACGGGTAGCCGGACTCGAACTGCAGCTCGGCAATGGTCTGGAAGAACTCGCGGGCCCGGATCTTGGACTTGCGGATCCGCTTGTCGTCGACCATCTCGTAGTACTTCTCGGTGATGTTCACGTCGGCGAACGGCTTGCCGTAGATGCGCTCGACGTCGTACGGCGAGAAGAGGTACATGTCCTCGTTGTTCTTCGCCAGCTCGAAGGTGATGTCGGGGATCACCACGCCGAGCGAGAGGGTCTTGATCCGGATCTTCTCGTCCGCGTTCTCCCGCTTGGTGTCCAGGAAGCGGTAGATGTCCGGGTGGTGCGCGTGCAGGTAGACCGCGCCCGCGCCCTGCCTGGCGCCGAGCTGGTTGGCGTAGGAGAAGGAATCCTCCAGCAGCTTCATGATCGGGATGACGCCGGAGCTCTGGTTCTCGATCTTCTTGATCGGCGCGCCGTGCTCGCGGATATTGCTGAGCAGCAGCGCGACCCCGCCGCCGCGCTTCGAGAGCTGCAGCGCGGAGTTGATCGAGCGCCCGATGGACTCCATATTGTCCTCGATGCGCAGCAGGAAGCAGGAAACCGGCTCGCCGCGCTGCTTCTTGCCCGAGTTCAGGAAGGTCGGGGTGGCCGGCTGGAAGCGGCCGGTGATGATCTCCTCGACCAGCTCGACGGCGTGCCGCTCGTCGCCGTCGGCGAGGGTGAGCGCGACCATGCAGACCCGGTCCTCGAAGCGCTCCAGGTAGCGCTTCCCGTCGAAGGTCTTGAGCGTGTACGAGGTGTAGTACTTGAACGCGCCGAGAAAGGTCGGGAACCGGAACTTCTTCGCGTAGGCCTGCTCGAAGAGCGACTTCACGAAGGGGCGGCTGTACTTCTCCAGCACCTCGCCCTCGTAGTAGTTCTCCTCGACCAGGTAGTCGAGCTTCTCGTCGAGGTTGTGGAAGAAGACGGTGTTCTGGTTGACGTGCTGCAGGAAGTACTGCCGCGCGGCCTCCCGGTCGCGGTCGAACTGGATCCGTCCGTCCGCGCCGTAGAGGTTCAGCATCGCGTTCAGGGCGTGGTAATCGAGGTCCTCTCCGGCGTCTCCGCCGCGGACCGGGGGCTGTTCCAGGCGCGCTGACTTTCCGGCCGGTGCTGTCGTTGCTGTTGCCAAAACAATCCCAATCCCTCGCGGACGCGGACGACGTCCTCTGCGGTTCCCATCAATTCGAAGCGGTAGAGGTACGGCACCGCGCACTTGCGCGAGATCACCTCGCCCGCGAAGCAAAACGTCTCGCCGAAGTTGGTATTGCCCGCGGCGACGACTCCGCGCAGCAGCGCGCGGTTGTGCGGATCGTTGAGGAATTGGGCCACCTGGCGGGGCACGAATTCCCGGTCGGAGCGGCGGCCGTCGAGGTGCTTCCCGCCGCCGTAGGTGGGGCAGATCAGCACGTACGGCTCGTCCACGCGCAGCGTCTCGGAGAGGTGCAGCGGGATGCGCCGGGCGGGCAGCGCCAGCTTGGTCGCGAATCGGTGGGTGTTCTCCGACGCGCTGGAGAAGTAGACGAGTCCGGTCACGACACCCTCCTCGGGGCGGGCCGCCGGGCGGCCCTGCGGCTCAGGCCGCGACGGTGGCGAGCGCCTTGATCCGATCCGGCCGGAAGCCGGACCAGTGCTCCTCGCCTGCCACGACGACGGGCGCTTGGAGGTAGCCGAGCGCCATCACGAAATCGCGGGCGTCGTCGTCCTGCGAGATGTCGACGACGCTGTAATCCACCCCGGCCTTGTCGAGCGCCTTGTAGGTGGCATTGCACTGGACGCACGCGGGCTTGGTGTACACGGTGATGGTCATTCGATGTCCCTCTCATCCACGGCCGATGGTCCCTGCGCAAACTTCGGATCCCGGCACGAACATCCCCTTGACAGTTCCCGCCGGGGGCGGTGGGTGGGGTGTGCGATTCGGTACGGCAGACACTACACCTAGTGGCCGACAGAACCGAGTAGCACTAGACCTGGTGAGTCACATCCGTGGAATTAACTCCCAGGACACGCCGAGGACGCCCACTTCGACATGTGATCCAGATCACTGCGAATGCCATCGGCAGCACCTCAGCAAACTTCCGTACCGCCCGCATCGCCAGTCACACCGGACACAGCGCGGCGCCCCGCCCACCGGGGGTGGACGGGGCGCCGGCCGGAGGAGGATCAGGCGTCGACGCGCTGGCCGACGGCGCTCACCAGCTCGTGCAGGGTGGCGCCGAGCTGGGTCAGCGCCTCGGCGTCCTCGCGCGGGTGCGCGGCGCCGAAGCGCTCGCCGACCGCGCCGAAGTGCGCGTGCGCGGCCTCGACGACGGTGCCGCCCGCCACGCCGACCGCCTTGACGGTGTCGCCGTGCGCCCACTGCGCGGCGTTCGGGCTGATCGAGGCGCTCACGGTGGCGACGGGCTTGCCCTTGACCGCGCCGGAGCCGTAGGGCCGGGAGATCCAGTCGATGGCGTTCTTGAGCACGGCGGTGGTGGTGCCGTTGTACTCGGGGGTCACCAGCAGCAGCGCGTCGGCGCCGCCGACGGCGTCACGCAGCGCCTGCGCGGCGGCGGGCACCGCGCCGGGAACGTCGATGTCCTCGTTGTAGAACGGGACCTCACCGAGCCCCTCGTACAGCGAGACCGATACGCCGTCGGGGGCGGTCTGCACCGCGGCCTCGGCGAGCTGCCGGTTGACCGACGCGGCGCGCAGGCTGCCGACGAGGACGAGAACGCTGGTCTGGCTCATGACGACTCCTGATGTACTGGGATAGATTCCGTCTGTCCGCAGTAGTAACCGGACCACGGTCCGATTACTTCCCCGACCTCGGAGCCTGGCTTGTGAACTACGACACACCCAATGACCGGGCGCCGCTCCCTCTGCTCGGTGCGGTGCCCGCGGCTCCGGTCGAGCGGGCGGACGCCGCGCGCAACCGCAGGCTGCTGCTCGACACCGCGCAACGGCTGGTGCGCGACGAGGGCGTGCGCAACCTGACCATGGACGAGCTGGCGCGCCGCGCCGGGGTCGGCAAGGGCACCGTCTTCCGCCGCTTCGGCAACCGCTCCGGGCTGCTGGTGGCGCTGCTCGACCACTCCGAGCAGAAGTTCCAGGGCGCGTTCCTCTTCGGGCCGCCGCCGCTCGGCCCCGGCGCGCCGCCGGTGCAGCGGCTGCTCGCCTTCGGCCGGGCCCGGCTGCTCGACATCGAGGTGGAGGGCGAGCTGCACCGCGCCGCCGAGCTGGGCGAGGCCGAGCAGCGGTACCGCAACCCGCCGTACAACGTGAGCCGGGTGCACGTGACCACGCTGCTGCGGGAGGCGGGCGCACCGGGCGATCCGCGGCTGCTGGCCGACGCGCTGCTCGCCCCGCTCGCCGCCGCGCTGGTCATGCATCAGCTGCACGACCTCGAGTACACCCGCGACGAGATCGCGGACAACTGGGAGACGCTCGCCCGCCGGGTCTGCGTGCCGGAATGAGGGGCGAGACGGCAGGGCTGCGCGACCGGATCAGCGCCGAGCTCGGGGTTCGGCCGGGCGGCGGTGAGCGGTGGGAGTCGCTCTTCACCGCTACCAGGCACAGGCGGAATCTGCCGGTGGCGCCGCTCGACACCTGGTGTCGGTGAGTCTTCGTGCCGCGGGGCGCGCTGGTCAGGTAGGGGGCAGGCGGCGCCGCACCTCGGTGAGGCGGGTGCGGAGGAAGGCGCGGACCGGTTCGGTGGGGGCGGTGGGGATGGCGGCGCGGTAGTGCGCGGCCGCCTCCTCGTAGCGGGCGGCGCGGCGGTAGGCGTCGGCGTAGGCGGCGGTGAGCAGGTGGGTGCCGGACAGCCGGGGGTGCTCGGCGATGGCGTCGAGTTCGGTGAGCCCGGCCTGCGGGCCGTCGCGGAAGCCGATGGCGATCGCCCTGTTGACCAGCACGGGGGCGGCGGCGCCCGCGGCGGTGATGGCGTCGTAGGCGGTGACGATCCGGTGCCAGTCGGTCTCCGGCCAGGAGGGGGCGGTGGCGTGCGCCGCGGCTATCTCGGCCTGCGGGAGGTACGGGCTGTGGGTTCCGGCGGCGGCGCGGAGGTGGTGCAGGCCCGCGGTGATGCGGGCGGCATTCCAGGCCGTGCGGTCCTGGCGCTCGAGCGGGACGAGACCGCCGTCGGGGGCGCGGCGGGCCGGGCGCCTGCTGTCCTGGAGCAGCATGAGGGCCTGCAGGGCGTTGGCCGCGGCCTCCGCGGGCCCGCCGGGGAGGGCGCAGGTGAGCGCGCCGAGGCGGATGGCCTCGTCGCAGAGGTCGTCGCGGACCGCATCCGGGCCGGCGGTGGCGAAGTAGCCCTCGGAGAAGACCAGGTAGATCACGGCGAGGACCGCCGGTACGCGCTCCGGGAGGCGGTGCTCCGGCGGGAGCTCGAGCGGGATGCGGGCGCGACGGATCTTGGCCTTGGCGCGGGAGATGCGCTGGGCCACGGTCGGCTCCGGGACGACGAAGGCGCGGGCGATCTCGGTGGTGCGCAGGCCACAGACCAGGCGCAGGATCAGGGCTACTCGCGCTTCGATGGCGAGGGCGGGGTGGGCGCACGCGAAGAGGAGGCGGAGGCGGTCGTCCGCGAGGGGATCGCGGGGTGTGGCGCCGGGGGTACTGCACGAGCCGGCGTGCGACGACACGGCAATCGGCGTGGCCTGGGCCGGGGCCACGATGGGCGGTGCGGAGTCGTCCGGCCCCGAGACATCGGGCGCGGAGTCGACCGGTGCCGAGTCGACCGGTGCCGAGACATCCGGCGCGGAGTCGTCCGGTGCCGAGGTATCCGGCGCGCAGCCGTCCGGCGCCCAGACATCCGGCGCGCAGCCGTCCGGCACCCAGACATCCGGCACGGAGTCGACCGGCGCCGAGGCAGCCGGTGCGGGTCCGTCCCACGGGTCCGGGACGGTAGCGGCCGCGAGGCGCACCGCCTCGTGCTCTTTACCGGGCCGCGCCGACTCCCGGCGCAGCCGGTCCACGGCAACGCGGCGGGCGACGGTGGTGATCCAGGCCCCGGGGCGGTCCGGGATGCCCCGCTCGGGCCAGCGACGCAGGGCGCGGGTGAAGGCTTCCTGGACGGCGTCCTCGGCGACCCCGAGATCACCGGTGTCGCCGGCCAGGACCGCGACGGACCGGCCGAACTCGGCGCGGTAGATCGCGTCGAAGCGGCCGGTCCACCCGGTCATCCGAAGGCCAGGACCGGGCGCACCTCGGTGGCGCCGGTCGGGCCGAGCGGGATCTTCCCGGCCAGGTCGATGGCGGCCGCGCGATCGGGGGCGGTGAAGAGGTAGAGCCCGTCGAGCACCTCCGCCGCCTCGGCGAACGGGCCGTCGGTGAGCAGCAGCTCGCCCGCGGGGGCGCGCAGGGTGGTCGCGGTGCCGGGCGGGTGCAGCGCCACCCCGCCGGTCAGCGCCGCGCCCGCCGCGTCCGCGAAGGCGCCGTGCTCGGCGACGGCGGCCTCCCACGCCTGTGTCCCCGGCGCGATCACCGCCTCGGGCCGCTCCCAGAGCAGCGCGGCCCACCAGTGCGCGCCCGGCTCCGCATGCGGGACATACTGCGCAACGGGCCGCACCTCGACGGCGCCGCCGGACACCGCGGGCAACCGCCCGGCCACATCGATCGCCGCGTCCAGATCGGCCACGTCGAGGACGTAGAAGCCGCCGACCACCTCCGCCGATTCCGCGAAGGGGCCGTCGGTGGCGAGAATTCGCCCGTCCTGCCTGGTCAGCCGCACCGCCTCGGAGGTACCCGCGAGCGCGGCGCCACCCGCGACCACCTCGCCCGCCGCGGCGTCGAAGGCCGCGTACCGCGCCACCTCGGCGTCGAACTCCGGCGTGCCCGGCGTGGAATCCGGCCCGCCCTCGGCCCCGAGCAACACTGCCAAGTAGTACATATCGGTCATCCTTCCCGGTATCGGAGGAGCACGGAACCCCTCTTACCAGGACGACGAAGACACCCGGCGGACCTCGACAGTGTGAGCTACGTCACCCTCCGGCGAAAGGTGGGAGGACGTCGACGGTGGGGGTCAGCACGGTGGCGCGGTCCCGGGTGAGCTCGTCGCCGACCAGGTAGGCGCAGGCACCGAGCATGGCGTCCAGCTCGGCGCCGTAGGCGGCGGCGAGCGCCCCGCGCAGGTCGGCGACGGTGGCGCCGGCGGGCAGCGGGAGCTCCTCGCTGTGCTTGCCGACCGCCTCGGCGATCGCGGCGAAGTAGCGGACCTCAACCACCGATGGCTCCCATCGTGCGCTCCGGCGGGACGAAATCCGCGGCGTCGATGCCGTGCCCCGCCCACTTGTTCCACATGGCGCCGCGCCAGATCTCGGCCAGCCCGGCGTCGTCGACGCCGGTTCGCAGGGCCCGGCGCAGGTCGTACTCCTGGTCGCTGAAGAGGCAGGAGCGCAGCATGCCGTCGGCGGTGAGCCGGGTGCGGTCGCAGCTGTCGCAGAACTTGCGGGTCACCGAGGCGATGATGCCGACGGTGGCGGGGCCGCCGTCCACGGTCCAGGTCTCGGCCGGGGCGGATGGATCGGGGCGGCCGACCGGGACCAGGTCGAAGCGGGCGCCGAGCACCTCGAGCAGCTCGGCGGCGGTGACCATGTTGGCGCGGGCCCACTCGTGATCCGCGTCCAGCGGCATCTCCTCGATGAAGCGCAGCTCGCAGCCGTGGTCGAGGCACCAGCGCAGCAGGTCCGGCGCGCCGGCCAGGGTGGCGCGCATGAGCACGGCGTTCACCTTGACCGGGGTGAGCCCGGCGGCGTGCGCGGCCCGGATCCCGGCGAAGACCGAATCCAGCCGGTCCCGGCGGGTGAGGCGGTGGAAATCGCGGGCGTCGACGGTGTCCAGCGAGATGTTCACCCGGTGCAGCCCGGCGGCGGCCAGCCCGGCCGCGCGGTGCGCCAGCCCGACCCCGTTGCTGGTGATCGCCAGCGGAACCCCCGGGACAGCGGCGTGGCACCCGGCCACGATCTGCTCCAGATCCCGCCGCATGAGCGGCTCGCCGCCGGTGAACCGCACCTCGCCGATGCCGAGCTCGCGCACCGCGAGCGCCACCAGCCGCACGATCTCGGCCGGGGTCAGCAGCTCCTCCGGCGGGATCGGCGGCAGCCCCTCCTCCGGCATGCAGTAGGTACAGCGCAGCGAACACTTCTCGGTAATGGAGACGCGCAGGTCGCGGGCTATGCGACCGTACCGGTCCAGCAGCAGCGGGGTGTCGGGGCGGCCGGCCAGCGAAGGGCGCCCTGACCGCACGGCGGGGATCCCTATCTCGACCAACGTCACCCCCCCATTATGACGACGGCCGCCCTCAGGGCACCGACTAGGCTGAAACCATGAATTTCCGGCCCGCTCTCGCCCCGGCCCGCTCGGTCGACGAATACCGGGCCACCGTCGCCGAACTGCTGCGTCCGGCCGGGCCGCGGCCGGTGCGGGAGGTCGCGCCGCTCGCGGCGCTGCACGGGCTGCTCGCCGCCGATGTGCACAGCCCGCTCGCGCTGCCTGTGTTCCGCAACTCCGCCATGGACGGGTACGCCGTTCGCGCCGAGTCGGTGCTGGTCACGCCGGTATCACTGCCGCTGAGCGGGGTGCTCGCCGCGGGTGCCGACGCGCTCGCGCCGCTGCCCGCGGGCGCCGCGGTGAAGGTGATGACCGGCGCGCCGGTGCCGCCGGGCGCGGACTGCGTGATCCCGGTCGAGGACACCCGCGCGGACGGGACGACGGTGACCATCGAGCGCGGGCGGAGCGCCGGCGAGTTCGTCCGCGAGGCCGGGACCGATGTGCAACGCGGTGACCTGCTGGTCGCCGCCGGGACCAGGCTCGCGCCGCGGCACGTCGCCGCGCTGGCCGCTGTCGGGTTGCCGACCGTTCCGGTGCTGGCGCCGGTGCGGGCGGCGGTGCTCACCACCGGGGACGAGCTCATGCCCGCCGGGGTGCCGCTGCGGCCGGGCACGATCTACAACTCCAATGGCGCCGCGCTGGCCGCCGCGCTCGCCGACAACGGCGCCGAGGTGGTGTCGGTGGCGCACAGCACCGACGACCACGGCGAGTTCCGCGCGCTGCTCAACGCCGCGGTCGGCGCCGCGGAGGTGGTTTTCACCAGCGGCGGGGTCTCGCAGGGCGACTTCGAGGTGGTCAAGGAGGTGCTGGGGCCGCTGGGCGGGGTCTTCGGGGCGGTCGCGGTGCAGCCGGGCGGGCCGCAGGGGTACACCGTGGTGGACGGGGTGCCGGTGCTCAGCTTCCCCGGCAATCCGGTGAGCACCGCGGTCTCCTTCGAGGTGTTCGCGCGGCCGGTGCTGCGCGAGCTGGCCGGGCTGCCGCCGGTGCCGGAGCAGCGGCTGGCGCTGCGCGATCCGGTTCGCTCGCCCGCCGGGAAGCGGCAGTACCTGCGCGGGGCGCTGGACGGCGCCGGGGTGCGGGTGGTGGCCGGGCCCGGCTCGCACCTGGTGGCCGGAATGGCGAGGGCCGATGCGCTGGTGGAGATCCCGGAGGCGGTTACCGAACTCCCCGCGGGCGCGGTTGTGCGAGTCTGGTCCCTGTGAGCGAGCTGTCGCACGTCGACCGAGAGGGCCGCGCGCACATGGTGGATGTGAGCGCCAAGGCCGAGACCGCGCGTACCGCCACCGCGGCGGGGATGCTGCGCACCACGCCGGAGGTGGTGGCGCTGGTGCGCGCCGACGACCTGCCGAAAGCGGATGTGCTCGCCACCGCGCGGGTGGCGGGGATCGCCGGGGCCAAGAAGACCTCGGAGCTGATTCCGCTCTGCCATCCGCTCGCGCTGACCTCGGTGCGGGTGGCGTTCGAGTTCCTGGCGGACGGAATCGGGATCGAGGCGACGGCGAAGACCACTGGCCCGACCGGGGTCGAGATGGAGGCGTTGACCGCGGTCGCGGTGGCGGGGCTGACATTGCACGACATGGTGAAGGCGGTGGATCCCGCGGCGGTGCTCGACGGGGTCAGGTTGCTCACCAAGAGCGGGGGCAAGCGCGGGGAGTGGTCCCGCGAGGCAGCGGCGCCCGCGGACGACGTCGCCGGGCACGTGCATGCCGACTCCCCGGCGGGCATCGCCGAACCGCCCGGCGCACCGGCGCGGAGCGCGGTGGTGCTGGTCGCCTCGACCGGTGTCGCCGCGGGCACCCGCGAGGACCGCACCGGGCCGGTGCTCGCCGACTGGCTCACCCGCCTCGGCTTCGACGTCCGCGGCCCGCTGGTCTACGCGGACGCCGACATCGCACTCGGCCTCGCCGACGCCCTCCGCTTCGAGCCGGAGCTGGTGCTCAGCACCGGCGGCACCGGCGCCTCCCCCACCGACGCCACCCCCGAAGCCACGCTCGCCCTGCTGACCAGGGAGCTGCCCGGGATCGGTGAGGCCATCCGGCGGCACGGCGCCGCCAAGTTCCCGCTGGCCTCGCTGAGCCGGGGCGTGGCGGGGCTGGTCGGCCGCTCGGTGGTGGTGAACCTGCCCGGCTCGCCCGGCGGCGTCCGGGACGGCATCACCGTGCTGGAACCCCTGCTCGACCACCTGCTCGCCCAGGTCGCGGGCGGCGGCGCACACGAGGAGTAACCCCATGACCACGCAGCACTCCGGCGATGTCCGGCTGGCCAGGATCAGCGAGCAGCCGCTCGACCCGGCGGCGGTGGAGGCCGCCGTGCTCGGCCCCGAGCACGGCGCCGTCGTGGTCTTCACCGGCGCGGTGCGCAACCACGACCACGGCCACGCGGTCTCCGCGCTGGAGTACTCTGCGCACCCGCAGGCCGAGAGTTTCCTGGTCAAGTGCTGCGCGGAGGTCGCGGCGGCGGCCGGGCTCCCGGTGGCGGCCGAGCATCGGATCGGTGCGCTGACGATCGGGGACCGCGCCATCGTGGTCGCGGTGGCGGCGCCGCACCGCGCGGAGGCCTTCGCCACCTGTGCGCTGCTGGTGGACCGGATCAAGGCCGAGGTGCCGATCTGGAAGCGGCAGCTGTTCGCCGACGGGCTCTCCGAGTGGGTGAACGCCTGCGGGTGAGCCGTTGCGGGCGGATCAGGTCGCCGCTCGGCAACGAATCGGGGCATCCCCGTCGTTCTCCGGCAGGATTCGGACAGGATGGGGCCTGACCGGGTGTCCACCCGGCCGCCGTCGGCGACGAGGAGCAGGGGTGAGCACGGATCAGATTCTGCTGCACAGGTTCGTCATCGCGCAGCTCGCCTCGGCGGGGGTGGACCCGCGCAAGCTCGCCCGCGAGGCCGGGCTCCCGGAGTGGGCGCTGACCGGCGACTCCGGCCACCTGCCGAGCCCCACCTTCTCCCGGCTGTGGGAGGTGGCCGCGCACGCGCTCGACGACCCGGACGTGGCGCTGCGGGTGGGCGGCAATTTCCAGCTCAGCAGCCTCGGCCTCTACGACTACCTGTTCTCCTCCGCGCCGACGCTCGGCGCCGGGCTGGCCACCTCCGACCCGTACGTCACCGCGGTCACCACCAACCACCGCTTCCACCTGCTCGCCGACAACGAGCGCGAGGTCACGCTCTACCTGGACATGATCGACGGCGAGGGCCCCGGCCGGGACCTGACCCAGCTCTGGGGGCTGATCGCCTCGCTCACCAGGGCGCGCCGGGCGGTGCGCGGGCCGATCACGCCGCTCAAGGTGGGGCTGCGGCAGCAGGCGCCGACCAGGCAGGGCGTGTACCGGGAGGCCTTCGGCACCGGCGCGGTGGAGTTCGGCGCCGCCTACGACGGCATCACCTTCCGGGCACCGGACATGGAGCTCCCGCTGGTCACCGCCGACCCGGTGCTGGCCGCGGTGCTGCGGCCGCTGGCCGACGCGCTGCCACCGCCGCCGCCGCTGCGCGCGGTCTGGCCGCGGCGGGTGGCCGCGGCGCTGGAGCGCGCCCTGGACGACGGTGACGTCTCGCTGGCGCGGGTCGCCAGGGCGCTGGCGCTCAGCCCGCGAACGCTGCAGCGCAGGCTGGCCGAGGCGGGCACCACCTGGCGCCGGGAGCTGGACCGGGCCCGCGACGCGCGGCTGCGCCGGGCGGTGGCGGTGGGGCCGGTGAACCGGTCGCGCCAGGCGGAGCTGCTCGGCTACTCGGACGCGGCCTCCATGCGCAGGGCGGCGCGGCGCTGGTCGGCTGCGCGCCGGGAGCAGACCCCGCTCACACCCTGAGGTAGCTCGCCGCGATCCGCCAGAACATCTGCGGCTCCAGGATCTCGAAGTCCCAGCTGTCGATCACGCGCTGTACCGAGGTCACGATGGCCTTCACGTCGAAGTCCTCGCGGGTGGCGGTCCCCTTGGCCTCCAGCGCGGCGATCACGTAGGCGGTGGCGCTCTCGCAAGTTTGCACGAAGCTCTCCGATCGGTCGCACGATACGGCGCCCACAGCATTGGATGCCGAATCGACCGCCGCGAACGAGCCGGAGCTGCGCGGGTCCGGCGCGGCGGTCCCGTGGTCGAGTCTTGTCGGCGTGTCGCCGGGCCACCAGCACCGAACGCGACAGCCACCGACCGAACACGCCAAGATCAGGCGGGCTCCGGGGTGTAGCGCCACAGGCCGAGCAGGGCATCGCTGTCCAGCGGTTCGGCGGCGGTGTGCTCGGTGGCGGTGAGGCGGGCGCGCAGCGCCTGCTCGTCCAGGCCGGTGCCGATGAGGACGATGTCGGTGGCGCGGCGCTCGCCGGTGGCCAACGGCACCGGTTCCACCGAGACGTGCCTGCCGACCAGGTGGAATGTCCATTTGCGGCGCTCGCCCGCCACCGCGACGGCCACAACGCCCTTGGCCCGGAAGAGCCCGTCCGGCGGGTCCTCCAGGAAGGCGACGAGGGCGCGCGGGTCCAGCGGGCGCTCGCTGTGGAAGGCGATGCTGCGGTACTCGTCGTGCAGGTGGGTGTGCGGCTCGGTGCCGCGGTGCTCCGGCTCGGCGAGCAGCGCGTCGAAGCTGAGCTGCTCGGGGCCGTCGATGGGGCGCCGCACCGGCTCGTCGAAGAGCAGCTTGGGGGCGACGCGGCCGTGCGTGGTGGCGTGGATCGGCACCTGGCCGACGGTCTCGGCGATCCGGGCGCGCACCGCGTCGGCGTCCGGGGCGCGGTCGATCTTGTTGAGCACCACCAGGTCCGCGAGGCGCAGGTGGGTCAGGAGCTCGGGGTGCCTGGCGCTGGTCTCCGGGAACTGCTCGGCGTCGACCACCTCCACCAGCCCGCCGTAGCGGAGCCGCGGGTTGGCGCTGCCGATCACCATGCGCACCAGGTTGCGCGGCTCGGCCAGGCCGCTGGCCTCGACCACGATCACGTCGACGGCGTGCCTGGAGTCGGTGAGCCGGGTGAACATCTCGTCCAGCTCGCCGAGGTCGACGGCGCAGCACACGCAGCCGTTGCCGAGCGACACCATGGCGTCGACCTGGCCCGCCACCAGCATGGCGTCGATGTTCACGGCGCCGAAGTCGTTGACCACCACGCCGATCCTGGTGTCGCCCGCGGCGCGCAGCAGGTGGTTCAGCAGGGTGGTCTTCCCCGATCCGAGGAAGCCGGCCACGATCAGCACGGGAATCCGCTCCGCCATTCGGTCCACCCTAGTGAACGCGGCGGCGCGGGCTCAGCCCGCGGGCTCGGTGAGGACGCCCGCGAGCCGGTAGGCGAGATCGATGAGCCCGGTGGTGATGTCGCGCTCGTCCAGGCCGAGCGCCTGGGCCAGCGGGCGCAGCAGCTCCAGGACCTGGGCGATCGCGCCGTTGGCCGGGCGGGGTGGCCCCGGCACGACGGAACTGTCGATACCGGGGCCTCGATCACGCTGACGAACTATCCGTTCTGGAGCCAACGCAATTCCACCGCCCGGTCGCAGGCCCACCAGTTCCGAGTGGGAGGGCCGCACCGTCGACCCTGGGGCGTTGCAGTGGAGGCTCAAGGGCGGGCGAGTCGGTGAGCGGCTGACGATTCACTCGGCGTACCGCTGCGGCCGGCGGGATTTCGGCGCCGACGAGCGCAACCGTGCGGGCGAGGGGATCACGCTGCGTGGCCGGACCGGTGCGACAACTGGCCCAGCGCCTCGGTCACCGCGCGGGTGGCGATCTCGAGCGCATCGGCCAGCGGCACCATCTCCGGCTCCTCGCCGTAGGCGGCCTCGAGGTCGCGCTGGGCGAGCCAGCGGAAGTAGGCGCTCTTGCTCATCCCGAGTTCGCCGGCACGGATTCCGACGCGCAGGTCCAGCTCGTCGGACATCTTCACTGAGCGCGGCTTGAGCCTGGCGTCGGACTCGGTGTCAGCAGCCGGCTCGGCCTGCACCGCGCTCCCGCGCTGGGCGCGGGCTACGATCCGGGCCATCTGTTCGGGGGTCACGTCATCGGTGGGGGTGGTGTTGTCAATCATCGGAGTTCTCCCACTGAGTGAATTCGGCGGTCTCGGTGGCCGTCAGCGACCGGACATCGACGACGGTGAAGTCGGGCGGCGCGATCCGGCCGGTGACCTGCACGGCCTGACCGGTGTCGGTGCGCATCCACAGCTGGAACATCTGCCATCCGGTGGCGGCGTCGTAGGCGGGTTCGCCCCATGCGCGCACCTCTCCGGCCAGCCACCGCCGCATCAGTGCCACGACCTGCTCGGGAGTCAGTTCGGTCCCGGCCGTCGCCATCATCTGGGCCAGCGCGTAGTAGAGCTTGATAGCCACCTTGCGAGACTACCCGACGGTGCAATGAGACTACCACGAGAACCACGATCACCCCAGCTCAGCTTTACGACAGGCAGGAAGGTCTGCTGACCACGCCGTGAACAGCGCAGCGGGCACCGGATCGCCAACGGCCCGACGCCGAGGCTGGACGCGCTGCGCGAGCGCATGGCGCCGGGGTGCGGGTGCTGCTGAGGTCAGTGGATCTCCCGCTTCGCGGCCGCCCAAGGCCGGACACGGGCGCGTTGACCAGCGAGGACCGGCCCCGCGCAGTGGCGGCCCGGCGAGTGCACCGTCGTAACGATGCCTGGGCGGCGCTCGTAGGCTCATCGGACGGTGTGGCTGTAGTCCTCGCCCCGGGTGCTCGTCGATGGCCGGGGCGAGGAGGGCTGGTCGGGGCACAGACCGTGGTCGGTCGAAGGCCGCAAGGGCACGACCGGCGCAGATCGCGGAACCGCGCGGGATGGCTCGCCCGCCCGGTGAAACAGGCCGGGTCCCCCGGTCACCGTCCCCCTGGAAGAAGTACCTCGTGGTCACCATCCCCCGCCTCGCCGCACTCACCGGCTTCGCCGCTCTCGCCCTGACCTTCGGCGCTGCCCCTGCCGCCGCCGACCTCACCTACCACTCCCATCCCGGCGACCTGCCCGGTGGCGGAGCAGCGCTGGTCCAACCGCTCAACGGCACCATCTACAACCAGGACAACAAAATCCTGGCCGACCCCGGCGATCTGGCGATCACCCTCGACACCGCCCAGACCGACGCCGTAGCCGCCATGACCGCGAACATGGACCCCGCCTTCCGCGTCACCGTGCCCGGCGTCGCGACCTGGCGCCCGGCATCCTTCGCCCAGCTCGCGGCCGAACCGGCGACCGGCTGCATCCAGCTGGTCTTCACCGACAACTACGACCTCCCCTACCCCGAGCCCTTCGCTGGAGTCAGCTTCGGGCTCTACCCCCAGCTCTGCCGCTGACCGTTCTGACCGGGCCGTCGGTGTCCGCGTGGTAGCGGTGCTGCCGCGGCGGGTGGGGATCCCGTCCGCGTGAGCGATCCGGGGTTCACCGCGACGGCACGGCCGGTTTACCGATCAGCGCGGCCGGGGCCTCGCGGCACCCGGCCGTGCCACCTCGGAGCGTACTGGCGCGCGAGCGCCCGGCCGGGCCGAGGACAGGACGATGTGCCGCGTTCCAGGCCAATCCGTCATCGACCGCACGCCGGGCCAGAAGGCTGTACACGGCAGGCGCTGGGAGCGCGGCGCCATGCAGCCGAGCCGGTCATTCGTCGTCGGTGACTCGCGCGAGGCCGAGCGGCTGCGCACCGCCCGCCAGCTCGGCATCCGCGACGAACATCGCACCCGGCTCGCGGCGCAGCAGGTGGTTCAGCAGGGTGGTCTTCCCCGATCCGAGGAAGCCGGCCACGATCAGCACGGGAATCCGCTCCGCCATTCGGTCCACCCTAGTGAACGCGGCGGCGCGGGCTCAGCCCGCGGGCTTGGTGAGGACGCCCGCGAGCCGGTAGGCGAGATCGATGAGCCCGGTGGTGATGTCGCGCTCGTCCAGGCCGAGCGCCTGGGCCAGCGGGCGCAGTAGCTCCAGGACCTGGGCGATCGCGCCGTTGGCCGGGCCGGGGGGTGCGGAGGCCCATGGGTCGACGCCGCGGGCGCGCGGGAGGGACGGGGTTCTGGCCGTCCCGGTCGGCGCCCCCGTCGTGGCCGGGGTGGTGGTCCCCGTCTGCGGGGCGCCGCCGGGCGCGGAACCCAGGGCGGTGCCGCCCGGCGCGGTGCCGAGCGCCGGACCAGGCGCGGTGCCGGGAGCGTCGCCCGGGGCGGTGCCGCCGGGCGCGGCATTCGGCGTGGTAGCGGGGGCCATGGGCCGCAACCCGGCCCCGGGAGCCGCCGGGGCGGTCGAGGTGGCGCCGCCGGGCGCGCCGGTATCCGGCGCGGTGCCGGGGGCGGGGGTGGCCCCGGCGCGAGCGGGCTCGGTGGGCTGACCATTGCTCGGCGAGAGCCCGAGCAGGTACCCGGCGATGCCGGTGGTGATGGCGATGGCGTGCTGCAACTGCCCCTCGGGGCTCTCCAGCACGGCGGCGTCCTCGGGATTCGCCCCGTTGCCCATCTCGACGAAGACCGCCGGGACGTGCGTGAGCGCGGGGCCCGCAATATCGGCCCTGGTCTGAATGCCCTCCATGGCGCCGCCGTAGGTGGCGGGCGAGAACCCCGCGCGCACATAGGCATCGCGCATGGTGGTGCTGGCGGCGCGCCCCGCGCCGGACTGCACCCGGTCGGCCTCCGGGTCGGGAATCGGCAGCTGCGGCACGATGAGGTGGAATCCGCGCTGGTCGGCGGGGGCGCTGTCGGCGTGGATGCTCACCGCGATGGCGGCGCCGGAGCGGTTCGCCGCCGCGGCGCGCTCGTCCACGCAGCCACCCCAGCCGGTGTCGTCGGCGCGGCTGAGCACCACCCGCGCGCCGAGGCTCTCCAGCGAGGACTTGACCAGCTGTGTGACCGCCCAGTTGACGGTGTGCTCCGGCACCCCGTTGCGGGTGGTCATGCCGGTGGTCTGGCAGGGCTTGGTACCGCCGCGGCCGTTGTCGACGGGCCGGGAGAGATCCTCGTCGTGCTCGGTACCGGCGTGGCCGGGGTCGAGGAACACGGTGCGCCCGGCCAGCTCCGCGCTCGGCTGCGCCTGCACGGCGGGGGCCAGCGCGAACGCCGACGCGGTGAGGAGCGGCGCCAGGACGACGCGGGTCGTGATTCGCAGAATGCTCGGCTTCATGTGCGGTCGGCGCCCCGAACCGGGACGCCCCTCCCTTCCCATTGGTCACACCAAACCCACACGCCACTGTCACAACATCCGCCCCAGCCGAACAAGGCAAGTTATCGAACCGTGACCAACCCTATCCAGTGTGGCCTGAATCTCGAAAACAGCGTTTCATGCCCGAGCGCTCTGGTAGATCTGACGGGTATGCGCACCACAGCGGCGCTCGTCGCCGGAGCCCTCCTGTCCGTCGCGAGCCTGGTCGGCGCGGGAACCGCGGCCGCCCAGCCGGTGACCGTCATCCCGGTCGACGGGCTGTACCTGGTCAACCAGGAGATCGTGCCCGGCTGGTACGAGGCGCCGGGCACCCAGGACCAGCGGTACGGCTGCGACTGGCGCCGGCTCTGGACCACCGAGGGCGATCTCTTCGACATGAACCACGTCATCGGCAACGACTTCACCAGGAAGACCCCGGTGCGCGCGCAGATCAAGGCGACCGACGTCGCCTTCCTCACGGTGAACTGCGGCCCGTGGCGGCTGATCCCGGCGCCGCCACGGACCGGCTCGGCGGGTTAGACCTTCGCCACCACGAGGTTCTCGTCGGTGGTGGCGTCCGGCACCTCGGTGCCGCGCAGCGAGGTGCCCGCCGTCTCGCGCAGGAAGAACCAGGCGATCAGCCCGATCACGCTGGCGCCCATCATGTAGCCGGCCGGGAAGAGCGACCAGCCGGTGCCGTCGATCACGGCCTCGTTCACCAGCGGCGCGGTGCCGCCGAAGAGCGCGGTCGAGATGTTGTAGCCGAAGGCGAAGCCGGCGTAGCGCACGTGCGTCGGGAAGATCGCCGGGAAGGTCGAGCTGATGGTGGCCAGCTGCGGCAGGTAGAGCAGCCCGAGCACGACGAAGCCGAGCACGGCCCAGCCGATCCCCTGCCCCATGAGCCAGTACATCGGCAGCGCGAAGACGATCAGCCCGAGCAGCGAGACCAGCCACATGGGCCGCCGCCCGACCCGGTCGGAGAGCGCGCCGAAGAACGGGATGGTCACCATCATGACCAGCTGGCCGATCAGCATCATGGCGGTGGTGGTCGACTCGGAGACGCCGACGGTGTTCTGCAGGTAGGTCGGCTGGTAGGTGAGCAGCGTGTAGTTGACCACGTTCAGCGCGACGACCAGGCCGATCAGCGTGAGGGTTTCGCGGCGGTAGGTGACGAGCACCTCGCGCAGCCCGGTCGGCGGCCGCTTCGCCTTCGACGCGGCGACCTCCGCGAAGACCGGCGATTCGTCCAGCCGGGAGCGCAGGTACCAGCCGATGAAGCCGAGCGGGAGCGCGATCAGGAACGGGATGCGCCAGCCCCCGTCGTGCATGGCGTCGGTACCGAGGGCGAGCTGGCAGGCCAGCACCACCGCGGAGCCGCCGACGAAGCCGCCGAGCGTGCCGAACTCGAGGAAGCTGCCGAGGAAGCCGCGCTTGCGGTCGCCGGCGCACTCGGCCATGTAGGTGGCGGCGCCGCCGTACTCGCCGCCGGTGGAGAAGCCCTGCACCACGCGGAGCAGGATGAGCAGGATCGGCGCGAGCACGCCGACCTGGCCGTGCGTCGGCAGGATGCCGATGGCGCCGGTCGCGGCCGCCATCAGCAGGATGGTGGTGGCGAGCACCGCCTTGCGGCCGATCCGGTCGCCGAGCGGGCCCCAGACCATGCCGCCGAGCGGGCGCAGCACGAAGGAGATGGCGAAGCCGAGCATGGTGCCGAGCGTCCCGAGCTCGCCGGGGAAGAACGCGTCGGTGAGGTAGGTGGCGGTGGCGGCGTAGACGCCGTAGTCGAACCACTCGGTGGCATTGCCCATGGCCGAGGCCGCGACGGAGCGCTTCAGCGATCCCTGATCCGCCGTCCCCGTTGCCTGTGGATTGCTGTCGGTCACAATCGTGTCCTTCCCAGCCCGCGGCTCGGGCCTCGCTTTCGTCCCGCCCTCCGCACGAACGAATTCGGAGGTCCCGACGAGAAAAGCCGATACCCCTGTTGGATGACGATCAAACAGCGGCGGAGCATCGCGAACTCCGCTTCACCTCGGTGACCTGCCCATCGCCGGAAGCGTGAACTGGATCACAGTACGTCGAGCGTCGGATACCCAGAGCGGCGCTCGACACTCCGTGATCACTGTGGAGCCACCCGAAGTCTCGGTCGATAGCAATTATTCAGCTACCATCGGGTACGTGGTGTTTCGACACCGTGGACCGAGCTGGAGGGTCGTCGCGATGGCGGAACCGAACACCTGGCAGGCGCTGCTGGACGCCTTCACCGAGCAGGCGCGGCGCCGCGCCGCGATCGACGGCGCGCCCGCGCCCGGCTCGCCGCCGCACCCCGGCGCCACCCCCGCCGAGCTGGCCGCCGCCGAACAGCGCCTCGGCAGGGCACTCGACCCCGCGCACCGCGCGTTGCTCGCCACCGCGGACGGCTGGGACCGCTTCGCCGATGGCGCCGCACTGCTCGGTACCGCCGAGCTCGGCGCGGGGCCGCGGCACGACGACGCCGCCGCGGTGCTCGCCGACTTCTTCGCCGAGAGCGAAGGTCGCTACCCCGCCGCGCTCGGCATCGACCCGGACCCCGCCGTGCACACCCCGGTCGGGGACAGCGCGGAGGACGGCTACAACGGGCACCTCTACCTCACCCCCGACGGCGCCGCCTTCGAACTGCGCGCTCGCCGCCCGCTGCTGCACCCCGGCCTCGACGCGCTGCTCCGGCACCGGCTGCGCGAGTACACCGAGCGGGTGGACCGGCTCATGTGGGGCCCGGAGCACGGGCCATGGGGCCACGACGTGCACCTGGACCCGCCGCCGGTGGACCGCATCATCGCGGTCATGACCGCGCTCGGCCGGATCGCCGACCCGGAGGCGCCGGTGCAGGCAGGGCCGCCGGCCACCGCGGAGCGGCTGAACCGGCTGGAGCGCGCGCTCGGGGTCTCGCTGCGGCCGGAGCACCGGGCCGTGCTGCTCGCCGCGGACGGGCTGCGCTACCCCGGCGGGCAGGTGCTCTCGGTGCCGGAGATCAGGGAGAGCGCGCTGGTCGCGCAGCACTCCGCCGCGGGCGACGGGCGCAAGCGGGCCCCGCGGGCCCGGATCAGCCGGGTGCCGACGGTGCCCTTCGCACTCGCCGGGATCGCGCTGCTCGGCGTCGACGTCCGGGACGGGCGGGTGCACGACCTGCTCGCCGGGGAGCCGGTCGCCGGGCCCGCGGGCGAGCGGGACGGGACGGTGCTCGGGCACCTGCTCACCGAGTGCGAGGGGCTGTGGCTGGCGGCGGGGCGGCCGCCGCTGCACACGCTCTGCGTGCCGCTCTAGCCGCGGGTCAGGGTGAGGACGGTGACGTCCGAGGGGGCGGCGACCCGGACCGGCGGGCCCCAGGCGCCCGCGCCGCGGGTGACGTAGAGCTGGGTGTCGCCGAAGCGATCCAGCCCGGCCAGGGTGGGGTTGGCCAGGCGGGCCAGCAGGTTGCCGGGGAAGACCTGGCCGCCGTGGGTGTGGCCGGAGATCTGCAGGTCGACGCCGTGCGTCCGGGCCTCGTCGACGAAGGCGGGCTGGTGTGCGAGGAGCACCACCGGACGGGCGGGGTCGCGGCCGGCGAGGGCCGTGTCCAGGTCGGGGCCGGTGCCCTCGTCCTCGCCCGCGAGGTCGTTCACCCCGGCCAGGTCGAAGCCGGGCAGGGCGACGCGCTCGTTCTGCAGCACCCGCATGCCGAGCTGCGGCAGGTAGTCGACCCACTGCTGGGCGCCGGAGATGTACTCGTGGTTGCCGGTGACGAAGAAGACGCCGTGCCGGGCGCGCAGCTCGGCGAAGGGGGCGACGTCAGGGCGCAGGTCGTCGACATCGCCGTCGACCAGGTCGCCGACCACCACGATGGCGTCCGGGGCGGTGCCGTTCACCGTGTCCACCACGGTCTGGGTGAAGCCCCTGGCCAGGGCCGGGCCGATGTGGGTGTCGCTGACGACCGCGAGGCGGAAGCCGGCGGCCTCCGGCGGGAGTTTCGCCAGCGCGACCTCGACCTCGAGGACGCGCGGGCCGCGCAGCACGCCGTAGGTGCCGACGCCGACGGTCGCCACCGCCGCGGCGACGCCTGCGCCCGCCAGTGCCTGGGCGATCAGCCTGCGGCGAGTCAGTTCGGTCGCGGCGGACTCGGGCGCGATGGTCACGCCGCGCTCCCGCTCCCCGTCCGGGGCGACAGCGCTCCGGCTCTCGGCCGTGGGCAGGGCGGCGCCTGCCGCGAGGCCAGTGGCCGGCTCGGCGCCTGCCGCGAGGGTGGCGGCGGGCTCGGCACCGGCCGCCGCACCCGGCGCACCCCGCCGGGCCGCGAGGCGGAGCAGGAGCGGGCGCAGGACTTCGCCGGCCAGGACGGCGAGCAGCAGGTAGAGGAAGAGGACGGCCCAGAGGTAACCGGGCCAGGCGATCACCCGGACCAGCCCGATCGGCAGCCCGGCGCGGGCACCGACGAAGGTGGCGAGGGTGAGCAGCGGCCCCGCCACGAAGAGCGCCGTGCCGAGGCGGCGCAGCACCGAGCCGGGCCCGGTGGTGTCGCGCACCAGGCGGATCCAGAGATACCGGTGCAGGACCACGAAGAGCGCGAGCACCAGCAGCCCGACGACGACGAACACGATGGCCACCGGGCCGACCCTCTTTCCGTTCCGGCCCGTGACCCCGTGCACGAACCCCGCCCACCACAGTAGCGACCGCGCGCAGGCACGCACCCGCGGCGGTAGCATGCGATCCGTGTCGAATCTGCGGATCAGTGAGGCGGCCGAGCTGCTCGGTGTCAGCGACGACACCGTGCGCCGCTGGATCGAGCAGGGCCGGTTGACCGCGATCCAGCTGCCGAACGGCCGCAAGGGGGTCGGGGGCAGGGAGCTGGCCGAGTTCCTGCGCGCCACCGCCGAGGCGCCGGAGCCGGGCGTCACGGTCGCCGCCTCCGCCCGCAACCGCTTCCGCGGGATCGTGACGAAGATCGTCAAGGACACGGTGATGGCGCAGGTGGAGCTGCAGGCCGGGCCGTTCCGCGTGGTCTCGCTGCTGAGCGCGGAGTCGGTGGACGACCTCGGCCTCGAGGTCGGCACGGTGGCGGTGGCCTCGGTGAAGTCGACGCACGTGGTGGTCGAGGTTCCGGAGCGGTGAGCCGCCGGGTTCCCGCCCGGCGGCCGCTGCTGCTGCTGATTCCGGGCCTCGGCGGGCTGGTCTTCCTGCTGGTCCCGGTGGCGGGGCTGCTGGTGCGGGCGCCGTGGCGGGAGCTGCCCGCCCGGCTGGCGAGCCCGGAGGTGGCGACGGCGCTGCGGCTCTCGCTGGTCAGCGCGACGCTCGCGACCGGGATCTGCCTGGTGCTCGGGGTGCCGCTGGCCTGGCTGCTCGCCCGCGGCGAGCTGCCGGGGCGCGGGCTGCTGCGTGCGCTGGTCACGGTGCCGCTGGTGCTGCCGCCGGTGGTCGGCGGCGTGGCGCTGCTGCTGGTGCTCGGCAGGCGCGGGCTGATCGGGCGGTACCTGGACGAGTGGTTCGACGTGAGCCTGCCCTTCACCACCGCGGCCGTGGTGCTGGCCGAGGCCTTCGTGGCGCTGCCGTTCCTGGTGATCGCGGTGGAGGGGGCGCTGCGCTCGGCCGACCCCAGGTACGAGGAGGCGGCCGCCACGCTCGGCGCCTCGCGCTGGTACACCTTCCGCCGGGTGACGCTGCCTTCGGTGCTGCCCGGCGTGATCGCCGGGTCGGTGCTCTGCTGGGCGCGGGCGCTCGGCGAGTTCGGCGCGACCATCACCTTCGCAGGCAACTTCCCCGGCACCACCACGACCATGCCGCTCGCCGTGTACCTGGCGCTGGAGACCGATCCGGCGGCCGCCATCGTGCTCAGCCTGGTGCTGCTCGCGGTCTCGGTCACGGTGCTGGTCGCGCTGCGCGAGCGCTGGCTCAGGGGCGCGCTGTGAGCGCGCGGGACGCGCACCGCGCCGGTGTCCGCTCGATGGCCGATCGCACCGCCGCGACACCGCGGAACTGCCGGCGCCGAGCGGCGGAGCCCGGCGCCGCCGGGCGCGCCAAGCGGCGAACGGAGGCGGTATGACGCTGCACGCGCGGCTCGGCGTGGGTCGCGGGACGTTCCATCTGGACGTGGCGCTCGAGGTCGCCCCCGGCGAGGTGGTAGCGCTGCTCGGGCCGAACGGCGCGGGCAAGACGACGGCACTGCGCGCGCTGGCCGGGCTCACCCCGCTCGACTCCGGCGCGGTCCGGCTCGGTGCGCGGGAGTGGGACGTGCCGCCCGCGGTGTTCGTGCCGCCCGAGCACCGCGCGGTGGGCGTGGTCTTCCAGGACTACCTGCTCTTCGCGCACCTCAGCGCGCTGGAGAACGTGGCCTTCGGGCCGCGGGCGCGCGGCGTGCGGCGGGCCGAGGCCAGGGCGAGGGCCGCGGCGCGGCTGGAAGCGGTCGGGCTGGCCGAGCAGGCCGGGAGCCGGGTGCGGGCGCTCTCCGGCGGGCAGGCGCAGCGGGTGGCGCTGGCCAGGGCGCTGGCCACCGACCCCGAGGTACTGCTGCTCGACGAGCCGCTGGCCGCCCTCGACGCGGGCACCCGGGTGCGGGTCCGCGCCGACCTGGCCGGACACCTCGGCGCGTACCGGGGGCACACCGTGCTGGTGACGCACGACCCGCTGGACGCCATGATGCTGGCCGACCGGCTGGTCATCCTGGAGAACGGGCGGGTGGTCCAGGAGGGGGCGCCCGCCGAGGTCGCCCGCCGCCCGCGCTCCGACTACGTCGCCGAACTCGTCGGGCTGAACCTCTACCGCGGGGTGGCGACCGGCACCGAGGTGCGCGTCGCCGAGCCCGGCGACCCGCCGCCGGGCAGCGCCCCGGCCACGGGAACCCGCGGCGGCAGGGCCACGTCGGCGGAAACCCCGGACAGCAGCGCCCCGGCAGCGCGAACCCCGGACAGCAGCGCTCCGGCAGCGCGAACCCCGGACGGCAGCGCCGTCTCGGCGGGCGACGAACCCGCCGCTCGCCGCGAGCAGGGCACCTTCACCCTCGCCGAACCGGCGCGGGGCACGGTCTTCGTCTCCTTCGCACCGAGCGCGGTCGCGCTGCACCCCGCGCGCCCGGCGGGCAGCGCCCGCAATACCTGGCCGGTCACGGTCTCCGGCGTCGAGCAGCACGCGCACAGCACCCGGGTGCGGCTGGACGGCGCACCCCCGGTGCTCGCCGACGTCACCGCGGCGGCCGTGGCCGAGCTGCGCATCCGCCCCGGCGCCCGGCTCTGGGCCGCGGTCAAGGCCACGGAGATGCACTGCTACCCGGCCTGACTCAGCTCAGCACCGGCCCGTCCCCGGCCGCGCGGAAGAGCGGCAGCGCCGCGGAGTTGCTGCGGAAGACGAATTCCCGCGCGCGGCTGTCCACCTCGCCGTCGGTGGCGAGCGAGACCGGAGGGCCGATCACCCGCACCGCGATCCGGTGCACCTCGCGCCGCACGTAGGTGGGCGAGTGCTCCAGCGTGCCGGTGAGCGTCGACCACACCAGCCGGGTCCGCGAGAAGGGCACATCCGCGCGCAGATAGCGCACGTCGAGCGTGCCGCGGTAGATCTCGGGGCGCGACATCGGCACCTGGTGCGCGGGGTGGTAGCGGCCGTTGCCGACGAAGAGCATCCACAGCGCGCTGGACTCGCCGTCCACCTCGGCGTGCACCGGCCGCGCGCGCAGCAGCACCCGGATCATGGCGAGCGCGGCCGCAGGCCACTTGCCGAGCCTGCGCTCCCACTGCTCGCGGATGCGCACGAAGTCCGGGTACCCGCCCAGGCTGGCGGTATTGACGAAATCGCGGTGCTCGGCGCCGTCCAGGTCGACCCGCGCGGTATCGGCGAGCACCACCTCGCCCGCGTTCAGCGCGGCGACCGTGCGTTCGGGATCCTCCACCCCGGCGTCCCTGGCGAAGTGGTTGAGCGTGCCGCCGGGAAAGACGGCGAGCGGGAGGCGGTGGTGCACCGCGACTCCGGCCACGCAGGAGACGGTGCCGTCGCCGCCGCTCACCCCGAGCGCGGTGACCCCGCCCGCCGCGATCTCGCGCTCCAGGTCGGCGATCAGGTCGCGCTCCGGATCCAGCTCCAGCACCGTGGCCTCGGGCAGCCGCCCGCGCAGCTCGGCCCCGAAATCCGCACCCGCGCCGCCGGCGGAGTGCGGGTTCACCACCAGCAGCAGCCCGCGGCCGCCGGGCACCGGGTCGACGTACTCGGCCGGGCCGAGCATGGCGGGCTCGTCGGCGCGCACCGCCCACCAGCGGTGCGTCGCCAAGGCCAGCCCGGCGCCGAGCGCCGCGCCCGCGACCACGTCGGAGGGCCAGTGCACCCCGATGTGGACCCGGGAGTAGGCCACCGCCGCCGCCACCGGCGCCACGACCGCCGCCGCGGGCGGGCACTCCAGCGCGACCCCGGCGGTGAAGGCCGCCGCCGAGGCCGAGTGCCCGGACGGGAACGACGACGAGACCGGCGGCTTCACCAGCCTGCGCACGAACGGCACCGACTCGTCCGGCGGCCTGCGCCGCGGGAACAGCGGCTTCGCCACCCCGTTGGCGGTGCCGCTGGCCAGCACCACCGCGAGCAGCCCGCGGGCGCCTGCCCTGCGCAGCGGCCGATTGCCTGCGAGCAGCATGAGCGTGCCGGTCACCAGCCAGAGCCGGTTGTAGTTCGCGCTGGTCGAGAGGAGCCGCAGCGCGCGGTCGGCCGGGCTCGGCCTGACCTCGGCGCTGCGCTCCACCAGCCACTCGTCCAGACTGCTCGCCATGCCCATCGGCCGCGCGAGCGGGCGGGCCCGGTGTAACCCCATGACGGTAAGCCTAGCGAGAACCGGCTTCGGCGACCGGACTCGGAAACCTCGTGGCAACACCGTGGACTTCAATCCGATGCATGTGCAGCGGAATTTGCTGGTGCGCAGATACTTTGGAAGATCGGAAAAAGGCCCCGTGCGCAACGTGATCTTTACCCAATTGCCATGCCAGATACCCGAAAAGCGAATAATATTGCATCACTGCCAGTTTCGATTCGTGCGTGCGCCACCGTCTGGCTGCCTCTCGTGAGTTCTGCCCGGCACCGGCGCACCGGCGAGACTCCGGAGGAAACCTGCCATGATCCGCCCCGGCCCCGCGCCGCTACCCGAGTACCAGCAGATACCCGACGGCGAGGAGTCGGCGACCGCGGTCGTCTGGCCGGACCCGAGCCCGCTCACCTCCTGGTGGGACGATGTGATGGCGGGCGAGCCGGTGGCCGAGAGCTGACCCCGGCTCAGCCGACGGCCGAGCTCGGCTGCGGCAGCAGCCCGGCCTCGCGGAACCGCCGCAGGCACCGGTCGATCACCGCGGCGTCCACCGCCGGGCAGGTGATGCCGGTGCCCGCCAGCGCGCGCCGGGTCGCGGTGTCGTCGAGTACCAGGTCGCCGACCCCGGAGTTCAGGTCGGCGTAATTGCCGACCAGCAGCGCGGCCCTGGCCAGGTCGTCGCCGGGCGCCCCGCCCGCGGCCAGCCGGGCCGCGAGCACCTGCTGCGCCTCGTCCGGGGTGACCGTGCGCAGCTCGTAGCCGAGCCGCTCCAGGCCGTGCAGGATCTCCCGGACCGGGGTCGGCTCGGTGTTCACCAGGTGGTACCGCTCCCCCGCCGGGGCACCGCCGGTGACCAGCGCCGCGAGCGCGCGCGCCACGTAGTCCACCGGCGCGAGCGAGACCGCGGCGTCCGGCGGCACCGCGGGCGCGATGCCGAGCAGCGCGGCGGCCCTGACCATGGTCCAGAGCGAGTCGTCGGCCGCGATCAGCCCGGTGCGGGCCGAGGCGCCGACCAGCCCGGGCCGGTAGACGGCGATCGGCAGGCCGCGCTCGCCCGCGCGCCGGACCAGCTGCTCGGCCACCCACTTGCTCGCCACGTAGCCGTGCCGGTTCACCTCGTCTGCGGCCAGCTCGCTGCGCTCGGTGACCACCCCGCTGCGCTCCGCGCCGAGCACCGCGTCAAGGGTGCTCACCAGATGCACCGGCACCGCCCGCGCGGTGCTCGCCAGCCGCAGCAGCTCGCGGGTGCCGCCGACATTGGCGGTGCGCAGTTGCTCGTAGGTCGCCAGGTGGTTCACGAGCGCGCCGTTGTGCACGATCGCCGAGAGCTGCCCGGCCAGCGCCGCGAAGACCGGCTCGTCCAGCCCGAGCCGGGGCCGGGCCAGGTCGCCGGGGAGCGCGGTGACCCTGGACTCCAGGTCGCCGGTGGCCAGCTCGTAGTGCTCGAGCGCCCGGCGCAGCCTGCGCAGCCCGTCGGCCGGATCGGCGGCCCGGACCAGGCAGTAGATCGGGCGGTCGGTGTGGTCGAGCAGCTCGCGCAGCAGGTGGCTGCCGAGGAAGCCGGTGGCGCCGGTGAGCAGCAGCGGCCCGGCGGGGTTCGCCGGTTCCAGCCCGGCGACCTCGAGATCGTCGGCGAGCGCCGCGTCCTCGGCCAGCCGGGCGGCGAAGGCGGCCGGGTCGTCGGCCTCACTCGCCGCGGCCAGCGCCCGCACGGTGGCCCTGGCGAAGAGCGCGCGCGGCTCCACCCGCAGCCCGAGCCGGTCGGCCAGCGCGGTACGCAGCGTGAAGACCAGCAGCGAGGTGCCGCCGAGCTCGAAGAAATCGTCCTCGGGGCCCACCTCGGGCAGGTCGAGCACCTCGGCGAAGACCGCGGCGATGGCCTGCTCCCGGGCGGTCATGGGCGCGATCTCGCGGACCGCGCGGGCGGCGTGCGCGCCGCGCGCGGCGGCCGGGTCGGCCACCGCCTCACCGCCCGCCTCGGCCAGTACCCCGACCGGGGCCGCCGGGTCGACCAGGGCGGCGGCGAGCACCGCGCGGTATCCCTCGGCGAACCCCTCGACGCTCTCCCGGTCGAACACCGCGGTGTCGTACCGGAAGACCGCGCGCGGCGGGTTCTCCCTGACCGTGAGGGTGAGGTCGAACTGCGCCGTCGGCTGCGGCACCTCCAGCACCTCGACCCGCAGCCCGGCCAGGGTGAGCGGCGGCGGCGCGGGCAGGTTCTCGTAGGAGAAGACGGTGCGCAGCAGCGGGTGGCCGCCGTCCAGCCGGGGCGCCTGCACGGCCTGCACGATCCGGTCGAAGGGAACGTCGGAGTGCTCGAAGGCGTCCAGCGCGGTGGCCCGCACGGCGGCGACCAGCTCGCCGAAGGTGGCCTCCGGGTCGATTCTGGTGCGCAGCGGGACGGTATTGACGAACATGCCGACCAGGGCGTCCAGCGCGGGGTGGCCGCGGCCCGCCACCGGGGTGCCGATGACCAGATCGTCCTTCCCGGAGAGGCGGTGCAGCAGCACCGCGTAGGCGGCGAAGGCGATCATGAACGGGGTGCCGTCGGCGATGCCGCCTGCCGGGACGTCCAGCGGGAGCTCCACCGCGGCGCCGTCGCCCGCGCGCTCCTCGGCCACCCGGGTCGGCAGCGGCAGGCTGTCCGGGACGTCGGTCAGCGCCGCGCCCCAGTACGCCAGCTGCCGCGCGGCGCGGGACTCCGGGTCGGCCGGGTCGCCCAGCCGTTCCAGCTGCCAGAGCGTGTAGTCCGCGTACTGCAGCGGCAGTGCGGGCAGCTCGGCCGAGCCGCCCGCGTGCGCCGCGGCGTAGGCGGCGGTGAGGTCGGCCACCAGCGGGCCGAGCGACCAGCCGTCGGCCGCGATATGGTGCGCGACCAGCGCGAGCACGTGCCGCTCGGGTTCCACCCGGAACAGCCGGAGCCGAACCGGCGGGTCCACCGCGACATCGAACGGCTCGGCGGCCAGCGCGTGCAGCTCGGCCTGGAGGTCGTCGGCCGCGGCCCGGGGCTCGAGGTCGAGCCCGGCGAGCACGGCGGAGACCGGGAGCACCTGCTGCCTGGCCGCGGAGCCGGACTCCGGGTAGACCGTGCGCAGCACCTCGTGCCTGGCCAGCACCGCGCTCACCGCGGCGTGCAGCGCGGGCAGCGCGAGCGGGCCGTCCAGCCGGACCGCGACCGGGAGGTGGTAGGCCGCCGAGTCCGGGAGCAGCTGGTTCAGCAGCCAGAGCCGGAGCTGCGCCGGGGCGGGCGGGATCACCTCGGGGCGCTCGCCCGCCACCGGCTCCGGGCCGCCGGAGTCGGTGCCGAGCAGCGGCGCCAGCCCGGCCACGGTCGGGGTGTCGAAGACCGCGCGGACCGGCACCCGGAGCCGGGCCGCGACCCGGGTGGCGGAGAGCGAGGTGCCGCCGAGCGCGAAGAAGTCGTCGTCCGCGCCGATCCGGCCGGAGCTCTCGAAGACCTCGGCGAAGACCTCGGCCACCCGCTGCTCGGCGGGGCCCGCCGGGGCACGGAACTCGGTGCGGCCGAAGGTCGGGGCGGGCAGCCGTCGAGTGTCGAGCTTGCCGTTGGCGGTGAGCGGCAGGGTGTCCAGGATCTCGTAGGCGGCCGGGCGCAGGTAGGCGGGGAGCGCGCGGCTCAGCTCGGCGCGCACCGCGGCGAGCTCGATCCGCTCGCCCTCGCCCGGCACCAGGTAGGCCACCAGGTGGGTGCCGGTGCGCGGGTCGGTGTGCGCGGTGACGGCGGCGCGGGCGATGCCGGGCAGCGCGGTGAGCGCGGTCTCCACCTCGCCCGGCTCGATCCGGTGCCCGCGCACCTTGATCTGGAAATCGCTGCGGCCGCGGTAGTCGAGTGCGGGTTCGCCGTCCAGGTCGGTGACGGTGACCAGGTCGCCCGTGCGGTAGAGGCGGCCGCCGGGCGGGCCGTACGGGTCGGCCACGAAGCGGCCGGCGGTGAGCGCGGGGCGGCCGTGGTAGCCGCGGGCCAGCGCCGGGCCGCCGATGTACAGCTCGCCGAGCACGCCGGGCGGCACCGGGCGCAGCGCGGCGTCGAGGACCAGCGCGTGGAAGCCGCGCAGCGGGGCGCCGATGGTCACCGGCCGGCCGGCGAGCAGCTCGCCGATGGTGGCGATATCGGTCGCCTCGGTGGGGCCGTAGCCATTGCGCATGGCGCGGCCGGGGGCCCAGGCGTTCACCAGGTCGGCGCGGATGGCCTCGCCGCCGACGCCGAGCACCTTCAGGTCGGGCAGCTCGGCGGGGTCGAGGGTGGCCAGGACGGCCGGGGTGATGATCGCGTTGCTGACCCGCTCGCGGCGCAGCAGCGCGGCCAGGTCGGGGCCGGCCACGGTGAAGCGCGAGGCGACCACCAGGGTGGCGCCGCCGGCCAGGGCGCAGAGCTGCTCGCCGACCGCCATGTCGAAGCCGGGCGAGGCGTGGTGCAGGGTGATGGCGCCGGGGCGAAGGGCGTAGCGGTCGTGGCGTTCGGCGGCCAGGTTGGCGAGCCCGCCGTGGGTGACCACGACGCCCTTCGGGCGCCCGGTCGAGCCCGAGGTGTAGATGAGGTACGCCGGGTGCTCAGGGCGGAGTGCCGTGACCCGCTCCGCGTCGGTGATCGGGCCTCGCCCGGGCGCATCCCGTTCGGTCGCGGCGACCGCCCGCGGCTTGTCCGTCCCCGGGCGAGCGCTTTCCTCGTCGAGTGCGCCGGGCCGCTGCTCCGGCGCGGCCCCGGCCAGCGCGTCGTCGATCAGGATGCGCGGCATCTCCGCGGGCAGGCGGTCCGCGTACTCCGCGGTGGTGAGCGCGAGCGCGGCCTGGCTGTCGTCCAGGACGTAGGCGATCCGCTCCTCCGGGTACCCCGGATCCACCGGGACGAAGGCGCCACCCGCCTTGGTCACCGCCCAGACCGCCGCCACCGACTCGGCGGACCGCTCGAGCAGCGTCACCACCCTGGTCTCCGGCCCGACCCCAGCCGCGATCAGCGCGCGGGCGAGCCGATCGGTCCGCGCGTCGAACTCCCGGTAGGTCCAGCGCCGCTCCTCGTGCACCACCGCGGTGTGCTCCGGCGCCCGCGCCACCGCGGCCGCGATGATCTCCGCCAGCGGCCGCGCCTGCACGGCGTCCGGCCCGCGCCAAGGCACCAGCGCGCGCCGCTCGGCCGGGTCGAGCGGGTCGAACCCGCCCAGTGTGGCCGCTGCATCGTCGGTGAGGTGCGCCAGCAAGCGCAGGAACCGCGCGTGGTGCGCGGCCAGCTCGGCCTCGGTGTACCGGTTCGGATTCCCCTCGAACTCCACCCGCAGCCCGGACTCCGACCCCGGGTAGATGTTCAGCGTGAGATCCGGCACCGGCCCGGTGGTCAGCAGGTGCAGCGTGCCCCGCGCCGGGCCGAACTCGACCGTGGAGTGGAAGTTCATGATGTTGACCGCGGGCCCGAACCCGGCCCCGACCCCGCCGCGATCCCGCTCGATGTCCTCCCCGCGGTACCGCTGGTGCCGCAGCGCCCCGCCCACCTCGGCGCGGGTCGCCGCCACCAGGTCGGCGGCGGTCGCCGTGTCCGGCACCGCGATGCGCAGCGGCACCACATTGCTCACCAGCCCCGCCGCCCGGCGCAGCACCGCCGTGGTGCGCGCGGTGACCGGCAAGCTCAGCGACACCTCCGCGGCGCCCGCGTTCCGCCCCAGGTACCCGGCGAACGCCCCGATCAGCACGGCCGCCGAGCCCGCCCCCGCCCCCGCGGCCGCCAGCGCCGCGACCCGGTCCGGCCCGAGGTCCGCGCCGGCGATCACCGACCAGGGCGCGAGCTCGCCGGGCCGATTCGACAAACTGACCGGATCGGGCAAACCGGTGGCGTGTTCTGTCCAATACTCCCGATCGGTCCGGAACCGCGAGGACTCCCGGTACGCCCGGTCGGCGTCGAGCAGCGCCTGCGGCGAGCCCAGCTCGGGCTCGGGCAGCGTCTCCCCCGCCACCAGCCGCCCGTAGAGCTCGGCGTGCCTGCGCGCGACGGTCATGGCGCCGAAGCCGTCCAGCACCAGGTGGTGCACCCGGGTGTAGACCAGGTGCCGCTCCGGGCCGAGCCGCAGGATGGACGACCAGGACGCCTCCGCGGCGGTGATGTCGAGCGGGCGGCGCTGATCGGCGCGCATCCAGGCGAGCGCGGCGGCGAACGGGTCGGCTTCGGCCGCGAAGTCGTGGAAATCGACCTCGTCGTACTGGTCGTAGTCGAGGCGCTGCCACGGCGTGCCATCGGCATCGCGGCCGAAGCGCAGGTAGGAGCCGAATTCCCGGGCGGTGTGCCTGGCCGCGCGCACGTAGGCCGCGCGATCGAGCGGGCCGCGCACGTCCACGTACTGGGTGATCGTGAGGGGGACGTCGCCGAGCAGCTGCTGGGCGAACCACACCTCGCGTTGCGCCGATGACAGCGGCAACGTCGCCTGCGGGCGGGTAGTCATGCTTTTCCTCGATCCGTCGGACAACGCGGGAGAGGGTAGCCTTTCCTGACTCGGGTCGCGAATCCGATTCTCCCTCCCGGGGGACGCTGTCTTCTAGATTTGGTCACGTGACCACCGACGCTCGCACCCCCGCCGCCGCCCGCCTCCACGCCTTCACCGACGACGCGCTCGGCGAGCACGATGCCCTCGCGCTCGCCGCGCTGGTGCGCCGCGGCGAGCGATCCCCAGGCGAACTCGCGGCGGCGGCCGCGTGCCGCGCGGCGGCGGTCGCGGAGCTCAACGCGGTGGCCACCGCGAGCTTCGCCGATCCGGTGCTCCCGGTGCGGGCGGACGGCGTCTTCGCCGGCGTGCCCACCTTTATAAAGGACAATTCCGACATTACCGGCATGCCGAGCAACCACGGGACGACGGCCTTCACCGCCGGGCCCGCCCGCGGCACCGACGCCTACGTCCGCGAGTTCCTGAGCACCGGCGCCGTGGTCATCGGCAAGAGCGCGATGCCGGAGTTCGGCTTCAACGCCAGCGCCGAGCCGGAGCACGCCGCGCCGACCCGCAATCCGTGGCAGCCGGACCGCTCGGCGGGCGGCTCCTCCGGGGGCGCCGCCGCGCTGGTGGCGGCGGGGGTGGTGCCCTTCGCGCACGGCAACGACGGCGGCGGCTCGATCCGGATCCCGGCGGCGAGCACCGGGCTGGTCGGGCTCAAGCCGAGCCGGGGCAGGCACGCCGACTCCAAGCTGGCCCGGCTGCTCCCACTGAACATCGTGAGTGAGGGGGTGCTCACCAGGACCGTGCGGGACACCGCCGCCTTCACCGCCGCCATCGAGCGCAGCCACCCGAGCCGGGGGCTGCCGCCGGTCGGCACGGTCGACGGCCCGCCGGAGCGGCCGCTGCGGATCGGGGTGCTGCTGGAGTCGGCCGCCGGGCCGGTCACCGACCCCGCGGTGCGCGAGTCGGTGCGGCGGGTCGCGGAGCTGCTGAGCGCGCACGGCCACCGCGTCGATGAGCTCTCGCTGCCCTTCGCCGAGGCCGTGGAGACGGCGTTCCTGCACTACTGGGCCCTGCTCGCGGCGGTGGTCTCGGATACCGGCAAGCTGGCCGACCGGCACTTCGACCGGTCCCGGCTGGACGGGCTGACCAGGGGGCTGCGCGGCAAGTTCTACCGCGAGATCTGGCGCACCCCCGGCGCGCTGCGCACCCTGGCCCGCGCCCACCGCGCCTACGAGGCGGAGCTGGGCGGCTACGACGCGGTGCTGACCCCCACCCTCGGGCACACCACCCCGCCGCTCGGCCACCTCGCCCCCACCGTCCCGTTCGACGAGCTGCTCGACCGGCTGCGGGTGTACGTCGGGTTCACCCCGCTGAACAACATCACCGGCACCCCGTCGATCTCGGTCCCCGCCGGGCTCGCGCCGGCGGGTGTCCCGCTCGGCGTCCAATTCGCCGGGGCGCGCGGCGCCGAGCGGACGCTGCTGCAGCTGGCCTATCTCGTGGAGGCCGAGCTGCCGTTCCCGAGGATCACCGCGACGGGCAGCTGAGGGCACCCGACCGCGCCGGACCGGCGGAAAGACGGACACCCGGTGTGAACACACAAGACACGAACGACCGTGTTTGTGAACCTTCCTGCCATCGTTTCCGCGAGTGGAAGATCATTCTCGAAGTTCGATACTGTGCGCCCGTTCACCGTGCTTCATCCGCAGATCGAAGGAAGACCGTGCCCAGAGTTCGAACCAGAGTTCTGATCGTCCTGCTGAGCCTGTTCTCGGCCGGTGCGATCGCGGCGCCCGCACAGGCGCAGCCGCTGTTTCCGACCCCGGATCCCGATCCGTTCTTCACCGCCCCGGCGAACCTGGCCGACTACGCCCCCGGCGACGTGGTGCGCACCAGGAAGGTCGACTCCGGCATGTACGTCGGGACCGACATCCACCAGGTGGCGTTCCGCTCCACCGACTCGTCGGAGAACCCGATCATGGGCATGACGACGGTGCTGCTGCCGATCGGCGTGCAGAACCCGCCGCTCGTCTCCTACCAGGCGCTGATCAACTCGCTCGGCACGCAGTGCAATCCCTCCCGCTCGCTCTTCAACGGTGAACTGCAGGACGCGCCGGGTGCCATGCTGCCGATCGGCAGGGGCTGGGCCATCAACATGCCGGACTACCTCGGTCCGCACGTCGCCTACGGCGCCGCCAAGCTGGGCGGGCAGATGACGCTGGACAGCGTGCGCGCGGTGCAGCGCGCCACCGAGCTGGGGCTCGGCAACTCCAAGGTGGCGCTGGCCGGGTACTCCGGCGGCGGCATGGCCACCGCGTGGGCCGCCGCCATGCAGCCCACCTACGCCCCCGAGCTGGAGCTGGCCGCGGTCGCCGCAGGCGGTGTCCCCGCCGACCTGGAGCAGATGGCGCTCTCGCTCGGCTTCGAGCCGCACATCGGCTTCGGCCTCGCCTTCGCCGCCGCCATGGGGCTGGAGCGCGAGTACCCGGACCGGCTGCCGATCAGCGACCAGCTGAACCCGAACGGCCTGTGGTTCCGCGAGTTCACGCACGACGCCTGCCGCCGCTTCCTGCTCTTCCACGGCGCGTACCGGAGCGCCGACCAGATGGCCGCGAGCAAGGCACTCATGGACTCGCCGGAGGCGCGTGCGGTGCTGCGCGAGAACAGCCTGGTGGACTACCCGGGCACCCCGACCGCGCCGACCATGATCTGGCAGGGCCGGTACGACCAGCTCACCGCCTTCGAGCCGCTGGAGCGGACGGCGAACCGCTGGTGCGCCGCGGGTACCCCGCTCAAGTTCTCGCCCTACGACATCGCCGAGCACATGACCACCGCGGTGGCCGGCTTCGGCGAGGCGTGGAACTACATCGAGTCCCGCTTCGACGGTGCGGCCGCCCAGGTGACCTGCTGACGCGCGGAGAACACAGGGAGCGGGCCGGGTTCGAGAGAACCCGGCCCGCTTTCGCTGTCAGGCCGCCCTGGTCGGCATGAGCTCGCGCAGGATGTCGGTCAGCGTGATCACGCCGAGCAGCCGCTCGTCCCGGTAGACGAGGGCGAGGTGGTTGCGCGAATCCTGCAGCGTCTGCAGCACCTGGTAGGCCGGGGTCTGCGCGGTGAGCACCGGCACCGGCCGCATGAGATCGCGGGCGCGGGCGCCGTCCGGGGCACAGAGCGTGTCCCTGGCGTGGACCACGCCGGTGATCGCGCCGTCCTCGGTGACCAGCAGCCGCAGGTGCCCGGCGGCGCGCGCCCGGTCGCGGATCCGGGCCGGCTCGGCGTCCGCGGGGACCGAGCTCAGCTCGGCCCCGGCGTCGACCATGTCACCGACGGTCCGGTCCTCCAGCTCCAGCGCGGCGGCGAGCCTGCGGTGGTCGTGCGGGTCGAGCGCGCCGACCGTGGCGGAGTGCTCGAGCAGGTGCCGCAGCGCCTCCGGGTCCTGCCCGGCCGCGACCTCGTCCACCGGCTGCACCCCGACCAGCCGCAGGCAGCGGTTGGCCAGCCGGTTCAGCGCCGCGATCAGCGGCCGGGTGAACCACATGAAGCCGCGCATGGGAATCGCCAGCAGGATCGCCGAGCGCTCCGGGTGCGCGATGGCCCACGACTTCGGCGCCATCTCGCCGATCACCAGGTGCAGGAAGGTGACGATGAAGAGCGCCAGCACGAAGCCGCCCGCGTCGGCGAGCCCCGACGGCGCGCCGATCGCCTCCAGCCCCGGGGTGATCCAGTGGTGCACCGCCGGCTTGGTGATGGCGCCGAGCGCCAGCGTGCAGACCGTGATGCCGAGCTGCGACCCGGCCAGCAGGACCGACAGCTCGGTGGCGCTGCGCAGCGCGGCGCGGGCCGCGCGGCTGTGCGCCGCGGCGTCCTCCAGCCGGTTGCGCCGCGCCGCGATCAGCGCGAACTCCACCGCCACGAAGAACGCGCTCGCGGCGATCAGCCCCGTGGTGACGAGCGCGACGAGCAGCGGGTCATCCATCGGAGGCCACCACCTTCACGAAGAGCGCCGAGGGCACATGCTTGCCGATGGCGACCACCTCGGCCCGCAGCAGCGCCCGCTCGGGATCGGGGCGCAGCGGGTCGTGTTCGGCGGGCAGCGGCACCTCGATGGTCTCGCCCACCGCGGGCAGCCCGCCGTGCGCGGTGATGACCAGCCCGGCCAGCGTCTCGTAGTCGCCCGCCGGGAGCGGCCGCTCCAGCACCCGCTCGGCCTCGTCCAGGTGGATGTCACCGGGCAGCGCCCAGCCGCCGTCCACCCGGCGCACGGTGGCCGGGTCGACCGCGGGGTCGTGCTCGTCGGAGAGCTCGCCGACCAGCTCCTCGGCCATGTCCTCGACGGTGACCAGCCCGGCGAAGCCGCCGTACTCGTCCACCACCAGCGCCATCTGCTCGCCCGCGGCGACCAGCCGGTCGAGCACCTCGGTGAGCGGCAGCGTCTCCGGGACCACCACCGCGGGCCGCGCCACGGCGCCCGCGGTGCCCGCCACGGTGTCGGCGAGCAGGTCGGGCAGGTGCACGATGCCGATGAGGTCGTCGCTGGTCGGCCCGATCACCGGGTACCTGGTGTGGCCGCGGCCCATGAGCGCGCGCACCTCCAGCACCGGGTCGTCGGCGTTCACCGTGTCCACCCGTGGCCGCGGCACCATGGCGTGCTCGGCGGTGCGGGTCGGGAAGTCGAGCATCCGGTCGAGCAGCACCGAGAGCCGCGGCGGCAGCTCCCCGGCGTCCCGCGACTCGGCGACGATGTGCGCCAGGTCGCGGGTGGTGGCCGAGTGCTCGACGTCGTGCACCGGCTCGATCCGGAGCAGCCGCAGCAGCAGGTTGGAGGCGGCGTCGAAGAGCGTGATCAGCCAGCCGAAGAGCCGCAGGTACCAGGTGGTGGAGAGCGCCAGCGCGCGCGCCACCGGCTCCGGCTTCGCGATGGCCAGGTTCTTGGGGAAGAGCTCGCCGAAGACCATCTGCACGACGGTGGAGAAGGCCACCGCGGCGACCGCGCCGACGCCGACCGCGATCGCGGCCCCGCCGAACAGCTCGCCGATCCCGCGGCCGATGAGCGGCTCCGCGACGTAACCGACCAGCAGGCCGGTGACGGTGATGCCGAGCTGGGCGCCGGAGAGCATGAAGGAGGTGCGGCGGGTGACGGTGAGCGCGCGCTCCGCGCTGGTGTCCCCGCCTGCCGCCCGCGCCGTCAGCCGGGAGCGATCCACGGCCATGTAGGCGAATTCCTGGGCGACGAAGTAGCCGGTCAGTGCGGTGATGGCCAGCACGACCACGATGCCGAGCGCGATGGTCGCGGCGGTCAGCATCGGCGTGCTCCGGATTCGGGCCGGAGCCGGGGCGGAACGGGTTTTCGACGGCGCGTACGGCGCTTCATGACCTGCTTTCGCTCGAGAATCTGCGGGGAGTGCCGCCAGGCGGCAACGCCACCAGAATAGGGCATATCGCCCAGTCGTCCCGGGTGCGCGACGCCGAGCGGAGTGTCCGCAGCCAGGCCAGGGGCAGCCTCGGGGCGAACCTCGGGCCCGATCGGGGCGGATCGATCGTTCCGGTATTCGGTACGGTGGCCTCGTGCTTTCGATCCCCGAAACCGTTCTGGCCGCCGATGTGACGAATCTGGCGCTGCTGCCCGGGTTCCTCGACCCGGTGAACCTGCTCAACTCGTTCGGCACCTGGATGCTGATCGGGCTGCTCGTGGTGGTGTTCATCGAGTCCGGGCTGCTCTTCCCACTGCTGCCGGGCGACTCGCTGCTCTTCACCGCGGGGCTGATCGTCGCGGGCAAGTCCGCCGATATCGAGCCGTTCGCGCCGATCTGGCTGCTGCTGGTCCTCATCCCGATCGCCGCCATCCTTGGCGATCAGGTGGGGTACTCGATCGGCCGGGGCGGCGGCCTCAAGCTGTTCAAGAGCGACGACGCCAGGATCTTCAAGAAGAAGTACATCGTCGAGGCGTCGGCGTTCTTCGACAAGCACGGCCCGATCACCATCGTGCTCGCCCGCTTCGTGCCCTTCGTGCGCACCTTCGCGCCGCTGGTCGCGGGCGCCGCGCGGATGAACTACCCGGTCTTCCTGACCTACAACGTGATCGGCGGCGTGCTCTGGGGCTCCGGCGTGACGCTGCTCGGCTACCTGCTCGGGCAGATCGCCTTCATCCGCGAGCACGTCGACCTGATCTTCCTGCTCATCGTGCTGCTCTCGGTGCTGCCGATCATCTGGGAGATGGTCAAGCGCTTCCGCGGCCGCGGCGACGCCGAGGAGCCGGGCGTGGACCCGGAGGCGACGGCGGTGCTGCCGACGATCGAGACCGGGCAGCAGCGCCCCTGAGCGCGGTGTCTCCGAGCGCCCGGCTTCAGCGGGTGCGGGCCGGTTCGCCGCCCGCACCCGTCCGGTAGCTCCGCGCCACCAGCGCCGACCGCAGGTACCAGAGGCCCTTCACCTCTCCCGGATCGAAGCCGGTGAGCTGGCCGATGCGTTTGAAGCGGTGGTCGATGGTGTTGGCGTGCACGTAGAGCACCCGCGCGGTGCGCTGCCGGTTCAGGTTGTTGCTGATGTGCACGCGCAGCGTCTCCAGCAGCTCGGGGCTGTCGTCCAGCGGGTCGAGCACCGCGCCGAGGCTGGCCCTGGCCGGGCCCGGCCGGGTGAGCTGGTACTCGAGCGCCAGATCGCCGAACCGGTAGAGCCCGCCGACCAGGTCCAGCCGCTGCACGATGTCGAGCAGCTCGTGCGCCCGGTCCGCGGACTGCGGAATGTCGTCGGTGGCGCTCGGCACCAGGGTCGCCCGGATCGGCACCTGGGCCGCGGCCGAGAGCTGCTCGACGAACTCGCCGCCGCGCTCCGGGTCGAAGTGCTCCTCCGGGATGAGCACGGTGCCGCCGTCCACGCTGAGCAGCGCGAGCGCGTGGTCGCCGCAGCGGCGCGCCAGCTCCGCCTGTACCCGGCGCAGCTTGCGGCGGGCCACGACGGCGCTGTCCAGCGCCGGGTCGGACTCGTCGCGGTGCGGCGGCACGGCGAGCGCGAGCACGTGGTACGAATCCGCCACCGCGATCCCGCATTCGCGCGCCATGGTCGAGGTGCTGTTCCCGCCGAGCAGCGCGGAGGTGAGCGTGTGCACCGCCGTGTGGTGCTCGTTCACCACGCTGCGCAGCTCCCGCACGTAGGCCAGCGAAACGGTGGAGGTGATGCTGTCCACGATATCGAGGAAGCGGCGGGCGATATCCACCATGGACTGGTAGTCGCGGGCGGTGGCCTGCGCGCTGATCCGGTCGAAGGCCATCTTCAGCCCCTCGTGCACCGCGTGGTGGATGGTGTCGATCGGGATGCCCTCGCGCGCCCACTCGGTGGCGGCCGCGCGCAGCCGGTCGGACTTCTCCGGCGAGGAGTCGCCGTCCAGCATCTGCGCGGCGAGTTCCAGGCACACCCGGGTGACGGCGGTGACGTCGCCGCTGATCGCCTCGCCCGGCAGCGTGCCGCAGGTCACCATGGTGCTGACGAAGTGCCGGACCACCTGCCGCGACATGCTGCGGACATCGCCGAGATGGGTGGAGGCGGGGCGGCCGGAGACCACCAGATCGCGCTCGACGACGTGCTGTTCGATGGTCATACCGTCCTCTCCGGCGGGAATCCCGCGCGCCCGCGAAGACCATTTATCATTCCGTGATCATCCGGTGCAGCCAAGATCGATTCCGCACCGCATCGGGCGCACGATGGTGCACAATGCACCGGTGGGATCGGCGGTCGGCTCGGGTGTACGGCAACCTTCGGCACGGGCGCGGGAGTTGATCCGGCAGGGCGCGGAACTCGCGCTCACCGTGCCGCCGGAGTGGCTGGAGGAGCTGCACTCCGCGACCCTCGCCGCCGACGGCATCCGCCCCTACGCCGAGGATCCGCTGCTCATGGCCGCGGTGCGCCGGGTGAACCGGGCGAACATGCTGCACTGGGCCACCGCCAATATCCGTGATCCCGGCGCCCCGGTCCCGGTGGCGCTGGACCAGGAGCAGCTCGACCTGGCCCGCGGCGCCGCCCGGCTCGGACTGAACGAATCGGCGCTGGAGGCGTACCGGGCCGGACAGACCGTCGCCTGGCAGCGCTGGATGGCCATCGTCTTCGACATCACCTCGAACCCACAGGAACTCCAGGAGGTGCTGGAGGTGACCGCGGCCTCCATCGCCCGCTACATCGACGGCATCATCGAGGCGCTGGTGACCGTGGTGACCGTCGAGCGCGCCGCGCTGGACCAGGGCATCGACCCCGCGCGCCGCGAGCTCGTCACCCGGCTGCTCAACGGCGACCAGGCCGATATCGCCGACGCAGGCAGCCGGCTCGGCTACCAACTGGACCGGCACCACACCGCCGCCATCGCCTGGACCGACGGCGCCGAACTGCCCGCCGCCGCCGTGGCCCAGGCCTTCGCCCGCTCGGTCGGCGCGCCGGAGGTGCTCGCGGTGCCGCACTCCGCGGCCACGCTGTGGCTCTGGGTGCCCGGCCCCTCGGTGCCCGATCCCGCCATTCTCGGCGCGGCGCTGGACGAGCTGCCCGGGGTGCGGATCGCCATCGGCTCACGGGCTTTCGGGCTGGCGGGGTTCCGGCTCGGGCACCAGGACGCGCTCGCCACCCAGCGGGTGCTGGCCCGGCTGCCGGACCGCAGGCTCGCCGATTTCGCCGCCGTGCAGCTCACCGCCTTACTCGCGGAGAACACCGACCAGGCGGCGCGGTTCGTGCAGCAGACGCTCGGTGGCTTCGCCGACGCCAGCCGGGAGCTGCGCGATTCGGTGCTCACCTTCGTGCAGGAGCAGTGCAATGCCTCGCGCGCGGCGACCCGGCTCTACACGCACCGGAACACCCTGCTGCGCAGGCTCGCCCGCGCCGACGAGCTGCTCCCCCGGCCGCTCGCCTCGAACTCCGTGCACGTGGCGGTGGCGCTGGAGCTGCTGCGCTGGCACGGGGTCGGCCGGCCGCCGGGCTGAGCGCGGCTGCCCGGCTGCGCGCCACCGCACGGCGGTCAGGAGCCGCCCACCGGCTCCGGCCGGGCAGTACTGCGCGACAGCGCGTTCGGCCACCAGACGCGGCGCCCGGTGATCGCGAAGAGCGCCGGGATCACCACCGTGCGCACCAGGAAGGTGTCGAGCAGGATGCCGATGCCGACCACGATCCCGAGCTGGGTCAGCGTGATCAGCGGCAGCACCCCGAGCACGCAGAACACCGCGGCGAGCACCACGCCCGCGCTGGTGATCACCGCGCCGGTGGCGGCCACCGCACGCACCATGCCGTCGGTGGTGCCGTGCTCCGGCGTCTCCTCCTGCGCGCGGGTCACCAGGAAGATGGTGTAGTCCACGCCGAGCGCCACCAGGAAGAGCAGGGCGAAGAGCGGGGTATTGGTGTCGAAGGCCGGGAAGCCGAAGACGTGGATGCTGAGCAGGCTGCCCACGCCGAGCGCGGCCAGCGCGCTGAGCACCGTCACCGCCACCAGCAGCACCGCCGCGGGCACCGCGCGCAGCAGCGCGAGCAGCACCAGGAAGACCACCGCCAGGATCAGCGGGATGACCACCTTCTGATCGCGCTGCGCGGCATCGCGGACGTCGAGCGCCTCGGCGTCGCTGCCGCCGACGAGCGGTTCGGCATCCGGGATTTCAGCGACCGCTGTCCGCAGCCGCTCCACCGTCGCGAAGGCCTCGTCCGAGGCGGGCGCGGCTTCCAGCACCACGCTCCATCGCCGCAGCCCGGTATCGGAGTCCCCGGCGGCGGTCACCCGATCCACCCCGTCGACACCTTCCAGCGCACGCTGCACCGCATCGGCTGCCTCGGCCCTGGCGACCACGGTGGTCGGGTCGGCCGCGCCGGAGGGGAAGTGCTCGGCGAGCGCGTCGAACCCGTCCACCGACTCCGCGCTGACCCGGAACTGCTCGGTCTGCGAGAGCCCGACCTGCGCGCCGAGCAGCGCCAGCGCGCAGAGCACCAGCGCGGTGATCGCGGTCCCCGCCACCAGCACCGGCTTGCGCACCACCCCGGCGGCCACCCGGTGCCAGATCCCCTCGGTAGCGCTGTCCCGCTCGTCGACCTGCGGCACGAAGGGCCAGAACACCTTCCGCCCGCAGAGCGCGAGCGCCGGGGGCAGCGCGCCGAGCACGAAGACCGCCGCCACCACCAGCCCGGCGGCGGCGAGCGCGCCGAGGCTGCGGGTGTTCGGCAGCACCGCGAGCAGCAGCACCAGCAGCGCGAGCACCACCGTGGCATTGCTGGCCAGGATGGCCGGGCCCGCGCGGCGCACGGCCCGGCGCAGCGCCTCCCTGTGGTCGGCGTGCCGGTGCAGCTCGTCCCGGTAGCGGGAGACCAGCAGCAGCGCGTAATTCGTGCCCGCGCCGAAGACCAGCACGCTGGTGATGCCGGAGGTGGAGCCGTCGAAGCTGAGCCCGGTGAGTTCCGCCAGCCCCGTGCCGACGGAGGTCGCCACCCGGTCGGCCAGCCCGACCACCAGCAGCGGCACCAGCCAGAGCACCGGCGAGCGGTAGGTCACGATGAGCAGGACCGCGACCACGAGCGCGGTCACCGCGAGCAGCGTGACATTGGCGCCGGAGAAGGAGTCGGCGATATCGGCGCCGAAGGCGGGACCGCCGGTGACCTGCACAATCAGCTCCGCGGGTAGCCCCTCCCCGGCCGCGGTGCGCAGCTCGGCGACCGCGTCGGTGAGCGCGAAGCCGTTGAGCGCGGCGTCCACCGGCACCTGGCCGAGCGCCGCTCTCCCGTCCGGGGCCGGGATGATCGGCGTCGGTGGGCCATCGGGACGGGCCGCGCTCGTCCCGCGCATCCGGTCCAGCGCCGCGCCCGCCGCGGCCAGGTCGGCTTCGGTGAGCTCCCCGTCATTGGTCCGGGTGACCACCGCGATGGCCGCGGCCACATCGGCGCCGGGGAACTCGTCGAGCGCGGCGGCGGCCCGTGCCGACTCGGCGCTGTCCGGCAGCGAGTTCGGCGCCTGCCCCGCCGAGTCGTTCGAGCCGATCAGCCCGATGGCGGCAATGCCCGCCAGCAGCAGCGCCACCAGCAGCAGCCATGACTTCTTCGCGGAAACCACGGCCGCGTACCGGTCCCAGAAACGCACGGCGCCACTATTTCAGAAAATTAACTGTTAAGCAACGTAACAACTTGCTCACCAGAGGAGCACCGGTTTCACCACGTCACCAGCGCGCTGCGCCGCCAGCGCCGCCTCGATCTCGGCGTACGGGTAGGTGGTAACCAGCCGTTCCAGCGGCAAACGTCCCTCCCGGTGCCGGCGCAGCAGCCGCGGAATGAAGACCTGCGGAATGGAGTCGCCCGCCAGGCAGCCGCGGATCGACTTGCCGTTCAGCACCAGGTCACCCAGGTCCACCGGCGGCACGCCCTGCCCGAGCCCGACCGCGACCACCGTGGCGCCGGTCGCCAGCGCCGCCACGGCACCGCCGAGCACGGCCGGGACGCCGGTGGTCTCCAGCGCGTGCGTGGCGCCGCCGCCGGTGAGCTCGCGGATCGCGGGCGGGATCTCGGTCTCGGCGGGGTCGAGCGCCGCCTGCGCGCCGAGCTGCAGCGCCAGCGCGCGCCGGGCCGCCGAGGTCTCCACGACCGTGATCGCGACGTCGTCCAGCGCTTTCGCGGCCAGCAGCGCGGCCATGCCGACCGCGCCCGCGCCGTAGATCACCAGCTGCGCGCCCGGTGCGGGGGCCAGCACGTTCAGCACCGCACCCGCGCCGGTCTGGAAGCCGCAGCCGAGCGGGGCGGCCAGCGCGAGGTCGGTATCCGGCTCGACGACGACGGTGTTGTCCTCCGTGGCCAGCGCGTAACCCGCCAGGCTGGACTGTCCGAAGAACCCGTCCAGCACCGGCGCGCCGTCCAGCGTCACCCGCGGCCCGCCCTCGGCGCGGCGGCCGAAGTTGTTCAGCGCGGTCGCCTTCCGGCAGTAGGCCGGACGGTCGGCGAGGCAGTTCGGGCAGCGGCCGCAGTGCCGGAAGGTGAGCACCACGTGGTCGCCCGGGTGCACGTCGGTCACTCCTCGGCCCACCGCCTCGACGATGCCCGCGCCCTCGTGGCCGAGCAGCACCGGCCGGTCGGCCGCGCCTGCCGCGCGCGAGATCAGGTCGGTGTGGCACACGCCGGAGGCGGTGATCCGCACCAGGATCTCGGTGCCCAGCGGTTCATCGACCTCTACCTCGGCCGGCTCGAACGGCGCGCCGGGGTCGCGGGAGAGCAGCGCGCTCGTCCTCACACCCGCTCCAGCAGGAAGTAGAAGAACTGCCCGTCGGCGAGCACCAGCTCCGGGCGGCCGTTCATGATGCCCATGAGGGTCGTGTCGTCCAGCCACTTGAGGTGGTCGAAGACCGCGCGGCCGTCGTAGACCATGGTGGCCGTCGTCTCGCCGCGGAACTCGATATTCCACAGCGTTGCCTCGCCGCCGCCGAGCTCCACGTTGGAGAAGAGCGACCCGTCCTCGGCCCGGCAGATGAGCGGCTTGGCATCGTTCAGCGCGGTGAAGGTCTTCCCGTACCAGCGGCTCTTCGCCAGTGCCCGGCACAGCGGATGCCCGGTCTGGAAGGCATCCCCCTTCCACTCTCCGAGGATCTCCTCCGCGCGAGCGGGTTTCAGCCGGGCCCAGAGCTCGTCCAGCTCCGCCGGGGCGACCCCGCCGCTCTCCGCCCGCAACTGCTGCCACCGTGCTTCGCCCATGCGCCCGCTCCTCTGTTCAGAACCGATTGGTTCGGGAAACAGCGTAAAGCCGAACCGGATGGTTCGGCAAGATAGGATCTCGGGATGCGCGCAGCAGGCCACGCCACCCGGGAACGCATTCTCACCGCCGCACGCGCGGAATTTGCGCGGCACGGCGTCGCGGGTGCGCGGATCAATCGGATCGCCGCCGACGCGAACGCCAGCAAGGACCGGCTCTACGCCTACTTCCCCGGCAAGACCGAGCTGTATGCGGCGGTCACCGAGCAGTGGGCCACCGAGACCACCACCAGCACCGCGCTGCGCGCCGAGGATCTGCCGGGGTACGCGGGGCGGTTGTTCGATCACTTCGTCGCGCACCCCGATGACGCGCGGTTGCAGGCGTGGGCGGATCTGGAGGCACTGGATCCGCGGGTGGACGCGGTGTTGCGGCGGGCTATCACGCCCAAGGTGGAGGAGGTGCGGAGGGGGCAGCGGGACGGGTTGATCACCGCTGATTTCACGCCGGTCGCGCTGTTGCGCATGCTCACCGATCTCACTCGCACCGCCGCCACGCACGCTGTTCAGGCGCGGAGAGCGGAGGGCGCCGTCGAGCGTCAGCGTTCGGCCGTCGTGCTCGCCGTGCGGCGTCTGGTCGCGCCCTGAGCTGTCGAGAAGAATCGCGCCCCCGTACTGCCGGGAACCTTGACCCCCACACCGACGGCACCTAGCATCCGTGACGGCTCGTCGCGCTCCGTTCCCTCTCGCATCCGACCGCGTCACATGGTCGAAGGTTTGTGAACAGCGGCCACGGCCAGCCTGCACGGGGCTTCCTGGTTCACCTGATCGACACTGCTCGACCTCTCGCGGCATCGCGCGCACGTCAGATAGTTCGCCGAAAGGACTGAGGGACTGTGCACTACATCGACTCGAGCCCGGCCGCCTGCTCACCCGGCGGTCCGTGGTGACCGGCGCGAGGGAGATCCTCGAACTGACCGACGACTTCTACCAGGATCCGCACGCGACCTACCGGGCGCTGCGTGAGCGCGGTCCCCTGCACCGAATTCGATTGGACGGTGTACTCGGCTGGTTGATCGTCGATCACGAGGTAGCCAAACAGGCCTTCGCGGAGCCGACCATCAGTAAACGCATCGGGTCGCCCGAGGGCCGGGCCGTGCTGGCCAAGAACGGCGCGGCCGAGTTGTTCAACACCGCCATCAGCGACAACATGTTGTTCGCCGACCCGCCACAGCACACCCGGCTGCGCCGTCTCGTGGCCAGGGCCTTCGCCGGTCCCGCCATCCGCGATCTCCAGCCGAGAATCACCGCGATCGCCGACACCCTGCTCGACGACATCAGCGCGCGAACGACCGTCGACCTCATCGACAGCTACGCATTCCAGTTGCCGACCGCGGTGATCTGCGAACTGCTCGGCGTCCCCGACGCCGACAAGAAAGAGTTCCGCGCGTGGACCGCCGTCGTCGTCGACGACTCGGCCACGCTCGAGGAACGCACCGCCGCCGGGATCAGCTACCTGACCTACCTGACGAAGTTGATCGCCGAACGCACCGACGACCCCCGCGACGACATCCTCTCCCAGCTGATCATCGCGAAAGACCACGAAGACCGCCTGGACGAGCACGAACTCATCGCCATGCTGCTCCTGCTGTTGATAGCCGGGCACGAGACCACCGTCAATCTCATCGGCAATTCGGTACTGGAGCTCCTGCGCGATCCGGCGACGGCCGCGCGCTTGCGCACCCACCCCGAAGCGATCCCCGCCTATGTCGAGGAGATCCTGCGCTGTCACGGGTCGCTGCACATCGCGACAGCTCGCTACACCACCGCCCCGATCACACTGGGCGGCACGGATATCGACGCGGGCGAATTCATCCTGATCTCGCTCGCCGCCGCCAATCGCGACCCGGCGCGATTCGCCGACCCGGACCGGATCGACCTCGACAGGCCCGAAAGCCGGCACATCGCCTTCGGACACGGCATCCATCACTGTCTCGGCGCCACCCTGGCCCGCGTCGAGGCCACCACCGCGATCGCGCGACTGCTGGCCAAGTTCCCGGAGATATCGCTCGACGGGGAATTCAGCGCTCTGACCTGGCGAAAAAGCCTCCTGATCCACGGCTTGACCAGCCTGCCGGTCCGACCGGCCGCGCCCACTGGATCTCATCCCGTGTCCAGCGCCGACGCGGACCGCCGCCCCCTGTTGGTCTGACCGCGGTCGTCACGATTCCATCCGTAGTCTCAGCACGAACAGTCGCGTTGTTCCAGGCCCTCTCCCGAGAGCCCCGGCGGGCAGCCCCTCGCGCTGCCCGCCGAACTCTTCAGAAATCCAGAATGTGCGGCAACCCTGCTCGATACCGATCGCGATCCACCGCCTTCGCCCCCTCGAAAGCGGGCAGCGCGACCAGGGGGAAAACGGCGGCCCGCGGCTGCGGATCGTCGGCCGCGTCCATGACGGCGTTCGCCACCATCCGCCCCGACTCGTTCGCCCCCTCCATGGTCGCCAGATCGATATGGCTCCGCACGTGATCCCCGCCGAAGAACAGATTCGGAATCGCGCAGTGCGCGTTGGGTCGATTGTCGTACGAGCCGATGGTGTTCACCAGCAGCGGCGTCTCGTTGTACGCGACCCCACCGGACCAGCGCACCCCCGGATCGAGGTGCCACGAGTGAATATCCTCGTCCCGCAGCCACCCGGTATTGGTATTCAGCCACTCCTTCAACTGCGCCCACACCTCGATCGAGATCTCCTCGGCCGAGCACTGTTTCGCGGTGCGCCCGAACATGATGCCGGGCGAATCCCAGTCCGAGATATCCACCGAGAGACACTCGACGGCCGTCCCGTCGCCGTAGCGGGCGGGGAAATCGCCCACCCACATGGGCGCCTGCCGCAGCGCGGTGAGTGCCCACGGCGAGCCGAGCGCGGCAATGTGCCCCTCCGGCATGCCGGTGGTGCGGAGCAGGAAGTACTGGATGCCGACCATCCAGTCGGTGAGCAGCCGGCCCATCCCGCCCAGGTGCGGGTCGGCATCCAGAATGTCCCCGGTGAGCAGCGGAACGGCGCGCTCCACCGGAATCGCGCACACGTAATAATCGGCTTCGACCGTCGTGCCGCCGACGGTGGCCGAGCTGATCACGCCATTGCCCAGGTTCAACCGGGTCAATTCGGATCCCAGCACGAATTGCACCCCACGCGACATGAGGTAGGCGACCCACGGATCGATCCACGCCTCGTTGGTGGGCCGGTTCAGAATCCGGTCCACCCCGCCGGAGAACTGCGGAATCAACCCGGTGGCGGCCAGGACCAGCGCCTCGCCGATGGTGCCGATGGTGCGCGCCGAACTCAGGTGCGGCTTGGCCGCGACGGTGATCCGGGTCAGCGCGCTCACCAGGTACTCCTGATACGCGTGCGATTTCCCCGCGGCCCGCATGATCTGCGCCCAGGTGACGTATTCCCACTGCCCGAACCGGCGCTCCTCGCAGGAGCTGAACCACATGGTCATCTGCTTGCCGAAGAAGGCGAGTTCGTGCGGCGGCAGCTCGGGCAGGAAGCTGAACGCGCCGATCATGGTGTTGGCCAGCAACTCCGGGGTGAGCTGATCCAGCGAGCCGATCTCGATCGGGGCGAAGAGCGGCGGCCTGCCGCGGAACCCGGCGACCGTGCCCTCGACCCGGATCAGGTTGTCCCGCACGCCGTTCGGATTGCCGGGGAACGGGATGCGCGCCATGGTGTCCGGCACGTTCTGGTAGCAGCCGGGGAAGAAGCGGAATCCGTGCTCGCCGGGCAGATCCATCCGCCCGCCCCGCCCGGTGCCGGGGACGCCCATGCTGCGTGCCTTGCCGCCCAGGTAAGCGGGTTCGTACACGGTCACCCGATAACCGCGCTCGACGAGTTCGTGCGCGGCCGACAGCCCGGCCATGCCGCCGCCGAAGACGGCGACGCTGCGGCCACCGGTGTGCAGCGCGGGGCTGCGGCGGGCCGGGCTCGCCTGGGCGGGGGCCGCGGCGGCGCCGGCGGCGAGCACGGCGCTCGCGGCCAGCGCGCCGCGGAGGACGTCGCGGCGGGGGACGGTGGTGCAGCGTGGCTCCGGCAACGGCGCTGTCGCGGGCTGGTCAGGCATGGTCGTCTCCTGGAGAGGACGTGGTGAGCGAGGATTCGGCGGGACGGGACATCGGCGGCACCCGGCGGTGCGATCGGCGGCGGATTTCCACGGCTTCGACGCGCTCGGCGACGGTGTCGCGCGCGGTGCGGGCGAGATCGGCGAGGACCGGGAGCGGGTCGGTGCGCGCGTTCCAGAGTGCCCGCAGGGCAAGCATTCCCGCACGCATCGGGGTGTGGAAGGAGCTGGGGTCGACGGTGCGGGAGAAGATCCCGATGACGGCCTCGGAGATGGCCGGGTCGGTGTCGGCGGCGCGGTAGAGCGCGTGCTCCAGCGGGCTGATGGTCTCGCCGCGGGCGAGCCTGTTGGTCCACTGGTAGATGTCGACGCAGTCGCGCACCCGGGTCTGCTCCCAGTCGCGCAGCGCGCGGTCCAGCCGCTCCGGGTGGTCGAGGACCGGGGCGGCGGCCTCGCCGAGCAACCTGCCGTAGCGCAGCGCGTCCCGGATGCCCTGGGCGGTCACGGGATCCTTGAAGTGCCCGGCGTCGCCCGGCAGCGCCCAGCCGGGGCCGCTGGAGTGGCGGAAGTAGGAGGCGATGTCGGTGGCCGAGCGCACCCGGCCCACCCGGGTGCAGCCGCGCAGCCGCTCCACCAGCTCCGGGATGTTCTCGATGGCCGCGGTGTAGCGGGCCTCGGCCGCACCGACGCCGCCGCGCTCCCCGGTGGCGGCGGGCTGCACCAGGCAGAGCAGCAGGCCGTCGTCGCACGGGAAGGCGGTGCCGAGGTCGCTGCCGGCGCGCCACTGGGCGGCGATGTGCCGCCAGTCCGGCCTGCTGTCCTTCCAGTAGGCGTAGTAGCAGTCGCGTCCACTCGGTCTGTGCGCGAACGGCTCCTCGGCGCCGACCAGCCGGGCCACCGTGCTGCGCCTGCCGTCGGCGCCGAGCACCAGCGCGGCGCGCAGCTCCACCTCGGCGCCGTCCGGGTCGGTGTACCTGACCCCCGCGCAGCGCCCGCCCTCCCAGAGCAGCTCGGTGACCCGGCAGCGCGCGCGCAGCTGCACCCCGGCGGCGACGGCGGTCCTGAGCAGCGCGTCGTCCAGCCCCGTGCGCCGCACGCACATGGCGTAGTCGATCTCCCCGACGGCGGGGAAGCGCGAGGCCACCTTGTACCCGGCGATGGCCGCCATGGCGTGCGTGAGCTCGGGCGCGCCGATCGCGGCGACGGCGTCCAGCGCGCCGAGGCGCTCGATCTCGGCCAGCCCGGAGGGCCAGAGCAGGTGCGTGGAGAGCGTGTCGGAGGGGAGGCGGGCGGCATCGATGGCCACCACTCGGCGGCCCGCTTTCGCCAGCGCCAGCGCGGCGGCGCTGCCCGCGCAGCGGGCCCCGACGACCACCACCTCCGCGCGGTCGATGGTCGTCACGGATGGTGCAGGCATGGGACCGCCTCGACGCTGAGATCGCCCGGTCGACGACGCTTTTCGGAGTCAGTCACCGAGTCTCGGACACTGTGTCCGACAAGAGTGCGGTCCCGGCCGGGAAAAGTCAACGCCCGTGCGCGGCGAGGCAGAATGGAACACATGCGCGAATCGAACCCACGGATGACGAGCCCGGCGTGCCCTCGCTGACCCGCGTTCCCCGCACCGCCAGGAAGGGTACCGACGATCGCCGCGCGGAATTCGAACAGCGGGTCCTGGCCGCGGTGGAGGAGCTACTGGCCGATGGCACGCCGTTCACCGAGATCGCGGTGCAGCGGATCGCCACCGCCTCCGGCTCGGCGCGCTCCACGTTCTACCGCTACTTCCCGGACAAGAGCAGCCTGCTCATCCGGATGGCGGAGTTGGCCACCGCTGATCTCTTCGCCGCCGCCGAGCAGTGGTGGGGTTCGGCGCACACCGATAAGCAGGCCGGCGTTATCCGCGCCATGCGCGCGATGATTACCGGTTTTCGCCAACATCGTTATTTGCTGCTCGCGCTGAACGAACTCGCTGCTTACGACCGGGATGTCCGGGAGTACTGGCACACACGGCTGGCGCTGTTCATGGAGATGGTTCGGACGCGGTTGGAGGCGGACCGGGCCGCGGGGCGGATCAGTGCCGCGATTGATCCGGCGGCCACGGCGATCGTGCTGACCTCGATGGTCGAGCGGTCGATCACCGTTACGTTCGGGGCGCCCACCGGGGTGGGGGACGAAGCGCTGGCCGAGGCGCTCGGGCGCGGGATCTGGCTCACCGTCTACGGTGACGCCCCAGGGCGCTGATTCGGCGGCGTCGGCTCAGCCGAGGAACGGTACGTGCCAGACAGGTCGTCGCCGATCTGCCGACGCATGCGCGGGTGGAAGTCGTAGGCGTCCGAGTGCACGCCACCACGAGCGAATTCGGCCCGGCTCCTGCGGGTCAGTAGTACTCGATCCGGCCCATGGCTGCCCCCCTATGAAGTCCGCGCTGACCCCCTTCGCCACCACCGACCGCGCCTCGCTTCCGGCAACGCCGGCGCTACCGGTTTCGCCGCTGCGCGGCGCTGCTCCTCGCGCTCCCGCCGCCACTCCGCGACCACCACCTCGACCTCCACGGTGGACACCGGCACCACCGGCCCGGACGGAATCCGCAGATACTCCACGATCCGCCGGTTCAGCGCCGCGACCTCGGCGCGCACCTGCTCCTCCGTGGAACAGTCGCGCACCGTGACCCCGATCCGCTCGGCATCCCGGCGCAGCAGCAGCGGGGTGGGCAGCATGAGCCCGGTATCGGCGCCCTCGCGCTGGAGGTAGCTACGCAGCCAGGCATCCTCCTGCACCGGCGCCCCCGCACCCGGAATCGGCTTCCCGAAACCGCGCAGGTTCCGGAACTCCCCGCGCTCCTCCGCCGCCCTGACCTGCTTGTCCACCCAGGATTCGAAGCTCTGCCGCGCCGGTTTCCGCTCCGTCACCGGCCCGCGCTCCCGTCTGCGCCCATAACCCCAGGGTACGGACACTGTCGTCCGATCGAACGACACCGTGAACCCGCCGCAACCAGCACCATCGGACGGCATGGAGCAGTCTGCGATCGTCACCCCGGGCAGGCGCATGGCCGCCTGGACGCTGGACTTCGGCGTGGTGGTGCTGCTGACCGCCGCGCTCGGCTGGGTCACCCAGTACCGGATCGGCGACTACCTCTCCGACTGGCCCGCACTCGGTGCGAGCAGCGCGTGGGAACTCATGGGGTCGGAGGGCGACGTCAAAGCGGCGGGGGCCGAGGTCGGCTCCGGTGTGGTGGGCGAGCTGCTCTCGCTGGTCACGCAGGGGTTCCTGGCGTTGATCGCGCTCACCGCGCTAGTGCGCTTCGCCATGCTCGCGTGGACCGGCCACAGCGCGGGCGGTGCGCTCGCCGAGGTGCGGATCGCCGCGCACGGGGTCGACCCGCGGCTCTCGCGCGGCCGGGCGGCTCGGCACGCCATCAGCACGACGCTGAAGGACGTCGGGTTGTACTCGGCCGCGTGCATCGCCCTCGTGCAGGGCGCCTTCGCGCTCTCGGTGCTGCTCTGGGTGCTCGCGGTCGCGGTCCTGATCGCCGACGCGGTGCCCGCGCTCCGCCCTGGCGGCCGCAGCCTCTGCGACCGCCTCAGCGGCACCGCCCCGACCCGCGCCCGCCTCTACCGCCGCGCCCTCGAGCAGAGCGCCCGCCTGCGTCGCGCAGGTGTCGAGAGCACGCAACAGGCTGTCGCAGCCGGACGCCGCATCGCCGGCTCGGAGCAGGCTGAGCAGGTGAAAGAAGCGGGGCGCCGCCTCGCCTCCGAACGCGCCGAGCAGATGAAGGACGCGGGCCGCCGCATCGCCTCGTCCGAACGCGTCGATCAGGCGAGGGACGCCGCCCGCCGGGTCGCCGACTCCCAACCGGCCCAGCAGGCCAAGGCGACCTCGCGGCGAATCGCCGCCGACATGACCCGCCGGGTCGAGGACAACGACCACGCCAGGCAGGCCGCCGCGACCGGCAAACGTATCGCGACCGACTTCGCGACGTCGGAACGCGCCCGCCAGGCGAAAGCCGCCGGTCAGCGCCTCGGCAACCGCCTGCGCGGCACCCGCTCCGACTGAGCGTCACACCGGCTCCGGAACCCCCTCCGGCTCCAGCACCTCACCCGACGGCGCCGCCGCGTACAACCCTTCGATCTCCGCGGCGTACTTCTCCGCGATCACCCGCCGCTTCAACTTCAAGGTGAGCGTGAGCTCGTCCCCACCTCCCTCCCAGAACACCGGCAACACCCGGAACCGCCGAACCTGCTCCACCCGAGCGAGTTTTGCGTTCCCCGCGGCAATCCCTGCCGCGATCGCCGCGCGCACCCCGGGATCAGCCGCGAGCGCCGAAGCGGAGGCATCCGCGAGCCCGTGCTGCTGGGCGTAGCGCGGCGCCGTCTCGGCATCGAGCACCACGAGAGCGGTGTTGTACGGCCGCCCGTCCCCGATCGCCGCCACCACCCCGATCAGCGGCGTCGCCGCCTGGAGCGCGCTCTCGATCGCGGTGGGCGACATGTTCTTCCCGGAGGCATTGATGATCAGCTCCTTCTTCCGGACGACCACCCGCAGGAACCCCTCGTCATCGATGGTCACCACGTCACCGGTGTGCAACCACCCGTCGGCATCGATCGCCTCGGCGGTCTTGGCGGGCTCCCCGCGATACCCCTTCATCACCAGCGGCCCGCGTACCAGCAGCTCCCCGTCGGCGGCGACCCGAGCCTCCATCCCGGGCAGCAGCGTGCCGACGCTCCCGAGCTTGGCATCCTCGGGATGGCTGACGCTGCAGATGCAGGCCAGCTCGGACATGCCCCAGATCTCCGCGATGGGAATACCCAGCCCGGCGAAGAAGCCGAGCGTCTCCGGCGGGATGGGTGCGGCGCCGGACATGGCCCAGCGCACCCGGTCCAGCCCGAGCTCGGCGCGCAGCGGGCCGAGTACCAGCGCGTCGGCGCGCTGCCACTCGACGGCCAGCTCCTCGGGCACCGACGCGCCCGCCAGCTGCCTGGCGCTGCGCCGCGCGGCGACGTCGAGCGCCCAGCGCAGCCCGGTGCGCTTCCGCTCGTCCGGCTCGGCCGCGACCGCGAATTCGACGGCGGCGCGCAGCTTTTCCCAGACCCTCGGCACCGCGCCCCAGATGGTGGGGCGCAGCTCGGCGAGCGCGGGGGCGATGCAGGCCGGGTCGGCGACGCAGGTGACCTGGGTGCCGAAGACCTGCTGGAAGTAGAGCGCGGTGAGCCGGTCGGCAATGTGCGCGGTCGGCATGTAGGAGGTGATGGTGTCGCCGAACCGGATGCCGAGCACCTCCTCGACCGCGTAGGCCTCGAAGAGCAGCGCGGCGTGCGTGGTCTCCACGCCCTTGGGGTTGCCGGTGGTGCCCGAGGTGTAGATGAGGGTGGCGACGTCGTCCGGCCGGACCGCGTGCCAGGCGGCGGCGAAGTCGAACTCCGGGTCGCCGCCCGCGATCAACTCGGCCATCCCGACAGTGCCCTCCGGCGCCTCGTCCACGCAGACGATGTGGTCGAGCGCGGCGCCGCTGGCACGCAGCCGCGGCACGTACTGCGGCTCGCAGATCACCACGCGCGCACCGGAATTGCCGAGCACGTGCGCCAGCTGCTCGGGCGCGAGCGTGTTGTAGACGGAGAACGAGGTGGCGCCGAGGTGCTGCGCCCCCACCTCCAGCGGATAGAACTCCACCCGGTTGCCCATCATGAGCGCGACGGTGTCGCCCCTGCGCACGCCGAGCGCGGCCAGCCCGGCGGCGACGCCGCGCACCTCGGCGGCGTAGCCGCGCCAGGTGAGCGTCGTGGTGTCGCCGGGGGTGCGCAGCGCGATGTCGTCCGGCGCGCGGGTCGCGGTGTGCTGGAAGGCGGCGACCAGGGTGTCGAAGCGGGGGTGATCGGTAGTTCGGGTCACACCGGGGAACGTACATCGCAACATAAAACATTGCAATGTTGCATTCCGGGAACGGCCGACGACCGCGGCCGGAAGGCACCGGCCGCGGTCATGGAAAGGATCAGCGCGGAGCCATGCGGATGGCGCCGTCGAGCCGGATGGTCTCGCCGTTCAGCATCGGGTTCTCCACGATGTGCCTGGCCAGCGCGCCGTACTCGACCGGGTCGCCGAGCCGCGAGGGGTGCGGCACCTGCGCGCCGAGCGAGTCGATGGCCTCGTCCGGCAGGGTGGCGAAGAGCGGGGTGCGGAAGAGGCCGGGCGCGATGGTGAGTACCCGGATCTTCAGGCTCGCGAGGTCGCGCGCGACCGGCAGCGTCAGCCCGACGATGCCGCCCTTGGAGGCGGAGTACGCCGCCTGCCCGATCTGCCCGTCGAAGGCCGCGACCGAGGCGGTGTTGATGATGACGCCGCGCTCCTCGCCCACCGGCTCGGTGGCGGCGATGCGCTCGGCGGCCAGCCGGATCACATTGAAGGTGCCGATCAGGTTGACATTGATCACCTTCGTGAAGTCCGCGAGCGGGAACGCGCCCTGCTTGCCGACGGTCTTGACGGCATTGCCGATCCCGGCGCAGTTCACCGCGATCCGCAGCGGGCCGAGCTCGGCGGCGGCGTCGAGCGCGGCGGTCACCTGCTCCTCGTCGGTCACGTCGGCCGCGGCGAAGACGACGCCGTCGCCGAGTTCCTTGGCGACGGTCTCGCCGGACGAGGCGGGCAGGTCGACGATGACGACCTTCGCACCCTGCGCGTGCAGCTCCTTGACGGTCGCCAGCCCGAGGCCGGAAGCGCCGCCGGTGACCAGCGCGACGAGGTTGCTGTCGATCTGCATGGGAGTTCCTTTCTGCTCCGGCCGCACACCGGCCGTGGCATCGAGACTAGCCATCGCGAAGGCAACAAGTAAACAGCGGTTCGCATTGTGAAACGGCGAGAATGCCATTTCGGCAGCGCCGATGTTCGGGCGGATTCACCGGCGACACTTCTAGTCATAGCACAGCCCCTTGACCTCGAGCGCGGTTCGGGTTGCACGGTGGAGCCATGCCTGAGACCACCGAACGCTGGGACTCCGTATACGACGACGACACCGCGCCGTGGGTGATCGGCCGCCCGCAACCGGCCATTGCCGAACTGGAGCGCGCGGGCGCCTTCACCGGGCGCGTGCTCGATATCGGCTGCGGCGCGGGCGAGCACACCATCCTGCTGACCGAGCGCGGGCACGACGTCCTCGGCGTCGACTTCTCGCCGCGCGCCATCGATGTCGCCCGCGGGAATGCCGAGTCGAAGGGGGTGCCCGAGGCGCGGTTCGCGGTGGCGGACGCGCTCGCGCTCGGCACCGACCCGCACTTCACCGGCGCCTACGACACGGTGCTCGACAGCGCGCTCTTCCACATCTGGGGGACCGAGCCGGAGGTGCGGGCGCGCTACGTGCGCTCCCTGCACGGTGTGCTGCGGCCGGGCGGGGTGCTGCGGCTGCTCGCGCTCTCCGATGCCGAGCCCGGCTTCGGGCCGCGGATCGGCGCGGAGATCGTGCGCGGCGCCTTCGCCGACGGCTGGCGGCTGGTCTCCCTGGAACCGGCCCGCTACCTGGGCCGCATCACGCCGATGGTCGCGGACAATGTCGCCGGGCTCGCGGTTTCACCGGCGGGGCTGGTGGAGGCGGCCGCCTGGGTCGCGGAGATCCGGCGGAGCTGAGCACCCTGCCGCGGAGATCCGGCGGAGCTGAGCACCGCTGTCGCGGCGTCAGCGGCCCTGCGCCCCGGTGAGCCGATCCACCCGGCGCACCAGCGGCAGGACCAGCAGCAGGCAGACCGCGGGCAGCAGGAAGGCCGCGCGCAGCGCGGGCCCGGCCGAGATCAGGCCGGGCAGCACCGCCCCGGCCAGCGCCCCCGCGTAGTTGAACAGGTTGACGGTCGCGATGATCTCGTCCGAGCGCTCCGGCCGCACCGCACCCGCCGCGCTGAAGGCGATCGGCACCAGCGCGCCCGCGCAGAGCCCGGCCGCAGCGAACCCCACGATCGCCCCCGGCACCAGCGGCAGCGCCGCCACCAGCGCACACCCGGCCAGCCCGGCCGCCACCGCGCCGAGCGCCACCGGCGTCCGGCCGGACCGCGCGACCGCCGCGTCCACCGTGAGCCGGGCGCCGAGCACCGCGGCCTGGTAGGCGGCGTAGCCGAGCGGGGTCACCGCCGCGACCGCGCCGAGCCCGTCGGCCAGGTACACGGTGCTCCAGGTGGCGACCGCCGAGTCGACGACGAAGGCCGCGAAGACGAGCGCGCCGACGATGCGGATGGCTGGCCACGGCAGCGAGCCGCCGGTATCGCGCTGCCGCACGGTCCCCTCGGGGTCGAACCCGAGCAACGCCACCCCGCTGTGCACCGCCGCCGCGGCGAACAGCGCGATGACCGCGGGCAGCTCGAGCGCGAGCAACCCGGCGACCAGCAGCGCACCCGCGATGGCGGCCGCCGTGTACCCGGCGTAGAAGCGGCCGAGCAACTGCCGCCCCGCCTTCCGCTGCACCAGCACGCCCTGCATGTTCGAGGCGGCGTCGACCCCGCCGAGACCGATTCCGTACAGCGTCAGCGCCACCGCGAAGAGCGGCAGGTTCCCGAGCGTGGCAGCGCCGACCAGCGCCACCGCCTGCGCGCCGAGCGCCGCCGTGAGCGCCCGGCCGCTCCCCCAGCGCACCGCGATCGCCTCCGCCGCCACCGAGCCGAGCGCCGCCGCGAGGCAGGTGCCGAGCAGCAGCAGCGAGACCACGATGTCCGAGATCCCCAGCCGGTCCTTGAATTCCGGGAGGACCGTGACGATGGCGGCATAGCCGAAGCCCTGTGCACCGTACGCGGCCGCCACCGACGGCAGGTGGCGGTTTCCCGTCATGAACGACCCCCGGGGTTCAGCTGGACGGTTGTCCAGAGGTCGGGCGAGCGTACACCTCGGCGGTCGTCTCGGTCAGCCGAAAGGCCTGGCCACGTACCAGGAGCCGCCGACGACGACGTGCAGCTCCGCGCCCAGCCCGAACAGCGCCAGCCGACCGGAGCCGGGCAGCGGCACCCGCTCGATCCGCTCGACCAGGTACCGGTCGGCGGTCAGCCGCCCGATCGCGAGCCGCTCCCGCTCGCCCGAGTAACCGCCGTACAGCGCCACCCGCTCGCCGTCGACGGCGAGCGCCTTGGCGCCCGCGATCTCCTCGTTGCGCCAGAGCGTGGTGTGGCCGTCGGCGATCCTGGCGATCGGGAAGTCGGTGTAGTAGCAGGCCCACGCGGTGTCGCCGGCCAGGGTGAGGGCGTAGCAGTCGGCCATGCCCGGCCCGTCGAAGGTCCAGGTGGGGCGCAGCGCGCGGTCGAAGCGGACGATGCCGGGGTGCCCGATCGGCTCCGGCCCTGCGCCGCCCCAGCCGAAGTTGCCGAAGACGCCCTCGTCGAAGAAGCTCACCCAGATGTCGCCCGATGGCGAGACCGCCACGTCCTCGATGCCGTCGCCGAGCACCCCCGTGCGCTCCACCGTTCCGTCCGGGAGCACGACCATCGCATTGTGCTCCGGCCCGCTCGCCGACCACCGGCACCGGTGGCCGACCACCAGCACGGCGCCGTCCGGCAGCAGCCGCACCGAGGGAAAGGCGATCGTCAGATCGTGGATCGGCACCACCTCGCGCAGCTCCGGCCCGAAGCGCACCACCCGCGCCGACACCGGCTCCGCCGCCCTGGTGAGCGGGAACGACGCCCCGCCCGGCGATTCCGTGCGCGCGGTGAGCAGCGCCGCCCCCGCGTCCGTCGTCCACAGGGTCACCAGCGTTCCGTCGTACCCGGGCGCGGCGTCGAGCAGACGATCATGCCCGTCGACCGGGCGCGGCTCGGCGAGGAGTTCGAACACGTCCGCATTCTGCCGCACGCCGGGAAACTCCCGTGCCCGCTTTCCGTGCCTGCGATGCAAGCGGTAGGGAAGGGCGGCGAATCGGTCGGCGACGTAGCGTCAGATCGTTCAGTAACTCAGCGGCAGATCGACCAGCAGACCGACTTCCCGAGGAGCTATTCGGATGCAGACCCGCCTCGGACCTGCGCTTCCGCGTCGCGCGGAGGCAGTCGTTCGCGCGGCACTCGGCGACACCAGGGTCGTCCTGGTGAACGGCGCGCGGCAGTGTGGCAAGAGCACCCTGCTGCGGCTGCTCGTCAAGGACAGCGCGGCCGAGTGGCGTGATCTCGACACGGCCCTCACCCGGCAGGCCGCGCTGGCCGACCCCGACGGCTTCGTCGACTTTCCGGAGCTGATGGTGATCGACGAGATCCAGCGCAACCCCGAGTTGCTGCTGTCCATCAAGGCACGCGTCGACGCCGACCCGCGGCCGGGCCGGTATCTGCTGTCCGGCTCCGCCCGCGTGCTCGGTCTGCGCACGCTGCCGGACACGCTGGTCGGGCGCACGGAAACGATCGAGCTCTGGCCCTTCTCGCAGGGCGAGATCGACGGCACTCCGGAGGGTTTCATCGACACCGTCTTCGCCGAGGGCGACCGGGTGCGGCACCATTCGTCGGTCACCCGCGCCGGCTACGCGGAGCGGGTGGTGCGTGGCGGGTTCCCCGAGGCGGTGGCGCGCACGAACGATCGGCGTCGCCGCGCCTTCTTCGACTCCTACCTCGGCGATCTCATCGCCCGCGACATCCAGCAGCTGGCCGAGATCTGGCGCAGCGCCGAGATGCGTACCCTCGTCCGCCTGCTTGTCGCGCGCTCCGGCGGACTGCTGTCGATCGCGACGCTGAGCAATGAACTCGGCTTGGGCGTGTCCACTATCAAGCGGTATCTCGCGCTGCTGGAGGAGGTTTTCGTGATCAAGCGGATTCCCGCCTGATCCCGGAACGTCAGCAGCCGCGCGACCACGACGCCCAAGCTCGCGTTCGTGGACTCCGGGATCGCGGCGCACCAGATAGGCGCCGACGTCAGGAATCTGCTCCGCCCCACCGGACAGTTCGGCCCACTGCTGGCGGGTTTCGTGCTGTCCGAGCTGGCCCGACAGCTCACCCGGGCGACGGAGGACGCCGAGCTCTTCCATTACCGCACCCGCGATCGGGTCGAGGTCGACGCGGTGCTGGAAAATCGGCGTGGCGAGGCGGTCGGGATCGAGGTCAAGGCGGCCTCCACCGTCCGCGCCGACGATTTCCGCGGCCTGCGCCACCTGGCCGATCGGCTGGGTGCCGACTTCCGGACCGGCATCGTCCTGCACACCGGGCAGCAGACGCTGCCCTTCGGGCCGAAGCTGCTCGCGATGCCGATCAGCGCGCTGTGGGAGCTCGGGTAGCGCTCAGTCGAATGGCGCCGAGGGCGAGCGGATCCGCGCCCGCGTTCAGTGCGTGGGAGCGAGCAGCATGCCGAGCACCCGCTTGGCCGCCGCGTTGCAGCGCCCGAGGCTCACCCCCGGCGTGCTGGTGACGACGAGCAGCAGCGTCGAGCTGACCGGGAAGCGCGATGCCGATGACACCGTCCATTCCGTCACGCAGAGATTCTTCGAGCCTCATTTCTACCGTGCACCCTGAATCGCTCCGCCGTTCAGGTAATTCCATCCGAAGAGCGGAGCGATACCTTCCACTCGTAGTCGCGCAGCAAGTTGGAGCGGAAGAGACCAGACGGTTTGTCTCCGCGACAGCAGCGTAGCAATGCCTCGGCGATCGATCGAGATAAAGAGGAACAGGTCACGAAAAGTCACGATCAGGCAACGCCTCCGAGACCTTCCATCCAGTCGTAAATCCACGCTCGATCCCGCCTTACTCCGTGGTAACCGGCCACACGGCGCCCCAGGCCCACCGCTGGGCGGCAGCGTCGGAACGGACATTCCAGCCGCATATCGGATTCCGCGCGCCTACCTGGAACTGTCCCGGACAGAATGGCCGAGCTAATCCCCGGCGGCAGGTGTTTCACATTCGCCTCGCTATCGAGAGTGGCGTTTCTCGCCAATGCCGACCACGCGGTGCGCCATACGCCGCGAACGGTGTGAGGATGCCCGGGTGCATGAAGATATTCGGTGTTCCTATCCGGTCGCCATCACCGCGCCGGGAAAGGATTCGGTGGTGCCGGACGACACCGCCGAGGCCGGGGTGTGGGCGGAGGCCGCGCACCCGCACCTGCTCGGCGGCGCGGCGGCGCCGGCCTGCCCTGCCCCGCTGGATCCGGTGATCGCCGAGGCGCTCACCACGCTGCGCGGGCTGGTGGACGGCACGCTGGCCGGGTTGCAGGCGCGCCGCGATGCCGTCGCACTGCTGGTCATCGCGCACGAGGGCGGGCACCGCGGGACCGGGGACCAGGTCTACGCCTGGAGCCTGGCGCACGGCTGGTCGCCGCGTGCGGCGCGCACGCTGGCCGCGCTGGCCGGGCACGTGGCGGCGGGGCGTAGACCCGCGGCGCCCGCCGGGCCGTTCCGCTCGGACATACTCGGGCTGTGGCGGGATCGGGCCGACGCCCGGTCGCGCGGCTGCCCCCTCGTCGACTACCGACCGAGTGACCCCGCGCCCGGTACGGCACTATCGAGGGCATGAGCGCAGAACCCGTTCCGGCGAGCACGACCGAATTCCGCGCGCTCGCGCACGCCCGCCTGGACGGGTTCGAGCGCGCGGCGGTGCCGGACGGGCCGGGGCTGCGCCGCGCCGCGGTGGCGCTCTGCGTCGCGGCCGACCCGGAGGGGCCGCTCTCCGTGCTGCTCATCCGGCGCGCCTACCGGGGCCGCAATGCCGGGCAGTGGGCCCTGCCGGGCGGGCGGCTGGAGCCGGCGGAGACGGCGCGCGACGCCGCGCTCCGCGAGCTGCACGAGGAGCTCGGGATTCGCGCCGAGGAGAGCGACGTGATCGGCGCGCTCGACGATTTCCCCGCCGCCTCCGGCTTCGCCATCACCCCGTTCGTGGTCGCGCTGCGCGACCTCACCGAGCTGCGCCCGGCCCCGGACGAGGTGCACTCGGTGCATCGGGTCGGGCTGCGCAGGCTGGCCGAGCCCGACGTGCCGCACTGGGTCTCGCCCGCCGAAGCCGTCCCCGGCGGCCGTCCGCCCACCGTCCCCGCTCCGGCGGGCGGAATCCGGCTGCTGCAGATGCGGTTCGGCCCCGGCATGAACATCCACGCCCCCACCGGCGCACTGCTTTTCCAATTCCGCGAGGTGGTGCTGCTCGGGCGCACCCCCGCCGAGTCCAGGGTGGCGCACTTCGCCCAGCCGGAATGGACCCATCGCTGACCGGTTGACCGGCGCCCTCCCGGGTAATCCCGGGGCGGACAAGGGGGATTCCGTGACCGTCGCTCCGCGAGCACCGCTCGCCCCACCGCTCGAAGGCGTCGCGACGCCGGCGCGGCGCTCGCGCGGACAGCTGGCCAGGTACCTCTTCGACCTCGTCTTCGAGGACACCCTCGCCGACCACGCCGCCACGCTCACCTTCTACGCGGTGCTGGCGGCGCTGCCGGTGCTCACCACCATGCTGGCGATCGTGGGCGCGCTGAACCCGGCGATCACCGACCCGCTGCTGGACGAGGTCCGTACGCTCGGCCCCGGCCCCGGCGCCCAGCTGCTCGTCGACACGCTCGGCGAGCTGCGCGGCTCGGCGCTCTCGGCGCCGCTCATCCTGGTCGGGCTGCCGGTGACGCTGTGGATCCTGACCCGGTACCTGGGCGCGCTGGTGCAGGCCATCCAGGCCATGTACGGGATCGTCGGCGATCACCCGGGCCCGCGCACGATCCTGCTGCGCGCGCTGCTGGCGGCGGTGGCGTTCCCGCTGCCGGCCTGCTGCCTGGTCGCGGTGGTGACCACCGGGGAGATGGCGAGCGGGATCGGGCGGCGGTTCGGGCTCGGCGAGGAGGTCGCGGCCGCCTGGCCGATCCTGAAGTGGCCGCTGCTGCTCGCGGTGATGACCTTCCTGGTGGTGCTGCTGTACCGGCTGGTGCTGCACGGCCACGGCACCCGGTACCGGCGGCTGGCCCGCGGCAGCCTGCTCGCGCTCACCGTATGGCTCACGGCCTCCGCCGCATTCACCCTCTACGTGGAGCATTTCGGCTCCTACAGCCGGCTGTACGGTTCGCTGGCGGCGGCCGTGATGCTGCTGGTGTGGGTGTGGATCACCCATTTCGCGCTGCTGCTCGGCGCCGCCTACAACGCACCCGACCCGGGCGCGGTGCCGAGACAGCCGACCCGCAGGCTCAATCGGGAGTGAACGCCGCGGCCTCAGCCGAGCGGGCCGTACCCGAGCGCCACCCGGCCGCTGAAGAGCAGCTGCTTGGCCCTCGGCAGCGGGTGGAAGAGGATGCCGTGCACATCGCGGTAGCGCCGCTCGATATCGCAGCCGCGCGAGTACCCGGCCCCGCCGACCGTCTCCATGGCCAGCCGCACCGTGGCGATGAGCTGGTCCGCCGCGACCGTCTTGCGGCTCAGCGTGCGCGCGGCGTAGGCGTCGGTATTGTCGAAGTGCAGGTCGTCCGAGCCCGCGAACATGGCGGTGACCAGGTCGTCGGCGGTGGTGTGGGCGTTCACCAGCTCACCGGCGAGCTGCAGGATGTGCTGGTCGGTGCGGCCCGCGACCATCCGCAGCGCCGTCTCCACCGCGCCGTCGGCGATGCCGAGGTAGGCGGCGGTGATCAGCGGCATGGCGGCGCCGATCACGGTGTTCAGCAGTGGCGGCCAGGCGCCGGCCGGGCGGATCAGCGAGACCGCGGCGTCCGGGACGAAGACCTCCTCCAGCACCACCGTGTGCGAGCCGGTGGCGCGCAGCCCGATGGTGTCCCAGGTCTGCTCGATCCGGACGCCGGGCGCGCTCAGGGGTACCGCGCAGTGCAGCACGCGCGGCCCCTCCGGCCCGGTGTCCCAGCGGATGCTGGTCACCAGGACGGTGCCGATCTCGCAGCCGCTGGCGGGCGCCTTGCGCGCGGAGACCAGGTAGCCGCCGTCGACCCGCTCGGCGGTACCGCTCGACTCCACCCAGTCCGAGGCGCCGGTGCTCACCAGGATCGCGCCGTTCGCGACCTTGGTGAGCACGCCGGAGGCGTCGGCGCCGTGGTTGTGCCGCCACACCTGGGTGGCGACGAGGTGGCAGTGCATGGCGAAGGCGACCGCGGTCGACGGGTCGTGCCTGCCGAGTTCGCGCAGCAGCGCGCCGACCTCGGCGTGCGTGGCGCCGCCGCCGCCGAACTCGGCGGGGACGCCTGCGGCGACCAGGTCGCGCAGGGTGTCCGCGGGGACGATCGCGCCGGTGCGGTCGCGCTCGGCGACGCCGGGGAGCAGGGTCTCGCCGACCGCCTTCGCGCGGTCGATCCAGTTCACGGTGGTGGTTTCGATGGTGGTCATGTTTATGAAGGTAGAAAGCCTCGCGATAACCGGATAGTCCAGGAAATGGACCCGTCCGGTACACGAAACAGACCCCTCCGCGAGGTGCCACCCATGTCCGACCCGACCGCGGGCTACGGCCAGTACTGCCCGATCTCCCGTGCGCTGGAGCTGCTCGGCGAGCGCTGGTCGCTGCTCATCCTGCGCGATCTGCTGCTCGGCAGCACCCGCTTCAACGACCTGGCGCGCGGGCTGCCCGGGCTCTCCCGGAGCCTGCTGGCCAAGCGGCTGCGGCAGTTCGAGAAGGCGGGGCTGGTGGAGAAGGCCGGGGTGCGGTACCTGCTCACCGAGGCGGGGGCCGATCTGGAGCCGGTGCTCTTCGGGCTCGGGGCGTGGGGGGCCAAGCACACCTTCGGCGAGCCGGAGGAAGGCGAGCTCGATGCCGATCTGCTGGTCTGGTGGATGCACACCCGGCTGGACACCGCGGGGCTGCCCGGGTTCCGGCAGGTGTTCGCGGTGCGGTTCACCGACGACGCGCGGCGGTTCTGGATCGTGGTCGATCGCGGGGCGCCGTCGGTGTGCACCACCGACCCCGGGTTCGAGGTGGATGTGACCATTACCGCGGATGTGGCCGGGCTCTACCAGGTGTGGTTGGGGCGGATGCCGATCGGGCATGCGGTCCGTACCGGGCGGGTGGGGTTCGCCGGGTCGAGTGCGATGACCCGGCGGATGCCGAATGTGTTGCGGCTCAGTCCGGTTGCGCCGTTCAGCGCGGTGGCTCTGCCGGTCGAGGCGAGTGCCTAGTCGCCCGGCGCGGGCCGGGTGAGCGCCGGATCCGCCCGCGGCAGACGCGCCTGCCCACGTGCCGGTCGCCTCGCCCGCCCGCGCGGCCGGCTCGTCGTCAGCCCGCGCTGCTTGGGCCGAGGCCCGCTCACCCCGCCCGGCGGGCGCCGAGGGCGGTGAGCACCTGGTCGGCCAGCTCCGGACGGCAGATGACCAGGTCGGGGAGGTAGGGGTCGGGGCGGTTGTAGCGGAGTGGGCTGCCGTCGAGCCGGGAGACGTGCAACCCCGCCGCCGCGGCCACCGCGACCGGGGCGCAGGAATCCCATTCGTACTGCCCGCCGGAGTGGGCGTACACGTCGGCGGCGCCGCGCACCACCGCCATCGCCTTCGCTCCGGCCGACCCCATCGGCACCGCCCGCCCGCGGACCGCGCCGATCAGCGCGGTCACCCGGGCCGACGGCCTGCTCCGGGAGACCGCGACCCGGATCGGCCCCGGCACCGCGGGCGCGAGCACCGGCGGCTCCCCGGTGTGCAGCACGATCCCCGCCGCGGGCAGCGCCACCGCCCCGATCGCCGCCACCCCGTTCACCGCGAGCGCGACGTGCACCGCCCAGTCGTCCCGGCCCCGCTCGCTGTACTCCCTGGTGCCGTCGAGCGGATCCACGATCCAGACCCGCTCGTGCCGCAGCCGGGCCGCGTCGTCCGGCGCCTCCTCGGAGAGCACCGCGTCGTCCGGCCGGACCGCGCGCAGCAGCTCCAGCAGCAGCGCGTTGGATTGCCGGTCGCCCGCGGCCCCGCCCTGATCCCGGATATCGAGCAGGAGTTCGCCGGCCTCGGCGGCGAGGGCGGCGGCGAGTTCGTCGTCGTTCACCCGCTTCACTTTCGCCGGGAATGATCGGTTTGTCACGCTCATCCTCGAGGATGACCGCACCCCCTCCTCGGAGCGATGCGCCCGCCCCCACCCCGTCCGCAGAATCGAATTCATGAGGGCGACCGAACGGGGAACGGAATTCGCAACTCGGCCGGTACTGCTGGTGGCGGCCATCGTCGGGGTGGCGCACCTGGTGACGGCGAGCATCGGCGGCGGCTACTGGTTCGACGAGGCGTACATGCTTGCCATCGGCCGCGAGCACCTGGACTGGGGCTCCGCGGACCAGCCACCCATGGCCCCCGCACTCGCCGCGGCGCTGGATCGGCTGGCCCCCGATGTCATTCCGGTCCTGCGCATCCCCGCGATCCTCGCGACCGCGGCGGCCGTGGTGGTCGCCGCGCTCATCGCCCGCGAACTCGGCGGTGACCGCCGCACCCAGCTCCTCACCGCACTGGCCCAGGCGACCACGCTGTGGATCACCCTGGCCGGGCACTGGCTCACCCCGTACACGCTGGAACCGGTCCAGTGGCTCCTGATCATCTGGCTGCTGACCCGCTGGCTCCGCCTCAGAGACGACCGGCTGCTGCTCGCGCTCGGCGTCGTGGCCGGGCTCGCCGTGCAGACCAAGTTCCAGGTGGTCCTGCTATGCGCGGTCCTCGCGGCGAGCATCCTGCTCTGCGGCCCCCGCGAACTGCTGCGCCGCCCCCTGCTCTGGGCGGGCGCCGTCATCGCCCTGCTCCTCGCCCTGCCGACTTTCCGGTGGCAGGCGAGCAACGGCTGGCCGCAGCTGCGCATGGGCGAGATCGTGGCGAGCGAGGCGGACGCCCTGTACGGTGGCCGCCCCGGCGTCGCGGTCACGCTCGTCATCATGGCCGGAATCGCCGGAACGGTCCTCGCCCTCTACGGAACCTGGCGCCTGCTGCGCACGCCGGAGCTGCGCTTCCTCGGCGTCACCGCGGTGGTGCTCTACCTCTTCTTCGTGGTCACCGTCGGCCGCCCGTACTACCTGAACGGCCTGTACGGCGCCCTCTTCGCCGCGGGCGCGCTCGGACTACAGCAGCGCAGGCTCGCCGGTGGCCGCTTCGGCTGGGTGGCCTGGCCCGCCTACGTCCTCGCCACCGCCGCGGCGCTCGGCATGCTCGCCGTCTCGGTGGTCGCCGCCGAACCCGATGTACCGCGGACCATCGCGCGCGAGCTGGTCACCTCCTACGACACCCTGCCGGAGCAGGACCGGACCGCGGTATTCGGCGAGTCGTACATAGTCGCCGCGTACATCGACCTCTACGCTCCGCACCTGGCCCCCGCGTACAGCACGAACCGCAGCTACGGCTACTTTCCCCCGCCCCCGGACTCCGCCCGCGACGTGCTCTACGTGGGCAGGACCCCGGACGAGCTACGCCCGCACGTCACCGAATGCCGGGAACTCCGCCCGGTCCAGGAGGACCTGGCCGTCTGGCACTGCACCGGACTCCGCACCCCCTGGCCGGAACTCTGGCCCCGCCTCCGCCACCTGGACGTGGGCTGACGATCAGCCCAGGAACGCGGGCAACCGCTTGTGCCCGTTGGAGATGAAGCTCGGCACCCGCCCCAGCTCCCCCTCCGCGAGCCGCAGAGCAGGGAACCGGGCGAAGACAGCGGGCAGCGCGATCTCCGCCTCCAGCCGGGCCAGCGGCGCACCGAGGCAGTGGTGCGTCCCGTACCCGAAGGCCAGGTGCTCCTTGCCCGCCCGGCCGAGGTCGAACTCGTCCGCGTTGTCCCCGTGCCACCCGGGATCCCGATTCGCCGCCGCGTAGCCGGCGAGAATCGCGTCACCCGCGGCGATCCGCACCCCGCCGACCTCGAGCTCCGCCACCGCGAACCGCAGCGGCAGATGCGCCAGCGGAGCCTCGTACCGCAGCGACTCCTCGATGAGATCACTCCACGGCACCGCACCCGAGCGCAGCCGCTCCAGCTCGGCGGGGCGGGTGAGCAGCGCGTACATGGCCTGGTCGAGCAGGTTGACGGTGGTCTCGTGCCCCGCGCCGATCACCAGCAGCAGGGTGTCGAGCAGCTCCTGCTCGTTCAGCCTGCCGCCGTCCTCGGAGTCCCGGTACGTGATGAGGAGGCTGGTCATGTCGTCGCCGGGCTCGGCGCGCCGGATCTCCACCAGCTCGCCGAGCAGCCGGTACATCTCGGCGTAGTTGGCCTGCGCCGCCGCCGGCGGGAGCGAGGTGTCGAAGAAGCCGTCGACGCAGGCCCGCAGCCCGGCGTGCAGCTGCTCCGGCACCCCCATCAGGGTGCTGATCACCCGGATGGGGAGCGGGTAGGCGTACCCTTCGCGCAGGTCGACCACCCCGCCCGCCGCCGCCAGCTCGTCCAGCAGCTCGTCGGCGATGGCCTGGATCCGCGGCCGCAGCGCGGCGGTGCGGCGGTGCGTGAAGGCGGGCGCCACCAGCTTGCGCAGCCGGTGGTGCTCCTTGCCGTAGGCGCTGAGCATGTTGGTCACCGCGACCCACGGCAGCAGCGGCCAGTCCGCCGGGATCTCGCCCGCGATGAACGGCGGCCAGTGCTGCCGCGCGTCCTTGGAGACCCGCGGATCGATGAGCAGGCTCTTCAGCAGCGCCGCGTCGGTGACCGACCAGGCGGCGATCCCACCGGGCAGCTCCACCCTGGTCACCGGGCCGAGCGCGCGGATCCGCGCGCCCTCACCCTGGATATCGGCGCCGGTCGGATCGAGAACGAGGGGTGGCTGTGCCATGTCGGGCTCCTCAGAAACTCTGCAGCGGTGGGGAGGGCGGGAAGGTGACCGGGAGCGCGGCCAGCGCCCGGTGGAACGGCCCCGGCCGCCAGGCCAGTTCCTCGGGGCGCACGCCGAGCGAGAGCTCGGGCAGCGCGTCCAGCAGCAGGTCGATGGCGTCCTGCACGATCAGGTACGCCACCGAGCGGGCCGGGCAGGCGTGCGGGCCCGCGCTCCAGGCCAGGTGCGAGCGGTTGTCGGTGTAGCGGCCCGCGTCGATGGCCGGGTCGTTGTTGCAGCCGGCCATGCTGATCAGCACCGGCTGGTTGGCGGGCAGCCAGACGTCGTCGATCAGGATCGGCTGCCGCGGGTAGGTCATGCAGAAGTTGGCCAGCGGCGGGTCGGTGAAGAGCACCTCGTCCAGCGCGTCCCTGGTGGAGAGGCTGCCGCCGAGCATCTTGCCGCCGAACCGCTCGTCGGTGAGCATGAGCCGCACCGTGTTCACGATCAGGTTCATCATCGGCTCGATACCGGCGCCGTAGAGCGTCAGCAGCTGCTGGATGGCCTCGTTGTCGTCGAACCCGGCCGGGTGCTGCACCACCCGGGACGCCATGTCGGGGCCGGGTTCCCGGCGCTTGAGCAGCACGAGCTCGTGCAACCCCGCGGTGAACATGGCCGCACCCTTGTCGGCGTGCTCCACGTCGAAGACCAGCGCCATCCCCTCGGCGATGGTCTGCCCGATCTCCGGCGGGCAGCCGACCAGCTCGTTCACCACCTGGAAGATCAGCGGGAAGGCGTACTGGCTGATCAGGTCGGCGGAGCCGGTCTCGCAGAAGCCGTTGATGAGGGGGGTGGCGATGCGCTCGACGGCGCGCTGCGCGCCGTGCATGTCCACGTCGGCGAGCGCGGCGACGCTGGCGGCCCGGTACCTGGCGTGCTCGGCGCCCGCGCTGCGCAGCGCGTTCGGCCGCCACTCCAGCATGGGCAGTACCGGGCAGTCGCTCGGGGCATCGCGCTGCCAGATCCGCGGGTCGGCCGGGAAGTGCTCGGGGTCGTTGAGGATCCGGACCGCGGTGCGGTACCCGATCACCAGCGTGGCGGCGACACCGGGCGAGAGCTCCACCGGTACCAGCGGCCCGAACCGCGCGCGCATCTCCTGGTAGGCGCGGTGCGGATCGGCGGCGAATTCATCGGACCAGAGCGGATACCGCGGACCCTCGGTGTCGAACGGCGATCCGTGCGGGATCGGGCACGCTGCGGGTTGGCTCATTGCTGAAACTCCAGACGGTGGAACAGGAATTCGACGAGGGTGATCAGCGAGCGCAGGCAGGCGCCGCGATCCCGGGCGTCGAGGTGGACCAGCGGGGTGTTCGGCGCGAGGTCGAGTGCGTCGCGGACCTCCTCCAGCGGGTAACTACGCGCCCCGTCGAACTCGTTGATCCCCACCGCGTACGGCACCCCACGCTCCTCGAGCACCGACAACACCTCATCGGCCTT
>NZ_BDBH01000011.1 GCF_001612885.1 Nocardia harenae NBRC 108248 | reverse complement strand
CTTCGATCCCCCGACGCCAATTCCCGGAGTTCGCCGAGTTCGTTGCGCTTCAGTCTCTTGGTAACGGTCATGATGTTCCAGCCATCTCGCACTCTGTAGTCGGCGAATATTCGATGCAAGGAAATGGCAACGTTCCGCGCCCGGGGAATCGCTTCGTCCCGATGCCGGTCTGCCCGGCTTCATGCAACACGCGAGGGTCGAGTGGCAGCAATCGTTCGGTCGATCGACAGCTGCCACGGCCTCGAGCCGCACCGCCGCCTGTCGGTCGAACGACCTACGGCCGGGCAAACGGCGGAACCGTAGGGTTCGAGGCGGTCGGACCAGCGCGAAGGGAGTGCATCGATGAGTGAGCCGAAGGCCACGGTTCTGCCGGTCTATTTCGTTGCCGACGAATCATATTCCATGGCAGACGATGTCGCGGATTTGAATATGGGGCTGACGAGCCTGCTCGACACACTGCAGGGCGAATCAATGGCCGCGGCCAAGGTTCGTTTCTGCGTGCTCGGATTCTCCGACAGCGCCGTCTGCTACATGGAGCCGAGCGATCTGCGGCACGTCGAGATCATGCCCGAGCTGCGGGCACGGGGGTCGACCTCGTTCGCCGCCGCCTTCTCCGGGCTGGCCGATCGGATCCCGAGCGATATCCAGGCGCTCAAGGCGGACGGCTATCTCGTCAATCGCCCCGCGGTGTTTTTTCTGACCGATGGCGCCCCGAATCCGGGCGACGGCTGGGAGGCGCAGCACGCCCGGTTGAACGGGTTCCCCGCGCGGCCGAATATCCTGGCCTTCGGAATCGGCGATGCCGACGCCACGGTGATCCGCAGGGTGGCGACCCGCCCGGAGTACGCCTTCATCACCGCCGCGGGCACCGACACCGGGGTCGCTATCTCGAAGTTCATTACCGCGCTGACGCAGTCCGTGATCAATTCGGGGCAGGCGCTCGCCACCGGCCAGGCATCGCTCCAGGTGGAGAAGCCGGAGAGCTTCGTCTCGCTCGATGTGGACACGGTATGACGTGGCTTAGACGGGGGAGGCCCGGTTCCGACGGCTCCGGCTCGGGGCCGGAGGCGGCACCGCCGCCGGAAGCGGACACCTGGACCGCGGAGATGCCCGGGGCGGCGGAGTCACCATGGTGGCCGTCGAGCGAGCCCATCGTCGTCGGTGCCCCGACGCCACTCTTCGAGCCACGAGCCGTCGACGCCGAGCATCGCACGCCGTACCGCGCCGATACCTTGATCGATGGCTGGTCGTGCGGCCCGTTCACGATCCGCGCCGCGTCGCTGCGGGGCCACCTGCACCGCTACAACGGGGCGCCGCGGCAGGACGATCTGGCCGTCGCGGTGACCGAGGACCGGCAGCGTCTGGTCGTCGCGGTCGCGGACGGGGTATCGGGTGCGCCGCATTCGCACGTCGGCTCGTCCAGCGCGGTGCGGTACGCGGTGCAGTGGCTGGCTGATCCGGCGGCAGGCCGCGCGGACGAGACGAACTGGGACGCCCTGTTCAAGAACACCGCGTGGATGCTCACCGAGCGCGCCGCCGCCGTGCTCTCGCTCGAGCAGGTGGACGCCGAGGAGGCCGAGCGGGCGCTGGCCACCACGTTGACCTGTGTGGTCTGCGAGCAGGACCAGCACGGTGGCCTTCGAGCCGTGGTGTCGGGTGTCGGTGACTCGGGGGCGTGGGTGCTCGATGAGGACGGCTTCCTGCCCGTCCTCGGCGGCAAGGAGGCGTCGGCATCCGGCCTCGCATCCTCCGCGGTGAGCGGCCTGCCCCGGGTGCCGAACGAGGCGGTGAGCACCTCCGTGGTGATCCGCCCCGGCCAGGTCCTGCTCGTCGGCACCGACGGCTTCGGCGATCCGCTCGGCAGCGGAGACGGCGAGGTCGGCGGGCTGTTCACGGCGGTGCTGTCCGGGCGGGTGCCGTCGCAGATCGAGTTCGCGCACGCCCTCGACTTCTCCCGCGAGACGTTCGACGACGATCGGACCCTGGTGGCGATCTGGCCGAGGGGAAACTGACGAGGTGGCGGTGGTCCTGTCTCGGCTGAAGCGCGCGCATCTCGGATCGCTGACGAGATTGGCGGCGGGTGGGCAAGGCGTCGTGCACCGGGCGCCGGGCGTTTCGATGCAGTACGCGAAGGCAATGGTCTACAAGGAGTACAAGTCCGCCGTCCTCCCCCAGGTCGCGGTGGATGTGCTCGAGGAGATGCCCCGGTATTTGGAGTCGCTGCCGTTCGCGGAGGGGATCGACCTGCTGTCGCGGGTGGCGTGGCCGTGCAGGCTGGTCGAGGAGGACAACTCGCACCGGGTGACGGGCTTCGTGATGCCGGCGATCCCCGACGACTTCTTCGTCGACCTGATCGTGTCGTCCGGGGTGCAGCGCAGGACCGCGGAGTTCCAGCACCTACTGAATACCGACGATTTTCTGGCACGCCGGGGTATCCCGCTCTCGGACCGACAGCGCTATGAGCTGCTGTCCGATGCCGCCGAGGCACTGGCGCTGCTGCACCGCCACAACATCGCGGTCGGTGACCTGTCACCGAAGAACATGCTGTTCTCGCTGCTGCCCTCCTGCACGGTCTATTTCATCGATTGCGACGCGATGCGGCTGGCGGGCCGGTCGGTCACCGTGCAGGTCGAGACACCCGACTGGGAGGTGCGGACCGTCAACGCGGGCGAGGAGTTGGCGACGCCGCGGTCCGACGCGTACAAGTTCGGGCTCTTGGCCCTGCGGCTGCTGGCGGGCGACCAGTGCACGCGTGACCCGGCCCGGCTTCCGGCCGGCGTGCCGATGCCGGTGCGACAGCTCGTCGGCGCCGCACTGTCGAGCACGCCGGGCATGCGGCCCCTTCCCGCCGCATGGTCGCCCGCGCTGCGGGCGGCGGCGCACAGTGCCGCGACCACGGCGGCGGCGCGCCCGGCCGCGACGCGACCCGTGACGGCCGCGGCGCGAAGGCCGCCCTTCGCGGTGCCCGCGTCACCGCCCGCCGGGTGGCTGCCGGTCAGCCCGCAGCAGCCCGCATCGCCGCCACCGGTGCCGCGGGGGGCTGTCCCCCGTCACCCGCCCACGCGGCCTTTCCAGCGGGCTCGGCCCGCGGTGCTCCTTGGTGCGCTCGCAATAGCCCTGGTCGTGCTCTGTGGTGTGCTGATCGGGGTTTCGAACGGCGACGATGACAGCGCGAGTACCGTCGGCGCGACCGCGGTTCGACCCATACCAGCCTCGGTCACCGCGACGCTCGGCGCGGGCGCGGAGCCATGGGGGGTCGCCTTCGATGCCAGAACCAGCACGGTGTTCACGACCAACAGCAGGAGCAACAGCATTTCGGTCTACGACAACCGGACGCGGTCGACCGGCACCATCACCGCACCGGAACTCGCCAAGCCCGCGGCGATCGCGGTCGACTCGGCGGCCGGGGTCGCCTACATCACGAATGCGGACGGCGGCTCGGTGTCGGTGCTCAGAACAAGCGACCGGGCATTCGTCGGCAGGATCACGGTCGGCGCGGCGCCGTACGGCATCGCCCTCGATCCGAACGCCAAGCGGGCCTACGTGACGAACTTCCTGGCCGACACCGTGTCGGTGATCGACACCGGGAGCAATACCGTGGTGACAACGGTGGCGGTGGGCAGCCATCCGTACGGCATCGCCGTCGACCCGGCCACGAAGAGTGTCTTCGTGGCGAACGCGGGCACACCCCAGCTACCCGACCGCCGGGTCTCGGTGCTCAGCACCTCGTCGCTAACCATTGTGGGGACGATCGATGTCGGCAACCGGCCGTACGGCATCGCCGTCGATGCCGGGGCAGCCACCGCCTACGTCACCAACAATCAGGACAGCACGGTGTCGGTCATCGATACGCGCAGCCGCGTGGTGCGCGCGACCGTCCGGGTCGGCACCGGGCCGGTCGGGGTTGCGGTGGACGAGCCGGGGCGAGCCGTCTACGTCACCAACCACGGAACGGATGCGAACCCCGTCGGCAATACCGTCTCGGTCCTCGCGAGCCGAAGTTCGACGGTGGACACCACCGTGCAGGTCGGGCTCCGGCCGCACGGGGTAACGGTCGATCCGGCCGGACGACGGTTGTACGTCACGAATTTCGACGACGGCACCGTGTCCGTCCTCGGGAACTGATGCTCATGCGTGCACCCCCGCGCCCCGGACGCTCACCCATTCGCCTGCTCATGGTCGCCGGAATCCTGTGTACAACGGTTGCTGTCGGGGGCTCGGCCTCGCTTTCTCCCGCGCCGATCCCGCTGGCCGAGAACAATGCCCCGCGTGTAGAGAGCGCGTTCGAACCGATCGTTCGTGGGGTGCTCGAGTCGATGCAGGTTCCCGGTGCCGTTGTCTTCGTTCGCACTCCGAATATTCTCTGGCAGAGAGCTTTTGGAACACGCGTGCTCGGGCGCGACGACGCCGTCTCGGTACGGGATTCCTTCCGGGTCGGCTCCACCACCAAGACCATGGTCGGTACCGTCGCACTGCAGCTGGTCCAGGAGGGAAAGCTGAAACTCGACGATCCCGTGTCCCGATATCGGCGTGACGTCCCCAACGGCCACCGGATCACGATCGCCGACCTGTTGAGTATGCGCAGCGGGCTGTTCAGCTATAACGAGGCCCGCTCCATGGCGATCGCAATGGACGACGAGCCCGATCGTGTGTGGGAACCCGAGGAACTCCTGGAACTGGGATTCTCGTCGCCGCCGTACTCCCCGCCTGGCACCGAGTTCCGCTACTCGAACACCAATACGATCCTGCTGGCTCAGCTCCTGGAACAGATAACAGGCGAGGACATCGGAAGCCTGCTGGCGACTCGGGTCTTCCGCCCGCTGAATCTTGTCGGCACATTCTTTCCCTCGGCGGGCGATGCGCAGGTGCCATCGCCCTCCCCGCGTGGCTATCTGTACGGCACGAACGTGGCGGCGTTGTCCTCCGCGCGGCTGCCGGACGAGCAGATTCGCGCCGCTCGGAACGGGGTCCTGCAACCGGCCGATGTCACGGACCTGAACCCGTCGTGGATCGGCGCCGCGGGGGCCGCGATCTCGACGGCGGAGGACCTCGCCGCGTACGTTCGGACACTGGTCTCCGGCACCACGTTGCTCGACGTGGAGTTGCAGCGCCTCAGGTTGGACAGCGTGGCGGCGGACCGCCGCGACCCATCGGTCATCCGGTACGGCCTCGGACTGGAATCCTTCGGCCCGCTGATCGGCCACGACGGTGCCATTCCCGGGTTTCAGACGTTCATGGGTCATGATCCGGAGACTGATACCACGATCATCGTGCTGTGCACACTCCGCGATGGACCCGCGGGCGGCCGCCCTGCCAACGAGATCGCCTACGGTCTGGCGCGCAGCTTGGCCGAGGGCTGACCGGCGACCGGAGCCTCGCCGAGGTGGTGCGGCCGCCGTGCGAGCCGTGCCATGAGAGGTTGGTCCACGCCGTAGTAGATGGCGGCCGCCGCGAGAATCGAGACCACGAGGGAGAGGGCCGTCCACACCAGCCAGCCGCCGAGCGAATAGCGATGTCCACCGATGAATGTCCTGGTGACGGCCACCATCACCGGGAACTGAATCATGTAGAACGCAAACGAGATCTCACCGAGCCGGACCATCGGCCTGGTTGCGCAAATCCCGGGGAGGCCGCGCAGATCACGGACGGCCATGGTCGCGATCACGGCCGCCATGGGAGCGACCATCAGCACGGACAGCTTGTAGTTGACCGGCACGATCCAGGTTGCGCCGTAACTCACCGCGAGCGCGGTCAACGGTGCGGTGAGACGGGTCGTCCGCCACATGCCCTCGGCAACGAGGCGGGCCGCGAGCACTCCGACGTAGAACTCCGGGAGACGCGACGCGGGGAACGAGTAACTCAGCCAGTACGACATCGAGACCGGAATATCCGTTTGCTCGAACCATCGCGGAGAGACGTGAATTTCGAACTCTGGAGAGACATCCCCGGGCAGGAGCCGCGGAACGAAGAGATTGTCGGTGCCCTTCGGGCCGTCCGCCCACAGGTAGAAGCCCGTGTGCAGGCCGATGATGACGATGAACAGCACTCCCATGGCCCACCAGAGCCGTACCGACGGAATCCTGCTCACCACCGGCAGGGCGAGCGGGAAGGTGAGATAGAAGAGCAGTTCCGCGCACAGCGACCAGGACGGCACATTGAGTCCGCCGACCGTGGACCACTTCGGAATCCAGGTGTGGAGGAGCAGGAGATTGGGTGCCCAGACCACAGGGCGAACCAGGGGGACGCCCGCGATGAGCACGAGCACGACTCCGGTGACGATGTGGGTGGGGAAGATCTTGAGCAGCCGGCGCTGGTAGTAGCGCCCCACCGACCCGCGTCTCCGGTATGACCAGAAGATCACGAATCCGGAGAGGACGAAGAAGAAGGTGACTCCTCCGGCGCCCAGCTGCATCGGCACGAAGGCGTGAATGGTGCGGAACGTCTCCGACTTCTGAAAGGGATAGACCGGCAGGAAGACCAGCGCGTGCAGGACGAAGACGGCCAAGGCCGCCCACCACCGTGCGCCGGTCAGGGAAGGAAGCTTGCCGTCGTCCATCCCCTGCTGTGACAACCATGTGGTCATGGGTTACTTCAGATCGCGAAGTGCTGCCGCAGGTGCGTGGCGACCACGCTGTTGCCTGTGGCGTTGGGGTGCACCGGTGCGCCGTCGAAGGGTGAATCCGCGCCCGCCAGCCCGCTGATCCAGGGCTCAGCAGAGCAACTGCCGTGCCCGGCGGTGAGTGAACGGATGTCGATGAACTCGATTCCCAGCAGCACCGCCGCACCGCGCTGCGCGTCCTGCAGCCGAGCGAGATAGGTGATGTAGCCCTCGGCGTTCGGCTGCACGACGCGGCCGACGGCGGCGAGGTCCATGCAGGCCTCTGGCTGACCGGGTTCGAAGATCTCCGGGTAGCCGACGAGCGAGACGCGGGCGTTCGGCGCGTAGTAGCGGACGAAGGTGATGACGTCGCGCACCCGATCCGCGTAGGCGGTGTCGGTCACGGCGGCATAGTCCGGCAGGCGGTTCTGGGCGGCGGCGTCGAGCCCGCAGCCCGCTACGACATTGAGCAGGCAATCGGTCGAGGGGAAAGCGGTCCCGCTCGAGGCGCCCCACACGTCGTTCATTCCGGCTTGCAGCAGGACGACGCGGGTGTCGGTGCCGAGGGCACCACGAGCAAACGCCTTTCGTGCCTGATGCACGAGGGTCCACCCGGCACCGGTGTCGATGGTGCCGCCATTGCACGACACATCGGTGAAGTTGGCGGCTGCGAGCCCCGCCGCCGCCGCGAGCTGGTTCGGCCAGGACGATGCCGATCGGGCGCAACCGTCGTCGGCATGCGCGAGCACCGGCGCGGTCGCGGTAAACGAGTCACCGAGGACGACCAGCGGCACTCCGCCCACTGGGTCGGCTCCCGAAGTGGCGACGGAAGGAAACGCCGCCAGCCACAGCGCGCCGAGCACGGCGGTAGCGATGGACCTTGCCCGGTGAACCTTCATCGCATACCCAATCGTCAGACGACACGGAGGACAGCAGTATCCGGGCAGCTCCGAGCTTTGCGCAGTCGTTCGATCGACCGACTGCCCGATATTTGCGGACACCCCTACGCTGACGCCGTGGCACCCAGTCGACATCGTCCCCGCCGAGCCGCTGCCATGGCCGGTCTCGCCGTCATCGCGCTCGCCGGTTGTGGATCCCCTGATAGCGCGCCGCCGCAGCCCGGCAGTTCGTCGGTGGTCACGCCGTCTCCGTCGCCTTCGGTGGCCGAGCCCGCACCTGGTCCGGCCGCCGCACCGCAACCTGCCGAACTCTCGCCGGCGCCGGAGGCGCCCGTTGTTGCGGAGCCGTTCAGCCCGCCGAATCCGCCCGCCCCCGTCGTGCCGCCATTTGCCCAACCGGCACCGGTTCAGGCCCCACCGGAACCGCAGGCCGAGCCGCCCTTGCTGCCCGATCCCGGATTCGAGCCGCGGGCGGGTTACTGACACGGCGGTCGTCGGTTCGAATCAAACGCAGTCGTCCGGGTACCCGGACGGCAGCGGAAGGAGGCCACCGTGCCGAAGACGAATGCCAAGGGCGAGGTGCGCAAGTCCGAGCTGCCGAGCACCGTGCGGCGCTCCCCGGCGAAGGCGCAGCGCACCTTCGCCGAGGCGCACGACGCCGCCCTGGAGACCTACGACGGCGAGGAGTCGCGCGCGTACCGGGTCGGGTACAGCGCGCTGAAACGCGGCTACGAGAAGATCGGCGACCGCTGGGAGGCCAAGGAGCAGCGCGGGCCATCGGACGAGCGCGCGGAGCGGGGCGGGCTGAACGCCGGTGGCGAGAGCGCCGAGGGCGTGAACGCCAAGGCCACCAAGAAGCACCTGCTGGCGGTCGCGGGGCGGCTGCAGATCACCGGCCGGTGGCGGATGCGCAAGGACGAACTGGTCGCGGCGATCCAGCGGGCGAACCGCCGGGCCACCGCCGCGGCGCGGGAGTAGCCCACCGCCGCGCCGCGGGGCCGGACTGCCCGGGCTGCCGGAGTGAAACCGCTAGAACTGCAGCACCACCGTGGTCACCGCGGCGATCAGGAAGATCACGACGAGCACCACCCCGGCGACGATGGCGACGACGCCGGTGACCGGGAAGTGGTGCCTGGTCGCCGGCTCGGGGGCGGAGAGCCCGGAGGTCTGCGGAGTGTCCGGCGGGGTGTCGCCCGGGGGCACCCCGCCGCCCGGCTCCAGGTCGGGCACGCGGGCCGGGTCGGGATCCATGGAAGCCATGACCGCTCCTATTCCGGGTTGCCGGTATTGCTCGGGGTGCCGGGGCGCCTGCCGCGGCCCCTGCGGAGCAGCAGCACCGCACCGACGACCAGCGCGATCGCGAGTATCACCAGAAGTTCCATGCCACGCGGCTACCCGCGACCCGGCCCGCGAATCCGCCGGGTAACGAGCGGCTACGTTCCCCGGACAGGGCGCGGGGCACGTGCCAGACTGGCCGGAGGTTGAGATTCCCAGCCATGACCACCGCTCCCCACCGGGAGGTCGCTCATGTCCGCAGTACGTGTTCCGCCCCGGCGTCGCTGGGAACCTCGGGTGCACCGGATGGCCGACTGCGTGGTGGTGCGGGTCGAGGGCGAGCTGGACGCCGCCGGCTACCCCGAGTTCAGCTCGGTACTGGAGCGCGCGGTGCGCACCGGCGGGCGCTGCGTCGTGGTCGACCTGCGGCCCACGCTATTCCTCAGCATCCGCGCCGCGACCATGCTCGGCTCGGTCCAGCGGCGCACCTCGGGCGGCGGTTCGGAGCTGCGGCTGGTGGTGGGCCGGGCGGACGTGGAGCGGGCGCTGGAGGTCACCGGGGTGCGGCCGCTCTTCCGCTGCTACCGCTCCATGCGGGACGCGCTGGCGGGCTGAACCGCACCGGTCCGCGCCGCATTGCCGATAATCGTCGGGTGACGGATTGCAGTCCGGTACCGCCCGAGGAGGCGGCGGCGGTGGATCGGGTGATCGGCGGCGGGGCGCGGCAGCACGTCGGCAGCTTCCGGTTCTGGTTCGAGACCCAGACCTGGGAGTGGTCCGACGAGGTCGCGGTGATGCACGGCTACCCGCCAGGCACCCCGGCGCCGGACACCGAGCGGCTGCTCGCGCACAAGCACCCCGACGACCGCGACCAGGTGGCCGACCGGCTGGCGCGGTCCATCGCGCACGGCGAGCCCTTCTGCAGCAGCCACCGCATCGTCGACACCGGGGGTGAGGTGCACCACGTCATCGTGGTGGCCGACCGGGTCACCGGGGCGGACGGCGCGGTGCTCGGCACCGCCGGGTACTACGTCGACGTCACCGGCACGCTCGCCGTGCACCGCCGCGAGACGCTGGACGAGCAACTGCCCGAGCTGTACGCCGCCCGCGCGGTGATCGAGCAGGCCAAGGGCGCGCTCATGCTGGTCTACGGGGTGGGCCCGGAGCAGGCGTTCCGGGTGCTGAGCTGGCGCTCCCAGGAGACCAACGTCAAGCTGCGCGCGCTGGCGACCAGGCTGATCGCCGATTTCGGCACGCTCTCCCCGTTCACCGCGGGCGCGCGCAGCCGCTTCGACCACCTGCTGCTCACCGCGCACGAGCGCGTCGAGGAGGAGTGACGGCCGGTTTCGCCGGTTCGGCACCGGGTAAGCGGTCGATGATCACCGGGTGGCAGGGAACGGGCGGTGTGCGGGCCCGAACTGCCACCCGATTTCCCTCAGACGTGTACGCGGACCGAGGCCGGAGCGGGATGCCGGGGGCGGTCGGGTAGCGTGGCCGCTCGGTCGGCCTCGAGAACAAGGTGGTGGTGGGCAATGGGGGAAAAGACTCCCCGATCCTCGACGGACACGACGACGATCGGGGTGCGGGTCCCGGCATCGCTGGAGCAGCTGACCATGCTGCGCGCGCTCGCCGAGACCGTGGCCCTCATCGCCGATTTCGCCATCGATGAGGTCACCGACATCCGGCTCGCGCTGGACGAGGTGGCCACCTCGTTGATCATGGACGCCGTTCCCGGCTCCGACCTGGACTGCGAGTTCAGTTACGAGGCCGGGCGGATGTTCGTCCGGGTGCGGGCCACCGCGGCCGCCGAGGGCGGCATCGGCGAGTCCGGCTTCGGCTGGCACATCGTGCGCACCCTCACCGAATCCATCTCCTCCGCGCAGGCGCCGTTCGACGGCGCGCTCTCCGGCTACCCGACCGAGGTCGACTTCACCTGGGTCCGGAGCGCCGATGGCGGGTGAGCCGGGCTCCGGCCGGGGCTCCGGCGACGGCTACGAGAACACCGAGCCGCTCTTCGAACAGCTCGCGGCGCTCGGCCCGGAGGAGGAGCAGCGGCGCCAGGCGCTGCGCGCGCGGCTGATCGCCACCTGCCTGCCGCTGGCCGAGCACATCGCGAGGAAGTTCTCCGGCCGCGGCGAGAACTTCGACGACCTGCTGCAGGTGGCGCGGCTCGGGCTGGTGCAGGCGGTGGACCGGTACGACGTGAGCCGCGGCTCCTCGTTCCTCTCCTTCGCCGTGCCGACCGTCATGGGCGAGGTGCGCAGGCACTTCCGGGACAACACCTGGTCGGTGCGGGTGCCGCGGCGCACCAAGGAGATCCAGCTGACCATCGGCGGCACCGTCGAGCGGCTCTCGCACAAGCTCGGACGGATGCCGCGGGCGCGCGAGATCGCCGACGAGCTCGGGGTCGACGTGGTCGAGGTGACGCAGGCGCTGATCGCCGGCAATGCCTACCAGTCGTCGTCGCTGGATGCCGTTGCGGCCGAAGGCGATTCGGACAATGCGCCGCTGCCGCTGCTGGCCAAGCTCGGGGCCGAGGAGGCCTCGTACCACCTGATCGAGGACTTCATGGCGGTGCGGCCGCTGATCGAGAAGCTGCCGGACCGGGAGCGCAGGGTGCTGGTCATGCGGTTCTTCGAGAACCGGACGCAGTCGCAGATCGCGGCGGAGCTCGGGGTCTCGCAGATGCACGTCTCGCGGATTCTCGCCAAGACGCTGGCCGGGCTGCGGGACGAGGCGCTGAAGGACTGAGCCCAGGGCTCGAGCGGGGCGGGTCCGCCCCGCGGGTTTCGCGACGCCCCGCGCCCCGACCGCAGCTGGACGGTGCCGGTCAGATCGGGTTCGGTGGGGCCGGGGACGGCGCGGGGCCGGGGACCGGTGGGAGCGGACTCGGGCTCGGTGCGGGGCCAGGGGGCGCGGGGGACGGGATCGGGTCGGGTGCCGGGACGGGGTCCGGTGCGGGAATCGGCGGGACCGGGGCGGGGTCCGGCTCGGGGGGCGCGGGGACCGGTGCGGGGTCGGGGACCGGATCGGGGGCGGGAACGGGCGGAACGGGGTCCCGCCCGGGGCCGGGCGGCGCCGGATCGGGTGCGGGGGCCGGGGGAACCGGATCGGTATCGGTGGAGCCTTGCGGGAACGAACTCACGGCGACGTCCTCCTCACTGCCCGGGCGCGGCCCGGACTCGATGCACCCGATTGGGCTACCCGGTCCGGATCCGCCGAATCCGCCCGCGGCGGCGCAGCGCCGGTTTGCCCCGCGAGCGGCTCGGGTACCGGGAGGGGAGGGAGTTCGGTTCCGCCCGCCGGGCGCGCACAGCGAGGAGGTCGCCATGGACGATCGACGACTGCCGGGAATCCGCACCGCGGCCCCGGTCCGCAGCCAGGCCGACCGCCCGCAGCAGATCACCTCCCCCGAGCAGCGCCCGGAACGCCCCGGCCGCACCATGATCACCACCGACCATCGGGTGATCCGCTCCTGGGCCGAGCGGCGCGGCGCCCGCCCCGCCACCATGCCGGGCAGCGTCCTGAACGGCGCGCTCGGCGTGCTGCGCTTCGACTTCCCCGGCTACGGCGGCGCCGTGCTGCAATGCGTCGGCTGGGAGGAGTGGTTCGCCACCTTCGACGCCCGCAGGCTGAACTTCCTGTTCCAGGAGCAGCGCCCGGACGGCAGCATGAGCAACTTCAACCGGCTCGAGCACCCGGTCCCCGGCCTGCGGTGACGCCGCTCCGCGGGTGATCGCGCGGCGAATCACGCCGCGACCGGGATGAGCCGGTGCTCGCCGCGGCCCAGCCCGCGCACCTCCACCGTGGCGCGATCCCCGGTGACCGCGACCCGGCGCCGGCGCCGGTGCCGGTGCCGGTCCGGGCGGGGTCCACCAGCGGCGCGGTCCGCGCGCAGGGCGTGCTCCGACTGCCGTCGAGCAACTTCCCTGCCCGCCGCTCTACCCGAGGTTCCAGTCCGAAACGGAGCGGAATCGGCCCCGGACCGGGTGGCCTCCGTCACGAATTTGCTGTGGCGCCGGTCACACTTTTGCGTTCGGCTCGCCCCCCGCGCCACCCGCCACGGGCGCACGGTCGACGGGCCGCGCGCGTCGCCTGCGGGCTCGGCGTTACCCCAGTGCGCCGGGGGTTTTCGAGGGTCGGGGCGGGGCCTCGGTAATGGTCTGGCAGCCCCCTGAACGTTGATGCCCGAACCGCACATCTACTACTGCGCTCAGTAGATGTGCGCCCGTCCCAGTGTTACGAACTGTTTACTGTCGAAGGCGGCCGGGTAACCGCAATACAGCCGGGCGGGCCGATGCCCCAGCCCCGGCGGCAATGCTCGGAGCGCGGCGATGCGCCGGGGCGAGGGTGCGATTCTCCTCGTCGCGGCAGCTCCGCGCCTGTCGGCAGAGGAATGGTAGTGAGCGCGAATCTGATGATCGTCGAGGACGATACCCGGGTGCGAGGCGCACTGCGCCTGGCCATGGAGGACGAGGGCTATGCTGTCGCCGAGGCCGGTGAAGTGGGGCACGCGCTGGACCAACTGCGTACCAACGGCGTACCAGATGTCATGATCGTCGACCTCGTGATGGGCGAGGCCGATGGCTTCGACTGCATCCGCGAGATCCGCAGGGACCACGACGTCCCGATCATCGTGGTCAGCGCCCGCGACGACACCCACGACGTGGTGGCCGCGCTGGAGGCAGGCGCGGACGACTTCCTGGCGAAGCCGTTCGAGATCAAGGAGATGACGGCCCGCATGCGGGCACTGCGCCGCAGGGCGGGCTTCGCCGCCGAGCGCGCGGGCGATCGCGAACTGGTGCTCGAGGCCGACCCCGAGCGGCCGCTGGTGCTCGCGCCCGCCGCGGGCGCGGTACGCAGGGGCGACGAGGAGCTGCACCTCACGCTCACCGAGTTCCGGCTGCTCTGCGAACTCGCCGAGACTCCTGGCCGGGTGCTCAGCAGGCAGACGCTGCTGGACAACGTCTGGGAGCGCGGGTTCTTCGGCGACGAGCGGATCGTCGACGTCCACATGCGGAGACTGCGGACCAAGATCGAACGCGACCCCTCCGAGCCCAGAATCGTGGTGACCGTGCGCGGTCTCGGCTACCGCCTCGACCTCCAGCAGTGAAAAACGAAGTGTTCCATTTTCCACCGAGAAGAGACGCATGTCACGCCTTCACTGGCAATGTCACGCGACCGTAACCAACTCGACCGGTTCAGCTCAACGTTCCTTCGCAAGCCTGGACGAGTACACGAACCCGACGAGGGAGATGTATGTCAACGCCAACCCTGTCCCTGCCCGCCGAGCGCGCGACCGGCCGCGGCAGAACCGTGCTGCGCGCGCCCCGGGTGGGCGACGCCGCGCAGATCTGGCGGATCGCCAAGGACTCGCAGGTGCTCGACGCCAACTCGAGCTACGCCTACCTGCTCTGGTGCCGTGATTTCCCGGCCACCTCGGTGGTCGCCGAGGTGGACGGCGAGGTCGTCGGGTTCGTGATCGGCTTCGTCCGCCCCAAGGCGCCGGACACCGTCTTCGTCTGGCAGGTGGCGGTCGACCCCTCGCAGCGCGGCAAGGGCACCGGCACCGCGCTGCTGCACAAACTGCTGGACGACACCGCCGCCGCCGGCGTCTCGATCCTGGAGACCACGGTCTCCCCGGACAACGAGGCATCGATCGCGATGTTCGGCTCGGTCGCCCGCAAGCGCGGCGCCGACATGACCAAGCGCCCCCTTTTCGATCCCTCGGCCTTCCCGGACAACCATGAAGCCGAGGACCTCTACACCATCGCCCCGATCACCCCCGAGGAGCACCGATGATCACCGCCGAGACCACCATCTTCGAGAGCCTCGAGTCCAATGTCCGGGGCTACTGCCGCTCCTGGCCGACCGTCTTCACCACCGCCAAGGGCGCCTGGCTGAAGGACGAGGAGGGCAGGGATTTCCTCGATTTCTTCGCAGGCGCAGGCGCGCTGAACTACGGCCACAACAACGACCTGCTCAAGAAGCCGCTGCTCGATTACATCGCGAGCGACGGAATCACCCACGGCCTCGACATGTCCACCGTGGCCAAGCGGGAACTGCTGACCACCGTCCGCGACACCCTGCTCGCCCCGCGCGGGCTGGACTACAAGGTGCAGTTCCCCGGCCCGACCGGCGCCAACGCGGTCGAGGCCGCGCTCAAGCTGGCCCGCAAGATCACCGGCCGCAAGACCATCCTGAGCTTCACCAACGCCTTCCACGGCATGACGCTCGGCGCGCTCTCGGTCACCGGCAACGCCGCCAAGCGCGCGGGCGCGGGCGTGCCCCTGGTGCACGCCACCCCGATGCCCTACGACGGCTACTTCGACAACACCGTCGCCGACTTCCAGTGGATGGAGCGGGTGCTGGACGACACCTCGTCCGGCTTCGACCGCCCGGCCGCGGTGATCGTCGAGACCGTGCAGGGCGAGGGCGGCGTGAACCTGGCCCGCCCGGAGTGGCTGCGGCACCTGGCCGAGCTCTGCTCCGCGCGCGGCATCCTGCTGATCGTCGACGACGTGCAGATGGGCTGCGGCCGCACCGGCCCGTTCTTCTCCTTCGAGACCGCGGGCATCACCCCGGACATCGTGACGCTCTCCAAGTCGATCGGCGGGTACGGCCTGCCGATGGCGCTGGTGCTCTTCAAGCCGGAGCACGACCAGTGGAATCCGGGCGAGCACAACGGCACCTTCCGCGGCAACAACCCGGCCTTCGTCACCGCGACGGCCGCGCTGAAGCACTACTGGAGCGACGACAAGCTGGAGCGGGCCACGCTCGCGAACGGCGAGCAGGTCGCCGCCGAGCTGGGCAGGCTCGCGGAGAACTTCCCTGGTCTCTCCACCCGCGGCCGCGGTATGGTGCACGGCCTGGTCTTCGATGATCCGGGCCAGGCAGGCAAGGTCGGTCAGGCGGCGTTCGAGCGCGGCCTGCTGGTGGAGACCTCGGGCTCCATGGACGAGGTCGTCAAGCTGCTGCCGCCGCTGACCCTGACCGGCGACGAGCTCACCGAGGGCCTCGCCCGGCTCGGCGCGGCCGTCGACAACGTGATGGGAGGACGAGCGTGATCGTCAGAACCACTCAGGAGATCACCGGTACCGAGCGCGATGTGGCCGGCGAGGGCTGGCGCAGCAAGCGCATCGTGCTCGGCGGTGACGGCGTCGGCTTCAGTTTCCACGAGACCACCATCGAGGCAGGCTCGACCCACGTCTTCCACTACCTGAACCACGTCGAGGCGGTGTGGCTGGTGCAGGGCGAGGGCACGCTGCACGACCTCGACAACGACGTCACCTACGACCTCGGCCCCGGCTCGATGTACCTGTTGAACGGGCACGAGAAGCACCGGCTCGAGGCGCGCACCCAGCTGCGCATGCTGTGCGTGTTCAACCCGCCCGTCACCGGACAGGAGGTCCACGACGAGAACGGTGTCTACCCGCTCGTCGAGGTGACCAGCTGAAAGGACGTCACACCGTGACCCTCGTGCACGAAGGAATCGAAACCGGCACCGACCGCACCGACCGCTACCCCACCCGGCTGCCCACCAGGGCGGCGCACGTGGAGCGCCCGGATCCGACGGTTTGGGGGAAGGTCGAGACCGGGGAGCTGCGGCGCTTCGAGGACGACGGCTTCGCCGTCTTCGACGCGCTGCTCTCGCCCACGGAGGTCGCCGAGTTCGCCGGCGAGATCGAGCGTCTCGCCGCGGACCCGGCCCTCGCCGACGACGACCGCCTCATCGTGGAGAAATCGTCGCGCGAGGTGCGCTCCATCTTCGAGGTGCACCGGCTCAGCGCCGCCATCGCCGAGCTGGTGCGGCAGCCCCGGATCGTCGACCTGGCCCGCCAGGTCCTCGGCTCCGAGGTCTACCTGCACCAGACCCGGGTCAACCTGATGCCCGGATTCCGCGGCAACGGCTTCTACTGGCACTCGGACTTCGAGACCTGGCACGCCGAGGACGGCATGCCCGCGCCGCGTGCCGTGAGCCTCTCCATCGCGCTCACCGACAACTACCCGATCAACGGCAGCCTCATGGTGCTGCCCGGCTCGCACCGCACCTTCGTCCCCTGCCTCGGCAGCACCCCCGCCGAGCACTACCGGGAGTCGCTGCGCGAGCAGGAGATCGGGGTGCCGACGCGGGAGGACATCACCGCCCTGGCCGCGCGGCACGGGATCACCCAGTTCACCGGGGAGGCGGGGTCGGCGCTGCTCTTCGACTCGAACCTCATGCACGGGTCGGGGAACAACATCACGCCGTTCCCGCGGTCGAATATCTTCCTGGTGTTCAACAGTGTGGAGAACGCGCTGCGGGAGCCGTATGCGGCGCCCGCGGCGCGGCCGGACTATATCGCTGCCCGGGATTTCACCCCGGTGTGAGGGTTCGGTGGACGGTCAGCCATTGCCGGGGGTGCACCAGCCCCACCGGCGTTTCCGGTGCCAGTTGCGCTGCGCAACAGGCCTTTCGGACTGTGCTGCGCGGATATTCGCGGGCGAGTGAGGCGGCGAACGAGCCGCCTCTGCCCGTGAAACCGAGGTCGACCAGGCGGCGGTAGCCGGTGATGGCTCCGGCCGGAAGCAGCGGTTCGGTCCGGCGGCGCACGAGCAGGACCGCTGCCTCCACCGCGGGGACCGGGTGGAAGCTGTGCCTGCCCACCCGCGGGCCGAGCGCGAATTCCAGCTGCGGCCAATGCGTTACCGTCAGCCGGGACCAGCGGCCGTAGTCGCCGCTGTGTTTGCGCGCGAACTCGCGCTGGGTGAGCAGGGTGGCCGCGGTCAGCCTCGGTGCTTCGAGGCACCAGCGCAGGATGTCGGTGCTCGCCGCGAACGGGATGTTCGCGACCACCGCGAACGGTTCCGCCGGAGGTCGTACCGTGCGGAAGTCGCGGTGCTCGATGGAGATTCGCGGATTCTCCCGGTAGCGGACGCTGAGCCGCCTGGCGTGCCGCTGATCGAGTTCGTAGGCGCGTACGCGGCCCGCTTCGCGCAGGAGTGCGCGGGTGAGCGCGCCAGCCCCCGGCCCGGGTTCGAGTACGAGGTCGGAGGGGTGCAGCTGGGCGGCGCGCACGATCGTGCGCACGGCCGCCGGGTCGACGAGGAAATTCTGGGACAGCCGGGCGCGCACGCGCGCCTGGCCTCGGTGGCGAGGCATGGGGGTCCTTCGGCAGAAGGCGAATCGGGAACCGGTGAAGGCGCCTGACCCATGCCGGGCACGGCTGTGTACGGCCTGCACCGCAGGCCGGGGGAGTTCGGTGCGCCGGCGGGCCTAGGCGGCGGCGCGGCGCAAGCGGGCGGACGGCATCGAACGCGCGCTCACGACCGCGCGGAACTCACCGGGGCTACCTCCCATGCCGGGGACGCTAGCGCATCCGGCACTTCACTCGCGAGTTGTTTTTCCGCCCTCGCGCAGTTCCTTCAGGCTCGCCGCCGCCCGCGGCTCACCGTGCGCCGCCGCGGCGCGCCACCACGCCTCCGCGCCGGTGGTGTCGCCCTCGTCGCGCAGCAGGGAGCCGAGGTCGTAGGCGGCGGCCACGTGCCCCGCCTCCGCGGCCTGGGTCAGCAGGCCGCGGGCGGACCCGGTATCGCCGCGGCGGTACATGGCGAGGCCGAGGTCGTACAGGGCGCCGCGGTAGCCGGGGTCGCCGATTATGCCGCCCTGGCCGCGGGGGACCGGTGGGGGGCCGTAGACGCTGCGGCGCGGGGGGAGGGTGTCGGGGTTGTGCTGGAGGGTTGCGGCGCTCCAGCCGCCGAAGCCGGGTGGTTGCTCTCCCGGTGTGTTCGGGTCGGTGGTCCGGTCAGCCTGCGGTTGCGTGTTCCGGTCCGCGCTCGGCGGCACGTCGCGGTCCGCTTGCGGAGGTGCCTCGCGGTCCACTCGCTGTGGTGCGTCCTGATCAGCCGGGCGCGGCGTGCTCCGGTTCGCTCCTTGCTGTGCCCCGGCCTGGTCGGCTGGGCGCGGCGCGTTCCGGTCGAGTTGCTGTGGTCCGGCACGGTCAGCCGGGTCCGGGGCGCTCCGGTCGGTTGCGCGGGTCGCGCTCCGGTCGGCTGTGCGGGTCTCGATCGGAGCGGCCTGTCCCGGTGCCGGGTTCGCATCGGCCGTCTGCGGCGTCGGGCGGTCGGTCGCCTCCTGCGCGCCCGCCCCCGGCCCGGCCGCCCCGGGGCGGGGCGCGACTTTTCGTGGGGGCCGTACGGCCTGCGGGGGAGCCGCTCCGCCGTCGGCCACCTCCTGAACGGGCCGTGTGTCGACGCGCGGTGTCGGCGTGCCCGCATCGGGCGCCGCCGGGTTCGGGCGCATCCCGGCACCTCGCGCGGCGGCACCGGCGTCGGTGACGCCCGGGTTCGGCGACCCGGCCTGCGGCGCGATCGAACCCGCCTCGGATCGCACACCGCCCGGCACTGCGACCGCACTCCCCCCGGATGCGATGCCTCCCCGCCGCTCCTCGGGCCGCGCGCCAGCCGCCTCGCCCCCGCGCGCGGCCTGCTCCGGCTGCCTGTAGGCGTCCGTCCCGGCCGCAGCCCGGTCGGGAGCCGCTCCGCTCTGCGATACGGTGCTGCTCCCTGCCGTCGTCGTGTCGGGAGCCGCTCTGCCCTGCGATGCGGTATTGCTGCCTGCCGCAGCCCGGTCGGGCGTCGCTCCGCTCTGCGATGCGGTGCTACCGCCTGCCGCAGCCCGGTCGGGAGTCGCTCCGCCCTGCGATGCGGTGCTACCGCCTGCCGCCGTCGTGTCGGGAGTCGCTCCGCTCTGCGATGCGGTGCTGCTTCTTGCCGTCGTCGACTGTCGCCCCTCGGCGCGAGGCGCGGAAGTACCCGCAGGCACGCTTGTCTGCTGCCCGTCAGCGGAACGGGGTCCAGGGGTGCTTTCCCTACCCTCGCTCGGCCGCTGCCGACCCTGGGCAACCGGCGCACTCGTGCCGACGCCGGACGGGGTCTGCCCCGGCTGTCGGGCGGTCGAGCCGGAGCCGGGTGCGGCTCGGGTCGGGCGCTCACCGCCGCGCGGTGCGGGTGCGGCGGCGCCGGTCGCGGCGGCTTGCGGGCGACCGCCGACGCCCGGCGGCGCTGCGTCGGCCACCTGTCCGCTCCCGGTCTGCGGTGCGGTTGCGCCGAGCTCTTCCTTGTGCCCGCCGCGAGCTGCGGCCGTGCCCGCGGCCCGATCCCCGCGCAACGCTTGCAGGCGCGCGGCGAAACTCTCCCGGCGCTGGTCCGACTCGTCACCGCGCATGCCGTGCAGCCCGGCCGCCAGATTCGCTCCCGGCGCGCTCGGCCGGGCGCCGGTGGCGGGCGGCCGTCCCTGCCCGTGCCTGCCGGTCAGCTTCTCGCCCGCGGCGGTCGGCCGCTGGCCGTACCGCGACTCGCGGATGTCCGGGCGACGCCCGGCACGGGTCGGCAGTGCGTGCTGGCCGCCGGCCCGCTTCCGGTCATTCCGGCTCGGCTCGTCGCCCTGCCGACCGGACTTCGCCACGGCCTCCGAATCGGACTCGACCCGCCGACCGGACTCCGCCGCCGCCACCGGACCGGACTCCACTCGCCGACCGGACTCCGCCGCCGCCTCCGAACCGAACTCCGCCCGCCTACCGGATGGCGCCACGGCCTCCGTACCGGACTCCGCCCGCCGCTCACCACGGCCGCCGGGCACCGGCTCACCGGCCGCGGGCCGAGACGGCTCCCCGAGCTCGAACCCGCCGGCACCCGCTCGCCGCTGCTCCGCCTGTCTCTCGGCCTCCGGCCTCCGCTCCGCCGGCCCACGGCCGAACCCGGCCACCGGGGAATCCGCCCGCCCACCGACCGGCACCGAGGCCGCCCGCTCATCGGTTCCCGCCCCGGCCGCCGGTGCTGTCGCGGCCGCCTGTCGACCCGAGCCGGCGCCGCCCGAATCACTCTCCGGTGACCGCCGACCGAACTGAGGGGCCTCGCCCCCCGACGGCACCTGCCCGGCGCCCGCCGCATCGCCCCGCCGCACCGGCACCCGCCCGAGCCCCTGCTCAACAGACTGCCCCGCATCCCGGCCCGACCCCGCGCCCTGCGCGCCGAACCCCGGCCCACCCTTCGCGGGCGCGACGACATCCGCCCCGACCCCGGGCCCGAACGGCGACTCCTCCCCGAGCCCCTCCGGCACCGGCGGCAACTCCCCGCTCGGCCGCCGAACGGCGGACTCCGCCGGCGCCTGCCGATCCCACCGCCCCGCCGACCCGTCCGCGGGCGGCGCGTAATCCCGCCTGCTCACCCACCCGCCACCCCGCCGCGCGGCCTTCGCCTCGGGAGCATCGGGCACCTCGGCCGTGTCGACGAGCACGACCCGCCCCCCGTCCGGCCGCTCCGCCCGGTACCGGACCGGCAGCGTGACGTACTGGTCGTCGAGCAGCTGCGCCTCGTTCTCCTGCGGTGCGGCGGGCTCGGCGTCGAGCGCGCGGGTACTGATCTCGACCACGAGATTGGCGAAGTTCGGCGGCCCCTCGCCGACGCTGCACCAGAGCGTGACCCGCCCGTCGGGCAGGTGCTCGACGAGAATGCCGTAATTCCCCTCCCACGACTTCTGCACGCCGCGGTCGTCCACCCAGACGGGGGTGAGGGTGAAGAGCGCCTCGGCGGAGTTGCCGGCCAGCTCGATGCTGAGGCCGGTGGCGAGCGCGTCCCCCCAGACGTCGATGCCGCCGAGCCGCCTGCCGTCGAAGCGCAGGTGGCCGTCGAGCACCGAGAGCCCGATGCCCCAGCCGCGCAGCCCGGCGGGCGGAGCGGCGGAAAGTGCCGTCATCGCGAGCCGCGCGCCGGGGGTCCCGAACTCCTCGGAGTACATGGGGTAGACCAGGCTGCCGTTGTAGCGGATCGGATCGGCGCTGGTGTACTGCGTGGCCAGGATCTTCCCGGGCGGCGAATGGCGTTCGTACCACTGTGCATACGACTCGGTCATCTCGCCACCCTTTCCTGCTCTCGCGCCGGGCCCCGATCACGCGCGGTGGCCCGCTCCACCGTACTAGGCGCGGGGCCGGTGGTCGCGGCGTCGCGGCGCGGTCCGGCGGTAGCGTGACGCCCATGAGCGAGCGACTGGTGGTGATCGGCGGGGACGCGACCGGAATGGCCGCCGCATCGCAGGCACGGCGGCTGCGGGACGCGGGCGAGCTGGAGATCGTGGTCTTCGAGCGCGGGCGTTTCGCCTCGTACTCGGCTTGCGGCATCCCGTACTGGGTGGGCGGTGCGGTGCGCGACCGGGACGACCTGATCGCCAGGACGCCGGAGGAGCACCGGGAGCGCGGCATCGACCTGCGCCTCGGCCACGAGGCGCAGCAGCTGGACCTCGAGGGCCGCCGGGTACTGGTCCGCGACGACACCGGCACGCGATCCTGGACCGGATACGACAAACTCGTCCTCGCCACCGGCGCCGAGCCGATCCGCCCGCCGCTGCCCGGCATCGACGCCCCCGGCGTGCACGGCGTGCAGACCCTGGACGACGGACAGGCGCTCATCGACACCCTGACCGGCCAGGAGTCCGGCGACGCGGTGGTGATCGGCGCCGGGTACATCGGCGTCGAGATGGCGGAGGCGCTGATCCAGCGCGGCTACCGGGTGACCATGCTGCACCGCGGCGCCGAGCCGATGTCCACCCTCGACCCGGACATGGGCGCGCTGGTGCGCGAGGCCATGGACGGGATGGGGATCACCGTGATCAACGAGGCCAGGGTGACCGCCATCCGCACCGGTCCGGACGGCCGGGTGCGTGCGGTCGAGACCGCCGACGGCGAGTACCCGGCCGGCGTGGTGGTGCTCGGCCTCGGCGTGCGCCCGGCGACCGACCTGGCGGCAGCGGCCGGGCTGCCGCTGGGGGAGTCGGGCGGGCTCCGCACCGACCTGGCCATGCGGGTGCGCGGCCACGCCGACATCTGGGCCGGCGGCGACTGCGTCGAGGTGCTCGACCTGGTGTCGGGGCGGGAGCGGCACATCGCGCTCGGCACGCACGCCAACAAGCACGGGCAGATCATCGGCACCGGGGTGGGTGGCGGGTACGCGACCTTCCCCGGGGTGGTCGGCACCGCGGTGAGCAAGGTGTGCGCGCTGGAGGTGGCGCGGACCGGGCTGCGCGAGGCGGACGCCACCGCTGCCGGGTTGCAGTTCGTGAGCGTCACCATCGAGGCCACCAGCAGGGCCGGGTACTACCCGGACGCCGACCCGATGACGGTGAAGATGCTGGCCGAGCGGCGCACCGGCCGGTTGCTCGGCACCCAGATCGTCGGTCGGGAGGGGGCGGGCAAGCGGGTCGACATCGCCGCGGTCGCGCTCACCGCCCGGATGACGGTCGAGCAGATGACCACGCTCGACCTCGGCTATGCCCCGCCGTACTCACCGGTCTGGGATCCGGTGCTGGTCGCCGCCCGCAAGGCGGTGGCGGCGGTGCGCGCCGCGGGGTGGTGAGGTGCGCCGTCCCGGCGGTGGCCGAGACGTCCCGGCGCGGCGCCTCAGCCGAAGAGCGCGAGCAGCTCGGCCTTCCCGAACATGGCCGCGGCATCGCGCGCCGACGGGCTTCCGGCATCCGGATCCGCCCCGCCCGCGACCAGCGCCCGCACCACCTCGGCCTCGCCCTTGAACACGGCGCCCGCCAGCGGCGTCTGCCCGCGATCATTGGCCCGATCCGGATCGGCGCCGCGCTCCAGCAGCACCCGGACCGCGTCCGCGTGCCCGTGGTAGGCGGCCAGCATGACCAGCGTGTCTCCGCGCGAATTGGTGAGATCCACCGGCACCCCGGCGTCCAGGTACCCGGCGAGCGCCTCCGCCGCACCGCTCCGGGCCAGGTCGAAGAGGTGACCGGCCAGCTCCAGCACCTCGGGGTCGGGTGTCTCGCTCACCGGCTCATGGTGGCAGAGCCCGCCGGCTACCCGGCGCGGCGGGCCGGAAACCCGGGCGCTCACCACCCGGAAAGCAGGAATGAGCGGGCGCGGCGAAGGTATCCGCAGGTATGCGGTTACGGCGGAGCGACCCCGGCGGGCCCGGGCTGCGACGGGTGCGTCGCGGCAAGGGCTTCTCGTATCACACCGCCGACGGCGGCCCGGCGAGCCGGGAGGACATCGAGCGCATCCGCGCCCTGGTGATCCCGCCCGCCTGGCGGGACGTGTGGATCAGCGCGCACCCGAACGGCCACATCCAGGCCGTCGGCACCGACGCGGCCGGGCGCAAGCAGTACCTCTACCACGAGCGGTGGCGCTCGGCCAGGGACGAGGAGAAATTCGACCGGGTGCTCACGCTCGCCGCCGAGCTGCCCGCGGTGCGCGCGCAGGTGCACGCCGACCTCGGGCTGCGCGGGCTGCCGCGCCGCCGGGTCGAGGCGGTCGCGGTCGACCTGCTCGACCGCGGTGTCTTCCGAGTCGGCGGCGAGGAGTACGCGGAGGAGAACGGCACCCGCGGCGTCGCCACCCTGCTGCGCGAGCAGGTCACCGTGAGCGGTGACGCCATGCTGTTCGACTACACCGCGAAGAGCGGGCTGCGCCGCCGGGTCCGGGTCACCGACGCCGAGCTGGCGCGGGCGGTGCGCTCGCTGCGCCGCAGCCGCGCGGACTCCGACCGCCTGCTCGTCTACCGGCAGGGCGCGGCCTACCGCGAGCTGCGCTCCGACGACATCAACGCCCGCTTCAAGGAGCTCGCCTGCTGCGAGTGCAGCGCCAAGGACCTGCGCACCTGGCAGGGCACGGTGCTGGCCGCGGTCACCTTCGCCGCGCTCGGCCGCCCCGAGTCCGAGCGCGGCCGTAAGCGGGTGCGCAGGGAGGTCATGGAGACCGTCGCCGAAGCGCTCGGCAACACCCCGACCGTCGCCCGCGAGTCCTACGTCGACCCGCGGGTGGTGCGCGCCTGGGAGCACGGCGACACCATCGCCAACGCGCTGCCCCGCGCGGAGAGACAGCAGGACGAGGATGCCCGCCGCGACATCCTCGAGCGCGCCGTCATCCGCCTGCTGCGCGACCGCAACCGGGCCCGCCGCGCCGCCTGACGCCCCCGGTGCCGTGCCCTGCTGTCACAGCAGCCCGAGGTGCCGCGCCCGGTCCAGCGCCCCGGTGCGCGAGTGCGCGTGCAACTTGGCGTAGATCCCGCGCAGGTGCGTCTTCACCGTGTTGACCGAGATGCCGAGGTCGGCGGCGATCTCACCCGCCGTCCGCCCCGACGGCAGCCGCGCGAGCACCTGCATCTCGGTCTCGGTCAGCCCGTGCCCCGCCCGCCCGCGCCCGGCCGCCGCGTGCCCGCGCACCGCGGCCACGAAGGCGTCGCGGTGCCCGAACGACCCCGCCGTCTCGTCCAGCATGCCGATCACCCCCGGCACCTCCAGGAACGGCCGCACCAGGTGCTCCGGCTCGGCCAGCTCGACCGCCGCCTCCAGGCTCCCGCGGGCGCGGGCGGGCACGCCGGTGGCCCGGTGCGCGGCGGCGAGCAGCAGCAGCGCCGTCACCCCGGTCGTCCGCGGCACGGCCGACCCGGCGATCGGCTCCAGCAGCGACCGCACCGCCTTGGGCCGCCCGGCCGCGTGCGCCAGCGCGGCCGCGGCGACCACCACGTCCGGCAGCTCGCCGAGCCGCTCGCGGGCGCGGTCGAGCAGGCTGCGCGCGGCCACCGGCTCGTGCACCGCGAGCAACTCCCACACGGTGTGCCGGACCAGCCCGCTCACCACCGCGGGCCGCGGGTGCCGGTCCAGCAGTGCGAGCAGCTGCCCGCGCAGCGCGGTCACCGCCGCGTACCGGTCGGCGGCCGGCCCGCAGCGCACCAGCAACCCGACGACCAGCGCGTGCCTGCCCGCCACCGGGTCCGCCACCCCCGCCGCGTCCGGCCGCACCGCGACGACGCCGTCCAGCGCCGCCCCGCCCTGCTCCTCCGCGCGCAGGTAGCCGGAGAACATCAGCATGGCGCGGGCCTGCGCGACATCGGTGACCTCGGGGACGTCGTGCCGGGCCGCGCAGTCCAGCGCGTACCCGGCGCGCCGCCGCATGCCGCCCAGATCGTCGGCGAGCCCGGCGGCCATGGCCAGCCGGGTGGCCGCGCGCACCACCAGCCGCGGCTGCCCGGTGCTCTCGGCCAGGGTGAGCGCGCGGCGCAGCAGCTCCTCGCCGCGCACCCGGCCGCCGTCGAGCACCGCGAGCGTGGCCCACTGCACCGCCGCGTAGCCGTCGATATCCGGGTGCGCGGTGCTCGGCGGCTCGGTGCCGGGCACCCGGGCGCCCGCGGTGACCAGCGCCGCCTCCAGCCCGGCGGCGGCCGCCAGCGCGGCCACCCAGCCGGGCGGCGCGAACGACGGGGTCCCGCTCCTGGTGGCGAGGACGTCGAGGTAGGCGACGGCGTTCTCGTTCTCCCCGCGCACCAGCGCGTCCACCGCGCGCAGCGCCCAGACGAAGGGGTCGTCGGCGAGCAGCGGCCGCTCCCGGGTGAGCGCGGTCAGCAGGCCGGGGCCGTCCCCGGCGAGCACCACCGCGGGCCCGCTGGTGCGCAGGTAGCCGCGGATCGGCTCGTCGTCCGGCTGGGCGAGCAGGTGCGGCAGCGCCGCCGGGCGCAGCCCGGCCGCCTGCAGCCACTGCGCGGTCGCCAGGTGCAGCTGGGCCGCGCGCTCCGGGCCGAGCCGGTTCACCTCGGCCAGCAGGAAGGCGCGGAGCAGCGGGTGGTAGCGGTACCAGAGCGTGCCCGCCGCGCCGGTGCGGGTGAGCGGGAAGCCGAGCCGCTCCAGCCGGTCGAGCAGCTCGCCGGTCTCCGGCCCGGCCAGCAGCGCGGCCAGCGGCTCGGTGAACTGCTCCGGCACGCTGGTCAGCACCAGGAAGTCGCGCAGCCCGGCGGGCAGCGAGTCGAGCAGCTCGCCGATCAGGAAGTCGGAGACCGCCGCCGCGGGCCTGGCCAGCACCGCGAGCGCGGCGCTGCGGTCGCCGGGGTAGGCGTCCAGGTAGAGCGCGGCGATCCGGACCAGCGCGGGCCAGCCGCGGGTGAGCCGCATGATCGCCTCCAGCTCGGCGGGCTCCGGCGGGCAGCCCTGCGCCGCGCAGACCAGCGCCGCCTCGGCCTCGGTGAAGGCGAGCCGGTCGGCCCCGAAGCGCAGCATGCGCTGGTCCGGCATGGTGTGCCAGTGCAGCGGCGGGTCGAACCGCCCGGAGAGCACGGTGACCAGGGTGGGCGGCGCCAGCCGGAGGAACTGCTCGAGCCCGGCCAGCACCAGCGGGTCGTCGATCAGGTGCACGTCGTCGAGGACAAGCACGGTGTGCGGCGCGTCCGGGGGGCGGGCGGTGAGCAGCGCGGTGAGCGCGCTCGCCGGGGTGCGATGTCCGGCGGAGGGGTCGGGCAGCCCGAGCCGGGCGGCGAGCTCCCCGGCGAAGGCGGTCACCGCCGCGCGCTCCGGGGTGACGGTGAGCAGCGCGGTCGCGAACCGGCTCTGCTCGGCCCACGCGGTCAGCACCGAGGTACGGCCGCTGCCCGCCGGTGCGCTGAGCACGAGCACCCGCGCCGCGCCCGGCCGCACCGCCTCCTCGATCGCCGCCACCAGCGCCGGCCGCGCGATGGTGCGGGAGCCCGCCGTGCCGATCCGGGTCGATAGCGCCATGCCGCCTCCTCGGACGGTCGACCGAGCTACTTCAGGGCAATCTATCCTGGAAATGTGAAGATACTCCGTTTCCGCTGGTAGGAGTAGAACTCATCCGAATCGGGTGATGCGGGCGGCGATTCGGGGGAGGAGATTCGGCGACACCGAACACCCACCCGACGAGAGGGGTCTCCCATGACACACGCAGGCGAAACCGGACACCCCGTGCGCCAGGGCTTCGCGGCGGCCACGTCGATCGCGGCCGCGGTACTGCTGTTCGCGGTCGCGCTGCTCTCGGTGCTGCAGGGCATCTCGGCGGTGGCGGACGATTCGCTGTTCGTCGTCGGCCCGGATTACGTGTACTCGCTCGACACCACCACCTGGGGCTGGATCCACATCGTGCTCGGCGTGCTGCTCGGCATCGCCGCGGTCGGGCTGATGACCGGCGCGACCTGGGCCAGGGTCACCGCCATCGGGCTGGCGGCGCTCTCGATCGTCAGCAACTTCCTCTGGCTGCCCTACTACCCGGCATGGTCGCTGCTGGTCATCGCGCTGGACGTGGTGGTCATCTGGGCGGTCGCGACCTGGCGGCCCGAAGCGGGCTGACCCCGGCGGCACGGCATCGGCGGGTATCGGAGCCTCGGCTCCGGTACCCGCCGCCCGTGTGTTCCGGCGGTGCTGCCCGAATGAACACCGGGGAACCGGGTAGCACCGAGTACGAGAACACGGGCAGGAGCACTGACCATCATGGCCGGAAACCAGGATGACTCGCCACGGCCGCGCAGCGACCGGGAGGCAGCTCCGCGGGACGACGCCTGGAACTGGCAAGCCCGCGGCGAGACCGCCACCGAGCGGCTCGACCGCAACTTCGGCCAGCTGCTGCAGGAGCTGCGGGTACTGCAGACCGGCGTGCAGTTGCTCACCGGCCTGCTGCTGATCCTGCCCTTCCAGGACGGCTTCGAGGATCTCGGCGGCGCCGAGCGCGGCATCTACCTGGCCGCGGTCGCGTTCGCCATGGCGGCTACCGTCGTGTTGGTCGCGCCGGTCTCCTGGCACCGCGTGCTGTTCCGGCGCAGGCGCCTGGAGGAGATCGTGACCGCGGCGCACCACTGCGCGCTGGCCGGGCTGCTACTGCTCGGGCTCGCGCTCACCGCGGTGGTGGTGCTGATCGTCGCGGCCGTGATCGGCATGGCGGCCGCGGTGCTCACCGGCATCGTCACCGGGCTGCTGTTCCTCACCGTGTGGCTGCTGGTGCCGCTGCGCTACCGGCGCAGGCCGCTCGACCTGGACCGGCCGGAGCCGGACCCCGCCCGCACCGACCCGCGCACCGGCGACGACGCCGCGCACCGGGCCACCACCGTCGGCATCGCCGACACCGCATCGAGAAGGATCTCCCGCGCAAGGCGACGTTCGGGGCTGCTGTCCCGGCCCACCCGGCGGCCGGGCGGCCGAGCCGGCCGCACCGCCGACGGAAACGGCGGCGCCCCGGACCCGGCCTAACCCCGCGCGAGGTCCGGAACAGGCAAACCATGTCCATGCGTCCGCACTTCCCTCGCGGCCACCGGGGCACCCGCCCCGCCGCCCGGCCGCGCCCGCGCTCCCGGCCGACCGCCGCCCCGGCCCGGGTCGAACTCCGGGTGGCACCCGACCTCTCCCAGCTCATGACGCTGCGCGCGCTCGCGGAGGCGACCGGGCTGCAGGCCGGGCTGAACACCGCCGAGATCGTCGATCTCGGCCTCGCCATCGACGAGGCCGCCACCGCCCTCATGGCCGACCCGGCGCCCGGCTCGACGGTGCGCTGCGAGCTCGCCGTCGACGCCAGGCGGGTCACGGTGCGGATCAGCGGCGTCACCCGCGCGGAGTCGCCGCTGCACCCCGACCACTTCGGCTGGCACATCCTGTGCTCGCTCACCGACCGGGCGGCCACGGACCAGGAGCCCTACGATCCGTGGCGCGGCGGCTACCCCACGGTTGTCGACTTCAGCCATCCGCGGCAGCGGCTGCTCCGCGCGGTGCGGTAGCGCAGGTTTCATTTCGGGACCCCCGGGAATATCGCGAACACCACCGGGCGCCCCGGTGGCGGATCGCAGCAGAGGAGAACGCCGTCATGACACGTCAGTCCGGCACGAATCGAATCGGCTCGGAGCGCATCGACACCCCCGAGGATCCGGCTCCCGCGGTCGAATGGCCGGACCCCAGCCCGCTCTCCTCCTGGTGGCAGCAGGTGATGCGCGGGGCGGGTGCCGACGCCGCGGCGGCGGGTGCCTGATGGAGTGGCGCAGCGGCACCGTCGCCTGGTTCGACGCCGCCAAGGGCTTCGGCTTCCTGCTCGCCGACGACGGTGCCGAGGTGTTCGTCGAGTTCGGCAGTATCGACCTGCCCGGCTACCGCACCCTCACCGAGGGCCAGCAGGTCAGCTTCACCAGCGCGCGGGGCCGCACCGGCGACGAGGCCGTGCTGGTCCGCCCGCGCGCCGCCGTGCACGAGTTCGCCGCTTAGTTCCTCAGTACAACCCCGCCGAGAGCGCGGGCCAGGACCGTTTCAGATCGTCCTGCCAGTATCCCCAGGAGTGCGAGCCCTCCGGCGCGATCGCCACCGTCGCCGGGATGCCCAGCTCCGCGAGCCGGTTCGCCAGGTTGCGGGTGCAGTAGGCGGTGCCCGCCTCGATGACGCCACCGATCACGATCTGATTCGCCAGCTGCGCCGGATTGTCCGGGTCGCCCATCATGAACGGATCGCCGAGCCGGTCGTAGCGGCCGGGCAGCCCGCCGCCGCTGGAGAGGTAGAGCGTGGTGCCGCGCAGCTTCTCGGCCTGCACCAGCGGGTCGTTGGCCGCCCAGCCCGGGGCATTCGGCGGGCCCCACAGGTTCTCCACGGTGCCGCCGCCCCAGGTCTCCACCGACATCTGCACCAGCCGGTGCCCCACCGGGTCACTGGTCTGCGCGCAGCCGCTGTAGGCCCCGACGCTCTTGTACAGCCCCGGCTTGGTGATCGCGAGCAGCAGCACCGAGGTGCCCGCCATGGAGATCCCCGCGATCGCATTGCTGCCGTTGGTATTCAGCGCCGCGTCGATGATCGGCGGCAGCTCCTCGGTGAAGAAGGTCTGCCACTTGTTCACGCCGAGCACCGGATCCGGCCGCTCCCAGTCCGCGTAGTAGCTCCAGCGGCCGCCGATGGCGGTGACCACATTCACGTTCTTGTCGGCGAGGAAGCCGAGCGCGTCGGTCTTCCCGGCCCAGGTGGCGACGCCGTCCTCGCCGCCGCCGCCCCCGTTCAGCAGGTAGAGCACCGGGCGCGGCACCGAGGTGTCGGCCGGGCGCTGCACCTCCACCGGCACCGTCTTGTCCATGGCCGCGGAGTGGATGTGCAGCACGATGTTTCGCGCGTCCACCGTCTCCACCCGCTCGATCCGCGACCCGTCCGGCGCCGTCGCCGCGGTGGGCTCCGCCGACGCCGGCGGCCCGGCCCCGGCCGCCGCGATCAGCACCAGCGCCATCGCCGCCACAACCCTGCCCCGCATGTGTCCCGCTCCTCCCGGCCCGTTCGGCGACGAGCCCCGCGCACATTCGACGCCGCGCGCCCCGCCGGGGCCAGCCCCGAAAGCCTGGTCCGAAGGAAATGGGGGCACTGATGGTGACCGCGCTCTCATTGACTGAGAACGCCATCTCTCTCGATGCCGCGATGTGGTCTGATCGAACGGTGTTGAAGACCAGGTTCACCGAGGAATTCGGGATCGAGCACCCCGTCGTCTGCGGCGGCATGACCGCCATCGGCACCGCCGAGCTCATCGCCGCGGTGGCCGAGGCCGGTGCGCTCGGCTTCCTCACCGCGCTCACCCAGCCGACGCCGGAGGCGCTGGTCGCCGAGATCGCGCGGGTGCGGGAGCGCACCGACAAGCCCTTCGGCGTCAACCTGACCATCCTGCCCACCCGCAACCCGGTGCCCTACGACGAGTACCGGGACGCCATTGTGGCCGGTGGCGTGAAGATCGTGGAGACCGCGGGCGCCAACCCCGAGCCGCACCTGCCGACCTTCAAGGCCAACGGCGTGAAGGTGGTGCACAAGGCGGTCGCGGTGCGGCACGCGCTCAAGGCCGAGAAGCTCGGCGTCGACGCCATCAGCATCGACGGCTTCGAGTGCGCGGGCCACCCCGGCGAGGACGACGTCCCCGGCCTGGTGCTCATCAATGCCGCGGCCCGCAAGCTGTGCATTCCGATCATCGCCTCCGGCGGCATCGCCGACGGCGCCGGGCTGGTCGCCGCGCTCGCGCTCGGCGCCGACGCGGTGAACATGGGCACCCGCTTCGTCGCCACCACCGAGGCCCCGATCCACGAGAACGTCAAGCGGCAGATCGTCGCCAACGACGAGCGCGCCACCCAGGTGATCTTCCGCGAGTTCCGCAATACCGCGCGGGTCGCGCGCAATGCCGTCTCCGAGGAGATCGCCGAGCTCTCCCGGCGCCCCGGCGCCACCTTCGCCGACATCGCGCACCTGGCCTCCGGCGAGCGCGGCAGGCGCGAGGTGCTCGGCGCGGGCGATATGGACGGCGGGCTGTGGTGGGCCGGTCAGGCGCAGGGGCTGATCGACGAGGTGCTGTCGTGCAAGGAGGTCGTGGCGGGGATCGTCGGCGACGCCGAGCGCATCATTGCCGGGCGGCTGGCGGGAATGCGGGGGTAGTCCGCCGGAAGAGTGCGTCCCAGCGCCGGTCCAGCCGGGTCCGCGCCGCCGCCGGCGGCAGCACCCCGAGCCCGCCCCGCTCGTCCTCGGTGAGCAGCTCGAGCGCGCGCAGCCGCCGCAGCCCGTCCCGGATGCGGAAGTCGAAGGTCGCGGCCCACTGCTCCCGGAACCACGCCTCGACCCGCGCGTCCAGCTCCGCCACGGTGAGCGGCGCCGCCGCCGTGAGCAGGACGTAGTAGGCCAGCACCGCCTCCTTCACCTCGGACTCCTCCGCCGCCCCGAGCAGGTGCTGGAACACGCCCTGGTCATTGTCGAGGTTCCGGAAGTAGAGGTGCTCGGAGAGCGTCTTCATGAGCTGCAGCTTGCGGTTCTTGAACTTCGAGAACTGCCGCACCAGGTACCCGCCGAACGCCGCGAGCCCCGCCCCGAGCGTGATCAGCGCCGCCTGGTCCAGCCGCACCGGGTCGTCGCGCAGCCCCGCCCAGAACGCGAGCAGCAGCACCACCGGCCCCAGCGAGGCGATCAGCTTGGTGGCGACGACCACGATCCCCGAGACCGCCGCGGGCACCCCGATGAGCAGCTTGTCCAGCGGCCGCATCCGCACCCGGACCGTCGGGTAGAGCATCTCCAGATCGTTCTTCGGCACGTTCTGGAAGAGCTTGAGCAGCACCCCGCCCTTCGGCTCCGCGAACGCGATATACACGAGAACCTTGGCGTAGCTGGTGAATTCGAGGTCGCGGCGACGCAGCCCGAAGAGCCACGGCACCCGCTCGGTGCGCTGCGATACCCCGCGCCGGAAGAACAGCGCCGTCTCGAACTCGCTCTCGTCCACCTCCAGCCGCACCTTCACCAGCGCGTGCTCGGTGAAGGCCAGGCGCATCTCGTCGGCCGAGATGCGCGTGTAGTCGGCCGCCTCGGCCAGCGCCACCAGCTCCCGCTCCACCGTCGCCCGCGCGGCGGCCCGCTGCTCCGCCGTCGCCGGCGTGAGCACCCGCTCGTCCTCCGAGGGGTCGACCACCTGGTAGGCGTCGAGCGCGGCCTCCCCGCGCTCGTGGAACTCGTGGTGCACCAGCGCGGCCAGCAGCCGCGCGAAGTCGGTGAACGGCCCGCGCTCGGCGTCGGGCAGCGCCGCCGCGCAGAGCGCGATCACGGTGTTCTTACGGAAGGGCAGGAAGTGTTCGGCGAGCTCCACGGCCGAAAGCCTAGGGCCGAGAGGATTCGGCCACATCTCCGTAACCGGGGCCGGATCCGGACACAGACCCTTAACAGCCAGCCTCCTCCGGGGAAACATGAGGTCGCGAACGTATACAGCCATGAGTACAGAGCTGAATACGGCACCGGCCGCAGCGGTCGCCCCGAGCGACGAGTACGAAAGCGTTCCGGTGCCCGCCTCGGCGCGGCGCAGCCTCGCGTCCGTGTCGGCCGTCTGGCTCGGGTTCCCGATGATCCTCACGTGCGCCGTCTTCGGCGGGCTCATCGTGTACTCGCTCGGCTTCTGGCGCGGGATGCTCGCGATCCTGCTCGGCAACCTCGTGCTCATGGGCTATGTCGGCGCGCTGAGCTACCTGGCGGGCAAGACCGGGAAGAGCTTCGCGCTCATCGCCATCGACACCTTCGGGCGCAGCGGCTACCGCTTGGTCTCCGGCTTCCTCGCCACCGTGGTGATCGGCTGGTTCGCCTTCCAGACCGGGCTCACCGGCTCGATCCTCGCCACCAGCCTCGGCTGGGACGAGCGGCTGACCTCGCTCGGCGCCGGAATCGGCTACGTGCTGGTCACCCTGCTCGGTATTCGCGCCCTCTCCGCCATCGGCGTCGTCGCCGCCCCGCTGTACCTGGCGCTCGGCATCACCGCCGTGGTGCTCGCGCTCGGCGAGGGGAGCTGGGATTCGGCGCTCGGCTACACCGGGGCGGGCTCCGCGCTGAGCCTCGGCGCCGCCGTCACGCTGGTGATCGCCTGCTTCATCGACTCCGGGACCATGACCGCCGATTTCACCCGCTGGTCGAAGAACGGCCGCGAAGGTTTCCTCGCCGCCTTCTCGGCGTTCCCCCTCGGCAATACCGTCGCCCTGGTGATCGGCGGCCTCATCGTCGCGCTCGGCGCCGCCGCGAACCCCGCCGCCGACGGCGGCAACTTCCTCTCGATCCTGATCGACCAGGGCGGCTGGCTGGTACCGGTGGCGGTGATCTTCGTCTTCGTGAATCTCGGCTCCGTCTGCGCGCACTGCCTCTACAACGGCGCCGTCGGCTGGAGCCAGCTCACCGGCAGGCGCATGCGCGCCCTGAGCGTCGTCCTCGGCGCGATCGGCGTCCTGCTCGCGGTGGCGGGGGTGTGGTCACACTTCGAGACCTGGCTCAACCTGCTCGGCGTCATCGTTCCGCCCATCGGCATCGTGCTCATCCTGGACCAGCTGGTCCTGCGCCGCGCTGCCCGCGAAACCGCCTGGCGCCGAGAGGCATTCGCCGCCTGGGCGATCGGCGCCGCCGCCGCGCTCGCCGCCCACGAGTGGGCACCCGGCCTCTCCGACGCCATCGTCGGCATGGTCGTCGGCGCCGCCGTCTTCTCCGCCCTGTCCGTACGCAATCGAGAGGCTGTCAGCGCATGACCAAGCAAGTGGAGGCCCGTCCCTACGCCTGGCCCTACGACGGGCCCATCGACCCCGCCGTCACCGCCGTGATCTGCATCGACTGGCAGGTCGACTTCTGCGGGCCCGGTGGCTACGTCGACGCCATGGGGTACGACCTCGCCCTCACCCGCGCCGGTCTCGCCCCCACCGCCGGGCTGCTCTCCGTCGCCCGCGCCGCCGGGCTCACGGTGATCCACACCCGCGAGGGTCACCGGCCCGATCTGGCCGATCTGCCCGCCAACAAGCGGTGGCGTTCGGCGCAGATCGGGGCGGAGATCGGCAGCGCGGGGCCGCAGGGGCGGATTCTGGTGCAGGGGGAGCCGGGGTGGGAGATCGTTCCCGAGGTCGCGCCGCTGCCGGGGGAGCCGATCATCGACAAGCCGGGGAAGGGCGCCTTCTACGCCACCGACCTGGATCTGGTGTTGCGGACCAACGGGATTCGGAACATCGTGCTCACCGGGATCACCACCGATGTGTGCGTGCACACGACCATGCGGGAGGCGAACGACCGGGGATACGAGTGCTTGATCCTGTCCGACTGCACCGGTGCCACCGATCCCGGGAATCACGAGGCGGCGTTGCACATGGTGACCATGCAGGGCGGGGTGTTCGGTGCGGTGGCGGATTCGGCGGCGGTGATCGCGGCGCTGGAGGCGTGAGTTCGGCGCCTTCACCGTTCACCGAGACTCCGCTTCCACCCCGCCGTCTCGGCGAGCTTCTTGACCCGCCCGGCCAGCGTCACCATTTGTACGCTCCCCTGCCCCGGCAAAACCTCTTACTGTACCGTCTGGACGGTACAGTAGAGGCATGGGCAGTGCACGAGAGCGCATTCTGGATGCAGCCGAGGAACTGATCAACGCCGGGCAGGTACCGCCCGCGTTGGAGGCGGTAGCGGCGGCGGCGGGGGTGAGCAAGGGCGGCCTGCTCTATCACTTCGGCAAGCAGTCGCTGCTGCAGGCGTTGGTGACCCGGGCGGTGGGCCGGTTCGACGAGCGGCTGGCGGAGGCCGCGGCGCGGGGGACGATGGCCGCGGCCTGGCTGCGGTTGTCGGTGCCGACGCCGCGCGAGAGCGCGGTGTACCGGGCGATGATGTCGATGGTGCGGTTGACCGCCGCCGGGGAGTTCGACCTGCCGGGCGAGGTGGGCGAGGCCGAACAGCGCTGGCAGCAGATGCTGAGCGCCGAGCTCGGCGACCCGGTCCGGGCTCGCCTGGTGCGGCTGGTCGGCGACGGGCTGCTTCTGGCCGCCCTCACCGGTCCGCCCCCGACCGCCGAGGAGGTGGAGCTGCTGCTGCACCATCTCGGCCTGCGCACGACAGCCGCGCACACCCGGCCGTGACCGCCGCGTTGCTGGCCGGGGTCGCCGGCCTGGCCCTGCTCGACGCACTGAACCCCGCCACGATCGCCGGTGTGGCACTGCTGCTCCTCGCCCCGATGGCACACCCGGTCCGGGCGGCCGCCGGTTTCGTCGCCGGTGCCTACCTCACGGTCCTCGCCCTCGGCGCCGTGGTCTACGTCGGCGCCGATACCGCCGCCGACGCAGCCGGGAACGGCTTGATCTGGGTGCGGCGGATCGCGTTCACGGTGGCGGCGATCGCTCTGGCGGTGGCCGGGCTGCGCCGGCTGCGAGCCCGGATCCGCCCGGCGGTCACCGTGCCACGCTGGGTCAACCCACTCAGCGCCGCCGTGCTCGGACTGGTCATGACCGGCGCGGACCTGCCGAATGCCGTCCCCTACTTCATCGCCATCGAACGGATCGTCGCTGCCGACCTCGGCGCCACCCGCTCGCTGCTGATCATCGCCGGCTACGCGCTGGTCTACTGCCTGCCGTGCCTGCTGCTGCTGATGGCCGGCGCCGCCCGCGGTGATCGAGTCCGCCGTCGGCTCGGCACCCTCTACGAGCGGCTCGGTGCGGAGAGGAAACAGCCCCGCAGCGTGCCCATCGCGGCCGGATACCTGCTCGCGGCGGCCGGCGTCCTCACCGTCGCCGTCCTGGCCTGAACCGGCACTGACCACGGTGCGCACCCAGAGTCGCCGACAGACGGCTCGAGCGGCAGCGGTGGAGAGGGAATCCCGCGCCGGTCGGAACAGCGCGTGACGGACCGCGCACGGTGAAATGCATTGCTTCAGCGAGCCCTGACCGAACTTCGGCGCCGGCGCACGCTCATCGACACCGAACGGGAAGGCCAGCACGCAGCGTGCCCCGAGCTCGGCGTGCCCGAACGACCCAGCAGCCGCCACGCCACGCCGACGGGCCGCTGCGGAGTGTGACCCCGGCTACTATCGCCGGTGGCCTGCCCGCAGACCGGACCGGACGCCGGGTAAGGGCTGTAGCGATACCCTGCGATTGCTTCTCAGCTGAGCATCGGAGGAGGTCACACGGCGTCGAGGTCGAGAAGGCTGTCGTGCAGCGCGCAGGCGACAAGAGCGAGAACCCACAGCGGAGAGACCAGACAGCCCGTGTGATAGCGCATGTGGCTGTCCCGACGGAGGAGTGGACTATGACGGAGCACTCGGACGTGGCCGGCGAAGCCAAGCCCGCCGCGTCAACACTGGCCCGCGATCAGCTGCTGTACGCCATCGGCAGGGAGGCGGTATCCGCCGCCGAGGAAGAGCCGGGCGATGCCTCTACGGCCCTGGTCGAACTCGCTCGTGCTTACGCCTTCACGACCCAGGCCCGCATCGGTAACCCGCTCCGTTCCGAAGTGCGTGAGTCGTCATCCGACTTCGACAGGGAGAGGTTGGCAGAACGCACACACACCCTGACCCTCGAGTACATCGACGGACGCCCTGTGCTCCGGGCGAGCGAGGGAGGCGATGTCCCCGCGACCCTCGAGGTCCTCGACGCGGCAGGTCAGCCGCTGTCCCGCTTCGTAGCAGGCACCGACATCGGCTTCTCGGAGGACGGCAGCGATGAGCCGCCTGTCCTGTGGCAGCTGCCCGCGCCGCTGGCTTCGGGCGGCTACCCGCAAGACGACGGAAGCATGGTCTTTCCACTGCTGGTCAATCGCTTCGAGGCCCTCGATTTCGACATCCTGCCGAAGGATGACCCGATGGATTACCTCGATGTCGACGTCGACAGCTTCATGCTGGGCAAGGCGGCCGAGATCGAGCCTTCCCCCGCGACCGTAGCCCGCGATCAGTTGCTGTCGGCCATCGCGGAAGAAGCAACGCGTGTTGCCGAGTCTCAGCCGGGCAATGCGGCAGCGGCGCTGGCAGAGCTTTCCCGCGCGTACGCCTTGACCGGCAAGGTTGTCTTGGTGGGTGGCTCCTCACGCATCCCGACCTCATATGAACCCCGCCTGGCTGCCCGATCCGCGTCCAACGCAGGAGCCCAGAAGGTCGGACTGTGTCTGGAACTGGAACCCTAGAGCGAGGGCACTAGCCCTGGATACCGCACTGAGGGGCCGAAATTCTCCCGGCCCCTCAGTGCTCACCGATACCTTGGACCCGTTGCGCCGGAAGCGGTGTCGATGCTCGGGCTGCCGCATCTACTGGACAATCACCACCACGCCCTCGAGTCCTGGACACCCTGATGGGCGCTCGCGCCGAGATCTCCACTTGTCGTGACCCCGTCACCGGCGCTTTCGACTGCAGCGGCAGCGGTCTACCGCGAACACGGGCTTCGAGGGCCAGGGCCACGTACACCTTCCTCGCCTCAAATTCTTACTGAAAGTGCTTGAGAACGGCGCGTCATCAACGTCCACGCCCTCTCGCTGCCGGAGCCACCGCTGAGGGCTGCCGCAACCCTGGCCACCCCACATTCGTCGTATTTACTTGACAGCTTGTCCGCTGGAATTCACACTTTCGTCGAACACATTGTCTGATGAAAGTGAGGTGCGCTGATGAGCCACCCGACCTCCCGGCGGGCCCGCCACGCCCTGCTCGCCCTGTGGCCTGCCGGGCTCCTGCTCGCTCTGGCCAGCGCAGGCCTCGACCTGCCGCTTCCGGTGTTCGCGCTGCTCGCCGCCTGCTACGTGGTCGCGGCGGTGGCCGCGGTCCGCGCACTCGCCGCGGCAGGCGACGGCGCCGCCGCGCTGCTGGTGGCCGCCGCCATCGGGCTGTTCGCGGTGGCCGGCGGCACCGGGGCGCCGACCGCGGCCGCGCCGGCGGCCATGGCGCTGAACACCGCGGTGCTGTTCGCCGTCGCGCTGGTGCTCTTCGGCGCGGTGTGCGGGGTGGCGGTGCGGCTGCGGCGGGTCGCCGAGCTGCCGGTGCTCGCGGTCTTCGCGCTCGGCACCGGCGGTTTTCTGCTGAATTTGCTCGCCAGGGCGGCGATCCTGCTGACCGGCGCCGCCGGCGAGCAGCGCGCGGTGGAGGCGACGCACTGGTCGGCGGAGAGCTATCTGCGCGGCCTTCCCGGTCCGCCCGGCTTCTTCGGCTACACGCTGGTCTGGCTGGATCTGGTGCAGCTGGCCTACGTCTGCTCCGCCTTCGCGGCGGCGGCCGCGCTGGCCCGCGCGGCACGCCGGGCCGGGCTGCTGCCGCACCGCACCGGCCGCGCGCTGACCGCGCTCCCCGCGGCGCTCGCGCTCGGCCTGATCGCGTCGACCACCGCGGCCCTTGCCCTGCCGCGCTCCGCCGACGCCGTCCCCGCCGCGCTCGCCTTCGCCCTGAGCATTCCGTTCATGGCGACGCTCGCCCCCTTCCTCCTCGGCGCCGCCCTGCTCGGCGCGGAGCGATCCCGAAACCTTCAGGAGCAGTGATGAATACAGTGACCATCGTGGTGGCGGGGCTGCTGGCGCTCGCGGTGACCGGGTCCGGTGCGGCCATGCTGGCCCGGCAGCCGATGATCGTCGAGACCGTGGCCGCCGTCGGGTTCCCGATCGACCGCCTCCGGCTGCTCGCCGCGGTGAAAATCGGCGCTGCCGCCGGGCTGTGCCTCGGGCTGCTGTGGCCGCCGGTCGCGGTGGCGGCCGCGGGCGGGCTCGTCGCCTACTTCGCCGCCGCGCTCGCCGCGCACCTGCGGGTACGGCGGTACGACATCGCTCCGGCCGCGGTCTTCCTCGCCCTGTCCGGCGCTGCCCTGACCCTGCTGCTCGGCGAGGTGGCATGACCCGCGCGTCCCCATGCCGTGGCATGCCTACGGCTTGCGCTCGATCGCGGCCGAGAGCGAGACGGCCCGGCCCGGTGAAGACGAACAGCAGGAATATGACGCTATCGGGCGAAGAACTCCGCGATGGTGGCGGTGGCGTCCAGCGCGGCGCTGGGCGGGTCGGTGCCCAGGAGGCGTTCGCGCAGCGGGGTGCGCCGGGCGCCGGGCCACTGGTGTCCGGCGCCGTCGACGGTGACGAGGGTGATCTCGCGGCCACCGCAGCACCCGCCGCCCTCGGTGTTCCACGCCGGGCCTCAACCCCGCCGACCGGGAGACGGCGGCGAGAGCGCACGTGACCTTTCCGATCTCGGCTGACGGTTCCCGTGAGCACAGCGGAAGCCCGGTGCGGCGGTGTCGGCCGCTCTCGGTGCCTGCCGCAGGACATCATCGCCCGGTCTCCAGGAGTGAGCGGGCCGCGGTTTTCGCGTGCTGCAGCGCGCCGGGTTCGCCGGTGACCCGGGACAGCAGCAGCGCTCCCTCGATCAGCGAGATGATCGCCGAGGCGGTCTGTTGCGCCTGATCGCCGGGGCGGCCGTCGGTGCGCAACCGGTCGGCGACCGCGCCGATCCAGTCGTTGAACACTCCCGCCGCCGCCGTTCGGACGAGCGGGCTCGCGGTCACCGACTCGGTAGCGATGGGTTCGATCGGGCACCCGTCGCGCTCGTCGGCGGCCAGGCCGGCGATCAGGATGTCCACCCAGCGGTCCATGAGGTCGGCGACCGGGTCCGGGTGGGCCAGCAGGGCGCGCAGCAGTGCGCCGATCCCGGTGCCGACGGTGTCCACGACGGCTGCCGCCAATCCGGCCTTGCCGTCGGGGAAGTGGTGATACAGCGAACCGGGCCGGACGCCTGCGCCGTCGAGGATCTGGTTGATCCCGGTCGCCGCATATCCCTGGCGGCGGAACAGCAGCGCCGCGGTGTCGAGCAGGGCGGCGCGGCTGCGATCCGGGCGGGGCATGTGTCGGAGTGTACTTGCGATTCTGGAGAGATCACTCAACAATGCTCGGGAGATCGCTGAAGAAGGGCTTCCCATGCGGCACCTGGTCTACGAAGAGGTCGGACGGTACGGCTGGCAGCACACCGCCGAACCAGTGCTCGGCGATCCGCGCCAGGCGCTGGTGCGGCCGCTGGCGGTGGCCTGTTGCGACTTGGACGTCGGAGTCGTGCAGGGGCTGCTTCCGGTGCCGCCGGGGCACGCCGTCGGCCACGAGGGGGTGGCCGAGGTGGTCGCCATCGGCGAACGGGTCTCCGGGGTGCGGGTCGGGGATCGCGTGGTGGTGCCGTTCCAGATCAACTGCGGGGAATGCGCGCCGTGCAGGCGCGGCGTCACCGGCTCGTGCGCCGCGCTGCCGCTGATGGCGACCTACGGAATGGCGCCGGTGTCGGGGCTCGACGGCGGCGGCTTCCTGGCCGACCTGGTGCTCGTCCCGTTCGCCGATGCCATGCTGATCCCGCTACCGGACTCCGTCGATCCGGTGTCGGTGGCGTCGCTGTCGGACAACATCCCCGACGGGTGGCGCTGCGTGGGGCCCTACCGCGGCGAACTGGCCGCACTGGACGCGGCCGACCGGCGGGTGCTGGTGGTGGGCAGGCTCTCGATCGGGCTCTATGTCGCCGCGCTCGCCGTCGCCCTCGGTGCCCGGGTCGACTACGTCGACACCGACCCGGCCCGGCTGGCCCGCGCGGAACGGCTCGGCGCCCAGGTGCACGACCGCGCCGAGCTCGACCGCGGCTGGACGCCGTTCCCGGTCACCGTCAACACCTCGATGAACCCGGAACTGCTGGCGCAAACGCTCCGAGCGACCTGGCCCGACGGTGTGTGCACCGACACCGGCATCTACTTCCAGGGCTCGGTCGAGATGCCCCTGCTACCGATGTACACCCGCGGCGTCCGCTTCGTCACCGGACGGGTCAACGCACGCGCGGTCATCCCCGAGATCCTCGAACTGCTCGCCGGTGGCTTCGATCCCGGGATCGTGACCGAGCGTGTCGTCGCGTGGGACGACGCACCCGAAGCCTGGCCCGCCATGACCGGCAAAACCGTCTTCACCCGGCCTCCGCGGGCATCGCGGCCACCCCGATGAGCGGCGTTCCGTGCGCCGCCCGCCCCGGGCGACGCCAGGATGGCTCGGTTTGCCTTCGGTCGCTCTTTACGGCATCTTGACAGGGAGGAGTGCCGGGAAGCCTGGTCGGCGTGCCCGGTCCGGATGCGGGCCGGGGCCGTTGCCGACGAAAGGTTCCCGTGCCGATGAGTTCGCCCCCGCCGCGCCGATCGCTGTTCTCCCGCGGCTCCTGGCCGGAAGCCAGGCGGATCGCCACCATTCTGCGCACCGAGACCGCCGGTGGCGTGCTGTTGATCATCGCGGCGATGATCGGTCTGGTCTGGGCCAATACCCCCTGGGCCCACGGCTACGAGTCGCTGCGCGATTTCCGGCTCGGCCCGGCCGCGCTGCATCTGGATCTGTCGCTGCACACCTGGGCCGCCGACGGGCTGCTCGCGGTGTTCTTCTTCGTCGTCGGGCTCGAGCTCAAACGCGAGTTCATCGTCGGTGACCTGCGTGATCCGCGCCGGGCGGCGTTACCGGTGGTGGCCGCGGTCGGCGGGATGGCGGGACCGGCGCTGATCTTCCTGGCGTTCAATGCCGGGAACGGCGACGCGGTGCAGGGCTGGGCGATTCCGACCGCGACCGATATCGCTTTCGCCCTGGCGATCCTCGCGGTGGTCGGCACCCACCTGCCCACCGCGCTGCGGACGTTTCTGCTGACGCTGGCCGTGGTGGACGACCTGCTCGCGGTCACGGTGATCGCTGTCTTCTACACCGACGAGCTGCACCTGCCCTACCTGGCGCTGGCGTTGCTCCCGTTCGCCGCGTTCACCCTGGCCGTGCAGCGCCGGATCTGCTCGCCGCTGGTGCTGCTGCCGCTCGCGGCGCTGACCTGGTGGCTGGTGCACGAATCCGGGGTGCATGCGACCGTGGCCGGGGTACTGCTCGGTTTCGCCGTGCCGGTACTCGCCCGCCGATCCGCTGATGCCACGGTCGATGACCACGCGCCCGCCGAGGTGCTCGAGCATCGAGTCCGGCCGTTCTCGGCGGGGGTCGCGGTGCCGGTGTTCGCGTTCTTCGCCGCGGGCGTGCCGGTCGGCGGATTGGCCGGTGCGCTGGATTCGGTGACGGACCGGGTGACGCTCGGGATCGTGGTCGGGCTGGTGGCGGGTAAGGCGGCGGGGATCCTGCTCACCACCTTCCTGACCGCGAAGCTCACCCGCGCCGAGCTCGATTCCGACCTGAGCTGGGTCGATGTGGCCGGGGTCGCGCTGCTGGGCGGGATCGGTTTCACCGTGTCGCTGCTGATCGCGGAGCTGGCCTTCGACGAACATCCGGTGTGGACCGACCACGCCCGGGTCGGCATCCTGGTCGGCACCCTGACGGCCGCGCTGCTCGCCGCGATCGTGCTGCGGCTGCGCAACCGGGTCTATCGGCGCATCGCCGAGCTGGAGACCAGGGACGACGACCACGACGGCATCCCCGACGTCTACCAGCGGGAGCGCTGACCTGCGCTGCGCAGAGCGCACCCTCGATCAGCGTCATCCGAGGAGGTCGCGGTGCCGGTAGCCGCGCAGTCCGAGCACGGTCAGCGCGGCGGCGATGCCGGTGCAGACGAGGGTCGCTGTCCAGTTCGGCGGGGCATCGGGGACGGGGGCGAGGTGGGCGAAGGGCGATAGCTGGGCCACCCAGGCGGGGGCGCCGACGCTGCGGGCGGTGATGTCGAGCAGAAATCCGCCCGCGACGGGGACTGCGCCGATGGCGGTGACTGCGCGGGGGTACCAGCCGAGCGCGAGGACGGCGCCGCCGAGGGCGAGCAGGGCGACGGGTGCGATGTTGGCGGCGCCGGCGAGGGTGTCGGTCGGGGTCAGGGGTGCGCCGGTGAGCCGGGCGCCGACCCACATGCCGACCGCGGCGACGCCGAGCAGGGTGATCAGTCCGGCGACGGTGGCGGCGATCTCGGCGCAGGCGAGCCGGGTGCGGGTGCTCGGTCCGGCGTGCAGGGAGGTGAACCGCCGGGCTCGTTCGTGCTCGGCCATGGCCGCGATGCGGCCGGCGGCGTAGAGCCCGGCGGGCACCGCGAGGATGGCGAGCAGGGCCGCGGCGAACCCGGTCGCGGTGGAGAGCCCGCCGAAGCCTGCGGTGGCGGCCAGGTCGGCGAAGCGGGTGTTGGTGTCGAAGAACTCCAGGATGGAGGTGGTGATGGCGCCGACCAGCAGGAAGTAGGCGCCGATTCCGAGGGCCCACCCGAAGGTCGGCGCGAGGGCGCGGCGCAGCGCGAACCCACCGGGGGAGCCCAGCAGGCGGGTGCGGGGCGCCCGGCTGCGGGTGCGGGCGATCGGTGCGGCGCCGAGATCGCGGCGCGCGGCCACGGCCACCGCCGCCGCGGCGGGCGCGAGGGCGAGCGCGGCGAGCACGAGCAGCGGGGCCGGGTTGTTCTCGGCGAAGGGGGCGACCCGCCCAGCCAGCCCGAACGGTGTCAGCCACGCCGCCGACGCCAGCGCGGGCACGCCGTCGGCGACCATGCGCAGCAGCAGGCTCACCGCGAGCACCCCGGCCGCGAGCCCGCTCGCACCGGCCCGGGTCGGCGCCAGCTGCGCGGCCAGCAACCCGACCGCGGCGAAGGTGGCGATGGCGCCGAGCACGCACCCCGCGTGCAGCACCGCGCCCGCGGCACCCGTGCCCGCCGCGAGCAGCCCCGCGCCGACGCTCGCGGCGATCAGCACACCGAGTACCGCGAGGACGGCCATGGTGCGGGTGAGCAGGTCGATCGGGCGCAGCCGCCCGGCGAGCAGCAGTTCGGTCCGGCCGGTCTCCTCCTCGCCGCGGGTCAGCCGGGTCGCGGCCAGCAGCGCCCATATCCCGCACAGCACCAGCACCGGAGTGCCGGTGCGCCAGACGGTGAACCCGCCGGGGTCGTCGAGCGCCCGCGCGGGCCCGAACAGCACGCGCACGGCGGGGTTCTCGGCCAGGGCCCGGATGCTCTCGGCGCCGAGCTGATCGGCGAAGGTGGCCTGGAACTGCACGGCGACCAGTGCCGAGAGCCCGGTGGCAGCGCAGGCGATCACCAGTGCGCCGCGCCGGGTGGTGAGCGCGGTCAGCCGGGTCACCGCGCGCCCCGGGGCCGCGGGCAGGGTGGTGGCGGTCATCGCGCGGCCTGCCCGTAGTAGTCGAGGAAGATCTCCTCGAGGCTCGGCTCGCGCGCGGAGAGACCGGTGACCCCGGCCGCGGCGAGGGCAGCGAGGGCGGGCGCCGCGGTGCCGGTCAGGGTGAATCGCAGCCTGCGGCCGTCGAGGGGCTCGACCGAGGCGACACCGGTGACGCCGTCGAGGTCGGGCGGCAGATCGGGGTAGGTGATCTCGATGACGGTGCGGTGCAGCCCGCGCAGCTCCGCCAGCGTGGCGATCTGCACCAAACGCCCCGCGCGCAGGATCGCGACCCGGTCGCACAGGGCCTCCACCTCGCCGAGCTGGTGCGAGCTCAGGAAGACCGTCTGCCCGCGCTCGCGGGCCTGTGCGACGCAGACCCGAAACTGGTTCTCCATCAACGGATCCAGACCGCTGGTCGGCTCGTCGAGCACCAGCAGCGGCGCCCGGGAGGCGAAGGCGGCGATCAGCGCGACCTTCTGCCGGTTGCCGGTGGAGTAGGTCGTGGCCGGTTTGCCGGGGTCGAGGGCGAAGCGTTCGACCAGCTCGGCGCGGTAGCCGGGGTCGGCGCCGGGCCCGGTGGCCGCGATCAGGTGCAGGATCTCGGCTCCGGTCAGCGACGGCCACAGCGCGACATCGGCCGGGACGTAGGCCAGGTGGCGGTGCGCCCGGCGCACGTCGGCGGCATCGTCGTCGAAGACCCGCACCCGTCCGGTGCTCGGCCGGATCAAGCCGAGCAGGCACCGGATCGTGGTCGACTTCCCGGCGCCGTTCGGGCCGAGGAATCCGAAGACCTCGCCCCGCCGCACCTCGAGGGTGAGATCGTCGAGTGCGAGGGTGGCGCCGAAGCGCTTGGACAGGTGCTCGATCGTGACGGCGGGAGCATGCGGAGGTGGCGCGGAGGTCATGGCGAAGGCCCTTCCGGGATCAGCGGATACGACATTGCCGACCAGACTTCCCGGCGCACCTGATGAGAAAGATACTCCTCGGCGGCGCGCGCGTTCGCGGAATCGCCGTCGGCCGTGACCGGCTAGGGTGAGGGCCGGGATGTGACGGCGCGCCGCGGATTCGGGCGCGGACAGCGGGAGGGGTGAGTCCGCATGACGGTGTTGTCCGACGGCGGCGGCGCGATGCAGTACCTGAAGATGGCGGTCGGCTGGGATCCGGCGCGCCGCGCCCGCTTCGGCTCCAGAGCCCGCGATATCGACCTCAACGCCGCCGCCCTGCTCTACGCGGACGGGACACTGGTGGATGCGGTCTACCACGAGCAACTCAGCTCCGCCGACGGCGCGCTGCGCCACCACGGCGACAGCACCACCGGCGAGGGCAAGGGCGACAACGAGGTCATCACCATCGACCTGACCCGCCTCGGCGCGCACATCGACGCGATCGCCCTGCTGGTCACCTGCTACACGGGCCAGACCTTCGCCGACATCGACAATGCCTTCTGCCGACTGCTCGACGGTACCGTCGACCGCGAACTCGCCCGCTCCGACCTCGCCATCGCCGGGTCGGCCTCCGGCCTGCTCATGGGGGTGCTGCACCGGCGCCACCCCGCCTGGGAGTATCACGAGTCCGGGCTGGCGCTGCAGGCCAGGCACCCGGTCGAGGCCGTTCCGGCCATCGCGGCACACGTGCGCTGAGCCCGGGCCGCCTTCGCTCCTTCGGGGCGTGGCCTGTCGCCGTCGGCCGACGACGGTGCCGGAACCTGTTCAGCGCGTGGATCACCGGCGCCGGCGCCGGGACCGGCTCGGCCGGTTGACCCCGATCGAACACGAAGCGACCATGACGCAGGCAGCCCTGCAAACTGCCTGACCGCTGTCACCTCATCGTGCACAGCCCCGAACGCACCCCGCCAGGTTGGCAACCCCGTGTGCGTCGGAGTTGCGTCAGGTTCGGAATCCAGGTAGTCCGCTACGCATGTGTCTGGGGTCACAGTTACCTACGGTGAGGGTGCCCCGGCCGTCGATGCTGACCGAGGCTCCCACCACAGGAGACTGCACAGGCAAGAGGGAGAATCCGATGGCTGACGACTATGGCGAGGCCACTGCGGCACAGCAGGTAGGGCCGGTAGAGATCCGGGTTCACGGTATCGGCGACCACGATCCCTACAGCGCGCTGGGCTCACCGGTCTTCCAGGAACTGACCCCCGACCAAGTGACCGTCGCCGATCAGCCCAGGCCTATGCCCCACAGGCTCCGGTTGGTCAACTGGTCGCGATCGAACCGCAAGAAGACACGGACACTTCTGTGGTATCTGGCGTTTCCTTTCACTCTGATGAACGTCGCCGCCTACATGCGCCCCTACGTCGGAGGTACCGCCGCCGGCAAAGTCGGCGATCGATTGTTCCGGGGGCTGATGGTTGTGCCCGCGCTGTGTCTGACCGCGGCCACCGCAGCCTGGCTGATCGTCATATTTGAAACGATGCTGCGCTCCTCGACTCTGATGAGCAGCGACGCCGGCCTCCGAGGTGCGGTCGCCTGGGTACCGCCGTCTATTTTGGGGATGTTCATCATTGTCCGAGTCGGACGATCCAAACTGCGCGATCGTTCTGACCACCCTGCCTGGCTGATCGTGGTCTCGGTGCTGCATCTGTCGGTCCTCGCCGCCACGGCGCTGTGGGCCGCGACTCGCATGGCCGAACCGAGCACCGCAGCGGGCCCGGTTGATCTGGTGGCCGAGCCGGAGGCGATCACCCCCATGATCGCCTTGGTGGGACTAACCACCCTTGCCGTGGGGTGTTGCGCGCTCGTCCTTGCCCTGATCTCGGCGGTCTGTCGGTGGCGCACCGCGTCGAACGAGCGCGCCGGCACCCACCTCGCCGGCGCCGCGCTGCTGATCCTGCTGGCTATCACGGTGTTGCACGCCGCCGGATCGATGCTGCGAGTAACAGTCGAGGAGGTCCTGACCTTTTTGGTGAACTGGGCGAGCAGCAGAATCGGCACCGTCGCCTCGACCGTCGAACAACGGCGCGCCGCGCTCGAGGCAGCTGGTCGGGACGGTTATGTCTTGTTGCCGAGCCCTGCCGAAGACGGGCTCGAGGACGCGATCCGGCTGGACATCATTCCGGTCTTCTTCATCGCTTTCGTCCTGATCTGCGCCCTCGCGCTCGGGATCGCTCTCTATATAAGCCGACGGTTCATGTCCGCGCGAGCAGCCAAGACCCCGCCGCGGACGCCGCCCCGCAAGCCCGAAACCGCGCTCCACAGCATTCTCGGCGACCTCAACTCCTACCTGGGACCGGCGACACTGATCATCGTCGTGTGTACCGGCGCCGTGTGGTGGTGGGCGGGCGACGTCGTACTCGGCACCGGAGCCGCGACGATGAACGACGTGCTGAGATTCATCCAAGCCGGCAGCTTCGTGATCGTGGTGCTGCTGATCGTGCGCCGTCCCGAACGCCTCGGCAGCGCGCTGCGCGCGGGCTTCAGCAGCCTTGCCGACATCGCCGGGTTCTGGCTTCCCGATGCCGTCCCCCTGGCCGGGGCCTCCTACCGACCCAGCCTGATGGCGGGCCTTGGAAAAGAACTGAAGCGACCGGATTACGCCGGGCACCGAATCGCGCTGGTTGGGCACAGCCAGGGATCCATCGCGTGCGCCTGGTTCGTTAGCAAAGAACTCACCGGCACTCCGCTGTCCGACCAGTTGATGCTGGTGACCTGTGGCTCCCCGCTGGCCACCCTGTATCGCACGTTCTTCCCCCGGTACTTCGACGGCCCGTTCTTCGACAGAGCGAAGGACAACTGCTGCGGCGGGTGGCACAACTACTATCGAGTCACCGACCCGATCTCGAGCCCGGTGTGCAACGAGTCCGAGCGCTACTGCCTGGACCACGACGCCACCGAAGAAGCCGATGGCCCCCTCTACGGGCATTCGAATTACTGGATCGATCCAGCCATGACCACCCGGATCCACACGTACCTGACAGAACCCGGGCAACCAGGTCGTGAAGCGTCCCGGGGGAACACCGTGCCCGAGACGGTGGGCGCGGCGTAGCGGGTTTCCTGTCGCGGTCGGAGTGGAGCAGTCGAGCGTCTGGCGAGTGTTCCTGTGCGTCGGGTTACGGGTCGGGGCCGAGGTCGGTACCGCGTTGAGCCGGCAGCTGATCAGGCCCGGTTTCTTGACTTGTTCCACCGGCCTGAATCCGCAGGGTGTATTCGATGCGTTAATGTTCCCCGGGTTTCCTGGAGGCGATACTGGTCCCTTGATCCGAAACCCTGGTCATCGGACGTGAGCGTAGATATGCGACTGGACGGTCGTTGCGGATTCCAGGCTGCCGAGCGGCGTTTCTCAGCTGAACCCTAGTGAACACCCACGGGTATTTGCCAGGGATCACAAGTCGTATCGGTTAATGCGTAGAGCTAATAACCGCAGGTCTGAGTGTTTGCGTTGTGTCCGGAGGGGGACTTGAACCCCCACGCCCTATACGGGCACTAGCACCTCAAGCTAGCGCGTCTGCCATTCCGCCACCCGGACCGGTGTGCTCCGCAAGGTTATCGGATGTGCGGGCGCGGACCAAATCGCCCTTCGACCTGGAATGATCGCCCTGTGGCCGGAGTGACGATCAGCGATCGGGTGCGGGGATCTCTGCTGGGCACGGCGATCGGCGCCTCGATCGCGTTCTGGGATCTGGCGAAGATTCGCCATCGGTTGGGTGGGCGACCTTACGGTGTGACCCGGGGGACCGCTCGGTCGCCGTGCGGGCCGAAGAGGTGCAGGACCTCGACCGGGGTTGCGCCCGCGGGTCCGAACCAGTGCGGGGACATGGGGTCGAACTCGGCGGTCTCGCCGGGACCGAGCAGGTGTTCGTCCGGGCCGAGGAGCAGCCGCAGCGTGCCCGCGAGGACATAGAGCCAGGCGTGGCCGTCGTGCGTGACCAGGCGCGGTTCGCGCGGGCCGAGCACATGTTTGAAGACCTGGACGCGGCCGGGGTAGCCGGTGAGCGGCACGATGACGCCGCCGCTCGCGTGCCGGTGCGGTTGCAGGTGCACGCGCGGGTCGCCGGTGGCGGGGGCGGCGACCACGGCGTCCAGCGCGACCCGGTACTCCCGTGCCAGCGGGATGAGCAGGTCGAGGGTGGGCGCGCGGCGACCGGTCTCCAGCCGGGAGAGGGTGCTCACCGAGAGCCCGGTGCGGGCGGCGACGGTGGCGAGGGCGAGGCCGCGCTCCCGGCGCAGCGCGCGCAGCCGCGGGCCGATGCCGTCCAGGATCGCCGCCGTCTCCGCATCCATGCGTCCATGTTTGCAGATTCCGCAAAAGCGCTGGGGTTCGCGCCTGCGCGGCGGGCAGCATCGGCGGCGCGCGGCGCGGTGCCGGGCGGGAGGTGGTGTCGAAATGGTGGTGACGGAGGTGCCGACGGCGCGCAGGCGCTGGACGGTGCTGGCGATCTGTGCGCTGGCGCTGTTCCTGGTGGGGCTGGATACGACGATCGTGACCGTCGGGCTCGGTGCGATCGGGCGCGGGCTCGGAGTCGAGGCGGGGCGGCTGGCGTGGGTGGTGGACGCCTATACGGTGACCTTCGCGAGCCTGCTCATCACCGCCGGTGCGCTGGCGGATCGGTTCGGCAGGCGCCGGGTTTTCCAGATCGGGCTGGTGGTGTTCGCGGTGGCGTCGCTGGCCTGCGCGGTGGCGCCCGGGGTGGAGTTGCTCGTGGTGGCGCGGGTGCTGCAGGGGGTGGGGGCGTCGATGCTCCCGCCGGTGGCGCTGGCCATCGTGGTGGCGGCCATGCCGGACCCGCGGGAGCGGGCGCGGGCCATCGGGGTGTGGGGGGCCATGTTCGGGCTGAGTATGGCGGCGGGGCCGGTGACCGGGGGTGCGCTCATCGCGCTGTTCGGCTGGCGGTCGGTGTTCTGGGTGAACGTGCCGGTGGTGCTGGTGGCGATCGTGCTGGTGCGGGCGCTGGTGCCGGAGTCGCGGGGGGTTCGGGTGCGGCGGCTCGATCCGGTCGGGCAGGTGCTGTTGATCGCGGTGCTGTGGGTGGGGGTCGGGGTGCTGATCGAAGGGCCGCGGGTCGGGTGGGGTTCGCCGGCGGTGCTCGCGGGGTGCGGGGTGGTGGGGGTGCTGCTGGTGGTGTTCGTGTGGGTGGAATCGCGGCGGGGGGAGCCGTTGATCGAGCCGGGGTTGTTCCGGGTGCCGAGTTTCGCGGCGGCCGTGGTGGGGGCGGTCGCGGTGTTCGTCGCGTTCAGCATGGTGTTGCTCATGGCGACGCTCTATCTGCAGGGGCGGGGGTGGTCGCCGCTGGCCGCCGGGGTGGCGACGCTGCCGATGGCGCTGGGGGCGACGGTGTGCGCGCCGGTCTCCGGGTATCTGGTGGGGCGGGTCGGGGCGCGGGTTCCGCTGCTGATGGCGGGGGCCTGTCTGGCGCTCGGAGGCGGGGTGTTGGTCGTGTCCGGGGTGGGGCCTGCGGCGTTCGTGCTGGTCGGGGTCGGTGTGGGGTTCGCCAATGCGCCGATCACGAATACCGCGGTGAGCGGGTTGCCCGCGGATCGGGCCGGGGTGGCGGGCGGGACCGCGTCCACGGCGCGACAGATCGGGACCGCGGGCGGGGTCGCGGTGGCGGGGAGCCTGGTTGCCGGGGTCGCGGCGGAGGGCTTCGCGGAGGCCGCGCTGCCGGGGTGGTGGGTGGTCGCCGGGTGCGGGGTGCTGCTGCTCGCGGTCGCGGCGGTGAGTCCGCGCCACCCCGATCGGCCGGCCGCCTCGGCTGCTGGGGAGGCACCCCGCGAACCGTCGCCGCCGGTCGGGCGGCGCGAGCTGACCGGATGATCCGGGCAAGCCGGACCGGTTCGCGCCGGAACCGGTGCGCCCGCCGCCGCCCCGCTACTGTCGATGGAGACATTTCCGGCGATGCGAGAGGGTTCACGAATGAGTGTCAGCTTGGCCAAGGGCGGCAATGTGTCGTTGTCGAAGCAGGCGCCGAATCTGACCGCGGTCGCGGTCGGGCTCGGCTGGGACGTCCGGTCCACCACCGGCGTCGACTTCGACCTCGACGCCAGCGCACTCGCGACCGGCTCCGACCAGAAGGTGCTCTCCGACCAGCACTTCATCTTCTACAACAACCTGCGGTCGCCGGACGGGAGCATCGAGCACACCGGCGACAACCTCACCGGTGAGGGCGAGGGCGACGACGAGACCATCAATGTCGACCTGGCCGGCGCCCCGCCCACCATCACCAATATCTTCTTCCCGGTCTCCATTCACGACGCCGACGCCAGGCAGCAGTCCTTCGGCCAGGTGCGCAATGCCTTCATCCGCGTCGTCGACCGCGCCACCGGCGCCGAACTGGCCCGCTACGACCTCTCCGAAGACGCCTCCACCGAGACCGCCATGGTCTTCGGTGAGCTCTACCGGAGCGGGGCCGAGTGGAAGTTCCGGGCCATCGGGCAGGGGTATGCCTCCGGGCTGGCCGGGATCGCCAGGGACTACGGGGTCAATATCTGACCCGGATGGCGTAGCTCAGCGCCCCGAGTGGCTCGGTGGGGATGCCGGTGCCGATGTCGAGGTACTGCCGGATTCCCCGCCCGGGGAGGTACCGCGTGAATTCGCGGTCGGTGCGGGCGGTGAGCCGGACCGCCCGGACTTTCCGGCCGGGAACTCGTTAAGTACGGGTTAGGTGGCCCGCAGGTGGCCGGGCGCACGGTGTGGTCATGCACAACGAACCGAACGGCCTCCTGCTCGCCCACCGCGCCATGCTGCGCGATCTCGACCGCTGCGCCGCGCTCGCGGCGCGGCTCGCGGGGACCCCGCTGGAGCGCAGGCGCGCGGCCGCGGTCGCCGCCTACCTCACCGATTTCTGCGACAGCATCCACCACCACCACAGCGCCGAGGACGAGGTGCTCTGGCCGGTGCTGGAGCGCGCCGCCGGGGCGCACGTCGACCTCACCGAGCTCAGCGACGACCACGCCGAGCTCGACCCCAAGCTGGATCGGGTCCGGGCGGGCGCGGCGGCGCTGCGCGGCACGCGCACGGTGGCGCCCGAGCTCGCCGCCGACCTGGCCGATCTGCGCGCCACCGTGCGCGAGCACGTCGCCGACGAGGAGCGCACCATCGTCCCGCTGCTCGCGCGGTACGTCTCCGACGAGGAGTGGAACCGGGTAGAGGCGACCATCCGCAAGCGCGGCGGCAAGATGAGCTTCGAGGTGCCGCGGATCCTCGCGGTGAGCACCGGCGCCGAGCTGGACCAGGCGCGCCGCGAGGGCGGCATCCCGGTCGCGCTCATGATCAAGCTGCTCCCGGTGCCGTTCCGCCGCCGGGAGGCGCTGGTGTTCGGAGCCGCGCGGTGAGCTCGGCCGCCGAGCGGGCGTAGGCGGGGTCGCCGGAGAGCGCGTGCAGCGCCGCGTCGACCGGCCCGGCGTAGAGGGTGCCGGAGTCGAGCCCGGCGATCCGGCCCGCGAAGGGGAGCAGCTCGGCGAAGATCTCGGCGCCGGTCGCGGTGTCGCCGAGCCGGGCGGCGGCGTGGCCACGCAGCGTGGTGAAGCCGAGCCAGTAGTAGTTGCGGTCGATCGGGCCGCGCCGCGCCCAGACCCGGCGGGCCTCGGCCTCGTCCCCGGCGTCCAGCAGCGCGAGCACCAGCGCGTCGGTGATCATTCCGGGCAGCGCGGCGTCCACCGCGGTGAGTTCGGTACGCAGGTGCGCGAGGTCGCCGCGGGCCATGGCGGCGCCGACCCGGCCGACGGTGGCCATGGCGGCGCCGTTCAGCGCGCCGTGCTCGGCCAATTGCCTGCTGACCTCGGCGTAGCTGGCCAGGGCGGCCTCGATGTGCCCGGCGAGCAGCTCCAGCAGCGCGGAGAAGATGGCGACCACGGCGAGCAGGATGCCGAGCTGGCCGGTGGTCGACCTGGCCACCGCTAGCTCCATCTCGGCGCGCGCCCCGGCCAGGTCGGTGTGCGCGGCGGAGTCGAGGAAGAGCAGCCAGTGCGCCACCGCCTCGTGGTCGATCTGGCCCGCCTCGACGGCCGCCGCCAGGTACTCCTCGGCCACCGCGCGGCGCTCGGCGCGCAGGTCGGGGCCGAGCGCCGCGTAGGCCCTGACGTTCAGCGCGGCGCAGCGCAGCCTGGCGTCCGGCACGGTGCGGGCCAGTGCGAGCGCCTCGGCGCTCACCCGCTGGCTCTCGGCCTCCGCGTATCCCTCCAGCTCGCGGAAGAGCGCGAGCAGCAGCCGGACCCTGGTCGCGTCGGGGAGCTCGCCGGCGAGGTGCGCGCGGAGCGCGGCGACGGCGGTGTGCGAGGGGTCGCGGCCGTCCCGCGTGGTCCAGATGAGCGGGGCGTCCCAGGCCGCGAGCACCGCGATGTCCGGGTGGGTGGCGATGGCATCCAGGTAGATGGCCCTCGCCCGCATGGCGTCGCCCGCGCGGGCGTGCGCCCGGACCGCCGCCGCCAGCAGCTCGGTGGCCGAGCCCGTCGCCCGGCTGCCCGCGAGCTCGCGCAGCCGCAGCGCGTCCCGCCACTGGCCGGCGGCCTCGCGCCAGGACCCCGCTCGCTCGGCGGCACGGGCGGCCGCCACGGGGTAGCGGATGGCGTCCTGCGCCGTGGCCGGGCCGGCGGCGGCGGAGGCGTGCCTGGCGAGCACGGCGGCGTCGGCGTCGGCGCCGAGCACCTCCAGTGCCCTGGTGTGCAGCCGGGAGCGGCGCAGCAGCGGGGTGTCGTCGTAGAGGGTGTCGCGGACGAGGGCGTGCGTGAACCGGACCCGGCCGGGGGCGGGCTCGTCCAGCAACCCGGCGAGCACCGCCGCCTCCAGGGCGTCGAGCAGGTCGTCCGGATCGCGCCCGGCGACCTCGGCGAGCACCTCCAGGTCGGCCTCGCGGCCGAGCACCGCAACCTGGCGCAGCGTGGTCGCGACCGGGTCGGGGAGCCGGGCCACCCGGCGGCGCAGCACGTCCCTGACCCCCGCGGGCACCGCGGTGCCCGCCGCCCGCTCGCCCTCGGCGGCGATCAGCCGGGCCAGCTCCCGGACGAAGAGCGGGTTGCCGCCGGTGCGCTCGGCGACCATGGCCAGCAGCTCCGGCCCGGCCTCGGTGAGGCCGTGCTGCGCGGCCAGCGCCGCGACCGCGGCCGGGTCGAGGCCGCGCAGCACCAGGTGCGCGGCGGTGCGGCCGAGCAGCGCGCCGATGGTGGCGTCGAGCTCGTCACCGCGCTCGCCGGGGCGGTAGGTGACCAGCACCAGGACCGGCTGCTCGGCGAGCAGCGCGACGACCTGGCGGAGTAGCTGGAGCGTCAGGTCGTCGGCGCGGTGCACGTCGTCGAGCAGGACGACGGTGCGGCCGGTGCCGAGCGCCGCCGCGATGGTGCGGCCGAGCTCGAACGGGTTGGGCGCGGTGTCGCCGGTCAGGGAGTCCGCGCCGAGCGCCTCGGCCCAGGCCCAGCCGGGCGGTGCCCCCGCCACCTCGGGGCAGCGGCCGCGCCTGCCCCGCCAGCCGTCGGCGGTGAGTGCGCGCACCGCGGCCTCGGCCAGTGCGGTCTTGCCCGCCCCGGCATCGCCGCCGATCAGCACGATCCGGGCGCCGTGCGCGGCGGCGTCGCGCGCCGCCGCGGCAATGACGCCGAGCTCGGCATCGCGGCCGAGGGGAGCCGGTGTGGTAAGCCCGGTCGTCGGTTGCGCGGCGGCGGAGGGGAGCAGCGGCTCTGCGACCGCGGGGGCGGGCAGTGGTCGCGCAGGGGAGGGCGGGTCGAGCGCGGGGGCCTGCGCGAGGATGTCGGCCTCCATGCCGCGCAGCACCGGGCCCGGGTCGACGCCGAGCTCGTCGGCGAGGTGATCGCGGGCGCGGCGCAGCGCGGCGAGCGCGTCGCCCTGACGGCCGCAGCGGTAGAGCGCGAGGGCGAGCAGCCGCACGGCGCCCTCCCGGCCCGGGTAGTCGTGCAGGTGCCGCTCCAGCTCCGCCACCACGACGGCCGGCCGGCCGAGCGCCAGCTGCGCCTCGGCCCGCAGCTCGACCGCCTGCAACCGCAGCTCGGTCAGTCTGGCCACCTCGGGCACCGCCCACGGCTCGTCGGCGACCTCGGCATAGGCGCCGCCCTGCCAGCGGGCCAGCGCCTCGTCCAGCAACCACAGCTGCCCGGCCGGCTCGGCCCCGGCCGCGCGGTGCACGAGATCGTCGAAGTGCCAGGCGTCGACGGCCTCCCGCGGCAGCCGCAGCGCGTACCCGGGCGCGGCGCTGACCAGGATCGCGGCCGGGGTGCGGCGCGCCCGGCCCGGCTCCAGCGCCCGGCGCAGGTGCGAGATGTGCACCTGCAGCGTGGCCAGCGCCCTGGCGGGCACGTCGGCGCCGCCCCAGACGTCGTCGATGATCCGGTCGGTGGAGACCACCTCGCCGCCCGCGATCGCGAGGCGGGCCAGGACCGCCCGCTGGCGCGGTCCGCCGAGATCGGCGCGGGTGCCCGCGACGGTGGCGCGCAGTGGCCCGAGAACGGAGAGCAACACGATCGCTATTGTGCCGCCGACGGTGCGTCAGGGCTGCCCTGGCGACGCCGCCGGGGGTGCCGGAGCTGCGCGGGGTGCCGGGGGAGTGGGTGGGGTCGTACACCTGCGCGCAGGGCGAGACGGGGCTGACGCTCACCGTGGAGCCGGACGGGCGCACGGAGTTCGCGTTCTACCCGCTGGTGACCAATGGCGCCGCCCGGCCGGGCCGGTTCGAGATGCGCGCCACCGCGAACGGGGCGAACGTCACCTTCACCCGGGTCCGCTGGCTGGACCGGCCGCCCGGCTACGAGATGGTCGACCTGGTCGCCACCGAGCGGACGCAACGGCTCATGCGCGGCAGCGGGTGCGGCACCTTCCGGGTGGACCGCCTCCTGAGCTGAGCCCGCGGCGCGTGGACCGCGGGCCCGGCGATCAGGGTGACGGCGACCGCCCCCGGGCCGGTGCGAGCCGAGTTCGCCGACCGCCCGGCGGGATGGCCGCGATCAGGGGATGACGACCGCGGTGACCCCGGTGCCGGGCTCGTCGGCCCAGCGATGCCCGGTGTCGCGCGGCGTGACCCCCTGGTCCGCCCAGGCGGCGAGCAGCAGCGCGACCTTGCTGTGCATGATCGTGCGCAACCGGTCGAACGAGTACTCCGGGTTGTCGTCGACCAGCCCGAGCAGCAGCCACCAGGCCCAGGCCACGGCGCCTGCGTTGGCCACGAAGTCCGGCAGTACCGGGATGCCGCGGGCGGCGAGCATGGCCTCGGCCTCGGGGGTGGTGGCGGCGTTCGCGGCCTCGACCACGACCTTGGCGCGCACGTCGAAGGAGTTGTCCGGGGTGATGGCGTACGAGATGGCGGCCGGGACCAGGATGTCCACCTCGGCGGCGAGCACCGCGCCGCGGGGGAGCTGCTCGACGCCCGCGGGGAGCCGGGAGCGGTCGATCTCGCCGTAGCCGTCGCGCAGGGCGAGCAGCGCGGGCACGTCGAGGCCGTCGGCGCAGTGCAGGGTGCCCGCGGCGTCGGCGAGGGCGGTCACCCGCATGCCCGCCTCGTGCAGGTAGTGCGCGGCGGCGCCGCCCATGGTGCCGATGCCCTGGATGGCGACGGTGGTGTCGGCGGGGGAGCGGCCCCAGGAGACGGCGGCGGCGAGACAGGCGTGCGCGACGCCGTAGCCGCCGATCACGTCACCGAGCAGGAAGCCGCCGTCGACCGCGGCGTTGAGCCCGGCGCGGACCCGGGCCAGGGTGGCGGCCGGATCGGCGGCGCGCCGGATGGCGGCGTGGTAGCTCTGGCCGAGCCCGAGCTTCTCGAAGACCTGGTCGATCAGGTGCTGCGGCACGCCGAGATCCTCGGCGGTGACCCAGTGCGCGTCGATCCACGGCCGCATGGCCTCGCAGAACCGCTCCAGCACGCCGAGCGCGCGCGGATCCTTGGGGTCGAAGTCGATGCCGCCCTTGGCGCCGCCGATCGGCAGGTCGAAGGTGGCGGTCTTGTTCGCCATGCCGCGGGCCAGATCCTCGACCTCGGTGAGCGTGCAGCCCGCGCGCATGCGGGTGCCGCCGGTGGCGAGCCCCGCGCGCAGCGTGTGGACGACCAGGTAGCCGACGGCACCGGTGACCGAATCGGTCCAGTGCAGCCGCATGTACGGCTGGGGGCGCAGCGCCTTGGGGGCGACCGGCAGCGCCGTCGTCGCCGTGGCTGTTCCGGTCAGCTCCGGGGTGCCCCCGGCCGGATTCCGCATCGTGGTCACGAAGAACCACCTCCTCATCGCGCGTTTAACTCGGTCGCCACGGGGAAATCCCAGCCTGTCGTCAGTACCCCGCCCGGACGTCGTCGTCGCTGTCGATGGCGCGTGCCCGGTCCGTCCAGCGTGCGGCCGAAACGGGTCGCGCGTCTATTAACGGTTCATTCACGGCAGTGTTCACGGTTCCTGCACAAGAATTAGGCTCGGTTCATGGACCTGTCGCTGGCGCGCCTGCGCATGCTGCGCGAGCTGCATCGGCGCGGCACCATCACCGCCGCCGCGAGCGCGCTGCACTACACCGCCTCGGCGGTATCGCAGCAGCTCGCGCAGCTGGAACGGGATGTGGGGGCGCGGCTGCTGGAGCGGCGCGGGCGGCGGGTGCAGCTCACCGATCTCGGGCTGCTGCTCGCCGAGCACGCGGAGGAGATCCTGGCCTCGGTGGAGCGGGCCACCCAGGCGCTGGAGGATGCCGGCGAGTCGGTGACGGCCAAGCTCACCGCCGGGGTGTGGGCATCGGTCGCCTCCGGGCTGCTCCCGGACGCGCTGGAGTCGCTGGCCCGCACGCACCCCGGCATCCTGGTGCGCACCAGGGAGCTGCCGCCCGAGGCCACGGCGGCCGCCGTCCGGGACGGGGCGCTCGACCTCTCCTTCGTGCTCGACTACTCGAATTCGCCGGTCACCTGGGATCGCGGGCTGGAGCGGGCGGTGATCGCGGTCGAGCGGCTCTACGGCTGCGTGCCCGCGGGCATGGTCGGCGCGGCCACCGTGACGCTGCCCGAGCTCGCCGAGCACCCGTGGATCCTGGCGCCCGCGCGGTCGCACTTCGGGCACGCGGTGCGGCTGGCGTTCCAGTCGGCGGGGGTGGAGCCGCGGATCGACCACGAGGTGGAGGAGCAGGCGACCGCCATGGCGATGGTCGCGGCGGGGCTCGGGGTCACGCTCGTCTCCGACCTCGGGTTGGCGCTGCGGCCGCCGGGGGTCGATATCGTGGCGCTGGCCGATGTCTTCACCCGGACGGTGTCGCTGGCCTACCGCACCAATACCGCTCGCCGCGCCGCGCTACTCATCGTGGTCGATGCGATTCGCGCCGCGGCGGTGGAGAAGGGGCTCGGGGGCGATATGTCCCCGCAGGACGCCGTGCCTGCGGGCAATGGGGCCGAGGGGCGCGGGTCCTGGCACTGAGGTCGCGGCCGGGGCCCTGATCAGCGCCGCACGCCGGGCCAGACCACGTCGGCGAGCCGCTCCCGGTCGGCCACGTCGAGCTTGATCGAGGCACGGTAGATGTGCCCCTCCACGGTGCGCACCGAGACCACCAGCCGCTCGGCGATCTCCTTGTTGGAGAGCCCCTGCGCGATGTGCGCGGCGATCTCGCGCTCGCGCGGGGTGATCGGCAGCGGGCGGCTGGCGGCGGTGATGGCGGGGGTGGTGGCGCCGTCGCAGCGGGAGGAGAGCTCGGCGGCCCGTGCGGTGCAGCGGGCGCTCGGGCCGCGCTGCCCGGCCCGGTCGTGGATCGGCACCGCCTGGGCGGCGGCGTCGGCGGCCGAGAGCAGCAGCCCGGCCGCCTCGAATTCGGCGCTCACGGCGTCGAGTTCGGCGGCCCGGTTGGCATGGACGGCCTCGGCGTGGCGGGCGTAGAGCGCCACCACCCCGCCCTGCACCTTCGGCGCCAGCTCGGCGAGACGGGCCGCGCCGGTGCCGTCGCCGAAGCGGGCGGCGTGGTGCAGCGCCTCGGCCTCCAGCGCGAACTGCCCGGCGGAGCGGGCGATGCGGGCGGCCCGGCGGGCGAGTTCGGCGGCGGTGGCGCTGTTCTGCGGGGCGGCGGCCCAGGCGCGGGCGAGCATGCGCTGCGGTTCGTGCAGGGCCAGGTGCGCGCCGGCGTGCTCGGCGGCCTCGTCCAGGGTCTTGCCGACCTTCTCGATGTCGCCGAGCGCGGCGTAGGCGCGGACCAGCAGCAGCCGGGCGGGGAGCTGCCAGGGCAGCGAGGTCTCGGCATTGAGCGCGGCCAGCGCCTGCTCGAAGGCGGTGATGGCCTCCCGGAAGCGGCCGCGCGCGGTGGCGACCACGCCGACCGCGATCTTGGCGATGGCCCAGCCGAGGAACTGGCCGGAGGAGAAGAACTCGTTGTACTCCGCGGCCCGCTGCTCGGCCGCGTCCAGCTCGCCGACGGTGGTCAGCGCGAGTACGTCGCAGTAGCGGACCATGACCCGGATCATGCCGTCGGTCGGCTGCTGCTCGGCCCGGCTGCGCGCCGCGATCGGCCCGAAGTCGAGGCCGCGCCCGGCCACCGGCATGGCGAGCCCGGCGGCGAAGGCGGCGAAATCCACCGCCTGGCGCGGGGCCTCGGGGGACTCCAGCACCGCCTCGGCGGCGGCGATCCCCTCGGCGATCCGGTTCTCGTGCACCGCCATCGCCGCCCGCACGGCATCCACGATGAGCCGCAGCGCGGGGTGCTCGGCCTTGGCGCCCACGACATCGATGAGCGTGCGGCCGCCCGCCACGTCACCGAGCGACCAGAAGCGCAGGCTGGCCCGCGGCACCCCCCACTGCACGATCTGCAGCTGGTCGAGCTGCTCGGGGTCGTAGCCGGCCAGGATCTCGTCGGCGGCCTGTGGACGGCCCTGCCAGAGCAGCGCGCGGGAGAGCAGCTCGGCGGCGCGCAGCTCGCCGCCGCGCTGGTGCGCGGCGCGGGCCAGCCGCTCGCCGAGCGGCAGGTTGGCCAGCGCCACCGCGTCCTTGGCGGCGGTGATGAGCAGGTCGGGGTCGATGGGGCGGTCGCTGTCGACGCAGAGCCGGGCCAGCCGGATGCGGCTGGCGGCGGTGTCGAGCGGGCGGTCGCGCAGCGCGTCCACGATCCGGCCACAGCGGGCCCGTGCGGTGGCGGTGCCGATCTGCCTGCGCACCACCTCGCCGAGCAGCGGGTGGCTGAAGCGCGCGGTGGGCGGGGTGTCGGTGCTGATCCGGATGAGCCCGGCCAGCTCGGCGGCGTCCACCGCGGCCGGGTCGGCGAGCGCGGTGAGGATGTCCAGGTCCAGCGGTTCGTAGAGCGCCAGCGTCCGCAGCGCGTCGAGCACCGCGTCCCCGGCCCGCTGGAGTCGCTCGTGCAGCAGCTCCACCAGCCCCGACGGCACCGCGGTCGGGCCGCGCAGCTGCCAGACCCCCTCGACCTCGGTGAGGTTGCCCGCCTCCACCGCGCCCTCGACCATGTTCCGCAGGAACAGCGGATTGCCGCCGGAGGACTCCCAGATGACGTCGGCGCTGAGCCCCTCCAGCGTGCCCGCCAGCACCGACTCCACCAGCTGCACGCACTGGCCCTTGATCATCGGCTGCAACTCCAGCCGCTCCAGGTAGTCGTCCTTCCACAGCGAGAGCACCGCGCCCGGCACCTGCTCGCCATTGCGCACGGTGGCGACGATCCGGGCGCTGCGCTCCGCGGCGATCTGGTGCAGCAGCGTGGCCGAGAGCTGGTCGAGCAGGTGCGCGTCGTCCACGCCGATCACCGGGTCGTCGCCGGCGATCAGGTTCTTGCGCGCCTCGGTGAGCAGCGCGAGCGGGTCACGGGTTGCGGAGCCGTCGATCCACGGCGCGAAGGCTCCCAGCGGAATCGCCTGCGACGACTCGGTGCACACCGCCCAGCGAACCGGGACATCCAGCTCCGCGGTGACCATCCGGGCCAGCGTGGTCTTGCCGACCCCGGCATTGCCGACGAGGACGATGCCACCGGCATCGTCGCCCGTCAGCGCCGCGCGGACGGTACGGGATTCTTCGGGGCGATCGAGCAGTTGCCAGCGCTCCAGCATGGTGCTCGAGTGTAGATCCTGTTCTGCTGCACCGCGATGCGGTCGTCGCTGTGAAACCGCGGTGTGCACGTTCCACTCCGCCGCTATCCGCGGGCTATCCACTCAATCCGGCAGCTCGGAGACATCGCCCGGCTCCACCCGCGGCGCGTTGTTCACCTGGTGCCGGAAATTGCTCGACGCCTCGTAGACCCGCTGCTTGAGCCGGTTGATCGAGCCGAGCGGGCGGTGCGCCTCGAGCCCGCGCCAGGAGTTGAAGGAGAGCACGTCGTCGCCGTAGGCGCGGCGCTCCGGGGTGTACGGGTCCTGCGGCTCGAAGCGGACGGTGGCCACGGTGCGGTGCGGTGACTCCTCTTCCTGCCACGGAATCGTGGCGTCTTCGATCGGCATCCGGGCGGGGTCGGTGCAGAGCTGGGCGCGGAGTTCGTAGGTGGCGCCGTGCTGGGCGAAGAAATCGACGATCGAGTCCTGGTGCGCGTTCACCCCCGCCTTCGGGTCGATCGTGGTGCCCCGCAGCGCGGCGGCCTCCGGCGAGACCGCGACGTACTCCAGCTTCGCCACGTAGTCACCCCAGCGCAGCGGGGCCGAGGAGTAGAAGGGCTCGCCGAGGATGTGGGTGTTCGGCGCGACGAAGACGGCCAGGTTCTCCGGCAGCCGCTTCTTGATCCGCCCGAGCACGTGCTGGTTCACCGCGGCGAGCAGGGTGCTGCCGCGGCGCAGCAGCGGGTCGGGGATGCGGGCCAGTGCCACCGCGGTCGGCATGCCGATGGTGAGGTAGGCGTGCGCGTCGGCGAAGAGGAACTCCCGGTGCGTCACCATGATGAAGTCCTGGGTGGTGGCGGTGTCGCCGGGCAGCGCGCGCGGGCCGTGCACGCCGAGCACCTTGATGCCGAGCCCGCGCACACCGCGCAGCTGGTCGCTGCGGATCACCCCGGAGGTGCTGGAGAGCCGGGCGATCACCGGGTAGGTGCCGGGGGTGGCGAACATACCCTGCGCGAGCTCCGGCGCCAGGTCGGCGGGGACGGTCAGCTCGCCGCGCAGGATGCCGTGGCTCTTGGCGTGCGCGTCGCGCAGCCCGCGCTTGTAGATGCGGTAGGCGCGCTCGTTGTTGCCGCGTAGCGCGGCGATGATCCGGTCGATGATCTGCTCCTCGTCGGCGCGGGGGGTCTCCAGCTCCGGGGCGTAGCGGACGTAGGTGCGCTCGGCGACGTCGGTCATCGGTCGGTGTTCCTCTCCTGGCTGTCCGCGGTGCTGCGCCACGGGGCGAAGGGGTTGGCGACACCGTCGAGAGCCGGTGCCAGCGTGGGGAAGTGGCGCAGCAGCACGCTGCGCATGTCGTTCTCGCGCACCCAGGCCATGCCGGCCTCGGTGTAGACCTCGGGGCGGAAGTCGGTGGTGAAGAAGCGGTCCGCGGCGAGCCGCCGGGAGGCCATCAGCACGAAGATCCGGAATGCGGTGTCGCTGAAGCCGAAGCCGTCGGGCTTGGTCTCGGCGTAGAGCCCGACCATGAGGTCGACGTTCTCCACCTCGCCGTACACCTCGCGCAGCTCCCGCGCCCAGGCCGGGTCGTCGGTGAGTTCCTCGAAGGTCGCGGCCGGGGCGAGCCGCAGCTGCCTGCGGAATTCGTTGTAGCGCGGGACGCCGCGCTCCCGGACACGCAGGATGTCGACGGTCGCCAGGTCGAGCGCGGGGTAGCCGGGGCGCTCCAGGTTCTGCAGGTGCTTCGGGTAGTTGTGCAGGGTGAGCGCGCCGGGGTTGGCGCGGCCGAAGGAGTAGAGCAGGTCCGCCATCGGGGTCTCGGTCAGCCGCTCCCGCACGTGCGCCACGCCGAGGTCGGGGAAGTCCAGCTCGCGGCCGGGCTTGTCGTCGGCCAGGGCGCGCAGGGTGAGGGTGTCCGGGATGAGCGGGTGCATGCGGTAGACCGCGACGAATTCCTCGGTGAGCGAGTACGGCACGCCGCTGTCGTCGATCGGCGCGCCGGGGATGCCGCTCAGGATCTCGCTGTCGGCGACCCGGCCGAACCGGTTTCTGATGCCCTCGCCGAGGATGCCGAACCAGTTGGCGCGCATGGCCGCGACGGTGGTCGGGTGCGCGATCAGCGCCGGTGTCCAGTCGACGGTGTGGATCTTGGCGATCAGCGCGGCGTTCACCAGCCGCGCGGTGTCGTAGAGCTGCTGGTCGGTGAGCTCCGGGTAGCGCCGGGAGAGCCGCAGGCAGATGGCATTGTGCTCGCGGGTGAAGAGCGAGTGCAGCAGCGCGAGCCCGACCCAGAAATTGGCCGCGGTGTCGTCGCGCAGCGCCAGCGCCTCGATGTCGACCGGGGGCAGCCCGTGCTCGTCCACCGCGATCATGCCGCGGTCCTTGCTGCGGATGGAGTCGGCGAACTCCGCTGTGCTGCCGTAGATCTGGGAGGCGTCCCACCAGTGCGACTGCTCGGTGGTGTAGGTGGGCGGCTCGCCGGGGAGGGCGCTGGTGCGCGGGATCGTCATGGGGTGCTGCGGCCACGGGTCGCCCGGGTCCAGCGGGACCTCGTGCGGCCGGTCGTCGTCGGCGGCGTGGCTGAGCCAGTCGTGCACCTCGAACTGGATCCAGGCCGCGGCCAGCAGGTTCAGCGTGCTCGCCGGGCGGAAGGTGTCCCTGGTCAGCAGGGTGCGGCTGACGGTACGCGGGTTGGGGTCGAGCAGCCGCTCCGCGCTCTCCGGAAAGGTGTGCGCGGGCGGGAAGTTCCGGCCGAAGCGGCAGCCGACGGCGCCCGCGCCCGGATCGGCGAGGTCGTTCCAGGAGCCGTCGATCGTGCGGACGTGCGGGTTCGCCGGCTCGGGCGGTAGCTCGCCCGGGTGCGGGCCCGCGCTGTACAGATTCTCCGCGCGGAGCCGCTCCCGCGACCCGGCCAGCACGGCGAGGCCGAGCAGCGTCGGCCGAAGCCGGGGCCAGCCGACCCGGTGATCGATCTTCTCCGCGAAACGACCGAGCGCGCGGGCTACCGCTCGCGCTCCCGTCGGCTGTGCATCGACCATCAACGAACCTCCACACGCGGGCGCGAGCCACGGCGCGCCGATCTCGGATTGGAAGCACAGTTTCCGAGGGAAGAGCATCCCCGGTCATGAGTAGTGGACTACTCGAAGCCTAACGGCCGGTATCGCGGCCGTCGCGGGAATTACCCCGGTCGAGTAGTGCGGTACTCGTGCCCGCCCCGTGTCCGCCGGGTGACGCTTGGCCGCGATGGCGCCGCCCTCCCGCGGCGCCCCGAGTGCGGCAGTGAGAGGCGGCGCGGTGATCCCCCCGATCGAGATCAAGATAAACCTCGGTACGGATGTCGACGGTGCGCTGAGCGTGCTCGGGTGCGCGGAGAGCCCGGCGGCGCGGCGCCGGATCTGGTTCGCCGAGTCCCGCGCCGACGGCCCGGACGGCGCGCTCGCGCTGCTCGGCAGCGGCCTCGTGATCCGGCTGCGCAGCGGCGATCTCGACGATCTGACGGTCAAACTGCGGCCCTGCCGCCGCTCCCAGCTCATGGGGCGCTGGGGGAAGCCGTTCACCGACACCGAGGTCGAGTACCGGGTCGAGGACGACTGGTGCGGGCAGCGCCGCGCGCTCACCGCCTCGGTGCTCGGCGTGCGCCCGCCCGGATCGCTGGCCGAGGTGGCCCGCTCCGGCGTCGACGTGACCGGCGCGCTGAACTCCGCCCAGCGGCAGTTCCTGGTCACCTGCACCCGCCCCGGCGTCGCGCTCGACCACCTCGAGCCGGTCGGCCCGATCGCCGCCACCCGCTGGACCGGCGTCCGCCTCGGCCGCCTCGACCTCGATGTGGAGCGCTGGACCGCGGGCGGGCTCGACCTGCTCGAGCTGGCCATGCGCATCGCCCCGATCGAGGGCGAGACGCCGCTGGAGCTGATCACCCGCGCCGCGCACGCCCAGCGCGGCTTCGAGGCCGAGGTGCGGCGGGCCGGGTTCCCGGTGCTGCGCGGGCGAACCAAGACTCAGCGCATGCTCGCCGCTCTGGTGCGGCGGCCGATCGAGCGCTGAGGCGCCGCCGGCGAGCTTCGGAGGGGGTTGCTCGCCGGCGGGTCAGCGCTCGATGCCGAGGGTGGCGATGAGATCCTCGTGCAGCTCGAACCAGACCCGGTGCGCGGAGTCGCGGTCGGTGCCGGTGATCCAGGCCGGATTGGTGGCCGCGGCGGCGAGCGCGGTGCCGAAGCGGCGGTGGTAGCCGGAGAAGCGGGGGAGGTGGGCGGTGAGGCGCTGCTCCAGCTCGCCGAGCAGCCGGGCCGGTTCGTGCAGGGCGGCGACGATGGCGCCGGCGTCGGCGGGCGCCTCGCCGATGCCGAGCTCGGTGAGCTGCCAGGCGGTGCAGGTGGCGCCGACGATCTCGTTGGCGGGCAGGAAGTCCCGGTAGATCCGCTGGAAATCGGCGCGCGCGCCGACGGCGTCCAGCTCGGCGGCGAGCCGCTGTTCGCCGTGCGCCTTGCCCGCCTCGGTGAGGGTCCAGCCGCGGTCGCCCGCGAAGGCGGCCTCGGTGACCCAGCCGCGGGCGCGGCCATCCTCCAGGTGCTCCTCGACCACCGGCGCCGGCAAGCCGAGCAGGTCGGCGATGCGCACCGTGCTCGCGTAGCCGGTGGTCCGCACTGCGTGCAGGACCAGCAGGTCGGGTGGGGTCTCGTGGGTCAAGGGGCGTCCTGAGCGTTGCTGACGGTTCCGGTTCCGCCGTCCACTACTACCCGATGCCCGTCGGCGAGCCGCACGGTGGCCTCCCGCGCGGCGGTGACGGCCGGGATGCCGAACTCGCGCGCCACGATCGCGGCGTGCGCCAGGATGCCGCCGGTCTCGGTGACCACCGCCGCGGCGCGGGCCAGCAAAGGGGTCCAGGCGGGCGAGGTGGCGCGGCAGACCAGGACGTCGCCGGGGCGGAAGCGGGCGAAGTCGTCGAGGTCGCGGATCACCCGCACCGGGCCGGTGGCGATACCGGGACCGGCCGCGGTGCCGGTGAGCAGGATCGCGTCGGTCACGCCGCGATCCCAGCGCCGCCGGATGCTCAGCCCTGCATGGCGAAGCGGAGCAGCGCCTGCCGGTCACCCTGCTTGATCTTGCCCTTGCGATCGAGCACCTCGAGCTGCCAGATCGGGCCGTTCCGGAAGGCGCGGGCGATGGCATTGGCATTGTCGGCGCCGAGCAGCGAGGGCCAGATCTCGGCGACCTGCTGGCTGCTGCCGCCGGTGGCGTCGTAGATCTTGAAGGCGACATTGTTGGCCTTCTCGAACGAGCTGCCCTTCTTGAAGGCGGCGGCGACGAAGATGATGGCGTCGATGGCCGGGGGCACCTGGCCGAGCGCGACGTTCACCGTCTCGTCGTCGCCGGCGGCGGCGCCGGTCTGCTCGTCGCCGGTGTGCACGATGGAGCCGTTGCCGAGCGGGTCGAGCGAGTCCAGCCCCGCGAAGCGGACCGGCTCGGGGCCCTGCATGAGGATCGCGATGAGGTCGAGATCGACACCCTTCTTGCGGCGCGCGATCCCGAGCAGGCCGCCGCTGGCGCCCGCGCTCGGATCCCACGACACCGCGACCCGGAGATCGGTGATTCCTGCCAGATCGGCTGCGCCGTCCTCTTTGCGAAGGGTGATCATGGGACCCACCTTAGAGGGGTTCCGGCCGGAGCGTATGTCCGATTTCCCGGACCGCGGGTTCGCTCGCATTCGCCGCGTCGAGGCGGGTTTCCTCGGTCGCGACTTCGACGCGGGGCGGCCTGCGGTTTTGCCCACGGTAGCGAGCTTTTCCCAGCCCGGGCGGGCCGGCGGGATTCACCGGCCCCCGTCGTGCCCAGGCGGAGACGACGCACCCGGGGCCGGGTTCATGGCGTTCCCTTCAGGGTTGGTCGAACCCGGCCGCGGCGAAGACCGGATCGGCCTGCTCGGAGGTGACGAACTGGACGAACGCCGTGGCGGCGGCGGCGTTCGGGGCCTCGGAGAGCGGCGCGATGGGGTAATCGTTGACGGCGCTCGCGGCCTCCGGGAAGTCGATTCCCTGCACTTTGTCGCCCGCCGCCCGCACATCGGTGCGGTAGACCAGCGCGGCGTCGACCTCGCCCAGCGTCACCTTGGTGAGCGCCGCCTTGACGTCGGCCTCGCGGGTATCCGGCTGCGGGGTGATGCTCGCGGTCCGGAAGACGGTGGCCGCGGCGGCCCCGCAGGGCACCTGCTCCGCGCAGAGCGCGATCGTGAGCTCGGCCCTGCCGAAGTCGGCCAGCCCGGTGATCCTGCCTGGGTTGCCCGCCGGGACCGCGATCTCGAGGCGATTGCGGACGAAGGTCACCGGCGCGACTGTCACGTCTCCGCCGTCCTGCACCTGCTGCATGTTCCGCGGCGCCGCGGCGGCGAAGACATCGGCGGGGGCGCCCTGGCCGATCTGCTGCGCGAGCGCGGAGCTGGCGCCGAAGTTGAAGACCACCTTCGCCCCCGGGTACGCGGCCTCGAACTGCTCGCCGAGCTCGGTGAAGGTCTCGGTGAGCGAGGCGGCGGCGAAGACGGTGACGGTGCCGGAGACGGCATCCCCCGTCGCGGGCTCGGCATCGTCGGTGCCGCACCCGGCGACCATGGCAACCGCGGCGACGACGGCCCCCAGCTTGCGCATCATGTCTGACCTCATCCTGTCCGGCGGCCGAGCCGCAAATACGAAACAGATGCCATTCTATTGGCGCATTCGCCGAAGTGGATGTCCAACCGCTCCGCTGCTGCGTTCCGGCCCGCGCTCCGACGGATCGGCGGCGAACCCGGGCGGCGGTCGTAGAGTCGATGCGGTGACGATCGAGATCGAGGTGGCGTCGAGCGCGGCCGAGGTGGAGGCGGCGGCCGAGGTGTTCCGGGTCGCCATGGTCGGCATCCCGCCGCAGCGGGTCCCGGCGACCGAGGTGAACGAGCCCGGCCGCACCCTGCTGGCCAGGGTGGACGGCGTCCCGGCCGGCACCGCCACCGCCTACAGCGGCGGGCTGGTGGTGCCCGGCGGCGCGCGGGTGCCGCACGCCGGGGTCACCCGGGTCGGGGTGCTGCCGACGTACGCCAGGCGCGGCATCGTGAGCGCGCTGCTGCGGCGGCAGCTCGCCGATATCGCCGAGCGCGGCGAGGTGGTGGCCGGGCTGCGCGCCACCCAGGGCGGCATCTACGAGCGGTTCGGCTACGGCGTCGCCAGCCGCTCGGCCGCGGTGCGGGTCGAGACCGCCGCGGCCCGGCTGCGCCCGACCCTGCCGCCGTCCGGGCCGGTGCGCTACGCCGAACGCGCCACCTCCTTCGATACGCTCGCAAAAATTTACGCGCGGCTCGATCTCTCGCGGCCCGGCGAGATCGACCGTTCGCCGTACTGGTGGCGCACCCGCGAGCTCTTCGACAGCGGGGATTCGCACGTCGTGCTGCACGGGGAGCCCGGCGCCGAGGACGGCTTCGTCCGGTACCGCGCGCTCGACACCACCGACTGGCCGCGCAGCACCGGCCGCGCGGTGCGCGTCGGCGATCTGGTGGCGGGCTCACCGGCCGCGCTGCTCGGGTTGCTCCGCCACCTCTTCGCGCTCGATATCGCGCACCGCGTCGAATTCCCCATGGTGGCCGTCGATTTCCCGCTCGCGGAGCTGGTCACCGACGAGCGCGCGGTCACCGTCACCGGCATCGGGGACGAGACCTGGCTGCGCCTGGTGGACGTGCCCGCGGCTTTGTCGAGCCGCGCCTACGGCGATGGCGAGCCGGTGCTGCTCGGCGTCACCGACCCGATCCTGCCCGAGAACTCCGGCACCTACCGGGTGAGCGCAGGCGAGACCACCCGCACCGACGCGGAACCCGAGCTCACCGCCGACGTCGCGGCGCTGGCCGCCGCCTACCTCGGCGGCACCCCGTGGCGGCACCTGGTCCTCGCCGGACGCGCCGCCGAGCACCGACCCGGCACCGCGGCCGCCGCCGACGCGCTCTTCCGCACGCCCGCACCGCCGTTCAGCGGCACCTTCTTCTAGGTTCTGTCCCTCGGTCGGTGCATGGGTCCCGCTGGGCCGGGGGAAGTGCGCCATCCTCTGCTGTAGCGAGAATGGCGGTCGGTCGAGGTCGGGCGTGATCAATTGCCTGCGTCTGCGGTTCGTGTCGTGGCGCTATCATCCGGGAATGCCGGGACCGCGCGTGATCCTGCTCAATGGAACCTCCAGTGCCGGCAAGACGACCCTCGCTCGTGCTGTCCAGGACGAGGCCGATACCCCGTTCGTCTACTGGGGTATCGACACCCTGTTCGCTCTGGTCCCGCAGAAATGGGGTGGCGGGCTCGACGGACCGCTCGCGCAGGAGGGGTTCCGATACGAGCGCGGGCAGGACCCCGACGGGCATCTGCGCACCGTCATTCGGGTTGGGCCGACCGGCCTGCGCATACTGCACGCCGGGTGTGCTGCCGCCGCCGCGATACCGCGCTCCGGGCTCGATCTCGTGATCGACGAGATGCTGCTCACTCCTGATCTCCTGCGCGTGTGGTTGACCGCGCTCGCTGGATTCACTGTGCAGTTCGTCGCCGTCACCTGCCCGCCGGAGGTCGCCGAGCAGCGCGAAGCCGCGCGCGGCCAAGTGCCCGGCCTCAGTCGCGGTCACCGGCCGCTCGTCCACGCACACGAGCACACCTACGATGCCGTTGTCGACACCGCCGCCGCGAGCCCGGCCGACCTGGCCGTGGCGATTCTCCGCGGCGAACCGGGCAACGGGCGCCTCGACCCGCACTAGGTTGTTCTCCTGATTCCTTCAGTCGTTCGATGATCAGGGCTGTCGAACCGGGCTGCCACCGCTCGCGGGTGCTCGACCTTGTCGAAGGCCGATGGGGAGACCGAACCTAGGCCCCGCCTCGGTGCTGACCCGGCGGCGTCCGCACCGCGATCTCACCGCTGAGCGCGTGCCCGCCGAGCAGCTTCAACCGGTCACCGCTCCAGAACTTGCCCGGGTCGTACCAGTCCGGGCTGCGCTTCGCGCTGAGCAGCCCCATGGCCTGGTAAGTCGCCGCCACGATCTCCGCGCAGTACGCGTTCTCCACCTCGCTGGCCTTCGGCGGCCGGGAGGACCGGCGCGGCAGCCGGACCCGGCCGCGGAACCAGCGCGCGGTGAGCGTCGCGGTGGAGGGGAACGGGGTGCCGTTCAGCCGGGCGATGGCGCGCAGCGCGCCGTCCTCGCGCTCCCGGTCGGCGGGCGGCTCCAGCTGCCGCAGCCACGCCTGCTGCCCGTAGCGATTCGCCCAGACCAGCACCGCGTCGCGCAGATTGTGCAGCTGGGCGCCGCGGTGCGCGCTGCCCGACCACATGTCCGGGAGCGAGCGGCCCAGCTCGGCATGCCAGATCAGCGCGGGGAGATCGTCGATCACCACCGCCATCCCGACGTGGTTGACCGGAGCGTTGGTCAGCGTCCGGATCATCCGATCGGCCGTGGAATGACCACGGAACAGCCAGATGTCACCTGTCCTGGTGATCTCGACAGCCCGATCGAGATCGATGTCCACACCCGCCATACCCGTAGCCTAGGCGGTATGAGGTGGTGGAAGGTGTTGGGTTTGGCGGGCGCAGCGGGCGTTGTGGCCACCGGCGCGGTCGTGGTGCGCGGCGAGCGGCGCCGCCGCGCCTACACCCCGGACCAGGTCAGGGAACAGTTGCACAGCCGGTTCGCGCAGGCGGCGGCGGTGGAGGCGGCTGCGCCGCCCGCTGTCGAGTCGCGCTGGGCCAGGACGCGGGCCGCCGTGCGCAGCCGCTTCCGGCGCTGAGCGGGGTTCAGCGGGCGCCGGAGCGATAGTCCGGCCGTGCGGCGCGGCTCGTGACGGCGGAAATCGGTCTTGCGGTGAGTAGCCTGAGCGGCATGCCCGAACCCGGCGACTGGCACATCAGCAGGCTCGAAGTCGAGAATTTCCGCTGTTTCGAGCGTCTCGACATGACGTTCGATCCGCGGCTGACCGTGCTGATCGGTCCGAACGGGACCGGTAAGACGGCGGTGTTGGACGCACTTGCCGTCATGCTCTCGACCGTCCTCCAGGCATTCGAGGCGGGCAGCCGCGGCTTCGCGACGGACGATGCTCGCGAAGTTCCCCGCGATCTCGATTTTCAGGATGCCGTCGCGAGGATGGAGACGGTCTACCCGGTTCGAGCCGGGGTCGACGCGACACTCGCCGGCTGGCAGTTCGAGTGGCACCGGGAGCGGAGAAGTGCGAAGGGCCGTACCTCGTGGGGTGACAAGTTGGTCGTCAGGGATACGGTTGCCCAGCTGCTGAAGCAGGAGAGAGCGCTACTGCCGGTATTGGCGCTGTACGGCGTCGAGCGATTGATCGGAGTGCGAAAGGCCACCGGCGCGATCGCCCGCTCGCGCATCGGAGCCTACGATGCTGCGCTCGACGGCAAGTCGGACCTCACGCGGCTCTCGGGATTCATCGAGGCACTGACGCTGGCGGATTTCGTTGCGGATTCCCGCGGCGATGAGGCACGCGCCGCCCGCAATCAGCTGACCGCGATATCGCTCGCGTGCAATAGGATGCTCGGAGTCACGGGCTGGCGCGACCCCGTGTGGAATCCGATTGTGCGGGGGCTGACCCTGCGGCACTCGGCCCACGGCGAACTTCCCCTGTCCTCACTGTCGAGCGGCATAAAGATCGCCGCTGGGCTCGTGATCGACCTGGTGAGCCGAATGGCGCGGGCGAATCCGGCGCGCGGTGCGGAGGACTTGCTGGAGTCGGTGCCGGGCATCGTGCTCATCGACGAAATCGATCTGCATCTGCACCCGACGTGGCAGCAGCAGATCCTTCCGGCATTGACAGCGACCTTTCCGCGCGTGCAGTTCATCGTCACAACGCACAGCCCGCAGGTATTGTCCACCGTCGAGGGGCACAGGATCAGGGTGCTCGGCGAGACGGACGCGCGGGAAGTTCCGTTCGCCGCCGGTTTGCGCAGCGACATTGTGCTCGCCGAGGTCATGGACACGTCTCCGGCACCGCGGCTCGACATCAACAAAGAGCTGGACCGGTACCTCGACCTCGTCGATCAGGGGGCCGGGCGATCGGCGGAGGCGGTGCGGCTGCGCCTGAAGCTCGACGAGGAGCTTGGCGGTATCGCCAATGTCCCGCAATTGGCGGATGCGGACGCCAAGATCGCCTTCTTCGATATGGATGAATGATGCGTCGCATCGCGGCTGCACCTCAGCCATCCAGCTTCCACTTCGGCCGATCGAGCGGAGCCGCATTCGGTGACCTGTCGTCGGATCCGGCGATCCGGCGCGCGTTGTGGCTGGAACAGGGACGCCGGTGCGCCTACTGCGAGCGGATTCTCCAGGACCCGGTCAACTCCCTTCATCGGACGAAGATCGAGCATTTCCACCCGCAGTCGGCACGGGCCTGGACCGCGGACTGCGCGCTGTGCAGCGGAGCCGCCGACAATGCCGCTGCGTCGACGACGTGGTCCAACCTACTGCTCTGTTGCGATGGAAACGAGGCGCAGGGGCGAAGAGTCAGACCTGCGACACGTCGAAGAAAGACACCGATATCTGTGCCACGTTCCGGAATCCGAAACGCTGGGCCCAAGAGCAGGTTGCGAAAGTTGATCGCGCGGGCCGCGTGGTGCCGGGTGGCGGACTTCCCGGCGGTGCGGATGATGTGATCGACACCGTCCTGCGGCTCAACGCCGGACGCTTGGTAGCAGCGCGGAATTCGATCATCGCGGCTGAGGCTCGCAGACTCGCGAAAACCAAAGCCAAAGAGCGCGGTTTGACCCCTCGGCGCCGCGCACAGCTCGCGGCCGAGCTGCGAGCGCGCGCCGAGACGGCCGAGTACGGCTCAGCATTGCTGACCATGGCGGACCACCTGCTGGCAGGCGGCGCGGGCCGGTAGCGGGGTACGCGGCCGAATTACGAACTCAGCGGGTTGCGAATTCGACGAGCCGGGCGGAGACCGGCTCGGGAGAGCCATCCCGGCGCGAATCCGGATCGGCGGTGACCAGGTCGAGGTGGTTGTAACCGGCCAGCTCGATCCTGGTGTCCAGCGGGCTGCCCGAGTCCGGCAGCGGGATGCCGCCGCTGCCCTGCAGGGTGAGCATGGGCAGCGCGTTCACGCCCTCGGGGTGCAGGTGGTGCGCGGTGATCGAGGGGGCGGTGGTCTGCTGCAGGTCGAAGGCGATGCGGGAGGGGAAGTACCACTCGGTGAAGTCGAGCGGCGGTTCGCAGAGGGTGCGGGCCAGCTGGGCGATGGAGGTGACCTCGCTGCCGGGGTTGGTATAGGGGGAGGTGCCGGGGGTGACCTCGTCCCAGTCCAGCCAGCGGTAGACGGTGTCGGGGGCGTGGCGGGTCGGCGAGACCTTGGGGGCGTCGCCGAAGCCGCCGAAGCCGAGCGGGCCGCGGGCGACGGTGTCCGGCAGCGGGAAGTCCTTGGGGCCGATCGGGCCGCCGGTGACGAAGCCGGTGCTGGCCTGGAGGAAGCCGAGCGGCTGCGAGTTGTCGTCGAGCAGCGCGCCGAGCACCGCCTCGTTGCCCGCGGTGAGGGTGCGGGCGTCGGGGGAGCCGGTGAGGAAGGCGGCGGCGTTCTGCGAGAGCAGGGTGCGCAGGGTGAGGGTGATATTCGGGTTGTCGGGGAGGCGGCTGACCAGGTCGTTCACGCCGTCGGGGGCGAGGCGGGCGGCCAGCCCGGCGAGCGCGAGCAGGTTGGTGGTCTCCGGGTTGATCACGGCGGGGAGCCGGAGCACGGGCAGCGCGGTGTCCAGCTGCAGGGAGAGGTTCTCCACGCCGCCGGCGAGGGCGGGCGGGATCGCGGGGAGGTCGATGCCGCGCAGCCCGAGCCCGACCCGGATCACGGTGTCCAGCGCGAACCAGCCGCCGCACTGGTGGTAGCCCGCGTCGTCGGTGGTCGCCGGGTTGCCGTCGAAATCCCAGCCGGCGAAGTAGCCGGTGACGAAGCCGCCGAGGGAGTGCCCGCCGCACAGCAGTTTCCGCTGCCGCAGCCGCTGGTCGGGGAGCTCGAGGCGGAGCAGGTCGTACTGGTCGCGCAGGGTTTGCGCCAGGCCCTGGTCGCGCAGCCAGTCGGTGGCGGCGCCGTCGGCGTAGCCGGCGAAGCGGCGGCCCTCCACCTCGGCGCCGCGGAAGTAGTAGTTCGTGGCGGTGTCCAGGTCGCCTGCGGCGAGCGCGGCCCTGGTGCCGGTGTGGTCCTCCAGGCAGTTGGAGCGCCGGTCGAGGGCCCAGAACTCCAGGTGGATGCCGAAGCGCGCGGCCAGCGCGACGGTATTGCGGGCGACGCTGTCGAAAGCGCCCGCGCCCTCGAAGATCCCGGGCTGGGCGACCAGAATGCGGTCCGCGGCGGCGGACTCGCTCGGCCCGGAGGCCGAGCGCCAGCGCAGGTAGGAGAGCTGGTCGCAGGCGGGCGGGTGCGGGAGCGCGGTGGGCGGCAGCGGGATGTCGCGGGTGACCACCGTCGAGATCACCGACGTCACCGGCGAACTGGACGGATACCCGGCCTCGGTGCGCCCCGGCTCCGCCGCCGCGGGCGCCGCGCTCGCGGCCGAAACCGCCGCCAGCAGCGCGCACACCGCGCTTGCCACTCGACCCCGCATCGTCGCTGTCCCTTCGGCCGTGATCCGCACATGCAACCCCGGAAGGCGGTGGCACCGGACGGTACCGCGCAGGAATGTCCCGGATTCACAAAGGCGCCCGGCCGAGTGCTGTGAGGCGGCACAGGGGTTCGTGCGTGAAACGGCTGGGAGTCGGCCGAGTGAATCGCGAAGCGGCATGGCCGTACCGGTCGGCGCCCTTCCGGCCGGTGCGCGGGCGCGATCTGCTCACCCCGGCCTGCTTCGCACTGCTGAACCCGGTGGTGAGCGCCGTATTCGGGCTCGTGGTCGGGCGGGGCGGGTCAACCCTCGATCTCGGCGGCGAGCGGATCAGGGCGAAGAGCCACCGCCCGGACCGGGACCTGGATTTCGCGCTGCCCACCGGCGCGCGCGCCCGCGCCGCCGAGGACGACCCGGGCGCGGCCGCCGCGTTTCTCGGCACCTGGCGGTACGACCCGCCCGACCCCGCCACCCAGCGCAATATCCGCCTGGCGCGGGCGGATTCGGGGGTGGTGCCGAGCCCGGAGCAGGGCACGGTCACCTTCTCCGCCGACTACGGCGGCCGGATCAGCGCCCGCACCGAGGACGGCTGCGCGTGGACGCTGCTGGCCCGCGGCAATACCGCCAAGCTCGACCCGCCGGTGCAGACCTGCCCGCGGCCCGGGGGCACCAGCATTACCATGCGGTCCTGGACCACCGCCTCGGACGGCATGCACCAGACCGCCATCCTGCACGGCGAGACCGAGCAGAAGACCCCGTTCACCGTGTCCTTCGCCACGCTGACCGCGGACCGATGAATCCGGGACCGCAGCACCGTCGAATCCAGCGCAGCCCCCGACCCCGAGGAGTCACCGTGCCCGACACTGCCACCGTCGCCACCTCCGGCGCCACCATCACCTACGACGTGCACCACGTAACCGGTTCCGCACCCGCCCTTTTCGTGCTCGGCTCGCCCATGGAGGCGGCCGCCTTCGGCACCCTCGCCGGGTACTTCACCGATCGGACCGTGCTCACCTACGATCCGCGCGGCACCGGCCGCAGCCCGCTCGCCGAGCCCGGCGGCGAGGCCGACCCGGCCGAGCACGCCGATGACCTGCGGGCGGTGCTGGAGGCGGCGGCGCTCGGCCCGATCGACGTCTTCGCCACCAGCGGCGGTGCGGTGAACGCGCTGGCCTGGATCGGCAGGCACCGGCCCGAGTCGGTGCGCACCCTGGTCGCGCACGAACCGCCGGTCGCGCAGTTCCTGCCGGACCGGGAGACGGTGCTCGCCGTCTGCGCCGACATCTACGACACCTACCAGGCCAAGGGCGAGGGGGCGGCGATGGCGAAGTTCATCGCGCTGGTCTCGCAGCAGGGGCCGCTGCCGGCCGGGTACGCGGACGCGCCCGGCCCGGACCCGGCCGCCTTCGGGCTGCCGGACACCGACGACGGCTCCCGGACCAACCCGTTGCTCGGGCTGAACATGCGCACCTGCATGCGGTACGACCACGACCTGGACGCGCTGCGCGCGGCGCAGACCCGGATCGTGCTCGCCTCGGGCGCGGAGTCCGGCGCCTCGCTGGCCGCGCGTGGCGCCGAGACCTTCGCCGCAGCGGGCGGTTTCGAGCATGTGGTGGTGCCGGGCGGGCACACCGGGTTCCTCGGCGGGGAGTACGGGCAGCAGGGTGAGCCGGAGGCCTTCGCCGCCGCGCTGCGCGACGTGCTGGCGGCCGCTCCGTAGCGCCGGGACATGGGACTCGCCGGCGCGCGGCGGCCGACCGCGGGGGATTCACCGCGGTGGAACCGGATCGCATCGCGACCCGGTTCCACGCGGCCGGCGCCGCCGCCCGGTTCGCGACGATCAGGCGGGGGTGAAGCGGGCGGGGAGCGATTCCAGCCCGCGGATGACGACGTTGGGCTTGTAGACCGGCGCGTCGTCGCGCAATTCGATCTCCTTGACCTTGCGCAGCAGCACGTCGAGCAGCACCTCCATCTCCAGCAGCGCCAGCGGCGCGCCCAGGCAGTAGTGGATGCCGAGGCTGAAGCCGAGGTGCTTCTTGGCGGGGCGTTTCGGGTCGGAGTAGCGGGCGACGTCGAGCCGGTCGCCGTCCGGGAAGACGGCGTGGTCCCGGTTCGCCGAGTTGATCAGGATGACGACGCCCTCGCCCTGCTCGAACTCCCGGCCCGCCACGGTGATCGGCCGGGTGGCCGCGCGGGTGGTCATCTGCACCGACGGCTCCATGCGCAGCAGTTCGTCCGGCGCGGTCCGGGTGAGTTCCGGGCGGGCGCGGAGCGCGGCGATCTGGTCCTGGTTCCGCATGAGCTGGAGCATGCCGGTGCCGATGAGGTTGGCGGTGGTCTCGTGCCCGGCCACGAAGGTGGTGATGCAGGTGGCGAGCAGCTCCTGCTCGGTGAGCACGTCGCCGCGGTCCTCCACCTGGGAGAGCGCGCTGAGCAGGTCGTCCTTCGGGTTCGCCCGGCGCTCGTTCAGCAGCTCCCGGAAGTACCCCATGAAACCGCGCGACCCGGCCGAGCGCGCCGTCAGCGCCTCCGGGGGCAGCGTGTAGTCGTGGTCGAAGCCGCGCGCCAGATCCTGCGACCAGCGGTGCACCTGGTCGTAGGCCTCGTGCGGCACGCCGATCAGCTCGCAGGCGATGATCAGCGGCAGCGGGTAGGCGATCTTCTCGATCAGGTCGAACTCGCCCGCCGCGAGGCAGTCGTCGACCAGTTGCTCGGTGAGCTCGGAGATGCGCGGGCGCAGCCTGGTCACCATGCGCGGGGTGAAGCCCTTGGTCACCAGGTTGCGCAGCCGGGTGTGGTCCGGCGGCTCCATCCACAGGAACGAGGTGGGCAGCTCCTCGGGGGCGTCCTCCGGCTTGACCGTCGGGTGCATCATCCCGGCCTCCTCCGCGTGGCTCCACGCGGTGGTGGAGAGCACCGCGGCGCAGTCCACGTAGCGGGTGAGCACGTAGTGGCCGAGCGGGGTCTGGTGCATCGGCCCCGCCTCGCGCAGCACGCGCGCGGCGGCGTAGGGGTCGGGGCGCCCCTCCGGGCCGAACAGGTGGACGATGGCGTTCTCGATCGCGGAATCCTGCGCCGCGACCACCGTTGTCGAGTCCATTGGTCCCTCCGGTGTCGTTCGGTTGTGGTGCCCGGCCGCGACGCTGCGGCCGGTCACCCGGTCGGCTCGCTCGTGCCGTTCGCGCTGCGGGGCAGCAGGATCCGGCGGGCGAGGGCGGGCCGCAGCAGCGCCGCGGGCGGGTCGACGAGGTTGCCGACGCGCAGGAAGGCGCGGGCCACCACCGGGTCGGCGTGCGCGGCGCGGTGCGCCCGCGCCACATAGGCATTGGTGAGGCGGGTGCGGGCCGTGCGCTGCCCGCGCACCCCGGGGTTGGCCAGGTCGGAGCCGGCCGAGAGGCGCCAGGCGACGTCGACCACGGCGCTCGCCCCGGCGTAGAAGCGGGCGGGCAGGTCGGGGCCCGCGCCGGCGGCGAGGGCGTCGCGGAGTACCAGCGCCTGCTGCGCGGCGACCGCCATGCCCTGGGCGTACAGCGGGTTGAAGCTGCACAGGGCGTCGCCGATGACCAGGAAGCCGGCCGGGACGGTGCGCAGCCGCTCGTAGCGGCGGCGCAGCGGGGAGCGGAAGCGGTGCGGGGTGATCGCGCCGAGCGGTGCGGCGGCGGTGATCAGGGCGTGGATGTCGGGGGCCGCGATGGTGGCGGCGAAGGCGGTGAAGCCGGGGAGGTCGGTGGGCGGGTGGTCGCCGAGCATGCCTGCCAGGGTGATGTGCCAGCGGTCGCCCTGCACCCGGATGGCGCCGCCGCCGCGGCCGTCCGGGCCGGTCGAGATGATCACCGATGACTGGTTGTCCAGCTGGCCGTCGGTGCGCGGGAACAGGGCGGAGGCGTAGCCGAGGTCGACCTCGAGCCGCTCCTCGGCGGGGGCGGGGGCGCCGAGGTCGGCGAGGTACTGGGGCGCGCGGGAGCCGCGGCCGGTGGCGTCGATCACCAGGTCGGCGCTGAGGTCGGTGCCGCCGGTGACCGGGGCCGTGCCGGCGGTGGCCGTGGCCGCGCTGACCGGGACCGATTTCGCATTGCCGGGTGCCGCGCTGTCGCCGGTCGCGGCGGCGGGTGCGCCGATGCCGCAGGCGCGTGCCGAACCGTCGGCGGTCACCCGGACTCCGCGCACCGCGTGCATGTCACCGATGAGTCCGCGCACGGAACCGGTCTGTATCGAGACTCCGGGCAGCGCCAGAACCCGTTCGCGGACAATCGCTTCCAGCAGCGGCCGCGTCGCCATGACCGACGTCAGCCCGGTCGGGGTCGGCGCCATGCGGGCCCCGCCCAGGTACCAGCGGGTGCCGACCAGCGCCTCGGCGGTGGTCGCCCCGCGCGCCGCCGCCTCGGCGGTGAAGCCGGGGAAGAGCTCCTCCAGCACGGTGCGGCCGCGGTCGAGCAGCCCGTGCAGGTGCCGCGCCTGGGGTACCCCGCGCCGCCAGCCGTCGTCCAGCGAATCACGCTCGACGACAACGACTTCCGTGCAGTGATCACGGAGAACCCTGGCCGCGAGCAGCCCGGCGATCCCGGCCCCGAGCACGACCGCCCTCACAGCGTCACCGGCAGCGCGACGATCCCGCGATGGATCAGGCTGGGCCGGTACGCCACGGCGTCGGTGGCGAGCTCCAGCGTCGGCGCCCGGTCGAGCAGGGCGCCGAGCGCCGCCTCCGCCTCGATCCGGGCCAGCGGCGCGCCGACGCAGTAGTGGATGCCCAGACTGAAGCCGAGGTGCCTGCGCGCCGGGCGGTTGCCCGCGTAGCGGGTGATGTCGAAGCTGTCGGCCGCCGGGTACACCCGGTCGTCCCGGCTCGCCGAGGCGGTGAGCACCACGACCCCGTCCCCGCGCCGGAACTCGTGCCCGCCCACCACGGTGTCGCGCAACGCGACCCGGATGGTGAACTGCGTGGGCGCGTCGTAGCGCAGCATCTCGTCCAGGGCAGGCCCCATCAGCTCCCGGTTCTCCCGCAGCAGCCGCAGCTGATCGGGGTTGCGGAGCAGCGCGAGCATGCCGTTGCCGATCAGGTTGATCGAGGTCTCCATCCCGGCGACCAGGGTGAGCAGCGCGATGCCGATCACCTCCGGCCCGGCGAGCGCGCCGTCGCCGACCGCGGCGATGAGCGTGCCGAGCAGGTCGGCACCGGGGTCGCCCGCGCGCTGCTCGACGATCCGCGCGAAGTACCCCATGCACTCCAGCGCCGCCGCGCCGCGCGCCGCGACCTCCGCTTCGCCGAGCATGGAGTCCGGGTCGGTGCCCCGGGCGATGGCCAGCTGCCAGCCCCGGAAGAGCGCGCCGTCGGCCGGGTCGGCGCCGAGCAGCCGGACCGGGACCATGGCGACCGCGAGCGGTACCGCCAGGTCGTTCAGGATGTCGAGCTCGCCGCGGCGCAGCGCGGCGTCCACCAGCTCGCCGACGACCCGCCCCGCCACCGGCGCCATCTCGGCCATCACCCGCGGGGTGAAGCCCTTCGCCACCAGCTTGTGGTAGCGGCTGTGCTCGGGCGGGTCCATCCGGACGAAGGAGCCGGGAATGGCGGCGGTGGTGTCCCGGAACGGGCTGATGCCCGCGGAGTAGCCGTGCCCCCAGTCGCCCCCGGTGAGGATGGCGGCGCACTCCTCGTACCGGGTGACCAGCGTGACCGGGACGTCGCCGAAGGCGTAGGGCAGCAGCGCGGCGGCGTCCCGCGCCCGGCGGTAGGCCGGGTACGGGTCGGTGCGCGCGCCCGGGTCGAAGGCGTCGAAGGTGATCTCGTCCGCGGCGGTCACATGCCCTCCAGATTCACGAGCAGCCGCGACATTCCGCGCACGACCACATTCGGCTTGTACGGGGGTTCCTCGAGCAGCGTCACCGTGCGCACCCGCGCGGCGAGCGCGCGCAACACCAGCTCCATCTCCAGCCGGGCCAGCGGCGCGCCGAGGCAGTAGTGCAGCCCGAGCCCGAAGGACAGGTGCCGCTCGACCTTCGTGCCCCCGGTGTAGCGGGCGATGTCGAAGGCGTCCGCGCCGGGGAAGGCATCGGGGTCCCGGTTGGCGGAGCCGAGCAGCACGATCACCGCGTCGCCGGGGGCGAAGGTGCGCGCGCCGACGGTGATCTCGGCGCGCGCGGTGCGGGTGGTGAGGTGGACCGGGGCGTCGTACCGCAGCACCTCGTCCACCGCCGCCTCGGCGAGGCCGGGGGCGGCGCGCAGCCGCTCGAACTGCTCCGGGTTGCGGATCAGGGCGAGCACGCCGTTGCCGATCAGGTTGACCGTGGTCTCGTGCCCGGCGACCACCAGGATGAGCAGGGTGCCGAGCAGCTCGGTGCGGGTGAGCCGGGCGCCCGCGTCGTCGGCCCGCACCAGCGCGGTGATCAGGTCGTCGGCCGGGGCGCGCCTGCGCTGATCGGTGAGGTCGCCGAAGAACTCGCCGAAGGCGTGCACCGCGGCGCTGCGGGCGGCCAGCTCGGCGGGGGAGAGCAGCACGTCCGGGTCGAGGCCGCGGGCGATATCGGCGGAGATCCGGCGCACGTGCTCGTGCGCCTCGGCGGGCACCCCGAGCAGCTCGCAGACCAGGGTGAGCGGCAGCGGGTAGGCGAGCGCGTCGAGCAGGTCGACCTCGCCGCGCTGCAGCGCGGCGGTGATGAGCTCGCGCACCAGCCGCTCGGCCCGCTCGCGCAGCGCGTACACGGTGCGGGCGGTGAACGCCTTGCTCACCAGCCCGCGCAGCCGGGTGTGCTCCGGCGGCTCCATCCAGAGGAACGAGCCGGGCAGCTCCACATCGCTCTCGCCGTGCAGCAGCTGCGGCTCCTCGGCATGGCTCCACCGCGGGTCCTGCAGGATCGCCTGCGCCTCGCGGTGCCTGGTCACCAGGTGCGTCTCGTGCGGACCCGGCACGAAGGGGCCTGCGGCGCGGAGCACCGCGTAGCTGTCGTACGGGTTGTGCCGCAGGTGCGGGGCGATGCTGTCGATGACCGCCAGCTGCACCGGCGACAATTCTTGCACGGCGGATCGTTCCGAACTCACCGATGACTCCCGGGAGAATTCGGAAGGGCCGGAAACGGATTGTGCATGGCCTGCAGGGAATTCACCGGCTGCTCCTGGACGCGGAGAATGCTGTCGGGGTTCATCGTCGCGGGGTGCGAATGCGGGCTGCGGTGGCAATCGCCCGCTTCTATCGCGCCATAGCCGAACTGCGTTATCGCACAGCGTGATCGGGCGATCGTCCTTCTTTATCGAAGACCGTCGTTCACGGTGAATTCGCGGTGCCGTCACAATGCGCTGGTGTCGTTGCCTGCATGCATTCCGCGGATAGCGCCGAAACTCTCCCCGATCGGCTGGCCGGAATCGCGGCAGCCTTTCCGGCGGTGACCGCGACATTCTGGTCGGTGTCGGAGACCGTTCCCTACGCCGAGCTGCACCGCCGCGCGGGGGTGCTGGCCGCCGGGCTGGTCCGGCGCGGCGTCGGCCGCGGCGAGCCGATCGGCATCCTCTGCCCGAACGCGCCGGAATTCCTGGTCGCGCTCTTCGGTGCCGCGGCCGCGGGCGGCGCCGCGACCCCGCTGCCGCTGCCTGCGGGCGCGAAACAGACCGCCGCCTTCCCGCGGAAACTCGCCGCCGTCACCGCGGCCGCCGGAATGCGCACCGTCCTGGTGTCGCACCGCTTCGCCGCGCTCGTGCCCGCGCTCGCCGGTGATTCCGCCGTGCATTTCCTGGATATCGACGAACTGATGGCCGACGACTTCAGCGCGGATACGCTGCTGCCCGCCATCGGCCCCGATGATCTCGCCGTCGTGCAATTCACCTCGGGCAGCACCGCGACCCCGAAGGGCGTGCGGCTCACGCACCGGAATGTGCTGAGCGGGCTGGCCGCCATTCGCACCGGCATCGCGCTCGACCTGGACGACCGCGGCGGCTTCTGGCTGCCGCTCTTCCACGACATGGGGCTGTTCGGCACGCTCTCGGCGATCCTGCGCGGCATCCAGGCGCACGTGTGGTCGCCGCTGGCGTTCGTCAAGGACCCGGCGCGCTGGCTGGCCGAGTTCGCCGAGTCGGGCACCACCATCACCGCCATGCCGAACTTCGGCTACGAGGCGCTGCTCGCCGCGATCCCGCCCGCCGAGGTGACCCGCTACGACCTGAGCCGCTGGCGGATCGCCTGCAATGGCTCCGAGCCGATCTCCTACGAGGTGGTCGACGCCTTCCGGAAGCGCTTCGCGCCCGCGGGTTTCGCCGACACCACCATGTTCGGGGTGTACGGCATGGCGGAGGCGACGCTGGCCGTCGCCTTCCCGCCGCTCGGCCGCGCCCCGCTCTTCGAGTGGGTGGACCGCACCTGGCTCGCGGACGACGCGGTGGCGCTCCCGGTGGCGCCGGAGCTGCCGAGCGCGCGGGCGGTGGCCGGGGTCGGCGCCCCGGTCGCGGGGATGCGGCTGCGCGTGGTCGACCTGGACGGCACCGACCTGCCGGACGGCGGGGTCGGCGAGATCCTGATCCAGGGCCCGTCGGTCACCGGCGGCTACCTCACCGCCGACCCGGCGAGCGTGGCCGGGCTCTTCGCCGATGGCTGGCTGCGCACCGGCGACCTCGGCTACCTGCGCGCCGGCGAGCTCTTCGTCACCGGCCGCTGCAAGGACATGATCACCGTGCGCGGCGTCAACTACTACGCCCAGGACGTCGAGGCCGCGGTGCGCGGCCTGCCCGGGCTGTACCGGGGCCGGTGCACGGCGGCGGCCGAGCCGGATGCCGACGTCATCACGCTGATCGCCGAGACCGAGCTGACCGGCGCCGCCGCCGACGAGCTCGCCGAGCGGGTCAGGGCCGCCACCGGCGAGGAGCTCGGGCTCACCGCGGTCGAGGTGCACCTGGTCGCGCCGCGCAGCATCCCCCGGACCAGCAGCGGCAAGCTGCAGCGCCAGGCCGCCCGCCGCCTCGTCGGACAGTAACCACCAAGGGAATCGGAGTACCCGTGCACAGCTACGACGTCTTCCGCCACTACGAGCGCCTGCACTGGCGCCTCGCCGACCTGGAGCTCGGCGCCGTCGAGCTCGACCTGGTCCGGCCCGAGTACGTGACCCTGGCCAAGAGCGCGACCATGGGCGAGTCCAATGTCATCGCGGCCGTGCACGGCTTCATGAACGAGTTCGTCGACGACTACGACTTCTCCACCTTCGCCGTGGTCTGGGGCTACCAGGAGGTGCAGCACCACTACGCCTTCCGGGCCTGGCTGGACGCGGTGGGCGAGGCGGTGGACACCGCGGCGGTGGACTCCATGCGCGAGCCGTACGCGCCGGGGACCACGCCGTCGGCGACGCTGGCCACCAACATCATCTCCGAGCTCACGGTGAACCACATCTACCGCGCGGTCGCCGCCTGGGTGCGGGAGCCGGTGCTGAAGGGGCTGCTGCTCAGCGCGGGCCGGGACGAGGCCGGGCACGCCCGCGAGTTCATCCACTACACCACCGAGCGGCTGAAGAAGAAGCCGGAGGAGCTGCCGTCGGTGCTGGAGACGCTCTACGTCTACAGCTCGGAGGCGAAGATCAAGCACCCGGTGAGCACCTTCAAGGCCGGGATCAGCGAGCTCGGCGACCACGAGACCATCGACACCGGCTTCGACCTGTTCCTGGAGCAGGTGGCGGCCGAGGGCGAGCTGGACGTGCTGCACGACAAGATCCGCCGCACCTTCGGCGGTATCACCGGGCTGGATCTCTCCAGCAACGCGCGGGTGCGCCGCGCGCTCGCCGACGTGATCGCCTGACCATGACCGGAACCGTGCGGGTGCCGTGGTCGGTGATCCCGGACTACCACTGCTTCGGCTGCTCCCCGCACAACGCGGGCGGGCTGCGGCTGCGCTTCACCCCGGACCCGGCGGGGCTGCGCACCGACTTCACGCTCGGCCGCGCCTTCGAGTCGTACCCCGGCGTGGTGCACGGCGGCATGATCGGGGTGATCGCGGACGAGCTCATGGGCAACCTCATCGTGCTCGCCAGGCAGCATCCGGCCTTCACCGTCAGCCAGCGCACCCGCTTCCTCACCCCGCTGCTGATCGACCGCGACTACCACTGCGTCGCCACGCTCGCCGAGCCCGCGCCCGGCCCGATCCGGGCCTCGGCCGAGGTGCGGGACGCCGACGGCGCCGTCTGCGCCACCTCGACCGCCAGCTACCAGCCCTTCGAGCTGGCCGCCGTGCGGCACCAGCTCACCCTCGGCGACGACGAGGTCGCCCTGCTCGCCACCGCACTCGCGAACGGAGTCCAGCCATGACCAGCACCGCCGACATCCTGCGTACCGTCACCGAGATCGCCACCGCCGAGACCGGCATCCCGAGCGCCGAGCTGCGCCCCGACGCCGACCTGCGCGGCATGGAGGGCGTCGACTCGGTGCGGGTGCTGCGCATGGTCGCCAGGATCGAGCGCGCCTTCGACATCGAGATGGAGGACGAGGAGGTCTTCGGCCTCTCCAGCCTGAACGACGTCGTGACCGTGGTGGACCGCGCCCTGCGTGAGGAAGCCGCGTGAGCGAGTCAGGCCCGCAGGCGGTAGCGGAGCGCAACCACGGAGGGCCCTCGCGCACGCCGGATGGACACAGCGTGACCGTCACCGCCGATACCAACCAGCACTACGACCTCGACCCGGATATCTTCGGGCAGTTCCTCGACCCGCTGCGCAAGTACAGCTCTGCGCTGTACGAGTCGGAGGGCGACACCCTGGAGCAGGCGCAGCGCACCAAGCTGCGCTTCGTGGCGGGCCGGCTCGGGCTCACCGGCGGGGAGCGGCTGCTCGACGTCGGCTGCGGGTGGGGGTCGCTGATCCTGTTCATGGCGCAGGAGTTCGGCTGCGAGGCAACGGGGATCAGCCCGGCGCCGCGGCAGCACGGGTACATCGCGGAGCAGGCCGCCGCGCGCGGCGTCGCCGACCGGGTGCACACCCGGGTCGGCCACTTCGAGCAGCTCGACCTGCCCGCCAAGAGCTTCGACGCGGTGACCCTGCTCGGCTCGATCGTGCACATGCCGGACCTGGACGCTGTCTTCGGCCGGGCCAAGACCGTGCTGAAACGCGGCGGCGCGCTGTACGTCTCGGAGAGCTGCTTCCGGAACCGGGCCGCCCGCACCGCCTTCGACACCAGGGCGGGCACCGAGTTCGTGCGGGAGGACATCTTCGGCTGGGGCGACCTGCGCCCGCTCTCCGAGCTCGTCACCGCCGCCGAGAACGCCGGCTTCTCGATCACCGCCGTCGACGACCTCACCGCGCACTACCACCGCACCATCGAGGACTGGATCGCGAACGTGGACGCCGCCGTCAGGCGCATCGACGCGCACCGCCCCGGCCTCGCCGCCCAGCTGCGGCACTACCTGGAGATCGCCAATGCCGGGTGGGGCTACACCACCAAGCACTACGCCCTGACCTGCAGGAACTCCCGATGACGGCGCTCATCCCGGTAACCGAGGTGGCGGCCGCGGTGGACGGCTTCCTCGCCGCGTCGCCCGCCGCCCGCGCCTGGGACGTGGAGACCGCCTTCGACTGGGCCCGCGCCGACGCGGACCGGCTCACCGACGGGCAGCGCTCGGCGGTCCGCTTCGTCACCCTGATCGAGGACCACCTGCCCGGCTACTTCGACGTCTACCACCGGCATTTCCCGGTGGACGACACCGTCGACCGCGCCACCTTCACGCACAACCGCGAGCTCTACCACTTCACCGTGCGCTGGGCACTGGAGGAGGACACGCACGCCAGGGCGCTGGCCCGCTACCAGGAGGCCGCGGGCATCGCCGAGCGCGGCGCCCTGCGCGACGAACTCGCGATCGAGGGCCAGAAGCCGTTCGACCTGCCCTACGGCCACCCGGTGCAGTTCTTCGCCTACGCCCTGGTGCAGGAGAAGGCGACCCAGATGTACTACCAGCACCTGCGTGACGTGGTGGACGAGCCGGTGCTCGCCGCCGTGCTCGGCAGGCTCGCCAGGGACGAGGCGCGGCACTTCAGCTTCATGGCCGACGTGGTCGGCCGGTACCTGCGGGTGCACGGCGACGGCGTGGTCGACCCGCTGCGCGACGTCATCGCCACTTTCCGCATGCCGCTGGCGGATACGATGCGCGGCTACTGGCGCTGGGCGCTGCAGATCGCCGACGTGGCCTCCTACGACCACACCGAGGCGTACGAGCACCTGATCAAGGTGATCGACCGCGCGGTGGACGCCGAGTCGGATCGCTTCGGCGAGCTGGTGCGCTTCATCGACGAGTGCCGCACCGTGGCCTGACCCCCGGACCGCCCCCGCCCGCGCGGGCGGGGGCGGTTCCGTCTCAGGGCGCGAGCACCAGGATGGTGGTGCTGCCGTGCGCGATCAGCTTGCCCGCGGCATCGGTGATCCGGCCCTCGGCGGTCGCGGTGCGGCGGCCGACGTGCACGGCGCTCGCCTCGCAGGTCAGCCGGGAGCCGTCCAGCGTGACCGACCGGATGAAGTTCAGCTTGAGCTCGAGCGTGGTGTAGGCGACGCCGTCGCCCAGCTTGGTGAAGACCGCGCTGCCCATGGCGGTGTCCATGAGGGTGGCGAGCACGCCGCCGTGCACCGTGAACATGGCGTTGATGGTGGCCGGGTTGGGGTCCAGGTAGTAGCGGGTGTACCCCTCGCCCGCCGCCTCCAGCCGGATGCCGAGCGACGCGCCGACGCCGAGATTCTCGGTCAGCCCCCGCTCGAAGATCGTGGTCAACTCGGTCACGCGCTTCTCGACGGTCTCGCTCGCGTGGGTATCGGTGCTGGTCATGGCCTCTTCCTTGGTCGCGGACGATGCCACCCCATTCGACCAGCGGCGGGTGAACCGCGGGCGGCGCGCAGCCGCTGCATTCCCGGTTTCGATGGGGCGATAGGCGGTTTCAGGGCTCGGCGAGCCCCGCCGCCTGCCGCAGCTGGGCCAGGAACTCCGCCCGGTCGTCGCCGCCGACCAGGTAGTGCGCGACCGCCAGCCGCACCAGCGTGCCCGCGACGATCCGCGGATCGCCCCGCGTGACCAGCGGTTCGAGCAGCCGCCGCAGGATCGGGACCACCCGCTCCAGCTGGACGAGCACGTAGTCCGGCTCGATGTCGACCAGGCGGCTCAGCGAGTACTCGCCGTGGTGCTCGACCATGTAGCGCAGCACCGCGTCCAGCCGGGCGGGCCCTTCCAGCCCATCGGTGACGAGCCGGAGCCCCGCCTCGATGTTGCTCGTCTCGTACTCGCCGAACGCGGCGAGCAGCTCGGCCTTGGAGCCGAAGAAGCGGTACAGCGTCGGGCGCGAGACTCTGGCCTGCGCGGCGACCTCGGAGAGGTTCAGCTTGCCGTGGCCCTTGCGGGAGAGCACCTCGAAGGTTGCCCGGAGGATGCGGGTTCGGGTGTCGTGGTCGGAGGGGGAAATCGAGGGCACTTTACAACCTTTACGGAATCTGTAATAAGTGTAATCCTGGCGACGGCTGGACAGACAAGAGGTATGCCATGAATCACTCGCTCGTCGCCGACGACGCCATCGATTTCGATCCCTTCTCCGCCGCGTTCCACGACGACCCACAGGCCGTCTACCGCCGGCTGCGCGCCGACGCGCCGGTCTACCACAGCGCCCGCTACGGCTTCTGGGCGCTCTCCCGCTACGCCGACGTGCTGCCGGGCATGAAGGACTTCGACACCTACTCCTCGGGCCGCGGGGTCACCCTGGAGCAGGTGCTCGCCCCGGAGCCGCCGGAGCAGCGGATACCCATGATCATCATGATGGACCCGCCGGAGCACACCCGGATGCGCAAGCTGGTGAGCGCGGTCTTCACGCCGCGCGCCATCGCCGGGCTGGAACCCATGATCCGGGAGACCGTGCGCGCCTTCGCCGACGGGCTGCGCGGCGGCGCGGTGGACGTGGTCGCCGACTACTCGAACCTCTTCCCGCTCGAGGTCATCACCACCATGCTCGGGGTGCCGAAGGCGGATCGGCCGCAGCTGCGGCAGTGGCTGGCGATTCCGCTGGAGCGCGAGCCTGGGCAGATCGGGATGAGCGCGGCGGGGCGGGAGGCGTCGCAGGCCAGCACCGGGTACTACGCCGCGCTGATCGCCGAGCGCCGGGCCCGGCCGCAGGACGACATGATCAGCCGGTTGATCGAGGTCGAGGTGGATCGCGAGGAGGGCGCCGCGACCCGGCTCACCGATCGCGAGATCCTCGGGTTCATCTCGCTGCTGGCCGGGGCGGGGGCGGAGACCGTCGCCAAGCTGCTCGGCAGCGCGGCGGTGCTCTTCGGCGCGCACCCGGAGCAGTGGCGGGCGCTGCGCGCGGACCGCTCGCTGCTGGCGGGCGCCTTCGAGGAGGTGCTGCGGTACGAGGGGCCGGTGCAGTACGACGTGCGGTACACGCTGCGCGATGTCGAGCTGCACGGCCGCACGATTCCGGCGCACAGCCCGGTGCTCATGCTGCTCGCCTCGGCCACCCGCGATCCCCGCTCGATCCCGGAGGCCGAGCGCTTCGACATCACGCGGGCGTTCAGCGGCAACAACCTCGGCTTCGGCTACGGCATCCACCGCTGCCTCGGCGCCGCGCTGGCCCGGCTGGAGGGGCGAATCGGGCTGGAGGCCATGGTCGAGGCCATGCCGACGTTCAGCGTCGACCCGGCCGGGCTGCGGCGGTCGCGGGAGACCAGCGTCGCGGGGTGGACGCGGGTGCCGGTGCGGATCGGGTAACGGCGTTTCGGGCGGGGGTGCGCGCGGGCACCCTGGGGGAGAGCGCGACGGAAGGACAGCGATGCGGGCACTGTGCACGGCAGGGGTAGTGGCGGCGGCGGTACTGGCGGTGGCGGCCGCACCCGCGGGGGCCGAGATCACCGGCATCACCGTGGAACCGGGGGTCTCCAGCGGCAGCTCGACGCCGTACGGCACGGGCTGCGCCTACACCGTCACGGCGAACGCGGCGCCCGGCGAGTACGTGAGCTTCTACGACAGCCAGCAGGGCTCGTTCGATCCGCCGTGGGCCATCCCGGTCGGGCCGAGCGGGCTCGCCACCGCCATCTGGACCCCGCACGAGCGCGGCGCGCACACCCTGCACGCGGTGCAGATCGGCAGCGAGCAGTCGGTGCGGGTCCAGGTCGGCACCGGCATCGACCTGGGGATCGCCTGCTCGGTCCTGCCCTGACCGCCGGTAATCTCGTGGTTTCGCCAGCACCCGAGGGGGAGCACATGCCGGAGCCACGGCTCACCGCGACGCACTGGGGCAACTATCTGGTCGGCGCCGCGCCGGACGGCGGGATCACGGTGCGGCCCGCGGGCACCGACCCCGAGCCGTCGCCGATCGGGCGCTCGCTGGCCGGGGCACGGGATCCCGGGGTGCGCATCGCGCGCCCCGCGGTCCGGCGCGGCTACCTGCGCGACCGGGATCGCTCCGGCCGCGGCCGCGAGCCGTTCGTGGAGGTCGAGTGGGACGAGGCGCTCGACCTCGCGGCCGCCGCACTGCGCGACACCATTGCCGCGCACGGCAACAGCGCGATTTACGGCGGCTCCTACGGCTGGGCCAGCGCGGGCCGCTTCCACCACGCGCAGGGGCAGCTGCACCGCTTCCTGCGGCTGGCGGGCGGCTACACCGACTCGGTCGACACCTACTCCTTCGCCGCGGCCGAGGTGATCGTGCCGCACATCATCGGCCTGAACGCCTACTACGCGGGCAAGCAGGCGCCGACCACCGCCGAGGTGGCCGAGCACTGCCGCACCCTGGTGCTCTTCGGCGGCGCGGCGAGCCGCAATACCCAGGTGAACCCGGGCGGGCTCGGCGCGCACGACGACCGCGGCCACCTCGCCGAGCTGGCCGCGGCCGGGGTTCGGATCGTGCACGTCGGGCCGATCCGGGACGACGTGGACGCCGCGGTCGGCGCCCGCTGGCTGCCCTGCCGCCCCAATGCCGATGTGCCGGTGCTGCTCGCGCTGGTCCACACGGTGCTCGCCGACGATTTGCAGGACGACGCCTTCCTGGCCCGCTACACCACCGGCTTCGACGAGTTCGCGCGCTACGTCCGCGGCGCCGACGGGGTGCCGAAGACGCCCGAATGGGCGGCCGGGCTCTCCGGCGTGCCCGCCTCCGAGATCCGCGCACTGGCACGGCAACTCGCCGCCGGGCGCAGCCTGATCGGGCTCTCCTACGCGGTGCAGCGCGCCGGGCACGGCGAGCAGGTGTACTGGGCCGCCTGGGCGCTCGCCGCCGCGCTCGGGTACATCGGGCTGCCCGGCGGCGGCGTGCAGATGGGGTCCGGCGTCGGCAAGGGGACCACGCTGCAGCGCCGGGTGCCGCCCTTCCGGATCGGCACCATTGGGCAGGGGCCGAATCCGGTGCCGGAGACCGTCCCCGTTTCCCGCATCACCGAGCTTCTGGAGCGGCCGGGGGAGACCTACCGCTACAACGGCGCCGACCGCCTCTACCCGGCGATCGAGCTGATCTACTGGGCGGGCGGCAACCCCTTCCACCACCACCAGGACCTGAACCGGCTGCGCCGCGCCTGGACCCGCCCCGGCACCGTGATCGTCAACGAGCACAGCTGGACCGCCACCGCCAAACACGCCGACATCGTCTTCCCGGTCACCACCGCGCTGGAGCGCGAGGATTTCGCCGGCAGCAGCAGCGACCACTGGCTCACCCCCATGCACCGGGTCTTCGAGCCCTACGGCGCGGCCCGCGACGACCACGCCGTGCTCGCCGCGCTGGCCGAGCGGCTCGGCTTCGGCGCCGCCTTCACCGAGCGCCGCGGCACCGCCGAGTGGGTCGAACACGTCTGGGAGACAACCCGATCCGACGCCGCCGCGGCGGGCATCGAGCTCCCCGCCTACCGCGACTTCCGCGCCGGCCCGCCGCTCGACCTGCGCCCCCAGCTCCCCGAGCGCGAACACGACCTCGAACTCTTTCGCGCCGACCCCGAGCGGCACCCGCTGCGCACCCCCTCCGGCCGGATCGAGATCTACTCCCGCGCCATCGCCGACGCGGGCGACCTGCTCGGCCACCCCGCCTGGTACCCGGACCGCGAATGGCTCGGCGCCCCCGCCGCCGAGCGCTTCCCCCTGCACCTGCTCTCCAACCAGCCCGCCACCCGCCTGCACAGCCAGCTCGACAACGGCCCCACCAGCCGGGGCGCCAAGATCTCCGGCCGCGAACCGCTGCGGCTGCACCCCGCCGACGCCGCCGCCCGCGGCCTCCGCGACGGCGACCTCGCCCGCGTGTTCAACGACCGCGGCGCCTTCCTCGCCGGTGTCGCCACCGCCGACGCCCTGCTCCCCGGCGTCGCCCAGATCGCCACCGGCGCCTGGTTCGACCCCGACGACGCGCTCGGCCTGGAGCGGCACGGCAATCCGAATGTCGTCACCCCCGATATCGGCACCAGCCCGCTGGCCCAGGGGCCGTCGCCGAACAGCTGCCTGGTCCAGGTCGAGAAGTTCACCGGCACCCCGCCGCCGGTGCGCGCCTTCGAGCCGCCGGAGTTCGGTCCCCGCTGAGCCCCTCAGGCCGCGAGCGTGGTCCGGAGGGTGTCCAGCGCCCGGTGCTGGGTGACCCGGACCACGCCGATGGTGGTGTGCAGCGCTCTGGCGGTCTCGTCGGCGGAGAGCCCGAGCACCAGCCGCAGCACCAGCACCTCGCGCTGCGACTCCGGGAGTTCCCCCAGGGGTTCCGGGCTGCTCGCACCCCGGCGGCGCAGCACGTCGGCGACGGTGCGCGAGGCGATGCGGTAGGCGAAGGCGAGGAAGGAGCCGCCGGATTCGCGGAAGCGGGGCAGGGCGGTGAGCAGGTCGGCGCAGATGCCGGTGGCGACGGCGTCCGCGGGGCCGGTGCCGAGCCGGGCCCGGCAGTACCTGGTCACGAAGGGGCGCACCTGCTCGAGCAGCGCGCCGAGCGCGTCCCCGTCGCCGCGGGCGGCCGCGTCCACCGCCCGGTGCAGCGCCGAAGTGCCGCCGTCCATCGCCTCGAACCTCCCGTTTCGAATGCCTCGTCCGCCATGCATCGTAGGCGCAGCCACCCCCGCGGTCGTCACTCGTTCGGCGGACATCCGCGGACGGTCGCTCAGCCTCGCGGGTGACGGAGCGTAAGGGTTGCGTTCCCGCCGAACGCAACCGTGGCGTCGACCGCCTCCTGCGGGTTGCCTGGCAGGTGGCTCCTCGTATCGCGACCCTCGCCTTCCTCACCCCGGGCAACTTCGCCGACTACGACCCCTACACCGGGCTGGAGGACACGCTCCAGCTCTTCGAGTACGGCGAGCGGCTCGGCTTCGACGGCGACTGGCGCGCCTACGACCTGTCCCACACCAGGATCGAGCGGCTCGCCGAGAATCTGCGCGGCGACTACCTCGGCGGCCCGGACACCGTGATCCACTCGCCGGGCAACACCCAGCGCCCGCGGCTGCAGCCGCACAGCCCCGGGCTCGTCGACCGGCTGGCCGAGACCGCCGAGCTGCGGCTGGAGCTGCCCTACGAATTCCACCGCGCCGAGTACGAGCAGATCCTGCACGACGCGGTCGAGCTGGTCGCCCCCGCGCTGGGCTGGAATTCGCCGATTCCCGCGTAGTCGCCGGACTTCCTGGGCATTCGACCAGCTAATTTCCTGCAACAACGCAGGAATAATATGCCCTATGGGCATCTTTTGTGATCGGCATCACGTCCTAATCGCCACGTTCACCTGCTTCGCAAAATGGGAAAGTATGCTGACCTGCGCGTATGAAGCCCCTGGTAAACGGGTTGGCATAGCTGTGCCACCACCCTGCTATCGTGGGCTTCGACTCAATTAAAAGGACTATTTTCAGACCGTAAGTCAAGTTTTTGAAGTATCGACCAACCTGAAGGTCGTTGCTAAGCTGTCGCTGCTCAGGAGAACCGACCGGTTTCTGAGTTAATGCCCCCAATCATGACGCCCGCACGGAGGCGCGTTCCCAGCCATGATCGATGACGAGCGCGCCCTTCGGGCGGTACCGAGACTGTCCCACCGCAGGCGCCCGGAGATGACGCAGGCGCCGGGATTCAGGAGTGCACCAGATATGAAGCTCGACGACGCCCTCCGGGACGGCATGAGCGTGGACGGCGCCATCGGCATCGCCCTCGTCGACATGCGCAGCGGGATGCTGCTTGGCAAGCAGGGCGGCAACCAGCTGTTCGACCTGGAGATGGCGGGCGCGCTGAACACCGAGGTGCTGCGCGCCAAGCTGCGCGCGGTCGAGGCGCTACAGCTCGGTGACAGCGTGCAGGACATCCTGGTCACCCTCGGCGCGCAGTACCACCTGATCATGCCGCTGATCCGGAACGACGGCGAGGAGCTGTTCCTCTACCTGGCACTGGACAAGGCGCGCGGCAACCTGGCCCTGGCCCGCCACCAGCTGCGCCGGATCGAGCAGGCGATCCGGCTGTGAGCCGTGCGTACGACCGGCGCGAGATCGCGCTCGGCGACCCCCGTGCCGTCGGCGAGCTGCTGCAGCGCGCCTGCGAGGAGATCGCCGACGTCGAGCACGCCGTGATGACCAGCCGGGACGGGCTCGTGGTCGCGGCCGACGACGTGTCGGGGCAGATGACGCACGGCGATTCGATCGCCATGCGCAGCTCGGCCATGGCCGCCGCGGCCATCGGCATCGGTGATCACTTCACCAGCCTGGTGGCCCAGGGCAGGCTGCAGTCCGCGGTCTTCGAGGCCGACCGCGGCTGCGTCGGCGTCTTCCCGCTCAGCTCGACGCTACTGCTGGTGGTAACCAGCGCGCCGACGGTCAACCTGGGCCGGTTCAACGCCGCCGCCAAGCGGGTGCTCGGCATCCTCCAGGCCCCCGCCGCCTGACTCCGGGCCGGTGCCCTCGCGGTGCCGGGTAGCCGGCCGGGTCGAGGTCGCCTGCGGCTGACCCGGCTCAGCTGCCCGCGCCGCCGTTCTCCAGCCAGGCCGCAAGCGAGATCCCGGCCTCCAGCACGTGCCGCTCGGCGATTCGCCTGGCGGCCTCGGGATCTCGCGCCTCCAGCGCGTCGAGCAGCTCGTCGTGCTCGTGCAGCGAGTGCTTCTCGTGGTCGGGGAAGAGCCGCAGGAAATTGGTCGGCACCACCCGCGCCGCCTGCTTGATCTGGGTGAGCAGCCGGGGGGAGTGCGCGGCCCGGTGGATGGCCTGGTGGAACTTCCAGTTCGCCTCGCCGATGGCGTCGTCGCCGGAGCGCGCCGCCACCGCCGCCGCCAGCTCGCGCAGCTGCGCCAGCTCGGCCGCGGTGCTGCGCTCGGCGGCCCAGGCCGCCGCCTGCCCGGTGAGCACGCCGAGCAGGGTGAAGCTGTCGCGCACGTCGTCGGCGCCGATCCCGATCACGGTGATGCCGCTGCGCGGCGCGACCCGCACCAGCCCCTCGAAGGAGAGCTCGAGCAGCGCCTCGCGCACGGGGGTGCGGGAGGTGGCGAACTCCTCGGTGATGGCGTCCAGGTCGATCCGCGACCCCGGCGCCATGACCCCGGTGATGATGCGGTCGCGCAGCTCCCGCGCCGCCCGTTCCCGCACGGTGCCCGCGATGTCGACCGTTCCTGCCATGCGCCGGAGTGTAGCAATGAACGCATGTAGGGGTTGGCATCTGATATATCAGATGTTAAATTCCCTGCATGACAGCGAAGCGAGACGACCGGATGACGCTGGTCGCATTCATGCAGGCGGGCAGTACCTCGGTCTACTCGGGGTCGTGGCGGCACCCGGCCACCGAGCACGGGTACCTGGACGCGTCCTACTACGCGAAGGTCGGCAGGCAGCTCGAGGAGGGCTGCTTCGACCTCATGTTCTTCGACGACCGGCTGGCCATGCCGGGCATCTACGGCGGCTCGGTGGCCGAGGCGGTGCGCTACGGCGCCCGCCCGGTGAAGCTGGACCTGAGCGTGGTGCTCGGCGTGCTGGCCCAGGCCACCTCGAAGATCGGGCTCGGCGCCACCTACTCCACCACCTACTACCCGCCGTTCCACGTGGCCCGCACCTTCGCCACACTGGACCACCTCTCCGGGGGCAGGGCCGCCTGGAACGTGGTGACCTCGGTGAACGACAGCGAGGCGCAGAACTTCGGCGTCGAGGCGCACCTGGGTCACGACGAGCGCTACGACCGCGCCGACGAGTTCCTCGAGGTGGTCGCCGGGCTCTGGGACACCTGGGAGGAGGGCGCGCTGCTGCACGACCGCACCGGCGATTTCGCCGACCCCTCGAAGGTGCACGAGCTGAACCACAGCGGCCGCTTCTTCTCGTCCCGCGGCCCGCTCACCGTGCCGCGCACCCCGCAGGGGCGGCCGGTGGTGATCCAGGCGGGCTCGTCCGGGCGCGGCCGCGACTTCGCCTCGCGCTGGGCCGAGCTCATCTTCACCGGCGACCCCGGGCTGGAGGTGGCGAAGTCGCACTACGCCGACCAGAAGGCGCGGATCGACGCGGCCGGGCGGGATCCGCGCGCGGTGAAGATCTGTCCCATGGCCTACGCGGTGGTCGGCGAGACCGAGTCGCACGCGCGCGAGCGCGAGGAGATGCTGCTGCACGAGCTGGTGCACCCGATGGCCTCGCTCACGCTGCTCTCCGAGCTCATGAACTACGACTTCGCCCGGCACGGCATCGACGACCCGGTCACCGACGAGCTCATCGCCTCGGTCTCCGGCATCCGCGGCCTGGTGCAGAACCTGCGCGAGCACCTCGGCCGCACGGTCACCCTGCGCGACCTGGCCGGGCACCGGGCCACACTGCTGCAGGGGCCGCGCTTCGTCGGCACCGGCGCGCAGGTGGCCGAGCAGATGGCGGAGTGGTTCCACGGCGAGGCCTGCGACGGCTTCGTGCTCGCCGCCACGCACATGCCCGGCGCCTTCGAGGACGTCACCCGGATGGTGGTGCCGCACCTGCAGCGCGCCGGGCTCTTCCGGACGAAGTACGAGGGCAGCACGCTGCGCGAGCACCTGGGGCTGCCGATTCCGAGCGCGTCCCGCACGGTCGCCGGAACGAGCGTGTAGATGACGGCGGCGGGCCGTGCCATGCTGGACGGCATCCGGGTACTCGACATGGCCACGCTGGCCGCCGCGCCGCTGGCCGCCACCTACCTGGGCGAGTTCGGCGCCGAGGTGATCAAGGTGGAGCAGCCGAACGGCGGCGACCCGATCCGGTCATGGGGGCACCAGCGCGACGGCGTCGGGCTCATGTGGAAGTCGGTGTCGCGCAACAAGAAGTCGGTCACCCTCGACCTGCGCCAGGCGGCGGGGCAGGAGCTGCTGCGGCGGCTGGCCCGGCAGGCCGACGTCGTGGTCGCGAACACCAGGGTGCGCACGCTGGAGCGCTGGGGGCTCGACTACGAGAGCCTGCGTGCGGTGAACCCGGCGATCATCATGCTGCACATCACCGGCTTCGGGCTCACCGGCCCGAAGAGCGAGCGCCCCGGCTTCGGCACGCTCGGCGAGGCCATGAGCGGCTTCGCGCACCTCACCGGCGAGGCCGCGGGGCCGCCGACGCTGCCGCCGTTCATGCTGGCCGACGGCGTCGCCTCGCTGAACGCCGCCTACGCGGTCGCCATGGCGCTCTACCACCGCGACGTGCACGGCGGGCCGGGCCAGCTCATCGATATCAACCTGATCGACCCGCTGGCCCGGCTGCTGGAGCAGACCCTGCTCTCCTACGATCAGCTCGGGCTGGTCCCCGAGCGGGCGGGGAACCGCTGGGACATCTCGGCCCCGCGCAATACCTACCGCACCGCGGACGGGCGCTGGCTCGCCATGTCCGGCAGCTCGCCCGCGCTGGCGCTGCGGGTCTTCCGGGCCATCGGCCGCGCCGATCTGGTGGCCGACGCCGACTTCGCCGATCCGCAGCGCCGACTCGCCAGGGCCGCCGAGGTGGATGCCGCGGTGGCCGAGTGGGTCTCGGCGCACACGCTCGCCGAGGCCATGGCGGTCTTCGACGAGTTCGAGGTGGCCGCCGCCCCGGTCTACGACATCGCCGATCTGGTGACCGACGACCAGATGAAGCACCGCGAGGTCTTCGTCCCGGTCGAGGACGCCGAGCTGGGCACCGTCACGGTGCAGGCCCCGGTCGCGCGGTTCTCCGGGACCCGCGGCGAGGTGGTCCACCTCGGCCCCCGGCTCGGCGAGCACAATGCCGCCGTCTACGGCGAGCTGCTCGGGCTCGGCGCGGCCGAGCTGGCCGCGCTGCGCGCCCGCGGCGTGCTCTGAATCCCACGGAAGGAACCCTTTTCCATGACGAAGCTGCTCCGCCGCTCGGAGCTGGCGCTGCCCGCCTGCAACGACCACATGTTCGCCAAGGCCGTGACGCTCGGCGCCGACCTGGTCTTCCTCGACCTGGAGGACGCCACCCCGGTGAGCCTCAAGGAGGGGTCGCGGGAGAAGGCGATCACCGCGCTCAACGAGCTGGACTGGGGCCGCACCGCGCGCGCCATCCGGATCAACGGCCTCGACACCGAGTGGTGCCACGACGACATCATCGAGGTGGTCACCAGGGCCGGGCGCAACCTGGACACCATCGTGGTGCCCAAGGCGAAGACGGCCAGGGACGTCTGGTGGGTGGACGTGCTGCTCACCCAGCTGGAGCTGAAACTGGGGCTGGAGCGGCAGATCCGGCTCGAGGTGCTGATCGAGGAGGTCGAGGGGCTGGCCAATGCCGAGGCCATCGCCACCGCCAGCCCGCGGGTGGACGCCATCATCTTCGGCGTCGGCGACTTCTCGCTCTCGCAGGGCGCCCGGGTGGACACCAACTTCGAGCCGCTCGGCGACTACCCCGGCGACTTCTGGCACTACGCGCGGGCCAAGGTCATCGTCGCGGCGCGGATCGCCGGGATCGACGCCATCGACGCCCCCTTCCCGGACTACGGCAATACCGAGGGGTACGAGCGCGACGCCAAGCGCGCAGCGCTGCTCGGCTATACCGGCAAGTGGGCCATCCACCCGGTGCAGGTGCCGATCGCCAACGCCGTCTACTCGCCGACGCCGGAGGAGGTCGCGCTGGCCGAGCGGAACATGAAGGCGTACCGGGAGGCCGAGGCGGCGGGGCGCGGCGCGGTCGGCGTCGGCGGGGTGCTGGTGGACGCGGCGCACGTGAAGATGGCCGAACAGGTGCTGGCCAGGGTGGCGCTCATCGAGGGGGCGGAGCCAGGGCGGTGATGTGACCGGCCGCACGCTATTGTTCATGCACCGGTCGCCGGTTCGTGGCCGCGTGAGCCCCCGCCGGGCGTATCGCTGTCGTTTCCTGGCGCTGAACGGCCGAGGGACGACGGCGAGAGCGGGACGTGATGCGACCGGTGGCGGAGAAGCGGGCCGAGACGGCGCGCGGCAGTGAGTTCGCGGTGCTGCTGCGCCGGGTGCGCGAGGCCGGGCTGCTGGAACCGGCGGTGCCGCAGTACAGCACCCGCACGGCGGTGACCGTCGGGTTGCTGCTCGGCTGCTACGCGCTGCTGATCGGGCTCGGCGACAGCTGGTGGACGCTGGGGATCGCCGTCGTGCTGGCGGCGCTCTTCGCGCAGTTCGCCTTCCTCGGCCACGATGCCGGGCACAAGCAGATCTTCGCGAGCCGCAAGGCCAACTACGTCTATGGCGCGCTGGTCGGCAACCTGCTGATCGGGGTGAGCATCGGCTGGTGGACCAGCAATCACAACAAGCACCACGCGCACCCCAACACCGAGGACGCCGACCCGGACATCATGGGCATCCTGGCGCACTCCGGCGCGCGCGCCCGGATGGCCCGCGGCTACCGCCGGTTCGTGGTGCGGCACCAGGGCGTGCTGTTCTTCCCCATGCTCACGCTGGAGGGGCTGAGCCTGCGGATCTCCAGCTGGCGCGGGGTACTGCGCTGGCCCATCCCGAACAGGGGATGGGAGGCGGTGCTGCTGGCGAGCCACGCGCTCGGCTACCTGCTGCTGGTGTTCCTGGTGCTCTCGCCGGTGAAGGCGCTGGTCTTCGTCGCGCTGCACCAGGCGCTCTTCGGGCTCTACATGGGCAGCACCTTCGCCCCGAACCACAAGGGCATGGCGGTGCTCGCCGCCGACGACACCACCGGCCACCTGCGCAAGCAGGTGCTCACCTCGCGCAATGTGCTCGGCGGGCGGCTGCTCGACACCGCCTTCGGCGGACTCAACTACCAGGTCGAGCACCACCTCTTCCCCTCCATGCCGCGGCCGCACCTGCGCCGGGCGCAGCCGCTGGTCGCCGCGTACTGCGCCGAGATCGGGCTGCCCTACCGGGCCACCGGATTCGTCGCCTCCTACCGCGAGTCGATCGGCCACCTGCACGCCGTCGGCAAGGAGGCCGGGCGCGCCGAGCGCGGCTGACCCGCCGGGGCCGGGGCAGAATCAGACCCCATGGTCCTGGTGCTGGTGGTCTTCACCGGCGTCGTGGTGCTGTGGTCGCTGAGCGCCACGCTGCTGCGGCGCGGGCTGATCCACGCCCCGCTGGCCATGGTCGCCGCGGGGGCGGTGTTCGGGGCGTTCTCCTCGGCCGATGTCGCGCCCTTCCTGAACAGCGAGGTGGCGCTGCACGCCGCGGAGATCATCCTCGCGGTGTTGCTCTTCGTGGACGCCACCGAGGTGCGCGGCGGGATCTTCGGCGGCGAGCCGAGGGCGGCGGCGCGGCTGCTCTTCCTCGCGCTGCCGCTGAGCATCGGGCTCGCGGTGCTCGCAGGCTGGTTGCTGATACCCGAGCTCTCGGTGACCGTGCTGGTGCTGATCGCCTGCATCGTGGTGCCGATCGATTTCGCGCCCGCCGCCGAGATCGTCCGGGAGCGCGGGATCCCGGCCCGGGTGCGGCACCTGGTCGCGGTGGAGAGCGGGTACAACGACGGCATCGTCGCCCCGGTCTTCGCCTTCGCGCTGACGCTGGCCACCGGGGTGGGCGCGGAGGCGAACCCGCTGGTGGCGCTGCGGGACGCGATTCCGGCGTTCGGCACGGCGGTCGCCGCCGGGCTGGTGATCGGCGCGGTGACGGCATGGGCGGGGACGCGGGCGCGGCTGCGCGGGCTGACCGACCCGCAGGCGTTCCGGATCGGGCTGGTCGCGCTGCCACTGCTCGCCTACGCCGCCGCGGTGGCCTGGCACGCCAATGGCTTCGTCGCCGCCTTCGCCTGCGGGCTCGCCTACAAGGCGGTGCGCTCCAGGGACGCGGTGCGGATGCCGGCCGAGCGCGAGCTGGAGCTGATCGACGACGTGAGCCTGGTGGCCGGGCTGATCCTGTGGTTCGCCTTCGGCGCGAGCTTCGTCATCGTCTTCGGCGCGGCGCCGCTCCTGGACTGGGGCCTGGTGCTCTTCGCCCTGCTCGCCCTGACCGTGCTCCGCCTCGGCCCGGTGCTGCTCGCCCTCCTCGGCTCCCCGCTCCCGCCCCGCGAACGGCTGCTCGTCGGCGCGCTCGGCCCGCGCGGCACCGCCACCATCGTCTTCGGCCTGCTCGCCTACAACGCCCTCGACGAGGATCTGGGCGGCTACGCCCTCACCGTCACCGGGGTGACGGTCCTGATCAGCGTCGTCGTACACGGCATAGGCACGCCGCTCCTCACCCGTGCCCGCAAACGCACGGCCCCCGGTTCGCGGCCCGGCTCGTGATTCCCCACCCGCAGCGCATGCGCCGCAGGCGCGAGTCGCGGGTGGGGAATCGCGAGCCCCCGAAGGGCCGCGAACCCCGCCGCGCGGAGGCGCGGCAAATTCAACACAGCGCATGCGCCGCAGGCGCGAGTCGCGGGTGGGGAATCACGAGCCCCCGAAGGGCCGCGAACCCCGCCGCGCGGAGGCGCGGCGAATTCAACTCAAGCAGTGCCTTCGACGTCGGGGGCGCTGCGCAGCCGCGAGGTCAGAACCGGGACGGCGTTGTCGCCGTAGCGGTGCCTGGTCGAGGCATCCCCACCCTGGGAGGGGGCGAACTGGGTGACCGCCAGCTGCTCGAGCACGCAGATGAGCAGCAGGTGCCTGGTGCGCTCGACGTGGTGGTACTCGGTGCCGCCCTGTTCCCGGTTCTGTGGCAGTGCCGGGGGCACGAACTCGGTGAGGGTCCAGAAGAGTTCCGGGCCCATCATGGTCGAGTCCCCGCTGGAGCGATCGAACCACCGGCTGGAGTACTCGATGAGCACCCGCGCCAATTGCCCGGCGTGCGGGAGCGCTTCGGTGAAGTCGGCAAGGGCCTGCCGGCTGTCGGTGCTGCCCTGGATCACGACGGCAATGCGGCCGGCGACCTCGCGCAGCAGGGGGAGGTCCTGATCGGGCCACGTGGAAAGAGTCATTCGATAACGTCCTAGCTTGGAAACACCGACCTCGACGGTAACGATCCGGTTGCGTCAATACCAGTCGTGATGTGATCCCTTGGTGCATATCCGGGCACTTTCCGGCGCCTTCTGTGACTGCCCACAATTCCCGACCCTGCTTCCCGGTGCTGGGCAAGCCGCCGCCGACGTGGCACGATTCACCCGTGGGCACCCGAGGAGCGGACCAGCGGCTGCGCGATCTCGCGCTGCTGCGCCGGGTGCGCGATCGCATCGATCGGGAGTACGAGCACCCGCTGGACGTCGAGGCGCTCGCCCGCGGCGTGCACATGTCGGCCGGGCACCTGAGCCGCGCCTTCCGGCAGGCGTACGGGGAGTCGCCGTACTCGTACCTGATGACCAGGCGGATCGAGCGCGCCATGGCACTGCTGCGCCGCGGCGACCTGAGCGTCACCGAGGTCTGCTTCGCCGTCGGCTGCTCCTCGCTCGGCACCTTCAGCACCCGGTTCACCGAGCTGGTCGGGGTGCCGCCGAGCGTCTATCGCAAAGCTGCGGGGAACGCGACGGCAGGCATGCCGTCCTGCGTGGCCAAGCGGGTCACCCGACCGGTCAGGAATCGAGAAGCGCCGGTCACCGCGGCCCCTCTAGCGTGAACCGCATGACCATCACCATCCACTCGAGCTTCCTGCCGCACACCGATCCGGAGGCCTCGCTCGCCTTCTACCGGGACACGCTCGGCTTCGAGGTGCGCAACGATGTCGGCTACAACGGCAAGCGCTGGATCACGATCGGCCCGGTGGAGCACCCCGGCATCAATATCGTGCTGTACCCGCCGGAGGCCGACCCCGGCGTCACCGAGGACGAGAAGCGCACCATCGCCGAGATGATGGCGAAGGGCACCTACGCCAGCGTGCTGCTCGCCACCGAGGACCTGGACGGCGCCTTCGCGAAGGTCTCAGCCGCGGAGGTGGAGATCGTGCAGGAGCCCACCGAGCAGCCCTACGGCGTGCGCGACTGCGCCGTGCGCGACCCGGCGGGCAATATGGTCCGCATCCAGCAACTGCGCTGACCTCCGACCGCGCCACCGGTGTCGGACCCGGCGGCTATGGTCCGCACCCAGCAGCTGCGCCGACCCCCGAGGGAGAATCGATGAGTACGGCCACCACACCGGCTACGACCGCGCACGCCGCCGACACCCACGATCTGATCCGGGTCAGGGGCGCGCGGGAGAACAACCTGAAGGACGTCAGCGTCGAGATCCCGAAGCGCAGGCTGACGGTCTTCACCGGCGTCTCCGGCTCCGGCAAGAGCTCGCTGGTCTTCGGCACCATCGCCGCCGAGTCGCAGCGCATGATCAACGAGACCTACAGCGCCTTCGTGCAGGGCTTCATGCCGAACCTGGCGCGCCCGGACGTCGACGTGCTGGAGGGGCTCACCACCGCCATCATCGTGGATCAGGAGCGGATGGGCGCCAACGCGCGCTCCACCGTCGGCACCGCGACCGACGCCAATGCCATGCTGCGCATCCTGTTCAGCCGGCTGGGGCAGCCGCATATCGGCAGCTCGCAGGCGTTCTCCTTCAATGTCGCCTCGATCAGCGGGGCCGGCGCGGTGACGGTGACCAAGGCGGGCGGCCAGGAGGTGCGGGAGCGCAGGGAGTTCAGCGTCACCGGCGGCATGTGCCCGCGCTGCGAGGGCATGGGCAACGTCTCCGACTTCGACCTGACCCAGCTCTACGACGACAGCAAGTCGCTGGCCGAGGGGGCGCTCACCATCCCCGGCTACAGCATGGAGGGCTGGTACGGCCGGATCTTCATGGGCTCCGGCTTCCTCGATCCGGACAAGCCCATCCGCAAGTACACCAAGCGCGAGCTGAACGACCTGCTCTACAAGGAGCCGGTGCGGGTCAAGGTGGACGGCATCAACGTCACCTACGAGGGGCTCATCCCGAAGATCCAGAAGTCCTTCCTGTCCAAGGACCGCGAGGCCATGCAGCCGCACATCCGCGCCTTCGTGGACCGGGCGATCACCTTCAGCGCCTGCCCGGACTGCGGCGGCACCCGGCTCAGCGAGGCGGCGCGCTCGTCGAAGATCGGCGGCGTCAGCATCGCCGACGCCTGCGCCATGCAGATCAGCGACCTGGCCGAGTGGGTGCGCGGGCTGGACGACCGCTCGGTGGCCCCGCTGCTGGAGACGCTGCGCCAGACCCTGGACGGCTTCGTCGAGATCGGGCTCGGCTACCTCTCGCTCGACCGCTCCTCCGGCACGCTCTCCGGCGGCGAGGCGCAGCGCACCAAGATGATCCGGCACCTCGGCTCCGCGCTCACCGACGTCACCTACGTCTTCGACGAGCCGACCATCGGGCTGCACCCGCACGACATCCAGCGGATGAACGAGCTGCTGCTCCGGCTGCGGGACAAGGGAAACACCGTGCTCGTGGTCGAGCACAAGCCGGAGACCATCGTGATCGCCGACCACGTGGTCGACCTCGGCCCCGGCGCGGGCACCGAGGGCGGCACGGTGTGCTTCGAGGGCGATATCGCCGGGCTGCGCGCGTCGGAGACCCGCACCGGCAAGCACCTCGGCTACAAGGCCCAGCTCAAGGGGACGGTGCGGAAGCCCACCGGGGCGCTGGAGATCCGCGGCGCGACGCAGAACAACCTGCGCGGCGTCGACGTGGATGTGCCGACCGGGGTGCTCACCGTGGTCACCGGCGTGGCCGGGTCCGGCAAGAGCTCGCTCATCCACGGCAACCTGGCCCGCCGCGAGGGCGTGGTGGTGGTCGACCAGACCGCCATCAAGGGCTCGCGCCGCTCCAACCCCGCCACCTATACCGGCCTGCTCGATCCCATCCGCAAGGCGTTCTCCAAGGCCAATGGCGTGAAACCCGCGCTCTTCAGCGCCAACTCCGAGGGCGCCTGCCCCACCTGCAACGGCGCCGGGGTGATCTACACCGACCTCGCCATGATGGCGGGCGTCGCCACCACCTGCGAGACCTGCGAGGGCAAGCGCTTCATGGCCGAGGTGCTGGAGTACAAGCTCGGCGGGCGCGACATCAGCGAGGTGCTCGGCATGTCGGTCGCCGAGGCCGAGCGGTTCTTCGCCGAGGGCGATGCCCGCACCCCCGCCGCGCACAAGATCCTGGACCGCCTCTCCGACGTCGGGCTCGGGTATCTGAAACTCGGCCAGCCGCTCACCACGCTCTCCGGCGGCGAGCGGCAGCGGCTCAAGCTGGCCACGCACATGTCCGAGAAGGGCGGCGTCTACGTGCTGGACGAGCCGACCACCGGGCTGCACCTCGCCGACGTCGACCAGCTGCTCGGGCTGCTGGACCGGCTGGTCGACTCCGGGAAGACGGTCATCGTGATCGAGCACCACCAGGCGGTCATGGCGCACGCCGACTGGATCATCGACCTCGGGCCGGGTGCCGGGCACGACGGCGGGCTGGTGGTGTTCGAGGGGACGCCCGCGGAGCTGGTGGCGGCGCCGGAGCAGACGCTGACCGGCACGCACCTCGCGGAGTACGTGGGCGCCTGACGTCCGCGGGCGGTGGCCGGCAGCTCCTCGACGCTCGCGATCGGCACCCGCGGCCGCGCCGCGGGTGCGCTCGGCCCGGTCGAGGAGCGGGCCGCGCTTGGTCCAGCCGCTCACGGAGACGCCGGGGGCGACCCGGCCGCCGTCGCGGGTGCTGACATAGGCCACCGACGGCCCCTTCCGGCGTCCTGGACAGCTGTCTGGACGTTACTGCGGGAGAGGGCTGCTACCGGGACAGGCGATCGTCCGGGGCGAGGTGGGTGATGGCGAGGTCGCGCAGTGCGATGCCGGGCGGGCTCGCGACGACGGCGCGGGCCGCGCTCAGCATCTCGACCAGGGTGAGGTGCTCGGCCGGGTGCAGGCCGTCGACGGGGTGGAAGTCGACGGTGGTGGTGCCCGTCCCGGCCGCGCTGGTGCTGATCAGGCGGTAGCGCAGCGGCACCGCGCCGGTGCGGCTCCGGATCGAGCGGTAGCGCACGCGGTCGCCGAGCGTGTGCTCGGCGGTCACCCGCTCGACGCCGCCGGAGTCGCCGGTCTCGACCCGGACGGTGACGGTGGCGGCCGTCGCGTCCCCGCGCTCGCCGATGGCGCCGTCCGCCAGCGTGCGGAGCCCGTCGGCGTAGTACCCGGCGGTCGCCGCGGCCGCCGCCTCGGCGCTCCCGGCGTCGGCGCCGAGCCCGCCCGGCCAGGGGTACACCCCCGCGTCCGGCAGCACGATCTCCTCGACGAGCTCGATCCGGGTGATCCCCCTGGTCGCGGCGGCGAGCGAGCGGGTGAGCCGGGCCGCCACCGCCGACTGGTGACCGCCGGTGGCGTGCAGGGTGGCGTTGCCGGTGCCCGCGGCCGCGGCGAGTTCGGCCCGCGGCAGTTCGTGCAGGGGGAGCGCGGTGACCACATTGCGGCCCGCGGCGAGGAGCGCGGGGAGCTCGGCGGGGTCGGGGGAGAGGTGCAGCACCACCGGGGAGTGCGCGGTGACGACGAGGCCGGGGTGCGCGGCGATCCGCTCGGCCAGCGGCCCGGTGCCGAGCACCGCGACCGGGAGGGGGGAGGTCATGCCTGCTCCAGTCGGTAGCGGGGGGTCAGGTCGGGGGTGGCGACGCCGGGTGGCGCGGCGCAGAGCGCGGGGACCACGTCGAGCATGGCCTTGACCGAGATGTCGGTGACCGCCGACCAGTCGCCGCTGTAGGTCTCGTCGTCGAGCTCGTTGCGCAGCTCGATCCGGGCCGGGGTGCCGTCCAGGGTGATCACGTGGCCGCCGGCCAGGCTGCGCGGGTGGTCGGGGCCGAGGTGCGCGTTGCCCGGCCCGACGTGCCAGCACTCGGCATTGGTCATGAAGAGCCGGTCGCCGATATAGCCCCGGTAGCTCATGTGGATGGCGCCGACCGAGCCCGGCTCGAGCACGCTGCCGCCCGCCTCGATCCGCACCCGGGCCGGCACCGGGTAGACGTGCCGCTCCACCCGGACCTGCTCCGCGCTCGCCCCGAACAGCGCGTGCGCGACATTCGAGAGCACCGCGTCGAAGTAGAAGTGCTGCATGAGCGCGATGGCGTGGTCGGAGTCGACCGCGCTCAGCGGCATGCCGAAGCCGAGGCTGGCCAGCCCGCCCCACATGCCGTCCGGGGCCGATGACAGGTCGCCGACCTCGAGGAACGTCACCTCGCGCACCTCGTCGAGCAGCCCGGCCAGCCGCAGCAGCAGCTGCTCGACCATGAGCCCCGGGTGCAGCCCGGTGCCGTGCAGCGAGACCCCGCCCTTCAGGCAGGCCGCCTGGAGCCGGGCACCGGAGGCCCGGCGCGGGACGGCCCGGTCGGCGATCGGCCCGGCGAGCTTCTCCAGCACCGGCCGGACCGGCCGAACCGGGCCCGAATCCGCAACGCGCATGAGCGTTTTCAACGCCGCGAGGGCGTTCGGCAGTCGCGGCCCGAAGGCGTTCCCGGTGACCTTCATCCGGGCTACCGTGCCGAGAACATCCAGCGCGGAACGGGATTCGGTGAGCCAGGTGGGCATGGCCGGGTTGTGGTAGGCGGCCGCCGAGACCACGTTCTTCCCGGACTCCAGCAGCTCGAGCACGTCGGCGTCGGCGCCCTGCACCAGCGCGGGCGTGGTGGGGGTGTGCACCACGCAATCCGCGTCCAGGGCGAGGATCTCGGCCTTCGACGTGGTCGCGGCGACCCCCACCGAGGGCAGCCCGACCAGCTCGCCGATATCCCTGCCGTGCTTGTGCGGGCTGAACACCTTGACCCCGACGACCTCGAAATCGGGCGACCGCAGCGCGGTGCGCAGCGCCCGCCCGCCCATGTCGCCGGGGCCCCAGATGATGAGCCGATACGGACCTCTCACAACCGCCTCCTCGCCGTTCGCACGATGTCTAGCACGGCGGCAATGAGAAAGGTTGGCTTTTACTCTCTTATGTTCTCGTCGCGCCCGATCACGGCTCCAGGACGGTCTTCCCCGGCAGCTCGCCGCGCTCGAATCGGGCGTGCACGGCGGGCAGTTCGGCGAGCGGGAGCCGCTCGGCCACCTCGATGTGCAGCGTCCCGGCGTCGACCAGCTCGGCCAGCCCGGTGAGCTCGGTGGCATCGCCGAGCACGTAGACCTGGGCCACCCGGACGCCGCGGCCCGGGTTCTCCGGCCCGGGGGTGGTGGTGCTGACGAAGGTGCCGCCGTCGTCGATGAGCTCGACCAGCCGCGCCACCTCCGCCGGGTCGTTTCGCACCAGGTTCAGGACCAGGTCGAAGCGCTCGGTCAGCGCGGTGACCGGGGTCGCGGTGTGGTCGACGACGCGGTGCGCGCCGTAGCGCTCGACCCGTTCCCGGCTGCGCGGGCTCGCGGTCGCGGTGACCTCCGCCCCCGCCGCGGCCGCCAGCTGCACGGCGAAACCGCCCACCGAGCCGCCCGCGCCGTTGATCAGCACCCGCTGCCCCGCCGTCAGCCCGCCGTGCCCGAAAAGCGCCTGGTGCGCGGTGAGCCCGGTGGCCGGGAGCGCCGCCGCCACCGCGAGATCCACGGTGCGCGGCGCGGGGGCCAGCGCCTCCGCCGGAATCGCCACGTACTCGGCGGCCGGGCCGGGAATGCCCATGGGCAGCAGCGCGATCACCGCGTCGCCCACCGCGTACCCGGCGACGCCGGGGCCGAGCTCCTCGATCACCCCGGCGACGTCGAGGTTGGGGATGTGCGGCAGCGTCAGCGGGAGCGGATCCCGCATGAACCCCGCGCGAATGGCGGCGTCCACCGGGTTGAAGGAGGTGCCGGCCACCCGCACCACCACCTGCCCCGGCCCGGCCGCCGGGCGCTCGACCTCCTCGATCACCAGCACATCGCTGCCGCCGTACTCGTGGAATCGCACTGCCTTCATCACTGGCCTCCGTTGTCTGGTTGCTTCGAGTTCGAAGCGTAATCTGCTTCGATTTCGAAGCGCAATGGGGTGTGACCAGCACCACGATGCTCGGGATTCGAAGCATCTAGGATCGGGCCATGGCCGACGACTCCCTCGCCCCCGGCGAGCTGCAGACCTACTTCGCGCTCATGGAGGCCGTGAACGTGCTGCAGCACGCTGTCGAGCAGCAGCTGCGGGCCGAGGGCGACCTGAGCTCGGTGCAGTTCGGGCTGCTGGCCCGGCTCTCCGATGCCGGAAGCCTGACCATGACGCAGCTGGCCGACGGCGTCGTCTACAGCCGCAGCGGGCTCACCTACCAGGCCGGGCTGCTGGAGAAGGCCGGGCTGGTCACCCGCGCCCCCAGTCCCGACGACGAGCGCGCCACCCTGGTCACCATCACCGAGCGCGGTGCCGAGCTGGTCGGCCGGGTGCTCCCCGGCCACGTCGAGGTGGTGCGGCGCCTGCTCTTCGCCCCGCTGAGCGAGGACGATGTGCGGCGGCTCGGCGAGATCATGGCCACGGTCCGCGACCACATGCGTGCGCAGCCGCCGCGCTCCGCGGCCCCGCGCAAGCGCCGCACCACCTGACCGCTCAGGAGGCCGGCATCGCGCTCGGCAGGCTGGACGAGATCATCGCAGGCACCGCCACGCACCCCTGACCCGGGTCAGGCCGGGGCGAAGGTCACCTCGAGCAGGTCGCGCTGCGCGGGGCGGGTGGCGGCAATCGGGTGGATTCCGCTCCGCGCGTGCAGGATTCGCCGGTCGTCGGCGAGCAGGATGGTGCCCGGCTCGTCCGGCGCGGCGGTGAGCACCCGCGTCCCGTCGGCGGTGCTGAACGCGCTCGCCCCGCCCTCGGCATTGTCCCAGGTCAGCAGTAGCCACGAGAGCAGCGTGGCGCCCGCCCGGCGCGGGGGAGCGGCGGCGGTCGCCGCCCCGGTGGCGGCCAGCTCGCGCACCGGCTGCACCCGGACGTCCCAGAGCGTGGCCTCGTCGAGTTCGGCGGCGAAGCCGAGCAGCAGGCGGAGGAGCCCGGCGAGCAGCGGGTCGGCGGTGAAGGAGTCGGTGAGCGGGCCCGCCGCCGGCTCGCCCGGCGGGCGGTGCGCGAGCAGCTCGAAGGCGCCGGTGAGTGAGACCTGGAAGTGGCCGTAGCGGAGCAGCGTCCTGGTGTGCACGCCGGAGCCGGCACGGCTCACCCGCAGCTCCTCCCAGTGCCGCCGGAACCGGCCCCAGTTCTCCGGTCCCGCGCCGAGGCGGCGCGCGGTCTCGGTGGCGGGCAGCAGCTGTACGCCGTCGGCGGCGAGGGAGTGCGCGGTGCGCGGCTCGGTCACATCGGTCATTATCCCGATCGTGCTCGCGAGCGCAGGCCACATGGCATCCGCTGTAGACATGCAGTCGGAATGTAGGTAATTACGAGCAGCGGGACGCCGAGGAGGCCGGGCGCGCGCTCTTCGTCGCGGTGCTCGAACAGCTCGAGCGGGACAATACCGACGAGCTGGTGGCCGCCATCGCGGGCGCCCCGCCCTCGGCCGACCCGATGGCAGGGCTGCGCGCCGGGCTCGACGCCTTCCTGCGCATCTGCCGCAGGCCGGAGATGGTGCGGATCGCGCTCTCCGACGCGCCCGCGGTGCTCGGCTGGGACGCCTGGCGCGAGCTGGAGGCGAAGTACGGCCTCGGCCCCATCGTGGTGCAGCTGGAGGCGGCTCGACGCCCTCGTGCTGCTCATGGCCGGGCTGCTGCGCGGCGAGGCCCGCACGACCTCATCCGGCCCGGATCGCCGCGATCCGAGCCGCGGCGGCACCCGGCCGGACGCCGCGGCAGGGTCTAGAAAGCGGCCTCGTCGAGCGCCATGATCTCGGTGTCCAGCTCGGCCAGGATGCCGCGGACCGCCGAGAGCTCGGGCAGCACGTTCCGCGCGAAGAACTGCGCGACGGCCACCTTGCCCTCGTAGAAGGCGCGGTCGGCGCCCTCGGCGCCCGTGTCCAGCGCGGCGACCGCGACGGCCGCCTGGTGCAGCAGCTGCCAGCCGATGAGCAGATCGCCGACCGCGAGCAGGAACCGCACCGAGCCGAGCCCCACCTTGTACAGCTCGGCCGAATCCTCCTGCGCGCCCATGAGGTACCCGGTGAGCGTGGCGGCCGCCGCCTGCACGTCGGCCAGCGCGGTGCCGAGCAGCGCGCGCTCCCGCTTGAGCCTGCCATTGCCCGCCGCGCTGTCCAGGCTGCGCTGGATCTGCGCCACCAGGTGACCGAGCGCGGCGCCGCGATCCCGGATGATCTTGCGGAAGAAGAAGTCCTGCGCCTGGATGGCGGTGGTGCCCTCGTACAGGGAGTCGATCTTGGCGTCCCTGATGTACTGCTCGATCGGGTAGTCCTGCAGATAACCCGAGCCGCCGAAGGTCTGCAGCGCGTCGGTGAGGTACTGGTAGGCGCGCTCCGAGCCGACGCCCTTGACGATCGGCAGCAGCAGGTCGTTCACCCGGGCGGCGAGCTCCGGGTCCGCGCCGGAGACCTGCTCGGCCAGCACCGGATCCTGGTGCGCCGCCGTGTACAGGTAGATCGCGCGCAGCCCCTCGGCGTACGCCTTCTGCATCATGAGCGCCCGCCGGACGTCCGGGTGGTGCACGATCGTCACCCGTGGCGCCGACTTGTCCGCCATGGCGGTCAGATCCGCGCCCTGCACCCGCTGCCTGGCGTAGTCGAGTGCGTGCAGGTAGCCGGTGGAGAGCGTGGCGATGGCCTTGGTGCCCACCATCATCCGCGCGTGCTCGATGACGTCGAACATCTGCGCGATGCCGTTGTGCACCTCGCCGACCAGCCAGCCCTTGGCCGGGACGCCGTGCCCGCCGAAGGTCAGCTCGCAGGTGGTGGAGGCCTTGAGCCCCATCTTGTGCTCCAGCCCGGTGACGAAGACGCCGTTGCGTTCGCCGTTCTCGCCGGTTTCCGGGTCGAAGTGGAACTGGGGGACGAAGAAGAGCGAGAGCCCCTTGGTGCCGGGGCCCGCGCCCTCGGGACGGGCAAGCACCAGGTGCAGCATGTTCGGGAAGAGCACGCCGGAATCGCCGTTGCTGATGAAGCGCTTGACGCCCTCGATGTGCCAGGAGCCGTCCTCCTGCCTGATCGCCTTCGTCCGCCCCGCGCCCACGTCGGAGCCCGCGTCGGGTTCGGTGAGCACCATGGTGCCGCCCCAGTTGGCGGCGGTGGCGAGCCGCGCCCAGCCGCGCTGCTCCTCGGTGCCGTTGGCGTGCAGCACCGAGGCCATCTGCGCGCCCGCCATGCCGTAGAAGAACGCGGCGGGCTGCGCGCCGAGGATGAGCTCGGCGGCGGCCCAGAACACCGCGCGCGGCACGCCGGGCCCGCCCAGCTCGGCGGGGAGCCCGAGCTGGTGCCAGCCGCCATCGGTCATGGCGCGGAAGGAGCGGACGAACGCCTCCGGCAGCGTGACGGTGTGCGTCTCCGGGTCGAAGACCGGGGGATTGCGGTCCGCCTCGGCGAAGGAGGCGCCGAGCGGGCCCTCGGCGAGCCGCCGCACCTGCTCCAGGATCTCGGTGACGGTCTCGGCGTCCAGCTCGCCGAAGGCGCCGGTCGCCAGCGCCCGCTCCAGCCCGAGCACCTCGAAGAGGACGAACCGGAGATCGCGAACATTGCTCCTGTAGTGCGGCACGAGACCCCCATCGACACATCCGGACGCGCGAAAACCGGCGAATACCGTTCTGCGTCAGCTATATTGGCCGACTGTTGGCTTCGCCACGCCCATGATCGCACAGACCGGATGGAAATAGTGGGTCACCCGGGGCAGGATCACTCACTCTGCATGACCCATTGACCTTTGCTGTCGCGCTTGGCGCGGTGCAGGTTGGTGTCCGCGGCGCGCAGCAGCGACTCGGCGTCGGCGTGCGCGAGCGGGGTGACGACGACGCCGATGCTGGCGGAGATGTCCAGCGGGACGTCGTCCACCAGGATGGGCTCGGAGAGCGCGGTGAGCAGGCGATTCGCCACCGCCGCGACCTGTACCTCGTCCGCGGGCGGCGGGATGAGCGCGAGGAACTCGTCGCCGCCGAGCCGGCAGACGAAGCTGCCGTCGCGCTCCAGCGTCTCCGCGATCCGGTCGGCCACCGCGACCAGCACCCGGTCGCCCGCGCTGTGGCCGTAGTGATCGTTGACCTGCTTGAAGTGGTCCAGATCGGCAAAGCAGAGCCCGACCCGGTCGTCGACGCCCGCCGTGGTGATCAGGTGCTCGATGTGCTCGAGCAGGTAGCGCCGGTTCGGCAGCCCGGTGAGCGAGTCGTGCCTGGCCTGGTGGTGCAGCTCCTGCTGGAGCAGGTGCCGCTCGGTGACGTCGGCGCCGACCGCGAGCAGGTAATCCGGCCTGCCGCCGCTGCCGCGCACGAAGGTGATGGCGAAGGCCATCCAGCCCACGCTGCCGTCGGCGCGCACCAGCCGCTGGTCCAGCGTGACGGTGCCCTCGCCGGTGGGTACCAGCTGCTCGTAGAGCAGGGTGCGGATGCGGTCCCGGTCGTCGGGGTGCGCGAAGTCGTAGACCGAGATGCCGCGCAGGTCGCCGGGCGTGATGCCGATCATGTCGGCGAGCGCGCGGTTGGCCTCGAGCAGGACGCCGTCGGTGTCGCCGATGGCGATGGCGACGGCCGCGTTGTCGAACAGCACCCGGAAGCGGGTGTCCTGGTCGTCGTGTTCCTCGCCGGCCGCGGCCGAGCGGCCGCGCTGCATCTGGTGGCCCTGGCCAAGCGCGGCGAGCAGCCCCGCCAGCCTGCGGTGCGCGTCCGGGTGCGGGCTGACGTCGGCCAGCCTGTGCAGTACCTGGGCCGAGAGCACCGGGACCCCGGGGTGGGTGAGCCCGGCGCCCCAGAGCGCGGCGCCGACCCGGGAGCCGGCGCTCGCGTCGAAGGTCTCGGCCGCCAGCGCCGCCTCCAGCTGGGCGACCAGCCCGGGGAGGATCATCGGCCCGCCCGGCCCGCCACCGGGCGCGAGACCACCGGTGGCCAGTGCCTGCCACCAGATCCGAGCCAGTGCGGCGCCGCCGCTGCCGTCCACAACACCCCCGTCGAAATGTCGCGTTTCCCGGACACCGGAGTGTGCCGGGAATGCTGCTGTGATTCTCCGACAATAGTCCCCCTGAGACGAATTCCGGCAGCGCCTCGGCCCCGCGGCCGGTCAGCCCAGGCGATTCTCCTCGAAGATCGACCTGCCCTTGTACCGGTGCGTGGTGATCTGCCAGACCCAGGTGGCCTGGACCGCGCCGACCAGGTCGGCCACGTGCGCCGTCACCTGCCCGCCCGGATCGACCTCGGGCCGGGCCGCGACCGCTGCCTCGATCTCGGCGCTGACCTGCCGGAATTCGGTGAGCAGGTCGCGCACGACGGTCGCCGCGCTCGCCACCGCGCCCGCCAGCCCGCCCTCCGGCGCCTCCAGCAGGCACAGGGGGACCAGGTTGAAGTCGGCGCCGTCGGCGATGCACTCCTTCTCGAAGGAGAACACATCGTTCATCAGCGCGCCGATCTCCACCGTGAGCTGGCGCATTGTACGCAGCTTCGCGGCGAGCCCGGCCGCCTCCAGCCGCGCCCAGTCCAGGTAGGCGTCCCGGCCGAACTCGCAGAGCGCGATGGCCGGGTACATCCCGGAGACGTGCGAGCGCAGCTCGATGTACCCGGCCACCGAGAGCACGTCGCCCCGCGTCCTGGCGTTCTGGTCGCGGATGGCGGGGCGCAGGTGCCCGGCGGTGTCGGCGCGGAAGCCGCGCATCCAGGCCGGGTCCGCGAGCGCGGCGGTGCGTTCGAGGTACTCGTGCGTCGCGGCCTCCACCGGCTCCGGGTCGGCGGCGGGGCTGCCGGTTTCGAGCAGCCGGGTGAGCCTGCGCACCGTCTCGGCCGCCGCCGCCTGCTGCCCGGGGGAGAGCGCGGCGAACTTCTCCCGGCCAACGGTGTCGTTGAGCCAGAACAGGATCGCGTTGTAGATGCCGATCAGCGTCATCCGCTCCGCGGTCACCGCGTTCGGGTGCAGGTACGGCGTCATGCTGTTGTAGTGCGATCCGCCCGGCTCCAGCCAGATGCCGTGGCGGCGGCAGAACTCCTCCGCGCCCGCCAGCGCCTCGTCCCCGTATCTATTGGGCGCGAACCCCGCGCAGTAGGCGTCGATATCGCACTCGGCGGTGCTGAACAGCTCGCGCAGCGACCACCCCCGGCCCGACTCCAGCAACTCGTCGTACTCGGCTCGCATCCTCGCGAGCCGGGCCTCGACCTCCGGCGTGTAACGATCCACCACAGCACTCCTTCAACTCTCCTTACACCGTAAGAGGCCGGGGGCGAAAATGTGCACTGGATGAGGCGGCGAACACCCTGCGCGGCAACGGAATCGAGGGGGGGCGATCGCGGGCGGATCCCCGGTGTGCTTCCCTGACCCGCCCGCCGATCCGCCGCTGCGTCCCGATCCGCGCCTGCCCTGACCGCGCGATACGTGTTCCTGATCGGCCGATCAGCACTTCTTCTCGGCCCGCCCGGCAGCCGCCCGCCCGCATACGCTCGGAGCAGTTCGAGCCGAATCTCCGCTCCGGCAGGGGGATTCGGAGTTCCGACCCGTCGTGAGGGAGCCGCCATGTCCGGCGAGGACGCGCCGAGGCGCGCCGCCCCGAGGAAACTCGCGGTGGACAGCCCGTACCTGCACCGCCTGCAGCGCCGCCACTTCCTGCTCTTCGACGTGGCGCCGATCGTCGGCACGCTGGCCGCGCTGGCCTTCCTGCTGGTGCACCCGCTCGGGATCACCGAGGTGGCGCTGCTGATCGGCGGCTGGGCGGCCACCGGGCTCGCCCTCACCGTCGGCTACCACCGGCTCTTCACCCACCGCACCTTCAAGGCCAAGCCCGCGGTGCAGGTGGCGCTCGCGGTGGTCGGCTCGATGGCGGGGCAGGGTGGCGTGCTCTCCTGGGTAGCCATCCACCGCAGGCACCACGAGAACGCCGACCGCGAGGGCGACCCGCACTCGCCCAACCTCTCCGGCGGCGGCTTCCGCGGCCGGGTCCGCGGGCTGCTGCACTCGCACTTCCTGTGGATGCGCCGCCACGAGTACCCGAACATCGTGCACTACGCCCCCGACCTGCTGAAGAACCGGCTGCTGCTGCGGGTTTCGCGGTATTACCACTGGTGGGTCGCGCTCGGCATGGCGATCCCGGCGGTGATCGGCGGGCTGGTGTACCAGAGCTGGACCGGCGCGCTGAGCGGGCTGCTGTGGGGCGGGCTGGTGCGGATGTTCGTGCTGGAGCACATCATCTGGGCGATCAACTCCTTCCTGCACATGTTCGGCACCATGCCGTACCGGGCGCGCGGCAACAGCCGCAACGGCGGCGTCTTCGCGCTGCTCTCGTTCGGCGAGTCCTGGCACAACAACCACCACGCCTTCCCGGACTCGCCCTCCTTCGGCCTGCAGTGGTACCGGCTCGACCCCGGGTACTGGCTGATCTGCCTGCTCGCCGCCTTCGGGCTGGCCTGGGACGTCGAGGTGCCGTCCCGGGACCGGCTGGAAGCGCGGCGCCTCCGCCCCGCCGCCGACGCGGCCACCCCCTGAGAACGGACGGACGACCATGGACCGCACAGAGATCATCGCGTGGAGCCGCGGCTACCTGGCCGAGGCGCTCGGCGTGCCGCCGGAGACCATCGATCCCGCCGCCGATTTCGACCGCCTCGGGGTGGACTCCGTGGTGGCGGTGGCGCTGCTCATGGAGATCGAGCAGCGCTACGGCGTCGACATCCCGCCGGACGAGCTCTTCGACGAGCCGACGCTGGACGCCGTCGCCGGGTACGTCGTCGAACGGTCCGGGCAGCCCGCATGAGCGAGTCGGGCCCGCAGGCGGGAGCGGAGCGTGGCCACGGAGGGCCCTCGCTCGGGCGAACGGGCACAGCATGACGACGGTCTCCGCCGCGCGGGCGGCGTCGGCGGCGGCGGCCGTCCGGCACCACTACGACGTCGGCAACGACTTCTACGCGCTCTGGCTCGACCCCTCGCTCACCTACTCCTGCGCCATGCCGACCGGCCCCGCCGACACCCTGGCCGCCGCCCAGCAGCGCAAGCTCAGCTACCACCTGGACGCGGTCCGCGCCCACGACGCGACCGCCCTGCTCGATATCGGCTGTGGCTGGGGCGCGCTGCTCGCGGTGGCCGCGAGCGAGGGCGTCCCGCGGCTGACCGGGCTCACCCTGGCCGAGGAGCAGGCCGCCCACGTGCGCGCCCTCGACCTGCCAGGCACCGAGGTCGCGGTGCGGAACTGGCTGCACTACGAGCCGGAGCGGCGCTTCGACGGCATCGTCTCCATCGGCGCCTTCGAGCACTTCGCCACCCCCGAGGACAGCCGGGCCGCGAAGATCGGCGTCTACCGCAGCTTCTTCGAGCGCTGCCGGAGCTGGCTCAACCCCGGCCGCACGCTCTCGCTGCAGACCATCGCCTACGCCAATATGACCCGCGACCAGGCGAGCACCTTCATCCAGCGGGAGATCTTCCCGGATGCCGACCTGCCGACGCTCGCCGAGATCGCCGCCGCCGCCGACGGCCTCTTCGAGGTGCGCACCGTGCGCAACGACCGCATGGACTATGCCTGGACCTGTGAGCAGTGGGCGGCCCGGCTGAAGGCCCGCCGCGCCGAGGCGGTGGCGCTGGCCGGCCCGGAGGTGACCGAGCGGTACGAGCGCTACCTGCGGCTCTCCGCGCTCGGCTTCCGGATGGGCAAGATCGGGCTGCTGCGCATCGTGCTCGAGCCCTACCGCAGCGGCCACTTCACCGGAGGCGGGGCCCGGCGATGACCGCTGCCCCGGTGCGGTTCAACCCGTTCACCGACGAGTTCCGCACCGACCCCTACCCCGGGTACGCCGCGCTGCGCGCGCACGCGCCGGTGCACCGCACCATGGGCATGTGGGTGCTCACCGGCCACGCCGAGGTGCGCGCGGTGCTGCGTGACCGCACCTTCGGTGTCGACGTCATCCCGCTCGCCCTGCGCCGCCAGGCCGACCGGCTCGGCATCGCCGGAACCGAGCGCATCGACCGGCTCGGGCTGAAGTCGCTGGTCTTCACCGAGAACCCGGACCACGCCCGGCTGCGCGCCCTGGTCAACCGGGTCTTCACCGCCTCCGCCGCCGCGCGGCTGCGCCCCCGCGTCACCGCCATCGCCGAGCGGCTCGCCGCCGACGCCCGGCAGGACGGCGCGACCGAGCTGATGGCCGGCTTCGCCGGGAAACTGCCGGTGCTCGCGCTCTGCGACTGGCTCGGGCTGCCCGCGCGGCTGCACCCGCTGGTCGGCGGCTGGACCCACGACATCCGGTTCCTGCTGGAGCCGGGGCTCATGACCGCCGCGGACTTCGCCAGGGTGCGCACCGTGGTCGACACCTTCACCGCCGAACTGCACGCGGTGATCGAGCGCCGCCGCGCCGAACCCGGCGACGACCTGATCAGCCTGCTGCTCGCGAGCCGCACCGGCATCGGCGACCGGCTCACCGACGAGGAGCTGGCCACGATCGGCATCATGTGCTTCGTCGCCGGGGTGGAGACCACGAAGTCGCTCATCGGCAACGCCGTGCTCGCCCTCACCGCGCACCCCGACGTCCAGGACCGGCTCCGGGCCGACCCGGCGCTCATCGGCGCCGCGGTGGCCGAGACCCTGCGCTACGACAGCCCGCTGCAGCACACCAAGCGCGTCGCCCGCCGCGACACCCCGCTCGGCGACCGGCTGCTCCGCGCGGGCGACCAGGTGCTGCTGTGCCTCGGCGCCGCCAACCGCGACCCGGCCGCCTTCCCGGAGCCGGACGCCTTCGACCCCGCCCGCGCGCCCGGCGCCCACCTCGCCTTCGGCCACGGCCTGCACGGCTGCCTCGGCGCGCCGCTGGCCGAGCTCCAGGCCCGCATCGCGCTGGAGCAGCTGCTCCGGTTGCCGGGCAGGCTGGTGCGCGCGGGCGAGCCGGAGTGGCAGGACCACAGCTTCATCGTGCGCGGCCCGCGGCGGCTGCCGCTCGCCGTCGAGAGCGTCTGAGGGGAGGACAGTGCTGCTGCCCGAGGTCCTGCGCGAGCGTGCCCGCACCGCACCGGCGGCCACCGCCTACCTCTTCCTGGACGAGCACGGCGCCGAGGCAGCCGCGCTGAGCTACGCCGGGCTCGACCGGCGCGCCCGCGCCGTCGCGGCCCGGCTGGCCGCGGTGGCCGGGCCGGGCGAGCGCGCGCTGCTGGTCTTGCCGACCGGGCCGGACTTCGTCGCCGCCTTCTTCGGCTGCCTGTACGCCGGGGTGATCGCGGTGCCGGTGATCCCGCCGCGCCGCGGCCGCGCGCACCCCGCCACGCACGGCATCGTGGCCGGCTGCGCCCCCGCCGTCCTGCTCACCACCGGCTCGCTGGAACTGGACCTGCCGATCCCCGAGCGGATCGCCGTGGACGAGGTGCCCGCGCACGGCCCCGCCCTCGACCCACGGCCCTGCGCCCCCGGCGACCCCGCTTTCCTGCAGTACACCTCCGGCTCCACCGGCTCGCCGAGGGGCGTGGTGGTGACGCACGGCAATCTGCGCGCCAACCAGGAGATGATCCGCGCGGCGTTCGGCCACGACGAGCGCTCCACGTTCGTCGGCTGGGCCCCGCTCTACCACGACCAGGGGCTCATCGGGAACCTGCTGCAGCCCCTGTATCTGGGCGCGCCCTGCGTGCTCATGGCGCCGCTCACCTTCATCCGCCGCCCGCTGCTCTGGCTCACCGCCATCTCCGAGTACCGCGCGCACACCAGCGGCGGCCCCGACTTCGCCTTCGACGCCTGCGTGCGCCACGCCGAGCGGGCCGACGTCCCCGCCGGGCTCGACCTGAGCAGCTGGCGCGTCGCCTTCGACGGCGCCGAGCCGATCCGCGCCGAGACGCTGCGCCGCTTCGCCGCCACCTTCGCCCCGCACGGCTTCGACCCCGGCGCGCTGTACCCCTGCTACGGCCTCGCCGAGGCGACGCTGCTGGTGAGCGGGAGCGTCCCCGGCCGCGGCGCCAGGGAACTGCGCGCCTCCAGCGCGGCGCTCGGCGCGGGCACGCTGCGGGAGGCGGTAGCGGGGGAGCCCGCCCGGGTACTGGTCGGCTGCGGGCGGCCCGCGCCCGGCGTCGACGTCTCGATCGTGGACCCGGAGTCGGGGGAGCCATGCCCGCCGGGGCGGATCGGCGAGATCCGGCTCGCGGGGGCGAATATCGCGGCGGGGTACTGGCGCGATCCCGAGGCCACCGCGGCGGTCTTCGGCGCTCGGCGAGCCGCCGCGGACGGCGCGCGGACCGACGCCGCGGCGGGACTGCGCACCGGTGACCTCGGCCAGTTCGCCGACGGCGAGCTGTACGTCACCGGCAGGCGCAAGGACCTGATCATCGTGCGCGGCCGCAACCACTACCCGCACGACCTCGAGCACACCGCGCAGGCCGCGCACCCCGCGGCGCGCGCGGGCGGCACCGCCGCCTTCACCGCGGCCGACCGCCCGGTGCTGGTGCAGGAGATCGAGCGCGACACCGAGCCGTCGGCGGCCGCGGCGGCCGAGATCGCGGGCGCCATCCGCGCCGCCCTGCTGCGCGACCACGACCTCGCGCTCGGCGAGCTGGTGCTGACGGTGGCCGGGGCGCTCCCCAAGACGAGCAGCGGCAAGATCATGCGCAGCGCGGCGCGTGCCAACCACCTCGGTGCCGGTTTCGAGCGGTGGGGTGTCTCGCCGGTTAACCGGGCCGCCGGATGAACCTTGGGCCAATTCATCAGCACGTCCGCCTGGACTTCGTCGTGAGTTAACCTCGGCGCCATGATTCCGGCTTCCGTACGGCCGGGCAGGTTCATCTGTGGTTACCTCTCGCCGCTAGCGTTTTTCCTACGCGGAAGAAGGGGCCGGCGTCATGGAGATCCGTCATCTGGTTTCATTCATCACGATCGCCGAAGAACTGCATTTCGGTCGCGCAGCGCAGCGCTTGCATCTGACCCAGCCGAGTCTCAGCGCCCAGCTGCAGAAGCTGGAGAAATCGCTCGGGGTCCAGCTGGTGGCCCGCAACTCGCACGAGGTGAAGCTGACCCCGGCCGGGCGGGAGTTCGAGGCACAGGCCCGATTGGTCGTCGCCCAGCTGGACCGGGCCGCCGAGGCCGCCAAGGCCACCGCGGCGGGCCGCTCCGGCCGGCTCGACGTCGGGTACAACCTCCCGGCCAGCAGACACGTCCTCCCGGACGCGCTGGCCAGGATGACCGAGCGGCACCCCGACATCGAGGTCTCGCTCTGGGAGAAGCGCACCGGACCGCAGTTGCAGGCACTGGTCGACGGCGCGCTCGACATCGGGATGGTCTACGGCCACCCCAGCTCGCCGGAGTTCAGGTACCGGCGGCTGCTGCACCGGGTGCCGCTGGTGGCCGTGGTCGGCCGCAGGCACCGCTGGGCCGAGCGGCCGGGGGTGCCCTTCGCCGAGCTGGCCGGGCAGGACTGCGTGCTCTTCGCCAGGGAGCAGTGTCCGGCCATGTACGACTCGATCTTCCGGGCCGCGGCGCAGAACGAGATCTCGCTCGCGGTCACGCACACCGCCGACGACCCCGGCGCCACCGCGCACATGGTGTCGGTGCGGCCGCTGGTCGGCTTCGCCTCGCTGCCGCGCGCCATCTCGATGGGGATGGGCGGTCCCGGCAACGGCTCGGTGGCGGTGAAACTCTTCGACCCGGTTCCGACCCTGGATTTGTACGCGGTGTGGCGGGCGAACGAATCGAAGCCGGCCGTGGAGCTGTTCCTGGATTGCCTGGATTTCCCCGATCCGGTGCACATCGATACTGCCGCCGCGCTGCAGACCCGCGCGGTTGGATAGGCGATGACATTCGCGCGGTAGGAACAGCTACCGCGGTCGGATATCGGTTCGTGATTCCCCGGAGAATTCTGTGGTGTGAACACAGTTTCGGTGGCCGAGAACGGTTTCGACATAGCGGATACCGAGAGTCTGCACTCGGTGGTCGCGGGTGCCGCACAGCGGCATCCGGAGCGGCTCGCCCTCGGCGGCGCGGACGGCACCCGGCTGACGAGCGCCGAGCTCGACCGCCGGGTGCGGGCGCTCGCCTCGGCGCTGCTGAGCCGCGGCGTGGCGCCGGGTGACCGGGTCGCGATCCTGGGCCGCACCACCATGGAGTGGGCGCTGCTCGACTTCGCGGCGCTGGCGATCGGGGCGGTGGTCGTCACCGTCTACCCGACCTCCTCGCAACCCCAGATCGAGCACATCCTCGCCGACAGCGGCAGCGCGCACTTCGCCGCCGAGTCCGAGGCGGACGCCGAGCGGCTGCGCGCCGCGGGCGCCGACCGGGTGTGGCTCTTCACCGAGGTGGGGGAGTGGTCCACCGGCGCCGAGGCGCCCGGGCTGGACCGGGTGCTCGGGGCGGTGCGCGCCGCCGACCCGGCCATGATCGTCTACACCAGCGGCACCACCGGCGTGGCGAAGGGCTGCGTCATCACGCACCGCAACATGTTCGTCTCGGCCTCGAACACGGTGCGCCGCACCGGGGCGATGTTCGAGGCGGGTACCACCGTGCTTGCCCTGCCGCTGGCCCACGTCTTCGGCCAGACCATGCTCTTCGCCTGCGTCTTCGGCGGCAGCAGCACGCACCTGCTGCCCGCGATTCCGGAGCTGGTCCCCGCGCTGCCTGCCCTGCGCCCGACCTTCCTGCCGATGATCCCGTACGGCCTGGAGAAGATCCGCAAGTACTGCCGCACGCTGCTCGCCGACGGCGCCGAGGAGGCCGCCGTCGAGCGTGGCCTCGAGCTGCTGCGGGCGGGCGAGATCCCCGCGCCCGCCGAGAATCCGGTCTCCGCCGCGCTCGGCGGCAGGCTGCGCGCGGTGATCTCCGGCGGCGCCTCGCTGGACGAGTCCACCCAGGGCTTCTACGCCGGGTTCGGGGTGCAGCTGCTGAACTGCTACGGCCTCACCGAGGCCGCCACCGCGGTCACCGTGAACGCGCCGGAGAGCAATCGCTTCGGCACCGTCGGGCGGCCCATCCCGGCCACCGAGGTCGGCATCGCCCCGGACGGCGAGGTGCTGGTGCGCGGCCCGCACGTCTCGCCGGGGTACTGGGGCGCGGCGGCCGGGCAGCCGATGACCGACGCCGACGGCTGGCTGCGCACCGGCGACCTCGGCGAGCTGGACGCCGACGGCTACCTCACCATCACCGGCCGCCGCAAGGAGATCCTGGTGACCTCCGGCGGCAAGAACGTCGCGCCCACCCCGCTGGAGGACCGGGTGCGGCTGCACCCGCTGGTCAGCAACTGCATGGTGGTCGGCGACGGCCGCGACTTCGTCACCGCGCTGGTGACCCTCGACCCGGACCAGCTCGCCCGCCGCCGCACCGCCGATCCCGGGCTCGATCCGGAGGCCGAGATCGACGCCGCGGTGGCCGACGCGAATTCCCTCGTCTCCCGCGCGGAATCCATCCGCGCATTCCGCATCGTGGACGGCGATTTCACCGTCGAGGAAGGGCTGCTCACTTCCTCCCGGAAACTTCGCCGCGCCGCGATCGAAAAGGCGTACGCGGACGATATCGCCGCGCTCTACGCACCGCGCACCGTCGCGCGCTAGCCCCTTTTCATTCACCGATCGGAAAGTGATGCGAAACATGTACGACGTCATCGTTGTCGGTACCCGGGTGGCCGGTTCGCCGCTGGCCATGCTCCTCGCCCGCCAGGGATACCGCGTCCTGGCCGTCGACCGGGCCACCTTTCCCAGCGACACCCCGTCCACCCACTACGTGCACCAGGCCGGGCTCGGCTTCCTGAAGTCGTGGGGGCTGCTGGACCGGGTGATCGCGACCGGTGTCCCGGCGATCCGGAACCTGAACTTCTCCTACACCGACATCGTAATCAAGGGCTTCGCCCGCACCGCGCCGGACGGCATCGACGCGGTCTACTGCCCGCGCCGCACCGCGCTGGACACCGTGCTGGTCGAGGCCGCGGGCGAGGCAGGCGCCGAGGTGATCCAGGGCTTCACCGTGAGCGGGCTGGTCTTCGACGGCGATCGGGTGGTCGGCATCCGCGGCAGCGAGGCGGGCGGCACCGAGAAGGAGTTCCGGGCCACGCTGGTGGTCGGCGCGGACGGCGCCAATTCCACCGTCGCCAAGGCGGTCGGCGCCGAGACCTACGAGGGCTCCGCGGCCGCCTGCTTCATCTACTACTCCTACTACGACGGCGTCGACTGGGGCATGCAGCACCGCACCGGCTTCGGTGAGCAGCAGTTCGCCGGCTGGCCCACCAACGACGACCAGACCCTGATCGCGGTGATGCGCAAGCGCGACCGGTTCCGCGAGTTCCGCCAGGACCCGGACGCCGGCGTGCAGGAGATCGTGAGCCAGGTCGACCCCGACCTCGGCGAGCTGCTGCGCGACAAAGGCACCAGGGCGGAGCCGTTCCGCCCGATGCTCTACCCGGACAACTACCGCAGGAAGTCCTACGGCCCTGGCTGGGCGCTGGTCGGCGACGCCGGCTACCACAAGGACCCCTTCACCGGCTGGGGCATCACCGACGCCTTCAAGTACGCGCAGCTGCTCTCGGAGAAGATCCACCAGGGGCTCTCCGGCGAACGCCCGCTGGACGAGGCGCTGGCGGAGTACCAGACCGAGCGGGACGCGCAGAGCGCGAGCACCTTCGAGCTCACGCTGAGCATCTCCGAGCTGAGCCTCACCCCGTACTACGACTCGGTCTTCCGGGCCACCAGCATGGACGCCGAGTACATCAAGAACTTCTTCGGGCTGATCGCCGGCATCTACCCGCCGGAGAAGTACTTCGGCGAGGAGGAGCTGGCCGCGCTCTACGAGAAGGTCGACTTCCCGCTGGCGGCGCGGCACGTGACCAAGGACGGGGTGACCGCGTGAGCGCCGCCCTCGTCGCGCTCGGCGACAGCTTCGTGGAGGGGCGCGGCGACGACGCCCCCGGCGGCGGGTACCGGGGCTGGGTGCCCCGGCTCGGCGGCCAGCTCGGGCTGCGCCCGGCCACCGTGCGCAACCTCGGCGAGCACGGCGCCACCACCGCCGCCGTCGTCGAGCGCCAGCTGCCGCGCGCCTTCGCCGCGCGGGCCGGGCTCTACGGCGTGGTCTGCGGGGTGAACGACCTGGTCAGCGACTACCACCCGGCGCGGTTCGAGCGCAACCTGCGCACCCTGTTCAGCACGCTCCGGGCCGGCGGCGCCACCGTGGTCACCGCCAACTACCCGGACATCCCGGCCCGGCTCCCGGTGCCGACCGGCATGCGCGCGCTGCTGCGCGAGCGCTTCGCCTTCGCCAACGCGGTGCTCGGCGAGGTGACCGGCGACACCGGCGCGCTGCTGCTCGACCTGGCGGGCGACCCGGCCTGGGAGCGCCCGGAGATGTGGACCGCCGACGGGCTGCACCCGGCCCCGCTCGGTCACCACACCTTCGCCGTCGCCGCCGCAGGCGCCATCGCCGACCGCACCGCGACCACCGTCGCCGCCTGACCAGCCCGGTCCGAGAGGAACTTCCGTGACGGACGAACGTCGCCTCGCCCGTACCCCGATCGCCATCGTCGGCATGTCGGGGCTGCTGCCGCAGGCACGCAACCACCGCGAGTACTGGCAGAACATCATCGACGGCGTGGACTGCACCACCGAGGTGCCCGCGTCGCGCTGGAACCTGGACGACTACCACGACGCCGACCCGGCGGCGCCGGACAAGACCTACTCCCGCCGCGGCGCCTTCCTGCCCGACATCGAGTTCGACCCGCTGGAGTTCGGGCTGCCGCCGAACCAGCTCGAGGTCACGAGCACCATGCAGACGCTGAGCCTCGGCGTCGCCCGCGACCTGCTCGCCGACGCCGGTGCCACCGGCTCGGCGTGGTACGACGCGAGCCGCACCGGCGTGGTGCTCGGCACCACCGGCCCGGTGCCGCTCATGCACCCGCTGGCCGCCCGGCTCTCCACCCCGGTGCTGGAGGAGGCCGCGCGCTCGGTGGGGCTGAGCGAGGCCGATGCCAAGGCGGTCTCCGCCAAGTTCGTCGCCGCCTACGCGCCGTGGGAGGCGAACTCGTTCCCCGGGCTGCTCTCCAACATCACCGCGGGGCGGGTCGCGAACCGGCTCGGCCTCGGCGGCATGAACTGCACCGTCGACGCGGCCTGCGCCGCCTCGCTCGCCGCGCTGCGCACCGCCGTCGCCGAGCTGCAGGACGGCCGCGCCGACATGATGATCACCGGCGGCGTCGACACCGAGAACACCATCTTCATCTACCTGTGCTTCTCCAAGGTCGGGGCGCTCTCCAAGTCCGACCGGATCGCGCCGTTCGGCAGCGACGCCGACGGCACCCTGCTCGGCGAGGGCATCACCATGCTCGCGCTGCGCCGGCTGGCGGACGCGCGCCGCGACGGCAACCGGGTCTACGCGGTGCTGCGCGGCCTCGGCTCGTCCAGCGACGGCAGGGCCAAGAGCATCTACGCCCCGCGCGCGGGCGGGCAGCGGGTCGCGCTGGACCGCGCCTACGCCGACGCCGAGGTCTCGCCCGCCACCGTCGCGCTGCTCGAGGCGCACGCCACCGGCACCCCGGTGGGCGACAAGACCGAGCTGACCGCGCTGAAGGAACTGCTCACCGACGCCACCGCCGAGCCGCGGTTCGCCGCGCTCGGCAGCGTGAAGTCGCAGATCGGGCACACCAAGGGCGCGGCGGGCACCGCCAGCCTGATGAAGCTGGCCTTCGCGCTGCACCAGAAGGTGCTGCCGGGCACCATCAATGTCACCGCGCCGAACACCGAGATCGCCCCGGACGACGCGCCGTACTACGTGAACTCCCGCACCCGGCCGTGGATCCGCGACCCCGAGCGCCCGGTCCGCCGCGCCGCCGCCTCGGCCTTCGGCTTCGGCGGCACCAACTTCCATGTGGTGCTGGAGGAGGCCGACGCCGAGCGCCCGAGCGTGCTGCACCGCACCGCGCGGGCACACCTCTGGCACGCGGCCGACGTCGCCGGGCTGATCGACGCCGTGCGCGGCACCGAGCCGATCGACGGCGGCGAGATCCCGGAGGCGCACCCGCGCATCGGTTTCGTCTCGCTGGACGACGAGAACGCCGAGCACCTGCGCGGGCTCGCCGTCGACGAGCTGGTGCGCAACCCGTCGGCCAGCTCCTGGGAGCACCCCGAGGGCGTCTACTACCGCGCCTCCGCACTGCCGGACCGGAAGGTGGCCGCGCTCTTCGCGGGCCAGGGCAGCCAGTACGTGGACATGGGCGCGGACGCCGCCATCGCGCACCCCGCCGTCGGCGCCGCCTTCGACGCCGCCAACGAGGCCTTCGCCGGTGCGCCGCGGCGGCTCTCGTCCGTGGTGTTCCCGCCGCCCGCCTTCGACGAGGAGACCGCGGCCGCGCAGGAGCGGGCGCTGCGGCAGACCGAGTTCGCCCAGCCCGCCATCGGCGCGCTCGCCGCCGGGCAGTTCGCGGCGCTGCGCGAGCGCGGGTTCCGCGCCGACGGCTACCTCGGGCACAGCTTCGGCGAGCTCACCGCGCTCTGGGCCGCCGGGGCGCTGAGCGGCCCCGCCTTCCACGCCCTGGCCAGGGCCCGCGGCGTGGCGATGACGCCGCGCGACGGGGTCGAGGCGGGCACGATGGTGGCGCTGAACGCGACCGTCGAGGTGGCGCGGGAGATCGTGGACGGCATCGACGACGTCTGGATCTGCAACCACAATGCCCCCGACCAGGTCGTGATCGGCGGCGGGCCGGACGCCGTCGCCGCCGCGGTCGCGGTCTGCGCCGAGCGCGGGGTCGCCACCAGGGCGCTGCCGGTCTCCGGCGCGTTCCACACCCCGTACGTGGCGCACGCGGTCGACTCCTTCGCCGCCACGCTGGCCGAGGTGGAGATCGGCGAGCCGGACGCGCCGGTGCACGCCAACAGCGCGGGCGCGACCTACGGCGCCGACGCCGCCGCCAACCGCGCGGTGCTCACCGGGCAGCTCGGCAAGCCGGTCGAGTTCGTCGCCGCGCTCACCGCGCTGCGCGAGTCCGGCTGTACCGTCTTCGTCGAGTTCGGCCCCAAGCAGGTGCTGACCTCGCTGGTGCGGCGCACGCTCGGCGACGACGTGATCGCCGTCGCCGCGGACTCCGGGCCGATCGGCAACAGCGACCTCGCGCTGTCCCGCGCCGCCGTCCGGCTGGCCGTGCTCGGCTTCGGGCTCGCCGGCATCAACCGGCACGCGGCGCCGGTGCTGGAGCCGCAAACGCCGAGCAGGCCCATGACGGTGACCATCTCGGCGCCCGAGTACGTGCCGGAGACGCGGAAGGCGGCGTACGCCGCCGCGCTCGCGGACGGGTACCGGGTGCAGCTCGACGGTGCCGTTCCGAACGGGAACGGTGCGGTGCACGGCAATGGGGCCGGTGCCGCGAAGAGCGGTGGCGGCAATGGGGCCGGTGCCGCGAACGGCGGTGCCGGTAACGGTGCCGCGACCGGTGGTGCGGGCAATGGTGCCGGTGTCGCCGCGAACACCGCGGGCAATGGTGCCGGCTCGAACAGCGCAGACGCCGGTGCGGCCGCGCACGGTGCGGATATCGGAAACGGTGCCGGTGCGGCGGGTGGTGCCGGTAACGGTGCCACCGCGAGCGGGCCCGGCGCCGCCACCGCGGCCGGGAACGGCTCCGGCGCACCCACCCGGCCCGATTCCACCGGGCACGGTGTGCCCGCCCGCACTGCCACCGCCGTGGCCACGGCCGCCGCACCCGCCCCGGTTCCGGCGCCGACCAGGTACGCCCCCGACCCGACGGAGACCTCCGTGTACTCGACCCAGCAGGACGGCGCACTGGAAAGCGCGCTGACCCAGCACCTCCGATCCCACCACCAGTTCCTCGACGGCCAGCTCGACATGGCCCGCGCCCTGGTCGGCGCGCTCGACGCGGGCGTGCTGACCGAGTCGACGGTGCGCGCCATCGAGGCGGTCAAGGACCACGGCGTCGCCATCGCCGCCAGCCACACCCGCGCCTCCGACGTCCTGGCCCAGCTCGCCGACCTCGAGGCCGGCTTCGCCCGCCCCGCCGCCGCGCGCCCGGTCCCGGCCTACCAGCCGTCCGCCGTGCCGCAGCACCGCCCCGAAGCGCTCGCTTCGGGGTACACCAACGGTGCGCCCGAAGCCCTCTCCGCCGGCCCCGCGACTGGTGCCGCCCCCGCGACCGGTGCCGCCCCGGCAGTTGCGCCGGCCCCCACCTCGGTGCCGGTCCCGGCCGAAAATCCGGCTGCCGTAGCTACGGCAGCCACAGTCGCGCCGGAATCGGCACCGTCGGCCGCCCGGCCGTCGAGCTCGGCCCCTGCGTCCGCCCCGGCGTCGACCACCGATCCGGCGTTGAATTCGGCCGCGGCCGAAAACCCCGCTGCCGTGGCTACGGCAGCCGCCTCCGCGCCGGTACCGGCACCGTCCGGCGCGGCCAGGGACGATCTCCTGCAGGCCCTGCGCGAGGTCGTCGCGGAGAAGACCGGCTACCCGGTCGAGATGGTCGACACCGGCATGGACCTGGAGGCCGACCTCGGCGTCGACTCCATCAAGCGGGTCCAGGTCATCGGCGCCCTCCAGGAACGCTTCCCGACCCTCCCGAACCTCGGCCCCGAACAACTCGGCACCCTGCGCACCCTCGACCAGATCGCCGACCTCCTCGGCGAGACCGAGACCGAGAGCGCGACCGAGACCGCCGCCGAGACCCCGGCGGAGACCCCCGCCGCGCCGGGCGGCAACGCGGAAGAACTGCGCCAGGCCCTGCGCGAGGTCGTCGCGGAGAAGACCGGCTACCCGGTCGAGATGGTCGACACCGGTATGGACCTGGAGGCCGACCTCGGCGTCGACTCCATCAAGCGGGTCCAGGTGATCGGCGCCCTCCAGGAACGGTTCCCGGACCTACCCAACCTCGGCCCGGAACAACTGGGCACCCTGCGCACCCTCGACCAGATCGTGGCCGAGTTCGGCACCGGCGGTGATGTCCACCCAAAAGCTGATGCCGCGGCGCGCGCGCCGCGGCATGCCGTCGAACTGATCACCCTGCCCGCCGCCGACCTCGCGATCGGCGCCTACCGGGACAACCCGGTGGCCCTGCTCGTCGACCCGGCGGGCAGCGGCGAGGCCGCCGCGCTGACCTCCGCGCTCACCGCGCGCGGCTGGTCGGTGCGCACGGCCGCGGGCCTCCCCGACCAGGGGGAGCAGCCCGACCTGTGCCTGATCCTGCTCGGCACCGGCGCCGAGCGGGCGGACGCGGGACGCCTGCTGACCGACACCATCCTGACCGCGGGCCGGATCACCCCGGCCATGTCGGCGGAGCACGGCCGCGTCACCGTCGCGACCCTGATCCGGCTGGACGGCGGGCTCGGCTTCCGCACCGCAGACGACCCCGAGCGCGCCCTGCTCGGCGGCGTCGGCGGCATCATGAAGACGCTCGCCGCCGAGCGCCCCGACCTGTTCTGCCGGGCTGTCGACATCGACCCGGCGGCCACCCCGGAGCGCTGCGCCGAGCTGGTGCTCACCGAGCTGGACGACGCCGCCCGCGATGTCGTCGAGGTCGGCGTGACCGCCGACGGCGCCAGGTCCACCCTGGTGCCAGGCGGTTACGGCCCGGCCCGCACGGTCACCGGAATCCGGCCGCTGGCCGAGCAGCCGGGGGTCACGCTGACCGCCGACGACCTGCTCGTCGTCTCCGGCGGCGCCCGCGGCGTCACCGCCACCTGCGTCCGGGCGCTGGCCGAGCGGGTTCCGGTCCGGTTCGTGCTGCTCGGCCGGACCGAACCGGCGCCGCAGCCGGAGTGGGCGGCGGGCGTCGCCGACGCCGACCTGCAGCAGGCCGCGGTCCGCGCGCTGGCGGGCACCGGGGCCAAGCCGCGCGACATCGCGCGCACCCTCTCCGGGATCAAGGCCGCCAGGGAAATCGGGGAGACCCTCGACGCGCTGGCCGGCCGCGCCGACTACGTGGCGGTCGACGCCACCGACGCCGACGCGGTCCGCACGGCGCTCGCGCCATGGGCCGGGCGGATCACCGGCATCGTGCACGGCGCGGGCGTGCTCGCCGACTCCAGGCTCCCGGACAAGACCGCGGAATCCATTGCCCGCGTGCTCGATCCGAAACTCGCCGGGCTGGCGGCGCTGCTGGCCGCGGTGCCGGAGCCGAAGCACCTGATCCTGTTCACCTCGGTGGCCGGGCTCTACGGCAATACCGGCCAGGCCGACTACGCCGCCGCCAACGAGGCGCTCTCCCGCTTCGCGGTGGCCTGGCGCCGGGCGCACCCGGACCGGCACGCCACCGCCATCGACTGGGGCGCCTGGGACGGCGGCATGGTGACGCCGGCGCTGCGCGAGCACTTCCACGCGCTCGGCGTCGAGCTGCTGCCGCCGGAGACCGGGGCGGCCGCCTTCACCGAGCAGTTCACCGCCGAGCGCGAAGCGGACACCGTCGTCCTCGTCGGCCCGGCGGAATCGCTCTCCGGACCGGCTCCGGTGCCGGTCGCGCCGGTCCGGCTGCGCCGCACCCTGATCGGGCTCACCGACGAGCCGGTCATCGAGGCGCACCGGGTGGGGGAGCACGTGGTGCTGCCCGCCACCTTCGGGCTCGGCGCCATGGCGCACGCCGCGGAGCGGGCCCTGCCCGGCCGCACCGTGATCGGCGCCAGGGACTTCCAGGTCCTCAAGGGGCTGATCTTCGACCACCCGGTCGAGGCGATGGAACTCGAACTGGAGCCGGGCGCCGAGACCGGCGGCGTGCTCCCGGTGCGGGTGACGGTGCGCGACGGCGCGGTCGCGCACTTCCGGGCGACGCTGGAACTGGCCGCCGCGCCCGCGGACGCGCCGGTCCGCACCGTGCCCGAAGGGCCCGCGAGCCCGCTCGACATCTACCGCGAGGCCATCCAGTTCCACGCCCCCGCGCTGCAGGGGCTGCGCCGGGTGGTCGCCGACACCGGGGACAGCCTGGTCTTCGAATGCGCGCTGGACGCCGCCCCGGTCGCGGGCGGGGCCTACGCGAGCAGGCTGCACGATCCGGTCCGCGCGGACCTGATGCTGCAGGGCCCGCCGGTGCTCGGGCACCGGCTGCTCGGCACGGCCTGCCTTCCGCTCGGCATCGGGCGGGTGGAGTACCACCGGCCGCTGCCGGTCGGCGAGCCGTTCACGCTGGTCGTCGGCAATGGCCGCGCCGGTCGCTTCGACGCCCGCGTCGACGCCACCGCGGTCGCGGCCGACGGCGCGGTGCTGCAGCGGTTCTCGGACGTCGTGGTGGTCACGACGCCCGACCTGACGGAGAAGTTCCGAACCTCGGTGAGGCGGTGGATGGCATGACGACCCTGGAGTTCGACGGCATCGCGTTCGACCCGGACGCGGTGCGGGAGCCGGCCGCCGCGGAGCCGGAGGCGGTCCCGGCCGCCCCTGGCCCGGCGCCCGGCGCGGTCGCCCCGGCGGAGCCGGTGGGGGCGACTCACGCGGTGCCAACGACAAGCACACCCAACCCGCTCGGGCAGCTCCGCGCGGGCGTTGCGGAGGCGCATCGCGCCGCCCTCGCGGCGCAGTACGCGATCCAGCGCGCCCTCTGGGAGCGCGCCGGCCTCACACTCCCGGCCCTCTCCGGCCCGCCAGTAAGCGACACCGGACACCCGGCACCGGCGGAGATCGCGAGCCCCGGAACCCCGGCGCACGCCCCGGAATGGGCCTTCAAACCCCAAGCCCGCAGCACCCGAACCCACCTCGACGAGCCCGCCCTCCGGCAGCTCGCCGACGGCGACATCGCGGCCGTCTTCGGCCGAGCCCACCACCGCGCGGGCATCCGCCCCGCGGCCAAGCTCGCCGCCCAGCACCCCCTCGTCCTCACCGAGGTCGATTCCATCCAACTCTTCGGCGCGGGCGGCCGCGGCCGCCTCACCGCCACCTACGAGGGCGACCCGGGCACCGCCGCCACCCAGGCCGCCGAGGTCTTCGCCCTGTACGCGGGCCTGGCATTGAGCCTGACCGGCGCCACCCTGGTCTCCTCCGGCCCGGCGGGCGCCCCCGGCCCGCGGTCCGGTGCCATCGAGCTGCGCGTCACCGCCATCGACCTGGTACCGCGCCCGCACCTCACCGCCGAGGCGCACATCGACGGCGCCGCGCCGCTCTCGGTCGAGGTCACCGCCACCGAGCCCACCGGCGCGCCGGTCGGCCCCGGCCAGGCCGACGAAACCCTGCTGCTCAGCGAATTCCACATGACCCACCTGGCCCGCGGCGACCAGGCGATCGCGATGGGCCCGGAGTTCGCCGAGTACACCGGCGTCCGCGCCACCCGGCTCCCCACCGGCGGCCTGCTCCTGGTCGACCGGGTGCTCGACTTCGACGGCGCCCGCGGGCAGTTGGACAAGGCCTCGTACACCACCGAGTACGACTCGCCCGCCGACTCCTGGTACTACGGCGACACCGCCAACGAATCCATGCCGCACTTCGTGTACATGGAGACCTCGCTGCAAGCAGCGCTGCTCATGGGCTACTACGCGGGCCCCACGCTGACCCAGCCCGGCACCACCCTGAGCCTGCGCAACCTCGGCGGCACCGCCACCGTGCTGCGCCGGATCGACCTGCGGGACCGCACGATCCGGCAGGAGTCCCGGCTGCTCTCCACCACCATCCTGCCCGGCTCCTCGCTGCAGACCTTCGACTACACCCTGAGCACCGAGGGCGAGCCGTTCTACCGGGGCGAGACCATGTTCGGCTACTTCAGCGACCAGGCGCTCGCCAACCAGACCGGCCTGGACGCGGGCCGCCCGGCCCCGACCTGGCTGGCCGAGCACCCCGGCGCCGAACTCAGGACCATCGACGTGGCGGCCCGCCGCGCCGACCCGGCCGCCCGGCTCTGCGCCAGGCGCACCCTCGCGCTCATCGACCGCGTCCAGGTGGTCGACGGCGGCGGCAAGTACGAGGCGGGCTACTTGCACTCGCTGCGCGAGATCGACCCCGCCGACTGGTATTTCGAGCGGCACTTCCACCTGGACCCGGTGATCCCCGGCTCGCTCGGCGTCGAGTCGGTGATCCACGCCGTGCAGGAATGGATGCTGGACGCCGGCTACGCCGACGGCCTCGCCGACCCCACCTTCCGGATCCCCGCCGACATCGCCTTCAGCTGGCGCTACCGCGGCCAGTTCCTGCCGACCGACGGCACCGTCGAACTGGAGGCACACATCAAGGAGATCCGGCACGGCGAGCACGGCGTGATCGCGATCGTGGACGGCTCGCTCTGGAAGCCGGGGCTGCGGATCTACGAGCTCGTAGACCTGGCCGTCGAGCTCGGCGAGCGGGAGGGCCGGTCGTGACCACGCTGCACCGGCCGGTGGCCGAGACCCCGGCCGAGATCACCGCCCTGCTCCGCGACGTCGGCAGCCCGGTCTGGGTGCTGCGGCGGGACGGCCGGGTCGGGCTCACCGCCGACCGGGCCGCCACCGCGGGCGCGCAGGTGCTCGCTGCGGTCGGCCCGCTCACCCCGGACCGGCTGGGCGACAGCCGGTTCCGCGCCGCGCACGGGTTGCGCGGCGCCTACATGGCGGGCGCCATGGCGAACGGCATCGCCGCGCCCGCGCTGGTCACGGCGCTGTCCGGGGCCGGGTACCTGGGCTCCTACGGCGCGGCGGGCGTCACCCCGGACCGGGTGGACGCCGCGCTGGCCGGGCTGCGCGCCGAGCTCGGCGAGCGGCCCTACGCCTGCAACCTGATCCACAGCCCGTCCGAGCCCGCGCTGGAGCGGGCCATCGTGGACGCCTGCCTGCGGCACGGGGTGCGCTGCGTGGAGGCGTCGGCCTTCATGGGCCTCACCACCGAGGTGGTGCGGTACCGCGCGGCCGGGCTGCGCACCGACCCGCAGGGCCGGATCGTGATCGGGCACCGGCTGATCGCCAAGGTCTCCCGGGTCGAGGTGGCCGAGCACTTCCTGCGCCCGGCCCCGGCCGCGCTGCTGAACCGGCTGGTCGAGGCCGGTGACATCACCGCGGAGCAGGCCCGGCTCGCCGAGCGGGTGCCGATGGCCGACGACATCACCGCCGAGGCCGACTCCGGCGGCCACACCGACCGGCGCCCGCTGGTGGTGCTGCTGCCGGAGATCATCGCCGCGCGCGACCGCATCGCCCGCACCGTCCCCGGCGCCGCAGCGGTGCGCGTCGGCGCGGCGGGCGGCATCGGCACCCCGGCTGCGGCCGCGGCAGCCTTCGCGCTCGGCGCCGCCTACATCGTCACCGGCTCGGTGAACCAGGCGACGGTGGAGGCCGCGCAGTGCGCCGCCACCAAGCAGCTGCTGGCGGGCGCGCAGTTCGCGGACTGCGTCATGGCGCCGTCGGCCGACATGTTCGAGCTCGGCGTGCAGGTGCAGGTGCTGCGCCGCGGCACAATGTTCGCCGGCCGCGCGCAGAAGCTCTACGACACCTACCGCGCCTACGACGGGCTGGAGGCACTGCCCGCCGAACTCCGCGCGGAGCTGGAGCGGACGCTGTTCAAGCGCCCGGTCGAGCAGGTGTGGGACGAGTGCGTGCGCTTCTTCACCGAGCGCGACCCGGCCCAGCTGGCAGGCGCCGCAGAGCACCCCAAGCGCCGGATGGCCCTGGTCTTCCGCTGGTACCTGGGGCTCTCCTCGGGCTGGAGCATCCGCGGCGAGGCCGACCGGGTCGCCGACTACCAGGTGTGGTGCGGCCCCGCCATGGGCGCCTTCAACACCTGGGTCGCAGGCACCCACCTGGCGGCGCTGCCGAACCGGCAGGCCGCCGAGATCGCGGACCAGCTCCTGCTCGGCGCCGCGTACCTCACCCGGGTCGCCCAGCTGCGCACCGCCGGCGTCCGGCTGCCCGCGGGCTGCGCCGACTTCGTCCCCATCCCGCTGGAGGCGTAGGCGTCAGTCCAGGCAGAACTCGTTGCCCTCCGGATCGGCCATGACGATGAAGCCCATGCTCATCGGCGGGGCCGGCTCGGAGCGACGCAGCCGGGTGGCGCCGAGCGCGACGAGGCGGTCGCACTCGGCCTCCAGCGCCGCCATCCGCTCGTCGCCGTCCAGCCCGGGCGCGGCGCGCACGTCGAGGTGCACGCGGTTCTTGGCCACCTTGTCCTCGGGCACCCGCTGGAAGAAGACCCGGGGGCCCGCGCCCTCCGGGTCCTCCACCGCGGAGTTGCTGTTGCGCTGCTCCTCGGGCACGCCCAGCTTCGCCAGGAACTCGTCCCAGGCGGCGAGCGGGTCGGCGCCGTCGGCGAGCTCGACCCCGGGCGGGCCGGGAATGACGTAGCCGAGTACATCCCGCCAGAAAAGCGAGAGCCCGCGCGGATCGTGCGCGTCGACGGTGATCTGAACGGTCCGGCTCATGCGGTGGCTCCTCGATGGGTGTGCAGGTAGAGGTCGCGCAGCAGGCAGACCTCGGAGAGATGGTGGATCAGCTCGCGGTGGATGTGCAGCACCAGGTCGGCCATCGGCGCGTCCTGGTGCCCCGGCTCCTTCCCGCCGACCGGCGTGGCGAGCGCGGCCTCGTCCAGCCCGCGCACCCCGGTCAGCCAGGCATCGAGCTCGGTATCCAGCTGTCCAAGGGCCGCTTTCGCGGTCCCGGCGTAGGCCCAGCTCTGGTACGAGGCCGCGGGCCCGCCGAAGTGCGCGGCATTGCGCATGGCGAGCACGCCGACGATCACATGCCCGAGCCGCCAGGCGATGGTGGTGAAGGGCTCGGGCTCGGGGGTCGGGAAGGCGAAGTCGATCAGGTGCTCGCCGGTGCCGAACTGCTGCTCCGCCGTGCCCCGCGGCCGGACGTTCCAGGCGTTCGGCACCGGTGACCAGGTGTACTCGTCGTCGGTGAGGCCCGCCAGCCGGGCGCGCACCTGATGGTTCCAGTGGTCCTCCCACTGCTCGCGCAGCGCGCGGTTCCAGTCGAGTGTCGGTGTCATGGCTCCACCCTCACACCACTCGCGGACAGGATCGGTCCGCTAGTCTCGGAACGCTATGGGTGTGGCGGACGAGGAAGCGCGCGGCACGACCGAGCGGGTGCTCACCCTGCTCGGGCTGCTCCAGCAGCGCCGGGTCTGGACCGGCGACGAGCTGGCCGACCGGCTGGGCGTCACCCCGCGCACGGTGCGCCGCGACGTCGAGCGGCTGCGCGGCATCGGCTACCCGGTGCGCGCCGAGCACGGCATCGGCGGCGGCTATCAGCTCGAGCCGGGCCGGGAGCTGCCGCCGCTGCTCTTCGACGACGAGGAGGCCATCGCCACCGCCGTCGCGCTGCTCGCGGGCGCGGGCGCCGCGGTGACCGGCACCGGTGACGCCGCGCTGCGCGCGCTCAGCAAGCTCGACCGGGTGCTCCCGGTCCGGTTGCGGAGCGAGGTGCGCGCGCTCTCCGCCGCGGTCGAGTCGTTCGGCGGCGGCCGCACCCCGGTCGGCTCCGAGGTGCTCATGACGCTCGCCAGGGCCTGCCGCGACGAGGTGGAGGCCGGATTCGGCTACCCCTCCGGGGACGCCGTGCACCGCCGCCGCGTCGAGCCGTACCGCCTCGTCGCCTCGGACCGCCGCTGGTACCTGCTCGCCTACGACCTGGACCGGGCCGGCTGGCGCAGCTTCCGCGTCGACCGCATGACCGAGGTTGCCGCCCGCACCTGGCGTTACCGCCCGCGCCCCGACGCCCCCGACGCCGCCGCCTTCGTCCAGCGCGGCGTCGCCAGCGGTGTCTACCGCCACCAGGCCCGCTTCCTGGTGCACGCTCCCGCCGCGACGGTCCGCACGCAAGTCTCCGCCTCCGCCGCCATGGTCGTCGAGATCGACGCCGCCACCTGCGAAATCCACAGCGGCGCCGATAATCTCGACGTCGTCCTGATGCACGTCACCGTCCTCGGCCACGCCTTCCAGGTGCTCGAACCCCCGGAGCTCGCGGCCCGCGCCGAGGAGCTGGCCGCCCGGCTGCGGGCCGCGGCGCGGCCCTAGACCGACCCCAGATCGGCCGAGAGCCACTGCTCCGGCCGCATATAAACGGCCACCTGCTCGCCGTGCGACCGCGCGTACTCCAGGTACCCCTCCAGCTTCTCGGCGGGCAGGTACCGCGCCGCCATCTCGCGCACCAGCGCGTCACCCGGCTCGATCCGGGTGACCGGCCCCTCCGCGGTGACGTACCGGATGGTCGGCTCCAGCACCTGCGCCATGAGGCTGAAGCGCTGCGCCGCGCGCAGCAGCTCCAGCTTCTTGGAGGTGGTCCCGGTGAGCACCCAGAGCTCGCCGCCGGGGGTGTACTGGTACCAGATCGGGACGTTCAGCGGGGCCCGGCCGGGCGCACCGGCGACGGCGAGCGCCCCGATGTGCGGCTGGGCGAGGAATTCCTGTCGTTCTTCCAGGGGAAGCGCCATGCGTACAGCGTACCCGCGCGCTACTTCAGCCCGGAGCGCACGAAGGCGTTCACGATGTGCCGCTGCAGCAGCAGGTACATGATCAGCACCGGCAGGCAGGCGAGCCCGGCGAGCGCCATCATCGGCCCCCACTGGTCGCCCTCGGTGCCCATGAAGCTGCGCAGCCCCAGCTGCAGCACGCTGTTCGACTGCCGCAGTACCACCGCGGGCCAGAAGTACTCGTTCCAGGCATTGATGAAGAGCAGGATGCCGAGCGCGGCCAGCGCGGGGCGCAGGTTCGGCACCACCACGGTCCACAGGATGGACCAGGAGGAGCGGCCGTCGATCCGGGCCGCCGCCACCAGCTCCTTGGGGAAGCTCGCCATGTGCTGGCGCAGCAGCAGCACCGCGAGCGCCGAGCAGAGCGTCGGCAGCGCCACCCCGATCAGCGTGTTGATCAGCCCCAGCTGGGTGAGCAGCACATAGTTGGGCAGCATGGTCACCTGGAACGGAACCAGCCAGGTGCCGACGAACGCCAGGTAGAGCACGCGCTGGAGGGGAAACGTGTACAGCGCGAAGGCGTACGAGGCGAGCAGCGCCACCAGCAGCTGCCCGGCCGCGGAGAAGGCCGCCACGAAGAAGGTGTTGCCGATCAGCCCGAGCACGTCCACCTTGCGCGCGGCGTCGGTGTAGTTGGCGATCGAGAGCGGCCACGGGAACGGCGTCAGCGACGTCACGTCCTCGGGTCTGCGCAGCGAGGTCGCGAAGAGCCAGTAGATGGGGAAGACCGCGATCAGCGCGGTGGCGCCGAGCAGCAGGTGGCTGCCGAGCGCGCGCAACCGGTCAATCGTCATGGAAGGCAACCTTTTCCGAGATCCAGACCAGGGCGCCGGCGAGCACGCCGAAGCCGAGGAAGAGCAGCACCCCGGCCGCGGCGCTGAGCCCGGCGTCGAAGCTGTGGAAGGCGTAGTCCCACAGCAGGTAGTAGATATTCGTCGTCGCCTGCGACGGCCCGCCCTGGGTCATCGAGTCGATGAGCGGGAAGGTCAGCGCCGGGCTGAGCAGCACCGTGGTGAGCACCATGAACATGAGGGTGGGGGAGAGCAGCGGCAGCGTGATCCAGCGCCGGATCTGGCCGGGGCTTGCGCCGTCCACCCGGGCCGCCTCGTCGTAGTCGCTGCTGATCCCGGCCAGTCCGGCCCAGATCACCAGCACCGCGAAGCCGAGCAGCTGCCAGCCGGTGATCACGATGATCACCGTGTGCGCGGTCTCCACGTCGTACACCCAGTTGCGGTCGCTGCCGAGCAGTTGGCCGACGAAGCCGCCGCCCGGGTGCAGGAGCCAGCGCCACACCGCGGCGGCGGCCACCGGCGCCACCAGGAACGGCGCGAAGACGAAGGCGTGGTACAGGGTCCGGGCCCGGCCGTGCACCCGCCGCCCGGCCAGCGCGACGAGCAGCGGGAGCAGCACGGTGAAGGGCAGCAGGCCGAGGATCAGCACGCCGGTGCGGCCGAGCGAGTCCCAGAAGGCCGGAAGTTCCAGCAGCCGTTCGTAGTTGCCGGTGCCGACCGGCTTCATCGGCTGGGTCGGCAGCAGGTTCCACGAGTACGTGGAGAGCTCGAACGCCTGTACCAGCGGCCGGTACGTCCACACCACCAGCAGCACCAGCGCGGGCGCCAGGTACAGGTAGGGGACGAGGCCGCGCCCGAGCCGCCGGAGCCGGGCGGCGGACTTGTCGGTGGCCGTGGGTGCGGCGGGTGCGGCCGTCTCGCCGGGCGCGTCGAGCACGAACACGGCTACCGCGCCTCCGCCGCCAGCGCGGCGAGCTGATCCAGCGTCGCCTGCTCGTCCCGCTCGTAGAGCACCTGCACCGGCGTCGCCTCCACCGCGGTCGCCACCAGCGAGTCGCCGACCACGTCGATCCGGCTGTACCCGAAGGCCGCGTACCCGCGCTGCCTGCCCACCGGCGCGAAGGAATCCTGCCGGAACGAGGTCGCGGGGCCGACCCACACCGGGATCCCGGCCAGCGCCGACGCGGCGGTCAGGTGGCTGTGCCCGCAGACGATCAGCCGGACGTCGGTGCCGCGCAGCACCTCGGCCAGCCGCTCCGGCTGCCGCAGCCGCAGCAGCTGCGAGACCGGCAGCGCCGAGGGGATGGGCGGGTGGTGCAGCACGAGCAGGGTGCCGTGCGGGGCGGGTTCGCGCAGCGTCTCGCGCAGCCGGTCCAGCTGCTCGTCGGTCAGCTCGCCGTGGTGCAGCCCGGGAACGCTGCTGTCCAGCAGCACGATCCGCAGCCCGGCCACCTCGGCGACCTGGTCGGTCGCGGCGTCGGCGGCACCGAGCAGCTCGGCGCCGAAGGCGGCGCGCTCGTCGTGGTTGCCCGGCGTGTAGAGCACGCGCGCGCCGAGCTCGGCGGCGACCGGCTCGACCGCGTCGCGCAGCCGCCGGTACGCCTCCGGCGAGCCGTCGTCGGCGAGATCGCCGGAGAAGACGATGGCGCCGATCTCGCGGTGCGAGGCGCGCAGCTGGTGCAGCACGTGCGTGAGGTTGGCGAAGGTGTCGACGGTGCCGTGCACGCGTTCACCGGTGGCGCGGATGTGGGTGTCGGTGAGCTGGACGATGGTCACCTCGGACATGGAGCCCCCTCCGGAGCCGCGCGCCCCCGATCGGGACGCGCGGCTCGATTCGTTGGTCGGTTACGGATGGCCGGTCACTGCTGCGGCATCAGCTGGGCGCCCTGATCACGCGCCGCGCCCAGCGTGGACCTGGGGTCCTTGTTCTGGAAGACGACGGCCTCGACCGCGTCCATCATGCCGTCCCGGATCTGCAGGTAGTTGTTGCCCGGCATGGAGATCCAGGGCTCCATGCTCGCCAGCTGGGCCACGTTCGGCGCCAGCAGCGGGTTCTTCGCGGCCCAGCCCTGCAGCCCCGCCGGATCGTTCATCAGCCCGGTGCGCAGCGGCAGGTAGCCGATGCCCTGCGAGATGGTGGTGTAGGCGCCCTCGCTGGTCAGGAACTTGATCAGCTCCCACGAGGCCCGCTGCTTCGCCGGGTCGTTCGACAGGATGTGCAGCGACGCACCGGAATTCGTCGGAACCACCGGCTTGCCCGCGAAGGCGGGCATGGGCGCCGCGCGCAGATCCCACTTGTCCTTGGCGCCGGAGACGAAGGTGCCCTGCACCGCGCTGGTCTCCAGGATCATGCCGATCTCACCGCGGCCGAACGCCTCGTACCCCTGCTTCTGCTGCAGCCGGGGCATGCTGCCCGACTCCACCAGCCGCTGCCCGAGCGCCGCCACCTCCACGGCGGGGGGCTCGGCGAAGGTCAGGTTGCGCCGGTCCTCCGAGATCACCCGGCCGCCGTTGGAGCGCACCAGCGATTGGAAGCACCAGTCCTTGGCGGTCTTGGTCAGGCAGTCGATGTAGATGCCGCCCTTGCCGGTCTTGGCGATCGCGGCCGCGGCGGTGTTCACCTCGTCCCAGGTGGCGGGGGGCCTCGCCGGGTCGAGCCCGGCCTCGGTGAAGAGCGAGGCGTTGTAGTAGAGCACCGGGGTGGAGAAGACGAACGGCACGCCGTAGGTGTGGCCGTCCCAGTCCGCGAGGGTGCGGGCGCGCGGGGCGTAGGGGTGCTTGCTGCCGTCGAAGTTGGCGGCGACGGCGTCCGCGCCGACCAGCGAATCCAGCGGCTTGGCGCCGAGCTGGTTGATGGTGAAGTCCAGATCGCTGAAGCCGAGCTGGGCGACGTCCGGCGGGGTGCCCGCCACCATCTGGTTCTGGATGCTGGAGATCGTGTCGGTGGCCGGGTTGGGGCTGTTGCCCTGCGGCTTCTGCGCCGTGACCTCGATATTCGGGTGCGTGGCGCGGAACTCGCCGAGCAGCTTGTCGAAGGTGTCGGTCCACGCGCCCGCGAGGCCGTAGTTGTAGGACTCGAAGACGATCGAGACCTTCTGGTCCGGAGCCAGCTCCGGGATCTGCGAGGTCTGCGCGTCCCCGTCGGACGCGGTCGGGCCGAGGCCGCCGCACGCGCTGAGCGCGAGGACCGCCGCGAACACCAGGCCCAGTACGGGCACGGTGCGTTTCACTGTGTTCTCCTCATCGTGTGGCCTGATCGGATCAGGCGACCGCGACGCGGGCGTCGCGGTCGATCGGGGCGCCGGGCTCCGGTTCGCGCCAGCGCAGCCGCAGCCCGCTCTCGGCGTCGAAGAGGTGCAGGTCGGCCGGGTCGGCGCGGACGCCGAGCAGATCGCCGGCGGCCACCCCGGCGGGGCGCGGCACCCGCACGCCGAGGGTGTGCTCGCCGGTGTCGAGATGCAGCAGCTCCTCGCTGCCCAGGTTCTCCACCATCTGCACGCGGCCGGTGATCGCGCCTGCCGGGTCGGGGCGCAGCCGCTCCGGGCGGATGCCCGCGGTCACCGCGAGCGGCTCGGTCAGCTCGCCCGCCCGCTGCGGCAGCACGATGTCGACGCCGCCCGCGACCAGGTGCAGCCGCCCGTCGCGCGGGGTCACGGTGGCCGGGAAGAGGTTCATCGGCGGCGCGCCGAGGAAGCCGGCGACGAAGGTCGAGCGCGGCCGGTCGTACAGCTCGGCCGGGGTGCCGACCTGCTCCACCCGCCCGTCGTTGAGCAGCGCGATCCGATCCGCCATGGTCATCGCCTCGACCTGGTCGTGCGTGACGTACAGGAAGGTGGTGCGCAGCGTCCGGTGCAGCGTGATGAGCTCCGCCCTCGTCGCCGAGCGCAGCTTGGCGTCCAGGTTGGAGAGCGGCTCGTCCATCAGGAAGGCGCCGGGATCGCGCACCATGGCGCGCGCCAGCGCCACCCGCTGCCGCTGCCCGCCGGAGAGATTGGCCGGCTTGCGCTCCAGCAGCTCGCCGAGGCCGAGCACCGCCGCCACCTCCGCCACCCGCTTCGCGATCGCCGCGCGCGGGGCGCGCCGGGCACGCAGCGGGAAGCCGATGTTCTTCGCCACCGTGAGGTGCGGGTAGAGCGCGTAGCTCTGGAACACCATGGCCAGGTCGCGGCGCTGCGGCGCCTGGTGCGTGATGTCGCGGTCATCCAGCAGGATCCGCCCGGAACCGGGCTCCTCGAGCCCCGCCACCATGCGCAGCAGCGTCGACTTGCCGCAGCCGCTCGGCCCGAGCAGCACCATGAACTCGCCGTCCGCGATATCCAGCTCGACCTCGCGCACCGCCACCGACGCGCCGAACGCCTTCGACACCTTCTCGATTCGCAACCGTGCCACCGGTACTCCCTCCGCACTGTGCCGCCAGTCTCTGCGCCGCCGTCGCCGCAGGTGGCGGCGATAGTCGTTGCCGATCGTGCGAATGTCTGCCGGTGCGTGCGAGGGTGATCGGCAGGGAACCATCCGGGCCGTGCGTGCGTCCAAGAAGACGATGCGAAACTTCTTCGACCACGCCCATCGGTTCGGCTTCCTGGCCCCGCTCGGCCGGATAGTCGGGTTGCTGGTCGTGGCCGCCGCGTTCATATTCGTAATCGGCCGGGTCGGAAATCCGATCGCCCATCTCGTTCCGGGCGCCGAGGTCACCGCCGCCTGGACCGCGCCGCCGCCCCCGTCCACGGCACCGCCGGTGCCGCCACCCCCCGAGTTTCCCGTCATCGAGACAGCCCCGCCGAAGCCGGTCGTCCCGGCCGGCACCGACCAACCGGTGCCGACCCGCTACGGATTGAGCTACGTCGTTCCGTCGGCCACCGCCGGGTGGCGGGCATCGTCCACAATGGTCGCCGGCTGGACCGACCGGGACGGGTTGATCCTCGGCATCGGCTCGGCGAGCGACTACGGCTACGGTTACTGCCGCGAGTCGGACTCGGACGTGCTCGCACAGGTCGGTGTAACCGGCCGGAACGGCACCACGCTCGAGGACGCGGCGCGCACCGTGGCCGCCTCGGCGGGACGGATCTTCGCCGACGACGCCGGTGCGCAACCCGAGGTCGAACTGCGCGGTCCGATCCAGATGACGGTCCGGAGCGGAGCGGGCTCGCGGTCCGGTACACCGCGGTGGTAACGAAGATCCCGGATCCCGGCCCGTGCGCCTCCGGCACCGCTCATTTCGACGTCCTGGCGACGCGCGCGCCCGCTACCGCGGAGATCGCGATTCTCCTGGTCGAGCATCGAAGGGGGCTGGCGCAATCGGCGGCGGAGTCCGAGGTCGAGCGGATTCTCGGCTCGCTGCACCTGACGGAAGAGAAAGGATCGCCCCCGCGATGACAGAGCTGTTCAGGGCGGCGCCCGAGGAGGTGGCAGGCGCCGGCAACGCGGTGCGGACCATCGCGCAGGACGTCACCGGCATCGCCGCCTTCACGCTGCAACACTGCCCGGTCCGCCCCGAAGGGTTCGGCGGAGCCATCCTCGATCCCCTGAAGGGCCCCTTCCAGGACACCGCGGCGCTCTTCCGGGACCGCTTCCAGAGCATCGGTATGCACACCGCGAATACCGCCGACGAACTCAACCGGGCGGCCTGGATGTACGTGAATAGGGAACAGCAGAACTACGAGGCACTGAATCGGGCGACCACGAACATATTCGACGGCACACCGGTCGCAGCCGATCCGGACCGGGAGAACCTGGGGATCGTCGCCGCCTTCTCCGGTGCGGCGAACTACTCCCTGCCCCACTCCATCGCACTCGATCCGCCGGGGGCGGCTCCGCCCGAGCTCGCCGATCTGATCGCCGAGACCACCGGTGCGGTCGGGGATGTCAACGAAGCGGTCAAGAGCGTCACCAGAATGGCAGGCCGCGAGATCAATATTCTGGAGACGGTACTGTCCCCGATCAGCGCCAACTGGAATGAACTGCGGCGCATCGGGGAGTGCTACAAGCTGGCGGGCAATTCGCTCGAACAGTGCGGCGACAACCTCGACTCCGCCGTGCGGCAGGTCGGGCCGCGCTGGGACGGCCGTGCGGCCGTCGCCTTCGAGGAGTTTGCCCGCGGCCAGAGCACGGCGCTGCGGTGGGAGGGGCCGGTCGGCCGAGTGATCTCGGATTGCCTGACGGAGATCGCCGACGCGATCCGGGACGGCGTGCGGAGCGCGTGCGAGAAGCTGCGCGACTTCATCGCCTCGTTCATCGACTTCCGCAATGCGAAACAGGTCTTCAAGCAACTGGTCAAGAAGATTCCCGGGATCGGCACCGCACTGGAGATTCTCGACCTGGCGCGGAAAATCTGGGAGGTGGTCGACCTGGTTACCGATATAGTCCGCAGGATCGAGGAGATGCGTGATCGGGTGCGGGAGTTGCTGGAGTTCGTCAGTAATCCGGTGGGCAAGGGGAAGGAATGGGTCGAGCGGAAGCTGGAGCCCATCACCAGCCGGATGGACGACGCGACCGCCGCGGCCGCGCTGATCGACGACGCCCAGAAAATCGCGCAGACGGAGGACACGGTGAACCGGCCCACCACGGCGTTCGAAGTCGGTAGTGGTCGCCAACCCTGGGAGAACGCGTGAGCATCGGTGATTCCCTCGCCGATCCGAATCTAAATCCCGGCGTGGCCGCGGCCGCTCGTCGCGTCTTCGCCTCGGTGGCCGATATGCGGACGACGATCGCACAGGTCGACAGCACTGACCCGCAGGAGCTGTGGCGCGAGCCGACCGTGGTCACCGAGGAACTCCTGCGCGCACTGGCGGCGATGCCGTCCGCGTCCGAGGCGCTGCACGGCTACGCCGCGCGCGTCCAGGAGGGAACGGCGCGCTGGCCCGATATCGAATGGGCGGCATCGCCCGTGCCCACGGAGGTCACCGAGCTGAAGCTGTCTCCGTCGTACGAATGGAAGTGGGGTCGGGACGACGTGGCCGAAACCGACAGAAGTCTGCGCCGCGGTCCCGAGCCGGGAGTCGTCGGCCCCAGTGATTGGCCCGATGACCTCGACGAGTACCCGACGTCGCGATCGGGGCTCGTATGAGGCGCGCGGTGGGGGCGCTGCTGCTCGGCACCGCCCTGCTCGGCGGCACGGCGTGTGCGGATACCGGCACCGATACTCCGCCGGTCGACCGGGCGGTCGTCCGGCAGGATCCCTGCGCGGTTCCGGACGGCGTGCTCGCCGACGCGGGGCTGACCGTGCCGCCGTATCAGCGCGGCACCTTCGGCGTCGAGTTCACCGGCTGGGCGGGCTGCATCTGGCGTGACAGCACCGGCACCCGCGATCTCGCCGTGTACGTCGGCCCCCCGAGCATCGAGGAGTTCGGCACCGGCCCGCGCTACTCCGTCGACTACCGGCCGGTCGGCCCCGCGACGCTCGCGGGCCGCGCGGTGGTCGAGACGGCCGATCGCGCAGACCCGGAGCGCGCCGAACGCTGCTACTACGTGGCCGATCTCCCCGCGGGCCCGGTCCTGCTGTGGGCGCGCACGGTACCCGGCACCACCCCGCCACCTGGCGAGGATGTCTGCGGGACCGCCCGGCGCGTCGGCGAGCGGCTGCTCCCGCTGTTCACCGGCTGAGCGGCTACCGCGCGCCCCGCGCCCAGGCGGCGATCCGGGCCGCCAGCACCGGCGCATCCTTCACCCAGCTGAAGTGATCACGATGGGCGACACCCGAATCCGCGTCCACGTGCCAGCGGGTGACCCGCGCGCTCGGCATCCGCCCGACCAGGAAGTCCACATTCGACTTCGGCCCGAGCACATCCTCGTCGAGCGAGATCACCAGCACCGGCTTGGCCAGCCGCCGCAGCAGCGAGTTGTACCGCCGCGCAGAGCCCTTGGGCCGGTAGAAGCTGGTGAGCGAGTGCATGGACCAGTCCCGCATGACCCCGCCCGGCATGGGTGCCGGGATGAGGACCCCGCCCGGCCACTGCCCGGTCCGCCGGGCAACCCAGCCGATGTACTGGATCTGGCTCAGCGCCTCCCACCAGCGCCGCACCCCGAACGCGTACCAGAACACGGTGCCGGTGCCGATGATCCCGACCCCGGCCACCCGCTCCGGCTCCGCGCTCGCGAAGAGCAGCGCGAGCTGCCCGCCCAGGCTGTGCCCGAACAGGTACAGCGGTGCCCCCGGGAAGCGCTCGCCGACCGCGGCCACGATGGCGGGAAGGTCGGTCTCGATCATCTCCCGGTAGCCGAAGTCGCGGTGCTCGCCGAGCGCCGGGGTGGCCTCGCCGTGCGCGCGCAGGTCGGTGGTGGCGACCGCGAGCCCCTCGGCGTGCAGGCTCGCGGCGAGCGCCAGGTAGTGCTTGGCCTTCATGGCCATGGCGGGCAGGATCAGCACCACGGGTGCGCCGGGCTGGTCGGCGGGCAGGAAGCGCACGGTGAAGGTGACCCCGTCCGCCGTCGCGACCGTCGCGGACTCCAGCTCGGTGAACTTGGGCAGCGCGGTGGTCATCGCTCGTCCTCCCCGGGGTTGGTGTCGCAGACGTAGTCGAAGCTGAACTCGGCGACCAGCACATCGGCGTCGTCCAGCAGCGCCGCCGGGATCACGATCTCGAACCGCTCGCCCACGGTGGAGGCGAGCACGCCCGCCACCGCCTCCGGCTCGACCGAGGCGACCGCGCGGATCCGTCCCGCGGCCGGGCGCTTGTACCGCACGCTCGCACCCCGCAGCACCAGCCGCTGCACCCGGTAGAGCCTGCTCGCCGCCGCCCCGACGAAAGCCGCGGCGCCCGCGATGTCGGCGGCGGTGAAGAGCGCCCCCGCGTGCACGGTGCCCATGTGGTTGGTGGTCGGGCCGCCCGCCGGGATCTCCACCACCGCCCGCTCCGGGCCGATCTCGGTGATCTCGGTGCCGACGTGCGTGCCGAAGGGGATCAGGGTGTGCGAGGTCGAGCGCAGGTACTCGTAGTCGACGTGCTCCGGATCCAGCTCCGGGTAGCCCGCCGCGAAGCCGGTGAGTTCACGCGTGGTCATGGTGGTTCCCTTTCAGCGGTGCGCGCGCAGGGCGCGGCGGGCGATGGAGGTGCGGAGCACCTCGGACGGGCCCTCGTAGATCCGGAACGCCCGCGCCTCGATCAGGAACCGGGCGACCAGGTGGTCCTCGCAGACGCCGAGCCCGCCGTGCAGCTGCACCGCGCGGTCGAGCACCCGCCACACCGCCTCGGAGACGAAGGTCTTCGCGATCGAGGCCTCGTGCCTGGACTGCGAGGCGGTCGGGCCATGCGCGTCGATGGTCTCGGCCGCCGTGCGGATCACCCCGCGCGCCGCGACGATGTCCATCTCGCTGTCCGCGACCAGCGCCTGCGCCATCCCGTGCTCGGCGATCGGCGCGCCGAACGAGGTCCTGGCGTTGATGTGCCGCAGCGCCAGGTGGTGCCCGCGCACCGCCAGCCCCAGCCAGTTCATGGCGAAGACCAGCCGCGAGGGCGCCAGCCGCACCTGCGCCAGCGGCAGCCCGTGGCCGACCGTGCCGAGCACCGCCGAATCGGGCACCGCGCACTCCTCGAACAGCACCTCGCAGTGCCCGCCCGGCGCGCTGGTGTAATCCATGGTCGGCATGCGCCGCCCCACCGTGAACCCCGGATTGTCGGCATCGACCAGGAACATGGTGGCGCCCTCGTCGGTGTTCGCCACACAGATCACGAAGGCCGCGCCCTGCGCGCCGGTGCAGAAGTGCTTGGCGCCGTTGATCACCCAGCCGTCGCCGGTCGCCCTGGCGTAGGTCTGGAGCATGCCGGGGTCCGAGCCGGCCCCCGGCGCCGGCTCGGTCATGGCGATCGCCGAGCGCACCTCGCCGGAGGCCAGCGGGGCGAGGTAGCGCCGCTGCTGCTCGGAGTTCGCGACGTGCGCGAGCAGGTGGATATTGCCGTCGTCGGGCGCCCAGGCGTTCAGCGCGAGCGGGCCGAGCAGGCTCGCGCCCGCGGCCTCCAGCACCTGCGCCTGCTCCGCGGTCTTCAGCCCGAGCCCGCCGTAGCGGGGATCGGAGAGCGGGCCGAACACCCCGGCCTCCTTGGCCCGCTTCTGCAGCTCCAGCCGCAGCGCGTCGTCCATCACCCGACCGTCGACGACGACCTCGCGCTCCACCGGGACGACCTGCTCGTTGATGAACTGCGTGGTCCGTTCCACCAAATCCGCGACGTTGGTCATGGCGCCAGTCTCGGTCGGCGAGTCCCGGGCGTGTCGGGGCGATAGGCGTTCTCGATCGACCGAATCATCTGCCCGTTCGCGCCCTGCGGCGCGGTCGGTTTGCGGTGACGGTTACCGCATCACACCGTCCGGTGAGGAGACCAGATGAACGACATCACGGTACGGGTGCGCGCCCGCCGGGACGAGGCGGCGGGCGTCTTCGCGCTCGACCTGGCCGACGCCTCCGGCGCGCCGCTGCCGCGCTGGCGTCCGGGTGCCCACATCGACGTCGCGGCGGGCCCCACCGGGGTCAGGCAGTACTCGCTCTGCGGCGACCCCGGCGACCTCGGCGGCTGGCGCATCGCCATCCTGCACGAACCAGGCGGCCGCGGCGGCTCCGACCACCTGCGCCGCACCGCCCTCGAGGGCTCCCTGCTCCAGGTCTCGCAGCCGCGCAACAACTTCGAGCTGGTCGAGGCCGAGGAGTACCTGTTCGTGGCGGGCGGCATCGGCATCACCCCCATCCTGGCCATGACCACCACCGCCGCCGCCCCCTGGCAGCTCTACTACGGCGGCCGCAGCCGCGCCCACATGGCCTTCGCCGGAGAACTGGCCGAGCGCCACCCGGCCGCGGTGAACCTGCTGCCGCAGGACGAGCACGGCCTGCTCCCCATCACCGAGCTGCTTGACCGCCACCCCCGCGCCACCGTCTACTGCTGCGGCCCGGAGCCGCTGCTCGCCGCGACCGTCGCCGCGGGCACCGAGCGCGGCATGCCGGTGCACGTCGAGCGCTTCGCGCCGAAGCCGGTGGCCGAGGGGGCCGACACGGCGTTCGAGGTCCGGCTGGCGAGCACCGGCCAGACCTTCGCCGTGCCGCCGGGCACATCCATCGCCGACGTGCTCGAGGCAGCGGGCGTCCCGGTGATCACCTCCTGCCGCGAGGGCACCTGCGGCACCTGCGAGACAACAGTGCTCACCGGTGCGATCGAGCACCGTGATTCACTGCTCACCGAGGACGAACAGGCGGCCGGGAAGACCATGATGCTGTGCGTCTCCCGCGCCTGCCAGGGCCCTCTCGTCCTCGACCTCTGACTACCCGGAGCCCGACCGGGCTGCCGGGTGCACCGAAAACCGAGAGGAAACATCAGGATGAGGAAGATCGTCGCGGTGGCCGCGGGCCTGGTCGCCGCATGCGGAATCGCGTCCGGCACCGCCGGCGCGGCTCCGGCCGGTGACGGCACCGTCGATTTCACCGCGCACGCCACCGATACCCAGAGCATCATCAGCATCGACGAGGGCTCCCTCGTCGTCGAGGACGCCGCGCTGAAGATCAAGGCCCCGAACGGCGACCTCATCGCCGGGACGCCGCTGAGCTTCCGCATCGACGACTTCGAGTTCCCGATCGCGGCCCAGATCGCCGGCCGCACCGCGACCCTGACCCCGCAGCTCGACGTCGCGCAGGCCGTCTACAAGCCGGTCGCCCTGCCCTACGAGGACAAGGCGCCGTTCAAGAACGAGTACGACCGTGAGGTCGCCGCCTGGTCGCGTATGACCAGCACCATCAGCGCGGGTGCCACCATCGGCACGCTGGTCGGCGGGCTCGTCGGCGGTGCCGCGGGCTGCGTGCTCGGCGGCATCGCGGGCGCCACCGTCGCCTCGGCGACCATCGTCGGGCTCTTCGGCCCGTTCATCCCGGCCGCGGCCATCGGCTGCATCGGCGGGATCCTGGCCGTCGGGGCGCTCGGCACGCTCGCCGGGCAGATCCTGGTCACCGCGCCCGTCATCATCGGCGCGGCTATCCAGTACTTCTCCACCATCAACGCGCCCGCGCCGGTTCCGCCGGCGACGAAGTAGGGCGGACAGGCCCGGCGATAGGTCCGGGGGACAGGCGGCTCCATCCGGTTGGTCCGGGTGGAGCCGCTGTGGGTTCGGGTAGATGTCGACGGCGGCACACCACTCCGCCGCCCGGGCACACCGGACGGCGTTTACCCGATTCGCCAGCGGGCATCTTCGGCGATGTGCTACTTCTGCCCGCCCCCGAAACCGCCGCCGCCGACTCGGTTCTCCCCGGTACCTCCGGCCCGCCCGCGGACGATCGCGCCGCCGCGGTCATCATGCTGGTCTACGCGCTCACGCCGCGCCAAGCCGAGTATCTCCTCGACCGGTGCGCCGAGCGCTCCGGCGTCCCGCGCGATCGATTCGCCGCCGAGCTGTGCCGTGCCGCGGAGCGGGCCGACGACCCGTCCGCGGCGGTCCGCGCCCGGCTGGACCCGCTGCTCGGCTGAACTCTGCCCGCGTTCGGTCCGTTGCTGCCGCGAGTCGACGGCGAGCCCGGAAATTGAGACCTACGTTTCCGGCATCGCCAGGCGAGCGCTCTCCTCCCACAGCCCCACCCCGGCCGCCACATCCCGAGCCAGCTCGGACGGCTCCTGCCACCCCAGCTTCCCCCGCCGCACCGCGGCATAACTCTGCCCCTCGGGCGGAACCACTTCGCGGGAAGCGAGCGAAGCCAACGCTTTCCCCGCATCCGGGACACTGTTCAACGTCGGCTGGAACTGCCGCAGCGGCCACCCGACAGGCGTCCCGAGCACCTTCCACGCCACCCGCATCGGCAGCGCGAGATCGCCCGCGAGCCCGGTCCCGAACACCTGCCCCGGATCGAAGGCGATGGGAGTCACCACGTTCGAGTACTCGGTGGCGAGATACCGCACGATGAGCACCGCGCAGAGCTTGGACGCCGTGTAGGCATGCTGCCCGGCCTTCGCGGGCAGCGACTCGTCGAGCTCCGGGTGCGCGAGCAGCCGCGCGTCGGCGTGCCGGGGCGGCTCGAGCCCGGCACCGGTGGCGGGGTCGTGGGTTCCGCTGGTGGTCAGCAGAACCACGGCTCCCGGTGCGAGCCCGGGAAGCAGGAGCCGAAGCAGGAGATAGTGCGCCAGGTGGTTGACCGCGAAGGCGGTCTCGAACCCGTCCACCGTCCGCCCGTCGGCATCCGCCCGGATCACCCCCGCGTTGAGCACCAGCGCATCGATGGCCTCCGACCCCAGCCGATGCCGAATCCCGGCGGCGAACGTCCGCACCGACTTCAGCGACGCGAGATCCAGCGGCAACGACTCCACACCGGACGCGGGGCGGCGGGCCCCGAGCACCACGCGATGCTCCCCGCGCAACAGCGAGACGGCGACGGCCCCGATCCCGGAAGTCCCCCCCGTCATCACGATGGTCCCCACGCCCGTCCCCGCTCCCTCGCCGAATGCGGACGAATGTAGCAAACCTCGGCGGTCGAGGAGTTCGAATCACGATGAGCTGCCGGCCGTCACGCCAACCGCGAAATGGTCAACTTTCCACCGACAACGCCGTATCCTCGGCGCGCGATTTCTACGGGGACGCTGAACTTCTACGATCCGGTTCAGTGCACGGCGTGGCTGGCTTCGATCTGGCCGAACAGCTGGGTCACGAACAACCTGGCTGACCTGGCAGGATCCGAAGTCGGGCGAGGTGAAGCCGTGGCCGGCGACGTCCCGGGGTCAGCCAGGACAGGCTGAGCCACCCCTTCACGCTGTGCGAGGGGTGACGTTCAGCAACGGTGATCCGGTGGACGCGGCGAATCGTGAAGGCCGATAATTACCAGCACGGATTCGAGGACAAGGCGCTCGGAATTCCGCCGGATTACGTCTTCGCGAATTACACCGGGCGTGAGGTCGTGGCGCCACTCACCGTGAAGGTGAATGTCGGCAAGCCGAATGCGGGCTTCCTGCACACGACTTCTTTCTCTCGGGCGGGGCCGATTCCGGCGAAGCCGTTCCTGGAGCCTGAACGGGCGGGGGCAGCCGCAGCACTGGATCGTCTCGGGCCGTTCGTAGTGGAGCCGGTGAACGGGGCTGCGCACGGTTGACGGCGACGTGACCGTCGTCGGCATCTCCTTCCAGGTGCGACCCGACCTGTCACCTTTTGTGGTATGTTCGTATTACCAACGGGAGAGGGCGGAGAGCATGGCGAAGATCGGCAAGTTCAGCAGCGCGGCGGGCGAGGCGCGATTCCGGGCGGCCTACGACGCGGTGGCGGCGCGCTGGCCGGTGCCGTCGACGGAGCACGAGGTGCCCACCTCGTTCGGTAGCACCTACGTGCGGAAGTCGGGGCGGGGGAGCGGCGCCCCGATCGCGCTGCTGCCGGGCATCGGCGGCAACGGTCAGGTCTGGTACCCGTTCGTCGAGGAGCTGGCGCGCGACCACGTCGTCCTGACACCTGACGTCATCGGCTGGGCCGGGCGCTGCGAACAGACCGCGCCGGTGCGCGACACCGCCGATATCGCCCGCTGGTTCGCCGACACGCTCGACGGGCTCGGCGTCGAGCGGGTGCACCTGGCCGGGAACTCACTCGGCGCCTGGCTCGCCGGCGCCGTCGCGGTGCACCGCTCGGACCGGCTGGCCTCGCTGACGCTGCTGGAGCCGAGCGCGGGCGTCTTCGCCCGCCCGCGGCTGGGGCTGCTGGCGAAGTTCATCGTGAGCGGGATCAATCCGACGCCGGAGCGCATGCGTCAGTTCAATCGCTGGCTGATGCCGCGCTACGAGATGGACGACGCGGGCATCGAATTGGCCGGTGCCATCGCGAAGTTCCGGATGGCCATGCCGTGGGACCGCACCTTCACCGACGCGCAGCTCGCCGCCATCGCCGCTCCCACCCTGGTGCTCTTCGGCGCCGAGACGGTCGTCGCCGACCCGGAGTTCGGCGCGGCCCGGGCGCGGGAGGGGATCGCCCGGGCGCAGGCCGAGATCATGCCCGGCGTCGGCCACGACCTGCTCTGGGCCAACCCGGAGCAGGTGATCCCGCGCTTCCTCGCCTTCGTCGAGAGCCACGAGCAGGCCAGGGCCTGAGCGCGGGTCAGGTGGCCGGTTCGGCCGTCCGGCCCACCGGCCGCGCGACCGGCAGCAGGGCGAGCGCCGCCAGCAGGCACGCCGCGCCGAGCAGCACCAGGAAGCGCCAGTCCGCGAGCCACGCCGCGGCCAGCGGGGTCCCTGCCCTGGAGAGCGCGGTCGGCACCGCCATGAGCGCCAGGATGCTGCCGAAGCGTGCCACGCCGAAGGTGTCCGCCACGATGGAGGGTTTGGCCACCACGCTGATCCCGTAGCCGAGCCCGAAGGCGGCGATGCAGGCCAGGGTGAGCGGCAGCGAGGTGCCCGCCAGCGGCAGTGCCAGCAGCCCGGCGCCCTGGACGGCGAAGGACACCGCGGTCACCCTGGCCATGCCGAACCGGCGGGACAGTGGCGCCAGCCCCATCCGGGCGGCGATCTGCAGCACCCCGACCGCGATCGGCAGCGCCGCCGCCACCGTGGGCGAGAACCCGACATCGCGGAACCAGGACACCATCATGAGCAGGAAGGCCGCGGTCACCCCGCTCTGCGCGACGAAGGCGACGAGCAGGAACCAGAAGCCGGGGCTGCGCAGCGCCTTCCCGACCGGCACCCCGTGCCGCCCGGTCACCCGCAGGCTGTGCGCGGTGCGCCCCGGGATCGCCCAGAGATGCGCGGGCACCGCCACCACGGCCAGGATCAGCGCCAGCACCAGGAGCGCGTTCCGCCAGCCGAGCTGCCCCTCCAGCCAGCCGACCAGGAAGTAGTAGAAGCTGGTGGCGAGGCCGCAGATCATGGTCACCGCGATGATGGCGCCGTCCCGGTGCCTGGTATCGGTGACCACCACCAGCACCGCGAACGCCGCCTCGTAGGTCGACATCGCCAGCGCCAGCCCGGCCAGCGCGAAGGCCAGGTACAGCTGGGGCAGCCCGGTCGCCCGCGACCACAGCAGCACCGCGGCCACCCCGATCACCGACCCGGCGGCCATGAGCAGCCTGCCGCCGTACCGGTCCAGCAGGTTGCCGACCGGTACCGCGGCGAGCGCCCCGGCCAGCGTCGAGATGGTGGCCGCCGCCGTCACCTCCGTGCGCGAGGCCGCCAGCGCCTCCGACATGGGGATGAGCAGCACCGTGAACGCCTGGATGAACGCGCCGTAGGTGACGGTGTTGGTGAGCGCGAACACGCCGACCAGGCGTTTCCAGCGCAGGTCGGAGTGCGCCGGGGGAGCGGCGGTGGTGTCGGCGCTCATCCGCGGAGCAGCGGGAGCAGTTGATTCCCCTGCCTGCCGATCTCGCGCAGGTACGGGGTGTCGGAGAGCGCGAAGTGCGTGCTGCCGAGGTCCTGGTGGCGGCGCGGCGATTCCGCGACGTCCTCCGGGCCGACCGGCCAGGTGGCGCTCGCGCCGCCCCCGTCGGAGCGGCCGGGCGCGGTGTAGCGGTACGAGGGGAATTCGAGCGTCATCGAGCGTGGTTCCTGTTCGTGATTCAGCGGGCGAGCCGGGTGACCTGGGCGTGCCTGACATCGCCGATCTGCCCCTGCGCCAGCACGAAGAGCGCGGCGCGTGCGTACAGCCGCGCGGTGTCGTCGCTGCCGAGGCCGCGGCCGCAGCGGGCGATGAGCAGCGCGGGTGAGCGTGCCGAGCGCCTCGCCACCGGCCGCCTCGGTGGTGCGCGGCTCCTCCAGCCGGTCGCCATCGCGGTCGGTGCGCAGCGCGGCCGGGCGCAGCACCCGCTCGGCGTACTCGCGCACCCGGGCGACCAGGGGGTGCGCGTCCGCCGCCGTGACCGTCGCGCCCGGGGCCGGCTCCGTCATCGCGGTCCCTCCGTCCGAGCGCATGCCGAACGCGGGCCGCGTCCGGACTCGGAAATTATTACTCAGGCTATCGAACGGTCCCCGGCGCGCCCCCCCGCTCGGCCCGTTTCCACCAGCGGTGAACTGCGGAGACTTTGTTCAGCGGGAGATAGCTTCGCGGGATTCGCCTGCGGCTAGCATCGTGGCGTGACCGAGGATCCGAGCGAGCTCACCGCGCGCATCGGCACGGTGGCGCGGCGCGAACTGGCCGCGCACGGCTACACCCGCTATGAGCAGCTGAGCGCGGCCAGTGCGGAGGAACTGCTCGCCATTCACGGCGTCGGGCCGAAGGCGATCCGGATCCTCGGCGAGGAGCTGGCCGCGCGCGGCTGCGGCTTTGCCCGCCGTCCCGCCGGACGGTGACGTCGGCGAGTTCGAGAACGATGCCGCTTACGCTGTGCCGAACCCTCGCATGAGCGGGGGCCCTCCGTGGCTACGCTGCGCTCCCGCCTCCGGGCCTGACCCGCTCATGCTGTGCCGAATAGTCGCATGAGCGGGGCCCCTCCGTGGCTACGCTGCGCTCCCGCCTCCGGGCCTGACCCGCTCATGCTGTGCCGAATCGTCGCATGAGCGGGGGCCCTCCGTGGCTACGCTGCGCTCCCGCCTCCGGGCCTGACCCGCTCATGCGAGTTCCGGCGGGAATCCGCCCGTCGCGATCGGACCCCAGCGCTCGATGGTCACCCGGATCAGCGACTTGTTCTGCCTCGCCATGGCGGCGCGGTACTCGTCCCAGTCCGGGTGCTCGCCCGCGATGCAGCGGTAGTAGTCGACCAGCCCGTCCAGCGCCTCCGGCATGTCGAGCACCTCGGCCCGGCCGTCCACCTGCACCCAGGCGGCGTCCCAGTCGTCGGAGAGCACCAGCACCGAGACCTCGGGCGTCCGCTTGATGTTCATGGTCTTCGCGCGGCCCGGGTAGGTGGAGATCACGATCCGCCCGTCCTGATCCACCCCGCAGGTGACCGGCGAGATCTGCGGCCGCCCGTCGCCGCGGACGGTGCTCAGCAGGGCGTGGTGCCTGGGGCGGAGGAACTCCAGCAGCGCCGGGCGCTGCACGACGTCGGCGGTGGCGATACGGGGCATGGAGGGTCCTCTCCTCGGGTCAGTGATCCTCGCTGCCGGCCCTGCCGCCGATGTACGCGCGCAGCGCCGGGTCGTCCGACACCAGCCGGTCGACCTCCTCGCCGCCGGTGCACGGCAGCAGCGCGACGGTGATCGCGCCGGCGTTCCCGGCGACGACCCGCCAGGTGCCGCCGGAGCCGGTCCAGCGGCGCAGGATCGCGACGAGGTCTTCGGTCATCGCCCTCGACCTTAGCCGTTCGGCGATCCGGCCGATTTCTCGGACACTGTCCGGCACGGACGGCACCCCGATCACGAGCGGCGAGCCAGAACCTCAACTCCCAGGGCTGGAACCGAACCCGAGTTCGCTGTGCGCGAAACCGTATCCGGCACCGCCCACCCGAACACCTACCCTCGACCTATGACCGAGCAGCACGGACTCCGAGTAATCCCCGGCGGCCGGACCGAGGCCGAACCACTGTGGCGCGAGGTGCTCGGCGAACGGCTCCGCGCCCTGCGCACCGAGCGCGGGGAGCGGCTGGTGGAGACGGCGGGGCGGGCGGGAATCTCCCCGCAGTACCTGTCCGAGGTGGAGCGCGGGCGCAAGGAGCCGTCGAGCGAGATGATCGCGGCGCTGGCAGGCGCGCTCGGCACCTCGCTCGGCGAGCTGGCAGGCGCGGTGGCGGGCGAGCTGAGCCGCCCGGCCGCCGCGCCCACCGCCATGCTGCGCGCCGCTTAGCGCGAGCGGGCGGGCAGCACCCGGTCCACCAGCCCGTACTCCACCGCGGCGTTCGCGGTGAAGACCCGGTCGCGGTCGGTGTCGTGGCGCAGCCGCTCCACGGCCTGGCCGGTGTGGACGGCCAGGATCGCCTCGATATCGGTGCGCATGCGGACCAGCTCGTCGGCCTGGATGATCAGGTCCGGGATGGTGCCGCGGCCGCTGGCGGCGGGCTGGTGCAGCACCACCCTGGCGTGCGGGAGCAGGCAGCGCTCGCCCGGCGCGCCGCCTGCCAGCAGCACCGCGCCGACCGCGATGGCCTGGCCGACGCAGGTGGTGTGCACGGGCGCGTTGATGTGCTGCATGGTGTCGTAGACGGCGAGCATGGCGGAGAGATCGCCGCCCTCGCAGTTGACGTAGAGCTGGATGGGCTGCTCGTGGTTCTCCGACTCCAGATGCAGCAGCTGCGCGATGAGCGCGTTGGCGACGCCCGAGTCGATCACCGTCCCCAGGTAGACGATGCGCTCGCTGAGCAGGTGCGAGTAGATGTCGGTGATCCGCTCGCCGCCACGGGGATGCGACGCGACCACATTGGGAATCGTGTAGCTGCTCATGCCGGGTCCCTTCGTGGCATGAGCGAGGGCCCTCCGTGGCTACGCTCCGCTCCCGCCTCCGGGCCTGACTCGCTCATGCTGCATAGATTCCGCATGAGCGAGGGCCCTCCGTGGCCACGCTCCGCTCCCGCCTCCGGGCCTGACCCGCTCATGCTGCATAGATTCCGCATGAGCGAGGGCCCTCCGTGGCCACGCTCCGCTCCCGCCTCCGGGCCTGACCCGCTCATGCCGTGATCCCCACCCGCTGGCGCTCCGGCACGACCTGCCCGAACGAGTCCACGATGTGGTCGATGAAGCCGTACTCGCGCGCCTGCGTCGCGGTGAACCAGCGATCGTGCAGCGAATCCTCGTACACCCGGTCGTAGGGCTGCCCGGTGTCGGCCGCGATCAGCCCGAGCACCGTCTCCACGGTGTAGCGCAGATCCTCCGCCTGCACCTCCACCTCGACCGCGCTGCCGCCGATCCCGGCCGAGCCCTGGTGCATGAGGATCCGCGCGTGCGGCAGCGCGTACCGCCGCCCCGGCGACCCCGCCGACAGCAGGAACTGCCCCGCGCTGCAGGCCAGCCCCAGCGCCAGCGTGCTCACCTCGCACGGGACCAGCCGCAGCACGTCCCTGATGGCGAGCATGGACGGCACCGAGCCGCCGGGGGAGTGGATCCAGAGCGCGATCCCGGCCTGCGCGTCCTCCGCGGCCAGGGTGAGGATCTGGGTCATGAGCAGGGTGCCGTTGTCGTCGTCGAGCGCGCCGTCCAGCACCACGATGCGGCGGGCGAGCAGCTGCTCACGGGCCCGCCGATCGAACATCGGGGTCTTCTCGTCGTGTGCCATGGCTCCACCGTGCCGCAGCCGCAACGGTTTTCGCGGCCCGCGCTGCCCTGAGCAGATCCGCTCGCAGCAGCGCGGGCCGGGGAGTGATCAATTCTTTCGTGCGTCGATCAGCTCGGTGAGCAGCCCGAACCCGTCGTGCGCCGCGACCCCGGCGACCGCCCGCTGCACCCCGACCGCCGAGACCTCCAGCGGCTGCATCCGGTCGCTGGCCTCGGCGGTGCAGACCGCGTTGAGGTAGAACTCGGTGGTGGCGGCGCGGTAGAGGGTCCACATGCGCTCGCCGTCCACCTCGACCCCGGCCGCGTCCAGCCGCGCCGCGTACCGCTCGACCAGCCCGCGCTCGACCTTGCGCAGCAGTTCCGGCTCCATCGAGGCGGTGAGGCTGTAGGCGACGTCCCTGATGCCGGGGCCCGCGGTCGCGATCTGCCAGTCGAGGAAGCCGGGGCCCGCGTCGGTGAAGTACAGGTTGCCGAGGTGCGGGTCGCCGTGCATGAGGGTCTGCGGGACCGCGGCCCAGAAGGCGTCGATCTCGGGGGCGCGCTGGTAGAAGATCCGGCACTGGGCCTGCATCTCGGCCGGGATGAGCTCGGCGGCGTGCCCATTGATCTTCTCCAGGAACCGGCGCCGGACCATGTTCGCCAGCTGGATGGAGGCGGTGGTGCGCTCGGCCAGCGGGGCGAGGTCGGTCGCGAAGCGGTCGGTGCCCCAGAAGGCGGCGTGCAGATCGGCGAAGGCGTCCACCAGGGCCTCGGCCTCGGTGTCGCTGATCGAGTCGAGCACGGTGCGGAACCGCGCCGCCCCGGTGAGATCCTCGAGCACCAGCAGCGAGCGCTTGCGGAACCCCGACACCTGCGCCGCGTAGCAGCGCGGCACCCGCACCGGCGGCTCGTCGCCGAGCGCCCGGTAGGCGATGGTCTCCTTGATGCCCATGCCGAAGACGTTCATCATCACGTGCTGCAGGTAGTTCTGCGGCGGCAGCTTGAGGAACAGGTGCTCCGGGATGTCGGCGGTGCTCTGCACCGCGATCCGGGCCCGCGCCGCCGTGCCGGAGTGCTCGTCCAGCACCCGGATCGCGGTGATACTGCCCTCCGGCAACCCCATCGCCGCTTCCAGCCACCGCGGCTCCAGTCGCTCGGCCCGCAGCGGGATGTCGGCGCCGAGGCCGATGCTCCGGTCGAAGGCGGCGCGCAGCGCCTCGCGCACACCCATGCCGATACTCATCGCCGTCGCGACCGGGGTCGGAATCGTCACGTCAATCCTGTTCTCGTCTCCGTGCTTGCAACTCTCGAGGGATCCTAACGAGTTCCGCTCGGGATCGGCTTACCGGAATCCCGGTGTCCGGGACGGCGGCCGAGCTCCTGGAATCCGGGGCCAGGACGTCGTCGCGCAGCTCGACACCGGGCTGGTGGTGCTCGCGAGCCGGGAGCCGCCGATACACGGAGGTGATCGCCGGCGGGCACCGCGATTCGGGGCGGCCGTCCGGGCCTGGTGCGACCTAGGGTGACGGCATGCGCACCTTCGACGCCCACCTGCACATCATCGACCCGCGCCACCCGCTGATCGAGAACGACGGCTACTTGCCGCCGGAGTTCACCGCGGCGGCGTACCGGGAGCGGGTGGCGGGGCGCACGAGGTGGCGGGGTGGCACGCGGAGCTCTACATCGATGCGCGGGATCTGCCGGAGCTGGCGGCCACCGTCGCGGCGCTGCCCGCGGTGAGCATCGACCACCTGGGGCTGCACGCCGACGGGCTGCCGGAGCTGCTGCGGCTGGTGGAGCGGGGGGTGAAGGTGAAGGCGACCGGGTTCGGGCGGGTGGAGCTGGACCCGGCGGCGGCGATGCGCGCGGTTCTCGAGGTCGATCCGTCCGCGCTGCTCACTGGGACCGACCTGCCGTCGACCCGGGCCCGCAGGCCGTTCGCGGACGCCGATCTGGCGCTGGTCGCCGAGGTGGCGGGCGAGCACGCGGAGGCGGTGCTCTGCGGCAACGCTGCCGCCTTCTACCGGCTCGGCTGAACCCGCTCGACCGCGACGGAGACCGCGTTCAGCGCCGCGGTCTGGGATAGCGGGTCGACGGTGGCTTCGGCGAGCAGGTTGCGGTGGCCGCCGTGCACCTCGGGGGCGCTGCCGCCGGGCGGGTCGAAGACGCGCGGGAGCCACAGCCGTGGTCGACCGCCACGATGCCGCGCCGCGTCCGGCCCGCCGCGCTCGACCAGCCTGCCCGCGGTCCGGCTCTTGCCGCGAGGGAACCCGGTCGCCGGTCGAGCGCCGCTCAGCCGCGCAGCGCCTCGATGCGCTCGCGCAGGTGGGTCAGGAGCTCCTCCGGGGAATCGAAGCCGGCCGGGTCGATGGGGGCGCCGAAGCGGATGGTCACCGGGCGGGTGCGGTCGAAGCGGCCCCCGCCGTCCGCGCCGCGCAGCGGAAGCACGTCGTCGGTGCCGGTGGTGCCGACCGGAATGATCGGCACGCCGGTGCTGAAGGCGAGCTTGGCGACCCCCGGCTTGTACGGCTCGACCTCGCCGGGCCGCACACAGCGCCCCTCCGGGTAGATGATCAGCATGCCGCCGTGCCGCAGCACCCACTCGGCCTGGTCCAGCGCCGCGCGGCCGGATTCCGGGTCGCGGCGGATCACCGGGATATGCCCGAGCCCGCGGACCAGCACCCCGACCACCGGCCAGGTCCACAGCTCGGCCATGGCCACCGCCATGGCGCGGCGGCGCAGGGCGCCCCAGAGGAAGATCGCGTCCAGCATGGAGATGTGGTTGCTCGCCACCAGCACCGGGCCGCGCACCGGCACCACCGCGCGGTCGTGCACCGTCACCCGGACGATGCGCGTCCAGGCCAGGAAACGCAGCACCCGGCGCACCAGTTTCGTGGTGACCCAGGCCCGCAGCCCCAGCCCGACCGGCCGCCGCCGCTCCTCCTCGCCCGTCATACCCGCTCCTCCCCGCCCCGCACCGGTTAGGCTGCGGCCGTGACAATTCTGCTGCTGGTGCTCCTGATCATTGTCATCGTCGGGGTGGTCGGCGGTGTGATCGCGTTGACCATCGTTTTCGTCACCGGGCGGGTGAAGCAGTCGTCGGCGCGGGCCGTCGAGGCTACGTTCGCGCCGGGCGAGGTGCTGCGCAGCGACCCCATGGCCAATTTCTTCGGCTGGGAGTCGAAGGGCGGCAGGCAGATTCGCGGCAATGGCGCGCTGGTGCTCACCGGGCAGCGGCTGTGGTTCCGGCGCGCGGGCGCGGCCGAGCCGCTGGAGATTCCGCTCAGCGCGGTCACCGGGGTCGATATCGTGCGCTCGCACAACGGCAAGTCGGTGCGCCGGGATCTGCTGCGCGTCGCCGTCCAGGGGGACAGCGTGGCGTGGTGGGTGCGCGAGCCCGCGGCCTGGGAGGGGCACCTCCGCTCGCTGCTGCCGCGGTGAATCCCGAACACCGGCAGGGCGATTACCGGGTCCGCTTCGACTGGGGGCCGGTCGGCGCGGCGGCGGTGCGCGCCGAGGTGACCGTCGTGGTGGACGTGCTGTCCTTCACCACCACGCTATCGGTCGCCGCCGACCTCGGGATCGAGGTGTTCCCGTACCGCTGGGGGCACGACGGGGTGGGCGAGTACGCCGCCGCGCGGGGTGCCGTGGCCGCGGTCGGGCGCCGGGCGGCCGCGCCGGGGCAGGTGAGTCTCTCGCCGGGGACCCTGCGCCGGGCCGAGCCGTTCGAGCGGCTGGTGCTGCCCTCGCCCAACGGCTCGACGATCGCGCACGAGCTGGCCGCGGCGGGTTCGCTGTGCGCGGGGGCCTCGCTGCGGAACGCTGCGGCGGTGGCCGGGTGGATCGGCGCCGGTCGCAGTGTGGCCGTGGTGGCGGCGGGGGAGCGGTGGGCGGACGGGTCGCTGCGGCCCGCGGTCGAGGATCTGTGGGGCGCGGGGGCGGTGTTGGCGAATCTTCCCGACCAGGAGGGGTTCTCGCCGGAGGCGCGGATGGCGGTGCGGGCGTGGCTCGGGGTCGAGCGGGAGATCGGGGGTGCGCTGCGCGGGTGTGCGTCGGGGCGGGAGCTGATCGCGATCGGGTTCGCGGGGGATGTGGAGATCGCCGGAGAGGTCGGGGGGAGTGCGGCGGTGCCGGTGCCGGCCGGGGAGCGGTTCGTCAGCACAGCTCCCGGTAGGGGATGGCCCCCAGGTAGCGCTCCCACTCCGCGCGGGTGAGGCCGCTGGTGCCGCTCGCGCAGAGCCCGGCGATCACGGCGTCCGGGTCGGTCGCCCAGACGCGCAGCACCTTGTCCGGGCCCGCGCCGACCAGGAAGCTGCCCCCGGGGCCGTAGATGACATCGTTGACCCGGCCCACGTAGGCTCTGAGCTCGGCGAACGGCTCGGCGGGGTGGCCGAGGTCCCACACCCAGGCGCCCCCGTCGGCGCCGCCCGCGACCACCCGGTCCGAATCCGGGCTGAAGTTGACCGTGAGCAGGGCGTCGGCCGGGCCGCGCAGCACCGCGAGCCGCCGCGGGCGGTCCCGATCCGCGATATCGAACAGGTGCACGCTGTGGTCGGCGTCGCCGGCGGCGAGCAGGGCGCCGCGCGGGTCGATCGCGACCGTGAGCACGTCGCGGCCCGCGAGGTCGGCGAGCGGCGGGCGGGGGCGCGGGTGGCGCGGGTCGGTGGCGTCCCAGAGCAGGACGCGGTCGTCGGAGGTGGAGATGGCGAGCAGGTCGCCCTGCGGGGCGAAGGCGACCATGGAGGGCAGGCCGGGGCCGCAGTCGAGGTCGGCGATCCGGGTGGGGGCGGCCGGGTCGGAGACGTCCCACACGGTGGCGATGGAGTCGTCCTGGCCGGCGACCACCAGGATGGTGCCGGTCGGGTCGAAGGCCATCGAGCCGACGATCTTGCGAACGGCGGGGATCGCTGCCCGCCATCGCGGATTCTGTGGGTCGCTCACATCCCAGAGCTGGGCATTGCCCATCGTGGTGCCCGCGGCGGCCAGCGTGCCGTCCTGGGTGAGCGCGGCGGCGCCGGAAGGCAGTGCGCCGCCGGACATCAGGAGGCCGGGGAACTCGCGCGGCGCGGCGGGGTCGGAGAAGTCCCAGTGATGGGTGATCGGATCCTCCGCGTTGGAGCCGGTGAGCAGGCGGGTGCGGGTGCGGTCGAACCAGGTCTGGTAGAGCTTGCCCGTCGAACCGGGCAGTACCGGGCCGGGGCGCGGCCAGAAGCGGAGCACGCCGTCGGAGCCCGTGGTGACGAGGGTGCGGCCGTCGGGGGTGAACTCCACCCCGTTGACGATGGCGGAGGCGGGCAGCTCCTCGCCGGTGCCCTCCTCCAGCCGCCAGATGCGGGCGGTGTTGTCGGAGCTGCCTGCGGCGAGCAGGCGGCCGTCCGCGCTGAAGGTGACGTCGTTGACGTAGCTGCGGAAGCCGGTGAGCGTCCGGGTGACGCGCGAGCCGGGGCCGTCGACGCGCCACAGCGTGACCCTGGTGTCGCGGCCGGTGACGGCGAGGGTGCCGCCGTCGGGGGAGACGGCGAGCGCGTGGATCCAGGCGCTCGCCGCGGGTTCGGGGGCGTGCTCGAAGATCGGTCGCGGGTCGGGGCCCGCGTAGTCCCAGAAGCGCAGGGCGCCCTGGCCGTCACCGGCGACGAGCAGGGTGCCGCCGCTGTCGAAGGTCACGATGGTGTCGGCGCCCATGGGCAGCGGGGGCAGGGGGCGGATCGCGTTCGCGCCGACGTCCCAGCGCAGCACCCCGCCCGCGGCGGTGCCCGCGGCGAGGTGGGTGCCGCCGAAGGCCAGCGCGCGCACCACGCCGTCGATCGGAAGCTCGGCGCGGTGCCGCAGCGCGGCCCCGTCCTCCACCTCGACGAGGTGCACGGCGCCGGGGACGGCGACGGCGAGGGTCCGGCCGGTGCGGTCCACCGCGAGCGTCGCCGGGGTCGCCCGCTCGGTGAGCGGGAGCGTGGCGTGGACGGTGCCGTAGTGCGCGGTACTGGAGAGCCGGAGCTGCCCGTCCTTGCCGATCGAGGCGATCCAGCGCCCGCCGGCCGGGTCCACCGCGCTGCTCAGCTCCGAGGTGCCGGTGAGGAACCGGCCGGGGGTCGGCACCGCGGTGGAGTCGAGCAGCGCCGACCTCGCCCTCGGGGTCGGGTGGTGCCGGTAGGCGGCGACGGCCATGAACTGCGCCACGGCCGGGTCGGTCCGGCGGAACTCGGCGGTCGCGCTGGCAATCAGCCGGGACTGCGACTCCGCCTGGACGCGTTGGCTCTCCACCCGGGCCGCGTGCTCGGCATGCCTGGCCGCCGCGAGCGCCGTGCCGCCCGTGCCGAGCACCGCGACCATGAGCACCGCGAGCAGCGCGGCGCCGATGGCGCCGGCGTTGTAGCGCCGCCGGGTGTGCCGGATGGCCTCGGCGAGGGTGGCGGCGCCGTGCACCGAATCGGCGAACCCGGCGGGCGCCTTCTCCGTGGCGTCGGCCAGCCCGCTCTTGGCGACGATCACCCGCAGCGCCGCCATCTGCGCGGCCTTCAGCTTCTCGCCGTAGTGGCCGACCCGGGTGAGCGTGGCGCCATCCAGCCCGGCGGTGACGGCGCTGCGGGCGTCGAGGGTGCGCCAGCGCCAGCGGCCGGTGCGCGGCCGGGGCAGCAGGTCGTCGAGGGCGACGGCCATGGCGGCCGCCATGGACGGGCCGCGCAGCCGGGCGGCGGGCACCCCGCGGTCGTGCGTGACCGACCAGACCACGCACGCCCTACCGACACCGCGGCCCGCCCGCCACGCCTGGTCGAAACCGTGGGCGATCTCGGCGTCGGCATCGAGGAAGAGCATGCGGGCGGGGTCGGGGTGCAGTCCCACCGGCCCGTCGTCCAGGTGCCGCAGGTGCAGGGTGGCGGCGACCCCGGTGCCGCCGACCTCCAGTAGCACCGTCGTCCTGGTGCTGTGCCGGACCCGGCACCGGCGGCCGGCCAGCTCCAGCGCCAGCAGCAGCGCGAACCCGCGAACCCGTGTCAGCTCCTCGCCCTCGCCGACGAGCAGGCGGCGAACGAGCACCGCCAGCGGCCCCGGTTCGGTCACCACCGGGAGCCGGGGGTCCATGAGCTGCAGGTCGGTGGAGACCAGCCCCGCGCGCTCCGCGTGCGCGAGCACCGGCTGGAGCGCGGCCCGCGCCGCGGCGTCGGAGAGCTCGGCGGTGGTGAGCGCGACGGCGAGCGCCCTGCTCGCCTCGGCGGCCTCGAGCTGGAGCGGGTTGTCGCGCAGCGCCGCCCGGTCGTCCGGGCCGAGCAGCGCGGCGGCGGCCTCCGGCCCGGCCCGCACCGCGGCCACGCACAGCGCGACCCACTGCTGCTCGCGGCCGGTGAGCCGGACCCGGCGCTGCTGCCGCTCGGCCTGCACCGGCGGCCGGGCCGCGCCGAAGATATCGGCCGGATCGTCGTGCTCGCTCACGGCAGCCCCGCCGCGATCGCGCCGCGCATCCAGTGCCCGGCGGGCAGAGTGGCGGCGAGCCTGCGCCACACCCCCTTGACGCCCGGGTCGCAGACCGCGACCGAGCGGGTCAGGTCGGCGGCCGCGGCAGGCAGGGCGAGCGCGGGGGCAGGCTCGCCGACGGCGATGCTGCCCCAGCCGCTGCCCAGCTCGAGGAAGCTCTCGCCGACCGCGAGTGTGCCCTGCTGCTCGAGCACAACGAAGAGCACGAGCTCCCGCGGGCCGACGGTCAGCCTGGTGACGTGCAGATCCGCCGCCCGGGCGAACTCCAGCACCAGGTGCAGCCGCGCCTCCTCGGCGAGCGGGGTCCTGGTGATCCGGAAGCGGTGCTCGGCATCGATCTCGCTGTGCGGGCGCGCGGAGCGGTCCGCCGCCGCGGCGGCCATCGGCAGGTCGGTGACGGCGGGGAGCACCCGCAGCACCCGCGGGCCCCGGTCCGGCGCCGCGGCGGCGAGCAGCGCCGCGTGCAGCCGGGCGCGCTCGCCGGTGCCCGCCGCGATGCGCTCGATCCGGGGTCCGGGCGGCGCGCCGCTCCAGAGCCGCCGGAGCCGGTCGAGCAGCAGCGGATTGTGCAGGACGGCCTCGGCCTGGAACTCGGAGAAGCCGAGCGTCGCCGCCTCGGCGATCTCCAGCGGGTGCAGCCCGGGCAGCTCGGCGCTGCCGTAGGCGGCGACGACGTGGCCGAGTTGTTCGCCGAGTTCGCGCCGGGCGCCGGGGAGTGCCTCCAGGTCGCCGGGGTTCAGGTGGGTGCGGAAGTCGTCCTCGGGCATGGGTCGTCAGTGCTCCCAGGTGCGCGTGGGGTCGGGGTTGTGCGGCGGGCAGACGGTCACGCAGTTCGGGTGCGGATTGCCGAGCAGCGCGGCGAGCGCGGCCTCCGCGGCGTGCAGCCGGTCGAGGTGCGCGGCGGGCTCGCCCACGGCCTGCGCGGCCAGCAGCCCGAGGACGCGGTCGCGGCTCGCGCGGGTGCCGGTGGCCGGGTCGGTGCCCACGGCCGCGGCGCCGGTGTCGAGCAGTGCCAGAACCTGGCGTTCGGTGCCGGTGCGGAACCGGTCGTAGCCGTCGAGCGCGGCGCCGATGTCGGCGGCACGGCGCATGGTGCCTGCGGCGGCCAGCACGCCGGCCACGTACAGCGCGCGCCGCAGCACGGCGAGCAGCGCCGCATTGCCCCTGGAGACCGTCGTGACGCTGCGGCCCAGTTCGCGGGCGGTCGCGGCGATCCGACCGCGATTCGGGTCGTGCGCGTGGCCGTTCCGCTTTCGCGCGCCGCGTTCGCGCCGGTCGGAGCCCGGTGCCGGTTCCTCCGCGCCGGTCTCGGTGAAGGCGTAGATCCGGTCGATGAGTTCGATCGCCCCCGCGGTCAGCCCGCCGCGCTCGACCAGCACCCGGACCAGCCTGCGCAGCGCCGCGTGGCGGCGCGCCGAGGTGCACTCGGCGAGCACGACGACGGCGGGATCGATGTCGAACGCCTCGTACGCCTGCCGCGGATGCCGCATCCCGACGGGCTCGGCCACCGAACCGGCACCGGACAGCACCGGCACGTACTCGTCCGGCGCCGCCGCGGGAACCGGCTCGGCGACCGGAACCGGCCCGGGGGAGCGGCACTCGCTGAGGTGCCGGTTCCGCACCGCCGTGAAGAGGAGACCGCGCCCCGGCCGCGCGGTCAGCCGGGTGAGCAGCTCGCGGGCGCGCGGCCCGCCGTCCGGCAGGGTCGCCAGCTCCGCGGCGGTGTCGGCCAGCCGCTCGAGCATGCTCCGGTAGGTATTGCCGACGATATCCTCGGCATCGGCGGGCTGGACACCGCGGCGGCCGAGAAAGCCGAGCAGGTCGGGGTATTCGACGAGGAAGGTCTCGCTGAGGAGATCGCGCGCCCGGCCGAAGAGCTCCTCGGCCGTCGTCGTTGTGGTGCTCATCGTTCCGGGGCGCTACCGGTGCCGCGGTGGTGCCGGATTCCGGTGCTGTGCCGGGGTGCTCCCGGTGCCGATGGGGGTCATGCGGTGCCGTCCCTTCGATCGAGGCGCCGGTCGTGCCCCGCTCGGCGACGGTGTAGCGCCGCACTCGCCGCACCGGGCCGAATCGCGCTCCGGCGCAGACTCATCCGGCTACCAGTGTCCCCGGAAAGCGCGCCCGGCGACAGTCGATCGATCGGCCGATCCCTACTCCGGCGCCTGGATTACCGCTCTCGGCCGGACCCGGGTGCCTTCGCCTCCGCCTCAACGGGACCACGCTGCGCGACAACCTCGGCCTGCCCGACCTGCCCGACGCCGCCCGGGTCGCCGCCGACGCCTGACAGCACCGGGACGGGCGGCGCCGCACCGCCCGTTCCGGCTCGGGCTCAGGCGAAGTCGAAGAGTGGCGGCCAGAGCGCCAGCACCACGGCCGCCCAGAGGCCGAAGACCGGCAGGTAGCCGGTCTGCCAGCGCTCGATATCGGCGAAGCCGCGCCGCCGGCGCAGGAACCCGGCGGCCAGGTACGCCGCCCCGGCCAGGTTCACCAGCAGCACCAGGTTCATACCGAGCGCCGCCGTCTTGTTGGCGGTGGCGCCGAACTCCGCGATCCGGCTGGTCATGGCGGCCAGCATGAGCAGGTCGACGGCGAGCGCCAGCGCGATCAGCAGCAGCTGCAGCTGGTCGAAGAGGTCCGGCGGGCGCAGCGGGTCGCGGGCCGAGACGGCGTAGAGCACCAGCCCGAGTACCAGGATCAGAATGGCGTCCATGGTGATGAGCAGGCTGCGGTCCACCTCGGTGACGCTGCCGCTCGCGGCCAGCGCCACCAGCAGCGCCAGCAGCATGAGGATCGTCAGCGGCGTGAACACCCGCGTGAGCACCGGCGCGATGTTCTCCACCACGCTCTGCTTCGCCTCCACCAGCCAGGCCGCCACCACCAGCGCGGCGCCCGCGCCGATGGGCAGCACCCAGCCGCCGACGAACTCCTCGGCATCCAGCCCGACGGCGTGGAACGCGCCGACGGTGAGCCCGGTCAGCACGCCGCCGCCGAGCGCGAGCAGCGTCAGGTACACCACCCACTCGCCGGTGAAGCGCACGAAATCCATCCGGCGCCGATCGGAGCGGTACTCGCCGCCGATATAGGCCCAGCCCACCGCGAGCCACAGCACGATCGGCGCGTGCACGATCACGACCACCTCGACATCGCCGTCCTCGGCGAACGGGTAGACGTTCAGCAGGATCGCGGCCAGCGCGAACGGCACCGGAAGCAGCGCCGCGGCGCGGGCGGGCATACGCCGCTTCCAGGCGAAGTAGACCGCGAGGAAGGGCAGGACGAAGAGCCCGATATTGCGGGCGATCAGGCTGTCGTCCAGCTCCAGCAGCCGGGCCAGCTCCAGCACGAGCCCGGCGCCGAGCCCGAGCGCGAGCACCATCAGGAGTTCGAGATCGGGTTTGCGGCCGCCGGTGCGCTCGGGGGCGGGCGGCAGCACCAGCTGCTTCCACAGCCGCTCGGAGTGTTCGCGGGCGAACTCGCGGGAGATGTCGTCCACCCGGCCCATGCGCTTCACCGCCACCAGGAAGGCCTCGTCCGGCTCCAGCCCGGCCGCGGTGAGCTCGGTGATCACGGCGCGCAGGTGGTCTTCCATCTCGTCGGCGTCCTGGGCCGAAATGACCTGGTGCCGCACGACGTAGCCGCGCCACTGCTCGATCTGCGCCTCCAGCGCCGCGTCGCTCACGCGGGGCTGCCCGCGGTGACCGGCGGCAGCCCGCGCCAGACCTGGTCGAGGGCATCGGCCACCACCGCCCACTGGCTGCGCCGCTCGGCCAGCGCCGCGTGCCCGGCGGCGGTGATGGCGTAGTGCTTGCGGCGGCGTCCGGTGTCCGAGCTGCCCCAGCTCGCCGCGACGTAGCCGGAGCGCTCCAGCCGGTGCAGCAGCGGGTAGAGCATGCCGTCGGTCCACTGCATGCGCCCGCTGGAGAGCTCCCTGACCCGCTTGAGGATCGCGTAGCCGTAGGACTCGCCGTCCGCCAGGATCCCGAGCACCAGCGGCGTCGCCGACGCCGCCACCAGGTCCTTGTCGATATACATGGCACCCCTATGCCTTGTTCCGCTAGGTATGTGGCGACTAGCCTAGCAGCTCTAGGTATGGGCAGTGCTGCTCACCGTCGGGCCGGGCGCGGTGTCGAAACCGGCATCCGACCCGACGAACGGACGGGTCAGCGGGCGGCGGCGAGTGCGGCGAGGGTTTCGGCCGCGGTGTGCGTCGGCTGCCAGCCCAGGTCGCGCTTGGCGCGGGTGGTGTCCATGACCACGGGGGTGCGCACGATGTGCAGCCACTCCAGGGTGGCGGGGACGAAGGGGAGCCGGGCCAGCGCCGCGGAGGCGGCGGTGGCGGTCGCGGCGGGCACCCGCACCGGGCGGCCGCCGAGCGCCGTCGCCACCTCGGAGAGGGTCAGGGTGCCGTCACCGGCGATGTTGTACGGGCCGGGTGCGGCGGAGGTGGTGGCGGCGATGGCGATGGCGGCGGCGACATCGTCGTGGTGCACGAGCTGCAGCGGGTGTCCCGGGTCCGGGATGATCGGCTTGAACAGCGCTGCCGAGCGCATCAGCGCGCGCACCGGGCCGGGGACCTTGTCCCACGGAAGGTCGTGCAGCGCGGGCGCTTTCGGCCCGGCCACGATGCAGGGGCGGAGCACGAAGACCTCGAGGCCGGAGTTCGCGGTGATCTCCAGCAGCGCGCGCTCGCAGGCGGCCTTCTGCTCGGAGTAGTAGTGCTCGGGGGAGCCGTCCGGCGCCACGTCCTCGGTGATCGGGGAGGGGTTCTCCGGGTGGTAGCCGTAGGCGGCGACCGACGAGGTGTACACCAGGCGGCGCGGGCGGCCCGCGGCCACAGTCGCCTCGAAGACATTCCGGGTGCCCGCCAGGTTGACCCGCGCGCTCTCCGCGCGCGAGCCCATGATGACGAAGGCCAGGTGGATCACCACGTCGGCCTCGGCGACCAGGGCGTCGACGGCCGCGCGGTCCAGGATGTCGCCCCGCCGGTACTCGGTTCTGGTCCAGCCGTGCGCGGCGGGGTCGAAGGGGCGGCGGGCCATGCCGATGATCCGGTCGACGGCGGGGTCCTGCTCCAGTGCGGTGACGGCGGAGATGCCGATCTCACCGGTCGGGCCGGTGACGGCGACGGTGATTCCCATGACGGGGGGATGCCCGCGCCGCCACCGGCGAAACGGTCAGTCGGGGGGCTCGACGGCGCCGGCGTCCTCGTCGACGTCCTGGTTCTCCGGGATGTCGCGGTGGTCGGGTTCGTGGTCGTCGGGGTGCGTGGTGTCGGTGTGCTCGCCGAGATCGGGCGCTGTGGTGTTTCCGGGTTCGGTCACAGAACCGGGCTACCCATTCGCGGCGCGAATCATTCAGTTCGTCAGGTCAGCCTACGCACCACCGAGAGCGGCAGCCCGCGCAGCGCGTAGCCGAGCGGAATCCACGGCCACGCGGGCACGTACGCCTCGGCCCTCTCCTTCTCCACGGCGGCCACGATGGCCTTCACCCCGGTCTCGGTGTCCACCATGAACGGCGTCTTCTGGGTGACGTGCTCGTTCATCTCGGAGCGGATGTAGCCGGGGTAGATGGTGGAGACCTTCACCCCCGGAATCCGCTCGGAGCGCACCCCCTCGGCCAGGTGCGCCAGCCCGGCCTTGGTGGCGGCGTAGGTGGTGAGCGTCTTGCGCATGCCGCGCAGCCCGGAGATCGAGGAGATCACCACCAGGTGCCCGCCGCCCGCGGCCCGGAAGATCTCGAGCGCCGCCTCCATCTGCGCCAGCGCGCCGACGAAATTGGTGAGCGCGGTCTCCCGGTTGGCGTCGGCGCGGCCGGTGCCGAGCGGGGCGCCCTTGCCGAGTCCGGCGTTCACGATCACCCGGTCCAGCCGCCCGAACGCCCGCGCGATATCCGCGAAGACCCCCGGCACGGCGTCGTAGTCGGTGACGTCGAGGGTGCGCACCTCGACCCTGGTGCCGGGGTGGATGGCGGCGATCTCGCCCGCGAGTTGCTCCAGCCGCTCGGTGCGGCGCGCGGTGAGGCCGAGATCGTAACCGCGCGCGGCGAACTGGCGCGCCATCTCGGCGCCGAGCCCGGAGCTGGCGCCGGTGATCAGCACGACCCCGCGGCTCATCGCTTCGCCCCGTGCTTGCCGAGCTCCAGCCGGGCGATGACGCCCTTGTGCACCTCGTCCGGCCCGTCGGCCAGCCGCAGCGCGCGGGCGCTGGTCCACGCCGCGGCCAGCGGGAAGTCGGCGGAGAGGCCGCCGCCGCCGTGCAGCTGGATGGCGAAGTCGATCACCTGCTGCGCCATGGCAGGCGCCGCCACCTTGATCTGGCTCACCTCGCTGAGCGCGTTCAGCGGCCCGCCCTCGTCCAGCTTCCACGCGGTGTTCAGCACCAGCAGCCGGGTGGAGTCGATGGCGATCCTGGCCTCGGCGATCCGCTCCCGGTTGCCACCCAGGTTCACCAGCGGCTTGCCGAACGCGGTGCGCGAAAGCCCGCGCTCGCAGGCGAGCTCCAGCGCCTTCTCGGCGAGGCCGATGAGCCGCATGCAGTGGTGCACCCGGCCCGGCCCGAGCCTGCCCTGGGCGATCTCGAAGGCCCGCCCCGGCCCGGCGATCACATTCGCCAGCGGCACCCGGACGTCGGTGAAGGAGACCTCGCCGTGGCCGAACGGCTCGTCCTGCAACCCCATGGTGGAGAGCATCCGCTCCACCTTGACGCCAGGGGCGTCGCGCGGCACCAGCACCATGGAGTGCCTGCGGTGCCGCTCGGCCTCGGGGTCGGTGAGCCCCATGACGATGAGGATCTCGCAGTCCGGGTGGCCGACCCCGGTCGACCACCACTTGCGCCCGTTGATCACCATCTCGTCGCCGTCCACGACGGCGCTCAGCTCCATGGTGGTGGCATCCGAGGAGGCCACCTCCGGCTCGGTCATGCAGAAGGCGCTGCGGATACGGCCGTCGAGCAGCGGCTCCAGCCACTCCGCGCGCTGCGCGTCGTCGCCGTACTTGAGCAGCACCTCCATGTTCCCGGTGTCCGGGGCATTGCAGTTGAACAGGTACGGCGCCAGGAAGGAGCGGCCGGTGACCTCGGCGATCGGGGCGTAATCGACATTGCTCAGCCCGGCGCCGCCGTCGGTGCCGAACCGCGCGGCGTAGGCATCGCCCTCGCCCGCGGGCAGGAAGAGGTTCCACAACCCCTGCGCGCGCGCCTTGGCCTGCAACTCGGCCAGCAGCGGCAGCGGCTGCCAGGGGTCGCCGCCGGATGCGCGGAGGGCGGCCACCTCGTGGTGGTATCGCGCCTCCACCGGCTCGATCTCGGTGTCCAGGAACGCTCGGGCCCGAGCGGTGAGCTCGGCGGCACGGTCGGTGGGCCGGAAGTCCATGGCCCGACCCTAGCCCACTATTGATCGCTGATCGATAAGACGCCGACGAGGATCAGCTCGACCATTCCGGCGACGATCGACGAGGCCGAGGAATCGGCGGGGCCGCGCCTGCGCCATCGACGCCCTGCGGAGTTGCTCAGTGCCGCTGGTACGCGCTGATCTGCGCGGCCACCGTGTCGACGGCGTCGCCGAGCGGGAGCGTCAGGTCGGCGACGTGCAGCCCCCAGCCGGGGTCGGGGAACGGGCCGAGCGGCGGGGCGCCCGGCTCCGGCCGGGCCAGCAGCACGTGCGCGCCGCCGACGTGCGCGCACTGCGCCCGGTAGCGCTGCGTGGGCCGCAGCCAGGGCGTCGACGGAACCGGCAGCGCGGTACCGAGCGCCTGCGGCGCGGTCCCGGTGCGCACCAGCGTGTGCAGCGCGACCTCGTCGGTGCTGCCCGGCGCGGCCGGATTCACGCACGCCACCTCGTACCCCGGCCCGTACGGCTGCGGCGCGGCCTCGGGGGTGGTCGGCGTGACCCCGTAGCGAGAATCCGCCGGCGGCGCCTCGCCGAAGAGCGACCAGGCCAGCGCGCAGTGCGTCTGCGCGCGCTCCCGGCACAGCGGCACGGTGCGGAAATCCCCGCCCACGTCGGCGCCGCGCGGCACCACCACATTGCCGCCCGCCAGCACCGCCGAGACCAGCCGCGCGTTCACCGCCGGATCCGGCTCGATTCGTTCGCGGAGCAGTTGCCTGAGCATCCTCGTGCCCTGCGAATGCCCGATCAGCACCACGCCGCGGCCGCGATTGTCATCGGCCAGGTACTGCTCCCAGGCCAGCTCCACATCGGCGAAGGCCAGCTCGGCCGCGGCCCGCGCCTGCTCCGGCGAGCCGGGGGAGCGCAGCGCGAGCAGGGTGCGCTGCCGGTAGACCGGCGCGTAGACGTCGCAGACCTGGGAGAAGCGCTGGGCCTGCTGCTCGGCGATGAAGCGCAGCGGCGCCGCGATCTCCTTGCTCGCCGAGTAGGCGAGCTCGGTCGAGACCGTCGGGTAGACGTAGAAGCAGTCCACCCCGCGCTGCCCGGCCGCGGGCCGGACCACCTCCGGCGGCTGCCCGTCCCGGTAGACGGTGGTCGCGAGGTCGCCGCGGCACGGGTCGGCCGGGAGGTCGGGGCGGCAGAGCCAGCGCACCTCGTCCGGTTGCTCGGGCATCGCCACCGCGCCGGCCGCGGCGGCGACCAGGGCGAGCAGCAGGGCCAGCAGGGTCGTCACGCCGCGCCGCGGGGATGCCAGGGAGACAAGGGCCACCGGAACCTCCTTCGATCGCGAATACTGTACGGCGCGAACCCCCGCCGCTGCCCTGACCGGTCAGTTCGTCGGGCCGCCCGCCACGTAGATCACCTGGCCGGAGACGAACCCGGCCCCCTCGCTCACCAGGAACGACGCGGTGTGCGCGATGTCATCCGGCTGGCCGACCCGGCCCACCGGGATCTGCCCGACCGCCGCCTCGGTGAACTGCTCGAAGGTCACCCCGACCCGCTCGGCGGTGGCCGCGGTCATATCGGTTGCGATGAAGCCGGGCGCGATGGCGTTCACCGTGACGCCGAACTTGCCGAGCTCGATGGCGAGCGTCTTGGTGAAGCCCTGCAGCCCCGCCTTGGCCGCGGAGTAGTTGGCCTGGCCGCGATTGCCGAGCGCGGAGGTGCTGGAGAGGTTCACGATCCGGCCGAACCTGGCCTCGGTCATGAACTTCTGAGTGGCCCGGCTCATCAGGAAGGCGCCGCGCAGGTGCACGTTCATGACCGCGTCCCAATCACCCGCGGTCATCTTGAACAGCAGGTTGTCGCGGAGGATCCCGGCATTGTTGACCAGCACTGTGGGCGCGCCCAGCTCCTCGGCGACCCGGCTCACCCCGCGCTCGACGGCCCCCTCGTCGGCCACGTCGACCGCGACCCCGATGGCCTTCCCGCCCGCCGCGGTGATCTGCTCGGCCGACGCCACGCTGGCCGCCTCGTCCAGATCGAAGACGGCGACCGCGAGGCCGTCGGCGGCCAAGCGGCGCGCGGTGGCGGCGCCGATGCCGCGGGCGGCCCCGGTGACGATCGCCGTGCGGGGTGCGGTGCTGGTCATGTCGGTCCTCTCGTCGGATGTTCCTGATCGATTCATACTCGATCGGTCTCCGGCCCGGTGCGCGGCTCCGGCCGCCGGAGAAGCTGCCGCTGCTCGGCGAGGGTGCCGGGCGGGTCGCGGCGAAGCTGGGGCTGGACCCGACCAAGCCGGTGACGCTGATTCCGGTGGTCGCGCTGGCCGAGCCGGACCTGCTGGTCGAGGTGGAGGCCATCGCCGTGCTGGATTGAGCCCGCGGCCCCGGCGGCGAAACAACCGTGGATCTTTATTGACGCGCGTCGAATCCGGTCATAGAGTTCCTGTGATCGCCGTCACCCGATCGTCGACGGCGCGGTGTAGGAGGTCCGATGCCCCATCCGACGGTCGCCGTGATCGGCGCCGGGATCAGCGGTTTGACCACCGGGAAGATGCTGGGCGATTACGGAATCCCGTACACCTGCTTCGAGTCCTCGGACCGGATCGGCGGCAACTGGGCCTTCGGCAATCCGAACGGGCACAGCGCCGCCTACCGCTCGCTGCACATCGACACCTCGAAGTACCAGCTCTCCTTCCGCGACTACCCGATGCCGGAGTCGTACCCGGACTTCCCGCACCACAGCCAGATCAAGGAGTACCTGGAGGGGTACGCCGCGGCCTTCGAGCTGAAGCGCCGGATCGAGTTCGGCAATGGGGTCGTGCACGCCGAGCGGCTGCCGGACGGCGGCTGGTCGCTGGCGACCCAGCGCGGCGAGCAGCGCCGGTTCGACCTGCTGGTGGTGGCGAACGGGCACCACTGGGATCCGCGGTTCCCGGACTTCCCCGGCGAGTTCACCGGCGAGTCCATCCACTCGCACGCCTACGTCGACCCGCGCACCCCGCTGGATCTGTACGGCAAGCGCATCCTCATCGTCGGCATCGGCAACAGCGCCGCCGACATCACCGTCGAGCTCTCCTCGCGCAGCATGGACAACGAGGTCTGGCTCTCCACCCGCTCCGGCGCCTGGGTGGTGCCGAAGTACCTCGCGGGCACCCCGGCCGATCGCTACTACCGCACCGTGCCCTACGTGCCGCTGCGCTGGCAGCGCAAGCTGGCGCAGCTCTTCACCCCGATCATCTCCGGCAACCCGGTGAACTACGGGCTGCCCGCGCCGAACCACAAGTTCATGGAGGCGCACCCGACCCAGTCGGTCGAGCTGCCGCTGCGGCTGGGCAGCGGCGACGTGACCGCGGTCGGGAATGTGGCCCGGCTGGACGGGCGCACCGTGCACTTCGAGGACGGGCAGGCGCGGGACTTCGACGTCATCATCTACTGCACCGGCTACAACATCACCTTCCCGTTCTTCGACCCGGCCTTCCTCAGCGCGCCGGGCAACAAGATCCAGCTCTACAAGCGGATCTTCAAGCCGGGGCTGGACGACCTGGCCTTCGTCGGCTTCGCGCAGCCGTTCCCCACGCTCTTCCCCTTCGTGGAGTGCCAGGCCCGGCTGGTGGCGGCCTTCGCGGCCGGGCGCTACCGGCCGCCGCCGGCGCCGGAGATGGAGCGGGTGATCACCGAGGACGAGCAGAAGTTCATCGGGCACATGATGAACACCGCCAGGCACACCCAGCAGCTGGACTACTGGCTCTACGAGCACGACCTGCGGGTGCGCGAGCTGCCGTCGGGGTTCCGGCGCGCGGGGGCGCTCGCCGGGCGGGCCACGTGAACGCTCGGGCGCGCACCGACCGGCGGGCGCCGCAGCGGGGCGACCTGCGGCGCTCGGCGCTGCTCGGCGCGCTGGCCGAGCTGCTGAAGGACAGCGGCGGGAACCTGGATCCGATCACCATCGCGGAGATCTCCAAGCGCGCCGGGCTCACCCGCTCGGCCTTCTACTTCTACTTCGAGAACAAGGCCGCCGCGGTCGCCGCGACGCTGGAGGAGATGTACGACGAGGTCTTCGCGGTGACCGATGTGCTGGTCGGCCCCGGTGATCCGGCGCTGCGGATCGAGCACACCGCCCGCAGCCTGGTCGAGTTCTCCGAGCGGCACCGGCACCTGTTCCGGGCCGCGCTGGAGGCGCGCAATGCCTCGCCCGAGGTGCGCCGCATGTGGGAGGCGGATCGGCAGGCCTTCATCCCCGCCATCGCCGCCATGATCGACGGCGAGCGCGCGGCGGGCCGCGCCCCGGACGGCGCCGACGCCACCGCGCTCGCCGATGTGCTGCTGCTGCTCAACGAGCGGCTGCTGGAACGGCTCACGCTCGGCGACGGGCTGGACCGGGAGAATTACGTCGATGCCGTGGTCACCGTGTGGCTGCGCACCGTCTACGGCCGGGTGCCTGCCGATCGGGGATCGTCATGACCACAACGCTGCCGGTGGGCGCCACCGCGCACACCTTCGACTCGGCCGGGACACGCTGCGCGGCCTGGCATTTCGCCGCCACCTCGGACGAGCTCGCCCGCCCCGCCGGACGGCCGGTCGCGGTGCTCGCGCACGGATTCGGCGGCACCAAGGACTCCGGGCTCGCCCCCTTCGCCACCGCGCTCGCCGGGGCCGGGATCGATGCGCTGGCCTTCGATTTCCGTGGCTTCGGAGCGAGCGCGGGGGAGCCGCGGCAGCGGCTGCGGATGCGCGATCAGATCGCGGACTATCGCGCGGCGGTTTCGGCTGCCGCTCGGTTGCCCGGTGTCGACCCGGAACGGGTCGTGCTGTGGGGCGTTTCGATGTCCGGCGGGCATGTGCTGGCCCTGGCGGCGGAGTACAGCGCGACGCGCGACGCGACTGGTGGGTCGCGCGCGGGGGGCACCCGCGGCGTGGCAGCCCGGCTGCGGGGAGCGGGGCAAGCCGCCGCTGAGCCGCGAGAGGCAGGAGGTGTCGCGACAGGGCCGCAGGTGGCGGATACCGCTGCTGTCGGGCCTCGAGGGCAGGCAGTGGCCGCGGCGCAGCCGCGGGTGGCGGCGGTCGTCTCGCTGACCCCGCTGGTCGACGGCCCCGCCGCGGTCCGGCACGCGGTGCGGCACGGCGGCCCCCTCGCCTCGCTGCGCGGCGCGGCGGGCGGCGTGCGCGCCGGAATCGCCCGCCTGCGCGGCGAACCCGGCCTCATCCCGCTGGTCGGCGCGCCGGGCAGCGGCGCCGCGCTCTCGCTCGACGGCTACGAGCGCTCCTACCGCGCGCTCAGCGGCCCCACCTGGCAGAACGGTATCGACCCCGCTGTGCTGCTGACGCTCCCCGGCTACCGCCCGGCCCGCCGCGCCGCCGACATCACCGTCCCGGTGCTGATGCAGATCGCCGACTTCGACCGCGCCGCCCCGCCGCACGCCGCCGCCAAGGCGGCCTTCGCGGCCCGCGCCGAGGTGCGGCACTACCCGTGCGACCACTTCGACGTCTGGCCGGGCGGCGATTTCCACCCCGCCGCCGTCGAGCACCAGCTGCACTTCCTGCGCAGGCACCTGGGCTGAGCCTCAGCCCGGCTCGGCCTTGGGGCGGGCGCGCAGGTGCGCGCGCTCGCCCTGCTTGCCGAAGAGGCTGAGGAACTCCACCGACTCGGCGTCCGCCGAGCCGAACCAGTGCGGCACCCGGCAGTCGAACTCGGCCGCCTCGCCGGGGGTGAGCACCAGGTCGTGCTCGCCGAGAATGAGCCGCAGCCTGCCGTTGAGCACGTAGACCCACTCGTAGCCCTCGTGCGTCTGCTGGGTCGGCTCGCGGCGGCCGTCCCCGGCCGGGATCACCAACTTGTACGCCTGAATCCCGCCGGGCCGCCGGGTGAGCGGCAGGAAGGTCATGCCGCGGCCGTGCACCGGGCGCAGGTGTACCCGCGGGTCACCGGTCGGCGGCGCGTCCACCAGCTCGTCCAGCGTGACGCCGTGCGCCCTGGCCAGCGGGAACAGGAGCTCCAGGGTCGGTTTGCGGCTCCCCGACTCCAGCCGGGAGAGCGTGCTCACCGAGATGCCGGTGGTCGCGGCGAGCGACGCCAGCGTGGTCTCGCGCTGCTTGCGCAGCGCCCGCAGCCGGGGGCCGACCGCGTCCAGCGCGCGGTCCAGGTCGTCGTCCATCGCCCCATTCTGCGCTCAGTCCAGGCAGAACTCGTTGCCCTCGACGTCCTGCATGACGATGCACGACTCGTTGTCGGCGTCCGCGGTCATGACCCGCACCTGGACCGCACCGAGCGCGGTCAGCCGCGCGGACTCGGCCGTCAGCGCCGCGAGCCGTTCCGCGCCGACCAGCCCGGTGCCCGCCCGCACGTCGAGGTGCACCCGGTTCTTGACCACCTTGCCCTCGGGCACCCGCTGGAAGTACAGCCGCGGGCCCGCGCCGGTCGGGTCGACGCAGGAGAAGGCCGCGCCCCTGCGCTCCGGCGGGCGGGTGCGGTCGAACTCCGCCCAGGACTCGAACCCATCGGGTGGCGGCGGCACGACGTATCCCAGGACCTCGCACCAGAAGCGGGCGACCCGCTCGGGCTCGGCGCAGTCGAAGGTGATCTGGACGGTCTTGACCGGTGCCATCGGTCCACCGTAGAGCCCGGCTGCCGAACTATTTGCCGGTCCGGCAAATCTCCTTGCCGATTTCGCCGGGGCGCGGGCACCCTCGGAGCCGAGGAGGTGGTCAGGGTGACCGAAGAGCTGCGGGACGGCTACGACGTGGTGGTGATCGGTGGCGGTGCCGCCGGGCTGAACGGGGCGCTCATGCTGGCGCGCTCGCGTCGCTCGGTGCTGGTGGTGGACGCGGGCGCGCCGCGCAATGCCCCGGCGGACGGGGTGCACGGCCTGCTGGCCAGGGAGGGCATGCCGCCCGCCGAGCTGGTGGCGCGCGGGCGGGCGGAGGTGCGCGGGTACGGCGGGCAGATCGTCTCCGGCGAGGTGCGCACGGTCGCCCGCACCGGCGACGGCTTCACGGTGACGCTCGCCGACGGGCGCGCGGTGACGGCGCTGCGGCTGCTGGTCGCCACCGGGCTGGCCGACGAGCTGCCGGAGATTCCGGGGGTGCGCGAGCGCTGGGGGCGGGATGTGCTGCACTGCCCCTATTGCCACGGCTGGGAGGTGCGCGACAAGGCGATCGGGATCATCGCCACCGGGCCGAACGCGGTGCACCAGGCGCTGCTCTTCCGGCAGCTCAGCGCCGACGTCACGGTGTTCGCGCACACCGCGCCGCCCGGCCCCGAGCAGGCCGAGCAGCTCGCCGCGCGCGGGATCGCGCTGGTACCGGGCACGGTGGCGGAGGTGGTCGTCGCCGACGACCGGATCACCGGCGTCCGGCTGAGCGACGGCACCGTGCTGGCGCGCGAGGCGATCGTGGTCGGGCCGCGCATGGTCGCGCGCGGCGGGCTGCTCGCCGGGGTCGGCCTGGTGCCGCGGGAGCACCCCTCCGGCATGGGCGAGACCGTGCCCGCCGACCCCTTCGGCCGCACCGAGGTGCCGGGCGTCTGGGTGGCGGGCAATGTCACCGACCTCGCCGCCCAGGTGGGCGCCGCCGCCGCGGCCGGTGCCATGGCGGGCGCCCAGATCAACGCCGACCTGGTCACGGCGGAGACCGAGGCCGCCGTCGAGCTGCACCGCGCTGGCGCCGCCGCGGCCCGGTAGCGGCCGTCCGGCTCCGGCGGCCGCAGCGGCACCCACCGCACGACCCGCAGCGGTGCGGGGTGTCTCAGTCCAGGAAGAGATCCGGCGTCGGGTTGGCCCCGCCGCCGTAGCGGGTCAGGTCGTCGATTCCGGCGTAGACCGAGACGGCGTCGGCGTCCAGGAAGCAGTTGCCGGTGACCGACTTCGCCGGCTGGGTCACGATGGCGACCGCCGCGTCCGCCATGATCCGCGGGCTGCGCGCCGCCGCCAGCTGGTTCTCCGCGTCCGGCAGCGCGGCCACCGCCGAGGTGGCGATGAAGGTCTGCGGCCACAGGCAGTTGAAGCCGATCCCGGCGTCGGCGTACTCCGCCGCCCAGCCCTGGGAGAGCAGCGTCATGCCGTACTTGGAGAGCGTGTAGACCGGGTGCGCGCCGAGCCAGCGCGGGTTCAGGTTCACCGGCGGCGCGATGGTGAGCACGTGCGGGTTCGCCGACTCGCGCAGGTGCGGCAGGGCGGCGGCGGTGAGCAGGAAGGTACCGCGCAGGTTGATGTCCTGCATGAGGTCGAAACGCTTGGGGCTCAGCTCGTGCGTCGGCTCGGTGGCGATGGCGGAGGCATTGTTCACGACGACATCGATGCCGCCGAACCGCTCGACGGCGGTCGCGATCACCCGGGCGACGTCCTCCTCCCTGCGCACGTCGCCGACGACCGCCGCGGCCTTGCCGCCCGCCGCCTGCACCTCGGCGGCGGCGGTGTGCACGGTGCCGGGCAGCCGCGGGTGCGGCTCCGCCGTCTTGGCCAGCAGCACCACGTTCGCGCCCTGCTCGGCGGCGGCGACGGCGATGGCGAGGCCGATGCCGCGGCTGGCGCCGGAGATCACCACGGTGCGATCGAGCAGCGGACGGTCCTGGTCGGGCATGGTTCTCCTCGCGGGCGGTATTGGCATTCTCATTTTCTGGAAGTAGCATATCCGCCAATGAACAACCACGTGCAGAACTGGTCTCGGACCTGGTGGGAGGCACCGTGCGCATCGGCGTGATGATCGGTCCGGAGAAGGGCGATTCCGGCCGCAAGCTGGAGCGCATGCTGCGGGATATCGAGTGGGCCGAGTCGGCGGGGATGGACACCGCCTGGATTCCGCAGATCCCCACCGATTTCGACGCGCTCATCACCATCGCGGCCATGGGGCTGCGGACCTCGCGGATCGAGCTGGGCACGGCGGTGGTCCCGCTGCAGGCGCAGCATCCGGTCGCGCTGGCCAGGCAGGCGCTCTCGGCGCACGCGGCGGCGGGCGGGCGGCTCGCGCTCGGCGTCGGGCCCTCGCACCACTGGATCGTGCGGGACATGCTCGGGCTGCCGTACGAGAAGCCCGCCGCCTACTCCCGCGACTACCTCGACGTACTGAACGCCGCGCTGCGCGGCACCGGCTCGGTGGACGTGGAGAACGACACCTTCACCGTGCACAACCCGCTCGACCTCGGCCCGGTCGCCCCGGTCCCGGTGCTGATCGCCGCGCTCGGCCCGGTCATGCTGCGGATCGCGGGCGAGCGCACCGACGGCACCGTGCTCTGGATGGCCGACGAGCGCGCCATCGAGCACCATGTCGTGCCGAAGATCAGCAAGGCCGCCGCCGACGCGGGCAGGCCCGCGCCGCGCATCGTGGCCGGGCTCCCGGTCTGCCTCTGCGCGGCGAGCGAGGTGGCCGAGGCCAAGGCGCGGGCCAACCGGATCCTCGGCGAGGCCGAGGTCTCGCCGAACTACCAGCGGCTGCTGGAACAGGGCGATGCCCGCGATATCGGCGACCTCTGCATCGCCGGTGACGAGGAGGCGATCGCCGCCGGGTTGCGGCGCTACGCCGAGGCGGGCGCCACCGATCTCTCCATCCGATTGCTGCCCATCGGTGACGACCGGGACAGCCTCGTCGCCTCGAAGCGCCGGACCAGGGAGATGATCGCGGAGCTGGCCCGCGAACTGCGCTGACCTCGTCCCGGTGAGTCGACCCGCGCCGTTTCCGCGCGGGTTGCCTCGTTTCCGCTACTCGTAGTCGACGGTGATGTCGGCGGTGTCGGGCACCGCCTGGCAGGTGAGCACGTACCCCTCCTCGACCTCGTCGTCGGCCAGCGCGTCGTTGTTGCGCATGGTCGCGTGCCCCGCGGTGACCACGGCGATGCAGGTGGCGCAGTTGCCCGCTTCGCAGGAGAAGGGCGGGGCGAGCCCCCCGCGCCTGGCGCTCTCCAGCAGCGTCTCGCCCGCACGCCGCGGCACCGCCGTCTTCTTGCCGTTCAGGATGACGGTCACGGTGCCGTCCGCCGGACCTGACGATCTGGGACTCGCCATGAACAACCTCCTCCTGGTACGTATATTCTAGTGCAAAGAGAATTACATTCTCACCTATGTGACGGGAACTTCCAAGATGGCGGCTGACGGGACGCTCCGCTTCGAGGATCGCGCCTACACCAAGCCCGAGCTGAGCGCGCTCGCGGCGGGGCTGGCGGGCGAGCTGAGCGCCCGCGGCGTGCGCCGGGGGGACCGGGTCGCGCTCATGTCCGCCAACCGGCCCGAGTTCGTGATCGCGGTGCTGGCGGTGTGGCAGCTGCGCGGTGCCGTCGTGCTGCTCAGCCCGGCCTGGAAGGCGGGCGAGGTCGAGCACGCGCTGGCGATCACCGAGCCCGCGCACGCCGTCGGCGACCACGGGGTGCTGGCCGGGCTGCTGCCCATGCGGCACCTGGACGAGCCCATCACCCCGGCCGAGCCGATCGAGGAACCCCACCCCCCGGACGCCGACGCGGTGCTGGTCTTCAGCTCCGGCACCACCGGCCTGCCCAAGGCGGTGCGGCACACGCACGGCTCGCTCGCGGTGGCGGTGCGGCAGTGGATCGCGGTGCTCGGGCTCACCGCCGCGGACCGGCTGCAGATCGCGACGCCGCCCTCGCACATCCTCGGGCTGCTCAATATCCTCACCGTGCTCGAGGCGGGCGCGAGCATGCGGCTGCACCGCCGCTTCGACCTGGACACCGTGCTCGGCACCATTGCCGCCGAGCGGATCACGGTGGAGATGGCGGTCGCGCCGATCGCGCTCGCCATGGCCGCGCACCCGGAACTGGAGCGCTACGACCTGAGCTCGCTGCGCTACATCATGTGGGGCGCCACCCCGGTCACCGCCGATGTCGCCGAGCGGGTCACCGCCCGCACCGGCGTGCCCTGGCTGCCCGCCTACGGCGCCAGCGAGCTCCCGGTGATCGCCTGCAACCCGCTCGGCGGCGCCCGCCTCGACTCCGTCGGCCGCGCCGCGCCCGGCGTCGAGATCCGGGTGGCCGACCTGGACACCGGCGCCCCGCTGCCCCCCGGCGAACTCGGCGAGATCCAGTGCCGCGCCGCCTCGGTCATGGCCGGGTACCTGCCGGACGCCGCGACCGCGGGCGCCTTCGCCGACGGCTGGTACCGCACCGGCGATGTCGGGCGGGTGGACGCAGGCGGCTGGATCCGGCTCACCGACCGGGCCAAGGAGATGATCAAGGTGCGCGGCTTCCAGGTGGCGCCCGCCGAGATCGAGGCCGTGCTGCACGCGCACCCGCTGGTGCACGACTGCGCCGTCTTCGGCACCCCCGACGAGCGCGACGGCGAGGCGATCGTGGCCGCCGTGCACGCCGGCGCCGTCTCCGCCGACGAGCTGATCGCGCTGGTCGGCACCCACCTGGCCGGTTACAAGCGGCCCCGCCGGGTCGTTTTCGTGCCCGAGATCCCGCGCCTGCCCTCCGGCAAGGTGCTGCGCCGAGTCCTCGAGGAGCGCTATGGACGTCCGACTGACCAGTGAGCAGCGGCAGCTGCGCGATGCCGCGGCGAAACTCGCCGACGACCTCGGCCCCGGTTCGGTGGCCGAGCTGGACGACGCCGCCCGGCTCGCCCGGCTGGAGAAGGCGGTGCACACCGCGGGCTGGCGCACGCTGCGCTCCGACGGCGCCTCCGGGGTGGAGGTGGCGCTGGTCGCCGAGGAGTTCGGGCGCGGGCTGGTGGACGTGCCCTTCCTCGGGCCGGTCCTCGCCGACGACCTGCGCGGCCCGGCCGATGCCGGCGCGACCATCGGGCTCGACGGCCGCGCGATCGACGTCGCCGTGCCGGCCGGTGCCTACGGCGAGCGGCCGGGTGCGACCGGCGTCGCTGCGCCGGGTGGTGCCGGGGGTGAGCTGCTCGGCGCGACCAGCGTTGCCGCGCGGGATGGTGCCCGCGGCGAGCAGCCCGACCGCCCCGCGGCCGCCGCCGGGCAGCGGGTCCTGTTCCTCGACGACCGGCAGCTGCTCGCCGCCGAGGTCGGGGAGCGGGTGTCCGGCGCCGACCTCACCCGGCACACGGCCGAGATCACCGGCGGCTCCGAGCATCTCGGCGAGCTCTCGCCCGACCAGCTCACCCAGTGGCGGGCACTCGCCGTCACCACCACCACCGCCGACCTGCTCGGCGCGGCCCGCGGCGCCCAGGACCTGGCCGTCGAGTACGCGCGGGTGCGCGAGCAGTACGGCCACACCATCGGCTCGTACCAGGCCGTCGCGCACCTTCTCGCGGAGAGCAGGGCCCTGATCGAGGGCTCGATCAGCGTGCTCCGGCACGCCGCCTGGGCGGTGGACGAGCTGCCCCCCGCCGAGGCGCTGCGCGCCGCCCGGATCGCCAAGGTCTACACCGCCCGTGCCGCGCACACCGTCTGCGAGACCTCGATCCAGGTGCACGGCGGCATCGGCAATACCTGGGAGTGCCTGGCCCACGTATTCCTGCGCCGGGCACTGACCTCGACCGAACTGTTCGCCGTCCGTCTGGAGGAGATCGACCATGGACTTTCGTGACTCGCCCGCCGAGGCCGAGTTCCGGGATCGGCTGCGCACCTGGCTGGCCGGGGTGGCGGGCACCTTCCCGACCTCCGGCGACGCCTACTGGGCGCGCGCGGGCGAGTGGCACCGCGCGCTCTACGCGGCCGGCTTCTTCGGCCTCTCCTGGCCCGCCGAGTTCGGCGGGCACGCGCTGCCGCCGGTCTACGACGTGATCCTGGACGAGGAGCTGGCCGCCGCGGGCGCCCCCGCCCGGCCCAGCCTCGGCTACCTGGTGGTGGGGCTCGGCAGGCACGCGAGCCCCGAACTCCAGCAGCGCTTCCTGCCCGGCATGATCGACGGCTCGCAGCGCTGGTGCCAGGGCTTCAGCGAGCCCGGCGCCGGCTCCGACCTCGCCGCGCTGCGCACCACCGCGGTGCGCGACGGCGACGAGTACGTCATCCACGGCCACAAGATCTGGACCAGCTACTCCGACGTCGCCGACTGGTGCCTGCTGCTCGCCCGCACCGACCCCGACGCACCGCGGCACCGCGGCATCTCCGGCTTCATCGTCCCGATGAAGCAGCCCGGGATCGAGCAGCGCCCGCTCACCATGATCAGCGGCGTCACCAAGGAATTCGGGCAGGTGCTCTTCGACGGCGCCCGGGTGCCCGCCGCGCAGATGGTCGGCGCCCCCGGCGACGGCTGGAAACTGGCCATGACCGTGGTCGGCCACGAGCGCGAGCCCTCCACCCTCGGCTTCGCCGCCCGCTACGCGAAGACCGTGCGGCAGCTGCGATCCCGCGTCACCGGCCCGCACCCCGGCGAGCTGGCCTGGGCCGCGGTGCAGACCGAGATGCTGCGGCTGCACGTCCGCCGCAGGCTCTCCGAGCAGCTCGACGGCGTCACCCACGGCCCGGACGGCTCGCTGGACAAGCTGCTCATGACCTGGGTCGAGCAGTCCGTCGGGCACGCCGCGCTCGCCGTCGCGGGGACCGGCGACGAGGAGATGTTCGGCCACTACCTCTACAGCCGCGCCCAGAGCGTCATGGGCGGCACCTCGCAGATCCAGAAGAACATCATCGCTCAGCGCATTCTCGACCTAGGAGCCTGATCATGTACGACCTGCCCGCCGAGATCCGCGTCGAGGCCGATGGGCCGCTCCGGATCATCACGCTGAACCGCCCCGACGCGCTGAACGCTGTCGACGACGCGCTGCACACCGGCCTCGCCGAGCTCTGGCCCCAGCTCAACGACGACCCCGAGGCCAGGGCCGCCGTCCTCACCGGCGCCGGGAAGGCGTTCTCCGCAGGCGGCGACTTCGCCTACCTCGCCGAGCTGGCCCAGGACGCGAAGCTGCGCGCCAAGACCATCCGGCACGGCCGGGAGATCGTGCTCGGCATGGCCCGGCTCCGGCTTCCCCTCGTCGCCGCGGTCAACGGCCCCGCCGTCGGGCTCGGTTGCAGCCTGGTCGCGCTGAGCGACGTCGCCTACATCGCCGAGACCGCGTATCTGAAGGACCCGCACGTCCAGGTCGGCCTGGTCGCCGCCGACGGCGGCCCGCTGACCTGGCCGCTGCACACCAGCCTCCTGCTCGCCAAGGAGTACGCCCTCACCGGCGCCAAGATCACGGCTGAGCGGGCCCGCGAGATGGGGCTGGTCAATCATGTCGTCGCCGACCCGCTCGGCGCGGCGCTCGCCGCCGCCGAGCGGATTCTCCAGCTGCCGCAGCAGGCGGTCGAGAGCACCAAGCGGCTGTTGAATCTGCACCTCGAGCGGGCGGTGCTGGCCACGCTGGATTATGCCAACGCCGCTGAGGAGTTGTCTTTCCAGCACCCGGATTTCCATGCGGTGATCGCGAAGCTCACGGCGAACAAGTAGGGCCTCACATGCGGTGCGGGGCGGCGATTCCCAGCTGGTTCAGCCCGAGCTCCAGGGTTCGGGCTGTCAACCGGCACAGCGCGATTCGATTCGAGCGCGCGGGCTCCTCGGCCGTGGCGACCGGGCAGGCGTCGTAGAAGCCGGTGTAGGTGCGGGCGAGGTCGTAGAGGTAGCCCGCGAGGCGGTGCGGCTCCAGCGTCTCGGCGACCTCGCCAAGCACTGCGCCGTAGTTGTCGAGGGCGAGTGCCAGCGCTCGTTCCGCCGGTTCCAGCGGCGCGGCTGTATCGACCTCGCCCGTGGTTCCGGTGCGGCGCAGGATGGAACGCACCCGCGCGTGCGCGTATTGCAGATAGACGCCGGTATTGCCGTTGAGCGCGGTCATCCGGGTGAGGTCGAAGGCGTAGTCCTTGACCCGCGAGGTCGAGAGGTCGGCGTACTTGACCGCACCGATGCCCGACTGCCGGGCGATGGCGTCGAGTTCGTCCTGCGGCAGGTCCGGGTTCTTCTCGGCGACGATGGCGCGAACCCGGGCCTCGGCCTCGTCCAGCAGGTCGAGCAGCCGGACGGTGCCGCCCGCCCTGGTCTTGAAGGGCGTACCGTCCGGGCCCAGGATGGTGCCGTACGCGACGTGATCGACGCGAACGGCGTCGGTGAGCCAGCCCGCGCGGCGGGCGGTCTCGAAAACCAGCCGAAAATGCAGCGCCTGCCGGGAATCGGTGACGTACAGCAGCCGGTCGGCGCCGAGCGCCGCGAGGCGGTACCTGATGGTGGCCAGGTCGGTGCTGTCGTAGCCGTAGCCACCGTCGCGCTTGCGCGCCATCAGCACGGCGGGCCGGTCGTCGGGGCCGGTGACCTGCTCCGAGAGCACGACCACGGCACCGTCGCTCGGCACCGCGACCCCTTTGCCGAGGAGTTCGGCGACGGTGTCGTCGAGCTGGTCGTTGTAGAACGACTCGCCGACGTAGTCGTCCGGGGTGAGCAGCACCCCGAGCCGGTCGTAGATCGCGCCGAAGGCCCGCTCCGACTCGGCGACGATCTCGCGCCAGCGCGCGACGGTAGTGGGATCGCCCGCCTGCAGAGCGACCACGCGGGTACGTGCCCGATCCGCGAAGTCGGCGTCCGAGTCGAAGAGCGCCCGCGCGGCCTTGTACAGCCGGTCCAGCGCCGATACCGAGCTGTCACCGACACCGAGTTCGTGCGTGTGCCAGTGTGATTCGGGATGCTCGTCGATGTACTGGATGAGCATCCCGAACTGCGTGCCCCAATCGCCCAGGTGGTTCGCGCGCACGACATCGGCACCGAGGAATCCGAAGATCCGGGCGAGGCTGTCCCCGATGATCGTGGTGCGCAGATGCCCGACGTGCATCTCCTTCGCCACGTTCGGCGCGGAGTAGTCGATGACCACCCGCTGCCGCTCCTCGGTGGCGGGAACGCCCAGCCGGTCATCGGTGACCCGCACCGCGACGCTCGCCCAGACGGCCCGGTCGGCCAGGGTGATGTTCAAGAACCCCGGCCCGGAGACCTCCACCTCGGCGATCACCTCCGTATCGAGGCACCGCGCGAGTTCGCCGCCGAGTCCGACCGGCGGCACCCCGGCTCGCTTCGCCAGCGGAAGCGCGGCATTCGACTGGAAGTCGGCCCGATCGGATCGTCGCACCACCGGGTCCGCGTCCGCCATATCCGGACGGACTCGCACGATCGCCTCCGAGACAGCGGAAGTGACACGGTCGAGGAGCGGTGTGATGCCGACAGGGCTCACCGGCTATTCCTTTCGGGAGGGGTTGGTGACGTTATTGTCGCAGGCCCGGATCACCGGACGACCCAGCCGGGCCTGCCCGGCCCGAACCGTTGCGTAGAGACGCGCGTTCCGGTGGTAGCCCAGATAGTCCTTGCCCGTGGCGCCGTCGGGGCCGCAGGTGAGGGCCTGCACAGCGTCATGCACGCCGACGTTCTCGGAGCCGAGCATCGACGAAACCAGTAGGATCAGCGCGCGCTCAGCCCGCGCGGAATCGACCCGGTAGCGATGGATGTTCCCGCCGAGGAACAGATGCGTAGTGGTGAGAGCATTGAGCACCAAGCGCTGCGCGAAGTCGGGTGAGTTGAGCCAACCGGTCTCGGTGACGACCGGGCCCGGGCGAAGGCGCCCGGCGTATCTCGGAAAGCAGCGCAGTCCGACGGCACGGTCGATATCGGTGTAGGTCGCGAAGAGCTTCGTCGCGTACTCGACTTCGGTATCGACCCGTAGGCCGAAGTCCTCGTGGACGCGGGCCACGGCGGCTATGAGTCCTGCCATGGTGGCGGCGTCCGGTCGGTCTGCTCCGACCAGCACGATGTCGAGGTCGGCGTGGGATCGGCCGGGCTCGGCAGCCTGGGATCCGTAGACCAACCCGTACCCTCCCTCGGGTGTGAAGGTGTGGCATACCTTGGCGGCGGCGCGGAACAGTTCGGGCGTCATGCGAGTAGTCCGTCCGGAAGCGAGGCCACCGGGTGCGCACCCACGCAGAAATCGATCACGTGCACACCACTCGGCAGTGCGACCCCACCGTTCGGCATGGTGTATCGCTCGATGAATTCCGCTACCGAGTCGGCGATATCGGCGTCGGCGAGTAGCCGCGGGTGGTGCTTGAAGTGCACTCCGTCGAACCATTCACGGGCCGCATGCCCGGAGGACGCCCAGGCGACTCCTCCGCGCCGAGTGTGCGTCAGACTGCCCGCCCCCTGACTCTCCGCCGCGCGAAGAGCGTGTATCACGATGTCACGGGTGTAGGAACGTCCCTCGGCCGGGAAGGGGGCGACGCGTTCCCAAGCCCAGGTCACCAGCTGCTGCTCCGGGCTCTCGGCATCGAACAGCAGGACCAGAAGATGTCCGCCCGGTGCCACCAGCCGCAGCAAGCCGAGTACGAAAGCGTGCGCGCGGCCACGCGCCGCCGCCTGGTCCGAATGTGGGCGCACCCCCGCAGCGGTCAGTTCTTCGAAGAACTGACCGATGGGGTAACTGAGTGACCAGAACGCGGTTACCAGGTCGAAGCTCTGTGCGCGGCCCGCTGCCAGCAACGACGTGATCGCGTCGGTGGTGTCCGCGCAGAACGTCTGCGCATCGGGAAATTTGCGGGCCACCGCCGAAACCATCGCCTCGCTGTTGTCGGCGAGTACAAGAGTCCGGGCGAAGGGGGCCAGTGCCTCGGTCATTCGACCGGTGCCGCAGCCGAACTCGGCCACGTCGAGTGCTGAGGTCTGAGCGCCGTAGTTCTCCTTCAGCCAGCTACGGATTAGCTCCACGTCCTCGACGCCACCGAAGTAGTGCGGCAGCAACAGCCTGTCGTACATGCCTGCGGCTTCGTATACGGCCCGAAATCCGGCGTCCGTCATGCGTCGTCACCTTCTATCTCGCGGACGAGAACGGTCAGGTACGTCAGGAGTTCGTGCATATGTGTCTCGGTCGTGGCGGGATTGCCTGCCATGAATCGCAGCGGGTGGACGGTCGCGCCGCCGTACAGCCGGCCCAGGTCATCCCGCATTGTGAACTGATGGAGATGCCACCGGCCCTCGGACAGCATTCGCGCGTGGATCGCCAGGTTGAGATCGTTGATGCGATCGAGTGCCCGGCGGTCCACCTGCCCGGCCTCGATCCCGATCGGCAGATGAGCGAAGACGACGGCTGACAGATCCGGGTCATTGAGCCGGACCAAACGTGGGTGGGCATCCACCAGTTCGGCGAACCGCCGTGCCGATTCGCATCGTCGTTCGGCCAGCTGTGCCAGGCCGTCGCGACCGCGACCGCGCACCATCATCCAGAGCTTCAACGATGTCCATTCCCGGGTTCCAAGAAACGGGGTGATCTGCCCGAACGCGAAGTCCTCCTGCATGATCAGATCGGAATAGGTCGAAATGCTCCGGATGACGGCGGGGTCGCGAACCAGCAGGGCGCTCGAGCTGTAGGGCACTGCCAGGATCTTGTGCGGGTCGACGGTGATGCTGTCGAAATCGGCGATGCCGTCGATCTTCCCTCGCAGGGTCGGGGTGAACGCCGCGAGCAGCCCCCAGCACGCGTCCGCGTGCAGCCAGATCGTCGGGTCGATCGCCCGGACGAGGTCATGGATCGCCCGCAGATCATCGACGGTCTGGGTCCGGCTGTCCCCGGCATAGGCCACCACCGCCATCGCCCGATCGCGGTGGCGCCGGAGCGCTCGCGCGAGTTCGGCCCTGTCATAGCGGAATCCCGCCGTCGGCACCTCGATAATCTGCGCGCCGCAGCCGATCCAGGTCAGGGCTGCCCGGACGCTGTAGTGCCCGATCCCCTCCGGAACCACGATCGCGAAGCGTCCGGGATCGCTGACACCGGATTGCATGGTCCCTGGTGCCTTCGCCTCCCGGGCGAGCAGCATCGCCACCGTATTGCTGGTCGTCCCGCCCGGCGTGATCATGCCGCCGACATCCCACACCGTTCTGACCTCGCCGACAGCCGGGTTCCGATAACCGAGAAAGTCGCGCAGCCAACGCAGTACCGCGATATCGATGAAGGTCGCGCTCGGACTGTCGAACGACTGATTGATCAGGTTCTGCTGCGTCAGGGTGGCCAGCAGGCTGCCCGCCAGTGCGAGCGGATCGTCGCCTGTGTCGCCGAATCCCAGGAAGCGTGGCGACGCTTCGTTCTTGCACAGCGGCAGTATCCGTTCGTGAAAGTCGTCGAGTACAGCGTCCGCATCGGTCGGCGCCGTCGGAAGGTCGGTGAGTAGCAGGTCGCGGATCGCTTCGGCGGATTCGCGCCGCCCGAAGATCGCCGGGCGGGTCTTGAATTCCAGTCCGAGATCGAGAGCGCGGTGCAACAGGTTGCTTGTCTCCGAAATATTCACCTCGCCAGCGTGGCTTCGGAGATGGCTGGGACTCCAACAACCTGGTGCTGTACAACAGGTCGTTGTAGGCCGGGTCAGCGCAGGCCGGTGATGGCCAGCCCGAGGGCGGCCGCGCCGGCGGCCTGCATGGGGTGTTCGGAGCGGAGCCGGCGAACGTGCTCCACTGTGAAGGGCTGTAACTCGAGCACCCGGCCCTCGTCGTTGTCGGCCGGTATGTCGCCGAACAGCTCATCGAAGACCGGCCCGTCGATGACAACGGCCGTCAGCAGGTCGGTGGCGAAACTCGTGGGGTCCACTCCCAGCCCCAGGCAGTACGCCTCGATCGACCCCGTGCCGATTTCCCGGTCGATTCGTTTCGCGAAATCCCACGATCCGTAGTCGATGGGGGCCTTCTCGCTACCGTGGTCTTCATCGGCACCGCCCAGTTCTTCCGCGAACTCCCGAATCATGTTGTGCCACAACGAGAAATCGTTGTCAGTGTTCCAGGCCGCGTACCCGGAGGGCTGAAAGACGCCGACGGGGACGACCTGGTACAGGCCGCCTGCATGCCCGGTCTTGCGGGGATCGCGCCAGTGCAACAGGAACTCGCGCTCGCCGGTGCGGGTATCGCGACGGATGGTCAAAGTGCTGATGGCGAGATTCGCAGGACGTTGCCGCAAATCGCACGGGTCGGTGATCGCCGTGCGCACCCCGGGCTGGACGACGCCGTCACGGTGGGCTACCGCGAATTCGTGGGCAGCGGCCTCGCCTACGTCGACACTGTCGAAGTAGTGTCCGACTCCGAATTCGAGGACCGGATCACCGCCCGCCAGATCGGCGTGTGACAACCGGTAGGTGGGACGATTCTCGAACACCGTCGGTGCCGCTATTCCCCGTACCGCCGCCGAATAGGTCTCGTACGGCGAGCCGTCCTCGCGGAGCGGCATTGCGGAACTCCGGGGAAGTGGTGCGGGAATCTCAGGCTGGTCGAACCGTCCTCGCAGCGCTATGTCGTGCAGGGGAAACGGATCAGTCGGCAGCCACTCCCGCCGTGCGAGAAGTGCGGATCCCGCCACTCGCTGCAACTCCGGGAATTGATCTGCGGCGGCGCGATCGAGTTCGAGCCGATTTTCCCGCAGGTAGGAGCGGGATCGAAGCCACGCCCGCTCGCTCTCGGTCAGTGCGCGCGAGTGCGTGGGCATGGGGCCCTCCCGGTTCGTCTCAGCCGATCAAGCTGTGTCGATGTTGCCACGCCAGCGCCAGGCACGCGGCTCCCGGTGCGGCGATGGGCTCCGTGTCGAGCATTCGCGTCACCGCTTCTCGCGTGAACGGCACCCCGTCGGTGCCGCGGCCGTCGCCGATCCCGACGATCTCGCCCTCGTCGTTGAAGCGCACCGCGGAGCCGAATATGTCGTCGAAGACGTCGTTGTCGACCACGACCACGGTCAGCAGAGTGGCTGCCAGCGTCAGCGCGTCGAGCCCGAAGCCGAGCAGGTGTACGCTCATCGTCCCGCGGGTGCGAGCGGCCCCCATACTCTGGAAGAGCGGCCAGTTCGCGTAGTCGATCGGCGTACTCCGAGTGCCGTCGTGTTCCGGGTGGCCGAGCAGTTCCTCGGAGTACTCACGGACGATATTGCGCCAGAGCGAGAAGTCGTTGTGGCGGTCCCATAGCGCTACCCCGGAGGGCTGGAACTCGCCCGCCGGTATCACGTCGTAAACGCCCGCCGCCGTCGCGACCCGTTCCGGATCTCGCCAGTGCAGCAGGAACGACGGCGGCTCCGGGAATCGACGGAGCCGGATCGTCAGGGTCGTGATGGCCGGGATGATGGCGCGCCGCGCGGCGTCGAAGGGGTCACCGACGAATTCGCGGAAGGGTAGTGCGCATCGGAGGTCCGGCGTCTCGGGGTGTGCCAGGCAGGCTGCCGCGGTCTCGTGGGCGAGTGCCTCACTGACATCGAGTTTGTCGAAGTAGGCGGCGAGCCCGAAATCCAGGGACCCATCGGCAATGGTTCCGCCGAGATAGCGGTAGCTCGGTCGTGACTCGAACAGGCGTGGTGGATCGAGGTGCCGTACCGCCGCGGAGTAGGACTCGAAGGGGATGTCCCGGAGCCGCAGTGGACGGACGGGCCGGGTCTGTTGCTCGGCTCCGGTGACCTCCATGGTCCTGGCCCGCTCGTCGAGGCGGAGCCGGATCGAATCCAGTTCCATGGGAGCGGCGGGCACCCAGCCATCGCCGCTGATGAGCGATGTCCGCGGCAGGCGGCAGTCGACGTCGTAGTACAGTGTCGCCATTCGTGCCAGATCGCTGCGGTGACTGTTGAGCCAGTGCCGCTGAGCTCGCCACCGACCCCGGCTCGCGGCAACCGCGGGGTCGGTGTCGGTGAACACCGGCCCCCGTGCCGGGGGCGCGAGCCCGAGTTCCTCCGGCGGAATTCCGAGAATCCGGGCGAAGTCACGACGGTGCTCGAGCGTGGCCTTCCGGCTGCCCTTCTCGACCTGGCTCAGAAATTGCTGAGTCAGCCCCATTGCCTCGGCCACCGTGCCTTGGTTGACACCCGCCGCGAGCCGGTACTCGCGCACCACCTGCCCGATCGAGCGCATCGTCGCTATGCTCTCGTCGCGTCGCAGCCAGTCGGTTGTTTGCATCGCGTCCACGATCGGCCCCCGCCACTCGCCAAGCCACAACCGCCGGAATCTACGGTCGATCACCATTCGAGCAGACGCACTGTCGCTTGTCACGGTCTCGAACGCGCATCGGGATGCAACCGCCGGACGGCAAATGCGGACCCTACGATAGGTGGCATGGGGACGACGATGGCCTCGGTGACCGGAGTGAGCAAGGAGGCGCTTATTCGCTGCGGCGTCGCGATGCTGCTCGAAGCGTCCGACCGCCGACTCCGCGCCGCCTCACTGCCGGTGTTTCGCAGCGGGCGCTCGCGCGATGTCGGTGAGATACGTGACGACATCTGTCGGCAGATCGAGCAGAGGTCGGGTCGTCGGTGATCGTCGCCGCTGACATATCGGCGCTCCCCACCGTCTCCGACGTCGATCGAGATCGTCCGGCTCGACGCGATCTCGTTGTCGCGGGGTAGGGCCGAACTGGAGAGGCCGGGTTCGCCCGTCCGGGTGCCCCGGCCTCCGTCACGCCAGTCGCCGGTGCCGCAGCTGTCCTGGGCGAGCCCCGCGAATGCTGGGAGGCCCGGTGCGGGCGCCGATCGGCACTACCGCGGGGGGAAGCGAAGGGCTCCGTCGAGGCGGATGACCTCACCGTTCAGATAATCGTTCTCGATGATCCCCACCGCGAGCTTCGCGTACTCATCCGACCGCCCCATCCGCTTGGGGAACGGAATCTGCGGCGCCCAGTACGCCTCCAGTTTGTCCGCGTTCTGCCCGTAGGCGGGGGTGTTGATGGTGCCAGGGGCGATCGAGACGACGCGGATGCCGAGCGGCGAGAGATCGCGGGCGGCGACCAGGGTGATGGCGGCGACCCCGCCCTTGGCGGCGGCGTAGGGGAGCTGGCCGATCTGCCCCTCGTACCCGGCGATCGACGAGGTGGTGACGATGACGCCGCGGGCACCCTCCGCCAGCGGCTCGCTGCGGGCGATGCCCTCGGCGGAGAGGCGCAGCACGTTGAAGACCGCGGTCAGGTAGAACTCGATCGTGGTGCGGAAACCATCCAGCGCCAGCGCTTTTCCGTCCTTGCCGAGGAGCCGCCCGCCGGTGGCGGGGCCGCCGTGGGTGTCGACCGCGATGCGCAGCGGGCCGAGGGATTCCGCCTCCTCCACGGCGGCGCGCACCGAGTTCTCGTCGGTGGCGTCGGTGTGCACGTAGCGGATGCCGAGTTCGCTCGCGAGCTCCTTGCCCTTGTCGTCGGCCACGTCGGCGACGACGATGCGCGCGCCCGCGGCGTGCAGCCGGCGCACCGTCGCCTCGCCCAGCCCGCCGGTGCCGCCGACGACGAGCGCGGAGCCTCCATCGATCTGCATGTCGCAATCCCTTCTCGCAAGTCGTACTCTCGAATCAAAAGAATACAATTCTCACCACGAGCCGGGGAGGCCCTCCATGCCCGAAGCCGTCATCGTCTCCGCGCTGCGGACACCGATCGGTACCGCCAGGAAGGGAACGCTGCGCGACACCAATGCCTTCGACCTGGCGCACCATGTGGTGAGCGCGGCCGCCGAGGGTTTGGACACCGGCCGGATCGACGACGTGATCCTCGGTGAGGGCCGCTACGGCGGCGGTGTGCTGGCCAGGCACGCGGCGGTCACCGCCGGGCTCACCTCGGTGCCGGGGCTGGCGCAGAACCGGCACTGCGCGGCGGGAATGGCCGCGGTGCAGTCGGCGGCGGCGGGGATCAGATCCGGGATGGACGAGCTGATCATCGCGGGCGGGGTGAACAGCGACTCCACCGCGCCGCGCGCCCGCTTCAAGGTCGGCGAGGACGAGTGGATCGACCCGTGGACCTCGCCCAGCCACCCGGACCGCCCGGACGCCCCCGCGATGGACATGTCCATCACGGTCGGCTGGAACGCCGCCGTGCGCGCGGGGCTGACCCGGGAGGAGCAGGACGCCTGGGCGCTGCGCTCGCACCGCAATGCCATCGCGGCGATCGACGAAGGCCGCTTCAAGGAGGAGATCGTCCCGATCGAGACCCCGCACGGGCTCTTCGACACCGACGAGCACCCGCGCCGGGAGACCAGCCTGGAGAAGCTGGCCTCGCTGAAGGTGCTGCACCCGGAGATCGAGGGCTTCTCCATCACCGCGGGCAATGCCTCCGGCGCCAACGACGGCGCCGCGGCGCTCGCCGTCGCCAGCGAGAAGCTGGGGCTGCCCGCGCTCGGCTACATCCGGGCCTGGGCGTCGGTCGGGGTCGACCCGGCGGTCACCGGGCTGGCGCCGATCGAGGCGATCACCAAGGTGGTGCGGCGGGCCGGGATCTCGCTCGGGCAGGTGAAGCTGATCGAGATCAACGAGGCGTTCGCCTCGGTGCCGATCGCCACCATCAGGGCGCTCGATCTGAACCCGGAGATCGTGAACTACAGCGGCAGCGGCTGCTCGCTCGGCCACCCGGTGGCGGCGACCGGCGCCCGCATGGTGGTGACGCTGGTGCACGAGCTGCGCAGGCGCGGCGGCGGCTTCGGCATCGCCGCGCTCTGCGCGGGTGGCGGTATGGGCGCGGCGACCGTGATCGAGGTCCCCGCCCCCTGAAACGCCGGGAGCGAGCGGGGGGCGGTGCCCTCCGCTCGCTCGTCGCGTGCGTTCTCTCCGGCGGCCCACCGGACACCCTCACCGTGTCCGGACCCGGAAATCGTGCGGTGCTACCCGCGCGCGAAACCGTGCGCGCAGAAATTCCATACCTCGGTGGCGGTGATCGGGTGCTGCGTCTCCTCGTCCACCGCGCCGGTGGACTGGGCGGTGAACATGACCGTCTGCATCACCATGGCGGCGGCGCGGCGCGAGTTCATGTCGGGGCCGAGCTCGCCCTTCTCCTTGGCCAGGTCCATCAACTCGGTGAAGAGCGCGAGCATGGGCGCGTGCGCGACCTTGACGTGCCCCGGGTGCGAGACGAGCAGCTGCGGGGCGAAGTCGGTGAAGAGCGGGCGCTGCGCGGCCGGATCGGGGCGGCAGAGCTCGAAGAGCAGCTCGACCGCGACCTGGAGCTTGTCCATCGGGTCGGTCTGGCCGTCGGCGGCGGCGCGGAGCTGCTCGGAGGTGCGCGCCAGCGCGTCCTCGAAGAGCGCGAGCAGCAGCTCGTGTTTGCCGTCGAACTGCAGGTAGAAGCTGCGCAGCGACTGGCGGGAGCGGTCGACGACCTCCTGCACGGTGAAGTCGGTGCTTCCCTTCTCCGTGATGATGGCCTGGGCCGCGTCGAGGAAGCGCTGCACGCGCTCCTCGGCGCGCAGCTTCGCCGAGCGCAGCGACCGCTCGATCGCGCGCTGCTTCCAGGCCGGCTTCTCGCTCGGGCTGGTCACGGGCACCTCGATCCCCGGTCATAAGAAGAGAACATGAATGCACTGTACCGGAGAACGTCATGCGACAGTGCCGTCACGGTACGCATGTTCCGTCTTTATTGAGACTATTACTTCCGCAACTGAGAATGTTATTCTCGCTCCATCGCACCCCGGCGGCAAGGAGCACGTCTTGTACATCCGTTACGAAGTCGCGGACCGCATCGCCACCATCACCCTGGACCGGCCCGAGGTGGCCAATGCCCAGAACGGTGAGCTGCTGGACGAACTCGACGCCGCGTGGACCCGCGCCGCCGAGGACGCGGAGGTCGCGGTGATCGTGCTGCGGGCGGAGGGCAAACATTTCTCCTCCGGGCACGACCTCAAGGCAGGCAAGGGCTGGACGGACAAGATCACGCTGGAGCAGATCTACGGCTCCGAGTCGCAGCGGTACCTCGGGTACTCGCTGCGCTGGCGCAACGTGCCCAAGCCGTCCATCGCGGCGGTGCAGGGCCGGTGTATCGCCGGTGGGCTGCTGCTGTGCTGGCCCTGCGACCTGATCGTGGCCGCCGAGGACGCGCTGTTCTCCGATCCCGTGGTGATGATGGGGATCGGTGGCGTCGAGTACCACGGCCACACCTGGGAGCTCGGTGCCCGCAAGGCGAAGGAGATCCTGTTCACCGGCCGCCCGGTCACCGCCGAGGAGGCGCGGCAGGTCGGCATGGTGAACACCGTGGTGCCGCGGGACGAGCTCGACTCGCACACCAGGCAACTGGCCGCGCACATCGCGACCATGCCCGCCTTCGGCCTGCGCCAGGCCAAGCGGGCCGTCAACCAGACACTGGACGTGCAGGGCTTCTACGCGGCCATCCAGTCGGTGTTCGACTCCCATCAGACCGGGCACGGGAACGCGTTGAGCGTCAACGGCTTCCCGGTTCTGGTTCATCTGGACGAGATGAAGGCGAACATGAAATAGCGTCGCCGCACTCGCCCAATCCCTCCCCCTGAAACGAGGAAGTTTCATGCGCGAATCCCTCTTCCGCAAGGCGACTGCCTGTCTCGGTCTCGCGGTCGTCGCGTCCGCCGTCCTGGTCGGTTGCGGCTCGGACGACGAGTCCGACACCGCCGCCAGCAGCACCGAGGCCGCCGCCACCACGACCGCCGCGGCCCCCACCGCCGACGCGGCCACCACGCAGGCGATCACCCAGGCGTACACCGTCTTCTTCGACGCCACCCAGCCCGCCGAGAAGCGGGCGGCGCTCGTCGAGAGCGGTGACGCCTTCCTGCCCATTCTGCAGGGGCAGGCGAGCAACCCGCAGGGCCAGGGCACCTCGGTGGCTCTCGGCGCGATCGAGCTGGTAGACGCGAACAATGCCGATGTCGGGTACTCGCTGCTGATCAACGGGGCGCCGGTGCTCCCCGACCAGACCGGGCAGGCGGTGAAGGACGGCGGCACCTGGAAGGTCGCCTCGGCCACCTTCTGCGCGCTCATCGCCATCCAGGGCGGTACCTCGCCCGCCTGCTGAGCCGGGTCGAGACAGCGATCGCCCGGCCCCGGAGACTGTTCCGGGGCCGGGCGATCGGGTTCTCAGAGCTGAGCGAGCCGGGGGGCGGAGCCGGCTTTTCGGATGCAGGCACCCGCCTCTCGGATGAGTTCTCTTGTGCTGCCCAGCAATCCGTCGAGGACGAGGGTGCGGCGGACGTGCGCCTGCAGGTCGTGCTCGGCGGTGAAGCCGATACCGCCGAGCACCTGCTGGCAGTGCCCGGCCGCGGTGAGTCCCGCCTGTCCTGCGGCGGCTTTCGCCAGCAGGGCGGCGTGGACCGCGGCCGCTGCCGGATCGAGGCCGTGCACCGCCGGGGTGGTCCCGGCCGCGGCGGTGCCTGCGGGGATCGCGGCGGCGCGCGAATTCCGCGCGGCTTCGGCCGCCTCGTCGGCGACGAGCAGGGCGGCCTCGGCGCCGTCCAGGGCGACCAGGGTCTCGGCGAGGCGGTGCCGGACCGCCTGGAACGAGGCGAGCGGGCGGCCGAACTGGGTGCGCTCCAGGACATGGGTGCGCGCGAGGGTGAGCATGGCGTGGCCGGTGCCGAGCAGCCACCAGCCGAGTGCCCGGCGGCCCTCGGCGAGGGCGTGGGCGGGGAGCGTCGTCCCGGCCGCGGCCGCGCGCAGGGGCAGCGCCTCGTCCACCGAGCCGGGCCCGGTGGCCCCGGTTCGCCCGCTCGCGCCTGTCCCGTTCGCGCCGGTGCCGTCGGAGCGGTGACCCGCGCCGGCGCCGCCCGAGCCGCGCGCGGAGGCGTCGGCTCCGCCCGCCGGGAGCGGCTCGCCCCACTCCACCCAGCGCCCGCCCGCGAAGGGCAGGGCGGCGGGCTCCGCGCCCGCGTGCCGGAGTACGTCGAGCAGGAACGGCCCGTGCGACCCCGTCTCGCCGAGCAGCCGGAAGATCAGCGGCACAGCGAGTTCCGGCGCGTCGCCGAGCAGGTCGGGCCAGCCGAGCTCGCCGAGCGCGGGGACCAGCTCGGGCCCCGAGCTCCGGCCCATGGTGCGGCGCATGGCGTCGGTGAGCATTGCCAGTTCGGCGGCGTCCAGACCCACGCTCATTCCTTTCCGAGGTCGAGCAGGCGGCGCGCGATGATGTTGCGCTGGATCTCGGCGGTCCCGCCGTAGATCGTCGCCGCCCTGGAGTACAGGAACTCGGTGCGCCACACCCCGTCGTCCAGCTCGACCGCGCCGGGCAGCAGCTCCCGCGCGGTGTCGAAGAGCCGCTGTTCGGCGGTGGCGAGCAGCACCTTGTCGATCGAGGTCTCCGGGCCGAGCCGCGCGCCGTCGGCGAGCCGCCGCTGGGTGCCGCGGGAGCGGCTGCGGACCTGGTGCAGCGCCAGGTAGGCGGCGCCGAGCGCGGCGTCGTCGGGCTGCGTCGTCTGCTCCAGCAGCTGGTCGAGCCGGGTGAAGAGGTAGGCGATGCGGTGCCAGAAGCAGGTGGAGCGCTCGTGCGGGAGCAGGTCCATGGCGACCCGCCAGCCGTCGCCGGGGTTGCCGAGCATGCGGTCGGCAGGCACCGGGACGTCGTCGAAGAACACCTCGGCGAACTCGTCCACGCCGTGCATGGTGCGCAGCGGCCGGACGGTGATGCCGGGGGAGTCCATGTCCACGAAGAACGCGGTGATCCCGTCGTGGCCGGGCCCGGTGCGGGTGAGCAGCACGCAGCGCGCCGCGTACTGCGCCAGGCTGGTCCAGACCTTCTGCCCGGAGACCACCCAGTGGTCGCCGTCCGCGACGGCCCTGGTGCTCAGCGAGGCCAGGTCGCTGCCGGAGCCGGGCTCGGAGAAGCCCTGGCACCACTGCTCGCGGCCGGCGAGCAGCAGCGGCACCATCTCGGCGGCGAGCTCGGGGCGGGCGTAGGAGATCATGGTCGGGGCGAGCACCTCGATCATGGACCAGATGCCGGGCTCGGCCAGGTCGCGGGAGGCGATCTCCTCGCCGAGCACGGCGCGCAGCGCGGCCGGGCCGCCGAGCCCGCCGACCTCGGCGGGCCAGCCGTAGCGGATCCAGCCCGCGTCGAAGAGCGCGGACCTGACCCGCAGCAGCTGCTCTACCTGGCCGTCCAGCGAATGGTCCGGCCCGGGGGTGAGGTCGTTGGCGGCCAGCCAGGCCCGCAGCGCCGCGCGGAACTCCGCGATGCGACACTCCCCGGCGAACTCCGTGCCCGCACCATCGCCGGGCCCACCCGCCGACCTCGCGTCGGCGGTCATCCCTTGGAGCGCTCGAAGGCGTGCGGAATCCCGGAGTCGTGATCCCCGCTGCGCCGGATGAAGGTCATCCGCCGCGTCTTGATCCGCCACCCGTCGGCGGTGCGCACCAGCGCGTCGGTGTAGTACCCGATGCGCATGTCGTGCGTGCTCTGGTCGATGAAGCAGAGCGGCTGGGTGCCTGCGGCGGTGTCGCCGTCGATCTCCAGCACCGGGAGCCCGGTCAGGAAGAGCCCCTTGGGCGCCGCGGCCACCAGGTCGGGGAAGAGGTCGAGGGTGTAGGTGTCGCCGAAGGCGCTGTAGCTGCCGTCGGGGGTGAAGACCGCGAGCAGCCCCTCGATATCGCCCTTGGTGATGGTCACCGCGTAGCGGGCCAGCGTCTGCTGGATCTCCAGCAGGTCGTCACTTCTGGACATGGATCTTTCCGCCCTTCATCACGAAACGCACGTCCCTGGTGTGCGTGATGTCCTCGACCGGGTCGCCGGGGATGCCGATCACGTCGGCCAGCAACCCCTCGGCGAGCCGCCCGCGATCCTCGACGCCGATCAGCTCGGCGCCCCGGATGGTGGCCGCGCGCAGCACGTCCACCGTCGGCAGCCCGCGCTCCACCAGCGCCACCAGCTCGTCGGCATTGCGGCCGTGCGGGATCGCGGGCGCGTCGGTGCCGACGGCGATCTTCACCCCGGCCTTGTACGCGGCCAGCACCGAGGTGCGGGCCTTGGGGAACATGAGCGCGGCCTTGGCCAGCAGCTCCGGCTCGGCGTGCGACATGTCCATGGCGTCGGCGAGCCGGGTGGTCGGCACCAGCCAGGTGCCGTTCTCGACCATGAGGTCGATGGCCTCGTCGTCGATGAGGAAGCCGTGCTCGATGCAGTCGATCCCCGCCGCGACGGCGTGCTTGACCGCGTCCGCGCCGTGCGTGTGCGCCGCGACCCGGAGCCCGCGCCGGTGCGCCTCGTCGACGATGGCGCGCAGCTCCTCGTCCGAGTAGTGCTGCGCGCCGGGCGCCCCGGTGAGCGACATGACCCCGCCGGAGACGCAGATCTTGATCAGCTGCGCGCCGTGCTTGATCTGGTAGCGAACCGCCTTGCGCACCTCGTCCACGCCGTTGGCGAGCCCCTCCTCGACGGTCAGCCTGAGCACGTCGGGGGCGAAGGCGGCGAACATGGTCGGGTCCAGGTGCCCGCCGGTCGGGGTGATGGCGTGTCCGGCGGGCACGATCCGCGGCCCCTCGATCCAGCCCTGGTCGATGGCCTTGCCCAGCGCGACGTCGAGCAGGTAGCCACCGGTCTTGACGAAGAGCCCGAGGTTGCGCACCGTGGTGAACCCCGCGCGCAGCGTGCGCCTGGCATTGCCGACCGCGCGCAACACGCGCAGCGCCGGGTCGTCCTTCACGCTGGAGGAGAGCCCGGTCTCGCCGCGCCCGCCCATCAGCAGGTTGACCTCCATATCCATGAACCCGGGCAGCAGTATCAGGTCACCGAGGTCGACGACCGCACCCGTCACCGGCCCGCCGACCCCGGCGATCCGATCGCCCTCGATGCGCAGGATGCCCGGCCGGACGATCTCGCCGGTGTCGACATCGAGCAGCCCGGCCGCCCGCAACGTCAGCTCGGTCATCGGCGGCACCTCCCTTCCGGCTAGGAGAATTACATTCTCAAAAGTCAACTAGTAGATTTCCATGCAGGCGGGGCCATGTCAACGCCGGGTCGGGGGTCCGGCCGGCCGGGTGTGGGGATGTGCGTCCATAGTGGCACTCTCGCAAAATCAGATATTGATTATCCAAATCTGAGAAGATAGTTTCCGTTGCAGTGCAGCGGCAGAGGAGGACCACGGTGAAACCGCAGCGAACAGTCGTCGCCCTGATGGCGATCGCGCTCCTGATAGCGGGGTGCGGCCGGGAGGGCGGATCCCGCGAGGAGAGCCCGGCCGGGGGCGGCAACGCCCCCGCGGCCTCCGGTGATTTCGGCTCCCTGACCGATGTCTGCAAGCCGGGCGACCCCGGGGGCTCGTCGGCCCAGGGCGTCACCGACGGCGAGATCGAGGTCGGCGTCTTCTCCGATATCGGCTTCACCAAGAACCCCGACTTCGTCGATGCCGCCGAGGTCTTCACCTCCTGGTGCAACGCCGCGGGCGGCATCAACGGCCGCAAGATCACCGCCAACCTGCGCGACGCCAAGCTCATGGAGGTGCGCCAGCGCATGCTGGAGGCCTGTCGCGAGGACTTCTTCCTGGTCGGCGGCAGCGCCGCGCTGGACGGGCTCGGCGTCAAGGACCGGCTCAACTGCCTGCTCCCCGAGTTCCCGGCGCAGGTCACCCAGACCGCGAACACCGGCTCCGACCTGCAGCTGAACGCGGGCACCACGATGTCGGAGAGCGTGAACCCCTACACCGGCTTCCAGGACTGGCTGATCAACACCGCCTACCCGGACTCCAAGGGCGCGATCGGCATGATCAACGGCGACAACCCGATCACCAAGGTGATGGGCGACAAGCTCACCGAGTCGCTGACCGCGGCGGGCGGGAAGATGGTCTACAGCGATCTGTACCCGATCTCCGGCGTGCCGGACTGGACCCCGTACGCGCAGGCGATCAAGGCCGCGAACGTGAAGGGCCTCATCTTCCTCGGCGAGTTCCGCTACCTGGCGAAGCTGGAGGAGGTGCTGACCAGCATGAACTACAAGCTGCACTGGATCGACTCGAACTCCAACTCGTACAACCAGATCTTCCTGGACGCCGCCAAGACCTCGCTCGGCTACCAGAACAACGTGGCCGACCTGACCGACACCGCGCCGCTCTCGGCAGCCGACAAGCTGCCCGCGGTGCAGCAGCTGAAGGATCTGTACGAGCAGTACGCGCCGGACGCCGACATCACCTTCCAGGGGCTCAAGTCCTTCGGGGCCTGGCTGCTCTTCGCCAAGTCGGCCACCGCCTGCGGCGACGACCTGACCCGCGCCTGCGTCTACAACACCGCGGCGAAGGAGACGAAGTGGACCGGCGGCGGGCTGCAGGCCCCGGTGGATCTCTCCAAGCCCTTCGTGGATCAGAAGCGCTGCTTCAACGTGCAGCAGGCGACCCCGGACGGCTGGAAGGCCGCGGATTTCCAGCCGAATACCGACGGCGTCTTCAACTGCGGCTTCACCCCGTACAAGTACACCGCCGACTTCGGCAAGCCGCTGACCCTCGCCGACGTCGGCAAGAGCCTCGCCGATCTGAAGTGATGCCCTGATGGAGCAGTTCCTCGCGTTCGGGATCGTCGGTCTCAGCACGGCGGCGATCTACGCCGTGATCGGCAGCGGCCTGGTGCTCACCTACACCACGACCGGCGTGTTCAACTTCGCGCACGGCGCGGCGGGCATGGTCTCGGCGTTCGTGTACTGGCAGCTCTCGGTGGGCTGGGGCTGGCCGGTGCCGCTGGCCCTGGCCGCCGTGCTGCTGGTCTTCGCCCCCGGGTTCGGGCTGCTCTTCGGCAAGGCGCTGGCGCCGACCCAGGGGCTGGGCGACGCCGAGAAGCTGGTGATGACGATCGCGCTGCTGAGCGGGCTCATCGTGCTGGCCCGCTGGATCTGGAATCCGAACGAATCCCGCTCGCTGCCGCGGTTCTTCGCGGACAAGCCCTCGATCGACCTCGGCGTGGTGACGCTCACCTGGCACCAGGCGCTCACCATGGTCGTGGCGGTCGCGGTCGCGATCGGGCTGCGAATCCTGCTGTACCGCAGCCGGACCGGCGCCGAGATGCGGGCCACCGTCGACGATCGCGCGCTGGTCGGGCTGACCGGCGCCGACCCGCGCAAGGCCAATCGGATCGCCTGGATCCTCGGCATCGAGCTGGCCGCCATCGGCGGCATCCTGATCGCGCCGACGGTCACGCTGGACGCCGCGCAGCTCTCGCTGCTCATCGTCTCCGCCTACACCGCCGCCATCTTCGGCCGGCTGCGCAACCTGCCGATGGTCTTCCTTGGCGCGGTGGTGGTCGGGCTGCTGGAGAGCTACCTGACCGGCTACCTGCCGCAGAACGAGTACCTGCCCGGGCTCCGGCTGGCGGCGCCCGCGCTGCTGCTCTTCCTGGCACTGCTGGTGTTCCCGCACGGCCGGCTGCGCGGGCGGGACCGCAAGCTCGGCGCGGTCCCGCTGCCGAGCCTGGGCGGCTCGGCCGCCTTCGCGGCGGCGGTCGTGGTGCTCGGACTGATGCTGGCGAGCATGCTCAGCGAGCCGGACATGATCACCTACGGGGCCATGTTCGCCTGGGGCATGATCGCGCTCTCCTACGTACCGCTGCTCGGCTTCGCCGGGCAGATCTCGCTCTGCCAGCTCAGCCTGGCCGGGATCGGCGCGGTGGCCTACGGGCACCTCGGGCCGGAGGGCCAGTGGTGGGCGCTCTTCGCCGCCATGGGGATCGCCGGGGTGGTCGGGGCGGTGATCGCGATTCCGGCGCTGCGGCTCTCCGGGGTCTACATGGCGCTGGCGACCGCCGCCTTCGCGGTGATCCTGGACCGCTGGATCTTCACGCTGCCCTCGTTCGAGCTCTTCGGGATCACGATCTCGCTGTTCGATCAGGGGTCGGTCTCCATCGTCGGCCCCGACCTGTTCGGGCTGAAGGTCGAGACCACCGGCGGGATCACGGTCTTCGCCGCGGTCTGCCTCGCGGTGGTCGGCATCGGCATCGCGGTGCTGCGGCGCAGCAGATTCGGGCGCAGGCTGATCGCGCTGCGCGACAGCGAGGCCGCCTACGCCACGCTCGGCGGCAACCTGCTGGTGGCCCGGGTGCTGGTCTTCGCGCTCTCGGCGGCCATCGCCGGGCTCGGCGGCGCGCTCTACGGCATGCAGATCAGCGCGGTGGCGCCGGAGCAGTTCAACCTGGTGGCGGGGTTGCCGATCTTCCTGATCGTGACCATCGCCGGGCTGGGCGCGGTGGGTGCCGGGCTCTTCACCGGCCTGGTCTTCGCCGGGCCGCTGAACGTGATCCCGGTGCTCTGGCCGGGGCTGCTCAACCTCTCGCAGGTGCTGCCCTCGCTCGGCGGCATCCTCTTCGGCGGCGGCGTGCTCAGGGAGGGCGCCATCGCGCCGATGCGGCGCGAGTGGTTCCCCATGCTGCGCGACCGGCTGGTGGCCCCGGTGCTCATCGCCGTCGTGCTCGGGCTGTGGGGGCTGCGGCTGCTGGAGACCATCGACGGCTGGGAGTTCACCGGCGGCGTCGTGGTCGCGCTGATCGCCGCCCGGGTCTGGCACAGCGCGCGGACCAGGCCCGCCCCGGACCCCTCGGTGGTCCCGGTCGAGTGGTGGGGCGTCAAGCGGCCGTTCACGCCCGAGGACGAGGAGGTGCTCGACCGTGCCGTCACTACTGGAAGTTGACGATGTGACCGTCGTGTTCGGCGGCAACCGGGCGCTGGACGGCGCCGGGCTGCGCGCCGAGCGCGGCGCCGTCACCGGGCTCATCGGCCCGAACGGCGCGGGCAAGAGCACGTTGTTCGACGTGATCTGCGGCCTGCGCACCCCGGCCACCGGCACCGTCGCCATCGGCGGCAAGGACGTCACCCGGCTCGGCCCCGCCCGCCGCGCCAGGCACGGCCTGGCCCGCACCTTTCAGCGGCTGGAACTCTTCGGCCGGTTGAGCGTGCGGGACAACCTGCTGGTCGCCGCGGAGCTCGGCCCGGCCAAGCGCAAGGCGGCGCAGGTGGTCACCGAGATCATCGAGCGGCTGGCGCTGCACCACGTCGCCGACCACTCGGCCGACGAGCTGCCCACCGGCACCGCCCGGCTGGTCGAGGTCGGGCGGGCCATCGCGGCCCGGCCGCACCTCATCCTGCTGGACGAGCCCGCCGCCGGCCAGGACCACACCGAGACCGGCCGCTTCGCCGGGCTGCTCCGCTCGCTCGCCGACGACGGCACCGCGGTGCTGCTGGTCGAGCACGACATGGGGCTGGTCATGAATGTCTGCGACGAGCTCTACGTGCTCGACCTCGGCAAGATCATCGCCTCCGGGCCGCCGTCGGTGATCCGCTCGGACGCCTCGGTGCTCGCCGCGTACCTGGGGGAAGTATGACCAACGGGCTCTCCGCGGCGGCGGTGTCGCGCAACGGCTCCGGCCCCGCCCCGCTGCTCGGGCTGGACGGCATCAAGGCCGCCTACGACGCCATCACCGTGCTGCACGGCGTCGACCTGGAGGTGGGGGCCGGTCAGGTGGTCGCGCTGCTCGGGCCGAACGGCGCGGGCAAGACCACCGCGCTCAGCGTCATCGCAGGCACGCACCCGGCGGCCGCGGGCAGGCTGCTGCTCGGCGGCCGCGACGTCACCGGCGCCGACCCGCGCGACCTGGCCAGGGCGGGCGTCTGCCTGATCCCGGAGGGGCGCGGCGTCTTCCCGAACCTCACCGTGCGCGACAACCTGCTCATGATGACCTTCACCGGCCGCTCCCGCGCCGAGATCGAGGAGATCGCGTTCAGCCGCTTCCCGATCCTCGGCCGGCGGGCGAATCAGCTGGCGGGCACCATGTCCGGCGGCGAGCAGCAGATGCTGGCGCTGGCCCGCGGCCTGGCCACCGACCCCGCGGTGCTGCTGCTCGACGAGCTCTCCATGGGGCTGGCGCCGCTGGTGGTCGGGCGGCTCTACGAGGAGGTCGCCGAGATCGCGCGGCAGGGCGTCGCGGTGCTGGTGGTCGAGCAGTTCGCCGCCGCCGTGCTCGACCTCGCCGACCACGCCGCCGTGTTCGTCCGCGGCCGCGTGGTGCGCCAGGGCCACCCGGACGACGGAATCCGCAACGAATTGGCCGCCCTCTACCTAGGAAGTCACACCCCATGACCGAAACCCGCGCCGACCGTTTCGTCCGCGAACTGCAGGAACTCCAGATCCCCGACCCGGCCGCGGGCCGCTCCGGGCTGTGGCTGCGTACCGGCGTCGTGCTCATGGCGCTCGGCCCGGTCGCGGCGGTGATCGCCTACGTCGTCTCGCACGGCACCACCGACCCGCTGGTGCAGCGCGACGCCATCACGATCGGGCTCGCGGGCATCGCGGTCGCCGTCGTCGGCTCCGCGCTCTTCCTGCGCTACTCGATCACCAACTTCCTCCGCTTCTGGCTGGCCAGGCAGTCCTACGACCTGGACGCGCTCGGCCAGCGGGTGGCGGGGGAGCAGCGCCTCGACGACGCGGCGCCGACGCCGGTGAACTCGGCGTCGCACTGAACCCGGTGCCGATGGCACCCGGGCGACCCGCGCTCGTCCGCGCGCACCCGCCTCGGACTGGGGAGGCACAGGGGTGCCGCGCCGGATGGACGAACGCCGGTCGAAGCCGCCGGTGCGGGAGGTTGGATCGGCCTCCCGCGCCGGCGTGCGCCGACCCGCACGAACCAGAAGGAGCGACATGACAGCCTCGAATGGCCCGGCTGCCGCCGGGACCGAAGGCATGAACTTCGAACTGTCCGAGGATCAGGAGTTGATCCGGTCGTCCGTGGCCGAGCTGTGCCGCAAGTTCGACGACCAGTACTGGATGGAGAAGGACCGGGCGCACGAATTCCCGACGGAGTTCTACGAGGCCGTCGCGAGCGGCGGCTGGCTCGGCATCACCATCCCGGAGGCGTACGGCGGCCACGGCCTCGGCATCACCGAGGCGACGCTGCTGGCCGAGGAGGTCTCGCGCTCCGGCGGCGGCATGAACGCCGCCAGCTCGATCCACATGTCGATCTTCGGCATGCACCCGGTGGTCGTGCACGGCTCCGAGGAGCTCAAGCAGCGCACCCTGCCCCGGGTCGCCGCCGGTGACCTGCACGTCTGCTTCGGCGTCACCGAGCCCGGCGCCGGGCTGGACACGCCGCGGATCACCACCTCGGCCAAGCGCGACGGCGATCATTACGTGATCAACGGCCGCAAGGTGTGGATCTCCAAGGCGCTGGAGTCGGAGAAGATCCTGCTGCTCACCCGCACCACGCCGTACAGCGAGGTGGCCAAGAAGACCGACGGCATGACGCTGTTCCTCACCGACCTGAACCGCGACCACGTCGATATCCGGCCGATCGCCAAGATGGGCCGCAATGCCGTGAGCTCCAACGAGGTCTTCATCGACGACCTGCGAGTGCCGGTCGCGGACCGGGTGGGCGAGGAGGGGCAGGGCTTCAAGTACCTGCTCGACGGGCTGAACCCGGAGCGCATGCTGATCGCCGCCGAGGCGCTCGGGCTCGGCCGGGTCTCGCTGGACCGCGCCGCGCGCTACGCCAAGGAGCGGGTGGTCTTCGACCGGCCGATCGGGCAGAACCAGGGCATCCAGTTCCCGCTCGCCGACTCGCTCGCGCACCTGGACGCCGCCGAGCTCATGCTGCGCAAGGCCACCTGGCGCTACGACAACGGCAAACCCTGTGGCCGCGAGGCCAATACGGCCAAGTACCTGTGCGCGGACGCCGGCTTCACCGCGGCCGACCGCGCGCTGCAGACGCACGGCGGCATGGGGTACTCGGAGGAGTACCACGTCTCCCGCTACTTCCGGGAGGCGCGCGTCATGCGGATCGCCCCCGTGAGCCAAGAAATGATCTTGAACTACCTGGGCACGCACGGCCTGGGGCTACCGAGGAGCTACTGATGGCGCAGCGCAACCCGTTCGACCTCACCGGCCGCTCGGCCCTGGTGACCGGCGCCGCCGGCGGTATCGGCTCGGCGGTGGCCGAGGCGCTGGCCGCCGCGGGCGCCGCGGTGCTCGTCACCGACCTGGACGGCGCCGCGGCCGCCGCGGTCGCGGAGAAGATCACCGGGAACGGCGGCACGGCGGCGGGTTTCGCGCTGAACGTCGCCGACCGGGAGGCCGCGGGCGCGGCGGGGGAGCGCGCGGCCGCGCTGACCGGCGGCACGCTGCACATCGTGGTGAACAACGCGGGCGTCACCGCGCCCGCCATGTTCAAGGACACCACCGCCGACTCGGTGCGGCGGCTCTTCGAGATCCACGTGCTCGGCACGGTGAACGTCACCCAGGGGGCGCTGCCCTTCCTCGCCACCGACGGCACCGGGCGGGTCATCAACGTGACCTCCGCCGCCGGGCTGGTCGGCACGCTGGGCCAGGTGAACTACTCGGCGGCCAAGGCGGCCATCATCGGGATCACCAAGTCGCTGGCGAAGGAGTTCGCGCGCAGGCAGATCCTGGTGAACGCGCTGGCCCCGCTGGCGGCAACGCCCATGACCGAGACCATCCGCACCGACGACCGCTTCGCGCCGCAGATGCTGGACCGGATCCTGCTGCGGCGCTGGGCCGAGCCGGAGGAGGTCGCCGGGGCCTTCGTCTTCCTGGCCTCGGATGCCGCGTCGTTCATCACCGGGCAGGTGCTGCCGGTGGACGGCGGCACGGTGATCTGATGGGGCCGCTGGCTGGCATCACCGTAATCGCGCTGGAGCAGGCGGTCTCGGCGCCCATGTGCACCCGCACGCTGGCCGATTTCGGGGCGCGGGTGATCAAGGTGGAGCACCCGGCCGGTGGCGATTTCGCCAGGCACTACGACGATGTGGTGCTCGGGCAGGCCGCGCACTTCGTCTGGGTGAACCGGGGGAAGGAGTCGGTGGCGCTGGATCTCAAGTCCGAGGAGGGCGTCGCCGTGCTGCACCGGCTGCTCGCCGGGGCCGATGTGCTGGTGTCGAATCTGGCGCCGGGTGCGGCCGGGCGGCTGGGGTTGTCCGCGGCCGAGCTGGCGGTGACGCACCCGGAGCTGATCTCGGTGGAGATCGACGGGTTCGGGTCGGGTGGGCCGCTGTCGCACAAGCGGGCGTACGACCTGCTGGTGCAGGCGGAGTCCGGGGTGTGCGCGGTGACCGGGACCGCCGACGCGCCCGCCAAACCGGGGCCGCCCATGGCGGATGTGACCACCGGGCTGTACGCGGCGCTGTCGATACTCGCCGCGCTGTACCAGCGGGATCGCGGGGGCGCGGGGAACGGCGGAAGCATCGCGGTGAGTCTCTTCGACACCATGGCCGAGATGATGGGGTACCACCTGACCTACGCCAGGCACTCCGGCATCGATCAGCAGCCGCTCGGCATGAGCTCGCCCGCGGTGGCCCCCTACGGCGCGTACCCGACCCGCGACGGCCGCACCGTCGTGCTCGGCACCACCAACGACCGCGAGTGGCAGCGCCTCGCCACCGCCATCCTGGACCGCCCCGATCTCGCCGCCGACGAGCGCTACCGCACCAACCCCGGCCGCACTCGGCACCGCGCCGAACTCGACGAGGCCATCGCGGGTTGGTGCGCGCAGCACGATCTCGCCGAGATCCAGCGCATCGCCGACGCCGCCGGAATCGGCAACTCCCGGTACAACCGCCCCAGCGAGGTGCTCGACCACCCCCAGCTGGTCCAGCGCGACCGCTGGCGCGAAATAGAAACCCCCGCAGGACCGATCCCGTCCCTGCTGCCCCCGGCTATCCTCTCCGGCTACGACCCACCCATGAACCCGGTCCCGGGTCTGGGTGAGCACACCGCCGCGGTGCTCACCGAGTTCGGCTACACCGCACAGGAAATCGCCACCCTCCGGGCTTCGTCCGTAATCGGCGGCGAAGCCCCCGCCGAGGCCGTCCCATGAGCGGCCGGGAAACCCCGCCGCCCGAGGCCGCACCGGCGAGCACCCCCGCCTCCCCGCCCGATCCCGAGCCGAAAGGCGAGGGATCGGGCGGGAAAAACAAGGCCGCCGTGGCGGCCGACCGGACTTCCGGACGCGACGGCACCGTCTTACTGACAAACGACCACAACGGCGTGCGAACCCTCACCCTGAACCGCCCGCACCGCCGAAACGCCATCGACGCCGAACTCTGGCAAGCCCTGGCCGACGCCTTCCGCGCGGTAGCCGGAGACCGCACCGTGCGAGCCCTGGTAATCCAGGGCGCGGGCAAGGCGTTCTGCTCCGGCGCCGATATCTCGGTGCCGGACAACGCCCACCCCATCTACCGGATGCGCGCCCTCACGGACGTGGCAGTCCTCCTGCACGAGCTCCCACTCCCGACCATCGCCAAGGTCACCGGCCCCGCCATCGGCGCCGGCTGGAACCTCGCCCTCGGCTGCGACCTCGTGGTCGCCGCCGAATCGGCGACCTTCGCCCAGGTCTTCACCAAGCGCGGCCTCACCATGGACCTCGGCGGCTCCTGGCTCCTCCCCAGACTGGCCGGGATGCAACAGGCCAAACGCCTCACCCTGCTCGCCGAGACCATCACCGCCACCGAGGCGAGAGAGCTCGACCTCGCCACCTGGGTCGTCCCCGACGACGAGATCGACCCGTTCACCGACGATCTCGCCCGACGGCTGGCCGACGGCCCCCCGGTGGCCCTCGCCCAGACCAAGGCCCTCCTGCACGGCGGCGCCGACACCACCCTGCGCCAGGCCCTCGGTGCCGAGGCAGGCGCCCAGGGCCTCAATTTCGCCACGGCGGACGCACCGGAGGCCTTCGCCGCGTTCGCCGAACGACGAGAGCCGCGATTCACCGGCCGGTGGAGCATCCACCGACCGCCGATCCGCCCCGAGAACGGGAGCTGAACATGCCCGAGGTAGTCATCGCCGGAGCGGTCCGCACCGCCGTCGGCAAACGCAACGGCGGCCTGTCCGGGGTGCACCCGGCCGATCTCTCCGCCATCGTGCTGACCGCGCTCGCCGAGCGCACCGGGCTCGACCCGGCCCTGGTCGACGACGTGATCTGGGGCTGCGTCTCGCAGGTCGGCGACCAGTCCAGCAATATCGGCCGGTACTCGGTGCTGGCCGCGGGCTGGCCGGAGCGCATCCCCGGCACCACGGTGAACCGCGCCTGCGGCTCGTCACAGCAGGCGCTGGACTTCGCCGCGCAGGCGGTGCTCTCCGGGCAGCAGGACGTGGTGGTCGCGGGCGGCGTCGAGTCCATGAGCCGGGTGCCGCTCGGCGCGGCGAAGGCGGGCGGCGCGCCCTACGGCCCGCGCGCCCTCGCCCGCTACGACGGCTTCGAGTTCAACCAGGGCATCGGCGCCGAGCTGATCGCGCGGAAGTGGGGCTTCGACCGCACCCGGCTCGACGAGTTCTCCGTGCTCTCGCACGAGCGCGCCGCCGCCGCCCAGGACGCGGGCGCCTTCCGCGACCAGATCGTCCCGGTCGACGCCGTCACCGCCGACGAGGGCGTCCGCCGCGGCAGCACCGTCGAGAAGCTCGCCGGGCTGAAACCCGCCTTCCGCGAGGACGGCGTGATCCACGCGGGCAACTCCTCGCAGATCTCCGACGGCGCCGCCGCCCTGCTGCTCACCACCCCGGAGAAGGCCCGCGAACTCGGGCTGACCCCGCTCGCGACGTACCGGGCGGGCGCGGTGGCGGGCTCGGACCCGGTGCTCATGCTCACCGGCCCCATCCCGGCCACCGAGCGGGTGCTGCGCAAGGCGGGGCTGGTCATCGGCGATATCGGCGTCTTCGAGGTGAACGAGGCGTTCGCCCCGGTCCCGCTGGCCTGGATCGCCGAGACCGGCGCCGACCCGGCCCTGGTGAACCCGCTCGGCGGCGCCATCGCGCTCGGCCACCCGCTGGGCGGCTCCGGCGCCGTGCTCATGACCCGCATGCTGCACCACATGCGGGACAGCGGCATTCGCTACGGCCTGCAGACCATGTGCGAGGGCGGCGGCACCGCCAATGCCACCGTCGTCGAGCTGGTGGGCTGACCCGTGCGCCGCGACCTCTTCACCCCCGACCACGAAGCCTTCCGCGACCTGGTGCGGACCTTCGTGGAGAAGCAGGTGGTGCCGCACTACGCCGGCTGGGAGAAGGACGGCAAGCTGCCGCGCGAGCTCTTCGCCGAGATGGGCGAGCTCGGCATGCTCGGTATCGCGCTGCCCGAGGAACACGGGGGAGCGGGGCTGCGCGACTACCGCTACAACGTGATCCTGCAGGAGGAGGCGTACCGGGCCCAGGTCACGCTCGGCACCGTGCGCACCCAGCTGGATGTCATCCTGCCGTACTTCCTGGAGTACGCGAACGCCGAGCAGCGCGCGCGCTGGTTTCCCGGGCTGGCGAACGGCACCCTGCTCACCGCCGTCGCCATGACCGAGCCCGGCACCGGCTCCGACCTGGCAGGCATGCGCACCAGCGCAGTCCGCGACGGCGACGACTACGTGCTGAACGGCGCCAAGACCTTCATCACCGGCGGCCTCCTCGCCGACCTGGTGATCGTGGTCGCCCGCACCGCGACCGACCCGCAGAACCGCCGCGCCGGGCTCACCCTGCTCGTGGTCGAGGACGGCATGCCCGGCTTCCGACGCGGCCGCATGCTGGAGAAGATGGGCTGCAAGGTGCAGGACACCATGGAGCTCTCCTTCACCGACGTCCGCGTCCCGGCCCGCAACCGGCTCGGCGCGGAGGGCGCCGCCTTCGGCTACCTCGGCCACAACCTGCCGCAGGAGCGGCTCACCGTGGCCGTCGGCTCGGTGGCGCAGGCCCGCGCCGCTATCGCCGCCACCATCGACTACACGAGGGAGCGCACGGCCTTCGGCACCCCGGTCGCCTCGTTCCAGAACACGAAGTTCGAGCTGGCCGCCATGAGCGCCGAGGTCGAGGCGGCGCAGACCATGATCGACCGGGCCGTGCTCGACCTGGTGGACGGCGTGCTCTCCGGCGCCGACGCCGCCCGGGTCAAGCTCTTCTGCACCGAGACCCAGGCCGCGGTCGTCGACCGCTGCCTCCAGCTCTTCGGCGGCTACGGCTACATGATGGAGTACCCGATCGCCCGGCTCTACACCGATGCCCGGGTGGCCCGGATCTACGCGGGCACGAGCGAGGTCATGAAGATGATCGTGGCGCGGGATCTCGGGCTGAAGTAGCGCTCCGGGCACGAAGAAGGCCGGTCGGGCCCGCACCGGCGGGAGGGACCCCGATCGGCCCTTCGGCGTGCCCGCGGCACAGCGATTCTTCCGGACATTGACGATTTCTCCGTGGAGTGGAAGTCTGTTGTTCGGATATGAGAATGCTATTCTCATAGCGGAGACGGCCACTGCCCGTACTAGAGGAGACCGACAATGCCCTTCTTTCCGAAGCCCGAGGCGGGTACCTGGACCGAGAACTGGCCCGAGCTGGGCACCGCTCCGGTCAACTACGAGGACTCGATCGACCCCGAGCACTGGCTGCTGGAGCAGCAGGCCATCTTCAAGCGGACCTGGCTGCAGATGGGCCGCGTGGAGCTGCTGCCGAAGAAGGGCAGCTACGTCACCCGCGAACTGCCGTCGGCGGGCCCCGGCACCTCGCTGATCATCGTCAGGGACACCGACAATGTGGTGCGTGCCTTCTACAACCTGTGCAGGCACCGCGGCAACAAGCTGGTGTGGAACGACTACCCCGGCGAGGAGGTCTCGGGTGTCTGCCGCCAGTTCACCTGCAAGTACCACGCCTGGCGGTACAGCCTGAAGGGCGACCTGACCTTCGTCCAGCAGGAGGGCGAGTTCTTCGACCTGGACAAGAACCAGTACGGCCTGGTCCCGGTGCGCTGCGAGGTCTGGGAGGGGTTCATCTTCGTCAACCTCGACGACAACGCGGTGCCGCTGAAGGAGTACCTCGGTGAGTTCGGCGAGGGGCTGGAGGGCTACCCGTTCCACGAGATGACCGAGCACTACAGCTACCGCTCGGAGATCAACGCCAACTGGAAACTCTTCATCGACGCCTTCACCGAGTTCTACCACGCGCCGATCCTGCACATGAAGCAGGCGGAGCGGGAGGAGGCGGAGAAGCTCGCCAAGTTCGGCTTCGAGGCGCTGGCCTACGACATCAAGGGCGACCACTCCATGGTCTCCTCCTGGGGCGGCATGTCCCCGCCGAAGGACCTGAACATGGTGAAGCCGATCGAGCGCATCCTGCACAGCGGGCTCTTCGGGCCGTGGGACCGGCCGGACATCGCCGGCATCCTGCCCGACGAGCTGCCGCCCGCCATCAACCCCGGCCGCCACAAGTCCTGGGGCACCGACTCCTTCGAGTTCTTCCCCAACTTCACCCTGCTCTTCTGGGCGCCCGGCTGGTACCTCACCTACAACTACTGGCCCACCGCCGTGGACAAGCACATCTTCGAGGCCGATCTGTACTTCGTGCCGCCGAAGAACCTGCGCGAGCGGCTCTCCCAGGAACTCGCCGCGGTGACCTTCAAGGAGTACGCGTTCCAGGACGCGAACACCCTGGAGGCCACCCAGACGCAGATCGGCACCAGGGTCGTCACCGAATTCCCGCTCTGCGACCAGGAGATCCTGCTCCGCCACCTGCACATGACCGCCCACCGGTACGTGGACCGCTACAAGGCGGAGCGGAACGGCTCGGCCGCCGCCGCCACCAATGGAAAGGATCGTGCCAATGTCTAAGCTGCCCGGGGAATTCGCCGATCTGGAGCGGTTCAGCGACTGGTGCCTGCCCACCGAGGAGGAGCGTTACCGCAAGCGGCTGAACTCCACCATGGAGGAGATGCAGGCGCTCTACGACGCGGGCATGGCGCGGCTCGAGGAGATCATGGTCTACGTCGACGCCCGCTTCCCGCTCGCCTCCATGCCGGACGACGCCAAGGCGCTGGTGCACCTCGGGCAGTCCATCGTCATGGTGAGCTTCCCGATCGAGGTGTGGAAGCAGCCGCGGGTGCTCGACAGCGGGGCCGCCTACATTCGGCTGGTCAAGGAGCCGGTGGTCTGAGTTCGGCCGGGAGGGCCTCGAACACCGAGCCGGGCATGGCATCGAGCGGGACGGTCCGGGCGATGCCGTCGCCCGGGCGGCGATCCGCCCCCGCTCGCGGATCCCCGCGGTCCGCGGCGGTCGGGCGGCGTCAGCCGGGCAGCAGGGCGGCGCCGGCGTAGATGGTCTTGTACTCCAGGAATTCCTGGAACCCCTCCGGCCCGAGTTCACGGCCGATCCCGCTGCCCTTGACGCCGCCGAACGGCGCGTAGAAGTCGTTGAGGTAGTAGTTGACCCCGATGGTGCCGGTGCGGACCCGGCGGGCGATGTCGAGGCCGTGCTGTTCGTCGGCGGTCCACACCGACCCGGCCAGGCCGTAGTCGCTGTCGTTGGCGAGCGCGACGGCCTCGTTCTCGTCGGTGTAGGGGATGACGGCGACGATGGGGCCGAAGATGTCCTCGCGGGCGATGCGGTGGGTATTGGCGACATCGGCGAAGACGGTGGGTTCGATGAACCAGCCGCGGCTCTGCCCCTCCGGCCGCCTGCCGCCGTACACCAGGCGGGCGCCGTCGGCGGTGGCGTTGTCGATGCTGCGGCGCACCTTGTTCAGGTGGCGCTCGTTGGCCAGCGGGCCGATGGTGACCGCGGGGTCGAGCGGGTTGCCGATGGTCTGGGTGGAGGCCCACTCGGCGAGCGCGGCGACGATCTCGTCGTAGCGGGAGCGCGGGGCCAGGACGCGCCACTGGCCGGTGCAGGTCTGGCCGTTGTTCATGAACGCGGCGGTGGCCATGCCGGTGACGAAGGCGTCGATGTCGACGTCGTCGAGCACGATGGCGGCCGAGTTGCCGCCGAGCTCGAGCGTCATCCGCTTGAAGCGGCGCCCGGCTTCGGCGCCGACCCGCTCGCCGCTGGCGGTGGAGCCGGTGAAGGCGATCTTGTCGACCAGCGGGTGCCTGGTGAGCAGGCTCGCGGGCTCGCGGTCGGCGAGCACGATATTGAGCACGCCCGGCGGCAGCCCGGCCTCCTCGGCGGCCTCGCCGATGACGTAGGAGTCGAGCGCGGCGTCGGGGGAGTGCTTGAGCACCACCGAGCAGCCCGCGGCGAGCGCGGGCGCGATCGAGATGAGCGCCTTGGCCTGCGGGTAGTTCCAGGGCGTGATCACCCCGACCACGCCGACCGGCTCCCGGCGCACGATGGTGGAGCCCTGGGCGCTCGGCCGGACCTCCTCGAACTCGGTGGCCGCGGCGAGATCGGCGTACTGGCGCAGCAGGTGGGCGGGGGCCTGCCCGTTGAACGCCTGCGAAAGCCCGATCGGCATGCCGTTCTCGCGGGTGGCGAGCTCGCTGGTGGCGTCGCCGCGCGCGGCCAGCGCGTCGGCGAAGCGGTGCAGCACCTTCGCTCGCTCACCGGGGGTGGTGCCCGCCCAGTCGCCGCGCTGCCCGGCGGCGTGCGCGGCGGTGATGGCGGCCTCGATATCGGCCTCGCCGCCGAGCGCGGCGACGCCGATCGGCTCGCCGGTCGCCGCCTCGATCGCCTGCCACTCGTCGGAACTCTGTGGGGCGACCCACTTCCCGTCGATGAAGAAGGTCCGGCGGTCGAGCGCCGGGGTCGACGGATCGGCAGTAGGCATGCGCAACTCCCCGCTGAGGTGTGGGCCGGTGTCAAGATTTCAATCATTATAGGGATAGCACACGAGCGGTCGGGGTGGAATGGCTTTGCCGGGGACGCCGCCGTTGCGCGTCGGGCGGCGGCCCGCCTTCATGGCGACCATGGCCTCACACCACCGACTCGCCCGTTGGACCGTCCGCGCGCGAAATTCGACGCCCTGCTCCGCGAGCACTCGCCGACGGTGTACCGGATGAGCTATCGCGCACTGCACGGTGACGCGGGCCCGGCCGAAGACGTGGTGCAGGAGGCCCGCACGGGCAGCGCTGGGTGGTCAGCTGGCTGCCCGAGCGGGTCTGCACCCGCGCTCAGGCGCCGGCGACCATGGTGCTCGACGAGATCTCACCGATCGCGGCGATCGAGAACCGCCGCGGTTAGCGCTCCGAGCCGGGCCTCGTCTCCCCGACTCGGAATTGCAGGTAGGACCTGTCCACCTCGATCGGGTCGTTCAGACGCCATGCGTTTCCTCGCTTGACCAGTTCCCCGGTCGCCGTGAACGGCAATCGCTTCCGGTAGGCGACGATCGCCCATTCGTGGTCCGCGGCGCCGAGGGGGACGGCTATGCGGCGCAGGCGGCCGCCGACATCGGCGTGGACGACGATCTCACCGCCCTGTTCGTCCGCCGGGACGCCGTCGTCATCGGACTGCTTCAGCTCCATGACAGGCCCGACGATCGTGATCCGCCGCGGCTCGGCGTGGCGGACCAGTAGCCGCTCGATCTCGGGCAGCGCATCGATGATCCGCCGGTCCAGCGACATCTGCCGGGGAACCTGCTCCCGCTGCGGTTCGGCCGCTGCCCATTCGAACGACAGCTCCAGGGCGCGCATTCCTTCGGTGGCGCCCATTTCCTGCAGCGCCTGGACAACCTGCAATCGCAGGCCCCCGGCAACGGCTTGGTCGACTCCGGAGAATTCACTGCTGTGGTTCGCGAATCGGCGCGTGATGTCCAGGCTCCGGGCCAGTGTGGTCATCACCCGTCGGGTATAGCTCGGTGCGGATTTCCCGGCGGCGGCGTGCGGGCGTTCGCCGGTGTGATCGTCGGGCTCGATCCTGGCCGCGACTGTGATGATGAAGCTGCCTTTCTTGGTGTGCCCCATCCGGACATCCTCATTGAGGAACTCGGTGACGTACTCGGGCACCCGCCCGCGGCCGCTGGCCTGCGGATTGTGCGCGGAGACCGCGGCAACGCGAATCATCTGGTCGATGCTGTCCAGCAGTGCCGTGGCCTGGCGCAGGGGAATGGTGCCGTCGGTCATCGACTGGTCGACCCGGATGAAGAAGAGATCGGCGTGGATCGCGGCGATCTGTTCCACCAGGTCGGTGACGGTATAACCATAGGTCCGCGAGATCGAGGTAATCGCCTCGTGCAGCCGCCTGTCGTAGTCGACGAACGACGGTTCCCGCGGCAGCAGGACGGTGACCGGGCGGGCGCCGTCACCGGGCTCGAACGACCATACCTGGTCGACTGTCCGATCCCGCTGAATCGTCCAATTCCGGGTAGCGAGGAATTGAGCCACGTTGGCGGGGGTGAGAATCTCGCCGTACTCGCTCAGCGAGTCGAAGTAATCAGTTCCGGCTGCCATCTACTCGCCTCCTCCATCAATTCGAGCATGACCTGCAGTGTCAGTAGGTCCAGCCGATCGGTAATCAGCCAGTGACCGACTTCTTCCGGGACGACCAGAACACACAGCAGAGCGGGTGTGGACCTGTTTCTGCGGGACAACATGTCGTAGACGTGCGACTTCAAGGGCCAAGCGATCGAGTCGTCGCGCTGCACCGACGACTGCCCGGTGCATTTGAGCTGAACATCTACCTTCGGACCGTACATGTCCGGGTAGAAGTCGACGCTCGAACTGAGCGTGGTGTCGCGGCCGTCGTAATCCTGAGTCCAATCCCCGACGGTCAGCCCGCACGCGCTGGCGATCATGTTCAGGTAGGCGAGACTCAGATCCTCCATCGCGCTGACCGGCAGAGACCCCTCGGGCACCACGTGTGAATGCGTGACTGTCACTCCATCCTCCCCCTTGGACGTGTCGGGAGATTGAACCATGAACTTAGCCGTCGCAGGGCGTGTCGCCATGGGCCGGTCGCGGAACGAAAAGTGCTGTGGTGCAGCGGGAATGCCGGTTTGCTTCCGAACGAATGCCCCGCAATGTCGTACCCACCGTGAAACCTCGATCCGGGCCGTCGGCCACGACGGGCACCGTGGGGCGGCCCCGCGCCCCCGTGACCGATCCAGGCAATGCCCGCAACTTTGCGGGCTGACCCTCCGCCCCATTCCCCGATAAACAGGGCGGTCGTCGGGTTTACTCGAGCGAGCGAATCACGTCGGGCGGGTGGCTGGGAGGCGTCTTGGAGGTGCTCGGAGCGGGCGGCGGGAAGGCAGCGGGGCTGCAGGCCCTGGTGGCGGCGGGGGCGCGGGTGCCGGAGTGGACGGTGCTCGGGACCGAGGTGTTCGCCGGGTTCCTGGCCGCGGCCGGGCTGAGCGAGCGGTTCACCGCCTTCGCGAACGCCGCCGACCTGGATTCCGCACTGACCGCAGCCGCCGACCTGCGCCGCGGAATCGCCGAGGCGGAGCTTCCGGGCGAGATCCGGGCGGAGATCGACCGGGCGTACGACCGGGTCGGCGGCGCCGTCGCGGTGCGCTCCTCCGGGGTCGGCGAGGACGGCGGTGCGGATTCCTTTGCCGGACAGTTCGATTCCTTCCTGCACGTGACCGGCGCGGCGGCGGTGGCGGAGCGGGTGCGGCGGTGCTGGGGTTCCGGCTTCGCGGAGCGGGCGGTCCGGTACGCCTTCGCCCGCGATCGGCGGCCGATCACCGAGGTCGCGGTGGTGCTGCAGCGCTTCGTCGCGGCGCGGGCCAGCGGTGTGCTCTTCACCGTCGACCCGGTGACCGGCGATGCCGACCGGCTGGTGGTGAGCGCGGTGTACGGCCTCGGTGAGGGGCTGGTCTCCGGCGCGGTGGACGCCGATACCGCCGTCCTCGACCGGGAGGGCGCCGTGCTCGAGCTGACCGTCGGCGCCAAGGAGCAGGAGTACCTGCCCGGCCCCGGCGACGGTGTCCTGGCCACGGACGTCTCCGCCGAACGGCGGGCGGCCCGGGTGCTGGCTGCCGCCGAGCTGGCCGAGCTGGCCGGGCACGGCCGCGAGCTGGCCGCCGCGCTCGGCGGCCCGCAGGACATCGAGTGGGCCATCGACGCCGACGGCCTCTGGTTCCTGCAGGCCCGCCCGATCACCACCCTCGGCGCCGCGGCGCCCGGTCTCGACCAGGCGCTCGACCAGGGCGCGGGCGAGGACATCCCCGCCGGCGAGCTGCGCATCTGGGACAACTCCAACATCATCGAGAGCTTCAACGGCATCACCTCGCCGCTCACCTTCACCGTGGCGGCGGGCATCTACGGCCGCGTGTACCGCGGCTACGCGAAGTCGCTCGGAGTGCCGGAAGCACAGCTGCGGCAGCTGGATTCGTGGACGCCGTACCTGCTCGGCCGGTTCAACGGCCGGGTGTACTACAACCTGCTGCACTGGTACCGCATGGTCGGCATCGCGCCGGGCTACCCGCTGAACCGCAGGGTGCTGGAGGCGGCGCTCGGCGTCGCCGAGCCGCTGCCCGGCGATATCGCGAAGACCCTGCGGCCCTTCACCTTCGGCTCCCCGCTCGGCCGGGCGCGCTCCCGGCTGCGCACGGCTGTCGTCTACCGCCGCCGGCTCCGCGATATCGACGGCATGATGGCGGCGTTCTGCGCCGAGTTCTACCGGGTCTACGACCGTTACGAGGCGGTCGAGTACTCGAGCGGGGCCGAGGCGTACGCCGCGTACCGCGAGGTGGATCGCGACCTGGTCGAGCGGTGGGGGCCGATGATGGTGCTCGACGCCATCCTGCTCACCCTCACCGGCACCATGTTCCTGCTCACCAAGCTCTTCCTGCCGCGCGCGCCGGAGTCGCTGCTCTACGCCCTGCTCGGCCCCGGCGCCGACGTGGAGTCGGCGGAACCGGCCGCCGCGATGACCGACCTGGCCCAGCGCGCCCAGGCCGACCCGGCCGTGGCCGAGCTGGTGCGCACCACCGACCCCGGCGCGACCTACGCCGCGCTCGCGGACCACCCCGAATTCCGGCGCGAGGTGGACGCCTACCTCGACCGCTACGGCTACCGCAGCCTGGACGAGCTCAAGCTGGAGATCCCCGACCTGCGCGAGGACCCCGCCGGGCTCTTCGTCATGCTGCGCAGCGCCATCGGCCGGCTCGGCGCCGACGACCAGGCCGTCCCCGGCGCCATCGACCCCGACGCCTACCTGGACGCGCACCTGCACGGGATCCGCCGCCGGATCTACGACCGGGTGCGGGCCAAGACCACGCGCTGCGCCGCGCACCGGGAGCGGCTGCGGTTCTGCCGCACCCGCGCCTTCGGCATGGTCAAGCGCATGATCCGGGCCATGGGGCGCGACCTCGCCGCGCGCGGCGTGCTCGACGACTTCAGCGACGTCTTCACCCTCACCGTGGACGAGCTGTGCGCGTGCTACGACAGCGCGCCCGCCCCGGAGCTGCGCGAGCGGATCGCCGCGCGGCGGATCGCGCGCACCGCCGACGCCGGGCTGGTCGCCCCGGCCCGATTCGAGACGCGCGGAACGGATTTCACCCCGGCGGCGCTGGCCGCGCAGGGCTGGGTGCCGGTCGCCGACGTGCCGGCGGCGGCGCCGGGGGATGTGCTCGGCGGCATCCCGTCGGCGGCGGGCGTGGTCGAGGGCAGCGCGGTGGTGGTGGACGAGCCGCGCGACGTGGCGGGCGGCATTCTCGTCACCTACCGCACCGACCCGGGGTGGGTGGCGGCGCTGCCCTCGGCCGCGGCGCTGGTGATCGAGCGGGGCAGCCCGCTCACGCACGTGGCGATCGTGGCGCGCGAACTCGGGGTGCCGACGGTGGTGCAGGTGCCGGGCAGCACGCGGCGGCTGCGGACCGGCATGCGGATCCGGGTGGACGGGACAGCGGGCACGGTCACCGTGCTCGCCGACGGAGGAGCCGAGAGTGGAGCCTGACGAGCACGTCGCGACGATCCGGAACTGGCTGGCCGCCCCCGCCACCGACGCCGGGGTGTACTTCGCCGAGGAGGGCGATGGCTGGGAGTACCGCAGCTACGCCGAGCTCGCCGACCTCAGCTGGTCCATCGCCGCGCTCATGCGGGACCGCGGGCTGCCCGGCGGGGCCGGGGTCTGCGTCATCATGCCGACCGGATTTCCCTGTGCCGCCGCCTTTTACGCGGTCTGGGCGTGCGGGGGGATCTTCACCCCGGTGGCGCCGCCGCTCTTCGGCGACCTCGGGCAGTACATCGCCCACGTCGCCGCGATTCTGGCGCAGGCGCGGCCCGCGCTCGTGGTGACCTCGGTCGAGTTCGCCGACCTCGCGCGGCAGGCGCACGCCGCGGCGGGCCGCACCGACGAACCGCTGGTGGTCGACCCGGCCGCGCTGCCCGCCGGGGCGGAGCGGGAGTTCTCCGATCCGGACGAGTGCGCGCTGCTGCAGTTCACCTCCGGCTCCACCGGGACGCCGCGCGGGGTCCGGGTGAGCTGGCCGAACCTGGCCACGAATGTCGCCATGATCTCGGCGCTGGTGGATTGGCGGCCGGGCGAGGCGATGGTGTCGTGGCTGCCTCTCTACCACGACATGGGGCTGGTCGGCGCGTTCCTGACGACCGTGACCAATCAGGGCGACCTGTACCTGATGCGGCCGGATCAGTTCGTCCGCGACCCGGCGCGCTGGCTGCGGGCCATGACGAAGGCGCAGCACTCGCCGTCGCCGTCGTTCGCGCTGGGGTACGTGGCGCATCGGGTGCGGCCGGCGGAGATCGCCGGGCTCGATCTGTCCGGGTGGCGGACCCTTGCCGTCGGCTCGGAGCCGGTCGAGGTCGCCGACCTGCGCTCCTTCGCCGCGCTGACCGGACCGCGGGGGTTCTCCATGCGGGCGTACACGCTGGCCTACGGGCTGGCGGAGTCGACGCTCATGGTGACCTCGTCGGCGCGGGACCGGCCGATCACCGCGCTGCGGGTGGATACCGCCGGGCTGCGGTTCGGGGCGGCCGTTCCGGTGCTGGAAGCGGCGCCGTTGCACGACGGTGCCGGGGTCGAGGGGGCGGGGTGGATCACCGGGCTCGGCTTCTCCACGCCGGAATCAACGGTGCGCGTGGTGGATTCGGATGGCAATGAGCTGCCGGACGGCACGCTCGGGGAGATGACGGTGGTCGGCGGGTCGGTGGCGCTCGGGTACTCCGGGCCGCCGGGGCCCGCCTCGTCCACTCGGATCGAGGGCGGGGTGCTGTACTCGGGGGATGCCGGGTTCCTGTATCGCGGTGAGGTTTTCGTGCTCGGACGGATGGGGTCGAGCCTGAAGGTCCGGGGGAAGCCGGTGTTCATGGAGGACATCGAGTCGCGGGTGGCGCAGGAGGCGGGGATCACCAAGGGGAAGCTGGCGGCGGTGGCCGTCCCCGATGCCGGGAACCAGGGGATCGTGCTCTTCGCCGAGTCGTCGCCGGGGGAGTGGCTGGCGAAGGCGCACACTGTTATTCGAGGTGAGCTCGGGCCCGCGCAGACCGTGCGGATCGTCACCGGGCCGCGGGGGATCATTCAGCGGACGTCGAGCGGGAAGCCCCGGCGCAGGCACATGTGGGAGTTGTTCCGGGCGGGCGGGATTCCGGGCAGTGCGGTGTACGAGCCGGACCGGGCGGCGGCCGCCGACGGAGCCGTGCGGGGCGGGCCAGAGCCGGACGGGCCGCCGGGGCGCCGCGAGCCCGCGCTGCCGCCGGAGCGGGTGGCGGAGCTGCTGGAGGCGGCGCTGCGGCAGGTCCGGGTGCCCGAGGGGGCCGCCGTGCTGTTCGAGGGGTCGCTGGCCGAGGGGTTCGGCAATGCCGGCTCCGATGTGGATTTCCTCGTGGTGGCGGCGGGGGACGAGGAGCTGCCGACGCTGCCCACCGTGCTGTTCGTGGACGGGCGGCGGGTGGAGATCCGTACCCGCTCGGTCGCTCAGTTGCGCGGGCAGCTGGTGACCGTCGCCGAGGGGGAGGCGCTCGACGAGGACGTGCTGAACCGGTGCCAGCGGTTCCTCGGCGCCACCCTCGTCCGGGCGGGTTCCGAGGTGGATCTGGACGCGCTCCTGGCGGTGCTCCCGGCGGCGGAACTCGCCGCCCGGCTCGCCGGCTGGTGGAGCGAGCGGGCTCGGCAGGCGCTGCGGTACGCCGTGCTCTGGCGCGCGCTCGGGGCCGATTCCGAGGCGCTGGAGTGGGCGCGGGACGGGGTGAACCAGGCGCTCAAGGCGTGGGCGGCGCGGGCGGGGGAGACGTACCTGGAGACCAAGTGGCTGCCGAGGCAGTTGGCGCGGGCCGGTGGGCCGCCTGCCCCGGTGCCCGCCGAGTTCACCGGGTTGCTCGCCTTCGCGGCGGAACTCGGCGTCGATGCGGTGCCGGACGATCCGGCGCAGCTGCTCTTCGCCCGGCGGCCGGGGGTGACCACCTGGCAGATCGGTGATCGGGTGCACGTCCTGCGCGGGGACGACGTCTTCGTGCTCGCCGACCAGGCGTCCCGCGCCTGGCGCTCGGTGGTGTTCCGGCGGCCGGTGACCGCGGTGCTGGAGAAGGGCGGGGCGATCGGCGCGGAGCTGGCGGAGTTCGTTCGGCTCGGATTCGTCGCCGTCGAGTGGCGCGGAACCGGGGTCCTGACCCCCGCGCTGGCCATGTGCGACCCGGTCCGGCCGTACACGCCCGTGCCGCACGGCGCTGCCCCCGCGCTCGGTGTGCGCGGCGCGGCCGGGAGCGGTGCCCCGGTGACGCTCTCGCCGCTGCCCGCGCGCCGCTTCACCGAGTGCGCGCTGCAACTGGTGTGGTCGAATATCGTTCTGGAGAATGCCAGGGAGGATCTGGCCGGTGCGGTGAAGGACGGGCAATGGGCGGTCGCCGAGATCGCGGCGCACCGCATGCTCGCCATGGGTGTCCGGGTCCTGCTGTCCGCCTTCGGTATTCACCCGCTCCCCGCCGACGTCGCGGCCGCCGCGACGCTCGAGCGGTCGCTGCCGCCCGCCGCCGAGCACCGCTCGGAGCTGCTCGCCTCCTTGGCGGCCGCACAGCGCGTGCGGTTCGGCCTCGCGGCCGACCCGGCCTCCGCCCTTGCCCTCCTGGACGACTTCGTCACCCTGGTCCGCCGGGTGGCCGGCGGCAGCGACTTCCCCGCCTCCTTCGACTCCAGGGAGCAGTGGCGCCGCACCCTCGCCATCGGCTACGACTGGCTGCGCATCGCCGGATACCTGAACACCGATCTCCCGCTGGACGAGGCCCGCGATCTCCTCGCCTCCGGCGGACAGCAACCGCACCTGCGGGAAGGAGCCGGGGAATGAGCGACCCCACCGTGGCCACCCGGGTCCGCGCCCTGGTCGCCGCCATGGCACCGCGCCCGGCCGCCGAGCTCACCGCCGAGCACCGCCTCATCGAGGACCTCGGCTACGACTCGCTCCGGCTCATGGAGCTCACCGTCGTCCTGGAGCGCACCTTCGCGCTGCCCGGCTACAAACCGGAGCAGCTCGCGGGCGTGCTCCGCGTCGGCCAGGTGGAAGAGCTCATCGGCTCCTCGCTCGCGGAGCGCCCCGCGTGACCGGCGCCGTGCTGGTGACCGGCGCCAGCGGACTGGTCGGCGCCGAGGTGGCGGCCCGGCTCCGAGCCGCGGGGCGTCCGGTGCTGGCGCTGCTGCACGCCGCCTCCGCCGTCGTCCGCAACGACGGCACCGTGCTGGAACCGGACGAGCGGCTCGCCGGCGACATTCGCGAGCCCGGGTTCGACGGCGCCGCGGCCGCTCTCGACGGCCGGGTGGCGATGATCGTGCACTGCGCCGCCACCACCGCCTTCGACGCCACCGAGCGGCAGTACGCGGAGCTGAACGTCCGCGGCACCGAGAACGTGCTGGCGCTGGCCCGCCGCTTGGCGGTGCCGGTGGTGCACGTGAGCACCGCCTACGTCTGCGGCATGCGCGGCGGCACGATCCTCGAGGACGAGCTGGAGCACGGGCAGACCTTCGGCAATGGCTACGAGGCGAGCAAATACCGGGCCGAGCAGCTGGTGCGCGAGTCCGGGCTGGACTGGGCGGTGGTGCGGCCGGGCATCGTCACCGGCGCGAGCGGCACCGGCGCCATCCGCGACCACAAGAACCTGTACACCGTCCTCAAGCTCATGGTGGAGGGCAAGCTGCGCTCGCTGCCTGGCCGCTACGACGCCACCCTGAGCCTCGCCCCGGTCGACCACGTCGCCGACGTGATCGCCGCCGCCGCCGTCGATTTCGACCTGGCGCGCGGCCGGACCATGCACGCGCTCGGCCGCGACACCCTCTCGCTGCGCGAGGTCTCCGACGTGCTGGCCGAGTACCCGTCGTTCGCCGTGGCGACCTTCGTCCCGGAGGCCACCTTCGACGAGGCCGACCTGCCTGCCATCGAGCGCGAGTACTACCGGCGCATCGGCGCGCTCTACACCAGCTACTTCGTTCGCAAGCTGCGCTTCGACACCCGCCGTGCCGACCTGCTGCGCCCGGCGCCGGAATCCGGCACCGACTACCTGCGGCTGCTGCTCGACCACGCCCTCGAGGTCGGCTACCTCGGCGACCCGCTGCCCTCCATCGAGGACATCCTGGCCGGGGGCCGGTCGTGAGCGGCCTCGAGGAGCTGCTGGCCCGGCTCACCCCGCAGCCGGAGAAGGTCACCGCCTACCGCGGTGACACCTACGTCGCGGAGACCGTCGAACAGCTCGAACGGCTCGGTGTCGACCCGGCCGCCTTCGCCACGGGCCACTCCATGCTGCTGCTGAAACCCGACGCCATCGTCGCCCGCGCCGTGGAGCCGACCCTGAAGTGGCTGGGCGACAACGACTACCGGGTGGTGGCCGCCGACCGGGTCCCGGTGAACCGGCACCTGGCCCGTGCGCTCTGGTACTACGCCTGGAATATCGCCTCCCCGGAACGCCGCCGCCTGGCCGACCTGCTCGTCGACATCTCCGACGCCCTCGTCCTCGTCGTCACCGCCCCCGCCGACCCCCTCCCGGTCCCCGTCCGCCTGGCCCGCGCCAAGGGCCCCACCGACCCGCGCAGGCGCCGCCCCGGCGAGCTCCGCCACCTCCTCGGCCGGGACAACTACCTGCTGAACCTGGTGCACACCCCCGACGACCCCGCCGACGTCCTCCGCGAACTCGCCATCTACTTCCCGGAGCCCCGCCGCGCCCAGATCATCGGACAGACAAGCCGAGCCGCGGCGGGCGATGCCGGAGTCGCCGCGCTGGAGCATGCCTCGGCCGTGGATCGCGCCGGTGCGCTGGCCGCGGAGCTGTACGCCGTGACCCCCGAACGCTCCTTCGACCACGACGCCGCCCTGGAGCGGATACGCGACGACCTGGCTCCGGCCGATTCCGACCCCGCGACCCTGCTCAATACCGCGCTCACCCACGGCACCCCCGTCGACCCCTGGTCCGCCATCGTCCTCGGCTCCCGGGTACTGCCCATGCGCGCGGGCACCGGCGCCCAGACCCTGCGCCCGGTGACCGCCACCGACTGGACGGAGACATTCGGATGAGCCTGGAAGCGGTCGTCGCCGGCGTATCCCACCAGCAGCCCGTGCGGCGCGAGCTGACCCACCGCGCCGCCGTCGCCGAGGTCTTCGTGACCTCGCTCGCCGCGCGGGACGGCGGCGGCTACCTGGCCGGCGCCCAGCTCCCGCGCATGCACGCCTACTACGGCGACCACACCGGCACCCCGGCCCGGCTGCACGATCCGCTGCTCGTCATGGAGACCGCGCGCCAGGCGTCGATCGCGCTCACGCACGAGTTCTTCGGCGCGCCGCTGGATTCCGCGTTCCTGGTGCGCACCTTCAATGGCACCGGCGTGCCGGGCGGCGCCTGGGAGTGCACCCCCGAGCCGACGAATCTTGTTCTGGCCGTTGATGTCCCGCACGTGCACCGGCAGTCCGGCGCGGTCTGCGGGCTGGAGATGGTGCTGGAGATCTCCTGCCCCGCCGGCCCGATCATGACCGTGGACGGCTCGTTCTCCTGGACCACCCCCGACCGCTGGTCCCGCCTGCGCGGCGCCTTCCGCCGGAGCCTCGGCCTCCCGGCCGCGGTCGGCCCGACGGTCGCGGCCGAGCCGGTGTCGCCCGCGGCGGTCGGCCGCGAGAACCGGCGCAACGTGATCGTCGGCGCCGCCCGGCGGGCAGGCTCCGCCATCGCGGTCCCGCTCGCGGTCGACCCGCTGCACCCCTTCCTCTTCGACCACCGCCTCGACCACGTACCGGGCAGCGTCCTGCTGGAAGCCGCCAGGCAGTCCGCCCTCACCCTGCTGGACGCGAACCCGCAGCTGCTCTCCGTCACCAGCCGCTTCGACCGCTTCGCCGAGCTCGACCTCGGCACCGAGTGCCGCGCCGAGGTGACCGGCCGCAGCGGTGGCCGGGTCACCGTGCACTGCGTGATCGCGCAGCAGGCCACCGCCGCCGAGATCGACCTGACCTTCCTGGAACCGGTGTGACCGGCACCCTCACCCGGCTGGCCGGCTTCACCCGGGTCATGTACAAGCCGCACTACCTGCTCTACGGCATCCTGTGGGTCTTCGCGCTGGAGGCGACGCTCGCCCTGCTGGCGGAGACGCCGTGGCGACCGTCCCCGGCGACGGGGCTGCGGGTGCTCGTCGTCGCGATCGTGCTGCTCTACCTGCGCATGGTGGACGAGCAGAAGGACCTCGGGTACGACCGGGTGCACAACAAGGACCGGCCGCTGGTCACCGGCGCTGTCACCGGCACCGACCTGCGGATCGGCATGGCGGTGATCGCCGCGCTCGCCGTGGCCGGGAGCCTGCTGCTCTCGGTGGGCTCCGCGCTCGCCATCGCCGCGGTGCTGCTGTACGGGCTCGGGCTGTGGGGGCTGGAGCGGATCTCGGCGTGGGTCCGGGACGACATCCTGGTCAATCTGGTGGTCACCTACCCGGTCCAGCTCCTGGTCACCGCCTACGTGCTGATCTCGGTGCTCGACACCGAGGCTCTGCCCGCCGGGTTCTGGCAGTCGGCCCCGGCGGCGCTGATCTTCGCCGGTGCGTTCCTGCAGTTCGAGTTCGCCCGCAAGACCGCACACGGGCCGCGCCCCGGCGAGCACTACTACTCGAATGTGCTCGGCGCGCCCGGCAGCACGGCCGCCTCGTTGCTCTTCGTGGCGCTCGCGGTCGGGGCCGATCTGGCGCTGGTGCGGCCGTGGAATCACAGCATGGTCTGGCTGGGGCTGCTCCCGGTGCCGCTGGCGCTGCTGCCCGGGTACGGCGCGGTGCGGTTCCTGCGCGGCGGCGAGTACCCGGTGGGCCCGCCGGTGTTGTTCATCCTCGGCCTCTACGCCGTGCTCATCGCCCAGGGCGCGGTCGGAGCGTAACCGGCAGCCGCGACGGTGCCGCGACGAAGTCACCGCTGGACGGCCGCGCCCGGAAACCACGCTCCAGCATCGGATTCCAGTGCGAGAAGAGCGCAGCGGTGGCGAGGGTGATGGTGAGCAGCGCGAAGTTGTTTCCGGGGCAGTGCCTGGCGCCGACGCCGAAGGGGAGCACCGCCTTGCGGTCGATGCCGTCCACGCGCTCCGGGGCCCAGCGCTCGGGGTCGAAGCGCTCGGGGTCGGGGTAGTGCCTCGGGTCGTGGTGCACCTGGTAGGGGCTGTAGACGATGACCGCGCCGTCCGGCAGGGTGAGGCCGTCGAAGGTGACCGGGCCGTCGGCGTTCTGCGTGCTCACCCACGGCCCCCAGTGCCGCAGCGTCTCCAGGATCACCCGGCGCAGGTAGGGCAGCCGGTAGAGATGGTCCGGCTCGACCGGGCCCGCGCCGACCTCGGTATCCAGTTCGGCGCGAACGGCTTTCGCGATCTCCGGGGCACGCAGCGTCTCGTACCAGACCCAGGCCAGGATGGAGGCGGTGGAGCCGACGCCCGCCGCCAGCATGAGGATGAGCTCGTCCACGATCTCCTCGTCGCCGAGCGTGGCGCCGGTCTCCGGGTCCACGTGGCCGATGAGCGCGGAGAGCACGTCGCGGTGGTCGCGGCCGTCCGCGCGGTAGGCGCGCACCACCGCCCCGATCTCGCCGCGCAGCGCCGCCGCCCTGCGGGCGAACGTCCGGTCGGCGAGGAACCGGGCCCGGTTCACGGCGCCGGGCAGCGCGGCGCGCTGCACCACCCTGGCCAGCAGCCAGGGGATGGTGCGGCGCACCTCGGCCTCGGCGGCGGCGCCGAAGTCGGCGGTGAAGAGGGTGGCGGAGATGGTGTCGAGGACGAGGGCGTGCGCCGATTCCATGAGGTTCACCGAGGTGGGCAGCGCCGCGGCCCAGTCGTCGGCGAGGCGGGCGGTGATCGCGGCGTAATCCTGGAGGCGGCGCTGGCGCAGGGCCGGGGCGATCATGCGGCGGCGCAGTTCGTGCGGGGTGCCGGTGAGCACGTTGGAGGCGCCGCGGACCACCTCGTGCATGGCGGCGCGCAGGTCGTCGCGGTGGAAGTCGCCCGCGGTGCCGAAGCCGACCTGGCGGATGAGCTCGGGCGTGGTGAGGACGTAGGCGGGGCGCGGGCCGAGGTAGACGCGCACCACCGGGCCCACCGCGGCCAGCGAGCTCACGAAGGCGAGGCTGTCGCGGAGCGCCGCGATGCTGTGGCCGAGGAGCGGGAGTCTGCCGGGGGCGGTGGGGACTTCGTCGGGGGTGCTCGGCATGCGGGTGTGCGGCGGGGCGGTGATCAGGTCGGTGTAGAGGGCGGCGATCTCGGCGCTGAGCACGGATTGGCGGGCGGGGAAGGCGGTTTCGGTGCCGGCTTCGCGCAGGGTTCGCAGCTCGGCGGGGGATGCCGCGAGCGCGCGGAGGGCGGTGGCGATGGCGCCGGGGTCGGGGCCGGTCAGGATGCCGCCGCCCGCGGGCACCGATTCACTCAGCGCGGGGTCGCAGTACACCACCGGCAGCCCGGCCGCCGCGGCCTCCAGCAGGGCCATGCCCTGGGTATCGAAGCCGAGCGAGGGAAAGAGGAGGACGTCGTGCTCGCGCATGGCGCGCAGGCAGTCGCGCTGCGAGCGGGCGCCGTGGAAGCGGATTCTCGGGTCCCCGTTTGCGAGGTCGCGGGCGGGCGCCGCCTGGTCGCCGTCGCCGTAGACGTCGAGTACGGCATCGGGGACCCGGAGGACGGCCTCGATCGCGGCCAGGGGGCGTTTCTCCGCGGAGAGCCGGGCGCACCACAGCACCCGCAGCGGCCCGGACCCGTCACGCTGCGCAGCGGGCAGCTCGTCGAGCAGGTCGTCGTCGACCCCGTTCGAGATCACGTGCAGCGCCCCCCCGAACCCGTGCGCCCGCAACCGCTCGGCGAAGTGCGCGGACGGCACGATCACCGCATCCGCCGCCTGCGCCTGCGCGATCATGGTGTGCCACGCGTGCCTGGCCGCGCGCGATTCGGGATTGCGCGGCATCCGCCCGCGGTGCGGCAGCACGCTGTTGTGCAGCGCCCGCATGGCCAGCGCCGCCGGATACGGTGCGGGCGAGGTGTGCTGGATGAAGACATCGTCCCGGCTGTGGATCGTCTGCACCAGCGGGAGGCCGTGCCGCCGCGCCGCGAGCACCCCGGCGACGGCGACCCCGTAGGTGGTCTGGGTGTGCACGATGTCGACCGGTCCGCGCTCGGCGAGGACCGCGTCGATGAGCCGCGCGTTTCGCCTGGTCGGCAACACGGTGGCGAAACCGTTGACCGAGAGCGCACGCACCGGCGAAAGAACCACGAGCTCCGGGTCCGATTCGGTAGATTCCGCACCGGGCGCGGTGAATACCGTGACGCGGTGCCCGAGCCGCCGAGCACCGCGGTACTGGGCGGCGACCGAGGTCTGGATGCCGCCGACGGTTCCGGGGTGGAAATCGGTGAACAGCGCGATGTGCATACGGCCACGGTAGTGAGGGAGCTGGTGTGAAGATCGCAATTCCGTTGACCGGGACCAGAGGTGACGTGCAGCCCGCCGTCGCGCTCGGGCTGACGCTGCGCGACCGCGGCCACGACGTGATCGTCGGTGCCCCGCCCAACCTCGTCGACTTCACCGCGGGCACCGGGTTGCGGGCCCAGCCCTGCGGGCCGGACGTGCAGCAGCTCTACTCCTCCGAGGAGGGGCAGCGGGCGCTCGCCGCGGGCAGCAGCCTGCGGCTCATGCAGCTGGTCGGCAAGCAGATGGCAGAGTACGCCGAGCGGATGAACCGCGAGGTCATCGAGGTCTGCGCGGGCGCCGAGGTGATCGTCTCCACGCTGCTCACCGAGGACAGGGCGGTCTCGGTCGCCGAGGCGTCGGGCGCCGCGCTCGTGACCCTGCACGGCTTCCCCGGCCGCAAGACCGGCGCCTACCCGTTCCCCGGCGCGCTGCCGCCGCACTGGCGGCCGCCCGCCGCGGTGAACCGGGCCACCTGGTCGGTGGCGGAGAACCTGCGGCGGGTGGTGTTCCTGCGCTACCTCAACCAGCTGCGCGGCGAGCTCGGGCTGCGCAGGACCACCAGCAGCCCGGCCGCCATGTGCGCCGAGCGCGGCGTCCCCGAGGTGCAGATCTACGACCCCGCGCTGGTGCCCGGGCTGGCCGAGGACTGGGGCTCCCGGCGCCCGCTGGTCGGGTTCCTGGCGCTGCCGCGCGCGGCCCGCGAGGCGATCGGCGAGCTCGCCGACGACCACACCGAGCTGCTGAGCTGGATCGACGCCGGCGAGCCGCCGGTGTACTTCGGCTTCGGCAGCATGCCCATCCGGGACACCAGCCAGGTGCTCGCCATGGTCACCGAGGTGAGCGAGCGGCTCGGCAGGCGCGCGCTGGTGAGCGCGGGGTGGAGCGATCTGGACGCCGCCGAGGCGGAGTCCGGCGAGCGGGTGCGGGTGGTCGGGCCGCTCGCGCACGACATCGTCTTCCCGAGGTGCGCGGCGGCCGTGCACCACGGCGGGATCGGCACCACCTTCGAGAGCCTGCGCGCCGGGCTGCCGACCCTGGTCTGCTCGGTCTCCTTCGACCAGCCCATGTGGGGCGGGCAGGTGGAGCGGCTCGGGGTCGGGGTGCACCTGCCCTTCGCGAAGCTCGACGCCGACCGGCTCACCGCGGGCGTGCGCACCCTGCTCCAGCCGGAGACGGTGGCGCGCACCCGCGAGCTGGCCGGGCGGCTGGCGGAGCGCTCCGATGCCGCCGAGCGCGCCGCCGACCTGGTCGAGGCCGCCGCTCGGTGAACCGCTTCGCGGCCGGGTGCGCCGATTCGCTCGTCATGTTCCGCCGCGCGCTGCGCCGGACCGTGCGCGGGCGGGACACGCTGCTGGTCTCGGCGCTGCTGCCGATTCTGCTCATGCTGCTGTTCGTGTACGTGTTCGGCGGGGCGATCCAGGTCGGGATGCCGTACCTGGACTACGTGCTGCCCGGAATCGTGTTGCTCTGCACCGGGTTCGGTGCGTCGATCACCGCGACCGGGGTCGCCACCGACGTGCGCGGTGCCGCTGTCGACCGTTTTCGCACCCTGCCCATCTATCGGCAGGCGCTGCTCGCCGGGCATGTGCTGGAGGGGGTGGTGCGCAATCTCGGCGTGGTCGCGGTGGTCTTCGGCGTCGCCTTCGCGCTCGGATTCCGCACCACCGCCCGGCTTCCCGGCGTTGTCACCGCCGCCTGCGTCGTGCTGCTGCTCGTGCTCGCCGTCACCTGGATCGCGGTGGCGATGGGGTTGCTCGCGCGCACACCCGAGGCGGCGGGTGGGTTCACCTACGCCATCATGTTCGTGCCGTACGTGAGCAGTGCCTTCGTGCGCACCGAGAGTATGCCGCCGTGGTTGCGGGGGTTCGCCGACAATCAACCGGCCACGCCCGTCCTCGGCGCCCTCCGCGGGGCGCTGACCGGGGCGGGCGGGGCCGTGCTGCCCGCCGTGCTGTGGTGCGCGGGGCTCGCCGCCGCCGGGTACGTCGCCGCGGCGGCGCTCTTCGTCCGGCGAATTCGAGGCTGACTCCGGGCCGGTGGCGCGAACGCCGCCGGCGCGGCGGGCGGCCGAGCCCGAGCGCGAGCCTGCCCGCCGTGCGCGTGACTACTGCATCCCCTCCGCGTACCAGGTGCGGAACTCGGCGTAGCTCGGCATCTCCTCGGAGTTGGCCTTGGGGTCCACCACCACGTGGATGACGCCGGGCTTGCCGCTGGCGTAGGCGCGCTCGATCGCGGGCGCGATGTCCTCGTCGCGGTCCACGTACTCGCCGTAGCAGCCGAAGCCCTCCGCGATCTTGTCGAAGCGGGTGTCGGAGCTCCAGTGCGTCCCGGTCTCCAGCGACCCCTGGCCGAAGAGCCCCTTGTAGACGCCGACCTCGAGGCCCCACGCGTAATCCACCGCCACCACGCAGACCAGCGGCAGGTTCAGCCGGGCCGCGGTCTCCAGCTCGCCGATGTGGAACAGGAACGACGAGTCGCCGGTGACCAGCATGAGCGGGCGCTTGCGGCCCTCGGCCACCGAGGCGCCGATGGCGTAGGGGAGCCCGGTGCCGAGGTGCCCGAAGTTCTGGTTCCAGATCACGTCGCGCGGCTTGGCCTGCGAGTAGGTCCAGCCGAAGATGGTGGTGGCGCCGCCGTCGCGGACCATGATGCCGTCCGCGGGGAAGGCCTTGGTGGCCTCGACGATGAGCCGGGCGGGGTGCACCGGGCTCTGCCCGGACGGCGCGGTGGCGGCCAGCTCGGCCAGCCGCTTGGCGTCCTGCTCGATCCAGCCCGCCAGCTGCGGGGTCGGGGTGCGCGGGGTGTCCTTCAGCGCCGCCACGAGCTGCGGGACGATGGCGCGCAGATCGCCGACGAGCGGGACGTCGATCGGGCGGTTGACCCCGATGGCCTCCGGATTCTGTTCCACCAGAATCCATCTGCGGTCGGCGTCGCCCGCCTCCCAGTGCCTGCCGACGCCGTAGTGCACCGGCTCGCCGAGCTCGGTGCCGATGGCGACCACCAGATCGGACTCGCTCGCCGCCTCCAGCGCGGAGGCGGAGAAGCCGTAGGCGAAGGTGCGGTCCTCCAGCCCCTCGATGAACGAGGTGCCGCCGGAGGTCTGGATCACCGGCGCCGCGGTGACCTCGGCCAGCGCGCGCACCGATTCCCCGGCGCGAGTGGTGTGCACGCCGTGGCCGACGATCAGGACGGGCTGCTTCGCGGCACGGATGAGCGCCGCCGCCTCGTCGATCCGGTCCTGGCCGGCGGTCTGCCCGACCAGCCGGTACCGGTGCGGCGGCAACGGCTCCGGGACGTCGAGCTCCTCCTGGATGATGGCCTTCGGCCACTCGATGTAGACCGGGCCGGGGGTGCCGGTGAGCGCCCGGCGCAGCCCCTCGCGGATGATCTCGTCGGTCTGGTCGGCGTACTCGATGCTCGCGTGGTACTTCACCGACGGCGCGATCAGCTCGGCCTGCTTGACGAACTGGATCCGGCCGCGGCGCACCCGCTGCTCGGTGATCCGGGCGCGCTGCCCGCCGAGGAAGATGACCGGCGAGTTCTCCACCTTGGCGCACTGGATGGCGCCCGCCATATTGGCCATGCCGGGGCCGAGCGTGCCGATGCACAGCGCGGCTTTGCCGGTCATCCGGGAGACCGCCTCGGCCATGAAACCGGCCGTCTCCTCGTGGTGCGGCGCGATGACGTTCCAGCCCCGCTCCTCGGCGAGGTGGAACATGTGCACGAAATTGGGGTCGGGAATCCCGAATACGGTGGTGATTCCCTCGGCTTCGAAAAGCTGGATGATGCGTTCGTAGACCTTAACCGACATGCTGCGCACCCTCCGTGGCCAGCGCGAAACTTCTCGTCAGATGGTCGACGTGCCCGGTGCTGGTGGGCAGGATCCAGGAGTTCGCGGTATCCCGGATCTCGTCGATGCGTGCGCCGACCTGCTCGACCGTCCATCCGGGCTGGTACACCCCGGTGGTCTCGGCGATGTAGACCCGCGCCACCCGCCCGGCCACCGCGGCGTAGATCTCACCGCTGACCGAGCAGGATTCGTGCGCGAGCCAGCCGACGGCGGGTGCCGTCAGCTCGGGGCCCATGGGCGGGTAGGCGGAGGTGTCCAGCCCGTCCGCCAGCCTGGTGACCGCGGCGGGGACGATGACATTGCTGGTCACCCCCGCTTCGGCGCCCTCGAGGGCGATCACGTTGGAGAGGCCGATCACGCCTGCCTTGGCCGCCGCGTAGTTCGCGACGCCCCTGTTGCCGTAGATCCCGCCGATGGACGAGGTGAGCACCACCCGCCCGTAGCCGGCGTCGGCCAGCACCGGGAAGGCGGCGCGCGCGACGTGGAACGCGCCGCGCAGGTGCACGTCCAGCACCGCCTCGAAATCCTCGTAGGGCATCTCCCGCAGCGACCCGTAGCGGACATTGCCCGCGTTGTGGATCAGGATGTCGAGCCGCCCGAACCGCTCCAGCGCGGTGTCCACGATGGCCTGCCCGCCCGCGGGGGTGGCGACCGAGGCGGTGGAGGCGACGGCGGTGCCGCCAGCCGCCTCGATCTCGGCCACCACGTCGGCGGCCGGGCTGCCGAGCACTTCGTCCCCGCGCACGCTGCTGCCCAGGTCGTTGACGACGACCTGGGCACCACGGGCGGCGAGCAGCAGGGCGTACTCGCGCCCGAGCCCGCGCCCGGCCCCGGTGATCACGGCGACCCGCCCGTCGTAGCGCAGTTCGCTCATCGGCGCGCGCCCGCCGTCGGCGCGAGGTGGCGCGAACCCGCGCTCACTTCTCCACGACCAGCCCGGGCAGCTCGCCCGTGTCGCGCCAGGCCTGCAGCACGTCCTCGAAGGCGTAGAAGCCGGGCCAGTACGGCTCGCCGAGGTGCGAGCGGATGTTCTTCTCGCCCTCGTTGTTGTAGTAGCCGGGGGTGCACTCGCGCTGGAAGGTGGTGTTGTCCACCGCGGTCTCGCGGACCGTCCTCACCCACTCCGCCACCGCGTCGGCGGTCGGCTCGATCGTGGTGGCCGACTGCCCGACGGTGGACAGGATGTAGGCGATGTGCCTGGCCTGCTGGTCGAAGATCTCGGTCACCGCCGCCGTCACGCCGCCCTGGGTGAAGCCGGTGAAGAAGACGTTCGGGAATTTGTGCGAGGTGATGCCGTGCAGCGTGCTGAACCCGTCGGCCCAGTGCTCGTAGAGCGAGACGCCGTCGCGGCCGGTGAAGGGCGCGATGGCGAGCCGCCGGTCCAGGTCGGTGGTGATCTCGAAGCCGCTGGCGAAGATGATGCAGTCGACCTCGTGCTCGACGCCGTTCGCCACCACGCCCCTGGCGGTGATCCGCTCGACGCCCTTGGTCTCGGCCACGTCGACCAGGGTGACGTTGGGCCGGTTGAAGGTCGGCAGGTAGGCGTCGCTGAAGCACGGCCGCTTGCAGAGGAACCGGTAGTACGGCTTGAGCGCCTCGGCGGTCGCCGGGTCCCGCACGATCTCGTCGACCCGCCGCCGCACCCGCTCCATGGCCTTGTAGTCCTCGACCTCGCGGAGCTCCATGAACTTCTCCGGGGTCAGCGTCGCCCACGCGTCGGTGGCGGTGACGTGCGCCTCCAGATTGCGCGCCACCTCGGTCCAGCCGTCGCAGATCAGGTCCGGCTGGCCGGGGGCGAACGCCTCGAAGGCGGCGGTGTGGAAGTTGCGCTTGCGCTCCCTGGTCCACCCCGGCTGCAGCGAGGCGGCCCATTCGGGATCGGTGGGCACGTCGCCGCGGTCGTACACGTAGGACGGGGTGCGCTGGAAGACGTAGAGGTGCTCGGCGGACTGCGCGATGTGCGGAATCACCTGCACGCCGCTCGCCCCGGTGCCGATCACTGCGACCCTCTTGCCCCGCAGGCCGTCCAGCCCGCCGTGCATGGTGCCGCCGGTGTACTCGTAGTCCCAGCGGGCGCTGTGGAAGGTGTGCCCGGTGAACTCGGAGATGCCGGGGATGCCGGGGAGCTTGGGCTTGTTGAACGGTCCCTGCGCCATGATGACGTGCCTGGCGCGGATGGCGTCACCGCGGTTGGTGCCGATGTGCCAGCGCTTGTCCCGCTCGTTCCACTCCAGCGATTTCACCAGCGTGCTGAAGATGGCGCGCTCGTACAGGTTGTAGTGCTTGCCGATGCGCTGCGCGTGCTCGAAGTTCTCGTCGCCGTGCGTGTACTTCTCGGTCGGCAGGTAGCCGGTCTCCTCCAGCAGCGGCAGGTAGGAGTAGCTGTCGGTGTCGACCTGGATGCCGGGGTAGCGGTTCCAGTACCACACGCCGCCGAAATCGCCCGCCGACTCGATGATCCGGAAGTCGGTGACCCCGGCCTCCTCCAGCCGGGCGGCCGCGATCAGCCCGGCCCAGCCGCCGCCGAGCACGGCGGTGCCGATCTCGTCGGTGATCGGCTCGCGCGGGACGACCGTGGTGTAGGGGTCGCCCTCGTAGAACTCCTCGAAACCCTGCTCGGTGACGATGTACTGGTCCTGGCCGTCGGGGCGCAGCCGCTTGTCGCGTTCGGCGAGGTACTTCTCCCGCAGCGCGGGCAGGTCGATCTCGGGTGTCTGCGTGGGTGCGCAGTCGGTCATGGGTGTGGTCCTTGCTCGAAAACGATGTCAGATCAGGTCGGTGGGCTCGCCGGTGCCCATGTACGCGGCGAGATTGCGGTGCAGGTTCGCGACGCTGCGCTCGCGGTACGGGTTCGGCTTCGGCCCGGAGAAGCCGCGCGACTTCATGCCCTGCTGCACCGCGGCCATGTTGTCGAAGTCCTGCGGCAGCACGGTGCGCCAGCCGGGGTCGCCGACCGGGGTGTACTCCCACTCGGTCTCCGGCTCCTGCCCCTCGGGGAAGAGCTCGAAGACGGCGGCCTCGAAGATGCACTTGTCCGGGTCGGTGCCGTAGGGGCGGAAGCGGTAGCAGAGCATGTTGTTCACCGCGTGCCCGATCTGGAAGTTCGGGAAGATCTGCCACGCGGTGCCCGCCTGGGCGACCACCGAGGGGTCGACCTTGGGCCAGTCCACGCCGCGCGCCTGGTCCTCGGCGCGGGCGGTGTCCAGCCAGTAGCGCAGCACCTGGTCGCTCGGGGTGCCCTCGGGCAGCTCGTCGACCAGCCGGTTGGCCACGTCGACCAGGGTGCGGGTGGTGTTGGTGTTGGCGTTCTCCCAGGTGAAGTTCTGCAGCTGCGCGGTCGCGACCCTGGCGTCCGGGCCGCCGCCGACGCGCAGCTTGGCCTGGTTCTCCTCCATGCCCTTCGGCGCGTCGTACCCGATATTGGAGTGCTTGCCCTGCGGCCGCGCCCAGCCGAGGAAGCTGCCGAAATTGGCGAACTCCGGGTGCGTGTACGGCACGTGGTAGGTCTCCATGAACGCCTCGAAGGCGACCTTCCAGTTGCAGTCGAACTCCACCCAGCGGCGCCAGCGGTACCGCATCTTCTCCAGCTCGAAGTGCTCGAGCAGCGCGGCGGCCGGGTTCAGGTAGTCGCGCAGCGGCTCGGCGTCGGGGTCCATGTTGATCCAGAGCCAGCCGCCCCAGGTGTCCACCCTCACCTGGTTCAGCCCGTCGTTGCGCTCGGTGAGGGCGCAGTTCCAGTCCGCGCGCTCGGGCACGAAGGTATTGCGGCCCTCCAGGTCGTAGCGCCAGCCGTGGAAGCCGCAGACGAACTGCTTGGCGCTGCCGCGGGCGTCGTGGCCGCCGGGCGGGGTGTCCACCAGCCTGCGGCCGCGGTGCGCGCAGACATTGTGGTAGGCGCGGAAGGTGTCCGCCGCGGTGCGCACCACCAGGATCGAGTCGTCGGCGATGTCGTAGGTCAGGTAGTTGCCGACCCGCGGGATCTCCTCCACCCGGCCGACCTGCTGCCACACCTTGGCCCACAGCCTGTCGCCCTCGGCGCGGGCGTACTCGGGAGAGATGTAGGCCTCGACGCCGATTTGGACCGGCGTCGACAGCAGTTCCGTTGGATTCTCGGCGGTTTCGGTCATGACATTCTCCCGATCGGGTTCAGCGGGTGATCGCGGCGCGGAAGTCCTCGTTCTCGAGGAACAGCGACGTGTGGTCGGAGCCCAGGTGGGTCCACTTGAGGTTCAGCCCGCCGTCGACGAGCAGGGTCTGGCCGGTGATGTAGCTCGACAGGTCGGAGAGCAGGAACAGGATCGGCCCCGCCTGCTCCGCCGGGGTGCCGCGGCGGCCCATGGCGATGGCGGTGCGGTCGCGCTCCTGGTCGTCGCCGACGTAGGCGGTGGAGGCCGGGGTGGCGGTGACGCCGGGGGCGACCGCGTTCACCCGGATGCCGGTCTGCGCCAGCTCCACCGCGAGCGTCCTGGTCGCGGCGACCAGCGCGGCCTTCGCCGTGCCGTAGGCGATGTGGTACGGCGCGGTGTTCATGCCGCTGATCGAGGAGAGCGAGACGATCGAGCCGGGGCGGCTCCGTTCCCTCAGCTCGGCGGCGACCGCCTGGCTGAGGAAGAACATGGTCTCCAGGTTCTGCGCGAAGAGCGCGCGCCAGTCCGCGCGGGTGACGCGGGTGGCGGGCATCCAGGTGGCCGGCGCGGCGCCGCCCGCAATATTGACCAGGCCGTGCAGCTCGCCGTCGGCGGTGCGGGCGCGGTCGACGATGCTCTCGACGCCCTCGTCGGTGCTCGCGTCGGCGGCGTGCGGGATCACCGGAAGTCCCTCGGCGGCAAGCGGTTCCACGTGCGTGGCGAGGTTCTCCCGGCCCCGGCTGACCGCGATCACGGTGGCGCCCGCCCTGGCGATCAGCCGGGTGACGGCGGTGCCGATGCCGCCGCCGCCCGCACCGGCCACGATGACCACCCGCCCGGCCAGGCCGAGATCGATATCGCTCATGCCTGGATCCGGACCGCGAGGACGCTGCCCTCGGCGTCGGCGGAGACGTAGACGGTGCCGTCGGGGCCGGCGGTGATGCCGGCGAAGGGGCCCATCGGGCCGGAGAACGGCGGGGTGCCCTTGAGCGGCTTGGCGGTGACGCCCTCCGGCACGCCGAGCGGGAGTTCCGCGGCGAGCGTCTGCCGCGCCTTGGTCACCAGGTCGACCGCGATCAGCGCCTTGAGCCCGACGTCGACGATGAGCAGCTGGTCGCCGCGCACCAGGATGCCGTGCGGGGTCTCCAGGCCGTCCACCACGGTGTCGACCCCGCCGGTGCCCGCCGCGACGATGCGCCCGGCGCCGGACTCGGAGACCAGGACCGCGTTGTCCGGGCCGAAGGCGACACCGATCGGGCGCTGCAGCCCGGAGGCGAGCACCTCGGTCTGCCCGCCGCGGATCGAGGCCACCTTCCCGGCGCCCGCGTCGGCGGTGACGATGGTGCCGTCGGCGGCCACCGCGATCCCGTACAGCTGGTCGAAGCCGTCGGCGATGATCGTGGTCTCCGGCTCGGGGCCGTGCCGGTAGGTCACCACCTGCCCGAGCGAGGTCGAGCCGACGAACTCGGCGACGCCGGTCGCGGTCACGCCGCGCAGGTAGCCGGGGGTGTTGAGGCTGAACAGCGAGGCGACCACCGCGAGCTTGCCGTCGCGGAACTCGTAGAAGAAGGTGCCGTCGGCGACGTAGAGCGTGCCGTCGGGAGCGACGGTGAGATCCAGCGGCCACAGCAGCCCGCCCGGCAGGATCGACCTGCTCTCGCCGCCGCCGAGCACCTCGTTGATCTGGCCGTCGAAGCTGGAGACGAAGAGCCGCCCGTCCACGAAGGTGCAGTTGTCCAGGCCGGGCGCGAGCTGGGCGAGCAGCTCGCGGTTGCCGGTGCGCGGGTCGATGCGCAGCACCTGGCCGGAGCCGGCCTGGGTGGAGACGATGAAACCGGCGGCGTCGAACTTCACCGAGTCCGGGCCGGCCAGGTCGCCGACGACCCGCTCCGGGGTGCCGCCGTCCGGGTCGATGCGCCAGATGTCGTTGGTGCCCATGACCGGGTAGTAGAGGAGCCCGTCCGGGCCGACCTCCATCGCGTTCGGCATGGGCAGGTTGTCCTGCAGCACCACCGGCGCGCCGCCGTCCAGCGGCAGCTCCATGAGCCGCCCGCCGATCCGGCACTCGTTCACGAAGAGCCTGCCGTTGTGCACGGTGATGCCGTTGGCGCCGGGCAGGTCGTCGCGGAGCACCCGGCTGCTGCCGTCGGCGCCGCGCACGCTGACCCGCGCGTCCATGTACTCGGTGGCGATCAGGTTGCCCGCGGGGTCGAAGGCGATGTCGTCGGGGGCGACGATGTCGCCGCCCTTGGCGCTGATCGTCTCCAGCGCGCCGGTCCGGACATCGAGCGCGCTGATCTGGCTGCCCGCGACCTGCGCGATGTAGATGCGGTTGTCCGGGCCGGTGCGGAGACCGTTGGCGCCGAAGAGCCGGCTCGGCGGCGTGAGCCGCTCGACGCTGACGCCATCGGCGAGGGTGAACGGTGTCGTCGTGCGGTAGCGCGCCCCTGCAGTCAAGGCGGGCCCTCCCATGCGATCGGAGGATGATGTGTCGCGGGCCACGCTACGTCAATCCTCACAAGGATTGCAATACTTGCCGGATGCAACGAAAACCCCTGGCAGATAGGGGTGCTCGATGTGCTCCGATCAGGGCGCGCGGAACCGGCCGGCGCCGGGCGTCGCGTTGCCGAGGTGCCGGAATGCGGTATGAACGATTACGAGAATGATATTACCGAACCCGCGCGGAACTGGGGCTCGATCGGTGTAACCCGGTCTCAGAGCCGGGTACGGGAGACCGTCTGCACGGCGAGCCGGGCACCGGCCGATGACGCGTTCACCACGCCGCCGTCGAACTGCTCCAGCACGACCGCCTGGCTGGCGGCGAGGTGGGTCCGGTAGAGCCGCTCCGCCTCGGCGGCGCGGCCCGCCTCGATCTCCCGCGCGATCCGGCGGTGCGTGCGCACGACCGCGTTCGCCTCCTCGCTCGAGGGGTATTCGCCCTGCTCGGTGCTGGCCTCGGCCCAGGCCTCCTCCTGCGCCGACCAGAGCGCGACCAGCGTGCTGACCACGTAGCGCACGGTGAGGTTGGGGGTGTGCGCGACGATCAGGTCGTGGAATTCGCGCGCGGTGTGCGTGAAGGCGACGCCGTCGTCGAGCAGCTCCGCGGATTTCTCGATGTTCTCGGTGAGCACCGGCACCACGGTCTCCGCGCGGTCCGGGCGGCCCGCGCACTCGGCGGCGCACATCGGCTCGAGCATGCGCAGCCCGGCGGCGAGATCGCCGAGCGTCACCCGGGCGCCCTGCAGGGCGAGGCCGAGGTGGTAGGCGGCGGAGGTCTCGTCGGGGCGGTGCACCTCGGCGCCGCCGACATTGCCGCGGCGCACGGTGACCAGCCCCTCGGTCTCCAGGATGCGCAGCGCCTCGCGGATCGAGGGGTAGCTCACCCCGAAGTCCTGGACCAGCTGGTCCTGGGTGGGGAGCCGGTAGGTCTCGTCCCCGGCCAGGATGCGGGCGCGCAGCTCGGCGGCGACGGTCTCGGCGATGCGGCGCTGCGGCACCCGGCCGCGTCGGGCGTTGGTCACGCTGTCCGCCCGTCGCCGGTCTGCGCGCGGGTCACCCTTACCGTCATGGCGGCAGTGTAGTCAGCGGCCGATGACCCTACAAATATTGCTATCCTTATGAGGATTGAAGTACCGTGCGACGCATGGACTTCACGATGGGCGAGGCCGCCTCGGGTCTGCGGGGCGAGCTCCGGCGGCTGATCGCCGCGGAGGTCCCGGAGGGCTTTCTCGGGGCCTTCACCGACGATCCCGCCGATCTCGCGGTGGCGCAGCGGTTCTGCGGGGTGCTCGCCGAGCACGGCCTGCTCTGCGCGGCCTGGCCGGAGCGGTTCGGCGGGCGCGGCTCCTCGGTGTGGGAGCAGACCGTGGTGCGCGAGGAGATGTGGGCGCAGCACGAGCCGCGCGGCGCGCAGTACATGGGCGTGAACTGGGTCGGGCCGACCATCATGCGGCACGGCACCGAGCGGCAGCAGCGCGAGCACCTGCCGCCGATCGCGCGCGGCGAGGTGATCTGGTGCCAGGGCTTCAGCGAGCCGGACTCCGGCTCCGACCTGGCCTCGCTGCGCACCGCGGCGCGCCGGGACGGCGACGGCTGGCAGATCTCCGGCCAGAAGATCTGGACCTCCTACGCCACCATGGCGCAGTGGTGCTTCCTGCTCGCCCGCACCTCGGCCGGCGGCCGGAAGCAGCAGGGGCTCACCGTCTTCCTGCTGCCCATGGAGGCGCCGGGCATCGTGGTGCGGCCGATTCGCTCCATGCTCGGCCCGCATCACCTGAACGAGGTGTTCTTCGACGGGGTGCGCGCCACCGAGGCCGATGTGCTCGGCCGGGTGGACGAGGGCTGGTCGGTGGTGCAGGAGGTGCTCGCCTTCGAGCGGGTCGGGATCGCGCGCTACGCCCGCTGCGAGCGGCTGCTGCAGGCGGCGCCCGAGGTGCTCGCCGAGCGCTGGGAGACCATGCCCGCTCCGCTGCGCACCCGCTGGGCGCGGATGCTCACCCGCGCCCGCCGGGCTCGGCTGCTCGCCTACCAGGTGATCGCCGCCCAGAGCACCGGCACGGTGGCCCCCGCCGACACCGCCGCCTATCGGATCGCAGTCACCCGGCTGGATCAGGAGAGCGCGGCGCTGCTCACCGAGCTGGCCGCGCACGTGCCGGACGAGCAGGGGGCGCGCCGGCGCTTCCGGCGCGCGGTGGACGACCACTGGCGCTACGCGAATGCCGCCACGGTGGCGTCCGGGAGTATCGAGATGCAGCAGATCCTGCTGGCGCGCTCGCTGCTCGGCGGGGTCCGGCGGGCCGGGGAGGCGGCGTGAGCGCGGACGCTTCGGCCGGGAGGGTGGGCGGCGCCGCCGGTGCTGCGGCCTTGGCGGGTGCCGCGGGTGCTGCGGCCTCGATAGGTGCTGCCGGTGCTGCGGCCTCGGCGGATGCCGCGGGTAGGGCTGCCTCGGCGGGTGTTGCGGGCGAGGTTGCCTCGGCGGCCGGGGCGGGTGGGGCCGACGGGCGTGCCGACGAGCGGGCTGCCGTCGTGCGGTCCGCGGAGGGGAACGCTATGCGGATCGAACTCGCCGACGAGGCACGGGAATTCGGGGCGCAGGCGCTGCGGGCGCTGCGCGCGGCCGGTGGCGACGAGCTGGTGCGGGCGGCCGAGGCCGAGCCGGGCAGGCGGGGCGAGCTGGTCGCGCCGGTGCTCGAGCGGATCGGCGCCTGGGATCTGGCGCCACACCGGGACCCGGTGGAGCTGGAGGCGGCGGCGGCGCTCTGCCGCAGCGCGGGCTACTGGGCGACGCCGTACCCGGTGGCGGAGCGGCTCGCGCGCCCGGCCGACCTCGACGTGGACGCGCTGATCGCGGTGTCGGGCCCGGAGCCGGCCGCGGCGCTGGCCGGAGTCGAGCTTCGGGTCGCCGCGGTGGACCCGGCCGGGCGGCGCGGCGCCGTCCGGGTGCTGCCCGCCGCCGGTCCGGCGCGCGAGACCGCCTTCGTGACCCCGGTCGCGGTCGACCGGATCGACGGCACCGGTGATCCGGCGCTCGCGCTGACGCTGCCCGCCTGGACGCTGCTCGGGCTGCTCGACCGCGCCGTCGAGCTGGCCCGCGAGCACGTGCTCGTCCGCGAGCAGTTCGGCAGGCCGCTCGCCGAGTTCCAGAGCGTGCAGTTCCAGCTCACCGATGCCGAGGTGGAGCGCAAGGGGGTGGAGATGCTGGCCAGGTACGCGCTGTGGAGCATCCAGGCGGGGCGCCCGGACGCGGTCGCCGACGCGCTGGCGCTGCGGCTGGCCGCGCTGGAGGCGGCGGAGATCGTCTTCCGGGTGGCGCACCAGGTGCACGGCGCGCTCGGCTTCTGCGACGAGGCCACGCTCTCCTGGCTCTCCCGGCACAGCCTGCCGCTGCGCCGCCTCCCGTTCGGCATCACCGGCACCGAGGACGCGCTGGCGCGCCGGATCGGCACCGCCGGGCTGGCCGGGCTCTTCTCCGAGCCGCGGGGGGTGTGACGGCATGCCGCTGCCCCCGGGGCTCACCATCACGGCGGACGGGCCGGTGCGGACCGTGCTCATCGACCGCCCGGACGAGCTCAACGCCGTGAACGCCGACCTGCACCGCGCGCTCGCCGAGGTCTGGCGGTACCTGGCCGCCGACACCGGGGCCAGGGTGGTCGTCCTGACCGGCGCCGGGCGCGCCTTCAGCGCGGGCGGCGATCTGGACTGGATCACCTCGTTCCTGGACGATCCGGTGGCGCGGGACGAGAGCATCAGGGAGGGCGCGCAGATCATCGAGGAGATGCTGCGCTTCCCGCTGCCGGTGATCGCCGCGGTGAACGGCGCCGCGATGGGGCTCGGCGCGAGTATCGCGGTGCTCAGCGACGTGGTGCTGATGTCGGAGCAGGCGTATCTCGCCGATCCGCACGTGGCGGTCGGGCTGGTGGCGGGGGACGGCGGGGCCGCCTTCTGGCCGCTGCTCACCCCGATTCTGCGGACCAGGGAGTTCCTGTACACCGGGGACCGGATCGATGCCGCGACCGCCGTCCAGGTGGGGCTGGCGAGCCGCGTGGTCGCCCCGGAGGCGCTGCTGGACGAGGCGCGGACGCTGGCGCACCGGCTGGCCGCGCAGCCGGTGGAGGCGCTGCGCGGGACCAAGCGGGTGGTGAACATGTACCTGTCGCAGGCGCTCGGCGGGCCCATGCAGGCGGGGTTCGCGGCGGAGGTGGTGTCCATGCAGACGGCGGAGCACCGGGATCGCTTGCTGGCGCTGCGGAAAAGGGCGCGATGAGCGCGGCGATATGGCCCGCGGATCTCGGGGTCTTCCGGGAGCAGGTGCGGGAGTGGTGCCTGCGCGAGATTCCCGCGGACTGGCGGGCGGCGCAGACCGGCGTGACCGGCGCGGAGTTCGTCGCGTTCCAGCAGGACTGGTTCCAGCGGCTGCGGCGCGCGGGCTTCGCGGTGCCGCACTGGCCCGCCGAGTACGGCGGGGGCATGCCGGTCGCGCACCAGACGGTGCTGTACCAGGAGCTGGCCGCGCACGACGCGCCCCGGCTGGTACTCGCCTTCGTCTCGGTGCACCATGCCGCGGCCACCCTGCTCGGCGCGGGCAGCGCGGAGCAGCGGCGCAGGCACCTGCCCGCCATCCTGGACGGCGAGATCTGGGTGCAGGGCTTCTCCGAGCCCGGCGCGGGCTCGGACCTGGCCGCGCTGCGCACCGCCGCCCGCAGGGACGGCGACGACTACGTGGTGACCGGGCAGAAGGTGTGGGCCAGCGGCGCCCAGTACGCCGACTGGTGCCTGCTGCTCGCGCGCACCGACCCCGATGCGCCCAAGCGCCGGGGCATCTCGTACTTCCTGCTGGACATGCGCACCCCCGGCATCGAGGTGCGGCCCATCCGGCAGGCCACCGGCGACGCGCATTTCTGCGAGATCTTTCTGGACGAGGTGCGCATCCCGGCCGCCTGCCTCGTCGGGGCGGAGAACGAGGGCTGGCAGGTCGCGCAGCGGACGCTCGGCGCCGAGCGCGGGCTGACCATGCTCGAGCTCGCCGAGCGGCTCGGCCATGCGGGTTTCCGCTGGCTGGTCGAGGCGGCGCGGGCGCACGGCGACCCGGTGATCGACGACCGGCTGGCCGCGCTGGAGATCGAGCTCACCGGGCTGCGGGCGCTCTGCCGCGACCTGGTGGAGCGGCACGAGGCCGGGACCGCGGGGCCGGCGGATGCCTCGGTGGTGAAGCTCTGCTACAGCGAACTGCTGCAGCGGATGACCGATTTCGGCGCCGAGCTCAGCGGGGTCGGCGCCCACACCGTACTGCGCAAACCCCTGTCCGGTGGCTGGGAATCCGGCGCCTGGGTGCTGGACTTCGTCGGGTCGTGGGAGTGGACCATTCCCGGTGGGACCAGCGAGATCCAGCGCACCATCATCGGGGAGCGCGGGCTCGGGCTGCCGCGAGAGCCGGTGGTGCCGTGAACGCCTTCGCCGAATTCCACGACGAGCTGCGCTCGGTCGCGCGGGAACTGCTCGGAAAGGCCGGGGCGGGGCCGGTGCCGTGGGACGCCGTCGCCCTCGCCGGGTGGCCGGGGCTGGCGGCGCCGGAGGAGTTCGACGGGGCCGGGGCCGGGGCCGCCGAGGTGGCGCTGCTGCTGACCGAGGTCGGGCGGGCCGCCGCGCGGACCCCGCTGCCATCGGTGCTGGCGCTGAGCGTGCCCGCGCTGCTCGCGGTGGGCGCCGGACCCGTGCGGGACGAGCTGCTTCGCGCGGTGATCGCGGGGCACGGTGTGCCGGTCGTCGCGCTCGAGGCGGGGGACGGGCGGGCGCCGGGAGGCGCGTGGGCGGAGCCGGGAGGCGCGTGGCAGGAGTCGGGCGGCGCGCGGCCGGAGCTGGGAGGTGCGCGGGCAGAACCGGGAGGCGCGCGGGCGGGTTTCGCGACCGCGTTCCGGCTGGCGGATGGCGTCGTGTCCGGCGCGGCCGACGTCGTGCTCGACGCCCCCGCGGCGGATGTGCTGCTGATCCCGGCGCTGGACGCCGACGGTGCGCCGGTGCTCGCCGCGGTCGATCCCGGCGCGGTGTCCGTGGCCCCGGTGCCGCTGGTCGATGCGACCAGGACGGTCGGCTCCGTCGTCGCCGAGGGCGTGGAACCCCGCGCGGTGTTGCGCTTCGAGCGGCGGGCCGCGCTCGGGGCGCGGGCGGCGCTGGCGACGGCGTGCGATTCGCTGGGGATCGCCGAGGCCATGCTCGACGCCACCGTCGCCTACGTGCGGGTGCGGGAGCAGTTCGGGCGCCCGGTCGGCTCGTTCCAGGCGGTCAAGCACGCCTGCGCCGACATGCTGGTCCGGGTGAGCGTCGCGAAGCACCTGGTCGCCGAGGCGGTCGGTGTGCTGGAGAGCTCCGCACCGGGCGCGGAGACTGCCGCGAGCATGGCCAAGGTGTATGCCACCGAGGCCGCGGTGGCGGTCGCAGGCGCCGCCATGCAGCTGCACGGCGGCTACGGCTACACCTGGGAGAGCGGCATCCACGCCTACCTCAAGCGCGCCACCCTCAACCGCGCCCTCTTCGGCACCCCCGCCACCCACCGCCGCACCCTCGCCGCCCGCTACCGCGGCTGACCGCGTCCCGATGCGGCGGCGACGAAGCGACCGCGCTCGGCGGGAACGCGCGCGAGGGGCTCCGGGACCGACCCCGTTGTCGGCACCCGGAACCCCTCGCACGCACCTCCGGCACCACACCGTTGTGGCGCCGAAACCTCAGCCGGCCAACCGCTTCGCGGCCAGCTCCCGCAGCTCCGACGACTTGATCTTCGCGCTCCCGGTGAGCGTGAACTCCTCCTCCGCGAAGTGCAGCACGTGCCGCGGCACCTTGTAGCTGGCCAGCCGCTCGCGCAGGAACCCGCGCAGCGCCTCGCCGTCCACCTCGGCCCCCGGCTGCGGGACCACACAGGCCACCACCACCTCGCCGAGCGTCTCGTGCGGCACCCCGACGGTCCGCCCCACCTTCACCCCGGGGAAGCGGGCCAGCTCCTCGTCCACCTCGAGCGGCGAGACATTGGCCCCACCGGTCTTGATGATGTCGGTGAGCCGCCCCTCCCAGTACAGCCGATCCACATCGTCCAGGTACCCGCCGTCGCCGGTGTGGAAGTACCCGTCGGCATCGAGCGTCTCGTCCAGCGGAATCCCGAGATAGCCGAGCATGAGCGTCGGGCCCTTGACGCAGATCTCCCCGCTCTCGCCGCGCCCGAGCACCGCCCCGGTGAGCGGGTCGGCGATCTTCACCGTCACCCCGGGCAGCGGCGGCCCGCTGCTGCCCGCGTGCACCTCGTCCGGGGTGCGGGCGGGGTAGCAGGTGGTGATGGTGAAGGTCTCGGTGTTGCCGTAGGCGTGCCCGCACTCGGTCCAGTCCGTGGTCACCGTGCGGTGCGCGGCGGCCGGGGTGTGCCTGTCCACGAAGGTCAGGCTGCTCAGGTCGGCCTCGGCCCAGTTCGGCGCCCCCGCGAGCTGCGCCCACTGGTGCGGCCACGCCACCGGGAAGGTGACCCGCTCGGACTCGATGAGCGCCACCGCCTCGGCCGCGTCGAAGAGCCGCTGCAACACCAGCGTTCCGCCGGCGGCAAGGGTGGCGCCGAGCGCCTGGCCGAAGTTGCCGGACCAGAAGAAGCCGTTGGCGGTCCAGCAGCGCACGGTGTCGTCCGGGCCGAAGCCGAACATCCGCGCGAAGCGCCACATCTGCACCGCCACCCCGCGGTGCGCGCTGCGAATCCCCTTGGGCTTGCTGGTGGTTCCCGAGGAGAAGAAGAGCACGGCGGTGTCACCGGGCTGCACGGAGTCCGCCGCGGCGTGCACCAGCTCGACCGGCTCGTCCGCCCCGCGCGCGAGGAAGGTCGCCCACTCCTCGACGGCCCCGCCCCGCGCCTCCCCGACCACGGCCAGGTGCCGCAGGAACGGGTACGCGGCCGAGCGCAGCGCACCGGGGGCGGTCTCGGCGAGCGCCGGTTCGAGCTCGCCGAGCACCGCCGCGAAATCGGCCCGCGCCACGTGCCGCTCGAAGAGCAGCACCGAGACGCCGGAGACGCGTAGCAGGTGGTCCAGCTCGGCCGGGGTGGAGAAGGTGCTCAGCGCCACCGCCACCCCGCCTGCCAGCGCGGTGCCGAAGACGGCGGCCAGCCACTCCGGCCGATTGGTCATGAGCACGCCGACCCTGGAGTCCTTGCCGACCCCGGCGGCGCGCAGCGCCTGCGCGACCTCGACGGCGTGCGCGTGCAGATCCCGGTACGTCCAGCTGACGCCGCCGGGGACACGCAGCGCCTCCCGATCCCCGTAGCGCGCGGTCACCTCGCGCAGGAAACCGGGCAGGGTGAGCGGGCCGAGGCCGGGTTCGTCGGCGAGCGGCGGCCCCGCGGCGATGGCGGGGGAGACGGTGGTCATGGTTCCGGTGCCCCTCAGTGCGGGAGTTCGATCTCGGCCAGGCAGCTGACCAGGGTGCCGGAATTCTGGTCGGTGAGCTTCAGCTTCACCTGCACCAGCGGCACCCCCCACGCCGAATCCGTTATCTTGTCGACGATCTCGGCGTCGAAGTAGGTGACGTCGCCCTCGAAGGCGGGCAGCCGGAAGTCGGCCCTGGTGTGCCGCACCAGGCCGTCGTTGCCCGCCCAGTAGGCCAGGTAGTCGGTGCACCAGGCGCCCATGGTGGCGCCGTAGCCGTAGGCCCTCGCCATGCCGACCTCGCCCGCCCTGTCGCCGTCGATGTGCCCGCGCGAGGGGCCGACGTAGAGGCCGTCGCGCTTGCGCGGGTCGATCTTGGCGCCCTCCTCGTCGAACTCGAACCCCTCGGTCCAGCCCGGATCCTGGTTGATCCACGGATCCGCGATCCCGGGCGGCGCGACCCAGCCGAAGGTGCCCCAGATATTGAAGAGGAAGGCGCGGTACTCGGTGGTGAAGGTGGCGATGCTGTGCGGGCCGATCACCCGGCGCGGCAGCTTGTCGCCCACCTTCACCTCGTCGAAGTGCGGGGAGACGCCGAGCCGGTTGGAGAGGATCCACTCGTGCCGCAGCTGCTCCACCTCGGTGAGCTCGGCGGCGGTCCAGCGCTTCACCTCGCCCAGCTGGTTCTCGTACATGCCGCGCTTGTTCGCCTCCTCGGCGAGGTAGCGGATGGCGGTGGAGCGCTCCCTGGCGACCAGCGTGCCGTGCTGGTTGCGGTGCGTGGTGTCGCCGCGGGAGAACATGGTGGGCCCGGCGAACTTGGTCTCGGCCACCTTGTAGTCGTGGAAGCGGCGCTCCTGGAACAGGGTGTCGCCCGGGCGCACCGGGGCGCCGTAGAACCACCACTCCTCGCCGCCGAAGATCAGGTGCGAGCCCGGGATATGGCCGACGCACGCGGGCTGCGCGCCGTGCCCGTAATCCAGCGCCACCGCGATGGACTGCGGGGCGACGAGCCCGCCGTAGCGGGATTCCCGGGCGAACTCGTGATCCCAGTGCAGGGGGTTCGGGTAGTCCATCGCCATCACCCAGCGGCGAATGTCCGAGGTGCTGCACGGATCCCACAGCTGGCCGCCGCCGACGGGCTTGCCCACCCGGTGGTCGACATCGGAGAGATCCAGCTCGACGCCGCCCGGCGGCGTGCTCGCCGCGCGGCGCGCGGCCTTCCGCGGCGCCGCGGCCTTGCTCGGGACGGCGGCCTTGCTCGGGACGGCGGCCTTGCTCGGGACGGCGGCCTTGCTCGGGACGGCGGCCTTGCTCGGGACCGCGCCCGTTGCCACGGCTGCCTCCGCCGCCGCGCCGCTCTCGGTTGCCGCTTCAGCCCGCGCCGCCGCGGCCTTGCTCGCGGTCTTCCGCGCGGCGGCGCCGGTCCCGGCCGTCTTCCGCGCGGCGGCGCCGGTCCCGGCCGCCTTGCGCGGCGTCGCGGAGTTTCCAGTGCTCACGGTTGCTCCTCAGCGATTCACGTCGACGACGAAGCGACCGCGCACGGTGCCGTCGATGAAGCGGTCCGCGGTGGCGATGGCCTCGCTCAGCGGGATCTCGGTCGCGATCGTCTCCAGCACCGCGGGGTCCAGATCGCGGGCGAGCCGGTCCCAGGCCTCCAGCCGGCGCGCCTTCGGCGCCTGCACGCTGTCGATGCCGAGCAGCGTGACCCCGCGCAGGATGAACGGCGCGACGGTGCCGGGCAGGTCCATGCCCTGCGCCAGCCCGCAGGCCGCGACCGCGCCGCCGTAGCGGGTCTGCGCGGCGGCGTTCACCAGGGTGTGGCTGCCCGCGGTCTCGACCACGCCTGCCCAGCGCTCCTTCTGCAGCGGCTTGCCGCGCTCGGCCAGCTCGGCCCGGTCGATGACGGTGCTCGCGCCGAGCCCCTTCAGGTAGTCCGCCTCGGCGGCCTTGCCGGTCGCCGCCGCCACGGTGAATCCGGCCGCGGTGAGCAGCGCGATGGCGACGCTGCCGACGCCGCCGGTCGCCCCGGTCACCAGGATCTCGCCGGCCGCGGGCGTGACCCCGAAGCGGACGAGCGCCGCCACCGACAGCCCCGCCGTATACCCGGCGGTGCCGATCGCCATGGCCTGCCGCGCGTCGAAGGCGGCGGGCAGCGGAATCAGCCAATCGCCGTTCAGCCGGGCCCGCTGCGCGAGCCCGCCCCAGTGCGTCTCGCCGACGCCGAAGCCGTTCAGCACCACCGCGTCACCCGCCGACCAGTCCGGGTGGCTGCTCTCGGCCACGGTCCCGGCCAGGTCGATACCGGGCACCATGGGGAACGTCCGCACCACCGGCGATGTCCCGGTGATGGCGAGGGCGTCCTTGTAGTTCAGGGTCGAGTAGGCGACGTCGACGGTAACGTTCCCCTCCGGGAGCGCCGTGTCGTCCACGCTGGTCAGCGCCGTGGTGGTACCCGCGTCGCCCTTCTCGATGAGTAGTGCCGAAGACATTGCCGAGAGTGTCCTTCCTCCGGTCGGAGCCAATTCGCATCGCTGATGAGAATTAGATTCTCCTATGGGTAAAATTATGCTTTCATCCTGGTGTTCGGGTGTCAACCGGCTCGCGCCGGAAGTTCAGCGGGCGGTCCAGCCGCCATCCACGACGACGGTCTGCCCGGTGACGTAGCGCGCGGCGTCGCCCGCGAGCCAGGTGATGGCGCCGACCAGGTCCTCGGCGGTGCCCTCGGTGGGCAGCGGGGTATTGCGGCGCAGGTAGGCGGCGCCCCGCTCGTCGTCGTAGAGGCTGTCGGTGATCTCGGAGCGGAAGAAGCCGGGCGCCACCGTGTTCACCCGGATGGAGTGCTTCGCCCACTGCACCGCCAGCTCCGCGGTGAGCCCGGAGAGCCCCGCCTTGCTCGCCGCGTAGGAGGCCTGCGGAATCCCGGGCACCCCGACCCGCCCGCTGATCGAGGAGACGTTCACGATGGCGCCGCCGCCCGCGTCCCGCATGTGCGGGAACACCGCCTGGGCCAGCAGGAACGGCGCCACCAGGTTGAGCCCCAAGGTGTCGTGCACGGCGTCGAGCGGCTCGTCCTCGGCCCGCGCGGTGGTGAACCGGTTGCCCGCGGCGTTCACCAGGATGGTCGGCGGGCCCAGGTGCTCGGCGACCGCCGGGATCACGGTGGCCAGCTGCTCCGGCGCGCCGAGATCGCGGGCGACGGCGAGCCCGTCGATCCGCGCCGCCAGCTCGGCCAGCCGGTCCGCGCGCCGCGCCACCACCGCGACCCTGGCGCCGAGCCCGGCCAGCGATTCGGCGACGGCGGCGCCGAGCCCGGAGGAGGCGCCGGTGACGACGGCCACCCGGCCGGTGAGGTCGAAGAGCCGCAGCGCCGGGTTCACGGCTGCCCCGTGACCAGCGCGGCGAGCCCGGTGCGCTCGACCTTGCCCATGGCGTTGACCGGCAGCGCGTCCACCCGGCTCCAGATCTCCGGCACCTTGTAGCCGGCCAGCTCGCGCCGGCAGAGCGCCGCGAGCTCCTCGAAATCGACCGCGGCGCGGGCACTCTCGACCACGGCCGCGACCTTCTGGCCGAGCCGTTCGTCGGGCACCGGGCAGACCGCCACCTTGGTGACGTCCGGATGGGTGGCGAGCACCCGCTCCACCTCGAGGGGGTAGACGTTCGCGCCGCCGCGGATGATCACCATCTTCTTGCGGTCGAGCACGCTGAGCCTGCCCTCGGCGTCGACGGTCCCGATATCGCCGGTCGCGAAGGGCCCCGGCTCCGGTGCGCGCACGCCGCCGTCCGCCCAGTAGCCGAGCGTCGGCCGCCAGAGCCCGGCCCATGGCCCCGCGGTCGCGGCGGCGAGCCGGAGTTCGCCGAGCGCGCCTGCGGGCAGCCGGTTGCCCGCGTCGTCGTAGGCGGCCACGTCGAGGTGTGGCTGCACGATGCCGCTGCTGCCCCGGTGCCAGTCGGAGCCGGGCGGGTCGATGGCGACGACGGTCGGCGCCTCGCTGAGGCCGTAGCTGGCGCGCGGCACGATGCCGTGCGCGGCGGCGAAGGCCGCGCGGACCGAGTCGGGGGTGTCGCTGCCGCCGCTCCACGCCTCGCGCAGCGAGCCGAGGTTCGCCTCCGGGCGCCGGGCCAGGTCGTAGAGCTGGGCGGGGGCGCCGTTCCAGACCGTCACGGCGTGCCGCTCGATCCACTCGGCCACGCCCGCGGCGTCGCGACGGTCCATGATCACCGCGCAGCCCTGCGCCTGCGCGGTGGTCAGGGTGGAGAGCACCAGCATATTGAGGATGGTGAACGGAAAGCTGTCGCCGCGGCGGAGGTCGGGCCCCCAGCCGCGGGTGGCCACGGTGACCGCACCCGGCAGCAGCAGGTTGCGCTGGCTGTGCACCACCGCCTTCGGGCGGCCCGAGGTGCCGCTGGTGAAGCCGATCCCGGCCGGCGCGTCGATATCGTGCTCGAGCGCCGGGATCGGCCCGGCCGCGGCGAGCAGCGCCGCCCAGCGGTCCGGGTGCACGGCCGCGCGGGACTCCGCCTGCCAGCGCGGCCCGGCGAGCACCGCAGCCGGCTCGATCAGATCGTGCAGGTACTGCTGCTCGGCCGGGGCCAGCGCCTCGCCGATCCCGGCCCAGATCGCGCCGATCCGCTGCGCGCCGTGGAAGGCGGCGACGATGTCGAGATCGTTGGGCAGGCACGCCGCGACCCGCTGCCCCGGCCGGACGCCGAGCGCCCACAGCGCCCCGGCGGCGCGGGCGGCCCGCGCGTCGAGTTCGGCGTAGCTCCAGGTGCCCGCGGCGGCGATCACGGCGGGGGCATCGGGCCGCGCGGCGAGGGCGCCGTCGAGCACGGCCGCGATCGGGCCCGGGGTGCGGATCTCGCCGATGAAACTGTCCACCGCTCCTTGATACCACTATCCTTGCAAGGATTCATCAGATAGCGGCGGAAGAGGACGCGATGAAGCACACAGGTCCGCTCTCCGGGGTGAAGGTCATCGATCTGACGGCGATGGTGATGGGCCCCTACTGCACGCAGATCATGGCCGACATGGGAGCCGAGGTGATCAAGGTGGAGCCGCCGCGCGGCGACGACACCCGGTACATCTCGACCGGCCCCGAGCCGGGGATGAGCGGGGTCTTCGTCAACGTCAACCGGGGCAAACGCAGCGTCGTGCTCGACCTGCGCAGCGCGGACGGGGCGGCCGCGCTGCGCGAGCTGGTGGCCGGGGCCGATGTCTTCGTGCACTCCATGCGGGCCGCCGCCATCCAGCGGCTCGGCTTCGGCTACGCCGACGTGGCGGCGCTGAATCCGGGCATCGTCTACACCAACTGCTACGGCTACGGCCGCCGCGGCCCGGACGCCGACCGCCCCGCCTACGACGACACCGTGCAGGCCGAGTGCGGCATCCCGGCCGCGCAGCAGATGCTCACCGGCACACCGGGGTACATGGGCAGCATCGTCGCGGACAAGGTGGCCGGGCTGACCGCGGTCTACGCCACCACCATGGCGCTCTTCCACCGCGAGCGCACCGGGGAGGGGCAGGAGGTGGAGGTCGCCATGTTCGAGACCATGGCGGCGTTCATGCTGGTGGAGCATGCCAACGGTCGCCTCTTCGACCCGCCGCTCGGCGCGGCCGGGTATCCGCGGGCGGTGACGCCGAATCGGCGGCCGTACCGCACGGCCGACGGGTACCTGGCGGCGCTGGTCTACAACGACAAGCACTGGGCCGCGTTCGTCGGCGCGGTGCGCCCCGCCTGGGCCGGGCCGGAGTTCGCCACGCTGGCCCAGCGGGCGGCGCGCATCGACGAGGTGTACGGGCTGCTCAGCGCCACCTTCGCCGAGCGAACCACGGCCGAGTGGCTGGAGCTGCTGCGCGAGCTGCAGATCCCGGCCGCCGCGGTGAACTCGCTGGACGACCTCTTCGACAACGAGCACCTCAACGCCGCGGGCTTCTTCCAGACGGTGGACTCGCCGCACGGACCGCTGCGCTTCCCCGGCCCGCCCGCCTGGTTCTCCCGCACCCCCGGCCGAATCGCGGGCCCCGCGCCCAGGTTGGGCGCCGACACCGACGAAGTCCTCGGCGGCCTTCGGCACGGTGCGTCCGCGAACGGCTCGGCCCGGTGACGGCCACCGTCGCACTCGCCGACCTGGACCTGCGCACCATCCTCCGCCCCGGCGACCACATCGTCGCCGGCCAGGCCTGCGGCGAACCCACCGCGCTGATCGAGGCCCTGATCGAACAGGGCCCCGAGCTCCCCGACCTCTCCCTCTTCATCGCCACCAGCTTCTCCGGCCTCCTCACCCCGGCCGCCGCCAAGGCGTTCCGCCCGGTGAGCATGGGCGCCATCGGCGCGCTGCGGGCCCTCGCCAAGGCCAATGTCCTGGACGTGATCCCCTGCCACGTGAGCCGGGTCGGCCCCATGATCGAGGCGGGCGCCATCCCCTGCGACGTCGCCTTCGTCCAGGTCGCCCCGGCAGCCGAAGACGGCACCCACAGCCTCGGGCTGATCAGCGACCACGTCCTCGCCGCCGTCCGCGCGGCGCGCGTCGTGGTGGCCGAGGTCAACGACCGCGTCCCGCGCACCGCGGGCGTGCGCATCGCGGCCGCGGAGATCGACTACGCCGTCCCGGTCTCCCGGGATCCGGTGCAGGTACCGCCCGCCCCGATCACCGAGCTGGACGAGGAGATCGCCCGGCACGTCGCCGAGTTCATCGGCGACGGCTCGGTGCTCCAGGTCGGCATCGGCGCCGTGCCCGACGCCGTCCTCCGCCTGCTCGGCGACCGCCGCGACCTCGGCGTGCACTCCGGCATGCTCGGCGACGGCCTGGTCGACCTGGTCGAGGCGGGCGTGATCACCAACGCGCGCAAGCGCATCGACGCCGGCGTCTCGATCACCGGCGCCCTGATCGGCACCGACCGCCTCTACCGCTTCGCCGACGGCAACGAGCGAATCCGCATGTGCGACACCGCCTACACGCACGATCCGGCGGTGCTGGCCCGGCTGGACCGCCTGGTCACCGTCAACTCCGCGGTCGAGGTCGACCTGACCGGCCAGGTCAACGCCGAACAGAGCGGTGCCGCGTACCTGGGCGGCTCCGGCGGCCAGGTCGACTTCGTGCGCGCGGGCGCCCGCTCGCCGGGCGGCCACGCGGTGGTCGCACTGCCCGCCACCGCGCGGGGCGGCACCGTCAGCCGGATCACCGCCGCGCTCGCCGGCCCGGTCACCACCGCGCGCAGCGACGTGGACGTGATCGTCACCGAGTTCGGCGCCGCCGAGCTGGCCGGGCAGACCCTGGCCGAGCGCGCCCGGCGGCTCGTCGCCGTCGCGCACCCCGACTTCCGAGACGACCTGGAGCGCGCCGCGAGCGAGATCCAGCGGAGAGGATTCTGATGAGCGACGACGCCGTGCTCTTCGACGCCCGCCCGGACGGCATCGCCGTCCTCACCCTCAACCGCCCCGACACCCGCAACTGCCTGGCCGAAGACGTGCGCGACGGCCTCTTCACCGCCTGGGAGCGCTTCGAGCGCGACCCCGCGCTCCGGGTCGCCGTCCTCACCGGCGCGGGCCGCACCTTCTGCGCGGGCGGCGACCTGAAGGAGATGGTGGCGAGCGGCATGGGCGTGCCGCCGCGCGACATGTTCCCGCTGCCCTACGACACCATCGAGCTGACCAAGCCAACCATCGCCGCCGTGAACGGCCCGGCCTTCGCAGGCGGCTGGATGATCGCGCAGGCCTGCGACCTCTGCGTGGCGGCGAGCACCGCGACCTTCGCCGTCACCGAGGTGAAGGTGGGCCGCAGCTCGCCGTGGGCCGCGCCGCTCATCCACATGATCCCGCAGCGCGTCATGATGGAGATCCTGTTGACCGGGAAGCCCATCGACGCCCGCCGCGCCTACGAGATCGGCTTGGTCAACCGGCTCGCCGAGCCGGAGCAGCTGCTGGAGACCGCGCTCGACCTGGCCCGCGACATCCTCGCGGGCGCACCGCTCTCGGTGCGCGCCGCCAGGGAGACGGTCATGCTCGCCACCGAGATGGGCCGCTCGGCCGCGCTGCAGGCCGCCAGGCACGCCGCGACCCCGTGCTACGAGAGCGCCGACGCGCAGGAGGGCCCGCGCGCCTTCGCCGAGAAACGCCGCCCGGAGTGGACCGGGCGCTGAGCGCCAGGGTGGTTGACCGGCTCCGCGCGCCCGTGCTAAGCATGTGCTCAGCTTTCACGCTGAGCGATCGCTCAATCTCGACCAGGGGAGTACCGCCATGGCCGGAAACGCCAATGAGCCCGCCACCGTGACGGCCGTGGAGGCGACGATCCTGCTCGACGGCCGCACCGAGACGGTGCGGCTCGCGACCGACGACACCGTGCTGGAGGCCGCCCGCAGGGCCGGGCTGAACCCGCCCTTCGCCTGCGAGGCGGGGAACTGCGGCACCTGCATGGCGGTGCTGCGCGACGGCCGGGTGGAGATGCGGATCAACGACGCGCTGACCGATGAGGACCTCGCCGAGGGGTACGTCCTCACCTGCCAGTCCGAGCCGCGCACCCCCGCCATCACGATCGAGTACGAGTAGGTCACGGCTCGATCAGCACCTTGCCGACGGCGCGGCCGTCCGCGACCAGCCGGAGCGCGGCGGCGGTCTCCGCCAGCGGGTAGCGCGCCCCGATGTGCGGGCGGACCGTGCCGTCGGCGAGCAGTGCCGCCAGCTCGGCCCTGTGGGTGCGGTAGAGCTCGGGGTCGAGGTCGCCGATTCGGCAGCCGAGCAGCTGAATCCCCTTGATGAGCACCAGGTTCAGCGGGATGCGCGGGATGACGCCGGAGGCGAAGCCGATGGTCACGTAGCGTCCGCCGCGGGCCAGCGAGCGCAGGGCGGGCTCGGCGACGTCGCCGCCGACGGGGTCGAGGACGGCCTGCGCGCCGTCCGGGAGCGCGGTGCGCAGTGCCGCGCGCAGATCCCCCTTCGAGTCGACGGTGGCCGCCCCGTAGCTCCGCGCCACGGCACGCTTCTCCGGCGTGGAGGCCACCGCGGTGACCTCGGCCCCGAGTGCGGTGGCGAGCTGCACCGCCGCCAGCCCGACCCCGCCGCCCGCGCCGAGCACGATCACCCGATCGCCCGCGCCGACCCGCGCCACCGCCCGCAGCGCGTGGTAGGCCGTGCCGTGCGCGACCCCGGCCGCCGCGGCGACATCGAACGGCACCCCGTCCGGAATGCGGTGCAGCGCATTCGCGCTCACCAGCTCGGCGAAGGCGCCGGTGATCCCGGTCCCCGTCACCCGCTCCCCGGCCGCGAACCCGCCGCCCGCCACCTCCACCACCCCGGCGAACTCGCTGCCCACCACGAACGGCGGCGGCACCGTGACCTGATACCGCCCGGCGACCAGCAGCACATCCGGGAAGTTCACCGCCGCGGCGACCACCCGCACCGCGGCGGATTCCGGCTCCGGCAGCTCGCGCACCTCGACCACCTCCGGCGGCCCGTACGCCGGGCACACCGCGGCGCGCACCTCAGCGCCCCCGCCACACCGGCGGCCGCTTCGCCAGGAACGCCCGCGTCCCCTCGGCCGCGTCGTCGCTGGTGAAAACCGTTTGCTGCCAGCGCTTCCGCCGCTCCGCCGCCCGCGCGGAATCGGTGACCGTGAGCCGCACCAGCTCCTTGCAGGCGGCCAGCCCGAGCGGGGCATTGGCGGCGATCCGCTCGGCGTACTCCAGCGCGGTCGCGAACACCAGGTCCGGGGTGACGACCGCGCTGAACAGCCCGAGCTGGTACCCGCGGGCGGCGGTGATCGGCGCCCCGGTGAGCGTGAGCTCCAGCGCGATGTGCACCGGAATGCGCGCCCCGATCGCGGTGCCGCCCCCGCCGGGGAAGAGCCCGCGCCGCACTTCCGGGAAGGCGAAGGTGGCGTTCTCCGCCGCGATCAGGATGTCGCCGCCGAGCAGCAGCTCGAGCCCGCCGCCGACCGCCGAGCCGTTCGCCGCGGCGACCACCGGCACGCTCAGCTCGCCCGCGGTGAGCCGCAGGTACCCGACGGCGCCGGGCGAGGTGTCGCTGAACTCGGCGCCTGCGGCGAAGGCGCGCAGGTCCATGCCGGAGCAGAAGGCGCGGTCACCGGCGCCGGTGAGCAGCAGCACCCGGATGGCCGGGTCGGCCTCCGCCGCCAGCGCCGCCGCGCCGATCCCCTCGATCATCGGCACCGTGAGGGCATTCCGCGCCGCCGGGCGGTTCAGCCGGATGACCCCGACCGCGCCGTGCCGCTCGAACTCGAAGCCGGCGCTCATCCGCGGTACCCCGTGCTCTCGGCGAGTTCGGCGGCCGAGCGCATGAGCTCGGGCACGATCGGCCCGAAGGCGAGCAGCTTCTCGTCGCCGCCCGCGCGCTGGAACCCCTGCTCCAGCACGATCGCCAGCTTCCACTGCGCGAGCACCAGGTAGTAGTCGAGGTCGTCGACCTGCCTGCCGGAGACCGCCGCGTAGTGCGCGGCCACCTCCTCGCGGGCGGGCAGGTGTCGCATGTCCACGTAGGCGAAGGCGCCCGGCTCCGGGTCGGCGGTATTCTCCGGCCAGCCCTGCAGCATCCACGCCAGGTCCAGTTTCGGGTCGCCGACGGTGCCCATCTCCCAGTCCACGATGGCGGCCAGCCGGGCCGGGCCGCCGTGCCGGTACATGACATTGGCGAACTGGTAGTCGCCGTGCATGATGCCGGGCACGAAATCCAGCGGGCGGTGGGCCTGCAGCCAGGTCGTCGCGGCCGCCATGCCATCCAGTTCGCGGCCCCTGATCCGCTCGAAGAAGCCGGTCCAGCGCTCGACCTGGCGGTCGTGGAAGCCGTCCGGGCGGCCCAGGTCGCCGAGGCCCCGGCCCCGCCAGTCCACCCGGGAGAGCAGCGCGATGCCTTCGGCGAGCTCCAGCGCCAGCCCGCGGCGGGCCGCGATATCGCCGTCGAAGGGGTCGGGCCAGGCCTTCTGGTGGTCCATGGGCGACCAGCCGTCCACGAAGCCCATGAGGTAGAAGGTGCGGCCGAGCACCGCCGGGTCGGTGCAGACCGCCAGCGCGGGCGGGTGCGGGACATCGGTGCCGTCCAGCGCCGCGATGATCCGCCACTCCCGCAGGATGCCCCGGTCCCGGTCCGGCGGCGCCGCCGCGGGCGGAATGCGAAGGGCGGCGCGGAAATCGGCGCGCGCCACCTCGTAGATCTCGTTCTGGGTGCCGCCGGAGAGCAGCCGGGTGCGGAGCGGGGCGCCGGCGCCGGGCAGGCCCGCCCCATCCATCCAGGCGGCCAGCCGCGGGGTGTGCAGGTCGGTCATCGCACCTCCAAGTCCGCTTGAGAATAAGCCTCTCATGATTCAGAATGCAATTCTGAGAGGTGGTGGCGTGGTGGACGAACCTGGTGTGGTGGCGCGCCGGATCGCGCAGCGGTCGCTGGCCAGGCGCGGGGCCGACTACGCCGACGAGGTGCGCCGCCTGCTGGACGCCGCCCTTGTCGTCATGGCCTCCGCCGGTACCACCGCCAAGCCGCGAGTCGCCGATATCGTGGCCGCCGCCGGACTCTCCAACGAGGCCTTCTACCGCCACTTCCCCGCCAAGGACGCCCTGGTCGCGGCGCTGCTGGAGGACGGGGCCGAGCGGCTCGCGAGGTACACCGCGCACCGCATGGCGGGGGAGCGCGACCCGCGCGCCCGGCTCCGGCGCTGGGTCGGGGCGGTGCTCGCCCAGGCCGAGGCGGAGTCGGCGGCCGCCACCCTCGCGGTCCTGTGGAACGCGGCGGGGCCGGGGATCGCGCTCGAGCCCGGCCCCGGCGTCGTCGGTGAGGCGCTCGCCGCCCTGCTGCACGCCGATCTGGCCGAACTGGGCAGTGCCACCCCCGACCTCGACGCCGCCCTCATCGCGCACGCCACCATCGGCACCCTCACCGACCTGCTCCGCCGCCGCGAACTCCCCGACGCCGCCCTCACCGACCGCATCACCGCCTTCGCCCTGCGCGCCCTCACCCTTTGACCCCGGTCCCGGCCGCGGGATCCGGCAGAATGTGTCCGTGTTCGACATCTTCGTGAGCTATCGGACCGTTGACCTGCGTTTCGGCGCCGCCGAGGTGCGGCGCTACCTCCAGGGACGCTTCGGCGACCGGGTCTTCCTCGATCACGAGTCCATGCGCGGCGGAGAGGTCTACCCCGACTCCCTGCGCTCGGCCTTGGAGCAGATCCGGGTGCTCGTGGTGCTGATCGGCCCTCGCTGGTCCACCCCCGATCCGGACACCGGGCTGCGGCCGGTCGATCGCCGGGGCGACTGGGTGCGCCGCGAGATCAAGCGTGCGCTGGAGCGGGATATCGCGATCGTGCCGGTGCTGGTCGATGGCGCGGAACTCCCGGTCGAGCTGCCCGCCGACATCGAGCGGGCCATGCTTCGCCAGGCCGAGACCATCACCCACCGGCGGCTTTCCGAGTCGCTGGACCGTTTGGGTGACCGGCTGGTCGAGCTGGTCCCCGAGCTCGCGCTGCCGGATCTCTTCGACGAGACCTCGGTGCTGCCGGACGATCCGCTGCCCAGCGAGCTCCTGCGCGCCGAGTATCGCGTCGTCGAGTTCACCGCGGTCAGGGAGTCGCTCGCGGAGCTGGTCGCGTGGCTCGGCGCACCCGGCTCGCTCGGCGTCCGGCTGCTGGTCGGCCCGGGTGGGCGCGGCAAGACCCGGCTCGCCACCGAATTCGTCGCCCTTGCCAGGGAACTCGGGTTGCACGCCGGATTCGTGCGGGATGCGGCCGACGCCGAGGTGATCGACCGGCTCCGTGCGGTGCGCGGTCCGGTGGTACTCGCCGTGGATTATGCCGAGGCGAGGACCGATCAACTCGTGACGATCATCCGAGCGCTCCGGGCGCGCCCCCGTGGGTACGGCGCCGCCCGGCTGCTGCTGCTCGCGCGGGCACCGGGGCCGTGGTTGCGTACCCTGCAGCGGCACGGCGAACCGGCGATCGCCGACTGCTTCACGGACTTGGCTGCCACACCGGTCCCCGAGATCGGCCGCGGGGCGGCGCGCTGGGACCAGTTCGACCGCGCGGCCGCCGAGTTCGGCCGCAGGCTCGGGGTGCCGGGCCCGGTCGCAGCGCCCGCCGACCTCGATGCCGATCGGTTCGACCAGGTTCTCGACGTGCACGCGGCCGCGCTGGCTGCCGTGCTCGACCTGCGTGACGGACAGCCCACCGACGCGCGGTCGAACCCGGTCCTGCGGGTGCTGCACCACGAGGAGAGATACTGGGCGTCGTCGGCGGCCCCCTGCGGCCTTCGCCCCGATCCCGATACCCTGCGCGAAGTCGTCGCCGCGGCAACCCTGACCGGCGCCGAGACTCCGGCCGCCGCCTATGCGGTGCTGACCACGCTGCGGGGGCTGGATACAGGCCGCAGCGTGGTCAACGATCACTTCCGCTGGCTGACCCAGCTCTATCCGGGCCGGGCGGCGCTGAATCCGCTCCGCCCGGACCGGCTCGGCGAGGATCTGATCGCCGCCGTGCTCGCCGGTGAACCCGGACTGCCCGGCTACCCGGAGCTAGCCGCCGATATCGCGCCGGTACTCACCGACGGGCAGCTCTTTCGCGCACTCACGGTGCTGGCGAGGGCGGCCGCCCGGCATCCGATGTCGGAACCGATGGCGACCTTGCTCGCCGTCGACACTCCGAGTCGCATCGGCATCGCGATCACGGTTGCCACCCAGGTCGACAATTCCACGCTGGTCCGTGTGCTCGGCTCGGTGCGTGGGGGTGTCGATCTGACCACGGCCATCGTGGAGGCGCTGCCCGAGCGCAGCCTGGCGCTCGCCGCATTCGCGGCCCAGCACACCAAGGCACTGCTTCGGTTCGAGACCCGCAGGCCGACGGTCGATCTCGAGTTCGTCGCCGAGCTCAGGCACGATCTCGCGCTGCGGCTCGCCGCCGTCGGCGACCACGATCAAGCACTCGTCACCGCAGGCGCCGCAGTCGCGGACTATCGAAAGCTCATGGGCACACCGGCGGCGAACCGGGAGCTCGCCGAGGCGCTCACCACGCTCGCCTCCTGTTACGCGCGGCTGGGGCTGTACGAGGACGGGTTGCGTTCCGCCGAGGAGGCGGTGCGGTTGCTCGACGAGATCCCCGCCGACAGCGGCGTGCACCAGGAGGAGCTCGCGAACAGCTCGGCGGATGCCCTTATCACGCTCGCCGACCTGGCGGGCGAGGCCGGCGCCCCGGCGACGGCGCGGGCCGGCGCCGAGCGCGCGATCGACATTCTGCGCGGCTTGGATCGCGGCGACGGCAATCCGGACCAGCGAGAACGCCTGGCCGGTGCGCTGGAGAGCCTCGGCGCGATCCACGATGCCGTGGCCGAGCTGCGGCCGGCTTGGAAAGCCACCGACGAAGCCGCCCGGATCTACGGCGAACTCGACGCCGAGCTGCCGGATCGCTTCGGCGATGCCCTGGTGCGGGTCCTCGGGAACCTGGCCGGCGCCCACGCCGCACTCGGGCAGTGGCAGGAGGGGGCGGAGCTCGGTGAGCGCGCGGTGGCCAGGGCCCGCGTGCTTGTCGACCGGTTCGGCGACGTTCACCTGGAGCGGCTCGCCGACACCCTGAACAACACCGCCGCACTGCTGCGCAGGCTCGACCTGGCCGATCGCGCGCTCGACTACTTGGACGAGGCGATTCCGCTCTACCGCGGCCTTGCCGCGCGGCTTCCGGGTATCCACCTGCTCTCCCTCGCCGGTGCGCTGCACAACCTGGGAAACTGCCGGTACGACCGCCTGGAGCACGAGCGCGCCATCGACGCCTTCGAGGAGTCGGTGGAGATCTATCGCAAGGGGGAGGGCTCCGGCCGGGAGGACCTCGCCGAGTCACTGGCGGAGACGCTCGTCGGGCTCGCGCACGCCCACGTCGCGCTCGGTGACGACGAGAGCGCGCTGGAGTCGGTGGACGAGGCGCTCGAGCTGTACGCCCGGGGGAGCCACGAGCGCAGCACCACACGGCGGAAGCTGGCCCATGCCTGGCACCTGTCCTCGTCGGTGGCGTTCGATCTCGGCTCGATGGACCGTGCCCGCCGGGATGCGGAGCACGCCGCGACCCTGTTCCCCACGGTGCTGCGCGACCACGAGACCGACCTGGATCTGCGCGTCGACTACGTCTCGGTGCTGCACGGCTTCGCCCGCGCCCTCGACGCGGACGAGCAACACGACCGCGCGAGCGCGGAATTCGACAGGGCGATCGAGCAGTGCCGCTCGATCGGCTCCGACGTGGACGAGGAACTCGCCGGGATCCTGGTGAATGCCGGCGTCTGCGCGAGCGCACGCGGCGAGCTCGGGACAGCGCTGCGGCACACCGTGGAGGCGGTGCGGATACTGCGCGAACAGCCGGAGAACCGCGCCGAACTCGTGGAGGCACTGAACAACCTGGCGGACATTCATTGCGATCGGGACGAGTGGCCGGCGGCTCGCGAGCGCGCCGACGAGGCGGTCGCGCTCGCCGAGGAACTGCCGGCGGACAGCGAGTCCGGCATCGAACTCGCGGTCTACGCCCACATTACCCGTGCCCGCGCGGCCGGGCCGAAAGGGAAGCGCGAGGCGACAACAGCGCTGCGGCAAGCGGCTTCCCGCGCGGGCACGAACGAGGAGTTGCTCGCGCTCGTGGCGGAGTGGTCGGGGACGCTCGGGGTGCGTGCGCGGGATATTCGACCACCATCGCCATGAGCAGGTTGCAGGCCGTGCGCGACCAGGTGGCCGTGTCGCGAGATCCCGAATACCCTCGGCCCCGCGCACGCCGCCCGCGCGGACTGCGCCATGCTGCCCTACCTCGGCCCGGTCGACCGATCCCGGAGGTACTGCGGCGGAACGTGATTGGCCCACCCCCCACCGGGCCAGTTGAACCAGCCCGCCGAGGCGTGCGTGCCACCATCGGGGTGCAGGGTGGTGCCGGTGATGTAGGACGAGAGCCGGGACGCGAGGAACACCACGCAGTGCGAGACGTCCTCGGGCACCCCGGCCCGGCCCATGGGGATCGCCACCCGGACCCCTTCGGGGTCGTCCAGCGCGCCGTCCCCGCCGCCGATCCGGCGCAGGTTCGGAGTCGGGATGTAGTCGGGGGCCACGTTGTTCACCCGGATCCCGTCCGGCGCCACCTCCACCGCCAGCGTGCGGGCGAAGTGCTCGACCGCCGCCTTGGCCGCCGCGTACACCGCGAACCCCGGCGCCGCCCGGTGCGCCTCGACGGTCGAGATGGTGACGATGCTGCCCCCGCGCCCACCGGCCCGCATGCGCGGCACGGCGAGCGCGCAGGCGTGCAGGACGTGCGTGAGATTGCTGCGCAGCAGCGCGTCCCAGCCGCTGGGGGTGGTGTCGGTGAAGGCGGCGCGGAAGGTGCCGCCGACCACGTTCACCAGGGTGTCCAGCCGCCCCCAGCGCTCGTCCACCGCCTCGAAGAGCGCGGTGAGCTCCGCCGGGTCGCGGGCATCGCCGACCCGGGCGAGCACGCCGCCGGGCAGCGCGGCGGCCGCCTCGGGGTCGCGGTCGAGCACCGCGACCCCGGCCCCGTTCGCCAGCAGATCCGCCACGATGGCCTGCCCGAGCCCGCCCGCCCCGCCGGTGACGATCGCGACCGTCCCCGCCAGCCCGGCCCGCTCCGCGAACCAGCTCATGTCAGGTAGGTCCCGCCGAAGCCGGCCAGGAAGTCGAGGGTGGCCGCGGCGGTGGGGGTCCGGTTGGAGATGACCAGCCAGTCCACCCCCGCCGCCGCCAGCTCGGCGAAGGCGGCGCGGTGCCGCTCCGGCTCGATCGCCGGGTCGGCGGCGTCGTGGTAGGAGTACACCAGGTCGATGTGCTCGGTGCGCCCGGCCGCGGCCGCCTGGGCCCGGATCTCGCCGATCTTGCGGGCCAGCTCCGGGATGGTGCCGAGCTCCGCGGTCCGGGCCGTGGTGCTGAGCTCCGCGCCGCCGGTCATGGGAATCCAGCCCTGCGCCTTGGCCGCGACCCGCCCGCGGCTGAGCGCCGAGTTCCCGCCCACCCAGATGGGGATCGGCCGCTGCGCCGGGCGCGGCCGGGCGAGCACCTCCCTGGCGTCGAAGTGCGTGCCGGTGTAGCTGAACGGCTCGCCGCTCCAGTGCAGCGGAAGCACGTCGAGCGCCTCGTCGAAGAGCGTGTTCCGCTCCGTGAAATCGACCCCGAGCGCGTGGAATTCGCCCTTCAGGTACCCGGTGCCGAGCCCGAGGGTGAGCCGCCCGCCGGAGAGCAGGTCGAGGGTGGCGGCCGCCTTGGCCAGCAGCAGGGGGTTGCGGTACGGCGCCACCGACAGGTAGGTGAGCAGCCGCAGCCGGGTGGTCGCGGCCGCCGCGAAGGAGAGCGCGACGAACGGGTCGAGGGTCTGGTGCCCGCCCATGGCCAGCCAGCGCGCGCCGGGGGCCGGGTGCTCGCTGATCGAGAAGCCGTCGAAGCCGTGCCGCTCGGCTGCCGCGGCCACCTCGGCGAGCGGCCAGGCGTCCAGCGGGTCACCCCGGTCGCCCGCCGGCTCCGGGTAGTGGAACAGGAAGCGCACCTGGCTACCGCCGCCCGCGTTCGACCTGGTTGAACGGCACGTCCCGGTCCGCCGCGTACTCCCGCGGCATGCCGAGCACCCGCTCGCTGATCACCGTGCGCGCCATCTCGGTGCTGCCGCCGGCCAGACTCCAGGCCGCGCGGAAGAGGTAGTCCAGCCCGACGGTCTCGGTGTCGGCCTCGGCGCCCGGCGCGTGCGTCGCGCCGTCCGGCCCGGCGATCCGCAGCGCGGTATCCGTTTGCAGCCAGGCGTTCTCGGCGGAGAAGAGCCGGGTGATCGAGCCCGCCGCGGGCGGAAGCGCGCCGCTGGTGATGGCCTCGGTGATGTGGTCGATGAGCTGGTCGCGCACCACGGTCATGGCGCGCGCGGCGCCGATGTCCTCGCGCACCCTGGTGTCGCCGAGCTGCCCGGTCGCCCTCGCCAGCTGCAGCAGCGCGTCCGCCTCGCCGCCGAGGTGCGGCTTGGCCCCGCTGGTGAAGGGCGAGGTGCCGCCGAGCGCGGCGCGCTCGTGGAAGAGCAGCCGGGAGGCGGCCGCCCAGCCCGCGTCGACCTCGCCGAGCACCGCGTCGGCGGGCAGCACGACATCGTCGAAGAACTCCTGGCAGAACTCGGTCGAGCCGGTGACCTGCTTGATCCGCTGCACGGTGACGCCATCGGCGTGCACGGGCACCAGGAACAGGGTGAGGCCGCGGTGCTTCGGTACCTCCCAGTTGGTGCGGGCCAGGCAGAGCCCGTAGTCCGCGGCGTAGGCGCCGGAGCTCCAGATCTTGGAGCCGTTCAGGATCCAGTTCTCGCCGTCGCGCTCGGCGCGGGTGGTGAGCCCGGCCAGGTCGGAGCCGCCCTGCGGCTCGGAGAGGAACTGCACGAGCAGCTCGTCGCCGCGCAGCACCGCGGGCAGGTGCGCGCGCTTCTGCTCCTCGGTGCCGAGGTCGAGCAGGCTGGCCGCGCAGATGGCCAGCGTCGGCACATTGAGCAGCAGCGGCATCTCGTACGGCAGCGACTCCTCGTCGAAGGCGCGCTGGTATGCCGGGCTCAGCCCGCGCCCCCCGTACTCGGTGGGGAAGCAGATCCCGGCGAAGCCGCCGTCGTGCAGGGTGCGCTGCACCTGCCTGGCGCGGTCCCACGCCTCCTCGGAGTCGGACTTCATCTCGGTGCCGGAGGAGGGCGGCAGGTTCTCGCGCAGCCATTCGCGGGCGCGGGCGCGGAATTCCGCGACGGTCTCGGTGCTCATGCGTGCGGGCCTTTCGGTCAGGCGGCGGATTCGAGCAGGTCGGTGATGTGCCTGCGGTGCTCCTCGGGCGTGCCGTAGAGCGCGCGGCCGAGGGTGATCCGGCGCAGGTAGAGGTGCAGGTCGTGCTCCCAGGTGACGCCGATGCCGCCGTGCAGCTGCACGCAGTCCTGCGCGATCATCGGGGTGCGTTCGGCCACATAGGATTTCGCGATGCTCACGTGCTCGGTGGTGGCGGGGGAGCCGGCGTCCCAGCACGCGGCGGCAGCGAAGGCGGTGGCGCGGCACGCCTCCAGCCAGGTCTTGTTGTCCGCCATGCGGTGCTTGAGCGCCTGGTAGGAGGCGAGCGGGCGGCCGAAGGTGTAGCGGTCGAAGAGCCAGGTCAGGGTGGCGGTGAGCGCCCGGTCGGCGGCGCCGGCCGACTCGGCGGCGGTGAGCAGCGCGGCGGTATTCGCCTGTGCTTGCAGTGCTTTCACCGCCGCGTCGCCGGTGTGCACGGGAGTCCCTGCGGCGTCCTCGAAGGTGACGACGGCGGTGCGCCGGGTGAGGTCGAGGGTCCACGCCGGGCTGACCGTGACGCCGGGGTCGTCGGCCCGCACCAGGAGCTGGACGGGGCCATCGCCGTCGTCGGCGGTCACGAGGAAGACGTCGGCCTGGTCGGCGGCCTCGACCCGATCCTTGACCCCGGTGACTCGGTACCCGTCGCCCGCCGTCGTCGCGGTCGTGCCGGGCACCCGCCCGCCGAGCGCCTCGAAGCCGCGGCCCGGCTCGTACACCGCCCAGGCGGCGACGGTCTCGCCGGAGAGGATCGCGGCCACCGTCTCGCCTGCGTCCTCGGCGGTCGCCAGCCCGGTCAGCACCGCGCTGGTGGTGACGAACGGCCCCGGCGCCGCCGCCCGGCCCAGCTCCTCGGCGACCAGGGCGAGTTCGGTCATGGGCCGCCCCGAGACCGAGCCACCCCCCAGCTCCTCCGGCACCAGCATGGCGGTCCAGCCGAGCTCGGCGCCGCGGCGCCACCACCCGCGGTCGAAGCCGGTGCCGGACTCCGCGAGCGCGCGGACGGTGCCGATCGGCACCGTCCCGGCCAGGAAGTCGCGGGTGGTCGCCTGGAAAAACCGCCGGTCCGCGGTGGAATCATCGGTCATGGATCCGAGTCCTTCGGTTGACGCGCAGCTGCCGTTGTGGAAATCTCATACTCACATGTGAGAGGCTTATTCTCAATCACGGAAGTCAACCGGCAAAGTCCGCCGCGCCGCGGTGTCCGCCGGAGTGTCGAAGGGACCCGTCGCGTGGCGAACAATTTCCAGGATCTGGACTTCTTCCTCGGCCAGGAGCTGGTCGCCGATCCGTACCCGTACTTCGACGAGCTCCGCGCCCAGTGCCCGGTGACGCGCGAGAAGCACCACGACGTCATGATGGTGACCGGGTACGACGAGGCGCTCGAGGTCTACAACGACGGCGCCCGCTTCTCCTCCTGCATCGCCGTGACCGGCCCCTTCCCCGGCTTCCCGGTCGAGATCGAGGAGGGCGACGACGTCGACGCGCTGATCGCCGAGCACCGCGACAGCCTCCCCATGAGCGACCAGCTGCCCACCCTCGACCCGCCCACGCACACCGATCACCGCGCGCTGCTCATGCGGCTGATCACGCCGAAGCGGCTCAAGGAGAACGAGGAGGCGATGTGGTCCATCGCCGACCGCATGCTGGACAACTACCTCGCCACCGGCGGCGACTGCATGCGCGAGTTCGCCGGCCCCTTCACCCTGTACGTCATCGCGGACCTGCTCGGGGTGCCGAAGGACGACCAGGAGGAGTTCCTGCACGCGCTGCAGCGCGACCCGCACCGGCAGAGCGGCACCGTCGGCAGCAACTCCGGTGACGACCTGTCGCACAGCCCGCTCGAGTTCCTGTACGCGAAGTTCTCCGGCTACATCGAGGACCGCAGGCAGAACCCGCGCAACGACGTGCTCACCAGCATGGCCACCGCGACGTTCCCGGACGGCTCGCAGCCCGAGGTGCTCGACGTGTGCCGGGTGGCGGCCAATCTCTTCTCGGCCGGGCAGGAGACCACGGTCCGGCTGCTGAGCTCGGCGCTGAAGCTCATCGCCGAGCGCCCCGACATCCAGCGGTACCTGCGCGAGGATCGCAGCCGCATCCAGAACTTCATCGAGGAATCGCTGCGGATGGAGAGCCCGGTCAAGGGCGACTTCCGGCTCGCCAAGAAGACCGGGACCGTCGGCGAGACCGAGGTCCCCGTCGGCACCGTCCTCATGGTCGTGAACGGCGCCGCCAACCGCGACCCCCGCCGCTTCGAGGACCCCTCCACCTTCGACCCGGCCCGCTCCAACGCCCGCCAGCACCTCGCCTTCGGCCGCGGCGCCCACACCTGCCCCGGCGCCCCCCTGGCCCGCGCGGAAGCCCGCGTCGCCATCGAACGCCTGCTGGCCCGCACCACCGACGTGCGGATCGACGAGTCGGTGCACGGCTCCGCCGATGCCCGCCAGTACCACTACCTGCCCACCTTCATCCTGCGCGGGCTCACCTCGCTGCACCTGGACTTCGATGTGGCGGAGGATGATCGGTGAAGGTCACCGTCGACGACGATCGGTGCCGGGGGCACGGAGCCTGCCTCGGGCTGTGTCCCGAGGTGTTCACGCTGACCGATGACGGGTACGCGGAGGCGATCGCCGGGGCGGTGCCGGTGGAGTTCGAGTCGGTGGTCGAGGAGGCGGTGGCGGCCTGTCCGGAGCGGGCCATCACGGTGGAGTAGCGGTTTCGGTCCACGGTCTATCGTGTCGGTCGTGGCATCACTTGCTGACACAGTGGCGTGAGGTCGCCGACCTCACCCGGCGCCGCGGCGCACGGGCGGATGCTCGCGGTTGTGGCCGATCTGCGCCGGGGCGCATCGGTGCCGACGGTCCGTGCCGACCAGGTGCGGGCCGCGATCGCCGCCCGGCTGACCCGATAGCCGCTCGTACTCCTCCGAGCGGGCCGACGGACGTCGGGCGGTCCGATCCGGATCGGCTGACGTTCGGGACGGCGGATGTCAGGGCTGGGCGACGCCTGCGTCGAGCGGAGTGGCCAGCAGCCCGAGGTCGGCGCCGAGGGCGTCGGCGAGGGCGCGGGCCACGGTGATGTCCTTGCGGAGGAATTCGCCCACCGAGGAGCGGAATTCCGCTACCGAGCCCTTGGCGGCGATCCCCGCCAGGGCGCGGGAATTGCCGCTGGCGTGCGGAAGAGCGGCGAGCAGCGCCTCCTCGGGCAACCCGAGTTCAGAGCCGAAACGCACCGCGTCGGCGACGAGCCCGATCTGCGCCGCGAACAGGGCGTTGTTGACCAGCTTCACCCGCTGCCCGGCGCCGAGCGGACCGACGTGCAGGATCGGTGCGGCGTACGCGCTCAACACTTCCCGCGCCACGGCGGCGTCGGCTTCGGCGCCGCCGAGGAAGACGGTGAGGGAGCCGCGGGCGATATCGTGCGGGCCGCCGCTCACCGGAGCGTCGACCACCCGGACGCCGCGGGCGGCGACGGCGCCCACGGTCTCCGGGTTGCCGGTGGTGTGCACGATCACCGTTGCGCTGCCGAACGATTCGGCAGAACAGATCTCGCGCACCTGATCGTCGGTGAAGACGCAGAGCACGACGGCATCGGCACCGCTGATCGCCTCGGCGGCGGTGGAAACCGGCACCGCGCCGGTCTCCGCCACCGCGGCGCGAGCTTCGGCACTGCGGCCGAGGGCGCGCACCTCGTGCCCCGCGCGGGCAAGCCGGGCAACCATGGGCGCGCCCATCCGCCCGGCCCCGATGAATCCCACCCGCACGGTGTCCTCCTCGCTATCCCGCCGACTCGCGGCGTGCGTGAACGCCCCGAGCGCGGTAATTCAGCGCTGCCGATCCATGAGCGCCAATGTCGCATCGGCGGCATCGAGCTCGATCCCGGTGCCGACCCCTGCCTCGGCGGCCAGGTCGGCAACGAGCCCGACATCCTTGAGCAGCAGATCAGCGGCTTGCGCGGCCAGCCGATCCAGCGAACCGCCGGACGCGACGAGCCGCCCGAGGGCGAAGCTGTCGGCGGTGCCGTGCGTGATCACCTCCCCGAGCCGGTTCGGGTCGATCCCGAGATCGGCGCCGAGCCGGAGCGCACCCTGCGCGGTGGCCAGGTTGGCGGCGAAGAGCAGGTTGTTGAGCAGCTTGGCGGTCTGCCCGGAGCCGAGGTCGCCCAGGTGCACGACGGGGTCGGCGTAGGTCTCGAAGACCGGGCGCGCCCGCTCCATCGCCTCCTCCGGCCCGCCGACCATGACCAGCAGCCGCCCCGCCTCGACAGCGGGCGCGCCGCCGGAGACAGGGGCGTCGATCACCGTGATGTCCTTCGGCGCGGCCAGCTCGGCGATCTCCCGGCAGGTGTCGGGGTGCACGGTGGCGTGGATGGCCAGGATCGAGCCGGGGGCCATCCCGGCGAGTACGCCGTTCTGCCCGGCGGCGACCTCGCGCACGTCGGCGTCGCCGACCACGCAGAGGCACACCAGGTCGCTGGCCTCCGCGAGGGCGGCGGGGGAGTCGGCGGTGCGGGCCGCGGTGTCGGCATACGGCTCCAACGAGGCGGCGCGCCGAGCCCACAGAGTGGTCGGGAAGCCGCCCTCGACGATCCGGCGGGCCATGGGCCCGCCCTGGCTGCCGAGTCCGATGAATCCGACGCGCATCAGTGCGCCTCCTCTCCAGTGCCGGCGGGACGGTAGAAGACCGCGAGCAACCCGAGCGTCGCCACGACCCCGAGCCCGAGCGCGATTCCGCCCCCGGCCCAGCCGGTGATCTCGATGTCGACAACGTGGTCAAGCGAGATCCGCCCCGGCCCGAGCAACCCGAGCGCGACCACGGTGGCGGCGAGCACGAGCACGTACTCGTACCCCTCCTTGAAGACGAAGAACCCGTTCGGCCGGTGCGCGAGCAGCCCGGCCACCAGCGTCACGCCGACCACCGCCGCGGCGGCGAACGGGGTGAGCAGCCCGACGATCAGCAGCGCGCCCGCGCCGATCTCGGTGACCACGCTGAACCACGCCTGCAGCACGCCGTTGCGCAGCCCGAGGCTCTCGAACCAGCGCCCGGTGCCCGCGATCTTGCCGCCGCCGATCCAGTGGTTCACGCCGTGCGCGATCATGGTGCCGCCAACGACCACGCGCAGCAGCAGCAGCGCGATATCGGTCTCGACCATTGCCTTCACCTTCCCGACGGCGCGGTACCGCCGTCGAATTGCGGGGTGGGACCGGTGAACTCGCCGGTGACGGCCGCCACCACGCACTCCTCCAGGAAGGCGAGCACACCGAGGTGGTAGGCGGCGGCCGTGTGGCCCACGCTGATGTTGTGCCCGCTGTTGGGCTGCCTGTTGAGTACCACGCGGGGGGCCGCGCTGAACAGTCCGCCGATCTCGGCCAGCGCCTCCGGGTCGCCGCGCCAGACCCGCTCGTACTCGGCCGCGGTGAACCGCACCGGCACCCGGACCCGGGCGGCGAGCGCCGGGAAATCCCGGCCCGACCAGCTCCTCAGCGCCGTCGCCTCCATGCGGGGGCCGGGTGCGCCGATGGTGGCGCCGCCCCTGGTGTCGGGTGGGTAGATCCGGGTCGGCGTCCAGAGCAGCTCGCCGACGCCTGGCGTGTTCTCGTCGCGCAGCCTGGCCTCGAAGACCCGGGCGAAATCCGGGTGCGGGTGCCTGCCGGTACCGGAGAGCTCCAGCCCGAGCAGGTCCGCGGCGCGCGGGTCGACCGCCATCCGCACCGCCTGCTCGCACCCGGCGGAGTGCGCGAGCAGGAAGGTGCCCGCGCCGCGCGGCCGGTCGCCGAGGAAGGCGTCGACCGCGCCGAACATGAGGTCGAGCCTGCGCTCCGGCTGCACGAGGTCGTCGGCGAACGGGCCGGAGGCGCCGTAGCCGGGGCGGTCCGGCGCCACGACGGTGTAGCCGAGGCGGTGCGCGATCCGGAACAGCGAGAGCTCCGGGTGGCCGGGGCAGTCGAAGTAGCGGCCGCTGGTGGCGCCGCCGTGCAGGGCGACGAGCACCGCGCGCGGGGTGCCCGCCACCGCGCGCAGCCCGGAGACCGGGATGCCGTCCACCTCGGCGAGCACCGGTTCGGGGCCGAGGTCGAGGTCGAGGTCGGTGAGGGTCACGACGCGGTCCGCAGCAGGATGGCGCCGCCGGGGGTGAGCCCGCCGCTGGAGACCACCGCGACCCTCGCCTCCGGCACCTGCCGGTCGCCGCCAGCCCCGCGCAGCTGCGTCACGGCCTCGTGCAGCAGCCCCATGCCGTGCGTGCGGCCGTGCGAGAGCTGGCCGCCGTGCGTGTTCAGCGGCAGGATCCCGTCGCGGGCGATGTTCTTGCCGCCCTGCAGGAAGTCGCCGGCCTCGCCGATGCCGCAGAAGCCGAGCGCCTCGATCCAGGACAGGCAGTTGAAGGTGAAGCCGTCGTACAGCTCGGCCACATCCACGTCGGCGGGGCGCAGGTCGGTGCGGGTCCAGAGGTGCGCGGCCGGGCCGAGTACCTGCGGTTCGTGGGTGAGTGTGCTCTGGTCCCACTCGATCCGCTCGACGATCTGCGTGCCGACCGCCTCGACCAGCACCGGGGCGACCGGCAGGTCGTGCGCGGCCGCCACCGCGGAGACGATCACCGCCACCGCGCCGTCGCACGGGACGTCGCAGTCGTAGAGCCCGAACGGGGTGGTGACCGGGCGGGCGCTCAGGTAGTCGTCCATGGTCATCGGGTCGCGGTAGACCGCGCTCGGGTTCAGCTCGGCATTGGCGCGCTGGTTCAGCGCGATCCAGCCGAGCGTCTCCTTCGAGGTGCCGTAGTCGTGGAAGTGCCGCTGCGCCTTCTGCGCGAGGGTGTGCGCGGCGGAGGTCGCGCCGAACGGCAGGTGCCAGCTCAGGGTGCGGCCGCCGGACGGGGTGATCCGGCCCGCCTTCATCAGCTCGGCGAAGGTCGCCTCCCAGACCGTGCGGAAGCAGAGCACGTGCCTGGCCATGCCGGTGGCCACCGCGGTCATCGCCGCGATCACCGAGCCGCCGGGGCCGAAGGTCTCGATGCCGCCGTTGTGCCAGGTGGGGCGGATGCCGAGCGCGGCCTCCAGCGCGGTGACGCCGCCCTCGCCGAAGCCGCCCAGGTTGCCGCCGCCGGGGTAGGTGGCGAGGCCGTCGATATCGTCGAGGGTGAGCCCGGCGTCGGCCACCGCGCGCTCGCACGCCTGCACGGTGAGCTCCAGCGCGGGCACCATGAGCCTGCGGCCGATCCGGGACATGCCGATCCCGGTCAGCGCGACCCGGTCCTCGAACTTCTCGATGCCGAGCATGGGGCGCACGTGCTCGCCGAAGCGCTCCGGCGGGATCTCGTCGACCGGCAGCGCGGCGGGCTCGCCCTGCGCTGCGGCGGGGCGGAAGAGCGGGAGCCAGACATCGGCCTCCGGCTGGAAGGTGACCTCGAGCCGCATGCCGAGGAACAGGTCGTCCGGCTCGGCGCCGACGATATTCGTGGTCAGCCGGACCCGCGGGTCGTCGGCCAGCGCGACCGTCGCGATGACGTACGGCGGGGTCAGCCCGGGCACCGCGAAGCGCTGGTTCACCGTCCAGCTCGCCAGGACGGCCCGCCCGGAGGTCTCGCGGACCCCGAGATCGTGGCTGCGGCAGTAGCGGCAGATCGGCTGCGGCGGGTGCAGCAGCGCCGTGCAGGAGCGGCACTCCTGGATGCGGAGCACGCCGTCCGCGCCGGACGTCCAGAAGAACTCGGTGTCGAGTCCGAGCAGCGGCAACGGCCGCCCGGACGCGGCACCCGCGCTCGCTGCCCCGCCGGGCGCCTGCGCGCCGCCGCGCGGAGCTGCGTCGGGGGCGGGCGTCCCCGCACCGTCCGCGGATGCGCGGGATTCCTGCCGGGATGCCGGGCTACTGTCCGCCACGGGCGCCTCCTCGCAAACTCGTGAACTGCCGAAGCGCGGGCCGCGCACAACGCCTGTGCGCGGCCCGCGTCCGGTCCGGATTCAGATCTCGGCGGTGCTGCGGTTCACCGTGACCGGCTCGGCGAGCCGCTGCTCGTCGACGACCTTCTGCAGCTTCGCCAGCGTCTCGTCCAGGCCGGGGCCGAGCCGCGCACCCGGGGTGAAGGTGGCGGGCAGGTGCCGCATGCCCTGGATCACCGCGATGGTGTCGTAGTGCACCGTCCCCTCCGGGATGGCCGTGAAGTCCGGCATCCGGTCCAGCACCGCGACCAGCATCCGCTTGAACACCGTGCGCGCCACATTGGAGCCGATGCAGCGGTGGATGCCGAGCCCGAAGCTGTAGTGCCGGTTGCCCTTGCGATCGAGCACCACCTGCGCCGGATCCTCGAAGACCGCCGGGTCCCGGTTGGCCATGGCCCAGGAGAGCCAGAGCCGCTCGCCCTCCTTGAAGGAGGTTCCGGCCACCTCGCAGTCCGCGGCGATGGTGCGCGCGTCGCCCGGCGCCGGGGTGTAGAAGCGCAGGAACTCCTCGGTCGCCGAGTCCAGCAGCACGTCGCGCTCCCGGCTCAGCGTCTCCCGCTCGCCCGGATTCTCCGAGAGCCACTCCAGCGCGTGCGCGGTGAGCGCGGTGGTGGTGTCGAAGCCGCCGCCGATGAGCAGGCTGAGCATGCCGAGGATCTCCATGTCCGGCAGCGGCTCGCCGTTCACCTGTGCCTCGGCGACGGCGTGGATGAGCCCGGGCCGCGGGCTCTGCCGGATCTCGGCCAGGTTGGTGAGCAGGTCGATGCCCATGGTGCGGTGCATCTCCGCGATCCGCGGGTAATCCGGGGAGTCCGGCGGGGTGTAGACGGCGGCGTGCACCGGTTCGTTGTAGATGGTCCACTTGGCCAGCGGGATGCCGAGCATGCCGAGGGTGAGCACGGCGGGCACCACATTGGCCAGGTCGTCCACGAAATCGATGCGGCCGCTCTCGATGTGCTCGTCGATGGCGGCGCGCACCACCTCGTCGATGAACGGGATCCAGCGCTGCACCGCGGCGGGGGAGAGGTACGGGTTGAGCGCCGAGCGCAGCTCGCGGTGCTCCGGCTCGTCCATCTCCAGAATGCCGCCGCGAATGCCGCGGGCGCGCGGGGCGGGCGGGATGGAGATGCCGCGGTACCCCTTGCGCACGCCCTGGGTGTCGTGGTCGTTCGAGAGGTGCGGGCAGCGGGCCAGCTCGAACACCTCGCGGTTGCCCGCGGCCACCCAGTGGCCGTCGTAGGTGTCGGTCCAGGCGAGCGGGCACTCGCCCTGCATCTCCTCGGTGATCTCCTGGAACCTCTCCCGGTACTCGGGTGCGTACCGGTCGAAGTGGAAACGGGGTGTCCGGTGGCTCGTGTTCTCGCCGGTGGTCATGTGCCGCCCCCTATTCCGCGACGGAGATCGCGCGCTCGGGGCAGGAGTGCACGGCCTCGCGCACCTGCTCCGCCTGATCCCCGGGGACCTGCTCGGCCACCGGCGTGGAGTGGCCGTCGATATCACTGAGCGCGAACGACTGCGGGGCGATCATGGCGCACAGTGTGTGCCCCTGGCAGCGATCCTGATCGACCTGGACCTTCATGGTTTTCCCTCTCAGATGTGGTAGTCGTACCACTTCAGGTAGCCGCCCGCGTCCACGCGCAGCTGCGTACCGGTGATGAACCGTGCCTCCTCGGAGGCAAGGAAGAGCACGGCGTCGCTGATATCCCCCGGCTCGACGTAGGGGATCGGCATGGCCTGCTGGACGCCGAAGGCGGGCTCGGCGTCGGCGCGGGTCGGGTGCTCCAGATCGGGGCGGAACGAGCGGTACATGGGCTCGCTCTGCAGCATCGGGGTATTGCAGTTGGTCGGGTGGATGACGTTGGCGCGGATCTTCTTCGGCGCGATGTGCGTCGCCAGGTGGTGCACGTACTGCGAGAGCCCGCGCTTGGCCACCACGTAGGCGATGCCGCCCGGGTCCTTGCCGGGCTGGTCCACCTTGTTGATGTCCATCAGCGCCGCCACCGAGCCGGTGGCGATGATCGAGGCGCCCTCCTCCAGGTGCGGCAGCGCGGCCTGAATGGTGTTGATGACGCCGATCAGGTTGGTGTCGATGACATCCGACCAGGCCTGCCACTGCGGCTGCCCCTTCATGCCTGCGATCCCGGCCTGGGCCACCACGATGTCCAGCCTGCCGAACTCGGCGATGCCTGCGGCGATGACCTCGCGCAGCCGCGGCGCGTCGCGCACGTCGGCCTGCTCGGCGATGATCCGGCGGCCGGTCTTCTCCACCAGCCGCGCGGTCTCGTCCAGATCCTCGCGCGTGGCCATGGCGTAGCCGATGGTGTCGATGTCGTGGCAGATGTCGACGGCGACGATGTCGGCGCCCTCCTCCGCCAGCCGGACGGCGTGGCTGCGGCCCTGGCCGCGGGCCGCACCGGTGACGAAGGCGACCTTGCCCTCTACACGTCCCACGGGAATTCCTCTCGCTCGATACTGCTCAGGTGTTCCGGCCGCCGTTGACCCCGAGGATCTGGCCGGTGATGTAGCCCGCCTCCTCCGAGATCAGGAAGGCACAGGCCGCGGCGATATCCGCCGGGGTCCCGATGCGGCGCACCGGGGTCCGCTCGATGTGGTCTTCGACGGTGCCGCCGAGGCGGCCGCCGTCCTCGTTCTTGCGCAGCATCGGGGTGTCGATGAAGCCGGGCGGCACCGCGTTCACGGTGATCCCGTTCGGCCCGAGCTCCAGCGCGAGCGCCTTGGTGAGCCCGTTCACCGCCGACTTGGCGGCCACGTAGTGCGTCATGAACGGCTGGCCCGAGTGCGTGCTGGAGGAGGAGATATTGACGATCCGGCCCCAGCGCTCGTCCAGCATGTCCGGCAGCACCGCCTGCACGCAGTGGAAGACGCCGTGCAGGTTCACGTCGACGACGCGCTGCCACGCCTCGAACGTGAGCTTCTTGAACTTCTCGAAGCCCTCCAGCCCGGCCGAGTTCACCAGCACGGTGACCGGGCCCAGCTCGGCGCGGATCGTCTCCAGCGCCGCGGCGATCTCCGCCGGCTTCGTGACGTCGGCGCGGAAGCCGAGCTTGTCGTCCTCGGCGGGGGCGAGATCGAGGGTGGCGACCCGGTAGCCGTCGGCGCGCAGCCGCTCCGCGATACCGAGCCCGATGCCGGACGCGCCGCCGGTGACAACAGCGGTTCTCACGCGCGACCCCCGGGTGTAGTGTGCGACACAAGAATCTCCTTTTCGAATGTGAGAACGGTACTCTCGCGCTGTCCGTTTTCGCAAGGCGGGCGAGCATCTCGATTGCCGTTAGTTGCCACGGCCCGCTGCGCTGAATGTATCATTCTCGACAAGTGAGAATGTGATTTCCAGTAGCGAGGAGACGGGATGTCGACGCAGGAACAGACGGTCGCGGTAGCGCGCCGGCTGCTGATCGATGGGCAGCTGGTCGAGACCGGGCGGACACTCGCCTCGCTCGACCCGGCCACCGGCGAGATCTACGGGTACGCCCCCGAAGCCGGGGTGGCCGAGGTGGACGCGGCGGTCGCCGCCGCCCGGCGGGCCTTCGACGACACCGACTGGGCGACGAACCCGGAGTTCCGCGCGCGCTGCCTGGAGCAGCTGTACGCGGCGCTGCGCGCGAACGTCGAGGAGCTGCGCGCGCTGACCATCGCCGAGGTGGGCGCGACGAAGACGCTCACGCACGGCAACCAGCTGGAGACGCCGTTCGAGATCGTGCGCTTCTACGCCGATCTGCTGAAGGACTACGACTGGACCGAGGATCTCGGCAATGTCGAGATCCGCGGCGCGCAGCACCACCGCTGGGTGGAGAAGGAGGCGGCCGGCGTGGTGGCCGCCATCGCCGCCTACAACTACCCGCACCAGCTGGCGCTGGCCAAGCTCGCGCCCTCGCTGGCGGCGGGCTGCACGGTGGTGCTCAAGGGCGCCCCTGACACCCCGCTGGCCACGCTGGCGCTCGGCGAGATCATCGCGAACCACACCGATATCCCGGCGGGCGTGGTGAACGTCCTCTCGTCCTCGGATGTCGAGGTCGGCAAGCGGATGACCACGCACCCGGACGTGGACGTGGTCACCTTCACCGGCTCCACCCCGGTCGGAAAGCAGATCATGGCCGCCGCGAGCGGCACGCTCAAGAAGGTCTTCCTGGAGCTGGGCGGCAAGTCGGCGGCGATCGTGCTGGACGACGCCGACTACTCCCTGGCCGCCATGTTCGCGGCGTTCAGCATCGTCACGCACGCAGGCCAGGGCTGCGCGCTCACCACCAGGCTGCTGGTGCCGCGCAAGGACCACGATCAGATCGCGCAGCTGGTCGCGACGAACTTCGGGCACGTCAAGCACGGCGACCCCAACGACCCATCGACCTACATGGGCCCGCTGATCAGCGCGAAGCAGCGGGACAAGGTGGATGGCCTGGTGCAGCGCGCGGTCGCGGCGGGCGCCACCCTGGTGACCGGCGGCACGAAGCTGGATCCCGGCTTCTTCTACGCGCCGACGCTGCTGGCGAATGTCGACCCGGACAGCGAGATCGCGCAGGAGGAGGTGTTCGGCCCGGTCCTCGCGCTCATCCCGTACGACGATGACGACGACGCGGTGCGGATCGCCAACAACTCCATCTACGGCCTCTCCGGCGGCGTCTTCAGCGCCGACTCCGAGCGGGCCAAGGCGATCGCGCGGCGCATCCGCACCGGCACTTTCAGCATCAACGGCGGCAACTACTTCCACCCCGACGCGCCGTTCGGCGGGTACAAGCAGTCGGGGATCGGCCGGGAGATGGGCCGGGTCGGGCTGGAGGAGTTCCTCGAGCGCAAGACCCTCGCGGAGGTGCTCTCGTGACGGGGCCGTTGGCGGGGATCAAGGTGCTCGAGGTCGCCATGTACGGCTTCGTTCCCTCGGCCGGGGCGGTGCTCTCGGACTGGGGCGCCGACGTGGTGAAGGTGGAGCACGCGGTCTCGGGCGATCCGCAGCGCGGGCTGCGCCGGGTGGGCGCCTTCACGGTCGAGGGCGACCCGAATCCCAATGTGGAGCATGCCAATCGGGGCAAGCGCAGCGTCGGCATCGACATGTCGGTGGCCGAGGGGCGTGAGGTGATCCTGGAGCTGGCCAGGGGCGCGGACGTCTTCCTGACCAGCTTCCTGCCCTCGGCGCGCAGCAAGTTCGGCATCGACGTGGACGACATCAGGGCGGTGAACCCGGCCATCGTCTACGCCAGGGGCAGCGCGCTCGGCCCGCGCGGCACCGAATCGGTGCGCGGCGGGTACGACATGACCGCCTTCTGGTGCCGCGGCGGCGTCGCCGCCACCATCACCCCGCCGGACACCGACGGCATGATCTCGCCGCCCGGCCCCGCCTTCGGCGACACCATCTCCGGCACCAACCTGGCAGGCGGGATCGCCGCGGCGCTGCTCGAGCGGGAGCGCACCGGGCATACCTCGGTGGTGGACGTCTCGCTGCTCGGCAGCGGGCTGTGGGCGCTCGGCCACACCATCGCGCTCTCCGCGCACGGCAAGCAGCCCATGGTGGCGCCGACGCCGGGAACCCATGGCGCGCCGACCAATCCGCTCTCCGGGCTCTACGCCACCTCGGACGGCCGGTTCCTCTCCTTCGTCATGCTGCAACCGGCGAAGTTCTGGGCCGATGTGGTCCGGCACATCGACCGGCCCGAGCTGGCCGACGACCCGCGCTTCGCGGATGCCGCGACGATCGCGGAGCACACCGCCGACGGCGTCGCCATCCTGCGCGAGGCCATCGGCGCGCGCACGCTGGCCGAGTGGACCGAGCGCTTCGCCACCCTGGCCGGGCCGTGGGCGCCGGTGCAGGATTCGCAGCAACTGCTCTCGGACGGGCAGATCCGGGCCAACGAGTACGTGCTGCCCGCGGGCGAGCTGCAGCTGGTCGCCAGCCCGGTGCAGTTCGACGTGGCCGCCCCCGAGCTGCGGCCCGCCCCGGAGTTCGCCGCCCAGACCGAGGAGGTGCTGCTCGAGCTCGGCTTCGACTGGGACCGCATCATCGCGCTGAAGACCGCGGGCGCGGTCTCCTGACGCCCGAGAGGAGTTGATCATGCCGCACGTCGCGTCGATGGGGACGTACCTGCCGTGCTGGGGGGATCGACACAACCGTGTCGCGGGGGACGACGAGGACGCCGTGACGCTGGCCGTGGAGGCCGGGCGCGCCGCGCTGGCCGGCGGCGAGCCGGTGGAGCGGGTGATACTGGTCAGCCGCGAGCTGCCGCTGGTCGGCAGCAGCAATGCGGCGGTGCTGCTCGCCGGGCTCGGGCTGGACCCGGAGCTCGAGGTGATCGAGCGGCTCGGCGGCGCCCCCGCCACGCTGGACGCGCTCAGCTCGGCCCGCCCGCGCACCCTGGTGATCGGGGTCGACCTGGAACCGGCGGGCGCGGCGGCGGCCTGGCTCTCCGATCGGGACGGCGCGCAGGTGCGGACAACGGCGCGGGTCTCCCGCAGCCTGCCGGTGCGCACCCGCGACGACGCGGGCGTGCACGACTACGGCGATCCCCGGCTGCTGCGCGAGCGCGGCCTCGCCGCCTCGCTCTCCGCGGCCTGGCTGGACACCCCGGTCGCGGTGGCCGGGGTGGACCACAAGCAGGCCACCGCGCTCTGCCGGACCCCGCCGCCGCAGGTGCCGACGCTCGGCGCCTCCGCCGCGCTCTTCGCGCTCGCCACCATGGTGGAGTGGGACGCCGCCGGGCTGCTGGTCGGCGTGGAGCAGGCCAGCCTCTCCGGAGTGACCGTCGTCCCCGGGCCGGTGGCGCTGCACCGGGTGGAGCCGCCCGCCCGCGCCCCCTCCGACGGCGTCCGCGAGCCCGGCGCCGACCTGCCCATCTCGCTCGCCGCCTACGACCGCGCCTTCGAGGCCAAGGTGCGCTGGGAGGCCGGGCGGCACCGGGGCAGCACCGAGCTGGACTTCCCGCCGCGCTACCGGCTCGGCGCCGACGGCACGCTCGCCACCGACTACAGCCTGGTCCCGCTGCCGCGCACCGGGACGGTGTACGCGGAGACCACCGTGCGCATGCCGGTGCCCGGGCTGGAGAGCCCGTACTCGCTGGTCATCGTGGAACTCGACGACGTCGGGGTGCGGGCGCTGGCCAAGGTGACCGGCGCCGACGCGGGCACCGCGGCCATCGGGGTGCGCGGCCGGATGGTGCTGCGCCGGGTCGCGGAGCGCTCCGGCGTGCCGGACTACGGGTACGCCTTCGAACCCGAGACGGAGAACTCATGAGAAGGGTCGCGGTCGTCGGCGCCGGAATGACGCCGTTCGCCGAGCATTTCGCGCTCGGCGTCCAGGATCTGCTGCCCATGGCCTTCGCCGAGTGCGCCGCCTCGGTGGACAGGGGTGTGCGGATCGGCGACATCCAGGCCGCCTGGTTCGGCGCGCTGCGCACCACCGACGGCTTCCCGGCCGGGCTGCTCGCCGACGCGCTCGACGCCCCCGACCTGCCGGTCACGCACATCGAGAACTCCTGCGCCACCGGCAACGACGCGGTGCGCAACGCGCTCTACGCCATCGCCTCCGGCGCGGTCGACGTGGCGCTGGTGATCGGCGCGGACAAGCTGCGCGAGACCGCGGAGAAGGACATGCTGCGCGAGTGGGAGTCCATGACGCGGCACCGCGCCTGGGACTACCAGCTGGGGCTCTTCGCCCCCGCCGGGTTCGCGCTGCACGTCAACCGATACCTCCACGAATCGCCCGCCACCCGCGAGCACCTCGCCATGGTCGCGGTGAAGAACCACCGGCACGGCGCCACCAACCCCAAGGCGCGGTTGCGCTTCGAGATCAGCGTGGAGCAGGCGCTGGCGGCGCCGATCGTCGCCGAGCCGTTCGGCGTCTACGACTGCGTGCCGCAGAGCGACGGGGCCGCCGCGCTCATCCTCGCCGCCGAGGACGTCGTGGACCGCTACACCGACGCGCCCGTCTGGGTGCGCGGGGTCGGGCTCGGGCTGGACACCGTCATGCACCAGCACCGCGCCGACCTCACCACCTTCCAGGCCACGGTCCGCGCCGCGCGCCGCGCCTTCACCATGGCCGGGCTCGCGCCCTCCGACGTCGACGTCGCCGAGGTGCACGACTACTTCACCGGGATCGAGCTCATGAGCTACGAGGATCTGGGCTTCGCGGAGCGGTTCGAGGGGTACAAGCTGGTCGAGGCCGGGGTCACGGCCGTCGGTGGCGCGCTCCCCGTCAACCCGAGCGGTGGGCTGAAGTGCAAGGGCCACCCGCCGGGCGCCACCGGCGTCGCGCAGTGCGTGGAGCTCTTCGAGCAGTTGCGCGGGAGCGCCGTCAATCAGGTCGACGGGGCGCGAATCGGTTTGGCGCACAACCTCGGCGGTCCCACCGCGGTAGCCGCGGTGACGATCCTCGAGGGGCCGGGGCGGTAGCCGGCGGTCCGGCCGCAGGCCGGAAGTATCCCGTCACACGCGAGAAGCCCGGCACCGTCGGGTGCCGGGCTCCTCGCGATCGATCAGAGTTCCTCCCACACGGTCATCCGCGTCCGAGCGGGATCACCGGCATCGCTCAGCGCCATGCGCCCGTCCTTGGCGCGCGCGCCGAGTTCGGCGAGCACCGCGGCCGGGTCGCCCTCGAGGGTGAAGACCGAGAGGTAGCGGGCCTCGTCGGGTCCACCGCGCACGAGCCGGTGGCGTTCCGCCGCGACCACCCCGGGGATGGCGAGCATCTCCGGGATGTGCACCTCGGTGTACCAGCGGTTGTACTCCTCGTCCCGCCCCTCCTTCGGCGTGGCGAAGACCATGAGCCGAGCGGACATCGGCCTCACCCCGCCTGCGCGGCGTAGGCGGCGGCGTACGCGGCGCGCGAGGTGGTGGAGATGTCCACGTCGGTGGCGGTGGCGCGCAGCGCGCCGACGGAGGCATGCTCGCGCGGAATGTGCTGGAAGGGGTCCCAGTCGAAGTGCCTGCAGGCATTCTCCCAGGTGATCTTGTCGATATCGGCGTCCGATGCCCCCGCCGCGTCCAGCTCCTCCAGCACGAACTCCGGGGCGTTCGGCCAGATGGAGTCGGAGTGCGGGTAGTCGCACTCCCAGGCGATATTGTCGATCCCGATGTCGTGCCGGAACTTCAGCGCGGTCCGGTCGGTGACGTAGCAGGCCAGCACGTGCTCCCGGAAGACCTCGCTGGGCAGCTTGCCGCCGAAGTCCCGGCGCAGCCAGCGCTGGTTGGTGTAGTGCCGGTCGGAGCGGTCGAGGAAGAACGGGATCCAGCCGACGCCGCCCTCGGAGAGCGCCACCTTGAGCCGCGGGAACTGCCGGAAGGCGGGGCCCCAGAGCAGGTCCTGCGCGGCGATCAGCGAGATGCTCGGCGCCAGCACCATGAGGTTGTCGATCGGCGCGTCCGGCGCCAGCCGCAGCACGCCGAAGCCCTGCCCGATGTGCAGGTTCATCACGGTCTCGTTGTCCTGCAGCGCGTGGAAGACCGGCGCCCAGTAGTCGATGTCGTGGTAGCTGGGCAGGCCGTCGATGTGCGGCAGCTCGGGCATGGTCACCGAGTGGCAGCCGCGGCTCGCCAGCCGCTCGATCTCGGCCACCGCCAGCTTCGGATCCCACATGGGGAGGATGCCGATCGGGATGAAGCGGCCCGGGTAGGCGCCCGCCCAGTCGTCGATGTGCCAGTTGTTGTAGGCCTCGATCATGGCGACGGTGATCTCGTCCTGGCCGCCGCGGCTCAGGTGGCCCGCGCTGAACCCGGTGAAGGTGGGGAAGCACATGGAGGCGAGCACGCCGTTGACGTCCATGTCGCGGATGCGGGCGTGCACGTCGTAGACGGCCGGGCGCATCTCGGCGTAGCCGGCCGGGTCCCGGCCCCACTCCTCGGCGGGCCAGGTGACCACCGCGTTCAACCCCGCGACGCCGGTCGGGCGATCACGGTAGATCCACTGGTCGATGCCCTTCTCGTTGGGGACGACCTTCGGGGCGTACTCCGCCCACTTGCGCGGAACGTGGTTGTCGAACATGTCGAGCGGCTCGACCACATGGTCGTCGATGCTCACCAGAATCAGGTCGTCGGGCTTCACGGGACTCCTCGCTCTGTCGTGGACTGTGCCGAGATGGTCGATCTTCCCCAAAGAGAATGGCACTCTCACTCCTTGCTCGAGGATACCGCAGAGGAAACGCCAGGTCGATGGTCCGGGTGCGTGCGACGTCGTCGTCTGGGCGCTCGCGCCGCGTTACCCCGCTCCGGGCCGTGCCGGCTGCCGCCGGGCACTGCGGGCGAGCCCGCCGACGTCCGCGGCATCGGTCCGCTCACGCCGGTGCGCCTGGAGCGAGCAACACCCGCCCCCGACCTCGACGGCCCCGCGCCTGATCAGCTCAGGTAGCGCACCAGATGCTGAGCGACACAGGCGGGCTTCGCCGCCCCCTCGGCGGCGATCGTGACAGTCCGCGCCGCCTGCACCCCACCCGCCACGTCGGTGACATCGGTGAGCGCGACAGTTCCGCGCACCCGGCTCCCCACCGTGACCGGGCTGATGAACCGCACCCGGTCCAGCCCGTAGTTGATCGCCATGCGCGCCGACCGCACCCCCATGACCTGCTGGGAGATCGGCGCGAGCAGCGCGAGCGTGAGGAACCCGTGCGCGATGGTGCGCCCGTAGGGCCCGGCGGCGGCCCGCTCGGCATCCACGTGGATCCACTGGTGGTCACCGGTCGCCTCGGCGAACCGGTCGATCCGCGCCTGGTCGATCTCGATCCAGTCGCTGCCGCCGAGCTCGGTGCCGACGGCGGCGCGCAGCGCGTCGAAGTCCGGGAATTCGATCATGGGGAGAACCTTTCCAGGTCGGGGCGCGGGCACGGCGCGTGGCGGTGCGTGCGGGGCACCGTGCGCACCCGGGCCGCGGCTGCTCCGGTTCGGCGCACACGTGCTCGGCGCACACGTGCTCGGCGCACACGTGTTTGGCGCGTACGAGCTCAGCGCAGCTGGTCCTTCATCACCTTGCCGGTGGCGTTGAGCGGAAGCGCGTCCAGGAATCGCACCGAGCGCGGCACCTTGAAGCCGGCCATCCGCTCCCGGCTCCAGGCGATCAGCGCCTCCTCGGTGAGCGGCGCGGAGGCCACCACATACGCCCGCCCGACCTGCCCGAGCCGCTCGTCCGGCACCCCGACCACGGCGGCCTGTGCCACCGCGGGATGCTCGAGCAGGAACCCCTCGATCTCGGCCGGGTAGGCGTTGAACCCGCCGACGATGAACATGTCCTTCTTCCGCCCGATGATCCGCAGCCGCCCGTCCGGGTCCAGCTCACCGAGGTCGCCGGTGTGCAGCCAGCCCTCCGGATCGATCGCCGCGGCGGTGGCCTCCGCGTCGTCCAGGTAGCCCTGCATGACGCTGTAGCCGCGGACCAGCACCTCGCCGTCCCCGGCGATCCGGATCTCGACCCCGTCGCACGGCTGCCCGACGGTGGTCGCGATCTGCTCGAAGGTGTCGCCGGGGCGTGACGCCGTCGCGGTACCGGCCTCGGTGAGCCCGTACCCGGTCATGATCGACCGGAACGGCAGCTCCTCGCGCACCCGGCGGATGAGCTCCACCGGGATGTCGGCCGCGCCGGTGACGGCGGCGCGCAGCGAGGAGAGGTCGCGGGTGCCCTTCGCCGCGAGCAGCGAGTGGTAGAGCGTCGGCGGGCCGGGCAGCATGGTGACCCGCTCGCGCTCGACCAGGTCGAGCACGGTGTCCACGTCGAAGACCGGCACCGGCAGGATGGTCGCGCCGCGAATGAGCGAGGCCACCAGCCCGGCCTTGAGCCCGAAGGTGTGGAAGAACGGGTTGACGATCAGGTATCTGTCGCCCTCCCGCAGATCCGCCAGGTCGCACCACTCCGCGTAGAGCCGCAGCGTCTGCGCGTGGTTCATGAGCGCGCCCTTGGGGCGGCCGGTGGTGCCGGAGGTGAAGATGATGTCGGCGATATCGGTGCCCGCCACCGGGCGCTCGAACGGCTCGCCGCTGCCCAGGAACTCGGACTTCAGGTCGAGCACCGGCACGTCGGCGGTGTACTCGGTGCCCTGGAAACCCTGCTGCACCAGTACGGCCTTCGCCCCGCTGCGCCGGATCACGTCCTGCGCCTCCGCCGCCTTGAACCGGGTGTTCACCGGCACCAGCACGCCGCCCGCGGCCTGCAACCCGAAGGCGGCGACGATCCACTCGGCCGAGTTGGGCGCCCAGACCGCGGCCCGGTCGCCCCTGTCGATGCCGAACGCGGCGAAGGCGCCCGCCGCCCTGCGCACCCGCTCCGCCAGCTCGGTGAAGCTCCACCGCCGCTCCCCGTCGACGACCGCCTCGGCATGGCCGAAGCGGTCGGCGGCGGAGAGCACCATCTGCGGGATGGACTCCCAGGTCATACCTTGAGCAGCCGAGCCAGGTTGCCGCCCATGATGCCTGCCTGGTGCTCCAGCGTCATGTCCTTGATCTCGTGGATGTAGCGGGCCGGCTCGGCCAGCCCCTCCGGGTGCGGCCAGTCCGAGCCGAAGAGCACGTGGTCGGCGCCCATCACGTCGGAGAGCCGGACCAGGTCCTCCTCCCAGAAGGGGGAGACGTAGAGGCTCTGCTTGATGGCCTCGATCGGGTTGCGGAAGCCGAACCCCTCCGGCGCCTTCTTGTACACGTCGGAGAGCTGCTGCAGCAGCGGCTCCAGCCAGGCCGAGCCGTTCTCGATGACCGCGATCTTGAGGTCGGGGAAGCGGTTCAGCGCGCCGTGGCAGACCCAGGAGGCCACCGCGTCGGTGACCGGCCGCCACTGGTTGGTCATGGCAAAGGTATTGGTCTGGAAGGGCAGCATCTCCAGGCTGTTGCCCTCCCACTCGGCGTCGTAGCGCGAGTAGCCGCTGTCCGAGGAGTGCATGGTGACCAGCACGTCCAGCTCGACCACGCGCTTCCAGAACGGGTCGAACTCCGGCATGGCGAACGAGCGCATGCCCTTGAAGCCGGGCACCGGGGCCGGGCGCACCAGGATGGCCTTGGCGCCGTGCTCGACCACGGCCCAGTTCAGCTCGGCGATGGCCCGCTCCACGATGGGCAGCGTGATGACCGGGACCGTGAAGATCCGGTCGGAGTGCACGAAGCTGCCGTCCTGGCCCCAGTCGTCCAGCATCCACCGGTTCAGCGACTCGATCACCGCGTGGATCAGCTCCGGGTGGTGCCGCATCCGCTCCTCGACCAGGCTGGCCAGGGTCGGGAACATGAGCGCGCGCTGCAGCTGCAGGTCGTCCATGACCTTGAGCCGGGCCTCGGGGTTCCGGAACGCGTCGATCGCCTTCATGGACTTGCCGAAGATCTCGCGGCGGCTCTTGCCCTCGGGGTTCCCGTGCTTGAAGTACTCCTCCATGGCGCCGGGGCGGGCGACGACCTCGAAGGTGGGGTTCGGGATGTACTCGCTGATCTGGCCGAGCACCGCGATCTTGGTGCGGCCGTTGATCTCGACGTACTGGATCGCGCCCTCGTACTGCTTCGGCAGATGCCGGGTCAGCGCTTCCTTCGTCTCGTACAGGTGGTTGTCCGCGTCGAAGAGCTGATACGGCAGGTCGACCTTGGTCATGAAATCCTCCTTGTCGTCTAGTGAGAATGTTATTCTCTTCAGGTGTGAGCCGCAACGTCCTCGGCGGCGGCGAGGTCCCGGCGGACCACGTATTTCTGGATCTTGCCGCTGGGCGTGCGCGGGAAGTCCGCGACGACGTGCAGCTGCTCCGGCCACTTCTGCTTCGCCAGCCCGGCCGCCGCGAAGTGCGCGCGCAGGGCCTCCAGGTCGGGAGCCGCCCGGCCGGGCAGCAGCCGAAGCACCGCGGCCGCGCGCTCGCCCAGCCTGGCGTCGGGCACCGCGACCGCGATCGCCTCGGCCACCCCGGGCAGCGTCAGCAGCAGCTCCTCGACCTCGAGCGCGCTGATGTTCTCGCCGCCGCGAATGATGATGTCGGACTTGCGATCGGTGATGGTCAGGTAGCCGTCGGCGTCCAGCACGCCGATGTCGCCGGTGTGGTACCAGCCGTCGGCGTCGAAGGCGGCCGCGGTGAGCTCCGGGTCGACGTAGCCGAGGCAGAGGTCGGGGCCGCGGCTGATGATCTCGCCGTCCTCGGCCAGCCGCAGCTCGACGCCGGGCAGCGGGTTCCCGTCGGTGTGCAGCCGCTTGTCCTCCGGCGCGCTGTGCAGCGAGCCGGTGATCGAGGGGTGCTCGGTGCTGCCGTAGGAGCGGTAGACGGTGATGCCCGCGCCCGCCAGCCGGGTGGTGATCGCGGCGGGCACCGCGGCGCCGCCGAGCCCGGCGTAGCGCATCCGCGGCAGGTGCTCCCGCGTGTGGTCGGGGTGGTCGAGCAGGCTGGTGACGTAGTAGGGGACGCCGCCGCCGACGGTGATGTCCCGCTCGGTCATCAGGGCAAGGATGCGGCCCGGATCCCAGACATCGATGAGGTGGATCGGCGTGCGGTCGAGCACCGGGATGAGCAGCGCGTTGACCATGCCGATGAAGTGGCCGACCGGGGCGGCGGTGAGCTGGTCGCCGCGGTCGGCGGGGTACCAGGCGGCCAGCTGCCTGGTCTCGTGCACGAGGGTGTTGTGGCTGTGCACGACGCCCTTGGGGGCCCTGGTGGTGCCGGAGGTGAAGGCGATGAGCGCCGGGCCGTCCGGGTCGGTGCCGAGCACGCCGGGCATGGGCTCGGGATCGAGCAGGTCGTCGAAGTCGCGGCCGACCACGCCGGTGATCGGCACCCCGGCATAGGGCTCCGGCGGGAACTCCAGGCTGCCGAAGCGCTCCAGCGTGACGAAGACCCTGGGCCGGACCGTCTCCAGGATGTAGCCGAGCTCCCTGCGGCCGTAGAAGTGCACCACCGGCACCACGACCGCGCCGAGCAGCGCCGATGCCCAGAAGGTCGCGGCCGCCTCCATCCAGTTCGGCAGCTGGAACGCGACCACGTCGCCCGGCCCCACCCCGCGCCTGCGCAGCCCGGCCGCGAGCCGCCGCGCCACCTGCTCGACCTCGGCGAAGCTGCCCGCGAAGGGCCGCTCCGCGGAGTGCACGCAGAACTCGGCGGCCGGCGCGGCGGCGAGCCCGCCGGCGAGCAGCTCGCCGAGCGTCTCGCCGGTCCACCACCCCTGCTCCCGGTAGTGGCCGGCCAGCTCGGGAGGAATCGTGCGCATGGGAGCCCCTTCTCGACCGCATCGCGTTCTCTCCAACAGAGAATCACATTTTCGAGCGGGAGAACAGGCGTGTGCCCTAGGGTGTGGTCGGTGGTTCGTTCCGGGTAGAGCGGCAGTCCCCGTCACCCAGCCCCGACGCCGCCGGCCACGCCGGAGCGATCGCCGTGCCGACTCTCGCGATCCTCGGGATGGAAACCATGGCTCCTCGATCCGCCGCTCCCGGCGTCCACTCCGTCACCCACTGGCGGGCGCATGCCCGCAGGCACCCGCTGCGGCACCGGCTGGCGGTGGTGGCCCCGGACGCCGCCGACGTCATCCGGCACGCGGGCGGCTGGCTCTTCGACCGCTCCGCGGCGGGCTGGGAGGTGACCGTGCTGGTCGCCGACTCCGCCGATGTCGCGCCGTTGCGGATACTCGGCGCCACCGTGCTCGACCTGCGCCAGGCGATCACCGGGCCGAGCCACGACATCTGGCCGACGGCGGTGGCCGTCTCGGCCGCCAGCTACCGCGCCGAGCCGCTGGTCAGGGCCGGGGTGCTGGACTGCATCGACCGCGGTCTCACCGAGACCGCGGTCTGGGGCGACGACCTCCCGGACGAGCTGGCGGGCCGGGTCGCGCCCTCCTACCACCGGCTCAGCGTCGCGGCGCGGGCCTTCAAGTCCTGCGCGCTGGCCGCCGCGGGCTGTGCGCGGGAGCCGGTGGTGCCGACCGAGGTCTTCGGCACCGGCGAGCTGCTCCCGCCGCGGTACCGGGCCGAGATGCGGGACCTGCTGCCCGCCTAGCGGGCCCCGCCCGCGGACTCGGCGCTGCCCGCCCCGGCCCGCTCCAGCTCGGCGATCTCCCGCTCGACCAGGTCGAAGGCCTCGCTGTGCCCCCCGGACATCCCGAGCGCGCGCTCCAGCACCACCACCCGGGAGACGCTCGTCATGAGCACCGCCATGGCGGCGGGCGGGAAGCGCTCGGTGTCCAACCCGTACTCGGCGAGGATGCGGGCCAGCGCGGTGGTCTGGATCGTGCGGAAGCGCTCGGCGTACTCGGCGACCGCCGCCCTGATGGCCGGGCGGTGATTGGACAATCCGACGAACTCCATGGTGAAACGGACCGCAGCGGGATCGATGCTGAATTCCCAGAGCGCGCGCAGCGGGGTCGGCGATTTCATCATGTCGTTCTGCATTTCCAGGCCCTCGTCCGCGCGCCGCCGGAAAATTTCCAGCAGGAGGTCGTCCATCGAGCGGAAGTAGTAATGCACGAGCTGCGGTTTGAGCCCGGCGCGCTCGGCGACGCGGCGTGAGGTCACCGCCGCCCAGCCCTCTTCGAGCAGCAGCTGCTCGGCGGCCTCGAGCAGAACGCCGCGATTCTTGGCGTCGGGGGCGCCGATGCGGCGGGGCGATGGCATCCGCCTGCCTCCTTCCGGAGTCCTGATCGTGGGATCAATTCGTATCGTAGTAGCGGACGGCTGTCACTATTGACGCCCGTTCGAGAACCATGCTATGCATGTGCACAGCATCCGCTCCCGAGGGGCGGCCCTGCGATTCTTCCGGGTTGACGGGAAATGTCCCGTCGCCGCTCTTTCGCATTTTCCGGCCCATTGATGTGAAACACCCGTGGTGCGAGGAGAATCAAATTCTCTGATTTGTGCATTCCACTCTTGACGTTGTTGAGAGAGAGCGCTCACAATGGAACGGCTGGTTCTCGCAGAGCGCCACATGAGATTCTCAGCGACACTCCGCCGCCGACCCGAAGGTTCTCTCGATGACGATCAGCCGTGGTCCCGCAGGCGGTGAGTTCTCCGCCGCGAAGCCGGCGACCCGGGAGATCACCGACTGGGGACGGGGCTACCTGAAGCGGCACCCGATCGCCGCGCTGGAGACCGTCGGCGGGCAGTTCGTGCTCGGCGTCAGGGCCATCCAGTACCTGATCGTCGATATCGTCACCGGGCGCTTCGCCTTCGCCGAGTTCGTCCGGCAGTCGGCCTTCATGGCCTCGGCCGCGGCGCTGCCGACCATCTTCGTCTCGCTGCCGATCGGCGTGACGCTCTCCATCCAGTTCGGGCTGCTGGCCGGGCAGGTCGGCGCGACCTCGCTGGCCGGCGCGGCGAGCGGGCTCGCGGTGATCCGGCAGGGCGCCCCCATGGTGGCGGCGCTGCTCATGGCCTCGGCCGTCGGCTCGGCGATCTGCGCCGACCTGGGCAGCCGCAAGATCAGGGACGAGCTGGACGCCATGGAGGTCATGGGGGTCTCGGTGGTGCGGCGGCTGGTGGTGCCGCGGGTTGCGGCGGCGGTGCTGGTCGGGGTCTCGCTCACCGGGGTGGTCTGCTTCGTCGGCTTCCTGGCCGGGTACCTGTTCAACGTCTTCGTGCAGGGCGGCGCGCCCGGCAGCTTCGTCGCCACCTTCGCCTCCTTCGCCACCGTGGGCGACCTGTGGCTCACGCTGGTCAAGGCGGTGGTGTACGGCGCCATCGTCGCGGTGGTCGCCTGCGAGAAGGGGCTCGGTACCAAGGGCGGCCCGGCCGGCGTCGCCAACTCGGTGAACTCGACGGTGGTCTCCTCGATCCTGCTGCTCATGGTGGTGAACGTGGTGTTCACGCAGATGTTCATGATCCTGTTCCCGCGGTCGGGGCTGTGATGGCCGCGCCCTACCGCCCGCTCGGCACCCGCACCCTGATCCGCGCCTCGCGACAGTTCGGCACCTCGTTCATGCGGCTCGGCCACATGATCACCTTCCTGGTGCGCGCGCTCGGCTCGATCCCGGTGATGCTGCGGCACTACCGCGGCGAGTTCCTGCGCATCCTCTCCGACATCACCTGGGGCAACGGCTCCATCGTTGTCGGCGGCGGCACCGCGGGCGTGATCATCGTGCTCGGCGCGGCGGGCGGCGCCATCGTCGGGCTGGAGGGGTACAACGCGCTGCACCTGCTCGGCATGGAGCCGACCATCGGGCTCATCGCCTCCACCGCGTCGACCAGGGAGCTGGCGCCGATCATGGCCTCGCTGGCCTTCGCCGCGCAGGCGGGCTGCCGCTTCACCGCGCAGCTCGGCGCCATGGGGATCGCCGAGGAGATCGAGGCCATGGAGTCCATGGGCATCCGCGCGATCCCGTACCTGGTGAGCACCAGGCTGCTCGCCTCCATCGTGGCCATGATCCCGCTCTACGTGGTCTGCCTCGCGGTCAACTACATCGCGGTCGAGGTGGTGGTCGGGCTCTCCGGCGGCCTCTCCCGCGGCACCTACGAGCACTACTTCCAGCTCGTGCTGAACGGCCCCGACATCGTCTACTCGCTGCTCAAGGCCATTGTCTTCGTGATCATCACGACTACCGTGCAGTGCTACTACGGCTTCTACGCCGCGGGTGGCCCGCAGGGCGTCGGCATCGCGGCGGGCCGCGCCATGCGCGCCGCCATCTCGCTGATGATCATCGTCAACCTGCTACTCACGGTCGCGCTGTGGGGCATCGGCGCCAGCGCCCGGCTCGGAGGCTGAGCCCCTATGTCGGTGCTGTTCGAGAAGGACGGGCGCGGGCCGTCGGGGCCCGCGCTGCTGCTGCGCGGGCTGGCGCTGGTGCTGGCGAGCGCGCTGGTGGTGACGGTGCTGCTGGTGAAATCCACCGGGCGCTTCGACGAGAAGCTGGAGGTGACGGCCGTGCTCGAGCAGCTCGGCGACGGCCTCCCCACCCGCTCGGACGTCAAGTTCCGCGGCATGCTGGTCGGCATCGTCGCCGGGGTCACCCCGGCCACCGGCGGTGCCGGGAACACCGTGCTGCTGCAGCTCGATCCCGCGGCGGCACAGGGGATTCCGCGCACGGTGACGGCCAGGGTGGTGCCGAGCAACGTCTTCGCCGTCTCCTCGGTGCAGCTGGTCGACAACGGCCCCGGCCCCGCGCTCACCGCCGACACCCGGATCCGCCAGGACACCAGCCTCTCCACCGTGCAGCTGCAGACCGCGCTGACCAAGCTGCGCGAGATCATCGCGAGCACCGCGCGGATCGGCACCGGCGGCACCGTCGGCGTGCTCGCCGCGGTGGCCGAGGCCACCGACCGGCGCGGCGCCGACCTGGTCGCGGCGGGCGCCCGATTGGAGCGCATCACCACCGAATTCGACGCGCTGCTCACCCCGGACGGCGGCCCGCCCACGCTCACCATGGTGGCCGAGGCGGTCCGCGGGCTGAACGCCTCGGCGCCGGAGCTGCTGGACGCGCTGCACCACGCGGTGCTGCCCATGCGCACCCTGGCCGAGCAGGACGCGCAGCTCGCCGCGTTGCTCGGCGCGGGCGACACCACCTTCGGCACGGTCGCCGACGCGCTGGACCGGCGCACCGATCAGATCGTGGATGTGACGACGAAGATGGGGCCGGTGCTCGACGTGTTCGCGGCGGGCTCACCGGCTTTCGGCCCGATCGTGGTGCGCATCAAGAAGCTCTCGGAGCTGTGGTACTCGGAGTTCTGGAACTCCGAGAGCCCGCGTGGCCGCGGCAAGTTCCAGTTCCGGCTCACCCCGCACACGCCGTACACCCGCGCGGACTGTCCGCGGTACGGGAATCTCGCAGGCCCGAGTTGCAGCACCGCGCCCGCCGACATTCCGATCGAGCCGCTGCCGCCCGTGCTCGACCCGGCCACCTTCCCGGCCCCGGCCCCTGAGCTCGCCGCCGACCTGCCACCCGAGATCCGGGATCTGATCGAACGGGCGCTGCAGGGCAACCCCACCGGCGCCGAGTCGCTGCTGGCCCCGCTGATCGCCGACGGTCCGTTCCCGGGCGGGGGCGACCGATGAGCTACCGCCGCCCGCTGATCGGGGTCAGCCTGTTCGTCGCCGTCGCGATGGCGCTCATCTGGGTCACCTTCGTCACCCTCGACCGCGGCATCAACGGCGACACCAGGGACTACTCGGCGGTCTTCAGCGACGTCAGCGGGTTGCGGGTCGGCGACGACGTGCGCATGGCGGGGGTCAGGGTGGGCCGGGTGGACGGCATCGAACTGGACGGCGTGCTCGCCCGGGTGCGGTTCCAGGTGCAGGACGACCAGACGCTCTATGGCAACACCAAGGCCTCGATCACCTACCAGAACGTCATCGGGCAGCGCTACCTCGGGCTGGCGCTCGCCGAGTTCGGGGATTCCTCGACGCTGGCGCCCGGCACGGAGATCCCGCTCGCGCGCACCGAGCCGTCCTTCGACATCTCCGGGCTGCTGAACGGTTTCGAGCCGCTCTTCGGCGGGCTCGACCCGGCGCAGGTCGACAATGTCACCGGCGCGCTGATCAAGGCGCTGCAGGGCGACCGGACCTCGCTGGTTCTGCTGGTGGAGCAGGTCTCGGCGCTGGCGGATTCGCTGGCCGGGCCCGACCAGGTGCTCGGCGCGGTGATCGGCAACCTGAACAGGGTGGTCGGCAACCTGGCGCTGCAGACCGGCGAGGTGAGCACGCTCATCGGCTCGTCGAGGGCGATCATGGACGGCCTGACCCGGCACCGGGACGAACTGCTCGGCGCGCTCGACCAGGCGGCCGTCACCACCGCCGGGCTCGCCGACACCATGGACGGCATCCAGCCCGACCTGGCGGCGATGCTCTACCGCGAGCCCGGGTTCACCCGGCACTTCGAGGAGAACAAGGAGAACTTCGCCTACCTCGGATTCAATATGCCCGCGCTGCTCAAGGGGCTGGCCCGGGTCAGCCAAGAGGGGCCGTACCTGAACACCTACCTGTGCAACTTCGGCGTGACCGTGCTGCCCTCGCTCTCGACGCTGGTGCCGACCGTGGTCGATCTGGCCACCCCGGGCGGCCAGGCCAAATATTCCCCGATCTGCAGGTGAGGCGGTGCGAATGAGGAAGATCCTGGAGCGCGGAGCGCGGACCGTCCGGCGGCCGATCGAGGAGCACCGGAAGGGCAGGCTCGGGCTGGTCGCCGTCGTCGTGCTGCTGGTGGTGCTGGCCAGCGCGGTGGGGTACACCCGGATCGGCATCGGGACCACGAGTTACGAGGCGGAGTTCGCGCAGGCGGCCGGGATCAGGACCGGCGATCAGGTGACCCTGGCCGGGGTGCCGGTCGGCACCGTCGCCGCCACCGAGCTGACCGGGGACCGGGTGCTGGTCACCTTCGCGGTGAACTCCGATGTGCCGCTCGGCAATTCGACCGGCGCGGCGATCAAGCTCACCACGCTGCTCGGCGCCAGGTACGTAGAACTGCGCCCTGCGGGCGACGGGGTGCTGGCCGACGACCGCATCCCGTTGGAGCGCACCGAGGTGCCGTACGACCTGCAGACCGCGCTGGACAACGCCACGGTGACCTTCGATCGGATCGATGCCGGGCAGATCGGCGACTCGCTGAACACCCTGGCGGCCCAGTTGCAGGGGGTTCCGTCGGTGCTGCCCGCCATGCTGGCGAACATCCGTGCGCTGGCCACCATCATCGGTGACCGGCGCGGCGAGATGAGCGCGCTGCTCGCCGCGAGCAGGCAGCTCACCGGCCTGATGACCGACCAGCAGGCGAATCTGGCCGCCATCATGACCCAGGGCCGCGACCTGCTCACCGAGATCGTGGCCCGCCGGGACGCGGTGGTCCGGCTGATGGACGCCACCCGCAGGCTGGCCGACCAGGTCGGCACCCTGGTGACGCAGGATCGGCCCGCCGTCGACACCCTGCTGGCCGGGCTGGACGGCCTGCTCGGCAGCCTGGCCCGCAACGACGCGCTGCTGCGGAATCTGCTGGAGATCCTGCCCATCCCGATCCGCAATTTCGCCAATGCCTCCGGCACCGCCAACGAGGTCGACTTCACCGCTCCGGCCGGTCCGCTGATCGACTCCTGGATGTGCGCGCTCAGCGGGCGCGCCGGGCAGGCCGGGCTCGCGCCCTACTACCAGGACTGCCGATGAGAGCGAAACGAGTTCTGGTCCGCGGCTGCGCGGTCCTGGCGATCGGCGCGCTGGCCGGCTGCGCGGGCAGCGCGGTGGTGCCGGACGACACCACCACCGTGGTCGCGCAGTTCGACAACGGCGCCGGGCTCTACCCCGGCAACGCGGTCGCCGTGCTGGGGATGCCGGTCGGCGAGGTGACCGCGGTCGAGCCGCACGGATCGCGGGTCGAGGTGACCATGGAGATCGACGGTGACGTACAGATTCCCGCCGATGCCAGGGCGGTGACGCTGTCCACCTCGGTGCTCACCGACCGGCACGTCGAGTTCACCCCGGCCTACCGGGGCGGCCCCACGCTGGCCGACGGGGCCAGGCTCGGGCCGGAGCGCACCCGGACCCCGGTCGAGTTCGACCGGCTGCTCGGCGCCGCCGACCGGATGGCCGGTGAGCTGCAGGGCGGTGCGCCGGGCGACGGGCCGGTGGCGCAGCTGCTCGCGGTCTCCTCGGAGATCGCCACCGGCAGCGGCCCCGAGCTGCGGCAGACCCTCGACCAGCTGGCCACCGCGCTGAAGCTCGGCGCCGACGGCGGCGAGCGCACCCGCGACGACCTGACCCAGCTGGTGGATCAGCTCGCGCAGCTGCTCCGCGCGGCCGCGGCCAACGAGGACACGATCCGCCGGTTCGGCGCCGCCACCGGGCAGCTCGGCGACGTGGTGGCCGACCTGAACATCGGCACCGGCAGCACCGGCGCGCAGATCATCGACATCATGCGGCAGACCGACGCGCTGCTCACCGCGAACGCGGGCGCGCTGCAGTCGACCCTGGCAAACGGCGCGCAGGTGACGACGGCGCTGGCCGACTACCGCGGTGAGCTCGCCGAGTTCATCGACGTCACCCCGCTGCTGCTGAACAACGCCTACAACGCGGTGGACTTCGAGTACCGCGGCGTCCGGGTGCACGCCCTGCTGGACAAGGTCTTCTTCGACGGGCAGCTGGTCAAGGAGGTCTGCAATATCCTCGGGCTGCGCCAATTGGGCTGCGCCACCGGCACCCTGCAGGACTTCGGCCCCGACTTCGGGATCACCGACATGCTCGACGCCATGTCCAGGATGCCGCGATGAGCGCCGGGCGGGCCACCCGCGCCGCCGTGCTCGCGGTGGCGGCGCTGGCGGCGAGCACCGGCTGCGCGGTCGGGCTCGGCGACCTGCCGCTGCCCGCGCCTGGCTCCGGCGGCGACAACTACACCGTGCGCGCGAGCTTCGCGAACGCGCTGAACCTGCCCGCCAAGGCCAAGGTCCGGCTCTCCGGCGCGGATGTGGGGGAGGTGTCCGACATGGCGGTGCGCGACTACACCGCCGTTGTCACCCTGACCATCCAGCGCGGGGTGCGGCTGCCCCTGGGCACCAGGGCCGAGCTGCGCACCGCCACCCCGCTCGGCGACGTCTTCGTCTCGCTCACCCCGCCCGCCGAGGCCACCACCGCCACCCCGGCGCTGGCCGACGGCGACAGCATCGCGCTGGACCACACCTCGGCGGCGACCACCATCGAGGAGCTGCTCACCACCGCCTCGCTGCTGGTGAACGGCGGCGCCATCCGCAACCTCACCACCATCGTCAACGGCCTCGGCAATGCCGTCGGCGACCGCGGCGACCGGATGGCCGAGCTCATCGACCGCTCCACCCGGGTGGTGCAGGCGCTCGCCGCCCGCTCCGACGACATCCGGAGCACGCTGGCCGAGGTGGACCAGCTGGCCCGGCGGATCGACGAGCAGCGCGGCACCGTCGACGACGTGATCTCGGCGGCCGGTCCGGCGCTGGACACCCTGCGCGCCAATGCCGACCAGGCGCTGCGCCTGGTGAACGAGGTCGATCGGATCACCGCTCAGATCGGCCGGTTCCCCGGCGTGAACGGCGAGCAGAGCACCGGCATGGTGGCCGACATCAACCGGATCGCCGAGCAGCTGAACGCAGCCGCCACCGACCCGAACGCCAGCGTGGCGGCGATGAACGCGATGCTCGGCCCGGTCATCGCGGTCACCACGAGCACCTCGGCCAGCACCGACGCCGACTGGCAGGATCTGGCGCTCGGCGCGCTGCCCGACATCAACCACCCGGGCGACCCGGAGAGCAGGGTGCCGGACCAGCGGGACTGGCAGAACTTCATCGGCACGCTGACCTACACGCTGCTGAAGCTGCAGGGCCGGATCGCGGGAGCGGGACGATGAGCGCCGTGGAGGCACCGGCTCGGCTGCTGGTGAACACGGTGCGGGGGGCGCGCGCCCGGCGCTCGGCGGTATCGGCGGTGGCGCTGGTCCTGACGCTGGTGATCGGCGTCGGCTACCTGGTGTTCGGCTCGATGGGGGTGAACCCGGCGGCCGAGACCATGCGGGTGCGGGTGCACCTCGCCGACTCCGGCGGGCTGCTCGCCGGACAGAACGTGACGCTGCGCGGCGTGCCGATCGGGACGGTGGAGTCGGTGCGGCTCAGCGGCTCCGGGCTGGTCGCCACCGCGGTGATCGACGCGGATACCGCGGTGCCCGCCGACGGCGAGGTGCGGGTGGCGAGCCTGTCGCTGGCGGGGGAGCAGTACCTGGACTTCCGGCCGGACCGGGACGGCGGGCCGTACCTGGCCGACGGCGCGGAGATCGCGGTCGAGCGCACCAGCACCCCGACGCCGCTGTGGAAGACGCTGTCGCAGCTGGACACCACGCTGGCCCAGATCGATCCGGCGCAGCTGGCCGCGGTGGTGAACGAACTCGGCGTGGGGCCGGAGGGCCCGGACAAGCTCGCGGCCATCCTTGACAGCGGGATCTTCCTCGCGTCCACCCTGGATTCGGTGCTGCCGCAGACGGTTTCGCTGATCAGGGACAGCAGGCAGGTGCTCGGCACCGTCGCCGAGCTGAGCCAGGGGCTCGGGGATTTCGCGGCGGACGCGAACGCCGTCCTGACCGGTGCCGAGGCCAAGTCCGGCGGGTACGCGGAGCTGCTCGGAGCCGCTCCGGGCACGCTGCGCGCGCTGGACGCGATGCTCGCGCAGAATTCCGGCACCGCCGCCCAGCTGCTCGGCAACCTGGGCGTGGTCGCGGACACCACCGGACCGCGGGTGCCCGCGCTGCAGGAGTTCTTCTTCCCGACCGAGCGGGACGGGTCCACCCTGGACGCCATCGCGGTGGCGTTCCACGACGGCGGGGTGTGGGGGCTGGTGAACCTGTACCCGCGCTACGCCTGCGATTACGACCTGCCGCGCAGGCCGCCCTCGCTGCCCGACTTCCCCGAGCCGTACCTGTACACCTACTGCAAGGACACCGACCCGTCGGTCATGATCCGGGGCGCGCGCAACGCGCCGCGGCCGCCCGGCGCCGATATCCCCGGCGCCCCGCCGCCGGGGCAGCCCGCCGACCGGCAGACCATGCCGACCCCCATCGGCCCGCTCTCGCTCCCGCTCACCTTCGCGGGTCCCCCGCTCCCGCCCCCGCCGCCGGCCCCGCAACGCTGAGAGGAACCATCATGAGTGACACCGACACCGCCGTTGACGCCCGGCCGGGCGCCGAGGACGAAAGTCCTGCCGCCGCCGCGAAACCCGCGCTCGACAAGGGCGCCACCCAGAAGGGTGACGCTGCCGAGCAGCCCGCGCAGTCGGAGGCCGCGAAGCCGGCGGGCTCCACCGCGGCGAAACCGGCCGACCCCGCCGGTGGCACCCCGGCCGAGAATGCCACCGCAGGTGGCGGCGAGACCCGCGGCGCGGTACTGCTGCGCATCGCCCGCAAGGCCATCCTGCCGGTGACGGCACTGATCGCCGTCGCCGCGATCACCGCAGCCATCGTCCTCGGCCTCCAGCTCCGCGACGAGCGCAAGGTCGACGCGGCAGGTGACGCCGCCCTGGCGGCGGCGAAGAGCTACGCCGTCACCCTGACCAGCGTCGACTCCAACAACCTCGACGCGGGCTTCACCGCGGTACTCGACGGCTCCACCGGCGAGTTCCGCGACATGTACACGCGCTCCAGCGGCCAGCTCCGCCAGCTCCTCCTGGAGAACAAGGCGACCGGGAAGGGCACGGTCCTCGACGCCGCCGTCAAGTCGGCGACCGAGACCGAGGTCGAGGTCCTGCTCTTCATCGACCAGACCGTCACCAATGCCGCCTCCGCGGACCCGAGGGTCGACCGCAGCCGGGTCGAGATGACCATGCGCCTGGTCGACGGCCGCTGGCTCGCCAGCCGCGTCTACCTGCCCTGACGCACCCCTCCGGGCGATCCGGGGACCCCTCGCACCGGCGCGAGAATATAATTCTCCAACTGAGATATCATTGTTTCCGAGGAGCTTTCCATGACCGACTTCGACACCATCGACTACTTCACTGATCCGAGCCTGGTGCCGGATCCGCATCCCTACTTCGACCACCTGCGCGCCCAGTGCCCGGTCAAGCAGGAGCCCACCTTCGGCGTCTACGCCGTCACCGGATACGAGGAAGCCACCGAGGTCCTGCGCGACACCGAGCAGACCTTCTCCTCGGCCATCGCCGTCGGCGGCCCGTTCCCGCCGCTGCCCTTCCGGATCGAGGGCGAGGACATCACCGAGCTGATCGAGCGGCACCGCTCGCAGCTCCCGATGTTCGAGCACATGGTCACCATGGACGCGCCGCAGCACACCTACGCCCGCTCGGTGCTGAACCGCCTGCTCACCCCGGCCCGCCTCAAGGAGAACGAGGCGTTCATGTGGCGGCTGGCCGACCAGCAGCTGGACGAGTTCCTGGCCGAGGGGAAGTCCGAGTTCCTCGCCGAGTACGCCAAGCCGTTCTCGCTGCTGGTCGTCGCCGACATGCTCGGCGTGCCGGAGGAGGACCACCAGCAGTTCCGGGTGGTGCTCGGCGCCGAGCGCCCCGGCTCCCAGGTGGGCTCGCTGAAGAGCGAGATCGTCGCCTCGAACCCGCTGGAGTGGCTGGACGACAAGTTCGTGCAGTACATCACCGATCGCAGGGAGAACCCGCGCGACGACGTCCTCACCTCGCTGGCCCAGGCCAAGTACCCGGACGGCTCCACGCCCGAGGTGATCGATGTGGTGCGCTCGGCCACCTTCCTCTTCGCCGCGGGCCAGGAGACCACCGCCAAGCTGCTGAGCGCCGCCATGCGGGTGCTCGGCGACCACCCCGAGGTGCAGCAGGCGCTGCGCGACGACCGCAGCCTGATCCCGAACTTCATCGAGGAGACGCTGCGCATGGACTCGCCCGTCAAGTCCGGCTTCCGGCTGGCCAAGCGCGCCACCCGGATCGGCGAGGTGGAGATCCCGGTCGGCTCGACCGTCATGTTCTGCCCCGGCGCCGCCAACCGCGACCCGCGCCGCTTCGAGAACCCGCACGAATTCCGGCTGGACCGCAAGAACTTCCGCGAGCACATGGCGTTCGGCCGCGGCGTGCACTCCTGCCCCGGCGGCCCGCTGGCGCGGGTCGAGGGCCGGGTCTCGATCGAGCGGATCCTGGATCGGATGCTCGACATCAAGATCGACGAGGAGCGCCACGGCCCGGCCGGCGAGCGCCGCTACGACTACGAGCCCACCTTCATCCTGCGCGGGCTGAGCAACCTGCACATCACCTTCACCCCCCATCCCTGAACGACACAACGGAGAGAGGTTCACGATGACCGGACGGGTCGACGGCAAGGTCGCCTTCATCACCGGCGCGGCGCGCGGCCAGGGTCGCAGCCACGCGGTCCGGCTGGCCCAGGAGGGCGCCGACATCATCGCGCTCGATGTCTGCAAGCAGCTGGACAACGTGCCCTTCCCCATGCCGACCGCGGAGGATCTGGCGGAGACCGCCGACCTGGTCAAGGCGGCGGGCGGCCGGGTCGTCACCATCGAGGCGGACGTCCGCGACTTCGACGCGGTCAAGGCCGGGCTGGACGGCGCGGTCGAGCAGCTGGGCAAGCTGGACATCGTCATCGCCAACGCCGGGCTCGCCAACGAGGGCGGCGCGCTGGTGGAGATGCGCGAGGACCTCTGGGACGACATGATCGGGGTCAACCTGACCGGCGTCTGGAAGAGCGTCAAGGCCGCCATTCCGCACCTGCAGGCGAACGGCAGCGGCTCCATCGTGCTGACCAGCTCGGTGGGCGGGCTCAAGGCGTACCCGAACGTCGGGCACTACGTCGCCGCCAAGCACGGCATCGTCGGGCTCATGCGCACCTTCGCGGTGGAGCTGGGGCACCAGAACATCCGCTGCAACTCGGTGCACCCGACGCACGTCAGCACCGACATGCTGCTCAACGAGGGCACCTACAAGCTGTTCCGCCCGGACCTGGAGAACCCGGGCCCGGACGACCTGAAGCCGATCTGCCAGATGTTCCACACCCTGCCCACCCCGTGGGTGGACGCGGTGGACGTCAGCAACGCGGTGCTCTACCTGGTCTCCGACGAGGCGCGGTTCATCACCGGTGTTCCGCTGCCGGTCGACGCGGGCTCGATGCTCAAGTAGCGCAGTGGAGTACGGGGTGTGCCCGCCGCGGGGCGCACCCCGTGAAGCCCGCGCTACTCTCGGATCGAGAGTCTCTCTATCTCGGAGAGAACGGCGGAAGGACGCGACCATGCCCGCGGCGAAGGACACCCGATCGGACGCCCGCGCCCTGCGCGGATCGGACACCGCGCGCGCCCTGCGCGACGCGCTGCGCGCCCAGGCCACCGCGACGGTGGTTTTCCACTCCGCCGTCGCGGCCCGGCTCGGCATCACCGTCACCGACCTGAGCGCGCTGAACATGCTCAGCATGGCGGGCCCGCTCACCCCCGGCCAGCTCGCCGACCGCCTCGGCATCACCAGGGGCGGCGCCGTCACCACCGTGGTCGACCGGCTGGAGAAGGCCGGGTACGTGCGGCGCAGCCGGGACGCCGAGGACCGCCGCCGGGTCCGGGTGGAGCTGGTCGCGGTGCGCGCCGAGGTCGCCGTCGCCCCGCTCTTCGGCGCCATCGGCCAGAGCATCCCGGACGACGAGGAAACGCTCACGACTCTGCTCGCCTTCGTCGAGACCCTGAACGCCGCCCTGGAGCGCGGCACCGAGCGCGCCGCAGGCCGCGGCTGACCACACCGCCCCTGCCTGGCGTTCCGCGCCGTGAAATGGTAACTCTTGAATATGAGAATATAGTTCTCATGACGAGGTACGGCGAGGAGGCAGGCCGAGATGCTGTTCGAGTTCGACTCCGACCAGCGGCTGTTGCGCGAGACGGTGCGTGACGTCGCGGCGAAGGAGTGCCCGCCCGCACTCATCAGGGACATCGTCGACCGGGGTGCGGACCCCGGCCCGCTCTGGCAGACCTACGTCGGCCTCGGCTGGACCGAGCTGACCGAGCCGGGCGAGACGGTGGAGCTCGGCATTCTCTTCGAGGAGCTGGGCCGGGCCACCGACCCCACCCCGTTCCTCGCCACCATGTCGCAGTTCGCGCCGCTGGTGCCGGGCATCGGCAAGGTGGAGCGGCCGGGCGCCGCCGTCTACGACGGCATCACCGCCGCCCCGGACGGCACCGGCTGGCTGCTCACCGGCACCGCGCACCACGTGCTCGACGGCGACCGGGCCGAGCGGCTCGCGGTCGTCACCGGCGCGGGCGTCTTCGTGGTCCCGGCCGACGCGGTGAGTGCCCGCCGCACCTCGGTTTTCGACCCGGTGCTGCACCTGGCCGAGGTCACCTTCGACGGGGTCCGGCTCACCGACGCCGACCGCAGCGCCGCGGACGTGGTGCGGGCCAGGCAGCACGCACTCACCGGGCTCGCGCTGCACACCGTCGGCGCCTGCCGCCGCATCCTGGACCTGGTGCTGGAGCATGTGCGCACGCGCAGGCAGTTCGACACCGTCATCGGGTCGTTCCAGGCGGTGCAGCACAAGGCCGCCGATATGCACATCGCCATCGAGCGGGCCAAGGCGCTCGGCTTCTTCGCCGCGCTCTGCCTGGCCGAGGACGACCCGCGGCGCGGGCTCGCGGCCTCGATGGCGAAGGCGGCGGCGGGGGAGTGCCAGTCGGTGGTGTTCCGGCACGGCCTCCAGCTCTTCGGCGCCATGGGCTTCACCTGGGAGAACGATCTGCAATTCGCGCTCAAGCGGGCCAAGACCGGCGAGCTGCTGCTCGGCGGCGCGGCCGAGCACCGGGCGCACGTGGCCGAGGAGTACCGTGCAACTCTCGTTTGATCCCGAGGTCGAGGCGTTCCGCGCCGAGTTCGTCGAGTTCCTGAACAAGAACCAGCCGAGCGCGGCCGAGGCCACCGAGCGCTCCACATCCAGTGCGCACGTGCCGGAGTGGGCGCGGCGCTGGCAGCGGCTGCTCTTCGACAGTGGCTGGTTGCTGCCGGCCAACCCGCCCGAGTTCGGCGGGCGCAATGCCAGTGTGTTGCAGCAGTACGTGCACCTGGCGGAGCTGTCCAAGCGGCGGATCTACCACTCGTTCAATCCGCAGGGCGTCGGCATCATCGCGGCCTCGCTGCTGTCGTTCGGCACCGAGGAGCAGAAGCGCGCGTGGGCGGTGCCGATCCTGCGCGCGCAGATCACCGCCGCGCTCGGCATGAGCGAGCCCGGCGCGGGCTCGGACCTGGCGGGGTTGCGCACCAGGGCCGTCCGCGAGGGCGACCACTACGTGGTGGACGGACAGAAGGTCTGGACCTCCGGCGCCCACGATGCCGACGTGCTGCTCACCTTCGTCCGCACCGACCCGGCCGCGCCCAAGCACAAGGGCATCAGCGTGCTGCTGATCCCCACCGACACCCCCGGCGTCACCCGCCGCCCGTTCCCCTCCGCCTGCGAACCGGACGACCTGGACTTCAACGAGGTCTACTTCGAGGGCGTGCGGGTGCCGGTCGCGAACCTGGTCGGCCCGGAGAACGGCGGCTGGACGGTGGCCAACGGCTCGCTCGGCCACGAGCGCACCCTGCTCTGGCTCGGCTACGCCGACCGCATGCAGGAGCTGCTCGCCGACTTCCGCCCGCAGACCGTCTTCGACCGGGACGCCTACGCCGGGCTGGTCATGGACAGCCACGCGCTCCGGCTGCTCGGCTCGGCCGCGCTGGCCAGGGCGGCCCGCGGCGAGCAGGACGTCCCCGCGCTCTCGGTGCTCAAGGTGCTCGGCTCGGAGGCGGTGCAGACCGCCACCGAGCACGCGCTCACGGCGGTCGGCACCGGCGGTCTCGCCTCCCCGGCCATCAGCTCGCCGCCGAGCCCGCTGAACCTGGAGAACTTCTGGTGCGGCTGGTTCGAGCGCTACCTGCGCAGCTTCGCGGGCACCATCGCGGGCGGCACCTCGGAGATCCAGCGCAATATCATCGCGCAGCGGGTGCTCGGGTTGCCCCGCGCCTGATTCGCGCGCACGCGGCGCGGGCCCGGATGCCGGGTCCGCGCCGCTGTCGTCAGCGCTTGCCCTCGTACCCCGCGGTGGGGTCGGGGGAGATGCCGAAGGTGTTGAAGGCCAGCGCCAGCGTGGTGTAGCAGCCGACGGTGAAGACGAAGTCCATGCGCTGGCGGTCGTCGAAGCGCTCGCCGAGCGCGTCCCAGGTCTGCGCGGAGAGCACCGACTTGTCGTCCAGCTCGTCCACGGCCTCGAGCAGCAGCCGGTCGAAGGGGTCGGGGGCGTCGCCGGTGCGCTCGGCCGCCGCCACCTCGGCATCGGTCAGCCCGGCCTCCTTCCCCATGGCCACGTGGTGCAGCCACTCGTAGGTGCACTCCCGACGGTGCGCCACCCGGAGGATGATCAGCTCGCGCTCCCGCGGCGCGATCGTGGAGTTGAAGAGCAGGTGCACATTGAAGCCGAGAAAGGCGCGGGTCAGGTCGGGATGCCGGACCAGGACCGAGAGCGCGTTGCCCGCGCCATCGGGGTTGCGGCGTTCCTTCGGCAGCATGCGGGAGAGGGCCTTGTCGACCTCCTCGTCCCACTGATCGCCCGGAAGGGGGGTCAGAGCCATGACGGGTCTCCTGTCGGATTCGAGGATCGGCAACGGATTGTGCCGATTCCGCATATGGATTCTCCCAGGATGAGAATATACTTTCCACAAAAGAGAGCGACGCGCAGAACGGACCATCATGGCTGCTCACACCTCCGATCCCGCCACCGGCAGGCGGGCCCACTCGCGCAAGCATCTGCTGCGGTACCGCCTCGCCGTGGTCGCGCCGACCGCCGCCGATGTGGTGCGGTACGCGGGCGGCTGGCTGTGCGATCGCACCATGGCGGGCTGGGAGGTGACCGTCGTACTGGCCGACACCTCCGACGCGCGGTCGCTGGAGATCCTCGGCGCCACCGTGCTGGATCTGGAGACCTCGCTGCAGAGCGCCGTGCACGACACCTGGCCGCACGCGGTCGCGGTGGCGCCCGAGCTCTTCGACGCCGACCCGCGGGTGCGCCGGGGCGTGCTGGACTGCCTGGACAACGGGCTGATCGAGGTCGCGGTCTGGGGCGAGGAGCTCCCGGCCGAGCTGGATGTCCGGCTGGGCACGGTGCATCACACGCTCAGCGTCGCGGCGCGCGCCTTCAAGGGCTGCGCGCTCGCGGCGGCGGGGCTGCGGGGTGCCGATATCGAGAACTCCGAGGTCTTCCGCAGCGGCGAACTGCTGCTCACCGGCGCGTGGGGCGGCACCGACCTGGTGCCGGTGGGCTGAGGCGTCAGGACGCCAGCTCGGCGCCGGTCACCGTGCTGCGCGGCTCGCCCACCCAGCCACAGGGCAGCAGTCGGGCCGGAAGCGGAGCAGCCCCTCCTGCGCGAAGGAGGCGACCAGCGCGCCGTCGCCGGTGAAGACGTCGCCGCGGCCGTAGCAGCGGCCGTGCGCCACCAGCGGGCTGTGGTGCAGCAGCAGCAGCCAGTCGTCGGCGCGCAGCGCGCGGTGGAACCAGAGCGAGTGCGTGATCGGCGCCGAGGTGAAGTCGGTGCCGTTGCCCGCCTGGCTCACCCCGCCGAGCGGGCGCAGCGCGGTGCCGATGGGGAAGAGGTCGGTGGCGTAGGCGGCCAGCGCCGCGTGCAGCTCCGGCGGCGCCTCGGGGGTGCGCATCCAGAGGTCGAAGTCGGGCGGCTCGGCGCCGGGGTCGTCCAGGTCGGCGGTGGCCCTGGTCTCCCAGGGCAGCAGCGGCACGGTGACGGCGTGGCCGGGGCCGGGCAGCGCGGGGAGCTCGGGGGCGGTCTGGTGCGCCGGGCCGTCTTCCGGCAGGTGCAGCGAGACCATGGCGGTGGCGACGACGTCGCGCTTCTGCCGCGCGGTGACGGTGAGCGCGGCGAAGGAGCGGCCCTCCTGCTGGCGCTGCACGATGTAGTAGACCGGGGCGTCGCCCTTGCCCTCGTGCGCGAAGAGCGTGTGCAGCGACTTCACCGCCTTGGCCGGGCAGGCGAGCTGGGCCGCGCGCACGATCTGCGCGAGCACCTGGCCGCCGTAGAGCCAGCCGTGGTCGAGCGGCAGGCTCGGGCCCTCGTAGACGGTCAGGGTCTCGCGGCGCCTGCCGCGGTCACCGGGTGGCGTGGTCGGCCGCTGGCGCAGGTCGAGGCACTCGAGCAGATCTCCCCACAGGTCGGGCATACCTGATTGTAAACGAACTACCGCTCTAGGAGAATGTTGTTCTCCTGATTGGCCGGGTCGAAGGGGCGGGTCACGGAGCGAGCGACGTGATTATGTTATTCTCGCTGGCGAGAATGGCTGTATCAAAACGCGGAGAGGGTGCGGGGATGAGCGTTTCGCTGCTGCTGGACATGGCGGCATCGAGCAACCCGGACCGCGAGGCCCTGGTGTGCGACGAGGTGCGCTGGAGCGTGACCGACCTGCACACCGCGGTGCAGGGCGGCTCGGGCGTGATCGCGGCCTCGGGGGCGCGCAGCGTCGGCTACGTCGGCACCGGCGGCCACCTGCTGCCACTGCTGATCTTCGCCTCGGCGGGCGCGGCGGTGCCCTTCACCCCGCTGAACTACCGCCTCGGCGCCGACGGCCTCGGCGCGCTGATCGCCCGCCTCGACACCCCGCTGCTGATCGCCGACGACGAGTACCACGACGTCGTCTCCCTGGTCGCGGGCCCCGGCGCCACGGTGCTCCGCTCGGCCGAGTTCCTGGAGCGGGCCGCGGCCGCCGACCCGGTCACCGATTTCCCCGACCCCGAGCAGGTCGCGGTGGTGCTCTTCACCTCCGGCACCACCTCGACCCCCAAGGCGGTCGAGCTCTCACACCACAATCTGGTCAGCTACATCACCGGCACCGTCGACTTCGGCTCCGCCGACCCGGACGACGCCGCGCTGGTCTGCGTTCCGCCGTACCACATCGCCGGAGTCGGCGCCGCGCTCTCCAACCTCTACGCGGGCCGCAGGGTGGTGTACCTGCGCAACTTCGACGCCGCCCGCTGGATCGCGTTGGCCGCGGCCGAGCAGGTCACCTCCGCCACCGTGGTCCCGACCATGCTGGCCAGGATCGTCGCCGAGCTGGAGCGCACCGGCGCCACCCTGCCCGCGCTGCGCACCCTCGCCTACGGCGGCTCCAAGGTGGCGCTCCCGCTGCTGCGCACCGCGCTGAAGCTGCTCCCCGAGGTCGGCTTCGTCAATGCCTACGGCCTCACCGAGACCAGCTCCACCATCGCGGTGCTCGGCCCGGAGGAGCATCGCGCCGCGCTCGCCTCGGCGGATCCGGCCGTCGTCCGCAGGCTCGGCTCGGTGGGCACCCCGGTGCCGGGGATCGAGGTGCAGGTCAGGGATGAGAACGGCACCGTGCTTCCGCCCGGCGAGACCGGCGAGCTGTATGTGCGCGGCGCCCAGGTCTCCGGCAGGTACACCGGCATCGGCTCGGTGCTGGACGCCGACGGCTGGTTCCCGACCAAGGACGTCGCGACGCTGGACGCCGACGGCTACCTGTTCCTCGGCGGCCGCTCCGACGACACCATCATCCGCGGCGGCGAGAACATCGCGCCCGCCGAGATCGAGGACGTGCTGGTCGAGCACGCCCAGGTGCGCGAGGTCGCGGTGATCGGCGTGGACGACGTGCAGTGGGGGCAGATCATCGTCGCCGTCGTCGTCCCCGCCGACGGCGCCGAGCCGGACCCCGAGGAGCTGCGCGCCTTCGTGCGGGCGGGGCTGCGCGGCTCGCGCACCCCGGACCGGGTGGTCTTCCGCGATTCGCTGCCCGCCACCCCGACCGGCAAGGTGCTGCGCCGCGACCTGGTCACCGAGTACGGGCCGGAGCAGGCGGCAGACGCCGTCACCACGTAGAGAGGACGACAATGGTCAAGAACGGAACCCGACTGCGCAGCCAGGTCTGCGACACCGAGGTCATCGTGGTGCGCGCCGCGGAGAGCCTGGACGATCTGCGCGCGGGCGGCGTCCCCATGGTCCCGCTCGGCGGCGACGCGGCCCCCGGCGGCACGCTGGAGCCCGCCTTCGCCGACGGCAACCTGATGGGCAAGCGCTACGTCGACGATTCCGGCGCGGAAGTGCTCGTCACCAAGGCCGGAGCGGGCACACTCAGCGTTGGCGCCACACCGCTGGCGCTCAAAGAGGCGAAGCCGCTCCCCGCGAGCGACTGAGGGAAGGAAGGGTCCGCCGTGACCGAAGCGAAGATGCTCGTGTTCTCCAATGCCGTGGAAGGCCAGGACGACGCGTTCAACGAGTGGTACGACACCACCCACCTGGCCGACGTGGTGAAGGTGCCCGGCATCAGCGCGGGCCGGCGCTACGACCTGGTGCCCGGCGCGCTGCCCGGCCGGGCCGCCGCCGCGCCCGCGCACCGTTACCTCGCGGTCTACGACCTCACGGCGGAGCCCGCCGAGGTGGTCGCGGAGTTCACCAAGCGGGCCGGCTCCGGGGAGATCCCGCTCAGCCCCACGCTGGATGTCGCGAGCCTCAGTGTCGCGGTCTGGAAGCCGCGCGGCGAGGCCGTCACCGGCTGACCGCCCGAACCCGACGAGGCCGCCCGCGCTCTCGTGCGGGCGGCCTCTCTCGTCCCGCGCGGGCGGGTCAGGAGCGCGGGCGGAAGAGGGCTTCCTGGGCGTAGGAGGCCACCAGGTCGCCGGACTCGGTGATCACGTCACCGCGGCCGAAGATCCGCCCGCCCGCCCGGATCGGCGAGTGCTGACGCAGCACCTGCCAGGTGTCGCTGCGCACCGGCCGGTGGAACCACAGCGTGTGCGAGGTGACCGCCGACAGGAACCGCGTCCCGTTGCCCACGTGGCTGATCCCCTCCTCGGGGCGCAGCGCGGTGCCGATCAGGGTCAGGTCGGTGGCGTAGGCGGTGAGCGGGGCGCCCAGCTCCGGCTCCACCTCGGGGGTGCGCAGCCACAGCTCGTAGGCGGGCGGCCCGGCCTCGGTGCCGTCCAGGTCGTCGACGGCCCTGGTCTCCCACGGAATGAGCCCGAACTCCCTGCGGTGCTCCGGCCCCGGTAGCCCGCCGACCTCCGGCAGCGTCTGCCGCTCGGTGCCCTCCTCGGGGGCGTGCAGCGAGACCACCGCGCTCGCCACCACCTGCTCGCCCTGCCGCGCGGTGATCGCGGCGGTGGCGAACGAGCGCCCCTCGTGCTGCGGCCGCACCTCGTACCGGATCGGGGTCTCCGACTTCCCCTCCCGCGGGAACACCGTGTGCAGCGACTTCACCGACTTCTCCGGGAACGCCAGCCCGGCCGCCACCAGCAGCTGACCCAGGATCTGGCCACCGAAGACCCGGTGGTACTCCAGCGTCTGGTTCGGTCCCTCGTACGCGGCGGTGTCGACCGGTTTCAGGTCGAAGGTGGCGAGCAGGTCGTTCCACATGTCGGGCATACCCGGATTGTAATGCACACTCTACCGAAACGAGAGTGGCATTCTCATTCAGCTCACCGCTATCCCGTGCGCGCAGAAATTCCAGACCTCCTCGGCGGTGATCGGCCGCACCTCGCCCTCGGTACCGCCCGGCTGCGCGATGAACATGACGGTGTGCAGCGTCATCGCCGCCATCCGGCGCGGGGGCAGGTCGGCGCGGAGCCGCGACGTTTCGCTCGCCTCGATCATGAGCTCGGTGAACATGGCGAAGAGCACCGCGTGCGCGCTGCGCACCTCGGCCGGGTGCGAGCTGAGCAGCTGCGGCGCGAACTCGGTGAAGAGCGGGCGGCGCGCGTCCGGCTCCGGGCGGCAGAGCTGGAAGAGCAGCTCGACCGCGGTGCGCAGCTTGGCCAGCGGGTCGGCGTGGCTCGCGGTGGCGGCGCGAATCTGCTCGGCGGTCTTGCTCAGCGCGTCCTCGTAGAGCGCGAGCAGCAGCTCGTGCTTGCCGTCGAACTGCAGGTAGAAGCTGCGCAGCGACTGCTGCGAGCGGTCGACCACCTCCTGCACCGTGAAGTCGGTGCTTCCCTTCTCGGTGATGATGGCCTGCGCGGCGTCGAGGAAGCGCTGGACCCGCCGGCCCGCCCGCTGGGTCGCGGTGCGCAGCGAGCGCTCCACCGCGCGCTGCTTCCACGCGGGTTGCTCCTCGCTGTTCACGGGCCCGCCGAGGGGCGGGGATGTGACGGAAGCGGCATGGTCCAGCTCCGTTCAGCTCTGGCCGTTTGGAGAATCCACCCTACCGCATTTGAAGAATATAATTCTCATGCGTTGTCAACGGAAGTGCGGGCGGTGCCGAGGGGCTGCGGGTCAGGCGCTGTCCGGGCGCCGGGCGATGCGGAGGTGCTGGTCGGGAAGTTCCAGTGGCGGGCGGTCCATCGGGGGCCAGGGCGGTCCCATCCGGGACGGCGGTGCCGCCGAGTTACCGGGATCGAGGAAATCGGCCGCTGCCAGCCAGCCGTCCGCCTGGCGCAGCACCAGGGCGTGGTGCAGGGGCTGCCCGGGCTCCGGCGCGACGGCGACGCCGCCGAGGGCCGGGTTGGCGCGGAGCGCCGAGCCGAGGTGGCGCAGGCAGCGGCCCTGGCCGCGCTCGTCGGCCAGGGCCAGGTAGCCGGTCCAGGCGGTGCGCCAATAACGCAGGGCCGCAGCGAGATCACCGAGCTTCCAGTGCAGGATGCCGAGGATCTCGGTGGCGTGCACGCGGCCTCCGGGGTCACGGCCGTTCTCGGTGCGGGCGAGGGCCAGTTCGAGGCGATCACCCGCGGCCTCCAGTCTGTCGCGGCGGATCTCCACCACCGCGAGGTTGATCAGGACACAGACCTCGGCGGTCAGATCCGCGCGGGGGAGCAGCCGCCAGACCCGCTCGAGCCGGCGAGCGACCTTGTCCGGGTCACCGTCGCTGTGGAAGCGGTGGAGGGCCCGGCCGTGCCGGCGCCGCGCGGCGACGGCGGTGGACCATGCCAGCGGGCGCTGGTTCTCCTGCACGTCGGCCGCCGGATTCGCGCGCAACGTCAGGAGAGCTCGGTGCAGCGGGTAGTTCTCCGTCTCGGAGCGCCCGTTGATGAGCGTGCGCAGGAGAGCGGTCCGGGAATCGTGTCCGTAGTACACGTCGAGGGCATCGATGATTCGGATCAGCTCGGGAAGCACCGCGCTGGGCAGGCGCGCGCTCGAGCACGCCCCGGTGACCAGTTCGCGTAGTTCGGACTCGGCGCCGACGAACCAGGCTCGGGCCGCCGCTCCGTGATCCGGGTGTCCGAGCGCGAGCGCCCGGGTGCTCGCGCGCTCGGCGTGCTCGCGCACGAGCGTGTGGAGCGCGGCCGCCCAGGCTGTTGTCGTGAGCACCTCGTCGCTCTCCGAGCGCGGCCGCGGGACGGTGGGGTGGTAGTGGGCGCCGCACACCGCCAGGATCCGGTCGTGCAGCAGCTGGTCCAACAGTTCGGTTGCGGTGCCGAAGGCTGGTTCCGGCGTACCGGGTGCGCGGAGCGATGTCTCTGCGTCGGCGAGTGCCGCTGTGACCGCGAGCAGCATCGCGCCGTCGTACCGCCCGACCGGCAGCCGCTGCAGAACCGCTGCCTGGTCGGGATTGCGCGCCGAGTCGATCGGCGGCGCGAGGTGGGGGGTGTGCGGCGCCAGGCCGTCCAGTTCCGCTTCCGGCTCGTCGAGGGAGTCGAGCAGGGCGCGGATTCGATCGAGCTGCTCTCCGTCGTGCCGCCGCGCGTACCACCGGTACCCGGCAACGAACACCCCGCCGACGACGAGCAGAATCCAGATCGCCCGCAGCGAGCTCGCCAGCGTCTCGACCACGTCGGTCTCCCCGAGGGAGTCGACCACCAGGGTCCGGCCGAACTCCAGGGTGAGTGCCGTGGCGACCACCGGTGTGGTGCCGACCGCGAGGCGAAACAGCGTCGAGCGTGGCTCCCCGCCCCGGCGCGGGGACGATCTCGGCGCCGCGTCCGGCTGGGCTCGGTTCGATGGATTCGGCTGCGGAGCAGCGGGTTCCGTGCTCATCGCACCGCACCCCCGGTCAGCCCGGGGACCAGCCAGCGGCGCCAGGTCAGTACCAGGACGAGCACCGGAACGGCCGCGGAGAGCAGCGACCCCGCGGCGAGCCGGGCCGAGTTCTCCTCGAACTGCCGCGCCTCACCCCAGAGCAGCAGCGACCACGGGCTCCCGCCCGCGCCACCGAGCAGGAAGCCGATGGTGAAGTCGTTCCACACCTGCACCGACTGCAGCACCGCGACGGCACCGAGCGCGGGCCATGCCGTCCTCAGCACCCGCCGTACGGCGGTGGCCTGGGTGGCGAGGCCGTGCAGGGCGGCGGCGCCCTCGGGGGCGGCGAGCAGCGCGGCGCGCAGGACGAGCACGGCGATCGGCACGCCCGCGGCGGCGTGCACCAGGATCAGCGGCGTGCGGGTGCCCGCGAGTCCGCCGTGCTCGACGACCCAGGCGATGGGACCGAGGTACGTCTGCACCGGCAGTACCGCGAGCACCACCAGCCCCGACACCGTGATCGTGGTCGGCGCCCGATCGGGGTCGGCGGCGGCGAGCCGGAGCGCGGCGGGGACGGCGGCGGTCACCACCAGTGCCGTGCTGGCCAGCGCTACCCACCCGGTGCTGCCGAGCGAGCCGAGCAGTACTCGGTCCCGGAGCAGCCCCGTCACCGCGTCGAGCTGGAAACCGTAGGGCCCCCAGAATGTCGCGGCGACCAGTACTGAGATCGGGAAGGAGCAGACGAGGAAGACCGCGGTCGCGAGGAGGCTTCGCCGTAGCGAAGGCCGGGCCCGGATCCGCTGGATCTGCGGCGCGGCGGCAGCGGTGCGCCCGCGGGTCTCGTTCTGAACGAGCCAGGCCGCCACCCCGACCAGCGCGGCGAGCGGAACCGCGTACACCGACTCCGGCCCGACGCCGGAGTCCGGATCGCTGGCCAGCCGCCACCAGAACACCGTCGCGCCCTGGTTCCACTCCTGCAGCGGCCACGGCACCCCGATGAGCACCGCGTCGAACATGCGCGCCGCCGCCACTCCGATGCCGGTGGCCAGCACGAGGATCACCGGTCGCAGCTGGTGCAGCGTGCGCGGGAGCCGGACCGACCACATGCCACCGTCGACATGCGCGGCCCGCGCCGGGGCGGCGTCGATGGCCCGGACGCCGTCGTGCAGCAGCGCGGTGGCGAAGCCGAACCAGGTCCAGACGAAGGCGACCGGGGGCAGCAGGCAGAACCACCAGAACACAGCGAGCTGCGAATCCAGGCCGAACGCGTCGGCCAGCCGCTGGAAGATCAAGCGGAAGGCGACCCCGGAGACCAGCGCCGCTACTGCGCACGGCGCCACCAGCGGCAGCCACATGTCCCACCGGCCCCGCAGCCACACCGCGAGCGTCAGCGCGACCGCGACCATCACCGCGGCGAGCAGCACCATGCACCCCGTGAACAGGTAGGCCCGCGCCCCGGCCGGGCTCAGCTCGCGCCCGACCCGGTAGCAGGCCCACGCGACCACCCCCGGTGTGGCCACCGCCGGCACGAGCCGCCAGTGTGTGTGTCGCCAGAGCCGGGCCGAAACCGCCGCCCCCGTCACCGCCGCGACAGCCACCGCACACCAGAGCGGGACAGCGGGCGTGGTCGCCACCGCGAAACCGACGGTGACCAGGGCGGGGACGATGAGCCCCGCGGTGACCAGCACAGCTGCGGGCGCGGCCCAGAGCAGGGTGAGCCGACGCAGCCGCGGCACCCCCGGCACCGGCGCGCCACGCAGGGGCCGGGTGGTCAGCACCAACCGGACACCGTGCGCATCGATGAAGGAGTTCGACATCACCGCGGCCGCCGTTCCCGCTCGTCCAGTGCCGCGACGGCCCGCTCCACGGCGGACTCCACCGGCTTCGCGCCGTCCCCGACCTCGGTGAGGAACCCGGTCAGCACCGGCCACAACCCGTGCCGCCCGCCCATGGCGCCGATCCGCTCGGACAGCTCGAAGACCGGCTCCGCGGCCGGTTCCCCGGCCAGCTCCCCGGCCACCGGCGCGAGCATCCGCGAGTAAGCCCCCTCGGTGTCCCGATGCGGCCCGATGAACCCGCCGTACCCCTCGATCCACGGCTTCGCCGCCTTGTTCCCGGCGAGCGCCGCGACCACCTCCGTCGCCGTATCGCTCGCCCGCGCGGTCACCACCGCGACATCACCCCCGACGATGTGCGGCCGGACCCCGCCGGGAGCAGGCGGGAACCAGGTGGTTCCCACGACCTCGTCGGCGCGTCTCGCGTGCCGCAGGCAGCGCCGCACGATGGGCTCGGCGAAGTCGGGCATCACCACCATGAGCGCGGTGCGGCGGTCGAACACCTCCCGGACCGCATCGGGGAACTGCCTGGTCAGCGCGTAACCGATCCCGCGCTCCGCACGAACACCCCACAGCGCGCCGAGGTTCGACAGTGCGGCCCGCACCCCGCGTCGATCCCAGCGTCGCGGCGATGTGCTCTCGGCCAGCTCGGCATAGTCGCCGGGTGCCTCGGCGAGCAGCATGTTCTCGAAACTGTCCGTCAAGGACCACCCATCGGCACCCGCGGGCGCGAGAAAGCGCACCGGCCCACCGGAGAGCTCCCCGGCCGCCGCCACCCAGTCCCGCACGCTCCACCCGGCCGGATCGCCGAGCCCGTACGTCGCCATCCCCTCCCGGTCGAACCACACCAGCGACTTGGCCGTCACCTTGAACGGCGCGCCGTAGGGCTTGCCATCGTGGAAGAGCAGCCGCTCCCAGTACTTCTCGTAGGGCGCTCCCTGCCACACCTGATCGGACGACTCCCGCAACCTCCCGCGCGCGGCGAGCGTCTGCACCTGCCCGATCTGCGGCATCATCACGATGTCCGGCGCCTCGCGCCCCGACGACCCGAACGCGGTGTCGATATCGTCGCCCAGCGGCACCACCTCGACGGTGTTCAGCTCCAAAGCGTCGAGCACGGAACGGAAAGCGGCCAGCTCACCCCCGCTCCACGCCACCGCGATCCGCACCGCCCCCGGCCCGCCGAACGGACCCGTCCCGCACCCCGCCGCCAGCGGGAGCAGCGCACCCGCCCGCAACACCGCCCTGCGTGAAACCATGCTCCCCCGATGCCGTTGCCCGACAGCCGGTCCCGATTATGCCGCGCGGGTCAGCGGCGTGGGATGGAATCCGATTCCGGGCTGGATCAGCCGGTCGCGTTCTTCGCCGGTGACCGGGATGCGGCGTGTCATCAGGCCGCCGCCTTCGGGGTCTCCATGCTCCGCCTGGTGGCGGCGCACACGTGTTGTGCGCCACTGCGCGCCGCCGTACAATGCGCTACCGCGCCGAGTAGGATGCCCTGATGCACACCAGCGAGGAGCAGCAGCCCGCCTGGAAGCAGCGTGCCGTGGAGCGGTCGCTGCGTACCGCGACGCGGCGGGCGGGCGACCGGGTGCAGAAGTTCCTGGACGCCGCGCAGGCCATCATCACCGAGAAGGGGAGCACCGATTTCACGGTGCAGGAGGTGGTCGACCGCTCTCGGCAGTCGCTGCGCAGCTTCTACCTGCAGTTCGACGGCAAGCACGAGCTGCTGCTCGCGCTCTACGAGGACGCGGTCGGCCGCACCGCCGCGCAGATCAGGGCCGCCACCGGCGCCGCCGACGACCCGGTGGCGAAGCTGCGCACCGCGGTCGAGCTGCTCTTCCAGCTCTGCCGCCCCGACCCGGAGGCGCGGCGCCCGCTCTTCACCGAGTTCGCGCCGCAGCTCATCGGCTCGCACCCGCAGGCGGTGCGCTCGGCGCACACAGCGCTCTTCACGCTCTTCTCCGACCTGCTCGTCGAGGTGCAGGAGGCGGGTGCGCTGGTGCCCGACGGCAACCCGCGCCGGCTGGCCGCGCTGACCATGCAGACGGTCATGTTCATCGCCCAGCCCTCGGATACCGACGGCGATCCCGACCCGATCACCGCCGACGAGGTCTGGCGCTTCTGCGCGCACGGTATCGCCGCGCGCTGAGCTCCCCGCTCCCGAGGCCCTGGCTCGCCGGGGCCTCGCGTTCTCGCCGAGTCACGAGAGAATCCCGCTGTGCGGGTGGGAGACGTTGCCCACCTTCACCGCTGACTCGCGTAGGCTTCGGAGCCCGGCCGTAGCCGGGGTGCGAACGAAGTGGGGGCGGCGCATGGCGGTCGAAGTGGGCGGGGTGAAGGCGGCTCCGGTGCTGATCTTCGCCCCGGGATTGGGTGCGGGGAGCGCGAATACGGCGGAGGCGCTGGCCGCGGTGCTCGCCGAGGAGATGACGCAGGCCGACGCCTGCCGCGTCTTCACGGCGGTCTCGGCGGCGGAGGTGCCCGCCCCGCCCGCGCTCACGGTCGCGCCGACCGTCGTCGACGGCGAGAACCGGCCGATACTCCAGGTTTTCGAGTACGACTACCGGAACGCGCTCGATCCCTCGACCGCGCCGGCGACGCCGTCGGTGGTCGGCGGGATGGTGAAGTCGGTGGTGCTGGCGGTTCGCGGCCTGGTTCACCTGGCGCGGGCGTGGCGCCGCCCGGCGAAGGGGCTGCGCACGAAGGTGCAACTGGCCGCGGGGATGGCCGCCGTCGGCAGCCTCGGCTTCGGCGTGCTGATCGCCGGGTACGCGCTGCTCGCCACGCTCGGCCTCGACCTGCCGCTCTGGATGTGGCTCGGCACCGAGGAGCAGAACGCCACCGCGACCTTCGGGGTGGCGACCACCGCCTCGGCGCTCACCTGGGCGGGTGTCCGGCGCCGGATTCTCGCGCTGGCCGCCGTCGCCGACCGCTTCATCCGCTACGCGCACAACGACGACAGCGTGGCGAGCACCATCACCCAGCGCCTCGACTCGGCCGTCGTCCAGCTCCGCCGCAATGGCTGGACCGGGCCGGTGCACCTGCTCGGCTACTGTTTCGGCAGCCTCGTCGTGCTGGACGCGGTGCTGCCGAGAGCGACCGACCTGCACGGCCACGCGGCCATGGACTCGGTCCAGCAGATCTGGACCGTCGGCAGCCCGCTGGACATCGTGCGGCTGTACGCGCCGTCCTTCCTCGCGGGCCGGACCGCGAGGAAACCGGATGTCTCCTGGTGCAATATCTTCAACGAGGCCGACATCCTCGCCTCCAATCTGCGGGACGCCGACGACGCGGGCGCGGGGGCCGGATCGTTCGAGCTGAACGGCGTTCGCGCCGAGTCCATCCGGTACACCGGGGAGGCGGTGGGGCCCGCGCGGCTGCTGGTCACCGCGCGGGCGCACTCCGCGTACTGGTCGACGCCGGACCGCGCGAACTGCCTGCACCCGGTGGCGCGGGCATTCCTGGCCGCCGCGGCGCGCCCGGCGTCATAGCGCGCAGCGGGCGCCGGGCTCCGGGGTCTCGAGGTCGATCAGGTAGCGGGCCACCGCGTCGTTGACGCAGGGGCTGGTGCCGCCGAGCGCGACCGTGTGCTGCTCGCCGTCGACGGTGAGCAGGGCGCCGCCGAGGGTCTCGGCCAGGCCGACGCTGCCCGGGTAGGGGGTGGAGGGGTCGCCGGTGACGCCGATGGTGAGGGTGGGCGGGAGGCCGTCGATGCCGGTGGCGTACGGGTAGCCGAGAGTGGGCTCGGCGGGCCAGGATTCGCACGGGTCGCGGGCGCCGTCGGGGCCGAGACCGGTGTCCAGGAAGGGAGCTACCTGCTGGATCCGCCCCTTCAGCTCGACCTCCTGCTCGGGGGTGTGGCGCTGCTCGTCCAGGCAGTTGATGGCGAAGAGCGCCTCGGTGAAGTTGCCGTAGCGGCCGTCGGCGCCGCGGCCGCCGAAGGCGTCGCCGATGGCGGCCAGCGTGTCGCCGCGGCCCTCGCGGAGTTCGGCGATGCCCTTCCAGATCACCGGCCACGCCCTGGCGTCGTAGAGTCCGGCGATCACGCTGCCGGTGGCGCCGTCGTACTCCAGCGGCCTGCCGTCGGCGATGGTGACCGGTCGGTCGAGCAGCGGGCGGGTCAGCTCCTGGAAGACGGTGGTGGCGCGGGCGGGGTCGGGGCCGAGCGGGCAGTCCGGGGTGGCGGCGCAGGCGGCGGCCATGGCCTCGAAGGAGCGCTGGAAGCCGGTGTACTGGGTGATCCGGCGCTCGTCGGTGCCGAGCCGCGGGTCGATGGCGCTGTCCAGGACGACCGCGCGCACCCGCTCCGGGAAGGTCTCGGCGTAGACCGCGCCGAGCCGGGTGCCGTAGCTCTGGCCGAGGAAGCTCAGCTTCTCGTCGCCGAGCGCCGCGCGCAGGATGTCCATGTCGCGCACCGCATCCCTGGTCCCGACGTGCGCCAGGACCTCCATCCCGCCGGAGCCTTCGGCGCAGCGCTCGACCAGGCGGCGGGTGTCGTCGGCGGTGAGCTTCTTCGGGCCGATGAGGACCGAGGTGGTCGCCTGGCCCGCGTCGATCTCGGCGTCGGTGAAGCAGTCCACCGCGGGGGTGGAGGCACCGACGCCGCGCGGGTCGAAGCCGATGAGGTCGAAGCGCTCGGTGACCGGGCTCTGCGCCAGGGTCTGCGCGCCGACCGCGGCCATGCTCATGCCGGGGCCGCCGGGGCCGCCGGGGTTGAGCAGCAGTGAACCGATTCGCTCGCCGCGGGCGGGGGCCTTCAGCACCGCGATGCTCAGGGTGCGGCCGTCCGGGTCGGCGTGGTCGAGCGGGACCTCGAGGCGGGCGCACCGGAGTGCGGGATTGCCGGTGATGGCCTGGTCGTCGGCGGCGGTGGTGGCGTAGCCGGTGCACGGGCCGAAGGTGAGGTCCTGGTCGTAGAAGCGGCCGAGGTCCGGCTCGCCGCCGCAACCGGCGAGGCCGAGTGCCAGCGGGATCGCCGCGGCCAGTGCCGCGATCCGGGCGAAGCTGCGCATGGGTGTCCCCTCGTTGGATTCAGTCGCTCTGCAGGCCGAGGCCGATGTGCCGCATGACCTGGAGCTGGGCCGGGTTGTAGAGATCGCGCAGCGCGACGCCGATGGTCTGCGCGGCGCGCTGCGGGGGCAGATCGAGATCGCGGAGGTCCGGGTGCTCGGCGAGCACCTCGCGAATCCGCGGGAGCATGCGTTCGGCCAGGTCCCGCGTGGTCTCGGCGTCGGCGTCGGCGGGCAGGTCGTCGAACTCGCGGTCGACCTCGGTGGAGTCGCCCGCCCGGAGCAGCTCGGCGTAGGAGTCGAGCTGGTCGCCGGTGAGCAGCCTGCTCATCACCGTCACCAGGCCCCGGTCGGCGCCGGAGAGGTTGGCGTCGGCGGCGGCCAGCGCCAGCTCCGGCGGCAGGTCGGTGGGCGGGGCGTGCCGGAGCAGCAGGCCGAGCTCCACCCTGGCCCGCTGCAACCTCTCGATGGTCGCCTCCAGCTCCTTGTCCAGTGCGCGCAGCGCCGCCTCGGGATGGTCGTCGGCATCGCCCATCTCGGCGATCTGCGGCAGCGAGAAGCCCAGGTCGGTGAGGCGCTTGATCTGCAGCAGCCGCACCAGGTGCCGCACGCCGTAGTGCTTGTAGTTGTTGCTGCCGCGCTCGGGCTCGGGCAGCAGCCCGACGTCGTGGTAGTGCCGCACCGTGCGCAGGCTGGTGCCGGCGAGCTCGGCGAGCTGCCTGGTGCTCCACCCCATGCTGTCCTCCTCGGGTCGGTCGGTGCGGCCAGTCTCGGGTGTGCCGTAGCGGCACAGTCAAGGGTGATCCGGATCATGCCCGGAATGTCCTGAGTATGCCGTTGCGGGCGGGGGTGTCATCGGTGCCGTGCGATCGATGGACCGCCTCACCCCGCTCGCCGACGGCGATATCGAGATGCTCCTGCGGCACACCGGAGCCGATGTGGCGCACCTGCGAGCCCTGAGTGGCCCCCACTGCAGCTCGGCACGCAGGTGCACCGACCACTACACGCAGCTCGTGCGAGCCGAGCTGCACCTGAGCCTTGAGCACGGCACCCCGATGGATGACTGCGCGCGAGCGCGCCCAGACCGCCGCGCTCTGCCACAGCGAAGAGGGATTCGTCCCGCTCGCCAACGAGCAGCCGCTGCTCGGCTCCTACCCCCGGGACCCCAACCCGGAGGCGCAGGGCATCCAGCCGGACTCGTGCTACGGCCCGCGCCCGGGTCGTTCGGGACGGCACAGTACGACCCGCACACCGGGAACTACCTCGGGCTGGACGGAAAGCAGTACCAGCAGATGGATCTCGCCGGCACGGCCGCGGTGTGAACGGAGATGCTCCCGCACTGAGTTGACTGTGCGGGATTTAGATCAACGTCGTGCTGAGACAGGCCCAGGGTGGTATCGTCACAGTCTGCTCGGTTTCGTAGCTCGCCGGTTGGGGGATGACGTGCTTCAAGAGCCGACGGTCTATCCAACGGTTGTGGAATTTGTTGAAAACTATTTCACCATTGTTTATCGACGCCAGGTCACCGATTTGAACGACACGGTATGGTGTCCCGAATGGTATAAGCACGCAGAAGCATTTGCGCGGCTTGATGCCCTCTGGCGGGCATGGGAGCACTATCGCCTGAACAGTGAGACCGGGATGGGTGTCTGGCTTCTCGATCACGCAGCACCTCATATGGCAATCCTGACCGACCAGGAAGGCCCATTTCGCTACTGCAGTGTTCGGAGCGGTCACCAGTACACGCTGACCCCCTTGCCGGTCACCTTGCCGCCGGCAGGGTATCGCAGTGAGAGTGGCGAAACGGCCGGATCGCCGTGCTTCTATTCGAGCGTTTCGGAATTTGTAGCGGAATATTTCTCGATTGTTTATCAGCGACAAGTATTCGACAGAAGTGATGCTGTTTGGTGTCCGGAATGGTGGAGACACCAAGAAGCTACGTTGCGTCTGGAGTCGGCATGGCGTGCATGGGAGCACTTTCGGTTAGATAGTGCTACCGGAATGTCGGTATGGTTACTGGACCATGCGGATCCCCACTTGAATAGGTTGATCGACCAGCGAGGTCCATTTCGGTACTGCAGTGTAAGAAAGGGGCACGAGGAGAAGCTTCAGCCGCTTCCGATGGATGACTACCGCGAGGTTTTTCAGTCAACTCCCGATCTGGCTCGCGAACCGCACAATGAAGAACTCGAATATCCAAAAGCTCTTGACTTCTTCGAACAATATTTCGCTCCGATGTATCGAAGGCAAGTGTATGGATTGAACGACACAGTTTGGTGCCCGCGCTGGTGGATGCACGCCGAAGCCTACGTTCGGGTCGACTCTTTGTGGCGCTCGTGGGAGTACTACCGGAAGACAGGCTCCGCCGGAATGAGTACGTGGTTGCTCGATTTTGTCGATCCAAATATGAGAGAGCTGCTCGACCGGCGGGGTCCTTTCAAATACTGTAGCGTGACGAAGGGGCACAGCGATCAACTGAGCCCGCTGCCGGTCAAAACGCCGAATTTTGACCTTTCGTTTTTGACAGAATAATTGAAATTAGCTTTATGACTGAAAGGGACACTGTGGCTTGTCGCATCTTGATCTCAGAGCCGAGCGAGCTGTTATCTCTCAAGAAATACGTTCAGTCAGTGGGGAATGTGTCCGTCGATAGGGTGCATGGCGACGTCGGCGCGGGTCACCTCGGAGCCGTAGATCATATCGAAATTGCTGCCGGAACTGTCGCTGTAATTGGTGTCGCACTGAGGGCCCTGCCTGAGTTCATCAGGTCCCGCCGTTCGGATGTCTCTTTGACTATTCGATTAGACTCGAATGTCGACGAGCACCGTCAACTTACCTTAAATGTAAAGAATCTGGCGGGCGCAGACGATTTAATCGAGAAATTTCTAGATGGCCGACGCGATTGACGGCGATTTTTCGCGGTCGCAAGCGATTCTAATCGGCGCCTCTGACTATCGGCAACTCGCGCCGGTCCCTGCTGCAAGAAACAGTTTGGAGCGAATGCGAAGCGTGCTGACTGGGCCGCTGTGCGGTTGGCCGGCCGACCGCGTTCAGGTCTCGTTCAATCATCGTGTCGCCGGGGATCTTCCAGATCTCCTGGTTGAAAAGTTCGAGGCCGCTACCGACGTAGCACTCTTCTACTTCGTTGGTCATGGGCAGTTGGATCCCGATGATAATCTTTGTCTGGCCCTGTGCGATACGAGTACCAAGCCGGCAAGACGAAGAACAACAAGCCTGACTTTTGAAGACGTCAGAAATGCCTTCCGTATGAGTAAAGCCGTCATTAAAATAGCAATTGTCGATTGCTGCTTTGCGGGAATGGCAGTTGACAGTGCGAGCCGGCTCTCGGGGGTGCTGGAAATTGCTAGCCCTCCGCCGGGGACCCACTTGATGATGGCTAGTGGTCCGTACTCCACTGCTTGGTATCAGGTCGCAGGGGATAATCTGCAGCCGCAGACCTACTTCACTAAGTACCTCATCGATGTAGTGGAGCGTGGGGCACCCAATAGATCTCCCGGGTTGACTCTCGGTCATATTTTCGAGCGTACTGCAGATCTCCTAGTCAGGGACGGAAAACCTGCCCCGGCGTGTCAGGTCTTCGACCGAGCGGCTCAGTTTGTTTTCTCGCGTAACACCGCTACGAGAGCATCCGCGGGGTGGTTGCCGATTGATGCCAAAGCGGATGCGCTGGCGACCAGTGGTGAACTTGCGCCGCTGACGGAAGCCACAGCGATCACCAGGGCAAACGAACTTGGTCTGAATTTGACCAAGGACTGTGAGCCGGGAGTGCGAATCGGAATCTCCGTTTCCGGTGGAATGTTGATGTATGGCTCTTACGAGCAAACTCATCTGGACATTTGGGGTTTGCGTCATGGCAAGACTTCTGCTCGTGTAATACCCACGGTTCTCGACGCCCCTGGCGCCGTGTTTGTTGCCTCCAGTCAGGCAGACGTGGTTGAGGCTACTCGAGAGTTCAGGCAAGAGGCAGGAAGTCCGGTCTTCGTCTTCGATCCGCAAGGCGTGGTCGGTGAGATCCCTTCGTGGTATTGGAGTCCGATCAGTTGGGTACGCGGTGAGGAGCCGCTCTCGTTGGCTACTGCGGAACTCCGCGCGGCCAAATTGGCGGCACACTTCGCCAATAGTGTGGATGGTCGTGACGAGGCAGCGGATGGATCTTTCAACGCTGAGGGAGAGGACCTGCTGGCGGGGCTGATCCTCGCTGCCGCGTTGTCCGATTATTCAATTCGGGCGGTATGGGAGTGGCTTGCGGATTCACTGGACGATAGCCCTGTACAGGTATTTCCATCCATGCACCACGGAGGATTGCCTGCTGCATCGGGGCTGCGAGCTATCTATAACACGGATGTACGGACCCGAAACCGAATTTTCGGGGCTGCGAAGCGAATGGCTCGTTGTCTCCAGTTATCAAGTATCTATGACTGGGTGGAGGTTCGGTCGGATCGTGTAGCACTGGACTTGGATTCGTTGATCGCATACAACGGCACGTTGTATGCGCTGTCGCTAGAAGGCCGAGGAAGTGCGGCACCACTGGTCAGTGCTTTGGCGGAGGCTGTGGTGGACGCTGCATTGGCGCGCGCCGCCGGGACAAATCGAGGGCGTCTGCGGGTTCCGGTGATTGCGGTGTTCGACGAGGCGGCCCATGTCGTCCGCTGGCGCGACCTGCCGCAGGTATATCGCAGAGTCGGTTTACGCGGCGTAGTGGTGATCACCTTGCTCGATTCGTGGGAGCAAGGGAAGCTCTGCTGGGGCGAGAATGGGATGACCGCTCTCTGGGCGGCGGCGGACCTTCGTGTGGTTGGCGGCGGTCTCGATAATGTGGAGTTCTTGCGCGAGCGGTTGCGTGCAACCACTGACGATTCCGGTCGCGACGAGGTTCCTACCTCGAACGGCGAACTCGGGCCGGACCTCGGTATGCGAAGCCGTTTCACTCTGGCGGATTTCATGGGGCTTCCTCGTGGGCGAGTGGTGATCTTCCCGTCCGGTAGCAAGCCCGTACTGGTGCGAACCGTCCCTTGGTGGGAGACGCGGCACGCCCCGATAATCCCGGAGCGGTACGCGTTGCAAGCTGTCCGCAGCGGTACACCGCCACTCCGCGCCGCTGATGCCGACGACGCCGATGGGGAGGAATGACCTTTGCAAGGTCACTCCTCTCTCCTCGGTAGCCTTTAACGTCCGAGATCGGCCAGGGGGCTGGTATCGCAGGCCCTACCGGCAGTGGTCGCCGCGGGCCGCTGAACGGTCGGCAACCCGAGCCCGACCGTCGCCTTGCGCCCGCGCCGCGAGTGATCCTTGTCCGGCTTCGGCGCGGCCCCCACCGTCACCAGCTCCGCATTCCCGCGCACGCACTCCGGATCCGGCCCGTCCAGCGGCATTCCGGTGAAGAACTTCGCCGCCATGCACCCGCCCTTGCACGAGTCGTATGCCGAGCAGGAGACGCAGGCCCCGCCGGTCTGCGGCTCGCGCAGCCGGGTGAAGAGCTCGGAGCGGCGCCAGACGGACTCGAACCCGCCCGGATCGCGAACATTGCCCGCGAGGAATTCGTCGTGGATGGCGAAGGGGCAGGCGTACACGTCGCCGACCGGGTCGATGAGGCACACCACGCGCCCCGCGCCGCACAGGTTCAACCCGGGCAGCGGGGTGGAGCCGAGCGCGTTCAGGTGGAAGAACGAATCACCGGTGAGCACCTTCTCGCCATTGGCGACCAGCCAGTCGTAGATGGCCAGCTGCTGATCGGTGGTCGGATGCAGCTCCGGCCACACGTCGGCACCGCGCCCGGACGGCCGCAGCCGGGTGATCCGCAACTGCGCCCCGAAGCGGTCGGCGATCGCCTTGAACTCGTCCAGCTGCGCGACATTGTGCCTGGTCATCACCACGGAGATCTTGAAGTTCTCGAACCCGGCATCGGCGAGATTTCCCATCGCCCGGTACGCCATGTCGAACGACCCCGGCCCGCGCACCGCGTCGTTGACCTCGGCGGTGGCACCGTCCATGGAGATCTGCACGTCGACGTAGTCGGTCGCCGCGAGCTGCTTGGCCCGCGCCGCGTTCAGCCGCACCCCGTTGGTGGAGAACTTCACCCCGACGCCGTGATCGACGGAGTAGTCGAGCAGCTCCCAGAAATCGGGCCGCACGGTGGGCTCGCCGCCGCCCATATTGACGTAGAAGACCTGCATGCGCTGCAACTCGTCGATCACCGCCTTGCACTCGGCGGTGCTCAGCTCGCGCGGATCGCGCCTGCCGGAGGAGGAGAGGCAGTGCTCGCAGGCGAGGTTGCAGGCGTAGGTGAGCTCCCAGGTGAGGCAGATGGGGGCGTCCAGGCCGTGTTCGAAGTGCTCGACGAGTTTCATGGTCGCTCCTGGATGGTCCCGGCGTCGGCGAGGCCCGCGAGCGCTCGCAGATAGTGGTCGTGCGAAGGGGCGGGCACCCCCGCCGCGGTGAGCGCGCTGGCCGCGTCGGGCTGCTCCGCGAGCGCGCGGACCACCGCCACCAGCAGCGGCGTCTTCAGGAACGAGAGCCTGCGGGTGCCGTAGTCGTAGAGCAGCGCGCCGAACGGCTCGGGCCGCACCGACACCGACGGTGCCAGTGCGTAGGCCCGGGCCGGGTCGAACGGCGGTCGATCAGTAGACACCGCACATGCCATCGATCGAGACCTCCTCGACCAGCACGTCCTCCTCGACCAGGGCTTCGGTCTTCGGGTCCTCGGTCATCTGCGTCTCCTTCCGGGGTCGGTGTGGCTCCGAGCATAATGTCAGTTGGTGTCGAAAAGGAAGAGAATCTGATTTCCGAAACTGAACTACACTGTTGCCGGAGTGGAGGAGGTGCGGAGTGACGGAGTCGTCGGTCCGGCGCATGCTGGAGATCTTCGACGTCGAGCCCGTGGGCGCCCGCCGCTTCTCCGGGGGCAGCGACGGCGGCTCGCGCCGGGTGGTCGACGGCACCCAGTTGCTGGCCCAGGCGCTGGTCGCGGCAGCGAAGACGTTCGGGGACAAGGTGATCCGCTCCGGGCACGCCACCTTCTCGCGCGCGGTGGATCCTGAGCGGCCGGTGGAGTTCGTGGTGGAGGAGACGCACCGCGGCCGCTCCATGGCGAGCGCGGTGGTCGGGGTGGAGCAGGGCGGGCGGCGCTGCGCCACCGTCTCGGTGCTCGCCGACACCCCGACGGCCGACGTCGTGCGGCACCACGTGCCGCGCCCCGAGGTGCCCGGTCCGGCGGAGGCCGTCTCCGCCGATATGCCGCTGACCGGCCGTGACCTGCGCATCGTCGGTGTGGCGGATGTGAACGACCCGGACGAGGTCGGCCCGCCGGAGCTGCACGCCTGGCTGCGCTACGACCCGATCCCGGACCGTGACGACCTGGCCAAGGCGCTGCTCGCGCACTTCACCGGCCACCTCTCGGTCGCCGCCACGCTGCGCGCGCACGCAGGGGTCGGCACCGCGCAGGCGCACCACACCCTCTCCACCGCGCCGATGACGGTGGCGGTGCGCTTCCACGAGCCCGCCGGGTGGGACGGGTGGTTACTGTATTCACACGAGAGCATCCAGGTCGGTGCGGGCATGTCCTGTGTGCGCGGGCTGGTGCACACCGAGGACGGGCGGCTCGTCGCCTCCTTCACCCAGGAGGCCATGATCCGCCCGCTGCGCGGGGACGACACCGCCATCCCGGCGGAAGCCCGGCTGTGAGAAGGGAATAGCGATGACCGATCACCCCGGCTTCCTGACCCGCCCCGACTACCGGGTCGACATCCACGCCCGCCGCAACCTGATCACCGTGCACCACGACGAGCGGCTGGTCGCGGAGAGCATCCGCGCGCTGCTGGTGGACGAGCAGGACCACGGGCTGGTCTTCTACCTGCCGCGCGCCGACGTCCGGGTGCAGCTGGTCGCCGACGAGTCGCGCGCGAGCACCTGCCCCTTCAAGGGCGCCGCCACCTACTGGCGCTTCGACGGCGACGGCGGCGAGGCGATCGTGTGGAGCTACGAGGACCCGGCGCCGCAGGTGGCGCGGCTGCGCGGGCACGTCGCCTTCTTCCAGGACCGGGTGCACCTGCGGGTCGGGGTGGCGACCCCGGCGGTGAGCGGCCGGGACTGAGCCGGCGGGGGTCGAGCCCCGGCGGCACCTCGGCCGGGGCCTAGCCGAGCGTGGCCGCCAGCCTGCCTGCGTTCATCCACCCGATCGCCTCGATCGAGACCATCGGGTTCACCCCGGACGCGGTGGGGAAGCAGGAGGCATCGGCCACCACCAGGTTCGGCACCTCCCAGGTGGCGCCGTCCGGATTCAGCGCGGAGTGCTCGGCGCTGCCGCCCATCCGCGCCGAGCCCATGATGTGCAGCGCCGCCATGGCGCACTGGCCGGGGCCGTACCCGGCGCTCGCGCAGCGGGCCGCGAAGCCGGCGTGGTCGCCGCGCCGCCCCGGCTCGTAGGAGGCGCCGGACTGGTGCCCGGAGTTGATCGCCCGCGCGCCCGCCGCCTCCAGGATCTCGGCGGCGCCGATGATGCCGCGGTGCAGGTGCGCGCGGTCCCTGGCGGAGAGCGTGTAGTGCACGATCGCCTCGCCCGCTCTGTCGACGGTCACCCGCCCGTGGTCGCGGTCCCTGGTGATCACGCCGATGGCGGCGGTGCCGGCGAGATTCAGCATGGCGTCCCGGTGCGCGTCGGCGCCGAGCCAGTTCATGAAGCCGACCAGCATGCCCGGGTGCATCGGGCCGGTCTCGTAGATGACGCCGTACCCGGCGCCGTCCAGATCCGCGTGCTGCCTGCAGATCCGGGTCTGCAGCCCGCCCTCCCACGGCCTGATCTCCTCGTCGAAGGCGCCGAAGACCGCCGAGGCCGGGTGCAGCCGCAGGTAGTCGCCGATGTTCTTGTTCCGCAGCCCGGAGCGGCGCAGCAGCGCGGGGGTCTGGACGGCGCCCGCGGCGACCACCACCGCCCTGGCCCGCACGGTGAACTCGGCGCCCGCCGCGGTGCGCGCGGTGACGCCGGTGGCCCGGCCCGCGCGCACCTCCACCCGGCGCACGTCGGCGCCGACCACCAGCCGGGCGCCGCGCTCGGCGGCATCGCGCAGCCAGGTCTTGGTCGCCGACTGCTTGGCGCCGATCCGGCAGCCGTAGCCGCAGCGGCCGCACTCGGTGCCCGCGTCGCAGGCATCGGTGACATTGCGCGGCAGCGTGTCCAGCTCCCAGCCGAGCGCGGTGACGCCGCGCGCTAGCACGCCGTCCCGGGCCGAGAGCGGAGAGCGCTCCGCGGTGACGGCGATCCGGCGCACCACCTCGTCCATGGCGGCGCCGTACTCCTCGCCGGCGAATTGCTCCGCGCCGAGCGCCGCCCACTCCGCGCGCACCGGGTCGGGGGTGCGCAGCGCGGTGCTCCAGTTCACGACGGTGCCACCGCCGAGGCAGCTCCCGGCCACCAGGGTCAGCTGGCCCTCGGTGGTGGCCTGCGGGCCGGGGGAGTAGAGCCGGGTCAGCGCGTCGAGCTCGCCGGTGCCGAAATCGGCGTCGTCGTAGTACTCGCCGCGCTCCAGCACCACCACGTCCAGCCCGGCGGCGGCCAGCCTGGCCGCGGCCGCGCCGCCACCCGCGCCGGAGCCGACCACGACCACATCGCACTCGAGCGCCTCGGAACCGCTCGGCCGCAGTGGTTTCAGCGCGGGCCGCGGCGCCGTCTCCAGCGGGCCCGGCGCGGCCGGATACCCCATCGCCTTCCACAGCGGGTTGTCGCCGTGCGGGCCGGGGGTGGTGTAGTACGAGAGCAGCGCGGCCTGCTTGAGCGCCTGGAAGATCGCGCGCTTGGGGGCGAGCCGGGAGTTGCCGAGCCCGAGCAGCAGCCGCTCCCGCTCGGCCCGCGTGCGCGCCGAGAAGCGGCCGGGCGCGCCGCCGGTGAGCAGCGCCAGCAGCGGGGAGTCCCAGATCCCGAGCAGGGCGGCGAGCTGCCTGCCCTCCGCGGCGCGCGGATTGCGGGCGAGCAGCCGCAGGACGACGTCGGGCACGCCGAGCTCGGAGGCGGAGGGCAGGGCGCTGCCGTCCCCCGGTGCGAACGTGTCGCAGATCAGCGTGAGGGCTGCGCGCTGACGTGCGGTGAGATCCATGCGAACTCCCGGCAGTATGTGAATCATGACTCACATCAATAGGCTGGGGCGAACCCTACTCTCGTTGAAGCTGGAGAGTAAAGCGGCATAGACCAGGATGTACGGGCAGAATACCGAATTACTTCCGTGGCTCGGCGGGGGTCGCGCGCTGGCGCCAGACGTCCAGGATGTCGGTGGCGAAGGTGCTGGTCGGCAGCGGCGGGTGCTGGCCGGTGGCGACGTGCGCGGCGAGCGCGGCCAGCCGGGTCGCGGCGCGCGCGGGCCAGCCGTTGGCCAGGGTCCAGGCGTAGACGTCCTCGCCGGTGAAGCAGTGGCCGTTCGCGTGCGCGATGCTCAGCACCGCGGCGGCGTCCCTGCGATCCTGCGGCGCAGTGAGATTCGAGGCCGGGTCGACCAGTCCGGAGAGCGTGGTCAGCGCCTCGGCCACCACCGGGTCGAGCCGGGCGGCGCCCGGCGGCGGCACCGCGGGGCCGAGCAGCCGCGGCTGCGCGGCCTGCGCCCAGGCCGCGACCTCGTCCAGGCTGTTCGGCACCACGCAGAGCGCGGTGGTGCGGCGGTCGTCGGCGATCCGGGTCAGCTCCTCCGGGGTGGGCCAGGCCGCGAGCACCGGCCCGCCGCGCCAGGTCGTCGCCGGCCTGCGCCAGGTCGCCACCAGCGCCCTGACCTCGTCGACGAACTCGCGCAGCCAGGGGTTGTCGTCCACATTCGACCGGCCGGGTGCGTAGACCAGCGGCGTGCCGCCGAAGCGGGATCTGCGGGCGACCCAAGCGATTCCGTCGGACAGCCCGGGGTCGTCACCGACAGCGGTGAGTGCGGTCGGATAACGCCATCGGCCCGCGGCAGACATGCGGACATCCTCGCATTCCTGCGAGCGCCGGGTGGCGAGTGTCCGGTTGGAGTGCCACCCGCGACAACTGGTCCAACCAGTTGACCAGGTGGCGGGAACGCGGGAGCGTGGGGCATGGACATCACCCCGATCACCCGCGCCTCGGTCTCCGACGAGGTCTTCGGGCAGCTCGTCACCGAGATCCTGGCCGGGCGGCCGGCGCCGGGCGATGCGCTGCCCGGCGAGCGGGAGCTGGCCGAGCGGTTCGGGGTGAATCGGCACGCGGTGCGCGAGGCGCTCAAGGGGGTGCGGCAGGCCGGACTGGTGCGGATCGCGCAGGGCGGCAGGACCAGGGTGCTGGACTGGCGGGCGAGCGCCGGGCTGGACGCGCTCTCCGCGCTGGCCGAGACCGGCGCGGTGCCGCCGGTGCGGATGCTGCGCGATATCGCCGAGCTGCGCCGCAGCGTCGCGGCCGACGCCGCCCGGCGCTGTGCCGAGCGCGCCACCGCGGCGCAGCGCGCCGCCGTGACCGTGGCCGCCGAGCGCTACCCCGCCGCCACCGACCGCCCGGTCGACGTCACCGCGGCCGATCTGGACTTCTGGACCGCCGTGATCGTCGGCTCCGGCAATATCGCCTACCGGCTCGGGCTGAACACCCTGATCGCGGCGTTCGGCGCGATCGGCCGGCCGGTCATCGACCAGCTCGGGCTCTTCGCGGAGTCCGTGGACCGGGACGCGCACGCCGAGCTGGCCCGCCGGATCGCCGCGGCCGACGGCGACGGCGCGCACGCGCTCGCCACCGAGCTGCTCGGCCGCATGGTGGCGCTGCTGGCGGGCGGGGTCGAGGAGTAGCGATGGTCGACCTGATCCCGCACGCCGTCCCGGCCTTCGTGCGCTGCTTCGTGCTGGAGGCGGCCTCGTTCCGCTTCCGCCCCGACGAGGCGGCGTTCGGCTACGAATTCCCCGACGCCGGAACCGGTATCGGCATGGGGCCGGGCGGGAGCGGGATTCAGCCGCGGGCCGCGTCGACGGCGGCGCGGGCGTTCACCCGGCCGTGGCCGTACCAGGGGCTGTGGCCGGTGGCGTCGTAGTTGCCGTTCGCCTCGTCGATGCGATCGGCGGTGCGCTGCAGTATCTCCCGCACCTGGACGCGGGTCAGCGCCGGGTTCACGGCCAGGACCAGGGCGGCGGTGCCCGCGACGCCTGGTGCGGCGCTGGAGGTGCCGCCGAACTCGGCCGTGTAGTCGCCGTTCGCGTCGCCGAGCGCCGGGTCGCCCGGGTTGTAGCCGCTGCGGCCGCGCCGGTCGACGGTCCAGATGCCCGGGGTGAGCGGTGCCGGGTGCCGGAAGGGGGCGTGCTCGAAGTCGTTGCTGGGGAACGCGACCGCCACCGCGGCGCCGGTGTCGCTGTAGACGCTCCGGGTGCCGGTGTCGTTGCAGGCGGCCACCGCGAGCACGGCGGGATGGCTGGCGTAGCCGTCGTTGTCGGCGGGCTCGTTGCCATTGCCCGCGGCGAAGACGATCACGCAGCCGCGGCCGTTCCGGCCGCTGTTCGCCGCGTACTCCAGTGCGAGTCTGGTGCTCGCCGGGATCGGGACGACGCGCTGGTGGGCCGGGTCGGCGGGGCGGTACCAGGCGCCGTCCGCCGGGCCCCAGCTGCACGAGATGACGTCGGCGCCGTGGTCGGCGGCCCACTGGAAGGCGCGGGCCTCCGCCTGCGAGCCGAGTCCGGAGGCGAGCCGGATCGGCAGCAGGGCGGCCTCCGGCGCCACCCCCGAGGCGCCCGCGCTGCCAGTGGCGACGGCGACCCCGGCGCAGGCGGTGCCGTGGTTGTCGCCGTAGTCCGGGCCGGTGCCGTTCTGGTCCTTGGGGCGCGGGTCGCCGGTGCCCGCGGTGACGTCGCGCGGGGCGACCACCTTGCCCGGCCCGGCGAACTCCGGGTGGTCGATATCGATGCCGTCGTCGATCACCGCGACGGTGCTGCCCCTGCCGCGGGTGATCGCATGCGCCGCTTCGACATTCGCGTGCGCGTTCACCGGCCTGCCGCCGACCGTGGTGGCACGCAGGTGCCACTGCTGCGGGGCGATGGTCTTGCGGGCCCGGCGGCGGATCAGCTCCGGGTGGCTGTACTCGACGTCCGCGCGGGCGAGGAGTTCGGCGGCGATGGTGAAGACGCGCTGCCCGGTGCGCTCCGGGGCGGCGGTGAAGTAGGCGTTGGCGGCGTAGCCGACCTGCTCCTTGATGGTCAGCCCGGCCTCGGTGAGCACGGCGCGACACCGGGCCGGGTCGGCGTCGTCGGCGAACTTGACGAAGAGGTTCTCGGTGTAGAGCACCGGTTCGTTCGTGGCCGGCTCGACGAGCACGTGTCCGGCGAACCGGATCTCCGGCGCGGCATCCAGCGCCCGGATCCGCTCGGCGATCGGCTGCCCCGGTGGCACCCGGTACACCTCGACGCCCACCTCCGGATGGGTCTGCACCAGGACCGCGCCCGCGAGCACGTCACGTAGGGGCAGCGGGACCGAACCGCGCTGCCGGGGCACCCCCGGACCGGACGCGGCGCGCACCACCAGCAGATCCGCGCTCGGCTCGAATAAGCTGCCCGGCTCGTCGGCGCGGCCGAAATAGGCTGTGGGCACCGTCTTCTCCTTCGTTCCGAGAACAGGATGTCGACGTTAGCGCCCGCGTCGCAGTTGCTGTGGACCGGCTCGGTCGGCATCGGCGGCCCGGCGCCGGGTGGCTGTGCCGTTGCTGCGATGCGCCCGCCGCGCCGGGGTCGCGGGCGGCCCGGCACTACGCCCGCCGCAGCTGAGCTGCTACCTTGAACGTCGTTCAAGTCAGGGTGTGAAGGGTGTGTGCGCCGTGGAGGGTGTCGAGGATTCCCGCAGGCCGAGGCTTCGGGTGCCCGCGCGGGACATGGCGCGGATCGCGGTGTTCGCGGCGCTCATCGCCGCGCTCGGGCTGCCGGGGGCGATCACGGTCGGGTTCAGCGGGGTGCCGATCACGCTGCAGACGCTCGGAGTGATGCTGGCGGGGGCGGTGCTCGGGTGGCGCAATGGCACCGCCGCGGTGCTGGTGTTCCTGGCGCTGACCATGATCGGGCTGCCGCTGCTCTCCGGCGGGCGCACCGGGCTCACCGCGCTGGCCGGGCCGAGCGCGGGGTATCTCATCGGGTGGGTGCCGGGGGTGTTCGTGATCGGGCTGCTCACCGCGCGGATCCTGCCGAAGTATCCGATCGCGCTCGGGTTGCTGATCAACGCGCTCGGGGGGATCGGGGTCATCTACCTGTTCGGGACGCTCGGGTTGCTGGTGCGGACCGATCTCGGGGTGTGGGCGGCGATCACCAGCAACGGGCCGTTGCTGCCGGGGGATATCGCCAAGGTCGTGGTGGCGGCGGTGGTGGCGAAGGGTGTGCATCGGGCGTATCCCGGGTTGATTCGTGGGTGAGGGCGCCGGGCGGCGGGTCTCCGGCGTGGCGGGCGGGGCGGTATCGGACGTCGCCGGTGTGGTGCTGGACGGCGTGCGGCCGGGTGCCGGGGTGGTTCGAGCCGACTCGGGCACGGGGGGCGTGCTCGGAGGCGCCCCGAACGATGCGGCGCTACACGCGGCAGGGCGGCGGTGGACTTACCGCGATCTGGAGCACGCCATCGGCGAGTGGAATTCGCGGCACCGCGACCTCGACTGCTACGACGCCTCGGAACTCGGGTTGGCCGAGGCACTGGTTGCCGTCTGCGCGGCCGCACGGCGCGGGATTCCGGTCCGGGTCGAGAACCCGGAGGCGCGGCCGGAGCGGGCCGGGATCCCGGCGGAGGCGTTCCTGCTGGTCGCGACCTCGGGGTCGACCGGACGCCCGCGGGCCCTGGCCCGCACCGCCGCCTCCTGGTACGACAGCTTCCCCGCATTCTCCGCCCGCACCGGCATCACCGCGGCCGACCGGGTGCTGATCACCGGCCCGCTGCACGCCACCATGCACCTCTTCGGGGCGCTGCACGCGCTGTGGGCGGGCGCCTGCGTCACCGACGAGCCGGAGCGCGCGACCGCGGTGCACGCGGTGCCCGCCGTCCTGCGCGAGGTCGTGCGCGCGGCACCGCGGCTGCGCACCGCGGTGCTCGCGGGGATCGCGCCGGACCCCGGCGCGCTGGCGGTGGCCGCCCACCTCACGGTGATCGAGTACTACGGCTCCGCCGAGGTCTCGCTGGTCGCAGCGCGCCGGGTCGGCGGTGAACTCGATGCTGCCGAGGTGCAGGGCGCAGGCGAAGCCGCGGCTGGGAAATCGCGGGTCGCGGTGCGAGGGGACGTCTCGGTGGAACCTTTGCGATTGTTCGCGGGCGTGCAAGCGCAGACCAGGAACGGGCTGCTGTTCGTCCGGACCCCGTACGCGGTGCTCGGCGCGCCGGAGTGGTCCGGCGTCGGCGACCTGGCCGAGCTGGGAGCGGACGGCTCGCTCCGGGTGCGTGGCCGCGGGGACTGCGCGATCAATGTGGGCGGCACCCTCGTGGTCGCCGAGGACGTCGAGCGGACGCTGGCCGCGGTGCCCGGCGTGCGCGCGGTGGCGGTACTCGGCGCGCCGCACACGGTATTCGGCGCCGTCGTGACGGCGGCCGTCGAGCTCGATCCGGATGCCGAGCTGACCGCGGTCCGGGCCCGCGCCCGCACGATGCTGAGCCGCGAGGCGATCCCGCGCCGCTGGATACCGATGCGGCGCCTCCCGCGCACGGCCGCGGGCAAGGTGGCGCGCGGCGCGCTGAGAGACTTGCTGGTATGAGCGCTGTCCTGGTCGCCCCCCGGCGCACCCCGATCGGCAATGCCGGGCACGGGTTCGCCACGAGCACCGTCACCGAGCTGGCCGCGCCGGTGCTGCGCGAGATCGCGGCGACGGTGCGCGCGGCCGGGATCACCGCCGAGATCGACGACGTGGTGCTCGGCAACTGCCTCGGCCCCGGCGGCGACCCGGCGCGCATCGCGGCGCTCGCGGCCGGGCTCGGCACCGCCGTCCCCGGCGTCACCGTCGACCGGCAGTGCGGCTCCGGGCTGGACGCCGTCGCGCAGGCCGCGCTGCGCGTGGAATCCGGCGTCGACACCCTGATCCTGGCGGGCGGCGTCGAGTCGGCGAGCACCGCGCCGCTGCGGTTCTGGCCGGGTGCCGAGCCGGTCCGCTACACCCGCGCCCCGTTCGCCCCGCCCGGCTTCCCCGACCCGGACATGGGCCCGGCCGCCGACGCGCTCGCCGCGGCCCGCGGCATCTCCCGGGAGCGGCAGGACGCCTACGCCCTGCGCTCGCACACCCGCGCCGCCGCCGCCGACTTCGGCGCCGAGATCGTCCCGGTCGCCGGGGTCGAGCGGGACGAGCGCATTCGCGCCGGGCTGACCGCGGCGCGGCTGGCCAGGTTGCGCCCCAGCTTCGGCCCCGAGGGCACCGCCACCGCGGGCAATTCCTGCGGCATCTCCGACGGCGCCGCCGCACTCGCCGTGCTCGACGAGAAGCACGCCGCCGGGCTGCCCGCGCTGCGGGTGCGCGGCGCCGCTGTCGCGGGCTCGGACCCGGCGCTGCCCGGGCTCGGCCCGGTCCCCGCCATCCGGAAGCTGCTGCGCCGCACCGGCGTCGGCGTCGAACGGATCGGCGTCGTGGAGATCACCGAGGCCTTCGCGTCGGTGGTGCTCGCGGTCGCCGACGAACTCGGGCTGGACGAGGAGCGGATCTGCCCGGAGGGCGGCGCCATCGCCATGGGCCACCCGTGGGGCGCCTCCGGCGCCGTGCTGCTGGTGCGGCTCGCGAGCCGCATGCTGCGCCCGAACGGCCCCGACCTCGGCCTCGCCGCCTGTGCCATCGGCGGCGGGCAGGGGATCGCACTGCTGGTGGAGCGGGTGGCATGAGCGAGTCAGGCCCGGAGGCGGTAGCGGAGCGTCACCACGCAGGGCCTTCGCTCATGCCGAATGGGCACAGCATGAGCGGATCAGGCCCGGAGGTGGTAGCGGAGCGTCACCACGCAGGGCCTTCGCTCATGCCGAATGGGCACAGCATGAGCGGATCAGGCCCGGAGGTGGTAGCGGAGCGTCACCGCGCAGGGCCTTCGCTCATGCTGGGGGACACTGCATGAGCGAGATCGTTTTCACCGGGGTGCGCCACGGCTTCGGCGAGCGCACCGTGCTGCGCGGGATCGATCTGCGGCTCACCGAGCGGCGGATCGGGGTGATCGGGGCGAACGGGTCGGGCAAGTCCACGCTGGCCAGGATGATCAACGGGCTGCTCACCCCGGACGCGGGCACCGTCACGGTGGACGGGCTGGACGTGGCGCGCAAGGGCGGGCAGGTGCGGCGCCGGGTCGGCTTCGTCTTCACCGATCCCGACACCCAGATCGTCATGCCGACGGTCGCCGAGGACCTCGCCTTCTCGCTGCGCCGCAGCGGCCTCGGCAAGGCCGAGATCGCTGCCAGGGTGCGCGAGATCCTGGCGCGCTTCGGGCTGCACGAGCACGGCGACCACCCCTCGCACCTGCTCTCCGGCGGGCAGAAGCAGTTGCTCGCGCTGGGCGCGGTGCTCATCCGCCGCCCCGAGGTGATCGTCGCCGACGAGCCCACCACCCTGCTCGACCTGCGCAACACCAAGACCGTGGCCGCCGCGCTGGACGCGGTGGACCAGCAGGTCATCGTGGTCACCCACCAGCTCTCGCTGCTCACCGGCTTCGACCGGGTGGTGGTGATCGACGAGGGCGCGGTCGCCTTCGACGGCCCGCCGGAGACCGCGCTCCCTGCCTACCGGGACCTGATCGGATGATCGGGCTCTACCGCCCTGGCACCTCCCCGCTGCACCGGCTGCCCGCCGGGATGAAGCTGGTGCTGCTGCTGGTGAGCATCGTCGCGGCCGCCGTCCTGGTGCGCACGCCGGTGCAGGTGGCGGTCGCAGGCGCGGTGGTGGCGGTGCTCTACGCGGTGGCCCGGATTCCGGTGCGGGTGGCGCTGGCCCAGCTGCGGCCGGTCTTCTGGGTGCTGCTGCTCATCGCGGTGTTCCAGGTGATCATCACCTCGCCCGCGCGGGCCGTCGTGGTCTGCGGGGTGCTGCTGATCTCGGTGGCGCTGGCCGCGCTGGTCACGCTGACCACGCGGGTGTGCGCCGTGCTGGACGCGGTCACCCGCGGGCTCGCGCCGCTGGGCCGGATCGGGGTGGACACCGAGCGGCTCGGGCTGCTGCTCGCGCTCGCCATCCGGTGCGTGCCGCTGCTCGCCGGGATCGTGCACGACGTCGCCGAGGCGCGGCGGGCGCGCGGCGTGCAGTGGTCGATGACCGCGCTGGTGACCCCGGTGCTGGTGCGCGCCCTGCGCACCGCCGACGCCATGGGGGAGGCGCTGGTGGCGCGCGGGGTCGACGATGACTGAGCCGCTCGCCGCGCGCATTCTGCGGGAGGGGGCGGCGCGCCCGGCGGCCGTCGCGGTGCGGGCCGCGGGGGAGGAGGTGGTGTTCGGTGAATTCCTGCACCGGGTGCGGAGATTTTCCGGCGCGCTCGCCGGGATGCGGCGGGTGGCGGTGCTGCCCACCTCGGACGTCGAATCGCTGGTCGCCGTCGTCGGCGCCATGCACGCGGGCGTGAGCGTCGTCCTCCTGCACCGCCACCTCACCCCCGCCCACCTCTCCCACGCCCTCACCTTGGCCCGCCCCGGCGCCCTGATAGCCGCGCCGTCCCAGCACCGCCGCCTCCGCCGCATGGGCTACGCAGGCGAGATCCACACCGCAGCGTCCCTGCCGAGCCGCATCCCCCCGCTCGCCGCACCACTCGGCCGCACAGTGCCCGCCCGCACCACGTTCCCCAGCGGGCCGGAGCCCCCGCCCCCGCGATCCGCTCGACCCGAGCCCCGGGTCACCCCGCAGACCGAACTCCTGATCGGCCTGACCTCCGGCACCACCGGCACCCCCAAACTCTTCGTCCGCGACCAGGCATCCTGGTCCACCACCCTCGACCGCTCCGACCGCACCTTCCACATCACCCCGGGCGACATCGTCGCCACCCCGGGCACCCAGGACCACACCCACTTCCTCTACGGCGCCCTGCACGCCCTCACCCGCGGCGCCACCGCCGACCTCCGCCCCGCGCTCACCGCACTGGAGGCGGGCGCGACGCACCTCTACACCGTCCCCGCCATCGCCTGGGACGTGGTCCGCGCGAACACCGGCCCCTTCCCGCAGGTCCGCGAAGTCCTCTCCTCGGCCGCCCGCTGGCCCCGATCCGGCCGCGCCGCCCTGCGGGAGGTCCTCCCGAACGCCGAGATCACCCACTTCTACGGCGCCTCCGAACTCAGCTTCGTCGCCAGGGACAGTGGCCTCGGCGCCGACGACGACACCGCCGCCGGCGAACTCTTCGACGGCGTCGACGCCGAGATCCGCGACGGCCTCGTCTACATCCGCAGCGACATGCTCTTCACCGGCTACCTCACCGAGCACGGCATCAGCGGCGGCCCGGAGCACGGCTGGTGCACGGTCGGCGACCGCGGCGCCCTGCACGGCCGCACCCTGCACCTGCACGGGCGGGTGGGCGAGACCCTCATCCGCGGCGGCCTGAATGTCGAACCGGCCGAGGTGGAATCGGCGCTCACCGCGCTGCCCGGCGTGCTGGAGGCCGCCTGCGTCGCCCTGCCAGACCCGCGAATGGGCGAGGTCCCCGCCGCCGCCGTCGTGGTCACCGCGAACGCCCCCGCCGCGGCCGAGCTCCGCGCCCGCCTCCGCGACATCCTCCCCGCCCCCGCCGTCCCGGTGCACATCCTGCGCCTCGACGCCCTCCCGCGCACCCCGCGCGGCAAGATCGACCGCGGAGCACTCCGCACCCTGCTGGCCGAGCACCGAACAGGTTGACCTACCCCGCCGCCGGCCCCGACCCGCTACCTGCTGACCGGCGCTGGAATGATCTCGCCGACCCGGTAGTTTCGTTCTCGGGAACCGTTACGAGAAGGAGACGAACGTGAAAACCAGACTCAACTGCCCCTGCGGCGAGACCATCGCGGGTTCGGACGAGGACGATCTGGTGACCAAGACCCAGGTGCACCTGAAGGAGAACCACCCCGGCCACGAGTACTCCAGGGAAGAGATCCTCTTCATCGCGTACTGATCCGGGCCGCCGCGTGCCCCGCTCCGCCGCGCATTCCGCCGCCCGGCAAGGTGGTACCGCCGTACTATGACGCGGCGCCCGCCCGCTGTCCGGCGGGTGCGTGGCGGAGAGGGGATGGGCGTGCGGGCGAGACTCTGGGCGATCGCGGCGGGCGCGGCGATCCTGCTGACCGGCTGCGGCGCCTCCGCCTCCGACCCGGCGCTGGTGAACTCGCCGACCCCGGCGCTCGGCGGCGGCTTCGGCGGGCTCCCGGCCGCCGGCACGCACGACCCCGGCGCGGTCGTCACCGACCCGGCCTCCGGGCTGCGCATCGCCATCAGCAGCGTGGAGGCGGTGCCGAGCATCGCCGGCACCGTCACCGTGCTGCACTTCCGCTTCGAGAATCCGGGGCGCGACCCGCTGCCCGCGCGCGGCTGGACCGCCCCTGTCCTCACCTACGGCCCGTCGGACATGCCCGCCGCGCACGTGGTCTCGGTCTCCGAGGGGTACGGCGCGGACGTGCCCGGCGCGCTGGCGCCGGGCGCGAGCCAGGAGTTGAAGCACGCCTACCGGGTGAACCGCGCCGAGCTCACCTCGGCGCGGGTGAGCGCCGGTTCGGTGATCTGGGAGGGCGACTTCACCCGCTGAGCCCGCTCAGATGACGCGGCCGACGTCCTGGGCGACCAGGTTGTCCAGCGCCCGCTCGGCGACCGCCGCGATGGTCATGGAGGGGTTGCAGGCGGCGGTGCTGCCCGGCATGAGCGCGCCGTCGAGCACATAGAGCCCGCGCTGGCCGAGCACCCGGCCGTCCAGGTCGCAGACGGTGCCCATGCTCGCGCCGCCCAGCGGGTGCCAGGTCGATGGGAAGACGGTGTTGGTGTCGAGCAGGAAGCCGTCCGGCCCGGCGATCTGCTGCGCGGCCGGGCCGATGAAGCCGGTCTGCAGCGCGCTGTCGCCCTCGTAGGGCCAGCGCAGCACCGCGTCGTCCTTGGCGCTGTCGTAGACGAAGTGGCCGCGGCCCGCGCTCGCGCCGTAGCCGACCATCACGGTGCTCTGCGGGTTCAGCGAGAGCGGTGGGATGGAGGCCTGGATGAGGGTGTGCGCGTTCCTCGGGTCGTCCCAGTTCTTGCTGCCGAAGACCACCGGCCCGCCCTGCGGCGCACCGAATTCCGCGGACGGGTCGGTCCACAGGTAGATCCGGTCGGCATTGCTGCCCCAGTTGGCGCCGAGCTCGTCGGGCAGGTCGGGGATGAGCCCCTTGGCCCCGGCCCGCATGAGCAGCCGGGTGGTGTTCATGGTGCCCGCCGCCATGATCAGCGTGGTCGTGGTCAGAACCTTGTGCTCGAGCACCGCGCCGGTGGTGTCGAGCCGCTGGACGTGCACCACCCAGCGCCCGTCGCCGGCCCGCTCGACCTCGGTGACCTCGTGCAGCGTCCGGACGTCCACCAGCCCGGTGGCCTCGGCGGCGGCGATGTAGGTGACGTCGACGGTGTGCTTGCCGCCGTTGTTCACGCCCATGGCGCCGTCGCCGTTGGTGTACGAGGCCTTCATCTCGCCGCGCAGCTCGGCCATGGCGAAGTCCCAGTCGATCGGCATCGGGATCTTCGAGACCGGCAGCCCGGCGCGCCGGGCCCGGTCCGCGAAGACCCGCGCCGCGCGATAGGTCTCGGTGCCGATGAGCTCGTCCGGCGCCTCGGCCAGGCCGAGCATCTTCTCCACCCGGCGGTAGTGCACCCGGTCCATCCGGGCCCAGTCCAGCTCCTGCGGGAACCAGGTGTTGAAGACCGCCTCGTCCGGCTGCAGCGACATGCCCTGGTAGACCAGCGAGCCGCCGCCGAGCCCGGCCGCGCAGAGCGCGGTCATGTTCTCGCCCGGCACCGCCTCGACCAGCCCGGTGTAGGGCTCGAAGATCAGCGGGGTGCCGAACAGGTTCGGGCTTGACCGGTACCAGAGCACCCGCTTGTCCAGGTTGGAGGCGCGCGGGAAGGTCTCCGAGTTCGGCCCGGTCGGCCAGCGCAGCCCGCGCTCGAGCACGGTGACCGGCACCCCGGCCTGCGCGAGCCGCAGCGCGCTCACCCCGCCGCCGAAGCCGGAGCCGACCACGACCACCCGGTGCTCCTCGCGGGTGAGCGGCACGGCGTTGACGCGGGCGGCGATCGGCGCGGCGATGGACCCGGCGCCGGCGAGCACGGCGCCCGCGGCGACGGCCCCGGTCAACAGCGACCGGCGCGAGATTCCTGACATGTCCCACCTTCGGGATGCGGAGGTAAACCGGACACTGTTGTCCGGTTGCCAGAGTGTGGGCGAGCGGCCGCCGCCGCGTCAATCGGAGCGGCCGGGCGCCGGTCCGCCGCACCCCGCGCCGCCGTCGCCCGCCGCGGTCACCGGCGATGCGTCCATGCAGGGCGGAACCCTCCAGGAAGCGTGCACGAAGGAATGATAACCCGGTTATCGAGAGGTTGACCGAAAACGTGCAGAAATTTCTCGCTACAGGAAGCGGCGAATCGGCTGCACCGCGAACTCCCGTGCGCGCTGCACCGCGGAGCGCCGCTTCCAGCGCCCCTCGCGGATCCGCGCCGACTTCGCCACGTCCTCGTCGAAGTGCCCGTCCAGGGTGGCGCAGAACTCCGGGTCGAGCACCGCGAGCATGACCTCTTCGTCGTGGTCGAGCGAGCGCCGGTTGAAGTTGGTGGAGCCGACCAGGCTGGCGATCCCGTCCACCGTGATGATCTTGGCGTGCATCATGGTCGGCTGGTATTCGTGGATCACCACGCCGCAGGCCAGCAGGTCCTCGTAGAAGTGCTGCCCGGCCAGCTGGCACACCCGCTTGTCGGTGTGCGGCCCGGGCAGCAGGATCTCCACCTCGACCCCGCGCCGGGCGGCGGCGCAGAGCAGGCCGATGAAGTAGGCGTCGGGGGCGAAGTAGGCGGTGGCCAGCCGGAAGCGGATCTCTGCGGATTCGATCATCACCCGGAGCAGCGTCTGCATGTCCTGCCAGCCGACGCTGGCCGAGCCGCGCACCACCTGGACCACGGCGCTGCCCTGGGGCCCGATGTCGACGAAGCGGTCGCGGTGGTCGAAGAGCTCGTCGTGGCACTCGGCCCAGCCCTGGGCGAAGGCGGCGGCCATGCCGTCCACGGCGGGGCCGCGCACCTCGACGTGGGTGTCCCGCCACTCGTGCTCGGTGCGGGCGTCGCCGCACCACTCCTCGGCGATCCCGACGCCGCCGGTGAAGCCGATCTCCTCGTCCACCACCAGCACCTTGCGGTGACAGCGGTGGTTCTGCTTGAACGGCGAGATGTAGACCGGCTTGCGGAACCACGCCACCCTCACCCCGGCGTCCTCCATGAGCTCGAGCAGGTCCTTCTCGATCAACCTGCTGCCGAAGCCGTCGAGCAGCAGCCGCACCCGCACGCCCTCGCGCGCCCGCTCGGCCAGCGCGTGCGCGAACTGGCTCGCGATATCGCCCTTCCAGTACACGAAGGTCATCAGGTCGACGGTGTGCTCGGCGGCGCCGATGCTCGCCAGCATGGCCGGGAAGATCTCGTCGCCGTTGCGCAGCGCGGTCAGCGCGTTCCCCTCGGAGGCGGCGATGCCGATCAGCCGCTCCAGCCTGCGGCGCAACGCGACGGCGCGCTCGGTGGTGGCTGCGGGGTTGCGGGTGGCCTCGGACATGTTCGCTCCTTCACCGGCACACGCACGATCGGTACCCGCCCTCTCCGGCTCGGGCGGGTACCGATCGGTAACTGTAGTAGCCCCGCTCCGGTCAGGCGTCGGGAGTCTGCAGTAGCGCGAGGACCCGCTTGGCCGCGGCATTGAACCGGCCCATCGTCACCGCGGGCCCACCCGCCACCACCAGCAGCAGCGTTGCGGAGACCGGGAACACCCCGACGCAGCCGCGCTCGGCCTCGAAGACCGAGGCGTGCAGCCGGCCCTGCCGAACCAGGGTGGTGAAGTGGTCGCCGATCCCGGAGGCGGCGGCCGCCATGGCCGAGCCGCGCATAGCGAGGGTGTCGGCGCCCGGCGGCCCGTCCGCCTCCCGGTTCGCCGCGACGACGAGGCCGTCCCGCGTCGTCATGATGGCGTGCGCGACATCGTCGATCTCGTCCACCGCGCGCTGCAGCAGCGTGCCGACCACCGCCGGGTCGCGGAGCGCGACCTCGAGCCGTTCGGCGGGCCTGCTCATGCCGCGCCCGCTCTCGGTCTGCGCGCGGGCACGCCGCGGTGCCACTCCGCTTCCGCCTCGCTCACACCCGGACCGCTTGCTCGATGCGCCGGAGCTGGTGCCGCGCCAGCGCCAGATTCGCGCGGCCGCGATCGAGCGCCAGGTAGAGGAAAAGCTCCTCGCCGTCCGCATCGCGCAGCGGCATGATGATATGGAACTGCTGGCCGAGCGTGACCAGGATGTCCTCGACCTCGTCGCCGAGCTGCAGCGCCTCGACGGCCCGCAGTTTGGCCCGCAGCACCTCGGTGTTCAGCGCGCCCGCCATTTCGAGGTCGAACATATTGTGGCCGCCCTGCTTGGCCAGCAGCATGCCGCTGCGGAGATCCACCAGCGCGATACCGATCGCGCCCTCCATGCTCATTCCGTCGCGCAGCGCTTCTTCCAGTTTCATGTCGAACTTTCCCGCCCCGCGACAACCCCGCCCGATGGCGGGTGCGCACATCTCGAATCGAATACACCACCGCGCCGACAGCGCATCCCCGTCGGCAGCGACAGTCTAGCAACGTGATTCGGGCACAACCACCATCTCGGTCACCGGGGCAGCGAGGTTGCGAATCCGCCCCGCCGAGCCCGGGTGGGGCCGCGCGGCGGCGGGCGATTCTGCCAGTGCGGCGGGTATGCGACGAGTCCCAGTTCCGGGCATCCGGTACCTTTCGGTGGACCCTGGCGAATTCGGGCAACATTCCGCAGGCCCCCACGCAAGAATGCGAATGCGAATTGGCGATCGCACGGGGTGCGTATATTCACCGCGCTGCGAATCCGGCAATTCCGGGCGGCGGTGGGCACCCCGGGCGGTGTGTCCGCCCGAATTCCGGCGGCGCCTGCGGGAGGCTGGGGGCGGGACAGGCGGAAGGAGTGCCGATGGCGACGAGTTCCCGGGTGCTGCGCAGCGCGTGGGGCAATGCCAGCGCCGAGGCGTTCCTCATCGTGGCGATCGCGACCATCCTGATCACCAGGCTCTACCTGGAGCTGACCGGGTATCCGCAGGTCGGCGGTGGCAGCCTGCACATCGCGCACGCGCTCTACGGCGGCGCGGCGATGGCGGTGGCGCTGCTGCTCGGCTGGCTCTTCCTCGGCTCCGGGGTGCGCGGCTTCGCGGTGCTGCTCGGCGGCATCGGCTTCGGGCTCTTCCTGGACGAGGTCGGCAAGTTCGTCACCAAGGACAACGACTACTTCTACGGCCCGGCCGCCGAGATCATGTACGTCTCGGTGGTCGTGCTGCTGGTGGCGAGCAGGCTCACCAGGGAGCTGCGCACCCCGACCAGGGACGAGTACCTCGGCAATGCCGCCGCGGTCGCCGCCGACGGCCTGGTGCGCGGGCTGCCCCCGCACCGCCGCACCACCGCGCTGCTCATGCTGGACAGCGCCGCCGAGCTCGGCGCCGACCCGGCCGACATCGCCGGGATCCGCGCGTTGCTCGAGCGCGCCGCGCACCGCGACGACCGGCTGCGCGCGCTGCGGCTGCGCGCCGCCGCGCTGATCCCCGGCTGGGCGGGCGGGCCGTGGCCGGTGTGGATTCTCGGCTGGCTGCTGGTCCTCTCCGCCTTCGTCACGGTCGGCTTCGGCATCGCGCAGCTGGCCACCGGCGGGCTGCAGATCGAGGACCGGCAGTACGAGCTGGAGCTGGACCGGATGACCGTCTCCGGCGGCATCCTCTTCGTCAGCGCGCTGCTCACGCTGGCGCTCGCGCTCCCCGCCATGCTGCGGGTCCGCCGCGACGGCCCGCTCTGGCCGCTCCGGCTGCTGCGGATCGCGGCGCTGGTCTCCACCATGCTGAACGCCCTGGTGGATTTCGCCACCGAGGGGTTCGGGGCGCTCACCAGTGTCGCGCTCGGGCTGCTCACCATGGCTTTCATCTCGCATCGGATCGCGGTGCGGTACGCCGAGATCGTCCGGGCCGCGGACGATCTCGGCGAGCCGGTCACGCGGGCAGTGGATGCGCGCGGAAGAACTCCCAGATGATCGGGGTCGCCGCGATGGACGGGGTGTCCCTGCCGACGAACGGCTCCGGGAAGGGCACCTTGCTGCCCGGCCACACGTGCCCGCCGCCGGTGATCGACCAGAACTCCACCGCGCCGTCGGCCGGGCAGCGGTACCGGTAGCGCACCACGTCCGGCGCGACCTGCTCGGCGGCGGGGCCGGCGGCGCAGCCGTTGCGCGCCGCCCATGCCGCGGCATTGTCCGGGATGCTCTGCGGCCCCGGGCCGTTCGGGCCGCGGTCCAGGCTCTGCGGGTCGGCCGAGCCGGTGTCGTCGGTGCGCGGCAGCAGCCTGGCATTCGGGCCGGGACCGCCCTGGTAGGAGACGATCGGGTCGTCGGTGCCGTGGAAGGCGATCACCGGCACCGGGCGCGCGGTCTCGCACCACTCGAAGTCCTGCAGCCCGGCCACCGGCGCCACCGCGGCGATCCGCCCGGAGAGCCGGCACGCCAGCGCGGAGGTGGTGAAGGCGCCCATGGAGAGCCCGGTGACGTAGACCCGCCCGGTATCGACGCAGAGCGCCGCCTCGGCGTCGTCGATCACGCCGGTGAGCCAGTCGATATCGGCACCGCCCGGCTGGAAGTTCCAGCGCGGCGGCCCCGGCTCGTCGATCTGCGGGGTCACCGTGGCGTACCCCTGCTGCAGCCCGTACTCGCCGACCCCGCTGCTGCGGGTCTGGATCTCGGCGGGCTCCAGGTAGCCGTGCAGGTCGACGACGAGCGGGTACGGCCCCGGCGCCGCGGGGACGTCGCGCAGGTAGAAGCCGGAGCGGCCGGCGCCGGTGTAGGTCTGGGTGGTGTGGCCCGCGGCGGCGGGCGGAGCCGCGCACCCGGCGGACGGCACGGCGCCGGGCTCGGCACCGGCGGCGGCGGGAACGGCGGCCGGTGCGGCGAGCAGCGCCGCCGCGGCGGCGACGGCGCCGAGCGCCCGGCCCCGAATCACATTCTCGAACACGCGGCCATGCTCTCACCCCGACCGTCATTTCCCGGATCGAAACGGATATTCTCGCCGTAGGGATAATGACATTATCGGTCACGGGGTGGGAGCGGCCGTGACGGTCGACGGCGCGCTGGAGGAGCGCGGGCGGATCCTGCGCGAGCCGGGTTTCGCCACCCGCCCCACCCCTGTCGAACGCGCCTGCACCGAAACGATTGCCGGTCAACACGTTTGATACCCGGTATCCGAGCAAGTCCGGAGGTGACGCCGGGGCGACCCTGTCCGCTCGCGCGGGCCCCGCCGTCGAAATCGGCTCCGGCCGGGCGCCCGCGACCGGCTGCCCGGCCGGGGTCCCCTACCGCCCGGCGCGCCGGATGGGCTGGCGGGTGGGCTCCGGATCGGTGCCGAGGAACGCGCCGACCAGCCCGTAGACCAGCTCCGGCTTCTCCACCACCAGCAGGTGCGAGGTGCCCGGCACGATCGCCAGCTCGGCATCGGGGATCGCGCGGTACTGCTCGAGCGTGTGCTCCATGGCGATGGCATCGTCGTCGCCCGCCATCACGAGGGTGCGGGCGGCCACGTTCTTCAGGTCCTCGGCGGCGTAGTCCGGTTCGGCGCGCCCCAGCTCGATCACCTTGCGCGCCAGCTCCGGGAAGTGCTCCTCGCCGTCCGGCGAGACCTCGCCGTGCCGCGCGGCCAGGTGCGCCATGGCCGCCTCGTCCTCGAAGCCGTCCAGCACGCCGGGCAGGAGGCCGCCTGCGTGATGATTGCCGCTGATCAGTACCAGCTTGCGCACCAGATCCGGCCGGTCGAGCGCGACCCGAAGCGCCAGGTTCGCCCCGTCGCTGTGCCCCACCAGGTGTGCCGGGCCGCCCACCACCCGCTCCAGGAAGGCGGCCAGATCCGCCGCCAGCGCGGCATAGCTCAGCGGACCCGGCACGTCCGGCGTGTGCCCGTGCCCGCGCCGGTCCACCCGGTACACCTGGAACCGGCTGATCAGCAGCGGCAGCGCGGGCGCGAAGGTGCGCGAGTCGACGAAGCCGCCGTGCAGCAGCACCACCGGTTCGCCGTCGCCGCGCACGTCGAACCAGGTGGGCACGGTGCCGAGCTCGATATTCGCCATGCGCCCATCATCCGGCATGCGCGCGGCGGCTCCGCTGTTCCCGCTCCGGACCCGACCCGTGCGCTCCGGCGGCGCAGCTCGTGCGATCGCTCAGGCGATCCGCGCGTGCGGCGGCGCGGACCCGCCGATGGTCGCCTCGGTCTCGCCGGTGAGCAGCCGCAGGAAGTCCTCCTGCTCGCTCCGCCCCCGCTCCGCGGCGCGCCCGGTGCCACCCGGCAGCACGCGCACCACCGCACTGCGCGCCAGATTCACCGGGATGCGCAGCGCCGGGTACCACGGCAGGTGCGCGGGCAGCCCCAGGGTCCGCATGGCCTTCGGTCCGAGGAAGGCGCTGGTGACCGAGAGGTGCTGGGAGCGGGCGATTTTCCCGCGCAGCGCGGGCAGATTGCGGTAGTGCCAGCTCAGCGGGTCGTCGGCCATGGGGAGGGCGAGCTGCCTGCTGGTCTCGTCGGGGTTCGTGATGGCGCTCAGGCAGTGGTAGAGGATGCCGACGCCGTCCCGGAACCCGGTCGGCAGCCACGCCTCCTCGACGCCGATGAGCCAGCCGACGTAGCGGGTCAGGTGCGCCGCCGCCGCGGTGTCCGCCCGGCTCGGGACGATGCCGAGCGCCATGCCGCCGACGAACGGCGCCAGCAGCGCGCCGACCAGGGTCGCCGCCATATCGGTCTGGTTGATCGGCACCCCCCACTCGTCGCCGCGCCAGTCCGGCATGGCCGCCACGTGCCTGCGCACCAGCGCGTGGATCAGCCGCACGTGCAGCGTGGAGCGGTACCCCTGCCCGTACAGCGCCATGCCGTTCTCGGTGGAGACGTCCATGGCCCACTGCAGCGTCTCGGCGAAGCGCTGGGCCGGCCCCTTCTCCAGCGCGCCGGTGCGCAGCAGCGTCTTGTTGAAGCCGGAGGCCAGGTAGCCGCCGAGGAAGGAGACGTCGCGGGCGAAGTAGAGCCCGTCGGTGCCGCCGGAGCGGAACACCCGCTCGCCGTGGCGCAGCAGGTCGGGGTCGACCCAGTCCGGGGTCGCCTCGACGGCGGTGGAGAAGGCGCGCAACGGCTCCGGCGCCTCCGGCACGCTGTCGATCCCGGTGCGCAGCGCCCGCTCGAAGAGCGGGCGGGTGGTGCGCATCCCCTCGGCGGCCATCCAGTCGACCAGCCGGTCCATCGGCTCGTCGCCGACGAGCAGCGACTCGCCGAGTCGCTGCCAGCGCTCGGCGCTCGGCCGCCCGATGCCGAGCAGCAGGGCGAACGGGCCGAGCCCCGGGGCCTTCCGTGGCCTTTCCGGATGCCGGGTGGGAACGGGCGCGGTCGTCGTCATCGGTGACTTCCTCGGTGGTGGTGGCGATGCCGTGCTTCACGAGCGGCACGCGGGATCCGGTCCAGCGCGGCGTCCATGATCGACTCGTCCACGCTGTAACGAGTATCCAAAAGTTGTTTCATTGCGTCAATCAGGGCGAATCCGGCAGCTTCGGCTGCGCGGCCGGTTCACGACCGCGAGGTACGTTACCGCCTATTCGAGGGTAGATTTCGATAGGCCAACCGGCAGGCTGGCACCATCGACCACAACATGTTCCTGACCGAATCGACTGTTCAGAGCGGTAAATTGGTCAACTGGAGGTGCGCCCTACCCAAAATCCGGGAAAGTCTGTCGCCCACAACCGAACCCTGCTAAGTTACTGACTATTCCGTTGCATGAGGCACGAGGTTCCCGGCGGTCGGGGCGTGCAGGAACTCGACGAGGAGTAGCGACATGGATGGATTCAGCAGGCGTAACGCGCTGAAGGTCGGTGGGGCGCTCGGCGCGGTCGGCGCGCTGGCGACCGTTGCCCCGGCCCGCGCGGAGCCCTGGACGTGGTCGCCGCAGGGCTCGGTGGCGGGCGGCGGCGCGGGCGCGGACCCGATGACGGTCTGGGATCCGGAGGCCGACCAGCTGGTGGCCTCGCTGATCGACCGCGGCGAGGTCCCGGCGATCAACGCGCTGCTGCGCACCTGGACCCGCAATGCCCAGCCGCTGCCCGAGGGGCTGCCCGGCGACCTGCGCGACTTCATGGAGTACAACCGGCAGCTGCCCGCCTGGGCGGACCAGGGCAAGCTCGCCACCGCGATCGACTTCAACAAGAAGCGCGGCCTCTACCTCGGCGTCCTCTACGGCCTGGCCTCCGGCATGATGTCCACGGTCATCCCGAAGGAGGCCAAGGCGGTCTACTACTCCAAGGGCGGCCAGGATCTCAAGGACCGCATCTCCAAGACCGCCAAGCTCGGCTACGACATCGGCACCGCCAATGCCTACGCCCCCGACGGGGAGATGGTGGTGACCTGCCTGAAGACCCGGCTCGCGCACGCGGGCGTGCGGCACCTGCTGCCACAGTCCCCGCACTGGGTGAGCTCGGCGCAGGAGGAGATCCCGATCAGCCAGCAGGACATGATGGTGACCTGGCACAGCCTGCCCACCACCGTCATGCGGCACCTCACCGCCTGGCGGGTGCCGATCCCGGTGCACGAGTCCGAGGCGTTCCTGCACTCCTGGCAGGTCTGCGCGCACATGCTCGGCATCCGCGACGAGTACATCCCGAACTCCTGGGACGAGGCCAACGCGCAGGCCGCCCAGACCCTCGACCCGGTGGTGGCCGCCACCCCCGAGGGCATCAAGCTCGCCGACCGGCTGCTGCACCTGGGCAACAACCTGGACCTGGCCATCCTGTCCAAGGGCGTGCTCGGCGCCTTCACCCGCTTCATCCTCGGCGACAAGCTCGCCGACGACCTGCAGATCGCGCGCGAGCCGATCTGGGAGCCGCTGCTCGACGTCTCCTGGGGCCCGTTCGTCGCCGTCCGCGAGGGGCTGCTGCCGATCGTGCCGCTCGCCCCCGACGCCTACTGGCTCTTCGACGAGTTCCTCCGCCAGTTCGCTCTGGTCTACCTCTCCGAACTCAGGATGCCGTTGAACATCGAAATCCCTACGATGAACCGTGACATGAACGTGCCGCCGAAGTAGTCGGGGACTCGGGGCACTCGAGGGATGCTTCTTGTGACGACATGGAGACCATGATGCTTGCACGGTGGAAATCGGTGGCCGCCCTCTGCGCGGCCACCGCGGTGTCGAGTGCGCTGCTCGCCCAGGGCCCGGTCGCCTCGGCCGCGCCCGGCGATTGCCCCGACCTCTACGTGGTGGCGGTGCCCGGCACCTGGGAGACGTCGAACGAGGATCCCGGCCGCGGGATCCTCGCCCAGGCGGCGGAGGGGCTGCCAGGCGATGTCCGGGTGGACTACATCCACTACGCCGCGACCGCCTTCCCCTGGGAGGGCGAGGTTTACGGCCGGTCCAAGGCCGAGGCGGTGGACGGCGCCCGCGGTGCGGTCCAGGCCATGGCGCTGGCCTGCGGCAATACCCAGATCGCGCTGCTCGGCTACAGCCAGGGCGCGGACGCGGCCGGTGACGTGGCGGCCGAGATCGGCACCGGCCTCACCGTCGTGCCCGCCAACCGGGTGGCGCTGGTCGGGCTGGTCTCCGACCCGCGCCGCTCGCCCGCCGACGCGCTGATCGGCGCGCCGGTCTCCGGCGCGGGCGCGGTCGGGCCCCGGGTGAACGGCTTCGGCTGGCTCAGCCCGGTGACCTACACCTTCTGCATCGAGGGCGATCTCTACTGCGCCATGCCGGATGGTGACTTCGCGGGCCGGCTCGCCGGCTTCGCCGTGCAGCTCTCCAACCCGGATCCGTCCAAGATCGGCAGCTACCAGTACCAGGCCGGCGAGCTGCTCAGCGACGCCTTCGCCGCGGGCGGCTGGGGCCTGCTCGCCGACCAGCTCAATTCCAACGCCTACGACGAGCGCAGGCAGCAGGTGGACGACTTCCTGAAGTCCGGCATCCACCAGTCGTACGCCGGCTACGCCGTGGCGCCCGGCGGGGTGACCGCGCTCGGCTGGCTGCGGCAGCGGCTCATCCAGGCGCTGCGCGGCTGATCTCTCCCGTGCGGTCCCCGCGCGCCGGTACCCCGAGCCGGTGCGCGGGGACCGCGTCGTAGTGCGCCTTCCGGATGTGCCGAAGTCCGGCGCCGACCCGGCGTCCTCACGCTGCCGCAGGGCGCGCGGCGATGCATCCCGACCGACGCACGCGGTGCTCGGCGTCGCCCGACCGGACGAGCCGCCACCGACGGCGTGAGTACCGTCACTTTCCGCGGTCAGCGCAGCTTACCGCCCTTTTCGCCCGATAAATCGGATGCGTGCGGTCAGTGCCGCGCGGGATACTCACCGCCACCCGATGAGTTCGACCGGTGCACACCGTCAGAACCACCGTGGCGCCGGCGGAGACCGGTGCCGTGGTCACGGGGTCAGCCCAGACCTTGCCGACGTTCCAGCCCCGGAGGTGCCCATGCCCGTCGAACCCGCAGTGCCCATACGAGCGGGACGGACGCCGCTCGTCATCCGGGTCCTGGTGCTCGCCACCTTCGTGGTGATCCTGAACGAGACCATCATGATCAACGCCATCCCGCGGCTGATGGCGGACCTGCACGTCGACGACCGCGCCGCCCAGTGGGTCTCCACCGTCTTCATGCTCACCATGGCCGCGGTCATCCCGGCCACCGGCTGGTTCCTGCAGCGCGTCACCACCAGGCATGCCTACGCCACCGCCATGGCCGTGTTCCTCGTCGGCACCGCGCTCTCCGCGCTCGCCCCCTCCTTCGCGGTGCTGCTGATCGGCCGGGTCATCCAAGCGGGCGGCACCGCCGTGATGATGCCGCTGCTCATGACCACCCTGATGACCGTCGTCCCGGAGCAGGACCGCGGCCGGGTGATGGGCAACGTCACGCTCGCCATCTCGGTCGCGCCCGCCATGGGCCCGGTCATCTCCGGGCTGGTGCTGCAGGTCGGCTCCTGGCGCTGGCTCTTCGTGCTGGTGCTGCCGATCGCAGGCGTGGTCACCTGGCTCGGGCTGCGGCAACTGCAGAACGTCGGCGAGCCGGAGACCGGCTCCATCGACGTGCTCAGCGTGGTGCTGGCGGCGCTCGGCTTCGGCGGCCTGGTCTTCGGCCTGAGCCGGTTCGAGAGCGGCGACTACACCGTCCCCACGCTCATCGTGGCCGCAGGCATCGCCCTGATCGCCGTCTTCGCGCTGCGCCAGATTCGCCTGCAGCGCACCGGAACCCCCCTGCTCGATCTGCGGGTCCTGCTGGCAGGCACCTACACCAAGGCGCTGATCCTGATGTCGGTGGCGTTCCTGGCCATGATGGGCTCGATGATCCTGCTCCCGCTCTACCTGCAGAACCTGCGCGGCCTGAGCCCGCTCGCCACCGGGCTGCTCGTCATGCCGGGCGGGCTCGCCATGGGGCTGCTCGGCCCGACCATCGGCCGGCTCTTCGACCGCTTCGGCGGCCGCTGGCTGGTGATCCCCGGTGCCGTCGGCATCGCCGTCGCCCTCGCCGGCTTCAGCCGCATCACCCTGACCATGCCGTACTGGCAGCTCCTCGGGCTGCACATCCTGCTGATGGTCTCGCTGGCGGCGGCTTTCACCCCGGTCTTCACCCTCGGGCTCGGCGCGCTCTCACACCACCTGTACTCGCACGGCAGCTCCATGCTGGGCACCCTGCAGCAGGTCGCGGCGGCCTTCGGCACCGCGCTGGTGGTGACGGTGATGTCGTCGCGCAGCGGCGCGCTGGTCGAGGAGGGCGTCGACGCGGTCGCCGCGCACCTCGACGGCACCCGCCTCGCCTTCCTGGTCTCGGCCGCCCTCGCCCTGATCGTGGTGGTGGCGGCGATCCTGCTGCCCAGCCGGGCCGCGGTGGAGGAGGACGTCGAGGGCGAGTTCGCCGCGGCCAACCCGCCCGAGCTGGTCAAGGGCTGATTTCCCGGGTGCCCCCGGCTGCTTCCACAGCCGGGGGCGCCCTCAGTCCACCGGCCGGGGAATCGACGGCACCAATCTCGCCCTGACCGTGGACGACGGCGCCGCCCCCGATGTCGTCGCCGCCTACATCCGCTTCGCCCGCGACACCGGCGCCCGCTTCACCTTCTATGGCAGCTGATCGACATCATCCGCGAACGCGGGCTACCCCTCGTCACGCTGACCGACGTATTCCGCACCTAGCCGTGTTCATGCTGGCTAGACTGCCGGAATGAGGCCCATGATCAGCGCTCTCGTCGCCGGATCGGTCGTTCTCCTCGGCACCGGCAATGCATCCGCAACCCCCGGCGTCGATATCACCGCCGTCACGCTGGGGCAGGTCACCGTCCCCGCCGGAATCTTCCCCGTCGCCACCGACCTGGTGGCGCGCCGGATCACCATCGCCCCCGGCGGGTCCACCGGATGGCACTTCCACGACGGCCCGGTCTTCGGGGTGATCGCCGCGGGCGAGCTCACCCACCCCGGCCCGGACTGCGCGGGCCCCGTGTACCGCGCGGGCTCGTTCATCAACGAGCCCGCGGGGGAGTGGAACACCCATGTCGGGCAGAACCTCGGCTCCGAGCCGGTGGTGCTCTACGTGGTCTACGCCCCGCCCGCCGGCGACCCGCTCTTCCGCGACGCCCCCGCGCCGGAGTGCGCCTGAGCCGTTAACACCCGTTGCGGTCGTTGGCGATTCGGTGGTCGACGGGCTCGTCCCTACGGGGGGATGGATGCGTCGACAGATTCCGACTCTGCCACGAGGTGTTGTCCATGAAACGAATCGCTTTCGCCGGTGCGCTGCTCGCAGCGTGTGCTCTCACCGGGTGCACCGGAGCCGTTGCTTCGGAAGAGGCCCCGGTACAGGGTGCGCCTCCCGCCCCGGCGCCCGCCTGCGCGGACGGGCAGCTGAACTTCGATGCCGAGCCCATGATGAATGCGGCGGGGACGACGGTCGGGTTCACGATCAGTTATTGGGTGGTGGGGGCTAGCGGGGCTTGCAGTCTGACGGGGTTCCCGGGGGTCACCGCCACAGATGGCGGGCCGCAGGTGGACGCGGTGCGGGGGGACGAGGTACCGACGACCGTCGTGCTCGATCGGGAGCACGGGGCGCAGGCGGTGGTCGAGACGACGGTGATCGCGCACCAGAGTTCCGCGTGCCCGACGTACACGGAGTTTCTGACGACGCCGCCGAATACGACCGATACCCGGTCGGTGTCGGTCACGGTGCCGGGGTGTGAGTTCGCCGTCTACCCGGTGTACGCCTGGTCCCGCTGATGGCGGGGCGGCCGTCCCCGACGGGGTGATGGCCTATAGGAATTCATGCACCCGGGGCAGAGTTCTTTCTGGGATTGCGCGATTCCGGCTCGCCGAAACAGAAACCCTTCCGGCGAAGGACGGAAGGGTTTCGATGTCGGGCTGACAGGATTTGAACCTGCGACCACTTGACCCCCAGGTCGGCTGGAGAGGGGTATTCGCAGTTCAGAGCGATATCCGGTTGGTTCTTCGAGGTGTTACATGTGCTGGTCGATGCGTGGGCGCTCGGATCGTGTGGTCCCGTTCTGGTCCCGCAGCCGACTGCGTTCGTGGAGGCGATTTCCGACAGCAAGGGTGACACGCGATGGCCCTGATGGGAGGTGGGTTGCGCCGAACGGCGGGCTGGCCGCCGCCTGCCCCATAGGGCCTGCCCTTCTCGCGTAGAGGCTCCGGGGTCAAGAGAGGGCGGAAGCCCTTCCCGCAGGGACGCGGAGCGCTCTTGACGCTGGAGGGACGCGGGAAAACAATGCAGGCCACCGCCCAGCAGGGCCAAGCGGCCGGTAGGCCGCTCAGTGGGCTGACCCGATGTCGAAGTAACGAGACGTGTAGCGATAGCCGATGCCTCCGGTGTAGCCGCTCGTACGTCAGGCAGGAGGCCGAAAAGAATTGGTAGACATGTCAGACGCGGAGGAACGAGGTATCCGCGACTACGTCAATGGGCAGTCCCAGGAGGACGAGGTTGCACTGGTACAGAAGGTGGGTGCTCGGCGGATCTTGGGGCGTAGTCACGATCTATATGACGTACATTGCAAAGAATCGCGTTGGTGGGTGATCACAGATCCGACCAATCTGTATTCACAAAAAGATTTCCCCGAAATAGAGCAGGCGCTAATTTTTCATTTGGGTCTCGGACTCTTTCTGGCTGAACGTTCTCGGGCAGAGCTGAATGAAACTGAAGAAGAGCACGTTTCTCCACCCTGGCGGCGATTTCGCCAGGCGCTCGAAGCAATGGATTCCGCTTCGGAATCCGAAGATTTCCAGTCAGTCGGTATTAAGTGTAGAGATGCATTGATTGCCCTCGCGAGGTTGCATGCAGGCTCGGACTGGCTCGGAGAGATTGTCGACGCACCCAAAGCCGCTGATTTCAAGGGGTGGGCTAACATCTTCGCCGAGCGTCTAACCAGTGAGAGCAGGGTTCGGTCGTACGTGAAAACGCTTGCGGACAAAACCTGGGATCTTGCTGTCTGGCTTCAGCACTACAGCAACGCAACACCCAACGATGCCGATCTGGTCCTGAACTCCACCTCTCACCTCATATCTACGTTCGGAACGCTGATTCATCGACGGACCGCTGGGGAGCCGGAGCGTTGCCCGAGGTGCGAGTCCTACCGGCTTGAAGAAGATATCGTGACCGATATGGAGAAGGGCGGATTTTTCGAGTCGACGGTCTGCGCAATGTGCGACTGGAGATCGGAGTCGGAATTCGTGTCTTTCGCAGAGCACTTCAAGGATGCCGATATCGAGGGCTACCTGTCCGGACCCACTACCGGCATCTCCGACCGTTTGGGTAGAGAGTCCAAAGACTGACATAGCACCGAGTCGAAGTCGTCCGCTCATGACGCGACCGGAAAGCGCGCAGTTCGATCAGGGCCAGAGCCATCACACCGAAGCAACGGAAGCCTTTTTGAACAGCGGTAGTGGGGCCGGAGCCCCGGGACTGGGTCAGATCTCGTAGTCGATGTCGGTGCGCTGGTAGGCGTCCCAGTAGGTGGCGAGGCAGTCGGCGCAGACGTGGTCGTTCTCGTCGCCGGGTACATGGTAGGGCAGGACGGTGCTGCCCGGACCCGCTGGTGACCCACCGATCTACCTGGCGGCGAATCGGGACCACAGCCGGTGGACCGGGCTGGATGCTGGCCGGTTCGGGCTCGGTCGCGGGAGGCCAAGCCGGGGACGGCTCACCGCGTGCCCAGCACTGCCTCGGTCGTAGAAAAAGGCGCCCAGATCGGGGAAGGTGGCGTTCTGCCACGTCGCCAAAGCGGTGCCGACGCGCCCAACGCGCCTCGGCCTGCCGGAGCTTGCGGAGGCCGGCCGAGCTGCGCGGTGCCGCGTGGCGGCACCGCCGGGCGGCGCGCAGCGCCGCCCCTTGACTCTATATAGCGAATTTCAGCAACTGCTCATCACGGCCTGGGTGCTCACCATCGGCCCCCAGCCCTGGCGATGTCCGCGTCCAATGCTGGCCATACCGGTCGGGTCACCTCGGCCCGATACCTTGGTTCCATGAGCACGGACCTCGTCACTTGGGCTGCGAACCTCGCACGGGAGCACCTTGCCGGGCTACCGCGAAGGCTGGCACACGTCGAGGGTGTCGCTCGCCGGGCTGGCTCTGCCTCAGAGGTCGTCGATGATCCGGCATTGCTGGTCGCGGCGGGATGGCTGCACGATATTGGCTACGCACCCCATCTGGTCCGCACTGGCTTCCACCCGATCGACGGAGCGGAGTACTTGACGGGCATCGGCGCCTCCGACCGGCTATGCGCCCTTGTGGCACATCACTCCTGTGCCTGCGTAGAAGCGCGCAACCGCGGACTCTCGACAGCCCAATGGTCGGATGAGAAGACGGCGCTTCGCGATGCGCTGTGGTGGGCTGACATGACGACCACACCTACTGGCGATGACGTGGAGTTTCCGGACCGAATAGCCGACATCTACCACCGCTATGGCCCGGAGCACGTCGTCGCTCGATCGATTAGGGAGGCGGAGCCCCTGCTGCGTCAGGCGGTCGAGAACACGGCCGATCGTCTCGCGGCTCAGGTGAAGTAGGGGCCGGTCTCGTCGCTCAATCCCCGGCGAATGCGTTCATGAATTGACGGATGGATGTCCAGGGAGTGCAGTTCGCCCGGCGGGACCCACCGGACCGTTTTCGATTCCGAGCTCGTACGGGGACTTCCGCCGGTGGGGTCGGCACTGAAGCAGATTGAGAACTCCTGGCGGACTTCGCCGTCGTCGTAGGCGATGACGTGGTGAGGATCGGAGAAGATGCCGAGCAAGCGCCCAGGGCGGACGGTGATTCCGGTTTCCTCCTCGACCTCGCGGATGACAGCCTCGGCGACGGTCTCTCCGACTTCCATCCCTCCGCCCGGGATCGAGTACCGGTCATTGTCTGTCCTGTGGATCATCAGGATGCGTCCCTGATCGTCTCTCACCACGGCAGATACGGCGACCTTGAGGCTGTTGGCCTGAGGTGCCTCAGGGTCGTTGTAGTGGTCGGTTCTCACGCCGCTCCCTGTCCTCGGTCCTTGGCTCCCGCTTCGTTCCAGACCTGCTCGAAACTTGTTGTGTACGTGTCGAAAAGGTCGCCGCCGGACAAGCGGCGCAGGTGCATGGCAGGCGCGTAGGCGCCGGGCTGGCCGTACACGTGCATGTTCACGACCATCTCGTTGTCGAAGCGGAAGATGGAGTTGTACAGCGTGGTCTCGTGGTACCGCAGCTCAACGCCGTCGATGCTTTCGAGCGGGCGAATCAGTGCGAGTGCGTTCTGGATTCGGGCTGACACCGTGCCCTCTGCGAGGCGTTCCTCGCTCGACCGCTTCTTGGCTTCCGCCGCTCCCGGCTCGCCGAACAGCATTCGGACCGACGTGCCCTGCCGCGCCTTTCGCTGAATCGTCCGCGTGAAGGTGGGGTCCTCCGCGAGGAACAGACCTGCCAGCACGAGGATGTCGACCCGTTCGGTGGCAGCCGCAAGGAGCTTGCCCCAGAGGTCCGACGGCACCGAGTTGCGGTGCGGGTAGACCTTCACGACCTCGGAGCCCGCGATCGCGTTCACCCGCTCGGGAGCGATTGCATCGGGCCAGAGATAGCCTTCCGCCTCCTTGACCAGGGAGGCGACCTTATGACGATGCCGGGGGTAGGGAGTTCGGGCCTTCGTGATCCAACGTTCGACGGTCTTCTCGTCCACGCCAGTCGCTTCGGCGACGTCGGTGATGTCGATTCCGCTCCGAAGCAGGGCCTCGCGTAAGCGCTCGTTCGGCACTGTCGCCTCCAAGATTTTTAGGGACGTCTTCATTCTACCAAGACGTCTCTAGAAGTCCAGCTATGCGGTCATTGCGTCCTCGATTTTCGCGGAAAGTGCAGGTCATCAGGTTTTCCGCTACGGACAATGAGGAGACGTAAATGGCGATCAAGAGGGGTTTCCGGTTCCCGATCGAGTCGGGTGCGGCGTTCCCGGGGAAGCTGCTGTTGATGGGGGAGATCGGCCCGGCGATCAAGTACAACCCGGACCGCAGTGCGTTGGCCGAGCAGGAGCGGGACTACAACCCGAAGACCGGTGAGGGGTCGGGGCTGCCGCTGTGGAGCGCGACGGTGTCGGACCCGGACGAGGAGAAGGCCAAGCGGGCGTCGTTCGAGGTCAAGTTCATCTCCGAGCATCGGCCGGTTCCGGCGGGGCAGGAGCTGGCGCCGGGGATCTGGCTGATCGAGCTGGAGGGGCTGACGGCCGAGGCGCGGGTGATGGGTCAGGGCGATTTCAAGTACCTGGGCTACGTGTACCGGGCGACGGGGATCAGGGGCGACAACAACACCCCGAAGGCCACCGCCAACGGTGCGGGCGCGAAGGCCGGTGCGTGATGAGCTACATCAGCACCGATGTGGACGGCCACGACGGCTTGGAGGTCCAGTACCGCCCGGAGCGGCTGCACGCTCACCACGGCGATTTCGGTTCGTCGCTGATCCCGGCCTCGGTGGTGGTCGATCTGGTCGGGGTCGGGGTGCGCTCGTATGTGTCGCTGTCGATCACCGATGCCCGGTTCCTGCTCGGTGAGCTGGCGAAGGTGCTGGCCGAGCACGATGCCGCCGAGTCCGCGCAGACCGACACCACCGTTGACGCGGTGGACGCCGGGAAGGCGGCGTAGTCGTGTCCGAGCGTTCCACGGCGATGCGGGTGGCCCGGTGGGTCGCGGTCCTGGTGATCGTGACCATCGGCGTCGCCGCCTTCGCTTTGTCCTTCGCCGCTCTCAAGGAGCTGGCGATCATGGCCCGCACCCCGCGCGAGCTGGCGTGGCTGTGGCCGGTGATCGTGGACGGCACGATCATCCAGGCGACCATCTCGATGCTGGTCCTCGCTCGCGGGCCGGAGCGGCGCTGGTTCCTCGGGGTGCTGGTGTGCGGTGCCTTGGTCTCGGTCGTCGGCAACTCCGTCCATGCGGCGATGGCCGGACAGCACCTGCCGTGGTGGGCCGCTGCCCTCGTCGCCGCGGTGGCGCCGGTGTCGCTGCTGGTGGATACCCACGGTCTCGGGATGCTGTTCCGGGCCTCCAACCGCGAGCCGGAGACAGTGGCCGAGCTGGAGACGCCTGCGGTCGTGATCTCCGAACCGGTCCCGGCCGATCCTCCTCGCCCGGCTCCGGCGCCGGTGCGTGGTCGCAAGCCTGCTGCTCGGCGTGATCCGGCCAAGGTCGCTCGGGCGATCGAGATGCATGCCGATGGCGTGAAGTTCCCGGAAATTGCTGCGGCGCTCGGGGTCTCGCCCTCGACCGCCCGCAACTACGTCGGCAAGACCCGGCCCGCCGACACCCCGGCCCCGGCACCCGCCGCCGCGCCGGTCTCCGCTCCCGAGCCTGCCCCGGTGCCTACTGCGCCGTTCACGGCTCCCATTCGTCCCGTGATCCCTGTTCGCCCGCGTCCGGTGGTGCAGCCGATGCTGCCGATCGCGGTGGGAGGTGCCTGACCATGAACCTCGAAACCCTTCTCGTCGCTACCGGTGCGGTGACCGGTACCGGTGTGCTGGCCTGGTGGCGCTACCTCGACACCACAGTCATCCGCTCGGCCACCACCGCCGAGCAGATCACCGCCGCTGCCCCGCCTGCCCTTCGTCCGGCCGCGTTCATCCTCGCTGACCCCGGTCAGTCGAACCTGATGTTCGAGGCGCTCGACCTCGGGCACCGCGACCGCGGCTTCCCCCACATCGTGCGCTGGGACTACACCCCGCACGGAATCGACGTGGAGGTGCAGATGCTCGGCGGGCAGAAGCTGGGCGATTGGACCAGCGAGGACACCTGCGACCAGCTCGCCACCTACTTCGCCGTCCCCACCGTGACCGCGATCGGGACCGACCCGAGCCACGTCCGGCTGCAACTGCGGGTCTTCGACACCCTCACCGATTCCATCCCCACCGACGCGGTGGGCTCCGGCGCCGAGCAGGAGGCGGCACCGGAGCAGCAGGTCACCCCGGAATCGGTCGGAGTCGACCTGGAGGCGGTGCCGGTCGGAGTGGCCGAGGACGGCTCGCCGTGGCTGCTGCGGGTGCTGGGCTCGCAGATCCTCGTGGCCGGTGCCACGGGTTCGGGGAAGGGCTCGGTGCTGCACTCGATCATCGGCGGTCTCGGCCCCGCGATCCGGGCCGGGCTGGTCGACGTGTGGATGTGCGACCCCAAGGGCGGTGCGGAGTTCGGCAGCGGCGCCGACCGTCTGTTCGTCCGCTTCGGCGTGGACACCGGATCGATCCTCGGAATGCTCTCCGAGGCAGTCGAACTCATGGATGAGCGGCTGGTCCGGATGCGCCGGTCCGGCACTCGCAAGCTGTACCCGAGCGTCGATGAGCCGCTGATGCTCGTCGTGATCGATGAGGCAGCGGCGCTGTCGTCCTACGCCAGCCGGGAAGAGCAGAACGAGTTCCGGCGCCTGTCGGGGCTGCTGCTGTCCAAGGGCCGTGCCGCCGCAGTGGTCGTGGTCGCTGCTCTGCAGGACCCGTCGAAGGAGACCATGCCCAACCGGCAGCTCTTCTCCGTGCGGATCGGGCTCCGGCTGGATGAGCCGACGCAGACCGCGATGGTCCACGGCCAAGGCGCCCGGGATCGTGGCGCTCGCTGCGATCAGATCAGCGAACTCACCCCCGGTGTCGGCTACGTCGGGGAGGACGGCACGACCGGGTTCAAGCGGGTCCGCGCGTTCTGGGTCTCCGACGATGCGGTCGACGCCATCGTGGACGCCTTCTCCCCGGCCCAGCCCGACACCGCCCCGGTTGTCGACTACTCCGGGTTCGATCCGGACTTCATCCCGGGCGCCGACGACAACCCGCCGGGCTCGGGTTCGGGGGTGGCGGCGTGAGGCGCGGGTTCGTGACCGAGGTCCACGTTGTCGTCTACTGCGATTCCTGCGGGGAGCTGTTCACCGATGCCGATGGGGAGTCGGTCTGCTTCGACACCAGGTATCAGGCGATCGCTTTCCTGACTTTCCTTCCCGGGCGTGCTCGGTGGGTCTACGACGGCGACAAGATCGTCTGCAATGGCTGCCGGGTTCCCGATCAGTGCGAGCAGACCGGCCACGCCTTCACCGACTCCCACGGGACCACCGCCCGGTCCCACGGCACCACGTCCTGCTCCCGCCTCTGCCTCGTGTGCGGCACCTCCGAAAGCGAGCCCCGCTGATGTCCACTATCCGAAACCTGTTCTCCGACAACCCCAACCACGACCGCGACCGGGACGCCGAGCTGGTGGCCGACACCCGCGCCGAGCGTCGCTGCCGCTGGGAACGCTCCGGCGCCGACCCCCTTGCCGTGGTGGTGCACCTGCTGGCCGAGACCGGCGACGCCCCCGGCTGGCACCTCGACCTCGCCCACGGCGACGACGGGGACGACGACTGGCCGGAGGCGGCATGAGCACCACCCGCAAGCGCGCGGCCGACGAGGTGAACCCGATCGTCGCCAAGGCTGCTGCCGGGGTCCGCAAGCGCCGGACCCGCACCACCGCCCCGATCTCCTTCGCTCCGACACCCGGGCAACTCGAACTCGAACTCTTCACCCCCACCGAGCTGGAGGATCAGCCGTGAAGACCACCACGACCACCGAGACCGGCACCGACCCGTTCGACGCGATCCTGACCGGTGCTGGCCTCGGCCTGCTCTACACCGGCTACGCCGCCGCCCTGGCGATCAAGTGGGCGGTCCTGTTCCCGGTCATCTCCGCCCCGCTCGCCTTCGCGGTGCTGGCCGGGGTCCAGTTCGGCTGGCCCGTCGGCCTCGGGCTCGGGCTCGTGGCCCTCGCGGGGATCATGCTCTGGCGACACCGTCGTCCGGAGATGTTCGAGCGGTGGGTCACCGCCCGCGCCCGCACCCGGTTCCTGACCTGGTGGCGCTACACCCGCCGCTGGGCTCGCCTGCTCACCGCCTGCAACCTCACCATCCGCGAGGGCGAGCGGGTGTTCTGCCCGCGGCTGCTCTCGGTCGCCGTCGGCGCCTCCACCGATGTGGTGCGGCTGGGGATGCTGGCCGGCCAGTCCCCGGCCGACTTCGAGAACCGCGCCGAGCACCTGGCACACGCCTTCGGCGCCGACGCCACCCGCGTCACCATCACCGGCCCCGCAGTGGTGGAGCTGTCGTTGCGCTACGGCGACTCCCTGGCCGAGGTCATCGACCTCCCGGCCCACAGCCCTCTGCCGGGCGAATTGGGCTCGACCGAGAAGGGCGAGGCGGCGTGAGGTTCTACCTGGGCAGCCACCACCCCGGCTGGCTGACCCGCACCCCGGTCCCGCTGTTCATCTCCGACGTCCGCCTCTCCCGCTACAAGACCCTCCCGCGCGCGATCGGCCGGTGGGCACTGGACTCCGGCGGCTTCTCCATGCTCAGCGTGCACGGCACCTGGGACGCCGGACCCACCCCGGCCGAATACGCCGCACGGGTGCGCCGCTACCGCGACGAGGTCGGCGGCCTGGACTGGGCGGCACCGCAGGACTGGATGTGCGAACCGTTCATCACCGACCGCACCGGCCTGGGCGTCGCCGAGCACCAGCAGCGGACAACCGGCAACACCGGAATATTCGAACTCCTCGAATTCCTGCCGCTCATTCGGCTTGCCGGCTGCGCCGGTGAGATCCGACTTCTATGAGGCCGTGCGCGGCATGTGGACCTGTCGGTCGCCGGGCGTAGGGTCCCCTCGCGGAGTGCACGACAACGACGCGAAGGGAGTTCGATGGCTAGACGGAAGGCCAAGAAGACTGCTGGCGATCGTGAGAGGATTCAGCAGCTGCACGACGGCGATCGCGCGATGCTGGCGGCGTTGGCGACTTTTGGTGATCCGTTAGCGGTAGCGCACGCGATCGTGTCGTCACCAACGGGGATGCATCGTTATTTGAGCCTGGCGCCAGCAGTGCGTGTCGCACTCCGAGCAGCAGCGCAACAGCGTCGACGGCCCAAACCTTGCGGTGGGATGACGGAATTAGTCGATCTCGCACGTTCGCGCGCAGGTGCTCTAGCTGCTATGGAAGACGCCGTGCCTATCGATCCGAGAATCGATGCGGTGGCTGTGTTCAAGGGTCGACCATATCGTGTGTTCCCCGGACTGCTAGAGCGTCCGATAGCTTCGCTCCGGACGGCCGAGCTGGTGAGCGATGCTATAGATTCCGTTCTCCGGTCGGACCTCGGATTTGGTGTCGGTGACTACGTCGAGCTGTGTCTGAGCCATACCAGCCGGGTCGTAGCAGGTCTGGTGGCGGCGTGGCCTGACGACCCGCTTCCCCAGGTGGGTGATCCCCCGTCGGTCACGACCGCCGAAATCACCGCGGCAGCGGCGGCAGCGGAGTTCTGGCGTCTGTCCGAGGACTCCAACGACTACCATCGCACCGCACTGGTCTGGGCAACGAAAGCTCCGGGCCAGCTCCGAGTGGACACCGGTCAGGGTATGGCAGGCACGTGCTTCGGCACCACACTGGCGGTCGAGGGCGCGGGCAACACTGTTTTGGCGCTTCCGCTGCCGTATATCGCCGAGAGCTGGGATTACGCAGTGGGGGTGCTGGCTCAGCGCGCAGCTGGGCGGCCAGAGTGTGAACGCGAGTGGCTGGCAGTCGCACGCAACGAGGCGACCAGGTTACTTCTGGCCATGCCAGATGCCCCGATGACCCGGATCGTTCACGGCGAAGCGGGACCGGCATTGCTAATGATGTTCGGCGATCGCCATATCCTCGCCTTCGCCGTCGCCGCTGGAATCACCTCGTGCGACCTTAGGCCGGCTGAGGAGGCTTTGGCCGCCGTCACGGCAGGCACCAGCGTGCGATCGCACTCCGGTTTGTTCGACATACACGCTGACGCAGAAATCGTTCGAGTTGTGATTGCTGCGCCGGTCGGCGCCGCCATGCTAATGACCGACCAGAACACCGCGCTGGTGACACTGTCCGCGTTGCAGTGGATGACCTCGACAAGTACCAACGCCGACCAGCTGTGGGCATATTTTCACGAGGATTTGGTCGGCAACAGGTCACTACCTATCTTCGGGTGGGATGCTGCGGATAGTTGGCAGTTCTGGAAGGCGAACGGCCAGGCGGTGCACCGAGCGGGCATACCGCCGACGGCTGTTGCTATGGCACCGCACCAAGTAGGAACCGAGGAATGTTTAGCCGCCGCGAAGCGCGGCCCGCTTGAGATGGCCCTGTTGCGGCTTGGCCTGCCCTCGAGTCGCGACCTCGCCGGTTACGACGATGGAAAACCGGCGAGGTTCTTGACTCCAGACCACACCCTGTGGGCGATGGCGACGTTGGAGCCGTTACAACCACACACGGGCACCATCCTCGCCGAACTTCTCGATGGCGACATACCGCTAGAGCTTGAGGAATTCGCTTTCCACCTTCTGGGCACGGTCTGTCGCGTAGCGCTACACAACCCAGCAGCGGTGTCTGCGGCCCTGCGCGAATGCGACTTAAACGAATGTGTCGTCAGGTTACGGTTCGATGCCGATATCAATGAGCCTCTCGTGCTCGGCGATGCAGAAGAAGTCATCGAGTTGCTATGGAATGCCGATCTTCCTCAAGCCGGCGTCGAGGAGCCTGATTTCATTCAGGAGAGACTCGGACAACTATTTACCAAACGCCTCAATCAGAAATCCGAGGCCGGTCAGGCTGTTAGCGTGCTGAACGATGTATGGTCGACTGTTCCTAGGATGCTGATGATCTCTGCGGCTGCCCCGCCTCAGCGGGCCCAAAACCTGCCGCAACCCCCCTCGATACCCGAGTGGTCGATATCGCAGGCAAATCGAAGCCTGGGTGCGCACTTGAGCAATTCCGGCTGCACGGTCGGCGACAGAAATCGCGCCGAGTCCCGGATTCTTGAGCTTGAGGTCGTGGTGCCCTGGATCAAACGTCAAATTTCCGCTCAGTTCGACCGTTTCGACCCTGCCGCAGTCGTTCGCCGGGCCGCAGTCGAACTCGAAGCGATCTCGTCGGCTCGACACAAAGAGCGGCATCAACGCAAGAACCACCAATACCTTCCGACCTCGGTTGCATCTGTCGGAAATCTGGACGTCGCTAACGACACCGATACACGATTGGGGCGCCACTGGGCGGTCTGTGCGGCCTTGCTCGAATTAGGTTTGGCTGCAAGCCCGGGAGGAACTCAGGATCCCGACGACATCGAGTGGTCTCATCTGATGGCCGCTGCTGGCTTATTCGTGGACTCCACCGTTCGCTGTGACGCATTACTTCACGAATTGAGCAACGATCGCACCAGGATTTCGGACAGCTACGAGATCACTATTGAATCGGACTCAGAAACATCAAGCGCGGTCGATACTAAGGCCTTCAACAATGCGCGTCTGCGTCATGCTCGCAGGCAACTCGGCGACGACGTGGCTCATGACAGTGGACCGGACCCTGAGCAAATCCTCGCCCGCATCGATCCTGCGATGCTGCGGGAGATCGGATGTACGGCCACGGCCCTATTAAGCGTGTGCTCAGCACTGGCGAGTTGGCCGGTCACCGATGCTATGCCCGTTGCAGAGGCTTCGCTAGCAGAGATCTGCGACCATGTGGCGACGCTCTATGATCTCGATGATGACGCACAGGTCCGGGCGGCGGTTAAAGAGCTGACACTGACCAGAGAAGGCCTTGCGGCCGAGACTGTTCAGCCATGGAAGGGCCGATCGCGCGATCAGCGGTTGATGACACGACCGATCGTAGCCCTCAACGAGGGCACCCTGTTGATACTTCCCTGGAACGCGGGGACAAGCGGACTCATCTTGGCTGGCTACCTATCTGACGGACTGCTACCTTGGCCACCTAGTCGACTCGACCGATATCGCGAGCTGCGGAAGGCGCTCGACCAAGTGCGTTTGCTGCGTACAAGGGTGCTGGAAGACCAAGTCGACGCCGAACTGAGACGTCTTGGCTTGGTCGTGCGCAGCCGAATCAAGCCTCAACATGCCGGGACGATCGGTATGAGCAGCCTGCCCGGAGAGGTGGACCACATCGCCGTCAACACGGAGACAGGCGAATTGTGGGTGATCGATGACAAAGATCTGGCTGAGGCATATACGCCGGCTGAGATAGCCCGTGTGGTTGATCAGTTCTTCCGCCGCGACAAGGGGGAAATTCCGAAGCTACAGGCCAAAGCCGAGGCAATACAGGCAAATCTAGTCGCTGTCGCTGCTGCGCTTGGGGTGCCTACTCCGCGATCGGTGTGTCCGTTGTTCGTGTCTCGCACCCCATTGGCTGCCGCATACACCCCGTCGCCCACAGTGGAGTTTACGACGTTAGGAGATCTGCAGCATGTTGTTGCCGCGTCCCGATTCACAAACTGAGGATTCCAAAACTTAGGACTAAAGCCACGATGAGCTCCTTCCAGGCCCACCACTCTGCAGGCGAGATCGATGCAACCCCTCCGTGAACCAGCTCCAGCCTCATGGTACGCAACAGCTAGTGCTCAATCGAGCAATGCGCGAATATCCGTCGCAACGCCCGCCCGATTCAGTTCCTTCGCAAGTGGCAGTTTCCATGCACCGTTCGGGTCCAGCGGGATGTAGACGATGCCGTCGGTGTCCGATGGCCGCTCAATGCCGGACTCCACGAGCAGCGCTACCCGTGATCGTCCAAGCTTGCCGATGAAGAAACCGAGCTCAAAGATTACGTTTTGCCTGGGACGAGGCGCCAGCTCATCGGGGGTACTCTTGGCGGTGCCGAGGTCGTCGCTGCTAGCAATGATGATTGCGAACGCGGCCTCTGCGGCCGCACGCTCGAATTTTTCGATGATCGTGTCGCCCTGGTTGGGGTACTCGCTCAGAATTGTTGGCTTGACACCGGCGAGATCGCGGACCAGCGTGGCGACCTCTAGCTTCCGAACATCGTCGTGCCCATGAACTATAAATACGCGAGTACCGCCGGGTGCAGCGGTCTCACCCTGAGCAGTTTCGGCCGGTGCCAGCAACTCTATCTCGCCAATAGCGGCCTTCATTAGCGCAACGGTTTGTTTTATTCCGCTCCGGCGAGCGCTGTCGAAGACACTGTCGGGTGAGTCACTGAAGAAAGCGAGAGGGGTGAAGCTTACATCGGCCAACTTCTTGTAAGTAGGATTATCGACCCCGAGCGTCGTGCGCAGCGCAACATCGTTCTGCGCTCGCCAGTACTCAAGATCGGCTATGTCACCGTCGCTGTCCACCGCATCGATCTGCTTTTGAATGGTGGCGATCTTGCGCTTGTGGTCCATGAGCCAATCATATCCTGTAAGCCACGACGGTACCGTCTCTCGCCTACGCGTGTCAATGACTATTCATAAGTGCAGCCGCTCGGATGCATTCCGATGCCAGCTTTTATTGGTGACCGAACCCGCACAACACCGCAATGCTGCGTGGTGCGCTGACTAGCAGAAATGGCCCAATGACAGATTCCACCGAAACAGCTCCGCAATACTTCCGGGTGCCGTCAACATCCAGAGATCAACTATGGCGTGATTTGCCGGTGTAGCCAGGGGGTATCAGGATTGGCGGTCGCTGACGTAGTTCGTCCAGTTGCCTCCCGCTTCCCCTGCCCATCTGACGGCCGTCGATGGTCGAAGCCCGAGCACGCTGGCGACGATGGCGGGCGGCAGTTCCGTGGACAGTTGACGCAGGGCCGATGCCCGCATCGGGCGGGGCTGAATGTCGAGGGCGACGAGTCGATTCGCGAGCGGAATCGGCCCCATCGGGCGACCCGGACGTGCTCCCGGGAACAGCCATCGACCGGGGAACTGCATGGATGGCCCGTCGCGGAGGGGGCACGGCAGCTGGACGATGAGCGAGGCGAACGGTTCGGGGAGTTCCAGCTCGTCCTTGCCGAGCCTGAGCATGATCGCTTGGCCGTCTTTGCGGATGTGGTCGAGGGTCAGCGCCGTCACCCGCGCCAAGGGCTGAGCGTAGAGCACGACTAGCGCGGCGGCGATGCGGTCGGCGGGGTGGATTGAGTCGTCGTCGACGAGTCGGCGGGCTGTGGTCCAGCGCGATTCAGGGTCTGTTGGTGTCGTGGGTGTTCCGCGATATTTCGGTGGCATCGACAGGGTTCGCGGAAGGTGGCGGCGACGTTTGGCCCAGCTCAGGAACGGCCGGATTCGATATCGCTGCGCGGTTCGTTCTCCGAACCAGTTGTCCAAGTCGTCTTGGCGGCAGGTGGCGAGGGATCGTCCGGTCGCGGCGAGACCGGAGAGGAAGGCCACCACCTCGCGCAGGTCCTGCCGAGCGTTGCCCAGACTAGAGCCCATGTGCTGTCCGGCTTCGGCGCGGCGACGCAGTCGTGGCAGCACCTTCCAGTTCAGCCACGATCGCACTGTTCGGCTGTCCGCCTGGTCGAGAACGACCAGGATCTGCGGCAGTTGTGCTGCCCAGTCGTTGACTCGGCGAAGTGGGTCCGGCGGCAGGGCACCGGCTCCGACGAGCAGGTGACGGAGGTGTTCTACGTCGCGGCCGGCGGGGAGCTGGTCGAGCGCGGTGTGAGTGAGAGCTATCTGTCCGTCTCGCAGTGCCGAGATGCGTTCTGCGACATGCGGGAATGCCAGCCACATCCTGGTCGTCTTCGGCTTGGCCGCGAGGATCGGTTCCCGCAATGCGGCCAGCGGTCCGCCGTCGTCGGGAAGCAGCTTGTCGACATCTCGCCGCAGTGCGCAGCGTTGGCATACCCACGCGTCGTCGGATCGGGTCCGATGAGCCGGTTCGCCGCAGTCGTCGCACGATTTCAGGACCAGACTTCGACATCGACGGCAGGTTCCAGCGTCGCCGAGTCGTTGATCGCAAGTGCCGCAGCCCGCGCAGGTGCCGCGGACGCGCGGTCGAGCCCGGTCGGTGCGGCATCGCCCGCAGATGTTCTCACCGGGCAATCTCGATGACCGGCCGCAGGCTGGGCAGTTTCTTGTGCAGGCGTCGCAGCGCACTACTCCGGGACTGATGGTTACGGGGTTCAGGCTGATGTGCGGGTTCGGTCCCGCGTGCTGCAGGCAGTCGTGGCAGATCAGAGCGGGAACGTTTGCGGCGGCACCGGTCGACACCAGAGCGGCGATGAGGTTGGCCGTGGCGCCGGGAGGCCAACCCGGCGGCTGGCGCTTCTCCTGGCCGAGCTCGGCTGCGACTCGACGGAGGTATTCCAGGTTCGGAGCGACAGCGTCGATGACGGCGATGATCGCCGCGCGGTCTGTGTCGGGGTTTCGGGCCAGAACCCAGTCCGCGATGCGGTCGGTCAGTTCGGCCGCCTCGCTCTGCCGTCGGCGACCACGAATGCACATCTGACACAGGGTGCGGCCGTCCGCATCGAGAGCGTATGGTCTGCGGACTTTGCCGCAGGCCGGGCATGGCCGCTTTTCCTGCGACCGGCAGTTCGCGCATGTGCCACCATCGGCGCGCTTGTGCCTGCGTTCGTGGCGGCCGCATCGCGCGCAGACCGGGTGCCGGGGTGCGATGCGTCGAGCTCCGGCCTCTGCCAGCAGCCCGGCGAGACGATGCAGTGGGGCAATGTCGCTGGTGGGGCCGTTGGACAGCGCGTCCGGGTGTTCTGCCAGGTATGCGGCGAGCATGCTCGCGTGGCGCTTGAGCGGAGCCGCCGTGCGAACCGCAGCATTGATGACGTCCATCGGTATCTCCGGTTCGACAGCCACGGCCGCGGCGATGATGCGATCCCGCTTCCGCTGTAGGTCCGCTGCGGCGACGTGGCGTTTCTTGCAGCGGCCGCACCAGCGTCCGCCCTGCGGTGTGATGCCGATGAGTTCGCGCTTCTCACCGCAGACCGAGCACGTCCCGGGGATCACTGCCGCCGGATCTCGGCACGGCGGGGCTTGCGGTCCACGGTCACCGTGTCGGCTTTCGCCAGCACGCCGCCGGTCCCGGTGGCCTTGGATCGCTTGGTCTCGACTACCGGCTCGATGAGGTCGTTCGGCGTGCAGTCGAGGATGTCGCACAACGCCATCAGGATCGGCAGGCTCAACCGTTCCGGTGTTTGGGTCACCAGCCGGTATACCTGCGCCGACGACAGGGTGACGCCGCGCTCAGCGAGCAGGGGCACCAGGTCTGTGGTGGCGAACATGCCCTTGCCTGCCATCAGCGTCCGCAGGTGCCAGCGGTATCCGAGCTTCCGACTCCGGCTCGTCATCGGTTCCTCTTCATCGTGGTGCTGGGGCGAACGCCCGGTCGAGGGCGCGGCGCAACGCCTTGTTCTTGTAGTCAGAGCCGACCGATGTGTAGAGCGCCGTGGTGGAGCCCCAGGCATGGCCGACCTGCTGCTGAACGAAGAGGTGGTCGAATCCGTCCTCGAGCAGGTGGGAGATGTAGGAGTGCCGCAGGCAATGCGGCCCGAGCTCGACCGGCAGGCCGAGCGCGTCTCGGCACGCCGCGAACCGCGTATTCAGGTAGTCGGTGGTGATTCGGCCACCCCGCTCGGTCGGCCACATGACCGTGCCGGTGACTCCGTACATCGGCCGGATGTCCTCCACCCACTCGGTGACCGCCTCCACGGCCCAACCCATCGTCGCCAGCACCGACCGTCGTTTGGGCGGGCTGCCGCGCATCGCCTTGCCGTAGCGCACCGACAACGCCGCGTATCGCCCGAACTCGGGTGTGGCCGCGTTCGACGACCAGTCGATCGTGTCCAGCATCGTGGCTTCTCGGCGGCGGAGGCCCCAGCCGTAGATCGTCTTGAACATGGCCGCGTCGCGAAACGCCGCGAGCCAACCCTTCCGGCCCGATTTGCGGACCACCTCCACGCGATCGTCGCAGTAGTCGAAGAGGTCCTGGACCTCGTCGCGGCTCATGGGGCGGTTGCCGGGACGCGCTTCTACGTCAGCACGGTGCACCGCCGTGTTCCATTCGTGGAAAACCTGGATCGGATGCGTCCCGAAATGCTTCTCGCACAACATGTCCCATCCATAGCGGGTGTCGGTCAGGTATTCCAGGAACAGCGTTACCTGCCCCTGGTAGTGCCGGATCGTGGAGTGAGCCAATCCGCGATCGACCATCGCGGCAGTCCAGTCCTCGACATCCACCGGTCCCCAGTTCCACGGGTAGTCGTTGGTGAACGCCACCAGCCGCCGCACATTCTGCTCCCGCTGCTCCAGCGTGCCCGGCGCCACCAATCGCGCCGCCTGCTGCTTCGCCCAGCCGGCCAGCATGGCCTGCAACACCGTTTCCTCCGGCTGCAACAGCGCGACATCAGATGCGAGCACCGTCTCGGCCGTGCCCGCAACCGCCCGCAACTCACCTCGACGTTCCGAGACCACTTCACCCGCTCCTACTCGCCCAACACCCTGATGATCGATTCAATCATCAGATGCAATCACCTATGCGAAGGCAGACGCTACAGGACCACGGAAAGCTAGGCAGGGGAAGCGATCCGATAAGTTCGCACGCTTCGTTCCACCAGCATCAACGCCAATACTCAATTCCTCGAATACACCATCCGATGCAATACCCCGGACTTGGTCACCAACTACCTCACCCTGCGTGACCTCGCCCCGGATCTGCCGTTCGTGCCGGTTTTGCAGGGCTTCGACCTGCCCGACTACCTGCACTGCGCCGACCTCTACCAGCGGGCCGGGATCGAATTGGGCGGGGTGCAGGTGGTCGGGGTCGGGTCGGTGTGCCGCCGCCAAGGAACCCGCGACGCCGCGGCCATCATGACCGCCCTGTGCCAGCAGCTGCCGGGGGTGCGGCTGCACGGGTTCGGGATCAAGACCAGCGGCCTGCACCAGTACGGCGCCCTGCTCGCCTCCGCGGACTCGATGGCCTGGTCCTACGGCGCCCGCCGCACCGACCCGCTGCCCGAGTGCACCGGGCACAAGAACTGCGCCAACTGCCTGACCTACGCACTTGGCTGGCGCACCAAGGTCCTCGACGCGATGACCACCCACCACCACACCATCAGCACCCGCCGCCGTGACCGCGGGCAGTTGGCGCTGTTCGACCTGGAGGACGCCGCATGACCCACACTGCCGCCGCGGTGGTGAACGATGATCCGTCACAGCCTGCCCCCACCCGGCAGACTGCGGCGGACCGTCGTGCGCTCCCGAACCTCAACGAGATCGCCGAATCCGCCGCCGAGCACGAAGTCGTCTGCGCCCGCATGATCCCCATGCGCGCCTTCGACAACGACACCGGCCGCATCTCCTACATCGGCGTTCCCTGCAAATCCACCCTCACCTCCGTCTGCCCCGCCTGCGCCAAGACCGCCCGCTACACGCGCATGGTCCAGTGCAAGGAAGGGTGGACCCTCGCCGCCGAGCCGGTCCGTGATCAGCCGGAAGTCACTGCGGCACAGCGTGATCTGCTCGGCGCCCGTGCGCACCTGGCGACCGAGTACCACAACGCCCGCCAGTCCGGTGACGACGAAGCAGCCGATGCCATCCGCGAACTCGTCGGTGAGCTGGACACCGAACTGAAGGAGTCCGGGGCGCGTGGCCCGTTCCCGCCGCTGGACCCCAAGCCCAAGCGCAAGGCCAAGTCCACCCGGCGCCGCGACGACGTACCGGACCTGCCCCGCAAGAAGGTCGGCAAGACCACGGTGGGCCGGGAGTACGCGGGCAAGTACCGGCCCTCGACCTTCTTCACCCTGACCCTGCCGTCCTACGGCCGGATCAACGAGGTTCCCGGCCCGGACGGGGAGATGGTCTCCGACGGCTCCCCGGTCCACCCGGACTCCTACGACTACACCCGCGCCGCCCGCGACACCATCCACCTCAAGGCCCTGTTCACCAGGTGGGTGCAGAACCTGCGCCGCGCGGTCGGCTGGAACGTGCAGTACTTCGCCACCGTGGAACCGCAGAAGCGCGGCGCCCCGCATTTGCACATCGCTATGCGCGGCACCGTGCCGAACGAGATCCTGCGGGCGGTGACCGCGGCGACCTACCGCAACATCTGGTGGCCGCACCACGACCGCGAGGTCTACACCGAGGGCCGGATGCCGGTCTGGGACTTCCAGGCGAACGCCTTCGTGGATCCGGACACCGGGGCGCCGCTGACCTCGTGGGATGAAGCGCTGGCGGTGATGGACACCGTGGACGAGCTGGAACCGGCCCACTCGCTGCGCTTCGGCGCGCAGTCCAAGACGGTGCAGATCCTCGCCGGATCCGATGAGGAGGACCGCAAGGTCCGGTACCTGACGAAGTACCTCACCAAGTCGGTGGCCGAGATTCTCGAGCCCGACAGCACGCGGGTGGCGGTGCATTACGACCGGTTGCAGGAAGAGCTGAAGCGCACCCCGTGCTCGAAAACCTGCGCGGTGTGGCTGCGCTTCGGCATCGTGCCCCACGGTGCGACCGCCAAGACCATCCCGGGCCGGTGCAAGGGCAAGGCGCACCGCCGTGAATGCCTCGGACTGCCCGGCCAGCGGGTCATCAGCTCGGGGCTGTGGACCGGCAAGTCGGTGGAGGACCACCGCGCCGACCGGACCGAGTTCGTCCGCCAGTACCTCGCCGCCGCCGGAATCACCCTGCCCGAGCGGCCGAACCTGCGCATCACCCCGATCCGCCCCGGCGACAAAGACGCACCACCACGCGCGCACCTGATCATGGCCGCTGTCGCTGACCGGATCAGGAAACGCGCCGAGTACGACGCCGCCCGCCTGGCCCTCGCCGGTGACGGGCCACCGGGGGCCGGAAGTCTTTCCGCAATTCAGCGAACAGCAGCGTAGGAGGGGTGATGGATCGACGGTTGGTCGATGGTGGATGGTTCACCACGAGGGAGTTGGCGGCGCTGCTGGGGGTCGATGCGTCGAGTCTGCGGCGGTGGCGGACGGCGAACCCGCCCTACGGGCCTGCCTACGTGCGGGTGTCGGCTCGTGTGGTGAAGTACAGCGCGGAGGACATCGAGGTGTGGTTGCAGGGCAAGCGGTTCGATCCGTCCTCCGCTGAGGCGGCGTGATGGCAAATCAGGTGAATTTGCCTGTCGGAGTGCGTCTTTCGTCCGACATCGAGGAGCGATCCGACTACGGTCGTCGGCCGTTCAAGGCGCGGGTCCGGTGGGTCGATCCCGCGACCAAGAAGCGGCCTTCGGTGTCGCAGCCGTTCGACACCCGGGAAGCGGCTGAGGCGTGGATCGAGCAGCTCAAGCTCAAGGCGCGCCAGGGCGTGGACCCGAAGACGGCCACGATGACGCTCGCGGAGTACGGCACGGCGAACATGGAGCTGGCCATGCGCGGGCTGGAGAAGAAGACCACCGACCCGTACGGCGCTGGCTGGCGGTTGCGGGTCGTTCCGGCTCTCGGGCATTTGCCGGTCTCGATGCTGACCAACGGCGCGGTGGACCGGGCGGTGGTGGGCTGGATCGGTGACGGCGCGAAGAAGTCGACGGTGAAGAACAGTCTCGCGGTGCTGGTTCGCGTGCTCGAACAGGCGGTGCGGGACAACATCATCGACCGGAATCCGGCGCACGTGCGCGGGTGGCAGCGGCTGTACGCCCAGGTTCAGGATGAGCTGGACGACCCGCGGTCGCTGGCTCTGCCGGACTGGTCGGCGCTGACCACGCTGGCGAACGCTCTGGTCGCTCGATCCGCCGACAACTACCAGGGTTGGGGCGACGTGGTGATCTTCGCGGCCTGCACCGCCGCCCGCATCGGTGAGGTCTCCGGGTGCCGGGTCGGTGATATCGACACCACCACTTGGACGTGGCGTCTCCGTCGGCAGACCACACCGGGACCGGGCGGGATGGAGGACAAGGGCACGAAGGGCAACCGCGCCCGACCGGTACCGCTGATCGAAGAGGTGCGGCAACTCGTGGCCGGCCGAATCGCCGCGGCGGGAGCCGACAAGCCCGATGCCCGGCTGTTCCTCGGACCTCGCGGCGGACGGATCGCAACGGGCGTTCTGCGGGATGCCACGCACTGGGACGAGGTGGTGACCAGCTTCGGTTACGAGCATCTGCGACGCCACGATCTGCGGCACACCGGGCTGACGTGGATGGCTGATGCCGGGGTGCCGCTGCACGTGCTCCAGAAGATCGCCGGGCATGCCGACAGCCGGACGACCGAGAAGTACTTGCACCCGGACAACGCGGAGATCACGGGCGCCGGTGACAAGCTGTCGAAGCATCTGCGGTCCCGTTCTGGTCCCGCTCTGCGGGTGGTCGGTGAATGACAAAACCCCTTCCCATGCTGGTGGGAAGGGGTTTTACGTAAGTCGGGCTGACAGGATTTGAACCTGCGACCACTTGACCCCCAGTCAAGTGCGCTACCAAGCTGCGCCACAGCCCGTTGCACCCCGCGTTCAGGTGCCCGTTGAGATTACCGCAGGTTCGGCTCGGGACACTAATCCGCTGGTCAGAGCGATGAGCAGCCAGGTGTTGCCGAACTGGCGGGCGTCGCGCTCGAGATGCCCGCCGCCCGGTGGCCTCGAGGGCCATGGCGTGGCTCGGCGACAGGACGCCCGCGGTGACCATCCACTCCGCGACCCGGTTGAGCAAGTGCGCCGCCCGGCCCGGTCGACCTGCCGCTACCGGACGTCAGATCCAGAGCGGATCTCCGTACACCACGCCCATGTCGCTGATCTCGTCGGTGTAGACCTGCATCGACGTGTACTGACGGATGACCGCGGGCCCGACGCAGCCATTGATGACCAGGTGGATATCGCGCATGTTGATGCGCGCGGAGGCGCCGGGGACCACGTCCTTCTCGGCGAGCGGCACCTCGGCGACCTTGCCGGGGGTCACCGAGACCGAGGCGTTGAAGCCGAGGTCGGTCAGGTCGGGGCTGCCGTCGTCGTCGGGGCCGATGCCGAAGCCCATGCCCTGCAGGTCCACCGCGCACCCGACGTGGTACCCGACTCGCAGCGTCCCGGACACCGGCGACCGCGTGTACGACGACCCGCTGATGTACACCTCGCGCACCGTGCCCGCGGCATTGAGCGGCGGCACCTTGTCGATGCTCTCGCCGGTCGAGCCGACCACGAAGGTGGGTCCGTCCGGCGACTCGAAGGTGCGCTCGTGCGGCGCCAGGTTCACCACCTCGGCGGCGGCCGACGGCGCGAACGCGGTAGCGAGCCCGGCGGCCACGACGGGTACCGAGCACGACAGGACAAGCTTGGCGAGGAGGGATGGCATGGCGGCGATCGTAGTGGGGAGCGGGGTCGGCAAACGGGAACGCGACCGGCGGGTCGGGTTATAAAACCGCTAGTCGAGCGGTGTTTTCCGAGTACATGGCGGGTGTCCGGAAAGAGCCGGGCAAACGTGACTCTGCCCTCTGCCCGCGTAATGAATCCCGAGCACCGCCCGATCAGGAAAATATGACTATCGCACGAGGATTGGTTTCCACGACGGCCGCCGGACTCCTGGGCGCGGCGATGGCTCTGACGGCCCCCGGCGTCGCGAATGCCGAACCCTGCCGGCTCGGGGCGTCGAATGTCGGCCCGAGGAGCTGCGCCACCACGGAGCTGCGAACGGCTCCGGCGTGGACGCTCGGCACCGGGTTCTGCGTCGGCATGCTCACCGCCGCGGGCGTCGCCTACGACGGGCCGCTGGCCGAGTACCACGTCTTCCCCGGGACCGCGCACTCCATCGAACTGCGGATCACGCAGGGCTTCTCCCCGCTCGGCGACTACGCGCCGACCGTGCTGGCCTGCGATGTCACCGCCATTGTCGACTGGCGCAACCTCGATACCGGGGACAGCGGCTCGGTGAGCCGGTTCGTCCCGGCGGGCAGCACGGGGGCGCGGCCGCTCTTCGTGCACGTGGACTCGGGGCCGGGGCGGGTGGCGCTGACCCTGCGCACGGACCGGCCGGGTATTCCGGCGAGCACCGAGGTGTTCGTTCCCTGAGCCGCATCGCTTGCGAGCGCCGGGTGCTGTCGGCGTGATTCATTGGCAGATGTCACAGCCCCTGCCGTGATCATGGTGAGCTGCCAACACCGTCGCGATTAAGCTCGAAACCTGGAGCGGCAGAACCCTATTCTCGGCCGGAATCGGTTCGAGTCGAAGGTGAGGGTCTGTGAAAGCGTCGCTGTCGGTTGTGGTTACCGTGCTCGTCGGGTGCGCCCTGATGGGCGCCCCGGCCTCCGCCGAACCGCCCTACCCGGTGGAGCCATCGATTCCCGCGGCCCCGCCCGCCCCGCTGCAGGAGTGGATCGACAACACGCTCCCGGCGCCCGCGGTGGCGGCCGACGAGGAGACGCTGTGGCGCGCGGTGCTGCCGAGCCCGACCGGCGACCCGATCTTCGACACCTGGCCCGACAACCTGCCTGCGCTCGCGCCGGGCGCGATCATCGAGACCAGGGATGTGACGGCGACGACCGCGCTGCGGTCGACGGTGCCGATCGCGCGGGCCACGCTGCTCAAGTTCCGCTCCACCTCGGCCACGGGGGCGCCGTCGTTCGGCACCGCCACGCTGATCGAGCCGACGGCGCCGTGGTCGGGGCCTGGCACCAGGCCGGTCGAGGTCAATGCGCTGCCGATCAATTCGCTCGGCACGCACTGCGCCCCGAGCTACCAGATGTCGCACGGCCTGCTGGAGAAGCCGAACGGCAGCCTTCCGGTCTTCCTGCCCGCTGTCTGGACGGCGCTCGGCAAGGGCCATGCGGTGCTGCTCCCGGACCACGAGGGCCCGTTCATGGCCTACGCCGAGCCGAATGTCGCGGCGCACGTCGTGCTCGACTCCATCCGCGCGGCCCGCGGCTTCCTGCCGGTCGAGCTGGGGGACAGCCGGTACGTGGCGGTCGGCTACTCCGGCGGCGCCATCGCCGCCTACGCGGCAGCCATGAAGCAGGACGAGTACGCGCCGGAGCTGGCCGGGGTGCTGGTCGGCGCGGCGCCCGGCGGCGTCGTCACCGACTACGTGAATGTCGCGCACCAGTTCAACGGCAAGATCTCCTCGGGCATCCTGCTCACCGTGACGCTGGCGATCGCCCGCGAGCACCCGGAGATCCTGCGGCACACCAACAGCCTCGCCCAGTGGGTGGCGACCTCCCCGCTGCGCGATATCTGCGGCGAGACCTCCGGCCCGCTCGGCATCGTCGGCATCCCGGTCGACGTCGGCGCCGACACCCCCGCCCCGCTGGACAGCGAGTTCGCGCGGGCGCTCTTCGCCCAATTCGATCTGACCGACCGCACCTCCACGGTGCCGCTGTACATCTACCACGGCCTGCACGACCCGTGGATCCCGCTCGACGACGCCGAGCGGGTCTTTCGCCAGCAGTGTGCGCGCGGCGTGCCGAGTGTGTTCCGGGTCGTCGCCGGTGAGCACCTGATCGGCTACGTCACCGGCGCGTCGGAGCTGGAGGGGTGGATCGACGGCAGGCTGCGCGGGGTCGCGGCGCCCAGCGAGTGCTAGCGCAGCCCGAGAGCGCGTAGGTGCGCCAGTTCCGCGGTGCGGTGCGGGATGTCGGGGTCGGGCCGGCGTCGCGAGCCAACGGCCCCGGGAAACCATAGTGTCCGTTTGGTGTTCGAACGATCGGGGTGGCAGGCTCAAGCGGTGACGCAACCTCCGGATATCCAGTCGACCGGGACCGGCCCGGCCGACGACAGATTGGACGGCGCGGTCTTCCGCGTCGCGGGCGTGGTGGTGCTCGGCGCCATCATGTCCATCCTCGACATCACCGTTGTGACGGTGGCGCTGCCGACCTTCCAGCTCGAGTTCGGTACCAGCTACGCCGTCGCGGCCTGGACCATGACCGGCTACACGCTGGCCCTGGCCACGGTGATCCCGCTGACCGGCTGGGCCGCCGACCGCTTCGGCACCAAGCGGCTCTACCTCGCCGCGCTCGCCTTCTTCGTGCTCGGCTCGGCGCTGTGCAGCCTGGCCTGGAATATCGAGACGCTCATCGCGTTCCGGGTGCTCCAGGGCATCGGCGGCGGCATGTTGATGCCGCTCGGCATGACGATCATGACGCACGCCGCGGGCCCGCATCGGGTCGGGCGGCTGATGGCGGTGCTCGGCGTGCCCATGCTGCTCGGCCCGATCGGCGGCCCGATCCTCGGCGGCTGGCTGATCGAGAGCCTGAGCTGGCACTGGATCTTCCTGATCAACGTGCCGATCGGCGTGGTCGCGCTGATCGCGGCCTTCGTGGTGCTGCCCGCCGACGACCCGCAGCCGTCGGAGTCCTTCGATTTCCTCGGCATGTTGCTCGCCTCGCCGGGGCTCGCGCTCTTCCTCTACGGCGTCTCGACCATTCCGGAGGCGGGCACCGCGCTCACCCCGAAGGTGCTGATCCCGGCGCTGCTCGGGCTCGCGCTGCTCGGGCTCTTCGTCCGGCACGCGCTGCGCACCGAGCATCCGCTGATCGACCTGCGCCTGTTCCGCAACCGCGCGCTCACCCTCGCGGTGCTGACCATGGTGCTCTTCGCCATCGCCTTCTTCGGCGCCGGGCTGCTGCTGCCCTCGTACCTGCAGCAGGTGCGCGGTGAGACGGCGCTGTGGGCGGGGCTGCTGATCGCCCCGCAGGGGCTCGGCGCCATGCTGAGCATGCCGATCGCGGGCCGCATCGTGGACCGCTCGGGGCCGGGCCGGGTGGTGCTGGTCGGGCTGGTGCTGATCACGCTCGGGACGGTGTACTTCACCCAGCTCGAGGCGGATTCGCCGTACTGGATCCTGCTCGGTTCGCTCTTCGTCATGGGGCTCGGCATGGGCTGCACCATGATGCCGGTGATGACCGCCGCCCTCCAGACGCTGAACCACCAGCAGGTGGCGCGCGGCTCGACGCTGATGAACATCGTGAACCAGACCGCGGGCTCCATCGGCACCGCGCTCATGTCGGTGGTGCTCACCGGGCTGATCAACGATCGGGCGCTGGCCGGGCCCGCCATCGCCGCGCAGTTCGACCCGCGGGTCGCCGCCGAGCTGCCGCCCGCGGCGGTGCAGGAGGGGCTCGGCCAGGCCGCGCAGGCGTTCGGCCACACCTATGTGGTGGCGCTGGTCCTGATCGTGCTGACCTTCATTCCTGCGTTCTTCCTGCCGCGCACCAAGCCGAAGGCGCCGGAGGGGGCGGAAGCGCAGATCCTGGTGCACTGAGCCGCGACGCGCGGTGCGCCGCGCCGAGCGGGCCGACGAGGGGCCGGTCGCGGCGGCGATCGGCCCCTCGGCGGCTCAGGAGTACTTGGCGACGAAGGAATCCAGCGAGCGCTCGAAATCGCCCTTGACCGCCCGCGCCACCCCGGAACCGATCGGCCCGAAGAGCGGCGCCCCGCCGAGCTCCACATCGATGCTGACCGAGGAGCCCGCGCCCTTCGGCTCGACGGTGAAGCGCAGCCCCACCTTGGTGCCGCCCTTGCCCGCGCCCCGCAGCGCCAGCGTGCGCGGCGGCGTCGCCTCGGTGACCGTCCAGGTCACCCGGTTGCGCATGCCCTTCACGGTGACCACCCCGACCAGCGTGGTGCCGGCGGCCAGGTGCTCGGGCACCGGCCCGCGCCAGGCCTCGTGCATGGTCAGCCAGGTGCCGAGCTCGGCCAGGTCGGAGGCGTGCGACCACGCCTGGTCCGGGGTGAGCGGCACATCGGCGGAGACCTTCAGCTTTGCCATGCGCGCATGGTATCCCCGCCGCCGCGGCTCGTTTCGCCGCGCGCGGGCCCGGGTACGCCGCCCCGGACCGCGAAAGCATCGAAGAGGGGAGCCCGATGAGCACCGACCCGGTGGCGACGCTGCGCACCGTCGTCCTGGATTGTCCGGAACCGGCCACCCTGGCCCGGTTCTACGCCGGTCTGCTCGGCGGCGAGATCCTGGACGAGGACGACGACCCGACCTGGCGGGTGCTGGTCGCACCGGGCGGGCGGCGGATCGCCTTCCAGCACGCCCCGGAGTACACCCCGCCGGTGTTCCCCGACCCGAAGGCGTCCCAGCAGCTGCACCTGGATCTGCTGGTCGACGATGTCGAGGCGGCCGAGGTGGTGGCGGTCGAGCTGGGCGCGGTGCTCATCGAGCCGCACGACGACGAGCGCTTCCGGGTCTACCGCGACCCGGTCGGGCACACCTTCTGCTTCGTCTGGTTGTGAGCCCGGCGACTCTGGAATAGCCGCGGCCCTCCCCGTGTTCAACTGGTTGCCATATCAACCAATGCGCCCGCGAGGAGGGTCTCGTGCAGTTCGGAATCTTCACCGTCGGCGGCCCGCAGCGGGTGATCGAGAAGACGTTGAGCGTCCGCGAGTCGTTCGGCGACTACCGGATGATCGCCCGAACCCCCGGACGACGTGACGCCGTCACGCCCGCTTGACCGATTCATCTCGCACGCCAAGGAGTAATCCCATGACCAAGTCACTCGCCGACCTCGGCCTCACCGCGGGCACCTGGGCCATCGACCCGGTGCACTCGACCGTCGCCTTCGCCGTTCGCCACCTCATGGTGAGCAAGGTGCGCGGCCGCTTCACCGACTTCTCCGGCGCGCTGGTGATCGCCGAGGACGGCACCGCCACCGCGAACGCAGAGATCCGGGTGGACTCGGTGACCACCGACAACCCGCAGCGCGACGCGCACCTGCGCACCGCCGACTTCTTCTCCGCCGAGGAGTTCCCGCTGGCCACCTTCACCGCCACCGGATTCCGCCCGTCGGGCGACGATTTCGTGGTCGACGGGGAATTCACGCTGCGCGGCGTCACCAAGCCGGTGACGCTGCAGGTGGAATTCCTCGGCGTGCATCCCGGCATGGGCAACGGCCCGGTAGCCGGGTTCGAGGCCGAGACGGTGGTAAGCCGCCGCGATTTCGGGCTGGACCTCGACATGCCGCTGCCCGACGGCGGCGCGGTGATCGGCGACAAGATCACCCTGACGCTGGAGATCGAGGCCGGGCTGCAAAGCTGACCCGACCCCGGATCCGCGATCGGCCGGGCCCCGCACGGGGCCCGGCCGATCGGCGTTTTCCAGGGATTCGCGGAAACCGTACCGTAGATGCCGAAATTGTTCTGCACTTACCGATCGAGACTTCTTCGTGATGCTGCTACTGTGTGCCACATCGTCGGGTTCCGTGTGGCCGGACAGCCCCGTCTCGGCTGGTCGTCATAGGTGAAAAAGACCTGACGGCAAGGGCATTGCACGGTGTGCCCGCTGAGTGTGTTGAAGGCGTTGCTGGCTCGGTGGCAGAAGGCGGTGATCGTGAGACGAGGTAGCCCCTCGCACGTCGGCCGCACCCATGGCGTGCCGCCGCTACCGCCGCCCGCCCCCGGGTAGCTCGCCCGGGAGCCGTGCGCGTCCGATCCCTCGATCCTCGAGTCCCTCAACACGAGAGAACTGATGAATCCAGATTTCGCCCTGGTGCTTCCATGGATCGTCGCCGTCGTCCTGGTCGCGGTGGTGACGATCTACGCGGTGCTGGTGGTCCGCCGCAGACAGGCCCGTATCGACGCGCTGATCGCCGAGCAGCGCCTGCACGAGGAGACCCTGGAGCGGCTCGCCGCCACCACGCTGCCCACCATCGCCGAGTCCGTCCGCCGCTTCGAGCAGTCCCCGCCGCCCGCCGTCGAGGTGCCGCCCGCGCTGGAGAACACCCGCTTCGCCCAGTGCCTGCGCTGGGCCGCGGAGCGCTACGCCGACGAGCTCCGGCTGGTGCAGTCCGAGACCCGCGAGCAGGCCGCCCGCGACGGCGAGGAGAAGG
>NZ_BDBH01000010.1 GCF_001612885.1 Nocardia harenae NBRC 108248 | reverse complement strand
ACCGCTCAGTACAGCCCACCCCCGGCGCCGAGCCCGGCCCCGCGCTCGCCGAGGAGCTGCGCGGCTACCTGCGCGAGCGGATCGCGCACTACAAGGTGCCGCGCACGGTCGACTTCTCCGACGATCTGCCGCGGACGCCGACCGGAAAGCTGGTCAAGGGCAAGCTACGCGCCCGGTACGTGTGATCCGCCGGTGCCTCGGCCCGGGCGCCTCTCTCGAGGATTCCCGCACCCGGTGCAGAGATCTCCGAACACATCCCGCTACGGTCCGCGGTCGATGAATCGGCGCTCCCCGGCCCGTCGGTACTGATGACCGGACCGAGGAGGAACCACACCATGACGATCGTGATCGCCGATATCACCATGTCCCTGGACGGCTACGTGACCGGAGCGGGCGCGGGCCCCGGCCGCGGGCTCGGCGACGCCGAGGAGCTGCACACCTGGGTGACCGAGCGGGACGAGGTGGACACCGAGATCCTGCGCGGCGCCACCGCCGCCAGCGGCGCGGTGATCATGGGCCGCGGCCTCTACGACGTGGTCGACGGCCCCGGCGGCTGGACCGCCGAGATGGGGTACGGCGCCCAGGAGGCGGGCACCCCGCCGTTCTTCGTGGTCACCCGCGCGGCTCCGGCGGAGAGCAGGCTGGTGCGCGAGCTGGGGCTGCGCGTCACCTTCACCGATTCCCTGCCCTCGGCGATCGAGCGGGCAGGCGCGGTGGCCGGGGACGGCGCGGTGGTGCTCATGGGCGGCGGCGAGCTGATCGGCCGGGCACTGGAGGCCGGGCTGGTGGACGAGCTGCGGCTGCACCTGGCGCCGCTGGTGCTCGGCGGCGGCACACCGCTCTTCCGGCCCGGCACCCGCCGGCACTACCGGCAGCGGCAGGCACTGCCGTCCAGCAATGCCTGCCACCTGGTCTACGAGCGGATCACTTCCAGTACGCCTGGTACTTGATCGACTCCTTGCCCAGCCCGTGCTTGGTCTTGAGCGTCTTCACGATGGAGCGCGTGCTGCGGCCGTCGCACGCCACCCAGCCGAAGGTGCCCTGCTTCAGGATGATCCCCTCGGCGGCCTCGCGCAGCAGCCTGCCGTCGTCCACCCGCTGCACCCAGGTGACCTCGTGCCGCGGGCCCGCGTGCACCGGGAGCGTCGGGTCGGACTCGTACTGCCACTCCAGCCACACCCGCGCGGGCGTGTCCCCGATGGCGCGCAGCAGCGAGTTGACGGCGGGCAGCGAGGCGGTGTCGCCGAAGAGCACGAATTCGGCGGGCACCGGCTCCGGGATCGTGAAGTTGGAGGCACCGATATTCTTCATCGCCGACGCTTCGAGCACCTCCCCCACCTGCGCGTTCTCCGCCCACACCGAGGCGGGGCCATGGTGCAGCGCGAACTCGACCCCGAAGGTCTCGTTCTCGACGTCCTGGTCGACCAGCGTGTAGCCGCGCTGGCGGAAATTGCCCTTGCCGTCGTCGAACCAGATCCGGATCCACTGGGTCGGATGCACCGGGTAGTCGGCGAGCAGCCCGGGTGCGTGGAACCCCACCCGGATGTACTTGTCGGTAATGGCGCGGACCGAAGTGACGGTCAGCTTGTAGTTGTCCGCACGGTAGGCCTTCATCATCAGGCCCTCGAGTCCCTTGCTCATAAAGTCAGGTTAGCCTAACCATCGGCGTGGGGAGAACATCGTCGCCGCCCTCTCGGCGCGATGGCTGATTGCCGCGCGGCGCGGGACTCAGATGGCCTGCAGGTACCAGTCCACCCGATCGTCCCCATCGGTGGCACTGTGGCTGTAGCGGAACCGCGCCCGCCGCGCCACGGCGACCGAGGGGGTGTGCCCCGGGTCCACCCGGATCACCGCCTCCTCGACCGTGCCGAGCGCGGCCAGATACCGGCAGCCGAGGATGACGGCCCGGGTGGCCAGGCCGAAACCGCGCCGCTCTGGGTACACCCCGTACTCGATACTGGCCTGCCCCTTGGCCAGGTACGGCCGGGTCAGCCGGATGTCGAGCAGCCCGATCAGCTCCGCGGCCGGGAGCTCGGTGACGGCGAAGAGCCGGGCCGGGCCGTCCTCGGCCCAGGCCGCGGCGCTGTCGGCGAAGTGCTCGGCCGCCGAGTCCCCGGCGCCGAGCTCCGGCCAGAGCCGGATCAGCGCGGAGTCGGCTCCGGCGAGGTGCGCCGGGACATCGGTCACCGTGATCGGGCGCAGGGCGATCACACCATCGGAAACCAGCACGGAACCATGATCGGCAACCGCGCGACGTACAAGCAAACCGACCCCCTTCCCGGGCGGGTCGGGTCAGAGCGCGTTGCGGGTGCAGGCGGAGGTGCTGAGCACCGCGGGGCGCGGCGAGGCGCTGCCGAGATCGGGGAACGGCGGGGCGGTTTCGCCGAGCCCGGCGATGGCCGCGGACTCCGCCTCCGGCCGCGAGGGCGCCGCGGCCCAGCCGAACCGCCCGTCCGCGCCGCGCGCGACGGCGGCGCAGCCATCGGCGTACTGCAGCACGATCCGGCAGTCGTAGACCCCGCAGTTCTTGATCGCCTCGGCATCGGCGGCGACCCAGCTCCGCTGGTCGGTCGAGATGGCGACCACGCCGGTGGACTCGGAGAGCGAGACCGTCCCGTAGTAGAGCCCCCTTGGCGGCACCGCCACGGCCGGGGCGGACATGCCCGCACCGAGCAGCGCCGCCGTGGTAGCGACGACTCCGGCGACCGACCGGGAAAGCGGCGGCAGCGACACGGGACGGACCTCCAGCTCAGCGGCCCCTCACCGACGAGAGGCACCGCGAGAATCATCCTCGCGGTGCTCCCGGTTGTCCAGCGGCGGAAAGTACTGCCGCGCAGAACCTTCGATCAGACGGTGAAGCCGAGCGCGCGCAGCTGCTCGCGGCCGTCGTCGGTGATCTTGTCCGGCCCCCACGGCGGAATCCAGACCCAGTTGATCTTCAGGTCCTCGACCAGCCCGCTGCGCACCAGCGCATTCCGGGACTGGTCCTCGATGACGTCGGTGAGCGGGCAGGCGGCGGAGGTCAGCGTCATGTCGAGCACGGCGACGTCCTCCTCCACCCTGAGCCCGTAGACCAGCCCGAGGTCGACGACATTGATGCCGAGCTCGGGGTCGACGACATCGCGCATCGCCTCCTCGAGATCCTCCAGCAGCTTGCTGTCCTCGGCCGAGAGCGCGGCCTCCGGCGTGGTGGTGTCGGGTGTCTCGGTCATGACCCGCTTCCCTTCGATTGCTGATCCTCGATGCGCACCACCGCGTCCTTGAACGCCATCCAGCCCAGCAGGGCGCACTTGACGCGGGCGGGGTACTTGGCGACCCCGGCGAAGGCGATGCCGTCGCCGATCACATCCTCGTCGCCCTCCACGGTGCCACGGCCGGAGATCATCTCGCTGAACGAGTCGACCACCTTCATGGCCTGCTGCACCGGCAGCCCGATCACCTGGTCGGTGAGGACCGAGGTGCTGGCCTGGCTGATCGAGCAGCCCTGGCCGTCGTAGGAGACGTCGGCGATCTCGCCCGCGTCGTCGATGGCGACCCGCAGCGTCACCTCGTCGCCGCAGGTCGGGTTGACGTGGTGCACCTCGGCGCCGTAGGGCTCGCGCAGCCCGCGGTGGTGCGGATGCTTGTAGTGGTCCAGGATCACTTCCTGGTACATCTGCTCCATGCGCATGGCTTATGCAACCCCGAAGAACTCGCGGGCCTTCCGCACCGCCGCCACCAGTGCCTCCACCTCGTCCAGGGTGTTGTAGATCGCGAACGAGGCGCGGGCGGTGGCCGCGACGCCGAAGCGCCGGTGCAGCGGCCAGGCGCAGTGGTGCCCGACCCGGATGGCGACGCCCTGGTCGTCCAGGATCTGCCCGACGTCGTGCGCGTGGATGCCGTCCACCACGAAGGCGACCGCGCCACCGCGCTCCACGTTCTCCGTCGGCCCGATGATCCGCACGCCCTCGATCCCGGAGAGCCCGGCCAGCGCCGCGTCCACCAGCGCGTGCTCGTGCGCGGCGACGGCCGCCATGCCGACGGCCTCCAGGTACCGCACCGCCGCGCCCAGCCCGACCACCTGCGAGGTCATCGGCACACCCGCCTCGAAGCGCTGCGGGGGCGGGGCGTAGGTGCTGCGCTCCATGGTGACGGTCTCGATCATGGAGCCGCCGGTGATGAAGGGCGGGGTCTCCTCGAGCAGCGCGCGGCGGCCGAAGAGCACGCCGACACCGGACGGGCCGAGCATCTTGTGCCCGGAGAAGGCGGCGAAATCCACGCCGAGCGCGCGGAAGTCGACCGGGGCGTGCGGCACCGACTGGCAGGCGTCGAGCACCACCAGCGCGCCGACGGCCTCGGCCCGCCGCACCAGCTCCTCGACCGGCGTCACGGCCCCGGTGACATTGGACTGATGGGTGAAGGCGACCACCTTGGTGGCGGGCGAGAGCTCCAGCGAGTCCAGGTCGATCCGGCCGTCGTCGGTGACGCCGTACCACCTCAGGGTGGCCCCGGTGCGCCGCGCGAGCTCCTGCCAGGGCACCAGGTTCGCGTGGTGCTCCAGCTCGGTGATGACGATCTCGTCGCCGGGCCCGACGTGGTACGGAAAGCGGTCGTCGGCGAAGGCGTAGGTGACCAGGTTCAGCGATTCGGTCGCGTTCTTGGTGAAGACGATCTCCCCGGCGTCCACCCCGACGAAGCGCGCGATATCGGCACGCGCCCCCTCGTAGGCGTCGGTGGCCTCCTCGGCCAGCTGGTGCGCGCCCCGGTGCACCGCCGAGTTCCGGGTCACGAGGAACTCGCGCTCGGCGTCGAGCACCGCATCCGGGCGCTGCGCCGTGGCCCCGGAATCCAGGTACACCAGCGGTTTTCCATCGCGCACCGTGCGGCTCAGGATCGGGAAGTCGGCCCGGATCCGTGCCACGTCGAGCACGCGCTCGGGTGCTGCGGTCATATCAGGCTCCGGCGGTCGCGGTCTGGGTGAAGCGGACGTAGCCGCCTGCGTCCAGCTCGTCCGCGAGCTCGGCGCCGCCCTCGGCGACGATCCGGCCGCCGACGAAGACGTGCACGAACTCCGGCCGGATGTAGCGCAGGATGCGGGTGTAGTGCGTGATCAGCAGCACCCCGCCGTTCTCCTGCTCCTGGTAGCGGTTGACGCCCTCGGAGACGATGCGCAGCGCGTCCACGTCCAGGCCGGAGTCGGTCTCGTCCAGGATGGCGATCTTCGGCTTCAGCAGCCCGAGCTGCAGGATCTCGTGCCGCTTCTTCTCGCCGCCGGAGAAGCCCTCGTTCACGCTGCGCTCGGCGAAGGCGGCGTCGATCTCCAGCGAGCTCATCGACTCCTTCACCTCCTTGACCCAGTGCCGCAGCTTGGGGGCCTCGCCGCGGACGGCGGTGGCGGCGGTGCGCAGGAAGTTCGACACCGAGACGCCGGGCACCTCGACCGGGTACTGCATGGCGAGGAAGAGCCCGGCGCGGGCGCGCTCGTCCACCGTCATGGCGAGCACGTCCTCGCCGTCCAGGGTGATCGAGCCGGAGGTCACGGTGTACTTGGGGTGACCGGCGATGGCGTAGGAGAGCGTGGACTTGCCGGAGCCGTTGGGCCCCATGATGGCGTGCGTCTCACCGGAGCTCACGGTGAGGTTCACGCCCTTGAGGATCTCCTTGCGCTCGCCCTCGGGGGTCGTGATCTCGGCGTGCAGGTCCTTGATTTCCAGGGTGGTCATCGAATGTCCTTCGGGGGCTGTGGGGTCGGGTGTCAGGCGCCGATGGCGGCGAGCTCGGCCTCGATGGCCGCCTCCAGCCGCTCCCGCACCTCGGGGACCGCGATCTTCTGGATGATCTCGTGGAAGAAGCCGCGGACCACCAGGCGGCGCGCGACGTCCTCCGGGATGCCGCGGGCGCGCAGGTAGAACAGCTGCTCGTCGTCGAAGCGGCCGGTGGCCGAGGCGTGCCCGGCGCCGAGGATCTCGCCGGTCTCGATCTCCAGGTTCGGCACCGAGTCGGCGCGGGCGCCGTCGGTGAGCACCAGGTTGCGGTTCAGCTCGAAGGTGTCGGTGCCCTCGGCCGCCGCGCGGATCAGCACGTCGCCGACCCACACGGTGCGGGCATCGCCCTTCGGCGAGTCCGGATCACCCTGCAGCGCGCCCTTGTACATGACGTTGGACTTGCAGTTCGGCACCGCGTGGTCGACCAGCAGCCGCTGCTCGAAGTGCTGACCCGCGTCGGCGAAGTACAGCCCGAGCAGCTCGGCGTCGCCGCCGGGGCCCGCGTAGCGCACGGTGCCGGTGAGCCGCACCAGGTCGCCGCCGAGCGTGACGGCGGTGTGCCGGAGCGTGGCGTCCCGGCCGAGCAGCGCGTGGTGCGCGGTGGCGTGCACGGCGTCGTCGGCCCAGTCCTGCACCGCGACCACGGTGAGCCGGGCGCTGTCGCCGAGCACGAACTCCACGTTCTCCGCGTAGGTCCCGCTGCCGCGCAGGTCGATCACCACGGTGGCGGCGGCGAAGTTGCCGAGCCGCACCTGCAGGTGGCCGTAGGCGGTGTGGCCTTCGCCCGGGCCGGTGACCGTCACGGTGACGGGCTCGGCGACCTCGACCTCGGCGCCCACCGACAGCACGGTGGCCTGCTCGAAGCCGGAGTACGCCTGGGCGGCGACGCGATCGGCGGGCGTGCCCGCCTCGCCCAGCCGGGCATCGTCCCGGCCGACGGTCTCGACGGTCACGCCGTCGACCGGCGTCACCGCGACCGTCGCGCTGCCGTCCCTGGTCGCGCTGCCGTCGTGCAGCCCGCGCAGCCGGCGCATGGGCGTGAACCGCCACGCCTCGTCGCGGCCGGACGGCACCTCGAAGGCGTCCACGTCGAACGACGTGAAGACCTCACCCTTGTTGACCGCCGGACGCACCTCGACGGCCTCTGCCACGTTCTCGGCGGGCATCAGCCGACCGCCCCTTCCATCTGCAGCTCGATCAGCCGGTTCAGCTCCAGCGCGTACTCCATGGGCAGCTCCTTGGCGATCGGCTCCACGAAGCCGCGCACCACCATGGCCATCGCCTCGTCCTCCGTGAGGCCGCGGCTCATGAGGTAGAAGAGCTGGTCCTCGGAGACCTTGGAGACGGTCGCCTCGTGGCCCATGGTCACGTCGTCCTCGCGGATGTCGACGTAGGGGTAGGTGTCCGAGCGGCTCACCGTATCCACCAGCAGCGCGTCGCATTTCACCGTGGACCTGGAGCCGTAGGCGCCCTTGTTCACCTGGACCAGGCCGCGGTAGGAGGCCCGCCCGCCGCCGCGCGCCACCGACTTCGAGACGATGTTCGAGGAGGTGTGCGGCGCCAGGTGCAGCATCTTCGCGCCGGTGTCCTGGTGCTGGCCCTCGCCGGCGAAGGCGATGGAGAGCACCTCGCCCCTGGCGTGCTCGCCGGTCATCCAGACCGCCGGGTACTTCATGGTGACCTTGGAGCCGATATTGCCGTCGACCCACTCCATGGTCGCGCCCGCCTCCGCCTTGGCCCGCTTGGTGACCAGGTTGTAGACGTTGTTCGACCAGTTCTGGATGGTGGTGTAGCGGCAGCGGCCGCCCTTCTTCACCACGATCTCGACCACCGCGGAGTGCAGCGAGTCGGACTTGTAGATCGGCGCGGTGCAGCCCTCGACGTAGTGCACGTAGGCGCCCTCGTCGACGATGATCAGGGTGCGCTCGAACTGCCCCATGTTCTCGGTGTTGATCCGGAAGTAGGCCTGCAGCGGGATGTCCACGTGCACGCCGGGCGGCACGTAGATGAAGGACCCGCCGGACCACACCGCGGTGTTCAGCGCGGAGAACTTGTTGTCGCCCGCCGGGATGACCGAGCCGAAGTACTCCTGGAAGATCTCCGGGTGCTCCCTGAGGCCGGTGTCGGTGTCCAGGAAGATGACGCCCTGCTGCTCCAGGTCCTCGCGGATCTGGTGGTAGACGACCTCGGACTCGTACTGCGCGGCGACGCCGGCGACCAGCCGCTGCTTCTCCGCCTCCGGGATGCCGAGCTTGTCGTAGGTGTTCTTGATGTCCTCCGGCAGGTCCTCCCAGGAAGCGGCCTGCTTCTCGGTGGAGCGCACGAAGTACTTGATGTTGTCGAAGTCGATGCCGTCGAGCTGCGAGCCCCAGTTCGGCATGGGCTTGCGGTCGAAGATGCGGAGCGCCTTGAGGCGGGTCTCCAGCATCCACTCCGGCTCGCTCTTCTTGTCCGAGATGTCGCGCACGACGGCTTCGGAGAGGCCGCGCCGCGCGGCGGCGCCCGCCGCGTCCGAATCGGCCCAGCCGTAGCCGTAATTCCCCAGGGACGCGATGGTCTCCTCCTGCGTCAGGGGGACCTGCACAGCGTCGAATTCGCGGCTGGCCGCGGGGGTCGTCGTCATTCGGCACTCCTTCCGGAGTTCTCGGTAGTGACCGCCGCGGGCTGGGCGGCGGTGGCTTTCGGTGCGCGTACGAGCAGCGGAACGTGGGTGGTGCAGGCGCAGTCGCCGTTGGCGATGGTCGCCAGGCGCTGCACGTGGGTGCCGAGCAGCTCCCGGAAGGCGGTCAGCTCGGCCTCGCACAGCTCGGGGAACTCCTCGGCGACGTGCGCGACCGGGCAGTGGTGCTGGCAGATCTGCACCCCCGCGCCGACCTTCCTGGTGGTGGCCGCGAAGCCGGCCCCCGCGAAGGCGCCCGCGATCTCGCCGGCCTTCTCCGCGATCTCACCGGCATCGCGCCGGTCGTCGGGCGCCAGCGGCTCGACCTCGCCCACGATGGCCTCGACCCGATCCCGGGCGAAATCCCGGATGGCCTGCTCGCCGCCGAGCGTACGCAGCCGCCGCATGGCGGCGCCGGCCAGGTCGTCGTAGGCGTGCCCCATCCGGCCGCGGCCCGCCGCGGTGAGCTGGAACTGCTTGGCCGGGCGGCCGCGGCCCTTCTGCTGCCACGGAGCCGAGCGGCTGGCCCGCGCCTGCCCGGACTCGATCAGCGCGTCCAGGTGCCTGCGCACCCCCGCGGGGGTCAGGCCGAGCCGGGTGCCGACGGCGGTGGCCGTGATCGGCCCCTCCTCCAGCAGCAGCTGCACGATGGCCGCGCGAGTCTGCCCCTCGACCGGGACAGCGGCGGGCGCGGCGCCGGCCGGGCGGCCGGTTCCGTCGTCGTCGTTCCGCAAATCCACGGTTTTCACAACACAAGTGTGGCGGAATTACGTCCCGAAATCTAATAAGGGTGCCCTGAGCTGCCGCATCGCCGCTGCGGGCGGACCCGCCATTAAGGTGGTCAATCGCCCGATTCGCCCGATTTTTCGGATCGGGGGTGCGACGAACACCACATTTCGAAAAAATCTGCGGCGGGTGTCGATCTCCCCGGTTCCCGTTCGACGCAGTGGGTGAAAGGGTCGAGACGCGACCGGATACCGAGAGGCAGAGAACCATGAAGTACATGCTGATCATGCGGACCACCGACGAGGCGCTCGCCGCATCCGCCGAGGTGGATTTCGAACAGATCATCGCCGAGATGGGCGCCTACAACGAGTCCATGGTGAAGGCCGGGGTGCTGGCCGGCGGCGACGGCCTGACCGACGCCGCCGAAGGCTTCGTCGTCGAGTTCACCGACGAGGAGCCGCTCGTCACCGACGGCCCGTACGGCGAGACCAAGGAGCTGTTCAACGGCTTCTGGATCCTCGATGTCGCCTCGGCCGAGGAGGCCGCGGAGTGGGCGCGCAAGGCGCCGCTCGGCAAGGGCAACAAGCTCGAGGTGCGCCGCATCCACGGGGTCGAGGACTTCCCGGCCGACAACGAGTGGATCAAGAAGGAGATGGCCTGGAAGGCCGAGTACGAGGCCAAGAACTCCTGAGATGACCGGGACAGTTCAGGGCCGGGTCGCCGCGGTGTGGCGGATGGAATCCGCGCGCATCGTGGCGGCCCTGACCCGCTCGCTCGGCGATTTCGGCATCGCCGAGGACGCCGCCCAGGAGGCGCTCGCCGACGCGCTCGCGCAGTGGCCGGAGCGCGGCGTGCCGGACAACCCCGGCGCCTGGCTCACCACCGTGGCCAGGCGCAAGGCGATCGATGTGTTGCGCCGCGCCGAGCGGCACGACGAACGGGTCACGGTGCTCGGCGCGGAGCTGCGCGAAGGCGAGCCGGACGAGGAGCACTGGACCGGCGCGCCGTGGGATCCGGACCGGATCGACGACGACGTGCTCGGCCTGATCTTCATCTCCTGCCACCCGATGCTGGCCAGGCAGGCGCAGGTGGCGCTGACGCTGCGCGTGGTCGGCGGCCTCACCGGCGAGGAGATCGCCCGCGCCTGCCTGATCTCCACCCCCGCCGTGCAGCAGCGCATCGTGCGCGCCAAGAAGACCCTGGCCGCGGCGAACGTCCCCTTCGAGCTCCCCCCGCGCGGCGAGTTCGGCCGGCGGCTGACCGGCGTCCTCGCCGTGCTGTACCTCATGTTCAACGAGGGCTACACGGCCAGCCGCGGCACCGACTGGATGCGCCCCGAGCTGAGCCGCGAGGCACTGCGCCTGGCCAGGGTGCTCGCCGAACTCGTCCCGGCCGAGCCGGAGGCACACGGCCTGGTGGCCCTCATGGAGCTCACCGCCGCCCGCTTCCCCGCCCGCCTCGACCGCGACGGCGACCCGATCCTGCTGGCCGACCAGGACCGCACCCGCTGGGAGCGCGACCGCATCACCCGCGGCCGGGCCGCTCTCGCCCGCTGCGACGCCCTGCGCCGCGGCCGCGGGAAGTACGCCCTGCAGGCGGGGATAGCCGAGTGCCACGCCATCGCCCCCACGATCGACGACACCGACTGGGAGCGCATAGTCCTGCTCTACGAGGCCCTCGGCCGCATCGCCCCCAACCCGGTCGTCGAACTCAACCGCGCCGCCGCCGTGGCCATGGCAACGGGACCCGAAGCCGCGCTCCCCATCCTGGACGCCCTCGAATCCGGCGGCAAGCTCGACCGCTACCACCTGCTCCCCGCCACCCGCGGCGAACTCCTCGCCCAGCTGGGCCGCTCGGCCGAAGCCCGAGCCGCCCTCGAATCAGCCGCCGCCCTGACCGGCAATGCCCGCGAACGAGAGGTCCTCCTCCGTCGCGCGGCCGACGTGTAGCCGACCCGACGCGAAGGCGAAGCCGTTGAAAAGTAATCTTTTGACTACGCTGACCCCGTGTCGGTACTCATATGCGCTCGGCGTCGATTGGTGGCATTCGGACGCCGAGCGCTCGGCCTCGACGTCCCCGCCGACCACACCATCGCGGTGCTGCACACCGACGAGAAAGAAGTCCCCGGCCTCGACCGCGACGAGCTGCGCCAGCTCGACCGCATCCGCCTGCTCGGCGCCACCGGCACCGTCCTCATGGCCATCGCCGCCCTCGGCATCGGCGCGCAACCCGTGCACCAGAACCCCGTCTCCGGCGTGCGGGTACTCGGCATCTTCGCCCGCGCGCACACCGGCTCGCTGGCCATGTGCATGGTCGGCTCGGCCATCGTGGTGCTGGCGTGGCTGCTGCTCGGCCGCTTCGCCATCGGCAGCCTGGGCGGCTCGCCGCGGCACCGGCTCTCCCGCTCCCAGCTGGACCGCACGCTGCTGCTCTGGATCCTGCCGCTGAGCGTGGCGCCGCCGCTGTTCAGCAATGACGTCTACTCGTACCTGGCGCAGAGCGAGATCGCCGGGCGCGGGATCGACCCGTACTCCGAGGGCCCGGTCGCCGGGCTCGGGATCGACAACGTCCTCACCAACAACGTGCCGACCATCTGGCGCGACACCCCCGCGCCGTACGGCCCGCTCTTCCTCTGGGTCGGCCGTGGGATCGCCGAGCTGACCGGGGAGAACATCATCGCCGGGGTGTGGGCGCACCGCGCGCTGGCGCTGGCCGGGGTCGCGCTCATCGTGTGGGCGCTGCCGCGGCTCTCGGTGCGCTGCGGGGTGGCGCCGGTGAGCGCGCTCTGGCTCGGCGCCTGCAACCCGCTCGTCCTCTTCCACCTGGTGGGCGGGGTGCACAACGACGCGCTCATGCTCGGGCTCATGCTGGCCGGGCTGGAGTTCTGCCTGCGCGCCATCGAGGACGCACCGGTCTTCGACGCCCGCGCCTACGCGCTGCTGATCGGCGGCGCGGTGACGATCACGCTCTCCTCCACCGTCAAGTTCACCTCGATCATCGCGCTCGGCTTCGTCGGCATGGCGCTGGCGCGGCGCTGGGGTGCGGGGCCGTGGTCGATCCTCAAGGCGGCGCTGCTCCTCGCCCTGGTGGCGGGGGTGACGACCGTCGCCATCAGCACCGCCAGCGGGCTCGGCTTCGGCTGGCTCTACACGCTGAACACCGCGAGCGCGGTGCGCAGCTGGATGTCGCTGCCGACCGCGCTCGGCGTGATCACCGGCTTCGGCGGGGTGCTGCTCGGGCTCGGCGACCACACCACCGCGCTGCTCAGCATCACCCGGCCGATCGCCGCGCTCGGCGCCGCCGTCATCGCGCTGCGCATGCTGGTGGCGACCAATACCGGGCGGCTGCACCCGGTGGGGGCGCTCGGGGTCGCGCTCGGCGCCATCGTGCTGCTCTTCCCGGTGGTGCAGCCCTGGTACCTGCTCTGGGCCATCGTTCCGCTGGCGGCCTGGGCCACCAGGCCCGCCTTCCGCGGCCCCGCGGTGCTGGTCCCGGCGATCGTGAGCGTGATCGCCATGCCGCGCGGCGCGGAGTTCGAGGTGTTCCAGATCGTGGGCGCGGCCGTGGCCGGGGTCATCGTGGTGGTGCTGTTCGTGGTGGTGACGAGGAACCGGCTGCCCTGGCGTCAGGCGGGGGTGTCGGCTCCGTCACAGCCGGCGACTGCCTACGGTGTGTCATCGTGACCGCTGACCCCGATCTCGCGCTCCGCGTCGACGGTGTCGTCAAGCGCTACGGCGAGACCGTCGCGGTCGACGAGCTGACCTTCGACGTGCGGCGCGCGGAGGTACTGGCGCTGCTCGGGCCGAACGGCGCGGGCAAGACCAGCACGGTGGAGATGTGCGAGGGCTTCCTGCGCCCGGACGCGGGCCGCGTGCGGGTGCTCGGGCTGGACCCGATCGCCGACTCCGAGGCGCTGCGCCCGCGGATCGGCGTCATGCTGCAGGGCGGCGGCGCCTACCCCGGCTCACGCGCGGGCGAGATGCTGGAGCTGGTCGCGGCCTACTCGGCGCACCCGCTGGACCCGCAGTGGCTGCTCGACACGCTGGGCCTGCGTGACCACCGGCGCACCCCCTACCGCAGGCTCTCCGGCGGGCAGCAGCAGCGGCTGGCGCTGGCCTGCGCACTGGTCGGGCGGCCGGAGATCGTCTTCCTCGACGAGCCGACCGCTGGGCTGGACGCCCAGGCCAGGCTGATCGTCTGGGAGCTGGTGGCGGCGCTGCGCCGGGACGGCGTGACCGTCGTCCTCACCACCCACCTCATGGACGAGGCCGAGCAACTGGCCGACCGGCTGGTCATCATCGACCACGGCCGGATCGTCGCGCAGGGCACCCCCGCCGAGGTGACCGCGCACGGCGCGGCGGGTCAGCTGCGCTTCGCCGCGCCGCCCAAGCTCGACCTGGAGCTGCTGGCCAGGGCGCTGCCGGAGGGGTTCGCGCCGCGCGAGACCGCGCCGGGTGCCTACCTCATCGAGGGCGAGATCGACCCGCAGGTGCTGGCCACCGTCACCGCCTGGTGCGCCAGGCAGAACGTGCTCGCCACCGATATCCGGATCGACCAGCGCCGCCTCGAGGACGTCTTCCTCGAACTCACCGGACGGGAGCTGCGCGGATGACCACCGCCCCGGAGAATCGGTTCACCCCGGGCACCTTCGCCCCCGACCCGCGCCCGGCGGGCCGGGCCGCCATGCTCGCCGCGCAGACCCGGCTGGAGCTGGTGCTGCTGCTGCGCAACGGCGAGCAGCTGCTGCTCACCATGTTCATCCCGATCACCCTGCTGGTCGGGCTCACCCTGCTGCCCTTCGGCGACCTCGGCAGCGAGCGGGTGGACACCATCGTGCCCGCGGTGATGATGGTGGCGGTGATGTCCACCGCCTTCACCGGGCAGGCCATCGCGGTCGGCTTCGACCGGCGCTACGGCGCGCTCAAGCGGCTCGGCGCGACGGCGCTGCCGCGCTGGGGCATCATCGCGGGCAAGAGCGGCGCTGTGGTGCTCGTGGTGATCGTGCAGGCACTGCTGCTCGGCGCGATCGGGCTGACGCTGGGCTGGCGGCCGGAGCCGGGCGGGCTGCTGCTCGGGGCCGCGGTGATCGCGCTCGGCACCGCCACCTTCGCCGCGCTCGGGCTGCTGCTCGGCGGCACATTGCGCGCGGAGATCGTGCTGGCGCTGGCCAATATCCTCTGGTTCGTCATGCTCGGCATCGCCAGCGTGCACTTCGCCGCCGGGTCGGTGCCGGATGCCGTGCACACCCTGGTGCGGCTGGTGCCGTCCGGTGCGCTCGCGGTGGCGCTGGAGGAGAGCATGCGCGGCGCGGTGGACTGGTTCGGGCTGGTGGTGCTTGCGGTGTGGGGGCTGGCGGGCGGGGCCGCCGCGGTGCGCTGGTTCCGGTTCCAGTAGCCCTCAACGACGCGGTGTAGTACGGGCGCTACCATCGTCGCGTGGTGTACCGCGCCTTCCTGCGACTCGTCGACCGGCTTCCGCTCCCCTCGCTGCGCACGCAGCGGCTGATCGCGTTCGCGGTGATCCTCACCCAGGCCGGGATCTCGGTGACCGGCGCGGTCGTCCGGGTCACCGCCTCCGGGCTCGGCTGCCCGACCTGGCCGCAGTGCTTCCCCGGCAGCTTCACCCCGGTCGGCGTCTCCGAGGTGCCGGTGGTGCACCAGGCGGTGGAGTTCGGCAATCGGCTGCTCACCTTCGCGGTGACGCTCTGCGCCGCGCTGGTGGTGCTGGCCGTGATCCGGGCGCGGCGCAGGCGTTCGGTGCTGGTCTACGCCTGGCTCATGCCGGGCGGGACGGTACTGCAGGCGATCATCGGCGGCGTCACCGTGCTCACCGGGCTGCTCTGGTGGACCGTGGCGGTGCACCTGCTGGTCTCCATGGTGATGGTGTGGCTCGCGGTGGTGCTGTACGCCGAGATCGGCGAACCGGACGACGGGGTGCGGGTGGCGCAGGCGCCGAAACCGCTGCGGCTGCTCACCCTTCTGAGCGGGGTCGCGCTGGCCGGGGTGCTGGTCGCGGGCACGCTGGTGACCGGGGCCGGGCCGCACGCGGGCGACAAGAGCGTCGAGCGGCCGGTGCAGCGGTTGCAGGTGGAGATCGTGACGCTGGTGCACCTGCACGCGCAGCTGCTCGTGGCGTACCTGGCGCTGCTGGTGGGGCTCGGCTTCGGGCTGTTCGCGGTCGGCAGCAGCCGCGCGGTGCGGACCCGGCTCTTCGTGCTGATCGGGCTGGTCTGCGCGCAGGCGCTGGTCGGGCTGGTGCAGTACCTCACCGATGTGCCTGCGGCGCTGGTCGCCGTGCACGTCGCAGGCGCCGCCGCCTGCACCGCCGCCACCGCCGCGCTCTGGGCCGCGCTGCACCGGCGCGAGCGGGTCCCGGCCGAGCAGCTCGCCCCCGCCTGACCGCGGGCTCCGCCACGGCAGCCCGCGGGCTCCGGCGACCGGCGGGCTGCCGGGAGCGCACCGCCGCGACCTGCGCGGTACCGTTCGCGCCCGGAGTCGGGCAACCACCGGGCGCACCAGGGACTTTCGGCCCTGCTTCGGGGTCCCTCGACCCGATGACGCCGGGACCCCACGCTGCCAAGGTGGAGCGACCAGTTCGGACGTCCCTGGGGAGGACAACCATGCAGCAGGCCCGGCAGTCGATCGTCGTCGGGATCGACGGCACCGCACCGGCGCTCGCGGCGGCCCGCTGGGCCGCGGCGCTGGCGGCGCGGCGCGGGGCACCGCTGATCCTGGTGAGCGTGATCGCGGTGCCGGACACCAGGATCGTGGCACCGCGCTGGGCCGATGCCGACCTCCGCGACCTACTCCGCGCCGAGGGGCGGCGCGCGGTGCGGCAGGCCGCCGCCGTGGTCCAGGCCGACCGCCCCGGCGTCGAGCCGACCCAGCTCGTGCTGGACGGCGATCCCGCGGCCGAACTGCTGGTCGCCGCCGAATCGGCGCGGCTGCTCGTGGTCGCGGCGGGCGGTGCGAGCCCGCTGCGCACCCTGCTGCTCGGCTCGACCGCGCTGCGGGTGGCGGACAAGGCGCTCTGCCCGGTCGCGGTCTGGCGCGGCGACCCGAACGCCCCGCTCCCCGGCCAGGGGGCGGTGCTGGCGGGGGTGGACGGCAGCCCGTGCGGCGACGTCGCCCTGGAGCACGCCTTCGACCTCGCCTCGCTGCTCGGCACCGACCTGGTCGCGCTGCACGCGTGGAACGACCCCGACCTGCTGCGCTGGTCCCCCGCCCCGGACGACGAGCAGGCGCTCGCCGCGCGCGAGGCGGAGCTACTCGGCCAGCGTCTGGCCGGCTGGCCGGAGAAGTACCCCGACGTCGCCGTCACCCGGGTCGTGCGGAAATCCCCGGCCCCCTTCGCCCTGCTCGCCGAGGCCGAGGCGGCGAGCCTGGTCGTCGCCGGTACCCACGGCCGAAACCGCCTGGTGCGCACCATGATCGGCTCCACCAGCCAGAACCTGCTGCACCACGCACCCTGCCCGGTGGTCCTGTGCCGCCTCCCCGCCTGACCCGGCCGCGGGCTCAGCGCTCGTTGCGCGCCCTGGGAAACTTCGTCTGCTTGGCGACCCAGCCCGCCATCTTGGCGTAGTGGCCCCGCCGTGGGGTGGCCGCCGAGCTCAGCTCGCGATCCCACTCCTCGGCGGCGGTCAGCCCGTCCACCCGCTCGACCAGGGCCGCGGCGACGGCGTGGCTGCCGACGACCCGGTCGCCGAGCACCCCGTCGCCGCCGACCAGCGTCACCCGGACGCCCTCGGTCCCCAGCGACTGCAGCACCGCGGTGGCCGAACCCCCGTGCCCGGCGACGAACGCCCGTACCGACTTGACGATCTCGTCCGGCACCTTCGCCGGAGCCTCGGTCGCTTGCGTACTCATGCCCGAGATCTTACCCGCGGGTAGCCCGGTGCCGACCGCGCGCCGGTGTAGAACTGGAACACATGCGTGCCATCCAGGTAGTCGAGAACGGCGGTCCCGAAGTCCTGCGCCACGTCGACCTCCCCGATCCGGAGCCGGGCCCCGGCGAGCTGCTGGTGCGGACCGCGGCGATCGGGATCAACTTCATCGACACCTACATCCGCACCGGCCGCTACCCCGGCACGCTGCCGTACGTGCCCGGCGCCGAGGGCACCGGCGAGGTGGTCGCGGTGGGCGCCGACGTCACCGAGTTCGCCGAGGGCGACATCGTGGCCTGGGCCGATGCGCCGGGCAGCTACGCCGAGCTGGCGCTGGTCCCGGCCGCGAGGGCGATCGGCGTCCCGGCCGGGGTCGAGCCGGCGGTGGCCGCCTCCGCGCTGCTCCAGGGCATGACCGCGCACTACTTGCTGACCTCGGTCTACGAGCCGAAGATCGGCGAGACCGTGCTGGTGCACGCGGGTGCGGGCGGCGTCGGGCTGATCCTGACCCAGCTCGCGGTGGCGCGCGGCGTCCGGGTGATCACCACCGTCTCCACCGACGCCAAGGAGGCGCTCTCCCGCGAGGCGGGCGCCACCGACGTGCTGCGCTACGCCGCCGACCTGGCCGACCAGGTGCGCGGGCTGACCGGCGGCGATGGCGTGGCCGCGGTGTACGACGGCGTCGGCGCCGACACCTTCGAGGCGAGCCTGGCCGCGCTGCGCATCCGCGGCACGCTGGCGCTCTTCGGCGCGGCGAGCGGTCCGGTCCCGCCGTTCGACCTGCAGCGGCTGAACCCGGCGGGTTCGCTCTTCGTCACCCGCCCGACGCTGGCGCACTACACCCGCGACCGCTCCGAGCTGATGTGGCGGGCGGGCGACATCCTGGAGGCGATCGCCGACGGCTCGCTCGCTGTCCGGATCGGCGCGAGCTACCCGCTGGCCGAGGCCGAGCGCGCGCACCGCGACCTGGAGGGCCGCAGGACCACCGGCTCGATCGTGCTGACGCCCTAGAAGAGGCTGCCGATGGTGTCCCAGCCGAGCACGGAGTCCACCGCGAGGCCGCAGAACACCACGGCGAGGTAGTTGTTCGACTGCAGGAAGAGCCGCAGCGGCTTGACCGACTCGCCGCGCCGCACCCCGGCGTACAGCTGGTGCGCCATGAGCAGGAACCAGGCACCGGCCACCAGCGCCACCGCCGCGTAGATCACGCCGGTGGCCGGGACCAGCGCCAGCGTGGTGAGCACGGTGAGCCAGGTGTAGATCACGATCTGCTTGGTGACCACCCGTTCGGTGGCGACGACCGGCAGCATCGGCACCCCGGCCGCGCGGTAGTCCTCCTTGTAGCGCATGGCCAGCGCCCAGGTGTGCGGCGGCGTCCAGAAGAAGATCACGCCGAAGAGCGCCACCGCGGGCCAGCCGATGCTCCCGGTGACGGCGGACCAGCCGACCAGCGCGGGCATGCAGCCCGCCGCGCCGCCCCAGACCACGTTCTGCGAGGTGCGCCGCTTGAGCCCGAGGGTATAGACGAAGACGTAGAACAGGATCGTCGCCACCACCAGCGCGCCGCTGAGCAGGTTGGCCTGCCACCAGAGCCAGGCGAAGGAGCCGATGCCGAGCAGCACCCCGAAGACGAAGGCGTTCGGAGTCGGCACCGCGTCCCTGGCCAGCGGGCGCCGCGCGGTGCGCTTCATGACCTTGTCGATATCGGCGTCGGCGACGCAGTTCAGGGTGTTGGCGCTGGCCGCGCCCATCCAGCCGCCGAAGAGCGTGACCAGGATGAGCCGGATGTCGACGGTGCCGCGATCGGCGAGCAGCATGGTCGGGATCGTCGCGACCAGCAGCAGCTCGATCACCCGCGGTTTGGTCAGCGCGATGTAGGCGAGCACCCGGCGCATCGTGCGCGAGGGGAGGCCGGCACCGGAGAAGCGGTCGACCAGCGTGGTGCCGGAGGAGCCGTGCGCACCAAGGTCGTCCTGTCGTGGATCGATCGGCACTGTTTCTCCTCGCACGCTGCGCATCGCCTCCGGTCGGCTACTACTACAGAGGATGGTAGACCCCCGACACCCCAGGCCTGACGGGGGCGGTGGCCCCGGCACCTCTAGGGTGGACAGCACACCCCGCCGTCGACGAAACCATTACAGGAGAACCTCGGTCGTGTCAGTCACAGACGACATCCGCGCGCTCACTCAGCCGAACCACCCTGACGACTGGACGGACCTGGACACCAAGGCCGTCGACACCGTTCGCGTGCTCGCGGCCGACGCGGTGCAGAACGCGGGCAACGGTCACCCGGGCACCGCCATGAGCCTGGCGCCGCTCGCCTACACCCTCTTCCAGCGCACCATGCGGCACGACCCGTCCGACCCCGAGTGGGTGGGGCGCGACCGCTTCGTGCTTTCCTGCGGGCACTCCAGCCTGACCCTCTACATCCAGCTCTACCTGGCCGGGTTCGGCCTGGAGCTGGAGGACCTGAAGAATCTGCGCAAGTGGGGTTCGCTCACCCCCGGCCACCCGGAGTACCGGCACACCAGGGGCGTCGAGATCACCACCGGCCCGCTGGGCCAAGGGCTGGCCTCCGCCGTCGGCATGGCCATGGCCGCCCGCCGCGAGCGCGGCCTCTTCGACCCGGAGGCCGCGCCGGGAGCGAGCCCGTTCGACCACCAGATCTACGTGATCGCCTCGGACGGCGACATGGAGGAGGGCGTCACCGCGGAGGCGTCGTCGCTCGCGGGCACCCAGCAGCTGGGGAACCTGACGGTGATCTACGACGACAACAAGATCTCCATCGAGGACGACACCACCATCGCCTTCACCGAGGACGTCGCCGGGCGCTACGAGGCGTACGGCTGGCACGTGCAGGAGGTGAACGGCGGCGAGGACGTGGTGGCCATCGAGGCGGCGCTGGCCGCCGCCAAGGCGGAGACCGGCAGGCCGTCGCTGATCGTGCTGCGCACCATCATCGGCTTCCCCGCCCCCACCAAGCAGAACACCGGCGCCTCGCACGGCGCGGCGCTCGGCGCGGACGAGGTCGCGGGCACCAAGCGCGCGCTCGGCTTCGACCCCGAGCAGAGCTTCGAGGTGGCCCCCGAGGTCATCGCGCACACCCGCAGGGCCGCCGAGCGCGGCGCGCGGGCGCACGCCGACTGGACCATCGAGTTCGACGCGTGGGCGCAGCGCGTGCCCGCGGGCAAGCAGCTCTTCGACCGGCTCTTCAACGGCGAGCTGCCGGACGGCTGGGCCGACGGGCTGCCCAGCTGGGAGCCGGACGCCAAGGGGCTCGCCACCCGCAAGGCCTCGGCCAAGGTGCTGGCCGCGCTCGGCCCGGTGCTGCCCGAGCTCTGGGGCGGCTCGGCCGACCTGGCGGAATCCAACAACACCACCATCCCGGACTCGGCCAGCTTCGGCCCGGAGGAGATCAGCACCGGGATGTGGAAGGCGAATCCGTACGGCCGCACGCTGCACTTCGGCGTCCGCGAGCACGCCATGGGCGCGATCCTGAACGGCATCGTGCTGCACGGCCCGACCCGTCCGTACGGCGGCACCTTCCTGGTGTTCAGCGACTACATGCGCCCCGCCGTGCGGCTCGCCGCCATCATGCGGGCGCCCACCACCTACGTGTGGACGCACGACTCCATCGGCCTCGGCGAGGACGGCCCGACGCACCAGCCGATCGAGCACCTCGCGGTGCTGCGCGCCATCCCCGGGCTGAGCGTGGTGCGCCCCGGCGACGCCAACGAGACCGCGCACGCCTGGCGCTCGGTGCTGGAGAAGCACAGCGGCAAGCACAACTCGCCCTTCGTCTCGCACGAGCGGGCCGGGCTCGGCGGCCCCGCCGCACTGGCGCTGACCAGGCAGGACCTGCCGGTGCTCGAGGGCACCAGCTACGAGGGCGTGCGCAAGGGCGGGTACATCCTGGCCGAGGCGTCCGGCGGCACCCCGCAGGTGATCCTGATCGCGACCGGTTCCGAGCTCCAGCTCGCCGTCGCCGCCCGCACTACGCTGGAGGAGCAGGGCATCGCGACCCGGGTGGTCTCGATGCCGTGTGTGGAGTGGTTCGACGCACAGGACAAGGCCTACCGTGACGAGGTGCTGCCCCCCGGCGCCACCGCCAGGGTGGTCGTGGAGGCCGGTATCGCGATGCCGTGGCACCGGTTCGCCGGTGACGCGGGCGAGATCGTGTCGATCGAGCACTTCGGCGCCTCCGCCGACTACAAGACCCTGTTCCGCGAATTCGGCTTTACCGCAGAGGCCGTCGTCGACGCCGCACGACGCACGCTCGAGAACGTGAAGGGATAAAGCGCTCATGGCACAGAACCAGAATCTCACCGCGCTGAGCGAGGCGGGTGTCTCGGTCTGGCTCGACGACCTCTCGCGGGACCGCATCCGGTCCGGCAACCTGGCCGAGCTGATCGCGACCCGCAGCGTGGTCGGGGTGACCACCAACCCGACCATCTTCCAGCAGGCGCTCAGCAAGGGCGAAGCCTACGACGAGCAGGTGCGCGAGCTCACCGAGCAGCGCGCCGACGCGGACGCCGCCGTCCGCACCATCACCACCGACGACGTGCGCGCCGCGTGCGACGTCTTCGCCCCGGTCTTCGAGCAGTCCGGCGGGGTGGACGGCCGGGTCTCGATCGAGGTCGACCCGCGGCTCGCCTTCGATGCGGAGAAGACCGCCGCGCAGGCCGTCGAGCTGTGGAAAATCGTGGACCGGCCCAACCTGTTCATCAAGATCCCGGCCACCGAGGCGGGGCTGCCCGCCATCACCGCGGTGATCGGCGAGGGCATCAGCGTCAATGTGACGCTGATCTTCTCGGTGGAGCGGTACCGGGCTGTCATGGGCGCGTACCTGGACGGGCTGCGCCGGGCCCGCACCGCCGGGCACGACCTGGCGAAGATCCACTCGGTGGCCTCGTTCTTCGTGTCCAGGGTGGACTCCGAGATCGACAAGCGGCTCGACGCGATCGGCACCGACGCGGCGCTGGCGCTGCGCGGCAAGGCCGCCATCGCGAACGCGCGGCTGGCCTACGCCGAGTACGAGTCGGTCTTCAACGGCGGCAGCCACGGCTCCACCTACGACCAGCTGGCCTCGGCGGGCGCCAACCGGCAGCGCCCGCTCTGGGCCTCCACCGGGGTGAAGAACAAGGACTACCCGGACACCCTCTACGTCACCGAGCTGGTGGCGCCGAACACCGTGAACACGCTGCCCGAGGCCACCCTGCAGGCGGTCGCGGACCACGGCGAGGTGCGCGGCGACACGGTCAGCGGCACCGCCGCCGACGCCGCCGCGGTGTTCGAGCAGCTGAGCGCGGCCGGGGTCGACCTGGACGACGTCTTCGCGGTGCTGGAGCGCGAGGGCGTGGACAAGTTCGAGAAATCGTGGGAGGAGCTGCTCTCCGCGACCGCCGCCGAGCTCGGCGCGGCGGAGCACGGGGACCGCTGACCCGATGGCCGGCACAGTGCACGAGTGGACGAACCCGCTGCGTGACGAGCGGGACAAGCGCGTACCCCGGATCGCCGGGCCGTGCAGCATGGTGATCTTCGGCGTGACCGGAGATCTCTCCCGGAAGAAGCTGATGCCGGCCATCTACGACCTGGCGAACCGGGGGCTGCTTCCCCCCGGCTTCGCCCTGGTCGGGTTCGCCCGGCGCGACTACGCCGACGAGGATTTCGCCCAGGTGGTGCTGGAGGCGGTCAGGGCGCACGCCCGCACGCCGTTCCGCCAGGAGGTCTGGGACCATCTGGCCGAGGGCATCCGCTTCGTGCAGGGCACCTTCGAGGACGACGCCGCCTTCGCCCAGCTCGCCGATACCCTGGCCAGGCTGGACAAGGACCGGGGCACCGGCGGCAACCACGCCTTCTACCTCTCCATCCCGCCGAACATGTTCCCGGTGGTGCTGGACAAGCTCTCCGCGCACGATCTGGCGCAGCCGCAGAAGACCGACGCCGAGGGCCGCAAGCCGTGGCGCCGGGTGGTGATCGAGAAACCCTTCGGCCACGACCTGGAGAGCGCCGTCGAGCTGAATGCCCTGGTGAACCGGGTCTTCCCGGAGGAGACGGTGTTCCGGATCGACCACTACCTGGGCAAGGAGACGGTGCAGAACCTGCTGGCGCTGCGCTTCGCCAACCAGCTCTTCGACCCGATCTGGAACGCCAACTACGTCGACCACGTCCAGATCACCATGGCCGAGGACATCGGGCTCGGCGGCCGGGCCGGGTACTACGACGGCATCGGCGCGGCCCGCGACGTCATCCAGAACCACCTGCTGCAGCTGCTCGCGCTCACCGCCATGGAGGAGCCGATCAGCTTCCAGCCCAGGCAGCTGCAGACCGAGAAGATCAAGGTGCTCTCGGCGACCAAGCTGGTCGAGCCGCTGGACGCCACCACCGCGCGCGGCCAGTACGCCGAGGGCTGGCAGGGCGGCGAGCACGTGGTCGGGCTGCTCGACGAGGAGGGGTTCGACCCGGAATCGCGCACCGAGACCTACGCCGCTATCACGCTGGAGGTGGACACCCGCCGCTGGGCGGGCGTGCCGTTCTACCTCCGCACCGGCAAGCGGCTCGGGCGCCGGGTCACCGAGATCGCGGTGGTCTTCAAGCGCGCCCCGCACCTGCCCTTCGACCAGACCATGACCGAGGAGCTCGGGCAGAACGCGCTGGTCATCCGGGTGCAGCCGGACGAGGGGATCACCATGCGGTTCGGCTCCAAGGTGCCGGGCTCCAGCATGGAGGTGCGCGACGTGAACATGGACTTCAGCTACGGCTCCGCCTTCACCGAGTCCTCGCCGGAGGCCTACGAGCGGCTCATTCTCGACGTGCTGCTCGGCGAGCCCTCGCTCTTCCCGGTGAACGCGGAGGTCGAGTTGTCCTGGCGGATCCTCGATCCGGTGATCGAGCACTGGGCGGCCGAGGGCAGGCCGCAGCCGTACGAGTCGGGGACCTGGGGCCCGGTGTCGGCGGACGAGATGCTGGCCCGCACCGGCCGGGAATGGCGGCGGCCGTGATCATCGACATGCCGGAGACGACGACCGGCGACGTGACCAAGCGGCTGGTCAAGCTGCGCGAGTCCAATGGCGTCATCACCCAGGGCCGGGTGCTGACGCTGGTGGTCTGCACCCTGGACAGCTCCGAGGCCGAGGACGCCATCGGCGCCGCCAACGACGCCAGCCGGGAGCACCCCTGCCGGGTGGTGGTGCTCGCCCGCGGCGACCGCGCGGCGCCGACCAGGCTGGACGCGCAGATCCGGGTCGGCGGCGACGCGGGGGCCGCCGAGGTGATCGTGCTGCGGCTGCAGGGCGATCTGGTGAATCACGAGAGCAGCGTGGTGATCCCGTTCCTGCTGCCGGACACCCCGGTGGTGGCCTGGTGGCCGCGCGGCGCGCCGGAGTTCCCGTCCAGGGACTCCGTCGGGCGGCTCGCGGCCAGGCGGATCACCGACGCCACCTTCGCCCCCGACCCGCTCGCGGCCATCCGGCGCCGCCGCGCCTCCTATGCCAGCGGCGACACCGACCTGGCCTGGAGCCGGATCACCTACTGGCGGGCGCTGCTCGCCGCCGAGCTGGACGAACCACCGCACGAGCCGGTGGATTCGGTGGTGGTCTCCGGGCTGCGCGAGGAACCCGCGCTGGACATCCTGGCCGGCTGGCTCGCCGCCAAGCTGGGCTGCCCGGTGCAGCGGCGCACCGGCGAGCTGCGGGTGGAGCTGCACCGCCCGACCGCGTCGGTCACCATCGCGCGGCCGCAGACCGGGGTCACCGCCACGCTCTCCCGCACCGGCGACCCGGAGCAGCGGATCGCGCTGGCGCGCCGCGAGACCAGGGACTGCCTGGCCGAGGAGCTGCGCAGGCTGGACCCGGACGAGATCTATGCCGAGGCGCTGGCCGGAATCGAGAGGGTGAGCTATGACGGATAGCGTCCAGGTGGTGCTCGACGCCGACGCGCTGGTCGCGGCGGCCGCCGAGCACTTCGTCCGGATCGTGGTCGCCGCGCAGCGTGCGCGCGGGTCGGCGTCGGTGGTGCTCACCGGGGGCGGAGCCGGGATCGGGCTGCTGAAGCTGGTCCGCGAAACGCCCGGCGAGATCGACTGGGCGCGGCTCGACGTGTTCTGGGGCGACGAGCGGTTCGTGCCTGCCGGGGATCCGGAGCGCAACGAGCTGCAGGCGCGGGAGGCGCTGCTGGACCACGTGCCGGTGAATCCGGCGCGGGTGCACCCGGTGGCGACCCCGGACGGCGAGTACCCGGACCCGGTCGAGGCGGCCGCCGAGTACGCGGCCGCGGTGCACGCGCACCTGGCCGAGCACGGCGGCTTCGACCTGCACCTGCTCGGCATGGGCGGGGAGGGGCACATCAACTCGCTCTTCCCGCACACCGACGCGGTGCGCGAGCAGCGCGAGCTGGTGGTGGCGGTGACGGCCTCGCCCAAGCCGCCGCCGGTCCGCGTCACCCTCACCCTGCCCGCCATCCGCCGCGCCAGGAACGTGGTGCTGGTCGTCGGCGGCGCCGCCAAGGCCGATGCCGTCGCCGCCGCTCTCGCCGGCGCCGAGCCGGAGGACATTCCCGCCGCGGGTGCGCTCGGCGCCGAATCGACGCTCTGGCTCCTCGACCGGGACGCGGCCGCGAAACTCGGCTGAGGGGTCCGGTGCCCACCCTCGCCGACCGGCTTCGCGACGAACTCGCGAGGGTGGTTCTTTCCGTGGGTGCTGCGCACCGGCCACCGCGGGGCCGCGGCGACAGCGCACCCGCCGACGATCCGTCGGCCGAGCAGCCGCCCGGGCATCCGCCTGCACCGCGACAAGTCGCGGCGGCCGCCTGCGGCCCCGATCCAGGCGGCGTGCTGACGGAGCTGTTCGAGTCTCAGCTCACGAGCAGGCATCTCGACTTCGCGGCGCGGCGGCTGGCGGCGGAGAAGCGAGGGTTCTACAGCATCGGCTCGGCGGGGCACGAGGGCAATGCCGCGCTGGCGGAGGCGACGCGGACGACCGATCCCGCGCTCCTGCACTACCGTTCGGGCGCGTTCTACGTGCACCGCTGCCGGAAGGTCCCGGATCTGGACCCCGTCCGTGACGTCCTGCTCGGCGTGGTGGCGGCGAAGACCGAGCCGATCGCGGGCGGCAGGCACAAGGTCTTCGGCCGCGCGGAGGCCGCCATCATCCCGCAGACCTCGACCATCGCCTCGCACCTCCCGCGCGCGGTCGGCCTCGCCTTCGCCCTGAATCGCCCCGGCGCGCGATCGGAGTGGCCCGCCGACGCGGTGGTGCTGTGCACCTTCGGCGACGCCTCGGCCAACCACTCCACCGCGACCGGCGCGATCAATACCGCCATCCACACCGCCCACCAGGGCATCCCCGTGCCGATCCTCTTTGCCTGCGAGGACAACGGCATCGGCCTCAGCGTCCCCACCCCGCCCGGCTGGATCCGCACCGCCTACGCCACCCGCCCCGGCCTGCGCTGGTTCGAGGCGGACGGCACCGACCTCGAGGAAACCCTCGCTACCGCGAACGCCGCCACCGAATGGGTGCGCGAGCACCGCGAACCCGCGTTCCTCCGGCTGCGCACGGTCCGGCTGCTCGGCCACGCGGGCTCCGATGTCGAGTCCGGTTACCGCTCCCCCGCCGAGCTCGCCGCCGACGCCGCCCGCGACCCGCTCCTCGCTACCGCCCGGCTCCTCGCCGCCCGCGGCGTCGACGTCCTCGCCCTGCACGACCGCGTGCACGCCGCCGTCACCGAGGCGGCCACAGCGGTGCTCGCCGAACCGCGGCTCGGCTCGGCCGCCGAGGTCGTGGCCCCGCTCGCCGCGGCCCACCCGGACTCCGTCCGCGCGGACGCCGAACGCACGGCAACAGCGGACGAAACCCCCCTGACCCTCGCGGCGGCGATCAACCACACCCTCGCCGAGGCGCTCACCGCCGACCCCGCCGTCCTGGTCTTCGGCGAGGACGTGGCCCGCAAGGGCGGCGTCTACGGCGTCACCAAGAACCTGCGCGCCCGCTTCGGCCCGCGCCGCGTCTTCGACACCCTGCTGGACGAGCAGAGCATCCTCGGCACCGCGCTCGGCGCGGCACTGGCCGGTTTTCTCCCGGTCCCGGAGATCCAGTACCTGGCGTACCTGCACAATGCCGCCGACCAGCTGCGCGGCGAGGCCGCCACGCTCCCCTTCTTCTCCCGCGGCCGCTACCGCAACGGCACGGTGGTGCGCATCGCCGGGTACGGCTACCAGAAGGGGTTCGGCGGCCACTTCCACAACGACAACGCGGTGGCCGCGCTGCGCGACATCCCCGGCCTCGTCCTCGCCTCCCCCGCCCGCGCCGACGATGCCGCCGCGCTCCTGCGCACCTGCCTGGCGGCGGCGAGGGTGGACGGCCGGGTCTGCGTGTTCCTGGAGCCCATCGCGCTCTATCACACCCGCGACCTGCACGAACCCGGCGACGAGGGCTGGCTCGGCGCCCCGGGTGCCGAGCACGTGCCGATCGGCAGCGCGCGCCGGTACGGCACCGGAACCGACCTCACCCTGGTCTGCTTCGCCAATACCGTCCCGATGTGCCTGCGGGTCGCCCGCCGCCTCGCCGCCGACGGAATCGGCGCCCTGGTGCTCGATCTTCGCTGGCTCACCCCGCTCCCGGCGGACGACCTGCTGCGCGCCGCCCGCGCCACCGGCCGGGTGCTGGTCGCCGACGAGACCAGGCGCAGCGGCGGCGTCTCCGAATCGGTGCTCACCGCGCTGCTCGACGGCGGCTTCGCGGGGAGCATGGCCCGGGTCACCAGTGCGGACAGCTTCGTCCCGCTCGGCCCGGCTGCCGCGCACGTGCTGCTCGACGCGGGAACGATCGAGCGGGCGGCCCGCGACCTGCTGCGGCGGTGAACGCCGCCCGGCACGACGCACCGTGATCGACAACCCGGAATGCGATTGGGCGGCGACCTCCCGGCAATACAGTGGGGGAAACTCCACGACCGGCGAAGGGAACCCCGACATGGCAGGCGCACCGGCAGACACCGCGAACTCGGTACTCGGCGAGGTCCGGCCCGAGCACGGCGTCCCCGCGCGCGACCTGGTGGAGCTGCACTACCAGCGCTCGTTCGCGCAGCCGGTGCTCGCCGTGTGGGCGGCCATCACCGAGCCGCCGCGGGTGGCGAGCTGGCTCGGCACCGTCGAGGACGGGTACCTGACCCCCTTCGACGGACCGGTGCCCGGCCCGATCGCGGTATCGGTCGAGCACCGGGAGGCTCCGCACACGCTGACCGTGCTGCTCGACGGCTCCGCGCTCGAGGTCCGGCTGCGGCACGTCGGCGTGGTCACCACCGTCGAGCTGAGCCGCAGGCACGTGGGCCACGACGAGGCGCGCGAGCTCGGCCCGCGCTGGCAGTTCCTGCTGGACCGGCTCTGCGCGCACCTGGAGGAGCGCGAACTCCCGCGCTGGGAGTCGTACGCCGCGCTCGCCGACGAGTACCGCTAGAGCTCGGCCAGGTAGCGCAGCAGCAGCGCGTTCACCTCGGCGGTGCGCTCCAGCTGCACCAGGTGCCCGGCCCCGGCGATCTCGTCGGTCCGGCGCAGCCCCGGCACGTGTTTCCGCATGGTGCCGAACGGGTCGCGCCCGCTGAATCCCTCGATATCCGGGTCCCTGTCCCCGTACAGGAAGTACGTGGGCACGGTGATCGGCTGCCCGGCGAACTCCGCGGTGAGCTCCCAGTTCCGGTCCAGCGCCCGGTACCAGCCGAGGCCGCCGGTGAAGCCGGTGCGGGTGAACTCGGCGGCCAGCGTGTCCAGTTCCCCGGTCGAGAGCCAGCGCCAGGGCAGCGGCGGCGCCTCGGGCAGTACATCCAGGTAGCCGGTGTTCTCCGGCGGGTAGCGCCAGGTGTCGAAGTAGTGGTAGTCGGCGCCGAGCGCGAAGTAGACCCGGGCCAGGAAGTCGCGGGGCGCGCGGTTCAGCTCGGCGTCGGCGGGGCCCTCGCGCTGGAAGTAGTCCAGGTGCAGGAAGTGCTTGCGGGCGGCCGCGGCCCACAGCTCGCTCGGCGGCTTCGGCGGGCGCGGCTGGAAGACGTTGTTCAGCACGATCAGCCCGCTGATCCGCTCCGGCGCCCGCCAGGCCAGCTCCCAGACCAGCGCGGCGCCGAAGTCCAGCCCGGCGAAGACCGCGCGCTCGGCGCCGATATCGTCGAGCAGCGCCAGCAGGTCGCCGATCACCTCGCGGTTCGCGCAGCCGGACGGCGGGCAGGCGGTGCCGCCCACGCCGCGCAGGTCGGGGGCGAGCGCGTGGTACCCGGCCGCCGCCAGCGCCGTCAGCTGCCGGTGCCAGATGTAGCCGGTGTGCGGGAAGCCGTGGCAGAAGACCACCGGCGGGCCGCAGCCCGCCTCGGTGACCCGCATGGTGACCTCGCCTGCCCTGAACTCCCGTCGGGTGAGCGCCACTGCCCACTCCCCTCTACTAGAACGTGTTCTCATTCGACGGTAGTGTGCTGCAACCATGAGCGGAACACCCGAGGTGATCGCCGTGGTGACCGGCGCGAGCCGTGGCATCGGCAAGGGCGTGGCACTGGAGCTGGGCGCGGCGGGCGCGACCGTCTACCTGACCGGGCGCGGCGGCGGGAAGGGCAGGTTGCCCGGCACGCTCGAGGAGACCGCGGCGGAGGTGGGGGCACTGGGCGGCACCGGGGTGCCGGTGGTCTGCGATCACCGCGACGACGCGGCGGTGGCCGCGCTCTTCGAGCGGGTCCGCTCCGCGCACGGCAGGCTCGACGTGCTGGTCAACAATGTCTACAACTCACCGGCCGCCGCCAGGCACCTGGGCAAGCCGTTCTGGGAGGTGCCGCCCGCGGCCTGGGACGAGACCTTCGACGTCGGGGTGCGCTCGCACTACGCGGCCGCCTACTACGCCGCCGATCTGCTGCGGGCCGCGGGCGGGCTGATCGCGCAGATCTCCTCGCCTGGCTCGATCCGGTACATGCACAATGCCGTCTACGGGGTCGGCAAGACGGCGGTGGACCGGCTCACCGCGGATCTGGCGCACGACCTCGCCGGCTCCGGGGTGACGGTGGTGTCGCTGTGGCCGGGCATCGTCGACACCGAACTGCTGCAGCTGGTTCCGGCCGACGGCTCCGGCAGGCGGCTGGTGACGCTGCCCGGCGAGGCGACGGTGGATCTGGCGGAGGCGGAGACGCCGCGGTTCGCCGGCCGCGCCGTCGCCGCGCTGGCGCGCGATCCGGCGCGCGCCGAACTCACCGGAAAGGCGTGGCGGGTGGCCGATCTGGCCGAGCGCTACGGCTTCACCGACGTGGACGGGCGGGTGCCGCGCACCGGGTGAGCGCGGTCAGGAGAACTTGATCTCCAGGCCGATGCCGAGGATGGCGATGAGCCAGATGATGCCGGTGAAGATGGTGATGCGGTCGAGGTTCTTCTCGGCGACGGTCGAGCCCGAGAGGCTCGACTGCATACCGCCGCCGAACAGGCTGGACAGGCCTCCACCCTTGGCGCGGTGCAGCAGCACCAGCAGCACCAGCAGCACGCTGGTGACGATCAGGAGGATATCCAGGAACATCCGCATGCCGGTCAGTCTATGGGAACGCGCGGCATGCTCCGCACCGGGTCAGCGTGGCTGCACCGCGACCAGGTGGGTGATCTCTTCGTCGCCGGTGGCGAAGCGCCGCACCTCCTGTTCGCGCAGCCGGTCCTGCGCGGTGAGCCGCACCCGGTGCTGATGCATGTGCTCGGCCCACGATCGCACCACGAACGCCTCCACGTAGCGGTCGAGCACGCCGACGTCGCGGTAGAGCCGCCACTCCATGGCGCCGGTGCGCTGCCGGGAGCGGCCGACGAAGGCCATGGCGGCGAGGAATGCCTCGCGGTCACCCGGGTCGACGTCGTAGCTGCTCAGCACCAGGACCGGGCCGTCGTCGGGGTCCGGCTCCACCACCAGCTGCGGCTCCGGCCAGAAGCTGGCCGGGGTGAGGTCGAGCGCCTCCGGGTCGTGCCGGATGGGCAGCCACAGCGTGCTGATGGCGCAGAGCCCGAGCAGCGCCGCCACCACGAGCAGCGTGGCGACCACCCCGATCGCCCCGGCGACCAGCCCCCACACCAGCGAGCCGACGGCCTGCCCACCCATGAACACCAGCATGTAGACGGCGAGCCCGCGGGCCCGCACCCAGGCCGGGAGCAGCAGCTGCATGGTGGCGTTCAGCGTGGACATGGCGAGCAGCCAGGCCAGGCCGCCGAAGACCAGCAGCACCAGCACCGGCCAGAGCACCGGGAGCACCGCGGTCCCGGCCGTGGCGACGCCGAACAGCACGGCGGCGACCCCGAGCCGGGCGGTGGGGTCGAGCCGGCGGCGCAGCCTGCCCAGCCCCACCGCGCCGCCGACCGCACCGAGCCCGAGCGCGCCGAGCATCAGGCCGTAGCCGGAGGAGGAGAGCCCGAGCTGATCGGCGGCCACGACCGGCAGCAGCGCCCAGAGCGCGCTGGCCGGAGCCACGAAGAGCAGCGAGCGCACGAGCACCCGGCGAATGGCGGGGGCGGCGCGGATGAAGCGGGTGCCCGCCTGCAGCGCGGCCAGCGGGCGCTCGGTGGGCAGCCGCCGGTCGGCGCGCGGGCGGCGCCACCGGACGAGCACCGCGACGATGCCAGCGAACGAGGCGGCGTTCAGCGCGAACACCAGGGTCGGGCCGGAGGCGGCGACCAGCACGCCCGCCACCGCGGGGCCGACCGCGCGGCCGATGTTCACGCTCATGCTGCCGAGCGCCGCCGCCGAGGGGATCTGCTCGCGCGGCACCAGCTCCGGCTGGATGGCCTGCCAGGCCGGTATCGTCACGGCCTGGCCGCAGCCGAGCAGGAAGAGCAGGGTGAGCAGCACGCCGGGGCTGGTGTGGCCGGTCGCGGTCGCGACGGTGAGCACCGCCGCCAGCAGCGCCATCGCCGATTGCGCCGCCAGCAGCAGGTTGCGCCGGTCCAGCAGGTCGGCCAGGACGCCGGAGGGGATGGAGAGCAGCATCACCGGCAGCGTGATCGCGGTCTGCACCAGCGACACCAGGGTCGCCGCGTTCGGCTCGGACACCAGCAGCCACTGTGCGCCCACCGTCTGCATCCAGGTACCCAGGTTCGACACCAGCTGCGCGATCCACAGCGCCCGATACAGCGGGGAGCGCAGGGGCGCCCAGGTGGACACCGGACCAGTGGCATCAGCAGTACTCACCGAACGACAATATCCAGCGCAATCGCCTCGAACCCGACCACCACGGGTTCGCGCCCGGCTCGCGGTCCGGTGGCCGCAGCGCATGCGCCGCAGGCGCGAGTCGCGGCCGCCGGACCGCGAGCCATCAGGGGGCGCGAACCCCCGTCGCACCGGAGGTGCGACAATCCAACACATGCCAGCCACCTTGCTGCGTTTCGGCGCGGTTGTGCTGTTCGCTCTGTGTGCCGTCGCCTGTGCCGACGACGGTGGCTCCGACTCCCCCGCCCCCGGTGACACCCCGATGGGCCGTACCTTCCTGTCCACCTCCGTCGACGGCACCCCGATTCCGGGCGGCGGCCCGCTGACGCTGCGCTTCGCGGACGGCCGGGTCTCGGCGAACGCCGGGTGCAACACCACCACCGGCCCGGTCACCTTCGACGGCGACGTGCTGCGGGTCGGCGAGCTGGCGGGCACGCTCATGGGCTGCCCCGGCGAGCGCGCCGACGCCGACCAGTGGGTGGCCAGGCTGCTCAACGCCACCCCGACCTGGCAGCTCGCCGACGGCACGCTCACCCTGCGCGCCGATGGCCAGACCGTCGAGCTGCTGGACAAGAAGATCGCCCAGCCGGACAAACCGGTGCGCGACACCCTCTGGACGGTGACCGAACTGCTCACCCCGGAGGCCAGGATCCGCGCCGAGGCCATCGACCAGGCCGCCCCGACCCTGCGCATCGCACAGGACGGCGCCGTCACCGGCTCGGCCGGCTGCAACCAGCTCACCGGCACCGCGGAGGTGAGCGACGGCGCGGCCACCTTCCGGGTGGCGACCACCCGCATGCTCTGCCCGCCCGCGGTGATGGAGATCGAGCAGTCGGTGCTGCGCGCCCTGGACGGCCACGCCACCCTCACCGTCGACGCCGACCTGCTCACCCTGCGCAACGACAACGGCAGCGGGCTCTCCCTGCGCGCCACCTGACCCCGGACGCGGAACGGCCCGGTCCGCCGAGACGAACCGGGCCGCACGAACCTCCGCTCAGAGCAGCGGACCGCCCGCGGCGATCGCCGAGAGCTGGGCGAACTCGTCGCCCTTGAGCGACGCCCCGCCCACCAGCGCGCCGTCGACATCCGGCTGCGCGACCAGCTCGCCGACGTTCTTGGCGTTCACCGAGCCGCCGTACAGGATGCGCACCTGCCCGGCGATCTCCGGCGAGGCCAGTGTGTGCAGCTCCGCGCGAATGGCGCCGCAGACCTCCTGCGCGTCGGCCGGGGTGGCGACCTTGCCGGTGCCGATGGCCCACACCGGTTCGTAGGCGATCACCACCTTCGCGATCTCCTCGGCCGTCAGCCCCCGCAGCGAGCCACGCAGCTGCTCCAGGTTGTACTCGACGTGGGTCTGCGCCTCGCGCACGCCGAGCCCCTCGCCGATGCACACGATCGGGGTGATCCCGTGCTTCAGCGCCTGCTTGGCCTTGGCGAGCACGGTGGCGTCGTCCTCGCTGTGGTACTGCCGCCGCTCCGAGTGCCCGACCACCGCGTAGGTGCAGCCCAGCTTGGCGAGCATGCCCGCGCTGATCTCCCCGGTGTAGGCGCCGGAGTCGTGCGTCGACACGTCCTGGGCGCCGTAGGTGATGAGCAGCTTGTCGCCCTCCACCAAATTCTGCACGCTGCGCAGGTCGGTGAAGGGCGGGATGACCGCCACGTCCACCCGGTCGAAGTACTTCTCCGGCAGCGCGAAGGCGATCTTCTGCACCAGGGTGATGGCCTCGAGGTGGTTGAGGTTCAGCTTCCAGTTGCCCGCGATCAGCGGTTTGCGCGCCACGTCACGCCTCCTCGTCCAGCACCGCGATACCCGGGAGTTCCTTGCCCTCCAGGTACTCCAGCGAGGCCCCGCCACCGGTGGAGATGTGCGAGAAGCCGTCCTCGGGCAGCCCGAGCGCGCGCACGGCCGCGGCCGAGTCGCCACCGCCGACCACCGTGAAGGCGCCCTTGCCGGTGGCGGTGCTGATCGCCTCGGCGACGCCGCGGGTGCCCGCCTCGAACGCCTCGAACTCGAAGACGCCCATCGGGCCGTTCCAGAAGATCGTCCGCGCCTCGGTGAGCAGCGCCGCGAAGCGCCGCGCCGACTCGGGGCCGATGTCGAGGCCGCTCCAGCCGTCCGGGATCTGCTCCGCCGGAACGACCTTCGTCTCGGCGTCGGCCGCGAAGCGATCCGCCACCACGATGTCGCGCGGCAGGTGGATCACGTCGGCGTACCGGTCGAGCAGCTCCCGGCAGGTCTCGATCATCTCCTGCTGCAGCAGCGAGGAGCCGACCGCGAAGCCCTGCGCGGCGAGGAAGGTGAAGCACATGCCGCCGCCGATGACCAGGGTGTCCACCTTGGGGGCGAGCGCCTCGATCACGGCCAGCTTGTCCGAGACCTTGGAGCCGCCGAGCACCACCGCGTACGGCCGGTCGGCGCCCTCCTCGGAGCCCGCGCCTGCGAGCTTGCGCAGCACCTCGACCTCGGCGGCCACCAGCGTGCCCGCGTAGTGCGGCAGCAGCTTCGCCACGTCGTAGACCGACGCCTGCTCGCGGTGCACGACGCCGAAGCCGTCGGAGACGAAGGCGCCGTCCTCGCCGACCAGCTCCACCAGCGCGGCGGCCAGCCTGCCGCGCTCGGCGGCGTCCTTGCTGGTCTCCCGCTTGTCGAAGCGGATGTTCTCCAGCAGCAGCACGTCGCCGTCGGTGAGCCCCTCGGAGCGGGCCAGCGCGTCCTGGCCGACCACGTCACCGGCGAGCTGGACGTTGCGGCCCAGCTCCTCGGCGAGCTTCGCGGCGACCGGCGCCAGCGAGAGCTTCGGGTCCGGCTCGCCCTTGGGCCGGCCGAGGTGCGCGGTGACGACCACCTTGGCGCCCGCCTCGACCAGCGCCTTCAGGGTCGGCACCGAGGCGGTGATCCGGCCGGGATCGGTGATCTGCCCGTCGTCGCCGAGCGGCACATTGAGGTCGGAGCGCACCAGCACGCCCCTGCCATCGACGCCGTCGGCGAGGAGATCCTGCAGTGTCCTGACAGCCATGCGGGTCAGAGCGACTTGCCGACGAGGCCGATGAGGTCGGCGAGGCGGTTGGAGTAGCCCCACTCGTTGTCGTACCAGGAGACGACCTTGACCTGATCGTCGATCGCCTTGGTGAGCGGCGCGTCGAAGATCGAGGAGTGCGGGTCGGTCACGATGTCGCTGGAGACGATCGGATCGGTGTTGTACTTCAGGATGCCCTTGAGCGGGCCATCGGCGGCGGCCTTCAGCGCGGCGTTGACCTCCTCCGCGGTGGCCTGCTTGGCCAGGTTCGCGGTCAGGTCGGTGACCGAGCCGGTCGGGACCGGGACGCGCAGCGCGTAGCCGTCCAGCTTGCCCTGCAGCTCGGGCAGCACCAGCCCGATGGCCTTGGCGGCGCCGGTGCCGGTCGGCACGATGTTCAGCGCGGCGGCGCGGGCGCGGCGCAGGTCGGAGTGCGGGCCGTCCTGCAGGTTCTGGTCCTGGGTGTAGGCGTGGATGGTGGTCATCAGCCCCTTGACGATGCCGAACTCGTCGTTCAGCACCTTGGCCAGCGGGCCGAGGCAGTTGGTGGTGCAGGAGGCGTTGGAGATGATGTTCTGGCTGCCGTCGTACTTGTCGTCGTTGACGCCGAGCACGATGGTGATGTCCTCGCCCTTGGCCGGGGCCGAGATGATGACCTTCTTGGCGCCTGCGGCCAGGTGGCCCTTGGCCTTGGTGGCATCGGTGAAGATGCCGGTGGACTCGACCACCACGTCCACGCCGAGGTCGCCCCACGGCAGGGCCGCCGGGCCCTCTTTGATGGCGAGGGCCTTGATCCGCTGGTCACCGACGACGATGGTGTCCTCACCGTCGAGCGACACGTCCTTCGGCAGCCGGCCGAGGATCGAGTCGTACTTCAGCAGCGTGGCCAGGGTCGCGTTGTCGGTGAGGTCGTTGACCGCGACGATCTCGATGTCGGTGGTACCCAGCGCCTTCTGCGCCTCCACCGCACGGAAGAAGTTACGTCCGATACGGCCGAAGCCGTTGATGCCTACCCGGACAGTCACGTTATCGCTCCTCAGCTTTCAGGCGGATACTCCGATGCCCTACTCACCCTAGTAGCAGGCCGTGACCTCACCGACATGCACCTGCCGCCGGTCGGGCCGCGTGCTCCCGCGACCACGAACCGCGATCGAGCCGAACCCGGCACCCGACCGCGGGACGTCACGCATCGTCCAGCAGTTCGGCGGTCACCGCCGACTCGGTGTCCGGGATGCCGAGTTCCTTCGCCCGCCGGTCGGCCATCGAGAGCAGCCGCCGGATCCGGCCCGCCACCGCGTCCTTCGTCATCGGCGGCTCGGCGAGCTGGCCGAGCTCCTCCAGCGAGGCCTGGCGGTGCTGCACCCGCAGCTTGCCTGCCGCGGCGAGATGGTCGGGCACCTCGTCGGCGAGGATCTCCAGCGCCCGCTCCACCCTGGCGGCCGCGGCCACCGCCGCGCGCGCCGAGCGGCGCAGGTTGGCGTCGTCGAAGTTGGCCAGCCGGTTGGCGGTGGCCCGTACCTCGCGCCGCATCCGGCGCTCCTCCCAGGTGAGCCTGGTGTCCTGGGCGCCCATCCTGGTGAGCAGCGCGCCGATCGCCTCGCCGTCGCGCACCACCACCCGGTCGGTGCCGCGCACCTCGCGGGCCTTGGCCGCGATGCCGAGCCTGCGGGCCGCGCCGACCAGCGCCAGCGCCGCCTCCGGCCCCGGGCAGCTGACCTCGAGCGCCGAGGAGCGCCCCGGCTCGGTGAGCGAGCCGTGCGCGAGGAACGCACCGCGCCAGGCGGCCTCCGCGTCCCCGACGCTGCCGCCGACGACCTGCGCGGGCAGCCCGCGCACCGGCCGGCCGCGCACATCGAGCAGCCCGGTCTGCCTGGCCAGCGCCTCGCCCTCCTTGGAGACCCGCACCACGTAGCGGCTGGTCTTGCGCAGCCCGCCCGCCCCGAGCACGTGCACATCGGAGCCGTAGCCGTACAGCTCGAAGATCTCCCTGCGCAGCCTGCGCGCGATCGACCCCATGTCCACCTCGGCCTCGACGATCACCCGGCCACCGACGATGTGCAGCCCGCCCGCGAACCGGAGCAGCGCCGAGAGCTCCGCCTTCCTGGCGCTCACCTGCGCCACGCTGAGCCGGCTCAGCTCGTCCTTCACCTCGGCTGTCATCGCCACGAGACGCGCTCCTTTCCACCCAACCCGGACCGCACATCCGCGCCCATGTGCCGTCCCTCGACTCGAAGCCCCGCCAGTTGCGGCCGAGGTTGCCGGATCAGCTGATCCAGTACGGCGGCGAGCTTCCCGGGGTGATGCCGGTCGGTCCCCGCCTCGGCGACATCGGAGAAGGTTACCCGGGCGCGCAATTGCCCGGCGGCCCTGGCCAGGTGCTCGCGCTCACGCCCCTCCGGGACCGAGCCGGAGTCGACGAGTACGTCGTCGACCCCGAATTCCGGTGCGTGCTGCGACAATACGTGCAGGTGGCGCTCGGCGGAGAAGCCCGCCGTCTCGCCCGGCTCGGCGGCGAGGTTGAGCACGAGCACCTTGCGCGCCCTGGTGTGCAACAGGGCCTCGCGCAGCTGCGGGACCAGCACGTGCGGGATGACGCTGGTGAACCAGGAGCCGGGGCCGAGCACCACCATGTCGGCGTGCTCGATGGCCGAGACGGCGGCGGGCGCGGCGGGCGGGTCGGAGGGGATGAGCCGCACCCGGCGCACCGTGCCGGGGGTGGTGGCGACGGCGACCTGGCCGCGGATGCAGCGGCTGACCCGCGGGTCGGCCTCCAGGCCGGAAACGTCGGCCTCGATGTCCAGCGCGATCGGCGCCATCGGCAGTACCCGGCCGACGACGCCGAGCAGCCCGGCCACCTCGTCCAGCGCGGCCACCGGGTCGCCGAGCACCTCGGTGAGGCCCGCCAGGATCAGGTTGCCGACCGAGTGCCCGGCCAGCGCGCCGGTGCCGCCGAAGCGGTGCTGCACCACCCTGGTCAGCGTGCCGCCCGCGTCGGCGGCGAGCGCGGCCAGCGCCATGCGCAGGTCGCCGGGGGGCAGCATGCCGAGCTCGGAGCGCAGCCGGCCCGACGAGCCGCCGTCGTCGGCGACGGTGACGACCGCGGTCACCCGGTCGGTCAGCCTGCGCACCGCGGAGAGCGTCGCGAACAGCCCGTGCCCGCCGCCGAGCGCCGCCACCGCGAAGTCGCCGGTGGCCGCCGGATCGCCGCCCGCCGTCACTCGCGCCCCAGATCCCGGTGCACGACGCGCACCGTGTCGACCGCGCCGGACTCCTCCGCGCTGCTGGTCAGCGCGGCCAGGGCCTCCGCGATCGCCACGCTCCGATGCCTGCCTCCGGTGCAGCCGACTGCGACCGTCATGTATCGCTTCCCCTCCTGGCGGTAGCCGTTCGCGGTCAGGTTCACCAGGTGGTGACAGGTGCGCAGGTAGTCCTCGGCGCCGGGGCGCCCGAGCACGTAGTCGCGCACCATCCGCTCCTGGCCGGTGTGCTCGCGCAGCTCGGGGATCCAGTGCGGATTCGGCAGGAACCGCACGTCGAGGACCATGTCGGCGTCGAGCGGGACGCCGTGCTTGAAGCCGAAGGACTGCACGGTGAGCTGCAGCGCCGCGGGGGTGCCGCCGCCGTATGCCTCCTCCAGCTTGCGGTGCAGCTGGTGGATCGAGAGCTCGGTGGTGTCGATGACCAGGTCGGCGGCGTCGCGCACGGCGGCGAGCCGGACCCGCTCGGCGGCGATCCCGGCCGAGAGCGTGCCGTCGGCGCTCTCGCTCTGCAGCGGGTGCCTGCGCCGGGCGAAGCCGAAGCGGCGGATCAGCACGTCGTCCGAGGCCTCCAGGAACAGCACGCCGGTGGGCACGCCGAGGGCGTGCAACGGCTCGGTGACGACGCCGAGGTCGCCGGTGAAGAACCGGCTGCGCACATCCATCACCAGCGCCAGCTTGCGGATCGGCGGCTCGGCCGAGGCGCCGAGCTCCACCATCCGGCCGATCAGCTCGGGCGGCAGGTTGTCGGTGACGTACCACCCCAGGTCCTCCAGGACCCGGGCCGCGGTGCCGCGGCCGGCGCCGGAGAGCCCGGTCACCACCACGACCTCGACCTGCGGACGGGTGGCGCCGGAGCCGCGCTCCGGCGCTGGATTCTCGGCATTGGTGTTGTCGACGCGTGTCATGTCCTACCGGTTCGTGTCCGACGCGACCTGCGCGAGGTCGGGTTCGCTTGGCCTCTCCGATCCGCCCGGGCCGCAGCCGGCCAGGGGCACAGGGACAACGTACGCGAAAGCGGGCACCTATTGCCGCCCGCCGCGCACGGCCGTCACCGCGCGTCCTGCTCGTTGAGCACCGCGAGCACCGCCTTCGCGGTGGCGACGCCGATGCCGGGCACCTCGGTGATCTGCTCCACCGTCGCCTCCCTGAGCTTGGCCACCGAGCCGAAATGGGTGACCAGCGCGGTGCGCCTGGCGTCACCGAGGCCGCGGACCGAGTCCAGCGCCGATGCCGTCATCCGCCGGGAGCGCTTGCTCCGGTGGAAGGTGATGGCGAAGCGGTGGGCCTCGTCACGCACCCGCTGCAGCAGGAAGAGCGCCTCGCTGTTGCGCGGCAGGATCACCGGGTCCGGCTCGCCCGGGACCCAGACCTCTTCCAGCCGCTTGGCCAGCCCGATCACCGCGACATCGGTGATGCCCATGTCGTCGAGGACCTCGGCGGCGGCCGCCACCTGCGGGGCGCCGCCGTCGACGACGTACAGGTTGGGCGGGTACGCGAAGCGGCGCGGCTTGCCGGTGTTCGGGTCGATCCCGGGCCGCGAGCTGGGCGTCTCGTCGGCGGGCAGGCTGTTCCGGTCGAAGGCTCCGGCATCCGGCGCGTCGGCGTCCGGCACCGGCTCGCCGTCGAACTCCCTGGCCTCCTCGCGGTCCTTGCGGAGCCGGTAGAAGCGGCGGCGGGTGACCTCGGCGATACTGCCGACATCGTCGGAGCGGCCCTCGCCCGCCGCCTCCTTGATCGCGAAGTGCCGATACTCGGACTTGCGCGCCAGCCCGTCCTCGAACACCACCAGCGAGGCCACCACGTCGGTGCCCTGCACGTGGCTGATGTCGACGCACTCGATGCGCAGCGGCGCGGAGTCCAGCTCCAGCGCGTCCTGGATGTCCTGCAGCGCGGCCGAGCGGGAGGTGAGGTCGCCCGCGCGCTTGAGCTTGTGCTGGGCCAGCGCCTCGGCGGCGTTCCGCCGCACCGTCTCGGCCAGCGCCTTCTTGTCGCCGCGCTGCGGCACCCTGACCCGCACCGCGGCGCCGCGCAGCCGCCCGAGCCACTCCTGGACCTCGGCCACGTCGGTGGGCAGCTCGGGGACCAGCACCTCGCGCGGCACCGCGGAGCCGGACTGCTCGGCCGCGGTCTGCCCGGCGACGGCGGCCTCCTCGCCATAGAACTGGGTGAGGAACTGCTCGACCAGGGCGGCCAGCTCGCCGCCCTCGCCCGCGACATCCACCGCGTCGCCGGACTTGTCCACCACCCAGCCGCGCTGGCCGCGCACCCGGCCGTCGCGCACGTGGAAGATCTGTACCGCGACCTCGAGTTCGTCGGTGGCGAAGGCGATCACGTCGGCGTCGGTGCCGCTGCCGAGCACCACCGCCTGCTTCTCCATGGCCCGGCGCAGCGCCTGCACGTCGTCGCGGAGCCGGGCCGCCAGCTCGAAGTCCAGGTCGTCGGAGGCGTCGTGCATGCGGCGCTCGAGCTGCTTGACCATCTTGTCGGTGCGGCCGGCCAGGAAGTCGCAGAAATCGTTCACGATGTCCCGGTGCCTGCCGGGGGTGACCCGGCCGACGCAGGGCGCGGAGCACTTGTCGATGTAGCCGAGCAGACAGGGGCGGCCGATCTGGTTGTGCCGCTTGAAGACCCCGTTCGAGCAGGTGCGCGCCGGGAAGACCCGGAGCAGCAGGTCGAGCGTTTCCCGGATGGCCCAGGCGTGCGCGTACGGGCCGAAGTAGCGGACGCCCCGGCGCCGGGCGCCGCGGTAGACGAAGAGCCGGGGGAACTCCTCGTTCAGCGTCACCGCGAGCACGGGGTAGGACTTGTCGTCCCGGTACCGGACATTGAAGCGCGGGTCGAACTCCTTGATCCAGTTGTACTCCAGCTGCAGCGCCTCCACCTCGGTGGAGACGACGGTCCACTCCACGCTCGCGGCGGTGGTGACCAGCTGCCTGGTGCGCGGGTGCAGCGAGGCGATATCGGCGAAATACGAGTTCAGCCGGGAGCGCAGGCTCTTGGCCTTGCCGACGTAGACGACCCGGCCGTGCGCGTCACGGAACCGGTAGACACCGGGTTCCACCGGAATGGTGCCCGGCGCGGGCCGGTACGTCGCGGGATCTGCCACGGAACCAGCCTATCCACGGCCCCCGACAGGTCGAACCGCCGCTCAGGGGTGCCGCAGTCCGTGCGCCGCGAGCGCGGCCAGCAGCGCGTCCGGCCGCTCGGCCGTCGGCAGCGGCGGCACCTCGGCGAAGGCGCAGCCGAGCGCGGTGGCGCCGCCGTCCGCCTCGGCGCTGTCGCCGATCATGAGCGTGCGCTCCGGGGCCGCGCCGAGCTCCTTCAGCGCCGCCTCGAAGATGCCTGGCTCCGGCTTCACCGCGCCGACCTCGTAGGAGAGCGTGAAGGCGCGCACCAGCCGGTCCCAGCCCCGCGCGGCGAAGGCGGGGCGCAGGTCGAAGGCGATATTGCTGACCACGGCGACCGGGACGGCACGGGCCGCGAGCAGCTCGAGGGCGGCGCCGGTGTCGGGGTACGGCTCCCACTCGGCCGGGTCGACGAGCCGCTCGTAGAGCCGGGTGGCCTGCTCGGTGTCGGGCACGCCGCCGGCGAGCAGCACCGCCAGGTACGCCGCGCGGTGCAGCGCCGGATCGAGGTCGCGGTGCGCCCAGGCGTGCCTGCCCGCCTCGTCCAGCTCGACCGTGCGGCCCACCGGGGCCGTCATCCGGCGCATGAGCTCCGCCGTCTCGTGCACGTCGAATCGCGCACCGTCCGGGTGCACCAGGTCCGCGTACCAGGATTCGTCCTCCTCCAGCCGGAACAGCGTGCCGGAGAAGTCGATCATCACCGCCTCGATCGCCACCCTCCCGAGGTTACCGATCGGGAATGATCGCGCCCGTCCGGCGTTGGGGACCGGATCGGCGATATCGGCCCCTGGCGGAGTGAATCGGGCCGCCCCTCCCGATACCGGGAAGATGCCCGCGCGCACCCGCTCCGGGCTAAAGTCCAGGCATGAGGCGCGTGTGGGGAACCTGGTCCGGCGCCACGGCGGCGCTGCTGCTCACGGCGGGGCTGGCCGCCGGGTGCTCGTCCGGCGACGACGCCGCGGGCGGCACCTGCGTGGCGGGACCGAACGGGACGCCGGTGCCTGCGGCGGGGCCGGCCGGAGGCGGCGGCGATATCGCCATCAACCCGGAGATCGCGAGCGGCTACCGCTCCGGTATGAGCACGGTGCGGACCGCGACCTACGCCGTCTCCACCGCCAACCCGGTCGCCACCGAGGCCGCCTGCGAGGTGCTGCGCGACGGCGGCACCGCGGCCGACGCCCTGGTGGCGGCGCAGGCGGTGCTCGGGCTGGTGGAGCCGCAGGCCTCCGGCATCGGCGGCGGCGCCTTCCTGCTCTACTACGACAGGGCGAGCAACAGCCTGCGCGCCTACGACGGCAGGGAGACGGCGCCCGCCGCGGCCACCGAGAACTACCTGCGCTGGGTCAGCGACACCGAGCGCACCGAGCCCGCGCCGGACGCGAGGGCGAGCGGCCGCTCGATCGGTGTCCCGGGCGTGCTGCGCATGCTCGATCAGGTGCACGCGGCGCACGGCAGCACCGGCTGGCGCGAGCTCTTCGGCCCGGCGATCACGCTGGCCGACAGCGGCTTCCCGATCAGCGCCCGGCTGGCCGGGCAGATCGCCGAGTCGGCGCCGCAGCTGGCCAGGGACGCGAACGCCCGCGGCTACTTCCTGGAGCCGGACGGCACCCCCAAGCGCGAGGGAACGGTGCTCACCAACCCCGCCTACAGCAAGACGCTGAACACCGTCGCCACCGACGGCGCCGACGCCTTCTACACCGGCGCGCTCGCGGCGAACCTGGTCGACGCGGCGCGCGCGGGCTCCGGCGGCCGCACCCCGAGCCTGATCAGCACCGAGGACCTGGCGAACTACAGGGCCGTCGAGCGCGACCCGCTCTGCACCGACTACCGCGGGCACCGGCTCTGCGGCATGCCCGCGCCGTCGTCGGGCGGGATCGCGGTCGCCGCCACGCTCGGCATCCTGGCCAATTTCGATCTCGCGGCGCTCGGCCCGGAGAACCGCGACGCGAACGGCGGCAAACCCCGCGCGGAGGCGGTGCACCTCATCTCGGAGGCCGAGCGGCTCGCCTACGCCGACCGCAACAAGTACGTGGCCGACACCGATTTCATTCCGCTGCCCGGCAATTCGCCGCAAGCGCTGCTGAACCCGGAGTACCTGCGGCAGCGCGCCGCGCTGATCGACCCGGGGCGCAGCATGGGCACCGCGCAGCCCGGCGATTTCGGCCCGGTGCCGCTCGGCACCGGCCCGCAGCCGGCCGAGCACGGCACCAGCCACATCTCGGTGGTGGACCGGGACGGCAATGCCGCCGCCATGACCACGACGGTGGAGTCGGCCTTCGGCTCGTTCCACATGGTCGACGGCTACCTGCTGAACAACCAGCTCACCGACTTCGCCGCCGACCCGCTCGGCACCGACGGCGCCCCGGTGGCGAACCGGCTGCAGCCGGGCAAGCGGCCGCGCAGTTCCATGAGCCCGACCCTGGTCTTCGCGCCGGGCGCGGCAGGCGCGCTCGGTGACCTGCGGCTGGTCACCGGCTCGCCCGGCGGCTCGGTGATCATTCAGTTCGTGGTGAAGACTCTCGTCGGGGTGCTGGACTGGCGGCTGGAGCCGCAGCAGGCGGTCTCCGCGGTCTCGTTCGGCGCGGCCAATACCCCGAGTACCGGGGTGGGCGGCGAGCATCCGGCGATCGACGCCGCCGACGACGGGAACCGCGACCCGCTGGTGCTCCGGCTGCGCGAGCTCGGGCACCAGGTGTCGGTGGCGCCGCAGACCAGCGGGCTCAGCGCCATCGTGCGGGACGGGGATGGGCTGGCCGGTGGCGCCGACCCGCGCCGCGAGGGCGTGGTGCTCGGCGACACCCGCTGAGCCCGGGGCGCCGAGCCCGGGAGCGGCCGCGCCGGGGTCGGGCGGCCAAGGGGCGCCGAGCCGGTCTGCGCTGCGCCGGACTCAGGTGGCGGCGTACTTCGCGCCGAGCGCGCGGATGCGATCGAGCGCCTCCACCGCGTGTTGCCCGTCGTTGGCGCGTACCGCGAGCAGGGGCACGTACTCGTCGTGCTCGAGTTCCAGCCGGGCCCAGGCCTTGCGGTCGGGGAAGGAGACGCCGCGAATGTGCTCCCAGCCGAAGCGGTTGTCGCCGAGCACGTTCCGCACGGTCACGCCGTGCGGCCCGACCCGCACCCGGGGCCGGGTGAGCAGCAGCGTGGTGAGCGCGGCGAGCACGCCGATGGCGATCATGGCGATCTGATCGATCACCCGGAAGTTCACCCCGGTGAAGGCATTGCGCATGCCGGTGCCAGCGATCACGAAGAGGATCAGCAGCACCACCGCGACGATCCGCGCGGTGCGCACCGCCTTGCGCGGCCGCACCTCGAAATCCCAGTCCGGCTCGGGCGCCGCCGCGGCCCGGCGGCGGATGCGCACCACCGGCACGGCTACCCCGATCCGCGCAGCGTGCGCAGGGTGAGCGCGGCGTCGAGCGCGGCGGCCGCCGCCTGCTCGCCCTTGTTCTCCGCGGAGCCGGGCAGCCCGGCGCGGTCCAGCGCCTGCTCCTCGGTATCGGTGGTGAGCACGCCGTTCGCCACCGGGGTGCCCGCGTCCAGCGAGACCCGGGTGAGCCCGGCGGTCACCGCGTCGCAGACGTACTCGAAGTGCGGGGTGCCGCCGCGGATGACCACGCCGAGCGCGACCACCGCGTCGTGCGTGCGGGCCAGCTCCTGCGCCACCACCGGCAGCTCCATGGCGCCCGCGCAGCGGACCACGGTCACCTGCCGCACCCCGGCCTCCTTCGCCACCTGCTCGGCATTCGCCACCAGGGTGTCGCAGATGGTCGTGTGCCAGCGCGAGGCCACGATGCCGAGCCGGAGGTCGGCGGAGTCGGACAGCTCGAAGCTCGGAACGCCGGAGCCACTCATGCGGGTGTCCTTCCTACTGCGCGGTCTCGCCGAGATCCAGGTCGTCCAGCCCGACCAGGTCGTGCCCCATGCGGTCGCGCTTGGTGCGCAGGTACCGCAGGTTCTCCGCGTTCGCGCGCACCGGCATCGGCACCCGCTCGCTCACGGTCAGGCCGTAGCCGTCCAGCCCGACCCGCTTGGCCGGGTTGTTGGTGAGCAGCCGCATGGAGCGCACCCCGAGGTCGACCAGGATCTGCGCGCCGATGCCGTAGTCGCGGGCGTCGGCGGGCAGCCCGAGCTCGATATTGGCGTCGACCGTGTCGCGGCCGGAGTCCTGCAGCTGGTAGGCCTGCAGCTTGTGCATGAGGCCGATGCCGCGGCCCTCGTGGCCGCGCATGTAGAGCACGACGCCGCGGCCCTCGGTGGCGACGATCTCCAGCGCGGCGTCCAGCTGCGGGCCGCAGTCGCAGCGCAGCGAGCCGAAGACGTCGCCGGTGAGGCACTCCGAGTGCACCCGCACCAGCACGTCGTCACCGTCGCCGACCTCGCCGCGGACCAGCGCGACGTGCTCGACCTCGTCGTAGATGCTCTGGTAGCCGACGGCCTGGAACGGCCCGTGCGCGGTCGGGATGCGCGCCTCGGCCACCCGGACGACCTGCTGCTCGTGCCGCCGCCGCCAGGCGATCATCTCGGCGATGGAGATCAGCGCGAGGTCGTGGTCGTCGGCGAAGACCCGCAGCTCCTCGGTGCGGGCCATGTGGCCCTCGTCCTTCTGGCTGACGATCTCGCAGATCACGCCCGCGGGGCGGAGCCCGGCCATCCGGGCCAGGTCGACCGCGGCCTCGGTGTGCCCGGGGCGGCGCAGCACGCCGCCCTCCTTGGCGCGCAGCGGGACCACGTGGCCGGGCCTGGTCAGGTCGTCGGCCTTGGCGTTCGGGTCGGCGAGCAGCCGGATGGTGGTGGCCCGGTCGGCGCCGGAGATGCCGGTGGTGATGCCCTCGCGGGCGTCCACCGAGACGGTGTAGGCGGTGCCGTGCTTGTCCTGGTTCATCGCGTACATCGGCGGCAGCCCGAGCCGGTCGCAGTCCTCGCCGGTGAGCGGGACGCAGATGTAGCCGGAGGTGTAGCGGATCATGAACGCCACCAGCTCGGGCGTCGCCTTCTCCGCGGCGAAGATGAGGTCGCCCTCGTTCTCGCGGTCCTCGTCGTCGACCACGACGACGGCCTTGCCCGCCGCCATGTCGGCGACGGCGCGCTCGATAGTGTCGAACCTGGTCACGTCTTTGCGCTCCATCGTGTTCGCCCCGCGGGGCCTCGTTGCCTCACCACCCTACGGCCTGCGCGGGGAGGCGTTCCGCGCCGCCCGCTCAGCCGCGCTGCTGCAACCGCTCGACGTACTTGGCGATGACATCCACCTCGAGGTTCACGGTGGTGCCCGCGGGCGCGGCGCCGAGCGTGGTGAGCGCGAGCGTGGTGGGGATGAGCGAAACCTCGAACCAGTCGCCCTCGGCGGCCGAGCCGCCGAGGGCGGAGACGGTGAGCGAGGTGCCGTCGACGGTGATCGACCCCTTCTCCACCACGTACTTCGCGATCTCGGCGGGCAGCGAGACCCGCACGACCTCCCAGTTCTCCGACGGGGTGCGGGCGAGCACGGTGCCGGTGCCGTCCACGTGGCCCTGCACCAGGTGCCCGCCGAGCCTGCTGTTCAGCGCGGCGGCGCGCTCCAGGTTCACCCGGGAGCCGACATCCAGCGCACCGATGCTGGAGCGGCTCAGCGTCTCGGCCATCACGTCCACGGTGAAGGAGTCGCCGATCACCACGTCGTCCACGACGGTCAGGCAGACGCCGTTCACCGCGATGGAATCGCCGTGCGCGGCGTCCGAGGTCACCAGCTTGCCGCGGATGGTGAGCCGGGCGGCGTCGCTGAGCCGCTCGACCGCGACGATCTCGCCGAGCTCCTCCACGATCCCTGTGAACATGTGTCTCCCTCTCTGTCCCTGCGGGACACCGGCACCCGATCGGAGCGACGAGCGGCCTGCGGCAAGTATCGCGGGCCGCCCCTCCTCGGCGTTCATCCGGTGCGAACGTCCCGCACCGGGGTACGCATTCCCGCCGCTCAGCTCGCGGCGGCGGCCGCCGCCGTGGCCGCGCGGGCGCGCAGCGCGGCCACGGTGGCGGCCGGGTCGGCGGTGCCGTAGACCGCCGAGCCCGCGACGAAGCAGTCGACGCCCGCCTCGGCGGCGGCCTCGATGGTGTCGGCGTTGATCCCGCCGTCGATCTCCACCAGCAGCCGCAGCTCGCCGGAGTCGACCAGCCGCCGCACCGCCTTCGCCTTGGCCAGCACCTCGGGGATGAAGGACTGGCCGCCGAAGCCGGGCTCGACGCTCATCACCAGCAGCGTGTCGAAATCGCGCAGGATCTCCAGGTACGGCTCGATCGGGGTGCCCGGCTTGACCGAGAGCCCGGCCTTGGCGCCCGCCGCGCGGATATCCCTGGCGACCGCGATCGGGTCGTCGGTGGCCTCGGCGTGGAAGGTGACGTTGTGCGCCCCCGCCTCCGCGTACGGCGGCGCCCAGCGGCCCGGGTCCTCGATCATCAGGTGGCAGTCGAGCGGGATGGCGGTGGCCTTGAGCAGGCTCTGCACGATCGGCAGGCCGAGCGTCAGGTTCGGGACGAAGTGCGCGTCCATCACGTCCACGTGCAGCCAGTCCGCGCCGGCCACCGCCCTGGTCTCGGCGGCCAGATTGGCGAAGTCGGCGGAGAGGATGGACGGCGCGATCATCGGCCGGTCGGGGCGGGAGAAGGTCGGAGTGGACACAGCGCGGAGTGTATCGGCCGCGCGCGGCGGCGGTCCGCGCGGTTGTGCCGCGCCGCGGGTGGGTAACCTCTGGGCGTGATCAACATTTCGGCGGAGAAGGGGATATACAGCACCCCGGTGGAGATCAGGGTGGCAGCCGCGGTCTCGCAGCTGCCCATCGTGCGCGGGCTCGCCGAAACCCTGGTGCTGCTCAGCGAATTCACGCTGGACGAGGTGGCCGACGTCCGGCTGGCGGTGGACGAGGTGTGCTCGAACCTGATCGAGGTCGCGGCGCCGGACAGCTACCTCAACTGCCGCTTCGTGGTCGGCGAGACCGACCTGCTCGTGCACGTGAGCGGGCTGGCGGCGACCGAGGGGCTTCCCGATCAGCGCAGCTTCGGCTGGCACGTGCTGCGCACCCTCGCCGACTCCGTGGAAGCACACCAGGGCCCGTTCGACGCGACCGCCTCCGGATACCCGACGTGGGTGGAATTCCGTCGGGTCCGGGGCAAGGCGTGACGGACGGAAGGCCCGGGTTGGAGCCGCGCGACGGGTCCGGCGCGGACGCCGAGCCGGATCGGGGCACGCTGCGGCAGCCCGATCCGGCCCCGGCCGCCTCGACCGCGGGCGAGGCCGCCGTCGACGATCCGGAGGAGGACGAGCTCGGCGGCGAGGACGACGCCGTCGAGGAGTACGGCGCCAAGGGTTCGGTCCCCGGCTACGACGACGTCGCCGCGCTCTTCGGCGAACTGGCGGAGACCGAGCCCGGCACCGCGCGGCACGCCGCGGTGCGCGAGGAGCTGATCAACCGCTGCATTCCGCTCGCCGACCACATCGCGCGCAAGTTCAGCGGGCGCGGCGAGCCCTTCGACGACCTCACCCAGGTGGCCAGGGTCGGGCTGGTGCACGCGGTGGATCGCTTCGACGTCTCCCGCGGCTCGAACTTCCTCTCCTTCGCGGTGCCGACCATCATGGGCGAGGTCCGCCGCTACTTCCGGGACAACACCTGGGCCATGCGGGTGCCGCGCCGGGTCAAGGAGACGCACCTGCGGATCGGCGCGGCGATCGACTCGCTCTCGCAGACGCTGGGCCGCTCCCCCACCGCCAAGGAGATCGCCGCAGAGCTCGGCGTCGACCCGGACGAGGTCACCCAGGCGGTGATCGCGGGCAATGCCTACCAGCCGAGCTCGATCGACGCCGCCTCGCTGGGCCGGGACACCGACGCCTCGCTGCTGGACACACTCGGCGAGGAGGAGTCGCAGTTCGACCGGGTCGAGGAGTACGTGGCGATCCGGCCGCTGCTGGCCGGGCTGCCGGAGCGCGAGCGGCGCATCCTCACCATGCGGTTCTTCGAGTCCATGACGCAGACCCAGATCGCGCAGCGCATGGGGATCTCGCAGATGCACGTCTCCCGGATCCTGGCCAAGACGCTGGCCCGGCTGCGCGAGCAGACCGCGCGGGAGTAGCTACGCCTCGCGCTGGGTGCGCAGCTTCGGCGGGGCGGCCTGCCACCAGGCGCCGTCGACCAGCTCCGCGAGCTGGGTGCGCTCGACCTTCGCCAGGTCGACCAGGATGCTCGCGTAGCCGTCGTAGTGCGGCGTGGTGAAGAAGGCCGGGTCGCCCGAGGCGAGCAGCGCCTCCTTCTCCGCCATCGGGCAGCGCAGCATGACCGCGCCCTCCGCCTCGGTGCGCAGCCGCGCGAAGCCCTTGCCGCCCGCCTTCAGCGCGGGGGTGCGGTACCAGGTGCTCTCCTCGACGCCGGGCAACTCGCGGGCGAGCGCGACGACGTCCTCCCAGGTGCAGGTCATGCGGTTCAGTGTGCCCGGTGCCGCGCGCGCCGGATTGGACGAATGGAACGCGGGCCGGACGCCGTCGCGCCGGCCGGAATCCCGCGTCCGGCGGCGCCGGGGCTGCCGGGCGGTGACTCGCCTGCGCGGCGGGTCAGGCGGGTTTGCGCAGTGCGGCGAGGAACATGGCGTCGGTGCCGTGCCGGTGCGGCCAGAGCTGGGCGGCCGGGCCGCCGCCGACGTCGGTGACGCCGGGGAGCAGCGCGGGGGTGTCCAGTTCCAGCGCGCCGGTGCGGCGCACCACGTCGCCGACCACGGCCACGGTCTCGGCCAGGTGCGGTGAGCAGGTGGAGTAGAGCACGACGCCGCCGGGGCGCAGCAGCTCGCAGGCGGCGGTGAGCAGCTCGCGCTGCAGGGCGGTGAGCTCGGCGAGGTCGTCCGGGCGGCGGCGCCAGCGGGCCTCGGGGCGGCGGCGCAGCGCGCCGAGGCCGGTGCAGGGGGCGTCGACCAGGATGCGGTCGTAGCCGGGGGCGAGGCCGCTGTCCCTGCCGTCCGCGACGTGCACCCGGACCGGGAGGTCGTGAGTGGCGCGGCGGACCAGTTCGGCGCGGTGCTCGGAACGCTCGACCGCGTCCACGGTGTAGCCGTCGATGGCGGCGAGCGCACCGAGCAGGTTCGCCTTGCCGCCGGGGCCCGCGCACAGGTCGAGCCAGCGGCCGGTGTCCGGGCCGTCGAGTTCGGCGCGGGTGAGGGCGAGCGCCACCAGCTGGCTGCCCTCGTCCTGCACCGCGGCCATGCCCGCGCGGATCGGCTCCAGGTCGCCGGGGTCGCCGCCCTCGTCCAGGTAGACGGCGTACGGGGACCAGCGGCCCTCGGTGCCGCCGGTGACGAGGGCGAGTTCCTCCGCGGTGATATCGCCGGGGCGGGCCACCAGGTGCACCGCCGGACGGGCGTCGTCGGCCGCCAGCGCGGCGGCCAGCTCGCCCGCGCGGGCGCCGAGCGCGTCGGCGAAGGACTGGGCGATCCAGCGCGGGTGGGCGTGTTCGAAGGCGAGGTGGGCGACCGGGTCGGCCGGGGCCAGCTCCGCGACCCACTCCGCCAGGGTGCGGCTCGCGGCCTTGCGCAGCACCGCGTTCACGAAGCCCGCCTTGCCCGCGCCGTGCTCGGCGCGGACCAGGGCGACCGAGGTGTCGACGGCGGCGTGCGCGCCGATCCTGGTGCGCAGCAGCTGGTAGACGCCGAGACGGAGGACGTCGAGCAGGTCGCCGTCGATCTCGTCGACCCGGCGGGCCGCCGCCGCCTCGATCACCGCGTCGAGCTGGCCGCGGGCGCGGCTCGCGCCGTACGCGAGTTCGGTCGCGAGGGCGGCGTCCCTTCCGGTGAGCCGGTAGCGGCGCAGGAGTGCCGGGAGCGCGAGGTTCGCGTAGGCGTCGCGTTCGCGGACGTCGCGCAGGAGGTCTCTGGCGGCCCGGCGCGGAGCGTCTTCCGCCGCGGCGGCACGTTTCCCGCTCCCCCTGGCAGCGGGCTGCCGTTCATCCCCGCGGCCCCGCTCGGCCTTCGGGCGACGAACGTCGCCCCGCCGGTCGCGCTCGGGGAGGCGGCGACCGCTCGCGTCCCGGCGGTGATCGGCAGCTCCGTCGTCGGGACGCTGACGGCGACGGTCATCGCCGGAAGGTGCGGCCGAGCTGCGCGCGGTCCGGCGGGTGCCGCCGGTCGGGCGGGAGTCCCCGGCGGAGCGATCGCGTCCGGCGGCGCGGCGATCGTCGCCGCTCATTCGACGACCGTTCCGGCGCCGAGACGCGCTCCGCGGGCCCAGTCGATGGCGGGCATCATGCGCTTGCCCTGGGGCTGCACCTGGCCGAGGCGGACGGCGGTGGTGGCGGTACCGACGTAGACCCCGTCCTTGCGGACCTCGACGGCGCCGACCGGCAGCTCGTCCTCGACCAGCTCGACCGGCCCGAGCTTCACCCGGGCCGAGCCGACCAGGGTCCAGGCCCCTGGCGCGGGGGTGACGGCGCGGATCCGGCGCCCGACATTGAGCGCGGGCTGATCCCAGCGCACCCGCCCCGCCTCGGGCGCGAGCTTGGGCGCGTAGGAGACCCCGTCGGCGCTCTGCGGCACCGCCGTCAGCGTCCCGTCCTCGATCCCGTCGAGCGTGGTGGCGAGCAGATGCGCCCCGCTCACCGCGAGCTTCTCCAGCAGTGTCCCCGCGGTATCGCTGACCTCGATCTTCTCGGTGATCACCCCGAACACCGGCCCGGTGTCCAGCCCGGCCTCGATGCGGAAGGTGGAGGCGCCGGTGATCTCGTCCCCGGCGTCGACGGCGGCCTGCACCGGCGCCGCCCCGCGCCAGGCGGGCAGCAGCGAGAAGTGCAGATTGATCCACCCGTGCCGCGGAATGCCGAGAATCCGCTCCGGCAGCAGCGCACCGTAGGCGACCACCGGGCAGCACTCCGGCGCGAGCTCGGTGAGCTGCTCGACGAACTCGGGCTCCCCCGGCTTACGCGGGGTGAAGACCGGGATCCCGTGCTCGTCGGCGAGCAGCGCCACCGGCGACCTGCTCACCTTGCGCCCGCGCCCGGCCACAGCATCTGGCCTGGTCAGAACCCCGATCACGGTGTGCCGCGGCGACTCGAGCAGCGCGCGCAGCGCCGGGACGGCGGGGTCGGGAGTCCCCGCGAAGAGCACCCGCATCAGCGACCGCCCCCGGTGCCCAGCCCGCGCGATTCCCGCACCGTGATCCCGGCCCCGAACCAGTCCGACTCGCGGATGGTCCGCATGGCCTCCTTGCGCGAGGCCGGGTCCAGCCGGTCCAGGAAGAGCACCCCGTCCAGGTGATCGGTCTCGTGCTGCACGCACCGCGCGAGCAGCCCGTCCGCCTCGAAGGTCACGGGCGCGCCGGTGCGGTCCACCCCGGTGGCCCGCAGCCGCAGCGCGCGCCGCACGTCGTAGCGCACGCCGGGAATGGAGAGACACCCCTCCGGCCCGACCTGCTCCTCCTCGCCGAGCACCTCGTAGCTCGGGTTGACCAGGTGCCCGGCCGCGTCCCCGGTGTCGTAGACGAAGACCCGCAGCCCGACCCCGATCTGCGGCGCCGCCATTCCGACCCCGCCGTCGTCGTGCATGGTGTCGGTGAGATCGTCCACCAGCCTGCGCAATTCGGCGTCGAAGGCCGCCACCTCGGCGGCCCGCGAGCGCAGGATCGGGTCGCCGAAGAGGCGAACGGGCTGGACGGTCACGGCGGGCTCCCGGGAAGACGAGACAACGGTCGTCCCATTCTAGAGAGCCCGCCGGGACGGTCAGGAGTTGCCCGCGATCAGCACCTGTGGAATGCCGGTGCCGAGCGGCACCGGCGCGCACACCGGCTCCGGCGCGTGCTCCGGATCGAGCACCCCGATCAGCAGATCCTGCACGAACGGGTCGTAGACCATGTGGAAGTGCCCGGTCAGATCGGCCGGGCAGAGATCCTGCAGCGCGATATTGCGGGCGTTCGGCCCGTGCAGCGCGATATTGCCGAAGGGCTGGATCATCTCGTCCACCCGGCTGCCGATGGTGATGTACTCCGGGCCGGGCACGGTGTCGCCGCCCGCATTGAGCTCGGTCATCACCGGCGAGCCCTGCGCCTGCTGCACCGCGGCCACCGAGGTGACCCGCTCGAAGATCTGCAGCACGCCGGGGATCGCCTGCGCGATCGGCACCAGCCCGTACATGACCCCGCCGTAGCTGGGCGAGGCCAGCCCCACCCAGCGCCCGACGTACGGCGCGCCGCCGAGCTTGTTGGTGTAGTAGCGGGTCACGTTGGCGCCCTGCGAGAAACCGACCAGGTCGACCTGCGCGGCGCCGGTGGCGGCGAGCACCTGGTCCACGAAGGCGGCGAGCTGCCACCCGCTGGCGCGCAGGTCCTCGGTGCCGTAGCTGAGCGCGCCCGGCGCGCCGCCGTAGTTCAGCGCGAAGACGCAGAAGCCGGCGGCGGCGAGCCGGGGCGCGATGGCGGAGTAGTCGGAGTAGGCGGAGGAGTCGGTGCCGTGCGCCAGGATCACCGGACGCGGGCGCTCGGCGTCCGGGCGGCAGCCGAAGTCGTTGGTGCCGGTCGGCACGACGCGCGGATGCTGCTTCTGGTACCAGGCCGCGGCCAGGTGGTCCGGTTGCGGCGGGCCCTGCTCGATCGGCACCTCGGCGGCCCGGAAATCGCCCGGCTGCGCCGACGCCACCCCGTGCACCCCGCCGAGCCCGAGCACCGCGCTCGCGACCACCGCCAGCACCGCGGCCCCGCGCCGCAATTGTGATACTCCCCTACCCCACACCCATGACGGTTGTTCCATGCAACAATTCTCGCGCCCCTCAGCGCTTTTGGCGGGCGCAGCGGTACGCTTTCACACCTTCGTTACCGCGCGGTCGCCGCACCGTTGCGCAGCGGCGGGGACGCCGGTCACCGACGGTTTGTCATGCCCCGAATTCGGGTGCCGGGAGCGGGGCCGCGGCCCGGGTATACCGGAGCGTGTCCGGCCCCGCCCGCGCGGTCACTTCGCGCTCTCGGCCGCTCCGGGCTCGTCGTCCTCGGCGAGGATCCGGTACAGCGCGCGACGGGCCTCGGTGAGCACGTCGGCCGCCTTCGCCGCCTGCGCGGGGGTGCCGGCGGCGGCGACCTGGCCGACCGCGCCCATGAGCGCGCCGATCAGCTCGCGCAGATCCCGCGCGTGCGGCCCGACGTCGCCGCTGACATCAGCCCAGGGGTCGCCGAGCTCGTCCCGGTGCTCCTCGACGTAGCGCACGCCCTCCTCGGAGAGCTTCGCGGTCTTGCGGCCGGAGACCTTCTCGATCACGATCAGCCCCTCGTCCTCGAGCTGCGCCAGCGCCGGGTAGATCGAGCCGGGGCTGGGACGCCAGACGTCCTCGCTGCGCTCGCGGATCCGCTGGATCAGCTCGTAGCCGTGCATGGGCCGCTCGGTGAGCAGCAGCAGGACCGCGGCGCGCACGTCACCGCGCCTGCCCCGCCCGCCGCGGCCGCGACCCCGGCCGAAACCGGGGCCGAAGCCGGGGCCGAAACCGCCGGGGCCGCCGGGGCCGAACTCCGGCCCTGGGCCGAAGCCGTGCCTGCCGCCGCGGCGGAAGTGCCCGCGCCCCCGCTCGAACGGGGGCCGGGGGCCACGCGGGCCGAATTCTCCGTGCTGTGGGTGTTCCATGATTGCCTCCTCGGCATCTCGTGTTCGTTTCACAGTATCGACGATATATCGACAATAGATCGAACGCAAGGAAGTAGCCGGTTCTTCCCGGAACGGTGGCGGGGGTGTGGCGCGCAATCGACGGATCGGCTCGGTAGCGCGGGCGACGCGCGGGCAGGGTCCGCCGGGGCTGTCAGCCGATGTCGACGGGGTCGATCTGGACGCGCAGCGGGGCGTCCGAGCGCTGCGTGCTGCGCACGGCCTGGGCGGCGGTGAGCGCGCGGGCCAGCGCGGCGCCGCCGGAGCGCGGCACCCGGAGCAGCAGCCGCTCGACCGGCGCGGTGCCGTCGGCGGCGAACGGGGCGCGGGCGCTCTCCGGCAGCGGAACCGGGCCGAGTACCTGGACATCGTCGGGAAGCGTTGCCGCGGCGAGCAATTCGGCGACCGAGGGGCCGGTGCCGTCGACGGCGGCGAGCCGGACGGCGGGCGGGAAGCCGACCTCGGCGCGGGCCGCGAGCTCGGCGCGGGCGTGCCCGACCGGGTCCCAGCGCACCAGCGCCTGCACCGTCGGCACGGCCGGGTCGGCCATGACGATCACCCGGCCGTGCGGGCGGACCAGCGCGGCCGCGGCGGTCCAGCGGCGCAGCGCGTCCTCGGTGGCGCGCAGGTCGGCGCGGGTGAGCAGGGCCCAGCCGTCGAGCAGCAGCCCGACGCCGTAGCCGCCGTGCACCCGCGGCTCGGCGCCCACCGTGGCGACCACGACCTGCGGGCCCGGCTCGACGGTGTCCAGCACCGTTCCGCCGCCGGAGCCGCGGATCGGCACGCCGGGGAAGGCACGGCCCAGCTCCTCGGCGGTGCGCTGCGCGCCGATCACCACCGCGCGCAGCGCGCGGGCGGCGCAGACCGGGCAGCGGAAGGCCGCCTCGGTGACGCCGCACCAGCGGCAGGCCGGGCTGTGCGCGCCGTCGCCCGCGTGCTCGGGGAGCGCGAGCGGGCCGTTGCAGCGGCGGCAGCGGGCCGGGGTGCGGCAGCGGGCGCAGGCCAGCGCCGGGACGTAGCCGCGGCGCGGGACCTGCACCAGCACCGGCGCGCCCTCCTTCAGCGCCGCGCGGGCGGCCGCGAAGGCGACGCCGGGAATGCGGACGGCCCTGGCCACGGGGTCGCGCTCCAGGGCGATATCGCTGTCGCCGGGTGCGCTGATGTGCGGGGTGTGCGCACGGAGCACGGTGCGGTCGGCGACCAGGTCGTGGGCCCAGCCGGAGTCGACGACGGACTGGATCTCCGCGGTGCGCGCGTAACCGGCGGCGACGAAGGCGGCGCCGGTTTCGTGGGCCCGGAGCAGGGCGACCTCGCGGGCGTGCGGGTAGGGGGCGCGGGGCTCGGCGAAGGTGTCGTCGCCGTCGTCCCAGATCGCTATCAGGCCGAGGTTTCGGACCGGGGCGAAGACGGCGCTTCTGGTGCCGACCACCACCGTCGCGGTGCCGCGCAGGGCCGCCAGCCAGCGGCGGTATCTGGCCGAGGGGCCGAGGCCGGCTGCCAGGCCGACCACTCGGTCGCCGACCAGTTTCGTGCACTCTCCCAGGACGCGGTCGAGGTCGCGTTGGTCGGGGACCAGCAGGAGGGCGCCGCGGTGCTGCGCATCCGTGAGTGCGGCGAGCTCCGCCAGGCGGCGCGGCCAGTTCTCGCCCGGGAGGGCTTGCCAGGCGGCGCGGGGGTTGCGGTGCGCGGTTATCGCGGTGAGGAAGGTGGGGCCGTGGGTGTACCTGGACCACGCCGCCTCCTCGATCGGCGGTGGTTTCCGGGGTGCGGTCCCGGTGGCGTCGCCGCCTGCCTCGCCCGGTTCCCGCTCGGCGAATTGCGCGGTTCGCGACGAATCATGCGGTGGCGAGGTGATTTCGGTGGATTCCGTCGCCTCCGTGGCGGAGCCCGCCTGCGTCGTGGAGTCCCCTTGTGCGGCAGGCGAATCGCCCTCGTCGGGGACGGCTACGGCGGAAACGGATTTGGGCGCAGCCGATTTCGCTTCGGTGCGGGCGTGCCGGGGCGGGATGGCGAGGCGGAGGACGTCGGCTCGGGTACCTGCGTAGCGCGCGGCGACGGCGCGGACCAGGCGCTCGATCTCGGGGGTGAGCACCTGCTCGGGGGAGACGACGCGCTCGAGCGGGCGCAGGGTTCCCTCGTGCTCGCTGCGGTCGAGGCGGGCGAGCAGGTAACCGTCGACCAGGCGTCCGGCGAAGCGGATGCGCACCCGGACGCCGGGGCGCGCGGCGGCGTCGTGCTCGGGCGGGATCAGGTAATCGAAGTCGCGGTCCAGGTGGGCGGGGGTGAGCAGGGGCAGCACCCGCGCGACCGGGCCCGCGCCGGGGTGACCCCGGCGCGGACCGTCCGCCGTGGCGGCGGCACGGTCCGCGTCGGGTTCGTCCACGCCGGCTCGGCGGGCCTACAGCCCGGCGGCGGAGCGCAGCTTGTCCGCGCGGTCGGTGTGCTCCCAGGGCAGATCGATGTCGGTGCGGCCGAAGTGGCCGTACGCGGCGGTCTGCGCGTAGATCGGGCGCAGCAGGTCGAGGTCGCGGATGATGGCGCCCGGCCGCAGGTCGAAGGTCTCGGTGATGGCCGAGGCGATCTTCGCCGGGTCGGTCTTCTCGGTGCCGAAGGTCTCCACGAAGAGCCCGACGGGGGCCGCCTTGCCGATCGCGTACGCGACCTGGACCTCGACCTTGTCGGCGAGCCCGGCGGCGACGACGTTCTTGGCGACCCAGCGCATGGCGTACGCGGCCGAGCGGTCCACCTTCGACGGGTCCTTGCCGGAGAAGGCGCCGCCGCCGTGCCTGGCGAAGCCGCCGTAGGTATCGACGATGATCTTGCGGCCGGTGAGCCCGGCATCGCCCATCGGGCCGCCGAGCACGAAGCGCCCGGTGGGGTTGACCAGCAGCCGGACATCGGAGATGTCCAGCGTGGGCAGCGCCAGGTCGGCGAGCACGGTGTCGACGACCTTCTCCCTGATATCCGGTGCGAGCAGGTTGTCCAGGTCGATGTCGGCGGCGTGCTGGGTGGAGACCACCACGGTGTCGAGCCGGACCGCGCGGTCGCCCTCGTACTCGATGGTGACCTGGGTCTTGCCGTCCGGGCGCAGGTAGGGCAGCACGCCGGTCTTGCGGACCTCGGTGAGCCGGCGCGAGAGCCGGTGCGCCAGCGCGATCGGAAGCGGCAGCAGCTCGGGGGTGTCGGTGTTCGCGTACCCGAACATCAGCCCCTGGTCACCCGCGCCCTGCCTGGCGATCTCGTCCTCGGTGGCCTGCGCGCCGCCGCCGGTGCGCACCTCGTGCGAGGTGTCGACGCCCTGCGCGATCTCCGGCGACTGCGCGCCGATGGCGATGTTCACGCCGCACGAGTTGCCGTCGAAACCCTTTGCGGAGGAGTCGTATCCGATCTCCAGGACCTTCTCCCGCACGATCTTCGGGATGTCCGCGTACGCGGAGGTGGTCACCTCACCGGCCACGTGCACCTGGCCGGTGGTGACCAGGGTCTCCACGGCGACCCGGCTGCGCGGATCCTCGGTGAGCAGCGCGTCGAGGATGGAATCGCTGATGGCGTCACAGATCTTGTCCGGATGACCCTCGGTGACGGACTCACTGGTGAACAGGCGGCTGCCAGACGTCGGCACAGTTCTTCCCTTCCCCTCGCGGGTTGCTCGGTCGGTCTGCGACAGTAGCGGTGTCCCGCCGGTGCGCAAGCCTTGTACTCAGACTATTCCAAAGGGGTGACACCGCGGGGCGGCCCGGCCCCGCACCGGCACCACTCCACCGGGGGCGGGAACGGCCAGGAAACTTCCCGGAGTTCCGCTCCCGCGCCCGCAGTCGTTCCGGTGCGTGATCAGCGCAGCAGCGGGCCGAGCGCGTCCAGCACCCGGCTGGCCAGCAGCGCCTTGGAGCCGTGGTCGAGCGACTGCTCGGTACCGTCGGCGCCGAGCAGCCAGCCGTCGTTGGTGTCGACCTCGAAGGCCTTACCCTCGCCGACGGCGTTCACGACCAGCAGATCGCAGCCCTTGCGCGCGAGCTTGGCGCGGGCGTGGGTGAGCACGTCGCCGTGCTCGTCACCGGTCTCGGCGGCGAAGCCGACGATCGCGGTGCCCGCCAGCTGGCCGTCGCGGCGGGACTGCACCAGCCCGGCCAGGATGTCCTCGTTCTTGGTCAGCGGGATGACGTCCGGCTCGCCCGCGCCCTTCTTGATCTTCGCGGTGGCGACGCTGGTCGGCCGGAAGTCGGCGACCGCGGCGGCCATGATCACCGCGTCGGCGCCGACCGAGTGCTTCTCGACGGCGGTCTTCAGCTGGTCGGCGGTGGTGATGTGGACCAGGTCGACGGCGGCGGGCGGGGCCATCTCGATGGTGTTGCCCGCGATCAGCGTGACCTGCGCGCCGCGCTGCGCGGCGACTCGGGCCAGCGCGTAGCCCTGCTTGCCGGAGCTGCGGTTGCCGAGGAAGCGCACCGGGTCCAGCGGCTCCCTCGTGCCGCCCGCCGTGATCACCAGGCGGCGGCCCTCCAGGTCGCGCGGGACGGCGTCGGTGCGCTCCAGCAGCAGCGTCGCGAGGCCGAAGATCTCCTCCGGCTCGGGCAGCCTGCCCGGGCCGGTGTCGGTGCCGGTGAGCCGACCGGCGGCGGGCTCCATCACGACGGCGCCGCGGCTGCGCAGCGTCGCCACGTTGGCGACGGTGGCCGGGTGCTGCCACATCTCGGTGTGCATGGCGGGCGCGAACAGCACCGGACATCGGGCGGTGAGCAGGGTCGCGGTGAGCAGGTCGTCGGCGCGGCCGGAGGCGGTGCGCGCCATCAGGTCGGCGGTGGCGGGAGCGATCACCACCAGCTCGGCCTCTTGGCCGAGCCGGACGTGCGGCACCTCGGGCACGTCGGCGAAGACGCCGGTGTGCACCGGGTTGCCGGAGAGCGCCTCGAAGGTGGCCTTCCCGACGAACTGCAGCGCCGAATCGGTGGGGATGACCCGCACCGAATGGCCGGTCTCGGTGAACCGCCGGACGAGTGCGCAGGCCTTGTAGGCCGCGATTCCCCCGCCGACGCCGACGACGATCCGCATGGTTACTCCGCTCCCGCCGGGTTCACTCGCCTTCGGAGTGCTCGAGCAGGTCGGAGTGGATCTCGCGCATGGCCACGGAGAGCGGCTTCTCCTGCAGCCCGGGCTCGACCAGCGGGCCGACGTACTCGAGGATGCCGTCGCCGAGCTGGTTGTAGTAGTCGTTGATCTGGCGCGCGCGCTTCGCCGCGTAGATGACCAGCGCGTACTTCGACGAGGTGCGCTCGAGCAGCTCGTCGATGGGGGGGTTGGTCAGCCCGACCGGGGTGTCGTAGGCGGGCGCGGCGGTGGTGTCGGTCACTCGGGTGACTCCTGCGTTCTCGGTGGGCGGAAGCGTCCGATTCGCGGGAACCGGACGGGGAGCGGCGGGTCGGCGGGCCACCGGGGTTCTCGCGCCGTACGGCGCGAGAACCGGGTCACCGACCGGCTCGGGTCACGAACTGGAATTCGTGCTGACGAACAACGATACCAACTGCTCACAAGCACTGGTCAGGTCGTCGTTCACGATCACGATGTCGAACTCGTCACAAGCGGCGAGCTCGATCCGCGCGGTCTCGAGCCTGCGCTCGATCACCTCGGGGGATTCCGTACCGCGCGACCGCAGCCGGGCGACCAGCTCGTCCCAGCTCGGCGGGGCGAGGAACACCAGTAGTGCGTCCGGAATGGCCCGGCGCACCGAGCGGGCGCCCTCCAGGTCGACCTCGACCAGGACCGGGTGGCCGGCGGCCAGTGCGTCCCGCACCGGTCCGGCCGGGGTGCCCGAACGTTGGAGCCCGCCGTGGATCTCCGCCCACTCGAGCAGGTCGCCCGCCGCGATCATCGCGTCGAACTCCGCCCTGGCGACGAACCGGTAGTCGCGCCCGTCGACCTCACCGGGCCGCGGGGCCCGGGTCGTCGCCGAGACGCTGAACACCAGCTCCGGCAGCTGCTCCCGCACGCACCGTACGACCGTCGACTTCCCGACGGCCGAGGGGCCGACCAGTACTACCAGCCGACCCTTCCGCGTGTGTCCGACCACCCTCGTCGTCAGGCGTCGAAGTCGAAGCGAGCGAGCAGCGCCTTGCGCTGCCGGTCGCCGAGACCCCGGAGCCTGCGGGTGGGGGCGATCTCCAGCTCGCTCATGATCTCCGCCGCCTTGACCTTGCCGACCTTGGGCAGGGCCTCCAGCAGCGCCGACACCTTCATCTTGCCGAGAATCTCGTCGTTCTCGGCGTCCGCGAGGACCTTCTTGAGGTCGGTCCCACCACGCTTCAGGCGCTCCTTGAGCTCTGCCCGAGCGCGGCGAGCGGCAGCCGCCTTCTCCAGAGCAGCGGCGCGCTGCTCATCGGTCAGCTGGGGAAGGGCCACGGTTCCTCCGTCTCATCGTTCATTGCAACAACGACTGCCGGTAACCCGACAGTCCAAGCGACCGTACCCACGACGCCCGCCGATTGCGAACCCGCCCCCCAGGTCAGCGCATGATTCCGCGGGTCCGCCAACGGACGCGGGAGAATGTCGCGCGCCGCTCCCCGAGGGTACGCCGCCACCGCCGTGACCTCGCCGAACCCGCGTCGACCTGGGACTTTGCGGCGATGTCCGGAATTTGCGTGGAGGTAGCGACACCCGGAGCGCGGCAGTGGGCAAACGGCACCCGCGCGACCTGCAATTTTCTCAGAAATATCGGCGTGTCCAGCAAAGAACTCCGGCGTGTCGCGGGTCTTCCCGGCCGCGAACCGCGTACCCGCCGGTGGAAAAAGTGGTGCCCGGACGCGGAGAATCCGCGCCCGGGCAGCGAGAGGGAGGTGATCAGCGGGGCTCAGCCGAGGAAGCCGAAGGCGTCCTGCAGCTCGGCCAGGCGGCTGCGCAGCGCCCGCGGCGACGGCCCCGCGCGCAGCAGCTCCCTGGAGACCGCGGGGACGACGTCGGGCAGCACGGCGGCGGCCAGCAGCGCGCGCACCGACTCGGGGCCGCCGCCCTGCGCGCCGATCCCCGGCATCAGGATCGGGCCGCCGAGCGCGGTGAGATCGGGCGCGCGCTCCAGCGTGGCGCCGACGACGACACCGACCGACCCCGCCGCGGCGCCTGCGTTGCGCGCCGCCGCCTCGTCCACCATGGCCTGCGCGACCGCCCGCTCCCCCGTCACGGCCCGCTGCACCTGCGGCCCCTCCGGGTTGGAGGTGGCCGCCAGCACGAAGACGCCGCGATCGTTGGCCAGCGCCAGCTCCAGTGCGGGCTCCAGCGAGCCGAAGCCGAGGTAGGGCGAGAGGGTCACCGCGTCACTGCCGAGCGGGCCGTCGGCCAGCCAGGCCTGCGCGTAGGCCGCCATGGTGGAGCCGATGTCGCCGCGCTTGGCGTCGGCGAGCACCAGCGTGCCCGCCGCCCTGAGCTCGGCGATCGCGCGCTCCAGCACCGCGAGCCCGGCCGAGCCGTAGGTCTCGAAGAAGGCGACCTGCGGCTTCACCAGCGCGACGTTCCCGCGGTACACCTCGACGCAGGTCTCGGTGAAGGCGGCGAGCCCGGCCGGGTCCGGCGTCAGCCCCCACGCCCCGAGCAGGCCGGGGTGCGGGTCGATGCCCGCGCAGACCGGGCCGTACTTCCGCGTGGCCTGCCGGAGCCGTTCGCCGAACGCCGTCATCCGCGCAGCACCGAGTGCAGCTCCTGCAGCGAGCGCACCCCGATGCCGCCGTTGATGGCGGCCTCGATGCCCTGCACCGCCGCGGCGGCCCCCTGCACGGTGGTGATGCACGGGATGTTCACCCCGACCGCCGCGCTGCGGATCTCGTAGCCGTCCACCCGCGGCCCGGAATTGCCGTACGGGGTGTTGAACACCATGTCGACCTCGCCGTCCCGGATCAGGTCCACGACCGAGGGGCTCGAATCGGTGGCGTCGGCGGTGTTCTCCGAGTGCTTGCGCACCCGGTCGCAGGGAATCCCGTTGCGGCGCAGCATCTCCGCGGTGCCCTCGGTGGCGAGGATGCGGAACCCCAGGTCGTGCAGCCGCTTGACCGGGAAGACCATGGCCCGCTTGTCCCGGTTGGCGATGGAGACGAAGACCGTGCCCGCGGTGGGCAGCGAGCCGTAAGCGGCGGTCTGGCTCTTGGCGAAGGCGGTGCCGAAGTCGGCGTCGATCCCCATCACCTCGCCGGTGGACTTCATCTCCGGCGAGAGCAGCGAGTCCACCCCGGTGCCGTCGGCGCGGCGGAAGCGGTTGAAGGGCAGTACAGCCTCCTTCACCGCGACCGGCGCGTCCAGCGGAACGTGCCCGCCGTCGCCCTCCGGCGGCAGCATGCCCTCCTTGCGCAGCCCGGCGATGGTGGCGCCCATGGTGATCCTGGCCGCCGCCTTGGCCAGCGGCACCGCGGTGGCCTTGGAGACGAAGGGCACCGTGCGGCTGGCGCGCGGATTGGCCTCCAGCACGTAGAGCACGTCGTCCTTGAGCGCGTACTGCACGTTCAGCAGGCCGCGCACCCCGATGCCCTTGGCCAGCGCGACCGTCGAGCGCCGCACCGCCTCGATATCGCTGCGACCGAGCGTGATCGGGGGCAGCGCGCAGGCCGAGTCGCCGGAGTGGATGCCTGCCTCCTCGATGTGCTCCATGACGCCGCCGAGGTAGACCTCCTCGCCGTCGCAGAGCGCGTCCACGTCGATCTCGATGGCGTCCTCGAGGAAGCGGTCGACGAGCACCGGGTGGTCCGGGTTCAGCTCGGTGGCGCGGGAGATGTACCCCTCCAGCGCCTGCTCGTCGTAGACGATCTCCATGCCGCGCCCGCCGAGCACGTAGGAGGGGCGCACCAGCACCGGGTAGCCGATCCCGGCGGCGATCTTCTTGGCCTGCTCGACGGTGGTGGCGGTGCCGTACTTGGGCGCGGGCAGCCCGGCCGCGACCAGCACGTCGCCGAACTCGCCGCGATCCTCGGCCAGGTCGATGGCGGCGGCGCTGGTGCCGACCACCGGCACCCCGGCGTCGGTGAGGCGCTGCGCCAGCCCGAGCGGGGTCTGCCCGCCGAGCTGCACGATCACCCCGGCCACGGTGCCGGACTCGGCCTCCGAGGCGTACACCTCGAGCACGTCCTCGAAGGTGAGCGGCTCGAAGTAGAGCCGGTCGGCGGTGTCGTAGTCGGTGGAGACGGTCTCCGGGTTGCAGTTGACCATCACCGTCTCGTACCCGGCGGCCGAGAGCGTCTGCGCGGCGTGCACGCAGGAGTAGTCGAACTCGATGCCCTGGCCGATCCGGTTCGGGCCGGAGCCGAGGATGATGACCTTCTCCCGCTCGCGCTGCGGCGCCACCTCGGACTCCGCGGCGGGGTCGAGCTCGTAGGCGGAGTAGTGGTACGGCGTCTTGGCCTCGAACTCGGCGGCGCAGGTGTCGACGGTCTTGAACACCGGGCGCACGCCGAGCCGGTGCCGCAGCACCCTGACCCCGGTCTCGCCGGCCAGTTCGGGGCGCAGCGCGGCCAGCTGCCGGTCGGAGAGGCCGCTGTACTTGGCCCGGCGCAGCAGCGGCTCGTCCAGCACCGGGGCATCGAGCAGCTCGGCGCGCAGCTCGACCAGCCCGGCCACCTCGGCGACGAACCACGGGTCGATCCCGGACGCCGCGGCCACCTCCTCGATGCTCGCGCCGAACCGCAGTGCCCGCTCGACCTGGTAGATCCGGCCCTCGGTCGGCACCCGCAGGTCGGCCAGGATCTGCTCGACCGCGAAGCGGGCGCGATCCGAATCGGCCGCGGCTCCGCTCTCCTCGCCGGACGGCGCCCAGCGGCCGTCCTCGGTGGTCCAGAAGCCGGCGGCCTTCGTCTCCAGCGAGCGCAGCACCTTGCCGAGCGCCTCGCTGAAGTTGCGGCCGAGCGACATGGCCTCGCCCACCGACTTCATGGTGGTGGTGAGGGTGGCGTCGGCGCCGGGGAACTTCTCGAAGGCGAAGCGCGGCGCCTTGACCACCACGTAGTCCAGCGTCGGCTCGAAGCAGGCGGGCGTCTCGCCGGTGATGTCGTTGACGATCTCGTCCAGGGTGTAGCCGATGGCCAGCTTGGCGGCGATCTTGGCGATCGGGAAGCCGGTGGCCTTGGAGGCCAGCGCCGAGGAGCGGGAGACCCGCGGGTTCATCTCGATCACGATGAGCCTGCCGTCGGCCGGGTTCACCGCGAACTGGATATTGCAGCCGCCGGTGTCGACGCCGACCTCGCGCAGGATGGCGATGCCGAGGTCGCGCAGCTTCTGGTACTCGCGGTCGGTGAGCGTCATGGCCGGGGCGACGGTCATGGAGTCGCCGGTGTGCACGCCCATCGGGTCGACGTTCTCGATCGAGCAGACGACGACGACATTGTCGCGGCCGTCGCGCATGAGCTCGAGCTCGTACTCCTTCCAGCCGAGGATGGACTCCTCGATCAGGACGTTCGCGGTGGGCGAGGCGGCGAGCCCGCCGCCGGCGATGCGGTCCAGGTCGGCGTGGTCGTAGGCCATGCCGGAGCCGAGCCCGCCCATGGTGAACGACGGCCGCACCACGACCGGGAAGCCCAGCTCGGCGACGGTGTCGCGGACCTCGTCCATGGTGAAGCAGACCCGGGAGCGGGCGCTCTCGCCGCCGACCTTCGCGACGATGTCCTTGAACTTCTGCCGGTCCTCACCGCGCTGGATGGCGTCGAAGTCGGCGCCGATCAGCTCGACGTCGTACTTCGCCAGCACCCCGCGCTCGTGCAGCGCGACCGCGGTGTTCAGCGCGGTCTGGCCGCCGAGGGTGGCCAGGATGGCGTCCGGGCGCTCCTTGGCGATGACCTTCTCGACGAACTCCGCGGTGATCGGCTCCACGTAGGTGGAGTCGGCGAACTCGGGGTCGGTCATGATGGTCGCCGGGTTGGAGTTCACCAGCGAGACGCGCAGCCCCTCGGCGCGCAGCACCCGGCAGGCCTGGGTGCCGGAGTAGTCGAACTCGCAGGCCTGGCCGATGACGATCGGGCCGGAGCCGATGACCAGGATGTGCTGCAGATCCTCGCGACGAGGCATATCAGGCTCCTTCCAGCAGACCGGCGAACCGATCGAAGAGATACGCGGCGTCGTGCGGGCCGGCGGCGGCCTCGGGGTGGTACTGCACCGAGAAGGCGCGGCCGTCGAGCAGCCGGACGCCCTCGACGGTCTCGTCGTTGGCGCACACGTGGCTGATCTGCGCGCGGCCGAAGGGGGTGTCGAACACCTCGCCGCGCTCGCCTTCCAGCGCGAAGCCGTGATTCTGCGCGGTGATCGAGATGCGGCCGGTCTCGTGCTCGACCACCGGGATATTGATGCCGCGGTGCCCGAACTTCATCTTGTAGGTGCCGCGGCCGAGGGCCCGGCCCAGGATCTGGTTGCCGAAGCAGATGCCGAACAGCGGCAGCCCGCGCTCCAGCACACCCCGGGTGAGCGCGACCGCGCCGTCCTGGGTGGCCGGGTCGCCGGGGCCGTTGGAGAGGAAGACGCCGTCCGGGCTCAGCTCCAGGATGCGCTCCAGCGCGGTGGCCGCCGGGACCACGTGCACCCGGATGCCGCGCTCGGCGAACATGCGCGGGGTGTTGGTCTTGATGCCGAGGTCGACCGCGACCACGGTGTGCTTGTGCCCGCCGACCGGCTCGATGGTGTAGACGGCGTCGGTGCTCACCTCGCCGGCGAGGTCGGCGCCGAGCATGGAGCCCTGGCCGGTGACCCTGGCCACCAGCTCGTCGGTGCCCGCCAGCGCGGGGCCGGAGAAGATGCCCGCCTTCATGGAGCCGCGGGTGCGCAGGTGCCGGACCAGCGCGCGGGTGTCGATGCCCGCGATGCCGACCACGTCCTGCTTCTCCAGCTCCTCCGGCAGCGTGGTGGTGGCGCGCCAGTTGGAGGCGCGGCGCGCGGGGTCGCGCACGGCGTACCCGGCGACCCAGATCCGGCCGGACTCGTCGTCCTCGTCGTTCCAGCCGGTGTTACCGATCTGCGGGGCGGTCGCCACCACGATCTGGCGGTGGTAGCTGGGGTCGGTGAGGGTCTCCTGGTACCCGGTCATGGCGGTGCAGAAGACCGCCTCCCCGAGCGTCTGGCCGACGGCGCCGTAGGCGGTGCCGCGGAAAATCCGGCCGTCCTCCAGCACCAGCGCCGCTTGCTGTCCTGTCATCCCTCGTCGTCTCCTGTCGTCGGCCGGGACGGGGCTGCCGTCCAGGCCGGATACACGGTCTTGTCGTCGCCGCGGAACCCGGTGTCGATCTCGGTGCCGGTCGGCAGCGTCCAGCGCACGACCAGGACGCCGCCCTCGGTCATCACCTTGCCCGCGTGGCCGCGCTCGGTGCGCACCACGCTGATCGATTCCTGCGGCATCCAGATGGCAGGCGCGCCCGCGCGCTCCAGCAGGATGCCGTGCTCGAAGCGGGTGAGCTCCGCGGTGGCGCGGAAGCCGAGGTCGCCGACGGCGATCCGGTCCTGCCAGCTGGGCGCGATGGTGCTGCCCAGGTAGAGCCCGGTGGTGGGCTCCAGCAGCTGGGCGCCGAGCTCGGCGGGGACCGGGGACAGCTCGCCGATCCGCTCGGCCTGTCGCTTCGCCCGGTTCTGCCAGCCGCGGTACATGAGGTACAGCCCGAGCAGGAAGCACAGCAGCAGCCCGGCGACCCAGAGGATGCGTTCCATCAGTGGCCTCCCGCTCGCACCGCGCCGTCACGGGCGGTGATCCGGCCGCGCAGCACGGTGGCGGTGACCCGCGCGCGGAACGTCATCTCCTCGAACGGGGTGTTCTGCGCGATGCTGGCGAGTTCCCGGCCGCGCACGGTCCACTCCGCGTCCGGGTCGACCAAGGCCAGGTTGGCCGGTTCGCCGACGGCGATCGGGCGGCCCTGGTCGTCCAGCCCGACGATCCGGGCCGGGTTCTCGCTCATCACCCGGGCCACCCCGCGCCAGTCCAGCAGCCCGGGGGCGACCATGGTCTGCGCGACGATGGCGAGCGCGGTCTCCAGCCCGAGCATGCCGGGGCGGGCGGCCGCGAACTCGCAGCACTTGTCCTGCTCGGCGTGCGGCGCGTGGTCGGTGGCGACGCAGTCGACCACGCCGTCGGCGAGCGCCTGCCGCAGCGCGGCGGCATCCGACTTCTCGCGCAGCGGCGGGTTCACCTTGTTCACCGCGTCGTAGGTTTCCAGCCGGGAGTCGTCGAGCAGCAGGTGGTGCGGGGTCACCTCGGCGGTGATCGCGATGCCCTGCGCCTTGGCCCAGGTCAGCAGCTCGACGGTGCCCGCGGTGGAGGCGTGGCAGATGTGCACCCTGGCGCCCGCGTCCCTGGCGAGCAGGGCGTCGCGCGCCACGATCGACTCCTCGGCGGCGCGCGGCCAGCCGGCCAGGCCGAGCCGGGCCGCGTTCGGCCCCTCGTGCGCGACCGCGCCGACGGTGAGCCGCGGCTCCTCCGCGTGCTGCGCGATGAGCACGCCGAGCGAGTTGGCGTACTCCAGCGCGCGGCGCATGAGCAGCGGGTCGGCGACGCAGTGGCCGTCGTCGGAGAAGACCCGGACCCCGGCCTCGCCTGCCGCCATGGTGCCCATCTCGGCGAGCCGCTCGCCCCTCAGCCCCACGGTGACGGCGCCGACCGGGTGCACGTCGACCAGCCCGACCTCGCGGCCGCGCCGGAAGACGTGGTCGGTGACGACCACGGAGTCGGCCACCGGATCGGTATTGGCCATGGCGAAAACCGCCGTGTAGCCGCCGAGCGCCGCGGCGGCGGAGCCGGTCTCGATGGTCTCGGTGTCCTCGCGGCCGGGTTCGCGCAGGTGGGTGTGCAGGTCGACGAAGCCGGGGAGCAGCACCCGGCCGTGCGCGGCCAGGATCTCGGCGTCGCCGGCGTCCAGATCGGCGCCGATCTCCCTGATCTCGCCGTCCGCGATCAGCACATCGACCGGCTCGCCCTCGCCGTAGAGCAGGGCCCCCTGGATCAGCAGCCCCGTCATACCGCGACCGCCTCGTTTGTTCCGATCAGCAGCCGGAACAGCACCGCCATCCGCACGTGCACTCCGTTCGTCACCTGTTGCAGGATCGCCGCCCGGTTCGAGTCGGCCACCGGCGAGGCGATCTCCATACCGCGCAGCATGGGCCCGGGGTGCAGCACCACCGCGGCCTCGTCGAGCAGCGCCAGCCTGCGCTCGGAGAGGCCGTACCGGATCGCGTACTCGCGCGCCGACGGGAAGAAGCCGCCGTTCATCCGCTCCGCCTGCACCCGCAGCATGAGCACCGCGTCGGCGCCGGGCAGCTCCGCGTCGAGCGCGTGCGAGACGCGGGCGGGCCAGGACTCCACGCCGACCGGAAGCAGCGTCCGCGGTGCGACCAGCACCACCTCGGCGCCGAGGGTGTGCAGCAGCAGCACGTTCGAGCGGGCCACCCGGCTGTGCAGGATGTCGCCGACGATCAGCACCCGCCTGCCCGCGATGTCGCCGAGCCGCTGACGCAGCGTGAGCGCGTCGAGCAGCGCCTGGGTCGGGTGCTGGTGGGTGCCGTCACCGGCGTTCACCACCGCGGGCCCGCCCGGCCTGCCCTCGGCCACCGCCCAGGCGTCCAGCCAGCGCGCGATCTGGTGCGCGGCGCCGGAGGCCGGGTGCCGGACCACCAGCGCGTCCGCGCCCGCCGCGTGCAGGGTGAGCGCGGTGTCGCGCAGCGACTCGCCCTTGGCGACCGAGGAGCTGCTCGCGCTCACATTGATCACGTCGGCGCTCATCCACTTCCCCGCGACCTCGAAGGAGACCCTGGTGCGGGTGGAGTTCTCGTAGAACACCGTCATCACGGTGCGGCCGCGCAGCGTCGGCAGCTTGCGCACCTCGCGGCCGAGCAGCGCCTGCTCGAACCGCTCGGCCTCGTCGAGCAGCTCGGTGGCGGCCACCAGGTCCAGGTCGGCGACCGTCAGCAGGTGTCGCATCAGGCCTCCTCCTCGTGGTGCAGGTAGACGCCGTCGCGGGCGTCGTGTTCGGTGAGCAGCACCGAGATGTCCTCCGCGCGGTTGGTCGGCACGTTCTTGCCCACGTAGTCGGCGCGGATCGGCAGCTCCCGGTGGCCGCGGTCGATCAACACCGCGAGTTGCACGGCACGTGGGCGGCCGAGGTCGCGCAGCCCGTCCAGCGCCGAGCGCACGGTGCGGCCGGAGAACAGCACGTCGTCGACGAGCACGACCAGCGCGTCGTCGATGCCGCCGTCCGGCACCGAGGTGCGCTCCAGCGGCCGGTGCGGCCGCGAGCGCAGATCGTCCCGGTAGAGCGTGATGTCGAGGGAGCCGAGCGCGGGGCGGACGCCGGTGAACTCCTCGATCCGGTCGGTGAGCCGGGCCGCGAGCGTGGTGCCGCGGGTCGGGATGCCGATCAGGACCACGCGCGGGGCCTCCGGCCCGCCGGAGTCCAACGCGGTCTTCTCGATGATCTGGTGCGCCATGCGGGCGACGGTGCGCCCCACGTCGGCGGCCGAGAGCAGCTCGCGAGCGCCTGCGAGCCGATCGGCCGAGTGCCGCTCGGACTTGTCGTCGGGCACGACCATGCCGACCTCCTTCCCCGCCTCACCGGACGGTCCGTTAAAGGATGTCTTACCGAGGAAGGAGCGTAGCAGCGCCGCGAAGGTGCCCTTCACCAGCGGTATCGCGATGTGAGGTCGGCCACGCCCGAACCTGCTATAGCACAGGTGTTCGAGTATCTGTAGAGTCGCTCCGATGACCGCCCTGCAGGGTTCGCTCTTCGACCAGTCGCCCGCGCCCGGGCTCGGCGAGCTCGCCGCGCTGCGCCGCACCGAGCTGGGCGGAGGCGCCTGGGTCGACCTGCTGGCCGGCTGGCTCTCCGGCGGCGAGGCGCTCTTCGACCGGCTCGCGGCCACGGTGCCGTGGCAGGCCGAGCGACGGCCCATGTACGACCGGGTGGTCGACGTGCCGCGGCTGCTGAGTTTCTACGGCGAGCGGGACCCGCTCCCCGACCCGATCCTGACGACCGCGCGGGACGCGCTCTCCGCGCACTACGGCCCCGAGCTCGGCGAGCCGTTCCGCACCGCCGGGCTGTGCTGGTACCGCGACGGCCGGGACAGCGTGGCCTGGCACGGCGACACCATCGGCCGCGGCGCCACGCACGACACCATGGTCGCCATCGTCTCGCTCGGCGCGCCGCGCGCGCTGCTGCTGCGCCCCCGCGGCGGCGGCGCGAGCCTGCGCTACCACGTCGGCCACGGCGACCTGCTGGTCATGGGCGGCTCCTGCCAGCGCACCTGGGAGCACGCGGTGCCGAAGACCAGGCGCCCGGCCGGGCCGCGGATCAGCGTGCAGTTCCGGCCGCGCGGGGTGCGCTGACCGGCGCTCGGTCGGCCGCGCCCGGCCCGCCGGGATAGATTGCTCGCATGGGCACACCGGAGGCGGGGGTACTCGCCGTGATGCCGCTGCACACCATCAGCGAGGTCTACGGCGAGGAGGGGCTCCGCGAGCGGCTGCGCCACGAGGTGGCGGAGCTGCCCGGCCGCGCCGACGTGCTCGCCGCGCTCGACCTCGCCGCCGAGCTGCACCGCGACGACAGGTACGGCCGCGAGCCGTACCTCAGCCACCTGCTGCGGGTGGCGATCCGGATCGTCAGCCACTACGAGGTGCGCGACGCCGTCCCGGTGATCGCCGGGCTGCTGCACGACGCCGTCGAGGACCACGCGCCGGAACTGGCCGCGCTGCACGGGGATTCGGGCGCCGAGCCGCGCACCGCCGCGCTCGCCCTGCTGAGCGAGCGGTTCGGCGCGCGGGTGGCGGAGATCGTCGCCGCGGTGACGAATCAGGAGCGCGACCCCGCCGAGTCGTCGGATGTCGCCCACCGGCACCGCCGCTACCGCGAGCACATCGCGGCGAGCCTCGACCACTCCCCCTGGGGCCGGGTGGTCAAGCTCTCCGACTTCACCGACAACGGGGTCGGCATCCTCTACGCCACCGGCCCGGTCATGCCCCGGCTGGCCCGCAAGTACGCCCCGCTCACCGCCGTCTACCGCGAGCTGCTCCGCCGCCCCGACACGCCGCTCGCCGCGCACGTCAAGGAGTACATCGCCGCCCAGCTCGACCGCGCCGACGAGCGCTTCGCCGCCATCCTCGCGGAGGAGCCGAGCTAGTCGCGGCCCCGACCCGTCAGCGCTTCAGCACGAAGAAGTACGGCTCGGCCATCTCGCGCATGTCCATGATGCCGAGCAGGGTGTGCTCGTCGACGCGCCGGAAGTGATCGATGATCGGCAGGTGGTCGTAGACCATGGCGACGCTCACCGCGCCGCGGTACTCGATATCGCGCAGCCGCGCGGTGTACTTGCGGGTGCGCAGCGCGATCCCGAGCACCGGCAGCGCCCTGTTGATCAGCCGGACCCCGGCGAGCGGCACCTTGTCGGTGAGGGTCAGCGGGACGCGGCGCGGGTCGACCGGGAAGACGGCGCCGGTGGAGTCGGCGAAGAGCAGCGGGTGCACCTGCTCGGGGCCGTCGAACTGCTTGCCGTACCAGCCGGAGGCGGCGAGCACACCGGCGAACGGGTGCCCGGTGTCCAGCTCCGAACCCTGCCAGCGGCCGAGCGTGACCTCGTCGGTGCGGGCGGGCGGCAGGCCGTCGAAGAGCGCCCATGCCTGCTCGGGGGTGGCGCCGGACTGCTGCAGCAGCGCCAGCTCGGCGGCTGCGGTGGCGGCGCTGTCGATCGCGACCATGTCGGTGTTCTCTCCTCGTGTCGGGGCCCGTGCAACGATCAGAGTATCCGTCTCTCAGGGTATCGGTCAGAACGGCTCGTCCGGCGCCAACCTGCGAATCTCCGGGAGCTGCGCGTCCAGTTCGCCGGTCTCGAACCGGGTGGTGCCGACGACGTGCCAGAACTGCCCGCCGGTATCGCCGGAGACCTTGTACCGGCCGTCCGGCGCCAGCGCGGCCCAGCCCTCCGGCAGCCCGAGCAGCGCCGCCCTGATCCGCGGCACGCCGGGGTCGGCGAGGTCCCAGAGCAGCACGGTGCCGTCGTCGCCGCCACCGGCCAGCAGTTTTCCGGCGGGGTCGAAGGTGACCGACCAGACCCGGCGGCGGTGCCCCTCGAGGGTGTGCAGGTGCTTGCCGGTGGCGACGTCCCAGAGCCGGACCACCAGGTCGTCCCCCGCGGTGGCGAGCAGGCCGGTGACCGGGTCGGCGGCGGCGGTCCAGAGCCGGTCGCTGTGCCTGGTCAGCTCGTGCCGGAGCGCGCCGGTGCCGAGATCCCAGATCCGCGCGGTGGTATCCCAGGAGGCGCTGATCACCGCGGTACCGTGGAAGGCGACGGCATAGACCCGGTCGGTGTGGCCGCGCAGGCTGCGCAGCAACTCCCCGGAGTGCACGTCCCAGACCCGGACCACGGAGTCGTCGCAGCCGGTGGCCATGAGCGTCCCGGCGGCGTCGAAGGCGATGGAGCGCACCCGGCCGCGGTGCTCCCGGCACACCAGGTACTGGGCGCCGGTGGTGCGCCGCCAGAGCACCACGGTGTCGTCGTCGTTGGCGGTGGCGAGCAGCGCGCCGGTGGGGTCGAAGGCGCTGGCCCAGATGGGCGCGGCGTCCACCCCGAGGTGCCGGTCGTAGAGGTCGGTGCCGAGGTCGAGCATGCTGAGCCTGCCGTCGTTGCCCACGGTGGCCAGGGTCTGCGGCCTGCCGGGGACGAACGCCGCCGATTCGTAGGTGACCAGCCGGTCCTCGCTGCCGACCAGCCTGCGCCCGGCGGCGCCGGTCACCGGATCCCAGAGCCGGACGCTGCCGTCGTTGCCGCAGGCGGCGAGCAGGCTGCTGTCGGCGTTGAAGGCGACGGTGCGGATGCTGCGACCGTGCCCGGCGAGGGTGTGCCTGCAGTGGCCGGTGCCCGGATCCCAGAGCCGGGTGGTGAACTGGTCGTCGGTCACGGCCAGCTGGCCGCCGCCGGGCCGGAAGGCGAAGGGCCACACCGACCCGGTGTGCGCGGTGAGCCGGTGCCTGGTGACCGCGGTGTCGGCGTCGCGCACGCAGACCACGCCCGCGCTGTCGGCGGAGGCGAGCAGGTCACCGGCGTGGTCGAAGGCGACCCAGTACAGCGCGGCGGCGTGGTCGGACGCGGTGTGCGCGAGTGCGCCGGTCGCGGTGTCCCACAGCCGGATCACCCCGTCGGTGTCGCCGGAGGCGAGCAGTGGCCGGGCCGGGTGAAAGGCCAGCGTGTAGACGGCGCCGGTGTGCCCGGCCAGCTCGTGCAGCCCGGTCGCCGGATTCCACAGTGCAAGCGCGCCGCGGCCGCCGCCGATGGCGAGCACGGTGCCGGTGGGGTCGAAGGCGAGCCGGTAGACCGCGCCGCTCGCGGCGGTGAAGCGGTGCAGCTCGGCGCCGGTCCCGGCATCCCAGACCCGGACCGTGCCGTCCCGGTACCCGGCGGCCAGCCGGGAGCCGTGCACGGCGAGGGTGTAGATCAGCTCGCCCGGCCCCGCGGGCTCGGTCTCGTGCCGCAGGTCGCCGCCGGGCAGCGACCAGACCCGCAGCACGCCCTCCGCGTCGCCGGTGGCGAGCAGCCCGTCGCCCGCCACCACCGGCCAGGCCCAGTCGCGATGGCCGCGCAGGATGTTCCTGCTCTCCCCCGTCCCCGGGTCCCAGAGCCCGACATTGCCGTCGCCGGAGCCGCTGATCAGCAGCGATCCCGCGTAGAGCACGGCGAAGGTGCGGGCCCGGTGTCCCTGCAGGGTGCGCAGCGGGCGGGCGGTGTCGGCGTCGTAGAGGTGCACGCCGCCGTCGTCGCTGCCGATGGCGATGGTGCCGCCGTCCGGGCTATAGGCGATGGGCTGCGGCAGCCTGCCGTGCCTGGCGTGGAAGCCGTGCCGGACGCCGAGCGCGGCGGGCGCGAACTCGGTGATGGCCCCGCTCCCCGGCACCACCGCGGCGCCGAGCCGGTCCAGCCCGGCCGGGGCGCCGGTCACCGCGAGCAGCGCGGTGCGCAGCCAGTGCGCGCCGTCGGTGCGCGCGCCGGTCAGGTCGGTGCGGGTGAGCCGGGCCCGGCTCAGGTCGGCGCCGCCGAGATCGGCGCCGGTCAGGTCGGCCTCGTCCAGCCTGGCCCCGACCAGCCTGGCATCGCGCAGCACCGCGCCGCGCAGGTCGGTGCCGACCAGCCGGGCGCCGGTCAGGTCGGCGCCGGTCAGGTCGACCTCGCGCAGGTCGCGGTAGGAGAGGTCCTCGCCCGCGAGCACCGCGCCGCGCAGGTCGGCCGAGCGCGAGGTGCGCAGCCGGGTGGTCACCCGGATGGCGTTGGTGCGCAGCACCTCGTCGGCGTCCGGCTCGGCCAGCACCACCTCGGCCCACTCGCGCAGCGAGCGGGCGTCGGTGAGGTCGCAGAGGAAGTCCACCGAGAGCGGGGAGAGCAGCGCCTGCGCCAGCTGCGGCGGGGTGCGGTCGCCGCCGCGGAACCGGTCCGCGATGTGATCGGCCACCAGCCACTCCGCCACCGAGGCGTGGATGAAGCCGAACAGGTCCTCCTCGGTGCGCACCAGCAGGCTGCCGGAGCCGATGGCGTGCGCCGACTGCGGGATGGAGAGCCGCTGCGGCCCGACCAGCTCCACCAGCTCGCGCGCCACGTCGGTGAGCTCGGCGCGGCGCAGGTACGGCTCGCCGGTCTCCCAGACCCGCAGCGCGAACGCGGTGATGGCCTGCCACATCTCGGCCAGCCGCAGCCCCGGCTGCGCGCCGGGGCCGCCACTCGCTCGCTCCGCCTCGTAGGAGAGCCAGAACTCGAGGATCTCCCGGTAGAGCCCGGCCGCGCCGACCGCCTGCCGCGCCCCCGCCGCGGCCCGCAGCCGGCGGTCGTCCAGATCGGCGATGAAGCTGAGCATGCGCGGGTTGCGGGCCAGCCCGAGCAGGTCCTCGATCCCGGTGAGCAGCCGCATCCTGGCCTCGGCGCGCGCGGTGTCGCCGCCGTACCGATTGGCCAGGAAGGCCTGGATCTGCGCCGGGCCGAACTCCTCGATGCCGAAGATGCGCCGCTCGCGCAGCGCCCCGACCCGCTCGCCGAGCGCGGTGAGCACCTGCGCGCGCGAGGCGAAGTGCTGGGTGCGCGCGGCCACCACGATCTTGGCCTTGCCCTCGGCGGCGCGCAGCAGCGTCTCCAGGTGGTCGGCGGCGAACTCGTAGCTGATCCGGTTCACCAGCTCGTCGAAGCCGTCGAAGAGCAGCACCACCCGGCCCTCGGCGAGCATGTAGCGCAGCGCCTTCAGGTCGATCCGATCCTCGCCGTGGTTGGCCAGGTGCGCGGCGACAAGGGCGTCCACCGAGTGCGTCTTGTCCAGGTGCCGCAGCTCCACCAGGATCGGCACCAGCGCGGGCATGGTCTCGGTGATCCGGCGGGCCAGCTCGCGCAGCGCGAAGGTCTTGCCGCGCCCGAAGTCGCCGAGCACGAGCACGAACCGGCCCTGGTCGGCGGCGACCACGCGGAGCAGCTCGGCCACCAGGTCGTCCTCGACCCGCTGGTCGCCGTGGTCGAGCACCCGGAAGCGCTGCGGCACGTACAGCTCCGGCGGGTAGCGGTGGTCGGTGCGCAGCCGGGCGGCCTGCCCGGTCAGGTAGTCGTCCAGGTCGAGCAGCCCCTGGAACTCGCTGAAGCTGCGCACCCGCAGCCCGTACCCGGCGGCCCGCTCGCGCAGCGAGCGCGGCGGCGGCGCCCCCCGGTACACCAGCTCGGAGCCGAACCCCGGCTCGTGCGCGAGCACCGCGTCCACCACCTCGCCGGTCACCTCGCCGACGTGCACCGCCACCCGGGACTGCACCGTGACGCCGTCCGCGTCCCTGGTCACCAGCAGGTGCGGCGGCACCGCCGCCACCCGGCGCACGGTGGCCCCCGGATACCTGGCCTCGACCACCTCGGCGACCCTGGCCAGCAGCCGGTCGTGCGGGTCGAGCGCCGGGTCCTCGGCGGGCGGCGCCGGGAGCGCCGTGGTCTCGGCCGCGGTGAGCGCGGCGGCGGCCCCGGTGAACTCGACCGGGACCAGCGCCGCGGGCTCCGTGGCGCCGGCCGGGTAGCGGGCGACGCCGTCCGCGGTGATGTGCAGGATCTCCGCGGCGCCGGGCGCGGCGGCGGGCAGCACCGGCAGCACGCCGTCCAGCCGGTCGGCGAGCACGCCGCCGGGGCCGGGCCCGTGCAGCAGCAGGTTGAGCCGGTTGCCGAGCAGCCTGCTCAGCACCGGCACGTCGTGCAGCAGTGCGGGGTCGCGCGGGTCGCCACCGGGGCCGGGCAGCGGGTCGTGCCGCAGCAGCCCGATCCGCAGCCAACCGTCGTTCTCGAAGGCGCGCAGCCGCTCCGCGAACCAGGCCGCCTGCACCTCGCCGAGCAGCCCGTGGTCGTCCTCGGGCAGGTGGGTGGCGGCCATAGTGGAGTCGAGCCCGGCCACCACCACCCGCAGCGCCGGGATCGGGAACAGCGTCCACGGCTGCCCGACGTCGAAGACCAGGTGCTCCAGCCCCTGGTACAGCTCGCCGAAGAGCCGGGTGAACTGCTCCAGCTTCGGGAAGTACGGCGGCTGCGGGGTGCGGTCGCGGGCCTCGCAGTTCAGGAAGTAGGCGTGGCAGGCGGCCTTCGAGACGTCGTGATTGCCTGGCACGACGGCGATCCGGTCCGGCTCCAGGCCGAGGAGCACCCGGAGCCCGGTGAGGAAGGCGAGCGCCTCGTCCGCCTCCTTGGGTTTGCCGGACTCGGTGAGATCGCCGGAGACCAGCAGCAGTTCCGGCGCGGGCACCCCCGCGTCCACCGCGTGCGTCACATTCGCCCAGATCCGGGATTGCAGGTCGCGGGCGGTGCCGGGTTCGTCGCCGAGCAGGCCGCGGCCGAAGCGCGGCCCCGCGATGTGCAGCACGCTCACGCCCGGCTGCCGCGGCGCCCCGCCTGGCGCGCCGGGAAAACCCGGCTCCGCCACCGGGACGTGCCGGTTGGCGCGCTCGGCGGCCGCCGCCGCGACCCGCTCGAGCTCGGGGAAGTGCCGGTCGTCGTAGCGCCCGACCGGGAAGCCGGGCGCGGCGGCGGGCTTGTTCCGCCCGGCCAGCACCTGCCGCACCCGGTCGAAGAGCACCGCGCGGGCCCGCTCCGCATCGGTGACGCCGAGCAGATCGATCCAGGTGAGCGTGGCGAGCAGCCCCTCCGGCGCGCACTCCCCGATCCGGACCGGGATGAGCTTGCCGGGGTCGGTGCGCATGGCCGCCTGCCACTCCATGGTCCCGTACCGGGAGGCCAGGTAGTGCTCGGAGAGCAGTGCCAGCATCACCGAGGAATCCCGCACGCCGCGGTCCATGAAGTCGATGAAGTTGGTGCCGGGCACGAAATCCCACGCCTGGATGAGCGTGCTGTACCCGGTCGCCTCCAGCTGCCAGGCCAGCCAGGTCGCCCAGCGCTCGTCCGCCGGCGAGTAACTGACGAAGAAGTCCCGTGCCCGCCCCTGATCCGTCACACCCGACAGTATGGCCCACCCGATGGACATGTCCCGCAGACGATTACTGCCATGATGGGGTCGTGCCCGAGCCGGTCGAATCCCCCTCGCCACGCACGTTCTCCACCCTGGATCGCCTGCGGATCGGGCTGCTGGTGGCCGGCGTGCTCTGCGTCGTCACCGGGCTGCTGCCGCGCGCCGAGGCGGCGGACAATATGCGCCGCATCGGCCCGCTGCTGCTCTTCCTCGGCAGCGTGATCGTGCTGGCCGAGCTGACCAGGCGGGCCAGGGTCTTCGACGTCATCGCGCACCGGCTCGCCATCGTCGGCCGGGGCCGCTACCCCGCGCTCTTCGCGCTCTGCGTGGTGTTCGCGGCGGGCACTACCATCCTGCTGAACCTGGACACCACCGCGGTGCTGCTCACCCCGGTCATGCTGGCGCTGGCCGGACCGGCCCGGATCCCGCCGCTGCCGCTCGCCATGACCACGCTCTGGCTGGCCAATACCGCCAGCCTGCTGCTCCCGGTCTCCAACCTCACCAACCTGCTCGCCGCCGAGCGGATCGACCTGAGCGCCGTGGAGTTCGCCGCGGTGATGGCGCTGCCGCAGCTGGTCGCGCTGGCGGCGACGGCGCTCTGCCTGTGGTGGTTCTACTGGCGGCGGGCGCACCGCGACGCCGACGCCTACCTACCACCGGAGCCGGTCCGGCTGGACGGCCCGCGCGACCGCGCCCTGCTGATCGCCACCTCCGCCGCCTGCCTGCTCTTCGTGGCGGCGATCCCGCTCCTCGGCGAGCGGATCGGGATCGCGGCGGTACTGGCGGCCGCGCTCGCGGTGGCCGCCTTCGCGGTCTGGGACCGCGCCGCGCTGCGCTGGTCACTGCTGCCGTGGCGGCTGCTGGTCTTCGTGGTCGGGCTCTTCCTGGTGGTGCCGACGCTGAGCCGATTCGGCCTCGGCGAGCTCATGGGCGCGCTGATCGGCACCGATTCCGATGCGGCAGGCGCCTTCCGGGCCGCGGCGGCGGGCGCCGGGCTGTCCAATATCGCCAACAACCTGCCCGCGTACACCGCGGGCGAGGCGGTGGTGCCGGTGGAGAACAAGACCCAGCTGCTCGCGCTGCTCATCGGCACCAACGTGGCCCCGATCGTGACGCCGTGGGGCTCGCTGGCCACGCTGCTCTGCCTGGAGTTCTGCCGGGCGCACGGGGTCGCGGTGCCCATGCGCCGGTTCGTGCTCACCGGGCTGGTGCTCGCGGCGCTCGCCACCGGCGGCGCCGTCACCGCCCTGGTGCTGACCGCCTGAGGGCACGTCCCGGCCCGGTCATCGACCCGCGACCGATCGCCGGACAGCCCCGCCCCAGCTCGGTCATCGACCCGCAGCCGATTGCCGGACAGCCCCGCCCCAGCGCGGTCGCCGCTCCGGTCTCGGCCACCCCGCCCCTCAGCCCGGGAGTCCGCTCACCCGCACCGCGGCCGCCGACTCCACCAGCCCGGCCAGCGCGGGCAGCACCTCGGGGCGGGCCGCGACGAAGTCGATCGCGCCCCCGGCCGGGGTGATGTGCTCGGTGAGCGGCGCGCCGTCGAAGCCGACGATCCGCACCCCGGCCTCACGCGCGATGAGCGTGCCCGCGGGCAGGTCGATCTGGCCCGCGCCGTACCCGACGAAGCCGTCGATATCACCGCGGCTCAGCATGATCCAGCACAGCAGCGGCGACCAGAGCTGGATGAGCCTGCGGGCACCGGCCTCCAGCGTCAGCCGCAGCGCCCGCGCGGCGGGGTCGCTGCGCCGGATCGGATACCCCTGCAACCAGGCGAGCACCGGCCCGGACCCGGCCGCGGGGCCGCTGCCGCAGCGCAGCCGGCCGTCCGGGCCGTACGCCCCCCGCCCCCGGATCGCCGACCAGGTGTGGCCCGCGACCGGTTCGTGCACCACGCCGAGCACCGGGGTGCCGCGGTGGCAGAGCGCGATGCCGACGGTGCAGACCGGCAGCCCGATGGCGATGTTGTTGGTGCCGTCCAGCGGGTCGACCACCCAGGTCCAGTCGGCGTCGACGCCCTCGAGCAGCCCGGATTCCTCGGCCAGCACCCGGTGCCCGGGAAAGGCGCCGCGAATGCGGTCCAGGATGATCCGCTCGGCGCGCAGGTCGAGCTCGGTCACCAGGTCGCCGCCCGCGTCCTTGACGCTGATGCCGAGCGCGCCGTGCAGCCCCGCCCTGATCACCGCGCCCGCCTCCTCGGCGGCCGCCACGGCGACCCGGGCCGCGGCGACCGCGACCGCGCTCACCGTCGGCGCTGCGAAGCCGCCCGCCCTGCTCCGGCCGGGTACCGCCTCACGTGTTCGCATGGCTCCGCCTCCGCTCGCCCGGCCGGGTCCGGTCGACCGTCGCACCAGTGTCGTTCATCGGGCCTCCCGGTCGGCGGTGGCGTCGTCGCGCAGCCGGGCCAGAACCAGTCCGGCCACCCGACGGGTCTCCTCGGGGGTGCGCACGGTCCGGTGCACCCGGTGGTCGTGGACGTGCGGCGGGGCGAGCGACAGGTCCGGCCTGCCGTGCCGATCCCGGCCGAGCGCGACCGTGGCGGCCTCGCCGCCCACCTCCGATACATGGAATACACCGTGCGGCAGGTCGTACACGTCGCCGCGCCGGAAGAACTCCCGCGACCTGCGGCGATACGAAACCATGCGGTCCGTCCCGCGCACCTGGTCGCCATCGCGTCCGCTGTGGATTTCGTACAGCCGGTGGGTGGGCGCAACACCGCCCGCGTCGATCTCCACCACCTCGTTACCCACCTCACCGTAGAGCACCGTGCTCACCAGGTCCCAGCTGTGCGCGTGGATCGCCGACGTGGTCGAGGAGGCGTCGACCCCCGCGGTCCACACGTGCAGGCAGACCCCGTGGCCGTCTTCCCGGAACACCGGGAAGCAGACGAAGCCGAGCGGGTGGCGCACCGCGTACGCCTGCCGATCGCCGGTGAGCACCGCGGCCAGGTAACCGGCAGCCCAGCTGCGCACGGCGTGCGGGCGGCCGCCCTGCAGCAGCAGTTGCAGCCGGCGGTAGTCGGAATCGGGGTGCGGGGCGATGCTCTCCATGGCGGGACTCACGGGTTCAGCGGGCGTCGATCAGTACGGGTTCCTCGGCTGCAGGGCGCGGCGCACGATGTCGGCGACATCGCGGTCGGTGAAGGTGGCGGGTAGCGGCAGCGCGAGCGCGTCGAAGAGCCTGCGCACCTGGTCCACCGAGGGTTCGTCGGCCAGCGGGACGGTGTCGGCGCGGCTCAGCTCCACCTCCCGCGCCTGCTTGAAGCTGGCCACCAGCTCCCGGCTCAGGTCGCGGTAGTAGGGCTTGTCCCGCTCGAACATGAGCGCGGGCGAGTTGGTGCTCTCCTGGGTGACGATCACGCAGCTGGACGAGAGATCCCAGCGGAAGGTCGACATCACCTTGGAGAGCCCGACGCCGATGGTGAGGAAGGTGAACCGCTGCCGGTACCAGCAGGCCGCGAGCACGGTGGCGAAGGCCTCGCGCCGGGTGCGGTCGGTGGTCCATGCTTCGCCGGTGCGGTCGCCCTCCGGGGTCAGCGAGGTGCGGAACTGGGCGTAGGTCTTGCAGAGCTGCTCGTCGGAGGGATCGAGGATCTCCAGCTGCATGCGCAGCGGCCGCTGCTCGCGCCTGGCGTTCTCCACGCAGGAGCGCAGCGTGACGGCGCGGATGTAGGTTCCGGTGCCGCCCTTGAAGATCCACTGCTCGGTGCCGCCGCGGGCCAGCGTGTGCGCGTGCCCGATGGCCGAGCCGTACAGCAGCTGCACCGAGGAGGCGTCCCGCACCGCCTGCGCGGAGAGGTGCCGGTCGCGCAGCAGCGTGCCGGCCAGCAGGCCGAGCACCAGCAGCACAACGGCATTGACGCTGTCCACATCGATCAGATCCAGCACCGCCAGCATGCCGACGATGAACGCCAGCACCAGCGCCACGAGCCCATCGACGTTGTTGCGCAGCCACGCCAGCGCGCGCGTCATCGGAACTCCCCTCCACGTAGGTGTCCAGCATACGGGTGGGGTGCGTGCGGCAGGTCCGAACCCGGACCGATTGCCTCCCAGCAGAGTTGGGGACCGAGCCGACGCTCGGCTGCTACCCCGACCGGAGCCTTCGGCGGGACGAGCCCGAAGCGCTACCGCCGCTGCGCGGTCGTCGAGTGTCCGGCGCGCCGGAGGACGGCGCCGCGCCGGCGACAACTCGTGGCGCCTGTGCGCGGCGCGGCGGAGTAGCCGCCACACCCGCGCCGGCCGCTGCGGCCGGGCGTCAGTTCGTGGCGTCCCCGCGTGGCGCGCGGGTAGCCGCCGCGGCGGCGCGCACCTGCTCGGCGACGAGGACGACCTTGCCGAGCACGCCGTTCACGAAGCCGGGCGAGTCGTCGGTGGAGAGCTCCTTGGCCAGCTCGACCGCCTCGTCGACCGCGACCACCGGCGGCACGTCCGGCGCGTGGAACAGCTCCCAGACGGCGATCCGCAGGATGGCCCGGTCCACGGCGGGCAGCCGGGAGAGCGCCCAGTCCTGCAGGTAGGACTCGATGGTGCCGTCCACCCGGTCGAGGTCGTCGGCGACGCCGTCGACCAGCGTCCGGGTGTAGGGGTGGACCGGTGCGACCGTCTGGTCCCGACCGGCCAGGTCGACCCGCTCGTCGGCGAGTACGGCCGGGTCGACGTCCCGCGCCTCGGCCTCGAAGAGCAGGTCCACCGCCCGGCGCCGGGCTTTGTGCCTGGCGCCGAGCTTCTTGTACGCGGGCTTCTTGTCCGCGGGCTGATCCGCCACGTCTCGGGTCGCCGGAGCCGTCAGGCGTTGACCCGGCCGAGGTAGCTGCCATCGCGCGAGTCGATACGCAGCTTGTCGCCGGTGTTGATGAACAGGGGCACCTGTACCTCGGCGTCGGTCTCCAGGGTGGCGGGCTTGGTGCCGCCGGTGGAGCGATCGCCCTGCAGGCCGATATCGGTGTGCTTCACCACGAGCTCGACGGTGACCGGGAGCTCGACGAAGAGCGCCTCGCCCTCGTGCGTGGCGACCTGCACCGACATGTTCTCCAGCAGGAAGCGGGCGCCGGGGCCGACGGTGGACTCGCCGATGGAGATCTGGTCGTAGGTCTCGCCGTCCATGAAGATGTAGTCCGAGCCGTCGTGGTACAGGTAGGTCATGTCCCGCCGGTCGACCGTGGCGGTCTCCACCTTGACGCCCGCGTTGAAGGTCTTGTCGACCACCTTGCCGGACAGCACGTTCTTCAGCTTGGTGCGCACGAAGGCGGGGCCCTTGCCCGGCTTCACGTGCTGGAACTCGGTGATCTGCTGAAGTTGACCGTCGATCTTCAGCACCAGGCCGTTCTTGAAGTCGCTGGTGTCCGCCACTGTGCTCGGGTCTCCTCGTTGTCTGCGTATGTGGATTCGCGGCGACCGGGTCAGCCGACCTCGGTCAGGTCCTTGCCGGTGCGGGTGAGCAGTTCCGGGCCCGTTTCGCGCACCACGAGCGTGTCCTCGATCCGGACTCCGCCGCGGCCGGGAAAGTACACACCTGGTTCGACGGTCACCGCCACGCCGGACAAGAGTGTACCGGTTGCCGTTTTCGCGATGCCCGGCGCTTCGTGGATGCGCAGCCCGACCCCGTGCCCGAGGCCGTGCACGAAGAACTCGCCGTGCCCGGCCGCCTCGATCACGTCGCGCGCGGCGGCATCCACGTCGCCGGCCCGCGCGCCGGGGTGCAGCGCCTCCCGGCCCGCCCGCTGCGACTCGCGCACCAGCTCGTAGACCTCGCGCTGCCACGCCGCGGCGGGGCCGAGGACGAAGGTCCTCGTCATGTCGGAGTGGTAGCCGTCGACGACGGCGCCGAAGTCGATCTTCACGAAATCGCCGGTGGCCAGCACCGCCCCGGTGGGCCGGTGGTGCGGCACCGCGGAGTTGGCACCGGCGGCGACGATGGTCTCGAAGGCGACCCCGGCGGCGCCGTGCTCGAACATGGCCCACTCCAGCTCCCTGGCCACCTCGCGTTCGGTACGGCCGGGGCGCAGCCCGCCGCGCTCCAGCAGGGTGGCCAGGCCGGCGTCGCCCGCGGCACAGGCGGCGGCGAGCCGATCCACCTCGTAGCCGTCCTTGACCATCCGCAGCTGCTCGACCAGCCCCGGCACCCGCACGAGCTCGAGCCCGGTGCGCTGCTCCGCCAGGGCGCGGTGCTGGTCGACCGTCATCACGTGGCTCTCGTAGCCGATGCGGCCGAGCTGCCACTCCCCCGCCAGCTCCACGAGCCGCGGCGCGCAGGCCCTGGCGATCTCGGCGCGCAGGTCGGGCACCTGCTCGGCGACCTGGCTGCGGTACCTGCCGTCGGTGCAGAGCACCGTGCGCTCCTCCGAGCTCCTGGTATCCCACGAGTGCACGAGGAGGACGGCATTCGAGCCGGTGAAGCCGCTGAGGTAGCGGATGTTCACCAGGTCGGTGACGAGCAGGGCGTCGACCCCGTTCTCCACCAGCAGGCTGCGCAGCGCGGCGCGGCGTGCGGCGTGATCGGGAACGAGCGGGGCACCGGCGGTGGGCGACCCGGGGGGCTGTGGCGCTGGATCATCGGGCATGGCGTCGAAACTACTCCGCCGGGCCGCTCCGGCCGCCCCGGAAAGGCCGGGTTGTGCACAGCCCCGGAGTTGTCCACAGGCGCTGGAACTCCGCTTTCCGCCGGGGCCATGCCGGGGCAGGCTGAACGCATGTCCGCACTCCTCGCCCTCCTGGTCTTCACCGCCTGGTGCGTCCTCGCCTCGTTCATCGACCTGCGCACCCACCGCCTGCCCGACCGGCTCACCGCGGCGGGCGCGCTGGCCGTGCTCGGCTACGCCGCCGGCAGCGGGCGGTTCGGCCAGGCACTTCTCGGCGCCGCCCTGCTCACCGGGCTGTACTTGACCGTTCACCTGATCTCCCCCGCCGGAATCGGCGCAGGCGACGTGAAGCTCGCGGTCGCGCTCGGCGCGGCGGCGGCCTGCGCGGGTGCGCGGGCCTGGGTGTGGGCGGCGCTGCTCGCCCCGCTGGGCACCGCCGTGGCCGGGCTGGTGCTGCTCGCGCTGCGCCACCGGCGCGGGCTGCCGGTGCGCGGGCAACCCGTGCCGCACGGCCCCGGCATGTGCGCCGCGACCCTGGTCGCCGTCGCCGCGCCGGTGGCGATCGGGCAGGGCGGGCCGTCATGACCTGCCGCGCCGGACCGTGTGCCCGGGCACCCCGCCCGACATGGGAGGATGAACCCGTGTTGCGCTGGATAACTGCCGGAGAATCCCACGGTCCCGCTCTCGTCGCCCTCCTCGACGGGATGGTCGCCGGCGTCGAGGTGACGTCGGAGGAGATCTCCGCGCAGCTCGCCCGCCGCAGGCTCGGGTACGGGCGCGGCGCCCGGATGAAGTTCGAGGCCGACAAGGTCACCGTGGTCGGCGGTGTCCGGCACGGCCGCACCATGGGCGGCCCGGTGGCCATCGAGATCGCCAATACCGAGTGGCCCAAGTGGACCACGGTGATGTCGTCCGACCCGGTGGACGAGGCCGAGCTGGCCGAGCTGGCCCGCAATGCGCCGCTCACCCGGCCGCGCCCCGGCCACGCCGACTTCTCCGGCATGCTCAAATACGACTTCGACGACGCCCGCAATGTGCTGGAGCGGGCGAGCGCCAGGGAGACCGCGGCCCGGGTCGCCGCAGGCACCGTCGCCCGCAATTTCCTGCGCCAGGCCTTCGGGGTCGAGGTGATCTCGCACGTGATCTCCATCGGCACCGCGCGCAGCACCGCCGAGCAGCTGCCCGGTCCCGGCGATCTGGCCGCCGTCGACGCCAGCCCGGTGCGCGCCTTCGACGCCGACGCCGAGGCTGCCATGATCGCCGAGATCGAGGCGGCCAAGAAGGACGGCGACACCCTGGGCGGTGTGGTCGAGGTGATCGTGACCGGGCTGCCGATCGGGCTCGGCTCCTTCACCAGCGGGGAGAACCGGCTGGATTCCAGGCTCGCGGCCGCGCTGATGGGGATCCAGGCGATCAAGGGCGTCGAGGTCGGCGACGGTTTCGAGACGGCGCGGCGGCGCGGCAGCGCGGCGCACGACGAGATGCGGCCCGGGCCGGACGGCGTGCTGCGCTCGACCAATCGGGCCGGCGGGCTCGAGGGCGGGATGACCAACGGCGAGCCGCTGCGCGTGCGCGCCGCCATGAAGCCGATCTCCACGGTGCCGCGCGCGCTGGCCACCGTCGACATGTCGACCGGGGACGAGGCCGTCGCCATCCACCAGCGCTCCGACGTGTGCGCGGTGCCCGCGGCGGGTGTGGTCGCCGAGAGCATGGTCGCGCTGGTGGTCGCGCAGGCGGCGCTGGAGAAGTTCGGCGGCGATTCGCTCACCGAGACCACCGACAACATCGCTCGTTACCTCGAGCGGCTGGAGGCCCGTCCGCACGTGCCGGCGGGCAGCCGCTCCCGATGACCGTGCCGACCGGCCCCCACGCCCCGCGCGTGGTGCTGGTCGGACCGCCGGGCGCGGGCAAGTCGACCATCGGCCGGAAGCTGGCCAGGGAGCTCGGCGTCCCGCTGTACGACACCGACGCCGGGATCGAGGAGGAGACCGGGCGGACCATCCCGGAGATCTTCGCCGCCGACGGTGAGCCGGAGTTCCGCCGGATCGAGGAGCGGGTGGTGCGGCGCGCCGTGCTCGACGAGCGCGGCGTGGTCTCGCTCGGCGGGGGTGCCGTGCTCTCCGAGAGCACAAGGGCGCTGCTGCGCGAGCGCACCGTGGTGTACCTGGAGATCAGCGTGGCCGAGGGGTTGCGCCGGACCGGGGCGAGTACCGGGCGGCCGCTGCTCAACGGCGCCGATCCGGGGGCCAAGTACCGGGAGCTCATGCGGATCCGGCGGCCGCTCTACCGGGAGGTCGCGAGTATCCGGGTGCGCACCGACGGGCGCAGCCCGGGGCGCGTGGTGCGGGCCATCCTGGCCGAGCTCGGCGTCGAGGTGGACCCACCCGAGGTCGCCGTGCCCCCGGCCGGGCCGGTTCCCGCGCCGGGCAGCCGGTCGCGGGCGCGCCGCAGGGCGCGGGCCCGCGCCGTCGCGCGGCGGGGTCAGGAGCAGGGTGTGCGGGGTGATGCCGAGCGGGCCGCGAAAGCGAGTGGTAGCACCAGGAACTCGCCGGAGCGCGCTGCCACCGAGCGCATATCCGGCGATCGCGTCGCCGCCGAAGGTGCCGCGGCCCGTGCCCCGCGGCGGCGCCGTCGCAAGCGCCGGATCACCGCCACCGGGCGGCGGCCCGACGCCACCACGGGCGATACACCGGGCGGTGCCGGGACAGGTGCCCGCGAGACCGGGGGCACGGCGGCCGAAACCGCGGGCCGGGGCCGAGCGAGCGATACGGGAGGCCGGGGTACGGCGGCCGAAACCGCGGGCCGGGGCCGAGCGAGCGATACGGGAGGCCGTGGTACCGCGGCCGGGAGCCACGACAGCGGAGCTCGGGGTCCGGCGGCCGAAACCCGCGACAGCGCAACCTCCGGGGCCGCGGATCGGGCCGACGGCCCAGCGACGCAGGGCGGCGGCGGCTCCGGGGGCCGGGGCGCGGCGCCTTCGGCCGGGAGCACCGCGAACTCGAGCTCCGCGCCACCCACGTCCGACCCGCCCGGGACCGTGTCCGCCGAGGGCGGGCGGGCGCGGCGCTCCGGGGCCAGGCGCGCCCGCGGGCGCAACCGCTTTCCGACCACACGCACAGATTCGGAGCACACGTGACAGAGCCGATCCGACTCCAGGTCCGCACCGCCGACCCGTACGAGGTGATCGTCGGCCGCGGGCTGCTCGGCGAACTCGTCGAGTCCGTCACCGCGGGCGGCGGCGTCCGCTCGGTGGCGATCTTCCACCAGCCGCCGCTGGCCGAGACCGCGGAGGCGGTGCGCGCCGCCATCGCCGAGACCGGAGTGGACGCGCACCGGATCGAGATCCCGGACGCGGAGGCGGGCAAGGACCTGGCGGTGGCCGGGTTCTGCTGGGAGGTGCTCGGCCGGATCGGGCTGACCCGCAACGACGTCGTGGTCAGCCTCGGCGGCGGCGCCGCAACCGACCTGGCCGGTTTCGTGGCTGCCACCTGGATGCGCGGGGTGCGCATCGTGCACGTGCCGACGACGCTGCTCGCGATGGTGGACGCGGCGGTCGGCGGGAAGACCGGGATCAATACCGAGGCGGGCAAGAACCTGGTCGGCAGCTTCCACGAGCCCGCCGCCGTGCTGGTCGACCTGGTGACGCTGGAGACGGTGCCGCGCAACGAGATCGTGGCGGGCATGGCCGAGATCGTGAAGACCGGGTTCATCGCCGACCCGGTGATCCTCGACCTCATCGAGGCCGACCCGCGGGCCGCGCTCGACCCCACCGGCGATGTGCTGCCCGAGCTGATCCGGCGCTCCATCCAGGTGAAGGCCGATGTGGTCGGCACCGACCTCAAGGAGGCCGGGCTGCGCGAGATCCTGAACTACGGCCACACCCTCGGCCACGCCATCGAGCGCCGCGAGCGGTATCGCTGGCGGCACGGCGCCGCCGTGTCGGTCGGGCTGGTGTTCGCCGCCGAGCTGGGGCGGCTGGCCGGGCGCCTGGATGATGCCACCGCCGACCGGCACCGCAGCATCCTGGCCGCGCTCGGGCTACCCACCGGGTACGACGCGGACGCGCTGCCGCAGCTGCTCGAGGGCATGCAGACCGACAAGAAGACCCGCTCGGGGGTGCTGCGCTTCGTGGTGCTGGACGGGCTCGCCAAGCCGGGGCGCCTGGAAGGACCGGACCCGGCGCTGCTCGCCGCCGCCTACTCGGTGGTGGCCAAGCAGCCGACGCCGGACAACGGCGCGGTCCTGCTCTGACGTTGCCAGGGACAGCCCCTCCCTCGGCTGTCCCTTCGCCGGGCGAACCTACGCCGGGGCGGCCTGCGGGTGTGCACTCGTCTTACGACCCCCACCGGCCCTGCGACCGATCGCCGCGCCGATCAGTGCGGGCACGAAGATCAGCAGCACGATGAACGCGGCTCCGGCGGTCAGCTCGAAGAGCAGGCCGTTGTCCCCGAGGTCGAAGCGGGGCAGGAAGTCCAGGATCCAGGCCACCAGGCCGCTGCCGATCCCGCCGGCCAGCCCGGCCCGCAACCAGCGCATGGTCAGGTCGGCGCCCTGGCCGCCGCGCTCGATGCGCGCGCGATCGGCCCTGCCGTCCAGCACCCCCCAGGCGACGACCGCCGCCACCACTATCAGCAGGCACAGCAGCCGCAGCAGCGCGCCGTGGGTGGGCCAGTTCACCATCGCGAAGCCGAGCACGGCCCGCAGGAACACCACCAGCGCGCCGAGAACCACCGCGCGCAGCACCCATGTGTTCATGTCCACCTACCGTTCATGCCCATCACCATAACCACAGCACCGTACCGCTCCTGCGGAAATGCCCGGGTCGCCCGGCCCGGGGTGTCCGAGACGGGCGGATCCGGTCAGCCCGCGCGCGTCGCGGCGAGCGCGGCGCGCATGGCGGCGCGCGGCGCCGGCTGCCCGGTGAACTGCTCGACCTGTCCGAATGCCTGGTTCAGCAGCATCTCCAAGCCGCTCACCACGGTGTGCCCGGCGGCCGCGACGGCGCTCGCCAGCCGGGTGGGCCACGGGTGGTAGAGCGCGTCGAGAACGAGCGGGGCGAGGGCGACCGCCTCGCCGACCGCACCGGCGGCGTCGGCGGGGACGGTGCTGATCGCGACGTCGGCGGCGGCGCAGTGCTCGCGCAGCGCGTCGAGCCGGAAATCGGTGTGCGCGGCGCGCAGCCCCAGCCGCGCCGCCAGTTCCAGCGCACCGGCGGCGCGGCCCGCGTCCCTGGCCACCACGGTCACCTCGGCGGCGCCGAGCTCGCGCAGGGCCAGCAGCGCGGGGCGGGCGGTACCGCCGGCGCCGAGCACGACGGCGCGCGTGACCCGCTCGACCCCGGCCCCGCGCAATGCCCCGGCGACCCCGTCGACATCGGTGCAGTCGGCCCGCCAGCCCTCGGCGGTACGCACCAAGGTGTTGGCCGAGCCGACCAGCACCGCGCGATCGGTGCGCGACGAGGCGACGGCGAGCGCCGCCTCCTTGCCCGGCATGGTCACCGAGAGCCCGGCCCACTCCGGCCCCAGCCCGGCGACCAGCCCCGGCAGCGCGGCGGCAGCACACTCGATCCGCTCGTAGCTCCAGTCCAGCCCGAGCGCCCGGTAGGCCGCGAGGTGCAGCTGCGGCGAGCGCGAGTGCGCGATCGGGCTCCCGAGCACCGCGGCCCGCCGCACGCCCCCGGCCGCGGCGGGGCGTCCGGTGCCAGCCCCGGCAGCGCCGCCGTCAGCGCCCACTGTCGAGGATCCCGCTCTCCAATGCGCGGTCGATATTGCGCAGATGCTCGGAGTAGGACTCGGTGAAGAGCGTGGTCCCCTGCTGATCGATGGTCACGAAGTACAGCCACACGCCGGGTGTGGGGTTCTCCATGGCCTTCAGCGCCTCCAGCGAGGGCGAGGAGATCGGGGTGGCGGGCAGCCCGGCCATGGCGTAGGTGTTCCACGGCGTCCTGGTGGCCCGGTCCGCGTCGGTGGTCGCGACCTCGGTCTTGTCCAGCGCGTAGTTCACGGTGGAGTCGAACTGCAGGGGCTGGTCCACCTTCAGCCGGTTCACGATCACCCTGGCCACCTTGCCCATGTCCTGCGGAAGCGCCTCGCGCTCGACCAGCGAGGCGGCGATCAGCGTCTCGTACGGGGTGAGCTGGTTGGTTGCGCCGGACTGCAGCAGCCCGGCGGCCTCGTAGCTGCGCGCGCTGGCGCTCACCAGCTGCGCCAGGATCTGCTGCGCGGTGCCGCTCGGGTCGAAGTCGAGGGAGCCTGCCATGATCAGCCCCTCCAGCTGCCGCTGCCGGTCCGGAACCTCGCGCACCGCCTCGCGCGCCCACTCCGGGACGCCGAGCGCGGCCAGGTCGGCGGAGGCGCCCGCGGCGTCGAGTTCCTGGTAGGTCACGCACTTGCTGCCGAGGCAGCTGGCCGCGGCGATCTTGGTGTAGATCCCCTCCTTGCGCGAGCCGGTGTTCACGTCGTGCTGGTCGTGCAGCTGCCTGCCCTCGGAGACCACCACATTGCCCACCCTGGCATTGCCGCCGACCAGCTCGGCGACGGCCGCCTTGGCGGGGCTCCGGCTGGCGATGGCGTAGAAGCCGGGCTGCACCCCGCTCATCGCGGAGTTCTGCACGGCGGCCTCGTAGAAGGCGGCGCTGCTGGCGACCACCCCCCGGTCGTACATGGAGGCGGCGATCTGGGTGGCGGTGTCGCCGGACTTCACCTCGACCACCACCGGGTCGCCACCGGGCCCGGCGAAGTCCTCGGCCGGGGTGTACCCGCCGACCAGCTTGGTTCCGACATAGCCCACCGCCGCCACCACCAGCACCGCGAAGAGCGCGCCGATCAGCCAGAAGTTGCGCCTGCGCCGCTTGCGCTCCTCGGCCTTGCGGGAGGCGATCCGGGAGGACTCGCGGCCGGACCCACGCCGCGGGCGCGGCTCCGCGCCGTCCCGGCGCCGCCGCGGCTCACCGGACGGGCGCGGCCCGCGCGGACCGCGGTCGGCGGGAGGGCGCGGCGGCTCCTCGTCCGGGTAGTGCTCGGGGTCGGCGTGGCCGGGCGGGTCGTCCGGGTAGCCGCCGTCACCCGGGTAGGCCCCGGCCTGGTACGGCTCGTCGGGGTAGCCACCGGGCAGCTGGTCGTCGTAGCGCGGGATGACCCTGGTCTCGTCGTCGTAGCCGTCCCACTCGGGCTCGGCGGTCACCGGGGCCCTGCGCTTGTAGCGGCGCTCGGCCTCCTTCTGCCGGTAGCGCTCCTCGGCCCGCGCCCAGCGCTCAGACATGCCGGGGCGCCTCCCTCCGGTTCGAGCGGTCACACATGCGGCGGCACCTCTCCCTCGGGCCCCACCGTGCGTTCGACCGACTTCACCACCGAGCTCCGTTCGTCCAACCAACCCTGCAGGATCGCCACCGCCGCCGCCTGGTCGATCACCCGCCGGCTGCCGCGCGCGCGAACCCCGCTGTCCCGCAATGCACGTGCAGCTGACACGGTAGTCAACCGTTCGTCCGAGAGTCGGACGGGGACCGGTTGGACCGCTTCCCGCAACCGATCCGCGAATGCGAGCGCCACGGCGGCGGACGCGCCGTTCTCGCCCCGCAATGTTCGGGGCAGCCCGACGATCACCTCGACCGCTTCATACTCCCGCACAATCTCGGCTAATCGTGCGATATCCGGCGCCGTGGCGGAATCCGATCCCCGGCCCTTCGCCCGCGCCACCGTCTCCACCGGGGTCGCCAGGATGCCGTCGGGGTCGCAGGACGCCACGCCGACGCGCACGCTGCCGACGTCGATACCGATCCGCCTGCCGCGACCGGGGTCGCTCGCCGGATCCGGCCGGTCGGCGGAGCGCGCCACCGCCGACGGCCCGTGCCGTTCGGAATCAGCCATCAGCCGGCGAGTTCACCCACCCGGCCGCGCACCGCGGCCAGCCCCGCCTCGATGCCGGAGGGGTCGGAGCCGGAGCCCTGCGCCATCTCCGGCTTGCCGCCGCCGCGCCCGGCGATGCCGGGGCCGAAGCTGCTCACCAGGTCGCCTGCCTTCAGACCGAGCTCCTGGGCGGGTTTGTTCACCGCGACCACGAACGGCACCTTGCCATCGGCATTGCCGAGCAGCACCACTACGCCCGGCTCGGCGCCGAGCCTGCCCCTGATGTCGGTGGCCAGGGTGCGCAGATCGCCGCCGCCGATGCCCTCCGGCGCCGCGGCCGCGACCAGCAGCACCGCGCCGATCCGCTCGGCCCGCTCGGCGAAGGCGGCCGCGCTCGCCAGCACCGCGGCGGTGCGATTGCGCTCCAGCTCCTTCTCGGCCACCCGGAGCCGCTCCACGAGCTGCTCGACCCGGGCGGGCACCTCGTCGGAGGGCACCTTGAGCGAGGCGGCGACGCCGGCCAGCAGCGCCCGCTCCTTGGCCAGGTACTGGTACGAGTCGAGCCCGACGAAGGCCTCGACGCGGCGCACGCCGGAGCCGACCGATGCCTCGCCGAGCAGCGTGATCGGACCGATCTGCGAGCTGTGCTGCACGTGCGTGCCGCCGCAGAGCTCCATGGAGAACGGGCCGCCGATCTCGACGACGCGCACCTCGGAGCCGTAGTTCTCGCCGAAGAGCGCGAGCGCGCCCATCCGCTTGGCCTCGGTGAGGTCGGTGACGAAGGTGTTCACCGGGAAGTCGGCGCCGACGGCGTCGTTGGAGACCGCCTCGATATCGGCGCGCTGCTGCTCGGAGAGCTGGCCCTGCCAGTTGAAGTCGAAGCGCAGGTAGCCGGGCTTGTTCAGGGAGCCCGCCTGCACCGCGTTCGGGCCGAGCACCTGACGCAGCGCGGCGTGCACCATGTGCGTGCCGGAGTGGCCCTGGGTGGCGCCGCGCCGCCAGGCCGGGTCGGCCTGCGCCAGCACCGCATCGCCCTCGGTGACGGCGCCCTGCTCGACGGTGCCCTTGTGCACCCACAGCTTCTTGGCGATCTTCTGCACGTCGTCGACGCGCAGCTTCAGCCCGGTGGCGGTGATGCTGCCGCGGTCGGCGATCTGCCCGCCGGACTCCGCGTAGAGCGGGCTGCGATCCAGGATCACCTCGACCCGCTGCCCCTCGGAGGCGACCGGCACCCGGACCCCGTCGACCAGCAGCGCCAGCACGGTGGCCTCGGAGGTGAGCTCGGCGAAGCCGGTGAACTCGGTGGCGCCGCGGTCGATCAGCTCCTTGTAGACGCTGAGGTCGGCGTGCGCGTGCTTGCGCGCGGCGGCATCGTCCTTGGCGCGCTGCCGCTGCTCGGCCATGAGCGAGCGGAAGCCCGCCTCGTCGACGGTGAGCCCGGCCTCGGCGGCCATCTCCAGGGTGAGGTCGATCGGGAAGCCGTAGGTGTCGTGCAGGGTGAACGCCTCGGCGCCGGGGATCGTGCTGCTGCCCGCGGCCTTCACCTCGGTGACGGCGTTGTCGAACCGGGTGGAGCCGGTGCTCAGGGTCTTGAGGAAGGCGGTCTCCTCGCCGACGGCGACGGTCTCGATCCGCCGGAAGTCGGTGCCGAGCTCCGGGTAGGAGGGCGCCATGAGCTCGGTGACGACGGTGATCAGCTCGGCCATCACCGGCTTCTCCGCGCCGAGCAGCCGGGCCGAGCGCACGATCCGGCGCAGCAGCCTGCGCAGCACGTAGCCGCGGCCGTCGTTGCCCGGGTTCACGCCGTCCGAGATGAGCATGGCGGAGCTGCGCGCGTGATCGGCGATGACCCGGAAGCGCACGTCGTCGCCGGCGTCGGCGCCGTAGGCGCGGCCGGTCAGCTGCTCGGCCTTGGCGATGATGGGGCGCAGCAGGTCGGTCTCGTAGACGTTCTCCACGCCCTGCAGCAGCATGGCGATCCGCTCGACGCCCATGCCGGTGTCGATGTTCTTCTTCGGCAGCGTGCCGACCGGCGGGTGGCCCTGCTTGGGGCTCTGCTCGCCGCGGATGTCCTGCATGAAGACGAGGTTCCAGATCTCGATGTAGCGATCCTCGTCGGCGACCGGGCCGCCCTCGCGGCCGTAGGCGGGGCCGCGGTCGTAGTAGATCTCCGAGCACGGGCCGCCGGGGCCGGGCACGCCCATGTCCCAGTAGTTGTCCTTGCCGTCGCGGAACTGGATCCGCTCGGCCGGGATGCCCGCGACCCGCTGCCAGATCTCGGCGGCCTCGGGGTCCGACTCGTAGGCGGTGACCCAGATCCGCTCCGGGTCGAAGCCGTAGCCGCCCTGATCCTGCGGCTTGGTGATCAGCTCCCAGGCGAAGCCGATCGCCCCCTCCTTGAAGTAATCGCCGAAGGAGAAGTTGCCCGCCATCTGGAAGAAGGTGTTGTGCCGAGTGGTGATGCCGACCTCGTCGATATCACCGGTGCGCACGCACTTCTGGACGCTGGTCGCGCGCGGGTAGGGCGGCTCCTCCTGCCCCAGGAAGTACGGCTTGAACTGCACCATTCCCGCGTTCACGAACAGCAGGTTGGGGTCCGCCAGGATCAGCGAGGCGCTGGGCACCTCGGTGTGTCCGGCACGGACGAAATGGTCCAGGAAGCGCCGTCGGATGTCGTGGGTCTGCACGGAAGTCCAGCCTACCGGCCCGGTTCATCCGATTTTCCGCTGCCCGGCCCGGCGCGCAGCCCGCGCACGATCCGGCGCAGCTTTCCGACCCGCGCGGCGACCTCGCGCTCGGCGCCGTGCTCGGTCGGCGCGTAGTAGTCGACGCCGACCAGCTCGTCCGGCGGGTACTGCTGGGCGAGCACCCCGCCGGGGTGGTCGTGCGGGTAGCGGTACCCCTGCGCATTGCCGAGCGCGGCGGCGCCTGCGTAGTGCCCGTCGCGCAGGTGCGGCGGCACCGAGCCGGCCTTGCCCGCGCCGACGTCGGCGAGCGCCGCGCCGAGCGCGGCGACCACCGCGCCGGATTTCGGCGCGGTCGCGAGGTGGATGGTGGCCTGGGCCAGCGCCAGTTTGGCCTCCGGCATGCCGATCAGCTGCACCGCCTGCGCGGCGGCGATGGCGGTCTGCAGCGCCATCGGGTCGGCCATGCCGATGTCTTCGCTGGCATGCACCACCAGCCGGCGCGCGATGAACCGCGGGTCCTCGCCCGCGCTGATCATCCGGGCCAGGTAGTGCAGCGCGGCGTCCACGTCGGAGCCGCGGATGGACTTGATGAAGGCGCTGATCACGTCGTAGTGCTGGTCGCCCGCGCGGTCGTAGCGCACGGCGGCCTCGTCCACGCTGGCCTCGACCAGGGCCAGGTCGACGGTGCCGCCGGGGGCCGAGGAGGTGGCCGCCTCCAGTGCGGTGAGCGCCCGCCTGGCATCGCCCGCCGCGATCCGGACCAGGTGCTCCATGGCCTCGTCGGTGACGGTGCAGGCGCCGCCGAGGCCGCGCGGGTCGTCGAGTGCGCGGTTCAGCACCGCGCGGATGTCGTCCGGGGTGAGCGGGCGCAGCTGCAGCACCAGCGAGCGGGAGAGCAGCGGCGAGACCACGGAGAAGGACGGGTTCTCGGTGGTGGCGCCGACCAGCAGCACGATCCGGTTCTCCACCGCGGCGAGCAGCGCGTCCTGCTGGGTGCGGGAGAAGCGGTGCACCTCGTCGATGAAGAGCACGGTCTGCTCGCCGGCGGTGAGCCTGCGCCGGGCCAGCTCGATGACCCCGCGCACCTCCTTGACCCCGGCGGAGAGCGCGGAGAGCGCCTCGAAGCGGCGGCCGGTGGCGGTGGAGACGAGCGCGGCGAGCGTGGTCTTCCCGGTCCCCGGCGGGCCGTAGAGCAGCACCGAAGCCGCGCCGGAGCCCTCGACCAGGCGGCGCAGCGGCGAGCCGGGGCCGAGCAGGTGCTGCTGGCCGACCACCTCGTCGAGCGTCCGGGGCCGCATCCGGACGGCGAGCGGAACCAGGTCGCCGCCACCGGCGCCGCGGAATTCGACGGCGCCGCGCTCCGGTTCGGCGGCCGCCGAACCGGGCACGTCGAACAGCCCTTCGCTCATGGGTTCGACCGTACCGGCCTGGTCCGACGCGGCTACCGAGCCGAGCGGTCAGACCGACCAGCGCTCCTCCAGCGTCGCCGAGACCCGCTCGGCGAAATCACCGACGTGGTCGTCACCGATGCAGCGGGCGTCCTCGGCCAGCGCGGCCCACCGGTTGATCAGCGCCTCGGAGCGCGGCACCGAGAGACCGTGCTCGCGGGCGGCGGCGATCCGCAGATGGTCGACGGGGAGGAACCAGTAGGTGCTCAGCCACACCCAGATGAGCCTGGCCTCCAGGATCCGCTCGGCGAGCATCGCGTCGTCGGCGAGCGCGGGCCAGACCCCGACCACCTCGGAGCGCCAGGCCTCGATCATCTGCTGCGCCCGGTTCCGGGAGAGCTCGACGTCGCAGAGGCAGCCGGGGAAGGAGACCAGCGCGTACGCGACGTCCAGCGAGGCGTCCCGGAATCCGCCCCACTCGTAATCGAGGAAGCGCGCGCCCTCCTCGTTCAGGATGACGTTGTCCGGGCACAGGTCGGAGGGGCTGAAGGCGCGGAAGCGGCCCGCGGTGAAGAGCCGGTTGCCGCGCACGATGCGCTCGGCGATCTCGCCGGGCACGTCGACGCCGAGCTCGCGCTCCAGCATGCCGGGCACCTCGGAGACCGCGGCCTGCGCCTGCTGGGCGATGCCGTCCATCCGGTGCACCACCTCGACCCGGCGCAGCAGCGCGACGAAATCGGCCTCCCGGCCGACGGTCGCGGCGTGCATCCGGCCGAGCGCCTGCGCGTACGCCATCAGGCCGTTGTGCGTCGCGCTCGGGGTGCCCGCGCGCAGCACGTGGGTCATCTTGGCGTTCTCGCCGAGGTCGCTGAGGATCAGCAGCCGGGCGGGCAGGTCGTAGGCGACGAGGTAGGCACCGGGGCGGTGCTCCCGGCTGAGCGCGGTGGTGAACTGGTAGGACACGGCTTCGCGCAGGAAGGCGGAGTCGCTGCCCGTGACCCCGGGCGCCACGCTGCCCGACCCGCCGACCGCGCCGGAGCCGTTCACCTGCTTGACGATCAGCGTGCGGGGTAGCGAGAAGGCGTTCTCCGCGACGCGGACCCGCAGAACCGTGGTTCTGCCACTCCCGCCGAGTTCGGTCGGGTCACTCAGCTTCACCGGAGCGCCCATCCGCTTTGTGAGCAAATGTTGCGCTGCGGCCACGACTTCGGCGGCGCGTTCGGCCAATAGTGCGGTCATCGTCTCTCAAAGTACTCGCATCGGGTCACTTTCAGCGAGCGGTTCGACAACCTTTCCGCGTCGCCCGGCGTGTCCCGCACCGCCACCGCGCAACACGCGCCGCCGTGCTTGACATCGCCCGCGCGAGTCGGGTTGTCTCGATCTCGACCGTGGTGTGGCACACCATGATCCGACCTTCGGCGTGGGCATACCGTCTCCGCGTCGGCTGCGCGTTCCGCCGCCACCGCCCCCGCGTCGAAAGGGTCCACGGACGATGACCGAAAGCCACGGCCAGCCCGGCTCGCAGCCTCAGGGTACCGGTCCGAAGCACACCGCGCCGCAACCCGCGCCGCCCGGTTCCGGGTACGGACCGGATGGTCCGGGTTACGGGGGTCCGGCATACGGCCCGCAAGGCACCGGGCCGGACCCCACCGGGCAGATGTACACCGGCTCCGGCGCGAGCGCATACCCGGACGATCGGCCGCAGTACGGCTACGAGAACCGCGCGCCGGCGACGCTCGATGTCGGGCGGGCGATCAGCTACGGCTGGGAGAAGTTCCGCGCCGACGCGCCGACCTGGATCGCGGTCTCCGCGCTGGGCGTGCTGCTCTACCTGGTCTTCGTGCTCGTGGTCCGGATCTTCGAGCCGACCTCGCTGTTCGGCGTGCTGCTGCTGTTCCTCGTCCTGATCGTCGGCGTCTGGGTGCTGCAGGCGGCCATGATCCGCGGGGCGCTCTACGAATGCGACGGGCACCGGCCCACATTCGGCGCCTTCTTCCAGTACCTGAACGCGGGCAATGTGGTGCTCACCGCGCTGCTCGCCTTCACCCTCACGCTGCTGGCGTCGGCGTTCTGCCTGCTGCCCGGGATCGTGGTCGGGGTGCTGTGCATGTTCTCGCTGCACTTCGCGATCGACCAGGACCTGGGGCCGTTCGGCGCGCTGAAGGCGAGCGCCGGGCTGGTGGTCGGCAATCTCTGGCCGGTCGTGCTGCTGACGCTGGCCGTGCTGGTGATCACGCTCCTGGGGTTGCTGGCCTGCGGGCTCGGGCTGCTGGTGGCGTTCCCCATCGCGACCCTCGCGGTGACCTACGCCTTCCGCACGCTCACCGGTGGCGCGCTGTCGCCGGTCTGACCGATCGCCGGGCGCGCGAAGGAAGCTGGGTAGCCCTGCGACCGGCCCGGACCACATCCGCGACCGGGTCGCGCGGAGGGCGGCACTCCGCGCGTGCCGCCTTCTCCCCGACGCGGCGGGCGCCGCGGAACGTGTCCGGCGGCGGTTCACGACCGCCGCCGAGAGACGCTCAGCCCTGCGGCGCGGCCGCCGCGACTCCGTTCCCCTTCGACGCGTCCTTGTGCTGCGGCTTGGCGTCCAGCCCGGCCTCCCTGCGCTGCTGCGGGGTGATCGGGGCGGGGGCGTCGGTGAGCGGGTCGACCCCGTTGCCGGTCTTCGGGAAGGCGATGACCTCGCGGATCGAGTCCAGCCCGGCCAGCAGCGCGACGATCCGGTCCCAGCCGAAGGCGATGCCGCCGTGCGGCGGAGCGCCGAAGGCGAAGGCGTCGAGCAGGAAGCCGAACTTCTCCCGGGCCTCCTCCGGCTCGATCCCCATCACCGCGAAGACCCGCTCCTGCACGTCGCGGCGGTGGATGCGGATGCTGCCGCCGCCGATCTCGTTGCCGTTGCAGACGATGTCGTAGGCGTAGGCCAGCGCCGAGCCCGGGTCGGTGTCGAAGGTCGCCAGCGACTCCGGCTTGGGCGAGGTGAAGGCGTGGTGCACGGCGGTCCACGCCGAGTGCCCGAGCGCGACGTCGCCGCCCGCGGTGGCGTCCGCGGCGGGCTCGAAGAGCGGGGCGTCCACGATCCAGACGAAGGACCAGGCGTTCTCGTCGATCAGCCCGACCTTGCGCGCGATCTCACCGCGCGCCGCGCCGAGCAGCCCGCGCTGCGCCTTCGCGGGCCCGGCCGCGAAGAAGACGCAGTCGCCGGGCGCAGCGCCGACGTGCGCGGCCAGCCCGGCCCGCTCCTCGTCGCTGAGGTTCTTGGCCACCGGCCCGCCCAGCTCGCCGTCGGCCCCGATCAGCACGTAGGCCAGCCCCTTGGCGCCGCGCTGCTTGGCCCACTCCTGCCAGGCGTCGAGCTGACGCCGGGGCTGGCTCGCGCCGCCCGGCATGACGACCGCGCCCACGTACGGCGCCTGGAACACCCGGAACGGAGTGTTCGCGAAGTACTCGGTGCACTCGGTGATCTCGACGCCGAAGCGCAGGTCCGGCTTGTCCGAGCCGTAGCGCCGCATGGCCTCGGCGTAGGTCATGTGCGGGATCGGGGTGGGGATCTCGTAGCCGATCAGCTTCCACAGCGCGGCCAGGATCTCCTCGGCCAGCAGGATCACGTCCTCCTGCCGGACGAAGCTCATCTCCAGGTCCAGCTGGGTGAACTCGGGCTGCCGGTCGGCGCGGAAGTCCTCGTCCCGGTAGCAGCGCGCGATCTGGTAGTAGCGCTCGATGCCGCCGACCATGAGCAGCTGCTTGAACAGCTGCGGGCTCTGCGGCAGCGCGTAGAAGCTGCCCGGCTGCAGCCGCGCGGGCACCAGGAAGTCGCGCGCGCCCTCCGGGGTGGAGCGGGTCAGCGTCGGCGTCTCGACCTCGACGAACTCGTGCCCGGCCAGCACCGCGCGGGCGGCGGCGTTGGCCTTGGAACGCAGCCGGATGGCGTGCGCGGGGGTGTCCCGGCGCAGGTCCAGGTAGCGGTGCTTGAGCCTGGCCTCCTCGCCGGGCTGCTCGTCCAGCTGGAACGGCAGCGGGGCGCTCTCGTTCAGCACCTCCAGCTCGGTGACGTCGATCTCGACGGCGCCGGTCGGCAGCTCCGGGTTCTCGTTGCCGTCCGGACGCTGCTCCACCACGCCGGTGATCAGCACGCAGTACTCGGCGCGCAGCCGGTGCGCCTGCGCGGCGGCCTCACCCTGCCGGAACACCGCCTGCACCACCCCGGAGGCATCGCGCAGATCGATGAAGATCACGCCACCGTGGTCCCGCCGCCGGGCCACCCATCCGGTCAGGGTGACGGTCTGGCCGGCGTGCTCGCTTCGCAGCGAGCCGGCCAAGTGGGTGCGCAGCACGGGGTTCCTTTCGACGGGGTCCGGGCACCGGTGGGGCGCGACCAGTGCGGTCGCCATCGTAGTGAGACCCGCCGGGCAAGGGAAAACCGATATCCGTCCACCCGGACCGGGTATAGCCGTGCCAAGCTGTACCGGCGCGCGGGCAGTTCGAACAGAAAGCGACGACATGACCTTCAACGAGGGCCTGCAGATCGACCCGAATCGAGCCTCGAGCGGCGGGCCGGGGCGGGGCGGCAAGATCGCGCTCGGCGGTGGTGCGGGCGGCATCGTCCTGGTGGTGCTCGCGCTGCTGCTCGGCGGCGACCCCGGCTCCATCCTCGGCCAGTTCACCGGGGCGGACGGCGGCGGCGGGTCGAGCGCCACCGAGGGCACCCCCGAGCACTGCGAGACCGGGGCGGACGCCAACCGCTACGTGGACTGCCGGGTGGTGCTCACCGCGGAGAGCCTGGACGCGGTCTGGGCCGAGCAGCTGCCCGCGCAGACCGGGGTGCAGTACGAGGAGCCGAAGCTGGTGCTCTTCTCCGGCGCGGTGAGCACCGGCTGCGGCAATGCCACCAGCGAGGTCGGCCCGTTCTACTGCCCGGCGGACAACTCCGCCTACTTCGACACCTCGTTCTTCCAGGAGCTGGTGGACCGGTTCGGCTCCAGCGGCGGGCCGCTGGCCCAGGAGTACGTCGTCGCGCACGAGGTCGGGCACCACATCCAGACCCAGCTCGGCGATATCGCCAGGGCGCAGAACGACCCGCAGGGCGCGGAGTCCGGCGCGGTCCGCACCGAGCTGCAGGCCGACTGCTACGCCGGGCTCTGGGCGCACTACGCCGACAAGACGCCGGCGCCGGGCGGCGACATCCCGTTCCTGAAGCCGCTCACGGAGACCGACATCTCCGACGCGCTCTCGGCGGCGGCGGCGGTCGGCGACGACCGGATCCAGCGGGCTTCGCAGGGTCGGGTGAATCCGGAGGCGTGGACGCACGGCTCCTCCGACCAGCGGCAGAAGTGGTTCCTGACCGGGTACCGAACCGGCCGGTTGGACGCGTGCGACACCTATTCGGCGCGAAACCTGGACAACCCCCCTGCCCTGCGCTGACCATCGTCTGCGGCGCGGGAACACCCCCGAAGCCGTTCCGACAGAAGGACACACGATGCGACGAGCACTGCTGCTGCCGGTGCTGCTGATCTCTGCCCTGCTCGGCGGGGCGGGCACCGCACAGGCCGAGCCCGCGACGCCGAGCGCGCAGCCGCCTGCCACCGCCGTTCCGCTGCTCACCCTGACCGCGATTCCGAACGGCTGGCAGACCAGGGTGGACCTCCGCCCCGAGCTCCAGGTGTACGCCGACGGCAGGGCGGTGCGGGTGCCGGACGCGATCGCCGCGAACCGCGCGCCGGACGCCACGCCGCGCGAGGTCGAGGGGACGGTCCCGGCGGACGTCCTGAAGGCGGCGGTGAGCGAGACGGCGGAGCTGGCGAAGCTGGACCTCGGCATGCCGTCCGTCTCCGACCAGGGCTCGCGCATCATCGACGTCATGCCGGCGCAGGACGCCGAGGCGGTGCACGCCATCGTCTACGCCCCCGGCTTCACCGACGGGCTGAACGACGACCAGAAAAAGGCGCGGGACCGATTCGATCGGCTCTACCGCACGGTGATCGACGCCTTCGAGGAGAAGCGCTGAGCTGATCCGGGGCGGGCCGCCGCCCGCCCCGGAAGCTCAGAACTGATCCTGGTCGTAGTCGGTGCCGAACAGCTCGTCGGTGTGCGTCGCCCCGATCACCTCGGGCGTCGACTCCCCGAGCGGGCCGGTGAGGTCGTCGTTGCCGGTGCGGCTCTGGTAGGGCTGCACGTTCCGGCCGTGCTCGTCGTCGCCGCGCTGGCCTGCCCCCGCCGCGCCCGGCGCGCCGCCCATGAAGCCGGACGAGCCGGAGGTGGAGGTCGCCGTCGAGCTCGGCACGCCGGTGGCCAGCGGGGATCCCGGCATGCCCGGGACTCCGCGCATCGGCGATACCAGCGCGTTCGGCAGCGGGGTCGTCACCTTGGGCGTGCCGGTGCCGTTCGGCGTACCCGGGCTGTAGCCGGGGGTGCCGGAGCGGGTCGGCGAGCCGGGCACGATGCCCGGCGTGCCGTGCGTGGTGCTCGGCGTTCCGCTCGGCGTCACCGAGGCCGGGGTGGTGGAGGGGGTGCTGCCCGGGACGGTCGAGCTGTCCAGCCCGGCGGCGGTGGTCGCCGACTCCACGCCGTCCGTGGCCTGCGACATGATCGGCTCGGCGATGTTCTGCATCACCGCCTGCGCCACCTCCTGCGGCGCGGGCCCGCCACCGGGCGCGATCAGCTGGTTGACCGCCGCCGTGAGCTCGGCCGTCTTCCCGGCCAGGTCGCCGCGGGTGGCATTGGCCACCGCCACCGCCTGGCCGAGGTGCTCGGTGGCGGTCGCCATGAGCGTGGCCTGCGCGGGCGGGGTGACGATCACCGGCGCCAGCGCGACCGCCTGGGTGGCGAGCGAGGAGGCGATGCCGAGCAGCTGCGCGTTGCCCTGCTGCACCGCGGCCGCGGCGCGCTGGGTGATCTCCGAGATGTCGATCCCGCGCTGGCTGGTCTCGGTGGCCTGGTTCTGCGCCTGCTGCCCGACCACCTGGGCATTGCGCGCGGCCTGGCCCTGCCACAGCTGGTCGACGGTGCTGAGGCTGCCCTTCGCCACCTGCATGGCGGTGTCGATGATCTTGGAGGAGGCGCTGAGGATGGCGGTCGGGTCGAGCGCGCCGAGCACGCCGGTGCCGAAGCTGCCGAGCAGGTCGAGGATCGGCTTCATGAGCAGGTCGACGCCGGGCAGCGCGGGCAGCGCGAGCCCGTTCAGCAGCGCGCCCACCGGGTCGGCGGGGAGCGCGGGCAGCGGCGCCGCGGCGGCGCCGGTCTCGGCGCCGCCGAGCAGCCCGCTGTCCTGCGCGGCCTGCTGCACGCCGCTCGTCACCGGCGCCACGGCGGTGCCGAGCGCCGAGGTGGCCTGCTGCGCCAGCTGATTCGCGCCGTCCAGGACCCCCGTTGCGGTGCCGAGCAGCGCGTCGGCCTCGGGCGGCAACCCGGCGAGTACATCCTGCGCGCCGTCGCCGCCGCCCTGCCCGGAGAGCCCGGGCAACCCGCCGGGCACGGCCGCGGTATGGCCCGGCTCGTCCGTGATCCGCTGCGACAGCACGAATTCCGGCGCCTCGACCGGCTCCAGGTCGGCGGGCAGCTGCGGCAGCACCACGTCCTGGATCGCGTACCGCGACGGGTCGGCGGTGGCGGTGAGCGCCTCGTGCGCGAGCCGCTCCGGCTCCGCGGCCGGGGCGATCACCCCGGAATCCAGCGGCCTCACAGCGCGCCCCCGATCGCGGCGCCGCTGGCGAACTCCTGGCCGTCGAAGGCCGCGGCCGCGTTGAACGCGGAGTTCGAGAGCTCGCCCACCTTGCCCGAGAGATCGTTGATATCGCGCGCCTGCAATACCTGCGCGGCCGCGAACATGACCAGGTAATCGGCCCCGATCAGGCCGAAGACCGGCGTCAGCGCGGACACATTGGCCACCGCGTCGAAATTCCCCGCCCCGGCGATCTGCCCCGCCACCCCGGCATTCGTCGCGGCGAAATCCCGCACCCCGTCGGTGTCCACCGAGAGATCGGTCATTCGAGTTGCCCCCCCACCATCGTCGTACACGTTCGTCGGCCCAATATAACGCAGAGCGCTGCACCGATTCAGCCTGCCGAACACCCGAGGAAAGTAGAACGTGTTGCAATCTAGAACAAGTTCTATATTCTCGTCGCCATGAAGGTCGCAGTGACCGGCGCCGCGGGGTACCTCGGCTCCAACCTCCTCCCCCTGCTCACCGATCGCGGTCACGAGGTGATCGCCATCGACCGCGCCGCGCCCCCCGGCCCCACCGCCGACGGCGTCACCTGGGTGAGCGCCGACGTGCTGAACCCGGACGCCGTGCGCGCCGCGATCGACGGCGCCGAGATCGTCTACCACCTGGTCGCGGTGATCACCCTGGCCGACCGGAACGATCTGGCGTGGCGGGTGAACACCAGGGGCGTGCGGGTGGTGGCCGAGGCCGCGCTGGCGGCTGGCGCGCGCCGGCTGGTGCATGCCAGCTCCATCCACGCCTACGACCAGTACGACTGCGGCGGCCGGATCGACGAGCGCTCCGGCCGCTCCACCGACCCCGGCCTCCCGGTCTACGACCGCTCCAAGTGGGCGGGCGAGCAGGAGCTGCGGGCCGTGCTCGAGCAGGGGCTGGACGCGGTGCTCTGCAACCCGACCGGCGTCTACGGCCCGGCCGACCACGGCACGCCGCTCTCCCGGATCAACCGGACGCTGCGCGACGCCGCCCGCGGCCGGATCCCGGCCATGATCGACGGCGCCTTCGACCTGGTCGACGTGCGCGATGTCGCGCTGGGGCTGATCCTCGCGGGCGAGCACGGCCGCACCGGGGAGAACTACCTGCTCGGCGGCGAGATGGTGCGGATGCCCGCGCTCTGCCGGGAGGCGGCGCGCGCGGGCGGCACCCGCGGCCCGCGCTTCACCATCCCGGCCCGCCCGGTCGAGCGGGCCATTCCGCTGCTGGCTCCGGTCGGCAAGCTCTTCAAGACCGACATCGTCTCCAAGGCCGCGCTCGGCGCGCTGGTCTCCGCACCGGAGGTGGATCACACGAAGGCGAGCACGGAACTCGGCTACCGGCCGCGGCCGATGACCGAAACCGTGCACGACCTGGCCCGCTTCTTCGCCGACGGCACCCTGCCGCCGCGCCGGGCCCCCGCGGACACGCTTGACACCGCCTAGAACTGGTGTTCGACTGATGGCGTGCGGTGGCAGGGGCAGTCCCTCGACGCGGACGACGGCGCGCTACCCGGGCTGAGCCGGGCCGACTTCGTCCGCACCGTCCGCACGCCGGAATTCGACGGCATCACCTTCCACGAGGTGCTCTGCAAGAGCGCGCTGAACGAGGTGCCGGAGAACTCGAAACTGCCCTTCCGCTGGACGGTGAACCCCATCCGGGGCTGCTCACACGCCTGCCGGTACTGCTTCGCCCGCCCGACGCACGAGTACCTCGAGCTCGACGCGGGCGCGGATTTCGACTCCCAGCTGGTGGTGAAGACCAATGTGGCGGCGGTGCTCCGGCGCGAGCTGCGCCGCAAGTCGTGGCGCCGCGAGCCGGTGGCGCTCGGCACCAATACCGATCCCTACCAGCGCGCCGAGGGCCGGTACCGGCTGATGCCGGGCATCATCCGGGCGCTCGCCGCCTCCGGCACGCCGTTCTCGGTACTCACCAAGGGCACGCTGCTGCGCCGGGATCTGCCGCTGCTCGCCTCGGCCGCGGGCGAGGTCCCGGTGCGGCTGGCGGTCTCGCTCTCCATGCTCGACCCGGAGCTGCACCGGGGCCTGGAGCCGGGCACCCCGGCGCCGAAGGCGCGGCTGGAGCTGATCGCGGCGCTGGCCGACGCCGGATTCGCCGTGCACGTCATGGTGGCGCCGGTGATCCCGTACCTCACCGACGGCAGCGAGCAGCTGGACGCGCTCTTCGCCGCGCTGGCGGGGGCCGGGGCGGAGTCGGCGACCGCCGTTCCCATGCACCTGCGCGGCAGCACCAAGGGCTGGTTCCTCGGCTGGCTGGCCGAGCACCACCCGGCGCTGCTGCGCCGCTACCGGCAGCTCTACGGGCGCGGCGCCCAGGTCTCGCCGGAGTACGCGAGCTGGCTGCGCGCGCGGGTCGACCCGCTGCGCGAGCGGCACGGGCTGGTGCGCGACAGCGCGGTCAGCGCCCCGGCCCCGCGGCCGGAGCCGGGGCCCGCCCCGCAGCTCGCGCTCTTCGGCTGAGCCGGTACCGGCGAGTACGCCGGACGCCGCGGGCCCGCGGGAGTACCTTGGCGGGTGCTAGCACCACTCGACGACGAGGACGGTGAGGCAGGCAGTGACCGTGCCCCCCGAGCATCCGGCAAAGGCCAGCGGGCCGACCCCGCTGGACCGCGTGGTGATCCGGTTCGCCGGTGATTCCGGCGACGGCATGCAGCTCACGGGTGATCGGTTCACGCACGAGGCGGCCGCCTTCGGCAACGACCTCGCCACCCAGCCCAGCTTCCCGGCCGAGATCAGGGCGCCGCAGGGCACGCTGCCCGGGGTCTCGTCGTTCCAGATCCAGATCGCCGACCACGACATCCTCAGCGCCGGTGACCACCCCGACGTGCTGGTCGCCATGAACCCGGCCGCGCTCGCCGCCAACCTGGCCGAGCTGCCGCGCGGCGCCACCGTCATCGTGGACACCGACGAGTTCACCGGGCGCAACCTGGCCAAGGCGGGGTACGCCGAAAATCCGCTGGACGACGGCACACTCGGCGACCTGGTGCTGCACCGGGTGCCGATGACCACGCTCACCGCGGGCGCCACCGAGGCGGCGGGCGCGGGCAAGAAAGACGGCAAGCGAGCGCGCAATATGTTCGCGCTCGGGCTGCTCTCCTGGATGTACGGCCGCCCGATCGGCGGCACCGAGCGCTTCCTGCGGGAGAAGTTCGCGCAGCGGCCGGAGATCGCGGAGGCGAACCTGCTCGCCTTCCGCGCCGGGTTCGCCTACGGCGAGACCACCGAGAGCTTCGCCACCACCTACCACGTCGCCCCGGCCGCGCTGCCGCCGGGCAGCTACCGGCAGATCACCGGGAACACCGCGCTCGCCTACGGCATCGTGACCGCGGGCAGGCTGGCCGGGATCCCGGTCTTCCTCGGCAGCTACCCGATCACCCCGGCCTCGGACATCCTGCACGAACTGAGCAGGCAGAAGTCCTTCGGCGTCACCACCTTCCAGGCCGAGGACGAGATCGCCGGGATCGGCGCGGCGCTCGGGGCCGCGCTGGGCGGCGCGCTCGGGGTCACCAGCACCTCGGGGCCGGGGCTCGCGCTGAAGAGCGAGACGATCGGGCTCGCGGTGATGACCGAGGTCCCGCTGCTGGTGATCGATGTGCAGCGCGGCGGCCCCTCCACCGGGCTGCCGACCAAGACCGAGCAGGCCGACCTGCTGCAGGCGCTCTACGGCCGGAACGGGGAATCGCCGGTGCCGGTGCTGGCCCCGCGCTCCCCCGCGGACTGCTTCGCCACCGCCGTCGAGGCGGCCAGGATCGCGCTGGTGCACCGCACCCCGGTGCTGCTGCTCTCCGACGGCGCCATCGCGAACGGGTCGGAGCCGTGGGCGATCCCGCGGGTGGCCGAGCTGGAGCCGATCGACCCCGGCTTCGCCGAGCCCGACCCCGAGCGGGAGTTCCTGCCCTACGCCCGCGACCCGGAGACGCTGGCCCGCCCGTTCGCGGTGCCGGGCACGCCGGGGCTGGCGCATCGGATCGGCGGGCTGGAGAAGGCCGACGGCACCGGCGACATCTCCTACGACCCGGCGAACCACGACCTCATGGTCCGGTTGCGCCGCAGCAAGATCGACGGGATCCCGGTGCCCGACCTGGAGGTGGACGACCCGGACGGCGCCGCCGAGGTGCTGCTCATCGGCTGGGGCAGCTCGTACGGCCCGATCGGCGAGGCGTGCCGCCGGGCGCGGCGGCGCGGGCGCTCGGTGGCGCACGCGCAGCTGCGCCACCTCAACCCCCTCCCGGCGAATCTCGGCGCGGTGCTCGGCCGGTACCGCACGGTGGTGGCGCCGGAGCTGAACGGCGGGCAGCTCGCGCTGCTGCTGCGCGCCCGCTACCTGGTGGACGTGGTGCCCTGGACCAGGACCGCAGGCACCGCCTTCCCCACCGCCGAGCTCGTCGGCGTGATCGACGCGGCGCTGGACGGCTCGATCCGGGAGCTGGAGCAGGACAAGGATTTCGCCGCCCGCGCGCGGGCGACCTATCGGACCGAGGGCAGCCGATGACGATCATCGACGACCACGCGCACACCGGGCTGGCGCACGTGCCGCTCGCGCTGACGCCGCAGAAGGCGAAGGACTACACCACCGACCAGGAGGTGCGGTGGTGCCCCGGCTGCGGCGACTACGTCATCCTGGCCACGGTGCGCGGCTTCCTCGCCGAGCTCGGGCTGCGCCGGGAGAACCTCATGTTCGTCTCCGGGATCGGCTGCTCCAGCCGCTTCCCGTACTACCTGGACGCCTACGGCATCCACTCCATCCACGGCCGGGCGCCCGCCATCGCCACCGGGCTCGCGGTGACCAGGCCGGATCTCTCGGTCTGGGTGGTGACCGGCGACGGCGACGCGCTCTCCATCGGCGGCAACCACCTGATCCACGCGCTGCGGCGCAATGTGAACATGACGATCCTGCTGTTCAACAATCGGATCTACGGGCTCACCAAGGGGCAGTACTCGCCGACCTCGGAGCCGGGCAAGGTCACCAAGTCGACGCCGCTCGGCTCGGTGGACCACCCCTTCGACACGCTCGCGCTCGCCCTCGGCGCGGACGCGAGCTTCGTCGGGCGGGCGCTGGACTCGGACCGGGCCGGGCTCACCGAGGTGCTGCGCGCGGCGGCCGCGCACCGGGGCGCGGCCTTCGTGGAGATCCTGCAGGACTGCCCGATCTTCAACGACGGCTCGTTCGACGTGCTGCGCCGCGAGGAGGCGCCGCGGCGCCTGATCCCGCTGCGGCACGGGGAGCCGCTGCGGTTCGGCGCGGATCGGGAGTTCGCCGTGGTGCGGTCGGGGTTCGGGCTGACGGTGGCGCGGGCGGACGAGGTGGGCGACATGGAGGTGGTCGTGCACGACGCGCACAGCACCGACCCCGGGTACCCGCACGCCCTGGCCCGGCTCGGCGACCAGGAGCTGAACCACGTGGTCACCGGCATTCTGCGGGATGTCGAGCGGCCGACCTACGACGACGGGGTGCGCGCCCAGCTCGCCGCCGGTGAACCCGGCGATCTGCAAGCGCTGCTCGACGGCCCCGAGACCTGGACCGTCGGCCCCGCCGAGCGCTGACCGCGCGCGACGACCGCAATCACCTCCGCCGCGCCCGGCGTCCGCCGGACGCCCGCTTCCGGCCCTCGGCCGGGCCCCTCAGTCCTTCTTGGCGAAGCCGAGGTCGATCACGGCGGACCGCTCCTGGTCGAGCTCGGCCGCGCTGAGCTCGATCCTGGCCAGGGAGAAGTCGTCGATCTCCAGGTCCGGGACGATCCGGTACCCGCCGTCGGCGCAGGTCACCGGGAAGGAGCTGATCAGCCCCTCGGGCACGCCGTAGGAGCCGTCCGACGGCACCGCCATGGAGGTCCAGTCGCCGGGCGCGGTGCCGAGCACCCAGTCGTGGATGTGGTCGATGGCGGCGCTCGCGGCGCTGGCCGCGGAGGAGGCGCCGCGCGCCTCGATGATGGCGGTCCCGCGCTGCTGCACCGTCGGGATGAAGTCGCGCTCCACCCAGGCCGGGTCGGCGATCACCGCGCGGGCGTCGCGGCCGCCGATGGTCGCGTGCGTGATGTCGGGGTATTGGGTGGCGGAGTGGTTGCCCCAGACCGCCACCCGGGCGATCCCGGCCGCGGGCGTGCCGGTCTTGCGGGCCAGCTGGGCGATGGCCCGGTTGTGGTCCAGCCTGGTCATGGCGGTGAAGCGCTCGGCGGGCACGTCGGGGGCATTGCTCCTGGCGATGAAGGCATTGGTGTTGGCCGGGTTGCCGACCACGAGCACCTTGACGTCGTCGGCGGCGGCCGCGTTGATGGCGGCGCCCTGCTCGGTGAAGATCGGGCCGTTGGCGGCGAGCAGGTCGCCGCGCTCCATGCCCGCGGTGCGCGGCCTGGCGCCGACCAGCAGCGCGATATTCGCCCCGGCGAAGCCGGTCCACGGGTCGTCGCTGATGTCCACCGACTCCAGCAGCGGGAAGGCGCCGTCCTCCAGCTCCATCGCGACGCCCGCGAGCGAGGCCACCGCGGCCGGGATCTCCAGCAGCCGCAGCCGCACCGGCGTGTGCGCGCCGAGCATGGCGCCGGAGGCGATCCGGAAGAGCAGCCCGTAGGCGATCTGGCCCGCGCCGCCGGTGACGGCGACGGTCACCGGAGCGGTGCGATCGGTGCTGGTCACGGCGGGCTCTCCTGTTCAGCGGGGGCACGGACGTCCCCAACCCTATCGAGGCTCACCGCCGCGGGCCGCCGAAGGTGAGCGAGCAGACAGGCTCAGGCCAGGTCGGCGATCTCCCGGTCGCTGAGCACCACCGCGCGCCGGTGCCCGGCGTCCAGCGCGGCCCGCACCGCGCGGTAGAGCGGGCGCTGCTCCAGCGGGGCGTCGCGCGCCTCGGCGCGCAGCTGCGCCACCAGCACCGAGGAGAGCGCGAGCGCCGCCGCCAGCGGGGCGGCGGCCAGCGCGTCGGCGAGCCCGCGCAGCCCGAGCAGCGGCAGCTCCCGGCCGCGTGCCTCGCCCGCCTCGGCGCCTGCGCCGCCGGTGTAGAGCGCCAGCGGGACGGTGATCGCCGGACCGCCCGCGGTGATCCGGAGCGCGACCCGGCTGATCCGCCCCGGCAGCACCAGCACCGCGACCTCGGTGGCCGCGGCCGCCGCCACCCGGCGCTCGCCGAGCACCGTGCGGGCGTGGATGACGCCGTCCGCCAGCCACATCCGGCGCCTGCGCACCGCCGCGACGGTGAGCACGGTCGGCGCCGCGATCACCAGGAACACCGCGAGCGCGGGCACCGGGCCGAGCAGCACCGCGGCGAGCAGCGCCGCGATCAGCCCGGCGCCCGCCGCGAAGGCGGCGAGCTTGCGCAGGGTCGGCGCGTACACCTCGGGCTCGACCAGATCCAGCCCCACCGGCGGCCGGGCCGGGGCCGGGGCGGGTTTCGGGGCGGCGTCCTCGTGCGCGGCGTCCTCGTTCATCCGGGGCTCTCTCCTCTCCCGGCTCAGCCGAGCTGATCCCGCAGCACGCCGGCCACCTCGGCCAGCGGCACCTGCCGCTGCTCCCCGTCGGCCAGGTTCTTCACCCCGATGGTGCCCTCGGCCAGGTCGCGGTCGCCGAGGACGAGCGCGAAGCGGGCGCCGGAGCGGTCGGCGGCCTTCATGGCGCCCTTGACGCCGCGCCCGCCGTAGGCGAGATCGACCCGGATCCCGGCGGTGCGCAGCTCCCCGGCGAGGACGACGAGCCGCTGCTTGGCGGCGTCGCCGAGCGGCACCCCGTAGACGTCGCAGCGCGCCGGATCGCCCGCTTCCTTCCCCTCCGCGCGCAGCGCGAGCACCGTGCGGTCGACCCCGAGGCCGAAGCCGATCCCGGAGAGCTCGGCGCCGCCGAGCTGCGCCATCAGCCCGTCGTAGCGGCCGCCGCCGCCGATGCCGGACTGCGCGCCTAGGCCGTCGTGCACGAACTCGAAGGTGGTCTTGGTGTAGTAGTCGAGGCCGCGGACCATGCGCGGGTTCACCACGTACGGCACGCCGAGCCCGTCCAGGTAGCCGAGCACCTGCTCGAAGTGCGCCTTGGCCGATTCGGACAGGTGGTCGAGCATGAGCGGGGCGTTCGCGGTGAGCTCGCGGACCTCGGGGCGCTTGTCGTCCAGCACGCGCAGCGGGTTCAGCTGGGCGCGACGCCTGGTCTCCGCGTCCAGCGGCAGCCCGAGCAGGAACTCCTGCAGCAGCTCGCGGTACTGCGGGCGGCAGGTGTCGTCGCCGAGCGAGGTGAGCTCCAGCCGGAAATCGGTGAGCCCGAGCCCGCGGAACCCGGCGTCGGCGACGGCGATCACCTCGGCGTCGAGCGCCGGGTCGTCGACCCCGATCGCCTCCACGCCCACCTGCTGCAGCTGCCGGTACCGCCCGGCCTGCGGCTGCTCGTAGCGGAAGAACGGGCCCGCGTAGCAGAGCTTGACCGGGAGCTGGCCGCGGTCGAGGTTGTGCTCGATGACCGCGCGCATGACGCCCGCGGTGCCCTCGGGGCGCAGCGTGACGCTGCGCTCGCCGCGGTCGGCGAAGGTGTACATCTCCTTGCTCACCACGTCGGTGGACTCGCCGACGCCGCGCGCGAAGAGCCCGGTGTCCTCGAAGATCGGCAGCTCCACATGCCCGTATCCGGCCAGCCTGGCGGCGCCGACCAGCCCGTCGCGCACCGCGACGAACTCGGCCGAGGCGGGGGGCAGGTAGTCCGGGACTCCCTTGGGCGCGGCGAAGCTGCTGGTCTTGGTCACGATGGTCCAGTTTCCTCCACCGGGGGGTGCGGAGTCCAACCGGTTCCGCACAGCCGCGAGCCGTCTCAGGGAGGGATGGCACACTCGTAGGGCGGAAGACACGGAAACGGGAGGATCTGCCAGTGCCGAGCAACGAACAGCGACGAGCAACGGCGAAGCGGAAGCTGGAGCGCCAGCTGGCCAACCGGGCGGAGCGGGCGCGCAAGCGCAGGCAGCTGACGATCGCGGGGTCGGTACTCGGAGTCGTGGTGGTGGTTGCGGCGGGCATCGGCGTGTACTTCCTCACCAGTGGCGACGACAGCACCACCGACCAGGCCGACGCCTCGCTCTCCAGCACCCCGGTCGCCGGCGAGCTGCCCGCCGCCGAGCCCAAGGCCGCGGCCGTGGACTGCACCTACCGGGATGGCGTCAAGCCCGCCGACAAGCCGGTGCAGAAGCCGAGCAAGACCACGGGCATCCCGACCACCGGCGCCGACGCCACCCTGAGCATGAGCATCGACACCAGCGTCGGCCCGATCGGCGTCACCCTGGACAACGCGGCCTCGCCGTGCACCGTCAACAGCTTCGCCAGCCTGGCCAGCCAGGGCTTCTTCGACGGCACCGACTGCCACCGCCTCACCGCGGGCGAGGGGCTGAAGGTGTTGCAGTGCGGCGACCCCACCGGAACCGGAACCGGCGGCCCCGGCTACGAGTACGACAACGAGTACCCGACCGACCAGTACGACCAGATGGACCCCGCCTCCGGCCAGCCGGTCCCGTACCAGCGCGGTGTGCTCGCCATGGCCAACGCGGGCCCCGGCACCAATGGCAGCCAGTTCTTCCTGGTCTACGGCGATTCCCAGCTTCCGCCGCAGTACACCATCTTCGGCAGGGTGGACGACGCGAGCCTGGCGACGCTGGATCGGATCGCCGCGATCGGCACCGACAGCGCGAACGGCCCCGGTGACGGCGCGCCGAACGAGCCCATCACCCTGAGCACCGTCCAGATCGACTGACCGGGCAGGACGCCGGGCCACTCCCCGAGGAGGCTCGGCGTCCGGCTTATCCGGCGCGACTCAGGGTTGCCGGCCCATGAACTATTCGGGAATCTTCTCGAGCTTCTTCGACTGATCGTGCTCCTGCTGCCGGAAACTGGCCGCAGCCGAGTAAAGCGCGTTTCCGAGTTGTTCAGCCGCGGGTTTGGCTTCCTCGAGACGGTTCTGGAGGAAATTGGCGGCTTGGCTGTACTCGGACCACATCAGGGCGAACAGCGGTCCGAACTGCACGGCCGTGTACTTCAGCTCATCGATACTCGTCGCCGCCAACCCGAGCGTGGGTGCAACCTCGCTCATCCACACTTTGGAGACTTTTTCCAGAAGTTCGACATCTACGCTGATTTCCCTGGCCACTACTGGCTCACCACTTTCCAGATCGCGCGGTCGGACTCTTCGGAGGGGTTGCCGTTCCAAGAGTGCTGTTGAAAATCCTCATCGGTCAGTAACTCCGAGTATCTGGGCGGTGGCGCGCCCCCGTTCGTGATGTCCAGAACCGCGGTCCGCGATCCGACGTCGGTCGTCTTCACGACCTGCGCGATGTCGGTCGCGATCGATCGCAGATCGTTGGGACTCTTCGACTCGGGCGCTTCGAGTGCGATCGTGACCCAGCTCATTCCGGGCCTGTCGAGCGAGTCGCTCACCTTGACCGAGAACAGGCAGATATTCGCGGGGAACGGCAAAGCCAGAATCGCCGATCCGAGGCGCTCCTCCTCGACGGACCGCGAATCCCCGCGCTTGTCGTACGTACAGCCCAGAGCTGTCCGGGTGGAGGTCACCGCCGCCGCCGTCGAACCGGGATGGGTGGCCGGATCAGCCGGATTCTCGGTCCCACAAGCGGTCAGAGCACTCACGGTAGTGACTGCCGCCACGATTCCCGGCAGGGTTTTCCTGCTCATCATGCCGCTCCGTCCTGCTTCCAGCCGTCGTCCCTGCTGTCGTACTGCTCGGCAGCGGTACTCGGCCACGTCACCTTGCCCGAGCTCGCGACATCGAACCCCGCGGGAGCCACGATCATTTTCTTGAGATCGTTGGCGGCCCCGTACACTTTGCTCTGGACCTTCACGAAATCCGTCAGCGCTTGAGCAACGAGTTCGACGGCCTTGACAATAGCGTCGTTGAGATTGTTGATCGTCCAGATCGCCGCAGCACCCGCGGTAGCCGAAGTCTCGGCAGCGAAGGTCGCCACACTACCGATGATCGACGCCAGTTTATTGACGAGGTTGTAGTAGAGGTTCTGCCCCTCCTCCGCGACGGTGACGAGGCGGTCGTGCATCGTGGTGCACATGGCGTCGATGGACACCATCGCCGCCTGCTGACTCTCTTTTGTCGTCTTGAATGCCTTGTAGGCACTTCCGTCCCAGCGGCCCTCCATATTGTTTTCACGTCTGCCCTGCATACCGTTGCCATCGCGAACCCGGCCGCCCACAGCCTGCCACTTTGCCGCGTAGTTCAGAAAGAGCCACGGAGCGTACATCCCCTCGACCGCCTGATCGAGCAGATCGAAGAGTTCGGCGAGTTTCTGCTGGATGTCGTCCCGCACCTCCGTGACCTTGAGGTAGATGAGCGGTGTGTAGTACTTCAGCTGATCGACCGCATGATTGAGCGTGTCCGGCGTCTTCTTCAGTTCCTCGTACTTGGCAGCAAAGTCATTTCTGACTTGCTCCAGAGTTATTTCGGTCAGTTCGGCCATGATCGTTCGGTATCCACTCTTCCGTCGTGACGAATTTCCCGGCCTGCGGCAAACTAGCTGTGCCGCAACAAGTGGCGCTCGTGCGCCACGATGCGTGAAGCCAGCTCACTGATCGACTCCTCGTCCAGATACGCATCGACCACCGGATGCGGTCGGGAAGCGCGGATCTGCTCGCAGCACTGCAGAACGTCCTGCGCGATGAAAGCGGTCTCGGTCTGCTCCGCCCAGCCGCGATCGATCTCGATCGAGATCAGCTTGGAGACAGTGCCGGTGACAGTGAGTCCGGGCCCACCGAATCGATCCCGGCCAGGCCCGTGCACCGTGACCGGGACGTCGCCGAACAGGCGGTCGTAGAGCTGACGGAACTCGTCGAGCGTCACTGTCCGCAGCAACAACGGCGTGGCGGCGCGAAGCGACATCCTCGTCGCCGGAGGCAAAGCGCCGCCTTCGACGGCGCGAATGGCCATCACGTAGAGGCCGTGCCGGTAGGCCTCCATGATCGACCCGGCATACCGGGACGGCTCGAAAGCGCTCTTCCAGCCGCGCTCCAAAGTGATGCCGATCGGCAGGCAGTCGAGACCCACCTCCACCGATACCAGCGCCGACTCGAGGGGTGGCACGAGCTCGATCCCACCGGACGGAACAGCTCGATCGGCGGACCGGACCGGAGGCTCCGCCACAGACGACGGCGATCGAATCGACCGGACCGCGGTACCGGCTACCAGCGGCTCGTCATCCCAGAACTCGTCGGGATCGTCGTAGTGGTTGTAGAAGCCCCCTGCCATCAGCACACACCACGCGGGCAGCGCACCCGACTCTCAGCCGATTTCGGCATCGTCCCCCCTCGTGTCGGCGACCGCTCGGCCGGCCCGACCTCCCTGAACAACGTCTCACGACACCATAGAGGGAGGGCGGCGCGCACCCGATGCCCGATAGCAGCGGCAGACCGGTCGGTATCTAACGCCTGCTTTGCGCAGTATTCCGCGAAGGACACGCTGATGGCGCGCACATTTGCCGGAGCATCCTGTAATCTCGACTGAGGAGCATTCTCGGTCGCGGGGCCTGAAGGGAGTTCCGCCGGTAGCGATTTCCCTACCGAGTGGTCCCTGAAGGTCCCGCGACGTTCGTCTGGTGTACCACCACATCGGATAACTGCGGCATCGGGGAGCCAGCCATGGCCGAGGAATTGGACGACATCGGCAAAGAGACCGCCGCGGTGATGCGGACCATGTTGCAGATCGCGACACTCGTCGCGCTCCGCACCAGGGAACGCGGTCAGAAGGAAGCCGAGGCGCGCGTCAAGGTCACCGAGGCCAGGATGAAGGAGGCCAGGGAGCTCCAGGTCCGGGAGGCCAGGGAATCCAAGGCGAAGGATCCGCGGAACGTGGAGCTGAGCCGGTTGATGGATCGCGCGCCCGCGCCGTCCAAGGGGCTGTCGCTGGAGAAGGATCGGCTCTCCGCCGAGCGGGATTCCGTCGGCATGGCCGCGGCCGAATCCGCGCTCGCGGCCAAGCCCGCGCTCCGCTACGACTCCGCCGAGCGCCGCAGCGCCATCGCGCAGCACCTCGAACGGCTCGGCGTGGCACCGGAACTCGCCGCGGTGCGGATGCTGGTCGAGATGGGCCACGGCGCACCGCCGGAGGAGGCGGTGCGCACCCGCCCGGACGCGCCGTCGGTGCAGCGCGGCGGGCGCGAGCAGGATCCACGCGGCCTCCAGCGCACCCGCAACTGACCCGGCTGCCGGGCGGCGTACCCGCCCGGCGACGGCTTCAGATCCGGTACTCGCCCAGCGTGGGATCGGCGAACACGCCCTGCTGCGGCGATTTCACCGGCAGCGGGTTGAGCATGTCCTTGTGGCCGTTGCGCACACTGCAGTACTTGAACGGCCCGCGCGGGTCGAAAAGCTTGGCCATGTGCGGATCGGCGTGATCCAGGAACCACACGCTCATCCCGGTCGCGCCGTCCAGCCGGTAGTGCTCCCAGGCGCGCCACAGCGCGTCCAGCCGCGCCCACGCCTCGGCATGCTTGAACCACTCCGGGCACCAGACGGTGTCGCCCAGATCGGTCACCTGGCGCCGGTAGACCACGCTCAGGTAGTTTTCCACGAATTCGACCACGGTCGCATGGACCATGGGCTGCTGCTGCTGCGGTTCCATCACAGCGGCCGCACCTCCTCGATCTGCCCCTGATCCTCGCCGGCGATCTGCTTGTCGAGCGACGGCGAACCGTAGAGGTCGGTGATCTCCGTCTTGCGCTGCGGATCGTGCCGCGCGATGGAGTTCTTCACTTCGGCAGCGTACTCGCTCTCCCACCACGGCACCGTTCGAACGAGTACCGGCGGCGCGCCGGAGGCGAACACGATGATCCGGCCGCGCGGCAGCTGGGCCAGCGCCTGCACGCTGAACGTGGTAGACGAACTCAGCGAGCGGGAGAAGCTCTTGCCGCCACTGGATTCCGAGACCGACTGCGAGATGGCGTCGTGCGAGCCGATCGCCTCGGACCGTTCGCGCAGGAAGCTGGTGTCGTCAACCCCACTTCCGAGCACCTTGATGTTCGCCGCCGCCCAGAGCGCGTTCATCCCGGCCTGCCCCCAGCAGCGCACGCCCTGCGCCCAGGACTGCAGTACCGTCATCACGACGATGCCACGCGAGCCGAAGTGGCTGTACTGCTTGGGCAGATCCTTCCAGCGCACCACGTTCGCGGCCTCGTCGAGCACCGCGAGCAGCGGGACCGGCAGCCGGCCGCCGCGCGACTTCGACGCCTTTCGCATGGCCACGTCGATCACCGCCTCGGTGAGCGCGCTCACCAGCGGCGACGCCGAGCCGCGGCCCTCGAGCGAGAGGCTGTAGAGGGTGCCGTTGCCCTCCAGGAAGGCCAGCTCGTCGAATTCGCTGCGGTCGTCGCCGCGGGAGACCCACGGATGCACATTGGAGAGCTTGAGGCAGCGCACCATCTTCTTGGCGGTGCCGAAGATGCCGCTCTGGGTGCGCGGGTCGGCGTTGTACTGCGAGGAGAGGCCGGACGCGGTGAAGTGGTGCCTGGCGCGGCGCAGCAGCTCGATCGGCTCGGTGTCGAGCGGGTTGGTGACCCACTCCCAGATCTGGGTGATCGGGCGCGGCTGCCCGGGGCCGTCGCCGACCGCGGCGGCGAGGAAGAGCCCGGCCAGCAGGTCCTCGGCCTCCGGGTCGAAGAAGGCGTCGCCCTTGGCGTCCTCGCCGTCGTCGCCGTCGGCGAAGTGCCCGGCCAGCCGGGCGGCGCGCATCTCGCAGCCCTCGTGCGCGGCGTCGACCCACTTCAGCGGATCCCAGAACCAGGTCGGCTCCTCCCCCGCCACGCCCTGCGGGTCGAAGACGAAGGTGCGGCTGCCCTTCGCCTCCCTCACATCCCGCGTCGCGTCCACCACATCGCGCTTGTTCGACGTCGCCAGCACCGGCCCGATGGCGGTGAGGATGGCCGGGATCACCCGGGACGTGGACTTCCCCTGCCGCGGCCCCCAGATGTCCAGGTGCAGATCCTCGTACGACCCGTAGAGCATGACCCCGTCGGCCACCCCGATACCGATCGGCACGCCGGGGCTGTGCCCCGGCTCCAGCCGGGTGCCGAGCTGCTCGGCCTTGGCCCGCACCCCGGCCTCGGTGAGCGACGCGATGGCGCTGCCGTTGCCCATCTTGTCGGCCTTCTCGTCCACCCCGAGCCGCCCGGCCGCCGCCTTCTTGGTCCGCCGCTTGCGCAGCAGCACGAAGGCGATCACCAGCGCGATCACCAGCAGGATCAGCGCCGTCGTCGCCGGTGGCCAGCGGAGTTCGCCCTTCACCAGCCTGATGACGATGTCGACCGGGTTGATCGGCATGTCCTGCGGCGGCGTCAGGAACCAGTTGCCCAGGTGCAGCGCGAGATACAGCGTGCCGAAGACGGCGAAGCCCGCGTAGACGGCGTACAGCCCGAGGTCGGGCCCGACCTCGGCCGGGTCCTTGACCACGTTCTTCTTAGCCATGCGCTCCTCCGGACTCTGTGATGAAACGGGTCAGCGGAAACCGTCGAGCCGCCAGCCCTCGGCGGTGCGCACCACGGTGGCGATCACGGTGGCCGGCGGCAGCTGCTCCTGCCTGCCGTTCCGGTACTCGACGGTCTGCTCGATTCCGATCTTGAACTGTCGCACGTTCGGGTCCGCCGCCGCGAGCGGCCGCTCCCCGGACGCGAAGGTGAACGCCCGCACCGTCGCTCCCGCGGCAGCCCACTCCCCCCACTGCAGGGTCGGCTTCGGCCCGTCCGCGGCGGGGGCATCCGCGGTGCGGATCAGGCTGGGGCCGAGAAACTTCCGGGCCCGCGCCAGCGAATCGCCCGGCGCCTCGGCGGCCGGGTTCCAGGTGTAGATCTCGCGCAGCGCGGCGACCGCGACGCCGTCCGGCGTGACCGGGTCCGGGGCGGGGACGGCTTCCAACTGCCTCGTGGTCGAGGTCGCCTGGCCTGCCCCGCCGGGCGCGGCGGAGTCCGGCTCTCGGTTGCCGCAGGCCGCGAGCAGCACCGCGATGCCCGCCATCAGCACCACCACCAGCGTCGCGCGTGAATTCCCCTTGCCCCTCCAGGGTAACGCGTCCGCGCACGTCGGCCGAGTATTCACAGCACCCTCCTCGCCCTGGCGTCACCCGGCACCGGCACCTCGGTGACGCCGCCGCCCTGACCGTTCGCGCCCGGCACCGCCTGGATCATGCTGCCGTTCCCGGCGTACACCCCGACCTGCGCGGGGCCGCGCGCGCCGAAGCCGCTGAACACCAGGTCGCCGGGGGCGGCCTGGGCCAGCGGCACCTCGGCGCCCGCCTCCCACTGCTGTTCGGCGGTGCGCGGCAGCGTCACCGTGCCGGAGGAGGCGGCGAAGACCGCGGCGGCGGTGAGCCCGGGACCGTCCAGCCCGCCGCTGCTCGGCCCCTGTGGCCCGCCGCCGCCCCAGACGTACGGGGTGCCGACCCACTCCTGCGCGGCGGCGAGCACCTGCGCGGTGCCGCCGCCCTCCTCCGGGGTGAAGCGCCCGTTCGCACCTGGGTCGCGGTACTCCGGCTCCATGCTGAGGATATTGCGCACGTAGGGTGCGGTTTCCGAGAGGTGCGCAGCGTACTGGTTGGGCATGCCGCCGGAGGCGAGCACCGCGCCCTCGCCCGCGTTGTAGGCGGCCAGCGTCAGCGGGACGACGTCGCCGCGCACCCGGCCGTCGGCGATCCAGCCCTTGATCTTGCCCGCGATGGCGCACATGTAGCGGCCCTGGCCGATGATGGCGTCGCCGTCGTCCCAGACGCTGGCGGTGCCGTTGCCGTCGGCGTCGATCACGTAGGGCTGGCCGTCGTCCGGGTTGGTCGAGGCGGCGGTGCCCGGCAGGAACTGCGCCAGCCCCTGCGCGCCCGCGGGCGAGGTGAGCCCGCGCCGGAAGCCGGACTCCTGCCTGGCCTGCGCGGCCAGCAGCGAGGGGGTGATCTCCGGGCAGAGCGAGCCCGCCCTGCGGTACCAGATCTCCAGCTCGGCCGGGACCTTGCCGTCCGCGAGCGCGCCGCCCGCGCTGCCGAAGCCGCGGCTGCACCTGGGGTCGGCCGAGTACGCCTGCGCGCCGCCGACATCCGGGGTCGGCGCGCCGTCCAGCCACGGCA
>NZ_BDBH01000009.1 GCF_001612885.1 Nocardia harenae NBRC 108248 | reverse complement strand
GCTGCCGAAGCCGCGGCTGCACCTGGGGTCGGCCGAGTACGCCTGCGCGCCGCCGACATCCGGGGTCGGCGCGCCGTCCAGCCACGGCATCGGGTCGATCTGCCTGCCGCCGGTGAAGCGGCCGCCGGGGACCACCTCGAAGTGCAGGTGCGGGCCGCTGGACTCGCCCGCCGAACCGACCGCGCCGATGGGCTGGCCCGCGCGCACGGTCTCGCCGACCGCGACCCCGACGCCGCTGTCCCACATGTGGCCGTAGACCGCGGAGTAGGCGCGGCCGTTGGTGTCCACCGAGTCGACGACGATCCAGTTGCCGAAGCCGGAGGCGGGCCCGGCGGCGACCACCCGGCCGTCGGCGACCGAGTAGATCGGGGTGCCGTCGGGCGCCGCGAAGTCGACGCCGCGGTGCGCGCCGCCGCGGCTGCCGAAGGTGTCGGAGACCGAGTAGGTGCCGGTGGCCAGGGGCAGCGTGCGGCGCAGCGGGGCGCCGCCCGCGGCGAGCGACGGGGTGCCGGTGGCCGACGGGTTCGCCGCCGCGGCGGGCGTGTTCGCCGCGGCGGTGCCGTCCGGTGCCGCGGTGGCGCCCGCGCGCGGGTCGCCGGGGGCGTAGCCGCCGAGCGGCGGGAGCACCGAACCCGAGCCGAGCACGCTGGCGTCCTCGCACGGGTCCTCGGCCGCGGGCAGCACGATCACCAGCACGATGGTGATCAGCCCGATGATCGAGCCGAGGGCGACGAAGAGGATGCTGCGCGCGTTCACCGAGGGCTCATGTGCGGCGCCTGGTCTCGTTCAGGGTGTCGGCGAGGGTCCGGTTCATCTCCGCGGCGGCGGCGAGCTGCTGCTGCAGCAGCGCCACCCTGCGGCGCAGCGCCGCCGCGTCCATCCGCTCCAGGCTCGGCCCCTCGGCGGCCCGCACCCAGTTGCGCACCGAGTTGGTGTGCACGCCGATCTGGTCGGCCACCACCCGGCACGCCTCCGACTCGCTGCTCAGCGTGCTCGCCAGCGCGAGCACCTGCTCCACCGCCGCCTGCCGCACCTCGGGGGAGACCCGCCGGTACGACCGGTGCGGCATCATCGGGCGCGCCTCTCACTCACCGCTGCACTCACGCCGCACTCCCGGAATCACCGCGCCGGGTGGACTCGGTGAACTCGCTGAACCGCTGGTTGGTCTCGTGGATCCCGCTCTCCTTCTCGGAGAGCGTGAACTCCATGTGGAACGGGATGCCCGGCCTGCGGTCCTCGCCGATCTTGAGCAGGAACTTGCCGGTGCCGGGCGGCGACGGCCGCTGCTGCCCCGGTTTGAGCGCCTCGCCGGTGAGCGCCTGCGGCGCCGACCAGCTGGTCACCATCTCCTGCTCGGCGGCGGTGAAGGGCACCGTGCTGTCCAGCCGGTTGATCTCCTCGGCGGGCAGCGCGCCGAAGATCTTGGCGCGCGCGCGTTCCAGGAAGCCGAGCGCCTTGGCGATGGCCGCCTCGGAGCCGAGCGCCTGCAGGTCCTTGATGGTGTGGCTGATCATGATGAGCGCGGTCGCGATGGTGCGCTGCAACCGGGTCAGCTCGTCCACCCGGTCGACCATGAAGTCGCCGAGGCCGAGCACCTGCCACAGCTCGTCCATGACCACCTGGAAGTAGCGCTGCGGGCCGAGCCCGGCGTCGGCGAGCACGTGCGCCGCCTCCACCGAGGCGAAGCCATCCGCCCAGCACGCCAGCATGACCGCGGCTTTCAGTTTCTTGTCGCCGGTGGGGATGTGCGAGACGTCGATCGCTACCGCCACCGCGGAGGTGTCGATCGGCACCGAGGTCTGGCCGTTGAAGACCGCGCCGAACGGGCCCTGGGTGAGCGCGCGCAGCGAGCGCCGCAGGTTCTTGATGGCGATCTGGTACTCGGCCTCGTCGTCGGCGCCCGCGTCGAGCATGAGCTCCTCGCCGCCGTCGACGATCACCTCGAGCAGGTTCTCCATGATCGGCGGGCTGTCCGGGGTGTAGCCGCTGCCCGGCCGGTACAGGATGCGCAGCGCGGTGGAGATCAGCGTCTCCTCGTAGTCGCGCACCCGGGCGCCGCGGACCAGCTCGACCAACCCGGCGATCAGCGTGACCTGCCTGGCGCGCAGGTCCTGCAGCACCTGGAGCTGGAGCTCCGGCAGCTCGTCGAGCAGCGGAACCACCGAGCCGAGCACGCCCGCGGCCAGCGGGTTCAGCTGGCCGTGGCCGTAGCCGAGGTCGATCACCTGGCCGCCGACCATCTCCACCATCTTGCGGTAGTCCGGCTTGACGTCGGCCAGGATGAGCGGGGTGATGCCCTGGGCGATGCCGCCGAGCACGATCCGGCGCACCAGCGACGACTTGCCGAAGCCGTTCAGCCCGAGCACGAACAGGCTGGGCGCGGTGATGAAGCTGCCGCGCAGGAACCAGTTCATCGGGTCGAAGCAGACCGGGGCCCCGGTGTGCAGGTGCGAGCCGAGCGGGGTGCCGATGAGCGGCGCGCCCGCGCCGACCGACCACGGCCAGAGCCCGGCCACCTGCGCGGTGGTGGCGCGGTACTCGACGGTGCGGCCGACCACGTTCATCCGGCCGCCGCCGGGGCCGGCGTAGCCGCGGTCGGTGAGCTGGGCGGTGGCGCGCTCGAAGCCGTCCTCGTGCGACTGCTCGGTGCGGGCGGCGGCATTGCGGCGGCGGGCGTCGTCGGTGGTGATCCGGAACTGCGCCCAGACCGCGCGCAGGCCGTTCTGCTCGCGGGCGATCGCCTCCAGCTGGGCGCGGGTGGCGTCGTCCAGGACCGCGGGGCCCTGCTGCTTGCGCTTGTCCGCCTTGGCCTTGGCGCGGCGGGCGGCCGGGTCGGCATTGCCCATGGCGCGGTCGGCGGTGTAATCCGGCTTCTGGTCGCGGCGGTCGCGGCGGGGTTGCCGCTCCTTGCGCAGATCGGCCGGGCGGGGCCGGCGCGGGGCCGGTGCTTCGGAGCGGCGGCGGGGGGCGATGTCGTCCGGGGAGCGGCGGGCGAGCTCTCCCTCGCGGCGCGGCGCCGAACCGCGGCGGGCCTCGGCGGCGGCGCGTGCGGATTCCGCCGCGCGGCGGCCGTTCTCGATCGAATCGCGGCCGGATTCCGGTGCGCGCCGTTCGGCGGCGGGACGGCGCGCGGTATCACCGTCCACGGCCGCCCGGCGCGCCTCGGCAGCCCTGCGCCCGGTGTCGCCATCGATCGACGCGCGGCGAGCCTGGGCCGACGGGCGGCCCGACTCCGGCGCACGCCGCTCGGCAGCCCTGCGCCCGGTGTCGCCATCGATCGACGCCCGACGCACCTCGGCCGACGGGCGGCCCGACTCCGGCGCACGCCGCTCGGCGGGTCGGCCCTCGACGTCACCCTCGCCCGGCGGGCGGGCCGATTCGGGGGCGCGCCCGGCCCGTTCGGGGGCCGGGCGGCGGCGCTCGGGGGCGCGGCCTTCGGGCCTGCCCTCCCCCTCCGGATCACGCTGCCGCGGCGGGGCATCCGGCGCGCGACGCCCGCGCGGGCGCCCGTCACTGTCCGGCGGCTCCAGGGTGGGCGGTACCGGGCGGCGCCGGGGCGGCTCGGTTAGCGCCGGGTCCGGCCACTGTTCGTGGTCGGCGCGGTGCTCGCGCGCGTCGCGCCGGGAGCCGCGACGGGCCGGGGCGCTCTCCCGGTCCCGGACCGGTGGTTCGTAGTCACGTGCCATGGATCGCTCACCCCGCCAATGCCTTCGGAATGGTCGCGTGCTCCGGCAGGATGACACCGCACCCGAGGGAGGCCGCGAAAGCCGCCGCCTGGTACCGGTAACACCGCCGGATCTTCAACCGCGCCTGTGTGGACAGGTCGCGGGTTATCGCCTCGATGCGCGGCAGATCACCGCGCAACGGTTCGGTGATGGTCACGAGCGCGCCGAACCGCGTAACGCCGTGACCACGTGCCTGTTCCTCTCGCGCCTGCTGGGTGGCACCCACCCGCAGGGTCGCCGCGGCCGACACGACGCCGCGTTCGCTCTGCTGCGCCACCAGCGCGTTCTTGAAGTCGTCGTCGACGATCTCGGCGGCGTCCGCGGCCGAGTGCGGCCGGTACACGATGGCGATCCGCTTGCGCGGCACCTCCGGGTTCGGCGCCAGCAGGCGCTGCAGCACCCGCTCGTCGACGGCGCCCTCGGGGGCGGCGTCCATCTCCCAGGTGACCGAGCGGCCGCCATCGTGCAGGAGGTGGTCCCACTTCTCGTCGTGCGAGACCGGCCCGGCGTCGGCCCAGTCCAGGCCGTGCCCGCCGGGCTCACCGGCGGCGACCTCCAGGTCGGCCTGCGCGGCCGGGTCGTAGCTGCGCCGGATGAAGGCGATGACCTCCTCGGCCGCCATGGGCTGCGCGCGCACCCCGGCCTCGGCGAGCGCGGCGCAGATGCCGGGCAGCCTGCGCCCGATCTCCACCGCCTCCTCGGCCGGATTCTTGCGCCGCTCGGCGGTGGTGGCCTTGAAGGTGATGGCGACCCGGGGCAGCAGCTGCACCCGCTCCTGCGGCAGCTCGGTGGCGAGCTCGTACATCACCTGCTGCGCCAGGTCCGGCGCGTCCGGGCGGGTGATGGTGGAGACCTCGGTGAGCAGCCGGTTGCCGGTCTCCGGCACGGTGTCGATCACCGGGACGACGGCGACGATGTCGCTGGTCTGGCCGACCGAGGCGAGGAAGGTGCCCCAGGCCGAGACCCAGCGGTCGATGACCGGCTGGTCCACCGCCTCGTGCCCCTGCGGCCAGGCCCGCAGCACCACCGTGTACTGCGCGAACTGCGGCAGGTGGATCATGCCGAAGCTGTAGCCGCCCGCGTCGATGCCCTCGTAGAGCTTGGAGGGCGCGAGCAGCCCTGGCAGCCGGGTGACGCCGCCGGGGATCCGGGAGAACCGGCCGCCGCGATAGACGTGCTCGCCGCGGTTCCGCGACCGCATCCAGTTGAACATCATAATTCCCGTCTCGTACCCGGAGCGTCCCCCGGACCGCCACACCAGCGGAACCATCACGACGACACCGACGCCGCCGACGATCACCCCCCATTGGAAGCCGCCCACCATCGCGCAGATCAGCGCGGTGATCACGACGACGAAACCGATGACGGTCTCCTCCCAGCGCAGGCCGAACAGCCCTGCGCTGCGGGGTTTCTGCCAGAGGCCGTAGGACCGGCGCTCGTAGGTCTCGGTACTCGTCATCGCGGAATGGTGCTCCTCCCGAGATCGGGCGACCGGTTGGCCCAGCTGTCACCCGCCATATCGCCCATGGCCTGATCCGCCCGGTTCATCCCCGAGGTGGCGGCGCGCGCCGACGCGACCCGGCCCGCCACCCGGGACGCCCCGGACGCTACCCCGCCCGCACCCGCGGGCCCGGAGGCGCGCGGCGGGGGCGGGGCCGCGGCATTGACCGCGCCACCGCCGCCACCGCGCGGCGGGGTCGGGCGCGGCGACGGCCGCACCCCGCCCGCGCCGCCGGGTGGCCGCGGCCCGGTGCCGCTGCCGCTGACGTACCCGGCCCGGCCGGGCGCGGCGGCGGTACGGGTGCCGACCGCCTTGGTGCCCATCGCGCCGAGCGCGGCCGCCGCGACCAGCGTGCCGCCGGTGGCGGTGAGGCCGGAGCCGCCGCTGCCGACGATGGCGACGGCCGGGGTGACCAGCCGCATGAGCGCGGGCAGCACGAACGCGACCGAACAGAGCAGCACGATGGCGACCAGCATGCGCTGCGCCTCCTCACCCTCCGGCAGCCCGCCGGTGGGGGTGAGGCCGTCCACGTGCCCCGCGGTGGTGAAGGCGATCATGTAGACGATCGCGGCCACCGGTTTGTAGAGCATGAAGGCGATGATCCAGCCGACCAGCTTCTGGTACGAGGATTTGCCGATATCCATCCCGGACGACGCCGCGGCCAGCGGCAGCACCCCCGCCGCGATGATCAGCAGCCCCTGCCGGACGATGGCGAGCACGATCTGCGCCAGCGCGCCGAGCAGCCCGACGATCGCGATGATCAGCACCAGGCCGGGCGAGAAGGCCTGCAGCTTGCTGGTTTTCACCATCAGCTCGGCCATGTCCTTGGCGTTGCCGTTGGTGGCGTCCTGGATGAGCCAGTCCGCGAAGCGATCCGACGCCTGGGTGCCCGCCACGATCACCGCGCCGAGCATCCAGGAGCTGAACACCACCCGGGCGAACATGCGGAAGGATTCGGCCGCCTCGCTCACGGCGGCCCCGCGTCTGGCCGCGGCCAAGCGCGCGCCGGAGAGGATCACCGAGGCGATGAGTAGCAGTATCTGTATCTGATATGTGTACTCGTTGATCTTGGTGAACAGTGACCCGGAGTCGCTGGCCGCCTCGTTCGGCACCCGCATCCAGAAGGTCAGCGCCAGCACGATGGCCTCGCCCAGGCCGTTCATCAGCGAGTCGACCACCTTGCCGAAGGTGGAGTCCCACGCCTTGTCCTTGACCGCGGTCGCGGCGTCGCCGGGGTGCGAGGCGGCATTGCCCGCCTTGCACACCGCCGAGGCGGCGTCGCCGAGCGAGACACCGGGGATACCGACGTTGTCCAGCGTGTCGTGTAGCTCGTTGCACGCGTCGTCGAAGCCGTAGGTCTGGCCGTAGGCGATCATCGGCGTCGCCATCGTCACCGTGAAGACGACCGCGAGAATCGTGATTATCCGCCGTAGCATGGCATCCACCCCTCGATGTAGTGCCTGATCACCATCGGGTCCACCCCTCGAGCGTCTCGAGGTACTCGGTCTGCGAGTTGTTCGACGAGGTCGGCTTGAGCCGCCAGTCGCCCGCGTCCCACACCACCACCAGCCGCACGGCGGCCCACAGCTGCTTGCCGTCGACCACCGGGCCGCGCGCGGCGAGCCGCACGATGGCCAGGTCGTCCGCGTAGTCGTCGATCTTGAAGGCGTCCGGGGCGACCAGGTAGCGGGTGACCCTCTCCGGCTGCTGTTCCGGCAGTTTGTCCGCGGCCAGCGCGTTTTCGTACGCGGTCAGCTGCTGCGGCGAGACCCGCACCTGGGTGACGTAGAGGTCGCGGTTGGCCGGGCGCGCGTTCAGCCGGTAGGTGATCTGCGCGGCGGCCAGCGCGGCGCCCTGCGGGGTGTGCGCGTAGCCGACGGCGAGGCCGTTCTCGATCCGGGCCGGGCCGTCCGAGGTGGAGAACGGCACCGAGGCGCCGTACACCCGCTGCCAGCCCTGCGGCGCCGTGGTCCCGCTCGGGGCCGCGGTGAGCCAGGCCGGGTCGCCGGGCTTGCGCTGCTTGCTCGCGTCCTGCGGCAGCGGCTGCCCGGCCGCGTTGTTCGGGATGTCGACCCGGCGGCCGAGGAAATCCGCCTCCGGGGTGCCGAATCCGGTGCCCTCCGCGGTACTCCCGGCCGGCGGCAGCGCCACGGGGGTGTCGCTGTCGCCCCTGGACAGGTAGACGACGAACCCGACGATGAGGATCAGCGCGAGCACCGCGCCGGAGGCGACGGCGCCGAAGGAGACCCGCTCGCGCGGCGCCGCGGAATCCTTGCTCACGGCAGCTCCCCTCGCCGCGCGCTCACTTGGGGGCCTCCAGCCGCACCATCTCCGGCGGCAGCTGGTCCACCGCGTCCACCGGCCGGACGGTCGACTCCGGGTCCGGCAACCGCAGCCGCCAGTCCTCGCCGAACCACTCGACGGTGGTGTGCGTGACGGCGCGCGAGGAATCCGAGTACTCGGTGTAGACGTCGACGGTGGAGCGCTCGTCGGTGTAGCCGGTCACCCGGTACCCGAGCACTCGCGGCGCGTACTCGGCCGCGGCGGGGCCGGTGATCGAGAGCTGCACGCGGTTGATCGCCCACTCGTCGCGCGCGGGGCCGGGCACGACCTCGCGGTTCACGACCTGCGACCATTGCCCGTCCGGCGCGATGGAGAGCCGCACGGTGTGCACGATGGCGGCCACCGCGGCGCCGGGCGGCGAGTGCTCGAAGCCGGTCGCGGCGCCGTCCGCGCTCGACGTCGGCCCCTGGTCGGCCCGCGGCAGCGCGACGCCCTGAAAGGGCTGCCAGCGCACATTGCTCGGCGGCGCGTTCAGGTCGGGTCCGGACTCGCCGGAGCCACCGCCGCCGCAGGCGGTGCTCGCGGCGAGCAGCAGCGCGATGCCGACCGCGCCCGCACCGGGCCTCTGGATTCGATTCATGGTGGTGGAGCTCCCCCTGACCCGTCCGGTCACGCCGGCAGGAACGCGAGTGCGATGCCGGAGGCGGTACTGGCCACGATCGCGCCGAGCAGGCTCATGAGCACGCCGAAGGACGCGTCGTTGACGGCCAGGTCGGACTTGAAGGCCATCCACAGCCGCCCGGCGGACAGGATCATCCACGCGAGGCAGACCAGTAGCACGAACCAGAGCAGCCAGTTCAGCAGCTGCATGAGCGGCTCGAGCACGTCGGCGGGCATCTGCTTGTAGGCGAGCACGGCGCTCACGTCCCGATGACGGCGTTCATGATGGTGCCGGCGCTGGTCGCGACGACACCGCCGATCATGGCCCCCGCCACCATCTTCGGCGACTCCAGCCCGCCGCCGGTCCAGCGTTCCCAGGCGAACTTGCCGCCCGCGTAGATGATCGCGACGATCCCGGCGAGCAGCACGAACCAGGTGAGGTAGCGGACCAGCTGGAGGATTTTCTCCGATCCGGGCGGCGCCTCCGGGGTGGGGTTGCCGACCTGGGCAAGTACGGTGCCCGCGTCCTGTACGGCCAGCAGCAGCGCGCTCATCCGAATACCTTTCTGACAGCGGAGATGACGTGGTTCGGCACGGCGGTCACTCCTCGAACATCCGTGCGTCGGCGTCGTAGCTGGATTCGCGCACGGCCGAGCGGGCCGCCGCGACGATCTCGGAGCCGAGCCGGTGGATCTCCGGCGGCACCTCGTCCAGCGGGTCGACCCGGCGCTTGCGCGGCAGCTGCACGTCCCCCGGTGTCCACACCGGCAGCTTCTCGGGCTCCACCAGGGTCCACTCCTCGACCCACGGCACCTGCCAGAGCTGGCCGGCCAGCGAGCCGACCACATCGCGGTACCGGCGGATCTCGGCGGGCAGCCTGCCGGGGCGGGCGGCGACGGTGACCAGGCCGAGCACATCGGCGCGGCCGGCGTAACCGGAGAGGTGCTGGCGGAGCAGATCGTGCGCACGGGTCAGCCCCGGGATGGTCTCCCTGGCGACGAGGACGACGAACGGCGATTCACGCTCGAAGACGCCGGGCCAGCGGCGGCTCGAATCCGCCACTGGCGCAAGCACATGCGCGAGGGTACTGGCTCCGGCGCCGCCGTGTACACCCAGCACCCAGACCAGCGGCGCGCGGCCGATTCCGGGCACCGGACGCTGCCAGATGGGAGCGCGCCGGGACTCCGGCGGCGCGATCACGCCCGCCGTTCCCGGCTCCGGATCGGAGCGGCGCGGAAGTTTCATGGCCGCCGTCATGATGCCACGCCGCGCAGTAGCTCGTCGTAGGCCGCCCTGGTCGCCTCGGCCAGTTCGCCGTGCTGCACCAGCTCGCCGCGGGCCAGGTGCGGGTCGTACGGGATCTCGCGGATCTCGTGCACCCAGCCGGCCAGGTGCTCGCGCAGGTGGTCGGCGACGCGCGAGTCGGAGTCGGGCAGCTGGTGCGAGACCACGATGCTGGTGTCGCCGACGATGCCGCCGCCCGGCCCCTCGTCGGCCGCGCCGAACTGGTCGTCCAGCCACTCCAGCGTCACCCGCAGCCGGTTGGCGGCGTCGGTGCGCGACGGGATCGCCAGCACCAGCGCGATCTCGGCGTCGTCGAGCAGCGGGCGCAGCTGGCGCGCCGCGATCGGGCTGCCGCCGTCGTAGACCGCGGTGAAGCCGGCCTGCGAGACCGCCCGCGCCACGGTCAGATACGTCGCGCGGCGGCGCAGCGGGGCCTCGTCCCGCCAGAGCAGCCCGATCCCGGAGGAGGCCCGGGAGAGGCACTCCTTGAGCGGGGCAGGCTCGTCGTCGCCGCGGCCGTAGAGCCACGACTGCAGGCTGATCGGGTGCAGGTGTTCGTCCGCGCCGCGCAGCGCCAGGTCGCCGCCGGCCGCGGTGGCGTCGACCGCCACCGTCGGGGTGCCGCCCGCGGCCCGCGCACCCGCGAGCCCGAGCACCGTCGTCGTCGTGCCCGCGCCGCCACAGCCCCCGACCACCAGGATCGGTCGCTGCCGGTCGGTCCGGGAACTCCAGTCCTCTCCCATCGCTACTGCTCTCCTCTATCCGGCCGCGATGCCCGTGATCAGGGTGCGGCCGCCGATCTCCGCGGTGGTGACCGTCTGCCTGCTGTAGGACGCGGGAACGCCACCGGGCCGCTGTTCGGTGACCTCGACCGAGTATCGATTGTCGCCCACCTCGGTGATCCGCACGCAGTGCGTGGTTCCGGCCGGGATGGAGTCGATGCCGCGCTGGATCACCTCGGCGGGCGAGACCGCGGCGCCCGGCGCCACCAGCTGCCGCGCCGAGCTGCCGCTGCGGTCCACGTAGTACGCGTACTGGAAGGCGAGGATGGCGTCCGGCCCGGACATGGCGCCGCCCCGGCCCGCGCCGCGCACCTCGGTCGGGGTGCGGCTCGCCGTGCACTCGGCGGCCGGGCCGCCCGCGCTGCTGAACTGCATGGCGGAGGGGACGACCGGGGCCGAGCCGCCGCCACCGCCGCCGGAGCCGAGCAGGTAGACCACGCCGACAGCGGCCAGCACCAGCAGCAGCACCGCGACGCCGAGCACGACGAAGGCGCGGCGGCGCCTGGAGTCCGGCGGCGCGTCCTGCTCGCGCAGCGCGAGCGGGCTCGGCAGGGTGCGCACCGTGCCGTCGTCCTCCCAGCCCGGCGGGGAGGCCGCCGGGGGCGAGCCGGGGCCGACCCAGTCCGACCAGCCGCCGACGAATTCGCTGCGCTGCGTGGTGACGTCGCTGGGGACGTAGTTGTCGAAGCGGTCGTCGTTCTCCCACTGCTCGCGCTCGGCGCGGCGCGCGTCGAGCGGAGTGACGGTGTCGGCGAGGTCGGCGTCGCCGAAGAGGTCGGCGTCGTCCAGCGGCTCCGCCGGGCGCAGGCGGGGGATGTCGCCCTGCACGTCGGCGGCGGCCTCGGCCTCGGCCTCGGCCTCCCAGGGGAACTTGAGCTCGTCGTCGATCTCGTCCAGCGGGGTGGTGGTTTTCGCGCCGGTGTCGACCTGGACGACCTCGGCATCGATCACCGGGGGTGGCGGTTCGGGCGCGGGGTCCGCGGGGCCGGGGTCGCTGCCCGCGGGTGCGATGACCACCGGTTCCACCGGGGGCTCGACCATCACCGGCTCGACGACCTCGGCCGTTAGCGGCGGATGCGCGTCGGCTCCCGGCTCCGCCGGGGCGGACGGGTCCGCGGTGGGCACGGACTCGCTCTCGGGCTCCGATCCCGTCCGACGCCCCTCGACAGCGTCGGCAGGCTGCACCGAGAGCAGCGGCGCACCCGGCGGCCCGGCGTCCGCGTCGGCGTCCGGCCGGGAACCCTCCGGCTCGGGAGCCGAGCCCTCCGGCTCGAGCGCCCCATACCATCGCGACAAATCTTTGTACGACTTCAACATTCCCCCATTCCCGCTGATCGGGGCGCGTAACGCGGCATCAATCGGCCCTTCTCGGCGTTCAGTTCGTGGAGAACGGATAGGCGTTGCCTGCGGAATCGGGTCGGTCGGCGGGGGGCGCCGCCGGCACCGAGCCTCCGGAGGAGGCGCCGTCGACTCCACTCCCGAAGGGAAATTGTCCCGTACCCGACGGAGCCGGTGTCGGAGACGCGCCGGAGCTGCCGTCGAAGAATCCGGTCGGTACCTTCGGCGCCGCGCCGGACGGCGTGCCACCGCTGCCGACGGTCGCGTGGATATCGTGGGCGGAGGCCGCCAGCCAGTCCGCCACGAACTGGGTGGGGGCATCGCCGTTGGCCGAGACGGCGGCATTGCCGTAGGCGCCGTGCCGCTGCACCGTGTCCCAGTACCGCACCCAGGTGGTGGTGTTCAGCAGCTCGCTGTTGTCGGTGATGTTCTGCACCACCGCCTCGAACGCCTGGGTGACCAGCCGGGAGACCGTGGTCGGCGGGATCAGCTGCGGGATGGCGCCGAGCAGCTTGGTGCCGAGCATGAGCAGCGCGGCGGGCGGGTTGCTCAGCGCCGCCGTGGCGAGCTCGGCGATGGCGGTCGGGTTGAGCACCGTCCTCACCACGGTGACCACGGCATTCAGCCCGATCATGCCGACCTTGAGCATGGCCTTGAAGGCGCCGTTCAGGTCGAGCGGGGTGCGCGGGTCGGAGGCGTCGGCCAGCCGCTGCGAGATCGACTGCTTCGGCGCGATCGAGAGATTCGCCAGCGAGGTGCCGGAGATGTCCTCGTTCACCACCTTGGTGGCGGTCTTGATCGAGGTGAAGGCCAGCGCCTGCGAGATGGAGACCAGCGAGGCGATCGGATCGCCACCGCTCAGCTTGGCCTGGCCCGCGATATTGGCCACCGCCTTGAGGATCGGCGCGCCCTCGGGCGCGTCGCAGGCGAGATCGCCTGCGGCGCAGAAGCTCGCGACCCGCCCGGTGAGCGAACCGAAGTTGGCCGCCCGATCCCGCTCCGGGCCGATGCCGCCACCGGAGGCCGGGGCCTGCGGCAGCGCGGCGATGGTGGCGATCTCGTCGCCGGAGACGCCGGGCGCGGCGTCCGGGGCGGACTTGCCCGGCGCGCCGGGGAAGAGCGGGGCGCCCGGATTGCGGGTGGGGTCGCCGAAGAGCGCGACGGCCGCGACCTTGTCGGCGGCGAGCACGCCGTGCCCCTGCCCGACCTCCTGCGCGAACATGGAGGCGACGTGCGCGCCCTGCGAGTACCCGACGATCGCGAAGCGGGTCTCGCCGCAGCGATCCGCGACCTGCTTGGCCATGGTGCGCAGCCGGATGAGCCCGCCGGAAATGGACTCCGAGTACGGCGCCTGCCGGCCGCCGACGGCGCCGCCGAAGCCCGCCTCGTACGGCACGTAGGCGCGGTCGACCAGCCCCGGATCGGCCGCCTTGGCCAGCAGCGGGCGGAAGACGGTGGAGAGCATCCCGGTATCGGTGCTCGGCGCGGCGTCCGGCGAGGACTCACCGGTGCCCTGAATGCCGAGCGCGTAGAGCGCGGGGCAGGAGGTGATCTCCAGCTCCGTGGAGGGCCCGGCAGGTGGCTGCGCGGCGGCGGTGCCCGCTGTCGCGGTCGCCACAGCGACGGCGAACGCGACGAGCATTCCCGAGATTCTTCCCGTGTACGTTGCCATAGCGGTTCGCAATCAGTCCGTATCGCCGAGCCAACAGGACGCTTCGAAACGCAATAGACCGTAACAGATTCCGGCTATGACTGCGGGCACGGCGGAAACATTCCGCAGGACAGGGCGGTGTCCGCGACAGTTCGACGGCGATCGATCGGTGGCGCGCCGCAAGTTTCCGATTCCCCTGCGTGGCGCGGGGGTGTGGGGAGGAAGTTACCACTCGGAGAGGCGAATTGTGGGCAAACAGATAGTTGCCCGCGTCGCGGCGCAAGATCAAGGCGCTGCCCTTCTGCTGCCTGTGTTGGATTGGCGCGCCTGCGGCGCGCGGGTTCGCGGCCCGGGGGGATTCGCGTCCGAGCGCTCGAGACTCGAGCCTTCGGCTCATGCGCTTTCGAGCACTCGGACGCGAATCGGCCGCGAACCGGGCTCGTAAGACTCGCCCCCTGGTGACTGGGGGGAGGGGGTTGGGTGGGAGGGGGGTTAGGCGGCTGAGGTGACTCTGTAGACGTCGTAGACGCCTTCTACGTTGCGGACGACGTTGAGGAGGTGGCCCAGGTGTTTGGGGTCGCCCATCTCGAAGGTGAATTTGCTGATGGCTACCCGGTCGCCGTGGGTGGTCACGGAAGCCGAGAGGATGTTGACCTTCTCGTCCGCCAGGACCTTGGTCACGTCCGAGAGGAGGCGGGTGCGGTCCAGGGCTTCGATCTGGATGGCGACCAGGAAGACCGAGGAGGGGGAGGGGGCCCACTCGACCGCGATGATTCGTTCCTGCTGGGCTTGCAGGGAATCGGCGTTGGTGCAGTCGGTGCGGTGCACGCTGACCGAGCCGCCCCTGGTGACGAAGCCCATGATCTCGTCGCCGGGGACGGGGGTGCAGCACTTGGCGAGCTTGGCCACCGTATTCGTGGCGCCGGGGATGAGGACGCCGGCGTCGCCGGTGACACGCTGCCTGGCGGGGGTGGTGGAGGGGGTGGAGCGCTCGGCCAGCTCGTTCTCGACGTCGCCGATGCCGCCGAGCTGCGCCATGAGGCGCTGCACGACGTGCTGGGCGGAGACCTGGTGCTCGCCGACGGCGGTGTAGAGCGCCGACATATCGTCGTAGTGCAGTTCCTTGGCGAGCGAGGTCATGGCGTCGGCGCTCATGAGGCGCTGCAGCGGCAGGCCGGAGCGCTTGACCTCCTTGGAGATCTGCTCCTTGCCGGTCTCCAGCGCCTCCTCGCGGCGCTCCTTCGCGAACCACTGCCGGATCTTGGCCTTGGCGCGCGGGGAGACGACGAAGTTCTGCCAGTCCCGGCTCGGCCCGGCGTTCTGCGCCTTCGAGGTGAAGATCTCGACGACCTCGCCGTTCTCCAGCTGCCGCTCCAGCGCGACCAGCCTGCCGTTCACCCTGGCGCCGATGCACTTGTGCCCGACCTCGGTGTGCACCGCGTACGCGAAATCGACGGGGGTCGACTTCTGCGGCAGCGTGATCACATCGCCCTTCGGCGTGAAGACGAAGATCTCCGGGCTCTTCAGGTCGAAGCGCAGCGACTCCAGGAACTCGGCCGGGTCCGCGGCCTCGCGCTGCCAATCGAGCAGCTGGCGCATCCAGGACATCTCGTCGACCTCGGTGGAGTCGACGGTGTGCTTGCCCTTGGTCTCCTTGTACCGCCAGTGCGCGGCGATGCCGAACTCGGCGGTCCGGTGCATCTCGTGCGTGCGGATCTGCACCTCGAGCGGCTTGCCGTCCGGGCCGACCACGGTGGTGTGCAGCGACTGGTAGACGCCGTAGCGCGGCTGCGCGATGTAATCCTTGAACCGCCCCGCCATCGGCTGCCACAGCGAGTGCACCACGCCGACCGCGGCGTAGCAGTCCCGGATCTCCTCGCACAGGATCCGGATGCCGACCAGGTCGTGGATGTCGTCGAAGTCCTTACCCTTGACGATCATCTTCTGGTAGATCGACCAGTAGTGCTTCGGCCTGCCCTCGACCACCGCGTTGATCCGGGAATCGCTCAGGTTGTTCACGATGAGCGCGCGCACCCGGGCCAGGTAGGTGTCCCGGGAGGGCGCGCGGTCGGCGACCAGCCGGACGATCTCGTCGTACTTCTTCGGGTGCAGGATGGCGAAGGCCAGGTCCTCCAGCTCCCACTTGACCGTTGCCATGCCGAGCCGGTGGGCAAGCGGGGCGATCACCTCGAGCGTCTCGCGGGCCTTCTTCGCCTGCTTCTCCGGCGGCAGGAAGCGCATGGTGCGCATGTTGTGCAGCCGGTCGGCGACCTTGATCACCAGCACCCGCGGGTCGCGGGCCATGGCGATGATCATCTTGCGGATGGTCTCCGCCTCGGCGGCCGAGCCCAGGTTCACCTTGTCCAGCTTGGTGACGCCGTCCACCAGGTGCGCGACCTCGCGGCCGAAGTCGGCGGTGAGCTGCTCCAACGAGTAGCCGGTGTCCTCCACGGTGTCGTGCAGCAGCGCGGCCGTCAGGGTGATGGTGTCCATGCCGAGCTCGGCCAGGATGTTCGCCACCGCGAGCGGGTGCGTGATGTAGGGGTCGCCGGACTTGCGGAACTGGTGCTTGTGCCGCTCGTCGGCCACGTCGAAGGCGCGCTGCAGCAGTACGAGGTCGCCCTTGGGGTACAGCTCGCGGTGCACCGTCGCCAGCGGCTCCAGCACCGGCTTCACCGCCGCGATGCCGCGCTGGCCGGTCATCCGCCTGGCCAGCCGGGCCCTGACCCGGCGCGAGGCGGAGGTCGGGACCGCGGCGGAGCCGCTGCGCGGGGGAGCCGGCGGCTCGGTGGCAGGGGCGGGCTGCTCCGGCTCGGGGCGGGGTTCGTCCGCCGCGTTCCCGGCGTTCACCTCGTCCAGATGCTGAGTCATGCCACCGCCTCTCCCAAGCCCCGGTGCCCCGAGGAACCCCCCACTTTAGTCCCGATCACCCCGACCGTCCCGCCCGCGTGCAAAGCCTGCGAGGCCCCGGCCCCCACCCCTCCCGCCCAGCCACCCTGGGGCGAGCCTCACGAGCCCCGGTTCGCGGCCGATCCCCGGGCCGCGAACCCGCGCGCCGCAGGCGCGCTAATCAACAAAAGCCCAGACTGCCGCCGGGCGGCCCGTGGCCTTCACTCTGCGCCGCTCGTCAGTCCGGGTCAACCCGGGGACGGTGGCGAGCGTGCGGTTGAGGTTGGCGGGGTCGGGGCGGACGCCGTGGACCGAGGTGGCGAGTTCGACGGCGCGGGTGGCGGGGAACTGCGGGCCGAGCAGCGCCCTGGTGAAGGCCGGGTCTTTCCAGAGCAGCCCGGTGAGCAGCGTCCGCGCGGTACCGATGATGGCATTGTGGTCGAACGCCAGCGGCGGAACGCTGTCGAACGAGACCCACTCCGCGGGGCTGTCGTGCGGGCTCAGCACCGCCCACATGGCGATGGAGAGCGTGGGCCCGCGCGGGTCGCGGCTCGGCTCGTCGAAGGTGACGAGCTGGCCGATGGCGGCGATGGCGGGCTCGGGGGCGCCGAGTTTGGTGACGAGGGCGCGGTGCGCGGCGGCCACCAGCCGCTCCCCGCGGCCGAGCAGGACGCCAGGCAGGGCGAGCTCACCGGCGAACGGCGCGTGCCCGCGCGGCGCGACCCCGAGCCGGATGCCGGAGTCCTCCCCCCAGAACCGCAGCGTCACGACATCCACTGAAACGACGGACTGCATGTGCTCTATCTTTGCGCGTGCCTGCGGCACGCGGGGTTCGCGGCCCGGGAACCGGCCGCGAACCGGGCTCGTATTGCTCGCCCCGTTGGGTTGCGATCAGGCCGCGCGAGTGGCAGGGGTGGGGCGGCGATCGGACCGATCAGGGCCGTTACCGGTGAGCAACACGGGGGTACCCAATTCGCGCTCCAGGTACGCCGGGATGTCGGCGGGGAGATCCGCCAATTGCGGTGTGGCGGAACGCAGGAGCGCGGTCAGGGATTCCTGGTGGGCGAGGTCCTGCCACGCCCCGACCGGGAGGCGGCGCAGCACACCGGCCGGGGTGCGGTAGGCCGTAGCGACACGCAGCGGGCCGGGGACGTCGAGGTGGTTGACGACCAGCCCGTCGACTCCCCCGCACACCTCGAGCGCGTAGCGCAGCAGCACCAGGTCGAGGTGCCCGCGGCGGAACGGGCCCTGGTACGGGCCGGTGCCGTTGTGCGGCTCGGGCAGCTCGAGCGCCGGGTCCTCGGTGGGTAAGGGGCCGTCCCCGTGCCTGGTCTGGTAGCTCCTGGTCACGCCGAGCACGGTGCCGGTGGCGCCGATCCCGGCCAGCAGCGCGCGGGCGTTCCGCGGCTCGACCGTCGACCAGGTGGTGTGCGGGTGGAACCCGCGCCACTCGTCCAGCAGCACCCCCTGCGCCCCCTCGAAGACCAGCGGACCGCGCCGGGCCAGGCGGGCGAGCTCGCCGTCGCCGGCCACCCGGACGGCGGCGGCGAACTCCCGGTACATGTCGACCAGGTCGTCCACCGGCTCGAAGCCGAACCCGCTGCCCGCGAGCAGCGGCGCGTAGTGCGCGGCCAGCGCGGTGAGCAGCGCCCGCAGCCGATCCGGGTGCGCGCAGTCGGCGACCGTCGGCGCCGCGTGTTCCAGCGCGTAGGCGGCGGTCTCGCCGATCCCGCGCCCGCAGGAGCCGTGCCGCGCGGTGCCGCGGGCCCGCTCCCGCGCCCGGTTCGCGGCGATGTGGATCGGGGTGGTGAGCAGCGCCCGGCCGTCGACGGCGAGCAGCCCGAGCGGGTCGGGCACGCCGAGCGCCGCCAGCGCTTCGGCCTCGGCGGCGAGCGCGATCGGCTCCACCAGCACGTGCCGGGTGAGCAGCGTCGGCACGCGGGCGAGTGTGCCCGAGCCGAACTGCGCGAAGGTGTGCGTGCGCCCGCCCGCGACGACGGTGTGCGCGGCCTGCGCCCCGCCGTTGAACCGGACGACGGCGGCGGGGCCGAGCCCCGCCGCCGGGGAGCACAGCCAGTCGACCGTCGCCCCCTTGCCCGCGTCACCGAAGCCGAGGTCGACCACGATCACGTGGCCACCGGGCCCGCCGTCGCGACCTCTGTTCACGCCGTCCGCTTCCCGGGCAGCGCCGTGCGCTCCCCCAGCGTGCGCGCCACCGCGTCGGCCCCGCCGGCGCCGACATCCCGCAGATCGGCCAGACCGGTCGCGAGATCCACCCGGTCCTCGCCGAGGCCGATGGTCAGCGCGATGAGCTCGCAGACCGCGGCCGGATCGTCCAGCTTCAGGAAGTTCTGCCCGAGCAGCCCGCGCCAGTGCTCCGCGATCTCCGGGTCGTGGAAGTAGCTGGACTGGTCCGGCAGCAGGAAGAAGACGTGCCAGCGTTCGGCCAGCGCCCGGTAGATCGACTGCACCGAGACGTCCTGCCGCACGCTGTCGCCGATCACCGCGCGAATGTGCCTGCTCGCCAGCCGCGGCTTGTTCAGCTCGTCGCCGATCAGGAAGAAGTAGCCCTTCTTCCCGCGCTTCTCCCACGCGTCGGTGCTGACGTGGGTGGCCATGAAGTAGGCGGCGAGCTCGTAGCTCTCCGACTTCTGGCCGCCGCCACCGCCCTCGAGCAGGATCGAGCGCAGCTGCTCGTCCATCCGATTGTCCGATTCGAACTGCCCGACCTGCAGCGGCACCCGGTCGCTGTCGGCGTCGCCGATGGCGCCGAAGAGCAGCTGCGGGTCGTCGGCGTAGCCGCGGCTGCGCAGCAGGCCGTGCAGCAGCCCCAGCTTGTTCTGCATGATCCGCGGCACCCGGCCCATCGAGCCGGTGACGTCGAAGAGCACCGCGATCGGCAGCGCGGCGCCGTGCTCGTCGGAGTCGCGGCACTCGCGCGCCCGCACCCCGAACGGCTCCAGGCTCGGGTGCGCCCGCCAGCTGTCGTAGGGCTGGTCGCGCAGCTCGGCGGTGTAGCCGAAGTCGTCCTCGCCCCGGCGGGCGCGGAAGGTGGCCGCCGCCCGGTAGGCGGTGTCGTCCCAGTGTCCGTATCCCATGTCCGTCTCCTCCCGTGAAGTAGTTTTAGTGTAAGCAACCAAAACGTCGCCGGCAACCCCCTACACTCCTGGTATGGACACAGTGGCGCGGGTGCGCCGGATCTGCCTCGCGCTGCCGGAGGCCACCGAGCGGCTGAGCCACGGCGCGCCGACCTTCTTCGTCCGGGAGCGGAAGTCGTTCACGAAGTACGTGGTCGGCAGCTACGGCGAGCCGGGGCCGACGCTCTGGTGCCCGGCCGCGCCCGGCGTCCAGGACGAGCTGGTCGACGCCGAGCCGGAGCGCTTCTTCGTCCCGCCCTACGTGGGGCCGAGCGGCTGGATCGGGCTCCGGCTCGACGTCGACCCGGATTGGGCCGAGATCGCCGAGACGGTGCGGCAGAGCTACCGGCTGGTGGCGCCGAAGAAGCTGGCCGCCCTGCTCGACGCCTGACTCAGGTCAGCGGCCGGTCCTCGACCTCGGCTCCGGTGCAGCGCAGCAGCCTGGTGAGGCCGAGGTCGGCGAGGAAGCGCTCGTCGTGGCTGACCACGACCAGCGCGCCCCGGTAGCCGGTGAGCGCCTGGGTGAGGTGCCCGAGGCTGGGCAGGTCCAGGTTGTTGGTGGGCTCGTCGAGCAGCAGCAGCCGGGGCGCCGGGTCGGCGAGCAGCACGGCGGCGAGCGCGGCGCGCAGCCGTTCGCCGCCGGAGAGCGTGCCCGCGGCCGCGTCGGCGGCGGCGCCGCGGAAGAGGAAGCGGGCCAGCTGCGCCCGCACCTCCTGCGCTCCCGCGTGCGGCGCGGCGGCCGCCACGTTCTCGACGACCGAGCGAGCGTCGTCGAGGATGTCGAGCCGCTGCGGCAGCAGCCGCCACGGCACTGCGGGCCCGGCCTCGGCGATCCGGCGCAGCAGCGTGGTCTTGCCGACCCCGTTGCGCCCGGTCACCGCGATCCGCTCCGGCCCGCTGATCCGCAGGTCGACCTGAACCCCGCCCGGCAGCGCGGCCCCGCTCAGCTCGACCACCTCCTGCCCCGGGTGCAGCCGGGTGCGCGGCAGCTCGATCCGGATCTCCCGGTCGTCGCGCACCGCCTCCTCGGCACTCCGCAGCTCGGTACGCGCGCTGTCCACCCGCTCCAGGTGGGTGTTGCGCAGCTTGCCCGCGGACACCTGCTGGCTCCGCTTCTTCTCGTTGGCGATGATCTTCGGCGCCCGCTTGGTCTCGGAGAGCATGCGGCCGTACCGCACCCGGCGGTCCAGCTTCACCCTGGTCTCGATCAGCTCGCGGCGCTGCCGCCGCAGATCGCCGCGGGCGTCCCTGACCGCGGCCGCGGCGGCCTCCTGCTCGGCCGCGACGATCCGCTCGTAGGCCCCGAAGCCGCCGCCGAAGAGCCGCAGCCCGCCCCGGTAGAGCTCGGCGGTGGCGTCCATGCCGTCGAGCAGCTCCCGATCGTGGCTCACCACCAGCGCGATGCCGGTGAACTGGCCGAGCACCTCGGCGAGGCGCTGCCTGGCGACGCCGTCCAGGTTGTTGGTCGGCTCGTCGAGCAGCAGCACGGCGGGCTCGGTGAGCAGCTCCGCGACCAGCCCGAGCAGCACCGTCTCGCCACCGGAGAGCGTGCCGAGGGTGCGATCGAGCGCGGCGGGCCCGTCGGCGACGTGGCCGAGGCCGAGCCGGGCGAGCAGCGCCACCGCGCGCTCCTCGACATCCCAGGCTGCCCCGACGGTGTCGAAGTCGGCGGGGCTGCCGGTGCCCGCCTCGATGCGGTGCAGCGCGGCGCGCACCGCGGCGATGCCGAGCACCTGGTCGACCCGGAGGCCGGTGCCGAGGCCGAGGTCCTGGCGCAGGTAGCCGAGCGGGCCGGGGCGGGTGATCGAGCCGCGGCCGGGGGTGAGCTCACCCGCGATCAGCCGCAGCAGCGTGGACTTCCCGGCGCCGTTGGCGCCGACCACCCCGATGCGGCCGGGGGTGAGGGTTGCGGTCAGCCCGTCGAAGACGGCGGTGCCGTCCGGCCAGGTGAAGGCGAGATCCGACAGGGACAGCGAGGACGAGGGTGTGGGCACGGTTGCTCCCGAGGTGACTGCGACGGAACGCGGCGCGCGAGATACGGGCCGCCCGGGCGTGACCTCAGATCAGCAACAGCCGCTCCGTTCGCCGGGAACAAGACCAGACCAGGATAACCCCGGCACCGCGGCCGGGGTCAACTCCTTTTCAGACGGTGACGATGGCGGTGACCGGGTAGTCGCCCTGCCTGGCCCGCCCGGCCAGGAAGCCGATCTCCAGCACCACGGCGGCCGCGACCACCTCGGCGCCCGCCTCGGCGAAGAGCTCCGCGGCGGCGGCCAGCGTGCCGCCGGTGGCGAGCACGTCGTCGAGCAGCAGCACCCGCCTGCCGCGCAGCTCGACGCCGTCGGCCGGGATCTCCAGCGCGGCGGTGCCGTACTCCAGCGTGTACTCGCGGGAGACCACCGGCGGCGGCAGCTTGCCGCCCTTGCGCACCGCGAGCACCCCGGTGCCGAGGCTCGCCGCGACGCCGGCGCCGAGCAGGAAGCCGCGCGCGTCCACCCCGGCGATCAGGTCGGCGTCCGGGGCGCAGGCGGCCAGGCCGTCGAGGACCGCGCGGAAGCCGGCGGCGTCCGCGAAGACCGGGGTCAGATCGGCGAATCGCACGCCGGGCGTGGGGAAGTCGTCGTGCCAGCGGGTGAGCCGGTGCACCGCGTCGGCGGCGGTGGCGTGCGCGGTCATCGGGGTCCCTTCGGGGTCGGTCACCGGGTCAGCCGCCAGCGGTCCATGTTCCAGCCGGTGCCGCCCTGGGTCGGCCCGGCGACGCCGTTGCGCAGCCCGGTGCCGAAGGCGATGAGCCGCGGCGTGGCGAAGAGCGGGATGCTGGGTAGCTCGGACCAGAGCAGGTTCTCCGCCTCGGTGAGCAGCCCGAGCCGGCCCGCCGAGGCGTCGTCGGCGGCGAGCTGGTCGGTGATGGCGTCGAACCGGCCGTTGCCGAAGCGCCCGACATTGGAGCCGTTCCCGGTGCGCAGCGCCGCCATGGCCGCCATCTCGGAGCTCGACCCGGCCGGGCCGGTGGCGGCGGCGGTGCCGCCGAGCACGGCGTCCACCGCGCCCTCGGTGAGCCGGGTCGGCTGGAAGTCGGGGGCGCCGGCGTCCACCACGGTGATCCCGGCGGCGCGGCAGGAGTCGGCGATGGCCCGGACGGTGGCGGCGCGGCGGCTGTCCGGGGTCCGGTAGCCGATCCGCACGGTCAGATCGCCCGCCTTCACGGTCGGGTCGACGGCGGCGTATCTCTGCGCGGCTCCGGTGGCTGCCTCGTAGAAGAGCGAATCCTGCTGCACGATATGGGCGTTCAGCATGGCGGAGCCGATGCCGCGCTGCGGGCGGTCCGGTACCGAGCCGAGGGTGTCGAAGAGCGCCTGGCGCGGCACGCAGGCGGCGAGCGCCCGGCGCGGCTGCACCCCGGCGAAGACCCCGCCGGTGCCGAGCACCAGCTGCTCGGCGCCGCGGCCCGGGACGGTGCTGGCGGAGAAGCCGTCCAGCGGCAGCTCCGGTACCGAGCCCGCGCCGATGTCGATCACCCCGACGGCATTGTCGCCGATCTTGGCGGAGAGGTCGGTTCCCTTGGGCCACACCACGATCCGGCCGGTCTCCGGCTTCGCCCCCCACCAGCGCTCGTTGGCGACCAGCACCAGCCCCTCGCTCTCGCTGTAGGAGCCGATGCGGTAGGGGCCCGCGGAGGGGAAGCGGCTCGCGTCCAGCGCGCCGGGCGTCATGGTCCAGCCGGTGTTCCAGAAGTCGGCGAGCTTGCCGAGCGCGACCAGCTCGCCGGTGCGCACCGCGCCGATCAGGTTGCTCACCCCGGTGGCCTGGGTGGCCACGTGCGCGGGCATGAGCTCACCGGCGGCGAAGAGCGTGCGCCACGGCACGTAGCGGCGGCCGGGGCGGAAGACGACGGTGGCGTCCTTGGAGCCGGGCTCACAGTCGATCCGCTCGATGTCCTCGTACCCCGAGGTGCTGGCGCTGTCGAAGAGCGGCGCGCCGCCGGAGGTGAACCGGCCGCTGCGGGCCGCCCAGGTGTAGACCAGGTCGTCGCAGGAGGTGGCGATGCCGTCGGAGTAGACGCCGTCCGGGCTCAGCCGATACTGGATGGTCTGCGCCTCCCCCGGCACCTCCTTGGCGGTGCCGACGTCGGTGTCGGCCACCTGCTGGCCGTCCGGGCCGGTGTAGAAGAACCCGGTGAGCACCCGGCCGAAGACGGCGGGCGAGCCGCTGGCCCAGCCCACCGTCGTGCCGCCGTTGTAGGTGCTGATCACCGCGTCGGTGGCGTAGCCGATGGAGGGCACCTGGCTCTCGCTCGAGCACCCGGCGCCGAGCCCGGCCGCGACGACCGCGGCGGTGAGCGCGGCGACCACCCGCCGCGCTGGGATCCCGGGCCGGTGCCCGCGGCGTGGAAGTCGCAACGTCGAAACCCCTTCGCTCCCGAACGATGTCACCGGGGCACCAGCGGCCCCGCCACTGCTACCGGCGGTTGCGCTTGCCGCTGGGGCGCGCGCCCGCCCGCGGGCCCGAGCCCGCGCCGCTGCGGGCCCGCCGGGGCTCCGCCGCCTCCTGGGCGCTGCGGGCGGTCGCGGTGCCCGCGCGCCGCTTGGCGGCGGCACCGACCCGCTCCGCGGCCGCCGCAGCCCGCTTGGCCTGCACCTTCCTGGTGTGCGCGGCCACCGGACCCCACCGTTCCTTGAGCGAGACCAGCAGCGGCGTCGCGAAGAAGATGGAGGAGTAGGTGCCGACCAGCAGCCCGACCAGCTGCACCAGCGCGAGGTCCTTGAGCGTGCCGACGCCGAGCAGCCAGACCGCGATCACCATCAGCCCGGCGACCGGGAGGATGCCGATCAGGGCGGTGTTGATCGAGCGCATGAGCGTCTGGTTGAGCGCCAGGTTGGCCTGCTCGCCGTAGGTGCGGCGGTTCAGGTGCAGAATGCCCCTGGTGTTCTCCTCGACCTTGTCGAACACCACCACCGAGTCGTAGAGCGAGAAGCCGAGGATGGTCAGGATGCCGATCACGGTGGCCGGGGTGACCTCGAAGCCGACCAGCGCGTAGACCCCCGCCGTCACCGCCACGTCGAAGACCAGCGCCGCCAGCGCGGCCAGCGCCATGTCGCGCTCGAAGCGGACGGCGATGTAGATCGAGACGATCACCAGGAACACCGCCAGCGCGATCAGCGCCTTGCGGGTGATCTGGCCGCCCCAGGTCTCGCTGACGTCGGAGACGCTGATCGCGGCCCGGCTCGGGCTGCCGTCGGAGCCCTCCGGCTGGAACCGCTCGTAGAGTTCGGCGCTCAGCGTGTCCACCTGGCTCGCGTCCAGCGCCTCGGAGCGGATCAGCATGGTGGACGAGCCGCCCGCGCCGACGGTCTGCACCGATTCCGGGCCGAAGCCGAGCGCGTCCGAGTAGGCCTGCTCGACCTGCTCGGTGCTCGCCGACCCGGCCGGGAACTGGATCTGCGAGCCGCCCTCGAAGTCGATGCCGAAATTGAACCCGCGGATCACCATGCTGGCCAGCGCGATCAGCACGATCACCCCGGTGATGGCATACCAGCGGCTCCGGTTGCCGATCACGTCGATGGCGCCGGTGCCGGTGTAGAGCCTGCTGAAGAAGCTGCGCGCGTGCGCCCGCTGCACGGGCGTGAAGACATCCGTGACCTCGGTGGCGTTGGTGCCGTTCTCCAGCGAGTAGCCGCTCTCGCGGTCGGTGTGGTTGTTCGTCACGGTGCTCACGCCTTCCCGAGTGCGGGGCGGGTCGCCGCGGTGCGTTCCCGCGCCACCTGCTGCATCGCGCCGAGGCCGTTGACCGCGGGCTTGGACCAGAACGCGGTGCGCGAGGCGACCAGCACCAGCGGCGCCGTCACCAGGAACACCACCACCACGTCCAGGATGGTGGTCAGCCCGAGGGTGAAGGCGAAGCCGCGCACCTGGCCTGCGGCGAGGATGTAGAGCACCGCGGCGGCGATGAAGCTGACCGCGTTGCCGGAGAGGATGGTGCGCCTGGCCCGCTGCCAGCCGCGCGGCACCGCGGAGCGGAAGCTGCGGCCCTCCCTGATCTCGTCCTTGATGCGCTCGAAGAACACCACGAAGGAGTCGGCGGTCATGCCGATGCCGATGATCAGACCGGCGACGCCCGCCAGGTCGAGGGTGAACCCGATCCAGCGCCCGAGCAGCACCATGATGCCGTAGACCGCGAAGCCGGAGGCGATCAGCGAGAGCGCGGTGAGCAGCCCGAGCATCCGGTAGTAGGCGAAGCAGTAGAGCAGCACGACGACGAGCCCGATGGCGCCGGCGAGCAGCCCCGCGCGCAGCGAGGAGAGGCCGAGCGTCGCGGAGACGGTCTGCGCCTCCGAGGTCTCGAAGGAGAGCGGCAGCGAGCCGTACTTCAGCGTATTGGCGAGCTCCTTGGCGGAGGCCGCGGTGAAGTTGCCGGAGATCTGGGTGCGGCCGCCCTGCTGCGGGCCCTGCTGCACCACCGGCGCCGAGACGACCTGCGAGTCGAGCACGAAGGCGACGCGCTGCTGCACGTACTCGCCGGTGAGCGCGGCCCACTCGTCGCTGCCGCCGGACTTGAACTCCAGGTAGACCTCGTGCCGCGACTGCTGCTGGTTCAGCCCGGAGCTGGCGTCGGCGATGTCCTGGCCGTCGATCCGGCTCTTGTCCAGCAGGAAGACCTCGGTGCCGTCGCTCGCGCAGGCGACCAGCGGCAGGTTCGGGTCGTCGTTGCCGCGCAGCGGGTCGGGCTCGGAGCAGTCCAGGGTGGCGAGCGCGAGCTGCTGCACGGCCGGGTCGGTGCTCTGCCTGGTGGCCTTGGCCTCGGCGATCTCGGCGCGGGCCTGTTCGGCCGGGGTGCGGTCGGCGGGGCTCGGCTCCGGGGTGGGTGCCGGGGCCGGGGTCTGCTCGGCGGGCGGCGCGGGCGCCGGTTCGGCGGGCGGCGCGGGCGCCGGTTCGCCGGGTGGCGGGACCTGCTCGGCCGGGGGCGCGGGCTCCGGCGGCACCTGGGCCGGGAAGAGCCGCGGCTGCGGCGCGGGCGCGACCTCGGGGGCGGGGGCCGGGGGGGCGTCCGGCGCGACGCCACCGGGGGCGGGCGGCGGGGCCGAGCCGTCGGGCGCGGGCGCGGTGCCCGCCGGGGCGGGGGCTCCCGGCGTGGCCGGGGTCTGCGCGGTATCGCGACCGGCCGCCGGGACCGCGGTCAGCACCGGGCGGATGTAGAGCTTGGCCGTGGTGGCCAGGGTGCGCGCCTGCTGGCCGTCCTCACCCGGGACGGTGATCACGATGGTGTCGCCGTCGATCACCACCTCCGAGCCGGAGACGCCGAGGCCGTTCACCCGGTTCTCGATGATGGACTGCGCCTGCTTCAGGCTGTCCTGGCTCGGCCTGCTGCCGTCCGGCGTGCGCGCCGTCAGCGTGACCCGGGTGCCGCCCTGCAGATCGATGCCGAGTTTCGGCGTCGGGGACTTGTCCCCGGTGAAGAAAACCAGCGCGTAGATCAGAGCGAGCAGGGCAACGAAGAGGCCGAGCAGTCGCCATGGGTGCGCCGATCCCTGTGACGGAGGCACAGTGCGTCATCTCCTAGAGCGGAAGTCGAGTGGAACCGGCGCGCCGACCGGGCGCACCGAGACATCCACGCCGGGTTCCGGCGCGGACTGCGGTGACAGCGGCGAGCGCGGTCAGTCCTTGGTCAGCCGGGTCTCGGTCTGGCCGGGGGTCTCCTCGGCGGCCGCGGGCGCGGCGGCCTCCGGCTCGGGCCGGACAGCGGGCTCGGCCGGGTCGGCGGTGCCCGGCTCCTCGGTGACCGCCTCGTCGTCGGTGCGGACCTCGCGCACGGCCTGGCGCAGCCAGGTCGTCACGATCTCCTCGGCGATCTCGAGATCGACGGTGTCCTCGTCGACCTCGACCACGGTGCCGTAGAGCCCCGAGGTGGTGGTCACCCGATCCCCGACCTTCAGATTGTCCTGCATCGCCGAGACCTTCTCGGCCTCACGCTTCTGGCGGCGGACGCCGAGGAACATCGGCACGAGCAGAGCGACCAGCAGTAGCGGAAACAGCAGTTCCATCGTCGACGTCAGTTCCTGGTTCGTGGGTGGGGTGGACAGGTACCCACACAGTCTGCCAGTTCGCGTAACCGGCCCCACACTCAGGCGGGCACGCCACCGTAGACGTAGTCGTCCAGCGGGAAGCGCACCGCCTCGCGGTGCGCGTTCAGGGTGCTGGTCGGGCGCAGCAGCGCGGCCTCGCCGTGCGGGTCGAAGTAATAGCTGCGCGCCGACGCGCAGTCGCCGCCGTAGAACACCGAGGAGCCGAGCCGCTCGGTCACCCGGTCCAGGAAGGCGGCGTTGGCGCGCTCGGTGACCTCGAAGGTGGCCGCGCCGCGCCGGGCCAGCTCGCCGAGCAGCCTGCCCATGTGCTTCATCTGCGCCTCGACGGTGGTGAAGTACGAGAGCCCGCTGTAGGAGTACGGGCTGTTCAGGCTGAGGAAGTTGGGGAAGCGCGGCACGGTGATGCCCTCGTACGCCTGGAACCGGCTCTCCCGCCACCAGGCGCCGAGGTCGATGCCGTCCCGGCCGAGCACCGTGATCGCCGGGAAGTTCGCCTGCCACAGGTCGAAGCCGGTGGCGAGGACCAGCGTGTCCAGCGCGATCTCGGAGCCGTCGGCGAGTGCGATGCCGCCGGGCGTGACCCCGGCGATGGTGCCGGTCTCCAGCTGGACGTGCGGGGAGTTGAAGACCCGGAAATAGCGGTTCGAGAAGGTCGGGCGCTTGCAGCCGAAGTCGTAGCCGGGGGTGAGTGCGCGCCTGGTCTCCGGGTCGCGCACCGAGGTGCGCAGGTGCGCCCTGGCCAGCAGCCCGGCGCCCCGGTTCAGCACCTTCGCCCTGGTGAACTCCAGCACGCCCGCGACCATGATCGCCTCCAGCACGGAGGTGTTCGCCAGCCGCGCGGCCTTCTGGGTCACCGGCAGCGCGGCGAAGAGCCGCTGCACCGCGGCCGGGATCGGGGTGTCGACCTTGGGCACCACCCAGATCGGGGTGCGCTGGAAGACGGTGAGCTCGGCGGCGACGTCGGCCAGCTCGGGAACCAGCTGCACCGCGGTGGCGCCGGTGCCGATCACGCCGACCCGCTGCCCGGTCAGATCCAGGTCGTCCGGCCAGGCGGTGGTGTGCACGATCCGCCCGGCGAACCCGTCGATGCCGGGGAAGGGCGGGGTGTAGGGCTGGGAGAGGAAGCCGGTGGCGGTGATCAGGAAGCGCGCGGTGAGCTCGTCGCCGGTACCGGTGGTGACGATCCACTGCTGCCCCTCGGCATCCCAGCGGGCCCGCTCGACCGCGGTGCCGAAGCGCATGCGGCGGCGCAGCCCGTACCGCTCGGCCACGTGCTGCGCGTAGCGGCGCAGCTCCTCCCCCGGCGCGAAGAGCCGGGACCAGTACGGATTCGGCTCGAAGGAGTACGAGTAGGTGACCGAGGCGATGTCGACCGCGAGCCCCGGGTAGCGGTTCACGTGCCAGGTGCCGCCGAGATCGTCCTCGCGCTCCAGGATCACGTAGTCGCTCAGCCCCAGCCGGTCCAGCTGGATGGCCGCGCCCATGCCGCCGAAGCCGGCGCCGACCACGATCGCGTCGTATCGCGCCATTGCCATACCTTCTCTCGTGACTCATCTGTCACGGAATGACATGTCATTCCGCTTCCCGCCGACCGTATCATCGGCGGGGTGACGAAGCCATCGACGCGAGCCGACCGCCGCAAGGCGGAGCTGCGCCGCGACATCATCGACACCGCGTTCGTCTGCTTCGCCGAGAAGGGCTACCACGCGACCGGGATCGCCGATATCGCCACCGAGCTCGGCATCGGCCACGGCACCTTCTACCGCTACTTCAGCAACAAGCGGGAGATCATCGACCACGTCATCGACGACCTCGCCGAGCGCATCGTCACCGCGCTGGCCACCGAGAACTCCCCGGACGCGGCCGAGACGCTGGACGACTACCGGGCCCAGATCGAGCGGATCGGCGCCGCGCTGACCGTGATCCTGGTGCAGGACCGCCGGGTCGCGCAGCTGCTGCTCTTCCACGCCACCGGCATCGACGACGAGCTCACCGCCCGGCTGTACGGCCTGCTCGACACCGCCGACGCGCTCACCGCCGCCTACCTCGAGCACGGTGTCGACCGGGGTTACCTGCGCGCCGGCCTGGACACCGGGAGCACCGCGAAGGCGGTCACCGGCATGCTGCTCGCGGCGGTGCTGCACGGGCTGCGCGACCCGGAGGGCGATGTGCGCGGGCTCGCCGAGGCGATCCGGCGGCTGCTGGTGGACGGCGTGCGCCGGGACGGCGAGGGCGAGGGCGGCTGAACCAGGACCGCGGGAGCCGCCGCCTCGGTATCGTGTTCCGGGGTCCACCACTCTCGCGGGGGTTTCACACGTTGTTCGGAATGCATCGGTCGATCAGGAAGTCGCAGGTGTTGGCAGGACGCGCCCCCGCTCCGCCGCGGATGACCCCGGACGAGGTCGGCCGCGCGCACTTCGACCGGCCGCCGCTCGGGCAGCGCGGCTACCACGCCGACCGCGTGGACGACTTCCTGCGGTCGGTGGCCGAGACCCTGGCCGGCGCGGGCGCGCTCACCGCCGACGACGTGCGCCGGGTGACCTTTCCGGTGCCGCGCTTCGGCGGCCGCGGCTACCAGACCGACCAGGTCGACGAATTCCTGGACCGGATCCGGCTGGAGCTGGAGTCCAGGCAGAACGGCGGGCACCCGGCGCCGGAGCAGCGCGCGCACAGCGGCGCGGGCGCCGCCATCCTCACCCCGGACGACGTGCACCGGGTGCGCTTCACCTCGGCCGGGATCGACCGCCGCGGCTACGGCGAGGAGGAGGTGGACGCCTTCCTCGACCTGGTCGCCGCCACCCTCGCGCACGCGGGGCCGGGCAACCTGACCGCCGCCGACGTGCGCGAGGTGCGGTTCACCGGCGCCAGGCTCGGCACCCGCGGCTACAGCCGCGAGGAGGTCGACGCCTTCCTCGACCTCGTGGTGACCGCGCTGGAGCAGCGTTAGAGTTCGGCCGCGCTCGGCCGCGGCTCGTGCAGGTCGTCCGGGAAGACGAAGCGGCGGAAGGCCCAGAAGCGGAAGGCCATGGCGAGCAGCACGCCGAGGATCTGCCCGCTGACGAAATTCGCCACCGCCTGCGTGACCGGGCCGACGAACGGCACCCGCAGGTCGAGCACGTAGAGCGAGATCGCCTGCGGGATCATGGTGACCCCGATGCCGAGCGCGCTGACCGCGAAGAAGAGCGCCGCCTCGTGGTGCCGCTGCCTGCCGCCCCTGGTCCGGAAAGACCACTCGCGGTTCAGGATGTAGGAGGCGATGGTCGCGATCAGCACCCCGAGCAGCCGCGCGGTGAGCGGCTTCTCGCCGAGCACGGTGAGCTTCACGGCGTAGACGACGCCGGTGTCGATGAACCACGTGATCGCGCCGACGACAGCGAATTTCAGCAGCTCGCGGTGGCGGATCACGGTGCTGCGGTGCGGTTCCGGAATGCGACCGAGCACGGACTGGACGACCGTCATTCGACCGACTCTAACCGCGCGCGCCGAGCGGTGCTCAGTCGAAGAGGTCGAGCGCCTGCTGGGCCTCGTGCGCGCGCACCTCCAGCGCGCCGGAGAACGAGCCCGCGGGCGGCACCAGCCCCAGGTGCTCCCAGGCCGCGGTGGTCGCGACCCGGCCGCGCGGGGTGCGGGCCACCAGCCCGGCGCGCACCAGGAACGGCTCGCACACCTCCTCGACGGTGGTGGCCTCCTCCCCCACCGCGACGGCCAGCGTGGAGACGCCGACCGGCCCGCCGTGGAAACCGCGCACCAGCGCACCGAGCACCGCGCGGTCCAGCCGGTCCAGGCCGAGGCCGTCCACGTCGTACACCTCCAGCGCGGCGCGGGCGATCGCCAGCGTGACGTGGCCGTCGGCGCGCACCTCGGCGTAATCGCGGACCCGGCGCAGCAGCCGGTTGGCGATCCGCGGCGTGCCGCGGGAGCGGCCTGCGATCTCGGCGGCGGCGTCCGGCTCGATGGTGACGCCGAGGATCCGGGCCGAGCGCAACAGGATGCGCAGCAGCTCCTCGGGGTCGTAGAAATCCATGTGGCCGGTGAAGCCGAACCGGTCGCGCAGCGGCCCGGTCAGCGAGCCGGAGCGGGTGGTGGCGCCGACCAGGGTGAAGGGCGCGATGTCGAGCGGGATGGAGGTGGCCCCGGGCCCCTTGCCGACCACCACGTCGACCCGGAAGTCCTCCATGGCGAGGTACAGCATCTCCTCGGCCGGGCGGGCGATGCGGTGGATCTCGTCGATGAAGAGCACGTCGCCGTCGACCAGGTTGCTCAGCATGGCGGCGAGATCGCCCGCGCGCTCCAGCGCGGGGCCGGAGGTGACCCGCAGTGCGGTGCCGAGCTCGGCGGCGATGATCATGGCCATGCTGGTCTTGCCGAGCCCCGGCGGGCCGGAGAGCAGCACGTGGTCCGGGGTGCCGCCGCGCTGCTTGGCGCCGCGCAGCACCAGCGCCAGCTGCTCCCGGACCCGGGGCTGGCCGATGAACTCGTCCAGCGAGCGCGGCCGCAGCCCATCGAGCTCACCGTCGGACGGCTGCGCGGCCGCAGCGATCGGGGAGCCGTCGTCGGCGAAATCCGGGTCGTCCATCGGCTATCGGTTCCTGCCGAGCAGCCCGAGCGCGGCGCGCAGCACCGCCGAGGTGCCCGCGCCCGGCTGCTCGGCGAGCACGGTGTCGACCGCGGGCTCGGCCTGCCTGGCCGGGAAGCCGAGGCCGGTGAGCGCCTCGATCACCTGGTCGCGGACCGGGCCGGCGGCGACCGCGGCCGGGCCGCCGGACTGCACCGGGACGGCGTCCACCTTGTCCCGCAGCTCGACGATCATGCGCTCGGCGCCGCGCTTGCCGATGCCGGGCACCCGGGTGAGCGTGGTCAGGTTGCCCTCGGCGAGCGCCTTGCGCAGCGCCTCCGGCTCCAGCACCGCGAGCACGGCCATGGCGAGGCGCGGGCCGACGCCGTTCACCGTCTGCAGCAGGCCGAAGAGTTCGCGCGCCTCGGTGTCGGCGAAGCCGAACAGCGTCATGGAGTCCTCGCGGACGATCATGGCGGTGTAGAGCCTGGCCTGCTCACCGCGGCTGAGCCCGGCGAGCGTGGCCGGGGTGGCGCTGAGCCGGTAGCCGACGCCTGCGGCCTCGATGACCACATGGTCCAGCGCGATCTCCAGTACCTCGCCGCGCACCGACGCGATCACGGCCGCACCGCCTTCCGTTGCTCGGCCAGCCTGGCCTTGTACTTGCGCTGCGCCTCGGCGGCGGCCCGCTCGGCCTTCGCCATCCGCTCCAGCAGCGGGGCCCGCCAGCAGTGGCAGATGGCCAGCGCCAGCGCGTCCGCGGCATCGGCCGGTTTCGGCGCCACCTGGAGCCCGAGTATCCGGGTGACCATGGCGGTGACCTGGGCTTTGTCCGCGGCGCCATTGCCGGTGACCGCGGCCTTCACCTCGCTCGGGGTGTGGAAGGCGACCGGGATGCCGCGGCGCGCGGCGGCCAGCGCGATCACCCCGCCCGCCTGCGCGGTGCCCATGGCGGTGCGCACATTGTGCTGGGCGAAGACCCGCTCGACCGCGACCGCCTCCGGGCGGTGCGTGTCCATCCACTCCTCCGCCGCGTCGGCGACCAGGAGCAGCCGGTTGGCCAGGTCGAGCTCGGGCGGGGTGCGCACCACATCCACGTCCAGCGCGGTGACGGTGCGGCCACGGCCGCCCTGCACCACGCTGAGGCCGCACCGGGTGAGCCCGGGGTCGACGCCCATCACCCGCACCGACGCTCCCTCCCTCCGGGCGAACAATTGTTCGAGAGTTTAGCTCACGCGGTCGTTTCCGCCGCCGGGCGACACGGTAGCAAGGGTGGGAATGCGGGGCTGCGCCCCGCGCCCGCTCGCGGTCGGCGGCGGCGTGGCGCCCGCGCGCCAGGGTGGCCCGTGTGGGCCGTCACCCCCGCGCGCGCCAGAGTGGCCCGGGCGGTCTGTCGGACCCGCGGTGCACAATCGGGCGAAACCGACCCGCTCCGAACGGAGGAACACCGTGGCTCCCGAACCCACCGGCACCCTGCACCGCACCGCCACCGGCCGCGATCTGGTGCTCACCCGGCGCTACGCCGCGCCACCCGAGGAGGTCTGGGCCGACCTCACCGAGTCCGAGCGCACCGCGCGGTGGTTCGGGCCGTGGGAGGGCGAGCCGGGCGGCGCCATCCGGGTGCGGATGGTGTTCGAGGAGGGCGAGCCCTGGATGGACATGCTCATCGAGACCTGCGAGCCGCCCCGGCGGCTGGAGCTGCGCGCGGTCGACGAGGCGGGCTCCTGGCACCTCGAGGTGGTGCTCACCGCCACCGGCGAGGGCACCGAACTGGCGTTGATCCACCACCTGGACGACGACGCCGACCCGGGCATGGTCGGCCCCGGCTGGGAGTACTACCTGGACCTGCTCGGGGCGGCCCGCTCCGGCGCGAGCCGCCCCGATTTCGCCGACTACTTCCCGGCGCAGCAGGAGTACTTCCAGCGGCTGGGCTGAGTCAGGCGTCCAGCTCGGCGAGCACCTCGTCGGAGATGTCGGCATTGGTGTAGACGTTCTGCACGTCGTCGCTGTCCTCCAGCGCGTCCACCAGCTTGATCACCTTGCGCGCGCCGTCGGCGTCGACCGCGACCGAGACCGAGGGCTGGAACCCGGACTCCGCGGAGTCGTAGTCGATGCCGCTGCTCTGCAGCGCGGTGCGCACGGCGATCAGGTCGCCGGGCTCGCTGATCACCTCGAAGGTATCGCCGAGGTCGTTGACCTCCTCGGCGCCCGCGTCCAGCACGGCGGTGAGCACGTCGTCCTCGGAGAGCTCGTTCTTCTCCAGGGTGACGACGCCCTTGCGGTGGAACAGGTACGCCACCGACCCCGGGTCGGCCATGTTCCCGCCGTTGCGGGTCATGGCGACCCGGACCTCGCCAGCGGCGCGGTTGCGGTTGTCGGTGAGGCACTCGATGAGCACCGCGACGCCGTTCGGGCCGTACCCCTCGTACATGATGGTCTGCCAGTCGGCGCCGCCGGCCTCCTCGCCGCCGCCGCGCTTGCGCGCCCGCTCGATATTGTCGTTGGGCACCGACGACTTCTTCGCCTTCTGAATGGCGTCGAAGAGCGTCGGGTTGCCTTCGGGGTCACCACCACCCTGCCGGGCCGCCACCTCGATGTTCTTGATCAGCTTCGCGAAGAGCTTGCCCCGCTTGGCATCGATCGCGGCCTTCTTGTGCTTGGTGGTGGCCCATTTGGAGTGGCCGCTCATTCCCTACTTCCTTCGAGTCGGTGACACGGTGGACGTGTGTACGTTACCGGCGGCCGGAAACGGGGCGCCCCGAGGCCGGGGCGGCGCGGCCGTCGGCCGGGAAACTCCACCAGCGTACGCGCCGCTCACCCGAGATCGGCGCGCGCTCGGCGCACCAGCCCCACGAACAGCTCGTGCACCCGGAGATCGCCGGTCACCTCCGGGTGGAACGAGGTCGCGACCACCGGCCCCTGCCTGACCGCCACGATGCGCCCCGCGGCCGGGCCGTGCGGCACGGTGGCGAGCACCTCGACGCCCGCCCCGGCCCGCTCCACCCAGGGCGCCCGGATGAAGACCGCGCGCATCGGCCCGTCGTCCAGCCCCGCGAAGTCCAGATCGGCCTCGAAGGAATCGACCTGGCGGCCGAAGGCATTGCGCCGCACCGTCATATCGATGCCGTGCAGGTGCTCGGCGTCGGCCCTGGTGTCGAGCACCTCGGAGGCGAGCAGGATCATGCCCGCGCAGGAGCCGAAGGCGGGCATCCCCGCGCGCAGCCGGGCGCGCAGCGGCTCCAGCAGCTCGAAGACCCGCAGCAGCTTGGAGATGGTGGTCGACTCGCCACCGGGCAGCACCAGGCCGTCCACCGCGGCGAGCTCGGACGCGCGGCGCACCAGGGTCGGGGTGGCACCGCACTTCTCCAGCGCGGCGATGTGCTCGCGGACATCGCCCTGCAGGGCGAGCACCCCCACCACGGGCCGATCGGTCACGGCTGGTCCCTGAGGGTGCGGATGAGTCCTTCCTGCACCACCGCGGCGACCAGCCTGCCCTCCCGGTCGAAGATCTTGCCGCCGGTGAGCGCGCGGCCGAACCCCGCCGAGGGCGAGGACTGGTCGTAGAGCAGCCAGTCGTCGGCGCGGAACGGGCGCAGGAACCACATGGCGTGGTCCAGCGAGGCATTCTGGGTGGGCTCGTCCTGGTGCGTCACCTTGGACGAGCCGAGCAGCGTCATATCGCTCATGTAGGCCAGCGTGCAGACGTGCAGCAGCGGGTCGTCCGGCAGCGGGTGCCGGTAGCGGAACCACACCTGCTGCTGTGAGACCACGCCCGGCCTGGGCACCACCGAATCGTGCGGCACGATTCGGATGTCCCAGTGCTCCCACTCGCGCATGAGCCACAGGCTCTCTTCGCTCAGCATGGTGGAGACATCGGGCAGCTCGTCCGGGCCCGGCACGTCGGACATCACGTCCTGGTGCGTCGGCCCTTGGTCGCCGCTGTGGAACGAGGCCGACATGGTGAAGATGGCCTGCCCCTCCTGGATCGCGGTGACCCGGCGGGTGCAGAACGAGCGGCCGTCCCGGATCCGCTCGACCTGGTACACGGTAGGCTGGTCCGGGGTCCCCGGCCGCAGGAAGTACCCGTGCAGCGAGTGCACCTGGTGCCGCGGCTCCACCGTGCGCACCGCCGAGACCAGCGCCTGCCCGGCGACCTGACCGCCGAAGGTGCGCGGCAGCTGCGTCTTGACCGAGGCGCCGCGGAAGATGTCCCGCTCGATCCGCTCGATCTCCAGTGCCTCTTCGATTGTCGCCATGCGCTGAGAGTATCCCGGCCGGTCGGCCGGGTCGGCGGCACCCGGCGGACCTGCCACGCGGGCGTTTGCTGAGATGGAGCCGTGCCTCGCTACGAACCGATCGGCCCCGGTGAGCTCGTCGCCCGGATCGCCGAGCGGGTGCTCGCCCGTGCGGGCCGCGCCGTCGTCGCGGTGGACGGCGCCGACGCCGCCGAACCGGAATCCCTTGCCGCCGAGGTTGTTTCGCATCTGCGCGAGGTCGGCCGAGCCGCGGCCTCGGTCCCACTGCACGGCTACGTGCGCCCCGCCTCCCTGCGGCTGGAGTACGGCCGCGACGACGTCGGCTCCTACCGCGACGCCTGGTTCGACTACGCGGCGCTGGACCGCGAGGTCCTGCGCGCCCTGCGCGAACGTGGCCGCTATCTCCCCGCGCTCTGGGACGAGGCCGCCGACCGCTCCGCGCGTGCGGCCATCCGGGACGCCTCGGCCGGCACCGTCCTCATCGTGTCCGGCCCCATGCTGCTCGGCCGCGGCCTCGCCTTCGACCACACCGTTCGCCTCGTACTGACCGAGCCCGCCCTGCTCCGCCGCACCCCGGAGGATCAGCGCTGGACCATCCCCGCGCTGCTCGCGCACGCCGCCGAGCACCCGGAGGAGCCGGATTTCGCCGTCCGCTGGGATCACCCCGGCAAGCCCGCGCTCCGCATCGCGGACTGAGCCCGAAGCGCCGTCCTCATGTGGCAGCGCGAGGCAGCGGGCCGCACCCGCCCGCTGCAGTTCGCCGCGCGGCAAATCAGCCTTCGGGGAAAATCACCAGCCGCGCTCGGCGAGGCGGTGGGGCTCGGGGATCTCCTCGACGTTGATGCCGACCATGGCCTCGCCCAGCCCCCGCGACACCTTGGCCAGCACATCGGGATCGTCGTAGAACGTGGTCGCCTTGACGATCGCCTCGGCCCGCTGCGCCGGGTTCCCTGACTTGAAGATCCCGGACCCGACGAACACACCTTCGGCACCGAGCTGCATCATCATGGCCGCGTCGGCGGGGGTGGCGATGCCACCGGCGGTGAAGAGCACCACGGGAAGCTTGCCGGTCTCGGCGACCTCGCGGACCAGCTCGTACGGCGCCTGCAGCTCCTTGGCGGCGACGAAGAGCTCGTCCTCGGGAAGCGAAGAGAGCCTGCGCAGCTCCTGGCGGATCTTGCGCATGTGGGTGGTGGCGTTGGAGACGTCACCGGTACCGGCCTCGCCCTTGGAGCGGATCATGGCCGCACCCTCGGTGATGCGGCGCAGCGCCTCGCCGAGGTTGGTGGCGCCGCAGACGAAGGGAGCGGTGAACTTCCACTTGTCGATGTGGTTGGCGTAGTCGGCGGGGGTGAGCACCTCGGACTCGTCGATGTAGTCGACGCCGAGGCTCTGCAGGATCTGCGCCTCCACGAAGTGCCCGATCCTGGCCTTGGCCATCACCGGGATGGAGACGGCGGCGATGATGCCGTCGATCATGTCGGGATCGCTCATCCGGGAGACGCCGCCCTGGGCGCGGATGTCGGCGGGGACCCGCTCCAGCGCCATCACCGCGACGGCGCCCGCGTCCTCGGCGATCTTCGCCTGGTCGGGGGTGACGACGTCCATGATCACCCCGCCCTTGAGCATCTCGGCCATGCCGCGCTTGACGCGGGCGGTACCGGTGGTCGGGGTGGATTCGGGGGTGGTCACGGCAAACTCCTGGGTCATATGCGCCAATCGGTCGGGGAACGTTTCCGATTCTAGGCGCGCCAGGCAGGCCACTTGATAGCCAGTCCGGCACCACTGGTCTGGTACCGGACCGACAGTTACAGCAACCCCGCCGCGATCGTGACGGCCGTTACAGCGGAGCGACGACCAGCAATTCGGCCCAATACGTCGCGGCGGCCGGGCCGATCAGCGGCGTCAGGAAATCGAAAAGCAGATACGACATGTGCTACCTCCACCTCTGCGCGCCCCCGATGACGCGCGTCCGTTCAGAGGTACCCGACCCTGGAAGCCGGGCACCCCACAGCCCCTCGATTGTGCAGCAGATCACAGGTATGTTTCAGCGGATCGAGCGCACCTCGGGCTCGTCGCCGCCATCGGCCACCGCCGCGGCCTCGGCGAGCAACTCGTCCAACTGGTACGGGTAGACGGTCTCGCCGGAACGGTCCAGTGCCACGATGTCGTCCGGCGCGCACCACTTGTTGCCGGAGATCGAGCGGCGCTCGACGAAGGTGAGCGAGGCGGGGCTGGGCTCGAAGGCGGGCACCCGGAGCACGTAGAAGAGCTCCTCGGCGCGAATGAGCTCGCCGTCGAAGGGGAAAACGGCGACCCGGCGCCAGATCGGGCCGCGCAGCGCGGCCGGGTCGGCGATGTGGCCGGTCTCCTCGTGCAGTTCGCGCACGGCGGCCTGGCGCAGCGTCTCCCCCGGTTCGACGCCGCCGCCGATGGTGAACCAGAACGCGGTCTCCGGGGTGCGCGGGTCGGAGCCGCGCATGAGCAGCACCCGGCCGGAGTGGTCGAGCAGCACGACGCGGGCGGAGGTGCGGCTGGTATCGACGGCGAGCCCGGTCGACGCGGCAGGGGTGGTGCGCTCGGGGATCTCGAAGTAGGTGGGCAGCGGGGCGGTGCCGCCGAGGTGCAGCCAGCGCACGGGGCGCCTGGTGCGCAGTGCGAGGGTGTCGCGCACGGCGTCGTTGTGGAAGCGGCGGGCGATGAGCACCCTGGCCTCGGCGTCGGCGAGTTCGGAGATGAGCTGCGGGCGCAGCTGCTCGATGTCGACCGCGGCGAGCGCGGCGCCGAGCCGGTTCTCCGCGGCCTCCCGCTCGCCGCGGTCGGCGCGCTCGGCCCGGCCTGCGAGCGCGGTGAGCCTGCGAGCCCGCTCGGTGACGGCGGGGTCGGAGACCGGGCCGGCGATGGCGAGCGCCACCGCCCGCGCGACCACCGCCCTGCGGGCCAGCGCGGATTCCAGCGCGGCCCAGGACTGGTCGTTGCGCACGTGCAGCCGATCCAGCCGGTTGGCGGTGGCGTAGGCCCACAGCGCCAGCGCGGCCAGCGCGGCGACGATGATCGCGAGGACCAGCACCGTGGTGGCGGAGAAGGTGATCATCCGGCGGCCCGCACTCCCTCGTCGCCGACGGTGACGGTCTCGTAGACCCGGAGGATCTGCTCGGCCACCACCGGCCAGTCGTACTCCCCGACCACCCGGCTCGCGGTCCGGACCAGCGCAGTGCGCCGATCCTCGTCGGCGAGCAGGTCGCCGAGCGCGGCGGCGAGCGCGGCGGCGTCACCGATGGGGACGAGCACCCCCGCGGCGCCGTCGCGCAGCACCCGGCGGAAGGCGTCGAGTTCGCTGGCGACCACGGCGGTGCCCGCGGCCATGGCCTCGATGAGGATGATGCCGAAGCTCTCGCCGCCCAGGTTGGGCGCCACGTAGACGTCGGCGCTGCGCATGGCGGCGGCCTTCTCGGCGTCGGAGACCTGGCCGAGGCAGTGCAGCCGGTCGGCGTGCGGCCCCGCCACCCGGCGCAGCCGCTCCTCGTCGCCGCGGCCGACCACGAGGATTCGCACGTCCGGGTGCCTGGCGACCAGCGCGGGGAGCGCGGCGAGCAGCACGTCCACACCTTTGCGCGGCTCGTCGTAGCGGCCGAGGAAGAGCACGGTGCCGCCGGGGCGCGGGTAGCCGGGCAGCAGCGGCGCGCGGGCGAAGGCCCCCACGTCGACGCCGTTCGGGATCTCGACGGCGTCCGAGCCGAGTGCCTCGACCTGCCAGCGCCGGGCCAGCTCGGAGACCGCGATCCGGCCGGTGATCTTCTCGTGGTAGGGCCGCAGCACGCCCTGGAACGTGCTCAGGACCAGGGATTTCGTGGTCGAGGTGTGGAAGGTGGCCACGATCGGCCCCTCGGCGATCTTGAGCGCCAGCATGGAGAGGCTTGGCGCGTTCGGCTCGTGGATGTGCAGCACATCGAAGTCGCCGGTCTCGATCCAGCGCCGGATCCGGGTGTAGGCCATGGGGCCGAAGGCGAGCCGGGCTACCGAGCCGTTGTACGGGATGGCGACGGCGCGGCCCGCGGAGACCACGAAATCCGGCAGCTCGGTCTCCTCGGCGGCGGGCGCGAGCACGCTCACCCGGTGCCCGCGCTCGATCAGCACCCGGGCCAGCTCGACGACGTGCGCCTGCACGCCGCCCGGCACGTCGAAGGAGTACGGGCAGACCATGCCGATTCTCATCGGGCCGCCTCGCCGGGGTGCCGGTCCGCCTGCGCGGCCGCGATCGCCGCGCGCCTGCGCTCGGAGAGGTCGCCTTCCCAGAGCGGTTGCAGCATGTGCCAGTCCGCGGGGTGTTCGGCGATGCCTGCGGCGAAGGAGTCGGCGAGGGCCTGGGTGGCGGCGGCGACGCCGTCGGCGGTGTCGATGGCGGCGCCGACGCGCAGCCCCCACGCCTCGGTGCCGTCCGCGGTCTCGCGGAACCAGAGGTGCACCGGGAGCAGGACGGCGCCGGTCTCGACGGCCAGCGCGGCCGGGCCGCCCGGCATCCAGGTGCGCTCGCCGAAGAAGGTGACCGGGACGCCGCGGCCGGTGAGGTCGCGCTCGCCGAGCAGGCAGACGATGCCGTTGTCCCGGAGCCGGGCGGCGAGCGTGGCGAAGGGGGGCTGTTCGCCGCCGGTGAGCGGGAAGATCTCGAAGCCGAGGCTCTCGCGGTAGGCGACGAAGCGTTCGAACAGGGATTCCGGTTTCAGCCGCTCCATGACGGTGCTTAAGCGGCCGTAGTTCTGCACCAGCCAGACTCCGGCCATATCCCAGTTGCCGGTGTGCGGGAGGACGAGCAGCATGCCCCTGCCGCGCTCGAGGGCGGCGTCCAGATTTTCCCGGCCCTCGACCGGGAGCAGCGAGGAGCGGCCGAGGGCGGCGTGGTCCATGGTGGGGAGCCGGAACGCCTCGCGCCAGTAGCGGGCGTAGGAGCGGACGGAGGCGCGGATCAGGTCGTCCGGGACCTCGGCCGGGGGGACGCCGAGGACGCGGGCGAGATTGCGGCGCAGTTGTTCCGGGCCGCCGCCGCGGGCGCCGCGGTCGGCGCCGATGCGGAAGGCGCTGCGCGCCAGCCCGTCCGGCAGGGCCCGGACGATGCGCCAGCCCGCCGCGTAGCCGAGCGCGGAGGCGCGCTCGCCGAAACTCATGCGGCACTCCCGAGCCGCCGGCGGCCGGGGGGCGTGCCGACGCCCGGCCCGGACCGGCGCAGGCTCCGGTCGACGGCGGTGCGACACTGCCCGCACCCCGCGGCCCCGGCGGACCGCCCGAGGCGGGCGCCGCCCGCGGCGGGCGCGCTCATCCGGCTTCCTGCGCCGGGGCGGCACCGGCAGGCGGGAGCAGGTCGCGGGCGCCCGGTGAGTTGCGCACCGCGAGCACCCGCTGGAAGACCGTGACGATGCTGAGCACCGCGAGGATCCACATGGCGACGTGCACCGCCCAGGTGAGCCACTCGATGCCCCAGTACCCGCCGATCCCGGTGAGCCCGGCGCCCACCAGCACGATGATGAGCCGGTCCGGCCGCTCGATGAGCCCGCCGTCGGCGGAGAGCCCGCTGGCCTCGGCGCGCGCCTTGGCGTAGGAGATGACCTGCGAGGTCACCAGCACCACCAGCGTCGCGGCGAACAGCAGCTTGCTGTCCTCGTGGAACACCGCCCACCAGGCCAGCCCGCCGAAGATGGCGCCGTCGGCGACCCGGTCGCAGGTGGCGTCGAGTACCGCGCCGTACCTGGTGCCGCCGCCCCTGGCCCTGGCCATGGCGCCGTCCAGCATGTCGAACATGACGAAGAGCCAGATCACCATGGTGCCCCAGAAGAGGTGACCGGCCGGGAAGAGCGTGACCGCCGCGGTGATGGTGGCGGCGGTCCCGAGCAGCGTCACCGCGTCCGGGGTGAGCCCGGTGCGCACCAGGGCGCGGCCCAGCGGGGCGGTGGCCTTGGCGAAGGTCGCGCGGCCGAAGAAGCTCAGCACCTCACTCGACATCCTTCGCGGCGGGCGCCGGGTTCTTCCAGGCGTCGGCGAGCAGCGCCCTGGTGTCGCGCAGCAGCTGCGGCATCACCTTGGCGCCGCCGATGACGGTGATGAAGTTGGCGTCGCCGCCCCAGCGCGGGACGACGTGCTGGTGCAGGTGGTCGGCGAGCGAGCCGCCCGCGACCCCGCCCAGGTTCAGCCCGACATTGAAGCCGTGCGGCGAGGAGACCCGCTTGACCGTGCGGATCGCCTCCTGGGTGAAGGCCATGAGCTCGGCGGCCTCCGCGTCGGTGAGATCCTCCAGCTTGGCGACCCTGCGATACGGCACCACCATGAGGTGTCCCGGGTTGTACGGGTACAGGTTGAGCACGGCGTACACCAGCTCGCCGCGCGCGATGACGAGGCCGTCCTCGTCGGTCATCAGCGGGATGTCGGTGAAGGGGTGCCCGGTCGAGCCGTTCCTCGGCGCCGCGGTGGCGGCCTCCGAGATGTAGGACATCCGGTAGGGCGTCCACAGCCGCTGCAGCCGATCCGGCTCCCCCGCCCCGCGCACGACGAACTCCTCGCTCACGCTCTGCCCATCCGGCGTGAGCGAGGGCCCTCCGTGGCCACGCTCCGCTCCCGCCTCCGGGCCTGACTCGCTCACGCTCTGCCCATCCGGCGTGAGCGAGGGCCCTCCGTGGCCACGCTCCGCTCCCGCCTCCGGGCCTGACTCGCTCACGCTCTGCCCATCCGGCGTGAGCGCGGGCCCTCCGTGGCCACGCTCCGCTCCCGCCTCCGGGCCTGACGCGCTCACGCTCTGCCCATCCGGCGTGAGCGCGGGCCCTCCGTGGCCACGCTCCGCTCCCGCCTCCGGGCCTGACGCGCTCACGCTCTGCCCATCCGGCGTGAGCGAGGGCCCTCCGTGGCCACGCTCCGCTCCCGCCTCCGGGCCTGACGCGCTCACGCTCTGCCCATCCGGCGTGAGCGCGGGCCCTCCGTGGCCACGCTCCGCTCCCGCCTCCGGGCCTGACTCGCTCACGCTCCCGCCTTCCGGACCTCGAACCCGTCCGCACTCGGCGAGGCGTTCTCCCGGCCTGCGATCCAGGCGAGGACGGTGGCGACGGCGTCGTCCACCGGGACTCCGTTCACCTGGCTCCCGTCGCGGAAGCGGAAGCTCACCGCGCCCGCGGTGACATCGCGCTCACCGGCGAGCAGCATGAAGGGCACCTTCTGCGCGGTGTGGTTGAAGATCTTCTTCTGCATGCGGTCGTCGGTGCGGTCCACCTGGGCCCTGACCCCGGCGTCGCGCAGCCGCTCGACCACCGCGTCCAGGTGCCCGGCGAAGGCCTCCGCCACCGGGATGCCGACCACCTGCACCGGGGCCAGCCAGGCCGGGAAGGCGCCGGCGTAGTGCTCGGTGAGCACGCCGAAGAACCGCTCGATCGAGCCGAAGAGCGCGCGGTGGATCATCACCGGGCGCTGCTTGCTGCCGTCGGCGGCGGTGTACTCCAGCTGGAACCGCTCGGGCAGGTTGAAGTCGAGCTGGATGGTGGACATCTGCCAGGTGCGGCCGAGCGCGTCCCTGGCCTGCACCGAGATCTTCGGGCCGTAGAAGGCGGCGCCGCCCGGGTCGGGCACCAGATCCAGCCCGGAGGCCGCGGCGACCTCGGCGAGAGTCTCGGTGGCCTCCTCCCAGATCTCGTCCGAGCCGACGAACTTCACCGGGTCCTTGGTGGAGAGCTCCAGGTAGAAGTCGTCCAGGCCGTAGTCGGCGAGCAGCCCGAGCACGAACTGCAGGGTGCTGGTCAGCTCCGCGTGCATCTGCTCCTTGGTGCAGTAGATGTGCGCGTCGTCCTGGGTCATGCCGCGCACCCGGGTGAGGCCGTGGATCACGCCGGACTTCTCGTACCGGTACACCGAGCCGAACTCGAAGAGCCGCAGCGGGAGCTCGCGGTACGAGCGGCCGCGGGAGCGGAAGATCAGGTTGTGCATCGGGCAGTTCATCGGCTTGACGTAGTAGTCCTGGCCGGGCTTGCGGACGGTGCCGTCCTCGTTGTACTCCGCGTCCAGCTGCATGGCCGGGAACATGCCGTCCCGGTACCAGTCCAGGTGGCCGGAGACCTCGAAGAGATGCCCCTTGGTGATGTGCGGGGTGTTCACGAACTCGTACCCCGCCGCCACGTGCCGCGCCCGCGAGTACTCCTCCAGCTCCTTGCGGATGATGCCGCCCTTCGGGTGGAAGACCGGCAGGCCGGAGCCGAGTTCGTCCGGGAAGCTGAAGAGGTCGAGTTCGAGCCCGAGCTTGCGGTGATCGCGGCGCTCGGCCTCGGCCAGCAGGTGCAGGTGCTCCTCCAGCGCCTCCGGCGATTCCCACGCGGTGCCGTAGATGCGCTGCAGCCCCTCGCGGCTCTGGTCGCCGCGCCAGTACGCGGCGGAGCTGCGGGTGAGCTTGAAGGCCGGGATGAACTTGGTGGTGGGGATGTGCGGGCCGCGGCAGAGGTCGCCCCAGATCCGCTCGCCGGAGCGCGGGTCGAGGTTGTCGTAGATGGTGAGTTCCTTGCCGCCGACCTCCATCACCTCGGGGTCGTCGATGCCGGACTTGTCGGAGATGAGCTCCAGCTTGAAGGGCTCGCCCGCCAGCTCCACCCTGGCATCCTCGACGTCGACCACGCGGCGGGCGAAGCGCTGGGCGCCCTTCACGATCTTCTTCATCCGGGATTCCAGCTTGGCCAGATCCTCCGGGGTGAACGGCCGGTCGACCCGGAAGTCGTAGTAGAAGCCGTCCTTGATCGGCGGGCCGATGCCGAGCTTGGCCTCGGGGAACTCCTGCTGCACCGCCTGGGCCAGCACGTGCGCGGCGGAGTGCCGGATCACGCTGCGGCCGGCCTCGGTGTTCGCGGCGATCGCCTCCACCTCGACGTCGGCCTCGGGAGCCCAGGAGAGATCCCTGAGCCCCTCGGCGTCGCGCACCACCACGATGGTGTCCGGGCCCTTGGTCGGCAGCCCCGCCTCGCGCACCGCGGCACCCGCCGTCGTCCCGGCAGGCACCCGGACGTGGGTGGCAGGACTGATCGGGGCTGAGATGGTCACGGCTGAGCTCTCCTCGGCGTCGTCGGGCACGGGTGTTTCCCGCCCCCGGGGCGGATCCCGCGTCGATACCGGGCACCCGTGTGCTCCGGCGCTGCCATGCTATCGGCACCGCCGCGCGGACGCGCCGACGGACACCGCGGCCGACGTTCCGCCGAGGAGTCAGTTCCCGGTGGTCAGTGCCGTCAGCAGCCGCTCGCGGTCGGCGGCGGGGCGCTTCGGGCAGCTCGTGCACATCTCGCAGCCTGGCGCCTCGAAGACCAGGCAGCAGGAGATCCGCTTGACGAAAGTGCGGCCGCCGACCTCCTGGAACCGCGGTGCGGGCAGTTTGCCGCCGACGTCGTGCGCGAGCGCCGCGGCGACGCCGGGCGCGCCCGCGTCGATCGCCCGGTTGCCGATGGCGTCGGCGACCACCGCCCAGAGCGCCGGGATGCCCGCGCCGGACGCCTGGGCGACGGTGGCGATCACCGAGGCCAGGCTGGCGCGCAGCGCCTGCGCCGCTGCCCTCGGCTCGGCGGGGTCGGCGGCGAGCTCCACCGTCTCGATGCCGCCGTCGGCGCGCACCGGGCAGCTGAGCCGATCCAGCTCGACGGCGGGCACCGCCGCGTGCGCCGCGTACGCCCCGACCACCGGCCGGACCAGGGCCGATGCCACCATGCACCACCACAGCGTGCCTGCGGCGCGACAGGAGCCGGTGCCCCAGCTCCGGCCCATCTCGGTGATCCGCGCGGTGACCCAGGCGGGGTCGCGCAGCGCGGCGCCCCCGACGGTCCCGGTCACTTCAGGGGACTGCGCAACCATGGCCACTCCACTCCGATCCAGCCGCCGACCAGCGAGAACGTATCCAGCACCCAGAGCGTCGCGACGACGATCAGGAAGGTGCCGAGCGCCGCGAGCGCGCGCACCAGCGGCCCGCGCGCCGAGAACCATGCCATGAATTGCCGGTACCGCTCGCGAAGCCACGCGAGGACACGCTGTGCCCAGGCGAATTCGCTGGCCAGGATACCGAGCCCGGCGAAGACGATGGCCCAGCCCGGCCCCGGGTAGGGAATGGCGACGATGCCGAGCGCCAGCACCGCGATCCCGGCCAGCGCGACCAGGATCCGGTAGCCCAGCTCGACACCGGGCCGCTCCGCGAGCCGGCGCCGCCAGGCGTACCTGTGCTCGCGCCCGGCGCGCGCCCGCGCGGAGTCATCGGGCGCGCGGGGGTCGGGATCGATGCTCACCAGCCCAGCGTACGAGCCCCGGGGGCGGCTCGGACGCCGGGCCGCGACCCCTAGGCCGGTTCGAGCGTGCGGCGCTCGCCGCTCTCGTCGATCCGCGCGATCCCGTCCTCGGTCACCTCGACCACCCGCGCGCTGGCGATGTCGAAGAAGAGCCCGGTCACCGTCGCGCCGCGGGCCAGCACCGCCGGGTGCGCGCGCAGCGTCTCCAGCTGCACGGCCACGTTCACCATGCTCAGCTGGTCGACCTCGCCGAAGCCCGCGGCGCGGGCGGCCAGCGCGACCGGGTGGCCGAGCCGGAACCGCTCCAGGCTGGGCGCGGCGTGCGCCAGCCAGGCACCGATCTCCGGCCCGGCCTGCGCGCCGGAGTGCAGCGCCTTCATGGCCCCGCAGGAGGAGTGGCCGCAGACGACGACGCTGCGCACGTCCAGTTCCTCCAGCGCGAAGAGCAGCGCCGCCTCCACCGACGGGTCGCCCGAGACCGGGACGAGGTTGCCGACGTTGCGCACGGTGAACAGGTCGCCGGGGCCGCTGCTGGTGATCACGTTCGGCACGATCCGGGAGTCGGCGCAGGTGAGGAAGAAGGAGTCCGGGTCCTGCCGGTCGCGCAGCTCGTCCAGGTGCGGCCGCACGACGTGCGCGTGGCCGCGGTGGTAGGCCGCGACGCCCGCGGTCACCTTGTCCTCCGGCGCCTCCTCGTGCCGCCACGGACCGAGGATGTCGTCCCAGACGGCGCGGCCGAGGCCGCGCGCGGGCGGCCCCGCGGTGGCGTCGGCCATCCGCGCGCTGCCGATCTCGACGAAGTGCACCGAGCCGCCGCCGTTCTCCTGCTGGCGCACCCACTCCTCCAGCGCCTCGTAGGCGGCGTGGTCGAGGAAGTCGACGGTCATCTCCACCGTGACGTCGGCGCCCGCGGGCACCTTGTGCAGCTCACCGGTGAGCCGGGGCAGCGCGAGGAAGGTGCAGGAGCCGTCGATCCGCACCACCCACTGCTCGGAGCCGGGCGCCTGCTGGGCGTGCACGTGGATCCGGACCACCCGCCAGAGCAGCAGCGCGAAGGCGAGCGCGAGCCCGATCAGCACCCCCTCCAGCAGGTTCAGGAAGACGACGCCGAGGATGGTCGAGGTGTAGACGAGCAGGTCGCCGGTGCGCTTGGCGAGCTTGATGTGCGCCAGCTTGACCAGCTGGATGCCGATCACGATGAGCAGCCCGGCCAGCGCGGCCAGCGGGATCTGCTCGACCAGCGAGGCCAGCACCACCGAGAAGACCAGCAGCCAGACGCCGTGCAGGATCGCCGAGGCCTTGCTGCGCGCCCCGGCCGCGACATTGGTCGCGCTGCGCACGATCACGCCGGTCACCGGCAGCCCGCCTGCCAGGCCGGAGAGCACGTTCGCCGAGCCCTGGCCGATCAGCTCGCGGTCGAAGTCGGTACGCCTGCCGTCGTGCATCTTGTCGATGGCGACCGCCGAGAGCAGGCTCTCCACGCTGGCGATCAGCGCGATGGTGAGCACCATGAGCGCGACCGCCGCCCAGCCGCCGTCCGGAATCTGCGGCAGCGCGATGGCGTCGAAGAGCGAGCCGTTCAGCACGATGCGCTCGACGTCGGCGGGCAGCACCAGCGAGAGCACGGTGGCGGCCACGACCGCGACCAGCGGCCCCGGCACCGCGGCTAGCCGCTTCGGCACCCAGCGCCAGCCGAGCATGATCGCGACGACGACCAGCCCGATGCCCGCGTCCCAGGCGTCCAGCGAGCCGATCTGCGCGGGCAGCTCGGTGATGTTGCGCCAGGCGCTGCTCTGCGATTCGCCGCCGAGCAGCACGTGCACCTGCTGTAGCGCGATGGTCAGGCCGATTCCGGCGAGCATGGCGTGCACCACCACCGGCGCCACCGCCAGCGCGGCCCGCGCCACCCGGCTCAGCCCGAAGACGATCTGCAGCACACCGGCCGCCACCCCGATGAAACAGGTGGTGCGCCAGCCGAATTGGTTGATCGACTCGGCGACCACCACGGTCAGCCCGGCCGCGGGGCCGCTGACCTGCAGCACCGACCCGCCGAGGAAGCCGGCGACGATGCCGCCGATCACCGCGGCGATGAGCCCGGCCTCCACCGGCGCGCCGGAGGCGACCGCGATGCCCAGCGAGAGCGGGAGGGCGACCAGGAACACCACGATGGAGGCGGGAACGTCGTGGCGCAGAACGGAATTCATGCGTTCGCGGAGCGCGGGGCGGCCGGGTGGAGCCAGATCGTTCTCGATTGCCATGTCTTCTCCTTCGCCCGACCCGGCGCGAGCCGGGGTCGGTTGACGATCACGATGTCCGACAGGGAGCACAGACCGCGAACCGGCAGTCGCGGTGGAGCGATGCCCCGGCGCTGCAACGGGCCGGGGTGTGATGAAAGCAAGGGTATTGGTGATGACTTAGCAAAACCTGAGAGATCCGCTGCCGGGCGGATTGCTACGCCACGATTCTGAAACTCTTGCGCTTCACCATTTTTCGCCGTCGGGCGAGAGCGGCGGGGCGACGTCGGTGTCGGTGAACATATTTCTCCTTCGCCAGGCCATGGGCCCGGTTCATCGGCGGAACATGTGCGGCATCGAACGCGCCGCGCGGTGGCGCGGCGCCCTTTGTGTACGTGACCGTAACGCTGAGGGTCGCCTCAATAGTAAAGATGGACCAAAGGGTATGGAAAGTCCCAGGTAGGTCGAATGGCGCACAGAATCAACCTGTGATCGTCCACATAGTGTCGAGCCCCCAGCAGGGGGAATGGCTCCCGGTTCGACAAAATCCGGCCGCTGCCGGGGCGCCTACCAGGGCCCGACCTCCGACTCCGCCGGGCATCCACCACCCTCGACCCAAGGCCGGTTGTCCGCGGAACGGTCGAACCGGACCACGTTCTCGGCCCCGGCGGTGGCCTGCGCTGCGCGCTCGGCTCAGTACGACCGCGGCAGCCCGAGGGAGTGGCCTGCCACATAATTCAGGATCATCTCCCGGTTCACCGGGGCGATTCGCAGCAGCCGCACCAGCCCCCACAGCGGGATCAAGCCGTACTCGGTCGAGACACCGTTGCCACCGTGGGTCTGGATCGCGGCGTCCACCGCCGCCAGCCCCGCCTCGGCGGCCGCGTACTTCGCCATGTTCGCCGCCTCCCCCGCGGCCAGCCGCCGGTCGTGCAGCCACGCGGCCTTCGCCGTGAGCAGGGCGGCCTGCTCGAGCGCGATCTTCGCCTCGGCCAGTGCGTGTGCGACGCCCTGGTGCGCGCCGATCGGGGCCTTCCACACGGTCCGCGAGCGCGCGTACTCGGCGCCTTTGCGCAGCGCGTAACGCCCGGCCCCGACGCACAGCGCCGCCCCGGTGATGCGCTCCGGATTGAGCCCGTGGAACGCCTGCTGGAAGCCGTCACCGAGGACGCCGACGAGCCGATCGCGCGGCACGCGGACCTCGTCGAAGAAGACGGTGAACTGCTTCTCCGGCAGCAACACCGAAACCGGGAGCCGCTGCGCGACCAGCCCGGGGGCGTCGGCGTCGACCAGGAACAGCGAGAGCTCGGCCGCGCCGGTGGCGGTCGTTCCGGTCCGGGCGACGACCAGCACCGCGTCGGCTTCGTCGACCCCGGAGATGTAGTACTTCTGCCCGCGGAGCACGAAATCGTCACCGGAGCGGGTGGCGGTGGTGGCGAGCCGATGGGTGTTGGAGCCGGCGTCCGGCTCGGTGATGGCGAAGACGATCTTGCTCTCGCCACTCGCCAGCCCGGGCAACCAGGTCTTGCGCTGGGCGTCGGAGCCGAACCGGGCGATCACCTCCCCGGATATCGCACTCGACACCAGCAACAGCAGCAGGGGGCAGCCCGCCCCGGCGACCTCTTCGCAGACGATCGCCAGCTCCGCCAGACCGGCGCCGCCACCACCGTGCTCCTCGGGCAGGTTGATGCCGATGTAGCCGCCGCGGCCGAGCGCCTGCCACAGTTCGGTGGTGGGCTCCCTGGCCTCGGCCTTCGCGGCGTAGTAGTCGCCGCCGAACGTCCCGGCGATGCCCGCGACCGCCGCGCGCAGCGCGGTGTGCTCGGCCGGTTCGGTGAAATCCATGGTGTTCTCCTCGATCACCCGGCGCCGCGCACCGCGGTGATGACGTCGCGCCGGGCGGCGTCGCTGATCGGATACGGGGTGTAGAGGGTGAAGCGGTCGACAAGACCGCCGAATCGGCGCGCGATCTCGGCGCCGGCCGCCGCGGGCTCGCCGACGACGGCGAAGGTGCCGAGCACGGTGTCGTCGATGATGTCGGTCATGGCGCTCCAGCGCCCCAGCCCGGCGAGCCGGCGCAGTTCGGCGTGCAGGTCGCCCCAGCCGTGCAGGTCGAGGACGCCGCGGTAGGCGGGGGTGGCCGCGTAGAAGGCGATCTGTTCCCGCACGGCGGTGCGGGCCGCGGCGAAGGAGCGCTCGTCGTCGCCGGTCGCCACCAGCCCCGGGTAGGTCACGGTGAAATCACCGCGCTCGCGCCCGGAGCCGGCCAGCCCGCGTGCGACCGTTGCGGTGGTGACCTCGGTCAGGTAGCGCTGCGAGGTGAAGCCGTGCACGATCAGCCCGTCGGCGGATTCGGCCGCGGCCGCGGTCATGCGCGCCCCCACCGCGGCCACCAGGATGGGCGGTGTCCCCCACGGGTTGGGCGGCGGGGTGAACATCGGGGTCATCAGGGTGTGCTCGTAGAAGTCGCCGCGGAAGTTCAGCGTGGTTCCAGTGGCCCAGCTCGCCCAGATCGCGCGGACCGCGGCCACGAACTCCCGCATCCGCTCGGCGGGGCTGGACCACGGCATGCCGAAGCGCCGGGTGATGTGCGCCCGCACCTGCGAGCCCAGGCCGAGCGTGAACCGCCCGCCGCTCAGGTGGTGCAGGTCGTTGGCGGTCGCGGCGACGGTCATCGGGTTGCGCGCGAAGGCGACGGCGACGGCGGTGCCCAGCTGCAGGCGGGGATTGCGGCGGGCGGCGAGCGCCAGCGGCAGGAACGGGTCGCGGCCGACCTCGGTGCTCCACACGCCGTCGAAGCCGGCCCGCTCGGCCGCGTCGACCTGGGCATCGAGCTCCGCGAGTTCGGCGCCGCCGGTCCCGTCCACCGTGCCGCCGATATTGCCGTCGACCCGCATCGCGCGCTCCCGTCCGATACACTTTCGCGTTGGTGAATCATGAATAACTAACTGTTCCCAGCTGGTCAGGAGGCCGATCATCAGCGAGCAGCGGAGCACCGCGGCGCCCGCCCGGGTGCGGGATCCTGAGCGCAAGTCGAAGATCCTCGGCGCCGCCGCGGACCTGGTGGCGCGCAATGGCTTCCACGCGGTGTCGATGGCCGACATCGGCGGCGCGGCCGGGATCACCGGCTCCGGGATCTATCGGCACTTCCCTAGCAAGTCGGCGGTGCTGGTCGCGCTCTTCGACCACGCCATCGACGAGCTGCTGCGCGACGAGGAGCAGATCGTGGAGGCCGTCGGGGAGCTCGGCGGGATGCTCGACCAGCTCATCGCCGGTCAGGTGGAGTTCGTGGTGGCGCAGCGCGAGCTCGCGCAGGTCTACCACAACGAGATCCACAACCTGCCCGCCGCCGACCAGCGCCGCCTGCGCCGCAAGCAGCGCATGTACGTCGAGGAGTGGGTGCACGTGCTCGACGAGCTGCGCACCGACCTCACCGACGCCGACGCGCGGGCGCTGGTGCACGCGGCGATCGGCGCGATCCAGTCGACCCTGTTCCACAACAGCGGGCTTCCCGGCGGCAGGCTCCGCGAGCTGCTCACCGCCGCGGCCAGGGCAGTGCTCGGGCTGCCCGGGCACGTCACTCGGTGAGCGCGACCGCGGCCGACCAGCGCCCGCCGTGGTACAGCAGCGGCGCCACCGCCTCGCTCTCGACGCCGTGCAGTTCGATCACGTGCACGATCGCCAGCACCGAATCACCGGCCGGGATCAGCCGCTCCACCGCGCCCCGCAGCCAGATCGGGGTGTCGTGCAGCACCGGCTCGCCGGTGGCGAGCCGGCACCAGCCCGCGGCGTCGGCGAATCGCTGATCGGCGCTGCCCGCGAAGCGGCCCGCCAGCTCCCGCTGGTGGGCGCCGAGCAGGTGCACCACCACCGACTCCGCGCCGCGCAGCGCGTCGATGCTGGACGAGGTGCAGGTGATGTTGAAGCTGACCAGCGGCGGTTGCAGCGACAGCGACGCGAACGAGGTCGCGGTGAAGCCGACCGGGCCGCGGGGTGAATCCAGCGTCACGATGGTGACCCCCGCGGCGTGCCTGCGCATGGCGGCGCGGTAGTCCTCCGCCTTCACGGTGGTGTGGGACATGGTTGCTCCTTCCAGGGTGCGGGGACGGTGAGCGGCGGCGCGGGCGGGCACAACCGCCGCACGGCGCCCGGTGCGATCCGGACGCCGAGCCGTTCGAGCTCGGGCACCGTCCCCGTGGTGAGCGGGCCGCCGACGGCGGCGGGCGAGATCGGTCGCAGCAGCACCCCGTCGGCGCCCGCGGCTCGGTGCAGGTCGATGATCAGCCCGGCCAGCCCGGCCGGGGTGCCGAGATAGCGGAGGCCGGGCGGGATCCAGCGCTCGGCGCGCTCCAGCTCGGCCAGCCGCTGCCGCGCCGCGCCGGTGCCCGCGGCGAGCAGTACCGCCAGCTCGACCAGGATGCTGACGCCGGGCCCGCGCGCCGCCGCCTCCGCGCGCGCCGCGGCACACGCGCGCGGAACCGCCGAGACGTCCGCCGCCCGGACCGGGACGATCTCGCGCCGCGCGGCGACGGTCAGTTCGACGAGGTCGGGTGCCACGCGGCCGGGGGCTCCCCCGGCCGCCCGCAGCTCGACCACGACCCGGGGCGTCCGGGCCACCGGCGGCGCGGCGATCATCAGCCGACCGGGTCGATGACGATCGCGAAGGCCCGGTTCGCGATCCCGCCGGAGCGGTCGAGCGAGACGAACTTCTGCTCGGTGTACTCGTCGAGGGCGTGCGGGCCGCCCTCGCGGCCGAGGCCGCTCTCCTTGTAGCCGCCGAACGGGTAGGCCGGGTGGATGACGTGCCAGTCGTTGACCCACACCATGCCCGCCTCCAGCCTGCGGGCCACCTCGAGCGCCTGCTCCTCGCCGCCCCACACCCCGGCCGAGAGGCCGTAGGAGGTGTCGTTGGCGATGGCGACGGCCTCCTCGACGGTGTCGTAGCCGATCACCGTCAGCACCGGGCCGAACACCTCCTCCCTGGCGATCCGCATGTCGTTGGTGACGCCGGTGAAGACGGTGGGCTCGATCCAGAAGCCGCGGTCGAAGCCGTCCCCCTCCGGGGCGCGCCCGCCGAGCGCCGCGACCGCGCCCTCCTCGGCCGCGATCCGGAAGTAGTCGAGGATGCGGTCCCGCTGCTCGGCCGAGATGATCGGCCCCACATGGGTTCCCGGGCTCAGCGGATCGCCGAGTACCAGGGTCGAGCCGCGCTCGACCAGCCGGCGCACCACCTCGTCGTGGCGCTGCGCGGGTACCAGCAACCGGGTGCCCGCCTCGCACGCCTGGCCGTTGTTGGCCATGCACGCGAAGAGCGCGCCGTCGATGGCGATGTCGAGGTCGGCGTCGTCGAGCAGGATGTTGGCGCCCTTGCCGCCGAGTTCGAGGGTCACCCGGCGCACGGTGTCCGCGGACTGGCGCAGGATGCTCTTGCCGACCGCGGTGGAGCCGGTGAACGCCACCTTCCGCACGTCGGGGTGGCCGCTCAGGTGCGCGCCGACCGGGTCGCCGTCGCCGGTGATCACATTGAGCACCCCCGGCGGCAGCCCGGCGGCCTCGAATTCGCGCGCCAGCTCGAGGGCGAGCAGCGGGGCGTGCTCGTCGGGCTTGAGTACGACGGTGTTACCCGCGGCCAGCGCGGGGCCGATCTTCCAGACGATGGTGAGCAGCGGGATGTTCCACGGCACGATCGCCGCGACCACACCCAGCGGCTCGCGGCGAACCAGCCCGGCGGCGGCGGGTACCGGGCCGATCTGCGGGCCCTCGGTCTCCCACGGGTAGTCCTCGGCCAGCGCGGCCAGGTACTGCAACTGGGCGGCGGAGAGCCCGATGTGCAGGGCGCCGGTGATCCGGATGGTGGCGCCGTTCTCCCTGGACTGCAGCACCGCGAGTTCGTCGGTGCGAGCGGCGAGCCTGCCCGCGACGTCGTGCAGCAGCGCGGCGCGCTGCTGCGGGGAGGTGCGGCGCCACTGGCCGTCGTGGTGCGCGGCGAGCGCGGCGGCCACGGCCCGATCGGCCTCGGCGACGCCGCCCCTGGCGACGGTGGCCACCAGCTCCTCGGTGGCCGGGCTGCGGATTTCGTAGACATCGCCGGTATCGACCCATTTGCCGTCGATGTAGAGCGAGTAGTGCGGGGTGGTCATGGTGTTCTCCTGAGCGGAACGGGTTGGGGGTCAGCCGATCTGGCGGGCGCGGCCCTGCCAGTACGGTGCGCGCAGCGCCTTCTTGTCGGCCTTGCCCGCCGGGTTGACCGGGATCGCATCGGCGAAGGTGATCGACTTGGGGGCGGGCACGCTGCCGAGCGCGGCCTTCACATGCTCGACGAGCGCGGTCTCGGCGACCTCCGCACCCGGCTTGCGCACCACCACCGCGTGCACGGCTTCGCCCCACTTCTCGTGCGGCACACCGAAAACCGCCGACTGCGCGACGGCCGGGTGGGTCGCCAGCGCGTCCTCGACCTGGCGCGGGAAGACATTGAAGCCGCCGCTGACGACCATGTCCTTCTTCCGGTCGACGAGGTAGAGGAATCCGTCGGCGTCGAGGTGGCCGATATCGCCGGTGTGCACCCAGCCGTCGCGCAGCGCCTCGCCATCGCGGGACCGGTCGAGGTAGCCGAGCATCTGGCCGAGCTGGCGGGAGCAGATCTCCCCCACCTCGCCGATCGGCAGCGGGCGGTCCTGCTCGTCCTGGATCGAGACCCGTACCTGGAACATCGGCCTGCCCGCGGAGGCGAGCCGCCCGGCCCAGGCCGGGTCGTCCGGGCGGTGCTCGTTCTTGCGCAGACAGGAGACGTAGCCCGGCTCGGTGCCCGCGTAGGTCTGCACGAAGATCGGCCCGAAGATCTTCAGCGCCTCGCGCAGCCGCTCGGGGGCGATCGGGGCGCCCGCGTAGATCATCGTCTGCAGCGAGCTCAGGTCGTACTCGGCGCGGTGCGGGTGATCGAGCAGCAGGTACACGATCGTCGGGACGACGGCGGTGGCGGTGACCTGCTGCTCCTGGACCGCGGCGAGCAGCACGTCGACGTCGAGGCCGGGCAGCATGATGTTGGTGCCGCCGCGCAGGAAGGTGGGCAGCACGAAGATCTGGGTGAAGTGGGTCAGCGGCGCGCCGTGCGCGAACCGCTCGCCGAAGCGGATGTCACCGATCTCCAGCCCCGCGGTGATGCTGTAGTGGCCCCAGGTGAAGTGGGAATTCACCACGCCCTTGGGGTCGCCGGTGCTGCCGGAGGTGAACAGCACGTACGCCTCGTCGTCTTCGCGCAGCCCGACCTCGGGGCGGTCGGTGGGCTGCGCGTCGAAGAGCTCCGCGTAGTCGAGCACGCCGTCGGGCAGCGGCGAGTCCCCGCCGACCCGGATCACGTGCCGCAGCGCCGGGAGCTGCTCGCGCAGCCCGGCGACCCGGTCCTCGAACTGCGCGTCGTAGATCAGCGTCGTCGCTTCGGTCTGCGCGAGATTGCTGCGGAAGCCCTCCGCGGCGGCGCGCGCGGGCATCTGGACGAGCACGCCGCCTGCCGCCCAGATCCCGTGCTGGGTCGGGATGAACTCGAGGCTGTTCGGGAGCAGCAGCCCGATCCGCTCGCCCTTGCCCACTCCGAGCGAGCGCAGCCCGTTGGCCACCCGGTTGCGCCACTGCTCCAGCTCGCGGTAGGTGATCGAGCGGTCGCCGTCGATCACCGCGGTATTGCCCGCGTAGTAGGTGCAGGCCCGGTCCAGGACGTCCGGCAACGTGCCCCACATGTCAGGCGCCCGCGAGCGTGGCGGGGTCGAAGCCCTCCACCCAGTACTCGGGGGTGACGATCGGGATGCCCAGCTCCTGCAGCACGGGGGTGTCGTTCCAGTAGGTCACCTCGCGGGTGATGCGGCCCAGCGAGTCGAGCTGGTGCCAGGTGATGCCGCGGGTGGTGAGCATGCGGCCGCCGGCCGGGACGCCGCGGTAGCTCTCCAGCCCCTCGCCGGTCCAGCTCCAGAGGATCACCACGGAGGGGAGGCCGTTCACGCCGGGGAGCGGGTAGCTCTCGTCCACCCGGAACTCGTGGATGCCTGCGCCGTTGCCGAGGTCGCGGTTGCTGTAGACGGCCAGCCGGGGCGCGAGCTCGTCCTTGGTGATGGCGGTGTCGAGCACGTGGTCGCGGTCGCGGTGGTCGTCGAAGACGAGGTCGTCGGCGTAGAGGTCGAGCACGGTGCTGGTGTCGGTGATCAGCGCCGAGGCCCAGCGCCTGGCATGGGTCTGATGGTCGGTCATCGTCGTTGGTTCCCTTCCGTCGGTACGGGTTTCAGGCGGGCACGGGCAGCGTGGCGACCGCGCGCGGGGTGATCGGCTGGCCGAGTTCGGCGACCGCGGTGGCCACGTCCCAGAGGCTGGCCTCCTTGGTGATCCGGCCGTCGGCGTCGTAGACGTGGAAGGTCAGGCCGCGGCTGCCCGGCACCTTGCCGCCTGCCGGGATGCCGACGAAGGCGGTGGCGGTCGGGGCGTCCCAGGTCCAGCGGTAGACCGCCGAGTGCTCGTCGCCGATCACCTCGTCGATCCGGAAATTGTTGATACCGATGCCGTTTTCGGGGTCCTTGTTGGCGTAGGGCGCGAAGACCCGCAGCAGCTCCTCCTTGGAGGTGATCCGCTGCCCGAGAATGGGGTCCTCGAAGAGGAATTCGTCGGCGTAGAGCGCGACGACCGCTTCGGGGCTCTCCCGGAATGCTTTCAGCCACTTGACGGCAAAGAAATGACTCACAGCCACTCTCCTTCGTGATCGAACGAATGGCGATCCCGGTGTGGACCCACCGGGCCGACGTCTTCACGGTAGGGCTCCCCCGACCGGGCACACGACCTCCCGACGGGGGAATACCACTGCTCGAAGGGGGGAGGGCGGCCGTGCCCCGCACCCGGCCTTATCCCCCTCGCCGGGTGCGAATCCCTCTTTCGGGAGGCGCGCGGAGCGACCCGCACCGACCAGACTCGCTATCGCCGCTACGAACAAAAGGAGACCACCGTGCTGAAACACGACCTGACCGACGAGGATTTCGAGCCCTACTTCCGCACGGCGCAGGAGGTATCGCAATTCTTCCGGGAAATCGGGCCGCGCTACGACGCCGAGAACACCTTCGCCGTGCCCTCCATCGAGGCATTCAAGAAGTCCGGGCTGGGTGCGCTGCCCGTACCCAAGGAATTCGGCGGCGCCGGCGGCAGCCTGCTGCACGCCTCGAAGGTCATCACCGAGCTGTCGCGGGGCGATTCCGCGATCACGCTCGCCTACAACATGCACTACATCATGGTCGGCATCGCGGGCGGCCTGATGAGCGAGGAGCAGAACAAGTACTGGCTGGGCCGGGTCGCCGACGGCGATCTGATGTTCGGCCCCTTCTCCGAGCAGCGGGCCGGGTTCAGCGGGCTGGCCGACATGAAGGCGGTGCCGCAGCGCGATGGCGGCTGGCGGCTCTACGGCAAGAAGACCTGGGGCACGCTGTGCGAGGCGGCCGACATCATCACCACGAACGCCACCATCACCGATGCCGAGGGCAATCTACCCGAGGACTTCGAGGCGCGGATCGCCGCGGAGAGCTTCTTCATCGGCGACTTCACCGTCGACGCCGACGGCAACGGCGACGGCCTGCGGATCGAGAAGACCTGGGACGCACTGGGTATGCACGCCACCGGCACTCATACCATCCACTTCGACGGCTACTACGTGCCCGCCGACGGCTTCATCTGTCAGTGGCGCGCGGGCGCCTTCGGCGTGCTCGAGTGGGCGTCGCTGATGTTCGCGAGCATCTACCTCGGGATGCAGCAGCGGGTCCTGGAGGAGGCGGTCGCGACGCTGGCGAAGAAGCGCCTCGGCGCGACCTTCGGCGCGATCGTCGCCGCCGACACCGAGGTCGCCGGGGTCGGGCACATCATCGACGGCGTCGGCGAACTGGCCTCCCGCGTCGAGCTCAGCCGCCGGGTGCTCTACCGCACCTGTGAAGAGGTGATCTCCGGCCGGGACGCCGACTGGCCCGTCGAGCTCCGCTTCCCCTACATCGGGCTGGCGAAGACCTTCATCGCCGACAATGTGCTGTACATGACCAGGCACGCGATGAGCATGGTCGGCGGCTCCTCGTTCCGGAAGGGCGCGATCTTCGAACGCCTCTACCGGGATTCGGCGGCCTCGATGTTCCAGCCGCTCAACGCCGACCAGTCGCGCACCTACATCGGGCAGTTCCTGCTGCAGTCGGCGCGCCCGCAGGGCTGATCGTTCGGTGGGCTCGGCCGCAGGCAGAGCCCACCGCCGTCATTCGCGCGCCAGCGACCAGGCGATCGCCTGCGCCCGGTTCACCGCGCCCAGTTTCCGCAGAATGTGCTTGACGTGCGATTTCACGGTGCCCTCGGTGATCACCAGGCGATCGGCGATGGCGCGGTTGGTCCGGCCCTCGGCCATCAACCGCAGCACCTCGGCTTCCCGGACGGTCAGCCCGGATTCCGGATGTGCCCCCGGCGCCGTGCCAGCGGCGCCCTCCCGGTCGTTGTCGCGGGCGAGCACGGCGCCGGTTTCGCAGAGCTCGTCCATCCGGCGCACCGCGGCGCCGACCAGTTCCCGCGCGTGGTCGCGCTGGCTGCGCAGCCGATCCAGCAGGACGGTGCGCTCGTAGAGGTGCCCGAAGCCGTCGGTGAAGGCCCAGAGGATGTCCCGGTCGGTCTCGTCGGCCCGACGCGCCGACGGGTGGTGGTCCGCGTGCACCATCCCCACCACCTCGTCCCCGTGCAGCACCGGGGCGACCACGTAGGAGCGGGAACGCCCGGCGTCGACGATGATCGGCCGGTACACCCCGGCACTGGCGGTGTCCTGGACCAGCGACGCCCGCCGGTCGGTCAGCATCCGCGCCTCCGGGGCGTACGGCTCGAGTGGGATCTGCTGGCCGATCCACTCCGAGATCCAGGAACCCGCGTCGGTGTCGGCGGCGAAGTGCGACAGCCACGGGCTCCAGCTTCGCGCCCCCACCCGGGAGAGCACCACCCGCTGGAAACCGCAGCGCAGCACGATCTCTCCGCAGGCGGAGTCGAGCAGCGCGGCCGGGTCGGGGACCGAGCGAAGCCGGCTCAGCCCGGCGGCGCAGTCGGCCAGCCTGCCGCTGCGCTGCGCGGTGTCGTGCAGGTAGAGGTCGAGCGCCAGCCGCTGCAACTGGAGAACAAGGCCGCATACCCGCTGGGCCCGCTGCTTCTGACCCGCCGGGATATCGCGCAGCGCCGCCAGGCAGCGGTGGATCAGGGCGGAGACCGTCTCCGCGGCGCGCCAGGCGCCCTCGGTGCGGGGATCGGGGAGCACGGCGTCACCGCATTCGCGGAGCACCGCTGCGCGCAGCTGCGCGAGCACGGCGGCCAGCTCGTCCTCGCGCCGCTTGGCGGTCCGGGCGCGGGCCGTCGCCGCGCCTGCCGCGGGGTCGGCGGTGATCGATACCACCATCACGCGCTCCGCTCGTACCTCGTGGCCTGCACGTAGCGCGCGATCGCGCCTGCCCGGTTGGGCGCGCCCAGCTTGTGCAGAATGTGCTTCACATGGGATTTGACCGTGCTCTCGGCGACGGTGAGCCGCGCCGCGATCTGGGCGTTGGTGGCGCCCGCGACCAGCAGCCCCATCACCTCCCGCTCCCGGTCGGTGAGCGGTGCACCGCCCTGCGCTCCCGGCGCCGCACCGCGGCGCGCGGCGAGCGGGCCCGCGGGTAGCGCCACGGCTCCCCGCACCGCGGGTCCGGGGAGCGCCCGCGAGGGGTGCGCGGTGAACACCTCCGCCAGCGCCGCGGCGGCCGCCTCGAACTCCGCCCGCTGCCGGTCGATGCGCTCGGCCAGCGCCAGGCGCTCGTGGATCACCCCCACGGTGTCGGCGAAGCGGCGCAGCGTTTCGCGGTCGGCGACGGTGAGCGGGCGGCCGGTCGCCGCGGTGTCGGCGTGCAGCAGGGCGATCACCGTCTCCTCGGCGACGATCGGCGCCACCACGTACTCCCTGGTCCCGGCCAGCCGGACCAGCGCACGGTGCGCGCGCGGCTCGCCTGCGGCCTCGGTCACGAGCGCGGGCAGCCTGCGGCGGACCACCTCCGCCTCCAGCAGCGGGGAGGCCAGCGCGACGACGATGCCCGGCGGGGCGGCGACGTCGGCGCCGGGGCGGTGCCAGCGCAGCGGCCGCCAGGCCGAGCCGTCCACCTCGGCGATGAGCGCGCGGTCGAAACCGCCGGCCGCGCAGAGCTCGGCCGGTACCGCGGCCAGCAGCTCGGCGGTGTCGCCGAGTGCTCGCAGCCGCGCGAACGCCGCGGGTAGCCGGTGCGGCCCCGGATCCCGGTGCCCGCGAAGTAGGCCGGACTCGAACCGTGCCCCAGCGGTCCGGTCGTGCGCGGACCCGAGGCCGCCCGATGGATGATTGCCGGCCGGTGCCGTCATTGCCACAGTGCCCTTCTCCGGGCTACCCCTCAGCGGCACAGCCGCCCGCCCGTTGTGCCGCGCGATTCACTCACCACACCTTGCAGTGATCCACATCACCGTGTCAAGCCGTCCCGCCCCGCCGGTGCGCGAGAGTGCCTACGCTTAGTGATTCGTGGTTCACTATCAGATTCGCTAGAGGAGCATCGTGCCGCTTCCCGCCGCCCTGACCGACCGGCTGACCATCCCGGCCATCGCCGCCCCCATGACGGCGGTCTCCGGCCCCGGCCTCGTCACCGCCGCCGCTGCCGCCGGGGTCATCGGCTCGTTTCCCACGCACAACGCCGCCGACGAGCGGGAGCTGGACGGCTGGCTGACGGAGATCGCCGCCGCGCTGGCGGAGCTCGACGCGGCCCCCGTCGCCCCGAACCTGGTGGTGCACCGCAGCAACGCCCGGCTCGCCGCCGACCTGGCGTGCCTCCTCCGGCATCGCGTCGAACTGGTCGTGACCAGCGTCGGGTCACCCGCGCCGGTGGTCGGGCCGCTGCACGACATCGGTTGCCTGGTCTTCGCCGACGTGGCGAATCTGGCGCACGCCGAGCGCGCGCTCGCCGCGGGCGCCGACGGCCTGGTGCTGCTCACCGCGGGGGCCGGCGGGCAGACCGGCTGGGCGAACCCCTTCGCGTTCGTCCGCGCGGTCCGCGCCCGCTTCGACGGCCCGATCGTGCTCGCGGGCGGGATCACCGACGGAGTGGCCATGGCGGCGGCGCTCACCCTCGGCGCCGACCTGGTGCACCTCGGCACCCGATTCATCGCCACGCCGGAGAGCCTCGCCGACCCGGCCTACCGCAGCGCCGTCGTCGAATCCTCGATGGACGAGGTGCGGCTGTCGGACCGGGTCGGCGGCATTCCCGCGAGCCTGCTCGCCTCGTGGCTGGACCGCGCCGGTGCCGACGACCCGGCAGCCACCGGCTTCGCCCAGGACCGGCTGCTGCGCAACCGCACCGCGTGGAGCGCGGGCCACGGCGTCGGCGCCGTCACCGAGGTCACCCCGGTCGCCGAGGTGGTCGCCGCACTGGCCGAGGAGTACCGCACGGCCATCGGGATCCCCCGTTCGACGGACACCCCCTTCCCCATCGGGGGCAATCGAGCGCTCGGCCGCTCGCCGAACGCCAATTCCCCGGTCCCCGGGGGTTTCCCGGAGCGCTCCGCGTGAGTTAGTGTATGGCCATTCACTAACTCACGGCACTGCGTCCACACGCCACCGTCATCGTTCCCGAGCACACCCGAAAGGCGGGGCTGATGCCCGTCCTCGAATCGCGGGTCGACACCTCCTCGACCACCTACCTCGACAACCATCAGGGCCAGTCCGCCGCGGTGGCCGCGCTCGACGAGCAACTCGCGCTGGTCGCGGCGGGCGGCGGCGCGCGCTACGCCGAGCGGCACCGCGCCCGCGGCAAGCTCCTCGCCCGCGAGCGCATCGAGCTGCTCGTCGATCGCGACTCCCCGTTCCTGGAGTTGTCCGCGCTGGCCGCCTGGGGCACCGAGTTCCAGGTCGGCGCCGCGATCGTGACCGGCATCGGGGTGATCTCCGGCGTCGAGTGCATGGTGATCGCGCACGATCCGACGGTGCGCGGCGGCACGATGAACCCCTACACGCTGCGCAAGAATCTGCGCGCACTGGAGATCGCCAGGATCAACCGGCTGCCGGTGGTGTACCTGGTGGAGTCCGGCGGCGCCGATCTGCCGACCCAGGCCGACCTGTTCGTCAACGCCGGGCGCATCTTCCACGAGCTCACCGAGCTGTCGGGGCTCGGCATCCCGAGCGTCGCGCTGGTCTTCGGCAATGCCACCGCCGGTGGCGCCTACGTGCCGGGCATGTGCGACCACGCCGTGCTGGTGGACAAGGCCGCGAAGGTCTTCCTGGGTGGCCCGCCGCTGGTCAAGATGGCCACCGGCGAGGACGCCGACGGCGAGGCGCTCGGCGGCGCCGAGATGCACGCGCGGGTCTCCGGGCTGGCCGATCACTTCGCCGTCGACGAGCACGACGCCATCCGCATCGGGCGCGACATCGTCGCGCACCTGAACTGGCGCAAGCACGGCCCCGGCCCCGCCCGCGACGTCGAGGAGCCCCGCTACGACCCCGCCGAACTGCTCGGCATCGCCTCCGCGGATTCCCGGGTGCCCTTCGATCCCCGCGAGGTGATCGCGCGGATCGCCGACGGCTCCCGCTTCTCCGAGTACAAGCCGCTGTGGGGGACCAGCATCGCCACCGGCTGGGCCTCGATCCACGGCTTCCCGGTCGGCATCCTGGCCAATACCCGGGGTGTGCTGTTCAGCGAGGAGTCCAAGAAGGCCACCGAGTTCATCCTGCTGGCCAACCAGACCGACACCCCGCTGATCTTCCTGCAGAACGTCACCGGCTTCATGGTCGGCACCGACTACGAGCAGGGCGGGATCATCAAGGACGGCGCCAAGATGATCAACGCCGTCACCAACAGCACCGTCCCGCACATCACGATCAACATGGGCGGCTCCTTCGGCGCCGGGAACTACGGCATGTCCGGGCGCGCCTTCGACCCCCGCTTCATGTTCAGCTGGGTCAACGCCAAGCTCGCGGTGATGGGCGCCCAGCAGCTGGCCGGGGTGCTCTCGATCGTCGGGCGGGCGGCCGCGGACGCGGCCGGTCGCGAATTCGACACCGAGGCCGACGCCAGGCGGACTGCCGAGATCGAGCGGCAGATCACCGACGAATCGCACTCCTTCTACGTCTCCGCGCGGCTCTACGACGACGGCGTCATCGATCCCCGCGACACCCGCGCCGTGCTCGGCATGACCCTCTCGGCCGTCCATTCCGCCCCCGTCAACGGCCGCCGTGGCTTCGGCGTCTTCCGAATGTGAGGTCTGGCGATGCCTGTTCTCCGCAAACTTCTCGTCGCCAACCGCGGTGAGATCGCCGCGCGCATCATGCGCACCGCGCGCACCATGGATATCGCGACCGTCGCGCTCTACTCCGACCCCGATCGCGACGCCCCGCACGTGCACGCCGCCGACGAGGCGGTCCGGCTACCCGGCTCCACGCCCGCCGAGACCTACCTGCGCACCGATCTGGTGCTGGACGCGGCCCGCCGCACCGGCGCCGACGCCGTGCACCCCGGCTACGGCTTCCTCTCCGAGAACGCCGACTTCGCCCGTGCCTGCGCGGCGGCCGGGGTGGTCTTCGTCGGGCCGTCGCCCGCGGCCATCGCGGCGATGGGCTCCAAGATCGAGGCCAAGGAGATCATGGCCGCCGCCGGAGTCCCGGTGCTTCCCGGCGCGACGGTCACCGGCGACGACCCCGCCGAGCTCGCCGCCGCCGCCGAAGGCATCGGCTTCCCGATCCTGGTCAAGGCCGCCTTCGGTGGCGGCGGACGGGGCATGCGGATCGTCACCGGCCCCGGCGAGCTGGCCGAGGCGGTGCGCAGCGCGACCCGCGAGGCCGCATCGGCGTTCGGGGACGGCACGGTGTTCCTGGAGAAGTTCGTGGAATCGCCGCGCCACATCGAGGTGCAGATCTTCGGCGACAGCTCGGGCGCGGTGGTGCACCTCGGCGAGCGGGAATGCTCGATCCAGCGCCGCTACCAGAAGATCGTCGAGGAATCCCCCTCCGCGGTCGTGCACGCGGAGCTGCGCGCCGAGCTGGGCCGGGCCGCGATCGCGGCGGGCAAGGCGCTCTCCTACACCGGCGCGGGCACCGTCGAATTCGTCATGGCGCCGGACGGCGCGTTCTACTTCCTGGAGGTGAACACCCGGCTGCAGGTGGAGCACCCGGTGACCGAGCTCGTCACCGGCACCGACCTGGTCCGCGCGCAGCTGCTGGTCGCCGCGGGCGAGCCGCTGCCGCCCGAGGTCGCCGCGGCCGGGTCGCGGGGCCACGCGGTGGAGGTGCGGCTGTACGCCGAGGACGTCGCGGCCGGTTTCGTCCCGGTCTCCGGCCTGCTCAGCACCCTGCGGTTCCCCGAGCTGCCCGGCCTCCGGGTCGACTCCGGCTTCACCTCGGGGCAGACGGTGAGCACCCACTACGACCCGATGCTGGCCAAGGTGATCGCGCACGGCGCCACCCGCGACGAGGCCTGCGACCTGCTGGCGCGGGCGCTGCGCGAGACCACCGTGCACGGCGTCACCACCAATCGCGACCTGCTGATCGGCATCCTGCGCGATCCCGAGTTCCGGGCGGGGGCCATCGATACCGGCTGGCTGGAACGCCGCGGCGCGGGCGCGCTGGCCGCCACCGCGGCGGCGAGCGCGGACGCGGTCCGGGTCCATGCCCTGGTCGCGGCCGTGGCCGGGCAGGCACAGCGGCGCGAACAGGCGCCGGTCCTCCGCGGGCTGCCCTCCGGCTGGCGCACCCTCTACAGCGCACCGCAGGCGATCTCCTTCGCCGCGGGCGAGACCACCCTGAACGTCTCCTACCGGGTGCGCCGGGATCAAGTGGAGGCCACCGTGGACGAGTGGCAGCCGGGACCGGTGACCGTTCTCGCGGCCTCCGGGACGGAGGTCGACGCGGAGATCGACGGCGTGCGCCGGGGCTATCGGCTCATCCGCACCGGTGCGACCTGGTACGTCGACAGTCCGCTCGGCGCCACCGCGCTGCGCGAGATCGACCGGTTCCCCGAGCCGGCCGACCCCGACGAGGCAGGCTCGCTGCTCGCCCCGATGCCGGGCACGGTGGTGCGGATCGAGGTCGGCGAGGGTGCGCGGGTCCGCACCGGCGACCCGGTGCTGGTGCTGGAGGCCATGAAGATGGAGCACACGGTGCGCGCCCCGGCCGACGGCATCGTGGTAAAGATCCCGGTGACCACCGCGGCCCAGGTCGACGCCGGGCAGATTCTCGCCGTCGTCGAGGCCGAGGGGGCGGCGTCGTGACCGCGGTCCGCTACGAGCTGCGCGACGGCATCGCCTGGCTGACGATCGACCGCCCCGAGGCCCGCAACAGCCTGAACCGGGAGGTCCGCGCGGGGCTGTTCGAGGGCGCGCGGCGCTTCGCCGCCGACGACGACGCCCGGGTGCTCGTCCTCACCGGCAGCGGCACGAAGGCCTTCTGCGCGGGCGGCGACCTCGCCGAGATGTCGGCGGAGGGGCTGACCATCCCGCCGCCGGACTACGTGCCCCAGTTCGGCCGCAATATCCAGGTGGACAAACCGACCATCGCCGCGGTGAACGGCGCGGCCTTCGCCGGTGGCTTCCTGCTGGCGCAGAGCTGCGACCTGTGCGTCGCCGCCACCACCGCGACCTTCGCCATCTCCGAGGTCCGAGTCGGCAGGGGCGCGCCGTGGGCGGCGCCGCTCGCCCAGATGATCCCGCGCCGGATCGCGATGGAGCTGCTGCTCACCGGGCGGCCGCTGACCGCCGAACGCGCGTACGACATCGGCTTCGTGAACCGGCTCGCCGAACCGGACCAGCTGCTGGCGGCCGCGGGCGAGCTCGCCGCCCAGATCGCCGGGAACGCGCCGCTCTCGGTGCTGGCAGGCAAGCGCACCGCGGGGCTGACCGCCGAACTCCCGCTCAGCGCGGCGTTCGACGAGGCCGAGCAGCTCTGGGCCCCCGTCTACACCTCCGGGGACGCGCAGGAGGGAATGCGCGCCTTCGTGGAGAAGCGCAGCCCGGTCTGGCGGGGGCAGTGATGGGACTGGACTTTCCCGCGCTGCTCGCCGATCTCGCCTGGGAGACCGACCGGCTCACCGAGACGCTGGCCGCCCTCACCGAGGCGCACTGGGAGCAGCCGACCCCGGCCGCGGGGTGGGCGGTGCGCGACCAGGTCTCGCACCTGGCCTACTTCGACGACTGCGCGGCGCTGGCACTGGCCGACCCCGCCCGGTTCGAGCTCGACGCGGCCCGGCTGGTCGCGCACGGGGACAATTTCCCGGACCTGGTCGCCGCCGACAGCCGCGGGCTGCCGGTCGCGGAGCTCTTCGACTGGTTCGGCACCGCGCGACGACACCTGCTGGCCGCCTTCGCCGAGCAGGACCCCCGCCGCAGGCTGCCGTGGTTCGGGCCGCCCATGAGCGTCGCCTCCTCGGCCACCGCCCGGCTCATGGAGACCTGGGCCCACGGCCGCGACATCTACGACACCATCGGCGCCACGCAGCCGCTCGGGCGCGGGCTGCGCAGCGTCTGCCACCTCGGCGTCTCGACCTTCGGTTTCAGCCACGCGCTGCGCGGACTCGAGGTCCCGCAGGCACCGGTGCGGGTCGAGCTCACCGCACCGGACACCGATGCCACCTGGAGCTGGGGCCCGGACGACGCGACCGACCGGATCACCGGCCCGGCCGAGGATTTCGCGCTCGTCGTCACCCAGCGCCGCCACCCCCTCGACACCGCGCTCACCATCACCGGCCCGGTGGCGCGCTCCTGGGCGACGATCGCCCAGGCCTTCGCCGGGGCACCCGGCCCCGGCCGCCCACCCACCGAAGGACGATCATGACCACCACCGCGCCGCGCCGCCCGGTGCGCATCGGCAATGCCTCGGCGTTCTACGGCGACCGCTTCTCCGCCCTCGAGGACCTGATCGAGGGCGGCGAGATCGATGTGGTCACCGGGGACTACCTCGCCGAGCTCACCATGCTCATCCTCTGGAAAGCGGCCCGCAAACCCACCGGCGCCGGCTACGCGCGCACTTTCCCCCGCCAGTTCGCGCGCGTGGCCCGGCGGTGTGCCGAGCGCGGCATCAAGGTCGTCGTGAACGCCGGTGGTCTGGACCCGGCCGGGATGGCGGCGCACATCCGGGAGATCATCGCCGAACAGGGCCTGCACCTGCGGGTCGCGCACATCGAGGGCGACGACCTCATGCCCCGGCTGCCCCAGCTGCGCGCGGAGTACCCGTTCCGCAACCTGGACACCGGCCACGCGCTCGCGGAGGCGGGCAGCGAACCGGTGTCGGCCAACGCCTACCTCGGCGGCTGGGGCATCGCCGCCGCCCTCACGCACGGCGCCGATGTCGTGATCGCGCCCCGGGTCACCGACGCGGCCCTCGTGGTCGGGGCGGGCGCCTGGTGGCACGGCTGGGAGCGCACCGATTTCGACGCGCTGGCCGGCGCGGTCGCCGCCGGGCACATCATCGAGTGCGGCCCCCAGGCCAGCGGGGGAAACTACTCGAACCTGCACGAGATCACCGATCGCCGCTTCCCCGGCTCCCCGATCGCCGAGCTCGCCGCGGACGGCAGCTTCGTCATCACCAAGCACCCGGGCACCGGCGGGCTGGTGTCCCCGGGGACGGTGATCGCGCAGCTGCTCTACGAGGTGGACTCACCGATCTACCCCAACCCCGACGTCGTCGCCCGCTTCGACGCCCTCACCGTCACCCAGGACGGCCCCGGCCGGGTGCGGGTCGCGGGCACCACCGGCAGCCCGCCGCCCGCGCAGCTCAAGGTGGCCATGAACCGCGTCGGCGGCTACCGCAACACCATGACGATGGTGCTCACCGGCCTCGACATCGAGGAAAAGGCGCGCTGGACCACCGATCTGCTCTTCGACACCCTCGGTGGCGCCGAGCAGTTCGACGCCGTCGACATCCAGCTGCTGCGCTACGACCGCCCGGATCCCACCTGCTTCGCCGAGGCCACCGCGCACCTGCGGATCACCGTCAAGCACCGCGACCGCGCGCCGGTCGACCGGGCGTTCTCCGACGCCGTGCTCGAACTCGCGGTCGCCGGGTACGCCGGTTTCCACACGACCACCCCGCCCAGCTCCGCCACCGAGTTCGGGGTCTACTGGCCGACGACCATCCCCGCCACCGAGGTCGCCCACGTCGTCGTCCACGCCGACGGCACCCGGGAGGCCGTCCCGCACTGCCCGCACACCGACGACCGCTGGACCGGGGTGATCGCGTCGGCACCCGAACCGGCCGCTGCGCCGACCGGCTCCGGCCCGCACACCCGCGCGCCGCTCGGCGCGATAGCCGCGGCTCGCTCCGGCGACAAGGGCGGCAAGGCCAACGTCGGGCTGTGGGCCGACACCGACCAGCGCTGGGAATGGCTCCGCACCCACCTGAGCACCGAGCGCTTCCGCGCGCTCGTCCCGGAGGCCGCCTGCTACGAGATCCGCCGCTACGAGTTCGCGAACCTGCGCGCGCTCAACTTCGTGATCGTCGGCTTCCTCGGCGAGGGCGTCGCCTCCTGCACCCGGACCGACCCGCAGGCCAAGGGGCTCGGCGAGTTCGTGCGGGCGGTGCACACCGACATTCCCGAGATTCTCCTCGAACCGGTCGGGCGCACCGGCCTCACGGCAGCGGCGTCTCGCGGCCACGCGGAGCGCTGACCGCATCGGCCGATGTGTACACCGGCAGCGCGGCGAGCATCCGATGCAGCGGCCCGGGGCGCCAGGTCAGCTCCCCGGCCGGGATCGCCAGCGATATCTCGGGCAGCGCGTCGAGCAGCTGGTCGATCGCCTCGTGGGCGATCAGCTCGGCCATCGACCGCGCCGGACAGGCGTGCGTGCCCGCACCCCACGCCAGGTGCGAGCGGTTCCCCGTGCGGTCACCGGCGATCGAGGGATCATCGTTGCACGCGGCCGAGGAGATCACGACCGGCTGGTGCGCAGGCAGGAACACGCCGTTCAGCAGCTGCGGCTGCCTCGGATAGCGGACGCTGAAGTTCGCCCACGGCGGATCGGTGAACAGCACCTGCTCGATCGCGTCGCGGGTCGAGATCGCGCCGCCGAGTACTCCGCCGCCGAAGCGATCGTCGGTCAGCACCAGCAGCAGGGCGTTGCTGATCAAGCCGCAGGTGGGCTCGGTTCCGGCCCCGTACAGCATGGCGGTCTGCTGGACCAGCTCGGTGTCGTCCAGCCGCGCCGGGTGCGCGATGAGCCAGGAGAGCAGATCGTTGCCCGGATGGTCGCGCTTGTGCCGGACGACATCGGCGAGGATCTCCTCGAAAACCGCATTGCCCCGGCGAGCCGATTCGGCGTCCGCGGCATCGAGCACGGCGGACACCCCGGCGAGTGCGCGCTGCCCCGCCTCCGGCGGGAGGCCGAGCACCTCGGTGAGCACCTGGAAGGTGAGTGGAAAAGCGTACTGTCCGAGCAGCTCGATCGGCTCGGCTTCGCCGAACGACTCGATCATCGCGACCGCGGTGCGCTCCACGACCTGCCGCACGGCGTGCAGGTTCACCCGTTCCAGGCCGTCCGTGCAGGCTTCGCGCAGCCGGGCATGCTCCGCGCCCGCGGTGCGCATCGTGATGGGGCGCCACTGCAGCAGCGGCAGCACCGGGCAGGTCGGGGCGACGAGTTGCTGCCAGCGCCGGGGGTCGGAGGGGTAGTGCGCGTCGTCGTCCAGGATCCGCAGGGCCTCGCGGTAGCCGAGCACCAGGGTCGCGGGGGTGTCCGGCGCCAATTCGACCGGGGCCAACGGCCCGTGTCTGTCGCGGAGTTCGCGGTACACCCGAAGGGGGTCTGTCATGAACTCCTCGGTGTACAGCGGCGCGGGGGGATCCCCGTCGGCCGGAGTGGCGGAGGAGTCCTGCGCGTCTGGACCAGTGTGCTGGTGTGACGGCGAAGCCGGTGGCGAAGTCACAGCGGGCGACGCTAGACAACCGGGGCCGGTTCCGCAACGGAATCGGCGAGGTGCTCGCCGAAGTCGGAGAAATATCGGATCCCCCGAGTAGTCCGCTACTCTTGTCGGCCGCGTGCGCAGTGCGTTGTCTGGAACTCCCCATCGCGACAACGTGCAGCGAGGTTGCCATGCCCGATCGAATCCCGGCCCTGATCGACGCCCGAGCCGAGCGCGCCCTGACCGACGAACTCGCGAGAATGATCCTCGCCGACGTCGCGCCCGAGGAGATGCCGCTCTACGAGCTCACCGCCGAGGAGTACTTCGCCGATCCGCGCGCCGTCCTCGCGCCGCCGGACCGGGACGAGGCGCTCGGATTCGGCCTCGAACTCGCGATGCTCACCCCGTTCGTGATCCTCGTCGCTCAGAAGGTCCTGCAGTCGCTGGCCACGGCGGTCGCGGAGAGCGCGGTCGAGCGGGCCGCGACCTCGATGACCGGATACCTGCGGCAGCTTCTCGGTCTCGGGAATCGCAGCCCGGCGCAGCAGCCGGTCGCACTGACCCGTGAGCAGGCCGCTCGTGTCCGCGAGGTCGCGCGCGCCACGGCGATCACGGCCGGGGTGAACGAGGCAACGGCGGCCCTGATCGCCGATGCGACCGTCGGCGCACTGGCAACCGGCCGGTGAACGGCCATGACCGCCGCTGAGCGGCTGACACCGTCCGCCGCTGCTCCGCGCGTTTCGCTGTCGGCGTTCCCCTCCCCCACCACCGTCCGATTCGTCGTCCTGGTGGCGGCCACGGTCACGGCGGGGCTGTTCCTCGGCGATTCCCTGCACGCCCAGATCCACGGCGAGCGGTTCCTTCGCACCGTCGAGGACTGCCTGCACAGAGCCGGTTACAGCGAATCCTTCGATAGCCTCAGATCCCAGATCGCCACCCACGACGCGGCCATGCGCTGTTACGCCGGCGCCCAGCACACCCGTGCGGCCTTCGCCCTCGTCGGAGCGGCGCTCGTGCTCGCCATCGGCGTCGGCATCGTGCTCGTCGCGCCGTCGTTCATCGAACGGCGCCGCGGGCTCACCCCCGCCGCGGCGCTGCTGCCGGATGCGGTCGCTCGCGTCGGCGAACTCGCGCACGCGGCGGGACTTCGCCGACCGCCGGAGGTCATGCTCGGCTCGAAAGACCAGCGCGACGCCTTCAGCTACGGCTCGCTCGGCCGCTACCGCATCGCGCTGCCGCGCAAGGCCGCTTTGAGCATGCGCGACCGATCGCTCTTCGATCCCCTCGTCATGCACGAACTCGCGCACATCAGCAATCGTGACGTCACGCTGTCCTGGATCACCCGCGGTGTGCGCTACGCCGTCCTGCCGGTGCTGCTGCTGCCGCTGATCACCGCGGTGTGGACCGGAAAATTCGGGCTCGTCCCGGACTACGTGTGGCGCGCGGTGCTGCTGATCGTCACCGTGGATCTCACGGCGACCGCACTGCTGCGGTCGCGGGAGTTCGACGCCGATCTGCGCGCCGCACTGTTCCTGGACGGCCCGGAGCGGTTGATCGCGCTCACCGGCCGTGCGCGCGCGGCGGCGAACGGGTGGTGGCGGCAGCTCAGGGCGAACCACCCCGGCGCGGACAGCAGGGTCGCGGTGCTACGGAAGCCGCACCTCGCGGCGGCCATCACCTTCCTCGACGGCGCCCTGCCTGCATTTCTCGTAGGTGCGGCGATGCCGCTACTCGCGAACACCCTCACGGCGGCGTCGACCGCGACGTCCCTGCAGCAGTACCAGCAGTCGATCGCGCCCGCGGTGGGCGGGCTCCTGCTCGGCTGCACCGTCGGGGTCGGGGTATGGCGCGCCGTCGCCGTCGATCGCGTCGTGCCCGGCACACTCGCCCTGCGGCTTCCGGCTTGCGGCGTCGCAGTGGGGCTGATGCTCGGTCACGTCGTTTCCCTGGCGCACACCACCTCCGCGCTGCGGGGCGGGCTCGACCACCCGATCTGGCTGCTGCTGTTCGCATTGGCGGGGCTGGGCGGCACCGCGCTCACCGCGTCGCTCGCCCAGGTCTGCTTCGACGCCACGGCGCGGCTGCGTTCACCCCGATGGTCGTGGCCGGTCGGTGCGCTCGCCTCGTCCCTGATCTACTTCACGGTCCTGGATCAGTGGCAGCGGGTGCAGCTGAGCCTGGACAACACGCCGGTGGCTTTCACCCGCACGTATCTCGGGTCGCAGCTCGACAATGTCGCCGTGTTGCTCGCCGCCGGGACCGTGGCGGCACTGGCCGCTGTGGCGTGCGCCCTTACTCGCGCGGAGATCACGATTCCCGCTTGGCTGTATGTCCGGCCTCCCGCGGAGCGGCCACCCCTGGTCCGGACCGCGCCGCCGGGCCGCGACCTCGCGCTCGCCGGGCTGGCCGGGGGTGTCGGCGGACTCCTGCCGTATGCGCTCTTCCGGCAACGGGCTCCCCGCGACCTCGACGTCGATTCGCTGTACACGCTACTCGAGGTCACGGCCTGGTGCGGTGCCACGGCGGGTGCGGTCGCGGTCACCGTCTTCGCGCTGGCCGATACCGAGAAGGGGCTCGCGCTCGGCGCACCGGCAGGTGCGGTCGCCATCGTCGTGTTCTGCTGCGGGTTCTGGGTCGTCAATGCAGGCACCGGTGCCCCGACGGCGCTCGGCGTCACCACCTCGATGCTGGCCGACATCCTCGGTCTGTTCGTGCTCCTCACCTCGATCGTGGCCGCGCTGACACTGCTGCCGTGGCCGCGGAGCCGCGTTCGCACCGTTCTCGCGACCGGTGCGGCGGTGCTCGTCACGTGTACTGGCGTCGTCGCGGCCACCGCCGTCATTCCGCCGGTGGCGGACACCGACCTCATCATCGACGCTTCGGCGCCCGAGGTTATCGGCGACGTGGCCGCGCGGCTCTACCTCGAGGGGCAGGGACGGGCGATGAGCTCGGGCCTGCTCGAGGTCTTCGGGGCAGTGGAACAGGTGGTCGGTGAGCTCGGCACGGCGAGTACCGCGGAATCGGCCGCTCGCGTCCGGTGGTCGATCGTGGAGCCGCTGACCGAGCTGGCCGCCGAGACGCACGATCACCGATCGCGATCACCGGACGTCATCGCTGTCCACGCCGACGGAACAGCGCTGATCTCGGCGCTGAGCGCGGCGGCCCGGAGCCTGATGGACGGACTGACTGCCGAAGACGCCGCGATGATCGCTGATGCCGTAGCGGCACTCGGGGACACGTCCCCCCTCACTGATCGTTGGCTGGCGGGAATGCAGGAGCTTCGTGAACTCGCCGCGGCCTGAACGTGCGCGCGCCTCCTCCATCACTGAGTGACAGATCACAACCTCCCGCGGCTCGAATCAGGACAGCCGAGCCAGCACCACACCGGCGGCGCGATCGCGCAGTTGCTCCGGCCGGGCGAGTGCCGCCTGGTTCGCGATGGCCCGCCGCAACAGCAGGTGCGCGGGATGCTCCCAGGTGAACCCGATACCACCATGGATCTGGATACAATTCTCGGCGACCCAGACGGCGGCGTCGAGCGCGTCGGCGGCGGCGATATCGGCGGCCTCGATGTCGTTCGGGGCGAGTTCCGCGGCGGATAATACCTGCGCGCGCGCACCTTCCGCGCGCACCAGCATGTCGGCGCAGCGGTGCGAAATCGCCTGATACGAGCCGATGAGGCGACCGAACTGCGCGCGCTGGCCGGCCCAGTCGACGGCCATCGCCAAGGCCCGATTCGCCACCCCGACCGAATCCGCCGCGAGCATCAATTGCACCGCAGGCCGCGCGGCGTCGAGGATTCGGAGCACCTCGTCCCCCCGGGCGACGACAGTCGGCGCCACGCCGTCCAGCACCACCACGCCGGCGGTCGCCGTCACATCCATCGGCTCCTGCGGCTCGATCTCGACCTCGCGCGGCTCGACCGTGGCGAGGACCAGCTCCGCCGTAGCGGCGTCTCTGGCCAGCACGACCAGTACGTCGGCCACCGGCGCACCAGCTACCCGCTGCACCGAGCCCGACAGCCGGGTGCCCTCCAGGGCCGGTAGCGGACCGTCGACGCCCCAACCCTCGTCCTCGACCGGGACGACGAAGGCCGCCGTCGCGCCGTCGGCTATCGCGTGCACCACCTCGGTGGTCCCGGCCAGTCGCAGCAGCTCGAGCGCGCCGAGTGTCGGCACCAGCGGCACCGACGCCAGCGCGTAGCCGACCTCCTCCACCGCCACCGCGAGCATCCGCATACTCGCACCGCCGCCACCCGACTCCTCCGCGAGCGCGAGTCCGGGCAGGCCGAATCCGACCAGCTGCTGCCAGAGCGCCCTGTCGTAATCGGCGGGCTCGGAGGGCCGCACCACCTGCCCGGTACCGGTGGCGGCGGCAAGCACCTCACCGAGTGCCCGGCGCAGCGCCGCCTCGTCCTGGTCCGGCGGAGTCAGCGGGCGACCGGGTGCGACGGCGGCGGGCCGGGTGCCGTCGCCCCGGTGCGACGGGAGACCGAGCACTTGCTCGGCAATGGCATTGCGCTGAATCTCGGCGGTCCCGGCGCCGATGGTCGACGCCCGCGACATCAGGTAACCGTAACTCCAGCGGCCGCCGTCGACCGCGCCCGCGGACCGGCCGCCCAGCGTGGCGCCCGACCCGGTCAATCGCAGCGCGAGCCGATGCAGTCGCTGTTCGAACTCCGACTTGACCAATCGGTTCACCGATGCCACCCCGCCCGGATCCTCCTGTCGCAGAACGGCGTTCAAGGCACGAGCACTGTTGGCCGCGATCGCGCGAACAGCGGTCTCGACGAAAGCCAGTTCCTGGCGGATCACCGCGTCGTTCGCGTAGCCCCGGCTGACCGCGAGCGCGAACACCTTGTCCACCAAGCCGCGGTAGCGGAACTCGTCGGCGAGGAATGCCGTCGCGCGCTCATGGCCGAGCGATGTGCGCATCACCGACCACCCCCGCCCCTCCGCACCGACCAGGTTCTCGGCGGGGACCACGACATCATCGAAGAAGACTTCGGCGAAATGGTAGGCGCCCGAGGCGTCGCGCAGCGGCCGGACATCGATGCCCGGAGAGTTCATCGGAATGAGCAGGTAGCTGATGCCATCGGTACCACGCCCGGCCGGACCCGTACGCACCAGCGCGAACATCCAGTCCGCCCCGGTCGCCTGGGTGGTCCAGATCTTCTGACCGGTGACCCGGTAGCTGTCGCCGTCCCGTACCGCCCGGGTGGACAGGGAGGCCAGATCACTGCCCGCACCTGGTTCGGAGAACCCCTGACACCACATCTCCTCGGCGCGCAGCAGCGGTTCCAGGAACCGCTTCTTCTGAGCGTCGGTACCGTAGACGATCAGGGTGGGCGCGACGATGAAGGCCATCGGATTGGGATGTTTGGGCACACCGGCCGCGCTGGTCATCCGGTAGTAGTCGAGCTGGTCCTCCAGGTCGAGCTCCAGCCCGCCGACATCCTTCGGCCAGCCGGGTGCGGCCAGGCCCGCATCGACCAGTTCCCCCTGCCACGCGCGGGCGGCAGCCGCGCGTTCACGCGACGATCCCGGCCGCGGCCGCGTCGCGTAGTTCTCGAGTAGGGCCGTCAATCGCACCCGCCAGTCATCCACGCGAGTCTCCTCGGATCCCACCATCGCACCTCTTCGGGCCACAGCACCTGGTTTATTCAGTTATATAATCTATCTAATTGAATATCGGGGCAACCGTCCGGCCCTCACCGGTAGGCCATCTCCTGCGCCAGGCTGGCGACGACTTCACCGTCGGCGATAACCGAGCCGGTGTACCAGCCGCGTTTGGCCGCCGACAGGCCTCTGTCGTAGTCGAGGTAGAGCCAACCGTCCCACCGCGGCGGCCGGTGGAACCACAGCGCGTGGTCGAGGCTCGGTCCGAGAACGTCGGTTCCCACGGTGTACGGGAGCCCAGCGGAGAAATCCGACACGTACGCGATGGCGGCCGCGTGGACCAATGGATCGTTCTCGGGCAGCGGACCGTGGGGACGGGCCCAGAACTTCGCCGGATGAGACTTCCCCGGCCGGCCGGTCCAGTCGTGGGCACGGATCTCGAGCGCCAGTTCCGAATAGGGAACGAAAACCGGACACTGCTCCACGGCGGCGGTCACGACCACCTCCGATCCGGCGCCCTCCTGCCCCGCCACGATCGTCCGGAACGACGCCGCCATGCTGAAGATGACTTCACCATCCTGGAGAGCCACCACGCGCCGCGCCGAATACGAACGGCTGTCCCGGTCGACTTCCGTTCGGAAGACCACCGGCCGAGCGCCATCCCCGCGACGGAGGAAATACCCGTGCAGCGAATGCGGTATCCGGTCCGGTTCGACGGTCGCGCCGCACGCGAGCAGGGCCTGCGCCATCACCTGGCCGCCGTAGAGGGGCCGATCGACCTCGAAGAGGTGCACCGAGCGGAACAGGTCGCGGTCGATCCGATCCAGCTTCAGTACCTCGACGAGCGGAACGGTGCGCGCCAGTCCGGGCGCTACCGAAAAAGTAACCACTATCAGCTTCCGGTCAGGGCGGGGGCGGCACCGGGGCGTTCGGCAGATTCATCGGAAGACCCGGGTCGGGACAGGCATAGGGCGTGCCCACACCGCATATCCCGTTGTTCAGGTGGCTGGGATAGCCTTCCGGGAACGGGTCGATGTGCAGCGAGATCAGGTTGTACGGGATCGCGAAGCAGAAAATGTAGGCGAGGTTGAGGACGCCGACGCACGACAGAATCTTGAACAGCCCGCGGTGTCGCAGCCCGAGCGGGAAACTGTCGATTCCCTTCTCGACGAATGACTGCCCACGGTCGTCGACGAAGTACAGGATCGCCGCGCCCGTCGCCCAGACCAGTCCCCACGTCATGGACTCGTATACCGGGACCTGATGAATGGTCCCGCCGGATATCGACAAGCCATGGATGGTTCCGGGAAACGCGTAGACGCCCGTGCGAACGAACAGATTCTCCAGCAGGAAGTCGGTCGACGCGACTACCAGCCAGCCGGTGAACAGCAGCCCGGCGACGTTGGTCTGTGGCCTGCGCCGCTTGATCCACCGCATGGCGTTGCGCCCCTGGATAGCGGTCAGGATCATCGCCAGGTAGGACGAACCGGTGAGAAAGAAGGGCTCGACCCACACGGAGCTGTTGGGACTGATCCAGCCCGGGATGTGGTGCCCCCACGAGCCCTGGTTCACGAAGGCCGAGCTGTAGTAGAAGGTGACGCGCAAATAGTTCGGGGTGATCGGGTCCTGCCAGAAACACGACGCGTAGCCGATCAGCAGGGCCGCCTCGATGGTGACCCGCCGCTCCCGGATGACTCCCCGGCCGACGTAACAGAGCGCGAACACCGCCGCCGAAGTCATCGCGACCTGGAACACGATGACGAACACCCAGGTCGAGCGGGGAACACCGGTGGCAATGACCGGCGCCGCGTCGGTGCTCAGCCACGAGGCGAAGACGTAGAACTGCAACACCAGCGCACCCGCGCCGGCAACCGACCACACCACCACCGGACGGACGGGCCGAGGCGGCGGGGGTGCGAGCGCCTCGCTCGACTGAACCTTTACGTCCGCCACCCGCGCTCCTCGCCCGAATTAATATAACAAACAATATATTAGATAGATCACGGTCGCTCGGTCAAGTACCGCCGACCACAGGATCGGCACGACCGGAGCGAAATACCGGCGATCCCATGGTTTATCGGCATCCACCCACCGAAGATCGCGATCAGCCCCGCGGCCGGATGCCGGCGACGCCACCACTCATCGCATCGGTACCGGGTGGGACGCGGCGCCCGCTACGCGGCCCACGCGTCGGAGTTCCGCTCGGGAGCCGCCGTCGTGCGCCGCATCCGGCGACAGGCGCCTGCGACCTTGCGGCAGGCACCGACGAGCATGGCCATCGCGTAGGCGCCGAGAATACAGCAAGCCACTGACGATCATCCCCTACTCTGCCGGACCGAAGACTACTTCGGTGCGCCCGTCGACCCGCGCCGTCGCGGTGGCGAAACCCCTGTTGTCGGCCGTGACCTCGGGCTCCACCGTCCCCGCTGCCCGGTAGCGTCGTCCGGGCCGCAGGCCGCCCACCCGCAGTGCGGCGCCGACCGGCCCGGCCGCCGGTCGCAGCACCAGGCGCAACCGCTCACCGTCGCGGTGGGCGGCCGCGACGTGGGCCTCGCGGTACGAAATTTCGCTCAGATGCGCGCCCGCCGTCGCGGGTTCGGTGATATCCCCGTGGCCGAACCGGTACCACATGTCCTGCGCCCCGAACCGCCCCACACACGCCATCGCTCGACAGAACAGCGACCGGTGATATTCGGACGGATGCTCGGCATCGGGATTCATCGGCTTCAACGCGTCGAACTTCTGCGCGGCGACCTCGTACAGTTCGTGGTCGCCCATTTCCCGAGCGCTGACCATCGACGACGCCCAGTACCAGGCTCCGGTCAACCGATAGTTGCCGGGGTCGACCAACCCCGCCCCCTTCGGGACGATGGCATGCAGATCACCGTGGGTGCGCTGGATGTTGAAGCGCCGTGCCAGTTCCCAGGCGACCTGCGCCTGCCGCGGCGAGACGATGTTGGTCAGCCACGTATTGGAGGCCGCGGAGAACGGTTCCGAGGTCGACAGGGTCAGCCCGGTACGGCGTGACGCGATGACGACAGCGCCACCGTCACACCGGGTGAATTCCGATTCGAGGATCTCGTTGAACCGGTCCAGCCGATCCGAACCGTGCCTCGTGCCGTGTACGCGATCGAACAGCAACGCGCCGCCCATCCCGTACAGATTGCAGACGGTGAACACCCAGTTCGGTTCGCACGGAAAGAATGTCAGCGCACGGTCGTCGAACTGGCCGACGATCGCCTCGACGATCGCCGGATAGTCGTAGACGTACTCGCGCCCGGGTTTGTCCACGAGTGTGAGTGCCCCCGGCTCGGAGAACTGCAGGTCGCCGGTGGCTCGCTCGTAGGCGCCGAGCGCCAGCGCCCACCATCCCGAATACATGATGTTCTCGTACCGGATCGGATCGGCGCCGAACTTGAAGTTGCCGACCAGATTCTCGATGCGCCAGTAGTGCCAGACGCGGCGGTCCGTCATCTTCACGATCGCGTTGCGTTGCGCTTGTTGCACATAGCCGGTGAAGGCGTGGAGATGATTCACCTGAAGGGCGGCCAGTGCGTAGTTCATGGTGACGAGCTGGTAGCGCCAAGCGCTCTCCCGGAACTGGTCGATGGTGTTGAAGCCTGCGAACTCGTCTACCGGCTGCAGCGCGCGGTCGAGCAGATACCGGAGTTCGGCGAGGTCCTTCTCGTCGAGCTCGCCGGGTACGGGGTTGCGCAATTCCGGCTCCCGGAACGCCACCGTCGCCAGCTCGTCGGCCGCCCGCTCGCCGAGTCGCCGCGTCGTCCGCCTGCGCGACAACATCGCCGCCCCGACCGCCGCGATCACGACCGCGGCGGTCGCGGGCACGACCACGCGGGCGGGCGCCCACTCCTGCCCGGCGGTCACCCCGGCCAGCAGTACCGTCCCCGCCCACACCCCGACGGGAAAGACGAACCCGCCCATGAGAACCCACAGTGCCATGGCGACGACGAACGCGAGCAGCGTCAGCACGGTCGCCCACCACAGGCCACCGTAGAGGAAACCGGCCCCCGGAAACCACAGTCCGAGTCCGGCCGCCGCGAGTCCGTCGGGCGCGTCGGCGAGAATGGGCAGAATCCCCACGAAGGCCGTGACCGCCCATGTGCCGAGCGCTCGGAACCGGTGCCTGCGCAGCACCGAACCACTCGCTCCCGCACGGGTGTGCAATATCTCGGGTTCTCTGGTCGTTGTCATGACATCTCGAATCTCGAGGTTCCCCTCGCGGGCGCAGAGTGCTGCCGCAGCGGAGGTGTGGGGGAAGAATTGCTTCCGCATAATTACGTACGATTACAGTACGTTAGTAGGCTAATCCGGGCGGTAGACTTCGTCAATGACCACGTGCGCGAGAAGGTGCGCGGCTTGACGCTCCGGTCGGATTCGGCAGTCGAACGCGGCGGCAGACCGCGCGACCCCGAAATCAGTCGCCGATGCCTGCAGGCAGCGCGAATGCTCTATGCCGAAGGCGGCCAGGCGGCGGTCACGTTCGAATCCGTCAGCAAGCGGGCCGATGTGGGCAAGCCCGCTCTCTACCGACGGTGGGCCTCGGCGCCCGACCTCCTGATCGACGCACTGCGCCGGACCGACTTCGCGTTGCAGATCCGCGAAACCGGAGACCTGCGTACCGAGTTGATCGCTTTCACAGCGGGATTGATGGACTACTTCGCCTCCCCCGACGGGCCGGTGGTGATTCGGATGATGATCGAGGTGCAGCGGCAGTCACCGTTGCACGCCGCCGTCGGAGACGTCGCCGCGGAGCACACGCTGCACGCCGCGGAGGCGATCATCCAGCGCGGGCTCGACCGCGGTGAACTCGACGCGGACGTGTCGGCGACGATGCTCACCGGCTTGCTGGCCGGCGCGGCGCTCTACGAGTCACTGGCCAGGCGCGACGGGACGACGCTCAGTACCCCGGGCACGAACTACGCCGCCGATCTCGTCGATTTCCTCCTCGGACGAGCGCGCCGGTAGCGACGCCTCGACAGCCGCTCGGCGCACGGATCTCGCCGAGCGGCCCGAGTTCGACGCAGGGTGCCAGGGGCCTGGTCACGGCGGCGGCTTCGCCACCGCGGAAGCCGCACCTTCCGTCGAGGACTCGCCCGCTCGAGGCGGCGAGTCGATCCCCGCTCGCAACAGCCGCTGCAGGGCCTGCGCGCCCGCCTCCACATCCGTGATGGGCATGGTCGGGCCACCCATCACCAAGACGCCTTGCACGAGGGCGCGCAATCCGATCGCGGTGCCTCGATCGGATTGCGCACCGACCAGCCCCCTCCAGAACTCGTCGAAGCGCGCGCCGAAGGCAGCCAGCTCGCCGAGCTCGGGATGGCGGGCGATATCGCGATCCACGACGACCAGGTATTCGGCGGCGTACGGGTGCTCTCGTCGCAGCGCCACCGCGGCGTCGAGCAGTGCCGAGACCCGATCCGCCCGGGAACGCCTGCCGGTCACCGCCGACCGGAACGTGTCGAATACGTGGTTCTGCGCCTCGGTCGCCGTGGCGATGTACAGTCCGGGCTTGTTACCGAAGTGGTGATACAGCGCGGGCGCGGTCGCGCCCGCGTCGGCCAGAATGTCGCGGATGCTCGCACCGGCGTAGCCGGATTTACTGAAATGCGTCGCCCCGGCACGGAGCAGGGCATCCCGCACGGAATCCGCTCCGGCCGGCGGACGACCGGAGCGACGCCTGGCTCCCGTTGGCCCAGCGGTCATCCAGAGGTGAGTCCGTCCGCGGTGATCCGGGTGGGGAAGAACTCGATCCAGCTGTATCCGAAGTCCAGTTCCCGGGCGTCACCGACACGCCGGGTGACACCTCCCTGCGAGGTGTAGTTACCCCAGCGGGCCTCGCCGAAATGGTGCATTCTCCCCGTCTCCCCACCGGTGAACGTGTAGCCCTGACCGCCGATGTCGAAGTTTATGCTGTTGATGAAGCCCTCGTCGTCGAGATCGTAGACCGCGCCGACCTGATCGGTTTTGGCGATCAGCTTACCCGACTCGAATGTTGCCGCACCCGACCAGCCGCGGCGGCCCTTGACGATCACACCGTACTCGATCGAGCCGTCGGTGAACTTGTTGCCGAACACCTCCCACGAGACCTCGAGATCACGGAAGTAGCGGTATTCCTTCCACTCGACGCCGTGGGTCCAATAGCCGTTGTCGAGCCCGACGAACCCCTCGGCGGGCTTGCCCCCGATCGTGCCGGTGACCCAGTAGACCTGAGTGCTGTAGAACAGCGGTTCGTCGCGGGCGGGGGCGTAGAACTGGAATCCCGGCCCCTGCAGCGGGCCCGCGAGATCGAACAGCTCGCCTTCCGACCACCGGATCCCCTCGTCGTCGATGGCCAGCTCCATCGGCTCGCTCGCGACGCCGAACTTCTCCGACATCGTGTGCATGAGGTGATTACGCCAGACGCGCTTGGACGGCTCGATCGTGCGGATGGATTCGCCCCGCGCGGACGTCAGCGCGCCCACGTGCAGGTTCAGGTCGCCGCTCGCGTCGTTCATCAGCCACACGCCGCCGGTCATGGGGCCGATGAACTTGCGCTCCAACGCCCACGTCACGCCGTCGGAGTCGCGCAGCGTCCCGTAGAAGTACTGCACCTGCAACGTCAGCCCGTGCCGGTGATGGTGGGGTTGCAGATCGGCCAGCTTCGGGTCGTAGGTGTCCACGACGGTCTGGAAATCGAAGTCGCCGTAGGTGGGGATCGACATCACGCCTCCTGAATGTATCGATCGTTATATTCCATGGAGACCATAGCCCGCATTCGCGCTCGCAGCAGCGAACTGGCGAAAATTGCGTTGCGGCAACACATTTCGTTGCCACCATCGCACTGCGGCTATCCGATCGGTTCGACGCGAACACCGCACCGTCCGGCGACCGAGACCGTGATCCCCGCCTCCCCGAGGCGATCGGCGATGAATTCCGTCGTTCCGCTCGGCGACACGGCGCGATAGGTGCCCCCCGGCCGCAGGCGGCGAAGTCGCAGCGACGCGTCCACCGGGCCGGTGCGCGTCGGCGCCGGGCACAGCACCAGGTCGAGGTCATCACCGTCGCTGGTGGCGCGCGCGACCATCACTTCGTCGTAGGAGGCGCTGCCGAGCAGCGGCCCGGTACGGGCGGAGGCCGGAGCGGGCTGGGTGATCAGTGCGGACCAGTCGCCGGGCCGGCTGAGGGCGGCGTGTGCCGCGATCGCGTTGGAGAAGGTCGAGCCGTTGCCGAACCGGCGGGTGCCGCGCTCCTCGACGGGATCGTTGCACCGTTCCATGCAGTCGAAGACAGCCTTCGCCACCGCCGAGTCGCCGACTTCGACCGCCGAGAACGCGATGACGGCGCGCGCGAACAACCCGGTGTTTCGATAGTTGCCGGGATCGGTCTTCATCAGCGTCTCCAGGCTGCGCTCGAGCCCTCCCTCGTCGAGCTGGAAGACCTCCCGGCACGCGATGGCCCACAGCATCTCCGACAGACGCGGCAGGGTCGGTCGTGCCCAGCCCGCAGCCTGGGCGAAGACGACTCCGGTACTCGCGGGCACGCCGAAACCCAGGTGATCGGAGCGGAACGGCACCAGGTTGCCCGCCGGATCCATGAACTCGGTACGCAGCCCGCGCACGAACGGTTCGCGCACCTCGGCCAGATGGTTGGTACCGAATGCCGCGTCATACGAGGCGATGCTGTTGATTCCGTAGAGATTGCACGTGGAGTAGGTCCAGTTCGGCTCGCAGGGAAAGAGCGTGTGCTCGGCCCGGCCGAAGTTCTCCACCAGCGATCGATTGAACGACTCCGCACCGTGGCGATAGGTCTTGCGCGGATTACCCAGAGTGAATTCGAGGGCATCGGAGCCGGCGAAGCGCGCGCTGCCGGTGGTGGCGCTGTAGGTGTTCAGGCAGATCCCCGACCACCCCGTGAACATGATGTTCTCCCGCGCCGCCGGGTCGTAGTGCAGGCTCAGCCGTCCCCACAGCCGCTCCAGTCGCCAGTAGCCCCAGACCTTCGGCTCGGCCAGTTTCTCGATCAGGTTCTCCTGCGCGCGCGAGAGATAGCCGTCGAAATTCGGGAGGTAGTGCCGCTGCGCCTGGGCGAGCGCATACTGCACGTGGTTGATCTGATAGCGCAGCGCGGAGGGCTGGAACTGCTCGACGATATCGAAACCCTCGAACTCTCCGACCGGCTGCAGGCCCAATTCCAGCAACCAGCGGAGATGGGCGAGTTGCTTGTCGTCCAGTTCGCCGATACCGGTCGCATCCGGCGCTCGGCGTGCCCGATACGCGGCGATCTCGGCGGGCAGGTATGCCTCCCGTTCGGCGCGAAGCCGGTGCGCTCGTGCCACTGCCCGGCGCTTGACCAGAACCGTGGCCAGCGCGACGGCCGCGACGATCACCGCCGTCGCGGCCGCGGGCACCGGTCCGGGTTCGGGATCTCCCGCTGACCACCACGTGGCCGAACCGGCCGCCGCCAGCCACACGAGCACCGGCACGATCACGTTGCCGGTACCGAACCACACCACCAGTGCCACCGCCAGCGCAACGAGGGTGAGCAGCATCGCGGCCGCACCCACGGCGCCGTGCAGCAGGAATCCGCCGCCGGGCACCACCAGCCCGAGGCCCAACGCCTGCCATCCGGCCCCCGCCGCCAGGAGGGACGGCAGGAAGCCGACCACCGCGAGCAGGGTGTAGGCCAGCACCGTTCGGCGCTGGCGTCGCGTACTCACCGGCCCGTGCAACCGCCGCCGCTGCGGCAACGCGTGCGAATCCGCGCCCGATTCGGCCGGGGTTCGCAAGAGATCGGTACTCATGGCAGTTCTCCACATCGAGTGACACCGGAGTGGGTACGAAGCACGATCGGTGCTGCGCCCACACTGAAACAGAAGGCACATCCGCGCCGTCGGCGAGCGAAGACGTGCCGCGTCGCCTCCCGCTCCCTCGCGGTAGCGGCCGCGTCGCCCGGGTGTGATATCAACGGAGCAGGTCGGGCGAGTGCGGGAGGGCTGTGTCCAACGACGATGGCGTGAGGACGGCGGGACGACCCCGCGATACCACCCTGGACGGACGCATCCTCGACGCGGCTCGCGAGGTCTACGCCAGACACGGCTGGTCCGGATTCACCGTCAAGGCGGTCGCCACGGCGGCCGGAGTATCGCGCGACGCCGTGGGGCGGCGGTTCGACACGCGCGAAGAACTTCTGATGGCAGCGCTCACCGCCTCCGGGTTTCCGCTGATCGAAACCCGCGTGGGGCAGGAGTTGCGGGAATGGCTGCTGGAACTCGCCACCGCTGTGTTCGACGTGTTCACCCGCGGCTCCGGTCGCGCCTACCTGCGGATCCATCTCGACGCCGACTCGGTGCCCGGACTGTTCGCCGCCTATCGGAATCGTCTGCTGGAACCCGGCCAGCGGATGCTGCGCGACCGCGTCGCCGCCGCCGCGCGCACCGAACGACGAGACGACCTCGACCCCGGCGCGGTCGTCGAGGACGTGCTCGGTCCGACGCTGATGCTCGCCCTCCTGCACCAGGACATCGGCACCGAGGACAGGAGCCGCCGAGACTCGGTGCTGCTCCACCTGCCCGCCATCATCGAGCGGGCGCTCGCGCCGCACCGGTCCGGCTCGGCCACCGTGGCCGCGCGGGATCCGGCCGAGCCCTGAGCGCCCCCCGCGCGAGCGCGGGCGGACGGAGGCGGCGCCGACGAGCAGGGGACCCACCGGGAAGAGTCCCGGCCACGCGCGGGCGACAGCCAGGAATCCCGCGCCGGGCGACCCCGGGCCCCAGTCGACGGCCCGCACGCGCGCCTTCACCATCGCGGTCGTCACCGGGTTCCTTCCCGGGGAGTACGTACGAAAGCGGTGAAGAGCGAGTCGATTTCGGCCGTGCCGCGCTCGCGCCGGAACAGATGGACCAGAGCCGCGATGTCCACGACGAGCATCAGCAGTCCGGACAGGCGTTGTTCGGCGATCGGCACCGCGCCGGCTCCCGGCACCCACCCGGCCGGACTCGCCACCAGCGCCGCGCCGAACACCATGCTGATCTCGAAGGCCGCGAGCAGCGGCACCCACGTCGTGGCCGCCACCTGCGGCGCCCGGCGCAGCAGGTCGCTGACCCGAGCCCATACCGGCAGCGAGACGACAGCCGTCAGCACGGCAAGCACGGCCGTTCGCCACACCGAGCCGGACACGGTGGCGTGCACAACCGGCAGATGCCACACCACCAGTACCGTGATCCAGATCACCGCGTCCAACCAGGCGGGCACCCGCAGCGCGAGCTCACGCAGCCGCGGGAGAGCCGTTTCCGTCGCGGCCAGCACGGTGAGCGGGATGACCGTGGTCGCGAGGGCCAGCGCGGCCATCCACACCACGTGATTCGCGCCATGGCTCATGCCGACGTGGCTCACGTCGTGGACGTGAGCGGACTCGGCCGTCGACGACGAGGCCCCCGGTCGTGCCGAGGCGATCGCGAGCACCAGAACGGCGAGGATTCCCAGCTCCCCCACGGCCAGGGCGACCACCGACGCGCGGGGGCGCGGTCGCCGCTCCCCCTGCCCCCGCACGGGCGCGAAGAATCCACGCAGCAGCACCCCCAATTGCGCGGCCAGCAGGCAGCAGACCATGGCGGCCGTCCCCCTCAGACCAGATCGGCAGCGCCGCTGCGCTGCATCGCGTGGGTCACGCGGGGGAGGAATCGCTGGAGTCGCCACCCGACCTTGGAGACCGGGCCGGGCAGGATCAGGAATCTGCGGCGGCGCAGACCGCGCTCGGTCGCCGCGACCACCTGCTCCGGGGTGACCGCCGTTTTCAGCGCGCGTCGGCGCTTGTCCGCGTTCACGAAGAAGTCGTTCGCCATCGGGGTCCGCACCGCCTCCGGACATACGCACGCCAACTGCACGCCGGTGCCCTCCAGCTCGTAACTCAGCGCGTCGAGCAGGCCGATGACCGCGGCCTTCGTCGCCCCGTAGGCGGCCATCTTGCGCGGGGCCATGATGCCCGTCATCGACGCGACGACCGCGAACTCACCGCCTCCTCGCTCGATCATGCGGGGAATGACCGAGTAGACGAGATTCACCACGCCGCCGTAGTTCACCCGCATCATCAGATCGACGTGCGCCCGGTCCACCGACAATGTGGACCCCACTCGAGCCACACCCGCACAGGCGAAGACGTGCTGGATCGGACCGAGCTCGCTCTCGACTTTGCTCACCACCGCCAACACCGCGTCGTGATCGGATACGTCGGCGGCGAAAGTGCTCACGGCGTCGCCGAATTCGGCGGCGACGGCGTCCAGCGCGGTCTCGTTCAGATCGACGACCGCGATCCGGTACCCCCGTTCGGCCAGTCGCCGCACGCCGGCCATCCCGATCCCACTGGCTCCGCCGGTGACCAGCGCCACCGCACCGTTCGCCGCGTTGTGACTGCTCATTTCTCTCCTGTATTCCTGGGTGCCGAAGAATCCGAGGCGCGGTCCAGCCTGCGCCGCGCGGCCGCCGCGGTTCGCGCGATCATGGAATCGACCAGCGCGGCCGTGCGACGGCCGACCGGCGGGGTGGCGAGTGCACCGACCGACATCGGAAGCCGGCTCGTGGTGATGGCCCTGGCGTGGGTGAAGGTCTCGAACCCCCGCCTGCCGTGGTAAGCGCCCGAACCGCTGTGCCCGACGCCGCCGAACGGAAGCGCCGGAATCGCGCAGTGCAGGGCCACGTCGCCGACGGTCATCCCACCGAAGCGCACGCGCCCGGTGAAGGCCAGGAACGCCTCGTTCTCCGGTCCGAACCAATAGGCCGCCAGGGGCGCGGGCCGCGGCGCGAGGTACGCGATCACCTCGTCGATCGTCCGATACGACCGCACCATGAGAATCGGGCCGAAGATCTCCTCGTCGGCGATCGTCATGGTGTCGTCGAAGTCGGTGACCACCACCGGGGGGATCCGCCGGGCGACGGGGTCGGGCCGCTCACCGGGCACCGCCTCGTGCACCGTGGCGCCCTTGCCGCGCGCATCCTCCAGCAATCCGGTCACCCGCGTGAAGTTGGCGTCGTTGACCACCGCGACATGGCCGCCATCGGAACCGGCGATGGCACGGGCGCGCCGCAAGACGCCCTCGAGGAAGGCCGTCTTCTGTTCCTCGGGTACGAAGACCAGTTCGGGACAGAGGCACAACTGCCCGCCGTTCATCAGGCGAGCTTCGGCCAGCCGGCGCGCCGCCCGGCCGATATCGGCGGCCGGGTCGACGACCACCGGGTTCTTGCCGCCCAGCTCCAGGGTGACGGGGACGAGATTGCGGCCGGCCGCCGCCGCCACGAGCGCGCCCACCTTCGGCGAACCCGTGAAGAACAGATGGTCGAACGGGAGAGCGCTGAATGCCGAGCCGACCGTGGGTCCACCGCTCACCGCGATGAACTCGGACGGGTCGAAGTACTCGGCGACCTTGCGGACGAACAGCTCCGCGGTATGGGTGGTGACCTCGGAGAACTTGACCATGACGGCGTTGCCGCCCGCGAAGGCCGCCGCCGCGGGTTCGATCACCAGACCGAGCGGGAAGTTCCAGGGCCCGATGATGCCGACCACGCCGAGCGGGACTCGCTCGACCCGGCTCGCGACGCCGAACAGCCCCGAGCCCCGCAGCGGCCTGCTCGGACGCATCCACGCGCGTAGCCGAGCCCGCGTGAGCTGGATGTCACCGAGCACGCCGAGGATGTCGCTGAACTTGCTGAGCGTTTCGGGGCGGTGGCCGAAATCCGCCGCCAGCGCCGCCGCGAAGGCGTCGGCGTTCTCGGTGACCATCAGGATCAGTCGATCGATACGGTCCCGCCTGCTGGCCACCGAGGGTGCGCCCCGGTCCAGAAACGCCGCGCGCTGCCGGTCCAAGAACGCGCGGAGCTGCTCCTCGGTCGGCTCCAGTAGGTCCACCGATTCGTCCGGACGAGCCGAGACGGAATGTATTTGGCTGGTCACGATAGTCGATTGCCCTGTCGTACAGTCGCTTTGCGCGAGTTGGTGCGGAGATGACAGTCGCGGCCGTCCGGCGGGGAGAAGCCGCTCATATTCGGGGGTGTCGCGGTGTGATCCGAACCACTCTAACCCAATTTCCGGCACATGATGCTGGTAATCGGAGAAGAGGTTCGATCCGCCGCCGACGAACGGACCCGAAGTGCGCGGGCCCTTCGATCGGAAGGCTAAATAGCCAGATTATACAAATAAACCAGCTGAACTGGAAGCCCGGGTCCTGGCCGATCACTCTGTCGGATCGCGAAACCCTGACTCGGATCCCACCCCGAACTGGAAAGGCTTAATTCACCTGTACCGCAGCTGTTCTCACTGATAGATCCCCCGAGACGGAGCATCTCTCGACCCGGTCGGTTCCGCGGCTCACTTCACCTTGCCTGCCGCTCGCAGGCGCGGAACCGACACCGCCCGACGGGTCGTGTCCGCGCGCGACCGCGGACCGCCGTCCAGCGCACCCCAGGGTCGCCGGCACCCCTCGAACACCCGGCCGAATCGAGATGAACTGGTGGAACCAGATCCGTCACCGTGGCCGGTCACGGATCCGCGATGGGATAATCTCGGTCGGAACGGACTCGACCATCGCGGATGCGTACGGAGGCACATGTGACCAGCGCCAAGGGCGCGGCGGCCCGCAACAACCAGGTCCGGCCGAAGAAGATGCCGGAGGTGATCGCCGATCGCATCCGCCGCATGATCGCGCGCGGTCAGATCGGCGATGGCGAGTGGCTCCCGACCGAGCCCGAGCTGATGGAACATTTCGGGGTGTCGCGACCGACCCTGCGCGAGGCGTTTCGACTGCTGGAAGCCGACTCCTTGGTCAGTATCCGTCGAGGGCCGCCGGGCGGCGCCCGAGTGACGATCCCCGGGCCGGAGGCAGCGGCCGCCCAGTTCGGCCTGCTTCTGACGCTGTCGAAGACAACCCTGCAGGATGTCTACGAGGCACGCATGGTGATCGAGCCCGCCTGTGCGCGCCGGGTCGCCGAACGGGGGCCGGCGGCCAACCGCCGCGCTCTCGCCGCCGAGGTCGAGCACGTCCGGGAGGCGCTGCAGACTCCGATCGAATTCGGCAGGCGCACAGTGCAATTCCATCGTCGGCTGGTCGAGCTGTCCGGCAACCACACCCTCGCGACGGTGATCGGGATGCTGACGGAGCTGGTGGAACGCCAGACCGAACAGCGCTACGACGAGAAGCTCGGCAGGCCGGAAGAACTCGACGCCGACAATCAGCGCGGCCTGCGTGCCTACGAGCGCCTGAGCGAACTCGTCACGGCTCGCGACGGAGAGGCCGCCGAGGCGTTCTGGCTCAAGCACATGCGAGCGGCGCGCAGTTATCTCCTCCGCAACGGCGGCGACAGCGCACAGGTTGTCGACCTGCTCTACTGAAGCGGCACGGGCGGCGTAGCGGCGAGAGGGGAGCGGAGCGCGATGGGTCGAACGACAACGAGCGCGGGGGCGGGCAGGCCGCGCGACCCCGAGGTGGATCAGCGCGTCCGGGATACCGCGTGCCGGCTCTACGGCCGGGTCGGCTGGGCGGGTTTCACCATCGACGCGGTCGCCCGCGAAGCACGAGTCGGGAAGTCATCGATCTACCTGCGCTGGCCGGACAACACCGCGCTGCTCCTCGATGCCCTCGAAGCCCGGGTCGACATCCCGTTCGAGGTCGACACCGGGTCGGTTCGGGGCGACCTGATCGTGCTGTCGCGCAGCATCTTCACCTTGCTCACCGGTGACATCGGTGACGCGCTGCTGCGACTGTGCGGCGAGGCCCGCATGGTTCCCGAGCTGGCACCGCGCTGGGAAGCGTTCATCACCGCGCACGTGACGGCCATGCGCGCCATCACGCGCCGGGCGATCGACCGCAACGATCTGTCCCGCGACACTTCTGTCACGCTCCTGCTCGACGCCCTGCTCGGCGGCATCCTGATGCAGTGCCTCACCACCCCGCCCGCCCAGATCCCACGGCTGGCACAGGAGGCCGACACCTACTGCGAGGGGCTGGTCGATCTGGTGCTGGCCGCCGCGCGGTAGGTGTCGGTATCGCCCGGCTACCGGGTGTCGGACGCGGGCACCTCGAGTACGCCGGCGGCCACCGATTCCGCGATCTGCGCATCGGTCATACTGAGCACTTCCCGGCAGATGTCTTCGGTATCGGCCGCCATCTCCGGCGCGGGACGCAGCGGTGGATGCGGGAGATTCTCGAACAGCGCGGGACCGGTGACGACCTCGAGCGGCGCATCGTATCCCGGCTGCGGCAGCTCGCCGAACTGGTGTCGGGCTGCCAGATGTGGATCGGTCAGCAGATCCTTCACGTGCACGGCCGCGCCCGCCGCCACCCCGTTGGATTGCAGGCGTTCCTGCGCTTCGCGTGGTGTCAGCGGCGCGATCCACTCCTGAACAAGAGCGTCCAGTTCGGCGCGATGCGCCACTCTCGCCGCTGCGGTGGCGTATTCGGGCGCGTCCGCGAGTTCGGGACGGCCGAGTGCCACGGCAAGATTTCTCCAGTCGCCATCGCCGTCGATGACCACCGCGCAATAGGCATCGTCGCCGGAGCAGGCATAGATGTTCGCGGGAGCGTCGAATTCGCCGACATTGCCCTTGGCCGTCAGTGTGCCGGGCTGCAGCGACTCCCGGACGTACTCGGTGGCCAGCTGGCAGAAGACCGTCTCCATCTGCGCGATGCCGATATGACGGCCGACGCCGGTACGCTCACGTTCGATCAGCGCGGCGACCACGGCGGCGGCCCCTACCCGAGCGGCGGCATGGTCGGGATAGACGGTCTGATCGTCGCCGAATCCGTCCGGTACCTCCGGATGCCGCCACAGGGTGGTCAGTCCGACCGTGGCGCGTACCAGCGGCCCGTATCCCATGCGCCTCGACCACGGTCCGGTGCTGCCCAGGGCGCTGCTCTCGACCAGAATGACGCGGCGGTTGGCCGCCGCGAGTTGTTCGTACCCGAGTCCGAGCGACTCCAGAGTCCCCGGCTTGAAGTTTGTCAGAACGACATCCGAGGCCGCGACCAGGCGGAGGAACAACTCCTTGCCCGCATCGCTGCGCAGGTTCAGCCCGATGCTGCGCTTGTTGCGATTGCCGATCGCGTAGGAGTAGCCCACCTTGCCGACGGCGTCCATCTGACGGGCCCCGTCGAGAAACGCGCGGTTCTCCACCTTGATCACGTCGGCGCCTTGATCGGCCAGTTGGCGTCCGGTTTCCGCGCCGACGACGATGACACCGAGATCGAGCACCCGGACACCGGCCAACGGAAGCTCGGGCGCGTCCGCTACCGAGTTCGCGCTCGGCTCCGGCGACTCGGCGAGAACCGCGTCGGTGTGCTCGCCGAGTTCCGGGGCGCGGTGGCGGAATCCGGCACGATCACCATCCAACTCGAGGTAGCCGCTCGGCACCGTGGCGCGCAGCCCCGGCGCGATCTCGGCGTCGACGAACGATCCGCGCTCACGGACATGGTCGCTGGTCAAGATCTCCTCGGGGGTGTTCAGCGGTCCCACCGCGATACCCAGCTCGGAGCCGCGCGTCACGATCTCGGCCCGGGTCCGACCGGCGAAGAATTTCTCGACCGCTGGACGGATCTTGCCCTGCCAGCTCATCATTCGCATGAAGATCTGCTCGAGATCGGGATCGGCGAGTTCCGCCGGCTCCCCCATCCAGGTGAACAATGCCCGCCACTGCTTGCCGGAGGCGATGAACATGCGCACGTGTCCGTCCGCGCACGGCACGATCGGGTACATCATGCGCACATCCGGGCGTCCGGGCGGCAGGTTCGACAGCGGCTGGCCCATCGTCGCGGTACCGGCCATACCGAAGCCGGGATCCAGATCCTGCACCACGAGGTCGAACAGCGAACAGTCCAGGTAGTCGCCGCCGGCGCCGCGCCGCGCTCGCATGTAGGCCAGCAGCGCGGCGTAGGCCACGTCGATCGCCGCGGTCTGGGTGGCGAATTCTCCGGGCGGCGCCAGCGGTTCACGGCCGGGTGCCCCGGAGCGCGTCAGCAGTGAGGACAGCGCGGTGAACACGGTCTCGCTCGCCTTGTAGTCGCGATAGGGCCCGGTCCGGCCGAAGTCGGTCACCGAGACCACGACGAGGCGAGGATTGCGATCGCGCAGCGCCCGCTCTCCGAGCCCGAGCCCGGCCAGGTAGTCGACCGGATGCGACTCGAGGAAGATGTCGGCGGTGTCGGTCAGTCGCAGCAGATTCGCGCGGCCCTGCTCGGTGGTCACGTCGAGGGTGACGCCCCGCTTGTTGGCGTGCGCGGTCGCGAAGCGCAGGCCGTGGCCGTCGTGGCGGGGTTGCGCCCGGCGGGACTCCGCGCCCAGCGGCGGCTCCACCAGCACCACGTCGGCGCCGAGATCGGCGAGGAATCGCCCGGCGAATCCGGCGGCGCCATCGGTGAAGTCGACTACGCGGACTCCGTGCAGTGGTAGCGATCGCTCTGGCATCGTTGCCGTCCTTTCGATATGTCCGCCCAGGCCGACCCGGTCACCGGTTCTTCCATTGCGGTGTGCGCTTCATGGCGAAGGCCACCATGCCTTCGATGGCGTCCGCGCTGGTCATCAACTCGTCGATGACATCGTTGGGCGCGGTGACCGCCTCGACCGTGTCGGCGATGCCCTGGGTCTGCTCCATGAGAGCCAGCGACAGCCGCACCGATGTCGGTGAGCCCGTGAGGATTTCGTCGGCCAACGCACGCGCCGCGGTCATCGCCGCACCGGGGGGCGCGACACGGTTCACGACACCGAGTTCGCGCGCCTCCTGCGCACCGATTCGCCGCCCCGTGAGAATCAACTCGGTGGCGACCTTCGGCGGCACCGAACGCGGCAGCCGGATCGCTCCGCCCGCACCGGCGACGAGGCCGACCTTGACCTCGCTCAGGGCGAACTTCGCGGTCTCGTCGGCCACGACGAGATGGCAGGCCAGAGCGATCTCGAAGCCGCCACCCATCGCGAACCCGTTGACCGCCGCGATCACCGGCTTCGTCATATTCTTCCTGCTGGTCAATCCCGCGAAGCCGTTGAGCGGGATGTAGACCTGCTTGCCGCCCGCGCCGTAGACCAGATCGTTGCCCGCGCAGAATGCCTGCGCGCCCTCGCCGGTGATGATCGCGACCCACAGATCGCGGTCGGCGAAGAAGGCGTCGAAGACGCTGTCGAGTTCCTCGTGCGCCGGCGGATGCAGGGAGTTGCGTGCCTCGGGGCGATTGATGGTGACCTCGAGCAGATGACCGTCGCGACGAACCTTGACGAACTCGTAGTTCTCCCGCAGTGCGGGCGCGCCCTTGGCGAACAGCTCGCGCGCGGTCTCGGCGGTGCCCGTCAGCCGGTTCCCGTAACCGAGCGCGGTGACGTGAACACGCTGTCCGATGGGCTGTTCCGCGGTCTCCAGCAGCTCGAGCAGCGCGTCGTCCTCGGGTGCGACCTGTGCCAGGAATCGCCCGTCACCGTCCTCGAGCCTGCCGATCACGATGCCGGTCCTGAGGCCACCCCGGCCGTGCACGACGGTGTAGGTCTCGATGGTGGCCCAGCCGTCGGGATGGGCCACATGCGATGGACTGTCGAGTGCGTCGATCTCGCGCTGTAGTGCGGCGCTGTCGTCGCGGCGCAACTCGGCCGGTGTGGTGCTGTAGATGCCGACCGAGGTCTTGGACAGCACGCCGCCGTTGGCCGAAACCAGCGCGTAGGAACCGGGTTCGGCGCGTACTCGCGGTACCGCTTCGGCGATCGCGTGCATCGAGTAGTTGTTGCCCGCGCCGCCGAAGAACGGCAGCCCGCCGGTCACCGTGAGACCTCGCGGGTCGTCCGGTGAGAGTCCGAGCGGCTCGGTGATATTCGAGACCGCGATCGGGAAGCAGGAGTAGAAATCGAAGAAGTTGATGCGGTCGATGTCGAGCCCGGCCACGGCCAACGCGTGCCGTACGGCAGCGACCGCGGCAGGCGCCGTCCCGAAGTCTGCGCGCTCGAGCAGGTTTCGCTCACGCAGATCGGCTCGGCCGTGCAGGAATACCCATTTGCGCTCGTCGATACCGAGCCGACGCGCGGCTCCGACCGACATCAGGACAACGGCGGCGCCCTGGTTGACCTGATCCCGGGCGACGAGGAAACGCGGATACGGGTCGGCGATCATCCGATTGCGCTCGGTCACCGTGACGAGTTCCTCGGCGCTGTGGCGCTCGGGAGCGGCGGAGAGCGGGTTGGTGGCGGCAACCTCGGTGAACGGCGCGAACAGCGCGCCCATGGCGGCCGTGTACTTCTCCCTCGACTCCCCGCGTGCCGCGCGACGCGCGTTCTCCAGCAGCGCGTACTGGGCGGGCGCGCTCACCAGTCCGTGCGCGGCCTGCTCCATGGTGGTCAGCCCGGCCAGCCCGAATCCGCGGTCCTCGTAGCGGTCGTCCGGATCGGCGGGGTCGTCGCCGAAGTCGGGCGCGGCGTCGGACCCGGTCAGGTGGCGGATGGTGGATATCGCCTCGGCACCGGCCAACAACACGACCTCGGCGGCCGCGGCGTGGATCGTGTCGACGAACTCGTTCAGCAGATGTTGCGGAGATTGCCCTCCGGCGACCTCCAGCACCGCCCGCCGCGGCGCCGCACCCAACCGATTCGACACCGACAGGGGGAATTTCGTCGACTTGCCGAGCGGCGCCGGGGCCATGGGCGTCGAATTCTCGAATTGCCGGGTACAGGCCACGGTGTCGATCGCCGCGATGACCGAGCGCGGATCCGCGCCGGTATCGGCGATCGCCGCCTCGGCCGCGGCAACGGCCAGATCGATCGGCGACAGGGCGCGGTAGTCGGCATCGTCGATGCGTTCGCCCGCCTGGCCGACGCCGACCACGATCGGCGTGCGCGCGTCGATACTCGAATAGTCGACCGTCTTCGTCATCTGAGTCCTCCACCGCGCCGAGAAGTCCCGCTCGTTGCCACGCCGGTTCCCGGCGGGTGAATCTAGGTTGTCGCAGCCGGATACCACTGCACGACAAGCGGTTTCACCTGGCAGGTTCCGGGGAAAAGTAATTACCGACGGTTTGCGTCCGCTATTCGGAATGGTAGGCGTCTGCCAGCTTCTTGACAAGAGCCGACTTCTCGACCGGGTCCGCACCGCTCCCGCGAGGAGGCCCCATGGCCGCGCCTCCGACGGATCCGGCCCGGCTCAGCACCCCAGCAGCAGCGAGCCGCCGAGGGGCCCGCCGCCTGCCGCCGCCACCGCGATCTCCGGTCGCCTGGCCAGCTGCCTGACGCCGCCGCGCCCCTGCAACTGGACGACCGCCTCGTGCAGAAACCCCAGCCCGTGCAATCGACCGCCGGACAGTTGCCCGCCCTGAGTGTTCAGTGGGACGGCGCCGTCGCGCGCGATGGTGCGACCGCCATCGAGCCACGGCCCGCCCTCCCCCGGGCCACAGAAGCCGAGCGCCTCGATCCACATCAGGGTCAGGAAACTGAATCCGTCGTACAACTCGGCCACGTCCACGTCGCCGGGTGCGAGGTCGGTGCGTGACCACATCATCTCGGCGGCATCGTGGGCGGCCGAGGTGGTCAGGTCCGCCCGGCCGAACCACGTCGGCGAATCCTTGAGCGCGCTGCCCATCGCGAGGATGCGGACCGGGCGTCGTCGCAGCTCCGCGGCCGTATCGGCGGCACTGATCACCACGGCGGTGCAGCCGTCGACCGGCACGTCGCAGTCGTAGAGTCCCAGCGGGTCGCAGATGGGACGCGCGCCGAGATAGTCCTCCATCGTCATCGGCTCGCGGAACACCGCGGTCTCGTTGAGCGCGGCGTGCGCGCGGGCGTTCACGGCGATGGCGCCCAGATGTTCGCGCGTCGTCCCGAAGCGGTTCATGTGATGGCGGGCGAGCAGCGCCGTCCACTGCGCCGCGGAGGTCGCCCAGTACGGTGCGACGAAGGAGGTGGCCCCCTGTAACCGCTCGGACCCCGTTCCGGACTGGCTCGGTCGGGCGCCGGTCCGGCGCACCGTGGCCTCGGTGACCACGCGGAAGCACACCACGTGCCGGGCCAGACCGGAGTGCACGGCGGCGACCGCGTTGAACACCTGCCCCAGCTGGCCCGCCGCGTCCGGACCGCCTGCGAACCAGTTCAGGCGCAGCCCGAGCGCGGCCTGCAGGTCGGACACACCGACCCCGGAGAAGCCGGGGATGTGGTCGTACCTGCCGGGCCAGGTGGATACTCCGTCGACATCATCGACGTCGAGGCCCGCGTCGGCGATCGCGCGCAGCGCGGCCTGCGCGGCGAGCGACAGCGGCGAGCGACCGAGCCCGCGTCCGATATCCGATTGTCCTACTCCGCTGATCACAGCGGAATCCTCGGCGCGTTTCACCCGTGTGCCCCAGCCGCGAATCCGGCCCCCACCACGGCCTGCGGAAGCCACACGTCGTCGGCGACCCGCTCGAAGCGCAGGCGCACCGGCATATCGGCGCGCAGGCCGTCGGCGGTGGCGACGGGCGCGCCGTCGGGCCCCAGCAGATTGGTCAGCAAGCGCAGATCCCGCTGCTCCGCCAGCTCGATCAGAACCAGCACGAACGGTACCTCCATCCCCGGGAACCAGGCCTGGTGATTGACCGTCCACGAGACCAGGTAGGCATCGCCGGACGCGGGGCTCGGCGCGGGGATGCCCTTCCGGCACGACGAGCAGCACGGCGCGGGCGGGAGGGCGCGATGGCCACAGAGCGGACAGCGCAGTACCTGCCAGCTACCGTTCGCGCCAGCCTGCCAATGGTGGCGATTCTCGGCGGTGACCAGCGGAAGCGGTCGCTGGAGCACGCCTGGCCCGCGGGTGTTGGACATAGGGCAACCTCGCATGGGTGGGGGGTGACGCCGCGCGTCACCCGCTATCGGCTGTCGGCTCGGTCGGCTGCGCCGGACGCGGGGACGGCTCTTGCCAAACCCCGGCAGACGCAGCACACTACCGACATACTTAACCAAGTAACCCTTGCTGAGTCTTTGATTTCCGCCCGCCGGCGACTGTGATCGGACGGACGTGCCGCCGGATTCGATCGGCGCCCCCCTACCGACACTCCGCCGAAACGGCGACTGCCCGTGCACGGACCCGGTCCGGCCGCCACATTCGACAGCCACGGACCGACCGGCACAGATCGGCGGAACGCGGCACATCATCTCACCACCATGCGAGGAGGGTCCCGTGAGTTCCGAGATCGAGGAGACTCCGACGCCGAGGAGCAGGTTCTCCGCGATCGCCTTCGATTGGGGTGGCGTTCTCACGCCGCCGCCGATGGTCGGCCTGGAGATCTACGGGGAGAAGCTGGGGTTGCCGACCGGCACGCTCTCGGCCTTCCTGCGTGGCGACGCGGCGTTCGCGAAGGTCGAGACGGGCGCGATGACGGCCAGGGATTTCCTCCGGGACGTCTGCGTGCGTGTCGAGCGGCAGCACGGCGTACGGGTCGATATCAGGGAGCTGGCGGCGGCGATGACCGCGGCCCGGGTGCTGGTACCGGAGATGATCGAGCTGGTGCGCGAGCTGGCAGCCCACTACGACGTCGCGATGCTGACGAACAATCTGCTGGAGAATCGCGAATGGCTCCGCGACGAACTGCCCGAGGACTGTTTCCGGATCGTGGTGAACTCGGCCGAGCTCGGGCTGCGCAAACCGGACCCGGCCATCTATCGGGAGCTGCTGCGGCGCCTGGACCTACCGGCCGCCGCGGTCGTGTACATCGATGACTTCGTGGAGAATCTCGCGCCCGCGGCCGACCTGGGGATGCACACGATCCTGTTCGAGAATCCCGCCTCGTGCCGCGCCGAACTGGCGCGCGCGGGCGTGATCGGCTCCGCCGCCGATCGCGCTCGCTGAGCGCCACGTCGGCACCCATGCCGTCGGCGCACCTCGCCGGGCGCCCCGCACGGACGTCCGCCGGATTCGCAAGAAGTTAGATAATTATTACTCTTTGTGCCTATCTTTGGAGGTAGGCGCTTCGCCCCAGACGCAAGCGACGGACACAGTGGCCACAAGGAGGATCATGTCGAAGGTCATCTCGAGCGATCGAGGACGGCACGAATCCACCGCGACCGAGATCGGCGGCGCGCCCCTCGTCGCCCGGCTGGACGGCCGGAGCGGACTGTCCCGGAAGGTGCTCGGCAACAAGGGCTTCGGCATCGACGGCATGCGGCGACATCACCTGCCGGTACCGCCCGCGTTCGCGATCACGACCGAGGTCTGCCGCCGCTGGCAGCAGGATCCCCAACAGACCCTCGACAGCATCTGGCCCGCCGTTCTCGACGGGCTGCGCTGGGTCGAATCCGAGACCGGTCGCAGCTTCGGCGGCGGGCGGCGGCCGCTCCTGGTCAGCGTGCGCAGCGGGGCCGCGCTGAGCATGCCTGGCATGATGGACACGGTGCTCGACCTGGGCATCGATGACGCCGTGGAGGCGACCCTCGGCCGGGCCGGGACCGCGGAATTCGCCGCCGACACCCGGCGCCGATTCACCGAGATGTACCGGCGAATCGTCCTGAACGGCGATGCGGACGCCACCGTTCCCGCGGATCCCGCGGCGCAACTGCGCGGCGCGATCGCCGCTGTGCTGGCATCGTGGAACAGCCCCCGGGCGCGCGCTTACCGCCACCACCGCGGCCTCGACGACCACGCGGGCACCGCGGTCGTGGTACAGGCGATGGTCTTCGGCAACCTGGGGGAGGATTCCGGCACCGGCGTGTTGTTCAGCCGCAATCCGCTGACCGGCTCGGACGAGCCGTTCGGCGAGTGGCTGCGCGGCGGGCAGGGCGAGGACGTCGTCTCGGGCACCACCGACTGCGAACCGCTCAGCGCACTGGCAACGGAGCAGCCCGAGGTGTACGCCGAGCTGATGGCGGCCACGCGCGTCCTCGAGGATCTCGGCACCGATGTCCAGGACATCGAATTCACCGTCGAGAACGGCCGCCTGTGGTTGCTGCAGACCCGCACGGCCAAGCGGTCCGCCCAAGCCGCGGTTCGCTTGGCCTTGCGATTCCTCGACGAGGGCAGGATCGACGGCTCCGAGGCGTTGCGCCGGGTGCGCCCCGAGCACGTGCGGACTCTGCTGCTGCCCTCGCTGCAACCGGAGACACGCCTGGCCGCACCGCTCCTCGCCAAGGGGCTGGCCGCGTGCCCCGGCGTGGCCACCGGACGCGCCGTCGGCGATCCCGACGACGCGGTCGAGGCCGCCGACGCCGGGGAGAAGGTGATCCTGGTGCGGACCGCCACCAGCCCCGACGATGTGCACGGCATGCTCGCCGCGGAGGGCATCGTCACCGAGTCCGGCGGCGCCACCTCGCACGCGGCCGTCGTCAGCCGCGAGACCGGCACGCCCGCGGTCGTCGGCTGCGGTGCGGGAACCGTCACCGCGCTACTCGGCAGAACCATCACCGTGGACGGCGACCACGGCGAAATCCGCGAGGGCGCGCTGGCCCTGAGCGCTTGGTCGGAATCGGACAGTCCGGATCTGCGGCGACTGACCGAGATCGGCCTGCGGCACGCCCCGCTGCGCGCGCACCACCCGTCGGAGACGGCTCGGCTGCCGCACCTGGAGACGGTCGACGCCGACACGGTGCGCGCCGCCCTCCGAGCCGGACATACCGACATCACGTGCGCGCACCCGCTGCCGGCCATGCTCATCGCGGTGCAACTGGAAAACGACGGGTAGGAGCATCAGTGGCAAGCGACATCACCCTCGAACACCCCGCCGACCACCGGTCCGACACCACCTGGCGACGCAACGAACCCGACACGGTCATCGATGTGCTCCGACGAGCCTCGGCCCACGTCGGCGACGAGCCCTTTCTCGACTTCTCCGGCGAGATCACCACCTTCGGCGCGCTCTGGACGGCCGCCCTGCGACGCGCGGCGGGACTGCGCGAGCTGGGGATCGGCCGCGGCGACACCGTGGTCTGCATGCTGGACAACAACCTGGACGCGCTGGTCACCTGGTTCGCCGCCAACGCGCTCGGCGCCGTCTGGGTCCCGTTGAACACCGCGCTGAAGGCCGAGTTCCTGCGCCACCAGATCTCGGACGCCGCGGCGGCCGTGGTCGTCGCGGAATCGGACTACGTCACCCGCATCCTCGACATCGCCGACGAGCTGCCCGCACTGCGCACGATCGTGCGACGCCGAGCCGGGAACACCGCCTCGGTCGAGCACGCGGCGGTAGCGGACCTGGCCACCCTCGACACCCGCGGCAGCCTCGACGAGCCTGTCGAACTCGAGCCACGCGATCTGGCGATGCTGATCTACACCTCCGGCACTACGGGCCCCTCCAAAGGGTGCATGATCAGCCACAACTACGTGTGCAATGTCGCTCGCAACACCGCACGCACTCGCGATCGCGCGCACACGCTCTGGACGCCGCTGCCGCTGTTCCATCTCAACGCCGCCGCGACCTCGGTGCTGGCCTGCCTCTACAACCACACGAAACTGGCCATCGCCACCCGATTCTCGCTCTCCAGTTTCTGGCCGGAGATCGAGCGGACAGGGGCACAACGCGTTTCGATCCTCGGCATCATGATCACACTGATCGCCGCGATGGACGACACCCCGGAGATGAAGCGGTGCTTCGGGCAGATCCAGCACGCGGGCGGCGCGCCGTGGACACCCGAGTTGATCGAGATCTGGAAGACCCGGTTCGGCGTGCGCGCCGCGGGCAACTCGGTTTTCGGACTCACCGAAGCCAGTTTCGTCACCAGCAACCCGGCCGGGCTCGCGGCCCCGCTGGGATCGTCCGGCCGGCGCAACGACGACTTCGACGTACGCATCGTCGACGATGACGACAACGAGGTGCCCGACGGTCAGCCGGGCGAGATCATCATCCGGCCGCGCAAACCGCACGTCATGTTCGAGGGGTACTGGCGACGACCGCGAGAGTCGTTCGAGCTGCTGCGCAACCTGTGGTTCCACACCGGCGACATCGGCAGGTTCGACACCGAGGGCTGGCTGTGGTTCGTCGACCGGAAAAAGGACTATCTACGCCGCCGCGGGGAGAACATCTCCAGTTTCGAACTCGAACGCACCTTCCGCGGTCATCCCGCGGTCGCCGATGTCGCGGTACACGCCGTGCCGTCGGACCTCACCGAGGACGACGTGAAAGTGACCGCGGTACTGGCCTCCGGGGTCCCGGTCTCGGAGGAGGAGCTGTGCCGGTGGTCACTGGACAAACTGCCCTACTACGCGGTGCCTCGCTACATCGAGTTCCGCACCGAGTTGCCCCGCAACGCCACCGGCAAGGTGCTCAAGTACCAGCTGCGTGACCAAGGTGTCACCCCGACGACCTGGGATATCGAACAGTCGGACCTCCAGGTGACCAAACGCTGACCCCGTTCTGCGAACGGCACGAGAAACGGACTCCACCCCGATGAACGACGACTTGGACCTGTTGCAGGCGGTGCGGCTCAAGGGCCGCGCCACCGAAGCCGTCCTGGCCGACACCACCGGCCGCAGCGGCGCGGACGTGGCTGCCCGGATCGCGGAGCTGGCGGCCCGCGATCTGGTGATCAGCGGCAAACTCGTCCGCCTCGGCCCCGCGGGCCGGGACACCCTGGCGCGGTGGCTGGCCGATGAGCGCGCCGCCGCCGACCCGGCAGAGACGAGCTCCGCCTACGCGGACTTCAGAGTCTTGAACGCGGAGTTCAAGGCGCTCGTCACGGATTGGCAGCTCAGGGACGGCCAGCCGAACGCCCACGACGACAGCGCCTACGACCAGGCGGTCATCGGCCGGCTGTGCGACGTGCACACCCGGGTCCTGCCGACGATAGACCGGGTGAGCACAGCGATCCCCCGGCTGGCTCGGTACCGCGAGAAACTCGAATTCGCCCTGACGAAGATCCGAGCAGGCGAGACCGCGTGGTTCACCCGGCCGGTCATGGACTCCTACCACACCGTCTGGTTCGAGTTGCACGAAGAGTTCATCGGCGCCTGCGGCCTCACCCGGGCGGCCGAGGCCGGGGCCGGGCACGCCGATTAGCGACGCCACCGACATCCATCCACCCCGACGAATTCGAAGCGAGGTCTCACAGTCATGGGTCGTATGACCGGCAAAGTCGCCCTCATCAGCGGCATCGCACGCGGCCAGGGCCGCAGCCACGCCATCACCCTGGCAGAACAGGGCGCCGATATCATCGGTTTCGACATCTGCGAGGACATTCCCACCAACGACTACCCACTCGCCACCCTCGACGACCTTCGCGAGACCATCCGCCTCGTCGAGAAGACCGGGCGCCGCATCATCGCCGAGAAGGCCGACGCCAGGGACCGCGCTGCCATCGGTATTCTCCTCACCGACGCGATGGCGCGATTCGAGCACCTCGACGTCGTCGTCGCCAACGCGGGCATCTGCCCCCTCGGCGCAGGCAAGCCGGTGTCCGCCTTCACCGACGCGGTGGACGTCGACCTGCTCGGCGTCATCAACACCGTGCACGCCGCACTACCCCACCTCACCCCCGGCGGCTCGGTCATCATCACCGGCTCGGTCGCGGGCATCCTGTCCGGCAACGGACCGAGCCACGGCCCCCAGGGACCCGGCGGTGCGGGGTACAGCCTGTCCAAACGGTTCCTCATCGACTACACCAACACTCTCGCCCTCCAGCTGGCTCCCACCAAGACCCGCGCCAACGCCGTCCACCCCACCAATTGCGACACCCCGCTGCTGCACAACGCCCCGATGTATCACACGTTCCGCCCCGACCTCGAGGCGCCGACCGCCGAGGACGCCCTCAGCGGCTTCCAGAGCATGCAGGCCATGCCCATCCCCTGGGTCGATCCCGGCGACATCAGCAACGCCGTCCTCTTCCTCGCCTCCGATGAATCCCGCTACATCACCGGACACCACCTCACCGTCGACGCGGGCGCCACCACCAAGCGCGGCCTATAGCCCACGATCGCCGTACAACAGGTCGACCACCGTCGTGTCCGGAACCCCACCGCCGAGAAAAGTCCGCGCGGCCATGAGATGGGCGCTCCAGAATGCCTGGGCCTCGGCGCCGGAGCCGGACTCGATCAACCGGACCAGCTTCTTGTACGCGCGCAGGGCCTTGGCGTTGTTGGCGCGCACCTCCGAATCGCTGAGCACGGCGTCTTCGTGCACCCGGGACAACTGCCTGTCGATGATCTCGGCCAGCAGTCCGATCACCGTCGCCAGGGTACGGTTCCCCGATAGTTCCACCAGCCGGATGTGGAACCACACGGCGGACTTCGCGAAGGACATCGGATCCTCCGCTGCCGTGCACACGACGGCGAGTTCCTCGGCCAGCGCGGCTCGGTCGGCCGGCGAGCCGAGTTCGGCGAGCCGTCGGACGGCGATCGGCTCGATCGCGGCGCGCGCGTCCCATACGTCGTCGAGGGTGGTCCCGGACAGCGTGAGCAGCAGCCCGAACCGGCTCGCTGCCGCCTCCGGCCCCGGCACCGTGATGCGGGCTCCGCCCGGCGGGCCACGCCGAATCAGTACCAGGGAATCCGCCTCCAGCAGCCGCAGCGCTTCGCGCAGCGTCGGTCGCGATACCTCGAACCGGGCCATCATCTCAGGCTCGGCGGGCAACCATTCGCCGTCGAGCACCTCACCGTGCGCGATCATCCGGCGTATGCGATACGCCACCTGGTCTGCCATCTTCAGCGGCCGCACCCGTTCGACGCTGGGCCGAGAGCCGGTGGAATCCACGGTCACGATCGTTTCTCCTTGCCCGGGACTGTCCCGCACTATAGTGAAGCATTACGATTATCTATATAAACCTAACGGATGGGCAGATCCACAGTGAATCCCGAAAAGATCGCGGAGGCGCAACCCGGTCTCTCCGACAACGACTTTCGCGCCGAGGTCCGAACGTGGCTCGAGCGCCATGTGCCGCGCACGCCGCGTCCGGCCGACCCCGCGGGCGCACGAGCCTGGGATACCGACTGGCAACGGACCCAGTTCGAGGGCGGTTACGCGGGTATCGCCTGGCCTGCCGAGTACGGGGGCCGCGGACTGCCGCTGTCGCATCAACTCGTCTGGTACGAGGAGTACGCCCGGGCGGGCGGGCCGGACGTCGGATGCTGCTTCGTCGGCAACAACCACGGCGGGCCGACCCTGATCGCCCGCGGGAGCGAGGCGCAGAAACGAGACCATCTCGCCCGCATCCTGGACGGCTCCGAGGTCTGGTGTCAGGGCTTCTCCGAACCCGGCGCGGGCTCGGACCTGGCCGGAGTGAGCACCTACGGGGTCGTCGACGGTGATCATCTGGTGATCAGCGGACAGAAGATCTGGACCAGCTACGCTCACATGGCCGACGTGCAGGAACTGCTGATCCGCACCGACCGCGACGCGCCCAGGCACAAAGGTCTCACCTGGGTGATCGGCGATATGCGCGCGCCTGGCGTCACGGTGCGCCCGATCAAGACCATGGACGGCCACGAGCACCTGTGCGAAGTGTTCTACGACGAGGTCCGGGTGCCACTCACCGATGTCGTCGGCACGGTGAACGACGGCTGGTCGGTCGCCATGTCCACCCTGGGATTCGAACGCGGGACCGCGTTCATGCAGTTGCAGACCGAACTGGCACGGCGCGTCGACGCGTTGATCGACCTGGCCGCGACCACACCGGCCGCGCACGGTCGCGGTGTCGCCCTCGACGACGAGGCGGTCGCGGGCACCCTCGCCGAGCTGCACGCCGACGTCTGCGCCCTGCGCGCGATGACCTACGCGATGGTGTCGCGGTCCGCGCGCGCGAAGATCCCCGGTCCGGAAGGGTCGATGATCAAGGTCTACTACAGCGAACTGAATCAGCGCATCGGACGCGCCACCATGTCGCTCGTAGCCGTCGACGGCCTCGAACCCGCGACGAGCCCAGCCGTCGGTGACCTGGTGCATTCGTATCTCTATTCCTATTTCTCCACCATCGGCGGCGGCACCTCCGAAGTTCAGCGCGACATCATCGGCGAACGAGTGCTCGGCCTGCCCCGGCATCGATGAGGACACCCGCATGGATCTGACACTGAGCGAACAGCAGCGCGATCTCGTCGCGGCCACCCGCGGCTATGCCGATAAGAACCGCACCACCTCGTCCGACGTGCCGGAGAGCCGGTGGCGGGAGTTCGCCGAACTGGGATGGTTCGGACTCACCCTGCCGGAGCGCGCCGGTGGGCTCGGCGCGACCGCGCTGGACGAGTCGCTGATCTGTCGCGAGATCGGCCGGGCCCTGCTGCCCGGACCGCTGCTGCCGACGATGCTCGCGGCGCGCATCGCGGCCGAGGCAGGCCGCGCCGACCTCACCGCCGACTTCGTCGAGGGCCGCCGCCGCGCCGGATGGGCGCTTCCGGACCCTCCGAGCGAATCGACGCGCGCGGCCGACGCGCGCAGGCGGGTGCTGGAGCCACGGGCCCCGTGGTTCGTCGTGACCGAGACGGATCGATGGTCGCTGATCGAGGCGGACGCGGGCAGTGTCACCGAACACCGTTGCCTGGACGAGTCGGTATCGCTCGGCCGGCTCACCCTCGATCCGGAAACCGCGGTCACGATCACCGCCCCCGAAACCGTCCGGTCGCTGCGCACCGCGCTGTCGACGAGGCTGGCCGCGATCCTGGCGGGCATCGCCGAGGCGGCCCTCGAGGCCGCCACCGACCATGCCAAGACCAGGATGCAGTTCGGACACCCGATCGGCGCGTTCCAGGCGATCAAACACCGGTGCGCGGATATGGCGATCGCGGCCGAATCAGCATGGGCCTGCGCGCACTTCGCCGCGATGCTCGAGCAGGAGGACGACCGCGGAGCGCACCGGACGGCCCTGGAAGCGCAGTCCGTCGCCGAGCGCGCCGCGTTCGGCAATTGCCGCGGCAACATTCAGATCCACGGTGCCATCGGCACGACCTTCGAGCATTCGGCGCATCGGCTGCTGGAACGCACCCACGTCACCACCCGGAGTTACCTGTCGGCGCCGACCGAGCTCGTCGCGCACCTGCGCGCGCACGAACGCGGCGGCGCGCGGGGCTAGCCGTCCACGCACCGCCACCCAGAAAGGAGAGTGCAGGTGATCCCAGTACGGGTCGCGATCATCGGAGCGGGCCCCGCCGGTCTCGGCGTCGCGACGCGGCTGCTCGCGGAAGCGGGCGACAGCCTCCATATCGACATCCTCGACCGGGACGCCCGTCCCGACGCCCTGCTTCGGCACGGGCCCGCCGCGGGTGCCGACCGCCTGCTCCGCACCGCGGCGCAGGTGGATGCCGTCCTCGCCCACCCGAGGAGCCGCTACTTCGGCGGGGTAGCGATCGGCGAGAACGCCGATTTCGCCGCCCTGACCAGCGCGTACCACGCGGTGGTGATCGCCACCGGCGCGCCGACAGACCTGCCGCTATCGCTCCCGGGCGACGACGCGGTCGGCGTCGGGACGCTCTCGCATATCGAGGGCTGGCTCGCGGGCGGTTCCGATGTGGACGCGGACGAACTCGATCTCGAGGTCGACAGCGCGATCCTCGTCGGCTGGTCCGCCCGTACCGTGCGCGCCGCTCGGATACTGGCTCGGGTCGACCCGATCCCCACCGGTACGCCTGCGGCGGTCTCCCGACGGCTCGCCGCGAGCGGCCTGCGCCGGGTGACGATCGTCGACGCTCGCGACCGCACCGATCTCGACGACGTCGCCGCTACTCCCGATGCGGTGACGGTGGCGCACGGCCTCACCCCGATCGCCGTCGTCGGCCGCAACCGGGCGCGAGCCCTGCGCACGTTGCGCCGCGCCGCCGACGGCCGCACCCTCGTCACCGACGTGCGGGCCCAGCTCCTCGCGCGACCGTTCGGGCCCGCGCGGCATCCGTCGGGGCTCGACGCCGACGGCGCGGTTCTCACCCGCGTCGCGGGCCGGGCGGTGCGCGACGGCGCGCCGCAGAACGGGGTGTATCTCGCGGGATGGGTCGCCCGATCCCCCGGCGTCGGGTCGCACGCCGCCGACCACGACGCCGTCCTGACGGCGCTCGACGACGACCTGACAGCGGGCCTCGCGGCGGCGACGTCGGACGTCGACCGGCTGCCCGCCGCGGCCGGGAGCCGGCCGCTCACCGGATGGTCCGCTGTCGAAGCGACCGAGCGACTGCTCGAACGCTTCGCGACCGAGGGCACCCATCCCCTCGCCGACTACCACCGGCTCGTCGACGAAGCCGACGACGACTGACATTCGATATCCGAGAGGGAAAGCACCATGCCACTGCAGGACTACATGAAACTCGTGTCCGTGGACGACCACGCCATCGAGCACGCCGAGGTCTGGACTTCCCGGGTACCCGGCAAATACGGCGACGCCATTCCCCATATCGAGGAGGTCGAGGTCGACTCGGCCCGGCTCCAGCTCGGCGCCACCGCCCACGGCCGGGTGCAGACCTGGATCTACGCCGGCAAGAGCTATCCCCAGATCGGCCTCAACGCCGTCGCAGGCAAGGACCCGCGCACCTGGGACGTCGAACCCGCCCGCTTCGACGACATGCGCCCGGGGTGTTACGACCCGGTGGAACGCCTCCGCGACATGGACGAGGACGGAGTCTGGGCGCAGCTGTGCTTCCCGAGCTTCGCCCGTTTCGCGGGCACCCGGTTCCTCGAGGGCGACGATCGGGAACTGGCACTCGACTGCGTCAAGGCGTGGAACGACTGGATGTTGCAGGAGTGGTGCGCGACCGCACCGGACCGCTATATCCCGGTGTGCATCCTGCCCCTGTGGGATATCGAGCACACCACGGCGGAGCTGCGCAGGGCCATGGATATGGGTGCGCGCTGCATCTCCTTCCCGGAGAACTGCACCCCGCTCGGCCTGCCGTCCTTCCACACCGATCACTGGGACCCGGTCTTCGCGATCGCCGAGGAGGCCGGTATTCCGCTGATGATGCATTTCGGCACGTCGACACGGACTCCCTACGTCAGCCCGGACGCTCCGACACCGGTCATGGTGTCGCAGATGGGCCTGAATTCGATGGGCACCATGGCCGACCTCGCGCTGTCCCGCACATTCCACGCCTTCCCGAAACTCAAGGTCGCGCTCGCGGAGGGCGGCACCGGCTGGTTCCCGTACATGCTCGAACGCATCGACCAGGTGTGGGAACGGCACCGCTGGTACGCGGGTGTCGACACCGGGGTCCGCCCCTCGGAGCTGATCCGGCGCAATATCTGGGGCTGCTTCATCGTCGACCAGGCCGGTGTCGACTTCCGGGATCGAATCGGCGTGCGGCGCCTGGTGTGGGAGAGCGACTACCCGCACTCGGACTCGCATTGGCCGCACTCCCGCAAGGAGGTCGAGACCATGCTGGCTCAGGTGCCCGACGAGGAAGCCCATCGGCTCGCCGAGCTCAACGCCTGCGAGCTGCTGGGCTGGCGGCCCTGGGCCTGACGGCCGCGGGGCCACCGACCTCGAGACGAAGTCGGTGGCCCCGTGACCGGAGAACGGCCCGCTATCGACGCTCGCCGCTGTAGTTCGGGTCGAGGCCGTTGAGCGGGAAGGACTCGATCCAGGCCAGCGAGACCTCCGGCACCCGATCGTCACCGACCCGCCGCACCGATCCGGCTTGACCGTGATAGGCGTCGCCGCGCGCGGCCGCCAGCGAACGCATCTGCCCCCGCTCGGCCGCGGTGAATCGCCATTGCGAGTCTCCGGCGTCATAGGTCGCGCTCTGGATGTACTTGTCGGAATCCAGGTGCACATCGGCGGTGAGCCGAGTCGTCTCCACGATCGGCCCCGCCTGGTCGCCGATCACGGCGAATCCCCAGTGCTCCTTGCCCAGACACAGGGCGCCGAACTCGTGGGTGCCGTCGCCGTACAGATTGCAGAAGGTCACCCAGGCCAGCTCGACCACGTTGAAGATCGGTCCGTTGTTGTACACCTGGCCGGTCGGCCCGTAGAAATTGTCCATCGAGACGAAGCCGCGAACTTCCCGGCCCCGCACATGCCCGGTGACCCTGAACGGCTGCGACGCGTACAGATTCCCGCCGCGCTCGTCGATATTGGGCGTGTACCACTGGTAGCCGAGCCCGAGCCGGGGACCGCGGAGTTCGAGCAGGTCACCCTCGGTCCAGACCAGCTCGTCGTCGGATACCAGGAACTCGAACGGCTGGGTGGCCGCGGTCGCGGACGCGGCGACCCGGAACGACTTCTCGTCCTCGCTCATTGTCCAGCGGGCTCCGGCACCCTGCATGGAGGCCCGGAAGACCTCGGGCGCGATCTCCAGATTGTCCTCGCCGACATTCGACGACAGCTGCAGACCACCCGAGAGCTCGGTGTTCACCTTCCGCATCGGCGCCAGGAAATTGCCGTCCCCATCGGTGAGGCAACTCCACCAGTAGGTGGCCATCGGGCGCAGGCCGAAGTACTCGCGCTCACACCACGCGTCGCGCGCGGCGAACTCACAGGTGCTGACAAGACTTCGGAAGTCGAAGTTGCCGCGCCTGCGCGAAGGCCACTTCCAGGTCGAGCCCGCGCTCCCCGAGGTGCCGCTCATCTCTGTGCCTGCGCTTCCAGGGCGCCGGTGTCGAGCAGGCGCCCGTTGTAGGTTTCCATCAGTGCCTCGGTCGTCTTGGGGCGGCGCGTCTCGTCGACGTGGTGCGCCCAGCCCTGCCGCCACCGGTGTCCGGCAGGCAGGTCCTCGCGCACCGGGCACCGCCCGCCCGGGACCGCCTCCCACACCCAGGTCTCACCGCCGCCGGTGTAGCTGACCTTGGCGGGAAATGTGGTGTCGGCCATCGGATCGCCGTCGAGCTCGGCGTGCACGACGATGTCCCGGGCGATCAGGCTCGGCCCGTCGCTGCGGTGGATGATCATCAGGTCGAAGCCCTCCGTGCCGTAGACCAGATGTCCGGAATGGACCGTGCCGTCTTCGAATTCGGTCGCGAACGCCACCCATGCCGCTTCCAGCTTGGTGATCACCGGACCGGTCAGGAACTGCTTGCCCGGCTTGGCGTGCATGCTGTCGTGGAACACCAGACCGGTGACCGGGACGCCCTTGACCGTCCCGGTGGTCCGGAACAGCCGGGAGGTGTAGAGGAACGCGTCGTCCTCGTCCGGGACGAGGAACTGGATTCCCGGCCCTACCAGTTCGCCGGTCATCGACAGCTCGGTGCCGTCGTTCCACTCCATCCGGGAGTCGTCCACGGCCATCAGCACAGCACCTTCGGGGGTGACCACCTGCAGGCCGCCGTCCCGCTGGAGATGTTTCACCGGGCCGCCGTAGGAGCTCGTCTCATCGGTGGCGTAGTGGAAATCACCGCCGATCTTCGACTCCGACAGGTGCAGGTAGCGGGCCCGGTCGGGGTAGAACCCACGAATCGGCCACCAGTAGTCACCCGCCTCCGAGCGCACCGAACCGTAGAAGTACTGCATATCCACTTCCAGCCCGGCAACATCGCGCCAATGCGCACTCGCCGTCGGCTCGATGAACGCGGCGACAGGCTGGAACCCGAACTTGCCGCTGGTACTCAATCCGTCACTTGACATGAAGATCTCTCATTTCCGTCCGATTTGTCGCGATGCGAAGACCCGAAATCAGTGCGGGACAGCGGTATCCGTCTCATCGTCTGCCCCGGCCAACACAGTGATGGCGCCGGTCGAGCCGTCGACCTGCACCAGGGCGCCCGCTGGCAGCCGGCGGGTCGCGTCGCGGGCGTCCACGACGCAGGTGACACCGAATTCACGGGCGACGATGGCGGCGTGCGACATCGGCCCGCCCAGATTCGTGACCACCGCCGCGGCGTAGGCGAAAGCCGGGGTGTAGCCGACGTCGGTGACTTCGGCGACGAGCACCTCACCGGGCTCGAGCGCGTCGATGGTGTGCTGATCCACGATCCGAACCCGGCCGGTGACCAGGCCGCCGCCGACGCCGAGGCCCCGCATGGTTTCGCCGGAACGCAACGGGGCAGCGGCCGAGGTCGAGGTCCACGACCGGCTGAACGCCTGCGGAGGGCGGGCCTGTGTCAACCGCTCGAATTCCGCGCGCCTGCGCCCGACCACCGCCCGCGCGTCGCCGGGCAAGGCCTCCAGCTCATCGACCTGGAAGAAGAACACATCATCGATCCGATCGAGGATGCCCCCGGCCACCAGGCGGGCGCCGTGCTCGTGCAGGAGCCTGCGCAGTATCCAGTTCGCGCGTACCACCCGGTCGCGGCGGATCTCGCGATCGCGCAGCTGCCTGGCCGCGAGCCGAGCGAGTACCCTGCCCGCGACCGAGCCCTTGCTCCGCGCGGTCGGTGTCTCGACGACAGTCGGCCGATGCGCCATTGTCTTCGCGATCATGCGGGCGAACAGGGCGGGATCGTCGTCGTAGGCGACCGAGCGCAGTTCGCATTCGGCCGGACCCCGATGCCCCACCTCGGCCAGTTCGGCCATGATCCGGCGATGGAACTCCGGCGCGCTTCGCGCCACCGCGCCGAGTGGATCATCGGCATCCGCGAGCGCCTTCGCCGCCGCGTCGTCCGCCCGCGCCACCGCGGCCAGCCGTCGCAGAGCGGCCAGCGCCCGGCCGCTGGCGACCTCACGGCCCGGTGTCGGCAGCTCGCCGCCGAACCGCTGCGCGGCGTTCCCGGTAGCCGCGCACAACATCGCCGCCCACGCCGAGAGCACCCAGCCGTGCACCACCAGATCCCGAGCGAGCCGCAGCAGGCTCTCCAGCCGATTGTCGGCCAGCTCGGCGAGATCGGCGGGCAACAGCCGCTCCAGCCGGTCGATGTCGCCGACGTAGGCGCGCGACTCCGCGGCGGACCCCGCCAGCAACCCGGCACCGGTCAGCCCCACGGCGATAACGTCACCGATCCGGCGCACCGGTCCGACGGTCTGCTGCGGCGGACGCTCCGGGCCGAAAACCGGGGTATCCCCCAGCTCGCGGCCGAAGAACTGATCGGTGAGACTGTCGGGGTCGGTGCCCGGCATCGACGTGGCCATGTAGTAGACCGAGGTGACACCGCCGTAGACCCGGTGCCCGAAGACGCCGATCGAGCGGGCCGCGATCTCCCGCCCGATGACGCCGGGCAGCCGCAACCGCTCGGCGATCGAGACTCCGCCCGCGCGCAACCCACGGACGGTGGCCGACGCGGCCGCGGGCGAGAACGGCCCCGGCAACGCCTCGGACAGATTGGTGGCGACGAAGGTCGGGAATCGCGGATCGATCGGCGTGTCGAATTCGCCGTTGAGACCGTCGGGACCGGCCGCCCGCATCTCGGCGCCGTCGGCGGGAGCCTCGTCGACCACGGGGATCTGCTGGACCAGGGGCATTCGCCAGGGCAGCGTGAAGACCTTCTTGCCCATCCCGATTCGGCCACGGACCGCGAGCGCGAAATCGTCGAGGCACTCCTCGGCGTTCCACGCCGGGGTGTACCCCCACTCGTGCACGAGACGACCGGTGTCCATGATGGGGAAGTTCAGCAGCAGTTCGAATTCCACCGGCGAGGCTTCGACCAGTTCGTGCCGGTACAGCACGCCCAGACCGGCATCGATCACGCGCTTGCGGGCGGGGAACAACGGGCGGCCGAGTTTGGCGGTGATGTCGCGTATCGTCGGTTCGCCCGCGGCGGCCAGGTTGACCGGCCCCGTCTCGGTGCCGAGCACCGCTCGGACGAACACCCGGTGTACATCGTCGGTGTGCACGATCTGCAACGGCCGATCGGCCGAGCCCTCGACATCGGGAAACGCGGGCGAACCCAGGAGACGCATGATCGTGTTGTCGACGTCGCGGCCGACCACGATTCCCGGCCGGATGGCCACCCACTCCTTGCCCGAGGCGGCCAGCAGAGTTTCGACGTGCGCTTTGTGGAAGGCGTAGAAGTGGTCCGGCGCGGGTGCGAGGGCGTCCGCCTCGGTGAGATGCCCCTCCCCGGGAGGCCGAGCGCCGTAGGCGAGCACCGAGGAAGCGAACACGATCCGGCGAGTTCCGGCCCGGTCCATCGCCTCCAGGACATTCTCGGTGCCGCCGATGTTGATCTCGCGGGTCAGCTTCTCGTCGGGGTTGGAATTGACGACCCACGCGCAGTGCGCGACAGCCTCCGCGCCCGTCACCGCCTTGGACACGCTGTCCGCGTCGCGGATGTCGGACTCGACGAAATCACTGTCGGAGAACCAGTTCCGTGGTCGATGCCGGGCCAGGCCGACGACATCGTGCCCCGCGGAACGAAGCTGGGCGGCGATGCCGCGGCCGAACACGCCGCTGGCGCCGGTGACGAGGATTCTCATGACGGCTGCTCCCACGGCTCGACGGGGGCGACGCCTTCGAACGAGGTGGTGCCATCGTGGGCTCGTCGCAGTATCAGGAAGTCCGCGCCCTTGTAGGCCCGGTGATCGGAGGGACCGAGGGTGATGATCGTGCCGGGCCCGCCGGTGCACGCCGGTACCCGGCGCAGCGTATCCAGCGCGTCGCGTAGCGCGGTCGGAGTGACGTAGCGCATTCGCCCCAGCGCCAGGGCGAACGCGTGGCCGATGTCGTAGCCGGTGGAAAGCCCGGAGGTCGCGTAGTCGTAGCCGAATCGCTTGGCGAACCGCTCGCGTACCGCCGCGAAGACCTTGTTGCGCTCGTCGTACTGGTCCACCCCCACCCATCCCTCCAGCCGCCGGGCGCGCTCGGCACTGAAGGTAGCGCTGACGAAGGCGGTGGTCTGGATGCGCGGCGGGTCCCACCCGATCTGTTCCAGCGCGGGGCGCACCCATTGGTTCACCCCGCCCAGGCCCAGGTACACCAGCGCGTCGGGCTCGGACGCGCGGCAGACGCCGAGCGCCGCGACCAATTCCTCGACGCTGGTCGCCGGATAGACCGGTGGCTCGGCGGTGATGACGAGATCGCGGGTTTGCAGTTCGTAGCGGAAGAACTCCGCGTATTCCTCACCGATCTGCGTGCGCTCGCGCAGGACGGCCACCCGACGATGTCCGTTCGCTTGCAGCCACGCCGCGATCACGCCCGGTTCGTCGGCCAGACCGCCGTTGGCGAAGGCGTAGGCGTACTCGCCGCGAAAGCGGATCGATCCGCAGATCGTCGCGGTCGGCACCTGCAGTCGTTCGATCTCGGGCAGCAGCGCCAGACAGTTGTCGGAGGTGTAGGGCCCGATCACGCCCAGCACTCCCTCGTTCTCCACGAGGTCACGGTAGGTTTTGATCAGGCCGTGCGCCGATGCCCACGGCTGGGCGTAGACCTCGCGAACCACCAACTCGACGTCGCGTTCGAGCAGCCCTCGCGCCTTGGCGTCCGCACACGCCAGCCGCACCGCGTCGGGCCAGCAATCGCTCAGGCCGGGGTGTTCGGGAAGATCGATGAGCACGCCGAGCCGATACGGCTCGATGGGTCGCCCATGGTAAACGGTTGCCACGGTTACTCCTCTGGCTGGCGCGGCACTGAGCCGGCGTGGGAAGTGATCATCTGTCGTACGACCCGCCGCAGCGTCAGCGCATCTCGCGCAACTGGTCGGCGACCGGTACGAATTCGGGCATGACGAGGCCCCTGCGCAGCCAGTTCGCCCCGTCGAGCACCAGAGTGTGCCCCGTCAGGTACGACGCGAAAGGCGAGCACAGGTACGTCGCGGCCCAGCCGAGTTCGTGCGGCTCGCCCACTCGGCCGGCCGGGATCCGGCGGGCGTCGGCTTCCGGATCCTGCAATGCCAGCAGTTGCTCGGGCAGATCGCCGTGCGGGAACTTGCCGGGCGCGAGGCAGTTCACGCGGATCCCGTGCGGCGCCCATTCGACCGCGTGCGACTGGGTGAGGTTGGTGACCGCGGCCTTGGCGGCCGCCGAATGCGAGGTCCCCGGGCCACCGGTCCAGGCATAGGTCGCGCCGATGTTCAGGATCGCACCGCCCGCGCCGCGCTCGATCGCGCGGCGCGCGAACTCGGCACTGCACAGATAGGTACCGTTCAGCACGATATCGATCACCGAGGTCCAGGCACGCGACGACATACGCTCCGCGGCGACGGGGAAATTACCCGCCGCGTTGTTCACCAGGATGTCGACCGGGCCCAGTTCGGCTTCCACCGTCGTGAACAGTCGCGTGACAGCGTCCGGATCGCGGATGTCGACCTCGACGCCGACTCCGGGTGTGCCCGCCGCCGCGATGGCCGCGCAGCCGGCCTCGCGGTGATCCGGCTTGCGGCTGGCGATCGCGACGCGCGCGCCCAGCCGGGCGAATTCGACCGCCATCGCCTTCCCGAGGCCGGTGCCGCCGCCCGTCACCAGCGCGACCTGGCCGGCGAAGGTATCGGGGGGCAGCATCGCGGTCCCGACGGGCGGGGGGATGGGGAGAGCCATCGTGTTATGCCTTCCTGGACTCGATCCGACTGCGTTCGGCCTGTTGCGTGCGGTATTCGTCGGACGAGAACAGCGCGGTCTGTGCGATCAGTTCATGTCCGATCCCCCGGCGGATCCGGCCCGCGTCGGGGTCGTCGACCAACTGTTTGGCCATCGACACGGCGAGCCGGGGCTGCGCGGCAATGCGGCTGCACAGCTCCATCGCGCGGGAGTCGAGTTCCTCGCTCGATACCACGTCCTCGGCGAGACCCCAGCTCACCGCCTTCGCGGCATCGATGCGAGCACTGCTCAGAATCAGATACTTGGCCCGCGCGGGACCGACCAGCCTGGTCAGCAGCTGAGTGCCGCCGGTGTCGGGCACCAGGCCCAATCCGACTTCCGGCAGGGCGAACACGGCATCATCGGCGATAACGCGGATATCGGCGGAGAGCGCGATCTCGAATCCGCCCCCCAGCGCATATCCACGCACGGCCGCGACGATCGGCTGGCGCGCGTCGAGGGTGCGCAGCCGCAATTGCTGGTGGCGACGGACGAAGCTGTAATCGTCCTCGTCGTTCGCGCGGTAACCGAGCTGGGCGGTGTCACGGCCCGAGCAGAACGAGCGCCCCTCCCCGCGCAGCAGCACGCAACGAACCTTGTCGTCGTCGAGCAACGTCGTCAGCGCGTGGCCCCACTGATCGTGCAGCTCGTCGGAGATCGCGTTGTGGCGATCCGGACGATTGAAGGACAGAACCCCTACACCGTCGACGATCTCGGTGAGGACCAGTGGGTCCGGCACGGAACCTCCATTATTCGAACCTGTTGTCACGACAGCCCTCTCAGCGGGACGCGAGCCATGCTCAGCAGCCGCTCGGCGCGCTCGACGGCGGCCGCCGATCGGTCGGGTTCCGCGCGGCCGAACCGCCCTGGGACACCCGCGTCCGCAGCGGCCCGTTCCTCCCCGCGCGGCCGCGGGCGGTGCCCCTCGGAGCCCGCTGCTCCCGAGTGATCGCGATCGACATGGATTCCTCTCCGGTCCACCGGCCGATCGGACAACCGGCAGGTGTTTATCTATATTAACTATATTCATACCCGAAGTGGGGTACAAGTGTCGTAGTTCCTTTAGATTAATAGGATGAACGCTCTTCGGTCCGGGGTTTCGCGAGACAGCCGGGACCCAGCGCGTCGACCCCGGACACCGCAGCCACAAAGGAGGCGCAAGCGTGGCACAGCTGGACAGGTCGGTCTACTCCGGCCTCTTCATCGGAGGCGAATGGCGGGCTCCGAAGAACTCCACCACCACGACGGTGATCAACCCCGCCACCGGGGCGTCGGTGGCGGAGGCGCCGTTCGGCTGCGACGCCGACGCCGACGCCGCGATCGGGGTGGCACGCGAGGCCTTCGACCGTGGCCCGTGGCCGCGCATGTCGGGCCCCGAGCGCGCACGGCACCTTCGGCGATTGCTGAGTGTCCTGCGCGACTGGGCCGACGATATCGGTGACCTGGCCGTCGCCGAGGTGGGCATGCCGGTGTCGATCGCGCGGGCGACCCAGGTGGAGGTCCCGCTACAGCAACTGGAGTACTTCATCGGCCTCGCCGAGGCCTTCGACCCGCTCACGCCACTGCCCACCACGCTGTTCCCGAACAGATCCGGTGGTCGCATCCTGGGCGCGGGTGTCGTGCAGCGGCAGCCGCGCGGCGTCGTCGGCGCCATCACCCCGTTCAACGCGCCGTTCTTCCTCAATGTCATGAAGGTCGCTCCGGCCCTCGCGGCGGGGTGCACGGTCGTGCTGAAACCCTCGGAGTTCACGCCCCTCGAGGCCCTCGTGCTCGCGGCCGCCGCCCAGGCGGCCGAGCTGCCGCCCGGCATCCTCAACGTGGTCCCGGGCGGGCGTGACGTCGGCGAGCGGCTGACCACCGATCCCCGGGTGGACATGGTGACCTTCACCGGGTCCGACGCCGTCGGGTCCGTCGTCATGGCCCAAGCCGCCGGTACCGTCAAGCACGTCCTGCTCGAACTCGGCGGAAAGTCGGCGATGATCGTCCGCGCGGATGCCGATCTCGAGGCGGTCGCCCGCCGCGGCGCGGTGGAACTGACCCTGTTCTCCGGTCAGGGCTGCGGGCTGTGGACACGACACCTGATCCACCGCTCGCTGCACGACGAGTACGTCGAGCGGCTCTGCGCCGCCATCGCGGGCATTCCGATCGGCGATCCGAGCGATCCGGCGACGATCGTGGGGCCGCTGATCCGGCCCGCCCAGGTCGAACGCGCCGAACGCTACGTGGCACAGGCGGTGCGCGAGGGCGCGACGATCGCGGCCGGGGGGCGGCGCCCCGACGGATTCGACCGCGGCTTCTGGTACGCGCCGACGGTGCTGACCGAGGTGCGCAACGAGATGGATGTCGCCCAGGACGAGATCTTCGGGCCGGTCGGTGTGGTGATCCCGTTCGACACCGACGACGACGCCATCCGGATCGCCAACGACTCGCGATACGGGTTGTCCGGGTCGGTGTGGAGTGCCGATCCGGCGGAGGCCTTCCGCATCGCCCGCGAACTGCGCACCGGCAACGTCTCCATCAACGGCGGCACGGGCGGGATGAATCCCGCCGCGCCGTTCGGCGGTTACAAGAGGTCCGGGCTGGGACGGGAGCTCGGCGCCGAGGCCCTGTTCGAGTACTGCGAGACGAAGACCATCCAATTTCACGCCGGCTGAACGCCACCGACCCAGCCCCTGGAGCACCATGAACACGACTGTGAACCATGACCTGCGGACCTTCGTCCGCACCACCGATGACGAGGGCTTCGCCAGGCTCGCCCTGGCGGACAGCCCGCGGTTCCGGGTCGTCGATCTGTACGGCCCGCTGGTGGAGGCACGCACCCGCGCGGCGGTCCACCAGACGACCCAGGCGAACCTGCTGGAGTCGGCGGACTATCGCCGGATCGACGCCTACCAGGACGTACCGTGGGCCTGCGCGCTGAGTTTCGAGGCGGCGCAGCAGACGCTGTCGCATCCGGCGATGTCCTCCACCATCTGGGACCGGACGATCGGGCAGGTGTGGGGTCACACCATCATCGGCATGGACGGCGAGGAGCATCGCGTGCACCGCGGGCTGATCTCGCAGGCTTTCACGCGAAAATCGTTGAGCCAGTGGGAAGACACGGTGATCCGGCCGGTCATCGACGGGCTGATCGACCGATTCGTGGAGCGCGGCAGCGTCGAACTGTCGCGCGAGTTCACGCTGATGTTCCCGGTCTACATCATCACCGAGCTGCTCGACCTGCCGACCGGCGATATCGAGAAGTTCCACACGTGGGCGGCCGAGACGATCACGGTCTTCTACGACTACGACCGGGCCATCGCCGCGTCCAAGGCGCTCAACGACTATCTCGATCCGATCGTCGACGCCCGCCGGGACAATCCGGGCAACGACATGATCAGCGTCCTGGCCACCGCCGAACTGGAGGGCAAGCGGCTGAGCAACGTGGACATCATCTCGTTCGTGCGGCTGCTCCTGCCGGCGGGCGGGGAGACCACCTTCCGTTCCACCGGCAGTCTGCTGCTCGGCCTGCTGCGCCATCCCGAACAACTCGCCGCGGTGACCGCCGAACGTCAACTGCTGTCCAGCGCGATGGAGGAGGGGCTGCGCTGGGAGCCGCCGCTGACCTCGATCAACCGGATCGCGCTCGACGACGCCGAGATCGCGGGCACCCCGATCGCCGCGGGCACCATCGTGGAATGCGCGCTCGGGGTGGCCAACCGCGATCCGCAGCGTTGGGACAACCCCCACGAGTTCGACATCCACCGGATCCGCAAGCCGCACATCGCCTTCGCCTGGGGAGCGCACAGCTGCCTCGGCACCCATCTCGCCAAGCTGGAGATGCGCATCGCCGTCGACACCCTGCTGGATCGGCTGCCCAACCTGCGTCTGGACCCCGCCGCCGATCCGGAGCCGGTCGTGCGCGGCATCGGGCTGCGCTCGCCCAATCACCTGCCCGTCCTCTTCGACGCCTGAACCGGTGTCGCTCACCTCCCCGGGACCAGCCATGAAAGTCAGCGTCGACTCGAGCAAGTGCCGAGGCCACGGAATGTGCGAGGCCTACGCGCCGCAATTCTTCGCACTGGACGATGACGGCAACAGCGCCATCGGCACGGCGAAGCCGGTACCGCCGGGGCTGGAGGACACCGTACGGCTGGGCATCGACTCCTGTCCGGAACAGGCACTGAGCTCCGAAGACCACTGACGCCCGGCAACTCGTGCCCGTACACCGGGCCCGATCTCACGAGTGGAGAAGAACAACGATATGAACGATGCAGTGATCATCGAGGCCGTGCGCACCCCGGTCGGCAAACGCGGTGGGACGCTCTCCGGAGTTCATCCCGCGGATCTGTCGGCGCACATCCTCACATCCATCGCCGACCGCACCGGCATCGATCCGGCGGTGGTCGACGACGTGGTGTGGGGATGTGTGGGCCAGGTCGGGGAACAGGCACTCGACATCGCCCGCAACGCCGTACTCAGCGCCGGCTGGCCGGAGAGCGTCCCCGGCACCACCGTCGACCGTCAGTGCGGCTCGTCGCAGCAGGCGGTGCACTTCGCGGCCGCCGGGCTGATCGCGGGCCAGTACGACGTGGTTGTCGCGGGCGGGGTGGAATCCATGTCGCGGGTGCCGATCGGGGCGAGCACGCCCAACGGTGAATGGGCCTACGGCGAGGGGTACCGCGAGCGATACGAGGGTCGCCTGCCCAATCAGGGATGGGGTGCCGAGGAGATCGCGCGGCGCTGGGGCCTCAGCCGCGCGCAACTCGACGAATTCTCGCTGTCCTCGCACGACAAGGCGGCCACCGCGCAGGATCAGGGGCTCTTCGACGCGGAGATCGCGCCGGTCACGCTGGCCGACGGCACCGTGGTCGGGCGAGACGAGGGCATCCGCCGCGGCGGCACCCAGGAGGCCATGGCCCGATTGAGGCCCGCGTTCGACGAGAACGGCATGATCACCGCGGGCAACAGTTCCCAGATCAGCGACGGCGCGTCCGGTGTGCTGATGACGACGTCGGCGAAGGCCGCGGAGCTGGGCCGCACCCCGCTGGCCCGGGTCCATACCGCGGTGCTCGCGGGCAGCGACCCGTTCATCATGCTCACCGCGCCCATTCCGGCGACGGAGAAGGCACTGACCCGCAGCGGCCTGAAGATCGACGAGATCGGGGTCTTCGAGGTCAACGAGGCGTTCGCGCCCGTGCCGCTGGCCTGGCTGGCCGATCTCGGCGCCGACCCCGGGGCCCTCAACCCCAACGGCGGCGCGATCGCGCTCGGCCACCCCCTCGGCGGCAGTGGAACACGGCTGCTCGCGACGATGGTTCATCACATGCGGCGCAACAACATTCGCTATGGTCTGCAAACCATGTGCGAAGGCGGCGGTCAGGCCAACGCCACGATCATCGAATTGCTGTGACCAACCGCACGTCACGCTATAGTTTATCTAGATTAAATAGCCCTTTCGGCACTCATCGTCGAGTCGTGGAGAGTTCTGTATGAAGGTTGTCATCACCGGGGTGTCCGGCGACTTCGGTACCAGTGTCCTGCCCGCCGTACTCCGGCGGGGACACGACGTCGTCGGTATCTCCCGCGGTTCCTTCAGCCACCCTTCGCGGCGCTATCGCCACGCGGCGGCCGACATTCGCGATGTCGATGCTCTCACCGAAGCCATGGACGGCGCGGATGTCGTCATCCACCTCGCGTGGACCACTCATCCCAGCCACGACACCGTCGGCACCCGGGCCGTCGACATCGGCGGCACCGAGGCGGTGCTCGAAGCCATGCGGCGCGCGGGATGCCCGCGCTTGGTCTTCTCCTCGTCGGTCACCGTGTACGGCTACCGGCCGCTGCCGGGCGACGCGCTCTACAGCGAAGACGACAAGCCCGATCCCAGTCCCCGACACCGGTACGCGATCCACAAGGTCGAAGCGGAGAACCTGATCGATGCGGCCGGACTGAACGCGCTGCACATCCGCGGCAGCAACATCATGGGCCGCAACGCGACCGGGGTCACCCGGGAAGGGTTCGCCCTGCCCGCGCTGGTCGGGGTCCGCGGCGGCGGGAACCGGTTCCAATTCGTGCACGACGAGGACGTGGCCCGCTTCTTCGCCGAGGCGGTCGAGCACCCGGAATGGACCGGTCCGGTCAATCTCGCGACCACCGACACCACGACGATGCCGGAGATCGCCGAACTGCTCGGCAAGCCCTACATCACGGTTCCGAGGTCGGCGCTGCGGCGGACAGCGGGGATGCTGTGGCGCGCCCACGCGTCCTCCTTGGACCCGGGAGCCATCGAGGCGTTCACCGACTTCCCCTGTGTGCGCACCGAGAGGCTGCGCGACGAGTTCGGCTTCCAGTGCGCGTGGACCAGCCGGGACGCGGTCCTCGACTTCCGCCGCGCCAACCGCGCGCACATCTACCTGGGGTCACGCCGGGTGCGGCTGCCGTGGCGGTGGGGGCGCGGTGTGACACCGCAACTCTCGCCCGAGACCCTGTCCCGTCCCCGTGCCGCGGGCGCCGCGGGCGTTGTCCCCGGCGAGTTCGACACCCTGATCGATCCCCGATACTCGGTCTTCACCTGCGCCAATACCTCGGAGGCCTTTCCCGGGCCGATGACACCGGCCTCCGTCGAATCCGGAATCGACGCACTGCGCGCGGCGGGTGCGCAGTGCGCCGAGGTCCTGCGGATCCGCGGCGAGCTGGCGCGGATCCTCACCGACGAACAGGTGGGAGTGTTCGGCCACGGCGTCTACGCGAACCTGTCGGTCGTGTATGCCATGGCCAGGTCGCTGCCCGGTGGCGACCTGGAGACCTGGGAAGACAAACTGTTCGGCAATGTCCCGGAGACGGTCGACATCGAACCGATCAGCACCCTGAGCATGCTCAGCCGGTTGCCGTGGATCCTGGCACAGGCGCTGAGCTTCAACCGAGCCACCCTCGAGCGCGACGCGGCGGCGCGCACGGCACAGCTCTCGGCACCCCATCTCCCCGATCTGCCCGACCGGCAACTGGATTCGCGCTTGACGCTGATGAAGGACGAGGTGTCCGACAGTTGGTCGTTGGCCACCCAGGGCGTCATCTTCGTCACCACGGTGCTCGGCATCATCGAGAAACGTGTGGGCAAGGCCTTCGCCACGACGATTCGCGGCGGCACCGAGCAACTCGCCAGTGCGGGACCGGCGCGGGGAGCGCACCGGCTCGCCGAGGCGGCCCGCGCCGATTCCGAGCTCGCGGCCGTGCTTCGCGGCCATCCGGCCCCGGCCGCCCTCGCGAAGGTGCGCGCATCGCATCCGCGCTTCGCCGCCGACCTGCAGCAGGTGCTCGACGAGTACGGCCACCGCGGACCGCGGGAAACCGAACTGATCAACCGGGTCTTCGCCGATGCGCCGGAAATGCTGCTGGATGTGGTGACCAAACTCCTCGACAGCCCCGCACGTCCGTCGGTCCCGGTGCCGAATCTCAACCCGGCCACCGCGCTGCTGGCGCGTACGGCCGTGTACTACCAGCAGGCCCGCGAACGAGCCCGCGACGCCGCCATTCGGAACACCCACCTGTACCGACAGGCGATCCGGGAGAAGGGGCGCCGTTTGCGGGAGGCCGGGCTACTGGACGAGGCGGACGACGTCTTCTTCCTGATTCTCGACGAGATGCTCTGTCCCCCAGCCGATATCAGTGAGATCGTAGCTCGCCGCCGGTCCGATCGCGACCGGCTCGCGGCGCTGCGGATGCCCGCGACCTTCACCGCGAAGTGGGAGCCGGTGCGCAGCGACCAGGATGCCCTCACGCCGGGCGAGCGGCTGCAGGGCACCGGTGTCTCGCAGGGAACGGTCACCGGGACGGTGCGCGTCCTGACCGTGGACACCATGGACGACCTGAACCCGGGCGAAATCCTCGTCGCGGCGTTCACCGACACCGGCTGGACGCCGTTCTTCGCCTTCGCCGCGGCCGTCGTCGTCGATACCGGTGGCGAGATGTCCCATGCCGCGGTGGTGGCCCGCGAGTTCGGGGTGCCGTGCGTGGTGAACACCGGCGACGCCAGTCGCCGGCTGCGCGACGGCCAGACCGTGCAGGTCGACGGCGCCAAGGGCACCGTCACGGTCCTGAGCTGACGATTCGGTTACCGTTCCGCCGCCACCCGGCGGGTACGCCGGGTGCGCAGCTCGACGTTGATCTGTTCCCAGCCGATCACTCGGTACTGCCGGTATGGAGGCCGCGCTCGAGCGCGGTCGGCCGCGGATCGGCGCGGGCATCCTTCATGTGACCGGTCTCGTTCAGCGAAACCAGCCGCGCCGTCCCGTCGCCCGCGACGTCGAATCTGCTGATGCCGGTATACCCGGGCACGAAGAAGACCGTATCGGCCGTCCCCAGGACCGTCGACGCGTACGCGCTGATGACTCCCCCGTGCGCCACCACCGCGACCGTGGCATCGGCCGGATGCGCCGCGCACACCTCGGCCATCGTGACCGCGACGCCGGCGCGAAACTCGAGCAGTTCCCGATCGTCGGCCTGATGTCGCAGCCGCTCGTTGAAGGCCATCACCGAGGGGTGGTCGGTCTCCTCGACCGGGACGTAGGCATTGAAACCCCAATCCATTTCGCACAGACCCGCATGGCGTTTCGGGACGATCCCGTACCGCTCCGCCATCGGCTGCGCGGTCTCGACCGCCCGCCGCATCGTGCTCGTCCAGATCGCGTCGAGTTTCTCGTCGCGCAGCGCGTCGGCCAGGACGTCGGATTGGCGCGAACCCTGTGGACTCAACGGTGGGTCGATCCCCTCGCCGGGGGCGGTTCGCTGCGGGAGCGCGTGGCGAATGAGTATCAGATGCATGCGCGCGCTACTTTCCGGCCAGCGCCGAGTCGATGCCCGCGATATCGGTGATGACCCAGTCGTGCACGCTGTCGACGGTCAGCCGATAGGTCGCGGTGGAGTTGATGCCGTCCGGGGCTTGACTGTTCTTGGTGATCACGTTGACGAAGCAATCCACCGAATAGGTGCCGTTCGAATCCGACCGCACCTTGGCGGTGATCGGCTCGGCGATCGAGCTCCACTGCAACGGCGCGATGATCTGCTCCATCGACGTCGCCGCCTGGGTCAGCCGGTTGGTCAGTTCGGGAGAGGTGCCCTCGGTCAGCCGCCCGCGCCAGGACGCGAGGTCACGGAAATCCATCTCGGCTGCGCCTGCGGCATAGTCGAGCGCGACCTGCTCGGCGTGCGCGCGGTCGGAAGCCTGCGTGCGCAGCGCGTCGAGTTCATTCGCCTCACCGTGCAGCCGCCACGCCAGCACCCCGCTGGTCACCACGAGGGCGATGACGAGCAGCGCGATCGCCAACGCCTTCGTCGAGACCGAGGACTGCGCGAGTCCGCGACCGCGGGCCACGACCGCGGCGGTCCGCGCGGATCGGTTCCTGTCCTCCGACTCGACCGCCCCGTCGCGGGGTTCGACGTCGTCGTTCGTCTCGGAATCCGCTTCGGCCCCGGTGATCACCGATGTATCGCTGGTCATTGTTTCATTCCCTCTCAGCCTGTCAGCCCGAAATGTCTTGCCCATGTCGCCGGTGGCGCCCGCTCATTTCCCCGGTGTGCGGACGTGGACGGTGACGCTGTCACCCGCCTCGGTGGCGCTCAGCGCCTCGGCGAGCACGCGTCCGACGTCTACCGTGCGCATCGACGCCGCCGCGGCCTGCGCGGCCGGCAGCAGATCCGTTCCCAGGGTGCGCAGATCTGTCGCATTGGTGTCGAGGAATTTCTGCAACTCGGCCATGAACGGCTGAGTTCCGTCCCGGTTGGCCGGGACGATCGGCTGGAAGTCCTTCGTCCAGGCGAACGTATCCCAGAGCCCGGTGAAACTGTGGCCGAGCGCGGGCGCCACCTGTCCGAGCGCGACGAGGTCGGGCGCGAGCCAGGAGCTGTCCCGCAATATCGGCTGCACCGCGGTCAGCAGTCTGGCGAACGCGTCGGACTGCGTGGTGATCATGTCGGCCAGCAGTTCACCGGCCCTCGAGATCCCGCCGAGGACCCGCGTGTCCTCGGGCAGCGCGATATCCAACTCGCGGAAGATCGCGCCGACTCGGGCCGGGTCGATCTGTTCGAGCAGGCGCGTGAGGCGGGCCGAAAGCTCCTTGATCGTTGTCGGAACGACGATTCGGCCGGGATCGATGACCGCGTCGTCGGTCAGGTACGGCCCGGAGTCGCTCGGGGGTACGACGGCGATGAACGACTCCCCCAGCGCGGACAGGTTGTCCACTCGAAAGCGGCTGGCGGTGGGCACTCGATAATCGCTGTCGAACCTCCACTCGACCGAGACCTGGCCCGCCGAGGTATGCATCGTCGATACCTCGCCGATACGGATACCGCGGAGCAGGACCGGCGATCCGACGACCAATCCGTTCGAATCGGGCAGCGCCATCGAAACGGTGTTCAGGTCCTGTGCTATCGGCAGCGAGATTCCCAGCCGGTACATGTAACCGAACGAGCATGCCGCGATGAGGGCCATGCCCGCTATCGAGGCCAGGGTACGACGCGTCACTTGATCGCTCCCAACACGCGCAGCAGATTCTCCATATCCCCGACGAGCTCGTCGCCGTTCGCCGCCTGCACCGACCGGATGTTCACCGACGGGTTCCGCGCGAACGGCAGCACGACCATCCGCAGGAAGGTGGCGACACTGTCGACCGCCGCCGGTGCGGTAGACCAGGTCCCGCTGCCCGCGTGCACGGCCGCGGCGAGCGAATTCAGCATCGGCACCAGCCAATTTCCGCCGACGAACAGACTGCCGATCGCGGGCAGTCCCGTACTCGCCTGTCCGTAGTGGATATCGGCCGCGTATCGCCAGTAGCGCAACGCCGCGTCGTCGAACATCACCCGATCCAGGGTCGGAGATCTGTCGCTGATCGCGGACGCGGTGCGGTCGAGACCGGCGAGTGTCCGGTCGATCTCGCCCGTGTTCTGCGAGAGGTCGCGCAGATCACCGGTCAGCACGGTGGAAAGCCTGCGGATCTCGTCGACCGCGGGCATGACCGAGTTGATCCGTGACACCGTGGTCTGGATCCGCTCGATGCTGCCGCCGTTGACGAAGTAGGCGAGCACCGCGAGTGTGTCCTCGAGCTGCGGGGGCGAGGTTGTCCGGCTCACCGGGACGATCCCGTCCGGCGCGAGGTATTCGGTGCCGGGCCCGGTCGGAGCGTGGTCGAGCGCGATGTAGGTGTCGCCGAGCAGGGTGTCCTGCCGGATGATCGCCCGGGAATCGGCGGGAACGCGGGCTCCGGGTTCGAGCGACACCGTCACCGTCACGTCGGCTCCCCCGGCCTCGACCCCCGCCACCTTCCCGATCTCGAGGCCGTCCATCGTCACGGTGGCCCCGTCGGGAAGATTCATCACGCCCGCGAAATGCAATCGGATTCGCTCACCGCCGGTGTCGGAACCAAAGGTCGGAATATCCTTCGGGCCGAGTGCGCACGAGCTCACCAAGACCGAGAATCCACAGATCAGCGCCGCCCCCGCTCGGACGACCGATCGCTTGGCTGTGCTCATCGCGGTTCCTTCGCCAACAGCAGGTCGAGCAGCGGCACGGCGGTCGACGACGGGTCGATGCCCAGGACGACGGTGGGCTGCTGGTAGGTCAGCGCGGGCGTTTCGACGCCGGACGCCTGGCCCATCACCCCGCTCACGGCGGGGATCGAGCCCAGCAGGGCGGCGATGTCCTTCGAGCGCGTCGCCGCCAGCCGAATGACATCGGTGAGCCCGCCGTGGGCGAACGGCCAGATATCGCCGCCGTATCTGACCTGAATGTCGTACAGCGTCTTGCATGCCCACGAGACGCCGACTCCGAGTTCGATGACGCCGGGCAGGAAATCGTAGGCGGCCGCGCCGACGGCCACCGGCATCTGGTCCATGATCGAGCGGATGGAAGCCCATTCCCGAAGCGCTTCTTCGGTGAGCGGAGCCATGGTGGCGATCGCGGTGCCGACGTCGGAGATCATCCGGTCCGGATTGCTCATCGCCGTCGCCGCGTGCTGCATCAGCTCCGCCGCGTCCACCCCCTGCCCGTCCAAGGCGGTGTCCAGCCCGGCCAGCGCCCGCGCGAGACTCTCCTGCCCATTCGCGGGGGCGACGGCGTCGATGAAATCCGCGGCCGATCCGGTGATCTCGGAGATACTCTTCGGCGTGAAGCCGCGGTCCAACGGAATACACGTGCCCGTTTCGAGCTCCGGGCCCGCGGCGTAGTTCCCGACGAGTTCGAGGCTGCGATCCGCCAGCAACGATTTCGACCGGGTCACCGCCTGCACGTCCGCCGGGTAACGCCGGCCGCGATCGAGCGAGAAGCGGACCTCTACGTGGTCACCCCTCGGAACGACGCTCTCGACCTCGCCGACTCCGAACCCCATCTGAGTAACGGGATTGCCGGGGTAGAGCCCCAGCGAGTCCGGCATCTCGGCGCAGTAGCCGTCGACCGCGCCGGAGCCGAGCGGTGTCGCCGCCGAACAGGCGACCCCGGACACGAGGACCACCGCGATGATCGCGCCCGCCGCGAGGGATATTCTGCTCTTCCGCACGGTCAGCACGTCCGACCGAGCGTGGGGACACAGATATCCGACGCCAGCAGCGTGCCGCCGCCGATCTGCGCGATGCCCTCCGGACCGAGCCACTCCCGCAGCCGCGTCTGCAACGCCCGCAGATTGTCGAGCGCCGGACCCAGGTACTCCTGGAATTCGCCGATCGCATCCCGGGCGCGCACGATCCCGTCGTACAACTCGTCGGCGTGATCGATGTAGTACTCCATGAACGGCTGAACACGACTGATGATGTCTCCGAGACGGGCATAGGACTCGTTGAATCCCGCCTTCGTCGTGTTGTAGCGCGAGACAACGATTTCCAACTGTGCCACGAAGCCGAAGATGAAGTCGCGACTGCGATCGAAGGTCTCGGAATACTCGGCAGCCAGTTCGACGACCTTGTGCACTTGATCGCGTTGCCGATCCATGACCGCGGCGATGCTGTTCAGGCCGTCGATGATCGATCCGACGGAGGTGGCGTTGTGCTGCAGGGCGTCGGCCAGTTGAGTTACGTCGGCGTCGATGGTGCCGCCCTCGACCCGATCGGTCACACGCGGCGCGGCCTGTAGGACCTCGGCGATCGAGTACGGAACGGTGACGCGATCGACCGGGATGACGCGGGCGGGTCCCAGCGGTTCGTCGCCGATCGGGATCACCGTCACCGCGTAGCCGCCGACCGGGGTGAGCATGCGGACGTCCACCGTGGAATCGGCTCCCACGAAGGCGCTGTCCTCGATATCGAGTTCTACTCGCACCGACGCGGACCGAATGGAGATATCGGCGACCTTGCCCACACTGATTCCGGCGATCCGCACGTCCGCGCCGACCGACAGCGACGAGGCGTCCGTCGTGTCGAAGGTGATCGTCTGGCGACCAGGGGGATAGATGTAGACCACCGCCGCCGCCGCGACCGACACCACCGCCAGGAAGACGACCAGGCTTCCCAGCGCCACGCTGTTTCCGCGGAGCCGCCGGGTTACCGCGGTCGGTCGACGCGGCCCGTCGAACCGGGCCCTCAGAGTGCGTTGCATACGATCACCTCGCTGCCGTTGAGCAGAATTCGAACGTCGGTCGGAAGCTCGGCGACGCCGTTGCTGCACGACATCGCGTCCGAGCCCGATGCGAGAGGCGGAAGTTGCAGTCCCGCGAAAGCGCTCGGCAACAGACGAAGCGATTCGGCGGCCGCGGGCACCGAGGCGAAAGCGGTGCGCACCAGCCTGTCCACGTCCAGTTCCTTGGTCAATCCGAGATCGATCAACAGCTGATTGATGGGCCGGGTGAACGCGGGACCGAAAGCATCGGCCTTGGTGAACTCGTCCAAGACGGTCATGGCGCGGGCCACGGGAATACTCATGGATCGGAGGAAATCCATGAGGTCGGCGGACTTTCCGCCCATGGCGTCGGCGAGCCGGTTCAGGTTCGCGGTCAGGGTCGAGATCACCTGTTGCCGATCGCTTGCGTAATCGCCGAGCTTCTGGACGCTGTCCATGATGGGGGCCAAGCCGCCTCCGTCACCCTGCAACAGTGATATCGCATTTTGGGTGAAGGTGTTGATCTCGTCGGTGTTCATCGTGTTCAGCACCGGCTGGAGGCCGTTGAACAACTGGGTGATATCGAAAGAGGGTTTGGTCGACGCGGTCGTCAGATGATCGGTCGGCTTCCCCGGTTCGGCCGGCGTCACCAGATCGAGGTAGCGGACACCCGTCAGATTCTGATACTTGACCGCTATGACCGTATTCTCGGTCAGCCGATACGGCTCCTTCAGCGTGAACTGCACCTCCGCGACGCTGTGCCCGTCGCGCCGGACCAGATCGATGGCGGTCACCTTGCCGATCAGCACGCCCCGAGTCCGTACGTCTCCGTCGACGTGCAGGCCCGCCACATCGGTGAAGTCGGCGGCGACGGATCTGTTCGCACCCTCCACCGGATTCGTGATGGCGTTGAGGACGACCGTGAACATCACCACCGCCGCGACCGTCGCGGCGCTCAACTGAACGATCCTGAGCACCATGCGGCTCGAGTGCTTCATCGGGGTCCCTCCGGCAGGGTCGGCCACGGCGCCCCGAGGGCGGCCAGCGGAGTCGCGAACGCGGGCAGGTCGTCGAGGATCAGTCGCAGGTTCAGCGTCTTGGCCTCGTCGGGACCACTGAACGCGTTGCCGTATCGGTCGACGAGAACGGCGAGTTTCGAGGCGGCGGCGCCATCGTCGAGCAGATTCGGAACCGCGCTGGTCAGCGCGGTCACCGTCTGCGTCAACGGACCCAGGTCGCCGGGATGCGAGGAGAGAAGCAGCCCCGCGGAGCTGAACAAACCGCCGAGCAGCAGGCCGATTCCCTCGTTCATATCGGCCCACCAGGCCGCTTCATCGCCGATCGAACCCGCGGTCGAGACCCTGCGCGAATCGTTGTCGTACAGGATCTCGACCGTGTCGACGGCCTGCTGACCGAAGCTCGGCAGCACCTCCAGCGTCCTGTTCAGATCCGCGAGCAGCACACTCGGCATGGCTTGCTGTGTTTGGGAGATGCGGTTGGCCACGACGATTCCGGTCTCGATCATCGGCGTCAGGCCATCGGTGTATCGGATCACCTCGTCGAGGGTGTCGATCATCGACCGGGTCAGCGTGCCGTTCACCACCAGCGACCCCTTCTCGATCATCGTCGACATCGTGAAGTCACCGACCGGAGTGCGATCCAGTACCTGCCCGGAGGCGAGCGGTCGGCCGTTCGGCCTGCCGACGAGGTTCACCGCCGACACGCCGAAGTAGTTCGCCGGACGGAAATCCAGCTCGAAGGTGTCGGTCAGTCCACGCACTTCCCCCGGCGCCAGCTCGAGATCCAATCGGACGGTGCGGTCGTCGTACCGGGTCAGCCCCACCACGTCGCCGACCTCGACGCCGCGCAGGATGACCTTCGAGCCGCTGTGTATCCCGGGCGCGACCGCTGGAACCCGCAGGCTCAACGTCAGGGTGTCCGGTTGACCGATTCGCGGAGACAGCCGCCCGTAGACGAGGAAGGCGAGGATCGCTACCGCCACACTTCCCACGGCGACAGCCCGCAGCAGGCGCGTCTGGTGCTCTCCGGTACCGCGAATGAAATCCTGATTCCTGAATCTGCTCATCCCTATCCTTTGAAAACCAGGACCGGGCTCAAACCCCACAGAGCCACTGTCATCGCGAAGTTGAGCACCACCAGCACGACCAGGCTCGCGCGAATCGCGCGGCCGGACGCGGCCCCCACTCCCGCGGGGCCGCCGGACGCGAAATAGCCGTGGTAGCAATGAATGATCGTGACGGCCGCACAGAAGATCATCACCTTGATGATCGACGCCAGGAGTTCGGCCGGACTCAGAAACATTCGGAAATAGTGGTCGTAGGTGCCTGCCGGCTGGGACAGGAACACCTTCACCACCACGCTGCCGGTGAGGAAGCTGACCATCAGCGCCATCAGGTAACCGGGTAATACCACCAGCATTCCGCCCACGAGACGGGTTCCGACCACGAACGGGATGGCCTGCAACCCCATCGACTCGGTGGCGTCTATTTCCTCCGAAATCCGCATGGCGCCTATTTCGGCCGTCATCCGGCAGCCCGCTTGGGCGGCGAATCCGACACCGGTGACGAGTGGGGCGATGACGCGAAGGTTGCCGAACGAGCCGATGATTCCGCTCATCGGACCGAAACCGAGCAGATCCAGCGAGGTGAACGATTCGATGGCCACGACCGCGCCGACCGCTACCCCGAGGAAGAACATGAGGCTGATGACGCCACCGTCGACGATCAGCGAGCCGTTCCCCCACGCCATCTTGTTCATGGTCTCGAGGGTCGCTTTACGATAGTGCCGCAGCGTCTTCGGCAGAAGATACAACACCTTCACAGTGAAGACGATGATCTGTCCGATCTCGTCCAACAGGCCGGCCAGGGCGCGCAGGGCCGACCGCACGGGCCGTATGAACAACGATCGCGCAGAAAAGGGGGTCACGTTTCCCGGTCCGTTCATGATCAGGCCAGACGAGCCGGGAAGAACATCTGCTGGAATTGGCTGACCAGCAGGTTGGTCATGAAGATGCAGAAGACGCTCAGGACCACCGAGGCGTTCACCGCGTCGGCGACACCCTTCGGTCCGCCCTTCGCCTCCAGCCCCCGCAAGCTGGCGACGAGCACGACGATAGCGGCGAACAGCAGCGTCTTGATAACCGCGAACAGCACATCGACCGGCGACACGAAGGCACCGAACGTTTGCCAAAATGCGCCCGGCACAACATGATTGACGGTCGTCGCGACCACGAGGCCGGCCGACACGCCCGCCACGATGATCACCGCGCACAACGCCGGGGCGATGGCGATCATCGCCAGGAATCGCGGCATCACCAACCGCTCGACCGGGTCGACGCCCATCACTCGCATCGCATCGATCTCCTCCCGGATCGCGCGAGCTCCGAGATCCGACGCGATCGACGACGCGGCGGCGCCGCTCATCAGCAACCCGGCCGCCATCGGCGCGCCCTGACCTACCACCCCGAGTCCGCTGGCCGCACCGGCCAGCGAGTTCGCCCCCACCTGGTTCATGATGCCGCCGACCTGAACCGCGACTTCACCGCCGATCGGGATCGCCATCAGCAACGCGGGCAGAGCGGTGACCTTCAGCAGGTTCCACGCCTGGTCCAGGACCTCGGCGAGGGGTAGTCGCAGTCGCACGGTATCGACGACGGCATAGCGAACGACCTCGGCGGTCAACTCGGCCGAGCGACCGATCGTCGCGAGCGATCGAATCGGCGCTTCCCGTAGGTAGGCAAGTCTGCGTCGGCCACCGGCGACGGCCTCTTCCGGCTCGGACGCCGCGACATCCAGCGGCCGCGGCCGCAGGGACGGTGACTGGCCGGCGACCGGCGGCAACGTTGCAGCCATCGAACGACCCCCTTCGCTGAAGTCAATTGAGTTACGCTACCGAGTATTTCGTCCTGACTCGCGTCTCGACACCGCACCGGCTCGCCGTATGAGGCGGGCGGTCGCAGGGCCCGAGACGAGCTCGATGAAGTTACAGAGTAGCTGGGTTCACTAAGATTATCTAGATAATCTTAGTGAACATGAGGAACTCCGAGTTCTGGTCGAAAGCATTCGGGTTTGCTGGGATTACGGTAAAATCACCCCCTCGATCGCGACATCGCGCGGCCGAACCGGTCGCGACGCCAGGGTGAACATGCGCGGCATCGCCCATTCGTTCGGCATATCCCGGTGCGGCGCGCACCGCTGCCTCGAGGACAGTGCAAGGATGTATTTAACGGAAAGAATTTCGTTAATTCACGTTTTCCGGCGGTCGGTGCGTCACGAGGTGATTGTCTGCCAGGATGACCGTTGCACGGCGCGTGGCATTGCCGTGAGCTTGTCTGAGCGGGAGGAGATCCCACTGCGGCTCGCCCGCAACGAGTCGGGGCGCGTGATCGCGGCGCCGTTGGGGCGGCATCACCCGGTGGTCAGGCCAGAAAGAGTGGTCCCAGCTGGTTTCGAACCAGCGACCTTCCGCGTGTGAGGCGGACGCTCTCCCGCTGAGCTATGGGACCGGGATTCGCTCGGCCGCGGAGCGGCTGAACGAGTTGGAACATTAGCATGAGGCCCCGGCGCGGTACCAAATCGCGGCCCGAGCTGGGGAAATTCCGTGCGCGGGAGCGCGGCGCCGGTATTACCGCCTTCACAAGCCGCCTACCAGCGGATTTGTACCTTGCAGCGCGGGTGGGCTAATGTTCTGTCTCGCACCGCGGCAGGCCGAAACGCCGCCGAGGTGGCACAATGCGGATGTAGCGCAGCTGGTAGCGCATCACCTTGCCAAGGTGAGGGTCGCGGGTTCGAATCCCGTCATCCGCTCGAGAGGTAGGGCCAGGTAGCGACAGTTACCGTCCCCCTTGCGCGGTGGAGTGGCCGAGTGGTGAGGCAACGGCCTGCAAAGCCGTGCACACGGGTTCGATTCCCGTCTCCACCTCGCGCGATTAGCTCAGCGGGAGAGCGCTTCCCTGACACGGAAGAGGTCACTGGTTCAATCCCAGTATCGCGCACCACCTGATCGGCCCCGGTCCTCGGACCGGGGCCGATCTTGTTTCCGCGGAACTTACTCCCCGTCGCTCTTGCCGGGAGCGGAGAGCTGGAGCGGCCCGTCGAGCAGCTCGACCATGCTGTCGCGGACCTCCACCAGCGCGGTGCGCATGGTGGGCGGCTACCCGGCGCGCCGCCCACCACGCGCGCCCGCCGCGGGCTGTCGGTGCCCGGGTCTAGGCTGTGGGCCGGTCGAGGCGAGGTGAGGTGCGGGTGGCGGTACACGCGGAGGAGTGGGGCGGGAGCGATATCGCCGGTGCCGTCGGGCTCGAGCACGAGGAGATGGCGGAGGTGGTCGCCGCGCTCGTCGCCGAGCACGCGGAGCGCAGCGCCAGGGAGGCGGAGATCGTCGCGCTGCGGCTGGGGGTCGGGGCGGCGCCGCCGGCGACGCTCAGCCGGATCGCCGCGCGGCAGGACATCTCCCGGGATCGGGCGCGACAGCTGCACACCAGGGCGGTCGGGCACATCCTGCGCAGGCATCCGCCGGGTGGCTCGGCCTTCGCGGTCTTCACCCGGAGCTACCCGCCGGGCACGCCGGACCAGCGGCTGGTGCGCACCCTGCTCGCCGAGATCTACGCCACCGACGCCGACCTCGCCGCCAATGAACTCGCCTACCTCCGGCTACGGCTGGCCGGGCATCCACCGGAGGACGCGCGCCGGATCGCGGGCTTCGTCATGCAGCGGATACTGGGCTGGCGGAAGAAGACCCGGCGGCTGCTGGCGGCGCTGCACGAGCCGGCCCCGGTGCACGGGAGCGTGCTGGGCGGGGTCGAGTGGGCGGACGGCGGCTCGCCCGCGCCGCTGCCGGGCCGCTCCGCGCGCCCGGACGCCGACGACGACGGGCGCGGGCGGTTCTACCTGGACAGCGTCGGCCGCGACGTGGCCTTCGATTCCGGGCTGCGGGCCCGGCTGCTGCGGCTGCTCGATGCCGATCCGGCGGTGGAGACCTTCCAGGAGGATCCGGTCGCGGTCGAACTCGAGGGGGTTTCGCTGTATCCGGGGGTCGCCGTGCGCGGGGTCGACGGGCGGATCGCGCTGATCGACGTGCAGCCGTTGAGCCGGGCGGCCCTGTATCCGAACCGGGTGCGGTCGCGGGTACTGCGGGCGTGGGCGCAGCGGAACGGGTGGGGGTGGATGGTGTGGACCGGTAGTGAGATCGGGGTCGCCGAGCTGGCGGCGCGGGCGGTGACCGCGCCGGATGCGCTGGTCGAGCGGTTGCGGACAGGTCCGGTGGGGTGGTCCGGGTTCGCGGCTGTTGCGGGTGGTCTGGAGCTGCTCGACCTGGCTGCGCTGGTCGTGCGCGAAGGATGGCGCTGGGAGCGGGCACCGTTCCGGCTCGGTGCGGAGTTCGATCGGCTGCCCGGGGCGGGCTGACGGGACGGGCGATCGTCCGGAGCGGGTGGGGCGAGGCGGGACGGCGGGTCCGGGGTCGGGCCGGTGGTGACGCCGCCGACGCCGGGTGGCGAGGCGAATGGCGACACCGCCGCCGGGCCGGGCCGGTCGCGGCGCGTCGGCGCTGGGCGCTGGGCGCGCCGGACTTTCAGCGCACGACGATCGCGGCGGCGATGAAGGTGACGATGAGCATCATGGCGCAGCAGGTGATGAGCTGCCAGTGGTTCACCGTCCGGCTCACCGTCGTCAGCTGGGCGCGCAGGGTGTCGGCGCGCCGGAGTTGGTCGGCGATGGTGCGCTGGGCGCGCGCCAGCTCGTCGGCGCGCTCCTCCTGGGTCTGCTCGGCCCGCTCCAGCCGGGTGTGCAGCTTGACGATCTGCTTCTGCTTCTCCCGCACCGTCTGCCGGGAGACGGCCAGCGCGGTGCGCTGATCGACCAGTTCCCGGCGCTGGCGGGCGATGATCGCCGCCTGGGTCCTGGTGTGGTGCTCCCAGTCGCTCACCGTTGCCCACCCTCCCGTCGAGACGTCCCGATAACCCCACACGATGTCGCCGTCGACCCAGCCGGCCAGGAAGTCGCGCAGCTCGTACGGCCCCTGCTTGGCCGCGACCACGGCCGAGCAGGCGGTGTCGAACATGCCGCTCTCGATCTCGTAGTCGCAGGCGGGCGGGGCGAAATCGCGGATGCCGAGCGCGGGCAGGTGCGCCACCCAGAAACCGGGCGGGCACAGCCACAGCACGCTTGCCAGCCCGGCGTCGCGCAGCCGCTGCGTGTGCTGCAACGCGAGCGTGCAGTCCAGCGGGCCGCTGCGCACCTCGATGGCGAAGCGGCGCTCGCCGATCCGCCAGTACACATCCACCGGGACGCCGTCGACGCGGTACCCGACCTCGGCCTCGTCCGCGCCGAGCGCGAGCAGCCTGCCGCGCAGCCAGTACTTGAAGCGCTCCAGGTTCCACTGGCTCCGGGTGCACTCCGGGCAGCGGCAGCCGTACCCGACCCGCTCGCCGGGGGCGCGGCGCGGGCCGTTGGAGATACCGAGCTCGGCCAGCAGCGCGCGCCGTCCACAGGACGGCGCTTCCACCCGCTGCTCGCTGCGCACCACGTCGACCACACCCCTATGCCTGCGATCCACGCGGGCAGGGCCACCCGCGCTCACTACCAGAGTGCTCCCTCATGGGTGCATCCCGCCACTCCCCTCCGCACCCGCGGCCGGGTGCGCCGCGACCGCGGTGGGATGATCACTGTTGTACCGCAACGGATTCGAACCGGCACCTCGCGGCACGCGGGGGTTTCGGGCGAGAACAGCGCTCCGCTCCCCCGGCGATCATCGGGACACGCACTGCTACAGCGGGTTTCGGCGTTCCGCCGGAGCGCGAAGGCGGACTTTGCTTCGCCTGCCGAACGGCATCGTAATCACACCGTTAGAATCTCCCCGGCCGCGCGCTCAGCCGGACCGATCGGGGAAGAAGGTAGTGGATGGAGCACGTCGAAGACGGCGCCGAGTCGATCGGCGCGATGCTGTCCGATATCGCCGAGTCCCTGCGGGAGGTGAGCCGGAAGCTGGACCTGGTCGCCGCCCGCGTCGATGTGCCGCTGCCCGTGCCGGTGCCCGCCGACGACCGTGACGTCGCGACGCGGCTCGCCACGATCGAGGCGTGGGCCTTCCGCACCGATCGGGATGTCGCCGATCTGGGGCGGCGGTTGGACCTGCTGCAGAGCGTCGCCGACGCGCCGGGCACCGGGCGCCGGCACGCGCCCGAGCCGAAGCCGGGCACCGCGGCGGAGACGCCGCCCGCCGGGCGGCGGGCGGCCGAGGACGGCGCCGGTTTCCGTCTCGCGGAGGCGGCGCGACCGGGTCGCAGGGCCGCGGACGAGGGTGCCGGACAGCACGCGGACGACACGGACGGCTCGTCCCGGCCGGCCGCACCCACCGCGCGGCGGCGCGCCGACGACCTCGGCACCGGCGCCGCCGGGCAGCGGGCGAGCGAGGGCGCGCCGACGGGTCAGGGGCGGCGAGCGGCCGCCGACCCGGAGCCGGGTGAGCAGCCGGGCCCGCCCGCCCGCCTCGGCAGGCGCGCGGCGGAGGAGAGCACGCACGGGCTCGGGCGGCACGAGGGAGCCGGGGCGGCGCCCGCGACCGGGCGGCGCTCCGCCGAGCTGAACGGCAGAGCCGAGGCCGGCCCCGATCCGGTGAGCGCCTACCGGCCCGCGTCGAACGGGGCGAGCCCGCAGCCGGAGTCCGAGGCGCCGCGCCGCCCGGCGGCGCAGGACGAACCGGCCGGCGCGGCGGACGACACCGGGTCCGGCCGCCGCGCCGCCGCCGATGCCGCGGCCGAGCGGCACGCCAGCGCGTACGGCCCGAGTGCACGGGGCCCCCAGCTCGGCGCGGCCCCCGAGGCACCGGCGGAGACGGCCGCCCCGCGGGTCCCCCGCCCGCGCTACGCGGCCGGCTCGTCGCGGCAGCGCATCGCGGAGGCCCGCGCGGAATCCGCGGGCAGGCTCTCGGCGGAGCAGGGCGAGAGCACCGCTGCGGCCGAGCAGGGAGCGCGGCCCGCCGCGGACCAGGGGGTCCGCCCCGCCCCGGTGCGGCGCGCGGAGAACCCGGCCGAGACGGCCGTCTCCCCCCGGCTCTCCGGCGACCCGGGCAGCACCCCCGGCGGAACCGCCGGGCTCGCCACCCCGGACGAGCCCGCCCCCGGCGACGAACCCGCGGGGCCCACCCTGCGCGCGGCGGTGGAGGCCCGCCGCGCCTCCGGCGGCCTCCCGCAGCGCGGAGCGGCACCGTCCCCGACCCCGCCGGGCGCCACCCCGGCCCAGAGCCGGCCCGCACCGGAGCACACCGAGCTCACCCGCCAGGACGAACCGGACCGGTGGAGCGCCGCGCGCCGCAACGGCAGCTCCGTCGGGCTCGGCGAGACCGTCGCCGCCGCCTACGACCAGGGCCTGCGCGACGGCTTCACCGGCCAGCAGGACGGCTACCGGCAGGCGCCGGCCGCCGGCTACCCGCTGGACGAGACCGGCGACGACTTCGCCCCCTTCGCCGACCGGCAGACCGCGGACGTGCACACCGACCAGGTCGGCCGCCCCGGCCTCACCTCCGGCGCGATCGAGCGCCCCGGCAACGCCGAGCCCGCCGTCGACCGCTCCGCCTACGGCGACTTCGGCAACGGCTTCACCGGCGCCACCGCCGAGGAGACCGCGCACGCCGACAAGGTGCAGGCCATGCTGGACGAGCTCAAGCGCACCGCCGCCGCCATGCCGTTCGGCCCGCCCACCGGGGAGCCGGACCAGCGGTAGTCAGGCGATGCGCTCGGCGGCGTCGTGCGCGGCGCCGGTGATCGCCTTGGCCACCGCCCCGCGCAGCCGCCGCGGCGGCGCCTCCGGCACCTGCTGCGCGCGCAGCAGCCGCTCGACCAGTTCGCGCAGCCAGCGGTGCCCGTCGTCGGCGGTGTGCCTGGGATGCCAGGCCATGCCGATCGGCACCTCGGGCAGCGGCAGCGGGATCTCGAAGGCGCGCAGCCCGAGCGGGCCGAGCAGCGAGGTCACCGCCGAGGCGGGCGCGGGGCAGACCGCGGCGCCGCCGCGCACCGCGAGCAGCGCGGTGGTGAGGTCGGGGACGGTGCCGATCACCCGGCGGGTGCGGCCGTGCAGCGCGAGCCGGTCGTCGATGGCGCCGCGCACCCGGCCCTGCCTGCTCACGCTCAGGTGCTCGGCGGCGGCGTAGGCGGCGACCGTCACCGGCTCGGTGACCAGCGGGTGATCGGCGGCCGCGACCCCGATCAGCCGGTCGCCGTAGAGCCGCCGCAGCACCGTCTCCGGGTCGCTGCGCTCGATCACCCCGGCCTGCAGGTCGGTGCGGCCGTCGCGGAGCGCGCGCGGGTCGTCCTCCGCGCTCGCCACCAGGTTCAGCGTGACGCCGGGCGCCTCGCGGCGGACCGCGGCCAGCAGCGGGCCGGTGAGTTCCGGCCGGACCTCGTCGCCCGCGCGCACCGCGAAGCCGCGGCGCAGCGTACCCGCGTCGAAGGGCGGGCGCGGCGTCAGCAGCCCGCGCCCCTGCTCGACCAGCCCGTGCACCTGATGGCGCAGCTCCAGCGCACGCGGGGTGGGGACGAGCGCCCGGCCGGAGCGGACGAGCAGCGGATCGCCGAGCACCTGCCGCAGCCGCGCCAGGGTGCGGCTCATGGCGGGCACCGAGGTCTGCATCCGCTCGGCGGCCAGCGTGACGCTGCTGGTCTCCAGCAGCGCGTCCAGGGCCACCAGCAGGTTCATGTCCAGCCGGTCCACTCCCGAATTATCCCCGTATCCCGGCCGCTACCGGCGCGTTGCCACGCCGGTCGTTACCCGTCAGTGTTGAACGGCGGCCACCTGGTCGACCGGGCGCGGCTGGGTGTCGCGCTCCAGCTTGGGCGCGCCGATCACCCTCAGGTCGTCCGGGGTGACCGGGCGGAACCACTGGGCGAAGCGCAGCCGGGCCGGGAACTCCGCGTGCAGGTCGGCGAGGAGCTCGTCGATGTGGTGCACGCCGAACGGCCCGGCCTCGGTGCCGTGCGTGCCACCGCCGGTGCGCTCCGCGAGCCAGCTCAGCCGCTCGTCCAGCGCCTCGCCCATGGCGGTGGGGCCGGGCAGGTCGAGGCGGTGGGTGAGCAGCGCGGCGGTCCAGTGCGCGCCGACCTCGGCGGCGAGCGCGCTGAGCGCGGAGCCGCCGTACCCGGCGAAGCTCAGCCGGGGCACGGTGGGCGGCAGGATCTGCCGGTAGAGCCGGAAGTTGCCCGCGTCGTCGGTGAGCTGGCGCTGCACGAACGGCGTCAGGAAGGGCACCCGCTGCCGATACCCGGTCGCGCAGATGACCAGGTCGGCGGGGATGGTCTGGCCGTCCGAGAGGTGCGCCACCGGCACCTTCTCCGCGCCGAGCGCGCTGATCTCGGTATCCCGCACCACGGTGAGCCGCCCGGCCCAGACCTGCTCGGTGAAGCCGTCGACGGCGAGGTCGACCGTGCCGTGCGCGACGGTGCCGAAGGGCTCGGCCGGGACCAGCTCCAGCTCGCGCAGGTGCAGGCTGCGGATGGTGCGCTCCTGGATGACGTCGAGGTTGCTGTCGCGCACCGAGCGGCCGGGGCCGTTCAGGAACTTCTCCGGGCGGCGCTGCCGCTGGTAGCCGAAGTGGCTCTCGCCGAAGCGGCTCTGCAGCAGCCGCTCGGCGTCCAGGAAGCGGCCCGCCCGGCGCGCCAGCTTCCAGCGCAGCCTGCGGGCGACCACGGTGGTGGAGGCGGCGACGTGGCTGATCGCCTCGGCGATCTCGCAGGCGGCGGTGCCGTAGCCGACCACGACGACGTTGCGGCCGCGCGCCGCCGCGAGGTCGGAGAGCAGCGAGCTGTGCCCCAGCTGGCCGCCCGCGCGGTGGAAGTCGACGCTACCGGTGAACTCGGGGACCCGCGGGTCGGAGTGCACGCCGTTGGCGATGATCAGGTGGTCGCAGGAGGTGCGGTGCACGCCGGTGCCGTCGCGCACCTCGAGCAGCCAGCCGCTGTCCACCGGGTCGGCCGCGACCACCTCGGTGTTCAGCCGCAGCGCGTGGCCGAGGTCGAAGCGGCGGACGTAGCCCTCCAGGTAGGACTGCATCTGTGCGCCGTCGAGGCGGTCCGGGAAGTCCTCTGGCATCGGGTGGTCGGAGAACCGGTACGTACGGCTGCTGCTCTGGGCACGCAACCCGGGGTAACGGCGAGTAGCGCTCCACACGCCACCGACATCCGGCGCCCGATCGAAGACCTCGACCGGAAAACCCTCCTGTCTGAGCACTTTCGCGCAGGCCAAACCCGCTATTCCGGCGCCGACGATCGCGACACGGCTCCTGCTGGTCATGCGGCAGAGACTACCGGCTCGCCCGGACCCGCACGGCGCGGCTGCCAGGAAAGCGAGATCGGACAATCCAGCCACCCGTGATTCACTGGACGAATGAGTGAAACGACGCTCGTCGTCGGGCCCGCCGGGCTGTGGGACGCGGAGGCGCTCGGCGCCCTCGCCGCGGCGACGTTTGCGCTGGCCTGCCCGCCGGGGACCACCCCGGAGGACGTCGAGAGCTTCCTCGCCGCCATGCTCTCCGCGGAGCGGTTCGGCGAGTACCTGGGCGACCCGGACCGGATCGTGCTGCGCGCCGCCGAGGACGGCGAGCTGGTCGGCTACGCCATGCTGCACGTCGGAACGCCGGCGGACCCGGCCATCGCGAAGGCGGTCGAGCTGGAGCCCGCGGTGGAGCTCAGCAAGATGTACGTGCTGCCGGGCAGGCACGGCAGCGGCGTGGCCGACGCGCTCATGCGGGCCGCGCTGGAGCACGCCGCCGCGGCGGGCGGGGCCGGGCTCTGGCTCGGGGTGAATCAGCACAACGAGCGCGCACAGCGCTTCTACGCCCGCAGCGGCTTCGAGCGCTGCGGCACCAAGACCTTCCGGGTGGGGGCGCAGCTGCACGACGACTACGTCATGCGGCTGCGCTTCTAGCAGCAGCCCGGCTGCCCGGGCGCGGATGCGCCGGGCAGGGAGATCACCGCGATCCGGCGGCGGCAGCCGCGGCGCTCACCCCGCCTCGACCCGTTCGGCGGCCAGGAAATCGACCAGCGCCCGGTGGAACTCCGGCGCGGTGACGGCCATCAGGTGATCGCCGGGGACGGTCACCAGGCGGGCGTCCGGGAGCGCCGCGGCCAGCCGCTCCGGCTCGGTGGCGAGGGGGTCGGTGTCCCCGGCGAGAACGAGCACCGGGAGCGTGAGGTCGGCGAGGTCGCCGATGGGGCGCTCGTCCAGCCCGGTCATGACCGCGGCCATGGCGGCCCGGTCGGCGTGCACGGCATCGGCGAGCAGGCGGAACGGCCGGGCCCGGACGGTGGCGGTGCTGCCGTCGCCGTCCATGGCGGCGCGCAGGTCGTCGGCGTCGACCACCCGGCGGTCCACGCCGCCGCAGTCGACAACGCCGGAGCCGACGCCGCCGATGGCGAGCCGGCGCACCCGCGGGTCGTCTCCGGCCACCAGCAGCGAGACCACCGCGCCCATGGAGTAGCCGACCTGGTCGAACCGCTCGCCGCCGAGCTCGTCGTAGAGCGCGCGGACGTCGCGGGCCATGGCCTGCCAGGAGTAGGCGGCGGGCTGGTGCGGCTTGGCCGAGCGGCCGTGGCCGCGGGCGTCCAGCGAGACCACGGGGCGGCCGGTCGCGCGCAGCGCGTTCACCACGCCGGTGCCCATCCAGTTGGCATTGGTGTCGGCGACGACGCCGTGCTGCAGCACGATCGGGATGCCCTCGCCCTCCCAGACGCGATAGCTGAGTTCCAGGCCGTCCCAGGTGCTGAAGGTGGTCATGCCCGCGATCGTAGGCGGGCGCGGGTCAGCTGGTCGGCACCTCGAAGCGGGAGAGCGCGAGCAGGCGGGAAATGGCGCGCAGGTACTTCTTGCGGTAGCCGCCCTCCAGCATGTCGGCGGCGAAGATCTGGTCCAGCTTGGCGCCGGAGACGGTGACCGGGGTGCCCGCGTCGTAGAGCCGGTCGGCGAGGACCACCACGCGCAGCGCGACGGCCTGGTCGGTCACCGGGGCCACGTTCTGCAGGAAGACCGCGGAGACCCCGGCGATCAGCGCGCCGTACTTGGAGGGGTGCAGGGTGGCCAGGTGCGCGAGCAGCGCGTCGAACTCGTCCAGGGTGGCGGCCGGGGTGGCGGCGGCGCGCTCGCGCAGCGCGTCGGCGCTGCTCGGCTCGGGGGCGGGCGGCAGGTCGCGGTGCCGATAGTCGGGGCCGTCCACCCGGACCGCCTCGAAGATCGAGCCGAGCTTCTTGATCTCGCGCAGGAAGTCCTGAGCGGCGAAGCGGCCCTCGCCGAGCTGGCCGGGCAGTGTGTTGGAGGTGGCGGCGATCGAGACGCCCGCCGCGGAGAGCTCGGTGAGCAGCCGGGAGACCAGCATGGTGTCGCCGGGATCGTCCAGCTCGAACTCGTCGATGCAGAGCACGCTGTTGCCGGAGAGCCGCTCGACGGTGGTGGCGAAGCCGAGCGCGCCGACCAGGTTGGTCACCTCGCCGAAGGTGCCGAACGATTTCGGCGCGGGCGCGCTGTGGAAGACCGAGGCCAGCAGGTGCGTCTTGCCGACGCCGAAGCCGCCGTCCAGGTACAGCCCGGCGCCCTGCACCTGCTTCTTCCTGCCGAAGAGCGACTTCTTGCCCGCGGCCCTGGTGATCCGCGCGACCTCGCCCGCGAACTCCTCGGCCTTGCGCACCGCGGCGGCCTGGCTCGGCTCGTTCGGGTCCGGGATGTAGGAGGAGAAACTCACCTCGTCGAACATGGGCGGCGGCACCATCTGGGCGACGAGCTGGTCGGCCGGGACCTCCGGGTGGCGGTCGACGAGGCGTGCTGGCATGGACGAAGCCTAGAGATGTGGTGTGAGCTGTCCGTATGCAGCGTACGCACAATGCGATCCAGCTCACAGCGCTCGACGACGACGAGCTGGCGGGGCTCTACGCCTACCCCCGCCAGCTGGACGCGCCGTGGGTGCGGGCGAACTTCGTCTCCAGTATCGACGGCGCCGCGACCAGCGGCGGCGTCTCCGGCGGGCTCGGCACCCCGGCCGACCGCCGGGTCTTCGGGACACTGCGCGAGCTGGCCGACGTGGTGCTGGTCGGCGCGGGCACGGTGCGGGCGGAGAATTACGGCGGCGCCGCCACCGACCCGGAGCGGCGGCGGGCGCTGGCCGCGCTCGGCTACGGCGGGGAGGCCGACGGTGCGCCGCCGCCGATCGCGGTGGTGACGGCGAGCGCCTCGCTGGACCCGGAGTCCCGGCTGTTGACCGACACCGACGTGCCGCCGATCGTGCTGACCACCGCCGCCGCCCCGTCGGAGCGGGTGGCGGCGCTCATCGCGGCCGGGGCGAAGGTGGTCGAGGTGGGGACCAATGCCATCACCCCGCGCGGGCTGCTGGACGCGCTGGCCGAGCTCGGGCTGTACCGGGTGCTCTGCGAGGGCGGGCCGCACCTGGTGGGCGAGCTGGTCGACGCGGACGTGCTGGACGAGCTGTGCCTGACCACCGCGCCGGTGCTGGTCGGTGGGTCGGGCGGGCGAATCGCGCTGTCCCCCGGCGAATCCGCGCACCCCATGGTGCGGCGGCACGTGCTGCTCGACGACGACGGAACCGTGCTGACCCGCTGGGCCCGCCGCTGATGTCCGAGGTCAGCGCGACCGCGCCGCCCCGTTCGTGAAAGAACCGCCGGGATGCGGCAGGCTGTACCGCATGCGCTGGACCCGGGCCGCCGTGCTTGCCACCTCCCTGACGTTCGTGCTCGCCGGTTGCGGTGCGGGGCCGTCGGATCGGCCCGCCGTCGCCGTCGAGCACCCGGTGGCGCCCGGCGGCGGGGCCGGAACGTCGTCCGCGCCGCCCGCCCCGCCCAGGGCCGAGCTGCCGGTCACCGACCTGGCCTGGTCGGACTGCACCCGCACCACCTTCGACCAGCTCGGCCTCGGCGCGCCGCCGAACGGCGTCGTCCTGGAGTGCGCCGAGTACTCCATCCCGATCGACACCGCGGGCACCGTGATCGGCAACTTCCGCAACGGCGCGGTGCGCGCCCGGCTGCCGCAGACCCCGGCGGACGCGCCGCCGCTGGTCCTCACCTCCGGCGCCGACCGCGCCTCCTCGGCCACGCTGGCCGCGCTCGCGGCGGGGCCGCCGAACGGCATCCTGGCCACCCGCCCGATCGTCGCGGTGGACCGGCGCGGCATCGGTACCTCACAGCCGGTGGACTGCCTGCCGCCCGAGGTGCGCCAGGGCTTCGCCGACAATGCCCAGTTCGCCGCGCTCGGCGATGCCGCGGCGCAGGCCGAGGCACTGGTCGGCTTCAGCCAGGACGGCACCATCGCCTGCCGGGACTTCCTGCAGCCCTACGAGAACACCTTCGACGCCGGGCACGCGGCCGACGACATCGAGCAGCTGCGCAAGGAGTGGCAGGTCGACCACATCGACCTGCTCGGCACCGGCAACGGCGCCGAGATCGCGGTCGGCTACGCCCGCAAGTTCGGCGACCACCTGGCCCGGCTGGTGCTCGACTCCCCCACCAGCCTCGGCGCGGACGCCACCACCGTGGCCGAGCAGCGCGCCCAGGGCGCGGAGGCCGCGCTCACCGCCTTCGCGCAGCGCTGCACCGCGCTCGGCTGCGCGCTCGGCCCCGACCCGAGGGCCGCGATCACCGACCTGGTGAACCGGGCCGCGGCGGGCCGGCTCGGCGATATCTCGGCGAACGCCGTCACCACCGCGCTCACCGGCTTCCTCGGCAGCCCGCGCGCCGACCAGGCCGATCGGGTGCCGGAGCTGGCCGACCCGCTCGCCGCCGCCGGGCGCGGCAACCGCGGCCCGCTGCTCGCGCTGATCCAGCGGCAGTCGGCGGCCATCGCCAACGACGGCGCGTTCGTGAACCGCTGCGCCGACGTCAGGCAGCCGCCCGCGCCGAGCCGGGCCGCCGAGCTCGCCGGCGACTGGGCGGGCAAATATCCGATCTTCGGCCGGAGCGCCGCGCTGGCGCTGCTCACCTGCTCCGCCTGGCCGGTCGGCTCGCCGACCCCGCCGATCGCCGACTTCGCGCTCCCGGTGCTGGTCCTGGACGGCGCCGCCGACCCGGTGGCGGGCGGCGTCGGGCAGGCCGCGGTGACCGGCGCGCTGGCCGGGGCAGGCGCCCGCACCGCGGTGCTGCGCTGGCAGGGCTGGGGGCATCCGGTGAGCGCGCACTCCGGCTGCGGGCAGCGCGCGGTGGTGGAGTACCTGAACGAGGCGCAGCTGCCGCAGGACGGCTCGGCCTGCCCCGCTTGACCCGGGCGTAAGCCGCCGCCGGGCCGATCCCGGCAACCACCGCGGCCGGGTTCCGGTGTACCGTGCCCGGGTGCTCCTTCGACAGCTCGAGCCACGCACGGCTCGCACCACCGCCGAGGTGATCCGGTTCGCCCTGTGGCCGCTGGCGGTCATGACGGTGCTGCACCGGGTCTTCATCAAGGCTGTCAACGGATTCGTCACCGACGACTACCGGCCGGTGTACAACGCGTCGTTCCAGTTTCTCAACGGCAACCCCGTCTACACCGCCAATTTCGACTCCGTCGATCCGCATTACCTGTACCCGCCCAGCGGCACGCTGCTGATCGCCCCGGTGGCGATCATCGACTACGAGAAGTCGCGCTGGCTGTTCATCCTGTTGAACGCGATCGCCATCCTGATCGCCTGGTACCTGCTGCTCAAGCTGTTCCGCTACACCGTGAACTCGGTCGCCGCGCCCGCGCTGCTGCTGGCCATGTTCGCCTCCGAGACCGTGATCAACACGCTGGTCTTCACCAATGTGAACGGCTGCCTGCTGCTCGGCGAGCTGGTCTTCCTGCACCTGATCCTGGCCCGGCGCGACCTGTGGGCGGGCGCGGTGCTCGGGCTGACGATCGCGGTGAAACCGACGCTCGCGCCGCTGCTGCTGATAGCCGCGGCGCGCGGGCAGTGGAAGGTGTTCATCACCGCGGCCGGTGTTCCGGTGGCGCTGACCGCCGCGGCGTGGCCGCTCATGGTCGACCCGGAGAAGTTCTTCACCGATGTCACGCCGTACCTGATGGAGACCCGCGACTACTTCAACAGCGCGATCGTCGGCAACGCCGAGTACTACGGGCTGCCGCCGTGGCTCACCTGGGGCATCCGGATCGTCATGGGGCTGATCGTGCTCGGCACGCTGTGGCTGCTGTATCGGTACTACCGCGAGGACGAGCTGTTCTTCGTCTGCACCTCGGCCGGCGTGCTGCTCACCGCGTACTACCTGCTGTCCTCGCTGGGCCAGATGTACTACTCGATGATGCTCTTCCCGTTCCTCATGACGGTGGTGCTGCGCAACTCGGTGCTGCGCAACTGGCCCGCGTGGCTCGCCATCTTCGGGTTCCTGAGCTACGACAAGTGGCTCTCGGATCGCTGGCAGGACGTCGGGCGCAATCTGGAGTACCTGCGCATCACCTTCGGCTGGGGGCTGCTGCTGCTCGTCGTGTTCTGCGTGCTCGGCGATCGGTACCTGGCGGCGCGCGCCGCCGGGACGCTGGACAAGGGGCTCGATCAGGACTGGATGCGCACCGCGCCGGATCCGCGCGGGCCGGTGGATGCCCCGGATGCCGCGACCGGCGGCACGCCGACGGCGAAGGGCGGCGCCCCGGGCCCGGCAGCCGCGAACGGCACGGCCGCCACGATCGAGCCTGCCCCGCCGACCGCCGAGGTACCCGCGGGTCACCGCCCCTGATCGGCCGCGCCCGGCCTCGGCGGTAGGGGCCGGGGCCGCTCCGGCCGTCGTCCTGCCGAACGACCGCTACCTGCGCCGAAGGCGCGCCGCGCGGCGGGCGATTAACCTCGAAGCATGACCGATGCCGACACCTCGCTGCCCGCTCCGCGCATCCAGCTCACCCCGCAGGAGTGGCGCGCCAAGCTGAACCCGGCCGAATTCGCGGTGCTCCGCGAGGCCGCCACCGAGCGCCCCTTCGTCGGCGAGTACACCGACACCAAGACCGAGGGCGTCTACTCCTGCCGCGCCTGCGGCACCGAACTCTTCCGCAGCACCGAGAAGTTCGATTCGCACTGCGGCTGGCCGTCGTTCTTCGACCCGGCCGATTCGGAGGCGGTGCTCCTGCGCGCCGACGACACGCTCGGCATGCGCCGGGTCGAAGTGCTGTGCGCGAACTGCCACAGCCACCTCGGCCACGTGTTCGAGGGCGAGGGGTACAACACGCCCACCGACAAGCGCTACTGCATCAATTCCATCGCCCTGACGCTGCACCCCTCGGACAGCGGCCCGGCACGCTGAATCGACGCGGCGCCGACCGCAGGGTACCGGGCGGTCCGCGAGGTGCGCATGCCCCGGAAACCCTGGGCACCGGGACCGGGACGCCGGGTCAGGGCAGCGACGCGACCAGGGCGTCCAGCTCGACCCTGGGGCCGGTGTAGAACGGGATCTCCTCGCGCACGTGCAGCCTGGCCTCGGTGGCGCGCAGATCGCGCATGAGGTCGACGATGCGGTGCAGCTCGGGGGCCTCGAAGGCGAGGATCCACTCGTAGTCGCCGAGCGCGAAGGAGCTGACCGTGTTGGCGCGCACGTCGGCGTAGCCGCGGGCCTGCTTGCCGTGGTCGGCCAGCATCTTGCGGCGCTCCTCGTCCGGGAGCAGGTACCACTCGTAGGAGCGCACGAACGGGTAGACGCAGATGTAGGCGCCCGGCTCCTCCCCGGCCAGGAACGCCGGGATGTGGCTCTTGTTGAACTCGGCGGGGCGGTGCAGCGCGACATTGCTCCACACCGGCGTGCTGGCCTTGCCCAGCTCGGTGGTGCGGCGGAAGTCGGCGTAGACGGCCTGCAGGTCCTCGACCCGCTCGGCGTGCGTCCAGAGCATGAAGTCGGCGTCGGCGCGCAGGCCGGAGACGTCGTAGATGCCGCGGAGCACCACCTCGCGGTCGTCCAGCCCCTCGAAGAAGGCGGTGGCCTGTTTCAGGGCGGCCTCGCGGTCGTCTCCCAGCACGCCGGGGCGCACCTGGAACACGGAGAACATCAGGTACCTGATGGTGGAGTTGAGGGCCTGGTAATCGAGTCGCGCCATGGCTCCATCGTGCCATTCCGGCCGGGCCCGGCGGTACCGGCGGGTGCGCAGCGTCGAGTGACCGGCTACACCAGGACGGCGGCGGCGCGCTCCGCGGCGGCGGTGCCCGCGGCGACGCAGGCCGGGACGCCGACGCCGTGCAGGTAGGCACCGGCTACCGCGAGGCCGGGCAGGCGGGCGACCCCGGACTCCAGCTCCGCGATCCGCTCGGTGTGGCCGGGGGCGTACTGGGCGAGCCCGCCGGGCCAGCGCTGCACGGCGAACCCGTCGGGGGCGATGGCCACGCCGGTCACGGTGCGCAGGTCCTCGACGGCCGCGGTGACGAGTTCGTGGTCGGTCCAGGAGAGCGGGCCGGGGTCGCCGAACCGGCCGAAGGAGGCGCGGACGAGTGCGCCGCCGCGCGCGGCGAGGTGCGGCCATTTCCGGCTGGAGAGGGTGAAGGCCTTGGCGCGCAGCCCTTCGCCGGTGGCGATCAGCACGCCGGAGTTCTCCGGCAGCGCGGTGTCACCGGGCAGCGCGAGCGCCACCACGACGGACGAGGACAGCTCGACGGCCCGGGCGGCGGCGCTCGCCTCGGGGGCGACGGCGGCGAGCAGCCGCGCGGTGACCGGTGCGGGGGTCGCGAGCACGACGGCGTCCACCTCGCCGATGGGGTCGAGCACCCAGCCGCGCTCGGTGCGGGCCAGCGAACGGACCGCGGCCCCGGTGCGGATATCGGCCTCGGCCCGCGCCGCCAGGGCGTCCAGCAGCACCCGGTACCCGTCGCGCAGCCCGCCGAAGACCGGCGCGGTGGAGGGCGGCGGCAGCACGGAGGTGACCGCCGCCGTGAGGCTCGCGGCGCCCCGATCCAGCGCGGCGGCGAGCGCGGGCAGCGCGGCGCGCACCCCGATCGACCGGGAACTCCCCGCGTACACCCCGCCGAGCAGCGGATCCACCGACCGCTCCGCCACCTGCTCGCCGAACCGCGCCGCGACCAGCGAGAACACATCGATATCGGCACCGGCGGCCCACTCCAGCGGCCGCTCCGGCTCGGTGCGGACCCACTCCAGCGTGTCCGCGTCCACCAGCCCGGCGAGCGACTCGGGGCCGGAGGGAATCCCCATCAGGGTGCGCTCCGGCAGCGGCTGCGACCGCCCCCCGGCCCAGACCAGCGGCCGCAGCCCGGACGGCGTCACCAGCTGCTCCGCCAGCCCGAGCTCGTCGAGCAGCGCGGGCACCTCGGGCCGCCGCCCGACGAACGCCTCCGCCCCGAGATCGACCGGCCCGCCAGCCAGTTCCCCGGTGTACAGCACCCCGCCGGTGCGCGGGCTCGCCTCCAGCACGGTGATCCGCGCCTGCGCCCCGATCAGCCCGCGCAGCCGGAAGGCCGCCACCAGTCCGCTGATCCCACCACCGGCCACCGCGATTCTCATGGCCTCGACGGTAGCCCCCGCGCGGGTCAGAGTTCGTGCACCAGCTGCACCAGCGCGGTGAGCACGCCCGGATCGGTGTCCGGCAGCACGCCGTGGCCCAGGTTGAAGACGTGCCCGGTGGCGCCCAGCGCCCTGGCGGCGTCGGCCTCGTCCAGGATGCGCCTGGTCTGCGCGGCGGCGGCGTCGTACCCGGCGAAGAGCACGGCCGGGTCCAGGTTGCCCTGCAGCGCCTTGCCCGGCCCGACCCGGCGCGCCGCCTCGTCCAGCGGCACCCGCCAGTCCACCCCGACCACGTCGGCGCCTGCCTCGCCCATGGCGCCGAGCAGCTCGCCGGTGCCGACGCCGAAGTGGATGCGCGGCAGCCCGCTCTCGGCCAGCTCGGCGAAGACCCGCTCGGAGTGCGGCAGCACGTAGCGCCGGTAGTCGGCGGCCGAGAGCGCGCCGGCCCAGGAGTCGAAGAGCTGCAGCGCGTCGACCCCGGCGTCGATCTGCGCGCGCAGGAAGGCGATGGTGACGTCGGTGAGCAGCCCGAGCAGCGCGTGCCAGGTCTCCGGGTCGGCGTACATCATGGCCTTGGTGCGCTCGTGGTGCTTGGAGGGCCCGCCCTCCACCAGGTAGGAGGCGAGTGTGAAGGGCGCGCCGGCGAAGCCGATCAGCGGGGTGTCGCCGAGCGCGGCGGTGAGCAGCCGGACGCCCTCGCTCACCGCGCCCACCTCCTCCGGCCGCAGCCGCGGCAGCGCCCGCACGTCGGCGACGGTGCGCACCGGCTGCGCCACGACCGGGCCGACGCCGGGCACGATGTCCAGGTCCACACCGGCCGCCTTGAGCGGAACCACGATGTCGGAGAAGAGGATCGCGGCGTCGACGCCGTGCCTGCGCACCGGCTGCATGGTGATCTCGCAGACCAGTTCCGGGTCGAAGCAGGACTCCAGCATGCCGATGCCCTTGCGCAGCTCCCGGTACTCCGGCAGCGACCGGCCGGCCTGGCGCATGAACCAGACGGGTCTGCGGCTCGGCTCGGCGCCGGTCGCGGCGGCCAGGAAGGGGGCATCGGACAACCGGCGGCGGGTATGCGTACTCATCACCGCCATCGTAGGCGGCGCGCCTCCGCCCGCGGTGAAACGTCACCGTCTACCGTCGGTCGGTGTGACACCGCTCGACTTCCGCGAGGGCGCCGCACCGGCCGACGAGCCACACGGCGAACCCGCTTCCTTTCGCGCCGCGGTCGAGGCGATGGGGTCCGCAACCGTGCATCCTCGGATCGAGCTGGCGCCCATTCGCCCGCCGCAGCGGCTGGCGCCGTACTCCTACGCCCTCGGCGCCGAGGTGACGCATCCCGATGCCGCCACCGTCCCCACCGACTCCGAGGGCGACGCCTTCGGCAGGCTGATCCTGCTGCACGACCCGGAGGGCGACGAGACCTGGCACGGCACGTTCCGGCTCGTCGCCTACATCCAGGCCGATATCGACGCCTCGCTCGCCACCGACCCGCTGCTCCCCGAGGTGGCCTGGAGCTGGCTGGTGGACGCGCTGGAATCCAGGCCCGACCCCTTCACCGCGCTCGGCGGCACCGTGACCAGCACCAGCTCGGTGCGGTACGGCGATATCGCCGGGCCGCCGCGGGCGCACCAGCTGGAGCTGCGCGCCTCCTGGACCGCGGTCACCGCCGAGATGCGCGGCCACGTGGAGGCCTTCTGCGAGGTACTGGCCTACTCCGCCGGGCTGCCACCGGCGGGGATCACGAGTTTGCCACCGCAGCCGCACATCGATCACGATCGGACCTGACCGCCACGTATTGTTCTGGGCTATGCCGGTAGCCGACGACAGCCCCGCGGAGCCTCTGCTCGCCCCCGCCGACGGACTGCCGCCCGTGCTCGGTACCCCCGCCGAGGTCGCGGCGGCGGCCGCCCGGATCGCCGCGGGCAGCGGCCCGCTTGCCGTCGACGCCGAGCGCGCCTCCGGTTTCCGGTATTCGGCGCGGGCCTACCTGATCCAGTTGCGCCGGGCCGGGGCGGGCACCGTGCTGATCGACCCGATCCCGGTGACCGGCGCGCTCGGCCCCCTGGCCGATGCCATCAACGGGCTGGAGTGGGTGCTGCACTCGGCGGACCAGGATCTGCCCGGCCTCGCCGACCTCGGGCTGCACCCGAATCGGCTCTTCGACACCGAATTGGGCGGGCGGCTGGCCGGTTTCGAGCGGGTCGGCTTGGCGGCCATGGTGGAGAACCTGCTCGGGCGGGTGCTGCGCAAGGGGCACGGGGCGGCCGACTGGTCCACCCGGCCGCTGCCCGAGGAGTGGCTGAACTACGCCGCGCTCGATGTGGAGCTGCTGCTCGAGCTGCGGGACGCGGTCGCGGTGGAGCTGGAGGCGCAGGGGAAGGCCGAGTTCGCCGCGCAGGAGTTCGAGCACGTGCGGCTGAGCAAGCCGGCGCCGCTGCGGCCGGATCGGTGGCGGCGCACCTCGGGGATCCACACGCTGCGGCGGGCCAGGCAACTGGCGATCGTCCGGGAGCTGTGGGTGACCAGGGACGAGCTGGCCCGGGGGCGGGATGTGGCGCCGTCGCGGATCCTGCCGGACTCGGCGATCGTCGCGGCCGCCGCCGCCGATCCCAGGACGATCGCGCAGCTGCGCACGCTGCCGGTGTTCGGGGGGCCGCGGCAGCGGCGGTACTCGCGGGAGTGGCTGGGGGCGGTGGATCGGGCTCGGGCGCTCGCCGACGCGGAGCTGCCGCCGACGGCGCAGCCCTACGATGGGCCGCCGCCGGTCAATCGGTGGGAGCGGCGGGATCCGGTCGCGGCGGCGCGGTTGACCCGGGCCAGGGCGGCCATGGCGGAGCTGTCCGAGGAGTACTCGATCCCCGTCGAGAATCTGCTGTCGCCGGAGCTGGTCCGGCGGCTGTGCTGGGACGGGATCTCCTCCTACGACGAGTCCCCGGCCCTGCACGACGCGGTCGACGCGTTCCTCGCCACCGGTTCGGCCCGCGCCTGGCAGCGCGAACTGGCCGTCCCCCGCTTGGTGGCCGCGCTTCCTGTCCCTGCCGCGGACTAACGCCTCTATCGCATCGCCGCACGCGGCGGCTCGACCAATGTACGCAGCAGTGGGCGCCCGGCTGCTCGCGGCGACCCCTGACCGAGTCAGGTGGCGGAGAGCCAGCCGGTGATGCGGCGCGCGATATCGGGGGCGGTGAGGCCGAGCTCGGCGTGCACTTGGCCGCGAGAGGCGTGATCGAGGAACTCCTGGGGAACGCCGATATCGCGGGTGGGGACGTCGAGGGCGGCGGTGCGGAGCCGGGCGGAGACGCTGGAGCCGATTCCGCCGTGCAGGCCACCGTCCTCCAGCGTGACGACCAAGCGGTAGTTCTCCGCCAGCTTCACGATGGTGTCGGAGACCGGGAGCACCCAGCGCGGGTCGACGACGGTGACCGACCACCCCTCGGCGTGCAGGATCTCGGCGGCCTCGAGCGCGGTGCCCGCGAAGGCGCCGACGGCGAGCAGCAGCACGTCACCGCGCGCGGTGCGGGCGGACCCGGCCTCCGGGTCGGCGAGCCGGAGCACATCCAGCCCCTCCACCCGCTCCACGGCCGGGATATCGGCACCCACGCTGCCCTTGGGGAAGCGCAGCGCGGTCGGCCCGTCGGCGACGGCGAGCGCCTCGGCGAGCTCCTCGCGCAGCGTCGCTGCGTCGCGCGGCGCCGCCACCCGGATGCCGGGGATGATGCCGAGCACGGAGAGATCCCACATGCCGTTGTGGCTGGCGCCGTCGGTGCCGGTGATCCCGGCCCGGTCCAGCACCAGCGTCACCGGCTGCTTCAGCAGCGCGACATCCATGAGCAGCTGGTCGAAGGCCCGGTTCAGGAAGGTCGAGTAGATCGCCACCACCGGGTGCATGCCGCCGAGCGCCAGCCCGGCCGCCGAGGCCATGGCGTGCTGCTCGGCGATCCCGACGTCGAACATGCGATCCGGGAAGCGCTCGCCGAAGGCGGCGAGCCCGGTCGGCCCCGGCATGGCCGCGGTGATCGCGACCACGTCGCTCCGCCGCTCGGCGTGCGCGATCAGCTCCTCGGAGAAGACCGAGGTCCACCCGCGTGCCTTCGGGCCGCCGAGCGCCTCGCCGGTGAGCGGGTCGATCGGGTCGCAGGCGTGCATCTGGTCGGCGAGGTGGTTCTCCGCCGGGGCGTACCCGCGGCCCTTCTGGGTGACCGCGTGCACCACCACCGGACCGCCGAAGTCCTTGGCCCGCCGCAGCGCCGCCTCCATCGCCACCACGTCGTGCCCGTCCACCGGGCCGACGTACTTGAGGCCGAGGTCGCCGAAGAGCTCCTGCGGGCTCACCGCGTCCTTGATGCCCGCCTTCACCGCGTGCACCATCGAGTAGGCCGAATCCCCCACCCGCGGAATGCTCTTGATGAGCCGCTTACCCGCGTCCAGCGCGTGCTCGTAGGCGGGCTGGGTGCGCAGCGCGGTGAGCCGCTCGGCCAGGCCGCCGATGGTCGGGGCGTAGGAGCGGCCGTTGTCGTTCACCACGATCACCACCGGCCGGTCCTGCGCGCCTGCGATATTGTTCAGCGCCTCCCAGCACATGCCGCCGGTGAGCGCGCCGTCGCCGACCACCGCGACCACGTGCCGCTCCTGGCCGCTCAGCGCGAACGCCTTGGCCAGGCCGTCGGCGTAGGAGAGCGCGGCGGAGGCGTGCGAGGACTCCACCCAGTCGTGCGGGCTCTCGGCGCGGCTCGGGTACCCGGAGAGCCCGCCCTGCTTGCGCAGCGTCTCGAAGCCCGCCTTGCGGCCGGTCAGGATCTTGTGCACGTAGGCCTGGTGCCCGGTGTCGAAGATCAGCGGGTCGGACGGCGAATCGAAGATCCGGTGCAGCGCGATGGTGAGCTCGACGACGCCGAGGTTCGGCCCGAGGTGGCCCCCGGTCGCCGCCACCTTCGCGACCAGGAACTCGCGGATCTCGGCCGCCAGCTCACGCAGCTGCGGCACCGTCAGCCCGCGCAGGTCATCGGGGCTCTCGACCTGGGAAAGCACTCCCACCTGACTTCGCTCCCTCCGGACAACCATTCGGAACAGTCTACGGACGCCGCCGTACGGGGCGAACCGGGCGACCGCGGGGCGCGAACGGGGCTGGGCGCCGCGCGGTGCGTTTCGGTTCACGGTACCCGCTCACCGGCCCCCGCCGCCGTGCCGTGAGAATCACAGCGACGGCGACCACGGCGAGGGGAGCGGCAGTGAGCGGGAAGAAGCACGGCGGCGCGGGGACGATCACGGTGACCGGGCACGGCACCGCGCGCAGCGTTCCCGATGTCATGCGGGTGGAGATCGCGGTGGAGACCCGCGCCGACACCGTGACGGTGGCCTACGGCAGGGCGGGCGAGCGGATCGCGGCGGTCACCGCCGCGCTGCGGGCGCACGGGGTGCGCGCCGCCGACATCGGCACCAGCAGGCTCTCGGTGCGCACCGAGACCACCTGGCAGCAGGAGCGCGGCTCGCAGATCGTCGGCTACCTGGCGGACGCGGCGCTGGCGGTGTCGCTGCGCGAACTCGGCGACGACGCCGAGCCCGGCCCGGCGGCGATCATCGCGGCCGCGGTCGAGGCGGGTGGCGACGACGTCCGGCTGGGCGGGCTCACCTTCGGGCTCTCGGACCCGGAGGCGGCGCTGGTCACCGCCCGCGACGCGGCCTGGGAGAACGCGCTGGCCAAGGCGCGGCGGTACGCCGAGAAGGCCGGGCGCGCACTGGGTCCCGTGCGGGACATCGCGGAGGGCTCGGGCGGGGGCGCGCCGGTGCCGCAGCTGCGGATGGTCTCGGCGGCGGTCGGCGGGGCGGAGTCCGGTTCGGTGCCGGTGGAGCTGGGCGAGAGCGAGATCAGTGCGCACCTCCAGGTGACCTGGGAGCTCGTGGCGCCCGAGCGCGACGACTAGGCGCGCCGCGCGCCGCACGGGCGGGCCGCGCCGCACAGGGCGGGCCGCGCCGCACGGGCAGGCAGCCGGGGATCCGCCGCGGGCGGATCTCGCGGAGGCTGCCCGGTGCAGACCGCGCCCCGGCTCGGGGCACCGCGCCCGCGGACTCGTTCAGCGCTCCAGCAGCGCCAGGCACTCGACGTGGTGCGTGCCGGGGAAGGCGTCGACCGCGCGCAGCTCGGTCAGTTCGTACCCGCCCTCGCGGTACAGCCCGAGATCGCGGGCGAAGGCGGCGGGGTCGCAGCCGATGTGCACGATCCGGGCGGGCCCCGCGGCGGTGAGCGGCGCGATCACGTCGCGGCCCGCGCCCGCCCGCGGCGGATCGAGCACCACGACATCGGGGCGCGGCGGCCGGGCGGCGAACCACTGCTCGACCCGAAGCACCTCCAGGTCGACCCAGGGCAGGTCGGCCAGCGCAGCCTGACCTGCGGCGACGGCACCGGAGGCGGACTCGACCGCGTGCACCGCCCCGCCGGACCCCACCCGCTCGGCCAGCCGGGCCGCGAAGACCCCCGCCCCGCTGTAAAGATCCCACGCCCGCTGCCCCCGCTCCAACCCGGACCACTCGGCGACCCGGTCGGAGTAGAAACCCGGGGCATTGCGGTGCGCCTGCCAGAAGGCGGTCGCGGGCAGCTCCCAGCGCCGCTCCCCCACCACCTGCACGGCAGTCCCGTCACCGTGCAGCAATCGGGTGGCGCGCGGCGCCTGCGCGGCGGTCCGCCGGGCCGCCGCATTGCGCCGCGACTGCTCCACCCGCCGCCTGCGCGCGGGCGCCCGCACCACGGGCGCGGGCGGCGCGAGCTCGACCACGTGCCTGCTCCCGGTGGAGTCCACGGCGACCACCAGATCGGCACCGGGGGTGAAGCGCTCCTGCTCCAGCCACTCGACGGCCCCCGCGACCGGCTGCGGGCAGCGCAGATCGGGCACGATCGCCGAACTCCGGTACCCGTGCACCCCGGCCCGCCCGGAGTCGTCGACCACCAGCCGGACCCTGGTCCGCCACCCCCCGGTCTCGTCCGGCGGCCCGAGCGGCTCCACGGTGATCTCCCGCTCGATCAGCGCGATCCGCCGCAACTGCTCGGCGACCACGCTCGCCTTGAGCTGCCGCTGCACCGCGAGCGTGGCGTGCGTGTAATCGCAGCACCCCGCGCCACCGGGCCCGGAGACCGGACAGGTGGCGGGCACCCGCCCCGCGGCGGCCTCCACGATCTCGACCGCGTCGGCCCTGGCGAAGGAGCCGCCGCGATCCTCGGTCACCCTGGCCAGCACCAGCTCCCCCGGCAGCCCGTGCCGGACGAAGACCACCCGGCCCTCGTGCCTGCCGACGCAGAACCCGCCGTGCCCCGGCGCCCCGAGCCGCACCTCGAATTCGTCCCCGACGCTCACGGGCGGTCCTCGTAGCCGCGCCGCACCGCGCCCGGCGCGTTCACCACGCCCTGCTTCCTGGCCTTGGCCGAGGAGCTGAGCTGCCACGGCACGCTGGTCACCATGACGCCGGGCTCGAAGAGCAGCCTGCCCTTGAGCCGCAGCGCGGACTGGTTGTGCAGCACCTGCTCCCACCAGTGGCCGACCACGTACTCCGGGATGAAGACCGTCACGACGTCGCGCGGGGCGTCCTTGCGCACCCGCTTCACGTAGTCCAGCACCGGCTTGGTGATCTCCCGGTACGGCGACTCGACCACCTTGAGCGGCACCGCCATGTCGCTGCGCTCCCACTCGCGCACCAGCTTGCGGGTGTCGGCGTCGTCCACGTTCACGGTCACCGCTTCCAGCGTGTCGGGGCGGGTGGCGCGGGCGAAGGCCAGCGCGCGGCGGGTGGGCAGGTGCAGCGTGGAGACCAGCACGATGGCGTGCGCGCGGCTGGGCAGCACCCCGTCCCACTCGGTCTCGGCCAGCTCGCGGGCGACCGAGTCGTAGTGCTTCCTGATCAGCTTCATCACCACGAAGATGGCGATCATCAGGCCGATGGCGATGTAGGCGCCCGCGAAGAACTTGGTGATCAGCACGATCACCAGCACCGCGCCGGTGGCGGAGAGGCCGATGGCGTTGATCACCCGGGAGCGCTTCATCCGCCTGCGGTGCTCGGGGTCGGTCTCGGTGCGCAGCAGCCGGGTCCAGTGCCGCAACATGCCGGTCTGGCTGAGCACGAACGAGACGAAGACACCGACGATGTAGAGCTGGATGAGCTTGGTGACCTCGGCCCCGAAGAGCACCACGAAGGCGATGGCGGCGCCGGAGAGGAAGAGGATGCCGTTGCTGAAGGCCAGCCGGTCGCCGCGGGTGTGCAGCTGCCGGGGCAGGTAGCGATCCTGGGCCAGGATCGAGCCGAGCACCGGGAAGCCGTTGAAGGCGGTGTTCGCGGCGAGCACCAGGATCAGCGCGGTGACGATGGTGATGAAGAAGAAGCCGACCGGGAACCCGGCGAAGACCGTCTCGGCGAGCTGGGCGATCAGCGTCTTCTGGTGGTAGTCGGCCGGGGCGCCGATCAGGTGCCCGGGGTCGTGCGCGTAGACCACCCCGATCCGCTCGGCCAGCAGGATGATGCCCATGAGCAGCACCACCGCGATGCTGCCGAGCAGCAGCAGCGTGGTCGCGGCATTGCGCGACTTGGGCTTCCGGAAGGCGGGGACGCCGTTGCTGATCGCCTCGACGCCGGTGAGCGCGGCGCAGCCGGAGGAGAAGGCGCGCGCGATCAGGAAGGCGAAGGCGATGCCGTAGAGGTGCTCCTCCTCGGCGTCCAGCCCGAACCCGGCCGATTCGGCGCGCAGGTCGTCGCCGAGCACGTAGACCTGGAACATCCCCCAGCCGAGCATGACGAACATGCCGACGATGAAGGCGTAGGTCGGCACCGCGAAGGCGGTCCCCGACTCCCGGACCCCGCGCAGGTTCACCGCGGTGAGCAGCGCGATGGCCACCACCGCGAAGAGCACCTTGTGCGTGGCCACGAACGGGATGGCGGAGCCGATATTGGAGGCGGCCGACGAGATCGAGACCGCGACGGTGAGCACGTAGTCCACCAGCAGCGCGCTGCCGACGGTGAGCCCGGCGTTCGGGCCGAGATTGGTGGTGGCCACCTCGTAGTCGCCGCCGCCGGAGGGGTAGGCGTGCACGTTCTGCCGGTAGCTGGCGACCACGACCGTCATCACCCCGGCGACGGCGAGCCCGACCCACGGCGCGTACAGGTAGGCGGAGATCCCGGCGGCGGAGAGGACGAGGAAGATCTCCTCCGGCGCGTAGGCCACCGATGACATGGCGTCGGAGGCGAATACCGGCAGCGCGATCCGCTTGGGGAGCAGGGTGTGACCGAGCGAATCACTGCGGAACGGCCTGCCCAGCAGCACGCGCTTGGCGGCCGTCGTCAACTTGGACACCGGAGGGAGCATAGAGTGCCGCCCGGTCTACCGCCCGCCCGACCGGGGCGTTTCCAGATGGTGGTGATGCGGCTGGAAAGGACCGGCGGCGCGCGCCACGCCGGTGTTTGCCGGGGGGCCGCGCGGGGAAACGTGCCGGGAGGACAGTGCGGGCGGTACGGTTCGGATGCCGGATCGGCCGCGGGCCGGACGCCACGGTTCAGGAACGAGGGTGTGGTGTACGTAGTGATCATGGGGTGCGGGCGGGTCGGCTCCTCGCTGGCGCGCGCGCTGATCCGGGTGGGGCACGAGGTGACGGTGATCGACCGCGATCCCAGCTCGTTCCTCCGCCTCGGCGCCGGCTTCCCCGGCGAGCAGGTGGTCGGCGTCGGCTTCGACCGGGATGTGCTGACCAGAGCCGGGATCGAGCGCGCCGACGCCTTCGCCGCCGTCTCCTCCGGCGACAACTCCAACATCATCTCGGCGCGGGTGGCGCGCGAGATGTTCGGCGTGGAGCGGGTCGTCGCCCGGATCTACGACGCCAAGCGGGCCGCCGTCTACGAGCGGCTCGGCATCCCGACCATCGCCACCGTCCCGTGGACCACCGACCGCTTCCTGCGCACCCTGATCGCCGACACCAGCACCACCACCTGGCGCGACCCCACCGGGACGGTGGCCGTCACCCAGCTGGCGCTGCACGAGGAGTGGTTCGGCCGCACCGTGCGCGACCTGGAGCGCGCCGTCGGCGTGCGGGTGGCGTTCGTGCTGCGCTTCGGCCGCGGGCTGCTGCCGGACGCCAAGACCATCGTGCAGGCCGACGACGTCGTCTACGTGGCGGCGCCCTCCGGCAGCGTCGGCGAGGCCGTCGCCATGGCCGCCAAGCCCCCCGCGAGCGAGGACTGAGGATGAAGGTCGCCATTGCCGGAGCCGGCGCCGTCGGCCGCTCCATCGCGCGCGAACTGCTGCGCGGCGGGCACCGGGTGATGCTGCTGGAGCGCGAGCTCTCGCACCTCGACCCCGAGGCTATCCCGGACGCCATCTGGGTACACGCCGACGCCTGCGAGCTCTCCCTGCTGGAGGAGGCGGGGATGCAGACCTACGAGGTGGTCATCGCCGCGACCGGCGACGACAAGGTGAACCTGGTGCACAGCCTGCTGGCCAAGACCGAGTTCGGGGTGAGCCGGGTGGTGGCGCGGGTGAACGACCCGCGCAACGAGTGGCTCTTCGATTCGTCCTGGGGCGTCGATGTCGCCGTCTCCACCCCGCGGCTGCTGGCCTCGCTGGTCGAGGAGGCGGTCTCGGTGGGTGACCTGGTGCGGCTGATGACGCTGCGGCAGGGGCAGGCGAACCTGGTGGAGATCACGCTGCCGAGCGATACCGCGCTGGCGGGCAAGCCGGTGCGCTCGCTGCGGCTGCCCCGCGACACCGCGCTGGTGACGATCCTGCGCGGGGGCCGGGTCATCGTGCCGCAGGCCGACGACCCCTTCGAGGGCGACGACGAATTGCTGTTCGTGGCCTCCGTGGAGGCCGAGGAAGATCTGCGGGTGGCCCTCGCGGACCACGGCATCCGCCCCTGAGCGATGTCGCGCGAGGCCCCCGAGCGCTCGTCCCGCCGCCCGCTCAGGGCTGTACGGACGGCGAGCCCCCCTGCTCCGGGCCCGACTCGCTCAGGCGGCGGTCTGCAGCTCCTTGCGCAGCTTGTTCAGCGCGCGGTGCTGCATGACCCGGACCACGCCGGGGCTGGTGCCGATCGCCTCGGCGGTCTCCGCCGCGCTCCAGCCGAGCACGATCCGCATGACCAGCACCTGGCGGTGTGCGGGGGCGAGCACCTTCATCAGCTCGCGGGTCTCGGACCTGCGCTCCGAGGCCAGCGCCCACTCCTCGGGGCCCGCGGCCGTGCAGGCGGCGTCCGGCATATCGGCGGTCGGGTAGGCGGTCAGCTGGCCGCGGCGGAAGGCGTCGGCGACCTTGTTGGCGGCGATGCCGTAGACGAAGGCGAGGAAGGACTTGCCCTGGTCGCGGTAGCGCGGGATGGCGTTCACGGTGGCGATCAGGATCTCCTGCACCACGTCGTCGGCGGTCACCTGCAGGTGCGCGCTGTTGCCGAGCCGGGCCAGGCAGTAGCGGCGGACCAGCGGCTGCACGATGCGCAGGATGTCGGCGACGGCGCGCTGGTCGCCCGCGGCGGCGGGGCCGATCAGGGCGTCCAGCTCGGCCGCGATCCGGCGGCTCTCGGAGTTGACCGCGGTGGCGGCCTTGGCGGGACGGCTCGAAGAGGTCCGGGTGGAGTGAATCGCGGTGGTGTGCTCGGTGGCCATTGCTCCGAGGTCCTTTCTCGCCGTTTCGTATTCGGTGACGAGAAAATCGTCCGTCGGAACGGACCTCGGAAACAGGTACCCCAGGGTGGGGAACACCCCCACCTCCCGGTGGCCGGGGCACCCCCTAGCGGGCGGCGTGCCGCCCGGTGGCCGCGGCGGACTTGACCGGCGCGTGCCCGGCCCGGCGCACCGCCCACACGGTGACCACCAGCGCGACCGCGGTGAGCGGCCAGCCCATCCCGATCCGGGCGACCGCGAGCCAGCCGGTGCGGTCGGTGTCGTACAGCTCGGACTGCACCAGGTAGCGGGCGCCGAAGACCAGCACCCAGGCCAGGGTGGCGAGGTCGTAGAGCCGGACAACGGCAGGGTGCTCGCGCCAGGCCGAGCCGTGCCCGTTGAGCACGCCCCAGATCACCCCGACCAGCGGCCTGCGCACCAGGATCGAGACCAGGAAGATGCCTGCGTACACCAGGCTGGTGTAGATGCCGAACAGGAAGTAGCCCTTGGCCTCGCCCACCCGGTAGGCGATGAAGGCGCAGATGCCGACGCCGATGAAGCCGGAGATCGCGGGCTGGATCGGGCTGCGCCGCACCAGCCGCCAGACCAGGATCGCGGCGGCGACGCCGAGCGCCGCCCAGACCGCGGCGGTGAGCCCCCACAGCGTGTTCACCGGCACGAAGACCACGACCGGGAGGGTGGAGTAGATCAGGCCGCTGATGCCGCCGAGTTGTTCCAGGACGGTCTGTTCGGCGCGCTCCGCCGGCGCATCGGGCTCGGCGGCGGGTTCGTCCCTGGTCCCGGTGTCGTCACTGGTCGGCATACGTCAGCTGTTCCCACGCAGTTCGTAGTCGGGGTTGAAGATCACCTTGCGACCATCGCGCTCGCCGACCCGGCCGCGGACCAGGATCTTGCGGCCCGGCTCGATGCCGGGGATCCGCTTGCGCCCGATCCACACCAGGGTGATGGCGTCGGTGCCGTCGAACAGCTCGGCCTCGATGGCCGCGCCCGCGGCCTTGGAGCAGGCCTCGACGCTGCGCAACCGTCCGAGCATCGAGACCTCTTCGCCGCGGCGGCACTCGGAGGCGCGACAGGCGCCCGAGGCCTCGGCCGACTCGGCCAGCTCCTCGGCGTCCAGGTGGTCGATATCCGCGGTCAGCCTACGGCCGAGGCGTCGGAAATATCCCGAGGCAGCGGATGACATGGCACGCTCTCCTGGCATTCGCGGCGTGGGTCGCACGCCGTCGTGATGGTCCTCGCGCCGGCCGGTTGTGGCCGTACACCGCCACTGTAGAGGGCGGGGAGGTGCCCCGCTACGCTCGGCCCGATGTTGCTCTCCCCCGAACCGGCCGTGGTGGTTGCCCTGCCGGGGACCGGCTCCGATTCGGAGTTCGCGCGGCTCGCCTTCGGCGCCGCGTGTGCCGCTCGTGACCTGCGGATTCTTCCGGTGCAGCCGGATCGGGGGGCGATTGTCGCGAGCTGCGTGGAGGCGTTGGATTCCGCGGCTCGGCGGTATGGGCGGGTGGTCGCGGCGGGGATCTCGCTCGGGGCGGCGATCGCGGTCGAGTGGGGGTGTGCGAATCCCGGGCTCGCGGCCGGTGTCGTCGCGGCGTTGCCCGCGTGGACCGGCGGGCGGGACGGGGAGTGCCCGGCGGCGCTGAGCGCCCGGGTCACCGCGGAGCTGGTGCGGGCCGAGGGGTTGGAGGCGACCATCGCGCGGATGCGGGCGAGCAGCCCTTCGTGGCTCGCGGAGACGCTGACCCGGTCGTGGCGCGGATACGGGTCCGCGCTGCCCGACGTGTTGCTGGAGGCGGCGGGCTACTCCTGGCCCGCCGAAGCGCGGCTGCGGTCGCTCACCGTCCCGGCCGTCGTGATCGGGGCCGTCGACGACCCCGTCCACCCCTTCCCCGTCGCCGAGCAGTGGGCCGAACTCATCCCCGGCGCGGTCCTGCACACGACGACGCTCGCCGAATTCGGAGCCGACCCGGCCCTGCTCGGCCACCTCGGCCTCGGTACCCGCTGACCTCCACCGAGTAGCTCGCCCGCTCCGCGCTCGGCAGACCGGTCGAGCGCGGAGCGGGCGACGTACGCGGCGCGCGCGGGCGTCAGTTGCGGTTGAGCTGCTGCATGGCCGAGCCCTCGGCGCCGCGCCGGGGCTGATCGGGCACCGGCTGCGGGACGACGGGCCGCGGCTGCGCCGCGGCGGCAGCAGCCGCCTGCGCCGCCGCCTGCGCCTGTGCCGCCTCGACCTGCTGCTGATGCGCCGCCGCCAACTGCTCCGCCAGATCCTTGGGCAGTACGACGGGCAGCGGATCCCGGACCGGCAACGGCTCGGTCCCCCGGCGCACCACGGTCTCGCTCATGATCGCCCTGGCCGCCCGCACCAGCGGCCCGTCCTCGGCCACCGACCCGGTCGGCCCGGCCGCGACGAGCCGCACCATCCACCGGTACCCGTCCACGCCGATGAACCGTAGATCGGCCCCCTCGGTGACGGCGACCAGCTCCCGCCCCCACGGCCCGCTCTCGGTGGAGACCTGCGCCCCGTCCTTGCGCAGCGACTCGGCCAGGTCGGCGGCGACGGTGCGCCACTGCCCCGAGGTCTTGGGCGCCGCGTAGGCGGCCACGGTGAGCCGCCCGTGCTCGGTGGCCAGGTGCACCGCCTGCGGCGTGCCGTCCCCGGCCATCTCCACCTGCAGCTGCCCGCCCGGCGGTACCGGGATGATCACCGAGCCGAGATCGAGCCGCTGGCCGGCGATGGCCTCCAGCTCCGCGGTGACGTCGGCGTAGTCGTACGGCCCGCGCCGCGGCTCCCCGGCGGCGCGGGCCGCGGGCACCTCGGCTTCGGCCTCGTCGTCGGCCACGCTGTGCTCGGCGCGCCGCGGCGCCGCGTCCAGGGCCTCGTCCCCGGCTCGCCCCGGCCCCCCGGCGCGCCTGCGCCTGCCCTCGCGGCGCGGCTCCGGCACAGCGACCTGCACGGGGAGATCGTCGGTGTCGTAGTCGTCCTCGAACGGCTGGAACCCCGGATCGCCCGGGTACAGCACCGGGATGGGGTGCTCGTCGGTGTCGTACTCGTCACCGAAGTCGTCGTCGTAGTCGCCGTGCTCGCTCGCCCGGCCGCTGCCCTTCTTCCCCCGTCCGAAGATTCCCATCACGCCTCCTCGGCGAGGCTCGCGTGCCCGCCGCTCGATCCGTAGCCCCCCGCGCCCCGCGCGGTCTCGTCCAGCGTCTCCACCTCGACGAAATCCACCAGCTCCACCCGCTGCACCAGCAACTGCGCGATGCGGTCGCCGCGACGCAGCTCGATGGCGGTGCGCGGGTCGTGGTTGATCAGGCAGACCTTGATCTCGCCGCGGTACCCCGCATCGATGGTGCCCGGCGTGTTCACCACCGAGAGCCCGGTCTTCGCCGCCAGCCCGGAGCGCGGATGCACCAGCCCGACGGTCCCCTGCGGCAGCGCGACCGCGATCCCGGTGCCGACCAGCACCCGCTCTCCCGGCTCCAGCACCACGTCCTCGGTGGTGCACAGATCGACACCCGCGTCACCGGCATGGGCGCGGGCGGGAAGGGGGATGCCGGGATCTGTCCGCAGCAGGGGTATCGGTGACAGTGCACTCACGGTGGACGAGCCTACGCGCAGGCGAGGCGGCTCCGTCGCCTAGTGTTGAGTCGTGTCCGACCTGCCCGATCCCGTGAGCAACCCCGCGAACCCGGGGGCCGACCGGCGCGCTTCCGCCGCGGCGCCCGCCCCGGCAACGGCGCGCCCCGCGCCCGCCTACCGGGAGCGGCTGTGGGTGCCGCTGTGGTGGTGGCCGATCGCCTTCGGGGTGGCGGCGCTGCTGGCCGCGGAGATCCACATGGGCGCGCAGGGTGTGCGGGCGTGGCTGCCCTACGCGGCGCTGGCGCCGGTGCCGGTGTGGGTGCTGCTCTGGTTCGGCAGGCACCGCGTCGAGGTCGCCGCCGACAAGCGGGGCAACCCGGAGTTGCGGGTCGACCGGGCGCACCTCCCGGTCGAATTCGTCGCCCGTGCGGCGATCGTTCCCCCCGCGGCGAAGAGCGCGGCGCTCGGCAGGCAGCTCGACCCGGCCGCGTATGTGCAGCACCGCCCGTGGGTCCGGCCGATGCTGCTGCTCGTTCTGGACGACCCGGACGACCCGACGCCGTACTGGCTGATCAGCACGCGCAGGCCGGAACGGGTCCTCGCCGCGCTCGGGCTGCCGAGCGCGAACGGATAACAGCGCCCGGGTAGCCGGGCGCCGGTTGCCTGCGGTCGCTCAGGCGGCGCAGTCCATGCAGATCATCTGGTTGCCCTTCTCGCTGGCGAGCCTGCTCCGGTGGTGCACGAGGAAACAGCTGGAGCAGGTGAACTCGTCGGCCTGCTTGGGAATGACCCGGACGCTCAGCACTTCCTCGGACAGATCCGCGCCGGGAAGCTCGAACGACTCCGCGGTATCGGATTCGTCGATATCCACGACGGCGGACTGCGCCTCGTTGCGACGAGCCTTCAGCTCCTCCAGCGAATCCTCCGACACGTCGTCGGATTCGGTACGCCTCGGTGCGTCATAGTCGGTTGCCATGTCGTCTTCCCCTCGTCCTTACTCCGTATATCCCGGATCGGCGTGGTCACACCGACCCCCGCCGGGAATCGACCTGATCCACACCGCCCCGCCGGTGGCACACGTCACATGCCCACCGGCTCTCCACCAGGGGCGGATCCGGAGATCCACGCCCGACGGCGCTTGGTGAACGCGGAACATGCCCTGCTTGTTCCCGCGACCGACCACGCCATTCCACCTGGGTGATTCGATCTGGGCCGCCAGACAATAGCGGACCACGGGGGAAAAGTCGCAACCGAAACACAGTCGACGCGGAAACGACCTTTCACCGACATCGGACGACCGTTCGGCGCACGCCGGACGGTCGCTCCGTTACGGGTGGCGCTGCCCCGCCGTGACATTTCGTAGAGTGTTCCCGTGGTTTCACTGATCACCGAAGGAAGCGCATCCGACCGCAACGGTCGGCCCTTCATCCGCCGGCGCATCGAACCGTGGCTCATCCTCGTCGGCGTCCTGGCGTTGGTGTCGACGGTGATCTGGATCAAAGCTCTCACGATGGAGGACACCGACACGGCCGCGATGAGCTGCAACTCCCCCAGCCCGGCCACCGACCAGGGCGCCACCGCGCCACCGGTGGCGCTCGGCCAGCGGGTCGGCGCGGGCCGGCTCGACGAGGTGGAGCCCGCGCCGCTGCAGAGCACCAAGGTGCGCGTGCTGAACGCCAACAACCAGCGCGGCCAGGCCTCGCACGTGGCCGCGCAGCTCGGCGACCTCGGCTTCGCCGGCGCGCCGGGGCAGCCGGTCGGCAACGACGCCGTCTACGTCAACGGCGATCTGGAGTGCACCGGCCAGATCCGGTTCGGGGTGAACGGCCGCCCGGCCGCCGCCTCGGTGCAGCTGGTGGTGCCGTGCGCCGAGCTGATCGAGGACCAGCGCGGCGACGACACCGTCGACCTGGTGCTCGGCTCGCTCTTCCGGGACATCCGGCCGAGCACCGACGCCGAGGAGGTGCTGCGCTCGCTCAAGAACCCGGCCCCCGGCGGCGCCGCGCTCGACGTCGGGCTGCTGGACGCCGCCCGCAAGGCCCAGTGCTGAGGTCCCCCCGGATCCCCGCGCGGTAGCCCCCAGCCCGGCGCCGCGCGGTAGCCGCCGTGCTCTGTCCGCGGTAGGGGCCGCGCCGCCGGGCGGCAGCTAGGGCTGCGGGATCGGCGCGGCCCCGCCGGTGCGCTCGAAGAGCGCGAGCAGCTCGTCCGCGATCCCGGGCGCGGCGGCCAGCACCAGGTCCCCCGCCTCGCCGCGGGCGGTGGCGGGGGGGAGCACCAGCCGCGCCCCCGCCTCCTCGGCGACCAGGGCGCCCGCCGCCCAGTCCCAGGTGTTCAGCCCGTGCTCGTAGAAGGCGTCCAGCCGCCCCGCGCCGACCAGACACAGATCCAGCGCCGCGGCGCCGAGCCTGCGGATGTCGCGCAGCTCGGGCAGCAGCCGCGCCACCAGCGCGGCCTGCTCGGTGCGGCGCGCGGTGCCGTAGGCGAAGCCGGTGGCGACCAGCGCCATCGACGCCTCCCGCACCGGGGTGCAGCGCAGGTGCTCGACGGTGCCGTCGGCGTCGACGCGCAGCGCGCCGAGCCCGCGCGCCGCGCTGTAGGTCGCGGCGCGGGCCACGTCGACCACGGCGCCGGCCACCGAGCGGCCGTCGCGCACCGCGGCCACCGAGACGGCGTAGCCGGGCAGGCCGTAGAGGAAGTTCACGGTGCCGTCGATCGGGTCGATCACCCAGGAGATCCGGTCGCCCGCCGCGGCGAGGTCACCGCCGCCCTCCTCGCCGACCACCAGGTCGTGCGGGCGCTGCTCGGCCAGCAGGGCCCGCACCAGCTCCTCGGCCTCGGTGTCGACCACCGTCACCGGGTCGGTCGGGGTGCTCTTGGCCTGCACCGCGCCGTCGGCGACCACCCCGGCAGGCCCGAAGACCTCGGGGCGGCGGGCGCGCACGTGCGCGGCCGCGCTCTCGGCCAGGTCGACCGCGATCCGGCGCAGGTCGGCGGGGTCGGTGGTGGTGGCGTCGAGCGCGGCGGGGTCGGTGGCGGTGTCGAGCGGGGCGGGGTGCGGTGCTGACGTGGGATGCGACACGCCACCAATGCCATCACAGATCCGGGCCGGACGCGCGAGGGCGGTCGGCGATCATCATCCGGTGTGCCCGACTACCCTTGTCGTGCACGACACAGCGCCGTCGTCGGGCAACCCGACCGGCAACGGCACCGGGACCTGTGCGGCGCGTTGTTGACCACGACACCGGCACAGGAACGAGGGGTTGAGAGATGTCCGCTCGGGGGCACGCATTCGGGATCGACATCGGCGGCAGCGGCGTCAAGGGCGCCGCGGTGGACCTGGACACCGGTGAGCTCGCCCAGGAGCGCATCAAGATCGCGACGCCGCAGCCGTCCACCCCGGAGGCGGTCGCGGCGACCGTCGCCGAGCTGGTGGCGAAGGCGGACTGGGACGGCCCGGTCGGCATCACGCTGCCCGCGGTGGTGCTGGACGGCGTCGCGCGCACCGCGGCCAACATCGACCACGGCTGGATCGGCACCGACGCCCGCGCGCTCTTCTCCGACGCGCTCGGCGGCAGGCAGGTGACGGTGCTCAACGACGCCGACGCGGCGGGGCTGGCCGAGGACCGCTACGGCGCGGCGCGCGACTACTCCGGCTCGGTCCTGCTGCTCACCTTCGGCACCGGGATCGGCTCGGCGCTGATCTACCACGGCGCGCTGGTGCCGAACACCGAGCTCGGGCACATGGAGGTCGGCGGGATGGAGACCGAGCACCGCGCCGCCGCCTCGGTGAAGGAGCGCAGGGAGCTGAGCTTCGAGCAGTGGGCGGCCGAGGTGAGCACGGTGCTGATCGCGCTGGAGAACCTGTTCTGGCCGAAGGTGATCGTGGCGGGCGGCGGCATCAGCAGGGACAGCGACCAGTGGATTCCGCTGCTGACCAACCGGACTCCGGTGATTCCGGCACACCTGCGGAACACCGCGGGCATCGTCGGCGCCGCCATGGCGGTACACGACGGCATCACGCCCTGAGGCGAAACGGCGCCACCTGGGCGCGGGCCGCGAATCTGCCCGTCGTGGACATGGGTACGCTGGGTCGATCGTTACAATGGAACGTGTCCGGCGGAAAGCCGCCAACCCCCACCCGGCACACCGGCCCGCGCCGGTGCGAGCCGGCAGCCGGCGCTCCGCCGGCGCCACCCGACAGATCGCTCCGCCGGATCACTCTGGCGTGACGCCGCACGAGACCGTCACGAAAGGGCGTACGTGGTAGCCACGAATACCCGTCAGACCGCCGAATCGGCCGACGCCGACTCCGCAGAAGCAACCGCCGCGCGGCCGGTCCGCAAGGCACCGGTGAAGAAGGCGCCTGCCAAGAAGGCCGCTGCCAAGAAGGCGCCGGCCAAGAAGGTCGCCGCGGCCAAGGGCGTCGCCAAGAAGGCGCCCGCGAAGAAGGCGAGCACCAAGAAGGCGGGGCCGGACGGCGAGCCGGGCGGCGACGAGGGCGCCGACGAAGAAGGCATCGAACTCGAGCAGCTCGAGGATCTCGAGGTCTCCGAGGACGATCTCGCCGAGGACGGCGAGGACTCCGAGGAGTTGGTCGAGGCCGCGGGCGAGACCGCCGAGGCCGAGGAGGGCGCGGCCGCCGAGCCGACCCCCACCGAGAAGGCCTCCGGCGATTTCGTCTGGGACGAGGAGGAGTCCGAGGCGCTGCGCCAGGCGCGCAAGGACGCCGAGCTCACCGCCTCCGCCGACTCGGTGCGCGCCTACCTCAAGCAGATCGGCAAGGTCGCGCTGCTGAACGCGGAGGAGGAGGTCGAGCTCGCCAAGCGGATCGAGGCCGGGCTCTACGCGGCGGAGAAGATGCGCGAGTTCGCCGATTCCGGCGAGAAGCTGCCGGTCGCCACCCGCCGCGATTTCAACTGGATCATCCGCGACGGCAACCGGGCCAAGAACCACCTGCTCGAGGCCAACCTGCGGCTCGTCGTCTCACTCGCCAAGCGCTACACCGGCCGCGGCATGGCATTCCTGGACCTGATCCAGGAGGGCAACCTCGGCCTCATCCGCGCGGTGGAGAAGTTCGACTACACCAAGGGCTACAAGTTCTCCACGTACGCCACCTGGTGGATCCGGCAGGCCATCACCCGCGCCATGGCCGACCAGGCCCGCACCATCCGCATCCCGGTGCACATGGTCGAGGTCATCAACAAGCTCGGCCGCATCCAGCGCGAGCTGCTCCAGGACCTGGGCCGCGAGCCCACCCCGGAGGAGCTGGCCAAGGAGATGGACATCACCCCGGAGAAGGTGCTGGAGATCCAGCAGTACGCCAGGGAGCCCATCTCGCTCGACCAGACCATCGGCGACGAGGGCGACAGCCAGCTCGGTGACTTCATCGAGGATTCCGAGGCGGTCGTCGCCGTCGACGCGGTCAGCTTCACGCTGCTGCAGGACCAGCTGCAGTCGGTGCTGGAGACGCTCTCCGAGCGCGAGGCGGGCGTGGTCCGGCTGCGCTTCGGCCTCACCGACGGGCAGCCACGCACCCTGGACGAGATCGGCCAGGTCTACGGCGTCACCCGGGAGCGGATCCGGCAGATCGAGTCCAAGACCATGAGCAAGCTGCGGCACCCGAGCCGGTCGCAGGTGCTCAGGGACTACCTGGACTAGGCAGGTCATCCGGAAGGGCCGCACGGTGCACGCCGTGCGGCCCTTCCGCGGTCTCAGCCCAGCTCGGCCCGGTCCGCCGCGCCGAGCGGCAGCGAATCGTCCTTGAGGTCGACGCCGGAGCGGCCGAGCGCGCGGGCGCCCTCGATCAGGGCGGCGACGATCCGGGCGGCGCGGTCGTAGGCCAGGCCGTCGGGCGGGTGGATATTGGAGAGGCAGTTGCGCTCGGCGTCGGTGCGGCCGGGACGCGGGTGGTGGGTGAGGTAGATGCCGAGGCTGTCGGCGACCGAGAGCCCGGGGCGCTCGCCGATCAGCAGGACCAGGGTGGTGACGCCGAGCGCGGCGCCGATGTGGTCGCCGAGCGCGACCCTGGCCTGGGTGGCGAGCACCGGCGGGGCGGTGCCGAGCGCGGGCGGGAGCGCCTCGATGAGGGCGGCGAGGGTGGCCGGGCCGTGTTCGGCGACGGCGAGGGCCGAGAGACCGTCGGCGAGCACGAAGCCGACGTCCGCGGAGACCTTCCCGGGCAGTTCCGAGCCGGGGAGGCGGCCGAGGTCGGGGCGGCGCAGGTACTCGTCGCGGTCGCGCGCCCGGCTGGTGACCACGGCGGCGTCGCCGAGCCCGCGGGCGGCGAGATCGGCGGCCAGCGCCTCGGTGTCGAGGGCGGCGTGCACGGCATCGCGGGCGGCGGAGTGCGCGGCGCGGAACTCGAGCACCCGCTCGGTGGGCAGCGCGTCCCCGGCCCGGCCGAGCCCGATCCGCGCCTGCGTGCTGCGGCGCAGCGGGTCCCAGAAATCGCTCATCGCGGCGCCGCCAGCGCGCGCAGCGGCGAGGCGGCCGCGTCCACCGGCAGGATGCGGCCGCCCGCGTCGATCATGCCGAGCTCGCGCAGCCACCGCTCGAACTCCGGCGCGGGGCGCAGCCCGAGCACCCGTCTGGCGTACAGCACGTCGTGGAAGCTCAGGCTCTGGTAGCCGAGCATGACGTCGTCGGCGCCCGGCACCGCGATCACGAAGGCGGTGCCCGCCGCGCCGAGCAGGGTGAGCAGCGTGTCCATGTCGTCCTGGTCGGCCTCGGCGTGGTTGGTGTAGCAGACGTCGACGCCCATGGGCAGCCCGAGCAGCTTGCCGCAGAAGTGGTCCTCCAGCCCGGCCCGGACGATCTGCTTGCCGTCGTACAGGTACTCCGGGCCGATGAACCCGACCACGGTGTTCACCAGCAGCGGCTCCAGCTCGCGCGCGACGGCGTAGGCCCGTGCCTCCAGCGTCTGCTGGTCGACCGGGCGGTCGCCGGTGCCGAGGTGCGCGCCCGCGGAGAGCGCCGAGCCCTGCCCGGTCTCCAGGTACATGACGTTCGCCCCCGCGGTGCCCCGGTGCAGCGAGCGCGCCGCCTCCGCCCCCTCGCGCAGCAGCGCCAGGTCCACCCCGAAGCTCCGGTTGGCGCCCTCGGTTCCGGCCACCGACTGGAACACCAGGTCCACCGGCGCGCCGGCCTCGATGAGCCGGAGGGTGGTGGTGACGTGCGCGAGCACGCAGGACTGCACGGGGATGTCGAAGCGGGTGCGCACGTCGTCGAGCAGCCGGAGCAGCTCGCCGGCGGCGTGCGGGGAGTCGGTGGCCGGATTGATGCCGATCACCGCGTCACCGCAGCCGAGCAGCAGCCCGTCCAGCACCGCGGCGGCGATGCCGCGCGGGTCGTCGGTGGGGTGGTTGGGCTGCAACCGGGTGGCGAGCGTGCCCGGCGTGCCGATGGTGGTGCGGAAGGCGCTGGTCACCCGGGCGGCGGCGGCCACGGCGATCAGGTCCTGGTTGCGCATGAGTTTCGAGACCGCGGCGACAATCTCCGGGGTGAGGCCGGGGGCGAGGGCGCTCAGCGTGGCGGCGGCGTCGTCGGTGGCGGCCACGGTGAGCAGGTGGTCGCGGAGAGCGCCGACGGTCTGCGCGGCGATCGGGGCGAAGGCGGCGCGGTCGTGCCGCTCCAGGATGAGCCGGGTGACCTCGTCGGTCTCGGCGGGCACCACCGGCTCGTCCAGGAAGGTGGTGAGCGGGACGTCGGCGAGCGCCCACTGCGCGGCGGCGCGCTCGGCGTCGGAGTCGGCGGCGCAGCCGGCGAGTTCGTCCCCGCTGCGCCGCGGCGACGCCTTGGCGAGCAGCTCGACCAGCCCCTCGAAGCGGTAGCCGGTGCCGCGCAGCGGCTGCGTGAAGGTCGTCACGGGTCGCTCCCTCCTCCCGGCCCGGCGCCGGGTGGCCCCGATTCTCGGCCGCCGGTGTTGCCCCGGCGTTACGGCTCAGCGACGGCGGCAGACCACCGCGACGATCCGGTCGCCGAGCGATTCCGCCACGTAGAAGTGGTCGCCGCCGGCCGCGGTCGCCGCCCTGGCGATCTCCTCGACCGCGCGGTGGATGTCGCTGTGCCCGTACCGGTTCAGGGTCAGCTCGACGGTGCCGATTGTCTCGTACCCGGTGAGATCGGCCCGCTGGATCTCGACTGCCCTCGTGCGCCGCATTCCGTCAGGGTAGACCGGGCACCGGCGTGCGCGAGCCGATTCCGGGCGTGCTTCCGGCAGACTGAGCCGGTGCCCGACTCGCCCCCCGCGCCGTGGTTGCGCACCCTGGACGCCGCCGAGTGCGTCCGGGCGGTCACCGGCAGGCTGCGCGAACCAGGGCTGCTCCGCCGGATCGGGCCCGCGGTGCGGGCGCACTTCGCCGCCACCCCGGCCAGCACCGCCTACGTCTTCACGCTGCTGGTGACCTGGTGGACGCTGCGCGGGCTGAGCCCGGAGGCCGAGCGGGCACTGATCCTCTCCGCCTCGACCAACCTGCACAATATGCGGGAGAACCCGATCCAGGTGCTGGTCGCGTCGGCGTTCTGGACCGAGGGCGGCTTCCCGTACTGGGTCATCCCGCAGTTCCTGGTGGTGACGGCGTTCGCCGAGCGCAGGCTCGGGACGGCGCGCTGGATCGCGCTCTTCGCCATCGGCCACGTCGGGGCGACGCTGCTCACCGTCACCGCCATCTCCTACGGCATCGATCGCGGCATCATCCCGTACCGGGTGGCGGTCGCGGCCGACGTGGGCAGCAGCTACGGGGCGACGGCGATCATGGCGGCGATGTCGTTCCTCTTCCGCGGCTGGCTGCGGCCGGCCTGGGCCGGGACGCTAATCGCGGTGCTGGCGGCGGCCTATTGGATCGGGCCGACCTTCACCGACTACGGGCACCTGTGCGCGGCCGGGATCGGCCTCGTCGCCGGTGCGGCGGGCAGCGCCTTCGAGCGCCGACGCGCCCGGCGCGCGGAGCGCGACCAGGGCTGAGCGCCGCGCGGGCGGGCACGCGGGCGTCGAAGGACGCGGCGGGCACCGGACCCCGAAGCGGGCGCGCCGAGGGCTCAGGCGCCGACGGCGGCGGCGGGCGGGGTGCGGTGCAGCAGCGCGTACCCGGGCTCGGCGAAGCGCGCCGCCACCGGCCCGATGACCGCCATGAGCAGCACGTAGGCCGTGGCCAGCGCGGCGAGCTCGGCCGCGGCGGTGCCGATGCCGATGGCCAGCCCGGCGATCACGACGGAGAACTCCCCGCGCGCCACCAGCGCCGCCCCCGCCCGTGCCCGCCCCGGCGGCCGGATCCCCTGCCTGCCCGCCGCCCACCACCCGGTGGCCACCTTCGTCACGGTGCTGACCAGGGCCAGCGCGACCGCCCAGCCCAGCACCGGCGGAATCGTGGCCGGGTCGGTGTTCAGCCCGAAGGCCACGAAGAAGATGGCGGCGAAGAGGTCGCGCAGCGGCTCCAGCAGCTTCGCCGCCTGCCGCGCGGTCGCCCCGGAGATGGCGATGCCGAGCAGGAACGCCCCGACCGCCGCCGAGACATGCAGCGCCGACGCCACCCCGGCCACCAGCAGCGCGGCGCCGAGCAGCTCGAGCAGGAAGACCTCGCGGTCGTCGCTGGCGAGCAGCGCCGAGACCTGCCGCCCGTAGCGCAGCGCGAGCAGCAGCACCACGGTGACGCAGGCCAGCGCGGTGCCGAGCGCGCGCAGCCCGCTGAGCACGCTCAGCCCGGCCAGCACGGTGGTCAGGATCGGCAGGTACACCGCCATCGCCAGATCCTCGAAGACCAGGATGGAGAGCACCACCGGAGTCTCCCGGTTGCCGAGCCTGCCCAGGTCGGCGAGGACCTTGGCGGCGATCCCGGAGGACGAGATGTAGGTGACCCCGGCCATGGTGATGGCGCCGGTGGCGCCCCAGCCGAGCAGCAGCGCCACCACCGCGCCGGGCGTGGCATTGGCGACCAGGTCGAGCAGCCCGGCGGGCCAGGAGCGGCGCAGCCCGGTGACGAGCTCGGGCGCGGTGTACTCCAGCCCGAGCAGGAGCAGCAGCAGCACCACGCCGATCTCGGCCGCCAGGTGGCCGAAGTCGTTGGCGGCGCCCAGCTCCACGAATCCGCCCTGGCCGAAGGCGAGCCCGCCGAGCAGGTAGAGCGGGATCGGCGACATTCCGGCTCGCCCGGCCAGCCTGCCGAGCAGGCCGAGGACGAACAGCACCGCACCGAGCTCGAGCAACGCGAGCGCGGTGCCGTTCACCTCCTCAGCCGTGCGTGAGGATCTTCGCGGCCGAGTCGAGCCCCTCCGGCGTCCCGACGACCACGAGCAGGTCGTCGGCGCCGAAGGTGAAGTCGGGGCCGGGTGAGGGGTAGACCTGCCCGGCCCGCATCACGGCGACGATCGACGCCTTGGTGCGGGTGCGCATACCGGTCTCCCCCAGCGTGCGGCCCTCGTACGGAGAGTCGGCTTTGATCGGCAGCTGCCTGGTCAGAATGCCGGGCATATCGCGGTGGTCCTCGCGCAGCTGGGCGACCAGCTGCGGGGCACCGAGCAGGTTGGCCAGCACCGCCGCCTCGTCCGCCGAGAGCGGGATCTCGGCCGCGCAGGCGTCCGGGTCGTCCAGCTTGGAGACGATGAGATCGATGCCGCCGTCGCGGTGGTCGACCACCCCGATCCGGCGGCCGGAGCCGGCCTGGAAATCCTTGCGCACCCCGATCCCGGGCAGTGCTGTGACATCGACGTTCACGAACTCCAGCGTAGACCTGCCGCTCGACCGCCGTCGTCCGTACCGTCCGTCAGCGCGTCAGCGGCGCGAAGACCCCGTCGCCGTCCGGCCGGTACTCGTCGATGGCGGTGACCGCGCCCGCGGGCAGCGGGCCGTAGAGGTGCGGGAAGAGCATGGACTCCGGATCGGCGGGCACCCCCGGCTCCCACTTCACCGGGGCGCCGAGCCGGGCCGGGTCGATCCGGAGCAGCACGAGATCCCGTCGGCCGGTGAACAATCGGTTGGCGGGCAGGTGCGCCTGCTGCGGGGTCGACAGGTGCACGAACCCGGCCACCTCCAGCGAGGCCGGACGGAGCTCGCCCGACCGCCGCGCCGCCAGCCATTCCGCCAGCGTGCAGATGTGAACCAGGGTGTGAGTGTCATAGGTCACGGGTAGTCTCCCGATAGACAACTGGATCGGACTGTTCGAGTACGGGATTCACGTGCTTTCGGAGCTGAGCAGGGGTGTTCGCCCAGGGCGGAAATCCCAGGTCGTGTTATCGAAAACACATCGGATACTCACCGGGAACAAACCCCGGGCCGCGAACGTCTGTCAGAGTAGTCATACCACTGCTGGGAAGTAGCGGATGTGAGCCCGCGGAGTGACCACGGGCCCGACACCAGGTGAACGGACTGTGTGCCGGAAGCCAGGACGGAGGAGTCATGCCAGGAACCCTGACCAGCACCCCACTGACCGCGGTCGACCGCTGCGACCGGTGCGGGGCGGCTGCCCGAGTGCGTGCCGTTCTGCCCGCGGGTGGAGAGTTGCTCTTCTGCCAGCACCACGCGAACGAACACATGGAGCGCCTGCGTGAGCTCGAAGCCGTGATCGACACGGATTCCGCTCCCGCTCTGTAGACCCCCCGTCCTCGCGTCCGACACAACAGCATCGAACAACAGAATCCGCGACAGCGGGCGATCCGATCGGATCGCCCGCTGTCGTGGTTCCGGGGTCACTCTCCCGGCTTTCCGCTCAGCAGGATGCCATCGATCAGCACGGCGAGGCCGTACTCGAAGTCGCCATCGGGGTCGCCCGGCGCCTGGTACCGCTCGCCCACCGCCGCCCCGACTCGCGCCGCCGTCGGGAACTCGCGCTCCGGCACGACCGCGGCCAGCAGCGGGCCGTGCGCCGCCCACCAGGCCCCGTCGTCCCCGGCCCGGCGGGCCGCCACCGCGGTCCTGGCATTGCCGGTGGCGAATTCGGTCAGGACGCTCACCGCGCGGTCCATGGCGACATCGTCCAGGCCGAGCCCGGTCAGCGCGGCCAGCTGCCGGTCGTAGCGGCGCAAGCGGCCGGGGCCGAGCACCTGCGGCCACGGCGAGACCTCGAGCAGCCACGGGTGCGCGAGCAGTTCAGCGCGCACCTGCCCGGCCACCGCCGCCAGCCGCTGCCGCGGGGCGCCGCCGGGCAGCGGGCCGTCCGCGGCCGCGAGCTCGTCCACCATGGCGGCGACGAGCTCGCCCTTTCCCGGCACGTAGGTGTAGAGGCTCATGGGCCGCAGGCCGAGCTCGGCGGCGACCGCGCGGATGGAGACCCCGGCCAGGCCGTCCCGATCGGCCAGCGCCAGCGCGGCGGCGAGCACGGCGTCCACGTTCACCGTCTGGCGGGGGCCGCGGCCGGGCGGCCGCGGCGGCAGGTGGCGCCGCCACAGCAGGGCGATGAGCCGCTCGGCGCGCTCGTCGGCGGTCGGCTCGGGCACGGCTCCCCCTCCCGGGAACAAATCCCGTACGGTGTACGTTGTCGATTTCCCGTACACCTTACGCTGTTCGTCGAAAGGGGCAATGCCCTGTCCGCACTCCAGGCCACCTACCTCCCGGACCGCCACCTCGTCGCGCTGTGGACCTGGTCCGGCGGCCCCGGCGCGGCCCCGCCGGGCCCCGGCGAGCGGGAGACGCTGCCGCTGGTGCTGCCCGGCCCGGACGGGCTCGCGGTCACCGAGGTGCCGTGCGCGCTGCTCACCCCGGCCGAGTTCGCCGCCGACCCGCGCACCGGCGCCCCGTCGCACGCGGCCTGGGCCACCGCCATCGCCGACCCGGCCGCCGCGCCGGCGCTGCCGCCCGCGGCGCACGCCGTGCCGAACGCCACCGGCACCGCGGTGCTCGCCCCGGAGCGCGCGCTCGCCGTCGCGCGGGAGACCGCGGCGCTCTCCGCGCGGCTCGCGGGCAGGCTGCGCGCCGAGCTGCGCCCCTACCAGGCCCGCGGCATCGGCTGGCTGCACGAGACGGTCGCCGCGCACGGCGGCGCGGTGCTCGCCGACGAGATGGGGCTCGGCAAGACGGTGCAGGCCATCGGCTTCCTGGCCGACCGGGCGGGCGGGCCGAACCTGGTGGTGGCGCCGACCTCGCTGGTGGGCAATTGGATTCACGAGATCACCCGCTTCGCCCCCGAGCTGACGGCGCGGGCGTGGCGCGGCGGCGCGCCGGTGGCGGGGCCGGGCACGGTGCTGGTCACCGGCTACCCGACGCTGCGGCTGCACCACCGCGCACTGGCCGGATTCCGCTGGGAGACGGTGGTCTTCGACGAGGCGCAGGCGCTCAAGAACCCGCGCACCCAGGTCGCGGTGGCGGCGCGCGGGCTGGACACCGCCGCGCGGGTCGCGCTCACCGGCACGCCGGTGGAGAACGACCTGGACGAGCTCTGGGCGCTGCTGCACCTGGTGGCGCCGCGGCTCTTCACCCACCGCAGCCGCTTCCGGCGGCGCTTCGCCCGGCCGATCGCCGAGGGCGACGCGGGCGCGGCGGCCCGGCTGCGGGACGCGCTGGAGCCGGTGCTGCTGGCCAGGCGCAAGTCCCAGGTGGCCGCCGGGCTGCCCGCCAAGATCCACACCGACCTGCTCTGCGACCTCACCGCCGAGCAGGCCGCGCTCTACGACCGGGTGCTGGACGAGGCCGAGGACACCGGCTTCGGCACCGGGCTGCGGCGGCACGGCCGGGTGCTGGCGGCGCTCACCGCGCTGAAGCAGGTCTGCGTCCACCCGGGGCTGCGCACCGGCGACCTGACCGAGATCGCGGGGCGCTCCGGCAAGATCGACCTCTGCACCGACATCGTCGCCGCCAACCTGGCCAACGACGCCCCGACCCTGCTCTTCACCCAGTACCGCGGCGCGGGCGAGCTGCTGGTCCGGCACTTCGCCGAGACCTTCGGGCTCGCCGTCCCCTTCCTGCACGGCGGGCTCGACCGCGGTGCGCGCGCCGGGATCGTCCGGGACTTCCAGCAGCCGGACGGCCCACCGGTGCTGGTGCTGAGCCTGCGCGCGGCGGGCACCGGGCTCACCCTGACCCGCGCCGCCGACGTCGTTCACGTGGACCGCTGGTGGAACCCGGCGGTGGAGGCACAGGCGACCGACCGGGCGCATCGGATCGGGCAGACCCGCACGGTCACCGTCACCACGCTCACCACCGCGACCACCCTGGAGGAGCACATCGCCCGGCTGCACGACCGCAAGGCCGCGCTCACCGACCTCGGCGACGGCGCCGGGATCGCGGCGCTGGCCCGGCTCGACGACGCCGGGCTCATGGCGATCCTGCGCCGCTCGCGGGGTGGGTACTGATGGCGGAGAACGAGTTCGGCTACACCCGCTGGGGCATGGACTGGGTGCGGCTCGCCGAGCCGCTGCGCAGCACCCGTCCGGAGCCGCTGCTGCCGCGCGCCCGCAGCATCGCCCGCAACAGCGGGGTGCGCACGGTGATCGAGGGCAGGGTGGTGCGGGCCACCATCCAGCGCGGCGGGCAGGCGTCGGTGACGCACCTGGAGGTCGCGGCGCCCGGCCCGGCCGCGGTGGCGGCGGTGGCCGGGCTGGTCCCCGACCCGGCGCTGCTCGGCGACGACGCGCACGCGGCGCTGCGCGCGGCCGGATTCGATCCGGCGCCGGTGCTCGCCGCCACCGACTGCTCCTGCTCCGCGCGGCGCGCGCGCTGCGTGCACCTGCTCGCGCTCTGCTACGAGGTGGCGCGGCAGGTCGACGCCGAGCCCGCGCTGGCGCTGCGCATCGGCGGTTTCCTCGACCCCACCGCCGCCGCGCCGGACACCCCGGCCGCCCCGCGCCGCTGGATTCCGCTGGACGAGCTGGACGCCCGCGACTGGTTCACCCCGCCGTCCTGACCCAGGTGCTCTGATCCGATTGCTCACATGTGAGTAATCAAATACGATGTGGCGGTGAGTTCCGCTCGATTGTTCGTCCTCGGCGTCCTGGCGCGGCGCGGGCCGATGCACGGCCACCAGATTCGGCGTTCGGCGCAGATCGACCACCTCGACCTGTGGACCGACGTCAAACCCGGGTCGCTGTACGGCGTGCTGCAGCGCATGGACGGCGAGGGGCTGGTCCGGCAGCTGCGGGTCGAGCAGGAGGGCAAGCGGCCGCCGCGCACGGTGTACGAGATCACCGAGGACGGGCGGCATGAGCTCGAGGTGCTGCGGGCGCGCACGCTCCGCGACGGCAAGCTGATTCCCGACCCGGTAGACCTGGCGCTCGGCCAGGTGCCCGGCATGCGCGAGGAGACCGCGCGGGCGGCACTGACCGACCGGCGCTCCGCGCTGGCACACCAGTTGCAGACCATGCGGCACCTCCGCGCGGAGGCGGACCCCTACCTCGGCGCCATGGAGAAACACATCTTCGAGCACACGATTCGCCGGCTCCAGCTCGATATCGACTGGCTCGACGAGATCCTGTCGCAGCTGCCCCAGCTGACGGCGGAACCGGAAGGACACGGACAATGACCGAACGGACCGCCGTCACGGGCGCGACCGGACTCATCGGACGGGCGGTCGTGCCCGCGCTCCTGGCACACGGGCACCGGGTCACCGTGCTCGCCCGCGATCCACAGCGGGCTCGCGCGCTCACCCCGGGGGCCGCGGAGGGGTCTACGGCTTCGGCGCACCGGCCGACGACCCCGTTACCGAGACGACGGCGCCGCTCGACGGGGAGTACGCGCGCGGCTCGCACGCCTGGGAAGCCGCGGCGGCGGAGGCGGGCCCGGAGGTCAGGGTGGTGCTCATGCGGCTCGGCTTCGTCCTGGCCGCGGGCGGCGGGCTGGAGTACCAGCTGGCCGATGCGCGCAAGGGCAAGGTCGCCTACTTCGCGCCGGGCACCCAGTGGCTGCCGTGGATCCACCTGGCCGATGTGGTGGCCTTCGTGCTCGCGGCGCTCGCGGTGCCGGTATACGGCGGAGCCTACAATCTCGTGGCGCCGCAACAGGTCCGCAGTGCGGAGTTCGCGCAGAGCCTGGCGCTGGTGACCGGCGCCCCGCCGCCGCGCCGGACCCGCCCGATCGTCGCGCGGGTCTTCCTCGGCGCCGGGGCCGACATTCTGCTCGGCGGCAGGCGGGTGGTCCCACGGCGCCTGACCGAGGCGGGTTTCGAGTTCACCCACCCTGGCCTCGAGCAGGCACTGCGCGCCTGTGCGGACAGCTCCGGCCCGGTGTGAGCGGCCGCACCCGGCGCGAGCTGCTCGGGCTCGGCGCCGCGCTGGCGGTCGCCACCGCCGTGCCCGGCTGCGGCCGGGACGAGGTGCCGCCGCTCGACACCACCGGCGCCGTCGACTTCCGGAACCCGCTGCGCGTCCCGCCGCTCGCCCGGAGCAGCCGCGACGGCGAGACCACCGTCTTCTCCCTCGTCGCCCGCGCGGGGAGCAGCACCATCGTCGGCGCGGGCCCGACCCCGAGCTGGGCGTCGATGGCCCGCTGCTCGGGCCGACGCTGCGGGCGCGGCGCGGCGAGTCCGTCCGGGTGGAGTTCCGCAACGAGCTGGACGAGGCGACCACCCTGCACTGGCACGGCATGCACCTGCCCGCGGCCGCGGACGGCGGCCCCCACCAGCCGGTCGCACCGGGAGCCGGGTGGGCGCCGAGCTGGCGGGTGCGCCAGCCCGCCGCCACGCTCTGGTACCACCCGCATCCGCACGGCGCGACGGAGCGGCACGTCTATCGCGGGCTCGGCGGGCTCTTCCTGATCGATGACGACGAGGAAGCCGCGCTCGCCCTGCCGCGCGAGTACGGGGTGGACGACATCCCGGTCATCGTGCAGGACAAGACCTTCGGCCCGGTCGGGCGGTTCGCCGAGGGCGCGCGGACCGAGATCGGCATGCTCGGCTCCACCATCCTGGTGAACGGCACGGCCGAGCCCGTGCTGACCGTCCGGACCCGGCTCGTCCGGCTCCGGCTGATCAATGCCTCGACCGCGCGCTGCTACGCCTTCGGCTTCGCCGCCGACCGCCGGTTCGCGCTGATCGCCACCGACGGCGGATTGCTCGGTGCCCCGGTCGAGAGCACGCGGATCCTGCTCAGCCCGGGTGAGCGCGCCGAGATCGTGGTGCCGATGGCGGCCGGGGAGACGGCCGTGCTCCGGTCCTTCCCCCATGACCTCGGGGTCACGCCCACCGTCGCCCGGCAGTCCGGCGCCGCGGACACCCTCGACATCCTCCTGCTGCGCGCGGCCCCCGACCTGCGGGCGTCCGCTCCGCTCCCGGACCGGCTGGCGTGGATGGAACCGCTCACCGCGCCCGGCGCCCCGGTGACCCGCCGGATGGAGCTGCGCGATTTCCTGATCAACGGCAGGCTGATGGATCCGCATCGGCGGGCGGCCACCGCCGCCGCAGCTCGCCGGGTGGAAGGACACCGTCTACCTGCCCCGGACGTCCGGTTCCGGCTCGCCCTCCGCTTCGCCGACTACGCCGACCCGGCGGTCCCGTACATGTACCACTACCACCTGCTCTGGCACGAGGACATCGGCATGATGGGCCAGTTCGTCGTGGTGGAGCCCGGCACCGAACGTGCCGTGCTGAACCGCGCGCACGGCCACTGACGGCTGAACCGCGGGGTGCGCCGATACCCCGATATCACCGGCGGCGCAGCGCCGCGATCCGCTCGTGCAGCTGATCGGCGCTGGCCAGCGCGGTGGGCGGGCCGCCGCACTCGCGGCGCAGCTCGCCGTGGATCACGCCGTGCGGCTTGCCGGTGCGGTGGTGGTGCATGGCGACCAGGCTGTTCAGCTCCCGGCGCAGCTCGCCGAGCTTGCCAGCCGTGGCGACGCGGTCGGCGGCCGCGGCGGCCTGCGGGGCCGGGTCGGGGATCACGGGCGCGGCGGCCGAGCGCCCGGCGACCTGCTTGGACTGCCGCTCGCGCAGCAGCGCGCGCATCTGCTCGGCATCGAGCAGCCCGGGGATGCCGAGGTAGTCGGCCTCCTCCGCGCTGCCGGTGAAGGTCGCGGTGCCGAACGAGGAGCCGTCGTAGATCACCTGGTCCAGCTCGGCGTCGGCGGCAAGCGCGACGAACGGCTTCTCCTCCTCTCCCGGCTCGTCCTGCTGCTTGTCGGCCTGCTCGAGCAGCGCGTCCTCCAGCCCTTCGGCCTGCCGGTGCGGCTTGCCGATGACGTGGTCGCGCTGCAGCTCGAGCTGGGCGGCGAGGTCGAGCAGCACCGGCACCGACGGCAGGAAGACGCTGGCCGTCTCACCCGGCTGCCTGGCACGCACGAAACGCCCGATGGCCTGGGCGAAGTACAGCGGGGTGGCGGCGCTGGTGGCGTAGACGCCGACCGCGAGCCGGGGCACGTCGACGCCCTCGGAGACCATGCGCACCGCCACCATCCACGGCTCGTCGCTCGCGGCGAAGCTGCCGATCCGGGCCGAGGAGGTCGGGTCGTCGGAGAGCACCAGCGCGGGTCTGCGGCCGGAGATGTGCTCCAGCAGCTCGGCGTAATCGCGGGCGCGCTCCTGGTCGGTGGCGATCACCAGCCCGCCCGCGTCCGGCATGCCGGAGGCGCGCAGCCGGCGCAGCCTGGTGTCGGCGGCCTGCAGCACCTTGGACATCCAGTCGCCCGCCGGGTCCAGTGCGGTGCGCCAGGCGCGCGCGGTGTGCTCGGCGTTCAGCGGCTCGCCGAGCCGGGCGCTGTACTCCTCGCCGGCGCTGTCCCGCCAGTGCGCCTCGCCGCTGTAGGCGAGGAAGACCACCGGGCGCACGACGCCGTCGGCCAGCGCGTCGGCGTAGCCGTAGGAGTGGTCGGCGCGGGAGCGGTCGAAGCCGGACTCGTCCGGCTCGTAGACGATGAACGGGATCTTGCTGTCGTCGCTGCGGAACGGGGTGCCGGTGAGCGCCAGCCTGCGGGTGGCGTCGCCGAACGCCTCGGCGACGGCCTCCCCCCAGCTCTTGGCGTCGCCCGCGTGGTGCACCTCGTCCAGGATCACCAGCGTGCGCTTGTTCTCGGTGCGCACCCGGTGCTTGAACGGGTGCGCGGCCACCTGGGCGTAGGTCACCACGACGCCGTGGTAATCGCCGGAGGTGCCGCCGGTGGTGTTGGAGAAGCGCGAGTCCAGCGCGATCCCGGAGCGGGCGGCGGCCTGTGCCCACTGGTGCTTCAGGTGCTCGGTCGGCGCGACCACGGTGATCTGGTCGACGGTGCGGTCGGCGAGCAGCTCGGCCGCCACCCGCAGCGCGAAGGTGGTCTTGCCCGCGCCCGGCGTCGCCACCGCGAGGAAATCGCGCGGCTTGCCCGCCAGGTACTTGGTCAGCGCGCGCCGCTGCCAGGCCCGGAGCGCGCCCGCGCCGCCCGGTGCCCCGGACGCCGTCGCTCCGGCCGTTGCCGCGGCACCACCTGACAAGGTCACCTCTAGACCCTAGCGGCCGCTCGCGGCGTGTCGCCAAACCGACGCGGCGGCGGGCGATATCCGTCACAGCCGCCGCCCCCACCCGGGATTCACCACCCGGATGCCCCGCCGGTCCGGTGCGCGAGCGACCGGTGAGTAATGCTATTAGGACCATGACCGACACCCCGCCCACCGGCTCCGGCACGCCCCCGGCAACCGGGCAGCAGCCCGGCGCCGGCGCCGCGCCGGTCCGCGCGTGGCTGCGGCACGCGGGCAAACAGGCGCTGCGGCTGGTCGTGCGCACCGCGGTCAAGAGCTGGGACGGGTCGATCTTCGCCAAGTCGGCGGCCGCGGCCTTCTGGCAGACGCTGTCGCTCGCGCCGCTGCTGCTCGGCGTGCTCGGCAGCCTCGGCTACGTCGGCGGCTGGTTCGGCCCGGACACCGTCGACATCGTGGAGGGCAAGATCATCGCCTTCAGCCGGGACCTGTTCAGCCCGTCGGTGGTGGAGGAGCTGATCGAGCCGACGGTGCAGGACGTGCTCGGCCGCGGCCGCGGCGCGGTGGTGTCGTTCGGCTTCGTGCTCTCGCTCTGGGCCGGGTCGTCGGCGATGGCGACCTTCGTCGACGCCATCGTGGAGGCGCACGACCAGCACGAGGCGCGGCACCCGGTCTGGCAGCGGATCTTCGCGCTGCTGCTCTACGTGCTGTTCCTGGTGGCGGCGGTCTTCATCCTGCCGCTGGTGGCGCTCGGCCCGGTCATCATCGGGCGGGCGCTGCCGGACGGCTGGCGCGAGCCCGGGCTGCGGCTGCTCGACGGCTTCTACTACCCGGGCGTCGGGCTGCTGCTGATCATCGGGCTGACCACGCTCTACAAGCTGGCGCTGCACCGCTCGCTGCCCTGGCTGCGGCTCTTCGGCGGCGCCCTGGTGGCCGGGGTGTTCTTCATGGCGGCGAGCGAGATCCTGCGCCGGTACCTGGGCTGGATCACCGCGACGGGGGTGAGCTACGGCGCGCTCGCCACCCCGATCGCCTTCCTGCTCTTCACGTTCTTCCTCGGCTTCGCGGTGATCCTCGGCGCCGAGTTCAACGCCGCCGTGCAGGAACTGTGGCCCGCGCGCGGGTCGCGGCTGGACCGGACCAGAGAGTGGCTGGCGCACCGGGTGCTCGGGGACGGCATCGTGCAGCGCCCGCGCCCCGGTGGGCGCCGCGAGGAGCGGACCCGGGCCCGGCAGCCCGATCGGCGGAGTGCTGACGAGCCGGGTCCGGCCGCGGCGTCGGACCCGCCGCCGGACGCGGCACCATCCGCGCAGCCCGGCGCGACGACCGCCCCGCAGCGGCAGGCCGACGCGGCAGCGCCCCTGCGATCGGACGAGGCATCGCCCCCACGCCCCGGCGCGGCAGCGCTCAGCCCGAACAGCGCCGAACGACCGGCGGACATCGCACCGGGGCACGCCGAACCGACCGGCGCCTGATCGCACCGGCCCGGAGAGCAGGGGGCTCAGTCGCCCTTGCGCAGCTGCTCGTAGACCTTCTTGCAGTCCGGGCAGACCGGCGAACCGGGCTTGGCGGAGCGCGTCACCGGGAACACCTCGCCGCAGAGCGCGACCACGTGCGTGCCCATCACGGCGCTCTCGGCGATCTTGTTCTTCTTCACGTAGTGGAAGAACTTGGGGGTGTCGTCGGCGGTCGTCTCGTCGGTGGTGGTGTCCGGCCGCACCAGGGTGTCAGTACTCACGCCCTCCATGATGCCGCACATCCGCCACCCCGGCCGATGCGCGCGGCGGCGAACAGTGCAACACTCGAACATATGCACCAGCACGGCGACCACCGAGACGCCGACGAGCGCCGCACCGAGCAGCCCGCCGACCCCGACTCCACCCGGAAGAGGTCGCGCGGCTTCTTCACCTCCGGCGCGGACCACCCGGTGCTGATCACCGAGGCCGCGCCCTCGCTGGAGGACCAGCACCGATCCCGGGTGCGCCGATACACCATGATCATGGCGTTCCGGATCCCGTGCCTGCTCGGCGCCGCCCTGGCCTACTCGCTGTGGAGCAACGCGCTGATCTCGCTGCTCATCATCGCGGTCTCCATCCCGCTGCCGTGGATCGCGGTGCTCATCGCCAACGACCGCCCGCCGCGCACCAAGGACGAGCCGAGCCGCTGGGATCGCCCGCGCCCGGCACTGGAATCACGGCCGCACCGCGCCGTCGAGTGAGGCGGCGGGCGGGCGCGCGATGAAGATCGAGAAGACCGCCGCCAGCCCGCACAGCGCGCCCGCCAGGTACCACGCCGCCGTGTAGCTGCCCTGCAGGTCGCGGACCACCCCCGCGCCGACGGCCGCGACGGCCGCGCCGACCTGGTGCGAGGCGAAGACCCAGCCGAACGCCACCGGCCCGTCGTCGCCGAAGATCTCCCGGCAGAGCGCGACAGTTGGCGGCACGGTGGCGATCCAGTCCAGCCCGTAGAAGATCACGAAGACCCACATGCTCGGCTCGGTCTGCGGCGCGAAGAGGTGCGGCAGGATCAGCAGCGAGAGCCCGCGCAGGCTGTAGTAGCCGACCAGCAGCAGCCGCGGATCCACCAGGTCGGTGAGCCAGCCGGAGCAGATCGTGCCGACCACGTCGAAAACCCCGACCAGGGCGAGCAGCCCGGCCGCGGTGGTCACCGGCATGCCGTGGTCGTGCGCCGCGGTGACGAAGTGCGTGCCGACCAGCCCGTTGGTCGAGGCGCCGCAGATGGCGAAGCCACCGGCCAGCAGCCAGAAACCGGGTTCGCGCACCGCCCGGCCCAGCACCGCGACCGCCCGCAGCGCACCGCCCGCGACCGCCACCCTGGTGCCCGCCGTACTGCCCTCCGACGCGCCGTAGGCGAGCCGACCGACATCGCTCGGGTAGTCCCGGACGAAGAGCAGCACCAGCGGCACCACCGCCAGCGCGACCGCGGCCACCACCAGCGCGGGCAGCCGCCAGCCGTGCCGGTCGGCCAGTCCGGCGATGAGCGGGAGGAAGACCAGCTGCCCGGTCGCGCCCGCCGCGGTGAGCACCCCGGTGACCAGCCCCCGGTGCCGGACGAACCAGCGCGAGGTGATGGTCGCGACGAACGGCATGGACATCGAGCCCACCCCGACCCCGACCAGCAGCCCCCACGTCGCCACCAGCTGCCACGGCTGGGTCATGAACACCGTGAGCCCGCTGCCGAGCGCGACCAGCACCAGCGCGCAGGCGACGACCAGCCGGATGCCGAAGCGGTCCATGAGCGCCGCCGCGAACGGCGAGATCAGCCCGTAGAGCAGCAGGTTCAGCGAGACCGCGGCGCCGATCGTTCCGTGCGACCAGCCGAACTCCCGGTGCAGCGGATCCAGCAGGACGCCGGGCACCGAGCGGAAGGCGGCGGCGCCGATCAGCGCGACGAACCCGACGGCGGCCACCGTCCACGCGGGGTGCGGCCACCGGCCCGGGGCGTCCGGGCGGCGGGCGGTACGCAGTGAGGTCACCGGCAGATCCTGCCGGAGGCGACGCGCGCCCGCGAGTGGCCGTTCTGCCAGGTTGCGTCGAAATCCTGCCAGGGTCGACAGCGTCCGCGCCGCCGCTCTACTGTCGGAGCGAATCGAGGCGAGGAGCAGCGAATGATCCAGTGGGTCTGGGCTTTTCTCGACCGCCCGGTCGAGCGGTTCGACGATTCGGCCCGGTTCTGGGCGGCGGTCACCGGCACCACCGTCTCCGCGAAGCGGGGTGCGGTCTCCGAATTCGTCACGCTGGAGCCCGCCGCCGGCCCGGGCACGCTGAAGATGCAGGCGGTGCCGCACGGCGGCCGCGTGCACCTCGACCTGGACGTCGCCGACGTGCCGGGCGGCCGGGAGACCGCAACCCGGCTCGGCGCCGCGCTGGTGCTGGAGCACCCCGACTACGCCGTCTTCCGCTCCCCCGCCGGGCTCACCTTCTGCCTCACCCCCGACGGCCGGGCCGAGCCCGGCGCGCGCCCGCCGGTCACCGGCCCCGGCGGCGTCAGCACCCGGCTGGACCAGATCTGCCTGGATATCGGGGCGAGCGATATCGAGCGCGAGACCGAGTTCTGGCGCAAGCTCACCGGGCTGCCCTACCGGGTCGGCCGCCGCCCCGAGTTCGCCGTGCTGCGCGGCAGGCCGGGGCTCGGCTACGACCTGCTGCTGCAGCGGCTGGACGAGGATCGCCCCGCGAGCGCGCACCTCGACTTCGCCACCTCCGACCCGGCGGCCGCCGCCGAGCACCACACCGAACTCGGCGCCACGGTGGTGGAGCGCTTCGAGCACTGGATCGTCATGGCCGACCCGGACGGCTACCCCTACTGCCTCACCGCCCGCGACCCGAACGGAATCTGAGCACCGGCGATTGGCAGAGTAGCGGCGTGCCCGACGCCCCTGACTCCCTCGCCGTTCGCACCGACACCCCCGGCGCGCCGCTGGTCGCGCTCTGCCCCGCCCTGCGCACCGCGCTGGAGCGGGCGGGCTACGACGCCGACACCCTGCTCGCCGTGCTCGGTGCCGAGGCGCATGCCGCGCTCGGCCGCTCCGAGCCGGTCCCGGTGCGCCGCGCGGCCCGCGCCGCGGGCGACCTCGGCACCCTGATCGCGCTCTTCCTGCTGCACGACGACGTCCCGGCCGCCGCGGCGGCCACCGCGCTGGCCCCGGTCGAGCTCACCGCCGCGGTCGCCGCCGGGCTGCTCGAGCGGAACGGCGAGACGGTGCGCGCGGCGCTCGACCTGCGTCCGCTGGACGCCGGCGCGGGCACCCGCTGGATCGTCTCCGATCTGGACGACTCCATGCGCCGCCGCACCCTCCCCGAGGAGCACGTGCTCGGCGTCGGCCACGCCTCGCTCTCGCTGCTCCGCGCCACCCCCACCGACCCGACCGGCACCGTGCTCGACCTCGGCACCGGCTGCGGCGTACAGGCCGTGCACGCCGCCTCCTACGCCACCTCGGTCACCGCCACCGACGTGAACCCGCGCGCGCTCGCGCTGGCCGCCGCCACCTGCGCGCTCAACGGCCTCGAGGTCGAGCTGCTCGCAGGCTCCTGGTTCGAGCCGGTGGCCGGGCGGCGCTTCGACCGGATCGTGGCCAACCCGCCCTTCGTGGTCGGCCCGGCCCGGGTCGAGCACACCTACCGCGACTCCGGGCTCGCCCTGGACGGCGCCAGCGAGCTGGTGATCTCCACCGCGCCGGAGCTTCTCGCCCCCGGCGGCACCGCGTCGCTGCTCGCCGCCTGGGTGCACCGCGCGGACGAGGACTGGCGGGCCAGGGTGGCGTCCTGGCTGCCCGCGCACGGGGTGGACGCCTGGGTGGTGCAGCGCGATGTCGCCGACCCCGCGCTCTACGTCGGCACCTGGCTGCGCGATGCCGGGCTCGACCCGCGCGAGCCGGAGGCGCAGCGCCGCGCCGAGAACTGGCTGGCGGTCCTCGAGTCCGAGGGCGTCACCGGGATCGGCTTCGGCTTCGTCTACCTGCGCGCCGTCGACGGCCCCACCGAGCTGCTCGCCGAGGACCTCACGCACGGCTTCGACGACCCGCTCGGCCCGGAGGCCACCGCCTACTTCGAGCGCTCCGCCTGGCTGCGCGCCGTCGCCGCCGATCCGGGGCTCGCCTGGAACGCGCGCTTCCTGGTCCCCGGCGCCACCGCGCTGGAACGCGTCGCGCTGCCCGGCCCGGAGGGCTGGGAACCACTGGTCGCGCGGGTGCACCGCGGCGACGGTCCGCGCTGGCAGCACGAGCTGGACGAGGCCGGGATCGCGCTGCTCGCGGGAATGCGCCCGGACGGTCCGGCGTTGTCCGATCTGACGGATTTGCTCGCCCTGGCGCACGGCCCGGGCGAGACGACCCCGGAGTTCGCGAACGCGGTACTGACCCTGGTGACGGGGCTGGTCCGGCACGGTCTGGTGGTGCCTGCGTAGCCACGCACAGGCGTTCGCGGCGGGGTGCCCTTCTCAGGAACTTCTCAGCCGAAGGTGATGGAAAGCGCAGGCCAGAGGCTGTTTACCCGGGCGGTCCCCGGGAACTTTCTCACTGTCGGTTCCGTTGACCGGAGTGAGACACCACCGACAGGAGGCAAGTCATGACAAGCCCCGCCACGACTCGTGTGCGCCCCAGCGATGCCGATATCGACGCCCAGAGCCCGGCCGCCGACCTGGTCCGTGTGTACCTGAACGGAATCGGCCGGACGGCGCTGCTCACGGCGGCCGACGAGGTGGAGCTGGCGAAGCGCATCGAGGCGGGTCTGTACGCGCAGCACCTGCTGGAGACCGGCAAGCGGCTCTCCGCCACGCGCAAGCGTGATCTGGCGGTCGTCGTCCGGGAGGGCCAGGCGGCCCGCTCGCACCTGCTGGAAGCCAACCTGCGGCTCGTGGTCTCCCTCGCGAAGCGCTACACCGGCCGCGGCATGCCGCTGCTCGACCTGATCCAAGAGGGCAACCTCGGGCTGATCCGCGCCATGGAGAAGTTCGACTACGCCAAGGGCTTCAAGTTCTCGACCTACGCCACCTGGTGGATCCGGCAGGCCATCACCCGCGGCATGGCCGACCAGAGCCGCACCATCCGGCTCCCCGTGCACCTGGTGGAGCAGGTCAACAAGCTGGCCAGGATCAAGCGCGAGCTGCACCAGCAGCTGGGCCGCGAGGCCACCGACGCCGAGCTGGCCACCGAGTCCGGCATCCCGGTGGAGAAGATCGCCGACCTGCTGGACCACAGCCGCGATCCGGTGAGCCTGGACATGCCGGTCGGCAACGACGAGGAGGCCCCGCTCGGTGACTTCATCGAGGATTCCGAGGCCACCTCGGCCGAGTCGGCGGTGATCGCCGGGCTGCTGCACCACGACGTGCGCAGCGTGCTCGCCACCCTGGACGAGCGCGAGCAGCAGGTCATCCGGCTGCGCTTCGGCCTCGACGACGGCCAGCCGCGCACCCTCGACCAGATCGGCAAGCTCTTCGGGCTCTCCCGCGAGCGGGTCCGCCAGATCGAGCGCGAGGTCATGACCAAGCTGCGCAAGGGCGAGCGGGCCGACCGGCTCCGCGCCTACGCCAGCTGACCCGGCACCGAACACCGACGTCCTGGGCCGATCCCCCCGATCGGCCCAGCGCGCCTTTGGGGACCGGCTACTGCTCGTCGACCTGCACGTCGTAGTTCACCGTGTCGCCGTCGACGCCGGTCACCGTGACGGTCAGCCCGAGGGTGTCGCCGCCGGCGCTCAGCGTGCAGCGCATGGTGGTGCCGACGCTGCCGTTCAGATCGCCCGGGCAGTCGATGGAATCGGGGGTCTGCCCGACCTCGTCGGCCAGCGTCTGCGACACCGACTTCTCCAGGTCGGCCTCGGCGATCTTCGGATCACCGCCGATCGACACCGAACAGGCCGAGAGCGCGCACCCCAGCGCGAACAGGGTGGCGGCGCCGGCGAGCCGGGCCGCTCGACCGCGCACTCGCGGGGCGGTACGGACAGACGGGTCGGTCTTCATAGTGGTCATCGGGGTTCCCTCTCCGGTCAGACGCAGTGATCGCGACAAGATCGCCGCACCCGGGCTGGTTGTTACCCCCCGACCCGTGCGACGAAGATTGTCCGGCAAGAACGCCCGGCGCGCAGCCTTTTCCACTGTCGTTCGTCCGACGGATACCGCGATGCCGGAGATTCGCTCCGCACCACGTCCGGTCAGACCAATCGGCGCGGGCCGATATCGAAGCGGCTGGGCTCCGGGCCGAAGCGCGCCCTGGCGTACAGGATCGACGCCTCCCGCGGTGCGGCCAGCACCGGATCGAAGGAGAGTTCGCGCAGCTCCGGCAGGTCGTCGAAGAGCGCCGAGATGCGCTGCGCCAGCTCGACCAGCGCCGCCTTGTCCACCCGCGGGCTGGCCGGGGTGCCGGAGAGCAGCGGCGCCGCCCGCGGCGCGTCGATCAGCGCGGCCGCCTCGTCCTCGGTGAGCGGCAGCGCCCGGTAGGCGCGGTCGCCGAGCAGCTCGATGATCAGCCCGGAGAGCCCGAACTCCAGCACCGAGCCGAAGGACGGGTCGTCGGTGACCCGCAGTACGCAGCCCACCCCCTTGGTCGCCATCTTCTGCACGTGCAGCACCGGATCGCCGCAGAGCCGGACCAGGTCCGCGTAGCCCTGCCGCACCGCCTCCGGCCGCCACAGATCCAGCCGCACCCCGCTCAGGTCGGCGCGCCGCCGCCACAGCTCGCCGGTCGCCTTGGCCGCCACCGGGTAGCCGAGCTCTTCCGCCGCGGCGACCGCCTCGTCCGCGCTGTGCACCTCGCGGAACTCCACCACCTCGATGCCGTAGCAGCCGAGCAGCCGCACCGCCTCCAGGTCGGTGAGCCAGCGCCCCTCCGGCGCCTCGGCCTGCCAGCCGCGCAGCAGCGCCGCCGCCTTCTCGGCATCGATCCCCGGCGGGCGCACCACCGCCGAGACCGGGCGGGTGCGCCAGTCCGCGTAGCGGCGCACCCGGGCCAGCGCCCTCGCCGCGCGCTCCGGGTCCGGGTAGGAGGGGATGGAGCCGAGCGCCGGGATGGCGCCGTCGCCGCGGTTGGCGAGCATGTTCGGCAGCCCCTCCTCGGCCATGAAGGTGGTGAGCAGTGGTTTCCTCGCCTTCGGCACCGTCGCGGCGGCCGAGCGGATGGCGTCGGCGAACCCGGCCGTCGGCAGCGGCACCGGCGGGGCGAAGACCGCGATCACGGCATCCACCTCGGCGCTGCGCAGCGCCGCCACCACCGCGTCGAAGTAGTCGCCCGGGGTGGCCTGCGGCCCGAGGTCGATCGGCTCCTGCTGGTCCTCGTGGTCCACCCAGCGCTCGGTGGGCCGGGGCAGCCGCGGCCGGGCCCGGCGGTGTGCGGCGGGGCGCTGCACGCGCAGCCCCTCGCCCCTGGCGGCATCCACCGCCAGCCAGTTCAGCGCGGCGCTGTTGCCGACCACCGCGACCCGGGGCCCGGCGGGCAGCGGCTGGTAGGCCAGCAGCGCGGCGCAGTCGAAGAGCTCGGAGATGGTGTCCACCTGGACGATCCCGGCCTGGCCGAACAGGTCGCGCACGATCGAGCGGTCCATGTCGCCATCGGGGGTGGCGCGGGCCGCGAGCCTGCCGCTGCTCACCGCCACGATCGGCTTGTGCCTGGCCACCCGCCGCGCGATCCGGTTGAACTTGCGCGGGTTGCCGAAGCTCTCCAGGTACAGCAGCACCACGTCGGTGCCGGGGTCGGTGTCCCAGTACTGCAGCAGGTCGTTGCCGGAGAGGTCGGCGCGGTTGCCCGCGGAGACGAAGGTGGAGAGCCCGAGATTGCGCGCCGCCGCCTGGCCGAGGATGGCGACGCCGAGCGGGCCGGACTGGCAGAAGAAGCCGATCCGGCCGCGGTGCGGCAGCAGCGGGGCCAGCGTCGCGTTCATCGCCACCGCCGGGTCGGTATTGGCGATGCCGAGCGCGCTCGGCCCCACCACCCGCATGCCGTGCCCGCGCGCCTCGGCGACCAGGTGCCGCTCGGCGGCGACGCCGCCCTGCCCGGTCTCGCCGAACCCGGCGGTCAGCACCACCAGCCCCTTCACCCGCTTGGCCAGGCAGTCGTCGAGCACCGAGTCGATGGCGGCGGCGGGCACCGCGACGACCGCGAGGTCGACCTCGTCCGGGATGTCGCGCACCGTCGGGTAGGCGTGTACACCGCGCACCGAGCGCCGGTTCGGGTTCACCGGGTACACCGGCCCCTGGAACACCCCCGCCAGCAGGTTGGCCAGCACCACGCCACCGACCCGCCCGGTGCCCGGCGTCGCGCCGATCACCGCGATCGAACGCGGGGCCAGCAGGTTGCCGACGCTGCGCGCCTCGGAGGCGCGCTCGCGCGCGTCGCGCACCGAGAGCAGCGCCTCGGTCGGGTCGATCGCGAACTCCAGGTGCAGCACCGAGCCGTCCCGCGACCGCTCCACCTGGTAGCCGGCGTCCCGGAACACCGTGACCATGACGGTGTTCTCGGCCAGCACCTCGGCCACGAAGGTGGCGATGTCGTTCTCCGCGGCCGCCCCGGCGAGGTGCTCGAGCAGCACCGAGCCGAGGCCGCGGCCCTGGTGCTCGTCGGCCACCACGAAGGCCACCTCGGCGGCGCGCGCGCCCGCCCGGTCCAGCAGCTCGTACCGCCCGACCGCGATGATCGCCTCGCCCAGCTCGCAGACCAGCCCCACCCGGTCGCGGTGGTCGACGTGCGTCGAGCGATAGAGATCCTTGGGCGAGATCCGCGGGTAGGGGCCGAAGTAGCGCAGGTACCGGCTGCGCTCGGAGAGCCTCGCGTGGAACTCCTGCAGCCGGTCGGCGTCGTCCGGGGTGATCGGCCGCACCCGCACCACGCCGCCGTCCGAGGCGAGCACGTCGGCGAACCAGTGCTGCGGCGGCGGGGGCGGCACCGCGGGCGTGCCGGGCTCGTCGGCGTACGGCTCAGTCACGGGGATCCTCCGGGTCGAGGCCGAGCAGCCCGAAGGCGGCGCGGCGGGTGGCGAGCACCGCGGTGTCGACGGCGCGGCGGGCTCGGTCGGCCTTGGCGTCGCCGGTGTCGACGGCGCCCCCCGGCCCGTCCCACGGCTGGTATCGGGTATCGCCGCCCTCCCCCATGACCGTGGGCGGCTGCACCCGCGGCGCGACTGCCATGGCGCGCTCCCGCCACGCCTCCGGCAGCAGGGTATCCGGCGGCAGCGGCCTGCCCAGCGCGGTGGCGAGCAGCTGGGTCCAGGCTCGCGGCACCACCCGGACCAGCCCGTACCCGCCGCCACCGACCGCGAGCCAGCGGCCGTCGGCGTACCGGTCGGCGAGTTCCCGCATGGCCAGGAAGGCCGCCGTCTGCCCGTCCACGGTCAGCTCCAGGTCGGCCAGCGGATCCTCCCGGTGCGTGTCCACTCCGCACTGGCTGATCAGGATCTGCGGCCGGAAGGCGGCCAGCGCGCCAGGCACCACGGCGTGGAAGCCGCGCAGCCAGGCGGCGTCCCCGGTGCCGGGCAGCAGCGCCAGGTTCAGCGCGGTGCCCTCGGCCGGCCCGGCACCGACCTCGTCCGGCCAGCCGGTGCTCGGCCACAGGGTGGCCGGGTGCTGGTGGAGCGAGACGGTCAGCACCCGCGGATCGCCGTAGAAGGCGCGCTGCACCCCGTCGCCGTGGTGCACGTCCACGTCGACGTAGGCGATCCGATCGAAGCCGTGGTCGAGCAGCCAGGAAATGGCGACCGCGGCGTCGTTGTAGATACAGAAACCCGCGGCCGAGTTGGCCATGGCGTGGTGCATTCCGCCGCCGATGCTCACCGCCCTGCGGGTGCGCCCCTCGGCGATCTCCCTTGCCGCCGCGAGCGTGCCGCCGACGATCACCGACGCGGCGTCGTGCATTCCGGGAAATACCGGATTGTCGTCCGAGCCGAGCCCGAACAGCGGCGCCGACGGCCGATTCCCGCTCGGGCCGGATTCCGGCACGGCGTGTCGCACCGCGTCGATGTATTCCGGGGTGTGCACGCGCAGCAGATCCGGCATTCCGGCGGGCTCCGGGCGCACCGTCTCGACCCCGGCGAGCAGCCCGAGTTCCCGGGCCAGCGCCATGGTGAGATCGAGCCGGGCGGGCTTCATCGGGTGTTCCGGCGTCCAGGTGTACTCCAGGAATCGATCACTCCAGACGACCGTCGCGGAGGGCTCGATCGATTCAGTGGCCATGCTCGCAACGCTAGCGGGAAGCGGGGACCCCCGCGAAGCGTTGACATGCAGTAGAAATACACAGGAGTGCGTTTCCAGTGGCGTGGCCGTTCCCGGGTAGAATTCGTGTTGACGAAGGGGTGACTGGTGAAGGATCTGGTCGATACGACGGAGATGTATCTCCGTACGATTTACGACCTGGAAGAAGAGGGCGTCGTCCCCCTGCGCGCCCGCATCGCGGAGCGGCTGGAACAGAGCGGCCCCACCGTCAGCCAGACGGTGGCCAGGATGGAGCGCGACGGGCTGCTGCTCGTCGCCGGTGACCGGCACCTGGAGCTCACGGAGAAGGGCCGCGGCATGGCGGTCGCGGTCATGCGCAAGCATCGCCTCGCCGAGCGCCTGCTGGTCGACATCATCGGGCTGGACTGGCAGAACGTGCACGCCGAGGCCTGCCGCTGGGAGCACGTCATGAGCGAGGACGTCGAGCGCAGACTGGTCGAGGTGCTGAACAATCCGACCACCTCGCCCTACGGCAACCCCATCCCCGGGCTGGACGAGCTCGGGGTACTCCCGACGCAGTCCGGCGACGAGCAGCTGAGCCGGCTCTCCGAGCTGGTGCCGGGCCAGGTGCACGCGGTCGTGGTGCGCCGGCTGGCCGAGCACATCCAGACCGACCCGGATGTCATCGGCAAACTGCGCGAGGCCGGCGTGGTGCCGGATGCGAGAGTCTCCGTGGAGAACCGCCCCGGCTCGGTACTGATCACGGTGCCCGGCCATCAGGGCTTCGAACTGTCCGACGAGATGGCGCACGCCATCCAGGTGAAACTGGTCTGATACGTGAAACTTCTGGTCACGGGTGGCGCGGGCTACGTCGGCGGCGTCTGCGCGCAGGTCCTGCTGGAACGCGGCCACCAGGTGGTCGTGGTGGACGATCTCTCCACCGGCAATGCCGATGGCGTGCCCGCCGGGGCCCGCTTCGTGGAGGGCGACATCGCCACCGCCGGCGTGGAGCTGATCGGCTCGGAGAGCTTCGACGGTGTGCTGCACTTCGCGGCGCAGTCGCTGGTGGGCGAGTCGGTGCAGCAACCGGAGAAGTACTGGCACGGCAATGTGGTGAAGACGCTGACGCTGCTGGAGGCGCTGCGCCGCAGCGGAACCCCGCGGCTGGTCTTCTCCTCGACGGCGGCGGTGTACGGCGAGCCGGAGCAGGTGCCGATCACCGAGGCGGCCCCGGCCCGGCCGACCAACCCGTACGGCGCCTCCAAGCTCGCCATCGACCACGCCATCACCTCCTACGCGGTGGCGCACGGCCTGGCCGCCACCAGCCTGCGGTACTTCAACGTGGCCGGCGCCTACGGCGGTCTCGGCGAGAACCGCGTGGTGGAAACCCATCTCATCCCCCTCGTGCTCCAGGTCGCGGCCGGGCACCGGGAGTCGATCGCGGTGTACGGCACCGACTGGCCGACTCCGGACGGCACCGCCGTCCGCGACTACATCCACATCCGTGATCTCGCCGACGCGCACCTGCTCGCGCTCACCAGCTCCGAGCCGGGCACGCACCGGATCTACAACCTGGGCAGCGGCACCGGCTTCTCGGTGCGCGAGGTGATCGCGGCGGTGCGCCGGGTCACCGGGCTGGAGATCGCCGCGGTCGACGCGCCACGGCGGGCGGGCGACCCGGCCACCCTGGTGGCCGCCAGCGAGCGCGCCATCCGGGAGCTGGGCTGGCGGCCCGAGCACAACGACCTCGACGAGATCGTCGCCGACGCGTGGGAATTCCTGCGCGGCCTCGGGTCCCGGGCGCACTCCGCACCCGCCTCCGCCACCTCCTGACCCTCGCCGCCACCGGTCATCGCCGCGGCCCCAGGTCGAGGCCGAGATCGGTGGCGGACTCGTATCCGCACACGACCAGCCTGCGCAGCTGCGCCGGGCGCATCCCCGAGCGCAGCGAGGTCTCCAGCAGCACCGCCATCGGGTGGCCGGGCAGCGCGTCCAGCGCGATATCGAGCGCGATGCCTGCGAAGGGGCCGTCGCCGCGCAGGTAGGCGCTGTAGCCGAGCAGCGCGGCGGCCTCGGCCCGGTCGGCGCCGGTGAGCGCGCGGGTGAGCAGCAGCCAGAGCCGCTCGGCGGCGCCGGCGTGCGGGCCGGCGGCGAGCGCGAACATGACGTCGCGCACCGGGCGGTCGCGCAGCGCGACCGCGACGCGGGCCAGCTCGCGCGGCTGCGGCTCCGCGCCCGACTCCACCGCCGAGATCTGCCAGAGCACGAATTCCGCGGTGCGCCTGCTGTATTCGACCGGGGCACCGCGGCGAACGGCGTCGGCGTAGTCGGCGCGGGTGGCCGCGGCGACGACCGCGAGTTCCCCCTCGACAGCGGCCGCCAGCTCCGGCGCGGCGGCGACCATGGCGGTGAGCTCGCCGCGGGAGCCGCGCAGCTGCTGCCCGGACAGCACGTGGCCGAAGGCCACCGGGGAATCCGCCGGGTCGGGGAGCGTGCCCGCCGCGGCCGGGTCGAGCAGATCCCGCCACGGGGCGCCCGCGGTGAAGCCGGGCAGCGCGTAGGCGGCGCCGAGGGTGAGCCCGGCCGCGCCGAGGTGCTCGGCCAGCCCGGCCACCAGGGCGGTCCCCCGCTCGGGGTGGCCGCGCTCGTCGACGACGACGGCGATGATCTGCTCCACCGGCCCCGGGCCCCGGATATCGGCGACGCACGCGGCGACCGCGTCGGCGGGCAGCGCGGCGCCGCGCTCGGTCTCCAGGTCGAACCGCACCAACGCGTCCACGCCGGCCGTGCCGCGCGGCGCCCGCAGCCCGCCGCCCGGCGCGCGCAGCACCACGATCACCAGCGAGCGCTCCGGCGGGAACCCGACCATGGCGGGCACGGAGGCCAGCAGCGCGCCGGGCTCGCCCAGGTAGACGGTGGGGGCGTCGAACGGGGGTTCGGCACCCTCGCCGCAGTGCGGCGTGCGACCCGGCCCGGGCGGTGGCCCGGTGCGGTGCGGCCGCGCGGCCGAGCCGGTTCCCGCCGACCGCGTTGGCGCCGACTTCGGGAGGGATACCCGCGGCGTTCCCGCCGCGGGTCCGGTGGGACCCCGCCGTCGTGGCCGGGCGGGCGGCGGCGCCTCGGCGGCGGGCTCGGGCGGGCCGGGGAGGGAGTGCGCTGGAGTGGTCATGCGGCCACTGTGCCCGGCCGCCCACCCGAGAGCCCGGCTCCGACCTGCGCACGAGAAACCCTGGGGACAACCGCGCCCCTGTGCACAACTCAGTGCTCGCGCACCCGCTCGACCGCGGTCTCGAAGAGCTCCTGCACCGGCCCCGGCTCCGGCTCGGAACCGCCGAACACCATGCCGGTGACGGTGATGCGCACATCCCCCACCTGCCCGATCACAGTGCGCATGGTCTGGGTGAGCGCGGCGCCGCCGCGGTCGGGCAGCACGGTGCGGAGCAGCGCGAGCGCGTCGTCGGGGGCGGGGTCGGCGGCGGGCGGGTCGGCGAGCAGGTCGGTGACGACGGTGGCGGCCGCGCCCGCCCGCAGCACCCGGACGCTCCCGCAGTCGTCGAGCCGGGTGCGCAGCCGGGCCAGCGGCTGGTCGGTGCGGCTCAGCTCGACGGTGAGGCTGGCCCTCGACTCCTCGTCGGTGCCGACCGCGACCGCCGTCGTCCCCGGTTCGGCGCGCGCGGCGGGCGGGGTGCAGCGCGCCGGTTCGACGGTCGCGCCCGGCCCGACCCCGTCCAGGTCGCCCGCGGCCTGCACCGCGGCCTCGGCGGGGAGCCGCACCGCCGGGTACCCGGCCGGGAAGGACTCCGGCGCGGGCACCAGCTCGGTCAGCTCCGCGGTGACCGGCGCGGCGATGGTGGTCTGCTCGGCCGAGCCGGGGGAGCCGGGCAGCACCGTCCCGCAGCCGGCCAGCAGCACCGCCCCGGCCGACAGCCAGCAGGCGGGCAGGAGGCGGTGCCGAGGCAGCGAGACGGGGGTCACACCCCCACTCTGCAACACCCGCCCGGCCTGTCACGTCCTGCCACGCCGCGAATCGATGGTGAGGAACGGGTGCTCCCGGGTACTCCGGCAGCAGTTCAGGGAATGTCCGGGCACCGCCGGGGCGTTGACCGGAGCGGGTGCGCGACGACCGGGAACGGCCCGGTACGCGGCACGAGTTCCATGAGCGACAATGGAACAGGGTTCGCAGCACGACAGGCGGGCGTGTGAGCCGGAGAGTTCCCCCGCCCCGGTGCGGCGGATCGCGCAGGAAGGAGTACGCGATGGACAACGAGTCGCGGATGTACGAGCTGGAGTTCCCCGCTCCGCAGTTGTCGGCGCCCGACGGCTCGGGGCCGGTCCTGGTGCACGGGCTGGAGGGCTTCACCGACGCGGGCCACGCCGTGCGGCTGGCCACCACGCACCTGCGGGAGAGCCTGGAGAGCGAGCTGGTGGCCTCCTTCGACGTGGACGAGCTGCTCGACTACCGCTCCCGGCGCCCGCTCATGACCTTCAAGACCGACCACTTCGCCGACTACGCGGAGCCGGAGCTGAACCTGTGGGCGCTGCGCGACACCGCGGGCACCCCGTTCCTGCTGCTCGCCGGGATGGAGCCGGACCTGCGGTGGGAGAAGTTCACCACCGCGGTGCGGCTGCTGGCCGAGCAGCTCGGCGTGCGCCGAACGGTGGGGCTGAGCGCCATTCCGATGGCGATCCCGCACACCCGCCCGCTCGGCGTCACCGCGCACTCCTCGGACCGCTCGCTGATCGGCGACCACCAGCGCTGGCCCGGTGAGCTGCAGGTGCCGGGCAGCGCCTCCTCGCTGCTGGAGTACCGGATGGGGCAGCACGGCTACGAGTCGCTCGGGTTCAGCGTGCACGTGCCGCACTACCTGTCGCAGACCGCCTACCCGGAGGCCGCGCAGACGCTGCTGGAGAACGTCGCCGACAATGCCGGGCTGACCTTCCCGCTGGCCGCGCTCGGCGAGGCCGGGGCGCGGGTCCGCGAACAGGTGAACGAGCACATCGCGGGCAACCCCGAGGTGGAGACGGTGGTGCAGGCGCTGGAGCGGCAGTACGACAGCTTCGTCACCGCGCAGGAGCGGCAGTCCAGCCTGCTGGCAGGCGAGGGCGAGCTGCCGAGCGGCGACGAGCTCGGCGCCGAGTTCGAGCGCTTCCTTGCCGAGCAGACCGGCACCGACGACCAGGACGAGCCGGGCACCCGCTGAGCGCCGAGACCGCGGGGCCGCACCGGAACCCCCGGTGCGTAGGGTGGTCGGAGTGGATCTGACCGAGCTGCTCGACATTCCGGGCACCGACGCCGACGCGCTCTACGAGTCGTTCGGCGCCTGGGCCGCCGAGCGCGGCACGGCGCTGTATCCGGCGCAGGACGAGGCGCTGCTGGAGCTGGCCTCCGGCTCGAACGTCATCCTGGCCACCCCCACCGGGTCGGGCAAGTCGCTGGTCGCCGTCGGAGCGCACCTGTTCGCGCTCACCCGCGGGGTGCGCAGCTACTACACCGCACCGATCAAGGCGCTGGTGAGCGAGAAGTTCTTCGCGCTCTGCGAGCTGTTCGGCGCGGAGCGGGTCGGGATGGTCACCGGCGACGCCGCGGTGAACGCCGACGCCCCGATCATCTGCGCCACCGCCGAGATCCTGGCCAACCTGGCGCTGCGCGAGGGCGCGGCGGCCGAGGTGGGCCAGGTGGTGATGGACGAGTTCCACTTCTACGCCGACCCGGATCGCGGCTGGGCCTGGCAGGTGCCGCTGCTGGAGCTGCCGGGCGCGCAGTTCCTGCTGATGTCGGCGACGCTCGGCGAGGTCGACTTCTTCGCCGACGACCTGCGCCGCCGCACCGGCAATGCCACCGCCGTCGTGAGCGGGACCGAACGCCCGGTGCCGCTGACCTTCTCCTACGCCCGCACGCCGATCACCGAGACGCTGGAGGAGCTGGTCACCACGCACCAGGCCCCGGTCTACGTCGTGCACTTCACCCAGGCCGCCGCGCTGGAGCGGGCCCAGGCGCTGACCAGCGTCAACTTCGCCACCAGGGCGGAGAAGGACGCGATCGCCGCCGCCATCGGCAACTTCCGCTTCGCCGCGGGCTTCGGCCGCACCCTCTCCCGGCTGATCCGGCACGGCATCGGCGTGCACCACGCAGGCATGCTGCCCAAGTACCGCAGGCTCGTGGAGCGGCTGGCCCAGGACGGGCTGCTCAAGGTGGTCTGCGGCACCGATACGCTCGGCGTCGGGATCAATGTCCCGATCCGCACGGTGCTGCTCACCGGGCTCACCAAGTACGACGGCACCCGCACCCGGCGGCTCAAGGCCAGGGAATTCCACCAGATCGCGGGCCGGGCCGGGCGCGCCGGCTTCGACACCATGGGCACCGTCGTGGTGCAGGCCCCCGAGCACGAGGTGGAGAACACCCGGCTGCTGGCCAAGGCGGGCGACGACCCCAAGAAGCAGCGGAAGGTGCAGCGGCGCAAGCCGCCGGAGGGCTTCGTCTCCTGGAGCGAGGAGACCTTCCGCCGACTGGTCGACGCGCAGCCCGAGCCCATGGTCTCGCGGTTCCGGGTGACGAACTCGCTGCTGCTCAATGTGATCGCGCGGCCGGGGAACTGCTTCGCCGCCATGCGGCACCTGCTGGAGGAGAACCACGAGCCGCGCCCGGCGCAGCGCAGGCACATCCTGCGGGCCATCCGGCTGTACCGCGCGCTGCGCGACGCCGGGGTGGTGCAGCAGCTGGACGAGCCGGACCGGCACGGCCGGATGGCCAGGCTCACCGTCGACCTGCAGCGCGATTTCGCGCTCGACCAGCCGCTCTCGCCGTTCGCGCTGGCCGCGCTGGAGCTGCTGGACCGCGCGGCGCCCAGCTACACCCTGGACGTGGTCTCGCTGATCGAATCCACGCTCGAGGACCCCAGGCAGCTGCTGATGGCGCAGCAGCACAAGGCACGGGGCGAGGCGGTGGCCGAGATGAAGGCCGACGGCATCGAGTACGAGGAGCGGATGGAGCTGCTCGAGGAGGTCACCTGGCCCAAGCCGCTGGCCGAGCTGATCGAGCCCGCCTTCGAGACCTACCGGGCCGGGCACCCCTGGGTCTCCGAATTCGCGCCCGCGCCGAAATCGGTGGTGCGGGACATGGTCGAGCGCGCCATGACCTTCGCCGAGCTGATCGCGCACTACGAGCTGGCCCGCTCCGAGGGCGTGGTGCTGCGCTACCTGGCCGACGCCTACCGCGCGCTGCGCCGCACGGTGCCGGAGGCGGCCCGCACCGAGGAGCTCGACGACCTCACCGAGTGGCTGGGCGAGCTGGTGCGGCAGGTGGATTCCAGCCTGCTGGACGAGTGGGAGCAGCTCACCGCCCCGGGCGCCGAGGCCGACCAGCAGCAGCTCGCCTACGGCGCCGAGTCGGTGCGGCCGATCACCGCCAACGAGCGCGCCTTCCGGGTGCTGGTCCGCAACGCGCTGTTCCGCCGGGTCGAGCTGGCCGCGCTGCGACGCTGGGCGGCGCTCGCCGAGCTCGGCGCGGAGCCGGACTGGGAGACCGAGCTGGCGCCGTACTTCGAGGAGTACGGCGCGATCGGCACCGGGCCGGATGCCCGCGGCCCGCAGCTCTTCCGGGTCGAGCAGCGCCCCGATTTCTGGCACGTCCGGCAGACCCTGGCCGACCCGGCAGGCGACCACGGCTGGGCGATCGAGGCCATCGTCGACCTGGCCGAGTCCGATGCCGCGGGCGAGGTGGTGTTCGACGAGGTCACGGTGGCCGCGGGGTGATCGGCGGCGGCACCTCGCCGTGCCTCGTCCTGTACCCGGGACGCGTCACGGCGGCCTACCGCGCGCTCGGCGCGGCGCTGCCAGGAGCGCGAATCCGCTACGCGGTCAAGGCCACCCCGGTGCCGGAGGTGCTGCTGGCGCTGGCCGCGGCGGGCGCGGAGTTCGACGTGGCGAGCCCGGGCGAGATCGAGCTCTGCCTCGGGCTCGGGATCGCGCCGGAGCTGCTCTGCTACGGCAACACCGTGAAGAAGGCGGCGCAGATCGCGGACGCGTTCGCCGCCGGGGTGCGCCGGTACGCCTTCGACACCGCCGACGACCTGCACCGGATCGCCGCGCAGGCACCGGGTTCCGAGGTGGAGTGCCGCTTCCTGCCCGCCACCCCGCCCTCGCGCACCCCGTTCGGCAGCAAGTTCGGCTGCGCCCCCGACGAGGTGGCGCCGCTGCTGACCGCCGCCCGCGATCTGGGGCTGGTCCCCGCCGGGCCGTACTTCCACGTGGGCTCGCAGCAGACCGACCCCGCCGCCTGGCGGATCGGGCTGGAGCAGGCGGGCCGGATCGCCGCGCAGCTCGCCGCGGACGGCATCCCGGTGCGCAGCGTGAACATCGGTGGCGGGCTGCCGATCTCGTACGCCGACCCGGCGCCGCACCTCGCCGAGCTGGGCGCGGTGATCACCGCGGCGGCCCGCGAGCACCTGCCGCCGGGCACCGCGCTGGTGGTCGAGCCGGGCCGGGCGCTGACCGGCGCGGCGGGCGAGCTGCACTGCGAGGTGGTGGCGGTGCGGATCGCCCCGGACCGGCGGCGCTGGGTGTACCTCGACGTCGGCCGGTACAGCGGGCTGGCCGAGACGGAGAACGAGTACATCGTGTACCGGATCGCCACCGAGCGGGACGGCGATCCGGTCGCCGAGGCGGTGCTGGCCGGGCCGACCTGTGACGGCGACGATGTACTGTATCAACGCACGCGCGTCCTGCTCCCGGTCACACTGCGAGCGGGCGATCGCGTCCGAATCCTCGACACCGGCGCCTACACGGCGAGCTACGCATCGGTGTCCTTCAACGGTTTCCCGCCCCTGACGGTGCATGTCGCGGGCGCTGAGCGAGAGTGGGTGCAGTCATGACGGCGGAGTTCACCGGCAGGCACGTGCTGGCCGAGTTCGGTGGCGTCGATCCGGTGCTCTGCGACGATCCGGAGCGCCTGGAGGCCGCGCTGCGCGCGGCGTTGACCGAGGCGGGCGCGACCGTCTGCGACGTGGTGCGCCGCAAGTTCGCGCCGCAGGGCGCGACGGTGCTCGCGCTGCTCGCGGAGTCGCACGCCTCGCTGCACACCTACCCGGAGTCCGGCGACATCTTCGTCGACGTCTTCACCTGCGGCAGCCTCGGCGCAGGGGCGGAGCACGCGGTCGAGCTGCTGCGTAAGGCGCTCGACCCGAAGGAGGTGCGCATGTCGACCGTGCCGCGCGGGCGCGCCGGGCAGCGGATCGAGGAGCCGCTCGCTCCCGGGCTGACCCGGGTGTGGGAGCTCTCCGAGGTCGTCGTCGACACGCACACCCCCTACCAGCACATGGTGATCGCGCGGACCGAGCAGGGCATCTCGCTCTTCTCCGACGGCGACCGGCAGTCCACCGAGGCGGCCCAGCTCACCTACCACGAGGCCATGATGGTGCCCGCCTTCGTGCTGGCCGAGAAGCTGGACACGGTACTGATCATCGGCTCCGGCGAGGGCGTCGCGAGCCGGATGGCGGTGGCCGCGGGGGTGACCAGGGTGGACCACGTCGACATCGACCGGCTCGAGGTCGAGCTGTGCGCGCGGCACCTCCCCTACGGCTACACGCCCGAGGAGCTGGACGCGGCGGTGCGCGGCGACGGGCCGATCACCGTGCACTACGCCGACGGCTGGGACTTCCTGGCGCGGGCAGCGACGGCGGGCACCCGCTACGACGTCATCGTGATCGACCTCCCGGACGAGCGGCCGGAGGAGGCGCAGCACAACCGGCTCTACGAGGCCGAATTCCTGACCCGCTGCCGGGAGCGGCTCGCGCCGGGCGGGGTGCTCGCCGCGCAGGCGGGCTGTGCGACGCTGTGGCGCAACGAGACCCTGAAGCGCTCCTGGCAGCGGTTCCACGACCACTTCGGCACGGTGGTGCACTACGGCAGCGACGAGCACGAGTGGTCGTTCCTGTTCGGCCTGGCCGACCGGATCGGCGACCCGGTGCCCGGCATGATCGACCGGCTCGGCACGCTGCCCTACCGGGCGAGCACCGTCGACGCCAGGGCACTGTGGCGGGGCACCATCGAGCCGCGGTCGCTGCGGGCCTGACCGGCTCAGCGCGGCCGGTACTCGCGGATGAGCGCGGCGAGCTGCTCGTAGTCGTCGCGGCGGCCGGTGGAGGAGCGGAACACCAGCCCGATGGTCCGGCCGGGCGCGGGCGTGGCGAAGCGCGCGGTGTCGAGCGTGCCGCGCGCGGTCTCCGCGGCCACCGCGGACTCCGGGATGAGCGTGACGCCGAGCCCGCCCGCCACGCACTGCACCACCGTCGCCAGCGACGCCGCTCTGGTGTCGCCGACCGAGCCGGGGTGGGCGTCCGCGGCGCGGCACAGCTCCAGGGTCTGGTCGCGCAGGCAGTGCCCCTCGTCGAGGAGGAGCAGTGGCAGCGCGTCCAGCGCGGCGGGGGCCAGGTCGGCGCGCCCGCCCAGCTCGTGCCCAGGCGGGGTGACCAGCACGAATTCCTCGGAGTAGAGCTCGATCTCGCGGACGCCCGGCGCCTCGGTGGGCAGCGCGAGCAGCGCGACGTCGAGCACGCCGGTGCGCAGGCCGTTCAGCAGCCGGGCGGTCTGGTCCTCGACCACCTGCGGCAGCAGCCCTGGCATGTGCTCGCGCAGCCGGGGCAGCAGCGCGGGCAGCAGGTACGGCGCGACGGTGGGGATGATGCCGAGCCGCAGCGTGCCGCCGAGGCCGTCGCCGGTGGCCGCGGCGAGGAAGCGGTCCGCCGCCTCCAGCGTCGCGCGGGCCTGCGGCAGCAGCCGCAGCCCGGCCCCGGTCACCAGCACCCGTCGCGTGCTGCGCTCGATCAGCTGCAACCCGAGGCCGTGCTCCAGCGCCGCCAGTGCCTGCGACAACGTGGGTTGACTCACACCGAGCCGGGCTGCGGCCGTACCGAAGTGCCGATACTCCGCCACCGCGACGAACGCGCGCAGCTGTGACAGGGTGGGCTGATAAGTCTGATCAGACACACCTATCAGTGTAGTGCGACCGATCACCTTTACCTTTAACTGGCAGCGCGGCCAGATCATCGGTGAGCTTTCCCGTCGAACAACCAAGCGCGAGCTGGTCACCGCGACCGGTGTGCTGAACGCCGACGGCGTCGCCGACCGCGCCTCCTTCATCGTCGACCCGAACAACGAGGTCCAGTTCGTCTCGGTCACCGCGGTTTCCGTCGGCCGGAACGTGGACGAGGTGTAGCGCGTGCTGGACGCGCTGCAATCCGACGAGCTGTGCGCCTGCAACTGGAAGAAGGGCGACCCGACCATCGACGCGGGCGAGCTGCTCTCCGCCGGCGCGGCGGTCTGACCTCGTTCGATCCGGACCCCGTCCACGCGTGGACGGGGTCCGTTCGCGGGTAGGCTGGCCCGGCATGGGCATCCGAGTGGAAGTGGTGCGTGTGTTCACCGACGCGAGCGGCCGGTTCGGCAACCGGCTCGGCATCGCCCGCGCGGCCGAGGTCCCCGAGCGCGAGCGGCAGGAGCTGGCCCGGCGCGCCGGGTACAGCGAGACGGTGGTGGCGGGCGAGCCGGTGGACGGCGTCGCGCCGCTGCGGATCTACACCCCCGCCGTCGAACTGCCCTTCGCCGGGCACCCCTCGGTCGGCGCCGCGTGGTGGTTCCTGCGCCGCGGCACCCCGGTCACCGCGCTGCGGGTGCCCGCGGGCACGGTCGCGGTGCAGAGCGCCGACGATCTCACCTGGATCACCGCCAGGGCCGACTGGACGCCGGACTTCGTCTTCCACCGCTACGAGACGGCCGGCGAGGTGACCTCGCTCGACCCCGCGGACTTCCCCGGCGGGCCGCACTACGCGTGGGCGTGGAGCGACGAGCATCGCGGCAGCATCCGCAGCCGGATGTTCGGCCCGACCATGGGCATCACCGAGGACGAGGCGACCGGAGCCGCCGCCGTGGCGATCACCGCGCAGCTGCGCCGCGGGCTGCACATCACCCAGGGCGCGGGGTCGCACCTGTTCACCCAGTGGGATTCGGACGGCTGGGTGCGGCTCGGCGGCCGGGTCGCCGAGGACACCGTCGCCGAGCTCTGATCAGCTCCGCACCCGCGGGTGCCTGAGCTCGCCGATCCCGGCCACCGCGGCCGCGAGCAGCACGAACACCACGGCGAGCAGCACCAGCCCGAGCGCAAGCGAGACGTACCCCTGCTGTCTCGGGTCGAGAAACGGGTACGGGTACCAGTCCACGACGGGCCCGCGCACCAGCGTGTAGACGGCGTACACCGCGGGGTACGCCAGCCAGGCGCCGATCAGGCCGGGGGTGATCCCGAGGCGGCGCGGCACCAGGATCCAGTCGGCCAGCAGCACCAGCGGCAGGATGCGGTGCAGCACGTCGTTGATCCAGCGGTCGGTGAGCGCGACGTCGATATTCGCCAGCAGCACCGCGTACACCACGCCGGTGATCACCAGGTAGAGCGTGGCGGCGCCGCGCAGCAGCTGCCAGCGCCTGCCGTCCGGGTCGAGCACGCCGCCGATCAGCAGCACCAGCACGCCGATGACGTTGGACTGGATGGTGAAGTAGCTGAAGAAGTTGCCGATCGAGAACTCCGGCACATCCAGGTTGCGCAGCGGGATCCAGAGCAGCGCCAGCACCCCGAGCGCACCGAAGGCGACCCTGGCCGCGCGGATCCACCCGGCCGTACCCGCAGCTGTCATGCGCCGATGATCGCACGGGCTCGGAGCCCGCCGCGGTATCCGGCGAATCCCCGGCTACCGCGTGCCGCTGTGCCGCTGGTCACCGGAGCGAAACGCAGGCGCGGGAACAGCGTCGGCTTCGCTAGGCTGGTGGACGCAATGAGCAGTACTACCGCCACCGGACGCCGCGAGCTCCGCACCCGCCTGGCGAACCTCTCGCTTCGCGACGAACACCGGCTACGCCGCAGGCTGGATCGGGCCAAGGGCCCCGAAACGGCCGCGCTGGAAGCCGAGATCACCGCCGCCGAACAGCGGATCGAGGCGCGCCGCGCCGCCGTGCCCGCGATCCGGTACCCCGAGCAGCTGCCGGTCACCGCCAGGCGCGAGGACATCGCCGCCGCCATCGCCGCCAACCAGGTGGTGATCGTGGCCGGTGAGACCGGCTCCGGCAAGACCACGCAGATCCCGAAGATCTGCCTGGAGCTGGGGCGCGGCATTCGCGGCACCATCGGGCACACCCAGCCGCGGCGGCTCGCCGCACGCACCGTGGCCGAGCGGATCGCCGAGGAGCTCGGCACCGAGCTCGGCGACGTCGTCGGCTACACCGTGCGCTTCACCGACCAGGCGTCGGATCGCACCCTGGTCAAGCTCATGACCGACGGCATCCTGCTCGCCGAGATCCAGCGCGACCGGATGCTGCGCCGTTACGACACGATCATCATCGACGAGGCGCACGAGCGCAGCCTCAATATCGACTTCTTGCTCGGCTACCTGGCACAGCTGCTGCCGCGGCGCCCCGACCTCAAGATCGTGATCACCTCGGCGACCATCGACCCCGAGCTGTTCGCCCGGCACTTCGCCGCGCCGGACGGCACGCCGGCGCCGATCGTGGAGGTGTCCGGGCGGTCGTACCCGGTGGAGATCCGGTACCGGCCGCTTTCCATGGAGCTGCCGTCCGCGCGCGACGAGGACGACGAGGAATCCACCGTGGTGGACCGCGACCCGGTGGACGCCATCGGCGACGCGGTGCGCGAGCTCTTCGCCGAGGGCGACGGCGACGTGCTGGTCTTCCTCTCCGGCGAGCGCGAGATCCGGGACACCGCAGACGCGCTGCGCGAGCTGAAGCTGCCGCGCACCGAGATCCTGCCGCTCTACGCCCGGCTCTCCGCAGCCGAGCAGCACCGGGTCTTCGCGCCGCACGCCGGGCGCCGCGTCGTGCTCGCCACCAATGTCGCCGAGACCTCGCTGACCGTGCCGGGCATCCGGTACGTGATCGACCCCGGCACCGCGCGGATCTCCCGCTACTCCGTGCGCACCAAGGTGCAGCGGCTGCCGATCGAGCCGGTCTCCCAGGCGTCGGCGCGGCAACGCTCCGGGCGCTGCGGGCGCGTCGCCGACGGCATCGCCATCCGGCTCTACAGCGAGGACGACTTCGAGTCCAGGCCCGCTTTCACCGAGCCGGAGATCCTGCGCACCAACCTGGCCGCGGTGATCCTGCAGATGACCGCGCTCGGGCTCGGCGACATCGAGAGCTTCCCCTTCCTGCAGCCGCCGGAGTACCGCGCCATCCGCGACGGCATCGCGCTGCTGCAGGAGCTCGGCGCGCTCGGCGCCGCCGGCACCGATGCCGACGCGGCGGTGCGCACCGAGGCACAGCGGCTCGCGCTCACCGCCGTCGGCCGGGAGATGGCGCAGCTGCCGGTCGACCCGCGGATGGCGCGCATGCTGGTCGAGGCGCAGCGCACCGGCTGCCTCGCCGAGGTGCTGGTGATCGTGGCGGCGCTCTCCATCCAGGACGTGCGCGAGCGTCCGGTGGAGCAGCAGCAGGCGGCGGATGCCAAACACGCGCGGTTCGTCGTCGAAGGCTCCGACTTCCTCGCCTTCCTGAAGCTGTGGGATCACCTCGGCGAGCAGCGGAAGTCGCTCAGCGGGAATCAGTTCCGGCGCATGTGTCGCGAGGATTTCCTGCACTACCTGCGGATTCGGGAGTGGCAGGATCTGCACGGGCAGTTGCGGACGATTACCAGGGGGCTGGGGTGGGGTGATTCCGGCGCCGACAGCGCGTCGGGGGCCGCAGGCTCCAGGAACAACGGCCGCCGTGGCGGCCGACCGGCGCCCACGCGGGAACCGGCACCGGACACCGCCGCACAGGACGGCGAGGCCGCCTACGACGCCCCATCGATCCACCAGGCCCTCCTGGCCGGAATGCTCAGCCACCTCGGCGTCCGCGAGGCCGAATCCCGCGAATTCCTCGGCGCCCGCAACGCCAAGTTCATGATCTTCCCCGGCTCCGCCCTCGCCAGGAAGCCTCCGCGCTGGGTCATGGCCGCCGAACTGGTGGAGACCTCCCGCCTGTGGGGCCGCATGGCCGCGAAGGTGGAGCCGGAGTGGGCCGAACGCCTCGCCGGCGACCTGGTGAAGCGCACCTACTCCGAACCGCACTGGTCCGCCAAGCGCGGCGCCGCCCAGGCCTACGAGCGGGTCACGCTCTACGGCCTCCCGCTGATCCCCCGCCGCGCCGTCGATTTCGGCCGCATCGACCCCGAGCTCTCCCGCGAGCTCCTCATCCGGCACGCCCTGGTGCAGGGCGAGTGGCAGACCAGGCACGAGTTCTTCCACCGCAACCGCGCCCTGCTCGAGGACGTCGCCGACCTCGAGCATCGGGCCCGCCGCCGCGACATCCTGGTCGACGACGAGGTGCTGTTCCAGTTCTACGCCGGGCGGCTCCCCGCCGATATCGTCTCGGTGCGGCACTTCGACACCTGGTGGCGCACCGCCCGCAAGGCCGACCCCGCGCTGCTCGACTTCGATACCGCAACCGTGGTCAATCAGGGCGTCGCCGCGCTCGACCCGACCGACTTCCCGGACACGTGGCGTCAGGGCGAACTCACCTTCCCGCTGACCTACCAGTTCGAACCGGGCACCGAGGAGGACGGGCTCACCGTCCGGATCCCGGTGGAGCAGCTGGCCCATGTCCGCCCGGTCGGCTTCGACTGGCTGGTGCCCGGTATGCGCGCCGAACTCGCCACCGCGCTCATCAAGACCCTGCCGAAGTCGCTGCGCCGCAGCGTCGTCCCGGCCCCCGACTTCGCCGCCGCCGCCCTGGCCGCGCTCACCCCGCGCGCCGAGCCCCTGACCACCGGACTCGCGCGCGAACTCTCCCGGCTCGGCTCGATCACCGTCACGCCCCGCGACCTGGACACCGCCGCACTCCCCCCGCACCTGCGCGCCACCTTCGCCGCGCTCGACCGCTCGGGCCGGGTGCTCGACCGGGACAAGAGCCTCACCGCGCTGAAATCCCGCCTCGCCGAGGACGTCTCGCGTTCGGTGGCGAAGGCGACCGCGGGTGCCGAGCGCGCACCGGCGGCGGTGTGGACGTCGGAATCGCTCGGCACGCTGCCGCCGACGGTGCGCCGCGAGGTCGCGGGCCAGACCGTCACCGGCTACCCGGCGCTGGTGCCGGAGCCGGACGGTGTCGCGGTGCGGGTGCTGAGCTCACCCGCCGAACAGGCCGCCGCCATGCGCGCGGGCACCCGGGCCCTGCTGCTGGCCGCGCTGCCGGGCAGCACCAAGGCGGTCACCTCCGGGCTCGCCCCCGCCGACCGCCTCGCCCTCGGCCGCAACCCCTACGGCTCGCTGGACGCCCTCGTCGAGGACTGCCGCGCCGCGGCCGCCGACGAACTGCTCACCGCCGAGGGCGGGCCGGTGCGCGACCCGAAGGAGTTCGAGGCCCTGGTGGCCCGGGTGCGCCCGCGCTTCACCGGCACCGTCGCCGCGATCGTCCGCCTGGTCGCCCCGGTCCTCGCCGCCGCCACCGAACTGGAGGGCGCGCTCGCCGACACCACCGAGCGCGACATCGCCGACGACGTCCGCAGGCAACTGGCCGACCTGGTCTTCCCCGGCTTCGTCTCCGACCACGGCCCCGCCCGGCTCCGCGAACTCCCCCGCTACCTGCGCGCCGCCACCGCCCGCCTGCACGCCCTCCCCGCCTCCGCGCCCCGCGACCGCCAGGGGATGGACCAGCTCGACCGCGTCCTCACCGCCTACGCCGGCCTCCTCACCGCGCTCCCCGCCCCCCGCCGCACCACCCGCGCCGTCACCGACATCTGGTGGATGATCGAGGAGCTGCGTGTCAGCCTCTTCGCCCAGAGACTCGGCACCCCCTACCCGATCTCCGCCAAGCGGATCGAGAAGGCGATCGCGAGCCTCCGCGGTTAGTCGGCGGCGGCCACGGCGCGGGCCTCGCGCATCTGGGTGATCTCGCGTTCGAAGTCGGCGGCGGAGGTGAAGGAGCGGTAGACGGAGGCGAAGCGGAGGTAGGCGACCTCGTCGAGGTCGCGCAGCGGGCCGAGGATGGCGAGGCCGACCTCGTGGCTCGGCACCTCGGGGGAGCCCTTGGCGCGCACCGCGTCCTCGACCTTCTGGGCGAGCAGGTTCAGGGCGTCGTCGTCGACTTCGCGGCCCTGGCAGGCGCGGCGGACGCCGCGGATGACCTTCTCACGGCTGAACGGCTCGGTGACGCCGCTGCGTTTGACGACCGAGAGGATGGCGGTCTCGACGGTCGTGAAGCGCCTGCCGCACTGCGGGCAGGAGCGGCGGCGGCGGATGGCCGTGCCCTCCTCCGCCTCACGGGAGTCGACGACCCGGGAGTCGGGGTGCCTGCAGTACGGGCAATGCATCCGGGAGTCCTTCGTCCAGGCGGGTGCTCGCGGCCGGGCCGGGTGGGGAGCGCGCTGTCGCGACCCGGCGAGCACATGTGCCGGGCGCGTCCGCCGCGGCACGGGGTGAGCCGGCGCCACCCGGCGCGGTCACCGCTATCACTGGCAGGATACCCGGCCGGGCGCGCCGTGGGTTGGCTCCACCCCTGCTCGGCACCGGATACCACGCCGCTCATCCCCCGATCCGCCACTGGCCGGAGAGGTCGGCGAGCAGGTCGGGCAGCCGGGCGACCAGCCTGCCGCGGGACAGTTTGGCCGGGTACGGCTCGGCTAGCACGCCGGCGGCGAGCCCGGTGTCCCGCTTCAGGTCGATGTGCCGGAGCACCAGATCCTCGGTGATGTAGCGCCAGCGGTCGTCCCGGTCGGCCCAGTTGAAGGCGGGCAGCGGGGTGCGCAGCACCAGGTCGCCCGCGCGCACGGTGGCGGGGGCGAAGGTGCCGGGCGCGCGCACGCCGGGGACCGCGGGCTTGGCCGCGATGGTGCTGACGTAGGTGAGCACCCGGCCGATGCCGTCCCTGGCCGCGGCGGTGGTGTCCCACTGGTCGGCGACGACGACGTTCTGTTCGCGATCGGTCATCCGGTAGAGCGCGTCGACGTACCCGGCGGTGCCACCCGCGGCGATCCCGGCCCAGGCGGCGCGCATGCCTGCGTCGATCGCTCCGGCCGCGGCGAACTCGTCGATCCCGGCCATACCGCGGGCCAGGTACGCCTCGTGCTGCGGCACCAGGTCGATGAAGATGTGCTTCTGCATGGCCAGCAGCCGGGTCTGGAACCAGCCGACGTCGGCGGCGGTGAGCCGCGGGCCCGCCGCGGCGAGCAGCCGGATGTCCTCCGGGGTGTGCTCGGCCAGCTCCGGCGGGGTGCGCTCCAACTGGTCGGCGACGGCGGTGCCGAGCGCGTGCAGCCCGGGCAGGTCGATGATCCGGCCCGCGTCGTCCATGTCGAAGAACCCGGAGGCGAAGGAGCCGCCGGCCAGCCCGGCCAGCCCGGCCCACCAGAACTCCGGGTGCGCGCTCGCCAGCCGCAGGTAGTTCACGTAGACCAGGTTGAAGGTGTGCGCGTTGACCGCGGGGCCGCGCCGCGGATCCCAGCCCGCGAGGTCGATGCGCGCATTGCCCGCGGCGACCACGAGCCAGTACTGCCGGAGCAGCGCGGTGTAGCGGCGGGCGGGCACCCCGGCGGCGCGGGCCTGGTCCAGCGCCGCGCCGAGCACCGCCACGTCCGACGGCAGCCCGGGGTGCACTCCGCCCGCGCGCTCACCGTCCGCGTCCACCACCGCCAGGTCGAGGTAGCCCGCGTACAGCGGCGCCGCCCGGACCGGGGCGAACGCGCCCGGAAGCACCAGCAGGCAGGCGAGCAGAACGGCGTGGCAGAGCAGTCCGAGCGCGGGAAACTCGGTGCGGGAGCGCGTCATTGCGGATCCGCCTCTCGATCGCGGCACAGGTGCGCGGGAGGTGTGTGCCGCGACGATAGCAACCGGTTCCAGTTCGCGAGCAAGGTTCCGGCGAATCGCGTTACGCGACAGGCACACTCCATGCCGGAACCGCGACCACGGCTGCGGCGCCCGGCATCCCGGGCTCGGAGACGGGCGCGGAGCGCCACTGCGCGAGCAGCAGGATCGCGACCACGATCAGCGCGGTGACGAGCGCGGTGACGGCGAGCGTGGCCAGCCCGGCCCGCGCCTGTTCGACCCGGCGCAGCGGGTGCGCGCCGCGGGGGCGCCGCGGCAGCGGCCGGTGCTCGGCGACCGCGCCGCGGCGTGGCCGCCCGTCGGCGGGGCGGCGCTCGTCGATCCGGCGTGGGCGCCGCCGGGCCGGTGCGGGGGCGCCGCGGCGCGCGACCGGCCCGCCGCGGCGGGCTGCGGGTGCCTGGCATCCCCCGGGGCGGCCCGGCCCGGACTGCCCGGAATCTCCCGTGCTCCTGTCGAATTCGAGCGCTGTGCTCATCGGAATTCCTCCGTGTACCGGCACCGCCGGTCGAGTTGCTGACTGTGGCTCGTCAGGGCCGTCGGGGCGACGGCGATGTTGCGCTGCTGCAACTGCCGGAACCGGCCTCGGCGTGCGGTTTCGCCACCGCCGTCCGAACCGGTTCGCTCACATGTTCGAGGGAACGTATGTTCGATTTCTACCACGCGGGGCGAGTGCGCGCCAGCCGCGACACGGACTCGCGTCGAACAGATGTTTGATACTCGGCCCGCGGCAGTCTAGGTTTGGAGCAACACCCGGGCGCGAGGCCCGGAGACGGACGCCCCGGGCGGCATCCGGGCGGGGCGCGGACAGGAAGGCGGGTTGCGGTGGGCCACAGGGACGACGCGGGTGACGAGGGCGGTCCCGGTACCGATACCCGCGGCACCGATACGATCGGGGCCGAGAGTAACGGGACGGGAGCGGATCTCACCGTGCGTCAGCGCCGGGTGCTCGACGTCATCCGGTCGTCGGTGAGCGAGCGCGGGTATCCGCCCAGCATCCGGGAGATCGGCGACGCGGTGGGGCTCACCTCCACCTCGTCGGTGGCGCACCAGCTGCGGGCCCTGGAGCGCAAGGGCTACCTCCGGCGCGACCCGAACCGTCCGCGCGCGGTCGACGTGCGCGGGCTGGACGAGGCCGTGCGCGCGGTGACGAGCCTGCCGGCGGGCGGCGCGGTCGACACCGACGAGGTGCCGGAGAGCGCCACCCCGACCCCGGCCTTCGTCCCGGTGCTCGGCCGGATCGCCGCCGGTGGCCCGATCCTGGCCGAGCAGGCGGTGGAGGACGTCTTCCCGCTGCCGAAGGAGCTGGTCGGCGAGGGCTCGCTGTTCCTGCTCAAGGTGGTCGGGCAGTCCATGGTCGACGCGGCGATCTGCGACGGCGACTGGGTGGTGGTGCGGCAGCAGAACGTCGCCGACAACGGCGACATCGTCGCCGCCATGCTGGACGGCGAGGCCACGGTGAAGACCTTCAAGCGCACCGGCACCGACGTCTGGCTGCTGCCGCACAACCCGCACTTCGAGCCGATCGCGGGCAACGACGCGCAGATCCTCGGCAAGGTCGTCACCGTCATCCGCAAGATCTGAGCCGTGCCGGGGCCCGCCGAGCCCCCCGGTCCGGCGCCGCGCGGCACGGCGGCGCCGGATCGGCTCTGGTACGCGGCCTACGGCTCCAACATGCACGCCGAGCGGATTCGCTGCTACCTCGCGGGCGGAACTCCGGCGGGCTCCGCGCACCGGTACCCGGGTTGCCGGGACAGGCGGGATCCGGAGCGCTCGGTGCCGGTGTGGCTGCCGGGCACGCTGTACTTCGCCACCGAATCGGTGGTCTGGACCGGGGGCAGGGCCTTCTACGACCCGGACGGCCCCGGCACCGTCGCCGCCAGGGCATACCTGGTGACCGCCGGGCAATTCGCCGACCTGGTGGCGCAGGAGATGTACCGCCCGCCCGGCACCGACCTCGACCTGGCCGCGGTGCTCGCCACCGGCCGGTACGCCGCCGGGCCGGGGCGGTACGAGACGCTGGTCCGCGCGGGCACGCTGACCGGGCTGCCGGTGCTCACCTGCACCGCACCCGCCGAATACCGGGCGCTGCCGGGGAACCCGCCGTCGGCGGCCTACCTCCGGCACCTCGGCGCCGGGCTCGCCGAGGCGCACGGCTGGCCGCCGGAGCGGGCCGCCCGCTACCTCGCCGCCGCTCCCGGCGCGCACGGCCACTGGACCGCCGACCGGGTGGAAGCGGTGCTGCGCGGGCATGTTCCCACGCCGCCCGGGTAGTGCGGCCGCATGAACCGGACACGCCCCTCCCCCCGGTCGGCTGATCCCGTGCCCGCGCTGAACCGCGTCGTCGGAGCCCGGCTGCTCTACTTCTTCATCCTCGGCGACGTGCTCGGCGCCGGGGTGTACGTGCTGATCGGCGAGATCGCGGGCCGGGCGGGCGGCGCCGTCTGGCTGCCGCTGCTGGTCGCGCTCGGGCTCGCCTGCCTGACCGCGGGCTCCTACGCCGAGCTCGCCACCAAGTACCCGCGCGCGGGCGGCTCCGCGCACTACACCACGCTCGCCTTCGGCCCGGCCGCCGGTTCGCTGGCCGGCTTCTGCATGCTCGCGGCGGGGGTGGTCTCGGTCGCGGCGCTGGCCCGCGGCTTCGCCTCCGACTACCTCGCCGAACTCGTCGCGCTGCCCACCGTCGCGGTGGTCGTGGTCTTCCTGCTGATTCTCGCGGCGCTGAACATCCGCGGCGTGCGGGAATCGCTCGGCGCCAATGTGGTCGCCACCCTGATCGAGCTGAGCGGGTTGCTGCTGGTGATCGGGCTCGGCGCCTGGATCCTGCTGCGCGGCGACGCCGATCCGGGGCGGCTCACCACCCTCGGCACCGCCGAACACGGTGCGGCCGGGGCGATCCTGGCCGGGGCGGTGCTCGCCTACTACTCCTTCGTCGGCTTCGAGACCTCGGTGAACCTGGCCGAGGAGGTCGCCGAGCCGCGGCGCAGCTACCCGAGGGCGCTCTTCGGCGCGCTGCTCACCGCGGGCGCGGTCTATCTGCTGCTCGGGCTGCTCACCTCGGCGGCGGTGCCGACCGATGTGCTGGCCGGATCGACGGGGCCGCTGCTGGAGGTGGTGCGGATCGCCGGTGGCGTGCCGGAGCGGCTCTTCGCGGTGATCGCCCTGGTCGCGGTGGCGAACGGCGCGCTGCTCACCGGGATCATGGGGTCCCGGCTGGCCTATGGCATGGCCGGGGACGGGCTGCTGCCCGCCGCGCTGGCCCGGGTGCTGCCGCGGCGCCGGACGCCGTGGGTGGCCGTGCTGGTCACCACCGCCGCGTCGATGGCGCTCGCGCTCACCGGCGAGATCGACGCGCTCGCCGAGACCCTGGTGCTGCTGCTCCTCGTGGTCTTCGGCGGGGTGAACGCCGCGGCCATCGCGCTGCGCCGGGACACGGGCGACGGCGACCACTTCCGGGTGCCGACCGCGGTCCCGATCCTCGGCCTCGCCTCCTGCCTGCTGCTGGCCACGCAGGTGGCGGCTTCGGTGTGGCTGCGCGGGCTCGTGCTCATCGGCATCGGGCTGCTGCTCGCGGCGGTCAACGAGGTGCGGCGGCGCGCCGCGGATCAGGCGTCGAAGAGCAGGTAGAGCCCGGTGAAGGTGAAGCCGACCATGACCAGCATGAGCGCGAGCTGACCCGTCGCCCGGTGCGCCTTCGGCAGCACCCGCAGGCTGCGGTCGTGCGCGGCGGCGACGCCGAGCACGTGCCCGGTGACCACCGCGAGCACCTTGATGGTGCCGAGCACCCCCGGATGGTTCGAGAGCAGGTAGGCGACGTCGCGGTCGCCGAGCCCGAGCAGGTTCCAGCCCCGGTCGAAGGGGTCGGCGAAGAGGATCGCGGTGGCCTGGCCCTTCTCCACCAGGAAGGTCAGGTAGTGCGCCACGATGTAGCCGGCCACGATCGGGGTCAGGCTGTGCGCCAGCGTGCCGGGCAGCAGGCGGCGCTCCGCCCGCGTGACGCCGCCGGTCGCGCGGGCGGCGCCCCAGAAGAGCACCGCGACGATCAGCACGAAGCCGAGCAGCGCCGCGGTCTTCAGCAGGGTGGGCTGGCCGGAGTCGACCAGCTGCCGCCGCCAGACCGGGAACTGGGAGAAGCTGTCGAAGGCGGTCGAGCCGAGCAGCACCGCGGCCACCGCCACCGAGCCGGGCAGCACCGGCGTCCCGGCGAGGTTCGCCAGCGGCGCGCGCAGGACCAGCTCGCCGCTGCCTGCCCGCCTCCCGACCGGGCTGAGCCGCCCGACCAGCCCGCTGTACACCTCGAACGGGTCGGCGTGCGCGGCCCACGCGGTGCCGAAGACCACCAGCCCGGCCAGGGTGACCAGCAGGTAGAGGCCGAGCCAGGTCGCCACCGCCCCGACCGCGCCCGGATCCGGGGCGGCCAGCTCGAGCCAGACGAAGGAGAAGAGCCCGAGCACCGCGGGCCAGATCCCCAGCCGCTCCGGGTACGCCGCGAACCCGCGCTCCGGCGGCCGCCGCCGCACCGCGCAGAGCGCCCGGTGCAGCGCCCGCGCCGGGGAGAGCACCTTCCACACCGGCCCGGCCAGCAGCGAGAGCACCGCCACCCCGACCCACAGGTACACGTAGAGCACGCCGGGAACGGGGTTGCGCGCCGGATCCGCCGAGCCCCCCAGCGCGACCGCCGCGACCAGCACCGTCGCCGCCACGCTCAGCACCCCGAGCACCGCGCGCGTCCACCGCGAATCCACGGCCGCGCACAGCGCCGCGGGCAGCGGGCGGCCCGGCGATTCCGGGTCCAGCCGCGGCTCGCGCCAGGCGAAGAGCAGCACCGCGAAGGAGAAGGTGAGCGCCCAGGCGGCGCCGATCAGGGCGTAGGTGAGCGGGATCGGGAGATCCGTCGCGCCGCCGAGGCCGTGGGCGAGCAGGGTCATCGAACCAGGATGGTCGCCACCGTGCGGCCTGCGTCGTGCAGTTCGATCTCCACCCGGCCCGGCACGGCGACGGTGAAGGAGAAGCGCTGCCCGGCGGCGGGTTTCACCTCGAAGGAGTGGTCGGGGTCGGAGTGCACGTGCAGCTCGTCGCTGGTGTCGCTGTCCACCACCAGCTCGATGGGCTGGCCGACGGCGGCCTCGACCCTGGTGTCATCGGAAGTCACCGCGCCGCCCGCGAGCCGCACCGCGATGGTCACCGCCTGCTGCTGCGCGGTGGCCGAGGCCGGCGCCGAGCTCTGGTGGGTCGCAGCGTGATCGGCGTGCTCCCCCTCGTCGGCGCTCGCGCAGCCCGCGGTGAGCAGCCCGGCCAGCAGCACGAGGGCACAGCCCCGGCGCACGTTCGTCACTTCTCGTTCTCCTCGGTCGATTCGGATTCGTCGTCGCCCGCCCTGCGGTCCCGGACCGCGATGAACACCACCACGCCGACGAGCGCGAAGGCGGGCAGGAAGGCCGGGATGGCCAGGAGGATCGAGTGATCCGCCAGCACATCCACGCCGTCGTACCCCGCGACGGCGGCGGCGCTCATGCCGATGCCACCGGCTCCGCGGCCGCGCTGCCCGCGGTGTGCGGGAAGCGGTCGTTGATCCGGCCCGCACCCCAGGAGAGCGCCGCGACCAGGATCAGGCTGCACACCAGCACCACCATCGAGGCCGCGCCGAACAGCCAGGACGGGTAGTCGAAGCTGCGCTCCCGCTGCAGCACCGTGATCTCCGGGACGAAGGGCCGGGTGAAGGTGTTCAGCGCGGGCACCTCCTGGGCATTGATGCCGGGGTCGGCGGGCATGAACACCGGCAGCGCGGTGTGCGTGCGGCCGTCCTGCACCCGCAGCACCGTCTTCCAGGTGCCGGAGACCGGCACCGGCGCGGTGGAGACGTAATGCCCCGGCTCGACCCGCTCCAGCAGGTCCACGACCAGCCCGCGGCCGGGGCTCTCGCTGCCGACGCCGCCCTGCCAGCCCAGGATCTCGAGCCACTCCGGGTCGTCGGAGACCAGGTCGGCCGGGTTCAGCCGGACGTCGGCGAAGACCATGCGCTCACCGTTCTGCGGCGGCGCCTCGGTGAGCGTGACGGTGGCGGTGGCGTTCTCCGGCACGGTGTGCGAGAGTCCGTTGGCCACGGCGGCGCCGACGATCAGCACCGCCGCGACCACCAGGGTGCGGCGCACCGCGGGACGTGGCAGCGGCTCACCACGCAGCACGGTGCCGAGCATGCCGCCGATCACGCCGCCCGCGATGCCGACCGGCACCGACATGGCGAGCAGCTCGGGCCAGATCGAGGCGGGCCACGGATTCACGAACATGGCGTTGATCCACAGCGACTCCAGCCACAGCCCCACGGTCGCGGCGGCCAGCCCGCAGAGCGCGCCCCACAGCACCGGCCTGCGCACCAACGGCAGCAGCGCGAGCGCCTCCACCACCAGCGCGATGCCGAGGTACAGCGGGAAGACATTGCGCGGAGCGTCGATGATCGGCCCGCCGACCAGCACCGCGACCAGGGTGCGGACCACCACCGCGAAGCCGACCACGACGAGCGTGCTGAACCGGCCGAGCACCAGCCGCGCGGCGACCAGGCTGACGGTGGCGGCGGCGACGATCAGCATGGGCTGGAACACCATCCGGAACTGCTGAACGCCGAAGTCGAACTCCACCTGGAAGACCGAGAGCCCGATCAGCAGCCCGCCGAAGGCGAAGGAGCGCAGCAGCCACATCCGCCTGCTGTCCGGCTCGTCCGGGCGCGGGCGGTTCTGCTTGCCCTCGAACTCCAGCAGCAGCACGCCGATCAGGGAGAGCCCGGCACCGCCGATGAGCATCAGGTGGGTCGGGCCCCAGAGCGTGACATCCTGACCGAAAATGCGATGCCAGACATCGTCCAGCGGGAAGCCGATGAGCGCGTAGAGCCCGGCCCCGGCCAGCAGGATGCCGCCCACCGGGGCGTACCAGGTGCGGGTGATCCGCACCGCGGCCCTGCCCGGCTTCTCGTCCAGCGGCAGCACGATCGCGGCCATCCCCGCCATGAAGAGGAAGAACAGCCCGACCAGGATGAAGTAGTGCGCGGGGTTGGCCAGCGGCCCCTCGTCCCTGCCGTTGCCGATGTGCAGGCTGACATCCCAGATGAAGCCGAGCAGCGCGGTCAGGATGGTGGCCAGGAAGAGCGTCAGCGGCAGCGCCACCCAGCCGGGCTGGTTGAAGTAGGCTCCGAGGCGGTCGGCCGCCGCCTGCAACCAGGTGATCCGGCGGCTTCGGTGCAGGTAGCCGATCCACATCAGGACCAGGGCGAGCACGCCCGCGGCGCCGGTCATGATCAGAACCTGATCGAGCGCCGCACCCCCGCCTTCTCCTCCGGTCTGGGCGAACACTGACAAATCGGGCGCGGCACTCGGCACGGCAGACCTCCAGTCGTTGAGACCTGTACTAAGTGTGACGAAAAGTAGCATGAACCGGACCACACAGGTATGGCCCGGACGAGCCCGGAGTACCCAGCGCCGGTCCGCTCACTCCCGGAATCCATGGCGGGGGTCACACCGGCGCGGGCGCACACTCGGTGCGCGTGCACCGGCCCCCGCGCGGGGGCGCTCACTGCCGCCCGCTCCGCGGTAGCGGCCGATTCGCCGCGATGCGGACGTACCAGACATATCCCCGGCGGACGGCGCGGCCCGGATTCCGTGATCGCGTCATCGAAGTCGGGCCGCGGGAGTTTCAGGGGGGTGACCGGTCGGCCACAGTGTGCGTGAGTTCCACGCCCTGGAGGACGCATGTGTTCTGCCATTCTCGACCTCGGCGCCGCGCCGGTCGATCCCGACGCCTACATCCGGGAATTGATGCGCTGGCATTTCGACCCGGCGACCGGTAGCCCGTATTGGCTGCGCCGGGCGCATACCCTCGATTTCGACCCGCGCACCGATATCCGCACCTTCGACGATCTCACCCGATTCCCCAATGTGGTGGACGAGTTCCGGGACATCGCGGTCGCGGAGCTGATTCCGCGCGGCCTCACCGGCGCGGATCGGGAGATCGCCGGGATCTTCGAGAGCGGCGGCACCACCGGGCTGCCGAAGCGCTTCGTCATGTTCGAGCCGTGGATGGAGTTCGCGCTCGGCTGGGACGAATTCCACTACGCCGGGCTCGGCACGGTGAACACGCTCGCCATCGCGCCGAGCGGCCCGCACATGTTCGGCGAGTTCGCGACCCGCCGCGCGCGCAGGCACGACGGCGTGAAGTTCACCATCGATCTGGATCCGCGCTGGATCAAGCAGCTGCTCGCCCGGGGCGCCACCGATGAGGCCGAGCGCTACGCCGAGCACCTGATCGACCAGGTGGGGCAGATCCTCAGCACGCAGGAGGTGGGCATCCTGATCACCACCCCGCCGCTGCTGGAGCGGGTGGCGCGGCGGCCCGCGCTGGTGGCGGCGATCCGGAAGCAGGTGCGGTTCATCTGCTGGAGCGGGGCGCACATGGACGCCGACACCCGCGATATCTTCCGCACCGAGATCTTCCCGGACATTCCGCTGAAGGGGCTGTACGGCAGCACCACCATTCTCGGCATGTCCAGGGAGCGCGACGAGGACCACCCGGACGGGCTGCCGGTCTTCGACGCCCCGAGCCCGTATATCGCCTTCCGGGTGGTGGATCCGGCCACCGGGCGGGACGTCGAATTCGGCGAGCGCGGGCAGGTGGTGATGAACCACCTCACCAAATACGCCCTGCTGCCGAACAACACCGAGCGCGATACGGCGCTGAAGCTGCCGCCGCTGCCCGGCGCGCTCGGCTGCGCGGTGGCCGATGTGGGGCCGGTCGAGACATTCGGCGATCGCGCCGTGATCGAAGGGGTGTACTGATGGACCTCCGGATCGACGCGCTCGGCCCGGCCGGCGCCTACCGCTCCCGCGAGCGGCTGCCGCTGACCGCGCTCTCCGGCGCGGTGGTCGGCGAGATCAGCCAGGTGCCGCCGCTCTACGTGCGCCGCACTCTGACCGCCATGCGCGCCGCCACCGTGCTCCCGGTGCCGGAGCGGCTGACCGCGCTGGAGCAGGCGGCGGAGCTCTTCCTGCACGGCACGGTGGCCGGGCTGGACCCGGACGAGTACGCCCGGCTGGTCTCCACCGTCTCCGGGGTGCCGCTCGCGGTGGTGCGGCAGTCGGTGCGGTGGGTGGCCGACGTGCTGCGCGCCCAGCGCGAGACCCGCACGCTGGCCATGCCGCTCGGCGCGGTGGACGGGTGGGACGCCGAGCGCACGCTCACCGGGTCGGCGGTCTGGACCCGCCGCGGCGACCTCTTCGCGGTGCACGCCGCGGGCAACACCCCCGCGGTGCACAGCCTCTGGCCGGAGGCGCTCGCGCTCGGCTACAAGGTGGCGGTGCGGCCGTCGACCCGCGAACCCTTCACCCCGTTCCGGCTGATCACCGCGCTGCGCGAGGCCGGCTTCCCGCCGGACACGGTGACGCTGCTGCCGACCGACTACGCCGCCGCGGACGTGATCATCGCGGAGTCCGACTACGCCATCGTCTACGGCGGGCAGGACGTGGTGGACAAGTACGGCCGCAACCCCCGGGTGCTCACCCAGGGGCCGGGGCGCTCCAAGATCCTGATCACCGCGGAGGTGGACTGGCGGCCGCGGGTCGAGCTGATCGCGGGCTCGGTGAGCCACCTCGGCGGCACCGCCTGCACCTGCGCGACCGCGGTGCTGGTGGAGGGCGACCCGGAGCCGGTCGCGGCGGCGCTGGCCGACGCGCTCGCCGCCATCCCGAGCCTGCCCGCCGACCACCCGGACGCCGTGCTCACCGTGCAGCCGGTGGAGTCGGCGCGCGCCATGGACCGGTACCTGCACGAGGTCGCGGGGGACGCGCGGGCGCTGCTCGGCGGCGGCACCATCGTCGACGAGCTGCCCGCCGGCGGCGCGGTGCTGCGGCCCGCGGTGCACCTGGTGCCGGACGGCGCCGATCCGCGGCTCGGGGTCGAGCTCGGCTTCCCGTGCGTGTGGGTCGGGCGGTGGCGGCCGGAGGACGGCGTCGGGCCGCTGCGGAATTCGCTGGTGCTCACCGCCATGACCACCCGCCGCGAGCTGATCGAGCTGCTGCTGGACGAGCCGACCGTCACCAACCTGTACCTGGGCGACAACCCGACGACCTGGCTGCGCCCCGGCGTCCCGCACGACGGCTACCTGGGTGAACACCTCATGCGGAGCAAGGGCATGATCCGCACTCCCCGGTAACCCCGCGGTCGTGACCGGCCACCCCGGTGCGCGGTGCCGCGCACCGGTGTCGCAGGATCGAAAGCATGGCTACCGACCTCCCCACCGTGGCGCAGATCCGCGAGATCCCGGCCACGCTCACCGCGGATGTGACCGAGCGCGAGATCGACGTCAACGGCCATATGAACGTCGTGTACTACCTCCGGCACGGCATCATGGCCTCGGACCTGCTGCTGCAGACGGCGGGGCTGGACGACCGCTACCGCAGCGAGCGCAGACTCGGGCTCTTCACCACCGAGCACCACCTGCGCTACCACAGCGAGCTGCGGCAGGGCGACGCGCTGGCGGTGCACGCCCGGGTGCTGGAGCGCAGCGTCAAGGCGGTGCACATGATGGCCTTCCTGGTGGACCAGGGCCGGGACCGGCTCGCCAACACCCTGGAGATCCTGCTGGTGCACGTGGATCTGGAGCTGCGCCGCTCGGCCCCCATCCCCGATGACCTGGCCGCCGCACTGGACGACATGATCGCCGCCTCCGGCAAGCTGGAGTGGCAGGCGCCGGTCACCGGGGTGATGGGCATCCGTCAGCCCTCCTGAGCGGCCGGCTCCTCCTCCGGCTCCTTCTCCGGCTCCTCGGGCTCCGCGGCCGGTTTCGGCAACAGCGCGTAGGCGAGGCAGACCACGGCGAAGAAGAGGTAGCCGAGCGCGACCTGGGGCGCCGCCGCCCACGCCACCTCGGGTGCGTGGATCAGCCCGATCCAGCTGAGCAGCGCGCCCACCGCCGCCGCGATCGCCGCGGCGTGGAACCGCTTGTCCAGCACGAAGGTCACCAGCGCGCCGAGCACCAGCCCGGCCAGCACCGCGCCCTCGCCGAGGATCTGCAGCCCGTGGTAGACGACGCCCGCCTGGCCGAGCGCCTCCTCCCCCACCCTCTCCGCGCTGGTCCCGGCGGCGCTCAGCGCATTGTCGATGAGCCCGACCGCCCACTCCGCCAGGTTCGGCAGCAGCGCCGCGACCACCGCGACGGCGTGCAGCTTCGGCACCGCCTGGAAGGCCTGGGCGCCGATGAGCAGCCCGATGTAGAGCAGGATCGGCACGATCGCCGGGATCGGCAGGATGGTGGCGAGCACCCCGAAGAGCCCGAGCAGGCACATCACGCCGATGGCCGCGCCCGCGGCGAGCGAGTAGCCGCTGCGGCCGCCCGCGTCCTTCCAGCCGGGGTGGCCGATGTAGACCGCGGGCGGGAACGGCGAGCCGAAACCGGCGCCGAGCACCGCGCCGAAGCCGTCGGCGAGCAGCACGCTGCGCAGGTTGTAGTTGTCGCCCGCGGCGGCGGCGCTCTCCACATTGCTCATGGCCTCGGTGAAGTTGTAGACGCCGAGCGGGATGGCGGTGGCGAGCAGCGGAGCCAGGTCGCCGAGGCCGTCGAAGAGCAGGTCGAGCCGCAGGTCGGGCAGGCCGAGCGCGATATCGCCGACCGCGGCGGAGACGTCCGGCGCGGACATGTACCCGCCGATCCAGCCGATGGCGGTGCCGACCAGCAGCGCGACCAGCCCGACCGGGACATTGCCCGGCAGCTTCACATCGGTGAAGAAGCCGATCAGGATGATGGCGAGCACCGGGAGCCCGATCCAGGCCGCCTCCCACATCTGCGCGGCGGGCCGCATGGCGATGAAGGTGATGGAGATTCCGGCCAGGGTGCCGAGCATGGCGGCGCGCGGTGTGATCTTCCGGATGAACGGCCCGACGAAGGCGCCGATCATCACGATGATGCCGATCATGAAGGCCCACGCCAGCCCGGCCGCCCAGGCGCGGAGGGCATCGCCGGTCTGCAGGTAGATGGGGAGCATGACCACGAAGACCACGATGAACATGTGCGGCACGCTCGGCCCGTACGGCAGCGCGGTGACGGTGTCGCGGTTCTCGCGCCGGGCCAGCCTGCGCGCCAGCACCATGTAGTAGAGGTTGCCGAGCACCAGCGCGACGCCGAGCGCGGGCAGCACGGTGCCGAGCACGTCGCCGCTCGGGATCTTCACCACCGCGATGGAGAGCGTGGTGAGCGTGAGGACATTGACCAGGATATTGAAGGCCAGCCCGAAGAAGGCGTTGGTGTCGCCCCTGGTCCACCACGGAAGCTTCTGCGGCGGTGCGGGTTCGGCCTGCTCGGCCGGTTTCGTGTCGAGCGTCATCGCGAGATCCTGTTCACCGGGCCGGGCTGGGGGCGGGGGCGAGCGCGTCGAGCACGGCCGCCGAGTCGGCGACCCAGCCGAAGATGCCGCCCTGCGCGGCGATCATGGCCAGCCCGACCCGCTGGAATTCGGGGAAGTACGAGCCGACGCAGTCGGCGACGACCAGGCACTCGTAGCCGCGGTCGTTCGCCTCGCGCACGGTGGTGTGCACGCAGACCTCGGTGGTGACCCCGGTGACGAGCAGCGAGGTGATGCCGCGGTTTTCGAGGACCGCGCCGAGCTCGGTGGCGTAGAAGGCGCCCTTGCCCGGCTTGTCGATCACCACCTCGCCCTCGATCGGCGCCAGCTCGTCCACGATGTCGTGGCCGTACTCGCCGCGGATCAGGATGCGGCCGAAGGCGCCGGGGTCGCCGATGCGCTGGGACGGGGTGCCGCGCCGGAGCTTCGCGGGCGGGCAGTCCGAGAGGTCGGGCAGGTGCCCCTCCCTGGTGTGGATCACCGGGAGGCCCGCGGCCCGCGCCGCGGCGATCAGCCGGGCCAGCGGCGGAATCACGCCGCGCAGTTGCTCGACGTCGTTGCCGAGGCTCGCGCCGAAGCCGCCGGGTAGCAGGAAATCCCGCTGCATGTCGATCACCAGCAGCGCGGTGCGCCCCGGATCGAAGGTGAAGGCGTCCGGCTGCGCCGGTACGGAACGGGGTGCGGTCATGGCGGTGTCCTTCCGCGCCGAGCTTCGGCACCCGTCGATTGTGAAAAGGGTGTGTAACTCGGGCGGTGCCGGCAGGTATCCGCTGTGTTAGATGATAGGTAAACTAGAACAGGTTTCATTCTTCGAGGAGACACCGTGGATATCGCGACCCTGGGCGAGCTGGTCATGACCGGGTTCCGGAAGCTGGGCTTCATCCGGTACGCCGGAATCGAGGGGGTCGAGTTCGCCGAGGGGCGCAATGTCGTCGGCATGACGCCGGGCCCGGAGCACCTCAACCACAATGGCGACGTGCACGCCGCGGTGCTCTTCGGGCTGGCGGAGACGGCGGCCATGGGCGCGGCGGTCTCCGGGATCGCGGCGCACATGGCCGAGTCGTTCGTCGTCGCGCGGGACGGCCGGATCGAGTACCTGGCCAGGGCGAAGGGGGCGGCAGGGCCGTTCCTGGCGCACGCGGAGCTGCCCGGCGGCATCCTGGAGACGATGCGGGCCGAGGCCGCGGCGCGCAGGCCGGTGGAATTCACCGTGCCGGTGCGGATCACCGGGAGGGACGAAACCGCGGTCGCCACCGCCACTTTCACCGCGGTCATCCGGCCCAAGCGGAGCTGACCCGGCGAATACTGGAAGATACTGGACTTCACTGGAAGTTCTGATTACAGTCCCGCAGTGTGCCGGACAATGCCGAGCAACTCGAGGATCGCATCGCCGAACTGCGTGCCGCGGTCCGGCGCGCGGTGGCGGCGGGTGATCGTGCGACGGCCAGGCAACTCCGCGCGGAGCTGCGCCGCGCGGAGAACGACTGGGACGATGCCGTGCTCGGGCTGCAGCCGGGCGCGGAGCCGGCCCGCGAGGTCGTCCCCGCGGTCCCGGTGCGCGAGCACGTGCACCGGGCGCTCACCCTGCTCGGCGCCCCGGCCGCGCCGAAACTGGTGCTCGCGGTGCACGACGCGTTCTTCTCCGGTGATCTGGTGGCCGCCAGGCTGACCAGCCTGCGCCGGGACGAGGAGCGCTCCTTCCGGGCCGCGCCGCTGGCCCGGCCGTACTACATCTGCTCGGCGCTCAACGCCGACCTGCTCGCCCCCGCGCGCGGCCTGCTCGCGGTGAGCACCTGGCCGACCGAGCGGCGCGTGGTCGGGCCGCTCAGCCCCCGCGTCGACCTGCTCACCGCGACCATCCGGCTGGCCGAGCACCTCGCCGCGCTGCCCGAGCCGGGCCCGGACGCGCGGCGGGTGGTGTGGAAGCTCGCCATCTCGGTGCCGGGGGTGCGCGGCGCCCCCGACGCCATCGACCTCGAGCGGGTCGTCGAGTCCGCGGGCCGGGAACTGGCCGTGCACCGCGCCGACGACACCGCGCACCGGCTGCGCGCCGCCGAGCGGGCGAGCGCGCAACTCGACGACACGGCACAGCTGTTCGGCGTCCGCCTGGCTGTGACCGGCACGCGACGAAAGGAGGCCGGGTGACCACTCCGCTCCCGGCACGCTTGGACCGGCTCCGCGGCACCGCGACCGCGTGCAGGCACAATGCCCGCACGATCGCGGCGCTCACCGCGAACCCCGGCTGCGCGCGGCGCGCCCTGCTCGACGCCGCCGCGGTGGACAAGACCGTGATCGCACGGGAACTCGGGTTCCCGCCCCGCTTCGGCCAGTCCCAGTTCGCCATCACCAGGGGCAATGCCTTCGAGGCCATGGTGAAGGCGAACGGCTGCGCCGAGCTGCTCGCGCTGCTCCGCACCGAGCTGGAGCTCAGCGTCCCCGAGGTCGAGTACTACGACCTCGCCTCGGTCGGCGACAACACCGCCAACGCGGTGCGCTACCGGCGCACCAGGCAGCTCTTCGACCACGCCGTCGTCACCGGCGAGGGCACGCTCTTCGACCACCCGCTGCTCCGCCTCGACATCGCGGGGGCCACCGCGTACCTGGAGCCCGACGTGGTCGCGCTGCGGCTCGGCGGGCAGTTCCACGTGGTGGAGATCAAGTCCTTCCCGGTGGTGGACGGCCAGGCCGACCCGGCACAGGTGGCCGCGGCGGCCAGGCAGTCCGCGGTGTACGTGATCGCGCTCCGCGAGCTCATCGCCGACCTCGGCGAGGACCCGGACGCGCTGGTCTCGCACAACGGCATCCTGGTCTGCACCAACGACTTCAGCAACCGCCCCACCGCCGCCCTGGTCGACCTGCGCAAACAGATCGCGGTGGTGGGCCGCCAGCTCTCCCGGCTCACCTCGATCGAGCAGCTGCTGGACGAGCTGCCCGACGGCGTCAGCTTCGAGCCGGGGCCGGAGCTGGCCCGCACCGTCGCCGGAATCGACGCGCGCTACACCCCGGAGTGCATGGCCAGCTGCGAGCTCGCCTTCGCCTGCCGCGCCGAGGCCAGGCAGGAGGGCACCGTCGACGTGCTCGGCCGCGGCGTCTGCGACGACCTCGGCGGATTGGCGGACATGAGCACCGTGCTCGGCTTCGCCGACGGCTCGGTCGAGCCGCCCGCCGAGTACGACGACATCGCGCGGCTGCTGCGGCAGGCCCGGCGGATGCGGCTGGAGATCGCCGGGTGAGCGTGCTGACCGCGCTGGCCCGGCTGGAGGCGGTGCGCGCCGGGCGCGCGCAGCCGATCGCCGGGGTCTGCCACACGCACCTGGCCCGGCGGCCGCTGGTGCTGGTGCCGCTGAAGCTCGCCGGCGAGGCGGCGGCGCCGCTGGCGCTGCTCGCAGGCACCGCGGCCGACGAGCCGCGGCTGCTCGTGGTGCCGCAGCCGCGCGACCGGGTGCTGCGGCTGCGCTTCGTCGCGCAGCTCGCCGAGATCGTGCTGCCCTACGTCACCGAGCACACCGTCGAGGTCGAGGAGAAGACCACGCGGGCGGGCGAGACCTACACCCGCTGCCTGGACGCCCCGCAGCTGTGGACGCCGAACACCGGCGGCATCGATTTCCTGCGGCTGCTCGGGCGCTCGGTGCGGTTCCACAGCACCGAGGGCGAGAACCCGGTGCCACCGGAGATCCCGCTGCTCGGCCGCTGGCTCACCTGGTTCTGCGACCGCGCCGAGCACCCCGGCTCGGCGGTGCTGCTCCCCATGACCTCGGTGCTCGCCGCGCACTGGGCCAGCGGCCAGTCCGCGCTGGAGGACGCGAATCTCGCGGCGCTGCTCGGCTGGATCGCGCCGCCGCCGGGGCGCACCGGCGCCGAAGCCGCCGCCCGCGCCGAGGATCCGCTGGCCGTGCCGCCCGCGGGCCCGGCCACCGACCCCGGCTTCGACAACGAGGAGCTCGCCCCGCTCATCACCGGCTACGACGAGGCTCCGGCCGGCCCGGCCAAGGTCACCGCGGAGCAGCGGCTGCGCCGCGCCCTGCTGCGCCAGCTGGAGCCGACCTGGCAGCTGCTCTGGCAGGGGCTGAACCTGCTGCGCGCGCTGCCGCAGGGCGCGCACGTCCCCGGCCGCTGGAACGACGACATCGGGGCCTTCAGCTACTTCCTCGGCACGGTGCCGGAGGGGGTGCCGCAGCCGCGCCGCGACTCCGCGGTCTCGGCGGTGCGCAGGCTGCTCGACCGGGAGCGCGCGCTGGAGCGGTACGAGGCCGAGCGCGCCTTCGACGATCCCCGGCTCATGCTGGAGCACCGGCTGGCGGGCGCGGCCTTCCACGGCACCGTGGTCGAAGCGGACCCCACCCGGGTCGTGGTGCCGGAGGGCAAGAGCAAGAAGGTGCTGCGGCCCGCTCTGCGGGTGCGCACCAGCGACCCGTTCGTGCCGGTGCCCGGCGAGAAGCTCTGCAATATCGGCTACTCCAAGCAGTCCGGCGAGGTGCTGGCGGCCGACGGCGACACCGTGCTGCTCGAGCTCTCCGGCGGGATGGGGCGCAAGCTGGTCCCGGAGCCGGGCACCGTGCCCGGGGTCGGCGCCGCCGTCGGCTTCGCCCGCTTCTCCCCCGCCGGGTCGTCCCGGCCCACCTCGCTGCCGAGCCGGGAGGAGACGCCGTGGACGCACGGCGGCCCGCCCCCGGAGTGGCTGCCCACCGCGGAGACCTTCGAGGAACTGTGACCGAGAACCTGTCCGCGGCGGCGGAGGCCGCCGTCACCGGCATCCTCGCCGACCTGGCGGGCGGCGCGAACCGGGCCGTCGTGGTCGACTCCCCGCCCGGTGCGGGCAAGTCAACGCTGGTCGTGCGCGCGGCCGGGCAGCTGGCCGAATCCGGGCGCCCGCACATGATCGTGGCGCAGACCAACGAACAGGTCGACGACCTCATCGAGCGGCTCGCCACCGCCGACCCCGCGCTCGCCATCGGCCGGGTGTCGAGCCAGAGCTATGCCGAGTCGGCGCGCGTCCAGCACCCGAACGTGGTGTGCAGGCAGAAGATCGCCGACCTGGAGGACCGCACGGTGCTCATCGGCACCGCCGCCAAGTGGGCCACCATCGAGGACGGCCGCTGGGAGCACGCCATCATCGACGAGGCGTACCAGATGCGCTCGGACATGCTGCTGCGCATCGCCAACCGCTTCGAGCGCGGGCTCTTCGTCGGCGACCCCGGCCAGCTCGACCCCTTCGCCACCGTGGACACCGGGCGCTGGGCCGGGCTCGGCTGGGATCCCACCACCAGCGCGGTCGCGGTCATGCTCACCAACAACCCGGAGATCACGCCGCATACCCTGCCGGTCTCCTGGCGGCTCTCCGCGGCGGCCGCGCCGGTGGTGTCGGCGGCGTTCTACCCGTTCACCCCGTTCCGGGCCGGAACCGGCAGCGCGGACCGGCGGCTGGAGTTCGCCGCCCGCGGCCTGCGCACCCCCGTCGACCTGGTGCTGGACGAGGCCGCGGAGCACGGCTGGGGCTGGTACGAGCTGCCGCGGCGGCACACGCTGCGCACCGACAGCGAGGCGGTGCGCGCCGTCGCCGACATCACCCGCCGGGTGCTGGAGCGGGCCGCCACCGCGCACTCCGAGCAGGGCTCGCGGCCGGTCACCGCGGAGCGGGTGGCGATCGGCACCGCGCACCGCGACCAGGCCGAGGCGGTGCGCAACGCGCTGCGCGGCGGGATCGCCGACGGGGTCACCGTCGACACCGCGAACCGCTTGCAGGGGCGCGAGTACGACATCACCGTCGTCCTGCACCCGCTCTCCGGCCGCCGCGACGCCGGCGCCTTCCACCTCGAGGCCGGGCGGCTCTGCGTGCTCGCCTCCCGGCACCGGCACGCCTGCGTCATGGTGGGGCGGGCCGGGATTCCCGAACTCCTCGACTCACACCCCTCCGCCGAGCCGGTGCACCTCGGAGTGCCGGTCAAGTTCCCGGACGGGTGGGAGGCGAATCACGCGGTGCTGAACCACCTCGCGAAGCACCGGGTGCGGGCGGGCGGGTAGGCGCCGGGCGCGGCGCGCGGGCACCCCGCGTCGGGTGGGCGTCCGGCGCGCGAGCCACCCCGTGCCGCGCAGCCACCCGTGCGACGCAAGCCACCGCGGCGCGCGGCGTGCCCTCAGAGCTCGGCGGGCGCTGCGAACGTGGCGGCGAGGGCGCGCGGGACTTCCTCCGGCGCACCGACGTAGGCCAGGTACCCGTCCGGGCGGACCAGGTAGGCGGCGTCCTCGCCCGCGTAGCTGCGGGCGAAATCGCCCGCGCTGTCCCGGATCACCGGCAGCACGGTCTCGACCGGCGCCTCCGGCCCCGCCACCAGGTACACGTCGAGCTGCCCGTGCGCGACCCGGCGAGCATCCTCCGCCACCCGCTCGAGCGCGGCGAACCAATCCGGCCCGCGCTCCCCGCCGGTGTACAGCAGCAGCGTGTGATCGGCCCCGGCGAGCAGCGCGAAGAGCCGGATCGGGAACTGCACGAGTTCCCGGGTGAGCCCGGCCGCGTCCGGCGCGCGCTGCCCCGCCGCCACCCCGCCCAGCGTGGAGAGCAGCACGATCGGGCTGTCCCGGTAATCGAGCAGCAATTGCGCCTCCCTGCGCAGCATCCGCTCCGGATCGCCCGCCCCGGCCCCGATCCCCTCCCTCGCGTGCCGCACCGTGCGGCCGACCACCTCCTCCCCGACCGGCCTGCGCTCGGCGTCGTAGCTGGCGAGCAACTCCGGCCCGGCCACCCCCGCGACGGCGAGCGCCAGCTTCCAGCCGAGGTTGTGCGCGTCCTGGATGCCGGTGTTCATCCCCTGCGCCCCGGTCGGCGGGTGGATGTGCGCGGCGTCGCCCGCCACGAAGACCCGGCCGGTGCCGTAGCTGTCCACGATCCGGTGGCTGATCCGGAACACCGAGGACCAGCGCAGGTTCCGCGCGGTCGCGGGCTCGGGGGCGAGCCGGTCCAGCACCGCCTGGAGGTGGTGCAGCTCCGGCGCCCGATCGCCCTCCATGCCGTGCGCGACGGCCGCCGTCGCCGGGACGGCGAGCTCCTCCGGCGCCAGCATGGAGACCCGGTACCGACGGTGCCCCGGCAGCGGGATGCAGACCAGCACATCGGCGCCGCGGGTGGACCGCACGCCGTAGCCGGACGGCGCGTTCCAGTCCAGCTCCACGTCGCCGAGCATGTACTGCTCGGCGAAGGCGGCGCCCTCGAAGCTCAGCCCGAGCCCCTTGCGCACCGCGCTGTGCGCGCCGTCCGCGCCGACCAGGTACCGGGCGCGCACCGTCTCCGCGCCGCCGGGCCCGCGCAGCACCGCGGTGACGCCGGTGTCGTCCGGCGCGAAGGAGACCAGCGCGGTGCGGTACTCGACCCGGACCCCGCAGCGCGCCAGCCGCGCACCGAGCACCCGCTCGGTCTCGTACTGCGGGAGCGCCGCGAAGCCGTACGGAATGTCCGGCGGTGGCTCCAGATCGAGCCGCGCCACCTCGGCGCCGTCGGCGTACACCAGCTGCCCGCGCATGCGCACCGCGGCGTCGAGGATCTCGCGCAGCACCCCCATCCCCTCGAACACCTCGAGTGTGCGCGGCTGCACCCCGACCGCCTTGGCGAAGCGGGGCCGCTCGGCGAGCTGCTCCACCACCCGGCAGCGCACCCCGCGCCGCGCCAGCTCCACCGCCGCGGCCAGCCCCACCGGCCCCGCACCGACGACGAGCACATCCGCATCCGTCATCCGCCGAGTCTATGTTCCCCGCCTGCCTCACAGCACACTTTCAGCAAACTATCCCGGCTAGGGTGGCGCCGTGCTCGCCTGGCTGAACCGCGTCAACCGCGCCCACCCGTGGAGCCACAACGACCACTACCTCGACTGGGTGGTAAGACAGGTGCGTGCCTCCGGCGCCCGCGATGTCCTCGATATCGGCTGCGGCACCGGCAATCTCGTCGCCCGGTTGCGCGAGCACCACACCGTCACCGGGCTGGAGCGCGACCCGGAGACCGTGGCCGTCGCCGCCGCCCGCTTCCGTGCCGACCCCGCCGTGCGCATCCTGCCCATCGACTTCGCCGACCGCGACCCCGGCGCCCGCTGGGACGCCATCACCCTCGTCGCGGTCCTGCACCACCTCCCGCTGCGCCGCACCCTGCGCGCGCTGCGCGACGGCCTCTCCCCCGGCGGCAGGATCGTCGTGGTCGGCTGCCACCGCGACACCACCGCCGACCTGCTCGCCCGGCTCCCCGCGGTCCTGCTCAACCCGCTCGTCGGCCTGGTGAAGCACCCGGCCCGCGCCACCGAGCCACCTCCGCACATGCGGGCCCCGGTGGCCGAGCCGCGGGAGACGCTGGCCGAGATCCGGGCGGCGGCTGCCGCGGAGTTGCCGGGCGCCCGAATCCGGCGCCGGCTCTTCTGGCGCTACACCCTGGTCTGGGATCGCCGCGTTTGAGGACGCGGTCGAGGGCTAAGTCTGCGGACACGGGCGGCACGCGCCGACACCCGATACGGAGGTCTCCCCCATGCCAGGTTCGAGGAAGGTGCCCGCGCTGCTGGCGCCCGCCGCCGGAGTGACCGCCCTGGTGGCGTTCACCGTCGTGCTGCTGCCGCTGACGGTGCAGGCCGCCGAGCCGCCCTGCGGGCTGCGCGGCACCGACTACCAGGGCGTCACCTACCGGGTGGCGAACGCGGCCGCGGAGCCGTCCGGCGAATTGACCCTCGACCAGGAGACCGCCGCGCTGCACACCGGCACCGATGCCCTCCGCGGCACCTGGACCACGGTCGCCGCGGGCGACGCCGGTTTCGGGCTCCAACTGCGGCTCGACACCGACCAGCACGGCAACCCCGCCGGTTCCGCCCTCGACCTGCGGGTCACCGGCTGCCGCGCGGACGGCCGGGTCACCGCGCTCGCGGGCGACCAGACGCTGCCGGACGGCACCGTCCGCCCGGTCAGCGCCGAAGCCACCGCGAGCTGACCGTGAATCGCGCGCGCCGCCGGGTATTCCCCCGCTGATCGCGCCGGTGACGGACCGGCGAACGAACGGGGAGAGGCGAACAGCGTGCTGCAGAAGTTCCTGGACAAGGGTGTCGTCACGGTGCTGGACCGGGCGGCGGAGGTGCAGACGCCGCTGGTCCTCCGCTACGCCGGCTTCGTGCGCGGCAGGCACCCGGAGGAATCGCCGGACGAGCTCGTGCGCAGGCTGGAGAAGCACTACCTGATCACGGTGACGGCCAGCGGCGTCGCGGCCGGGCTGAGCGCGGCGGTGCCCGGCGTCGGCACGCTGGTCGGGCTGGCCGCCGCCGGTGCCGACACGGTGCTGTTCCTGGAGGCCTCCACGGTCTTCGTGGTCGGTGCCAAGGAGGTGTCGGAGCGCTCCACCGGCACCGTGCGCGGGCCGCTGGTCTCGGCGGTGATCCTGGGCGGCGCGGGCGCCAAGGCGCTCGGCACCGCGGGCCGCTCGGCCAAGCAGTGGGACACCGCGCTGGCCAACCGGCTGCCGGTGCTCTCGACGATGCCCGAGGGGCCGGTGAAGCGCTTCGTGGTGCAGTTCCTGGTCAAGCGCGGCGCGCTGGCCTTCGGCAAGGTGATCCCGGCGGGAATCGGCGCGGTGATCGGCGGCGTCGGCAACAACGCGCTGGCCCGCGAGGTCATCCGCAACCTGCGCCAGGCGCAGCGCGACCCCGCGCTAGTGCTCGACGGTGCGCGCCAGAATGCCGAGGGTGGCGCGTAGCGCGGACTCCGGGATCACCGGGAAGATGCCGCGCTCCCGGTACTTCTCCGCGATATTGCTCCAGTCGTAGTACGAGGTGACCAGGGTGCCGATCTCGCTCGGCTCCAGCCGGTAGCCGTAGCGGTGCTCGATCGGTGGCTGGATCTGGCCGGAGATCGTCCACTCGATGTGCGCGTCCGGCTCGAACTCGGTGATGATCACCGTGACGTCGTACTTGCCCAACGGGTAGTCGTTCAGCGATTCCCGGTCCATGTGCACCACGAAGCGGTCGCCCACGGCGCGCACCGGCTCGCCCTCCGCGGATTGCAGCATGCCGGAGCTGTCGATGGCCACGTGGCCGTCCGGGGAGCAGAGCAGGGCGAAGATCTGCCCGGGTGCGGCGGCGACCTGCCGCCGCACCTCGAAACGTTCGTCGGTCATGGGTTCAGCTTGGCACGGGGCGGCTCGGCGGCGGGCTCCGGCCGTGGCCGCCGCCGCCACAGCCGGTACCCGCGGTGCGCGGCGTACGCGCCGAGCACGCCGGTGACGCACCACACCCCGATGGCGGTGTAGGCGAGCGGCGCCGAGAACTCGCCGATCGAGGCGCCGAGCGCGGTGTAGACGAAGGCGCGCGGCGCCGACCCGATGAACGACCCGGCCACCATCTGCCAGAGCGGGACGCCGAGGGCGCCGAACACGTACGAGGCCATGGCATCGGAGATGCCGGGGACGAAGCGCTGCCCGACCACCGCCCACAGCCCGCCGCGCGCGATCTGCGCGTCGATCCGGTCCGACCGCTCGGCCCCGATCAGCTCGCGCGCACCGGCCCGCCCCGCCCGGCGGCCGAGCAGGCTGGTGATCACGGCGGTGCCGACGGCGGAGCAGAGCGAGACCACCGTGCCGACCAACGGCCCGAAGAGCAGCCCGCTGGTGGCGGCGAGCAGCGTCCCCGGCACGAAGATCGCCGCGAGCAGCGCCGAGACCGGCACGAAGACCAGCGGCGCCAGCGGCCCCGAGGCCCGGATCAGCTCGCGCACCTGCTCGATATCGATCACCCGCCGCACCGCGACCAGGTAGAAGAGCAGCGCCAGGACGAGGACGACAACGCCGAGCCGGGCGGCGGCGCGGCGGCGGCTCGGGGGCGAAAGCTGCTCGGTCATGGTGGTACCGATCCTGCCCGAAACCGGCCGGTCCGACGACCCGGTCCCCGCGCGGCCCGGCGGCGTCCGGGGGTGGTGGGTCCGCACCGCACCGCGATGCCTTTCCCGGCCGGGCAGCCGCCGCGCGCCTGCCGGTCAGCGCGCACCCGACCGCCGACCGGTGGCTGCCGCTCGCCGGTACTTCGGCGGTTGAACGCGAAAGCCCCCGTCTCGGCGGACGAGGGCCAACGCGGAGGCGATCAGGACAGCTTGAGCGACCGCCCGATGATCTCCTTCATGATCTCGGTGGTGCCGCCGTAGATCGTCTGGATGCGCGCGTCCAGGTAGGCGCGGGCGATCGGGTACTCCTTCATGTAGCCGTAGCCGCCGTGCAGCTGTAGGCAGCGGTTGATCAGGTCGAGCTGCTCCTCGGTGCTCCACCACTTGGCCATCGCGGCGTCCTCGGCGGAGAGCTTGCCCTCGTTGAGGTCCTGGACGAAGCGGTCGACCAGGACGCGTACCGCGGTGGTCTTGGTGGCCAGCTCGGCCAGCACGAAGCGGGTGTTCTGCAGGGCGCCGATCGGCTTGCCGAACGCCTTGCGGTCGCGCACGTACTGGATCGTCATCTCCAGGCAGGCCTCCATGGCGCCCGCGGCCATCACGGCGATGGAGAGCCGCTCCTGCGGCAGGTTCTGCATGAGGTGGATGAAGCCCATGCCCTCGGTGCCGAGCAGATTCTTGCCGGGCACCCGGACGTCGGTGAAGCTGAGCTCCGCGGTGTCCTGCGCCTTGAGCCCGATCTTGTCCAGGTTGCGGCCGCGCTCGAACCCGGGCATGCCGCGCTCCACCACGAGCAGGCTGAAGCCCATCGCGCCCTTCGACGGGTCGGTCTGCGCGACCACGATCACGATGTCGGCGTTGATGCCGTTGGTGATGAAGGTCTTGGCGCCGTTCAGGATCCAGTCGTCACCGTCGCGGACCGCCTTGGTCTTGATGCCCTGCAGGTCGGAGCCGGTGCCCGGCTCGGTCATGGCGATGGCGGTGATGATCTCGCCGGAACAGAAGCCCGGCAGCCAGCGCTGCTTCTGCTCCTCGTTCGCCAGCTCCAGCAGGTACGGCGCGATGACGTCGTTGTGCAGCCCGAAGCCGAGGCCGCTGTACAGGCCGCGCACGGCCTCCTCGGTCACCACCGCGTTGTACCGGAAGTCCTTCACCCCGCCGCCGCCGTACTCCTCCGGCACCGCCATGCCGAGAAAGCCCTGCTTGCCCGCCTCCAGCCAGACATCGCGGTCGACGATGCCCTGCTCCTCCCACTTCGCGTGGTTCGGCGCGACGTGCTGATCGAGAAACTTGCGGAACGACTCCCGGAACAGATCGTGCTCGGGTTCGAACAGTGTGCGCTCCACGCCTACCTCCTTGTGCGGCACCGGCCGGGCCACCCCGGCGGTCGTTGCCTCACACGGTACCCGCAACGAGAATCGCTGTTCACTTCCCACCCGAAATCGATACCGTCACCTGCCCCGCGATCGGCCGAAGTGAGGCGTATCCGCGATTCCCGGCAAACGTCGGCGGCGGGAACGGCGAAGCCGGCGGCACCACCCGATACCGCGCGGTTCGTATGCTCAGCGGCGGCGGAGCAATCCCTTGACCCGGCCGGTGAGGCTGCGCCCGGAATCCCGCTCGCGCTCGGCGAAGAGGAAGCGCAGCTCTTCCTCCAGCCCCTTGCGCACCACCCCGGCGAGCTCGGTGGCGGCGGCGGTCACATCCGCGGCACCGCGCCAGGGCGCCGGGTCGATGGGGGCGCCCGCGGCGAAGTAGAACCGCTCCGGGCGCGGCACGACGGTGGGGCCGATGCCGCGCACCACCGGGGGGATCAGCCCCGCGGGCAGCCCGAGCGCCCGCGCGGCCCAGCGCACCGGGCGCATGACCGGGTGGTCGGCGTCGAGCACGATGTCGAGGGCGTCGTCGATGCCGATCATGGCGACCGGGACGATCGGCGCCCCCGCCTCGATGGCCATCCGCGCGAAACCGGTGCGGCCGTCCCATCGCAGCGTGTACTTCTCGTTCTTCCGCTTGGCCGCCTCCCGGCTGCCGCCGGGGAAGACGATCACCGCCTCGCCCCTGGCGAGCAGCGCCAGGCAGTTCGCCCGCGTGCCGCGGACGACGCCGAAGCGGTGCAGCACGTGCCGCACGCCGGGCACCGCCATGAGCACGTTCTCCGCGAGCCCGCGGATGAGCCTGCCGCGGCGGCGCAGCACCTCGGGCAGCAACAGCGGGGCATCGATGCCGCCGAACAGGTTGTGGTTGCCGACCAGTAGCACCGGGCCGTCGGCGGGGATGTTCTCCAGGCCGTAGAAGCGCGGGCTGGACCACGCCCGCAGCGGCGCGAGAACCGCGTCGAGCAGCCGCATCTCGACACCGCTCGGCGAAACCCGGAGCGGCGCACCGTCGGTGAGCCTGCCGGAAGCGGTGGCGCCGGAGCGCGGCGCCGCCGATGCTGCCCCGCCCGAACGGTGCTGCGACATGGGGTGTCCTCCTGCTGGGCGATGCGACGAGACTCAGCCTAATCACACCGGCAGCATCCCGGCTACCCCAGCGGGACCGCCCGAATCCGCTGCGCCGCAGCGGGAGTGCGGGTCACCCGCGCTGTTCCGGCGCGGATCCGGCGAACGGGGTCAAGGCGGCGGCGAGCGCGTGCGGCACCCTGGCCCGCACCCGGGTACCGCCCTCCTCGTGCTCGGTGGCCAGGATCCGGCCCTCGGCGTGCACCCGGGCCAGCAGATCGCCCCTGGTGTAGGGCAGCAGCACGGTGACGTCCACGTCCAGCCCGCCGAGCAGGGTGGCGACCCGCTCGCGCAGCTCCGCCACCCCGGCGCCGGTCGCGGCGGAGACGAAGACGGCGTCCGGCAGCTGGGCCCGCAGCCGGGCCAGGGCCAGCTCGTCCACCGCATCGATCTTGTTGACCACCAGCAGCTCCGGCGGTGCCGGCACCCCGGAATCCTTGACCACGTCGGTGATCACCTCGCGCACCGCCTCGATCTGCCCGGCGGGCAGCGGGTCCGAGCCGTCCACCACATGCAGCAGCAGGTCGGCGGCGGTGACCTCCTCCAGCGTGGAGCGGAACGCCTCGACCAGCTGGGTCGGCAGGTGCCGGACGAAGCCGACGGTGTCGGTGACCACGATCTCGCGGCCGTCGTCCAGCGCGGCCCGCCGCGTGGTGGGATCCAGGGTGGCGAAGAGCGCGTCCTGCACCAGGATTCCGGCGTCGGTGAGCGCGTTCATCAGGCTGGACTTGCCCGCGTTGGTGTACCCGACGATGGCGACGGCGGGCACCCCGCCGTTCACCCGGCGGGCGCGCATGGTGTCGCGCGCCGTCTTCATCTCGCGGATCTGCCTGCGCAGCTTGGCCATCCGCTCACGGATCCGGCGGCGGTCGGTCTCGATCTTGGTCTCACCAGGACCGCGCAGGCCGACACCGCCGTTGCTGCCCGCCCGGCCGCCCGCCTGCCTCGACATGGACTCGCCCCAGCCGCGCAGCCGCGGCAGCATGTACTCCATCTGCGCCAGCGTGACCTGCGCCTTGCCCTCCCTGGAGGTGGCGTGCTGGGCGAAGATGTCCAGGATCAGCGCGGTCCGGTCGACCACCTTCACCTTGGCCACCTTCTCCAGCGCGGTCAGCTGCGCGGGGGTCAGCTCGCCGTCGCAGATGACGGTGTCGGCGCCGGTCTCCAGCACCACCGCGCGCAACTCCTCGGCCTTGCCGGAGCCGATGTAGGTGGCCGGGTCGGGGCGGTCGCGGCGCTGGATCAGCGCCTCCAGCACCTGCGAGCCCGCGGTCTCGGCGAGCGCGGCCAGCTCGGCCATGGAGGCGTCGGCGGCCGCGGCGGTGCCCTCGGTCCAGACCCCGACCAGCACGACGCGCTCCAGGCGCAGCTGCCGGTACTCGACCTCGGTGATGTCGGTGAGCTCGGTGGAGAGCCCGGCGACACGGCGCAGCGAGCTGCGCTCGTCGAGCTGCAGCTCGCCGACGGTCGGGTCGGCGGACCAGCCGGAGCGGGCCATGCGCTCGGCGTGCCGGGTGAGCGTGTCGTCCTCGGTGGCGGCGGGCTCGATGTCGAAGGCGTCCTCGAACGTCACCGGGAGCGGGAACCTGTCAGATTTTTTCATACAGGCTCCATGCTGCCACTGTGCGGCGAACGGTGCACCGTGATATTCGCCGGGCGGGTCAGTGCGCCAGCCACCACTCGCCCGCGAGCCGCCCGTGCGCGAGCAGCACCGACGGGCCGCGCAGCCACGCCTGGCCACCCGCGAGCCGGACCGAGACGGCGCCGCCCGGCACCCGCACCCGCACCTCGCCCGCGTCCTCGGCGATCCGGAACCCCTCCCGGTGCAGCACCGCGGCGGCGGCCGCGACGGTGCCGGTGCCGCAGGAGCGGGTCTCGCCGACGCCACGCTCGTAGACCCGCATGTCGACGGCGGGTTCCGCGTCGGCCGGGAGCGGGGTGACGAACTCGATGTTCACGCCCTGCGGGAAGAGATCGGGGTCGTAGCCGGGGGGCACCGTGAGGTCGAGTTTGGCCAGGTCGTCGCCGGAGAGGTCGCCGGCGACGCAGGCCAGGTGCGGGTTGCCGACATCGATGCCGATGCCGGGGTAGGCCCAGCCCGCCAGCGAGGCGGTGGACGGGCCGAGCTCGCGGACCGGCCCCATCGCCACGGTGACCTCGCCGTGCACCGGGTCGCCGCTGTGCACGGTGACCGGCTTGGCGCCCGCCCTGCTGCCCACCACGTAGTCGGTGCGCGGCTCCCAGCCCGCCGCGGCCAGGTAGTGCGCGAACACCCGCACGCCGTTGCCGCACATCTCCGCGATCGAGCCGTCGGCATTGCGGTAGTCCATGAACCAGTCGTCCGCGGCGACGCCATCGGGCAGTGCCGCCAGCACCCCCGCGTCCAGCAGTTTCCCGGCCTTGGCGACCCGAAGCACCCCGTCGGCCCCGATCCCCGCGCGCCGATCACACAGCGCGGCGACCTTGGAGGCGCTCAGGTCGAGCGCCGCCTCGGGGTCCGGAAGCACGACGAAGTCGTTCTCGGTGCCGTGCCCCTTGCTGAACTCGACCGCATCCAACCTCTGGCTCCTGTGTTGTCTGTCCGCTGGCGCGGACGGGGTTCGCGGCCCACGGGGGTCCCGCGATCGGGCGTCCGAGACTGGCGGCTGCGCCGCATCGCTTCGGACGCCCGATCGCGGGACGGGCCGCGAACCCGATGGGGGTGGCCATGTGGTCATGGCCTGTTGTACGGACGGTAGTCCTACTGTTGCTGTCTGGCTATTTCGTACAGGGTGATGGTGGCGGTGGCGGCGGCGCCGAGGGTGTCGGCGGCGCCGGGGATGGCGAGGGGGGCGGCGGTGGGCCAGGGGCCGCGCTCGTCGCCGACGATGACGACCGTGGCCTGATCGAACTCGTGGGTGTCGACCGGTGTTCCGTGTGCGCCGGGGAGCACCAGGCGGGTGGGGATGCCGCGCCTGCGCTGGCGCTCGGCGAAGGCGAGCACCTGGGGGGCGCCGCCGGCGCGGAAGACCGGGACCGCGAAGAGTGAGCCGGTGGAGGCTCGGACGGTGCGGGGGTCGTGGTGGTCGGCGCCGGGGCCGGTGATCACCACACCGGCGGCGCCGAAGGCTTCGGCGGTGCGGATGAGCGCGCCGAGCACGTCGGGTGAGTCGGGGCGGTCGGCGACCAGCACCACCGGCGGCACGCCGCCGGGCACGCCGGGGGCGAAGTCGTCGAGCTCGCCGGGGCGGGCGACGGCGACCGCGACCAGCTCGGGCACGCCGTCGCCGAGCTCGGCCATGAGCTCGGGCACCAGCCCGACCCGCGGCACCCGGCTGGTGTCGAGCACCTCGCGCGCCCACCCGGAGAGCTCGGGCCCGCCGAGCCGGTAGAGCAGCGTCTCCAGCGGCCAGTCGCAGGCGAGGGCGCGGGTGATCGGTTTGACGCCGTGCACCAGGAAGCGCCCGTCGCGCAGCCGCTTGCCGCGATTCGTCAGATACCCCTGCCACACCTGGACCGAGGCCGTGCGCGGCCGCGCTGATCGGCTCACTGCGCTGAGGGTTCCTTTCCCGTGCCTGCCGGTTCGCCCGCCGCGTGCGCGGCCACCGCGGCGAGGGCGGCCGCGGCCAGCGCCGGGTCGGCGCCGTCCAGCCAGCGCACCCGTGGGTCGCGGCGGAACCACGAGCGCTGCCTGCGCACATACCGCCTGGTACCGATCAGCGTGCGCTCGACCGCGTGGTTCAGGTCGTATTCGTCGTCGAGGTGGGCGAGGACTTGTGCGTATCCGATGGCCCTGCGCGCCGTCACCCCGTCTCGCAGCCCGCGCCCGAGCAGCCCGCGCACCTCGTCCACCAGCCCCGCCTCGAACATGTGCGCGGTGCGCCGCTCGATCCTGGCGTCCAGCTCGGCGGTCGCCCGGTCCACCCCGAGCAGCAGCGTGTTCCAGCGCGGGGCGCCGATCACCGGCGCCGATGCCGCGAACGGGCGCCCGGTGAGCTCCACCACCTCCAGTGCGCGCACCATGCGCCTGCCGTCGGTGGGGAGGATGGTCTCGGCCGCCGCCGGGTCGGCCGCGCGCAGCGCCGCGTGCACGGCGGCGAGCCCCCGCTCCGCCAGCACCCCCTCCCACCTGGCCCGCACCTCCGGGTCGGTGGCCGGAAACGCCCACTGGTCGAGCAGCGCCTGCACGTACATCATGGAGCCGCCGACGATCACCGGAGTGCGCCCGCGCGCCAGGATCGCCTCGACATCGGCGGCGGCCGCGGCCTGGTAGGCGGCGACGGTGGCGGTGGCGGTGACCTCGAGGACGTCGAGCTGGTGATGCGGGATGCCGCGGCGCTCGGCGGGCGGCACCTTGGCCGTCCCGATGTCCATCCCCCGATACAGCTGCATGGCGTCGATATTCACGATCTCGCCGCCGAGCCGCTCGGCCAGCACCAGCCCGAGCTCGGACTTGCCGGTGGCGGTGGGGCCGATCACCGCCACCGGGGTGCTCACGCGGGCCGCCACAGCCCGGCGTGGTACCCGACCCCGAAGGGCGCGTCCTGGTAGCGGGTCTCCGCCGCCACCGCGTCGTCGCGGGCGAAGAGCCCGGCCAGCGCCTGGTACGGGGCGCGGCCGCGGAGCACGAGGTCCGCGCTCAGCTCCTCGTCGAGGTCGAGCAGGGCCGCGCGGTCGCCGGTCGCGAGCGCGGTGTCGAGCCGCTGCTGCACGGCGGGGGCGCGCTCGTCCAGGTAGCCGGGGGCCGCGGTGGTGAGGGTGGCGGCGCCGTCGGCGATCACCAGGACCCCGCGCGACTCCGGCACGGCGTCGAGTTCGGCGCGCAGCCGGGCGCCGAAGGCCGCCGCCGCGCGCGCCGATGTCTCCTCCGGCAGCAGCCGGACCTCGGCGTTCGCGCCGGGGGCGACCGCGCCGCGGGCCCAGCCCGCGATCAGCACCGGCAGCGCCAGCTCGGGATCGGGCGCGTCGGCGGCATCCGGGCCGAGCTCCACCCGCACGTCGACGCCGTACCCGAGGAAGGTGCCCGCGGTGTCCGGACCGTACTGCCCCTGCCCGGTGCCGAGCACCGTCCAGGTGTTCGCCGCCGCCGCCAGCTCGGCCAGCACGCCGAGCACCGCCGCGCGCAGCACGGTCCGGGGATCGCCTGCCCCGGCGCCGATCCCGCGGGCGTCGCCGGTCGCGCCACCGGGACGGTGCCCGGCCGCCCGCGCCGGATCGGGCACGCCGGATTCCGCCGCACCACCGCACAACTCGGGAACGAGGACGGGTGGCGCGGGCATCAGGGCCGCGACGGAGAACACCCGACAACGGTAGCCGCAGGCTGTCCGGCGGGTGCCGCGGGTTCGAGTGTCTCTGCTGCAAAACCCCCGGGGATTGATAGTGTTCGGGGAGCGACAACCCAGGTCACCACGGGTCGGGCGACCTGGTGGTCCCCTTCGCGGGGGCGTGGATCGAATGGTCTCGAGGGCTCGCACCGGGTTGAATGGGGTGAGCCAGGGCGTAATCAGGCAGCCGTGACGCGCGGCAGGGACGAGGAGCAATGACCGACACCAACGGAACCGCCGACGCCGGCCGCCCCGCGCAGGTACCGCGCCCGTCCGGTGCCCCGAAGCCCGGCGGTGCGGGCACCCGTCCCAAGCCGCACGCCGTCAAGCCCGCTCCCGGCCCCGCCGCCCAGCAGCATCCGCACCCGGTCGTCGTCCCGACGGTCAGCGACCCGAGCAAGTGGGGCCGCGTCGACGAGGACGGTACCGCCTGGGTCAAGACCGCCGACGGCGAGCGGCAGATCGGCTCCTGGCAGGCCGGTGACGCCACCGAGGGGCTGGCGCACTTCGGCCGCCGCTTCGACGATCTGGCCACCGAGGTCGCGCTGCTGGAGGCCAGGCTCGCGGCGGGCGCCGACGCCCGCAAGACCAGGGCCGCCGCCGTCGCGCTGGCCGAATCGCTGCCGAGCGCCGCCGTCATCGGCGATATCGACGGCCTCGCCGCCCGGCTCGCCGCCATCGCCGAGCACTCCGAGGAAGCCGCCGCGCACGCCCGCGAAGAAAAGGAGCGCGCGCGCCACGAGCACACCGAGCGCAAGGAGGCGCTGGCCGCCGAGGCGGAGAAGATCGCCGCCGAATCCACCCAGTGGAAGGCCGCGGGCGACCGGCTGCGCGAGATCCTGGACGAGTGGAAGACCATTCGCGGCGTCGACCGCAAGGTCGACGACGCGCTGTGGCGCCGCTACTCCAAGGCGCGGGAGTCGTTCAACCGCCGCCGCGGCGCGCACTTCGCCGAGCTGGATCGCGAGCGCGCCACCGCCAAGACCCGCAAGGAGGAGCTGTGCGTGCAGGCCGAGGCGCTCTCCGGCTCCACCGACTGGGCAGGCACCGCCGCCGTCTTCCGTGACCTGCTGACCGAGTGGAAGGCCGCGGGCCGGGCGCCGCGCGAAGCCGACGAGGCGCTGTGGCGCCGGTTCAAGAGCGCGCAGGACGTGTTCTTCGCGGCCCGCAACTCCGCCGCCTCCGAGCGGGACGCCGAGTTCGAGCAGAACGCCACCGCCAAGGAGGAGTTGCTGCGCACGTACGCGCATATCGACCCGGCCACCGATCTGGAAGGCGCCCGCGCCGCGCTGCGCGACCTGCAGGAGAAGTGGGACGCGCTGGGCAAGGTGCCGCGCGAGCGCATGCAGGACCTGGAGGGCAAGCTGCGCGCCATCGAGAAGCGGGTGCGCGAGGCGGCCGACGCCCAGTGGCGGCGCAGCGACCCGGAGGCGGTCGCCCGTGCGGCGCAGTTCCGCGAGCGGGTGCAGCAGTTCGAGGAGCAGGCCGCCAAGGCGCAGGCCGCGGGGAAGACCCGCGATGCCGAGCGGGCGCTCGAGCAGGCCAAGCAGTGGCGTGAGTGGGCCGACGCCGCCGAAGGCGCGGTCAGCAACCTCTGACCGAGGTCGGGCGGGTGCTCGCCCGGTGCCGGCGTGGCACGCGATGCCGCAGCTCTCCGGGGGTGCGCTCGGCCCGCGCGGGTGACGGGCGCAGCCGCGGACCGCTGAGCTCGCCGCACGCGCTCGGTCGACCGGGATGCCCGCCGCAGGCGGAGCTCAGCTCTCGCCGAAGCGCTTCCTGCGCTCTTCTTCCTCCGCGGCGGCGGCGACGGCGCGCCGCTGCTCCTCGGCGGCGAGGTGCACGGCGGTCCGGCTCCACACCACCTTCACCCAGTGGAAGGTGAGGACGACGGCGGCGATGGTGCCGAGGACGAGCCCGATCCCTGGCCCCGCGCCGATGTAGTTGTTCAGCCCGGGCGTCTGCCGGTGCCAGATGGAGAAGACGCCGAAGGCGCTGGCCACGGCCGACCCGGCGAGCGCCACCCAGGCCAGCGCCCAGCGTCTGGTCATCAGCGCCAGCAGCGAGAAGCCGATCCCGAAGACCGTCACGAACCAGACGAAGATCCGGGAGGGCAGCCCGATGTGCTCGATCCGCGCCGCCTCGGTGCCGAGCAGCACATCGAAGCCGCGCGCCGACCCGGCGTGCGCGAGCACCAGCGAGATCAGCAGCGCGAACACCGCGACCGCCACCACCAGCGCGCGGGCCCCCGGGTCGATCTCCCCCGCGACCCGCCGCTCCACGGCGTCGATCTCGGCGCGCATCTGTTCCAGGCTCTCGGCGGGGTTCACGTCGTCTCCTTCTCGGCCCGGCTCGTCGCCGGGATCGGCCGGACCGGTCACGTGCCGCACCCGGTGGCGCAGCCGCTGCTGGCCTCCTGCACCACGGGCGCGCCGATGCTCGGCAGCCCGAGCCCGACCCCGATCGGCGCGGTCTTCGGGGTGATCCCGCGCTCGTGCGCGTCCCCGGCCCGGGTCCGGCGGTGGTCGATGATCGGCGCGTCGGCGATCAGGTGGTGCGGCGCGGCGCCGGTCACCGTGACGGTCACCAGGTCACCGGGGCGGATACCGGCACCCTCCGGGCGGAAGTGCACCAGCCTGCCGTCCCTGGCGCGGCCGCTCATCCTGGCGGTGGCGGCGTTCTTCTTCCCCGCGCCCTCGGCTACCAGCAACTCCACCTCGGCGCCGACCAGCTCCCGGTTCCCGGCCAGCGAGATCTCCTCCTGCAGCGCGATCAGCCGCTCGTACCGCGCCTGCACCACGGCCTTCGGCAGCTGATCCGGCAGCTCGGCGGCGGGAGTCCCCGGCCGCTTGGAGTACTGGAAGGTGTACGCGCTGGTGAAGCGGGCCCGCCGGACGACCTCGAGGGTCTGCTCGAAATCCTCCTCGGTCTCGCCGGGGAAGCCGACGATGATGTCGGTGGTGATCGCCGCGTGCGGCATGGCGGCCCGCACCTTGTCGATGATGCCGAGGTAGCGCGCCTGCCGATAGGAGCGGCGCATGGCCTTGAGCACCCGGTCCGACCCGGACTGCAGCGGCATGTGCAGTTGCGGACAGATATTCGGGGTGACCGCCATCGCCTCGATCACGTCGTCGGTGAACTCCGCCGGGTGCGGCGAGGTGAAACGCACCCGCTCCAGACCCTCGATGCCGCCGCAGGCGCGCAACAGCTTGGCGAACGCGCCGCGATCGCGCGGCTCGGCCGGGTCGGCGAACGAGGCGCCATAGGCATTGACGTTCTGCCCGAGCAGCGTCACCTCCAGCACCCCCTGGTCGACCAGCGCCTGCACCTCGGCGAGCACATCGCCGGGGCGCCGGTCCACCTCCTTGCCGCGCAGCGCGGGGACGATGCAGAAGGTGCAGGTGTTGTTGCAGCCGACCGAGATGGAGACCCAGCCCGCGTAGGCCGACTCGCGCTTGGCGGGCAGCGTGGAGGGAAACGCCTCCAGCGAATCCAGGATCTCCACCTGGGCCTCGGCATTGTGCCTGGCACGCTCCAGCAGCACCGGCAGCGAGCCGATGTTGTGCGTGCCGAAGACCACGTCCACCCAGGGCGCGCGGCGGACGACGGCGTCCCGGTCCTTCTGCGCCAGGCAGCCGCCGACCGCGATCTGCATGCCGGGCCGCTCCGCCTTCGCCGGCGCCAGGTGCCCGAGCGTGCCGTAGAGCTTGTTGTCCGCGTTCTCGCGCACCGCGCAGGTGTTGAAGACCACCAGATCGGGCTGCGCGCCGGGCACCGCCCGGACGTACCCGGCATCTTCGAGCAACCCGGAGAGCCGCTCGGAGTCGTGCACGTTCATCTGGCAGCCGAAGGTGCGCACCTCGTAGCTGCGGCCGGCGCCGGCCTCCGCGGCCGGGAGCACCGCCATCCGTCCCATCGAATCCACGCGCCCAGCCTACGGGGGTCACCGGGACTGGGGAGACGAGGGTACCGCCAGGTTACGGGGGTATGTCGAATCGGCGCGGCGCGGCGGCGTGTCCCGTAAAGGAGGGCAAAAACCGGTTTTCCCTTTAAGGTCAGTGACCATGACCGACGACGCCGCCGCACCCGGGGCCACCGGGGACACCCCCGCCGCTGCGCCGGCGGGCACCCCGCCGATGATCTCGATACGCAAGGTGGACAAGCACTTCGGTGCGCTGCACGTGCTGCGCGACATCAATCTGGAGGTGCCGCGCGGGCAGGTGGTGATCGTGCTCGGGCCGTCCGGCTCCGGCAAGTCCACGCTCTGCCGCACCATCAACCGGCTGGAGCCGATCGACTCCGGCGAGATCGCGGTGGACGGCGTTCCGCTGCCCGCAGAGGGCAAGGCGCTGGCGGCACTGCGCGCCGATGTCGGCATGGTCTTCCAGTCGTTCAACCTGTTCGCGCACAAGACGATCCTCGACAACGTCATGCTGGCGCCGCTCAAGGTGCGCAAGCTGAAGAAGGACGAGGCGCGCAAGCAGGCGGAAGCGCTGCTGGAGCGGGTCGGCATCGCCGACCAGGCGGACAAGTACCCCGCGCAGCTCTCCGGCGGCCAGCAGCAGCGCGTCGCCATCGCCCGCGCGCTCGCGATGAACCCCAAGGTCATGCTCTTCGACGAGCCCACCTCCGCGCTGGACCCGGAGATGGTCAACGAGGTGCTCGAGGTGATGGTCGCGCTGGCCAAGGAGGGAATGACCATGGTCGTGGTCACCCACGAGATGGGCTTCGCCCGGCGCGCGGGCGACCGGGTGCTCTTCATGGCCGACGGCCAGGTCGTCGAGGACGCCGAGCCCGAGACGTTCTTCACCGCCCCGAAATCGGACCGGGCCAAGGACTTCCTGGGCAAGATCCTGAGCCACTAGGACAGAGAGAAGGAACTCGATGAGGATCAACCGCGCGCTGCGCGCCGGGATCGGCGCGGTCGCTCTGGCGCTTGCCGTGGCGAGCACGGCCGCCTGTGGGGGCGGCTCCGACAAGTCCGCCACCGAGAACGCCAAGGACGGCAAGCTCACCGTCGGCATCAAGTTCGACCAGCCCGGCCTCGGGCTGCGCAACAAGGACGGCTCCTACAGCGGGTTCGACGTCGAGGTCGCCAAGTACGTGGCGGGCAAGCTCGGCGTACAGCCGGATCAGATCACCTTCAAGGAGGCCCCGTCGGCCCAGCGCGAGACGCTGATCGAGAACGGGCAGGTCGACCTGGTCATCGCCACCTACTCGATCAACGACAAGCGCAAGGAGAAGGTCGACTTCGCCGGGCCGTACTTCGTGGCCGGGCAGTCGCTGCTGGTCAAGGCCGACAACACCACCATCACCGGCCCGGAGTCGCTGACCGGCGGCAAGAAGCTCTGCTCGGTCAAGGGCTCGACCCCGGCGCAGAACGTCAAGGACAAGTACGCCAACGACGTGCAGCTGCAGGAGTACGACACCTACTCGCTCTGCGTGGAGGCGCTGCGCAGCGGCTCGGTGGACGCGGTGACCACCGACGACATCATCCTGGCCGGCTTCGCGGCCCAGTCACCGGGCCAGCTCGAGGTGGTCGGCGAGCCGTTCACCACGGAGAACTACGGCATCGGGCTGAAGAAGGGCGACCAGGAGACCCGCGACGCGGTGAACGACGCCATCGAGGCGATGATCGCCGACGGCTCCTGGGCCGCCGCGCTGAACCAGACCTTCGGCGCCACCGGGTACCAGATCCCGGCGCCGCCCACGGTGAACCGCTACTGACCCGCTCGGCGAGGGCGGCCCGGCCCGCCGGGCCGCCCTCGCCGGTCTTCCCCCGTCCACCCTCGATCGCAAGGGACGCGCGCTCGTGTTCGATCTGATCTCGCGGTACGGCGACCAGATACTGGACGCCTTCTGGGTGACCATCCAGCTGACGGTGCTTTCCTCCGTCGGCGCGCTGGTGCTCGGCACGATCGTGGCCGGGCTGCGGGTGTCGCCGGTGCCGATCGCGCGCGGCGTCGGCACCGCCTACGTCACGCTGATCCGCAATACCCCGCTCACGCTGATCATCGTCTTCTGCTCGCTCGGGCTGTACTCCACCATGGGGCTCACGCTGGGCGGCGAGACGCTGAACGCCATCAACTTCCGCTGGGCCATCGTCGGCCTGAGCGTGTACACCGCCGCGTTCGTCTGCGAGTCGCTGCGCTCCGGCATCAACACGGTGCCGCTCGGGCAGTCCGAGGCGGGCCGCTCGCTCGGGCTCGGGTTCAGCCAGAACCTGCGGCTGATCGTGCTGCCGCAGGCCTTCCGCGCGGTGGTCGCGCCGCTGGGCAGCGTGCTGATCGCGCTCACCAAGAACTCCACCATCGCCTCCGCGATCGGCGTCGCCGAGGCGGCCGCGCTGATGGCGACCATGAACGAGACCGAGGCCGACCTGCTGGCGATCGGCGCGATCTTCGCGCTCGGCTTCGTGATCCTGACCCTGCCCACCGGCCTCTTCTTCGGCTGGCTGGCCAAGCGATTCGAGGTAGCCCGATGAGCGGCGCGTCTTCGGTCCTCTTCGACGCGCCCGGCCCGAAGGCCAGGCTGCGCAACCACCTCTACACGGCGATCGTTGTGGTGCTGGTCGGCGCCGGGCTGTGGCTGGCGATCTCCGCCTTCGCGGACAAGGGCCAGTTCGCGGCGGACAAGTGGACGCCGTTCCTGGAAGTCTCGGTGTGGGAGACGTACCTGCTGCCCGGCCTGCGCGGCACCATCGTCGCAGCCGCGCTCTCCATCGTGTTCGCGCTGGTGCTCGGCATGATCTTCGGCATCCTGCGGCTCTCCGATCATCGTCCGGTGCGCTGGTTCGCGAGCGTGGTGGTCGAGCTCTCGCGCGCCATTCCGGTGCTCATCCTGATGATCTTCCTGTTCGCGGTGTTCGCCGAGTACGACCTGTTCATGGCGGAGGATCTGGCGCTCGCCGCGGTGGTCACCGCGCTCACCATCTACAACGGGTCGGTGATCGCGGAGATCGTGCGGGCCGGGATCCGCTCGCTGCCGCGCGGGCAGACCGAGGCGGCGGTGGCGCTCGGGCTGCGCAAGAACCAGCTCATGCGGCTGATCCTGCTGCCGCAGGCGATCACCGCCATGTTGCCCGCGCTGATCTCGCAGATGGTGGTGGCGCTCAAGGACTCCGCGCTCGGCTACCAGATCACCTATGTCGAGATCGTGCGCTCCGGGCAGCAGCTCGGCTCGGCGGAGAGCAACACCATTCCCGCGCTCATGGTGGTGGCGCTGATCATGATCCTGCTGAACAGCCTGCTGACCTTCGTGGCCACCCGGGTGGAGCGGCGGCTGCGCACCCGCAAGCGGAAGGGCACCGCGGTGCTCGCGGCGAACTCCGTGGTCACCGATGCCGCGCCGGGTGTTGATATCGCCAAGAAGTAGGCGGTGTCCCGGGCCGCTCCGCCTCCGGGCGGGCGGCCCGGATCAGTCCTCCGCCAGCTCGGTACCCCCCGTGTACCCGGCGGCATCGAGCTCTGCCCTGACCACCGGAAAGGCGACCGACGCCGGGTAACCTCGCCGGGCCAACATCCCGGACAACCGGCGAAGCGCCGTGTCCCGATCCACGCTCGCGGGCAGACTGCGCACCTTCCGGCGCACCAGCTCGGCGGCCCGCTCCCGCTCGTCGTCCCCGCTGATACCGTCCAGCGCGGCCGCGGCCGTCTCCGGCGCGACCCCCTTGCGCCGCAGCTCCTGGGCGAGTGCCGCCCGCCCCTTCCCGGAGAAGGTGTGCCTGGACCGCACCCACTGCTCGGCGAAGGCGGCATCGTCGACCAGCCCGACCTCGACGAGCCGCTCGACCGCGGCCGCTGTCACCTCGGCGTCGAATCCCTTGGCGGAGAGCCGCTGCGCCAGTTCGGCGCGGCTGCGAGCGCGGACGGCGAGCAGGCGAAGACAGGCTTCCTTCGCCTGCTCGACCGTCCCACCCTGCGGGGTACCCCCCTGCGCCGCGCAGCCGGAGCCGGACGGCGCGGGTTCCTCCCGCCCGGGCCCGGCCGCCACCGGACCCGCCCGCCGACGGCCGGCACCACCGCGGCCGTCCGGCGGAAGATCGCTCCCCCCGGAGCTGCTCTCCAATTCCCGCAACCGCCGCCGGACCTCGTCCATCGGATCGGGCCCGGCGTGGCGGTTGCGGACGGGCTCAGAAATCGGCGGGCACCTCGGCGCCGTCGGTCGCGGTCACGTCGGCGCCGATGCCGAGCTTCTCCTTGATCTTCTTCTCGATCTCGTCGCGCACATCGACGTTCTCCAGCAGGAACTTCCTGGCGTTCTCCTTGCCCTGGCCCAGCTGGTCGCCCTCGTAGGTGTACCAGGAGCCGGACTTGCGGATGAAGCCGTGCTCGACGCCCATGTCGATGAGCGAGCCCTCCTTGGAGATGCCCTGGCCGTAGAGGATGTCGAACTCGGCCTGCTTGAACGGCGGCGAGACCTTGTTCTTCACGACCTTGACGCGGGTGCGGTTGCCCACCGCGTCGCTGCCGTCCTTGAGCGTCTCGATGCGGCGCACGTCGAGCCGGACCGAGGCGTAGAACTTGAGCGCCTTGCCGCCGGTGGTGGTCTCCGGCGAGCCGAACATGACGCCGATCTTCTCGCGCAGCTGGTTGATGAAGATGGCGGTGGTGCCGGAGTTGTTGAGCGCGCCGGTCATCTTGCGCAGCGCCTGGCTCATCAGCCGGGCCTGCAACCCGACGTGGCTGTCACCCATCTCGCCCTCGATCTCGGCGCGCGGCACCAGCGCGGCCACCGAGTCGATGACGATGATGTCGATGGCGCCGGAGCGCACCAGCATGTCGGCGATCTCCAGCGCCTGCTCGCCGGTGTCCGGCTGGGAGACCAGCAGCGCGTCGGTGTCGACGCCGAGCTTCTTGGCGTACTCCGGATCCAGCGCGTGCTCCGCGTCGATGAACGCGGCGACGCCGCCCGCGGCCTGGGCATTGGCCACCGCGTGCAGCGCGACCGTGGTCTTACCCGAGGACTCCGGGCCGTAGACCTCGATCACCCGGCCGCGCGGCAGCCCGCCGATGCCGAGCGCGACATCCAGCGCGATGGAGCCGGTCGGGATCACCGAGACGGGCTGCCGCGCCTCCTCGCCGAGCCGCATGACCGCGCCCTTGCCGAAGCTCTTCTCGACCTGGGCGAGCGCGAGCTCCAGCGCCTTGTCGCGGTCGTAAGCCTGTGGTGCCATGTCGATCCCCTTCACGTCGGGAAGCTGGTGTGGTTGGCGCTCCGGCTCGGGGAGAAGAAGCGCTTCCTCGTGGTTGGCGCCCACACTAGAGCGCGGCACCGACAAGTTCTGGCGCTCAGCCTAGACGAACACGTGTTCGAGTCAAGCCGCCCCGCCGACCGGGGTCACCACCGGACCCGGGGCACGTCGAACTCGGCGCAGAGCGCGCGCCAGACCTCGCGGGGATCGACCCCCGCCTCGATGGCCTGCGCGCCGGTGCGCCCGCCGAGCGCGAGGATGACGTGGTCGGCGAGCAGCGTGTCGCCCCTGGCCACACCGAATTCGGTGTGCAGGAGTTCGGAGAATTCGGTCAACCGCACCGTGCCGAAGATACCGGGCCGGGCACGCACCCGTCCGGTGGCCGGGGCCCTGCGCCGATGTCCGGCGGCCCGGCATGCGTCCCGCGGCCCGGCATCCGCGGCCGGGGCTCAGCGCACCCCGGCCCGATCGCGCACCCGCCTCGGCGCCCGAGGCCGACACGCCGCGGGCAACTCAGGGCACCCCGGCCCGCTCCAGCACCCGATGGCAGAGCTCGACCGGGTCGGCGACCTCGGCGCTGCCCGCCGCGGCGGCTCCGGCGGCGGCCGCGAACCCCGGCTGCTCCAGCACCCGCAGCACCGCGGCCCGGACGGCGGCGGCGGTCAGCGGCCGGACGATCAGCGAGCCGCCCTGGCGGGCCGCGCGGTTGGCCAGCTCCCACTGATCGCCGCCGCCGGGCACGGTGACCACCGGAACCCCGGCGAGCAGACTCTTGGCCAGCAGCCCGTGCCCGCCGCCGCCGACCACCACGGCGGCCGCGCGGAGCAGCACGTCCTGCCTGCCGAGCCCGGCGCGCACCCAGCTCGGCAGCCCGGGCGGTGGGGTGTCCAGCATGGAGACGGCGACCCGCACCCCGGCGCCGTCCAGCGCCTCGACCACGGTCTCCACCATCCCGGCGACCCCGGTGTGCGCGGTGGATGGCGCCACCACGACCAGCGGCTCGGTGCCGGGCGGCGGCTCCAGCACGGCCGCGGTCGGCTCCCAGAGCAGCGGCCCGACCAGGTGCGCGTGCTCCGGCCAGTCCGGGCGCGGCACCTCGAGCGCGGGCAGGGTGGCGATCAGCCGGGCGGCGGGGCCGGGGTCGGCGCCGGGCAGCCCGACCCCGATCCGGGCGGCGGCGCGCTGCCGCTGCCCGGCCCTGACGTCGCGGGCGGTGAGCGCGCGCAGCACGGCGTCCCTGGCCCGGCCGCGCACCCCGGTGCCGGGGGCGAGGCCGCTGCCGATCGGCGGCAGCCCCTTCGACGGCAGGTAGAGCGGGTGCGGCGAGAGCTCGGCCCACGGCACACCCAGCCGCTCGGCGGCCATGCCGCCACCGGCGGTAAGCACGTCGGAGACCACGAGGTCGGGGAGCAGTGCGCCGAGTTCGGGGAGGATCTCGGTGGAGATGTGCGCGGCGCGCTCGTGGATCCGCCTGCCCGCGTCGGCGTCGTCGTCGGTGGCGCGCGGTGCCAGCCCCCTGAGCCTGCGCACCTCGATCCCCGCGGCCGCGGCGGTGTCGAACCAGCGCGGGCCGGTGAAGAGCACCGGCTCGTCTCCGGCGGCGCGGAAGCGCGCGCACAGGGCCAGCGCGGGGAAGGCATGTCCTGGGTCGGGTCCGGCCACGACGGCTACGCGCATCCGCCCACCCTGCCACACCGGTCAGTCGCGGAAGTGGTAGAGCGTGAAGCCGACCGCCCGCGCGGCCGGGAAGTCGGCGCGCGGCCCGGTGCCCATCTCGACGATCTCGGCCACCTGCTCGGCCACCGGCCGCTCCGGGGCGAGTACCTCCAGGTAGCGGCGGTGCGCGGCGAGCGAGGCGTGCGCCTGCGGGATGACCTCGGTGACGTCGACGGCATGGTCGCCGCCGGGTTCGAAGACCGCGGCCCAGCGCGCGGTCCAGGGCGGCAGCTCGGCCAGCTCGGGGAAGATCCACTCGTTGCCCGCGTCGGCGATGGCGTCCAGCGCCGCCCGGCCGGTGGCCCTGTGGTCGGCGGTGTTCGGGTAGCCGGGCGCCCAGACCGGGCCGAAGTGCATGAGCACCACCAGCTCGGGGCGGTGCCGCCGGATGGCGGCGGCCAGGTCGCGGCGGAGCGCGAGGCTCTCCTCGATCCGGCCGTCGGGGTAGCCGAGGAACTCCACGTCGCGCACGCCGACCTCGGCGGCCGCCGCCCGTTCCTCGCGCTCGCGCAGCGGCCCGGCCTCGGCCGGCGGCACCCCGGCCATCCCGGCCTCGCCGCTGGTGACCAGCAGGTACCGCAGCTCCTTGCCCTGCCCGGTCCAGCGGGCGACCGCGGCCGCCGCCCCGTACTCGATGTCGTCGGGGTGGGCCGCGATCACCAGCCCGCGCTGCCAGTCCTCCGGAAGCTGCCGCATACCCGCGAAGCTACAGCTTGCTGATGCTGTTGTCGCTGTTGTCGGTCACCGCCTTGTACAGCAGGTAGAGCCCGCCGACGATCACAGCCAGCACCAGGAGCGGGAACAGCCCCTTCAGCAGCGCCCCGATGATCGCCACCGCGATCCACGCCAGCACCACCACTCCGATGATCTTCCACACCATTGCCATCTCTCCTTCGGCTCGTCCTGCTCCGAGCATGGCAGCCGAACGGCGATGAAACAGCAGGTGAAGGCTGATATCAGGGTATCTTTCAGGGTTGCCACGGACCCGGCCCGCCGCGGCATCCGCACGTACCCTGACGGAGTGGCCATCTCGCGTCGGCAGTTCGGGCGGTTCGGCGGCGCCGCCCTGGCGGCGGTGCTCGCGGGTACAGCCGCGGCGAGCAGCGCCCGCTTCCCCGCGCCGCGCTGGCTCGGCGACCCGTTCTCGCTCGGGGTCGCCTCCGGCGACCCGACGCCGGACGGCTTCGTGCTCTGGACCCGGCTCGCCCCCGACCCCACCGCCCCGGACGGCCTGGCAGGCACCCCGCTGGCCCCGGTGAGCGTGGACTACGAGGTGGCGCACGACGAGGGGTTCCGCGCCGTCGTCGCCCGCGGCACCGCGGTGGCCGGCCGCGACCTCGGGCACAGCGTGCACCCGGAGATCAGCGGGCTGGAGCCGGACCGCTGGTACTACTACCGCTTCCGCGCCGGCTCGGCGATCTCCCCGGTCGGCCGCACCCGCACCGCGCCCGCGGCCGGGCAGCGGCTGGACCGCATGCGCTTCGCCTTCGCCTCCTGCCAGTCCTGGACCTCCGGCTACTTCACCGCCTACGACCACCTGAGCCGGGAGGACCTGGACCTGGTGGTGCACCTGGGCGACTACATCTACGAGATGGGCTGGGTCCGCGGCCGCGCGGGCCAGCAGGTCTGGGAGCCGCAGCTCGAGGGTGAGGCGGTGGATCTGCGCGGCTACCGGCTGCGCTACGCCCAGGCCAAGGCGGAGGCGCCGCTGCAGGCCGCGCACGCGGCGTTCCCGTGGCTGGTCACCATGGACGACCACGAGGTGGACAACAACTGGGCCGGGGAATCACCTGGCCTGGGTCTCACCGTGCATGGCTTCGGGCCGCTCTTCCTGAAGCGGCGGGCCGCCGCCTTCCAGGCCATGTACGAGCACCAGCCGCTGCGGCTCGCGCAGATGCCGCGGGGGCCGTCCATGCTGCTGCACCGGCGCTACCGCTTCGGCGACCTCGCCGACTTCACCATGCTCGACACCAGGCAGTACCGCACCGCGCAGGCCTGCGGCGACGGCGATGTGGTGCGCGGCTGCGACGAGCGGTCGAACCCGGAGCGCACCATGCTCGGCGCCGGGCAGCGGGAGTGGCTGCTGGACGGGCTGGCGAATTCGCCCGCGCGCTGGCAGGTGCTCGGCAACCAGGTCGGGATGAGCCGTACCGACATGGACCCCGGCCCCGAGGTCGCGCTGGCCACCGACCCGTGGGACGGCTACCTCGCCGACCGGGCCGCCGTGCTCGGCGCCGCCGCCCGGCTCGGCGGGCGGAACATGGTGGTGATCACCGGCGACCGGCACGAGAACCACGCCGCCGACCTGCGCCGGGACCACGGCGACCCGGACTCCCCCGTGGTCTCGGCGGAGTTCACCGGCACCTCGATCACCAGCGGCGGCGACGGCTCGGACATGACCCCGCGCGGGCGCACCATGCTGGACGCCAACCCGGATATCCGGTTCTTCAACGGGCAGCGCGGGTACGTGCGGGTGGAGCTCGACCACGAGCTGTGGCGCACCGACTTCCGGGTGCTGCCGTACGTGCGCAGGCCGGGCGCGCCGATCAGCACCAGGGCGAGCTACGTGGTGGAGAACGGCGTGCCCGGCGTGCGGGAGGCGTGGCGGCCGGAGCCGCCGCGTGACGCCGACGCGGGCGGTGGCCGGAGCGAGAGCACCGAGGCGGCGCCGACCCGCTGATCAGAGCGGAAGCCCGGGCCACCACTGCCGGTACAGGTCGTCGCCGGTGTGGAAGTCCCAGTTCGCGTCGATGACGACCCAGGCGCGTGCCGGGTCGTCGAACTTGACCGTCAGCATGCCGGTGTTGGCGCCCGGGTAGTGGCTCCAGCGGACCCGGCCGGTGCCGGAGGGACGGGTCCACGGCTCCTCGCGGGTGGTGGCGTTCTCGATATTCGTGGTGAAGTCGGTGTCCCGGCGCGGGTCGTCGGGACGGTAGGACCAGACGTAGTACTTCACGCCGTCGTCCTGGGTGCACTCCAGCGCCGGGGCGCCGCCGTTGTTCAGCACGTTCATGCTGGTGCAGCGGGCGCCGCGGTAGCCGGTGGCGGTGGGGTCCGGCGGGAGGAGGCCCGGGAAGCGGGCGACGAGGTCGGCGTCGCGGCCCCAGGCGGGGTTCGTCGGGCGGGTCGTCGTCGGCGGGGTGGTCGGTGGCGCTCCGGTCGGCGTCGTCGTGCCGGGTTCGGCCGGGGTGCCGATGCCGGTGACGGTCGAGGGGCTTGCGGCGAGGGTGGCGGCGGTGCCGATCGCGAGGACCGCCAGGATCGCGGCGGCCGCGCGGAACCAGGTGCTGGACAGGACACTTCGGAGCCGACGCGAGTCGGCTCGCGCCGCGCGGGCCGGGGGGGACGGGTCCGCCGAGTGCGGCGCCGCGGGCGCGAAACCAGGTGGGACGGAACCCGGACCGCCCGGCTGCGGTGCGTCCGGGCCACCGAACTGCGGTGCGCTCGGGGCAGGATCCGGATTGCCGGCCCGCGGTGCGCTCGGGACGGAATCCGGGGCATCCGGACTGTCCAGCTGCGGGCGGACCAGGGTGGGATCGCTCGGTGCGGGGACGATCCCCGGCGCGGCGGCGGGTATCCGCCCGCCCGCGAACGGCGCGACAGCCTGCGCCGCCACCGCGTCGAGGGCGGCGCGGGCGGCGGCGGCGAACGAGCGGCAGTCGGGAAAGCGCTGCTCCCGATCCTTCGCCATGGCGGTCCCGATCACCGCGTCCAGCCCGACCGGCAGCCCCGGCACCGTGGCGGAGGGCCGCGGCGGCGGCTCCATGAGGTGCGCGCCGAGCACCGCGGCGGGGGTGCTGCGGGTGAACGGCAGCGCGCCGGTGAGCATCTGGAACAGCGTGGCGCCGAGCGCGTAGATATCGGCGCGATGGTCGAGCGGGTCGCCCCGGATCTGCTCCGGCGCCACATACCCGAGCGTGGCGACCAGCGCCCCTGCCCCGGTGAGCGCGCTGTCGTCGGTGCGGCTGCGCGCGATGCCGAAGTCGGTGACGAAGACGTGGTCCGCCCCGTCGTCGTCGGCGACCAGCAGGTTGGCCGGTTTGACGTCGCGGTGCAGCAGCCCGCGCCGATGCGCCGAGTCCAGCCCGGCGGCGGCCTGGGTGAGGATCTGCACCGCGCGCCGCGGGTCCAGCCTGCCGCCCGCGGTGCGGATGAGTTCGGCGACGTCCGGCCCGGCGACGAAGCGCATGGACATCCAGAGCAGGTCGTCCTCGGTACCGCGGTCGTAGATCTCGACGATGTTCGGGTGATCGAGCTGCACCGCGAGCTCGGCCTCGCGCCGGAACCTGGCGCGGAACTCCGGGTCGGCGCCTGCCACCGGGTCGAGCACCTTGAGCGCGACCGAGCGCGGCAGCCGGGGGTGTCGCGCCAGGTAGACGGTGCCCATGCCGCCCGCGCCGAGGGCACGTTCGATGCGGTGCCCGGCGAACACCGTGCCCGGGGTCAGGGTCATGGGGCGGCTCTCCTCAGAGCGGGGCGCCGGCGAACCAGCGGTCGTAGACGTCCCGGCCGCCGCGGCCGCCGGAGGCGCCGACCGTGCAGAAGCTGCGGTCCGGGTCGTCGAAGGCGATGTCGAGCAGGCCGAAGCCGGCCGTGCTGTCGGTGGCGTAGCGAACGCTTCCGGTGCCGCTCGGCCTGCTCCAGCGCTCCTCGTGCGGGTCGGCGTAGCCGAGTGTCTCCCGGCGGTAGGTGACCGGGCGGCGGCTCGGGTCGCAGCGGATATTGACGCTGATGCCGTCGTCCGCCTCGGACGGGCAGTGCAGCCATGCGCCGCGGTCGTCGTTCAGCGCGCAGCGCATGCCGAGGTAGCCGGTGCCCGCCGGGTCGGCAGGGACCAGGCCGGGGAAGGCCTCGGCGATATAGGCGGCATTGCCCCACGCTGCCGTTGGTGCGGGGGCCGAGGTCGTCGGCGGGCGGGTGGTCGTCGGCGCGGTCGTCGGCGCGGGTGCGGCGGTGCCGGTGAGGTCGGGGCGGGTCAGGACCACGAGCGTGGCCGCGGCCAGGACGCCGAGCACCACCAGTGCGCCCGCCAGAGCGGCCCGGCGTTTCCGGCGGACCGGGGCACCGCCGGGTGCGGGGGGTTGCGCACCCGGCCAGGCGGGCAGGTCCCGCGCCCCGCCCGGAGCCGGGCCACCCGGAGCGTCTGCCCCGGAGTATCCGCTCGAACCGAACGGCCCTCCCGCCACGGGGTTTCCGGGCGAGCTACCCGGACCCGCCGCAACGGGGTGCCCCTGCGAGGCACCGGGCTGGGCCGCATGCCCGGTGCCCCCGGCGTGCGGTGAACCGGCACCGCCGGACGCCCCCGCTACCGGGTAGCCGGGCGGCGTAGGCGCTCCGGAAATCCCCGCGGCACCCGCGGGGCCGTCCGTGCCGAGCGCCGCAATCGCCGCCTCCGCCAGCGCACCGCAGCTCGCGAACCGCTCCCCCGGCTCCTTCGCCATCGCGGTGGCGATCACCGCGTCCACCGCGGCCGGTAGCAGGGGATTCAGCGCGGAGGCACGCGGTGGCGGCTCGAAGAGATGTGCCGCCATGGCGGCAGCGGGCGGCAGCGCACCGAACGGCTTACTGCCGGTGAGCAGTTCGAAGAGCGTGCACCCGAGCGAGTACACATCGGCCCTCCGGTCGACCGAGCCGCCGCTGAGCAGCTCCGGCGCGGCGTAGGCGAAGGTGGCGAGCACCGAGCCGGTGACGGTGAGCGAGCTGGGCGCGTCCAGCGGCCGGGCGATGCCGAAGTCGGTGAGCCGGACGACATCGTTCCCTTCGTCGTCGGCGGCGACCATGATGTTGGCCGGTTTGACATCCCGGTGCAGCAACTCGTGCCGGTGCGCGGCATCCAGCCCGCGCGCCGCCGCCGCGACGATCCGCACGGCGCGCGCGGGCGGCAACGCGGCGGGCCCCCGCCGGACCAGCTCGGCGGCGTCCACCCCGTCCACGTACCGCATGGCGATCCAGAGCGTCTCGCCCTCGGCGCCGCGGTCGTAGACGGCCACCACATTGGGGTGCTCCAGCCGGGCGGCCAGATCGGCCTCGCGTTCGAACCTGGCGCGGAACTCCGGATCGGCCCCGAGCCCGGGATCGAGCACTTTCAGCGCGTCCCGCCGCGGCAGCCGCGGATGCTGCGCGAGGTACACCGCGCCCATCCCGCCGGCCCCCAGTAGGCGCAGAACGCGGTAACCGGCGAATATCTCGCCAGGGCGCAGCAGCACGGTACGACCTCCTCCCACGCTGGAGGATACCTACTCCGGGCCGCGCGGCACGGTCAGGAGCGGGCGGGATGCGCCGTCCGGTAGGCCGCGACCACCTCGTCCGGCACCCGGCCGCGCGAGGAGATGTCGAAGCCGTTCTCCCTGGCCCAGCGCCGGATGGCGGTGGCGTCCTCGCCCGCCCGCCCGGCGGCGCCCTGCTCCCCGGCGCGCCTGCGGCGGCCGCCGACCCGGCGCGCGTGCCGCACCCACTCCCCGAGCTCGGCGCGCAGGCGCTCGGCGTTCGCCGACGACAGGTCGATCTCGTAGGTGACTCCGTCGAGACCGAACACGATGGTCTCGTCGGCCGCCGACTCCCCGTCGAAATCGTCGACCGTCGTCACGACCACCCGCTGCGCCATAGTTTCCCTGTCCTTACTGCCAGAACCGTTCGGAGACAGCACATTACACACCCCTGCCGACCCGCGCCCGGCACCTGCGCGGTTCCCGCGCGTCGCCGGTCGCCGCAGCGCCATCCTACGGTCGCCGACCGGACACCGCGCGTTGTGATTTCGCCGGGCGCTACCGGCCGTGCGGCGGGAGCGGCGCGCGGCCGTCGTCGGCGAGCTCGGTGAGCGCCTGCGCCCAGCCGTCGAGGCGGTCAGCGGCGTGCCTGAGGTCGGCGACGATGACGTCGAAGTTGTAGTGCACGACACCGGTTTCCGGCACCGCGAGCAGCCCGCCGGCGGCGGCGACCAGCTGCTCGTACTCCGCCACCCCGGCGTCCAGCCGCAGGACCGCGGCGCGGACGGTGTCGCGCAGCGAGCCCGCGGTCGCGGGGTTGGCCTGGCCGATGGCGTCGACGGCCTGCTCCATGGCCTGGATGTCGGTGCTCAGCGCGGCGAGCGCGGCGGCGCCGGAGCCCGCGGTCTCGCGCAGGTCGGCGAGTTCGTCCAGCGGGAGCCTGCCGGTGCGCGCGATCTGGCCGACGAGGGCGTGCATGGCCCGCTCGGCCCGTTCCAGCCTGCCCGCGGCGGTGCGGGCGGCGGAGCGCAGCGGCGGCAGTTTGCGCGGCTGGTAGGCGGCCTGCGGCAGGGGCAGCTGCCGCAGCCGCAGGTAGCGCCGGGCGCTGATGGCGCCGCCGGTGACCAGCGCCACCGCACCGCCGCCGAGCACGACAACGGCCCAGACCGGCGCGGAGAGCACGGCCAGCCCGACCACGCCGACGGTGGTGAGCCCGCCCGCGGTGCCCAGCCGCAGGCTGGTGCGCCGGGCCCGGCGCCGCCTGCGCAGCTCGCGCTCCCTCGGATCGGCCCAGCGCCGCACGGCTACCAGGGCGTTCTCCCCGATGTCCCGCAGCGCCGCCGCGGTGGGCGCCGGAACGTGCTGCACGGCGGCGGGTTTCGCACGGCCGAGCCAGGTCGAGCCGGGCTCGGGCTGCTGGCGGCTCATCGGGCGGGCCTCCCCTTCTCGGTTCCTGTACCGCACCGGCCGGGCCGGTGCGCCTTCACTGCTGGGCGGTCTGCCCCTTGTTCAGGTCGGCCTGCTGAACGGCCGGGTTGGGCTGCGGCTGGGCCTGGCCGACGGCGGGGGTGCTGCCGCCCGCGGGCAGCGAATCGCCGCGCATGGAGGCGCGGATCTGCTCCAGCTTGCTGTGCCCGGCCATCTGCACGCTGGCCTGCTGCACCTCGAGCATCCGGCCCTGCACCGAGTTCTGGGCCAGCTCGGCGGCGCCGAGCGCGTTGGCGTAGCGGCGCTCGATCTTCTCCCGCACGGCGTCCAGGCTGGGGGTGCTGCCCGGCGCGGAGAGCGTGGAGTCCATCTGCTGCAGCGAGGCCGAGACCTGCTCCTGCATCTTGGCCTGCTCCAGCTGGCTGAGCAGCTTGGTGCGCTCGGCGACCTTCTGCTGCAGCAGCATCGCGTTCTGCTCGACCGCCTTCTTGGCCTGCGCGGCCGCCTGCAGCGACTGGTCGTGCAGTACCTTGAGGTCTTCCACCGACTGCTCGGCGGTGACCAGCTGGGCGGCGAACGCCTCGGCGGCGTTGGTGTACTGGACGCCCTTCTCGGTGTCGCCCGCGGCGATGGCCTGGTCGGCGAGGAGCACGGCCTGCCGCGCGTTGGCGTTCAGCTTCTCGACCTCGTCGAGCTGCCGGTTCAGCTTCATCTCCAGCTGGCGCTGGTTGCCGATCACCGATGCGGCCTGCTGCGAGAGCGCCTGGTGCTGCCGCTGGGCCTCCTCGATCGCCTGCTGAATCTGGACCTTCGGGTCGGCGTGCTCCTCGATCTTGGAGTCGAAGAGGGCCATCAGGTACTTCCAGGCCTTCGCGAACGGATTAGCCATCGGTTGATCCCGCCTCCATCTGACGCGCCACGTCACGACGCGGCTGCGGTGCGCGACCGTCACGCACCCGTTGTCGGTTCCTATCCTCCACCATGTGGCACCCGGATCCACCGAGGCCGTGCCCCCCGAATCTAGTCGCTGACCGCTCGCCCGCGCAGCGTGCGCAGCCGGTCACCAGCTATTCACCAGGGCGAGGGCGTCGCCGCGCGGGGCCGGGATCACGATCCTGGTCTCCACCGGCAGCGGGCGGCCCGCGCCGGGGGTCACCACCACGCTGCCCGGCACGATCGCGGCCGCCGGGGGGTCGGCGGCGTCCGGTGCGCCGAGCGCGTCCGGGCCGGTGCCGATTCCGGCCGGAACCGGGACCGCCTCGTCGCCCGCGGCGCCGGGCACCTCGACCCCGGCGTCTCCGATCGGCCGCGCGGGCGCCGCGGCCGGCCGGTGGTCCGCGGGTGCACCGCCACCCGCCGATCCGGTGGTGCCCGCCGACATGGTGGCGCCCGCCGGGGCGGCCGCGGCCTCCGAGCCGGCGCCGCGCTCGGCGGCCGGAATCACGCCGGTGGGCTCGGTGCCCGCGTCGGTGAACCCGGCCGGCTCGGCGCCCCGCTCGGGCGCGGCCTCCCGGCCCGCCTCGGCCGGGGCGCCGGCCAGCACCGGCTCCAGGTCGCCGAGCGGCCCGAACCCGTCGGCGTCGGCCATGATGGTGCTCACATCCCAGAGCACCCGGGACAACGGCACGTCCAGCGCCGAGCAGATAGCGGCCAGCAGCTCGCTGGAGGCCTCCTTGCGCCCGCGCTCGACCTCCGAGAGGTAGCCGAGGCTGACCCGGGCCGAGCCGGACACTTCGCGCAGGGTGCGGTGCTGCGCGAGCCGCGCACGCCGCAGACTGTCCCCGATCGCCTCTCGCAGCAGCGTCATCTCGCACTCCTCTTCCTCGCACACCGGCCGCCGCCTCCCCGCGCGAATCCGCCCGGCGCCACGGCGCGGCCGGATCTCCGGCGCAACCCGTTCTCCAGCACAACGCCTCACGGCGCCGATCGGTTCCCGCGTGAGCTCCGGGTTCACCCGGATTTCACGGCGCGAATCCGCCCGGCGCGGCTCCGGGTTCTCCCGGGTCAGGACATGATTTCCGGGCCCGGGGTCAGGGCCGCTCGGCGGCCTCGACCGTGCGCAGCAACTCCTCGACCGCCGCGCGCGTCGCACCGATTCTGATGGTCCACCGGTCACCGGCGAGTTTCAACCGCTGGGTGCTGGTGTGCCGGGGCCCGGCGACCGCGAGGAAGACGGTGCCGACCGGCTGCCCGCCCTGCGGGTCCGGCCCCGCCACCCCGGTGAGGCCGACGCCCCAGTCCGCGCCGCAGCGGGTGCGGGCGCCGACCGCGAGCTGCTCGGCGGTGCCCGCGGCGACCGGGCCGAGCCCGGCCAGCAGCTCGGCGTCGACCCCGGCGAGGGTGTGCTTGAGATCGGTGGCATAGACCACGAGCCCGCCCCGCAGCACGGTGCTCGCCCCCGGCACCCCGGCCAGGGCAGCGGTGAAGAGCCCCGCGGTCAGCGATTCCGCGGCGGCGACGGTCTGCCGGGCGCCGCGCAACGCCGCCACCAGCGCGGCGGCCCCCGCGACGGCCAGCGGGTCGGCACCGGCGCCGGTCGGCGGGTCGGTGTCTGCCGGCGGGCCGGTCACGATTCCCTGGCCCGCCCCGGCCCGGCCAGCCAGACCCGGACCGCCTGGCCAACGTAGTCCAGCCCGGTGGCGACGGTGAGCAGCACCGCCAGATACATCAGCGCCATCCCCGCGGTCTCGAAGGCGCCGCTGAGCGGCAGCAGCAGCACCCCGATGGCCAGCGTCTGCACCAGCGTCTTGAGTTTGCCGCCGCGCCCGGCCGGGATCACCCCCCGCCGCACCACGACCAGCCGGAGCAGCGTGATGCCGAGCTCGCGGGCGCAGATCACGATGGTGATCCACCAGGCCAGGTCGCCGAGTACCGAGAGGCCGATGAGCGCGGCGCCGACCAGCGCCTTGTCCGCGATCGGGTCGGCGAGCTTGCCGAAGTCGGTGACCAGGCCGTACTTGCGCGCCAGCTGCCCGTCGAAGCGGTCGGTGATGGCGGCGACCGCGAAGAGCACGGTGGCGCCGATCCGCCAGGCGGTGTCGTGGCCGCCCGCGGTGAAGAGCGCGAGCACGAACAGCGGGACGATGGCGATCCGCAGCATGGTGAGGATGTTCGCGATGTTCATCAGCGGCACGGCGGGCTCGTGCGGCACGTGGCCCTCCTGCGGCGCGCGCTGATAACCGGGGCCGACGACGGGGCCGCTCCACCTCCGGTCGATCTCCTCGGGCTGCGCGCTCACGACATCCCCCGGCCCGCGGATCGCGCACGGCGATACCGGGGCGAGACGGGGCGGATGCGCGACACAGGCTCAGCCTATCGGTAACCGCCCCCGCTACTGTTCACCCCATGACTTCTCGGGCACCACTCGGTGCTTCCACCAGCGACGCGAACTCCGTCGCGCCCTCGGGCGCGCCCGCTTCCGCCGTGGTGGTGCGCCGAGCCCGCACCGCGGACGTACCGGGGATCAAGGAGCTCATCGACGTCTACGCGGGCCGCATCCTGCTGGAGAAGAATCTGGTGACGCTGTACGAGGCGGTCCAGGAGTTCTGGGTGGCGGAGCTGGACGGCCGGCTCGTCGGCTGCGGCGCGCTGCACGTGCTCTGGGCGGATCTGGGCGAGGTGCGCACGGTAGCGGTGCACCCGAGCGTGAAGGGGCACGGTGTGGGCAAGCTCATCGTGCGCCGGCTGGTCGAGGTGGCGCGGGAGCTGGGGCTGCGGCGGGTGTTCGTGCTCACCTTCGAGGTGCCGTTCTTCGCCGGGCACGGGTTCGTGGAGATCCACGGCACGCCGGTGACCGCCGAGGTGTACGCCGAGATGTGCCGCTCGTACGACACCGGCGTGGCCGAATTCCTGGACCTCAGCTACGTGAAGCCGAACACGCTCGGCAATACTCGGATGCTGCTGACCCTGGATTGAGAGGACCGACCTGTGCCGACCTTCGCCGTGCACTACACCTACTCCGCGGGCACCGTGCCCGGGCGCGATGTCCATCGCGCGGCGCATCGGAACTGGCTGGGGTCGCTGGTCGACGCCGGGACGTTGCTCACCAGCGGGCCGTATCCGGACGGGTCCGGGGCGCTGCTCATCTTCCGGACCGAGTCCGAAGCGGAGCTTCGTGATCTGCTCGAGCGGGATCCGTTCGCTCGCGAGGAGTTGATCGACGCGGTCCGGGTCGCGGAATGGTTGCCGGTGCTCGGGGCGTTCTCGGACTGAAGATTGCCTCCGACGGCGGAGGTGGTGCGGGGTCGGCACACCTGGCGGTGCGCCGACCCCCGCACCCATTACTTCGGCTGGTCCACCGACTCCGGTGCTCCCGCGCTCGGCGTGGCCGAACCTCGGGTGCGGAGGAGGCTGGCCACGGTGGCGACGACGAGGATGCCGATGATCACCGAGAGCGAGAGCGGGGTGGAGATCTCGGGGACGGCGACGTGCTCGCCGCCGTTGACGAAGGGCAGCGTGTTCTCGTGCAGCGCGTGCAGCACCAGTTTGATGCCGATGAACGCCAGGATGGCGGCGAGGCCGTAGGAGAGGTAGACCAGGCGGTCCAGCAGGCCGCCGATCAGGAAGTAGAGCTGGCGCAGCCCCATGAGGGCGAAGGCGTTGGCGGTGAAGACCAGGTACGGCTGCTCGGTGAGGCCGTAGATGGCGGGGATGGAGTCGAGCGCGAAGAGCAGGTCGGCGAAGCCGATGGCGAGCAGCGCCAGCAACATCGGGGTGACCACGCGCCTGCCGTCGATCCGGGCGAGCAGCTTGTCGCCGTGGTACTCGTCGGTGGTCGGCACCACCTTCTTGGTGAGCCGCACGATCATGGAATCGCGCTTCTCCTCCGCCTCCACCTCGTGCCCGCTGTCCTTGAGCAGCTTCACCGCGGTGTAGATCAGGAAGGCCCCGAACAGGTAGAACACCCAGCTGAAGGCGCTGATCGCGGCCGCGCCGACGGCGATGAAGCCACCGCGCATCACCAGCGCCAGCACGATGCCGATGAGCAGCACCTTCTGCTGGTACTTCCGCGGCACCGCGAAGGTGCTCATGATGATCAGGAAGACGAAGAGGTTGTCCACCGAGAGCGCCTTCTCGGTGACGAAGCCCGCGTAGTACTCACCGGCGTAGGTGCCGCCCCACTGCCAGGCGACGAAGCCGCCGAAGAGCAGCGCGATCCCGATGTAGACGGCGGACCAGAAGCCCGATTCCCGGAAGCTCGGTTCGTGCGGGGTGCGCACGTGCGCGAAGAAGTCGAAGACGAACAATCCCAGGATCACCACGATGGTGATCACCCATACGAGTCCGGTCACCTGCATGCGCGGGTCCTGTCGACGGCTGCTTTCATGGCACCCAGCATGCCCGAATTGTCCGAGGTTTGCCGCAGGCGAGCGGAACCGGGTGGTTCGTCACATCGGAGGGTACAGCTCAGTCCGCGTCGGCGGACTCCGGATCGCCGCCGCCGCGGATGGCGAGCAGCACGCCGTCCAGCTCGTCCGGTTTGATCAGCACGTCCCTGGCCTTGGAGCCCTCGCTGGGGCCGACGACGCCGCGGGTCTCCATCAGGTCCATCAGCCTGCCCGCCTTGGCGAAGCCGACCCGTAGCTTGCGCTGCAGCATGGAGGTGGAGCCGAACTGCGAGGTGACCACCAGCTCCACCGCCTGCAGCAGCACGTCGAGGTCGTCGCCGATATCGGGGTCGACGTCCTTCTTCTCGCCCGCCTTGGCCGCGGTGACGCCTTCGGTGTACTCCGGCTCGGCCTGGTTCTTGGTGAACTCGACGACGCCGTAGATCTCCTCGTCGGAGATGTAGGCGCCCTGCAGCCGGGTCGGCTTGCCCGCGCCCATGGGCAGGAAGAGCCCGTCGCCCATGCCGATCAGCTTCTCCGCGCCGGGCTGGTCCAGGATGACGCGGGAGTCGGTGAGCGAGGAGGTGGCGAAGGCCAGCCGGGAGGGCACATTGGTCTTGATCAGGCCGGTGACCACGTCCACCGAGGGGCGCTGGGTGGCGAGCACCAGGTGGATACCGGCCGCGCGCGCCTTCTGGGTGATCCGGACGATGGCGTCCTCGACGTCGCGCGGGGCGGTCATCATGAGGTCGGCGAGCTCGTCCACGATGGCGAGGATGTACGGGTACGGCCGGTACACCCGCTCGCTGCCGAGCGGGGCGGTGATGGCGCCCGACTTCACCTTGCGGTTGAAGTCGTCGATGTGCCGCACCTTGCTGGCCTGCATGTCCTGGTAGCGCTGCTCCATCTCCTCGACCAGCCAGGCCAGCGCGGCGGCGGCCTTCTTGGGCTGGGTGATGATCGGCGTGATCAGGTGCGGGATGCCCTCGTAGGGCGTGAGCTCGACCATCTTGGGGTCGATGAGAATGAGCCGCACCTCGTCCGGGGTGGCCCGCTGCAGCAGCGAGACCAGCATGGAGTTCACGAAGCTCGACTTGCCGGAGCCGGTGGAGCCGGCGACGAGCAGGTGCGGCATCTTGGCCAGGTTCGCCGAGACGAACTCGCCCTCGATGTTCTTGCCCAGCCCGATCACCAGCGGGTGGTGGTCGTTGCGGGTGGAGCCGGCCTTGAGCACGTCGGCCAGCCGGACGAGTTCGCGATCGGAGTTCGGCACCTCGATGCCGACCGCGGACTTGCCCGGGATCGGCGCCAGCAGCCGGACGTTCTCGGTCGCCACCGCGTAGGCGATGTTCCTGGCCAGCGCGGTGATCTTCTCGACCTTCACGCCGGGGCCGAGCTCCACCTCGTACCGGGTGACGGTCGGGCCGCGGACGAAGCCGGTGACCGCCGCGTCGATCTTGAACTGCACCAGCACCTCGGTGATCGCCTCGATCATCGACTCGTTGGCGGCGCTGCGCTTCTTCGGCGGGTCGCCGTCGGTGAGCAGGGAGAGCGGGGGCAGCGTGTAGTCGCCCTCGATCACCCGGTCGGTGACGAACTCCGGCTCCGGGGGCGGCGGCGGGGTCTGGTCGACCGGTGCGGGGGTGGCGCGCTTGCGCGGCTTCGGGGCGGGCACCGGCTCCGGGGCGAGTGGCGGCTCGATCGGCTTGGCATCGCGCAGCGGGGGTTCGCCGAGCAGTTCGGTGGGCGAGCCGGAGCCGGGGAACTCGTCGGTCGGGTAGTTCTCGGCGGGGGTGCGGCCGCGGCGGCGGCGCGGGCGCGCGGGCGGGTCGTCGTAGCCGGGCGGGTCGAGGGTGCCGTAGCCGGTGTCGAACGGGTGCGCGGCGTCGTAGCCGGTGTACTCGTCGCCGCCGGACTGGGTGCCGAACCAGCGGCGCAGCACCTCCGGCACCTCGCGCACCGTGACGCCGGTCAGCAGCAGTACGCCGAAGGCGACGCAGAGCACCAGGAGCGGGGCGGCCAGCCAGGGGGTGAGCCCCTGGCCGAGCGGGCCGCCCGCGACGAAGCCGAGGAACCCGGCGGCGCGGGAGCGGCCGTGCGCGTCGGTGGGGGCGCCCGCGGCGAGGTGCCAGAGGCCGAGGAAGGGCAGCCCGACCATGAGCCCGCCGAGGACCAGCCGGGGGCGGATCTCCGGGCGCGCCTCGGTGCGCATGAGGATCACCGCGACCGCGGCGGCGGCGAACGGGACCGCGGCCGAGGCGGAGCCGCCCACCGCGCGGATCACCGTCTCCACCCAGCGGCCGACCGGGCCGCCCGCGGAGAGCCAGACGGCGGCGGCCACCACCACCGCGGAGGCGAGCAGCCCGAGGGCGATGCCGTCGCGCCGGTGGCCGTGGTCGATATCGCCCGCCTTGCTCACCGCGCGGGTGGCGGCGCCGACGCCGCGCGCCAGCATGGACCAGCCGCCGGTGATGGCGCGGGTGAAGACGGCGAGGGGGGCGGTGTTCGAGCGGGCCCCCGCCGGGCGCCGGGCCGGGCGGCGGACCGCACCGGCGCGCGCCGTGGCGCCCGCCCGCGCTGTCGCGCCGGCACGGGGCGCGCTCCTGGTCCTCGGGGCGGGCGCGGCCGCCCGCGGCACCCCGGAAGCGGCGGGCGCGGAACCGGTTCGGGGAGCCCTCCCCCGCGCCGATCCCGCGCGCGGCCGAGCCGACGTGGTGCTGCGGGGCTTACCTGCCATGGCCCCAGGCTAGCCCCAAATGCCCCGCGGAAACCATCCGCAACACTGTTCCCGCGCGTCTCGCGGGCCGGTCACGGGGATGATTCCGGTGTGCGCACGCCGCCGACGAGGCGTGCACACGGCGACTCGCGTGCCGAAGCAGCGATTTCGCCCGAGCGCGAAGCAGGCAGATCCAGCCGAGCGCGAAGCGGGGGAGCTACAGGGAGCGGTCCAGGGCGAGGACCTGGCGTACCGACTCTTCCGGACCGGACGTCTCGATCCGCACCTTGTCCCGCCCGAAGGCGTGCAGCAGCAGCTCCGCGGGGGCACCCAGCAGGACGACCGGCTCACCGGAGCCCGAACCGATCCGCGCCTCGTCCCCGTCCGGGGTGCGCAGCACGATCGGCACCGGCGACTTCCGGTACGCCATCTTCCCCATCCGCCGCACCGTCTTCCACAGCTGCCGCTGCTCGTCGGCGGGCAGCTCGCGCGGCTCCCACACCTCGCCGCCGCGGCGCACGTCCTCGTGGTGCACGAAGTACTCGGCGAGGTTGGCGACGGCGTCGATCGGCTTGAGCGGCGACCACCACGGCGGCCCGCTCCGCACATCCTCGAGCAGCTCGGGGAACGGCCGCTGGGCGGCCCGCGCCTGCACCTTCTCCAGCCGCGGCGCCAGCGCCGCGATCATGATCCCACCCGCGACATCCGGCCGGCGCTCCCGCACAACCAGATGCGCGGCGAGATCGCGGACGGTCCAGCTGCCGCAGAGCGTCGGTGCGTCCGGACCGGCGGCCACCATCGTCGCCACCAGTTCGCGGCGTTCCTTCTGTGCCATGCTCACTCTGCCGAAGATACCCAGCGCGCGCCGCACTGTGTATTTTGTTGCTTCGGTCCATCGGGTCGTGGACCTTCCGGACAGAAGGGCAACTCCCCCGTGAAAAAGTTCGTCTCCGGCGTCGCCGTCGCCGCCGCGGTCGGTTCCGCGCTGACGCTCGGCGCTCCCTCCGCGCAGGCCGCGCGCTCCTACTACGGCGCGATCGCGCTGTCCCCCGCCACCGGGCTGATCGGTTACTCGTACGACTACGCCGATGTCGATCAGGCCACGGCGAGGGCGCTGAGCAGCTGCGGCGCCGCGGACTGCCAGTCGCTGGTGTGGTTTGCCAACGGCTGCGGCGCCGTCGCCTACTCCGAGCGCACCTCCACGTGGAGCTGGGCCTACGGCGCCTCCCGCCGCTCGGCGCAGTCGCTGGCGCTCAACGAGAACTACTCCGACGCCACCATCGTGCACTGGAACTGCACCTCCAACCACAGCAACTGACGGGGGAACACAGTGAAGTACCCTTTCCGCACCGCCGCCGCGGTGCTCCTGACCACGGCCGCCTGCACCCTCGCGGTCGGCTGCAGCGGCTCCTCGGACGAGACGTCGTCCGATGGCACCGTCCCCACCGCCACCCGCGACGCCGACGCGGGCGACGCGCAGGGCGGCAGCAACAACGGCGCCAAGCAGACCGGCTCCGCGCCGAGCACCAAGGCCGAGCCCGCGCCGGCCAAGCCAACGGTCGCCGAGCTGAACGATCGCCTCACCAGGGCCTTCGACCCCGCGGTGCCGAACGCCGAGAAGATCAGCTGGATCCAGAACGCCGAGCAGGACCCCTACCTGGTGCAGAACCTGGTGGCCGCGGCCGAGCGGGAGAACGTCACCGTGAATGTGACCAATGTCCAGGAACCGGCAGGCGGCAAGGTGAAGGCCGACGCCGACGTCACGATCGGCGGCACGCCGGTGCAGAACGCCTTCATCGAGTTCGTCGCCGAGGGCGGGCAGTGGAAGGTCTCGAACACCTTCGCCTGCAATGTGGTGAAGAGCGCGGGGATCGAATCGGCCGCCTGCGAGGGCTGAGCCGCAAACGCGGGAGCCCGCCGGAGATCACTCCGGCGGGCTCCCGTCGTCTCGGGGGTCAGACGCCGATGACGGTGGGGACGATCATCGGGCGGCGGCGGTAGACATCGGCCACCCAGCGCCCGACCACCCGGCGCACGCTCTGCGCGATCCGGTGCGTGTCGGTGACGCCCTCGCCTGCCAGCCGCAGCAGCTCCGCCTCCACCAGCTGGGCGGCGTCGGAGAGCGCGGTCGGGTCGTCGGAGAAGCCGCGGCCGCTGAGCTCCGGCGGGCTGACCGCCTTGCCGGTGTCCTGGTCGATGGCGACGGTGATCGAGATGAAGCCGCCCTCGCCGAGCACCAGGCGGTCCGAGAGCGTGGACTCGCCGACGTCGCCGACGGAGAGGCCGTCCACGTAGACGTGGCCGACCGGCACCCGGCCGACGATGGAGGCGATGCCGTCCACCAGGTCGACCACGACGCCGTCCTCGGCCAGCACCACCCGCTCCTCGGGCACGCCGGTCGCCACCGCCAGCGCGGCATTGGCGCGCAGGTGCCGCCACTCGCCGTGCACCGGCATGGCATTGGTCGGCCGCACCGCGTTGTAGAGGTAGAGCAGCTCACCCGCCGAGGCGTGGCCGGAGACGTGCACCTTGGCGTTCTGCTGGGTGATCACCGTCGCGCCGAGCCGGGCCAGGCCGTTCACCACGGTGAAGACCGAGTTCTCGTTGCCGGGGATGAGCGAGGAGGCCAGCACCACCAGGTCGTCGGCGCGCACGTTGATCTGCCGGTGGTCGCCGCGGGCCATCCGGGAGAGCGCGGAGAGCGGCTCGCCCTGGGAGCCGGTGGAGATCAGCACCAGGCGGTCGCCGGGCAGGCTCGCCGCGCCGTCCATGGTGATCTCGACGCCGGACGGCACCGTCAGGTAGCCCAGCTCCTGGGCGATCTGCATATTGCGCACCATCGAGCGGCCGACGAAGCAGACCCGGCGGCCGTAGCGCTGGGCCACATCGACGACCTGCTGGATCCGGTGCACGTGGCTGGCGAAGGAGGCCACGATCACCCGGCCGCGGGCCTTGCCGATGACGGTGTCGAGCACGCCGCCGATCTCGCGCTCCGGGGTGACGAAGCCGGGCACCTCGGCATTGGTGGAGTCGACCAGGAAGAGGTCGACGCCCTCGTCGCCGAGGCGGGAGAAGCCGGCCAGGTCGGTGAGCCTGCCGTCCAGCGGGAGCTGGTCCAGCTTGATGTCGCCGGTGTGCAGCACCACGCCGGCCGAGGTGCGGATGGCGACCGCGAGCGCGTCCGGGATGGAGTGGTTGACCGCGAAGAACTCGCAGCCGAACGGGCCGTGCGTGGTGTGCTGGCCCTCGGTGACCTCGACCAGCTTCGGGTGCAGCCGGTGCTCGCGGCACTTCGCCGCGACCAGCGCCAGGGTGAAGCGGGAGCCGACCACCGGGATGTCCTGGCGCAGCCGGAGCAGGAAGGGCACGGCGCCGATGTGGTCCTCGTGGCCGTGCGTGAGCACCACCGCGACGATGTCGTCCATCCGGTCCTCGATGGGCCGGAAGTCGGGCAGGATCAGGTCGACGCCTGGCTGCTGGTCCTCCGGGAAGAGCACGCCGCAGTCGACGATCAGCAGTTTGCCGCCGAACTCGAAGACGGTCATGTTGCGGCCGATCTCGCCGATGCCGCCGAGCGCGAAGACGCGCAGGCCGTTGCGCGGGGCCTTCGGCGGGGTGCCGAGCCGGTCCTGCGGGGCAGCCACGGGCTGCTCCGCCGCGGGCTCCGAACGGCGCCCGGCCTGCCTGCCGCGATTGTTGCGGCGAGTGCCCTGCCGTCCGCCGGACTGCTCCGCGCCGCCGTCGCGGCTCGCGGAGCCGCCCGAACGGTCTGTCCGCTCCGCCGTCACCGCGCCGGTCGCTTCGGCGGCGGCCACGGACGCCGCGCCGCTCGCCCGCTCCACCCCGGATTCGCGCGCGGCACCGCCGGCCTCGGCGGCGCGGCCGGGCTCCGCACCGGCTCGGCTCGCGGCAGCGCCGGTCTCGCCCGCGGCGGCCCGGCTGGTGGCGGCGCCGTCCGCTACGGCCGCCGCAGCATCGGCGGCGGCGTCGATCTCCGGCGCGGCGCTCTCGGCGACCGGCCGCTCATTCGCCGGGAGCGGCGGGCCCGCGGTGCGGCTGGCGGAACGTCTCCGTGGTCGGCTCATACAAGTACCCCCGCGGCCCGCAGATCGCCGGCCAGCTCGTCGAGTTGGGCGGTGGAGGGCATGAGCTGCGGCAACCGCGGCTCGCCCACATCCACGCCGAGCAGGCGCAGCCCGCCCTTGGTCATCGCCACGCCGCCGAGGCGCGCCATGGCATTGTTCAGCCCGATCAGATCGGCATTGAGCTGCCGGGCCCGCACCACGTCACCGGCCGCGTAGGCGGTGATCAGGTCGCGCAGCCGCTCCGGCACCAGGTGCCCGATAACGCTGATGAAGCCGGTCGCCCCGACCGAGAGCCAGGGCAGGTTGAGCGCGTCGTCGCCGGAGTACCAGGCCAGCCCGGTCTCCGCGATCAGCCCGGCGCCCATGTTCAGATCACCCTTGGCGTCTTTCAGCGCGACGATCCGCGGGTGCTCGGCCAGTACCCGGATGGTGTCCGAGGCGATCGGCACCACCGAGCGCGGCGGGATGTCGTACAGCGTGACCGGCAGGTCGGTGGCGTCGGCCACCGCGGTGAAGTGCGCGACCAGCCCCTCCTGGGAGGGCCGCGAGTAGTAGGGCGTGACGACCAGCAACCCGTGAGCGCCCGCGCGTTGCGCATTGCGCGCCAGGTGGATCGAGTGCGCGGTGTCGTAGGTGCCCGCGCCCGCGATCACGGTGGCGCGTTCGCCGACGGCATCGACGACGGCGCGCAGCAGATCGGCCTTCTCGGACTCGGTGGTGGTCGGCGACTCGCCGGTGGTGCCGGAGACGGCGAGCAGGTCGACGCCGCGGTCCACCAGGTGTGCCGCCAGCGCGACACCCGCCTCGACGTCCAGCTTCCCCTCGGGCGTGAAAGGGGTCACCATGGCGACGCCGACCGAGCCGGACGCCCGGAGCGGGGTGGGCGTCGTTTCACCGTTCCTCATGGTGAGAAAGGCTACCCGGTCGTGCGTGTCCGCTCGACACCCTCGTCCGGGGCGCCCGTGCGCCGCGCCCGGGCGGACCTGCCGAAGCCCTTCCGTTGACATCATACCGACGTCGATTGGCGTCACGAATTCCTTGCGATGACACCACTGAGACGCCATGCTGGTGTCATGAACCTCGACGACTACACCGCCCGCCTCCGCGCCGACCTGGTCGCCGCGGCCGCGCTCGGCGACGAGAAGACCCGCGCCACCGCCGAGGCGCTGGCCACCGCCGTGGAGAGCTCCGCCCGGCTGATGCTGCTCGCCGCGCTCTCCGACCTGGCCGCCGAGGTGAGCACCGCGCTCGGCGACCGCACGGTGCACGTCTCGGTCCGCGGCGCGGACGCCGCGGTGGACGTGCGCCCGAACGCCGAGGCGGGCGCCGATACCCCGCCCACCTTCGAGGAGATGACCGGCGATATCAGCCGGGTCACGCTGCGGCTGGTGGAGCAGCTGAAGTCGCGCGCCGAGGAGGCCGCGGCGCAGAGCGGGCAATCGCTCAACTCCTGGCTCTCGCACGCGGTCAGCAACACCCTGCGCGACCAGATGCGCGGGTACGGGGGCGGCTACGGCCCGAGCTCGAAGCCGGAGCCGCGCACCGACATCTGAGCCAGCTCCGGCATGAGGTCGCCGCGGTCGCCGAGCACCACCTCGTCCAGCTCCAGCCAGTCCGCCAGCTCGCGCAGCGCCCCCGCCAGCGCCGCCGCGGTGTACGGGGTGGCGTGGCCGGCCTCGGCGAAGGCGGCGGGGACGCGCAGCCGCCCGGCGGCTCGCTCGGCGCGCAGGTCGACCCGGCCGACCAGCTGCCCGTCCAGCAGGAACGGGAAGACGTAGTAGCCGTGCACCCGCTTGGCCTCGGGGGTGTAGATCTCGATCCGGTAGTGGAAGCCGAACATCCGCTCGGCGCGCGGGCGGCAGAAGACCAGCGGGTCGAATGGGCAGAGCAGCGCGGCGCCCTCGATCCGGCGCGGCGCCGGTGCGCCCGCGCGCAGGTAGCCGGGGCGGTCCCAGCCCTCGACGGCGACCGGGATCAGCTCGCCGGCGTCGACCAGCTCGGCGATGGCGGGTTCGGTCTGCTTGCGCTGCATGCGGTAGTAGTCGCGCAGGTCGGGCTCGGTGGCGACGCCGAGCGCGGTGGCGGCCCGGCGCACCAGCTCGCGCACCGCCTCCGCCTGCGGCACCGCGTGCGCGTGCAGCTCCGGCGGGATCACCCGCTCGGCCAGGTCGTAGTAGCGGGTGAAGCCGGAGCGGTGGCTCACCGAGACGGTGCCTGCCGCGAAGAGCTGCTCGCAGATGGTCTTGGTGTCGGTGAGATCCCACCAGGAGCCGCGCGGGCGCGGTTTCTCCAGCTCCAGGTGCTTCTCGACCTCGGTGGCGTTGGCCGGGCCGACCTCGGTGAGCACGTCCAGGATGTCGGCGCCGAGGGTCGGGTTGCGCTCCAGCACCCGGCGCATCCCGGCCCAGCGGCCGTGCGCGTACTGCGTCATCCGCCAGCGGAAGAGCGGCCAGTCCTCGACCGGGATCAGCGCGGCCTCGTGCGCCCAGTACTCCACCAGCCGGCGCGGGGTGCGCGCCCGGTGCCGCCAGGCGGCGTCGTCCAGCAGGGCGCGGTCGTACCCACCGATCCGGCTGAAGACCGGCGCGTAGTGCGCGCGCACCACCGCCGAGACCGAATCGATCTGCAGCAGCTGGGTTCTGGCCAGTACGTCGAGGACCGTCCTGCGGGTGGTGACGGCCGGCCTGCGCCGCCCGAACCCCTGGGCCGCCAGCGCCGTCCGGCGCGCGACGGCCGCACTCATCGTCCGCATGCTGCGCAGGATGCCACGGGGGTCCGACAGGTCAGGTGGAGACCCGGACGTCACCGGCGGCGTCGATCTCGATCCGCCGGTCCCCCGCGCCCGCGGCGGCGAGCACGGTGGCCAGCACCCGGCGGCCCATGGGCAGCACCCGCACGGTGACGGTGCCGTCGGTGGCGGCGTCCAGTTGCCTGGCGGCGGCGTCGACGACCCGCTCGCGCACCCACCGCGGCACCCCGGCGAAGCCGCCGTCGTCCAGCAGCACCACCTCGACCCCGCGGGCCCGCGCGCCGCGCGCGGCGGCGCTCAGCTCGTCGGTGACCAGCTGCGGAGCGCGCAGCCCGTCCCTGAGCTCGGCCTCGAGCAGCCTGCACTCCTCGCGGTCCCCGCCGTTCAGCTCGGCGCCGGCGGCGATCCGCTCCAGCATGGGCCTGGCCAGCCGGTCCAGCCGCGCGAGCTGGCGGTCGCGCTCGCCGTTCTCCGCGGCCAGGGTGGCCTCGGCGGCGGCCCGCAGCGTCGCCTCCTCGCGCAGCGTGCGCAGCGAGCGCTGGGTGGGGCGCATGACGGCGGCGAAGAGCGAGACCCCGGCCACGGTGCCGATCGGCACGATGGTGCCGACGAAGGCGTTGCCGGTCATCCCCCCGGCCGCGGCCGGCGCCGCGATCACCCCCGCGGTGGCCGCCACCCCGATCCAGGCGGCGCCGAGCCGGCCGCGCAGTACCAGCAGGGCGAGCAGGTAGGAGGCGGCGAAGGCCGTCGAGACCTGCGGCGTGTCGCCGCGGTCGGGCATCCCGGTCATGGTGAGCACGGCCGCGAGCGGAGCGGCGAGCACCACCAGCGCGGTCGCGCTGCCCGGGAGCGGGTCGACCGGGATCACCAGCACCAGCAGCCCGGCCGCGGCCAGCGCGAGCAGGGCGAGCAGCGCGGGCACCGGCGGCGATCCGGCGAAGTTGCGCACCATGTAGAGCACGATGATGGCCTCGAAGCCGACCAGGAAGAGCCAGGCGGCGCCGTCGCGCAGCCCGAGCAGGTCGCGCAGCGCGAAGTCGGTGTCCCGGTCAACCATCGTCGCCCCACACCAGCGTGACGGTGGTGCCCTCGCCGCGGTGCGATTCCACGAACCCCGCGCCGCCGGGGAGCCTGCTCATCCGGCCGAGGATGCTCACCGCGACGCCGAGCCGGTCCGGCGGCACGGCGCGCGGGTCGAAACCGGCGCCGTCGTCGCGCAGCACCACGCGGATCCCGCCCGCGCCGATCGTCACGGTGACGGTGCGGCGCACGGCGCGGCCGGGCACCGCGGCGTGCCGCAGGCTGTTGCGCGCAGCCTCGGTGAGCGCGGCGGCCAGCGTCACGGCGGCCTCCAGCGGCATGTCCAGGTCGCCGCCAGCTCCCGGACGCTGCGCGACGAACTCGATCTCCCGGTTCACCTCGTGCACCGCGGAGCGCAGGAAGCCGATGGCGGACCGGGCGTCCAGCCGGTCCGGCGCGATGCCGCCGCCGCGCACCGCGTCCAGCTGCGCGATCGTGCGCTTGGCCTGCTCGGGCAGCACGTTCGGCTCGGTGCAGCCGCCGCGCGAGGCGTCCAGCAGCGTGGAGAGCACCGCGTCGTGGATGAGCGCGGCGAAGCGGGCGCGCTCCCGCTCCCTGGCCGCCGCCCCGGCCACCGCGGCCGCGCGCCTGCCCTCCAGTGCCGACTCCCGGTCCACCCGGGCCGCGGCCGCCCGCGCGTAGATGACGCACCAGGCGAAGAGCGCGGCCAGCCCGCCCGACCTGGCCACCGCGCTGACGAAGGCCGCCGCCGTGACCTCCGGCAGCACCGCGGCGTTGGCCGCCGACACCAGCACGCAGCTGAACACCAGATACCCGACCGCGAAGGCGAGCCGCCAGGCGAGCGCCGCCGCCAGCACGCCGAGCACCAGCACCCGGAACAGCCAGATCTGCTCCGACCCCGGCGCCAGCACCGGATAGGTGCTCGGCACCATGAGCGCGGCGAGCAGGAAGCTCACCGCCGCGACAGCGGCCGTGCGCTGGATCGCCCTGCGATTCATCCCCACCGAGATCACCGCGAGCACCGGGAAGAGCCCGAAGGCGAGCACCACGGTGAGCAGCACCCGGCCCGGGTCGGCGTCGCGGCTCTGGTCCGCGATCTCCGGCAGCTCGACCAGCCCGACGATCACCCCGGCGATGCCGACGCTCAGCCCGAGCCGGCGCAGGATGCGGTCGGCGGCGGGCTCGGCGGCCGGGCCTGCCGCGATGGCGAGCAGCCCGCGGCCCCAGCGGCCCGCGGGGGCCCGGACGGATTCGACGGGAGCGACGGCGCCCGCGGTCATGCCCTGCTGCTGCGCTCGGGCATCGGGAGCCAACCGTCCTCCACCGCGCGCTTGTACAGGTCGGTCTTGGTCGGCGCCGGGCGCCCGGCGTCGGCGTACTTCTGCCGGATGCGGCCGAGGTAGTCGTTGACGGTCTGCTCGGAGAGGCCGGTCAGCCGGGCCACCCGGGAGGCCTTCTCACCGGAGGCGTACAGCATCAGCACCTCCTCCTGGCGCGGGCTCAGCCCGACGTCGGAGAGTTGCGGGTCGCCGTCGATGGCAGCGGCCCAGTCGGTGGTCACCACCTGTTCGCCGGAGGCCGCGCGGCGCACCGCCGCCACCACCGTCGGCACGTCCTCCGACTTGCGCACCACGCCGAGCACCCCCGCCCGCGCCGCGGAGCGCACCAGGAAGGCATTGTCGGCGCCGGTGAAGACCAGCACCTCGATGCCGCGGCCGCGCAGCGCGCGCACATTGTCCTCCGGCACCGAGCCGTCGGCGAGCCGCAGGTCCAGCACGGCGAGGTCGAGATCGGCGGTGGCGGAGAGCAGTTCGGTGACGGTGCCCGCGGTGAGCACCAGATCGAGGTCGGGTTCGGGGGCCAGCATCGCCGCCAGGCCGATCGCCACCGATTCGTGGTCCTCCACCAGCCCGATTCGCCGGGCCGGTGCGCCGTCCTCGCCCCAGGTCACCTCGGTACTCCCATCCCGGCCGTCGTGTGCGGCACGTTCAGGAAGTATGCCGAATGCCAGGGGCGCAGTCAGCCCACCAGAATCGGGGTCACTCAAGTGACATCACCACCGAGCAATATCACTGAAGTGCCCTTAGAGTGACATGGTGGACCTCGGCCTGTTCATAAACGGCGATTCGGGGCAGTTGGCGTTCTAGATCACATCTCGGACCGAATCGCGGTGCTCTACGAGCTCGGGAAGGTCGACCTGAGCGGCGGCTACGAACGGGCGCTTGCCGTACATCGCCACGAACTCCGCAATCATCGCCTTCTCCAGCGCGCGGGCGTCGGGCTCCTCCCGCCAGCCGACCAGCAACTCCGCGCTGTCGGCGAGCTGCCAGATCAAGCGCCCACCCCAGTGCCCGGCTCGCCGCCCGGCGCCGTGCCGCCGATATTCGCCCAGCCGCGTCCGTAGACCCCTCCTGCCCGACGCCCCAAGGTCCGCCTTGCCGATATAGACCACCGGTTCCCCAGGCACCCAGGAGGATTGAAGTTCCGCAAGCGGTACGGACGGGTCGCCCTTGGTCCAACCGGCGGGACTGCCAGGGAGAAACACCGGCGGCGCCGTCGCGGGCCGGATGACCACGTAGACCCCGGCTCCGGCCGGAACGTTGGTAGTCGGCAATGCGGCGAAGGTTACGAAGCCCTCGAAACCGGCCAGCGGGAACGTCATACCGGGATGACGCCGCACCGCTCCGACAAATGGTTGGGGCGGATCAGACGCGGTGCCGCCGCGTGCCCTCGGTCTCGATGCGCTCGCGGATGCCGTCCACTGATCGGTCACGCGGGATGCGCTCAGGCCACAAGATCGCCGCCCCCAGCACCGCCAGTGGCAAGCCCACCACGACCACCCACCCGAGGGCGATCACCGCGCCGCCCGGCGCGGTCCCCGGAGGCATAGCAGGCCGTGACGGACAGCGATCAACAGGCGCTCATCCACCGGCGTCTGGTCGACGGCTGCGAGAGCGGCCACCACATCGGCGTGGAGTTCCACGAACTCGGACATCGGGACCGGCCAGCCGTCCGCGCCGACCACCTCCCAGGTTCCATCGCTGTGCTGGAGGTAGCGTCCGCCGTCCATGTCGTCCCCTGTCGTTCGCTGATGGCTTACACCGGCCGCCGGGGAGCACAACACCCGACGGCCGGGCATAAACGAATCCTGGGCGGGCACTGCGCGGACCCGATACGACTTTGTGCACTTTTGCGCGCAACCCTGTGAGCCAGAGGCGAACACGGCGACCATTGCGAGGTACGTTCGCCTCAATCGCAAAGGACGGCCTCACCATGCACTCTCACCTCACACTGCGACTGCTCGGCTCCGGCTCCAAGAGCGGCACCTGCCCGGCGGTGTACGCCGCCGAGACGGGCGAACTGGTCGTACAGGGCGACATCACCGAACGGACCGGGACCGTGCTGGTGCCCCACGTCCTGCTCGACTGGCTGGAGCCGGGCATGACGCTGCCCGTAGAAGCCACCAACGCCCCCGGCAAGCTCCTGGTCAGCGGCGAGCAGGTCACCGCGCCCGAAGTCCTCGCACAGCTCCGACTCGCAGACCACGAGACGGCCGTGGTGGTGCGCTGATGCTCCACGTCGTCGGTGACGAGGTATTCGAGCCGCTGTTCCGCGCGGCCCGCCGGTATGCCTTCCACCTGGAGGTACAGGACACCTACGGCGTGGCCGACGAAGTGGAAGCGCTGCGACGCTGGGAAGCCGGGGAGACCTACGAACCGGAGGAACAGCCGGAGTCGTGGAAGGCGTGGGATGACCTGATGGTCTCCACGGCCGGGCGCGGCGTCTCCTTGGAGCGGCTGCGTGTGGTGACGGTCCCGCACTCGACCTACACCCGCTGGCTGCTCAGCGAGACGGATGGCAACGTGGAGGTCGGCGAAGTGGTCCGATGGCTGCCGCGCCACCTCACCGACCCGGCCGAGGTGCCGGGCGACGACTTCTGGTTGTTCGATGACGAGACGGTGGCGTTCACGACGTTCGCCGAGACGGGAGAGTTCATGGGCCTGTCCATCACCACCGATCCGGGGATCGTCGGCCTGTGCTTACGGGCACGGGCGACGTTGTGGCCGAACGGAATCGACCACGCCCACTACGCCGACAGTGAGCACGCGCACGCGCCGTGAGAGCTGTCGATGACGCACGGGCCGCGCTCGGCGCACGCCTTCGGGAGCTGCGCCGAGCCGCCCATCTGTCCGGCGTCGATCTCGCCGCTCGGTGCGGCTGGCATTCCAGCAAGATCAGCCGCATCGAGCGCGGGAAGCAAGCGCCATCCGAAGCCGACCTCGCCGACTGGTGCGCGGCGTGCGACAGCATGGCCGTCCTGGATGACCTCGTGGCGAGCCTGCGCAACCTGCGCGCGATGTACCTCGAATGGCAGCGCACCCTGGCCGCCGGGCACGCGCACCGACAGCGCCAGTCCATCAAGACCGAAGGCGAAACCCGCCTCATCCGCTGGTACGACCCCGACACCATGCCCGGCCTGTTGCAGACCGAGGACTACGCCCGTGCGATCCTGCGCGTCTGCATCTCCATGATCGGCGGTCGTGACGACCTGGAGGAAGCCGTCACCATGCGGATGGCCCGCAAGGGCGTCCTCCAGCGCGCCGGGCAACGCTTCTTCCACATTCTCGTCGGCGAGGCCGCGCTGTATCCGACGGTCGGCGACAACGCGGTGATGGTGGCGCAGCTCGAACACCTCCTCGGCGAACTGGACCGGCCCAATCTCCGGCTCGGTGTGATTCCGCTGGATATCGAGTACCGCGCCCCGGCGACGAACTTCGTCATCTACGACCGCGCCCAGGTGCTGACCGAGACCGTCAGCGCTGAGCTGACCATCACCCGGCCGTCCGAAATCGCCCTGCACGAGAAGACCTTCGCCGTGCTTGCAGACCAGGCCGCCTACAGCGACGCCGCCCGAGCGCTCGTCGTACGAGCGCTGGAGCGGCGAACAGGAGCGGTGTGAAGGTCCGACCAGCTTCTCAGATGGTCAGTCCCAGGGCGTCGTTTCGAAGCCCGCAGCTTTCATGTCGCGCTTAGCCTCTTCCATGTACGCACTGACCTGCTTCTTCAGCGTCTCCATGAAGCTCATCGCGTCGCGCTCCGCGTCCGACGCCTCGTAGCGCTGCCGACCAGACTCTTCACGGAAGTCGTTGATGAAAGTGTTCAGCTCGTCGGCAGCGGCCTTGAGTGCCACCTGTCGGGCGAATGGCTCGTGGTGGTTCGGAACACAGTCAGCACTGCCACGCTCAGCCGTGTAGCACTCGCCACGAGTTTGTCTGACCCGACCATCTTGAGCTTGTTGAGCGGTGTCGTGATCCGCTTGGTCGCCTC
>NZ_BDBH01000008.1 GCF_001612885.1 Nocardia harenae NBRC 108248 | reverse complement strand
CGGCCTCGGGAAACCACAGGTCAGCGCCCCCGCGGACCGACGGCGGCCCGGAATCACACCGATGTGATCCGGGCCACCATCAAGATCATTCCCGCGAACCCCTCCGCACCCCGGCGAAGTTGCGCTTCCCCCTGCGCAGCACCAGCCACTTTCCGTGCAGGTAGTCGCCGTCACCTGGCGTCCAGTCGAGATCGGAGACGCGCTCGTTGTTCACCGCCGCGCCGCCCTCGTTCACCGCCCGGCGAGCCGCACCCCTGCTCTCCGAGAGCCCGGACGCCACCAGCAGGTCGACGATGGTGTTCGACCCGCCGGGATCGATCTCCGCCACCGTGCCGTCCACCGCGGCCTCACGAAGCGCGGCGGCGAGCGTCGATTCCCCCAGCTCGCGCAGGTCGGCCCGGCCGAAGAGCGCCTGACTCGCCAGCTGCACCCCGCGCGTCTCGGCCTCGCCGTGCACCAGCGTGGTCATCTCCGCGGCGAGCCTCCGCTGCGCCTCCCTGGCGTGCGGCCGCTCGGCGGTCGCGGTCTCCAGCGCGTCCAGCTCCTCCCGGTCCAGGAAGGTGAACCACCGCAGGTAGCGGATGACATCGGCGTCCGCGGTGTTCACGAAGTACTGGTACCAGGCGTACGGGCTGGTCAGCTCGGGATCGAGCCACAGGCTGCCGCCACCGGTCGACTTGCCGAACTTCTTGCCGTCCGCCGAGGTGACCAGCGGGACGGTGAGCGCGTGCACCGGTTCGCTGTCCACCCGCCGGTTCAGCTCGACGCCCGCGATGATGTTGCCCCACTGGTCCGAGCCGCCGACCTGCAGCCGGCAGCCGTGGCTGCGGCGCAGCTGCAGGTAGTCGTTGGCCTGCAGCAGCATGTAGCTGAACTCGGCGTAGGAGATGCCGTCGGTGTCGAGCCGCCGCTTGACGGTGTCCCTGGCCAGCATGACGTTCACCGAGAAGTGCTTGCCGATGTCGCGCAGGAAATCCACGACCGAGAGCGAGCCGGTCCAGTCCAGGTTGTTCACGATGGTGGCGCCGGTGGGCGAACCGTCGAGGTCCACGAAGCGCTCCAGCTGGGCGCGGATGCGCTCGGCCCACGCGGCGACGGTGTCGGCGGCGTTCATGGTGCGCTCGCCGACGTCGCGCGGGTCGCCGATGAGCCCGGTGGCGCCGCCCGCGAGGACGATCGGGCGGTGCCCCGCCCGCTGGAAGCGGCGCAGGGTGAGCAGCGGGACGAGGTGGCCCGCGTGCAGGCTGGCGGCGGTCGGGTCGAAGCCGGCATAGAGCGAGAGCGGCGCGTCGGCCAGTGCCGCGCGCAGGGCATCCGGATCGGTGGACTGCGCGATCAGGCCGCGCCAGGTCAGTTCGTCGATGATGTCGCTGCTCACGGGGACCGATTCTGCCGCACCGGCGGAGCGGGGCGCTGGTCAGGGCGTTCGGGAACACAGCTGTTCACTCGGGCGAAACGGCACGGCCCCCTCGGGGCCGTAGCTTCGCGCGCGAGGACTTATGAAGAGACGCGTATTCGCCGCCATCGCGGCCACAGTGACCCTGTTCACCGCGGGATGCTCGGGGGGAGGGCCGACCGGAACCGATTCGTACAGCGACGACCCGCGGGTGCTGAACATCGTGCTCGGTTCGGAGCAGACCACCGTCTTCGACCAGGTGGTCCGGCCCTGGTGCGAGCGGGAGGGGCTGACCTGCCTGGCCACGCCGATGGGCTCGGTGGACCAGGCCGTGCTGCTGGACCGGGACGACTGCGCGAGCCTGCCGCCGTACGACGTGTTCTGGTTCGCCAGTTCGGTCTTCGCGCAGCTCGGCGACCGCAGGTGCGGCAGCCTGACCGGCTCGGAGACCACCTTCTCCTCGCCCGTCGTGTTCGCCGGGTGGCGGCAGCGGATGGCCGGGCTCGGCTTCACCCCGGGCAGCGACACCACCATCGAGTCGATCCTGGCGGCGGTCGAGTCCGGCCGGACGAAGGTGTGGATCACCAATCCGGCGCAGTCCAATTCGGGTGCGACGGTGCTGCTCGGCTTCCTGAACCACTTCGCCGGCAACCCGCCTGGAACACCGCTCACCATGGCGCAGTTGGAATCGCCGCAGGTGCGGGACGGGATCACCCGGTTCGCGCGTGCCTTCTCCTACACCCCGCCCTCGACCGGGACCATGATGAGCGAGTGCGTGGCCCAGCCGGACCGCTGCGACGGCGTCTTCACCTACGAGGCCCTGGTTCTGGAGAAGAACAAAGAGCTGGTGGCGCAGGGGCGGGAGCCGATGACGCTGGTGTACCCGCAGGGCTCCCTGGCCTTCGCCGACTCGCCGATCGCTTTCCTGCCACACGGCGAGAACACCGCCAAGCAGGCGAACTTCGAGCGGCTGCGGGACTACCTGGTCGGGCCGGAGGCGCAGCACGAGCTCACGCGGCTGGGGCGCAGGCCGAACAGCGGGATCGGGCTCGCGCTGCCGGACGCGCCGCGCGACGTCTTCGACCCGGCCTGGGGCGTGGAGACCACCGCGACCGAGCAGCCGGTGACCTTCCCCGCGGTCGACGTCATCCAGGCCGCGCTGGACAACTACCAGACCACGTACCGGCGCCCCGGCGACTTCGTCTACTGCATCGACGGCTCGGGCAGCATGGAGGGCGCGGGCTGGGAGGGGGTCGAGGACGCGGTGCGCACACTGCTCGATCCGGAACTCTCGCGCAAGCACAAACTGCTGGTCAACCCGCAGGACAGCACGACGATGATCGTCTTCGACGGCACCATCAAGGGCGGTCCGTGGACGGTGGACGGCAACGACCCGGGCGAGCTCACCGAGCTGAAGGACCGGGTGCTCGCGCTCGGCCCGATCGGCGGCACCGATATCCGGCGCTGCCTCGGCGAGGCGGCGCGGGTGCTGCGCGACCACCCGGCCGACGGGCGCAAGCGCACCGTGGTGCTGATGACCGACGGCCAGGACAACGGGCGCGACAACGCGGCGATCCGGCAGCTCACGGCGCTCGGGGTGCCGGTGCTCGCGATCGGGTTCGGCGATGTCGACGAGCGGGATCTGCGCGGCATCGCGAGCAGTACCGGCGGCAGCTACCTGCCCGCGGGCGACGACGTCTCGACGGCGCTGCGCACCGCAGCGGCCTTCCGCTGAGGGGGGCCGTGTTCACCCGCCTCTCCGTCTACGCGGGCGCGCCCGCCGCGCTCGTCGCGCTCCCGGTCTACGCGGTGAGCGGCAGCGCGGCGGGCACCGCGGTGCTGACCGCAGCCGCGGTGCTCACCGCCGCCGCCGGCGCGCCGGCGGTGCACGCCTGGTCGAGCCGGAAATCGCTGCTGCGCAACCTGGCCCGGCTGGCCAGGCAGGTCACCGCGGCAGGCGCCGGGGTGCGCGATGCCCCGACCAGGGACGCGCTGGCCAGGGCCTGCGCGGCGATTCTCGGCATGGTCGAGGACGACCGGGCCCGGATCCCGGCGGGCACCGACCTGTCGGTGATCCACCAGCGGCTGCGCAATGTGGCCGACGGCCTGGAGCGGTACCTGTACTTCCAGGACCGCGCCGGGGCCGATGACGCGGTGCGGATGTTCCGGGAGCTCGCCCCGGTCTTCGCCGACGAGATGGCGGGCGCCCGCGCCGACCTGATCGACGACCGCGTCCTCGCGTTCCAGCGGGCGATCGATCAGATGCGGCTGGAATCAGGGCCGTACCTGCCGTTCTTCAGGGAGGGGGAGCGATGACGCGGAAGCGTGGAATCGGCGGGCCGGTGCTCGTGGTGCTGGTGGTGCTCGTGCTGCTCGGCACCGGGATCTGGCTGATCGCCCGGCCGGGGGCCGATACCGCGGCGGCCACCACCGTCAGCTGCCTCGGCGGCTCGGAGAAGAGCGGGCTGGCCGGCGACGCCGAGGTGCGGCGGATCCTGCGGGAGAAGTTCGGGCTGGAGCTCGGCTTCCGGGAGCGCGGCTCGTACGCGCAGGTGCAGATCCCGGCCGAGCAGCTGCGCGCGGACGGCCTCGACTGCCTGTGGCCCTCGTCGTTCAGCGCGCAGGCGATCTTCGAGGGCGGCGCGGCCGATGCCTTCCCGGACTACCTGGCCGAGCCGGTGTTCCAGTCGCCGGAGGTGCTCTACGCCAACCGGGAGGTCGCGGAGGGGCTGCTGCGCAGCGGGATCGTGGCGCGGCGCGACGACGCGTACTTCATCGTCGATATGCGGCGGCTGCTGGAGGAGCTGATCCTGCAGCGCCGGAGCTGGGCCGAGATCGGGGTGGCCATCCCGGCCGGGCCGATCATCGTCGGCAGCAGCGATCCGGCGAAGTCGAACTCCGGCATGACGCTGGCGCAGCTGGAGCTGGCGATCCTGGCCACCGGCGACCCGTACCGCCCCGCCACCGCCGAGCAGGCGAGGGCGGCGCTGCCCCGGGTGCGGGCGCTGATCGAGGCGCAGGGGCTGCTGCGCCCCGGGTCGGACAGCGCCTTCGACCAGTGGCTCATCCAGGGCACCGGCGGATTGCTGGCCGGGTACGAGAACCAGCTGCTGCAGTGGGCGGCCGGGCGCGGCGGGCGGGTGCCGGAGCAGATCGTCACGCTCTACCCGGAGCCGACCATCCTGAACGAGCACCCCGTGCTGGCGCTCACCCCCACCGGCCGGAGGTTCGCGGAGGCCATGCGGGACAGCGAGATCCAGGCCATCGCGGGACGGCGCTACGGCTTCCGGCCGGGCACCCCGGATCTGGAGCAGAGCATGGGGCAGGGCCTCGGGCAGGCGTTCCCCGGGGTCGCGCTGCCCGCGACCGCGGCGCTGCGCAAGACGCAGGCACCGAACCAGGAGGTCACCGGGTTGCTGCTGCGCTGCTTCGAGCAGGGGCAGTGCTGATCGCTCCTGGCCGTGGCGGCGGCTACACCGGAGCTCGCGGGCTGCGGCGATAGCTCGAGACGGCGGGCGAGCCGGGCAGCCAGAAGCGCCACGGGACGTCGGCGGCCAGGCGCACCCCGACCCGCGGGCCCGTCGCCACGGCCGCCTCCGGGAGCGGGTCGCCGAGCTCGAGGCGGATCGCGCCGCCCGGGTCGGTGAGGTCGGCGCCGTAATCGGCCAGGCGCAATCCGAGCGCGCTGCCGAGATTGCCAGGGCCGCGGGCGAGCCCGGCATCGGTGCGGGCGGCCGGGCGGCGGGAGCGCGCGACGTCGATCCCGGCGATCACCTCGCCGGAGCGCAGCAAGGTCGCGCCCGCGGTGCCGTCGGGGCCGGTGGTGACGTTGGCGCAGAAGTGCATGCCGTAGCTCAGATACACGTAGAGCGCGCCCGCCGGGCCGAACATGACGGCGTTGCGCGTGGTCCGGCCGCGGGCGGAGTGCGAGGCGGGGTCCGGCCATGGGCCTGCCGGGTCGCCGCCGTACGCCTCCACCTCGACGATCCGCAGCCCCACCTTCCCGGACCAGAGCGTGGCGCCGAGCAGGCGGCGGGCGGCGGTGGGCGGGTCGGTGACGAGTTCCTGCACCCGGCCGATTGTGCCGAACGGTTGTGCCGCACCCCGATCCGGGCGTAAATTCATCACACAGTGAATTCAACACTCGATGAATAGAGGCGCGATGACCGAATCCTCCGAACCCGCCGTACGGGTCAGCGGCCTCGACGTGCGGCGCGGCGGCAGGCCGGTGCTGCGCGACATCGCGCTGACGATTCCCCGCGGCTCGATCACCGGGCTGCTCGGGCCGTCCGGCTGCGGCAAGACCACGCTGATGCGCGCCATCGTCGGCACCCAGCTGGTGCACGGTGGCAGCGTCACCGTGCTCGGGCGGCCGGCCGGGGCGGCGGCGCTGCGGGCGGCGGTGGGGTACGTGACCCAGGCGCCGAGCATCTACAGCGATATCAGCGTCCGGGAGAACGTCGCGTACTACGCCGCCGTCTACGGGCGCGACGCGGCCGCGGTGGACGCGGCGATCGCCGCGGTCGGGCTGGCGGAGCGGGCGGGGAACCGCGGCGACGCGCTCTCCGGCGGGCAGAAGACCCGGGTCTCGCTGGCCTGCGCGCTGGTCGCGCAGCCGGAGTTGCTGGTCCTGGACGAGCCGACGGTCGGGCTGGATCCGGTGCTCCGGGTCGAGCTGTGGAAGCAGTTCGCCGCGCTGGCCGCGGCGGGGACGACGCTGCTGGTCTCCAGCCACGTCATGGACGAGGCCGAGCACTGCGATCGGCTGCTGCTCATGCGCGAGGGCAGGCTGCTGGCCGAGCTCTCCCCCGCCGAGCTGCGCGCCCGCACCGGCGAGCAGAACCTGGAATCCGCTTTCCTGAACCTCATCACGGCCGGAGCCTCCGCATGAGCGCGTCAGGCCCGGAGGCGGCAGCGGAGCGTGACCACGCAGGGCCCGCGCTCGGGCGCGATGGACACCGCATGAGCGCGTCAGGCCCGGAGGCGGCAGCGGAGCGTGACCACGCAGGGCCCGCGCTCAGGCGCGATGGACACCGCATGAGCGCGTCAGGCCCGGAGGCGGCAGCGGAGCGAAACCACGCAGGGCTGCGTCCTTACACCGCCACGACCGGCCGCATCCTGCGGCAGCTGCGCAACGACCGCAGGACGATCGCCATGATCCTGGTGGTGCCCGCGGTGCTGATGACGCTGCTGTACTTCGTCTACCGGGACGTGCCGACGCCGCCGCAAGCGCAGTCGTCGCTCTTCGACCGGGTCGGGATCAGCATGCTCGGCATCCTGCCGTTCATCGTCATGTTCCTGATCACCGCCATCGCCATGCAGCGCGAGCGCAGCTCGGGCACGCTGGAGCGGCTGCTCACCACGCCGCTGCGCAAGCTCGACCTGCTCGGCGGCTACGGCACCGCCTTCTCGCTGGCCGCGGCGGCGCAGGCGGGGGTGGCCTGCCTGGTGGCGTTCGGGCTGCTCGGGCTGAACGCGGCGGGCAGCCCCGGCTGGGTGGTGCTGATCGCGGTGCTGGACGCGGTGCTCGGGGTCGCGCTCGGGTTGCTGGCCAGCGCCTTCGCGCGCACCGAGTTCCAGGCCGTGCAGTTCATGCCGGTGGTGGTGGCGCCGCAGATCTTCCTGTGCGGGCTGCTGGTTCCGCGCGGGCAGCTGCCCGGCTGGCTGGAGGCGGTGAGCAATATGATGCCGCTGAGCTACGCGGTGGACGCGCTGCAGGAGGTCGCGACGCATCCGGAGCCGACCGGGGCGATGTGGCGGGATCTGGCCGTTGTCGCCGCCTTCGCGGTGGTCGCGCTCGGGCTCGGCGCGGCGACACTGCGCCGCCGCACAGCGTGACGGCGGGCCGATCGGGGCGCCGCCCCGGCAGCTCGGGGGCGCGGGCGGCGATCCTGGAGGCGGCGAAGAAGCGGTTCAGCGAGCACGGGTTCGACCGGACCTCGATCCGGGCGGTGGCGGGCGACGCCGGGGTGGACCCGGCGCTGGTGCACCATTACTTCGGCAGCAAGCGGCAGCTCTTCGCCGCGGTGGTGGAGCTGCCGATCGACCCCGAGGTGGTCATGGAGGTCTTCGGCGCGGTGCCGCTGGACCAGCTCGGCGCCACCATGGTGCGCATACTGGTGACGCTCTGGGATTCCGAGCTGGGCAGCGCGGCGGTCGCGGTGCTGCGCACCCTGGTGGCGGGCACCGACCCGGGGCTGGCGCGCAGCTTCTTCGTCGAGGTGGCGCTGGAGCGGGTGCGGAGCCGGATCGCCACCGCGAGCGACGACGGCAGCGGGCGGGTCGCGCTGGTGGCCTCGCAGATGCTCGGCGTACTCGTCGCCAGGAAGGTGGTCGAGCTGGAGCCGCTTGCCTCCATGCCGGTGGAGGCGGTGGTGGCGGCCGTCGGGCCGACCGTGCAGCGCTACCTCACCGGCGAGCTGGGCTGAGCTCAGGCTCCGGCGGGGACCTCGGTGAAGGCGGCCGCCTCGGCCGCGCTCACCGGCAGCGCCTCGTCGATCAGCAGCACCGGGATGCCGCCGTCGATCGGGTAGGCGCGGGCCAGCCGCTCGTTGTAGAGCACGGTGCTGCCGTCGGCGGTGCGCACCAGCCGCAGCGGGCCCTTGTCCTCCGGGCAGGCCAGCAGGCTCAGCAGGGTCGGGTCGAGGGTGTACTGCTCCGGCATGGGCTCAACCTACCTCGGCCCGGCGGAACGAGATGTGCCGGTGCCCGAAGAAGCTCGCCACCGCGACCAGCGCCATGACCACGACGGTGGACGGGATCTCCGGCAGCGCGAACGCGTCGACCGCGAGCGAGAGCAGGACGACGTTCAGCAGCAGGCCGCCGGAGTTCACCGCCACGAAGCCGAGGAAGTCGCGCAGCACCCGGCCGCGCACCCGGAACACCAGGGTGCGGTGCAGGACGAAGGCGGTCGTTGTGCCCACGGCGTAGGCGAAGACCACCGAGACAGCGGCGGGCCAGGAGTCCGGCAGAACCCAGAGCCAGAAGAGGGTGAGCGCCATGCCGAAGACGGTGTTGAAGCCGCCGATCAGAGCGAAGCCGACCTCCTGGCGGCGCACCAGGCGCAGCAGGAGCCCCGGCTCGGGCTGCGCGTCGGCCGCGACCTCGACGGCGGCCGGGCCGCCGAGCGGGGCGACCGGGTGCGGTGCCGTCGGCGGCTCGCCGCGACCTGCCTCCGCTCCTATGGTCGCCTCGATGCCGCCGGTCCCGGCACCGGAACGCGCACCTGTCGCAGGTGACAGGGCGGCGTCGTCCGGGCGGGGCGGCGGGGCGGGGCTCACGGCGCGACGTCCGCCAGCGGCCGGTCCGCGTCGTCGGCGGGGGTCTCCGCGGGCTCCGGTTCGTCGCGGCGGCGGGAGCGGAGATACACCCACTGCAGGACGCCGAGTCCGGCGAGGCCGAGGACGGCGGTGCCGATGCCGATCTTCCAGCCCGGCGGGCGCCAGGTCAGCTCCAGCTCGGCGTTCTCGGTGCCCGCGGGGACGTCGATCGCGATGAAGGACCTGGCGACCGTGGTGATCGGAATGTCCCTCCCATTCAGCGTCGCGCGGTACCCGGGCCAGCCGAGCCGGGCGAAGGTCACCCTGCCGCCGCCGGGCGAGCTGACCCGGACCCGGCTGGTGGTGTCGGTCTCGCCGAGCGAGGTCGCGGTGACCCCCGCGCTGTTCGAGACCCGGCCGTTCACCGTGGAGATCAGCCCGCTCTCCCGCTCCAGCACCCAGATGTAGCGGGCATTGCCGGGGTAGTCGACCCACTTCCAGCCCTCGGGCGCGGGGTTGAGCCCGGCGTCGGGGAAGAGCGCCTTCTGCAATGTGACCCGGTCGACGTTCATCAGGTCGACCAGGGGGCGGCCGGTGCTCGGCTCGGGCGCGAACATGCGGCGGTAGGCATCCGGGCAGACGCTGCCGTCCCAGCGCATGCAGAGCAGCTCACCGAAGTAGAAGTGGCCGCTGGGGGTGTAGCCGTTGACGTAGTCCAGCTCGACCGCGCGGGCGTAGTTGCCGAAGACCAGCGAGCCGTAGGCGCCGTCCACGCTCTTGTCCTGCGGTTGCAGCAGGCCGCGGTCGCCGAGCTGCAGGGTGGTGCCGGGGAAGTCCGGGAAGGATTTCTGCGCGTCCGAGCGGTGCGCGGGCAGGTTCCACGCCATCGGCGTCGGCTGCGCGGCGTCCACCTGGAAGTAGGCGATGGGGAACATGGCGAGCAGCGTCAACGCGCCCGCGAAGGCGGTGCCGCGGGTGCGGCCCAGCCACACCACGCCCGCGCCGAGCGCCAGCAGCGCGACGGCGGCCAGCAGATGCCAGACCACCCGCGCCGGGTCAGCGGAGGACGAGCGCACCAGCAGCACGAGCACCAGCACGGCGGCGGCGATCGCGCGCGGCTTCCACTCGCGGACCGTGCCGAATCGGCCGATGAGCACGCAGACCAGCACCAAGAGCCCGATGGCGAGCATCGGCAGCACCCGGACCGGCCAGCGCAGCGGCCCCACCGAGCCGGGGCCCGCGGTCCACATCAGCATCATGACGGCGAAGAGCGCCACCGCGGTGAGCTCGCGCCAGGCGCCGCGCGCCTTGGTCCAGTCGATGAAGGCCAGCGCCGGGATCAGGAACCAGGCGATGTAGGTGACCGGCATCGGGTGCACGTAGCTCCACCACGAGGTGAAGGCGGGCAGCGCGCTCGGCAGGCTGGCGTTCAGCGACTCCGACCAGGGCACGGTGAGGAACTGGTCGTTGATGATCTGCGCGGTGCCGCGCCAGGTGACCTTGGCCGAGAGCATGCTCGGCAGGAAGGCGATCAGCCCGGCGAGCCCGGCGCAGGCGGCGACCGCGGTGAGCCGGGCGACCGGCTGCCGGCGCCGCTGGTACACCAGCTCCCCGACGGCGACCGCGACCAGCATGAGCACCGCCTCCACCGCCGGGAAGATGTACTGCGTGGTGATCGTCAGGTAGAGGAAGACGAAGACCGGGATCGGGCCGCCGATGCCGCGGGTGTAGCGCACCGCGGAGGCCCAGGCGTGCACCAGCCAGGCGGTGCCGGTGAGCGCCGTCATCCAGCTGGCCTGGTCGAAGAAGAGGAAGAAGCCGGAGAGCGGGAAGGCGACGCCCGCCACCGCCGACCACACCGGCCGCGCGCCGTAGACCAGCGCGATCCGGTAGACGCCGAGCGCGGCGATGATCGCGAAGACCAGCTTGACCACGGTGGCGTACACCGCGACGTTGTCGATCGAGGGCGCGATCAGGTCGATCAGCAGCTGCGGCGGGTTGAAGAGCCCCGCGTCGTCCATGGTGTTGTTCCCGGCCATCCACTGCTCGGGCACCATCACCGGGAAGACGCCGTCGCGCAGCGAACGGCCGAGCCCCACCCAGAGCGCGGTGTACTGCGATTCGGTGTCGTCGGTGTAGTAGTGCCTGGCATTGGCCAGCAGGACGGCGGCATAGCCCGCGATCACACCGAGGACGGTGACGAGGCCCCACCGGACCACATTCCGGCGGGAGTCCGGTACTGCACTGTCGGTCACGAGTTCCAGACCCTACCGTGCGCGCGCGGTACCGCCACCGCCCGAAGGGGCCGCGCACGGGCGCGGGGACCGTTACCGCACCGTGTTAGAGTTCCGGACGTCTCGGGTCCGCCTCCCCCGCCGGGAGTTGCCGGCACGCACCGTTGTCGAAAGTCGATCCAGCTGATGCCGATTCCCTCCGCTCGCTCCCCCCGTCCGGCCGATGTGACGCCGCACGGCGAGCTCGCCCGGCCGGGCGTCGACCGGCCGCACTCGATCTCCGTGGTCGTCCCGGTATACCGCGGCGAGGACACCATCGGGCCGCTGGTCGCGGAGCTGGACCGCCTCGCCGCGGCGGGCACCACCCCCGGCGGCGCGCTCTTCGTGGTCGACGAGGTGCTGCTGGTCCACGATCACGGCCCGGACCGCTCGGACGTGGTGCTGCAGGAGCTGGAGCGGCGCTACCCGCAGGTGCGCCCGATCTGGCTGAGCCGCAACTACGGGCAGGACGCCGCCACCATCGCCGGGATGGCCGCCGCCCGCGGCGACTGGATCGTCACCATGGACGAGGACGGCCAGCACGACCCCGGCTGCATCGCCGCCTTCCTGGACGCGGCGCTCGGCGAGCGCGCCGACCTGGTTTACTCCAAGCCCAGCAACACCCGCCCGCACGGCTTCCTGCGCAACCTGACCTCGCGCGGCGCCAAGCTGGTGCTCGCCACGCTCTTCGCCTTCCCGGACTCCACCCGCTTCGAGAGCTTCCGGCTGATCCGCGGCGATATCGGCCGCAGCCTGGCCGACGTCGCCTCCAACGGCGCCTACCTGGACGTCGCGCTCAGCTGGGTGGTTGGCCGGGTGGCGCAGGTGCCGGTGCTGCTGCGCGCGGAGGGCCGCGAGGACTCCGGCTACAACTACCGCAGGCTCTTCTCGCTGTTCTGGAAGATGGTGCTGTGCAGCGGAACCCGCGGGCTGCGGCTGGTCAGCCTGCTGGGGGTGACGCTGGCGCTGGCCGGGCTGGTGGTCGCGGGGGTCGTGGTCTGGGAGGCCATGCGGACCGAGGACTGGGCGCCGGAGGGCTGGGCCTCGATGATCGTGGTGGTGCTGCTGTGTTCCGGGGCGACGCTCTTCTCGCTCGGGCTGATCGCCGAGTACCTCGGGGTCGCGCTGCACATCCTGGTCGGCAAACCGCTGTACCTGACCGTCCGCTCGCCCATCCCGCGCGTCGACCAGCAGCGCGCCGGGGACACCATCACCACCAGGGAGGTCGAGCGGGTTGAGCACTGAGCGCATCCTCTTCAGCCGCCCGCACCGCGCGCAGCGCGAACTCGCCAATCTGGAGGCGGTGCTCGGCTCCGACCACAGCCACGGCGACGGACCCTTCACCGCGGCGGCCACCGCCAAGCTGAAGGCGATCACCGAGGCGCCGCACGCGCTGCTCACCACCTCCTGCACCTCGGCGCTGGAGATGGCCGGGCTGCTGCTCGAGCTCGGCCCGGACGACGAGGTGATCGTCCCCAGCTTCGCCTTCACCTCCACCGCGACCTCGATGGCGCTGCGTGGGGCCACCTGCGTCTTCGCCGATATCGATCCGGAGACCGGCAACCTCGATCCGGCCGCGGTGGCGCGGGCGGTGACCCCGCGCACCAAGGCCGTTGTGGTGATCCACTACGGCGGCGTCGCGGCGGACATGGCGGGGCTGCTCGAGCTCGCGGCCGCGCACGGCTTCGCGGTGGTCGAGGACAATGCGCACGGCCTCGGCGGGCGCTGGCGCGGCAGGCCGCTCGGCACCCTCGGTACGCTCGGCACGCTGAGCTTCCACGACACCAAGAACGTGCACTGCGGCGAGGGCGGCGCGCTGCTGCTCTCCGACGAGATCCTGATGGCGCGGGCGGAGATCATCCGGGAGAAGGGCACCGACCGGGCCCGGTTCCTGCGCGGCGCGGTGGACAAGTACTCCTGGCAGGACATCGGCTCCAGCTACCTGCCGAGCGAGCTGAACGCCGCCGTGCTCGACGCCCAGCTGGACGAGTTCGACCTGATCCAGACCGGCAGGCACCGGGTGTGGCACGCCTACGCCACCGCGCTGCCCGCGTGGGCGCGGCGCAATGACGTCCGGCTCATGACGGTCCCCGCGGATCGCGAGCACACCGCGCACCTCTACTACCTGCGCGTCCCCTCCGAGCAGCGGCGCGACGACCTGATCAGGCACCTCGCCGGGCTCGGCGTCTCGGCGCCGTTCCACTACGTGCCGCTGGACTCCAGCCCGGCCGGGCTCAAGCTCGGCCGCACGCCGGTGCCGTGCGCACGCAGCGCGGAGTTCTCCGCGACGGTGCTGCGGCTGCCGCTCTGGCCGGATCTCACCGATGACCAGGTCGAGCGGGTCATCGACGCGGTGACGGCGTTCACCGTCTGATCGGTGCCGCGCGAGCCGTCGCGCAGCCGGGCCGGATTCAGGGGGGCCGACAACTCCGGCCCGGGGGCGGTGTTGTCGCCGCCCGGTCCGGCGGGGCCGTTACGGCTCGAGGACGTAGAGCTTCTCCCGGCCGCCCGCGATGAGCGTCTCCTTGACGACCCGGTCCGCGTAGCGGGCGAGCAGCGCGTCCAGCGTCTCCTCGGTGTAGCGGTGCGCCTGGGCGCCGTCGCCGGCGTCGGTGTAGCGCTTGCCGAGCGCGGCCAGCACCTTGTTGTCGCTGCTCGCCATGTTGCGCACCGGCTCGGCGAGCACCACCCGATCGCGGGCGGCAGCCAGCATGCGGTCGAGCACCGGGGAGGCGTCCGGGAGGAAGTGGTACAGGCTGGCGTGCATGAGCACCACGTCGGCGGCGGGCAGCGCGGCGCCGTCGCCCAGGTTCCAGACGTCGGCCCGGCCCCCGGCCTTGCGCACGTCGGCGACGAAGCGCTCGTTCAGGTCGAGGCCGTGGTAATCCACCTCGCGGTCGCGCAGGTACCGGGTATAGAGGGTGGACGGCCCGCAGCACAGGTCGAGCACCGAGGCGCCGTGCGGGATCTCCGCCGCGACGGCGCGGAACCGGTCCGGGTAGTGCCGCCCGTACAGGGCGCGCATCAGAACGCCGTAGACCATGCCGTTGCGGTAGATGAGGCTGGTGCTCACGGGCCCCGACTATGCCATCCCCCGCGCGAATCGCCCACGCCGGGTTTCGCGTTGGGCTCGGGCGACGAGGCCGGACGGTCGCACGGGGGACGACCGCGCGCCCACGCCGCGGTCAGCCGGGCAGCCGGTCCGCTTCGGCTTCGGTCAGCACCTCGTAGCTCTCCGCCTCCCGGTCGTAGTACCAGGTGTCCGGCCCCGGCTTCGGCGGCATGGTCTCCCGGACCGCCCTGGTCGAGGGCCGGAAGGTGGCGCTGCGCGGGATCTCCGGGACCACGTGCACGATGTCGGGGCGCTGGTCCGGGTCGAGCGCGCGCAGCGCCTCGGTGACGTCCTTCGGCTCCAGGTGGTGCCCGGCGCGCACGCTCACCGCGGCCACCGCGAGGCAGTGCCCGCCGTCCGGCAGGCCGTAGGCGACCTCCATGTCCACCGCGCCGATATCGTTGAGCACGTCCACGATCGGCTGCGAGTACACCGGGCCGCACTTGCCGAGGATCACCGTGTCGCGGCGGTCCATGAGCCAGTAGTCGCCGTCGGAATCCCGGCGGAACAGGTTCTCGGTCGGCATCCAGGAGTCGCCGCGCGCGAAGACCCCGCGCAGCCCGCCGGTGGAGAGGTCGACGCTGTCCGCGGCCTTGCCGATGAGCAGCCCGACCTCGTTGTCCGCGCAGCGCCGCGCGTAGCCGTCGGCGTCGACCAGCACCTCCTCCGCGACGGGGTCGTAGGCCACCAGCTCCACCCGCGCGGTGCCCGGCACCGGCCTGCCCTTGCTGCCGTGCTTCACGCCGCTGACATTGGCCAGCACCACCTCGCCCTCGATGGAGGCGTAGAACTCCAGCACCCGGGCCGGCTCGAACTGCTCCACCGTGCGCCGCCACAGCCCGGCGGGCATGCCGGAGCCGATGAAGAGCCGGATCGGGTGCCGGTGCCCGGCCGGGAAGACCTCGGCGTCCAGGATGTCGCGCATCATGGTCCAGGTGTAGGTGACCACCGTGACGCCGTAGCGGTGCACCTCCTCGCCGAAGCGGTGCGGATCGAGCGAGCGGGCCAGCGCGATCCGGCTGCCGCCCGCGATGGCGCCGCCCAGGCTGACCAGCAGCCCGGACGAGTGATGCAGCGGGGCGAGACAGTACACGGTGTCCCTGCGGTCCAGGTCGGCCGAGGTGGCGGTGCCGAAGGCGGAGAGCGCCCAGCGGTGGTTGGTGATGTACTTCGTCTCCAGCCGGTCGCCGGTGCCGATCACCAGCACGAAGGCCAGCTCGCGGGCGAGCCCCGGGTCCGGCGTGTACCAGCCGGGCAGCGGGACCGCGGCCGGGTCGATCTGCTCCAGATCGGTGACATCGCTGCCGGCCGGGATCTCCAGCTCGCGCTCCGCGCCGCCGCCGAGCACCAGCACCCTGGCCCCGGTGGCGGCGGCCTGACGCAGGTTCTCCGGGTCGCTCACCACCGTGCGCACCCCGGTCACCTCGAGCGCCCGCTTCAGCTCGCTGCCCGGCGCGAGCAACACCGCGACCGCGCCGAGCCGGGAGAGCGCGGCGACGGTGGCCAGCGCGCTCGGCCTGGTCTCCATGATCACGCCGACCCGGTTCGCCGGGCGCACGCCCGCCGCGATCAGCCCGCGGACCACATTGTCGATCCTGGCGTTCACCGCCTCGTTGGTGTGCACCCGGTCGTCGAAGAGGAAGAGATCGCGGTTCGGCGCCCGGCTCGCCTGCTCGGCGAGCAGCCGGCCCAGCGAGATCCTGGTGTGCGGCTGGATGGTGCCCAGCCGGGTGAGCCGGGGCAGCGCCCGCGCGGCCTCGCCGACCAGCTCCACCGAGCCCTTCATCGCCCCGGAGGCCAGGTTCTCCAGCGCCTTGCCGAGCCCGGTGCCCGCCTCCACCAGCGAGCCGGCGGTGTGGATGGCGCGGGCCGCCGCCGAGCGCGGGGCGCTCGGCACCACGTACTCCGACATCGGGGTGATCTCCGGCGGCAGCGTGTGCTCGCGGTCCAGCCAGTCGACCCACTGCCGCACCAGCGGCCAGGTGCGGTTGCTCGCCGTCGAGCCCGCGACCAGGCCGAAATGCCCGGCCAGCAGCGTCGCCTCGTACACCTCGGCGTGCGGAGCGGCGCGCACGATGCCGCGCACCGCGCCGGGCTGGCCGATGTCGTCGACCTCGCCGACGAAGGCAAGGATCGGGCAGCGGATCTCGGCCAGCGAGACCGGGTGGTCGCGGATCACGAAGCCGCCGGACATCATGCGGTTGTGCGCCACGAACTGCTTGAGCAGGTCGGCCGCGGCGGGTCCGGCGTAGCCCACCCAGCCCTCGCTGTTCAGGAAGCGGCGCTGCCGCTCCTTGGGCAGCAGCGCCTCCCGGTCGTGCAGCTGGCGCAGGAAGTCGAGCCGCGACTTGGCGGTCTTCACCGGGTCCAGCAGCTGGAAGCCGATGCGGACCATGGAGTCGGTGATCGGCAGCCGGTTCAGCACGTGGTCGGCGACGAAGTCGGCGGCCTCGGAGACGATGCCGTAGGGCAGCCCGAACGGCATGCCGTTCACGATGTCGACCGGGCTGCCGAAGGTCACGATGCTCTCGACGCCCTTGCCGTAGCGGTAGGCGGTGGTCTGGTAGGCGAACATGCCGCCCTGCGAATACCCCATCAGGTGCACGTCGCTACCGGTCGCCTCGGTGACGGTGTCGATGGCGCTGCTGATCGCCAGGATGTGGTCGGCGAGGTCGCGCTGCCAGCCGCCCTCCTCGGTGGCCGGCGAGCCGAAGTCGACCACCCAGCAGTCCACGCCGCCGCGGTGCAGGATGCCGACCGCGCCGTCCTCGGCGTTCACGTCCCAGATATCGGCGTTGACCATGAGCGGCGGCACCAGCAGCGCCACCGGGCGGCCCTCGGCGACCTCGTCCGGGAAGTAGTGCCGGAGCCGGTACATGCGTCTGCGCTCGACCACCTCGAACGGCGACGACTCCACGTCGTGCGTCAGCCCGCCGAAGCGGATCACCTCGAGCCCGTTCTGTGCCGTCGCCATCAGACGCTGCACCGAACCGGCTATTCCCTGCACACCGAAATTCACGATCGCTCCTGGCCGTACCTCACCGTGACCGCTCTCACACGCATCCGACGTGCCCCGTCGAGCTTCGCACATCGCGTCCCCATTATGTCCGGGCCTGACGACGCCGCTGCTCAGGTGCGGCCGGGCTGTGACCCGCGTTCGCCGATAGGCTGGAGAAATGACCGACACCGCCCAGCAGCCGGCGACCGATCGCGAGACCCTGCCCGTCGAGCTCGTCGACGAGTCCGGCCGCGCCGTCGGCGCCTGCCCCGTGCTGGAGGCGCACCAGCAGCCCGGGCGGCGGCACCGCGCCTTCTCGGTGGTGCTCTTCGATGCCGACGGCCGGGTGCTGCTGCAGCGCAGGGCCGCGGTCAAGACCAGGTTCCCGCTGCTCTGGGCCAATGCCTGCTGCGGGCACCCGGCGCCGGGCGAGCCGGTGGTCGCCGCCGCGACGGTCCGGCTGATCGAGGAGCTCGGGCTGACCACCGGGCTCACCGAGCGCGGGGTCTACAGCTACCGCGCCGACGACGAGCGCACCGGACGGGTCGAGCACGAGTGGGACCACGTGCTCACCGGAACCCTGGCACACGAGGTGCCGCGCCCCGACCCCGCCGAGGTGGCGGAGGTCAGGTGGGTCGCCCCCGACATCCTGCGCGCTGAGCTGCGCGAACACCCCGGTGACTTCACCCCCTGGCTGGCCGGCGTCCTCGACGTCGCGCTCGGCTGATCTCCGCGCCCTGCTTTCAGGGCGTTGCGGCGCTACTCATATAGTGAGCTGCGCATATCGCGGTAGCGACAATCGGATAGCTCCGCGAAAGTCTTGGTGAACTCACAGCATGACCTCAGGCCGAGGCCAGCAGCCTCGGCCAGAGTGGACCTCGAACGGCGATCTTCCCTGATCGCACCGCAGGCAACCGGGAGGTTTTCGATGGTCGAGCTGGAGCTGGACGAGTCGACGGTAACGCTGAACGTGCTCGGCGGACACCGCATCCTGGCGCTGCGCGGGCAGCTCATCCTGGACGTCGCCGATATCGAGACCATCACCGCCGCCGAGGTGGACCTGCGCCCGCCGTGGGTGCGCGCGCCGGGCACCTTCTTCCCCGGCGTGATCGCCGCGGGCACCTACCGGGGCAAGGGCCGCAAGGAGTTCTGGGACACCACCTTCACCGGCCGCGCCATCCGGATCGACCTCGCCGGCGGCGAGTACACCCGGCTCGTGGTCGACGTAGCCGACCCCGAGGCCGAGCTGGACAAGCTGACCGCCGCCGTGGCGGCCTGAAGACTCGCCCGTCGCGGAGACGGGCCCGCGGGATACCGGCCGGGTAGCGCACATCGCGCGCGCCCGGCCGGCGTCGTCTCCGCTACCGGCTGTAGCGCAGCATGGTGCGCACCATCCGGCAGGTGGCGTCCGACGGCGGCCGGATGCCGACCTGCTCGGCGGTGCGCCGGATCTTCTCGTTGCTCGCCTGGGTCGGCAGGTAGGTGCCGGAGTCGAGCAGCGCGATCGCCAGCCGCATGGCCTTGAGCCTGCGGTTGTGCGTGATGTACCAGTGCCGCGGCCTGCCCGCGGGCAGCGGGCGCCGGGCCAGCGGCGCGTACGGCGTGAGTGGTTCCGGCGCGGGCCGCCGGTAGCGGTGGCTCGCGCTGCGGAGTTCGGTGACGCTTCCGATGCGGGCGGTGGCGGATTCGGTCACGGGGCCCTCCCATCCCTGACGGCGTCGAACGCACGGACTCGCGTTCGAACACACTGTCGATTCTACCGGGGGGGTCCGACAAGAAACAGGGCCTGACGCCGGGTTCGCGACCGGGCCGCGGTGCCGACGCGCTTCGATGCCGCAGCCGTTCGCCCGCCGGTTGGCGGATCGAGCCGCAGCCGCGCGGTGCCCGCCGGTCGGCCGCGCCGCGATTCAGCCGCGCAGCCGCGCGACCTCCGCCTTGACCTCGGCGAGCTGGTCGGCGACCCGCACCCCGGCGGTGCCGCCCCTGGCATCGCGGGAGGCGATGGACCCCGCCACCGTGAGCACCTCCCGCACCGCGGGCGTGAGCGCCGGATCGACCGCCGCGAACTCCGCATCGGTGAGCTCGTCCAGCCCGGCCCCGCGCGCCTCGGCCGCCCGCACGCACCCACCGGCCGCCTCGTGCGCGACCCGGAACGGAACCCCCTGCCGCACCAGCCATTCCGCGATGTCGGTGGCCAGCGTGAACCCGGCCGGGGCCAGCGCGGCCAGCCGCTCCGGGTGGAAGGTGAGCGTGCCGACCAGCCCCGCGATGGCGGGCAGCAGCAGCTCCAGCTGCGCCACCGAGTCGAAGAGCGGCTCCTTGTCCTCCTGCAGGTCCCGGTTGTAGGCCAGCGGCTGCGCCTTGAGCGTGGCGAGCAGCCCGGTGAGGTTGCCGATCAGCCGGCCCGCCTTGCCGCGGGTGAGCTCGGAGACGTCCGGGTTCTTCTTCTGCGGCATGATCGACGACCCGGTGGACCAGGCGTCGGCCAGCGTGATGTAGCCGAACTCCGGCGTGCTCCAGACGACGATCTCCTCCGCCATCCGGCTCAGGTCGACGCCGATCATGGCGAGCACGAAGGCCGCCTCCGCCGCGAAGTCGCGGGCCGAGGTGGCGTCGATGGAGTTCGCCGCCGCCGCGCGGAAGCCGAGGTCGGCCGCGATCGCCTCCGGATCCAGCCCGAGCGAGGAACCGGCCAGCGCGCCGGAGCCGTAGGGCGAGATCGCCGCCCGCTTGTCGAAGTCGCGCAGCCGGTCGATATCCCGGAGCAGCGGGTGCGCGTGCGCGAGCAGGTGGTGCGCGAGCAGCACCGGCTGCGCCGCCTGCAGGTGCGTCTTGCCCGGCATCACCACGTCCGGGTGCGCCTCGGCCTGCGCCACCAGCGCCTCGACCACGTCCAGCAGCCCCGCCTCGACCCGGCGGGCGGCGTCCCGCAGCCACATTCGGAACAGCGTCGCCACCTGGTCGTTCCGCGAACGCCCAGCCCGAAGCCGACCACCCAGCTCCGGCCCGACCCGCTCGATCAGCCCGCGCTCCAGCGCCCCGTGCACGTCCTCGTCGGACTCCGCCGGGCCGAACGCACCGGAGGCCACCTCGGCGTCGAGCCCGTCCAGCCCTCCCAGCATGGCCTCGAGGTCCGGTGCGGAGAGCAGCCCGGCCTTGTGCAGCACCCGGGCGTGTGCCTTCGACGCCCGGATGTCGTACGGCGCGAGCGCCCAGTCGAAGTGCGTGGACTTGCTGAGCGCGGCCATGGCCGCGGCCGGACCGTCGGCGAACCGGCCACCCCAGAGCGCGCCGGTATTGGTGCCGCCGCTCACTTCTGGTTCAGGTCGCGCCGCGCGGCGACCTTCGAGGAGAGGCCGTGGATCTGCACGAAGCCCTTGGCCAGCGACTGGTCGAAGGTGTCGCCCTCGTCGTAGGTGGCCAGGTTGAAGTCGTACAGCGACTGCTCGCTGCGCCTGCCGTTGACCACCACGTTGCCGCCGTGCAGCACCATCCGGATGTCGCCGGAGACGTGCTCCTGGGTCTCCGCGACGAAGGCGTCCAGCGCGCGCTTGAGCGGCGAGAACCACAGGCCGTCGTAGACCAGCTCACTCCACCGCTGCTCCACCTGCCGCTTGTACCGCCCCAGCTCCCGCTCCACGGTGACCGCCTCGAGCTCCTGGTGCGCCGTGATCAGCGCGATCGCGCCCGGCGCCTCGTAGATCTCCCGGCTCTTGATGCCGACCAGCCGATCCTCGACCATGTCCAGCCGACCGACGCCCTGCCGCCCCGCCCGCTTGTTCAGCTCGACGATGGCCTCCAGCACCGACACCTGCCGCCCGTCGATGGCCACCGGAACACCCTTGTCGAAGGTGACGATGAGCTCATCCGGCGCCTCGAAGTTGACCGTCGGGTCGGCGGTGTAGTCGTAGACGTCCTTGGTCGGCGCGTTCCACAGGTCCTCCAGGAACCCGGTCTCGACCGCGCGCCCCCACACGTTCTGGTCGATGGAGAACGGCGACTTCTTGGTGACGCTGATCGGCAGCGCGTTCTCCTCGGCGAAGGCGATCGCCTTCTCCCTGGTCCAGGCGTAGTCGCGGACAGGGGCGATGACGTTCAGATCCGGCGCCAGCGCCCCGATCCCCACCTCGAACCGCACCTGGTCGTTGCCCTTGCCGGTGCAGCCGTGCGCGACCGTCGACGCCCCGTGGAACTTCGCCGCCTCCACCAGGTGCTTCACGATCAGCGGCCGGCTGATCGCCGACACCAGCGGGTACTTCCCCTGGTACATGGCGTTCGCCTGCACGGTGGGCAGGCAGTACTCGTTCGCGAACTCGTCCCGCGCGTCCACCACGATCGCCTCGACCGCGCCGCAATCCAGCGCGCGCTGGCGCACCACGTTCATGTCCTCGCCGCCCTGGCCCAGGTCGATGGCGACAGCGACGACCTCGGCGCCGGTCTCCTTGCCGATCCAGCTGATGGCGACGGAGGTGTCCAAGCCACCGGAGTAGGCGAGTACGACGCGATCCGACATGGTGTGTGTGCTCCTAGGTTTCTGTGGGGTCTGCCCTCTGCAAATGATTATGCACGAGTCTGCAAAGCCATTCATCGGCGGGGGTGGGGTGTTCGGGGAAGAGTACTGCGGGAGGTTGCTCCGCAGCGATGAGCCGCAGCTCCCGAACAGCGACTGATTCGCTATTCACGTCAGTTTTTGAAGCGAATAGCGGATACTATCGCTTCATGGCACATCGCCGGTACATCTGGGAGACCACCGACTGGCCGCAGTTCACCTACGATGCCGCGCTGCTCGCGAAACCGACCGCAGCCGTCGCGCTCGCACAGGGGCGCCTCCACGGCCGGCTCATGCACGCCGACGGCGACACCCAGGAACGCACCGGACTGGAGGCCCTCACCGCCGACGTCGTGCAGTCGAGCGCCATCGAAGGCGAGCTGCTCGATGCGGCATCGGTCCGATCGTCCATCGCCCGCAGACTCGGCGTGGATGTCGGAGCGGCGGCACCGACCGACCGCAGAGTCGACGGCGTCGTGGAAATGATCCTCGACGCGACCCGCCACCACGATCGCCCCATGACCAGGGAGCGTCTGTTCGGCTGGCACGCAGGCCTTTTCCCCACGGGCTACTCCGGCATATCACGGATCACCGTCGGCGCCTGGCGCACCGACGAGACCGGGCCGATGGAGGTGATCTCCGGCCCGTACGGCAGGCAGCGTGTCCATTTCGAAGCCCCGCCCGCCTCCCGCCTCGACGACGATATGCACCAGTTCTTGACCTGGCTCGACGCGGAAACACCCGAACCCCCGGTGCTCAAGGCCGGCCTGGCACACCTGTGGTTCGTGACGATTCACCCATTCGACGACGGGAACGGCAGGATCGCCCGTGCAATAGGCGATCTCGCGCTGGCCCGATCCGAGCACAGCCCCCGCCGCTTCTACAGCCTGTCCGCGCAGATCCAACGCGACCGCAAGAACTACTACACCATCCTCGAACGCACGCAACGAGGCGACCTGGACGTCACAGGTTGGCTGCTCTGGTTCCTCGACGCACTGCACCAGTCGATCAGCAGCGCCGACGGCATCATCGACGCGGCGCTCGCGAGAGCGCACTTCTGGCGGGCCTGGCACACGGCAGCGATGAACCCCCGTCAGATCGAGATGCTCAACCGCATCCTCGATGGTTTCGACGGCAAACTGACCACCCGGAAATGGGCGATCATCACGAAAACCTCCCAAGCGTCCGCCCTCCGCGACATCAACGAACTCGTCGACCTCGGCGTGCTACGACGCTCCGATTCGAACGGACGAAGTACGTCGTACGAGCTGAACATCATCGAGGGAAACACCGCGCCGGGGCGCGACACGCCGTAGACAGAACTGTGCTCCCGACCGCGGTCGGGGCAGTGCCGGAACTACTCGAAGTAGTCTTCGTCGACCTCGACGACGGTGGATCTGTCGAGTCTGAACCGCGACGCCGCCGAGCACCGACTGATCCAGAAAGGCCGGGTCCTGACCGCGCAGCCGTGCGAGCAGGTCTGTCGCGACCTCGGCGTGCAGGCGTTCGACGCCGTGCTCGATCTGCTCGAGCGGGTCGACGCCCTCGTCGGTTTCCTCGGTGGCGATGGCAGGCGCGACGTTCGACGAGTTCGGGCGCGAGGGGTGTAGTCGCGGTATTCGGGCAGCGCTTTCAGGGGCTTCTCGGTGATCCCGGCCGGATGAGCCGCGAGCAGCGCTGTGCGCTGGTCACGCTTGCGCCAGATCTGACCGTCCGACAGAACGTCGAGCACCGGGGTGAGGAAGCCTGACCGCTGACACCGGCTCGGGGGTGATCACAGCGTCCCTTCCCGGCGGGAGGCGACACGGCCACGGTGGCGCCTCGCACCGGGGTGGTCGATCACGGCGACCCCTCTGGCCGAGGATCGCGGGCGAGCGCTCGGATCTCCGACACCCGCCGATCCGATGGCCCGTACTTCGCTTCGAGCTGGGTCCGCAGCCGCCGGAGCCGTTCGCGCGCTTCCCCGGTGTCCCCGAGGTGCAGCAGACACTCGGCGAGCCTGCGCTGACAGGAGGCGACCTGCTCGTCGTAGGGGCCGCGCTCAGCGGTGAGGTCGTCGATGAGCGCGCGGTACAGCGGGGCCGCCTCGGCGTACTCGCCGGACTCGAAGCGGAGCCCGGCGAGCTGGACCCTGGCGTCGACCACGTCGGCGTCGCGGGCGCCGAGCAGCGGGACGGCCGCGCGCACGGCGGTCTGCAAATGCCGAACGGCGGGGTGGTAGCGGGATTCGTCTGCCAGATGCCTGGCCTTCTCGACGGCGCGGTGCAGATCACCGCGGCTCACGTCGTCGGTCAGCACCGGTTTCCCCATGGTCGGAGCGAACTCCGCCGGTGCGGAACCGAGGAGCTGCTCTGCCGCGACGACACGGGCCGGAGCAGTCACCGCCGCGGCGTACAGCCGGGCGGGGCTGTCAGCGTCGTCGACGAGTTCGGCGAGCCCGGCGGCGTGCCGCAGCAGCACGGCGTGCACGACGGCGGCGCCCGCGGGCCTGGCCTCCGGCTTCTTCTCCAGCATGCACATGAGCACGCCCGCGAGGTCGGCAGGGATGCCGGGGCACGCGGCGCGGATGTCGGGCGGCGCGGCGGAGACCTGCTCGGTCCACACGCTGAACGCGTTGGTACCCGCGAACACCCGCTCCCCGGTGAGCAGTTCGTGCAGGATGAGGCCGAGCGCGTACAGGTCGGTCTGCGGTGTGATCTCCTGCGATTCGATCTGCTCCGGGGCCATGAAGGCGGGCGTCCCGATGGTCTGCCCGGTCGAGGTGTAGCGGCTGCGGTCGGCGTCCGGGACGACCGCGAGCCCGAAATCGAGGACCTTGACGGTGCCGTTGTCGCACAGCATGAGGTTCGACGGCTTGAGGTCGCGGTGGTAGATCCGGTGCCGGTGGGTGGCGGCCAGCACCGCAGCCACCTGCGCGCCGAGCGCCGCGACGACCCCGATGGGCAGGCGCCGGTACCGGGCGAGCAGGTCCTCCAGCGTCACTCCGTCCACGAACTCCATCACCAGGTACGGCCGGTGCGGCTCGGTGTCGGTGATGCCCGCGTCGTGGATGGTGGGAGTGCCGGGGTGGCTGACGGTGGCCATGAGCTCGGCCTCACGCAGGAAGCGCCGGGTCCACTCGCTGTCGGTTTCGAGGTCGATATGGGTCAGTTTGACCGCGACCCGCCGCTTGAGATTCCGGTCGAAACCCTCGAAGACCTGCCCCATGCCGCCTGCCCCGACCTGCCGGATGAGGTCGTAACGTCCCCCGACGACAATCACGGCCACCCCCTGTCGCACCGGCGCTCCGCACGGCCACGCCACCGCACCACGGTATCGGACCGTCCGCGCTCGGGGCCGCCGGAAGCAGAGCACCTGAGCGAATCCGCTTCGCCCGGAAACACCACCCCGATGCCGAACGGTACTAAGTTGAACCGTTCCGACCACCAGAGACCAGGAGCCGCCTCGATGACCTCCGCGCCCCCGCGCCCCGACCTCACCGTCGCCCCCGGCTCGATCGTGGTGGTCCGCGACGAGGAATGGCTGGTGACCTCGGCGGAGCAGGGCTCGGACGGCTGGCTGCTGCGGGTGCGCGGCCTCTCCGAACTGGTCGCCGACACCACCGCCACCTTCTACTCCAGCCTGGACGACATCCAGGTCCAGGACCCGGCCGCCGCCGAGATCGTCCCGGACGGCTCCTCCGGCTACCGCGACGCCCGGCTCTGGCTGGAGGCGCTGCTGCGCAAGACCCCGTTCCCCTACGGCGACCAGACGCTCACCGTCGCCACCCGCATGCTCGCCGATTCCCTCGGCTACCAGCGCGCGGCTGTCGCGAAGGCGCTCGACCCGCGGCTGATCCGCCCGCGCATCCTGCTCGCGGACGCCGTCGGCCTCGGCAAGACGCTCGAAATCGGCATGATCCTCGCCGAACTGGTGCGCCGCGGCCGCGGCGAGCGCATCCTCATCGTCACCCCCCGGCACGTGCTGGAGCAGATGCAGCACGAGCTGTGGTGCCGGTTCGCGCTGCCGTTCGTGCGGCTGGATTCGGCGGGCATCCAGAAGGTGCGCCAGAAGCTGCCCGCCACCCGCAACCCGTTCACCTTCTACAAGCGCGCCATCATCTCCATCGACACCCTGAAGAGCCCCCGTTACAAGGCGCACCTGGAACGCCACCACTGGGACGCCGTCGTCATCGACGAATCGCACAACCTCACCAACGCCGGCACCCAGAACAACGAGCTCGCCCGCGTCCTCGCCCCGAACACCGAGGCCCTGATCCTGGCCTCGGCGACCCCGCACAACGGCCGCGAGGAGTCCTTCGCCGAGCTGCTGCGTCTGCTCGACCCGACCGCCGTCGCCCCCGACGGCTCGTTCCAGCGCACCGACATCCAGCCGCTGCTGATCCGTCGGCACCGGCATCACGACGAGGTGGCCGCCGAGGTCGGCAGCGACTGGGCCGAGCGCGCCGAACCGGTGCACCGCCTGGTCCGCCCGTCCGGCGCGGAAGACGCGGTGGCGCGGGAACTCTCGCAGGTCTGGCTGCACCCCGAGTCCGGCCGCTCGCCGTACTCCGGCGAGACCAAGTCGCTGTTCCCGTGGACGCTGGCCAAGGCGTTCCTCTCCTCCCCCGCCGCGCTGCGCGAGTCCATCGACCAGCGCCGCGCCAAGCTCGACCCGCGAAACCCCGAGCAGCGCGCCGAGCTGGACGCGCTCACCACGCTCACCGACCTCAACGACAAGGCCTGCACCGAGGGCGCGGGCAAACAGGCCGCGCTGGTCGAGCGGCTGAAGGAGATCGGCGTCGGCCCGCGCAGCGACACCCGCGCGGTCGTCTTCGCCGAGCGCATCGCCACCCTGCGCTGGCTCACCGAGCAGCTGCCGCGCGCCCTCGGCACCAAGCCGGAGAGCGTGGTCATGCTGCATGGCGGCCTCTCCGACGTGGAGCAGCAGGAGATCGTCGACAGCTTCAAGCTGGAGACCTCACCGATCCGGGTCCTGGTGACCGGCGACGTCGCCTCCGAGGGCGTGAACCTGCACGCCCAGTGCCACCACCTCATCCACTACGACATCCCCTGGTCGCTCATCCGCATCGAGCAGCGCAACGGCCGCATCGACCGCTACGGCCAGCGCCGCCCCCCGGTCATCTCCTCGCTCGTCCTGGAACCCTCCGACCCCGACTTCTCCGGCGACCTGCGGGTGCTCTCCCGCCTGCTGGAGAAGGAGAACGAGGCGCACACCGCGCTCGGCGACGTCGCCTCGCTCATGGGCAAACACAGTGTGAGCGAGGAGGAGTCGGCCATCCGCGACGTGCTGGCCCGCAAACGCGACCTGGACGACGAGGTCCGCACCGTCGACGAGGTACGCGCGGGCGACGACCTCGATGCCCTCTTCGCCGAACTCGACCAGCTCGCCGAGGCCACCCCCGAACTACCCGAACTCCCCCGCCAGAGCCTCTACCCCGACGACCTCACCTTCCTCGACGAGGCCCTGCGCGCCGCCTTCGACGACGTCCCGCACGCCGCCCCCACCGCGGGCGGCGTCGGCTGGACCGTGCACGCCAACCACGGCATCGCCGAACTCGTCCCGCCCCGCGACCTGCGCCAGCGCCTGGCCCAGCTCCCGCAGAACTATTTGCAGCACGGCCGCGTCCTGGAACGCCTCAAGCTCGCCACCACCCCGCAGGTCGGCGACGCCCAGCTGCGCGCGGCCAAGCAGGGCAAGGGCGTCGACAACACCACCTGGCCGGAGGCGCACTACCTCGGACCACTGCACCCCGTGCTCGACTGGGCGGGCGACCGCGCACTCGGCGCGCTCGGCCGCAACCAGGTCTTCGCCATCCGCGGCGCCCTCGAATACCCGACGGTCCTGCTCATGGGCACGCTCATGAACCGCCGCGGCCAGCTCGTCTCCCGGGTCTTCGCCACCGCCGTCTTCCCGATGCCGGACAATCCCGCCTTCTCGATGGTCGAAACCCACCAGGATCTCGACTTCCTGCTCACCGACACCGGCCTGAAACCCGGCACCGCCAACCCCGGCCCGCTCGCCGCCGCCGACGCCCTGCGCCCCCTCATCCCGCGCGCCGTCGACCAGGCCGCGCAGGCGATGAAGCTGATCCTGGACAAGCAGGAGGAGTCCGCCACCGAACGCTTGGAGCACTGGCGCGCCCGCGCGAACCGCTGGTACGGCGCCGCCGAACAGCTCGAGCTGATCGGCACCCGGAAATCGAAGGTGGACAGGCTGTCTCGCCGCATCGCCGAGGAGCAGCGCCTCGCCGAATCCCTCGCCCCCACCCAGCAGCTGGTGCGCCCGCTGCTCGTGATCGTCCCGGAAAAGGATCAGTGACCGTGCCTTCTTTCGACTCCATCGTCGTCGGCGAGGACTGGATCAGCGAGCACTACTTCACCACCGACTCGGTGAAGGAGTCGTTCCACGGCCGGGTCATGGAGCTGCGCAAAGCCTGGGACGCCGAGGCCAAGGAGGGCCGCGCCACCGTCCGCAGCAGCCTGCTCGCCGCCGCCCGCGACCTGCAGACCGGCCTCGCCGCGCTCGCCGAGAACCCGGAGTCCGCCCCGAAGGCGCACGCCCTCGTCCGCGCCGCCCTCGGCCACGACGGCGAACTCACCGCCTTCACCGCCGAGCGTGCGGGCGCCGACCTGCACATCCCCGACGCCCAGCTCCCCGGCACCGCGAGCGTCCTCTTCCTGCAGGCGCACCCCGCCGACACCGTGGAGGCCCTGCTCGCCCCCGAGACCGGCCACCTGATCACCCCCGCCACCGAGGACGGCAAGCCGCTGGAGCCGGTCTCCAAGGCGGTCTCGGCCGCCTTCCGCTCCGACACCCCGCCCGCCTTCGTCGTGGTCCAGGCCGGCCGCTGGCACCTGCTCGCCGAGGCCGAACGCTGGGCCGAGGGCCGCTACCTCGCCGTCGACCTGCTCGTCGTCACGGAACGCCGCCACGACCCCCGCGGCGGCGAAATCGACCGCTGCGCCGCCATCTTCGGCCACCAGGCCCTGCGGCCCGACGCCGACGGCACGATCTGGTGGACCGGCGTGCTGGAGGACTCGGTCAAGCACACCGTCGGCGTCTCCAAGGACCTGCGCGAAGGCATCCGCCTCTCGATCGAGATCATCGCCAACGAGGTCGTGCGCCGCCGGTCGAGCATGGACGGCGTCGACGGCAACGACCTCGCCAAGCACGCCCTGCGCTTCCTCTACCGCATCCTGTTCCTGCTGTATGCCGAGGCGTCGCCGGAGATGCGGGTGCTGCCCACCGGCGCCGCCGAGTACGAGGAGGGCTACGGCCTCGACCGCCTCCGCGAACTCACCCTCACCGAACTCGTCTCGCACCGCGCCCGCACCGGCACCCACCTCTACGAGTCACTGAAGAAACTCTTCGACCTGGTCGATCAGGGCCACACCCCCGCCGACGACCCCACCCCCGGCCTCGAATTCAATCCGCTGCGCGCCGACCTCTTCGCCCCTGCGGCGACCGCTCTCATCGACGAGGTTCGTCTCGGCAACGAGGCCGTGCAGCAGGTGCTCGAGCACCTGCTGCTCACCAAGGAGAGCAAGTCCCGCAAGGGCGCCGACCGCGGCTTCATCAGCTACGCCGAACTCGGCATCAACCAGCTCGGCGCGGTCTACGAGGGGCTGATGTCGTACACCGGCTTCTTCGCCGAGGAGGACCTGTACGAGGTCGCCAAGGACGGCAATCCGGAAAAGGGCTCCTGGGTGGTCCCCTACGGGCGGCACGACCACCTCGCGGAATCCGATTTCGTCCGCAAGGAGAACCCGCACACCCACGAGCTGGAACCGGTCGTGCACGAGAAGGGCACCTTCGTCTTCCGCCTCGCGGGCCGCGAACGCCAGCAGTCGGCGTCGTACTACACCCCCGAGGTGCTCACCCGATTCGTCGTCTCCCAGGCCCTCGAGGAACTGCTCACCCCGGAGACCACCCCCGAGCAGATCCTGCGCTTCACCATCTGCGAACCCGCCCTCGGCTCCGGCGCCTTCGCCATCGAAGCCGTGCGCCAGCTCGCCGCCGAATACCTGAAACGCAAGCAGGAAGAACTCGGCGAACTCATCGAAGCCGACCGCTACCCCGTCGAATTGCAGAAGGTGAAGGCGCACATCGCCCTGCACCAGGTGTACGGGGTCGACCTGAACGCCACCGCCGTCGAACTCGCCGAAATCTCGCTCTGGCTCGACACCATGGTGGCCGGATTGCAGGCGCCCTGGTTCGGCCTGCACCTGCGCCGCGGCAACTCGCTGATCGGCGCCCGCCGGGCGGTGTATCAGCCTGGTCAGCTCGCGAAGAAGGCGTGGCTCAGCGCCGTCCCGAAGGATGTGCCGCTCGGCACCGGGGTCGGTGCGGGGATCCACCACTTCCTGCTCCCGGCCGACGGGTGGGGCGCGATCATCGACACCGCCGAAGCCAAGACCTATGCCCCCGACCGCCGCGAAGAACTCCGGTTGTGGCGCAACGACATCCGCAAGACGCCAAGCAAGGAGATCACCCGCCGCCTGGCCGCCCTCGCCCAGCGCGTGGAGACCCTCTGGGAGCTCACCGCCCGCCGCCTCGCCATCGCTGAATCCGCCATCCGCCGCGACCTGCACCTCTGGGGCGGGGCGGCCGTCGACCCCGCCCCCGCCGTCACTCGCGAACAAATCGAAAAGGTTCTGCGCGAACCTTCCGGCGCGTACCAGCGCCTGCGGCGTGTTATGGACGCCTGGTGCGCCCTCTGGTCCTGGCCGGTGACCGGCGATATCCCCGCGCCCGGCTGGGACGAGTGGGTCGGTGGGTTGGAAGCGGTGCTCGGGACGCAGCCGAAGGCGGGCAAGTTCGAGAAGCACGGGCAGATCAGTATCGCCGCCGATTTGAGCTGGTACGACCTCGATTTCGCCGAGGAAACCGATCGCACCTTCGCCCGGGCGCAGCCGGTCGACACCGCGTTGCGGTCGTACCCGTGGTTGGGGGTCGCCGCTCAGATCGCGGGCGAGCAGGGGTTCCTGCACTGGGAGCTGGATTTCGCACCGGTCTTCGCCAGGGGTGGGTTCGACCTGCAGGTCGGAAATCCGCCGTGGGTTCGGCCGGATTGGGATGAGGCGGCGGTACTCGCAGATTTCGATCCGTGGTGGCAGTTGGCGCACAAACCTTCGGAAGCCGCGAAGCGGGAGAAGTTCTCTGAGGCGACAGCGTCCGACAGAGTTCGCGCGATGTTCCTGGACGAGCGGGCGAAGCAGGCCGGGCAGAGCGCGCATCTGAGGTCAGGGATCGACCGGCCAGTACTCGCGGGTCTGCAACCTGATTCGTACCGGTGCTTCATGGAGCGGACCTGGCGCTCGAGCGCACCTGGCGGAATCGTCTCGCTGATCCATCCCGAGAGTCATTTCACCGAAGCACGTGCCAATAGGCTACGGCGCGAGACCTACCATCGGTTGCGACGGCACTGGCAATTTCGCAATGAGCAGAAGCTCTTCACCGAGATCAAGGACACGCGACTCTACGGAGTTCACGTATACGGCGAGCACTCAGCGGTTCGATTCCTCCATGCGGCGGCCCTGTACCACCCCGACGTCGCTTCCCGTTCCATGAGGCATGACGGCTCGGGTCCGCCCCCCGGCATCAAAGATCCAGAAGGCCGATGGGACGTGCGCCCGCACGCCGAACGCATCATCGAAGTGACGGAAGTCGGCCTCGCAGGTTGGGCAGCCCTGATCGACGAACCTGGAACTCCCGCAGCCGAAGCACGCATGTTGTACCCGGTGAACCGCGCAAGCGCCGAGGTACTGGACAAGATCGCCGCCGCTCCTCGGCTGTCCGACATCGGCTTCCAATGGACCGCAGGTTGGCACGAATCCGCGGACCGCAAGCTCGGCTACTTCGAATCCCGCTCCGCCATCCCTGCCCGCTGGTCCGACGTCATCCTGCAAGGCCCCCACCTCACCGTCGCCACCCCGCTCTACCAGCAGGGCAACCCGACCATGCGCAGCAACGCAGACTACTCACCACTCGACCTGGAATCCCTGCCCGAAGATTTCATCCCCCGCACGAACTACCAAGTAGCCCGCCCCGACGCCGAGTACCAGGCGGCCTACCCGCACTGGAACGGCGAGCCGAGTTCGAACTTCTACCGCCTCGCCTGGCGCGAAATGTGCGACACCGCGACCGTCCGCACCCTGCAATCCGCTCTCCTACCCCCCGGCCCCACCCACGTTCACGCCGTTCACACCCTGACCCTCGCGGGTGACAATCGCCGCCTCACCATGCTCGCCGGAATCAGCCATTCCCTCATCGCCGACTTCATGATCAAGGTGATCGGAAATGCGCACATCAAGGCGTCCACATGGCTCCAACTTCCCTGCCCGACCGAACACCCCCTCGCGGAGCATCTAGTCTTGCGCACACTCCGCCTGAACTGCGTCGTCGCCCCTTTCACCGACCTCTGGAACTCGCTCTACCAGTCCTCCTGGCAGCTCGATTCCTGGGTACCGGGATCGGCCCCGGACTCGGCCCCTCGACTCGGCGAAGTCACCCCGGCGTGGAACGTTGACGCCGCTCTCCGCACGGGAGCAGACCGCCGCCGCGCTCTGATCGAAATCGACGCTATCGTTGCGGTCATGCTCGGCATCACCGCCGAAGAACTCCTCACCATCTACCGAACCCAATTCCCCGTCCTCCAGCGCTACGAACGCGACTCCCGCTATGACGCCACGGGCCGCCAGCTACCCACAAAGGTCGCGTCGGAACTCCGCAAAGAGCCCACACTCGGTCGCACAGACATCACGGCCGACGGCATCACCTACACGGCCCCGTTCACGGGCGTAGACCGCGAGCAGGACATGCTGCGCGCTCACGACCACTTCACAGCGAGGGCTACTTCCTGAGCCAGGTAGACCAGACGTTCTCCGACTGATCCAATCCACATTGCTCACCAGCCGCTGGTTACGCGTGCGGCAAGAACGTGGCGCTCGCGACTGGCGACGACGGCCGATGGCCACGGTGCCGACCGTCCAGTACATTGCGACATACGGCGGCATCGACGGCTGAGGGGTGGAACATGCGGGGGCGTTCAGTGCTGATTGCAGCGTTGGTGGCGATAGCCGTGGTGCCGGCATGCGAGTCGGAGCCATCGGCAACCCCATCGACCTCTACGATCGCGCCGGAAGCGCTGTTCGATCCGTGCACGCTGCCGGACGATGCGATCCGCGCTGCCGGAGCGAATCCGGAACGGCGAGACGACAAAGCACTCGGCACCAAACGTACGAACTGGACCGGCTGTTCCTGGGGTGCGGACCAATACGCGCTCCGCGTCCTCGCCACGACGCGCGGCATTGATGAGTTCCGCGACAACGCGAACTTCGGCGGCTTCGGCCCGATCACCATACCCGGCCGCGATGCGTACTCCTTTCACGAGAAAGTTCCAACACCAGACGACAATTGCAGCATTGTGTACCCCACGCCGAGAGGGACGATCGACTTCTACGTCACCTACAATTTGAGTACCACTGTCGCCGAGGAACCGTGCACCCTCGCCCTCCGAGCGGCAACGGCTCTCGACCCGTACCTACCTCGGTGAGGATTGAGTCGTGGCCCAGAATTCGACGGCGCAGGAGTTCGCGCGCCTCGCCGAGCTAGCAGCGGCCAATGAAATCGCACTCGCCGAGGGTGTGGCCGAACGATGCGCGCAACTGTGCGACGACTATGCCGAGCAACTGATCGACTTGCGAAATCGCACCCGAACGATCATGCACGTCGATTCGTTCGGCGCACTACGCTCGGCACGAGAACTCGGCGCAAAGTTCGAACAGCTCGCGATCGGCGGGCCGGGCAGCGGCTCCTTCGCTGCCGCGTTGGAGGAACACATCGGGGTCGTCGAGGCAATGGCCGATATGTTCCGCAAAGCAGGTGCCGCCTATCGGGCCACCGAGTCCGGAAACGCTACTGACATCTCTTCCTCTACCTGACGATGGACGGCCCGTATGCCACGTTCCCGCATCTGGACTGGGAAGTCGGTCAGGGGCAGTCGAACTCCCCTCTACGCACACCGGACAAGAACACGGTCCACGCCGACGAGGTGAACCTCAAAGCACCGCGGCCTGGACTCTTCGAGTCTCGGACATCGATCGAGCCGGACCCGAGATGCGCAGTTCGACGCAATCGCTTCCCGCGGAGCTGTGGCTGCTCTTGAACCACTGCACGCCAGACAGATCAGTAGGCATCGCGGAACTCGCCACCGCGCGCTGCCGCCAGAAACCGCGCCCACGCTGGTGATGCGAACACCAGCACACCCCCGTCGGGCGCCTTGGAGTCACGCACTCCCACCAGCCCACCGCTCAGATGGGCGACCTCCACGCATTCACTGCCGGCCGAGCTGTGACTGCTTTTGAACCACACTGCTTTCGATACATCAACGGACACAGCCGAACTCCTTCGCCAGTTGCCGCAGTCGACGCTTGCTGTCGACAGTACTCAACGCTACCTGCTCCAGGACCCCGGCACCGGTTCTGTACCGCTGCACCGCGCTGGCCCGCTCGAGGTACACGTCACCGGTGTAGCTCTGAATGTGCACCACCGGCGGCTCGAGCGGCTGGCCTTCGCCATCGACCGCGAAGTCGAGGATGGTGAAAGGTCCGGTCGATGTTCCTAGCGGGAATCCGGCCCCGAAGGGCACGAGCTGCACCCGGACGTTCGGCGGGAGGTCGGCCAAGTGCCGTAACTGCGCGGCCATGATTCGCGGGCTGGCGACAACGCGGTGGACGGCCGCCTCGTCCAGCAGAAGTACCGCGGTGAGAGGCGCGAACTCGCGGGTGATGAGCGCCTGCCTATTGCGGCGGACACGGACACGCCGCTCGATCTCTTCGGCGGTGTCGCCCGAGAAGTACGCGCGGTCGAGCGCTCGCGCGTAGTCCGGAATCTGGAAGAGGCCGGGAACCATGTCGGGCCGGTAGAAGGTCAGGTGCGCGGCGGCGGACTCCATCTGGATGTACGCATTGAACGTCGGATTCACCTGGTCGGGAAACTCGTCCAGCCAGGACGGCGTCCGTCCCTGTGCAGCCAGCGACTTCAACACCGGCAACATATCCACCCGCTGATACAACTGACACAACCGCCGCAGATCCGCATCCCGCACGACGACATTCGGCGCCCCGGTCTCCAACCGGTGCAACGTCCCCGCCCCGCGCCCGATCGCGCGCGCCGCCACCTCGATCGACAACCCCGCCTCCTGCCGCATCCCACGCAGACACCGCCCCAAGCTGCGGTGTGGAACGCCCCCGGTCCCCCGAATCCCCGCGCTGAGCTGGCGATCATCAGCACCGGCAACCCGCTCCCCCATCCTGTTTGCTCCCCTCTGTGGAATATCCGTCCACACGACATGGAATATCGCCGAAAACATTGTGGAAGAACAATTTTCGGCCGTCTGGAAACCATTCTGCCGGGTCGCTGGAAGATGTCCAGGGCATTCGCGAGTTTCTTCCGGGAATTTCCATCGGAGCATTCCCCGCGGCCCGTCTCCGGTGCTCTGATGACCCGGCCGGGCTGCCCCGCCCGCCCCCAATCGACCCGCGGAGGGCACATGACCAACGCACTACCGCGCCGGGTTCCGTTCCCCCGGTCGCGCGCACCGTACCGGGCCGTCCCGGCCCCCGTTCTCGCGCGCTACGCCCGCGCGCTGCGGCAGTGGGCCGCCGCACCCGAACGTCCCGGAGGCGGGGTGCCCACTCCCCCGCCTCCGGTGACCCTCACCGAAGCGCTCTCGTGGATCGACTGACCCACTACCGCGTCGATGTCCACTGCTGCGGACCGCGCTGGCTCATCCACGTGCCGTCCGTGGCACGGTGGACCATCATCGGGGAGAAGGCCGCGATCCGCGCCACCGCTCGGCGCATGATCGTCGCCACCACCGGGCGGCGCGCAGAGTCGGTCGAACTGGACCTGGTCGCGGGGCGAGCGTTGCGCAGCGTCGAGGAATTCACGGCGGTGCACTCGGTGCGGACGCGGTGGAATCGGATCGGGTAGTGGGCGCGCGACGGTGCCCGGCTCACCCGATCAGACGGAGGTCACCGCCTCGCGTCGGGATCGCGCAGAGCCGTGTTCGAGTTCGATGTCACTGCCCGGACGAGCCCAGATCGTCCGCGGACTGCTGGTCGGTGGCCTGTAGCCTGCCGATCGCCGCGAGGAAGGTGTCGCGTTGATCGCGGGCGATGGCGATGTGTTGGTCAAGGCGCTTGCTTGCCGAATCGTCGGCGTCTTCGGGACTGCCGGCGACGGCTTTGGCTTCGAGCTTCTGGCGGATGGTCTGGGCTGAAGGGAGGGTGCCCCAGCCGGTGAGGCGTTGAAGATACCCCGCTTCACGCTTCTGCTGCTTGAGTGCGGTGATGTATTGATCGACTACATCGGCGAGCGCTTGCCCGATTCCTTCGTCGAGCCTCAGCTCCCCATTGATCGCCTGTTGCTTCAAATTCCGCCAGTGGGCTGCTTGGTCCTCGGTCATGGTGAACGCCTCGAGTCGATCAGCGGGGCAGGTAGGGTTCCAGAGCAGCCGCGTAGCGAGCGGCCATGTCGCAGAGATCACCCACGCGCGGACCTTCAGAGCTCAGCCATGCCGCATTGATCTCGAACATGCCCTGCTCGGCCTCGAAGGAGACATAGCAGCTGTCCGGATCGTTCTTCTCGGTAGAGACCAGTCCTCGACGAGAGTTGACCGTGGTCTCCCGAAGGACCCTCGCCGACTCCTTCTTGTACACCTCGTCCAGCATGTGGCTGGTCGAGAAGATCGCGACTCGGCGTTCGCCGGAGCCGTACCGGTCGTCCGAAGGCGCCCAGTTGCAGACCCGCCAAGTCGACACCCCGGTCGGGGGATCGGTAGTGATGCTCTTGGTGGCCGGATCGAGCCCCGCCGCGCGCAGCGATTCATCCGACAGCGCACCACGGCACGGATTGAATACCTCGATCTTGTCCAGATCCCGCACGGTCGTCGTCGGACCCGCCGACCCCTCATCACCGGTACAGCCGGTGAGCGCGGCGATGCCGGCGAGCCCGCAGATCACGGCTCGGAAGACAACGGCTTTCGACACAACCACTCCCCTGTGATTCGATGACGAGACACGCACCCGTCAGATTGATTGGACGCGAGGTAACCGCTCGCGGTTCCACCGACCATCGAAGCACGGCACCCGTGGGCAGCGGCGCCGCACCGATCGACAACCCGGCCCGCGCGCTTCCGGTCAGCTGTCGATAGCCTGCTTCGCCGCACTCATCGCGTCGAAGAGCTCCTGACGCCAGATCTCCTGCTGCTGGACCGAGCCGATGTACCCCTTCGGCCCGGTGCTCCGATGCCAGAAGTGCCGAAGGCTGCGCGCCGTTCGCGGATAGGACCGCCGGAAGAAGCCCCACCCGCGCTCGGGGACCGTGCCGAAGACGAACACGGCACGTAGCCGGGGCAGCCGGGCGATCACCTGGATGAGGTGGTCCGTGCCCTCCAGCAGGTAGGGGTCCTGCACCGGTTTGCGGAGTTCGCCGAGCCCCTGCACGAACCAGGGATACATGTTCCAGCCGACGCAGTCCGACCGGTCGATGTCCGCGTGGTCGAGCGCTTCCGCGATCCGCGCTGCCGCCGGGTCGCTGTTCTCGACCGAGAGCATGCCCGAACCGCCCGCGATATCGAGCTTCGTTTTCTCCCCCGGCGACAACGTCAGCAGGAGCAGGCGTGCCTCGCGGCCGCCGAACTCCGGGGAGACGTGCGGGACGAACTGGTCCGGCTTCCGGGCGCGCAGCTCGTCGACGTACTCGTTCAGCTCGCGGATGTGCGGGTCGTAGATCCGTTCCAGGTAGTCGTCACGAAAATGCCGGATCTTCATGTGCTGGTATTGCTGAGTCATTGCCCCTCCCTGGCTCGGGGGTCAGACTACCGAGGACGCTGCTCTTCCCGGCACTGTGCCTCGGGCTTCACCTCGACGCAATTCCACCACGCCCGCTGGATATCGCCGGAGGTCGGCGGTTCGCCGCAGGCGGTACCACAGCGCTCGGCATTGGGGACGGGGGTGCCGTCCGGCCAGTAGCAGGCGTCCTCGTAGCAGGTGTAGCCGCGGGGGCCCGGATTGCCGCCCAGTCCGGACTTCGACTCCTCGTCGAGATATTCGCGACCGCCGTTGTTGTCGAAGCACCACTGGGAGAACCGGGTGGTTCCATCGCTCCACAGGGCGGGGCCGGGTGTGCCTTCCAGGCACTCGACCACCGCGGGCTCGGCCGCCGCTGTTCCCCGCAGGCCACCGAAGCACAGAACTACTCCGGCCACTACGGCGACGATCCTCAGCAATTGTCCTCCTGCGCGATGGTTGCCGACACGGAACCTATTTTGACAGGCGCAGTTGCGGGACCTGCTGCCGATCAGCACAGCCCGAGCGCGGCGGCATGCTCCCAGAGTTCATTCGGCACCGATTCGCCTCCGCGCGCGCGGACGCGCTCGATCGCCACGGACAGGCGGTCGTGATGCGGTGCGGTCCCGGGGTAGGAGACGGCCGCTCGGAGCACAGCGACGAGCAGATCGCCCGGGTACATGTCGCCCGACGCCAACGGGGCGGCATCGATGATGTCGAGTGCTATCGGCAGAAGAATCGGCACCGCCACTCGTTGGGCGAGCAAGATCCGAATATCTTCGGCCGTCAGCTTCGACAGCGGAAGGCGGCGCAGCCGGTGGACAGTCCGGATCAACTCGGTGGCCTCGGGGCCGGGGTCCGGCCAGGAGCCTTCCCACTGTTCGATACTCACAGCGACTCCGGCTCTCCGATTCGGAGATCGTCGGGCAACACAAAACAACGCTGCCACCACTTCGTTGCAAGGTTCCCGCAGGTCGGCATCGGACAGTGCCGCGCGCTCGAGCCCGGCATGGCGGAAATCCGCACTATACAGATCTGAGCCGTTGAAGTCCGCGCGCTGTAGGTCGGACCGCTTGACTGAACACGGCCCGAGCAGATCCAGCCCGGGCAGGTTTGCCTATTCGGGTGGACCACAAACCCACCGCGAACCGTAGTCAACGTCGAAACGGGCTCTCCATCATATACTTTCGCAGCCGCTCTTTTAACACAGCAATTACCAGAAACAGCGGGAGCGCGGCAGCAGCGAAAAAACCAACGGCACCCACCAAATAATCGAGCAGCGATGGCGAATCACGTGGAGAACGCGCGTCGGTAGCCGCCCATACGCGAAGATCCGAATTCCAGCTGAGATAGGCCGTTACTATCGCCGCAATCAACAATCCGACCCCGAGGAAAAGGTAGGCCGCGAAGAATACGGTCCGCTGGTTCGGCGTCAGCACATCGCGATCGCTTCTAGCTTGAAACGGCGGCGGCCGGTGTGCGGGTTGCGACTGCGGCAGCTCAGGATTCATGGACGAACTCCTCCCCAAAGGTCTGCGGCCAGCATAGGGCAGGCGGAACGGCGACGGATTCCGTGGCCGCGGCCTCGATCCGCGAATCGTGGCCAGCGCTCGACGCTGCCGAATGGCGGTGGAGGCGGCGTGTGGGGTGCAGGCGCGAATGACTCGGGGGGCGAGGGCGGAAACTGCGGCCATGACCTACGTTTCGGCTTGACAAGCTCCGCCGTAGCAGAAAAACTCTGGACGAGTCCGAGTTCGCTCGGCAACGTTGCGATAGACGGCAAGCGCGTGTCGGGGTACAACGACGCGCTGCCCAACGGGCGGGGAGCGCATCGCATGGGGAGGAGCGCTGATGGGGGCCGGAGGGTTCTTCAACCATTACGACGATCCCGACGAGTTCTGGGACGAGGCACCGATGGAGCCGGTCCCGGGCACCGTTCCCGCCCGAACCTCGCCGCCCGACGCCGGCCCGTCGACGGCTCGGCCGGTGCAACGAGATGTCGCCCCGTATCGCGCGTCGCCCGCATCAGAACCGATCCCCGCCGCCTCTTCGCCGATGTCTCCGCCACACAGCGGATTGGGCGACCGTTCCCCGCTTCCGGGGTCCTCAGGCGCTACCCGATCGATCGAGAACCTCATCGATGATCTGAGCCGGGGCAGTTCCTACATCGAAGCCATCTCGGGCATGCTGCGACGCGCGCAACGCAACGTACCAACCAGGTTCACCGGGCGGGACAGCTCCGGCGCGATCGAGATCGGCATCGATCACGAAGGGATATTGGTTGACGTGATCGTCTCGGAGCAATGGGGTCGCAAGGTCGACAGCTCTGCTCTGAGCGGAGCGGTCCTCAGTGCCTTTCGCGATGCGGAGGATCGAAGGTCGGTCGCGATCGTGACCGCCCTCACCGACCGCCGAACTGTCCAGTTCTTGCGCGAGCAGACAGCGGATTCATACCCGTTGCGGGTTGCTGAACAGCCTCGGCGCCCCGAAGGTACGATCGTCGGCGACGCACTCGGCGAATATGCGGTTCGGGAATTGGGGCAACCGATCACCAATGGCCTGCTGTCCTCGGTCGGGAACGGGAGCGGCGTGAACGTCCAGGCACGGCTGACCCTCGACGCTCGTGGGGTATCGGACTGCGAGATCCGCGTCGACTGGGGACGAAGTATGCCGGGCGCCGAGATAGCGCGCTCGCTCCGAGACGCTTACACCGACGCACGCCGGTCCGGCGCGGGCCGATCGGACCCGAACGTCCCGTCGATGGACGTGTTGATCGAGAGCGTGTTGAGCGAGTTGTCCACCATGCAGAATCAAGCAGCCGGAGGTTCGCGATGAGTCCCACGCCCCAGGAAGTGTCGGTGGCGACCGACGCTCTGCGAACCGAGAGTTCGACCTGGGCATGTGAGGCCGACGTCATGACCGCAGTCAAGGCGAAGATCGAGGGAATGGAGTTCAGCCGGATCGAAGGGGGGATCTTCCAGGCGATCGTCGGCCCCCACACCGCGTTGGTCCAGAAAATGGCGACCTTGACCGGCCAGGCTTCGCAACGGTTCGATCAGGTCGCCGAGGTGTTGATCGTCTGCGCTGACACCTACGAAGCCGAAGAGCGTACGGGTATGCACAACATCGACAATCTCTGGTAGCGGGAGGGCCTTCCTGTGAATTTCGATGTCGCAACGTACGAATCCGTGATGAAGGAGCTCGAAGAGTACCTGGTCACCTTGCGCGATTCGATCGATACTAAAATCCCTAACGCGCTGAACACGGCCAAATCCCTGCCATATGTCCGGTTGGCTTTCGGGTTGTCCGATCTACTCGACGAATTCGCTCGGGTGATGGTCGAGGTCAGCACCTGGCTGCTGGACAAGTTGATCGAGATCCTGAAGGGAGCCCTGGCTCCCTATTTCATGTACCGGCTGAGCGGCGAGTGGAGCGAGGTGCGCAGCACGGTCACCAGCACGCAGAGCACGCTCGATGCCAACAATCTGCCTGCCGTGCGATTGTGGAAAGGTGCCGCGCAGCAGTCCTATTTTCGGACGGCGACCACACAGAGCGCCGCTGCGGGCAAGCTGGGCGACATCGCGGACAAGACGAGGACGACCCTGTTGGTGGCAGCGGGCGCCGGTCTCGCCTTCTATATCGGCATGGCACTGATCGTCAAACAATTCCTGACCGCATTGGCTATCGATATCGGTTTGCTGGCCGCGGGATTCACTGCGATCGGCGGGTTTGCCGATTTCCTCAAGACCACCGGGATCACCACCGCACAGGTCACCGCCGCTGTCACTGCGATAGGTGTAATCGTCAGCAATCAGGCCACAGCGCTGCGAGATCTCGAAAGTCTCGCCGCCGACAACGGGACATTCCCTGACGACGCACAGGGCAAGCCGGGTTGGCCGGACTCGCTCGCGGGCACTTTCGCCGATGCCTCGGTCGAGGGTGACGGCGAGTCGAAATGGCGGTTGAACTGATCACGGCGAGGAGCGGTTACAGGGATCGGTGGACTGTGGTGCCGTTCGTCGCGCTGGCCGGGATCATCGCCGTGCTTATCTGGCGGATAGACGGTTTCGCGCACGTCACTGTTATCGCGGCATTGGTTGGTGTGATGGTCGTGCAGACGGTGGGCGTTGTCGTGAGTTGGCAAGGGACGGTGAGCGAACGCCAACGGAACGCACTCGTCCCGCTGCTCCTGCTCGCGGCGACCGGAGCCGTGATATTCGCCTTCGGAACCAGCTCCGACACAGTCCCACCCGGGATGTCACCGTTGTTCGCGGGTCTCGTCGCCGGCTTGCTCCTCCAATGCCATCTGCTGCGCCGGGCCGCTCGCGCTCGAGGTTGAACCGCTCCGGGTTCTGTGCCCGTGGTCCCGACCTCCGCAGCGGGCCATGACGCGAACGCGCCATGCACTCCGCCGCGATTCGCCGCAGGCGGTCAGGTCAGCCCCAACGCGGCGGCGCGTTGCCAGAGTTCAGGAGGTGACGCGCCCCTTCGACACCGCCTGCTGCCGGGACGAGAAGGAGACGTCTCACCTCCATGGGTCGTCCGCCCACGGATCGCCGTAGATGTCGTACGGATCGCCGAGTTCTCGCAACAACTCGCGGCCGGCCGCGGTGATCTCCGCCCGCAGGATCTCGCTGCGGTAGATTTCGGCGTCGTCCAGGTTCAGATATCCGACATGATCGTCGAACCCGTGGGCGACGCGCGAGATCGAATCCTCGACCGACAGTTCCCAGGGCGTCCATGGCCTGATCGGCGCGGTGAACGAACCGACTCGGATGAATCCCCGATCCCCCGGCCTGCGCATCGCGTCCAGAACGAAGACCCGGTCGAAACGCTCCGGCTCCAGCTTCTCGAGCACGACGTGGAAGTCGTTGAGCGGTGTCCAGTCGTCCGAGATCGTGTAGAGCAGAAAGTGCTCAGATTTCTTGTTCATCGCGACAAACCCCTCCCCGGCGCGGGCGACATCTATCGACTCCGAACTCGCTGGAGAACTTCGATTTCTGGCGCACCCCGGGCGGCGAACCACTCTTGCAGCTCCTGTCCGTCGAGCAGGTGGAGCGAATCGACGCCCACATCGATCGGTCCCAACAGGGTGCCGGCCGCTTCGGCGACATCGCAGTCCGCCATACGCGCTTTCTCGAAACCCGCCCAGTGAAGGCGACAGCTCCGAAGGCTGGCGTACCGCAGATCGGCTTCCGCGAACGATGTCAGCCGTAGTCGAGCACCGTCCAACTCTGCGCCGAGCAAGTCGGCATGGTCGAAGTCAGACTTCTGCACATCTGCGCCGTGCAACTTCGCATACGGTGCTCGGCAGTGCCGCCCTTGAGTCTTGACCAGGCTGGCGCTGCTCAGATCTGCTCGCGTCAGGTCCGTGCGGATGAGCCAAGCGTGATCCAGCGTGGCGTCGATCATCCGGACATCCGCCAGGCCGGCCTCGAAGAAGATCGCGCAGTCGAGATCCAGCTCGGAGAGATCGGCGCCGGAGAAGTCGAGACCACGAGCCTCGAGCGGCACTTCGAGCATCTGAACTCCATGCGGACCGGTCACGGGCTGCCCGAAATACTCCTCCAAAGCGCGGCGGGCTCGCACGTCGTGCGGCCAGCAGCGGACATCGCACACTGACCGACCGGTGACCTCGCTCATCGCTACCCTCGTCCCCCTTCTCCGCTCGAACTTGTCCCATCGGGCCAAATCCTGGACGATCGGCCCCGAGTCTGGCACCCGGAACCACCACCAGCCTCGATCCCTCAGGCCCATCTCCGCCACGGCGGCCATTCGCCTGCCCGAGTCCGCGACCGTATAGGACCGGAACGATTCATCTACGGTCGCCGCGTACTCGGTCGCCTTGCTCGCCACCTCGGCGGGCAAGCCATCGATCGCGAGCTGCAGGCAGTCACGGATGATGAGTGCGGCGCACAGGTCGTGCTCGTTCCACACGGTGTGGTCTTCGTACGGAAGCGCGCGGTCCGCATCGATCTTCCGAACATGCGCCGCCCAGGCATCCCTCAGTTGGATCACGTCTCGCTCCGCGCCCCCGAACAAGACCGGATGGGACCTGATCACCTCCAGGTTTGCGGTGGAGAAGAGCCGCAACTCTCCGCAGTCTTCAGTCACCACTGAACCACAGGTATCCCCGATGCCGGATCGCCGCCTCGATCGCAACTCGAAGCGTCGCGATCAAGTCCGTTTCGGCCTGCCCTCTCGGAGAGATGGCGTCGATCTCCGCGAGCAGGTCGCGCAACTGAACGGAATTGAACATCGTATCACCGTGCGGATGCACGCCGCGCATGAGAGATTTCGGGGGCGCGTTCGACACTGTTTCGTGGAGCACCTCGGCAGCTTCTCCGGCAATGATTTCGACGCGCCGGTGGGCTTGATCTTGGACTATTATCGCGATTCCCACTTCGATCTCCTCATGCTACTCCCCGCAGTATCCGCAACGGACTGGCTCCAAACTCACCGAACTCGCGCCGAGGCACCTGTCGCGATCCGCGATCCCGCACCTCATCCGTTGATATCGTCGGTGCGATTGGAGCCGATGCCGTCCGGACGCCCCGGCCAGGGCGGGGCGGATATGTTGCGGCCCGTCCAGGGATCGATCTGCACGACAGGAAAGCACGGATCATCGGCGAGCCCTGCCCGAGTCCAAACGATTGCCCCATTGTGCAACAGTTCCGCACGCACAGCCGGCCGCCTGGCAGAAACGAATATCTTCCATCCATTCGAGAGTGCGATACGCAACCCACCGTCCTTGAAGAACACAGGGGAGGTGACAGATGCATCCAGAAGCTGGCGCATCTCGACGGCACTCCAATCGACCAGAGAGCGGCGCCCAGGTTGCATCCTCGGAGATGGAGCCTCGGGCCACCTCCACTCCGAGGCCGGTGCACAGTTCGAATTCCGATCCGAACCTAAAGGTAACGTTGTCGTCAGGCCGGATACCGCACTCGATGAGTTCACATCTACGAAGCGGATTTATAATCCACCTGTCTTCGAACTCCTTTATTTCCGCAGGATTATTCATCTAGGGATCGGCGCGCGAAAAGGGGTCATCGATCCAGGGATCTCCATATTTGTCGTACGGGTCACCCAATTGGTGTAGCCGAGCTCTTCCGGAATCTGTTATCTCAGCACGAAGAAGCTCACTCATATATATCTCATCATCTGCCAGATCCAGGTATCCGACCTTATTGCCGTAGCCGTTCGCAATCCGGTCCACGGCTTCTGTCACCGTCATATCCCACGGGGTCCAAGGCCGAATCGGAGCAGAAAAAGAACCGAAACGGATCAGTCCTCGCTCGCCGAGATCGCGAATCGAATCCAGGACGAACTGGCGACTGTATTTTTCCGGCTCCAACTTGGCCAGTATGACATCGAATTCGCTCAGTGAAGTCCAGTCGTCCGAAATAGCGTGCAGCAGAAAATGCTCAGCCTTCTCGTTCATCATGGCAGGTGAACCTTTCGGGGTCGGCTCCCAGGATATTCGATTTCGATCGTAACCCCTCCGCTCGAGCTTTCGTCTCGCAGGCTGATTTTTGTCCCGTCCGGTAGTCGACCGACTCGCCCCGGGAAATCTGTTCCTGCGACAGGTTCTGCGTTACGAGTCAGGTCGTCGTAGAGTTGCCGTATCTCAGCCTCCGTGCCCATCTGACGATGAGGCTTGCTTCTCCCACGATCCGTCCGTTCCAGCAAAATATCTTGAACTTCGTCTTTGTTTGTCGGGCCACTGGCCGGAACGGGTTTCCCGCTGGACGTGTCGTCGCCGATTTCGGTCTCATCATCTCAAGGGAATATCACTCTGAAACTTAGAACCCTGGGTACAGGTAACCTCACGGATCTGCACGCGAGTAGGGGTCGTCGGCCCATGGGTCCCCGTACTTCTCGTAAGGGTCGCCGAGCTGACGCAGCCGAGCGAGCCCTGCTTTGGTAATTTCTGCGCGAAGGACTTCGTTTACATAAATCTCGCCGTCCGCTATCTGCAGATAGCCGGGCTCGCCGTTATAGCCATTGGCCACGCGCTCGATAGAATCGGCGACGGGAATGTCCCAAGCAGTCCAAGGTCGGACCGGCGCAGTGAACGAACCGAACCGGATAAGGCCGCGTTCCCCTAGGTCTCGCATCACGTCCAAAACGTAAGCGCGGGAGTAATTGTCGGGTTCGAGCCTCGCTACCAGGACATCGAAATCATTCAGCGGTGTCCAGTCGTCAGCGATCGCGTACAAGAGAAAGTTCTCGGTCTTCTCGTTCATTAGGGTAGATGAACCTTTCGAATTTGACCCCCTGGGTATTTGATTTCGATCGTAACCCCTCCACTCGTACTGGACTCGCGTAGTGCGATTTCCGTTCCGTCCGATAGCCTGCTCCGCTCTCCCGGAGCATTGCTTCCCGTCACGGGTTCGCCGTTGACAGTCAGGTCGTCGTACAGTTGCCGTATTTCGGCTTCCGTCTCCATCTGCCTGTGGGGTTTGCTTCTCCCCCGATCAGTTCGGTCCAAGAGGATGTCCTGGACTTCATCCCGGTTCGTGGGTCCGGTCGCCGGGACGGGTTTGCCGCTCGCGCTCTCATCACCCGCATCGGTTTCGTCGTCCAGGTACACCCGCATCGCGATGATCGAGGCCAGTCCGCTGCCGACCTCGGTCAGGCTGGGAATGCCATCGAACGCCGAGAGAGTGACGTAGGCCGTGGCGGTGGCCGCACTGAGCCCAACCAGTTCGAGCCATCTGGTGGAAACATATGCGGTGCGGATCGCGTTGACCGCGTTCGCGATCAACGCAACGGTTCCGCCCGAGGCTGCCACGGCACTTGCCCCGAAGGTGAAGAACGCCGTCGCCACCCCGATGACCACCGTGGCGGCGATCGCCGCGGCGGCCGTCGTCACATCGGTCGAGATCTGATCGCGGATCTTCTCGGTCCCGTCGCGGAACGCCGTGACTCGCTTCGACAACTCCATCGACGTCGACGCGAGCTGAGTTGAGGCACTGTGCAGGGAGTCGAAGTGCCGGAGGATCGGATCGAGGTTGGGGTCCTGCATGGTGTCGAACATCGCTTTGATCGCGGCGATCTGGGCGGGGGCGCCGGTGATCGTCGTGTTCGCCGCGAACTTCTCCCAGCCGTCCTTCGCTTTCGAGAGGTCGGAGACATTGCCGTTGGGGAGCTTGCCGAACGCCTCGATGATCTTGTCGGCGAAGAGGTCGAACAGGCCCTCGCTGTCGGCGTCGTCGCGGCTGGTGCCGAGGCCGTTGTCGCCTACCGCGCTGGGCAGCGCCACCCGGTGTTGCTCGAGTTCTCCGACAGCCGGGCGGGCCGGTGCGGGATTGCTGCGGTTGTTGATGCCGTGGTTGTAGCCGAAGGCGGCGATCACGTAGCCGAGGTTCGACAGGGCATCGGCCATATTGGTGCAGGTCTGCAGGGTGCTGGTGGAGAGGGCGTCGTAGTCGTTTCCCCACTCGCGGCAACCGGGTGCGTCACCGGCCATGCCGCTGCAGTCGTTCTGCAGGACCGCGTGCAGCGGAGCGTCGGCCCGCCGGATCTCACCGGCCAGGTCGTGGCACTTCTGAGCCGCTTCGTAGTACACCTGCCAGTCGATGAGCTGGCTCATTCGCCGCTGACCATCCGCCGATTCAGGTCGTTGGCGCGGGTGTAGCGGCCGTGCATGGTGCGGGCGGCGTCGCTCATGTCGCGCAGGCCGGTGACGAATTCGCGGGCGCCCGCGGTCCACTGGGTGTGGGCGTCGGCGTAGGCCGCCGCGGCGCGCCCCTCCCAGCCGGTGCCGGTGAGGGTTGCGATCTTGTCGTCGATGTCGTCGAGATTGTCGGCGATGAAGCCTGCGAGGCCGGAGATGCGCGCGACGATATTGTCGAGTTCTTCCAGATTCACCGAGAACTGTGAACTCATGCCGCGCCCCGCAGGTTCATGGCGCATGCGCTGTAAGACAGCGTCCCCCCGATATCACTCATGGCTGTGACGCTACCAGCCACCGTGGCAGCGGCCCGCCGCAGCGCGACAACTTCAGTCACCACTGAACCAAAGGTATCCGCGCTGCCGAATTGCCGACTCGGCCGCGGCCCGCAAGGTCGCAATCAACTCCTGCTCGACCTGCCCCCTCGCCACAGTCGCGTCTAGTTCGTCGATAAGCTGACGCAACTGAGCCGAATTGAACATTGTATCGGCGTGCGGATGGATTCCGCGTATGAGCGACTTCGGCGGAGCGTTCGAGACCGTTTCATACAGCACCTCGGCTGCTTCTCCAGCAATGAGTTCGACACGCCTATGCGCTTGGTTCTGAATTATTATCGCAATTCCCAACTCGGTCTCCTTTATGGAATCGGATACATGGTCACCACCGAGCCGTAACGGTCGGTCACCACCTTGTAGCGGCTGGTGGCGTTCCCGCCGTACTTCTCGGACACACTACCCACGACATGACCGGCATCGACTTCGCGCTCGTAATTCCCCTCGTCATTGGGGCCGCGAGCCGGAGAATCCGCTGCAGCGTCGGCGAGCGCGTCGAGGTCGACCGATTCGTCGGTCCAGTTTCCCTTCGTCGGATCGTAGTATTCCGCGTCTTTGATATGTTTGCCCAGGATATATTCCTCCGACGTGTCGGTGAGGCCGGGGGGCTGGATTCTCCGGTGCCGCGGGCAGATCCTCGAAGCTTGTGGCGACAGTCTGTCCGGAGGTACGGATCTCTATCGCGGCGATGGACGCGAGCGCTGAGTTGATCCCGTGCTGGGTCAGGTCGGGAATCCCGGTGAATACGCCGTGGCGGTGGCGACGACGATATCCATCGTGACCACCGCGCCGCCGGCGGCAGCAGGCGCGGCGGCCGTACCGGCGGAGGCGAACGCCACGATGGCTACGACAGCGACGGTGATGGCGATCGCCGCAGCGATTTCCTTGGTGGCCGAAGCAATCGCCGCATTGATCTCCCCGCGCATCTCGCCGAGCGCCTGGTGATGGTCCGCGACCGGGGCGGCAAGGCCGGCCGCGGCGTCGGCCACCAACTGTGCCGCGTTCCGCAGCGTCGTCAGCTTCTCTTCGATGTCGATCACGAGCGGATCGGAGCTGCCGCTGAACTTCGCGGTGACGCCATTGATCCGATCGGCCGCGCCGGTGATCGAGCTGTGCTCGGCGAAGGCCTTCCACGCGTCTTTCGCGATACCGAGCTTGGTCAGGTCCCCATTGGGGATCCGGCCGACCTCCTCCATCAGTCCGGTGATCGACGTGTCGATGCCGGGGCCGTTGTCGCCCTTCGCGCTCGCGGGCAGCTGCATCCCGGAGTCGTAGAACGGTTCCGAGACCGTCGGCCGAGCAGGTTCGGCGCCGGTGGCGCGGGTGCTGTCGGAGTGCCACCAGTTGTAGCCGGCCGCGGCCAGGAACTCGCCGAAGCGCTGGAGGGCATTGCACAGCGCCGCGGCCAGGGTGACGATGTCGCGGGCGTGCTGGTCGTACCCGGTGGTCCAGGCCAGCGACTTCTCGTGATCACCAGCCATGCCCGCGCAATCGTTGACCAGCGTGCGGTGCAGCGGCGCGAGGGCGAGGTTGATGTCGGAGGCGAGCTGCTGGCATTTCTTCGACGCGTCGAGGTATATGCCGGTGTCGATGATCCAGGTCATCGCTACCTGCCCTGAATCATCTGCCTGTTGATCTCGGCCGCCGCGCTGTAGCGGCCGTGCGCCTTCTTGGCGGCGTCGCTCATCGTGCGCAGGCCGTCGGTGAACTCGCGCGCACCGGTCAGCCACTCCCGGTGCGCGGTGGAGTACGCCTGTGCGGCCACGCTTTCCCACCCGGTGCCTACCAGGCCGTTGACCTTGGCGTCGATCTCGTCGAGGTGATCGGCTACGAAGCTCGCGAGCCCGGAGATCCGGCTGACGATATTGTCGAGCTCTTGGAGATTCACCGAGAACTGTTCACTCATGACAGTGCTCGCACAGGTGCATCCACGGACAGCGCCCCCCGGTATCGCTCATGGGACGACGGTACCAGCCACCTCCGGCAGAGATACCGGCCGGAAACCTTCCCCCGTTCCAGCACGATGCCCTCCGGACAACCACGGACTCGACCGCACTGCGATAGCGTCGACCCGCGGGGACCGGGTGATCTAAGACATCGACCGAGGAGCGAAGTACATGGGGGCACTCCTGCCTACGTTGCAGGCCGACCACCTGCGCGAAGGCTTGACCGACTACCTCGCGACCACCTTCGCTCTCACCGACCCGGACGCCCAGGCCGCGCTCATCGACTTCGTCGGCCATCCCCGCGACGGCATGTTCAAGGGCCCCTACGTCCGGCTCCGACTCCCGTTCGCCCCGGCCCGCGGGAACTGGGGCATGCACCTGGACTGGCTGCCGAAGGGCTTCGTCCCCTACGGCCACCAGGCGAAGGCGTTCGAGCGGCTCTCCACCAAGTTCCAGCCGCGGCCGCAGCCGACACTGGTGACCACCGGCACCGGGTCGGGCAAGACCGAGTCGTTCCTCATTCCGATCCTCGATCACGTGCTGCGGGCGAAGAAGCGGGGCGTCGCGGGGCTGAAGGCGCTGATCATCTATCCGATGAACGCGCTGGCGAACGATCAGGAGCAGCGGCTTGCCCGATTGATCACCGGCAGTCCTGAACTGGCTGGGGTGAGTGCGGGTCTGTACACGGGCGAGCAGTCGTCGGGTGGCCGGACGATGGTGTCGGCGGACGGGCTGATCACGGATCGGCGGCTCATGCACGATTCCCCGCCCGACATCCTGCTCACCAACTACAAGATGCTCGACCACCTGCTGCTGCGGCCGGATCGGGCGGCGATGTGGCGGCAGTCGGCGGAGTCGCTGCAGTACCTGGTGCTCGACGAGTTCCACACCTACGACGGGGCGCAGGGCACCGATGTGGCGATGCTGCTGCGGCGGCTCGGGCTGGCGGTGAAGTCGTACTCGACGGACCCCGGCGAGGTGCGGCCGCTGGGGCGGATCACGCCGGTGGCGACCTCGGCGACGCTGGGCGGTCAGGGTGAGCCGACGGCCATGCTGGAGTTCGCGCACACCGTGTTCGGCGAGGAGTTCACATCGGAGGCGCTGGTCGGGGAGACGCGGCTGGGGCTGGACGAGTGGCTGGCGGCCGAGCCGGACCGGCGTTACCTGCCGATCGCGCCCGCGGTCGAGGACGCGGTCACCTCGCTCGACGCGCTGAAGCAGACCTCCCCGGGCAATGCGCAGCTCGCGGCGGCGGTGCTGGCGACGCTGTTCGAGCGCGCGGGTGACCGGCACCCCGAGCCGGGCGAGCTGGCGGCGGAGTTGCGGCGGCTCGATGAGGGCGAACAGCTCGACCTGCTGAAACAGCATCAACTGATCGTGCGGCTGGTGGAACGTTCGCAGGAGGCGGTGTCGCTGGCCGAGCTGGCCGCGGCGCTGCTGCCCGCGTCGTCGGGGGAACGGGACAGCCCGAAGTCGCAGGCCACCCGGCAGCGGTACCTGGATTTCGTGTTCGCGGCGCTCTCGCACCTGCGGGCCGTGGTGGGGCGGTCGGCGCTGAATGTCGATGTGCACCTGTGGGTTCGGGAGCTCTCCCGGATCGGCCGGGCGCTCGCGGGGTCGGCGGGGTTCCGCTGGGCCGATGACGGCGCCGCGGAGGGGGCGGAGGTCGAATACCAGCCCGCGCTGTTCTGCCGGCACTGCGGGCGCTCGGGCTGGGGGGTGCGGATGGCGCCGACCGGCAGTTGGCTCGACCCCGATCAGGAGTCGGTGCGCAGCCTGCACCTCACCGGGGACGCGCGGATCCGCGCGCTGATCTCGGCGCCGCTGGAGGCCAGGCAGGAGGCGGCGGTGGAGGGGCTGCGCTGGCTGCGGCTCGGCGACCGGGAGCTCAGCGACGAGACGCCCGACCCGGAGAGCGCGGAGGTGCTCGAGGGGCAGGCGCTGCCGGTGCTGGTACTCACCGGGCCGGGCGCCGACGAGGAGTCGCAGAAGGACGTCTGCCCGGCCTGCAATGCCGCCGACGGCATCCGGTTCCTGGGCAGCGCGGTGGCGACGCAGCTCTCGGTGGCGCTGTCGAACATGTTCGGCGACGCCGATCTGGACGCCGACGAGAAGAAGGCGCTCATGTTCACCGACAGCGTGCAGGACGCCGCGCACCGGGCCGGTTTCGTGCAGGCCCGCTCGCACACGCTGAGCCTGCGCTCCACGCTGCGGAATGCGTTGGGCGCGACGGCATCCGGCGGGGCGATGGTGACGCTGGCCGAGCTGTGTGACGCGGTGCTCGACCGCGCGGGGAGCGATCCGGCCCGGCGCTACCACCTGCTCGCGCCCGACGTCGTGGAGCGGGACGAGTTCGTCGCGTTCTGGCAGCCGGACAAGCCCGCCGCCGAGCGGCGCGCGGCGCTGGCCCGGGTGCGCAGGCGGGTGCAGTTCGACATCGACCTCGAGTTCGGGTTGCAGTCCCGCCTCGGCCGCACCCTGGAACTCACCGGCAGCGTCGTCGCGGAGGTCGCGCTGAACGACGCGGCCGGGCTGGGGCGGCGGGCGCTCGACGGCGCGGAGCACCAGCTCGCCTTCTCCGAGCCGGCGGTCACCGCGGTCGGGCGGTGGGTGCGCGGCACCGTGGAGCGCATGCGCACCCAGGGCGCGATCCGGCACCCGTGGCTGGACACCTTCGTGCAGCGCGACGCCAACCGGCGCTGGGTGTGGGGCGGGCGGCCGCGCGGGCAGGGCATGCCCGCCTTCCCGAAGGGCCGCCCGGCGCCGGCGTTCCCGGCGATCGGGGCGCGCACCGTCCCGGAGGGCTTCGACCCGATCACCGCGCCCTCCTCCTGGTACGCGCGGTGGGCCGCCCGCTGCCTCGGGGTGTCGCCGTTCGAGGGCGGGTTCCTGGCGCGATCGCTCTTCGCCGTGCTCGCCGAGGAGCGGGTGCTGACCACGGTCACCACCGAGAAGGGGCTCACCGCGTATCTGCTGAGCGACAAGGGTGTTCTGGTCGGTGCCCCGGCGCTCGCCGATCTGGAGGCGGGCGGGCACCTGCTGGTGTGCGGGGTGTGCCAGACCCAGAATCCGGGCAGCGCGACCGTGGTCGACCAGCTCGAGGGCGCGCCCTGCCTGCTCACCCGCTGCCCGGGCACCCTGCACCGCGCGCACCGCGGCGAGAACTTCTACCGCAGGCTCTACGACCGCTCGGAGATGAAGCGGGTGGTCGCTCGCGAGCACACCTCGCTGCTGCCCACCGCGGTACGGCTGGAGTACGAGACCAAGTTCAAGCAGGCCAGCGCCGACCCGACGGCGCCGAATGTGCTGGTCGCGACGCCGACCCTGGAGATGGGGATCGATATCGGCGACCTCTCCGCCGTCCTGCTCGGCTCCCTGCCCCGCACCGTCGCCTCCTACCTGCAGCGAGTCGGCCGCGCCGGGCGGCTCACCGGCAATTCGCTGGTACTTGCCTTCGTGCGCGGGCGTGGCGAGCACCTGCCGAAGCTCTACGAACCGCTCTCGGTGATCTCCGGCGAGGTGCGGCCGCCCGCGACCTTCCTCACCGCCGAGGAGATCCTGCAGCGCCAGTACGTCGCGCACATCGCGGACCGGCTGGCCAGGCAGGCAGGCGCGCTGGACCCGGTGGACGCCCGCGCGGTGCTCGGCAGCCTGGACGAGCACAGCTGGATGGCCGGGCTCATCGGGACCGCGGAGGCGAAGGCCGACGAGCTGCTCGACGGTTTCCTCGCCCAGTTCGGCGGGCTGCTCGACGACCCGGCCCGCACCGGCCTGCGCGGCTGGGCGACGCCGAGCGGGGACGACGGCAGCGGACTGCGCAGGCACCTGACCGAGGCGGTGCACCGGTGGCGGCGCGACGTCGACGAGCTCGTGGAACGCCGCACCGCCATCGACGCCGCCATGCCCGAGTTCGAGCAGCGCGCCAACTCCCCCGCCGCCACCGACGACGACAAGCGCGCGCTGCGCTCGGCGAAGGGCACCTTGCGGCTGCTCGGCAGACACCTCAGCGATCTCACCGCCGAGCACTGGGTCGGGGTGCTGGAACGCTACGGCGTGCTGCCGAACTACACCCTGCTCGACGACTCGGTGACGCTCGACGTCGGCATCACCTGGATCGACCCGGAGAGCAACGAGTACCAGGGCGACACCGAGACCTACCAGCGCGGCGCCAGGACCGCGCTCACCGAGCTGGCCCCCGGCGCCACCTTCTACGCCCAGGGTCTCGCCGTGCGGATCGACGCCGTCGACCTCGGCGCGGGCGAGGCGAGCATCCACACCTGGCGCATGTGCCCGTCCTGCGGCTGGGCCGACATCAGCGCGGGCGGGGAGGCGCCGCCGCACCGCGGCAGCTGCCCGCGCTGCGGCGAGGGCGCCATCGCCGACGTCAGCCAGCAGCTGCGGGTGGTGGAGCTGACGAAGGTCTCGGCGGAGGTGCGCCGGGACGAGGCCGCCATCACCGACTCGCGCGACGAACGCCACCGCGAGGTGTACTCGGTGCTCACCGCCGCCGACGTGAACCCGGACAACATCACCCGCCGCTGGTTCGCCGCCGACCACGACTTCGGCGCGGAGTACCTGCGCCACATCGACATTCGCTGGCTCAACATGGGCAGGCGGACCTCGCAGGGCAGCAGGCGCAGCATCGCGGGCACCGAGGTGACCACCGGCCTGTTCCGGGTGTGCTCGGGCTGCGGCCAGCTCGACCGGGTCGCCGGGCGCAACGAGGCGTACGAGCACCGCACCTGGTGCCGGTTCCGCAGGGCCGCCGACGAGGCGCACGTGCGCGAGATCGCGCTGGCCCGCACGCTGCGCACCCAGGCGGTGCTGCTGCACATGCCGCCGGAGCTGCGCTACGACATCTTCGCCTACCCGAGTCTGAGCGCCGCCGTGCTGCTCGGCCTGCGCCAGGTGATCGGCGGCGCCCCGGAGCACCTCGACGTCGTCGCCATCCCGGACGCGCTGCACGACCGGAACCAGCAGGCGCTGCTCATCCACGACACCGTCCCCGGCGGCACCGGGTACCTGGCCGAGTTCGCCGACCCGGCCAAGGTGTGGTCGGTGCTGGCCGCGGCCAGGGAGCTGCTGCACGGCTGCTCCTGCGCCGAGGAGTCCCGGCTGGCCTGCCACAACTGCCTGCTGCCGTTCACCCCGCCGAACGAGCTGGACAAGGTGTCGCGCAAGACCGCGGCGAAGATCCTCGACGGCATCCTCGGCGGGGAGCCGTCCTGGGCGGCGTGGTCCGCGTCGATCGTCGAGGAGAGCCCGGCGAAGCAGGTCGGCAGCAAGGAGTCACCGCTGGAGCGCCGGTTCTACCGCGCGTTCCTGGACCGGCTGCGGCTGCTCGGCGCCACCATCAAGGAGACGCCGGGCACCTACGCCAACAAGGCCACCATCACCGTGCCCGGCCCGCGCACCCGGACCTGGACCCTGACCCCGCAGGTGCAGATGGGCAACAGCCTGCCCGACTTCGCGCTGGAAACCCTCGACCCGGACATTCCGGTGATCGCGATCTTCGCCGACGGCAAGCGGTACCACGCCGATCCCGGCGCCAACCGGGTCGCCGACGACGCCCGCAAGCGCGAGATCCTGCGCTCCGGCGGGGTCATGGTGTGGGCGTTCGGCAGCCAGGATCTGGACCGGTTCGAGGCCAAGGAGCACATCCGGCCGTCCTGGTACTCGGAGAACGGCAGCAAGTTCATCGTGCAGCAGGGGACGCTGCGCCGCGCGGTGGTCGATCTGCTGATCGCCGACCCGATCACCCAGCTGTTCGAGTTCATGGCCGAGCCCGACATCGGCGAGTGGGCGAAGGTCGGGCAGTGGCTGCCCGCGCTGTTCCTGCTCGGCAACCGGGTGCGCGGCGACGGCGGTGCGCTCGGCGCGTGGGCGCTGGACCTGCTCGATCGGCCCGATGCCGGAATCCCCGCCGGTGACCACGCGTGCGCCTCGTATGTGGACGGGCCGCTGACCCTCACCGCGGCCCTGCGCGCCGCCACCAAGACGGTGACCGCGGTGCTCGTGCTCGACGACCGCGACGACGTCGTCGGCGCAGGCGACGGCTGGCGGGACTGGCTGCGGCTCTCGAATTGGTTGGGGCTGAACGACAGCCACCTGGTCACCACCCGCAGCCTGCTGGCCGGTGACACCTCAGCGCCGGAGCCGCGGGTCGAGGCGGGCGCGGCGGAGCTGACCCCGGAGTGGCAGCGGCTCGTCGAGGAGAGCATCTCCGACGCCGAGCGCACCCTCGTGCTCGCCCTGGCCGAGGCCGGAACACCGCTGCCCACACAGGGATTCGAGACCGATGATGGCGAAGTCGTCGACCTCGCCTGGCCCGGCCCCCTGGTCGGCGTGCTGTTCGACGAGAGCGCCACCACCTCCCTGACCACCGAGGGCTGGACGATCTGCCCGCCGGAACTGCCGCCGATCCTCGCGGCCCTGACCGCGAACGGAGCGCTGTGATGGCCAATATCGTCATGACCAACGAGAGCAAGGCGCCCGCCAAGCTCGACGGCTCGCTCGTGCAGCGGGTCTTCGCCTTCCTGGCCAAGCTGCAGGCCGACGACACCTCCCCCGGCCTGCACATCGAGCCGCTGAAGGGCGCGGTGGACCGCCGGGTGCGCACCGGCCGGGTCGATCTCAACCACCGCGCCGTGCTCTTCCGGGTCGACCCGAAGGAGGGCGGCACCACCTACGTCTATCTGGGGACCTGGAAGCACGATGTCGCCAACGGCATCGCCGAGCGGGCCGTCCTGCAGGTCAATCCGGTCAACGGAATCCTCGAGGGTGTCGTCGCCGACGCCGTCGAGGTGCCCGCCGCCGAGCCGGAACGTCCCGCCGCCGAGCCGAAGCAGGCGCAGGGCTTCCTCGCCGCGGCCGGTTTCGGGCTCGGCGATCTCACCGACCGGCTCGGGCTCGACGCCTCGCTGGCCAGGCGCGCGCTCGCCGCCGCCGACGACTTCGAGCTCACCGACATCGCCGCCGACGCCGTCGAGTGGCAGGCCGACGCGCTGCTCGAGCTCGGCAGCGGCACCAGCATCGACGACATCCGGGAGAAGTACCGCTTCCCCGAAACGCCGGTGGACACCACCGCCGACGAGGACGACCGGATCATCGAGGCGCTGACCAGGCCCGCCTCCCGGATGCAGTTCACCTACATCGAGGGCAGCGAGGAGCTGCGCCGGGTGATCGAGGGCGGCGACTTCGCGGCCTGGCGGGTCTTCCTCCACCCCGAGCAGCGCGAATACGCCGAGAAGGACTACAGCGGCCCCTTCCGGCTCTCCGGCGGCGCGGGCACCGGGAAGACGGTCGTGGCGATCCACCGCGCGCGCAACCTGCTCGCCCGCAACCCCGCCGCCCGGATCGTGCTGACCACCTTCAACAAGACGCTCGCCAAGAACCTCGAGACCGACCTGCGCGCGCTCGACCCCGGCATCGAGATCGCGAAGCGCCCCGGTGACCGCGGCATCTACGTCGCGGGGCTGGACAAGCTGGCCAACGACATCGTCCGGCAGGCCGACGACATCGGGCCCGCGGTCGAGGCGGTGCTCGGGGTGCGCACCGAGATCCCGGTCGCGCGGACGCGACAGGACCAGGTGTGGCGGGACCTGCTGCAGACCATCGACAGCGGTCTGGAGCAGCGGCTGGCCTCGGCCTGGTTCCTGGAGACCGAGTACACCTCGGTTGTGCTGGCGAACAAGATCACGACGGTCGAGCAGTACGCGCGGGTCGCGCGGGCCGGGCGCGGGGTGCGGCTGTCCCGGCAGCAGCGGCTCGCGATCTGGAAGCTCGTCGCGGCGTATCGGCGGCGCAGCCGGATGGACGAGACGCTCGGGTTCGCGGAGATTCTCGCGATCGCGTCGGAGCACCTACGGCAGCGTGAGAGTGCACGGCTGGCCGATCACGTCATCGTGGACGAGGCGCAGGATCTGCACGCGACCCACTGGCTGATGTTGCGGGCGTTGGTCGCCGAGGGGCCGAACGATCTGTTCATCGCCGAGGATTCGCATCAGCGGATCTACGGTCAGCCCGTTGTGCTCGCTCGGCTCGGGATCAAGATCGTGGGGCGGTCGCGGCGGTTGACGTTGAACTACCGGACCACCGCGCAGAATTTAGCGTTCGCGGTCGGGGTGCTCAGCGGGGCGGAGTATCACGATCTCGAAGAAGGCAAGGAGACGGCGCATGACTACCGCTCGGCGCGCACCGGGCCGAAACCGGAGTTTCTCCCCTGCGATTCGGCAGCCGACGAGCTGGAAGCGGTAGCGAGCCGGATCAACGAGTGGCTGGACGACCCGGCGGTCGAGCCGTCCACCATCGCCGTGCTCACCCGCGGGCTCGGTGATCGCGGTCAGCTGGTCCGTGCGCTCGCGGAACGCGGGGTCAGCGCGCGGGTGCTGGACGACAGCCCGGCGCTGCCCGGGCACGTCCAGGTGTTGACCATGCACCGCGCGAAGGGCATGGAGTTCTCGCGGGTGATCCTCGCCGGGATCGATGAGGCGCACGTGCCCGCGAAGGCCGGGCTCGGCGGGGTGCCCGCGGAAGAGGTGAACGAGGCGCGGCTGCGGGAGCGGTCGCTGCTGTATGTGGCGGCGAGCCGGGCTCGGGATCAGGTGGTGGTGACGTGGAGTGGGCGGCGGTCGGAGTTGCTGGGGTAGACTCTCTTGCACGCAGCTCGAAGCCGCGGCGGAGATCATGCCCTGAAGTAGTACCAGGAATCCCCGAGGGAGACGTACTCGTGATCGATATCGCTGACCGGAGCCGCGGCATTCGGTAGATAGAGGAACCCGCTACGCACTCCCGGGTAATGCTTCGACAGATAGAACTCGCATTCTCCGCCGCCCCCGCTCTCGATATGATGGAACTCGTAGACCCCGATTGCCGCACTTCTGTACGAGCTGTCCGACTGTCCGCTCTGCAGCGTGTCGCATTCCGCGGCGGCCCGATCCATATCGCTTCGAGCCAACTGCCAGCCGATCCGGCCCGGTACCGCGAATCCGGCCAGCGCCACGGTCGCCACCACGAGCAGCGGGACCAGAAGCCCCAGGCGCCACCAGTTCGCGTACCGCACGCAGCCGACCGCGATCAGGACCATCCACACCGCTACCGGTATGGCAAGCAGAAGTCCGAGCGGCAGCCAGAATTCCTCATCGCCGAACGTCGTCACATCCGCCCATAGCTTCAGGGCGCAGCACAGCGCGGTCGCGACGGCCGCCGCCACCATCGGCACCTTCCAGGCCGCCGGCGCCGGCGGCCTGGAATGCTCAGGCGACTCCCTCTTCGACATGTCTGTACTCCGTGTTCCCGTTGGCCGGATCCTCGTTCACCAACGTATAGCGCAGCGGAACCTGTTCACCCGTGTACTTGTCGGTCACGGACACGCCCATATCGGAGGTGAAGCGGCTCCAATCATCGGGAGGCATCGTCTGGCACCCTGCGCTGGCAACGTCGCCTTCTCGCCCGCAATGCCAGAACATGGACTCCCCGCCCGGCCCGGTGGCATTGTCATTGAAGAATCCGTCGTGGTTCGTGTCGTATTCCGCCGCGACCCGAGCGCTTTCCGGCATCGTAAAGACGTTTCCATCTCCCACCGTGTCGTGCTTGTTTTTAAACCAGTTGTGTCCGTACTCGTAGGTTCCCGCGGGGAGGCGGCCCAGTTCCCGCGTTCCGTCGCTGTTCACGTCGCGGGTCTCGCTGGGGTTGTCGATGTACCGCGCCGTCGGGTCCGTATTCGCCCGGTATTCGCTCACGTGCCTGACGCCGTGGTCATCGACCCAGATCAGGACAGCCTTGTCGTCATAGACTCCCTGCCCGTTGTTCGCGTAGACACTGGTTTCCCGACGGATCGCGATCATATTCTTCTGGTCCGGTCCGGAGTCGACTGAGCCGCCGTTCTTCTCGATCAGGGACGCATAGTAATCGTATTTCGCATCGATCTCCTGCTGAGCGGGCGAGGTCTGCCCGGGTGCGAGAATTACCGGATCCGAGACCCCGAGCAACTGGCCGCTCGAGTTGTCCGCGCTGTCGCCTTCACCGAGATCGTCGCCTCGGACGCGAACCTCTTCCGCCGCGGTGGTAATCGCGGCATAAATTCCGGCCTGCGCGCCGAGCAACTCGTTGAGGGCAGTGGCGACAGCCGTCTGGTGGGCCAGACGATCGGCTTCCCGATCGTCCGAGGATCCGCCCTGTGCGGCCACCGCCCAGCTCTCGGAAACGGTGAAGCCGTCTTCGGTGGCGAGAGCGACCTTGTCGAGAACGACCCTGCGGTAGTCGGTGAGCACCGCGCCACCGTCGATCATGGCATCGGCAAGCTCATCGACCGCTTGCTTCACTTTGTTGCCATTGTCGCGATCGCCGACGACTCGGTCATAGGCCGACCAGTACGCGTCGCCTTCCCACTGTTTGCCCGCTTCCCGAATCTGCGCGGCGGCGCTGTCGATGAGACCGAGGAAGTCGGAGTTGCGCACCTTGACCTCAGTGCCCGCTTCGGAGAGCTTCCACGGTTCCCACGATCGAAGCTGGGTCCGTGTCGGGACCTCGGTCACAGGTTCTCGGCCATCTGCGCGAGCTTGTCACGAAACTCGTTCTCGGTGACCTCGTAGTTGTCGGCGCTACCCCGACACAGGTTGGCGACTCGCCGATGCCGCATCGCCATCCGCAGCCACGCACCCTCGACGTACTCGGTGGCCGTCGCACAGACTGCGCCGAGCGGCGACCCCGGCAGTGCCGCGGCGACTGCGTCACCCCTGGTGCGGACGTCGAGCGCGTCGACTTTGCCGCCGATGTCGGTCATCGACGCCGCGAGCGCGCGTAGCTGCTGTGGATCAACCCTCATATCCGTCCCCCCTGCGATACCTCGTCAGCTCATCACATCTCGATGGCCTCGGCAAGCGAGCGAGAACCAGCCGACATTCGTAGGCGCCCTCTGCCCCGATCTGCGGAACACTGATTTCGGCCTCCTTGCCACCGATCTGTAGCGGGTCGTACCTCTCCTGGTCCAAAGTTCCCGGATAACCCAGATCGGCAGCGGTCGCCGCGATGAACAGGCGGTAGCCGGGCGACGGCTTCAAGTACGTGCACACGCGGCCGGGTCGATTTCCCACCGCATTCGCCGACACCCTCCCGCTGAGCTTCTCGAGGCCATGCTTCACCGCGAACTCTGGCGACAGGTCCTCGCAAGGATCGAAGTCGGAGTAGGTCGGCTCCTGTGAGGTGGTCGCACTCGAACCATCGCGAACATCTGTCGCGCAGCCCGACAACACAGCGGTACAGAGGACAGCTGTGGCGAGCCCGAGCCACCGGCTCATTCTGCAGGTCTTCCTGTGAGAAGAATCAACGGGTCATCCGGATCGGACACGGTACCGGATTCCACTTTGTTGCTGCACTTCGTGGAGTACGACTCCACGAATTCAAGTGGATCGGCTTGAGAACAGAGAAATCGAGTGGTATCTCAATTCCCGGACGGGAGCAGACCGACCACCTCGGTGGCGATATCGGTCAGTTCCACACACGGATCGGGCGCCGACGACCGATAGTCGCTCAATCGGAACCACAGACCGCCGAGTGCGAGCTCGACCATCAGCCTGCACTCGGCCGAGCCCACGATGCCGACCTCCGCCCTCGCCATCTCCCCCGGCCTGCCGCCGACCCGAACCGCATCGTATCGTTCCGGATAAATGGTGCCGACATAGCCCAATCTCGCTGCTGTGGTGGCTATTTCGAGCTGGTAGTCAGACTGCCTTCGATACGAGCAACCCCGCCCTGGCCTGTCTCCGACCATGTTCTGCATCTCGAATCGCTTGGCGTCCGTAAGACCGGAGTCGGCTAGAACAGCTCGTACGTGGTCGTCACAGGGGTCGAAGTCCGACAACTGCACGGTTGTCTGCGGTACTGATCCCGGGCGGTTCTCCTCAGCCGCATCGCAGGAGGACACGAATAGGGCCACGACCACGGCGGCCAAGGGTGCACACAGGGCGCGCGGGTGGGACTGCTTCATCATCATTGGGCCGACTTTCCGGTGAGGAGAATCTCGAGATCGTCCGGACGTGTCGCGATACCGTTTCGCAGTTCGAGTGAATAGTCCCGCGAATAGTCGTTGACGAATCCGATCAAGCCGGCCTGTGCGAAGACTTCGTTCAATGCTTGATCCCGGCTCGCCGACGTTTCGGTCTCGATCAATCGTCCATCGGGACCGATGAGGTCTACCCGGCGTCCGTCCAGGTCATAGCCGTGATCAGCCAGCTCTCCCTGTTCGAAGAGCTGAGTCAGGACGCTCTGCCGCATTCTGTCGTTGGTCTCGGCGTCGAGGCGGCTCGCATCCGGATACTGCGCGGACACGGGGTCCGGTTCCGGGTTCCACTTGTCCATCACCCCCTCGTACCCCTGCTCCTTCAACACCTCGTACACCGGCCCGGCCACCACCCCCGCTGGCCCCTTACCACCGGGATCCAAAGTGTCGAGCAGCGCGGACTTCGCGATGTCCCCGGCTTTCTGCCGATTGTCGTACGTCTCCTGCGCCGCGTCATTATGCTCGTTGATTTTCTCCTGATCCTGGAAGGTCAGCGCATTGGTGATCGCACTGGTGTGCCGGGCATTGAGGTCGGCGAGGTTCGAACCGTAGATGTCGAGCCAGCGCTGCGGATCGCCGTTTCCTTCGGTGAGCGCCCGGCTGATCATGTCGCTCTCGTAGGCCTGCCTGCTCACTTCGAGCATCAACCTGCCGCCCTCGGACTGGCTGGAGAGGAAGAGCAGGCGGTCGGCATCGGTCTGGGAAAGCGCTGCCTGATCGCCGCGGACGCCGCTGTCGACGACGTTGGGGGAAATGTAGGCGTCGATATTGCTGCCCATGACATTGGCGAGCGAGTCCGCGAGCGCGGGGTTCTCGGCGAAGGCGCGCACGTTCTTCTCGTAGGAGGTCTGGCCGTCTTCGGATTGCATTTCCGGGCGACCGGATACCGAGAGGTCGGAGGGGCCGCTCATGGGGGCGAAATAGTCCGGGAGGTCGGTGAGCGTCTGGCGGGCGCGATCACCCTCCTCGCCCGGCTTGTTCGAATCCTCGGCGATCCAGTCGAGAAGCCCAGCGGCGGACTTCCCGTCGTCGGGCCACTCTTCGCGGAAGATGGTGTCGCGGAAATCGTCGGCATCGAACTTGCCCGGCTTGTAGTCCGGACCGAGGTCGGGGCGTTCAGGCATGTCGTTGCCGGTGAGCAGGGAGTAGCTCACGTCATCGTTGCGGGTGGCGACCCCGAGCAACTGTTGGGCGGACTCCCGCATGTCCTCGTCGGTGCCCTCGTCGAAGCCCGGCGGCAGCTTCCCGTCGGAATTGTTCAGAAAGTCGATGATCTCTTCGCTCTGCCTTCCCAGCTCGACACCGAGCTGGTGGCCGGGCTGCATGCCGGGACTGGACTGGTCGAGAAGATCGGCGAACTCCCCTACCTCGGCGTAGTGGTCGGCGAGTTCCGGGCCGGACATAGGGGTGTCGCCCACGTATTCGGTCGGGTGCCCGGAGATGAGGGTCTGCAGGTCGGGTGGCAGGTCGTCGTAGGAGCCGGGGCTCCCATTGCTGCTCTTGACGTTCTCGTTGGAAACGGCGAGCACGCTGTTGGCCAAATTGTCCCGCTGCACGGCGGCGATCGGATCGCCCGCCTTCTCCCGGTTCTGCAGTTGCTCGTTCAGCCCGAGGATGCCGTCCTTGCCCGCACTGTCGAAGAACGCCCGGTAATAGTCCTGGGTGCTCGCGGGCAGCGTGGTCACCTCCTCACCGCGGGCCAGCTGGTCGATCTCGAACTGGCTCAGGACGGGCTGCGGAAGTTGCGCGGTGATGCGGTCGATCGCCGCCTCGTCGTTGCGGCGCACCGCGTCCGCGAGCTCGGCTCCGTCGCCGCGGCCGAAGCGGGCGGCCTGGGTGTCGGCGTCGGCCACGTCCAGGCTGGAGCCGAGCAGGTCGCCGGCGGAGCGGATCTCGACCGCCTGCTCAGCGATGCGCTGGGCGGCCTTGGACACCGCGTCCTCGAACGGCCAGCGGGCGCCGTCGATCAGCTCCTGGTGCGCCTGCCTGACCCCGGGCTCGGCGGTGTCGTAGTCCATCACCTTCCACACGTCGTCGATCACCATGCCCAGCGCCTGCGCGTCCGCGACCCGGCCGAGCAGCGACTGCCTGTGGTATTCGACGTCGTTGACCACGGCCTCCACCACGCCCACCAGCTCGTCGATCTCCATGGCGAGCTTGCGCACCTGGTCGTGATCCTGTGCCACCCGGTCGTAGGCGGCGTCGTAGGCGCGGCCCTGCCACACGCTCGCGGCGGCCTGGAAGTGGTTGCGGGTCGTATCGGCCTCGTCCATCACGTCGGTGCGGGACTCGGCCAGCTGCCGCGCCCACGCCCGCACCGGCTCGACATTCCAGGACTCGACGGTGGAGCGCCTAAGCACGGTGCACATCCAGCGCGGCGAGCCGGCCCGCGAACTCTTCCTCGGTGGTCTCCGCGCGATCGGCGCACACCACGCACGCCGTGCCGACCTGCCGGTAGCGGTCCGCCGCACGGAGGTACGCACCCTCGACGAATTCGGCGGCCTGCCCCAGCGCCTGCGCGAGCACGGACGGCGCGCTTTGATCCGGCAGCGCCGAGCCCAGAGCATCGGCGCTGGTGCGGACATCGACCCCGTCGATCCGATCACCCGCCTCGCCCAGCTTCCCCGCGAGAATTCGTATCTGCTCGATATCGGCATGCAGCATCCGCCCGGCCCCCTTCGTACGCTCACGTCCCCGGCGCGGACAGCGTAGCTGTGGGAGAGGGAACCAGACAACGCGGTCGGATGGGTTCGAGTTTCCGCCGGGCACAAGCTCGGCACGATGTCGGTGCCCGGCTCTATGGTGGTCGCTATGCGCGACGGGGGTGGTTCGCAATCGGAGACGGAACCGGGCGGGGTGGCGAACCTCGACCTGTTCCGCTACTTGACTGCGGAGGAGCGCGGCGATTACCTGGCGATCATGTCGCTGTTCACGGCGTCGCTGCTCGCCGACATGTCGGCGGCGGCGGCAGCCGAGCAGCTGGCCGCGACGGGAACCACGCTGCCCGCCGAACTCGTCGAGGCCCGCTGCAAACAGCTCGTCCGCTGGGGGAATCTGATTCCGTCGCTGCGGGACGCCCGGGTCGGCACGGTGGCCGAGTACCTGCGGGCGCGCTCGCGCTACCAGGTGTCCACCCTGGGCGGCCGGGTGCACCGGAGCGCGCTGGAGATCATGGCCACCGCCGATGGGGCGCGCGAGGTCGCCCGCGAGCTGCTGGGCCGGATCGCGGATGCGCTCGCGGACATCCCCCGGTTACTGGACGCCGTCGCGACCCCCGAGCGGGACGAGCGGCTGGCGGGCATCGTGACGACGATCTTCAACAACCAGCGGCTGTTCACCGCGAGCGTCACCGACTTCTACGCCTACCTGTCCGGCATGCTCTCCCGGTTCGATCTGGGCGGCGACGAGTACGCCCGGTTCAAGGAGCTGCTGCTGGACTACGTCGACCTGATCAACGCCGACGTCAACCGGCACGCTCCGCTGATCGCCCGCGCACTCGACCGGGTGCTGCCCCGCATCGTTGAGCTGCTGGCCGTTCTCGATGCGCTGCCGGGGCTGAGCCTCGGCGAGGAGGTCGCGGTCGAGCGCTCGGCGGGCCGGTCGCGCACGGACTGGACGCAGCTGCACCAGTGGTATTCGGGGGCCGATTCCGGCCCAGGGCAGCTGCGCAACGCCGCCGGTCAGGCGCTCGGACAGCTGATCGCCAATGCCAAGCGCATTCTCGACTCGTCCCGCACCGGGTACTCGCGCCGCGCCGACCTGCTGCGCCTGGCGAACTGGCTCGACCACTCCGCCGACGACGAGGCGAGCCGGTTGTTCGCGGCGGCGTTCGGCGCCTGGCCGACCAGGCATCTCGGTCTCGGCCCCGACGAACCCGACCCGCGGGTGTCGCCAACGACATCGTGGCGCGCCGCCGACCCCATCGATGTCCCGGTCTCGCTGCGCGAACGCGGAAACCGGGTGTCGCGCGGCCGGGTGTCGCGGGTCCCCGATTCCACCGCCGATCGCAGGATCATCGAGGCCGCGGCCCGCGCCGAGGCGCAGCGTCACCGCGAAGCCGCCGCTGAGCTGCTCGCCTGCGGGAATCTCGACGGCGGGAAGCTCTCGGCGGCGGCCCGCACGGTCCTCCTCGACCTGCTGGCCAGGCTGCTGGCGGTGCGCACGGATTTCCCGGACGACATCGTCCTCGTCGACCACGACCTGGGGCTGGTGGTCGCGGCGGTGGCGGGCGGGCACACCCGGGTGGAATCTCCGGACGGCACGTTGACCGTCGACGGGTACACGCTCTCCGTCCGACCGGTGGCGGAGGCGGGCGGCGCCACGGATCTGCGAGTGGCACGATGACCGACGACACCGGCCGGGCCCGGTCGCTCGGCACCCGGTCGTACGAGGCGGCCGCCGTGCGCGAGGCCGCCCGCGTCCTGCTGGAGACGCCGATCGTGACGGCGGCGCGCGCCCCGGAATCGCTCGCGCTGATCCGGCGGCACGCGGCCGCGCTGCGCACGATGTTCGGCACCCAGCTCGGCTACCAGCTCGTCGTCGAGCCGGGTTTCGCGCGGCTGGCCAAATCACCGCCGGAAGCCGATGCCCCGCTGCGCAATCTCGCGCGCCGCAGCGGGACGCCGCTGGACGCCGCGACCTACACGCTCGTCGCGCTGGCCTGCGCGGCACTGCTCGCCCCCGGTGTCGGGGAGCAGATCCTGATCTCGCAACTGGTCGCCCAGATCCGTGCCGACGCCGCCGAACAGCAGATCGCGCTCTCCGACGGGCTGCCGGGGCGCAGGCGGCTGGTGGCCGCGCTCGGGGTGCTGATCGAGTGGGGTGTGCTGACCGAGACCGACGGCACCGTCGCGCAGTGGGGTGACAGCCAGGACAGCGAGGGGCTGCTGACGGTGTGCAGGCCACTGCTGCCGCACATCCTGATTCGATCGATCGGGCCCGCTGTCGGGCCGGACGACGTGCTGGCCCCGGAGACCGGGGCTCCCCGGCAGCGGCTCCGGCGCAGGCTCACCGAGAACCCGGCGGTGCTGCGGGAGAACCTGAGCCCGGAGGAGCTCGACGTGCTCTCCAGGGAGCGGAACGAGCTCGCCCGGCTGCTCAACGACAACTTCGGGCTGACCCTCGAGGTCAGGGCCGAGGGCGCGCTCGCCTACGACCCGGCCGACGCACTGGGCGACATCGCCTTTCCCGGCCCCGGCACCGTCAAGCAGGCCGCGCTGCTGCTCATCGGCGAGCTCGCCGATCGGGGCGACGGCGAGTACTTCCCGTTCGATCTCGTCGACACCGTGCTCGGCACGCTGATCGAGCGGCACCGGCGGATCTGGAAGGCCGAGTACGGCGCGGCTCCGGATCGGCTGCGCGAGGACATCGTCGAGCTGCTGCGGTCGCTGTGCCTCGCCGAACGGCACGACGGCGGGCTGCGGCTACTGCCGCCCGCCCACCGGTATCGGCCGCGGATCACCGTGACCACGCAGCTCACCCTCGAGGTGCAGGGGGAGGAATCACCGTGAACGCCACGCCGGTCAAACACTTCGAGGAGCGCTGGCGGCTCGTCCGCGCGGGCGTGGTCAACGTCTGGCACTACCTGGACACCGAGTTCGCCATCTCCGGTGGCAGGTTGATCCTGCGCGGCGCGAACGGCTCCGGGAAGTCTCGGGCGCTGGAGATGCTGCTGCCGTTCCTGTTCGACGCGGACCGGCGGCGGATGGACGCGACCGGGTCGCAGAAGGTCAGCCTCGACGAACTGATGCGCACCGGCGCCCGCGGCCAGACCAACCGGATCGGCTACCTGTGGCTCGAACTCGCGCGCCCCGGCGGCTATCTCACGCTCGGCGCGCACATCAGGTACAGCGCCTCGGCACACCGCTCCGAGGTGCAGTTCTTCGTCACCGGCCGCCGGGTCGGTGCGGAGCTGCCGCTGCTCGACGAAGACCGGCAGGCGCTCTCCAGGGAACGGCTGCGCGACCTGATCGGCGCCGACGCGCTGACCGACGCCGAGCAGCATCGGGAGCACGTCCGCGCCCGGGTGTTCGGGCTGCGCGGCGACGGTGACCGGGACCGGTTCACCGGGCTGATCCAGCTGCTGCACACGCTGCGCTCCCCCGACGTCGGCAACCGGATCGACGAGGGCAAGCTCCCGCAGATTCTCTCCGACGCGCTGCCACCGCTGAACGAGCGGACGCTGGAAGCGGCGGGCGAAAGGCTGGACGGGCTCACCGCGACCCGATTGGCGCAGGAGCAGCTGGCCGGAACCCTGGAGCAGGTCAGGCGCTTCCACGCGGTCTATCGCGGGTATGCCGCCGGCGTGCTCACCCAGAGCGCCGCGGCGCTGCGGACGGCGGCCATCGGCCTCATCGAAGCCCGGCGCACCCGCGATGAATTCGCCGGTGAGCGGGATGGATTCGAGGCGGCCGAGAGCGCCGCCGAGGTCGAGGTGACCGAGCTGACCGCGGCCAAGGCCGAGTTGAAGGATGCCATCACGGCGCTGCGTGAACGCCCGCTCTTCGACGACCTGAAAGACCTGGAGCAGTACGAGTCTACGGTGGCCGCGCTGCGCGGCGGTGCGGAGCAGGGGCTCGGCGCCGCGCGGCGTTCGCGGGAAGCGGAGGAGGCCGCCGCGCAGCGGTACGCCGACGCCGCCGCCGGGCTCCGCGAGGCCGCCGCCGAAGCGGGGGCGGCACTGCGCGAGGCGGTGGCCGGGCTCACCGCGGTCGATCTCCCGCACGGCAGGCTGCCTAACTCGATCGGGGTGGAATCCGCCGACGAGGACCAGTCCATCGACGCCGTCATGGACTCCCTCGACCAGGCGCCGATCCAGGTCACCCGCCCGCGGGTGGCGGTGCGCACCCTCGTCCCCGGCGATCTCGCCGAGACGCGGGCGGGTGCGGAGGCATCACGCCGGGCGGCCGCCGACCGGCGGGACAAGGCCGACCGGCGGGTACGGGAGGCACGGCGGCTCGACGACGAGCACCGCCGGATCCGGGGCCTGGAGGATGTCGCCGCGGACCGGGAGCACAGCGCCGCCGAGGCGGCGGCGCGGGCCGAGGCCGACGCCGCGGCGAGGGACGAGATCGCCGTCGAGATCAACCGCGGCTGGCGCGATTGGCTCGCCGCACCGGGAACCACCCAGTTGCTGCCGAATGTGGACCGCGCGCATCCCGTCCTCGCCGCGCTACTCGCCGATCCCGAGGCGCTCTGCGGCGATGCCGACGATGCGCAGCTCACCGCTCTGGACACGCTGGCGGCCGAGCTCGCGCAGCCGGTCAGGGACGAGCTCGTCGGGCGCTCGGCCGCGATCACGCTCCAGGTCGAGCAGCACCGCGCGGGCATGCGTGCGCTGCGGGAGCGGCGTGTGCGGCTGCTGGCCGCCGAGGACCCCGAACCACCGGCGGCGCCGTGGCAATCCACCGGCCGCGGCATCCCGCTCTGGCGGGCCATCGATTTCCGCGACGAAACGCCCGAATCCGAGCACGCGGGAATCGAAGGCGCGCTGCTCGCCGCCGGGCTGCTGACCGCCTACTGCACCACCGAGGGCGAACTGCACGCCGACGACGGCGAGGTCCTGCTGCGCGCGGGGCAGCCGGCCACCACACCGCTCTCCCTGGTGCTGCGGCCCGATCCCGCCGCACCGGAGGCGACCACCGCGGTCGAGCAGATTCTGGCCGCGATCGGGTGGCGAGATCCGGACGCGGTGACCGCCATCGCCGGGGACGGCAGCTGGCGCAACGGCATGCTCAGCGGCAGGCACCACCCGCCCGCCGCACGCCACATCGGCGCGACCGCCAGAGCCGCCGCGCGCCGCGCCGAACTGCGCGAGATCGAGCGCGAGCTGGACGTGGTCGCCGCCGCGATCGAGGAACTCGAGGCCGAAGAGCTGGAGCTGCGCGGCCGCCGCGATGAGCTGGACCACCTGGTACGCACCGCACCGCGCTCGCAGAAACTGGTGGCCGCCAGGCAGCACGCGCGGACCCAGGAAGGCCACGCGACCCGGCTGCGCGCCGACGCGGTCACCGCCAGGGCGGACGCCACCGCGCACCGTGCGGCGTGGAGCGCGGCCGAGCGCGAACACCGCGCGCTGTGCGAAGGATTCGGTCTCCCCGCCGAGCTCGACGACCTCCTCCGGTCGCGCGATGGGTGCGAGACCGCTCGCGCCGCCTGCGCCGCGCTGGAGCGGAGCTGCCGGGACGCCGAACGGCAACGTACCGCGGCGGACAGCGCCTACCGGCGGCTCCTCGACAGCCGCACCCGGCGGGCGGAGGACGAGGCGACGGCGGCTGACGGGCGCGACATATGGCAACGCGAAGCCGTCAAGCTGGAGGCGCGCCGGGAAGCGCTCGAGCTCCCGCAGCAGCAGCTGAACGCGGAGATCGCGGACAGCGTGCGCGAACTCGGGCGCACCCGAGTCGAGCTCGGTGCGGCGACCACGCGCCGCGACGAGGCCCGCGCGAAGAAGATCCAGGCGACCTCCGACCACCGTTTCGCGGAGGCGGCCGTGCACGAGGGCGCCGCGGCGCTGCGCCGAGCGGCCGAGTTCCTGGCCGCGCGGCTCCGGCTCCCCGGACTCACCGCCGCCGCGACCGATACCGCGCTCGCCCCGATTCCCGACCCGCAGGACGCGGCGGCCTGCGTCGACACCGCGGACGCGATCATCGCCCGCCTGCGCGGCCACCGGGCGACGACCGAGGCGCAACTGGGGAACGCGCTCACCCGCTTCGGCGCCGACACCTCGGGTCAGCTCGACATCTCGCAGATCGACGGACCCGGCGTGATCCTGGTGCACATCGAGGGTGCCGAGCACCACCACGACCTTCCCGCGGTGCTGGCGCACCTCACCGACAAGGTCGAGCGCGGCCGGACCGCGCTGACCGAGCGGGAACGCGAGGTCTTCACCGAGTTCATCCTCGGCAATATCACCGACGAGCTGCGCCGCCGCGCGCTGCAGGCCGGGCAGCTCGTCGACGCGATGAATGCGAGCCTGGCCCACACCAGGACCAGTCACAACATCGGCGTGCGGCTCCGCTGGGAACTGAACGACGCCGACCCCGAGCTGCGCAGGCTCATGGAGCTCGTCGGCAAGGCCGACGAACTGCGTCCGGACGACGACAGCGCGGAGCTGGTCGCGCTGGTCCGGGCGCGGGTGGAGCGGCTGCACGCCGCCGACGCCGCCGCCGGGTACGCCGCCCACCTGCGGGAAGCGCTCGACTACCGCTCCTGGCACGCGGTCGAGGTCACCATCCTCGGCCCGGAGCAGGGACAGACCAGGAAGATCTCGCGGCGCGCCAAGATCTCGCAGGGCGAGACCCGCTTCGTCTCGTACGTGACGCTCTTCGCGGCCGCGGACGGCTACCTCTCCGGGCTGCCCGATGCCGCGGGCGCACTGCGCCTCGTCCTGCTCGACGACGCCTTCGCCAAGGTCGACGAGCGGGCGATCGGCGAGCTCATGGGGCTGCTGGTCCGGTTGGACATCGACTTCGTGATGACCGGCCACGCACTGTGGGGCACCGTCCCCGAGGTGCCCGCGCTCGACATCTACGAGATCCGCCGGATGGGCGACAGCTGCGTCGTCCCTACCCACATTCACTGGGACGGACGCAACAAACACTTCCTCACCGCGGTAGGCCGCTGATGGCCCTCCCGCCGCGGGCCCGCGAATTCCTCGCCGCACCGAGCCTGGACGAGTTCTGGGCGAAACTGCGCGAACGGCTCGAACGCACCGGTCACGCCATCACCGGCACGGTCAGGGGGGATCTCGATTCCGATGCGGCGGAGCGAATTTCAGGTCTGCTCGCGCGCCGGGTGGCCCCCGGCAGGCGCACCGTGTCGATCTCCGAACTCGACGCGGCGCTGCGGCACAGCGCCGCCGGAACCGGGCTGATCACCGTGCTCGCCGAGCTGACCGGCGGCCCGCTGCGCGATCGCCCCTCGGAGCGGCTGGCCCGCCGGGACACCGTGAGCGCGCTGTGGACCGAAGTCGAGCGGGTGCTCGAGGAGACCGGGCTGGCGGCAGCGCCCTGGGCCGAGGCGTGGAAGCAGTGGCTGCGCGGCACCGGTCTGCTGCTGCGCGCCGCCGCTCCCGAGCACGCCGAATTCGCCACCGCCGCGAAAGCGGTGGCGATCGCGCTGGACCAGCGACAGCCACCTCGGATGCTCGGCCAGCTGGCCACCGACGTCGCCGGTGACGCGCACGCGCTGGACAGCGACCGGCTTGCAGGCCGGCTGGCGATCCGCGCGCTGAGCCTGGCCTTCGACCGGCCCGACCCGCTCACCCCCCGCGATCGCAGCACGCTGTGGCAGCTCGCGGGCATCACCGTCGACGCGGTCTCCGGCACCGTCCTCACCTGGGGGCTGCGCCCGCCCGGGCGTGACCAGTGGTCGGCGATGCTCCGCACCCGCACCGAGCTGGGACTGGTCACCCACCTCACACTGGCCGAACTCGCCGCCTACCCCATCCCGCTGACCGCCCGGGACGTCACCGTCGCCGCCTGCGAGAATCCGCAGGTTCTCCAGCGCGCGGCGGAGAGTCTCGTACCGAAACCGCTCGTCTGCTTCAGCGGCAATCCGTCCGCCGCCGGGATCGCGCTCGCCGAACGTGTCCGCATCCGCTACCACGGCGACTTCGACTGGCCCGGCATCGGTATCGCCGCCCGGCTTCACGCCGCCGGCGCCGAGCCCTGGCGAATGTCCGCCGACGACTATCTGGCCGCCATCGACTCCGGCGTTCATCGGCTGCCGCTCACCGGTCAGCAGGCACCGACTCCATGGGATCCCGACCTCGCACCGGCCATGCACCGCACCGGGCTCGTCGTGCACGAGGAGTCCCTCCTGGATGTGCTGCTCGCCGACCTTCGGTGATCCGCGTCCTTCGGAAGGGCCGAGTGCTTTTCGGCCCAGCGCCCAGCTCGGTTCTCAGCGTGCCGTCGAGCCGAGATCGGTTGCGGACTGTTGGTCGGTGGCCTGTAGTTTGCCAATTGCCGCGAGGAAGGTGTCGCGTTGGTCGCGCGCGACGGCGATGTGCTGGTCGATGCGTTTGGCCGCCGAATCGTCCGAGTCGTCCGCGCTGTGCGGTGGCTGCGGCCGATACCGCCATCGCCACCTTCCAAGCCACCGGCGCCGGCGCTCGGATGCTCTCAGGCTCGGTTCCCGGCCTCATGTGCTCCTTCGTCGGGTGGCGATCAGGCCAGCTCCTCGATCTTCGCGGCAAGCTCGGTGCCGGTCAGCGGCTCCCGGGCGATGACCGCGATCGTGTCGTCCCCGGCGATCGTCCCCACGATCCACGGCAGCGCCGCCCGATCCAGCGCGCTCGCGAGGTAGTGCGCGGCCCCCGGCGGGGTGCGCAGAACGGCGATGTTTCCACTGGCATCGGTGGAGACCAGCAGGTCACCGAGGAGCTTGGAGAGGCGGTCGGTGCCACCGGTGACCCCGCGGACGGGGCTGCCGTCCTCGGGGACGATATAGACGCCCGCTCCCCCATCGGCGGCACGCAGCTTCACCGCGCCGAGCTCGTCGAGATCGCGCGAGAGGGTGGCTTGAGTGGTTTCGATTCCTTCGGCGGCGAGCAGTGCGGCGAGTTCGCCCTGGCTGCGGACGGGGTGAGCGGCGAGCAGTTCGATGATGCGGGATTGCCGTCCGGCCCGGGTCCGCGCGATGGCGGGGCCCCGGCCGGACTGGCTTCGGGAAGCGGTCATCGTGGTGCTCCCGATCGTCGGCAGCCGGATTCCATGGCGGAAGGACGGCTCATGGCAGTGACTCCGTGCGTTTATCCAGCAGCCAGACCAGCAGCGCCTTCTGGGCGTGCAGGCGGTTCTCGGCCTCGTCCCAGACGGCGCTGTGCGGGCCGTCCAGTACCTCGTCGGTGATCTCCTCGCCGCGGTGGGCGGGAAGGCAGTGCAGGACAACGACTTCCGGTGCGGCATGCGCGAGCAACGCGGCGTTGAGCTGGAAGGGGCGGAAGGGGCCGACGCGATCGAGGCCGTCGTTCTCCTGGCCCATGCTGGTCCAGGTGTCGGTGACGAGGACATCGGCGCCGGTGGCGGCGGCGATGGGGTCGTCGGTGACGAGCACGGTCGCACCGGTTTCGGCGGCGCGCTTCGTAGCCGCGGCGACGACGGCGGGGTCGGGGACGAAGCCGGTGGGGGCGGCGATCACCACGTTCAGCCCGGCCGTCACCCCGCCGAGCAGCAGGGAGTGCGCCATGTTGTTGGCACCGTCGCCGAAGTAGGCGAGGGTGCGGCCACGCAGCGAACCGAACCGTTCGCGAAGCGTCAGCAAGTCGGCGAGGACCTGGCAGGGGTGGAATTCGTCGGAGAGGGCGTTGACGATCGGCACGGTGGCGGCGGCGGCCATCTGCTCCAGGCGGGCCTGGGCGAAGGTGCGCCAGACGACGGCGTCCACGTAGCGGGAGAGGACGCGGCCGGTGTCGGCGAGGGTCTCCTCGCGGCCGAGCTGGGTGTCGCGGCCGTCGACGACCACCGCGTGGCCGCCGAGCTGGGCGATGCCGACCTCGAAGGAGAACCTGGTGCGGGTGGAGTTCTTCTCGAAGATCACGCCGACGCCGCGCGGGCCGTCCAGCGGCCTGCGGGAGAACGGTGCCGCCTTGAGTTCGGCTGCCAGCGTGAGGATCTCGTCCTGCTCGGCGGGGGTGAGGTCGTCGTCGCGGAGGAAGTGGCGCGGGCCGGCGACTACTGCGGGGACGACCCCCGCCGCGGGCGCGGGACCGGCGGCCGCCCCCCGCCCGGGCGCGGGATGCGCGGCAGTGCCCTGCCCGGCCGCGGAATCGGCGGCGGACTCCTGCGCGGTCGGGGCGGCCGAGGGGGCGGCTTCGATCGGCGTCACGGAGCCGCCGTCGATGGAATCCGAGGTCACGCTTCCTCCTTGGCGTCGGCAGCGGCGGCATCCAGGATCGCGGGCAGATCCGCGACGAAGCTCTCCGCCTGGGTTTCGGTGAGCACGAGCGGCGGGGCGAGCCGGATGGTGTCCGGCTTGGGGGCGTTCACCAGGTAGCCGGCCTCCCGGGCGCGGGTCTCCACCTGCGCCGATATGCCACGTCGAAGCCCGATGCCGAGCAGCAACCCGGCGCCGCGCACGTGGTCCACCTCGGGGTGCTCGAGCAGTTCGATGCCGTCGACGAGCCGCTTGCCCACCGACTCGACGTGCGCGAGCAGCCCGTCGGCGTCGATGGTGCGCAGCACGGCCAGCGCGGCGGCCGCGCAGACCGGGTTGCCGCCGAAGGTGGTGCCGTGCGCGCCGGGCTGCAGCAGCTCGGCGGCGGCGCCGCGGGCCAGGACGGCGCCGATCGGCAGGCCGCCGCCGAGGCCCTTGGCCAGGGTGATGACGTCCGGCACGATGCCGGCGGCGTGGTGTGCGTAGAAGGCGCCGGTGCGGCCGATGCCGGTCTGCACCTCGTCCAGGATGAGCAGGGCGCCGTGGCGGGCGGTGATCTCGCGGGCCTTGGCGAGGTAATCGATGGGCGGAACGATGACGCCGCTCTCGCCGAGGATCGGCTCCAGAACCACAGCGGCGGTGTGCTCGTCCACCGCTGCTTCCAGCGCGGCGGCATCGCCGTAGGGGATGTGCCGCACGCCGGGCGGCATGGGCGCGAAGGGCTCCCGCTTGGCGGGCTGGCCGGTGAGCGCCAGCGCGCCCATGGTCCGGCCGTGGAACGCCTCCTCGCAGGCCACGATGTGCGGCCGCCCGGTGAGCCTGGCGATCTTGAACGCGGCCTCGTTGGCCTCGGCGCCGGAGTTGCAGAAGAAGGCGCGACCCCCGCCGAACTGGGCGAGCAGCCGCTCGGCCAGCTCGATCACCGGCTCGCTGACGTACAGGTTGGAGACGTGCCCGAGCGTCCCGAGCTGCTGCGCGACCGCGGCCAGGATGGCGGGGTGCGCGTGGCCGAGGCTGTTCACCGCGATGCCGCCGAGGAAGTCGAGGTAGCGCTTGCCGTCGGCGTCGTAGACCACCGCGCCCGCGCCGCGCACCAGCGCGATCTTGGGGGTGCCGTAGTTGTTCATCAGGGCGGCGTTCCACCGGCCCTGCAGGTCGGCCGAGCTCATATCGTCTCCTCGGGGGTCACCATGGTGCCGATTCCTTCTCCGGTGAACAGCTCGAGCAGCACCGAGTGCGGGACCCGGCCGTCGATCACGTGCGCGGTGGGGACGCCGCCCCGCACCGCGCGCAGGCAGGCCTCCATCTTGGGG
>NZ_BDBH01000007.1 GCF_001612885.1 Nocardia harenae NBRC 108248 | reverse complement strand
CCGTCGATCACGTGCGCGGTGGGGACGCCGCCCCGCACCGCGCGCAGGCAGGCCTCCATCTTGGGGACCATGCCCGCGTCCAGCCGGGGCAGCAGCGCGGCCAGGGCGGCGGCGTCGATCTCGGTGGTGAGCGACGAGCGGTCGGGCCAGTCGGTGTAGAGCCCCTCGACGTCGGTGAGGACCACCAGTTTCTCGGCGCCGATGCCCTCGGCGAGCGCGGCGGCGGCGGTGTCGGCGTTGATGTTGTGCACGACGCCGTCGGCGTCGGGGGCGATGGTGGAGACCACCGGGATGCGGCCCGCGTCGATGAGGTCGAGCACGGCGTCCGGGTTGACCTCGGTGACGTCGCCGACCAGCCCGATGTCGGTGGCCTCGCCGTCGACGAGCACGGTGCGGCGGGTGGCGGTGAAGAGCCCGGCGTCCTCGCCGGAGATCCCGACGGCGTACGGGCCGTGCGCGTTGATCAGCCCGACCAGCTCCCGGCCGACCTGCCCGAACAGCACCATCCGCACCACGTCCATGACCTCGGGCGTCGTCACCCGGAAGCCGCCGCGGAATTCGCCCTGCAACCCCAGCTTGCCGAGCATGGCGGTGATCTGCGGGCCGCCGCCGTGCACCACGACGGGGTGCACGCCGACGGTGCGCAGGAAGGCCATGTCGGCGGCGAAGGCGCGCTTGAGCCCGTCGTCGACCATGGCATTGCCGCCGTACTTGACCACGACGACCTTGTCCCGGAACTTCTGCAGCCAGGGCAGCGCCCCGGCCAGCACGTGCGCCTTGTCCAGCGCGCTGAGTTCGTGCGCGAGGCCGGTCATGAGCTGTAGGCCGAGTTCTCTTCGACGTAGCCGTGCGAGAGGTCGGTGGTGCGGATGGTGGCGGCGCCGTCGCCGATCTTCAGGTCGACGACGACCTCGATGTCGGTGCCGGAGAGGTCGACCTCCCGGGCGCCGGGGGCGCCGACGCCGTCCACGCAGACCGGGTTTCCGTTGAAGGACACCGTGATCCGGTCGGGCTCCAGCGTCACCGGGGCCATGCCGACGGCGGCGAGCACCCGGCCCCAGTTCGGGTCGGAGCCGAAGAGCGCGGTCTTGACCAGGCTGTCCCTGGCGACGGTGCGGGCGGCGAGCACCGCCTCCTCCTCGTCCAGCGCCCCGGTGACGGTGACCAGCACCCGCTTGGTGACGCCCTCGGCGTCGGCCATGAGCTGGGCGGCCAGGTCGTCGCAGACCGCGAGCACGGCGGCGTCCAGTTCGTCCTGGGTGGGGGTGACCTCGCTGGCGCCGTTGCCGAGCAGCAGCACGGTGTCGTTGGTGGAGCAGGAGCCGTCCACGTCGAGCCGGTCGAAGGTGCGCGCGGTGGCCTTGCGCAGCGCGGCGTCCAGCTGCTCGGCGGTGACCGCGGCGTCGGTGGTGAGGACGACGAGCATGGTGGCGAGGGAGGGGGCCAGCATGCCGGCGCCCTTGGCCATACCGCCCACGTTCCACTTCGAACGGTGGTGGTAGGCGGCCTCTTTCGGCACGGTGTCGGTGGTCATGATGGCGTGCGCGGCGTCGGTGCCGCCGGAGAGCCCGCCGCCCATCTCGCGCACGATCTCGGTGATCGCCGGGACGATCTTGTCCATGGGCAGCCGGTCGCCGATCAGGCCGGTGGAGCAGACCGCGATCTCGCCCGCGCCGGTCTCGGTGCCCCAGCTGCTCAGCGCGGCGGCCAGCTCCTCGGCGGTGCGGTGCGTGTCCTGGAACCCGCCGGGGCCGGTACAGGCATTGGCGCCACCGGAATTCAGGATCACCGCGCGCAGCCTGCGGGCGGTGAGCACCTGCTGCGACCACAGCACCGGCGCGGCCTTCACCTTGTTCCTGGTGAAGACCCCGGCGGCGGCGTACTCCGGCCCCTCGTTGAGGACCAGCGCCAGATCGGGCTTGCCGCTGGCCTTGATCCCGGCCGCGATCCCGGCGGCGCGGAAGCCGAGCGGCGCGGTCACCCCCTGGGTGCGGACCAGCCTGCCCGCTTCGGTCGTCGTCACGGTGCCACTCCTACGGTGGGAAGCCCGGCGGTCTCCTCGAAACCGACGGCGAGGTTCATGGATTGCACCGCGGCGCCCGCGGTGCCCTTGGTCAGGTTGTCGATCGCGCCGATCACCACCAGCAGCCCGGCGTCGGCGTCGACGGCCACCTGCAGGGTGACGGCGTTGGAGCCGAGCACGGCGCCGGTCGACGGCAGCGCGCCCTCGGGCAGCAGGTGCACGAACGGCTCGGCGGCGTAGGCCTTCTCGTAGGCGGCGCGCACCTGGGCGAGATCGGCGGTGGTGGGGGCGGTGCAGGTGGCGAGGATGCCGCGCGGCATGGGCGCGAGCACCGGGGTGAAGGAGACCGCGACGGGGGTGCCCGCGGCGGCGCTCAGGTTCTGCGCGATCTCGGGGGTGTGCCGGTGCGCGCCCGCAATGCCGTAGGCGCGGGCCGAGCCCATGACCTCGGAGCCGAGCAGCCCGACGTCGAGTTTCCTTCCGGCACCGGAGGTTCCGCTCACCGCGACCACGTTCGCGGTGGGCTCGGCGAGCCCGGCGGCGAAGGCGGGGGCGAGCGCGAGGCCGGCCACGGTCGGGTAGCAGCCGGGGACCGCGATCCGGCGGGCGCCGCGCAGCCGCTCCCGGTTGTCGCCGAGCTCGGGCAGGCCGTAGGGCCAGGTGCCCGCGTGCTCGCCGCCGTACCAGCGCTGCCAGGCGGCGGCGTCGCGCAGCCGGAAGTCGGCGCCGCAGTCGATGATCACGGTGGATTCGGGCAGGGTGTTCGCCAGCGCGGCGGACTGGCCGTGCGGCAGGCCGAGGAAGACCACGTCGTGCCCGGCCAGCTCGTCCACGGTGGTGGCGGTGAGCGCCCGGTCGGCGAGCGGGAGCAGGTGCGGCTGCAGCGAGCCGAGCGGCGCGCCCGCATTGGAACCCGCGGTCAGCGCCCCGATCTCGAGGCGACCGCGTCGGTACTCGGGGTGTTCCAGCAGTAGCCGCAGGACCTCACCGCCCGCGTACCCGCTCGCTCCGGCAACCGCGACCCGCAGGGCCCCGTTCGAGGAATCAACCATGTGATGATTATGCACGACCGTGCAAGCTCATTCACGCCGGGGTTTCCTCCAGGGTACCCAGGAGTGGTACGGCCGCTCAGTTCTTCACCTCGACCCGTTCGCCGATCCCCGGCGTCCACACCGTGATCTCGAGCCGGCCGTCGACGAGCTCGACGGTGGAGCCGCCGGTCAGCCGGTCGGCGACGAAGAAGTGGTCGAACTCCTCGCCGCGCGCGTCGAAGCCGCTCTCCTCGAAGAGGTGCTGCAGGAATCGGGTGTGCAGGTCTTTGTCCGGCAGGTCGATGACGGTGCCGAAGAGCTTGGCGTCGCCGTCGCCGACCATGGGGTCGGCGGTGGCGGTGTGCAGGCAGAAGCGCGGGTCGCGGGCCAGGTCGGCGAACTTGCGGGTGCGCGGCATGCCCGCGAGCACGAGCAACCCCTCGAAGACCCGCGGCTCGATCGGGCTGATCCGCGGCGACCCGTCGGCGCGCACCGTGCCGAGCAGGCAGAGGTTGCCGGTGGCGCGGTGCCTGCGGGTGAAGACTCCGGCGACCCGGGGGGCTTCGTCCAGGAACTGATTCCACGTGGTCATGGGGCGACGGTACGACCGTACGTTGACACCTGCTGTCAGGGTTTGCCGGATAGTGTCGGGCGATGCGCGCGAGCCGACTCCTCCGCCTGCTGCTGCTCCTGCAGACCAGGGGCCGGTGCACGGCGTCCCAGCTGGCCGCGGAGCTGGAGGTGTCGGTGCGTACGGTGTACCGGGATGTGGACGCGCTCTCCGCGGCGGGCGTCCCGGTCTACACCGAGCCGGGGCGCGCGGGCGGGATCCGCCTGCTGGACGGCTACCGCACCCGGATCACCGGGCTGAACCCCGACGAGGCCGACGCCGTGCTGCTGGCCGGGCAGCCCGGCGCCGCCGCCGACCTCGGGCTCGGCACCGTGCTGGCGACCGCGCAGCTCAAGGTGCTGGCCGCGCTGCCGCCGGAGCTGCGCGGGCGGGCCACCCGGATCGCCGAGCGGGTGCACGTGGACGCTGCGGGCTGGTTCCATCGCCCGGACCGCACCCCGGCGCTGGCCGTTGTCACCGAGGCGCTGTGGGCGGATCGGCTGCTGGAGATCGGGTACGAGCGGGGGGACGCGGTGGTGCGGCGGCGGATCGGGCCGCTCGGGCTGGTGCTCAAGGCGGGCACCTGGTACCTGGTCGCGCTGGCCGACGGCTCGGTGCGGTCGTACCGGGTCGGGCGGATCGCGGCGGCGGCCGATACCGGCGAGACCTTCACCCGGCCCGCCGATTTCGACCTGGCCGCGCACTGGGAGCGGGCGGCGGACGAGTTCGCCAGGACCATGCTCCGGGTGACCGCGCGCTGCCGGATCGACGCTGCGCACCTCTCGCTGCTCCGGCTCGGCTTCGAGCCCGCGGCCGTGGCCGATGCGGTGGCCTCGGCGGACGAGCCGGATGCCGAGGGGTGGGTCCGGGTGCGGGTGGCGGCGGAGTCGTACGAGGTGATGGCGCACGGGCTGCTGCCACTCGGGGCGTACGCGGAGGTGTTGGAGCCCGCCGAGCTGCGCGCGGTCATGGCCGGGACCGCGGCGGCGATGGCGCGCCGGTACGCGGGGTGATACCGCGCATCTTCTCGGGGTTGACCTGGAAGCGCAGGTTCACGATGAGGCCGTCGCGCTCGTCATAGTCACATCATCGACGCGGGCGCCCAGTTCAGCACAGGGGCCATGGCGCCGAGTTGCGCGCTCGCCGGGGTGCGGCGCATGACCGCGTCGCGCAGGGCGACCAACGGGCGGGCCGAGAGCTGACCGGCCCGGCCCAGGCGGCGCGCCCTGGTGGCGATGCGCTGGGTGCGCGGGCGGCGCAGGGCGTCGTAGCGGCGCAGGTCGCCGTCGATGGCGAGCATCGCACCGAGCGCGACGGCGTCCTCCAGGGCCTGGCAGGCGCCCTGGCCGAGGTCGGGGGTCATGGCGTGGGCGGCGTCGCCGACCAGGGCGATCCGGCCCGCGGTGAAGCGCGGGAGGGCGGGGAGGTCGTAGATGTCGTGGCGGAGGATCTGGGCCGGGTCGGCGGCGGCCAGGAGGGCGGGGATGGGGGCGTGCCAGTCGGCGAAGCGCTGCCGGAGTTCGGCGAGGCCGCCGTCCGGTGCGTCGGCGGGGGCGTTCGCGGTGGCGAAGCAGTAGACCCGGCCGTCGGCCAGCGGAGCGAAGCCGAAGCGCTGCCCGCGTCCCCAGGTCTCGCCGAATTCGGTGACCGGCTCGGACGGCATCACCACCGTGCGCCAAGCGGCGTAGCCCGCGTAGCGCGGTTCGACCTCGCCCGCCACCGCGCGACGCACCACGCTGCGGATGCCGTCCGCGCCGACCACGAGTTCGGCGGTGCGCTCCCCCGCCGTCGTGACCACGCGCCCGGACTCGTCCGCCGCCGTCACCCCGATCCCGGTCCGCAGCACTCCGTCGGGCAGCGCGTCCCGCAGGATCGCCATGAGTTCGGCACGGTGCACGACGATCGGCTCGCCGAACCGCTCCCGCAATGCCGCCGCGTCCGCCGCGAGCAGCAGCCGCCCGGCGGCATCCCGGATTCCGCCATTGGCATCGGAGACCGCGCGCGCCCGCACCTCCGCGCCGACCCCGAGCGCGTCCAGCGCGCGAATCGCATTGGGCCACAGCGAGAGCCCCGACCCGACCACCGCCTGCTCCGGCGCCCGCTCCAGCACCACCGGCCGCTTCCCGGCCCGCAGCACGGCCAGCGCCGACGCCAGCCCGCCGATTCCGCCTCCGGCGATCAGTACCTCGTCCATCCGGCCCACTCCTTCTGCTCACTACCGATGTAGTGGAATCTACTACACAAGTAGTGGGAAGCACTACCCCTGTAGTATTCCGGTGTGACCGGCAAACGCACCCTGGTGCTCGACACCGCCCTCCGCCTGCTCGGCGAACGCGGCCCGCGCGCGCTCACCCACCGCGCGGTCGACGAGGCCGCCGAACTGCCTCCCGGCTCGACCTCGAACTATTTCCGCACCCGAGCCGCGCTGCTGATCGGCATCACCGGCCGCCTGGAAGAACGCGACCACGCCGCCTTCGACCACGCCCCCGCCCCGCGCGACCCCACCGAACTGGTCGACCTGCTCAGCGCCCTGCTCCGCCATGCGGTCACCGCCGACGAACCGGCCACCCTCGCCCGCTACGCCCTCATGCTCGAAGCCCGCGAACTCCCAGAGGTAGGAGAAGCGTTGCGCACCGGCCACTTTCGCCTCACCACCTGGCTCACCGGACACCTGCGCGCGGCCACCGGCGAACCCGCGATCCCGGAGTCCGCGGTCCGCCCGCTCGTCGACTACCTGGACGGCTTCACCCTGCACCACGCCCTGGTCGGCGGCTTCGACACGGTCACGGTGAAGGCAACGCTGCACGTCCTCCTGATCGCGGCCGAGACCCAGGCACGGAAGAACGCCGCACCGTCCCCGGCGTGATCGCTACAACAAGCACCGACCTGCGCTACTTCCCGCAGAATCGGCAGGCCGCCGGCAGCGTTCATCTGGTCGAGCAGCGCTGAAGCGGCGCTACCATGATCTACGAAAGCGAGGTGCCACACATGAAGCGTCGAACGGTAACGAAGGCAGCCGTCAAACTATCGGCAGCACGGTCGACCAAGGCGTCGGCGCGGTTGGAGCGCCGCACCTTGCCAGAGGGCTATGTGCGGTCGAAGAGCGTCGCTCGGTACTTGGCCGAGCGCCGGCTGAAAGCCTGATGTCCTTCGCACCGGGGTACGGCCAGACGCCACTGACCGACGACGAGGCCGAGATGCTGGTCCCAGCGGTCCGGCAGTTGATCGAGGGCTCGGGCGGCAAGGCGGCGGTGTACGACCTCGAGCAGGCTATCCAGGAAGAGGTCGCCGAAGAACTCATCGGTGCTGTGTTCGAGGGCACATTGCTCTTGGACGATTTGCTGACCGACTACTTCGTGCGAGATCTGCATCAACGTCTGTACAAGGACATATGGCAGTGGGCGGGCACCTTCCGTCGCCGAGAACTCAACATCGGAGTTGCTCCCGAACAGATCGCCGTCGAACTTCGTACGTCGTTGGATTCGATCGAATACCGCTGGAACCACACGAGCGATTGGACGTCACGTCAACTCGGTATCGCTGTGCACGCCGAGACAGTCCGCATCCACCCGTTCACCGACGGCAACGGACGCACGACCCGCCTGCTCGCGGATCTCGTCTACGCCGCAGTCCAGGATTCGGAGTCGCCCGAACTCTACGACTGGGAACTCGACAAACAGCAGTACATCCACCTTCTGCGGGAGTACGACGGGCACCGCGATTGCCGTGCGCTGGCCGTCTTCATCGGGACGAGCCCGGTAGAAGGGTGATCGGTACTGCGCCGGAGCGTTGAACGGCCCGCCCGACCGGCTATCCCAACTTCCGCAACGCCAACGCCAGCCCATTCATCGCGAGCAGGATCCCTCGCTTCACCAGCTCCTGATCGTCTCCGAGAGCGACACTCAGGCCGAGCGCGGAATGCGCCTCGCGCTGGAAAGCCCCTGCTGCCGCTGCAAATTCACTCATTGGACTCGCTCCCTAACCTCGTGAATTCATGCACGGTGAGCTGACCGCTGCCTTGAAATGGCGAAAGGTGCTCTGAACTGCGATAATCAGGCTTGCTGAGGGCCGCTTCTCGAAGTTGTAGGAGCACCTTCCTGGTGAGGGAGTCTATATCGCCGTACCCACGGCTGGGTATCGACGGTGCAGGGTCGGGCGTGGTCTCCCACGCCGGCGCCGCACTGCTGCTGCGCACCGCCGAGAAGACCGGGCTGAGCAGCGGGCTGTCGGAGAAACTGAGGCCGTGGCGCAAGCCGAAGGCCGTGCACGATCCCGGCAAGATCGTGCTCGACCTCGCGGTCACCCTGGCGGTCGGTGGTGACTGCGCCGCGGATGTGGCGTTGCTGCGGGCCGAGCCGGCGGTGTTCGGTGTGGTGGCCTCGGACCCGACCGTGTCCCGCGCGATCACCGCCCTGGCCGCCGACGCACCGCGAGTGCTGGCCGCTATCGGTGCGGCTCGCATCCAGGCTCGTGCCCGAGCATGGGCCCTCGCCGGTCGCGACGCTCCCGGTCACCGGGCCGGGATCGCCGATCCGGTGATCATCGATCTCGATGCCACTCTCACCGACGCGCATTCGGAGAGGCAGGGTGCGGCACCGACGTTCAAGCGTGGTTTCGGGTTCCATTCGTTGTGGTCGTTCATCGACAGCCCGGGCGGGACCGGTGAACCCGCCGCGGTGATGCTGCGACCGGGCAACGCCGGCTCCAACACCGCCACCGACCACAAACGAGTCCTGCACGAAGCTCTGGCCCAACTGCCGGGGCGAGGGTCGTGGCGGGTGGGGCGGACGGTGCTGGTCCGCACCGATTCCGGTGGCGGCACCCACGAGTTCCTCGGCTACTGCCATCGCCGCAGGTTGCAGTACTCGGTCGGGTTCACCCTCACCGACGACATCGTCGACGCCCTCGACACCCACCTCACAGTCCGGGACTGGACACCGGCCTACGACGCCGAGGGCCAGGTCCGGCCCGGCGCCTGGGTCATCGACGCCACCGGCCTCACCGATCTCACCCGGTGGCCGCCGGGCATGCGCCTGATCGTCAGGAAGGAACGCCCGCACCCCGGCGCCCCACTACGGTTCACCGACCACGACGGACTCAGGCTCACCGCCTTCGTCACCAACACTCGGCGGGGTCAGCTCCCCGACCTGGAACTACGCCACCGACGCCGCGCGCTGCGAGGACCGCATCCGCGCCGCGAAGGACACCGGGCTACGCAACCTGCCGTTCCGCTCCTTCGACGCCAACCGGATCTGGCTCGCGATCATCGCCCTCGCACTCGATTTGACCGCATGGCTGCAAACCCTGGCCCTGCGTGACCACCCCGCACGCAGGTGGGAACCCAGAACATGCGCCTTCGGTTGTTCTCCGCGGCCGGGCGGATCGCCCGTCATGCCCGCCGAACCCGGCTCCACCGGCCCGCCACGGGCTCTGGACCGGCCTGCTCGTCACCGCCGCGGCACGCCTGCAACCCGGCTGAGCAGCCAACAAACAGTCCCGACAACCGAGGAAACCTCACCATCCGAGCCCGTGGAACTCGGCAGTCAGCCCGCTGCGCGGGCAGACCGCCACGCCCACGGCCCGGAAACTACGATCGAAACACCAATCCGAAGCCGCTCAGGCCAACACCTCGGCCCCACGAAAGATCGAGGCTAGAAGTGAAATCGATGGCTTATGACTTTCCCAATGGTCAGCCAAGATAGAACTGGCACAAGATGTTGCACGCTTTGCCAATTCAGAACAGGGCGGTGTTCTGATCGTAGGATTTCGAACGGAGCGCAAAATCGGATCAGACACCTTGGTTAAGGTCGTTCCCATTTCGAACAGCGACGGATCTCCTGCTCGATACCAAAAAGTCATCGACAATAGGGTGCAGGGCGCGATAGTGGACGGTAGGTACGAGGGCGCGTTCATCTCGATAGTCAGGCGGCGTGGCGAGGATTCAATCCCAACGACGGCAGCCGCCATTCACGCCTATCTATCGGCGGGACGCAAAACGTTGAACGGCCTCTCTGCGCGCGAAACCCCTGAATGACTCGCGGCATCGAACGATCCGGCGTCCCTGCTTGACTACCCCGAGTTCCGCAACGCCGTCGCCAACCCGTTCATGGTGAGCAGAATCCCCCGCTTGACCAGCTCCTGATCATCCCCCGCCCGCAACCGGCGCAACAACTCCACCTGCATCTGGTTCAGCGGCTCCAGATAGGGGAACCGGTTGTGGATCGACTCCGACAGCGAGGCGTTGTCGGCGAGCAGGTGATCGTTCCCGGTGACGGCGGCGTGCATACGGATGGTGCGGGCGTGCTCGTCCCGGATCATGCCGAAGATCCGCTCGCGCAGTGCCACGTCCCCCACCAGCTCCGCGTACCGCTCGGCAATGGCGAGGTCGCTCTTGGCGAGCACCTGGGCCAGGTTCGAGAGAACGGTGCGGAAGAACGGCCAGCGGTGGTAGAGGTCGGTCAACTCGGCGAGGCGGCCGGGGTCGCCCGCCACCCACTCCTCCAGCGCGGTGCCGGTGCCGTACCAGCCGGGGAGCATGACGCGGGCCTGGCTCCAGGCCATCACCCAGGGGATGGCGCGCAGGTCGGAGACGGAGTGGGTGGGTTTGCGGGAGGCCGGGCGGCTGCCGATGTTCAGGTCGCCGACCTCGGCCACCGGGGTGGATTGCCGGAAGTACTCGACGAAGCCGGGCTCGTCGTGCACCAGGGCGGCGTAGGCGGCGCGGGCGCGGGCGGCGAGTTCGTCCATGAGCTCGTAGGCGGGTTCGGCGGCGGGGCCGAGCCCTTCGACGTCGAGCAGCGTCGACTCCAGGGTGCCGGCGATGAGCGACTCCAGATTGCGGTGCGCGGCACGAGGTTCGGCGTACTTGGCGGCGATCACCTCGCCCTGCTCGGTGAGGCGCAGCGCGCCGCGCACGGCGCCGGCGGGCTGGGCGAGGATGGCGTCGTAGGAGCGGCCGCCGCCGCGGCCGACGGTGCCGCCGCGGCCGTGGAAGAGCCGCAGCCGGATGCCGGTCTTGCGCGCCACCTCGACCAGCTCCAGCTCGGCGCGGTAGAGCGCCCAGTTGGCGGCGAGGTAGCCGCCGTCCTTGTTGGAGTCGGAGTAGCCGAGCATGACCTCCTGGCGCATCCCGGCGCCGGCCACCAGCTCCCGGTACACCGGGACATCCAGCGCGGCGGCGAGCGTGGTCGCGCCCGCGGCGAGGTCCTCGATGGTCTCGAAGAGCGGGACGATGCCGACCGAGCAGGAGGGCGGAGCTTCCGGGCCGCCCGGGTCGAGGATCCCGGCCTCCTTGAGCAGCAGCGCCGCCTCCAGCATGTCGCTCACCGAGGTGCACATGCTGATGATGTAGTTCGGCACCGCCTCGGCGCCGAAGGTCGCGATCACCTCGGCCGCCGCGCGCACGATGCCGAGCTCCTGGGTGGTCTTCTCGCTCAGCGCCGCGTGCGGGCCGAGCAGCGGCCTGCGGGTGCGGAGCTCGGCGGCGAGCAGCGCCACCCGCTCGTCCTCCGGCAGGCTCGGGTAGTCGGCGTGCACCCCGGCCCAGGCCAGGATCTCGGCCACCACCTGCTCGTGCACCTCGGAGTTCTGCCGCATGTCCAGGCTCTGCAGGTGGAAGCCGAAGGTCTCCAGCGCGAAGCGCAGCGCGGCCAGCCGGTCGTCGGCGAGCAGGCCGTCACCGGCGGCGCGCATGGACTCGTCCACGGCGTCCAGGTCGTCGAGTACCTGCTGCGGGGTGTCGTACGGCTCGGCCCCGACATCGGAGCCGTGCACCGGCGCGCTGCCCAGCGCGCGCACGGCGGTGGCGGTGAGCCGGTTCCGGATGGCGTGCAGCGCACGGCGGTACGGCTCGTCGGCGTGCGTCTCGGGGTTCGGGTAGCCCGCGGCGGCCAGCCCGGCGACCCGCTCCGAGACCGGGACCAGCCGGGCCGACTGGGCCAGCACCTTCTCCAGTTCGGCCAGCTCGCGCAGGTACCGCTCGAAGGCGACGGCCGCGGCCTGCCCGGCCGCGGTGCGCACCACCTCGGCGGTGACGAAGGGATTCCCGTCCCGATCGCCGCCGATCCACGAGCCGGGCCGCAGAATCGGCCGCGGCAGCAGCTCGACGCCGGGCCACCGGGCCCGCAGCGCCGCCCTGACCTCGGCGTTGATCGCCGGAATGACGTCGAAGAGGGTGAGTTCGTAGTAGCGGAGCCCGACCGCGATCTCGTCCTGGATGCGCAGCCGCGCCAGCCGGATCAGCGCGGTGCGCCAGAGCGCGAGCACCTGCCGCCGGATATCCAGCTCCAGCGCACCCCGCTCCCCCTCGCCTGCACGGCCCCGTTGCCGCATGAGCTCGGTGATCCTGGCCTGGCCGTCGAAGACGGTGCGGCGCCTGGTCTCGGTGGGGTGCGCGGTGATCACCGGAGCGACCAGGGCGTCGGAGAGCAGGTCGGCGACGGTCTCGCCGTCCAGTGCGGCAGCGTCCAGCTTGCGGTAGGTGGCGGCCAGCGAGGAATCCTGGGGCGGCTCGCCCGCGCCGATGTGCACCGCGCGGCGGCGGTCGCGCTGCAGATCCTCGGCCAGGTTGGCGAGCAGCACGAAGTAGCTGAAGGCGCGGATCAGCGGGATCGCCACCGTCACGTCGACGCCGCGCAGCATCTCCGCGACGGCGCTGCGGTCCACCTCCTCGCGGCGAATCCGGAAGGCCTCCTTGCGCACCCGCTCGATGAGGTCGAAGACCTCCGGCCCCTCGTGGTCGCGGATGGTGTCGCCGAGCACCCCGCCGAGGAAGCGGATGTCGTCGCGCAGCGGCCGGATGGCTTCGGGTTCGGTCTCGATCCTCGGGTCGCTCATACGCCGAGACTATTGCGGCGGCCGCCGCGCCGATACGCGACGCGGCCCACATCGGGGGGAATTCACACGCTGGTCACGCCGGTCAGCGCTTGGGCCAGGCCCACGGCGGCTCGTCCAGCAGGCCCTGGCCCGCCAGGTAGGTGCGGCCGTCGTCCTTGCGCAGCTCCAGCACCGAGGCGCGTTCCTCCCGCGCGAAGGTGGCGAGCAGCGCGGCGGCGTGCGTCACCACGATCACCTGGGTGTGCGCCGACGCGGTGACGATGAGGTCGGCCAGCGCGGTCAGCAGTTCGGGGTGCAGGCTGGTCTCCGGCTCGTCGAGCACCAGCAGCTCGGGCGGGCGCGGGGTGAGCAGCGCGGCGACCACCAGCAGGTAGCGCAGGGTGCCGTCGGAGAGCTCGGCGGCCTCCAGCGGGCGGCGCAGCCCCGGCTGGTGCAGCCGCACGGTGAAGCGGCCCGCGTGCGCGGCCACCTCGACCCGGCTGCCGGGGAAGGCCTTGTCGATCGCGGCGTCCAGCTCGACCGCGTCGCCGATCTCCCTGATGGTCTGCAGCGCGGCGGCCAGGTCGGCGCCGTCGTGGCCGAGGCGGACCGTGCGGGTGCCGATCTGCGGGGCTCGCGCGGGGGCGCCCGCGTCGGTGCGCAACCGGTCGTAGAAGCGCCAGCCGCGCACCCGGTCGCGCACGCTCAGCACATCGGGGGCGCGGCTCGGGTCGGAGAGTTCGCCGAGCATGCTGTCGAAGGAGCGCAGCGTGTGCGGCACGGTGTTCCAGCGCCTGCCCGCGCGCACCCGCACCACCGAACCGGCGCGCTCGGTGAGCACCGAGGCCGGGCGCAGCATGGGCCCGGCCCACACCGCCTCGGCCTTGATCTCGGGGTCGCGGTCGAACAGCGAGTCGGCGGGCGGCGGGATACCCAGGTCGGCGGCGTAGCCGAAATCCTCGGCGGCGAAGCCGACGCGCAGCGCCACCGGGGTGCCGTCCGCCGGACGCCCCGGCCCGGCCCACAGCGTGGAATCCAGCCCGCCCTCCCTGGCCAGCGCCGCCACCGCGCCGTTGCTCGCGAACTCGGCGAGCAGCCGCAGCACCCGGTACAGGCTCGACTTGCCGCTGCCGTTCGCGCCGGTGATCGCGGTGAGCGGGGTCAGCGGCACGATCAGGTGGCGCAGGGACCGGTAGTTCTCGACGGCGACGACGGTGAGCACGTCGGCCACCGTAGCCCGAAGCGGCGCGGGGGCACCGCGTAAGTCCCGGCGACACGCCCAGCGTTTCGGCACGCCGAAAGGCGGGAGACCGGGCGGTTTTCGTGGTCGGAGCCGTGCCGAGCGCCACGCGCCGGGCGATCGAGCCACCCGCCGGGCGGCGGCTCAGGCTTCGCCGGCTCCGGCGCCCAGGATCGCGAGCACCGGCTCCGACAGGAAGAAGGGCTCCAGCCGCTCCTTGATCAGTCCGGCCAGCACCCCGTCCGCCTTGGCCCGCTCGATGACGGCGGGGCCGTAGCGCAGGATCTCGGTGCGCAGGTCGTCGCCGGTGAGGCCGAGCTCGGGCAGCAGCGCGGCGAGGGTGAACTCGCCGTACTTGCCGAGGAACACGTCGACGCACTCGTCGAGCAGCAGCCCGAAGTACGGCTTCTCCCTGGTGGTCACCGCGATCTCGTAGCTGAGCAGCACCAGGTCGCGCAGGTCCTGCTTGGTGAGGTACTCGCGCAGGCCGTTCACCGGCTCCCCGGCGTGCAGATCCCAGAACTCCATGGCGGCGCTGTGCACGGGCGCGTCGCGCAGCACCTCGCGGATGGCGTTGTTGGTGCGCTCCAGCGCGAAGCGCGCGCCCCGGTCCGCCATATCGCTGAGGAAGGCATTGTCCGCGGCGGCCTTGCGCGCCCGGTTGGCGGCCGACTGGCCTAGCGAGACCAGCGAGCCGACGCCGGGGATCTTCTCCGCGCGCTGCCGGTTGGCCTGCATGAAGTCGTCGATCAGCTTGTCCACGAACTTCGAGGCGACGGTGGCGACCAGCGGGCTCTCGGTGAGCCGGGTCAGGATCCGCTCCTGCGCCTGGTGCATGCCGAGGATCTTCTCCAGCAGCGCCTCGACCGGCTGCCGCTCGACCACCTCGCCCAGCGTGTACTCGTCGTTCTCCGCGACGTGGGAGTAGATGGAGTCGGAGAAGACGCCGGCCATGTCGGCGAAGACCGGGCTGCCGCCGACCAGGTCGACCACGGTGGCCACGGTCTGCCTGGCCTGCTCCGGGGCGACGACGTCGCGGACAAGGATGCTCTCGGCGACGCCGAGCACGGATTCGACGTCGCGGGCGACGACCTCGGTGAAGCGCTCGCCGGTCACCTCCGCGAGCAGGTAGTCGACCTGGGCGTCGAGGAGTCGTTCGGCGATCTCGCGCGGCTCGGGCATGCTCTCCACTCTCGTGTCGCCGAGCCGGCGGGTGTCACGGCCCGGTGGGTTCGTCGCGCATCGACTTGCGGATCCGGTCGAGGCGATCGCGGGCCGCCTCCTCGCGCGCCTGCCACTGTTCTTCGACGCTGCGCCCCGCGGCGGTCTCGCGATCGAGCTCCTCCCGGCCCGTGGCGGTGCCGAAGCGCTGCTCGACCTTATCGCGAACGGAGTCGAATGTCGGCACCCCGGAGGCGGTATAGCCGCCGGTCGGCGGCGTACCGGACATACCCTGCGGCGGTACCGGTACCGGCGGTACCGCAAACCCGCCGCCGACCTGCTGTGATCCCGGCACCTGCCCGGGCACGGCGCCGGGGCCCGGCTGCGCAGTGTCCGGAATCACAACGGCGTCGAGCGGCTGGCCGGAGGTGGCCTGCTCGGTGAGCGCGGCGTGCACCCGGGCGAAGGCGGGCCGCTGCGCGGTGGCGGTGCGGAGCACGGCGAGCAGTTCGTCGTCCGGGAGCGCGGCGAGCAGTGCGGCGATTCCGGCTGAGTCGGTCATGGCACCAGGCTACGGAGTTCCCGGGCGGCTGGGTGCGGGGCCGGCCCAGGGCGCGCGACGGCCGCGCGCACCGGTCAGGTCAAGCCGCACTCCTCGCGCGCCCACTCGGCGATCAACCCGGCCCAGCGGCGGCCCGCGCCCATGATCAGGTCGTTGTGCCCGCAGCCGGGGAAGATCTCCAGCCGCTTGGGGTGGGGTGCGGCGGCGTAGAGCCGCTCGGAGTGCTGGACCGGCAGCAGCTCGTCCCGGTCACCGTGCATGAGCAGCAGCGGGGTGCGCAGGTCGCCGATCCGGCGCAGGGTCGGGTAGGCATCGGGCACCAGCGGCGCGGGGATCACCGGGAAGACCGAGCGGGCGGCGGCGCGCAGCCCGGTGAAGGTGGACATGAGCACCGCCCCGGCGGGCGGGTGCGCGGCGGCGAGCTCGGTGACCACGGCCCCGCCGAGCGACTTGCCCAGGTAGATGACGCGCGCCGGGTCGACCTCCGGCCGGTCGAGCAGCGCCGAGCGGGCGGCGCGGGCATCCAGGTAGGTGCCGCGCTCGCTGGGCCGCCCGGTGCTGCGGCCGTACCCGCGGTAGTCGAAGGCGAGCACGTCGAACCCGGCCGCGGTGAGCAGCGCGAAGATCGGCAGCCGGTCCCCGATATTGCCCGCGTTGCCGTGCGCGAAGAGGATGTGCCCGATCGGCTCGCTCCCGGCAGGCAGCCACCAGGCGTGCAGCGTCTCCCCGTCCGCGGTGCGCGGCGCGAGCTCGGTGCAGGCCAGCCCGAGCAGGTCGGGGGTCCAGGCGATCTCCCTGGTGGGGTGGTAGGTGAGCGCGTGCATCACCGGGTTGGCCGGGTGCCGTGCCGCGCGCACCGCGAGCGCCACCGCCTACCCGCGCAGTTCCGCGCCGACCGCGCTCGCCGCGGCGGCCACCGCGGCATCGCGGGCGGCGCTCGCCTCGTCCTCGGTGAGGGTGCGGTCCGGCGCGCGGAAGCGCAGCGCGTAGGTGAGCGAGCGGCGGTCGGCCCCCGCCTGCGCGCCCTCGTAGACGTCGAAGAGCGCGATGTCCTCGAGCAGCGCGCCGCCGCCCGCGCGCAGCGCCGCCTGCACACTGGCGGCGGGCACCGAGCGGGCCACCGTCACCGAGACGTCCTGCAGCACCGCCGGGAACGGCGAGACCACCGGCACCGGGCGGGCGTCGCGCAGCGGGAGCGCGTCCAGGTCGAGCTCCAGCGCGCAGGTGCGGGCGGGCAGCCCGGCCCGCTCCAGCACCGCCGGGTGCAGCTCGCCCGCGTGCCCGACGACGGTGCCGTCCACGACCAGCTCGGCGCAGCGCCCCGGGTGCCAGGGCAGCTGCGCGGCCGGGCGCCGCTCGATCAGCACCCCGGCGGCGTCGCCGACCGCGTCGGCCAGCGCGAAGGCGTCAGCGGCCTCGGCCTGCCTGCCCTGGCCCCACGGCCCGCGCGGCTCGCGGCGCCCGGTGAGCACCGCACCGACGTGCACCGGCTGCGCGGGCAGCGAGTCGAGCAGCTCGGCGATCTGCTCGGCGGAGGGCCTGCGGTCCACCGGAAGCGCCTCGACCGGCTTGACGTTCGGGCCCGGCAGCACCACCTGGGCGATGCCGTAGATGGCGAGGTCGCGGGCGCCGCGGGAGATATTGCGCGCGGCCACCTCGAGCAGCCCGGGCAGCAGCGTGGTGGCGAGCTCGGGGCGCTCGGCGTCGAGCGGGTTCAGCACCCGGGTGGTGGTGCGGCGCGGGTCCTCGTCGTCCAGCCCCCACACGTCGAAGACCCCGGCGGGCAGGAAGACCGGCGGCGGCACCTCGACGCAGCCGGTGAAGGCGAGCGCCCGGCTCACCGCGCGGCGGCGGCGCTGCGCGGGGGTGAGCCCACGCCCGGCCGGCGCGGTCGGCACCACGGACGGGATCTGCTCCAGCCCCTCCAGCCGCAGCACCTCCTCGACCAGGTCGGCGGGCTGGGCCAGGTCCGGCCGCCAGCTCGGCGGGGTGACCAGCAGCTGGCCGTGGCCTGCCGCGCTCACCGCGACCTCGACGGTGCAGCCGATCTGCGCGAGCCTGCGCGCGGCGGTTCCGGTCGGGTAGGTCACGCCGGCCACCCGGTCCGGCAGGTCGATGTCCATGGCGATGGCGGGCGCGGGCGCGACCGGCACCCGGACGTCGCTGAGCACGTCCTCGACGACCCCGCCCGCGATCTCGGCGAGCAGCGACGCCGCGCGGTCCAGCGCCACCACGTTGAGCTCCGGGTCGACCACCCGCTCGTACCGCTTGCCCGCCTCGGAGACCAGCTTGTGCCTGCGCGCGGTCCGGTAGACGAGCAGCGGGTTCCAGGTGGCGGCCTCCAGCAGCACGTCGGTGGTGCCGTCGTGCACCTCGGTGCTCGCGCCGCCCATGACGCCGGCCAGCGAGACCACGCCGGAGCCGTCCGCGATCACGACGTCCTCCGGGTCGAGGGTGCGCTCGACGTCGTCCAGGGTGCGCAGCGTCTCCCCCGGCCGCGCCTGCCGCACCACCAGCTCGCCCCGCACCGCGGCGGCGTCGAAGGCGTGCAGCGGCTGGCCGAGCTCGAGCATGACGTAGTTGGTGACGTCCACCGCGGGCGAGATCGGCCGCACGCCGGAGAGCAGCAGCCTGCGCTGCAGCCACCACGGCGAGACCGCGCCAGGGGCGATCCCGGTGACCCGGCGGGCGGCGAACCGGGTGCACTGCGACTCCGGCTCCAGCCGGATCGGCCACGCGGGCTCGGCCGAGTCCGGCAGCGTGCGCACCGCCGGGTCGGCGTACTCCAGGTCGAAACCGCAGGCCAGCTCGCGGGAGAGGCCGCGCACCGAGAAGCAGTAGCCGCGGTCCGGGGTGACGTTCAGCTCGATGACGGTGTCGTCCAGCCCGAGCAGCTCGTTGGCGTCGGCGCCGGGCGCGGCGGTGCCCGGCTCCAGCACCAGGATGCCGGAGTGGTCCTTGCCGATGCCGAGCTCGGCGACCGAGCAGATCATGCCGTGCGAGGTGTGGCCGTAGGTCTTGCGCGAGCTGATCCGGAACCCGCCGGGCAGCGTCGCGCCGGGGAGGACCACGACCACCAGGTCGCCCTCGGTGAAATTCCGGGCGCCGCAGATGATCTCCTGCGGCTCCGGGTTGCCGACGTCGACCCGGCAGAGGCGGATGGGCTTCTTGAACTCGGTGAGCTCGGTGATCTCCAGCACCCGGCCGACCACCAGCGGGCGCTCGAGGTCACCGGTCACCCGCTGGAGCTCGTCGACCTCCTCGACCTCGAGCCCCACCCGGACGAATCCCGCGTCGAGCTCTTCCGGCGTCACCGACCACTCCGGGACGGTACGGGCGATGATCTCGGTCAGCCAGGACTGCGCTACTCGCACGTGACGTGTCGCTCTCTCGTATCGGAAGGGTCAGGACCGGACGCCGAAGGGCAGGGTGAACCGCACATCGCCCTCGACGATGTCGCGCATGTCGGGAATCCCGTTGCGGAACTGCAGCGTTCGCTCCAGCCCCATGCCGAAGGCGAAGCCGCTGTACTCCTCCGGGTCGATCCCGCTCGCGATCAGCACCCTGGGGTTGACCATGCCGCAGCCGCCCCACTCGACCCAGCCGGCGCCGCCCTTCTTGTCCGGGAACCAGACGTCCACCTCGGCGGAGGGCTCGGTGAAGGGGAAGTAATTGGGGCGCATGCGGGTTCGCGTCTCCGGGCCGAAGAGCGCGCGGGCGAAGGCGTCCAGGGTGCCGCGCAGGTGGCCCATGGTCAGCCCCCTGTCCACCGCCAGCCCCTCCACCTGGGAGAAGACCGGGGTGTGGGTGGCGTCCAGCTCGTCGGTGCGGAAGGTGCGGCCCGGGCAGACCACGTAGATCGGCAGCTCGCGCTCCAGCAGCGAGCGCACCTGCACCGGCGAGGTGTGCGTGCGCAGCACCTGGCGCGACCCCTCCGGCGCGATGTGGAAGGTGTCCTGCATGGTGCGCGCCGGGTGGTCGGGGAGGAAGTTGAGCGCGTCGAAGTTGAAGTGCTCGGTCTCCACCTCCGGCCCCTCGGCGACCTCCCAGCCCATGGCGACGAAGACGTCGGCGATCTGCTCGGAGATCACGGTGATCGGGTGCCTGGCGCCGACGGCCGCGCGCCGGGCGGGCAGCGTGACGTCGATGGCCTCGGCGACCAGCACGGCGGCATCGCGCTCGGCGAGCAGCGCGGCGCGGCGGGCGTCGAAGGCGTCGGAGACCCGGGTGCGGGCGGCGTTGACCCGCTTGCCCGCGTCCTTCTTCTCCGCCTTGGGGATGCTGCCGAGCGCGCGCTGGGCCAGCGCCAGCGGCGCCTTGCCGCCCAGGTGCTCGGTCTTGGCGACGGCCAGTGCGTCCAGATCCGCCGCGGCGGCGAACGCCTTCTCGGCGGCAGCCGCGGCCGCGGCCAGTGCCTCCTCGGTCAGCGCGGTGCCCTGCTCGGCTGCGGTGTCGTCGGCCACAGTAGCTCGTCTCTCCCTGCGGTTAGGTGCGGAATCGTCCCGGTCGAATCGTATCCGTTGGGCTAGGGCGACTTCACCCGGATTACCGGGCGCGGCTGACCCGCGAGCTCGCGTAGAGGCAGATGGCCGCGGCGGCGGCCAGGTTCAGGCTCTCGGCGCGGCCGCGGATCGGGATGCGCACCCGGTGGTCGGCGCGCTCGGCCAGCTCGGGCGCGAGCCCGTGCGCCTCGTTGCCGAAGAGCCAGGCGACCGGGCCCGCCAGCACCGGGTCGGCGTCGTCCAGGTCGAGCTCGCCGCGCGCGGTGGTGGCGAGCAGGGCGACGCCGGCGGCGGTGAGCGCGTCCAGCGCGGCGATGATGTCGCGCTCCCGTGCCACCGGGACGTGGAACAGGCTGCCCGCGCTGGCCCGCACGCACTTGCCGTTGTGCGGGTCCACGGTGTCGCCCGCCAGCAGCACGCCGTCCACGCCGACCGCGTCGGCCACCCGGATCAGGGTGCCCGCGTTGCCGGGCTCGGCGATCTCGACCGGCACCGCGAACAGCGCGGGCGGGAGACCTGACGCCGCCTCGGCGAACAGCGCGGGCGGGATGCCGGACGCGACGGACGCCGCCGCTTCCCGCGACGCACGGCCGGCATCAGGGACGCGGTCGGCGTCGGATCGCCTGCCGCCGCCCGGTCCCGGTTCGGTGCCCGGCCGCAGCACAGCATCGAACCCCGGCCCGCGGCCGGCGCGGGCAAGCAGCTCGTGCAGCGGCACGTCCAGCAGGTCGCAGACCGCGACCAGCCCCGGCGCGGTGACGGTCTCGCCGAGCTGCTGCGCGGCGCGCTCGCTCACCAGCGTGGTGCGCACGCCACTCGCCGCGGCACCGGCCACGAGCTCGTGCTCCCGCCCGGCGGCGCTCGCGGAGTAGAACAGCTCGCGCACCCGCCCGGTCTCCAGCGCCGCGGTCACCGCGTTCGCCCCCTCGGCGAGGAACGACCCGGTCTTCCGGCGCTGCGCCGAGCGGTGCAGTTTGGCGGCGGCGACCACCCGCGGGTTCCGCGGCTCCAGCGGCTCAGCCACGGGCACCGCCCGACGCGGAAACGACCCGCGGGAAATCCCCCGCGGGTCGTTCCTGATATGCGTGGTTCAAACGCGTGCCGTCAGGCGGCGGGAGCGTTGACATCCTCGGGCAGGGCCGCCTTGGCGACCGCGACGAGCCCGGCGAACGCCTCGGCGTCCGACACCGCGAGCTCGGCCAGGATCTTGCGGTCCACCTCCACACCGGCGGCCTTCAGGCCCTGGATGAACCGGTTGTAGGTGATGTCGTTGAGCCGGGCGGCGGCATTGATGCGCGCGATCCACAGCTTGCGGAAGTCACCCTTGCGCGCCCGGCGATCCCGGTAGGCGTAGGCGAGCGAGTGCAGCTGCTGTTCCTTGGCCTTGCGGTACAGCCGGGAGCGCTGGCCCCGGTAGCCCTTGGAGGCCTCGAGGATGGAACGGCGCTTCTTCTGAGCGTTGACGGCCCTCTTGACGCGTGCCACTGGTCGGTCCTGTTCGGAGGTCGTGGGCGCGGCGAGGCGCCCTGGTTCGATGGATTCTGGGCGTCCGGGTCAGCGGACGCGGGGTCGCGCGGGTGCTTCACACCCGCGCGGGCAGCACGTCAGATACCGAGCAGCCGCTTGATGCGGGGGCCGTCGGCCGCGGAGACCGACTCGATGCCGTCCAGACGACGAGTCCGGCGGCTCGGCTTGTGCTCGAGCAGGTGGCGACGGTTCGCCTGCTGACGCAGCAGCTTGCCCTTGCCGGACACCTTGAATCGCTTCGAGGCGCCGCTGTGGCTCTTCATCTTCGGCATGAGTTACCTCAATCTGTGTGCCGGCGGCCCGTGGGCCGCCGAGTGCTTGTTCGTCCTACTGCGGCGCGGCCGTGTCGGCCTGCGCGGGGGCCGGTTCCTGCGCGGGGCCGGACCGGGGGCGCGGCGCCGCGTCCTGCTGCGCCTTCACCCGGGTCTTCGCGCCCTTGTGCGGGGCGAGGACCATCGTCATGTTGCGGCCGTCCTGCTTGGCCGAGGTTTCCACGAAACCCAGATCGGCGACGTCCGCGGCGAGCCGCTGCAGCAGCCGGTACCCGAGTTCGGGCCGGGACTGTTCCCGCCCCCGGAACATGATCGTCACCTTGACCTTCGACCCGGCCTCGAGGAATCGCATCACGTGCCCACGCTTGGTGGCGTAGTCGTGGTCATCGATCTTGGGCCGGAGCTTCTGCTCCTTGATGACGGTCTGAACCTGGTTCTTCCGGGACTCACGCGCCTTCTGCGCCGTCTCGTACTTGAACTTGCCGTAGTCCATGATCTTGCAGACCGGTGGACGGGCATCCGGGGCCACCTCGACCAGGTCGAGATCGGCTTCGAGGGCGACGCGTAGCGCATCTTCAACACGCACGATCCCAACCTGTTCGCCGCCGGGCCCGATGAGCCGGACCTCGGGAACACGGATGCGATCGTTGATGCGGGTCTCAGTGCTGATGGGGCCTCCTAGGTCAAGCGGTGTCGTCGACGACCGCGTGCAGGTAACCCCGATATCAACGCGAAAGCCCCGGTCCGGTATTTCACCGGCCGAGGCCCGAGTCGACCGATCACCTCGGAACCCGGGCACCGGAAGGTGCACAGGGATCCGGCCCCGGGGGGCGGGTGACCGGACCGCGTACCGGACACGAGGGTCGGCGGCGGTGGGAGTCGGGCTCCACTTGCGACCCCGGACGGAGCGCTGGAGTTCGTACAATGGCAAGCCTGTACGCACACCAACTACCGACCAGGGCGGTCGTCGCAGACAACTCTAGCAGTTATGCGCCCAGGCTCCCAATCGCCCCCTTACTCGCGTGCGGGTGGCGGCGGTTCGCCGGGACCGTTCCGGCCGTGACCGACCCGCCGCGCCGGCAATCCGGCCTCGCCCGGCCGGCTCGGTGGCCTGGGTGCATGCTGAGCTCAGGAAGAACGTCGCGGAGCTCGGGCAGCTCCGGCAAGCCTGGCGGGCATCGCTAGCCTGAACGCCATGACCGACCAGCCCGCATCCGCCGCCGCCACCGAGACCGCCGCGCACACCGAACCGGATGTGCGCGAGCTGGCCGATATCCCGGCGGTGGAGGTGATCAGCCGGGCCGCCGTGATGTTGATGAGCTCGGCCGCGGAGAAGCTGGGGCTGGCCGACGACGATCCGGATGCCAGCCCGCGGCGCGATCTGGACGAGGCGCGGCGGGTGATCACCGCGCTGGCCGGGCTGGTCACCGCGTCGGTGGAGTACCTGGGGCCGCACGCGGGGCCGATCCGGGACGGGCTGCAGTCGCTGCAGCGGGCCTTCCGGGAGAGTTCGGCGCACCCGGACGCGCCGGGTACCGGGCCGGGTGAGAAGTACACCGGGCCGGTGCACTGAGTGACCGATTTCCCGCGCGACCGGGCGGAGCTGCCGATGGGCTGCTCCGCCCGGTACCGTTCACAGCCCCGGCGGGGTCACCGAGATGGACGAGCCCGTGGCGATGACCTGGGCGAGGGCGGCGAGAACGTCGGCGAAACCGGCACTTCCGGTGTCCATGTATCCGTTTTCCTTTCCGGTGGGCGCGCTCAGGCGCCGGTGCCGGGGTTGTAGTTGAGCGACGAGCCGGTGCTCAGGGCAGCGAGCACGGCGGCGACCAGCGCCGCGATATCGACGCCTTCCATGTGAAATCCTCTCTGGCGGAACCGAATTCCGGGTCGCGCCGCCGCCGCGCCGGCGACCGGGAACGACCCGGATCGAACGAGTGCCGCGCTGTCCGGGACACGTTCCGGACGCGGCGCCGCCGATCTTACATACGACCGTTTCAGATCGGGCCGGAATCTGGACGTCCGACCGGATCCGCTCCGGGCTCGACCGACAATGCGGTCCGTGGCCGCCCGCTCGTGCCGCGCGGCACGAGCTCGGGCGGGTAGTGCGCGGGAACGACGCGGGCCCCGCGGCTGTGGGCGCAGCCCGCGGGGCCCGGGTGGGACGTTCGACGCTCAGCGCAGGGCGGCCGCCTTGCGGGACAGGCGCTTGGCGGTGGCCGCCGCGCGCTGCGCCGGTTCGGCATCGGCGGCGCCCTTCGCGGCCTGCGCTTTCCGCGCGGTCGCCTTGGCGGGCGCGCCGTCGCCACGAGCCGCCTTGGTCGCCGCCGCCTTGGTCGCCGCCGCCTTGGTCGCCGCCGCCTTGGTCGCCGCCGCCTTGGTCGCCGCCGCCTTCGCCGGCGCTTTCGCGGCGCGCTTGGCAGCCGGCTTGCCGCGCGCGGGCTCGGCGGCGACATCGGCCGCCGCGACGTCCACCTTCGCGGATTCCGCCACCTCCGCTTTGCGCGTACGCGACTTCCGCACCGGCGCCGCGACCGCGCCACGCTCGGCGGCGGCGTCCAACGCCTCCCGCAGGAACCCGCCGGTGTAACTGCCCGCGACAGCCGCCACCTCCTCCGGCGTCCCCTCGGCGACGACGGTCCCCCCGCCGGAGCCACCCTCGGGCCCCATATCGATGATCCAGTCGGCCGTCTTGACCACATCCAGGTTGTGCTCGATCACGATGACCGTGTTTCCCTTGTCCACCAGCCCGTTGACCACCAGGAGCAGCTTGCGGATGTCCTCGAAGTGCAGCCCGGTGGTCGGCTCGTCGAGGATGTACGCGGTCCGCCCGTTCGACCGCTTCTGCAGCTCGGCGGCGAGCTTCACGCGCTGCGCCTCACCGCCGGAGAGCGTCGGTGCGCTCTGCCCCAGCCGGACGTACCCGAGCCCGACATCCACCAGCGTCTCGAGGTACCGGTGGATCGAGGTGACCGGCTCGAAGAACTCGGCCGCCACCTCGATCGGCATGTCCAGCACCTCGGCGATGGTCTTGCCTTTGTAGTGCACCTCCAGCGTCTCCCGGTTGTACCGGGCGCCGTGGCACACCTCGCACGGGACGTAGACGTCCGGCAGGAAGTTCATCTCGATCTTGAGCGTGCCGTCGCCGGAGCACGCCTCGCAGCGCCCGCCCTTGACATTGAAGGAGAACCGCCCCGGCTGGTACCCGCGCACCTTGGCCTCGGTGGTGGCCGCGAAGAGCGTGCGGATCTTGTCGAAGACGCCGGTGTAGGTGGCCGGGTTGGAGCGCGGGGTGCGGCCGATCGGCGACTGGTCCACCTGCACCAGCTTGTCCAGGTGGTCCAGCCCGGTGATTCTGGTGTGCCTGCCCGGCACCTGCCGCGCGCCGTTCAGTTTGTTCTGCAGCACGGTGGCGAGGATGTCGTTCACCAGCGTGGACTTGCCGGAGCCGGAGACGCCGGTGACGGCGGTGAGCACGCCGAGCGGGAAGTGCACGTCGATGCCGCGCAGGTTGTGCTCGGTGGCGCCGACCACGGTGAGCCTGCGCTTGCGGTCGATCGGCCTGCGCACCAGCGGCAGCGCGATACTCTCCCGCCCGGCCAGGTAGGCGCCGGTGAGCGAGGCCTCGTTGCCGAGCAGTTCCTGGTAGGTGCCGCTGTGCACCACCCTGCCGCCGTGCTCGCCCGCCATCGGGCCGATGTCGACCACCCAGTCCGAGGCCCGGATGGTGTCCTCGTCGTGCTCGACCACGATCAGCGTGTTGCCCAGGTCGCGCAGCCGGGTGAGCGTCTCGATCAGCTTGCGGTTGTCCCGCTGGTGCAGCCCGATGGAGGGCTCGTCCAACACGTACAGCACGCCCACCAGCCCGGAGCCGATCTGGGTGGCGAGCCGGATGCGCTGCGCCTCGCCGCCGGAGAGCGTGGCGGCGGCGCGCGAGAGACTCAGGTACTCCAGCCCGACGTCGAGCAGGAAGCCGAGCCTGGCCTGCACCTCCTTGACGATCTGCCCGGCGATGGCGGCCTGCCGCTCGCCCAGCGTGAGCCCGTTCAGGAAGGCCGCGCAATCGCCGATCGAGAGATCGCTGACCTCGGCGATGGAGCGCCGGTCGTCCCCCGACGCGATGGTCACGGCGAGGATCTCCGGGCGCAGCCTGCTGCCGCGGCACACCGGGCACGGGATGTCCCGCATGTACCCCTCGTAGTGCTCCTTCATCTGCTCGGACTCGGTGTTCTCCATGCGCCGCTGCAGGAAGGGCATCACACCCTCGAAGTCGGCGTAGTAGGAGCGCTTGCGGCCGTAGCGGTTGGTGTAGGAGACGTGCACCTGGTCGGTGCTGCCCTCCAGCACCGCCTTGCGCGCCTTGGCGGGCAGGTTCTTCCAGGGGGTCCTGATGGAGAACCCGTTCGCCTCGGCCAGCCCCGACAGCAGCCGGGTGAAGTACTCCGCGGACTGCCCGCGCGACCACGGCGCGATGGCGCCGTCGGCCAGGCTCAGCTCCGGGTCGGGCACCACCAGCTCCGGGTCGACCTCCTTGCGGATGCCGAGGCCGGTGCAGTCCGGGCAGGCGCCGTACGGCGAGTTGAAGGAGAAGGAGCGCGGCTCCAGGTCCTCGATGTCGAGCGGGTGGCCGTTCGGGCAGGCCAGCCGCTCGGAGAAGCGGCGTTCGCGATCGTGCGCGTGCTCGTCGCGGTCCACGAAGTCGAGCACGACGATGCCGTCGGCCAGCCGCAGCGCGGTCTCGATCGAATCGGTGAGCCGCTGCTTGGCGGTGCCCTTGACGGCGAGCCGGTCGATCACCACCTCGACATCGTGCTTCTCCTGCTTCTTCAGCTTCGGCGGGTCGGTGAGCGGGTAGACCACGCCGTCCACCCGGACCCGCGAGTAGCCCTGGCCGTTCAGCTGCTCGAAGAGGTCGACGAACTCGCCCTTGCGGGTGCGCACCACCGGGGCGAGCACCTGGAAGCGCAGCCCCTCGTCCATGGCGAGCACCTGGTCCACGATCTGCTGCGGGGACTGCTTGGCGATCAGCTCGTGGCAGACCGGGCAGTGCGGGGTGCCCGCCCGCGCGTAGAGCAGCCGCAGGTAGTCGTAGACCTCGGTGATGGTGCCGACGGTGGAGCGCGGGTTGCGGTTCGTCGACTTCTGATCGATCGAGACCGCGGGTGAGAGCCCCTCGATGAAGTCCACGTCCGGCTTGTCCATCTGGCCGAGGAATTGGCGCGCGTACGCCGACAGCGACTCCACGTAGCGGCGCTGGCCCTCGGCGAAGATGGTGTCGAAGGCCAGGCTGGACTTGCCGGAGCCGGAGAGCCCGGTGAACACGATCAGGCTGTCGCGGGGCAGATCGAGGTCGACCCCCTTCAGGTTGTGTTCCCGAGCTCCGCGAACGGTGAGGCGTTCCGCCACCAGAAGTCCCTTCTCGATCGTATTCCGACGTGCACAGGTGCCCCCGGCGGCGATGCTAGAGGCGACCACCGACAAGTAGCGGCCGCGAGGTCGGGGCGGGGGCTAAGGTGGGGTCGCAGAACACGACGACCGCGGCCGCCGGGGTGCAGGCGCCGCACGTATTCGTCGTCCAGCATACGGACGCGCCGCCGCGTCGGCGGCGGGCGGAGCGGAGGGCGGGATGCTCGGGGTGTTCCTGGTCGACGACCACGAGATCGTCCGGCGGGGGCTGGTGGATCTGCTGCAGAGCGATCCGGAGCTGAGCGTGGTCGGGCAGGCGGGTACGGTCGCGGCCGCGCTGACCGGGGTGCGCGCGGTGCGCCCCGACGTCGCGGTGCTCGACGTCCGGCTGCCGGACGGCAACGGCATCGAGCTCTGCCGCGACCTGCTCGCCGAACACGAAGGGCTGCGCTGCCTCATCCTCACCTCGTTCAGCGACGAGCACGCCATGCTGGACGCGGTGCTGGCCGGGGCGGGCGGCTATGTGGTGAAGAACATCAAGGGCATGGAGCTGGCCGAAGCGCTCAAACAGGTGGGTGCGGGGCGCTCGCTGCTCGGCGGGCGCTCGGCGGAGACGCTGGAGGCGCGGCTGCGGCACGCCAGCGGCGCCGCCGTGCTGGAGCGCCTCACCGAGCAGGAGCGGCGACTGCTCGCGCTGCTCGGCGAGGGGCTCACCAATCGGCAGATCGCCGCCCGCATGTTCCTCGCCGAGAAGACGGTGAAGAACTACGTCTCCCGGCTGCTCGCCAAGCTCGGCATGGAGCGCCGCACCCAGGCCGCTGTGCTGGCCAGCAAGCTGGATTCCGGCACCTGAGCCGCGGTTCCCCGCGCGGAACGCGCCGCCCGGTAGCCGGGCGGGCGAACCCGCGCGGTCAGCCCGCGGCGGCGGCGGGAGTGACCAGGGTCAGATCACCGTCGTAGCGGCGGTAGAGCAACGCTCCGCGCCCGGTGGCGGTGTCGGTGAAGAACAGGAACGGCAGGCCGGCTCGGCAGAGCCGGTGTGCGGCGGCGGCCCTGGTCAGCACCGGCGCGGGCTCGGCGCTGGTGCGCACCGGCAGCGCCCCGACGCTCAGCGGCCCGGTCATGGGCGAGGGCGCGGGCCGGGTGGAGCGCTGCCGGATGAGCCCGGCGCCGACCCCGTCGACCCAGTGCACGACGGCGTCCTCCCCGGTCTCGGCATCCACGAACAGGTACGCCTCGTAGTCCATGGCGTCCAGGACGGCGGCCGCCTCGGCGGCGGTGCCGTCCAGCAGCAGACACTGCTTGCTGCGCACGATCGGCCGCACCGCGGTGACCGCGGTGAGCGGCGGCCGGGCCGGATCGGGCCAGGCCCGCGCCTCCCCGGAGGCGGCGCGCGCGAGCCTGCGGTCCAGCCGCTCGGCGGCGAAGGTCACCGCGAAGCCGCGCGGGCCGGTGACCTGCACCCGGGTCGGCAGGTCGCGCAGGCAGAGGTTGGCCTGCACCAGGGTGGGGTCGCCCGGCCTGGCGGGCGCCGTCACCCTGACCCTGGTGGTGGCGTCCAGCCGGTGCCTGCGCAGCACCCGGCCGATCGCGCGCACCGCCCTGGTCACCTCGGCGGGCTCCACCTCGCCGGAGGTGGTCACCGCGAGCACCGGGTCGCCCGCGGTGCTCCACTGCTGTACCGCCCGTTCGGGCGCGGGCGTGCTGCGGATCCGGCCCGCTGCCACCGGACGACGGCGCATCGCCACCGACCGCGGCGCGGACGATCGGCGCACCCGTTTCGACGAATCCATCTGCCACACCCCACTTCCGATTCGTTCCCGCTGACCATGGAACAGCCGCACCGACACCCCGGCCAGGGTCGAAAGTCCTCTGTCACCGGCCCGGGTGTGCGACACGGCCCCCGCGCGCGACCGGGCCGCCACCCCGGCGTTCTAAACTGGACCGGCGCGGCCGGTGCCGCGCGCCAGGGGTTTTCGAGTTCGGGCGCCGACGCCCGGCAGCAGGGGAATGCGCGGATGACCGACGAGAACGGCAGCGATCCCTACTCGGTGCGCGACACCCTCTCCCAGTTACGGCTGCGCGAGCTGCTGGGCGAGGTGAAGGAGCGGGTCGAGCTCATCATCGACTCGAGGGACCGGATGGACGGCCTGGTCGAGGCGATGCTCACCGTGACCAAGGGGCTGGATCTGGACGAGACGCTCGAGGCCATCGTGCACGCCGCCACCCGGCTGGTCGACGCGCGCTACGGCGCGCTCGCGGTGCGCGGCCACGACGAGCAGGTGGTGCAGTTCCTCGACGAGGGCATCGACGACGCCACCAGGGCCAGGATCGCCGCACAGCCCGCCGGGCACGGGGTGCTCGGCACGGTCTTCCGGCACACCCGCCCGGTGCGGCTGGACGATCTCACCGCGCACCCGGACTCGGTCGGCTTCCCGCCGGGGCACCCGCCCATGCGCACCTTCCTCGGGGTCTCGGTGCGGATCAGGGACGAGGTGTTCGGCAGCCTCTACCTCACCGAGAAGGCGGGCGGCCAGCCCTTCACCGAGGACGACGACGTGCTGGTGCAGGCGCTGGCCGCGGCCGCGGCCAGCGCGGTGGACAATGCCAGGCTCTACGAGTCGGCGCGCACCAGGCAGGCCTGGATCGAGGCCACCCGCGACATCGCCACCGAGTTCCTCGCCGGCACCGACTCGGACCGGGTGCTCGCGCACGTGGTCGACCACGCCCGCACGCTCAGCGGCTCGCACCAGGCCTTCCTGGCCAGCGCGCCGATGCGGGTGGCGGGCGGCACCCCGGTGCGCGAGCTGGTGGTGACCCAGTGGGTCGGGCCGGACGCGGGCGCCGACTGGCAGCCGGTGCGGGTCTCGGGCACCGCGCTCGGCGAGGCCTTCACCCGGCGCACCCCGCTGCGCTGGGACGATCTCGGCGCGATCGACCTCGGGGTGCCGCTGCCCAGTGCCGGGCCGGTGCTGGTGCTGCCGCTCTGCACCCCGGACAGCACGCTCGGCGTGCTGGTCACCGTGCGCCCCGCCGGGTTCGCGCCGTTCAGCGACGAGCTGGTGGAGCTGACCGCCGCCTTCACCGACCAGGCCGCGCTGGCCATGCAGCTCGCCGACGCCCAGCAGCGGGTACGCGAGCTGGACCTGGTCGCCGACCGCGACCGGATCGCCCGCGACCTGCACGACCACGTGATCCAGCGGCTCTTCGCCATCGGGCTGGCGCTGCAGAGCACGCTGCCGCAGGTGCAGGGGGCCCAGGTGCGGGAGCGGCTCGGCGCCACCATCGACGACCTGCACGAGGTGGTGCAGGAGATCCGCACCTCGATCTTCGACCTGCACGGCGGAGTCGGGCTGCCGCAGCGGCTGGCCGACGCGGTGCGCCAGCAGACCGCGGAGACCGCGCTCCACGCCGACCTGCGGATCAGCGGCCCGGTGGACGCGCTCGCACCGGAGCTGGCCGACCACACCGAGGCGGTGGTGCGCGAGGCGGTGAGCAACGCGGTGCGGCACTCCGGCGCCGACACCGTGCTGGTCGAGGTGGCCGCGGGCAGCGCGCTCACGGTGGTGGTCACCGACAACGGCTGGGGCATGCCGCACCACGTGGCCCGCTCCGGGCTGCGCAATCTGGAGCAGCGCGCCGAGTCGGCGGGCGGCTCGCTGGCGGTGGTGACCGCGGGGCCGGACGCCGACCCGCGCACCTTTCCAGGCACCAGGCTGCGCTGGTCGGTGCCGCTCTGACGGTGCCGGTGCGTAGCCTGCGGTAACGGGAACGGTGCGATCGATCGACATATGATCGAGTACTGCTCTGGACGGCTTCTGCGGCACCGGGCAAGATCTGTGCTCCTCCGCCGGCTCCCCGGCGGGCGAACCGGTTACCTCCGTGGCCAGCGTGCGGGTGGCTGCCGTTCCGAGCGGGACGACCGGGACGAGTGATCGGGGAGCGACGTGGGTGAGGACGGCACCGTCGATGCTGCCGGCACGCCGGCCGTCGACGCACGGCCGGACAGCGCCGAACTCGCCGACGCACGGCCGGACAGCGCCGAACTCGCCGACGCACGGCCGGACAGCGCCGAACCCACCGACACGCGACTGGCCGGCGCCGAGCTGCTCGCGCACCGCTACCGCTCGCTGGTCGAGCACATCCCGGACGGCGTCTGCGTGCACGAGCGCGGCACCGTCGTCTACGTCAACCCCGCAGCGGTCCGGCTGGTCGGCGCCGCCTCGGCCGCCGAGGTGGTCGGCAGGCCGATCACCGACTTCGTGCACCCCCGCTTCGTGCCCGCCATGCTGGACCGGATCGCCCGGCTCACCGAGGAGGGCGCCGCCTCGCCGCCCGCCGCCATGACGCTGCTCCGGGTCGACGGCGGCACCGTCGACGTGCAGACCGTCGCGGTGCTCACGCCCTGGCACGGCCACCACGCCTACCAGGTGGTGCTCCACGACCTCACCGCACAGCGCACCGCGGAGGCCGCGCAGCGCCGGGCCGAGCAGCACTTCACCACGGTGGTGTCGCAGCTGCAGGAGGGCGTGGTGGTGATCGACCGGGACGGCCGGATCGAGTCCATCAACCCGGCCGCGCGGCGCATCTTCGGCGTGCTCGCCGGGGTCGACCCGATCGGCCACCGGATCGAGGAGCTGCCGCTCACCCTGCTCGACTCCGCCGCGCGCCCGCTGGCACCGGCCCAGCACCAGGTGGCGCGCACGCTGGCCACCGGCGAGACCATCACCGGCTACGTGTTCGGGGTGGACCGGCACGACGGGCAGCGCCGCTGGCTCTCCGGCAGCAGCAGGCTGCTGAACCCGGACGACCCGGACTCCTCGGCGGTCTCCTCGTTCTCCGACATCACCGAGTTCCGCGCCAGCCGCAGGCAGCTGGAGTACCAGGCCACGCACGACTCGCTGACCGGGCTGGCGAACCGCTCGCTGGTGCTGACCCGGCTGGCCGAGGCGCTGGCGGCCGGCGAGGAGCAGCCGGTCTCGCTGGTGCTCTTCATCGACCTGGACGGCTTCAAGGCGATCAACGACACGCTCGGGCACGCCATCGGCGACACCGTGCTGCAGATCGTGGCGCAGCGGCTGCAGCGCGCGCTGCGCGCCGACGACGTGGTCGGGCGGCTCGGCGGCGACGAGTTCCTGGTACTGGTGGCCGGGCGCACCCGGGCCGCCGACCGGGACGCGCTCGTGCACCGGCTGCGCTCCGCCATGGCGGAGCCGATCGTCGCCAGGGGGCACCGGATCGAGGTCGACGCCTCGGTCGGCGCCACCGATCTGCTGCCCGGCGACGAGCGCACCCCGGAGGCGGTGCTGCACGACGCCGACGTGGCGATGTACCAGGCCAAGCCGGGTGGTGACCGTGGCCACCCGACCAGCACGCACGCCTCCTGACCGGCACCCGCCGGAGTAGACTCGATCGTTCCGTTCTCCGGATGCGCGCACCGTGCGCATCGGACTCCCCACCCGGCCGCGAAGGAGTTCAGTGTGCCCGAAGGCCGCGACGACGACCTGGTAACCGAGCAGGAGTACCTGACCGCGCTGTACGAGCGGCTCGACGCCATGCGCGAGTACGCGCGCACCCGGCTGCGCACCGTCCTGCTGGAGACCGGGGGCACCCCGCAGGCGCGCAGCGAGCGGGAGTCCTTCACCCAGCTCTACAGCGAGGACCTGGCCAAGTACGACGCCGCCGAGCACGGCCTCTGCTTCGGCCGGATCGACCTCGACCCGGAGCACTCCGAGGACCCGAGCCGCTACATCGGCAGGCTCGGCATCCTGGACGAGGAGCACGACTACGACCCGCTGCTGCTGGACTGGCGCGCGCCCCTGGCCCGGCCCTTCTACCTGGCCACCACCGCCATGCCGGAGGGGGTGCGGCGACGCAGGCACATCCGCTCGCGCAACCGCAGGGTGACCGCGCTGAACGACGAGTACCTGGCGGTCGAGGCGCTGGACGCGGCCGGCGCCGCGCCGTCCGACGGCGGGGTCGGCGGCGAGAGCGCGCTGCTCGCGGCGCTGAACGCGGCCCGCACCGGGCACATGAACGACATCGTCGAGACCATCCAGAGCGAGCAGGACGCCATCATCCGCTCGGAGCACCGCAGCGTGCTGGTGGTGCAGGGCGGGCCGGGCACCGGCAAGACCGCGGTGGCGCTGCACCGCGCCGCCTACTTGCTCTACACCTACCGGCAGCAGCTGGCCAAGAGCGGCGTGCTGATCGTCGGCCCGAACGCCACCTTCCTCGACTACATCGGGCAGGTGCTGCCCTCGCTCGGCGAGACCGGCGTGCTGCTCTCCACCATCGGCGACCTCTACCCCGGGGTGAAGGCCACCAGGGCGGACAGCCTGCGCGCGGGCGAGCTCAAGGGCTCGCTCGCCATCCTGGACGTGCTCAAGCAGGCCGTGCGGGACCGGCAGGAGGTGCCGAAGGAGCCGATCCGGCTGCGCTTCGACAGTTACCCGGTGACGCTGGACCGCGGCATCGCGACGAAGGCGCGCGGCCGCGCCCGCTCCTCGCGGCGCCCGCACAACCTGGCCAGGCCGGTCTTCGCCGCCTCGGTGATCGACGCGCTCACCGCGCAGCTGGCCGCCACCATGGGCGCCAACCTGGTCGGCGCGGAGAGCCTGCTCAGCCCCGCCGACCTCGGCGACATCAGGGACGAGATGCGCGCCGACCCCGAGGTGCAGGCCGCCGTCGACCGGCTCTGGCCGACGCTCTCGCCGCAGGAGGTGCTTGCCGACCTGCTGGCCCAGCCGGAGCGGCTGGCCCGGGTGGCCAAGGGCATGCCGGAGCCGGACCGGGCCGAGCTGCACCGCGCCGACACCGGCGAGTTCAGCGCCGCCGACGCCCCGCTGCTCGACGAACTGGCCGAGCTGCTCGGGGTGGACGACGCCGAGGAGCGGGAGCGCTCCCGGCGGCGTTACCGGGCCAGGCTGGAGGAGGCGCAGGACGCGCTGGACATCCTCACCGGCTCGGCGCCGCAGGATCTGGAGGATGACCTGGACCCGGAGATCCTCATGGCCTACGACTTGATCGACGCCGGGCAGCTGGCCGAGCGGCAGCACGTGCGCACCAGCCAGACCACCGCCGAGCGCGCCGCGGGCGACCGCACCTGGACCTACGGCCACGTCATCGTGGACGAGGCGCAGGAGCTCTCCCCCATGGCCTGGCGCATGGTCATGCGGCGGATCCCGAACCGGTGGATCACCGCGGTGGGCGACGTGGCGCAGACCGGCGACCCGGCGGGCGCCTCGTCCTGGCAGGAGATCCTGGAGCCGTACGTGGCGCGGCGCTGGAAGCTGGCCGAGCTCACCGTCAACTACCGCACCCCGGCCGAGATCATGGCGGTGGCGGCGGGCGTGCTGGCCGCGATCGACCCCGCGGCCGAGGTGCCGCGCTCGATCCGCGCCACCGGGGAGGTGCCGAAGGCGGTGCGGGTCGCCGCCGCCGAGCTGGCGGACGCCGTGGCCGAGGCGGCGGCCGCGGAGACCGGGCCTGGTACCGCCGCGGTGATCGTGCCGCACGCCATGGCGGGCGCGCTGCCCGAGCCGTCCGGGGATTCCGTGCGGATGCTCACCGTCGCCGAGGTCAAGGGGCTGGAGTTCGACGCGGTGATCCTGGTCGAGCCGGCCGCGATCGTGGCCGAGTCGCCGCGCGGGCGCAACGACCTGTACGTCGCCCTCACCCGCGCCACCCAGCGGCTCACCGTCCTGCACAGCGACGACCTGCCCCCTGAGCTGGGCACGCTTGCGAGCTGACCCGCCCCGATCGGCTCGCACCCGCGCCCGATCGGCTCGCACCCGCGCCCGATCGGCTCGCACCCGCGCCCGATCGGCTCGGCCCCGCGCCCGAGTGGCTCGGCCCCGCGCTCGATCGCCCCGGCCCAGCGCGCTCGGGACGCACCGCGGCCCCGCCCGATCAGATCGGGCGGGGCCGCGGCATACAGATTCCGCGTCAGCGCACGGTGTGCACGATCAGCACATCCGAGCGCGACTTGCGCGCGACGTCCGAGGGCACCGAGCCGAGCAACCGCCCGGCCAAGGTGTTCAACCCACGGTTGCCGACCACGAGCAGATCGGCGTCCACCTCGCGCACCAGGGTGAGCAGCGAATCCACCGGCTCGCCGACGATGGAGCGCTCGGTGATGTTCTTGGCGCCCGCGGCCGTCGCCCGGTCCCGCGCGATGCGCAGGATCTCGTTCGTCGGCGCGGAGCCGCGCACCTGGTACGCCTCGTCCTTCAGCACGTCCGCCGCGGCGGCGACATCACGGTCGTCCGTCGGGTAGAACGCGCAGGCCACGATCAGGGCGGCGTCGGAAACGCCGGCCAGCGCCGCGGCCTTCTCCACGGCCACGTACGACGAGTCCGATCCATCGGTACCGACGACAATGGTCCGGTAGGCGGTCATCTCTCCTCCAACGACTCAGGGCGGGTCCGGTCCGGTGCCTGGCTGAGACAGGCACCGGGCGGTGACTGTGACCGACCATAGCGGCAAAACCCCGCAGAATTTAAGAAATCGCAACACATCACATCCGCGCACCCACCCCTTTCCGGTGATCCTCCGCACCGCGAGTTCGCTGACCGGCCCCCGCCAACCAGCGCCGACGAGGCGCTCCCGGCGCCGACCTGTGAACTATCACAGCAAAATCGAAGCACCCTGCCGCGGTACGACATTCGTCACAGCACTGGATTGCCCGCCGGTTTCCGGCCGGAAATGCGTACCGCGCCGGGGTCAGTTCAGGTGGAAGAGCGGCCCGGTGATCGTCAGCCCCAGCTCGGGCGTGTGCGCGAAGAAGGCGAAGAGCACGAGCGCGGCGCCGCCGAGCGCGACGTCCTTGTTGAAGCCGATCAGCTCCAGTTGCTTGGTCTCGGCGTCGGTCTCCTTCCAGAACGGGTGCATGAGCACCGCGGTCGGCAGCAGGAACAGCACCAGCAGCAGCGATCCGAGATCGGCCCAGACGCCGAGCAGCACGCTGAGCGCGCCGATCAGGATGAGCACCCCGGAGCCGAGCACGGCGAGCTTCGGCGCCGGTATCCCCCGGCTCGCCGCGTACCCCGCCATCCCGTCCGCCTGGGTGAGGTGCCCGGCGGCCGAGCCGAGGAAGAGCATCGCGAACAGGACCCGCCCGATCAACACCACGACATCCATGACCCGCTCCTTCGACATCGGAATCCGACCGGACAATTGTCCCGCCGCGGCGGCCGGATATCCGCTATCGACCCGAAGAATCCGCCGAATCGTGTCCGGGCATCGGGGTGCGCGCGGAATTGCGCGCGTATTCCAGCGGCGGCATCCCGATTTCGGCGGTGAATTCCCGGCAGAAATGCGCCTGGTCGAAATAGCCGAGCTCCAGCGCGAGCGCGGCCAGGTCGGCACGGTGGCCGCGGGCGAGCAGGTGCGCGCCGTCCTGCAGCCGGTAGCGGCGCAGCACCCACTTCGGCCCGGCGCCGACATAGCGGCGGAAGAGCCGCTGCAGCGTGCGCACCGGGATGTCGAAGCGCGCGGTGACCTGGTCGACCCGGGTCAGCTCGCGGTCCGACTCCATGGCCGCCACCACGGCGAGTACCCGGTCGTACTGCGGGTCGGCGGCGGCGACCCGGCCGCTGAGGTAGCGCTCGACCAGCGCGGCGCGCGCCTCGTCGTCCGCGGCGGCCAGCACCCGCCCGGCCAGCTCGTCGGCGCCGGGCAGCACCTCGGCCAGCGGTAGCCGCCGGTCGCGCAGCGCGCCGACGTCGAGGCCGGTGAAGGCGCCGAAGCCGCCGGGGTGGAAGCGCAGCCCGAAGGTGTGGCCGCGGCCGGTGAGCTCGCGCTCGAAGCGGGTGGTGCAGACCCCGTTGACGAAGCCGCCGCGCTCCCGCTCGCTCGCCTCGAAGGTGACGTTCACGCACGGATACGGGAGCACCTCGGCCCGGTACGGCTCGCGCAGGTCCCAGTGCACCGCCCAGTACCAGGCCACGTAGCGGCGCAGTGCGGGGCCGACCGGCAGCCGGCGCAGCGAGCGGTGCCTGGCCTGCTCGCCGGGGTGCAGGATGCCCTTCTGGCTGTCCCGCGCGCTGATGCCGCCGCGCAGCGGCGCGGCGCGCTCGTCACCCACGGTGTCGCGTTCTTCCAAGATCGGGACGGGCGGCCGGGGCAGGGTGGAGCCCATGACGAACACCGTGAATCCCATTCCGAGCGGCTACCACTCGATCACCTGTTTCCTCGCGGTGCCGGACGGCAACGCCGCGCTCGATTTCTACGCGGCGGTGCTCGGCGCCGAGGTGCTGAGCCGCAACGACCTGCCGGACGGGCAGCCCGCGCACGCCGAGCTGAAGGTCGGGGACGCCACCTTCCAGCTCGGGCTGCCCATGCCGGATCACGGCGTGCGCGCGCCCGAGGAGGGCTGGGTGCACACCTCGGTCGTGCACTACTGCCCGGATGTGGACAGCGTCATCGAGCGGGCCGCCGCGCACGGCGCGACGGTGCTGGAGAAGCCGTCCACCTTCGTCACCGGCGACCGCTTCGGCGTCTTCATCGACCCCTTCGGGCACCGCTGGGTGACCATGACCCGGGTCGAGGACGTCTCCCCCGAGGAGGCCGAGCGCCGGGTCAACGAATGGATGGCCCAGCAGGGCTGACCCACTCCCGCGGGTCAGCCCGCTCACGACAGCCCGGCGGCGTCCATGCCCCGCAGCTCCTTCTTGAGATCGGCGATCTCGTCCCTGAGCCGCCCCGCGAGTTCGAACTGCAGCTCGCGGGCGGCGTTCATCATCTGCGCGGTGAGCTCGGCGACCAGGTCGGCGAGCTCGGCGCGCGGCATGGAGGCGGTGTCGCGGCCCTCGTACACCCCCGCGCTCACCGCGCGGCCCGGCTCACCCTGGGCCCGCCTGCCGCGGCTGGCATTGCGGCCGGAGCCGCCGATCGCCACCTGGTCGTCGGCCTCCTGGTAGACCTGATCCAGGATGTCGGCGATCTTCTTGCGCAGCGGCATCGGGTCGATGCCCATCTGCTCGTTGTAGGCCACCTGCTTGGCCCGGCGCCGGTCGGTCTCCTCGATGGCGTGCCGCATGGAGTCGGTGACGGTGTCGGCGTACATGTGCACCTGGCCGGAGACATTGCGGGCGGCGCGGCCGATGGTCTGGATCAGGCTGGTGCTGCTGCGCAGGAAGCCCTCCTTGTCGGCGTCCAGGATGGCGACCAGCGAGACCTCGGGCAGGTCGAGCCCCTCGCGCAGCAGGTTGATGCCGACCAGCACGTCGTACTCGCCGAGCCGGAGCTGGCGCAGCAGCTCCACCCGGCGCAGCGTGTCGATCTCGGAGTGCAGGTAGCGCACCCGGACGCCGAGGCCGAGCAGGTAGTCGGTGAGATCCTCGGCCATCTTCTTGGTCAGCGTGGTGACGAGCACCCGCTCGTCCTTCTCGGTGCGCAGCCGGATCTCGTGCACCAGATCGTCGATCTGGCCCTTGGTCGGCTTTACCACCACCTCCGGGTCGACCAGCCCGGTCGGGCGGATGACCTGCTCGACCACCTCACCACCGGTCTGCCCCAGCTCGTACGGGCCGGGGGTGGCCGAGAGGTAGACCGCCTGGCCGATCCGCTCGGCGAACTCCTCCCAGGTGAGCGGACGGTTGTCCACCGCCGAGGGCAGCCGGAAGCCGAACTCCACCAGGTTCCGCTTGCGCGACATGTCGCCCTCGTACATGCCGCCGATCTGCGGCACCGTGACGTGCGATTCGTCGATGACCAGGAGAAAGTCCTCCGGGAAGTAGTCGAGCAGGGTGGCGGGCGCGGAGCCCGCGGGCCTGCCGTCGATGTGGCGGGAGTAGTTCTCGATGCCGGAGCAGAACCCGACCTGGCGAATCATCTCCAGGTCGTACTGGGTGCGCATGCGCAGCCGCTGCGCCTCCAGCAGCTTGCCCTGCTTCTCCAGCTCGGCCAGCCGCTGCTCCAGCTCGGCCTCGATATCGCGGACCGCGCGCTCCATCCGCTCCGGCCCGGCGACGTAGTGCGTGGCCGGGAAGATGCGCACGGTGTCGACCTTGCGCACCACGTCGCCGGTGAGCGGGTGCAGGTAGTAGAGCGCCTCGATCTCGTCGCCGAAGAACTCGATGCGGACCGCGAGCTCCTCGTAGGACGGGATGATCTCCACGGTGTCGCCGCGCACCCGGAACGAGCCGCGGGTGAAGGCCATGTCGTTGCGGGTGTACTGCACGTCGACCAGCAGCCGGAGCAGCGCGTCCCGATCCACCTCGCCGCCGACCTCCAGCTGCACCGAGCGGTCCAGGTAGGACTGCGGGGTGCCGAGGCCGTAGATGCAGGAGACCGAGGCCACCACGATCACGTCGCGCCGGGAGAGCAGGCTCGAGGTCGCCGAGTGGCGCAGCCGCTCCACGTCGTCGTTGATCGAGCTGTCCTTCTCGATGTAGGTGTCGGTCTGCGCGATGTACGCCTCGGGCTGGTAGTAGTCGTAGTACGAGACGAAGTACTCGACCGCGTTGTGCGGGAACATCTCCCGCAGCTCGTTCGCCAGCTGCGCGGCCAGCGTCTTGTTCGGGGCCATCACCAGCGTTGGCCGCTGCAGCTTCTCGACCAGCCAGGCCGTGGTCGCCGACTTGCCGGTGCCGGTGGCGCCGAGCAGCACCACGTCGCGCTCGCCGGCGCGCACCCGGCGCTCCAGCTCGGCGATGGCGGCGGGCTGATCACCGGCGGGCCGGTGGTCGCTGACGACCCGGAACTCGCCATCGGCACGCTCGACCTCGCCCACCGGACGGAACTCCGAGTGGGCCAGCGGCGTCCCCTCGGGGATCTCGGTTGCGAATGCCATGCTCACCAGGGTAGGCGGAGCCACCGACAGACTCCGTCGCTGTGCCCGGCGCCCGGTACATTTCCGGGCATGACAGACGCGGAGGCGGTATCGGTGCATCGGCCCAAGGTCGAGCACTTCGATCTGGCGGCGCGCACCAATACCGACAACAAGGGGTTCGTGCGGCCGGTCGAGGTGTACCGGGAGGAGCCGTGGGGGCTGTACATGTCGCGCACCGCCGACCACCCCCGGTTCGAGCACATGGAGTCGTGGCTGCTGCCCGATCTCGGGGTGCGCGCCACGATCTTCCACTTCCGCGCGGGCGAGCACCGCGACCAGGACGTCTACCTGGACATCGGGGTCTTCCGCCCGGTGACGAGGACCCGCTGGCGCGCGCTCGACCACTACCTCGACATCGCGGTGCAGAACGGCAGGGAGGCCGAGCTGCTCGACACCGACGAGCTGCTCGCGGCGCTCGAGGCCGGGCTCATCGACGCCGCCGCCGCCGAGGCGGCCGTGCTGAACGCGACCTACGCCATCGAGGGGCTGGCCGCGCACGGGTACTCGGTGGATGCCTGGGCCGCCTCGCTCGGCATGGAACTCAGCTGGCGCTGAGCCGCGCGGCGCGCTCTCGGCCCGCACGAAACGGGTGTCCGCCTCGGCAGCCCGCTCCGCTCAGCTCGCGCCGAGCCGCGCGGCGACCTCGCCGAACCACCGTTCCTGGACGGCGCGGTACGCCGTGGCTGCCGCGTGCCCGGTCTGCCCTTCGGCGGCCCCTGCGGCCTGCCGCTGGACCGCCAGGTAGTCGGCGCGCAGCGTGGGATCGGCGCGCAGTGCGTCCCGCAGCGCGAGGGTGAAGCGCGCACCCGGCGACTCCGCGACCCGCAGGGTCACGGTCGCGGGCCTGCCCGGGTCGGCGCTCTCGTGCAGCCACCCCGGCTCTCCCGCCACCGCTGCCGCGGGGCTGCGCTCGCTCGCCGGAAACCCGGCGGCGGCGAGGCCGTCCCGCAGCCCGGCCGCGGCCGCCGCGTCCGGCACGGTGATCTGCACGTCGAGCACGTCCGGCGCCGGGAGATCGGGCACCGCGGTCGGGCCGGTGTGCTCGATGGCCTTCGCCGCGCCGCCACAGACCAGCCACAGGCGGGCGATGAGCCGCTGCGCCTGAGCCGCCCACTCCGGGTCCGGCTCAACCGGCCGGAATTCCGGCACCGCCGCCGTACCCGTGCGCAGATTCCGCTCGAAGGGCACCAGCCGCTCGCTCCAGAGCGCCCGCACGACCGGGTCGAGCGCCGCCGGCTCGCCGCTGTTGTCCAGCCAGACGTCGGCGGCGGCGCGGCGCTGCTCGTCCGTGGCCTGGCTGGCCATGCGCGCCCGCGCGTCGGCCTCGTCCACTCCGCGGAACTCGACCAGCCGGCGCAGCCGGAGCTCGGCGGGGGCGTGCACCACCAGCACCAGGTTCATCATGGCGGCGAGGCCGTTCTCCACCAGCAGCGGGACATCCTGCACCACGACGGCGTCGGGGGGCGCGGCGGCGAAGAGCTCCGCGGTGCGCGTGCCGACCAGCGGGTGCACGATGCCGTTGAGCGCGGCCCGCGAGTCGTCGTCGGCGAAGGCGATGGCGGCCAGTGCGGGGCGGTCCAGGCTGCCGTCGGCGGCCAGGATGCCGTCGCCGAACCGCTCGACCAGGGCGGCCAGCCCGTCGGTGCCCGGCGCGACCACCTCGCGGGCGATGGCATCCGAGTCGATGAGGACGCCGCCGAGCTCGGTCAGGATCCGCGCCACCGTCGACTTGCCCGCTCCCATGCCTCCGGTGAGGCCGATCCGCAACATGGGCACAGTCTCGCACGAGGTGCCGATCAGTCTTGGTACCCATCGCGCCCACCGAATTCACCCGAAATCGCGGCCCTGATCGATCCGTGATGCCGCCGAGATCAATTCGCAACAATTTCCGTGCGACCCGCGACCGCGACGACAACTTTCCGACACGCGGCGGCGTTTTCCTGGACGAAGTACTGGGCGGATCGGAAGATTTCCGATACTGTTCGGCCTGGCGAATTCCGGCCGCACCAGCACGATGCAAAGGACGTTCATTGCGCACCGAACTCAACCGAGCGGGTCGCCACCGCCTCGGTATGGCGGGGGGAGTGCACTGCATCCGCTACCCCGCCGTTGCGGCGGCGATCGCGGAGTACCGCAGGCCGTGGCTGGCCGCGCTGCTCAGCCCCTCCCGGCACAGCTTCGTGCCTGCCCGAAAACGTCCGTTCCTGGCCGTCGCCCGCTGGATTCCGGCCGCCGCCAACTGAACTCGCGCACGGTGTGGCCCGGCCGCGGCGGCCGGGCCACAGCCGTCCCGCGTGGCTCGACATGCCACCGCGCAACCGGGCCGCACAGCCGTACCCACCCGGGAAAGCCCGAAGGCCCCGATCCGCGCGGATCGGGGCCTTCGGCGTACTGCTGAGCGAATCAGGCGTTGCCCGACAGCTTCTCGCGCAGCGCGGCGAGCTGCGCGTCACTGGCGAGCGAGCCACCGGCCGGCTCCGGGGCGGCGGACTGCGACGCGCCGCCGGACTCCGACGAGTAGTTCGAGGAGCCGCTGCCGTTCGCGGCCTCGGCCGCGGCGTCGGCCGCCATCTTCTCGATCTGCGCGGTGTGCATCTTGTGGCGACGCTCCGCCTCGGCGTAGCGGCCCTCCCACTCCTCGCGCTGCTTCTCGAAACCGTCGAGCCACTCGTTGGTCTCGGAGTCGAAGCCCTCGGGGAAGATGTAGTTGCCCTGCTCGTCGTAGCTGTCGGCCATGCCGTACTTCGACGGGTCGAACTCGGAGTTGTAATCCTCGTTCGCCTGCTTGAGCGAGAGCGAGATCCGGCGCCGCTCCAGGTCGATGTCGATGACCTTGACCATGGCGTCGTCGCCGACCGCGACGACCTGGTCCGGCACCTCGACGTGCCGCTCGGCCAGCTCGGAGATGTGCACCAGGCCCTCGATGCCCTCCTCGACGCGGACGAACGCGCCGAAGGGAACCAGCTTGGTGACCTTGCCCGGCACGATCTGGCCGATGGCGTGGGTCCGGGCGAACTGCCGCCACGGATCCTCCTGGGTCGCCTTCAGCGACAGCGAGACGCGCTCGCGATCCAGATCGACGTCGAGCACCTCGACGGTGACCTCGTTGCCGACCTCGACGACCTCGGACGGGTGGTCGATGTGCTTCCAGGAGAGCTCGGAGACGTGCACCAGGCCGTCGACACCGCCGAGATCGACGAAGGCGCCGAAGTTGACGATGGAGGAGACCACACCCTTGCGGACCTGGCCCTTCTGCAGCTGGTGCAGGAACTCGCTGCGCACCTCGGACTGGGTCTGCTCCAGCCAGGCGCGGCGGGACAGCACCACATTGTTGCGGTTCTTGTCCAGCTCGATGATCTTGGCCTCGATCTCCTTGCCGACGTACGGCTGCAGATCGCGGACCCGGCGCATCTCGACCAGCGAGGCCGGGAGGAAGCCGCGCAGGCCGATGTCGAGGATCAGGCCGCCCTTGACGACCTCGATGACGGTGCCCTTGACGGCCTCGTCCTTCTCCTTGAGCTCCTCGATGGTGCCCCACGCACGCTCGTACTGCGCCCGCTTCTTCGACAGGATCAGGCGGCCTTCCTTGTCCTCCTTGGTGAGGACCAGGGCTTCCACCTCATCGCCCACGGAAACGACCTCGTTCGGGTCGACATCGTGTTTGATGGAGAGCTCGCGGGAAGGGATGACGCCTTCGGTCTTGTAACCGATGTCGAGCAGAACCTCGTCGCGATCGACCTTGACGATGGTTCCCTCGACGATGTCGCCGTCGTTGAAGTACTTGATCGTGGCGTCGATGGCGGCGAGGAAGTCCTCGGCGGAGCCGATGTCGTTGACGGCTACCTGCGGCGAGGTGACGGTGGTGGGCATGTGTCGGTGTGCTCCGGACGGATTGTGGTCGGTTGCGGACATTGGAACTTTCGGTACGCTGCGAAATCACCGCGACGATGCGACGACGGACACAATGAACGTACCGCACGCATCGCCTGACGAAACCCGGCGTGGCCGCCGGATATTCCGAGCGCGGAGTGTTTCGGGAGGCGCGCCGAGTGTACCCGGCCCGATACCCAGTGCCACGACCGGCTCACCAGGAAAACCCCGCGTTCGAGAACCCCGATGACCGGACGCCAGTACAGTTGACACTCGCCGCTCAGCGTACGGCACCCGATCATGCCCGGGCAAACCGGGCCGGGAGCGTCGAAAACCGCAGTACGACTAGGCTCGCGGGGGTGTCCGACCACCGCCACGCGGCCGCCGAGGCCGACTTCGGGGTGACCGCCGTCGCCCGCGTCCCGGCCGGCTCGGCCGCCAGCAGCACGGCCAATCGGCGCTGGTGGGACGCCGATGCCGCGGATTACCACCGCGAGCACGCGAGCTTCCTCGGCGTCGACTCCCCGACCGGCGAATTCGTCTGGTGCCCGGAGGGGCTGCACGAGGGCGACTGGCACCTGCTCGGCGAGGTCGCCGGGCGCGACGTGCTGGAGATCGGCTGCGGCTCGGCCCCCTGCGCGCGCTGGCTGGCGAGCAACGGCGCGCACCCGGTGGGGCTGGACATCTCGGCCGGCATGCTGCGCCGGGGCGTCGCGGTGATGGCGCGCGGCGGGCCGGTGGTGCCGCTGGTGCAGGCCGACGCCGAGAAACTGCCGTTCCCGGATCGGAGCTTCGACCTGGCCTGCTCGGCCTTCGGCGCGGTGCCGTTCGTGGCCGACTCGGCGGCGGTCATGCGCGAGGTGGCGCGGGTGCTGCGGCCGGGCGGGCGCTGGGTCTTCGCGGTGAACCACCCCATGCGCTGGATCTTCAGGGACGACCCCGGCCCGGACGGGCTGGTCGCGCAGCAGTCCTACTTCGACCGCAGCCCGTACGTCGAGCTCGGCGCCGACGGCACCCCGGTCTATGTGGAGCACCACCGCACGATCGGCGACCGGGTGCGCGAGATCGTCGCCGCCGGGCTGGAGCTGCTCGACATCGTGGAGCCGGACTGGCCGGAGTGGCTGGACCGGGAGTGGGGGCAGTGGAGCCCGCTGCGCGGCGAGATCTTCCCCGGCACCGCCATCTTCGTGACCCGCAGGCCCTGACGGCTCAGCCGCAGTACGGCTCCAGCGCCGCGAACTCCGGGTCCACCCGGACCGTCGGCACGGTCTGCACCACCCAGCGCCGCGCCCGGCTGAGCGGGTGGTCGGGGAAGCTCTCGTCCCAGCGCACGTCGTCCGCGGAGGTGAACGGGAGCCTGCCCTGCAACCCCGGCGCGTACGGGTGGCCGCGCCTGCGGTTCCTGGTCTCGGCCTGCTGGGTCACCACCACGTCGCGGGCGATCGGGCTCCCCACCTCGGGGCAGATGATCTGCAGCACCGCGCTGCACCGCGCCCGCGGCACCAGGATCGAGGCGGAATAGGCCAACTTGCCGGGGGCGAACGGCATCGGCACCTTCTCCACCCGGAGCAGCGCGGGCAGCGAGTCCACCCAGATGACGAGCGCCTCGATCAAGCAACCGGAGGCGGCGTGGTGCTCGGCGAGCCTGCGCCGCAGCGTCTGGGCGTCGTCCAGGCCGGCGGGCAGCTCCGGCGCGATATCGAAGAAGTGCACGGCGACCACGTCGCGGGTGACGGGATCCCCCCAGGTGCTGTCGTCGAGCGCCTGCATTCCGGTGAGGTCGAAGGAGAGCGGCACGCGGACACGGTAGCGGAGCGGGTGCCGTCGGCACTCGCTCCGCTACCGCTCCGGTCAGGGTTCCGCTTCTTCGCCTGCCGCCGAATCCCGGGTGGACCGACCGCTTTTCGGATTCCGGCCCGCCTGGTCCAGCGCCAGCCGGAGGGCGAACTCCATCTGGGCGTTCACACTGCGCAGGTCGTCGGCGGCCCACCTGGCGATCGCGTCGTACACCGCCGGATCGAGGCGGAGCAGGAGTTTCTTGCGTTCGGCCATCCGGGCCCCCGCTCAGCCGTAGAGCGAGCCCGCGTTGACCACGGGCTGGGTCGCCCGGTCGCCGCAGAGCACCACCAGCAGGTTGGAGACCATGGCGGCGCGGCGCTCCTCGTCCAGCTCGACCACGCCCTGCTCGCTGAGCCGGTCCAGCGCCAGCCCGACCATCCCGACCGCGCCCTCCACGATCCGGGTGCGCGCCGCCACCACCTGCGCGGCCTGCTGCCGCACCAGCATGGCCTGGGCGATCTCCGGCGCGTAGGCGAGGTGCGTGATCCTGGCCTCGAGCACCTCGATGCCTGCCAGCTCGGTGCGCTCGCGCAGCTCGACGGTGAGCTCCTCGGCGATCTCGGCGCCGTCCCGCAGGCTGGTGCCGACCTCGTGTGAGTCGTAGGGGTGCGTGGTGGCCAGGTGCCTGACCGCCGCCTCGGACTGGGTCTCCACGTACTCCTCGTAGTCGTCCACCGCGAAGGCCGCCTTGAAGCTGTCCACCACCCGGTAGACCACCACCGCGGCGATCTCCACCGGGCTGCCGTCGGCATCGTTGACCTTGAGCTTCTGCGTCTCGAAGTTGCGCACCCGCAGCGAGATGCTCTTGCGGTCGGTGAGCGGGAGCACCGCGAAGAACCCGGGCTCGCTGACCGAGCCGATGTAGCGGCCGAAGAACTGGACGATCTTGGCCTCGTTCGGATTCACCACGATCAGCCCGCTGGCCAGGATCAACACCACCACCGCGAGCACGGTGGCGGCGATCGCCGCGACCAGCGCCGGGGCGCTGCCGTCGCGGCTCGCGACCACGAAGCCGTAGGCCGCCGCCGCGCCGAAGCCGAGCGTGAGCACGAACCACGCCACCAGGACCGCGAACCCGTTGACGTGCCATGCGGGTCGAAGCTCCATGACATCCTCCCAGTATCAAAGTGATATCACCACGATAGCAGGATGTCCGGTTCGCCGGAAGGGCGGGTTCAGCGCTCGGGGACGATGACCCGGGTGGCGCGGAAGCGGGCGGCCGGGTCGTACTCGGCCTTGAGCGCGGCCAGCCGGTCGTAGGTGCCGGGGCTGAAACCGGCCCTGGTCTGCGCCTCGCCCGCCGCGTCGGCGGCCCCGTAGAGGAAGCCGAGCTGGTGGCCGAGGGTCAAGGGGGCGAGGGCGGTGCGCACGGCGTCGAGCGCGGGGACCGGGCCGGGGCCGTCGGCGGCGGTGATCACCCGGACCAGGAACTCCGCCTCGCGGAAGTCGATGGCCGCGCCGGACCTCCCCGGCTCGCGCAGCGCGCCGCCGAGCTGCCTGATGTCGACCACGGTGTCCGGGCCGGTGACGGCGAGCAGGGCGTGCTGCGCGTCGGCGTCGAAGCCGCGCAGCGCGGCATTGGTGGCGGCGTAGCCGTGCGGCTCCGGCGGCTCGCGGTGGATGCTGCCGGATTGCGCGTACGGCATGGTCCGCAGGTCGTCGGTGATCGTCGCACCGGCCGCGCGGAGCGGTGCGACCAGCCGCTCCCCCTCGGCCGCGGAACCCTCGAAGGCGATGCGCAGGCTCACCACCGAGCGGCCGCGCAGGAACGGCGGCAGCTGCTCGAGGTCGGGGTAGGTGAGCAGCCCGGCCGAGGAGGTGACGGTCTCCGGCGCGGTCGCGGCCCAGGCCCGCCAGGCGTCGAGCACCGGCCCGGTGAGCTCGGCGTCGAAGACGAGCTGGCCGCCGTAGATCTCGGCCACCGGGAGCAGCTCGAGCTCGACGGCGGTGACGACGCCGAAGGCACCGACGGTGCCGAGCACCGCGCCGAACAGCGCGTCGCCCGGCACCAGCCTGCGCAGCTCGCCGTCGGCGGTCACCAGCTTCAGCGCGCGCACCCGGTCGGCGGCGTAGCCGTAGTGCCTGGCGAGCAGCCCGAGGCCGCTGCCGAGCAGGTAGCCGATCACGCTCACCGATGGCGAGGAGCCGGAGAGCGGCGCCAGGCCGTGCTCGGCGGCGGCCTCGAGCAGAGTGCCCGCGCGGACTCCGGCCTCCACCCGGGCGATCCGGGTCTCGGGGTCGATCCACAGGCCGTCCAGGTGCACGGTGTCGATGAGCACGCCGCCGTCGAGCGGGACCGAGAGGCCGTGGCCGGTGGCGTGCACGCCGATCGGCAGGTCGCGCTCGGCGGCGTGCCGGACGGCGGCCACCACCTCCGCGGCCGTGCGCGGCTCGGCGATCAGGTCGGGGTTGTGGGCGTAGGGGACGAGGGCGGCTTCACCCGCGCCGCCGAGCGGCTGCACGTCACCCAGCCGGGGCTGAGCGCGCAGCTCAGGCAGCTGGAGAAGGAACTCGGGCTACCGCTGCTGCACCGCGGCGGCAGGCGGGTGACGCTCACCGAGGCGGGGGCGGCGGTGCTGCCGCACGCCAGGGCCGCGCTGGCCGCGGCGGAGCGAGCCGGGCGGGTGGCGGACGAGTTCACCGGGCTGCTGCGCGGGCAGGTGCGGATCGGGCTCATCTCCGGCGCCACCGCGGACGAGTTCGACGTGGCGGGGGCGCTCGCCGGATTCCACGCCGCGCACCCGGGGATCGCCATCGGGCTCACCGAGGACATCTCCGCCGAGATGCTGGCGGCGGTGCTGCGCGGCGACCTGGACGCCGCGCTGGTCTCGCTCACCAGCGACCCGCCGGATCCCCGGCTCGGGGTGCAGATCGTGCTGGACACGCCCGTGGTCGCGGCGGTGGCGGCGGATGCCGATGGATTCGGTGCGGTGCTCGAGGTGGGCGCGCTGCGCGACGAGCCGCTGATCTGCCTGCCGACCGGCACCGGGGTCAGGGCCGAGCTGGAGAAGGCGTGCGCGGCGGCGGGGTTCCGCGCCGAGGTGGCGTTCGAGGCGGCCGCTCCCCCGCTGCTGCTCCGGCTCGCCGCGCGCGGGTTCGGGATCGCCGTGGTGCCGGGGCTGGAACCGGAGGAGGCGGCCGCGTTCGGGGTCCGCGCCATCCCGCTGACCCCCGAGATCCGCGGCCGCCTCGCCCTCGTCTGGAACGCCGAGAACTCCCGCGGCCCAGCGGCCGCAGCACTCGTCACGGCTTTACGCGCGGCCTTTGCTCCCGGCTCACGCGGTGCCGGTCAGCGGACGGAGCCCGGCATTCGGCAGCCGCCGAGCCTGCTCGTTCGGCGTGGCGCGGGGGCCGAGTGTGCCCTCGCGCCTCGCGTGGCGGCGGCCCCGCCGCGCTACACCAGCGCGTTTCCGCACTACCGAGCCGGGCAGGCACCGCGCGGTCGCACTCACCCAGCCGAGCAGCGGCTCCTACAGCAGCCGGGACAGGAATGCCTGCGTGCGTTCCTGTTTCGGCGCCGCCAGCACCTCCTTCGGCTTCCCGGACTCCACCACGACCCCGCCGTCCATGAACACCAGCTGGTCGGCGACCTCCCTGGCGAACCCCATCTCGTGCGTCACCACCACCATGGTCATGCCGGAGGCGGCGAGCTCGCGCATGACCGTGAGCACCTCGCCGACCAGCTCCGGGTCGAGCGCCGAGGTCGGCTCGTCGAAGAGCATGAGCTTGGGGTCCATGGCGAGGGCTCGCGCGATGGCGACCCGCTGCTGCTGCCCGCCGGAGAGCTGCGCGGGATAGGCATTCGCCTTCTCCACCATGCCGACCCGGTCGAGCAGCTCCTTGGCCCGCGCCACCGCGTCCGCCTTGCGCACGCCCTTGACCTGGGTCGGCGCCTCGATCACGTTCTCCAGCGCGGTGCGGTGCGGGAACAGGTTGAAGTGCTGGAACACCATGCCGATCTCCCGGCGCTGCTTCGCGGCGACCCGCGGGTGCAGCTCGTAGAGCCTGCCGTTCTTCTCCCGGTACCCGACCAGCTCGCCGTCCACGTACAACCGGCCCGCGTTCACCTGATCCAGGTGGTTGATGCAGCGCAGGAAGGTGGACTTGCCGGAGCCGGAGGGCCCGATCAGGCAGAGCACCTCGCCGCGCGGCACCTCCAGCGAGACCCCGCGCAGCACCCGGAGCGCGCCGAAGCTCTTGCACACCCGGTCGGCCCGGATCATCGGTTCGGTCACCGCGGCTCCACCACCTTCTGCGCCTCGGCCAGCTCGCGCAGCTGCTTGGCGGTGAGCTGGCGCGAGGCCCCGCGCGAGTAGTGCCGCTCCAGGTAGTACTGCCCGACCATGAGCACGCTGGTGATGGCCAGGTACCAGGTCGCGGTGACCAGCAGCAGCGGGATCGGCTGGAAGTTCACGCCGTAGATGTCGCGGGCCCGGCCGTAGAGGTCGGTGCTGAGCGGGATCGCGGTCACCAGCGAGGTGGTCTTGAGCATGCCGATCAGCTCGTTGCCGGTGGGCGGGATGATCACCCGCATGGCCTGCGGCAGCACCGTGCGGCGCATGGTCTGGCTCCAGGACATGCCGAGCGCCGTCGACGCCTCGCGCTGCCCCTCGCCCACCGAGTTGATCCCGGCGCGCACGATCTCGGCCATGTACGCGGCCTCGTTCAGCCCGAGCCCGATCACCGCGAAGGTGAACGCGGCCTGCAGCCCCTGCACGTCCAGCTCGAAGAAGCTCGGCCCGAACGGCACCCCGAGCTGGATCTGCCGGTACAGCGAGGGGAAGAGCCCCCAGAACACCAGCTGCACGAAGACCGGGGTGCCGCGGAAGATCCACAGGTACACCCAGGCGCTGGCGCGCAGCACCGGGTTCGGCGAGAGCCGCATGACCGCGAGCACGGTGCCGAGCAGCACCGCGATCACCATGGCGAGCACGGTGAGCTCCAGCGTCACCACCGCGCCCGCGACGATCCGCTCGTCGCGCAGGTAGGCCCAGTAGGTGTCCCAGCGGTACGCCTCGTTGGTGGCGGCGCCGTAGAGGAACAGCCCGACCAGCGCCAGGATCAGCGCGGCCGCGATCCAGCGGCCCGGCCTGCGCAGCGGGACGGCCTTGATCGGCTCCGGTTCGGCACTCTCCGGCTTGGCGGTGTCGACCGCCATCTCAGCTCGTCGCGCCGTTGATCACCGAGGTGGTGATGGCGCCGTCCTGCACACCCCAGTTCTCGGTGATGGTCTTGTACTGGCCGTTGTCGATCAGGTGCTGCACGGCCTGCTGCAGCGCGGCCGCCAGCGGCGAGCCCTTGGGCACGGCCCAGCCGTACGGCGCCGAGTCGAAGACCGAACCGGCCGATTCGATCTTGCCGCCGCCCTGTTTGATGGCGTACGCGGTGACCGGCGAGTCGGCGGACATGGCGTCCACCTGCCCGAGCATCAGCGCGTTGGTGGCCTGGCTCTGCTCGTCGAAGGCCTGGATATCGATGGCGGGCTTGCCCGCGGCCACGCAGGCGGCGCTCTTGGCTGGCACCTCGTCGGTGTGCTCGACGGTGGTGGCCTGCACCGCGACCTTCTTGCCGCAGGCGTTCTCCGGGTCGACCGGCTTGCCGGTCTGCTGCGCCCACTGGATGCCCGCGTTGAAGTAGGTGGTGAAGTCCACCTGCTGCTCGCGCTCCTCGGAGTCGGTGATCGAGGACATCCCGACGTCGTAGGTGCCCGCCTGGATGGCCGGGATGATCTTCTCGAAGGCGGACTCCACGTACTCCGCCTGGACGCCGAGCACCTCGGTCACCGCGTTCATCAGGTCGACGTCGAAGCCGACGATCTTGCCGGAGGCGTCCTTGTACTCGTTCGGCTGGTAGGGGACGTTCACCCCGATCACCAGCTTGCCCGCCTGCTTCTGCTTCTCCGGGAGCTGCGCGGCGATGGCATCGACCTTGTCGACCTGCACCTTCTCCGCGTCGCTCCCGGCGCCGCCGTCTTCGGTATTGCTGGTGCACCCGGTCAGGACGAGCGCGCCGCCGGTGAGCACGCACATCACCCGCAGGGCCCGCCTGCCGAGCACCGATCGAACCGCCACAGCAGACCTCCACACGTCGAAATCGCACAACCCGGGCGCCACCGCCCGTTCGGCAAATCTAGGCGACCGGCACCGTCCGTGTGGGCACAGTAACCGAACATTAATGCCGGGGGCCTCCAGGCACCGGCGCTACGGCGTGCCGAGCCCGCCCACGACCGCCGCGGTGAATTCGCTGGTGGTGGCGGTGCCGCCGAGGTCGGGGGTGGTCACCCCGGACGCCAGCGCCGCGGCGAGCGCGCCCTCGAGCGCATCGGCCGCCGTCACTGTCCGTGGATCCGCGCCGCGCTCACCCAGCCGCCGCAGCAACAGCGCAGCACTGCTCTGCAGCGCAACCGGATTCGCGATGCCGCTGCCCGCGATGTCCGGCGCGGCGCCGTGCACCGCCTGCGCCATGGCCTTGCGCGCCGAGCAATTCACCGAGGGCGCGATACCGAGCGATCCGCTCAGCTCACCGGCGAGATCGGAGAGGATGTCGCCGAACAGGTTCTCGGTCACCAGCACGTCGTAGTCGGCGGCGGCGCGCACCAGGTGCGCCGCGGCGGCGTCGACGTGCTCGTCCGTCACCTCGACCTCCGGGTACGCGGCGGCGACCTCGTAGCAGACCGCGCGGAAGAGCCCCATGGTCAGCGGGAGGACGTTGGCCTTGTGCACGATGGTGAGCCGCCCGCGCCGCGCCCGCGCCAGCCGGAGCGCCTCGTGCGCGATGGCGGCGCTGCCCGTCCTGGTGATCAGCCCGACCGAGAGCGCGACGTCCGCGGTCGGGGCGAACTCCCCCGACCCGATCGCCATGTTCCGGTCGGCGTAGAAGCCCTCGGTGTTCTCCCGCACGATGACCAGGTCGATATCGGGCGCGGCCGCCCGCACGCCCGGAAACGCCTTGGCCGGGCGGATATTGGCGAAGAGCCGGAAGTGCCTGCGGATGCGCCCGCTCGGCGGGTCGGCGTGCCCGCCCGGGTAGGAGGCATTGTCGTGCGGGCCGAGGATCCAGGCGTCCAGCCGCTCCAGCTCGCGCAGCGTGCGCTCCGGCACCGCGTCGCCGAACTCGTCCAGCGCGGTGCGCCCGAACGGCAGCGGCACCCACTCCACCGGCGGCGCCCCCGCCGCGGCCAGCGCCGCGTCGACCACCACGGTGGTGGCCGCCACCACCTCCGGCCCGATGCCGTCGCCGTCGAGTACGCCGAGCCGCAGCCCGGACTCCGTGCTTCCGCTCACCCGCTCATCGTGGCGCGCGGTTCCGGCGCGCGGCGCCGCGGGGTCGGTTACCGTCGGACGATCATGGTGCAGTCCGTCGAACTGCTGCTGGACGCGGCGGCCGAATCCGCGGTGCGGGCGCAGTGGGCGGCGCTCGCCGCGGCCGGGCTGCCGAGCCAGGCTCAGCACACCGGAGCGTCGAACCGGCCGCACATCACCGCGGCGGTCGCCACCGAGCTGGCCCCGCAGGCCGAGGCGGCGCTGGCCGAGTTGGAGTTCGAGCCGCTCCCGGTCACCCTCGGGAGCCCGGTCGTCTTCGGGGTGGAACGACTCGTCCTGGTCCGGCTGGTGATCGCGACCCGCGCGCTGCTCGCGCTGCACCGCCGGGTGCACGCCGCGCTCGGGCCGGCGCCCGGCGTCCCGGCGAATATCCGGCCGGACGCCTGGACCCCGCACGTGACGCTGGCCAGGCGGCTGCCGCCGACGCGGCTCGGCACGGCGATCGGGCTGATCGCCACCGACGGTGATTCCGCGGCGACGGTCGTGGGTATTCGCCGATGGGACGGCGACCGGCGCCGCGAGTGGACTGTCCGTGGAACATAGAACGGTAGGCCCGCGTTACAGCAGGCACACGCAACGAGAGGACGACATGGCCACCCAGACGCTGACCCAGCAGAACTTCGACGAGGTTGTGACCGGTAACGACGTGGTACTCGTCGATTTCTGGGCCTCGTGGTGCGGTCCGTGCAAGAGCTTCGCGCCGACCTTCGAGGCGTCCGCGGACAAGCACCCCGACGTGGTGCACGGCAAGGTGGACACCGAGGCCGAGCAGAGCCTGGCCGCCGCCGCGAACATCCGCTCGATCCCGACCATCATGGCGTTCCGCGAGGGTGTGCTGGTCTTCGCGCAGCCCGGCGCGCTCCCCCCGGCCGCGCTGGAGGACCTGGTCTCCCAGGTGAAGGCGCTGGACATGGACGAGGTGCGCAAGCAGCTCGCGGAGCAGCAGCCCGCCGAGTAGGGCGCGCGAACCGACGACCACGCGAACCGACGACGAGGGCCGCTCACGATCCGTGAGCGGCCCTCGATTCGTTCCGGGTGGTGCCGGTCAGGCGCCGAGCCCGTTCACGCCCGCGATCATGGCGCGGACGGTGGATTCCAGGCCGTCGTCGGCGAGCGCGGCGCCCCAGCCGCTGCGGCCGTTCAGCTCGCAGCGGACGAAGGTCGCGACCCCGGCGGCGGTGCCGCGCTGGTGGAACTGCAGGATCTCGACCGGGTACCCCTCGCTGTAGAGCGCCGAGGTGAGCGCGGCCACCGGGCTGCCGGTGGCGACCACGCTGCGCAGCCGGTCGGCGAATTCGAGGGTGGCGGTGTAGCAGGCGCTGCGGCTGTCCGCCGGCGACCAGTCGCCGAGCCGGATCGGGCCCTGCTCGCCGCAGTACCGGGATTGGAAGTCGGAGTCGGTGAGACCGGCGCACTCGGCCCGCAGGGCGGCGGGGGCGGCGGTACGGACCGTATCGATGTCGAGAGTCAGCATGGTCATGGCAGGTTTTTGGTCTTCCCGGAGAGTGTGTCCGAATGAAAAGGGGGTGACCAGCAGTAACGTTCGAGTATGCCCGCAGCGAGGGGGCTGGTCCGGATCAGACCTCGCTACGGCGAGCTACTACGAGAAGTCGCCGCGCCACCATCGCGGTGAGCGGAATGCGCGCGGCGCGATCGCGATCTGCGATATCGAGCGCTGCGGCGCGGTGGCGGGCGGGGTGCGGCACGGCTTTCACAATAGGGATGTCGTCGGGCGATGGCAACCGCGTTAACACCGATGTCGGCGCTACCCGTGAGTAGTGTTCGCGCAGCTCACAACGGGTGCCGTGGGACAGGTCACAGCAGGGGGCGCCGCAGTGCGCGGCGCGCATGAAGACCGCGCGGTCCGAATCGGCGGCCCGGGCCGCCGCAACTCATGCGCCACCGACTGCGAACGTAGCCCCGGTCACAGTGCGGAACCGCGGGTTCATATCGCGCGTCCAAATCCATGTCGGGCGGCGTAGCCGGCGTCGTGCCGAAAGAAGATGTCCGCGAATCGTTTTCGCGGGCTGAGCCGCGGGGGAAGAGAAGAGCGAGCATGATCCAGCCGACCGACGACACTGTGCGCGCCGAACACCATCTGACGGAGATCCTCGGCCAGGAGCTGACCTTCCGCTCGGTGCCCTTCGAACGCGGCTGGGTCTGCACGCCGCTCCCCGAGGAGGCCGCGGCGGTGCGCTTCGTCGTCGACTCCGGCAGCCGGGAGGTCTACGAGTACACCGCGCTCGGCGAGTACGAGGTGGCCGCCGATTACAGCGCGGCGGGCGAGAGCGGCCGGGCGCCGCGCGGGGTGCGCATCCACCCGGCGCGCTGGCGGGTCGAGTACGAGCTCGGCAATGGCGACGATCGCTCGGCCAGGTACCTGGTCTCGGCCCGCAGCACCGGCCGCTCGCCGGAGCCGGACGAGGAGTTCGAGCTCACCCTTGACCTGGACACCAACCGCTACCGGCCGGCCGGGACGGCGGCCTGGCAGGTCTGGGTCCGGGTGGTGCAGCAGCACCGCGCCGAGGGCGCCTGGCCCGCGCGGGGCGCGCTGGAATTCTGACGCGCCGCCCGCGCTCGCGCGGGCCGCAGCGCGCCGACCCCGGGGACCGCGGTCCGGCTCACCCGCCGGATCGCAGCCCGTGGTTCGCAGTGAGTCAGTGCGCGGCGGCGTTCCAGCTGCGGCCGGTGCCGACCGAGACGTCCAGCGGCACCGACATCTCGATCACCGCCGACATCTCCGCCCGCGCCAGTCGCTCCAGTTCGTCCCGCTCGCCCTCGGCGACCTCGAAGACCAGCTCGTCGTGGATCTGCAGCAGCATCCGGGAGCACAGCCCGGCGGCCTCGATCGCCCGGTGCACATTGATCATGGCGACCTTGATGATGTCGGCGGCGGTGCCCTGGATCGGCGCGTTCAGCGCCATCCGCTCGGCGGCCTCGCGGCGCTGCCGGTTGCTGGTGTCGAGGTCGGGCAGGTAGCGGCGGCGGCCGAAGAGCGTCTGCGTGTAGCCGACCTTGCGGGCCTGCTCCACCACCTCGTACAGGTAGTCCCGGATCCGGCCGAAGCGGGTGAAGTAGGTCTCCATCTGCTCCTTGGCCTCGGCGGTGCTGATCTTGAGCTGCGCGGAGAGGCCGAAGGCGCTGAGCCCGTAGGCCAGACCGTAGGACATGGCCTTGATCCGCCGCCGCATCTCCGGGTGCACCTCGGAGATCGGGATGTCGAACGCCTTCGAGGCCACGAAGGTGTGCAGGTCCTCGCCGGAGTTGAAGGCCTCGATCAGCCCCTCGTCGCCGGAGAGGTGCGCCATGATCCGCATCTCGATCTGGCTGTAGTCGGCGGTCATCAGCTCGGCGTAGCCCGCGCCCACGACGAAGGTGTCGCGGATCTGCCTTCCGGTGTCGGTGCGGATCGGGATGTTCTGCAGGTTCGGCTCGGTGGACGAGAGCCGGCCGGTGGCGGCGATGGTCTGGTTGAAGGTGGTGTGGATGCGGCCGTCGTCGGCGACCGACTTGAGCAGCCCGTCCACCGTGACCTTGAGCCGGGTGGCGTCGCGGTGCGCGAGCAGGTGCTCGAGGAAGGGGTGCTCGGTCTTCTCGAAGAGCGATTCCAGCGCGTCGGCGTCGGTGGTGTAGCCGGTCTTGGTGCGCTTGGTCTTCGGCATGTCCAGCTCGTCGAAGAGCACCACCTGCAGCTGCTTGGGCGAGCCCAGGTTGATCTGCTTGCCGATCACCCCGTATGCCGCCTCGGCGGCGTCGTTCACCTTGTCCGCGAAGGTGCGCTGCAGCGTGCCGAGCTGGTCGGTGTCGACCGCGATGCCGGATTCCTCCAGGGTGGCGAGCACGCCGAGCAGCGGCAGCTCCATCTCGGTGAGCAGCGGCACCGACTCGATCTTCGCCAGCTCCTCGTCCAGCGCGTCGGCCAGGTCGGCGACCGCGCGGGCGCGCAGCATCTCGGCGGTGGCCAGCTCGACGTCGGCGGCGTCCTCGGCGTCGAGCAGCGAGAGCTGCGGGGTCTCGTCCACCTCGGCGCGCAGCTCGCGGCGCAGGTAGCGCAGCGAGAGGTCGTCCAGGTTGAAGCTGCGCTGCCCGGGGCGCACCAGGTAGGCGGCGAGCGCGGTGTCGGTGGCGAGCCCGCCGAGGGCCCAGCCGCGGCCGCGCAGCGCGTGCACGGCGGCCTTGGCCTCGTGCAGCGCCTTGGGCACATCGGGGTCGGCCAGCCAGGCGCCGAGCGCGGCCTCGTCCTCGGGGGTGAGCACCGTCGTGTCGATGTAGCCGCCCTCGCCGTCGGCCGCGGCGATGGCGAGCGCCCGCACGTCACCGGCGGCCGGGCTGCCGGTGCCGACCACCGAGAGGCCGTGCCTGGCACCGGCCTTCGCGTGCTCGGCGAGCCACGCCCCGACCGCGCCGACCTCCAGCGCGCCGCCGCTGATCTCGAAGCCGGACTCCGCCTCCGGCTCCGGCGGGGCCAGCGTCTCGAAGAGCCGGTCGCGCAGCACCCGGAACTCCAGGTCGTCGAAGAGCTGGTGGATCTTGTTCCGATCCCACGGCGCCTGCGCCAGCTGCTCCGGCGTGTACGGCAGCGGGACGTCCTTGACCATCTCGGTGAGCTGCCGGTTCAGCACCACGCTGCTCAGGTTGGCGCGCAGTGCGTCGCCGACCTTGCCCTTGACCTCGTCCACCCGGTCGACCAGCGCGGTCAGGTCGCCGAATTCGCGGATCCATTTGGCGGCGGTCTTCTCCCCGACACCGGGGATGCCGGGCAGGTTGTCGCTCGGGTCGCCGCGCAGCGCCGCGTAGTCCGGGTACTGGGCCGGGGTGAGGCCGTACTTGGTCTGCACCTCGCCGGGGGTGAAGCGGGTCAGGTCGGAGACGCCCTTGCGCGGGTAGAGCACGGTGACGTCGTCGTTCACCAGCTGGATGGCGTCGCGGTCGCCGGTGACGATGAGGATACGGAATCCGTCGCGCAGCGCCTGCGTGGTGATGGTGGCGATCACGTCGTCGGCCTCGTACCCCTCGATCGCCATCACCGGGATGCCGAGCGCGCCGAGCACGTCCTTGGTCAGCTCCACCTGGCCGCGGAACTCGTCCGGCGTGGAGCTGCGGTTGGCCTTGTACTCCGGGTACGCCTCGGTGCGGAAGGTGGCGCGGGAGACGTCGAAGGCTGCCGCCACGTGCGTCGGTTTCTCGTCGCGGAGCAGGTTGATGAGCATGGCGGTGAAGCCGTAGACGGCGTTGGTGGTCTGCCCGGTGACGGTCTTGAAGTTCTCCGCGGGCAGCGCGAAGAAGGCGCGGTAGGCGATGGAGTGCCCGTCCAGCAGCAGCAACGTCGGCCGGTCACCACCCGCGGTCGCGGCGGCGGCGGACGTGGCAGGCTGCGTGGTCGGTGAAGTCACACGGGTGAGTCTAGGGACCGGCTCCGACATCCGGGCCGGGACCCGCGCGGCTCAGCCGACGTGCGCCGCGGCCGCGTACCAGCTGTTGCACTCCCAGGTGTCGCCGGTGTCCGAACCCCAGCGCCACCAGCCCCACACCGACTCCGGGCTGCCCAGCAATCGGGGCTCGCCCGGCCGGTCGCCGCCGGATCGGACCGCGCTCGCGGCCTCCTCCCAGGTGCGCCCGTCGATATCACCGCGGCCGTGGTTGGTGCCGAGGAACATGCCGGCGAAGCACCACGCCTGGAGGTCGAGCCTGCGGCTCTGCTCCTGCCCGCGCTCGGAGCTCCAGCCCGCCGTGCTGCGCGCGTCGGAGTAGGCGCGCAGCATCCCGACCAGCTGCTGGACGTGGTGGCCGTACTCGTGGCCGAGCGCCGCGAGCTGGGCGCCGCGCCTGGAGCCGGCGCCGAGCGGGCGCAGCGCCTCCGCAGGCACCACGATGCTCTCGTCGGCCGGACAGTAGAAGGGCCGGTCGCCGGGGCCTGGCAGCCGGTCCGGGCACGCGCTGCGGGCGCCCTCCGCGCGGAGCTCGAGCCGGGGCGGGCGGAAGGGCAGCCCGGCATTGCGCAGCGTCACCGACCAGCTGTCGTCCAGGCAGTCCAGCGCGGCGCGCAGGAAGGCCTCGGCGCCGCGCGGCTCGTCGTGCCAGGGCGGCAGCTCGCAGCTGATCCGGGCCAGCCCGGCATGCCTGGCCAGCAGCGGGTGGTCGGCGAGTGCGAAGACCGGGCGCGCCTCGGGGGCGCCCGGCCCCGCGCGCAGCGGCACCCCGGCCAGCGGCAGCTCGGCCACCGGGGGCGCGTCGTCACCGGCGGGGCGGCCCGCCTCGCTGAGCACGCCCGCGAAGCCGGGGCCGGCCGGGGCGCCGCGCGCCGCGCGCATCTCGGTCGGCGGCTCCGCGGTCCGGTGCGCGGGCCGGGAGACCCCGGCGGCCAGCACCGTGCCGATCACCGCCGCACCCGCCGCGAGGGCGATCAACCGGCGCGGCCGGCTCCACCACGGCCCGCTCATCGTTCCCCCTCGCTTCGTCGTGGCACCGGCGCCGTTGCCGCACCACCGAATCCATGGAAGCGGAGCGCTCCGCGCGCCGCAAGCACCGCCCGCGCGGCCGATCCGGTGCGCGCCGGGCGCCGCGCCGGGCGGCCCGCGGCGGAAACCCAGGTGAAGCCCGGGTTTCCGTTCGGGGCGACGGCTCAGCCGACGCCGAGGTACGCCGATTTCACGGCGGGATCGGTGAGCAGCTCGCGCCCCGCACCGGTCTTGGTGACCTCACCGGTCTCCAGGATGTAGGCGCGGGTGCTGCGCGCCAGCGCCTGCTGCGCGTTCTGCTCCACCAGCAGCACCGTGGTGCCCTCGGCATTGATCTGTCCGATGATCCGGAAGATCTGCTGGATCACCATGGGCGCCAGCCCCATCGACGGCTCGTCCAGCAGCAGCAGCCGCGGCCTGGCCATGAGCGAGCGGCCGATGGCGAGCATCTGCTGCTCGCCGCCGGAGAGCGTGCCGCCGACCTGCTTGCGCCGCTCGGCCAGCCGCGGGAAGAGCTCGAACACCCAGTCCAGGGTCTTCCCGTACTCCGCCTTCTCCGTGAACGGCCGGGCGTAGCAGCCCATCTCCAGGTTCTCCAGCACCGTCATGCCGGGGAAGACGCCGCGCCCCTCCGGCGCCTGTATGAGCCCGCGCCCCACCCGCTCGTGCGCCTTGACGTGCGTGATGTCCTCGCCGTCGAAGACCACCCGGCCGCCGGTGAGCGGGAGCAGCCCGGAGAGCGCGCGCATGGTGGTGGTCTTGCCCGCGCCGTTGGCGCCGAGCAGTGTCACCAGCTCGCCCTGCCTGACCTGCAGGGAGACCCCGTGCAGGGCCTGGATCCGGCCGTAGTTCACCACCATGTCGGTGACTTCGAGCAGCACGTCCGCGTCAGCCATCACCGCTCCTGTTCGTCGTCGTCCGGCACGCCGAGGTAGGCCGCGATCACGTCCGGGTTCTCCCGGATCTCGGCCGGCAGCCCGTCGGCGATCTTGCGGCCGAATTCCAGCACCACGATCCGGTCGGTCACCCCCATCACCAGCCGCATGTCGTGCTCGATCAGCAGCACGGTGAAGCCGTCGTCGCGGATCTTCCGGATCAGCTCCATCAGCGCCGACTTCTCGCTTGGATTAAACCCTGCAGCCGGCTCGTCCAGGCAGAGCAGCTTGGGCTCGGTGGCCAGCGCGCGGGCGATCTCCAGCCGGCGCTGGTCGCCGTAGGAGAGATTGCGCGCCTTCTCCACCGCGCGCGGCGCGATGCCGACGAACTCCAGCAGCGCCATGCCGCGCTCGATGGCGTCGCGCTCCTCGCGGCGGTGCCGCGGGGTGCGGAAGATGGCGCCGGGCACCGAGGTCTTGTGCCTGGCGTCGGTGCCGACCACCACGTTCTCCAGCGCGGTCATCTCGCCGAAGAGCCGGATGTTCTGGAAGGTGCGCGCGATGCCGAGCCGGGTGATGGCATTGCGCTTGGTCTTGGTGAGCGGCTTGCCATCGAAGTACACCGTGCCCGAGGTGGGGCGGTACACCCCGCTGATGGCGTTGAAGCAGGTGGTCTTGCCCGCGCCGTTCGGCCCGATCAACCCCAGGATCTCGCCGCGGCGGATCTCGAAGTCCACGCTGTCCAGCGCGGTCAGCCCGCCGAACTTCACGGTCAGCCCGTCGGTGCGGAGCAGCGCCTCGCCGACCGGGGTCTCGATGGTCCGGCTCGGCGCGACCACCTCGGCGACCGCGTCCGGGTCGGCGAGCACCGGCAGCACCGCGGTCACCTCGACGTCGCCCGCGTACTCCACCGGCTCCGGCGGCTTGCGGTAGCCGGCGGACATGTCCTCGTTGTCGAACAGCGCGTCACCCGCGCCGGGCCCGGTCATGCCCGTTCTCCGATCGGTTCGCTCCCCGGTTTGCGCACCGCCTGGTAGATCTGGCGGCCGTAGGTGAGCAGCTTCTGCCGCGCCGGGAAGAGCCCCTGCGGCCGGAAGATCATCAGCACCACCAGGGTGATGCCGAAGAAGAGGTACTTGAAGTCGCCGAGCGACTGCGCGCCCTGCTCCTGGAAGTCGAGCACATTGCCGAGTACCGCGCCGAGCGCGATCAGCACCGCGATCGAGCCGAGCAGGTAGCCGTAGCGCAGCCCGGCGCCCTCCTGGTGCCGCGCCCACCTGCGCCAGCCGACGACGGCCGCGATCAGCACCACCAGGGTGAGCCCGAGCAGCGCGTAGCCGGTGGCGGTCTGCTCCACCAGCTGCACCGACATGAGCCGGTTCGGCAGCCAGACGATGATGAAGGCGCCGACGATCACGCCGAGCTTGTTGCCCTGCCCGCCGATCACCACCGCGCAGAGGAAGAGCATGGAGTTGATGATGTTGAAGCCGGTCGGGTTGATGAACTGCACCTGGCCCGCGTAGAGCGCGCCGGAGAGCCCGCCGATGGCGGCGCCGATCATGAAGGCCCAGAGCTTGAACTTGAAGGCGGGCACCCCCATCACCTCGGCGGCGTCCTCGTCCTCGCGGATCGCCACCCAGGCGCGGCCGACCCGGCTGCGCTCCAGGTTGCCGACGATCAGCAGCACCACGATCACCAGGACCATGCCGACCCAGAACCACCAGACCCCGGAGTTCGCCTTGTCCAGCAGGCTCGACGAGTTCGGATCGCCGACATTGCCCGCGGAGAAGACGCCGTTGGGCCGCTCCTCGGACTCGCCGACCCGCGGGTAGGCGATGCCGGAGAGGCCGAGGCTGCCATTGGTGATGTCGCCGAGGTTGTCGGCGAGCAGCCGGACGATCTCGCCGAAGCCGAGCGTGACGATGGCCAGGTAGTCGCCGCGCAGCCGAAGCGTGGGCGAGCCGAGGATGAGCCCGGACATGGCGGTCACCGCGACCGCGATGGGCAGGCAGGCGAGCCAGGCCCAGTCCTCGTTCAGCCAGCCGCCGTCGGTCTGGTTCCACGGGCTGTTCGGGCTGGTCAGCAGCCCGACGGTATAGGCGCCGACGGCGTAGAAGCCGACGTAGCCGAGGTCGAGCAGCCCGGCCTGGCCGACCACGACGTTCAGCCCGATGGCGATCAGCGCGTACATGGCGAACTGCGCCATGACGCCGCCGAAGCTGGTGCCGGGCGTGTTCAGGAAGGGCGGCGGGAAGAGCGGGAGCAGCGCGAGCGCGATCAGCGCCGGCACGCCGACCGCCCACTGCGCGGGCCGGGAGAGCCCCGCCCACCAGGAGCGCAGCGCGTCGCCGACGCCGTGCATCGGGCGCGCGGGCGGCGCGGGCGGCGCGGGCGCCTTCTGGATCGGCAGGCGCTGGGTCACCGGATCGTTGTCGGTCATACCCGCGCCTTCCCGAGACTCTCGCCGAGGATGCCGGTCGGCCGGAACATCAGCACCAGCACCAGCACCACGAAGGCGACGACATCGCGCCACTCGGTGCCGAAGAGGATCTGGCCGTAGTTCTCGGCGAGCCCGAGCAGCAGCCCGCCGAGCAGCGCGCCGCGCAGGTTGCCGATGCCGCCGAGCACCGCGGCGCTGAACGCCTTGATGCCGAGCACGAAGCCGCCGGAGTAGATGATGCCGTTCGGGATCTTGAGCGCGTAGAGCAGCGCGGCGGCGCCGGCGAGGACGCCGCCGATCAGAAAGGTCAGCATGATGACGCGCTCCCGGGAGACGCCCATCAGGGTGGCGGTGTCCGGGTCCTGCGCGACCGCGCGGATGCCGCGGCCGAACTTGGTGCGGTTGATGCCGATCTCGGTGGCGATGGCCAGAATCACCGCCGCGGCGATGATGATCAGCGTCACATTGGTGACGTCGGCGCCGCCGAAGCTGAACTGCACCTCCGGCTCGACCAGCATGATCGGCTGCTGGGCATTGGTGCCGCCGAGCCCGGGCCAGATCTCGGGGAGCACGAAGTGCACGAACTCCTGCAGCACGAAGGACATGCCGATCGCGGTGATCAGGAAGATCAGCGGTTTGGCCCCGCGCCTGCGCAGCGGCCGGTAGGCCACCCGCTCCAGCCCGACCGCGGCGGCGCCGGAGACGGCCATCCCGAAGAGCATGGCCAGCCCCAGGTAGGTGACGGTGAGCAGGATGCCCTGCGAGTACACGTCGCCGCTCGGCGAGAAGCCGAGCAGCATGAGCCCGATGTACTGCCCGAACAGCCCGAGCATGAAGACCTCGGAGTGCGCGAAGTTGATCAGCCGCAGCACGCCGTAGACCAAGGTGTAGCCGACGGCGACCAGCGCGTAGATGGCGCCGTAGGACAGCCCGTCGACGGTCAGCCGCCAGAACTGGTCGATCACGCCCTCGTAGTTGAAGTCGATCGACCCGTCGGCGAGGTGGGCCGCGCCGAGCAGAGTTGATGTCGTCATTCGTAGTTCGCCCTCATCTTCACCCTCACGAATCGGCGCAGGACGCGGGCGGCACGTACGCCCCCGGCAGGGGTTCGTACGTGCCGCCGCGCCGGACGTCGGCGCTACTTGACCTCGTAGATCCAGATCAGCGCGTTGGAGAGCTCGCCATTCGGGTTCCACCGGTACTGGCGGGCCAGCCCGGCGCCGTCGTACGCCCGCACGTAGTCGAGCAGGGCGGGCCTGGTGACGGCGCCGCCGTCGATGCCCATGGCCAGGATCGTGGTCAGGTCGTAGGCCTCGACCGAGTACACGCCCGGCGCCTGGCCGTTCAGCGCCTCGTACTCCGCGGCGAAGGTCTCCGGGGCGGGGCCGCACGGGCAGGAGAGCACCGCGCCCTTGGACGAGCTGCCTGCCTGGGAGACGAACTGCGGGTCGTTGGTGCCGTCCGCGGAGACGAAGACCGCGTCCACGCCGCCGGACTTCAGCTGCTGGGCCAGCGGGGCGGCCTCGGCGTAGTAGCCCGAGTAGAAGATGGCGTCCGGGTCGGCGGCCGAGATCTGGGTGACGGTGGCCGAGAAGTCCTTGTCGCCCTTCTTGATGCTGGCGGCGCAGGCCGGGTCGGCGGCGGCGCCGAGCCCGGCGGTGATGCTCGCGGCCAGGCCGGTGCCGTAGTCGGTGTTGTCCTGCACGACGCAGATCTTCTTGTACCCGGCGGTGTTCACCAGGTAGTTCGCCACCGACGGGCCCTGCACGTCGTCGTTGGCCAGACCGCGGAAGAAGGTCTGCCAGCCGTTCGCGGTGAGCGTGGCATTGGTCGCCGACGAGGTGACCGAGACCAGCCCGGCGTCGCTGAGGATCTGGCCGGTGGCCTTGGTCTCGCCGGAGAAGGCCGGGCCGACCAGGCCGATCACCGTGGGATCGTTGACGATCTGCGGAATCACCTGGGAGGCCTTCTGCGGGTCGCCCTCGGTGTCGAACTGCTTGAGCGCGATCTGGCAGCCCGGGTTGGCCTTGTTGTGCTGGTCGAGCGCGAGCTTCACGCCGTTCACGATATTGATGCCGAGCGCCGCGTCCGGGCCGGTGAGCGCGCCCGCCATGGCGATCGAGGTACCCGCCGGGCAGGTGGCACCCCCGGCGCCGGCCGGATCGGCGGCCGCGGCCGCGTCGACCTTGGGGACTTCCCTGCCCTGCGCGTCGACCTGCAGCACGGGCTGAATGGACAACCCGCCCGCACCCGCGGTGCCGGACGAATCCGACCCGTCGCTCGTCGACTTGTCGCCACATCCGGTCAGCACCAGCGCGGCGACGGCACCGAATGCCAGCACACCGCGCGTGGAGCGCCTTCGCCATGTCGAACTCAGCACGCGTCCTCACCTCTACGTTCCTGTGTTCCCCCGGCAAACACCGAGGGGGCCGACCGCGCCAGCCCGAGCAGAAACATAGCGTCGGCGCGGTGGATCCGCATCACAATCGCTCTATGGAGACGAGTTCGTGTCGAATTGTTCTTGCAGCTCACGTTTCCAGCGCGTAAAATCTCCGGCCGTGACGGCGGGCTTTCCCCGGTCACGATCCCGCGGACGCGTCGATCGACCCCCTGACACGCGTTCCACCGGCATCGGAAATGCCGCGAAGATCACTGCGGCGCGAGATTCTCCAGCACGACCTCCGCGACCGCCTTCATGGTGGTGCGCCGATCCATCGCGGTGCGCTGGATCCACTTGAACGCCTGCGGCTCGGAGAGCCCCTGGGTCTGCATCAGCACACCCTTGGCGCGCTCGACCAACTTGCGGGTCTCCAGCCGCTCGGAGAGGTTCGCCACCTCGCTCTCCAGCGCGGTGATCTCGTGGAAGCGGCTCGCCGCCAGCTCGATGGCGGGCACCAGGTCGGACTTGGTGAACGGCTTCACCAGGTACGCCATCGCCCCCGCGTCGCGCGCCCGCTCCACCAGGTCGCGCTGGCTGAAAGCGGTCAGGATCACCACCGGCGCAACGCGTTTCGAGGCGATCTCGGCGGCGGCGTCGATCCCGTCCCGGCGCGGCATCTTGACGTCCATGATCACCAGATCGGGCTTCTGCTCCACCGCCAGGTCCACCGCCTGCTGCCCGTCACCGGCCTCGCCCACCACCTCGTACCCCTCTTCGGTGAGCATCTCGACCAGGTCCATCCTGATGAGCGTCTCGTCCTCGGCGACGACGACCCGCTTCGCACCGGTGTCCCGCGTCGGGCCGGCGCCCCCTGCTGTAGTGCTCATTGGTAGACCCCTCTGGTTCCGCATGCGAGTGCTGTAGAGAGTACCGTTCAGCTCGCCGGACAACCCATATACCCTGCGCGAACCCCGCCGTGCGCCGCCGTTTCGCGCCGGGCGCCGCCCAGCGGCTATAGTCGCTCACGGTGCGCCGGGTTGGCGGAACTGGCAGACGCGACGGTCTCAAAAACCGTTGCCCGAAAGGGCGTGTGGGTTCGAGTCCCACACTCGGCACCGAGGTGGGGACCGGAATTTCGATCCCAGGGGGCAATTCATCGCGTCGCGCATGCCGTAAATCGTGTGCGCGGCAGCGTGCCTCCGGCGTCCGGCACTCTCAGCGGGGGAAGCCGCCCTCGGGCCGGCGAATCCATCGGACGGCGAACCCGTAGCGAATCGCGGCGGAGCTTCGACGGAGTCCGTCGCGGGTGAGCTCGGCGCCGTCGAAGTCCGGTGCCCTGATGGTCGCCGCCGGAACTCCATTCGGTGGCCTCGATGCCGAACGAATCGCCGGTGACGTTGCCGAACAAGGACTTGTTCGGGATCGGCGGGGTGACGCTGACACTTCCGTCGCAGCCGACCACCGCCTCGCCCCTATCCGAGGCCGTAAGGGTGATGTTCGCCATTTCGTTCGGAAGGCGAACGACTCCGCCGCCGGTACCGCGAAGCCGACATTCTCAGAGCTGGAAACCCCGGTTCTTGCCCTGCGGCGCTTCCACCTGATACAAAACCCCGGGAGGGGTTCCCGAGCGCCCGTGTACGGTATCCGACCTGCGGATGAACTCTTGTCGGGCGGGGTGTGATTTCCCGCTGCGCGGGGTCGTGACACCGCTGTGACCTGCATACCGTTGTCCCATGCACGTCCTGTTCGTCTGCAATGGCAACGTTTGCCGTTCGGCGATCGCCGAGCGGCTCACCCGCGCCCTCGCGGTCGACTACGAGTTGCCGCGGCTCACCGCGGAGAGCGCGGGGACCCGCGCGCTGGTCGGGTTCCCGGTGGAACCGCTTGCGGCGCAAGCGATCGCCGGGCTCGGCGGCGATCCGGAGGGGTTCAAGGCGCGGAAGCTGACGCCGGAGATGGTGGACCGCGCCGATCTCATCCTGACCATGACCGATCAGATCAGGGACCAGGCGGCCGCGATGGGGTTCGGGGCGCCGGCGCGGACCTTCACGCTGCTGGAGGCGCGGCGCATCGCGAAGCTCACGGGGGCGCGGACGATCGGCGAATTGCACGCCGCGCGAAACGATCTGGCGTACGTGCACCGGGAGAACATCGCGGATCCGATCGGGCTGTCGGCGCAGTCCTACTGCGAGGTGGGCGACCGGATCGCGGAGGCGGTGGTGCCGCTGCTGCTCGCGCTCGCCCCGTACGAGCAGCAGCGGCCGGTGGAGGAGGTGCAGCTCGGGCTGGTGATCCGGCCGCAGCCGCAGGCGCCGCTCTCGGCCTTCCTCGCCGCCAACCGCACCCGATGACCGAGCCGCCGCGGCGGCGGTGCGACGGCACCGATTCCCGCGGGCCCGCAGCGACGACGCGGCGGCACGCTCCGGCGGGCGCCCCCGCGAGCTGCCGCCACCGCACACCCGCCGCCCGCCGCGCGGCACCGCGCCGATCGTCTGCTCCGGCGTGGTGCCGGTCCGCGCCGCGAATCTCGGCGCTACACTCCCCGCGGACGAGCCCTGCGCCGGTTCCGGCGCGACCCGAGGACAGGAATCAGGCATGCCGAAGCGGATTTCGGATGTTTCGCTCCACGTCTACCTCACCCCCGAGACCCTCGACCACGTGGTCCGCGCGGTGCGCGAGGCGGTCGACGCGCACCTGGCGGAGCGGGACGTCTTCGCCTGGCGCTTCACCCTGCCGGTCGACGCCGACGACCCGAGGCACGCGGCGCTGGAATCCCGCTGGCGGGCGGACAACCCGGACCTCGACCCGGGTGCGCGCGGTTGCTACGAGATCGCGCTGAGCCTGGTCGGCGCCCCGGCCGAGCTCACCGACGACGATATCGCCACGCTGGAGCACACGCTGCTGCTCGCGCTCTACGCGGTGCCGCGCGACGAACCGGAGATCCCGTTCACGCTCAGCGCCTCGCAGCGCACCGACGTCGACCTCGACACCGAGCGCGAGCGCATCTGACCCACGGCCGCGGGCGCGGCGAGCCGCCGCACCCGCACCGGCGGACAACCCCGCACCGCGGCACTACCCCTTCGGCCGCCGCGGCGGGAAGTGCCGGATCACACCCTCCTGCACGGTGGTCGCGAGCAACTCGCCGGTGCGCGCGTAGAACCGCCCGGTCGCCAGCCCGCGCGACCCCGCCGCCACCGGCGACTCGGTGGCGTACAGCGTCCACTCGTCGAAGCGGAACGGCCGGTGGAACCAGATCGAGTGGTTCACCGTCGCGGCGACGATCCGATCCAGCCCCCACGAGAGCCCGTGCGTGGTGATGATGGAGTCGAGCACGGTGGTGTCCGAGGAGTAGCCGAGCGTGGCGTTGTGCAGCAGCGGATCGTCGGGCAGCGTGCCGTCGGCCTTCATCCACACCCGGTTGTGGTTGAGCTTCTCCCCGGTGCCCTTGAGAATCCAGGACGGATCGTTGGTGTAGCGGAGATCGATCGGCCGCGGGGCGTTCACGAACATCTCCAGCTTGTCCTCGAACCCCGCGAAGCTCTGCTCGATGCGCGGCAGGTTCTCCGGATCCGGCACGTCGGGGCGCTCGTGCGCGTGCTCCAGCCCGCGCCCCCACTCCTGGAACGCCGCGAGCATGACGAACAGCTCCTGCCCGTCCTGGCTCGCGGTCACGGTGCGATTGGCGAAGGCGCGCCCGTCGCGGTGCCGCTCGACGTGGTACTCGATCGGCTTCTTGACGTCGCCGCCCCGCACGAAGTGCGCGTTCACGGCGTGCACCGGGCGGTCGCCGACGGTGCGGCCCGCGGCGACGATGGCCTGCGAGACCAGCTGGCCGCCGAAGGTCCGGCTCCACACCTTCTCCGGGTGCTGCCCGACGAACACGTCCGGCCCGACCTCCTCGAGATCGAGGAGGTCGAGCAGCACGTGGAGATCGGTCCCGGCCTCCATCGCGCCGGGGACCGACGGGGTCACGGCTGCGCACCGCCCGTCGCCGGGACGGACATGGCAGCGGATAGGTCACTCACTAATGGTCCTCCTCACCGATCCGGTGTACGTGGATCAGGTTAGTGGAACCGACGGTCCCGGGCGGCGCCCCGGCCACGATGACCACCAGGTCACCACGCTGGTAGCGGTTCATTGTGAGCAGCGCGGAGTCCACCTGCTTGATCATGGCGTCGGTGCTGTGCACCGTCGGGACCAGGAACGTCTCCGTTCCCCAGGTGAGCGAGAGCTGGCTGCGCACCTCCGGGAGCGGGGTGAAGGCGAGCAGCGGCAGCGGGGTGTGCAGCCGGGCGAGACGGCGCACGGTGTCACCCGACTGGGTGAAGGCGACCAGCGCCTTGGCGTTCAGCCGCTCGCCGATATCGCGCGCGGCGTAGGAGATGACGCCGCGCTTGGTGCGCGGTACGTGGGTCAGCGGCGGCACCGTGGTGGACTCGGACTCCACCGCGTGCACGATCCGCGCCATGGTGCGCACGGTGTCGATCGGGTAGGCGCCGACCGAGGTCTCGCCGGAGAGCATGACGGCATCCGCGCCGTCCAGCACCGCATTGGCGACATCCGAGGCCTCGGCCCTGGTCGGGCGCGAGTTCTCGATCATGGACTCCAGCATCTGGGTCGCCACGATCACCGGCTTCGCGTTCTCCCGCGCCATCTGGATGGCCCGCTTCTGCACCAGCGGCACCTGCTCCAGCGGCAGCTCGACGCCGAGGTCGCCGCGGGCCACCATCACCGCGTCGAAGGCCAGCACCACGGCCTCCAGATTGTCGATGGCCTCCGGCTTCTCCAGCTTGCCGATCACCGGCACCCGGCGCCCGACCCGGTCCATGACGTCGTGCACCAGCTCGACATCGGAGGGCGAGCGCACGAAGGAGAGCGCGATGAAGTCGACGCCGAGCTCGAGCGCGAACTCCAGGTCCTCGATGTCCTTCTCGGAGAGCGCGGGCACCGAGACGTTCATGCCGGGCAGCGAGACGCCCTTGTTGTTGGAGACCGGGCCGCCCTCGGTGACCCGGCAGATCACGTCGTTGCCGTCGACCCCGGTGACGGTGAGCCCGACCTTGCCGTCGTCGACCAGCAGCCGATCCCCGGCCTTGGCGTCCTTGGCCAGCTCCTTGTACGTGGTGGAGACGCGGTCGTGGCTGCCGTCGACCTCGTCGACGGTGATCCGGACCTCTTCGCCGGTGGCCCAGGTGGTGCGGCCCTCGGTGAAGCGACCCAGCCGGATCTTCGGGCCCTGTAGGTCGGCCAGGATGCCGACGGCGCGACCGGCGTGGTCGGACGCCTGCCGCACCTTCTTGTAGTTCTCGGCGTGGTCCGCGTGCTCGCCGTGGCTGAAGTTCAGCCGGGCCACGTCCATGCCGCTCTCGACGAGTTCGCGAATACGGTCCTCGGAGGCAGTGGCCGGTCCGAGAGTGCACACAATCTTCGTCCGTCGCATCACGGCGTCGAGACTAGTCCTGCCCGCGCCCCGGCCCCTCCTCGGCGCAGTGAATCTCTTGTGAACGGGTGCTCACCGGGCACCGTGCCGGGAGCGCCGCGGCGCCGGACGGAGACGGACCGGGACGCCACCGCGACAGGCGGTGACGTCCCGGGGAGGCGAGGAGTCAGTCCCGCAGCGGGCGGCCCTGGGGGTCGGGCACCTTTCCCATGAGGATGAGGATGCCGTCGATCAGCGGCCAGACCGCGCCGATACCGCAGGTGACGACGCTGACCACGACCTGGAGCACGCCAATCGTGGTGTAGCCGAGGTAGAAGCGGCCGACGCCGAAGTAGCCGACGAAGATCTGCAGCAGCCCGGCGACCAGCTTCTGCTTGTCCGAGAGCGGGACGCCGTAGGGGTCGCGGCCGTACGGCGCCTCGGGGTCGTTCGGGTTGTAGCCCTGCGGGTACGGGGCCGGGTAGGCGCCGGGGTTGGCGTACGGGTCGGGCTGGCCGTACTGCGGCTGCCCGTACTGCTGCGGCGGCTGGCCGTACGGCTGGGGCTGGCCGTACTGCTGCTGGCCGTACGGATCGGACTGGGCGTACGGCTGCTGCGGCTGCTCGCCGGACTTGTTCAAGTCGGGGCCGGTGCCCGGCGGGCCGTACTGGGGGCCACCCGGGTTGCTCTGATAGGGGTCGGTCACACGTCCTCCTCCGTCGTGCGGGCGCCTTGCTCAGGCCCCGTGTGCTGATCCGAGCGGCACCGAGCCGCGACGGTCACGAGTCATTCTGGCGTGAACCACTCGATTTCGTCGCGCCGGACTCCGCGCCGCTCTCGGTTCCGTTATCGCGCGGCGTCGCGTCGGCGTTGCCGGATTCGCCGGATGATTTCGCGAGATCGGGATCGGGCGTGGTTTCGGTGGCCTTCGCCCCCGGCGAGGTCGTGCTCTCCGGCGTCGCCGCCGGGGCCGCCGCGGGGGGTTCGGGCTTCTCCCCCACCGGGGTCTTCGGGGTGGGCGCGGCTCCGCCCGCAGAATCCGCGGCGGCCGCCTTCGTCACGTCGACGGCCCCCGTCGCGGCCTCCGCCTCGGCGGAATCCGTGGTGCCCTTCGCCGCGCCGGAGTCGGTCGCCGTCGAGGCACCGGCCGCCGCATCCTCGGCACCGCCCGGCTCCTCGGCATCCGACGCCTCGCCCCCATCGGGGTCGCCCGGAACGGCTTTCGCCGCCGCGTAGGTGCGCAGGGCCCCGAACTGCCACGGCCACGGCCGCCCGGCCGCAGGCTGCAACTGCTCGGCGCTCTCCCGCCCCTTGGTGGCGAAGACGAAGTACGCGACGGCGAGCAGGAACACCACCGCCGAGGTGAACGAGTTGATCCGGATCCCGGCGATGAGCGTGGCCTCGTCGTCCCGCATGAGCTCGACGAAGAACCGCCCGAAGCTGTACCCCGCCACGTACAGCGCGAAGAGCCGCCCGTGCCCGATCCGGTACCGCCGATCGACGTACACCAGCGCGATCACCACAACCACATTCCACAGCAGCTCGTAGAGGAAGGTCGGGTGCACGACCTTGTCCACGACACCGGTGGAGACCCCGCCCATCATGTCCAGCCTGCCGTCGTCGCCGACCCGGCGGTAGATCTCCAGCCCCCACGGCACCTCGGTCTCCCGGCCGTACAGCTCCTGGTTGAACCAGTTTCCGAGCCGCCCGATGGCCTGGGCCAGCAGGATGGCGGGGGCGACGGCGTCACCGAAGGCGGGCAGCGGGATCTTGTAGATCCGGCAGCCGATCCAGGCGCCGACCGCGCCGAGCGCGACCGCCCCCCAGATCCCGAGCCCGCCCTGGTAGATCTTGAGCGCGTCGACCGCGTTCCCGTCCGGCCCGAAGTACTTCTGCCAGTCGGTGGCGACGTGGTAGAGCCTGCCGCCGATCAGCCCGAAGGGCACCGCGAACATGGCGATGTCGAGCACCGCTCCCGGCTGCCCCCCGCGCTCCCGCCAGCGCCGCTCACCCCACCAGATGGCGACGACGATCCCCGCGATGATGCAGAGGGCGTAGGCGCGCAACGGGAACGGCCCCAGCTGCCAGACACCCTGCGCGGGACTCGGAATGTAGGCCAGCACGTCGGCCGCGCCGGAAAGACTGTCTGCCAGGACTCGTGAGGTCACGACCGCCACCGTATCCGAGCCGCTCGGCAACCCGCCCGGGCAGGGGTGACGGGGTGCGAATTCCTACTTCAGGAGGTGACCGTCGCGGAGCGAACACCCTCGGCGAGCTCGGCGGTCAAGGCCCGCACCGCATCCAGGCTCTCCCCCGCTGCGGTGACCAGCGCGGACCCGACGATCACCCCGTCGGCGTACGCCGCGATCTCCGCGGCCTGCGCCCCGGAACGAACCCCGAGCCCGACCCCGATCGGGATATCACTGTGCGCCCGGATCCGCGCGCACAACTCCGGCGCCGCCGAGGAAACGGCATCCCGCGCCCCGGTCACGCCCATCGTGGACGCGGCGTACACGAACCCGCGGGACGCTTCGAGCGTCATGACCAGCCGCTCCTCGGTGGAGGACGGCGCGACCAGGAAGATCCGATCCAGCCCGTGCGCGTCGGAGGCCGCGAACCACTCCCCCGCCTCGTCCGGAATGAGGTTCGGGGTGATGATCCCGGCCCCACCGGCGGCGGCGAGATCACGGGAGAAGGCGTCGATCCCGTAGCGCAGCACCGGATTCCAGTAGCTCATCACCACGGCCTGCCCGCCCGCGGCGGTGATCGCCTCGACCACCCGGAACACGTCGCGCACCCGGACCCCGTTGCGCAGCGCCTGCTCGGCGGCGACCTGGATGGTCGGCCCGTCCATCACCGGATCGGAGTACGCGACCCCCACCTCGACGATGTCGCACCCCGCCTCGACCAGCGCCCGGCAGGCGGCGATGGAGCCGTCCACATCCGGGTACCCGGCGGGCAGGTAGCCGATGAGCGCGGCCCTGCCCTCGGCGCGGGCGGCCGCGAACGTACCGGCGAGACGCGAACTCACGCTTCCTGCCCCTCGTCGAAGAGCCCGAACCAGCGGGCGGCGGTGTCCATGTCCTTGTCTCCGCGGCCGGAGAGGTTCACCAGGATGATCGCGCCCGGCCCGAGCTCCTTGCCGAGCCGCAGCGCGCCCGCGACGGCGTGCGCCGACTCGATCGCCGGGATGATCCCCTCGGTGCGGCTGAGCAGCAGCAGCGCCGCCATCGCCTCGGCGTCGGTGACCGGCTGGTACTCGGCGCGGCCGATGTCCTTGAGGTAGGCGTGCTCGGGGCCGACGCCGGGGTAGTCGAGCCCGGCGGAGATGGAGTGCGACTCGATGGTCTGGCCGTCCTCGTCCTGCAGCAGGTACGAGTAGGCGCCCTGGAAGGCGCCGGGGGTGCCGCCGGTGAAGGTGGCCGCGTGCCGCCCGGTCTCGACGCCGTCGCCCGCCGCCTCGTAGCCGATCAGCCGGACCCCGGCGTCGTCGATGAAGGGATGGAAGATGCCGATGGCATTGGAGCCGCCGCCGACGCAGGCGACGACGGCGTCCGGCAGCCTGCCGGTGTGCGCCTGCACCTGCTCCCGCGCCTCCAGCCCGACGATCCGCTGGAAATCCCGGACCAGCAGCGGGAACGGGTGCGGGCCCGCGGCGGTGCCGAAGCAGTAGTAGGTGTCGTCGGCGTGGGATACCCAGTCGCGCAGCGCCTCGTTGATGGCGTCCTTGAGCGTGCGCGAGCCGGTCTCCACGGAGACGACGCCCGCGCCGAGCAGCCGCATCCTGGCGACGTTCAGCGCCTGCCGCGCGGTGTCGACCGCGCCCATGTAGATCACGCACTCCAGCCCGAGCAGCGCGCAGGCGGTCGCCGTGGCGACCCCGTGCTGGCCGGCGCCGGTCTCGGCGATCACCCGCTTCTTGCCCATGCGCTTGGCCAGCAGCGCCTGCCCGAGCACGTTGTTGATCTTGTGCGAGCCGGTGTGGTTCAGATCCTCGCGCTTGAGCAGGATGCGGGCGCCGCCCGCGTGCTCGGCCAGCCGGGTGCACTCGAAGACCGGCGACGGGCGGCCGGTGTAATCGCGCTGCAGCCGGTCCAGCTCGTCCAGGAAGGTGCGATCGGCGCGGCACTTCTCGTACTCGGCGGTGACCTCTTCGATCACCGCCATCAGCGCCTCGGGGACATGCCTGCCGCCGTAGACGCCGAAGTGGCCGCCGGTGTCCGGCTCGTGCCCGCTGTGCTCGGCGACGCCCGCGCTTGCCCGCGGCAGCCCGGCCATCACCGGCCCCGCCGGGCCGGCTTCGGGCAGGACGGGTGGGTGCCTGCGGTGACCAGCTTGAGCACGGCGGCGCGCGGGTCGCCGCTGGTCACCAGCCCCTCGCCGACCAGGACGGCATCCGCGCCCGCACCCGCGTAGGCGAGCAGGTCGGCGGTGCCGCGGACGCCGGACTCGGCGATCCGGATGACCTCGGTCGGCAGCCCGGGGGCGATCCGGGAGAAGACGTCGCGGTCCACCTCGAGCGTCTTGAGGTTGCGGGCGTTCACGCCGATCACCGAGGCGCCCGCCTCCAGCGCGCGGTCCGCCTCCTCCTCGGTGTGCACCTCGACGAGGGCGGTCATGCCGAGCGATTCGGTGCGGTCGATGAGCGAGGCGAGCACGTCCTGCTGCAGCGCGGCCACGATCAGCAGGATGACGTCGGCGCCGTGCGCCCGCGCCTCGTGGATCTGGTACGGCCCGACGACGAAATCCTTGCGCAGCACCGGGATGGAGACGGCGGCGCGGACGGCGTCCAGGTCGTCCAGCGAGCCGTGGAAGCGGCGCTCCTCGGTGAGCACGCTGATCACCCGCGCGCCGCCGTCCTCGTAGGCCTTGGCCAGCGCGGCGGGATCGGTGATGGTCGCCAGCGAGCCCTTGGACGGGCTCGCGCGCTTGACTTCGGCGATGACTCCGATACCGTCCTCGAGCAGCGCGGCCCTGGCGTCGAGGGCGGGGCGCGCGGCGGCGCCCGCGGCCTTGATCGCGGCGAAATCCGTCACGGCTTCGCGAGCGGCCACGTCCGCGCGGACCCCGTCGAGAATCGAGTCGAGTACCGTCATCTGGCTCGAATCCTTTCTGGGGAGACGGACTTGCTGCCGGAGAATCCCTTCAGGCGCTGTCTCACCGATGCCGACCAAGAATAAATGCCCGGGTACCGGCGGCCCGAATCGGGTCCGTGGTTGCCGCCCCGATCCGCGCTCCCACCGGGCCGGAGCCGCGTTCGCGCGGTGCGGGCGGCGGCGGCGCTCCGGGACGTGCGCCCCGTCACTCCGCTCCCCCGCCGCGAGGCCGGTCACCGTCCGCGCCGGTCGGCGGCGCGGCCGGATCGCGGGGGGCCGGGTCGGCGGTGGGGTCGGCACCGGCGTCGATGGCGTCCCAGAGGACGCGCTCGGTGAGCTCGGCATCCTCGCCCGACCTGGCCTTGTCCAGCTCCGCCCCGGCCGCCGCGCGGCGCACGGCGGGGACGTCGTACCGCCCGGAGAGCTCGGCGGACTCGCGCGGCATCCGGGCCAGCAGCACGCCCGCGGCGAAGGCGGCGAGCGCGGCGGCGAGCGCGAGCACCGCCGGGAACACCGCGGTCTGCACGCCGGTCACCTCGGCCCGGCCGGGCAGCTCGGCCAGCGTGGCCCCGCGCTGCCCCGGGTCACCGGAGTCGGTGAGCAGCGCGAACGGCGGCACCGCCGTCACCGCGGCCACCAGCGTGACCAGCACCCCGAGCAACCGCCGCAGCCACCCGCGGGCGGCGAAGACCGCCGCGATGGCGGCGAGCAGCACCAGCGCCAGCGGGGTGAGCGCCCCGAACCAGGTGCCGCCTGCCAGCTCGTCGGTGCGCGGCTCGGTGAGCCCGTCCGACGAGGTCACGGTCACCCAGGTCATCCGCGAGGCCACCCACATGAGCCCCGCCGCGACGGCGAGCAGCAGCACCGGCCCCACCGGAAACCGCCGCCTGCCCCGCACGCCGACCGCCCGCCCGCCGACATCGCTCGCCACCGCGTCCGCCGCGGAGTCCGACCGGCCCGGTTCTTCCGATTCCCCGCTCACAGCGCGCCGTCGCTGACCAGCGCCTCGGCCCCGAACGGCCGGACCGTCCGCGCGGCGGCCACCGCCCGCAGCACCGCCATCGCCTTGTTCCGCGCCTCGTCGTCCTCGTACTGCGGCACCGAGTCGGCGACCACCCCCGCCCCCGCCTGCACGTAGGCGATCCCGTCCTTCACCAGCGCGGTCCTGATGGCGATGGCGGTATCGGCGTCCCCGGCGAAATCCAGGTACCCGACGACGCCCCCGTACAGCCCGCGCCGCGTGGGCTCCAGCTCCTCGATGAGCTGCATGGCCCGCACCTTGGGCGCCCCGGAGAGCGTGCCCGCCGGGAAGCAGGCGCGCACCGCGTCCAGCGCGATCCTGCCGGGCGCGAGGTGCCCGGAGACCGTGGAGACCAGGTGCATGACGTGGCTGTACCGCTCGATGTGCCGGTACTCGGTGACCCGGACGGTGCCAGGCAGGCACACCCGCCCCAGATCGTTGCGGCCCAGGTCGACGAGCATGAGGTGCTCGGCATTCTCCTTCTCGTCCGCCAGCAGCCCCTTCTCCAGCAGCAGGTCGTCCTCCTCGGTGGCCCCGCGCCACCTGGTGCCCGCGATGGGGTGCGTCGTCGCGACCCCGTCCACCACGGTGACCAGCGATTCCGGGCTGGAGCCGACGATCGAGAAGGCGGTCCCGCCCGCGGCGTCCGGGATCTGCAGCAGGTACATGTACGGGCTCGGATTGGCGGCGCGCAGCATGCGGTAGAGGTCGATCGGCTCGCCGTCGAAGTCCATCTCGAAGCGCTGCGAGATCACCACCTGGAAGGCCTCGCCCGCCTCGATCTCGCCGATCAGCCTGCGCACGTCGGCGCCGAACTCGTCGCTGGTCCTTGCCCTGCGGTAATCCGGCTCGGGCTGGTCGAAGACCGAGACCGTCGAGGCGGCGGGGGCGGCGAGCGCGGCGGTCATCCGGTCCAGCCGGGCGACGGCGTCGTCGTAGGCCGCGTCCACCCGGTCGGCGGTGCCGTTCCAGTTCACCGCGTTGGCGATGAGCGTGATGGCGCCCTCGTGGTGGTCGAAGGCGGCCAGGTCGGTGGCGAGCATGAGCACCATCTCGGGCAGCTGCAGGTCGTCGGCGGCGAGCGAGGGCAGCCGCTCCATCCGGCGCACCGCGTCGTAGCCGAGGTAGCCGACCATGCCGCCGGTGAGCGGCGGCAGCCCGGGGATCCGCTCGGTGCGGAGCAGCTCGAGGGTGTCGCGCAGGGCGGTCAGCGGGTCGCCGCCGACCGGGGCGTCGGCCGGGGTGGCGCCGAGCCAGGCGGCCTCGCCGTCGGCCACGGTGAGCGCGGACGGGCTGCCCGCGCCGATGAACGACCAGCGCGACCAGGAGCGCCCGTTCTCCGCCGACTCGAAGAGGAAGGTGCCCGGCCTGCTCGCGGCCAGCTTGCGGTAGGCGGAGAGCGGGGTCTCGGAGTCCGCGAGAACCTTTCGGGTCACCGGGACCACGCGGTGCTCCGCGGCCAGCTCGTGGAAGCGTGCGCGGGACGTGGTGGCTGGGGTCGGCGCGGCGTGCATCGGGCCATCATCCCAGTTGGCCGCAAACGAGAATCGAGCCCCCGGCCGACCGGCCGCACGGCCGGTAGGGTCGGTGTTCATGCAGACAGGCCAGCTCGCTCCGCAGTTCGAGCTCCCCGATCAGTCCGGTACACCCCGTTCGCTCGACGCGCTGCTCGCCGACGGACCGCTGGTGTTGTTCTTCTACCCCGCCGCCAACACCCCGGTGTGCACCGCGGAGGCGTGCCACTTCCGCGACCTGGCCGGCGAGTTCGCCGCGCTCGGCGCGAGCTGCGCCGGGATCAGCACCGACTCGGTGGACGTCCAGTCCGGGTTCGCGGGCAAGCAGAACCTCGGGTACCCGCTGCTCTCGGATGCCGACGGCGCGGTGGCGAAGGAGTTCGGCGTCAAGCGCGGGCTGCTCGGCAAGCTGGCGCCGGTGAAGCGGCAGACCTTCGTGATCGACACCGACCGCACCGTGCTCACCGTGATCGCCAGCGAGCTGCGCGCCGCCGTGCACGCCGACGACGCCCTGCAGTTCCTCCGCGACCGCGCGAAGTAGCGGGCGAACCCGGTCCGCGCCCGGCACCGGGCCCCCGAAGGGGACACCGCCGCCCGGTGAACCGGCCTACCCTGGATCCATGACAGCGAGCGAGGTCCCGGTCGGGCGGCGCAAGCCGGCCACGGTGGTGTGGCGCAACCGGGCGATCGCGCTGGTGGCGCTGCTCGCGGTGCTGGTGGCCGCGTACCTGATCCTGGCCGCCTTCCTGCCCCGCTGGTGGGCCCAGCGCCTGGCCTCGGCGGTGGACGGCAGCTTCGCCAAGGGCATCGGCTGGGGCCTGCTCTACGGCGGCGTCGGCACCGCGCTCACCCTCTTCCTGCTGCTCGCCGCCGGCCTCGGCTGGCGGCGCAGGGGCGGCCGGTTCCTGGCGGGCGCCGCCGCGCTGCTCGCCCTACTCGCCGCCGTCCCCAATTTGCTCACGCTGACCGTGGTGCTCGGCACCGGCAGTGCCGCGCACGCGGGCGAGCGCATCCTCGACGTCGACGCCCCCGCCTTCCGCGGCGCCTCGCTCACCGGCGCGATCCTCGCCGGGGCGCTCTTCGCGGTCGTCGCGGCGCTGCTCACCCGGCGCGGAGTGCGCCGCCGCCGAGGCGCGGGCCGGGTGGTCGAACCCGTGCGGGCCGAGCCGGCGACCGATTCCGGCGGTTTGTGAGTGTTTTCACGGAACCGGGTATCTTCCTGACGCTCGAGCATCACCGTGGCAAACTCGCTGACGCGAGTGACTGTGAATGCACGTTGCAGTGAATTCCGCGCCGAACCAGCCCGGCTGAACCTTCTCCCCACGTCACTTGGCTCCGAAAGTAGGCAGGCAGTGACGAAATGGCTCGACCCGGTCGAAGAGCGCGCCTGGCGCGCGATGGTCACCGTGACCACGCGGCTGCCCGGTGCGCTCGACACCCGGCTGCAGCGGGAATTCGGGGTCACGCATTTCGAGTACTGGGTGCTGACCCTCCTCTCCGAGGAGGCCGGGCACCGTTTGCAGATGAGCGAGCTGGCACACAAGGCAAATGCGTCGTTATCCCGGCTCTCGCATGTGATCTCGAAGTTGGAGCGGCTCGGCTGGGTGCAGCGCACCGCGACCTCGGGGAAGCGTGGTGTGCGGGCCGTCCTCACCGATGCCGGGTATGTCAAGGTGGTCGAGGTCGCGCCGGGCTACCTCGAGGCAGTGCGCAGGCTGGTCTTCGACGCGCTGGATTCCGAGACCACCCGCGAACTCGCCCGGGTGGTCGACACGCTCTCCCGGCACCTCACCGACATGCTCGACCAGGAGAACCAGGACCGCCCCTAGACCTCGGCGAGCAGCTGATCGCCGTCGAAGCAGGTGTGCGTGCCGGTGTGGCAGGCCGCGCCCTCCTGGTCGACCACCAGCAGCACGGTGTCGCCGTCGCAGTCCAGCCGCACCTCGTGCACGTACTGGGTGTGCCCCGAGGTCTCGCCCTTGACCCAGTACTGCTGCCGGGAGCGCGAGTAGTAGGTGGCCCTGCGGGTGGCCAGGGTGCGGGCCAGCGCCTCGTCGTCCATCCAGGCGACCATGAGCACCGCGCCGGTGGCCTTCTCCTGGGCCACCGCGGACACCAGCCCCGCCTCGTTGCGCTTGAGGCGGGCGGCGATCGTCGGATCCAGGCTCATGCTGTCTTTATACGCAACCGGTTCAGCTCGCCGGTCAACGCACCACGATCTTCTGGTCGCGCAGGGAATCCTTGACGTTCCCGATGGTCAGGTCGCCGAAGTGGAAGACGCTGGCCGCCAGCACCGCGTCCGCGCCCGCGTGCACCGCGGGGGCGAAGTGCTCGACCGCGCCTGCGCCGCCGCTGGCGATCACCGGCACCACCACCGCGGCCCGCACCGCCCTGATCATCGGCAGGTCGAACCCGGCCTTGGTGCCGTCGGCGTCCATCGAGTTCAGCAGGATCTCCCCGACGCCGAGCTCGGCGCCGCGCTCGGCCCACTCGACCGCGTCGATCCCGGTGCCGCGCTTGCCGCCGTGCGTGGTGACCTCCCAGCCGGAGGGGGTGCCCGGCTGCCCGGCCGGCACGGTGCGGGCGTCCACCGAGAGCACGATGCACTGCGAGCCGAACCGCTCGGACATCTCGCGCAGCACCTCGGGGCACGCGATGGCGGCGGTGTTCACCGAGACCTTGTCGGCGCCCGCGCGCAGCAGCCGGTCCACGTCCGCGACGGTGCGCACGCCGCCACCGACGGTGAGCGGGATGAAGATCTGCTCGGCGGTCCTGGTGACCACGTCGATCATGGTGCCGCGGTCGCCGGTGGAGGCGGTGACGTCGAGGAAGGTGAGTTCGTCGGCGCCCTGCGCGTCGTAGGTCGCGGCGAGCTCGACCGGGTCGCCCGCGTCCCGCAGGTTCTGGAAGTTCACGCCCTTGACCACCCGGCCCGCGTCCACGTCCAGGCACGGGATCACCCGCACGGCCAGCGTCATGTCGGCACCTTTCTCACGCGTCCTCGGCGACCGTGCAGATCATCTCGAGCAGCTCGGCGTGCACGCCGGGCGCGGCGGCGAGCACCGAGCCGGAGGTGATGGTCCACGGCGCGCCGGCGATATCGGTGACCACCCCGCCCGCGGCCCTGACCAGCGCGACGCCCGCCGCGTTGTCCCACGGGTGGTGGCCGAAGACGATGGCGCCGCCGAGCACCCCGTGCGCGGTGAAGGCCAGGTCGATCCCGGTGGAGCCGTGCATCCGGACCCGGGACGAGAGCCTGCTCAGCGGGCCGAGCAGGTCGAAGCGGAACTGTCCGGGGATGCGGCCGCGGGAATCCACGTTGAAGGCGCCGAAGCCGATCATGGACTCGCCGAGCGCGGCCCGCGCCAGCGGGGGCACCGGGGCGCCGTCCACCAGCAGCGGGCCGCCCGCCGCGGCGGCGTAGCGGCGGTCGAGCAGCGGCAGCCAGGTGAGGCCGAGCACCGGTTCGCCGTCCCGGACCAGGGCGAGAAGCATGCCGGAGAGCGGGTGCCCGGCGGAGTAGTTGAAGGTGCCGTCGATGGGGTCGAGCACCCAGGCGGCGCCCGAGGTGAGCTGCGGGCCGCCGAACTCCTCGCCGTGCACCTCGATGCCGGTGCGCTCGCGCAGCGCGGCGCTCACCGTGCGCTCCAGTTCCAGGTCGAGTTCGGTGGCGAAGTCGTTGCGGCCCTTGGTGATCGCGCTCGGGGCGCCGATCCCCTCGACGAAGCGCGGGGCGACCTCGTCCAGGATGGTGTCCGCGATGGCCAGCAGATCGGGCAGATCGTCGTCGGTGAGACCCACCGCTCAGCGCACCGCCGCCAGCGCCTCGGGCAGCGTGAACCGGCCCGCGTACAGCGCCTTGCCGACGATCGCGCCCTCCACCCCGTCGCCGACCAGCTCGGCGATGGCGACCAGGTCGTCCAGGGTGGAGACGCCGCCGGAGGCGATCACCGGGGCATCGGTCGCGCCCGCGACATCGCGAAGCAGATCCAGGTTGGGGCCGGTCAGCGTGCCGTCCTTGGTGACGTCGGTGACGACGTAGCGGGAGCAGCCGTCGCGCTCCAGCCGCTCCAGCACCTCCCACAGGTCGCCGCCGTCGCTCACCCAGCCGCGGCCGCGCAGCCGGTGCTCGCCGTCCACGATCCGCACGTCCAGCCCGACCGCGATCCGGTCGCCGTACTCGGCGATGGCCTTCGCGCACCACACCGGGTCCTCCAGCGCGGCGGTGCCGAGGTTGACCCGCGCGCAGCCGGTGTCGAGCGCGGCGCGCAGCGAGTCGTCGTCCCTGATCCCGCCGGAGAGCTCCACCTTGACGTCCAGCTCACCGACGACCCCGGCCAGCAGCTCCCGGTTCGACCCGCGCCCGAACGCGGCGTCCAGGTCGACCAGGTGCACCCACTCGGCGCCCGCCTCCTGCCACGCCAGCGCCGCCTCCCGGGGTGAGCCGTAGCTGGTTTCGCTACCGGCCTCTCCCTGCACGAGGCGCACGGCCTCACCATTGGCGACATCGACCGCGGGCAGTAGTACGAGACTCACCCGAGGCAGCTTAGCCGGGCGTGCGGAGCGGCCCGGCCTGGGGGTTTGCCACCGGGTTCCGGGCGCCGGGGTCACCCGGCGGGAAGCGCCTCCCGGCGGGCGGCGGTGCGGACGAGGGCGCGGTGACAGACGAGGAGTGCGGTGACGGCGAGGGCGGCGGTGAGGAAGGCGGCGCCGATGCGGGCATAGTGGCCGAGCAGGAATTCGTCGGCGGCGCGTTGGATCTCGGCGGTGGTGTAGCGCGCCCGGTCGTCGAAGAGCATGGTGGCGCGGGGCCACTGGTAGAGCATGGAGAGCACGGCCTGGCCGATGAGCAGCGGGAGCAGGGAGAGCAGCACCCAGCGGCGGGCGAGGCGATACCGGACGGCGGCGGCGAGCGCGAGCAGGGCGGTGAACAGCAGCGCGGCGCCGAGCGGGCGCATGACATCCCCGATGGCAACCTCGCTCATGAACTCCTCGGAGAGCGCGAGCGAGGCGGGGACGTCGCGGAAGATGTTGGGGTACAGCAGCGTGGTCTCGATCAGGGTGGCCGCGAACGCGAGGCTCGCGACCGCCGCGTAGCCGCCGACGACCACCGTGGGCAGAACGTGATGTGAGCGCATACGACGACGGTAGGCAGCGCGCGGCCCGGGCGGATCAGGGGCGAACCCCCGGTGACACCCGGAGATTCAGAGCGCGCGAACCCAGTTGCGCAGCAGGGCGGCGCCGGCGTCGCCGGACTTCTCCGGGTGGAACTGGGTGGCGGCGAGCGGCCCGTTCTCGACGGCGGCGAGGAACCGGCCGCCGTGGTCCGCCCAGGTCAGCCGGGGCGGGGCGATGTGGTCGGCGGCCGGGAGCTCCCAGCTGCGCGCGGCGTAGGAGTGCACGAAGTAGAAGCGGGTCTCCGGGTCGAGGCCGTCGAAGAGCACGCTGCCCGCAGGCGCCTCGACGGTGTTCCAGCCCATGTGCGGCAGCACCGGCGCCTCGAGCCGGTCGACGGTGCCCGGCCACTCCCCGCAGCCGTCGGCCTCGACGCCGAACTCCACCCCGCGCTCGAAGAGGATCTGCATCCCGACGCAGATGCCGAGTACCGGCCGCCCACCGGCCAGCCGCTGCCCGATGAGCCGCTCCCCGCGCACCCCGCGCAGCCCGTCCATGCAGGCGGCGAAGGCGCCGACGCCGGGAACGACGAGCCCGTCGGCGGCGAGCACGGTGTCCGGGTCGGCGGTGACGGTGACCTCGGCGCCCGCGCGCACCAGGGCGCGCTCGGCGGAGTGCAGATTGCCGGAGCCGTAGTCCAGCAGCGCCACGGATTTCACAGCACGCCCTTGGTGGAGGGGACGCCGGTGATCCGCGGGTCCGGCTCGACGGCGGCGCGCAGCGCGCGCGCCACCGCCTTGAACTCGGCCTCGGTGACGTGGTGCTGGTCGCGGCCGTAGAGCACCCGGACGTGCAGCGCGATCCTGGCGTGCGAGGCCAGCGACTCGAAGACGTGCCGGTTGAGCACGGTCGAGTACGGCGCGCCCGGCCCCGACCCGGGGATCACCGCGTGCAACAGGTGCTCGGGCTCGCCGGTGTGCACGCAGTAGGCGCGGCCGGAGACGTCGACCGCGGCATGCGCCAGCGTCTCGTCCATGGGGATCCAGGCGTCGCCGAAGCGGCGGATCCCGGCCTTGTCGCCGAGCGCCTGGCCGAGCGCCTGGCCGAGCACGATGGCGGTGTCCTCGACGGTGTGGTGCGCCTCGATCTCGATATCGCCCTGCGCGCGCACCGTGAGGTCGAAGCCGCCGTGCGCGCCGAGCGCGGTGAGCATGTGGTCGTAGAACGGCACGCCGGTGCTGATCTCGGTGCGGCCGGTGCCGTCGAGGTCGAGCTCGACCAGGATGCTCGATTCCCTGGTGACGCGCTCCACCCGCGCGGTTCTGCTCATCGGGCTCCCTCCGGGGTCATCGCGGGGCGAGGTCGCCGGTGAGCTCGGCGCTCGCCCGCAGGAATTCGTCGTTCTCGGCGGCGAGGCCGATGGTGGCGCGCAGGTGGCCGGGGATGCCGACGTCCCGGATCAGCACGCCGCGCTCCAGGTACCGCCGCCAGCCGGCCGGTGCGTCGGCGAACCGGCCGAAGAGCAGGAAGTTGGCGTCGCTCGGCACCACGTCGAAGCCGAGCGCGGTGAGCTCGGCCGCCACCCGATCCCGTTCGGCGGCGAGCTCGGCCACGCTGCCGAGCGTCTCGGCGGCGTGCCGCAGCGCCGCGCGGGCAGCCGCCTGGGTGACCACCGACAGGTGATAGGGCAGCCGGACCAGCAGCAGCGCGTCCACCACGGCGGGGGCGGCGACCAGGTAGCCGAGCCGGCCGCCCGCGAAGGCGAAGGCCTTGCTCATGGTCCGGCTGACCACCAGCCTGGCCGGATACCGGTCGATGAGCCCGATCGCGCTCGGCTGCGCGGAGAACTCGGCGTACGCCTCGTCCACCACCACGATGCCGGGCGCGGCGTCCAGGATGCGCTCCAGGTCGGGAGCCGGAATGCTGTGGCCGGTGGGGTTGTTCGGGCTGGTCACGAAGACCACGTCGGGGCTGCGCTCGGCGATGGCGGCCAGCGCGTGGTCGACGTCGAGGGAGAAATCGCCCGCCCGCTTCGCCTCGATCCACTCGGTGTCGATGCCCTCCGAGATGATCGGGTGCATCGAGTACGACGGCACGAAGCCGAGCGCGCGGCGGCCGGGGCCGCCGAACGCCTGCAGGAGCTGCTGGAGGATCTCGTTGGAGCCGTTGGCGGCCCAGACATTGGCGGTGTCGACCGCGATGCCGGTCTGTTTCGTCAGGTAGGCGGCCAGATCGGTGCGCAGCGCGACCGCGTCCCGGTCCGGGTAGCGGTGCAGCTCGGCGGCGGCGGCGCGCACCGCCTCGGCCACGTCGTCGACGAGCGCGCGGGTGGGCGGGTGCGGGTTCTCGTTGGTGTTGAGCTGCACCGGGACGCTGAGCTGCGGGGCGCCGTAGGGCTGCTTGCCGCGCAGGTTCGCCCGCAGCGGCAGGTCGTCGAGGCCGATGCCGATTCCGGGAACGGTCACGACAGCGCCTCGAAGCGCGCCCGCACGGCCTGGCCGTGCGCGGGCAGGTGCTCGGCGTCGGCGAGCGCGACCACGTGCCCGGCGACGTCCTTCAGCGCGGCCTCGGTGTACTCGACCACATGGATCCCGCGCAGGAAGGTCTGCACGCTGAGCCCGGAGGAGTGCCGCGCGCAACCGGCCGTCGGCAGCACGTGGTTCGAGCCCGCGCAGTAGTCGCCCAGGCTGACCGGGGCGTACGCGCCGACGAAGATCGCGCCCGCGCTGCGCACCCGCGCCGCGACGGCCGGGGCGTCGGCGGTCTGGATCTCCAGGTGCTCGGCGGCGTAGGCGTTCACCACGCGCAGCCCCTGGGCGATGTCGTCGACCAGTACGGTGCCGGACTGGGTGCCGGTGAGCGCGGTGCGCACCCGCTCGGCGTGCTCGACCACCGGCAGCTGCGCGGTGAGCGCGGCGTCGACCGCGTCGGCGAGCGCGGGGCTGTCGGTGACCAGCACGCTGGCGGCGAGCACGTCGTGCTCGGCCTGGCTGATCAGATCGGCGGCGACGTGCGCCGGGTCGGCGGTGGCGTCGGCCAGGATGGCGATCTCGGTGGGCCCGGCCTCGGCGTCGATGCCGACCAGCCCGCGGCAGAGCCGCTTGGCCGCGGTGACGTAGATATTGCCCGGCCCGGTGATCAGGTCGACCGGGGCGAGCGGCTGCCCGTCGGTGTCGGTGCCGCCGTAGGCGAGCAGCGCGACGGCCTGCGCGCCGCCGACCGCCCACACCTCGTGCACGCCGAGCAGCGCGGCCGCGGCCAGCACCGTCGGGTGCGGCGCCCCGCCGAACTGCTTCTGCGGGGGCGAGGCCACCACGAGCGATTCCACTCCCGCGGCCTGCGCGGGCACCACGTTCATCACCACGCTGGACGGGTAGACGGCATTGCCACCCGGCACGTACAGCCCCACCCGCTCGACCGGAACCCAGCGCTCGGTGACGGTGCCGCCGGGCACCACCTCGGTGACGGTGTCGGTGCGGCGCTGATCCGCGTGCACCGCCCGCGTCCGCTCGATCGCGACCTCCAGCGCGGCCCTGACCTGCGGATCGAGCCTCTCCAGCGCCTCGGCCAGCGCGTCCGCCCGCACCCGCACCGCGTCGGGTGCGACGCCGTCGAACGTCGCGCCGTACTCCAGCGCCGCCGCGGCCCCGCGATCGCGGACCGCCTCGACCACCGGCCGCACCCGCGGCAGCACCGAGTCCACGTCGACGCCCCCGCGCGGCAGCGCGCTGCGCAGCTCGGCCACGGCGGGCGTGCGCCCGCGCAGGTCCACGCGGGCGAGCTCGATGGGTGTGGTCATCTCGGTGTGCGGTCCTGTCTCGAGGGGGCGGTTGCCACCAGCCTATCCGTCCCGCGCACGCGCTTTTCCCGGGCCGCCCGTAGTGCCCAGCGGCCCGAGTCGGCCGATGCGATGGTCGCGGCCCGAACCGCTGGTGTGCGACAGCCCTAGCGGGTGTCGCTGTCGATCAGCAGCTTCCCGGACCCCGAGCCGATGACGCGGAGCGTGACCGCCTTGGTCGAGCCGCCGATGGTGAGGCTGGCGACCCGCATGTCGATGGAGCCGTCGTCGTTGTTGGTGCGGGAGGGGGCGTCGATATTGGCGAAGGTGTCGATGGTGCGGGAGCGCCAGTACTGGCGGAACTCCGATTCGGAGCCGTAGACCTTCTGCGCGGCCGGGGTGAGCAGCGACCAGTTGCTCCCCGGGCTGCTGTAGAAGTCGACGACCAGCTGGGCGGCCGAGCCGAGGTCGACGGTGGCCGCGCTCGGCGTCTGCCCGATGGCGGCCAGCTGGGCCGAGCTGGTGGCGGGGCCGGCGGAGGCGCTGATCGACGGGGTGCTGGCCTGCACCTGGTTCCCGGACGAGCCGTCGCCGCCCATGGTGGTGAAGAGCACCGCGGCCACGGCGGCGACGGCACCGAGCCCGGCGCCGATCAGCACCGCGGTGCGCTTGCCTGCGCCGGAGCCGGAATCCGGCGCGGGCTGCGGGTGCGCGGCCGTGCGCGGGTGCGCCGCCGTCTTCGGGTGCCCCTGCCCGCGCGGCGGGACGCCGTTGCGCGGCCCGACGGGGCCACCCGGCCCGCCGTTGCGCGGCGCGGTGGGGCGCGAATGTCGGTGCGGCGGCGGGGTCGCGGTGCGCATCCCGGCGCCGCCGCGCTGCTGCTCGCGGCCCCCGTACGCCTCGCTGGCGGGCACGAACCCGGCGGGCACCGGCTCCGAACCGGCCTCGGCGAGCGCGGCCAGCCGGGCCCGGGAGGCGCGCATGGTCGGCCGCTGCTCCGGATCCGGATCCAGCAGCTGGAGCAGGAAATCGGTGGCGGGCCCGGCATTCCGCGGCTCGCTGACCTGGCCGTTGGCCGCCGCGTAGAGCACGGCGAGCGGGTTGGCGCTCGCGCCGTAGGGCGGCTCGCCCTCCAGCGCGTGGAAAAGCGTTGCGCCGAGCGCGAAGACGTCGGCGGACGGCGTCGGGTCGGCGCCGCGGGCCACCTCGGGCGCGAGGTAGGCGGCGGTGCCGCAGATCAGCCCGGTCTCGGTGAGGGTGACGTCGCCGGTGGCACGGGAGATGCCGAAGTCGGTGATCTTCACCGTGCCGTGCTCGTCCAGCAGCACATTGCCCGGCTTGACGTCACGGTGCACGATGCCCGCCTGGTGCGCGGCGATCAGCGCGGCGGCGACCTGCTCGCCGATCCGGGCCACCTGGGTCAGCGGCAGCGTGCCCTGCGCGGAGATGACCGCGGCCAGGCTGCGCGACTTCAGGTACTCCATGACGAGGCACGGGTCACCGTTGTGCTCGGTGATGTCGAACACCACGATGGCGTTCGGGTGCTGGAAGCGGGCGGCGTTGCGCGCCTCACGGAATGCGCGCTGGCGGACCACTTCCCGCTCGGCCTGCGGAAGGCTCGGCTTGATGTGGATCTGCTTGACCGCGACCGAGCGCTGCAACCGCTCGTCGAGGGCACGCCAGACCACGCCCGTGCCGCCGCTACCAATCCGCTCGACCAGGCGGTAGTGTTCCGCGATCAACTGACCGGTATCGATGGCTTCTACTCCGAACCTTCTCGAAATCGTGACCGCGCGCGGCTCGACATCCGCGCGTTCGACGCCAAGTGTAGCGGGCCTGTGATCCCGAGTAGGCGTCAGCGGTGGTTTATCTCGCGCCGATCACGATACCGTGTTTCCATACGTTTTCGCTATCGCGCGGCCCTGAGCATGCGCCCGGCCGCCGCCACCGCGGACTCCGAACTGCCCGCGTCCGCGACGAACACGGCGAATGCCAGATCACCGTCGATTCCGACGAACCAGCCGTGCGCCGCGGAGTCGTCGCCGTACTCGGCGGTACCGGTCTTGCCGAGTAGGCCGGGAATGTCACGCAGCGCGGTCGCGGTGCCGCCGGTGACGGTCTCCCGCATCATCGAGCGCACGTCGTCGGCGACCCCGGCGGGCAGCGCGGGCGGGGTGCGGTCGGGGGTGCCGGGGCGGCCCTGCACGATAGCGGGGGCGGGCACCGAGCCCTGTGCCAGCGCGGCCGCGACCAGCGCCATGCCGAACGGCGACGCGGTCACCCGCCCCTGCCCGATCGACGCCTCCACCCGCTGCGCGGGGGTCTCGGCGGCGGGCACCGAGCCGGTGACGGTGGTCAGCCCGGGGGTGACGTAGTCGATGCCGAGCCCGAGCTGCGCGGCGGCGTCGGTGAGCGCGGTGGCGGGCAACCCGACGGCGAGCGCGGCCATCGTGGTGTTGCAGGAGCGCGCGAAGGCGGTGTGCAGCGGCACCGGGCCCAGGTCGAAGTTGTCGTCGTTGGGGATCCGCCTGCCCTCGATGTCCGCGCTGCCGGGGCAGGGCAGCACGGCGTCCGGGGTGGCGGCGCCCGCCTGCAGCGCGGCCGAGGAGGTCACCGTCTTGAAGGTGGAGCCGGGCGGGTAGAGCCCGGTGAGCGCGATCGCGCCCTGCGCGTCGGCCGCCGCGTTCTGCGCCACCGCGACGACGGCGCCGGTGGCGGGGCGGAGCGCGACCACGGCGGCCGGGGTCGCGATCGGGGCGAGCGCAGCCTCCGCCGACCGCTGCACCCCGGGGTCGATGGTGCTCGGGAGGTCGGCGACGGCGCGCGGGTCGCGGCCGGCGACCCGGCGGGTGCCCTGCGCGCTCTCCGCCTGGATCCACCAGCCCGCTGCCTCGTCGGCCTCCCGCTGCCAGAGCTCGGCGAGCCCGTTCAGCGGTGGCCCGGACAGCGCCCGGTCCACGGTGAGCAGCCGGGTCTGCGGGGCGAGGGTGACGCCGCGCAGCGCGCTCAGCCGGTCCTGGATGGGCGCGATATCGGCGGCGCGCAGCGAGACCGCGGTGACCGTCCGGCCCTGCGCGGCGGCGAGTTCGGTGTCGAGGGACTGCGCGGTGATGCCGGGCGCGGCTGTGCCGAGCAGCGCGGCGGCGCCCGCGGTGTCGGCACCCGGGGCCAGGTCGACCAGGGTGACGACCTGCTCGGTCATGAGCTCGCCGCCCGCGGCGTCGAGCACCCGGGCCGGGGTGCCGTAGGCGGTGGAGTACTCCAGCGGGCCGATATCGAGGCCGGGGGCGACCGTTGCCGGGTTCCACGTGACCCGCCAGCCCTCGTCGGTGTCGGTGGCGAGCCCGGAGGTGGTGTACTGCCACAGGTTCCGGCCGCCCGGGCCGAGCCGCCAGGTGACGTCCAGGGTGAAGTCGCTGCCATCGGCGGAGCGCACCTTCACCTCGTTCTCGGTGCCGAGTGCCCGGTAGAGCCCCTCCAACACCGGGATCGCGGCGTTCTGGTCGGTGGTCAGCCGGGCGGCGGCGGCGACGTCGTCGCGCTGCACGGCCTCGGCGAACTCGCCGGCCACGGTGTCCGGCTGGGCCGGGCCCGTGCAACCGGCCAGCCCGAGGCCGAGCACGACGAGCGCGACCAGCGGTCGGCGGAAGGGAGAGCGCACGCGGGGAGAGTAACGCCGGACGGGCCGGACCGGCGGGACGAAGCCGCTCAGTCCCGGACAGTCGCGACGAGGCGCGCCGCGTCGGCGGCGGCCAACTCGATGTCGAAGACGTCGGCGAGGACCTTCGGCAGCTCGTCCGGTTCCAGCTCGCGGGATTCCGCTCGGCCGTCCGGGTGTTCGGTGGTCCAGGTGGTGGCGTCCAGGATGTGGTGCGCGTCCGGGTGGAAGCGCTGGGCGAAGACGCGGCGGGTGAAGGGCGAGTGCGGCGAGGTCGCGACGTAGTGGTTGGCGACTTCGAAGTCGATCGGGTACTGCGGCGCCTCGGTGAAGGTGTAGCGGTCGACCCAGCCATCTCTCGCGAACTGGTGCAGGACCCAGCCCTCCGCGAGCCGCTCGAGGCGGAAGCGCCAGTCGCCGAGCGCGAATTCGCCGCGCTCGGTCAGCGGGTAGGCGGCGAGCGGGCCTGCGCCGAAGCCGACGTCGGCGATCAGCGGGTGCTCCGACTCCGGCACCCGGACGGCGAGCAGGGCGTGCGTGGCGGGCCTGGTCGGGATCTCGACCGGGCCCGCCGCGCCCATGGTGACCCGGCCGGCGAGCGCGGTGAAGTCGAAGCCGATGCGCTCCAGTGCCGCCGCGAACAGCACGGCGTTCTCGTAGCACCAGCCGCCGCGCGGGCTGTGGATCAGCTTGCGCTGCAGGGATTCCGGGTCGAGCGGGACCGGGCGGCCGAGCAGGGTCTCCAGGTTCTCGAAGGGGATGGCGGTGGTGTGCGCGCGGACCAGGGCGTGCAGGGTGGCCTCCGCCGGCGCGCGTTCGCCGTCGTAGCCGATGCGGGTCAGGTAGGCGTCCAGGTCCAGCTCTGCGCCTCGCCAGGGGGTCTGTGCCGTCATCGGGCCTCCTCGCCACGGGTGCGGCGCGGACGCGCCTCATGGGCGACAACCGCGGAACTCGCGCGGGTGTTCCCGCTCGCCGCGTCCACCGGGGTTGCACCCGGCTGCTGCCGCACTGCCTGCACGCGCCGTCCGCCTCGAACCGCCCCATCCGGCAACCGCGCGAGAGCGGCCCCGTGTCACCCTCCCCCGCTACGCTGCGCGCATGCACGCCATGGATACGGCGCAGCGGCGGGCGCGGCTCGCCGTACGGCACCGGCTCGCGCACGAGGCCCGCACCGGAGACGTGGTCGAGGTGGTGCGCTCCCTGGTCGCGCTGCACGCCACCGACCCGGCCACCGTCTTCCTCTCCACCGCCGCGCGCGGCCGGGAGCTCACGCCCGCGCACCTCGAGGCGGCGCTGTACGACCGGCGCGAGCTGGTTCGGCTGCTCGGCATGCGGCGCACCATGTTCGTGGTCCCGACCGAGCTGGTCCCGGTGCTGCAGGCCGCCTGCGCCGACGCGCTCGCCATCACCCAGCACCGCAACTACACCCGCCTGCTCACCAAGGCCGGGGTCGGCGACGGCGATACCGCGGCCTGGCTGGACGAGGTCGCCGACGAAACCCACCGCGCCCTGCTCGCGGCCGGTTCGGCGACCGGCGCGCAGCTCGGCAAGCTGGTCCCCCGGCTGGCCACCAAGGTCGACCCGGCGCCGGAGAAGGCGTACTCCAAGCCGGGCTCGATCACCACCTGGGTGCTGGTGCTGCTCGGCGCGCAGGGCCGGATCGTGCGCGGCCGCCCCGGCGGCACCTGGGCGGGCAGCCAGTACCGCTGGGAGCCGATCGAATCCTGGCTCCCGGCCGGCGTTCCCGCCGTCCCCCTGATCGAGGCGCGCGCAGCGCTGCTGCGGGCCTGGCTGCGCGCCTTCGGCCCGGCGCCCTTCTCGGATCTGGTGTGGTGGACCGGCTGGGCCAAGCGCGACGTCACCAAGGCGCTGGCCGAGGTGGACACCGTCGAGGTCGACCTGGACGGCACCCCCGGCCTGCTCCTCGCCGACGACCTGGAGCCGGTCCCCGAACCCGAGCCGTGGGCCGCCCTGCTCCCGCACCTCGACCCGACCCCGATGGGCTGGAAATCGCGCGAGTGGTACCTGGGCCCGCACGGCCCCGCGCTCTTCGACACCTTCGGCAATATCGGGCCGACGGTGTGGTGGAACGGGCGGATCGTGGGCGGCTGGGCGCAGCGCCGGGACGGCGAGCTCGCCTGGCGGCTGCTGGAGGATGTCGGCGCCGACGCCGAGGCGGCGATCTCCGCCGAGGCGGAGCGCATGCGCGCCTTCTACGGCGAGGTGCGGGCGATTCCGCGCTTCCGTACCCCGCTGGAGAAGGAGCTGTCCAGCTAGACGTCCAACCCCAGGTCGAGCACGGTCACCGAGTGGGTGAGCGCGCCGACGGCCAGGTAATCGACGCCGGTGCGGGCGTAGTCGGCGGCGACGTCGAGGGTGAGGCCGCCGGAGGACTCCAGTTCGGTCTCCGGGGCGGTGGCATTGCGGCGCTGCACCGCGGCCTGGGTCTGCCAGAGCGGGAAGTTGTCCAGCAGCACCAGCTCCGGGTGCTCGGCGAGCACCGCGTCCAGCTGTTCCAGGCTGTCCACCTCGACCTCGCAGGGCAGGCCGGGGGCGGCGGCGCGGACGGCGCGCAGGGCGGCGACGACCGAGCCCGCGGCGGCCACGTGGTTGTCCTTGATGAGCGCGGCGTCGCCGAGCCCCATGCGATGGTTGGCGCCGCCGCCGACCCGCACCGCGTACTTCTGCAGGGCGCGCAGGCCGGGCAGGGTCTTGCGGCTGTCGCGGATGCGGCAGCCGGTGCCGTCGACGGCGTCCACCCAGGCGGCGGTGGCGGTGGCGATGCCGGAGAGGTGGCAGAGCAGGTTGAGCAGGGTGCGCTCGGCGGTGAGCAGGCCGCGGGTGGGGGCGGTCAGCTCGAGTACCACCTCGCCGGGGGTGACGCGGGCGCCGTCGGCGAGGCGCGCGGTGACCTGGTAGCCGTCCGGGCCGAGTACCTCGTCCAGGACCAGGAGTCCGATGTCGAGGCCGGCGATGGTGCCCGGCTGACGGGAGGCGACGCGGGCCTTGACGGTGGCGTCGGCGGGGACGGTCGCGGTGGTGGTGACATCGGGGCCGTAGCGGAGGTCCTCGCGCAGGGCGGTGCGGATGAGGGTGAGCAGTTCCTCGCGATCGAGGGCGGAGTCGAGGGTCATCGGTCTTCCTCGGGTCAGGGGAGCGGGATGGGACGCGTCGCCGGGCGCAGGCGGGATGGGAGGCGCCGGCGGGCGGTTGGGGTCAGGACGTCTTCGGGCGGCGGGGGAAGGACGCCGTCGGGCCGCGGGGTAAGGACGCCATCGGGCGGCGAGGTAAGGACGCCATCGGGCGGCGGTCAGGACGCCGTCGGGACGGCAGGGGCGGTTCCCGCCGGGACCGGCGTGCCGTCCGGGCCGAGCACGAAGCGGGTGCTGTGCGCCTGCGCCACATCGGCACCGGGGTAGTCGGAGCGGGTGTGGCAGCCGCGGCTCTCGGTGCGCAGCGCCGCCGCGGCCAGCAGTGCCCGCGCGGTCAGCGTGAGCGCGGCGTCCTCGACGGCGGTGATCCGCCTGGCCGCATCGGCATCCACCGCCGCGCGGTCCTGCGGCGCGACGGCGCCACGGGGCATGGTGCCGAGAGCGGCGACGGCCGCAGGCGCGGGACCGCTCCCTCGGTGCCCCGGCAGCTCGGACGGGGCGGCGAATCGACCCTCCGGCGCGTGACGGTCATCCGGTGACACCGGCCTGCTCAGCTCGGCCAGATGCCGCAGCGCCCGGTCGAGCCCCTCCGCGTCGCGGACGACCGACGCGTGCCCGGTGGCGAGCCGCTGCACCGCGGCGCGCGGCGCGACCTCGGCGGCCACCCGCCTGACCTCGGTCACCGCACCCGCGACGCCGCGCCGCTCGACCGCGGCGGCACCGGCCCGCTCCCCGACGACCAACCCCTCGAGCAAGCTGTTCGAGGCCAGCCGGTTGGCACCGTGCAACCCGGTCCGCGCCACCTCACCGGCCGCGTACAACCCGGGCACCCCGGTCCGGCCCGCGGTATCGGTGACCACCCCACCGCACTGGTAGTGCGCGGCGGGTGCGACCGGGATCGGGTCGGTGCGCGGATCGACCCCGGCGGCCAGGCAGGAGGCGGTGATGGTCGGGAACCGCGCGGCGAACCCCGCGATGCCGGTGGCATCGAGCAGGACGTGGTCGGCCCCGGTGTCCCGCATCCGCGCGGCAATGGCCAGCGAGACCACATCGCGCGGCGCCAGATCCCCGCGCGGATGCACCCCCGCGGTCACCGGACGACCCGCGAGGTCGACCAGCACCCCGCCCTCGCCGCGAACCGCCTCGCTGATCAGCGGTCTGCGCCCGACCCCACCGGGGGTGTAGAGCACGGTCGGATGGAACTGCACGAACTCCAGGTCGGCCACGGCCGCCCCGGCCCGCAGCGCCAGCGCGACCCCGTCGGCGGTGGCGCCGTCCGGATTGGTGCTGAGCGCGTAGAGCTGCCCGAGCCCGCCGGTGGCGAGCAGCACCGCGGGCGCGTGCACCACGCCGGTGCCGTGCTCGGAGATCACCAGCACGCCACGCACGCCGTCCGGCCCGCGCAGGATCTCCCCCGCCGCCGCCCCGAAGAGCACCGGCAGCCCGGCCGCGCCGAGCGCCCGCTGCACCTCGGCGCCGGTGGCGTCGCCGCCCGCGTGGATGATCCGGCGGGTGCTGTGCCCGCCCTCTCGGGTGCGCGCCACCCGCCCGTCCCGCCCCAGGTCGAAGACGGCGCCGAGGTCGGTGAGCGCGGCCACGGCGGCCTGCCCGCCCGCCACGATGGACCGCACCGCGGCGGCGTCGCAGAGCCCGGCCCCCGCCGCGACGGTATCCCGGACGTGCGAATCCACCGAATCACCCTCCGGCGCGACCACCGCGATTCCGCCCTGCGCGTACTGCGTGGCGGTATCGGCGGGCCCGCCCTTGCTCAGCGTGAGCACCCGCAACCCGCGCAGCGACGCCGTGCGCGCCGCCGTGAGCCCGGCGACCCCGCCGCCGATCACCACCAGATCGGCGGCGGCCTCCCAGTCCACGGCGACCGGCACCGTACGCGGGACGAACCCGGTCACTCCCCGCCGCCGGGGTTGCCGATCGCGATCATGCGCTGCACCGAGCCGCGGCCGAGCGCGGCCACCTCGGGGTCGACGTGCACCTCGTCGGCGCCCTCGGCCAGGCAGCGCAGCAGCGCGGCGGGGGTGATCATCTTCATGTAGCGGCAGGAGGCGCGGTCGTTGACGGCCTGGAAGTCGATGCCGGGCGCGGCCTTGCGCAGCTGGTGCAGCATGCCGATCTCGGTCGCCACCAGCACCTGCGACGACTTCGCCGCCTTCGCCTGGTCGATCATGCCGCCGGTGGAGAGGATGTGCACCCGGTCGGCCGGGAACGATCCCTCGCCCGCGAGGTACAGCGCCGACGTCGCGCAGCCGCACTCCGGGTGCACGAAGAGCTCGGCGTCCGGGTGCGTGCGCGCCTGCTCGGCCAGCTCGTCGCCGTTGATCCCCGCGTGCACGTGGCACTCGCCTGCCCAGATGTGCATGTTGGCCCGCCCGGTGACCCGCTTGACGTGCGCGCCGAGGAACTGGTCCGGCAGGAAGAGCACCTCGCGCTCCGGGTCGATGGAGGCGACCACGTCGACCGCGTTGGAGGAGGTGCAGCAGATGTCGGTGAGCGCCTTGACCTCGGCGGTGGTGTTCACGTAGGAGACCACGACGGCGTCCGGGAACTCGGCGCGCCAGGCGCGCAGCTCCTCGCCCTTGATCGAGTCGGCCAGCGAGCAGCCCGCGCGCTGGTCCGGGATCAGCACGGTCTTCTCCGGGCTGAGGATCTTGGCCGTCTCGGCCATGAAGTGCACCCCGCAGAAGACGATGGTCTCCTCGGGCACCTCGGCCGCCATCCGGGAGAGCGCGAGCGAATCGCCCACGTGATCGGCGACGTCCTGGATCTCCGGCAGCTGGTAGTTGTGCGCCAGGATGGTGGCGTTGCGCGCCTTCGCCAGGCGCCGCACCTCGGCTGCCCACTCCGGCCCCGCCTGCACGCCCTCGTACCCCTCGGGCCCGTCCACAACCTGTTCCATCAGTGCTGGCATCGCCATGACGCCTCCTTCCTCGTGCGCCGGCCCTCGTCGCCGGATTCGCACCGAACCAGGTTTTCGACTTACAATCGAAAACGTGACCCATAGTAGCACCATCCATGAAACGCTCACCGCGGTGTTCCAGGTTCGCGACGTTTCCGCAGGTAAGCGCCCCGAGCTGGCGGTTCTGCTCTGGGAGCGCGCGCTCGACCCCGCCAAGGGCACCTGGTCGCTACCGGGTGGCAGGCTGCGCGCGGACGAGGACCTGGACGCCTCCGCCGCCCGCCAGCTGGCCGAGAAGGTGGACGTGCGCGAGCTGAGCCACCTGGAGCAGCTCTCGGTCTTCAGCGCGCCGGACCGGGTGCCCGGCCCGCGCCGGATCGCCTCGGCCTACCTCGGGCTGGTGCCGATGACCGCCGACCCGCGGCTCCCGGACGACACCGCGTGGCACCCGCTCTCCGCGCTCCCGGTCACCTCGTTCGACCACGGCACCGTGCTGCAACACGCACGCAACCGGCTGGCCGCGAAGCTCTCCTACACCAATATCGCCTTCGGCCTGGCCCCGGAGCGCTTCGCCATGTCCACCCTGCGCGAGATCTACTGCGCGGCACTCGGTTACGACGTGGACACCACGAACCTGCAGCGCGTGCTGAGCCGCCGCACGGTGATCACCCCGACCGGCGCCACCGCCACCCCCGGCCGCAGCGGCGGCCGCCCGGCGGCGCTCTACCGCTTCACCGACTCCGAGCTACGCGTCACCGACGAGTTCGCGGCGCTCCGGCCGCGGGGCTGACACCCCCTGGTCGAAGAGCCAGCGCTCCACGGTGTCGGCGGCGACCGGGTGGCCGAGCTCGTCGCCGAGGGTGCGGGTCCAGTCGTCGAGCAGGCCGGTGTAGCGGCCGTAGGTGCGGGCGGGCCAGGCGCCGCCGGTCTTGAGCGAGCGCCAGCCCGCGCGGTGCAGGCTGCGGGCCACCCGGCTGTCCAGGATGCGGCTGCGATGCACCGGGTTCCCGGCGCCGGCGAAGTAGAGGAACTTGGTGAAAAAGGAGGGGCCGAGCGTGGGGACCAGGCTGCGGTCGCCCGGGTAGAGCAGGGCGTAGGCGTGCTCGGGGGCGTCCGCGGCGGCTCGGGCGGCGGCGGTGAGCGCGGCGGCGTAGCGCTCCGGGTCGGCGGCGGCCGCGCGCATGCGCTTGTGCACCAGCCTGCGGCGGGAGCCGGTGGCCCAGGCCATGGAGAGCCACAGCAGCGGCCAGACGCCCTTGTCGGCGGCGGCGAAGACGTGCGCGCGGGTCACGTCGACCTGGCCGGTGTCGGTGCCGTCCACCCACAGGCAGCCGCCCGGCGCGCCCAGCTTCACCAGCGAGGTGTTCCACCAGTCCAGGTCCACCCGCACCCGCTGGCCGTCGACGACCCGGGTCCGGTCGGCGTAGTCGCCGGCCAGCGCGCGGCGTAGTTCGTCGGGCACCGGCAGGTGGTCGAGCTCGGTCTCCGTCATCTCCCCAGGATCGAGCAGCCGCAGCGGATTTCGCACCGGACATCCGGGCGGACACGCGGATGTCCGGATCGCGAATCCGGCGGAAACGGTGAATGACGTGCGCGCGAACGGGTGCGGAGGGGTGCCGGAGCGCGACCGCCGGTCAGCGCTCGGGCATGCCGGGGCGGGACCAGCCGGCGTCCGGCGCGACCGCGTGCGCCGTGCCGGGCCGGACGCCGGCGGGCCCGGCCGGGTGGTCCGGATCGGCGTCGGGCTCTCGTTCCCCCACCGGCCTGCTCTCGCCGAACGGCCCGCTGAACCCGGTCCCGAGATCCTCGGCGGTGCTCAGCGCGGCCAGGAAGAGGAATACCAGCCCGGCCAGCAGCGGCTGGATCAGCAGCGCCTGCCACGCCTCCACCTCGGCGGGCAGCGTGACCAGCTGGCCGACGATCGGATCGTCCGGCCGCGGATTCCGCCCCTCCGCCACCAGCTCCCCGATATCGGACATGGCGTAGGCCCCCGCGAACGACCCGAGCAGCAGCGCGAGCAGCACCAGCGGCCCGCGCACCGAGCGCGCCCGCCAGGCCGCGGCGGCCGAGACCAGCCCGAGCCCGGCGCCGAGCAGCACGAAGATCGCCAGCGCGTCGAAGCGGTGCAGGCTCTCGCCGGTGAGCGGCGCGCCGCGTCCGTCGGAGACCACCACCAGCCGCTCGGCCGGGGCGAGGAACCCCCAGGCGACGCCGAGCAGCGCCCCCGCGACCAGCACCCCGGCCCCGATCGCGAGCGCCGCCCGCAGCTCGCGGCGCATCCGGCCGGCCACTAGCGGCGCTCCAGCGCGGCGGAGTCCAGCATCCCGTGCCGGGAACAGCGCGCCCACCAGCCGTCCGGGCTGACCTGCACCACCATCCGGCGGCCGCACCGCGCGCAGTACCGCGGCGGCTCCAGCCCGAGCGCGGCCGCCGCGGGCATGGCGTCGTCGGCGCCGATCGGTGCGCCGGTGAACGGGTTGTAGCGCTCCTCCATGGCCATGACAGTACCCAGTGGTCTTTCGCTCACCGCACCCGTCAGAGCGTTTCGTTCAGCGCCTTGATCGGCATCTTCAGCTCGCCGAGCAGCTCCAGATCGCGCTCGGCGGGCCGGCCGAGGGTGGTCAGGTAGTTGCCGACGATCACCGCGTTGATGCCGCCGAGGATGCCCTGCTTCGCCCCGAGGTCGCCGAGCGTGATCTCCCGGCCGCCCGCGAAGCGCAGCATGGTGCGCGGCAGCGCCAGCCGGAAGGCGGCCACCGCGCGCAGCGCGTCCGCCGCGGGCAGCACCTCGAGGTCGCCGAAGGGCGTGCCCGGGCGCGGGTTCAGGAAGTTCAGCGGGACCTCGTCGGGGTCGAGCGCGGCCAGGTCGGCGGCGAATTCGGCGCGCTGCTCCAGGGTCTCGCCCATGCCGAGGATGCCGCCGCAGCACACCTCCATGCCCGCTTCCCGCACCATGCGCAGCGTCTCGAAGCGCTCCTCCCAGCTGTGCGTGGTGACCACGTTCGGGAAGTGCGACCGCGCCGTCTCCAGATTGTGGTTGTAGCGGTGCACGCCCATGGCCGCGAGCTGGTCCACCTGCTCCTGGGTGAGCATGCCGAGCGAGCAGGCCACCTGGATGTCGACCTCGTTGCGGATCGCCTCGACCCCCGCCGCCACCTGCGCCATGAGCCGCGCGTCCGGCCCGCGCACCGCGGCCACGATGCAGAACTCGGTGGCGCCGGTCTTCGCGGTTTGCTTGGCCGCCTCCACCAGGCTCGGGATGTCCAGCCAGGCCGCGCGCACCGGGGACTGGAAGAGCCCGGACTGCGAGCAGAAGTGGCAGTCCTCCGGGCAGCCGCCGGTCTTCAGGCTGATGATCCCCTCGACCTCCACCTCGGGGCCGCACCAGCGCAACCGCACCTCGTGCGCCAGCGCCAGCAGCTCCTCCAGCCGGTCGTCGCCGAGCCGGAGCACCTCGAGCGTCTGCTCCCGGTCCAGCCCTTCGCCGCGCTCGAGCACCTGCTCGCGGGCAGTCGCCAGTATGTCGGTGGTGACGGGTGCCTGGGTCATGCGAATCCCTTCTTCGCCGAGGTAGCCCACCGACTTGAACGCCGTTCAGGACTACTTGAACGGCGTTCAGGATAGAGTACGGTCCGAACCAGGGCGAGACGGGAGGTCGGCGGGTGCAGCTGCGCAGGGGCGATGTGGTGGACGGCGCGATCGGCATCCTGGACCAGTACGGTCTGGCCGACCTGACCATGCGCAGGCTGGCGAGCTCGCTGAACGTGCAGCCGGGGGCGCTCTACTGGCACTTCCCGAACAAGCAGGCCCTGCTCGGCGCGGTCGCCGACCGCATTCTCGCGCCCATGGAGCAGGCGGTGGCGGCCACGGACTGGGCCGGGCAGCTGGTCGAGCTCGCGCATCGATTGCGCGACTGCCTGCTCGCCTACCGCGACGGTGCCGAGCTGGTCTCCGCCACCTACGCCTCCCGGCTCACCACCAGTCGCGGGCGGGAACGGTTCGCCGCTGCGGCGGTGCGTGCCGGAATGTCGCAGGGGGACGCCGATCTGGCGGCTTTCGCGCTGCTCTACTACGTGCTCGGGCAGACGGTGGACGAGCAGTCGCGGATGCAGATGGACTCGGTCGGCGCTCTGGCGGAGGCGGATTCGCCGCTCGCCGAGGTCGATGCCGACCCCACCGCGCGGTTCGACTTCGGGTTGCAGCTGTTCGTGGGTGGGGTCAGGCACCAGCTCGGCGACCGGGTGCGCTGACATCCACTGCCCTTGCCCTCGACCGCCGCCTACCGCACCCGAGGCCCGTGGGGTCTAAGCGCGATAAGCGTCGCGCCGGTGGCGGACCGAGTGAATCTCGACCGAGTGCTTGTCCTCGTTGATCCGATAGACGACACGATAGGTTCCGCGCTTGGCCGAGTAGAAACCGTCGAAGGGCTCATTGAGCGGCTTGCCGACACGGTGCGGGTTCGCGGCGATCGGTCCGGAGATCGTTTCCATGGCCGCGAAGGCGACGTCCTGCGGGAGGTTGTCGTGCAGGTTGCGGCGCGCCTGGGCGGAAAGAATGATCGAGTAGCGTTCCGGAGTCTCGGTCACGCGACCCCGCGGCGCCGCACTTCGAGTTCCGCTTTGACCTGGTCCAGGTCGAAGGTGTCATCCGAGTCGAAGTCCTCCTGGGACTGCCGCAGATCCGCGAGGGTGTCGTTGTCGCTCAGAATCTCCAGCGTCTCCTGCATGGACTCGTATTCGGCAACGGAAATCAACATGACATCCGCGCGGCCATTGCGAGTGATGGTGAAGTGGTCGTGCTCGCGGGCCACGCGGTCCGCCAGCTCGGCAATGCGAGCCTTCGCCTCGGTGATGGGAATGATTTCCACGCAGCGAGTATAGCGGGCGGTCATAATTGCGACCAGAATTCTGGTCGCATTCGGGTGAGTGGTTGCCAACCCACGCAGGTCGGTCGTGGCTCTACCGCGCAGAATCAGGCAGCACACCCCCCGGGCCGGGAAACCACCGGTACATGGCCACCGCGCCCGCCCCGGCCGAAAGCGCGAGCACGACCGCCGCCCCTCCGAGCACGGAGACGGCACCGATGACGCCGATGGCGATCGGCCCGGCGAACATCCCGAAGTCGTGCGTCAACCGCCAGGCTCCGAGGAATTCCGCGCGCCGATCCGGGGGCGCGATATCCGCGCCCACCGTCATGATGACGCCGTTGCCGAGCCCATTGGCGACACCGAGCAGCATGGCCACAACCCCCAGCCACAGCACCGACCCGGCGAACGGAAGCACGGCGTACCCCGCGGCGAAGCAGAGCATGGAGGGGACGCCGATGGCCCGGCGCCCGAAGCGATCCATCCACAGCCCGGACGGGTAGCTCATCAGCACATCCACCGCGCCCGCGATGCCGAAGAGCAGCGCGACGACGGCGGCGTCCGCGCCGATGTGCGCGGCCCAGAGCGGGAGCAATACCTGCCGGGAGGCGCGCGCGGCGCCCATGAGCAGGGCCCCGGAGCCGAGGGTGGTGAGCAGCCCGCGCTGTTCGCGCAGCACGGTGCCGATCCCGGTCACCCCGGTGGCGGCCCCCTCCGCCGGCTCCGGCATGACCGCGACCAGTCCCCCGGCCAGCACGACGGCACCCAGCTGCACCCAGAGCGCGCCCACCGGCCCGGCCCCGTGCACGATGGCCGCGCCGAGAAAGGGCCCGGCGAAGAACCCGAGCCGCATACTCCCGGCGAAGACCGAGAGCACCCGGCCCCGATCGGCCGCCGGCACAACGGCGACCACGTACGACTGCCGCGCCAGCCCCCACACCGCGGTGGCGGCCCCCGTGAGCAGCATCCCCGCCCCGAAAACGGCGATATTCGGCGCGAAGATGGCCGCGACCATACCGAGCGCCCCCGCGGCCGAGCCGAGCGCGATGGCGGCCCGCTCGCCGAGCCGCGCCACGATCGACCCGGCGGGCAGGTCCATGAGGATCATGCCGAAGCCGGAGAGCGCGACGACCAGCCCCGCGAGCCCGGGCGATGCCCCGAGCTCGAGGGCGCGCAGCGGGAACATGGGCGCGGCGGCGCCATTGCCGAGGCCGTAGACGGCCGACGGCACGAAGACCGGGAGGACCAGGGGCGCCAGCCGGGCCCGCGGACGCGGGCCCGGCGGCGAACAACCGGTGTCGGGTGCGGCGGTCACCCGGCCAGCGCCGGGCGCCCGGCGAACTGGCTCTCCGGCCGCGGCAGCCCGAAGTGGTCGCGCAGAGTGGTCCCGCTGTACTCGGTGCGGAAGAGCCCGCGCCGCTGCAGGATCGGCACCACCTGCTCGGCGAAGACCTCCAGCCCGCCCGGGTAGTACGGCGGCATGACATTGAAGCCGTCCGCGGCGCCCCGGGTGAACCACTCCTCGATGGTGTCGGCCACCTGCTCGGGCGTTCCGGCGAAGACCCGGTGCCCGCGCGCGCCGGCCAGCCGGTGCAGCAGCCCGCGCACGGTGGGGCGCTCGCGCCGCACGATGCCCGCGACCACCTGGAGCCTGCTGCGGGAGTTGTCGGTGACATCGCCCGCCTGCTCGAAGAGCGCGGTCGGGACCGGCCCGTCCAGCGGCAGGTGGCGCAGGCTGGTGCCGACCAGGTTCTCCAGCTGGTGCAGCCCGTACTCGGGCACGGTGAGCTCGTTGAACTCCCGCTCCAGCGCCTTCGCCCCGGCCTCGGTGTCGGCGATGAAGGGGCTCAGCCCCGGCAGGATCTTGACGTGCTCGGGGTTGCGCCCGAACTCGGCGGCCTGCCGCTTGATGTCGCGGTAGAAGGTCTGCGCGTCGGCGAGCCGCTGGTGCGCGGTGAAGATGGCCTCGGCGTAGCGGCCGGCGAAGGCGCGGCCCTCGTTGGAGGCGCCGGCCTGCACCAGCACCGGGTGCCCCTGTGGGGTGCGGGGCGCGTTGAACGGGCCGCGCACCCTGACGTGCTCGCCGTCGAAGTCGATCCGGTGGATGCGGTCGGGGTCGGCGTAGATGCCCGCGGCGGGGTCGAGCACGATGGCGTCGTCCTCCCACGAATCCCACAGCGCGACAACCGCGTCGACGAACTCGCGGGCGCGGGCGTAGCGCTCCTCGTGGTCCGGGTGCCGGTCCAGCCCGAAGTTGGCGGCGGCCTGGTCGGTGGCGGTGGTGACGATGTTCCAGCCCGCCCGGCCGCCGGAGAGGTGGTCCAGCGTGGAGAAGAGCCTGGCCAGGTTGTAGGGCTCGTAGTAGGTGGTGGAGGCGGTCGCGATCAGGCCGAGATGCGTTGTGGCGGTGGCGATCGCGGTGAGCAGCGTGATCGGCTCCAGCCCGGAGGCGGCATTGTGCTTGACGTTCACCCGCAGCGCGGGGCCGTCGGCGAAGAAGACCGCGTCCAGCTTGGCGGCCTCGGCGGTGCGGCCGATCTCCTGGTAGTACTTCACGTCGTACAGCCGGTCCGGGCTGCTCGCCGGGTGCCGCCAGGCCGCCTCGTGGTGCCCGGACGGGTAGATGAAGGCGTTCAGGCTGAGCTGTCGGGGTGCGGTGCTCATGAGGCTCGTCTTTCGGTCGAATCGGGGGTGTCGACGCCGAGCGCGCCGAGCAGCCGCTCGCGCAGCCGGGCGAAGCGCGGGTCACCGTGGCGGCGCGGGCGTTCCAGGTCGACGGGCGCGTCGAGCGCGATCCGGCCCTCGTCCAGGACCAGCACCCGGTCGGCCAGCGCGACCGCCTCGTCGACGTCGTGCGTCACCAGCAGCACCGCGGGGCGGTGCCTGGCGCAGAGCGCCTCCAGCAGCGCGTGCATGCGCAGCCGGGTGAGCGCGTCCAGCGCGCCGAACGGCTCGTCGGCGAGCAGCAGCTCCGGCTCCCGCACCAGCGAGCGGGCCAGCGCGACGCGCTGCTGCTCGCCGCCGGAGAGCTCACGCGGCCACGCCTGCTCCCGCCCGGCCAGCCCGACCTCGGCGAGCGCGGCGGTGCCGCGGCTCCTGGCATCCGCGCCGGTGCGGCCGAGCGTCACGTTGTCCAGCACCCGGCTCCAGGGCAGCAGCCGCGAATCCTGGAACACCACGGCGCGTTCGGTCGGCACGGTCAGCTCACCGCGCCCGGCCACCTCGCCGTCCAGCTCGGCCAGCGCCCGCAGCAACGTGCTCTTGCCCGACCCGCTGCGACCCAGCAGCGCGACGAACTCGCCGCGCGCGATCTCCAGATCGATCCCCGCCAGCACATCCCGGTCGCCGAAACTCCTGGTCAGGCCGCGGGTGCGGACCACGGTCAGTCCCCGAGTGTCTGTCGCCACGACAGCGCCCTCCGCTCGATGGTGCGCACGGCGATATCGCCGAACAGGCCGAGCAGGCCGTAGATCACCAGCCCGACCACGATCACGTCGATCTGGCCGTAGGTGCGGGCCTGCGTCATCAGGTAGCCGATGCCGCTGGTCGCGTTGACCTGCTCCACCACGACGAGCGCGAGCCAGGAGATGGTCACCGCGAGCCGCAGCCCGGTGAAGAAGCCGGGCAGCGAGCCGGGCAGCGCGATCCGGCGGACGAAGCCCCAGCGCGAGAGCCCGACGGTCTCGGCCAGCTCCACGTGCCTGGCGTCCACGCTGCGCAGGTGGGCGTGCGTATTGATGTAGACCGGGATGAGCACGCTGGTGGTGATCACCACCAGCTTCATCTCCTCGCCGATGCCGAACCACACGATGAAGAGCGGGATCAGCGCCAGCGTCGGGATCGAGCGCTTGATCTGCACCGGGCCGTCGACCAGCGCCTCGCCGATCCGGCTCAGCCCGGCGATCAGCGCCAGGGCCAGGCCGATGGCGACGCCGAGCACCAGCCCGAGCACCGCGCGCTGCAGCGAGGTGAGCAGGTTGGACTGGAGCCTGCCGTCGGCGACCAGGTCACCGGCGGTCTGCGCCACCGTCCACGGGGCGGGCAGCGTCTCCGGGTCGATGGTGCCCGCGGCCGAGCCGATCACCCAGACCGCGATGAGGATGGCCGGGCCGAGCCCGATCCCGAACGGGATCGCCTTGCCGGGGCCGAGCCTGCGCGTGCGGACGACCCGCCGCTCGCCGCGCACGCGGCTCCCGGTGCGGCCGAGCAGCCCGGCCGGGGCGCTGATCTTCCTCGCGATGGTTGCCATCAGCCGACCTCCGGTCCGAAGGAGGCGCCGGACTCGGTGACCGTCTGCGTGATCACGTCGTCGAAGCGCAGGTCGAAGCCGTTCTCCGCGCGCACCTTCCTCGGCAGCTGGCCCGCCGCGTCGATGGCATCGATGGTCTGCTGCTGCACGTCGACGACGCTCTGGTCCAGGTGCGGGAAGGTCCACTGCCCGAGCGAGGTGACGATGCGCTCGGCGTCCTCCGGGCTGACCTTCTGATTCTCCACGTAGTAGCGGCGCTCCCACTCGTCGCTGTGCGTATTGGCCCACTGGAAGGCGCGGATGAAGGCCGCGACCAGGGCGCGGGCCGCACCCGCCTTGGCCGGGTCGTTCACCACGTCGCGGCGGGCGTAGAGGTAGGCGAGGCCGGGGTAGATGCCCGCGGTCTCGGAGTCCGGGATGAGGGTGGCGCCCTGGGTGCGCAGCAGCCGGGTGACGTTCGGCTCGATCAGCGGGGCCACGTCGACCTGGCCGGTGCGCACCGCGTCCAGGAACTCGGCCAGCTGCAGCCGGACCAGCTCGACGTCATCGGTCTTCAGCCCGGCCTTGTCCAGCGCGCGCAGCACCGCAGCCTGCTGGGCGGTGCCCTCGGCGTAGGCGATCGTGCGGCCCTTCAGGTCGGCCAGCGTGCGCACCGGGACGCCCGGCGCCACCGCGAGCTTCATGGACTGCGGGCTGGTGCGGTAGGAGGCGATAATCGGGACGTCCTGCCCGGCCGCGAGGGCGTGGATCGGCGGGACGTCGCCGACCGGGGCGAGGTCGGCGGCGCCGGCCCGGAAGGCCTCCAGGATGGCGGGGCCGCCGACGAAGTTGGCGAACTCGACCTGGAAGGGGAGCTTGTCCAGCTCGCCGGAGAAGCGCAGCGCCGACTGCAGCCGCTCGGATTGGTCGGCGATCACCAGCCTGGTGCCGGGCTGGATCTCGGTGGGCAGCGGACCACTGGCCGCCGCCACCGGCTCGTCGCTCTTCGCACAACCGGCGGTGCCGAGGGTCGCGACGGTCGCCACGGCGAGCAGTGCGGCGGTCATGCGGCCGCGAAGGCCGGTGTGGAACAGACGGGTTCGAGACATGACGCAGAGTCAAGCAGCGGCGGCGAGCTGCGAAAACGGTTGTTTTCACCGCGATTCCAACTCGGCGCTGTCACCCCGCGCGGCTATCGTGCGCGCCATGGGCATCATCATGTCGTTCGCCCGGGTGCGGCCGGAGCAGGTGGCGGAGCTGGGGTTCGCCGGCGCCGACGATGTCGGCGAGCTGCTGTACGCCATGCGGAACCCGGGGCCGAGCGGCTACCTGGACAAGGCGTGGAGCGGGTTGGACCGGCTGCTGCGGGCCGCGGGGAGCGGGATCGAGCTGACCGATGCCGGGGATGCGCTGGCCGACGAGAGCTACGCGCTCTGGTCCGCGGATCTGGTGCGCGACACCGACGAGCGGCTGCGCGCGCTCTCCTTCGACGCGCTGGCCGCGCACTACGACCCGGTCGCCTTCGACCGGGCCGGGATCTACCCGAACATCTGGCTGCGCGCGGGCGGCGCGGAGGGGCGGCACTACCTGAACCACCACTACAGCGGGTTGCGCGAGTTCTTCCGGCACGCCGCGAAGTACCGCAGCGCCGCCGTGGCTCACCTGGGCTGAGGCAGGGCGGCGGCGCCGCGGGCGGTTTGCTGGTAGCGGGCCAGGAAGGGGAGCACGCGCTCGGTGAGCATGGCGTCGTAGGCCTCCGGCCGCTGCCGGGGGTTGGCGTGCCCGATCTTTCCGCTCACCACCAGCAGCGCGCCCTCGCGGGCGCCCGCCTGCTCGGTGAGCGTGACCTGGGTGCGGTCCACCAGCACGATGTGGTCGTCGGCCGGATCCCGCGGGCGCAGCAGGACGATGGCGGGGCGGGTCCGGCCCGGCCGCGGCTCGCGGAGCGCGCGCAGGTCGTTGCCCGCGCCGCTGGCGACGATGGCGAGGAACTGCGCCTCGATCAGGCCGTTGCTGGCGGCGTCGGCGGAGAAGGTCTTCTGCCGGAGCACCTCGTCCAGCGCGGTGCCGAAGCGCGGCCAGTCGACGGCGGGCAGCGCGCCGTCGTGGGTGATGAAGCGGTCCCGGCGCGCGTAGAGCTCGGCGGCGGTGCGCAGGGTGCGGCTCTCCCTGACCCCTGGCAGCCAGCCCATCCAGCGCACCAGGTCCTCACCGCGGCCCCGGCTCTCCTGGCGCACCGCGTCCAGGTCGAGCGGGGTGCAGTCGAGGATGACCGAGAGCAGCCTGCGGTCGCTGTCGGTGTGGATGTGCCGCGCGACCTCGAGCGCGATCACCCCGCCCATGCTGTGCCCCACCAGGATCACATTCCGCAGCCCGGACATCTGCGCCGCGCGCACGATCAGCTCCGCGATCACCTTGGTGTCGATGCCGTTCTGGTCGTAGCGCACCGCCCAGACCACGCCGAGCTCGCTCAGCGCGGGCAGGGCGGCGGCGGTGGGCTCGGCGTTCAGGTTGCCGAGGCCGACCAGGTCGACCACGACGGTGTCCCAGTTCCGCTCGTCGCCGGGGGTGGCGACCGGGAGCAAGGCGGGCTCGGTGCGGGCCAGGCGGTCGCGTTCCGGGGCGACGTCGTGCTGCCAGTACTGGGCGAACACGACGAGCCCCGCGAGCAGCAGCACGGTCACCCGCAGCAGGGCCGTCCAGGTCCGGCGCCACGACGTCCGGTCGTGCCCGCGGCGGGTCTCCCGCAGGCGGGCGCGACGTCGCGAATCGCTCCAGTCCGAGACGGTGGACGGGTGCCGATCGTCCAACGGCGACATCCATCCCACTGTAAGCACGGGTCGGCGGGGATGCCACCGAAAGCGGGGCGGACGGTCGGGTTACAGGCGGTGGGTGGGCAGGTGGGGGCGCTGCGGGAGCGCCGTCAACCGGGCGGGCGCGGGCGGCGGGACGCGACGGCGGACCGGCGGGCAGCGGCTTTCCCTACCGGGGAGCACGCGGCAGGCGGCGTCACGGCCGGGCGGTGCCCGCCTCCCCCTCGGCGAGTGCGGCGAGTTTGCCGAGCGAGATCCGCCAGCCCAGTTCGTTGTCCTCCGGCGCGACGCCGGGCGGCACCCCGTCGTGCAGCGCGACCAGGTCGGTGCCGCCGTCGGCGTCGGCGAGCGTGAACACGATGCGCATCTCACCGCGGATCTCCGGGTCGTCGGTGTCGAACTCGACCACCTGCACCACCTGCTCGTCCGGCACCAGCGCGACGAACCGGCCGCGGTAGGAGTCGGTGCGGGCATCGGTCTTGCCGGTGGTGGCGTCCGGGTCGTCGTAGGTGAGCGCGATGTGCACCGCGCCGCCCTCGCGCGGCTCGAAGGCGAGCACCTCGCTGGTCATGCCGTCCGGCACCATCCAGGTGGCCACCGCCTCGGCGTCCAGCAGCAGCCGGTACACGGCGCCGCGCGGGGCCGCGATGTGCCTGCCGATTCGGGTCGATGTCACGCGCCGACGATACTGGACGGCGGATCAGAGTTCTCCGGCAACGAAGGATCGGCAATGGCGCTCCCCCCACCCACCGTGTACGGCGCGGACCACGAGGCGTTCCGGGACAGTGTCCGGCAGTTCGTCGAGCGCTCGGTGCGGCCGCACCTGGAGGAGCACATCGAGCAGAAGGCGCTGCCGAGGCAGTTCTGGCTGGACGCGGGCAGCCAGGGGCTGCTCGGCCTCGAGGTGCCCGAGCAGTACGGCGGCGGCGAGGCCGGCGACTACCGGTTCAACGCGGTGCTGCTGGAGGAGTGCGCGAAGGTGAACGCCTCGCTCGCCTCCTGCATGGGCATCCACGCCGATATCGTGCCGCCCTATCTCACCGAGCTCACCACCGAGGAGCAGCGCAAACGCTGGCTACCGGGCATGGTGAGCGGCGAGATCCTGACCGCCATCGCCATGACCGAGCCCTCCGGCGGCTCCGACCTGGCCGCGCTGAAGACCACCGCGGTCCGCGACGGCGCCGACTGGGTGCTGGACGGCTCCAAGACCTTCATCACCAACGGTTACTCCGCCGACCTGATCATCGTCGCGGCGCGCACCAGCCCGGAGAAGAAGGCCCGCGGCATCACGCTCTTCGCCGTCGAGGCGGACCGGCCCGGCTTCTCCCGCGGCCGGAAGCTGGACAAGGTGGGGCAGCCGGAGTCCGACACCGCCGAGCTCTTCTTCGACGGGGTGCGGGTGAGCGATGCCGAGGTGATCGGGGAGGTGGACGGCGGTTTCATCCACATGATGCAGAACCTGCCGCAGGAGCGGCTCGGCTGCTCGGTCTCCAATCTCGCGCACGCGGAGCAGATCCTGGCCGAGACGCTGGAGTACGTGCAGGAGCGCAAGGCGTTCGGGCAGCAGGTGGGGTCGTTCCAGCACAATAAGTTCCTGCTCGCCGAGCTGGCCACGAAGATCGACGTGACCAGGGCGTTCGTCGAGCGGTATGTGGCAGCGCACGCGCAGGGGTCGCTGTCGGCGACGGATGCCGCGAAGGCCAAGTGGTGGACCTCGGAGATCCAGAACGAGGTGCTCGACCACTGCGTGCAGCTGTACGGCGGGTACGGGTACATGAACGAGTACCGGGTGGCGCGGGCGTGGCGGGATGCTCGGGTGACCAAGATCTGGGCCGGGACGAACGAGATCATGAAGGAGCTGATCGGGCGGGATCTGGGGTTGTAGAACTCCGGATCGCCGCGATCCCGCACTCGGAAATCTCTCGTTCGTTCGAACGAACGAGAACGGTAGTCATGGCCTCGCCGGTCTGTGTCGGCCGGCGCCCGGTCACCGGAACCAATGGGGTGCGGCCGCGGTGAAGCGGTCACGATCCCAGGCTCCCGCTCCGGCGGGAACTGCGCCGACGAGCCCGACCCGGGTGACGCGGGGCAGATCGTCGCGGTTGCACTCGGCCGCGAGATCCGGGGTGTCCGGCCAGGAGCCGATGACCAGGCCCGCGCACGGGATGTCGAGCGCATGGAGCGCACGCGTGGTCAACTCGGTGTGGTTGAGGGTGCCCAGCCCCGCCGCGGCGACCACCAGGACCGGCGCCGCCAGCCGGAGCGCCAGGTCCGGCAGGGTGAAGTCACCGAGCCGGACCAGCAGCCCGCCTGCTCCCTCGACCAGGATCAGGTCGGCGTCGAGTTCTTCGATGGCGCCGACGGTTTCGCCGAGGGTGAGCAGGGGTGCGCCGCAGCGCCGGGCGGCAGTGTCGGGGGCGAGCGGGTCCGGATAGCGGGCCAGCTCCAGGGTCCGGGTGACGCCGCTGAGCCGGGTGATCTCGGCCAGGTCGCCGGGTTCGCCGGGGGCGATGCCGGTCTGCGCGGGTTTACACACCGCGACGGTGCGCCCCGCCGCCAGCGCCGCTGCGGCGAGCGCGGCGGTGACGACGGTCTTACCGACCTCGGTCGAGGTGCCGGTCACCAGCAGAATTCCGCTGTGCGCGTAGGGTGCTCGGTGCACCGCAGCGTGTTTCGCCCCCGCGCCGCCCGGCGCATCGGCGGCACTCGCCGAGCCGCGGCCGCTCACGCGGGCACCTGCTGCCGCGACTCGAGCACCTCCGCGAGCACGTCACGAATCATCCGCAGCTCCGCATCGCTCAGATCCGCGCGTGCGGTGAGCCGCAACCGCGAGGTCCCCTCCGGCACCGTCGGCGGCCGGAAGCACCCGACCTCGAGTCCGCGCTCCCGACAGGCCAGCGCCGCCGCATGCGCCACCGATGCCTCCCCGAGCACCACCGAAACGACCGCCGACGGCGGCTCAGGCACCCCGGCGATCCGCGCGATCTCGGCCGCGCGTCCCAGGACGGCGGCGGCCCGTCCCGGCTCACGGCGCAGCACGCCGAGAGCCGCCCGCGCCGCACCGACGGCGGCCGGTGCGAGCCCGGTGTCGAAGATGAAGGTGCGCGCGGCATCGACCAGATGATCCCGGACCCGCCGGGCGCCGAGCACCACCCCGCCCTGCGCACCCAGCGCCTTGGAGAGCGTCGCGGTGACGACCAGATCCGGCTCCCCCGCCAACCCAGCCTCGTGCACCAGCCCGCGCCCGCCGCGCCCGCGCACCCCGAGCCCGTGCGCCTCGTCCACCACGAGCACCGCACCCGCCGCCCTGGTCACCCGGTGCAGCGCGGCGAGCGGCGCGAGATCACCGTCCGCGCTGAACACCGAATCGGTGAGCACCAGCGCCCGCCGCTCGGTGCGCGCGGCGAGGATCCGGGCCACCGCGGCCACATCCCCGTGCGGCGCGACCGCGACCCTGGCGCGGGAGAGCCGGCAGGCGTCGACCAGCGAGGCGTGGCTCGCCGCGTCGGAGACCACCAGCGCGTCGCGCCCGGCGAGCGCCGTCACGACCCCGAGGTTCGCGGCGTACCCGGAGGCGAACACCAGCCCGCTCTCCGCCCCGGTGAACTCGGCGAGCTCACGCTCCAGCGCGATGTGCTCCTCGGTGGTCCCGGTGACCAGCCGCGACCCGGTCGACCCGGCCCCCCAGCGCCGCACCGCCGCGACCGCCCCCGCGACCACCTCCGGGTGCCGGGTGAGGCCAAGGTAGTCGTTGGAGGCCAGATCGATGGCGGCCGACTGCGCGGCCCGTGGCCGCAGTTCGCGGCGCAGGCCGGCGGCGACCCGCTCGGAGGCGCGGTCGTCCAGCCAGCTCAGCGGATCGGTACTCACAGCTCGGGAGCATACTTGAACGCCGTTCAAGGCAGAGCACGGGCGGGCGACCGAGGCCCGGCCGGGTCAGCGCGCGAACCATCCCGGCACGTCCAGCCGGAACAGCTCGCCCGGAGCGAGCGCCCGCAGGTCCCGCTCCAACTCCGCGAGCCGCCCGGCCCCCAACTCCCGCGCCCACCCGCGCCGCACCCGGTCGAACACCGCCTCGGACCGGGCGAGCACGTCATCGGCGCGCGCCGTCAGCCGGTACACCTTGCGCCGGGCGTCAGCCGGGTCGCCCTCCCACCGCAGGTACCCGAGCCGCTCCAGCGCCTCCGCCTGTTTCCCCGCCGCCTGCTTGGAGATCCCGAGCACCCGCCCCAACTCCGCCGCCGTGCACCCCTCGGTCCGCAGCACCGCCTGGAACAGGAAGCCGTGCATGGGCCGGATCTCCTGGTGCCCGCGCGCGGCCAGGTCGGCGTGCACCTCGTCGACGGCCGACCGGAAGGCGAGCAGCATGCGCAGCGGCAGCTCGAAGGAGTTCACCTTGACAGGATAGGCAACCTGGTTGACTATCTTCGAAGAAGACAACCAGGTTGACCATCCAGAGGAGCTTCCATGCCCGTCGTCACTCGTGACCAGGCCCGCCACACCGAGACCCCCGCAGGCGCCATGACCACCCTCGCCTCGCCCACCCTCGGCGGCGCGACCACCGCCCTCTGGCGGGTCCGCATGGCCCCGCACGCCGCAGGCCCTGCGCACCGCATCGACGCCGAACAGATCTGGACCGTGCTCGACGGCGGCGCGGACCTCATCCTCGGCACCGAGAAACTGACCCTCGCGCCCGGCGACACCGCCGTCCTCCCCGCCGACGTCCCCCGGCAGATCACGGCCGGACCGTGGGGCCTCACAGCGGTCGCGACGGCTTCCGCCGGCGCAGAGGCCTTTCGCACGGGCGAAGCGCAGGGCATCGTCCCGCCCTGGATCGCCTGACACGGTCGGTCCCTATCCCAGGGAAGCGCGCACGGCCGCGCCGATCCCCCGCGTGATGGCCGCCACCTCGTCAGCGCCGCTGATGAACGGCGGCATCGTATAGACCAGATTTCGGAACGGCCGCAGCCAAACTCCCTCACCGACAGCCGCATCGGTCGCGGCGACCATGTCCACCGGACGTTCCAGCTCCACCACCCCGACGGCCCCGAGCACCCGCACATCCACCACACCGGGCAGCGATACCAGCGGAGACAGCCCCGCCTCCAACCCGGCGGAAATCCCCGCAACCTCGGCAGCCCAGTCCCGAGACAGCAGCAACTCCACCGAAGCGACGGCAACGGCGCAGGCCAACGGATTGCCCATGAACGTCGGCCCATGCATCAACCCGCCGTGCGCGGCACTCACCGTCTCGGCGATCCGCGCGGTGCACATGGTGGCGGCGAGGGTGAGGTACCCGCCGGTGAGCGCTTTGCCGACGCAGAGCACATCCGGCGCCACCCCCGCCTGGTCGGCGGCGAAAAGCGTTCCGGTGCGGCCGAATCCGGTGGCGATCTCGTCGAAGATCAGCAGGACGCCGTGGTGGTCGCAGAGCGCGCGCAGGTCGCTCAGGTAGCGCGGGTGGTGCCAGCGCATGCCGCCGGCGCCCTGGACGACGGGCTCGACGATGACGGCGGCGAGTTCGTGCGCATGGGCGCCGAGCGCCCGGTCCAGCTCCCCCACGTAACCCGGGTCGTATTCGCGCGGCGGCGGCCCGACGAAGACCTGCGCGGCCAGCACGTCGGTCCACAGCGAGTGCATCCCCCCGTCCGGGTCGCAGACGCTCATGGGGGTGAAGGTGTCCCCGTGGTACCCCCCGCGCCAGGTGAGCAGCCGCCGCTTCGCCGGAAGCCCCCGCGCCCGCCAGTACTGCAGGCACATCTTCACCGCGACCTCCACCGACACCGACCCGGAGTCGCAGAGGAACACCTTCTCCAGCCCGGCGGGCGTCAGCGCGACCAGCAGCTCGGCCAGGCGAACGGCCGGTTCGTGGGTGAGCCCGCCGAACATGACGTGGCTCATCCGCCCGGCCTGCGCGGTGAGCGCGGCGTCGAGCACCGGGTGCCGGTAGCCGTGGACGGCGGCCCACCAGGAGCTCATGCCGTCGATCAGCTCGCGCCCGTCGGCCAGCCGCAGCCGGACCCCGGACGCCGATTCCACCGGCAGCGGGGCGGTGCTCGCCGGAAAACCGCCGTACGGGTGCCAGACGTGGGCCGCATCGAGCGCGGTGAGCCGGTCGAGGTTCATCGCAGCACCGTACCTTGAACGCTGTTCAAGTCGGCTGTGATGGTCACGACCTGGCATCCCGGACCCGCCGGGGGCCGCTACTGTCGGTGGCATGCTCGCGCCCGACCCCGCCGCTCCGGCCGGCGACAGTCCCCCCGCTCCCGCCATCACCGAGGTAGCGCCGCTAGGGGTGTGGCCGGGCACCTCCTACCCGCTGGGCGCCACCTACGACGGCGCCGGGGTGAATTTCTCCCTCTTCTCCGAGGTCGCCGAGAAGGTCGAGCTCTGCCTGATCAACCGGGACGGGCTGGAGACCAGGATCGAGCTGGACGAGGTCGACGGCTACGTCTGGCACGCCTACCTGCCCGGGCTGGCCCCGGGGCAGCGCTACGGCTACCGGGTGCACGGCCCGTGGGACCCGGAGCGCGGATTGCGCTGCGACGCCAGCAAACTGCTGCTCGATCCGTACGGCAAGGCCTTCGACGGCGAGTTCGACGGCGACCCCTCGCTGCACACGCACGGCCTGGATTCGCTGGGCCACACCATGACCTGCGTGGTGATCAACCCCTACTTCGACTGGGGCAACGATCGCGCGCCGAAGACCCCGTACCACGAGACGGTGCTGTACGAGGCGCACGTCAAGGGCATGACCATGACGCACCCGGCGGTGCCGGAGGAGCTGCGCGGCACCTACGCGGGCATCGCGCACCCGGCGGTGATCGAGCACCTGAAGAGCCTCGGCGTCACCGCCATCGAGCTCATGCCGGTGCACCAGTTCTTCCAGGACACCGTGCTGCTCGACCAGGGGCTGCGGAACTACTGGGGCTACAACAGCTTCGGCTACCTGGCGCCGCACGCCGACTATGCCGCCATGCCGCGCGCGGGCGCCGCCGTCACCGAGTTCAAGGCGATGGTGCGGGCGCTGCACGAGGAAGGCATCGAGGTGATCCTCGACGTGGTCTACAACCACACCGCCGAGGGCAACCACAAGGGGCCGACCATCGCCTTCCGCGGCATCGACAACGCCGCCTACTATCGGCTCCTCGACGAGGACCCGGCGATGTACAAGGACTACACCGGCACCGGCAACAGCCTGAACGTGCGGCACCCGCACACCCTCCAGCTGATCATGGACTCGCTGCGCTACTGGGTGCTGGAGATGCACGTGGACGGCTTCCGCTTCGACCTCGCCTCCACCCTGGCCCGCGAGCTGCACGACGTGGACCGCCTCTCCACCTTCTTCGACCTGGTGCAGCAGGACCCGGTGGTGAGCCAGGTGAAACTCATCGCCGAACCGTGGGACGTCGGCGAGGGCGGCTACCAGGTGGGCAACTTCCCCGGGCTCTGGACCGAGTGGAACGGCAAGTACCGCGACACCGTGCGCGACTACTGGCGCGGCGAGCCGGCCACGCTCGGCGAGTTCGCCTCCCGGCTCACCGGCTCCTCCGACCTGTACGAGGCCACCGGCCGCAGGCCGAGCGCGAGCATCAACTTCATCACCGCGCACGACGGCTTCACCCTGCGCGACCTGGTCTCCTACAACGAGAAGCACAACGAGGCGAACGGCGAGGACAACCGCGACGGCGAGAGCCACAACCGCTCCTGGAACTGCGGCGTCGAGGGGCCGACCGACGACCCCGAGATCCTGGCGCTGCGGGCCAAGCAGAGCCGCAACCTGCTGGCGACCCTGGTCCTCAGCCTTGGCACCCCGATGCTGGCGCACGGCGACGAGATGGGCCGCACCCAGCACGGCAACAACAATGTCTACTGCCAGGACTCCGAGCTCTCCTGGATGGACTGGTCGCTCGCGGAGACCAATGCCGACCTGCTGGAATTCACCCGGCGGGTGATCGCGCTGCGCACCGCGCACCCGATCTTCCGGCGCCGCCGGTTCCTGGCCGGGCGGCCGATCCGCTCGAAGGACGACATCCGCGATATCGCCTGGCTGACCCCGGCGGGCGAGGAGATGACCGCGGCGGACTGGGACAGCGGTTTCGGCAAGTCGCTCTCGGTGTATCTCCACGGTGCGGGTATCCCGGAGCCGGGCCCGCGCGGCGAGCGGATCACCGACGATTCGTTCCTGCTCTGCTTCAACGCGCACGATCAAGAGATCGATTTCGCACTACCCGGCCCGGACTACGGGCTGGTCTGGAGCGTGGTGCTGGATTGCTCCGCGCCCACCGGCGAGTCGGCCGCCACCCACGAGGCGGGCGCCCCCCTCACCGTGCCCGGCCGCTGCCTGCTCGTCCTGTGCCACACCGCCCCATCGACCTGAGAAAACCGCGCCCATGACCGAGTCCGCGACGCACACCACCGACCCCACCCCCCGCCGCCGGGAGCCCGCCCGGCGGCCGGTGCGCAGCACCTACCGGCTACAGCTCCGGCCGGACGCGCTGACCTTCGCCGACGCCAGGTCCATCGCGGAGTACCTGCAGCAGCTGGGGATCTCGCACCTCTACCTCTCGCCCATCCTGACCGCGGTGCGCGGCTCGACGCACGGCTACGACGTCACCGACCCGACCACGGTCTCGGCGGCGCTCGGCGGCCCGGCCGGGCTCAAGGCGCTCTCCGACGAGGTGCACACCCGCGGCATGGGGCTGATCGTCGACCTGGTGCCGAACCATGTCGGGGTCGGCGACCCACGGCAGAACAAGTGGTGGTGGGACGTGCTGCGGCACGGGAAGGGGTCGCAGTACGCGCACTGGTTCGACATCGACTGGAGCCAGGGCAACGGCGCGGGCGGGCGGCTGGCGCTGCCGGTGCTGCAGGGCGAGAACGACCCGGCCGCGCTCGGCGTCGACCGCTCCGGCCCGGAACCCATGCTCAGCCTGCACGACATGCGGTTCCCGATCGCGCCGGGCACCGACGGCGACAACGCGCTTCGCATCCACGACAAGCAGCACTACCGGCTGGTGAGCTGGAAGTCCGGGGTCTGCACCTACCGGCGCTTCTTCGCGGTCAGCGAGCTGGCCGCGGTGCGGCAGGAGGACCCCGAGGTCTTCGAGGCCACGCACCGGGAGCTGGCGGCGTGGTGCGAGCACGACCTGATCGACGGGGTGCGGATCGACCACCCGGACGGCCTCGCCGACCCCATCGGCTACCTGCACCGGCTGCGGAAGCTGCTCGGCCCGGACCGGCTGCTGCTGGTCGAGAAGATCCTGGCCAATCGGGAGCCGCTGGACCCGACGCTCCCGATCGACGGCACCACCGGCTACGACGCCCTCGCCGACCTGGGCGGCGTGCTCATCGACCCGGCGGGCGAGCCCGCGCTCACCGAGCTCTCCCGGCGCTTCACGGGGCACGGCAGCGACCGCTCCTGGATCGGCGAGACCGAGCACCGGATCAAGCGCGCGGTGGCCGAGACCATCCTCTCGCCGGAGGTGCGGAGGCTGGTGGCGGCGATCAAGCAGGACGCCGACACCCCCGGCTTCGACACCATGGCGCTGACCAACGCCACCATCGAGGTGCTCGCCTTCATGCCGGTCTACCGGGCCGACTACAGCCCGCTGGCCGGGATGACCGGCGCCGTCGTCGCCGAGGTGGAGCGGCGCAACGCCGAGCTCACCGCGCCGCTTCAGGTACTGGTCACCGCGCTGGCCAGGGACGGCGAGGCGCAGATCCGGTTCGACCAGGTGTGCGGGGCGATGACCGCGAAGGCGGTGGAGGACGCCATGTTCTACCGCGCGGTCCGGCTGATCTCGCTGCAGGAGGTGGGCGGCAGCCCGGCGCGGTTCGCCCGCTCGGTGAACGAGTTCCACCTGGCCAACAGCGAGCGGGCGCGGCGCTGGCCCTCCTCCATGACGACGCTCTCCACCCACGACACCAAGCGCGGCGAGGACGTGCGGGCCCGGATCGGGGTGCTCTCCCAGGTCGGCCATATCTGGGCACGCCGGGTGCGGGCCTGGCAGGAGGCGACCCCGGGCCCGGACGGCGCGACCGCGCTCTTCCTGCTACAGAACATGTTCGGGGTCTGGCCGGCGGACGGCCGCCCGGCCTCCTCGGTGCCCGGGCTGCGCGAGCGGATCCACCAGTACGCGGAGAAGGCGATCCGGGAGGCGGGCACCCGCACCTCGTGGGAGGACCCGGACACCGAGTTCGAGACGGCGGTGCACCGCTGGCTGGACGCGGTGATCGACGGGCCGGTGGGGTCCGGGCTGAACGACCTGGTGCACGATCTGGCCCCGCACGCCTGGTCGGACGCGCTGGCGCAGAAGCTGCTGCAGCTCTGCGGCCCCGGCGTCCCCGATATCTACCAGGGCTGCGAGCTCTGGGAGGACTCGCTCGTCGACCCGGACAATCGGCGCCCGGTGGATTTCGCGGTGCGCGCAGGCATGCTGCAGTCGCTCACCACGACGCCGGCGCCGGACCCCACCGGCGCGGCCAAGATGTGGGTGGTCGCCTACGCGCTGTGGCTGCGGCGGGAGCGCCCCGAGTGCTTCGTCGGCGGCAGCTACCTGCCGGTGCACGCCATCGGCGAGCAGGCCGGGCACCTCATCTGCTACGGCCGCGGCAAGCCGGGGCGGCTGCCCGAGGTGCTGGTCGCCGCCACCAGGCACAGCGTGAAGCTGCAGCAGACCGGCTGGGCGGACACGGTGCTCGACCTGCCCCCCGGCGTCTGGACCGACCGGCTCACCGGCGAGACCTTCCAGGGGCGGGCACACCTCGGGAAGATCTTCGACCGGTTGCCGGTGGCGCTACTGGTGCGCTGACGCCCGGCGCAGCCCCAGGTACTGCAGGGCGGCGAAGGCGCCGACCACCAGCGCCTGCAGCACCGCCCAGACCGCGCCCGCCGCGGTGACGCCGAGCGCACCGGCGAGCAGCGCGACCACGCTCGCCACCGCCCAGGCGGCGTTCACCGCGATCACCGCGCCCGCGGCGGCGGCCGGGATCCGGGCGAGCTGCCCGACGGCGGCGACCGCGACGGCGTACACGATCAGGAACACCCCGATCGGGATGCCGAGCCCGCGGTCGAGGCCGAGCAGCGATTCGATCGGCCCGGCCAGCGCCAGGTAGGCGAGGCCGTTCACCCCGGTGACGGCGGCATCGGCGCGCAGCGCCAGCCGCAGCAGCCGGTCGCCGGGGGCGAGCAGCCCGGTGTTCGTCATGACAGAACCTCCTCGGTTCGATGCGGGAATCACGCGGGGACCTGGTCGAGGAAGCCGTAGACGGCGCCGATCCGGCCCTCGGCCAGCACGGCGACGTCGAAGCCGATCACCACCGGCGCGGCCCCGGCCGGGCCCAGCTCCCAGGTGAAGCGCACCTGGTCGTGGTGGCCGTCCGGCTCGCCCGCCAGCCGGAACTCCCAGCCGGGGAACTGCGCCTGCGCGGCGGCGATGCCCGCGTCGATCTCGTCGTGGCCGCGCACGGCCATGAGCGGGTCGGTGTACTCGGCGTCGGCGGTGAAGGCCCTGGTGATGGCAGCCCGGCGGGCCGCCGGGTCGGTGGTGTTCCACGCCGCCAGGTACTGCGCCACGATCTCGTTCACGATTTCTCCTCTACCTGCTGTTTCAAGGTGTGAGGGCTACGTTATGGCGGGCCGGGGGTACGCCGAATCGGTCGCCTATAGGTACTTTTCGGGGATGCCGACCGCACTTCTGGGCCGCGCGGCCGAGCTCGCCCGCATCGACGCCCTGCTGGCCGCCGCGCGGGCGGGCCGCAGCGGCGTGCTGGTGCTGCGCGGCGAGGCGGGCATCGGCAAGACCGCGCTGCTGGAGCACGCGGCCGCCGCCGGGCTGCCGACGGTGCGCGGGGCCGGGCTGGAGTCCGAGGCCGAGCTGCCCTTCGCCGCGCTGCACCTGCTGGTCCGCGGCGCCGACCTGGGCGCGCTGCCGCCGCGCCTGCGCGCCGCGCTGGACGGCGCCTTCGGCCTGGCCGAGCACGACCCCGCCGACCGCATGCTGATCGGCCTCGCGGTGCTCTCGCTGCTCGCCGAGGAGGCGGCCGACGGCCCGCTGCTCTGCCTGGTGGACGACGCGCACTGGCTGGACCGGGCGACCGCGGAGACGCTGCTCTTCGCCGCCCGCAGGCTGGACGCCGAGGGCGTCGCGCTGATCTTCGCCACCAGGGCGGGCGACCACGACTTCCCGGCGCCGGGGCTGCCCGAGCTTCCGGTCGGCGCGCTGCCGCCCGAGGTCGCCGCCGCGCTGCTGGACGCCGGGCACACCGGGCTCGCGCCCACCGTGCGCTACCGCGCGCTGGTCGAGTCGGCGGGCAATCCGCTGGCGCTGCTGGAGCTCCCGGCGCTGCTCGCCGCGGAGATCCCCGGCGCCGAACCGGATCAGCCGCTGCCGCAGTTGCTCCGGCAGGCATTCCACGGCCAGGTCGCCCGGCTGCCCGCGGCCACCCGCACGCTGTTGCTGGTCGCCGCCGCGGCGGGCGCCGCCGACCTGGGCACGGTGCTGCGCGCCGGGGCGGCGCTGGGTGCGGGCCCGGCCGAGCTGACCCCCGCGGAGCAGGCCGGGCTGGTGCGCACCGGCACCGGCGGCGTGGTTTTCCGGCACCCGCTGCTGCGCTCGGCGGTGTACCAGGGTGCGGCGCTGCCCGAGCGGCTCGCCGCGCACCGCGCGCTGGCCGCGGCCGCCACCGGCCCGGAGAACGCCGATATCCGCGCCTGGCACCTGGCCGCCGCGGCCACCGGCCCGGACGAGGAAGTCGCCGCCGCCCTGGAACGCACCGCCGAGCGGGCCCGCAGGCGCAGCGGCTACCACGGCGCGGTGGCCGCCTACGAGCGCGCCGCCGCGCTCAGCGTGCACGACGCGGCCAGGGCGCGGCGGCTGCTGCCCGCCGCCGAGACCGCCGCCGAGGCCGGGCTGCTCGACCTCGCCCGCCGCTCGGCCGAGCGCGCGGCGGCGGTGGCCGCACCGGACCCGGCCACCCTGGCCCGGCTGGACGTGGTGCGCGGACTCGCCGAGTTCGGCGCGGGACGTCCGGCGGCGGCGCACCGCCTGCTGCTCGGCGCCGCCGCGGCGACCGAACCCACCCGCGCGGCCCGCATCCTGATCCAGGCGGTACACCCCGCCTGGTACCTCGGCGACCCCGAGATCACCGCGGTGGCAGCGGCTTTCGCGCGGCTCGAGCTGCCGAAGGGCGACTCGGTGGCGCCGATCGCCGGGTACATGCTCCCCGCCCTGCGCAGCACCTACACCACCGACCTGCGGGAGGCCGCCGCCACGGCCGGGCGGCTCGGCGCGGACAGCCCCCGCGACCTGGTGCAGCTGTGCGGCGCCGGGCTGGTGGTGGGGCAGGACGACCAGGTCGGCGAGCTGGCCGCCGAGCTGATCGCCGAGTGCCGCGAGCAGGGCCGCATCGCCCTGCTGCCACCGCTGCTCTTCTTTCGCGCCGAGGCCGAGCTCTTCGGCGGCAACCCGGCCGAGGCGGCGGTGGCCGGTGCCGAGGGGCTGCGCATCGCGCAGGACGCCGGGCTCGGCCAGTGGGTGAGCCAGCACCACGCCTTCCGCGCCTACCTGTCCGCGCTCGCCGGTGACGAGCGGGCGTGCGAGAACGCGGTGGCGGCGGTCGGCGGGGCCACGGCACCGGGCGCCACCTGGGCGGAGGCCGCGCAGGGGCTGCTCGACCTCGGCCTCGGCCGGGTGGCGAACGCCCTGCACCGGCTGACCGCGCTCACCGAGGGGCCGGTGCGGCACCACGTGGCCGCGGTCCGCGCGCTGCCCGACGTGGTCGAGGCGGCGGTGCGGCTCGGCGAGCCGGACCGCGCCGGGGATGCCGTCGAGCGGCTGGCCGAGTGGTCCCGGCGCAGCAATCAGCCCTGGGTGGCCGCACTGGAACAACGCTGCCTGGCCCTGCGCACCGGCGAGGAGCGGCACTACCGCGCGGCACTCCACCTCGGCGCCCGCCCCCTGGAGCAGGCCCGCACCCGCCTCCTCTACGGCGAATGGCTACGCCGGGCCAAACGCAAGACCGAGGCCCGCACTCAGCTGGAACCGGCCGCGGCGACCTTCGACCGGGCGGGCGCCACCCCGTGGGCGGCGAGGGCACGCACCGAACTCGCGGCACTGGGCGGCGCCGCCCCCGCGCCCGGCCCCGGACCGCTGGCCCGCCTCACACCCCAGGAATTGCAGATAGTCCGGCTGGCCGCCCGCGGCCTCTCGAACCGGGATATCGCGGCCCAGCTCTTCCTGAGCCCGCGCACGGTGGGCCACCACCTGTACAAGGCGTACCCGAAGCTGGGCGTGGCCGCCCGCAGCGAACTGAAGGCCCTACCGCTGGAGCCGGGGTGACACCGCGGCGAGCACCCAGCGTCCTGCGGCCAGCCCGGCCCCGCCGAGCACCGCGACCGCCGGCGACCCGGTGACGAGCAGCAGAATCAGCAGCGCGACGAGGCCGAGCGCGAGAGCCTCCAGCTTGAAAATCGGCCACGGCACCCCGGCGAGCAACACCGTTGGCCGCTCGGCGATCCGGGAATCGGGGTGCACCGCTGTCATGTCTTCACCATAGCCGCGAGGAAGTTTTCGGTCCACCGAACTTTTCTGTTTCGTGTGTCACGGGAACAGTCCGGCCCGCTGTGCGAGTTACTGGTTGCATGCCTCTTACAGGAGAGTACGAACCAAGCACGTCCGGCTGGGCCAGGGAGCAGGCGGAGCAGTACGAGAACTCCGGCGGCACCGAGGCCACCACGCTGCGCGGGGTCCCGGTCGTCCTGCTCACCACCCGCGGCGCCAAGACCGGCAAGTTGCGCAAGACCCCGCTCATGCGGGTCGAGCACGGCGGCGAGTACGCGGTGGTGGCCTCGCTCGGCGGCGCCCCCAAGCACCCGGTCTGGTACTTCAACATCAAGGCCGACCCGCACGTCGAGCTGCGCGACGGCACCGAGACCAAGGACTACACCGCGCGCGAGGTGACCGGCGAGGAGAAGGCCGCCTGGTGGGAGCGCGCGGTCGCGGTCTGGCCGGACTACGCCGACTACCAGACCAAGACCACCCGGGAAATCCCCGTCTTCGTGCTCGAACCGCGCTGACCAGCCCGGACGGCCGCCACCCGGCGCGCGCGGCGCGCGCGCCGGGTGGCACCATGGACCGGGTGTCCAATCCGCTTCCGGTACTCGAGCCCCAGTCCAGCACGCATCCGGCACTCACCGCTGCCGAGATCGACCTCGCGGCGGAGCGAATTCGGCACATCATCGAACCGACGCCGCTGCAGCACAGCCCGCGGCTATCGGCGCTCACCGGTTCGACGGTGTACCTGAAGCGCGAGGATCTCACCGCGGTCCGCTCCTACAAGCTGCGCGGCGCCTACAACCTCATGGTCCAGCTCACCGCCGCCGAGCGCGCCGCCGGGGTGGTGGCCGCCAGCGCGGGCAACCACGCGCAGGGCGTCGCCTACGCCTGCCAGGCCATGCGGGTGCGCGGCCGGATCTACGTGCCGACCACGACACCGAAGCAGAAGCGCGATCGCATCCGGGTGCACGGCGGCGAGTTCGTCGAACTCATCGCGATCGGCGAGAACTTCGACGCGGCCGCCGCGGCCGCCGCCGACGACGTGGCGAGCACCGGGGCCACCATGGTCCCGCCCTTCGACGATCCGCGCACCGCGGCCGGGCAGGGCACCATCGCCGCCGAGTTCCTCGCCCAGCTGGAGACCGCGCCGGACCTGGTCGTCGTCCCGGTCGGCGGCGGCGGCTGCCTGGCCGGGGTCGGCACCTACCTGCGCGACCGCTCCCCGCACACCGGCATCCTCGGCGTCGAGCCGGCGGGCGCCGCCTCGATGACGGCGGCGCTGGTGGCGGGTGGCCCGGTGACGCTGCCGGAGATCGATCCGTTCGTGGACGGCGCCGCCGTCCGGCGGATCGGCGCGGTGCCGTTCGCCGCGGTCGCCGAGTTCGGCGGGCGGGTGGTCTCGCACGGTTCGCTGCCGCTGCTCGCGGCACCGGCCGGGGGCACCGGCGCGGGCGATTTCGGGCTCATGCAGATCGACGAGGGCGCCATCTGCACCGCCATGCTGGAGCTGTACCAGAACGAGGGCATCATCGCCGAGCCGGCCGGCGCGCTCGCCACCGCCGCGCTCGCCGAGATCTCGGTGCCGCCCGGCTCGACGGTGGTGGTGCTGGTCTCCGGCGGCAACAACGACGTCTCCCGGTACAACGAGATCATCGAGCGCTCGCTGGTGCACCAGGGGCTCAAGCACTACTTCCTGGTCGACTTCCCGCAGGAGCCGGGGGCGCTGCGCCGCTTCCTGGACGAGGTGCTCGGCCCGGACGACGACATCACCGTCTTCGAGTACGTCAAGCGCAACAACCGGGAGACCGGGGCCGCGCTGGTCGGCATCGAGCTCGGCGCCGCCGACGGCCTGGACGCGCTGCTGCAGCGGATCGCGAGCTCGCCGATCAACTGCGAGCGGCTCGACCCCGGCTCCCCCGCGTACCGCTACCTCACCTGACCCGGCCCGCCCGCCGCCCGCTCACGCCGCGGAGCGGGTGGCGGGGGCGAGCTCGGCCGGGGCGTTGCGCACGCAGCCGACGATGAGCGGGAGCAGCCAGGCGACGGTGGAGATGTCGAGGCCGAAGAACGGCAGCGTGAAGCGGTTGTGCACGAAGCCGACCGAGATGCCGGAGCGCGGGTCGGCCCAGCCGAACGAACCGTTCAGCCCGATGTGGCCGAAGCCGGTGTGCCCGCCGGGCACCGGGATGGAGTGGTACCCCAGGTGCCACATCATCGGCAGGTAGAACAGCGCGTGGTCCAGCTGGTAGCTGCGCACCTTGCGCATCTCGTGCAGCGTGTGGCCGGAGAGGTAGCGCTCGCCGCGCACCACGCCGTCGCCCGCCAGCGCGCCGTACACGGTGGCCAGGGCGGAGGCGGTGCAGACGCCGTTCGCGGCGCCCTGCTCGGTCTGCAGCAGCGAGGGCTGCGCGCCCTCCAGGATGGCCTCCAGCCCGGGGACGAAGAGGCAGCGCACGGCGGCACCGACCACGCCGGGGATGCCGTGCCCGCGGCCGAGCACCACTGACGCGATGGGGTTGCGGGCGGCGCTCAGCTGGCTGCCCGCCATGGGCGCGTACCGGGTGGCCGAGCCGGGGCCCGGGTAGCCGAGGTGCAGCCCGTCGCGAATGCCGAGCGGCTCGGTGACCTCCTCGCGGAAGAGCTGCCCCATGCTCTTGCCGGTGACCGAGCGGGCCAGCCCGCTCATGAGCCAGCCGTAGGTGAGCGCGTGGTAGGTCGGGGTGCCGAGCAGGTGGTCCGGCGCGGCGGCGGCGAGGCGCTGCTCCATGAGCTCGTGGTCGAGCACCTCGGTGGTGTTGCCTGCGACCTGCCGCAGCGCGGAGAGCCCGGCGCGGTGCGTCATGAGCTGCTCGACCGTGATGGCGGCCTTGCCGTTGGCCCCGAACTCCGGCCAGTACTCGGCAACCGGGGCGTAGTAGTCGATGAGCCCGCGGTCGGCGAGGCGGTGGATGACGGTGGCGGTGATGCCCTTGGTGGCGGAGAAGACCAGGGTGCCGGTCTCGGCGGTCCAGGGCCGGTCGCCGCCGTAGCCGGTCCAGATGTGAGCGAGTGGTTGTCCGTGCCGGTACACCGCGAGCGCGGCCCCCGCGTCCCTGCGATGGCCGAAGACCCGCGCGAAGGTGCGGATCAGCGGGGCGAACTCGGTGCCGGCGCTGCCGCCGACACCGTCAGGTAGCTCGGCGCAATCGCCGGCGGAAGCAACGGTGCTCATAGAACAACGGTAGTCGCGCGTTCCGGCTCCGGCAATCGTCCGTCCGAGACGGTGATTCAATCGTTCTCGCAGGCCAGCAGCGCGAAAGAGTGGCCGGGGAGCACCGTGCCCGCGGTGCCGGGCGCGCTGTCCGGCTCGGCCGAGGCCAGTACTGTGATACCGGTCACCGGTACTACCACCGGCTCGGTACCGAGGTTGCAGGCCAGCTCGAGGCCGCCGCGGGCGACCACGATCCAGTTCTCGGCCCGGCTGTAGCGGACCGCGTGGTCTGGGATCCAGGTGCCGGTGAACTCGGGGCGCAGCCTGCGCACGGCGAGCAGGTCGCGGTAGAGCTCGAGCAGCCGGGCCCCGGCCGGGTCGGCGGATTCGGTCCAGTCCAGCTTGCTGCGGGTGAAGGTCGCCGGGTCCTGCGGATCGGGGACCTCATCGGTGGCCCAGCCGTGCTCGGCGAACTCCGCCCTGCGGCCGGTGGCGGTGGCGGCGCCGATCTCCGGGTCGGTGTGCGAGGTGAAGAAGAGGAAGGGCGTGCGCGCGCCCCACTCCTCGCCCATGAAGAGCATGGGGGTGAACGGGGCCAGCAGCACCAGCGCGGCCTTGATCGCCAGCTGGCCGTCGGTGAGGTTCATGGACGGCCGGTCGCCGATGGCCCGGTTGCCGATCTGGTCGTGGTCGCAGGTGTAGCCGAAGAGCGCCGACGGCGGCGTGGTGGCGCGCTCCACCGGCCGCCCGTGCCTGCGCTCGCGGAAGCTGGAGTACGTCCCGGCGTGGAAGAACCCGCGGGTCAGCGTGGTGGCCAGGCACTCCAGGCTGCCGAAGTCGGCGTAGTAGCCCTGCCGCTCGCCGGAGACGGCGGCGTGCACGGCGTGGTGGAAGTCGTCGTTCCACTGTGCGGTGAGGCCGTACCCGCCCGCCGCGCGCGGGGTGATGAGCCGCGGGTCGTTGAGGTCGCTCTCGGCGACCAGGGTGAGCGGGCGGCCGACCCGGGCGGCCAGCACCGCGACCTCGGTGGCGAGCTCCTCCAGCAGGTGCGCGGCGGTGCGGTCGACCAGGGCGTGCACCGCGTCCAGGCGCAGCGCGTCGATATGGAAGTCGCGCAGCCAGCGCAGGGCGTTGTCCAGGATGTGCCTGCGCACGTGGTCGGAGCCGGGGCCGTCCAGGTTGAGGCTCTGGCCCCAGGTGTTGCGGCCGTCGGTGAGGTACGGGCCGTACCTCGGCAGGTAGTTGCCGGAGGGGCCGAGATGGTTGTAGACGACGTCCAGCGCCACCGCGAGCCCCCGCGCGTGGCAGGCGTCGACGAAGCGCTGCAATCCGGCCGGGCCGCCGTAGGACTCCTGCACCGCGTACCAGAGCACACCGTCGTAGCCCCAGTTGTGCGTGCCGTCGAAGGCGTTCACCGGCATCAGCTCGACCGTGGTGACGCCGAGGTCGACCAGGTGGTCGAGCTTGCCGACGGCGGCGTCGAAGGTGCCCTCCGGGGTGAAGGCGCCGATGTGCAGCTCGTAGAAGACCGCGCCCGGCAGCCCGCGGCCGGGCCAGGCGGCGTCGGTCCAGAGCTCCGGGTCCGGGCTCCAGAGCGCCGAGCGGCCGTGCACGCCGTCCGGTTGCCGGGGCGAGCGCGGGTCCGGCAGCACGGTGGGGTCGTCGTCGAGCAGGAAGCCGTACCCGGCGCCGGGGGCGGCCGGGACCTCGGCCCGCCACCAGCCCTCGTGGTCGCGATGCATGGGGTGCACCTCGCCGTCGAGATCGAGACGGACCTGATCCGGCCGGGGCGCCCACACCTCGAAGAGAGTCACCCGGCCAGGATTCCACGTCCGAGGCTCGCGTGCCGAGCACGGGAAAGGCCGCCGGTCCGTGTGGACCGGCGGCCTCGTGACCCGTGCGGTGGGCGGGTGGGCGGGCTGACACGCCGCCCCACCGCCGGGAGTGCTACAGAATCTCGATCTGCAGGTAGTACTCGGTATTGCCGCGGGTCGGCGCGATATCGAGGACGTAGTTCCCGGAGAGCGGCAGCCAGACCTCGGTGTAGGTCTCCTCGATGGCGAGGATGGTGCCGTCCGGGGCGATCAGGGTGAAGGCCGCGTTGTCCTCGACCGAGCCGAGCCCGGCACTGAACAGCTGGCCGGAGCGGGCCTCCAGGATGTACGTGTCCGAGTCGCCGCGGACCACGGCGCCGCCGATGCCGCCGCTGCTGGTGCCCGGCTGCAGCTTCAGCTCGGTGAAGACCCCGGCGGCGGCCGATCCCGACGCACCCGCGATGGTCAGCGCGGCGGCGGCCGCCAGCGCGGTGAACGCGAGGGCCAGCAGCCGGAACTGGGCGCGAAGGACGTTCATTGTCTTACTCCTGTGTGTCTCGGTCGGTGTTGAGAAAAGAATGCGGTCCTCCGCTTTTCGCCCCCTTAACGTTCGGTCAACGTCCACACTGGGGTGATGCCGACAGTCAGCGTGCACCGGGGGGAACTGCGACTGGACGGCGCGCCGTGGTGGCCCGCCGGGTTGAACGCCTACCAGCTCGCCACCGACTGGTCGATCAACCGCGGCTGCGGCGCCCAGGTCGACCTCGGGTCGTATTTCTCCGCACTGCACCCGAATTCGCTCACCCGGTTCAATGCCTTCGAGGCGCTGGCCACGCACCGCGTCACCGGCACGCGGGACTGGGGCCCGATCGACGCGGTCTTCACCGCGGCGGAGAGCTACGGGCAGCTGCTGATCCCGGTCCTCAGCGCCCAGGACGGCGCCTGCGAGGACGAGCAGTTCAAGCAGCACGACTGGTACATCGACGGCTGGCGCGGCCGCTTCGCCGCCTGGACCGCCGCCGCCACCGCCCGCTGGCACGGCTCCCCCGCGCTCGCCGCCTGGGAACTCGTCGGCGAACCCGAGCCCGGCATCTGCCCCGGCGGCGACTGCGCCTGGAACGCCCGCACCTGCCCGCCGGACGCCGCCGCCGTGCTGCGCGCCTTCATGGACGAGGCGGGCGCGATCGTCCGCGCCAACTCCCCCGGCACCCCCATCACCGCCGGGCTGCTCGGCGGCGGCCAATGCGGCTCCGCCGGAGACGAATACGGGCTGATCGCCGAGTCGCCGAACGTCGACATCATGCAGTACCACGACTACGGCGCCGACGGCGTCCCGCTCCCCGGCGACCAGTGGAACGGCCTCGCCCGCCGTATCGAACAGGCGGGTGCCGCCGGAAAGCCGTTGCTGGTGGCCGAGATCGGGCAGCACAGCGACCAGTCACCGGCGTCACTGGCCCAGCGCGCCGCCGATATCGCGGACAAGATCGACGGCCAGCGCGCGGCGGGCACGGCGGGCGCCCTGCTCTGGGCCTTCGTCCCGGACCCGCGCCCGGGCCAGCAGACCTACGACATCGGCCCCGGCGACCCGCTCTTCAGCATGCTGGCCCGGGAATAGTGCTGAACGCTGCGTAGACTCTCCGCACATGGCGGTCGATGAGGAGCTGGGTTTCCCGTTCGAAGAAGAAGAGCCCGTCGAAGAGGTTTTCGACGGGCGCGCTACCGGAGTCGAGGTCGAACGCCCCGCCGACGCATCGGCCGACGAGCGAGACGTGCAACCGTGGGATCCGGAGAAGATTCGGGTCGCCACGAAGAGCTTCTCGCTCCGGAACGTGCTCGACATGATCGATTCCGACGATATCGAGCTCGCGCCCGATTTTCAGCGCAACAAGGTATGGAAGCCCCGGCAGAAATCCCGCCTCATCGAGAGCCTACTGCTTCAAATTCCACTTCCCGCCTTCTACTTTGCGGAGGATGAAGACGGTTTGCTGCGGGTGGTCGATGGCTTGCAGCGGCTGTCGACTATCCATGAGTATGCACGCGAAGAAGCCTTTCCCCTGAAAGATCTCGAGTACCTTCGGGACGAACACGGCAAATCTTTCAGCCAGCTTTCTTCGCTACTGAAACGGCGCCTCCTCAACGCTCAGATCGTTACTCACGTGATCGATCCGTCCACTCCGCACGAAGTCAAGTACGATATTTTCAAGCGGATCAACACCGGCGGGGAGCCACTGAATGCCATGGAGATCCGCCACTGCATGAGCCGAACGCGCAGCCGGGAGCTATTGAAGCGCTGCGTCGCGAGTCCCAGCTTCAACGAAGCCACCGGCCACGTCCTGAAGGATCACGTCCGTATGCACGATCGCGAGGCCGCACTGCGCTTCATCGCCTTCCGCCGACTGGGCAGAATCGAAGAGTACGACCGATTCGGGTCGCTGGAACAACTTCTGGACGCGACTACCACGGATATCGACAACCCCGAGCTCGTTACCGACGCACAGCTCGATGGGTGGTTCAACGATCTGGAACGCGCGATGGTCAATGCTCGGGCAGTCTTCGGTGACCACGCCTTCCGCAAGTGGCCCACCAACTCGGAGCACAAGTCGCCAATCAACCGAGCACTGTTCGAGAGCTGGGGAGTGGTTCTTGCCGACTACGACCGGTCCGCTCTGGAAACGAACCGGGAGAAGATAGTCGAGCTGGCCCGGAAGGCCATGACCAAAAACGTCGGATACATAGCAGCCATCAGCACTTCGACCGCCGATTCTCGTCGCGTAAAGAAGCGGTTCGAAATTCCGCGGATTATCATGAAATCGGCAATGCCGTGATCGAAGAGATCTCGATCTCCAACTTCAAGAGGTTTCGGCACGTTACCCTGCCTCTGGGGCGCATAACCGTTCTCGCCGGCGTCAACGGCGGGGGAAAGAGCACGATCGTGCAGGCGCTCAACGTCGTGCACCAGAGCGCTCTGTCGAACGAAGACTTCGTCCCGCTCACCGGCTGCCCCGGCATCGATCTGGGCCGCGCCTCCGACGTGCTCTCCGCCGGAGCCTCATCGGACATCATCACTATCGGGCTGCGCGCCGGCGACCGGCACAACGAATGGCAATTCACGGGTGCGCGAGCGTCCGACGCGGCGCGGCTGGACGTCGATGTACGTCCCCTCGACCCCGTACCACCGATCGGCGCGCGGGGTGCCGAGTACACCTACCTCGCGGCGGAGCGAATCGGCCCCCGCACCAGCCATCCCACCTCGCCGCTCGTCGAACACGGCACCGCGGTGGTAGGCGAGGACGGCCGTTTCGTCGCGCACATCCTGGCATCGGGCGATCGCATGCGTATCGATGAAGCGCGGCGGCACCCCGAAGCCGCGACGGCACTCCTGCGGCACCAGGTCGAAGCCTGGATGAGCGAGTTCGTGGGACCGATGCAGATCGAAGCCCAGATCGTGCCCCGAACCGGCTTCGCAACCCTGCACGTGCACGCCGGCGGATTCGAGGACGAGTGGATGTTGCTGACCAACACCGGCTTCGGTATCAGCTACATCCTGCCGATCGTCGTTGCCGCACTGTCCGTGCCCGGCGACGCACTTCTCATCATCGACAGCCCCGAGGCCCATCTGCATCCCGCGGCTCAATCCGCCCTCGGTCGTTTCCTCGCCGTCGTAGCGGCGAGCGGCGTTCAGGTTATCGTCGAGACGCACAGTGATCACGTACTGAACGGCATTCGCCGAGCGATCGCGACCGGAGACAGCCTCGAGCACAGCGCGGCGATTGTGTACTACTTCGGCCGGGAGCCGACTCCGGTCCGTCTCTCCATCGATTCGCGCGGGGCGATGAGTGACTGGCCCGACGGCTTCTTCGATCAGATCGAGACCGACCTTCGAGAGATCAACCGACGACGAAGGGGGTAGCGGCACCGTGTGGGGGTGGCGGTTCGTCATCGACGAATCCGGGTTCGCGTTCGACACCGCGGACCCGGCCGAGATCGAGGACTCGTTCGACCGATTCCTCGTGTTGCTCGACTACGCACGCAGCACGCCCGCCGAGATCCGGCGGTCCGAGTTTCTCTTCGATATCGAGTCGAGCGATGGCCGGCGGCTTCCCGAGCTTCTATCGGACCGCGGCATCGACCGTGATATCCGCAATGCCCTGTGGACCGCGCTGGACCGCGTGGGGAAGTACGACGACGAACCGGATGAACTCGCATATCGGATCGATGGCGCCGACGTCGCCATCGCACCCAGCGCCGGTATCGCCGCGGTGAAAGCACGATCGGGCTACGACTTGGCCTGTCTCACGACGCAGCACGCGGCACGGTCGGGAGAGTGCGTGGTTGCCGACATAGCGGATCCGGGGCGCGAGTCGACGGTGTACTTTCTCCGGTCGGAGCGCGACGCACCTGAATTCTGGCGGCGCATCCTGTGTCGGGACGAGCACTCGGTGGCGGACCTGGAAGCGCACGCCGAACTGTTCTTTCCGCGAACGGTCTTCGCCGATGGAATCTGGGCACAGGTCAGCAGATTCGAGGGCGCGCGTCTCGCCGTGTGGCCGCTTCTGGTACGCAATCTCGGGGGCCTCGCCGACCATGCCGCCGCGGTGTGGGCCTCTGAGGTAGAGCCGCATCGCCGGATGAGTCAGATGCAGAGCCGGGCGAGTGTCAACTGCTCGCCGGAGAGCCCGAAGACGCACGCCAACGTGAAGGCGATGCGAAAGCGGACCGTGACGTTCGACGAGGGGGACGTGGTGTGCGAGTGGCACGTCAAACTGGAGCGTCATCGTAACCGGGTGCATTTCGCGGTGCAGAGCGGACGGGTATACGTCGGCTTCTTCGTCCGCCATATGACGACCTGATCAGCCACGTGGCGGGATCACCCGGTACAACCGCCAATCCGGCTGGTCCTGCCCGTCGTTCGGCGCCTCCAGCTCCAGGACAGCGACCTCACCCCCGTTCTCGTAGATGGTCGGATACCGCCGGTTGACCGCGTCGGCGGCGCCGCGGCCGGTGGCCGGGACGGCGAGGATGTAGCGGACGCCGTGCGCGGCGGGGTCGCTGAGGACGGTGATGAAATCCTCGTCGGAGGGGATGACGAACTGCTTGGGATTGTCCGAGGCGACCACGATGCCGAAGCCGGAGACGGAGTCGGTGACGACCGAGCCGTCCGGGAGGTGCTGCGCGTCGAGGTAGTCGGCGATGGCGCGCTCGGTGCGGAAGGAGGCGAGGATGCGGCGCTCGGTGTCGACCGTGGGCGCGGTGTCGCCGGGTCCGGTGAAGAGCGAGCGCAGCGCGTACTGCTGCACCGAGAGGGTCGGCTCGGCGAGGCCGAGTGCGGTGAGCGGCAGGCTCAGCACCAGCAGCGCGGCGGCGAGCGCGGCGGCGGCGCGGGCGCGGGGCAGGGCGGCGCCGCGCGGGCGGGCATTGCGGCCGGGGCGGCGGGCGGGGGGCGCGCCGACCGGCGGGGCCAGCTGCAGGGTGTAGACGCAGACCAGCGGAATGCCCGCGATGTAGAAGCGGAGCAGCGGGAAGGTCGCGCCGCGGAAGTAGGCGTACGCCTGGAAGGCGAGCACCGAGCCGAGGACCAGCGTCGGCACCAGCACCTCGACGTCCCGGCGGCGCAGGCCGAGCGCCAGCGCGACCGGTGCGATCAGCGGCAGCGCGGGGGCGAGCACCAGCAGGCCGGCCGCGGAGAAGCCGAGCGCGGCGAGCCCCTGCTGCGCCGCGCCGCCGGACTGCTCGATGATGGCGGCATTGCCGTAGGCGGAGCTGAACTGGGCCAGCCCCTCGCCGGTGAGCAGCCAGCTGGTGACGAACCAGGTGAGCACCGCGAGCACGCCGGGCCCGATCAGGATGAGCGCGTCCAGCACCCCGGCGGCCAGCCGGTCGCCCCTGGTGCGGCCGCGGCTCGCCCGGTAGCTGCGCAGCGCGACGAAGGCGGCGGCGACCGCGATCGGCACCACGGCGTCGTACCTGGCCAGGTAACCGAGCCCGAGCGCGGCGCCCGCGGTGATCAGGTCGTGGATGTCGTCGGTGCGGACCCAGCGGATCAGCCTGCGCACCCCCCAGCAGACGCAGAAGACGAACGGCGCCTCGCTCATCCCGGTCAGGGCGTAGCAGAGGATCATCGGGTTCACCGCGAAGACCGCCGTCACCAGCGCGGTCAGCCACCGGGGCGCGCCGCGGTCCACGCCGATTCCGTACACCTGCACCACCGCGCCCGCCATGAAGAGCGCGGAGACCACCACCCCGGCCACGCCGTACCGGGTCAGCGCGGGCAGCCACGGGCTCAGCGCTACCAGCGGCAGCTCCAGCAGCGCGGTGAGCGGGGTGAAGACGAAGCCGATGGCGGCCAGGTGCGGGTCGCGACTGAAGAGCACCGCCTGCACCGCCTGCACCCGGCTCAGCGCGTCGCCCATGAGGTAGCCGTAACGCACCGCGAGCAGCCAGCCGAGCACCAGGTAGACCAGGGCCGCACCGGCGAAGAGCAGCCGCGTCCTCACGGCGCGGGCTCGTCGGTCGTGACCTCCAGCCCGTGCGCGGTCTTCTCCCAGTACGACGGGTTGCGCAGCAGCTGCCACACCCCCTTGATGGCGGCGATGCTCATCATGAACCAGTAGATCGGCACGGTCAGGCAGGCGACGAGCAGCCGGGGGTCGCGGCCCTCGCGGCAGCCGATCAGATTCATGTAGATGGTCAGCGCGTTGCCGAGCACCAGGCTGATCAGCGCCGGGTAGTAGACCGCGGGCGGGAAGACCAAGCCCACCGCGCGCGGCTGGCCGAGCAGCCAGAGCACCAGCACCAGCCAGAAGAGCGCGTTCACGCAGGCGATCAGCGGGGTGCCGGCGAGCAGCAGGGTGAAGCGCAGGAAGGCGGCCGGGCCGATCGAGCGCCAGAGCCGCACCGGGTGCCTGGTGTGTACCAGCCAGGACTGGAGGTACCCCTTGTACCAGCGGGAACGCTGGCGCAGCCAGTTGATCGGGTCGCTGTTCGCCTCCTCCCAGGTGATCGAGTTCAGCACCGCGGTGCGGTAGCCGTTGATCGCGAGCCGGACCCCGAGGTCGGCGTCCTCGGTGACGTTGTACGGGTCCCAGGCGCCGATGTGGTCGAGCACCCGGCGCAGCAGGTGGTTGGAGGTGCCGCCGAGCGGGATCGGCGCGTTCACCCGCATGACGCCGGGCAGCAGGTAGCTGAACCAGACGTCGTACTCCACGGTGAACCAGCCGGTGAGCAGGTTCTGCCTGCCGTTGCGGAAGGCGAGCTTGGCCTGCACGCAGGCGGTGCGCGGGTCCGAGCGGGCGAAGGTGGCGACCACCTTGCGCAGCTGCAGCGGGTCCGGGATGTCCTCGGCGTCGTAGATGGTGAGAATCTCGCCGGTGGCGAAGTGCAGCCCGTAGTTGCAGGCCTTGGGTTTGGTGCGCGGGTCGGCGGCGGGTACCAGCACAACGGTGGCCACCTGCTCCACCCCGGCGGCGGCCGCGGCGGCGATGGTGGTGTCGTCGTCCTCCTCCAGCAGCAGCAGGATCTGCAGTTTGTCGGCGGGGTAGTCGAGCGCGCGCATGGCGGCGATGAGCTGGCCGATCACCTCGGTCTCGTCGTAGGCGGGCATGAGCACGGTGTAGGGCGGGAGCTCGGCGTCCGGGATGGCGCGCGCCTCGTCGTCGTCGATCTGCACGATGGCGTCGGCGGGCAGCCCGCGCCGGAAGATCACCAGCCGGTCGAGCAGCGCGGCGACGTAGGCCAGCGTGCTCACCGCGGTGAGCGTGGTGAGGGTGGGGATCGGCGCGACGATGCCGCCCGCCACCAGCAGTGCGAGCAGCACCAGCGCGACGGCGCGCTGCCACGGCGTGAAGGGCACCGCCGCCGACGCGCTCGGGGTGCGCTCGCGCAGCCCGGAGACGGCGTCGTGCAGCGCGGCGGCGCGGAACGCGGGATCGGTCACGGCGCCTCCCACTGCCTGGCGACCAGCGCCCGGCCGAAGGTGGTGAGCAGGTCGACGTCCTTGTACTCGGGTTTGTCGTCCACCGCGACGGCATTGCCGCGCATCAGGATGGTGAAGGTCTGGGCGGCGATCGAGCCCATGTTCGGCGTCGGCTCGGGGAACGGGGCATCCGGCTCGTGGTTGTCGACCGCGATCACCCGCACCGACTGCACCACGGCGCCGCGGCGCCAGATCAAGCTCAGGTAGGTCCAGGTGAGGAAGAGGTTCTCGTCCACGATGGTGTAGATCCGGCCGGTCTGGCCGGGGGCCAGCTCGATGGTGAGCGGGTCGGAGCGGCGGGCGTAGATGGTGGAGTACAGCGTCTGGCCCGGGTAGACCTGCAGGGTGAAGACGTCGTCGGTGTTCAGGGTGTCGACCACAAGGGTGCGCCTGCGGCCCTTGGCGTCCCAGGCGTCGACCACGCGGTCGGCGGTCACCACCTGGCGGACCAGCGTGGCGCCGGTGCCGTAGTACTGCGGCGCCCAGTCCAGCCGGGCGAACCCGGTCTGGGTCCAGCCGTCCGGCACGCTCAGCCCGGGGACGTCGGCGAGCGGCGGGCCGGTGCCGATCCGCTGGTCGATCGGGGGCGGCAGGGGCAGCAGGAAGAGCGCGAGGGTGATGGCGGCCAGCAGGATCAGCGCGGGCCACGGCCGCGTGACCGTCGGCTCGCGGCGCGGGACGAGGTGCGCGTTCGGCTCCTTGTTCCTGATGGTGTGCCAGATGAAGTAGAGCCCGACCGCCGCCGCGGCGATGGCGGCGGGCAGCTGCTGCGCGAAGGGATTCGGGATGCCCGTGGTCGCCAGGTCGAGCAGCCCGACCAGCACCAGCCCGACCAGCAGCCCCAGCACCGCGCCGAGCAGCCCGCGCCGCCAGGTGCGGGCCACCGCGATCCCCGCGCAGAACCCGACGAAGAGCACCGACACCAGCGCCGATGCCTTCCAGTCGCCGCCGAGCAGCACCGCGAGCGCGCGGTACGGCAGCGGGCCGAAGAGCACCACCACCAGCCAGACCGGCCAGAACCGCCCGGTCGCGCGCAGCCCGAACATGAGCACGCAGCCGCCGAAGTAGTAGGCGACGCCCGCGTACATGTCCAGCCGCAGCAGGTCGAAGGTGTCGGGGTAGCGGGGGACCAGCAGCCCGACGATCACCACCGCCAGGATCAGCGCCATCCCGCCGACGATGTAGTCCACCTGCCGGTCGTGGATCGGCAGCTCGCGGTACCGGCGCCGGGCGATGCCGAGCGCGGCCACCAGCGCGAGCAGCGGGAGCAGCACCAGGTAGCCGATGCGCTGGCCGTTCTCGGCGCTGGGTTGCAGGCGGTTCAGCGACGCGTCGAAGGCGATCGCGCCGCCGCCGACGATGGGCGCCCAGCGCAGGGTGATCGCGATGATCGGGTGCCGGAACCAGAGCGGGGCACGCGCCGCCGTCTCGGTGCTCACGGCGCACCCCGGCCGGACGCTGTCGGCGACGCGGCCCGCCCGCTCGGTGACCACCGCGCGGCCCCGGCGCCCGGCGTTCCCGGCACACCGGATTTCGCCCGCGCGCCCGGCGGCCTCCGGCTCCCCCGTACCTCGCGCACTGCCCGTTTCACGTGCGGCACAACGGGTTTCGCTCGCGCGTCCGGCGGCTTCCGACTTCCCGGTACCTCGCGCACGGCCGGTGCCCGTCTCACGCCCGGCGGCCGGGGTTCCGGCGGGCTCGGGCGAGCAGCACGACAACGGCGCCGATCAACCCGATGCCGAGCAGCACCGCGCCCGCGACGAGCACCGTGGTGTGGTCGTCGGCGGGGCGCTCGACGGCAGGCGCGGCCGGTTCCTGCAGCAGCACCGGCTCCCGGTCGCCGGTCTGCACCAGGACGCCGCCGCGCAGCCCGTACCAGCGGTCCGGCTCGGCGCGCAGCCAATCCAGCACCCGGTCGGCGGCGGCGGGATCGCCGGTGGAGGTGGCGACCAGCACCATGCGGTCGCCGCTCCAGGCGGCCTGCAGCGAGCCGAGCCGCTGGCCGGTCAGGTCGACGCGCTGCGCGGGGCCGCCGCCGGGGTCGGCGACGGTGACGGTCGGGCCGGTCACGGTGAGCGGCAGGTCGAGCGAGTCCGGGAGCCCGCCGTCGGCGGCGATCAGGACGGCGGGGCGGTCCGAGGCGAGCGCGGCGTCCAGCGGGACCAGCTCCGGGCGCAGCGGCGTCAGCGTCATCCGCTGCACTCCGGCGAGCAGGCCGAGCGCGCGGTTCGCGTCGGCGAGCGTGCCCGCGCTCAGCCCGACCTGCACGACCGGCATGAGCGCCTGCGGCAGCGCCTCGAAGCCGCCCGGCACCGGCGGCACCAGGAGTTCGCTGGTCACCGTGCTCTCCGGGTCCAGGGTGAGCGTGATCGGCTGCGCCGCCTCGCAGAGCGCGGTCCCCGCGACCTGCAGCCCGACCACGACCTCCGTGAAACGGCCGAGCAACCGATCCGGGACATCGATCCAGCGGTCGATGCGGCCGGAGCCGTCCAGTGGCCAGCTGGCCAGCGGGCTGTCGCCGATATTCACCACCAGCTGGCCGTTCGCCACCTCCGGCAGCGGGGTGTAATTGCCGCGCAGGTGGATCCGCACATTTCCGGATGGCCGGCCGAGCCGGGTCTGGTCCACCGCGATCGGGATGCGGACCCGGCCCGGCCCGGTCGCGCTCAGCGTGGTGACGCCGAGCCCGCGCAGCGTGACGCTGTCCGGGGCGAGCTTCGGCGCCTGCTCCAGCGAACCGGCGACGGCGTCGGTGTCCGCGGCGATCCAGGCCATATTGCTGGTGATCAGCCGGGCCTGGATGCGCAGCTCGGGGCCGCGGCCGGTGACCGCGAGCACCGGGCCGCCCGGTGCCGTCGTCCGCAGGGTGGTGCCCGCGGTGTCCGCCTCGGTGATCACCACCCGGCGCTCCAGCAGCCCCGGCGGGTCGGCGGGGACGGTGTTGCCCGGCCCGAGCGGGCGCAGCTCCACCGCGACGGTCTGATTGGCGTACCTGGCCACCACCGCGGTGCCGAGCTCCAGCGCGGCGGCGCTCTCCGCCGCCGAGGGGGTGGCGGGCAGGTAGAGCGTGAGCCGGTTCAGCACCGGCGGCAGAAAGTCCGCGATCACCGCGGGCTGTACCTCGTCGCCGGTGTAGTCGACGCTCGTGTCCACGAGGGTGAGCGTGCCCGGCTCCGCCGCGCACCAGCCCGCCCCCATGGCGGTCAGGTGCGAGTGCAGCGTGACCGTGGCCGCGCCGTTCACCACCGGCACCCCGGCCAGCGGGAAACTCACCGGGAGCGTGGAGCTGCCCGGCGGCACCTCGACCGAGCCGACCACCCGCCCCTGCACCTCGACATCGATCCGCCCGGTCCCGGCGTCCGGGGCGACCTGGAGGGTGCCGCGCAGCGCGGCGGGCGCCATGCCGGGCGGCACCGGGACCACCAGTGCGACCACGTCGTCGCGGCCCTCGAAGGTCTGCGCCGCGGTGAGCCCGAGCGCGGGGAGCGGGAACTGCGCGTCCCGCCGGAGCGGCGTCGCCCCCGCGGGCGCGGTCAGCAGCAGCACCGCGACCCCGGCCGCCGCGCAGCGCGCGATACCGGACCGGATCGAGCCGGCGACCGTCATGCCCACACCTCCACCACACGAGCCGAGATCAGGACGAACGGCTCGACCATAGCGCCGTAAGCGCAGGTCACTTCGGTGCGTGCGAGTGCGTGTCGGTTTCCGGGCGGTGCCGCGGGCACCCGGGTCGATCCGGTCCCGCGGCAGCACAGTGCCTGCCACTTGGCCGCGCTGGGCAGCCCGGCAGCGGGACAGGCGCGGCACCGCCGGGCGGCCCAGCGGGCCCGCCTGGAGCTCAGCTCGCCAGGCAGCCGGGGCCGAGCAGCGCCTTGAGGTCGCCCATGAGCGCCGAGGACGGCGAGACCCGGAGCGAGTCGGAGAGCTTGAGCACGGTGGTCTTCTCCCTGGCGCCGACGTAGCGCACGTGCACGTCCGCGGTGCCCGGGTGCCTGGTGAGCACCCGCTTGAGTTCGCTGACCTTGTCCGGGGTGCAGTTCCGCGTGGTCATGGTGACGGCGAGCGGCTTGGCCACGCCGATGGCGGAGAGATCCGGCACCGCGAGGTCGTTGGCGATCAGCGAGACCCGGTCGTCGCGCACGCTGACCCGCGCCTTCACCAGCACGATGGCGTCCTCGACCACGTCCATGCCGTAGAGCTGGTACGACTGCGGGAAGAAGAGCACCTCGATGCCGCCGGTCAGGTCCTCGAGCTGGGCCGAGGCCCAGGCCAGGCCGTTCTTGTTGACCCTGCGGTTCACCGAGGCCAGGATGCCGCCGACGGTCACCTGGGTGCCGTCCTTGAGGTCGCCCTCCAGGATGGCCGGGATCTGGGTGTCGGCCTGCGCGGCCAGCACGTGCTCGACCCCGTTGAGCGGGTGCCCGGAGACGTAGAGCCCGAGCATCTCGCGCTCCAGCGCCAGCCGGTGCTTGGACTCCCACTCGTCGTCCGGCACCGAGACATTGAAGACCGAGGTGATCGACTCGTCGGCGTCCATCCCGCCGAAGAGGTCGAACTGCCCGATCGCCTCGGCCTTCTTGGTGGTCATCACCGCGTCGATGGCGTCCGAGTGGATGAGCAGCAGCCCCTTGCGCGGGTGCCCGAGCGAGTCGAAGGCGCCCGCCTTGATCAGCGACTCGGTGACCTTCTTGGTGCAGGCGACGGTATCGATCTTGTTCAGGTAGTCGGAGAAGTCGGTGTACTTCGACTTCTCCTTGCGCGCCGCCAGGATCGAGGCCACCACATTGGCGCCGACATTGCGCACCGCGCCGAGCCCGAACCGCACGTCGGTGCCGACCGAGGCGAAGTTCAGCTCGGACTCGTTCACGTCCGGGGGAAGCACGTGCACGCCGAGCCTGCGGCAGTCCGAGAGGTAGACGGCGGCCTTGTCCTTGTCGTCGCCGACGCTGGTGAGCAGCGCCGCCATGTACTCGGCGGGGTAGTTCGCCTTGAAGTAGGCGGTCCAGTAGGAGACCAGGCCGTAGGCGGCGGCGTGCGACTTGTTGAAGGCGTAGCCGGCGAACGGGAGGATGGTGTCCCAGAGCGCCTTGATGGCGGCCGTGGAGTAGCCGTTGGCCCGCATGCCCGCCTCGAAGCCCTCGAACTCCGCGGCCAGCACCTCGGCCTTCTTCTTGCCCATGGCGCGGCGCAGGATGTCGGCGCGGCCGAGCGAGTACCCGGCCACCTTCTGCGCGACGTGCATGATCTGCTCCTGGTACACGATCAGGCCGTAGGTCTCGCCCAGGATCTCCTTCAGCGGCTCGGCCAGCTCCGGGTGGATCGGCTTGACCTCCTGCCGCCCGTTCTTCCGGTCCGCGTAGTCGTTGTGCGCGTTCATCCCCATCGGGCCGGGGCGGTAGAGCGCGCCGACGGCAACGATGTCCTCGAAGGCGGTGGGCTGCATCCGGCGCAGCAGGTCGCGCATGGGGCCGCCGTCCAGCTGGAAGACGCCGAGCGTGTCGCCGCGCTGCAGCAGCCGGTAGGTGGCCTCGTCGTCCAGCGGCAGGGCGTCCAGGTCGATCTCGATGCCGCGGTTGAGCCTGGCGTTGTCGATGGCGTCGCCGAGCACGGTGAGGTTGCGCAGGCCCAGGAAGTCCATCTTGAGCAGCCCGATGGCCTCGCAGGACGGGTAGTCCCAGCCGGTGATGATGGCGCCGTCCTGGGCCCGCTTCCAGACCGGGATGGCATCGGTGAGCGGCTCCGAGGACATGATCACCGCGCAGGCGTGCACGCCCGCGTTGCGGATCAGCCCCTCCAGGCCGCGCGCCGTCTCGTAGATCTTGGCGATGTCCGGGTTGCTGTTGATCAGCTCGCGGACCTCGGCGGCCTCCTTGTACCGCTCGTGGTTCGGATCCGTGATTCCCGATACGGAAATGTCCTTCGCCATGATCGGCGGCGGCAGCGCCTTGGTGATCTGGTCGGCGATGGCGAAGCCGGGCTGGCCGTAGAGCACCCGCGCCGAGTCCTTGATCGCGGCCTTGGTCTTGATGGTGCCGAAGGTGATCACCTGGGCGACCTTGTCGGTGCCCCACTGCTCGGTGGCGTAGCGCACCATCTCGCCGCGGCGGCGATCGTCGAAGTCGATATCGATATCCGGCATCGAGACGCGCTCGGGGTTCAGGAAGCGCTCGAAGAGCAGGCCGTGCGGGATCGGGTCGATATTCGTGATGTGCAGGGCGTAGGCCACCAGCGAACCGGCCGCCGAGCCGCGGCCGGGGCCGACCCGGATGCCGACCTCGCGCGCGTGCTTGATCAGGTCGCCGACGACCAGGAAGTAGGCCGGGAAGCCCATCTCCAGGATGACGCTGATCTCGTAGTCGGCCCGGTCGGCGTACTCGCGCGGCACCCCGCCGGGGAAGCGCTGGTCCAGGCCGCGGGCGACCTCTTTGCGCAGCCAGCTGGCCTCGGTCTCGCCGTCGGGCACCGGGAAGACCGGCATCCGGTCGCGGTGCTGCCAGACCTCGTCGTAGGACTGCACCCGCTCGCCGATGAGCACCGTGTTGTCACAGGCGCCTGGCACCTCGGCGTCCCAGATGGCGCGCATCTCGGCGGCTGACTTGAGGTAGTAGCCGTCGCCGTCGAACTTGAACCGGGTCGGGTCGGACAGCGTCTTGCCGGTCTGGATGCAGAGCAGCGCCTCGTGGTTGGTCGACTGGTCCTTGGTGACGTAGTGGCAGTCGTTGGTGGCCAGCGGCGGGATGTCGAGCTGCTTGCTGATCATCAGCAGCCCCTCGCGCACCCGGCGCTCGATGGAGAGGCCGTGGTCCATCACCTCGAGGAAGAAGTTCTCCGGGCCGAAGATCTCCTGCCACTTGGCCGCCGCCTCCAGCGCCTCGCGCTCGTGGCCGAGCCGCAGCCGGGTCTGCACCTCGCCCGACGGGCAGCCGGTGGTGGCGATGATGCCTTCGGCGTGCGCGGCGATGATCTCCTCGTCCATCCGCGCCCACTTGCCCAGCTGGCCCTCGATCGAGGCCAGGCTGGAGAGCTTGAACAGGTTGCGCAGCCCGGTCGCGTTCTCCGCGACCATGGTCATGTGGGTGTAGGCGCCGGAGCCGGAGACGTCGTCGCCCTTCTGGCTCGGGTCGCCCCACTGCACGCGCTTGGTGTCGAAGCGGGAGCCGGGCGCGATGTAGGCCTCGATCCCGATGATCGGTGTGATACCGGCCTTCTTGGCGGAGTTGTAGAACTCGGAGGCGCCGTACATGTTGCCGTGGTCCGTCATGCCAACCGCGGTCATCCCGAGCCGGTTCGCCTCGGCGAAGAGCGGCGAGATCTTGGCCGCGCCGTCGAGCATCGAGTACTCGGTGTGGTTGTGCAGGTGAACGAAACCGGACTCGGCCAAGACGGTCCTACCTCCCAGGGTCGCGACGGGATCGGGACGCATTTCGCTCGGCGAGGAGGCGCGCCGCCCCGCCGTCGATCCGGCCCGAGTGGCCGAGTTTAGGCGTCGGTGCGAGCCCGTGCGAGCCGCCCCGCCGACGCTGCGGGACGGGCGGTATGCATCTCGGCGCGTCGCCTCCGGCGCGCCGGAAACGGCTCCGGTTCGGTCCGGGATCCGCCATCGGGTGGCGCCGCGGCGAACATCCGGCACCGAGGTCCGCGCGGTCCGGCGGCCATCCGGCAGCGGGGGCAGGGCGGTCCGGTCGCGGCACCGGGCTCACCCCGTCCGCTGATCGGTAGCGGGCGGCCGCACCGCGCTGCCCGGCCCCTCGTCCGCGGCGCTCCACCCGGTGCGCCCGCCCACCCCATCCAGCACGGCGGTCACCTCCCGGACCCGGCCGGTCCGGTCCAGCGTCGCCACCTCCACCTCCAGCCCCCGCAACCGCCCGCGCCCGGCCCCGAGCCCGTACGCCCCGGCCAGGCGACTGCGAATCCGCAGGTCCGGGTGCGGCCAGTCCTGCCCCGCGATCAGCAGCACGGCCTTCTGCGTACGCACCCGCCCCGCCAGCGTCCGCGCCCTGGCGGGCGGGACGGCGACCCGGTGATCGAGCACGACGAGATCGATCCCGTCGGTCAGCGCCGCCACCACGCCGAGCGGATCCTGCCCCGGATCCCGAATGACGGCGAGCCGCTCCAGCGCACCGCCCATCTCGTGGAAGGCGAGCAGCCCGCGCCGCCCGCCGCCGACCAGCGCGGCCCACGCGCCGTCGGCAGTGACGGCGGCCAGCAACCCGAGCAGCACCGCGCTGGTCCCGGCGTAGGTCACCGTCGACCCCGTGGCCAGCCCGCCGTCCGGAAAGATCGGGCCGAGCGCGGGCGGGACCGCGAGCACCGGGGTGCGGGCGGCGGCGGGAACCCGGTCGATGACGTCGCGCAGCGCCGCCACCCGCTCGGCCTTCGACAGGGCGGCCAGGCGCTCCGGGTCGAGCCGGTCGCGCGCGCTCATCGCCAGATCCACTCGAACATACTTTCGAGTCTGTCACACCCCCGTGCTACGGGAGCGCCGGTGTTCGCAATCTTGATATACCGATCCACTTAGGACCGGATCCGTCCTAACCCCCGGACATACTCGAATCATGAGCGAATCCGACATCACCGACTACAACGACCCGAACGCCCCCTGGAACCAGGCATGGGACCAGGAGGGCAGCATCGCCGGCTGGAACGACGACGTGATCACCGAGTTCCGGGCGAACGCGGGCAAGGTGGGCGGCGCCTACGCGGGCGGCGACCTCATCCTGCTCACCACCACCGGCGCGAGGAGCGGCAAGCCGCACACCACCCCGCTCGGCCCCCTCTACCGCGGCGACACCCTGTACGTGAGTTCGTTCGTCGAGGACCGGTACCCCGCGTGGTGGCACAACATCAAGGCGAATCCGCAGGTCACCGTCGAGCTCGGGGACCGGACCCACCGCGCCACCGGCAAGGTGCTCGAAGGGGCGGAGTACGACGAGTTCGCGGCCTGGGCGCTGGCCGAGAACCCGCTGCTCGCGGACTTCCAGTCCAAGGTCGACCGGCCGATGCCGCTGGTGGTGCTCACCCTCGGCGAGGCGGGCTCCCGGTAGCGCACACCGCGCGCGGCACGGCGGCTTCCCGGCCCGGCGTGCCGCCGCGCGGACGTACCTGCCAGGGTGGACGCGGCCCGAAGGGAGCAGCCCGTGGACGCGCACACCTACATCATCCGAGCCGGTGCCGACCCCGCCGCCGCCGGAGATCTCGACACCATCGGCGGCAGCCCCGTCCTGGACGCCGGGCAGCCGTGGCCGGTGTGCCCGTGCGGCGCCAGGATGGCGCTCTACTTCCAGCTCCGCGTCCCGGCCGACGTCACGCACTTCGCCGGGGACCAACTCCTGGTGTTCCAGTGCCCGGTCGAGAGCGACGCCTGCTTCCAGGCCAGCGGGCAGCTCCCGCCGGAATTCTGGGACCATCCGCCCGCCAACGACCACGCGCACTGGCGAATCCTGGTGCAGCGCAATGCCACCGAGATCACCGGGCCGGACCCGTACCTGCGCCCGCACCGGCTCACGCTGGAGCGCGCGGTGGACATCGACGACCACCCCGGCTACGAAGGGCCGCTGCAAAACTTCAAGGTCGGCGGTGCGCCGCACTGGTTCCAGGGCGCCGAGCACCTGCGCTGCCCCTGCGGCACGGACCTGGTGTTCCTGTGCCAGGTCGCGGAGAACTACGACTTCGGCGAGTTCCGGCACGACACCCCGCAGGCGGACGCGGCGATCGCCTTCGACGACGGGTTCCTGCTCGGCAATATGGTCTACCTGCTCGCCTGCCCCGCGCACTGCCATCCCGCCGCGGTCTACCCGGTCTGTCAGAACTGAGCGGAGCCGGTGCGGAGCGGCGCCCAGTCGCGGAGCGCGGCCACGAACTCCGCGGGGGCGTCGGATTCCACATAGGTCCCTGCTCCCTCGACGATCACGGTCGTGTGCTCGGGGAAGGTCGCCTCCAGCCGGGCCCGCTCGCGGGGGCGGAAGGCGATATCGGCGTCGCCCCACACGATCAGGGCCGGCAGCTGCGCGAGCGCGGGCAGCCCCGCCTCGACCTCGGCGAAGAAGGCCCGGCTGCCGAGGACCCGGCGCGGCAGCACGGCGGAGGCCCCGCGCCGCTCGGGGGTCTCCAGCGCCCTGCGGTAGTGCTCCATCTCGGCCGCGGTCGGCCTGCGCCGCCGGTGGCCCGTGGGGATGAAGGTGTTGACCAGCAGGTTGAACCGCTCGATCAGGAAACGCGCGGGGGTGCTGCCGATAATGCGCGAGAAGGCTTCGAAGTGCGGGATGCCGTTCACCGGCCAGGCCCAGGTATTGGCCAGCACCAGCCGCTGGACGACGCCCGGTCGCCGCTGCGCCGCGGCCAGGCCGATCATGCCGCCCCAGTCCTGCCCGACCAGGGTGACGCCAGTCAGGTGCAGCTCATCGAGGAACGCCGTGACCACCCGCGCGTGCTCCTCGGGCAGGTAGCAGTACCCGGGCGCCGCCGTCGACAGCCCGAAGCCCGGGTAGTCGAGGGCAATGCACCGGAAGTCGGCGCGCAGCGCGGTGATGACCTCGCGCCAGAGGAACGACCAGTTCTGCGGGCTCGCCCGCTCCCTCGAGGTCGTCGGCGACCGGTGGACGCTCCTCGTCGTCCGCCAGCTGCTCATCGCCCCCGCCCGCTACCGCGACCTGCGCGACGGCCTGCCCGGCATCGCCACCAACCTGCTCGCCGACCGGCTCCGCGACCTCGAGGCCGCGGGCGTCGTCGAGCGGCGCCCGGCGGGCACGGGCAGCGTGATCGAGTACGCCCTGACCCCGTGGGGGGCCGAGCTGCGGGGTCCGATCGAGAGCCTGATCCGCTGGTCGACACCGCTGATGGCACGTGGCCCCGGGGATGACGCCTTCCGCTCGGAGTGGCTCGCGCTCGCCGTCCCCGCGCTGCTCGGCGCCCGGGTCGAGGTGCGCTCCCCGGCGGCGATCGGCATCGAGATCGGGGAGGCGCCGCTGCAACTGTGCGCGACGGACTCCGGATTCGAGGTCGGCCCGCGCGACGGCCGCGACCTCGACGCCACCGTCCGCGCTGAGCCCGTCTACCTGCTCGGATTGGCGGCCGGGGCCTTCACGCTCGGCGATGCCCGTGCGCTCGGCCTGTTGGAGATCGAGGGGGACGAGGCCGTCGTCCGCGCCGTCTTCGCCGCCTGATCGGCCTGTCACGCCCAGACCGACACGTTGCTGCGCACTGGGGCGGGTGCACCGTGTTTTCGAGCGGCGGGCGATGCCGGGGCTCGAATCCGGCACCGTCCGCCGGTTGCGATTCGACGTGCCCGGCGGCTTGGCTGGGTCAGCCCTGGTAGCGGGTGACGGTGAAGTCGACGGTGCCGGGCTCCGGCAGGTGGGCGGGGCCGATCGTCACCGTGCCCTCGAAACGGCCGATCCCGGCGCGGAACAGCGCGTCCCGCCCGCTGGTGCTCCAGTACCCGGGGCCCGTGGCCGTCTTCGTCACCACCCCGGTCTCCCCGGTGTCGACATTGCGCCAGGTCAGCGTGACCGGCAGTGCGCAGGGGCCGACGCCGACCAGCGTCGCCGCCACGGTGAAGGCGGCGTGCTCCGGGTAGGCGTCGCCGGTGACCGCGGTGTCCACGTAGGCCACGCAGGGGCCGTCGGTGAGCGCGACCGCTGGGGTGAAGGGGCCGCCGGTGGTGGCGGGATTCGCGACCGCGGGGGTGGCGAAGACGACCAGCGCGGCCGTCGCGAGCACGGCGGTGGCCAGTACGGCGAGCACGGGTCTGGCTGATCTCATCGGATCCTTCTCGGGGTCGGTGGGAGGGGCTGGGGAGGATTGCCCAGGGTGGGGGTGGAGTAAACCGGTTCAGTTCCGGAGCGCCGCCGACAGCAGCTCGTGCACGAGGACGAGGTCGTCGAGTTCGGCATCCCTACCCTCCGGCACCTCCCGGATGAGCTTCGAGGTCCGCTGCACGCGCTGATCGAAGAAGAGGTCGAGGTGCAGCACGGCATCGCGACGCAGTACCTCGCCGGCGGCTGCCAGTTGGGCACGCGCGGTCGCGCCACACGCCCGGTCGGTGCTGAGGCGCACGATGTCCAGTAGATCCGTCGCCTCTTTGCGCGTTCCACGGTCGATGGCGGACTGCAGCTTCATGGCGATCAGCGGGCCGGGCTCGGCCACGGCGACGGTGACGGAGGCACCTCCACGTGCCCGGATCCGCAGTGCACTCGCGGTCTCCGCCGCCCAGGAGTGGGACAGCACGTGCAGGCGCCCGGTCGGATCCTCGGGTAGCGGATCGAAGTCGGCGTCGGAGACCTCGAGCACGTCGACCTGCACCTCTCCCTCGGGAGTGGGAACGAGGACCCGGCGGGCCCGCTGGCTCGGCCGGTGCTCGCAACGAGCACCTCCAGCTGACTCGGTTCGTCACCGCGGCGGCGATTCACGGTGTCGAGGTCACCGGTGGCGCGATGCGGGCTCGCGACCCGGCAGATCACCGCCAAACCGCCGATAACGGTGATCGCCCGGCCCGCACGGCGCTCCGTCTCCGGTATGGCGTGTACCAGCGCTGCCATCGATGGCCCGGCCAACTCGACCACTCGATCACCAGACACGACGAAATTCCCCCTCCGGCGTCCACAATTCGATGATCTCGTGCCCCCGACCGGCGTCCCTTGCCAAGTCGAGTGCGACGAAGAGCGGATGCGCCAGCGGCCACTCCCCCGCCTGCGGCGCCACTCGGTGCCGACAAACATAGCCGACCGGCGAAAGCCGCAATGTAGCTGCCCTGGCGCTTCTTTCGTAGCTCGTCCCGAGCAGCTTCGCGGCACGGCGGAGGACAGTGCCGTCCGGGACGTAGTAGTCGGGCGGGGTGTCCGCGCGGATCGCGACGGGGGCTCCATAGGCCGCCGCCGCGTGGGAATCAGTCAGGGCCCATCCGGTAGCCGATGCATCCGCATCGTTCATCCGGAGTGCCTGCTGGAGGCCGAGATCGCCGGTCGGCAACTCCGCGATGTCGAGCTCCTCCGGACGCCATTCCGCGGCGAGTTCCCAGAAGAGCCTGGGCACGTCGGGCAGCCCCTGCGCGGTGATCAGGCCGGCGCGGCGCAATGCGTTGACCGCTACGGAGACCGAGCTCGGCGCACGACCGATGCTCTGCGCGATGGGCCGGACCCGCACCGGACGGTCCGGGCCGAGAAGCGCCGTGACAGCCACCTCCATCCCCACCGCACCGCCGAACGGCTCCACTTTCCGAACGTCCGCCACCGGATCGACACCCGCGTGCACGAAAAGGCCGGGCGCGGTCAGATGCAGGTGCCCCCGGAGATCCAGCCAGCTCCATCCGGCATCTCGGAGGGAGCGCCGAGCGTCCTCCGTGATCCGTTTCGCCACCACCACCCGAATGCGCGGGTGGTCCTCGCGCGATTCGGCTGCCCGGTGGATGAGGCTCGATACGTCTTTCGCGGAGATCAGCGAGGCCGTCTTCACCTGGACCTCGACCCGGTCGCCCCCGTGCAGGATGACCAGATCGGTGTTGTCCTCGCTTCCGGCTTCGGTCTCGAGCCCGAGAGACCGAACCGCCTGCGCGAGGTGATCCACAGCACCGGATTCCGAGAGACCTGCCATCCGCTCAGCGTGACGGGTGTTCGTTGTTCGGTCAATACCGAACACCGAACACCCGATGTCTCCCGGCTGGGCGGGAACGAATCGCATAATCGACCCCATGGAATCCACCCGATGAACACCACCGCGGTGGCGATCGCGGTCGCGGCGGCCCTCCTGGCCGGCGCCCTGCTGCTGTGGCCCCGCACCCGCCGCGTGGTCACCACCCCGGCCGAGCGGGCGGTGCACTCCGCCCTGCACACCGCGGCGCTGGCGGCGGTACCACTGCGACGGGGGCTGACGGCGGAGTCGGCGGCGGAGGCGGCCCCGCACCTGCGCGCCCTCACCGGGGGCGCGGCGCTGGGGGTGGCGGATCCCGATGGCGCGGTACTGGCCTGGGACGGCCCGCACGCGAGCCTCAGCGCGACCTTCGCCGAGGCGGCGGCACGCGCGGCGGCGGGCGGCCGAGCGGTGCTGGTGGCGGGCCCGGGTGAACAGGCGGGGCGGACGCTGGTGGCCCAGCCCATGCTGCTGCCGGACAACGAGGTCACCGGCGTACTCGGCGTGGTCACCGACGAGCGGCCGGGCCCAGGCACGCTCGGCGCGCTGGCGGAGGTGGCCCGCTATGCCTGCGGCCAGCTCCAGCTGGCCGAACTGGACGCCTCGCGCGCCCGCCTGGACCGCGCCGAGGTGCGGGCGCTGCGGGCGCAGATCAGCCCGCACTTCATCTACAACGCGCTGAACACCATCGCCTCGTTCGTGCGCACCGACCCGGATCGGGCGCGCGAGCTGATCCTGGAGTTCGCGGATTTCACCCGCTACTCGTTCCGGGCGGCGGGCGAGTTCACGGTGCTCGCCGACGAGCTGCGCAATATCGAGCGGTACCTGGCGCTGGAGCGGGCCCGGTTCGGGGACGCGCTGCAGGTGCGGCTGCGGGTGGCGCCGGAGGTGCTCGGGGTCGTGCTGCCCTTCCTCGCGCTCCAGCCGCTGGTGGAGAACGCGGTGCGGCACGGGCTCACCGGGTCGGGGACGGTGAGCATCGTGGCGGCCGACGCGGGGACGGAGTGCCTGATCAGCGTGGAGGACGACGGCGCAGGGATGGATCCGGAGCTGCTCCGCTCCGGCGAGCTGGACGCCGTCACCACGGGCGAGTCGGCGCACGTGGGGCTCTCGAACGTGGACGATCGGCTGCGCGCGGCCTTCGGCAACGACTACGGGCTGGTGGTGGAGACGGCGCCGGGTGCGGGGACCAAGGTGAGCCTGCGGGTGCCGAAGTTCCGGCCGGGCGTCCGGGTGTGACACCTTTTACTATGAGACCGCTGTGACCGCCACCACCCCACCCGGCGCCGCCCTGCGCGTGCTCGCCGTCGACGACGAGAAACCCGCTCTGGACGAGCTGGTCTACCTGCTGCGCGCGCAGCCGGAGGTGGGCGAGATCCACGCGGCCAGGGAGTCGACGGCGGCGCTGCGGCTGCTCCGGCAGCACCCGGTGGACGCGGTCTTCCTCGACATCAACATGCCGGGGCTGGACGGGATGGAGCTGGCAGGCGTTCTCGCCGAGTTCGCGCACCCGCCCGCGGTGGTCTTCGTGACGGCGCACGACGACCGCGCGGTCGCCGCCTTCGACCTGGGCGCGGTGGACTACCTGCTCAAACCGCTGCGCACGGAGCGGCTGGCCGAGGCGGTGCGCCGGATCGGCGCCACCCGCTCGGCCACCGCGCCCCCGGCCGCCGCGCCGCGCGCCGATCCGGCCGAGGTGATCCCGGTGGAGCTGGGCGGGGTCACCACGCTGGTGCACCGGAGCAGCGTGAACTGGGTGGAGGCCGATGGCGACTACGCCAGGCTGCACACCAGCGCGGGCTCGCACCTGGTCCGGATTCCGCTCTCCGCGCTGGAGACTCGCTGGCGGGACGCGGGGTTCCTGCGCGTGCACCGCTCCTACCTGATCGCGCTGCGGCTGGTCACCGGGTTGCGCACGGCGAGCGGGGCGACGCTGGTGTGCCTGCGCGGCGAGGGCGAGGCGGCCGCGGTGGAGCTGCCGGTGAGCCGCAGGCAGCTGCGCGAGCTGAAGAACCGCCTGGTGCACGGCCCGCGACAGAACTGGACCGGCCGGTGACCGGCCCGCAGCGCGAGCCGGCACAGCGGCAGCGGGTGGTGCTGGCCGAGCGGCGCGGCGCCCGCCGGGTGCGCACCCGCAGCGAGGTGGCGGAGCAGACCGAGATCGGCGCGGTGCTGATCAACGGCCTGATCCGGGCCCAGCTCGGGCTGGCACTGCGGATCGGGCTGATCGTGGTGCTCGGGCTCGGCGCGCTGCCGATGCTCTTCGCCGCGGGCGCGCCCGCCACGCTCACGGTGTTCGGGGTGCGGCTGCCCTGGCTGCTGCTCGGCGCGGTCGCCTATCCACTGCTGTACGGGGCGGGACGGCTGTACCGGCGGCTGGCCGAGCGCAACGAGCAGGACTTCCTGGAACTGGCCGGGGACTGAGGTGCCAGGCACCGCCCCGCTGCTCACCGTGGCCGCGCTGCTGCTCGCGGCGCTGGTCACGGTGGCGCTCGGGGTGTACGGGGTGCGGCTGGCGCGCACCACCTCGGACTTCCTGGTCGCCAGTCGCAGCGTGGGCCCGCGCTGGAACGCCGCCGCCATCTCCGGCGAGTACCTCTCCGCCGCGTCGTTTCTCGGCGTCGCCGGGCTGATCGCCAAGTACGGCGCGGACGCGCTCTGGTACCCGGTCGGGTTCACCGCGGGGTACCTGGGGCTGCTGCTCTTCGTAGCGGCGCCGCTGCGCCGCTCGGGCGCCTACACGGTGCCGGATTTCGCGGAGTTCCGGCTCGGCTCGGCGCGGCTGCGCAGGCTGGCCGCGGTGGTGGTGGTGCTGGTCTGCGCGGTGTACCTGATCCCGCAGTTCCAGGGCGCCGGGCTGACGCTGCGGATCCTGCTCGGCTGGCCGGGGTGGGTGGGCGCGGTGGCGGTAGGGGTGATCGTGATCGGCAATGTGGCGGGCGGCGGGATGCGCTCGACCACGCTGGTGCAGGCCTTCCAGTACTGGCTCAAGCTCACCGCGGTCGCGCTGCCCGCGCTGGTGCTGGCCGGGCACTTCCTGGCCGACGAGCGGCCGCTCGGCGCGCCCGCGCCGCCGGTGCTCGCCGCGCGCACCACGGTGGACGTCAGCACCGACGTGGTGGTGCAGGTCGCCGGGCCGACCCCGGTCACGGTGCGCGGCACGCTGGACGGCGCCGCGGTCGACGGCCCGGTCGAGCTCACCCCGGGCGAGCACGAGCTCGGGGCAGGCACCGACCTGGTGCTGGAGCCGGGCAGCGCGGTCCCGGTGGTGGCCGGGGCGCCCGCGGACGGCGCGGGCTGGCTGCTGCCCGGCGGCGGGTTCGGCGGCACGCACCCGACCTACCAGGTGTATTCGCTGATCATCGCGACCTTCCTCGGCACCATGGGGCTGCCGCACGTGCTGGTGCGCTTCTACACCAACCCGGACGGCAGGGCGGCGCGCGCCACCGCGCTGGCGGTGATCGGGCTGCTCGGCGTCTTCTACCTCTTCCCGGTGCTGCTCGGGGTCTTCGCCCGGCTGTACGTGCCGCAGCTGCTGATCACCGGCACCTCGGACGCGGCGGTGGTGCTGCTGCCCGGCGCGGTGCTGAGCGGGCTGCCGGGGCAGCTGCTGGCGGCGCTGGCGGCGGCGGGGGCGATCGCGGCCTTCCTCTCCACCTCGTCCGGGCTGCTGGTGGGTATCGCGGGGGTGCTCGGCACCGATGTGCTGCGCGGGCGGGTCCGCGACTTCCGATTCGCGGCGGTGGTGGCCGGGGTGGTGCCGCTGCTGCTCTCGCTCACCGTGGTCTCGCTAGACCTCTCCCGGACGGTGGCGCTGGCCTTCTCGGTCGCGGCCTCCACGCTCTGCCCGCTGCTCGTCCTCGGCATCTGGTGGCGCCGATTGACCGCCGCGGGCGCCGCCGCCGGGCTGACCGCGGGCGGGCTGACCGCGGGCGCGGCCACCGTGGTCTCGGTGACCGGCGGCGCCGCCACGGACTGGGCGGGCGGCTGGCCCGCGGATATCCTCGGCTACCCGGCGGCGATCAGCGTGCCGATCGCCTTCGCCACCATGGTGCTGGTCAGCCTGGTGACCCGCGGGCAGGACGCGCGCGCGGTCGGGCGGATCTTCGTCCGCATGCACGCGCCGGAGAAGCTCGGCATGGGCGCCGACCGGGAGCACGGAATGGGTGCCGGCGGACGCTGACCGCTCGCCGCGCCCCGCCGACCGCTCACCGCACGATCACCCCCCTTCATGGAGTGACCTGGACCACATGCCCCGACGGCGCCCGCGCCGGAGTTACGGTCATCCGCTGTCAGCCACGTCACACGACAGGACTCCCCGGATGACCAGTACCGACCTCGGCGGCGGACAGCCGCCGACCCAGGCCGAGTTCGCAGCGGCGCACTCCAGCCCCCAGTTCCAGGAGTTGCGAAGCCGCCTGCGGCGCTTCGTGTTCCCCGTCTCCGCGCTCTTCCTGATCTGGTACCTCGCCTACGTGCTGCTCGGCGCCTACGCGCACGACTTCATGGCGACGACGGTGCTGGGCAATATCAATGTCGGGCTGCTGCTCGGCCTCGCCCAGTTCGTCTCCACCTTCGTGATCACCGGGCTGTACGTGCGGTTCGCCAACCGTGAACTCGACCCGCGCGCCGCCGCCATCCGCGCGGAGCTGGAAGGAGGGAAGGCGTGAGCACCGCTCCCCTGCTGGCCGCCTCGACCACCGTCGGCAACCCGGCCGCGAATATCGCCATCTTCGCGATCTTCGTCGCGGTGACGATGGTGGTGGTGATCCGAGCCAGCCGCAACAATGCCACCGCCGCCGACTACTTCACCGGCGGCCGCGGCTTCTCCGGCCCGCAGAACGGCATCGCCATCGCGGGCGACTACCTCTCGGCGGCGTCGTTCCTCGGCATCGCGGGCGCCATCGCGGTCTACGGCTACGACGGCTTCCTCTACTCCATCGGCTTCCTGGTGGCCTGGCTCGTCGCGCTGCTGCTGGTCGCCGAGATGCTGCGCAACACCGGCAAGTTCACCATGGCCGACGTGCTCAGCTTCCGGCTGCAGCAGGGGCCGGTGCGCACCGCGGCCGCGCTCACCACGCTCGCCGTCTCGCTGTTCTACCTGCTGGCGCAGATGGCGGGCGCGGGCGGCCTGGTGGCGCTGCTGCTCGACATCTCGGATCGGGCCGGGCAGTCGGTGGTGATCGCGGTGGTCGGCATCCTGATGATCGTCTACGTGCTGGTCGGCGGGATGAAGGGCACCACGTGGGTGCAGATCATCAAGGCGGTGCTGCTGATCACCGGCGCCGCGCTCATGACGGTCATGGTCTTCGCCAAGTTCGGCTTCAACCTCTCCGAGATCCTGGGCAGCGCGCAGCAGGCGGTCACCGGGTCGGCGAACGAGAAGGTCGCGGCGCGTGACGTGCTCGCGCCCGGCGCGCAGTACGGCGGCAGCGAGATGTCCAAGCTGAACTTCGTCTCGCTCGGCCTGGCGCTGGTCCTCGGCACGGCGGGGCTGCCGCACGTGCTCATGCGCTTCTACACGGTGCCCACCGCCAAGGAGGCGCGGCGCTCGGTGGTCTGGGCCATCGCCCTGATCGGCGCCTTCTACCTGTTCACCCTGGTGCTCGGGTACGGCGCGGCGGCCATCGTCGGCCCGGACCGGATCCTGGCCGCCGCGGGCGGACAGAACTCGGCGGCCCCGCTGCTCGCCTTCGAACTCGGCGGCGTGGTGCTGCTCGGCATCATCTCCGCGGTGGCCTTCGCGACCATCCTCGCGGTGGTCGCCGGGCTCACCATCACCGCGTCGGCCTCGTTCGCGCACGACATCTACGCCAGCGTGATCAAGAAGGGCCAGGTGGACGAGGGCAAGCAGGTGCGGGTCTCGCGGATCACCGCGGTGGTGATCGGGGTGCTCGCCATCGGGCTCGGCATCCTGGCCAATGGCCAGAACATCGCCTTCCTGGTGGCGCTGGCCTTCGCGGTCGCGGCGGCGGCGAACCTGCCGACCATCCTGTACTCGCTGTTCTGGCGGCGCTTCAACACCACCGGCGCGCTGTTCAGCATGTACGGCGGGCTGATCTCGACGATCGTGCTGATCGTCTTCTCCCCCGCCGTCTCCGGCGGGCCGACGGCCATGCTGCCGGATGCCGATTTCGACTGGTTCCCGCTGTCGAATCCCGGCATCGTCTCCATCCCGCTTGCCTTCGTGCTCGGCATCGTCGGCACCTTCCTCGGCAGGGACGACGAGGATCCGGCCAAGGCGATCGAGATGGAGGTGCGCTCGCTCACCGGCGTCGGCGCCGAAAAGGCGATCGCACACTGATCCCGCACGCGCCGCGCGAGACCTACTCGCGCGGCGCGTGTTCCACGCGGACCGATCCACGGCGTCGTGTCGCGACGAGTGGCCGAACGTGCCGCGGACCTGTCCCAGCGGCGGCTCTGCGCGTCTTGGACTGCCCACCGCGCCGAACGGGCCGTTTTCGCGGCGGTCCGAAGCCGCCGATCACCCGCACCGACGAAGCCGCTCGCGGCGTTAGAAAGGAAACCTCGTGACCAGCGCACCCGAGCTGCCCACCACCTACGCGCCGACGGCGGAGTTCGCAGCCGCCGCGAACGCAGGCCCCGAGCTCGCCGAACGTGCACGGGCGGATCGATTGGCCTTCTGGGCCGAGCAGGCGGAGCGGCTGCACTGGGACCGGAAGTGGACCGATGTCCTCGACTGGTCGAACGCCCCCGTCGCCCGGTGGTTCACCGACGGCCGCCTCAATGTGGCCTACAACTGCGTGGACCGCCACGTGCGGGAGGGCCGCGGCGACAAGGTGGCGATCCACTTCGTGGGCGAGCCCGGTGACACCCGCGACCTCACCTACGCCGACCTGCTCGCCGAGATCTCCCGCGCGGCACACCATTTCCAGAGCCTGGGTTTGGTGCCGGGTGACCGGGTGGCTGTTTATATGCCGATGATCCCCGAGGCGATCATCACCATGCTGGCCTGCGCCCGCCTCGGCCTCACCCACTCCGTGGTCTTCGCCGGCTTCTCCCCCGCCGCACTGCGCTCCCGGGTGGACGACGCCGAGGCCAGACTGGTGGTGACCACCGACGGCCAGTTCCGCCGCGGCACCCCGGCCGGACTCAAACCCGCTGTCGACGAAGCACTCTCGGCTCCTGGCCACACCGTCGAGAACGTGCTGGTGGTCCGCCGCACCGGTCAGGACACCCCGATGACCGCGGGCCGCGACCACTGGTGGCACGACACGGTGGAGCGGCAGCCCGCCGAGCACACCCCCGAGTCCTTCGACAGCGAGCACCCGCTCTTCATCCTCTACACCTCGGGCACCACCGGGAAGCCCAAGGGCATCCTGCACACCAGCGGCGGCTACCTCACCCAGGCCGCCTACACCCACCACCACGTCTTCGACCACAAGGCCGGGCAGGACGTGTACTGGTGCACCGCCGATATCGGCTGGGTGACCGGGCACACCTACATCGTCTACGGGCCGCTGGCCAACGGCGCCACCCAGGTGGTCTACGAGGGCACCCCGAACTCGCCGGACGAGCACCGGCACTTCGACATCATCGACCGCTACGGCGTCAGCATCTACTACACCGCCCCCACCCTCATCCGCACCTTCATGAAGTGGGGCAGGCAGATCCCGGACGCCCACGACCTCTCCAGCCTGCGCGTGCTCGGCAGCGTCGGCGAACCGATCAACCCCGAGGCCTGGCGCTGGTACCGGGAGGTGATCGGACACGGCGACACCCCCATCGTGGACACCTGGTGGCAGACCGAGACCGGCGCCATCATGATCTCCCCCCTGCCCGGCGTCACCGCCGCCAAACCAGGCGCCGCGCAGACCCCGCTGCCCGGCATCTCCGCCCAGGTCGTCGACGAAGAAGGCAACCCCGTCGTACTCGGCGAGACCGAGGCCAACGGCTACCTCGTACTCGACCAGCCCTGGCCCTCCATGCTGCGCGGGATCTGGGGCGACATGGAGCGCTACCAGACCACCTACTGGGACCGCTACGCCAAGCAGGGCTGGTACTTCGCCGGTGACGGCGCCCGCCTGGACCCCGACGGCGACCTCTGGGTGCTCGGCCGGGTGGACGACGTCATGAACGTCTCCGGCCACCGCATCTCCACCGCCGAGGTGGAATCCGCCCTCGTCGGCCACACCGGGGTAGCCGAAGCGGCGGTGGTCGGGGCCAGCGACGACACCACCGGGCAGGGCATCGTCGCCTTCGTCATCCTCACCGCGACCACCGAGAACACCGGCGACACGCTGGTGAACGAACTCAAAGCCGAGGTCTCCAGGGAGATCAGCCCGATCGCCCGGCCCCGCGAGATCCACGTGGTGCCCGAGCTGCCCAAGACCCGCAGCGGCAAGATCATGCGCCGGCTGCTGCGCGATGTGGCCGAGGGCAGGGAGCTGGGCGACACCAGCACCCTGGTCGACCCGGCCGTCTTCACCGCCATCGCGGAGGCCAAGGGCGACTGATCGATTCGCGCACGGGACCCGGCTGCCGACGAGAGGTGGCCGGGTCTCGCTGTTTTCGGGGACACGCCGACGACACGCCGGATTCGCAAGCAATTTCGGGATGCGGTGAACCGTGCGGGGCCACCGCTCCGTAGTCGGGGCGAAACGCGGTACCGGTGCCCAGCCCGTAGGCACCGGGAGGACCGCGCTCATCACCCGATCGAGGAGCGAACGATGACACGTCGTGGCCCGCTGCTGACTCTCGCAGCAGCCGCCGTGCTGGGCCTGGCCCTGCTCGGCGTCAATATGTCCAAGGAGGATCCTGCGCCCGCCGCGGCGACCTCGCCCGCGGCGTCGGTGGTGGCTCCGGCCACCTCGGCCACGCCCGCCGCGGCACCGACCCCGGCCCCGCCGACCGGCGCACCGGCTTCGGCGCCCTTCCCGGCCAAGGCCGACTACGTCGGGACCATCACCAGGGCCGCGGGGCCGCCGCTCACGCTGGCGATCACCGTCGAGGACGGCGCGGTCACCGCGTACGCCTGCGACGGCGCCGCGGTCGAGACCTGGCTGCAGGGCCGGGTGGTCGACGACGTCGCCCGGCTGGACGGGAGGAACGGCGCCCGGCTGGAGGGCAGGGCCGGCGGCGGCGCGGTGCGCGGCACGCTCTGGATCGGCGACAAGAGCTGGGAGTTCACCGCGCCGGTCGTCACCGGGAAGGCCGGGCTCTACGCCGCCACCGACGGCGGGGTCAGGCAGAGCTGGATCGTGGACGGCGCAGGCGGGGTGACCGGCGTGCGCCGCGGCGCGGACGGCGGCACCGCACCGGCCGGGCCGCTGCCCGCCACCGCGACCCGGATCGGGGGTGGGGACAGTGTCGGCTGAGCAGCGCACCGCCCCGCCCGCGGTGGCGATCCTCGGCGCCGTGCTGATCGGCGCCGCCGTCGCGGTGGCGCTCGGGGCGTACGGCGCCCTGCACGAGCCCCGGTTCTTCTCGGTGAACGTCGCCGGGTTCTCCAGCCCGACCTCGGTGAAGTCCTGGCTGGCGACGCTGGCGACGGTGCTCGCGGTCTTCCAGCTCGGCTCGGCCGCGGCCATGTACGGCCGGATTCCCGGGTTCACCGCGCCGGGCTGGTTCGGCGCGGCGCACGCCTGGTCCGGGCGGCTCGCGGTGCTGGCCGCGACCCCGGTGGCGGTGCACTGCCTGTACGCGCTCGGCTATCAGCACGGCGAGCCGCGGGTGCTGGCGCACTCGCTGTTCGGCTGCTTCTTCTACGGGGCCTTCGTCGCCAAGATGCTGCTGCTCACCCGGAAGGGATTGCCCGGGTGGGTGATTCCGGTCGCGGGCGGGCTGCTCTTCGCCGGGCTGGTCGGCGTCTGGCTCACCTCCGCGCTGTGGTTCTTCCAGAACAACGGCCTCGTCCTCTGATCCGCACCACCCGAACGGAGTTCCCCATGACCATCTCTTCCGCTGTCAGCAGGCGCGGCGTCGTGCTCGGCGCCGGGGTCGCCGCGGCGGCCGTCGCGGTCGCCGGATGCAGCACCTACGGTGACGAGCCCACCGCGACCCCCGCCTCCCCCGCCCCGGGCAGCCCCGCCCCCGGCGCGCCGGTGCAGGCGCTGGCCAAGACCGCCGACGTGCCGGTGGGCGGCGGGGTGATCGTCGGCGACACCGTGATCACCCAGCCCACCCCCGGCAGCTACGTCGGGCTCTCGACCACCTGCACGCACGCCGGTTGCACGGTGACCAAAGTGCAGGACGGCGCCATCGACTGCGTCTGCCACGGCAGCAAGTTCGCGCTGGACGGCACCGCGGTGGCCGGGCCGGCCAAGAAGCCGCTGGCCGCCAAGGCGGTGCGGGTCGAGGGCGACGCCATCGTCGCGGGTTAGGGGCCCGCGATGCCGCGCAGCCTGCGGGCCTGCTGGGCGGTGAGCGCGCTCAGCACCTCGGGCTGCACCGACTCGGGGGCGGTCACCGCGATCTGGGCGAGGGTGTCGCCGACCTGGACCAGGGCGACGGCGGAGTGCAGCGTCAGCTCGTCGGCGCGCACCAGCACCTGGTAGGCGGTGCTGCTGTCGCCGGCGGGGGGCTGGTCGAAGGGGGCCACCTCGTAGGTGATCCGCGGGTCGTCGGCGCTCTCCGGCGGGGTGGCATCGGCGAAGGTGACGCAATCGCGCAGGGTGCGCTGCACGGTTGCCAGCGCGGGGGCGACGCCGTCGGCCGGGTAGGCGGCGGCGTCGATATCGATGCTGGAGAAGTCCGGGCCGGCGTACTGCACCGCGGCGTCCGCGCGGGCCCCGGGGGCCTGGGCGGCGATGGGGGTCAGGATGGCGACACAGGCGGCCGGGTCGGTGGCGTCGGTGCTCGCGCCGGTGCCCGGGTCGCGGGCAGGCAGCGGGGTGAAGCTGCCCGGCAGGTCGGTGCCGGAGAGCAGCCGGTTCAGCAGCTCGGCCGGCCCGGCCGGGCCGGTTCCGGTGACCGGCGCCGCGGTCACGGGCGCGCCGAAGGACGGCAGCTCCGCAGGCTGCGCGGCGGCCGGCGGCGCGGGTTCGTCGTCCCCGCACCCGGCGAGCACCAGCACCGCGAGCACGGCGGCGAGCGGCCCGCCGCGCCGCGGCCACGCCCGCCCGCCGCGCGATGGCGGCGCGTCGCCCGTCAGGCGGGCACTCATCGCGCGGGCGCCGGGCAGGCGGGCGAGCGCGAACCGGCCGGACACCGCACGGGTACCCCGGGCGCGGCCCCCCGCTCGGGGACAGCGGTGCCGAACCTCACTCCGCCCACGAGACCTGCGTATTGATCGTCTGCTGCAGCACACTGTCGCTGCGCGCGTCCCGGTACGCCTGGTGCCCGCCGACCGTGATCATCCCGGCCACCGGCAGCGGCAGCCCGAGGTCGACGGTGATGGTGCCGGACCCGGTCATCTGGTAGTCCTCGATCTGCAGCGTCCCGGCGTCGTTCGGCAGCGACCAGACCGCGGATTTCGGCGTCTGCGAGACATCCAGCTCCAGCGTGATCCGATCCCCGTCGCGCTCGGTGAGCGTCGCGGTGGTGACCTGGTCGAGCAGCACGCCACCGGTCACCTCCTGCCGCACGGTCCACATGGCGCCGACGCCGACCGGCTCGTCCGGGAAGGTCACCGAGCGGTACACCGCCTGGTAGAAGGCCTGCTCCAGCGCGGCGCGGGCGGTGTTCGAGGTGTCGGGGGACGGCGCGATGCGGAGCGCGGTGATCGCGCCGAGCTCGCTCATCTCGAAGCCCGCGTGCGAGCCGCCCGCGTCGGTGAGCGCCTTGGCCAGCACCGGATCGTCGGTGGTGACATTGCCGAGCACCAGGTCGACGCCGTCGGCATCGGCCTCGGCGGTCATCGGGATGGTGATCTCCGGGTTGGAGAAATCGCGCGGCTGCTGGTCGTTGATGATCTGCTCGATATTGTGGTCGGTCCGCAGCGTCACCTGCTGCACGGTGCCGACGGCGTAGTGCGGGCGCAGCGGCGACCTCGGCTCCTCGCCCGGGTACACCAGCGTGGTGACGGCGGCCGAGATCGGCACCGTCACCTCCTTGCCGTAACCGAGCGGCTCGGTGGCCGCGTCCAGGTCGCTGCCCGGCTCCCCGCCGTCGCCGCACCCGACGCCGAGCGCGGAGAGCCCGACCGCGAGCACCATCAGGAACACCCCCGAGCGGGCCGCCCGGGGCGTCATGGGAGAAGACAACACCGTCACGTGCAACAGGGTACGACCGGTTCCTGAGCGCAGCCTGGGACATCCGGGGCGAATCGCCGTACCCGCTCGAGCGATGATGGACGGTGTGACCGACGACCCCGCCGCCGACAACGAACCCGCCGCAGGTAGTGACGGCTCCGCGAGCGAGCGCGGCTCGCGGGCGAGCGCCGCCGAGCCTGCGGCCTCCGCCGCGGCAACCTCCGCACGGCCGGGCGGCGATCCCGCGGGCGCCGGCTCCGCGGAGCGCGCACCCGTACCCGCCGGGCCGGCGGCCGGGCTCGGGCCGAAGCGGCTGCCGCTGCTGCTGATCCTGGCGGCCGTGCTCTACGGCCTCGACCTGCTCACCAAGAGCATCGCCGTGGCGCGGCTGACCCCGGGGGACCCGGTGTACCTGATCGGCGACGTGGTCCGGTTCTCCCTGGTGCGCAACCCGGGCGCCGCCTTCTCCATGGCCACCGGGATGACCTGGCTGCTCACCCTGGTGGCGGCGGGCGTGGTGATCGCGGTGATCCGGATCGGCAGCACGCTGCGCTCGCCGTGGTGGGCCGTCGGGCTCGGCATGGTGCTCGGCGGCGCGCTGGGCAACCTCACCGACCGGCTCTTCCGCGCGCCCGGCCCGCTGCAGGGGCACGTCGTCGACTTCATGGCGGTGGGCTGGTGGCCGGTGTTCAATGTCGCCGACTCGGCCATCGTGTGCGGCGCCATCCTGCTGGTCGCGCTGACCGTCTTCGGCTTCGAGCCGGACGGGACCAGGAGTACCGGTAAACAGCGGTCGCGTACCGCGGGTGAGGAACCCGCATGAGGGAGACCAGGACCATGCCGGTGCCGGACGGGCTGGACGGCATGCGGGTGGATGCCGGGCTCTCCCGGCTGCTCGGGCTCTCCCGCACCGCCGTCGCGGCGCTCACCGCCGAGGGCTCGGTACAGCTGGACGGCGTCGCGGCGGGCAAGTCGGATCGGCTCACGGCGGGCGCCTGGCTGGAGGTCGAGTTCCCCGAGCCGCGGCGCGAACTCACCGTGGACGCCGAGCCGGTGGAGGGGATGACCATCCTCTACGCCGACGACGACATCGTCGCGGTGGACAAGCCGGTCGGCGTCGCCGCGCACACCGGCGTGGGGTGGAGCGGCCCGACCGTGGTCGGCGGGCTGGCCGCGGCGGGGTACCGGATCTCCACCTCCGGCGCGCACGAGCGGCAGGGCATCGTGCACCGGCTGGATGTCGGCACCTCGGGGGTGATGGTGGTGGCGCAGTCCGAGCACGCGTACACCGTGCTCAAGCGGGCGTTCAAGCAGCGCACGGTGGACAAGCGGTACCACGCGCTGGTGCAGGGCCACCCGGATCCGTCCAGCGGCACCATCGACGCGCCGATCGGCCGGGCCAGGGGCAACGACTGGAAGTTCGCGGTGACCGCGGACGGGCGGCCGAGCGTGACGCACTACGACACGGTGGAGGCGTTCCAGGCGGCCAGCCTGCTCGACATCCACCTGGAGACCGGGCGCACGCACCAGATCCGGGTGCACTTCTCGGCCATCAGGCACCCCTGCTGCGGCGACCTCACCTACGGCGCCGACCCGCGGCTCGCCGAGCGGCTCGGGTTGCAGCGGCAGTGGCTGCACGCCCGCGCGCTCGGGTTCCACCACCCGGCGGACGGGCGCTGGCTGGAGATCACCAGCGACTACCCGGACGATCTGCGGCACGCGCTGGATGTCCTCCGGGATGCCTGAGCCCGGCGCGGATGCCGGGCGCGATCCGGACACCGGGTTCAGCGCGGACGCCGAAGAGGCGGGCGTGCCTCCGCTGGATTCGGAGCCACTCGACCCGCGCTGGCGCAGAGGCTTGATCGCGGGGGCGATCGGGCTGCTGGTGCTGGCGGGCATCGGGATCGGGGCGCAGACCCCGCCGCGCTCGACCGGGATCTCCACCGACCGGGTGGGGCCGGAGCAGGGCGAGGCGGTGTCGGATTACCTGACCAGGGCGCGCGTCACCCTCGACCGCACCGACGACGCACCGCGCTGGGCGCTGGTCTCGTTCACGGAGTACGTTCCGGCGGAACGGGTTCCGGCGCTCGCGGCGGAGGTCAGGGTGGCCAGGGTGCTCGAGCACGTGCCGCTGGAGCGGGTGCAGACGCCGATCGTCGCCATCCCGGTGCCGGATTCCGCCGCGGCGATCACCGGGGCCGCGGCCGCCGCGGCGGACATCCTGCGCGACCGGCTCGACCGGCAGCCGCTCGATCAGCGCGCCGCGCAGGTGCACGAGGTGGCCGTGGCCAGGCTGCGCGCCGGGTGCGCCTGCACCGCGGGGCTCGTGGTCCGCGCTGCGCCCGCGCAGCTGCGAGAGCTGGCCGCGCGCAGCGGGATTCGCGCTGTCGAGGCGCTGCCGGCCGACACCGTCGCCGACCGCTTCGCGGTCACCCCGCTGCTGCCGGGCAGCACCCGCGCCGTCGGCCCCGAGCCGGACGACGGCCCGGTCCCCCCGCGCTGACCCTCAGCCCGCCCCATCCCCCTCGACCGCCGTGACATACCCGTCCGGCAGCTGGACAACTCCGTCCAGGTAACGCCTGCACCGCCCGGCCACCAGCACCCGCTCCCCGGCCAGCTCGACGCGCAGCGCACCGCCGCGCCGGGAGAGCTGCCGCGCACGGAACGCGGTGCCGCCGAGCCGCTCCGCCCAGATCGGGGCGAGCTGTGCGTGCGCCGACCCGGTGACCGGATCCTCCGGCACCCCGATCCCGGGCGCGAACATCCGGGAGACGAACTCCACCGAGTCACCCGGCGCCGTCGCCACCACCCCGCGCGGCACCGCCGGGAACGCCCCGAAATCCGGCCGCAGCGAGCGGATCTCGGCCTCGCTGCCGAAGACCAGCACCTCGTCCGGGCCGGAGAAGGCCGCCACCGGCTCGGCCCGCAGCGCCGCCGCCAGCGCCGGGTCGACCGGCACCGCCACCGACCGCTGCGCGGGCAGGTCGAGCACGTACTCGTCGTCGTCGGTGCGCTCCACGTGCAGCCAGCCGCTGCGGGTCCAGAACGAGACCCCGTCCGCACCGGGGTGCAGATCCTCCAGCACCTGCGCGGCCGCGGCCAGGGTCGCGTGCCCGCAGAGCGCCACCTCGGCCGCCGGGGTGAACCAGCGCAGGTGGAACGCGGGCCGATCGGCGGGCGGCGCCCCGGCGGCGGCGGGCAGCGCGGAGGTGAGGAAGGCGGTCTCGGAGAGGTTGTTCTCCTCGGCCAGCCGGAGCAGCACCCCGTCGGGCAACCACGCGGTCAACGGCATCACCGCGGCCGGGTTCCCGGTGAACGGCGCCTCCGCGAACGCGTCGATCTGGTGCAGCAGTACCTCCATGGCTCCAGAAGGTACACCGGGGCCGAATGCCCGCTCGCCGCAAGGTTTCCGGTGGCGGCCGCGGTCTACTCGGCGCCGCGGCGGCCGAGCCACTGCGCGATCTCGACCAGCACGATGCCGACCGCGCCACAGCCGAAGGCGGCCGCGGTGAGCCGCGGGTTCGAGGGGTCGAGCAGGAAGAACTCGCGGGTGACGGGCAGCGAGAAGAGCAGCACGTAGGCCAGCACCGAGGCGCCGATCAGCACCACCTTCCACCACACGTAGGGCCGCGCCACGATCGCCAGCACCCACACCGCGATCACGATGAGCGTGATCAGCGCGGTGGTGCCCGCCTGGATCCGCTGCTGCTCGCCCGCCTCCGGCCCGGCGTAGGCGATCAGGTAGGCCACGAAGGTGGCGACGCCGATCACCACCCCGGACGGAATGGCCAGCTTCATCACCCTGGCCACGAAGCCGGTGCGGGCGCGCTCGTTGTTCGGCGCCAGCGAGAGCACGAAGGCCGGGATGCCGATGGTGAACCACGCCGCGATGGTCACGTGCCGCGGCAGGAACGGGTAGCCGATCGGGTCGTAGCCGAAGATCTGCGAGCCGATCCCGGCCAGCCCGACCAGGAAGGCGAGCAGCACCGAGTACACGGTCTTGGTGAGGAAGAGATTGGAGACCCGCTCGATATTGCCGATCACCCGGCGGCCCTCGCCCACCACGTACGGCAGCGTGGCGAACCTGTTGTCCAGCAGCACGATCTGCGCCACCGCGCGGGTGGCAGGGCTGCCCGACCCCATGGCGACGCCGATATCCGAGTCCTTCAGCGCCAGCACGTCGTTCACGCCGTCGCCGGTCATGGCGACGGTGTGGCCGCGGGATTGCAGCGCGCCCACCATGGCGCGCTTCTGGTCCGGCCGCACCCGGCCGAAGGTGGTCTCGCGCTCCAGCACGCCCGCCAGCTCGTCGCGGCCCTCGGGCAGGGTGCGAGCGTCGACGGCGTGGTCGCCGCCGGGCAGCTCCAGCGAGGTGGCGACGGCGCCGACCGAGACCGCGTTGTCGCCGGAGATCACCTTGATGGCGACGTCCTGCCTGGCGAAGTAGTCGAGCGTCGCGCGGGCGTCGGGGCGCACCTTCTGCTCCAGCACCACCAGCGCCTCCGGGGTGACCGCGCCGGGGGCGTCCGGCGCGTCCACCGCGCGGTCGCTGCGCGCGAGCAGCAGCACCCGGAGCCCGGAGGCGCCGAGCTCCTCGGCCCTGCGGGCCGCCGCCGACTGCGGGTCGAGCAGCACGTCGGGGGCGCCGAGCAGCCAATTCCCGTGCTCGCCGTAGGAGTGGCCGCTCCACTTGGTGGCGGAGGAGAACGGGGCCACCGCGGTGGAGCGCCAGCCCGGGCGCTCCGGCAGCGCCTCGGCCAGCGCCTGCACGCTGGCGTTCGGGCGCGGGTCGTCGGCGGCGAGCGCGGCCAGCGCGGTGCGGGCGGGCGCGGCGGCGCCGGTCAGGCTCTCGACGTCGGCGAGCCGCATGCCGTTCTCGGTGAGCGTGCCGGTCTTGTCCGCGCAGACCACGTCCACCCTGGCCAGCCCCTCGATCGCGGGCAGCTCCTGGACCAGGCACTTGCGCCTGCCCAGCCGGACCACGCCGACCGCGAAGGCGATGGAGGTCATCAGCACCAGCCCCTCCGGCACCATCGGCACCAGCGCCGCCACCATGCCGGTGACCGCGGGCTGCCAGCTCTGATGGCTGGAGAAGAGCTGGTTGTAGATGCTCAGCAGCCCGGCCGGGACCAGCAGCACGGTGATGAAACGCAGGATCCGGTCGATGCCGCTGCGCAGCTCGGAGTGGACCAGGGTGAACTTGCTCGCCTCCTCGGCCAGCCGGGCGGCGTAGGCCTCGCGCCCGACCTTGGTGGCCCGGTACGCGCCGGAGCCGGAGACCACGAAGCTGCCGGAGAGCACCTCGGCGCCGGTCTTCTTGTCGATCGGGTCGGCCTCGCCGGTGAGCAGCGACTCGTCCACCTCCAGCAACTCGGCCTCGACCACCTCGCCGTCGACCACGATCTGGTCGCCGGGGCCGAGCTCGATCAGGTCGTCCTGCACCACCTCGCCGGGCGGCACCTCGGCGGCGACCCCGTCGCGGCGCACCCGGGGCCGGGCCTGGCCGACGATGGCGAGCTCGTCCAGGGTGCGCTTGGCGCGCACCTCCTGGATGATCCCGACCGCGCTGTTGGCCACGATGAGCAGCCCGAACATGCCGTCGATCGGCGACCCGGCGGCCAGGACGAGCACGAAGAGCACACCGAGGATGGCATTGATCCGGGTGAGGACATTCGCGCGCACGATCTCCCGCACCGAGCGCGAGGCGCGGGCCGGGACGTCGTTGGTGCGGCCGTCGCTGCGACGTTGCTCGACCTCGGCCGCGGTCAGCCCGATCGCGGCATCCGCTCGGACGGAAACAGACATGCCGCAAGGCTACGGGGGTATCGCCATCGGCCCGCACCGAGGCGGCGCGGCGAACTACCGTGGTCCGGGTGTGGCGGAAGAGGTCGGTGCCCGGGGTTGCGTTCGGTGCTTCGGCGTACCTGCTCTGGGGGCTCTTCCCCGCCTTCTTCGGGCTGCTGGCCTTCGCCGGGGCGGTCGAGGTGCTGGCCGAGCGCATCGTCTGGACACTGGTCGTCGTGCTCGCCGTGCTCGCGGTCACCGGGCGGTTGCGGGAGCTGCGCGGGATCGATGCGCGCACCTGGCGGCTGGCCGCTGCGGCGTCGCTGGCCATCTCGGTGAACTGGGGCGTCTACGTCTTCGGGGTGCTCTCCGGGCACGTGGTGGAGTGCGCGCTCGGCTACTTCGTGAACCCGCTGGTGACGGTGGCGTTCGGGGTGCTGATCTTCCGGGAGCGGCTGGCGGGCGCGCAGTGGGCGGCGCTCGGGCTCGGTGCGCTCGCGGTGCTGGTGCTGACCGTCGACTACGGCCGCCCGCCCTGGATCGCGCTCGTCCTCGCCTGCTCGTTCGCCACCTATGGGCTGGTCAAGAAGGTGATCCGGCTGGACGCGCTGCGCAGCGTCGCGGCCGAGGGGGTGGTGGGCGCGCCGATCGCGCTGGCCTTCCTCGTCGTGCTCGCGGCGCGCGGCGAGAGCTCGTTCGGCTCAGGCATCGGGCACACCGCCCTGCTCATGGCCACCGGACCGGTCACCCTGGTGCCGCTGCTGCTCTTCGCCACCGCCGCCCAGCGGGTGCCGCTCTCCACCATGGGGCTGCTGCAGTACCTCACCCCCGCGCTGCAGATGCTGTGGGGCATCGCCGTCCTGCACGAACCCATGCCGCCCTCGCGCTGGGCCGGCTTCGCCCTCATCTGGTGCGCCCTGCTCGTCTTCAGCACGCACGCCGTGTTCCGCGCCCGCGCCAATCGCCGAGCCGCGCCGCAACTCCCGGTGCCCGACCCTGGACAATGACGCCATGGATGCGGAGACACACGATCGCGCGGCGGGCGTCCTGCTCGGCACCGCCGCCGGTGACGCACTGGGCGCGGGTTACGAGTTCACCCACCCGGCCCCGGAGACCCCCATCGACATGATCGGCGGCGGCCCCTTCGGCTGGGCGCCGGGCCAGTGGACCGACGACACCGCCATGGCGATGGTGATCGCGCATGCCGCGGGCGCGCCGGGCAGCGGCATCGACGTGGACGCGGTGGCCGCCGGATTCGTGCGCTGGTGGGATTCGGCCCCGCCGGACGTGGGCGTGCAGACCAGCCGGGTGCTCTCCGCGCGCCCCGGCTCGGCGCACGAGATGCGGCTCGTCGCCGGGCAACTCGACGGCCGCACCGGCGGCAACGGCTCGCTCATGCGGACCGCGCCGGTGGCGCTGGCCTACCTCCGCGACGAGACCGAGTGTCTGCGCGCCGCGGGGGTGCTGAGCACGCTCACGCACCACGACGAGCGAGCGATCCAAGCATGCCGGATCTGGACCGGGGCCATTCGCCGTGCGGTGCTCGGCGGCGGTTTCGCCGGGGTCAGGGAGTACGCGGGGCGGTTCGACCCGGAGTACTGGCTGCCGCTGCTGGACCGGGCCGAGCAGGGCACGCCCGCGGAGTTCCCGGAGAACGGCTGGGTCGTGCACGCGCTGCAGACGGCCTGGTGGGCGATTGCCCACACCCCGGCCGACGGGCCGGGGCACCTGCCGCGCGCACTCGAGCTCTGCGTGCGCGCGGGCGGCGACACCGACACCACCGCCGCCATCGCGGGCGGGCTGCTCGGCGCCGTCTGGGGCGCGAGCGCCGTGCCTGCCCGCTGGCGGGCGCTGCTGCACGGGTACCCGGGGCTCACCGGCGAAGAACTGATCCCCCTCGCAGCCCGGATAGCGGGCCACTGACTCGGCGCCGGACTGCTCGGCGGAGCGGCTTTTCGCCCCAACCGAGCCGATGGCGACGATCCCGTCGCGCTCGGCGGGCAGCCGGTACCGCCGGTGGTCAGCTCGGCCGGGCCCGCGTCGCGCCGGAGCCGTAGCTGCCGCGCCCGGCCCGCACCATCGTTTCGGCCACGGGGTTCGATCGTGCCGGGCGCGACGCGGCGCTCCGCCGGGTCCGGCCATGGAAAGACGGACGGCCGGTCACCCCGGGGAAGGGCGACCGGCCGGGCCGGTTCCGGACCGCGCTCAGGCGGCGCAGGCGACCGACTGCTGGCCCAGGTTGGTCAGCATGGTGCAGGCCCACTGCTTCTGGACCTTCCACTTGCCGTCCTCGGCCACGAACGGCACGTCGACCACGTTGGTCTGCCCGTTGAGCACGAAGTTGGCCTTGGCGTTGACGCTCTCGCCGAACGAGGTCACGTCGGTCACGGTGACCGCGACCCCGGCCGCGTTGGCGGCCTCGGCGAGCCGGTTCGGCAGCTCCGGATCGGCCTCGATGCCCTGCACCAGGTCCAGCTTCTCCGAGCTCGGGATCGCCGGATCCAGCGCGGTGCCGAGCTGCGTGTTCAGCTCGTCGACGGTCGGGACCGGGGGCAGCGCGGCGTTCGCCGCGGAGGTGCTCGCCGCGGCGCTCCTGCTGGTCGTGGTGGCCGACTGGCTCTCGGTGTCGTCGCCACCGCAGGCCGTCAAGCCAAGCGACGCGACGACGGCAAAGCCCGCGATCGCGATTCGTCCGGTCTTACGAAGCTTCAACTGCTCGTTCCTTCACATCTCGGGGCGGTTCGCTGCACGAGCCACCCAGGCTACCTGTCAGCGGAGGCTGCCCAGCGGGTCGGCTCGGGTCAGCCTCGGGTCGTCGGCAGCGAACGTACGCGCCGGGCCCGGCCCTGTCGAGCGGGTCTCGAACCGCACCGTCACCCGCCCGTGCCCCGCCCCCTGCACCCAGCCGTGGCCGTGCTCGGGGTGCGCCACGTCCAGCCCCGGGTACCAGTGCGGCAGCGCGGCGTTCGCCGCCGGGTCCCTGGCCGCCACCGGAAGTGGCTGCGGCACAGCGCCGCCGGGGAAGTAGCCGGGCTCGGCCTCCGGCTCCGCGGGCGCGGGGAGGTCGCGATCCAGCTCCGGGAAGAGCGATTCCTGCCGGACCGTGGAGAGCCCGGCGTACCCGACCCCGACCAGCCGCACCGCCCCCAGCTCCATGGGGTCGATGGCCGAGCGCTGCGCGGCGGTGGCGAGGGTGGCGGCATCGGTGGTGGCGTAGGGCAGGGTGACCGAACGGGTCACGATGCTCATATCCGCCTTCCTGAGCTTGAGCACCACGGTCCGCGCGGCCCTGCCGTCCCTGGTCAGCCGCCGGTACGCGGCCGCGGCCATGGCATCGATGGCCGGGCGCAGCTGGGCAAGCGTCACCAGGTCGTGCTCGTAGGTGGTCTCGGCGCTGATCTGCTTGGCCTCGGCGCGCTCGGCGACCGGGCGGTCGTCGACGCCGCGGGCCAGCCGGTGCAGCGCGGCGCCGACGGTGCCGCCGAGCAGGGCGGCGGCCTCCTGCTCGGGCAGCGCGGCGAAGGCGCCGACGGTCTCGATCCCGGCCGCGCGCAGCCTGCCGTCGGCCACCGGGCCGATCCCCCAGAGCTTGCGCACCGGCAGCGCGGCCAGCAGCGCGCCCTGCTCGGCGGGGGCGATCACCCGGATGCCGTCCGGTTTGGCCAGCCCGGAGGCGATCTTCGCCAGCTGCTTGCCGGTGCCCGCGCCCACCGAGGCGACCAGCCCGGTGCGCTCCCGCACCAGCGCGCGCAGCTCCGCGCAGAACTCCGTCACGGCGGCGACGGTCGCGCCGGCCAGCTCGGCAGGCTCGCCGAACGCCTCGTCGAAGGAGAGCGTCTCCAGCACCGGGATGCGCGCGCGCAGCGCGTCGAAGACCTGCCCGCTCAGCGCGCCGTACACCGCGCCGCGCGGCGGAAGCACCACCGCGGCGCCGCCGACCAGCCTGCGCGCCTGGTGCATGGGCATGGCCGAGCGCGCGCCGAAGATCCGGGACTCGTAGCTGGCCCCGGCCACCACCCCGCGCTGCCCGACCCCGCCGACCAGCACCGGGCGCCCGCGCAGCGTGGGCCGGGTGAGCTGCTCGACCGAGGCGAAGAAGGCGTCCATATCGATGTGCAGCACCCAGCGCCCGGCCGCCTGCCCCGCGCTCACCGGTGCTCCGCACCCCGCGCCGCCCCGCGGCGCGGCACCGGAGCTGGGCGGGCGGCTCTCACAACCGGGAATCTACGCCCGCCCACCGACAGCGAACGCCGTGACCAGGCCGGAATTCGGGGTGGGTGCCGAATCCCCGCCCGGATCGGGGGCTCCGCGCCGACCGGCGGTCGCTGTGTGATGATCGGCGCATGAAGATCCGCAAGGCCGTGATTCCGGCCGCCGGAATCGGCTCCCGGCTGCTGCCGCTGACCAAGGCGATCCCGAAGGAGATGCTTCCGGTCGGCGACAAGCCGGTCATCGAGCACACCGTGCGCGAGCTGGTCGCCTCGGGCATCACCGACATCACCATCGTGGTCAGCGGCGGGAAGTCGCTGATCCAGGACCACTTCCGCCCCAACCCCGCGCTCGTCGCGCAGCTGCGCTCGGACGGCAAGACGGCCTTCGCCGACGCCGTCGAGGAGGTCGGGGAGCTCTCCCGGCGCGGCCACATCACCTACCTGGACCAGCACGGGCCGTACGGCAACGGGACGCCGGTGCTCAATGCCGCGCGGCACGCGGGCGACGAGCCCATGCTCGTGCTCTGGCCGGACGACGTCTTCGTGGCCGAGGTGCCGCGGGCGCAGCAGCTCGTCGATGCCTACGAGAGCACAGGGGCGCCGGTGCTGGCGCTGCTGCCGATGGATCCGGCGGATTCGCAGCGGTACGGCGTTCCGGTGGTGGCCGAGGATCGCGGGGCCGGGCTGCTGCGGATCACCGGGCTGCGGGAGAAGCCGAAGCCCGAGGACGCGCCGTCGGCGTTCGCCGCCATCGGCGGGTACGTGGTGACGCCGGGAATCATCGACGAGCTGCGCTCGCAGACGACGGCGTGGCATCAGCACCGGACCGGGGAGATCTACCTGACGGATGCGATCAATGCGCACGCCGCGGCGAATCCCGTCTTCGGGCAGGTGATCTCCGGGCGCTGGTACGACACCGGGAATCCGGCGGACTACCTGGTCGCCCAGTTCGCCTCCGCGCTGGCGCACCCGGAGTACGGTGCGCTCCTCCGCGACCTCTGCGTGCCGCAGGACTGATCCCGCCGGGGGACGGCAATCCCCGGCGGGGGTCCGGGGGACGCCAGTCCCCCGGGAACCCCTTCACACCTTGGCGACCGCCACCCGGACTCCCCCGCAGACCTCGGGCGCATCCTCCCCCGCCGGACCGAAGTCGAGCGCGGTGGCGAGGATCTCCCCGCTGATGAGAGCCGCGTGCCGCTCGGCCCACCCCCGCTGCTCGGCGGGCACGTCGAGGATCACGGTGATCCGATCCGACACCTCGAGACCGAGCGACTTCCGCGTCTCCTGCAGATCCCGGATGAGATCGCGGGCCCACCCCTCGGCCTCGAGCTCCTCGGTCACCGTGTCGTCGAGCACGACGAGCCCGGCATTCCCCGGCAGCGCGGCAGTGGACTCCGGCGAGGCCGCGACCAGCCGCCTGCTGTACTCCTCCGGCAGCAGCGCCACATCGGCGGCCCGCACGACCCCGTCCGCGTCCTCGGCCCAGTCCCCCGCCTTGACCGCCTTGATCACCGCCTGCACCTGCTTGCCGAGCCGGGGCCCGGCCACCCGCGCGTTCACCGTCAGCTCGAAGCGCCCGTGCCCGTCGACATCGGTGGTGAGCGTGACCTTCTTGACGTTCACCTCGTCGGCGATGACGTCGGTGTAGGGCCGCAGCCGCTCGGCGTCGGCCGCCGCGATGGTCACCTCGGCGAGCGGCAGCCGCACCCGCAGCTTCTTCGCCTTGCGCAGGCTCAGCACGGTGGAGCAGACCGTGCGCACCTCGTCCATGGTGGCGACCAGCTCGGCGTCGTGCGGCAGCTCGCCCTCGGCGGGCCAGTCGGCGAGGTGCACCGAGCGGCCGCCGGTGAGCCCGCGCCAGATCACCTCGGTGATCAGCGGCAGCAGCGGCGCGGCCAGCCTGGTCACCACCTCCAGCACGGTGTGCAGGGTGTCGACGGCATCGCGGTCCTCGCTCCAGAACCGGTTCCGGCTCCGGCGCACGTACCAGTTGGTGAGCGCGTCGGCGAAGGTGCGCAGCTCGTCGCAGGCACCGGCGATGTCGTACTCCTCCAGCGCCACCGTGACCGCGTCGCGGGTCGCCGCGAGCTTGGCCAGGATGTACCGGTCCAGCACGTGCGGCGAATCGGTGCGCCAGGTGCCCGGCTCGGTGGCGTAGAGCTGGAGGAAGGTCCAGGCGTTCCAGAGCGGCCGCAGCGCGTGCGAGACGCCCTCGCGGATGCCGCGCTCGGTGACGATGAGGTTGCCGCCGCGCAGGATCGGCGAGCTCATCAGGAACCAGCGCATGGCATCCGAGCCGTCCCGGTCGAACACCTCCTTGACGTCCGGGTAGTTGCCCTTGGACTTGCTCATCTTGAGCCCGTCGTCGCCGAGCACGATGCCGTGCGCCGCGACGGTCTCGAACGCCGGGCTGTCGAAGAGCGCCGTCGCCAGCACGTGCAGCGTGTAGAACCAGCCGCGGGTCTGGCCGTTGTACTCGACGATGAAATCGCCAGGGAAGTGGCCGTCGAACCACTCCTTGTTCTCGAACGGGTAGTGCACCTGGGCGTACGGCATGGAGCCGGACTCGAACCAGCAGTCCAGCACCTCCGGCACCCGGCGCATGGTGGACGCACCCGTCGGGTCGTCCGGGTTGGGCCGGGTCAGCTCGTCGATCATGGGCCGGTGCAGGTCGGTGGGGCGCACGCCGAAGTCGCGCTCCAGCTCGTCCAGCGAGCCGTACACGTCGAGCCGGGGGTAGGCCGGGTCGTCCGAACTCCAGACCGGGATCGGGCTGCCCCAGTAGCGGTTCCGGCTGATGTTCCAGTCGCGCGCGCCCTCCAGCCACTTGCCGAACTGGCCGTCCCTGATGTGCTCCGGCACCCAGGTGATCTGCTTGTTCAGCTCCACCATGCGGTCGCGGAACGTGGTGACGGCGACGAACCAGGAGGGCACCGCCATGTAGATGAGCGGCTGCCCGGAGCGCCAGCTGTGCGGGTAGGAGTGCTCGATCGTCTCGTGCCGCAGCAGCTTTCCGGCCGCCCTGAGGTCCTTGATGATCACCGGGTTGGCGTCGAAGACCATCAGCCCCTCGTACGGCGGCACCATCGAGGTGAACTTGCCGCCCTGGTCGAGCGGCTGCACCAGCTCGATGCCGTTGGCCACGCAGACCTCCATGTCCTCCTCGCCGAACGCGGGCGCGAGATGCACGACGCCCGTTCCGGAATCGGTGGTCACGTAGTCGGCGGCGAGCACCCGGTGCGCGTTCGGGTGGCCCGCGAAGAAGTCGAAGGCCGGGGTGTAGGCCAGGTCGACCAGCGCGGCGCCGAAGTGCTCGGAGAGCACCTCCGGCTCCTCGCCCAGCTCGCGCGCGTAGTGCGAAACCCGCTCGGCGGCCAGCACATAGCGCTTGCCGTCGGCGCCGCGCAGGTGCACGTAGGTGAGGTCGGGGTGTACCGCGACGGCGAGGTTGGAGGGGAGCGTCCACGGCGTGGTGGTCCAGATGAGCGCGGCGGCGCCGTCGAGCTCGCGCAGCGGGTGGTCGTCCGGCACCCGCAGCACCATGTCGACGGTGACCGCCGGATCCTGGCGCATCTTGTAGGCGTCGTCGAGCCGGGTCTCCTGGTTCGACAGCGGCGTCTGCTCGTACCAGCTGTACGGCAGCACCCGGAAGCCCTTGTAGATCAGCCCCCTGTCGTACAGGGTCTTGAACGCCCACATGACCGACTCCATGAAGTCGAGATCGAGCGTCTTGTAGTCGTTGTCGAAGTCCACCCAGCGCGCCTGGCGGGTGACGTAGTCGCGCCATTCCCCGGTATAGCGCAGCACCGAGGACTTGCACGCCGCATTGAATTCGGCGAGCCCCATGGCGTCGATCTGTGATTTGTCCGTGATACCGAGCTGCTTTTCCGCTTCGATTTCCGCGGGCAGCCCGTGACAGTCCCATCCGAAGCGGCGGTCGACGCGGTTTCCGCGCATCGTCCGGAAACGCGGAACGAGATCTTTCACGTATCCGGTGAGCAAATGACCGTAATGCGGCAGCCCGTTGGCAAACGGCGGGCCGTCGTAGAAGACGAACTCCGGTGCCGCGGAACGGTTTTCGATACTCGCCCGGAAGGTGTCGTCGGCCGCCCACGCGTCGAGCACGCGGCGCTCCAGCTCCGGGAACGCCGAGCCCGCGCCCGCGGCGAGGTCGACGCGCGGGTACGCGCTGCGGGAAGTGTCGTCCGCCATGGCGGTGTGCAGTCTCCTCCGTGCCGCCGCGCCCATCGGCGCGGTTCGCTGGCACGGGGACGACGCCGGCGCGGATGCGCCGAGGCCGCGGTACCACCCCGCTTGCCCGGCCGCGGCCGGACCTCTTCGTTGCGAGCTGTGACGGGCTCGACCCGTTCGGTTCTACTGAGCGCGCCGGACGCGCCGTTCTTCCGAAGACTCCCCGGTGATGGCCGGATCGACGCCTGACAGGTTTCAGTCTAGCGGCGGCGGTCAACCCTTTTCGGAGCGGGCGCCTGTTCGCCGTCGTCGGGCCGCCGGACCGCGAGCGCGCTCGCCAGCAACAGCACCGCACCGAGCACGCACACCACGATGCAGCCCCAGGCCCAGAGCACCGAACCGGTGGTCAGCGCCGTGACGAGCAGGGCGAAGCCGATCGCGGCGAGCACCAGCGTCAGTACCAGCATGGTGACCCCCAGGGGACTCGACAGGACTCGCTACCGCTCGGCAACTGCCGAACGGACCCTGCTGCAAGTCTACTTGCCGCCCTTGGCGAAGGACGCGGGCGCGAGGCTGTTCGCGCCGGTGTCGAAGCCGCCGTCATCCACCGGGACCGCCGAGCCGCGGTTCTCCAGCTCCTCCAGCTGCGACTCCAGGTAAGACTTCAGCCGCACCCGGTACTCCCGCTCGAAGGTCTTGAGCTGCTCGATCCGGCTCTCCAGCACGCTGCGCTGCTGGGTGATGGTCGCCATGATCTCGGTGTGCTTGCGCTCGGCGTCGGCCTGCAGCGCGTCCGCCTTCTCCTTGGCCTGGCGGAGCTGATTGTCCGACCGGGTCTGCGCGTCGGAGAGCATGGCGTCGGACTTGCCCCTGGCGTCCGCGATCATCGAATCGGAGCGGTTGCGGGCGTCGGCCACCAGTCGCTCGGAGTTCGCTCGCGCATTGGAGAGCAGGTTCTCCGCCTCGCTCTTGGCATCGCTGGTGAGCCGGTCGGCCATCTCCTGGGCCAGGCTGAGCACCTTGGCCGCCTGCAGGTTCGCGTCGACGCCCGGGCCCTCCGCAGCCGGTACCGCGGGCATCGGCGGCTGCGGGGCGGGGGGCACCGGTTGTTTGATCGGTTCTGGGGGCGGTGCCTGCTGGACCGGGGGTTTCGCGATGCCGGGGCCGGGGCCGCGGTTCTTCTTGGCATCGGTCAGCTCGGCATCCAGCTCGGCCACGCGCTGTCGCAGGTCGGCGTTCTCCTCGATCAGCCGCGACAGCTCCTGCTCCACCAGATCCAGGAACGCGTCGACCTCGTCCTCGTTGTAGCCGCGCTTCCCGATCGGCGGTTTGCTGAACGCGACGTTGTGCACATCGGCTGGGGTCAGCGGCATCGAAGGATCCCTTCACGCGTCTTTTGGAGATCTGGCAGATCTGACATCTCGTTCCCATCCCATTCTGTCACACGGGAGCTACGGGCTGCCCGAGCCTGCCCACGATGGACATCAGGATGAACACGATGAATAGCAGAACCATAATCGACAGATCGAGCCGAATTCCCCCCAGCGACACCGGTGGTATCAAGCGCCTCAGGAGTTTCACGGGCGGATCCGTGATCGTGAAGATCACCTCGAGCACGACCACCACGAACCCGGTCGGGCGCCAGTCACGGGCGAAGCTGCGGATGAACTCCACGATCACCCGGCTGATCAGCAGCAACCAGAAGATGAACAGGACGAAGTAGAGCACCGCGAAGACCACCACGACATCACTCTGCCCGAAAATCGGCGACCTGCAAAACGACCGCGCCGGTCCGGCTCGGCCGGACCGGCGCGGTGCACTCGGGCAACGCCGTTACTTCTGGTTGTAGAAGCCGGTTTCCGCGATCCGGCGACGCTCCTCCGCCGAGACGTCGACGTCCGCCGGTGAGAGCAGAAACACCTTGGTCGCCACCTTGTCGAACGAGCCACGCAGCGCGAACGCCAGCCCGGCGGCGAAGTCGACCAGCCGCTTGGCGTCGGCGTTGCTCAGGTCGACCAGGTCCATGATCACCGGGTTGCCCTCGCGGAAGCGCTCGCCGATGATGCGCGCCTCGCTGTAGTCCCGCGGGCGCAGCGTGGTGATCTTGGACAAGGGACCTCCGTCCTCGAAGATCCCCGGCCGCCGGGTGGCGACCGGCTCGGCGCGCATGCGCTCCTCCAGCCGGCGCTCCTCCGCCTCGGGGTCGACCGCGAGCGCGCCGCGGGTCGCCCCGCGCATCATCGGCGCGCCGCCGCCCGCGCGGAACCGCCCGGCCGCCGCCGAGTCGATCCGGGTGGGGCGGCGCGGTGGCGGCTCGTAGCGATCGTCGGAGTACCCCTCGTCGGCGTACTCCTCGCGCCGCGGCAGCGGCGGGTAGCCGCCGGAGTAGGGCGACTTGTAGGCCGGCTCGGGGTAGTCGGATTCGGCGGCGTAGTGGTCGTCGCCATAGCCGTCGGAGGGGGAGCCGTAGCGGCTGTACGCGCCGTACTCCCGGTCGAATTCGCGAGCGCGGACCCGCCGGGGGCCGCGGTCGTCGATGCCGTGCGGGGCCCGGTCGTCGACATAGTCGTCCTCGTACTCGTCGAGTGGAACCATGCCGAAGTACGCCTTGAACTTGTGCAGCGTGCTCATCTGGTCGACCTTCCTTCGGCCCCGGTGGCGGCCGGGTGTTGAAGTCTTGCTCAGCACCCCTCGTCAGTCCCCAGCATATGTGTCGAATGTGACTGATGAGGTTTCTTTGCTAGCCCGAGGTTATCGGGCGTGTACCCAGGAGCGCGGTACCGACACGCACACAGGTGGAACCGTGTGCCACAGCTGATTCCAGATCGCCCGACATGCCCGCCGAGAGTTCGCTCGCGCCCGGGTGATCGGCCTGCAACCGGGTGTGCAGTGTCTCGAGCACGGCGAAGGAGCTATCGGGGTCGGCGTCCACGGGCGGAATCGCCATCAGCCCAGCGAGTTCCAGCGCGGGGGCGGCCGCGATCCGGTCGGCGAGCGCGGGCAGCTCGGCCGGTTCGACGCCGCCTCTTCCCGGGTCGGTGTCCAGGCTGACCTGCAGCAGCACGCGCAGCGGGGCGGTGCGCTCCCCCGCGTCGAGCGCGGCGCTCGCGGCGGTGTCCAGTGCGGCGGCGAGCCGTTCGCTGTCCACCGATTGCACGGTGTGCGCCCAGCGGGCCACCGCTTTGGCCTTGTTGCGCTGGAGTCGCCCGATCATGTGCCACGCCACGGGCTCGGCGAAACCCGGTGCGAGCTCGGCGACCTTGGCGGTCGCCTCCTGCTCGCGGGATTCGCCGAACGCGCGGCAGCCGAGGTCGTAGAGGATCGCGATATCCGCGGCCGGGTGGAACTTGGTCACCGGGAGCAGCCGCACCTCGTCCGCGGCGCGCCCCGCGGCGGCGCAGGCGGCCGCGATCCGGGTCGTGACGGCGGCGAGCCGCTCGGCGAGCTCGGCCGCGCGCGCCGAGCCGGCCGCCGCGGCCGGGTGGTCACCTGCCCGCGCGGGCCCGGGGGCGCGCGATTCCGGCCCGCTCATACGCCCGCCGTCCGCTGCGCGCGTGCGGGCCCGCCGCGCTCCGCCCCAGCCCTCATGTCCGGCCCGCTCACGACCCCGCCTGCATCCAGATCACCCCGGCGATCCGGCCGGTGGGGGCGGTGCGGCGATGGCTGAAGAGCGTCCGGTCCTCGATGGTGCAGCGCGGGTCGGCCGCGACCCCGCCGACCCCGGCGGCCTCGAGCTGCCTGCGGATCCCGGCCCGCAGGTCGAGCGACGGGGTGCCGCGCACGGTGGTGGCGGCGCTGCCTGGCAGGTGCGCCTCGACGTCGGCGCGCATGGCGGCGGGCACCTCGTACTGCCTGCCGGAGGCGGCCGGGCCGAGGAAGGCGCCGATCCGCTCGACCCGCGCGCCCACCGCGGTCATGGCCTCCAGCACCAGGGGGACGATGCCGATCCTGGCGCCGACCCGGCCCGCGTGCACGGCGGCGATCACCCCCGCCTCGTCGTCGGAGAGCAGCACCGGGACGCAGTCCGCGGTGAGCACCACCAGCGCCAGGTTCGGCACCGTGGTCACCAGCGCGTCGGTGGCGGGCACCGGCTCGGCGCGCGGGCCGTCCACGATCTCCACCGCGCGGCCGTGGATCTGCTCCATCCACACCAGCCGCTCCGGGGCCAGCCCGATGCCGTCGGCCAGCCGCTGCCGGTTCCGCCGCACCGCCGCCGGGTCGTCGCCGACGTGGTCGCCGAGGTTAAAGCCGTCGTAGGGCGCGGCCGAGAAGCCGCCCGCGCGCGTCGTGGTGACCCGGCGGACGGTGAGCACGGGAGCGGAAGTCATGGCTCCGAGCTTAATCCGCGCCCGAGCCGGCGACCGGCGTCGCCCGCGACCACCGGGCCCCGGCTCCGGGGCGGCGGCCTCGGGACACCGGGCGACCGCACGTCCGGGCGGCACGGCGCGGCCCCCGGCTCCGGGGGTGGCGGCGAGGGCCGCGGGTGAGTCAGTGCCGCATGAAGTCGGGCACGTCGACGTCGTCGTCGTCCGGCGGGTCGATGCGGGTGCGCGGGGTGGGCTCGGCGGCCGGGCGCAGCCGGTCCGGTTCCCGGTAGTTCGGCACCGCGCCGCGGCCGCTGTCGTAGGACGGCGGGTCGACGCCGCGGGCCAGGTGATCGCTGCTGCTGCCGCGCTGGCCGATCTCGCCCGCCCGCGCCGAGCCGATGGTGCCGCGCACCGACCCGGGATCGAAGACCCGCTTGGTCGGGCCGCCGCTGTCGAACCCCGCGGCGATCACCGTCACCCTGACCTCGTCGCCGAGCGAATCGTCGATCACCGTGCCGAAGATGATGTTGGCCTCGATGTGCGCGGCCTCCTGCACCAGCGAGGCCGCCTCGTTGATCTCGAAGAGCCCGAGGTCCGAGCCGCCGGCGATCGAGAGCAGCACGCCGTGCGCGCCGTCCATCGACGCCTCGAGCAGCGGCGAGTTGATCGCCGACTCCGCCGCCTTCACCGACCGGCCCTCGCCGCGCGCCGAGCCGATGCCCATGAGCGCGCTGCCCGCGCCGGACATGACGCTCTTGACGTCCGCGAAGTCGACGTTGATCAGGCCGGGGGTGGTGATCAGGTCGGTAATGCCCTGGACACCGTTGAGCAGCACCTCGTCCGCCGAGCGGAAGGCGTCCATCAGGCTCACCGCCGCATCGCCGAGCTGCAGCAGCCGGTCGTTCGGGATGACGATCAGGGTGTCGCAGGACTCGCGCAGCGCGGCGATGCCGGTCTCGGCCTGGTTGCCGCGGCGCTTGCCCTCGAAGGAGAACGGCCGGGTGACGACGCCGATGGTGAGCGCGCCGAGCTTGCGCGCGATGCTGGCCACGACCGGCGCACCGCCGGTGCCGGTGCCGCCGCCCTCACCCGCGGTGACGAAGACCATGTCGGCGCCCTTGAGCACCTCTTCGATCTCGTCCTTGTGGTCCTCGGCGGCCTTCCGGCCGACCTCCGGATCGGCGCCCGCGCCGAGCCCGCGGGTGAGCTCGCGGCCCACGTCGAGCTTCACGTCGGCGTCGCTCATCAGCAGCGCCTGCGCGTCGGTGTTGACCGCGATGAACTCGACTCCCTTGAGTCCCTGTTCGATCATTCGGTTGACGGCGTTCACGCCGCCGCCACCGATGCCGACGACCTTGATCACAGCAAGGTAGTTGTGCGGGGGCGTCATGAGCTCTCGCCTTCCTTCGATCTCGAGCCTGTCGTGTGCGGATCCCGGACCTCGGGCGGCGCCGTCCGGGAACCCGGCAAGCGGGCCGTCCCGGGCGACGGGCCGCCCCCCGGGCAAACCCTAAAGCTGAACCATAGGGTTAGCGTTCTGTCAAGTCTCCGACTGGAACGGAACGCTATTCGCCGTGCTCGCGATCCGCTCGCAGGCGCGCCGGTACCGGGTCCGGATTGTGTCGCGATCCCACCCGCCCCGGCGCACCCCACACCGTAGCCCGCCCCCCGCCCCCGCCGCTCGGACCCGGACGACGGCGCAGGTCCGGGCCGCGGAGCGAACTCCGCGCGCGGGCCCCGCGTCATCGAACCGTCACCAGGTTCGGGCTGGAGACGTCGAAGATCGTGCCGTCCCGGGTCAGTAGCGGGCCGACCACCGCCGCCTTGCGGGCGGCGTCGTCGGCGCCGCCCCACAAGACGGTACGGCCGTCCCGGAGCGTCAGCGCGATGTCCGACGCCGAGCGCGCCTCCAGCTTCGCCACCTCGGCGGCGAGCGCGGGCGGCAGCGCGGTCAGTACCGTCACGGCGGCTTGACGCAGCGCGGGCGCGGCGGCGGTCAGCTCCGGGGCCGCGGGCGGCGCGGGCTCGACGGCGTACTCGACCGCTTCGGCGTCCACCAGGTGCGCCCCGCCCGGTCCGGCGAACCAGAGCACCGGGGTGCGCTCGCGCACGGTCACCCGGACGGTGCCGGGGAAGACCCGCTGCACCCGCGCGGTGCTGATCTTCGGGATGCTCGCCACCCGCGCCGCCATGGCGGTGGTGTCGATGCGCAGCATGGAGCGGCCCTCCGGCACACCGAGCTCGGCCCGCACCTGGTCCTCCGGCACCGCGGCGGCGCCGTCCACCCGGACCGTGCGCACCGCGAAGACCGGCGTGAAGTACGCGATCGCGACGGCGGTGACCAGCACCGCGACCCCGAGCCCGAGCCGGACCGGGAGCCGGGGCAGCCCGCGGCGGCCGCGCGGGCGCGGTTCGCGCGCCGAGCGCGGGCCCGGCCACGCGGGCACCCACCTCACCGCCCGGCGTGCGGGCGCGCCCGCAGCCCGTCGAGGATCTGCCCGCCGAGCATGGTGACGTCGCCCGCGCCCATGGTGATGACCACGTCGCCGGGCAGCGCCAGCGCCGCCACCTGCCTGCCCACCCGGGACATGTCCGGCTGGTAGTGCACCGGGACGGTCACCGACTGCGCCACCAGCGCGCCGTTCACCCCGGGCAGCGGCTCCTCCCGCGCGCCGTACACGTCGAGCACGACCACCTCGTCGGCCAGGCTGAGCGCGGCGCCGAACTCGGCGGCGAAGGCGGCGGTGCGGCTGTAGAGGTGCGGCTGGAACACCACGATCACCCGGCCCGGCCTGGCCCGCGCGCCGTCGGCGGCCTCCTGCTCGACCAGCTCGGCGGCGGCGCCGAGCACGGCGCGCACCTCGGTCGGGTGGTGCGCGTAGTCGTCGAAGACCCGGACGCCGTTCTCCCGCCCGGCGAACTGGAACCGGCGGTGCACCCCGCCGAACCCCTCCAGCCCCTGGATCAGCTCGTCCACGTCGGCGCCCGCCGCCCGGCCCGCCAGCAGCGCGGCCAGCGCGTTGGCCGCCATGTGCCTGCCGGGCACGGCGAGCCGCAGCGCGCGCGGGGTGGGCTCGTCGTCCAGCTGGAACTGGGCCAGCCCGCCGACGTCGCGCGGCTCCCAGCTCTGCAGCCTGGCCCCGACCGGGACCGGGGCGTCGGCGAGCTCGCCGGAGCCGTAGCCGAGCACCGCGATGCCGCGCTCGGCGAGCCGGGGGGCGACCCGCTCGGCCAGGGCGCGCGAGCCGGGGTCGTCCAGGCAGACCACGAGCAGCCCGCCGGGGGCGAGGCGGTCGGCGAAGTCGTCGAAGACCTGGGTGTAGGCCTCGGGGGTGCCGAAGAAGTCGAGGTGGTCGGATTCCACATTGGTGACAACGGCGACGTCCGGGTCGTACTGCAGCAGCGAGCCGTCGCTCTCGTCGGCCTCGGCCACGAAGATGCCGCCGGTGCCGTTGTGGGCGTTGGTACCGGCCTCGTTGAGCTCGCCACCGACCGCGAAGGAGGGGTCGAAGCCGCAGTGCTGCAGCGCCACGATGAGCATGGAGGTGGTCGAGGTCTTGCCGTGCGTGCCGGAGACCAGTAGGGTGCGGTGCCCGCGCATGAGCGCCGCGAGCACGGCGGGGCGCAGCAGCACCGGGATCTCCCGGCGGCGCGCCTCGACCAGCTCCGGGTTGGTCTTGGGGATGGCGGCGAAGGTGGTGACGACGGCGGTCGGGCCGCCGGGCAGCAGGTCGAGGGCGTTCGCGTCGTGCCCGATCCGCACCTCCGCGCCGCGCGCCCGCAGCGCGAGCACGCCGCGGCTCTCCTTGGCGTCCGAGCCGGAGACGGCGCCGCCCCTCGACAGCAGGATCCGCGCGATGCCGGACATCCCGGCCCCGCCGATCCCGACCATGTGGACGCGCTCGAGTTCCGGTGGGAGCGCGGAGCGCGCGGCGTCCGCCGCGGTCACCTCGGCCGAGGGAACGTGGCCCGCGGGCCCGGCGCCCGGCGGCACCGCGGCTGTGGCGTCCGATGCGCCCGGCGCTCCGGCGGCTTCACCCGGCGGCACCGCGGCATCGGAGCGTGCCGCGCCCGCGGCTTCGAGTTCGGTCATCGGCCCGCCACCTCGCGGACGATGCGCGCGACCTCGTCGGCGGCGTCGCGATGCCCGGCGCCGGCCGCGGCGCGGCCCATCCCGGTCAGGCGTGCTGGGTCCTGGAGCAGCGGAATCACCTCGTCGATCACGTACTTCGGCGTCAACTCCGAATCGGGGACAATTCTGCCACCACCGGCGGCCACCACGGGGCGCGCGTTGAGCTCCTGCTCCCCGTTGCCGTGCGGCAGCGGCACGTAGAAGGCGGGCAGCCCGACCGCGGAGACCTCGGCCACGGTCATGGCGCCGGAGCGGCAGACCACGGCGTCGGCGGCGGCGTAGGCCAGATCCATCCGGCTCACGTACGGCACTGCCACATACCCGGGCTCGGCGACCTCGAGCGTGTTCTTCGGCCCGTGCGCGTGCAGTACCGCGATCCCGGCGGCGGCGAGCTGCGCGGCGGCGCCGGAGACGCCCTCGTTCAGCGTCCGCGCGCCCTGCGAGCCGCCGAAGACCAGCAGCACCGGCCCGTCGGCGGGCAACCCGAAGTGCGCCCGCGCCTCGGCGCGCAGCGCGGCCCGGTCCAGCGATGTGATCGAGCCGCGCACCGGGATGCCGAGCACCTCGGCGTCCAGCCCGGAGCCGGGCACCGCGGCGAGCACCCGTGCCGCCCGCCGCGCGCCGACCTTGTTCGCGATCCCCGCCTTGGCATTGGCCTCGTGCACCACCACCGGCACCGCCCTGCGCCTGCCGAGCGCCCCGCGCCCGGCCGCCAGGTAGGCGGGCAGCGCCACGTACCCGCCGAACCCGACGATCACATCCGCCTGCACCGCGTCGATCACCGCGCGGGTGCGGGCCACCGACGCCCGCACCCGGCCGGGCAGCCGGAGCAGGTCGGCGCTGGGCTTGCGCGGCAGCGGCACCGGCGGGATCAGCTCCAGCGGGTAGCCGCGCTCCGGCACCAGCCGGGTCTCCAGGCCGCGCTCGGTGCCGAGTGCGGTGATCCGCACGGTCTCGTCCTGCCTGCGCAGCGCGTCGGCGACCGCGAGTGCCGGCTCGATGTGGCCGGCGGTGCCACCCCCCGCCACGATCACCGAAAGCCCGGATCGCTGCGCGGGTCGCACGTCACTCACCTGGATCTACCTCGTTCTCTCGCATGGGGCATGGGATAGCTGGGCTCCCAGGCCCTGGTCGCGCGGAGCGACCCGGTGCCACGGGATTCCCCGGAGCGCCTGCGCGGCGGCTCCGGGAGGTCAGCGGGCCGCAGGCCCGAATCGTCGCCGCGCCGCGGGCCCGAATCGTGGCCGCGCCGCAGGCCCGAATCGTCGCCGCGCCGCAGGCCCGCATCCGTGCGGCGGCGCCGCTCGCCCTCGACGCCGCCGCGGCCGTTCGGCGGGCGGCCGGGGCCGCGGCGGTTCACCGAGCGGGCCCGCGCCTGCTCGGCCCGCACCGGCGAGTACACCTCGGGCTTGGGCAGCCGGAGCAGCCTGCTCACCCGGCCGTCCTGCCCGGCGTTCAGCGCGGAGACCGCCTCCGGCTCGTGCCTGGCGGCATTGGCGATGATGCCGAACATGAAGAGCGTGATGGCCAGCGACGAGCCGCCCGCCGAGACCAGCGGCAGCTGCAACCCGGTGACCGGGAGCAGCCCGACCACGTAGCCGATATTGATCAGCGCCTGGCTGGTGATCCAGGTGGTCGCGGTGGCGATCAGGATCTTGAGGAAGGGGTCGACCGAGCGGGTCGCGATCCGCAGCCCGGTGAAGACGAAGAGCGCGAACAGCCCGAGCACCAGCATGCAGCCGAGGAAGCCGAGCTCCTCGCCGATGATGGCGAAGATGAAGTCGTTGTGCGAGTTCGGCAGGTAGCTCCACTTGGCCCGGCTCTGGCCGAGCCCGCGCCCCCAGATGCCGCCGTCGGCCAGCGAGTACATGGCCTGGCGGGCCTGGTAGCCGATGCCCTGCGGATCGTCGCCCGGGTTGAAGAAGGCGCGCATGCGGTCCGAGCGGTACCCGGCGGAGAGCGCGAGCACCACCGCCGCCACCACGCCGGAGGCGGCGATGGTGACGAAGAGCCGGGCGGGCAGCCCGCCGAACCAGAGCAGCGCCATGAGCACGATGCCGAGCGCGATGGTGGTGGAGAGGTTCGGCTGCAGCACGACGAGCAGGCAGACCAGCAGCCCGGCGGGCACCAGCGGCACCAGCAGCTCCTTGAGCGTGGCGCGCTCGGAGCGCCGCGAGGCGAGCAGGTGCGCGCCCCACACCACCAGGCTGACCTTGATCACCTCGGAGGGCTGGATGGAGATCGGCCCGAGCACCAGCCAGCGCCGCGCGCCCTGCACCTCGGAGCCGATGCCGGGCAGCAGCACCAGCAGCAGCGCGAGCACCGAGAGCGCGAAGATCGGGAAGGACCACTGCCGCAGCCTGCGCAGCGGGATCCGCAGCGCCAGGTAGAACAGGACGAGCCCGATCCCGGCGAACATGGCCTGCTGCACGAAGAGCGAGTAGGCCGAGCCGCCGTCGGCGTACGCCTCGACGCTGGAGGCGGAGAGCACCATGACCAGCCCGAGCACGGTGAGCAGGGTGGCGATCGTGACGATCAGGTGGAACGACGCCAGCGGGCGCGCCAGCCAGGCGCCGAAGCGCGTCGCCGTGCTGTCCGCCCGCCGGGTCGCCGTGGTCACGAGCGCCGCCCGATATCGCTCTCCTGCAGTGCGTTGACGGCGTCGGCGAAGCTGCGGCCGCGGTGCGTGTAGTCGGTGAACATGTCGAGCGAGGCGGCGGCCGGGGCGAGCAGCACGGTATCGCCCGCGGTGCAGAGCCCCGCGGCCAGCCGCACCGCCTCCGCCATCACCGCATCCGCCCTGCTGCGCCCATCCGGCCTGAGCGAGGGCCCCCCGTGGCTACGCTCCGCTACCGCCTCCGGGCCTGACTCGCTCATGGCAGCATCGTCTCGCGCCTGCACCTCGACGACGGGGACCTCGGGGGCGTGTCGCGCCAGCGCGGCCGCGACGACCGGCGCGTCCACCCCGATCAGCACCGCCCCGACGAGCCGCTCGGCGACCTCCTCGACCAGATCCTCGACCGAGGCGCCCTTGAGCTGCCCGCCCGCGACCCAGACCACCGAGGGGTGCGCCAGGATGGAGGACCGCGCGGCGTGCGGGTTGGTGGCCTTGGAATCATCGATGAACTCGACCCCGCCCAGCTCCCGGACGAAGGCGGCCCGATGAGGCCCGACCCGGTGCTCGACCAGCCCCTCGCGCACGAACTGCGGCGCCACATCGATCGAACGGGTGAGCGCCGCCGCGGCCAGCGCGTCCGCCACCCCGGACGGGCCGGGCGGGCTGATATCGCCGACCTCGGCCAGGATGGCGGCCTTGGTGAAGGCCCGGTCCAGCAATTTCCCGTCGACCACGCCGAGCTCGCCGTCGGCCGGGACGCCGATCCGGAAGCCGACGGTGCGCCGCGCCTTGGACTTGCGGGCCAGCGAGGCGGCGACCGGATCGTCCAGCCCGACCACCCCGACCCGCCCGACCAGCGCGCGGGCCTTGGCGGCGGCGTAGGCGTCCAGCCCGCCGTGCCAGTCCAGGTGGTCCTCGGCGACGTTCAGCACCACGCCCGCCTCCGGCCGCACCGAGGGCGCCCAGTGCAGCTGGAACGAGGAGAGCTCCACCGCGAGCACCTGCGGGCCCGGGCTGCGGCGCAGCGCGTCCAGGATCGGCAGCCCGATATTGCCGCAGGCCACGCTGGCGATCCCGGCCGCGCGCAGGATGGCGTGCGTCATGTTCGTGGTGGTGGTCTTGCCGTTGGTGCCGGTGATCACCAGCCACTTGCGCACCGGCCCGTACAGCCGGGCCTGATCCACCCACCAGGCGAACTCCACGTCACCCCAGACGGGGATGCCCTCGGTGACCGCGTGCACCAGCACCGGCGAGTCGGGCCGCCAGCCCGGCGAGGTGATCACCAGGGCGAAGCGGCCCAGGTCGGCGGACTCCAGCTCCACGCTGGTCGCCACCTCCAGCCCGAGCCCGGCGGCCTCGGCGAGCGCGGCCGCGCCGCCGTCGGTGACCACGGGGTGCGCACCGATATCGCGCAGCGGCTCGACCAGCGAGCGCCCGGAGACGCCCCAGCCGGCCACCAGGACGTCGCGGCCACGCAGGAATTCCAGCATGGGGCCGGGTGAGCGCAGGGCGCGCGGAGAGTGCTCGACCATTCCGCTCAGCCGACCTGGGAGAGGTATTCGCTGTAGAACAGCCCGAGCCCGAAGGCCGACGCCATCGCGGCGAGCAGCCAGAACCGGATGATGACCGTGGTCTCCGCCCATTTGCTCAGCTCGAAGTGGTGATGGAACGGCGCCATCTTGAAGAGCCGGTTGCGGGTGGTCCGGAAGACCGCGACCTGCAGGATCACCGACATGGCCTCGGCGACGAAGAGCGCGCCGATGACGATCATGAGCAGCTCGGTGCGGGTGACGATGGAGAGCCCGGCGATCAGCCCGCCGAGCGCCAGCGAGCCGGTGTCGCCCATGAAGATCTTGGCCGGGGCCGCGTTCCACCAGAGGAAGCCGACGCAGGCCGCGCCGCCCGCCGCGCAGACCAGGGCCAGATCCAGCGGGTCGCGGACGTTGTAGCAGCCGGTCTCCGGCTTGGTCGAGCAGGCGTGGTAGTACTGCCAGAAGGTGATCACCACGTAGCCGCCGAGCACCAGGCTCATCGAGCCGGCGGCGAGCCCGTCCAGCCCGTCGGTCAGGTTGACCGCGTTGGACCAGGCCACCACCACCAGGCAGACGAAGACCAGGAACACCACGAAGCCCATCGAGACGGTGGTGATGTCGCGGACGTAGGAGAGGTGCTTGCTCGCCGGGGTCAGCCCGTTGGCGCCCTTGAACTGCAGCGCCAGGATGCCGAAGATGACCGCGGCGGAGATCTGCCCGATGTACTTGCCCGCGGCGGTGAGGCCGAGGTTGCGCTGCTTGCGCAGCTTGATCATGTCGTCCAGGAAGCCGACCGCGCCGAGCGCGGTGGCCAGCCCGAGCACCAGCAGCGCCGAGGCGGACGGCCCGTCCGCCTCGTAGCCGATGCCGATCAGGTGCGAGCCCAGGTACCCGGCCCACATGCCGATCACGATGGCGACGCCGCCCATGGTCGGCGTCCCGCGCTTGGCCTGGTGGCTGGCCGGGCCGTCGACCCGGATCTCCTGGCCGAATCCCCGCTTCGCGAATATCGAGATGAGCAGGGGTGTGAGCAGGATCGATACGGTCAGCGCGATGGCCGCCGCGAACAGGATCTGTCTCATCGGGCTGCCTCCGTGCTTCCCGCAGGTGCGTCCGGCGGCACTGCCGATCCCCCTGTCAAATGGTCGGCGACCTCCCAGAGGCCGACCGATTGCGACGCCTTCACCAGTACCACGTCGCCCGGTTCGACCTCCGCGTCGAGCAGGGCGATCGCCGCACCGATATCGGGTACGAGGACCGATTCCTCGCCCCACGAGCCTTCCATCACCGCTCCCTGGTGCATGGCCCGGGGCGGCCTTCCGGACCCGACCACGACGAGCCGGTCCACATCCAGCCGCACCGCGAGCCGTCCGATCGAATCGTGTTCCACCACCGACTCCGGGCCGAGCTCGCCCATTTCGCCGAGCACGGCCCAGCTGCGCCGCTGCCGATCACCGGTCCTCGCCATGGTGACCAGGGCCTTGAGCGCGGCCCGGACCGAGTCGGGGTTCGCGTTGTAGGAGTCGTTGACGACGGTGACGCCTGCCGCCGTCGTGCGCACATCCATCCGGCGCGCCGACGCCGCGGCGGCCCCGCCCAGCGCGGCGGCGACGGTCGCCAGATCGGCGCCGCACTCCAGCGCGACCGCGGCGGCGGAGAGCGCGTTGCCCACCTGGTGCTCGCCGTGCACCGCCAGCTGCACCGGCACCTCGCCCACCGGAGTGTGCAGGGTGAAGGCGGCGCGCGCGTGCTCGTCCAGCCGGACCGCGCTCGCCCTGATCGCGGCGGTGCTCGCCTGCCCGACGGTGACCACCCTGGCCGCGGTGCGCGGCGCCATGGCGGCGACCTGCGGGTCGTCGGCGTTCAGCACGGCGAGCCCGGTGGCTGGCAGCGCCTCCACCAGCTCGCCCTTGGTCTCGGCGATGGCCTCGCGGCTGCCGAACTCGCCGAGGTGCGCGGTGCCGACATTGAGCACCACGCCGATGGCGGGCGGGGCGATCTCGGCCAGCGCGGCGATGTGGCCGGGGCCGCGCGCGGAGAGTTCGAGCACGAGGAAGCGGGTGTCGGCGGTGGCGCGCAGCGCGGTCCAGGGGTGGCCGAGCTCGTTGTTGAACGAGCCGGGCGGGGCCACCACGGTGCCGAGCGGGCGCAGCACGGCGGCGAGCAGGTCCTTGGTGGAGGTCTTGCCGGAGGAGCCGGTGACGCCGATCACGGTGAGCGTGCCTGCGGCCGTCAGCCGCTGCACGACGCCCCTGGCCAGCGCGGCCAGCGCGGCCAGTACCGCGGCGCCGGAGCCGTCGGTGTCGTGCTCGACCACCATGGCGCCCGCCGAGACCTGGCCGGGCCGCGGCTCGACCACGATGGCGGGGACGCCGACCGGGCGGGCCGCGAGCACCGCGACGGCGCCGGCCGCGACGGCGCCCGCGGCGAAGTCGTGGCCGTCGGCCCTGGCGCCGGGCAGGGCCAGGAAGAGATCGCCTGCGCCGATCTTGCGCGAGTCGAACTCGACCGCGCCGGTCACCGCCGCATCGGGGTCGGGGACGTCGTGCAGCGTGCCGCCGACGAGCTCCGCGATCTCCCGCAGTGTCATCACGATCATGGAACCCTCGAGTCCTCCGTGGCTGCGCCGGTGGCCGCCGCCAGCGCGGCGGCGAGCACCTCGCGGTCGTCGAAGGGGTGCTTGACCCCGGCGATCTCCTGGCCGGTCTCGTGGCCCTTGCCCGCGATCAGCACTACGTCGCCCGCGCGCGCCCAGCGCACCGCCTCGCTGATGGCGGCGGCGCGATCGCCGGTTTCGCGCACCTCGCCGCGCTCGGCCTCCGGCACCGCGAGGGCGCCTGCGCGCAGCGCGGCCCGGATGGTGGCCGGGTCCTCGCTGCGCGGGTTGTCGTCGGTGATCACGGTGAGATCGGCGCCGCGCGCGGCGGCCGCGCCCATCAGCGGGCGCTTGCCCGCGTCGCGGTCGCCGCCCGCGCCGACCACCACGGCGACCCGGCCCGCGGTCTGCGCGCGCAGCGTGGCGAGGACCGACTCCACCGCGGCGGGCTTGTGCGCGTAGTCGACGACGGCGAGGAAGTCCTGCCCCCGCTCCACCCGCTGCATGCGGCCCGGGACGTCCACCGACGCCAGCGCCGCCGCGGCCCGCGCCGCGTCCACGCCCGCCGCGGCGCACACCGCGACCGCGAGCAGGCCGTTCGCCACGTTGTAGCGACCGGGCAGCCGCAGCCGCACCGAAACCGGCCCGCCGGGCCCGATGGCCGTGAACTCCTGCTCGCCCCCGGCGGTCGTGCTGACGTCGCTCGCGACCGTCCAGTCGGCCGCCACGGCGGCCAGGTTCTCGGCGGGTCGGGCGGGGTCCGTCGCGGTGGAAGCACCGGGCGCCGCAGCGGCCGGCTCCCCCGCCTCGACCGGAGCTGCCGGCTCGGTTCGCACCGTGATGGGGGCGGGCAGCCCGGCTGCCAATCTCCTCCCCCACTCCTGGTCCACACAGACCACGGCGGTCCGCGCCGCGACCGGCGACCCGGGCTCGAAGAGCCTGCGCTTGGCGGCGAAGTAATCCTCGAAGTCGGCGTGGAAGTCGAGGTGATCCTGGGAGAGGTTGGTGAAGGCGCCGACGTCGAAGCGCACCCCGTCCACCCGGCCGAGCGCGAGCGCGTGGCTGGACACCTCCATCACCACGGCATCCACCCCCTGCTCCACCATGGCCGCGAACATGGCGTGCAGCTGCGGCGCCTCCGGCGTGGTCAGCGCGCTCGGCACCCGGCGCCCGCCGATCCGCGTCTCGATGGTGCCGATCAGCCCGGTGGCGAGCCCGGCCGCCGCGAGCCCGGCCTCGACCAGGTAGGAGGTGGTGGTCTTGCCGGAGGTGCCGGTGATCCCGACGATCCGCAGCCGCTCCGAGGGGTGGCCGTAGATCAGCGCCGAGAGCTCGCCGAGCACCGCGCGCGGCTCGTCCCGCACGAGTACGGGAACGCCGAGCTCACCCAGCTCCGCGGCACCGGCGGGGTCGGTGAAGATCGCGACCGCGCCGCGCGCGACCGCGTCGGCGGCGAACCGGGCGCCGTGCGCGCGGGCGCCGGGCAGCGCGGCGAACAGATCGCCCCCGTGCACCACGTTCGAGCGCTGCTCGATACCGGTCACGGTCACCCCGTCGACGGGGGCCGTCGCGTGTGCTCCGGTGGCTTCCAGCAGGACGTGCAACGGCGTCGACGGCGGCTGAACCGGCCGGAGCGTCTGCGGGCTGGACTGCGCAGCCACCTTGCTCCTTCTCTCGGGGCGGACATGTCCGATCGAACATGCCGCGTACGAACACGACTGGGACGGGGAGTCAGGTTACCGACGCGCGCCCCGGCGCGGACAACGCGCCTCTCATTACCGCTCGGGCCCCCGCCCCCGCCCGTCGCGAGCGCCCGTCCGCCGTCGCCGAACCCGCTGGTCGTCGCAGATCACAGCGGCCGCCCCCGGCGTTCAGGACGCCTGCAGCACGAACGGCCCCGGCCCCGCAGGCGACGGCGGGACGGCATCGCGCTGCAGCGCCCACGAGGCGATGTTGTGGAAGAGCGGCGCCGCCGACTGCCCGCCGCCGCCGTCCGAGCTGCGCTGCGGATCGTCCAGCATGATGCCGACGACGTAGCGCGGGTCGTCGGCGGGCGCGATCCCGGCGAAGGTGATCCAGTAGCTGGAGCTGGAGTAGCACTTGCACTGCTGGTCGATCTGCTGCGCGGTGCCGGTCTTGCCCGCGATCTGGTACCCGGTGACGGCGCCGGAGGCCCCGGTCCCCATCTGCACGCCGCGCGGGTCGCGCTGCACCACCGACTGGAACATGGTGCGCAGCGTGGCCGCGGTCTGCGGGCTCACCACCCGCACCCCGTCCGGCTGCGGCTCGTCGGTGCGCGCGCCGTCCGGGCCGACGGTGGCCTTCACGATGCGCGGCGGAATCCGCACCCCGTCGTTGGCGATCGCCTGGTACATGCCGGTCATCTGCAGCGTGGTCATGGAAAGGCCCTGGCCGATCGGCAGGTTGGCGAAGGTGCCGCCGGACCACTGGTCCCGCGCGGGCACCTGCCCCGCGCTCTCGCCGGGCAGCCCGACGCCGCTGCGCCTGCCCAGCCCGAACCGGCCGACCAGCTCGGCGAAGCGATCCTCGCCGACCCGCTGCGCCAGCATGAGCGTGCCGACATTGGACGACTTCCCGAAGATCCCGGTGGTGGTGTACGGCGCGACGCCGTGCTCCCACGCGTCGTTCACGGTGACCCCGGCCATCCGGATCTCGCCCGGCACCTGCAGCACCTCGTCCGGCGTCGTCAGCCCGTACTCGATGGCGGCCGCCGCTGTGATGATCTTGTTCACCGAGCCGGGCTCGAAGGGCTCGGTGACCGAGGGGTTGCTCATATCCGCGTTCGACCAGAACTGCGGGCCGAGCGCGGGATTGAAGGTGTTGTCGTTGGCCATGGCGAGCACCTGGCCGGTACGCGCGTCCAGCACCACCGCGGAGGCGCCCTTCGCCCCGGAGAGCTCCTTGGCCTGCTGCACCTGCTGCTGCACGTAGTACTGCAGGTCCTGGTCCAGGGTCAGCTCGACGGTATTGCCGTTCACCGCGGGCTGCCGGTCGCGCCAGCTGCCCGGGATCACCGCGCCGTCCGAGCCACGGTCGTAGGTGTGCGAGCCGTCGGTGCCCGCCAGCAGCGAGTCCATCGAGGACTCCAGCCCGATCTGGCCGTGGCCGTCCCACCCGGTGGCGCCGAGCAGGTTGGCGGCGAGCGCGCCGCCCGGGTACTCGCGCAGGTCCTGCCGCTCGGTGCCGACCTCGGGGAACTTCAGCTTGATCTCCGAGGCGACCCGCGGGTCGACGCCGCGCGCCAGGTAGACGAAGGTCTCGTCGCCGCGCAGCTTCGCCAGCAGCTCCTTCTCCGAGGGGCCGCCCGCGCCGAGCTTGGCGTTGACGGTGTCGGCGATCTCGACCAGCCGCTGCTCCGGGTCGGGGGCGGAGTCGTCCTTCGCCCGCGCGGCGGCGAGTTCCTGGCGCACCCGGACCGGCTGAAAGGTGAGCGCCTTCGCGGTCACGGTGAAGGCGAGCGGTTTGCCGTTGCGGTCCACGATCGGGCCGCGGGTGGCCGGCTCGATCTGCCTGGTGGTGCGCTGGCTCGCGGCCTGGGCCGAGAGGCCGGGGGCGGCGATGCTCTGCACCCAGAGCAGCTGCAGCGCGACCACGGCCAGCGCCACCAGCATGGCGATCCGGCCCGCGCCGAGCCGCAGCCGGGAGGAGCGGTCGGCGCCGAGCCGGGTGGCGCCGCTGGTGGCGTCGCGCGGGGCGCCCGTGGGGCGGGCGGCGGCGGAGCCGGTCGGGCGGGAGGCGGCGGAGCCGGAGCGGCGCTGCGGTCCGGACGGAGTCCGGGCGCGCTGCGAGCGGCCGCCCCTGTTCTCCCTCACCGCTGGGCCGCCTCGGGACGGGTGAGTTCCGTCGCGCCGGGCGCGGGGACAACGGTGCCGGGGGCGGCGATATCGCCCGCGCCGGGGGCGGGTACGGCGGCGTCGCCGGCTCCGGGAGCAGTGCCGCCCGCTCCGGGTGCCGCGGGATCACCCGCTTCGGGAGCGGCGAAATCACCCGCGCCGGGGGCGGCGAAATCATCGCCGAGGCCAGCGGAATCACCCGCGCCGGGGGCGGCGGAGTCACCCGCGCCCGGAGCCGAGGGGATCGCCGCGCCCGGCGCGGCGCCGGGGATCGCGGGGGCGCCCGCGCCGGGCGTGGCGGCACCGGCGCCCTCGGGGAGCGGGCCGCCGGTGGCGGGGTCGATCGGAACGCCGAGCGTGCCGACGCCGGTACCGGGCGCGGGCACGGCACCCGGCTGCGCCGGGGCGGGAGCAGGCGCCGCGCCTGGCAGCGGCAGCGCCGTCACCGGAACCACCCGCTCCCCGCGGTTGTTGTTCAGCGGCGGCACCGAGGCGCCCTGCGCCGGCGTCGGCTCGCCGACCACGGTGACCGTGCCGTCCGGCTCGAGCACCAGCCTGGCCGGGTCGACGGCCGGGATCATGCCGAGTTCCCGTGCCCGATTGGCGAGTTCGGGCGCCGAATCCGCCGCCTCCACCTCGCGCTGCAGCGCGGCCCGCTCGTCGAGCAGCCTCTGGTTCGCCGCGCGCAGATCGCTCAGCTGGTAGCTGTCCTCGGCCGCGCGGGTGGTGAGCAGCAGCGTGCAGGCGAGCCCACAGCCGAGCAGTACCAAGATCACGATCACGAACGGAATCCGCCCCGTCACCGCCGCGGTGCGCACGGCCGAGGCGGCGGGCAGCAGCCCGAGCTGCTCGGCGCGCAGCCGCCTGCGCGCGTACGCCCGCTGCGCCGCACCGGATTTCACCCGCTCCGCGGCCTGCACCCGGCGGGCCAGCCGCCCCGGCGCCTCCGCGGCCCGCGCCCGCACACTCATGGGCGGTCTCCATTCCGCGCGAGCGAGGGCCCTCCGTGGCCACGCTCCGCTCCCGCCTCCGGGCCTGACTCGCTCACGCGGGACCACCCTCCTCGATCCGCTCGGCCGCACGCAGCCGCACCGGGGCGGCGCGCGGGTTCTCCTCGATCTCCGCGTCGGTGGCCTTCTCCGCACCGCGGGTGAGCAGCCGGAAGGTCGGGCCCATGCCGGGCAGCTCGACCGGCAGCCCGGCCGGCGTGCGGGAGACCGTGTGCTTCGCCAATTCCTGTTTGACCACGCGGTCTTCCAGCGATTGGTAGGCGAGCACGACCAGCCGCCCGCCCACCCGGAGCGCGTCCAGCGCCGCGGGCAGCGCGGCCCGCAGCGAGTCGAGTTCGGCATTGACCTCCACCCGCAGCGCCTGGAAGGTGCGCTTGGCCGGGTGCCCGCCGGTGCGGCGGGTGGCGGCGGGAATGGTGGCGTAGAGCAGCTCGACGAGTTCGGCACTGGTCCGGAAGGGCCGCTGCTGCCTGCGGCGCAGCACCGCGGAGGCGATCTTGCCCGCGAACCGCTCCTCGCCGTAGGTCTTCAGCACCCGGGCCAGGTCGCCGTGGCTGTAGGTATTGAGCACGTCGGCGGCGGTGGGGCCGGTGGTCGGGTCCATTCGCATGTCGAGCGGCGCGTCGACGGAGTAGGCGAACCCGCGCTCGGCCAGATCCAGTTGCATGGACGACACGCCGAGGTCCATCAGGATTCCGGAGACGCCGCCCGCGGCGACCCCGGCCCGCTCCAGCGCGGCAGGGATGCCGTCGTAGCGGGTGTGCACCAGGGTGACCCGGTCGGCGTAGGGCGCGAGCCTGGCGCCGGCGAGTTCGAGCGCGGTGGTGTCGCGGTCCAGCCCGACCAGGCGGAGCTGCGGGTAACTGCGCAGAAAGTGCTCGGCGTGGCCGCCGAGGCCGAGGGTGGCGTCCAGGTAGACGGCGCCGGGCGCGTCGAGCGCGGGGCCGAGGAGGGAATCGCACCGCCGCAGCAGCACCGGCACGTGCCGGGGGCCTGGCTGTGCGTGATCCACCTCGACCTCCTGGATTCCGGCTGAGAAGCGCTGTCGGCGGCGAATGCGCCGTGGTCTCTGACCGGGGCGCGGCACCTGGCGTCGGGGAAGTACGTCAGGGTCCGCGTCCGGGCAGAGGCCGCGGCGCACTCGCCTGCTCCGGGGGCTAGAAGATCGTGCCCAGCGACTCGTTGCTCCCTTGCGCGTAGTCCTCCTCGTGATCGGCGAGGTAGGACTCCCACGCCTGCTTGTCCCAGATCTCCAGGAACTCGATCGACCCGTTCACCACGCAGTCCCTGGTCAGGTTGGCGTAGCGCCGGTGGTCGACCGACAAGGTGATGCGACCCTGGGCATCCGGACGCTGCTCGTCGGTGCCCGCCGCGAGTGCGCGCACGAAGGCGCGCGCCTGCGGATCGGTACGGGACGCCGCCGCGGCGCGCTGCGCGAGCTCCGCGAACGCCTCCCGCGGGTAGACGGCGAGGCTGTGGTCCTGACCCTTCGTGACCATCAACCCTCCCGCCAGATCGTCTCGAAATTTCGCAGGCAACGTGAGTCGCCCCTTGTCGTCCAGCCGCGGTGTGTAGGTACCGAAGAACACTTCGACACCTCCCTACCGAAGCAACCGGACGGCCTCCTGTAGTGCGCGCTCCACATTACCCCACTTTCCCCCACTTTCAATCGAAACCGGAGGTGATCTGGCTCCCCGGAAAACGGTTCGCGCAGGTCACTCCAGCTATCACGGGCGTGGGGGGTGCAAACGGCGTTCGACCCGGCTCGGCGATTCCTTTCCGCTATGGCCGGGAAACGCTCAGCAAACGCCCTGGTGCGAGGGTTGCGAAGATCGCCGGGCGAGCCGGTGGGGCGGGGTGGGGCACCCCGTGGGGTGACGTGGGAGACGGCGCGCGGAACCGATCCGGATCAGGCGGCAAATGTCGGCGCGTCGCGGACACGCGGACGACGGCGGCGCCGCACCCGAGGGTGCGGCGCCGCCGTCGTCGATCGCTGCGCGCGGGGCGTCAGTCCTGCTCGAACCGCCTGCGGAAGCGGTCTTCCATGCGCTCGGAGAAGCCGCCGCCGGAGCGGCGCTGCTGCCGATTGCCGCGGGGCTGGGCGCGGCCGCCCGCGGCGCCGCCGGACTCCGGCTCCGCGGCGCGCGCGGCCGCCCGGGAACCCCCGACCAGCAGCAGCACCCCGGCGCCGAACATCACGATGAATCCGACCAGGCTGATGACGGGGAACCCGCCCGGCCGGACCGGAATGGCGATGCCCGCGATCAGCAGGACAAGGCCGAGCACGAAGAGCGCCGCGGCCTGCAGTCTCCGGCGGCTCGTCGTCGTGCGGAGGCGCCCGCCGCGGACGGACGACGCGAATTTCGGATCCTCAGCATAGAGCGCGCTCTCGATCTGTTCGAGCATGCGCTGCTCGTGCTCGGAGAGTGGCACGGTACCTCCCCCGGCACTAGGGCGTGGCGGTCACCTACCGACCCCAAGCGGTTGGGTAGGCGACAGATAGCCGACCTTGGCGGCTGTCCGCTTCCCATGATACGAGTTCGATCAGGGGCGTACCACCTACTCGCTCATAACACCCGGGTGTCGCGGGCAACTCCCCCGGCGGGTCAGGCCGACATTCCCCCGGTCCACCCCGGGGCGGGGCGCAGCCGGGCCGCGCTGGCCAGCAGATCTTCCACGTCGTGCAGGAACGCGCCGACCCTGGAATGGAACTCGACCGCCTCCTGCCTGCCGATCTCGCGGTCCAGCCCGGCCTCCAGCGCGGCCCGCAGCTCGGAGTGCGCGCTGAAGTAATCGGCCCACATGACGAACTCGGGTGCGGCGCGTTGCAGCAGCACCCAGGCATTGCGGGAGCGGGCCCGCGGCGCCGTGTCGGCCCCGGTGAACGCGAGCACCGCGCCCGCCCCGCGCAGCGCGGCGAGGTACGCGGTGCGGAAGCACTCCCTCGGGTCCGGCTCGCCCGCCGCGGCCATGAGCAGGCCGTCGGCCTTCCCGAGCAGGCCGCCCGCCCGGCCGCGGCGCGCGGACGACTCCCCGGCGGGCGGCGGCCCCAGCCCGCCCCGGCCGCTCGCACCCGGGCCGGAGGAGGTTCGATTGCCGTCGGACATCAGCGGTCCCTCCACAGTCGCGCACCTGGACTATCGTGCTGACAGGGGCTGAGCAGCAGCCCGGACGGACAGCAGATCGAACAGGCATTCGAACGATTCCATTGACACCGACTATAGAGCGAGCCACCGACATGTCGACCGGATCGGCGATCCCGCAGGCAGGCGCATGTCCATCGGCCGCCCCCACCCGACGGAAGACATGAGCGCCGCCACCACCGATCACCTGCCAGCGCCCACCATCGTCGACCTCTCGGTCCAGGCCCTGCGCGCCCGGCTGCCGGACGCGCTCGGCGTTTACGTCGCGGCCATGGCGTACCCGCGCGGCACCGAGAACCACCGCGCCCCCATGTGGACCGAGCACACCACGCGGCCCGGCTGGCGCGCGGTCGCCGCGGTACAGCCGGACGAGCACGGCCGGGTCGACCTCGGCTCGGCGCCGATCCTCGCCGTCGCCTACGGCTACCGCGGCGCGCCGCACCAGTGGTGGCACCAGCAGGTGCACGCCGGGATGCGGCGCTGCGGCTGGTCGGAGCCGGCCACCAGGGAGTTGCTCACCGACTACTTCGAGCTCACCGAGCTGCACGTGCACCCCTCGGCGCAGGGCCGCGGGCTCGGCTCGATGCTGCTCACCCGGCTGCTGCAGGACCGGCCGGAGCGCTCGGTGCTGCTCTCGACCCCCGAGGTCGACGCCGAGGACAACCGGGCCTGGCGGCTCTACCGGCGCACCGGCTTCTCCGACGTCATCCGGCACTTCGTCTTCGCGGGCGACAACCGCCCGTTCGCGGTGCTCGGCCGCGCACTGCCGCTGTGAACGCCGACGTCGCCGTCGTCGGCTCCGGGCACAATGCCCTGGTCGCCGCCTGCTACCTGGCCCGCGCCGGGCAGCGGGTGGTGGTGCTGGAGCGCGACGAGGTGATCGGCGGTGCCGTCTCCACCGTCGAGCGCTTCCCCGGGTACGCGGTGGACCGCGGCTCGTCGGCGCACCTCATGGTGCGACACACCGGGATCGTCGAGGAGCTCGAGCTGGACCGGTTCGGGCTGCGCTACGTCGACTGCGACCCGTGGGCCTTCGTGCCCGGCGAGCCGCCGCTGGTCTTCGCCCGCGATCTGGAGCGCACCTGCGCGAGCATCGAGGCGGCCTGCGGCGCACGCGACGCCGATGCGTACCGGCGCTTCGTCGGGGTGTGGGGGCCGCGCAGCGCCAGGGTCATGCGGGCCTTCGGGGTGCAGCCGACCGGCGGCAAGCTGGCCCGCGCCTTCTGGGGGCTGAGCGCGCCGGACGGCGGCGCCGCGCTCTCCAGGGAGTTCCTGCAGTCCGGGGACGCGCTGCTGGACTCGACCTTCGAGAGCGAGCGGCTGCGGGCCGCGCTGGCCTGGTTCGGGGCGCAGTCCGGGCCGCCCATGTCCGAGCCGGGCACCGCGCCCATGATCGGCTTCGCGGCGCTCATGCACACACTGCCGCCGGGCCGCGCGGTCGGCGGGAGCGGGGCGCTCACCGCCGCGCTCGCCGCCCGGCTGCGCGCCGACGGGGGTGAGCTGCGCACCGGGGACGCGGTCGCGGCGCTGCGCCGGGCCGGGGACGGATGGGTGGTGCGCACCGAGTCGGGTGCGGTGGTGCACGCGCGGACCGTGGTCGCCGGCGCGCACGTGCTGGAGACGCTGGAGCTGCTCGGGGCGGGTGGGTTCGACGCCGCGCCGCTGGACGACTGGCGGCGGCGCATCCGGGTCGGGCCGGGGATCGGCATGGTGGTGCGGCTCGGCACCACCGCGCTGCCCCGCTACCCCGGCGCCGCGCAGGCGGATTCGGCGTCCGGGTTGCAGCTGCTGGTCCGCGACCGGCGCGCGCTCCGGGGCGCGCACGGTGCCGCGCTGGCCGGGGAGCTGCCGCCGCGGCCGGTGGTGCTCGCCATGAGCTTCAGCGCGCTCGACCCGAGCATCGCGCCGCCGGAGCGGCACCAGCTCTCGCTGTGGGCGCAGTGGCATCCGTACCGGCTCGCCGACGGCGACTGGGATGCCATCGGTGAGCGCGAGGCGGATCGGATCATCGCCGAGCTGGAGGGCTTCGCGCCGGGCTTCGCGGCGACCATCGAGCACCGGTATACCCAGACCCCGCTCGACCTGGAGCGCGAGCTGGGGTTGCGGGGCGGCAATGTCATGCACGTGGAGATGTCGCTGGACCAGATGATGATGTGGCGGCCGCTGCCGGAACTGGCCACGGGGACCGTGCCCGGTGCGCCGGGGCTGTATCTCACGGGTGCCTCCACGCATCCCGGCGGCGGGGTCTCCGGCGCCGCCGGGCGGCGGACCGCGCGGGCGGTGCTCGGCCGGGGCGGGCCGCTGCGCCGGTTGGCGCGGGGTAAGCGGCGGTGACGTCGCCCCGGGACGGCGATGGCACGGCGGGGCATCGGACGTCGGATGGCGACCGGGTGCCTGCCGGGCAGCGACCGGATGCCGCCGGCGGGCGGCGGTCCGCCCCGCGGCACCTGGCGCAGGGCGCGCCGGTGGCGGCGCTGCTGGCGCTCCTGCTGGTCGCGGCGCAGATCGCCTACCCGCTCACCGACGGCTCGGCGCGCGACCGGGTCACCACGCTCGTGGTCGTGCTGCTCGCCGGCACCGCGCTCGCGCACGCCGTCGCATCACTCGGCGCCGCCTACGCACTGCGCACCCTCGCCATCCTCTCCGGGATCGGCCTGCTCTCCGAGCTGATCGGTACCGCCACCGGCTACCCCTTCGGCTGCTACGCCTACGCCGTCGGCAAACTCGAACCCGCGCTGGCCGACGTCCCCCTCGCGGTCCCCCTCGCCTGGACCGGCGGCATCTACCCGGTCTGGGTGGTGGCCGGGCTCCTCGCCGGGACCTCACGCGCCCGCATCGCGCTGACCGCCGTCGGCGCCGTCGGCTGGGACCTCTTCCTCGACCCGCAGATGGTGACCGACGGCCAGTGGAGCTGGTGCGTCACCGGCGCCGGACTCCCCGGCCTGCCCGCCATCCCGCTCACCAACTACCTCGGCTGGTTCCTGGTGGCGCTGCTCATGGGCGCGCTCATGACCGCCTCCGAACACCGCGCCCGGCAGCGCAGGGAGACCGAGGGCGCCGGGCCTGCGGTGCCGGTGGCGGTGTTCCTCTGGACCTGGCTCGGCTCGGCCCTGGCGCACCTGGCGTTCCTCGGGCTGCCGTGGTCCGCGGGGTACGGGTTGCTCGGAATGGGCGTGCTCGGTGTTCCGCTGCTGGTCCGCGGGGTGCGCGGAATCGCGCGCGACCGGGCCGCCCGTCGCTTGGCGTCCTGACCGGCGCGCCTGGCACGATGTGAGCCGTGCAACCGAGTCCCCGCTCCGTCGTGCCCGTCGCTCCGGCCCGCCCGCGGCCCCCGCGCGGGTTCCGCGCCGTCCTCCGCTCCCGGGTCGCCCGGACCCGGGTGCTCGGCGCGCTGCTGCTGGCCACCCTGCTGGTCCCGGCGCTGGCAGGCTGCCTGCGCGCGCAGGTCTCGATGGGCGTCTCCTCCAACGACCGGGTCTCCGGGCGGATCGTGGCCGCCGTCGTTCCGGTCGAGCCGGGCGACAAGGGCCCGCAGCTGACCGTGCCGGAGACGCTGGCGAGCAAGCTTCGGGTCGAGGCGTACAGCCAGGACGGCTACGTCGGCAGCCAGGTCTTCTTCGACGATCTCTCGTTCGGCGAGGTGCAGCAGCTCTCCGGGCTCTCCGAGCAGACCCAGGGCATGTTCCAGCTGCAGTTCACCCGGACCGGCGACCTGGTGAGCCTGCTCGGCCGGGTCGACCTCAAGACGCTGCCGCCGCACGGCTCCGACGTGCAGTTCACCGTGGCCTTCCCGGCCAGGGTGGCCAAGACCAACGGCAATCGCGAGGGCGACGACGTGGTCTCCTGGAAGCTGCCCGCCGGTGACGTCTCCACCCTGCGCGCCGAGGTGAGCTACGCCGACCCGAACACCCGCTCGTTCGCCGGCTGGGCCGGGATCATGGGCGGGATCACGCTGGCCGTGGCCGCCATGGTCGCGGCGGTGGCGTACCTCGATCGCAATCCGCCGGTTCCCGGGGCGCCGAAGGGGTTCACGCCGGGGCGCTGGTGGAGTTCGGTGCGCGGGAACCGCTGAGCGGGATGGTGTTTCGCGCTGCCGCGCGGGCGGGCGCGGCGCTGGCCGGGCTGAGCGCCCTGCTCGCCGGGTACAACCTGCTGACCGTGCGCAGGCTCCCGCCGCCGGGCGCGGCCGTGCTCGAGCCGGTGACGGTGTGCATCCCGGCCCGCGACGAGGTCACCCTGCTCCCCCGGCTCGTCACCGACCTGCGCGCGCAGACCGGCGTCCCGCGGCTGCGGGTGCTGATCCTGGACGACGCCTCCACCGACGGCACCGAGGAGGCGGCGCGCCGCGCCGCCAAGGGCGACCCGCGCATCACCGTGCTGCGCTCCGACCGCGAACCCCCGCCCGGCTGGACCGGCAAGGCCGCCGCCTGCGCCCGCCTCGCCGAACTCGCCGACACCCCCGTCCTGGTCTTCCTGGACGCCGACGTCCGCCTCGCCCCCGGCGCCATCGCCGCCGCGGTGACCGCGCTGCGCGCCGACGGCCTCGGCCTGCTCTCCCCCTGGCCGCACCAGCTGGCCGGTTCCTGCTACGAGGCGCTGCTCCAGCCACTGCTGGTCTGGTCGTGGGCCTCCACCCTCCCGGTGCGGTTCGCCGAGCGCGGCCTGCGCACCTCCACCGCGCTCGGCTGCGGCCAGTTCCTGGTCATGGACGCCGCCGCCTACCGCGCCGCAGGCGGCCACGAGGTGGTCGCCGCCAGCGCCACCGAGGACATCGACCTGGCCCGCGCCCTGCGCCGCGCCGGGCACCGCACCGCCGTCGCCGCCGCGGGTCCGCACGCCCGCACCCGCATGTACCGCGATGCCGCCGCCCTCGACGCCGGCTACACCCGCTGGCTCTGGTCCGCCTACGGCGGCTCCCCCGCCGCCGCCCTCGCCGTCGGCGCCCTCACCACCCTCACCTACACCGTCCCGCCGCTCGCCGCCCTCGTCGGCCGCGGCTCGCTCCGCCGGACCGGCGCCATCGGCTACGCCGCCGCCGTCACCGGCCGCCTCCTCGCCCGCACCCTCGACACCGGCACCCGCCCGCACCCCACCGACATCCTCTCGGCCCTCGCCCACCCCCTCGCCGTCACCGCCTACCTCCGCCTCACCCTCCGCTCCCACCGCGCCCGCGCCCGCAATGAGCTGAGCTGGAAGAACCGGGCGACACCATCCGGGTGAGAGAACTCCCGATCGCCGGGCGGCGGATCTCGGTCGCGATCAGCGATCACCTGGTCGCGCTTTCCGCTGCCAATGGGTTCGAGCTGCAGATCGAAGGCGACTTCGAGCTGGAGGTCGCGCACAGCGACCGTAGGGCGATCTCGCTCACGGACTACGGGATCTCGCGCTCCGATCTGGAATCGGTGCTGCGTGGCACGATCACCACCGCGACAGTGGATCTCGCGGGCATTCTCACCGTCGATTTCGATTCCGCGATGCGGCTCGTAGTGCCGCCCGACGCCGACCACGAGGCTTGGACGCTGGTCGGCCCGAACGGCTATCGGGTCGTCTGCATGCCGGGCGGCGAGCTGGCGGTGTGGCGGGGCGCCTGACGGTCAGGCGGAAATAATCCCCACGGTGGGGAGGAAGAAGCAGGTGGCGTCGCCGTTGCGGACGGAGCCGAAGACCGCGGCGAGGACGGTGCCCCGGCCGGTGTCGACCGGGACCGCGCGGACCCCGCCCACCGGGATCGCCCTGGTCAGGAAATCGCGGACGGCCGCTTCGGCGATGACGCGCAGCTCGGACGGGAGACCGGCGGGAAGGAGCCCGGCGGCGACGTCGCCGAGCGAGCCCATGGCGGCGGCCCCGCCGCGGCCGGTGGCGGTGTTGAACCAGAGCACCTGCATGCCGGTGCCGTCGGTGATCCCGGCCGGCAGGAAGGTGAACATGACCTGGCCCGCGCGCACCGCGGCCTGATCGAGCCCGGGGATGGGGAGCAGCGCGCCGGGCCACGGGCCGGGCACGGCGCCCGCGACGGCGGGGACGAGCCCGAGCGGCGCCCCGTCGGCGCAGAACGGCGCGGCGGTGGGGTACAGGAACGGCTGGACGCCGAGCGCGCCCAGCGTCTCGACGATCGAGCGGTAGGCGGCGAGCGGATCGCCGGGGGCGGGCGCGGCGGCGGCCAGCCCCGGGGTCCCCGCCAGCGCGAGGGTGAGCGCGGCGACGGCGGCGCCGCGGGCGAGCGATCGGGTCGGCGAGCGCATGGCGGGCTCCTCATCGTCGGTGAGGCCCCGGACGGTACCCGGCTACCGAGATGAACTGCGATAACCGGGCCGAGTGAATGGTCGGCAATTTGACAGAAGACCCACGTCTCCCCCTCGGCCCCCACATTCTCCGCGGCCCCGGTGCCACGACCAAGGACTCCGTTCACACTGATTTCTACCCTTGGCCCCCACCGCCCGCGGCTCGCATGATGACTCGGCTCGAGCTACCGCAGGGACCGATGGAGGAACGACACGTGAGGACCCCGCGATGAGTGCGTCCGTCGCCGCGGCGCCACCCGATTCGCGGATCGACCCGCCCGGCCTGCCGAGGAAGCAACGAACCGCCGAGACCACCGGAGCAGCACCGTGATTCGTTACCGCCGTCCCCTCGCCGCGCTCGCCGCCACCGCCGTGCTGGCCGGTTGCGGTGGCGAGACCGGCGGCTCCGGCGCGAACGCCGGTCCGCCGCAGCCCGGCGGCACGCTCCGCTACGGCCTCTCCCAGGCCCCGACCTGCGCCGACCCGGCCCAGGGCGGCAGCAACCAGACCATCTACGTGACCAGGCAGGTCGTCGACTCGCTGACCGACCAGGACCCGGAGACCGGCGAGCTGAAGCCGTGGCTGGCGCGCAGCTGGGAGATCTCCCCCGACGCCACCACCGTCACCTTCACCCTGGCCGAGAACGCGACCTTCAGCGACGGCAGCCCGGTGACCGCGGACTCGGTCAAGCGCACCTTCGACGCGATCGGCAGGGTCGGCGCGGCCAAGGCGCCGCTGGCCGCCAGCTACCTGACCGGCTACACCGGGACAACGGTGGTGGACCAGCGGACCGCGCGGGTCGCCTTCGACCGGCCCAATGCCCAGTTCCTGCAGGCATCGTCGACCTCGCAGCTCGGCATCCTCGCCGACGCTACCAACGCCGCCACCGCCGAGGAGCGCTGCCAGGGCGAGAAGATCATCGGCAGCGGGCCCTTCACCTACGCCTCGTACACCCAGAACGTCTCCGCGACGCTGGTCAAGCGGGCCGGGTACGGCTGGGGCTCGGAGGTCTTCGGGCACGACGGCGAGCCCTACCTGGACCGGATCGAGTTCACCGTGGTCCCGGAGTCCGGGGTGCGCACCGGCAGCCTCTCCTCCGACCAGCTGGACGCGGTGAGCGACGCGCTGCCGCAGGACGCCCCGCAGATCGAGGCCACCGGCGGCCGGGTGCTCACCACCGCCAACCCGGGCGTGGTCTTCGGGCTGCAGCCCAACGTCACCCGCGGCCCGCTGCGCGACCCGGCGGTGCGCACCGCGCTGCTGACCGCGATCGATCGGCAGGAGCTGATCGATACCGTGCTCGGCCCGCAGTTCGCCCCCGCGACCAGCGTGCTCGGCGCGAGAACCCCCGCCTACCAGGATCTCTCCGCCCGCTTGACGTTCGACCAGGCCGCTACCGGGGCGGCGCTGGACCGGGCGGGCTGGGTGCCCGGCTCGGACGGCATCCGGGCCAAGGACGGTGAGCGGCTCGCCTTCGGCGTCACCTTCAGCCAGGTCTTCGCCGGGAACCAGGCGATCCTGGAGCTGGTGCAGCAGCAGCTGCGCCGGGTCGGGGTGGACCTGCGGCTGGAGCTGGTGTCGGCGGGCGAGTACACCGCGCGGCAGAACTCCGGCGACTTCGACTCGGTCTACTACAACTCGACCAGGGCCGACGGCGATATCCTGCGCGCCACCTTCGGGCTGGACGGCCGCAATCTGAACCGCCGCGCCGCCGTGCCCGCGCTGGACCAGACGCTCGACGCGCAGCTGCGCACCGTCGACACCGCCGCCCGCGCCGGGCTCGTCCGCACCGCGCAGGGGCAGGTGCTCGACGCCGGGCTGTGGCTCCCCACCATCGAGCTCGCGCAGGCGATCGGGGCCGGGCCGAGGACCAACGACCTGAAGTTCGAGGCGTCGGCGCGGCTGCAGTTCTTCGACGCCTGGCTGAGCGGGCGCTGATCGTGGCCCGCTATCTGGGAATGCGGCTGCTGCAGGCGGTGTGGGTGCTGTGGGCGACCTTCACGGTCTCCTTCGTCGTGCTCTACCTGCTGCCCGCCGACCCGGTGGCGATCGCGGCCGACGGCGGCGCGGGCAACTCCCCGGTGGACGCCGCCGCCATCGAGGAGCTGCGCGCCCGCTACGGCCTGGACAAGCCGCTCCGGCAGCAGTACCTGGACGCGCTCTGGAACGCACTGCACGGCGACTTCGGCCGCTCGGTGGCGACCGGGCAGCCGGTGACGTCGGCGATCGCCGACGTGCTCCCCTCCACCCTGGGGCTGACCGCCTTCGCGCTCGTCGTCGCGCTGGCGGGCGGGATCGCGGTGGCCGTGGCGGCGAGCTCGACCCGGCTGCCCCGGCTGCGCACCGCGCTGCTCGCGCTGCCGCCGATCGCGGTGGCGGTGCCGACCTTCTGGACGGGGCTGCTCCTGCTACAGGTCTTCTCCTTCCGGCTGCACCTGGCCCCGGCCTTCGGCGGCTCCGGGCTGCGCGGCACCGTGCTGCCCGCCGTCACGCTGGCGCTGCCGATCGGCGCTGTGCTCGCGCAGGTGCTCGCGGCCGGGTTCGCCGGCACCTGGAAGCAGCCGTTCACCGCGGTGGCGCTGGCCAAGGGCGCCTCCCGCGGCCGGGTGCAGTGGCGGCACGTCACCCGCCCGGCAGCGGTGCCCGCGCTCACCATCGCCGGAGTGCTGGTCGGCACCATGCTGGCCGGATCGGTGGTGGTGGAGACGGTCTTCGCCCGGCCGGGGCTCGGGCGGCTCACCCAGACCTCGGTACTGGCCCAGGACATTCCGGTGGTGCAGGGGATCGTGCTGGTCACCGCGCTGGTCTTCGTCGTCGTGAATCTGGCCGTCGACCTGCTCTACCCGCTGCTCGACCCGCGGATCGTGACGGCCGGAGGGGAGCGGGCGGGAAAGGCCGTCGAGGAGGTGGCTGCTCGTGGTTGAGCTGCGCGGCCGGACCCCGCTGGTCCTCTCGGTGCTGGTGCTGCTGATCATCGTGGGCTGGGCGCTCACCCCCTCGTTCTTCGCGAGCGGCGACCCGCTGATCGGCGTCCCGAGGGAGAAGTTCAGCGCGCCGAGCGCGGTGCACTGGTTCGGCACCGACAACCTGGGCCGCGACCTCTACACCCGGATGGTGCACGGCGCCGCCGCCTCGCTCTCCGCGACGCTGCTCGCCGTGGGGATCGCGCTGGTCGCGGGCACCCTGCTCGGGCTGATCGCGGGCGCCGCGGGCGGCATCGTGGACGCCGCCGTCATGCGGGTGGTCGACGTGCTGCTCTCCATCCCGCAGCTGCTGCTCGCGCTCGCCCTGGTGACCGCGCTCGGCTTCGGGACCAGGAACGTGGCGATCGCCGTCGGCATTTCGCTGGTCGCCAACTTCGCCAGGGTGATGCGCTCGGAGGTGCTTCGGGTGCGGCACGCCGACTACGTCGAGGCGGCGCACGCCTCGGGGGTGCGCTGGTACACCAACCTGGCCAGGCACGTGCTGCCGAACTCCTACCAGCCGGTGCTCGCGCTGGCCACGGTGGAGTTCGGGATGGCGGTGCTGGCCGTCTCGGCGCTGAGCTTCCTCGGCTACGGCGCCGAGCCGCCGGACCCGGAGTGGGGCTCGCTCATCTCCGAGGGCCGCAACTTCCTCGCCACCGCCTGGTGGATGACCACCCTTCCCGGTCTGGTGATCGTGGCGGTCGTGCTCGCCGCGCAGCAGGCCGGGCGCGCCCTGAACAGGCAGGACGCCGCATGATCGAGCTACGCCCGAGGGCGGGACACCGTCGCGCGACCGCGCCGCGCCGGAACGCGGGCGCGCAGCGAGACCGCGGAGCGCCCGCGACCAGCCGAGGAGTGACCGCGTGACCGCCCTGATGCAGCCGGTCCGCACCGCGCTGCTGCGCGTCACCGATCTCCGCGTCCGCTACCGCACCGGCGACGGCCCGGTCACCGCGCTGGACGGCGTCTCGCTGACGCTGCACCCGGGCGAAGTGGTGGCGCTGGTCGGCGAATCCGGCTCTGGCAAGTCGACGCTCGCGCAGGCGGTGATCGGGCTGCTCCCGGCGAGCGCCGAGATCGACGGCGGCGCGGTGGAGTTCGACGGCGCGCAGGTGGACCACACCTCGGAGCGGGCGCTGCGCGAACTGCGCGGCGCGCGCATCGGCTTCGTGCCGCAGGATCCCGGGCTCTCGCTGAACCCGGTGCGGCGCATCGGCGGCCAGGTGGCCGAGGCGCTGCTGGTACACGGCAGGGCCACCCGCCGCGACGCCGCCGAGCGCGCCGTCGAGCTGCTCGGCGAGGCCGGGCTCGACCGCCCCGCCGAGCGGGCGAAGCAGTACCCGCACCAGCTCTCCGGCGGCCAGCGCCAGCGGGTGCTCATCGCCACCGCGCTGGCCTGCTCCCCCGACCTGGTGATCGCCGACGAGCCGACCAGCGCGCTGGACGCCACCGTCGCGCGCCGGGTACTCGACCGGCTCACCGAGCGCACCGCCGCCCGCGGCGCCGCCGTCCTGCTCATCACGCACGACCTGGCCACCGCAGCCGAGCGCGCGGACCGGCTCGTGGTGCTGCGCGCGGGCGCCGTGGTCGAGGCGGGGCCGGCCGCCCGGCTGCTCACCGCACCCGAGCACCCGTACACCCGGGAACTGCTCGCCTCCTCCCCCGGACTGGCCGCGGCGGGCCCCGGCCGCGCCGAGCGCGTGCGCGCGGAGCAACCGCTGTTGCGGATCACCGGGCTGCGCAAGCGGTTCCGGCTCGGCGGTGCGGCGCTCACCGCCGTGGACGGCGTCTCGCTCGAGCTGGACCGCGGCGAGACGCTGGCGCTGGTCGGCGAATCCGGCTCCGGCAAGTCGACCACCGCGCGGCTGGCGCTGCGGCTCGCCGACCCGGACGCGGGCACCGTCGAATTCAGCGGGCAGCCGCTGACCGCGCTGCGCGGCCGGAAGTTACGCGAGCTGCGGCGGCGTTTCCAGATCGTCTACCAGAACCCGTACGGCTCGCTCGACCCGCGGCAGCGGGTGGCCGACATCGTGGCCGAGCCGCTGCGCGCCTACCGCACCGGTGACCGGGCGGAGCGCACCGCGCGGGTCGGGGAGCTGCTGGAACAGGTCGGGCTCGGCTCCGGCTTCGCCGGGCGGCGCCCGGCCGAGCTCTCCGGCGGGCAGCGGCAGCGGGTCGCCATCGCCCGCGCTCTCGCGCTGCACCCCGAGCTGCTGGTGCTGGACGAGCCGGTCTCCGCGCTCGACGCCTCGGTGCAGGCGCAGATCCTGACGCTGCTGGGCGACCTGCAGCGCCGGCTCGGGCTCGCCTACCTCTTCATCTCGCACGATCTCGCGGTAGTGCGCCGGATCAGCGACCGGGTGGCGGTCATGCGGCACGGCCGGATCGTCGAGACCGGCCGCACCGCGGCTGTTTTCGCGGCCCCGGAGCACGAATACACCCGCGAGCTGCTCGCCGCCGTACCGCGGCCGCGAAAGGAACCGGCCCCCCGGCCCGGGTCGAGTCCGGGGGCGGAGCACAGCCACGCAGGGCTCCCCGGCCCGGAAAAGGAGACACCGTGAGCATTCCCTTCCTGCTCGGGGTCGAGGCAGCGGGGACCGGGGCGCACCCGGCCTCCTGGCGCCGCCCCGACTCCCGCGCCGAGGAGCTCTTCACCGGCGGCTACTGGGCCGACGCGGCGACCGCGCTGGAGGCGGCAGGCGCCGACCTGCTCTTCGTCCCCGACTCCTTCGCCCTGCAGCCGGGCGGTCCCGGCGTCACCAGGGGGCGGCTCGACGCGATCGCCGTGGCCGCCCGGGTGGCCGCCCGCACCCGCCGGATCGGGCTGGTGCCACAGGGCGCGGTCACCCACACCGAACCCTTCCACCTCGCCAAAGCCATTCAGGCGCTGGACTTCGCGAGCCTGGGCCGGGCGGGCTGGGAGGTCACCGTCTCGCCCGGCGCCGAGCAGGCCGCCGCCTTCGGCCGCAAGCCGGAGCAGGACCACCCCGCGCTCTGGCACGAGGCCGACGAGGCGATCGAGGTCGCGGTGCGGCTCTGGGACAGCTGGGAGGACGACGCGGAGATCCGTGACGTCCCCACCGGTCGCTTCATCGACCGGGAGAAGCTGCACTACATCGACTTCGCGGGTGACAACTTCTCCGTCAAGGGTCCTTCCATCACCCCGCGCTCGCCGCAGGGGCAGCCCATCGTCGCGGTCCGCGCGGGCGCTGCCGACGCCCCGGCCACCGCCGTCGCGGTCCAGCGCGCCGACCTGATCCGGGTGGCCGCCGCCGCGCCGGAAGCGCTCGCCGCGCACCGGGATCGGCTGCGCACCGCGGTCGCCGCGGCGGGCCGGAACCCGGAGAGCGTCTTCGTGCTCGCCGACCTCGAGATCCACCTGGCCGCGACCGTCGAGCGGGCCGAGGCCGAGGTGGCCGAGCTGAACGCCTGGTACCCGGCCGACACCGGCGCCGCGCACATCGGCACCACCGACACCCTGCGCGCCACCCTGGTCGCGCTCGCGGGCGCCGTCGACGGCATCGTGCTGCGGCCGCTCGCGCTGGCCGCCGCGCTGCCCGCGCTCGGCGGGCTCGGCCACACCCCGCCGGAGTCCGGCGCCACCCTGCGCGACCGCCTCGGGCTGGCGCGCCCGGCCAGCCGCTACGCACTCGGAGGAGCACGATGACCACCCGGAAAAAGCAGGTGCACCTGGCGGCGCACTTCCCCGGCGTCAACAACACCACGGTGTGGAGCACCCCGGAGTCCGGGAGCCAGATCGACTTCGCCTCCTTCCGGCACCTGGCCGAGACCGCCGAGCGCGGCCTCTTCGACTTCTTCTTCCTGGCCGAGGGGCTGCGGCTGCGCGAGCACCTGGGCCGCATCCACGACCTGGACGTGGTCGGCCGCCCGGACACCTTCACCGTGCTCGACGCGCTCGCCGGCGTCACCGGGAAACTCGGGCTCGCGGGCACCATCAACAGCACCTTCAACGAGCCGTTCGAGCTGGCCAAGCAGTTCGCCTCGCTGGATCACGTCTCCGGCGGCCGCGCCGCCTGGAACGTGGTGACCTCCTCCGACGCCTTCACCGGCGAGAACTTCCGGCGCGGCGGCTACCTCGACTACGAGCAGCGCTACCAGCGCGCCGCCGAGGTGGTGGACGCCGCCCGCGCGCTCTGGGACGCCTGGCCGGCGGACGCGCTCACCGTCGACCGCGAATCGGGCGTCTTCGCCCGCGACGTGCCGGAAACCGCCTTCCACGGCGAGCACATCGACTTCACCGGCCGCTTCGTGCTCCCGCGCAGCCCACAGGGGCACCCGGTGCTGCTGCAGGCGGGCGACTCGGACGGCGGCCGCGAGTTCGGCGCCCGCTCCGCCGACGCCATCTTCACCGGCCACGGCACCCTGGAGGCGGGCCGGGCCTTCTACGCGAACGTCAAGGACCGGCTGGCGAAGTACGGCCGGGACCGGGACGAGCTCAAGATCCTGCCCGCCGCCACCTTCGTGCTCGGCGACACCGACGCCGAGGCGCACGAGCGCGCCGCGCTGATCCGGCTGCAGCAGGTGAGCCCGCAGACCGCCATCTCCTTCCTGGAGCAGGTCTGGGGCCGCGACCTCTCCGGCTACGACCCGGACGGCCCGCTGCCCGAGGTCGAGCCCTCCGGCGACGTCACCATCACCCGCGGCCGGGTGCGGCACCGCACGGACCCGCTCGCGGTCGCCGCCGAGTGGCGGGCCAAGGCCGAGGCCGAGAAGCTGACGATCCGGCAGCTGGTCATCGAGGTCACCGCGCGGCAGCAGTTCGTCGGCACCCCGGCGGGCGTCGCCGAGCAGATCGACACCTACGTGCAGACCGACGCCTCCGACGGCTTCATCCTGGTCCCGCACCTGACCCCGCACGGCCTGGACGAATTCGTCGACCGGGTGGTGCCGGAGCTGCAGGAGCGCGGCAGTTTCCGCACCGAGTACACCGGCAGCACGCTGCGCGAGCACCTCGGGCTCGCGCACCCGGCCCAGCGGCAGCGCCGCCGTCCCCCGATTTCCGAACACCGCAGCGAAGGAGTCCGCGCGTCATGACCGCAGTCACCACCGATTCGGCCACCCACTTCGCCCGCGAGTGGGAGCGCTGGCACCACGCGCGCGTCGACCGGCTGCGCGACCCGCTCGGCTTCCTGAGCCTGACCGCGCTGCACTGGCTCACCGACGCCCCCGAGCGCATCGACGGCCTCCCCGGCACCTGGTGGGTGACCGACGACAAGGTCTTCATCACCGCCCGCCCCGGCGACCGGCTGGACCACGAGGGCACCCGGATCGCGGGCGTGCACATCGTGCGACCGCGGGAGGGCGCGCCCGGCATCGCGGTGCGCCACGACGACCGGGTGCTGGAGATCATCCGGCGCACCGGGCAGTACGCGGTCCGGGTGCACGATCCGGCCTCGCCTGCGCTGGTCACCTTCCGGGACATCCCCTCCTACCCGCCCGCCGCCGAGTGGGTCGTCGCGGGCCGGTTCACCCGGTTCGCCGAGCCGGAGCAGGTCACCACCGGCGCGGTGGTGCCAGGGCTGGAGCACCACCACACCGCGGTCGGCACCGTGGAGTTCGAGCTGAACGGCGTCACCGAGCAGCTGGTCGTCTTCGGCGCGGGCGACGACCTGCGGGTGCTCTTCACCGACGCCACCAGCGGCATCACCAGCTACCCCGGCGCGCGGGCGCTGCAGATCGCGGCCCCGGCCGCGGACGGCGCCGTGCTGCTCGACTTCAACCGGGCCACCAACCTGCCCTGCGCCTTCACCGCCTACGCCACCTGCCCGGTGGCCCCGGAGCGCAACCGGCTCCGGGTGGCGATCGAGGCGGGCGAGCAGGACCCGCGCACCGAGCGGCGGGCATGAGCGAGCACGTTCCCGAGGCAGCGAACGGGGGCCGGCCGAGCGGGCGGATTCCGCTGTCGATCCTCGATCTCGCGCCGATCAGCGCGGGCCGCACCGCCGCGCAGGCGCTGCGCGACACCGTCGACCTCGCGCGGCACGCGGAGCGCTGGGGCTACCACCGGTACTGGCTGGCCGAGCACCATTTCGTGCGGGTGGCGAGCTCGTCCTCGGTGACGCTGCTCGGGCTGGTCGCCGCCGCCACCGAGCGGATCCGGGTCGGCACCGCCGCGGTGCAGGTCGGGCACCACACCTCGGCCTCGGTGGTGGAGGCGTTCGGCACCATCGACGCACTGCACCCGGGGCGGCTGGATCTGGGCATCGGCCGCTCCGGGCACCGGAAGGCGCAGTTCGGGTCGGAGGCGGGCAAGCCCGCGGCGCAGCGCCGCACCGAGGTGCGCGACGGCATCGTGGTGCCGCCGCCCTTCGACCCGGGCCGGATCACCGACCGCTCCCGCTTCGTCGCCGCGCTGCAGGCACTCCAGCTGCCGGGCGCGCAGTCGCTCGACTTCCCGGAGCAGGTCGAGCAGATCCGCGGGCTGCTCGACGGCAGCTTCGTCACCGGCGACGGGGTCGCGCTGCACGCGGTGCCCGGCGAGGGCGCGCAGGTGCGGCTGTGGATCTTCGGCAGCTCGGCCGGGGAGAGCGCGGAGCTGGCCGGGCGGCTCGGGTTGCCGTTCGCCGCCGCGTACCACGTCGCGCCGGGCAGCGCGCTGGACGCCGTCGCCGCCTACCGGGCCGCCTTCCGCCCGTCGGCGGTGCTCGCCGAGCCGTACGCGGTGATCTCCGCCGACGTGCTGGTCGGGCCAGACGAGGAGACGGCACGGTACCGGGCCCGCGGGTACGGGCACTGGGTGTACAGCATCCGCAGCGGCGCGGGCGCGGCCGACTACCGCGCGCCGGATTCGGTGCCGCCGCTCACCGCGGAGCAGGAACGGCTGGTCGAGGATCGGATCGCCACCCGCTTCGTCGGCACCCCCGACGATGTCGCCGCCCGCCTGGCGGCGCTGCGCCGGGTCAGCGACGCGAACGAGATCCTGGCGACGACGATCGCCTTCGAGCACCGGCACCGCCTGGAATCGCACCGCCTGCTCGCCGACGCGTGGGCCGCCCGCGGCGAACAGCTCGACACGCCACAGTCCGGCGCGGCCTGACCCCTACGCCGAGACCGGCGCCGCCGTCACCCCGTACCCGAGGTTCGTCAGCACCTCGGTCGTCGCCTTCGCGAAGTTCAGCGTGATGAAGTGCAGGCAGGGCGCACCCTCGTCGATCAACCGCTGCGCCATCTCGGTGGCGATCTCGATCCCGGCCGCCCGCACGGCGGCCCGATCCTCCTCGGGACCGTTCCCCGCGGCAGCGGTCAGCCGGTCCACGACGGCGGCGGGCAGCGGCCGCCCGCACAGCTCCTCGGCCCGGCGCACGGTGCGCAGCGAGGTGATCGGCATGAGCTCGGGGATGATCGGCTTGGCGCCCTGCTCCGGGTCGAACGCCACCAGCCGGTCGCGCAACCGCAGGTAGTGCTCGACGTCGAAGAACATCTGGGTGATCGAGTACTCGGCGCCGGCCCGCAGCTTGGCGGCCAGGTGCCTGGTGTCGTGGTCCAGATCCGGCGACCGGTGGTGCCCCTGCGGGAAGGACGCCACCCCGACGTGGAAATCGCCGAGGTCGCGCACGATGCGCACCAGCTCCTCGGCGTACTCGACGCCGTCCGGGTGCCGCACCCACTCGCCGAGCGGATCCCCGGGCGGGTCGCCGCGCAGGACGAGCACATTGCAGATCCCGGCGTCGGCGTACGACCCGACCAGCGCGCGCAGCTCGGCGACGCTGTGCGAGACCGCGGTCAGGTGCGCCACCGGCAGCAGCGTGGTCTCCCCCGCCAGCTGCCCGGTCACCCGCACCGTGCGATCCCGGGTGGAGCCGCCCGCCCCGTAGGTCATGGAGACGAACGCCGGGTGCATGCGCTCGAACTCGCGCACCGCGCGCCACAGCCGCGCCTCGGCCGCCGCGTCCCGCGGCGGGTTGAACTCCACCGAGAACGGCACCAGCCGCTGCCCGTGCGTCCGCAGGCTCCGCACCACCGACGGCGAACTCGAAGCCCGTCGTCCCCCCAGATCGTCCACAGTCACCGGCCCAGTGTAGAGGCCGGGGTGCACCCGCCCCCCGCCGCTGTGCAGGGGCCGGAGTCGGCGCTGCCGCGGATCCACCCGGCTACGGCCCGTGCCGCTATGCGGGGGGCGAAGTCGGCGCTGCCGCGGATCCACCCGGGTGCAGCCCGTGCCGCTGTGCAGGGGGCGAACAGGAGCGCGTATCCTACGGGCAGACGGCTTTGCATCGATCGTGCCTGCCGTCATGCCCCGAGCAGATCTGTGCGGGCACATCGTCGTGCCCGCACCGGCCCGCGAGAACCGATACCGGGAGGTTCCCCTGTCCGCCGGACCAGGCACCCCGACGCCCGTCGCCAGCGGGCGCGCCGCCGCGGCGACGGCAACCCTCGCGGCGCCCGACCCGCGGCAGGCGCTGCGCGCCTTCGTGACCGCCGTCGAGGACGCGCTGGCCGAGTTCTTCGAGAGCAGGACTGCGCTGGTCGAGCCGCTCGGGCCGCCCTTCACCGAATCCGCCGACGTGCTGCGCGACTTCGTGCTGCGCGGCGGCAAGCGCACCAGACCCTCGTTCGCCTGGACCGGCTGGCTCGGCGCCGGCGGCGACCCGGACGGCCCCGCCGCCGCGGGAGTGCTGCGCGCCTGCGCGGCGCTGGAGCTGGTGCAGGCCTGCGCGCTGATCCACGACGACATCATCGATTCGTCCCGGACCAGGCGCCGGTTTCCCACCGTGCACGTCGATTTCGAGCAGCGGCACCGGGAGCGGGCACTGCTCGGCGACCCGGCGCAGTTCGGCGTCGCGGTGGCGATCCTGGTCGGCGATCTCGCGCTGGCCTGGGCCGACGACATGGTGAACGGGGCGGGGCTGGACCCGGCCGCGTTCGCCAGGTTCGCCCCGGTATGGGCAGGCATGCGCACCGAGGTGCTCGGCGGGCAGCTGCTCGACATCCAGGGCGAGGCGGGCGGCGACGAAACGGTCGCGGCGGCGCTGCGAATCAACGAGTTCAAGACCGCGGCCTACACCATCGAACGTCCGCTGCACCTCGGTGCGGCGCTCGCCGACGCCGGCCCCGAGCTGGTCGCGGCGTACCGGACGTTCGGCAAGGACATCGGCGTCGCCTTCCAGTTGCGCGACGACCTGCTCGGGGTGTTCGGCGACCCCGAGGTCACCGGCAAGCCGTCCGGTGACGATCTGCGCGAGGGCAAGCGCACCGTGTTGCTGGCCGAGGCGCTGCGCCGCGCCGACGCCGCCGACCCGGCCGCCGCCCGACTGCTGCGCTCCCGGATCGGCACCGACCTCGGTGCCGACGAGGTGGCGCTGCTGCGGGAGCTGCTCGTCGACCTGGGTGCGGTCGACGACGTCGAGTCCCGCATCACCGACCTCACCGAGCGCGGCCTGGCCGCGCTCGAATCCAGCTCGGCCGAGCCCGTCGCGAAAGCACAGTTGCGCGCGATGGCGCTGGCCGCCACCAGGAGAGCCCTATGAGAGCCTTCGTCGCCCCGCAGGACCGAGTGATCGTCGTCGGCAGCTGCCCGCCCGCACCGCGGGGCAGCCGCAGGCCAGGCCCCGCGCCCGGCGAACGCCGGGTCGTGCTCGGCGCCGGGCTGCCCGCGCCGCGCACGATTCCCACCGGCCGCCGCAGGCGCACGGTCGTCGTCCCCGCTGGTTTCCCCGGGGCGGAGTTCGAGCCGGAGGCCGGGTTCGAGCCCGGCCGGAGCCGGGATGACGCGGACAGCCGTGAACCGGGCACCGGCCACGAGACCGGCGATGCCGCCGCGCACGACGATGCGGACACCGCTCACGCTCAGATCGACGCCGACACCACTCGTATGGAGGACGGGGCGTATGGCGCGCGCGAGCGCGGCACCGAGCCGGATGCCGACGCCGCGACCGGCGCGAAGCGCACCGCCGGAGCGCGCGCCGAGACCGGCGCGGAGTACGACGCCGACGACCTCGTCCACACGGACGACGAACCCCGCCCGCTGATCGCCCGGCAGCGCCGCATCACCCCCCGCCGCCCGGAACCCGAGCCGGACGAGTTCGAGATCGAGTACCGCGCCCTGCAGATCGCCCGCGACCGCGAGGCCGAAGACCGCACCCTGGCGGGAATCGCCGAACTGCTCGACGCATGACCCGCGGGCCCGCGCCCGCCACCGTCCCCGGCCGGCCCGACCGGGTGGTCGTGGTGGGCGCGGGCCTCGCCGGCCTCGCCGCCGCGCTGTACCTGACCGGCGCCGGGCACCGCGTCACCCTGCTGGAGCGCGCCGACCATCCCGGCGGCCGGGTCGGCCGCTACCGCGGCCCGGATTACGAGATCGACTCCGGCGCCACCGTCCTCACCCTCCCCGGGCTGGTCACCGAGGCACTCGCCGCGGTCGGCAGCACCCCCGAGCAGTGCGATCCCCCGCTCCGCATGCACCGGCTCACCCCCAGCTACCACGCCCGCTTCGCCGACGGCGCGGACCTGCGCGTCTTCGCCGACCCGGAGGCCATGGCCGCCGAGGTCGACCGCTTCGCCGGCCCCGAGGCGGCCCGCGGCTACCGCGCCCTGCGCGCCTGGCTGGCCCGGATCTACCGGGCCGAGTACGGCGAGTTCATGGACACCAACTTCGACTCCGCGCTGGACATGGTCCGCTACCCCGCCAAACGGGCCGCGCTGCTGCGGCTACTCCGGCTCGGCGGCTTCGGCAGACTCGGCCCCGCGGTGGCCCGCTTCGTCCGCGACCCGCGGATCGCCCGGGTCTTCACCTTCCAGGCGCTGTACGCGGGCACCGCGCCCGCGCAGGCGCTCGCCGTCTACGGCGCCATCCCGCACATGGACACCTCGCTCGGCGTCTTCTACCCGGAGGGCGGCATGCGCGCCATCGCCGCCTCGATGGCGGGCGCGCTCACCGCGGCAGGAGGCACGCTGCGGCTGAACACCGAGGCCGCGGGCGTGACCTACCGCGGCCGCCGCGCCACCGCGGTCCGGCTCGCCGACGGCTCCGAGCTCCCCTGCGACGCCCTCGTCCTCACCGCCGACCTCGGCGAACTCGGCCGCTTCGGGCTGCGCCGCAGGCCGGGGCTGCGCGCCTCGCCCTCCGCGGTGGTCGCGCACGGCACCGTGCCCGCCGCCACCGCCGCGCGCTGGCCGATCCAGGCGCACCACACCATCGACTTCGGCGCCGCCTGGGAGCGCACCTTCGCCGAGATCACCGCGCACCGCGGCCGCGGCAGGCTGATGAGCGACCCCTCCCTGCTGCTCACCCGTCCCGCACTCACCGACCCCGCGCTGCTCATCCAGCGCCCCGAAGGCCCCGCCGAGCCCTGCTCCCTGCTCGCCCCCTGCCCGAATCTCACCGCGGCCCCGCTGGATTGGGACCGCCTCGGCCCCGCCTACCTGCGCGAGCTGCTCGCGCTGCTGGAGACCCGCGGCTACACCGGCATCTCCCGCCACTTCACCGTCGACCACCTCGACACCCCGGCCACCTGGGCGGCCCGCGGTATGCTGGCGGGCAGCCCGTTCTCCGCGGCGCACCTCTTCCGGCAGACCGGGCCCTTCCGCCCGCGCAACCTGCCGCGCCGCTACGACAATGTCGTGCTGGCGGGGTGCGGCACCACGCCGGGGGTCGGGGTGCCCACCGCGCTGCTCTCCGGAAAGCTCGCGGCGCAACGGATCACACGGGCCGGGGTGCCCGCCCGGCTCGATCCCCGCGCACCGGCGGGTTAATGTCTCCAGGGCGGCTCGTAAACTGGGCAGCCGTACCGGCCCGGTGAAGCCGGCGCAGACCTATTCGCTCCGCGGTTACGACCGCCGACCACGACGGGGGGACCCGCTCCGAATGGTTTCCCCCGACACGCCCCGAGACCGATGACCGAAACCCTTTCCACCGTCACCCCGGCCGCAGGCTCCGCGCCCCCGCGCGGCCGGATGCGGGTGGCCGCCGACTTCGTGCGCAGCCCCGAGGGCCATGCCGCGCTGCTCGGGCTGGCCGGCGCGGTCATGATCACCTTCGGCGGGTTCGGCGCGGGCAGCGTGCGCAAGCGCGATCCGTTGCTGGAGGCCGCGCACCTCTCCTGGCTGCGCTTCGGCCACGGCTACGCGCTCTCCACCATCCTGATCTGGATCGGCGTGCTGCTCATGATCACCGCGTGGGTGCGGCTCGGCCGGCTCACGCTCGGCACCGGCGGCGTGCGCTCCTCGGTGACGCTGAACGAGCTGCGCGCCATCGTCGGCATCTGGATCTTCCCGCTGCTCTTCGCGGTCCCCATGTTCAGCCGCGACGCCTACTCCTACCTGGCGCAGGGCGCGCTGCTGCGCGACGGCTTCGACCCGTACCAGGTCGGCCCGGTCGCCAACCCCGGCGTACTGCTGGACAACGTCAGCCCGGTCTGGACCACCACCACCGCCCCCTACGGCCCCATCTTCCTGCTCCTCGGCCGCGCCATCACCATGCTCACCGGGGACAACGTGGTCGCGGGCACCATCGCCCTTCGCCTGGTGATGCTGCCCGGCCTCGCGCTCATGATGTGGGCGGTGCCGTACCTGACCAAGCACCTCGGCGGCAAGCCGACCGTCGCACTCTGGCTCGCGGTACTGAACCCGCTGGTGCTGATCCACCTCATCGGCGGCGTGCACAACGAGATGCTCATGGTCGGCCTGCTCTGCGCCGCCATCGCGCTGGTGCTGGAGCGGCACCACGTGGCCGGCATCGTGGTGGTGGCGATCGGCGTCGCCATCAAGGCCACCGCGGGCGTCGCACTGCCCTTCCTGGTCTGGATCTGGATGATCCACGAACGCGAACGCCGAGCCGCCCAGCGCGCCGCGGGCGACGACTCCGAGAGCGCCGAGCTACCCCACCCGACGCTTATGTTCGCCAAGATCGCCGGGCTCGGCCTCGCCGTCTTCGCCGCGGTCTTCGTGGCCGCCTCCGCGCTGGCCGGGGTCGGCATCGGCTGGCTCACCGCGCTGTCGGGCTCGAAGAAGATCATCAACTGGCTCTCGCTGCCGACCGTCATGGCGCACGCCCTCACCTGGGTCTCCCCGCTGCAGATCGGCCAGGTGCTCGACATCACCCGGCTGCTCTGCATGCTCGCCCTGGTCGCCGTGCTGGCCTGGACCTGGTGGCGGTTCAAGGACAGCGAACGCGAGGCGGTCGCCGGGATCATGATCGCCTTCGTCGCGATCGTCATCCTCTCCCCCGCCGCGCTGCCCTGGTACTACTCCTGGCCGCTGGCCCTGGCCGCCGGTTTCGCGCTCTCGCTCGGGACGCTGCAGGTGCTGGTCGGGTTGTGTACCTGGCTCATGCTGGTCTTCCAGCCGGATGGGTCGATCGGGTTGTACAACTTCTGGCACGTCGCGCTCGCGGTTTTCGCGGCCGTGGTCGCGGCGCTGTCGTTGCGCACGGTTGATCCGCTGCGATTGCGTTCGACGCGTACGGCGGTGACCACGCCAACGGTCGTTCCGGCGCACACCTGACTGCTCTACAGTGGTACTACAGCCTCCCCCTGCGGGGTGCGAGGAAGTGAGGCCGGGATCCCCGCCGGACGACGGGACCCGGCCTTCGCGCTGTCAGGAGCCGCCAGCTCGACGACTGGATCGCGAGAAGCTTATGAGCAACCCGACCCGCTACAGGAAGCCCGCTGTGGTTCCCGACGACCTGCGCCTGCTCACAGGCCCCACAGCCGGTGTCGTCCACCTACCCGTGCACCTCGACTGGTCGGGACGCGCTAGCTACGACCTTGATCGTCCCGGCAGAATCGTCGATCTGTATCGCGCGGTCATCAACGAAGCCGCCAGCCCCGCTGACCTGCACACCTACCTCGATGCGGCGACGTTGAAGCGGCTGTGGTCCTCCATCTGGCTTCCGACAGATACCAGGCGTGCATGGGAAGGCCGTTTCCCTGAACTCACCGAGCTCAGCCAGATCGCCTCGGCCTGAGGAAGTGGGGGCCCGTGCCTCCATCAGCCAAAGAGACCCAGCCTTCGCGCTGTCCGGACCGCTCACCGACGACGGTGCTCTCGGGAAGGTAACTACGGCTCCAAATACAGCCGCTCATTCGGCAGCCGCGGCAAGCTCTCGGCACCGTGCGCTGAGACGGCAACAGCATCGACATAGCGCCGCTGCTGGTGCTCCTGCACGAACAGCAGCGCGGCCGTGAGGCAGGCAGCGAAGTCGAACTGGGTGCCGTGCATGAACACCGACAACCGCACATCGGGCTCGTGCGGCAGCGGAGAGGTTCCGAGCGTCCTCATCAGGACGCCGCCCGCGCACCCAGCGTGATTCGCTGACCATCGCGCAGGAGGCGCGGGCAGCTTGCACATCGTGCAGTAGCACGTGCAGTGCGAGCGCGATGTGCCGCCGTTCCCGACGGCGTGCCGTGATCCTCGTATTCGACCATCGACAGCAACTGGTTCCTGACAAGCAGGCAGGCGATGGCCATCAGGTCCGGGAACCTCCATGTGCGGGCCTCCCGACCTTCGACGGAAGACAAGCGGGCTGAGGTACCCGGCACCGAGGGCCTGGGGAAGGCCACGGGCGCCCCTGTCTGTCGGGCCGCCGGTGCACCGCCCGGGCGGGCAGGCTAGGCGGTGTCGACCCGGTGCCGGGTACCGCTATAGACCTTGGGCCACAAAGGGTTTGGCGCGGACTGTCCCGGTGGGGGCACAATGGGGGCGGAGCGTAGGGGTTTTCAGGGGTTTGCCCAGTTCAGGACCAAGATTGAGGCATTGAAGCGATGGTACGCGGGCGGGAATGGACGGGCTTCGAAGCAGCGGCGCTGCAAGAAGCCATGCGTAAGTCGATCCGGGACTATGCCGCGCTACTCGGCGTGGAGACCACCACGATCAACAACTGGCGCAGCGGCCTGGGCAGCGTAAGGCCTCGTTCGATGACCCAGGGGATTCTGGACACCACCCTTGAACGCCGGACCTCGCCCGAGGACCGGGCACGGTTCGATCAGATCGTGGCCGAGGGCGAGGCCGTCTGGCGGGAACGGCACGGGCGTTCATCCGACGATGCCGAACCCGTCTTGCCGCCATCTCCGTCGCTGGTTGATCTACCCTCCGCTCCAACGGCTATCGCCTCCCCCGATCTCGACGGAGACTACGTCGAATCGCTGCACAGCCGCATCCGTCAACTGGTGGATCTCGATGCCACCTTCGGTGGCGATCAGTCCTCAGGAGCGGCCCTGCAACTGTTCCGCTCGGTACACCGCAAGCTCGGTGTGGCTCGCTGTGAGCCAGCGGTCGAGCGGGATCTCTATGCTGCCGCCGGTGAACTCGGCGAAGTCGTCGGATGGCTGCTCTATGACGCAGGTGAACATGAACTCGTACGCCAGGTGAACAGCGAGGCTCTGCAACTCTCGCGTCTTGCCGGTGACCGCAGCATCGAATTGCTGACCTTGCAGAACATGTCCATGCACGCCGGCTACCTCGGCCGACCTGTCGAAGCGCTGCGCATCGCCCGCATGGTGCTGGGTCAGGAGTCGCTTTCACCGCGGCTGGAAGCGATGTTTCGCGTCCGTGAGGCTCGCGCCCTGGCGCGGGGAGGCGATCAGCAGGGTGCTGCCCGTGCCTTCGCCCAGGCTCGGTCGCGCTACCTCGACGGCGTGACCGACAACGATCCGGCGTGGGTGTGGTGGATCAACGACCAGGAGTTGGGGTGGCACGAGGCGATGGTGTGGGCTGATGACGGCAAATGGGCCCGCGCGGTCGATGCCTTCCACGCGTCCGCGGAGGCCGTTCCACGCCGGGAGATCCGATCCCGCTACATCCACTTGGCGTCACTGTTCAGCGCTCAGATCCATGCGCATGCCTGGCGAGAAGCCGAGGACACACTTCGGCAGCTCGTTCCGCTCGTCGATGAGGTGCGCTCGAGCCGGACAGCCACCGGTCTGCTGGAAGCGATTGATTACATCGAAACCATCGACCCCGCACCACCCGTCCGCGCCGAGGCCCGGCAGCTGCGGAAGTTTTTGGAGGGAGCCGGGTATGGACGGCCCAAGTCAACGCGACACTCATCTGCCATCGGCTGCATCGACTTGCGCTTGCCGTCGGGCACCAGCCCGTAGCTAGAGGTGATCGCTGACAGCGGGTACCGGGAAACATCCGCGATCACTCCCCAGCGCAGGAGGCGAAGATGCGAACTGCCCGGTTGGAGGCAGGAGCACAACGCCGCGCACCCGCAGGTCCGGATACGAGTAGGGCATGCCCTTTTGCGCACATGAAGACCTGAAAGATCCTGCGTGACTGCTGCCAGCGCGACAACGGATTAGCGGTCGCGATGGCCGGAGTCGCCCAGCTCGCGAACCTCGCTCACTCAACCTGAGGCTCGATCAGGCGCTGGCCTTCATAGACGCACAGGACCCACAAGACACCATCTGGTCAAACTCAATGACCTCTCGCGCCCCTCACCAGCATGTGCAGAATTCGATACCGGTCGGTCCTATGTGCGGGGGCGGCCCATCGAGTCCAAGACCCAATTAGGGCAATCGGCTCGCGCACGTTAGGCTCACGTAAGTCGATTAAGGCAAACGGAGGGCACGTTGGCGAATCCTCAGCGGTACACCAAAGCCGAACTGCTCGAAAAATATGAATCTTCCAGATGGCGAACTAAGTTCATACGCACTATTGCCATTTCATCATTACTTAAAGGGTGCATCATTGGCCCAAACTATAGAATTCCCGATGATCTAAATGATGCGATAGCTTTGAGCGAGCAAGGTCAACAGGCGATCAATCATCTAGTAGCAAAAGGAAAAGTTGGAGTCAAAGAGGCCAAGCTTCAATGCCTCCTCAAATTGGCCTACCTGGACGTATTGATAAACATTGACGGCTTGGATCTTGACGCTATTGTCGAAAGCATTGGGAAGCAGATTCTGGCTGGGGAGTTGCGATTCCCGTACATTTTTGGGCGATTCCTGTACGACGCAGTTGCGGATTCTTTCACCGAGGAACGGGAGTATCTCAACGAGGATGAGACACAACGCGTTCTGGACGTGACCCCCAAAGGGGTTTGGCAGGCAGACGACGTCATTGTGGGCCCCTTTGGCGTGATTCGAAGCGAATACAGCCGTGGATTTATTCCAAGGCAGCGATTGTCATTGCAGCACTGCACCGATCCGTTATGCGGGATGCTACACAGCGTATATCTCTCTACGTCATCCGACGCCTTGATCAATCGAGCATACGTTCGAATGGACGAATATCTGAAGAAGTTGAAACTCGACCCCTCCGATTGGGCGGGCTTTATAGAGGAGGTGACCAAGCCGGAACGAGCATTTTTTGATGACTTAGATCCCTCCTCTATTCCATATGCGTTGGCCGATCTGATGTCGCTGAAAGAATTAAGCCTACTATTGGGATATCTTATCGACAAAGGGATGGCGAGACCTGTTCGAACATTCCTCGAAAATCACGGAAAAAGTGGCTCTTGGGAGGCATTGGTCTCTAACCTGTCGCATGCCGAAATCATACAATTGCTCCTGATACAGTCAGATAGCGTAATCGCATCTGCAGTCGACGAGTGCGTGAAGAGCGGTATGATCGATGTACCAACAGGTGAGATCAGAAGATTGCGGATTCATCAGAAAGCAGCTCTAGGCGCTTGGGATCTTCAGCCCGAACTAGGTGCGCACGGTATTCGTTTCGTTTCCAATATGCCTGGCTTGCCGCAGCTCAGGCTCAGGAAATTACTCAGTGAGATTTTTCCTTCCTCAGATGAAGGTGCCGACTCGGACCTGAGCTGGCAACTGCGCTCGATTGGGGGACTCGGGAATAAAGGAAAGCTTGAGACATTTATCCGCACAACGACTCCGGATGCAGTAGTCCGCCGACTGATTCTGCGTGATCGCGAGAAGGCAGATCGCGCGTGCTCCAGACTTGGCGTATCCTGGTCCGAGCGGGACGGTGATGACTATCTAGTTGATTCTATCGTATGGAAATTGGGATTCGATCCAGTAGCAGAAGATGGATCGCATTCGGAGTTTTGGCGCAAGCACAATGAAATGACCAACCTTGCGCAAACCGCCAGTTTGAGCACTGTTGCCGACGAGGATAAGATATCAGCCGGAGCTGGTGTGTACTTCAGAGGCCTGGAAGGGATGCTTGAGAATGCGCTGGTGTACTCGACATGGGCACTATGCTCGGATCATTTGAATAGTGCTAGACCATTTGTCTACGACTATGAGATGTCGCGCTCTTTCGTGATGGAGACTCTCGCACAAGCTTCAGTTGCCATGAACAGCGACCAAATTTCTTTCGGAGAGAATAACACGCTTTATCCGATAATTCGAGGGTTCGATATCCTGGCCGAGCATTTGAAATCGATGCAGAACGATATCGACACTGAGCTGTACTCCCGAGTCGACCTGCCCGAATATCACATGAAGACTAAAATCAAGGAATTTCCATTACTTCATACCATAGCATTTTTGGATCTGCTACCCGAATCGCGCACGAAAATTATACTCGACTTGAAGGAGTTCTCCCGAGCCCTGACCGCGTCGGGAATCGTCGAATCACGCAACTCGTTGCTCCATTTTCGGCGATCCAGTGCAGATGTCAACAAGCTTACGGCCGCGCTCGAATCTGTGAGAGCCGCTATTCGAAGAGCAGAGCAGTCCGGCATCGTTCGAACGTTGTACGTTCGGAGCGGTAGTGTAACTGACGAGTGGGGCAGGTCAACGGTAGGATTGAAGGGGTACGGAGGACAAGAGGTAACCTTCTTTAGGCCGACCAGTTTCGACTGGCTGGGAATGCCCGATCTGGAGTCGCCGCAATTTCTTTTTCATTCTGCAATCTTTGAAGAACCGAACGAAATGCTTAGATACTTCGATGGGCGGTCTTCTGAATATTCAGATCTGTGGTCCAAATTTCCCCGGCGGCCAGTAACTTTGGGAGCTTCAGTTGCCAACCATTCAAAATCGACGGTCGGGAGTGTGGAAGTTCAATAGCCACCGTTTACTGTTTTCCGGACCAAGCGTAGCGCAACGCCGGGTGCGTACAGTGGCCTTCAGGCCGATGCCGCGACGCGTCACCGAAGACCACGACCGGCTCGCCTATCATGGGTCAGCCGGTGCAGACCGGGCGGTCAGCGCGGCGCGCGGGTTCTGTACGGAAGGGCCTCGGCGACCACGCCGCCGCCACCGCGCACCTCGCCGATGTGAATGCCGGTTCCAGCGTCTGGCCGCCCGAGCGGGCGTCCTGGCAACTGCATCTGACGAACAAACCTGATCCGGAGCGGCGACATCGCCGCCGCCTGCGGCCAGCTCACCGACACCTTCGCCACCATCGCGGGGCCGGCATCGGCCCGGCTGCAGCGACGGCTGGCCGACGCGCTCACCCTTGTCCGTCTCCACTCCGCGATGCCCGAGGCGCGCGAACTCCTCGGCCTGTGGGCAAGTCGCTGAGCGAACTACCCGATCAGAACGGATCCGCCGCGGCTCGGCGAACAACCTCCCGCGCCAAATCCCCGTGCAGCGCATCCACCGGCTTCCCCGGCAGCGACGGATCGTCGGTGAAGACCCACTCCAGAATCTCCTCGTCGGTGTACTTCCCGTCCCGCATGACGGTGATCAACCCGGGAAGCATCCGGACCACAGCCCCATCACGGTCGAAGAACCGCGCGGGCACCCCGGCGACCCCGTCCCGTCGGACCGCGAGCAACTGGTGATCGCGCAACATCTGGTGCACCCGGGTGACCGGGATGCCGAGCTGCTCGGCGACATCGGGCAGGTTCAGCAGCTCGACGTCGGCCGGAAGCACATCCTCGCTGCAGGGAAAGGAACTCACGGGCAACTACGGTAGACGGTCGGTTCCCGCACGTCGTGATCCACCCGCGACGTCCGCGCCGATACCATCGACACCGGCCGCACCGGGCGGCCGCATCGCCTCCCGCGCGGCACAGCGGGGGGTGGACGTTCGGAATCCGGAGGAACACGTGATCGGCCAGATGCTCGAAGGGCGTTATCGCATCGATGCGCCGATCGCCCGGGGCGGCATGTCGACGGTCTTCCGCGGCGTCGACACCCGGCTGGATCGCCCGGTCGCGATCAAGGTGATGGATCCGCGCTTCGCCGCCGATCCGCAGTTCCTGGCCCGGTTCGAGTTCGAGGCGCGCTCGGTGGCCAAGCTCAAGCATCCGTCGCTGGTCGCGGTGTACGACCAGGGCGTGGACGGGGAGCACCCGTTCCTGATCATGGAGCTGGTCGAGGGCGGCACGCTGCGCGAGCTGCTGCGCGAGCGCGGGCCGATGCCGCCGCACGCGGTGCGGGCGGTGGCCGAGCCCGCGCTCGGCGCGGTGGGGGTCGCGCATCGGGCCGGGCTGGTGCACCGCGACATCAAGCCGGAGAACGTGCTGATCTCGGACGCGGGCGAGGTGAAGATCGCCGATTTCGGCCTGGTCCGCGCGGTCGCGGCGGCGACGACGACCTCGGCGAGCGTCATTCTCGGCACCGCCGCGTACCTCTCCCCCGAGCAGGTCACCAGCGGCACCGCGGACGCTCGCTCCGACGTCTACGCCTTCGGCATTCTGATCTTCGAGCTGCTCACCGGGCGGGCGCCGTTCACCGGCGACAACTCGCTGTCGATCGCCTACCAGCGGATCGAGAACGACGTGCCGCCGCCGAGCGCCTTCATCGAGGGCGTGCCCCCGGAGTTCGACCAGCTGGTGGCCCGCGCCACCGCCCGCGAGCCGAGCCACCGCTTCGCGGACGCCACCGAGATGGCCGCCGAGCTGCGCGGCATCGCCGCCTCGCTGGCGCTGCCCGCCTACCGGGTGCCCGCGCCGCGGGAATCCGCCGAGCACACGAGCTCGAGCAGGCGCGTCGCCGATATGCCCCTGCCGCCCCCGAGGCAGCAGCCGCAGCACACCCGGGTGCAGACGGCGGCGCGGCCGGTGGACCACGGCACCGCCATGCACCACGCGCCGGGGCTGCCGGAGCCGCGCCGCTACGACCCCTACGAGCAGCAGCAGCACCCGTACGCGGGCGACCCGCACCGGCAGAAGCGCACGGTGTGGCTCTGGGTGGCGCTGGTCGCGGTGCTGACGCTGGTGGTCGGGGTCGGCGGCTGGTGGTTCGGCGCGGGCCGCTACGAGGCGGTGCCCGCGGTCGCCGGAATGCCGACCGAGCGCGCGGTGGCGGCGCTCACCGAGGCCGGATTCGAGACCGAGATCAGGCAGAAGGCCTCGGACACGGTCCCGGTGGGCGGCGTGGTCGGCAGTGACCCGTCGGCGGGGTCCCGGGTGACCAAGGGCTCGACCGTCGGGGTGCTGGTCTCCAGCGGCAGGCCGCGGGTGCCGGAGGCGAACGCGGGCGCCGATATCGGCGCGATCAACCGCGCCATCCGCGATGCCGGGCTCACCCCGGTGGACGCGGGTGAGACCGGGAGCAGCGCCCCGAAGGGCACGCTGGCCAGGGTGGAGCCGGCGCCGGGCACGGTGCTGCCGACCGGCGGCCAGGTCAAGGTGTTCAAGAGCCGCGGCTCGACGCCGGTGACGGTGCCGGACGTCAGCGGCCGCGGCACCGAGGAGGCGGCGAGCATTCTGCAGGCCGCCGGGCTGGAGATCTCCGAGACCAGGGAGCAGTACGACCGCGGCACCGAGGGCGGTAAGGCCATCGGCACCGACCCGCAGCCGGGCACCCAATTGCAGTCCGGCGACACGGTGGTACTGATGGTCTCGAACGCGGTGAAGATCCCGCTGGTGGTCGGCCAGAGCGTCGGCAACGCGCGCGCAGAACTCCAGCAGCTCGGGTTGCAGGTGCAGGTACGGCAGCTGACCCCGTCGGACGGGTCGGTGGTGATCGGTCAGACGCCGGGGGTCGGCGCGAACGTGCAGGCGGGCTCCCTGATCGCGCTGACCGCGCTGCCGTAGCTACCGCAGCATCTCCGCGACCAGGAAGGCCAGCTCGAGCGACTGCTGGGTATTGAGCCTGGGGTCGCAGGCGGTCTCGTAGCGCCCGGAGAGATCCAGGTCGGAGATCTCCTGGGCGCCGCCGAGGCACTCGGTGACGTCCTCGCCGGTGAGCTCGATGTGCAGCCCGCCTGGGTGCGTGCCGAGCCCGCGATGCACCTCGAAGAAGCCCTGCACCTCGTCCACGATCCGGTCGAAGTGCCTGGTCTTGAAGCCGGTCGAGGCCTCGTGGGTATTGCCGTGCATGGGGTCGCACTGCCAGATCACCTGGTGCCCGGTGGCCTGCACCTTCTCCACGATGGGCGGCAGGATGTCGCGCACCCGGTTGTTGCCCATGCGGGAGACGATGGTGAGCCGGCCGGGCTCGTTGTTCGGGTCCAGCCGCTCGACGTACTCCACCGCCAGCTCCGGCGTGGTACTCGGCCCGATCTTGATGCCGATCGGGTTGGCCAGCAGCTCGGCCAGCGCGATGTGCGCGCCGTCCAGCTGCCTGGTGCGCTCGCCGATCCAGAGGAAGTGCGCGGAGAGGTCGTAGAGCACCGGCTCGCCCGCGGCGTTCTCGGCGAGCCGCAGCATGGCGCGCTCGTAGTCGAGGACCAGCGCCTCGTGGCTGGCGTAGATCCTGGCCTGCTGCAGGCTCGGGTCGTTCACCCGGCAGGCGCTCATGAAGCGCAGCCCGCGGTCGATCTCCTCGGCCAGCGCCTCGTACCTGGCGCCGGCCGGGGACTGCGCGACGAAATCGCGGTTCCAGTCGTGCACCCGGTGCAGGTCGGCCATGCCCGCGCCGGTGAGCGCGCGCACCAGGTTCATGGCGGCGCTGGCATTGGCGTAGGCGCGGACCAGCCGGGACGGGTCGTGCTCGCGCACCGCGGCATCGGCGACCAGCGAGTTCACCATGTCGCCGCGGTACGACTTGAGCCCGAGCGCGTCGGTGTCCGAGGAGCGCGGCTTGGCGTACTGCCCGGCGATCCTGGCCACCTTCACCACCGGCAGGCTGGCGCCGTAGGTGAGCACGACGGCCATCTGCAGCAGGGTGCGGATATTGCCGCGGATGTGCGGCTCGGTGTTGTCGGCGAAGGTCTCCGCGCAGTCGCCGCCCTGCATGAGGAAGGCCTCGCCGCGGGCCACCTCGGCGAGCCGCTCGCGCAGCTCCTCCACCTCGGCGGGCAGGCAGATGGGCGGGACGCTCTCCAGTACGGTGCGCATGGTGGCGGCCTGCTCCGGATCCCAGGACGGCTGCTGCAGCGCGGGTCGCGCCAGCGCCGCGTCCAGGCGCCTGCGCAGCTCGGTGGGGAGCGGCGGCAGTTCCGGCAAGCGGTCGATCGGTACGTCGACGGTCCAATTCACCAGTTCAGAATACGTACCGGGGCACCGCATAGGGTGAACGGGCGGCGCCGATCTCCGGCGCCTCCCGAGCCGAGGAGCCACGCTGCGCTACTTCTACGACTGCGAGTTCATCGAGGACGGCGTCACCATCGACCTGGTCTCGATCGGGGTCGTGTGCGAGGACGGCCGCGAATACTACGCCGTCTCCACCGAATTCGACGAGAGCAGGGCCGGGCCGTGGGTGCGCAAGCACGTGCTGCCGCGGCTGCCGCCGCCGCACTCGCCGCTGCGCCGCTCCCGCGAGCGCATCCGGACCGACCTGGAGAGCTTCTTCCTGCCCCGCCCGACCGTGCAGCCGGAGCTCTGGGCCTGGGTCGCCGCCTACGACCACGTGGCGCTCTGCCAGCTCTGGGGCTCGATGGTCGAGCTCCCGACCGCGCTCCCGCGCTACACCAACGAGCTGCGCCAGCACTGGGACGCGCACGGCCGCCCCGAGCTGCCCCCGGTCCCCGCCGACGCGCACGACGCGCTCGCCGACGCCAGGCACAACCTGGCCAAGTTCGACGCCATCGAGGCTTTCCGGCGGCGCAGCCGCTGATCGGAACCCGGCCGGGCACGGCACCGGCCACAAACACGGGACGGGCCCCGGATCCGCGCGGATCCGGGGCCCGTTCCGATCGGGAGAGCCGGGCGCTCAGTGGTGCCCGTTGCTCCCGTTGTGACCGTTGCGCTCGGCCTCTTCCTGCACCCGCTGCAGCACGGCGAGCTGCTTGCGCTCCTCCGCGTGCTCGTGCTCGAAGTTCCGCTCGCTCTCCTGCACCGGGTCGGCGCGCAGGAACGAGCCGGTGCCGGGCTGGCCCGCCGAGCCGAGCTGGTTCATCCGCTTGGGCACGACCGCGCCCTGGTACTCCAGCGGAATCGGGTGGCCGTGCGAGTCCACCGGGCCGAGCGGCTGGTGCACCTCGATGTACTCGCCGTGCGGCAGCCGCTTGATCACGCCGGTCTCGATGCCGTGCTCCAGCACCGCCCGGTCGCTGCGCTGCAGCCCGATGCAGAACCGGTACGCCAGGAAGTAGGCGATCGGCGGGGCGACGAGCAGGCCGATCCGGCCGATCCAGGTGGTGGCGTTCAGCGAGATGTCGAACTTCAGCGCGATGATGTCGTTGACGCAGGAGAGCGTCAGCACCACGTAGAAGGTGATCGCCATGGCGCCGATCGCGGTCCGCACCGGCACGTCGCGCGGCCGCTGCAGCAGGTTGTGGTGCGCCTGGGTGTCGCCGGTGAGCCTGCGCTCGATCCACGGGTAGGCGACCAGCAGCGTGAAGACCAGCCCCATGATGAGCGCCACCCAGAAGGCGGCGGGCACCGTGTAGCGGCCCAGGTAGAGCTCCCAGGCAGGCATCAGCCTGGCCATGCCGTCGGTCCACATCATGTAGAAGTCGGGCTGCGAACCGGCGGAGACCTGCGACGGGTTGTACGGGCCGAGATTCCAGATCGGGTTGATCTGCAGCACGCCGCCCATGATCGCCACGATGCCGAGGGTGAAGGCGAAGAACGCGCCCTGGTCGGCGGCGAAGACCGGGATGATGCGGGCGCCCACCACGTTGTTCTCGGTGCGGCCGGGGCCGGGGAACTGGGTGTGCTTCTGGTACCAGACCAGTGCGACGTGCGCGGCGATCAGCGCCAGGATGATGCCGGGCAGCAGCAGCACGTGCGCGATGTAGAGCCGCGGGATGATGATGTCGCCGGGGAAGTCACCGCTGAAGATCAGCCAGTGCATCCAGGTGCCGATCACCGGGATCGAGATGGTGATGCCGGAGAAGGCGGCGCGCAGGCCGGTGCCGGAGAGCAGGTCGTCCGGGAGCGAGTAGCCGAAGAAGCCCTCGAACATCGCCAGGATCAGCAGCAGCGAGCCGATCACCCAGTTCGCCTCGCGCGGCTTGCGGAACGCGCCGGTGAAGAAGATCCGGAACAGGTGCACGATGATCGACGCCGCGAAGAGCAGTGCGGCCCAGTGGTGCACCTGGCGCACGAAGAGGCCGCCGCGCACCTCGAAGGAGATGTTCAGCGCCGTTTCGTAGGCCCGCGACATGCCGACGCCGCGCAGCGGCTGGTACGAGCCGTCGTAGACGACGTGCGTCATCGACGGGTCGAAGAACAGCGTGAGGTAGATGCCGGAGAGCAGCAGGATGATGAACGCGTACAGCGCGATCTCACCGAGCAGGAACGACCAGTGGGTCGGGAAGACCTTGTTCACCGACCGTTTCACGAAGGCGGCGGCGCGGTAGCGCTCGTCCATCTCGTTCATCTGGGCGGCGGCGCGGCCGCCGGTTGCCTCTGCACTCATGATCGACGCTCCCAATAGGCGGGCCCGAGCGGCTCGATGAAGTCGCGGGCGGCGACGAGGTACCCCTCGGCATTGACGGTGATCGGCAGCTGCGGCAGGGCGCGGGCGGCCGGACCGAAAATCGGTTTGCCCCATTCGGTCGCGGAGAACTGCGACTGGTGGCAGGGGCACAGGATCCGGTTGGTCTGCTGCTCGAACAGCGAGGTCGGGCAGCCGAGGTGGGTGCAGATCTTCGAGTAGGCGAAGTAATCGCCGTAGTTGAAGCTCTCCTGGCCCTTGCGCTTGATGGCGCTCTCCGCGTCCTCGGTGCGGAGCCGGATCAGCATCACGGCATTGCGGATGCCGCGCAGCGACTGCAGCATCTCGTGCGAGTCACCACGCCACTTCTCCTTCCACGGGAACACCGTCTCCATGGCGCCCGCGTCCAGGTCTTCGGGCCGCACCAGCACGACGTCTTCCGGCCGGCCGGTGTCGCGGCGCAGGTAGATGGTCTCGCCGGCGTAGTCCGGGGTCCAGCCGGAGACCCACAGCGGCGACTTGTCGCGCTTGGCCCACGGGTTCTTGATCATGCCGCCGACGAACACGAGCAGCGCGCCGACGCCGAGCACGCCGACCCCGGCGCCCGCGGTGCGGGTGATCATCTTGCGGCGGCCGAGCGTGGAGGTCTCCAGCGCGTCCGACATCTGGGCGGCGAGGGTGCGCCGCTCGACCTCGTCCGACGGGCCGTCGTGGCGGGTCTGGATGGAGAGCTCGTGCGGGATGAACTTCTTCCGGATCAGCACCACGGCGATGCCGATGACCAGCACCGAGATCCCGAAGGTGAGCCCGACCAGCGGGGTGAAGAGCGCGTACTCGGCGTGCCCCGCCTCGTTCGCGCCCTTGAACTGCCAGGGCCAGAAGAGGAAGACCCCGACCAGCGCGGCCGCGGCGATCCCGGAGATCGCGAACCAGAAGGTGACGGCCCGCTCCGCGCGCTTCTCGGCCCTGGTGCCAGGCACCGGGAACCGCTCGGCGCGGTAGGCCACGTCGACGTCGTCGCGCGCGGTGCCGATGGCGACCAGCTCGTCCCGGGAGAGCCCGTCGAGCTGCTCGGCGGTGAAGGTACCCTTGGGGTCGATCGTCGGCTCGGCAGCGTCGTGCCGCTCAGCGGCGGACTGCCGCTCGGCGCTCTCGGATCCCTCGTCCGGCCGGACCATGTCGTTGCGCTCCTCTGCACTCATACCCGGGTTCCGATCCACATCGCGGCACCGACGACCGTCGTGATGCCGACCACCCAGATGGCGAGCGCCTCGGTCGCGGGGCCGAATCCGCCGAGGTCCCAGCCGCCGGGCGCCTTTTCTTCCCTGACGTTCAGCACGTACGCCACGATGTCCCGCTTCTCCTCCTCGCTCAGCTGGCGATCGGAGAACTTCGGCATGTTCTGCGGGCCGGTAAGCATGGCGGCGTAGATCTGCTGCTCGCTGGCGGGCGCCAGCGGCGGGGCGAACTTGCCCGAGGAGAGCGCGCCGCCGCGGCCGGTGAAGTTGTGGCAGGAGGCGCAGTTCATCCGGAACAGCTCGGAGCCGCGGCCGATGTCGTCGCCGCGCAGCGACTCCTGGGCAATCTCGCCGTTCTCGTCGCGGATCACGGTGGGGCCGCCGCCGTTGGCCGCGATGTAGGCGCCGAGCGCGTCGGTCTGCTGCGGGTCGAACTTCGGCGGCTTCCGCTCGGCCTGGGCCTCGTTGCGGGTCATCGGCATGCGGCCGGAGGAGACCTGGAAGTACACCGCCGCCTCGCCGACGCCGATCAGGCTCGGGCCGCGGTCCTCGACACCCTGCAGGTTGGCGCCGTGGCAGGTGATGCAGGAGGTGTCGTACAGCTGATTGCCCTCGCGGATGAGCGCGGAGGTGTCCTCGTTCGCCGTCGCCACCTGGGGCTCCGGGGTGAGGGCGGTCGAGAGGAAGCCGGCTCCGACCAGTCCCACCAGGAGCGCGAGGCCGCCCGCGATCCGCCTGCGCAGCCTGCGCTGCCTGCGGATCGTGCTGGCCTCGCCCTTCCCGGGGCCGGCGGGCTTCGGCGCTGACGGGGGAGATGAACTCATCTGTGTCCCTTTGGAGTAGACGGAACCGACGTTACGTTGTCGCCACGCCCGCGTCAGCGGACGAAGTAGATCGTGGCGAACAGCCCGATCCACACGATGTCGACGAAGTGCCAGTAGTAGGAGACGACGATCGCCGCGGTGGCCTGCGCGGGCGTGAACTTGCTCATCTTCGTGCGGGCCAGCAGGAAGACGAACGCGATCAGCCCGCCGATCACGTGCAGGCCGTGGAAGCCGGTCGTGATGTAGAAGACCGAGCCGTACACGCTGCTGGAGATCGAGGTCCCCTCGTGCACCAGGTGGTAGTACTCGTAGCCCTGCCCGGCGACGAAGAACGCGCCCATGGCCAGGGTGATGACATACCAGCGCCGCAGCCCGAACACATCGCCCCGCTCGGCTGCGAAGACGCCCATCTGGCAGGTGAATGAAGACGCGACCAGGACCGCGGTGACCGGAACGGCGAGACCCAGGTTCAGCTCGGTCGGCTCCGGGGGCCAGTTCCCGTTCGCCTGCGCGCGCGCGACGAAGTACATCGCGAACAGGCCGGCGAAGAACATCAGCTCGCTGGACAGCCAGATGATGGTACCGACGCTCACCATGTTGGGCCGGTTCAGCGAGTGCACACGCTGGGTAATGGCCGATCCTTGGGTCCCTACTGCGGTCGTCACGGGGTAAGTATGACTCGCCGTAGTACGACAGAGGTAGCCGGGTGCGAAAGTCGTGCTCGCCGTGTCGGGAACAACACGTCGCGTAGGAGGCTGGAGATGGTGGAGCGACCCTGGTGGCGGCGGCTGTTCGGGGCGGCGAAAGCCGCTGGTCTGGATCCGGCGCGGCCGGATCTGGTGGTGGTGGCGTCGAGTTTCGACGATGCCGAGGCCTGTTCGGCGGCGCTGAAACGGGGTGATCGGTTCGTTCCGGCGGACGAGGTGGTGCTGCGGCATCACCTCCGGGTGCCGGGCGAGCACGTCGCGCGGGTGTGCGAGCTGGCGGCGCAGGACGGGTATGCCCCGGCCCAGACGGATGAGCCCGGACTGCTGTTGCTGCAGCGGGTCCAGGTGCTCGACGCGCTGCACTGCTCGCAGGAACGCTCCCGCATGGCGGGGCTCGCCCAGCGCCATGACGGAGTGGCCGAGGGCTGGGAGGCGCTCCAGCCGGGCTGAGCCCGCGGAACTCCGGCTGTCGGCGCCCCTGTGACGCCGGGCGCCGGCAGCCGAGCCGGGCGGATGCGGTGCGGACCCGCCGCCCGCCGCGGCGGAATCCGGCGGCGCGGCGCCGCCCTCCCCTACTACTCTGCAACCCGACATCGTGACGAGGAAGAACGGGTGGAGATGAGCGTGCGCAGCTGGCCCCAGGTGCTCGGCGTACTCGCCGACGGCGGCGACCTGACGGCGGACGACACCACCTGGGTGATCGACGAGATCTTCGCGGACAATGCCACCGCGGCCCAGATCGCCGCCTTCGGCGTCGCCATGAAGATCAAGGGCCCCACCCCCGCCGAGCTGGGCGGCATGGCCGCGGGGATGCTCGGCCACGCCACGCTGGTGCGGGTGGACGGTGACGCGGTCGACATCGTCGGCACCGGCGGCGACCGCTCCGGGTCGGTGAACATCTCCACCATGTCCTCGGTGGTGGTGGCGTCGGCGGGGGTGCCGGTGGTCAAGCACGGCAACCGGGCCGCGTCCTCCAAGGCGGGCGGCGCCGACGTGCTGGAGGCGCTCGGCGTGCAGCTGGCGCTCGGCGCGGACGCGGTGGCGCACTGCGTGCGCGAGGTCGGGGTGGGCTTCTGCTTCGCGCCGCTCTTCCACGCCGGGCTCCGCTTCGCCGGACCCGCGCGCAAGGAGATCGGCATCCCGACCGTCTTCAACGTGCTCGGTCCGCTCACCAACCCGGCGCAGCCGCGCGCGGGGCTGGTCGGCTGCGCCTTCCCCGACCTGCTCCCGGTGATCGCCGGGGTCTTCGCCGAGCGCGGGGCCAGCGCGCTGGTGGTGCGCGGCAACGACGGGCTGGACGAGATCACCACTTCGGACACCACGGTGGCCTGGGTGGTCTCCGGCGGGGTGCGGCGGGAGACCGTGATCGACCCGGTGCGGGTCGGGATTCCGCGGGTGCCCCTCGACGCGCTGCGTGGCGGCGACGCGGTGGTGAACGCCGCCGTCGCGCGGGACGTCTTCGCCGGGGCGAAGGGGCCGGTGCGGGATGCCGTGCTGCTGAACTCGGCCGCCGCGATCGTCGCCTACGACCTGGCGACCGGCGCGGACGCCGCGGGTGAACTCGCGGCCGCGCTCGCCGCGTGCGGCCCCACGCACGGCGCGGACGCCGCACGCGAACCCGCGACGGCGGCCGACGCGGCGCTCGGCGACGCGCTGCACGCCGCGCTCGGCGCCGGGATCGAGCGCGCCGCCGCCGCGATCGACGGCGGGAAGGCCGCCGAGCTGCTGGACCGCTGGGTCGCGCTCACCGCCGTACTGGCGGGCTGAGCGCCCGGCGCACTGCCGAACGAGCAACCCCGCCGCCACGTCGGCGCTGGAGCACGACCTCACTCGCCGAGCGAGAACCCCGCCTCGACATCGGCGCTGGAGTACGACTTGAAGGCGATGTGCGTGGTGGTGCGCAGCACGCCGGGCACCTTGTCGATCCCGGCGGTGACGACCTCGGCGACCTGCTCGTGGTCGCGCACCCGCACGATGGCGATCAGATCGACGTCGCCCGCGCAGGAGTACACCTCGGTGACGCCCGCGGTGTCGGCGACCGCCTGCGCGGTCTCCGGGATGCGGGCGTTGTCGGCGTGGATCAGCACGATCGCGGTAATCATGGGTCTCAGCGTAGGCGCTCAGCCTGCCCGTTCCCGGTACTCCCGTTCCGGATCGGGCGGGCGGGCCGCCGCCCGCGCCTTCTCCGCCCACGCCAGGTGCGCCGCCGCGCCGGCCACCGGCTCGGCGTAGCCGGTCTCGGTGCGCACGATGCGCACCCCGGGCCGGGTCAGCCAGCGGGCCACCAGCGCCACCTCCTCCGGTGAGGCCCCGCGCAGGGGCGCGAGGTCGTCCTCGACGAGGCCCTGGGGCCCGCTCGATCGCCCCGGCGCCGCGGACCGGGGCGGCGGAACCACGGTCTCCGCGCCCGCGACGATGCTCTCGACCACCGGCATCGGCGGGGTTCCGCGCGGGGCGCACCCGGCCCCGGCCAGCCGCCCGTAGCGAATCACGGCGAACTCCCAGCCCCCTGCCCCGTCCGGCCCGGCGGCGATCAACTCGGGCAGCCGGGCCAGCGCGGCCAGCCGCTGGGTGCGGGCCAGCGCCACCACCACGTGCGCGGCCCGATCGCGCAGCCGCGCCGCCGCCTCGTAGTGCTCGCACGCGGAGCGCCGCTCGATCTCGGCGAGCATGGCGCGCAGCGGGGCATCACTGCGCCCGGCGAAGAGCGCGCGCACGGCGGCGGGCCGCTCCGCGTACCCGGCCGCGTCCAGCCCGTCGGCGGTGGCGGCCGGGCAGCCACCGACCACCGCGGGCGGGCAGCTGTGCCGCGCGCCCCTGGGCAATCGCCCCGCGCAGGTGCGAAGACCGCAGAACTCGGCCAGGCTCGCGGCCACATCCACCGCGTCCGCCCGCGACCGGAACGGTCCGAGCGCCACCCGATCCGGCTCCCGCACCACGGTGAACCGCGGGAACGCCTCCGCGCTGAGCGCGATCCACCACCCCCGCTTCGGGAACTTGGACCGCCGGTTGTACGGCGGCGCGTGCGCGACCAGCAGCCGCAGCTCGCGCACCCCCGCCTCCAGCCCGTGCGCGCACACCACGTGCTCCACCCGGGTGGCGAGCGCGACCATCTCCTTCATCCGCCCGCGCGTCTCCGAGCCGGTGAAGTAGCCGCGCACCCGGCGGCGCAGGTTCACCGCGGTGCCGATGTAGAGCACCTCGTCGCCGGGGCCGCGGAAGAGGTAGACGCCTGGCGCGGTGGGCAGCCCGGCGGCCAGCCCGCGTTTGGCGCGCTGCCCGGCGGAGACGTCGGGCAGGTAGTCGAGCAGCTCGGTCAGGCTGCGCACGCCAAGATTGCCGACCCGCCCGATGAGCGCGTGCAGCACGTCGACGGTGGCGCGGGCGTCGTCCAGTGCCCGGTGCGTCGGCTGCACGCTCGCGCCGAGCACCCGGGCCAGCACCCCGAGCCGCACCGAGGGCGCCTCGTCCCTGGCCAGCACCCGGCGCGCCAGCTTCACCGTGCAGACCACCTGCGGATTGGGCCACGGCGTCGCGCTGCGCTCGGCCGCGGCCTTCAGGAACGCGGTGTCGAAGCGGGCGTTGTGCGCGACCAGCACCGCGCCCGCGGCGAACTCCAGGAAGCCGGGCAGCACCGCCTCGATCCGCGGGGCCGCGCGCACCATGACGTCGGTGATCCCGGTGACGTGCACGATCGCGGGCGGAATGGCCCGGCCGGGGTCGATCAGCGTGGCGAACTCCCCGAGCACGACGCCGCCGCGCACCTTGACCGCGCCGATCTCGGTGATGGCGTCCGCCGCCGGGCTGCCCCCGGTGGTCTCCAGGTCGACGACGACGAAGGTGGTGTCGTAGAGCGGAGTGTCGAGCTCGTCGAACGCCAGTTGCGCGGACATGGCGGGCAGCGTAAACGGAGCCACCGACACGGGCGACAAGCGTGTAATTACCCGGCCGCGGTGGCCGAAATACCGTCTTGTGATCGGAGTCACCAATATAGATGGCAGCTATCGCAGCCGCCTTCTGCCTATACCGGGCGTACGGTATGCGAGCCCAAGTTCCGAACCATGCACCCACACCCGCGTCGGGCAATAGTGGCTCCGCCAACCGAGACCGCTCCCATCTGGGCGAACGTCATGCGAGCGCGCCTTGATCCGAAATCCGACACGCCCGGATGCAACCCCTGCGAAAAAGCGGCGTTTCCCTGAGTTACCGTTTCGTGATTGATGTGAGATCCAACTCAGATATGCATGGGTCGGTTTCCGAAATGTCCGGATGCCGTCGAGCCCGGGCTTTACAACCACCCGTGATCTGTTCGTAACCTTTTCGAGACCTCACGGAGTTCACGCCGCCCACGAAGCGGGTGTCACGAAGTCGCCGCACCACGGAGGTGCGCCGTCGTGAGGCAGAGAGGAAGACCCGCATCATGGCGAAGACCGCCAAGCGTGCCATGGCCGCAGGAGCCGTCGGAGCAGCCATCACCGGCGCGTTTCTCCTTCCCGCCGCACCCGCGTCGGCCCAGCCGATCACCATCCCCGGTGTCGGCACCTTCGATGTTCCGGACAACGTCCAGATCCCGCAGGGGCTCCCCGGCATCGAGCTGCCCGGCGCCCCCGGCGCCCCGCCGTTCGTCGCGCCGCAGAAGACCGCGGGCGAGCTGGCGCTGGACGCCGCGCTCTCCAAGGTCGGCTCGCCGTACGTCTACGGCGCCGCCGGGCCGAACGCCTTCGACTGCTCCGGCCTGGTCAAGTGGTCCTACGCCGAGGCAGGCGTCGAGCTGCCGCGCACCAGCGGCGCCCAGCTCTCCGCGGGCACCCCGGTCTCCATGGACGAGCTGGAGCCCGGCGACATGATCTCGTTCTACGGCGGCGGCCACTCCGGCCTCTACGCCGGTGACGGCAATGTGGTGCACGCCTCCACCTCCGGCCAGCCGGTGAAGATCGCCCCGATCTCCTCCATGCCGGTGACCGGCGCGCGGCGCTTCTGAGCGACCGCCCCCGCTCCCGGCGCCGCGCCACGCGACCGCGCGGCGCCGGGAATCTCCGCGCTCGGACCCGGGTGGACACGGTCCGCCACCGTTCCGTAACCTGATCGAGACCTTCGCGGGATCCCATTCCATCGACAGGACGAGGCGCGACAGATCGTGGCAGCACACCGAAGCCAGACCCGTGCCGTTGCGAGCACGTTCGCGGCCGCACTGGTCGCGGTCACGCTGTACAGCAGCGGCCCGGCAGGCGCCGACCCCGTCGCGCTGCCCGCCACCCCCGGTGACGCGGTGCAGCAGATGATCGACCTCTCCCGGCAGTCCGAGCAGCTCAACCAGCAGGCGCTGGACGCGGAGGCGGATCTCGAGGTCAAGCTCGGCGCGCAGCACGACGCCGATATCAAGCACGACGCGGCGCAGGCCCAGCTGGACGCCGCCCGCGCCGAGGTGCGCCGCTACCAGCCGATGATCGACCGCACCGCCATCGCCGCCTACCAGGGCGCGCGCACCAACCGGCTGTTCGCGGTCCTGGTCAGCGACTCCCCGCAGCAGCTGCTCGACCAGATGTCGACGCTGGACGTGATGGCCGCGCAGACCCAGGCGCAGCTGGACAAGTTCCGGCTCGTGACCGATGTCGCGAGCGCCGCCGAGACCGAGGCCCGCGCTGCCGCCGACTCCGCCCGCGCCGCCGCCGACAAGGCCGATGCCGTCCGCGCCGACCTGCGGCACAAGCAGGACGATCTGAGCGGCGCCGTCTCCCGGGTGATCGAGGCGTGGGGCAAGCTCTCCGCCACCGACCGGGCCGGGCTCGCCGGTTCACCCTTCCCGCCCGGTTTCGACCGCGACGCCCTGCTGCAGGGGCTGGTCCCCGGCAGCGGCACCAGCGCGCTGGCCGCCGGGCTCACCCGGGTCGGCGACCCCTACGTCTGGGGCGCCACCGGCCCGAGCCAGTTCGACTGCTCCGGCCTGGTGCAGTGGGCGTTCAAGCAGGTCGGCAAGAACGTGCCGCGCACCAGCTCCGCCCAGGCCAACTACGGCACCCCGGTGAAGAAGGAAGACCTGCAGCCCGGCGACGTCGTCTTCTTCTACCCGGAGGTCTCGCACGTCGGTATCTACGCGGGCAACGGGCTCATGCTGCACGCCTCCACCTTCGGCGTCCCGGTCGCGGTGGCGCCGATGAGCAGCACCCCGTACCACTCCGCGCGGCGTTACTGACCCCGGTGCGGCGCCTCGCGCTCGTCGCGGCGGCCCTGCTGGTGCTGCTCGGCGCCGGTGTCGCACTGTTCACCCTGCGGTCGGGGCCGGGTGAACCGGGCGAGCCGGGGCTCTCGGCCGCCGCGGCGGCCCATCCCCGGCTCCCCGAGGTCCGCCGGACCATGGAGGCGTACGGCCCGCTGATCGCCGAGGTGGCGCGAACCGCGGGCGGCGAGTCGCTGGTGGTCGGCCACGAGGAGCGCGCCGCCGACGTCGCGGCGCTGGCCGCCGAGCTCCCCGCCGCCGTCGACGCCGTCACCGCCGTGTGGGGCGAGGAGTGGGCGCGCACGGCGCTGCTCGTCGTCGCGGACAGCCCCGCCGAATTCGCCGGGCTGATCCGGGCCACCGGCCCGGTCTCGCCCGAGCTGGCCGCCGCCGCCATCGCAGACCCGTTCCGTCCCGGTACCACCCCGGCCGGCCAGCGCGTCGTCTTCTCCCCCGACGCCGGGCGCAGGCTCGGCCCGGACGGCCTCGCCACCCTGCTGCGCCACGAACTCACGCACGTCGCCGCGCGCGCCGTCACCTCCGACGCCGCCCCGCAGTGGGTGCTGGAGGGCTTCGCCGACTACACCGCGCACCGCGCGCGACCAGCCGCCTTCGCCGCCACCGCACCCACCCTGACCGCCGCGTTGCGCGCCGGTGCCGGCCCCGCCGACCTGCCCACCGACGCCGATTTCCGCGGCCGGGACGCGGTGCAGGCCTACGAGCGGGCCTGGTCGGCGCAGGCCTACATCGCCGACGCCTTCGGCGAGCAGGCCGTGCCCCGGCTGTACCGGCGGCTGGCCGCGGGCCCGCTGGACCCCGCGGCCGAGGACGCCGCGCTGCGCGCCGAGCTCGGCGTCGGCCGGGCCGAGCTGGTGGCGGGCTGGCTGGGGTGGATCGCCGGGCAAAGCGGCGTCGCCGCGGCCGGGTAGTTTTGTCCGCATGGCTCGAACCCTGCTGGTCACCAATGATTTCCCGCCCCGGCCGGGCGGCATCCAGTCCTACCTGCAGGCCCTCGCCGAACAGCTCCCGCCGGACGACCTGGTGGTCTACGCGCCGCGCTGGCGCGGGGACAGCCACGAGAAGTTCGACGCCGCGCAGAAGTACCGCGTGGTGCGGCACCCGACCACGCTCATGCTGCCCACCCCCGGGGTGCTGCGCCGAGCCGGGCGGCTGCTCCGCGAACACGGCTGCGACACCGTCTGGTTCGGCGCCGCCGCGCCGCTCGCGCTGCTCGCGCCGCAGCTCCGCCGGGCGGGCGCGGAGCGCATCCTGGCCAGCACGCACGGCCACGAGGTGGGCTGGTCCATGCTGCCCGCCGCCAGGCAGTCGCTGCGGGTGATCGGCGACCACACCGATGTCGTCACCTACGTCAGCAAGTACACCCGCGGCCGGTTCGCCGCCGCCTTCGGCCCGGACGCCGCGCTGGAGTACCTGCCGCCCGGCGTCGACCCCGAGGTCTTCCGGCCGGACCGGGCGGCCCGCGCCGAGCTACGCGCCCGCTACGGCCTCGGCGACCGGCCCACCATCCTGTGTCTCTCCCGGCTGGTCCCGCGCAAGGGGCAGGACGCGCTGATCGCGGCGCTGCGCCCGGTGCGCGCGCAGATCGACGGCGCGGTGCTGGTGATCGCGGGCAGCGGGCCGGACGAGCAGCGGCTGCGCAGGCTCGCCGAGCGCGCCGGCGTCGCCGAGCACGTGGTCTTCACCGGGCGGGTGCCGTCGGGCGAGCTGGCCGCGCACCACACCATCGGCGACGTCTTCGCCATGCCGTGCCGCACCCGCGGCGCCGGGCTCGACGTGGAGGGGCTCGGCATCGTGTTCCTGGAGGCATCGGCGAGCGGGGTGCCGGTGGTGGCCGGGCGCTCCGGCGGCGCGCCGGAGACCGTGCGCGAGGGCGAGACCGGGTACGTGGTCGACGGCCGCTCGGTGCCGCGGCTGGCCCGCGCTCTCGTCGACGTGCTCGGCGACCCGGACCGCGCCGCCGCCATGGGCGCCGCCGGGCGCGAGTGGGTGCAGCGGGAGTGGCGCTGGGACAGCCACGGCGCCCGGCTCCGGCAGCTGCTGCGCTGATCGGCAGCACCGGCGGTCGGCTGCGTCACATCGGTCCATTACAGTCACCCGGGTGAGCAGCATCGTGGTCGCCGACCAGACCTTCGTCGCCGCGCCGGGGGCGGCCGTCGCGGAGGTGCTCGGCGCGCCGAACAACTGGCGCCGCTGGTGGCCCGGCCTGGAGCTCGAGGTCCGCGAGGACCGCGGGGAGAAGGGCATGCGCTGGACCGTGAGCGGGGCGGTGACCGGCTCCATGGAGGTGTGGCTGGAGCCCTCGCTGGACGGGGTGATCCTGCACTACTTCCTGCACGCCGACCCGGCCGGCGCGCCGCCCGCCCCGCGCCGCCTGGCCGCCCTGGTGCGCGAGCGCCGGATCGCGGGCAAGGAGATGTCGTTCGAGATCAAGTCCCGGCTGGAGGCGGACCGCCCGGCCGGCGTCACACCGGGGCCGGACCTGCTCGTCTCCTGAGTTCCGAGCCCGACCACCGCACCCGTCGAAAGGAACCGCCGCCAGCCATGGCCGACCGGACCCAGAGATCGATCGTCGTCGAGGCCCCCGCGGAGCAGGTGATGGCCGTCATCGCCGATCTCGGCCGGTACCCGGAGTGGGTCGCGGCGGCGAAGTCCGTCGAGGTGCTCGAGGTCGGCCCCGACGGCCGCGCGGGCACCGCCCGCTTCGTGCTGGACGCCGGCGTCGTCAAGGACACCTACGTACTGCGCTACAACTGGCGCGGGGACGGCCGCGCGGTGAGCTGGACGCTGCTCGACGGCGAGCTGCAGAAGGCGCAGGACGGCAGCTACGAGCTCACCGACCAGCCCGATGGCGGCACCAGGGTGGTGTACGAGCTCACCGTCGACCTCAATATCCCGATGATCGGCATGTTCAAACGCAAGGCGGAGAAGGTCATCACCGACACCGCGCTGAAGGAACTGAAGAAACGGGTCGAAGGCTGACCGGTCAGCGGACCCGGCTCGAACTGTTCGTCGGCAAGGGCGGGGTCGGCAAGACCACGCTCGCCGCGGCCACCGCGGCGGCGCACGCGCGGGCCGGGCGGCGGGTGCTGATCGCCTCGCTGGACCAGGCGCACTCGCTCGGCGACGCCTTCGGTTTCCGCTTCCCGCACGACGCGGGCACGGTGGCCGGGATCGCGACCGTCGCACCGAATCTGGAGATCGTCGAGCTGGATTCGCTGGCGCTGCTGGAGGATCGCTTCGCCGAGGTGGTCCGGATGCTGGCCGCCGACGCCAGGCACCGGCACGACGGCATCGACCCCGGCGCGCTCGACCCGGCCGAGCTCACCGGGCTGCCCGGGGTGCAGGAGCTGCTCGTGCTGGTCGAGGTGGCGCAGTACGTGGCCGAGGAACAGTACGACCTGCTGGTGCTCGACTGCCCGCCCACCGCCGACATGCTGCGCATCGTCAGCGCGCCGGACACCCTGCTCGGCTACCTGAGCCGGATCTGGCCCGAGCACGACCGCGCGCTCAGCAGGGCGGGCACCGACCTGCGCCGCGCGGTCCTCGCCGCCACCGTCGACCGGATCGTCACCACCGTCACCGAGGTGCGCGACCTGCTCGCCGACCAGGGCCGCACCAGCGCCCGGCTGGTGACGCTGGCCGAGCGGCTCGCCGCCGCGGAGTCCGCGCGGGTGCGCTCGGCGGCCGCGCTGCTCGGGCTGCGGCTGGACGCGGTGCTGGTCAACAAGGTCCTCCCCCCGGTGCCGCCGGTGCCCGACCTCGCCGCCGCGCACCCGTCGGTGCGCTGGTACCTGGGGCTGCGCGCCGAACAGCTGGCCGTCCTCGACGAGCTGCGCCGCGCCATGCCCGAGGTCCCGGTGCTGGTCACCGAGCACCGCGGCGCCGAGCCGATCGGCGCCGACGCGCTGGCCGCGCTCTCGATACCGGTGGACACGGCTCCTATGCTGGGCGACAACCCCGCCGACGGGCCGGGCCCGGTGGTGAGCCGGGAATCGGGCAGCGGCCTTTCGTCGGTGTACACGCTGCGGATGCGGCTGCCCGTCGTCGATCCGGCGACGCTGCGACTGGGACGAGTGGAGGACGAGTTGATCGTGGGAGCGGACGGGGTCCGGCGGCGGGTGCCGCTGGCGCCGGTATTGCGGCGTTGCACGATCTCCGGCGCCGAGCTCGACGGCGGCGCGCTGGTGGTGCGGTTCCACCCGGACCCGCAGGAGTGGCCGCGATGACCGAGCGGGAGCCGGAGGACGAGCTCGCCGAATTCGCCGCTGAGCTCAAGCTGCTCGCCGAGGCGGTGCTGGAGCGGGTCGAGCCGGTGCTGCGGCGCAGCGCCGCCACCGGCCGCGCCGACTGGGAGAGCTGCAGCTGGTGCCCGGTCTGCGCGGCCGCCGCGCTGGTCCGCGGCGAGCGGCACGATGTGCTCGCCGCCATCGCCGACCACGGCACCGCCATCGTCACCGTGCTGCGCGAGGCGCTCGCCGGGGTGCCGGTCGAGCCGGTGCGGTTCGATCCGGAGCCCGGTGTGCCGCACGAGCATTCGCGCTCAGGCTCCGGGCGTACGGGGGCGCGGGCAGATCCGGCTGCGACGGACGGCCCACCCGGCGCCGGGCACTCGGATCGCGCGCACCCCGGCCCGGCCACCTTCGACCCGGGCGAATCCGGCACGCTCCCTTCCGTTGCGGACGAATCCGCCGAGTCCCCTCCCCGTGCGGACGAGTCCGGCGCGGGACGGCCCGATATCCCGGGTGCGGCCGCCGGCGACCCGCCGGGCGCGGCGCGGAAGCGCCGGTTCCGGCGCGGGGACAGCGGGTACGTCGACATCCCCGTGACCGTCCGGCGATGACCGGCCGCAGCACGGGCGGCGCCCCCCTCACCGTCGGCGTCGATGTCGGCGGCACCAATATCCGCGCCTCCGTCGTCGACGCCGACGGCGAGGTGCTCGACACCGTCGCCGCCCCGACCCCGCACTCCGCGAAGGCGCTCGACGCCGCGCTCGTCCGCACCGTGCGCGAGCTGTGCCAGCGCCACGACATCGCCGCCGTCGGGCTCGCGGTCGCCGGGTTCGTGGACGCCGACCGCGCCCGCGTCCGCTTCGCCCCACATCTGCCATGGAAGGACGCGCCGGTCGCGCGCACGCTCACCGCGAAGCTCGACCTCCCGGTGGTGCTCGAGCACGACGCCAATGCCGCCGCCTGGGCCGAGTACCGCTTCGGCGCCGCCGCGGGCGGGCACAACGCGGTGCTGATCGCGATCGGCACCGGCATCGGCGCCGCGCTGCTCGTCGACGGCGAGCTGTACCGCGGCACGCACGGCATCGCGCCGGAGCTCGGGCACCTGCAGATGGTGCCGGACGGCCGCCCCTGCCCGTGCGGCAAGCGCGGCTGCTGGGAGCGGTACTGCAGCGGAACGGCGCTCGCCGACACCGCCATCGAGCTGCTCGCCACCGACCCCGTCAGCTCGACCGTGCTCGCCCGCGAGGTCGTCCGCGAGCCGGGTTCGCTCACCGGTCGCCGGGTGGCCGCCGCGGCCCAGGACGGTGACCCGCTCGCGGTCCGGGTGCTCGCCGACTTCGCCCGCTGGCTCGGGCTCGGGCTGGCCTTCGTGAGCGATATCTTCGACCCCGATCTGGTGGTCGTCGCAGGCGGCGTCAGCACCTCCGCCCCGCTCTTCCTCGACGAGGCACGGGAGCACTACGCGCGCTCGGTCACCGGGGCCGGGCACCGCCCGCTCGCCCGCATCCGCACCACCCAGCTCGGCGAGGCGGCGGGCATGATCGGCGCCGCCGAACTCGCGCGCGCGGCACTGGTCACGGCCGCCGGGTGACGGCGACGTTGCTGTGTGGTGAAACGCACCGCTCGGATTGGATGTGATGTATACCCGGCGGTAGAGTCGAAAGCAGAGTCGTCGTGTCGGTCCCGCTCGTCATCACCCGGTCCGGGGGAAGGATGCCATGTTCTACTGGCTGCTGAAGTTCGTGCTGCTGGGACCGTTCCTGCACGTCTACAACCGGCCGAAGGTCGAGGGTGTCGAGCACATCCCGGCCGACGGCCCGTGCATCATGGCGGGCAACCACCTCTCCATCGCGGACTGGATCTTCGCTCCGCTGCTCAGCCCGCGCCGGATCAACTACCTGGCCAAGGCGGAGTACTTCACCACCCCCGGCCTGAAGGGCAGGCTGAAGAAGATGTTCTTCAGCGGCACCGGCCAATACCCGATCGATCGCAGCGGCGCCGACGCCGCGGAGGACGCGCTGAACGCCGCCAGCAGGCTGCTCGACCAGGGCAAGCTGGTCGGGCTCTACCCGGAGGGCACCCGCTCCCCCGACGGCAGGCTGTACAAGGGCAAGACCGGCATGGCACGGCTCGCGCTGGAGACCGGCGTCCCGGTGATCCCGGTCGCCGTGATCGGCACCGACAAGGTCAGCCCGCAGGGCGGTTTCCGCTGGCGGCGGCATCGGGTGACGGTCAAGTTCGGTGCGCCGATCGACTTCTCGCGGTACGAGGGGATGTCGGGCAACCGCTTCGTCGAGCGCGCCGTCACCGACGAGGTCATGTACGAGCTGATGCGGCTCAGCGGCCAGGAGTACGTCGATGTGTACGCCGCGAGCCTGAAGAAGGGCGTGCCCAACGGTTCCCGCCCCGCCGCCGCCGAGGCCGCGCGCATCCCGGATACCGCCGCGAGCTGAAGAGCCCGGCGCCGGCCGTAAGCGCTTCGTAAGACGTTCTCGAGCCGGAGCACGCAGACTGTCCGTCATGTTCAAGAAGTTGCTGGCGGCCGTCGGAGTGGGCGGCGCCGAGGTCGAGACCGAGCTGTTCACGCCGGGCACGCAGCCCGGCGGCGTCATCGAGGGCGTGGTGCGGGTGCGCGGCGGTCAGGTGCCGCAGCGCATCGACCGGATCGCCGTCGAGCTGGTCACCCGGGTCGAGCACGAGTACGAGGACGGTGAGACGCACCGCGACACCGGCTTCGGCGCGCACGACGTCTACGGCGGCTTCGACCTGGCGCCCGGAGCCTTCCACGAGTTCCGCTTCGGCGCTCGGGCGCACCTGGAGACCCCGATCACCTTCTTCGACGGCCAGGTGCTGCCGGGCACCTTCGTCGCGCTGCGCACCGTGCTCGCGGTGAGCGGCGCGGTGGACGCCACCGACAGCGACCCCATCGGCGTCGGCGCGCTGCCCGCCCAGCACGTCCTGCTGGACGCCGTGCGGCGGCACGGCTTCGGGCTGCGCAGCGCCGACGTCGAGCACGGGCGGCTGCACAACACCCCGCAGCAGCTGCCGTTCTTCCAGGAGATCGAGTTCGGCCCCTCGCACCACTTCCCGCGGCTCAGCCAGCTGGAGGTGAGCTTCGTGCCCGCCGAGCACGGCATGAGCGTGGTGTTCGAGGCGGACAAGCGCGGCGGGCTCTTCACCGAGGGCCGCGACGTCTACGACAACCTCTGGGTGGAGTACGCGAGCCTGCCGCACGTGGACTGGGTGGGCGAGGTCGGGCACCGGATCGGGCGGCTCGCGGGCCACTAGGTTCCGCCCGCCGCGCGCGGTGGGAATTACCGCTGGCGCGAGATATCAACCGCCCCTGGCAGACCCGGACCGCCACCGGTCCCGCGCGGATCCCGCGTGTGGCATCATGTCGCGCGGATACGAACAGGGAAAGCGGTATGGATTTCGGCTGGTTGCAGATCGCCGTCGTCGCGGTGGCGGTCGCGGCTCGATTGCTGGCCGGTGGCCGGCTGCACGACGTGACGGTGACGACGTTCGGAGTACCGCTGATACTCCTGCTCGGCCCGCTGGCGCTCGCGGGCCAGCACGCCCCTGCGCTCGCACACCCGGTGCTCATCGCCGCCGACGCCTGCGTCCTGGTGGCCGCGCTGCTCTTCCCGGATTTCGGCGAGTCCGGCCGCTACCAGATCCCGCTGCTCATGGTGCTCCGCGGCGAGCCCGCGCTCGCCTCGGGCAACCGGATCGCCCCCGCCTTCCTCGCCGTCGGCGCCCTGGCCCTCACCGGCTACCTCATCCTGCTCGCCGCGCTCTGGATCGTGATCGCGCTCAGCTGAGCGGTCACACAGCGGAATCGGGCATTCCGGTCGGCGGGAAAGGGGTGCGGAGCAGGCGGTAGGGGGCGCGCGAGCGGGCGCGCTGTGGTTGACTTTCGTGCCATGAGCACGTCGCACTTCGCCGCCGCCACCGAAGAATATCTGCCCCGCGATACCGCCGATGTGGTTCGCACCGTGCGGGATTCACGAGGTCGCGCGGAGCGGCTGGAGGTGCGCGGCGGCGAGCCGGTCGAGGACGGGCTCGACCTGCCGGATCAGCGCGCCGTCGTCTCCATGCGGCGGATGGACCAGGTGCTCGACATCAACCTGGGCCGGCGCACGGTGCGGGTGCAGGCGGGGGCGAAGCTCTCCGACATCGATCGCAGACTCGGGGCGCACGGGCTGGGGCTGCCGATCGTCGGCGACCACCGCGACATCACCGCGGGCGGCTTCGCCTCGGTGGGCGGGGTGAGCACCGCCTCGCACCGGCACGGGCTCTTCATCGACCAGATCACCGATCTGGAGTACGTGGACCCGGACGGCCGGATCGGCACCGCGGGCCGCGGCCACCACACCGAGCGGTTCCGCCGGATCCTGGGCGGCGGCGGCCGCGCCGGCATAATCACCGCGCTCACCCTGGACGTGGTCGAGGTGGACAAGGACCACACCTGGCTCACCACCGACGCCGACCGCTTCCTCGACTTCGACTCCTTCGTCGAGCACGCGCACGCGGAGATCAGCAGCCCGGGTGAGGCGGTGCTGCAGGTCGGCCGCTGGGTGGACACCGCGCGGCTCAAGGTCTCGCGCCCGGTCGGCACCGGGCACGTGCAGCTCGGCACGGTGCGCTTCGGCCAGTGGTCCAGCCTGCACCACACCACCCCGACCCGCTCGCTGCGCGCCCGCCGCGACCTCGGCAGCCGCACCCGCAAGTCGCTCGGCGCCATCGCCTCCGCGGCCAGCGGCAAGGCGGGCGCCCCGGTGCGCAATGCCGCCGCGGGGGCGCTCATGTTCGCGCCCAAGGTGCTCACCCTGCGCGATGCCGAGTACCTGGCCGACACGGTGATCAGCTCCGCCGAGCGCGGACCCGCCTATCGGGTCGGCATCTTCGCCCCGCTGGCCAACTACGCCTCGGTCTTCTACCGGCTGCACGACCTCTTCGCGGGGCTGCGCGAGGAGACCGGCTGCTTCACCGTCATCTCGGCCATGACGTACGGGGTCCGCTCGGACTATCTGCGGGCCGAAGCGGCGCGCCGGGACCTCCCCGGTACCGACCACGGCCTGATCGCCTTCACCGCCCGGCTGCGGCCATCGGCGCTGCCCTCCGAGCAGCTGCGCGGGCTGGTCGCCGAGATCGACGAGATCTGCCGCTCGGAGAACGCGCTGCGCTACGAGTCCACGCAGTAGGCCCCGGACAGCCGAGAGCGCCCCACCGGTACTCCGGCGGGGCGCTCGTCGTTCTGCGGGTCAGTGCTTCTCGGGACCCATGTGGTACTCGAAGACCAGCCCGGCCGCGGCGATGAGCACCAGCACCACGCCGGTGCCGATCAGCCAGAACTGGAAGAACGCCAGCCCGAGCGCGGTCACCGAGCCGGCCCCGGCCAGCAGGATCGGCCACGGGCTGCCGGGCGAGAAGAAGCCGAGGTCGCCCGCGCCGTCCACGATCTCGGCGTCCTCGTAGTCCTCGGGGCGCAGGTCGAGCCTGCGGGCCACGAAGCGGAAGTAGGTGCCGATGATCAGCGAGAGGCCCGCGGTCAGGACCATGGCGGTGAGGCCTGCCCATTCGATCCCGGTGCGGGACTGGGCGGTGAAGAAGCCGTAGACGGCGCCCACGATGATGAAGAACACCGTGAGCAGCTCGAAGATGCGCGCTTCGATCCTCATGTCAGATCAATCCCTCATTTGCTCTCGGGCGCGGCCGCGGTGCCCACCGTGCGGTCGGTGTCGAACGGCCTGGTGGAGGTGGCCACCGGCGACTCGCCGATGGATTCGAGCGCCTCGGCATTGGTCCGGCCCTGCTGCCGCGCCTCGAGGTAGCGGGTGAACTTCTCCGGCGTGACGGCGCGCACCTCGAAGTTCATCATCGAGTGGAAGGTGCCGCACATCTCCGCGCAGCGGCCGACGAAGGCGCCCTCCTTCTCGATCTCGGTGATCTGGAAGACGTTGTCGGAGTGGTTCTCCTTGGGGTTCGGCATGACGTCGCGCTTGAACAGGAACTCCGGCACCCAGAAGGCGTGGATGACGTCGGCGGCGGCGAGCTGGAACTCGATCACCTTGCCGGTCGGCAGCACCAGCACCGGCACCTCGGTGCTGGAACCGACCGTCTCGACCTTGTCGTAGTGCAGGTAGGAGAGGATGTCGTTGGCCGGCTTGCCGTGCACCGGGCCGGGCTGCGGGTGGCCGTGCTCCTCGTCGACCCGCTCCTTGTACTCCTCGAGCTGCTCCTGCGCCTGGTCCTCGCGGACGGTGTCGATGCCGTCGTAGCGGAAGCCGTCCTTGAAGTCGACGTTGCGGTAGCCGAACTTCCAGTTCCACTGGAAGGCGGTCACGTCGACGGTGACGTCCGGGTTGTCCACCTTCTCGTGCACGTAGTTCTGCACCACGACGGTGAAGTAGAAGAGCACCGCGATGATGACGAACGGGATCGCCGTGTAGGTGAGCTCGAGCGGCACGTTGTAGCCGGTCTGCCGGGGGAACTCCGGGGAGTCCGGCTTCTTGCGGTGGAACACGACGGTCCAGAAGGTGAGCCCCCAGACCAGCACCCCCATCGCCAGCGCGGCGACGACCGACCAGGTCCACAGCTCGCGCATCCGCGCGGCCTGCGGGGTGACACCCGAGGGCCAGCCGAAGCGCAGCCAAACATTGTCGATCGAGCAGCCGGAGACGAGCAGGGCGGTCATCCCGAGGGACACCACCAGCCCGGCCCGGCGAAGGACCCGGCTCCGCCGACCCCCGGCGGGGCGCGCCCCGATCTCTTCGCTCGCCTTGTGCGCCACGCTCACGCCTTCCTGGTCGCCACACATCCCGACTGATTCAGGGCACCTGAAAATGTCCTGAGTACTACGCAGCGTAGACCAAACCGGCGCCCCGGTCGCCGCCGGGTCGGCTTCGACACGCGTGACCGGGAGCTTCCCCCTCGGCCGTCCGCGCACCGCGCCGCCCCCGCGGGTGCGGCATACTCGGGCAGAACATTTCGACTTCCCCGGGCACCAGGCCCGGCCGACCGAATCGAGGGTGCCGACACCGTGTGTGGACTGCTCGGCTTTCTGACTTCCGACGTGGCGGCACCGGACACCGTGGAGCGGGTGTACGACGCCCTGCACTGCGTCCGCCATCGCGGGCCCGACGAGCGCGGCACCTGGCACGACGACCACGTCATCTTCGGCTTCAACCGGCTCTCGATCATCGATATCGAGCACTCGCACCAGCCGCTGCGCTGGGGCCCGGCCGGGAACCGCGAGCGGTACGCGCTGACCTTCAACGGCGAGATCTACAACTACCTCGAGCTGCGGGAGGAGCTGGCCACCGCGCACGGCGCCGAATTCGGTGACGAGCCGATCTTCCGCACCGAGGGCGACAGCGAGGCGATCGCGGCGGCCTTCCACTACTGGGGCCCGGAGGCGGTGCGCAGGCTGCGCGGCATGTTCGCCTTCGCGATCTGGGACACCGAGACCGGCGAGCTCTTCCTGGCCCGCGACCCGTTCGGCATCAAGCCGCTCTTCCTGGCCACCGGCCCCGGCGGCACCGCCTTCGGCAGCGAGAAGAAGAGCCTGCTGGAGTTGCTGCCCGCGCTCGGCCTCAGCGACAAGCTGGACCCGCGCGCGCTGGAGCACTACACCGTGCTGCAGTACGTGCCGGAGCCGGAGACGCTGCACGCCGACATCCGGCGGCTGGAGTCCGGCAGCTACGCCACCGTGCGCCCCGGCGCGGCGCCGGAGATCACCCGCTACTTCGAGCCGCGCTTCCCGGTGCGGCCGTTCACCGGAAATCCGCAGGACCGCTACCGGGAGATCGCGGCGGCGCTCGAGGACTCGGTCGCCAAGCACATGCGCGCCGATGTGACCGTCGGGTCGTTCCTCTCCGGCGGCATCGACTCCACCGCGGTGGCGGCGCTGGCCATGCGGCACAACCCCAAGCTGATCACCTTCACCACCGGCTTCGAGCGCGAGGGGTACTCCGAGGTCGACGTGGCCGCGGAGAGCGCGGCGGCGATCGGCGCGCGGCACATCGTCAAGGTGGTCTCACCCGCCGAGTTCGCCGCCGCCATCCCGGAGATCGTCTGGTACCTGGACGACCCGGTGGCCGACCCGGCGCTGGTGCCGCTGTACTTCGTGGCCAAGGAGGCGCGCAAGCACGTCAAGGTGGTGCTCTCCGGCGAGGGCGCGGACGAGCTCTTCGGCGGGTACACCATCTACCGCGAGCCGCTCTCGCTGAAGCCGTTCGAGCGGCTGCCGCGCGGGCTGCGGCGGCTGGCCGGGAAGCTCTCCGAGCGCATCCCCGACGGCACCCGCGGCAAGAGCCTGCTGCACCGCGGCTCGCTCACCCTGGAGGAGCGGTACTACGGCAACGCGCGCAGCTTCAGCGACGCGCAGCTGCGCGCGGTGCTGCGCGAGTTCCGGCCGGAGTGGACGCACCGCGACGTCACCGCCCCGATCTACCAGCGCTCCAGCGGCTGGGACCCGGTCACCCGGATGCAGCACCTCGACCTCTTCACCTGGCTGCGCGGCGACATCCTGGTCAAGGCCGACAAGATGACCATGGCGAACTCGCTCGAGCTGCGCGTCCCCTTCCTCGACACCGAGGTGCTGAAGGCGGCCGAGGGGCTGCCCTACGAGCAGAAGATCAGCCCGGACACCACCAAGTTCGCGCTCCGGCAGGCGCTGGAGGGCATCGTTCCCCCGCACGTGCTGCACCGGGCCAAGCTCGGATTCCCCGTTCCGCTGCGGCACTGGCTGCGCGGGACCGAGCTGCACGACTGGGCGCGGGCGCAGATCGCCGATTCGCAGACCGATCACCTGCTGGACAAGGCGGCTGTTTCGCGGATGCTCGCCGAGCATCGCGAGGGGCGGGCCGATCACAGCCGTCGGCTGTGGACACTGCTCGTCTTCATGGTGTGGCACGGGGTGTTCGTCGAGCAGCGGATCAAGCCCGAGATCCAGGAGCCGACCTACCCGGTCTCGCTCTGAGTCCTCAGGTCGACCACGCCGCGAGGAGTTCGGCGGGCCCGTAGGCCGCGTCGAGCCCCGCGCAGTCGATCCCGCTGCGCGAAACGGCCGGCACCGGCACCGGTTCGGCGGTGAGCGCCGCGCGGTGCCGGTGCAGCGCCGCGAGATCACGTCGTCTACCGACGAACTCCGCCATGCCACCTCCACCGGCCCGCAATTACTAACGCCCATGTTACTAACATGAATGTTAGTAACATGGGCGTTGCAACCTCGCGAGTTTCAGAGCACGCGCTCGATGTCGGCGGCGGCTTCGGGGCCGTACGCCTTGGTGAGCCGCTCGACGGCGTCGGTCTTGTCCAGCGCCCACTCCTGGGTCCCCATGGTCTCCAGGACGAGGACCGCGACCAGCGAGCCGAGCTGGGCAGCGCGCTCGAGGCTGAGCCCGGCCGCGTGCCCGGTGAGGAACCCGGCACGGAACGCGTCACCGACGCCGGTCGGCTCCACCTTGGTGTTCTCCGGGACGACGCCGACCTCGACGGTGGTCCCGTCCCGGTCGACGACGAGCACACCGTCACCGCCGAGCGTGGTCACCCGGATGCCGACGCGCGCGGCGACCTCCTCCTCGGTGAGCCCGGTCTTCTGCAGCAGCAGCGCCCACTCGTACCGGTTGGTGAAGAGATAGTCGGCGCCGTCGATCAACTGCACCGCCTGGTCCCCGTCGAGCCGTGCGAGCTGCTGCGAAGGGTCGGCGGCGAATCGAATCCCCAGTTCGCGGCACTCGGCGGTGTGCCGCAGCATGGCCTCGGGGTCGTTGGCGCCGACCAGCATCAGGTCGAACTCGTGCCGCTCGGCCAGCTCGCCGATGCCGATATCGCGGGATTCGCTCATGGCGCCGGGGTAGAAGGAGGCGATCTGCGCCATGTCGTCGTCGGTGGTGCAGACGAAGCGGGCGGTGTGCGCGGTCTCGGAGATCCGGACGGCGGAGCAATCCACCCCGCCCGCCTCCAGCTTGCCCCGGTAGGACTCGGCGAAGTCGGCGCCGACCGCGCCGACCAGCAGCGGGTTACCGCCGAGCTGGCCGATGGCGTAGGCGATGTTGCCCGCGACGCCGCCGCGCCGGATCTGCAGGTCGTCCACGAGGAAGCTCAGGGAGACGTGCTCGAGCTGATCGGCGAGGAGCGCGTCCGCGAACCGCCCGGGGAAACGCATGAGGTGGTCGGTGGCGATGGACGCGGAGACAGCGATGGTCACGAGGCGGAGTCCTTCGACGGTAGGCGGCCTGCGTGAGAGGCACGCAACGGCGTTGGGCCGGGACATCCACGTCCCGGCCCTCACCGTATCAATCGATCGTCAGTTGAAGGAGTCGCCGCAGGCGCAGGAGCCGGTGGCGTTCGGGTTGTCGATCGTGAAGCCCTGCTTCTCGATGGTGTCCACGAAGTCGATGGAGGCGCCCTCGACGTACGGCGCGCTCATCCGGTCCACCGCGAGGTTGACGCCGCCGAACTCGACGGTCAGGTCGCCGTCCAGGTTGCGGTCGTCGAAGAACAGCTGGTACCGCAGGCCCGCGCAGCCGCCCGGCTGCACCGCGATCCGCAGCGCGAGATCGTCGCGGCCCTCCTGGTCCAGCAGCGCCTTCGCCTTGGCGGCGGCAGCGTCGGTCAGCTTCACGCCGTGGGTGGCGGTTGCGGTCTCGTTCTGCACAGTCATGGACTCTCCTAGGGACAGCTGTGGTCGCCCGCGAGCGATGCACGCCGAATCGTGCCTATCGGGCAGGTTCAACGCCACTCGTCGGGCCGCTATTCCATCTTGCCACCCGCGGGCCCGGCCGCGCTGCCCGGGACCGGGGTAACGCGTGCTCGGCGTCATCGAATAGCCTGGTCGCGTGAAGTTGTTCCGTCGTGGCGAGTCCGATACCACCGACGCGACCGCCGTCACCACGGCGGACGCGAGTGCAGAGGCGGCCGGATCCGCGGCGGCGGCCACCGCCACCGCGGGCAAGGGCCGCCCCACCCCCCGGCGCCGGGATGCCGAGGCCCGCAGGCGCGGCCCGGTCGCCCCCGCGCCGATGACCTCCAAGGAGGCAAGGGCAAGGCGCAAGGCGAACCGCGGCAGCAGAGCGGATCGCAGGGAGGCCGCCGCCGAGCGCCGCGCCGCCGCCCAGGATCGCCGCGAGCGCATGCTGGCCGGCGAGGACAAGTACCTGCTGCCGCGCGACCGCGGGCCGGTGCGCGCGCACGTGCGCGACATCGTGGACGCCAGGCGCAACCTGGTCGGGCTGTTCATGCCGATGGCGCTGGTGCTGATCCTGTCCATGTTCGCCGCGCCGGGGCTGCAGACCATCGTCACGCTGGCCATGCTGGTGATGATGGCGTTCATGATCGTGGAAGGCGTCTTCCTCGGCCGGATCATCAACAACCGGGTGCGCGAGCGCTACCCGGACACCACCGACACCGGCTTCAAACTCGGCTGGTACGCCTTCGTGCGCGCCTCGCAGATCCGCAAGATGCGCGCCCCCAAGCCCCGGCTCAGCCCGGGTGACCCGGTCTGACACCCCAGCGCACGAGAACGGCCCGCCGGTAGCACCCGGCGGGCCGTTCTGGTTCGGGGGCGAGGTCACCGGTGATGACCCACCCGGGTGGCGAGCGCCGCCAGGTCGGCGCGGAATCGTTCGGCGTCCCGATCCTGGACGGTGCCGGCGCCGGCCCGGGCGGGACCGGCGGCGACGAGCGCTCCGAGCAGCAGGACGACGGCGAGGGCGAGCAGGAAACCAATCATGGCAGTAATTTTTCGCTCGTTGAGATTCCGCCGAAAGTGGCAGCTCTGACATTGTTCGTAAAGATTCAGCCAGCTACCCTGATGCCATGCTGCGGAAAGTCGCCGTCGTCCTGGAACAGAACATGGCCATGTTCGAATTCGGCGTGGTCTGCGAGGTCTTCGGCCTCGACCGCACCGAGCAGGGGCTGCCCGGCTTCGACTTCCGGGTCTGCGGCGCGGAGCCGGGGCGCCCGCTGCGCTCCTCGACGCCGGGCGTCACCGTCACCCCCGGCTACGGCCTCGACGAGCTGGCCGGGGCCGATCTCGTCGCCGTCCCGGCCTTCCCGGTGACCGCGCTGGACGACGGCCTCGACCCGCGGCTGGTCGACGCGGTGCGCACCGCGTCCGAGGCGGGAGCGATCGTGCTCACCGTCTGCTCCGGCGCCTTCCTGGCCGGCGCCGCCGGGCTGCTCGACGGCCGCAAGTGCACCACGCACTGGCGCTACGTGGACGATCTCGCGGCCCGCTACCCGGCCGCCACCGTCGACCCGGACGTGCTCTTCGTGGACGAGGGCAATCTGATCACCAGCGCGGGCACCGCCGCCGGGATCGACGCCTGCCTGCACCTGGTGCGCAGGGAGATCGGCAGCGCGGCCGCCAACGGCATCGCCAGGCGCATGGTGGTGCCGCCGCAGCGCGACGGCGGGCAGCGGCAGTTCATCGAGCGCCCCATCGCCGAGTGCACCTCGGACAGCATCGGCGCGACGCTGACCTGGATGAGCGAGCATTTGGAGCACCAGCACACCGTCGAGGAGCTGGCCACCCGCGCCCGCATGTCCACCCGGACCTTCGCCCGCCGCTTCGCCGCCGAGACCGGGACCACACCGGTGAAATGGCTCACCACCCAGCGCGTGCTCTACGCCAAGCACCTGCTGGAGGACTCCGACGAGGGGCTGGAGCGGATCGCCGGGCTGGCCGGGTTCGGCTCGGCGGCGCTGCTGCGGCACCACTTCCAGCGCCAGGTCGGGATCGCGCCCACCGAGTACCGGCGCCGGTTCGGCACCGAGCCCGGGTAGCCTGCCCGGCATGGGTGACTCCCCCGCCGGGCTCCGCACGCTGGTGCTCGGCGGCGCGCGCTCCGGCAAGTCCGCGCACGCCGAGGAGCTGGCCGGTGCCGCCGCCCGGGTCCGCTACCTCGCCACCGCCGTTCCCGACCCCGCCGACCGGGATTTCGCCGCGCGCATCGCCGGGCACCGGGTGCGCAGGCCGGCGGACTGGGAAGTACTGGAGGGCGCCGACCTGGCCGCCGTCCTCGCCGGGCACCCCGGCGATCCGGACCCCGCCCTCGCCGGGCACCGCGCGGACCTGGCCCCGGCGACCCTGGTCGACGACATCGGCACCTGGCTCACCGCGCGGATCGACGCGCTGGATGCCTGGGACGCACCGCGCGGCACCGTCGCACCGGAGACCGACGCCCTGGTCGCGGCGGTCGCCGGCTACCGGCACCGGCTGGTGCTGGTGAGCCCGGAGGTCGGGCTCGGGGTGATCCCGGCGACCCGCTCCGGCCGCCTCTTCCGGGACGAGATCGGCACCCTGAACCAGCGCCTGGCCCGGGTCTGCGACGAGGTGGTGCTGGTGGTGGCCGGGATTCCGATGCGGGTGAAGTAGCAGGCGGCCGCATCGGACACTATGGAGCGGCAGCGCGCGGCCACCGGCCCGCGCCGGAACGCGGAAAGGCTGACAGTGACACACGGATTCGAACCGGTCTCCGCTCCCGACGCCCTCGTGCGCGCGGCCGCCGTGGCGCGCCAGGCGCAGCTCACCAAGCCCGCGGGCGCGCTCGGCCGGCTCGAGGAGCTGGGGAACTGGGTCGCGGCCTGCCAGAGCGCCTGCCCGCCCGCGCAGTTCGAGCGGGCGCGGGTGGTGGTTTTCGCCGGGGATCACGGGGTCGCGCGGCACGGCGTGTCGGCGTACCCGAGCGAGGTGACCGCGCAGATGGTCGCGAACATCCTGGGCGGCGGCGCCGCGGTGAACGCGCTGGCCGCGGTCGCGGGCGCGACCGTCCGGGTCGTGGATATCGCGGTGGACGCCGACACCGGCCCCGATGTCTCCGCGCACAAGGTGCGCCGGGGCAGCGGCTCGGTGGACCGGGAGGACGCGCTCACCGAGGACGAGGTGCGCGCCGCACTCGACGCGGGCGTGGCCATCGCGGACGAGGAGATCGACGCGGGCGCCGACCTGCTGATCGCCGGCGACATGGGAATCGGCAACACCACCCCCGCCACGGCGCTCATCGCCACCCTCACCGGCACCGAACCGGTGGCCGCCATCGGCCGCGGCACCGGGGTCGACGACGCAGGCTGGAGCCGCAAGCTGGCCGCCATCCGGGACACCATGCGCCGCACCCGCCCGGTCGCCAAGCAGCAGCCGGTGGCGCTGCTCCGGGTCGGCGGCGGGGCCGATATCGCCGCCATCACGGGGTTTCTCGCCCGCGCCGCCGCCAGGCGCACCCCGGTGATCCTGGACGGCACGGTGGTGACCGCCGCCGCGCTGATCGCCGAGGACCTGGCCGACGGCGCCAAGGCGTGGTGGGTGGCCGGGCACCGCTCCACCGAGCCCGCGCACCGGCTGGCGCTGCGCCACCTGCACCTGGAGCCGCTGCTCGAGCTGGACATGCGGCTCGGCGAAGCCTCCGGCGCGCTCGCCGCGCTCCCGCTGCTGCGCGCCGCCGTCGCCGCCATCGGCGAGATGGCGACCTTCGGCGACGCGGGCGTCAGCACCAGGGGCGAAACCGCCGCTCCCGCAGCGAACCTGCGAAAGTGAGCCGGGCGATCCCGGTCGCCGAGCCCCTGACGGCCGCCTCCCCGCCTGCCGAGTTGCTGACCGCCGCTTCGACCGCGCGGGCCGCGGCTCCGCGCGCTCGGCGACAGGTGCCCGCCCTGGACCACCGACGACGGGCGGTCCGGTGATCACCGGATTGCGGCTCGCCCTCTCCTGGCTGACCGTGCTCCCGGTGCGCGGGCCGGACGAGATCGACCGCGGGGCGGCGGGGCGTGCCATCGCGGCGGCCCCCGGCGCGGGACTCCTGCTCGGCGCCTTCGCCGCCGCGACCCTGTGGGCGCTCACCGCGGCGGGCGCCACCACGACCCTCGCGGGGCTGCTCGCGGTCGGCGCCCTGACCGCGGGCACCCGAGGCATGCACCTGGACGGCCTGGCCGACACCGCCGACGGCCTCGGCTGCTATGGCCCGCCCGAGCGCGCCCGCCGCATCATGAAGGACGGCGGCATCGGGCCGTTCGGCACCGCCGCGCTCCTCTTCGCCGTCCTCACCCAGGCACTCGCCTTCGCGGCGCTCGCGGACGCCGGACAGTGGGCGGGCGTGGTGCTCGCGGTCGCCACCGGCCGGGTGGCGGCGGTGCTCGCCTGCGTGCGCGCTCCCGCCGCCCCGGACACCGGCTTCGGCGCCCTGGTCGCCGCCACCCAGCGCCCGCTGACCGCCGCCCTGTGGGTCGCCGCCGCCCTCGCCGCAGCCGCCCTGCTACCCGGCACGGCCCCCTGGCACGGCCCGCTCGCGGTCGCCGCCGCCCTCGCCGCCGCGGCGCTGCTGACGCAGCATTGCGTCCGCCGTTTCGAGGGTCTCTCCGGCGATGTGCTCGGCGCGGCAGTGGAATCGGCCACCGCCACCACCGCCGTGCTCCTCGCCCTGGGCTGATCCGGTCGAAACGTTCCGAAAGCCCGATACCCCACCCGGAATTCGGAGATATACCTCGCGACCAGTGCAATTCAGCTATTACCCGGCACGCACACTTGTTTGTTTCCGGCACCCGGCGAGCAATCGCCGTGCGTTATTCCAGGGGGCACCAGGTCAAACGTGTCGACCGCCACAGTCTGGGTCAGTGGACATTTTCCGGCCGACTCGCACGCATCGTCTGGGTCGCACAATAAGGTGGACGCCATGTCTTCCGAGCGCCTGTACTTTCGCCAGCTGCTGTCCGGCCGGGATTTCGCCGTCGGCGATCCGATCGCGACACAGATGCGGAATTTCGCGTACCTCATCGGCGACCGGGAGAGCGGGGAGTGCGTCGTCGTCGATCCCGCCTATGCCGCGGGCGATCTCGCGGACCTGGCGGAGGCCGACGGCCTGCGCCTCACCGGCGTGCTCGCCACCCACCACCACCCGGACCACGTGGGCGGCTCCATGCTCGGCTTCACCCTGCGCGGCGTGCGCGAACTGCTGGAGAAGACCAGCGTCCCGGTGCATGTGAACCACGCCGAACTGACCTGGGTCGCCAACGTCACCGGCATCGCGGAGAGCGAATTCACCGGGCACGAACACGGGGACAAACTCAGCGTCGGGACTTTCGAGATCGAATTGTTACACACGCCCGGGCACACGCCGGGCAGCCAGTGCTTCCTGTTCGAGAACCGGCTCGTCGCGGGCGACACGCTGTTCGTCGACGGCTGTGGCCGCACCGATTTCCCCGGCGGCGATTCCGACGAGATGTTCCGCAGCCTGCGGCACCTCGCCGGGCTGCGCGGCGACCCGGTGGTCTATCCGGGGCACTGGTACTCGCAGGAGCCGAGCGCACCGCTCACCGCGGTGCGCGAGAACAACTACGTGCTGCGCCCGCAGACCCTCGACGAATGGCACATGCTGATGCCGGGCTGAGCCCAGCACACTCCCGGCAGCCCTGCCGTCCGTTCCGGACGGCAGGGCCGACTCCGAATCAGAAGCGGAAGAGCCAGTCGTGGGTGTCGGCGAAGGTGCCGCGCTGAATACCGGTCAGGGTGTCGCGCAACGCCAGGGTGACCTCACCCGGCTCGCCGCCGCCGATGGCGACTTCGCCGTCCGGCGAACGCACCCAGCCGACCGGGGTGATGACCGCCGCGGTACCGCAGCCGAACACCTCGGTGATCTCCCCGGAGGCGGCGCCGTCCAGCCACTCCCGCACCGAGACCTTGCGCTCCTCGACCCGGTACCCGGCGTCGGCGGCGAGCGTGATCAGCGAGTCGCGGGTGATGCCGGGCAGCAGCGAGCCGGAGAGCTCCGGCGTCACCAGCCTGGCCTCGGACCCCGAGCCGAAGACGAAGAACAAATTGTTGGTGCCCATCTCCTCGACGTAGGCGCGCTCCACGGCGTCCAGCCAGACCACCTGGTCGCAGCCCTTCTCGGTGGCCTCGGCCTGGGCAAGCAGCGAGGAGGCGTAGTTGCCCGCCACCTTGGCCTCGCCGGTGCCGCCCGGCGCGGCGCGCACGTACTCGGTGGAGAGCCAGACCTTCACCGGCTTCACGCCGCGCGGGAAGTAGGCCCCGGCCGGCGATCCGAGCAGCAGGTACTTGTAGGCGGCCGCGGGCTTCACGCCCAGCCCCGCCTCGGTCGCGAACATGAAGGGCCGCAGGTAGAGCGCTTCCTCGCCGCCCGCCGCGGGCACCCAGTCACCGTCCACCTCGAGCAGCGCCCGCACCGACTCGATGAAGAGTTCGTCGGGGAGCTCGGCCATGGCGAGCCTGCGCGCCGAGCGGCGGAAGCGCGCGGCATTGGCGTCGATCCGGAAGCAGGCGATGCCGCCGTCCGGCTGCCGGTACGCCTTGAGCCCCTCGAAGATGGCCTGGCCGTAGTGGAAGACCATGGTGGCCGGATCCATCTGCAGCGGCGCGTACGGCTCCACCCGCGCGTCGGTCCAGCTGCCGTCCCGGTAGTCGATGGAGACCATGTGGTCGGTGAAGAACCGGCCGAAGCCGGGCGCCGCCAGAATCTCCCGTACCCGCTCCCCCGGCGTGCGAGCGGGATGCGGAATACGGGCGAACTGTGCAGCAGCGGTCATGCCCCCGATCCTATCGGGGCGCGCTGATCAGGCGGGGCGCGCGTCCACGAACGGCGGCCGCACCACCGCGCAGCGCAGCCGCCTGCCGCGCACGTCCACGATGACCTCGGCGCCCGCCTCCAGCCCGGCCGCGGTGTCGAGCAGCGCGAGCGCGATGCCGCGCTCCAGGGTCGGGGAGAAGGTGCCCGAGGTGGTCTCCCCCACCACCTCGTCACCGCGCAGCACGCGCTGGCCGCGGCGCAGCACGCCGCGGTCGATGGCGCGCAGCCCGAGCAGGGTCCTGGCCGGCCCGGCGGCCTTCTCGCGCTCGAGCGCGGCCTTGCCCCAGAACCGCGGCTTGGCCCAGCCCACCGCCCAGCCGCAGCGCGCCTGCAGCGGGCTGATATCGGGCCCGAGCTCGTGGCCGTGCAGCGGGTACCCCATCTCGGTGCGCAGGGTGTCGCGGGCGCCGAGCCCGGCGGGTTGGCCGCCCTCGGCCGCTACGGCCGCCAGCAGGGCGCGGAACACCGGCTCGGCATCGTCCCAGCGCGGCAGCAGCTCGTAGCCGTGCTCGCCGGTGTAGCCGGTGCGGCAGACCCGGACCTCGCGGCCCTGCCACTCGGCGTCGGCGAAGGCCATGTAGCCGAGATCGGCGGGCAGGCCGAGGCTTTCGAGCACCGCGGGCGAGCGCGGGCCCTGCACCGCGAAGACCGCGTAGGCCCGGTGGTCGTCTGTCACGGTGACGCCGCCGGTGCCCGCCGTACGCAGCCGGGCGACCACCTCGGCGGTATTGGCGGCATTGGGGACGAGGAAGATCTCGTCCGGCCCGACGAAGTAGGCGATCAGGTCGTCGACGACACCGCCGGAGTCGGTGCAGCACAGCGTGTACTGCGCCCGGCCGGGGCGGATGCGGTCCAGGTCGTTGGTGAAGGCGCCGTTCACGAACTCGGCAGCGCCGGGGCCGCGCACCGTCGCCTTGCCGAGGTGGCTCACGTCGAAGAGCCCGACCGTCTCACGCACCGCCGTGTGCTCGCGCACCGTGCCCGCGTAGGAGACCGGCATCCGCCACCCGCCGAACGGCGCGAAGGTCGCCCCGAGCGAGGTGTGCACGGCGTCGATGGGGCCTCGGAGCAGCTCGGTGTCGGTCACCCGAGGCAGCTTAGCCGCTGAATGCGGTACCGATGGGGGCGTGATCGATGGCCCTCCGCGGCCACGCCGCGCTCCCGCCTCCTGGCCTGATCCGCGCACGCCCGCGCCGGGCGGGGCTGCCGCGGCGGGCAGTAGCCTGTGGCCATGACCGCTGCTGCTGATCGCCCGCTGGGCCCGGAACTGGCCCGTACCACCGCTCTCGGCTCCGATACCGACGTGCTCGTCATCGGCGTGACCTCCTCCGAGAACGGCCCGGCGATCGTGCCCGACGACCTCTTCAGCGACGTGCTGAGCACCGAGCTGCGCGCGACCCTGCTCGACCAGCTCGGCGCGGTCGGCGCGAAGGGCAAGGCGGAGGAGCTCACCCGGGTGCCCGCCCCGGCCGGGCTGGACGGCGTCACCAGCGTGCTCGCCGTCGGCCTCGGCTCGGCGGAGAAGCTGGACGCCGAGCAGATCCGGCGCTCCGCGGGCGTGGCGGCGCGCGCGCTGAGCGGCACCGAGCAGATCGCGAGCACGCTCTCCGGGCTCGACCTCGGCGCCGCGGCCGAGGGGTTCTACCTGGGCGCCTACACCTTCACGCCGTACCGCTCGGCGAAGACGGCGCCGAAGCCGGACGAGCGCCCGCCGGCCAGGGTCGAGCTACTGGTGCCCGAGCCCGATTTCGGCGAGGAGGCGCTGTTCCGCGCCCGGCTGGTCGCGGAGGCGGTCGCCACCGCCCGCGACTTCGTGAACACCCCGCCCAGCCACCTCTTCCCCGCCGAGTTCGCCGACCGCGCCGCGCTGCTCGCCGAAGGCGCCGGGCTCACCGTCGAGGTGCTGGACGAGAAGGCACTGGAGGCGGGCGGGTACGGCGGCGTGCTCGGCGTCGGCAAGGGCTCGTCGCGGCCGCCGCGGCTGGTCCGGATCAGCTACGAGGGCGGGCCGCGCAAGGTCGCGCTGATCGGCAAGGGCATCACCTTCGACACCGGCGGCATCTCGATCAAGCCCGCCGCGGGCATGGATGCCATGACCTCGGACATGGGCGGCGCGGCGGCGGTCATCGCCACGACCCTGCTCGCGGCCAGGCTGAGCCTGCCGATCACGGTCACGGCGACGGTTCCGATGGCCGAGAACATGCCATCCAGCACCGCGCAGCGCCCGGGCGACGTGCTGGTCCAGTACGGCGGCACCACCGTCGAGGTGCTGAACACCGACGCCGAGGGCAGGCTCATCCTGGCCGACGCCATCGTGCGCGCGGGCGAGGACGACCCGGAGTTCCTGATCGACGTCGCCACGCTCACCGGCGCGCAGATGGTCGCGCTCGGCACCCGCACCCCCGGCGTCATGGGCACCGACGAGTTCCGCGACCGGGTGGCCGGGATCTCCCGCTCGGTCGGCGAGAACGGCTGGGCCATGCCGCTGCCTGCGGAGTTGCGCGCCGATCTGAACTCCAAGGTCGCCGATATCGCGAACGTCGCCGGGCACCGCTGGGGCGGCATGCTCTCCGCCGGGCTCTTCCTGAAGGAGTTCGTGCCGGAGGGGGTGCAGTGGGCGCACATCGACATCGCGGGCCCGGCCTACAACCAGGGCGGCGCGTTCGGCTACGTCGGCAAGGGCGGCACCGGCGTCCCGGTGCGCACGCTCATCGCGGTGCTGGAGGACATCGCGGCGGAGCCGGTCACCGAGTAGCCGCAGGCGGGCCCGGCGAGCGGCCGCCGGGCCGGTCACAGCTCGTCGAGTTCGCGCTCCAGCTCGCGCCTGCGGCGGATGCGCTCGCGCTCGTCGTGGTCGCGCATGCGCTGCGGGTAGCCGGTGCGGGCCACGTCGTACACCGGAATCCCGAGGTCGCCGGCGAGTGTGCGGGCGCCGCGCTCGCCGACGATGCGGCGGGTCCACTCGCCGTCGGCGGCGATCAGCACCACCGTGACATCGGTCACGGTGGTCTTCGGCTCCACATAACCCTCGACGCCGGTGTGCGTGCGCGCCCACTCGGCCAGGTAGCGGGCGTCCTCCGCGCGTACCCCGCGCGGCCGCGCCGCCCGTCCGGCCCTGGCGGCGGCGCCGCGGAAGCGATCGAGCAGCCCCATACCGGCACTCACCTCTCTCGTCGTCACACCGGCCGGGGTTCCAGCGCCGCGACCGGGTAGTTCCATAGTGCCCGAGCCCGGCAGTTGCCTGCCCTGTGCCACATGCCACGCGCGCGAGTGCAAGGATGGACCGCGGTACAAGAAACCACACAGATTCCGGTGCCGAGCGCGCGAGGACGTCGCCGCGACCCGCGGCGGTGCCCCACCGGGCAGCGAACTGTTGTAGACCCGTCGAGCAGTCAAGGAGTCAACGGACATGGCCTTCTCCGTCCAGATGCCGGCTCTTGGTGAGAGCGTCACCGAGGGAACGGTCACCAGGTGGCTGAAGCAGGAAGGAGACACGGTCGAGGTCGACGAGCCCCTGCTCGAGGTATCGACCGACAAGGTCGACACCGAGATCCCGTCTCCGGCCGCGGGTGTGCTGACGAAGATCGTCGCCCAGGAGGACGACGTGGTCGAGGTCGGCGGTGAGCTGGGCGTGATCGGCGATGCCGGCGAGCAGAGCGGCGGCGACGAGGCCCCGGCTCCGGCCGCCGAGGAGGAGCCGGCTGCGGAGGAGCCCGCCGCGGAGCCGGAGGCCGAGGAGGAGCCGGCCGCGGAGTCCGAGCCCGAGCAGAGCGCGCCCGCCGCCTCGTCGGGGTCCGGTGACGGCACCCCGGTGAAGATGCCGGAGCTGGGCGAATCGGTCACCGAGGGCACCGTCACCCGCTGGCTCAAGGCCATCGGCGACGAGGTCGCCGTCGACGAGCCGCTGCTCGAGGTCTCCACCGACAAGGTCGACACCGAGATCCCCTCGCCGGTCGCGGGCACGCTGCTCGAGATCAGCGCGGAGGAGGACGACGTGGTCCCGGTCGGCGGTCAGCTCGGTGTGATCGGCAGCGGGTCGCCCGCGCCGAAGTCCGAGCCCGCGCCCGCCCCCGAGCCGAAGCAGGAGGCCGCGCCGGAACCCGAGCCGGAGCCGAAGCCCGAGCCCGCCCCGGCCGCGGCCGCGGCACCGAAGGCCGAGGCACCCAGGAGCGAGCCCGCCTCGGGTTCCACCCCGTACGTCACCCCGCTGGTGCGCAGGCTGGCCGAGGAGCACGGCGTCGATCTCGGCGAGCTGAGCGGCTCCGGCGTCGGCGGCCGCATCCGCAAGCAGGACGTGCTGGCCGCTGCCGAGGCCAAGAAGGCGCCGGAGCCCGCCGCCGCGCCCGCGCAGCAGCCGGCCGCCGCGCCGAAGGCGCAGCCGAAGCCCGCCCCCGAGCTGGCGCACCTGCGCGGGACCACGCAGAAGGCCAACCGGATCCGGCAGATCACCGCGACCAAGACGCTGGAGTCGCTGCGCACCACCGCGCAGCTCACCCAGGTGCACGAGGTCGACGTCACCCGGATCGCGGCGCTGCGCGCCAGGGCCAAGGCGGCGTTCAAGGAGCGCGAGGGCGTGAACCTCACCTTCCTGCCGTTCTTCGCCAAGGCCGTGGTCGAGGCGCTCGGCGTGCACCCGAACGTCAACGCCAGCTACGACGACGACAGCAAGCAGATCACCTACCACGCCTCGGTGCACCTCGGCATCGCCGTCGACACCGAGCAGGGGCTGCTCTCGCCGATCATCCACAATGCCAGCGACCTCTCGCTGGCCGGGCTGGCCAGGGCCATCGCCGATATCGCCGGCCGGGCGCGCACCGGCGGGCTGAAGCCGGACGAGCTCTCCGGCGGCACCTTCACCATCACCAACATCGGCAGCCAGGGCGCGCTGTTCGACACCCCGATCCTGGTCCCGCCGCAGGCGGCCATGCTCGGCACCGGCGCGATCGTCAAGCGCCCGGTGGTGGTGACCGACGAGGGCGGCAGCGAGTCCATCGGCGTGCGCTCGATGGCCTTCCTGCCGCTGACCTACGACCATCGCCTGATCGACGGCGCGGACGCGGGCCGCTTCCTCACCACCATCCGGCATCGGCTGGAGGAAGCCGCGTTCGAGGCCGATCTGGGGCTGTAACGGAGGGCTGCCGTCTTTGAAGATCATCGTGGCCGGTTCCTCCGGCTTGATCGGGACGGCGCTCGTCGCGGCGCTGCGCCGGGACGGGCACGAGGTGGCTCGGCTGGTGCGGCGGCAACCCGCCGCACCGGACGAATTCGCCTGGGACCCCGCGCGCGCCGAGCTCGACCAGCAGGCGCTGCGCGGGGCCGACGCCGCCGTCAACCTGTGCGGGCGCAATATCCACGCCCAGCGCTGGACCGGCCGGTTCAAGCAGGAGTTGCGGGACAGCCGGATCACCCCCACCGACGTGCTCGCAGCGGCGGTCGCGGCCGCCGGGGTTCCGGTGCTGGTCAACGCCGGTGGCGTGCATATCTACGGCGGCGCCACCGGGGATCGGGTGATCGACGAGAACGCCCGCCCCGGCAGCGGTTTCCTCGCCACGCTGTGCCGGGACTGGGAGGCCGCGACGCTGCCCGCCGCGGAGGCCGGGGTCAGGACCGTGCTGCTGCGCGGCGGGCTGGTGCTCGCCCGCACCGGCGGGCTGCTCGGCGTGCTGCGCCCGCTCTTCGGGCTCGGCATCGGCGGCCGCTTCGGCGACGGCAGGCAGTACACGCCGTGGATCTCGCTGGCCGACGAGGTCGGCGCCATCCGGCACGTGCTCGCCGATTCGTCGGTGTCGGGGCCGGTGAACGCCGTCGGCCCGGCGCCGGTCACCAATGCCGAGTTCACCCGGGCGCTCGGCCGGGCGCTGCGCAGGCCCGCGCCGCTGGTGGTGCCCTCGTTCGTGCTGCGCGCCGCCATCGGCGAGTTCGCCGACGAGGCCGTGCTGCGCGGCCCGCGCGCCATTCCGACCGTGCTGGAGGAGAGCGAGTACGTGTTCCGCCACCCCACCCTCGGCATCGCGCTGACCGACCTCTTCGACCCCGCGGGGGACGGCGCGTGAGCACGTCGGGCCCGGAAGCGGATCGTGACCACGGAGAACCCTCGCTCACGCGCGATGGCCGCAGCGTGCAGGTTCGTGATGCCCTGGAGAGCGACCTACCTGCGATCCTGGTCATTCACAACGCCAATATCGCCGCCTCGACGGCGATCTGGGATGTCGACGAGGTCGGTATCGAGGATCGGGAGGCGTGGTTCGCGGCACGTGCCGCGGCCGGGCACCCGATCCTGGTGGCCGAGATCGACGGCGAGGTCGCGGGGTACGCCGGCTACGGGCAGTGGCGGCCCAAGCTCGGCTACCTGCACAGCGTGGAGAACTCGGTCTACGTGGACGAGCGCTTCCAGCGCCGCGGGGTGGCGCGCGCGCTGCTCACGGCGCTGCTGGAGCGGGCCCGCGAGTCGGGGGCGGTGCACGCGGTGATCGCCGCGATCGAGTCCCGCAATACCGGCTCCATCGCGCTGCACGAGCAGTTCGGCTTCCGCATCGTCGGCGAACTCCCCGAGGTGGGGAGAAAGTTCGGCCTGTGGATGGATCTCACGCTCATGCAGCTCACGCTCCCGGTCCCCGAGCCCGATCCCCGCCTCGGGGCGTAACGTCGCCGCTGTGAACACCACACCGTCCGCCCGCATCGACTCGACCCCGATCGTGGTCGAGGATCTGGGGCTGATCGACTACCACCTGGCCTGGGACCGGCAGCGTGCCATCGCCGCCGAGCGGGCCGCGGGCCGCGGCGTCGATCGGCTGCTGCTGCTCGAGCACCCCTCCGTCTACACCGCCGGTCGCCGCACCGAGGCCGAGGATCTGCCGCTCGACGGCAGCCCGGTGGTGCAGGTCGACCGCGGCGGCAAGATCACCTGGCACGGGCCGGGGCAGCTGGTCGGGTACCCGATCGTGCGGCTGGCCGAGCCGGTGGACGTGGTGCAGTACGTGCGCAGGCTGGAGGAGGCGCTGATCAGCGTCTGCACCGGCTTCGACATCGAGTGCGGCCGGGTGGACGGCCGCTCCGGGGTCTGGCTGCCCGCCGCGGGGCCGCTGGCCGAGCGCAAGATCGCGGCCATCGGGGTCCGGGTGCAGCGCGGCGTCGCGCTGCACGGCATCTCGCTGAACTGCAACTCCGCCATGGACGGCTTCCAGGCCATCGTGCCGTGCGGGATCAGGGATGCGGGCGTCACCACGCTCACCAGGGAGCTGGGGTACGAAGTCACCGTCGCCGAGCTGAAGCCGCTGGTGGCCGCAGCCATCGGGCAGGCGCTGGACGGCGAACTCCCCGTGCGCGATCACACCCTCGCCCGGCCGCAGGCCGCGGCGCCGACGGCGTAAGGTCGAGACAGTGACCACCGCGCACGAGACTCCCGCGCCCCGCTCCACCCCCGGCGAGGCCGCCCGCGCCCCCCAGGGCCGGAAGCTGCTCCGCATCGAGGCCCGCAACGCCGAGACCCCGATCGAGCGCAAACCCAGCTGGATCCGCACCCGCGCCACCATGGGCCCCGAGTACACCGAGCTCAAGGGGCTGGTGAAGCGCGAGGGGCTGCACACCGTGTGCGAGGAGGCGGGCTGCCCCAATATCTTCGAGTGCTGGGAAGACCGCGAGGCCACCTTCCTCATCGGCGGCGAGCAGTGCACCCGCCGCTGCGACTTCTGCCAGATCGACACCGGCAAGCCGGCCGCGCTCGACCGCGACGAGCCGCGCCGGGTGGCGGAGAGCGTGCAGGCCATGGGGCTGCGCTACAGCACCATCACCGGCGTCGCCCGTGACGACCTGGCCGACGGCGGCGCCTGGCTCTACGCCGAGACCGTGCGCGCCATCAAGGCGCTGAACCCGAACACCGGCGTCGAGCTGCTCATCCCGGATTTCAACGCGGTGCCCGAGCAGCTCGCCGAGGTCTTCTCCGCGCGCCCCGAGGTGCTCGCGCACAACCTGGAGACGGTGCCGCGCATCTTCAAGCGCATCCGTCCCGCCTTCCGCTACGAGCGCTCGCTGGCCGTGCTCACCGCCGCCCGCGAGGCCGGGCTGGTCACCAAGTCCAATCTCATCCTCGGCATGGGCGAGACCCCGGATGAGGTCACCCAGGCCATGCGCGACCTGCACGAGGCCGGCTGCGACATCCTCACCATCACCCAGTACCTGCGCCCCTCCCCCCGGCACCACCCCGTTGACCGCTGGGTGAAGCCGGAGGAGTTCGTCGAGCACTCCCGCGTGGCCGAGCAGCTCGGCTTCGCCGGCGTCATGGCGGGCCCCCTGGTCCGCTCCTCCTACCGCGCCGGCCGGCTCTACGCCCAGGCCATGGCGCACCACGGCCGCGAGATCGCCCCCGCCATGGCACATCTCGCGAACGAGGGCACCGCCTCGCAGGAGGCCAGCTCGGTGCTGGCGCGCTTCGGCGGCTGAGCGTTTCCGATCCGGTCGGTGGGCACGTGGCCCAGCGACCGGCCGCGCTCATTCCTCGCCCGCCTCCCGCTACAGCTGACCATAAAAAGCGTTTCCCGGAACAGATGTGCACCCCCGGCCGCCCGGCCCCATACCTCACGCACGATGACGAGCGCCGTCGCCGCCGTGACCGTGAGCCGGGACCGACCTGCGACCCGTTCCCCATCTCACGGCTCGGGACTCTACGAGGGCTCGCGCCTCTCGTACTCGGTACCGGCCGCATCGTCGTAGAACTTCGGAGCAGCAGGCGTCCGCTCCTCCGGAGGGATGCTGTCGCGCCGCGCCTGCGCCTGCGCCAGCATTCGCCGAGCCTCCGCGAGTTCATCCTCCCCCAGAGGAGGTAGCCCCAACTCTTCCGGCGTCGAGAAAATTTTCCCTGCCACTTCTTTGCCCACAACAACTACCTCCGCGTCAGCGTTCCACCAAGTGAATGATCGTTTTCCCGGTCCGCGGGTCGACCTCGTTTTTCAGTACCTCGAAATTCGTCCCACTTCGGAACAAGACTTCGTTCTCCGTGTAACCTGGGGTTTCCACGGCCGAGAACGGTTTGACATCTTTCCCGGTCTTGGAAACTATCGTGTATTCGACATTTCCGGGGAAGGCCGTCGAAGCAGAAGACGACGTGCTCGTGAATGCCTTTTCGGTCACGATCGTCCCTTCTTTGTAGTTGTCGATGACGTCCTGCGGGAGCGTGGTGCCCCGATAGACCACCCCGGAGTGATCGGGAAGCTTGGAAAGAGCTTCGTTCGTCGCGTCGATTCGTGCCTGCTGTGCGGCGTCCACGGTTCCCTCTCTCAAGCCCCTGTTGAGGTCCTGATACCCGGCACCAGTGTAGTCCCTGAGCGCATCCAGGTCCTTCTGCGTCAGCGACGGGTTCGCTGTGCGCCGGGCTGCATCATCTCCGCGCCGCTTGACCAGATCAATGATGCGTTGCAGCTTGTCGCGGATAGTCGATGTAACCTTTTGCGTCTTCACCTTGATGGCGAACCGCACGGTTTCGATGATGCTCTTGATTCTGCCGGCGTATCTCGTCACTTTCTCGACAATTTTTCCGCCGCGGTATGCCGCAACCGCCGCAGCACCGAATCCAGCGGACAACGCGCCCGCGACCGCAGAGAACACCACGGTGGTTGCGATCTCGATCGCGATTTCTTCTGCCAAATCCTCGAGCAGAGTCCGCAGTTTCGCGCGCATATCGTCGATGGCGGCCTTCTGATCCCGGCAGGCCTGAGCGATATCGGCGAATATCGTGCCGACGTCTTCCGCTGCCGCCTTCATCTCACGAATATCCTCGTCGATGAAGGACGACTCCGGCGCAGTCACCCTGTCGAAACTCTGGGCCGTGCTCTCGAGTTTGGCCGGCAGTCCGGCCACCGCCCCGCTCTTCGCCAGTCCATCCCACACGGCAGCGGCTGAGAGTAATTTATCGGGATCGCCATCGGGGATGGGGATGCCGGCTTTGCTCGCGAGCTGGAATCCGTCGTCGACCAGGCCGCTACCCGGCCCTCCCGCCGAAGGGGGAGGCTGGGGGCAGCTGCTCCACGCGAACGGGAACGCCGTCGGTTTGACCGGCTCGGGACGGCCGGTCCCCTTCTGGTGGTCAGCAAGTGCGTAGTTGTACCCGGCCTGCTGCAAGATGTCGGCGTAGTTGTCGATCGCCTGCACCAGGCTGCTCGACAATGTGTAGGCATCGATGGAAGTGGCGTCGTAGGAACTCGACCAATCCCTGCATGCCCCTACCGTGCCGCCCATCTCCGTGATTCCGGAGAGCTGCCCCATGGCCGCAGCGAAAGCAGCGTGAAAATCGACCGCGGATGTATTGAGATTGCTTGCGGCCGAGGTGTATACGATCGGATCGACGTTCAGCTCGGTCACGTCGCGGCCCACTTCGAGGTGGGTGCCGCATCTCGTTTTACGTTGTCCGGCTTTGTCGACCCCGATCGCGCGTGCGCACCGCTGTCCATGGTCCCCCTCGGTAAAGATCGAACGCTCAGCGTCGGCACAAGCCGCTACCGGCGCCCCAGCATGCGCAGGTTCGCCTCCACAGCAGACGAATAGCGTCCGTGGGCATCAATCGAAGCCTGGCGCATCGCGTCGATGCCTTCGACCACATCGGTGGCACCGGTGCGCCACTGCTCGAATGCCTGCGCCTGCGCGACCGCCGTTTGTCCCTGCCAGTTCTGCTGCAGGGCACCCATCCGCTGTTCCAGTCCGGCCAGGCTGTCGGAGAGAAATCCGATGAAGCCCGCTACCCGCGCGGTGGCTGCGTCCAGTTCGTTCAGGTCGACACGGAATGAATCGTCGCTCATCACTCCCCCTCAGATATCCAGCAGCACGATGCCGTCACTGTTCACCTGTTCCTGATCGGTGAAATTTTCTGCGCTCACCCCGAGAAGTTCGGCCATCGCGACCAGCGACTCCAGCACGGTCAGCGCACCATACCTGGTCTCGGTCCACCCAGCTCGATACGCGTCCGCGGAGCTACCTGTCCAGCCGTCGAGCAGGCGACCGATCTCTCCGTCGAGCGAGCGCAGGCCGCTGATCAAGGCATCCGCCGTGAGCTGGACGAACTGCCCTGCATCGACAATCTCGGCGGGCACCACCCGCAGGATCTCGCCGTCGGCCTTGGATGACATGGTCGACCCCTCTCTGTCATCTCCGTCTACGTCATCTCCGTCTACATACTGACGCACGGCTGGTGCCACCGGTTCCCTGCAACTTCCGGAAGATCGGGTCGCGATGTCGCCGCGATCACCGGAGCTGGCTGTAAACAAACCGAAGCCCCGGCATCGCCATCGGAATGCCGGGGCCTCGGAGAACCCTCGAACGCGCGACGACCTACACGTCGAAGTGGTGACGTCCTTGCTCCATGGCAGCGGCGCCTCCGACTTCTGGGCGATATTGAAGTCTCGCCCGGAATAGGTAACCGACGTCCCGCCCCCACTCCCGTCGACCTCGTAGGTGACCGTCACCTCCGCTTGGCCTCCTTGTCCACCTCGCTCACCGCCCCGGCTATGAGCGCCATGCACCCGCCGACGCCCAGCACGATCACCAGCGCGATCCCCCTGAGGATCCACGGCCACTTCGCCTTCTTCCGCGGCGGCTGCGTGTACCCCTGTGGCCCGTGCCCCCGAGGTACTGCCCCCGCGCCGGGTACTGTTGGGGCGCCCGTACTGATCGGTCATGAACCCCCGCTCGATGATGTCTGCTCGCTATGGGCGTGAGTCGATTGCTCATCGAACCAGGTCGAGGGCCTCTACGGATCCGTTTCCCCGACACTGTTTTCACCCCCGACTGCACGGCTACATGCCTCGCGCACGATGTCCAGCGCCGTAGCCGCGGTGACCGTCAGCCGAGTCTGCCCCGCCAGCTGGGAAACCCACTCGTCTTCGCTCGGCGGGCGATCGAACAGATGGTTCGCCGGCGGCCGATTCGTCGGTCCGTGGCGCACGAAGAGGCGGGCTGCGGCTGGGTCGATGGCCCCGATTCCGGCGAGCGCCCACAGATCCCACAAGTCGCGAGGAGCACGGCGATCGTGCCACGTTGCCGTCTTCGACGCGGCGAAGGCGGGCAGGGTCGGCACCGGCAACTGCGCCGGTGGGGCGTCGCCGTAGCGCTGCCCGAGCGGGCGGAGTTCCGTGGGCCATACCGTTCGGTCCCGCGCGGACAGCAGCTGAATCTTGATGGACAGACCGCTGTCGGCCTGCACGAAAGCTGCCTCGGTATCACGGATTCGCGGAGACCGGGTCTCAGCGTCAGCCGACCGTGGCTACGGGCAATGGCCTGCGGGAGCACCCGAGCCAGATCGGCGGCGAGCGCGGCGCGGCTGCCGAGCGCGACTAGATCGACGTCCTCGCTGAGACGTCCGGACACGAGATGGGTGCGGGGCGAGCGCGGTACCGCCGATGAAGTGCAGCCGATCCGCGAAGCGGGCGGAGATGGCCGCGAGCAGGTGCGAGATCAGATGGTCCCGCTCCACCTGTTCCGGCGCGACGCCGAAGCGGACCGCGACCTCGTCGCGCTCGTCGAGGTTCACCGCTCCCCCTGTACCCAGCTCGCGGCGCGGCGCAGCGCGCCCACGAGGCGCTGTGGCCCAGCGAGTTCTGTGAGCCGCTCGGGGTTGCTGCGCCGGTAGAGCGCGGCGATCGCGGCGCGCACGTCCGGCTCTGCATTGCCGAGGGACGGCCGCCGAGCCAGGTCGAGCAAGGTCTGCTCGGGGGTCGTCACCAGTGCGGCGCCGAGTGGCGTCGGCACCCGTTCGGCATCGAGAGCGTCGACATCGCGCCGCACGAATCGGACGGTGGCGCGGCGGTCCGACAGCGCGATCGGCCGGTACTGCGCCGGCACCGCGACCACCGCGGTGGACAGCGCGCGAGGGGTCACACCGAGCAGCCGAGCCGCGCTCACTCCCATCAGCACGGCCCTGTCGCTCCCGTAGATCGCCACAGCGATCCCCGCCGCGGTAGCTTCGAGACCGGGCAACCACGGACGACCGACATGCTCCTGCGGCACCACGATGTAGTAGCCGTGCGCGACCCGATGCAGCACACCCCGCTCGACGAGTCGCGACAACTCGGGGCGTGGATGGGCATATACGACGGCAGCGTCCCTGGTACGCACGGTTCGCAGTCGATCCACCCCAGGGCACTGACCCGGCGGGAAGCCGATGTCATCGCGGCCCTCCTGGCAACCGGTGCCGACGCCAGCTACGCGGCACAGATTCCGCACGCGCGGGTCGTCGCGACCTGGGGTCCCGGCTCACCCAGCGTCGACCTGACCGTCCTGCCCGGGGCCACCGCCGGTCCGGCGAGCGGGATCGTCGCCGAGGCCGCGGTCACCGACGGTGACGGCGCTCCGATCGGCGAACTCATTCTCTGGGCGCGAGACGGGCTGCTGAGCGCGCTCGAATACGCCTGGTACACCGACGAACGGCCCCGCTGTCTCCCCGACCTGTCCTGGATCACCACGCACTAGACCCGGAACGAACCGAAGCCCCGGCATCCCCCATCGGAATGCCGGGGCCTCGGAGAACCCTCGAACGCGCGACGACCTACACGTCGAAGTACAGCTCGAACTCGTACGGGTGCGGCCGCAGGTTGACCGGCGCGATCTCGCCCTCGCGCTTGAGCGAGATCCAGGTCTCGATCAGGTCGGGGGTGAAGACATTGCCCTCGGTGAGGTACTCGTGGTCCTGCTCGAGCCGGTCGATGACCGAGGCGAGGCTGGTGGGCGCCTGCGGGATGCCCTTGGCCTCCTCCGGCGGGAGCTCGTAGAGGTCCTTGTCGACCGGGGCGAGCGGCTCGATCTTCTTCTTGATGCCGTCCAGGCCTGCCATCAGCATGGCGGCGAAGGCCAGGTACGGGTTGCCCGAGGAGTCCGGCGCGCGGAACTCGATGCGCTTGGCCTTCGGGTTGTTGCCGGTGACCGGGATGCGGACCGCGGCGGAGCGGTTGCGCTGCGAGTACACCAGGTTGATCGGGGCCTCGTAGCCGGGGACCAGGCGGTGGTAGGAGTTCACCGTCGGGTTGGTGAAGGCCAGCAGCGAGGGGGCGTGGTGCAGGATGCCGCCGATGTAGTGCCGCGCCAGGTCGGAGAGGCCGCCGTAGCCCGCCTCGTCGTGGAACAGCGGCTTGCCGTCCTTCCACAGCGACTGGTGCACGTGCATGCCGGAGCCGTTGTCACCGAAGAGCGGCTTGGGCATGAAGGTCACCGTCTTGCCCTCGGCCCAGGCGGTGTTCTTCACGATGTACTTGAAGAGCTGCAGGTCGTCGGCGGCGTGCAGCAGGGTGTTGAACTTGTAGTTGATCTCCGCCTGGCCCGCGGTGCCGACCTCGTGGTGCCCGCGCTCCAGCTCGAAGCCGGCGGCCTGCAGGTTGGTGGAGATCTTGTCGCGCAGGTCGACGTAGTGGTCGTACGGCGCCACCGGGAAGTAGCCGCCCTTGTTGCGGACCTTGTAGCCCCGGTTCAGCTTGCCGTCCGGGTCGCGCTCGGCGCCGGTGTTCCAGGAGCCCGAGACCGACTCGATCTCGTAGAAGGCGCCGTTGATGCCGGAGTCGTACCGGATCGAGTCGAAGATGTAGAACTCCGCCTCGGGGCCGAAGAAGGCGGTGTCGGCGATGCCGGTGCTGCGCAGGTACTCCTCGGCCTTGCGGGCGATATTGCGCGGGTCGCGGGAGTAGGCCTCGCGGGTGAACGGGTCGTGCACGAAGAAGTTGATGTTCAGCGTCTTGGCGGCGCGGAACGGGTCCAGCTGGGCGGTGCTGAAGTCGGGCAGCAGCAGCATGTCCGACTCGTCGATGGACTGGAAACCGCGGACGGAGGAGCCGTCGAAGGCGAGCCCGTCCTCCACGAGGTCGGCGGTGAAGGCCTTGCCCGGGATGGAGAAGTGCTGCTGCACACCGGGCAGGTCGCTGAAGCGGATGTCGACGTACTCGACCTCCTGCTCCGCGATGTACTTGATGACCTCGTCGGCCGTGCTGAACGTCACTTGTTCTCCTTACCGATCGGTTCCCAGCCCGTGTCGATTGCGTGGGTTCGTCGAAAGACGCTATGGAGGCGGTGTTTCCCGGCAATCAAGGCTGTGTTTCGCGAGTGTTACACGTAGGGCGATTGGTGTGAGGTTGCCCGCCTCGCCCCGGGCCACCGACGATCCTGCCATGCCGCGCCCTCGCGCACGACGTGGGCACGGGTTTGCGAGGCATCGCAGCCGCCGGTTGCCCCGGTGTAGCCCCAGCTCCGAGCGGGGACGGGCGGAGCAGGCCGAACGACTCCAGCGAAGCTTCGGCAGCCGGGGCGGCCCGAGCCCGCATGGCCTTGCTCACATGCCGCGCACTGTCATCCGGGACACACCGATCGGGGCACGGTGGCCGCACCGCCATCGGTTAACTGCCGGTATGCGACGGCGCCGGGTGAAGCGGAGCCGGGCGACGACCTATCCTGGGCTCATGGCGCGTATCACCGGTTCCTGGCTGTCCGGTCCCGCGGCGGAGCCGGGCGACCCGGCCGCGTCGGGGTATCGGGGCGAGCAGTTCGGGCTGCCCGAATCGGGGCCCGGCTCGATCGCGGGCATGGGCAGGCGGGTGGTCGCGGTCTTCCTGGACTGGATGATCGCGGTCGGCATCTCCGCGCTCATCGTGCGCGGGGTGAACGCCAACCTGCCGCTGCTGATCTGGTTCGTGATCGGCATCGCGGCGGTGACGCTCTTCGGCTTCACCCCCGGTCAGTACTTCGCCAAGCTGCGGGTAGGCAGGATCGAGGGCCCGATCGCGGTCGGCTTCGTCCGGGCGCTGGCCAGGCAGGCGCTGCTGGTGTTCGTGATCCCCGCGCTCTTCACCGACGCCGACGGCCGCGGCATGCACGACCGCGCCACCGGCACCGTGCTGGTGCGCTCGCGCTGATCAGCGCCGCCGGATGGTGCGCTGCATGCCGCGCATCTTGGCGTTGCCCGGCATCGGGCCCTTCGGCAGCGCGGGGCCGCTGCGCGAGCTGAGCGCCGAGAGCCTGCCCTCGATATTGTCCATCCGCTTGGCGTCGATATTGCGCGGCAGCTTGGTGAGGTAGCGCTGCAGCTCCTTGAGCGGCACCTGGCCCTCGTCGTTGCCGATCACGACGTCGTAGATGGGGGTGTCGCCGATCAGCCTGGCGGTGCGCTTCTTCTCCTGGGCGAGCAGCGAGCGCACCCGCTGCGGGCTGCCCTCGGCGACGAAGATGACGCCGGGCAGCCCGATCACCCGGTGCACCGCGTCCAGCTGGGTGGTGGCGGCGACGCCGTTCGAGACCCGCCACTTGCCCTGCAGGTTCTCCAGCACCCAGGCGGCGGCGCCTGCCTGGCCCTCGGCGCGGGTGTAGACGGTGCGCTGCACCCGGCGGCCGAAGATGATGAAGGCGAGCAGCACGCCGAGCAGGATGCCGAGCGGCAGCAGGAACCACTGGATGCCGAAGATCAGCCCGATCAGGAAGAACAGCACGGTGCTGCCGAGCACCGAGCCGATCATCAGCGGGAGCAGCAGCTTGTCTTCCTTGCGCTGCATCTGGAACGCCTGCCACAGCTGCTGCCTGCGTTCCTTCGACTGCTGCTTGCGCGCCGCCTTCGCCGCGGCCTTCGCTTCCTTGGAAGCGGCCTTCCCTGCTGCCATGGTGCTCAGGATAGTGCCAGGCGGTTCGCGGGCGTCCCTGGCACCGGCCGCCCCGGACGGCGGCGGGGCTCGGCCTCCGGCCGGGTCCCCGCGCCACCGACCGGATCGATTCCGGCCGCGGCGGGCTCAGCCCCCGGCCGGGCCGGGTTCTCGCGCCACCGACCGGATCGATTCCGGCCGCGGCGGGCTCAGCCCCTGGCCGGGCTGGGTTCTCGCGCCACCGACCGGATCGATTCCGGCCGCGGCGGGCTCAGCCCCTCGCCGGGCTGCGGTCCGGCGGTTCGCGCCGGTCGGCGACGCCGAGCACCGAGAGGTCGAGCGGCCCCGGGTTCTCGGTCCAGCCGCTGGCCCGCAGGTCGGCGGGGGATTCGACGCCCATGGCATCGTGCAGCCCGATGGCAGCGCCCTCGGCCAGCCGCACCAGCGTGCGCTCGGAGATCGGCCAGAGCAGGGTGCGGCTCCAGTTCTCGACGTCGCGCGCCGAATCCGGGGCGGTCCAGCCCAGCTCGCGCAGCCGCTGCGCGTTCGCCGGGGAGATCGGCTCGAGCAGAAAATCGTTGCCCGCCAATTCCGCGGAGAGCCGGATGTCGAATTGCACGAATTGCGCGTAGCGGTTCCCGGAGGCGGCGATGACCAGGGTCGCCCGGGACGGGAGCTCCGCCAGGCAGCGCGCCAGCGCGCGCACGAACCGCTCCCAGTCACCGGCTGTCGAATCGTTCATTATCAATCCCCGAGCCATCGAATGCGCCGATCATACGCCCGGAGGTGCGCAGTCCTCGTCGTATTTCCGGCCGACACCGGCGTGTCCCGGCACACCGCAATTCGCGCGGCGACCCCCGATCCTGGGTCTGGCGCGCGGCCGCGCGGCGGTCGATAGTGCTCTCGTGACGATCACGACGGTGCTGCGCGCGCTGGCGGGGGCGCTCCTCGTACTCGGGATGTTCGCGCCGGTGACGGCGGCCGGGCCGCAGCCCGCGTTCCAGTGGCGCGAGGAGTACCTGACCGCACCGGACGGCACCCGGCTGCACGCCGACATCCTGCGCCCCCCCGGGCTCGCCGACGACGTGCGCACCCCGGTGATCGTGACGGTGAGCCCCTACCGCAACCAGCTCGCGTACCTCACGGTGCCACGCCCGCAGGGCGGCCCCGCCGTGGACTACCTGCCGGTCACGCAGCTGCTCGCGGCCGGGTACACCTACGTGATCGTGGATCTGCGCGGCTTCGCGGGCTCGTCCGGCTGCCCGGACTACGGCGGGCCCGGCGAGCGCGGCGATGTGCGGACGGCGGTGGAGTGGGCGGCCGACGCGCCGTGGTCGACCGGGCGGGTGGGGCTGTACGGCCTCTCCTACGAGGGCTGGGCCGGGGTGATGGGGCTGGCCGAGCGGCCGCGCGGGCTGGCCGCGGTCGCCACCTTCGGCCCCGTCGTCGATGCCTACGCCTACCTGTACATGCAGGGCATCTCGTGGCGATTCTCCGGCAAGCCGGTGGTGAAGACCGGATTGCGTCCGGCCGACGGAGTCGGGCTCGAGCACCTGCTCTTCGCTTCCATTCCGGGCCACTGGAATTCGTCGCCGGAGTACCGGGCGAATGCCGCGCAGATTCCGCTCGGCTGCTATCTCCCCTATCTCGCGGAGACCGCGAATCACGATCCGGGCACGTCCTTCTGGCGGGATCGGGAACTGGTGGAGAAGGTGCGCGGCAGCACCGTTCCGGTCTTCCTCGGCCAGGGGCTGATCGACTACAACACGCGCCCGTACCGGGTCTTCGATTTCTGGGACGCGCTCGGCCCCGGCGAGCACCGCGCCTGGTTCGGGCAGTGGGGACACCGGGATTGCCAGGACAAGTGCGCGGGCCCGGATTTCACCGCCGAGGTGCTCGCCTTCTTCGACCGGCACGTCGCGGACCGTGCCGTCGAGGTACCTGGCCCGCCGATCACCGTGAACGCGGCCGACGGCAGCTGGCGCGGCGAGCGGCAGTGGCCGCCCGCCGACGTCGCGCGGGTCGCGGTGCCGCTGCGCACCGGCACCTACACGCACCGCGGGCTGCTGCCCGGCCCGGACCGCGAGATCTGGACGATCTCCGAGCCGCTGCCGACGATCCAGCACCTCGCGGGCATCCCGACCGCGACCGTGCGGCTCGCAGGCCCGCCCACCGCGACGGTGACGGTGGAGCTCTACGACGTGGAGCCGGGCGGCCGCGCCACGGTGATCACCCGCGGCATCGCCCCCGTCACCGAGACCGCGCGGATCCGCATGCTGGCCCAGGACTGGCCGATCCCGGCCGGGCACCGGCTCGGCATCCGGATCGTGAACATGGCGGACGACGTCTGGGTCGATACCGGGGTGAACGCGCCGGTCACGGTGCTCGGCGCCGAGGTGGAGCTGCCGCTGCTCACCGCGCTGCGCACCGCCGACCTGCCGGGCGGCGCCGGGACCGACCTGCTCGAGTGGAAGGCCGAGCGGGTGCTCACGTTGGCGCCGGGGGTGGTGGAGAATGCGAGTGTGGTCCTGAACCTCCCCGCCCCGGCCCCCGCGCCGTGACCGAACCGGTCCGCCCCGTCGACGACGCGGTCGCCGAGCGCCTGGCCGAGGCGCTGCGCTGCGTGACCATCTCCACCGAGCCGCCGACGGACTTCGCCGACGGCGAGTTCGAGCGGCTCGGCGCGCACCTGGAGCAATCCTTTCCGCTGGTGCACCGGGAGCTGGAGTGCCTGCGGTTCGGGCACAGCAGGCTCTACCGCTGGGCCGGGCGGGAGCCGGAGCGGGTGGCCGCGCTGCTGCTCGCGCACCAGGACGTGGTGCCGGTGGACGACGAGAGCCGCTGGACGCACCCGCCCTTCGCGGGCGTGGTGGACGCGGAGTTCATCTGGGGCCGCGGCGCCATCGACGACAAGAGCCGGGTGCTCGCGCTGCTCGAGGCGACCGAGGCGGCGCTGGCCGCCGGGGTGCGGCCGCGGCGCACCATCTACCTGGCCTTCGGCCACGACGAGGAGACCTTCGGGGATTCCGGCGCGGTGCGGATGGCGGCGCACCTGCGGGATGCCGGGGTGCGGGCGGAGCTGCTGCTGGACGAGGGCGGGGTGATCGCCGAGGATCTGGCCGACGGGGTCGAGGTGCCGGTCGCCACCATCATGGTCGGCGAGAAGGGGTACGCCACCGTGCGGATCGCGGGTACCCAGGTGGGCGGCCACTCCTCCATGCCCGGCAAGCAGACCGCGGTCGGCCGGGTGGCCCGCGCGGTGGCCCGGATCCAGGACAACCCCATGCCGCTGCGGCTCACCCCGGTGATCGCGGACATGGTCGGCAGGCTGCGGCTGGTGATGCCGCGGCTGCGGCGGATCCTGCTGCGCGCGGCCCGGATCGCCGCGCCGGTGGTCATCCGGATCCTGGCCGCCGGGCCGCAGACCGAGGCGCTGGTGCGCACCACCACCGCGCCAACCGTCTTCCACGGCGGGGTGAAGGCCAATGTGCTGCCGCAGCGGGCCGAGGCGCTGGTGAACTTCCGCATCCTGCCCGGGGATTCGGTACAGGGCGTGCTGGAGCACTGCCGCGCGGTGACCCGCGATCCGGGGCTCACCATCGAGCTGGTCGGGCCGGCCTCGGAGCCATCCGACACCAGCGGCCCCGGCCCGGCCTTCGAGCTGGTGGCGGAGCTGGCCCGCGCGGTGGTGCCCGGCATCGCGGTTACCACCGGGCTGGTCCCGGGCGCCACCGATTCCCGGCACTACGACGGCCTGGCGGGGACCAGGTGCAATTTCGCGCCCATCGTGCTGAGCCGGGCGGATCTGGAGCGCATCCACGGTACCGACGAGCGGATCTCCCGGCTCAACTACGCTCGCCTCATCGAATTCGACCGGCGCCTGCTCGACCGGCTCGCCGGCTGACCGCACCGAGGAACCGAGGAGCACAGCGATGGCCGGCTTCACCACGAACGGCTTTCCCGAGAGCGGCACCTTCGACGGCAGCGGCGGGCGGGTGGCCTGGTACACCAGGCAGCCCGGCGGCGCCCCGCGCGGGGTGGTGATCCTGGTGCACGGCGTCGCCGAGCACGCGGGGCGCTACGCCGAGCTGGCCGAGCACCTCAGTTGCCACGGCTTCGCCGTCTACACCTTCGACCACATCGGCCACGGCGGCTCGGCCGGGGCGGGCACCGCCAACATCGGCTCCATGGAGACCGCCGCCGACCATGTGGCGACACTGCTGGACCGGGCCACCGCCGCGCACCCGCGGGCGCCGCGCTTCCTGCTCGGCCACTCCATGGGCAGCCTGGTGGTGCTGCACCTGCTCACCAGGGACACCGCGCCGGAGCTGGCCGGGGTGGTGCTCTCCGCGCCGCCGCTGGACATTCCGCTCGGCAACCCGGTGCAGCGGCTGCTCGCCCCGCTGCTCACCCGCGCGCTGCCGGGGCTCGGCGTGCTGCAGCTGGACTCCGCCGAGATCAGCCGCGACCCCGAGGTGGTGCGCCGCTACGACGAGGACCCGCTGGTGTTCCGGGGCAAGCTGCCCGCGCGCACCGCGGTGGAGATCATGGAGACCGCCGGTCGGCTCAAGGAGCGGCTCGGCCGGGTGCACCAGCCGCTGCTGGTGCTGCACGGCACCGGCGACACCATCGCCGCCCCCGCCGGTGCCGACCTGCTCGACCAGCGGGTGACCTCGACGGACAAGTGCGTCCTCCGGTACGACGGCCTCTACCACGAGGTCTTCAACGAGCCGGAGCGCAAGGCCGTCTTCGCCGACCTCACCGGCTGGCTGCGGGCGCGCAGCGGCCCCGCGCACCCGTCGGCCTGACCGCTACGCCCAGCGGCGGTAGCAGGACTGCTCGCCCTCCAGCACCCCGAGCCGGAACGCCTCCAGCCGGGCGAAGCCGCTCGGCACCACCTCGCCCTCGACGTCGCTCGCCACGAAGCCGTCGGCGAGCAGCCCGGAGACCGCCTCGTCCAGGTCGCCCGCGGAGAGCCGGGGATCGCTGCCCTCCCTGCTGAGCGCGGTGGTGACCGCGCCGGAGAGGCAGGCGGTGCGCAACCCGGCGCTCTCCGCGCCGGTCAGCTCCAGGCCGCGGGCGCGCTGCACCGCGAGGGCGTAGCGGGAGACGAAGGCGACGAAGGCGTTGTAGTCGCCGGAGACGATGGCCGAGAGCGGGGCGTCCTCGCCCGCCGTCGGGCCGCCGCGCTTCGCCAGGTCGGCGACGTCGGAGCCGACGGTGTCGGTGTCCGGACAGTAGCTCACCGGCTCGGTCGGCGCCGCGCCCGCACAGCTCCGGCCGACGCCGGAGTAGTCGAACGTCGGCGCCGTCGGGAGCGGCATGATCCGGCCGAGCGCGGTGGCCATGCTGGCCAGGGATTCCCGGTCGACCGGGAGCTGCCCCTCCTCCTCGCCGTACTCGAAGGTGACCGGGAGGCTGCCCCGGCGCGCCTGGATCTCGGCCTGATCGATCCGCTTGCAGCCGGGGACGCCGTCGGTGTAGCCGACCTGCACCGCGGTGATCCGCTCGAAGGCGGTGCCGTGCACATTGTCCGGGTCGCCGGGGTCCCGGTCGCGCACCGCGACGGTGGCGCCGAGCACCGCGTTCAGCCCGTCGGTGGTGTTCAGCGTGAAGTGCGCGGAGTCGCCCTCGGCGACGTGCCGGAGAAAGGCGCCTGCGAGGCAGTCGGCCTGCTGCTCCTGGACCAGGGTCGGGGTGGCGCGGTTCGACATCCGTGCCTGGCCCTGCACGGCGTGGCCGTACTCGTGCGCGAGCACCATGACGACGGCCATGTCGTCGAAGCTCTTCACCAGCTCCGGCAGCAGGATGCCCCGGTCCCAGCCGATGGAGTGGTCGCGGCCGCAGTAGGCGGCGTTCACGAACTGGTAGGTGTCCTCGCCGCAGAACTCGACGGCCCGGTTCCTCGGCGCGGTGGCGTCCCAGGAGACGATCCTGGCGACCGGGGCGAAGGTGCCCTGGAAGTGCTCGGGCCACTCGGCCTGCCAGAATGCCTCGACATCGGTGAGGGCGTTCAGCGCGAGCGTGTCCATGGCGCCGCCGTCGCCGTTCTCGGCGGTCTTGGTGCTGTCCGGCGCGCCCTCGCGCGGGCCGCTCGGTCCGGTGCTGGAGGTGGAACCCGCGATCTGCCAGGGGTTCTCGGCCGCGGTGGCGGCGCGCGGCTTGTCGTTGGTGAAGCCGCCGGCGCAGCCGGTGAGCAGCAGCCCGGTCGCCAGCAGGGCGGCGCAGAGCCGCGGCAGGGTCGTTCGCATTCGGTTGTCCTCCCCGGAAAGCACCGTCGAGCGTTCACATGCTAATCGCACGCGGCGGCGGGTGCCGTATCGCTCAGTCGTCCAGCCGGATCCGGGCCAGGACGGCGCGGTGGTCGGAGCGCGGGACGGTGAGGGTGCGCACCGACTCGGCGGTGCCGCCCGCGAGCAGGACGTGGTCGATGCCGATGAGCGGGCCCCAGGCGCGGTCCGCCGGGAAGGTGAGCTGGGGACCCGCGCCCGCGAGTTCGGCGGCATCGGCGAAGCGGTCGCCGAGCAAGGCGCGGAAGGCGGTGTGGTCGCGGGTGGCGTTGAAGTCGGCGCCGACCACGACCGGGCCGGTGGTGGCGGTGAGGAGCTCTCTGGTCCGGGCCATCTCGCCGGTCCACGCGCCGAAGTTGAGCGGGGGCGGCATGGGGTGGAAGTTGAGAACCTGGATCGGGCCGAGTTCGGGGTGCTGCACGGTGACGCCGAGGTTGGCCATCTCGAAGCCCGCGAAGCGGCGTTCGTCGCGGATGGGGTAGCGGCTGTAGATGCCGCTGCCGCCGCCCCCGGTGCCGGGCTGCAGGTAGCGGTAGGGCAGGTCGGCGGCGAGGCCGGCGGCATCGAGGCGGGCGACCGCCTCCAGGGTGAGTTCCTGCACGGTGAGGACGTCCACCTTCTCGTCGCGCACCACCGCGCGGACTGCCTCGGCGTCGGCGTCGCCGAAGAGCAGGTTGGATTGCAGGACGGTGAGCGGCGGGCCGTTGCCCGCGTGGCCGTCGGCGACGAAGAGCGGGAGCTGGGTCCAGAACGCGCCCGCCAGTACCGCCAGCGCCAGCGCGCCGGCGCGGTACCGGCGCGCGACCGCGAAGAGCACCAGCGCGAGCACCGCGCCGAGCATCAGGTAGGGGGCGAACGAGGCGAGCAGCACCGCCGAGAAGCGCTGCGAGACGCCGTAGTGCAGGGCGATGCCGAGCAGTGCGGCGGCGACCGCGAGCCAGCCGAGCACCGAGCTCACCTGCTGCCACCAGCGCCGCGGCGCACGCCGTCCGCCGCGCCCGCCCGCGCCGGACCCGCCGCCGGGCGGAGCGCCGCCACCGGGCCCGCCCGCCTCGCCCACGCCCCCGGCTGGGGTGCGCGGAGCGGACGTGGGCGAAACTGGCAGCGGCGACCCCGGGACACGGCTCGGCTCAGCCCCCCGGGGATCGCGGCCCGTAACGGGTGCGCGGTCCATGCGGCGAGCCTACCCGGACGGCCGACCGGCGCCGCTCCGCCGGGGCCGGGTCAGCCCGCCGCGATGAGCGCCGACGCCGCCGCGCGGTGCTCGGGATCGCGGCGGCCCTCAGCCGCCGAAGACCCGCTCCACCACGGCCTTCGCCCGCCGGGTGACGCGCAGGTAGTTGTCGAGGAACTCGCCGCCGTCGTCGGTGGGCCACCCGGCCACCTTGGCGACGGCGGAGAGCAGCGGGCCCGGCCCGGGCAGCTGGTCGCTGGGTTTGCCGCGGACCAGCACCAGGGCGTTGCGCGCGGCGGTGGCGGTGATCCAGGCGTCGCGCAGCAGCCCGACGTCATCGGCGCCGAGCAGCCCGGTCTCCTCGATCACGTCCAGCGACTGCAGCGTGGAGGTGTTGTGCAGCCCCCGCACCTCGTGCGCGTGCCGCAGCTGCAGCAGCTGCACCGTCCACTCGATGTCGGCGAGCCCGCCACGGCCCAGCTTGGTGTGCGTGGCCGGGTCGGCGCCGCGCGGCAGCCGCTCGGAGTCGACCCGGGCCTTGATCCGCCGGATCTCGCGCACCGCCTCCGCGGAGACCCCGCCCTTCGGATACCGCACCTCGTCGGCCACGTGCAGGAAGCGCACGCCGAGCTCCTGGTCGCCCGCGACCTGGTGGGCGCGGAGCAGCGCCTGCATCTCCCACGGCTGCGCCCACTGCCGGTAGTAGGCGGCATAGGCGGCGAGGGTACGCACCAGCGGCCCGTTGCGCCCCTCCGGGCGCAGCCCGGCGTCGACCTGCAGCGGCGGGTCGGTGCTCGGCGCGCCGAGCAGTTTCTGCAGCCGGTCGGCCACCGAGTTGGCCCACTTCACGGCCTTGGTCTCGTCCACGCCGGGGCGCGGGTCGCAGACGAAGAGCACGTCGGCGTCGGAGCCGTACCCCAGCTCCATGCCGCCGAGCCTGCCCATGCCGATGACCGCGAACCCGGCGGGCGCCTGCTCCCCCGACTCCACCTCGTCGGCGCGGATCACCGCCCGCAGCGACGCCTCCAGCACCGCCACCCACACCGAGGAGAGCGCGCGGCACACCTGCGGCACGTCCAGCAATCCGAGCAGATCGGCCGAGGCGACGCGGGCCAGCTCGTGCCTGCGCAGCGAGCGGGCCGCCGCCACGGCCCGCCTGGCGTCGTCGTAGCGCGCGGCGGCGGTGAGGATGCCGCGCGCGACCTCCTCCGGCTGGGTGCGGCAGAGCAGCGGCCCCTGCGGGCCGTCGGCGTAGAGCCGGATCGTCTCGGGGGCGTTGATCAGCAGGTCGGGCAGGTAGGCCGAGGAGCCGAGCACGATCATCAGCCGCTGCGCCACCGCGCCCTCGTCGCGCAGCTCGCGCAGGAACCAGGTCTGCTCGTCCAGCGCCTCGGAGACCCGGCGGTAGGCGAGCAGCCCGGCGTCCGGGTTCGGGGTGTCGCCGAGCCACTCCAGCAGCGTCGGCAGCAGCAGCGTCTGGATCCGGCCCTTGCGCGCCACCCCGCCCGCGAGCGCGCGCAGGTGGCCGAGGGCGTGCTCCGGCTCGGCGTAGCCGAGCGCGGCCAGCTGCCTGACCGCCGCCTCCGGGCTGAGCCGCAGCGCGTCCGAGTCCAGCCGGGCCACCGACTCCAGCAGCGGGCGGTAGAAGAGCTTGGCGTGCAGCCTGCGCACCCGCACGGTGTTCCGCCGGATCTCGCTGACCAGCACCCCGCCCGCGTCCTGCTTGCCGTCCGGGCGGACGTGCGCGGCGCGGGCCAGCCAGCGCAGCCCCTCCTCGTCGTCGCCGGCGGGCAGGGTGTGCGTGCGCTTGAGCCGCTGCAGCTGCAGCCGGTGCTCGAGCAGCCGGAGGAACTCGTAGGAGGCGGTGAGGTTGGCGGCGTCGTCGCGGCCCACGTAACCGCGGTCGGCCAGCGCGGCCAGCGCCTCGGTGGTGTTCTGCACGTGCAGCGCCTCGTCCACCCGGCCGTGCACGAGCTGCAGCAGCTGCACCGCGAACTCGACGTCGCGCAGGCTGCCGTGGCCCAGCTTGAGCTCGCGCTCGCGCAGGTCGGCGGGGACCAGATTCTCCACCCGGCGGCGCATGGCGCGTACGTCCGTGACGAAGTCGGGGCGCTCGGAGGCGGTCCACACCATGGGCATGAGCGCGTCCCGGTACGCCCGGCCGAGCTCGAAATCGCCGGTGGCGGGGCGCATCTTGAGCAGCGCCTGGAACTCCCAGGTGCGGGCCCAGCGCTGGTAGTAGGCGAGGTGCGAGTCCAGGGTGCGCACCAGGGCGCCGGCCTTGCCCTCCGGCCGCAGCGCCGCGTCCACGTCGAAGAAGGCGGTGCCGCCGACGGTCATGAGCTCGGCGGCGAGCCGGGTGGCGGTGGCGTCGGCCGGCTCGGCCACGAAGAGCACGTCCACGTCGCTGACGTAGTTGAGCTCGCGGGCCCCGGTCTTGCCCATGGCGATCACCGCCAGCCGGACCGCCAGCGGCGCGTCCTTGCAGACCCGGCCGATCGCCACCGCGAGCGCCGCGGTGAGCGCGGCGTCGGCCATGTCGGCGAGCTGCCTGCCGACCACCTCGTAGGGCACCACCGGCTCGTTCTCCACGGTGGCGGCGAGATCCTGCGCGGCGAGCAGCATGAGCTGGTCGCGGTACCGCTTGCGCAGCAGCGGAACGACTTCCGGGCCGGTGCGCGCGGCACGGAAGACCAGCGGCCCGGCGGCGGGCCCCTCCTCCGGCACCGCGTCGACCACGGCGAGCAGCTCGGCGCGGAGCTGCTCGGCGCTCGGCAGCTCCGTGCGGCGCAGCTCCGGCCAGGCGGCCGGGTCGGCGACCAGGTGGTCGCCGAGCGCGCTGGACGAACCGAGCAGCGCGAAGAGCCTGCCGCGCAGCGACTTGTCGGTGCGCAGCGCCGAATCCAGCTCGGCCCAGCCGGTTCCGAGCGCCTCGCGCAGCCGCATGAGGGTGCTCAGCGCCAAGTCGGCGTCGGGCGCGCGGGAGAGCGCCCAGAGCACCGGGATGCTCTCCACGTTGTCCCACGCCAGCTCGCGCAGGGCGGCGGCGGCGGTCGGCTCGAGCAAGCCGAGCCGTCCGACGCCGGGAACAGCTGAGCGCGCAGTCGGGGGCCGGACCATGGTCTAAAGCTACAGCCACGGTCTCCGGCGGACGCGCTCCGCTCGTCAGAGCTCCCTATAGACGCGCTCCGCTCGTCAGAGCCCCATATACTCGCGCAGCTCCCACGGGGTGACCTGGCTGCGGTAGTTCGCCCACTCCTGCCGCTTGTTGCGCAGGAAGAAGTCGAAGACGTGCTCGCCGAGCGCCTCGGCGACCAGCTCCGACTTCTCCATGGCGGCCAGCGCCTCGTCCAGCGTGCCCGGCAGCTCGCGGAAGCCCATGGCGCGCCGCTCGGCCGGGGTCAGCGCCCAGACGTCGTCCTCGGCCTCCGGCGGCAGCGTGTACCCCTTCTCGATGCCGCGCAGCCCGGCCGCGAGCAGCACCGCGAAGCTCAGGTAGGGGTTGCAGGCGGAGTCGGGGCTGCGGATCTCGACCCGGCGCGAGGAGGACTTGTTCGGCGTGTACATCGGCACCCGGACCAGCGCGGAGCGGTTCGACCGGCCCCAGGAGGCCGCGGTCGGCGCCTCGCCGCCGTGGATCAGCCGCTTGTAGGAGTTCACCCACTGGTTGGTGACGGCGCTGATCTCCGGCGCGTGCTCCAGGATGCCCGCGATGAAGGCGCGCGCGGTGGCCGAGAGGTTCTGCGAGTCGTCCGGGTCGTGGAAGGCGTTCGCCTCGCCCTCGAACAGGCTCATGTGGGTGTGCATGGCCGAGCCCGGGTACTGCGAGAACGGCTTGGGCATGAAGGTCGCGCGCACGCCCTCGTCGATCGCCACCTCCTTGATGAGGTAGCGGAAGGTCATGACGTTGTCGGCCATGGAGAGCGCGTCGGCGTAGCGCAGGTCGATCTCCTGCTGGCCGGGCGCGCCCTCGTGGTGGCTGAACTCCACCGAGATGCCCATGGACTCCAGCGCGTCGATGGCGTGCCGCCGGAAGTTCGGCGCCGAGTCGTGCACCGCCTGGTCGAAGAAGCCGCCGGTGTCGGCCGGGATCGGGTCGCTGCCGTCCGCCGGGCCGTTCTTCAGCAGGAAGAACTCGATCTCCGGGTGCACGTAGCAGCTGAATCCGACATCGCCCGCCTTGTTCAGCTGGCGGCGCAGCACATGCCTGGGGTCGGCCCAGGAGGGCGAGCCGTCCGGCATGGTGATGTCGCAGAACATCCGCGCGGAGTGCTGGTGGCCCTTGCTCGAGGCCCAGGGCAGCACCTGGAAGGTGGAGGGATCCGGGCGGGCCACCATGTCGGCTTCGGACACCCGGGCGAAGCCCTCGATGGCCGAGCCGTCGAAGCCGATACCCTCTTCGAAGGCGCCCTCGAGTTCGGCCGGGGCGATCGCCACGGATTTCAGGTAGCCGAGCACGTCGGTGAACCAGAGCCGCACGAAGCGGATGTCACGTTCCTCCAGGGTCCGCAGCACGAATTCCTTCTGGCGATCCATGGTGGCGAGCGTAAGCATCCGGCGTTAAATCCGTGTTACATGCGGACACGACTTCGCTACAGCTTCATCTGTGACAGAGCTCACAGCTCACCATTGGCCGTGGTGAGCCGCTCAGCAGGTGAGCCCCGGCGCCGGTTCGGTCAGGTTCACCAGGTACTCCACCACCGCGCGATCCACGCACTGCACCCCCGCCACCAGCGCGACCGTGTGCCGGTTTCCGCGGTAGGTGATGAGCGCGGCGTCCAGCTGGGCGGCCAGCTCGACCCCGGCCTGGTACGGCGTCGCCGGGTCCTCGGTGGTGGAGACGACCACGGTCTTCGGCAGCCCCGGCACCTCGAGCCGGTGCGGGGTGCCCGAGTTCGGCACCGGCCAGGCCGCGCAGAGCTCCAGCGGGGCGGCGCCGGTGCCGCGGCCGTCGTCCAGGAACGGCGCGGCGGCCCGGAACTCGGTGTCCTGCCTGCCCGCCACGGCGGGGTCGGTGATCCGCGGGTCGTCCACGCAGCGGATGGCGTTGAAGGCGTCCTGGGTGTTGTCGTAGCTGCCGTCCTCGCGCCTGCCGTCGTACATGTCGGCGAGCTGCAGCAGGGTGTCGCCGCGGCCGTCGCGCAGCTCCTCCAGGCCGAGGGTGAGCACCTGCCACAGGTCGTCCGCGTAGAGCGCCTGCTGCACGCCGGTGATGGCGTCACCGTAGCTGAGGCCGCGGGTGTCGGTGGTGGCCGCCGGGCGCTCGGCCAGCGGGTCGACGAGGGCGCGGAAGCGGGCCACCGCGGCGGCGCGGTCGGTGCCGAGCGGGCACTCGGGGTCCTCGGTGCACTGCGCGGCGTAGCCGTCGAAGGCCAGCTGGAAGCCGGCGGCCTGGCGCAGCGATTCGGCCACCGGGTCGCTGGCCGGGTCGACCGCGGCGTCCAGGACGAGCGCGCGCACCCGGTCCGGGAACTTCTCCGCGTAGGCCGCGCCGATCCTGGTGCCGTAGGAGTAGCCGACGTAGGTGAGCGCGGGGTCGCCGAGCACGGCGCGCACCACGTCGATGTCCTGCACCACCTCGCGGGTGCCGACGTGCGCGAGGAACTCGGCGCCGGTGCGCTCGGCGCAGCGGCCCGCGTAGTCCCGGTTGTCGGCCTCGGCGGCGGCGATGCCCGCCGGGTCGTTGTCGGTGGGCGGCTCGGCGCGCTCGGCATCGGCCTCCTGCGGCGTCAGGCAGGCGATCACCGGCTGCGACGCCCCGACCCCGCGCGGGTCGAAGCCGACCCGGTCGAACCGCTCGGCCAGCGGGGTGCCGGAGCCGAGGCCGGTCATGCCGAGCCCGGAGACGCCGGGGCCGCCGGGGTTGAGCAGCAGCGAGCCGATCTTCCTCCCGCTAGCGGGCACGCGGGAGAGCGCGATCTTCGCGGTCGGGCCGGCGGGGTCGGCGTAATCCACCGGGACCTCGATCCGGGTGCACTCGGCGTTCGGCGCCATGCGCTCGTCCGGGCCGACGAAGCCGGCGCAGGACTGCCACTCCGGGCGCTGGTCGTAGAAGCGCTCCAGGCCGGTGGGGGCGGGCGGCAGCGCCACCGGCTCGCTCCGGTCGATCGTGCAGCCGGTCAGCGCGGCCAGCGCGAGGATGGCGAGCGCCAGCGCGGGGGCAGCGCCGCGCGGGCGGGGCGCGCCGAGCGACCGCGCCGCCGCGCGCACCGGCCGTCCGGCCGTCCGGCTGTACCGCCACCCGCGCTCCGATCGCATACCGACGATCCTGGCAGAGCCGGGCGACCGGGTCGCTATCGCGCGCCGCGCGGGCGTGGAATCGCCGCCTTCGGGCCCGAGCGGCACGGCGGGCGCACGCACCCGGCCGGGCTGTGACCGATCGCACCGCGGGCGGGGCCTGTGCCACCGCCCGGCCCGGTGGCACACTGGAACCGTCACCCCACCCGGGGACCCGTATCGGGCCTCGAGGAATCGACGAAAGGGACGACGATGTCCGTATCCGGTGCCGAAACCCCCGCCTACGGCGCTGCCCCCGGGGCCGCCCCGGCCCGCCGCAAGACCCGCGTCCAGCACCTCGCCCAGCTGAAGGCCGCGGGCGAGAAATGGTCCATGCTCACCGCCTACGACTACTCGACCGCCCGGCTCTTCGAGGAGGCCGGAATCCCGGTGCTGCTGGTCGGCGACTCCGCGGCGAACGTCGTCTACGGCTACGACACCACGGTCCCGATCACCGCCGACGAGCTGCTCCCGCTGGTCCGCGGCGTGGTCCGCGGCGCGCCGAGCGCGCTGGTCGTGGCCGACCTGCCGTTCGGCAGCTACGAATCATCGGCGCAGCAGGCGCTGGCCACCGCCACCCGCTTCCTCAAGGAGGGGCAGGCGCACGCGGTCAAGCTGGAGGGCGGCGAGCGGGTCGCGGAGCAGATCGCGCACATCACCGCCGCCGGGATCCCGGTCATGGCGCACATCGGCTTCACCCCGCAGAGCGTGAACACGCTCGGCGGCTTCCGGGTGCAGGGCCGCGGCGACGGCGCCGAGCAGCTGATCGCCGACGCCATCGCGGTCCAGGAGGCGGGCGCCTTCGCCGTGGTGATGGAGATGGTCCCGGCCGAGCTGGCCGGGCAGGTCACCCGCAAGCTCACGATCCCGACCGTCGGCATCGGCGCCGGGGCCGAGTGCGACGCCCAGGTGCTGGTCTGGCAGGACATGGCCGGCTACACCAGCGGGAAGACGGCGAGGTTCGTGCAGCGCTTCGGCGCGGTCGGCGACGCGCTGCGCGATGCCGCGACCGGCTACGCCGACGCGGTGCGCCGGGGCACCTTCCCCGCGCCGGAGCACACCTTCTGACCGGAGCCGGTGGCAGACTCGGGGGAACCGAATCACCCGAACGACACAGAGGTTCCGATGCCGCTCCCCCGTTGGATGTCCCGTAGCGCGCTGCTCGCCGCCGCCCTCACCGGCGTGGTCGCGCTGACCGCCTGCGGCGGCACCACGTCCACGCCGACCGGTAGCGCGGGCAGCACCACCACCGCGCCGAGCAGCACCGGGGGCACCGCTCCGACGACAACGCCGGGCGCGGCCGCCCCGCTCACCGTGCCGGACGCGGCCGCCACCGACCTGTGCGACATGCTGCGGCCGGAGCTCTCCAACTTCCGGGTGCAGGGCCCGACGCTCGGCCGGATCGGGCTGAACGCCCTCGTGCACGAGTGGGCGCTGCGCAACGGCGGCATCAACGGGCAGGTGCTCGCGGACAAGGCGGTCGTCGACCGCACCCTCACCGGCGCCTGCCCGGACGTGCACCAGCAGGCCATCGAGGCGCTCGGACTGCCGAACCTGGCCGCGGGGATCGCCTTCTGATGCGTACCCTCTACCCGCCGATCACCCCGCACGAGAGCGGCATGCTCGCCGTCGGCGACGGCCAGTCGCTGTACTGGGAGGTGAGCGGGAACCCCGCGGGCAAACCGGTGGTGTTTCTGCACGGCGGGCCCGGTGGCGGCACCGCGCCGTTCCACCGGCGGTTCTTCGACCCGGCGGCGTACCGCATCGTGCTTTTCGACCAGCGCGGCTGCGGCCGCTCGGCGCCGCACATCGCGGACGGCGCCGATCTCGCGGTGAACACCACGCCACACCTGATCGCCGATATCGAGGCGCTGCGCACCAGGCTCGGCATCGAGCGCTGGCAGGTCTTCGGCGGGTCGTGGGGCTCCACGCTGGCGCTCGCCTACGCCCAGCGGCACCGGGAGCGCGTGACCGAGCTGGTGCTGCGCGGCATCTTCCTGCTCCGGCGGAAGGAAATCGACTGGTATTACAACGGCGCCGCCGGGTACCTCTACCCCGAGGAGTGGGAGCGGTTCCTGGCACCCGTGCCCGCGTCCGAACGCGATGGCGACCTGGTCGAGGCCTACCACCGGCTACTGCACTCCCCGGACGAGGAGCAGGCGCTGCGGGCCGCGGTCGCCTGGTCCACCTGGGAGGGCGCGACGAGTTCGCTGCTGCCGCAGCCGGACCGGGTCGCCGAGACCGCCGAGCCGCGCTTCGCGCTGGCCTTCGCGCGGATCGAGAACCACTACTTCCGCCACGGCGGCTTCCTCGACGAGGGGCAGCTGCTGCGCGACATCGACGCGCTGGCGGACGTTCCGGGCGTGATCGTCCAGGGCAGGCACGACGTCGTGTGCCCGGCGACCAGCGCCTGGGAGCTGCACCGGGCCTGGCCGGGCTCGGAGCTGCACGTGATCGACGACGCGGGACACGCGGCCGTCGAACCCGGTATCACCGATCGCCTGGTCAGGGCGACCGACAATTTCGCAAAGGAATCACCATGACCGCCACCGCGGGAGCCGCCGCCGTCACCGCGCTGGGCGAGGACACCGACCGCCTGCTGGCCGCCGAGCCGGACGTGCGGGCGGACGCACCGGACTCGGTGCACCAGATGCGGGTCGCGACCCGCCGCCTCCGCAGCGTGCTCCGCTCCTACCGCACCCTCTTCGCCGCCGAACCCGCCGCCGCGCTCGGCGCCGAGCTGAAATGGCTGGCCGGGGTGCTCGGCGAGGCCCGCGACGCCGAGGTGCGCGCCGAGCGCTTCGCCGGGCTGGTGCAGGCGCACAGCAAGCGCGGCACCGTGCGCAGGGACGCGCTCGCCGGCAGGCTGGTGCGTGCCGAGCGCGACCGCTACGCCGCCGCGCACGCCGCCGTGCTCGAAGCACTGGACGGCGAGCGGTACGCCGCGCTGCACGCGGAGCTCGCGCGCTGGCGCAGTGGCCCCCCGCTGCTGCCCACCCGCTCGCAGCTACCCGCGCCGCAGGTCTTCGAGGGCATTCTGCGGGCCGACCGGAAGCGGCTGACCAAGAAGGCGGGCAAGCTGGACTCGGTCTCCGGCGCCGAGCGGATCGAGCTGCTGCACGACATCCGCAAGTCCGCCAAGCGGCTGCGGTACTCGTGCGAGGCGGCGACCGAGACCATCGGGGACGAGGCGGCCGCGGCCGGGAATCGGGCCAAGAAGGTGCAGACGGTGCTCGGTGATCACCGGGACGCGGTGGAGTCGCGGGAGGCGATTCTGGTGCGGGCGCAGCAGGCGGAGGCCGATGGTGGTGCGCGGAAGATCTACGCTTCGCTCGCGAGAGCCGAGCGGAAGGCGGCCAAGAAGGCGCTGGCCAAGTACCCTGCGGCGCTGGCGAAGCTGAAGGAGCACGGACACGTCCGGGTGCCGGAGAAGGTACTCACCAAGGCCGGGGCGCCTGCCACCAATGGCAGCAAGCCCATGCCGGCGACCGCGAGCTGAGGGGCCGCAGGCGGCTGGGCCGTGCCCGGCGGGCCGGGCGCCATGTGCTGGGCAGGCCGGGCGCCGTGCCCGGCAGGCCGGGCGCGCCGTACACGGCAGGCCGGGCGCCGTACACGGCAGGCCGGGCGCCAGGTGATGGGCAGCGCCCGCGGAGCGCGCTGGGCGGCCCACTGCGGCCCAGCGGATCGGCAGCTGTCAGGCCGGGTAGCCGAACGTCACGGTGCGGGCGGACGGGTCGGCGCGGGTGAGGCGGGCGCGGATGCGGGCACCCTCCGGGGGCTCGCCGGTGCAGGCCGCGAGGATCGGCGGGTCGGCGATGAAGATCTCGGCGGGCTTGGTATCCGACGCCTCGCGCAGCACGACCGCCTCGAACTCGGCCCCGACGCGCGGCGCGAGCAGGCTCGCCTCGGTGTGGTCGACGCAGGCGCGGTCCACCCTGTTCGCCACGGTGTCGCTGCGCTTCATGGAATCGGCGGCGGCGGTCAATCCGGTGCGGACCCAGGCCGGGATCTCGGCGGCTGCGCAGCGGGCGAGGCAGATCTCGGTGGTGAAGCGGTCGGAGAGCCGCCGCAGCGGGGCGGTGACGTGCGCGTACGGCGCGCCGAGGCCGCTGTGCGCGGGATCGTCCGGCGGGGTGGCGGGTGCGCCGTCGACGCCGAAGGGGCGGTACGCGGCGCCGCGCAGCAGCGTAGTCGCCTCGGAGTTGAGCACCAGCCCGGCGGGGGTGTTCGGGTCGAGCGCGGCCAGCACGCGGCCGACCGGGAGTTCGGCGGGCCAGGCGACGCCGAGCGCGGCGGCGGTGCGGCGCATGGCGGCGACGGCGGAACCGGGCGGCGCCGGCATGGTGCGCAGCAGGCCCACCGGCGCCTCGGCATCGAGCATGATGCGCGCCGCGCACATCCCGACCAACAGCGAGACCTGCTCGTTCCAGTCGTCGGCCGCGGTGCGCGGCTCCAGCACCAGCCGCCAGTGCCCGCTCGCGCCGTCGTCCGCGACGACGCTCTGCGCGGGCAGCCGCAGCGCGATGGCGCCGCGCGCCAGCCCGGCCTCGATCCGCAGGGCGCCGAATTCCGGCAGCGCCGCGATGGCGGCGGGCAGCGTGCCCGCGTCGGCAGCGGCCTGCACCCCGGCGTAGTCGAGCCGGGCCCGGGAGCGAATGAGCGCGCGCTCGACCCGGTAGCTCCGCGGAGCGGCGTGCTCGTCCAGGTCGACGGTCCACAGCGCGACCGGCCGGTCCACGTCGGGCAGCAGGCTGGCGGTGCCTTCGGAGAGCACCGGCGGGTGCAGCGGGACGCTGCCGTCGGGGAGATAGTAGGTCTGGCCGCGGGCGCGGGTCTCCGCGGCCAGCGCGCCGTCCGGCCGGACCACCGCGGCCACGTCGGCGATGGCGTAGTGCAGGGTGAAGCCGGTTGCGGTGCGGGTCAGCCGGACGGCTTGGTCCAGGTCCATCGCGCCGGGCGGGTCGATGGTGACGAACTCGAGGTCGGTCCGGTCGCGGCGAAGGCCCGCGAACGCGTCGATCGCGTCGCGGGCCTCCGTGACCGCTGCCTCCGGGTACCCCGTGGGGAGGTCGAATTCGGTGCGCACGGCGTCGAAGCCGACCGGCGCGGAGCGGATCCGCCGATGGAGTTCCACGGGGCGGAGGGTACTACTGCAGCGCCAGCATGGTGCCGCTGAGCTCGTTCAGCGGCCCGTAGACCGTGAACGTGACCCGCCCGTTCGGCACCTGGACGGAGACGTCGGCCGCCGCGTCCAGCGCCTGCCCGAAGGAGGCCGCCGACGGGTGCGGCAGCCCGGCGACGACACGGCCGACATTGTTCTGCGCCACGAACGCGGTGTCGGCCGGGCTGAGGTCGACCTGCACCCCGCCCGGCAGCGGGGTCACCGCGACGGCGCCGGCGGAACCGGCCCCCATGGCGGCGAAAACCGAAGCGGCACCGGCGATCAGGGCACCGGCGACCAAAGAACGAACTACCCGCATGAAGATGAGACCTGCTTCCCACGATCGGAGATGAATCGGCCCCGAGCTGCCCGGCGAGCACCCGGCGCGGGGCCTTGCCAACGGCGAACACTCTATGACGGCGATCACGGCATCCGCCAGTCACGGAGAGGTCACCATCCGGCCACCGAATGGTGCCCGCCGGAGCCCGGCGACCGGTGTGACGCCGGTCTTATTACCCCTTTTCGTCGCCTCCCGTTCATTCCGCACGGGGGGCGTCGTCGTTTCCGGGCCGCTAGCATCCCGCCCGTGATCAGAACGAACGCCGCCCTCGCGGCTTGTGCCACCGCCCTCACCCTGGTTCTCACCGGGTGCGGTGGGGACGACGCCGCCGCCTCGTCCAGCTCCAGCTCCGCCGCGGCAACCTCCGCACCGCAGGTCGTCGACGCCGTCAAGGCGGGCACCTTCGTGGTCAGCTTCCGCAGCGCCTTCCCGGCCCTGGCGAGCGGCAAGGACGACGCCGCGCTGAGCAATACCCTCAACCAGACCTGCGGCGACATCAAGGCGGGCCAGACCGAGGCCGACGTGCAGGCGTCGGTGGCGGACCGGGTGGCGGCGAACGGCAAGAAGGCCAGTCCCGAGGAGGCGGCGGCCATCTTCCAGATGATCAAGCTCATGTGCTGAGCCGGTGGCGGCCCGCCCCGGAGGGGGCGGGCCGTACCGGGCGGGCGAGCCGGCCTGTAAGCCGGATCCTGTCCTCGGTTCGCACCGAGTGGCGGCCATCCATCTGGACACACCGTCGCCGGGTGCCTCGAGCGGTCCACCCGCAGGCTCGGGCGAGCAGCCCTCGAACGCCTGCGCAGCCGCACCGCGAACGGTGCGGCCTTCGACCTTGCTCCGGGCGGGGTTTACCGAGCCGCCCCGGTCACCCGGGGCGCTGGTGCGCTCTTACCGCACCGTTTCACCCTCACCACACGGCCCCGAGGGGCCATGGGCGGTCTGTTCTCTGTGGCACTGTCCCGCGGGTCACCCCGGGTTGCCGTTAGCAACCGCCCTGCTCTGCGGAGTCCGGACTTTCCTCGGCGCCGGGCAGCGGCACCGAGGTGCCCGTTCCCGTCGCCGCGGCCGCCCGGCCGACTCGCCCGCCGCTACAGCCTACTCGGTACCGTCATGTGCCATGGAACGTGTCGAGGTCAGTTTTCCGTCGGGGAGCGATCACTGTGCCGCCTGGCTCTACCGTCCGGACGGGGCGCCCAAGCCGCGCCCGCTGGTGATCATGGGACACGGCCTGGGGGCGAATCGGGAGATGGGGCTCGATCGGTACGCCCGGCGCTTCGCCGCCGCCGGGATGGGGGTGCTGGTCTTCGACTACCGGCACTTCGGGGCGAGCGGGGGGACGCCACGGCAGCTGCTGAGCATCGCCAGGCAGCGCGACGACTGGCGGGCGGCGATCGCCTTCGCGCGCACCGTCCGCGGTATCGACCGCACCCGGATCGCGCTGTGGGGCACCTCCTTCGGCGGCGGCCACGTGCTCACCGTCGCGCCGGAGGACAGCTACCTGGCCGCGGTGGTGGCGCAGGTGCCGTTCACCAGCGGGTTCGCCGCGGGAATGCGCAAGGGGCCGACCAGCCTGACCAAGGTCACCGCGATCGCGCTCACCGATGTGCTGCTCGGGCCGGTGCGGCGCAAGCCGATCGGGATCCGGCTCGGCGGGCGCAAGCGGGCTGCCGCGCTCATGAGCGCGGCGGACGTGCCCGCCGGCTTCGGCAGGCTGGCCGAGGAGAGCGAGCGGTACCAGCCGAGAGTGGCGGCGCGGGTGGCCTTCCCGGCGCTGTTCGACGCGCCGGGCAAGCGGGCGAAGAAGCTGCACATGCCGGTGCTCTACACGGTGGCGGACAACGACTCGGTGGTGCCGGTCGAGCCGACGCTGCGAGCCGCCGAGCGCACCAAGCACGCGGTGGTGAAGCGGTACCCGGTCGGCCACTTCGACGTCTACTTCGACGACGTCTTCGAGCAGGTGGTGCGGGACCAGACGGATTTCCTGGTCTCGGTGCTCCGGCCCTGAATCAGCTGTGCCTGCGGAAGATCCGCCAGGTCACCAGCCCGGCGACGGTGCCGAGCAGCGCCTTCGGCACCCAGGGGCGGCGGGTGGGGTCGAGCGCGGCGGTCTGGCCGCGCTGCACCAGTTCCTCGGCCTGCTCGCGGATCTCGCCCGCGCGGCCGGCCGCCGCCCGCACGGATTCGTCCGGCTGCTCGGCGCCGCTCGCCCTGACCTCGGCGGCGATCTCGGCGATCCGCTCCTCGCCCGGCGTTCGGTCGTCCTCGGTGCTGGTCATGGTTGCTTCTCCTTGTCGTGGTCGGGGGCGTCGCGGAGCGGGAGAAAGGGCTCCTCGTCCGGCGGGAGCCCCTGCTCGATCCGCCTGCCGCGGGCGATCTCGGCATTGAACTCGGCGCCGAGCAGCACCGCGATATTGGTGATCCAGAGCCAGACCAGGAAGATCACCGCACCCGCGAGCGAGCCGTACACCTTGTTGTAGGAACCGAAATTCGCCACGTACAGGGTGAATCCGGCCGAGGCGACGATCCACACCAGCACCGCGAGCACGCTGCCGGGGGTGATCCAGGTGAAGCCGGGCTGCTTGGCGTTCGGCGCGGCCCAGTAGAGCAGCGCGATGGCCAGGCTCATGAGAATCGCCAGCACCGGCCACTTGGCGATGTCCCACGCGGTCACCGCCGCGGAGCCGATGCCGAGCCAGCGCCCCACCTTGTCGGCCACCGAGCCGGTGGCGACCACGCCGAGCGCGACGATGCCGAGCAGCGCCACCATGGCCGCGGTCAGCCCGAGCCGCACCGGGACGGTCTTCCAGATCGGGCGCCCCTCCTCGACCTCGTAGATGGCATTGGCGGCGCGGATGAAGGCGCCGATGTAGCCGGAGGCGGTCCAGAGCGCGGTGGCGACGCCGATGAGGGCGAGCGGGCCCGCCGCCGACTGGCTGCCCTGCAGCTCGTTCACCGCGTTCACCAGCAGGTCGGTGCCGCTGCCTGGACCGAGTTCGCGGATGGTGTCGATCAGCTCGGCGGTGGCGGTGGGGCCGAGCGAGCCGAGCAGCGCGGTGAGCACGATGATGGCGGGGAAGACCGAGAGCACGCTGTAGTAGGTGAGCGCGGCGGCCCAGTCGGTGACATTGTCCCGCTGGAACTCGCCGATCACCCGCTTGAGCACGCCCCACCAGGTGCCCTTGCGCAGCACCCGGGGGCTGCCCGACCAATCGATCGGGCGGAACTTCGCTCGCATCGCCACGTCCGGCATGGTTCACCTCCCGGTCTCCGGCCGGGTACCCGGGCGCCCGGCAGGCAAACGGGGGGTGGAAGGCACTGCGCGGCAGCCGCTTCCGCCTGCGCCCGGCGGAGGTTGTGCGCAGCGCCCCTTTTTCGCCGACGGCAGGCCCCCTGCCGCGCCGGTGCTCAGTGCTTGTCCGCGCGGGCGAGCACCTCGTTCAGCCGGGCCGCGACGGCGGTGACGTGCGGCTCCACCATCATGTGCAGGTGGTCGCCCGGTACCGGGAGTACCTCGAAGGCGCCGCCCGCGTACTGCGCCCAGCCGTTGTTGTCGCTGTCGAACATGCTGCCGACCGTCTTGTGCGCGAAGTCGACGCCGCGCGGCAGCTCGCCCTCCGCGCGCAGCAGCGTGATGTCCCGGTCCAGCGGCGTCAGCTCGTGCTCGAGCAGCGCCACGTAGTTGGCGTGGAACACGTCGTAGAGCCGCCGGATGGCCTGCGGCGAGCTCTCCGCCGGGAGGATGCCGGAGCCGATGGCCTCGGCCAGCATGACGTCGAAGAGCGCGTCGGCGCCGTGCACGTCCGGCTGGAACTCGGTGCGCACCGCCTGCTCGCCGCGGGCGTACCAGATCAGCTCGAGGAAGAACCAGCGGATCAGCTGCTCCTCGGCGATCGGCTCCCGGTGCTCCAGCCTGCGCAGCGCCATGGTGTCGAGCAGCGTCACGCCCGCGACCTGGTCGGCGGGCAGCAACCGCGCCATCTCCAGCGCGACGGTGCCGCCGAACGACCACCCCGCCAGGTGATACGGCCCCTGCGGGCGCACCCGGCGCACCGCCTCCAGGTAGGCGGCGGCCATGGCGGGGACGGTCTTCTCCGGGGTGCTGCCCGGTTCGGCGCCCGCCGCCTGCAGCGCGTAGACCGGCCGCTCCGGGTCGAGGTGCCTGGCCAGCGCCAGGTAGCAGAGCACGTTGCCGCCGATCGGGTGCACCAGGAAAACCGGCGTCTTGCCCGGCCGCTCGGGCACGGTGATCGGGACCAGCGGGTCGAAGGTGCGCCGCACCGAGCCGGAGCGCAGCAGCGCCGCGAGCCCGGCCGCGGTCGGCGCGCCGACGAAGGCGTCCAGCGGCACCTCGACGCCCCAGCGCCGGGAGAGCCCGAGCACCACCCGCATGGCGCCGATGGAGGTGCCGCCCGCCGCGAAGAAGTCGTCGTCCGGGCCGATCTCGCGCAGCCCGGCGAACTCGGCGAGCAGGTCGACCGCGCTCCGCTCGTACTCGTCGCTCGGCTCACGGCGCGTGCCGGTGGATTCCGGCGCGGCGGCGGCGCGGGCGCGCAGCGCGGCGTCGTCGCGCTTGCCGCTCGGGGTGGTCGGCAGCTCGGCCACCCAGACGAAGCGGCTCGGCACCATGTGCGCGGGCAGCACCGCGCGCAGCTGCTGGCGCAGCGCGCTCTGGTCGGTGACCGTGGCGTCGCCGACCAGGAAGGCGATCAGCGCGCCGTCGATCCCGCCGAAACCGCGCGCGACCACGGCCGCGTCGGTGATTCCGGGGAACCGGTCGACCAGGGCGTGGATGGCGATCTCCACCTCGGCGGGCTCCACCCGGAAGCCGCGGATCTTCACCTGGCTGTCGCTGCGGCCGAGGCAGACCACGTCGCCGGTGTTCAGCCGGAGTCCGAGATCGCCGGTGCGGTACCGGATCCCGCCGCCAGGCCCGGCCACGAAGCGCTGCGCCGTGAGCGCGGGGCGGGCGTGGTAGCCGTGCGCGAGGGTGCGCCCGGCCAGGTAGAGCTCGCCGATCACGCCGTCCGGTACCGGGCGCAGCGCGAGGTCGAGCAGCTCCACCGCGTCGCCGGGGACGGCCCGGCCGATCGGCGGCAGCGCCGGGTACTCGGCGGCCGGGCCGCGCAGGGCGAAGGTGGTGGCGACGTGCGATTCGGTGGGGCCGTATTGGTTCTCCAGCAGTAGCCCCGGCACCGCGGCGCAGAGCGCGCGGATCTCGTCGGTGATGCGCAGCTGCTCGCCCGAGGACACCAGCACCCGCAGCGCGACCGGGAAGCGCTGGCGCGCCACCGCCGCCTCGGCGAAGGCCTGGAGCGCGACGTAGGGCAGGAAGAGCCGCTCGATGCCGTCCGCGATCACGGTGTCGAGCAGCTCCTCCACGTCGGCGCGCAGGTCGGCCGCGCTGACCCGGAGCGTGGCGCCGGCGGCCAGGGTGCTGAAGATCTCCTGGAAGGCGACGTCGAAGCTGAGCGGGGCGAGTTGCAGGGTGCTGGCCGGGCCGAGCCCGGAAGCGGTGCGGTTCTGCCACTCGACCAGGGCGGTGAGGCCGCGGTGCGGCATGGCGACGCCCTTGGGTTCGCCGGTGGAGCCGGAGGTGAACAGGACGTACGCGATGGACTCCGGGCGTACCGGGGGCAGTGCGAGCGCGGGGCACGCACCGGCCGCGCCGGTTCGCTCGGTCGCGACGGGTCGCTTGGCCGCAGCGGTTCGCTCGGCCGCGGTGGTTCGCTCGGCCGCGACGGGCACACCGGCCGCGGTCGGCAGACCGGCCGCGGCGAGCACCGTCGCGGCGTCGAGGACGAGCGCCGGCTCGGCGACGATGTCGGCGTGCTCGGCGTCGGCGATCACCCGGTGCGGCCGCGCCCGGTCGATCATCAGGTTCAGCCGGACCGGCGGGTAGCCGACGTCGAGCGGCACGCAGGTGACGCCGAGCCGGGCCAGCGCGAGCACAAGCAGCACCAGTTCCGGGCGACGGTTCATCAGGATGCCCGCCCGGTCGCCGGGGGCGATGCCTGCGCCCGCCAGCGCACGGGTCAGCGCCTCCACCCGCTCGACCAGCTCGGCGTAGGTGATGCCACCGGTGTCGCCCGCCAGCGCGATGGCACCGGGGTGCAGCGCGGCCGCCTCGAAGACCAGCGTGCCGACATCACGCGCGGTGGCGGGGCCCGCCGCCGCGGACGGGTCGGCGACGATCCCGGTCAGCATGCGCAGGTGGGTGAGGGCGACGGTCTCGCACTGGTCGCCGGTGAGCCCGGCGTCGCCGTCCACCCGCAGCCAGTGGCTGCCGTCGCGCGGGTCGGCGACCACCGTGACCAGGAGCTGGAAGTTGGTGTCCTCGCGGACGTCCACCTCGCCGACGCGCACCGCGCCCTCGACCAGCAGCGGGGCGAGCAGGTGGTAGTCGAGGTAGTTGAAGGCGGTCTCGAACACCGGCCCGCCCTCGGCCAAAATGGCGCGCAGCGGGTAGCGGCGGTGCGGGTAGGCGGCGCGCTCCCGCTCGGCGATCCGGAGCACCGCGTCCAGCCAGGTGGTGGCGCTCGCCTCCAGCCGGATGGGCAGCGTGTTGAGGAAGAGCCCGGCGACCCGCTCGGCGGCCGCCAGGTCCGGGCGGCCGTGGCCGACCACGCCGGTGGTGACGTCGGGTCGGCCGGTCAGCACCCGCAGGCTCAGGCAGTGCGCGGTCAGATACACCGCCTTCTCCGGCACCCGGTGCTCGGCGGCGAAGGCGGCGACCCGCTCGGCCAGCGACCGCGGCACCAGTGCCCTCGCCCTCGGCGGGGCGGCGCCCGCGGGCTGGTTGGCGCGCTGCGCGATGAGCGCGGTCGGCTCGGCGCCTGCCAGGCTCGCGCGCCAGAACTCGCGCGACGCCTCGTCCTGCGCGGCGATCGTCTGGGCCCTGGCGTACTCGGCGAGCACCGTGGCCGGGTGCGGCTCCGGGTCGATCGGGGCGCCGCCCGCACCGATCCGATGCAGGTAGTCCTGGAACAGCTCGAGCATCGCGGTGGCGACGCTCCAGCCGTCCAGCAGCGCGTGGTGGAAACTCAGCACGAGGTCGAGCACGACGCGCTCGGCGGCCGAGGCAGTGTGTCGCGAAGCGAGGTTGTCGCGCAGAAAGACCCGTGCCTCGTGCAGCGGTGCGACGGCCGGGTCGTAATCGGCGTGCCTGCGCTGCTGGATGTACTCCTCGACCGCGGCGTCGGCGAGATGCCGCTCGCCCTCGGTGAGGTCGACGACGTTCAGCCGGTACAGCGCCTCGGCGTGCACCACCTGCAGCGGCACCGAGTACCGGCTCAGCTCGAAGGACGAGCGCAGCGCGGGCTGCCTGCGGACCAGCCCCTCGAAGGCGGTGCGGAACTCGGCCTCCCGCCACGGCAGCTCCAGCCGGTACCGGAAGACGTCCTTGTAGGTGATCGAATCGGCCCGCTCGATGCTGTGGTAGAGCATGCCGAGCTGCAGCGCGGTGGCCGGGAAGGCGTCCTCGGCGCGGTGCAGCGCGGCCCGGTCGATGAGCGGCACCGTCTCCAGCGCGGCGGTGACCGGGGCGACGAGCGCGGACGGCCCGGCGGCGACCACCTCGGCCAGCCCGGCGATGGTCGGGCGCTGGTAGAAGGCGTCCACCTGGAAGCACAGCCCGGCGCGCTCGGCGGCGGTGCGCATGCTCAGCGCCAGGATGGAGTCGCCGCCGTGCGTGAAGAAGTTGTCGTGCACGCCGATCCGCTCGAGGCCGAGCAGCTCGCACCAGACCGCGGCCAGCGCCGCCTCGACCGGGGTGCGCGGCGCCACCGCGGCCTCCCCCGCGTCGGCGACCTCGGCGGCCAGCGCCCTGCGGTCGAGCTTGCCGCTGGCGGTGAGCGGGATCCGGGCGACCCGCAGCAGCCTGCTCGGCACCATGTACCGCGGCAGCCGCTCGGCCAGCCGGGACTCGATGCCCGCGGCGGTGGCCTCGCCGACGTAGTAGCCGAGCAGGTGCGCGGTGTGGCCCTCGCGCTCGTCGAGCACCGCGGCGGCCCGCACGCCGGGGCAGCCGAGCAGCGCGTTGCGCACCTCGCCGAGCGTCACCCGGTTGCCGCGGATCTTCACCTGGTCGTCGAAGCGGCCCAGGTACTCCAGGGTGCCGTCGGCGCGCCAGCGGGCCAGGTCGCCGGTGCGGTAGCGGCGCCTGCCCGGCACCGCGAGGTCGGCGACGAAGGCGGCGGCGGTGAGCTCGGGGCGGTTCCGGTAGCCGCGCCCGACGCCGATACCCGCGATGTTCAGCTCGCCCGCGATGCCGGGCGGCAGCCTGCGGCCGCGGTCGTCGAGGACGAGCAGGTCGATATTGTCGATCGGCCGCCCGATCGGCACCACCGGCACCGGGGCCCGGCGCGGGACCTCGAAGTGCGAGACGTCGACGGTGCCCTCGGTGGGGCCGTACAGGTTCACCAGCAGTGGCCGCTCCAGCCGGGCCGCGGCGTAGGCGGTGCGGAAGCGCTGTACCAGCGCCGGGGGCAGCTCCTCGCCGCTGCAGAACACCAGCCGCAGCGTGCGCAGCCGGTACACCGCGTCCCGATCGGACTCCAGCTCGTCCAGGAAGGCGGCGAACAGCGAGGGCACGAAGTGCAGCACGGTGACGCCGTGCTGCTCGACCGCGGCCAGGATGCGGCGCGGGTCGCGCTCCCCGCCCGGCTCCAGCAGCGCCACCGCGGCGCCGGTCGCCGCCCACCAGAACAGCTCCCACACCGAGACGTCGAAGGTCGCCGGTGTCTTCTGCAGCACGATGTCGGCGCCGGTCAGCGGGTAGCGGCGCTGCATCCAGGCGAGCCGGTTCACCACCGAGCGGTGCTCGATCTGCACGCCCTTGGGGGTGCCGGTCGAGCCCGAGGTGTAGATGACGTACGCCAGCCCGGCCGGGTGCGAGCGGTTCTCCACCCCGCGCGGCAGCGGCCGCACCTCGCTCGGCGCGATCCGGGTGATGCCGAGCCGCCGGTACACCCGGTCGTGCTCGGCGTCGGCCAGCACGAAGCGGGCGCCGCAATCACGCAGCACCGTCTCGATCCGGCTCGCCGGGTACGCCGGGTCGAGCGGCACGTAGGCGCAACCGGCCCGGACGACGCCGTGGATGGCGGTCAGCATGCCGGTCGATCGGGGCAGCACCACCGGGACGCAGTCGCCGCCGGTGGCGCCGAGATCGGCCAGCTTGGCGGCGATCCCGGCCGCGGCCGCGGCGAGCTCGCGGTAGGTCAGCGGGGCGGCAGCCGGTTCGGCGGGCAGCACCGCGATCCGCTCCGGGGCTGCCTCGACCTGCTCGAGCAGCTGCCGGTCCAGCGTGGTGTACGGGAACTCCGCGCGCGGCCCCGCCTCCAAGCTCGCGATCCGCTCGGCGGCGCGGTAGCCGAGCAGCGGCAGCTCGCCGACCGGCGTCTCCGGCGCGGCGAGCGCAGCGGTGAGCAGCGCGCCGAACGAGCGCAGCGCCGCCTCGATGGGCAGGTGCTCGTCGAAGACGTCGGGGTCGTAGAGCAGCTGCAGCGTCACCGAGCCGTCGCTGCCGCTCTCCGCGACCACGATGCTCAGCGCCTCCTGGCCGGGGCCGGGGTTGAGCATGGCGCACTTGGCGAGCAATTCCTGCACGTAGGCGGCGTCCGGCAGCTTGGTGAAGGAGTAGGAGACGTCGTAGAGCGGCGGCGAAGTCGGGTCGGGCGCGAGCGCCTTGGTGAGATCGCCGAAGGGGAAGCGCTGGTGCCGCTTTCCCACCTTGATCTGCTGCGCGACCTGCGCGGCGAGCGCGGCGAGCGGCTGGTCGCGGTCGACCCGGACGCGCAGCGGGACGGCATTGGTGCGGTGCCCGAGGGTGCGGAAGGTCTCCGGCGTGGCCCGGTTCAGCATGGGGACGCCGAGCACCACCTCGTCGGTGCGGTGCACCGCGGTGAGCCAGGCGGCCAGCGCGGCGGCGGTGTAGGCGTACACGCTGAAACCGGTGGCGCGCACCCGGTCCATGAACTCGCCGGGGATCATGGTGCCGTAGTGGCCGCGCACCACGAGCGGGCGGCCGGAGCGGCCGGGGAAGAGCGCGGGGCGCACCCCGTCCAGATTCGCGAGCAGCGTGGCGCGATCCGCCTCGTACTCCGCGGAGGCCAGGTAGGCGGCGTCGGCGGCGGCGATGGCGCGGTAGGTGGCGGCCGAGCGGTCGGTGTGCTCGTTCACCGGCTCAGGCCGCGCCAGCTGGTCGAGCGGCACGCCGGTCATGCGGTAGGCCGAGTCCAGCTGCGCGATGATCAGGTTCAGGCCGTAGCCGTCCATCATGGCGTGGTGCACCGAGATGAACAGGAAGAACCGGTCCGGGCGGTCCACCACCGCGGCCAGCCGGGCCGGGTGCTCGGGGGTGTCGGCGGCGCCGACCTCCCGCCACATCCAGCGCTGCGCGGCGGCCTCCGGGTCCGGCTCGCCGGTCAGGTCGGCCACCCGCACCGGGGCGATGTCGTCGCTCACCCACTGCCGGAACTCGCCGTCGGCGAAGCCGAACCGCAGCCGCAGTGAATCGTCGCCCCGCAGCACCCGCTCCCAGCAGGCCTGCAGCCGCGGCGGATCGAGCGGCGCGTCGATCCGGAAGCTCAGCACCGCCTGGGCGACCGGCTCCGGCGCCAGCCGGAACGCCACGCCGAGCACGTCCCGCTGATACGGGCTCACCGGCCAGGTCTCGGCCGATTCCCCCTGCCCGCCTTGCTTTTCGGTTGTCAAAAGATCACTCCTCGACGCATTGCGAAATCACGAGCGGCACGGCCGCCGATTCCCTCTCCCCGGATATCGACGGCCACTTCGTCGGTGTGCACTCGGTGCCGAGCCGTGCCAGGACGCGGAGCCTGCCATCGGTCGCGGTGGATCGTGGCGCGTGCGGATCGGGTCAGAGCGCGCCGAGCAGCGCCCGCACCGTCTCGTCGGCCAGCCGCTCCGCCCGCGCCGCGGAGAGGGCGGGCTCGGCGTAGCCGACGTTGACGGCCAGCTCGCCGTGCAGCACGGTCGCGGTCGCCGAGACGAAACCGCAGACCGAGGTGCCCGCCACGAACTGCGCGCCGGAGATCCGCCACGCGCCGAGCTGGTCCGGGAACGCGGGGCGCTCCAGGTAGGTCAGGCACAGATGGCCCGGACCGTTCCGGTCCAGCATCGTCACCGCCGACCCGGCCGCCGCCGCCGATTTCGGCGACGTCAGCCGGAGCAGCTCCAGCGCGGCGAGATGATCCCGATCGGCGAGCCTGGTGCCGAGCTGTCCCTCCAGCTCGGCGGCGACCTCCCACAGCGGTTTCCACGGCGCGTACTCCGCGGTGGAGCTGATCAGCCCCTGGTAGACCCCGACCTCGGCATCCGAGACCGGCAGCTGGTCGCGGAAGCCGAGCAGGCTGCCGATGGCGTAGGTAGCCGTGGTCTCGGCCCCCGCCTCCCGCGCGGTGGCGCCGATCAGCGCCGCCGCCAGCGCCGCCCGCACCCCGACCCCGTGCTGGGCGCAGCGGGCGAGCAGCGTCTCCAGCCGCTCCCCGGCGATCCGGCGGTGCAGCACCCGGCTGCGCCGCAGCTTCGGCTCGGCCAGCTCGGCAGGCACCAGCCGCCTGGCCCGCCTGAACCGGGCCTGCTGGTCGCGCAGCACCGAGCTCGCCAGGTGCTTCGCCCCGCCGACGCCGTCCGGGAGGAGCTGCTCGGCGCCGGGCCGCACCGGGGCCGCCGGGTACTCCCCCGCCTCGCTCGCCGCCACCCGAAGCACCTGCTCGGCCACGGTGAGCGCGCTCTGCCCGTCGCCGACGGCGTGGTGCAGGGTGATCAGCAGATCTGCCCCCGACCCGTCCGCGGCGTGTACGAGCACCGCGCGGGCGAGCGGACCCGCGGCGGTATCGAAGGGCTCGGCGAGCTCGGTGCCGTCGATCTCGGCGAGCCAGCCCTCCGGCTCGGCGGCGGTCACCTCGCGCAGCGGGATCTCCCGCTCGACCGCGGTGAACTCCGGCTCGGTGCCGTTCGGCTCCGCGGCCACCGCCACCCGGAGCGCGGGGTGCCTGCGCTGCACCTCGGCCAGCGCCGCGCGCAGCGCCGCCGCCTCGACCGTGCCGTGCACCCTCGCCCGCGCCACCACGTGCAGCGGGGCCAGTTCGTCGGCGATCCAGTACCAGCGCTCGGCCGGGGTGAGCGCGCGCGGCAGCTCGGCGACCGGACCGTCCAGCGGCGGGAAGGTCATGGGCTTGCTCAGCTCGCGCAGGAAGAACTCGGTCGGCGCGAGCCGGAAGTAGGTGTTGCGCAGCGCGACCAGCTTGCCGTCGGTCATCTGCTCGATCTGGCTGAGCGCGCGGGAGCCGTCGACGAACATGGCCGAGCGCTCGATCCGCGAGCGCTCGTAGCGGCGCAGCCCGAGCGCCGGGTCCACCGCCGAGCGCAGCGCGGCGGCCAGCGCCACCGCGTCCTCGATGGCGGCATTGGCGCCCTGGGCGAGCGCGGGAAGCATGGGGTGCGCGGCATCGCCGAGCAGCGTCACCCGGCCCCGGCCCCACGCGGTGAGCGGCGGGCGGTCCTGGGCGGGCACCGCGAGGATGGCGTCCTCCTCGGTCTGCTCGATGCAGGCGCGTACCTCGGGGGCCCAGTCGGCGTAGAGCCGGAGCAGCTCGGCCTTGCCGCCCTTCCAGTCCGCGGCCTCGGCGGCGGGCATCGTCTTGGTGCCCCACCAGTAGACCCGGCCGTCGCCGATGTCGTGCAGCCCGAACCGCATGCCGGTGCCCCAGTAGTGCGTGGACGAGCCGGGCGCGACCGCCGCGTGCTGGAACGGGATGCAGGCCAGCCAGCACACGAAGCCGCCCGGTCGCGGGTCGGCACGGCCGTGCAACTGAGCGCGGACCACCGAGCCGATGCCGTCGGCGCCGATCAGGGCGTCGCCCTCGGCGATCCGGCCGTCGGCGAACTCGACCCGCACGTGGTCCGGGCCGTCCACGAAGCGGGTGGCGCGGGCGCCCAGGTGGATCGGGGTGTCGCCGGCCGCGGCGCGCAGCGCGTCGTGCAGGTCGGCGCGGTGGATGGCGATGCTCGGCGCGTTCAGCCTGGCCTCCTGCGTCTGCACCGGGAGCACCCGCAGCGGTTTCCCGTCCGGGCGGCAGAAGCGGAAGCTCTCCACCTTGGCGCCGCGCTTGCGCAGTTCCTGCTCCAGCTCGGGGCCGAGGGTGCGGAGCGCGTGGATGGCATTGGCCTGCACCGAGAGCGCCGAGCCCTGCGTGCGCAGCTCCGGCCCGGCCTCGTAGATCTCGACGCCGATACCGGCGCGCCGGAGCGCGACCGCCGCGGTCAATCCACCGATTCCGGCACCGAGCACAACGACCTTCGCCGGACCGACCATAGAACGCGCACTCCCCTCGAACATCCCCGGCGCTCGGGCCGGGGCCGCACCGGCACCACATAGCGAGAATGCCCTGCTCGCAACCGATTTCACCGGGCGGAGGGAAGTGTCCGTGCTTGACCGCGTGACAGCCTACCGGCGGCCGGGGGCCGAAACGATCCGGAGTGAGATTCGCCGCAGGTTCCCGGTTCACCGGACGGAAAGTGTTGCCATGCGCAATAATTCGCGGCTTCTCCGGGTGACGGCGGCGGCTCGGGTGGAGAACCGCAGGTCAGTGAGGGTGTTCTAGAGATACGAGGTGTCGTTGACCAGCCGGACCGAGGCGCCGCCGTCGGGGTAGAACTCGGCTATCGAGAGCGCGGCGAGGTCGAGGTGCAGGCGGTAGAGGAGGGCGGGGCCGACATCGAGCGCCAGTTGCAGCAGGGTCTTGATCGGGGTCACGTGGCTGACGACGAGGACGGTGCGCTCCGGGAAGCGGGCGAGGAGCTCGTCGCGGACACGCTCGATTCTGGTGCGGACCGCGGCGAAGCTCTCGCCGCCCGGCGGCGGGAGGGCGGGGTCGCCGAGCCAGGCTTCGTGCGCCTCGGGGTCGCGGGTGGCGGCTTCGGTGAAGGTGAGCCCCTCCCAGGTGCCGAAATCCGTCTCGATCAGGTCGTCGAGGATCTCGGGCTGGAGGCCGATGGCCTGCGCGGCGGCCGTCGCGGTGGCGTGGGCGCGGGCCAGCGGTGAGCAGACGACGGCGTCGATACCGCCCCTGGTGGCGAGCATTTTCGCGGCGCGTTCCGCCTGCTCTCGGCCGACCTCGTCCAGGGGCGGGTTGCCGCGGCCGGAGTAGCGGCGTTCGACCGAGAGGGCGGTGCGGCCGTGGCGCAGGAGCAGCAGGCGCGTCGGCGCACCTCGCGCGCCGGTCCAGCCCGGTGCCCGGTCGCGTGCGGTGGCCGCGGCGTCGCTCGGCGCCGTCCGGCCCGCGACGGGCGCGTCGGCGGCCTTCGCGCGCGCGGGCCGCGTGCCCGCGTCCCCGGCGAGCGGGGGGACTTCGGCGCCGGCGGCGGCGTCCATGGCCTCGTTCGCGAGGCGGTCGGCGTGGCTGTTGCGGGCGCGGGGGATCCAGGTGAAGGTCACCGCGTCGAACTCGGCGACGAGGCCGCGCGCCTCCTCGGCCAGCGGGATCATGGCCGCGTGCTTGACCTTCCAGCGCCCGGAGAGCTGCTCGATCACGAGCTTCGAGTCCATCCGGACCTCGACCCTGGCGGCCCCGAGCTCGACCGCCGCCGCCAGACCGGCGATCAGCCCGCGGTACTCGGCGACATTGTTCGTGGCGACCCCGATGCCGGCCCGCCGCTCGGCGAGCACCTCGGCGTGCGCCGCGTCGAAGACCACCGCGCCGTACCCGGCCGGCCCCGGATTGCCGCGCGACCCGCCGTCCGCCTCGACGATCACCGTGTCCGGCCGGGCGCTCACAGCCCCGATTCCCTGGTGCGCACCAGGATCGCCCCGCACTCGGGACAGCGAAGCACCACCTCCGGCTCGGTCTTCGCGATCCGCGCGATCTCCCCGCGGTCCAGCTCGATCCGGCAGGCCCCGCACCGCCTGGCCTGCAGCAGCGCCGCGCCGACGCCGTGCGCCGCGCGCTGCTTGTCGTAGAGCGCGAGCAGCTCGGCGGGGAACTCCCCGACCAGCCCGGCCCGGTCGTTCTCGCACCGATTCTGCGCCACGTCCAGATCGGCGACCGCCTCGTCGCGCAGCCGCTGCGCGTCGGTCAGGTCCTGCTCGGCCTTGCTCAGCCTGGCGCCCGCGTGGTCGTGGTCGGCCGCCGACGCCTCGCGCCGCTCCATCACCTCGAGCAGGTCGTCCTCCAGCGCGCCGCGGCGCCGCTCCAGGCTGGCCAGCTCGTGCTCGAGGTCGGTGAGCTGCTTCGCCTGCACCGCGCCGGAGGTGAGCATGCCGCGGTCGCGCTCCTCGCGCTTGCGCACCGCCTCCACCTCGCCCTCCAGCTTGCGGATGTCGCGATCCAGGTCGTCGATCTCGATCTCGACCTTGACCGCGGCGTCCTTCTGGGTGTTGCGCTCCGCCTCCAGCCGGGCCACCTCCTGCTGCTCGGGCAGCACCGTCCGCCGGTGCGCGATCCGCGTCAGCTCGGCATCGGCGGCCGCGAGCCGGAGCAGCGCGGCCTGGATCGATGGTTCGACATTCACTGCGGGCAGACTCCTGGGGTACGGGGATGGTGGCACGAGCCGGTCCACCACCGTACCGCGCAGCGGGCCGCCTACTCGGCGGGCCTGGTCTTGATGGCGTCGCGCGAGATGAAGACGTCGAACTCGCCCGGCGTCGCGATCACCGCGTTGCCGTAGGCGGAGCGCACGAAGGGCTCGGTGTACCAGCGGCCCTCGTCCATGTCCTGGAAGAAGTCGCGGTCCTCGCCGTTCAGGAAGATGTGGTTCTGCGCGGTGGCGACGCCGTCGAGCCGCTGGCCGTAGAGCCTGGTCACCTTGTACCCGGAGTGGAAGCCGAGCGCGTTCACCCACGGCTCCAGCTCGACGATATTGGCCTGCAGCACCCAGAGGTCGCCCTCCACCTGGTAGGTGTCGGTGCGCTCCTCGTGCTGCTCGTCGCCGAAGAGCGTGACCCTGACCTCCATCCGATGCTCCTGCCCGGCAACGGGGGTGGCGACCACGTGCGCGGCCTTCACCTCGCCTGCCAGTCCGAGGTAGGTCTGCACCAGGGTGACCACCCAGAGCAGCAGCAGGGCGGCGACGAGCAGCACGACGCCGCTCGTGCCGCGGCCGAGTAGGGCACGCAGCCCGAACGCGCGCATGCGGACCAACGCCGAAACCAGCAGTGCCACGCCGACGACGATCGCGATGATCAGCCCGACCTGCAGCACCCCGAAATCCACCGGGTAACTCATGCCGTGGTTATACCCCTGCCGGAGCGGGAATCTCGGGCGAATCGGGTACGGAACCGAGCCGTCACCTCCGCGTGACGCGCCGTTCGCCGGTCAGTGCCCGCAGCCGACGGTCCACGGGTCGGTGCGCAGCGCCGAGACGTGCGTGATCAGCTCCGGCAGCTCCCGCCGGACCAGCGCCGCGGCCTGTGCGCACCAGGGGAATTCGGTGGCCCAGTGCGCGGCGTCGACCAGGGCGGGGCCACCGGCGCGCAGGTGCTCGTCGGCGGGGTGGTGGCGCAGGTCGGCGGTGAGGTAGGCGTCCACCCCGCTGCGTGCGACCGTGCCGAGGAAGGAATCGCCGGCGCCGCCGCAGACCGCGACCGTTTCCAGCACGCGCTCCGGGTCGCCCGCGGCGCGGACGCCCCACGCCGTGGCGGGGAGCGCGGCGGCGGCGCGCGCGGTGAACGCGCGCAGGGTTTCCGGGGCCGGGAGGGTGCCGATGCGGCCGAGGCCGGTGCCCGCCGGGAGCGCGGCCCTGGTGCTGATGTGGAAGGCGGGTTCCTCGTACGGGTGCGCGGCGCGCAGCGCGGCGAGGACCGCTCGGCGGCGGTGCGGCGGGGCGATCACCTCGAGGCGGTCCTCGGGGACGCGGGTCAGCTCGCCCTTCGTGCCGATGGCCGGGTTCGCGTTGTCGGTCGGCCGGAACTGGCCGGTGGAGGGGGCGATCGAGGCGCAGTCGCGGTAGTCGCCGGTGCCGCCCGCGCCCGCGGCGAAGAGGGCGGCGGCGACGTCGTCGGTGTGCTCGCGGGGGATCTGGATGGTCCAGTTGTCCACCGGGGCGGCGTCCTGCGGGTTCAGCGGGCGGAGGTCGGTGAGGCCGATGGCCTGCGCGAGCGCGTCCGAGACGCCGGGCGCGGCGGAGTCGGCATTGGTGTGGGCGGTGAAGAGGGCGCAGCCCGCGCGGATGAGGCGGTGCAGCAGGGCGCCCTTCGGGGTGTCCGCGGCGACGGTGTCGACTCCGCGCAGCAGCAGGGGGTGGTGGGCGACCAGGGCCCCGGCGCCGGCGTCGATGGCCTCGGTGACCACGGCTTCGGTGGCGTCGACGGCGAAGTGCACGCGGTGCACGGGGTCGGCGGGGTCGCCGCAGACCAGGCCGACGGAGTCCCAGGACTCCGCCAGGGACGGGGGGTAGGCGGTCTCGAGGACCGCGATCAGGTCGGCCAGGGTGGTCATGGGCGGTGGCTCCGTCCTGCTGGTGCTCGGTGCTCGGGGGCGGTTCGGTTCGGAGTGCCGGAGCGCGGCGCCGCGTCGGACTCCGGTGCGCCGGACGCGGTGGCGCGGTCTCGCGCGGCAACGTCGGCGCACGCGTCGGTCCGGTCGCGGGCGGTGGCGCCTTCGCACCCCTCGGCGCCGACGTGCGCGGCGGGATCCTCGCGGGCGGTGGGCCGGTCGTGCGCGGCGGCGTGGTACCGGCGGATGGCGGTGGTCAGGGTCGCGACGGCGGGGGCGGCGCGGACGGCGACGCGGAGGTGGCCGGGGGTGAGGCCGGGGAAGGTGTCGGCGCGGCGGACGGCGATGCCGCGGGTGGCGAGGTGCTCGCGCAGCGGGGCGCCGTCCGGGGTCTCGAGCAGGAGGAAGGGGCCGGTGGCCGGGGTGTGCACGGTGAGGCCGGTGGCGCGCAGCTCGCTGATCATCGCCTCGCGTTCGGCGGCGATCTCTCGCGCTTCGCGCTCGGCCCAGGCGACGGCGGCCGGTTCGGCGGTAGCGGAGATGGCCTCGAGTTGCAGGGTGCCGAGCGGCCAGTGCGGGCGGCCGTGCGCCAATCGGGCGAGCAGCTCGGGGGCGCCGAGGAGGTAGCCGCAGCGGAGTCCGGCGAGGGCCCAGGTCTTGGTGAGGCTGCGCAGCACCAGCACGTCCGGTGCCGCGAGCCCGGCCAGTGACTCCGGTTCGCCGGGGACCGCGTCCAGGAATGCCTCGTCCACCACGAGCACCCGCCCCGGCCTGCGCAGGGCGTGCAGCGCGGCCGCGGGGTGCAGTACCGAGGTCGGGTTGGTGGGATTGCCGAGCACCACGAGGTCGGCGTCGTCCGGCACCGCGGCGGGGTCGAGGGAGTAGGGCGGCGGGAGCACGACCCGGCGCACCGGGACCCCGGCCTCGCGCAGCGCCAGCTCCGGCTCGGTGAAGGACGGGTGCAGCACCGCGGCAGCGCGCGACCCCAGCTTCGGCAGCAACGCGAACCCCTCGGCGGCGCCGCCGAGCAGCAGCACCTCCTCCGGGCTCCGGCCGTGCCGCGCGGCGACCGCCGCCCGCGCCCGGAACTCGTCGGACGCCGCCGGGTACCGAGCCAGATCGCCGAGCCGCGCCGCGAGCCGCTCCCGCAACCACGGCGGCGGCGCGCTCCCGCGCACGTTCACCGCGAAATCGAGCATGCCGGGGACCGCCTCCACGTCGCCGTGGTGCCGCAGCGCGGCGTGGTCGATGGTGTCCTCTGGCACGTCCGCACACCCTACGTGGCCGGGCACCGGCGGCCGCGGGGACAATGGCGGTGTGGGTGAGCTGCACGTCTCCTTCGTCTGTACCGGCGCCGAGCTCGGGGAGCCGCGCTGATGCGCCGCCTCTCCTTCCTGCTCCGGCCCAGCTGGCTCATCCTCGCCGCGCTGGTGGCCGGGTTCGCGTACCTGTGCTTCACCGTGCTCGCGCCGTGGCAGCTCGGCAAGAACACCAGCACCGAGCAGCGCAATCAGCTGATCACCGATTCGGTGCGCGCCGAGCCGGTGGATATCGGCGAGCTGCTCGCCGCGGACTCCGGGGTGCGGCCGGACGAGGTGGAGTGGCGGCGGGTCACCGCGTCCGGCGCCTACCTGCCGGACAGCACCGTGCTGGTCCGGCTGCGGCACCTGGACGGGGCGCCCGCGTACACCGTCCTCGGCGCCTTCCGGCTGGACGACGGGCGGGTGCTGCTCGTCGATCGCGGGCTGGTGAAGGCGGTGGACGGGTCGCGGCCGCCCGCCGTTCCCGAGCCGCCCGCCGGGAAGCAGCGGCTGGAAGCCCGGGTGCGGGACAGCGAGGGGGTGGCGCCGGATCGGGCGCCGTCGGTGCAGGACGGGTTCCGGCAGGTGTACTCCATCGATACCGCGCAGGGGGCGGAGGTGCTCGGGGTGCCGATCACCAGCGTGCCCACCGGGGGGCGAGGTGGGTATCTCCAGGTGGACGAAGGGCAGGCGGGGGTTTTCACGCCGAGCCCATTGCCGCAGCTCGATTCCGGGCCGTACCTGTCCTACGGGCTGCAGTGGTTGGCGTTCGGGGTGATGGCGCCGCTCGGGCTCGGGTACTTCGCGTACGCCGAGATTCGCGCCAGGCGGGCCGAGAAGTCCGTGTCTGCCCCGGCGACGGAGGTCTCCGGACCGGAGCCCGTCTCGACCGAGCAGCGGCTGGCCGACCGCTACGGCCGCTCGCGCTGACCTGTATCGCCCGCTCCGCGCTCGACTCGATGCCTTGCCGACGAGGCGGGCTTCCGCTCGATTCGGTGCACGAGCCAGGGTGCCCCTCGACGCGAGGCAGCGAAGGTCGGCCGACGGCTTATCGCCGCTTCCTCGAGGTGACACTCGACACACCCACCACGAGCAGCGCCCCGAGCTGAACCAGCTCGGAGAGCACCACGGCCCGGCGGAGGTCGGCGCCCCCGGGGGAGCGGCCGTCGCCGAGCACGGGTCGGGGCTCGGTGCCGTGCGGGTAGCGGGTCGGCCCGCCGAGCCGGATCCCGAGGGCCCCGGCGGCGGCGGCCTCGGCGACCCCGGCATTGGGGCTGGGGTGCGCCCGTGCATCCCGGCGCCAGGCGGCGAGCGCGCCGGAGGCACTGCCGCCGATGAGGGGGGCGAGCGCGACGGTGAGAGCTCCGGTGAGGCGGGCGGGGACGAGGTTGGCGATGTCGTCGAGGCGGGCGGCGGCCCAGCCGAAGCGCAGGTAGCGCGGGTTCCGGTAGCCGATCATGGCGTCGAGGGTGTTCACCGCCCGGTACCCGAGCAGCCCGGGCACGCCGGCCACGGCGCCCCAGAAGAGCGGGGCGACGGTCGCGTCCGAGGTGTTCTCGGCGATGGATTCCAGCGCCGCCCGCGCCAGCCCGTCGGCATCGAGGTACGCGGGGTCGCGCCCGCAGAGCGCGGGCAGCAGCGCCCGCGCGCCCGCGATATCCCCGGACTCCAGCGCATCCGCCATCCGCCGCCCGGTCCGCGCCAGGCTGGTGCCGCCGAGCACGGTCCACGTGGCGAGCGCGACAGCGGGCCACCCGCCCCGGCCCGTGACCCGGCCGAGCGCGAGCACCGAACCGACCGCGACCACCTCGTGCACCGCCCCGGCCACCCGCCGGTCGCGATACATCACCCGCTCCAGCGCGGCCGCCCCGGCCCCGAACCCCGCCACCGGATGCCACCGCCGCGGATCACCGAGCGCCCGATCCAGGGCGAAACCGAGCGCGAGGCCGAGGGTCGTTGACACCCGGCGAGACTATCCGGTGCTGTCACACTCGAGGCGGCCCCATCGTCCACCCGATGACGGCCCGATGACGAACGGCGGATGGCGATGACCGACGGCACCACCGCGCTGGCGCGCGAATTCGAGGAACACCGGCCCTACCTGCGCCGCCTCGCCTACAGCACGCTCGGCAGCCTCGCCGACGCCGACGACGTGGTGCAGGAGGCGTGGCTGCGGCTGCAGCGGCACACCGAGTCCGGCGGCGCCCCGATCGACAACCTGCGCGCCTGGCTCAGCACCGTCACCGGCCGGCTCGCGCTGGACCACCTCGGCTCGGCCCGCATGCGCCGCGAGCAGTACGTCGGCGAGTGGCTCCCCGAGCCGGAGGTCACCGTATCCACCGACCCCGCCGACCGCGTCACCCAGGACGAACGGGTGACGACGGCGCTGCTGGTGGTGCTGGAATCGCTCTCCCCCGCCGAACGCACCGCCTTCGTGCTGCAGGACGTCTTCGGCATGAGCGGCCCGGAGGTGGCCGACGTGGTCGGCCGCACCCCGGCCGCGGTCAGGCAGCTCGCCTCGCGCGCCCGCAAACGGGTACAGGACGGCACCCCGCGCTTCCCCGCCTCGCCGGACGAGCACGAGAAGGTCGTCTCCGCCTTCGCGCTGGCCTGGCGCTCCGGCGACATCGCCGCGCTGCTCGGCGTGCTGGACGAGAAGGTCAGCCTGACCGCCGACGGCGGCGGCAAGGTGCCCGCCATCCGCAGGCCGGTGGCAGGCGCCGAGCTGGTCGCCAAGCTGCTGGTCGGCTGGTACCACGCCCCGGCCGCCAGGCACGGCTGGGGCCGATCGGTGCTGGTCAACGGCGAGCCGGGGCTGCTGCTCTTCGACGGCAACCACGCCAGCGTCTGCGCCTTCACCGTGGACGCGGGCCGGATCACCGCCATCCACGTGGTCCGCAACCCGGACAAGCTGCACGACCTGCCCGCCGCCGAGCCGGACTGGTACCTCACCGACCCGGAGTGATCAGCCCAGGTCCGGCGCGCCGACCGGAATGCCGTGCGCCGCGCCGACCTCCGGCGAGAAGAGCGTGCCGTTCGCCACGGTGAGCCCGGCGACCAGCCCGCGGTCGGCCCGGCAGGCGGCCCGCACCCCGCGGTCGGCGATGGTGAGCACCGAGGGCAGCGTGGCATTGGTGAGCGCGACGGTGGCGGTGTGCGGCACCGCGCCCGGCATATTGGCGACGCAGTAGAAGAGCGCGTCCGCCACCCGGAAGGTCGGGGCGGCGTGCGTGGTCGGGTGCGAGTCGGCGAAGCAGCCGCCCTGGTCGATGGCGATGTCCACCAGCACGGCGCCGGGTCGCATGCGCGCGACCAGCTCGGTGGAGACCAGCTTCGGCGCCCGCGCGCCGGGCACGAGCACCGAGCCGATCACCAGGTCGGCGCCGCGCACCGCCCGCTCGACCTCGGTGTTGTTGGAGGCGACGGTGACGATCCGGCTGCCGAAGCGCACCTCCAGCTCGCGCAGCCTGGCCTGGTTGGTGTCGAGCACCGTCACCTGTGCGCCCATTCCGGCGGCGACCTCGGCCGCGCAGGCGCCCGCCACCCCGCCGCCGAGCACCACCACCTCGCACGGCCGCACCCCCGGCACCCCGCCGGGCAGCACCCCGGCCCCGCCCATCGGCGCCATCAGGTGGTACGCACCGACCTGCGCCGCCAGCTTGCCCGCCACCTCGCTCATGGGCGCGAGCAGCGGGAGCGAGCCGTCCGGGGCACGCACCGTCTCGTAGGCGAGCGCGGTGCTGCCGGAGCGCAGCAGCGCCTCGGTGCAGGCCCGGGAGGCGGCCAGGTGCAGGAAGGTGAACAGCACCTGCCCCTTCCGCAGCCGCGGATACTCCGCCGCGATCGGCTCCTTCACCTTGAGCACCAGCTCCGCCGCGCCCCAGAGCTCGTCCGGGTCCGGCACCGACACCGCACCCGACCCGGTGTAGTCGTCGTCCCCGAACCCCGACCCCACCCCCGCGCCCCGCTCCACCAGCACCTCGTGCCCGTGCCGGACCAGCTCGGCCGCGCCCGCCGGGGTCAGCGCCACCCGGAACTCCTGTTCCTTGATCTCCCGCGGTACTCCGATGCGCATGGGCCCATCCTTGCCCACAGCGGACGGCTCCGCGGTCCGCCGCGCCGAGGGCACCGCCGCCCTCGCCGAGCGCCGTGGCGATCTCCTCCTCGGGATCGAAGCCGGGCAGGGTCGGCATCCCCCGATGGACAGCCGGTGATCCGCGTCGAACATTCACTCGCACAACGGCCGCGTCGACCGGTCGTCAGAACTTCCGGCGGAAGTCGTCTTCCATTCACCTTGAAGTCGCCTGGATATTGGTGCACAGTCGAAGCGGAGAAGCCGTGTCTCCCTGGTGGTTCGTTCGCCGGACGAGGGATCGAGAGGGGTTCAGATGGCAGGCAGTGTCGAGGTCGATCCGGACGGTCTACAGCGGGCGGCGACCCAGATCGGCAATCTCGGGGAGCAGCTGCAGACGCTCGCCGATCGCGCTCGCGCCGCGCTCGCACCGGCTTCGGTGGCGTGGGGCGACGACAAGTTCGGCGCTCGATTCGCCCTGGGCGACCAGGGTTTCGCGCTCGGCGGGGAGAGCACCGCGATCAGCACCCGCAATCTCGCCGAGACGCTCGCCGAGGTCTCGGACGGGCAGGCTCAGGCCGCGGCGACGCTGCGCAACAACGAGCAGGCGTCCGCCGAGAGCTTCTGAGCGGAAGCCGATGCCGAACGAGAACGCCGAGGCGATGACGGCGGGCCTACTCGCCGACTTCCGCTCCAGGATGGCCGCTATCGCGCAGGCGCAGCAGCGTCGCGCCCAGCTCACCGCCACGGCGACCGCCCGCGGCAAACGGGTTTCGGTCACGGTGAACGCCGACGGCGTCGTCATCGACGTCACGTTCTCCGCGCATGTCGACGATCTCCGCTACGACGAGATCGCCAAGGCGGTGGTCGCGGCCGGCCAGGAGGCGGCGGCCGAGGTCGCCCGCGAGGCACGGGAACTTGCCGTACCGTTGCTCGACGAGCGTGCCCGGCTGCCCAAGTTCTCCGAGATCGTGGACGGGATGCCGGATTTCGCCGGCGAGATCCCGGTCGCCCCGTCCCCCCCGACCACCCCGCCGAACTCGGCGGACCGCATCGCTGCCGAGCAGGACGCGGCGGCAACCGGCTACGCCGAGCTCGAGGACTCCCGGCCGGGCGGCGGGGTCTCCGAGTCCGGCTGGTGATCGGCGGACCGCGGCGCCATGGCCCTGTATCTCCCCCGGTGGCTGGAATGGCTGGAATGGGTCGCGGGTAGCGACTGGCCGCACGGCAACGAGGACTCCATGTGGGAGATGTCGCGCGAGCTTCGCGCCATCGGCGCGGATGTCGAACAGCTGCTCGACGACCTGGACACCGCCACCCGCACCACGCTCGCCGTGTACCCGGCGGGCGAGGGCCGGGACCAGATGTCCGACTTCCTCGATCAGCTGCGGTCCGGCGACGGCTCGCTGGTGAAGCTGGCCGAGAACTTCACGGCGCTGGCCGATTCCGCCGACGAGATGGGCGATCAGCTCCAGGCCGCCAAACTCAATGTGATCTCCGGGCTGGTGCTGCTCGCCGCCGAACTGGCCTACGCGGCCTTCCTCGGCCCCGGCGCGCCGTTCGCCCAGGCCGGGGCCATCGCGGCCGCCCAGGCCGCATTCCGCTGGCTCGGCATGCGGCTGCTCGGGTTCATCGAGCGCGTGGTCGGCCGGCTGATCGCCAACCAGGTCGCGCGCACCATCACCACCCGGATGGTCTACGAGATCACCCAGGAGGCGATCGTCGAGGCGTTGCAGGGCGCCGCGCAGGAACTCTCGGTGCAAGCGATCCAGGTCACGGGCGGGCACAAGGACGGGTTCGACTGGGGCGCCGTCGGGCTCAATGCCGGGATCTCCGCCGTCGCCGGTGGCGCAGGCGGGGCGGGCGGCAGTGTGCTCAACCACGCGCTACCGACCGGGCTGCCCGGGGTGTTCCGCGGCGCGCTCACCGGCGCCGGGGCGGGGGCCATCGGCGCGGGCGCGGCCTACGGGGCTACCGGATTGTTCACCGGGAACTGGGAATTCGATCCGCGCATGCTGACCGGCGGGGTGATCGGCGGGATCGGGCCGAGCGCGGTGTACGGGGCGCGCGGGATGTCGGACCTGTCCGGGGCGCCCATGCCCGCGGGTGGGATTCCGCCGGGCACACCGGGGAGTGGGGATGGAACTACCGCCGCGCCGGGTGATTCGTCGCCCGGCATGTCGCCCGCGTCCGGGCAGACGCCGGCCGGTGCCGCCCCGGTGGCGGAACCCGCTGCCGCGGCCGCGGAGTCGGATACCCCGGCCGGTGGGGTGGGTGGCGGGTCGCGCGGGGATCGCGGAGAGGTCGACGCCGGTTCGGCGGATGAATCGCCGTCCGAGACGAGGGCCGGAGGTACCGCGTCCGGGAGCGCGGGCGGAAGCCCCGGCGGAAGCACGGATTTCGGCGCCGGGCACGACGGCGCGGGCGATTCCGGCGCCGGCCGGGACGGTACGGCGGATTCCGGTTCCCGGACCGATGGGCGCAGCGAATCACCCTCCACGGACGTTGATTCCGGCACACAGCACGACCTCGGAGGTGACGTCGGCGCGCAGGCCGCGAACGGAGACAGCGGCCGAACCGACTCCGGCACCCAGGCCACCGACGGGGACACCGGCGTGCGGCATGACGGTGCGGGCGATTCCGGCGCCCGGCATGCGGAGAACGGCGGCGAAGCCAGGGCGGACGGGGATTCCGGTGGGCGCGGTGACAGTGGCGTGCGCGGCGCCGACCCGGATCGGGCAGCACCCGGCGACGACGGCAGCATGCGGGCCGCGCAGCCGGACGCCGCCGGCTCGTCCACGCGCGACGGAGCCACTGGCACGACCGCGCCGCCTGCCGCAGGACCGGCGCCGTCGACCGCGGGCCGAACCGCCGGACCGGCGACGACCGCGAGCCCGACCGCCGGACCGGCGACGAGCCCGACGACTGGAACGACGACAAACGCGAGCCCAACCGCCGGACCCGCGACGACCGCGAGCCCAACCGCCGGACCGGCGACGAGCCCGACGACTGGAACGACGACAAACGCGAGCCCAACCGCCGGACCCGCGACGACCGCGAGCCCAACCGCCGGACCCGCGACGACCCCGACGACTGGAACGACGACAAACGCGGCGAACGCGAGCCCGACCGCGGCAGCGAATCCGGCATCCGGGCACACGACGAATCCCGGCTCCGCACCCGACCAGCAGAATCCAGCCACCGCGGCACAGCCGACGACGAACCGCCCGGCCGCCGGACTCCCCGGCACCCCCGGCCCCACCACCCCGCACTCCCGCGCGGGCGCGGCCCCGGCCGACCTCCCGTTCACCCCGATCGACGCCGCCCCCACCGGCCACGAAGCTCCCCAGCAGGTCCGGCACCTGGAAACGACGGACATCGCCGTGACCCCCATCCTGACTCCCGACCCCGGCACGCGCCCCGGCCCCGGCACACCTCCGCGCACCACCAGCACCGCGGGCAACGGCGACGGCAGCGTCCCCCGGCCCGCCACTCCGGACGACGACAGCCGGCAACCGGGCAACTGCGCCGCCGACGCGCTCTCCGTCGCCGCCACCCGCACGCCGCGGGGCACCGTCACCATCCCGGACGAAGCGGGCCCCCGCGGCATCACCGCCGAGGCCATGGAGGAGCACGCGGGCACCCGTCTCCGCGAAGCCACCTCGCACGACCAGGTGATCGCCGACCTGCACGCCCTCGGCGACGGCGCCACCGTCATCGTGGTCGACGAATACCCCGGCCCCGCGAACAGCTACGACGTCGGCGCACACGCCTACGTCCTCACCCTGGACAACGGCACCGTCACCGTGCACGACGACGCGCTACCGGGCGGCTCCCTGCCACTGTCGGAGTGGAGAGCGGCACAACCTGTCTCGCGCATCCTCGCGCTCTCCTACGATGCCGATGGCACCCCGTCGCACCCGGTCACGACCCATCCGCACGAGGTCGGCCCGCTGGCCAGGATCGGCGAGCCACCTCCCGCCGCCGGGGTGGTGGAGTCCGTCGGCGAGGCGCACGGCTCGGCCCGGGTGGGTGATCCGCTCACCGATGCCGACATCCTCGCCCGTGTCGTCCCCGACCTGCGCCTGATCACGCCGGGCGACATCATCTGGAACCGCACCGACGGTGTCTTCGAGCTTTCCGGCGGCGAGCCGCGCCGGACCATCCGGTTGCGGGCGGGCCAGGTACCGGCGAACCACCTGGCCACCTTCACCGCCCGCCCGGACGGCTCCGGCTACGACATCACCCTCTCCCCCGGCACCAGGGACGGCGATGTCACCCGGGTGGTGGCGAACGCGCTGGCCGAGATCCAGCTGGCCGAGCGCGGCTCCGGTCCGAGCCCGGCCGGGCGCTTCGCCGAACTCAGGGTGCTGGCCACCGGTGTCGATCGCGCGCTGGCCGACCCGACCCAGGCCGGCCAGCTCGCCCCGCGCCGGCGGACGCTGGCCGAGCTGGCCGCGCAGCTGGACTCGGACGGCGCGCTGCCGGACGCCGATCCCGCACTGGCACAACGACTCCGATTGGAGCAGCTGGATGCCCTCGGTGCCCGTCCGCAGTTCTCCCCTACGCTCACCGACGCCGATTTCGACGCCGCGGTGGCGGAGCATCTGGCCCGGCTGGAGCAGCACCTCACCGGCGAGCACGCGGATTCGCTGCGCGCCGCCGAGCAACTCGGGCTGGCCGGGCGGATGCACGAGGAGCTGGCCCGCCGCGTGTTCGACCCGGTCTTCGATCCCGCGACGGCGACCGCGCGTAAACCCATCCGGGCCGCGCTGGACGACCTGCTCGGCCCGATCACCGAGGCGATCAACGCGCCCGGCCTCGACCCGGCCCGACGCGCGGCGGCGCTGCACGCGGCCATCGACGGGCTGGCGAACTCCGAGGTCGCTGCCCCCGCGCTGCGCGCGGCGCTCGATGTGGACGCCATGCACCGGGCGGCGGACGCCTTCGCCGCGGCGCCGGCCCGGATCGGCGCGGAGCTGGACCGCTCGACCGGAACTGTCCGGCTGGAGCAGGACCTGCCCGGGCTGCCGCGCGGCACCGAGCTCACCGTCACCGACCTGCTGCACCTGATCGACGAGGCCAACCGTGGCGCGGTCGCCAACGGCATCGACGTGGATTATGTGCTGATAATCCACGATGCGATCGGCGATCGCGCGACGCTGCAAGTCCTCTCCCGGCCGCAGCCGCAGCACCGGCTGCCGCTGGAGCAGAACCTGCGGCACACCGACGGTGCCCCCTTCACCCGGCGACCGCTGCCGTCGGCGCGGCCCGCGGCGGAGGGCGCGCACACCGTCGACGTCGGAGTGGGGCGCAGCGCCTTCGCCGCCGAGATGACCCCGGACGTCGACCGCTCCGGTGGCGGCGTGGTGATCCAGACCGAGCTCACCAGCGACTACGCGAACGCCGGGCAGCGCCGCCGCGACCTCGGCGTCCTGGATCCGGGCGCCCTGCCGGTGCCAGGCGCGGTGACGGTGTACGCGGACCTGCTCGGCGGGGGCGGCTTCCTGAACGCGGGCCGGAACGGCGGCGTCGGCCGGATCTTCGTCAACAACGTCAGCGCGCACTTCAGCGAGGCCGACTACGACGCGCTGGCCCGCAGCCTGCCGGCCGCGCTCGCCCCCGGCGCCAGGATCGACGTGCAGTGGGACATGAAGTCCGAGCGCGCAGACGGCACCGGCCATCCGAGCGACCGCGGCCACATCCGGGCCGACCTGCTGCTGGACGCCATCCGCCGGGTGCATCCGCCCGCCGTCGCGGAGGCCTTCCGGATTGTGGAGAGCCAGGTCTTCGCGCATCCGGGCAACGAGAACTACCTCTACTCCATCGACGCGGGCGTGCGGAATGTCATGAACGCCGCCGCTATGGCCCGCTTCGCCCCGCCAATCCCGGATCACCGTATGGTGATCGGCTACGAGCCGGGCGGCACCGCCACCGCGGATCTGGATCCCGGTGCCGCCGAGTTGGTGCAGGGCAGCGAATTCCGCAGGGCGGTCAGGGCGGCCGCCCGAGTGGCGAGCGAGGGAACCGGGCGCGGCGTACTGGAGGAGATCCAGCAGTTCACCCTGCAACGCGTGCTGTCGCGGATCTTCACCCAGAACCCCGATGTCTGGGTTCTCAAGGGCGGCCAGGGCATGCTGACGCGGATCCCCGGCGGCAGGCCGAGCACCGATATCGACCTCGTCCGGATCGACGGGGCGGACCGCGACGCGATGATCCGCGACTACGAGGCAGCGCTGGCCACCGAGCACGGTGACCACCTGCGCTTCGTCTTCGAGTCCGCGCAGGATCTGGATACCGCGGGCGTCCGGCTCTTCCACCGGGCGTACCTCGGTGCGGCCGAGGTCATGCGGCTCGGCATCGACCTCAACCCCGAACGCGCGCACCCGATTACCGGTGAGCCGTTCCCCATGCACCGTCCTCCCGAGATGATCGACTTCCCGCAGCAGATTCTGTGGACCGACCGGATGCCACCCGCTCCCCGGATACCGGTCCTCTCCGTCGAGGACACGCTGGCACACAAGATCGCCGGTATGTACACCTACGGCTACCGCACCGAGGAGACGAAGTGCGACGACTGCGTGCTCAACCCAGCGGTCGGGCTGTTCGACTGCCAGAAGGCGGGCAGCGAGCTACCGTATCGACCCCAGGACATGGCCGATGTCCTGCTGCTGGCCCAGCACGCGCGGTTCGACGGCGCCGCCGTGCAGGAGATTCTCCGCAGGGAGCTCGCCTGGCGGCGGGAGCAGAACGCCACCGTGGACGTCCCCGGGCGGTTCGAGCTACCGAACCCGAGCTGGGCCACGTGGTTCGCGCAGCACCTGCGGACCACCGACGCGCTCCCCTTCGGTACGTTGCAGGAGGCGCTGCCGCTCGCCGACCGTTTCCTGTCTCCGCTCTTCGCGGCCACAACCCTCGACGCGCAGTGGGATCCAGGTTCGCGGCGGTGGGTTCCGGTGGGCGAGGTCGCCGCGGTGCCGATACGACAGGCGCCGGGCGCGCACACCGGCACACCGGTTCCCGGCACAGGCACCGGCCCCCGCGCTCCGACGGAACCAGAGGGGGTACGCCGCATCGAGGGCACGGGTCGCGCACCGGAGTCGACGGTTTTCGCGACACCGGAGCGCATCTCCGACTGGGAACGCCTGGCCCGCGGGCCACGGCGGGAGGACACCGTCGGTGGCATCCTCGACCGGATCCTCGCGTCGGCCGGGCTCACCGTCGAGAACCGGGTCTATGCGCTGCACCGCGCATTGAACGCCTTCGCCGACCAGCCGGAGACCATCACCGGGATGGACGATCGGCACCTCCGCTTCTACGTCCACCAGAGCGGCGAAGAATACATCCACGCACTGGCGCTGATCGTCGATCCATCGACCACGCTGGAGATCGCCTACCAGCCGTTGCGCGCGTACACCGCCACCGCGGCCGACGCTCATCAGTCGCACATCGCGTACCTGGGCGACCTGCCGCCGGGGATGACGGCCGCCGAGGCCAACGCCGTCGCCTTCGCGCGCTGGGTGCGGGGCGCACCGATCGACGGCATCTCGGCGCCGCACCTGATTCGGGAACTGCTCGAACTGCACGCCCGCCCGTTCAGCTCGGCGTTGACGATCCGCGAACGGCTGATCAGCGACTACGGGATCGAGCCGCACCGGGTACGCATCGTGGAGGCGCCCGATGGCCGAGATCCGGTCTACACGGGGTCACGATGGCTGCGTGCCCACCTGTTCACCCTCGGTCCGCTGCGCGACCACCCGATCGAGACCCGCGCGGCGATCGTCGATGCGCTGCTCGGCGAGGGACCGGTCGCACAGGACCGCGTCGCGCGGGTGGACGCGACGGTCCGCGGGTTGCTCGACAGACACGAGACCGCCGGGCGGCCGCTGAAGTACACGCTGCTCTGGGTACGGGACACCCGCCCCTTCGGCAGCCGAGGCGCCGAGCTCGATACCCGGCCGGGATATATCCGGCAGCTGATCGAGGAGCTCCGCGCCCATCAGCCCGATCGGCAACTCGTACTCATCGGCGACGACCTCTTCGCCGGCCGTGCGGAGCTGCGCGCGGCGTGGCGGCGTGCCGGAGTGCTGACCGGCGTCGATACCACCTCGCTGGTCGAGTTCTGGGCACCACACGGGCTGTCCCGCGCCGAACAGGCGCTGTTCTTCCACCGGCTCGGCACCGCCCGCGATGTGGTGCAGATCGGGATGGAGAGCGGTGCACTGGAAACCCAGACGGTGCTGGGGCTGCCGACCGTGTATCTCTCGGCCACCGAACACGGGGGCAACAAGGCGAATCGCTGGCTGCACTACTCCGAACCCTGGCAGTTCGGCCGAACCGCGCTCGCCGCCGACGAGTCCGGCGCGGCGCTCGACCCGGCGACAGGGCTGCCGGTGCGGACGTTCGAACGGATCGGCGAGCAGCTGCCGCCGCCACTGACCACGATCGAGCGGGTGCCGGTCGGCCCCGATCTGGCCGATCCGGTGAACCGGCGGGGACAGCCCGTCGCGGTGTACCGCCCCGCCAAGGTCTCGGTGCAGGCGAGCCGCATTCTGAGTCTGCTGGAGACCGGGCAGATCGACCGCTGGGCCGACCGGCTGGGCCGTTCGGCCGATGCCACGGCCGACCAGTGGACCTCGTGGACCGATCAGGACTGGGACACCAGCCGAACGTACGCCGGGCAACTGGCGTGGTGGCTGCATACCGAGGTATCCGAGCCGGAGTCGGCCGCGGCGAAATGGGATGCGGTGCGGCTCGCGCTCCGCGGCGTCGTCGAGCCGGGGTACGCCATCGACGAAACCGCGGTCACGGCAGCGGTGGTGCATCCGTACTTCACCCTGTACACCGACGAGGTGGCGCCCGCGCACATCACGCGGCCGCTCGCCGAGGCCTACGCCGCGCCACGCACGGAGCGGCCTGCCGCGGTGGCCGCCGCCCTGCGGCACCTGCTGGAGACAGCCGACGTCACCACTCGATCGGTCGCGGACCTCGCCGTGTTCACGCTGGACGGAGCCGAGCTCCGCCACCTGCGCGAGGCGATCGACCGGGTGGTGTCGCGCAACGGCATCCACCCGCCCGTGCCCTACGACGCGCCACCCGGCGGCTCCGCGTGGGATGCTCCCGGCGCCGCCACCCACTCCCGGCTTCCCGCACCGGACCGGCTGTGGGTCCCGCCGTACTACCGAACGGACATCCTGGGCGGCGACGGCTCCGGCGGCCACCGCTTCGGCACCGGCGCTCCCGGCAAGACCGAGTTCCCGCAGCGGTGGGACGACGCGACCGCACTCGCGCACATCCTGGATGTGGCCCGCAGCCCCGAGCGCGCCCTGTTCCAGGCCAACGGCTACTGGTACGTCATCGGCGTGCGGGACGGCGTCGTCCTCACCGTCATCGTCCGCCCCGACGGGCGGATCCGCGCCGCCTGGCCGGAGTCCGGCGACGGCGTCTTCCGCAATCCGGCTCAGTGATGCCTGGCGCGCCCCACGAGTTCGGCCGCGAGCTCCGCGGCGAGTTCGCCGGCCGGAGCCGGGCGCACGTCGGCGATGATGCGTTCGATGGCGGGGCGCACCTCGGCCACCTGCGCCGGGTACACGATCTCCGCGAAATCCCGCAGATTGCGCACCGACAGCGTCTCCGGACGCAGCCCCGGGAGGAAGTAGTCGACGAAATGTCTGCCGCCGGTCGGCAGGCCGTACTCCTCGGCGATGTCGAGGACATCCTCGTAGAACGGGCGCAGCCGCAGCAGGTCGCGCCGGACAGCGTCGCCGCAGACGCCGGCGATCTCCTCGCGTGGAGTCCACTCGGCGAGCAGATCGAGGATCGTCCGGTGTGCCGAGGTGACCGGAATCCCCTCGTACCGCACGATTTCGTGGGGGGTGACGGGTGCGGCGGTCACCGTCACGGTACGCGGCGACGGCCGTGCGGTCGCGGCGACGAAGCGGATGCCGGTCGCCGCCACAGCTCCGAGACCTATTACAGCGCAGGCAGATTGGTGCGAGAGCACCGCGTCGCGCTCCGCCGCCTCCGGGCGCTCCCAGCGGAAGCGTTCCGGGTCGAGCGCCAGCCACGCCGCGTACGGGTGGGCGTAGCGGTCACCGTACGAGGAGCCCGCGAGCCGATACACCGTCCAGTCGAGCTCCTCCAGCAGTCCGACGCTGCCGAACCGGGCGATGGCCGCGCCGTCCACCCCGAGCCGGGCCGCCTGCGCCGCGGTGATCAGCCCCTGCTGGCGTGCCGCGGCAGCGGACAACCAGCCGAATTGCTCTTCCCACACAGCGAACCTCCGCACCCGAGACAGCCGGAACGACTACGGTACCGGACGCCGCTCGCCCGGTTCCGGGGCGGACGATGGGGGTGGCACCATGGCGTAACCGGCGGAAGCCGGCAATCGAGCATCCGGAAGGAACCGATGACGGAGACACCCGACGGCTCGGAGATCGCCGCCCGGCGGGAGCTGGAGCGCGCGGCGGGCGTGCTGCGCGCGGAGTTGCTCGGGATCGCCGCCGAACTCGCCCCCGGCCGGCCCGCGGACGTCACCATGCTGCCGGAGCCCGCAGTACTGGAATGGCGGGAGCCGCTGCGGTACCACTACAGGGCCACCCTGCTGGTGCACGGCGGCGGAACCGGCGATCTGGACCGCGCTGCGGCGCTGTTGACCGCCGCCGGCTGGAAACTCACCCGCGTGGACGACGAGCTGACCGCGGTCCGCGCCGGCTTCCGGCTGCGGCTGCGCGCGCATCCGGACGGCGGCGGGCTCGGTATCAGCGGCGACACCCCCGGCTACGTGCTCTATGAGCGCGCGGGCGCGGCCCGGCCCGAGCCGGTGGTCACCGCCGCCACGCTGCGCACCGGCTACCTGCTCTGCTACGAGTGCGACGGGCTCGGCTGGTGCCCCGAGTGTTTCGGCCGGGGCTGGATCCTGGACGCCGAGCAGCGCCGCACCCGCTGCGTCGAGTGCAGGGGCGGGCGCACCTGCCCGATCTGCGCGGGCGCGGGGCAACTGGCGATCGCGGAGCTGAACAGCCGGGATCGGGCGCAGTACCCGGAACTGGACGAGGGCGGGAGCTGAGCCGTGGCACCACCGCTGGCCCGTACCAATGCCGAGGCGCGGCTCTACCTGCAGCTGACCCGGTGTCCCGAGTGCGCCGAGCCGAACGCCGAATTCCACGCCGCCGTCGTCGATCTGAACGGCACCCTGGTCACCCGCTACTCCGCCGTCTGCCCGCGCTGCGGCGCGCACCGGGTGCACGACTTCCGGCTGCCGGACCGGGTGTTGCCGCCCCCGCCCGCCCGGGAGGGCGTGCGTTTCGGCGGCGCGGAGCCCTCGCTGCTGCTCGACCCCGGCGTGTGGCTCTGGTACGCCGACGACCGCGCCGCCCTGGCCCGCGACAGCACCGACCCGGCCGCCGCGCGGCTGCTGCTCGCCACCGCCGTCGCCGCGATCGACGAGGTGCTGAAGTTCCTGCCGTCCGGCGCCGACGAGGTGCCGGAGGCGGCATTCGTCTCGCCGGAGGGGCGCTTCGTGCGGTCCGGCGACCCCGGCCGCTTCACCCGCGCGAACCTCACGGCCGAGCGCGATCGGCACCGCCGGTAGCCCAGGCGTCCACCGCGCCGTGCCCGCGCCGGAAGCGCTGTCCGGACCCCGGCTAGGTTCGGGGCATGAGAATCGAGATCGGCGGCCACGCCCCTGCCATCGATGAGCGCGCCTGGGTCGCGCCGACCGCGACCGTCATCGGCCGGGTGACGCTCGCCGCGGAGGTGAGCATCTGGTACGGCGCCGTGCTGCGCGCCGATCTGGAGACCATCACCATCGGGGCAGGCAGCAATATCCAGGACGGCTGCGTACTGCACTCCGACCCCGGCTTCCCGCTCACCGTCGGCAGCGGGGTCTCGGTGGGCCACAATGCCATCCTGCACGGCTGCACCGTGGCGGACGACGTGCTGGTCGGCATGGGCGCGACCGTTCTGAACGGCGCCGTGATCGGCGCGGGCAGCCTGATCGCGGCCAATGCCCTGATCCCGGAGGGCGCGCGGATCCCGCCCGGCTCCCTGGTCGCCGGGGTGCCCGGCAAGGTGCGGCGCGAACTCGGCGACGCCGAGCGCGACGGCATCAAGCTGAACGCCGCTGTGTATCTTCACAACACGGCCGCCCACCGGGGCGCGACACAATTGTGAGGGACAACACACCCCGGGGCCCTGCGGAGAACCGTTGCTAGCATGATCACAGCGCCCCGCCACGGCGCTGGAACTTCCGGCTTGCCGCGGGCGGTGCGTGTGGGCAGGAGGTATCACGGTGGCGTACGAGCGTTCGGGTATGCACCGTCCGGGGGGGCGGATCAGTGTGGCCGACATCGCGGCCCAGCCGGGGGGAATCGAGGCGCTGCAGCGCAGGGTCCACGAGTTACGGTGCCGCGGGGTGGATTTCGCGGCCAATGCGATCGAGCGGGAAATGGCCGATTTCGACCTGCCCCGCGGCTGATCGGCGAGCACCGCGGGTGAAATAATCTCGTCGGATCACTGCACGTCGACGGGAGATGTGATGTCCGCGGTTCCGCCGATGCTCCAGCGCATCCTGGAGAAGCCGGTCGCCGACGGCGAGCGGCTGCTGGAGAGCGCCTTCTCGGCCTTCCTCGACTTCGGCATCAAGCGCACCAGCATGGGCGAGATCGCGCGCCGCGCCGGGATCAGCCCGGCCACCCTCTACCGCCGCTTCGAATCCAAGAACGACCTGGTGGAGGCGGTGACGGTGCGCGAGGCGCAGCGCTTCGTCGCGGAGATCGACAGCCGGGTGCGCACCGTCAGCGACAGCGACGACCAGCTGGTGGAGATCTTCGTCGCCTTCATCACGGCGATCGCGGGCAACCAGCTGCTGCGCAGGCTGCTGCGCACCGAGCCGGAGCTCATCCTGCCCAAGCTCACCACCGGTGCGGGCCCGGTGCTCGCCATCGGCCGCACCTACCTGGCGGAGAAGCTGCGCGAGCTAGGCGAGCCCGGCACCGCCGAGCAGGTCGATCCCGATCTGGTCGCGGAGATCATGGCCCGGCTCGCGCTCTCCCTCGCGCTCACCCCGGACGGGCTCATCCCCATCGATGACGCCGAGGCGGGGCGCGATTTCGCCCGGCGCACCCTGCTCCCCATGATCGGCGTCCGCCCCCGGTCCTGACCGCGCGCCCAGCCCGAACGCGGCGGCGACCCGCTCGTCCAGCAGCGCGGCCGCGGTTTCGTCGAAGGCCAGGCCCGCCAGCAGCTCGCCTGCCAGCGCGATCACCGCGCGCGCGGCGGCGCCGCCCGGGTCGGGGAGCGGCATCCGGGAGACGTACTGGGTGATCCACCGGCGGCGGCCGGAGTAGAGCCGGTTCCCGCAGACCGCGTCGTACCAGCGCAGCCCGAGCGCCGAGTTGGCGACGCCCATGAAGAGCGCGGCCAGCTCCTCGGCGGGTTCGCCCAGGTCGGCGAGGGAGAGCCAGTAGCAGTCGCCGTTCACCACCGCGCCGGAGCGGTCCAGCGCGAACCGCGGGGCGGCGCTGATGTCGGGGAACACCACCTTCGGCGCGCGCCACAGGTGCGGCCGCTGCGGCACCCAGATCTCGAACCACGCGCGCCCGCCCGACGCCACGTAGTGCCTGGCGGCGAGGGTCTCCCGGTGCGCGGCCAGGTACGCCGCCGCCCCCGGGTACTCGGCCAGGTCGACCGGGGTGCGCCGGGGCGCCGCTATGTCGTAGGGGTACAGCACCCGCACATCCCGCCCGCGCTCGATCCGCCACGGCGCCAGATCGTCGTGCGTGAGCAGCGGGCGCAGCAGCTCGGGCTCCGGGCTCGGCCGCACCGCCGCCCAGCGATCCGAGATGAACACCGGGTCCGCCGTCGTCTTGATCCCCACCCGGATCCGCCCCAGCTCCCCGACCCGCCGCCACGTCGCCGCATCGATGGCACCGAGCCACGCATCCAGCGCCGGATGCGAGAGCCGCCACGGCGCGGCACTCCCCCGCCCCGCGCCGTCCCGAGCGGCCACGGCCCCGCCCGGCCCGGGAACGTCAGCCGCCGCCCCGCGGCCGGCAGGGGGCAGCGCACCTGCCGCGGCGGCCCCGGAATCACCCGTCACCAGCACCCCGACCTGCACCGCGAACTCCCGCTCCCCGAGCGCGATCCGCCGCCCCCGCGACGCCAGCACCGCCTCGAACAGATCCACCGGCTCCGCGACCGGAACAGCACCACCCACCTCGTACACCGACACGAACCGGCACGGCCCGGAGACCTCCCCCTTGACCGCGATCGTCACCGCGGGCAGTACCGCCGCCGCGAACAACTTCGTATCCCCGAGGTCGTACAGCTCGACCGGCGCCAGCACGCCGCGCAGCAGGTCCCGCACATTCGCCCCCGCCCTCGTGGTCAGGTACCGATTCGCGCAGAGCAACCCGAGCACCCCACCGGGCGTCAGCAACCGCGCCGCCGACGCGACGAACGGATGCGTCAGATCGATCCGCCCGCGCAGCCCGTACCTGGCCCGCAACGCGGTGGCCGCCGCCCCGCCGAGCTGCTGCGTCCGCACGTACGGCGGATTGGTGATCACCGCGTGGAACGACCCCGCGGGCAGCGCATCCGCCGCCGCCAGGAAATCCCCCGCCCGCCAGCGCACCCCCACCCCGGCCGCCGCCGCCCGGCTCCGCGCCACCCGCAACCCCGCCGCGTGCAGATCGTGCCCGACCAGCTCCACCCTGGTCTCCGGCCGCGAACGGGCGGCTTCCCGCGCCACCGCGAGCAGCAGCTCCCCGTCCCCGCAGGCGGGATCGAGCACCCGGAGCACCGGTCCGGGCGGCGCGTGCACCAGCAGCCGCCGCGCCAGGAATCCGGCCAGCGCGGGCGGGGTGTAATGCCGCCCGTGCCGCTTCCGGTCCCGGGCCGCACCGGGCTCAGCCATGCGCCGATTGTGCCCCAGAGTGTGGCGTACGCCACCGAACCCGGCGCACCGGGTCCACCGCCCGACACTTCTCGACAGCGAAACCCGCTGCTACTGTTCGGTCTCGAAAAGAGACCATGACGAGGGAGCCCGATGACAGCGACCGAGATCGACCGGTACACCGCGCTGCGCCGCCTGCTGGACGAACGCTGGACCTGCCGTCAGTTCCGCCCCGAGCCGGTGCCGACGGCGACCCTCGAACAGCTGCTGAACGCCGCCCAGCGCACCCCGTCGTGGTGCAATACCCAGCCCTGGCGGGTCGAGGTCACCGACGGCGCGGGCACCGAGCACTTCCGGGCCGCGCTGCGCGCGCACCTCACCGCCCCGGACGGCGGCCCCGATTTCCCCTTCCCGCCCGGCTACACCGGCGTCTACCAGGAGCGCCGCCGGGAGTGCGGCGGGCAGCTGTACGCCAGCGTCGGCATCGAGCGCGGTGACACGGCGGCCGCCTTCCGGCAGGCCATGCGCAACTTCGACCTCTTCGACGCGCCGCACGTCGCCATCGTGAGCACCCCCGCCGAGCTGGGCGTCTACGCCGCCGTCGACTGCGGCCTCTACCTGAACAGCTTCCTGCTCGCGGCCCAGAGCCTCGGTCTCGGCGCCGCCCCGCAGGCCGCGCTCGCCACCTACGCCCCCTTCGTCCGCCGCCACTTCGGCATTCCCGACGACCACCGCGTGGTCGCCGGCATCTCCTTCGGCTACCCCGACCCCGAGCACCCGGTCAACGGCTTCCGCACCACCCGCGCCGCCCTCGGCGACACCGTCCACTGGCACCGCGGCTGACCCCGGGTCGCACCGCGGCAGCCGGGCGCCGCCCCGGTCGTGCCCGGCTCCGCCCGCCGCGCGGGGCACCGGTCTCAGGCCGGACTCGCCACCACCGGCTCCGGCACCACGTCCCGCGCCGTCATCTCCGCCCCGCAGTGATCGCACCCCACCCGCACATGCGCCTCACCCGCACAGCCCCGGTGCGTGTACCGCACCGGCGGCCCGTCCGGCGCCATGTGCGCATCCCCCCAGTCCCGGATCGCGAGCAGCACCGGGTAGATGTCGTGCCCCTTCGGCGTGAGCCGATACTCCCCCGACTCCGTCTTCACCAGAATCCCGTGCTCGATCAGCCGATCCAGCCGATCCAGCAACCGGCTGCGCGAGATCCCGAGCGCGCTCTGGAACCCGTTGAACCGCCGGATCCCGCTGAAGCAGCACTTGAGGATGAGCAGCGTCCAGCGGTCCCCGAACACGACGAGCGGCCGGGTGATCGAGCACGACACGTCGGCGAGATCGTGGTAGCGCATCCGGCGATGCTACCGCCGGCCCACCCCGCTACAGCGGGATGTTCTTGTGGTGGCTCGCGACCGCGGGCACCGCGGCCAGCGCCGCCGCCAGCGTGCTCCTGGTGCGGGCCGGGTCGATGACCTCGTCCACCACCCCGATGGCGACCGCCCGCTCCACCCCGCCTGCGATCTGCTCGTGCTCGGCGGTGAGCCGCTCGTGCAGCGCCTCGCGCTCGGCTTCGGGGGCGGCGGCCAGCGCCTTCTTGTGCAGAATGCCCACGGCCGCCTTGGCGCCCATGACCGCGACCTCGGAGCCCGGCCAGGCGAAGACCGCGGTGGCGCCGAGCGCGCGGGCATTCATGGCGATGTAGGCGCCGCCGTAGATCTTGCGGGTCACCAGCGTCACCCGTGGCACCCGTGCCTCGGCGAAGGCGTGCAGCAGCTTGGCGCCGCGGCGCACGACGCCCTCCCACTCCTGGCTCACGCCGGGCAGGTAGCCGGGGACGTCGGTGAGCACGACCAGCGGAATGCCGAAGGCGTCGCAGAGCCGCACGAAGCGGGCCGCCTTCTCGGCGCTCTCGGAATTCAGGCAGCCGCCGAGCCGCAGCGGATTGTTGGCGAGCACGCCGACGGTGCGCCCGCCGAGCCTGCCGAGCCCGGTGACCATGCTGCGCGCGTACCCGCCCTGGAGCTCCTCGAAGGTGGACTCGCCGTCCACATTGTCCAGCAGCTCGTGCACCACCGGCTTGACGTCGTAGGCGCGACGCGGCGACTCCGGCAGCAGCGCCTTGAGGTCGACGTCGCCGTGCGCCGCCGCGGCCAGGTCGAACTCGCCCTGCTCGGCGACCATGGAGACCAGCCGCCGCGCCCGATGCACCGCGTCGGCCTCGTCGTTCGCGACGATGTGCGTGACGCCGGACTTCTTGCCGTGCGTCTCCGGCCCGCCCAGCGTGGCCATGTCGACCTGCTCGCCGGTGACGCTGCGCACCACGTCCGGGCCGGTCACGAAGACCCGGCCCGCGGGCGCCATGATCACGATGTCGGTGAGCGCGGGGCCGTAGGCGGCGCCGCCGGCCGCGAAGCCGAGCACGACGGAGATCTGCGGAATCCGTCCGGAGGCCCGGACCATCGCCTCGAACACCAGCCCGACCGCGTGCAGCGCCTCGACGCCCTCGGCCAGCCTGGCGCCGCCGGAGTGCCAGAGCCCGACCACCGGCGCGCCGGAGTCCAGCGCGGTGTCGATGGCGGAGACGATGTGCTTGCAGCCGTCCACCCCCATGGCGCCGCCCATGACGGTGGCGTCCGAGCAGTAGGCGACGGTGCGCACGCCGTCCACCTCGCCGATCGCGGCGAGCACGCCGGAGCGGTCGCGCGGGTGCAGCGGCAGGAGCGTGCCCGGGTCGAAGAACCGCTGCAGCCGGCCGAGCGGATCGCGTGGGTCGGTGGCGGTGTCCGGTTGGAACGCGGGAGCCATGATCGTCATCGCGCTCACCTCCTGTTCGAGGGCATGGTCGGCCGACGGGCGGCACTGCGCCCGGTGAAAGCTGTGAAAGGAGCGACGGGGGCCCGGCGAGACGCCGGACCCCCGTCGTATTCCGTTGTGCGGCTGGGCTACTCGCTACGCCCGGCCGAAGGCGAGCGCCACATTGTGCCCGCCGAAACCGAAGGAGTTGTTGACCGCGTACTCGATTTCCTGGCGCCGGGCCTCCCCGTGCACCACGTCGAGATCGATCTCCGGATCCTGGTTCTCCAGGTTCAGCGTCGGCGGGACGATGCCGTCCCGGATGCTGAGCACGGTGAGCACCGACTCCAGTGCGCCCACCGCGCCGATCGAGTGCCCGAGGGCCGACTTCGGCGCGTAGACCGAAGCGTGGTTGCCCACCGACTTGCCGATCGCCCTCGCCTCGGCGGTGTCGCCGATCGGGGTGGCGGTGGCATGCGCGTTGATGTGGGTGATGTCGCTCTTCTGCAGCCCGGCGGTCTGCAGCGCGCGGGTGATGGCGCGCGCGGCGCCGCTGCCCTCGGGGTCGGGGGCCACCAGGTGGAAGCCGTCCGAGGTGATCCCCGCGCCGAGCAGCCTGGCGTGGATGGTGGCGCCGCGGGCCTTGGCGTGCTCCTCGGTCTCGATGACCATCAGGGCGCCCGCCTCGCCGAACACGAAGCCGTCCCGATCCTTGTCGAAGGGCCGCGAGGCGCCCTTCGGATCGTCGTTGCGGGTGCTCATGGCGCGCATCATGGAGAACGCCGCGATCGGCACCGCGTCGATGAAGCCCTCGACACCGCCGGTGACGACGATGTCGGCGTCGCCCATGACGATCATCCGCCACGCGTTGGCGATCGCCTCGGAGCCGGACGAGCACGCCGAGACCGGAGTGACCACTCCTGCCCGCGCCTTCAATTCCAGGCCGACGACCGCGGAGGGGCCGTTCGGCATGACCATCTGCACGGCCAGCGGCGAAACCTTGCGGAAGCCGCCGTTCTTCAGCTTGTCGACCGAGTCGATGAGGGCGTCGCCGCCGCCGAGGCCGGTGCCGATCGCGACGCCGAGGCGTTCGGGATCGACCTCCGGGCTGCCGGCATTGCGCCAGACCTCACGACCGAGCACGGTCGAGAGCTGCTCCACGTAGGACATGCGCCGGGCCTCGACCCTGGTCAGCAGGGTCTCCGGGTTCACCTTCAGGTGGCCGCCGATGCGGACCGGCAGGTCGTATTCGGAGATGAAGTCGTCTTCGAGAACGTCGATGCCGCTCTCGCCGTTGAGGAGGCCCTTCCACGTCGCATCGACGTCACCTGCGATCGACGTGGTCGCCGCCAGGCTCGTAACGACGACGTTGGGAAAGTTCCCGTTCTTGGTGGAAGGAGTGGTCACTGGTTCAGTCCTACTCGGCGCTGTCGAACTTGGCCTTGAGCTCGGCGGCGGCGTCGGAGTTCTCGGCCTCGAGCTTCTGGATGTAATTGACGGCGTCGCCCACCGTCTTCAGGCTGGCGAGATCCTCGTCCGGGATCTTGACGCCGTACTTGTCCTCGGTCTGCACAGCGATCTCGACCATGGACAGCGAGTCGATGTCCAGGTCATCGACGAAGGACTTCTCGACGGTCACCTCGGACGGCTCGATGCCGGTCACTTCCTCGATGATCTTGCCGAGTTCCTCGACGATTTGTTCCTGGGTCAGAGCGGCCACTTCGTGGCTCCCTTCTTGTTTTCTGCTGAGTAGGGCTCTACTGGGTTTTCGATCCGAACCGGACTTTGGTTACCGTCCGGGCCGGTCACGGTCGCGTGTCGATTGCCGCGCGACCGTGGGGAAAGCTAGCCGGAGCTTGTGAGCGCGGCCAAGGCGGGGAGGTCTTCGGGGGTTTTCAGGGCCAGCGTCGGCGTCCCCTTCAGTTCCCGCTTCGCGATGCCGACGAGGGTTCCGGCCGGTGGCAGCTCCGCCACCGCCGACACCCCGGCCCGCCTGCTGGTCTCGGTGCACAGATCCCACCGCACGGGGCGGGTGACCTGGGCCGCGAGCTTCTCGATGGCATCCTGTCCCGACGCCACCGGCAGGCCGTCGACGTTGGAGAGCAGCGTCCGGGCCGGCTCGCCGGGTGTGATCTTCGCGACCGCCGCGGTCACGGCGTCCTGCGCGGGCGCCATGTACGCGGTGTGGAACGCGCCCGCCACCGGGAGGGCGCGGACGCGCGCCTTCTCCGGCGGGTTGGCGGCGAGCTCCGCGAGCGCCTCCACCGCACCGGCGGCCACGATCTGCCCGGCCGCGTTGCGGTTGGCCGGAACCAGGTCGAGCTCCGCGAGCCGGGCCAGCACGGCGGCTTCGTCGCCGCCGAGCACCGCGGACATCCCGGTCGGCTGCAGCGCGCACGCCTTCGCCATCTCCCCGCCGCGGATCGCGGCCAGGGTGACCGCCTCGTCCGGCGTGATCACGCCGGCCACTGCGGCGGCGGCCAGTTCGCCGACCGAGTGCCCGGCCACGACGGTATCCGCGGGCAGCGAATCCGGGTCGATCTCCGCGAACGCGAGCAGCGCCGCGGCGACGACGAGCGGCTGGGTCACCGCGGTGTCGGTGATCTCCTCCGCGGTGGCGGTGGTGCCGAGGCGCACCAGATCCAGCCCCGCCGCCTTGCTCCAGAGCGCGAGGCGATCGGCGGCGCCGGGCACCTCGAGCCAGGGCACGAGGATGCCGGGTGTCTGGGACCCCTGTCCGGGGGCGAACAACGCGATCACGTCCCTAAGAAAACACTGTGAGGCGCCTACTACGTGATGTCGGCACCGATGAAGGTTTCCGACTCGTTTTGTGGGGGTCCCACAAACGGCCTCGTGAAGCGGCCCGATCGACCGGCGCGGGTTGGCCGTTACAGTCCGTCGGGACCCACCGGGGCGGAAGTGTCTTCTGGTGATGTTGATGACGATTCGTTACGAGTTCGTGTCAAACGACCCACTGTGGCAGCGATCCGGAGCACGTAGGCATCGCGTGAATTCATCGGATCGCGGCCGGTGACTTCCGCGATGCGCTTCAGGCGATACCGCACCGTATTTGGATGGATGTACAGCTGGCGGGCACAGGTCTCGACCGCGCCCCCGCAATCGAGGTAGGCATCGAGGGTGTCCGCAAGGGCCGAACCGGCCGCTGCCAACGGAAGCACAACGTAGTCGACCAACGCCCCGATCGCAGCACGGTCCCCCAACAAGGCGCGTTCCGGTAACAACTCCGCGGCGTGCACCGGCCGCGGCGCGCCGCGCCAGCCGACCACCGCCTCCATCCCGGCCAGCGCCTCCACCGCGCTGGCGTGCGCGGCGCCGAGCGTGCGGGTGGTCGGCCCGATCACCACCGGGCCGTCGGAGAAGACCTCGGCCAGCAGGTCGCCGAGGAAGGCCGTCTCGTGCCCCGGCTCGCCGAGCGGCCCGCTGACCACCATCACCAGCCGGGTGCCCTGCACCACCGCGAGCGCGGCCCTGCCGTGCCGCGCGGCGATGGTGTGCACCGCGCCCACCGCCGAGACGCCCTGCTCGCGCGGCGGGATGCCGACGAGCACGGTGGCGGGCGCGGTGGCGTCCCAGTTCAGCGTGGCGGCCCTGGAGAGCATGTCCGGGCCGGTGTCGCCGCGCACGACGGCATCCACCACCAGCGCCTCCAGCCGGGTGTCCCACGCGCCCCTCGACTCCGCCGCGCTGGCGTACACCGAGGCGGCCGCGAAGCCGAGCTCGCGGCCGTACCGGAGCACCGCCTCGGTGAGCGCGACCAGCTGCCGGTCGTTGCGGGCCAGCGCGGGCAGCCACTGCTCGAAGAACTCCATGGCCACCCGGACCATGTCGACGGTCTGGCGCAGCGTCAGCCGCCGCGCCAGGTCCTGCGGGAACACCTGGAAGGCGTCCAGGCTGAACCGGATGTCGCTCTCCGGGTCCTGCAGCCACTCCAGGAAGTTCACCACCGCGGTCTGCACCAGCATCTGCACGCCGGCGCGCTGCGCGGCGTCCAGATCGGCGAAGAACGGCAGCCGGTCCTGCATCGACCCCACCGCCTCGGTGGAGAGCCGGCCGGAGAACTGCTTGACCCGCTTGAGCAGCGTGTCCGGCAGCGGGTCCCGGTTCTGCCGGTTCGGCGAGAGCGCGCCGGTCGGCAGGTAGACCTCGTGCTCCGACGAGGTGTCCGAGATCCGCCTCGGCCGCGGTGGTTTACGTTCCACGATCCCTTCCGTTTTCGCCGCTTCCGATGGCTACTCGTCGTCGACGTCGGCCTCCGGCGCGGCCGTGACGTCGTCGATGCGGTACTTGGCGGCCGCCTCGGCCGCCGTGCCCGCGTCGATCTTCCCGGCCTTCGCCAGCCCGGCGAGCACCGCCACCGCGATCGACTCGGCATCCACATTGAACACCCGGCGCGCGGCCGGGCGGGTGTCGGAGAAGCCGAAACCGTCGGTGCCGAGCGTGATGTAGTCGCCGGGTACCCACTTGCGGATCTGATCCTGCACCGCCCGCATCCAATCCGAGGCCGCCACCACCGGACCCTCGGCCTCGGCCAGCACCTCGGTGATGTACGGGACGCCCGGGTCCTCGCCCGGGTGCCGCAGCGCCGCGATCTCCTTGGCCAGCCCGTCCCGGCGCAGCTCGCCCCACGACGTCACCGACCAGACGTCGGCCCGCACGTTCCACTCCTTCGCCAGCAGCTCCTGCGCGCGCAGCCCCGCGGGCACCGTGACGCCGGAGACCAGGATCTGCGCGGGCAGCTCGCCCTCGGTCCCGGCGCGGTAGCGGTAGATGCCCTTGAGCAGCCCCGCCACGTCCACGCCGTCCGGCTCGGGCGGCTGCGGGTAGGGCTCGTTGTAGAGGGTGATGTAGTAGAAGATGTTCTCTCCGCCGAAGCCGTCCACCCCCGGTGTGCCGCCGTACATCCGGCGCAGCCCGTCCCGCACGATGTGCGCGATCTCGAAGGCGTAGGCCGGGTCGTAGGAGACGACCGCGGGGTTGGTCGAGGCGAGCAGCAGCGAGTGGCCGTCGTTGTGCTGCAACCCCTCGCCGGTCAGCGTGGTGCGCCCGGCGGTGGCGCCGAGCACGAAGCCGCGGGCCAGCTGATCGGCGGCGGCCCAGAGCCCGTCGCCGGTGCGCTGGAAACCGAACATCGAGTAGAAGATGTAGAGCGGGATCATCGGCTCGCCGTGCGTGGCGTACGCGGTGCCCGCCGCGGTGAACGAGGCCGTCGAGCCCGCCTCGTTGATCCCCTCGTGCAGGATCTGCCCGACGCTGCTCTCCTTGTACGCCAGCATCAGCTCGGCGTCGACCGAGGTGTAGAGCTGGCCGTTGCGGTTGTAGATCTTCAGCGACGGGAACCACGAGTCCATGCCGAAGGTGCGCGCCTCGTCCGGGATGATCGGCACGATCCGCTTGCCGATCTCCTTATCCCGCAGCAGCTCCTTCATCAGCCGGACCAGCGCCATGGTGGTGGCCACGTTCTGCTTGCCGGAGCCCTTGCGGATCGAGCGGTAGGCCTCGTCGCCGGGGAGCTTCAGCGGCTGCGCCGCGGTGCGCCGCTCCGGCAGGAACCCGCCGAGCGCCTTGCGCCGGTCCAGCATGTACTGGACCTCGCGGGAATCCATGCCCGGGTGGTAGTAGGGCGGCAGGTAGGGATCCTTCTCCAGCTCGGCGTCGCTGATCGGGATGCGCTGCAGATCGCGGAAGTCCTTGAGGTCCTGCAGCGTCAGCTTCTTCATCTGGTGCGTGGCGTTGCGCCCCTCGAAGTGCTTGCCCAGGGTGTAGCCCTTGATCGTCTTGGCCAGGATCACCGTCGGCTGGCCCCGGTGCGCCATCGCCGCCGCGTAGGCCGCGTAGACCTTGCGGTAGTCGTGGCCGCCGCGCTTGAGGTTCCAGATCTCCGGGTCGGAGAGATCCTGCACCAGCGCCTTGGTGCGCGGGTCGCGGCCGAAGAAGTGGTCGCGCACGTAGGCGCCGTCGTTGGCCTTGTAGGTCTGGTAGTCGCCGTCCGGGGTGGTGTTCATCAGGTTCACCAGCGCGCCGTCGCGGTCGGCGCCGAGCAGCGCGTCCCACTCCCGGCCCCAGATCACCTTGATGACGTTCCAGCCCGCGCCGCGGAAGAACGACTCCAGCTCCTGGATGATCTTGCCGTTGCCGCGGACCGGGCCGTCCAGCCGCTGCAGGTTGCAGTTCACCACGAAGGTCAGGTTGTCCAGCCCCTCCATGGCCGCCACGTGCGCCAGGCCGCGCGATTCCGGCTCGTCCATCTCGCCGTCGCCGAGGAATGCCCAGACGTGCTGGTCGGAGGTGTCCTTGATGCCGCGGTCGTGCAGGTAGTGGTTGAACCGGGCCTGGTAGATGGCGTTCATCGGCCCCAGCCCCATGGAGACCGTCGGGAACTCCCAGAAGCTGTCGAGCAGCCGCGGGTGCGGGTAGGAGGGAAGGCCGTGGCCGGGGCCGCCGTGGCTGTACTCCTGCCGGAAGCCGTCCAGCTTGTCCGTGGAGAGCCTGCCCTCCAGGAACGCGCGGGCGTAGATGCCGGGCGAGGCGTGGCCCTGGATGAAGATCGAGTCGCCGCCGCCGGGGTGGTCCTTGCCGCGGAAAAAGTGGTTGAAGCCCACCTCGTAGAGCGCCGCCGAGGAGGCGTAGGTGGAGATGTGCCCGCCCACGCCGATGCCCGGGCGCTGCGCGCGGTGCACCATGATCGCGGCGTTCCACCGGATCCAGGCGCGGAAGCGGCGCTCCACCTCCTCGTCGCCGGGGAACCAGGGCTCGTTCTCGGTCGGGATGGTGTTGACGTAGTCGGTGGAGGTCAGCGCGGGGATGGCGACCCGGCGCTCACCGGCCCGCTCCAGCAGCCGGAGCATGAGGTAGCGGGCGCGGCCCGGCCCCTCCCGGTCGAGCATCTGGTCGAACGACTCGAGCCATTCGCTGGTCTCCTCCGGGTCGATATCCGGTAGGTAGGAGGCCACGCCTTCACGGATCACCCGCACCCGGCCGGACTGCGGAACCGACCCGGTGGGGTCGGTGCCCGCGGCGGCGGCCGGTTCCCCGGTGCGGTCGTCTCCGGCGGGTCGCGCCGGTGCGGAAGAGTGGATCAGGTCGGTCAAATCGGCTCCTCGTACAGGGGTGGACATGCTGATGGCGTCTGTTTCCCCGGGCGAGCACGCTGGTCGGCGCCCCGCCCGATACGAAAGGTTCGGGCGCACCAACCATCCTTGCCGATGGTGCGTCCCAGGTCATCATTCCAGCCGGGAATCCAGTACGTTCGAGAGGGAACGACGGTGTTGCCGCCAGAGTGCTCGACAGCGGGGAGGACGATGATGCGGAACCCACGCGGGTTCGGACTGATGTGCGCGGCCGTGGCAGTGGCGACCGGGCTCCTCGTCGCGGGCTGCGGCAACCGGGTGGACGGCACCGCGGCGCCGAACGCGGCCGAGGTGTCCGCCTACAAGACCGAGGCCGCCGCCTCCTCCGCCGCCGCGACCTCGTCCAGGAAGGCCGCCGCCGAGGCCAAGGCGATCGCCGACAACTGCAACCAGTTCCCCGGCATCACCGGCGTCGGCGTCTCGAAGTACAACGAGTTCGTCGACGCGCACGACTCCAACGCCCCCGACTACGTGCCGAAACGGGACGCGGCCGCCGGGGTGCTCGAAGACGCCGCGAACCAGGTCGAGACCGGGGTCAACCAGGCCGCGGGCGCGTTGCCCGGCGATCTCGCGGGCAAGTTCACCGAGTACGTGAACGCCGCCCGCGCGCTCGCCGGGGCGACCAGGGGAATGACCTACACCGCCCCCGTCGGCGCCCTGAACGACGCCAGCAAACGGGTCAACGACGCCCGCAACGCGGTCAGGGACAGCTGCCCCGCGCGCTGACATCGGCGGTCGCCGCGTACGACATTCCGATGGCTTTTCGGCCGATCGGCTTGCGTTGCGGCCCGGAACCATGTTCGCTTGCAGCTATCTGTAGTCGGGAGTTGAGGAGGACACCACCGTGGTTGCCGCGGCGGACGCGCAGAACTTCGCAGAGAAGCTTGGCATTACCCACGGCTTGGTTGTCCAGGAGTTGGGCTGGGACGAGGACGCCGACGACGATCTCCGCGCCGACGTCGAAGAGGTCAGCGGCGCCGAGATGGTCGACGAGAACTCCGACGAGGTGGTCGACGCCGTGCTGCTGTGGTGGCGCGACGGCGACGGCGACCTCGCCGACGAGCTGATGGACATCATCAGCCCGCTCGCCGACGACGGCTTCATCTGGGTGCTCACCCCCAAGACCGGCCAGCCCGGCCACGTCGATCCCAGCGAGATCGCCGAGGCAGCGCCCACCTCCGGCCTCACCCAGACCTCCGTGATCAGCCTCGGCGCCTGGGTCGGCAGCCGGCTGGTGCAGCCCAAGGCACCCTCCAAGCAGCGCTGACCGCTTCGCTAAGGTTTTTCCATGGGGCAGGCGGGTGTCCGCGCCCACCGGACCTCAGGAAGGATTCGCGCATGCCGCTAGAGGTGGGCTCACCCGCGCCGGACTTCACGCTGAAGGACCAGAACAACCAGAACGTCTCGCTCGCCGACTACCGCGGCCGCAAGAACGTGCTGATCGTGTTCTACCCGCTGGCGTTCACCGGCATCTGCCAGGGCGAGCTGTGCAGGGTGCGGGACGAGCTGCCCAAGTTCCAGAACGACGACGCCGAGATCCTCGCCATCTCCGTCGGCCCGCCGCCCACCCACAAGATCTGGGCCGCCGAGCAGGGCTACACCTTCCCCCTGCTCTCCGACTTCTGGCCGCACGGGGCCGTGGCTTCCGCCTATGGCGTCTTCAACGAGAAGTCCGGGATTCCGAACCGCGGCACCTTCGTGATCGATCGCGCCGGGATCGTTCGGTTCGCCGAGATGAACGGGCCCGGGGAGCCCCGTGACCAGGCGGCTTGGGAGAAAGCGCTGGCCACGCTAGATTCATAGATCGCCGCGCCGGACAGTTTGTCCGGCCGGACCAGGGGCGTATAGCTCAGCGGTAGAGCACTGGTTTTACACACCAGCGGTCGGGGGTTCGATCCCCTCTGCGCCCACATCCATTCCTGCTGGTAATCGAACATGACCGGGCCGCAATCAGAAGGGGCGGCGCGGATCGAGCACTACCCGCCCCGACTCGACCAGCACTCGCAGCGCGGCCCGCTTGCGCGGGCACTCGGCGGCGTCGCAATCGCGGTGCCGCTGCACCGCCTGGTGTGCTTCGGCGGTCGACAGGCGGTGCTCGGGTCGTTCGTGCGGCCACCCGGCGGGCCAGTACTGCGATTGCATATCGGCGTCCAGCCCTTCCGCCCGGAGGCGCTCGCTGAGCCCGGCCGTGCGGTGGTTCGGCGACAGCCGATCGGGCAGGCAACGCGACAGCATCCCCAGCGGCGCCGGCACCACCACCACGATCGCCACCGCGACCAGCAGCGCCGTGATCAACTCACCCACCCCGTGCCCCCTCTGCATTGGTGGGCACCCGTCGCCGAGGACAAACCGGATCGATCCGGGGTTCACGGTCGGATCGGGCTGGTGCGCGGATGGGGGTCGCGCAGTGTCCACCCAGCGGCGGGGCCGAAATGGACGCTATGCGTGCGGTATTGAGCCCGAACAGGAAATTGCGCCATATTGCGCCGAAATGCCTCGACCGGCGAGCGGGGCGGCACCGATGATGGAGGTGCACCACACCACGGGAGGACCGCATGAGACTGGAATGGCTGGGCGGCGACAGCACCGACGGGCAGAGCCCGACCCTGTACCGCAGCGACCGGGAAACCTACGTCGTGCAGGGCTGGAGCACCGAGCGCCCGGACACGATCGAGATTCCGCACCGCCTGATCCGGCACCTACAACCCGGAACTTGCCTCGGTGCGCTGCTGCACGACACCGGGCACGGGACCTTCACCGTGACCGGGAAGACCGTCACCGACGCCGAAGCGCTGGAACAGATTCGGCTGCCCGGTCACGAGTCGGCGGTGGAGGTCGAGATCGGGACGGAGCGTCGCCGCGATGCGACACCTCGGGTTCGCTGAGCTGGCCGCGCTGTTCCGCGCCCACCGCCGGGCCTTCCATCTCGAAGTCAGAGACGACTACAGCGGCGTAGCCGGAGAGGCCGACCGAGTACGGCGGTTCCTCGTCGGGGAGGACCAGGACCCGGCGGCGAGCGCGCGGTGGCACGAACTGATGCGGGAGGTCACCGGGGCGGGCTGCGCGGTGCAGCGGGTCCGCGTGATCTCCGAGCCGCACGGCGACTACACCCGGTTCTCGGTGGGAACCACCGCCGCCAACATGGACGTCGGCGAGGACATCCGCTGGTTGCCCCGCAGTAGCGCTCCGACTGACCTTCCCGACGATGATTGGTGGCTGTTCGGTGACGACATAGCCGCATTCACCGTCTTCGCTGACGACGGTTCCACCCTGCCGGGGTGGGCAGCGACGACCGATCCGGTGATCGCCGCCCACTATGTGCGACGACGCGACGAGCTGTGGGCCAAAGCCGTCCCGCACCTCGACTACCGCACGTGACGAACGCCGGAGAAGCCCGCCGAGACCTGGGGACACGCCTGCGCGGCCTCCGGGTCTCGGCCCATTTGCGGGGATACCAGCTCGCCGAGCAGGCCGGGTGGCATCCGGCGAAGGTCTCCCGGATCGAGAACGGCGCGCAGGCGGTGTCCGAGGACGACGTCACCGCTTGGTGCCGGATCACCGGTGCCGAGGGCGAGCTACCCGACCTGCTCGCCACCGTCCGCAACATCTCCGCCGCGTGGATGGAGTGGCGGCGCATCGTCGGCCACGGCTACGCATCCCACCAACGCCGCATCGGCGCGATGGAGGACCACGCCGAACTGCTGCGTGGGTTCGATCCGCAGGTCTTCCACGGCTTGTTGCAGACCCCCGACTACGCCCGCGCCCTTTTGGCTGCGGGCATGGAATTCCTCGGCACCGAACGCGACCTCGACGCGGCGGTGGCGGCTCGGGTGGAGCGTCAGCGGGTGCTCCGGCAAGGTCGACACCGGTTCTGCCTGCTGGTCGGTGAACAGGCGCTCAGGACGACGGTCGGTGCCGATGCGGTGATGGCCGGGCAACTTCGCCACGTGCTCGGACTCATGGAGTTGCCGCGCCTGGTCTTCGGCGTCGTGCCGGGGCGTGCCCTGTATTTCCGCCGCCTCACCGACTTCGTTCTCTACGGTCCGCGCAAGGTGCTGGTGGAGACGATCACCGCCGAGTCCGCCATCACGCAGCCCCGTGAAATCGCTTTATACGAGAGGGTGTTCGCGCGGCTCGCCGAGCAAGCCGTCTACGGCGACGACGCCCGCATGCTCGTCGCGTCTGAGCTGGAAGCACGGACGAGCACAGGATGACCACGGTGGACTCGGACATCAGCGGTCGGGGTTCGATCCCGCCCTCCGCGCCCGCCTTCCTCGGCGTCGAGAATCTGGCTAGATTTCCGTACAGTTCCGGTTGTGTCCATCCTGCACAACTCCCGTGAGCTGAGCGTCTCCGACGCCGTACGGCGCGGTGTCGCCGGCTTGGTCGCGGATGCCGAAGGGGGAGCCGACCTTGTGGTCACCCGGCATCATCGGCCGGTCGCCGCGGTTGTCGGGATGGATCGGCTCGCCGAGCTGGATCGCGCGGAGTCCGATCTACGCGACCTCGCGCTGGTGCTCGCCCGGGCCGCGACCGATAGCGGTCACCGCACGTCGCTCGATGACGTGCTCGGCGCCTTCGGGCACACGCGGCAGTCGCTCGCCGAACTCGAGGACACCGATTAGGCCGGTGATCGAAGTCCTCTTTTACCGATGCGGCGATCGACGATCTCCGGAAAATCGGTCCAGAAGCCGTGCCCAAGGTTCTGAAAAAGATTTTCCTGCAGCTGGATTCGCCGCAGGCCGGATATCCGCTCGTTGGTGAACTGACAGGGTTTCGCAAGCTCGTGGTCGGTCGCAATACCTGGCGGGTCGGGTATCGGATCGTCGACCAGCAGACCATCGAGATCTGTGAGGTCTGGGCGATCGGGGCCCGCGCCGACTCCGAGGTGTACGCGGAGGCCACCGCCCGCATCGTCGCGGCCGCCGGTCGGTTGCCGGAGTTCAGCAGGCTGGGGGCGGTGGTGGTCGAGCGGCTCGGGGCGAATATCCAGTCCTTCGGCGTCGCGCCGGAATCGCCGCGGGAACCCGTTCCGACTGGCTCGCACAGCGGTTGATCCACACCGTAGGCATGGCTCCCGCCGAGGTCGTGGCGCTCGATCTCGAACAGGCCGTCGATCGCTGGGCGAAGTACACCTCGCGACCATAGAACCCCCGTCGGCGACTCCGCGATACCCTCACCAGCGGAAACGGGTGGGGTGCACCTGGTCCGCGGTGGGAAAGGCGAACGCGCGCACAGGGGTGAGGGCGTAGACGCGGTAGGGCGGGCCGCCGGAAGTGGGCGCACCGTAGGGCGCGTCGAGTTCGTCACCGGCGACGGTCGTGGGCCAGTCGTAGACCTCGCGGAATGCGGTCGAGGCGGCGGCGAGGCCGGCACCGGACACCACTCGCGCGGCGTGGCCCTCGACCACCAGGTGCACCGACGACAGGTCGATGGCGAGCGAGGCGCTGCCGTCGGCGTCCAGGTGCGGGGTCTTGGCGGCGCCCGCGTTGGAGGCGAAGACGAACTCACGTCCGGTCCAGGCGGCGAAGATCGGGCGGGTGTGCACGTGGCCGGGGGTGCGGACGCTGAGCCAGGTGGTGCCGGAGCCGGAGCGCAGCAGCCGTTCGATGTCGGGCCAGGCGGCGGCGGTGCCCGCGTCGGTATTGGTGGGGTCGGGGGCCCTGACCCGGTGCGACGAAGGACAGCTCGGGAATGCGCAGGGGGCTGCGCGCCATCGGCGGCACCTCGGCCCAGTGCGGCGCGGCGGCTTCCAGCGCGAGCCTCATCTCGAGCAGCTCCACCTCGGCCCACGGCACCCTGCCGAGCTGGAGGCCGAACGGCATGCCGATCGCCGCCGAACGGCCCGCGGGCAGCGCGATCACCGGCGCGCCGGAGAAATTGGCCCAGGTGACCGGCACCTTGTCGGCACCGAGAATCGACGCCGCGGAGGCGGCGACACGGGGCATGCCGTCGGTGGCGGTGGCGGGCAGCACGATGGCGGTCAGCCCGTTCTCGGTGAAGACTCGGTTGTAGGCGCGCTGGTAGACAGCGCGGTCCCGGCTGAACTGCAGGTACTGGGTGGAGGCATGCTGAGCGCGGCGAGACCCATCCCCCACGACGGCGGCGCTGAACGGGCAGGCGGGTGACCTGGTCGGCCCAGTTCCACTCCCCAGTATTTAGGGGGACGAACGAACCCCGGAGTCGTACTCCGGGCCTCCGCGGGTCCGCCCGCTGCCTCGGGCGGTCGGGTTTGCCGAGATGAATTCACATGTCGACGTAGCTCGGTCGGCCTGGGCCGGGCCCCGTGACGATCGGCGGCGTCACGGTCATCACTCCTATCGAGACGGGCCCCGCGCCCGACGATGCTGTCGAGCAAGTACTTCACCCGCACCCGGTGTTCCGGGCTGGACCCGGTTCCCCACACAATATCGCCGGACTTGCCGCCCGAAGTTCAGCGACGGAGTTTGTTGTGTACGGCGAGAATCGCGAGCCCGGCGATGATCGGCCCGGCAAATCTACAGACCAGCACGACCCACTCGCCAACGGGTGTCAAGGGCTGAGCCGGCGTCTGCAGCAGAGACACCGACGATTGCGCGGCCAATCGGATCGCTCGGCCGGCGTTGGACCAGAATCCATCGGGTGCCGGCGGGACCGGGGCATAGATGAGATAACCCCGCGCATCCGTTCCAATCGGCGCATAGGCGGTCTTTCCCGCGGGAAAGCCACGCGCGGCGAGGAGTGCCGCGGCGACCATCACTAGACTCAGGAAAGCGGTCAGCGCTCGTCCGGCCCGCAGACCGAACCCGGAGATCACCCCATAACCGAGCAGCAACGAGTACTCCACAAAGCTCGACAACCGACCACCGCTTCCGGCCGTGCGGATATCGCGCCACCGCTGCCGTCGACGCATCAGCATTTCGCCATAGTAGAAGTCCGCGGCGCCGGGTTCGTCCTTCGAGGACTCGAAGGCCTTTCGCAGCAACCTGTATACCCTCGCTACAGAAGCCGGACTCGCAGCCGGATCACGCTCCTCGGCGATGATCGCCCGATGCGTTTGCCAGCAATAGCGCGGACGCCCGAATCGAACACCGTCGACCGTGACTTCGTCGACTCCGTGCGCCAGGCCGAACGCGCACCTGGAAACATCGACCTCGCGCAACGTCAAGTCCGAGATATCGACATCGACCAGCGATACCACAGCCGCAACCGCGTCGTCCCCGGTCCCGGCAACCGTGCTTGCCGCACCGAAAGTAACACGATCGAGGATCGCGTCACCCGATTCCACCGTCAGGGAGATGCCCTGATCGAAGCGGCTTCGGGTGAAATCCACCGTGCGCGAGCGAGTCCGGACCAGAAGCCTGGAACGGAAGTGCGCGGAACAGGTGAGCGAACCGGCCTCGACCACACCCCAGTCGGCGTCGGCGGAGAAGATGCTTCTATCGACCTCGACTCCACCCCCGCAGGACAGTCCTTCGATGCGAAAGTCCTTCTCGCAGGTCAACCCGTTCGCGACGGAGCCGGCTCCCACGTGTATCACCTCGTCTGCTCGGAACTCGCCCGTTACGAGTACGTTCTCGAAACGGAGTTCACCTCCGATTCGCACTCCATCGAATCGGGCCTCTGCGCCGAACCTGACGTCATCGAATTTCAGCGAGCCGAGAAACTTCGCTCCCGTGAATAAGGCCGGCTTCGAGAACTCGACGTCCTTGAAGATTACGTCGGCCGAAAACGTGGTGCCTGTGAAGTCCGCACCGGCGATGTGCAGTTTCCCGCGGCGATCGAGCGATGCCAGCACCTGCGCCATTGCGTCGGCGTCGACAGTACACCCGCGTAACTCGTTCAGCGGGAGCCCCGAACCGATCCGACGCAAGAACGATTCCCACGCCTGCTCCCCCCGGTGCTGAACGCAGCGCTCCCCGTCGACGATGTCGGCACGACAACCGAACTGCGCGCACCCTCCGGCAATCACGATGGTCAACTCGCCGAACCAAAGCTCGCGGCGTGTGCGACGAGAAACTCTCCGAATATCGGCACGGCAAGCGCGGTCTGCTTGCCTTCGCGCCGTAGGTAGCCGCGATCCTCGAGGGAGAAAATCGATTCCCGGTCCGCAAACTCCGCCAGCGGAATACTGTGGCGGCGCGAGTGCGCGAACACCGAGAGGACACTCTTCTCATCCTCTGTGAACAGGTCTTTCAAGCGGCATTCTTCCCAGGAGAGCCCTGCCGAGGATTGCAGCGGAAGCATGAGAAAAGGATCAGCGGTGACGATGTTGTCCAGGACATGCTGAATGAGTTCCTGGTCAACTACCGCGTAACCTTCGTCGGCCGCGAAATAGTTCTCCAGCTGTGCGCGCAGGCGGCCCCAGAAATAGGGTCGCAGTCCGATTCTAGAAAAGATCTGATCTTGGAACAGACGCGGCAGGACAACTGGCGCATTGAGGTCGATGTGCCCGCCTCCACTCGTTTCGCAGCGGGTCAGCGGCGGGCAGAAGTAAGTCAAGCCGTCGCGCCAACTCAAGTCTTCGCGGCACTCGACGAATTCCCACGCCTCGAGCTCGGCGGCGGATCGGTGAAACCGCTGCACCGTTCCGATGACCACCAAATTCTTCCACCGCAGCTTTCCCAGGCGCGACACCAGTCTCCGCAGATCAGATTCCGGTTCGGCGACCAGGAGGATGTCGAACTCATCGAAGACGATTCCGAACGGCGGGGAGCCTTCCAAGGCGGCATCGAGTTGGCGCAGCACCTCGATCGGATCGGAGCGCACGGTGTCGATCTCGACGGCGATCTCGGCAGCGACCCGCCGTGCGACGACCTCGGCCAGCCGCTCAACGTAGCCTTCCGTCCGTGTGCCGTCCGGCCCCGAAAACATATCGATGACGCAGTATCCGCTCAGCGCCCCGTTCTGGACGCCGCGGCGACAGGCATGAACAGCCAGAGTGGTCTTGCCGGCTCGACGTGGGCCGAAGATCGCCATAGGCTGGCGCAGCGTCACATCGGGGCGCATCGTCCCGGACAGTCTGATCAATTGGTCGCGGCGCCCGCGAAATAGTTCGAGATCAACCATCTCCTTATCGCAGCTTGTCCCCCTCGCCACGGACGATCGCACCTCGTTCGGGATCTGTTCAACGGCACCGGCCACGGTCAGCGTCAGGGCCGGGTCGACCGCCGACGCGGCACCGATCGGCAGCGGAGACGTGGCGAACTTTGCCGCTCGCTCGATGTCCAGGGTGAATTCCGCCAGCTCGACCGTCAGTCCGCAGATTTCGGCGACGGCCCGTGAACTCTGGCTGGTGTTGACCAGGACCGGTCTCGAGGCCATGCCCGGCGGATGATCGATCAACACGGTGATCTCGCCGAGGCCCGATCGCTCCGCTTCGGCGACCTCTGCATATCGGTCGATCAGCACGGAGATACCGGGAACATCGTCCAGAACCTGGGTCGCCGCTCGCGCATCGGAGGGTGAGATGAACAGTTTTTCGCACACCCTCGCCAGATCGTTGACGAGAGTGGGCGAATTCTGCGCGAGCTTCGCAAGCTGTTCTGGCAACTCGAAATGCGTGGTGAGCATGTCGGGGCCGACATCGATGAACTTCCGACGATACGAGGTGTAGGCACCGGGGCGGCTGGAAACCCTGATGACGGAGTTACGCGGCCGGATCAGCGCGAGAGTCTTGACCACGTCGTCGTCCGACAGGCGGACAGTCAGAAACCGTCCTCGTGGCCTCCGCTCGACGTAATACTCCAGCCAGGGAGCGTACCGCACGATGGCGTCGAGGCGATCCAGCGCGAAGGGCGGCAGATTCCGGCAGTCCAAGGCGTATCGCGGTTGGTACGGTCGGGTTCGCTCCCGGTTTATCCACTCGTGGATCAGATTGCATATCCGAGACGTCACCCGCGGGTTCGTCATGGAGTGTGCAGCAACATGCGTGTGCAGAAAACAGGTGATAGCCATGGCGAACTGGTGGCTGGTCGAATGCAGGTCGGTCGATTCCGCGTCCGCCAAGACGGGGTCGCAGGCCCTGGACACCAGATGCTCGGCCACCAGTGCTGCTGCAGTCGGCTTGCCCTGCCGCATCTCGATCATCAGATCGAAGGACGGGCGGTAGGTGCGTGCGAGCCACGAGGGGCGGTCTTCTTCCCACGGATCCATAAGCATCTGCTGAATGAGCCGGACCGAATCGGCGCGTCCGGCCTCGTCCGCCGGACTGTCGATGAGGAGGGTTCGCGCCATTCGCAGCGTGTGGTGCGCGGCGTCGTCGAGCGAGACGCTCGCCAACTCCAGCACCACGGGGCGTGGGGTCATGATTATCTGCAGTTGCTTCATCCACCCTAGAGTGAAGAGTGCGTGCAGCACGGAGTCTACGCAGGATTCCAGCGAATAGGATAGCGCGCGCGCTGGCCAGTACTCGACCGTGACAGTGTTTCCCGGACCACCCGAGATCGCGACGACAACATGGGGGACGGGTTCGCAGTGCACGAACCTCTTCGTCAGCTCTCCGATCAGAAGAGCACCCTCATTTCGTTCGACCGGGATCGGCTGCCAGAGTCCGTCGCAGCTTGTGAATATCTCTCCGGCAATATCGGAAGGCAGAGTCCGCGACTTCAACCTGTTGATTCGCTGCGACAGGAATTCCGCTACGGCAGCGGTTTCTATGCGCTTGTTCGAGTCACCTTCCTGCTGCCATACCGAGTTGTGAAACACCGAACTCATTGTCTCTACAAGCACCAGCCGGGATCCGGCCACGTCGTACGCGCCGAGTGATTGATTCATGACGACGAACGGCCCACCTCGGTCAGCCGTGAGATAGAGCGGCGACTTCTTGCGCGGCGCCCGCTGCAGTTGGAAAGTATCGATCTCGGACGGCATCGCTATCGGCAGTGGGTGGTCGATCACTGGGACGCCCCCTCGTCGACGGTGATGTCGGCCGCGCTCGAATGCGAACCCACCAGCCGGCTTTCGGCGACTGCAAGGCCGGGCGGCAGCACCGTGACGTCGGTTGACACCTCCGCATCGGCCACCGTCGACCCAGCGCGGTCCGACAGGACCACGAGCCGAACGCGCGGGTCGTCGAGGGGGACCGGGCCATCGGCCGGTCGCCACCAGCGGACCCCACCGACCGCGATCCCGAACCGTTGCCGCACCGCTTCGACGATCGGGAACAGCGCGTCGGCAGTTGTCTCCCCCGATATAGCGAGCACGGATTCGAGGCCATCGGAATCGACCACAAGCAGCGGTTCCGGCGACAGATACTCGCGCAGCGCGCGGGGCAGGCGGTCCAACCCGTGGTGAACCGGAGCGTCCTCGACGACGGGCAGAGCGTACTTGGCCTGCGGATCTGCCCCCTGTGCTATATCGCGAATCACATGCACCCACGCCTGAGCGTGGTCACACTCACGACTCGCTGCGATACCGGCCAGCAATGTTTTGTTCAGCAGATGAAAGATGTCCGCCGTCAGATCCAGTTCGTCCGCCGATACAGCGCCTGCACCCGATGTCGCCTTCTGCGCGGCAATTGCCAGGAGCCCCACCCAACCACCGCATGCCGCCACGATGCCGTCGACATCGTGGGCCCCGAGACCAGCGACCAGTTCCTTGCTCTCCCGCCACCCGAGGAAGGGGAACGGGTGAACATTCGTGAACAGTCGTTCGGCGTGTCCGGATATCCGAACCAAACCGGGCTTCTGGCCACGGTTCCGGTAGACGTAGTTCAAGAACATGCCGGTGTCGGGAAACCTCGTCACCATGATCAGCCCGAGCCGAGCCGTCACCCCGTCATCGACGTCGTGCTGCGAAGTCCGCACGAATTCGTGAAGATCCTCCAGCGCCTCGATATCCACACATGTGGCGTAGTTCTCCTGGGCATCGTCCCAGTGATCAAGTACCAGGACCACCCTTTGGTCGGGATAGCCGGTGTTCAGAAGGTGCGAAAGGTTGTCCAGGTGCGTGTCGATCGAGCCGATCGCCGTGAGTGCGAGCGATTTGGCGAGTTGCGCGCGAAAGCCGTCGCCGGTGCGGGCGCGCGGCGTCCGGAGAAGGTCCCAGTACCGGTAGACGACCTGCTTGCCCGCATGCGGCTGCTTCGCCACGAGTTCACGGAAGAACGTCGATTTACCACTGTCCACCGCCCCGGTGATCAGCAGGTCCGGGATCGGTGCCGCGGCGATACGCCGCCACAGCCACCGAACATGCTCACGGTAGATGGAGGGCTGCGTCTGCGGGTCCATCCGGCGAACTTACCGTGCCGCAATCTGCTGCGATATCGGCTGTTCGACCGAAAGCGGCTCGACCACGAGAACGGTACACGTGCCTGCAGCAGGGCCACTTTCAATCGATACTCAACCCACCTCCCGGCGCAGCCAGGTGACCTCGGCACCGCCCTCGTACCCACCCCGGAACGCCTCGAGCTCCTCGTCCCACGCGGTGCCGAGCGCGCGCTCGATCTCGGCGGAGAGGTCGTAGTACCGCCCGATCTCGCGGGCCGCGTCGAGCATCGAGCGCAGCCGCATCTCACCGACCTGGACGTCGCCGTTGGCGCTGGTGCTGCCGTGCCACAGCCCGAGCCCGGGGACGAAGCTGTAGCGCTCGCCGTCGACGCCGTCGCTCGGATCCTCGGTCACCTCGAAGCGCAGCACCGGCCAGTCGCGCAGCGACCGGGCGATCCGGGCGGCGGTGCCGACCGGGCCGACCCAGTCACTGGTGGCGCGGAGCTGGCCCGCGGCGGCGGGCTGACCGGTCCAGGTGAGCTTGGCGGGGGCGCCGAGCGCCGAGGTCAGGGCCCACTCGACGTGCGGGCACAGCGCGGCAGGCGAGGAGTGGATGTAGACCACGCCCGCCGTCGCATCAGAGAACTGACTCGATGCGCGCACCATTGACACCTCCAGCTTCGACGAGGGACGTCTTCCCCAACGGCCCGACGAAGCTGGCGTTGCCCGAGTGTACTGGAGTGCTCGGAGTTACACGTGTTACTCGACCCCCGTGTTGGTCGCGAGTGACTTCTCGGCGATCACCGCGTCGCTGAACGCGGGCCAGGCCCCCCGAGCCCAGTCCCCGAAATTCTCGTCGCTCAGCGCGACGCACGCCACCCGAATTTCCGGGTCCACCCACAGAAAGGTCCCCGACTGGCCGAAATGACCGTACGAGCGGCCGGAATTCGTGCTCCCGGTCCAGTGCGGGGACTTCCCGTCGCGGATTTCGAAACCGAGTCCCCAGTCGTTGGGGCGCTGCCTGCCGTAGCCGGGGAGGATGCCGTCGAGCCCGGGGAACTGCACGGTGGTCGCCGCGCCGTGGGTCTCCGCGGAGATCAGGGCGGGGTCCAGCAACTCAGCAGCGAACCGGATCAGGTCGGCCACCGAGGAGGTGGCGCCGTGCCCGGCCGGGCCGTCCAGCGCCGAGTGAACCATACCGAGCGGTTCGAAAACCGCCTCCCGCAGGTACTCCGGGAAGGCGATCCCGCTCTCGGCCTCGACCAGCTCGGCGAGCAGCTCGAAACCGGCGCTGGAGTAGATCCGCTTGGCGCCCGGTTCAGCGACCACCTCGCGACTGTTGAAGGCGAGGCCGGAGGTGTGCGCGAGCAGGTGCCGCACGGTGGCGCCGGGCGGACCGGCCGGCTGGTCGAGCTCGAGCGCGCCCTCCTCTATCGCAATCAGAACCGCGTACGCCACCAGGGGTTTCGTCACCGAGGCGAGGCGGAAGACGTGATCCGCGGCACCGGTGGTCGTCGGCGATCCGCCGGCCGTGACGACCCCCGCAGCGGCATTCCCGACCGGCCAGTTCCGTAGTTCCTCGAAGGCGCGCACGCCACCGAGCCTAGGGGAAGCGGCCGGTCCGGAGCGGCGGCGATCAGCGATCGGCGTCCGAGTACTTGATGATGCCCCGGATGTTCTTGCCGTCCAGCATGTCCTGATAGCCCTGGTTGATGTCCTCCAGCCGGTAGCTGCGAGTCACCATGTCGTCCAGGTTGAGCTGGCCGGACTTGTAGAGCCGGAGCAGCGCGGGGATGTCCTGGCGGGCGTTGCCGCCGCCGAAGATGCAGCCCTTGACGGTCTTCTGCAGCATGGAGAGCAGGAAGCTGTTCAGCTTGACGTCGAAGGCGTCCATCCGGCCCATCGAGGTGACCACGACGGTGCCTGCCTTGCCGGTGAGGGTGAGCCCCTCCTCGATGTAGTCGCCGTGCATCTCGCCCATGGTGAGCACGACCTTCTCCGCCATCCGGCCCTCGGTGGCCTCCATGAGCGGGACGATCGCCTCGGCCATGCTGGCGTAGGCGTGCGTGGCGCCGAACTTCTGCGCCTGCTCGCGCTTCCACGGGTTCGGGTCGATGGCGACCACCTTGGACGCGCCGGCGAGCACCGCGCCCTGCAGCGCGCTCATGCCGACGCCGCCGATGCCCGCGATCACCACGGTCTCGCCCGGCATCACGTTCGCCACGTGCGTGGACGAGCCGAAGCCGGTGGGCACGCCGCAGCCGACCAGGCAGGCGACCTCGAACGGGACGGTCGGGTCGATCTTCACCACCGAGGTGTGGTGCACCGTCATGTAGGGCGAGAAGGTGCCGAGCAGGCACATGGGGATGACGTTCTGCCCGCGCGCCTGGATGCGGTAGGTGCCGTCGCTGATGGCCTGGCCCATGAGCAGCCCCATGCCGAGGTCGCAGAGCGCCATATTGCCGCTCACGCAGGCCGGACAGCGGCCGCAGGCGGGGATGAAGGAGAGCACCACGTGGTCGCCGACGGCCAGGTCGCCGGGGACGTTCGGGCCGACCTTGGTGATCACGCCCGCGCCCTCGTGGCCGCCCATCACCGGGAAGGACGGCATCGGTGTCGCGCCGGTCACGATGTGGTGGTCGGAGTGGCACATCCCCGCTGTCTCCAGCTGGATCTGCACCTCGCTGGCGACCGGGTCACCGACCTCGATCTCCTCCACCGACCACGGCTCGTCGATCCCCCACAGGATCGCGCCCTTCGTCTTCATTCGCGTCGACCTCTCGCATGCGCATGGCTGACTGTGACAGTCCTTACACTACGAGAAGATTGGAACACGTTCTAGTGTTGTCGCGAAATTCGCCTGCCGAAGATCGGTCGATCGGCTGAACACGTTGCAGTACTACATCAGCCGCTGCGCCCGCTCGAAAAGTTCGAGGGTGATGGCGTGCAGGAAGTCGCCGACCTGCGTGGCCGCCTTGCCCGCGAAGGCGCGGGCGTGCGTGCCCTCGAGCACGATGCCGAGCTTGAAACAGGCGAGCACGGTGTACCAGTCGACGGCGCGCAGGTCGCGGCTGGAGAAGCGGCCGTAGTGCTCGACCATCTCGGCCGCGCTCGGCAGCCCGCCCGCCGCGCCGAGCAGCCCGACCAGCGCGGCGCCGGTGGTGCCCGGCTCCGGGCGGGTGGCGAGCTGCCAGCCCAGGTCGAGCAGCGGGTCGCCGATGGTCGACATCTCCCAGTCGACCAGCGCGGCGACCTCGGGGCCGTCGTAGGAGAACATGATGTTCGCGAGGTGGCAGTCGCCGTGCAGGATGCCGGGCGTCCACTCGGCGGGGCGGTTGCGCTCCAGCCAGTCGCCGACCGCCTCGACGCCGGGGATCCGGGGCCCGGGGTACCCCTCGTTCTGCGTATACGACTCCAGCTCGCCGAGCCAGCGCGGCACCTGGCGCTCCAGGAAGCCGTCCGGGCGGCCGTAGTCCTCGAGGCCGAGTTCGCGGTAGTCGAGCGCGCCGAGCCGGGCGATGGCCTCGACCGCGGAGAGTCCCATGCCCCGGCGGAGCTCGGGGTCGCTGGCGTGCGGCTCGGGGAGTTCGGTCTGCGGGTTGAAGCCGGTGATCGGCTCCATCAGGTAGAAGACGGCGCCGATCAGGGTCTCGTCCGGGTTGGCGGCGATCACCCGCGGCGCGCGGACGTCGGTGCCGTTCAGCGCGGCGAGCAGCCTGGCCTCGCGGCGGATCACCTCGTTGGACTTGGAGCGCAGGTGCTCGGGGCCGCGGCGCAGCACGTACTCGCGGCCGCCGCGGCGGAACTTCAGCATGATGTTCTGGGTGCCGCCGCCGAGCGCCGCCACGTCCTCGAACGGCCCGCCGGGCAGGCCCCGCTCTTCCATCCACTCGCCGACGACCGCGAAGTCGACGACATCACGTTTCACGTCGGCCGGTTGCGCTACAGACATGCCGACATTCTGCCCTAGCTCCGCCGGACAACTGAAGGCGCGCGGAATCAGTTGCTCCGGTGCTGCTCGGCGTAGGGTTCGGGGCACGATGCGCACGCTCCTGATCGACAACTACGACTCGTTCACCTACAACCTGCACCAGTTGCTCGGTGCGGTGAACGGCGTGCCGCCGGTCGTAGTGCGCAACGACGCGGTCAGCACTGTCGCGGAGCTGGAGCTGGAGCGGTTCGACAACATCGTGATCTCGCCGGGGCCGGGGCGGCCGGATGTCGCGCGGGACGTCGGGATCTCGGCGGCGGTGATCCGGGAGGCCCGGCTGCCGCTGCTCGGGGTCTGCCTCGGGCATCAGGGGATCGTGGTCGACGCGGGCGGAGTGGTCGCGGCGGCGCCGCTGCCGCGGCACGGGTCGCCGGATCGGCTGGCGCACGACGGGGCGGGGCTCTTCACCGGGCTGCCCGCGGATTTCACCGTGATCCGGTACCACTCGCTGGCGGCGCTCGAGCCGTTGCCCGGGTCGCTCGCGGTGACGGCGCGGAGCTCCGACGGGGTGGTCATGGGGGTACGGCGGCTGGATCGGCCGCAGTGGGGGGTGCAATTCCATCCGGAGTCGGTGTCGAGTGAGTTCGGGGCCGCGCTGGTGCGCAATTTCGCCGAATTGACGCGGCGGGAAGGGGTTTCCGCGCGGCGCGGAGGTGCGGTGCGGGGAGGCGGCGGGCGTGGTTCCGCCGGCGGCCGGTGCGCGCCCGCCGGCGATCGCCCGGCGCCGGACGCCGCAGCGCGACCGCCCGCGCCGACCGCCGATCGCGCCGCGCCGCGCGCCTCGGCGGACCCGCACCGTCCGCGATACACCCTGCGGCACATCGCGATTCCCCGCGCCATCGATACCGAGGCGATCTTCCACCGGCTCTACGCCGACTCCCCCACCGCCTTCTGGCTGGACAGCGAGCACGTCGAGCCGGGCCTGGACCGCTTCTCCTTCCTCGGCGACGCGAGCGGCCCGCTGGCCGAGGTGGTGCGGTACCGGGTGGGGGCGGGCGCGGTGCGGGTGGAGTCCGCCGCGGGGGTGCGGTACGTGCCGGGCAGCGTGCTGGAGTACCTGGCGAGCGAGCTGCGCCGCCGTTCGGAGGTGCGGCGCCCGCCGCTGCCGTTCGATTTCGCCTGCGGGTACGTCGGCTACCTCGGCTACGAGATGAAGGCGGAGTGCGGGGGGAACGCGGCGCACACGGCCGAGACGCCGGACGCGCAGTGGATCTTCGCCGACCGCATGGTGGTGGTCGACCACGTCGCCGCCCGCACCCACCTGCTCGCGCTCGACGACGGCGGCGACGAGAGCACCACCTGGCTCTCCGGCACCGAGGCGGCGCTGCGCACGCTGCCCACCTGGAGCAACCCGGCCCCGCTGAGCATCCCGGCCGACCCCGCCGCCATCGCCCCGCTGCTCGGCCGCGGCCGCGAGCGCTACCTGGCCGATATCGCGGTGTGCCGGGAGCGGCTGCACGCGGGCGAATCCTACGAGATCTGCCTGACCGACGCCGCGCGCGTGCCCGACGACCGCGACGGCCTCGCGCTCTACCGCACCCTCCGCCGCTGCAATCCGGCGCCGTACGCTGCCTACCTGCGCTTCGGCGAGCTGGAGATCGCCTGCTCGTCGCCGGAGCGGTTCCTGCGCATCGACCGCACCGGGGCGGTGGAGAGCAAGCCGATCAAGGGCACCGCGCCGCGCGGGGCGACCCAGGCCGAGGACGACCTGCTGCGCCGCGAGCTGGCGGGCGACCCGAAGACCCGCGCCGAGAACCTGATGATCGTCGACCTGCTCCGCAACGACCTGGGCCGGGTCTGCGAGATCGGCAGCGTGCACGTGCCCGAGCTCATGGCGGTGGAGTCGTACTCCACGCTGCACCAGCTGGTCTCCACGGTGCGCGGGACGCTGCGGCCGGACGCGGGGCCGGTGGACGTGCTGCGCGCCTGCTTCCCCGGCGGTTCGATGACCGGGGCGCCCAAGCTGCGCACCATGGAGATCATCGACGAGCTGGAGACCGAGGCGCGCGGCGTCTACTCCGGCACCATCGGGTACCTGGACGTCTCCGGGACCGCGGATCTGAACATCGTCATCCGCACCGCGGTGCGCACCGGGGGTGGGTGGCGGATCGGCGCGGGCGGCGCCATCGTGCTCGGCTCCGATCCGGGGGCGGAGTACCTGGAGATGGTGCTCAAGGCGGCGGCGACGTACCGTGCGCTCGCCCCGGCGCCGGTCCGCGGTTAACTCGCGGCGCGGACCGCGCCCGCTTCGGGGCCGCGCGGCCCGACGGTGCGCTCGAAGGTGACCACCTGCCCGGCGTGCAGCGTGCGGTAGCCGGGCCCCTCGATCCCGGTGTACGCCACGAAGACCGGCACCGGGTCGTCATCCGCGACCAGGAACCCGAACCCCTTCGCGGCATCGAACCAGCTCACCACCCCGCTGCACCGCTCTACCTGGCTGACGGGCGCGGGCGACAGGGCGGGGCTGGCCACGATGCTGATCTCCTGAACCTCGGCGAATCCGCAGCCACCGTACTCCGGCTCGCGCCGGACGGCACGGCCGAGCGACAAGTCACCCGGCTGCGGCGGTCCGGGCGTGTCGGTGCCCCGTGGCATAGTTCCCTTCACCATGGAACGATCGACCACACCGGAGCTGAGCAGGGGCGCGCATACCGAGGTGCCGGGTTCGCTGCTGGCCGTGGTGATTTCGTGGCGCTCCGAACACGCGATGGACGCGGTCGCGCTGCTGCTCGGCCCGGGCGGCCTGGTGCGCACCGACCGGGATCTGGTGTTCTTCAACGCACCGAGGCACCTCTCCCAGGCCGTCACGCTGGATCAGCAGCCGGAGCCGCACACCGCGCGGCTCAGCGTCTCGCTGCCGCGCACCGAGCCGGCGGTGCACCGCATCGTGATCGGCGGCGCGCTGGACGAGGGCACCTTCGCCGAGATGTCCGGGCTGACGCTGGAGGTGCTGGACGCGAGCGGCCCGGTCGCGCGGTTCGCCGCCATCGGCGCGGAGCCGGTGCGAGCGCTCATGTTCGGCGAGTTCTACCGGCGCGACGGGGGCTGGCGGTTCCGCGCGGTCGGCCAGGGCTGGGCGAGCGGGCTGGCCGGGCTGGTCACCGAATTCGGCGTCGCCGTGGCCGAACCCGAGCGCCGCGGGCCGGAGCTCACCCGCCCGCAGCGGGTGCTCCCGCCGCCACCGCCGCCCGCCCCCGAGCGCGCCGACTGGCACCCCGACCCCGACGACCGCACCCGGCTGCGCTGGTGGGACGGCACCGAGTGGACCGCGGAGACCGCCGTGCACGTGCCCGCGGGCTCCCGGCGCTGCCCGCGCTGCGGCGCCGAGCTGCGCCGGAAGATACTCGGCGGCCTGGCGCCCTGCCGCTGCGAGCAGCGGGTCGCCGAGTACCTCGCGCAGTGGCAGGTGCGCGCCCGCAGGCTGCTCGCCACCGAGGGCCTGGACGGCACCGGCTGGGACGAGCTGCTCGCGGCGCTGCGCTATCGGCGCATCGAGGAGCACCGGGGCCGGGAGCTGCTGCGGGAGAGCGGGATCGCGCACGTGGAGCGGCTGGTCACCTTCGCCTTCGCCGACGGCGAGGTGCTCGACGACGAGCTCGCCGCCTTCGAGCACGCCGTCACCGAGCTCCGGCTCGGCGGCCCGCTCGTCGACGACCTGCGCCGCCGTATGCAGCGCGGCCACACCCTGAGCAGGCTCCGCGGCGGCGAGCTGCCGCTGGTGCGTGCCAAGGGGCTGCACCTCGACCCCGAGGAGGCGGTGCACCTGGACCTGCCCGCGATACACCAGCGCATGCTGGCCCGCGGCCCGCGCCGCACCGAGGGCAGGCTGATCGCGAGCAACAGGAAACTGCGCTTCACCGGCCACGGCATCGGCACCGAGCTGCCGTGGGCGCGGGTGGTCTCGGTGCGGGTGGAGGGCGGCGACGTGGTGGTCGCGGCGACCTCGGCGCGCGGCGGCGCCACCTTCACGGTGGCCGATCCGGAGTACGTGGCGGCGGTGCTGGAGGGCGCGCTGCGGGTGGCGAAGCGGCTGGTGCTCAGCCCGGGGCAGCGCGATTCGCGCAGCGTCCCGCAGGAGGTCAAGGCCGCGGTGTGGCAGCGCGACGGCGGGCGCTGCGTGGAGTGCGGCGATGGGCACTACCTGGAGTTCGACCACATCATCCCGATCAGCAGGGGCGGCGCGACCAGCGCCGCCAACCTGCAGATCCTGTGCCGGGGCTGCAACCGGGCCAAGGGCGCCCGGATCTGAGCGCCTCAGATATTGAGCACGGCGTTCATGATGGTGCCCGCGCTGGTGGCGACGACGCCGCCGATCATGGCGCCCGCGATCTGCTTCGGCGACTGCAGCCCGCTGCCGCTCCACTTCTCCCAGGCGAAGCGGCCACCGGCGTAGATGATCGCGATGATGCCGGAGAGCAGCGCGAACCAGGTGATGTACCGGACGAACTGCATGATCTTGTCCGACAGCGGCGGTGCCTCCGGTGTCGGGTTCCCCACCTGGGCCAGCGTCGTGAAAGCGTCCCCCACCGACGCCAGGATGATGCTCACCGCTGCACTCCCCTCTCCAGGACCCGCTCTGCCAACAGGCAATTCGCTACCCACCGAGGATACGGCCCGAGCACCGCACTCCGCTCCCGTCGCCGCCGGCGCCGCAGCGCTGCCCCGCCCGCCCCTGCGCTGCCCCCTCCCCGCCGCGGCCGGGCGGCATCGACGTGCGCGAACCCGCCGACGCGCGCCGACTCGAGCCGGACGTGGCACATCCACCCCGGCGACCGGATACGATTCGATGAGTTGTTCCCCGCCCTGACCCACGATCCGGAGTGAGCAGACCATGATCATGGCCTCCGCCCTCGACAGCCTGGCGTTCTACGACACGCTGGCGCAGATCGGTAACCCCAGCCCGGAAGCGCCGCCGATCTCCGACAAGTTCCTGCAGCTCGTCCGCTACTTCACCTGGTTCGTGCTGCTCGCGGGCATCGTCGCGATCATCTTCGCGGGCGGCAAGTTCGCCTGGGAGAAGTGGACCGGCGGCGGGCTGGAGTCGCCGAAGATGGTGGCGGGCGCGATGATCGGCGGCGTGGTCGCCACCAGCGCGGGCACCATCATGAACGCCGTCATCGGCTGAGTCGCCGGCTCAGCGCGTGATTCCGGCCGCCCGCGCGGCCCGGAGCCACTCCGGGAACTCGCCGAGCAGCCGGGCATAGAGCTCGGCGTCGTCCACCCGGTCGATATCGTCCAGCGCGAAGAACCCGGCATTGTCGACGACCCGGCCGTCCATCTCGTCCAGCGAGCGCAGCAGCCCGTAGTTCGCCTTGCCGAGCCCGACGAACTGCCAGAACGCGGGCAGCCGCGCCGCGGTGCGCATGAGCTCGGCGATCTCGCGCTTCTTCGCGAAGCCGCCGTCGGTGAAGAACAGGACAAGGGTGGGCGGGTCGCCTGGGCGCAGGGTGGAGACGATGTCGCCGATGATCGGCAGCTCCTCGTTGCGGGCGCCGAGCGCGCCGTAGTCGATGCCGCCGTGCACGCCGTTGAGGTGCAGGAACGTCTCGCACCACTGCTCGGCGTGCTCGACCGTGATCTCCGGCAGCCTGGTGTGTTTCAGCGCGTAGAGGTAGGGCTCGATGAGACCGTCGTCGTCCAGCTGGATGGCGATCGGCACCATGCGCTCGACCACCCGGTGCACCACCTTGCGGTGGTACTGCTTGGCCATGCTGCCGGTCTTGTCGATCACCAGCACTACGCGGGCGCGGACGTCACCAGCCTGCCCGGCGTGCAGCACGGTGGAGACCTCCCGCTTGCGCAGGTCCAGCTGCTTCCGCTTCTCCAGCGAGAGCTTCGCCTCCCCGGGGACCGCGCGCACCACCGGTTCGGCGGACACCGCAGGCTCGGCGTGCGAGGCAGGGCCGCTAGGCGGGGCCGCGCCGGACGGTGGCGGCTCGCTGTCGTCGTCCACCGCGACGCCGTGGTCGGTGACCAGGTCGGCGAAGCCGCCCGCGTACCCCTGGCCGACCGCGCGCACCTTCCAGCCGTCGCCGCGCCGGTACAGCTCCAGCGCGATCACCACCGATTCGCTGCTCAGCCCGTCGACCACGTACTCGTAGCCGGTCACGCTCGCCACCGGGGCCGGGTGGTCGCCGAAGCGGCCGCCCTGGTCGTCCAGGGTAAGCACCACCCGCACCTGCGCGATCTCCGCGGGCAGCAGCGCCGGGTCGACGGTCAGCACGCCGTCGCGCAGCGAAACACCCGGCGCCTGCGGCTGATTGAAGAAGACGAAGTCGGCGTCGGAGCGCACCTTCCCGCCCGCGGTCACCAGCAGCGCGGCCACCTCGGCCGCCGCGGCCGAGCGGATCGCGACCGTCACCGGGCCCGCGGCCAGTGCCCCGTTCTGCCCCTTCACCAGTGCCGTCGCCATCTCGCCGCCTCCCGATCATCACCGAATCGGGTTCAGACTAGAGCGCGGGCAACACCTCCGCGATCCGTTCGGTGGTCCAGTCGGCGAGTTCCGCGGCGCCCATCGGCACGGCGGCCGGCGCGTCGTAGTGCAGCGGGAGGGCGTAGCGGCCGTCGCCGACGATGTCGCGCCACAGCAGGCCGACCTCGCTGCGGTTGCCGTCCGGCCCAGGCGCGCCTGCCAGCACCTTGACGAAACCGGTCGCGGTCGCGGGCAGCTCGAGGTAGGGGGACGCGGCATTGCGGGCCGCGGGGATGCCATCGCCTGACCCTCGCCCGACCGAGGGGAAGTGCGCCACCAGCGCGCCGACCACGCTCGCCCGGTCCTGCCGCACGATGTCGAAGCCGGAGCTGTGCGTGAGCGTCTCGCCCGGATGCTGGCGCATCAGGTACGCGCGGTCGCCGCGCAGCACGGCGTGCAGCCGGATGTGCCGGAGCGGGTCGTCGAAGTAGGTGTCGTGCCAGGAGCGCATCACGACGAACGCCTCCGGTCGCGCGAGCGCCTCGGTCATGGCGGTGAATTCGCTGGTGGTCGTGGTGCGGACCAGCTCGCGGAGCCGCGCGCACTCCGCCTCGTACAGCGCCGCCGACGAGACCCGGCTGACGAAGTTGAACGGCGCGGGCAGGTGGCCCTTGCGGTACTCGTCACAGAGCACCTTGAATTCGATATCGCTGAGGTTCCAGCCGACTTCGGTCATTCCTCGTCTTCCCGGTGTCGCTCCAGGCGATCCATGATCTCGGCGACCTGCTCGGCCACCCAGGCCGCCAGCTCCTCGCTCCCCATGCCGCGGGCCACCGGCGTTTCGCTCATGAGCATCGCGTACCGGCCGTCGCGCGGCACGTCGCGCCAGAGCATCGCCGTCTCGATCCGGCCGCGCGCCCCGTACTTCGAGCGGCCCTGGATCACCCGCAGCAGCCCGGACCGGCTCGCGCGCACGGTGAAGAAGGCATCGCGGCGAGCGGAATCGCGCTCGTCCGGGTCGTCGTTGTCGGAGATCATCGAGCCGAACGCGTCGGTGCCGCCGACCGGGAGATTCGCGGCGGCGAGCACCGGCACCGGCGCCTCCCGGCCGGTCTCCGCGTACGGCAGGTGCGCGAGCACCGCATCGCCGATGGCGTGCGGCCCGCACTCGACCACCTCGAAACCGGTGCTGTGGCCGAGCGTCTCGCCGTGCTGCTGGGAGATCACGAAGCCGCGGGCGCGGCGCCGCAGCCCGAGCACCCTGGTGCGCTCCTTCGGGTTCTCGAAGTCGTCGTCGTTCCATGCCTCGAGGGCGACCTGCACGTCGGGCTTGGCGACACAGTCGGCCAGGTCCTCCAGGTCCGGGTCGGAGCGGTCGCGGAGCGCGCGCAGCACGCGATGGGTCTCGGCCTCGAACTCCTCCGCGTACCGGATGGCGGTGGTGAAGGTGAACGGGTCGGGCAGCTCGCCCGCGCGCAGATTTTCACACAGCACCTTGAATTCCAGTGCGGTGAAATCCCATCGACGGTTCACGACGGCGGCTCGATCACCGGCCGGACCCGATCCGGCACCGCTTCGAATACCTCGTCGAGATTCGCCCTCGACTGCAGGAACTTGCCCGGCTTGTGGTCGTTCCCGCCGCCGCCGGGGGTGCCCGCACCCGCACCCGGTGAGCCCATCATCGGCGCGCCGCCGGGCGTGCCGGCATGCCCGGCCCCCGCGGCGCTCATCGGCGTGCTCCCGCCGTCCAGGCTCGCCCGGGGGAACATCTGCGCCCCGGACGTGCGCGACTCGGCATAGGACGGCAGCGGCCGCTGATCGGCCGCCGGGATGCCCGCGCCGGAGCCACCGGCCCCGGCCCCGGCCCCGGCCCCGGCCCCGGCACCACCGGAGCCGCCGCCCAAGGCGCCGGCCAGCTCGTCCAGCTTGCCCGGGCCGCCGAGCATGTCGTCGAGCCTGCTCTCGACCTGGGCCGGGTCGAAGAGCTCCCGCAACCCCTCCATGCCGGGCAGATTGCCCAGCTGCCCGATCGGCTCGATGCCGCTCAGCACCGAATCGGCGAGCTTGCCGACGATGTCGCCGATACCGCCCGCCCCGCCCTCGCCGCCGAGCGGGTTCGACAGCGGGGAGCCCGCGCCGAGCGGACCATCGGGGCCGAGCACCTGCGAGAGCGGTTTCTGGAGCTCCTCCGGCAGCTGATCAGCCGGGACCCCGGTGAGCTGGGAGATCGCATCCGCCAGGGTGGGCTCGGCCTGGCCGTCCGGGGTGTCGACCTGCAGATCGCGCAGGCTCTCGGGGAGCTTGTCCGCCGGGACGCCGGTCAGCTTGCTCAGCACGTCGGCCATCGACGGCGGCTTCGCCGGGGAGAACGGCGAGGAGCCACCGGGGACTCCGCCACCCGGAATCGACGGGGAGCCAGGGGTGCGCGAGCTGCCGCCCCCCGATCCGCTGCCGCTCGACCCGCCGCCCGGCATGGAGGCCGCCGGAATGCTGCCACCGGACGAACCGCCCGAGTCGGAACCCGCGCCCATGGCGTCCATGAGCTCACCCACCGACGGGACCCGCGGCGTCTGCTGGCCGCCGCCGGACCCCGATCCACCGGAGCCGGAGCCCTTCTGACCACTGCCGCCGGAACCCGACCCCGAACCGCGCTGACCGCTTCCGCCGCTTCCGCTGCCGCTGCCGCTGCCCGACGGCATGGAGGCCGCCGGAATGCTGCCACCGGACGAACCGCCCGGATCGGAACCCCCGCCCATGGCGTCCATGAGCTCGCCCACCGACGGGACCCGCGGCGCCTGCGGGGTCGAGCCGCCGCCCGAACCGCCGCCGGACGCCGGTGTCCCGGAGGGGCTCGACGCCGGGCCGGACCGGCCCTGCTGGGCGGAGATCTCCTCCGGGGTCCGGTAGCCGCCCTGGCCGGACTGGTTGCCGTACGGATCGTTGGCGCCATACGGATCGTTGGCGCCGTACGGGTTGTTGGCGCCGTACGGGTTGTTGGGATTGTTCGGGTTGTTGGCACCGTAGGGGTTGTACGGGTTGTTGGGATTGTTCGGGTTGTTGGCACCGTAGGGGTTGTACGGGTTGTACGGGTTGTTGGGATTGTTCGGGTTGTTGCCGGGGGCGTTGGGATCGCCGCCCGGCTTCTCCGAGGGGGGTGGCTGGTGCGTCGGGTTGCCGTACATGTCCGGCGCGCCGGGCAGCGCGGGCATGGACTCCACGCTGTTCTTCATGCCGTCGCCGTAGTGCTTCTGCCACTCGTTGCGGTAGCGGTTGGTGATCTTGCCGTCGCAGCAGGCGTTGTCCGGCCTGGGGGTGGTCGGCATGGATAGCTTGGTGTAGAGCACCCACTGCGCGGAGTACTGGAGGTTCCGCGCCATCGCGACCATGGCCTCGGTCATCGGCTTCACCGAAGCTCCGTAGTCGGCCACCGCCTTCTGCGCCATCTGACCACCCGTGCCGATCCACGACTTGTTGAGCGGCTCGATGGTGTCGACCAGCTTGTTCAGGAAGGTGCTCAGGCTCAGCGACATGGCGTGCCAGTTGCGCGCGCCCGCGAGCAGCGGGCCGGGGTCGAGGTGCAGGTGGAGCTGGTGCATCTCCCCCCAGTCGAGGCTGTCCTTGGTCTCGATGTCGACGCGCACGCTCTTGTCCTTGGCGCCGAAGGACTTGAGGTCCTCGAATTGGCTGAAGGCGTCGAACTTGTCGCTGCCGCTACCGGGTCTGGTCAGGTCGGGGCTCGGCATGCCGTAGCCTTCGTACTTCGGCTGCCACTTGGTGCCGGTGGTCGGCATCTTCACGCTGCCGAGCGCCGCGATCGAGGTGGCGCTGTTGGAATCGGTGCCGGTGTAGTTCTTGCCCGCCGCGACGAAGGTCTCCCCGAGCAGCCCCAGAATCTTGATGTGGTCGCCGAGCACGCCCGACAGGTGGCCCGCCTTGGTGCTGTACACCGTCGAGAGCGCGGCGCCGGAGTTCAGGATCTGCTTGCCGCCGCCGCTGGCGATCGGCGGGATCTTGTCCAGCCCGAGGTCGGTGATCGCCTTCTGCATGCCGATCAGATCATCGATCAGCTCGGCGATCGCCTTGGCGCCGGTCAGCGCGTCCTTCGGGTCGAACTGCAGGAGCTTGTCGGTGGCCTGCCGGTTCAGCCCCTGCCAGGTCGTGATCATCGGATTCTGGGCCATCGCGGTCTACCTAACCTCTCGGGCGCTTCGGAAGCGATACGCCGTCATTCCTCGTTCTCCATGTGCCGGTCGAGACGGAGCAGGATCTCCGCGATCTGCTCGTCGAGCCACTCGACCATTCCCTTGGTGCCCATGCCGGTGGCCACCCGGATCATGCCGTCCGGCCGGACGACGTAGCGGCCGTCACCGGGCAGGTCCCGCCACTCCAGCCCCCAGCCGACCCGCCCCCGCGGGCCGAATTTGGACCGGCCCTGGTAGACGACGAGGTCGCCGACCCGATCGGCCGGCCGGGACAGGAACTCGGCAGTGCGCGCGTCGTCGTCCTCCCGCTCGTCACCCACCGCGAGGCGGGGCTCGGGCTCGGAGTCGGCGGCGTCGGAGTGCTCCGTCGCAGGCAGCGGGATCGCGGTACAGCGACCGGCGGCGGCGAACGGCAGCGCACCGAGCAGTTCCTCCGGCACGGCGTGCGGATCGCACTCGACGACGTCGAAACCGCCGCTGTGGAAGACCGTCTCGCCCGGCCGCTGGGTGATGACGTAGCCGCGGGTGCGGCTGCGGACCGCGTGCACCCGGAGCAGCTGCTCCGCGTCCTCGTACTCCCGCTCGTTCCAGGCCCGCAGCGCGAGGCTGACATCCGGCCTGGCGACGGCGTCGGCGAAGACCCACAGCTCGGAGTCGTCGCGCTCGCGCAGTGCGCGCAGCACCCGCGCGCACTCCACCTCGTAGTCGGCCGCCAGCTCGGTGCGGCTGGTGAAGGTGAACGGGTCGGGGACGCCTGCGTGCCCGGTCGGGTCGCAGAGCAGCACGAACTCCAGATCGGTGAGGGACCAGCGCCCGCTCACTGCTCGATCACCGGTTTGACCCGGCCCAGCGAGCCCTCGAACACCTCGTCCAAGTTGTTCTTGGAGTTCAGGTATTGGCTCGGCTTGTGCTCGTTCTGCGAGCCGCCGGTGCCCGCGCCACCCATGCCGCCGCCGCCCATCATGGGCGCGCCCGGCATTCCGCCGCCCATCGGCGACCCCGTCGACCCGGCCGAGACGCCGCCGAAGCCGACCGGAGCAAGGGCGGGGCCCGCCACCGAGGCGCGCGGGAAGGCGCTCGCCCGCGCCTCGTGATAGGGCGGCAGCGGCTCGGCGACGGCGGCCGCGCCGAATCCGGGCAGCCCGCCGCCCGCACCGCCACCACCACCGAGCCCGGCCATCCCGAGGTCGCCGCCCGGCGAGACCAGGTCGCGCAGCTGCTGCCCGAGCTGCTCGGACGACCACATACCCTGCGTATCGCCCCACTGCCCCACCTCGGCGCCCGCCCCGAGCTGCAGAAACGCCTCGATGCCCGAGACCAGCTGGTCGGCGAGCAGGCCGATGGTCTGGGCGAGGCCACCCTGACCCGCATCCCCCGCGGTGTGCGGGAGCCCGGACGCGCCGACGTCGGCGGGGTGCCCGCCTGCACCCGAGTCCAGCGTCGCCCCGCCGAACGGCCCGAGGGCAGCGTCGCCGGGGATACCGGCGCCTGCGGTGGACTCCCACAGCTCGGAGAGCGGCATGTCCCGCAGCTCCTGCGGCATCTGATCCACCGGGGTACCGGTGATCTGGGCCAGTGCGTCGGCGAGCGATGGCATCTCACCGGCGCTCGCCGTGATCGGGATGTTCGCGAGCTCCTCCGGCATGTCCGCCGGGTCGACGCCGGTGAGCTGCGCCAGCACGTCGGCGACCGTGGGCTTCTTCGGCATCTTCGACTTGGGCGCGCCCTGGCCGACCCCTGGCATGCCGGACACCCCGGCGGCGGTCTCCTCGGCGGGGACTCCCCCCGAGGCCGGGACCAGCGCAGCGCCGCCCGGCGAGCCGCCGCTGCCGGCCTGCCCTTGGCCCTGGTCCTGTGCCCCGCCCGACTCCTGGGCCGCACCCGACGTCTCCGGTGGAGTCGCGGCGCCGAGGCTGCTCTCCGGCGGGCTCCACTGGCCCTGGCCTTCGCCCTGGCCCTGACCTTGCCCCTGGTCGAGACCGGGCACGCCCGCTCCCTGACCCTGCGCCTGGTCCAGACCCGGCACGCCCGCTCCCTGGCCCTGACCTTCGCCCTGGCCCCCTTGCCCCTGGTCGAGACCGGGCAGGCCCGCTCCCTGGCCTTGCCCCTGGTCCAGACCGGGCACGCCCGCTCCCTGCCCCTGCCCCTGGTCCAGGCCGGGTACGCCCGCTCCCTGGCCCGAGCCCTGGTCCTGCCCGTGACCCTGGCCGCCGCCCTGCTCCTGGCCCGCCTGGTACCCGGCGGCGTAGGCGTCCTGCTCGGTCCGGTACTCCGGCAGGTCACCGTTGCCCTGACCCGGCACCTCGTTCTCCAACCGCTGCCCGGGAGCGAGGGGCTCCGCCCGCCCCGGCGGCTGCTCCCCGGGTTGCCCGGTGGGCTGCCTCCGCGGCCTGCCGGTGCGCACCGGCCCCTCGATGACCGGCACCGCGCCCGCGCTGTTCACGATGCCGGTGCCGTAGTGCTTGCTCCACTCCATCCGGTAGTGGTTCAGCACCGCCTGCATATTCGAGGCCGTCAGCTGCGCGGAGATGTCGGTCTGCGGCATGGAGACGGCGGTGCGGGTCAGCCACTGCGACGTGTACTGCAGGTTCTGGCTCATCCGGGTCCCCGAGGTGAGGAGCGGATCGATCGAGGCCACCCAGCGCCTGCCCGCGGCCTGCGCCTCGGTGGCGCCCTGGCCCTCCCAGCTCTTGCCGACGCCGTTCACCTGGGTGACGAAATCGTCGAGGGCCCCGCGCAGTTCCTGCGTCAGCACCAGCCAGGACTCGGCGGCGGTGTGCACCCGCTGACCGTCGTTCATGAGGTGCTGGCCGAGTTCGTAGAGGGTCCGGAACCCGAGCGAATAGGCATTCTCCGGGTGCACCATGGCGGCCGCCGCGGTGTCCGTGGAGCCCGTCGAGCTCCGCAGGTCGCTGGGCAGATCGAAGGCGCCGATATTCCAGTAGTCGTCGGCCGTGCCCGCCAGCCCGGCGTCCACGACGCGGCCGCCGAGCAGGCTCCACGAGATCGGGTTGTCGTACCCGGCCCCGGAGAGGTCGAGCGAGTAGTCGCCCGGCGTGGTCGGCATGGTGATGGCGTTGAGCCGCTGCAGCAGGCTCTGACCACTCTGGGTGTCGGTGTCGATGTAGTTCCTGCCCGCCCAGACGAAGGTCTCGCCGAGGTCGCTGACGATGTCGATGTGCTGCTGCAGGGCGTTCTGCAGATCCCTGGCCTTGGCCTCGTACACGCCGGTCAGCTGCAGCCCGGAGCCGAGGATGTGGCGGGTGCCGTCGACATCGGTGATGGTCACCAGATCGTCGAGGCCGGCGGTGGTGATCGCCTGCTTCATCGCCAGCAGCCTGCCCACGAGGGCGGCGCTCGCCTCGGCGGCGGTGATCGCGGCCTGCGGGTCGAACTCGAGCAGCCCCCGGGAGGCGTTCTGCCGGATCTGGTCCCACGTCCGGGTCAGGTCAGCCATCAAGTGTCCCTCTGTCGGTGGTGCTCGACGGTGCGGAATTCAGGAATCGCGGTCGGCGACGATCGAGCGCGGCGCCGAATCATCCTCGCGATCCCGGTTTTCCGGCCACTCCGGCGAGCTCGGCGGCACCTTCGGGGTCTCCGGCGCGACCGGGATGAGCCCGCCGAGATCGGGCGCGCCGTCGACGATGGTGGCGAGCGACGGCAGCGCGTCACGCTGCGCGCGCAGCGGTTTCGCCAGTTCGGCGGCCTGCCGCGCGACATCGGCGGCGGCGGACTGCACCGCGGCGGTGATGTTCAGCGCGATCTCGTCCATCTCCAGGTCGAGGATGTCGTCGGCGAACTTGGTCTCGATGAGCAGACCGTCCGCGTTCACCGTGACCTCGATCCGCTTCTCGCAGGCGGTGACGGTCGCCGTCAGCAGCGACCGCTTGCGCTGCACCTCCGCGATCCCCTGCATCTGGTCGCGCAGGCCGTTGAGCATGACCGCCATGTCTTCCTGCAGACGGTGATTCGACATGTCCTACCTCCGATTCCGGCGGTTCCGCCTCAGACGCCGCCCTGATCGGCCTGGGTCAGCACCTTGACCGCGTCGCGCTGGCCGGTCGCGAACTCGTCGAGCGTGCCCGCCGTGCCCTCCAGCCCGGCCAGCAGGTTGTCGCGCGAGGCGTGGTAGCCATCGTCCTTTTTACCGGTGGTGAACTTCTTGCCCATCTTGTCGTTGCCCCAGGGCTGGTTGGTGCCGGCTTCCTCGTAGCCCGCCAGCTTTCCGCGCAGATCGGTGAGCACCCCGCGGACCTCGACCGCGACCTCGTTGGTCAACTCCGCGGCCCGGCCGAGCGCCACCGGGTCGACTTCGACTCCCTCCGACATGCTCCCGTTCTCCTTCCGGCTCGATGACGGTGCACGGAGTGCGAGACCCCGAAGCAAACCGCGATTCTTCCGCCATTACATCCCAGCCCGATGAACTTCCGATGTCGCACAGGATAATTCGAATTTTGCCACAGCGCCTGGGCTACGCGCCGCGCGGCCTCACGGCGCCGGCCTGCCGAGCGTGAACGGCACGTCCACCTGCCCGTCCGGCTGGGGTTCCGCCAGTCCGGCGCGGTCGACCGGCTGCACCTGTTCCCCGGTCTCGGGCGGCGGCGAGTCGCTGGTCTCCCGCGGTTCGGTCCGGGCGCCGGAGCGGCCGATGTCCGTCGAATCCGGCGGCGTGCCCGGCGGATCGGCACCGGGGTCGCTCGCCCCCGGCTCCTTCGGCTCGACGGACCCCTCCGGGAGCCACTCCAGGTCGGAAACCTGCGGCGGAGTGAACGGCAGCGGCATGTGGGGCCAGTTCGGCCAGCGCTGCGGCCGCGGTTTGCCGCGCAGATCCTTGCCGTGACCGAGGGCGCCGTGCTTGTCGTCGGTGTGCTGCGCCGCCAGGTTGCCCTGAGTGCCGGCGCTGGCGACGGTGTCGACGCCGGACACCGTCGAATGGCTGGTGTCGTTCGTGGCGATGCTCGCACCGCTGCTGCTCGAGCCGTCGTCGCCGGTGATCGGGGGCGGCGACGGGGGGCCGGGCGGCGGCGACGGGGTCGGGGTCAGGTCGAGGAAGTTCGGCGGATGGCCCGGTGGCGACGGAGTCGGGGTCAGGTTCAGGAAGTTCGGCGGGTCCGTCGGCGTGCTCGGCGACGGCGGGTCGAGGAAGGTCGGCCGGTTGCCACCCGGCGCGATCGGCGCGGGCGCGGCCAGGGGGGTGCCGCCGGGTGGCTGGGCCGAGCCGTCGATGCCGAGCGGCGCGAGGTTCGGCCGGAACGGGGTGCTGCCCGGCTGGCCGATGGGCTCGAAACCCGGAATCGTCGGCGAGTCCGCCCGGTGGGAGGGCTGCCCCGACATACCCTCGACGCGCCCTGGCGGCGGGACCGAGGTCACCAGCTTCGGCAGCTGCGTGCGCCGCTCCCGATTGGCCGGGGATTCACCGCCGGAGTTCTGGTTCGGCGAGTGCGGCGGCGAGTTGTCCCCGGCGGGCGGGAGCGGCGCGCCGTGCCCGACCGGCGGCTGCCCGCCGAGCGGCGCACCGACGCCGACGGGAACGCCGCCGAACCCAGGCTCCCTGGACGGCCCCGGCTCCGGCGACAGCGGCAAGCCCTGCTGCCCGCTCCGGTCGCCGCCGAACCCGCCCTGCGGCGATTCGATCTGCCTGCCGCCGAAGCCGCCCTCGCCCGTCCCGTCCCGGTCGCCGAGCCCGGAGAAGCCGGGCGCGGGCGGCGCGGACATGCCGTCCCCGCCGGCCGGCGTGCCCGGCGGGCTGACCCCGAACGGCGTGGCGTCGCCCGGCAGCGGGCTGCTCAGCGGGCTGACCACATACCCGGACTCGGTGGACGAGAACCCGTCGCGATTCCCGGTCTGGTTGCCGGGCGCGGCGAATTCGTCCTGGAGCGGGCGGCTCTCCTGGCCGCCGCGGGTGTCGGTGACGAAGCCGCCCTCCCCGGGCGCACCGTTGACCGGCGCCTGCCCGCTGTCGCCGAAGCCGAGCGGTGCGCCCTGCGGCGACCGGCCACCCTCGCTCGTGGTGTCGCTGCCGGAATCGCTCTGGTACCAGGTGGAGTTCGGCTGCTGGCCGGTGAAGCCCGATTGTCCGCCGTCGGTGTGCCCGCCGTGCACGACCGTGTTGCCGTCGCCGACGGGGCCGCCCTGCGTACCGGACCCGCCGCCCGACTGCCCGGCCTGGCCGAAGCTGTCACCGCCGCCGAACTGGCCACCGGCTGCGACGGTGTTGCCGCCGCCCTGGGTACCGGTGGCACCGCCGCCGAAACCGGCGGATTCGCCCCCGACCGCGGCGAAGCCGTTCGGCTGCACCGGGCTGCCCGTATTCGCCACCACGCCACCGGTATTCGCGACGGGAGTCGCGCCGGAGTTCACCGGTGTGCCAGCGAGGTTCCCCTGGCTCCCGGTGGCAGGCCCGCCTGCGGTGACCTGCGGCCCCGCGGGGCGCCCGCCGGGCGGTGGAGCGTCGCTGGTCGCCCCGCCCGCCACCGGCGCCCCGCCCGCCGGAAGCGCGCCGCCGGTGCCGTCGAGGGGCGTCATCGGTATTCCGCCGTGCCCCGAACCGTCGGTCGTCACCGCCGCAGGCGCGGGTTTCAGCGGAAAGAACCCCGTCCCCACCGACTTCGGGAAGAACCAAACCGCGCCGCGCCAGTTGTCCCGCCGGAACTGACCCGGCGTGATCCCCTCGCCGACCTTGGGGATGTGCCCGCTGTACACCGAGGCGCCGCGCGCGCCACCGACCAGGGCGCCCTGCACGAAGCCGCCGACCCAGCCCTCGCCGGAGAGGAACGAATCGGCGAAGCTGCCACCGGTGGCGACGTTGGCCACGCCCACCGCGAGGTTGCCCGCGATGGCGCCCGCGCCGTCGGCGATCGAGCCGATCATCACGCCGCGGAATCCGCGGTACCAGGCGTTGTCCAGGTTCGCACCGGTCTTGGCGATGATCTTGTCGCCCGCCTTGTTGGAGACGTGCCCGAGAAAGCGGCCGATCTCGCGCGCGGGCAGCGCGCCCGCGACGCCGCCGAGCACCGAGAAGCCGAATTCCTTGCCGTTGAACTCCCTGCGCTTGTCGTCGGCGATCTGGCCGACCTGCACCGCGGCGTTGATACCGCCCGCGATCGCGACCGCCTCGCCCGCGCGGGCGCCGTACACGCCCCAGCCCTTCGCGGTCGGCGCCACCAGCTTGCCGTGGAACAGGCTCTTCCAGAAGTGCCGCTCGAGCTGCGGGGCGCCCATGCGGGCCGCGATATTGGCGATGGTCTTCTGCACGCTGTCCTGCATGACCTTGAGGAACGAACGCGTGGTGAGGATGGCGGCGGCCTCGACGGCGGCCGTGGTCGGCGGGAACAGCTTGGCCCAGGCGATCTCGGCGGCGAGCCAGCACAGCGTGACGATGATCGTGAGCTTGGTCGCCTGGAGCTCGGTGCCCATGTCGAAGGCCGAGTCCGAGACCGCGAGCATGGCCTCGGCGAGCGCCTCCATCGACTGGTCGCCGGTGCGGAGGACGTCGTACCTGGCGCCCATCTCCGCCCCCGCGGCGCCGGCCGGGTAGGCGTCGAGGGTGGCACGCTTGGCCTCGTCGAGCTTGGTGAGCAGGGCGGTGATCTCCTTGCTCGCCGCTTCCCACGCCCTCGAGGTCGCCCAGGCCGCGTCCTCGTCGCCGTCGGGCCACGCGGCGCCCGCCACCCAGCCGAGCCAGCGGAGTTCCTCCGGCAGGTGCAGGCTCATGCGCGCACGATCGGATCGGTCTCCGGCTGCCGGGGCATCGCTGTCCTCCTTGCGAGACGTATCCCGCTATTGGAGCGAACCTCGTTGAACGCCCGGTGGCAGCTGTGCCAACGTGACATTGCCCGCACTGTTCCGGTTAGCCGGAGTCGTCGAAATGTCAGAGCGTGAAAGGGATATCGACATCCGGGAGCGGATCGTCGGCGCCGGGCGCGGGGCGCAGCGGCTCCGGCGGCAGCGCGGGGTCGAGGAGGGGGCGGGCCGCGCGCGGTCCGGCGAGTGCGTCGCGCGGCTCGGCCGCCATGCGGGGGTCGGCCTCCCCGTCGCCGGGAATCCAGTCGATCGGGGGTGGGTCGGGGGCGGTGAACTCGGGGATCGGCTGCCACTCCTCGGGCCGGACCCGCTGCGGGCGGGCGCGGCCGGGGCGGAGCAGGCGGGGGCCGGAGCGGTGTGCCGTGGCGGAATCCGGTTCGGCAGGCGGGACTTCCACGCTGCCACGCGTGCCCGCGTCGGCATCGTTCGACGGCAGCGGGCGCGGCGCGGGGGCGGGTGGTTCCTCGAGGGTCCCGGTCAGGGGCGCGGGCGGCCCGTCCCCGTCGCTGCGCTCGGCGGTCACCCGACCGTCGAACTCGGGCGGCTCCTCGGCGGTCCCGGTCGGGGGCGCGGGCGGCCCGTCCCCGTCGCTGCGCTCGACGGTCACCCGGCCGTCGAGCGCGGGCGGCTGGCTCAGCGAGACCGGGCGGGACGGTGCCGGTGCGGCGACCGCGGCGGCCTGCGCCGGGCTCGCGTGCCGCGCCCGGCTCGCGGCGAGCCCCGGATCGGTCGGCACCGTGGCCCTGAGCCCGTTCAGCAGCGTCAGCGCGCTCCCGTACAGGAAGACGACCGGCCCGTCCGGGACGGTGGGCGGGGAGTCGGCGTAGGTGCCTGCGATCGGATCCCACCAGATCGCCCCCGGCACCGCCGGGTCGATGGGGTACACCAGGATCAGCGGATCCCGGCGCCCGTGGAAGGTCAGCGCGCCGGACGCGCCGGGGCCGAGCTGAGTGACCGCGTCCTGTGCGATCTGCATACGCTCGGCGATGGTGTGGTGCGCCAGCCCCGGCTGGACCAGCTGCTGGTGCCCGAACCACGCCCTCGGCGAACTGCGCGCCGGATCCGAGTACAGCGCGCCCCGCTCGGTTCCCGGCCCGACGAGGTGGCTCGCGCGCACCGGCGCGGCGAACCGCGGCGTTCCGGCGAACGACGCGAGCGCGGCGGCCACGACCTGCATGTCGTTGTAGCGCGCCGGTTCGCCGTCCGGCCGCAGCAGCACCAGCGAGCCGTACGGGACGCCGCCGGTCGCGGAGTAGGTGCCCGGATGCCGGAAGGGGACGGTGCTCAGCGCGCTCGGCCCGCCCAGTGCCTCCTGGAGTGCCGCCCGGTGGGCAGCTGCCGCGGCGACCTGGGCAGGCGTCGCCCCGGCGAAGGTCATCGCGGCGACCCGGTCCGCGTAGTTGGCGGGCAGGGTGCTGCTCACCCAGCCGGCCTGCGGATCGATCCAGACCGGCCCGTTCGCCGTCGTCCCGTCCGGCAGCGGGGTGCCGGGGTCCGGGTACACGAGCGCGATCGCGTGCGCGGAGTCCGAGACCGGCGAACCGGCCGCGGTGTACTGCTTGACGCCCGCCGAATTCACCTTGTGCCAGCCGATTCCGATGTAGCCGAAGGCGCCGGGGCCTGCCGCCTCGATCAGGTCGTAGGCGGCGCGAAAGCCCTCGTCGGGCCGGTGGGCGCGACCGTCGGCCTGCAGCCCCGGCTCCACCCGGGCCGAGCCGAGCCACTGCTCGGTCTCGGCTCGCGTGCGATTGCCGAGGTCGAGCGCGGACGGCCCGATCCGCGGCCCGGCGATATCCGGCTTGCCGAGCATGGTGGAGAACAGCGCGAGCACGCAGAGGTGGCAGTTGATGTCGCCGCCGACGACGCCCGTCCCCGGCACGTTCAGCGACTTCCCGAACGGCTGCTGCCCCCACGGCGGGTAGAACCCCGGGTGCTGCTGAAAGGCGTAGCCGTCGGCGGTCCGCAGCTCGTCTTCGAGCCTACGGAGCGCGCCGAGGTCGGTGCTGCGGTAGGTGCCGGGGAACATGACCATGGACGGCCGCGGGATCAGCGCCAGCTGCTGTGCGGTCAGCGGCGCGGGCAACGTCCGCGCGGGCAACGTCGGCGGGCCGGGCGAGGTCGCGGCGGGCGAGCTCGCCCCGGACGACGGCGCGGGGCCGTCCGCGGCCGAGCCGAGGAAGAACTCGGCGTGTGCCAGTTGCACCGCGGTGACCGGGACGGACAGCACCATGTCGGCCCGATCGATCGCGCTGTCGTCCAGCTCGTCGGTGACCTGGAGGTGCTGGGCGTCCCACCACACCGGCGCCGCGGCGCCCTCGGGGAACACCAGCTGCCGCAACTCCCCGCCCTGCGGCACCGGGGTGCCGTTCGGGCCGGTCAGCAGGGCGCCCTGCGGATCGCGGGCGAACTGGACGGTCAGCACGACCGCCGCCCAGCGCGGTCCGCGGTCGGCGATGTCGCGCTGGATATTCGCCAGGTGGGTCCGGACCGGGACCCCGGGAGCGCGCCGGAACCCGCTGCCCAGGTAGCGCTCGATCCGCGGCATTCCCCCGGCCGCGTCGAGCGCGGGGTGCCAGGACGGCACCGAGACCCGCGGCAGCCCCATCCAGGTGGCGATCGCGCTCAGCGCGGTGTCGGCGATGTTGTGCGAGCGCCCCGGCGCGGTCGGTCCGGGGCCGTTGATCCTGCGCCCCATCGGGAAGACCGGGGAGGGAAAGGTGCCCGGGTGCACGAACGGCACCGGCCCGTCCGGCCCGCGCACCGCATCCTCGAGGGCGCGCTGGTGCTGCACGGTCTCCAGCCGCCGGTGGCCACCGCTGCCGAACGTCCGGTTCCCGGCCGGGTCCGGGATCCGGGGGGCAGGCAGCCGCGGCTCCGCGGCATCGGCCACCTGTTCCCGGGTGGCCGGGACGAAGTTCAGCATGTGCAGCCCGCTCAGGAACTCCGCGGACGGCGTCTCGGAGACGGCTCCGCGCACCGGGTCGAGCCACACCGGAGTGTCGGCGCCGACCGGCATGAGCAGCACCGCGATCCGGGTGCTGCGCACCGGCGGGCCGTCCGCCCCCGGCTGCGCGGCGAAGCCGGCCACCAGCGCGGCCGCGCCCGGTCCCAGCCTGCGCACGCCGTTCGCGATCAGCGCCGCCTGCTCGGCGATCGTCCGGCCGGGGTCCGCGGCGTTCATCAGGCCGCCGCCGAGCCAGCGCTCGGCGGCGACGAACCCATCGGGGCCGGTGATCGGGGTGGCGGACGGGTCGGCGGGCGCGGCCACCCGCGGCGCGCCCCAGAAGGTGGCGAGCGCCGCGAGGGCGCTGTCGAGCTCGTTGCCCGTGCCATTGCCGGGGTTGATCGCCGCGCCCCACGGCACCGCCGCCGGATTCCCCGGATCGGCCGGATGGGTCCGCGGATCGGCGCCCGCGATGTGCTCGCCGTCCACGGTCATGGCGGATTCCAGCGCGCGCTGCGCGGCGGGGTCGGTGCCGGGGTGCACCGGGCCGGGGGCGGGCAGCGCACGGTGCCGCCCCGGTTCCGGCCACGGCGGCGGCGCGGGCCGCGGCTGCCGCGCCGCCGCCGCCGCGAGCGCGTCGATGCCGGCCCGGGTCGTCGTCGACACCACCATCTCGGCATCGGTGAGCAGCTGCACGGGCGGCTGGGTGTAGAGCGCCCGGCCGAGCGGGTCGCACCACAGCGGGCCCTTCGCGCCGTGCGGATAGATCACCGAGAGCGAGACCGCCCGCTGCGGCACGAAGATGCCGTTCACCAGGCTGGAGCCGGGATCGGGTTGGGTTCGGCCGCGCAGGCTCACCGCCGCCGCACCGCCCTCGCCGAGCAGCCGCACCTGCCGGTCGATATCGGACAGCTGCTGTTCCAGCGCCGCCAGGTCCCCCTGCCGGACGCGCGGCGCCCCGAGCCACATCTGGGTCCGGGTCAGGCCGTTGCGGCGCGGGCCGCCGTCCGGGTCGGGGGCGGCGGCGAGCGGATGGCCGACGAAGGTCGACAGGTGCGCGAGCACCGCGTCGTCCCCGTCGATGCCGGGTTCGGCGGCGGCCAGGTCGCCGGTGAGCAGCATGAACGCGGTGCCCGCCAGGACGTCGGTGGCCGGGTCGGCGGCGATCAGGACGCCGTCGCTGTCGGTGAGCAGCGCGGTCAGCCGCTGCTGCCGGTCGCCGCCATCGGCGACGACGCTGGGCGGGACCGGAACGGGGTTGTCCCCCCGCGGAATCCGGATCGGGCGCGGGCCGTCGAGTTCGTCCCGGTCGAGGTCGTCCTGCTCCGATTCGGCGTCGGCCGCCGAGTCGTCGTCGGATTCGTCGTCGTCGGATTCGTCGTCGCTGGTGAGGAAGTCGTCGAGTTCGGAGTCGTCGGGATCGGAGTCGTCGGGATCGGAGTCGTCGGGATCGGCCGCCACCGGGGCGGGCCGCTCCGCGCCGCCGTCGGTGCGGGCCCGCTTGGGATCCGGCTCGGATTCCGGCTCGTGGGCGCGCTTCGTGCCCGCCGCCGGCTCCGGCGTGCCATCGGGGCCGTCCGCGGGCGGCCCGGCGGTCGGCACGGCGGTGTTGATCCACAGAGTCGGCTGCACGAAGGTGACGGGTTGCGTGGCGGTGAGCGCGCTGCGCAGGATGTCACCGGTCGCGATCACGTACTCGACCGGAGCCGTGCCGAGGCCGCCGGGCGGTCCCGGATGGGTGTTCCCGCTCAGCGGATCCACCCATATCGTTCCCGCCGAGCCCGGGTGCTCCGGGACCACCGCGACCAGCACCATCGGTGCGGCGCCGGAGACCAGCACGACGGCGGCGGAGCCGGGGCCGTACGGATGCGCCACCAGCTCCGCCGAGACCTGCGCGAGCTTGGCGTGCACCGGCGACTGGTCCGGCAGGGCCCGGGGGGCGCTCCCGAAGGCGCCGGAGAGCGATCGCAGGTCGCCGATCGGCGCAAGCGCACCCCGCAGGGCCGGGGCGCCGCCGATCGCCGTGCCTGCGCGGAACGGCACCGCGATCCGCGGGAAGCCGGCGAAGCCCGCGACCACTGCTTTGGCCGCGTCGAGCAGGTGGTGGAACGCCCCCGGCTCCGCGCGGACCACCAGCGGTCCGAAGGGCTCCGCGCCCGGGGTGGCGGGCAGCCCGGGATGCTGCGATCGGGGGTAGCCGGACGGGGTGAGCAGTGCCTGCTCGAGCCGCTGCCTGCGCCGGGCCGCGTCCAGCACCTGCGGCGCGTCCGCGATCGCGACGTGCAGGGCGGCGGAGTACACCGCGAAGTGCGGCGGCAGCATCTCGGATACCTCGCCGCTCTGCGCGTCCACCCACACCGGCCGGTCCGCGTCCACCGGGAAGACCAGCGCGATGGCGTGCGCGCCGCTGTACGCCTGGGTGCCGTCCGAGCGGAGCCGCGGGTTGCCGAACTCGTCCCGCACGGCCCACCGCATCCGCACATACGCGAAGGAGCCCGGCCCCAGCTCCTGCACCTTGCGGTAGACGTCGCCGTACTGCTCCCCCATCGGCTTGTCCGAGCCGCCGTCCCAGCGGTACCTCGCGTCGGCGAGCATGGTGCCGAGCCAGCGCTCCGCCACGCTGGAGCCGCCGAGCGCGGGTTCGGTCGGCGCCAGGCCGATCCGCGGCCCGGCGATATCGGGCAGCCCGACGAAGGTGGAGAGCACCGCGAGCGTGCACGCGACGCAGTTGCTGAACCGCCCGGGGGCGGCCGGGCCGGGGAAGTTGATGTACGAGACGTAGGGCGCCGCGGGGCTCGGGTAGGTGCCCGGGTTCCGGTAGGCGGCGAAGCTGCCGTCGGGTTGCCGCATGGTGGTGCGCAGCGCGGTCAGCACGTCGTGGTCGACGCTGCCGTGCGTCGGGGCGAGCTCGTCCTGCGAGGGGCGCGGGATCACCGTGAGTTCGCGCGGGCCGAGCACGGCCGGGCCGGGCCCCTGCCCGCTGGCCGGGCGCATGGTCTGCGCGAAGTCGCTCAGCGGGACTTCCTGCGCCGCCGGATTCCGGAACGGGTTCGTCGACGACGCAGGCGAATTCCGGAACGGGTTCGTCGACGACGCACGCGAGTTCCGGGACGGGTTCGTCGACGACGCACGCGAAGTCCGGGACGGGTGCGGGGACGACGACGGCGAATTCCGGAACGGGTTCGTCGAGGGCGGATTCCGGAACGGGTTGGTGGACGAGGACGGATTGCGGGTCGGGTTCGTCGACGACGAGGGCGGATTGCGGGTCGGATCGGACGACTCCCTCCGCCCGGGGCCCGCGCCGGTGTCCGACCGGGTGAGCCCGCGCTCGGGCACACCCGCGCCGGCCGCCGCAGGCACCGGCCGCGCCGTCAGACCGGGGAAGAACGTGGCGGCGTGCGCGACCTGCGCCGCCGTGGCAGGCACGTAGAGCACCTCGTCCGCGTGGTCGAGGATGGTGCTGGAGACCTCCTCCGAGGTGTACCCCACCTGCGCGTCCCACCACACCGGCCGCGCCGCGCCCACCGGGAACACGATCTGGCGCACGTGCGCCCGCTCCACGATCCGGGTGCCGTTCGGCTTGCGCCGGAAGCTGCCGTCGGTATTCCTGGCGTAGTTCGCGGTGGTGACGGCGGCGGCCCAGCCGGGGCCGCGGCGCTCGATATCCCGGTGCAGAGCCTCCAGCCGCTGCTGCGGCGAGAGCGAATCCGAGTGCCACCGAGAATGGCCGCCGAGGTAGCGCTCCACCGTTTGCCCGCTCCCCCGGCCGACATTGTCGGAGAACCAGGCCGGGGCCGCGACCTGCGGATTGCCGAAGAAGGTCGAGAGCGAGCTGACCGTCACGTCGACGCAGTTGCTGCCCCGGCCCGGGGCGATCGGGCCGGGGCCGTTGATCCGCCTGCCCATCGGGAAGGCCCTGGTCGGAAAGGAGCGCGGGTCGCGATGCGCCAGCGGCCCGGCCGGTCCGGCCATGGCGGACTCCAGCGCCTGCTGGTACGCGGGGTTCTCCAGCGCGCGCAGCGTGCCGGGGCCGAACCTCCGCGTGCTCGCGGGCGAGGGGATCGGCGGCGGCGGCGCGCCCGGCGTCGCCGCCGTGCGCACCTGGTCCGCGGTCGCCGGGGCGAACCAGAGCTCGGTCCCCGGGCGGCCGAACCCGCGCGGCGGCCGCTCGGAGACCCGCCCGGTCACCGGATCCAGCCAGACCGGGTCGGTGCTGCCCGCCGGGTTGAGCATGACCACCGTGAGGCTGCTGTACACCGGAGCGCTGCTGCCCCGCTGGTAGTGCTCGCTGCGCTGCACCACCAGCGCGGCGGAGCCGGGCCCGAGCGCGCGGATGCCGTCCCGCAGCAGCGCCGCCTGCGCGGCCGGGCCGGGGTCGGCGAGCGCGGCGTTCATCAGCCCGGTGCCGAGCCAGGCCTCGGCCCGGAGGAAGGGCTCCCACCCGATCGGGTCGGCGTCGGCGCCGTCGACGAGCTCCCCGGGCGCGAGCGCCGCCGCCACCTGCGGGAGCCCGAAGAAGGTGGCGAGCGCGGAGAGCGCGCTGTCCACCTCGTTGCCGCGCCTGCCCGGCCCGGAGCCGGGGTTGATCAGCGAACCCCACGGGATGCCGCGCGGATCGGCCGGGTTGGTGCGCGGGTCGGCGCCTGCGACCGGCGTGCCGTCCACGATCATCGCCCGCTCGAGCGCGCGCTGATCCGCGGGCGGGACCGGGCGGTACAGGTTCGCCGGGCGGGTCTCCGACGGGTTCGGCAGCGCCGCCACCGGTGTCGACGGCCGCGGCGGCGAGCCGGGCTGCCCGAGATCGGTGGCGGCCGCGAGCAGCGCGGCGCCGACGTCGCTCTCGATCGAGGCGAGGGAATCGCCGTCCCCGACCATCCTGGTCGGCGGCCTGCGGTAGTTCTTGCCGGTCCACGGGTTGCACCACACCGGCCCGGCGGCGCCGAGCGGGTACACCACCGCGAAGGTCGTCGTGCCGCGCGGGAAAGACTGCCCGTCGACGGTGATCGAGCCGGGTGCGTCGGCCTTCGGGTAGCGCAGCGCGACCATGGCGACGGCGCCCTCACCCTTCTTCGCGACGGCGTCGTGGATCTCCCACATCCGGTCGCGCAGCTGGTCCGGGTCCCCGGTGTCGCCGCGGACCGGCCCGAGCCAGCCGCTCATCCGCTCCAGGCTGGACGGCCCGTCGAGCTCCCCCGCCCGTGGCGCGGGCACGGTCGGATGGCCGAGGAAGGTGGCGAGGAAGGCGAGGACGCTCTCGTCCTTGTCGTCGTTCCGGTCGATCGAGTCGTCGTCGCTGATCGTCGGCGGGGTCACCGGCCCGGCCTCCGGATCGATGCCGACCAGGTAGCCGCCGTCGGCATCGAGCCTGCGCTCCAGCCGCCGCTGCCGGTGCGGTGCGGCTCCCGGCCGCCGCGGCGGGGCGGGGACGGGGTTGCGGCCGGGCGCGATCCAGGCTCGCGGTTCGTCGCCGGACCGCGTGGACGACGTGTTCGGCGCAGGCATTCCCACCGGGAGGTCCGCGGCGCGCGCTACGGGCCGGGGCCGGACCTGCGGGAACGTGCCGGGCAGCTCCATCCTGGCGCGGAGGTCGGCGCCCGCGGCCGCGACGAAGGAGATCGAGGTCACGGTGCCCGGTGCGAAATCGGGCACCGTGGCTGATGTCCCGAAGCGCATCGGCGTCCACCACAGGGTCCCGGGAGCCGTACCGTCCGGTCCGGTCGCGGGTTTGAGCACCAGCATCGTCTCGAACTCGCCATTGCTCAGCCCCACCTCGACGAAGGCCACCGAGCCGGTGCCGAACGCGCTCGAGTCGAGGTGCTGCCGAATATCGGCGAGATGCTCGGCGACGCCGCGGCCGTCCCTCGGCATCGTCTGCAGTTCCGCGCCGAACAGCCCCGCCACCGCGCGTCGGCCGTTGCGCAGCACCATGTTCCGGTCCGGCGCCATCCCGTTGTCGAGCGAATTCCAGTGCGGCACCGCGAACTGCGGGTAACCGATGAACGAGGCCGTACCGGCCAGCCCCACATCGTGCGCGTGGAACACGCGGTCCGGGCCGGGCCCCCCGGTGAAGTGCACGAGGCTCCCGTAGGGCGGGCCACCGGGTACCGAGGAGTACGTGCCCGGGTGCTGGAACGCGACGAAGCCGGTCCCGCCCGGCGTGCGCAGCGCATCTTCCAGCGCCAGGGCGTGGTGACCGGCCGCTACCACCCGGTCCGGCGTCGTCGGGACGAACGAGACGTAGCCGACCTTCGACGCCCACCTGGGCAGGCTGAGGCTCGCCTCGCCGCTCTGCGGGTCCCACCAGACCGGCTTGCCCGTGCCGGGCGGGTAGACCACCACGATCGAATGGCCGTCGCCGATCTTGGCCCTGCTCCCGTCCTGGGAGTAGAGCTTCGCGCCGTCCGGGCCGACCCGGTGCCAGTTGACCGTGACGATGGCCGCCGCCCGCGGCCCGGCCGCGGCGACCGCCCGCTCGACGGCGCGCAGCTGCGCCTCGGATGACGAGCCGACCCCGAGGTACGGCAGCCAGATCGCCCGGGAGCCGAGCATCCCCTGCGTCTGGTTCCGGTCCCGCCTGCCGGTGACCAGCGAACTGGGGCCGATCGCCGGCGGCGCGACGACCGCCTGCCCGTAGAAGGCGAGCAGGGCCTTCTCCGAGCAGATGTCGCAGTTGTTGTCGCGGCCGGGGTGGCTCCGCCCCTGGCCGTTGACCAGGGTGGCGAGCGCGGGCTGCCCCGGCGCCCGGGACCGCGGGTCGGCGTAGGGCCCGAGCGCGTCGATGCTCGCCCGCAGCCGCTGCTGATCCGCGGCATCGACGCTGCCGTGCCTGCCGGGGAACGGGCTCCGCTCCGGCATCGTGGCGACGCTCAGCTGGCGTCGATCGGGGATCGCGCCGTCGGTGCCGAGCTCGGCCCGCCCCGGCACCCCGGATTCGCCCACCGGGTGCGGCGTGGCAGCCGACGCCGCCTCGATCTGGTTCGGCGGCGGTGCCCCGCCCTCCTCGGAGCGGGCCGGGGGGTCGAGCGCGGGCCCTGGCTGCCTGCGCGTCGACGCGATGGTGGTGCGCTGCTCGTGCACCGGGCCTGCCTGCGCCGGGAGCACCACGGCTGCCGGGCTCGACGCGGCCTCGGACGGTGTGTCCGGGTGCGGTTCTCCGGTGTCGAGCGCCGGGGGCTGCTCGGCATCGGAGCGGTCGCCGGTTCCGGATTCTCCCGGCAGGCCGCGGGTTCGCGGCGGCGTGGCCTCGGTGTGCGCCGTCAGGTCGCGGGTTCGCGGCGGCGTGGCCTCGGTATTCGCCGTCAGGTCGCGGGTTCGCGGCGGCGTGGCCTCGGTATTCGCCGTCAGGTCGCGGGCGCGCGGGGCGGGGGGCTCGGCGTTCGCCGCGAGGTCGCGGGCGCGCGGGGCCTGGGTGTCGGTGTTGATCGCGAGGTCGCGGGCGCGCGGGGCGGCGTTCTCGATCGGCCCGGGCAGGTCCCTGGCGCGCGGGACGGCGGCATCGGCGGGAGTGGTGCTCGACGGGGGCGGCAGGACGGTCTGCAGCGGGCGCAACTGCGAACTGTTCGCCGCCTGGCGGGTGGGTGAACTCTGCTCGGAACCGGATACGGCGCGGCTCTCGGCACCGGGTGCGGGCGCCGATCCGTCGGTCCGGAGCGGCCCACCCTGTTGCACCGGACCGGACTGGGTCACGGGCGATTGCTGGGCCGGGTACTCCGGCTGCGACACGATGCCCGGCTCCGTAGCCCGCCCGGGGTGCGTGATCTGCCCCGGTTCCGCGGCCCGCCCCGGCTCGGTCACCTGCCCGGACTGCGTAACCTGCCCCGGGTCGACGACCCGCTCGGACTCCGGCATCCGCGCCGAGTCGCCGACCTGCTCGAACTCCGTAATCTGCTCGGAGTCCCCCACCTGCACGAACTCCGGGGCCTCCTCGCGAGACGGTACGAACTCGCCGACCTGCTCGGCCCCGCTCACCCGCTCGGAGTCCACGACCTCCCCCGGCTCGGTCACGTCCCCCGGCTCGGTCACCTGCCCCGGCTCGGTCACCTGCCCCGGGTCCGTCACCTGCCCCGGCTCGGTCACCTGCCCCGGCTCGGTCACCTGCCCCGGGTCCGTCACCTGCCCCGGCTCCGTCACCTGCCCGGACGGCGTCACCTGCCCGGACTCCGGCAGCGAAACGGCCTCGGCGACCGGCCGCCGCTCACCGATCTCGGTGACCTGCGCCGGAGTCTCCGACCGCGGTTCGACCCCCTCGGTGACGTTCCCGGCGAGCACGGATTCCGCCCCCCGCGCCCCGGGTTCGGCGGTCGGCGTCGCCCCCTCGAACCCGGAGCTCGACCCCGGCACCTCCGCCCGCACCTCCGGACGGAACTCGCTCCCGGAGTACACCGTCCCGGACCCGAGTCCCCGATCACCCTCCTGCTGCCCCACACCGGCACCGGGATCCTGCCCGAACGTCCCCGGCGCACTCGACTGCGCCGCGAGCCCGCTCGCGGGCAACCCCTCCCGCACCTGCGGATCCGGCCGCCCCTCCGCCGCGGACTCCTGGCGCACCGGCCCCCCGTCCGCGTGCGGGTTCGCGAACCCCTGGCCGCTCCCGGTGGTCGTCGGGCTGATCGGCGGCATCTCGGTCCGCGGTAGCGAGCCGTCCTGCACCCGCCCGTGCTCCGAGCGGCCGGCGAACGAAGGCGCAGGCGAGGAGGGCCGGGCGACGCTCCCACCCCCGTTCGCCTCGCCGCCGAACGCCGCGGGCCCCCCGTCGTGCACCGGCTGGGGCGCACGGTCGATGCCCCTCGCCGTGGCCCCCCCGGCGCTCTGAACGGACACCGGCGTCCCGTTCGGTCCCACCGCCGCGGGCCCCGGAGTTTCCGCCCTGCCGCCCGGTCCAGGACCGACGCCGGGATCGTCCTTCTCGTTCCCGGATTCCCCACCTGCCCAGTCGATCCCCTCCGCACCCCGAGCTCCGTCGAGCGCATCGATGTGCACGAACCCGCGCACCCCACCGGCCCCGCCGACCAGCCCGCCCTGCACGAACCCGCCCACGATCGACTCCGGCGTCAGCGCATCCCCGATACTCTGCCCCGCCGCCAGCGTCGCGACGATACTGCCCGCGATACCGCCGACCCCGTCCCCGACGGCCCCCACGCCTGCACCGCGGAGCCCGCCACCCCAGGCATTGGAAAAATACCCGGCGGCGCCGGGCGAATTCCCGAGCCACCCGTCGATCTTCCTGTTCAGGAACTTCGACAGCCCGTCACCGACCACCTCACCGGCCGCACCGCCGAGCATCGACAGCCCGAATTCCTGCCCGTCGAACTCCTTGCGCGTCCCGTCCGCCATCTGGCTGAGCTGGACCAGCCCGTTGAAGAACGCCTCCTCCCCCGCGCCCTTGAACGCCGTGGTGACGCCGACGCCCCACCCCTTCGCGGTGGGCAGCACCCGAATGCCCTTGTAGATGTATTTCTTCGACGCCGAGGCCCCCAGCCGGGCCGCGAGCGCGGCAACCGCCCCGACCGCGGCCCTCTCGGCAGCCGCGATGACCCCGCGCGCGGTCGCGATCGCCGCCGCCTGCACCGCGGGCGCGGCCGGCGAGAGCCACGCCATGGCGATCTCGATCGCCAGCCAGCACAGCGTGACGATGATGGTGATCTTCTGCGCCTGGATCTCGGTGCCCATGTCGAAGGCCATGTCCGACACCGATTTCATGTGCTGCGCGATGCTCTCCAGCGACTGGTCGCCCGCGCGGATCTGGTCGAAGGCGGCCGAGATCTCCTGGGTCCCGGCGCCCTGCCGGTACGCGGCCAGCGTCGCCTGCTTGGCCGAGTCCACCATGGGTAGCAGCTCCATGACGGCTTTGGACGCCTCGCCCCACGCGTCGGAGACGGCGAACGCGGCGTCCTCGTCCCCCTCAGGCCACGGCGCACCCGCGATCCAGCCGATCCAGTGCAGCTCCTGAGGCAGTTCGAGGCTCATCGCCGCGCGGTTCGAGCTCGCGCGGGCCGGGCCACCGCTACCTCCTCATGGGCCGCAACCGGACGATCGACCTTACTCAGCGTAGAGCGCGACATCTCCGGCCGCACACCCGGCTTCCCCACCCGCGGGCGGCTTTTCGGTTCGGATCAGCCCGAATGTGGTGCCCGTTAGCGCAGATTTCCGCCGGTGTTCACACCCGGTCGATCGGCTCCCACTGGCTCCGCGTCCCACCTTCGCCGAGCCCCGCCACCGCCCACGTGGCCGACCCCGAGCCCATCGGCCACGGCATCGCTCCGCCGTAGCCGCCCCGTCGTGGATCACCCCCGCGACACACACAATGCGCTCGCCAGACCCCTAGACTCTGGGCAGGCAGCATCGGCCGCGAGGGGAACCGATGGAGGACAGGGCTGAGGGTATGACGCGGCGATTGAAGAAGCGCGGTCGTGAGGCTTTGGATCGAATCGGGCCGCGGCGGTCCGAGGATCAGGTCATCGCCGAGGCGGCCCAGTACTGGACCAGCTCAGCCGAGCCCACCTGGGCCGGGAACTCGCATTGGCGGACCGGGATTCCCGGCCAGTGGGAGAAGGTCGGGCAGGACCACCTGGCGCTCTTCGACAAGCTGACCCGCGTCCTCGACACCCCGCCGTCGTTCGGCACCGTCCTCGAGTGGGGCTGCGGCGGCGGCGCCAACGCCGTCGCCTTCGCCCCCCGCGCCGACCGCTTCGTCGCCGTCGACGTCGTCCAGGCGAGCCTCGACGAATGCCGCGAACACACCCTCGCCGCCTGCGACGTCGACTTCGTACCGCTCCTGGTCGAGGTCGAGAATCCCGAAGCGGCCCTCGCGGTCGCCGGTCGCGCGACGTGTGACGTATTCCTCTGCCTCTATGTCGTGGAGCTCCTGCCCTCCCCCGAGTACGCCACCCGAATCCTGCGGATCGCCCACGAGGTACTCGCCCAGGGCGGGGTCGCCTTCATCCAGGTCAAGTACCGCGACGGCGACGGCCGGACGGCGCCCCGCCGCAACTACGCCCGAAACCTCGCCGCACAGACGATCTTTCCGATCGACCGATTCTGGCGGGTCGCGGAGGAGGTCGGCTTCCGTCCCGAGGCGGTGCACCTCGTCCCGGAGAACGAGCTCGACCGGAACTACGCGTATTTCCTGCTCAGCGTGGTCTAACGGCTGGGCGGCGGCCGGAAGCCCACCGGCCACACGGTCCGGGCGTCGTATTTCACCCCCGCGACGCCGACACCGGTCAAATCGACACCGGTGAGATCGGCCCCGCTCAGATCCACATGCTCCAGCGACACGGCCCGGAAACTCGCCCCGGTCAAGTCGGCATCCTGAAACCCGACCTCGTTCAATTCCCCCCTTTCGAATACGGCCCCGGAGAGATCGGCTCCCCGGAAGGAAGACCGCCACACAGCGGTATCGCGCATCACCATTTCCCTGAGATCGGCCGAGTCGAAATTCGTGTCGAAAATCCCCGACGAGTTGATGACAGCCCCACTCAGATCGGAGCCGCGGAAATCGGTATTCGTCAGCGTCACATCCACCATCAACACCCCGGCCAGACACGTTTCCCCCACATCCACGGCATGAATCTCCTCCCCCCTGGTCCTCGCCTCCCCATCCTCCTCGTACCCCCGGCGAGCGATAGCGGTGGAAGCAGCCTCGATATCCGGCGCGACCGCCTCGACGGAGTCACACGCCTCCCCCGCGGGCGCATGCGTCCGGACAAAAGCCGAGAGCACAGAGAACACCCCCCAGTGATCCCGCGGCGAGTCGACCGCCAACCGCTCCAGCGAGTAGATGGCCCCCAGCCGGATATCCAAATTCTCGGACCCGAGCTGCGAAACCGCCTTGTAGTACCGGTCGTTGATCTGCGTCTCCCGCTGCGTCTCCACCTGCAGCCGGCTCGCCTCGAACGACCTCGCCGTGAAGAGCACCGCCCCGATGGCGGTCAAAGCCGTCACCAGCCCCGCGACCTCGGCAATCGTGATCCCCCGAAATCGCTCGCCCACCCCGCGAAGGAAACTCCTGACCCGCCGAAACCTGACGGCATGCGGAACATGCAGCCGCTGACTCGCCGTACTACGCCGCAACCTCCCCTTCCGAGGTGGCGGCAGGGTACGCCGCGTCCGACGCGGCACCGGCCGACGCAGCCCCGCACCCGCGACCCTGCGCGGTACCGAAGAACTCGATCGACGCGGCGCACCGGGAGTCATCTCGCGATCATGCCCAAACACCGATCGATAAGCATTCACCTGGGCAGGCGTTTCTCGCTGGTGGGGCGGGCGGGGCTCGAACCCGCGACCAATGGATTATGAGTCCACGGCTCTAACCGACTGAGCTACCGCCCCCGACCTCGCGATCACGAGTGCCACCGGATGCTACCGGCTCACCTGATCCCGACACCAGTTGCGAGCTCGGCACTAGGGTGACGGGACGTACCCGCGAGGTTCCGGAGGCCGTGATGGCGAGTGTGTTCGTGAAGCTGTTGCAGGCGCATCAGTGGGTGTACGAACGCAGTGACGGGCGGGTGGGGCATCGGGTGCTGTTCGGGAATCCGACGCTGCTGCTGCGGACCGTGGGGCGGAAGACCGGGCAGCCGCGGGTGGCGGCGCTGACATACGGCCGGGATGGCGACAACTTCCTGGTGACGGCGTCCAACGGCGGGGCGGACAGGCCGCCGGGTTGGCTGGCGAATCTGAAGGCGCGGCCGGAGTGTGAGATCCAGGTGGGACGGGAACGGCTTCGGGTGACGGCCAGGCCGACGTACCCGGGGGATCCGGACTATCTGCGGCGGTGGACGATCGTGGACGGGGTGAATCAGGGGCGGTACACCGACTACCAGAAGCTGACCGCGCGGCCGCTCGCCGTGGTGGTGCTGTCGCCTGCGCGCACCGAGCAGGCGTGATCGTCGCGTCCGATGCGCGAGCGCACCGGACGCCGGAACGGGGGTTAGCGGGGGCCGCTGTCGATGCGCGCCTCCGGTAGTTCGGCATTCTCCCAGCGACTCCGATCCAGCGGGGGACGGCTGGCGAGTTGCACGACTCCGATGACCATGAACAGAACGACTGCTACGACCGCGACCACGATCAGAATTTCCACGGACGGCACAGTAGCCCCGCAAACGAGACGCCGCACCGGGTAGCCGGTCTGTATTTCCAAGTTTCCCGAACTCACGGTCACTGAAACCATTCGGGATGGATCGCCATACGGCATCAGCCCCGCTTGTGCATAATCACTACGGCCAGCGGGGCGGCATTGTGATCTCCGACAAACTTCCGGCACGGGCGTGGGGCGCTCTCGGGAAAGGGTGACGGGACACACCCGGGCGGCAACCGCATCGACACCGCCGGTTAATGATCAGCAACGGTCGGCGGGCCCGGGTTCTGGCGGAAACGGTCAGGAACCTCCGCCGCAGCTGCTACTGCTGCCGCTGCTGCACGAACTCCCGCTGCTGCACGAGGAGCCACTGCTGCACGAGCTACCGCTGGAACAGGAGCTACCGCTGGAGCAGGACGAATCGTGCGAGTGGTGGTGATGGTGGTGCGACGACGAATCGCCGCCGGAGAACCCCGGCCCGCTGTCGGACCAGTGCGTACTCGAGCTGTCGGAGTCGGCGGCGCTCCACGGCGAGTACCCGCCGCTGCCGAGCGAGGCGGTGACATTGCCGATCTGGTCGTGCGCGCTGGAGACCAGCCGCCACACCAGGAACCCGATGACGAGGACGACCAGCACCAGCAGCACCAGCGTGACGACGAGAACGGCGATCATGGGCCGAATGGTAGCGCCGAAACCGGCTCCGAGCAGCAAGAATCGAGCCCGCTGGCTACAGTGGGGAGGTGGCGCTTCTCCGTTCCCGCGCGGCCGCGCGGCCCGCTGTCGACCTGGGCCGGGTCGAATGTGCCGTCGAGGCACTGGAACTCGTCGAGCCGGTCTTCAAGACCTGCCCGTGGGAGCCGCGTGCCCTGGTGATCACGGGGTTGCGGCAGTGGCTGCGGTGCTGCGGGGCGGCGCTGCGCGACGGCCGGATGATCGGCATGCCCTCGCACGCGGTGGACGAGGCCTGGCACGGGCTCATCCTCTGCACCGAGCGGTACGCGGATTTCTGCGACGCCGCCTACGGGCGCTTCCTGCACCACCGCCCGGACGGCGCGGGCAGCGCAACCCCGGAGCCGGTGGAGCGGCAACTCGGGCGCACGGTGGTGGCCTGGTCGCTGGTGGCGCGGCCGGGTGAGCGGTGCGTGCTGTGGGATCTGGACACGGTGGTCGGGGTGGAGCGGCCGTGGGGGGTGTGCGCGCACCAGGTCGCGGCGGTGGAGTCGGAGCTGGCGCGGCTCGCGGCGGGGTGAGCGCTCGGACATGGAGCACCGGGCGGCCGCCCGCGGCGCGGGAGACGCACGGGAGAAACTCGCTCGGCGGGGTGGACGCACGAAAGTACCTGCGGCACCGCACAGCAGCGACGGAAACTCCGGCACCGCAACCACGGGTACGGAGTATCCGCAACACCTGGATACAGCGGTGAGCGGCGTAAGTTCGGTGCCGACGCTCGACCTACGTGAGGAGATCCGGTGAGCCGACTCAGCGGCAAAGTGGCACTGATCAGCGGCGCGGCCCGCGGCATGGGGGCCGCGCACGCCAGGGCGGTGGTGGCCGAGGGCGGACGGGTGGTGCTCGGCGACATCCTGGACGAGCCGGGCGCGGCGCTCGCCGCCGAGCTCGGCGACGCCGCGGTCTACGTCCCGCTGGACGTCCGCGATCCGGCGGCGTGGGACGCCGCGGTGCGCACCGCGGAGGAGACCTTCGGCGGGCTGCACGTACTGGTCAACAATGCCGGGATCGCGAACGGGAACCTGCTGCCCGACTTCGAGCTGAGCGAGTGGCAGAAGATCATCGATATCAACCTGACCGGCACCTTCCTCGGCATGCGGGCCGCGGTCCCGCTGCTGAAGACGTCGGGCGGCGGGTCGATCGTGAACATTTCCTCGGTGGAGGGGATGCGCGGGAGCGCGGGGCTGCACGGGTACGTGGCGACCAAGTTCGCGGTGCGCGGGCTCACCAAGTCGGCGGCGCTGGAGCTGGCGCCGCAGGGCATCCGGGTGAACTCGGTGCACCCGGGGCTCATCCGCACGCCCATGACCGAGGGGATTCCGGAGGACTTCCTGCAGATCCCGCTCGGTCGCGGGGCCGAGCCGGAGGAGGTGTCGGCGCTGGTGGTCTTCCTGGCCTCGGACGAGTCCTCGTACTCGACCGGCGCGGAGTTCGTGGTGGACGGCGGGCTCACCGTCGGGGTGCCGCACAAGTCCTGACTCAGCCGAGCAGCAGCCCGGCGCCGAGCGCGAGCATGATCAGCGCGATGCCCGCGTCCAGCACGCGCCAGGCGCCGGGGCGGGCGAAGAGCGGGCCGAGCAGGCGGGCACCGTAGCCGAGCGCCAGGAACCACAGGACGCTGGCGGTCATGGCGCCCGCCGCGAGATACCACCGGTCCGCGCCCGCGTGGGCCGAGGCGAAGGAGCCGAGCAGGACCACGGTGTCCAGGTAGACGTGCGGGTTGAGCCAGGTCAGGGCGAGGGTGGTCGCGATGGTCGCGCCCAGCGCCGGTGCGGAGCGGAGCGGCCGGATCGCCGGTGCACCCGCCCGTCCCAGGTCCGGACCGGCCCCGCCGGGGGCCGCACCGCCGTCGACGGCGTCACCACCCGCTGCCGCCCCCACCGGCACCAGCGCGGACTCCGCGCGGCCCGGCTCGGGATCGGCGGCCGGAACCAACCCGGCCGGACTCCACGCCCGCCGCAGGGCCAGCACCGCGTACCCGAACAGGAACGCCGCCCCGGCCCACCGCGCCACCACCAGCACCTCGGGCACCGCTCGCAGCACGGCCCCGAACCCGCCGACCCCGGCCGCGATGAGCAGCACATCCGACGCCGCGCACACCGCAACCACCGCACCCACGTGCGTGCGGGCGATCCCCTGCCGCAGCACATACGCGTTCTGCGCACCGATCGCGACGATGAGGGAGAGTCCGAAGCCGAAACCGGCGAGAGTCGAGGTCACCCCGTCAAGTTAGGAACGCCGCACCGAACAGTCCAGCTGATGATTTTCACGCACCATTAGAATTTCTGAATGGACCTGCAGCTCGACCAACTGCGAGCGCTGAGCGCCGCCGTCACCGAGGGCACCTTCGAGGCCGCCGCCCGCACCCTGCACATCACGCCGTCCGCCCTGAGCCAGCGCATCAAGGCACTGGAGGACGCGGCGGGCCGCATCCTCGTCCAGCGGGTGAAGCCGGTGCGCCCCACCGAATCCGGCGCCACCGTGCTCCGCCTCGCCAGGCAGCTCGAGCTCTTGGTCGGGGAGACCGCCCGCGAACTGCAAGCGGAATCCGGGAGCGGCCGGGTGCGGCTCCCGTTCGCGGTGAACGCCGACTCGCTCGACACCTGGGTGATGCCCGCGCTGGCCCGCACCCCACCGGGGCTGAGCTTCGAGATCCACCGGGAGGACGAGGAGCACACCACCGCCCTGCTCCGCGACGGCACCGTGGTCGCCGCCATCACCGCGACCCGCCGCGCGGTGCAGGGCTGCTCGGTGCGCCCGCTCGGCAGCATGCGGTACCGGCCGATGGCGGCGCCGGAGTTCGCGGCGACCTGGTTCCCGGACGGCGCCGACGCCGAATCCCTGGCCCGCGCCCCCGTGGTGAACTTCGACCGCAAGGACAGTCTGCAGGAGGAGTACCTGCGCAAACGCACTCGGCGGCCGGTGACGGCGCCGCGGCACTTCGTCCCGACCCCGCACGCCTACGTCGCCGCCATCCGGCTCGGCCTCGGCTGGGGCATGGTCGCCGAAGCGCAGCTCACGGCGGCGCCGGAGCTGGCCGCGATCGACGGCGACGCCACCGTGGACGTGCCGCTCTACTGGCAGCAGTGGAAGGTGGAGTCGCCCGCCCTCGACGCGCTGGCCGCCGCCATCGCCATCGCGGCGGCAGGCACCCTCCGTCCGGCCGATCCCTGATCCGGAACCGGCCCCCCGCAGGTCTCAGCGCATGAGTCTGCGCGCGAGCTTGCTGCCGAAGCCGAGCCGGATGGTGCGATCCAGCGTCTGCACCATCTGGTCGGCGTACGGGTACCAGATGCTCTCCTTCTTCGGCCCCCAGCGGTCGATCAGCACCGGCTGGGCGTGCGTGAACCCGCGCAGTGCGTCGATGCCGTTGACCTGCCCGAGCCCGCTGTCCTTGCGCCCGCCGAACGGCGCCTCCGGCACCCCGTAGATGACCGAGGCGTCGTTGTGCACCACCGACCCGGTGTGCAGCCTGCGCGCCAGCCGCACCGCCTTCTCCCGGTCCCGGGTGAAGACGCTGCCGCTCAGGCCGTAGGCGCTGTCGTTGGCGCGCCGGACCGCCTCGTCCTCGTCGGCGACGCACATGATCGAGACGATCGGGCCGAAGGTCTCCTCGCGCATGAGCTCCATGTCGTGCGTGACGTCCACGACCACGGTCGGCTGGAAGTAGACCCCGTCCGCGGTGTCCTGCTCGCCGCCGAGCAGCACGGTGGCGCCCTTGTCCCTGGCGTCCTGCACGTGCTTGCTGACGATGTCCAGCTGGCGATCCCAGAAGAGCGGGCCCACATCCTTGTTCGCGCCGTAGGTCACCGCCGCGGCCTTCTCCCGCACCTTGGCGATGAACTCCTCGGCGATGCTCTCCACCACGTAGACGCGCTCCACGCCGACGCACACCTGCCCGCTGTTGAACATCGACAGGTACACCGCGCCCGCCGACGCCCGCTCCAGATCCGCGTCGGCGCAGACGATCATGGCGTCCTTGCCGCCGAGCTCCAGCGTGCACGGGATGAGCCGCTCGGCGCAGGCCGCCGCGATCCGCTTGCCCGTCGGCACGCTCCCGGTGAACGAGATCTTGTCGATATCGCCGTCGACCAGGGCCGCGCCGGTCTCGCCGTCGCCGTGCAGCACCTGGAGCACGTCCGCCGGAACGCCTGCCTCGTGCAGCACCCTGACCGCCCACTCGCCGGAGTGCGGGGTCACCTCGGAGGGCTTGAGCAGCACCGCGTTCCCGGCGAGCAGCGCCTGCGCGACCGGGTTGATGGAGAGCACGAACGGGCCGTTCCACGGCGTGATCACGCCGACCACGCCGAGCGGCCGGTACCCGACCACCAGCTTCTTCAGCGGCGCCAGGTAGCCGTGCAGCCGCCGCTTCTCGTCGGCCAGGTCCTTGGGCGCGCGGCCGCTCCAGTAGTTCAGGAAGTCGCAGGACGGCAGGATCTCCACGGCCAGCGCCTCGACCAGCGGCTTGCCGGTCTCGCCGCGGACCGTCGCGGCGATCTCCGCGCGCCGGTTCACCAGCACCTGCACCGCCTGCCGAATGATCGCGGCGCGCTCGGAGACCGGGCGCGCGGCCCAGCCGGGCTGGGCCGCGCGGGCCTTCGCGATCGCCGCGGTCACCTCCTCCGGTGTGCGCACCACGATCTCGCCGACATCCGCCCCGTCCGCGGGCGAGCGCAGGCCGAGCCTGCGATGCCCGTCGGCGGTTGGCGTCAGCGCTTCGACGATGGCCATGCGATCTCCTCACACCAAATGGTGGAACAGGTTCTAATTATGCTCGAGCTTACGACACCGGCGCGCACCTGTACACCAGTCCGGGCGCACCGGCTCGCGAGCGTTCAATCAGTTGATTGACAACGGTGCGGCCCCGGTCCACGATCGGTGGGCGATCCCTACCCCACCCGGAGGCGCCATGCCGAGCGAACCCGCCGAATCCAGCCTCACCGCGCCCTACAGCGTCGAGTTCCCGTTCACCCGCACGGTGGGCCCCACGCTCGGCGTGTTCTTCGGCGGGCTCCGCGAGGCGCGGCTCTACGGCGCCCGCACCGATCGCGGCACCGTGCTCTGCCCGCCGCTGGAGATCGACCCGGAGACCGCGCGCCCCACCGGCGAACTCGTTCCACTCCCCGATGTCGGCACGGTGCTCGGCTGGACCGGGGTGCCGAGCCGGGAGAGCGACGAGCTCGGCCCCGGCCACTTCGCCTGGGCGCTGATCCGGATCGACGGCACCGAGGGTGCGCTCTTCCACGCGGTCGACGTCGGCGGGGAGCTGGATCGGATCACGCCGGGGCTGCGGGTCAGGGTGCGCTGGCGCGCGGAGCGGGAGGGGAGCATCCGCGACATCGTCTGCTTCGAGCCCCTGGAGGACCCGTGCCCCTGCCCGCCCCGGTGACCACGTTCACCAGCCCGTTCAGGATGGACTACACCTACGTGGCAGGCGGCGGGCGCTCGCTCTTCCTGCGCGGCCTCGCACGGCGCGAGCTGCTGGCCCGGCGCTGCCCCGGCTGCGCGCAGGTGTACCTGCCGCCGCCGGAGTTCTGTTCGCGCTGCCTCACCGAGCTCTCCGCGCCCTTTCCGCTGGCGGGCACCGGCACCGTGCGCACCTTCTGCGTAGTGAACTTCCCGTTCCCCGGGCAGCGGTTCGACCCGCCGTACGTCGTCGCGCAGATCCAGGTGCACGGCGCCGACACCAGGCTCATGCACCTGGTGCGCGAGATCGGCTCCGACGCACTGGAGATCGGCACGGAGGTGGAGCCGGTGTGGGCCGACGACGCCGAGCTGACGCACTCGCTGGACAGCATCCGCTACTTCCGGCCGACCGGGGGTGCCCATGCGTGATGTCGCGGTGGTGGCGTACGAGCGGTCACCGGGGCGCGCGGCCGACCGCGAGGCCGACATGGCCGAGATCCTGCTCCCGGTCATGCGCCGGGCGCTGGCCGCGGCCGGGATCACCCGCGACCGGGTGGACTTCCTGGCCTCCGGCAGCCACGACTTCTTCGAGGGCCGCACCTTCGCCTACATCGATTCGCTGGACGCCGTCGGGGCCTGGCCGCCGATCTCCGAATCGCACGTCGAGATGGACGCCGCGTGGGCGCTGCACGAGGCGTGGACCTGGCTGCAGCTGGGCGAGGGCGAGATCGCGGTGGTGTACGGCATCGGCCGCGGGGCGCTCCCCAGCGACCTGGACCAGGTGATGGCTGCCCAGCTCGACCCCTACTTCCTGGCGCCGCTGCGCCCGCACCGGGACGCCGCCGCCGGGCTGCAGGCCGCCGCGCTGCTCGCCGCGGGCGCGCTGGACGAGAAGCAGCTGGCCGAGGTGGTCGCGCGGAGTCTGGCCGCGGCCGTGGACGAGCCGGGCGCGCAGGTCAGCGGGGTGGTGACGGTCGAGGAGCTGCTGGCCGCGCCGTACGTCGCCAGCCCGCTGCGCGCGCACGACCGCGGCCCGGCGGGCGACGCGGCGGCGGTGCTCGTGCTCGCCGCCGGTGATACCGCGCGGGCGCTCACGGAGCGTCCGGCGTGGCTGCGCGGCATCGATCACCGGATGGACACGCACTACCTGGGCGCGCGCGATCTCACCCGGTGCGGCACCGTGATCCGCGCGGCGGCGAAGGCGGCGGAGCTCGCCGGGTTCGGCGCCGCCGACGTGGATATCGCCGAGCTGCACACCGAATACAGCTATCAGGAGCCGTTTCTCGCGGCCGCGCTCGGCCTCGGCGCGACCCCGATCAACCCGGGCGGCGGCCCGCTCACCGGCCGCCCCGCCACCGCCACCGGGCTCATCCGGATCGGCGAGGCGGCCGCGCACATCCTGCGCGGCCGGGCCGGGCGCACGCTGGCGCACGCCACCAATGGCCCCGCGCTGCAACAGAACATGATCTGCCTGCTGGAGGGCCGATGAGCGACAATCCGCGGCCGCGCGCCGCTCGGCCCGACCGGGTGCGGGTGTCCCGCGGAACACTGGAGGGTGGCCGATGAGGACCGCGGTGGTCGGGATCGGGCAGAGCAGGCAGGCCAAGCGGCGCGAGGTCACCATCGGGGCGATGGTGCGCGAGTCGGTGGACGCCGCGCTCGCCGATGCCAGGCTGGAGTTCGCCGACATCGACGCGGTGGTGCTCGCCAAGACCCCCGACCTGTTCGACGGCGTGATGAACCCCGAGCTCTACCTGGCCGACGCCATGGGCGCCCGCGGGCTGCCGGTGACCAGGGTCTTCACCGGTGGCAGCGTCGGCGGGCACGCCGCCATCCACGGCGCGCACCTGGTGCGGGCGGGGCTGGCGCGGCGGGTGCTGGTGGTCGCCTACTCCAAGGAGTCGGAGGGCGACTTCACCTGGGCGCTCTCCCGCGGCCTCCCCTTCAGCGCGCACCTCGGCGCCGGCGCGGGCGCGCACTTCGCCCCGATCATCCGCGAGTACATCCGGCGCTCCGGCGCACCCGAGCACATCGGCTGGCAGGTGGCGGTGAACCACCGGCTCAATGCCACCCGCAACCCGTACGCGCACATCCAGCGCCCGGACATCACCGTCGAGGAGGTGCGCGAATCGCGCATGCTCTGGGACCCCATCCGCTACCTGGAGTCCTGCCCCTCCTCCGACGGCTCCTGCGCCATCGTGGTCACCGGCGCCGACGACGCGGGCGGCGGCACGCACCCGCCCGCCTGGATCCACGGCATGTCCTGGCGCACCGAGACCGGCCACTTCGCGGGCCGCGACGAGGTGAACCCCGAGGCGGGCCGCCAGTGCGCCGCCGACGCCTACCGGCAGGCCGGCATCACCGACCCCGCGCGGGAGATCGACACCGCCGAGCTCTACATCCCGTACAGCTGGTACGAGCCCATGTGGCTGGAGAACATCGGGCTGGCCGAGGTGGGCCGCGGCTGGGAGCTCGTCGACGACGGCAGCACCGCGTTCGGCGGCGCGCTGCCGGTGAACCCCTCCGGCGGCGTGCTCTCCGGCAACCCCACCGGCGCCACCGGGCTGCTCCGCTTCGCCGAGGCCGCGCTGCAGGTGCGCGGCACCGCGGGCGCGCACCAGGTGGACGGCGCGCGCCTGGCCGTCGGGCACGCCATGGGCGGCGCCTCCCAGTTCCACGCCCTGTGGGTCGTCGGCCGCGACCGGCCCTGAATTCGAGGAGAACGCATGAGCAACCGGGTCTATGTCGTCGGCGTCGGCATGACGAAGTTCGAGAAGATCCAGAGCCGGGACTGGACCTACCCGCAGATGGTGGCGGAGGCGGTGAGCGGCGCGCTCGGCGACGCGGGCATCGGCTACGACCGGGTGCAGCGCGCCGCCGTCGGCTACGTCTTCCAGCCGTCGACCGCGGGCCAGCGCGCGCTGTACGAGGTGGGGCTGACCGGGATTCCGGCGGTGAACGTCAACAACAACTGCGCAACCGGCACCTCCGCGCTGCTGCTCGCCCAGGAGTGGGTGCGGTTCGGCGCCGCCGAGGTGGCGCTCGCGGTCGGCTTCGAGCAGATGACGAAGGAGGCCATGGCCGGGTCGGGGGCGCGGCCCGCGGTGACCACCATCGACCGGCACCTCGCGGCGCTGAAGGCCGCGGCCGGGTTCGGCACCGCGCCGCTCACCACCCAGTTCTTCGGCGCCGCCGCGGCCGAGCACATGCGGGTGTACGGCACCACGAGGGAACAGCTGGCGGCGGTGGCGGTGAAGAACCACGAGCACTCCACGCGCAACCCGTACGCGCAGTTCCAGGATGCGTACACCGTCGAGCAGGTGCTCGCCGACAAGCCGGTGCACGACCCGCTCACCCGCTCGCAGTGCTCCCCCATGTCGGACGGTGCCGCGGCCGCCGTGCTCGCGAGCGAGCGCTTCGTCGCCGAGCACGGGCTGGGCGGGCAGGCGGTGGAGATCGCGGCGCAGGCGCTGGTCACCGACGATGCCGAGTCCTTCGCGAGCGGGTCGATGATCGACGTGGTGGGCACGCCCATGACCCGGCGGGCCGGGCGGCAGGTCTTCGAGGCGGCCGGGGTCGGCATCGAGGAGGTGGACGTGCTCGAGGTGCACGACTGCTTCTCGATCAACGAGTTGCTCACCTACGAGGCGCTCGGGTTGTGCGCGCCGGGGGAATCCGGGGCGCTGGTCGAGTCGGGCGGCACCACGTACGGCGGGCGCTGGGTGGTGAACCCGTCCGGCGGGCTCATCTCCAAGGGGCACCCGCTCGGCGCCACCGGGCTGGCGCAGTGCGCCGAATTGTCCTGGCAGCTGCGGGGGCTCGCGGCCGAGCGGCAGGTGTCGGGTGCCCGGATCGGGCTCGCGCACAATCTCGGGCTCGGCGGGGCCTGTGCGGTCACGCTGTACCGCGGTCCGCGGGGATAGCGGACGCTGCCACATCACCGCGCCGGCCACCGCGCACCGGCCGCACGAGTCGGGCCGCAGTGGGCCAGGCCGCAGGGGTCGGGCCCGGGCGGGCCGGGTGCGAGCCCGGCCCGGACACCTCACTTCGCCGGAACCGCGAACACTCCCCTTCCGGTGCCGAGCGGCAGGTCGGCGGTGGTCCGCAACCCCGGCTCGGCCGCGACCACATCCGGGATGGCGTTCACGATCCGCCCCGCCGCCGCCACGATGGCGGCGTGGTTGTGATCCCCGAACTTGCTGGTCGGGCAGATGTCGACGGTGTACGAGGGCTCCCCGGTGATCTCCACCCGGTACGAACCCCCCTCCTGCGCGGGCCGCGCCCAATCCGGCCGCAGGTCGTCGCGGAGCCGGGTCACGTGCTCCACCACGATCGCCGGATGGCCGTGCACCCGCCCGACGATCTCGAAGCGCAGCGCCGCCACCCCGCCCTCGGGCACGTGCCCGGCCGCGATGTCGAACGCCTCCGGCGCCGGCTCCCGCTCGTAGCTCTCGGTGATCTCGTCCAGCTCGATCCCGAACCCCGCCGCCAGCTGCCGCAGCGTCGAGCCCCAGGCAATGGTGAGCACGCCGGGGAGCAGCAGCATCGGCACCTCGTCCAGCGGCTTGCCGAACCCCATGACGTCGAACATGACGGTCGCGCCGTCGTAGGTGGCGTAGTCCGCGATCTCCAGGCAGCGCACCTGCTCGATCCGCTGACAGGTGGAGGCGAGCGCGAACGGGATGAGGTCGTTGGCGAACCCCGGATCCACCCCGGTGACGAAGAAGCTCGCCCCGCCCTCCACCGCGGTCCGCTGCACCCGGTCGACCACCTGCTGCGGCAGCACCTGCCACGGGTACTGGAACGACACCGGCGCCGAGCCGACCACGTTCACCCCGGCGGCCAGGAACTTCAGGCAGTCCGCCAGCGCCTCCATCGGCCTGGTGTCGCCCATGGCGCAGTAGACCGCGCAGTCGGGCTCCAGGGCGAGCAGCGCGTCCAGGTCGTCGACCGCGGTGATGCCGGTGACCACGTCCAGCCCGGCCAGCTCCCCCGCGTCCTTCCCGACCTTGCCCGGTGCGGAGACCGCGAGCCCGGCCAGCTCGAATCGCGGGTCGGTGACGAGCTGGCGCAGCGCCAGCGCGCCCACGTTCCCGGTGGCGATGTGGACGACGCGGATGGGCATGGGGTCTCCTCTGCCGAGCGGTGCCCGAGCACCTGTCTGGAAATCTGTCTGGAACCTGTTCCAGATCCTATGGTAGCGTCGCCCCCATGGGACGCGTTGACGGCAAAGTCGCACTCATCAGTGGCGGGTCGAGGGGCATGGGCGCCGCGCACGCCCGGCTGCTGGTGGCCGAGGGCGCGCAGGTCGTCATCGGCGACATCCTGGACGACGAGGGCAAGACGCTGGCCGAGGAGCTCGGCCCCGCCGCGCGCTACGTGCACCTCGACGTCACCGAGCCCGAGCAGTGGGAGGCGGCCGTCGCCGTCGCCGTGCGGGAGTTCGGCTCGCTGAGCGTGCTGGTGAACAACGCGGGCATCGTGAACGGCGCGCCCGTGCACAAGTTCGACCTCGACCAGTGGCGCCGGATCCTGGACGTCAACCTGACCGGCACCTTCCTCGGCCTGCGCGCCGCGGTGCCCGCCATGAAGAAGGCGGGCGGCGGCTCGATCATCAATGTCTCCTCGATCGAGGGGCTGCGCGGGGCGCCGTGGGCGCACGGCTACGTCGCCACCAAATGGGGTGTGCGCGGGCTGGCCAAGTCTGCCGCGCTGGAGCTGGCGCCGCTCGGCATCCGGGTGAACTCGCTGCACCCCGGGCTGATCCGCACCCCGATGACGGAGAACATCCCGGACGACATGGTCACCATCCCGATGGGCCGCCCGGCCGCGCCGGAGGAGGTCGCGACCTTCGTGCTCTTCCTGGCCGGCGACGAGTCGTCCTACGCCACCGGTGCGGAGTTCATCGTGGACGGCGGGCTGGTCGCCGGCGTTCCGCACAAGACGTCGTAGGCCGAGCACCGCCCCCGCGCTGCGGCACATGCTGCCCCCGCACGCGCCCGGAGCACTAGTCTCGACCCCGTGACTGCAGGCCGATCCGCCGGGCCGGGCGCGGATGCGGCGCTGCCCACCGACCGCCGCCTGGTGGCCGCCGCCGAGCGGCTCTTCGCCGAGCGTGGCATCGACGCCGTCTCGCTGCGCGCGGTCATGGCGGCGGCGGGCGCCAATGTCGCCTCGGTGCACTACCACTTCGGCTCCAAGGACGCCCTGGTCCGCGCCGTGGTGCGGGCGCGCGGCGGCGAGATCTCGGTGCGCCGCGCCGAACTCCTGGACGCTGCCGCGGCCGCCGCGCCCTCCGCCCGCGCGCTGGCCGAGGCCTTCGTCCGCCCGGTCGCCGAGGCCATGGCGAACGGCGGCGGCGACTGGGTCACCGTCGTCGCCGACGTGATCACCGTGAACCACAGCGCCCTGCACCCCATGACCGACGAGTTCGCCGGTCAGGCCGTGCGCTTCACCGAACTGCTCACCCGGCTGCACCCGGAGATCCCGCCCCGCACCGTGCGCTTCCGCCTCACCCAGGCCATGACCTTCACCTTCCAGACCCTCGGCGACCGCGACCGGCTGCGCGACATCCTCGCGCTCAGCGGCACCCACCTCACCGCCGCCGAGGTGCTGGACGAGCTGCTCGACACCGTCACCGCGATCCTGGCAGGCCCACCGGATCGCTGAGCCCGGCACCGAACGGCCGCCGCCGGGCAGCGGCCGGAGCGCGGCTGCGCGCCGCGCCCGAATCGCAGTGCCCGGCAGCACGATCAGCTCAGTTCACCTGGCGCGCCGTCTCGCCCCAGTACTGCGCGCGCAGCGCCTTCTTGTCCGGCTTGCCGAGCGGGCTCACCGGGATGCTCGCCGCGAAATCGACCGACTTCGGCGCGTACACCGCCCCCTTGCGCTCCTTGACCAGCGCCTGCAACTCCTCGACGGCGACCTCCTGCCCGTCGCGCAGCACCACGACGGCCTTGACCGCCTCGCCCCACCTGTCGTCCGGCACCCCGATCACCGCCGCCGCGCTCACCGCCGGATGCGCCGAGAGCACGTCCTCCACCTCGCGCGGGTACACATTGAAGCCACCGGAGACGATCATGTCCTTCTTGCGGTCGACGATGTAGAGGAACCCCTCCGCGTCCTGCCGCGCGATATCCCCGGTGTGCAGCCAGCCGAACTGGGTCGCCTCCGCCGTCTGCTCCGGCTTGTTCAGGTACCCCTGCATCACCAGCGGCCCGCGCACGCAGACCTCGCCCGGCTCGCCCTCCGGCACCTGGTCGCCCTGGTCGTCGAGGAGCGCCACGTGCAGCCACGGCACCGGCTTGCCGCAGGAGGCGAGCCGCTCCGGCCTGTCCAGGTCGTGGTCCTCCTTGCGCAGCACCGAGATCGTCATCGGGCTCTCGGCCTGGCCGTAGAACTGGAAGAAGATCGGGCCGAACTTCCGGATGGCCTCGGCAAGCCGGGTCGGCGAGATGGCCGAGGCGCCGTAGAAGACCGTCCGCAGGCTGGAGAGGTCGTATTTGTCCAGCTCCGGGTAGTCCAGCAGCGCGTAGAGCATGGTCGGCACCAGCATGGTCGAGGTGATCTTGTACTTCTCGATCGCCGCCAGCACCGCCGCCGGGCTGAACCCGGGCAGCACCACGATCGACCCGCCCTGCAGGCTGGTCGGATTCCAGAACGCGCCGCCCGCGTGGCTCAGCGGCGTGCAGACCAGGAAGCGCGTCTCGTCCGGCCACTGCCACTCCGCCATCTGGATGCGCAGCAGCGCCGCCGCCCCCCGATAGCTGAGCATGACCCCCTTGGGCTTCCCGGTCGTGCCGCCGGTGTAAGCCAGGCTCCCGGTGTCGTCGAGCGACACATCCGGCGCGGTCAGCGGCGCGGGCTCGAACCCCGCCGCCGTCGCGATCAGATCCGTCCCTACCTCGGTCGGCCCCAGCGCGAGCAGGTTCTTCAGGCTCGGCACCGCCGCCGCCAGCTGCGCCGCCCGCTCCTGGTACTTGTCCGGGTCGTAGATCAGCGTCTCGATATCGCCGTCTTCCAGCGCGTACGAGTGATCCTCCAGCGACCCCATCGGGTGCAGCGACACGAACCGCGCCCCGACGACCGCGTTCGCCCCCTGTGTGAACAGCACCTCCGGCCGATTGGCCGAGAGCAGCGCCACCCGGCTCCCCACCCCGAGCCCGAGCGCGCGATACGCCTGCGCGACGGTGCTGATCCGATCCCGCACCTCGCGATAGGTCAGCGTCTCGTCGCCGATGTGCACGGCCGTCCGGTCGGCGTAGCGGTCCAAGGAGCGGATCAGCAGATCCACCGGCAACGGCTCCCGGTGCAGCGGATCGGGCTCCCGGCTCGGCGCAGGTGTGTTCATCGTGCCCCTCTCGGCGCGTGCCGCAGTCGAAACTGAGACGTGTTCTTCTCGGTTGCGCCGGACCACGGCCACGGCGCAACCCGGCCGGCGGACGGTCGAAACTATAACACGTTCTAGCTATTTTCCGATGGCCGCGGCGCGGGTTCAAGACCTGGGTCGCCGGGCAGCACGGTCGCCCTGTCCTGCCCGAGCACGAGGCACCGGAGATCCACGTCGTGCACGAGCCGCGGCGCGGCGCCGAGCAGCACGCCACCGACGGCGACGAGGAAGGTGCGAATCACCGAATCACTGCCCCGCTTGGTCCTCGGAGCCTGGTACAGCAGAAACCTGGCCTGCTGCCAGCTGGCGACATCGTCCGTACCGGCGCGGGCCAGTAGCTCCATCGCCTGCCGGAACATCTCCGCCCGCGCGGAATTTCCCGCGGTCACCACATAGATCGGATCACCGCCGGTCTCGAACCGGCGGGTGTCGCACCCGCGCCCCGCGACCCGTGCCGCCAGCTCTCGCGCCAGCTCCCGCGCCGCCGCCCCGCGCACCAGCATGTTCCCGTCGATGCGGGTACCGTCCGGCAGCCGGACGGAATTGGTCAGGATGTCGCCCGCGGCACCGCTGCGGAGAAAGCGGGATTGCGCCGCGCGGCCGTACCGGAGCGTGATCCGAAATGCCGGAGTGCTCACTCCGCCGGTGAAGACCCGATCGTCCTCGTTCCAGGTGCTGTTGAAGCGCAGCCTGCCGACGCGGCCGATCCGATCGCAATTCGGCCCGTAGTGGTCGATGGGTGCCAGAAAGCGCTCCGGGTCGACGGGAACCGCCGTACCCGGCCGGCTGGGTGCGGCGCGGGCAAGACCGTAGCGCCACTGCACGAGTTCGTGGTAGGCGGCGAGCAGCGCGCGCACACGCCGGGATCTGCCGCGAAACGCACGCCACTCGTCGCTCAGTACCGCGTGGGCGCGCCCGGCAGCCAGCACCTGCCATTCCGCGAAACGCCGCACCCGGCGCAGCTCGCCGGCGTCCGCGGAGTTCAGCGCGAGATGCGGAGTCGGGAAACAGTCGAGCCCGATCGCACCGTTCTCCGAGTGCACCATTGCTCCTGTCCCACCTCATCGGTCATTGTCTCAAGCCCGCCGAGACCGCCCAGTAGCCCACGACCATCACCGTCAACACACCCGGTATCGCCGCGACGCCCGGTGTTCGCGCCGCCCGTGCGAGTTCCCGGAAGGGCTGCCCGGACTCCGGCACCATTTCGAACAGTGTCGTCTCCGCGGTGCCCGGCTCCCGGATCTGCCGCGCGATATCGGCGAAAAGCAGGCGATAGCGCCGTTCCAGGCTCAGGTAGTACGCGTCGAGTCCCCAGAATATCCAGGCGGGAGCCAGCGCGAACAGAATCAGCATCGATGTTCGCGAATCCTGTGTCGTCAAGAACGCGAATATCACCGAGACGAGCGTGACCGACCAGCCGCGAACGGTGAACGATTGCTGGCTCAATCTCGTGATAACAGTTTGCAGCATCTCCAGATGTTTTACGCGATGATCCGTATTCATGTGCCCCGAGTCCCTTCGGGCCGCTCGCCGAAGAGTAGCCCAACTGGAACTATAGCGGCGAGATGTGCTGCCGTGCCGGTAGATTCGTACTCGCGGGGCGACGGCAGGCACAGCGGTCTGCATACACGGGAACACCGCCGGAGCAAGTCCGTCGAACGGCGGACACCGAATCCCGACCACGGTTGGAATTGACGCGGAAGGATGGGGCGGTGGATCGTACATTCGGCCAGGAGTTGCGCCGGCTCCGGCTCAGACGCAGCCTCTCACTCGGCGAACTGGCAGAGCTCGTGCACTACAGCAAGGGCCATCTGAGCAAGATCGAGAACGGCCGGGTGACCCCGATAGCGCCGCTCGCCCGCGCCTGTGATTCCGCGCTGTCCGCGGACGGCAGGCTGATCGCGCTCGCCGCCACCGATACCAGGCCGGGCCCGCCGCCCGAGCTGCCTGCCGACACCGCGTGGACGCAGCACCTGCACCCGGACGGCTCCGGCATCATCGAGATCAGCGGATCGCCGGGCCCGCCGATCGTGACCTACCCCGCCGTCGCCGGCTTCGCCACCGATCCGATCGCCGGGCTGGCCGCGGTGTTCGACGAGCTCAGGCGGCTGGGCAGGAGCACAAGCCCGAGCATGGTGCTGCCCATGGTGGCGGCGCAGAACCACGTCGCCACCGCCGCCGCGCGCCGGGGTTCGGCGGGCAACCGGCCGCTGCTCCTGCACGCCGCCCGCACCGCCGAGTTCGCCGGGTGGATGGCGCAGGAGTGCGGCAACGATATCGGCGCCGCCTGGTGGACCGAGCGGGCGGTCGACCAGGCGGCCTCGGCCGGCGATACCAGCATGGCCAGCTACGCACTGGTGCGCAGGGCCGTGCTGAGCCTGTACCGGGCCGACTCCTCGGCCACGACCGGGCTGACCGAGCAGGTGCTCGGCGACAGCGCGATCGATCCGCGAATCCGGTGGCTGGCCGCGCTCGGCGCGGCCCAGGGCTACGCCATCGGCGCGGACGCGGCGAACACCATGCGCGCCCTGGAGCGCGCGGGCGAACTCTGGGATCACGTCCACCGCGCGGGCACCGACGATCCACTCGGCCCCGCGGCGCTGCACGGGCGGTCGCTCCTGATCGAGGCGTGGTGCCACTACGATCTCGGCAATCTCGAGGCTGCCGCCCGGCTCTTCGCGAGCGGAATGTCCGCCGCCAGCGGGCAATCGGATCGCGATCGGGCCAGGTTCGGCACCAGGCAGGCGCTCGTCCACGCCGCGATGGGTGACGTCGACCGGGCCTGCGAACTCATCGAACCGCTGCTCGACGTGGTGCGCGCCGTCGACTCGGTCACCGTCCGGCTCGATCTGCACGACTTCGCGCGCACCGTCGGCCGCTTTCCCGACCATCCTGTCGTGCACCGCATTTCGACCCCGCTCCGGGACGCGCTCAACCGGCGCTGAACCCCGGAGTTGCGCCCGTTGCCTGTTCGAGCATGCAACGGGCAACCATTGTCTCGGTCCGGCCGCGGACGGCATCCTGGGAACAGACCGTCGAATCGGATTCGCATCGCGGGAGTGACACCACGGATCGAGGCTCCGAGAAAACGAACGGGTGCGACGCACCCGGCGCGTGTCACATCCGTCCCCAACCCTCGCGAGGAGCGAACCCTGTGACGAAAATCTTCCTCAGCTACCGCATCGCGGACAGCGCGTACGCGGTGCGCGAGATCTCCAGGCAGATGGCGGAGCGATTCGGCCGCGACAACATCTTCCGCGACGACGACTCGCTCGGCCTCGGCACGCTCTACGCGCGCCGGATCCGGAAGGCGCTCGAGCAGGCCGACCTGCTGGTCGCGGTGATCGGGCCGCACTGGCTCGACGCCGCCGACGCCGCCGGCAACCGCAGGATCGATGACCGGGATGACTGGGTTCGCCTCGAGCTCGCCACCGCCTACCGGCGCGAGACCCCGGTGATACCGGTACTGCTCGACGACACCGAGCTGCCCGCCGCCGACCGGCTGCCCACGGACATCAGCGATCTGGGCCGCTCGCAATTCTGGCGCATCCGCCAGCGCACGATGGACTCGGATATCGATGACCTGATCGACCGGATGGTCCCCGACTTCGGGCAGGCGGCAGCCGCCCCCGCGCCCGGCGGCTACCCCACGCAGAACATCACAGCGAGCGACAACAGCAATGTCGTGACGAACAACGGGGGTACGCAGAACGTCACGTTCGGCGCCCGCGGGAGGCGGTGATGTCACAGCCTCCCGGCCCGAATCAGAATCCGCACACGCAACAGCAGAACTACTCCGCCAACAACAACAGCAACGTCTTCGCCAACAACGGCGCAGGCAATCAGCGCATCCGCATCCACACGACGGGCCAGCGCCCGAAGCGCACCTGGGCGTGGATCACCCTGGTGGGGTTGCTGATCGCCGATGTCGCCTCCTACCAGTACGGCCAGTCCGCCTACACCGGGGGCGTGGACGAATCCGGCGACCTCACCCGCGCCACCGTCTTCATCGCGCTCATGATCGTCACGGTCCTCATGCTCCGCATCTGTGGCCGCGATATCAAGGACCGGTTCTTCTGATCCGAACCTCTGGACGGATGGGATTTCGCGCGACTGGGTGACCGACGTACAGCCGGCGTCGTCTCCGATGCCGGCTGTACGCCTCTCGTGAAGGAACAATTCATGACAATCACTCCGAGTTTCGAGCACCTTCCGGCGGATTTTCCGAGGAGATTCGGCTTGCGGCCCGCACTCAGTTCGCGCGAAATCGAGGTACTCCTGGCCTGGATCGATTCCGACTCCAAGACGGAAGCCGGCCGCCGCCTGTTCATTTCCCAGGGCACCATCAACACGCACCTTTCCCGCATCCGCGAGAAATACGCCGCGGTCGGGCGTCCCGCCACGACGAAGGCCGCCCTCGTCGCACGCGCGCTGCAGGACGCCCTCATCGATATCGACGACCTGTAGCGGCTGTCCGTCGAATGCCCGACATCCGGAAACTCGGGAGCTGGATAGTGTCTGCGCCAGACGACGACTGCCGGACGAACCGCCCGAGAACACCTGTCCGAAATCAGACGATCCCAACCGAGAGAGAACAGTGACCCACCCCGAAGGCCTCGCCGCGCCGATCCACGAGGACGAGCCGGCGACCAGCCCGTCGCCGGCCGCCGCGATGCCCGCGCCCGGCCGTGTGCTGCAGGATCTCACCGAGGAGATCCGGCGCCTGAACGATCGTTCCGAGAGCCTGGAGGCGATCAACAAGCGAATGCACGAGCGCGTGGCCGTCCTCGAGGGCGACCTCCTCCGCGCGAGTCTGCGCCCGGTGATCAAATCGCTCGCGGAGTTGCACGGTGAATGCGTCCGCAATGCGAAACACGCGGGCGAGACCGGCGAATCCGAGGGCAGCCGGGCATTCGCCGACGACTTTCTCACGGTCACCACCCGCATCGAGGACATTCTGGAGGGGCTCGGCGCGGTCACGATCGGCGTCGAGATCGGCGATCCGTTCGACCGCCGGATACATCAGCCGTGCGGAACGGTCGGCACCGAGATCGAAGCACAGCACGACCGTGTCAGCTCCATCTATCACCAGGGGTTTCGGAATATCTCCTCGGACAAGCCGGTGGTCTACGCCAAAGTTTCGGTCTGGAAGTACGTCGAGCACTGAGTACCCGCAGCACCCTATCGACCAGATCGGACAACAGTGACAGACATCTTCGGCATCGATCTCGGAACGACTTTCTCCGCGATCGCGCACATCGATGATTTCGGGCAGCCGCTCGTGATCAACAATCCGGACGGCCTGCCCACGACGCCGTCGGCGGTCTATTTCGAACCCGCGACGGGCCACGTGATCACCGGGCAGGAGGCGAAGAACACCGCCAAGGTGGACGCCGACCGCGTGGTCACGCTCATCAAGGCCTTCATGGGCGAGACGCACCCGCTGGAGTTCGACGGCAAGCCGTTCAACCCCGAGTCGATCTCGGCCCTGATCCTGCGCGCCCTCGCCGCGTACGCGGGGGACGCCACCGGGAAGAAGGTCGAGCGGGTGGTGATCACGGTGCCCGCGTACTTCGGCGTCCGTGAGCGCGAGGCGACCAGGCAGGCGGGCGTGATCGCCGGGCTCGACGTGGTCGGCATCGTCACCGAGCCGGTCGCGGCCGCGCTGGCGTACGGCGTGAAGTTCCGGACCGAGCGGAAGACCGTCCTGATCTACGACCTCGGCGGCGGCACCTTCGACACGACGATCCTGCGCATCTCCCCCGAGGCGCTCGAGGTGGTGGCGATCGACGGGAACCGCAAACTCGGCGGCGCGCACTGGGACGAGCGGCTGGTGGCGCACATCTACGACCGCTTTCTCGCGGAGACCGGCGTGGACGACGACCCCATGGACGACGACTACTTCGCCCAGAACCTCTACGAGGAGGCCGAGAAGGCGAAGATCTCGCTGTCCAAGAAGGAACGGACCACGATCTCGCTCAAGCACGGGAACGACCGGGCGAAGATCGACATCAGCCGGGCCGAGCTGGAGGAACTCACCAGCGGGCTGCTGCAGCAGACCAAGGACATCGTCGAACGCACCCTCGCCTCGGCCCGCGAGAAGGATCCGGGGATCGCGATCGACGAGGTGCTGCTGGTCGGTGGCTCGTCCCAGATGCCCGCGGTGACCGCGATGCTGCGCGCGGATTTCGGCTGGGAGCCCAAGCTGTCCGACCCGAATCTCTCGGTCGCGAAGGGGGCCGCGATCTACGCGACGCTCTCCGACGCGGATCGCGCGGGGATCGAGCCGGGCTCCGCCGAGAAGAAGTTCCTGCCGGGAGACACCGGCGGCGAAACCCCCACCCGCCGGATCACGAATGTGCTGCCGAAGGGGCTCGGAATCCAGTTCGTCGATACCTCCGGCCCCGAGCCGGTGCCCTTCATCGAATTCCTCGCACGCAAGAACGACCGGCTTCCCTTCCACAAGACGATCACCGCCTACACCGCCGCCGACAACCAGACCGCGGTGGCCATCGAGATCTTCGAGCAGGGCGGCGAGGTCGAGTCCGAGCGGCCCGCCGACAACAGGCGGATCACCCCGGACGGCGGCGCCGTGATCACCGGCCTTCCGCCCCTGCGCCGCGGTTCGGAGGTCCACATCGATGTCTCGATCGACGCCGAGGGGCTGGCCGGGATCGAGGCGGTCGAGCCGGTGTCCGGCAAGCGGCTGACGCTGACCGTGGATGTGAGCGTGCTGCAGGCCGAAGATGTCGAGTCGGCCAAGCAGATCGTCCGGGAACTCGTGCTGGAGACGTAGTCCGGTGGATGCCACAACCTACAAGACCACCGTCCTGGTACCGCTCCGCAAGGTTCACCTCACCGATCTCACCAATGGGATCGCGGAGCTGAACAACGGCGCGGATCTCCCGGCCCGGCTCGACCTGGCCATGGTCTACGCGATCGATCCCGGCATGACCGACACCCAGATCGCGGAGCGCATCCGCGATGTCCGGCTCTGGTGGAACAACAATATGCAGCGGAGCAACGTCAAGGAGGTCGCGAAGTTCTGCAGCAACCTGGACGGGCTGCTCGCGGGCAGACACCGCGATCTGACCAGCGCGGAATTCTGGCGCCGCTGGCGGGACCGGCGCGCCCAGCATTCGAAGTCCGCCCTCGACACCGTCGCCAGGATGCTGGAGAACCAGTACCGCGATTTCGGGATCGTCACCCTCGCCCAGGTGAAGGCGGCCGCGGCCACCGACGGGCTGCTGAGCAGGCTCTCCGATGCCGAACTGACCGCCTGTGTCGAATCCTCGGTCGCGCTCCGCCTGGTCGACGAGTTCGAGGAGCCGGATTGCACGCTGCCCAAGAACGTGCGCGGCGAGTGGGAGACGACCGTCAATCTGCGGACGGTGCTGGACGCGGTGTTCCTGGAGGATCCGCCCGCGGAGTTCCGGCTGATCGGCGGGTTCGTCTGCCCGGGCAGGCGGCCACCGGACACCGCGGCCATCCGGCAGGCGCTGGACGCCTGCGACAAACGGGCGGGCAGCGAGATCGAATCGGTCAAGAAGCTGCTGCACGCCCTGCGGGACGCCGAGTCGAAGGGCATGGACCCCGCGGTCCTCGCGCTCGTGCAGCTGCTGGAGCTGGCGCGGAAGGTGCTGCAGGGCGGCATCGTCGCGCTCGCCGTCGACGCGCTCACCGCCAAGGGCCTCGATCGCGTCGACGCCGCCAGGATCGTGCTGCACTGCGTCGACTCCGCCTCCACCCGGACCAGCCGGGACACCCCGGAGCGGGTGATCGAATTGGTCACCGAGGGGAAGCTGCGCAGCGCACGCGCGCTGTACTCGGCGCTGTGCAATATCGACGCGCACGCGGGCACCGAGGGAATGACCCAGGCATCGAACACGCTGTCCCGGACCGAGCGGCAGGTCACCGCGCTGTGCGCGGAGGCCGAGGACGCGCGGCGGGAGGGGCGGATCACCGCCGCCGCCGAGCTGCTCGGCCAGGCGGCCGCGCTGGCCGATGACGACGAAGCGCTGGCCCGGCTCGTCGCCTCGCTGCCGCCCGCGCCGCCGATCTCGCTCGGCCTGGCCGCGCTGTTTCCGCCCGCGGCCCCGGAGAACAGTGTCCGGCTCTTCTGGCCGAAAAGCTCCGGCGCGGACGAGGACACCACCTACGAGGTCGTCCGGAAATCCGGCTCGGCGCCGCGCGACATCCGGGACGGCGTCGCCGTCGCGACCACCGCCGCGACCGAGATCGTCGATGCCGGAGTGCCGGTGGCCGAACCGATCTGGTACGCGGTCGCCGCCCGGCGCGGGGGCGAGGCCTCGCCGGTGACGACCGCCGAGATCACCCTGCTGCCACCGATTCGCGATGTCGTCGTGAGCACCGAGCCGACCAGCGTCGGGGTGCAGTGGGTCACGCCGGTCGGGGCGGCGCGGACCGTGGTCGTGCGAACCGACCCGGACGGCAGGCAGCACACGATCTCCCCCGGCCGGGCGGCCACGCTGCGCGCCGACAACCTCCTGACCTCGGAGACCTACACCTTCGACCTGACCGCGGAGTACGTCGGGCCCGCTCGGGAGGTGCTCGCCGCGGCACCGGTGCGGGTGCGCGCGGTGCCGCGGCTGAAGGCCGGGCCGGTGACCGACCTGTACGTCCGGCCCGTCCGATTCGTCGACGGCCGCGCCGAGGTGGTCGCGGAGTGGGTGGCGCCGGACGGCGCCGACACCGAGATCTGGCGTTTCCCGAGCCGCCCCGGCTGGGCCGTCGGCTCGACGGTGGAGTACTCGGCACTGACCGCCGCCGACGGCACCCGGTTGCCCGGCGCGGTGCGGCGCGAGGGCGCCACCGTGCGGCTCACCGCCACGGTGGCCGCCGGGCTGTGCCACTACCTCGCGATCACGCCCGACCAGTCCGCGGCCATCGTCGGCGGGGCGGCTTCCCTCGCCATCTGTGAACCGGTCATCGAGCCGAGGGTGGAGCGCTTCGGCGACCAGGCCGTGATCAGCTGGCAGTGGCCACGCGCGGATTACCGCGTCGAGGCCGTGTGGTCGGCCGGTGCGCACCACGGCAGCGTCCGGATCAGCCGGACCGAGTACGTCCGCAACGGCGGGCTGCGCATCACCGTCGGCCCCGGCGCGGTGCGGATCGGCCTCTCCAGCATCGTGGAGTCCGCCGAGGGGCAGTGGTCCTCGCCGGAGGTGGAGCTGCGGCTGGACGGAGCGAAGCTCAGCGCCCGGTATCGCCTGCTCTGGCCGAAGCGCCTGCTCGGCCGCGGGCCGCTGCAGATCGAGTTCACCGCCGACGCGCCCGCGGGCGGAGCGGTCGTCCTCGTGCACGCCCAGAGCGGCTCGTACCTGCCCCAGCGCGCCGCCGAGAACGCGGTGGTGCAGCGCATCACGCTCGACATCCCCCCGGACGGCCCGCAGCTCGTCGCGGTGCCGCTACCTCGGCTCCCGAAGCCCTACTGGGTCCGCTGCTTCGCCGAATCCGCGGAGGTTCTCACCCTGAACGACCCGCCATCCGACACCCTGAGAGGCCGCTGATGGTACTCGCGCGCATCGCCGGAAAAGCCGCATGCCCCTACTGCTATCACCGAATCCGGTTGAACAACATCATGTTCCGGTGCAGCGGCCGTCCCGCCCCCGGTAAGGACGCCTGCCGACCCGAGGTCGATCCCGAGCGGGTCAGGCAGCTGCGCGACGCGACACCGGTGCAGCGCGCCTTCCCCTCGCCGTTCAAGCTGTTCCGCTCCGGCCAGCGGGCGGAGTGCCCGGAGTGCGCGGGCACCGCGGGGACCAGGGTGTGCCCGGCGTGCCGATCGGTGCTCCCCTCGGCCTTCGGCTCGGGCAGCCCGATGTTCGGCATGGTCGGCACCAGGGCGGCGGGGAAGACCGTCTACCTGACGGTTCTCGTCAGCGAGCTGCAGGAGCCGACCCGGCGCCGCTTCGGCGCGGCCACCTACTTCGTCGGCGAGTCGCCGATGATCAAGGATGTCAGGGAGTGGCGGAGGGGGATGGACAACGGGGCGCTGCCGCAGCTGACCGAGCGCGCGGCGGTGCTGGCGCGCACCCCGGTGGTCATCGACTGGCAGCAGGTGCGCCGCAACAGCATCGGCATCCGCCGGGTCGCCTCGACCGCGCTCTCGTTCTACGACACCGCGGGCGAGGATCTGGAGACCACGAACTCGACCAAGGACCAGCAGTACCTGACCGCGACCGACGGTCTGATCGTGGTGCTCGACCCCTTCCAGATCGCGGGCAATACGAAGCGCGCCGCCGAGCGCGGCGTCGCCGACCGCTACGACCCCGACCATCCGCTGCAGGTGCTGTCGAACGTCACCGAGATGCTGCGCGCCGCGGACGGCGTCCGGCACGATCGCAAGATCAACCGGCCGCTCGCGGTCGCGGTCACCAAGATCGACGCCTTCTACGACCAGATTCCGGCGGACAGCCCCATCCGCAGGCCTGCTCCCGCCACCCCGCGTTTCGACGAGGCCGACTCGCTCGACATCCACCAGCACGTGGCCGGGCTCATCAACGAGTGGGGCGGCGACGATGTGCTCCGCCACCTCGAGATGAACTACCGCCGGTTCCGGCTCTTCGCCGTCTCGGCGCTCGGCGCGGAGCCGGACTACCGGTCGGGCCGCACCGACTCGCACGGCGTGCGCCCGCACCGGGTGAGCGAGCCGCTGCTGTGGTTGATGGCCAACCGGCGGATCGTCGGCACCGGCAAGGGACAGTGACCGATGGCATTCAGCTCACTCCTCTACACCGAGGCCACCGTCGACCGGTCGGTGCATCGCCGCGAGGGAATGCAGTTCCAGGCCGAGAGCGCCGACGCCACACCGGAAATGGAGCAGGCGGTCCTCGCCCACCTGCTGTACCGGCCCAACCAGGGCCTGATGGCGGCGGACACGCCGATCGACGAGCACCCGCTCTCGTTCTGCTACTACCGCGTGCGCGATCACTACTACCTGGCCACCGGCCGGTACGCGGGCCGGGACAGCAGGGGCCGGGCGGGCAATCAGCTCACCCACTGCCTGGTGACCGGGGCGCCGGACGACATCCGGCCCGCACGCCCCGCCCAGCTGTTCCGCTCCGGCGCCTGGCTGACGCGCCCGGCCGAGTCGACCCGGCTGGAGCCGGTGGCCGCCCCGCTGCACGTCGCCGAGGAGTACCAGCCCGCCGCGCTGCACGCCATGGCCTGCGCCCAGCCCGGCGCCGCGGAGTTCCTGCCGAAGCTGCTGACCGCGTTCGAGGAGGCGGCGGGGCCGCAGCGGAAGAAGGTCGTCATCTCGGCGGTCGATCCCGATCAGGCGATCCGCTGGATCGCGCTGGCCAGCCTGTTCCTCGACCTGGCCGACGTGCTGGAGCTGTCCTTCCGCGTCTTCACCGAGGCGCCGCTGGAGGAGGACCTCTCGATCGCGGTGTTCCATCCCGGGCTGACGCGTTCGGCGCCGGTGATCGAGGCACTCCCGGCCGCCCTCAACGGCATCGACCTGGCCACCTTCCGCACCTCGCCGATCACGCCGTCGGAGTCGGCCACGACCTACTCCCGATGGTTCCTGGAGTACGACGCCTTCGACGCGCTCGAGGCCATCGAGCTCGGCCGCCGCTGGCAGCCGCACCTCGCCTCCCCCGCGGTGGCGACCACCATGGCGGGCATCGTCTGCCTGGGCCGACCGGCCGGGCCGGAGACCGAAGCCACCGGCATCGCGGAGGCGCTCGCGGCCGTCTCGGCGCACGAGCCGGACGACATGGACGAGTACGGCACCGTCCTGGCCGAGACCGTGCTGTCGCTCCCGCCCGCCGCATCGGACGATCCCGCCGCGCTGCACCGGGCCGTCGCGGTGCTCAGCCGCAACCGTCACCACGAGGCCGCCGAGGCGGTGGCGCTCGCCCTGCTGGAGGGCGCCCGGCTGTACCCGGATACCTACGGCGTCCGGTGGGCCCGCGCCGTCCACCGCTCGGACCCCGCCGACAAGACCCGGGTCAGGTGGACCAGTTCCGACTCGCAGCAGCGCGCGCTGCGGCTGCTGACGGAGACCATGGCCGCGGCCGCGGACTCGGCACTGGCACCGCTGTTCGGGGTGATCCCGACCCTGGGGCTCGGCATCCGCTGGGCGGCGGTGCAGGAGCACGGGGCACGACTGGTGCAGTACTGGTGCACGCACCCGGACGCCGTCGACCGCGCAGGCGGCACCGCCTTCTACGCCGAGCTGGAGGCGCAGCTGTGGCCCGAGCTGGAGACCAGGGTTCGCGCGGGCGACGACGCCGTCCGCCGCGCGATGATGGCGGGCGAATGGGGCTGGCTGCACGCGAGCGCGGGCCAGGACAGCTCCGCGACCGCCGTCGCCGCCGCGCTGACCGCCGCCGCCGTCGCCGCTGCGCCGCCGGAGCGGCGCGGCTCGCTGCTGGCCGGCTACCTGCGCACCGCGACGGCGCCCGACTGGACGCTGTTCTTCCCGGCCAGACGGCGGCCCGAGCCGGAGCTGCTCGGCGTCTGGGTGGCCGGTGACCGGGCCGCCCTACGCGATCCGGCCTTCGCCGAGCTGGTCGAAGCGGCGATCGACCAGGAGTTCGCGCGCGGTTCGGCCGAGCTCCTCGACCAGATCGCCCACCTGAACGGTCTCCCGGAAGCATTGGCCGACCTAGCGCGGGAATACGCCCGCACGCGCCGCATTCTGCACGCCCTCGACGACGTGGCCGAGCAGATTCCCAATCCGGTGCTGCAGGATCTGGAGACGGTCGACCACCGATTCCGGTACTACTACCGCGCGGCCATCGCTGACCGCCTGCTCGTGCAGAACGATCTGGCCGGGGTCGACCGGTATCTCAGCGCGACCCGCTCCTACGAGCTCAGGGAGTACTTCCACTACCACACGACCCAGCATTTGCAGCAGGGGCTGCGCGACTTCGCGCATCGGCTGGTCTACCTGTGCGACTCGGCCGAGACCTCGCCCTGGATGCGGAGTGACGTGCAGCGCGCCTTCGCCGACTGGCTGCGCAAGCCCGGCAACAGGCGCCGAGCGCTCGACGCCGCCCGCCATCTCGACCGGCAGCACGGCGCCCTGTGGAACGCGCTCGTGGACAAGCTCTCCGACGAGCGCGCGCAGCTCCCGCAGCAACCGCGGAAGTTGCTGTCCATGCCCAAGTTCCGGAAGGGGCAGCACTGATGGCGGACGGAGGTGAGGCCGCGGGCGCGGTCATCGTCGGCGCGATCGCCGTCGCGGCGGCCGTCATGGTGATCTGGACCGCGCTGGCCGCGACCCTGGAGATCTTCTCCTACCTGGTGCTCGTCTACTACCCGCTGGCGGCGTTGATCGGGCTGCTGGCGGGAATGGCCTGCGCCGCCACGGTCATAGCGCGGGATCTGCTCGCGGCGAGTTCGCGGACCGGCCGGACCCTGACCCCCGACGACGTCGCCGGGGCGGGCACCCTGTTCGGCGACCCGCCGCGCGGCCCGGCCCGCTATTTCGGCTGGGACCGGGCCTGGCCCCGCTACCTGCCGTTCCAGGCGCAGCGGGACCTCGTGGACGCGACCCGCGCCGCCTCCCGCTTCCTGACCACGCAATCGGCACGGGTGCGGGCCGAATGCCGCTCTGCCGCGACCATCGCCCTGTACGTCGTGTTCGGGGTGCTGCCGCACGCCGCCTTCGCCCTCTCGTTCGTCCTCTTCGCGACGTTCCTGGTGGCGGTCTGCGCGGCCGTGGTGCTGATCGGCTGGCTCTCGCAGCTCGTGGCGATCGTGCTGCTGCGCACGACCGACGCGGTGATCCGCCGGATCTTCCGGCTCTCGACCAGGTGCGTCACCTGCTACGAGGTGGCGCGGTTGCCGAGTTACCGCTGCCTGCGGTGCTCGAATGTGCACCGTGATCTGCGGCCGAGCCGGCTCGGGGTGCTGTGGCACCGCTGCGAGTGCTCGGCGGTGCTCCCGACCACGATCATCCGGGCCTCCAGCGGTGCGCTCCGCAAGAACATCGTGTGCCCGTACTGCGATCGCACCCTGCCCGATGGCAGCGGCAGCAGACAGACCATCCAGGTGCCGACGTTCGGGGCGGTCGGCGTCGGGAAGACCCGCCTGCTGTTCTCGGCCGCGATCGGGCTGCACGAGGCGTACGCGCCGCACAGCACCCGGATCGGCCCGCTCGACGGCCGCTCGCGAGCCGCGCTCGATATCGCCAGGGACGTCATCGGCGCGCGCAAGCACACCACGAAGACAGCACACGGCCCGAGCCCGGTGGCGCTGGCCATCCTGGTCGAGCCGCTGAAGGGGCGGCCGTTCGAACTCCATCTGCTCGACGCGGCAGGCGAGCACTTCACCGAGAAGGACGGCGCCGCGCCGCTGCACTACCTGCATTCGGCCGAGACGCTCCTGTTCGTGATCGACCCGTTCTCCACCGACGACATGCGGGCCGCCATCCCGGACCCGGCCGCCGCCGGCCTCGTGGTCGGCGACAGCGGCCCGGAGGATTCCTACTCGATCACAGTCGAGCTGCTCCGCTCGGCGGGGCTCGACCCGACCGAGCGCGCCCTCGGCATCGTCGTCTCCAAGGTCGACGACCTGCGCAGGCTCGGGTTCGATCCGGCACTCGACCCGGACGACCAGCGGGCGATCGAGCAGTGGCTGGTCGACCGCGGCCTGGACAACCTGGTCACCAGGGCCGGGCAGGACTTCGGCCGGGTCAGGTACTTCCTCGCCGACTCGATGGGGCAGTCGATTCTCGACCCCTGCCATCCGCTGCACATCGTGACCTGGCTCGCCCAGCAGGTGTCGGTGGATCTCGTCCCCGCCACCGCCGTCGGGGCACGGCCCTGACCCCGGCACCACACCCACCGCCTTCGATCGAACGGACCCACCGTGCACCCCGGGCTGCCCCCGACCTTCATCATGCTGCGGCGAGCGCTGGCAGGCGCGATCGTGTTCGCCCTGATCGTGCTGGCCCTGCTGGCGCTGCTCTACGGCCTGAGCGGGCTCTGGCAGACGCCGTTCCAGGACACGCTCGCCGCGCTCGAGGAGTGCCAGTACGTGATCTCCCACCTGGTGCCGTTCCCGTGGGAATAGGCGATTCGGCCTCCGGCCCGCCCGGAGTTCAGAGAGGACCGGCGGCATGATCGCCATCGGCATCGACCTCGGCACCACCTTCTCGGTGGTCGCCCACTTCGACGGCTCCGCGGCGCCCCGGGTCATCGCGGCCCCCGACGGCCGGGCGACCACGCCGTCCGTCGTGCACTTCGACGATCGACGCATCACGGTCGGTTCGGACGCCGGGCAGCTCGGCCTGATCGAGCCGGAACGCGTGGTCCGCGGGATCAAACGCCACATGGGCACACCGTTCGCCCTGGTGTTCGACGGCAACGAGTACACGCCGGAGACCGCGTCCGCACTGATCCTGAAGGCGCTCGTGGCCAATGCGGCATCCGAACTCGGTTGCGCCGTAGGCGAATTGGCCGCCGTCGTCACCGTGCCCGCCTACTTCGGCGTGACCGAACGCGAAGCGACCGCGCAGGCGGTGCGGCTCGCCGGGATCGAGCTGCTCGATCTGGTCGCCGAACCCGTCGCCGCCGCCGCCTTTTACGGAGTCGGACGGGCCGAGAGCGGCGCCGTGCTCGTCTTCGATCTGGGCGGCGGCACCTTCGACACCACCATGCTCCGCATGGCGCAGGCCGGACCGGAGGTCGTGGTGACCGACGGCGCCGCACAGCTGGGCGGCCTCGACTGGAACGAACGCCTCTGCGACCTCCTGCAGGAGAAATTCGCGGACACGGTCGGCCCCGAAACCGCCGAGACCGCCGCCGACGACGCCGCGTTCCTCGAACACGTCGGCGCCGCGGCGGAGAAGGCGAAGATCGCCCTGACGACCAGGCAGGCGATCCCGGTCACGCTCGAGTACGGGGGCGAGCGCGCGGTCGTGGAGATCACCCGCGCCGAGTTCGAGGCGGCCTCGGCACACCTGGTGCGCAACTGCGTCGCCGTCGCCGACCGCACCCTGGCCGCCGCAGGCGACCGCGGCTGCGGCTCGCTCGAAAAGATCCTGCTGGTCGGTGGCGCGACCAGGATGCCGATGATCCGCGCCGCGCTCGAAGCGCACTTCGGCGTCGAGGTCGCGATCTTCGAACCCGACCTGGCGGTGGCCAAGGGCGCTGCCATGCACGCCCACAGCCTGGCATCGCCATCGACCGCCACCGATGCCCGGCTGATGCTCGCCGCACCGGTCCGCACCGTTCTCCCGCGCGCGCTCGGGGTCCTGCTGCACGACAGCGGGGATCCGTCCGGCGCTGCCCGCATCGTGCACCACGTGGTGGCGGCCAACACCGCGCTGCCCATCCGGGGCGCACGCGTCCGCTTCGCGACGCTGCTCGACGGTCAGGACCGGATCCGGGTCGAGGTCTACGAGCAGGCGGGCGCCGTCGCCTCCCCGGAACTGCGGCACAACCGCCGGGTGCTCGACGGCGAACTCATCGACGTCCCGCACCTGCCCGCGGGTTCCCCCATCGACGTCGAGTTCGATATCGGCCCGGACGGGCGGATCACCTGCACGGCGATGGAGCCGCGCAGCGGCAGGCGGCTGACCCTGGAGTCGTGCGTGGAGGGCGTCATCGATTCCGTCGATTCCGCGCGGCAGCAGACCCTGCTCGCCGGGCTGCACGTTCACCTGTAGTCGCACACGAGACAGTGGGTAGCAGATGAGTACCTGGTTGAGACGCGATTTCGGCTCCGCCGGACTGACCCAGTACCCGGTCGGGGCCTACCTCGGCAAGATCCAGGAGAACTTCGGCGGGGTGGTGGTGCTCTGCATCGACGTCAGCGGCTCGATGTCCGGGGCGCCGCTGGCAGGCGCGGTGCTCGGGGCGAAGACCTTCGCCGAGGAAGCGATCGGCGCGTACTACGAGGTCGGGGTGGTCCTGTGGCACCACTCGATCGCCGCCGATATCGAGCCGAGCCGGGAGCTCACCCCGGTGCTGCGGTTCCTGGACGCCGCCGCCTGCGGCGGGGGGACCGACATCAACGACGCGCTCGACCACGCGCACCACCTGCTCGGCAGGCGCAGCCGCCACACGGATCGGGTGGTGGCCATCTTCGGGGACGGCGATCTCGGCGACCGCCGCCGTGCCGTCGCCAAGTCCGCGGCGATGCGCGCCGAGGACATCCGGATCCTCACCCTCGGTCTCGGCGACGCCTCGGCCCGCGCGCTGGACGAGATCTCGAGCGAGGTCAACGAGCGGCCGCGCACCGCGACACCGCACACCATCTCGACCCAGATCGCGGCCCTCGCGACCGGGTTGCAGCGCAGGAAATGACGTTTGCCCACAATTTGCGAACCCTAGAGACCCGGCACAGCGGCAGCACTTCCGCTCGGCCGCCGAAAAGCGATCCGCCCGAGTGGCCGAACCACGCGCGCACTGTCACCGAACCCGGCCATTCGGCTACCCAGGCTAGCCTGACCTTGCTATTCACCTCCGCCGAACCGTTCTACGATCGACTCGGAACCCCCGTGGGAGCCCTCCCACGGGCCCCCGAACGCACGGAGGAATTCATGACCACGATGGAAATGCCTCACGTCAGCGAATGCACGGTGAGCGATTGCTCGTACAACCACGACGGCTGCCACGCCTTCGCGATCAATGTCGCGGGCGAGAACGGCTCCGCCGACTGCACCACCTTCATCCCGCTCTCCGCCAAGGGCGGCCTGGAGCGCGTCACCTCCATGGTCGGCGCCTGCCAGCGCGCGGATTGCACGCACAACCGGAACCTGGAGTGCAGCGCGCCGAACATCCGCGTCGGGGTCGGCTCGGGTGACCACTCGGCCAACTGCCTGACTTACTCCCCCTCCTGACCTTCGCTCCGCGGCGGGCGGCCCGCACCCGAGGTGCCGCCCGTTCGCGGCACGGACAGCGAAAAAGCCCCGCACCGCTTACGCTGGTGAGGGGCTTTTCCTGCTCCCCCATCTGGACTCGAACCAGAAACCTGCCGATTAACAGTCGGCTGCTCTGCCAATTGAGCTATAGGGGACCATCTCGACCCGCCCTGTCCGGGCTGACCGAGAGGAAACTTTAGCGTATGCGGCGACGCCAGCCCAAATCGCGGTTCTAGCTGGGAACATGCCCGGATCGACAGGTGGGGCGGGGGTCGGGCAGGATGGTGGCGCGGACAGGCGAATCGGGAGGAGCTCACAGGCATGCTGCGGTTGATCATCGGTGTCGCGGCCGGGTACGTGCTGGGTAGCAAGGCGGGACGGGCGCGGTACGAGCAGATCTCCGCGGCGACGCGGGCGGTGGCGGGCAGCCCGGTGACGCGGAAGCTGGTGCTGGTCGGCAGGCAGCGGCTGTCGGACCGGTTGAGCACGCAGCAGAAGCTGGAGCCGATGGAGCCGCTGGACGAGCGCACCACGATCATGGTTCCGCACGATCAGCTGCGGCGGGGGGCGCGCTAGCCGCTGGTGGCGAAGTCGCCGTGGTTGCCCATGGCCTGTGTGAGCAGGCTCTTGCGGTACTGCTCGAGCGCGACCAGGTCGCCGAAGAGCGCCATGTAGGCCTCCTGCTGCTCGGTGGAGGACACTCGCTGCAGCTTGGATTTGAGTTCGGCGATCTGCCTGCCTACCCAGGCTTCCTGTGCCCTGGCCAGCACCCCGGTGACGAAGCGCGGGATGTCGGCGTCGGTTTTGACCGGGAGCGGCTGGCCGGCCAGTTCGCTGATCAGGCCGCGCAGGGTGAGGTCGTCGGCGCGGTCGGCGACGGCGCTGATCCAGGCGGCGCCGTCGAGGCCGGCCGCGGTGCCGCCCGCCTCGGCGATCAGGGCGCGCACGGCGGCGAGGGTGGGGTGGGTGAAGACCTCGGGTTCCAGGGCATCGAAGGCGACGCCCGCGATGCCGGGGTATTGCAGCGCGGCGGCGAGGGCCTGGCGCTGCGGGATGAGCGCGGGGTCGGCGAGCGGGCTCGGCTCGGGGCGGGGAGCGGGGGCGGCGGCGGTGGCGCCGGCGCGGCGGTGCTCGGTGCGGGGGCCGCGGCGGGCCTCCTCGCCGACGCGGCGCACCACGGTCTGGATGTCGTCCCAGCCGACCCACCCGGCCAGCTTGGTCGCGTACGCCTTGCGCAGCGCGTTGTCCTTGATCCGCGCCACCACCGGGACGGCGCGGCGCAACGCCTCGACCTGGCCCTCGGCGGTGTCCAGGTTGTGCTCGGCGAGCAGGCCGCGGATGACGAACTCGTAGAGCGGGGTGCGGCGGGCGACCAGGTCGCGCAGGGCGGCGTCGCCGGAGTGCTGGCGCAGCTCGCAGGGGTCCTGGCCGTCGGGGGCGACGGCGATGTAGGTCTGGCCGGCGAGCTTCTGGTCGCCCGAGAAGGCCTTCACGGCGGCGGCCTGGCCTGCGGCATCGCCGTCGAAGGTGTAGATGATCTCGCCGCGCCAGAAATTGTCGTCCATGAGCAGCCTGCGCAGGATGGCCATGTGGTCGTCGCCGAAGGCGGTGCCGCAGGAGGCGACGGCGGTCTTCACCCCGGCCAGGTGCATGGCCATGACGTCGGTGTAGCCCTCGACCACCACCGCCTGGTGCCCCTTGGCGATCTCGCGCTTGGCCAGGTCGAGCCCGAAGAGCACCTGGGACTTCTTGTACAGCACGGTCTCCGGTGTATTGACGTACTTGCCCGGCATGGTGTCGTCCTCGAAGAGCTTGCGCGCGCCGAAGCCGATGACGTCGCCGCCGAGGTTCCGGATCGGCCACAGCAGCCGCCGGTGGAAGCGGTCGATCGGGCCGTGCCTGCCCTGCTTGGCGAGCCCGGCGGCCTCCAGCTCCTTGAATTCGAAGCCGCGGTTGAGCAGGTGCTTGCTGAGCGTGTCCCAGCCGCCGGGGGCATAGCCGCAGCCGAACTGGCGGGCGGCGGCGGAGTCGAAGTTGCGCTCGGTGAGGTAGTTCCGCGCGGCCTCGGCCTCGGGCTGGTCGAGCTGGGCCTGGTAGAACTCGTGCGCGGCCGCATTCGCCGCGACCAGCCGCGCCCGCGAGCCGCGATCGCGCTGCACCGAGGTGCCGCCGCCCTCGTAGTTGATCCGGTAGCCGAGCCGGTCGGCCATCTGCTCGACGGCCTCGACGAAGCCGATGTGCTCGATCTTCTGCAGGAAGGCGTACACGTCGCCGCCCTCGCCGCAGCCGAAGCAGTGGAAGAGCCCGAGGTGCGGGCGCACGTGGAAGGAGGGCGACTTCTCGTCGTGGAACGGGCAGAGCCCGCGCATGGACTGCGGCCCGGCGCTGCGCAGCGCGACGTACTCGCCCACTACGTCCTCGATCCGGACGCGTTCTCTGATCGCCGCGATATCGCGGTCGGGAAGTCGTCCGGCCACGGGTCGAGTCTAGGTCAGCCGGGCAGTGCGGTGGCCACCCGCTCCAGGCGGCTCTCGGTGTAGGAGGCGATCTGGTCGACGATCACCCTGACCCGCGCGGTGTCGTCGCCTGCCGCCTTCCACCACGGCAGCAGCACCGGGTCGAGGTAGCGCGGCGCGGCGGCGAGCAGGGCGTTCGCGACGGCGAGGATGGTGGCGCGCTGCTCGGCCTGGCGCATCTTGTGCCGCCGGTCGGACATGACGTAGCGCAGCGCGACGGTCTTGAGCACGGCGACCTCGGCGGCAACGACCCGCGGCACCTCCAGGTCGGCGGCGTAGCGGGTGAGCGGCCGCTCCCCCGCGACCGCCCTGGTGGCGGTGACGGCGGCGGTGGTGAAGCGCCCGACCAGCTCGCTGGTCAGCCGTTTGAGCGCGACCGAGGCGCGGAAGGTGGCGTCGTAGCCGGTGGCGTCGGCGACCACCGGGAGTTCGGAGAGGCGCTGGGCGGCGGCGCAGAGTTCGTCCGCCGTGAGGTCGCGGTTGTGGCCGAGGTCGGCGAGGGCGCGCTGCTCGGCGGGGTCGGCGAGGGCGCGCAGGTCGATGCGGCCCGCGATCACGCCGTCCTCCACGTCGTGCACCGAGTAGGCGACGTCGTCGGCCCAGTCCATGACCTGGCACTCCAGCGTCTGCCTGCGCTCGGGGGCGCCCGCACGGACCCAGGCCAGTCGGTCGGCGTCCACGGCGTAGGCGCCGAACTTGCTGCGCGGGGCATCACGCACCCACGGATACTTGATGGCGGCGTCCAGGGCGGCCCTGGTGAGGTTGAGCCCGGCCGACGCGCCGTCTGGGGTGACCACCTTGGGCTCCAGCCGGGTGAGGATGCGCAGGTTCTGCGCGTTGCCCTCGAAGCCGCCGTACGCCTCGGCGAAGATGTCCAGCGCGCGCTCGCCGTTGTGGCCGTAGGGCGGGTGGCCGATGTCGTGCGCGAGCCCGGCCAGGTCGGCGAGGTCGGGGTCGCAGCCGAGACCGTCGGCGATGCCGCGGCCGATCTGCGCGACCTCCAGCGAGTGGGTGAGCCTGGTGCGCGGGGTGTCGCCGTCGCGCGGGCCCATGACCTGGGTCTTGTCCGCGAGCCTGCGCAGCGCGGCGGAGTGCAGCACCCGGGCCCGGTCGCGGGCGAACTCGGTGCGGTGGCCGGTCTCCTCGCCGGCCGGGCCGAGCCCGGCGGTCTTGGCCGCCTCCCGGACCAGGCGGGCGCGGTCGTGGTCGGTGTAGGTCATTGTCCCGCTGTGTATTCGAAGTCGGCGGAGAAGTGCGTGAGCTGATACCAGAGCAGCGCGCCGGTCTCCCTGGCGATGCCGTGGGCCTGCGATTCGCGGGTGTAGACGGCGGGGCCGGAGCGGGTGGGCGCGGTCCAGGCCGCCAGCCCGGCGTCGCGCGCCATGGTCCTGGTGCGCAGCGAGTGCCAGGGGTCGCTGACCAGCGCCGCCGACGACCAGCCGCGCTCCCGCATGGCGGCGGCGACCGCCTCGATGCTGCGCAGCGTGTCCGACCCGGTCTCGACCGCGAGGATCGCCTCCTCGGGCACGCCCTGGTCCATCAGGTAGTTCTTGCCGGACGCGGCCTCGGTGTAGAGGTCGCCCTGCTGTTTGCCGCCGACCGTGATCACCACCGGTGCGACGCCGGCCTTGTACAGCCGGTTTGCCCGCTCCAGCCTGGCCTCGAAGACCGAGGACGGGGTGCCGGAGTACTGGGCGGCGCCGAGCACCACGATGGCGTCGGCCGGGGTGTAGTCGTCGATCCGCGCCACCTGCCATACCCGGAAGGCGGTGCCGCCGACCAGCACGATCGCCATCAGCAGCGCGCCGAGGACGAACCGCACGATCCAGCGCCAGAGCGCCGCGCCGAAGCCGCGCCGCGGGTCGCGCGGCGCTCGCGGCAGCGGGCGGGTCTGCAACTGGGCGGGATTCACGGGTCAAGTCTGCCAGGTCGGCGCCATACTCACCTCGGGGTAGGTAGCCAACGACGAAGTGCGTACTTGTGGGGGCGTTCCGGGGTCGGGAGGATCGGTGGCGGCGCCGACCTCGTTCCTCCGATTTCCGGGAGTTTCGCATGACCCCATCCGTGACCGTGCTCGGTCAGGGCGCCATGGGCCGGGCGCTGGCCGCCGCGCTGCTCGCCGCCGGGCACCCGGCCACCGTCTGGAACCGCACACCAGGGCGGCCGGTGCCCGCCGGTGCCGTGGAGCTCCCGCTGCCCGAGGCGCTGACCAGCGATCTCGTCATCGTCTGCCTGTTCGACCACGCCTCCGTCCACGAGACGCTCGACCCGTTCGCCGGGAAACTCGCCGGCCGCGCCGTGGTCAACCTGACCAGCACCGAGCCCGCGAGCGCCAGGGAGCTGGCCGGGTGGGCGGCCGGGCACGGCATCGAGTATCTGGACGGCGGCATCATGGCGACGCCGCCGATGATCGGCGCGCCCGGGTCGTCGCTGCTCTACAGCGGGTCGGCCGCGGTCTTCGAGCGGTACCGGGCGGTGCTCGAGGTGTTCGGGACGGCGGAGTACCTCGGCGCCGATGCCGGGCACGCCTCGCTGGTCGACTTCGCGCTGCTGGCCGGGATGTACACCATGTTCGCCGGGTTCTACCACGGCGCGGCCATGGTTCGTTCCGCCGGGATACCGGCCACCGAGTTCGGGGAACGCGCGGGCGCCTGGATCGCCGCCATGACGGGGTCGCTGCCGGAGCTCGGGGCGAAGATCGACTCCGGGGACTACGCGGAGCCGTTCCAGTCGCTGACCTTCACCAAGGCGGCGCTGGACGCGATCGTGGGTGCGAGCCGGGAGGCCGGGGTGGATCTCGACATCATCGGGGCGGTGCGGAATCTCGCGGATCGGCAGATCGCGGCGGGGTTCGGGGGGCACAGCTCCGAGCGGATGTTCGAGAGTCTGCTGCCCTGATCAGTTCGGCTGCAGGCCGGTCCCGATCTTCACCACCACCTGCTGCTCGGTGACCTCCTGCACCGCCACGTTCAACCCCTCCGCCGCCTGCCCCTGCTCTCCCGCGGGCACCGTCACCTGCTGGCCCGCGATCTCGAGGGTCACCAGGTTGCCGTTCACCGCAACGAGTTTCGCGTCCACGCCGAGGATGCTCGCCGACGCCGCGACGCCGCGCTGGAATGTCACCGTGCAGCCGGAGACGTCGCAGTTCGTCGTCGATCCCGGGCCCTGCGCTGTGCAGGCCGTGGCGGCGAGGGCGAGGAGCAGGAGGGCGAGCGAGCGACGCATGGGGTCAGTGTAGGGCGATGTCCGTTTTCTGCTTATTCGTTCGGCAGGGCGGTGAGCTTTGTCGTCGTTTCCACCAGGAAGCGGGATGCGGCGTCGGTGTCGGCGTTCGACAGGATGCCGTTCCGGGTGGCCGGCTCTAGGACCAACAGCGTCGCGTTCCAGTCGCCGACCCTGGTCACGAATTCGACGATGCCGGTCGGGCTGCCCCGATCCAGCATCCAGACCGGGTCCGCACCGACGGTCCGGCGCTGATACCCGGTCTCGCCCTCGGTCGGATCCGTCGCGGTCGGGTCGCGGTGCGACGACCACTCCCCGACGGTGGTCTCGCCCTGCGCGATGAGGCAGTTCGCGGCGGAGTTGATCGCGCCGTCCAGCGACGAGAGCGAGCCGGGTGCCACGGGCGCTGCGGAGAGTTGCGCGGTGAAGAACTGCGCGATATCGGAACACAGCTCGGCGAGCGTCATCGGGCGGGGCTGCGCCGGTGCCGGCGTTCCCGGCTCCGGGGAGCATCCCATCGCCAGCGCGAACAAGGCGAGGAATGAGGCGACCCGCCCCGAGCGACTCATTCGGTCACGACCTTGGTAGCCCCGAGTTCCCAATCCGATTTGTCGCCATCGCTCGCGGCCCCGTCCCCGATGGCAATGCGGATACCGTCGATCCCGGTGCCGTAGGACTCCTTCACTCCCGGTGGCCAGTGATTGTTCGGAAGACCACGCTGGATGGACAGGGTCTGCGCGATCCGATTTCCGCTGATGATCAAGGATTGTGCGCTGGTCGCCATCGAGGTCACGGTGCCGAGAATGAAGGATTTGCTTGCCTCGACCGCCGTCAGCAAGTCGGCCTGGGCCGAGATCGCCCCCCGGGGGAGGTCGAACATCGAGGCTATGAAGCTGCCCGCTACCTCCGTGACCCGCTCTACCAGCTCCTGCGATTTCGTCGCCAGCTCGGTGTACAACGTCAGCTGAGCGTTCGCCACATCTTCGAGGTTCACCGCGATCTGACCGCAGACGTCCTGCATCGAGACGAGCGCGGTCTGCTGGCGGCTGCGCATCTCCACGTATCGAGAAGCGGCGTCACCTTGCCATTCCGCGCTGAGATTGGTCTCGTTGAAGTTCGTCTGAGCCGCGGTGAGATCACCCTGGATGTTCCGCCACTCGTCAGCGAAACCGATCAATCGAACCGGCACTTCCAGTTCGGGGTCGAGCTCGACGAGCGTGTTCCACGATTCCCTGATTGCCTGATTTATTCGGTCGCGGTTCTCCCATACGCGATCGACGGCTCGTTCGATTGCGAAGGGGTTAGGGAACTTGGAGTAGCCATCGACGCGAATCCAAGTGACGATATCTCCGCTGAACCCGTCGACCTGGGCCGGGAGATCGCCGATCTCCTTGGTCGTATCCCTGATGTACGCGATATTCGACTGCAGCCCACTACGCAGGTCCGTCACTGCTCCTCCAGCGGGCGCAGCTTGTTGCGGCTGTTGAGTTCTTCCGTCTCGTACTGGTCGTGCGCCGACTTCAATACCGAGGCGATGTCCTCGAAAACAGTGACGCCCTCGCTCAACCTGTCCCGCACATAGGCCGCGGCGGGAGCGTACTGGGTAAGCGCCGCACCGAAGGTCTTACCACTCGTGCCGAGTTCGACCTTCGAGGTCCGATCTCTGCCTACCGTCAGGTTGTCCGCCGCGTCACCCCATCGGCCGACCGCCAGTTTCATGGCGTTCAGCGACACCGCCAGCTTGTCCGTCAACTCAGCTCACCACCCGATTCAGAAGAAGTGCGTTCCGGTGAAGTTCCAACTCGTGCTCCGGAGCGGCGATCGAGTACTGCGGGTAGCAGTCCGGTGCCGTGAAATCGGGCCGAGCCGACCGTATTCGAGCACAGCAACGCAGTACCGCCGCCGTGATCTCGTCGGCGCGCACCATCGCCGCCCACCGGCTGTCCACGACCACCGACTCGAGGTATCGCCGATCGGCGGTCACGACGACCGCATGCCCACCGGCCCGGTCGGCACCGCTCCGAGCTTCGAAATGTCCGCCACCGATCATGCTGCTGGCGAGCCTGCTGTACTCATCCCACGTCGTCGTTCCGAGCAGCAGGATCAGCCTCGTCCGATGATCGGGGACCGCGGTCGTCGACAACTCCCGCGGACTCGGCCACCTATCGCCCGCATAACTGCGCTCGAGCCACCGGGTTATCGCCGCGCGATACGCCGCCATCAGTTCCGCGCCGACCTCGTGCGGCCCGAAATACGAATTCCAATTTCGCGCGAACTCGATGCGGTCGGGGAGAAGACCCCTGTCGATTTCCATCGTCACGAAGGAGGAGCCGACGCCGGAAGCCGTTTGCGTCGGCGCCACCAAGGGGGCTCGAACCGACGGGTTGCGCGCCGGAACGGGTCGACGAGATTCCGTCGTTGCCCGGCTCGGCACCAGAGGTTCGTCGTCCCAGAACTCGTCAGGATCGTCATAGTGATTGAAAAAGCCCGACACCGCCACTACGGATCACCGCAGTCGACCGAGCCGAACCATGATGCCGACATTTGCTTCCCCCTGATCACTCCCCGTAGTCGCCACCTTCTCCTACAGAATCCGCCGTGTCAACGCGGTATTTTCTCACCATCCCCGCTCGGCCCACTCCGCGAGTTGCGGCCGCTCGGCGGCGAGGGTGGTGTCGTCACCGTGCCCGGGGTATACCACGGCATCCTCGTAGCGCTCGAAGAGTTTGGTGCGGACACCGGTGAGCAGCGCGTCGAAACTCTCGGCGCCGGAGGTTTTGCCGATGCCGCCGGGGAAGAGGCAGTCGCCGGTGAAGATGTGCACCACGCCGCCGCCGTCGCGCAGCACGAGCGCGACCGAGCCGGGGGTGTGGCCCTGGAGGTGCACGATGTCGAAGCGGAGTTCGCCGATCTCGACGGTGTCGCCGTCGGCGAGCAGCCGGTCGGGGGTGACGGGCAGCGGGCCGGCGTCGAGGGCGTGCGCGGCGGTGGGGGCGCCGGTGGCGGCGGCGATGTCGGCGAGCGCCTGCCAGTGGTCGCCGTGCTGGTGCGTGGTGACGATGAGCTCGACCCGGTCGGCCGCCTCCTGGGCGAGCAGGGCGCGGAGCCGGTCGGGTTCGTTCGCGGCGTCGATGAGCAGGGCGGCGCCGGTGGCGGTGCACTGCACCAGGTAGCTGTTGTTGTCCATCGGGCCGACCGACAGTTTGACGATGCGGGCGCCGGGGACGTCGCGTTGCTGCGGGTTCGATCCCGGGGAGACGTGGCCGGTGTAGGGCTGGTCGATCGTGATCACGGCTCGATGCTAGCCAGCGTGCGGCGCGCGGTCTGGTTGGATCGGGGCCATGTCGGTGCTGAAGGTGCGCGTGGTTCTGCTGCTCGCGGTGTTGCTCGCCCTGCTCCCGGTGGCGCCGGCGGGCGCGGAGCCGCCGCTGCGGATCGGGCCGCAGGTGCTGGACGAGGCGAACGCGCTGGACACCGCGGGCAGCGACCGGGTGAACGCCGCGGTCGACAACCTCTACGGCAACCACCAGGTCCGGCTGTGGGTGGTCTACGTGCCCGACTTCGACGGCATGGCGCCGCAGAGCTGGGCCGAGCGCACCGCGGCGCTCTCCGGCTTCGGCTCGCGCGACCTGCTGCTCGCGGTGGCCACCGAGGATCGGGCGTACTGGTTCGACGGCGAGCTGCCCGCCGGCCTCACCGGCGGCGAGCTGGACGACATCCTGGCCGAGCGGGTGGAGCCCGAGCTGCGCGCGGGGCGCTGGGCGGGCGCCGGGGTCGCGGCGGCCGACGGCATCGACGCGGCGCTGCGCGGCGGCGGGGTGAGCCCGGTGGGGCTGGTGATCGTGGTCGTGCTGGTGGTGGCCGCGGCCGCGGGGCTGGTCGGGTGGTCGCGGATCCGGCGGAATCGCAGGCGCAGCGCGGAACTGGCGGCGGCGCGCAGCCTGGACCCGGACAATGTCGCCGCCATCGGCGCGCTCTCGCTGGAGACGCTGCACGCCCGCTCGCGCGAGGTGCTGGTCGAGCTGGACGACGCCATCCGGACCAGCGGCGAGGAGCTGGAGATCGCCACCGGCGAGTTCGGCGCCACCGCGACCGCCCCCTTCCACACCGCGCTGGACAGCGCGCGGCAGGCGGCGAGCCGCGCCTTCCAGATCAGGCAACAGCTGGACGACGCCGTCCCGGAGACGCCGGACCAGCAGCGCACGCTGCTGCTCGAGCTGCTCGGCACGGTCGGCCGGGCGGATCGCGAACTGGACGGGCGGGTCGGGGAATTCGATGCCATGCGGGATCTGCTGCTGAACGGCGGCGCCCGGCTGGACGCGCTCACCCGCGACCTGGTCGAGCTCACCGGCGCGGTGCCTGGCGCCGAGGCCGAGCTGGCCCGGCTCACCGGCACCTACCCGGCGAGCACGCTGGTCTCGGTGCCGGGCAATGTCGCGGCGGCGCGGGAGCGAATCACGTTCGGCGAGCGGGCGATCGACGCCGGGCGGGCGGCGCTGGCGAAGCCGGTGGGCGAGCAGGGCGAAGCGGTGGGAGCGATCCGCGGCGCCGAGGCAGCGCTCGGCCAGGCGCGCACGCTACTCGGCGCCATCGCCACGGCGGCCGCCGATATCGCCGCCGCGCGGGCGGGGCTGCCCGCCGCGCTCGCCGAGCTCCGCGCCGACCTGGAGACGGCGGCGGGGCTCACCGCGCACGGCGGATCGCCGCTCGCGGCCGCGCGCACGGCAGCGCAGGCGGCGCTGGCCGGGGCCGAGGCGGCCGCCGAGAGCGATCCGCTCGGTGCCTTCCGCGAGGTCGTCCGGGCCGACGGCGAGCTGGATCGGGTGATCGCGGCCGCGACCGAACACCGGCGGGCCGAGGCGGAGCTGCGCGGGCGGCTGGAGCACGCGCTCACCGCGGCGCGCGGGCAGGTCGCGGCCGCGGGCGATTTCGTCGGCACCAGGCGCGGCGCGGTGGACGCGCAAGCGCGCACCCGGCTCTCCGAGGCGCAGCGGCGGCTGGACGAGGCGCAGCGGCTGGCCGCGGGCGACCCCGCCGCGGCGCTGGAGAACGCCCGCGCGGCGGCGGAACTCGGCGGCACCGCGCTGCGCGAGGCGCAGGCCGATGTGCGGCGCTGGGAGGCGAGCCGGGCGCCGTCCGGCGGCGGGCAGGCGGGTGCGGTGCTCGGCGGCATCCTGGTGGAGGGTTTGCTGCGCGGTGCCGCGGGTGGTGGCGGCGGGTATCGGCCGCGCTCGTACGGCGGGGCGTCCGGGTCGCGGCGGATCGGCCGCGGCGGGCGGTTCTGAGCCGGGCACCAGGACAGGCCGGGTGCCCGGCGCCGGGGCGCGCCCCGAGCGCCTGCGCCTGCCCGGCTGCCCCTGCCGGACCCATCACCCCGCGACCGGAACCCCCTCGACCAGCAGCTCCAGCTCCGCGCGGACAGCCGCTGCCATCCGCTGCGGATCACCGCCCCCGAGCACCCCGACGCTCAGCCGCCCGGCATACGTGTAGACCAGGAACGTCACCGCGGCACTCGCCCCCGCCGAGGGCCGGGGATGCGCGGAGAGGTAGACGATCTCGTAGTCGGTCAGCCGCAGCCCGGCGGGCACCGTGAACGGCCGTACGACACCGGTATTGGTGATCGCGACATGCCCGGCCAGCGAGTGCACCCGCCGGTCGCCGTAGAAATCCGGAAAGTGCAGCACCGACTGCTGGACGATGCCCTCGGCGAGATCGTGGCGCAGCGTACTGCTCACCCGCTGCGCCAGCTCGACCGGGTCGTCCGCCCGGTCGAGCTCCGCCACGAACCCCGCGAGCCCGGCCATATTGGTGCCGCCGCACGCCGTGACGGGCTGCCCCAGCCGGGTGCGCAGGTCCACCGGGTAGACGCAGCCGACCGGCCCGCGCGCCGGTGCGAGTTCTGCGAAGGCGCGCAGCAGCGCGGCGGTCACCACCCCGTTCATCGAGACCCCGTGCGCGCGGGCGTACCCGGTGAGCCGCGCGGTCGCCGCCGGGTCGAGGACGAGCCGGTGGGGCCGCGCCAGCGCCTGCGGCCCCGGCGTGTGCCCGGCGGGCGGCGGTGGCGGCGGCGCCGGGGCGATGACCGCCTCCAGCCCGGAGACGCCTGCCCGGCTCAGCCCGGCCTCGCGCACGTGCTGCTCCAGCGGCAGCGGCACCGGGTGCTCCAGCACCGTGGCCCGGCCGTATTCGACCCGCTCGGTGTACAGCTCCCACAGCCGGGCGAAGAGCGCGAGGCAGTGCCCGGCATCGGCGACGGCGTGGTGCACGTACAGCGTCACCCGGGCCAGGCCGCGGTGGCGGACCACGTCCAGGTAGCCGAGCGCGCGGTCCGGGCGCAGCGCGCGGCGCGGCAGCGAGACCGCGGCGGGGTCGCCGGTGGCGAGCCAGAGCCGGGGCGCCCGGCCGCGCGGGGCGAGCAGGCGGGCGGGGTCGGTGGCGATGCGGCAGCGCAGGATCGGGTACGAGGCCTGCAGGTCCGCGAAGGCTCTTCGGAGCACCCGGATATCGAGGGCACCGGACACCGCGACGGAACGTCCGGTGAACGTTCCGTGCCGAACGAATCGCTCCTCCGACGGCGCCAGTTCGCGCACCGTCTCGACCCTCTCCCGCAACACATCCGCAAGGGTGCGGCAACCGGGGGAGGGACGCAATCCGGATCGCCGCCGCGGCATGCGAATACTGCGAATCCCGGCAACCGTTCGGGAAACTCCCCCGAGCCCCCAGCATCTCTCCAGCAACCCATCCGCAGCGGCCGCTGGAACGAACCCGTGTCACATCCGGAGATCGGCGAAGGAGAGGTCCCATGACGCGTCCGGCCGTGGCGAGCCGGGCCGAGTGGCTCGCGGCCCGCGCAGCGCTGCTCGCGGAGGAGAAGGCGGTCACCGGGGCGCTGGACGCGCTCGCCGCGCGCAGGCGGGCGCTGCCGATGGTCCCGGTGCCGGAGGAGTACGTCTTCGAGGGGGCAGGCGGCCGCGTCCGGCTGCCCGAGCTCTTCGAGGGCCGCAGGCAGCTGATCGTCTACCACCTCATGTGGCAGTGGGATCGGGACGAGGGCTGCCCCGGCTGCGCCGCCGTGCTCGACGGCATCGCGCGATCACCCGGGCGGGACACCGCCTTCGCCGCGATCAGCCGCGGGCCCTGGGAGCGGCTGGCGGGCTACCACGCCGCGCACGGCTGGGCATTCCCCATGTACTCGTCCTTCGGCAGCGCCTTCAACTACGACTTCCACGTCTCGCTGGACGCCGATATCGCGCCGGTCCGCTACAACTACCGCTCCGCCAGGGAGCACGCGCTCGCCGGGCGGCGACTCGGCGACGAGCAGCCCGGCGTCAGCGTCTTCTGGCGGGACGACGACGACGCGGTCTTCCACACCTACTCGGCGTACGCGCGCGGCATCGAGCCGCTGATCGGCGCGTACGCCATGCTCGACCTGACGCCGCTGGGGCGCCCGCGCTGATCAGGCGCCGATCAGGTGCTGCGCGAGGTACCCCTCGACCTTGTCCAGCGCGATCCGCTCCTGCGCCATGGAGTCCCGCTCGCGCACCGTGACGGCCTGGTCCTCCAGGGTGTCGAAGTCGACGGTGATGCAGAACGGGGTGCCGATCTCGTCCTGGCGCCGGTAGCGGCGGCCGATGGCGCCTGCGTCGTCGAAGTCGACGTTCCAGTTCCGGCGCAGCTGCGCGGCGAGATCCTTGGCCTTGGGGGTCAGGTCGGCGTTGCGGGAGAGCGGAAGCACCGCGGCCTTGACCGGCGAGAGCCTGCGGTCCAGCCGGAGCACGGTGCGGACATCCACCCCGCCCTTGGCATTCGGCGCCTCGTCCTCGGCGTAGGCATCGACCAGGAAGGCCATCAGCGAGCGGGTGAGCCCGGCGGCGGGCTCGATCACGTACGGGATGTAGCGCTCGCCCGCGGCCTGGTCGAAGTAGCTCAGGTCGGCGCCGGAGTGCTCGGCGTGCGTGCGCAGGTCGTAGTCGGTGCGGTTGGCCAGCCCCTCCAGCTCGCCCCACTCGCTGCCCTGGAAGCGGAAGCGGTACTCGATGTCGACCGTGCGGGTCGAGTAGTGCGAGAGCTTCTCCTTGGGGTGCTCGAAGAGCCGCAGGTTCTCCGGGTCGATCCCGAGGTCGGTGTACCAGGCCAGCCGGGTGTCGATCCAGTACTGGTGCCACTTCTCGTCCTCGCCCGGCTTGACGAAGAACTCCATCTCCATCTGCTCGAACTCGCGGGTGCGGAAGATGAAGTTGCCCGGCGTGATCTCGTTGCGGAAGCTCTTGCCGATCTGCGCGATGCCGAACGGCGGCTTCTTGCGCGCGGTGGTCTCGACGTTCTTGTAGTTGACGAAGATGCCCTGCGCGGTCTCCGGGCGCAGGTAGTGCAGCCCCTCCTCGTCGTCCACCGCGCCGAGGAAGGTCTTGAGCAGGCCGGAGAAGTTGCGCGGCTCGGTCCATTTGCCCGGGTCGCCGGTCTCCGGGTCGCGGATGTCGGCGAGGCCGTTGGCGGGCGGGTGGCCGTGCTTCTCCTCGTACGCCTCCAGCAGGTGGTCGGCGCGGTACCGCTTGTGCGTGATCAGCGACTCGACCAGCGGGTCGGTGAAGGTCGCGACGTGGCCGGAGGCCTCCCAGACCTGGCGGGGCAGGATCACCGAGGAGTCGAGCCCGACGACGTCGTCGCGGCTGGTGACCATGGTGCGCCACCACTGCCGCTTGATGTTCTCCTTCAGCTCGACGCCGAGCGGGCCGTAATCCCAGGCCGACTTGGTGCCGCCGTAGATCTCACCGCACGGGTACACCAGACCCCGGCGCTTGGCGAGGTTGGCAACGGTGTCCACCTTCGACTTGGGTGCCACGCGAGAATTCTCCGTCCTTGGGAATCGGCCCGATGGGGGTTCATGTACACCGCACAACGCACAGTGCACTGAACACTCAGCCTATCGGCCCAGCGCCACTCGGTTTTCACCGCACCGCCCCTGGAGCGTGTCCGTTTGACATGCGCAACCGTGCATATCAAAATGGAATCGCTTTCCGATAAGGAGATGGACCGATGACAGCCGCCGTGCCGCACAACCCCTACCGTTCCCCCGCCCCGGCTCCGGTGCCGAGCCGGGCGGTCCTGGAGGACGCCGGTGAACTGCTGCGCGCACTCGCCGCCCCCGTTCGCATCGCGATCGTGTTGCAATTGCGGGAGTCGCCGCGCTGCGTGCACGAATTGGTGGACGCGCTCGGCGTCACCCAGCCGCTGGTGAGCCAGCACCTGCGGATTCTCAAGGCGGCGGGGGTGGTGCACGGCGAGCGATCGGGCCGGGAAGTGCTCTACGAGCTGGTCGACGACCACCTGGCACACATCGTCGTGGACGCCGTCGCCCATGCCGAGGAAGGATGATTGTGGCCGACAAGTCCACCGCCGCCAAGGCGGTCGGGGTGCGCAGCACGCGCCAGCGCAATGCCATCGCGGCGCTGCTCCGCGATATCGAGGAGTTCCGCTCCGCCCAGGAGCTGCACGACGAGCTGCGCAAGCGCGGCGAGGGGATCGGCCTCACCACCGTCTACCGCACGCTGCAGTCGCTCTCCGACGCGGGCATGGTCGACGTGCTGCGCACCGATACCGGCGAGTCGGTGTACCGGCAGTGCTCCACCGGGCACCACCATCACCTGGTCTGCCGGCACTGCGGCCGGACCGTCGAGGTGGCGGGCCCCGCGGTCGAGGTGTGGGCCGATGCCACCGCCGCCGAGTACGGCTTCACCGAGGTCAGCCACACCCTGGAGATCTTCGGCACCTGCGCCGACTGCCTGCGCGCGCGCTGAGCGAGCGCCGCGGCCACAGCGCCGGCGATCGCCCGCGCGTGCAGCGGTCTGCGGAACCGGCCCCGCCTGCCACCGGTTCGGACCGGCCGCACACCGCGAGCGGGCCCCGCTCCGGGAAGCGGGACCCGCTCGGCACTCGCCCGATCAGGCCGGCTGCGGGACCGCGCGCTCCGGCGCGGGCTCGGCGGCGCCGCGCTCCCTGACCACCCCGACCCCGAACAGCGCCAGCGCGGCGCCCGCCCAGATCAGCAGCACCAGCAGCGGCCCGCCCGCGCCTGCGCCGTCGAAGAAGGCGACCGAGCGGAGCAGCGAGACCGCGGCGCCCGGCGGCAGCGCCTGGCCGATCGCGCTCCACGGCTGCGGCAGCAGCTCCGGCGCCGAGGTGGCAGCGGAGAACGGATTGCCGACCAGCAGCATGGTGAGCGCGGCGATGCCGATCCCGGCCCGGCCGATCGCGGTCGCCAGCCCGGCCACCGCCCCCGCCACCGCGAGCGAGACCAGCCCCGCGACCCCGGCCAGCATCAGGTACTCCCCCGGCAGGATGGACAGCCAGCCCTGCACGATCACCATGCTCAGCAGCCCACCGGCCACCGCGAAGGTGAATACCCCGGCGAACCGCCCCACCGCCGTCGGCACCAGCAGGCTGAGCAGCACCCCGGCCGCGATCCCCGACATCACCAGCGGCAGCGCCATGGCCCCGAAGCCGGCGCCGCGCGGGTCGTCCGGATCGGCCGGCACCACATCCTCCACCGCGGTGGCCGCGGGTGCACCGGAGAGCTGCTGCGCGAGCTGGGTGAGCTGCTGCGCGACCAGCGGGCTCGCCCCCGAGGCGACGAGCACCCGCGGCTGCGGCCCGGTCAGGATCGCGCCGTAGACCTCGTGCTCGGTGAGCGCGGTGCGGGCCGCGGCCTCGTCGCCGACGGTGCGCGGCTCCAGCACGCCCGGGCTGCTCTGCCCCAGCCGCTCGACCATCTGCGCCGCGCCCGGCCCGGCGACGGCGACCGGCAGGTCGCGCGGCGTGGTGTGCACGGCGGGCCAGGCGAAGGCGATCAGCATGAGCGCCTGGAGCAGGGCCGCTCCGACGCCGACGGCGACCGCGCGCTGCGGGATGTTCATGACCACTCCCCATAAATCGAATGTTCGTTCTTTTAAGGTGGCTCAACGGTCGCACCCCACCGCGTGGTTGTCAAGAACGAATATCCGTTTTACTTTGGAGCCATGCCGAGAGTCAGCGAAGAACACCTGGAGCGCCGCAGGCAGCAGATCGTGGACGCGGCGCAGCGCTGCTTCGCGCGCAAGGGCTTCCACCAGTCCTCGATGCAGGACGTCTTCGCCGAGTCCGGGCTCTCGGCCGGTGCGGTGTACCGCTACTTCAAGAGCAAGGACGAGCTGGTCGCGGCGCTGGCCTCGAATGCGGGGACCGATATCAGGGCGGTGCTGATCGAGGCCATCCGCCGCGATCCGCTGCCCACCCCTGCCGCGGTGGTCGGCGCGGTGACCACGTGGATGTCGCAGAACACCGGCCTGGAGGGCCGGCTGCGGCTGGCGCCGCAGGCCTGGACGCTGGCGCTCACCGACCCTCAGGCGGCCGGCTACGTCAAGCTGGCGATGACCGGGATCCGCGAGATGTGGCGGGAGTACGCGGAGCGCATGGCCGAGGAGGGGTGGCTGCCCGCCGACGCCGATCTGGACGCCGTGGCGGCGACCCTGTTCGGGCTGCTTCCCGGCTTCCTGCTGCAGTTCCTCATCGTCGGCGACCTGGAACCGGCGGCGCTGGAGCGCGGGGTGCGCGCCCTGCTCCCCTACGGCCCCGGCTGACTCAGGCCGGAACGACCAGCCCCTGCCGCGCCTTACCCGCGCCGGAGAGGACCAGCAGCAGCATGGTGCCGAGCGCGCCGTCGGCCAGCCCGACCGCGGGGAAGGTGTAGCGCAGCACCACGTCGGCCAGCTTCTCCCTGGCGACCACGACGATCGAGCCGAACTGCAGCGTCGCATTGCGCTCCGCGACCCGCTTGTGCAGCGCGGGCTTGAGCGGGCGGTCCCAGGCGAGCACGCAGGTCAGGGTGAGCACGTCCAGCCCCGGCGCGAGGGTGACGGCGTCCAGCGAGCAGAGCGCGCCCTCGTAGTCGAAGCGCAGCGAGCCGTCGTTGTCCACCCGCACGTCGACGTCGTAGACGGAGAGCACCGCGCCCGCCGACGCCTTGAGCTCCATGGCGGGGTCGAGCTCGCTCACTTGGCGGCCCCGAAGCGGCGGTCGCGGCGGGCGTAGGCCAGGCAGGCCTCCCACAGGTTGCGGCGGTCGAAGTCGGGGAAGAGCGTCTCCTGGAAGACGAATTCGGCGTAGGCGGACTGCCAGAGCAGGAAGTTCGAGGTGCGGAACTCGCCGGAGGGGCGGAGGAAGAGGTCGACGTCGGGCATGTCCGGCTCGTCCAGGAAGCGGGCCACCGTCGCCTCGTCGACCTTCTCCGGGTCGAGCTCGCCCGCCGCCACCCGGCGCGCGATCTCCCGTGCGGCGTCGGCGATCTCGGCGCGGCCGCCGTAGTTGACGCACATGGTGAGCGTCATGACGGTGTTGTCCCTGGTGAGTTCCTCGGCGACCTCGAGCTCCCTGATCACGCTGCGCCACAGCCGCGGCCGCCGCCCGGCCCAACGCACCCGGACGCCCATCTCGTGCATCTCGTCCCGGCGGCGGCGGATGACGTCTCGGTTGAAGCCCATGAGGAAGCGCACCTCGTCCGGGCTGCGCCGCCAGTTCTCGGTGGAGAAGGCGTAGGCGCTGAGCCACTTGACGCCGATCTCGATGCAGCCCTCGACGGTATCCATGAGCACCGCCTCGCCGCGCTCGTGCCCCGCCGTCCGGGCCAGCCCGCGCTCCTGCGCCCAGCGGCCGTTGCCGTCCATCACCAGCGCGACGTGCGCGGGCACCAGCTCCGGCGGCAGCTCCGGCGGACGGGCGCCGGAGGGGTGCGGCGACGGCGGGCGGACGGTGCGCGGGCCGTCGGACAGTGCGCTGCCCGTTCCGGACCCTGAAGAGTCGCGACGGAGGATCACGCCCCCATCCTGCCCGATGCCCGCGGGCCGGTGTAGCGGCCTCCCACCGGACGGCGCGCACTGCGGCGCGCGGCACCCGCTCACGGAACGGCGAGGCAGGCCCCGCGTCGATGTGGCCGAGCGCCTGCCGGGGCGGGCTCAGTGGGCCGAGGGCGTGCGCTCCAGCAGGGGCAGGGTGCGCAGCCTGCGCTCGAGGTGCCACTGCAGGTGCGCCGCGACCAGCCCGCTGGCCCGCGAGCGCACCGAAACAGGCACCGCCTCGACCTTCTCCCACTCCCCGCGCAGCAGCGCGACCAGCAGCTCGAGCGCCCCCTCCGGCGGGCTCGAGGCCCCCGGTGGACGGCAGTGCACGCACACCGCGCCACCGGCGGCGACGTGGAAGGCGCGGTGCGGGCCGGGGGTGGCGCACTTGGCGCACTCGTCCAGCGCGGGCGCCCACCCCGCGAACCCCATGGCCCGCAGCAGGAAGGCGTCCAGGATCAGCTCGTGCGGCCGCTGCCCGGCGGCGACGGCGCGCAGCGCGCTCGCGGTGAGCGCGTGCAACTTGGGCGCGGGCGCGCGCTCCTCGCCCGCCAGCCGCTCCGCCGTCTCCAGCACCGCGCAGGCGGTGGTGTAGCGGCCGTAGTCGGCCACGATGTCGGCGGCGAACGCCTCCACGGTGTGCACCTGGGTGACGGTGTCGAAGCTGCGCCCCGGATACAGCTGCACGTCGACGTAGGCGAAGGGCTCCAGCCGCGCCCCGAACCGCGAGCCGGTGCGCCGCACTCCCTTCGCCACCGCCCGCACCAGGCCGTTGCGCCGGGTCAGCAGCGTGACGATGCGGTCGGCCTCGCCCAGCTTGTGCTGGCGCACCACCACCGCCTCATCCCGATACGAACGCACCGGCCCATCCTCGCACGGACCGGGGACAGCGTCAGCGAACCGGCGGCACCCCCATCGTCGCGGTGACCGCGACCACCTGGATCTGCTCCAGCGTCTGCCCCAGTACCGCCAGCCGGGCGACCACGCCGAGCCGGTGCTCCGGCGAGCCGGGGCGGACCAGCACCGGCGGCCCGGCATCGCGCGGCCGGAGGAAGGCGCCGTGCTCGCTCGCGTACCGCATCGGCACGCCGTCGCGCACCGCGCGGTAGGCGTCCAGGTCGAGGTCGGCGTGGCGCACCGGGTCGATGTGCAGGTCGGCGAGGTGCCGCTCGGCCTGGGCCAGCCGCAGCGCGCGGTCCTCCGGGTCCAGGTAGCGCACCCAGTGCCCGATCCGCAGGCGGTAGGCGTCCACCGCGTCCCTGAGCAGCTCGCGGTGCCGTTCGGCGACCGCGGCCAGCTCCCCGGCGACGGCATCGAACGCCGGGTGCCCGGTGTACAGATCGGTCATCTCCGCCCCCCAACCTCGGTCGCGAATAGCGCTGCGCGGCAACCTGATCGGGATCTCGCAGAGCACCATTGTGCGCCAAGGGGGCGGGTGGCGGAACGGATCGGGCGGCGCGGGGGCGGCGCAGGGGCGGGAAACGGCCTCGGATCAGAATCCGAGGCGGCGCAGCTGCTTCGGATCGCGCTGCCAGTCCTTGGCCACCTTGACGTGCAGGTCCAGGTAGATCCGGGTGCCGAGGATGTGCTCGATCTGCTTGCGGGCGCTGGTGCCGACCTGCTTGAGCCGGGAACCCCCCTTGCCGATGATGATCGCCTTCTGGCTCGGCCGCTCGACGTAGAGCAGGGCGTGCACGTCGAGCATGTCGTCCCGGTCCTCGCGCGGCACCACCTCCTCGATGACCACGGCCAGCGAGTGCGGCAGCTCGTCCCGGACGCCCTCCAGCGCGGCCTCCCGGATGAGCTCGGCCATCAGGGTCTCCTCCGGCTCGTCGGTGAGCTCGCCGTCGGGGTAGAAGGCCGGGCCCTCCGGCATCTTCGAGGCGATCACCTCGACCAGTACCTCGACCTGCTCACCGCGCACCGCGGAGACCGGAACCAGCTCGGCCTCCGGTCCGAGCAGATTCGAGACCGCGAGCAGCTGCGCCGCCACCTCGTCCCGGCTCACCTTGTCGATCTTGGTGACCACGCCGAGCAGCGTGGTCTTCGGCGCCATCTGCCGGATCTGCTGCACGATCCAGCGGTCGCCCGGCCCGATCTTCTCGTCCGCCGGGATGCAGAGCGCGATCACGTCGACCTCGGAGTACGTGTCCCGCACCAGGTCGTTGAGGCGCGCGCCGAGCAGCGTGCGCGGGCGGTGCAGCCCCGGCGTGTCCACCAGGATGAGCTGCGCGTCCTCGCGGTGCACGATGCCGCGGATGGTGTGCCGCGTGGTCTGCGGGCGGGAGGAGGTGATGGCGATCTTCTGCCCGACGAGCGCGTTCGTCAGCGTCGACTTGCCGGTGTTCGGGCGGCCGACGAAACAGACGAAGCCGGAGCGGAATTCAGGCACCGGACACCTCGGCCGCGGCGTCGTCGACGATGTCGAAGACCGAGCCGGAGCGGTCGGCGAAGACGATCCGCGCGCTCGCCGAGACCTCGCGGACCGCGGGCACCCCGGCGTCCTTGAACTGCCCGCCGACCACGACGGCGGCCTCGAAACCCTCGGCGCCGCTGGAGATCGCGGCCGCGACGGCGGCCTGCAGCGCGGTCAGCCGCAGCTCCTGCAGCGCCACCTCGCCCGCGGCGTAGGTGCGGCCGTCGGTGTCCCGGACGGCCGCGCCCGCCGCGCCTCCGGTCCGGCCCATCGCCCCGCGCGCGAGCGTGAGCAGTTTGGTGTCCTCGGCGTCGAGCTCGGTCATGGGGATCCCTCCTGGTCGCGGTCGGCCGTCGTGGTGCGGCTCGATCCGTTCTGCGCTGCCTCCGCCGCCGCGGCCTCGCCGCGGTCTTTCCGGCGGCCACCCTTGTCGGCGCCCCGCTCCTTGCGCCCGCGTTCGCCCTCGCGCGGCGCCTCGGCCTGCTCCTCCGCGCCGGACGCCTTGTCCCGGCGCACCACCACGGTCTGCACCCGCATCCGGCCGCGGGCGTCCGGGCCGCCCTCGCCGCGCAGCACCAGCCCGTGCGCGGTGACCTTGGAGCCGGGCAGCGGCACCCGGCCCAGCTCGTGCGCGAGCAGCCCGCCCACCGTGTCGACCTCCTCGTCGGCGATCTGCACCCCGAACAGCTCGGCCAGATCCTGCACCGGCAGCCGCGCCGAGACCCGGTAGCGGCCGTCGCCGAGCTCCTCGACGGGCGGCGTCTCGCCGATGTCGTACTCGTCCGCGATCTCGCCGACGATCTCCTCCAGCACGTCCTCGATGGTGACCAGCCCGGCGATGCCGCCGTACTCGTCCACCAGCAGCGCCATGTGGTTGCGCCTGCGCTGCATCTCGTCCAGCAGGCTGTCCAGCGGCTTGGAGTCCGGCATGAAGACGGCCGGGCGCATGACCTCGCGGACCTTCACCTTGCGGCTACGGTCGGCATAGGGCACCAGGTCCTTGAGGTAGACCACGCCGAGGATGTCGTCCACGTTCTCGCCGATCACCGGCATCCGGGAGTGGCCGCTGCGCACCGCCAGCGACATGGCCTGGGCGGCGGTCTTGTCCGCCTCGATCCAGACCATCTCGGTGCGCGGCACCATGACCGCCCGTGCCGCGGTGTCGCCGAGCTCGAAGACCGATTGGATCATCCGGCGCTCGTCATCGGCGACCACGCCGCGCTCGCCGGCCATCTCGACCACCTCGCGCAGCTCGATCTCGGAGGCGAACGGGCCGTTGCGGAAGCCGCGGCCCGGCGTGATGGCATTGCCGATCAGGATGAGCAGCCTGCTCACCGGGCCGAGCAGCACGCCGATCAGCTGCAGCGGCAGCGCCGCCGCGAGCGCGATGGAGTAGGCGTGCTGGCGGCCGAGGGTGCGCGGCCCGACGCCGATCACCACGTAGTCGACCAGCACCATGACCACCGCGGTGCCGAGCAGCGCCAAACCGTCCGCCCAGACGTCGAGCAGCGCGGCCGCGAGCAGCACCGTCGCGGTGATCTCGCAGAGCACCCGGAGCAGCACCATGAGGTTCACGTAGCGCGGCCGGTCGTCCATGATCCGGAGCAGCCGGGCGGCGCCGGCGCGCTCGGCGCGCACCATGTCGTCGAGCCGCGCCCTGGAGACGGTGTTGAGCGCGGCGTCCAGCCCGGCGAAGAGCCCGCCCGCGGGCACGAGCAGCACCGCCAGCACGATCAGGGTCGCGGAACTCACGCCTGCCCCGGTTTCTCGCCCGGCGTGGTGAAGCCGGTCTTGCCGAGCAGCCTGGTGTCGCGCTCGGCCAGCTCGGCGCGGTAGCGCGCCTCGCGCAGGCTCTCGTACCACTCCTCTAGTAGCCGGGCCTGCAGGGCGAACATCTCCTTCTCCTCGTCCGGCTCGGCGTGGTCGTAGCCGAGCAGATGCAGCACGCCGTGCACGGTGAGCAGCGCCAGCTCGTGCTGCAGCGAGTGCCCGGCCTTGCGCGCCTGCCCCGCGGCGAACTCCGGGCAGAGCACGATGTCGCCGAGCATGGACGGGCCGGGCTCCGGGCTGTCCGGGCGCCCGCCCGGCTCCAGCTCGTCCATCGGGAAGGACATCACATCGGTGGGGCCGGGCAGCTCCATCCAGCGCACATGCAGGTCGGCCATGGTGTCCAGGTCGACGAGCACCATCGACAACTCGGCGGCCGGGTGGACGTCCATGCGCGCGATGGCGAAGCGCGCGACGCCCACCAGATCCTCTTCGGGGACGTCGAACCCCGACTCGTTGGCGATCTCGATGCTCACCCGAACAGGGTAGGCAATCGGGTCAGCGCCGGTCTCCCCGGCTCGCGGCTCGGCGCTGCGCCCGGTTGCCCGGGTAGTGCGCCCCCACCGGCGGCCGCACCTCCGACTCGAACCGGTCGTAGGCGTCGACGATCTCCGAGACCAGCCGGTGCCGCACCACATCGCTGCTGGTGAGCTGGGCGAAGTGGATGTCGTCGATATCGGTGAGGATCTCGGTGGCCGCGCGCAGCCCGGACCGCGCCCCGCCGGGCAGGTCGACCTGCGTGACATCGCCCGTGACCACGATCTTCGAGCCGAAGCCGAGCCTGGTCAGAAACATCTTCATCTGCTCGGCCGTGGTGTTCTGCGCCTCGTCCAGCACGATGAAGGAGTCGTTGAGCGTGCGCCCGCGCATGTATGCCAGCGGCGCCACCTCGATCACGCCGGCCGCCATGAGCTTGGGGATCGCCTCGGGATCCATCATGTCGTGCAGCGCGTCGTAGAGCGGCCGCAGGTACGGGTCGATCTTCTCGTTCAGCGTGCCCGGCAGGAAGCCGAGCCGCTCACCCGCCTCCACCGCGGGCCGGGTGAGGATGATCCGGTTCACCTGCTTGGTCTGCAGCGCCTGCACCGCCTTGGCCATGGCCAGGTAGGTCTTGCCGGTACCGGCCGGGCCGATGCCGAAGACCACGGTGTTGGTGTCGATGGCGTCGACGTAGCGCTTCTGGTTCAGCGTCTTGGGCCGGATGGTCTTGCCGCGCCGGGACAGGATGTCCAGGCTGAGCACCTCGGCCGGGGACTCCTCGCTGCCCTCGGTGAGCATGGAGACCGTGTGCCGGACGGTGTCCGGCGTGATGCCCTTGTTCTTGCCGGTGAGCGAGACCAGCTCGCCGATGATCCGCTCGGCGAGCGCCACCTCGGCCGGGCGGCCGGTGAGCGTGACCGAGCTGCCCCGGACGTGGATATCCGCCTCGAGCAGCCGTTCCAGCTCGCGCAGATTCTCATCCGCCGATCCGAGGAGCGGGAACACCGATTCGGGGGCCAGTTCGAGGCTGGAGCGCACGCTCTTCATGGCCGGAGCGGCGTTGTCGTCGTTGCCGGAGGCGCCCGGGCCGGCCGGGGCTCCGGAAGTGTTGCCGAATTCGTCTGGTGTTCGCAAAAGTCGCCGCAGCCTCTTTCGATCTCGGGGAACCGGGGGTGGGGCGGGGTCTGCCGCTCGCGCAATCCGGCCCCTTCCCGACTCGCAGTTTACCGCCCGGCACCGACAGCCGACAGGGAATATGCCCCCGGCGAACGGTGCGCCGCCCAGCCCTGGATGGCCGCGCGGAAGCGGCGAGCCGCCTCCGGCATCGGCCGGTCGGCGGCCCACACCAGCCCGACCTCGCGCACCGCCCCCGGATCGGCCAGCGGCACCCTGGCAACCGCCGGGCTCGGGGTCGCGCCGGGCGGCGGATCCTCCAGCGGCACCAGCGCCACCCCGAGCCCCGCTGCCACCAGTCCGGTGACCGTCACCAGGTCGCTGGATTCGAAGACGATGCGCGGGTGCAGCCCCGCCGCCGCGGCGAGTTCGTCCAGCAGGCGGCGCATGCCGTAGCCGGCGCGCATGGCGATGACGTCCTCGCCGCCCAGCTCGGCCAGCCCGGTCTGGCGCCGGTTCGCCAGCCGATGCCCGGCGGGCACCGCGAGCACCAGCGGCTGGCGCAGCAGGCCCGACCAGCCGAGCCCGGGTTCAGCCGGGCGCGGCGAGGTCAGCGCGAGGTCGGCCTCGCCGTCCAGCACCATGCGGGTGATGGTGCCCGCCGCGTCCTGGTGCAGCGAGACCGTCACCCGCCCCGCCTGCCTGCGGAAGTCACCGACCAGCTGGGGCACCAGCCAGCTGCCGAAGGAGTGCAGGAAGGCCAGCCGCACGGTGCCCTCGGCCGGGTCGGCCGGGTCGGCCAGGTCGGCGACGGCCCGCGCGCCCGCGTCCAATTCGATCCGGGCGCGGCGGGCGTGCTCGTAGTACGCCCGGCCGAACTCGTTGAGCCGGAGCCGCTTGCCCACCCGGTCGAAGAGCCGCACCCCCAGCCTGCGCTCCAGCCTGGCCAGCATGCGGGAGAGCGTGGGCTGCGCGAGGTGCAGCCGGTCGGCGGTAGCTCCCACGTGCTCGAGTTCGGCGAGTGTGATGAACCACGTCAGATCGTCACCGAGCACGCTGTCACCTCTGCTAATGCCGCCAGTGCATGAACTTGTGCTCGATTATGCATTTCCTTTGCCGATCGCGCCCGGCGCAGGCTGGCGCTATGAGCGGATCGAGCGGACGGGAGCGGCGGATCGTGACCGCGCTCTTCGCGGCGGGGCTGACCACCTTCGCCTCGATGTACAGCGCGCAGGCGCTGTTGCCGAGCCTGGCGGCGGCGTTCGGGGTCGCGCCCGCGCAGGCGGCGCTGGCGGTCTCGCTCACCACCGGCTTCCTGGCACTGGCGATCATTCCGGTGAGCGCGCTCTCCGGCCGGTTCGGGCGGACCAGGGTGATGGTGTGGTCCGCGGCGCTCTCCTGCGTCATCGGATTGCTGCTGCCCCTGGCGCCGACGCTGGACGTGCTGCTCGCCGCCCGCGCGGTGCAGGGCATCACGCTGGCCGGGGTGCCCGCGGTGGCGATGGCCTACCTCGCCGAGGAGATCGACGCGAGCCGGTTGGGTGCCGCGATGGGCGTCTACGTCTCCGGCACCACGCTCGGCGGGCTCACCGGGCGGCTCATCCCCGCCTTCGCGTTGGACCACACCTCGTGGCGCTGGGCGCAGGCGCTGATCGCGGTGGTCGGGGCGCTGTGCACGGTGTGGTTCGTGCGGGTGCTGCCCGCCTCGCGCGGGTTCCGGCCGCGCACCTCCGGGGTCGGGCGGGATCTGGCCGCGCAGTTGCGGGAGCCGCAGCTGCTCGCACTGTTCACCCTGGCGTTCGTGCTCATGGGCGGGTTCGTCTCGGTCTACAACTACCTGGGGTTCCGGCTGCTCGCCGAGCCCTTCGGGTTGCCCGCGAGCGTGGCCGGGCTGGTGTTCGCGCTGTACCTGGCCGGGACCGTCGCCTCGACGACCGCCGGGCGGCTCGCCGATCGCTTCGGGCGCGGGCCGGTGCTGGCGTGGTCCGTCGGCCTCGCCGCCGCAGGGGCTTCGTTGTCGCTGCCGGATCGGCTGCCGCTGGTGCTGGCCGGGATTCTGCTGTTCACCGCTGGTTTCTTCGGGGCGCACGCGGTGGCGAGCGCGTGGGTCGGGGTCGCGGCGGTACGGGGGAACCGCGCGGCGGCGTCGTCGCTGTACCTGTTCTGCTACTACCTGGGGAGTGCGGTGCTCGGCGGGTTGTCCGGATTGGCGTTCGCAGGGTTCGGGTGGGGTGGGCTGGTTGCCGGGGTCGGGGTGCTGTTGGTGCTGGCGGCTGGTGCCGTCGTGATCGTGATCCGCGGTGAGCGGAGTGTGCCGACGGTGGAGGTCGAGTTGGCCGGGGTGAGTCGGTAGAGGCTCCGGCAAGGAGTACCGGACGCCTTGAAGCCGAACCCGCTGATCGAGCCGCGCTGTGCGCCGCTGTGCCGCCCGTGAGCGGCCCGGCGCACTCGCGGCGCACGCCTACCAGCGCGAGGTGAGCGCACCGAGCGCACCGAGCGCAACGGCACCTGCGGTCGACGTCCGCAGCACAGTCGGCCCGAGCACCACCGCGAAAGCCCCCACCTCGGTAAAGGCCGCAATCTCCGCATCATCCAACCCACCCTCGGGCCCGACGATCAACACCACCCGCTTCGCCGCCTCGAACGGCAGCGCCGTGAACCGCCCCGCCCCGGACTCGTGCAACGCCGCCACCACTCCCCCCTCGGCCACGGTGGCCCGCACCAACTCCACCACGTCTCGCGTCCGCCGCACCTCCCCGACCTCGGGGATATAGGCCCGCCGCGACTGCCGAGCCGCGGCCCGAGCCGCCGCCCGCCACTTCTCGACCCCCTTCGCCGCCTTCCCGTCCCAGTTGGCAACACACCGCGCCGCCTGCCACGGCACGATCACATCCACCCCCGCCTCGGTCATGAGCTCCACCGCCAGCTCGGACCGATCCGACTTGGGCAGCGCCTGCACAACCGTCACCGCGGGCACGACGGGCTCGGCCACCCGCCGATCCAGAACGGCCAGCTCCAGCCGCCCCTTCTCCGCCGCGACCACCTCGGACTCCGCGACCACCCCCCGCCCATCGGAGAGCGTGATCGACTCCCCCACCCGGATCCGCCGCACGGTCGCGGCATGCCGCCCCTCCGGCCCGTCCAGCACCGCGACCGCACCGGGCGGCGGAATCTCGCCCAGGTAGAAGACCGTCGCGGCCACTCAGCGACCGCTGAACGACGCCCGCAGCCGGGCGAAGAGCCCGCTGTTGTGCTCGGACTGCGCGGAGACCACCTCGGCCCGATCGCGCTCCCGCAGCCCCTTGTACTTGCGCAGCAGCTCGTTCTGCTTGCCGTCCAGCTTGGCCGGCACCACGATCTCCAGGTGCGCGAGCAGGTCGCCGCGGGCACCGGACCGCAGCTTGGGCATGCCGTGCCCGCGCAGCACCGAGACCTCGCCTGGCTGGGTGCCCGGCGTGATGGTGAGCTCGGTCGGTCCGTCCAGAATGGTGTCGATCACCACGGTGGTGCCGAGCGCGGCGTCCACCATCGGCACCCGGATGGTGCAGTGCAGGTCGTCGCCGTCCCGGACGAAGACGTCGTGCGGCTGCTCCACCACCTCCACGTACAGATCACCCGCGTGCCCGCCGCCGGGGCCGACCTCGCCCTGCGCGGCCAGCCGCACCCGCATGCCGTTCGCCACACCGGCCGGGATCGGCGCGGCGATCTCGCGACGGGCCCGCACCCGGCCGTCGCCACCGCACTTGTTGCACGGGTCCGGAATGGTCTCGCCCGCGCCGCGGCAGGTGGGGCAGGGCCGCGAGGTGAGCACCTGGCCGAGGAACGAGCGCTGTACCGACTGCACCTCGCCCGCACCACCACAGGTCTCACAGCGCACCGGCTTGGAATTCCCGTTGGTACCGGCGCCGTGGCACAGGTCGCAGAGGATCGCGGTGTCGACGGTGAGGTGCTTGGTCACGCCGACCGCGCACTCCGCCAGGCTGAGCCGGGTCCGCAGCAGCGAGTCGGCGCCGGGCTGCACCCGGCCACGCGGCTTGCGCTGCCCCCCCGAGGCGTTCATCCCGCCGAAGAAGGCCTCGAAGACGTCGCCGAGGCCGCCGAAGCCAGCCCCGGAGAAGCCGCCCGCCCCGCCGCCGTTCTCCAGCGGGTCACCGCCCATGTCGACGATGCGCCGCCGCTCCGGGTCGGACAGCACCTCGTAGGCGGTCGACACGTCCCGGAACCTCGCCTGCGCCGCCTCGTCGGGGTTGACGTCCGGGTGGAGCTCCCGAGCCAGCTTGCGGTAGGCGCGCTTGATCTCCTGATCGGTCGCGTTCTTCGCGACGCCGAGCAGTCCGTAGTAGTCCCGTGCCACTTCGCTTCTCTAGTCCTTGGTCGCCGTTTACCGGTGCCGGCCGGTCCGCGCGGCACACGCCGCCGGGCCGGGCCCCGACACCGGCCTTAGTCGGATGCACTCAACTTTATCCGCTCGGGCGCGCGGCCCGGCAGCGGAGTCCCCGAAAGCCCGATCGGACCTCAGCGTCCGGCCAGCACTTCGCCGATATAGCGGGCCACCGCCGCCACCGAGGCGATGGTGCCCGGGTAATCCATGCGCGTCGGCCCCAGCACCCCCATGCCACCGAGAACCGCGCCCGCCGCACCGTACCCCGTGGTGACGACCGACGTCCCGCGCATCTCCTCGACCTGCGTCTCCTCGCCGATGCGGACCGTGATCGTGCCCGGCTGCTGCGCGGCCGCGAGCAGCTTGAGCACCACCACCTGTTCCTCCAGCGCCTCCAGCACCGTGCGCAGCGAACCCGGCAGCCCGAAATCGGCGGCATTGCGGGTCAGGTTGGCGGTGCCGCCGAGCACCAGCCGCTCCTCCGGATGCTCGACCAGCGTCTCCACCAGCACCGTCGACACCCGGATCAGTACGTCCCGCAGCTTCCCCGGCGCATTCTCCGGCAGCGCCGCGACCGCCGCCGAGGCGGTGGCCAGGCGCTTGCCGTCCATGGCGCCGCCGAGCAGCGCGCGCAGCGCCGCCAGATCCTCGTCGTCCACCAGCGCGCCGAGCTCCACGATCCGCTGATCGACCCGCCCGGTGTCGGTGATCACCACCAGCAACAGCCGCGCCGGATTCAGCGCGACCACCTCGATGTGCCGCACCGTCGACGCGGACACCGTCGGGTACTGCACCACCGCAACCTGCCTGGTCAGCTGTGCGAGCAACCGCACCCCGCGCCGCAGCACGTCGTCCAGATCGACCCCGGACTCCAGGAACTCCAGAATCGCCCGCCGCTCCGCCGACGAGAGCGGCTTCACCTCGGCGATCCGATCCACGAACTGCCGATACCCCTTGTCCGTCGGTATCCGCCCCGAACTGGTGTGCGGCTGCGCGATATAGCCCTCCGCCTCCAGCACCGCCATGTCATTGCGCACCGTGGCACTCGATACGCCCAGGTTGTGCCGCTCGACCAGCGTCTTCGACCCGATCGGCTCCTTGGTCGCGACGTAGTCGGCAACGATCGCCCGCAGAACCTCGAAACGACGATCCTCGGTACTCGACACGGCCTACCTCCTCGCTTGCGATCCATTCTAGGTGCCCGGACCCCGATGTCTCCCGTTCCGGACCGGGGCTGTGGATGGATCGGCCCGGGTTGACGAGAGTTGTCCACAGGCTCCTTGCCCGGGGTGCGGTGCGGCGGTAGCGTCACGGGCCAGACCAGGGGGACGTCGGCTTCGAGGGGGACTCGTGCGATTGGGCACCGCGGCTCTCGCCGCTCTTACCGTATTCGTCATCGCGGGATGCGACTCGTCGGATGGTTCGGATTCGCCCCCGGCCACCACGACCCTCGCGGGCGCACCGACCGCCTTCGATCCATGTTCGGACATCCCGCAAAGCGTGCTGGACTCCGAGAGCCTGCGAGCGAAGACGAAGAACGACAACAACGGCGCCGGGGGGTTGCAGTGGCGGGGGTGCGTGTGGTCCCAGGTGGACGGCTACTCGGCGACCATCGCGACGACCAACGTGACGGTCGAGATGGTACGAGCGAACAACTTTCCTGATGCTCGTGACTTCACACTGGGCGGGCGCCCGGCGATATCCACCAGGAAAGACACCGAGCGTCCGGCGGAGCAGTGCAACGTCAATGTTCAGATATCCGGGGGGAGCCTGGAGATTCTGCTGACGAATCCGAGTTCGCGCAAGAAGACCGGAAGCCTCGATTCCTGCGCTTTAGCAACCACTCTCACCGAAAAGGTGGTCGGCGCGCTTCCGGCCGGCGTCTGAGAAGGAGAGCTGGGGGATGAGATCATGAGTGAAACGCAGACACCTCGACCGCTACAGAACCTCCTCGATCACGTCGGCGGCGGCTCAGCCACGGTGGCAATGAGCCCCGAGGACTTCGTCTACATCGAGCGCGACTGCGAGGAATTCAAGCTCGTCATTCAGAACATCATGAACATCATGGTTTCGGTTGCCGACGTCGATGATTGGCGCATCGGCGACAGGAACCCCGACATGGTGTCGGCGGGCGCCGTGGTCAAACGTTTCAGAGCCAAGGCAAAGGGCTCGGCGGGCGACAACAGCGTGTACGCCGTCATGGAGCAGCACCTGCAGATCGTCGAAGACATCCAGGAAGTGCACCGCATAGCGCGGCAGCGAATGAGCGACACCGACTCCGCGTTCGCGACCGAATTCGATCGACTCCACCAGACCCTTCCCGCCCGGCCGCCGGTCGGCGTGCCGCTCGGCCCCTACCTCCTCCCCGATGGGAGTGCCCGATGACCACTTATGAGCAGTCCAGCATCCCCGGCGGCGGGGAGCAGACGGACAGCTGGGAGCACCCCGACATCAAGAACGCGTTCGATCCGCTGGATACGACGGAGGCGGTGGAGCAGGCCCAGAAGTACTGGGAGGTGCACCAGCTGTGGGAGCAGGGGCTGGCGACATTCGCCCGGTCCATTCAGAACTCGATTTCGCAGGCGTGGTCCGGCCCGGCGGCCGATGAGGCGAAAGACGCTATTGCGAAGTATGCGGCGGATGCACAGCAGTTGAGCCCGGCGCTGGCGGAGATGTATACGCGGGTGCGGGATGCGGCGACGGCGATCGTGGATACGAAGAACGCGATTCCGGAGCCGGTGGAGGTGAGCTGGACATCGTGGGCGTGGCCGCCGCATCGGTGGGATCTGCAGCGGGAGCAGTCGGAGGCGACCCAAGTGGCGCGGACCGAGATGCGGCAGCGGTATGTGGAGCCGTTCGGGCAGGTGGATGGGCAGATTCCAGTTCTGCCGACGCCGATCAGTCCGACTGTTTCGCCGGATATCGCGGCGCCACCGCCGGGCGGGTATGTGCCTGCCGGTGATACGGGGAATTCTCCCGGTTCCACCGCCTCGCCGGGCAGCGGGGTGCCTGGGTCGAGCGTTCCGGGTTCCGAGGATGCGGAGAAATCCGAGGAGGGCGCGCCGGAGGGTAGCGAGGAGTCGCAGGACGGGGGCGAGCAGCAGGACGACGGTGCGACCACGGCTGCGGGCACGACGCCGAGCACAGCGAATCAGCAGTCCACGACGGACGATTCGACGTCGCGGGCGACCACTGATCCGAGCCGGACGGTTCCCGCGAGCACGGTGCCGACGAGTACGACGCCGAGCGGTACGCCGGGGTACACGCCGAGCGGTGCTTTCTCGCCGACGAGTTCGCCGGGTTCACCGAGTAGCACCGATCAGCCGGGGCCGGGGCGCAGCATTCCCGGTGGGCCGGGGAGCACGGCGGCTCCGGCTACGGCGGCCGCTGCCGCGCAGGCGCAGGGAACCCGCTCGGCTACCGGGTATCCGGGAATGTTCGGCGCGGGGGCGGGGCGCGGGCGCGGGGAGGGGGATTCCGAGCATCAGCGGCCGGATTACCTGGTCAATCAGGAGAACACCGACGAGTTGCTCGGTGAGATTCCGCGGACGGTGGCGGGTGGCGTGATCGGCGGCGACCGGACGGAGCCGCCGCGGTGAACCGCACGGAAACATGACCGAGTGGAGCTGGGCCACGGATGATTTCGCGGCCCTCTGGTATGACGACGCTCGGGACCGGTTTCCGAGTCCGCTGCGGTATACCAGCCGGTTCCGGTTGCGGGACGAGTTCGCCGCGCATCGGGCGGCGGTGTTCGCGCGGTACGGGGTGGATGAGCGGGACGAGATCGATGCGGCGCTCGGCACGTTGGCCGATGCGGAGATTCGGATCGAGATTCTCGGTGGGAGTAGCAGGCATCGGCAGAGCACCGGGCCGGAGGATGTTCGGCAGTATCGGATCGTGGGGGCGCGGACAGGTTTTCGGGCGGTGGTCGCGGTGCAGTACGGGACCGATTCCGAGCACGGGCCGATTCGATTGCGGATGAGCCGGGTGGAGGACTTGCCGGGCCGGTTGGTGGCGGCGATTCCGGGGTGCGCGGCTGGCAGTGCGGGGGCGGAGACTTTTCATCCGGATGATCTGCGGCCGAGCAGAGACAGTTATCTGGAGGAGAACGGGCGGAATACGCCTCGAGACCGTTATCGGCGGTTGCTCGGGCGGGCGGCCGATGGGGGTGGAAGCGCGGTTCTGCTGGTGGGTCCGAGTAATCGGCTGGGTGCGCCGCTGGCTGCCTTGCAGTGGTACGACATCAGTGGTGATGGGCGGTACACCGAGCGGCGGGGAGCGCATGTGAGTGTGCGGCCGACTACCACTGCCGACCTGGTCAGCGGGTTCAGTGGGTGGATCGGGCGGGCTGAGCAGCGGCTTCGGGAGGAGAGCTGAGGGGGTGCCGGTTCGACGGCGCTTTCGTCCGGCGGTCCGGCTCGCGGAGGTTGCGGACGGCCGTCACATCGCGAGATGTCCGGTCAGGGTTGGTCGCGCCATCGGATACCCGGCCGAGTGACGGGCCGGCGACAGCCTCGACGGGAGAAGCCGCGAAGGTCGGAATTCGACCGCACTGTCAGACCAGCAGGTCGCGGACGACACCGTCCGCCAGCAGCCGACCGCGATCGGTGAGCACCAGCCGCTCGCCGCGCACCTCGGCCAGGCCACCCGCCACCACCCCGGGCACCGCGGCCCGGCCGTGCGCGTCGAGATCGGCGAGCGGCAGGCCGGTGCGCAGCCGGACGGTGAGCATGACCCGCTCGGTGTGCCGCTCGGCGGCGGTCAGCTCCTCCCAGCCGGCGGCGGGCAGCCCACCGGCGGCGACCCGGTCGGCGTACCGGGCGGGGTGCTTGACGTTCCACCAGCGCACCCCGCCGAGGTGGCTGTGCGCGCCGGGACCGGCGCCCAGCCAGTCACCGCCGTCCCAGTAGCCGAGGTTGTGCCTGCATCGGGCGTCGGCGCCGCGAGCCCAGTTGGAGACCTCGTACCACTCCAGCCCCGCGCCGTGCAGCCGGGCGTCGATGCGCTCGTAGCGGGCGGCGAGCACGTCTTCGTCGGGGGCGGGGAGTTCGCCGCGGCGCACGCGGCGGGCGAGGGCGGTGCCGTCCTCGACGATCAGCGAGTACGCGGAGACGTGGTCCACCTCCGCGGCGAGCACGGCATCCAGGCTGGCGTCCAGATCGGCGTCGGTCTCGCCGGGGGTTCCGTAGATGAGATCCAGGTTGACGTGCGCGAACCCGGCGGCGCGCGCTTCCAGGGCGGCGGCGACGGCGCGGCCGGGGGTGTGCGTGCGGTCCAGCACGGCCAGCACGTGCGCCGCCGCCGACTGCATGCCCAGAGAGATCCGGGTGAAGCCCGACGCCAGCAAGCGCGCGAAGAAGGCGGGGTCGGTGGACTCGGGATTCGACTCGGTGGTCACCTCCGCCTCCGGCGCCAGGGTGAAGTTCGCGCGCACAGCGGCGAGCACCGAGGCCAACCCGTCGCCGCCCAGCAGCGAGGGGGTGCCGCCGCCGATGAAGACCGTCGCCACCTCGGGGGTCGCCGAGGGCAGGGCGTCGAAGGCCGCGGCGGCGGCGGCCAGCTCGCCGCGCAGGGCTTCGAGCCAGGAGGCGGGAGACGCCGCGGTGCCGAGTTCGCCCGCGGTGTAGGTGTTGAAGTCGCAGTATCCGCAGCGGGTCGCGCAGAACGGTACGTGCACGTAGATACCGAACGGCCCGCCGCCGAAGTCGCCGAGGACGGGGGCTACGCCGGGGCTGCGGACGGGGAGGCTCACCGCTCCAGTCTGGCAAGTGCGCCGGAACGGGCTCGACCCGCGTGTCGGCGTATGACTGGCGTCACAGTTGTTCCGGTCGGTCCTGGGAATTCTCCGCGTTTTTCCGGAAAATATCCCCCTACTGTCGGGAGGACCGCTCTGACGTGGCACAATAGGACGCATGCGCAACGGTGGAGTTCGATTGGTGGCCCGGCGCCACGTCGACTTCAAGCGCGTCTGCAGTGCATGCTGTCTGCCGGAGTGTCAACCCTAGCCCCCCCTGCGGCGCACCTCCCGACAGCCCCGGTGAAACGTCGAATCCACCCTTTCGGTTCCGCCCGATCGACGCGGAGCGCCGCCCTGCGCGAGTGACGTTTCTCGCGCGTTCAGCACGGACGTACCACTCAGATCCAGCAGGAGCGATTCATGACGTCGAGCACCGACGCCGGCCCCGGCGAGAACTCCGCCGCCGCGACCGAGGCGGCCGCGCCCGCCCGGCGCAGGCCGGAGCGCCCGGCCGCCGAGCGCCGGGTCCGCCCGGACCGGCCGCGCGCGGCGGCCGCCGCCGATGCCGCGCCGCGCGCCCGCACCGGCAAGCCGACCCGCCGCCGGGCCGAGGGCCAATGGGCGCTCGGCTACCGCGAGCCGCTCAACCCGAACGAGCAGTCCAAGAAGGACGACAACCCGCTGAACGTGCGGGCGCGGATCGAGAACATCTACAGCAAGACCGGCTTCGACGGGATCGACAAGGGCGACCTGCGCGGCCGGTTCCGCTGGTGGGGCCTCTACACCCAGCGCGAGCAGGGCTACGACGGCACCTGGACCGGCGATGAGAACATCGACATCCTCGAAGCCAAGTACTTCATGATGCGCATCCGCTGCGACGCGGGCGCGCTGAACGTCGCGCAGCTGCGCACCCTCGGTGAGATCTCCACCGAGTTCGCCAGGGACACCGCCGACCTCTCCGACCGGGAGAACGTGCAGTACCACTGGATCGAGGTGGAGAACGTCCCGGAGATCTGGAAGCGGATCGAGGGCGTTGGGCTCAAGACCACCGAGGCCTGCGGCGACTGCCCGCGCGTGGTGCTCGGCTCGCCGCTGGCCGGTGAGTCGCTGGACGAGATCATCGACCCCACTCCGGCGATCGACGAGATCGTGCGCCGCTACATCGGCAAGAAGGAGTACTCCAACCTGCCGCGCAAGTTCAAGACGGCGATCTCCGGCCAGCAGGACGTGGTGCACGAGATCAACGACGTCGCCTTCATCGGGGTGAACCACCCCGAGCACGGCCCCGGCCTCGACCTCTGGGTCGGCGGCGGGCTCTCGACCAACCCGATGCTGGCGCAGCGGGTCGGCGTGTGGGTGCCGCTGGACGAGGTGCCGGACGTCTGGGAGGGCGTGGTCTCGATCTTCCGCGACTACGGCTACCGGCGGCTGCGCACCAAGGCGCGGCTCAAGTTCCTGATCAAGGACTGGGGCATCGAGAAGTTCCGCCAGGTGCTGGAGGACGAGTACCTGAAGCGCAAGCTGATCGACGGCCCGGCCCCGGCGCAGCCGACCAAGCCGATCGACCACGTGGGCGTACAGAAGCTGCGCAACGGCCGCAACGCCGTCGGCTTCTCCCCCATCGCGGGCCGGGTCTCCGGCACGATCCTGACCAAGGTCGCCGCGGCCGCCGAAAGGGCGGGCTCGGACCGGATCCGGTTCACGCCGTACCAGAAGCTCATCGTGCTCGATGTGCCGGACGAGCAGGTCGAGGCGCTGATCGCGGAGCTGGAGCCGCTCGGGTTGCAGGCGCGGCCGTCGGTGTGGCGGCGGAACCTCATGGCCTGCAGCGGGATCGAGTTCTGCAAGCTCTCCTTCGCCGAGACCCGCAAGCGCTCGCAGGCGCTGGTCCCGGAGCTGGAGCAGCGGCTCGCCGACCTGAACGCGGGGCTGGACGTGCCGATCACGATCAATATCAACGGCTGCCCGAACTCGTGCGCCCGCTCCCAGATCGCCGATATCGGCTTCAAGGGCCAGCTCGTCGACGACGGCGAAGGCAACCAGGTCGAGGGCTTCCAGGTACACCTCGGCGGCAGCCTCGGGCTGGACAGCGCGTTCGGCCGCAAGCTGCGGCAGCACAAGGTGACCACCGGTGAACTGGGCGACTACGTCGAGCGGGTGGTGCGCAATTTCGTCAAACACCGCACGGAAGGCGAACGGTTCGCCCAGTGGGCCGTCCGCGCCGAGGAAGCCGACCTCCGATGACGGGGCGGACGGCACTGCTGAGGGGAGATCAGCGATGACAACGGGACTGACGGAGAAGCTCTCCGAGGACGAGCTGCGCTCGATCGCCGAGCGGGGCGCCGCCGACCTCGTCGGCGCCTCGGCGACCGACCTGCTGCGCTGGACCGACGAGACCTTCGGCGCCGGCTACATCGTCGCGTCGAACATGCAGGACGGCGTGCTGGTGCACCTGGCCGCACAGGTGCGGTCCGGGGTGGACGTGCTCTTCCTCGACACCGGGTACCACTTCGCCGAGACGATCGGCACCAGGGACGCGGTCGAGGCAGTGTACGGGGTGAACGTGGTGAACGTGCGCCCGGAGCGAAGCGTCGCCGAGCAGGACGAACTGCTCGGGCGCGATCTGTTCGCGCGCGATGCCGCGGAGTGCTGCCGGCTGCGCAAGGTGGTGCCGCTGCGGCGCTCGCTGAGCGGCTACAACGCCTGGGTGACCGGCATTCGCCGGGTGGAGGCGCCGACCCGCGCCAACGCCCCGCTGGTCTCCTACGACGAGGGCTTCGGGCTGGTGAAGATCAACCCGATCGCCCCGTGGTCCGACGACGAGATGCAGGCCTACATCGAGGCGCACGGCATCCTCGTCAATCCCCTGGTGGAGGAGGGATATCCGTCCATCGGCTGCGCTCCGTGCACGCGGAAGCCGGAGCCGGGTTCCGATCCGCGAAGCGGCCGCTGGGCCGGCTCCGCCAAGACCGAATGCGGGTTGCACGCCTCATGACCGACACGATTCGTACCGAGCGTTCCCTCGGGCTCAGCGATTTCGACACCCTCGACGCATTGGAGTCGGAGGCGATCCACATCTTCCGCGAGGTCGCGGGCGAGTTCGAGCGGCCGGTGATCCTCTTCTCCGGCGGCAAGGACTCCACGGTGCTGCTGCACCTGGCGCTCAAGGCATTCTGGCCCGCGCCGCTGCCCTTCGCGCTGCTGCACGTCGACACCGGGCACAACCTGCCGGAGGTGCTGGAATTCCGGGACCGGATCGTCGAGCGGCACGGGCTGCGGCTGCACGTGGCGAGCGTCGAGGAGTACCTGGCCGACGGCAGGCTCACCGAGCGCCCCGACGGCATCCGCAACCCGCTGCAGACGGTCCCGCTGCTCGACGCCATCACCGAGAACCGCTTCGACGCGGTCTTCGGCGGCGGCCGCAGGGACGAGGAGCGCTCGCGCGCCAAGGAGCGGATCTTCTCGCTGCGCAACGCCTTCGGCCAGTGGGATCCGAAGCGGCAGCGCCCCGAGCTGTGGAATCTGTACAACGGCAGGCACGCGGCGGGCGAGCACGTCCGGGTGTTCCCGCTGAGCAACTGGACCGAGCTCGACATCTGGCGATACATCGCGCGCGAGGATGTCGATCTCGCGAGCATCTACTACACGCACCAGCGCCCGGTGTTCCAGCGCGACGGCATGTGGATGACGCCGGGCGTGTGGGGCGGCCCGCGCGACGGCGAGGTGCTGGAGACCAGGGCGGTGCGGTACCGCACCGTGGGCGACGGCTCCTCCACCGGCGCGGTGCTCTCCGAGGCCGCGACCAACGAGGCCATCCTGGCCGAGGTCGCCGCCTCCCGGCTGACCGAGCGCGGAGCCACCCGCGGCGACGACCGGGTCTCCGAGGCCGCGATGGAAGACCGCAAGCGAGAGGGTTACTTCTGATGGCCGACACGGCGCCGATCGAGCCACCGGCTCAGCTGCTCCGGCTCGCGACCGCCGGCTCGGTGGACGACGGCAAGTCCACGCTGGTCGGGCGGTTGCTGTACGACACCAAGTCGGTGCTGGCCGATCAGATCGATGCCGTCACCCGGGCCTCGGTGGACCGCGGGCTGGCGACGCCGGATCTGTCGCTGCTGGTCGACGGGTTGCGCGCGGAGCGCGAGCAGGGCATCACCATCGATGTGGCGTACCGCTACTTCGCCACGCCCAAGCGCTCCTTCGTGCTCGCCGACACCCCCGGGCACGTGCAGTACACCCGCAACACCGTCTCCGGCGCCTCCACCGCGCAGCTGGTGATCCTGCTGGTCGACGCGCGCAAGGGCGTGATCGAGCAGACCCGCAGGCACGCGGCGGTGCTGGCGCTGCTCGGCGTGCCGAAGCTGGTGCTCGCGGTGAACAAGATCGACCTGGTGGACGACGCGGCCGAGGTGTTCGCGCGGATCTCCGCCGAGTTCAACGCGCTCACCGGCGCGCTCGGCTGGGCGCCGGAGGACGTGCTGGAGATCCCGGTCTCCGCGCTGCACGGCGACAATATCGCGACCCGCTCGACGGGCACTCCGTACTACGACGGCCCCTCCCTGATCGAGCACCTGGAGTCGGTGCCGGTGGACGCCGACAGCACCGGGTCGCACTCGCTCGGGCTGCGCTTCCCGGTGCAATACGTGATCCGGCCGCGCACCGCCGAGTACCCGGACTACCGCGGCTACGCGGGGCAGATCGCCGCCGGTTCGGTGGCGCCGGGCGACGAGATCGTGGTGCTGCCCTCCGGGGTGCGCAGCACGGTGGAGCGGATCGACACCCCCGCGGGCGAGCTCGCGGTGGCGCAGACCGGCCGCAGCGTCACGCTGATCCTCAGCGACGACGTGGATATTTCGCGCGGCGACATCATCGCCGCCGTCGCGGACGCGCCGGAGCCGATCGACGACTTCGAGGCGACGGTGTGCTGGCTCGGCGACAAGCCGCTGCGGGCAGGCGCCCGGCTGCTGCTCAAGCACGGCACCAAGACCACGCAGGCGATCGTCGGCGCGCTGGTGGAGCGCTTCGACGAGCAGCGGCTGGCCGCCGACCCCGTGCCGGAGACGCTGGCGCTCAACGACATCGGCCGGATCTCGGTGCGGGTCGCCGAGCCGATCCCGGCCGACGACTATCGGGCGAACCGGCACACCGGCAGCTTCCTGCTCATCGACCCGGCCAATGGGAACACGCTCGCGGCCGGGCTGGTCGGCGACGTGCTCACCGCAGTCGAGGTCGGTGCCGGGGTCTGAGGTGGCGCGTCGGCCCGGACCGGCCGGTGCCGCGGCGCCGGTGCTGATCGGGGTCGGGCACGGGAGCCGGGATCCGCGCTCGGCGGCGACGGTGCGCACGGTACTCGATGCGGTCGCGGCCGCTCGGCCGTCGCGGCCGGTGCGGGTCGCGTTCCTCGATCTCACCGCGCCGTCGGTGGAGCGGGTGCTCGACGCCGTCGCCGGCGCGGGGCACCGGCACGCGGTGGTCGTTCCGCTGCTGCTCGGCAGCGCTTTTCACGCCCGGGTGGATCTGCCGGGGCTGCTGGCCGAGGCACGGGCGCGGCACCCGCTGCTGCGCATCGACCAGGCCGATGTGCTCGGGCCGGATACGCGGCTGATCGACGCGCTCGCCGAGCGCGTGCGGGAAGCGCTGGACAGCGCGCCCGCAGTCCGGCGAGAACTCGGCGGTCACCCGCGGCCGAGCACCGCGACCGGCGGCACCGGTCCGTCGCAGCCGGTCGGGCCGGCATCAGCCGAGCAACTGCCGGTCGCTTCGGCGCACGGCGAGCGCTTGCCGGTGGGCGTGATCGTCGCGGCGGTCGGCGCCTCCTCGGCGGCGGCCAATGCGCGCACCCGGCTGGTCGCGGAGGAGTTCGCAGCGCGCACCGGGCTGCGCACCGAACTGTGCTTCGCCACCGCCGATCCCGGCGTCGAGATCGCGCGCGCGCGGCTACTCGCCCGCGGCGTCCGGCGCATCGTCGTCGCGCCGTACTTCCTGGCCCCCGGCCTGCTCACCGACCGGATCGCGGTCGCGGCGCCGGAGCTGACGCACGCCGCGGCGCTGGGTGCGCACCCGGCGCTCACCGAGCTGATCTGGGACCGCTACGACGCGGCAAGCGCGGAACGGCACCGCCTCTCCGCCTGAGCCGTCGGCGCGCAATCCCGACGCGATCCGCGGCGCCGAGCCGCGGGCCGATGGTGGCGGCGGCGATCACCACGCGCATGACGACGCCACCGAGCAACGCATCGGTCCTCCGCCAACCCTCTCAGCTGCGCGGTCAGCCGATGAGCCGGTCCACCAGGGTGCGGGCGGCGGCGACGCTCGCCGCGTCGCCGAGCTGGTTGGCGGTATTGGCGGCGGCGACCAGGGCATCCAGCTGGAAGGCGAGGAGATCGGGCTCGGTGTCCGGGTGCAGGTGCCCGATCTGGCGAGCGAGGAAGCTCAGCCACTCGTGGTGGTCGGCGGCGACGGCATCGCGCACCGGCCCTGGCCGCCCGTCGAACTCGGCGAGGGTGGCTACCCGGAAGCAACCGCCGCGAAGCACCGGCTCGGTGACGAAGGCGAACCAGCCGTCGATCAGGGCGCGCACCCGCTCCGCACCGCGGGGGTGCGCCAGCGCGGGCCGCACCACGTTCTCCACGAAGACCGCGCGGGCGGCGGCGACGGCGGCCTGCTGCAGCGCCTCCTTGGTACCGAAGAGGGTGGCGACGCCGCTCTTGCTGAGTCCGAGCTCGTCCGCGACCCGGGCCAGGCTGAGCCCGGTGAGCCCCTCCAGCGAGGCGATATCCGCCGCGCGGCGCGCGATGGCGGCGCGGGCCCGATCGCCCTTGGCGCGCCTACCGTCGGTGGCGGGCGGCGCCGGCTCGGCGGGCGGGTCGTAGTTCACGACCCCATTGTGCGACACCTCTTGCTCGAAAGCACGAACGGTCGTACTGTCATTTCACGCACGATCGTTCGTGTTGTTTTCTCTTCCGGGACGGAGCCCTCCATGCAGACCTTCACCGAAGCCGACGACCCCGCGCTGCTCACCGCGGAGACCGCGGCCGCGCTGCTCGCCGACGCGCCCTGGCACCGCTTCGCGGTAGTCGGGGACTCCATCGCGAAGGGCATCGGCGACCCGACCCCCGGGTACCGGAACGTGGGCTGGGCCGATCGGGTGGCGGAGGCGCTGCGCCTGGCACGGCCGGAGCTGGCCTACCTGAACACCGGGCGCACCGGCGCCACCAGCGCCGAGGTGCTGGCCGAGCAGCTGGACACCGCGCTCGCCTTCGAGCCCGACCTGGTGCACATCGTGTGCGGCGGGAACGACCTCTTCGTGCCGGAGCCGGATCTCGCGGCCACGCATGCCACCCTGGACACGCTCTTCGCGGCCTTCGCGGTGCGCGGAACGCCGATCTCGACCTTCACCCTGACCGATGTCTGGGACCGCGAGCAGATGCGGGCCATGCGCGGCATGCGCGAGCGGATGGCGGCGTTCAACGACGTCATCCGGGCGGTGGCGGCGCGCTACGACGCGGTGCTGCTGGAGCTGTGGCCGCACCCCATCCGGCTGCGCCCCGACCTGATGAGCGCCGACCTCATCCACTTCTCCATGAGCGGACAGGCCGCGCTGGCCTCGGCCGTGGTGCAGCGGCTGGCTCAGGAGCTGGAGGCGGTGCCGCGGTAGCGGGCCACCAGCTCGGCGCCGATCCGGCCGAGCTCGGCGCGGACCGAGTCCGGCTCCAGCACCTCGAGTTCGGTGCCCCAGCCCGCCAGCTGCTGGGCGATCATCCGCGGGGTCGGGGCGGTGATCCGCACTCGCACCCGGCCGTCGGCGGCGGGGCCGATGACCGTGCAGTGCCTGCCCTGCTGTTCGGCCAGCACCGGCACCAGGTGCGCGGCGACCAGCACGGTGGCGCCCTCGGCGGCGCGGCGGCGCTCCATGGCGCCGACCACGTCGCGCCAGGCCGCCGCCGGGTCGAAATCGGCGGGCCGCTCGAAGGTCTCGCCGGTCGGCTCGGCCGCGGTCGCCCGGTCCAGCCGGAAGGTGCGGCGGCCGCGGTCGGTCCCGGCGATGAGATACCAGGTGCCGTCCTTGTCGACCAGGCTCAGCGGGTCCACCAGCCGGGTGCTCTGCCTGCCCCGGCTCCGGTACTCGAGGCGCAGCCGGTCGCGCCGGATCACCGCGTCCTGCACCGCGGCGACCAGCGGAGGGGTCACGGTGGCGTGCGCGCCCCAGCCCGCCGGGTCGAGCAGTACCGAGTCGGCGGCGGCCGCGGCCGCGCCGCGGAAGGTCTGTGGCAGCGCGCGGACCAGCTTGCGGAGCGCCGATCGTCCCTCCGGCACTGCGCCGGCGGCGGGCCCGGCCAGCAGGAACAGCGCCCGCGCTTCCCCCGCGGTGAGGCCGGTGAGGTCGGTGCGGGCGCCGCCGACCAGCTGCCAGCCGCCGCCCCGCCCCGGCTGCGGGTACACCGGCACCCCGGCCCGGCCGAGCGCCTCCAGGTCGCGCCGGGCGGTCGCCACCGAGATCTCCAGCTCGGCGGCGACCTCGGCCGCCGTCACCCGGCCGCGCGTCTGCATGAGCAGCAGCACGGCCACCAATCGGTCCGCTCGCATACTTGCGATTCTCCCCGGAAAAGTGCGCAGCAGATGAGCACTTCGCCGTCGAGGATGGAAACCGACACCGAATCCCGACCCGAGGAGACCGACATGCTGCGCGGACTGGCGACGCTCACCTTCTACGCCGACGACCTGGAGGCGGCCAGGGCCTGGTACACCGAGTTCCTCGGCATCGAGCCCTACTACGCCGTCGCGGGCGGCTACTACGAGTGGCGGATCGGCGACTACCAGGCCGAGTTCGGCATCGTGAACCGCGCCTACGAACCGGCCGGAGCCGCCGACGGGCCCGGCGGGGCCATCGCCAACTGGGCCGTCACCGACCTGGAGGCGACGGTGGACCGGCTGCTGGAGCTGGGCGCCACGCTCTACGACCCGATCACCCCGCGCGGCGAGGGCTTCGTCACCGCCTCGGTGGTGGACCCGTTCGGCAATGTGCTCGGGGTGATGAGCAATCCGCACTACGCGGAGATCCTGGCGAAGACCGGGCCGGCGTAGCGGTCAGCGGAACCAGCGCTCGAGCACGAGGGCGACGCCGTCGTCGAGCACGTCGGCGGTCACCTCGTCGGCGGCCGCCCTGATCTCGGCGGGGGCATTGGCCATGGCGACCGAGCGCCCGGCCCAGGCCAGCATCTCCCGGTCGTTGAGGTGGTCGCCGATGGCGAGGGTGGCCTCCGGCGGCACCTCGAGGGTCTGCCGCAGCCGCTCCAGCGCCCAGCCCTTGGAGACGCCGTGCCTGGAGACGGTGAGCCAGGGGCCGAAGTCGCCGTGGATCCAGGCGGTGCCCGGCACGTCGAACTCGCGCAGCAGCTCCGCCAGCTGCTCGTCGGTGCCGCCGGGCCACCAGCCGCTGAGCCGGGGCGTGTGCTCGCTGCCGAGCAGGTCGTGGTCGACCACCCGGACGTGCCCGAGCGGGTAATCGCTCGGGCCGTCGCCGGTGACCCACATGCCGATCCCGACCTTCTCCACCGCGAGCACCATCTCCGGCGCCCCCGCGCGCAGTGCGGTGATGGCGGGCAGCGGGTCGAAATCGGCGACCGCGAGCGCCTCGCCGCGGGCGACGTCCAGGTGCACGGCACCGTTGGAGCAGAGCGCGTGGCCCTCCAGCAGGCCGAGCTCGGCGAAGACCGGCGCCGCGGCGAGCATGGAGCGGCCGGTGGTCACGACGACGTGCGCGCCCGCGGCCACGGCGGCGCGCACCGCGTCGACGACCCGGCGGCTCACCGGCGAGCCGGACTTCAGCAGGGTGCCGTCGACGTCGAGCGCGATCAGGCGCGGTTCTCCCCCGGTAGCGTCCACCCCTCCATTCTGCCCCGGCCACCCGGGCGCGCCCGAAGTTTTCCCTCGTCGATCCGGTGCTGGACCGGACCCACCTCGGGTGGGCGCCGCGGGTGGCCGGGTCGGCCGCCGGAGTAGTCCGGCGGCGTCCGACCGGTTGTTACCGGTCGGAGCCTTTTCCGCCCGAGCCGCCGGAACCGCCCGAGCCGCCCGAGCCGCCCTTGCCGCCGGAACCGCCCTTGCCGCCCGCGCCGCTGGAACCGCCAGAGCCGGCGGAGTTCGAGGCGCCGGAGCCGTCCCCGTTTCTGCCGCCCTTGCCGGAGCCGCCGCCCTGGCCGGACCTATCGGACCGGCCGCCCGACCCAGCGCTGTCGGAGCCGCCGGCGTTCGAACCATCGCGGCCCGAGCCGCCGCCCGTTCCACCGGCGCCCGCATTGCCCGCGCCACCACCCGGGCCCGAGCCGCCGTTGCCCGAGCCGCCACCCGAGCCCGCATCGGCCGCACCACCAGCGCCATCACCGCCGGCGCCGCCACCCGAGGCACCGCCGCCGCTACCCGCGCCACCACCGCCGGCCGCGCCATCACCGCCGGCCGCACCACCACCGCCCGAACCACCGCCGTCGCCGGACGCACCACCACCGCCGGACGCACCAGCACCACCGGACGCACCAGCACCGCTGGACGGACCGGCACCACCGGACACGCCGTCGCCGCCACCCGAGGCACCGCCGCCACCGGACACCCCACCGCCACCCGCACCCGCGGGCGCACCGGTACCTGCCGGACCAGCTCCCGACGTCCCCGCGGCGACAGCGTTCACTCCGCTCGGTGCCTGACCATCCGCGGCCTCCCCGACCGGCGATCCGACCGGGTCGACCGCGGTGTGCCCCGGGCCGACCCCATCCCGCACGTCCGTGCTGAAACCGAAGCGCTCCAGGAACGGCAGCGGATTGGTGAACCGCGCCGGGTTCGTATAGGTCCCGGTACTCGGCGCCACCCGCGGCGCGCCATCCCCGCCCCGCCCGCCCCTGGCGACCGGCGCGAGCGGCGGCCCGAACACCCGAACCGGCGACGCCGCCGAACCCGGCGCACCCGCCGCACCCGGCGCACCGAAGGCGATCGCCACCCCGCCCGCCGCCATCCCGCCGCCGGGGACCGGCGCGACCCCGGCGACCGGCACCCGCGCGATCCCCTGCCCGACCCCGAACTGCCCCTCCGCCCCCGGAAACCGCTCCAACCCGGGCGCCGACTGCGGCGCGGGCCCGCCGAACACCGTCGCGGCCGACATGGCCAGCGCGGATACCAGTGCCGCGCTGGAGAACACCCCGACGTGCGCGACGGGCTCGGCCCGCCGCGCAGGCGGCGCCAGCGTGCGCGCCGCGAAGTGCGCGGCACCCAGCGCGACGGTGTGCCCCGGATCGGCGCCGCGCAGCACCGGCAGCCCGAGCTCACCGAGCGTCCGCGCGACCTCCGGCGGCCGCGCCGCGCCGCCGACCAGCAGAATCCGGGTGAACTCCGAGCGGTCGAGCCCGCTGCCCGCCAGGCACTCCCGAACCAGCGGGAAGCTCGCCCGGATGTGTTCCGCCCGCAGCCCTTCGGTATCCAGCCCGCGCATGCCGGGCGCGCCCGGCCTGCGGTAGGCCTGCTCGGCGATCACCGCGCCCAGCGGCTCCCCGCCGAAATGCCGCGAGCGCACGGGCGTTCCGATGAGCGGGTGGTCCGGCCAGTCCGCCCCCACCCGGACGATCCCGAGGTCGAGGCTGGTCGCGCCGAGGTCATAGACGAGCACGAAACCCGCTGTCAGCGGCCCGGTCTCGCACTCCAGCCACTCGGCGGCGGCCACCGGCTCCGGCACCGGGAGCACATGCCCGGCCCCGGCGAGGTCGAGCGCCTGCGCCAGCAGGGCGACCTCGTCGGCGCCGTAGACGGCGGGGTGCGCGAGGACCACCCCGGCCCCCGGCGGCTCCGCGCGCACGAGGTCACCGGTCAGCGCGGCTACCAGCGCGGCCGGTGTCCACAGCCGCCCGCCGACCACGATCGGCTCGGTCTCGGCGGTGAGGTCGGCGAAATTTGCTGCTGGACCGCTGATCTCGGTGCCCGCCCCGACCCGCGCGACGCCCGGCGCGCCGATCCCGGCGGTGCCGCGGCTGTCGAAGGAGACCGTCGTGCGCCGCATCCGCACCGACGGCCGCGGTTGCCCGGTGGTGACCGAGGCCGTCACCGAGGTCGCCGAACCCATGCAGATACCCACGCCAGTAGTCATCGCCATCCCGTCAACGCACCGTGACCACGTCCAGCACAACGGATGCCCGTGTGGCCGCGGTCGTCTTCCAAACAGCCACTACAGATTAGCTGTTCCGAGTCCGAACACATGCCGAATTGATATGAAGCAGCGCATTTTTAGGCCGACCGGTTCGTGCTATAAGGCAAAACCGCAGCGGAGAGGGTATTCGGACCGGTCGGCTCGTTTTCTGATTCGAGCGTGTCGGATGACAACCGGCTACCTCTCAGCGATCGAAGAGGCCGACAGGAGAACCCGCCCGCGGCCATGACCCGACCGGTTGGTAGCCATTAGGTAGCCATATACGAAAGCGGCGCCGCCGGACCTGGGGGGAAGTCCGGCGGCGCCTACTCGAAGCGCGGCTCGCAGGGGGGTTCGAACCGCGATGCGGGCCAGCTCCCGGGGGGAGTAGCTGACCCATTGCCGATCGTACGCCGGACGCCCGGGATCTGGCGATTTTCGTCACCGAATCGACATATCAGGCCACGGAAACCGGCAAATCGCCCGGAAGTCGCGGCCGAACCGCGCACGTTGCCCGCCACGGAATGCGGACCTCGCCCGATCAGCCCTGCGTCAGCAGGCTCCGGAACCGGGACCTCTTGGTCGCGGGCAGCGCCGCGCCGCCGGGCCGCACCCGCGGCGCCCGCAGCCGGACCAGCCGGTCGAACTCGTCCGCGCCGCGCGGCGGCGTGCCGAGCAGCCCGGCATTGAAATCCGCCGCGAGCTGCCGCACCGTCTCCTGCGCGCACGACTTGTTGGTGCCGATGAATCCGGTCGGGCCGCGCTTGATCCAGCCGGTGACGTAGCTGCCGGTGACCGGCGCCCCGCCCGGTTCGGCGAGCACCCGCCCCGCCTCGTTCGGCACCACTCCGCGCGCCTCGTCGAAGGGCAGCCCCGGCACCGCGACCCCCCGGTACCCGACCGAGGTCAGCACCAGCCCGGCATCGATCCGCTCGACCTCGCCGGTCGGCACTGCGGCCACCCGGCCGTCCGCGCCGGCCGTCAGCACGGTGCGGGCGAGCTCCAGCCCGGTGACCCGGTCGGCGCCGAGGATCGCGGTCGGCGCGGCGAGGTAGCGGAAGGTGATCCGCCGCCGCGAGCCGACCGGGCGTTTCGCCACCTCGTGCAGCAGCCGCAGCTTCTGCTCGACCCGGTACGGCAGCTCGGCCGTGACCGGCGGCAGCTCGCCCTCGACCACGATGTCCACATCGGCACCGAGCAGCCCGACGAACTCGGGAACGGTGAAGGCGGACTCGGCCGGGCCGCGCCTGCCGAGCACCACCACCTCCTCGATCGTGCTCTCGCGCAGCGCGCGCAGCGCGTACGGCGCGATATCGGTGCCTGCGAGCGTCTCCGGGTCGGCGGTGAGGATCCGCGCGACGTCCAGCGCCACATTGCCGTTGCCGACGATCACGGCGCGCTTCCGGTCCAGGTCGAACCCGGCGTGCGCGTGGTCGGGGTGGCCGTTGTACCAGGCGACGAAATCGGTGGCGGAGACGGTGCCGGGCAGCCCCTCCCCCGGAATCCCGAGCTTGCGGTCGGTGGCGGCGCCGACGGCGTAGATCACCGCGTGGAAGTGGTCGCGCAGCTCGTCCGGGGCGATGTCGGCGCCGATCTCCACGTTCAGGTACGAGCCGAAGCCCGGCTGCGCGGAGATCACGTCGAAGAGCGCGCTGACCTGCCGCGTCCTGCCGTGGTCCGGCGCGACGCCGTGCCTGGCCAGGCCGTACGGCACCGGCAGCCGGTCGAGCACCGTCACCGCGACGTCCGGCTGGGTGAGCAGCTCGTCCGCGGCGTACATGGCGGACGGGCCGGAGCCGACGATCGCCACCCGCAGCGGGCCGCGCTCGGTCTCGATCCGCGCGGCAGGCACCGGCCGCGCCAGCAGCGGGCGCGGCCGGGGCTGGCGGTAGAAATCCGCGTTGATCTCGATGAACGGCTGCTGCTCCTGCGTCAGCTTCTTGCTGGAGGTGATGGCATCCACCGGGCAGGCCGAGGCGCAGGCGCCGCAGTCGACGCAGGCGGCCGGGTCGACGTAGAGCATCTCCGCGGTGGCGAAGTCCGGCTCGTCCGGCGTCGGGTGGATGCAGTTCACCGGGCAGGCGTAGACGCAGGAGGCGTCGCTGCAGCAGGACTGGGTGACGACGTAGGGCATATCAGGCGGTCTTCACCAGGCGCAGCGGCTCGGAGCGGAACCGGGTGACGTGGCCGTCGATGCCGAGCGCCTTCCACAGCCGCCGGGAGATCGGGTTCATCATGCCGATCTTCTCGGCCAGCATCCGGACGTCGCCGAAGTAGTCGGCGAAGACATGCTTGGCCTCGTCGGAGCCGTAGAACAGCTCCTTGCGCACCTCGTCGGGCACGTCGAACTCGTCGAAGAAGCTGCGCGGCGGGGTCGCGATGGCGCGGCCGAGGATCCACATGATCAGCGGCATGGCCAGCGAGAGCACGAAGCGCTGCCGGGCACTGCGCTCCGGCACGTGCTGCTCCAGGAACTCGTGCGCGAAGGAGATGTGCCGCGCCTCCTCGGCGACGTGGATCGCCATCACGCCGCGCATGATCGGATGAATGTCGTCGGTGGAGCGCAGGATGTCCTTCTGGATGTGGTCGATCGGCTCCTCGCCGGCCAGCACCGCCATGAAGAACAGATTCGGGAAGTTCACCGCGACCGGCACCGCGAGGTGCCGCAGCTGGCGCACCAGCGGGCCCATGCCCGGCACGTCGACACCGATCCGGTTCACCATCTCCTGGAACATCAGGGTGTGGTTGTGCTCCTCGATCATCTCGTGGGAGCAGTAGCGGAACTCCGGCGAGCCGTTCGGCAGCCCGAAGACGTGCTGCATCATGCCGCTGATCAGGATGGCCTCGAACTGCAGCCCGACCTTGGCGACATTCGCCTGGCGGTACTTGCCGATCTCGATCTGCCGCTCCTTCGGGAGCGAGGTGTACCAGGGGTGCCTGCCGAGCGGGTCGGCCGAGGGCGGCAGGATCCAGCGCTCCTCGCCCGCGTCCGCGGCGAAGTCCGGGTTGTCCCAGTCGATGTCTTCGAAGGGATCGAAGTTCTTGTTGACCGAGCCCTCCGACAGCAGCAGCAGCTTCGCGGCGTACTCCTTGGCTCGCGCGAGGTCGGAATCCGCGAAGGGCTTCTCGGCTGTCGACATCGTCGTCACTGCCTCTCGTAGTCGGCTTTACCTGTTCCCCATGGTTACACCTACACCAGGTAACGTCAAATACGAATTTGTCCGGCTCTGCCGGACGTGTTCGCGGCCCCGAGAAGTCTCGCCGCCGAGCACTCGAGACTCGCGGCTTTGCCGCATGCGCTTCGAGTGCTCGGCGGCGAGACGGGCCGCGAACGGGGCTCGTAATACTCGCCCCCTTGGAGGCGAGGATTATTTCGGCTAGACCTCCGGGATTCTGGTTGCCCGGACGTAGACGGTCTCGCCGTCGGCGAGACGCAGCGCCTCGGCGTCGCCCCTGGTGACCTGGGCGGCGAAGAGATCGCCGGTGGCGGCGTTCTTGAGCTCGACGCGGACCTCGAAGCCGAGGCGGACCACGCGCTCGACGGTGGCGCGGGTGACGCCGGAGGACTCCGCGGTGCCCTCGTGCTCGGCCTGCGCCATGCTCGGATCCCGGCCGACCCGGATGTCGTGCGGGCGCACCAGGTGGCCGTTGAGCCGCGCCACCTCGCCGAGGAAGGACATGACGAACTCGTTCGCGGGGCGGTCGTAGACGTCCTCCGGGCTGCCGACCTGTTCGATCCGGCCCTTGTTCATGACCGCGATCCGGTCGGCGACGTCCAGCGCCTCCTCCTGGTCGTGCGTGACCAGCACCGTGGTCACGTGCACCTCCTCGTGCAGCCGGCGCAGCCACTTGCGCAGGTCGGCGCGGACCTTGGCGTCGAGCGCGCCGAACGGCTCGTCCAGCAGCAGCACCTGCGGATCCACCGCGAGCGCGCGGGCCAGCGCCATGCGCTGCCGCTGGCCGCCGGAGAGCTGCGCGGGGTAGCGGTGCTGGAAACCGTCCAGCCCGACGATCCCGAGCAGCTCGTCCACCCGCTTGGCGATCTCCGGCTTCGGCCGCTTGCGAATGGTGAGCCCGAAGGCCACGTTGTCTCGCACGGTCATGTGCTTGAACGCCGCGTAGTGCTGGAACACGAAGCCGATATCGCGCTTCTGCGGCGGCACCCGGGTGACGTCGCGGTCGGCGATCACCACGACGCCGGAGTCCAGCGACTCCAGCCCGGCGATCGCGCGCAGCAGCGTCGACTTGCCGGAGCCGGAGGGGCCGAGCAGCGCGGTGAGCTCGCCCGCGGGAATCTCCAGCGTGACGTCGTCCAGTGCGGCGAACGTGCCGTAGTGCTTGTTCGCGTTGGTCACGGTGATCGTCATCGGGAGCTCCGCTTGCGGTCGAGGAGGGTCATGAGCAGCAGGGTGATCAGGGCGAGCCCCATCAGCACGGTGGCGGCGGAGTAGGCGCCGAACACGTTGTGGTCGTTGATGTATCGGCCGTGCACCAGCAGGGTCAGGGTGAGCGACTTGCCGGGCAGCGCGGAGGAGACCATGATCACCGCGCCGAACTCGCCGAGCGAGCGGGCGACGGTGAGCACGACGCCGTAGGTCAGCCCCCAGCGGATGGCGGGCAGCGTGATCCGCCAGAAGGTCTGCCAGCCGCTGGCGCCGAGCGTGGCCGCCGCCTGCTCCTGCTCGTCGCCGATCTCGCGGAGCACCGGCTCCACCTCGCGCACCACGAACGGCAGCGTCACGAAGATGGTCGCGATCACCATGCCCGGCAGCGCGAAGATGACGGTGATGCCGACGTTCGCCAGCCCGCTGAACCAGCCGCCGACGCCCCAGAGCAGGATCAGCGAGACGCCGACCACCACCGGCGAGACCGCGAACGGCAGGTCGACGATGCCCTGCACCAGGCTGCGCCCGGGGAACTTGCTGCGCACCAGCGCCAGCGCGGTGACGATGCCGAAGACGACGTTCACCGGCACCACGATCGCCAGGATGATCAGCGAGAGCTGGAACGCCGAGATCGCGGCGGGGGTGGTCACCGATTCGAAGAACGCCCCGATACCGCGCTCGAAGGTGCGCCAGAGAATGACCAGCAGCGGCAGCACCAGCAGCACGAAGAGGTAGCCGAGCGCGATCACGCGCAGCGAGAGCCGGGCCGGAAGGGAGAGTTTCATCGGCTCGCCGCCTCCCGCCGGGAGCTGCGCTCGGCCAGCAGCCGGAGCACGAGCAGGGACACGAAGGAGATCGCCAGCAGCGCCACCGACACCGCGGCCGCGTTCACCTGCCGGTCGATCTCGATCTGCTTCTGGATGTACTGCGACGCCATCTCGGTCTTGCGCGGGATATTGCCGCCGATCAGCACCACCGAGCCGTACTCGCCGATGGCGCGGGCGAAGGCGAGGCCGCCACCGCTGAGCACCGCGGGGGTGAGTGTGGGGAGCACGATCCGGCGGAAGGTGGTCCAGTTGCTCGCCCCGAGCGAGAGCGCGGCCTGCTCCACCTCGCGGTCGGCCTCGATGAGCACCGGCTGCACCGCGCGCACCACGAAGGGCAGCGTCACGAAGGCCAGCGCCACCACCAGGCCGGGCTGGGTGGCGTTGAGGTGGATGTCGACCGGGCTCTCCGGACCGTACAGCGAGAGCAGCACGATGCTGGCCACGATGGTCGGCAGCGCGAAGGGCAGGTCGATGAGCGCGTTGACCACCCCCTTGCCGCGGAAGTCGTCGCGGACGAGGACCCAGGCCACCAGCGTGCCCATCACCACGTTGAGCACCGCGACGATCACCGAGACGAGCACGGTGATGCGCAGCGAATCCAGCGCGGCGGGGGCGGTGACGGCGTCCCAGAAGCCGGACCAGCCGTCCTCGAAGGAGGTCACGGTGAGCGCGGCCAGCGGCAGCACCACGATGATGCTCAGCCACAGCACCGCGGTGCCGATGCCGAGCGGCCCCACCGACCCGGTCACCTTCAGCCAGGAGAGGTCCCGGCGCGGCTTCGCGGGTGCGGGGGCGGTGATCACGGCAGGGCCGGGCGCGGCGGGCGCCGCGACCGGCTCGGGAACCGGCGCGGCGGCCTCCGCGACATCGGCCTGCTTCGCCGCGGCGGCGGGTTCACTCTCGGGAACACCGGAGCCGGGCTCGCGCCCGGCTCCGGATGCACTGCTCTCGGTCACGATCGATCAGTATCCCGTGTGCTCCGAGTCACGCCGTCACTTGGTCGCGTTGTCGTAGATGACCGCGACCTTGCCGGTGTCCGCCGTGAACAGATCCTTGTCGACGGCCTTCCAGCCGCCGAGGTCGGCGATCGTCCACTCCTTCTGCGGGGCCGGGAAGTCGGCCTCGAACTCGGCGAAGACCGCCGGGTCGACCGGGCGGAAGCCGGCCGCGCCCCAGGCACGCTGGCCCTCGGTGGTGAACTGGAAGTCGCGGAACGCCTTGGCCTTCTCCAGGTTCGGGCTATTCTTCAGCACCGCGATCGGGTTCTCGATCTTGAAGGTGACCGGGGGGATCACGTGCTCGATCCGGTCGCCGTTGCGCTCCGAGAAGATGGCCTCGTTCTCGTAGCTGAGCAGCACGTCACCGGTGCCCTGCAGGAAGGTCTCGGTGGCCTCGCGACCGGACTTCGGCTGCACCTTCACATGCTCCGGCGAGACCAGCTGGGCGAGGTAGTCCAGCCCGGCCTGCGGATTTTTGCCGCCATCGGACTTGGCGGCGTACGGGGCGAGCAGGTTCCACTTGGCCGAGCCCGAGCTGAACGGGTTCGGGGTGACCACCTCGACGCCCGGCTTCAGCAGGTCGTCCCAGTCCCTGATGCCCTTGGGGTTGCCCTCGCGCACCACGATGGCGACCACGGAGCCGAACGGGATGCCCTTGTCGGCGCCTGCGTTCCAGCTCGCGTCGACCAGCCCGGCGTCGACCAGCCGAGTGATGTCGGGCTCCACCGAGAAGTTCACCACGTCGGCGGCGGCGCCGTCCTTGACCTTGCGGGACTGGTCGCCGGAGGCGCCGTAGGACTGCTGGACCTGCACGCCCGTGCCCGCGTCGGTCTTGTTGAACTCGGGAATCACCTTGTCGAAGCCGGGCTTCGGCACCGCGTAGGCGTAGAGGTTCAGCGTGCCACCGCTGCCGTCGGCGCCACCGCCGTCGGTGGAATCACTCGCGCCGCCGCCGCAGGCGGTGAGCGCGACGGCGGCGAGCGCCGTGAGGGCGACCGCGAGCGGCTTGCGACGGGACCGGGTACGACCGGCGAACAACGACCTGCGAGACATCGCTGGACCTTCCTGTGTGATCCACCGCGACGGTTGCTGGGGTGCGGCGGACATCCGAAACGACGCGCCGGATCGCGGAACGATCCGCTGATTCTCGGAGCCCCGTCGCCGGATGCGCGCCGGTTCATCGAACGGACGCGACGGTGACCCCGCAGCTCACCGACAGAGGATATCGGCGACCGCGAGATTGCCGACAGCGATCAACGCCAACTCATGGCGGACCAGCGGGACGGCACTCGGGGACACGGGCTGACTGTAGCAGAGCATCGACAGCTCAGGGGACCGCTAGCGGGCCAGCAGCCAGGCGACCACGATCAGCACCAGCAGCGCGACCAGGGCCAGCTGTACCCGCGAGCGCGGCATCAGCGCACCCCCGCCGGGCCCGCAGCGGTGGCCAGCGGCGGCCCGACGAACCCGGCCTGTCCGGCGGCGACGATCGGTGCGGTGCCGCCCGCGGCACCGGGCGAAGCCCCGGGCGCGGGGGACGGGTCGGCGAGGGCGGCGGAGCGGTCGGCCGGGGCGGACGCGCCCGGGGTCTCCCCCGGCTCCGGGGTGCGATCCCGGCCGAGCAGGTGCAGCACCGCGCGCAACGTGCGGTCCAGCCCCGTGGCGATGGCGACGCTGATCGGCACCATGCCGAGCAGCACGACGAGGAACTGCGGGATGAACGGCAACCCCGCCACCCAGAGTTCGAACCCGTCCCACCAGCCTGCGATCTGCTCCACGCCCCCACCCTAGTGGTCACCGCCGGTACCCGGAACGACCCGGCATCATGGTGGCATGGCGCCGACCGAAGATCTCGATCAGACCGCGACCAGCGACAGCCCCCCGGCCGTTGCCCCCACCGCGTCCGATGGCGGCGTCCTGCCCGCCGCGGCGGGCGGCGAGGTGCCGCTGCTCACCCCGACCACCGAGGCGCGGCGCTACGGCGCCTACCCGCCGATCGACGACTACGCCTTCCTCAGCGACTGCGAGACCACCTGTCTGATCGCCAGCAACGGCGCGGTGGAGTGGATGTGCGTGCCGCGCCCGGACTCGCCGAGCATCTTCGGCGCCATGCTCGACCGCAGCGCCGGGCACTTCCGGATCGGCCCGTACGGCCGCAATGTCCCCGCCGCCCGCCGCTACCTGCCCGGCGGGATGATCCTGGAGACCACCTGGCAGACCGAGACCGGCTGGCTCATCGTGCGGGACGCGCTGGTGCTCGGGCCGTGGCACAACAACGATCAGCGCAGCCGGACGCACCGGCGGACCCCCATGGACTGGGATGCCGAGCACCTGCTGCTGCGCACAGTGAAGTGCGTGAACGGCATCGTCGAGCTGGAGATGAGCTGCGAGCCCGCCTTCGACTACCACCGGGCCGCCGCGCACTGGGAGTACACCGGCAAGGTGTACGAGGAGGCGACCGCGACCATGGCGGCCGACCCGGGGGCCGGTCCGACGCTGACGCTCACGACGGACCTGCGGCTCGGGCTGGAGGGCAGGGAGGCGCGGGCGCGCACCAGGATGGTCGAGGGCGACGAGGTGTTCGTCGCGCTCACCTGGTCGGAGCTGCCCGCGCCGAAGAGCTTCGCCGAAGCGGCGGAGAAGATGTGGGCGACCATCGAGAGCTGGCGGCAGTGGGTCACGCTCGGCAAATTCCCCGACCACCCGTGGCGCAACTACCTGCAGCGCAGCGCGCTGACGCTGAAGGGGCTCACCTACGCGCCGACCGGCGCGCTGATGGCCGCGGGCACCACCTCGCTGCCGGAGACCCCGCACGGCGAGCGCAATTGGGACTACCGCTACAGCTGGGTGCGCGATTCCAGCTTCGCGCTCTGGGGACTCTACACCCTCGGCCTCGATCGCGAGGCCGACGACTTCTTCGCCTTCCTCAACGAGGTCACCACCGGCGAGGACGGCGAGCCCGTCCCGCTGCAGGTGCTCTACGGCATCGGCGGCGAGCGCGAGATCACCGAGAGCACCCTCGACCACCTGGCCGGGTACGACGGCGCCCGCCCGGTGCGGGTCGGCAATGCCGCCTACGACCAGGTGCAGCACGATATCTGGGGCACCATGCTCGACTCGGTGTATTTGCACGTGCGCTCCAGGCAGCAGGTGCCGGAGACGCTCTGGCCGCTGCTGGAGCGGCAGGTGCGGGCCGCGATCACGCACTGGCGGGAGCCGGACCGCGGGATCTGGGAGGTGCGCGGCGAGCCGCAGCACTTCACCTCGTCCAAGATCATGTGCTGGGTGGCGCTGGATCGCGGCGCGCGCCTGGCCGAGCTGCACGGCCTGGCCGAGCAGGCGAGCGAGTGGTCCGAGATCGCCGAGGAGATCAAGGCCGACGTGCTGGCCAACGGCGTGAACGCGGACGGCGTCCTCACCCAGGCCTACGGCAGCGACACCCTGGACGCCTCGCTGCTGCTCGCGGTACTGGTCCGCTTCCTGCCGCCGGACGACGACCGGATCCGGGCGACCGTGCTCGCCATCGCCGACGGGCTCACCGTGAACGGCCTGGTGCTGCGCTACCACACGCAGACCACCGACGACGGCCTCTCCGGCACCGAGGGCTCCTTCGCCATCTGCTCGTTCTGGCTGGTCTCCGCGCTGGTGGAGATCGGCGAGCTACAGCGCGCCACACACCTCTGCGAGCGGCTGCTCGGGCTGGCCAGCCCGCTGCGGCTCTACGCCGAGGAGATCGACCCGCGCAGCGGCAGGCACCTCGGCAACTTCCCGCAGGCCTTCACCCACCTGGCGCTGATCAACGCGGTGACGCACGTGATCCGGGCCGAGCAATCGCGCGACGGCGGCTACTTCCAGCCCGCGCACTCGCCGCCCGCGCCCGCGCGCTGAGGGGTCAGAAGGGCGCGAGCGCCTCGGCCCGGCCGCGCACGCCGCGCAGCTCGTCGAGGTGCCGCTCCAGCTCGGCGAGGCGCTCGGCGCGCCGGTGGCCGTAGCGGCCGTCGGCCTCCGAGGCCACCCGCAGCACCTCGTCGGCGCCGCGCAGCACCTCGGTGGCCAGCTCGGTGAAGTGGTCGCGCAGCGCGCGCTGCACCGCGCGCAGCCGGTTCCGCGACTCCTTGCCGACCTGGAAGACCACGTCGTCCATGAGCCGGGCCACCGCGACCTTCGCCTCGGCGCGGCGGCGCTGCTTGCGCGCTTTGCGGTCGTCCCAGAGCGCGTTCACGCCGAGCAGCACCCCGGCCCCGGCCGAGTACCAGTTCACCAGCGACATGCCGAGCAGGCTGGTGGCGAGGCCGACCATGAGGATGCCGCCGTAGGAGCCGCGCAGCGCGGAGAGGAACTGCTGGGTGACGCCGGGCTTGCCGCTCTCCAGCGGCTCCAGCGGGGCCACCTCCTGCAGCACCTCGCCGGGGTTGGCCAGCCGCAGGTCGGGCAGCGGCGGCATGCGGTGGTGCGCCGGGAACTTCCCCGCCACCTGCTCGCACAGCTCCACCGAGCGGTAGTGCGCGACCACGAAGTTCTCCTCGACCGCCTCGCAGATCCTGGCGTCCAGGTCGGCGGCGAACTCCTTCCAGCGCTTGGCCGGATCGTTCTCGGTGATCTCGGCCTCGGCGTCACGGACCAGGCTGCGCAGCCGGTGCCGCAGGTCGTGCTCGATATCGGCCATCAGCTCGGTGCTGCCGTCCACCAGCGTCACCTGCCAGTTGGCGGTGCGCTGCCGGAGCTGGTCGGCCTCGTCCCTGGCCAGCGATAGTCGCCGGGTGATCTCGGCGCGCCTGCGCGGGTCGCGCAGCGACTCCTGCTCGGTGCGCAGCGAGCCCTCCAGGTGCCCGGCGATCAGCCGGATGTCGCCGATGGCGGCATCCCTGGCCACCACGTCGGCGCGGGCGACGACGAAATCGCGCAGGTGGTCGACGAGCTGCGGCAGCCCGGACTCGATATCCCGGTGGTAGTCGCCGTCGGCGACCGCGTCCAGGTGCAGCTGCGCGGAGATCGGGGCGACCGCGAGGCCGAGCCCGGCCGAGTCGAGCAGGTCGCGGTTGCGCTGCTGCACCGCCGACCAGTGCGGATACTGGTCGATCTTGGTGAGCACGCAGACGACGGTCGGGCAGACCCGGTGGATGCGGTCGAGCTGCTCCAGCTGCTCGGCGTCGAACTCCGCGCCCGCGTCGGTCACGTAGAGCACCGCGTCGGCGGCGGCGATCATCGACCACGAGGTGTGGTCGTCGCCGGTCGAGCCGGGCGCGTCCATGAGCACGATGCCGTCGGCCAGGAACGGGCTCGGCTCGGTGTGCTCGACCCGGACCACGCCGTCGGTGGCGGCCAGCGCGGCGGCGACCCCGCCCGGGTCGATCGGGGCGCGCTCGGTGCGCCCCGGCGCGATCGATTTCACCAGCGTCGCAGCCGATTCCGTCGCGTACTCGACGATCACCGGGACGCCGTCGCCGTCGGTGCTGCTCACCGGGGCGCCGATCAGGCTGTTCACCACGGTGCTCATCCCGGACCTCGGCCGCCCGACCACCACCAGCCGCACCCGCGGATCGCTGAGCTTGGCCAGCGCCATGCCGATGCGGCCGTTCAGATCCTCGCGCCCCGCGAACCGGGCCGTCTCCCTGAGGTCCTCGAGGATCCGGATGAGCGGCGCCATGACCTCCGGATTCTTCGCCGTCGCTGCCTCAAGCCCGGCTACGGCAGACAAGCCGGTCTCCTCACTCTCGATCGTCGCGATGCCGACCGGCGCCGCGATGTTTCCAGCCATAGTGGTGCATCGGGCCGCCGTTCGCATCGGCGCGGTACGAAACCGCTAGGTCCGGCCTTTACAGCAGGGCGCCGTGGTGGTCGTCCGGCAGCAGGTGCAGCGGGTCACCGTGGCCGAGGGCGGCGGTGCCGCCGAATTCGCTCGCCGCCAGGGTGTGCGGGGCGTGGTGGGTCAGCGCGGGCAGCTGCCACCAGTGCCCGCTGCCGTCGTCCGCGATGCCGTGCGCGGTCGGCTTCGGCTGGGCGGCGGGGTTCTGCGGGGTCGGGATGGACGGATTGTCCACCGTGGGAACGGTACCGGGCTGATCCGCGGCGGGCGGATTCACCGGGGTCGGCACCGACTGCGTCGGCACGTCGACGGTCGGCACCGAACCCGTGCCGGGCGAGCCGGTCTCGCCGCCCGCGGTGGGGCGGCCGGTGCCGGGCGCGCCGGTCTCGCCGCCGCCGGTGGTGGGGCGGCCCGGCTCCGGCTGGTCCGGGGTGCTCGGCCGGGTCGGGGGCTCCGGTCGGGTCGTCGGGGCGGTGCTGCCCGCGCCGCCGGGGGTGGTGGCGTCGGCGCTCGGGGCGGTGCCGCCCTGGCTCGGGCGGGTGGGGCCGGAGTCGCCGGTGGGCGGGGTCCGGGTGACGGTGACGTCGGGGAGGGTGGTCGGCGCGGGCTTGGTGGTCACGCCGGTCTCGGCGCCCGGCCGGGTGGCAGGGGTGCTCGGCTCCACCGACGGCACCTGCACCGTGGTCCTGGTGACCGTGGTCGGCAGCCCGGTGCCCGGCGCGGCCGGATCCGAATGCGGCACGGTGTGATCCGTGCCCGGCTCCGGGCGCAGCGCGGGCTGCACCACGGCCGGGAAGAGCAGCGGCAGGTCGGCCGCGGGCGCGGTGAGCGGCGACGGGCCGGGCGGCGGCGCGAGCACATTGGCGATCGGGGTGCTCGCGGCATCCGGCTGGATGGTGGTCTGCAGCGGGGTCGCGGCCACCACCGGCGGCGCGGCCACGGCCGGGGCGACGGCGATCGGCACCGCGGCGGCCGGTGCCACCGGCGCGGGCTGCGGCGCGGGCGCGGTCGCGGCGTGGACCGGCGCGGGCGGCGGCGCGAAGCCCGCGCCCGCGGGCGCACCCGCGCTCGAGCCGCCGAGCCCGGAGTTCAGCCCCGAGCCACTGGTTCCCGGCAGCGCGCCCTCGGTGCCGGTGCGCCCGGTGCCGGGCGTGGCGCCGAGCCACTCGCCGAAGCGGTCGAGCTGGTCGCCGATGCCGGTGCCGGCGGCGGTCTCCACCGTGACGCCCGCGGAGGCCTCCACCCGCAGGTCGGTGTAGAGGTACGCGCCCTGCGGCCCGAGGCCGAAGTCGACGGTGAAGTGCGTATCGATCTCCGCGCCCGCCTCGACGCCGACGTACACGCCGAAGGGGTCGCTCCCGATGCCGTCGAAGAGCCCGCCGCCGAAACCCGTTCCGAGCGTGCCGGAGTCGTGGTGTCCGTGCTGGCCGTCCCCGGTGCGCACCGCGTCGGCGTCCGACATCCGGGACAGCCCGAGCGGATCGGCGCCGGGTGCGGTGAAAGTGATGTCGCCCGTGCCGAAGCCGTGCCCGGCCTGGCCGAGGCCGTGCGCCGGGAGGCCGAACCCATGGGCCTGGTCGTCGTCCTCGGGCCTGCCGCCGATCCCCTCCCACCAGCTCGGCATCTCGGGCGCCTGCAAGAGCGGCGTCCCGGTGCCTGGCAGCTCGAACTCGTGCCCGGACCAGCCGGGGGTCGGCGCTACCGCGGCCGAATCCCAGCCCGGGGTGAGCGGGATCTGGCCGGCACCGGGCGCGTGGCCGAACTCGAGCCCGGGGGCCGTCGCGCCCTCCCGGCCCGGCGTGGGCGGGACGGCGGCGACCATGCTGTCGGTGCCGCTCGGCGGCGTGCCGAAGCGGAGCCCCGGCACCGGCAGCGTGGCCTCGGTCACCGGAAGCGGGGCGTTCGGCTCCGGGTGCTGCGCGGCGGTGGCCGGGCCCGGGTCCGGAAAGGTCAGCACCGGGCTCGGGACATCGGGATCCGGATCGCTGCTCCGCGCCCAGCCCGCGTTCCAGCTGTCCAGGTGCTGCTCCGACCCCGGCTGCGCGGGCACCCCGCCGCCATTGGCCGCGACCAGCGCGCCGCCGGTGACGTAGGCGCCCGCGCGCGCGGTGCGCGCGACGCCGTTGGCCACCCGGTATGCGGTGTCCCCGCCCCCGCGCGGCTCGTCGTCGTCGAAGGGCAGATCACGCGTCATTGAAGCTCCAGCTCTCGATTTCCTGCGACGCGCCACAGCGGACGCTCCGCGGAGTCGGGCCCCACCCTATTTCGCGGGGCCGGAGCTGTCATATTCTCCAGCGCTCGGTTGGGGCGGGCACCCCTACCTTGCCAAAGCCGGGAGTTGAACGAAAGCCCGTTTTCGTCCGATTTTTCGGACCGCGGGTCCGCTCCTACTTCTTGTCCTTCGGTTTGTCGGCCGCGGCGTCCGAGGAGAGCGCGGCCACGAAGGCCTCCTGCGGCACCTCCACCCGGCCGATCGTCTTCATCCGCTTCTTGCCTTCCTTCTGCTTCTCCAGCAGCTTGCGCTTGCGGCTGATGTCGCCGCCGTAGCACTTGGCGAGCACGTCCTTGCGGATGGCCCTGATGTTCTCGCGCGCAATGATCTTCGAGCCGATGGCGGCCTGGATCGGCACCTCGAACTGCTGGCGCGGGATGAGCTCGCGCAGCTTGGTGGTCATCTTGTGGCCGTACCCCTGCGCGGCGTCCCGGTGCACGATGGCGCTGAACGCGTCCACCGCCTCGCCCTGCAGCAGGATGTCCACCTTGACCAGCTGCGACACCTGCTCGCCCGACTCCTCGTAGTCGAGACTGGCGTAGCCGCGGGTGCGCGACTTCAGCGAGTCGAAGAAGTCGAAGATGATCTCCGCCATGGGCAGCGTGTAGCGCAGCTCGACCCTGGTCTCGGAGAGGTAGTCCATGCCGCCGAGCTCGCCGCGGCGGGACTGGCACAGCTCCATGATCGAGCCGATGAACTCGCTCGGCGAGATGATGGTGCACTTCACCACCGGCTCGTATACCGAGCGCACCTTGCCCTCCGGCCAGAACGAGGGGTTGGTCACCACGTGCTCGGCGCCGTCCTCCATGTCCACCCGGTACACCACGTTCGGCGCGGTGGAGATCAGCTCCAGGTCGAATTCGCGCTGCAGCCGCTCGCGGGTGATCTCCATGTGCAGCAGCCCGAGGAAGCCGCAGCGGAAGCCGAAGCCGAGCGCCACCGACGTCTCCGGGGCGTAGGTCAGCGCGGCATCGTTGAGCTGGAGCTTCTCCAGCGCGTCGCGCAGGTCCGGGTAGTCCGAGCCGTCCACCGGGTAGAGCCCGGAGTAGACCATCGGGCGCGGCTCGCGGTAGCCGGTGAGCGGCTCGGCGGCGCCGTTGCGGGCGGCGGTCACGGTGTCGCCGACCTTGGACTGCCGCACGTCCTTCACGCCGGTGATCAGGTAGCCGACCTCGCCGACGCCGAGCCCGGCGGTCGGCTTGGGCTCCGGCGAGACGATGCCGATCTCCAGCAGCTCGTGGGTGGCCCCGGTGGACATCATCTTGATCTTCTCGCGCGGGGTCAGCTTGCCGTCCACCACGCGCACGTAGGTGACGACGCCGCGGTAGGTGTCGTAGACCGAGTCGAAGATCATGGCGCGCGCGGGGGCGTCTGCCTCCCCCTGCGGCGCGGGCACCTGTCTGACCACCTCGTTCAGCAGTTCCGGCACGCCGACGCCGGTCTTGCCGGAGACCCGGAGCACGTCGTCCGGCTCGCAGCCGATGATGTGCGCGATCTCGGCGGCGTAGCGGTCCGGGTCGGCGGCGGGCAGGTCGATCTTGTTCAGCACCGGGATGACCGTCAGGTCCTTGTCCAGCGCCAGGTACAGGTTCGCCAGCGTCTGCGCCTCGATGCCCTGCGCCGCGTCGACCAGCAGCACCGCGCCCTCGCAGGCCTCCAGCGCGCGCGACACCTCGTAGGTGAAGTCGACGTGGCCCGGGGTGTCGATCAGGTGCATGACGTAGTCGGCGCCGTCCAGCTGCCACGGCAGCCGGACGTTCTGCGCCTTGATGGTGATGCCGCGCTCGCGCTCGATGTCCATGCGGTCGAGGTACTGCGCGCGCATCTGCCGCTCCTCGACCACTCCGGTGAGCTGCAGCATCCGATCGGCCAGCGTCGACTTGCCGTGATCGATGTGGGCGATGATGCAGAAGTTCCGGATCCGGGACGGATCGGTGAACGTGGTGTCGGCGAAGCTGGCTGGCACTCCACTCCTCTGCTCTGGTCTGCGGCGAACGCGCACCATCGTCCCACGAGTGCGGTGGAGCCCCCGTCAGCGGTTCGTTATTCTTCCGGGATGGCCCGCACGTGGAACTCCATCGGCAAGCAGCTCGGCACCATCGCGAAGCAGCAGGGCCCGAAGATCGTCAGGCAGCAGGGACCGAAAATCGCGGAGCGGCTGCTCGGTTCGCTCTCCGGTACCCGGCGCCGGAACGTCTCGGTGCGGCCAACCGCCTCGGTACCGGTGCCCACCGCCGAGCGTGCCAGGCAGATCGTCTACGCCCCGCAGCTGGACGGCCGCGCCGACCCCGGCGAGATCGTCTGGACCTGGGTGCCCTTCGAGGAGGATCCGAGCAACGGCAAGGACCGCCCGGTGCTCGTGGTCGGCCGGGACCGGCGCACCCTGCTCGGGCTGATGCTCTCCTCCAACGCCGAGCGCGCGCACGATTCGGACTGGATCGGCATCGGCAGCGGCAGCTGGGACCACGACGGCAGGCCCAGCTGGGTCCGGTTGGACCGGGTGCTCGACGTGCCGGAGGCGGGCATCCGGCGCGAGGGCGCGGTGCTGGCGCGCAAGACCTTCGACCTGGTCGCGCACCGCTTGGTCACCGAGTACGGCTGGCACTGAGCCGGGTCGTCAGGCGATGACGTCGCGCGAGCGGCCGAAGAGCAGCCCGTAGAGCAGCGCGCCGAGCACCCCGCCGAGCAGCGGGAACACGATGAAGGCCCAGAGCTGCCCCATCGCGCCGTCCTGGTACGGCGCGACCGCGATGCTGCGCGCCGGGTTCACCGAGGTGTTGTCCACCGGGATCGAGATCAGGTGGATGACGGCCAGCGTGAAGCCGATCGAGATGCCTGCCAGCGGCAGGTCGGAGATCCGATCGGTGGAGGCGAGCACCACGAAGACCAGCAGCGCGGTCAGCATGACCTCGACGATGATCATCGCGGCCATGCCGTAGCCGTCCTCGATCACCACCATGCCGAGCGGGCCGGTGGTGGCCGACGGGCTGTGGCTGCCCCAGCCGTTGGCGCCGAGGCCGTCCACCGCGCGGTCGTAGCTGGGCAGGTTCTTGGCCAGCGCGAAGAGCACCAGCCCGGCCAGCAGCCCGCCGATCAGCTGGGCGATCCAGTAGCCGACCGCGCTCACCACGCTCAGCCGACCGAGCAGCAGTTGCCCGAGGGTCACCGCGGGGTTGACATGACAGCCGGAGATCGGGCCGATCGCGTAGACCAGGAAGAGCAGGGTGAGGCCGAAGGCGAGCGCGACGCCGAGTGCCCCGACCCGCTGCCCGGCCAGCACGGCGGTGCCGACACCGCCGATCACCAGGGTGAAGGTGCCGAATGCCTCGGCGCCCCACTTCTTCGCGTCGGGAATCGGCCGCTGCTCGACGGCTTCTTCGACGATTTCCTGTGCCGTGGGAGACATACCGCCACCTCTGCTTCCAAAGGAAACTGCATATTCGCTGAGAGGTCGAGCGGTCCTGAAATTACTACGCCAGCCGGGTTATCTCCACCACCACGCGCATATCGGTCGAGCCGCCGCCGGAGAAGATGCCCTTCAGCGGCGGCACGTCGGAGTAATCCCGGCCGACGCCGACGGCGACGTGCTGCTCGCCGATGGCGATGTCGTTGGTCGGGTCGTACCCCCACCACTGGCCGGTCCATGCCTCGATCCAGGCGTGCGATTGCCCCTCGACGGTCGCCCCGATCTCCGCCGACGGCTGCGGGTGCAGGTACCCGGAGACGTATCGGCTCGGGATCCGCATGGCGCGCAGCAGCAGCAGCGTCAGGTGCGCGTAGTCCTGGCAGACGCCGCGGCGCTCGGCGAAGGCCTGCACCGCCGAGGTGTGCACCGAGGTGCTCGCCGGGGTGTAGTCCATCTCCCGGTGCACCCACTCGGCCGCGCGCATGACCGCCTTGGCCGGCGATTCGGTGCGCGCGAGCTGCCCGGCGACCGTGTGCAGGTCGTCGTCGAGCGGGACGTAGGGCGTCGGCGCGAGCAGCTCGTCGAAGCGGTCGGCGATCGCGTCGGTGCGCACCTCGTCCCAGCTCAGCTCCTCGGCCGGGCCGGGGAAGGGGTCGGTCTCCACCACCGAGGAGCCGATCACCTGCAGCTCGGTGTGCGGGGCGTGCAGGTCGAAGGTGGTCACCGCGGTGCCCCAGTAGTCGGTGTACCGGTAGGAGCGGGTGGCGGGGATGGTCTCCACCCGGTTCAGCACCACGTTCTGCCGGTGGTCGGCGCGCGGGGTCAGCCTGGCCTCGTTGTACGACCGGGTGACCGGCGTGTCGTAGATGTAGTCGGTGGTGTGCACCACCCGGGTCCGCCAGCTCACAGCTCTCCCTCCGCGCTCACGCGCTGATCGTGGCTGACCTGCAGATCGGTCCAGGCCACCCAGGGCGCCGCGTGGAAGTACTGCAGCGCCACCGCCTCGCTCACCTCGCGGCAGGTGCGCTGCAGCGAGAGCAGCCGGGTCTGCAGGTCCTCCAGCAGGACGCCGGGCGCCAGGAACTCCAGCTCGCTGCGGGCCCGGCCGAGCAGCCGCTGCGCCTCGTGCCGCGCCCCGACCCGGCTGCTCGGCCGCTGGTCCAGCTCGGCCAGGCAGGCCTCGGCCACCCGCACCGAGTGGAACACCGAGCGCGGGAAGAGCCGGTCCAGCAGGATGAACTCGGCCACCAGGTTGGCGTCCAGCGCACCGCGGTGCGTGCGCAGGTAGGTGTCGTGCGCGCCCGCCGAGCGCAGCACCGTCACCCAGGCAGGCGACGAGGTGCGGTCGCCTGCGCGGGAGAGCAGCAGCCGCACCGTCATGTCGACCCGTTCGATGGCCCGGCCGAGCAGCAGGAAGCGGTAGCCGTCGTCGCGGCTGAGGGTGGAGTCGGAGAGCCCGGCGAACATGGCCGCGCGGTCCTTCACGAAGTGGAAGAACTCGTGCGGGCCGAGGCCGCGGGCCGCGGACTCGGCCGCGGCCAGCCCGTTGTAGGTGGTGTTCAGGCACTCCCACATCTCCCCCGAGGTCACCTCCCGCGCGCCGCGCGCGTTCTCCCGCGCCTTGGCGACCGAGCCCACGATCGAGCCGCCGTGCGCGCGGCTGAAGGCCACCAGCTCGGTCACCGACCAGACGTCGAGCGGCCCGGACGGCGGCTCGATGCCGAGCACCCGGAGCAGCAGCCGCGAGGTGCGGTCCGGGTCGACGGTGGCGTCCTCCAGCAGCTGGTGCACCGCGACGTCGAGGATCCGGGCGGTGTCGTCGGCGCGCTCCACGTAGCGGCCGATCCAGTAGAGCGATTCCGCGTTCCTGGCCAGCATCAGGTGCTCCCTCCGGTCGCGGGCCCGGCCGAGCGGACCGCCTGCTGTTGCTGCTGCTGTTGCTGCCCCGCCTGCGCCGGGCTCAGCTCCCGGCCGGACTCGAAGGCGTCGGCCTGCGGCGGCTCGGCCACCAGCTCCTCGCCGCCGAGCTCGGGCTCGGCCTGCGCGTCCTGCGCGGCGAGCACCCAGGTGTCCTTGCTGCCGCCGCCCTGGCTGGAGTTCACCACCAGCGAACCCTCGGGCAGCGCCACCCGGGTGAGCCCGCCGGGCAGCACCCAGATCTGCTCGCCGTCGTTCACCGCGAACGGCCGCAGGTCGACGTGGCGCGGCACCAGGGCGTCGCCGATCTTCGTCGGGACCGTGGAGAGCTGCACGATCGGCTGCGCGATCCAGCCGCGCGGATTCGCCCTGACGTTCTTCGCGACCTCGTCCAGCTCGGCGCGCGAGGCGTCCGGACCGATCACGATGCCGTACCCGCCGGAGCCCTCCACCGGCTTGACCACCAGCTCGTCCAGCCGGTCGAGCACCTCCGCGCACTCGTCGTCCAGCCAGCAGCGGAAGGTGTCGACATTGCGCAGGATCGGCTTCTCCCGCAGGTAGTACTCGATGATCGTGGGCAGGTAGGCGTAGACCAGCTTGTCGTCGCCGACCCCATTGCCCACCGCGTTGGCGATCACCACGGTGCCCGCGCGCGCCGCGTTCAGCACCCCGGCGACGCCGAGTACCGATTCCGGGCGGAAGTGCATGGGGTCGAGGAAGGTGTCGTCGATGCGCCGGTAGATCACGTCCACCTGCCGCTCGCCCGCGGTGGTGCGCATGTAGACGACATTGTCCCGGCAGAAGAGGTCGCGCCCCTCGACCAGCTCCACCCCCATCTGCCTGGCCAGCAGCGAGTGCTCGAAGTAGGCGGAGTTGTGCACGCCGGGGGTGAGCACGACCACCGTGGGGTCGGCCTCGTTCGGCGCCGCCGAGGCGCGCAGCGCGCGCAGCAGGTGCGTGGGGTAGTCGCCGACCGCCCGCACCCGGTGCGAGCCGAAGAGGTCGGGGAAGACCCTGGCCATGGTGCGCCGGTTCTCCATCACGTAGGAGACGCCGGAGGGCGAGCGCAGGTTGTCCTCCAGCACCCGGAAGCCGCCCTGTTCGTCGCGGATGACGTCGATTCCGGCCACGTGGATTCGCACCCCGTTCGGCGGCGCCACCCCGACCGCCGCGCGGTGGAAGTGCGCGCACGAAGTCACCAGGCGCTTCGGGATCACCCCCTCGCGCAGGATCTGCCGCTCGCCGTAGACATCGGCGAGGAAGAGCTCGAGCGCCCGCACCCGCTGCCTGATCCCCGCCTCCAGCTCGGACCATTCCGCCGCCGCCAGCACCCGTGGCACCAGGTCCAGCGGAAACGGCCGCTCCTGGCCGGAGAGGGAGAAGGTGATGCCCTGGTCGACGAAGGCGCGGCCGAGCGCCTCGAAGCGGGCCGCCAGCTCGTCGGCGTGGATCGGGGCGAGCGCGGCGAAGAGCCCGGCGTAAGGGGGCCGGACCGCGCCGTCCGGGGCGAACATCTCGTCGAAGGCCTCGCTGAACCGGCCGGGGCCGTAGCCGTCGAAGACGCCGGTCGCGGGGGCAGGGCGAAGAGCGGTCATCCTTCCGAGGTTGCAACGCCCGTGTCCGGTCCGCGTGAGACGCAGGTTAATTTCGCGCTACGAAGGATCGGGCCGCGATTTCGTCCGCGCGCGGGCTGCTGGTAACCTCGACCTTCGGCGCAGCGTTACTGCTGGTCCGCACCGCTCGGTGCGACCACCGCATGCGCATGAGCTTTCGAAGCACACCTAACCGACAGGAACCAGAGGATACCGGCGTGGCCAATATCAAGTCCCAGCTGAAGCGGATTCGCACCAACGAGGCGGCGCGGCTGCGCAACCAGTCGGTGAAGTCGGCGCTGCGCACCGCGATCCGCAGCTTCCGGGAGGCCGCCGACTCCGGCGACAAGGACGTCGCGGCCGAGCGCCTGCGCTTTGCCAGCCGCAAGCTGGACAAGGCCGCCTCCAAGGGCGTCATCCACGCCAACCAGGCGGCCAACAAGAAGTCCGCGCTGGCGCTGGCCTTCAACAAGATCTGATTTTCCGGCGTCTTCCGGCGCTGTCGCCGCCGCCGTGGCCTCGATGACCACGGCGGCTTTGTCGTGCCCACCGGCGGTGTGGTGGCGGTGTTCCTGCCGGTGGATCGCCCGCACGGGGTTCCGCCGCGGCGCCTGCCGTGCTGGCTACGATTCCGCACATGGTGACCGTGTACGCGAATCAGACCGTGGTCCGAGCCGAGGATCTCCCGGAGGTGATCCGGGCCGCCGAGGTGCTCGGGATCGGGATCAAGATCGAAAATGTGATGGTGCCCGATGACGAGGGCGGGTACGCGCTGGAGTGGATCGTGACCCGGGACGACGAGGTGCCGTCGTACGAGGAGTGGGACGGGCGGTTCGAGGAGTCGTCGGAGGTCGAGGAGGAGGGGTTGGTGCTCACGTCCGGGGAGTGAGCAGTCCCTCATCGGAGCGGCCGGGTGATCGTCCGGGGGCGGTCGACCGGCCGTTCCGGTGTTCGGTGGTGTGGCTGGGTCGGTAGCCGAGCGGCTGACCTCTCGGCCACCGGCGGCCGTCGACCCTTCCGCCGCCTGCCCGCGTCACCGCAGCGTCCGGCGACTGCCCTGCCTACCGCGCGCTGCGAGTGACGGAGGCACGGGGTGTCGGCCCTACCGCCCGGCGGCGCGGAGGCGGGCGAGAGCGGCTTCGGAGGCGTCGTCGGCGGCGTGGTAGACGATGATCCGCTGGTCCGGGTCATGCTGGGAGAGCAGCACTTCGAACTCCACCATCAGGTCGCCGACGATCGGGTGGCGCATCAGCTTCCGGCCGCGGCTGCGGACCAGCACGTCGCGCCGATCCCAGTTGTCGGCGAACTCCGGGCTGGTCTCGGTGAGCTCCGTGATCATCGCCGCCAACGCGGTATCGTCCGGGTGCGCGGCCCAGGCGGCGCGCAAGTCGGCAATGCCGTCCTGGATGATGCGCTCCCGATTGCCGTAGAGATCACGCAGGTCCGGGTGCATGAGGCAGAGCCAGAGCGCGTTGCGGTGGCGGGCGGGCACCGCGGCGAAGTCGAGCAGCAGCGCGGCCATCTCGGGGTTCCAGGCCAGGATGTCGCAGCGGTGGTTCACCAGCATGGCGGGCAACGGCGAGAACACCTGGATGAGCTTGGTCAGCGCGGGCGCGGGCACCTCCCGCTCGGGCTGCACGCTGCTCGGCAGGCGCTGCTGCGCCAGGTCGAAGAGGTAGATCCGCTCGGAGTCGGTGAGCCGCAGCGCCCGGGCGAGCGCGTCGAGCACCTCGACCGAGGGCCGCAGCCCGCGCCCCTGCTCCAGCCGCACCACGTAGTCGGTGCTCACCCCGGCCAGCTCCGCGACTTCTTCGCGCCGCAGCCCCGGCGTCCGCCGCTGCTGCCCGCGCGGCGGCAGCCCGGCCGCGTCGGGCGTGAGCCGCTCGCGCCGGGTGCGCAGGAAGGCCGCGAGTTCCCGTGTGGTGTCCACCGTGCTCGTCACCACCCCGATGGTACGGAGCCTAGGACCGGCCTTCCCAGGAAGAAGTCTCCCTGACCGGCCCGTCCCCGGCTCGGCAGACTCGGTGGCGCAACGACATTCGACCGGCAAGGAGATCGACATGACCGACGTGCGCGCCCTCGACGACTACCGGCTGCTCGGCCGCTCCGGGCTGCGGGTGTCACCGCTCTCGCTCGGCACGATGACCTTCGGCTCGGACTGGGGCTGGGGTGCCGACGCCGCCGAGGCCCGCAAGATCTTCGACACCTACGTCGACCGCGGCGGCAACTTCATCGACACCGCCAGCGCCTACACCGACGGCACCTCGGAGCGCTTCCTCGGCCAGTTCGCCGCCGACCGGCGGGACAGCCTGGTGATCGCCACCAAGTACACGATGCTGCGCCGCCCCGGCGACCCCAATTCCGGCGGCAACCAGCGCAAGAGCATGGTCACCTCGGTGGAGGCCAGCCTGCGCAACCTGAACACCGACTACCTCGACCTGCTCTATCTGCACGCCTGGGACTACCGCACCCCCGTCGAGGAGATCCTGCGCGGCATGGACGACCTCGTACGCGCAGGCAAGGTCCTCTACGTCGGCATCTCGGACGCGCCCGCCTGGCAGGTCTCGCGCATGCAGGCCATCGCCGACCTGCGCGGCTGGGCGCCGCTGATCGCCCTGCAGATCGAGTACAACCTGGTCGAGCGCACCGTGGAGCGCGAGCTGGTACCCATGGCGCGCGAACTCGGCCTCGGCGTCATCCCGTGGTCGCCGCTGGCCAGCGGGGTGCTGACCGGCAAGTACGGCCGCGCCGATCTGGATGTCGAGACCTCGGCGGGTGCGGCGGGCACCCGGCGCAATGTGGCCGCCTCCGCAGGATCGCTCACGGAGCGCGCCCTCGGCATCGCCGACGTGGTGCGCGAGATCGCCCGCGCGGCGGGGTACACCCCGGCCCAGGTGGCGGTGGCCTGGGTACTGCGGCAGCCGGGGGTGACCTCGCCGATCGTCGGCGCTCGCACGCGCGACCAGCTCACCGACAATCTGGGCGCGCTCGAAGTTCAGCTCTCCCCTGAGCAGCTGGACCGGCTAGATCAGGTCAGCGCGATCGAGCTCGGCTTCCCGCACGATTTCCTGCGTCGCCCGATGACGCGGTCGGTCACCTTCGGCGATCTGAAGGTCGAGGAACGGCTGCCGCTCAGCTGACGGGGCAGCTGCCCGTCGGCTCGACCCGATCAGCCGGCTGGCAGCCGACCATCTCAGCTGCCTACGGACCTGCCACTCAGCTGCCCCACCGACCGACCTGCCCAGCTCCGCGTGGCCGCGGTGGTGTGGCTGCCGCTTCCGGTGCACCGCCACCAGCGACGGCCCTGCGCTCAGCTGCCTCCGTGCAGATCGCAGATGCGGCCGAGCGCCTGCTCCAGGGCGTAACCGGAGTCGGCGGCGCCACCCTTGACATCGGCGTTCAGGGTGGCGACCACCCGCATCGCGGTGCCGATCTTCTCCGGGCTCCACCCCCTCGCCTGCGCCTTGGCCTTCTTCACCTTCCACGGCGGCATGCCGAGCTGCTGCGCGAGCTGCATCGGGTCGCCCCGGCCGGCGGAGCCGACCCTGGCAATGGTGTGCACCGAGTCGGCGAGCGCGTCGGCCAGCAGCACGTGCGGCACGCCGCGGTCGTCGGCCCAGCGCAGCGCCTCCATGGCCGCCGCCCGATTGCCGACGACCGCGAGCTCGGCCACGTCGAACCCGCTCACCTCGGCGCGGCCGGAGTAGTAGCGGCGCACCGCGGCCACGTTCACCGTGCCACCGGTGTCGGCGGCGAGCTGGGAGCAGGCGGCGGCCAGCTCGCGCAGGTCGGAGCCGACGGCGTCGAGCAACTCCTGCACCACATCGCCCGCTGCCCTCACCCCCGCCGCGCGGAACTCGCCCCGCACGAAATCGACCCGCTCGGCATGCTTGGTGAGCTTGGCGCAGTGGTGCACCCGCGCCCCGCCCCGCTGCAGGGTGCTGGCGAGCGCCTTGGCCCGGCCGCCGCCGGAGTGCAGGATCACGAGCACTACACCGGCGGGTGGGTCGGCGGCGGCCGCGCCGATTAGCGTGACCGCCTCCTTACCCGCCTCGGCGGCGGATTCCAGGATGATCAGCCGGTCCTCGGCGAACAGCGAGGGGCTCAGCAGCTCCGCGAGTTCGGCGGTCGTGGCCTCGCCCGCTCTCCGGCGCTCCACCGGCACCGCGTCCGGGTCCGGCGCGGTGGCCCTGACCTCGGTGGTGACCGTCGCCACCGCGCGCTCGATCAACAGTTCTTCGTCGCCGAGCACCAGATGCACCGCCGCCGTCTGCTCGCTCACGCGGTCGATCCTACGGTTCGGGGGTGACACGCGTTTCCGGCGGCGGCCGCCGGTACCGGTGCCGGTTCCGACGCTGCGGCGGCGGACGGCCCGGCCGTGCGGCAGGCGCCGCTTCGGCGCGATTTCTCCTGCGCACCGCGTGGGCGCGGAGGCCGAGGCAGGTGCCGAGAAGCGCCGCTGCTGAGAGAACTCCGGTCAGGACGCCACCGGGGACGGTCACCGTGGCGCCGGGCAGGCATGCGGTGTGTTCGGCGACTTCGAGAAGCCACCAGAGCGGGACGGCGGCCGGTCGGAGCAGGAGTTCGGCGGGGAGGGCCCAGGCCCAAGCGATGGTTGCGGCGAGGGCGCCGAGCACCGTGATGGCGGCGATCACCGGTGCCACGAGCACATTGGCGAGGATCGCCACCAGGCTCAGCTTGCCGGTGACGGCTACGACGAGGGGTGCGGTGACGGCGAAGGCAGCGGCCGAGACAGCGGTGATCTCGGCGGGGGCTCGCCGCCAGCCGTGGCTGCGGAGGGTGGCGGACCAGCCGGGGGCGACGAGGATCAGGGCAGCGGTGGCCAGAACCGAGAGCGCGAAGCCGATGCTCACCGCCAGTGCGGGCCAGAGCGCCAGCAGGAGGATCACCGCACCGCACAACGCGGGAAGTGCCTGTCTGCGGCGGCCGGTCAGCAGGGCCAGCACCGTCACCGAGCCCATGGCGGCGGCGCGCAGGACGCTCGGGTCGGGGCGGGCGATGACCACGAAGAGCAGGAGAGCGAGTGCTGCGGTGGCGGCGCAGGCCGTCGGCGGGAGGGTCAGGGCTCGGCAGAGGGCGAGTACGGCGGTGAGGACGATGGTGACGTTGGCGCCGCTCACCACGCACAGGTGTTGCAGGCCTGCGGTGGCGAAATCGTCCCGGACATCGTCGGTGAGGCCGGAGGTGTCGCCCAGGACCAGTGCGGGGAGCACGCCTGCGGCGTCGCGGCCGAGTACCCGCCGGGCCGCTTCGGTGAGGGAGCGGCGGACCGGCATAGCGGCTCGTTGCCACCAGGGTGGTTGTTCCAGTACTGCGGGCGGGGCGTTCGCGCGCAGGACCGCGACGGTGAGGTCGCTCGTTTGTGGTCGCATCGGTTTGGCTTGGAAGCGGAGCAGGCCACCCGGGGTAAGGCCACCCCATTCGTCGCCACCGGCCAGGATGGTGACGGTGCCGCCCGCGCGGACACGCTGTCCGGCGTACCGATATTCGACCAGGTCGGCGCGTACTACCCAGCGGCGCTGGTCGCCGAAGGATCTGTTGCGCACCGGTTTCGGGTCGTCTGTCGGCACCGCGTAGACCTGCACGGATGCGCGGTCCGGCAGGGTGCGCACGGGGTGGGCGGTGACGCGCTGTTCCCGCCAGGCGGCGGCGGTCGCGAAACCGGTGCCGAGTAGCAGGGCGGCGATCATTCCCCACACCAGGAGGCGCTGCGGCTCGGAGTGCCGCACTCCCGCGCGCAGTAGCCAGATCCACAGCGCGCACGCGGTGCCGATGAGCACGGCCGCGAGGACGAGGCCGGTTATCCAGCCTGCGGTGATCGCGACGATCGTCGCGGCCCAGCAGAGCAGAGCTGCCGGGATCAGGCGGGCGTCCAGTGCTCGTGATTCGGGGGCGGGTGGCTCCTCCGGGCGGACGATCGGCCAGTAGCCGGAATGGGTTGTCACCGGGTTCCCGGCCGAGCGCCGGCTCACAACGTCACCAGCTCGCGGAGCCGAGCCAGACGGGCCGGGCCGATGCCTTCGACATCGCCGAGTTGCTCGATATCGCTGAAGCGGCCGTTACTGGCTCGCCAGGTCACGATGGCGCGGGCAGTGACGGGGCCGACGCCGGGGAGGGCGTCGAGTTCCGCCTCGGTCGCGGTATTGAGGTCGACCTTCTCCGTGGCTCCCTCGGCGCCGGGGTTCGCCGCACTGCCGGTGCTCGCGGTGCCGCTGGTGCGGGGCGGGGCGGCGGGGTCGGCGACGCCGACGAGGATCTGGTCGCCGTCGGCGATTTTCTGGGCGAGGTTGAGGCCCTGGAGGTCGGCGCCGGGAAGGGGGCCGCCCGCGGCGTCGAGCGCGTCGGCGATTCTCGCGCCGGGTGCGAGGCGCAGGAGACCGCCGCGGTGCACCAGCCCGACTACGCTCACCACCAGTTCGCCCTGGCTTTCCTGGGCGGGAGCGATATCGCCGCGGGCGGGTTCCTGGCCGGGTGCCGCGGCCATGCGGACCGCGGGTACCGGGGCCGCTTGGCTGATCGCCGGACGATCGCGCCAGATGGTGTATCCGGCGATCATGACGGCCACCAGCCCCACCAGGGCGAGTGCTGCCGCTGCGCGGCGGGTGACCGCTATTCGTGCTGCGGGGAAGAGGCGTTCGTACCACGGCGCCGGGCGCGCCTGGCCGTGTAACCAATCCGGTTCGGCGATCGTGTCGGGGTCACGGGTCTGGGCCCAGCGCTCTTCCGTGGTGTCGTCCTCGGGGTCGGCGGGCCACGGCTCGGTCTCCCGCCAGCGGTGCAGCTGTCGCCTGGCGTCGAGTTGCTCGGTCTTGGCGGCCCAGCGGGGATCGGCGACGGCGGGCCGCTCCCCCACCTGGTCGATGGCGTTCGTCGGCAGCGGGACGCGGAGCGGGCCAGCGGTGGGCTGGGTGGGGGTGAGAACGCTCAGGCGTCTGCGGATTCGGTCGTGCTCCTCGTGGCGGGACATGGGGGCGACGCTAGGTCGCGGCGCGTCTTTTCCACCGGCGTCGACCTGGGCCTTCTCCTGCCCTGTGGATAGCCGCGGGGTTGGGGACAAGGCCATCGATCCAGCTGTTTGCTATAAGTATGCTGGACCGATGGTGGCGAACCCGGCGCCGATGCTGGCCGTCTCCGGGCGGCCGCCGGACGACGCCGCGCGCTGGGCCGTCGAGATGAAGTGGGACGGGGTTCGCGCCATCGTCCGGATCGAGGCGGAGACGTGCCGGTTCACCAGCAGGAATGCCCGGGATATCTCGCGTTCCTACCCCGAACTCGAGGCGGCGCTCCGCGCGCTGGCTCGGGACTTTCCGCTGGTGATCGATGGGGAGATCGTGGCGCCGGAGCCGGGTACCGGGGCGCCGTCTTTCGGGCGGCTGCAGCACCGCATGCACGTGGTCACGCCGACGCCGGGGCTGCTCGCCGCCTACCCGGTGGAGTTCATCGTGTTCGACGTGCTCGAGCTCGCCGGGGAATCGCTCGTGCACCGGCCGTATACCGAGCGCAGGGAGCGGCTCGACGCGCTCGAGCTGGGCGGGGAGCTGGTGCCGGTGCCGCCGTTCTGGACGGGGGTGCGGCCGGCGGCGCTGCTCGAGGTGGCGGCGCAGCACCACCTCGAGGGGATCGTGTGCAAGCGGCTCGACTCGGTGTATCTGCCGGGGCGGCGCTCGACGTCCTGGATCAAGACACCGCTGCGGCGGAGTACCGAAGCGATAGTCGCGGGATGGTTGCCGGGGAGCGGGCGGTTCAGCGGGACATTCGGTTCCCTGGTTTTGGCGGCGCACGACGACAGTGGGCGGCTGGTGCATATCGGGAATGTCGGGACCGGGTTCACGGCGGCGGTGCGGCGGGCGTTGCAGGGGAGGCTGGACGATCTGGCACGGGAGTCGGCGCCGCTGGATCGGGTGCCGGTGCCGTCGGCCGTGCCGGGGGTGCACTGGGTCGATCCGGTGCTGGTCGGGGATATCGAGTTCCGGGAGGCGAGTTCGTCCGGGTTGCGGCATCCGAGCTGGCGCGGGTTGCGGGCGGACAAGGCGGCGGACGAGGTGCGGATTCCGTTCTGATCCGGGCCGGGGTGGCTAGGGTCGGAGGGGTGCCGGAGCTGATCGCGCCCACCGCCGGGCTGCATGCCGCCTGGTCGGAGGCGCATCGGGAGTGGGGGCCGGGGGCGCACGAGGACGGGTTCGGGTTGCGGGCGGACGACGAGGTCGCGTCCGCGGCGGGGTTCGCCGGGTGGGTGCGGCGGCTGGAGGCGGAGTCCGCGCGGTGCACGTATCGGTGGATCGTCGAGGACGGGCGGGTGCTCGGGGGGATCGCGCTGCGGCACGGGACGGATGCGGCGGTGTTGCGCGCGGGGCACATCGGGTACGGGGTGCGGCCGTCGGCGCGGAGGCGGGGGGTGGCGAGCTGGGCGCTCGCGCGCATGCTGGAGGTCGCGCGGGGGCGCGGGATGGGGCGGGTGCTGCTGATCTGCGCGGACGGGAATGTGGGGTCGGCGCGGACCATCGAAAAGGTGGGTGGGGTGCTCGAGTCGGTTCGGGTCACCGAACTCGGGCCTGCCCGCCGGTACTGGGTGGCTCTCGAGTAGCGCGCAGCGCTACCAGCCCTGCTGCGGCACGCCCTGACCAGGTCCGGGCTGCTGCCTGCCCGGTTGGGACGACGCTGGCTGCCACCCTTGCACAGGGGCCGGCTGCTGCCAGTTCTGCTGCGCGACAGGCTGGGGCCAACCCTGAGGCGCGGCAGGCTGCTGCCAACCCTGAGGCGCGGCAGGCTGCTGCCAACCCACTGGGGGCGGCGCACCCTGCGCCCCGGACGGCACGGTGTGGATCAACTGTCCGGGCACCGGCGGCTGATTCGCCTGCGCCACCAGATTCGGCACATCCCCCGCCGGCACCGGCGACTGCACCCCGCACACCGGGCACTCCAGATAGCTCCGGCTGCTGATGGGAAAGAGCGGGACGAAGAACAGCGTGAACTTCGTGACCAGTTTCCGCAGCCCGTGCGGCCCCGTGGTGCGGCAGGCGCCGCAGAACGCCGCGAGTACGGCCAGCGTCAGTACCTGGCGTTGCCAGCCCCAGATGAGCACGTGATCTCTCCCCACCGGTAGTCGGACGAGCGCAGCCTACGTGGCGGCGGTGACAGCCGGTCGGCAGGTCCGTCGATGTCCGGTTCCTGGCTCGCTAGAGTGGGCGGATGACTTCACCCGGGCGCGTCAACAGGGGCCCGCGCGCCGCCGCGGACAATCGTGCCGCGCTCGTCGCCGCGGCCCGGAAAGTGTTCGCCAGCAGCGGGTTCGACGCGCCGCTCAGCTCCATCGCGCGCGCCGCCGGAGTCGGGCAGGGGGTGCTGTACCGGCACTTCCCGAGCCGCGACGCCATCGCGCTCGCGGTCTTCGACGAGAACATCGCGGAGGTGGAGGCGCTGGCGGCCGATCCGGAGACGCGGGTCGACACGGTGCTCGAGGTGATCGTCGAGCAGATCACCGCCTCGGCGGCGTTCGTGGCCATGTTGCGGCCGACCGGGAGCGACCCGCGGTTGCTCGCGGTGGCCGAGCGGTTCACCGCGCTGATCGCCAAGAAGCTCACGGATCCGGCGCAGCGGGGCAATCTCGATCCGGCGCTGGATGCCGCCGATGTCGTGCTCGCCGTCGCCATGCTGGCCAAGGTGCTCTCCGAGTCGGATCCGTCGGCCAGGGGTGAGACCGCGCAGCGGGCGTGGCGCCTGCTGCGCAGCGGGCTCGCGCCGCGCTGATCCGCGCTCGGCGGACCGAGCACAGCGCGCGGGACGCGCGGTGTCGTCAGCTCCCGCAGCCACCCGGGAGAACGACAACCCCCACCGCGCCGACCCCGAGGTGCACGGCCAGCGCGGGCCCGAACTCGACCTGCACCAGCTCGGTGACATCCGGCAGCTTCTCCCGCAACTGGCCCGCGACCGTCGCCGCGGCATCGGCGGCGCCCAGGTGCTGCACGCCGACCGCGGCGGGCTCGCCCCCGGCCGCCTCGACGGCGGCGGCGACCAACCGGCTGTACGCCTTGGACCTGGTCCGCACCTTCTCCCGCAGCTCCAGCCGCCCCTCCACGATCTGCAGCAGCGGCTTGGTGACCAGCTCGCTGCCGAAGAACGAGGCGGCGGTGCTGAGCCTGCCGCCCTTGCGCAGCTGCTCGGTGCGGTTCACCAGGATGAAGGTGCGGGCCCGGCGCGCGGCGGCGTCGGCGGCCTCGTGCACCGCGTCCATCCCCTCCCCCGCGGCGGCCCGGCGGCCAGCGGCCAGGACGGGAAGCCCGGTGGCCAGCCCGGCACCGAGCGAGTCGACCAGCCGGATGCGCTCCGAGCCCAGCTCGGCAATGGCCTGCCTGCCCGCCTCCCAGGTGGCGGAGAGCTGCTGGGAGAGGTGCACGGCGACCACCCCGGCACCGTCGCTGCGCTGCAGCGCGCGCTCGTAGACGGCGCGCAGCTCGCCGGGGGCGGCGGCGGAGGTGCTGACCTCGTCCGAGCCGTAGTCGATGTCGATCGGGTCGATGCCCTCGCGAATGGTGCGGTCACCGGCGAGGACGTGCAGCGGGACGACGACGATGTCGAGTTCGGCGACGAGCTCGGCGGGCAGGGAGGCGGACGAATCGGTGACGACCACGACAGCCACGGTCTACCGGCCCTCCCGCACGCTCTCCGCGGCGAGCCCGGGGTGGGCCGCCAGCACCTTCAGCATCGACTCCGCGACCGCGGCGTGCCCGGCCCAGCCCCAGTGGATGCCGTCCGGGTTGCCCGCGCCGGAGAAGACGTTCTCGCGCACCGCCGCCCCGAGGTCGACCAGCGGGACGCCGCTGTGCGCCGACCACTCGGTGAGCGCGCGCACCATGGGCTCACGGCCCCGGTGTACCTTGCCGTACGCCGCACACACGTGCACCGAGGGCAGCACGCCGATCATCGGCAGCTCGGGGCGCAGCCCGGCGAGCGCCGCCCTCGACTGCTCCAGGTAGTCGACGCTCACCCGCGGCGGCAGCGCGACCGGCCTGCCCAGCTTGGACAGGTGCGGCTGGGCCGCGTTGTACACCTCGCGCACCCGGCGGCGCAGCGCGGGCGGGCGGACGTAGCGGATGAGCTCGCGCAGCGCGGTCGGCAGCGGCGATGGCAGCGAATCCATGCCACCGGTCGCGAAGATCACCGCGCCCGCGCGCGGGACCGAGGCCCAGACCCGGGGGTCGCCGATCAGCGCCCAGTAGGCATCGCGGCAGGTCCAGCCGATCCGGCCGACCAGCTCCACATCCCAGCCCAGTTCGGCGGCAACGAGATTCGGCCAGATCCGGGGGTGGTCGGCGGAGAGCCCGCCCCTGGGCCCGAAGTAGGCCAGCGAGTCCGCGATGACCAGCAGCGTCGGCCGCTCCTCAGAGGACATCCGGCGCCACCTTCGCCGCCGCGTTCCACACGTCCAGCCGCCACCCCGGCCGCTCGAAGCTCGGGCCGTGCGCGCTGAGCTGCACCCAGCTGGTGTTGGCCAGCCCGCCGAGGATCGGCCAGTTCCGCGGCGGCAGGTCGAGCAGCGCGGCGGTGAGCGCGGCGATCAGCCCGCCGTGCGCCACCAGGAAGACGGTCCGGCCGGGCCAATCGTCGCGCTCCCGGTACAGCTCGTGCACCAGCGGCAGCGAACGGGCCCCGACCTGCAGCTTGCTCTCGCCGCCGGGCGGGGTGTAGGAGGCGTCCATCCGCCAGGCCACCCGAGCGCCCGGGTAGTCGCGGTCGACGTCGATGTGGGTGAGCCCCTCCCAGATGCCGAGGCTGGTCTCGCGCAGCCGCGGGTCGAGCACGACCGGCAGCCCGGTGCTGTCGCCGAGCGCCTGCGCGGTATCCCGCGCCCGGCGCAGGTCGGAGGAGTGGATGGCGATGGCATTGCGCGAATTGAGTTCGCGCGCGGCCTCTTTCGCCTGCCCCCGGCCGAGCTCGGTGAGGTCGGTGTCGATCTGGCCCTGCATCCGGTCGACCGCGTTCCACTCGGTCTGGCCGTGCCGCAGCAGGATCAGCGTGCGTACGCCGGCGTTCTTGCTCACTCGGCGGCCCCGTCACCCGCCGCCGCGGTGCTGTCGGCAGGGCGGCCGTCGGCGCCGATGCCGGGCACGGGGACGGTGGGGCAGTCCTTCCAGAGCCGCTCCAGGCCGTAGTAGTTGCGCTCGTCGTTGTGCTGAATGTGCACCACGATGTCGACGTAGTCGAGCAGCGCCCAGCGGCCCTCGCGGGTGCCCTCGCGGCGCACCGGCTTGTGCCCCGCGTCGCGCAGCTTCTCCTCGATATTGTCGACGATGGCATTGACCTGCCGCTCGTTCGGCGCCGACGCGATCACGAAGCAGTCCGTGATCACCAGCTGCTCGGAGACGTCGAGCACCACCACATCGGAGGCCAGCTTCTCGTCCGCCGCGACCGCGGCGACCCGTGCCATCTGCACCGATTCGTCCGATGCGCTCATTCGCTACCTTCCGGTCCGTTCGGCACGTACAGGTGCCGCTTCGATATGTACTGCACGACGCCGTCGGGCACGAGATACCAGACCGGGCGGTTCTCCGCGGCCCGGCGCCTGCACTCGCTCGACGAGATGGCGAGCGCGGGCACCTCGATCATGGTGACCGCGTCGGCGGGCATGTCGCGTAGATACTCCGCCAGGTGATCGGCATTGAGCTCGTAGCCAGGACGGCTCACCCCGACGAACTTCGCCAGCTCGAACAGTTCGGCCCAATCCTGCCACGTGAGGATATTGGCCAGCGCGTCCGCACCGGTGATGAAGTACAGCTCGGCGTCCGGGTAGCGGGCGCGCATCTCGCGCAGGGTGTCGACGGTGTAGGTGACCTTGCCGCGATCGATGTCGGCCCGGCTCACCGAGAAGCGCGGGTTGGAGGCGGTGGCGATGACGGTCATGAGGTAGCGGTCCTCGGCCGCGCTGACCTTCTTGTCCGCCTTCTGCCACGGCTGCCCGGTCGGGACGAAGACCACTTCGTCCAGGTCGAACCGGTTGGCGACCTCACTCGCCGCGACGAGGTGCCCGTGGTGGATGGGGTCGAAGGTGCCGCCCATCACCCCCAGCCGGGGGGCCGGCCGTCCTGTTTCCCGCATGGCTGCCGAGCTTAACCGGTCACACCGGGAGCAGCCGGGACACGACCTCGGTCAGCTGGCGGGCCGAGCGGCACTCGTGCATCTCGATGATCTCGGCGTACTTGCGCGCCGCCGAATCGCCGGAGCCCCAGTGCGTGGTCGCCTCCGGGTTCAGCCAGTGCGCGTGCTTGGCGGTGCCGACCAGCGATTGCAGCGTGGCCAGCCGGGGGTCGCGGAAGTTGGTGCGGGCATCGCCGAGGATGAGCAGCGAGCTGCGGCTGGTGACGGCGTCCGGGAAGCGGTCGGCGAAGCCGGTGAGCGCGGCGCCGTAGTCGGAGTGGCCGTCCAGCCCGACCACGTCGGCCTCGGCGAAGATCTTCGTCATCGACTCGTCCAGCTGGGTGTGCGGGTCGAAGAACCGGGTGACCTCGTCCACCTGGTCCACGAAGGCGAAGATCCGGACCCGGGAGAACTGCTCGCGCAGCGCGCTCACCAGCAGCAGGGTGAAGTTGCTGAACCCGGCCACCGAGCCGGAGACGTCGCAGAGCAGCACCAGGTCGGGGCGGCCGGGCCGGGGCTTGCGGTTCACCAGGTCGATCGGCACGCCGCCGGTGGACATCGACTTGCGCAGCGTGCGGCGCAGGTCGATCTCGCCGCGTTTCGCGTGCCTGCGCCGGGCCGCGAGCCTGCTCGCCAGGATGCGGGCGAGCCGCCGCGTGCTGCGGCGCAGCTCGGCCAGCTCGCGCTCGGAGGCGCGCAGGAAGTCGACATCCTCGGCCTGCCTGGCGACGCCGTAGCTCGCGACCCGCTCGCGGCCGATCCGCTCCGCGACCCGGCGCCGCGTCTCCGCCTCGACCCCGGCCCTGAACCCCTCGATCCGCTGCCTGGCCTGCCTGCGCGCCAGCTCGGTGTCGAAGTCGGTGGCGTCCGCAGGCAGCCCGAGCCCCGCCAGGATCTTGGCCAGCAGCGTCTGTGGCTGCACGTCGCGCAGCGCCTGGTACGCGGAGAACGAGGGGCCGCGCGCGGACTGGTACTGCCCCATCTGCTCGACCAGCTGCCCGATGAGCTGCTCCAGCTGCGGCCCGGGGTTCTCCTGGGCGAGCAGCTCGGCGAGCAGGGCGCGCAGCTCGGGGATGTCCACCCGGCCGTCCGGGGTGCGCGGGATCTCGATGTCGTCGGCCCAGTTGCCACGCTCGCCGAGCGCCACCGGGAACCACAGGTCGAAGAGGCTGTCGAAGGTGGCGCGGTGCGTGGTACGGCGGAGCAGGGCGCAGGCCAGCCCCTCGCGCAGCACCTCGCGGTCCATCAGGTCCAGCACGGTGAGCACCCGGCCCGCGTCGACGGTCTCCGACGGCCCGACCGGAATGCCCCTGGTGCGCAGCGCCTCCACGAAGCCGACGAGGTGGCCGGGGATGCCGTGCGGTGCGTGCAGGGTGGGCTGCTCGGCCACGGTCAGGCCAGCTTCAGCTCGTTCAGCGCCCGCTCGTGGTCACTGCGGTGCTTGAGCACCACGCCGAGGGTGGAGCGCACGACGTTGTCGTCCAGGTCGGTCATGCCGAGCGCGAGCAGAGTGCGGCCCCAGTCGATGGACTCGGCCACCGAGGGCAGCTTCTTGAGCTGCATGCCGCGCAGCACGTGCACGATCCGCACCAGCTGCGCCGCGACGGCGGGGGCCAGGTCGGGCACCCGGCTGGCCAGGATGCGGCGCTCCAGCTCCTCGTCCGGGAAGTCCAGGTGCAGGTAGAGGCAGCGCCGCTTGAGCGCCTCGGAGAGCTCGCGGGTGGCGTTCGAGGTGAGCACCACGAACGGCCTGCGGGCGGCGGTGATGGTGCCCAGCTCCGGCACGGTGACCGCGAAATCGCTGAGCACCTCCAGCAGCAGCCCCTCGATCTCGACGTCGGCCTTGTCGGTCTCGTCGATCAGCAGCACCGTCGGCTCGGTGCGCCGGATGGCGGTGAGCAGCGGCCGGGAGAGCAGGAACTCCTCGGTGAAGACGTCGGCCTTGGTCTCCGCCCAGTCGTTCTCCGAGGAGGCTCGCCCTGCGGAAGCAGATTGGATGCGCAGGATCTGCTTGGCGTGGTTCCACTCGTAGAGCGCCCGCGCCTCGTCCACGCCCTCGTAGCACTGCAGCCGGACCAGCTCGGCGCCGCTGGTCTGCGCGACGGCGCGGGCCAGCTCGGTCTTGCCGACCCCGGCCGGGCCCTCGACCAGCAGCGGCTTGCCCAGCCGGTCGGCGAGGAAGACCGAGGTGGCGGTGCCCTTGTCGGCGAGGTAGCCGGTCTCCGCGAGGCGGTCGATCACGTCCTCGACCGAGCCGAATACGGGTTCCTGTACGTCGGTGCTGGCCACCGTGCCGTCCTTTCCGTTCTGGGTCAGACCGGCCGGATCTGGCCGTCACCCCAGACGATCCACTTGGTGGAGGTGAGCTCCGGCAGCGCCATCGGGCCGCGGGCGTGCAGCTTCTGGGTGGAGATGCCGATCTCCGCGCCGAAGCCGAACTGCTCACCGTCGGTGAAGGCGGTGGAGGCGTTCACCATGACTGCGGCGGCGTCCACCCTGGCGCTGAAGGCGCGGGCGGCGGCCAGGTCGGCGGTCACGATGGCCTCGGTGTGCCCGGTGCCCCAGGTGTTGATGTGCTCGACGGCGGCGTCCAGGTCGTCGACGACCTTCAGCGCGATGTCCAGGGTCAGGTACTCCTCGCCCCAGTCGACGTCGGTGGCGGGAACCAGCCCGGGCAGGTCGCCGTGGATGGTGACGCCCGCGGTGCGCAGCGCCTCGGTGAGCTTGGGCACCGCGGTCTCCGCGACGGCGGCGTCGATCAGCACCGTCTCGGCGGCATTGCACACGCTGGGCCTGCGGGTCTTGGCATTGAGCAGGATCGCCTCGGCCATCTCGAGGTCGGCGGCGGCGTGCACGTAGACGTGGCAGTTGCCGGTGCCGGTCTCGATGGTCGGCACGGTGGCGTCGCGCACGACGGCCGAGATGAGCCCGGCGCCGCCACGCGGGATCACCACGTCGACCAGGCCGCGGGCCTGGATCAGGTGGGTGACGCTGGAGCGGTCGGCGCTGGGCAGCAGCTGCACCGCGTCGGCCGGGATGCCGAGCCCGGCAAGGGCTTCGCGCAGCACCTCGACCAGCGCCGCGTTCGAGTGCGCGGCCGAGGAGGAGCCGCGCAGCAGCGCCGCGTTCCCGGACTTGAGCGCCAGCCCGAAGGCGTCGACGGTGACATTGGGGCGGGCCTCGTAGACCATGCCGACCACGCCGAGCGGCACCCGCAGCTGCCGGATCTCCAGGCCGTTCGGCAGCGTCGAGCCGCGCACCACCTCGCCGACCGGATCGGCGAGGCCGGCCACCTGGCGCAGCCCGGAGGCGATGCCGTCGATCCTGGACTTGGTGAGCCGGAGCCGGTCCAGCAGCGAATCGGCGGTGCCCGCCGACTGGGCGGCGAGCAGGTCCTCGGCATTGGCGGCGAGCACGGTGTCGGCGGCGGCGAGCAGCGCGTCGGCGGCGGCGTGCAGCGCCTCGTTCTTCTGCGCCGTGGTGAGCTGCGCCAGCGTGCGCGAGGCGACCCGGGCCCGGCGCGCGGCTTCGTGCACCGCTTCGCGGACGCCGGACTCCTGCTCGGTCGTTCCTGCCGTCATGGGGTACAGCCTACCCAGCGGTATCCCGCGCGCGGACGGCGCTGTCCGGGCTACTGTCCGGCCGATGAGAGCCGAACCCCTGCCCGCCGCGGTCGTCGTGCTCGGCAGCGTGAACATGGACCTGGTCGCCACGGTCGGGCGGCGGCCGGCGCCCGGGGAGACGGTGCTCGGCACCGGGTTCGCCGCGGTGCCGGGCGGGAAGGGCGCCAATCAGGCGGTGGCGGCGCGGCGCAGCGGGGCCGGGGTGCGGTTCCTGGGGGCGGTCGGGGACGACGTGTTCGCGCCCGCGCTGCGGGAATCGCTGGTCCGCGAGGGGATCGAGGTGCGCGGGTTGCGCGGGGCCGAGGGGCCGAGCGGGACCGCGACCATCGTGGTGGATGGGGACGGGGAGAACTCCATCGTGGTGGTGCCCGCGGCGAATCACGCCTTCGCGGAGCTGGATCCGGCCGATCTGGTGGCGATCGCGGCGGCCGACATCCTGCTGTGCCAGCTGGAGATCCCGATTCCGGTGGTCGCGGCGGGGTTCGCGCACGCGCGGGCGAACGGGACAGTCACGGTGTTGAATCCGTCACCCGTGCAGCGGCTCGCGGCCGAGCTGTGGGCGCTGGTCGATATCGCGGTGGTGAACCGGGGTGAGGCGGAGGCCATCGGCGACGTGCTGGATCAGGTGCCGCACCGGGTGACCACGCTCGGCGCCGACGGCGCGCGGTACGACGGGCCGGACGGGTGCTTCACCATTCCCGCGGTTCGGGTGCGCGCGGTCGACACCACCGGCGCGGGCGATGCCTTCACCGGCGCGCTCGCCGCCCGCTGGGCGCACGGCCCCGAGGAAGCAGTGCGCTGGGCCTGCGCCGCGGGCGCGCTCGCCACCACCGCGCTGGGCGCCACCACGGCCGTTCCGGACGCGTCGGCCATCGCGCGCGTGCTCGCCCGGCCGGATGCGCGGCCGGACTGAGGGATCGGCTCCCGGAGCACCGGGCACAGCCGACCGGCCGCGGCGACCGCCGAGCCGGTCCCCTGCGGCGCGGACGCACGCGCCCGCCGCCGGGGCGGCGCAATATTGCCTCGCGCGGCGCGCGGTTCGTTCCTACCGTTGACGTACCCGAACGGAAGGAAAGACCGATGTTCCCCGTCGAGCTGCACGGCACCCGTGCGCAGACGCTCATGTGGGCCGACGAGCACGAGATCGAGCAGTCCGCCCTGCGGCAGCTGCGCACCCTCGCCCAGCTCGAATGGGTGCACGGCGTCCGCGTGATGCCGGACGTGCACCTCGGCAAGGGCGCCACCGTCGGCTCGGTCATCGCCATGCGGGACGCGGTCGCGCCCGCCGCGGTCGGGGTGGACATCGGCTGCGGCATGGAGAGCGTGCGCACCGACCTCACCGCCGCCGACCTGCCCGACGACCTGAAGGCGCTGCGCTCCCGGATCGAGGCGGCGGTGCCGGGCGGCGGATGAGCCGGAACGCGGCCAAGAAGCAGTTCACGGTCGCGGACCTGGTCGCGCAGACCGAGGGGGTGGAGTCGCGCAAGGACGCGGGCGTGGTCGACGAGATCCCGGCCGCGTACAAGGACATCGACGCGGTGATCGCGGCGCAGGCCGACCTGGTCGACGTCGTCGCGACGCTGCGCCAGGTGCTCTGCGTCAAGGGGTAGGCCGTTCCGGTGGCAGGCACCTGCGGGTGCCGCCCGCCACGACCGGGGTCGGCCGACCCGCCGCGGACAACGCGGTGCGGATCGACCGGCTCCGGTTGCCCGGCGCGACAGGCAGCACGCCGGGTGTTCGCCGCCCGCGCGACCCGCGATCCGCGCGTGGCGGCACGCTGTCGGTCCCGTACGGCACGATGGCCGCATGAGCCCCGACACCGGCACCGGGCCGGACCTCGCGACCGGATCGGCCCTGCGCGACGCGGCCGAGGAGCTGCTCCGTGAACTGGCTGGGCCGGAGGCGCGGCTGCGCGAGGACCAGTGGGTCGCCATCGAGGCGCTGGTCGTGCAGCGCAGGCGCGCGCTGGTGGTACAGCGCACCGGGTGGGGGAAGTCGGCGGTCTACTTCATCTCGGCGAAGCTGCTGCGCCGGGCCGGGCGCGGCCCGACCGTGATCGTCTCACCGCTGCTCGCGCTCATGCGCAACCAGGTCGCGGCGGCCGAGCGCGCGGGCGTGGTGGCCGCGACCATCAATTCCGGCAATGTCACCGAGTGGGACGCCATCCACCAGCAGGTCGCGGCGGGCACCGTCGACGTGCTGCTGGTCAGCCCGGAGCGGCTGAACAATCCCGACTTCCGTGACCAGGTGCTGCCCCGGCTCGCCGCCGACGCGGGGCTGGTCGTGATCGACGAGGCGCACTGCGTCTCGGACTGGGGCCACGACTTCCGCCCCGACTACCGGCGCATCCGCACCCTGGTCGCCGATCTCGGCGCCGACATCCCGGTGCTCGCCACCACCGCCACCGCCAACGACCGGGTGGTCACCGACGTGGCCGCGCAGATCGGCAGCGGCGGCCGGATCGACGCCGACACCCTGGTGCTGCGCGGCACCCTGGACCGGGAGTCGCTGCACCTGTCGGTGGTGCGGATCGAGGACGCGGTGGAGCGCACCGCCTGGCTCGGCGAGCAGTTGCATCGGCTGCCCGGCTCCGGCATCGTCTACGCGCTCACCGTCGCCGCCGCGCACGATGTCGCCGACGTGCTGCGCGCCGCCGGGCACGAGGTCGCCGCCTACACCGGCCAGACCGACCCCACCGAGCGTGAGCACCTGGAGCAGGCGCTGCTGCGCAACGAGGTCAAGGCGCTGATCGCCACCTCCGCGCTCGGCATGGGGTTCGACAAGCCGGACCTTGGCTTCGTGGTGCACCTCGGCGCGCCCTCCTCGCCGATCGCCTACTACCAGCAGGTCGGGCGGGCCGGGCGGGCCACCGAGCGGGCCGAGGTGATCCTGCTGCCCGGCCCGGAGGACGCCAGGATCTGGAGCTGGTTCGCCTCGGTCGCCTTCCCGCGCGAGTCGGTGGTGCGCGCGGTGCTGGACGCGCTCGACCCGGAGCGCCCGCTCTCCACCGCGGCGCTGGAGCCGCGGGTGGAGCTGAACCGCTCCCGGCTGGAGATGGTGCTCAAGGTGCTGGACGTGGACGGCGCGGTGCGCCGGGTGCGCGGCGGCTGGCTCGGCACCGGGCAGCCCTGGCACTACGACGCCGAGCGCTACGAGCGGCTGGACCGAGCGCGGCAGGCCGAGCAGCAGGCCATGCTCGACTACCAGGCCACCGACGGCTGCCGGATGGTCTTCCTGCGCAGCCAGCTCGACGACCCGGGGCTCACGCTCGGCGAGACCTGCGGGCGCTGCGACAACTGCACCGGCACCCGGCTGGACCCGACGCCCGGCGCCGAGACCGTCGCCGCCACCAGGGCCAGGATCGCGCGCCCCGGCATCGACCTGGCCCCGCGCAAGCAGTGGCCGACCGGCATGAAGACGCTCGGCATCCCGCTCTCCGGCAAGATCGGCGCGGGCGCCGAGCCGGGCCGGGTGCTCGGGCGCCTCAGCGACCTGGGCTGGGGCCGCAGGCTGCGCGCGCTGCTGGACGCCCCCGACGGGCCGGTGCCGGACGACATCGTGACCGCCTGCGTCGCGGTGCTCAAGGAGTGGGACTGGGCCGAGCGGCCGGTCGCGGTGCTCGCCCTCGACGACGACCGGAACCACGAGCTCACCCGCACCCTCGCCGCCCGGCTGGCCGAGGTGGGCAGGCTGCGCGACCTCGGGGTGCTGCACAAGCGGCCGGAGCACCCGCCGGTCTCCGCCGCCAATTCGGCGCACCGGGTGGCCGGGCTGTACGGCTCCTGGGACGTGCCCGACCTGCACGACGTCGGTGGCCCGGTGCTGCTGGTGAACGCGCAGAGCGAGTCCGGGTGGACCTTCACCGTCGCCGCCTGTGCGCTGCGCGCGGCCGGCGCCCCCGCGGTGCTGCCCTTCGCGCTGGCGACGCCGACGTGAGCGGGCCGCGACATGGGCTCGCGGGCCGCGCACCGCGGCAATCCGGCAGCTAGGGTCGGTGGCGTGCCAGGCAAATCGTCCCCCGCGCTCGAACTCGACGTGGGCGAGCGCACGGTCCGCGTCAGCAATCCCGACCGGGTGTACTTCCCCGAGCTCGGGCTCACCAAGCTCGACCTGGTGCAGTACTACCTGAGCGTCGGCCCCGGCATCGTCACCGCGCTGCGCGAGCGGCCCTGCATGCTGCACCGCTTCCCCAAGGGGCTGGCCGGGGCCAAGGTGCACCAGAAGCGGCTGCCCGCAGGGGCCCCGGACTGGGTGCCGACGGTCCGGGTCTTCTTCCCGCGCTACGGCAGGCACGCCGACGAACTGTGCGTGCGCGAGCTGGCCGACGTGATCTGGGCGGTGCAGATGTCCACCGTCGAGTTCCACCCCTGGAACTCGCGCGCCGCCGACACCGAGCGCCCCGACGAGTGGCGCATCGACCTCGACCCCATGCCGGACTGCCCGTGGTCCCGGGTGCGGCGGGTGGCCGGCGTGGTGCACGAGGTACTGGAGGAGTTCGGCGCGGTGGGCTGGCCCAAGACCAGCGGCGGCAAGGGGCTGCACGTCTACGTGCGGATCGCGCCGGAGCACGGCTTCACCGAGGTGCGCAGGGCCGCGCTCGCCTTCGCCGAGGAGGTGCGGCGCCGCGCCCCGGACGACGTGACCACCACCTGGTGGCGCAAGGACCGCGACCCGGCGCAGCTCTTCGTCGACTACAACCAGAACGCGAGGGATCACACCATCGCCGCCGCGTACTCCGTGCGCGGCGTGCCCGCGGCCACCGTCTCCACCCCGGTGCGCTGGGACGAGATCCCCGAAATCGACCCGCGAGACTTCACGGTGCGCACCGTGCCCGCGCGCTTCGCCGAGCTCGGCGACCTGCACGCGGGCATCGACGACGCCGTGTTCCGGATCGACCCGCTGCTGGAGCGGGCCGACCGCGACGGCGTCGAGGCCGTCGAGCTGGACAGTGCGAGCGAGGAGTAGCGAGTGACGGTTCCGGTCGCGGTGGCCCCCGAGGTCTCGGACGCCCTGCGCGCGGCGATCGAGGCGGGCGGCGGCGAGCTCGCCGGCCTCGCCGATGCCCGCGCCCTGGTCTGGGCGAGCAAGGCCGATGGTTTCCCGGAGCGGCTGCCCGCCGGGATCGAGTGGGTGCAGCTGCACGCCGCCGGGATCGAGGATTTCGTCGCGGCCGGGGTGCTGGAACGCTATCCGGATGTCCGGTTCACCTCCGCGGCGGGCGCCTTCTCCGCGACCGTGGCCGAGCACGCGCTGGCGCTGCTGCTCGCCGGGGTCCGCTACCTGCCCGAGCATCTGCGCGCCACCACCTGGCGGCAGCGCGACTTCCTGCCGCACGTCGGCACGCTGCGGGGCAGCACCGTCGCCGTCGTCGGGGCGGGCGGGATCGGCCGGGCGCTGATTCCCTCGCTGCTCGCGCTGGGCGCGGAGGTGATCGCGGTGAACCGTTCCGGCCGTCCGGTGACCGGCCCCGGCATCCCGGAGGGGATCACCACTGTGCCCGCCGACCGGCTGGACACGGTGTGGCCGGTGGCCGACCACGTCGTCGTCGCGGCGCCGGCGACGCCCGCCACCGCGCACCTGGTCGGCTCGGCGGAACTGGCGCTGCTGCGGCCGAACTCGTGGGTGATCAATGTCGCCAGGGGCAGCCTCATCGATACCGAGGCGCTGCTGGCGGCGCTGCGTGCGGGCACCATCGGCGGCGCCGGGCTCGATGTCACCGACCCCGAGCCGCTCCCCGACGGGCATCCGCTCTGGACCCTGCCGAACGTGATCATCACCCCGCACGACTCGAATCCGCCGCAGGTGCGGGTGGCCGCCTTCGCCGCGCACGTGCGGGAGAACGTGCGCCGCTTCGCGGCCGGGGACGAGCTGCTCGCCCCGGTCGATCCGGGCGCGGGGTACTGATCGATCGAGTCCGGCGCCGGGGCGCGGGCTTTCGCAGCCTCGCGCGGCGCGGTTAGGCTCGGGCCGTCTCGGCGGGCGGGCGCGGTGAGGATGTGGTTCTGCATGGGTTGGAGCTTCACCCCGGACGAGTTCGCCCACGTCTGGCGGGAGACCGACAGCGACCGGGTGCCCTACCCGCTCCGGATCCTGGAGAGCCCGCGCACCGAGGACGCCGCCGAGAAGCTGCGCGCCGAGCTCTCGGCGCGGCTGCCGCACCGCGCCGACCCGGATCTGAGCGCCTGCCTGCGGCTGCTCTCCGCGCCGCACACCAGGATCGTGGTGATCGGCGGCGGGCACCGCCCCGGCGCCGAGATCCGGCTGCTGGCCTGCGCGGTCTTCGACCACGCGGTGCTCGCGGTGCAGGAGCCCGGCCGGAGGCCGGAATTCGGTGGCACGGTCCGGCTCTCGATCGGGCACACCACCAGGCTCGGCGCCCGGATCGCGCAGGCGCTGCCCCCGGCACGGGCAGGCAGGCTGCCCGCGCGGGCCGCCACGGTGGACGCGGTGCGGGACGAGGAGGCGCACGGCCTGCCGCCCGCCGCCCGGCTCATCCGCAAGGTGCTGCTGCAGCCGCACACCGCCGAGGGACACATCCGGATCGAGGCCAGGCTGGATCGCGACGCCCCGCCGCCCGCGCTGCATTACACCTGGATCGATGTCGACGGCGATGGGCGCTACCTCATCAAGTCCGGCGACACCGTGCACCTGGTGCCCGCCGGCACCGAGCAGCTCGCCGCGCAACTGCAGAAACGGATTCCGGCCTGAGCTTCGGTGTCGGGGATCGGCGTCGCAAGATAGGCTGAACGCGTCCGAAGATCTCCGGGGGTGCGTGATGACGATCGAGACCAGCCGAGCCGATATCGCGAGATTCGGCGAACAGGCGCGGACGGGCTCCGTCGCGTTCGATCCGGCGGCCGCGCGGCGGTGCGCCGAGATGTACGACCACCAGGCCGACCGGCTGCTCTACCTGCAACAGCGGCTGGAATCGGTCGGCGAGCTGCACGGGTTCGGCGGGTTCGTCTCGGCGCAGCAGCTGCAGGCCGGGTTCGCGCACAAGGCGCGGGACGCCGCGGCGCTGCTCGATCAGTACATCGAGGCCGCCTACCGGATGAAGGAGGCGTTCCTGCTCAGCGCCGGGCTCTTCGAGGAAGCCGACGCCGCGGCCGCCGCCGCGCTGCGCGCCGTCGATGCGAGGCAGCCGCGATGACCGGGACCGATCCGACCTACGTCAGCTCGATGGAGCACTTCGAGTCGATGACGCACGAGGAGATCCACGCCCGCACCCAGCAGATCGACGCGGGCGCCATCCTGCGCGCCTCGGTGACCTGGCTGGAGGCGGCGGGCACGCTCAGCACCTCCATGCCGCTGACCAGGGCCAGCGTCGACCGGGTGATGAACTCCATGGAGTGGGAGGGCGCCACCGCCGACGCCGCCTACGCGAGCGCGCGCAGCTTCGCCGCATCGGTGGACGAGCTCGCCGGGGTACTCGGGCAGGTCGGGGCCCGGCTCGGGGCCGTCGCGGCCGCCGCGGAGGCGGTGAAGGTGGCGGTGGTGCCGCCGGGGGATTCCGGGCCGGTGGGGGCCATCGCGCGGTTGCTGGAGTCGGCGCGGATCATCGATGCCCAGATGACGCAGGAGTTGCTGCGGCAGGAAGCGCTGCTGGCCATGAACATGATCTACAAACCCGCGTATCAGGCGGCCGGAGACGGGGTTCCGGCGCTGCCCGCGCCGCCCCCACTGCCCGGTGGTTCCTCGGCGCTGCCGAACGGGGCTGTGCCGGAGTGGGATTCGGCGCCGTCGGGGGACGGGGAGTCGGTTCCGGAGAGCTACGGGGAGGAGGGGGCCTGGCCGGACGGGGAGGGGTCGGGGGATTCCGGTGCTCCCGGCGGGGCGGGTTCGGACGAGCAGGTACCCGGCGGAACCGATTCCGGCGGAGCAACTCCCGGCGACTCCGGTCCGGAGGAGCAGGCACCCGGCGGCACCGGCCCCGACGGGCAGGCACCCGGCGGCACCGGCCCCGACGGGCAGGCGCCCGACGGCACCGGGCCCGACGGGCAAGCGCCCGGCGGCACCGGGCCGGACGGTCAGGCGCCGGGAGGGAGTGGCCCGGGCTCGCAGCCACCCGGCGAGCCTGGCTCCGGTGGACAGGCGCCCGGTGGCTCGGAGCCGGAGGGGCAGGCACCCAGCCCGGGTCCCGAGGGGCAGATGCCGGGTCCAGGTCCCGAGGGGCAGATGCCGAGCCCCGGTCCCGAGGGGCAGATGCCGGGTCCAGGTCCCGAGGAGCAAGCGCCCAGTCCGGGCCCCGAGGGGCAGATACCCGAGGGGCCAGGCCCCCAGGTACCGGGGGGCGGTGCGCCCGCGGACCCGGATCCGGCACCGCCGCCGAGCCCCGCACCCGCACCGGACCCGGAATCGTCCGCACCCGCGCCGAACCCGGCACCTGCTCCGGCTCCGCCGACCGAGCAGACGACTCCTCCCCCGCCCCCGGCACCCGCACCCCCGCCGAGCGGCTCCGGCGACCCGACCCTGTCGGACCCGGACGGCCAGCCGGGCATCACCGGCCCGGTGCCGGAGGACGGCGCCGCCACCCCGCCACCGGGAACGACGACCGAGCAGCCCGGTGTGATCCCCGGCTCCTGAGCTACACGCTGACCAGGTCGTCGGCGTGAATAACCGGGCGCTGCATGGTGTCCGGGAGTTCACCGGTGGAGCGGCCGAGCACCCCGGTGAGCTCGGTGCTGTCGTACTCGACGATCCCGCGCGCGACCACCCGCTCGTCCGGCGCGACCAGATCGACCACGTCACCCCCGAAGAACCGCCCGCGCACCCCGACGATCCCGGCGGCGAGCAGCGAGCGCCGCCGATGCGCCACCGCCTGCACCGCGCCCTCGTCGAGCAGCAGCGCCCCGCGGCTGTCGGCCGCGTGCCTGACCCAGAACTTGCGCGCCGACAACCGCACCGGCCGCGCCGCGAACGCGGTCCCGACGGTGCCCGCGGTGAGCGCCTGGGCCGCGTCGGCCGCGGCGGCGAGCAGCACCGGCACCCCGGCGTCGGCCGCGAGCCGCGCCGCGGAGAGCTTGGAGGCCATCCCGCCGGTGCCGAGCACGCCGCCGGTCCCGGCGATCACCCCGTCCAGGTCGGCGCTGCTGCGCACCTCGGGGATGAGCGAGGCGTCGCCCTTGCGTGGATCACCGTCGTAGAGCCCGGCCACATCGGAGAGCAGCACCAGCGCGTCCGCGCCGACCAGGTGCGCGACCAGCGCGGCGAGCCGGTCGTTGTCGCCGAACCGGATCTCCTCGGTGGCGACGGTGTCGTTCTCGTTCACCACCGCGACCGCGCCGAGCGAGCGCAGCCGGTCCAGCGTGCGCTGGGCATTGCGGTGGTGCTCGCGGCGGGCGAAGTCGTCGGCGCTGAGCAGCACCTGCCCGACCGTGCGGCGGTACCGCGCGAACGAGGTGCCCCAGGCGTGCGCGAGCGCCAGCTGCCCGACGCTCGCCGCTGCCTGCTTGGTCGCGAGATCGCGCGGCCGCGTGGTCAATCCGAGCGGCGCGATGCCTGCGCCGATGGCGCCGGAGGAGACAACGACGACGTCGGAGCCGGCCCGCATGCGCGCCTCGACGGCGTCCGCGAGCCGGTCCAGCCGCACCGTGTCCAGCCCGCCGGCGAGACTGGTGAGCGCGGAGGAGCCGATCTTCACCACCACCCGGCGCGCGCCGGCAATGGCCTGCCTGGCCTCGCTCAGCTCGATCCCGGAGCGTAGGTCAGCGCCCGTCATTACTCGTCTCCGTCCTCGACCAGCCCGCGCCGGACCCGGGAGGCGTGCTTGCGCTCCGCCGCGCTGATCCGGTCGTTGTTCTCCAGCCGGATATCGGTGCCGCGGCCGGTGGGCACCATGTCGACGCCCGCCGAGATCTGCGGCTCCCAGTCGAAGGTCACCGGGCCGATGGTCACCGAGGCGCCGGGTTGCGCGCCGAGCTTGACCAGCTTGTCCTCCACGCCGAGGCGGGCCAGCCGGTCGGCCAGGTAGCCGACGGCCTCGTCGTTGTCGAACTGAGTCTGCCGCACCCAGCGCTCCGGCCGCACGCCGCGGACCACGAAGCCCCCCGGCTCGTTCGGGTCCGGGACGACGGTGAAGCCGGTCTCGTCGGTCGCGACCGGCCGGATGACCTGCCGCTTCGGCTCCGCCTTCGGGTGCGCCTCGCGGTAGCCGCGCACCAGCTCGGCGAGGGCGAAGGTGAGCGGCCGCAGCCCGGCCCTGCTCACCGCGGAGATCTCGAAGACCGGCCAGCCGCGCGCCTCGAACTCGGGGCGCACCATCTCGGCCAGCTCGGCGGCGTCGGGGACGTCCACCTTGTTCAGGATCACCACGCGCGGCCGGTCGGCGAGGTCGCCGAGGCCGATATCGCCCGCGAGCGCGGGGCGGTAGGCGGCGAGCTCGTCCTCCAGCGCGTCGACGTCGGAGACCGGGTCGCGGCCGGGTTCCAGGGTGGCGCAGTCCACCACGTGCGCGAGCACGGCGCAGCGCTCGAGGTGCCGCAGGAAGTCGAGGCCGAGGCCGCGCCCGGCGCTGGCGCCGGGGATGAGCCCGGGCACGTCGGCGACGGTGAAGGTGATCTCCCCGGCCAGCACCACGCCGAGGTTCGGCACCAGCGTGGTGAACGGGTAGTCGGCGATCTTGGGTTTGGCCGCGGAGAGCACCGAGACCAGCGAGGACTTCCCCGCCGACGGGAAGCCGACCAGCCCGACGTCGGCCACCGACTTGAGCTCGAGCACCAGCTCGTTCTCGTCGCCCTCCTCGCCGAGCAGCGCGAAGCCGGGCGCCTTGCGCGCCTTGGACGCCAGCGCGGCATTGCCGAGGCCGCCGCGCCCGCCGCGGGCCGCGACGAAGCGCTGGCCGGCGCCGACCAGGTCGGCCAGCACCTCGCCCTTGCCGTTCAGCACCACGGTGCCGTCCGGCACCTTCAGCAGCAGCTCGCCGCCGCGCTTGCCGTCCCGGTTGCCGCCCTCGCCCGGCTTGCCGTTGCCTGCCTTGGCGTGCGGGTGGAAGTGGAAGTCGAGCAGCGTGTGCACATTGGCGTCCACCTCGAGCACGACGTCGCCGCCGTTGCCGCCATTGCCGCCGTCCGGGCCGCCGAGCGGCTTGAACTTCTCGCGGTGCACCGAGGCGCAGCCGTGTCCCCCGTTACCGGCGCGGACGTGCACGACGACCCGATCGATGAACTTGGACATGGGTTGATCATCCTCCTTCGGGGGTCGCGGGCCCGCCCGGCCCGATGCGGAAACGCGAAAGCGGGCCAGGGTGTCTCACCCTGACCCGCTGACTTGGTGCGTGGAGTGGCGGCGGCGTCAGGCCTGCGCCGGCTCCGGGACCACGATGTTCACGGTCTTGCGACCCCGCTTGGTGCCGAACGTCACCGCGCCCGCCGCCAGGGCGAACAGGGTGTCGTCGCCGCCGCGGCCGACGTTCACGCCGGGGTGGAAGTGGGTGCCGCGCTGGCGAACCAGGATCTCGCCCGCCTTCACGGCCTGCCCGCCGAAGCGCTTCACGCCGAGGCGCTGTGCGGCGGAGTCACGACCGTTGCGCGAGCTGGACGCGCCCTTCTTGTGTGCCATGGCTGCTTCTCCTCGCCGATTACTTGATGCCGGTGACCTTCAGGACCGTCAGCGGCTGACGGTGACCCTGACGCTTGTGGTAGCCGGTCTTGTTCTTGAACTTGTGGATGCGGATCTTCGGGCCCTTGGTGTGCTCGACGACCTCGGCGGCCACATTGACCTTCGCCAGCTTGTCGGCGTCGGTGGTCAGATCGGCGCCGTCGACGACGAGGACCGGGGCGAGCTGCACCGCGGTGCCGACCTTGCCCTCGATCTTCTCGACCTTCACCAGGTCACCGACCGCGACCTTGTACTGCTTTCCGCCGGTCTTGACGATCGCGTACGTTGCCATCGGTCGGCTTCCTCCACTCGACTGTGTCTTCGTTCTCTCGCGGCGCATCGGCGCCACGACTGTCTTCGGTGTCCTGCCCCGGATCGTGCGCAGCAGGGCTGCGCGAGCGATGCTCAGCGGGTGGCCGCACGGGTCCGATCGCGGCGCTGCGCGAACGCCCGAAAGGACGTGACAGCAGCGCATACATCGCCGGACAGCGACTGGCCAAGGTTACCAGAGGGCATCCTCCACCTCCCAATCGCCCCGGGACCACCAGGGATCCCGGGGCGCGCCGGTCATTCGCCGTCGACCGGCGGACCAGCGGGGCGGCCGACCGCGCGGCGACGCGGACGGCTGCGTACCACCGGGACCTGCTCCGCGCCGACCGGGTCGGCGGGGGCGGGCTCGGCGCTCGCGGTGGCCGGGCCGGCGGGGGCGGGCTCGGCGCTCGTGGTGGCCGGGCCGGAGAGCACGAAGACGGCGCCCGTGCTGTCCGCGCTCGGCGCGGCGGCGGATCTGGCCACCCGGCGGCGGCGGGGTGCCTGCGCCGCGGCGCCGTTCACCTCGGCTGCCGCCGCGGCCGTGGCCTCCGGTGACGGGGCGTCGCCCGGCTCGATCGCCGAGCGGGCCGCGTCGGCGGCCTCGCCCGCTGCCGCGGCGGGCTCCGGCGCGGTGGTTGCCGCTCCGGTGTCCGGGTGCCCGCGGTCGGCGGCCGCTGCCGGCACGACGGTGTCCCGGCTGCCGGAGTCGGTAGCCGCGACCGCCGGCTGCGCGGCAGCGGACTGCTGCGCACCCCGGGCATCCGCCTGCCCACCGGCTGCCGTCGCGGCATCCCGCTCGGCAGCGGCCTCGGCGGCCTCCTGACCGGCGGCCACCTCCTCTGCGGCCTCGGCGACCTCCGCCGCGGATGGCGCATCACCCGGCTCGATCGCCGAGCTGGTCGCCGGATCGGCCTCCGCGGCCGCTCGCTCACCGGCCACCTGCTCGACCGCCACGCGCTCGTCGGCGCCCGCCCGGCCCGCGCCGCGGGACGCGCGGCGACTGCGCCTGCGCCCACGACCGGTCGGCACGTGCTCGGCATCGTCGCCCGCCTCGGGACCGGTCGTACCGGCCCCGACGACGACCGCGACATCCGGGCCGGACGGCGTGACCGCCGCGTCCTCGGCCCCGTCGGCGATATCGCTCGCCAGCACCTCGTCACCCTGGTGCGCGGCCGCCATGGCCAGCGCCACCGGGTGCGCCCTGCGGGCGGCGGTGTCCTCGTCGTGCTCCGGCTCCGCGGCGCCGTTGCCGGACGGAGCCTGCGCCGCGGCGCCCTTGTCCCGGCCGCGCCGCCGCCGCGACCCATTCTCGTTGCGCCCGCCGCGGCCGCCGCCGCTCTCCTCCGGCGCGCCACCGGCCTCGACCGGGTAGCTGTGCACCAGGATGCCGCGGCCGTGGCAGTGCTCGCAGGTGGTGGAGAAGGCCTCGACCAGCCCGGTGCCCAGCTTCTTGCGGGTCATCTGGACCAGCCCGAGCGAGGTCACCTCGGAGACCTGGTGCCTGGTGCGGTCCCGGCCGAGCGCCTCGGTGAGCCGGCGCAGCACCAGGTCGCGATTGGACTCGAGCACCATGTCGATGAAGTCGACGACGATCATGCCGCCGATGTCGCGCAGCCGCATCTGCCGCACGATCTCCTCGGCCGCCTCCAGGTTGTTCCTGGTGACCGTCTCCTCCAGGTTGCTGCCGCCGGAGCCGGTGAACTTGCCGGTGTTGACGTCGACCACCGTCATCGCCTCGGTGCGGTCGATCACCAGGGTGCCGCCGGAGGGCAGCCAGACCTTGCGGTCCAGCGCCTTCGCCAGCTGCTCGTCGATCCGGTACGTCTGGAAGGCGTCGACGTTGCCGTTCTCGTGCCGGTGCACCCGGGACAGCATGTCCGGCGCGACCGTGCGGACGTAGTTCTCCACCGTGCTCCAGGCCCTGTCACCCTCGATGACCAGGTTGGAGAAATCCTCGTTGAACAGGTCGCGAACCACCTTGACCAGCAGGTCCGGCTCCTCGTAGAGCGTCTTGGGGGCGCCGGAGCCGCCCTTCGCCTGCTCCTCGATGGTGCGCCAGGTGGCCTGCAGCCGCTCCACGTCGCGGGCCAGCTCGGCCGCGCTCACGCCCTCGGAGGCGGTGCGGATGATCACGCCCGCGTCGTCCGGCACGATGTCGCGCAGGATCTCCTTGAGCCGCTTGCGCTCGGTGTCGGGCAGCTTGCGGCTGATCCCGGCCGAGGTGCCGCTTGGCACGTACACCAGGAAGCGGCCCGCCAGGCTGATCTGGGTGGTGAGCCGGGCACCCTTGTGCCCGACCGGATCCTTGGAGACCTGGACGAGCACCTGGTCGCCGGGGCGCAGCGCCTGCTCGATCTTGCGCTCGCGGCCGCCGAGCCCGGCGGCCTCCCAGTTCACCTCGCCGGCGTAGAGCACGCCGTTGCGGCCGCGGCCGATATCGACGAAGGCCGCCTCCATGCTCGGCAGCACGTTCTGCACCTTGCCCAGGTACACATTGCCGACCATCGAGGCCTGGCCGGTGCTGGTCACGAAGTGCTCGACCAGGATGTCGTCCTCGAGCACCGCGACCTGGGTCGCGGTCGGGTGATCCGGGAAGGACTTCTCGCGCACCACCATGACCCGGTCCACCGCCTCGCGGCGGGCGAGGAACTCGGACTCGGTGAGGATCGGCGGGCGGCGGCGCCCGGCCTCGCGGCCGTCGCGCCTGCGCTGCCGCTTGGCCTCCAGCCGGGTGGAGCCGGAGATGCCCTGCACCTCGTCGACCGGCTTGCGGCTCTTGGCGCGCGGCTCGCGCTCGTGCACGACGGTGTTCGGCGGGTCGTCCTCGGAGGCGTCGGCCTCGCCGGAATCGCCGCCGACCTTGCGCCTGCGGCGCCTGCGGCGGCGCCTGCTCGCGCCCTCCGGGACGCCGGAGTCGTCCTCGTCGTCGTCGGAGTCGTCGTCCGCCTTGGCGTCGTCGGTGCTGCCCTTGGCGTCGTCGGTGCTGTGCTTGGCGTCGTCGGTGCGGCCTTCGGGCTCGTCCGCGCGCTGGTCGTCGTCCTCGGAGTCGGTGCGCTCGTCGTCGTCGCCGTCCGAGTTCTGCTCGCCCCTGCCGCGGCCACGGCCACGGCGGCCACGGCGCCTGCGGCGCGGCTGGTCGTCGTCGTGCTCGCCGGACTCGCGGTCGTCGTCGGAGTCGTCGCCGTCGTCCTGCGCCTGCTCGGTGCGGGGCTGATCGGCCCCGCGGTCGTCCTCGGCCCGCTCGACGCCTGCCTGCTGCGCGGCCTCCTCGCGGGCGCGCTCCTCCTCGCGACTGCGCTTGGCGGCCTCGCGCTCGGCGCGGCGGCGGCGGCGCTCCTCTTCGGCCGCGGCGGCGTCCGGCGCCTGGAAGAGCGGGACCGCAACGGCGGCGGGGTCGTAGGCCGGTGCCGCGACCGCCGCCTCCGGGGTCTCCCGGTGCGTGAACAAGCTGCCGTGCGCCGAGGCGCTCGCCCTCGGGGCGGTGTCCGAGCCGGACTCCCCAGCAGAGGCGCCCGAGCCGGACTCCCCGGCTGTGCCGCCCGAACGGGACGCACCGGCGGCGCCCGCGACGGACTCCCCGGCCGTGGCACCCGAACGGGACTGCTCGGCCGTTGCACCCGAACGGGACTGCTCAGCGGCGGCACCTGCACCGGACCCCTCGGCCCCGGTTCCCGGCGCGGGCTCACCGGCGGCGCTCGCCGCGGTGGAGGCGCGGGTTGCCCGCCTACGCCGCGACGGCTTCTCCCCGCCCGGCGAACCGGAGCCACCCTCCGTGGCCGTCGGCGCATCGACCGCGGGCTCGACGGCGGCCGACGGCGCGGCCACCTCGGCGGCACCCCCCGGCGAACCCTCGGTTTCCTGCTCGGCCAACGCCTGGCGCACCGAATGCGCGACGTCGCGGTCCACATTGGACTGCGCGCTCCGCGCCTCGGACCCCAGCTCGGTCAGTTTTGCCAGGATGCGCTTACTCGTCGTCCCCAGCAGCTTGGCGAGTGCGTGAACTCGGATTCGCTCCGGCAATTCTTCGGCATCCTGTTTTGTTGTGTTTAGCGGCTCTTTTTCGGCCACGAAGTCTCCTCGGGCCCCCGGGCGCGTCCCTCCCGGTACGGAGTGACGCGGCCGTCGCGGGGGCGTTGTCCCATCCACGCGCCTCGTCGGCGTGCGGTCAGTGGTCTCGCCCCGCGTGCCCGGTCATCACCTGGTCTGTCATCGGTCGGTCCAACTGGTCACGCGGAGCCTGGCTGTACGGCTGAACTCCGCGGCCCGAGCGCTCATCCAGCGTGCCGGCTCGGCCCGCACCAGATCATGGGCGGGGCCGTGGCAGCGATGATCGGCATCGAACCGCGGTGTCATCCGGCCGAGTGCGCCGACCGCCGTTCGCGTACCTGCGCGAAACCGGCGGCGTCGTCCACGGCCACAGCCAGTATCCCATACCGGACGCCGGGCGTTCGCCATCGGCGCTCGCGAAGGGCCGACGCACGCGGCGGGGGCGCGCCGCGAAAGGGCGGCGCGTCCCCGGCCGCGGGCGGGTCGCCTGGCCGGTCAGCCCCTGGTTTCGGGGAACCAGAGCGCGATCTCGCGCTTGGCGGATTCGGGCGAGTCGGAGCCGTGCACCAGGTTCTCCTGGGTCTCCAGCGCGAGATCGCCGCGGATGCTGCCCGGCACGGCCTTCTCCACCGGGTCGGTACCGCCGGCGAGCTGCCGGAACGCGGCGATGGCGCGCGGCCCCTCCAGCACGGCGGCGACCACGGGGCCGGAGGTGATGAACTCGATCAGGGAGCCGTAGAACGGCTTCTCGGCGTGCTCGGCGTAGTGGCTGCCCGCCAGCTCGGCGGAGACGTGCTTCAGCTCCAGTGCCGCGATCTTCAGGCCCTTGCGCTCGATCCGGGCGAGCACCTCGCCGACGAGGCTGCGGCGCACACCGTCGGGCTTGATCAGTACCAACGTCTGTTCGGTCACGGCGCCGAGCCTAGGACACGAACCGCCGGCACACCCCATCGGCCACCGGGCGGGCGCCGCACCGCTAGGGTGCGGCGAGAACCGGACGGGAGGTAGGCGGGGTAGATGACGGCAGTGATGCGGCTGGTCGTGCTCGCGGCGGTGGCGCTCGCCGCCGCCACGGGCTGTGCCGAGCGGACCACGCCCGGGCAGAGCCTGCCGGTGCGGCACGAGCCGGAGCCGCTCATCCAGCGCTTCCCCGGCCTCGGCGAGCCGGTGACGACCGGGTGGGTCAGCTGGGACAACAACTCGGAGCGCGGCGCCGCACCCGGCCCGAGCACGGTGTGGATCGAGGCGGTGGTCGAGCTGCGGCCGGAGCGCGCCGGGGAACTGCGCGCCCTGAGCGCGCTCACCGGCGAGGACCCCGACCTGCGCGACCCGCTGCGTCCGCTGCTGCCCGACGGCCCGTTCCGCACCGGCCGCGCGCTGGACCGCGCGCTCACCGGCGAGACCGCCTCCGAGTGGTGGCCGCGCGCCTACCTCGAGGAGACCGGGAATCGCCTGGTTCTGCTCGCCGTGCTACCCGCCTGAGCCGCGCAGCCGCTGGCTGGGCAGCAGCCCCTGGTCGTAGCGCTTCTTGACGTCGTGCCGCAGGATCAGCAGGAAGGCCCAGACGATGGCGAAGATCAGCCCGATCACGCCGATCGACAGGTGGAACAGGGCGCCGGCGATCACCAGCACCTGCAAGGTGAGATTGAACGGAATGGCCCAGGGCCGGCCCTGCAGTCCGGCGCCGAGGAACATCACGAGCCCCAGCCCGACCAGGTAGCTCCCGGACAGCCAGGTGATTCCGCCGCCGACGGTGGCGACCACCGGCAGCGCCAGCAGCACCACGATGGCCTCCAGCACCAGTGCGCCCGCCATCACCCCGCGGAACCCCTTCATGGGATCGGGGACCTCGGGGGCGGCCGCGCCGGATTCGCGCTGCCCTTCGCCGCCTGACTCGCTCACGCCGGATCCTTTCCGAACAGGGCGCGCGCGGCGCCCGCGGTGACCACCGACCCGGTGACCACCACCCCGGCCCCCGACACCGCCTCGCCCGCGTCGCCGACCTCCTCGGCCAGCGCGATCGCGGTCTCCAGCGCATCCGGCAGGGTGGGCGCGGTGACCACGCGCTCGTCACCGAAGCGCTGCACCGCGAGATCGGCGAGGACATCCACGTCGAGCGCGCGCGGCGAGCCGTTGTGCGTGACCACGATCTCGTCGAAGACCGGCTCCAGCGCCTCCAGGATGCCGGGCACGTCCTTGTCGCCGAGCACGCCAACCACCCCGACCAGCTTGCGGAAGTCGAACTCGGCGGTCAGCGTCGCGGCCAGCGCCCGCGCGCCCTCGGGGTTGTGCGCGGCGTCGACGAAGATGGTCGGTGCGTTGCGCATGCGCTCCATCCGGCCGGGGCTGGCCGCGGCGGCGAAGCCCTCGCGCACCGCGTCGATATCGAGCTGCCGGTCCGCGCCCGCGCCGAAGAACGCCTCCACCGCGGCGAGCGCGAGCACCGCGTTGTGCGCCTGGTGCTCGCCGTGCAGCGGCAGGAAGATGTCGTCGTAGACCCCGCCGAGCCCCTGCAGCTCCAGCTGCTGGCCGCCGACCGCGATCCGCCTGCCCAGAATCCGGAACTCCGACCCCTCGCGCGCCACCGCGGCGTCCACCTCGACCGCGCGGCGCAGCAGCACCTCCATGGCCTCGGGCTGCTGCTCGGCGATGATCACGACGGTGTCTCGCGGCACCAGGCTCTCCGGCGCCTTCTTGATGATCCCGGCCTTCTCCCCCGCGATGGCGGTGAGATCGGGGCCGAGGTAGTCCATGTGGTCCAGCCCGATCGGGGTGATCACCGCGACCTGGCCGTCCACCACATTGGTGGCGTCCCAGGTGCCGCCCATCCCGGTCTCGACAACGGCGACGTCCACCGGCGCCTCGGCGAAGGCCGCGAAGGCCATGCCGGTGAGCACCTCGAACTTGCTCATGGCCGGGCCGCCCGCCGCGAGCGAGCGGGCGTCGATCAGCTCCAGGTACGGCAGCAGCTCGCGGTACAGCTCGACGTAGCGGCCGGGGGTGATCGGCGCGTTGTCGACGGCGATCCGCTCGGTGGCGAGCTGCAGGTGCGGGCTGGTGATCCGGCCGGTGCGCCGGTGCAGCGCGCTGAGCAGCGCGTCGATCAGCCTGGTCACCGAGGTCTTGCCATTGGTGCCCGCGACGTGGATCGCCGGGTAGCCGTGCTGCGGCGAGCCGAGCAGGTCCATGAGCGTGGAGATCCGGGTCAGCGACGGCTCGATCTTCGTCTCCGGCCAGCGCTTGTCCAGCTCGGCCTCGACCAGCGCCAGCTCGGCCAGCTCCACCGGCGAGGCGCCGGTGCCGAGCGTGGCGCCGCCGCCGAGCCGGGTCTCCGGGTCGGGGTTGCCGTCCGGCCCGGTCACCGCGCGCCCAGCTCGGCGAGGCGGGCGCCGATCCGCTCCACCTCGGCCGCGGCGACATCACGCCGGGTCCGGATCTTGTCGACCACCGGCTCCGGCGCCTTGGCCAGGAAGGCCTCGTTGCCGAGCTTGGCGGTGGTGCCGGAGAGCTCCTTCTCCGCGGCGGCCAGGTCCTTCTCCAGCCTGCGGCGCTCGGCCTCCAGGTCGACGGTGCCGGAGGTATCCACCCGGACCGTCACCGTGGTGGTGCTGAGCCGCACCTCGACCTCGGCGGTGGCGGCGAAATCCGCGTCGGCCTCGGTGAGCCGGGCCAGGGCGGCGATACTCGCGCGGTGCGCGTCCAGCCCGGCCTCGCCGAGGCCGTCCAGCACGGCCGCCACCCGCTGTTTGTCGGTGAGCCCCTGGTCGCTGCGGAAGCGGCGGATCTCGGTGATGAGCCGCTGCGCGTCGGTGAGCCGACGGGTCACCGCGGTGTCCGGCGCGATCCCGGTGGCGCGCGGCCACGGCGCGATCACCACCGACTCGCCGCCGGTCAGCGCGCGCCACAGCTCCTCGGTGACGAACGGGATCACCGGGTGCAGCAGCCGCAGCACCGAGTCGAGCACGTGGCCGAGCACCACCGCGGTGTTCTCCGCGCGCGCAGTGTTCTCCACATCCGCGGAGCCCTCGGCGAACTGCACCTTGGCCAGCTCCAGGTACCAGTCGCAGAGCTCGTCCCAGGCGAAGTGGTAGAGCGCCTCGCAGGCCTTGCCGAATTCGTAGCCGTCGAAGGCGGCGTCCACCTCGACGATCACCGCATCCAGCCGGTCCAGGATCCACTGGTCGGCGTCGGTGCGGTCGGCGGGGAGATCACCGGTGCGGGCGCCGTTGATGAGCGCGAACTTGGTGGCGTTGAAGAGCTTGGTGACGAAGCTGCGGGAGGCGAGCACGTGCGCGGGGCCGACCGAGAGGTCGCCGCCCGGCTGCGCGCCGCGGGCCAGGGTGAAGCGCAGCGCGTCGGCGCCGTAATCGCGCACCCAGTCCAGCGGGTCGATGCCGTTGCCCTTGGACTTCGACATCTTGCGGCCGTGCTCGTCGCGGATCAGCCCGTGCAGGAAGACGTCGCGGAAAGGCACCTGCTTCTGCCCGGCGGGCTTGCCGTCGGTGAGCACCGCGTCGCCGGCGACGTACATGCCGAACATCATCATCCTGGCGACCCAGAAGAAGATGATGTCGTAGCCGGTCACCAGCACGCTGGTCGGGTAGAAGCGCTCCAGCTCGGCGGTGCGCTCCGGCCAGCCCATGGTGGAGAAGGGCCACAGCCCGGAGGAGAACCAGGTGTCGAGGACGTCCGGGTCCTGCTCCCAGCCCGCCGGCGGGGTCTCGTCCGGGCCGAGGCATGCCACCTCGCCGTCCGGGCCGTACCAGATCGGGATGCGGTGGCCCCACCAGAGCTGGCGCGAGATGCACCAGTCGTGCATGTTGTCGACCCACTCGAACCAGCGCGGCTCCTGGCTCGCCGGGTGGATCACCACGTCGCCGTCGCGCACGGCGTCGCCTGCGGCCTTGGCCAGCGTCTCCACCCGCACCCACCACTGCATGGAGAGCCGCGGCTCGATCGGCTCGCCGCTGCGCTCGGAGTGCCCGACGCTGTGCAGGTAGGGCCGCTTCTCCGCGACCACCCTTCCCTCGCGGGCCAGCCGCTCGCGCACCGCGACCCTGGCCTCGAAGCGGTCCATGCCGTCGAATTCGGTGCCGGTCCCGGTGATCAGGCCGCGCTCGTCCATGATCGTCGGCATCGGCAGATCGTGCCGGAGCCCGAGCTCGAAGTCGTTCGGGTCGTGCGCGGGGGTGATCTTCACCGCGCCGGTGCCGAACTCCGGGTCCACGTAGTCGTCGGCCACGATCGGAATCTGCCGCCCGGTGATCGGGTGCTCGATCGTGGTGCCGACCATGGCCCGGTACCTGGGGTCCTCCGGGTGCACCGCGACCGCGGTGTCGCCGAGCATGGTCTCCACCCGGGTGGTGGCCACGATCACGTGCGGCTCGGCGTCGTCCAGCGAGCCGTAGCGCAGCGAGACCAGCTCGCCGGGCACGTCCTCGTACTTGACCTCGATGTCGGAGATGGCGGTGCGCAGCGTCGGCGACCAGTTCACCAGCCGCTCGGCGCGGTAGATGAGCCCGGCGTCGTAGAGCCGCTTGAAGATGGTCTGCACCGCGCGGGAGAGGCCGTCGTCCATGGTGAAGCGGTCGCGGCCCCAATCGACGCCGTCGCCGAGCGCGCGCATCTGGCCCTGGATGGCGCCGCCGGACTCGCGCTTCCAGTCCCAGACCTTGTCGATGAAGAGCTCGCGGCCGAAATCTTCCTTGGTCTTCCCGTCCGCCGCGAGCTGCTTCTCCACCACCGACTGCGTGGCGATGCCCGCGTGGTCCATGCCGGGCAGCCAGAGCACCTCGTAGCCCTGCATCCGCTTGCGGCGGGCGAGCGTGTCCATGACGGTGTGGTCGAGGGCGTGGCCCATGTGCAGGGTGCCGGTGACATTGGGCGGCGGGAGGACGATGGAGTACGGCGGCTTGCCGCTCGCCGGATCGGCGGCGAAGTATCCAGCGGCTACCCAGCGCTCGTACATCGGCGACTCCACCTCGCCGGGGTTCCAGCTCTTGGGGAGTGCTTCGGCACGATTACGCGAACTGTCGGGGGCTGTGCTGGTCACGTCGTGATTCTACGGACACCGCCCGAACGAAGAGATCGGCGGGGCGTCCGGTGGATGAGGGACACCGGACGCCCCGCCGACACCTCCGAGCTTACCGGTGATCATCCGCCGGACCGAGTATCCACAGGGGATTCTCAGCTTCGGTAATTGCCGCGCCTAGCTGGGAGTTCTTTGGTTTCCACGGCAACTGGGGCAGCGATATCCGATACGTCCTTTTTCCAGGTCGGCGAATCCGGTCGGCGCCCCGCTCCGGCGGCCGGCGTCCGAAAGCCGGGCGATCCCAGGGTTTTCCCGGTTGCCCAAACGGCTTTCGATGGGGAGCCTGGAAGGGGTGAACCCCCCGCTGGAGATTGCACCGGCCTCATCGCCCGAGCCCGATTTGCCCGTTGTGCGGGCTTTCGCGCTCGCGCCGCACCAACTGCACGATCTGCGCGGCAGCGCCGAAACCGCCGCCGGGGTGGGCGAATTGCGGTATCCGGCGCGGACGGCGCTGGTGGTCGCAGGCATTCCGGGGGCGGGCAAGAGCACCGCGCTGCACACCTTCTTCGGCACCCCGGCGGAGGCCGACGCGCCCGCCCGCTCCGCGCAGGGCGCGCTGGTGGTGGATTCGCAGCAGTCCAGGGTGCGGCTGCGCCGGACCCTGGACTGGCTGCCCTACCCGCTCTGGCGGCCGATCATGCACGTCAGGCACTACGCCGCGGTGCGCGCGGCGCTGCGCGGCGCCGCCGGGCCGGTGGTGATCCACGACTGCGCGACCTACCGCTGGAGCAGGCGGATGATCGCCCGCTGGACCGCGGCGGCCGGGCGGGAGCTGCACGTCGTCATGCTCGATGTCGCGCCGGAGGTGGCGCGGGCCGGGCAGCGGGCGCGCGGGCGCCGGATCAACCCGGTCACCTTCGCGCTGCACTGCAGACGGTGGCGCGGGCTGGTCGCCGACGCGGTCCGCGACACCGCGGCGCCCGGGCCGACCGCCTCCACCGTGCTCACCGATCGGGCCGCGCTGAATCGCCTGCAGCGGATCACTTTCGAGGACTGACTCCGCCGCGCCACGCTTACGTCCCCGGAGCGCCGACGGCGACCTCCTGAACCCGCGCCGGAACGCAGGCCGAGACGCTACCTCCGACTCGGCACCAGCACGCGCAGCGCGGCGGGAACGGCGCGCACCCTGATCGGCAGTTCGCCCGCCGGTTCGCCGTCGGCGGTGGCGGGCGCGCCGGGCGCGGTGAGCGTCACCTCGGCGCAGCGCAGCTGGGTGGTAGCCGGGTGGTCGATCCGCCTGCCCGCCGAGAGCGCGGGGAGCAACCGCAGCATCGCAGGCCGGGAGACCGCGCCGACCACGGTGAGGTCGAGCAGCCCGTCGTCCGGCTCGGCGTCGGGGCAGATGAGCATGCCGCCGCCGTAGGTGCGGGTATTGCCGATCGCCACCATGACGGCCTCGGTCTCCAGCACGGCGCGGCCGTCGGCGGTGGCCGGATTGTCCAGGGCGCCGGGGGCGAGCCCGGCCAGCTCCAGCCGGTAGGACACGCCGAGCCCGCTGCCGAGCTCGGCGAGCGCCGCCACGGTGTAGCGCAGCGCGCCGCGCGGCCTGCGCATGGCGTTGGCGCGCAACGTCACCCGCGCGTCGAAGCCGGTCCCGGCCACCGTGACGAACCACTGCTCCCCCGCCGCGCGCTCGATCGACCCGAGGTCGAGCGTGCGGGTGTGCCCGGCGAGCAGCAGCTCCACCGCCGCGACCGGGTCGTCCACGGGTATGCCGAGTTCGCGGGCCAGGTCGTTGCCGGTGCCTGCGGGCACGAGCCCCAGCGGGACCCCGGTGTTCGCGAGCGCGGGCAGCAGCACGTTCACCAGCCCGTCGCCGCCGACGCAGACCACCGCGTCCGGCCGCGACTCCGGGTCCCGCACCGAATCCGCCACCAGCCGTGCCGATTCCGCGGCGGTGTCGGCCCGCACCTCGGTGATCTCGGCCTCGCGCCCGGTGAGCGCGGCCAGCGTGGCGCCCGCGACCCCGTGCCCGCGCCCGGCCCCCGAGCGCGGATTGGTCACCACGGTGACCCGGCGGATCACGGCAGCAGCTTTCCGGGGTTGAGGATGCCGGCCGGGTCCAGCTCGCGCTTGACCGCGCGCAGCACCCGGACGCCGAGGTCGCCGATCTCCGCGGGCATCCAGGCGCGGTGGTCGGTGCCGACGGCGTGGTGGTGCGTAATGGTGCCGCCGTGCGCGGTGATGGCGTCGCCCGCGGCGGTCTTCGCCAGGGCCCACTGCTTGGCGGCGGCGTCGAGTTGCCTGGCCACCACGGTGAAGTAGAGCGAGGCGCCGGTCGGGTAGCTGTGCGAGACGTGGCACATGACCAGGGGCGGCGTGCCCTGCCGCCCCAGCGCCTCGGTGAGCGCCGTGGTGACGGCGGCCTTGAGCGCGGCCAGATTCGACCAGGTGGTCGCGGTCTCCAGGGTTTCGCAGAGCACCCCGACGTCGAGCAGGGCATCGCGCAGGTAGGGCGCGTGGAAGCGGCCGTGCTCCCACTCGCGGGCGGGTTGCGGGCCGAGCGCGGTGCCGCCCGCGGCGGCGAGCAGGGCGTGCGCCTCGGCCGAGCGGGCGGCCACGTGCGCCGCGCTGCCCTCGAAGGTGGTCACCGCGAGGCAGCCCGCCACCGCGCCGCCACCGATATCGCCGGAGCGGGCCAGGTTCACCCCGGTCTCGGCCTCGTCGGAGAGCCGGAGCACGGTCGGCGCCGCGCCGGCCTGCACCACCGAACGCAGTGCGGCGGCGCCGGTTTCGAAATCGGGGAAGGACCAGCCCTGGTACTCGACCGCGGCGGGAACCGGGTGCACGCGCAGCGTCACCGCGGTGATCACGCCGAGCGTGCCCTCGGAGCCGAGGAAGAGCGCGCGCAGGTCCGGCCCCGCGGCCGAGGCCGGGGCCCGGCCGAGCGTGAGCGTGCCTGCCGGGGTGGCGACGGTGAGCCGCTCGACCATGTCGTCGAAGCGGCCGTACCCGGCCGATGCCTGCCCGGAGGAGCGGGTGGCCGCGAAGCCGCCGATGCTGGCGAACTCGAAGCTCTGCGGGTAGTGGCCGAGCGAGAGGCCGTGCTCGCCGAGCAGCGCCTCGGCCCGCGGGCCGGTGAGCCCGGCGCCCAGGGTCGCGAGGCCCGCGACCGGGTCCACCTCGGTGAGCCCGGTCAGCCTGCGCAGGTCGAGCGCGATCACCGCCGCGCAGCCGTCGCGCAGCGGCCGCACCCCGCCGACCACGCTGGTGCCGCCACCGAACGGGACGACCGCGATCCTGAGGTCGGCGCAGAAGGAGAGGACCGCGAGCACCTCGTCGTGGCTGCCGGGGAAGACCACCGCGTCCGGTGCCTCCTGCGTGCCGGGGGCGCGGCGGCGCAGCAGGTCGGGGGTGCTCTTGCCGCCCGCGTGGCGCAGCCGGTCGGTGTGGGCCGTGGTCACGTGCTCGGTGCCGACCACCGCGCCGAGCCCGGCGAGCAGCGCGGGCGGAAGCGCGGGCTCCGGTAGTGGCACGCCGCCCTCATCACGGCGCGCCACCGGCTCCCCCGAAACCCCGAACACCTGGCTGACCAGGCTCCGGACCTGCTCCGGGAGCGGCTTGTGCCCGGCGGGGACCCCCCAGGCGTCCCACACCATACCCGGTGCGGACGCCGTCCGGTCGGTCTCGGCCGCGGGGTTCCTCGTCTCCACCATGCGTTACAGTGTGACACGATCTGTCAAGAAGTAAGCCGAGGGGAAACGTGCCGGAACCCGAGACCGTCGACGACGCGATCTTCCGCGCCGCGCGCGACTGCGTGGCGGAGTTCGGGGTGCGCCGCAGCACGCTCACCGAGGTGGCGCGGCGGGCCGGGGTGAGCAGGCCGACGGTCTACCGCCGCTGGCCGGACACCGGCTCGCTCATCGCCGAACTGCTGGTCCGCGAACTGCGCGACATCGTGGCGGCGAGCATGCCCGCCGCGGGCGACGCCAGGACCCGGCTGGTGACCGGGGTGGTCGGCGGGGCGCGGCTGGTGCGCGCGAACACGCTCTTCGCCAAGATCTTCCGCACCGACACCGACCTCATGCTGACCTACGTCTTCGGCAGGCTGGGCCGCAATCAGCGCGCCCTCATCGAGCTCTTCGCCGCCGTCATCGCCGACGGTGCCGGGGACGGCTCCATCCGCGCGGGCGAGCCGGAGCGGATGGCGACCATGCTGCTGCTCATCGTCCAGTCCGCGGTGCAGTCGGCGGGCACGGTCGCCGAGCTGCTCGACGGCCCCGCGCTCGATGCCGAGCTCACCCGCGCCGTCGACGGCTACCTGCGGCCCGACCGAGAGGACTCACCGTGACCGGCGATTCTGCCCTGAACGCCGCTCGCCGCGGCCGCGAGCTGGCCGCGCTCGGCACCGACCCCGCGGTCGACGTCCTGGTGATCGGCGGCGGCGTGACCGGCGCCGGGGTCGCGCTGGACGCCGCGAGCCGGGGGCTGCGCACGGTGCTCGCCGAACGCGCCGACCTGGCCTTCGGCACCAGCCGGTGGAGCTCCAAGCTGGTGCACGGCGGGCTGCGGTACCTGGCCTCCGGGCAGGTCGGGATCGCGCACGAGAGCGCGGTGGAGCGCGGCATCCTGCTGCAGCGGACGGCCCCGCACCTGGTGCGCGCGCTGCCGCAGGTGGTGCCGCTGCTGCCCGGCCTCGGCGGGGCGCAGCGCGCGCTGGTCAGGGCCGGTTTCGCCGCCGGTGACGTGCTGCGCCGCGGTGCGGGCACCCCCGCGGCCGCGCTGCCCCGCTCGCGCCGGATCGCCGCCGCCGAGACGCTGCGGCTGGCGCCGACCGTGCGCAGGGCCGGGCTGCGCGGCGGGTTGCAGGCCTGGGACGGGCAGTTGGTCGACGATGCCAGGCTGGTGGTCGGGCTGGCGCGCACCGCGGCGGCGCACGGGGCGATCGTGCTCACCCGGGTCGCGGCCGAGCGCGGTGGTTCGGTGCTGCGCGACACGCTCGGCGGCGAGACGCTGGAGCTGCGGCCGCGGGTGGTGGTGAACGCGGCCGGGGTGTGGGCGGACACCGTCGACCCGAGTATCTCGCTGCGGCCGAGCCGGGGGACGCACCTGGTCTTCGGGGCCGCGGCCTTCGGCAGGTTGAGCGCGGCGCTCACCGTACCGGTGCCGGGCAGCATCGGGCGCTTCGTCTTCGCGCTGCCAGCCCCGCACGGGCGGGTCTACCTGGGGCTCACCGACGAGGACGCGCCGGGGCCGGTGCCCGACGTCCCCGAGCCGACCGATGGTGAGGTCGATTTCCTGCTCGAGGTGGTGAACTCGGTGCTGCGGGAACCGCTGGGGCGCGGCGATATTCGCGGGAGCTTCGCCGGGCTGCGGCCGCTGCTGCGCACCGAGGGCGGTGCCACCGCCGACCTCTCCCGCAGACATGCGGTGCTGGTCGCGCCGAGCGGGATGGTGACGGTGGTCGGGGGGAAGCTCACCACCTATCGCCGGATGGCGGAGGATGCCGTCGATACCGCGGTCCGGACCGCCGGGTTGGTGGCCGGGCCCTGCCGCACGCGGGATCTGTCGCTGGCCGGGGCGGTTTCGGGGGTCGAGCGGGATCGTCTGGTGGCACCGCAGGGGTTGCTGGAGCGGTACGGGGCCGAGGCGCCGGTCGTCGCCGCGGCCGGGTCCGGCGCGCCGGTCGCCCCCGGAATCGATGTCACGCACGCGGAGTTCGCCTTCGGCGTGAGCCACGAGGGCGCGCTGGACGCGGGCGACCTGCTCGACCGGCGCAGCCGCATCGGCCTCGTCGCCGCCGACCGGGAAGCGGCGCTGCCCGCCGCCGAAGCGGCCTTCGGCTGACGGCGTTCGCCACGTGCCGAACCGCCGGGCCGCAGCCTGCCCTGCGCGGCATCGAGCCGGCCTGGGCGCTTCCACCGCGGATCACCATCCGAATGCCGTTCCGCACGTCCGCGGCCCCGGCTCCTCGGCCTCCGCGGTGGTCAGCGGGCTTGTCCGTGCACCATGCGCAGCAGACGCCGGTGCCGCCCCGGCCCGAATCACCGCTCCGGCCGGACGAACCCGCGCAGGCACCTCAGCCGGGCAGCGGGCGCCAGTCGGCGAGTTCGGCGCGCATGCAGGCGCGGGGCCACCGGTCCAGGCCGTGCGCGGCCTCGGCGGCGCGCAGCGCGCGCAACCCCGGCGTCTCCTGCTCCGGCGCGAGGAAGGTGAAGCCGAGCGTCCGGTAGTACGGCCCGTTCCACGGCACCTCGACGAAGGTGGTCAGGGTGAGCGCGGTCAGGCCGTGCGCTACCGCCCAGGCGACGGCGTGGTCGACCAGCCTGCGGCCGATGCGCCTGCCGCGCAGCGCCGGATCCACCGAGACCTGGTCGATGTGCGCGGCGCCGTCGACCAGGTCGAGCACCAGGTAGCCGACCGGATGCCCGCCCTCGGCCCAGACCCAGGCCCGGCCGGCCCCGACGTACTCGCCGAGCACCTCGAGCGCGGGCGGATCATCTTCCGCCACCGCGTGCATGCCGAGCGCCGCGAAGGGCGCCCCCGCCGCCATCTCGAGTTCCTGCAGGACGGGCAGGTCGGCGGGGACTGCGGGGCGGATCACGGGTCGCACCCTAGCCGCGCGGCCCGGTCTCCCGTGCCCCTTTTCGGCCGGGCGCGGACAACCCCTGCGGTGCCCTTCGCCACCCGCCGACCGGGCCCGGGGCCGGACGGCCGCCTCTATGCTGGCTGGGGATGTCGGTGCCGGCGCCGGGAAGGAGGGCGCGAATGCGCAGTGAAACGTCCACCGTCGGGATCGTGCCCGGCGCCGGGCTCGTCGCCCGCTTCGGCGGCGTCGTCGTCTTTCTGGCCGGCGCGAATGCCGCCACCGATCGGATTCTCGGCGCGGTGCGCGCGGCCGCCGACGGGGAGCGGCCGGGGCCGGCGATCGCGCAGCGGCTCGCCGCGGTGGTCTTCGCCGGCAATGCGGAGCCGCCGCCGTTCGGCGTGGTCGCGCCCACCCCCGACGGCACCCTGCTGCTGCTCCGCGGGCCGGTGAGCGCGCAGCTGCACGGGGCCGAGGGGGTGCGCACGCTCTCCGGGGAACGGGCCTTCACCTGGGTGGACGAGATCGTCCGCGAACCGGTGCGCACCATCTCCGTCGGCCCCGACGAGGAGTTTCCGCTCACCGTCGCGGCGCACAGCGATCTCCGCGAGGGCGTGGTGCCCGGCGGCGGTTTCGTCCTGCGCGCCGCCCTGCGCAAGGTGGCTGGACGCAAAGCCGCCACCCGCCGCACCCCCGAACCCGAAGCGGGCGAGCCGCCCCCGACCCAGGCCTCCGGTTTCGCCGCCACCCCCGAGCCCACCGGCGCCGAGGTCGCCGTTTCCGCCGGGCCCGGCACCTCCGCGACGACCGTCCGCTCCGGCCGGGGCCGCAAGGCGGCCGGTGGCACTTCAGCGGAAAGCGACCGTCCGGCTACCGGCCACGCACCCGCGACCGGCTACTCCCCCGCCGACGCCGGAACCGCGACCGGCCACACCGCGAGCGCCCCTGCCCCGAACGGGCAGCCGGCCGCAACAACCTACGCCGCGACCGCCCACGCCGCGGCAAGCAACCCACCCGCAACTGGGAGCGCCACCAGCACACCGGTCGCGACCGGCCACACCCCGGCCGGAACCGGCCACAACCCCACCTTCCCGCCCAACGACGCCGACCCCACCGCCAAAGCCCCGCCCCGCCCGGACCCCCCGCGCCCCCTCGCGTGGTCCCAGGTCCCGGACGCCCCCCGCACCTTCGCCCCGCGCACCGGCAGCGCACCCCCGTCCTCCCGCATGTTCGCGCCCCGCGCGGGCGAATCTCCCGGCCGGGACGCGCAGGGCAGGGTAGCGCTGCGGAAGGCAACCGGCGGCGGAACACGGGCCATGCCGATCGTCGCGGACCCGGAGAGCGGCGCACTCGGCGCCCTGGTCGTGGACGGCACCGCCTACCCCCTCGACCGCCCGTACGTGATCGGCCGCGGCCCGCAGGCCGACGCCGCCGTCAAGGCGGCGGTCGCGGCCCCGCTGGTGCTCCCGCGCGACCGCCACGTCTCCCGGGTGCACGCCTACGTCGATATCGACAACGGCAATGTCTTCGTCCGCGACGCCGGGACCGGCGCCGGAACCTTCGTCGCGGCGCCGGGCACCGACGAGTGGGCCCGCATCGGCACCGACCGCATCGAGCTCCCGCCCGGTGCCAGGGTGCGGATCAGTGACCGGGTCCTCACCTACCTCCCGGACCAACCTCACTGACACATCCCACGATTTGGCGGAGAATGTCGGGTATGCATCGCGACAGCCCCCGCACCGACATCGATGAAGCCGCGCTGGAGGTCAGCGCGCCGAAGCGGCAGGCGGCCGGGCTCACGGCGGTGGCGGTGGCGCTGAAGCGCTCGGTGGAGGAGATGGGCGTGGTCCGCACCGCCCGCACCCTGACCAGGCTGAACCAGGTGCACGGCTTCGACTGCCCCGGCTGCGCCTGGCCGGAGCCCTCCGGCCACCGCCGCCCGGCCGAGTTCTGCGAGAACGGCGCCAAGGCGGTGGCCGAGGAGGCCACGCTGCGCACCGTCGACCCGGCGTTCTTCGCCGCGCACTCCATCGCCGACCTCGCGGGCAAGTCCGGCTACTGGCTCGGCCAGCAGGGCCGGATCACGCACCCCATGGTGCTGCGCGCGGGCGACACGCATTACCGCCCGATCGCCTGGGACGAGGCCTACCGCCTGATCGCCGCTGCCCTGCGCACCCTCGGCTCCCCGGACGAGGCCGTCTTCTACACCTCCGGCCGCACCGCGAACGAGACCGCTTTCCTCTACCAGGCCCTGGTCCGCGCCTACGGCACCAACAACCTGCCGGACTGCAGCAATATGTGCCACGAGTCCTCCGGCACCGCGCTCTCCCGCGCCATCGGCATCGGCAAGGGCTCGGTCTCCATCGACGACTTCCCCCGGGCCGACCTGATCATCGTGGCCGGGCAGAACCCGGGCACCAACCACCCGCGCATGCTCAGCGCGCTCGGCGACGCGAAGAAGGCGGGCGCCACGGTGGTGGCGGTGAACCCGCTGCCGGAGGCCGGGCTGCTCGGCTTCCGCGACCCGCAGACCCCGCGCGGCCTCACCACCGGCATGGATATCGCCGACGACTTCCTGCAGATCCGGCTCGGCGGCGATATGGCACTCTTCCGCGGCCTGGCCCGGCTGCTCTTCGAGGCGGAGGACCGCGCGCCCGGCACCGTGCTCGACCGCGACTTCGTCGAGCGGCACACCGCGGGTTTCGCCGAGTACGAGCGGCAGGCCCGCGGCACCGACCTCGCCCTCGTAGAGCGGGCCACCGGGCTGACCCGCGCGCAGCTGGAGCGCACCGCCCAGCGGATGGCCGCATCGCGCGGCACCATCATCTGCTGGGCCATGGGGCTCACCCAGCAGGCGCACGGCGTCGCCACCATCGAGGAGGCCACCAACCTGCTGCTGCTGCGCGGCATGATCGGCAAGCCGGGCGCGGGCGTCTGCCCGGTGCGCGGCCACTCCAATGTGCAGGGCGATCGCACCATGGGCATCTGGGAGAAGATGCCGGAGCCCTTCCTGGCCGCGCTCGACCGCGAGCTCGGCATCACCAGCCCGCGCGCGCACGGCTTCGACACCGTGGCCGCGATCAGGGCCATGCGCGACGGCAGGGCGAAGTTCTTCATGGCCATGGGCGGAAATTTCGCCTCGGCTTCGCCGGATACCGAGGTCACCGAGGCCGCGCTGCGCTCCTGCGAGCTCACCGTGCAGGTCTCCACCAAGCTCAACCGCAGCCACGTGGTGCACGGCCGCACCGCGCTCATCCTGCCCACCCTCGGCCGCACCGACCTGGATGTGCAGGGCGGCGAGCGGCAGCAGGTCTCGGTGGAGGACTCGATGTCGATGGTGCACCTGAGCACCGGGCGGCTGCGGCCGGTCGGCGACGAGCTGCGCAGCGAGGTCGCCATCGTCTGCGAGCTGGCGGCGGAGCTGTTCGGCCCGGAGCACCCGGTGCCGTGGAACGACTTCCGCCACGACTACGACCGGATCAGGGACGCCATCGCCAGGGTCGTCCCCGGCTGCGCCGATTACAACGCGAAGGTGCGCTCGCGCAACGGGTTCCAGCTGCCGCATCCGCCGCGTGACGCGCGCGAGTTCCGCACCGGCACCGGCAGGGCCAATTTCGGGGTGCACGACCTGGTCTGGCTCCCGGTGCCGGAGGGGCGGCTGATCCTGCAGTCGCTGCGCAGCCACGACCAGTACAACACCACCATCTACGGCCTGGACGACCGCTACCGCGGGGTGCGCAATGCGCGCCGGGTGGTGCTGGTGCACCCGGACGACATCGCCGAGCTGGGGCTGGTGCCGGAGCAGCTGGTCGACCTGGTCTCCGAGTTCACCGACGGCGTCGAGCGCCGGGTGATCGCCTTCCGCGTGGTGCCCTACCCGACCCCGCGTGGCAATGCCGCCGCTTACTACCCGGAGACCAACCCGCTGGTGCCGCTGGACCACGTGGCGGCGGAGTCGAACACCCCGGTCTCCAAGGCGGTCGTGATCCGGATCGAGCCGCACGTGCACGTCGGCGCCGCGTCGTGAGCCGGGTGACCGCGCGCCGCCGGATGCGCCGCATCACCCCCACCGGGCAGATCACCCGGCCGGACTCGCTCGCGGTCGAGGAGCCGCTGGAGATCCGGGTGAACGGGCAGTCGCTCACCGTCACCATGCGCACCCCCGGCGGCGATATCGACCTGGTGCACGGCTTCCTGCTGGCCGAGGGCGTCATCGCGACCGCAGAGGAGGTGGTGAGCGCCCGGTACTGCGCGGGCACCGACGACCGGGGGCGCAATACCTACAACGTGCTGGATGTGCAGCTGCGGCACGCGGCGGCGATCCCCGCCCGCACGGTGCTCACCACCGGTGCCTGCGGGCTCTGCGGGCGCACCGCACTCGACCAGGTACACACCGCTACCGCATACCCCCTGACCGGCGACGGCCCGGTGGTCGCGCAGGAGGTGCTGGCGGGGTTGCCGGACGCGCTGCGCGCCGAGCAGTCGGTCTTCGACGCCACCGGCGGGCTGCACGCCGCCGGGCTCTTCACCCCGGCGGGCGAGGTGCTCTGCGTGCGCGAGGACATCGGCAGGCACAACGCGGTGGACAAGGTGATCGGCTGGGCGCTGCTGCAGCGCCGGGTGCCGCTGCACGACCTGCTGCTCGTGGTGAGCGGCCGCGCCTCCTTCGAGCTGGTGCAGAAGGCGGTGCTGGCCGGGATCCCGCTGCTCGCCGCGGTCTCCGCCCCGAGCTCGCTCGCCGTCGACCTTGCCGTCGAATCCGGCCTCACCCTGGTGGGCTTCCTCCGCGGCGAGACCATGAACATCTACGCGGGCGAGCAGCGCATCCTCGCCGCCGGCGCGGAGCGCGCGGAGCCGCAGCCCGCGCCCCGCTGAGCGCGCCCCCGCGGCGGTGCCGAGGGCCAACCCCGGGCACCCGCCGGCTCAGAATCCCGACCAGGCGCCCGTGGCGGTGATGTGCTCCAGCGCCTCGACCACGGCCGGGGCGCACCGGTGCGCGTCCTCCGGCCCGAACCACGCCAGCTCGGCGATCTCCGCGGCCGGGGCGGGGACCCCGTGCCCCGGCGCGGTGAAACAGTGCATCTCGACCAGGGTTCCGGGAAGCCCGTGGGCCGGCGCGGTGATCGTCACCACGGGCGTGATCCCGTGCGGTTCCAGGTCGACGCCGACCTCCTCGCGCACCTCGCGTACCAGTGCGCCGACCAGGGTCTCCCCCGGCTCCGGCTTGCCGCCCGGCAGGTAGAAGGCGTCCCTGCCCTCGGTCCGGACGGCCAGCAGCCTGCGTTCCCGCAGGCAGAGCCAGGCCACGGAGGTGAGCGTCGATACCCCGGTCATACCTGGAGAATGTAGTGCCTCAGGGCGCGAGCGCGTCGAGCAGCGCGGCCCGCTGCCGCGCACCGAGGCCGCCGATCCGGCGATCCTCGGGGATATCGGCCTGGTCGAGCAGCTTCGCGGCCTTGACCGGGCCGACCCCGGGCAGTGCCTTGATGACGGCGGCCACCTTGGTCTTCTTGACCAGCTCGTCCGAGTCCGCCTTCTTCAGCAGGTCGGCGACGCTCACCTTGCCGGACTTCACCTTGCCGATCAGCTCCGAGCGTGCCTTCCGTACCGCCGCCGCCTTGGCCAGCGCTTCCGAGCGTTGTTCGGCGGTCATCGTGGGCAGTGCCATTTCTCCTCCGCTTTCACTCGTCACATCGAACATCTGAATCAACCGGACCGATTAGACAGCACCGGATCGGCGCCGAACGGCCGACACACCGGAAAAACACCGCGCGAACGCGATGAATCCCGCCGTCATAGCCGGTCTACACCATCGTGAGGTAACGCACCAACCCGGGATCTCGACAATCGGGTACGGCATCGGAACACCGGGTTCAACGGCGAACCCGAGGGAATCGACGACGCTTCCCACCCTGTTTCCGGGCCGCGGACCATGCGCCCCCTGCTACCCTGCGAACTAGAACACGTTCCACTTTCGCTCGGAAACAGAGGTTGGCATGGCACAGCAGATCCGCGACGTGGTGCTCCGGTACGTCGAACTGGTCGGGTCCGGTTCGACCGCGGATATCGTGGCGCTCTACGCGGAGGACGCCGTGATCGAGGATCCGGTGGGCACCGACCCGAAGAAGGGGCACGCCGAGATCGCCGCGTTCTACGACGTCATCACCGGCCTGGAGCGCACCACCGAGCTGGCCGAGGGCACCGTGCGCGCGGTCGAGGGCCATGCCGCCTTCCAATTCACGCTGACCACCACATTCGGCGACCAGAGCTTCGTGGTGTCGCCGATCGACGTCATGGAGTTCGACGCCGACGGCAGGATCACGCACATGCGGGCCTACTGGGGCCAAGACGACATGCAGGTCAAGGGGTAGGGCCGCCCTCCCGGAACCAACCACCCGCATGCGACGGCAAGCCCGCTCGCGGGCGAACCCGCCACGCCGCCTGCGCGGCCGGCGTCGTCCGCGCGCCCGGTGCGATTCGGCGCCGGCTCGTCCGGCGCTAGCTCGTCCGCGCCGCCAGCGCGGCCGCCGCCGCCAAGTCCGTCACCGTCCGGAGCGGAGGCTGGACCGCGGCGACGGCCAGCAGCCGCTCCACGCACGGAGTTCCGGCCAGCACGCACAGCGAGCGACCGGTTTCCTCGAGTTCGGCGCGGATGTCGAGCAGCGCGCGCAGCCCGGCGCTACCGAAGAAGGTGACCTTGGAGAGGTCCACCGCGACCAATGGCGCGGGGCGATCCAGCGCGGCGGCGAGCCGGCGGGCAAAGATCTCGGCGGTGTAGCCGTCCACATCACCGGCGACGGCGCAGAGCGTCAGGGCAGCGCCGGGATGGGTCACCGCGATGCGGAGCCGATCGCCGGGGCTGCCGCGCTTGGCGGCGGGCGCGGGTGGCGCGACGGACGTGCGGGGTGGGGCGAGAACGATCATGAGGACCTCGGTCCTGTGCGTTCGCGTCGACCGTGGTCGGCGGGGTGGAGCGTCCCGCGACCAAGGCCTCGGATGGGCCGCCTCGGAACTGGGCTGCTGTAACTCAACCTTCACCGTGGAGTACCCGCTGTGACAGGTCATCACACCACCGATTCCCCGGGCGGCCGCCGCGCCCGGGGGTCGAGCGAGCTACGCCGACTTCTCGCGGCGCTCGGTGCGCTGCTGCTTGCGCGGCACGATGGTCGGCAGCACATTGTCGTTCACCGTGTCCGCGGTGACGACCACCTTGGCGACATCGTCGCGGCTGGGGATGTCGTACATCGCGGGCTGGAGGACCTCCTCCATGATCGCCCGCAGGCCGCGGGCGCCGGTGCCGCGCAGGATGGCCTGGTCGGCCACCGCCTCCAGCGCGTCGTCGGTGAACTCCAGGTCGACGCCGTCCATCTCGAAGAGCCGGACGTACTGCTTGACCAGTGCGTTCTTCGGCTCGGAGAGGATCTTGACCAGCGATTCCTTGTCCAGGTTGGTCACCGAGGCGACGACCGGGAGCCGGCCGATGAACTCGGGGATGAGCCCGAACTTGATCAGATCCTCCGGCATCACCTCGCCGAAGTGGTCGGCGGTGTCGATCTCGGCCTTGGAGCGCACCTCGGAGCCGAAGCCGATGCCGCGGTGCCCGGTGCGATCCGAGATGATCTTCTCCAGCCCGGCGAACGCGCCCGCCACGATGAACAGCACGTTCGTCGTGTCGATCTGGATGAACTCCTGGTGCGGGTGCTTGCGCCCGCCCTGCGGCGGCACGCTCGCCTGGGTGCCCTCCAGGATCTTCAGCAGCGCCTGCTGCACGCCCTCGCCGGAGACGTCGCGGGTGATCGACGGGTTCTCGCTCTTGCGGGCGATCTTGTCGACCTCGTCGATGTAGATGATGCCGGTCTCGGCGCGCTTCACGTCGTAGTCGGCGGCCTGGATCAGCTTGAGCAGGATGTTCTCGACGTCCTCGCCGACGTAGCCCGCCTCGGTGAGCGCGGTAGCGTCCGCGATCGCGAAGGGCACGTTGAGCATCTTGGCCAGCGTCTGCGCCAGGTAGGTCTTGCCGCAGCCGGTGGGGCCGAGCATCAGGATGTTGGACTTGGCCAGCTCGACCGTCTCACCCCGGCTGTCCCGGCTCTTGTCCCCGGCCTGGATCCGCTTGTAGTGGTTGTACACGGCCACGGCGAGCGTGCGCTTCGCGGTGTCCTGCCCGATCACGTAGTTCTCCAGGAAGTCCCTGATCTCCGCGGGCTTGGGCAGCTCGTCCAGCTTGACCTCGCTCGACTCGGCGAGCTCCTCCTCGATGATCTCGTTGCAGAGATCGATGCACTCGTCGCAGATGTACACCCCTGGTCCCGCAATGAGCTTCTTGACCTGCTTCTGGCTCTTTCCGCAGAACGAGCACTTGAGCAGATCGCCGCCATCACCGATGCGCGCCATCTCGTGGGTCCCTACTTCCTTGTCCGCGTGCAACCGTTGTTCCCGGCTGCCAGCTGTCCGCCGTTCGTCCGCACCGCGGCGACGTCCGTCCGCGCTGCGGCCCCGCCGCCGGCACGGCACGCTCGGTGCCGAGGCGAACACTCGTCGTCACGACGGTCGATCCACCGGTGTGGCGGGCGGGGCGGCGATGTCGACAGCCAGGCTGTCAACCGGGAGCCGAGGTCCCTGTGTCGACCGTACCCAACATCTGCGACGCAGGTCGACAACTCGGGCATGTTTCTCGCCGGGCGTGTGCGTGGTCTCACCGGAAACCGCCCGTCGATACCCCTGCGGCCGGGTCCGTCGCACTGACGGACCCGGCCGCGTGGGCGGGTCTTCACTTCTGTGCGCTCAGCTTCCGGTAGTCGAAAACCGTGTCGATGATCCCGTACTCCTTGGCCGCGTCGGCGGTCAGGATCTTGTCGCGATCGGTGTCCTTGCGGATGGTGTCCGCGTCCTTGCCGGTGTGCCTGGCCAGCGTGGTCTCCATCAGCCTGCGCATGCGCTCGATCTCGGCGGCCTGGATCTCCAGGTCGGAGACCTGGCCCTGGATGCCGCCCTCCAGCGACGGCTGGTGGATCAGCACGCGGGCGTTCGGCAGGCAGGCGCGCTTGCCCGGGGTGCCCGCGGCGAGCAGCACCGCGGCGGCCGACGCGGCCTGGCCGAGGCAGACCGTGGCGACGTCGGCGCGCACGTACTGCATGGTGTCGTAGATCGCCATCAGCGAGGTGAAGGAGCCGCCGGGCGAGTTGATGTACATGGTGATGTCACGGTCCGGGTCGAGCGACTCCAGCACCAGCAGCTGCGCCATGATGTCGTTCGCCGAGGCATCGTCCACCTGCACGCCGAGGAAGATGATGCGCTCCTCGAAGAGCTTGTTGTAGGGGTTCGATTCCTTGACGCCGAAGCTGGAGTGCTCGATGAAGGACGGCAGGATGTAGCGCGACTGCGCACCCTGCGGAGCGACGCCGGAGAGGCCGGCGCGCGGATCGATCGGGTTGACCATGTTCGTCTCCAAAGTCTGTGCGGCAGCCGGACTTCCGGGTCCGGGCGGGGTCTGTCTGTGGTCGGCGGTCAGGCGCCGGCGCCGTTGGCCTGGTTCGCGTGGCTGACCACGTGGTCGACGAAGCCGTACTCCAGCGCCTCGTTCGCGGTGAACCAGCGGTCGCGATCGGCGTCCGCGGCGACCTGCTCCACCGACTTGCCGGTGTGCAGCGCCTGCAGCTCGTTCAGCTCCCGCTTGGTGTGCGCGAACTGCTCGGCCATGATCGCGATGTCGGCCGCCGAGCCGCCGATGCCCGCCGACGGCTGGTGCATCATGATCCGCGCGTGCGGCAGCGCGTAGCGCTTGCCCTTGGTGCCCGCGGTGAGCAGGAACTGGCCCATGGAGGCGGCCAGCCCCATGCCGACGGTGCGGATGTCGCACTCGGCGAACTGCATGGTGTCGTAGATCGCCATGCCCGCGGTCACCGAGCCGCCGGGCGAGTTGATGTACAGCGCGATGTCGCGGGTCGGATCCTCCGCCGTGAGCAGCAGGATCTGGGCGCACAGCTTGTTGGCGATGTCGTCGTCCACCTGCGTGCCGAGGAAGATGATGCGCTCGCGCAGCAGCCGCTCGTACACCGAATCACTGAGGTTCAGTCCAGCAGTTGCGGATGTCATGCGCACCCCCGCCTGATTGTTTTCCACGAATACCTGCCCTCTCTCACCGGCTCGTCGCTGATGCGCCACACAGCCATCGCTTCACTGTCACAAACATTAACGAAGCAGGGCGGCACCGAACTCCCGGTACCGCCCCTCTTCGCTCACAGCGCAATCACACCGCACACCCGGCGCCGCGCTGCTCGCGGCAGGCCCGTCACTCCGCCTTGGCCGCGGCGGGCTCGGCCGCGGTCTCGTCGGCCTCGACCACATCGGTGTCGACCACATCGGTGTCGACCACATCGGAGTCGGCCGCGTCGGCCTCCGGCGCACCGAAGAGCTCGCCGGTGTCCACCGCGTTGCCATCGGAGTCGGTCACCGTGACCTGGCCGACCACGCCCGCCAGCGCCTTGCCCCGGCGCACGTCGGCGAAGACCGCGCCGAGCTGGCCCGCCTGCTGCACCTGCTGGATGAACTGCTCCGGCGCCATGCCGTAGCGCTGCGCCTGGAACAGGATCCGCTCGGTGAGCTCCTCCTGGCCGACCTGGGTGTTGTCCTGCTCGGCGATGGCGTCCAGCAGCAGCTGGGTCTTCACCGACTTCTCGGCCGCCTCGCGGGTGTCGGCGTCGAACTCCTCGCGGCTCGACCCCTGCGCCTCCAGCGACTCGGCGAACTTGGCCTCGTCGTGGTCGAAGCCGTGCACGGCATCGTGCACCAGCGCGTCGACCTCGGCCTGCACCACGGCGTCCGGCAGCGGCACCTCGACCTGCTCCAGCAGCGCCTCCAGCACCTTGTCCCGGATCTCGCCGGCCTGCTGCACCTTCTTGACCCGCTCGACCCGGGTGCGCAGATCGGCCTTCAGCTCCTCCAGGGTGTCGAACTCACTGGCCAGCTGGGCGAATTCGTCGTCGGCCTCGGGCAGCTCGCGCTCCTTGACCGACTGCAGCGTGACCGTGACGACGGCATCCTGCTCGGCGTGCTCGCCCGCCACCAGCTTGGTGGTGAACTCCGTGGACTCGCCGGCCGAGAGGCCGATCAGCGCCTCGTCCAGCCCCTCGATGAGCTGGCCGGAGCCGACCTCGTGCGAGAGTCCGGTGGTGGCCGCCTCCGGCACCTCCTCGCCGTCCACGGTGGCGGAGAGGTCGATGGAGACGAAATCGCCCTCCTGCGCGGCCCGCTCGACGCCGGTCAGGGTGCCGAAGCGCTGGCGCAGCGACTGCAGCTGCTCGTCGATGTCGGCGTCGTCGATGGTGAAGGCGTCGACGGTGACCGAGAGCGTGCTGTAATCCGGCAGGGTGACCTCGGGGCGGACGTCGACCTCCGCGGAGAAGGCCAGCTCGGAGCCGTCCTCGATCTTGGTGATCTCGATCTCCGGCTGGCCGATGACCTTGACCTCGGCGGTGGTGACGGCCTCGCTGTAGCGCGCGGGCAGCGCGTCGTTGACGACCTGCTCCAGGATGGCGCCGCGGCCGAGGCGGGCCTCCAGCAGCCGGGCCGGGGCCTTGCCGGGGCGGAAGCCGGGGATGCGGACCTGCTTGGCCAGCGCCTTGTACGCCTTGTCGAAGTCCGGCTTCAGCTCCTCGAAGGGCACCTCGACATTGATCCGGACCCGGGTCGGGCTCAGTTGCTCGACGGTGCTCTTCACGGACATGCTCCTTGTTCGTCGTTCGGTGTCGGCATTCGCGTACCTCACCCGCCGGGCCACGCCGCGCGGGGCCGCCGCTCCCCCGCCGCCGGGCGCGAGCGAACCCCGGCCCTCGACCGTGGCGATCCCGCGCTCGCCGGACAGCGCTGGTGCGGCGTCAGGCATCCCGACAAGGGTAGTGGACCCCTCGCGCGGCTCCGCATCCGGCGGGTGGTCGCGGGCTCAGCCGCCGATCTGCACCGCGTCGGTCACGAAGACCAGGGTCTCGTTCGGCGCGATCCCGCGCCCGCCCTGACCGTAGCCGAGATCGGGCGGCACGATCAGCAACCGGCGGGCACCCTGCTGCACCCCCACCAGCCCGGTATCCCAGCCCTCGATCACCTGACCGGCGCCGAGGGTGAGCGGGAAGGTCTCGTTGCGGTCGAAGGAGCTGTCCAGCTTCTTCTGGTTCGACCAGGTGACCAGGGAGTAGTTCATGGTGAGCTGCTGGCCGGGCTGCGCGCCGGGGCCGGAGCCGGGCACCAGGTCCTTGGTGATCAGCTGCTCGGGCGGGTCGCAGTCGTCCGGCAGCGTGATGACCGGCGCGGTGCCGAAGCCGCCCTCGACGCCGATGTCGTCGGCGGTGCACTCGCGGCCCTTCGAGGCGGGCGCCGCCGGGGCCGAGCTCGCGGCTCTGGCGGAGGTCGTGGTCGCGGCGGCGGTGCTCGTGTCGTCCGAGCCGCACGCGACGAGCGCGCTCGCCGCGACGGCGAGGGCGCCGAGCCCGATGATCCCGCGGAAAATTCGCATGCGGCGGACCCTATCGCCCGGCGGGCGGGGGCGTGGCCACCGGGCTAGGGTCGAAAACGGATTGGCTGCCTCGGCCAGGGGTAGCTCGGCAACCGGGACCGACGGCGCGGTCGGCGCCCGCACCTGCGAAGCGAGCGGCGCTGTGCCCGTCGGCGCGACGAGCGCGGCGCCACCATGGGAGGAGCCCGCGGATGACGCGACTGGCCAGCGCCGGAGGCGATACCTCGGCAGACAACACCGGCAGCGGCGGCGGCGATTCGATCGCGCCGCGCCCCTACCACCTCGGCGAAGCCGTCGGCCCGCTGGACCGCGCCGAGCTCACCGCGCTGGACGCCTGGTGGCGCGCGGCCAACTACCTCTCGGTCGGGCAGATCTACCTGATGGCCAACCCGCTGCTGCGCGAGCCGCTCGCGGCCGAGCACATCAAGCCGCGGCTGCTCGGCCACTTCGGCACCGTGCCAGGGCTGAACCTGGTCTGGACGCACGCCAACCGGGCCATCCGGCAGCGCGACCTGAACGCCGTCTTCGTCGCGGGCCCCGGCCACGGCGGCCCCGGCCCGAATGCCTGCGCCTGGCTGGAGGGCACCTACTCGGAGCTGTACAGCCACGTCCCGCGGGACGGCGACGGCATGGCCGCGTTCTTCGCCCAGTTCTCCTACCCCGGCGGGGTGCCGAGCCACTGCGCGCCGGAGACGCCCGGCTCGTTCCACGAGGGCGGCGAGCTCGGCTACTCGCTGCTGCACGCCTTCGGCGCCGCGCTGGACAACCCGGACCTCACCGTGTTCTGCGTGGTCGGCGACGGCGAGGCGGAGACCGGGCCGCTGGCCGCGAGCTGGCACTCGGCCAAGTTCCTGAACCCGGCGCGGGACGGCGCGGTGCTGCCGATCCTCGCGCTCAACGAGTACAAGATCGCCAACCCCACGCTGCTCGCCCGGATCCCGGAGGACGAGCTGCGCGCGCTGCTGCGCGGCTACGGCTACGACCCGGTCATCGTGGCGGGCAGCGATCCCGCCGAGGTGCACCAGGCGCTCGCGGCCGCGGTCGACGGTGCGCTGGACCGGATCGCCGGGATCCAGCGCGCCGCGCGCACCGGCGGCGACGGCGCCCGCCCGATCTGGCCGCTCATCGTGCTGCGCACCCCGAAGGGCTGGACCTGCCCGCCGGTGGTGGACGGCGACCGGGTGGAGGGCACCTTCCGCGCGCACCAGGTGCCGCTGCCGAACGCCCGCGGCGACGACGAGCACCGCGACGTCCTCGAGCAGTGGCTGCGCTCCTACCGGCCCGAGGAGCTGTTCGGCGCGTCGGGCGCGCCGGTGGCCGAGCTGGACGCGCTGAACCCGTCCGGCGAGCGCCGGATGAGCGCGAACCCGGTGGCCAACGGCGGCGCGCTCGTGCGCGACCTGCGGCTGCCGGACTGGCGGAAGTACGGCGTCGAGGTGCAGGCGCCCGGCGCGAGCGAGCACGAGGCCACCCGGGTGCTCGGCGGCTGGCTGCGCGACGTCACCGCCGCCAACCCGGACAACTTCCTCACCTTCGCCCCCGACGAGCTCGCCAGCAACCGGCTGCAGGACATCCTCGAGGTGACCGGGCGGGACTGGCAGGCCGAGATCGGCGAGTTCGACGTCGGCCTCGACCGGCGCGGCCGGGTGCTCGAGGTGCTCTCCGAGCACCTCTGCCAGGGGCTCCTCGAGGGGTATCTGCTGACCGGCAGGCACGGCGTCTTCACCTGCTACGAGGCCTTCATCCACATCGTCGACGCCATGTTCAACCAGCACGCCAAGTGGCTCGACGCCAGCGCCGCGGTGCCGTGGCGGCGGCCGGTGCCGAGCCTGAACTACCTGCTCTCCTCGCACGTCTGGCGGCAGGACCACAATGGCTTCACGCACCAGGACCCCGGCTTCCTGGACGTGGTGCTGAACAAGAAGCCGGAGATCGTCCGGGTCTACCTGCCGCCGGACGGCAACACCCTGCTCGCCACCTACGACCACTGCCTGCGCTCCCGGCACCTGGTGAACGTGGTGGTCGCGGGGAAGCAGCCGGGGCCGGACTGGCTCTCCGTGCCGGAGGCGGCGGCGCACTGCGCGCGCGGCGCCGGAATCTGGGAGTGGGCGGGCACGGGCGACACCGCGGGCACCGCTCCCGACGTGGTGCTCGCCTGCGCGGGCGACGTGCCGACGCTGGAGACGCTCGCCGCGGCCGCCATCCTGCGCGAGCGGCTGCCGGAGTTGCGGGTCCGAGTGGTGAACGTGGTGGACCTCATGCGGCTGCTGCCCCGCGAGGAGCACCCGCACGGGCTGCCGGACAGCGAGTTCGACACGCTCTTCACCCGCGACCGGCCGGTCATCTTCGCCTTCCACGGCTATCCGTGGCTCATCCACCGGCTCACCTACCGGCGCGCCAACCACAGCGGGCTGCACGTGCGCGGATACAAGGAGGAGGGCACGACCACCACGCCGTTCGACATGGTGATGCTCAATGACCTGGACCGGTATCACCTGGTCATGGATGTGATCGACCGGGTGCCGGAGCTGGGTGCGCGGGCCGCCGGGCTGCGGCAGGAGATGGTGGACGCGCGGTTCCGGGCCAGGGCGTGGACACGGGAGCACGGGGCGGATATTCCGTGCGTGGCGGAGTGGAGCTGGCCGGAGGTCAGCCTGTAAGCCGCGTCGGCCGCTTAGGGTATGCGGCATGAGTTCGGTGTCGCGGTCCCGGGGCCGCTGATGTGCGCGCCCCGCATCGTCCGGTTCGCGCACGACGTGGCGCGGGGAAATCGCCGCTCCGCGGCGGGGGTGCCTCGAGTGGGCCTCGCCGGTGCGGCCGGCTCCGTCGACAGCGGTCGCACCGCTGGGCAGCCGGGCGAGCCGAAGGCGGGCGTTCCGCGCAGGCGAGCACTGCTCGGCGCGGGGCTCGCGGCCTTCGGCGCGGCCACCGTCGCCGCCGCCGGACCAGCCGCTGCCGGATCCGGCGGGGTGCTCGACCTGACCCACCCGCTCGGCCCCGACCTGCCCGTATGGCCGGGTAACCCGCCCTTCGTCAGCGTCCCGGTGGCGACCTACGAACGCGGCGGCTTCGCCCAGAACGCCATCGCCTCCTGGGAGCACATCGGCACGCACGTCGACGCCCCGCTGCACCGCGACCCCCGCGGCATCGGCGTCGACTTGATCGCCCCCGAAGACCTGGTGGCCCCGCTCGTGGTGCTCGACATCCGCGCCCGGGTCGGCGCCGACCCCGACGCCGCGGTGACCGTCGCCGACATCGACGCCTGGCGCGCCGCGCACGGCGAGATCCCCGAACGCGCTTTCGTCGCCGCGCTCACCGGCTGGGAATCCCGGCTGGCCGAGCCCGCCGCCTTCCTCAATCTGGACGCCACCGGCACCCAGCGCACCCCCGGCTGGACCCCCGAGGCCGCCGCCCACCTCATCACCGAGTGCGGCGCCGTCGGCTTCGGCATCGACACCCTCAGCCTCGATCGCGGGGCGGCGCGGGACAGCCCCGCGCACACCGCAATCCTCGGCAGCGGCCGCTACGGCGTGGAGATGCTGGCCGATCTGGCCGCGGCACCGGCGGCGGGCGCGACCGTCGTCGTCGGCGCGCCCAAGCACACCGGCGGCACCGGCGGCCCCGCTCGGGTACTCGCGCTCACCTGACGGGCGTCGGTCCCGCCTGGCTGGCGCGGGCGATCACATTTCCGCCGGTCCGGAGCGCGGGACGCGGGCGGCCACACCCCGCCGGTCGCGCGGGGTCACGACCAGTCCGGCCGCCCGATGGAGAGCGCGTGCTGCCACACCCCCGCCGGGTCGTACCGCTGCTTGACCTCGAGCAGCCGCGGGTAGTTCGCGCCGTAGTACAGCGCGTACCACGGCACCCCCGCCGTGTTCCAGCGCGGATCGGCGAGGTCGGGGTCGGGGTAGTTGATGTAGCTGCCACCGTCCACCGGCACCCCGCCGGACCCCGCGTACACCTCGCGGTACATCTCCCGCGCCCAGCCGAGGAACCGCTCGTCGTCACCCGGCATCCGCCACGCCGCGTGGATGAGCATCGTCATCATGCTGTCCCTGGCCGGAAAGGCGGTCGCCTCCGGCGCCACGGCATTGATCGCCCCGCCGAACGGCAGGAACTCCAGCTGCGATTCACCGACCACCCCGGGGTTGCCGACGTGCCGGTACAGCGCCTGCAACTGCTCGGTGTCGTACGCCTTCCGCAGGTACGCGGCCTTCACCTTGACGCGCGGGTACGCCGCGCCCTCTGGGTAGTAGACCTTCGACACCGTGTCCGCGTAGGAACTGCGCTCGATCGGCTGCACCACCGCCCCCGGCGTCACCCCCGCGGTGATGGCCGCGACGAATTCGTCCACCCGGGCCCGCGCGTCCGGCGCGTCGGCGTCGAAGAACATCAGCACCTCGGCGCTGGCCACCACGTCGGTGCGGAAATTCAGCGGGGCGTAGAGCCCGGCGAAAGGGTCGCCGGGGGCGCGGTGCTGCTCGTGGAAGGCCAGGTAGTTGCCGAGGAAGCGGACGAACGACTCCTCGGTGGTGACCGGGAGCAGCAGCCGCCCGTGCAGCATGCCACCGGGCGAGCGGGGCAGCGCCCGGGCCGGGTCGGCGCCGTCGGAGCCGGGAGATCGGAAGAGGTAGCGGGTGACGATGCCGAAATTGCCGCCGCCACCGCCGGTGTGCGCCCACCAGAGGTCGCGGTGCTCCCCGTCCCTGGTGGCGAGGACCAGGCTCGCAGTGCCGTCGGCGTTCGCGGTGACCACCTCGACCCCGTACAGGTGGTCGGCGACCAGCCCGCGGCTGCGCGAGAGCGGCCCGTACCCGCCGCCGCAGGCCAGCCCGCCGATCCCGACCCCGAGGCAGATGCCCGCGGGCAGCGTGACATTCCACGGGTGCAGCGCCTGGTAGACCGCGCTGAGCTCGGCGCCGGGACCGACCGAGAAGGCGCCGTGCCCGGCGTCCCAGCCGATGCCGGTGAGCTTGCTCAGGTCGATGAGCGAGCGGGTGCGGTCGTTGTCGACGAAGTCGTCGAAGCAGTGCCCGCCGGAGCGGACGCCGAGCGTGAGCCCCTCGCCGAGCGAGCGCTCCACCGCCAGCCGCACCTGCTCGGCATCGCTCGGCAGGAAGATCCTCGCGGGCCGCGCGGTGAACCGGCGGTTGTAGCCGCGCATGGTCAGCGGCAGGTAGCGCGGGTCGCCCGCGCCGAGCACCTCCGGCTCGGCCGCCGCGACCGGGATGCCGACCGACGTCGCCACTCCCCCGAGCGCCATCGCCCCCAGGAACTGTCGACGGGTTACCGCCATCTTCTCCCCTGCCGTCGCTGCCAGCTGGACAACGCGACACGCTAGCCCAAGGGTGCGGCGACGGTCCGGAATCCGCGCCGACACGGGGGTTGTTCAGGCCAGCGGAATGCGGACCAGCGGAGTACCGGTCGGCTGCGCGGAGCCGTGGCCCGGTTCGATGGTCACCGCCAGCGCGTCACCGGTCCCGGTGCGCAGCACCACGTTCGAGCCGGGGGTCGGGGCGTGCTCCATCACCCCCACCGAGCGCGGCGTGCCGTCCGCGCCGAGCAGCCACATCTGGTAGCAGTGGCCCCGCGGCGGCTCCGGGAGCGCCGCGAAGGAGACGGTGGCGGCGCCGAGCCGGGCCGACGAGGTCACCGTGAGGGTGCCGCCCGCCGGCAGCTCGGCAGCGCTGCCCTTGACGTCGGGCTGGTCGAGGACGGTGTCGGCCCGCAGGGCGGCCGGCGGGCCCGGTTCGCGCTGCTGCAGGAGGATCGCGGCGCCGATCCCGGCCAGCACCGCCAGTGCGGCGGCGGCGATCGGGAAGAGTTTCGAGGAGCCCGGCCGCTGTGCCCGGGGCGGGCGCGCGGTGCCGCTGGACGCGGCCGGGACGTCGCGCCGCTGCCGCCACCGAGCGCCACCGAGGCGCCGCGCGAGATCGCGTCGCCCGCCAGCGCGAACGCAACTCGCCGTCGTCGCGGGCACGACCGCGTCCGGCGGGCGGCCGCTCATCGACCCAGGTGGGCGGGTGCCGCCACCTGCCTGCCCGGTCAGGCGGACGTCGGCGGCTACCGCTCCGGACGGCCCGGCACCGGCGGCCGGCCGCTCCACCGCGCCGACGGAGAGGTTCACGGTGCGCACGGCAGCGCTCATCGCGGCGTCGATGGCACGCAGCACCGCGTACTCCAGATGCGCGGGCGGCCGCCGCGAGTCGAGCGCGGACAGCACCGCCATGGTCTCGCGCACCCCGCGCACCAGCGCGGAGAACTCGGCCGCGGTTGCCGCGTCGGCGCCGCGCACCCGATCATCGATGTGCCTGCGCTCGATCTCGGCGACCGCGTCGAGCGCGTACGGGTACGCCAGCTCGAGGAGGTCCGGCCGAGCCGGCTCCTGATCGCTCATCGGGACTCCAGTCGTCCGGTACAACCACGACCGGGAAGCACGGGCCGATCCGACCTGTGCTTCCCGGCGTTCGCCTTGATCAGGCAGGCGGCATGAGCACGGTGTCGATCAGGTAGACCGTGGCGTTGGCGGTCTGCACGCCACCACAGATCACCCCGGCATCGTTCACCTTCAGGTTGGCCGGGGTCCCGGTGACGGTCACCGGCTGCCCCTCGACCGTGGTGTGCGTGCCGACGATCGCGTCCGGCCCCACCTGGGTGGGCACCACGTGGTAGGTGAGGATCTTGGTCAGCGTCGCCGAGTCGGTCTTCAGCGACTCGATGGTGGCCGGGTCGATCTTGGCGAAGGCCGAGTCGACCGGCGCGAACACCGTGAACTGCCCGCCGTTCAGCGTGTCCACCAGGTTCACCTGCGGGTTCAGCTGCCCGGAGACCGCCTGCACCAGGGTCGTGAGCATCGGGTTGTTCGAGGCGGCGGTGGCGACCGGGTCCTGCGCCATGCCCTCCACCGAGCCCGCGCCGCTCGGCACCTGCGCGGCGTACTCCGCGCACCCCGGGCCGACCGGGTTCGAGCCCGCGTTCATCGCGCCCGAGGTGGTGGTCATGGCCGAGGAGGAGCTAGCCGACGTCGACGTCGAAGACGCCGAATCCGAGGAGTCGTCCGAGCAGGCCGTCATCCCCAGCACCGCGGCCGTCAGCATCGACGCGACCAGTACCGTTCGTTGCTTCGTTCGGATCATCGTCATCCACATCTTTCGGGACGGCCCGAACACCGAGCCGTGCATTGATTGATGCACGGAGTTCGCGCTACCAGCCAGGATGGATGGGTTTCTCCCGAAATTCCCGGCGATTCTTCACAAATCGATGCACAGACGACGCATGACGACGCACCCCTCCCCCCTCGAATTCGTGGCCGGGGCCCGCCCGGATCGGCCGCTCTCGACCGAGCGGTATCGGGAATTCGATGGATACCGGCCGCGCACCGCGCCGCACACCATGGGTTCGGGACCGCACCGGGAGGACGTCCATGGGACCAGAGATCGTCGTCGGCCTGCTGATCGCCTGGGCGGCGGGCCGGGACCGGCGCCTGGCCCCCGCCGGATTCACCGGCGAAGCCATCGATCTCGCCATGGACCGGGTGCACGCCGTCGTCGTCGCCCGGCTCGGCGGCGGCGAGGCGGTCGAGCGGCTGCTGGTCGAGGCGGGCACCGAGCGCGGCGCCGTCACCGCACGCACCAGGGCCGATGCCATCCGCTCCATCGCCGACACCCTCCGCACCGACCCGGCCTTCGCCGCCGCCGTGCACACCGCCGCAGGCACCCCCGCCGCCCCCACCCCCGGCCTGCGCACCCGCCTCCTCGCCTACGCCCGCACCCACCCCGCCGCGACCGCCGCCGTGGTGGCCACCGCCATCGTCCTGGTAGCCGGATTCATCGGCCTGATCAGCGGCGACGACCTCCCGGCCACCGAATCGTCACCCCCTGCCACCGCGAGCGGCCCCGCGAGCACCGGCAGGGCGGGCCCCGAGGCCCTGGTCGGCACCTGGACGCCCTCCGACGGCACCGCCCCCAAGATCTTCACCGCCAATGGCGGCACCTGCACCGGCTTCGGCGCCGCCACCACCTGCACGCTCGCCGGCGCCCCCGATTCCGCGGGGCGGTACGCGCTCGTCGTTCGGCAGCCCGCCGAGAGTGCGCGCTACGGACTGGAATTCGTCGCCGCCGATCACCTGGTGGTCTACGACGCTGCCGGAGCCCGGTTATACGACCTGGACCGCGCCTGATCCCCTGCCGGTCCGGCAAAGCGAAGGAAGCCCCCGCGATGCGGAGGCTTCCAGGTCGAATACCTTGACCGATCCGCTCACCCTTGCGGCCAAGGGTTCGAGTAGACCTGTCATGGTCGGGGTGACAGGATTTGAACCTGCGACCCTCCGCTCCCAAAGCGGATGCGCTACCAAGCTGCGCCACACCCCGTGACCTCGGGCGGCGCCGAGGGATCCGTCCCGTGGAGCGGGTGACGGGAATCGAACCCGCACCATCAGCTTGGAAGGCTGAGGTTCTACCATTGAACTACACCCGCAGGCATACGACATCAATGGGATCGCCACGATGTCGTGTGCGAAGCGACTGTACCGAACGGCGGACCGCTTGCGCCAATCACCAAGGCGAGGCCGGCGCGGCAGGGGGGTTGACGGGCGGTCCGGCATCGGGCGAGTTCCGAAAAATAAACAGCAGTATGTTCCGTGAAATCGCGGCGCTTTCGGGCAATGCGAGCAAACATGGAGGCACGACCCGATCCGGCGGCGCCGGAGAGGGTCGGCCAGCATTGTCGCCAGCGTGATCGTCAGGGGAAGCATGGGGAGTTCCGCGCACGTCGCCGTGGGCGGAGCCCGGCGCGCGCGCCCCGTGCGGCCGGGGGCGCGGGCGAACTCCGCGCATCCGGGGGCGGCGGGGCGTGGGCCGCCCGGGGGCGACGAGCACGTGCCGCCTGCCCGCGATTCGAGCAGTGAACAAAACGCTCCGAAGGTCACGCGGAGGTCACGGCGGTGTCATACTCCTCCCATCGCCATCGCGCGGCGCCGAGAACCCCGACAACCATTGTCAAGTGGCGTTTTTCGATGCCGGGTGGCTTGCTAGGATCCTTTTTGCCGGACGGGGGTATCTGGAAAGGGGGCGGTGAGCGTGCACCGAACTCGGTGGACCCGACCGCATAGCAGTGGGCTCTATCGGGGTGACGCGGGTACCCGCGGCACGGGCTTCCACGTCACCCGTCGCCGGTGATCTCGATGTCGTCCTTCGAGCCACCGGTCACCGTCATGGCCAGGGCATGGGCGCAGGCGATCTGCGCGGAGCCGGGGTCGAGCACGACGGTGCAGCACGCGGAACCCAAGCTGGCGGAGATCATTCGGCGGCTGCTGTACCTGGCGGGGTCGGAGCCGTTCCCGGTCAAGGAGGCGCGCAGGCTCGGCGCCATGCTGGCCGAGGAGCCGTTCGAGCGCACCCGCATGCTCGCGCAGGCCACCCGCTGGCTGCTCGGCTTCCCGTCGGGCACACCGGGTTCCCTGGTCGCGACGCGCTGGCCACTGGTCGCCAGCCAGGCCATCGACAGCTACGCGGAGACGCTACAGAATCGCGCGCTGGAGAAGGAGAAGGAGAAGCAGGAGGCCAAGACCTCGCAGCGGGTGCGCGAGATCGCGGCGCTGCAGCACCGGCTGCGGTACGAGGCGACGCACGACGCATTGACCGATCTCGCCAATCGCACCCTGCTATTGGACCGGGTCCGGGCCATCGCCGCCGATCGCAGCAAGGGCATCGGCGTGCTCGTGGTGGACCTGGATCGCTTCAAGCAGATCAACGACGGCTACGGCCACGCGGTCGGCGACGAGGTGCTGGTCGAGCTCTCCCGCAGGCTGCGCGAGGTGAGCACCCCGGAGATGATCATCTGCCGGTACGGCGGCGACGAATTCGTGCTCGCGGGCAGCGTCTCGCCGTCCGCGCTCACCGAGCTCGCGACGGTGATCGTCGGCGCGCTGCGCGAACCGGTGTGGTCCAGCGTCGGGCCGGTGCCGGTCTCGGCGAGCGTCGGCACCGCCTACAACCTGCCCGGCACCCCGTGCGACTTCACCGAGCTGCTGAGCCGCGCCGACGGCGCCATGTACTCGGCGAAGACCGCGGGCGGGCGGCGCTACGCCCCGGCGGAGTCCGGGGAGACCGACATCGACACGGCGGTCGCGGGCTAGCCGGGCTGACAGACCGGGCACCAGAACAGATTTCGCGCCTCCAGCACGGCGTGCCGGATGGGCGTCGCGCAGATCCGGCAGGGCTCGCCCTGCCTGCGGTAGACGTAGGTGCGCGGCCGGTCCGGGCCATAGGCGGGGGCGCCGTGGTCGTCCTCGGGGCGGATGACGACGATCATGCCGACCCGCACCCCGACCCGCATGAGCGCAACCAGATCCGCCCACATGGCCGCCCACTCCGCCGCGCCCAGCTCGGCGCCGGGGCGGAAGGGCGAGACGCCGTGCCGGAAGAGCAGCTCCGCCCGGTAGATATTGCCGATCCCGGCGACCACCTTCTGATCCATCAACAGCGCGCCGATCGGCCTGCGCGAGCGGCGCATCCGGTCCAGCGCGCGGGCCGGGTCGGCGCCGCGGCGCAGCGGGTCGGGGCCGAGCCGGTCGGCGAGCGCGGCGACCTCGGCCCGGTTCAGCACCTCGCAGGCGGTGGGGCCGCGCAGGTCCGTGCCGAAACCGGCGGCGCCGACCAGCCGCATCCGCACCTGGCCGGTCGGCTCGCCCATCGGCACCGGCAGTTCGGTGAAGACGCCGTACAACCCCAGGTGCACGTGCACGGCGAGCCCGGACTCGTAGTGGTGCAGCAGGTGCTTGCCGTACGCCTCGGCGCGGGTCAGCACCTGGCCGTCGACCAGCGCGGCACCGGCGGCGAAGCGGCCCTGCGGGCTGCTGACCCGCACCGGCGCACCGGCATAGCGCGTCCGGTGCAGCTTCGCGAGCCGGTGCAGGGTGTGCCCCTCCGGCACGGGGTCAGGAGGCGGGCAGCGCCGGCGGAACGCCGGTCTTCTCGTACTCGGCCAGGATGTCGATCCGGCGCTGGTGCCGCTCCTCGTCCGACCACGGGGTGCTGACGAAGGCGTCCACGATGGCCAGCGCCTCCTCGGCCGAGTGCATGCGGCCGCCGATGCCGATGAGCTGGGCGTTGTTGTGCTGGCGGGCGAGCTGCGCGGTCTCGACGCTCCAGGCGAGGGCGCAGCGCGCGCCCGGCACCTTGTTCGCGGCGATCTGCTCGCCGTTGCCGCTGCCGCCGAAGACCAGGCCGAGGCTGCCCGGGTCGGCGACGGTGCGGCGGGCCGCCTCGATGCAGAACGCGGGGTAGTCGTCGAGCGCGTCGTACTCCAGCGCGCCGCAGTCGACGACCTCGTGCCCCGCCTGCTCCAGGTGGGCCTTGACAGTGTTCTTCAGCTCGAAGCCGGCATGGTCGGCACCCAGGTATACGCGCATGGCAGCGATTGTGTCAGGCGCATTTCCGGGGCCGCACGGGGGCGGGTTCCGCCGATTCTGCCTAGAGTTCTCCCCATGCAGCCGTACCATCCGCCGCCGTCCGCGCCCGCGCCGCGCGGGCTCTCCCCCTTCGGCCTCCCCGCCCGGCACACCTGGGAGATTCCGCTGCTGGTCGTGGTGATCGTGGTGACCGTCATCGGGTACCTGATCGCGCTGGCGGTGCTGGTAGCGGGCAGCGTCAACCAGTACGTGCTGCTGATCGCGGGGGCACCGATCCTGGTGTGGTTCGGCCGCGGCGTGAACTACGCCTCGCAGCGGGTCGGCGCGGTGAAGATGTCGCCGACCCAGTTCCCCGAGGGCTACCGGTTGGTGCAGGAGGCGGCGGCGCGGTTCGGGATGAAGCAGGCGCCGGAGGCGTACGTGCTGCTCGGCAACGGCCAGATCAATGCCTTCGCCTCCGGGCACGGGTTCCGGCGGTACGTGGTGGTGTACAGCGACCTGTTCGAGATCGGCGGCGAGGCGCGGGAACCGGACGGGCTCGCCTTCATCATCGGCCACGAGGTGGGGCACATCGCGGCCGGGCACGTCTCCTACTGGCGGCAGCTCGGCATGTTCCTCGTACCGTTCCTCCCGCTGCTCGGCTCGGCGCTGATCCGCGCGCAGGAGTACACCGCGGACAACCACGGCTATTGCAACCGGCACACCGGCGCGGCCGGCGCCATGGGCACGCTCGGCGCGGGCAAGTACCTGAACTCGTCGGTGCGGTTCGACGAGATGGCGGACCGGGCCGCCTCGGAGCGGGCCTTCTTCATCTGGCTGGTGAACGCGCTCTCCTCGCACCCGGTGCTGACCTGGCGGATGTGGGCGCTGCGGGATCGGAGCAGGCACGGGAAGTTGTTCTGGTGGCCGTCGGCGGCGGTGCCGCACGCACCGGGGTTCCCGCCGCCGTACCGGGCGGTGCCGCTGGACAAGGCGGACGGGGCGCCGGGGGCTCCCGGGCCGTACGACACCGGCGCACAACCGGCGCAGCCGTACGGGCAGCGACCGTACGGGCCGGGGAATCCCTACGGCGGCGCGCCGGGCGGAGGTCCGTCCGGCTCCGCGTACGGCGTGGGGCCGTCGTGGAGCGCCGTACCGCAGGCCGCGCCGCAGTGGGGCCCCGCCGGCGCACCGCATCCGGGAGCTCCCGGCGGCACACCGCCTCCAGGCTCCGGCGGCACACCGCCTCCATGGGCTCCCGGGAGCGCGCCGCCTCCAGGGGCTCCGGGCGGCGCGCCGCCTCCGGCCGCACCGCCCGGAGCTACCGGTGCGGCAGCGCAGTGGGCCCCTGGTGCGCCCTCGAACGCCGCCGAGCCGCCCGCCCCCGGCACCACGGACGACGCCGGGCCCGGCGGACCGAACCCGGCGAACTAGCACCGCGGCTCAGTCGAACTCGGGCCCCTCGTGCCTGGTCCGCTTGAGCTCGAAGAAGTGCGGGTAGGAGGCGAGCGCGACGGCGCCGTCCCAGACCTTGCCCGCGTCCTCGCCGCGCGGGATGCGGGAGAGCACCGGGCCGAAGAAGGCGACGCCGTTGATGTGGATGGTCGGCGTGCCGACGTCGTCGCCGACCTTGTCCATACCCGCGTGGTGGCTGGCGCGCAGCGCCTCGTCGTACTCGGTGCTCTCGGCCGCGGCGGCGAGTTCGGCGGGCAGCCCGAGCTCGGCGAGCGCGTCCGCGATCACGGCGGCGAGGGACTCCTCGGGGGTGGGCCGCTCGTACTCCTCCTTGCGCTGGTGGATTCGGGTGCCGAGCGCGGTGTAGAGGTCGGGCAGGATCTCGTCGCCGTGCTTCTGCGCGGCGGCGATCGCCACCCGGACCGGGCCCCAGGCGCTCTTCATCATCTCGCGGTACTCGTCGGGCAGGTCCTTGCCCTCGTTCAGCACGGCCAGGCTCATGACGTGGAATCGGGCGTCGATATCGCGCACCTGCTCCACCTCGAGGATCCAGCGCGAGGTGATCCAGCACCAGGGGCACAGCGGGTCGAACCAGAAGTCGGCTACATCCTTGCTCACGGTCGGGGTCCTTCCACAGCCTCGGTCGCGGTGGCGCGCGCCACCCTTCTCTCGGAGCAACCGCCCCGGCCGCCGAATCGTTCCCGAACCGCACCGCGATTCCGAGCTCGCGGGCGACCGGCGGCGCTAGGGTGGGCGAGGTCGCCGCCAGGCCCTTCCACCGTGAGGAGTCCGTCATGACCTCGGATCGCCGCTTCATCGTCGTCGGTGCCGGACTCGGCGGCGCCGGCGTTGCGAAAGCATTGCGGGACAACGACTTCGATGGGCTGATCACGGTGATCGGAGCCGAGGAGCACCTGCCCTACGAGCGCCCGCCGCTCTCCAAGGAGCACCTGGCGGGCGACAAGCCGTTCGCCGAGTTCACCGTGGCGCCCGCGGCCTGGTACCGCGACCACCACGTCGAGCTCCTGCTCGGCACCGAGGTCAAGGCCATCGACCCGGCGGCGCACACCGTCACCCTGCCGGACGGGTCCACGCTGACCTACGACAAGCTCGCGCTCGCCACCGGCTCCCGCCCGCGCACCCTCGATCTGCCCGGCGCGGACGCCCCCAACGTCTACACCCTGCGCACCATCGACGACTCCGACACGCTGCGCGAACTCTTCGGCGGCGGCACCCGCAGGCTGGCGGTGATCGGCGCGGGCTGGATCGGGCTGGAGGTGGCGGCCGCGGCGCGCGCCGCGGGCGTCGCGGTGGCCGTGGTGGAGAACGCGGAGCAGCCCCTGCTCGGCGTACTCGGCCCGGAGATGGGCGCGGTCTTCGCCGAGCTGCACCGCGAACACGACGTCGACCTGCGGCTGAACACCGGCGTCGCGGAGATCACCACCAGCAAGGCGGGCGCGGCCCACGTCGCCACCGGGCTGCGGCTGGACGACGGCGAGGAGATCGAGGCCGACGCCGTGCTGATCGCGGTCGGCGCCGCCCCGGAGATCTCGCTGGCCGAGGCCGCCGGGCTCGACACCGAGCGGGGCGTCCTGGTCGACGAGCACCTGCGCACCAGCGACCCGGATATCGTCGCGGTCGGCGATATCGCCGAGCAGCAGCACCCGGTGCTGGGCGGACGGATCCGGGTGGAGCACTGGGCCACCGCGCTGAACCAGCCGGTGGTCGCGGCCGGGACCATGCTCGACCGGGAGGCGAGCTACGAACGGATCCCCTACTTCTTCACTGACCAGTACGACCTCGGGATGGAGTACACCGGCTACGTGCCGCGCGGCGCCGCCGAGCGGGTGGTGGTTCGGGGTTCCACCGCGGCCAGGGAGTTCGTCGCCTTCTGGCTGGACGGCGAGAACCGGGTGCTCGCCGGCATGAACGTCAATGTCTGGGACGTCACCGACCGGATTCGCGAGCTGGTCGCCGCGGGCGAGCCGGTCGACCCGGAGCGGCTGGCCGACACCTCCGCCGAGCTGTAAGGCGGAACTGTGTCGAGCGGGCGCGGTCGGCTCCGACCATGCTGTGAGCGCGCCCGCCGGGCGCCCGCACCGAGGAGCATCCCGTGAAATACATGCTGTTGAAGTCGCACGCCACCGCCGCCTACTGCGACACCCCGCTGGCCGAGTGGGAGCCCGCCGATATCGCCGCGCACATCGACTTCCAGCGCACGCTGGCCGCGCAGCTCGCCGCCGCGGGGGAGCTGGTCGACGCGCAGGGGCTGGCCGGGCCGGACCAGGCGCTGGTGGTGCACGCCGACGGCCGCACCGCGCCGGTGGTCACCGACGGGCCGTTCCCGGAGACCAAGGAGTTCCTCGCCGGTTTCCTGCTGGTCGACGTGGCGAGCCGGGAGCGGGCGGTGGAGATCGCGGCGCGGATGTCGGCGGCGCCGGGCCCGGGTGGCGCGCCGATGGGCGAGTACATCGAGGTGCGGGCCGTGATGTCCGCGCCGCCGCGGTGAGGGACGGGCTGCCGCGGTGAGAGACGGGCTGCCGCCCGAGGTCGAACTGCTGCTGCGCGAGCTGGCCCCGCAGGTGCTCGGGGTGCTCGCCCGGCGCTCCGGCGATTTCGGCGCCGCCGAGGACGCGGTGCAGGAGGCGCTGATCGCCGCCGCCACCCAGTGGCCTGCCGACGGGCTGCCGGAGAACCCGCGCGGCTGGCTGCTGCGGGTGGCGCAGCGGCGGCTCACCGACACGGTGCGCGCCGAGGTGGCGCGGCGCAGGCGCGAGGAGGCCGTCTTCGACCTGGCGGTCACCGACGCCGAGGTGCCCGCCCGCGACGACACCCTCGCCATGTACGTGCTCTGCTGCCACCCGGCGCTGCCGGAGGCGGCGGCGGTCGCGCTCACGCTCCGCGCCGTCGGCGGGCTGGAGACCAGGGCGATCGCCGCCGCGTTCCTGGTACCGGAGGCGACCATGGCGCAGCGCATCGCGCGCGCCAAGAAGAAGCTCGCCGGGCTGTCCTTCGTCCGCCCGGACCCTGCGGCCTGGCGGCAGCGGCTGGAGCCGGTGCTGCGGGTGCTGTACGTGATCTTCACCGAGGGTCACACCGCCAGCGCGGGCGCCGAGCTGCACCGCGCGGATCTGGCCGCCGAGTCGATCCGGCTGACCCGCGCACTGCACCGGCTGCTGCCGGACGACCCCGAGGTCACCGGGTTGCTGGCCCTGCTGCTGCTCACCGATGCCAGGCGGGGTGCGCGCACCGGGCCGCACGGCGAGCTGATCCCGCTGGCCGAGCAGGACCGCGCGCGCTGGGATCGCGCCATGATCGGCGAGGGCGTCCGGCTGGCGACCGCGGCGATCCGGGCGGGGCTGGACGGGCCGTACCGGATCCAGGCGGCGGTGGCGGCGCTGCACGCGCAGGCGCTGCGGGTCGCGGAGACCGATTGGGCGGGGATTCTCGCGCTCTACACCGCACTGGACCGGGTGGCGCCGAGCCCGGTGGTCACGTTGAACCGGGCGGTGGCGGTGGCCATGGTGCACGGCCCGGCCGCCGGGCTGGCGGCGACCGAGGGGCTCGAACCGGCCTTCGCCACCAGCCACCGGCTGGATGCCGTGCGCGGGCACCTGCGCGAACTCGCGGGCGACACCGCGCGTGCCGTCGCGCACTACGACGCGGCAGCGGCGGCCAGCACCAGCACACCGGAGCGCGACTACCTCACCTTGCGCGCCGCCCGGCTGCGGCATACTGCTGGACCGTGAGCGAAACCTTCAGCGCGGGCGTGCTGCTGTACCGGGAGTCGGGGCCGGTCGCCGAGGTGCTGCTCGGGCACATGGGCGGGCCCTTCTGGGCGAAGAAGGACGCGAGCGCCTGGACCCTGCCCAAGGGTGAGTACGACCCGGAGGCGGAGGACGCGGAGGTCGCCGCCGCGCGGGAGTTCACCGAGGAGCTGGGGCTTCCGGTGCCGGCGGGGGAATGGGTGCCGCTCGGCGCGGTGCGGTACCGCAGCGGGCGCACCTACAAGAACCTCGCGGCTTGGGCGGTGCGCGGCGAGCTGGACCCGGCGGCGATCGTGCCCGGCACCTTCGACCTGGAGTGGCCGCCGCGCTCCGGGACGATCACCGCGTTCCCCGAGCTGGACCGGGTCGAGTGGTTCGACCTGGCGGCCGCGCGGGAGAAACTCGGGTCCGGGCCGCGGCCCTTCCTCGACCGGCTCGCGCAGCACCTCGGCGACGGCTGAGCCCGCGAGACCCGGGATTCGCCCGGCTACGGCCCGCTCAGACCGGGACGCCCGCCCAGGTGCGGCCGGTCACCAGCTCGTATGCCTGCACGTACCTGGCCCGCGTCGCCTCGACGATGTCGGCCGGAATCTGCGGCCCCGGCGGCTCTTTGTCCCAGCCGGTCGAGGTGGCCCAGTCCCGCACGAACTGCTTGTCGAAGGAGCGCTGCGGGCGCCCCGGCTCCCACTCGTCGGCGGGCCAGAAGCGGGAGGAGTCCGAGGTCAGCACCTCGTCGCCGAGGGTGAGCACGGCACCGTCCCAGCCGAACTCGACCTTGGTGTCGGCCACGATCACCCCGCGCTCGGCGGCGTGCGCGGCGCCGCGGGCGTAGATGTCGAGGGTGCGGTCGCGCAGCAGCTCGGCCACCTCGCGGCCCTCCTGGTCCACCACCTCGGCGAAGGTCAGGAACTCGTCGTGCCCGGTGTCGGAGATCTTGGTGGTCGGGGTGAAGATCGGCTCCGGCAGCTTGTCGCCCTCGCGCAGCCCGGGGGGCAGCTTCACCCCGGACACCGCGCCGTCGCGCTGGTACTCGCGCAGCCCCATGCCGACCAGGTAGCCGCGGGCGATGCACTCGACCTGCACCATGCGCAGCGGCTTGACCCGGATGGCGCGCCCGGCGAACTCGGCGGGCACGTCGGTGGTGGAGAGCACGTGGTTCGGAATGTCGCCGAAGAACTCGAACCACCAGTTCGAGAGCTGCGTGAGCAGTGCGCCCTTCTCCGGGATCGGGGTGGGCAGGGACACGTCGTAGACCGAGACCCGGTCGGAGGCGACGAGCACCAGGGTGTCGCCGTCGGAGTACAGGTCGCGGACCTTGCCTGCGTGCACGTGCTTCACTCGGACCTCCGTCGCAGGTTGATGACCCCACCATATTTCGTAGGGTGAAAGCTACAGACCGTGGCATCGTTGCCGTCATCCGAACCCCGAAGGAGCACTGTGTCCGCACCCAACCTGACCCGCGACCAGGCGATCGAGCGCGCCGCGGTGGTGCAGGTCGAGAACTACCGCATCGACCTCGATCTGACCGACGGCGCGGGCAAACCGGGTGAGGGAACCTTCCGCTCCCGCACCGCGATCACCTTCACCGCTACCCCGGGTGCGAGCACCTTCGTCGACATCGTGGCCCGCGGCGTCGGCTCCGCGGTGCTGAACGGCGCCCAGCTCGACGTGAGCGGCTACGACGAGGCCACCGGCATCGCGCTCACCGACCTGGCCGAGCGCAACGAGCTGGTGGTCGAGGCCGACTGCGAGTACTCGCACACCGGCGAGGGGCTGCACCGCTTCGTCGACCCCGCCGACGGCGGCGTCTACCTGTACTCGCAGTTCGAGACGGCCGACGCCAAGCGCATGTTCGCCTGCTTCGACCAGCCCGACCTCAAGGCCACCTTCGACGTCACCGTCACCGCCCCCACCGACTGGCAGGTCATCTCCAACGGCGCGGCCGCCGCCAGGGAGAGCGCCGCGCCGGGCACCCACGTCTTCGCCACCACCCCGCGCATGAGCACCTACCTGGTGGCGCTGATCGCCGGGCCGTACGCGCAGTGGACCGATGCCTACACCGACGAGCACGGCACCATCCCGCTCGGCATCTACTGCCGCGCCTCGCTGTCGGACTTCATGGACGCCGAGCGGCTCTTCACCGAGACCAAGCAGGGTTTCGCTTTCTACCACAAGAACTTCGGCGTGCCGTACGCCTTCGGCAAGTACGACCAGCTCTTCGTGCCGGAGTTCAACGCGGGCGCCATGGAGAACGCCGGCGCCGTCACCTTCCTGGAGGACTACGTCTTCCGCTCCAAGGTGACCCGGGCCTCCTACGAGCGCCGCGCCGAGACCGTGCTGCACGAGATGGCGCACATGTGGTTCGGCGACCTGGTCACCATGAAGTGGTGGGACGACCTGTGGCTGAACGAGTCGTTCGCCACCTTCGCCTCGGTGCTCTGCCAGGCCGAGGCGACCGAGTACACCAGTGCCTGGACCACCTTCGCCAATGTCGAGAAGTCCTGGGCCTACCGGCAGGACCAGCTGCCCTCGACGCACCCGATCGCCGCCGACATCCCGGACCTGGCCGCGGTGGAGGTGAACTTCGACGGCATCACCTACGCCAAGGGCGCCAGCGTGCTCAAGCAGCTCGTCGCCTACGTGGGGCTGGAGCCGTTCCTGGCCGGGCTGCGCGCCTACTTCGCCGACCATGCCTACGGCAATGCCACCTTCGACGACCTGCTCGCCGCGCTGGAGAAGTCCTCGGGACGCGATCTCTCCGACTGGGGCGCGCAGTGGCTCAAGACCACCGGGCTGAATATCCTGCGCCCGGAGTTCGAGGTGGGCGACGACGGCGCCTTCACCTCGTTCGCGGTGGTGCAGGAGGGCGCCGCGCCGGGCGCGGGCGAGCAGCGGGTGCACCGGCTCGCCATCGGCGTCTACGACGAGCAGGACGGCAAGCTGGTCCGGAGCACCCGGATCGAGCTGGACCTGGAGGCGGCGGAGCGCACCGAGGTGCCGCAGCTCGTCGGGGTGCCGCGCGGGAAGTTCGTGCTGGTCAACGATGACGACCTGACCTACTGCTCGGTCCGGCTCGACCCGGATTCGCTGGACGTGCTGGTCAATCGGATCGCCGATATCGCCGAGCCGCTGCCGCGCACGCTGGCCTGGTCGGCGGCCTGGGAGATGACCAGGCAGGCCGAGTTCAAGGCGCGCGACTTCGTGGCGCTGGTGCAGCGCGGAGTCGGCGCGGAGTCCGAGATCGGGGTGGTGCAGCGGCTGCTCATGCAGGCGCACGCGGCGCTGGCCTCCTACACCGAGCCGGAGTGGGCGAGCGACACCGGCTGGCCGGACTTCGCCAACCGGCTGCTCGAGCTGGCGCGCGCGGCCGAGCCGGGCTCGGATCACCAGCTCGCCTTCGTGAACGCGCTGGCCGCGGCGCGGCTCTCGCCCGGGCACACCGAGGTGCTGCGCGAGCTGCTCGACGGCGACCCGGCCGGGGTCGGGCTGCCCGGCCTGCTCGTCGACACCGACCTGCGCTGGCGCATCGTGGCCGCGCTGGCGGCGGCGGGTGAACTCGACGCCGACGGCACCGAGTCGCCCGCCATCGACAAGGAGCTGGCGAACGACCCGACCGCGGCGGGCAAGCGGCAGGCGGCGGCCGCGGCGGCGGCGCGGCCGATCGCCGAGGTGAAGGCGCAGGCGTGGGCGACGGTCATGGAGGACGACACGGTGCCGAACATCACCGCGCGGGCCATTGTCGGCGGGTTCGCCCCGACCGGGCAGGGTGAGCTGGTGGGGCCGTACCTCGATCGGTACTTCAGCGATATCGCCGGGGTGTGGGAGCGGCGCTCGAGTGAGGTCGCGCAGACCGTGGTGGTGGGGCTCTACCCGTCCTGGGTGATCAGCGAGGAGGCGGTCGCCAAGGCGGACGAGTTCCTTGCGGGTGAGCACCCGCCGGCGCTGCGGCGGCTGGTCAGCGAGGGGAAAGCCGGTGTCGAGCGGGCCCTGCGCGCCCGGGCCTTCGACCAGGGGGCGTAGGGAAACGTGTTCGGCGCGGTCCTGCCGGACCGCGCCGAACGCGGAAAGCGCGGGCGCGGCAGCGCCGAAACCTCCGGCAGCGTCAGCGGCCGATGGCCGCGGCCATCACCCGCACGGCGGAGACGAGCCCGTCGATCAGCTGCCCCTGGCGGAACGAGCTGGAGGCGGCGGTGACGCCGAGCTGGCAGACCCGGTCGTTGGCCCGATCCTCGATCTCGTGCCCGGAGCGCACCTCGATGGCGCGGTCGCCGGGCGCGACGGCGATGAGCACCGCGCGCTCGGCGTCGGGGACGGTGGGGAGGAGCGCGTCCGCGCCCGCCGCCGGATCAGCGCCGAGACCACCGATGTAGACGGTGAACCGGACGCCGGTGGCCCTGGTCGCCTCGGTGAGCGCGTTGTCCAGCGCCACCCGCTCGTGGTCGGTGAACGGCGGCTTCCGGAACTCGGTCGCCGGATCGTGCACCCCGGAGACCCGGCCACTGCTGGTCAGCGCGTACCCGTGCGGCAGGTCGGTCTCGACCACCGCGGGCCACTTAGAACTTGCCACTTGCCCGGCCTCCGATCAGTTCCGCGGCGGCACCGTGCCCACCGTGGTGCCCGTGCCCGATCACCTCGTCGGTGGCACTCCACAGCACCGGATCATGCGTCCACGGCTGACCGAGTTCGTAGTGCGCCGGCTTCTCGCCGGGCAGCGGCTTGCCGAGGTACGACAGGCCGGCGATCGCACCGTAGATCACCAGCGGAACGCCGCCGAAAATCAGCACAGTCTCGAGAATGCTCACCGAACAAAGATATCCGATCCTGTGTAGTAGTTCTTCCTCCGACCCACCGTCAGACCAGCCAGGCGGCGGTATCCGGCGGCAGCTCACCGCCCGCGAGCGGACCGCTGGCCAGCAGCAGCTCGCCCGGCGGCAGCGCGATCGGCACGGGTGAGGCGTTCAGCACGCAGGTCAGCCCGCCCGGCCTGCGCACCGCGACGGTGTCCGGCGGGGAGTCCAGCCACTCCAGCCCGTCGGCCGCGAACTCCGGCCTGGTGCGGCGCAGCGCGAGCGCGGCCCGATAGCAAGCGAGGGTGGAATCGGGCTGCGCCAGCTGCGCCTCGACGGTGCGATCGGCCCACGCCGCGGGGATCGGCAACCAGCTCGCCGCGCCGCCGGTGAAGCCGAACGGCGGCGCCGCGCCGGACCAGGGCAGCGGCACCCGGCACCCGTCGCGGCCGCGCTCGGTGTGCCCGGAGCGCTCCCAGACCGGGTCCTGCAACACCTCGTCCGGCAGGTCGTCGACGTTCGGCAGCCCGAGCTCGGCGCCGTTGTAGACGAAGACCACGCCAGGCAGCGCGAGCTCGAGCAGCGCCATCGCCCGGGCCCGCGCGAGCCCGGCCGCCCCGCCGCCGTACCTGGTGACCTCGCGCTCGATGTCGTGGTTGGAGAGCGTCCAGGTGGGGGTTGCCCCGACCGGGCCCACCGCGGCCAGCGAGTTCTCCACCGCGTCCCGGATGTCGGCGGCCTCGAAGGAGGTCTCGGCGAGCCGGAAGTTGAAGGCCAGGTGCAGCTCGTCCGGGCGCACGTACTCGCCGAAGCGGACATTGTCGTCCACCCAGACCTCGCCGATGCTCACCACGCCGGGGTACTCGTCGATCACCTTGCGGATGCGGCGGTGGATGTCGTGCACGCCCGGGTTGTTGAAGCGCGGATCGTTGTCGTCGTGGATGAGCATCTTGGTCTCCACCCTGGCCATGTCCGGCAGCCCGGGCGGCTTCGCCATGCCGTGCGCGACGTCGATCCGGAAGCCGTCGACGCCGCGGTCCAGCCAGAACCGCAGGGTCTGCTCGAAGTCGGCGACGACGTCGGCGTTCTCCCAGTTCAGGTCGGGCTGCTCGGCGGCGAAGATGTGCAGGTACCACTGCCCCGGGGTGCCGTCCGGCTCCACGATCCGGGTCCAGGCCGGGCCGCGGAAGATGCTCGGCCAGTTGTTCGGCGGCTCGGAGCCGTCCGCGCCGCGGCCGTCCCGGAAGATGTAGCGGGCCCGCTCGGGGCTGCCCGGCCCGGCGGCCAGCGCCGCCTCGAACCAGGCGTGCCGGCTGCTGGTGTGGTTCGGCACCAGGTCCATGGTCACCCGGATGCCACGCTCGTGCGCCGCCGCGATCAGCTCGTCCATCGCGGGCAGCCCGCCGAAGAGCGGGTCGATATCGCGCGGGTCGGCCACGTCGTAGCCGCCGTCGGCCATGGGCGAGCGCATGACCGGGCAGATCCAGAGCGCGTCGACCCCGAGCTCCGCCAGGTAGCCGAGGCGCTCCCGGATGCCGCCGAGATCACCGACCCCGTCACCGTCGGAGTCGGCGAACGAGCGCGGGTACACCTGGTAGAAGACGGCCGACTTCCACCAGGGCGTGGACTCTGCGGGGGGAACAGTCACACCCGCCATAGTGCCGAACAATCGGACATCACGCCCGTCGGGCGGTGCTCACCAGGCCGCGTTCATCAGCGAATTCGCGGCCATCTCCAGGTAGTCGAGGAGCTGCTTGCGGTGCTGGTCGTCCAGCACCTCCGGCTCGATCTCCGCGACCGCGGTGCGCATGCAGCGCAACCAGGCGTCCCGCTCGATCGGGCCGATGCTGAACGGCATGTGCCGCATCCGCAGCCGGGGGTGGCCGCGCTCGTCGGAGTAGGTGCGCGGGCCGCCCCAGTACTGCTCCAGGAACATCAGCAGCCTGCGCTCGGCGGGCCCCAGATCCTCCTCCGGGTACATGGGCCGGAGCACCGGGTCGGCGGCCACCTCGCGATAGAAGGTCGCCAGGATCCGCCGGAACGTCTCGGCGCCGCCGATCTCGGAGTAGAACGACGTCGTCGGTTGCTCGCCGGAAGTCATGGGTCCTCTCGGGGCTGGTTCGGATGCGGTGCCGCGGCTCCATTCTGCCGCCTCCCCGGCGACCGCGCCGCCACGGGCCGGGCGCACCGGAAGCGGGTACCCGGCCCCGGGTGATTCAGCCGCCGTTAACCGGAGATTGCGCGAAATCACCGTGCAATCCAGGAGAAACCGTGGTCAACTGGGGGACAATCTCAGCTGAGATAACACATGATCCTGCCAATCATGAAATCGAGGTCCCCCCGATGAAGCAGCGGCACGGCGCCCGGTCCCCCGAGGCGCGTGGGCACCGACAACTCCAGCCCGCCGACGTCCACAGCCGTGGGTCGGGGGCCACTCCGCTGCACATCCTGTCCGAACGATATCCGGGTTCCCATCACCCCACCGGCCACCTGCCGGTCCTGCGATCGGCCCCGCCGCCCGAGGCTCCCAGTTGGTTGAAGCGCCGGGTGTTGCTGCTGAACGCCACCTACGAACCGCTCACCGCGCTCTCCGCCCGGCGCGCCGTCGTCCTGCTCATCTGCGAGAAGGCCGACCCGGTGCACCAGGCCCCGGAGAACCCGGTGGTGCACTCCGCCGAGTCCGCGGTCGCCGTGCCTTCGGTGATCCGGCTGCGCACCTACGTACGCGTCCCCTACCGCGCCCGGGTCCCGATGACCAGGGCCGCGCTCATGCACCGCGACCGCTACCGCTGCGGCTACTGCGGCGGCAAGGCCGAGACCATCGACCACGTGATCCCGCGCAGCCGCGGCGGCGAGCACTCCTGGGAGAACTGCGTGGCCAGCTGCGCGCCGTGCAACCACCGCAAGGCCGACAAGATGCTCAGCGAGCTGGGCTGGGTGCTGCGCGCCCAGCTGGTCTCGCCGAAGGGGCCGCACTGGCGGCTGCTCTCCACCACCGCCGAGCTGGACCCGCAGTGGCTGCAGTATCTCGGCGAGGGCGCCGCCTGACCCGGGCTCGAAGCAACACCGCCCGAGTCAGGTGTACTCGACCACGAGCAGCGCCCAGGTGCCTTGTTCGAGCGCCTCGAAGACGTGCGGGCGGTCGCCCGGGTAGGAGATGTAGTCGCCGGGGGCCAGCTCCACCGGCTCCTCGGTGGGGCCCGCGATCGCACGGCCCGCGGCGAGCAGGATGTGCTCGACCACGCCGGGGATGTGCGGATCGGAGTCGCGGGCGTGGCCCGGCTCGCTGGTGATCCGGAAGAGGTCGCGGCGCGAATTCGCCGGCCCCGCGGCCAGCAGCATCGCCCGGTAGTCGGCCTCGGCCGAGGCGACGACCGGGCCCTCCCCCGCGCGGATCACCTGGACCGCCGGGTGCGGTGGGTCGAGCAGCCGCGGGAACGGCATGTCCAGGGCGACGCAGAGCGCCCACAGGGTCTCCAGGCTCGGGTTCCCCGCGCCGGATTCCAGCTGCGAGAGGGTGGACTTCGCGATGCCGGCGCGGTTCGCGACCTCGCTCAGCGAGAGCCCGGCCCTGGTGCGCTCGCGGCGCAGGGCGGCGGCGATCGCCGCCTGCGGCGGGGCGGGGTCGGGCCTTGTCACGCGCCCAGGAAACCACGGACCGGGCCCCATTGACGAACAGACCGCCGGGCGTTCAGTATAAGAGTCATGCGTTCGATATGGCGAACACTCGTCCCCGATGTGCTGGATCGGGGGACGCTGCGCGGCATCGCCGCGGTGTGTCTCGCGGTCGGTGTCATCGGCGTCTCCTACGGCGCCACCGCGGTGGCGGCCGGGCTGCCCGCCTGGGTGCCGATGCTGCTCTCGGTGCTCGTGCTGGCCGGTGGGTCGGAGTTCCTGTTCGTGGGGATCGTCGGCGCGGGCGGCAGCGTGATCGCCGCGGTGCTGGCCGGGCTGCTGGTGAACACCAGGCACCTGCCGTACGGGCTGGCGGTGCCGGATGTGGTCGGGCGCGGGGCGCGGCGGCTGCTCGGCGTGCACGTCATGAACGACGAGGCGGTCGCGCTCGCGGTGGCGGAATCCGAGCCGGAGCGGCGGCGGGCGGCCTACTGGCTCGGCGGGGTCGGGGTGCTGCTGGCCTGGCCCGCCGGGGCCGCGCTCGGCGCGATCGTCGGCAGTCTGGTGCCGGACACCGCGGCGTTCGGGTTGGATGCGGTGTTCCCCGCCGTACTGCTCGCGCTCATCCTGCCCGCGCTCGCGCGGCGGCGGACGCGGCGGGCGGCGCTCACCGGCGCGGTTCTCGCGGTCGTGAGCACCCCGTTCCTGCCCGCCGGGCTGCCGGTGCTCGTCGCCCTCGCCGGGTTATTGGTGGCGTGGCCGGCTCGCGATGCGCGGGAACCGGCGTCATGCTGACCGCCGAGCGGTCCGCCCGCGCCCCGCGCACGCCAACGACCATGCCGGCCACAGGGCTCCCCGGCCTCGATGCGCGCGAGCAGGCGCCGTGTTGATCGGGGGAATGCTGGCCCTCGCCGCGGGCACCTACGCGCTGCGGGCGGCGGGGCCGGTGCTGCGCGAGCGGGTCCGCTTTCCGGCACGGGCCACCGAACTGCTGGAGATCGCGGCGGTGGTGCTGCTCGCCGCGATGATGGCGACCCAGACCTTCCCGCTCGGCGAGCGGATCGGGCTCGCCCTGCCCTGCGGGGTCGCGGTCGCGGGGGTGCTGGCCTGGCGCAGAGCACCCCTGCTCGTGGTAGTGCCGGCCGCAGCGGGAGTGACCGCCGGGCTGCGGCTGCTCGGCGTCGCCTGACGCTGGCACTCTGTTGACCGCACCGCCCGCGAGCGATGCGCGATTGCCGGGCTCTGCCCCAGAGCCGGTCGGACTTCGGCACACCGCGCACCGTCGTCCGGCGCGGGACCGGGCCCAGGGCGGCAAGCGCACCCGCTCGCCGCCACCCCGCCCGGAACAGCGTCACTGCCGATCGCCGCCGCCCTCGGCGCTCCGGGCGCGACCGGCCCCGGCTCAGTTCGGCAGCAGCGGAATACCGCCACCGTGCCTGCGGGCGACCGATCCGTAGCGGGCGTCGATGCGGAACCAGGTACGGGTACTGCGGACCCGCACGATCTCCTCGGCCGGAATTCGCCGGGCATCCGCCTTGTCCCCGGAGTGCGGAATGAAGTCCATGGCCGTGAGCGCGAAGACCACGCGCATGGGCACCGCGACCTCGGCATCCGCACCGGTGACGGTGAGCACCGGCTGGTCGAGCAGCGAGGCGGGCGGCCCGTGCCCGCTCCCGTGCTCCCTGGCCAGCTCGACCCCGCGCTCGGCCAGCTCGACCAGGGTGCGCGCGGGCACGTCGTCCACGTGCGCCCACCCGTCGCCGGGCGGAAGCGCGCCGCGCCAGGCGGAGTCGAGCGAGTAGCCGAGGTCGATCGGCTGCCCGGTGCCGAGCCCGCTCAGCAGCAGGTCGGCGGAGACGGTCACGTCGTCCAGCGCGAGATCGGCCGAAACGGTCCGTACCGCGAGCGTCTCGAAGCCGGTCGCGGCCCAGGCCGAGACCAGCTCCGGCCCGCGCCTGCGCAGCCGGATCACCGCCGCCGGGTCCAGCCGGGCCGCCCGGTTCGCGAAGGTCGCCAGATTCTCCCGCTCCGCCGGATCCGCGACGTGCAGAACCCGCTGATCCCCGGTCAGCGGCTCACTCCATCCACTCCGCGAGGTAGCCGCGCTCGGCGTCGGTCAGCCGGCGCAGCCGCTGGGTCCGGATATCGAAGGCGGCGATCTGCGTCGTCGCCGTCACCGCCGGGGCGGAGTCCGGCGCTGCGCCCGCCGCCCTGACCTCGTAGCCGATGGTGAAGTCGACCGCCCGCAGCTGAGTGATGTGCATGGCGATATCGAGCGGAGTGTCCTCGTGCCGCAGCTGCCCGCGGTAGCGAACGTGCAGGTCGGCCAGGACGCAGCCCTCCCGCATGGCCGCGGTCGGCCTGCCGTCCTCGAAGAGCCACGGGATCCGCGCCTCCTCCAGCAGCGTGACCATCCTGGCGTGGTTCACGTGCTGGAAGACGTCCATATCGGACCAGCGAATATCCACCTTGGCGTGGAAGCGGAGCTGGAGCGCACCCGCTCCCCGGACACGGTCACGTACGTCGACGCTGGTCACTTCTGATACCTCCGGTTACGCACCCACGCCGCTCACCATGCTTCGGACCTGCCGCGCCGCAACCGAGAGGGTGGCGAGGTCGTGGGTGCCGGACTCGAACAGTTCGGCCAGTGCCGCCCGGGCGCGCCCGAGGCGGGACTGATTCCTCGACTCCCAGTATGCAATCTTGTCGCCCGGCTCCTCGTCCGGCTCCGAGTCGCTGAGCACGTCCATCGTCAGCGAACGGAGCGAACCGTACATATCGTCGCGCAGCGCGAGCCGGGCCAGCGCGTGCCAGCGATCGCCGCGCTCGAGCCCGCTCACCGCGGCGAGCAGCCAGTCGATCTTGAGGTGCTCGTTCAGCGCGTAGTACAGCGCCCCGACCTCGTCGCCGTCCCGGTTCACGATGTCGGCGACGTCCAGGATGTCGAGCAGCGGATACAGGTTGAGCAGGCCGAACACCTCGGTGGCGAGGTCGGTCGGCGCGCCGCGGGCGATCAGGTCGGAGGCCTGGTCGGTCAGGCTGGCGACGTGCGGGCCGCGCAGCCAGTTCGGCGCCGCCTCGCGCAGTTCCGCCACCCCGGCGGCGTACCTGTTGATCTCGGCGCCGACCGCGATGGGCTGCGGGCGATTGATCAGCAACCAGCGCGAGGCCCGGTCGAGTGTGCGCTTCGTCTCGAGTTCCAGCTGGTCGCGGACCACGGCGGGGGCATCGCAGTCCCGGATCCGCTGCCAGAGCGCGGGCAGGTCGAAGATCTGCGCCGCCGCGGCGAAGGCGCGCACCGCGTCGGTGGCGCCCGCGCCGATCTCCTCGCGCAGCCGGTAGGCGTAGGTGATGCCGCCGTAGTCGACCACCTCGTTCACCACCATCGTGGTGATGATCTCGCGGCGCAGCCGGTGCCGCTTGATGGCCGGGGCGAAGCGCGCGCGCAGCGGCGTCGGGAAGTACTGCGGCAGCCGGTTTGCGAAGTGCTGGATGTCCGGCAGGTCGGAGTCGAGCAGGTCGGCCTTGAGCGCCAGCTTGACGTGCGCCATGAGGTTGGAGAGCTCGGGTGAGGTGAGGCCGCTGTGGTGCTCGTAGCGGTGCTCCAGCTCGGTGTCGGCGGGGAGTGCCTCCAGCTCGCGGTCGAGCCCGCGCCGCTGCTCCAGGTCGTCGATGAGCCGGCGGTGCACGCTCACCATGTGCGCCGACTCGGTGCGCGAGACGCCCATCAGCATGTTCTGCGTGACATTGTCGCGCAGCACCATCTCCGCGACCTCGTCGGTCATGGAGGCGAGCAGCGGATTGCGGTCGGCCGCGGCCAGCTCACCGCTGCTGACGACGCCGTCGAGCAGCACCTTGATATTGACCTCGTGGTCGGAGCAGTCGACACCGGCCGAGTTGTCCAGCGCATCGGTGTTCATCTTGCCGCCGTCCAGGCAGAACTCGATGCGGCCGAGCGCGGTGACGCCGAGGTTGCCGCCCTCGCCGACGACATCCACCCGCAGCTCGTTGCCGTTCACCCGGACCGGGTCGTTGGACTTGTCCCCGACGTCGGCGTTCGTTTCGCTGCTCGCCTTGATGTAGGTGCCGATGCCGCCGTTCCAGAGCAGCTGCACCGGTGCCTTGAGGATGGCCCGCACCAGCTCCGGCGGGGAGAGCGCGGTGACGCCGTCCGCCAGCCCGAGCGCCTGCCTGGCCTGGGCGCTGATCGGCACCGACTTCACGGTGCGCTCCCAGACCCCGCCGCCTGCGCTGATCAGCGAGGTGTCGTAGTCGGCCCAGGAGGAGCGGGGCAGCTCGAACATCCGCCGCCGCTCGGCGTACGAGGTGGCCGCGACCGGGTCCGGGTCGAGGAAGATGTGCCGGTGATCGAAGGCGGCCACCAACCGGATGTGCTCGGAGAGCAGCATGCCGTTGCCGAAGACGTCGCCGCTCATATCGCCGATGCCGACGACGGTGAAATCCTGCGTCTGGGTGTCGATCCCGAGCTCGCTGAAGTGCCGCTTGACGCTCTCCCAGGCGCCGCGGGCGGTGATCCCCATGGCCTTGTGGTCGTACCCGGCCGAGCCGCCGGAGGCGAAGGCGTCGCCGAGCCAGAACCCGTACTGCTTGGCCACGTCGTTGGCCTCGTCGGAGAAGCGCGCGGTGCCCTTGTCCGCCGCGACCACCAGGTACGCGTCGTCGCCGTCGCGCCGCACCACCCGCGCGGGCGGCCGCACCGCGCCGGTGGAGAGGTCGACATTGTCGGTGAGGTCGAGCAGCCCCGCGATGAAGGTGCGGTAGCAGATGACGCCCTCGGTGGCGAGCGCCTGGCGGTCGGCGGCCGCGTCACCGGTGGGCGCGGGCGGCCGCTTCACCACGAACCCGCCCTTGGCGCCGACCGGAACGATCACCGCGTTCTTCACCGCCTGCGCCTTGACCAAGCCCAGGATCTCGGTGCGGAAATCCTCCAGCCGGTCGGACCAGCGCAGCCCGCCGCGCGCCACCGAGCCGAAGCGCAGGTGCACGCCCTCGACCCGGGGCGAGTAGACGAAGATCTCGTACTTCGGCCGCGGCTTGGGCAGCTCGGCGATCTCGGCGGGCTCCACCTTGATCGAGAGGAAATCGCGCGGCTCGCCCTCGGCGCCGGTGACGTAGTAGTTGGTGCGCAGGGTGGCGCGCACCAGCCCCAGCATGGCCCGCAGGATGCGGTCGGCGTCCAGGCTGACCACCTCGTCGATCCGGGTGCGCAGCCGCCCCTCCAGCTCGGCGGCGCGCTCCGCGGAGTTGGCGTCCGGGTCGAACCTGGCCGCGAAGAGGTCGACCAGCAGCCGGGCCGCCTCCGGGTACACCAGCAGCACCCTGGCGATATTGGCCTGGCTGTAGGGGAACCCGGCCTGCTGCAGGTACTTCGCGTAGCCGCGCAGCACCGAGACGTCGCGCCAGGCCAGCCGGGCGCGCAGCACCAGCTCGTTGAGCCCGTCGGCCTCGGCGTCGCCGAACCAGGCCGCCTCGAAGGCCTGCACGAACCGGTCGCGCAGCCCCTCCAGCGGGGCGTGCACCGCGGTGGCGCCGTTCGGCGAGCGCAGCAGCTCGGCGTCCAGGTCCTTGTCCAGCGCGTCGCGCAGCAGCTCGGGGCGGGCCTGCACGCCGAAGTCGTAGATCCACCACTCGGCGCGCTCCGCGGTGCCCGCGCCCGCGCGCGGAGCGATCCGGTACGGCCGCTCGTCCACCACCTCCACGCCGAGGCTCTGCAGCACCGGCATCACCTGGCTGAGCGAGACCCCGGAGCCGCCGATGTAGAGGCTGAAGCGCCACGACCCCGGCGCGGAATCGGGGGTGCGGTAGAGGAACTGATCGATGGTGTCGGCGCCGAGCCGCTCCAGCCGCACGATGTCGGCCAGCGCGCGGGCCGCGTCGAAATCCTGCTTGTAGCTCGCCGGGAAGGCCTCCGTGTACCGGTCGAGCACCTCGGAGGTGACGACGGCGGTACCGGCCAGCTCCTCCTCCAGCCGGTCCTGCCAGGACTTGCTGGTCTCCACCAGCTGCCGCTGGATCCGCCTGCGGTTCTCGTCGCCGGTGTCGGGCAGGTCGGTCCCCCGCGGCATCCGGATCGTGAAATACACGCTGGCGATTTCATTTTCGCTGACCCGGACCGAGTACTCGATGTCGTCGCTGCCGAACTCCTGCCCCAGGATGCCCTGCATGCGCAGCCGCACCTCGGTGGTGTAGCGATCCCGCGGCAGGTACACCAGGCAGGCCACGAAGCGACCCTGCCGGTCGGCGCGCAGGAAGAGCCGCACCTGCCTGCGCTGGCGCACGGTGAGCACCGCGGAGGCGGTGTGGCCGAGGCTGTCCGCGTCGGCGGAGAAGAGCTCGGTGCGCGGCAGCGACTGGATGGTCTCCAGCATGGCCTGGCCGGAGTACGAGGACAGCTCGTGCCCGCTGCGCTCGATGGCCCGCTGCACCCGGCGCGCGATGACCGGGATGTCGAGCACGTTCTCGTGCACCGCCGTGACCGTGAAGACGCCGAGGAAGACGTGCTCGCCGATCACCGCGCCGGACTCGTCGAAGTCGGCGACGCCGACGAAGTACGGGTAGGCCGCCCGGTGCACGGTGGCCCGCACCAGCCCCTGGGTCAGCACCAGCAGCGGCCGGTCGGCGCCGGCGAAGGGGACCGCGAAGTCGGTGCCGACGTCGGGGGCGAGCACACCGAGGCAGCTCTCCTGCACCGGCTCCGGCACCTCGTCGCCGTCGTGGTAGCGGTAGCGGCCGTAGCCGAGCACGGTGAAATTGCCCTCGGCCAGCCAGTCCAGCAGCTTGGCGGTGTCGCCGAGATCCTCGGCCGGGAACGGCCCGGCACCGCGCTCCGCGGCGGCGCGCAGCGCGGCGGCGACGGCCTGCTGCTGCCGGACGATCTCGTCGGTGTCGGCGACCACCTGCCGCACGTCGTCGATGACGTCGGTGATCGAGCCGCGCACCTTCTCCAGCAGCGCGGAACTGACCGTCGGCGGCAGCTGGATGAACATCCAGGACTCCGGAACCCCGGCCTCGCTCCTGCCCCCGGCCTCGTGCGGGGTGACGGCGGCGAGGACACCGTTCTCGCGGCGCACCTCGAAGATGGGGTGCACCAGCTCGACCATCCGGACGCCGAGCTTGCCGAGCGTCGCGGTGACCGACTCGACCAGCAGCGGCGTGTCGTCGGTGACGATCTGCACCGCGGGGCCGAAGTCGGAGGCGTCGGGGTGGAAGACCCGCACCACGGCCTCGCCGCGCCGCCGCACGCGGGCGAGATCGATGTGCAGGCGGAAGATGTCGGTGCCGCCGCTGATGGCGTAGTCGATGTCGCCGGCGTCGACATGCCGGAAGTACGCCTCCTCGAGGTCGGCCAGCGACCCGCGCACCTGCTCCGGCAAACTCTCGGACCACTGCTCTGTGGACACTTCGGACGACACCGTCATGCTCCTGACATCTCCCTCGGTACGGATTCGGTGATCAACCGTGCATCGGCCCTGATGCGGGGAGAACCACCTCGGCGGGGCGCGCCGGACATTCCAGCGGGTCCGGGAACGTGCACTGCGACGGCGGATTTCACCACTCGGCGGCGGAGGGCGAGTGCACGGCGGAGCGAGGGAGGTTCAGACCGAACCTGGAATTGCACGTAACCCACACTATCGACTCCGCGCGAATACGGCGCGACAGTCCGGAAGCTACTGGTGGGGCAATAAGTTGCGGAGCCGTGGCGAGACGGAGACCGGACCGGCCGGGTGGTCCCGACCGGTCACGATCGGGTCCACCCGGAAATTCCGGCTGGAAAAACTAGTCGCGGGTCAGCTTGCGGTGCGTGAGCCGGTGCGGGCGCGCCGCTTCCGGGCCGAGGCGCTCGATCTTGTTCGCCTCGTACGCCTCGAAGTTGCCCTCGAACCAGAACCACTTCGCCTCGTTCGACGAGTCGCCCTCCCACGCCAGGATGTGCGTGCAGGTGCGATCCAGGAACCAGCGGTCGTGCGAGATCACCACGGCGCAGCCGGGGAACTGCTCGAGCGCGTTCTCCAGCGAACTCAGGGTTTCCACGTCGAGGTCGTTGGTCGGCTCGTCGAGCAGGATCAGGTTGCCGCCCTCCTTGAGGGTGAGCGCCAGGTTCAGCCGGTTGCGCTCACCGCCGGAGAGCACCCCGGCCGGCTTCTGCTGATCCGGGCCCTTGAAGCCGAAGGCCGAGACGTAGGCGCGGGACGGCATCTCCTGCTGCCCGACCTGGATGAAGTCGAGCCCCTCGGAGACCACCTGCCACACCGTCTTGGCCGGGTCGATGCCGCCGCGGCTCTGATCGACGTAGCTCAGCTTGACCGTGTCGCCGACCCGGACCGTGCCGCTGTCCGGCTGCTCCAGCCCGACGATGGTCTTGAACAGCGTGGTCTTGCCGACACCGTTCGGGCCGATGACGCCGACGATGCCGTTGCGCGGCAGGGTGAACGACAGATCCTTGATCAGCTGGCGGTCGCCGAAGCCCTTGTCCAGGTGCTCCACCTCGACCACCACATTGCCGAGCCGGGGCCCGGCCGGAATCTGGATCTCCTCGAAGTCCAGCTTCCGCATCTTCTCGGCCTCGGCGGCCATCTCCTCGTAGCGGCCGAGGCGGGCCTTGTTCTTGGCCTGCCGCGCCTTGGCCCCGGAGCGCACCCAGGCCAGCTCCTCCTTGAGCCGCTTCTGCAGCTTCTGGTCCTTCTTGCCCTGGACCTCCAGCCGCTCGGCCTTCTTCTCCAGGTAGGTGGAGTAGTTGCCCTCGTACGGGTAGGCCCGGCCGCGGTCCAGCTCCAGGATCCAGCCGGCCACATTGTCCAGGAAGTACCGGTCGTGGGTGACGGCGAGCACGGCGCCCGCGTACTGCGCCAGGTGCTGCTCCAGCCAGAGCACCGACTCGGCGTCCAGGTGGTTGGTCGGCTCGTCCAGCAGCAGCAGGTCGGGCTTGCTCAGCAGCAGCTTGCAGAGCGCGACCCGGCGGCGCTCGCCACCGGAGAGATTGGTGACCGGCTCGTCCGGCGGCGGGCAGCGCAGCGCGTCCATGGCCTGCTCCAGCTGGGAGTCGACGTCCCACGCGTCGGCGTGGTCCAGATCCTCCTGCAGCTTGCCCATCTCGTCCATGAGCTCGTCGGAGTAGTCGGTGGCCATGAGCTCGGCGATCTCGTTGAAGCGGTCGAGCTTGACCTTGATCTCGCCGAGCCCCTCCTCGACATTGCCGCGGACGGTCTTCTCCTCGTTCAGCGGCGGCTCCTGCTGCAGGATGCCGACGGTGGCGCCGGGCGCGAGGAACGCTTCGCCGTTGTTCGGCTGGTCCAGTCCGGCCATGATCTTCAGCACGCTCGACTTACCGGCGCCGTTCGGACCGACGACACCGATCTTGGCGCCGGGAAGGAAGTTCAACGTGACGTCGTCTAGCACGACCTTGTCGCCGTGCGCCTTGCGAACCTTCTTCATTTGGTAGATGAACTCAGCCATGGAGCAAAGCCTATCGGTGGAAGGAAACGGATAACGTGCGGGAGCTGGCCCGGTCGGCACCCCGCCGACCGCGCGCTCAGGCGTCGACCGGCTCGGCGATGGGGGTGGGACCCGGGCGGCCAACCGTACCCGATCCGGCCGCGCGATCCGGGAACGGGCTGGTGGCAGCGGCCGCCGCCACCGGCAGCTCCCGCGGCGCCACCCCCGCCTCCGGCATGGGCTCGGTGACCGCGTCCGGCTCCGCGCCCTGCGGCCGCGGCCGCTCGGCCCGCCTGCTGATCGCCACGGTGCACCTGGCCAGGTCGGGGCCGATGGCGACGGCCCGCATCTCCAGGTCACGCCGCTCGACGCCGTCCTTGGCCCGGTACTCGTGCGTGCGCAGCTGGCCGTGCACCAGCACCGGGTCGCCGCGGCGGAGCGAGGCGTGCACCCCCGGCACCAGCCGCCGCCAGCAGCTCACCGTGAGGAACAACGTCCCGTTGTCCACCCATTCCCCCGACCCCTGATCGAACCGCCGGGACGTGCTCGCCACCCGGAAGGTGATCACCGGCTCCCCGTTCGCCAGCTCCCGCTTCGCCGGGTGGGTGACCACCGTGCCCGCCACCGTCGCCATCGCCTCGTACATCCTTGCGCCCCCTTCGCCTGCACGCTGTTTCGTGTCCGGCTCCCAGCGTGCCGCAGCGGGACCGGCGAAGGCACCCGCCGAAGGGGGGCTGTGGATAACTTCGGCCCTGTGGAATTCCGGGCTCAGCGCCCGGCCGGGTCGCCGTTCGCGCCGCACAGCACCACGACGGTCCGGCGCCCCGGGTCGGGGACGAAGGCCCCGCTGAGCAGGGCCGCGAGCGCCGCCGCGCCCGCGGGCTCGACCACGATCCGGAACTCGCGCCAGAGCTGGTCGCGGGCCGCGTCGACGGCGTCGTCGGGCACGGTGAGCACGGGTACGGCGGCACGGCGGGCGAGCTCGAGCGCGATCGCCCCGATCCGGTCCGGCCCCGCGGAGCCGGCGGCGGGCACCGCGACCGGGCGCTCCGCCCGCAGCGCGGCGCGCAGCAGCGCCCTGCGCTCCGGCTCCACCCCGAGCACCGGCTGCCGCCTGCCGAGCGCGGCGGCCAGCCCGCCGATCAGCGCGCCGCCGCCGACCGCGGCCAGCACCGGCGGCCTGCCGCGCACCTGCACCTCCAGCTCCAGCCCGAGCACTCCGGCCCCGGCGATGACCGCGGGGGTGTCGTGCGCGGGCAGGTACAGCGCGCCCTGCTCCGCCGCGAGTTCGACGGCGTGCGCGCAGGCCGCGTCGTGCGTGGTGCCCTGCCAGCGCACCTCGGCGCCGTGCGACCACATGGCGGCGACCTTGCTGTGCGGCGCCGTCTCCGGCACGACGACGGTGCAGGCGAGGCCGAGCCGGGCGGCGGCGAGCGCGACCGCGATCCCGGCATTGCCGCCGGCGGCGAGCACCACGCGCTCGGGCCGCTCGGCCACCGTGAGCAGGGCGTTGAGCGCGCCGCGGAACTGAAAGGTGCCGCCGTGCTGCAGGTACTCCAGCTTGAGCGAGACCGGGAAGCCGGCGACGGTGGTGTGGAAGACCGGGGTCTTGCGGAGCTGCCCGGCCAGCCGCCTGCGGGCCGCGCGCACGTCGGAGCGGAGCACCAGCGGCGGCGCGACGGTGGTCGCGGAGTCAGTCACCGCGCGGCCCACGGTCGCGCCGCGCGAGCTCGGCGTACATGGCGTTGTGCGCGGCCAGCTCGGCGTCGTGGTCGCGGTCCGCGGCGCGGTCGGTGCGCTGGGCCAGCCGCTCGTCGCTGCGCGACCACTGGATGAGCAGCGCGAGCATCACGACGACCAGCGGCACCTCGCCGCTGGCCCAGGCCAGGCTGCCGCCGGTGCGCTGGTCGCCGAGCAGGTCGCCGTTCCACTCCATGCCGAGGCTGCGGTAGAACCAGGCGCCCATGACCGTGGTCATGCTCATCAGCGCGATGCCGAAGAAGGCGTGGAACGGCAGCGAGCCGAAGACCATGCCGAGCCGGGTCAGCGGCTCGACCCGGCGCGGCTTGGGGTCGATCCCGATCACCACCCAGTAGAAGAGGTAGCCGCTGAGCAGGAAATGCAGGTTCATCAGGACGTGCGCGGCGTGCGAGTCGGCGTAGGCGTCGAAGATGCCGCCCAGGTAGAGCGCGTAGAAGCCGCCGACGAAGATCACCGAGGCGACGATCGGGTGGGTCAGGAACTTCGACACCGGGCTGTGCACTGCGGCCAGCAGCCACTCCCGCGGCCCCGGCGGGTTCTCCCGGCCCGCCGGTGGCAGCGCGCGCAGCGCCAGCGTCACCGCGCCGCCGAGCGCGAGCAGGATCGGCGTCAGCATGGAGAGCGCCATGTGCGCCCCCATGTGCACGCTGAACACCGCCGGGGAGTACCGCCCGACCCCGGACGAGGTCGCGACGAGCAGCACCGCGCAGCCGGAGAGCCAGGCGATGGTGCGCCCCACCGGCCAGCGGTCGCCGCGCTTCCGCAGCCGGCGCACGCCGAGCAGGTAGAGCACCGCGAGCACGATCGCGGCGGTGCCGAAGAGCAGGTCGAAGCGCCAGTCGAGGGCGAGCCGGGCGAAGGTCGGCGGCCCGGCCAGGTCGTACCCGAGCTCGACCTCGGTCGCCGACGGCACGGTGTCGAGGGCGGGCGGCGGGGTCCGGCCGAGCCCGGCGGCCAGCCCGAAGGTGGCGGCGAGCAGCAGCACCTCGACCCCCGCGAACCGCACCAGCGCCCGGCGATCCCCCGGATCGGCGTCGAGCGCGGGCAGCGCGGCCCGCCGCTGCAGGTACCCGACGACCCCGAGCACGATCAGCGCGGCCGCCTTGGCCAGCACCAGCCGGCCGTAGGTGGTGTCCAACAGGTCGCCGGGCGGCACCCGGACCCAGGCATTGACCACCCCGCTCGCCGCGATCACCACGAAGGCAACCGCCGCGACCGCGGAGAACCGGCGCGCGGCGAGCGCGGTGTGCGTGCCGTCGCGCAGCGCGTGCGCCAGCACCGCGGCCAGCCCGCCCGCCCAGACCGCGGCGGAGACGAGGTGCAGGATGAGCGAGTTGGTCGCGACGTCGTGCGACCCGCCGGAGGAGGAGTGCCCGGTCAGCGCCAGCGGCATCATGGCGATCACCGCGCCGAGCAGCAGCAGCGGGGTCCAGCCCCAGCGCAGCGCCAGCCGGGCGCCGACCGCGACGATCAACGCGCAGAGCACCGTGCTGCGCCAGGCCCCGGCCAGCTCGATCTGCCCGACCGCGCGCCACAGCTCGGCGGGCTGCCAGACGTCGCGCACCGGCCGCCCGGTGGTGTCCGATGCGGTGAGCGGCACCAGCAGCGCGGCACAGCAGGCCCACCCCAGCGCCGCGTCGGAGGCGCGGCGCACCGCGCGGTACCCGGCCACGTCGAGCAGGCCGTCCCGCTGCGGCGGCACCAGAAAGGCCGCGAAGAGCAGCGACCCGACGGTGAGCGCCGCCGCCAGATCGGCCAGCGCCCGCACCGCGGGCAGGCCGTAGGTGGTGAGCGGCCCCGGATCGGGGATGCCGAGCAGGGTCAGCGCCTCGGCCGCCGAGAGCCCGACGACGAGCGCGGCGACCACCGCGCCGACGGCACCGGCGACGCCGAGCAGCACGGGAACGGTGACGGGCCCCGCCACCGGAACATCGCTCACCGGAGCAGATTCGTGCGGGGCGGACATACGACCCAGCGTAGTGCGAGCGCGAAACTCCGTGACGGACGGCTGCCGGGTCGAGGTCGTACCGGGTCGCTATACTCGCCGTGCCGGTTCGCGCGGGGTTGCGGCCGGCCACCGTGGATGCGACTGCCTCCGTAGCTCAGTTGGATAGAGCAAGGGCCTTCTAATCCCTAGGTCGCAGGTTCGATTCCTGCCGGGGGCGCACACCACTCTCCACCGGCGCTGCGCACGCATGTCACCAGGCGATTACCCGTTCGTTCCGGCGGGCAAACCAGCACAATCTCAGCCGCAGACCGTGGCCACCGCGGCGCCGATCAATCCCAGCCCGTGGTCCAGCTCGTCCGTGCTCAGGGTGAGCGGCGGCATGAGCTTGACGACCTGGTTGGTCGAACCGGAGGTCTCCACCAGCAACCCCAGCTCGAAGGCGGCCTGCGAGACCTTGCCCGCGTGCGACGGGTCGGTGAAGACCAGGCCGTGGATGAGGCCGCGGCCGCGGGTGGTGGTGCCGGGGCAGCCTGCGGCGATCTCGGCCAGCCCGGCGGCCAGCCGCTCCCCCTTGGCCAGCACCGAGCGCTCCAGCACGTCGTCGGACCAGTACTGCTCCAGGGCCACCCTGGCCGTGACGAAGGCCGGGTTGTTGCCGCGGAAGGTGCCGTTGTGCTCGCCCGGCGTCCACTGGTCGTGCTCGGCCTTGAAGAACACCAGCGCCATCGGCAGGCCGTAGCCGCCGATGGACTTGGACATGGCGACGATGTCGGGGGTGATGCCGGCGCGCTCGAAGGAGAAGAACGGGCCGGTGCGGCCGCAGCCCATCTGCACGTCGTCCACGATGAGCAGGATGCCGCGGGCGGCGCAGAGCTCGGCCAGCTCGCGCAGCCACTGCACCCTGGCGACATTGATGCCGCCCTCGCCCTGCACCGTCTCCACGATCACCGCGGCGGGCTCGTCCAGCCCGGAGGAGGTGTCGTCCAGCGCGCGCCGCATCCAGCGCAGCTCGTCCTCGCCACCGAGGAAGCCGTCGTAGGGCATGGGGTTGGTGTACGGCAGCGGGACGCCGGCAGCCGCGCGCTTGGCGGCATTGCCGGTGACCGAGAGCGCGCCGAGCGACATGCCGTGGAAGGCATTGGTGAAGTTCAGCACGGTCTGCCTGCCGGTGATCTTGCGTGCCAGCTTGAGCGCGGCCTCCACCGCATTGGCCCCGGTCGGGCCGGGAAATTGCACCTTGTAGTCCAGCCCGCGCGGCACGAAGACCAGGTCGCGCAGCGCCTCCAGCAGGCCGCGCTTGGCGATGGTCGCCATGTCCAGGCTGTGGATGACGCCGTCGTTCAGGATGTAGTCGACCAGCGCCCGTTTGAAGACGGGGTTGCTGTGGCCGTAGTTGAGCGCGCCCGCTCCGGCGAAGAAGTCCAGGTAGTCCCTGCCCGCCTCGTCGCGCAGCCAGCTGCCGCTCGCGGTGGCGAAGACCGTCGGCCAGGCCCGGCAGTAGCCGCGGACGTTCGATTCGACGGTCTCGAATACTGAGGCGGTCATGGGCGGTCCCCGATCGGTGAGCGACGGCGCTGTCGCGCATTCTGAAGCGCATGCGTTTCTAACACTGCGCACACCGGTTCTGCGGGGTTTTTGCGCAAAACCGGTGGTCAGTGCGCCGAGTAGAGGCTGACCTCGCCGTTCTCCCCGAGGAAGGCGTTCACCAGCAGGATGCCGCCGGCCCGGAGCTGATCCGGCTCCGGCGCGGTGGTGGTGACATTGATCTGCGGGATGGCGGCCCAGTTCACCACGAACCGCTCGGGCAGCGCGTCGTCGTCGGAGAGCCGGGCCAGCCGGAACACCGAGACCGTCTTGCCCACCACCAGGTCGCGCACCACGTCGGCGATCCGCTCCGGATCCTCGAGCGCGAACAGGAACCCGAAGGTGAGTTCCGGGGAGGAGACGTAGGCGGCCACGTTCCGAAGGTTAGCTGATCGCTCGCCGGAGCGGCGGGGGCGCGATCGGCCCCGGACAGCGCGGTGCCCCGGCTGCGGGACAGCCGGGGCACTGCGGGTCGAACTCGGGTCAGCGCGCCCCGTCGCCGGGGTGGTCGACCACTTCGGCATCCAGGATCACGCCCTCGGGCTTCACCGCGGGGGGCGAGGGCCGCGGATCCTCGGCGAGATCCTCGTCCTCCGCGCGCTGGGCCGCGGCGTCGCGCTTGGCCGCCGCGGCCGCCTCACGCATCTCGATGGCGTCGGTCATCCACTCGCCGATCTCGCGGGTGACCGCGCCGACCGTGTCGGTGATGATGGAGGCGATCGTGCCGACCCGCTTCGCGCCGGACACGGTCAACTCCTGGATGAGATCCTTGTTGCTCTCGAATTTCCCGATCATCTACACGCCCGCTTCGGTCGCCTCTCGCTTACGCATGACGATAACACCGGGGGTGGGATCGCCCTTGGTGAAACTGTCGGGCAGCGCGAGCTTGAAGATCTTGACCCAGACCGAGCCGATCTGCTTGGCGAACGGCCCGGTGTTGTAGGGCAGCCCGAACTTCTCGCAGAGCGCCCGCACCTCGGGCGCCATCTCCGGGTACCGGCCGGCGGGCAGGTCCGGGAAGAGGTGGTGCTCGATCTGGTGCGAGAGGTTGCCGGACATGATGTGGAAGAGCTTGTTGCCCTCGATGTTGGCGGAGCCGAGCATCTGCCGGATGTACCACTCGCCGCGGGTCTCCTCCATCGTCTCGTCCTGTGTGAACGTCTGTACGCCGGAGGGGAAGTGGCCGCAGAAGATGATCGAGTAGGCCCACACGTTCCTGATCAGGTTCGCGGTGGCGTTGCCGGCCAGCGTGCTGAGGAACAGCGGGCCGGTGAGCGCCGGGAAGGCCACGTAGTCCTTGAGCGTCTGCCGCCCCGCCTTCTTCCACCACCCCTTGATCAGCGGCTTGAGGTCGGCCCACTTCCGCTTGCCCTGCACGATGTTCTCCGCCTCGGCGTCGTGCAGCATGACGCCCCACTCGAACAGGACCATGAGCAGGAAGGCGTAGATCGGGTTGCCCAGGTAGTACGGGTTCCACTTCTGGCCCTCGTCCATCCGCAGGACGCCGTAGCCGATGTCCCGGTCCATGCCGTGGATATTGGTGAAGGTGTGGTGCATGTAGTTGTGCGAGTGCCGCCACTGGTCGGCGGGGCAGACGTTGTCCCACTCGAACTCGCGGGAGTTGATGTCGGGCTCGCGCATCCAGTCGTACTGGCCGTGCATGACGTTGTGGCCGATCTCCATGTTGTCGAGGATCTTCGACACGGCGAGCGAGGCCACCGCGGCCAGCCAGACCGGGGGCAGGAAGCCGAGGTACATCAGCCCGCGGCCGGCCACCTCGAAGCCGCGCTGGGCCTTGATGATCCGGTAGAGGTACTCGCGGTCGCGCTCGCCCAGGTCGGCGGCGACGCGGTCACGCAGTTCGTCGAGGGCGCGGCCGATCTCCTCGATGTCCTCGGGGCTGAGAACGAGCGGGCCGTCTTTGGTCTCGGTCAGGATGGTCATGGTGACTCCTTCAGATCTCGATGTCGACGTCGCCGACGGCGGCGCTGATGCACAGCTGGATGGGCTGGTCGGGGTCGCTGTCGGTCTCCCCGGTGCGCAGGTTGCGGGTGCAGCCGGTGCGCTTGACCGCCGTGCAGGAGAAGCAGATCCCCATGCGGCAGCCGAACTCGGGGGTGAGCCCGGCGGCTTCGGCCTGCTCCAGCAGGCTCTCGCCGGTGTTGTCGGAGCGGATGTCGCTGGCGGAGAAGGTGGTGGTGCCGTGCACGTCCGCGGCGGAGACCGGGGCGAGCGCGACGGTGAACTCCTCGCTGTGCACCCGGTTCTCCAGGCCGTCGGCCGCGAACACCTCGCGCACCCCGTCCATCAGCCGAGCCGGGCCGCAGACGAAGGTCTCCGCACTGCGGTACCAGGGCGCGAGCTGCTCCAGTTCGGCCCGGTCGAAGTAGCCGGTGCCGGCTCGGCGGTCCGGGTAGCGGAACTCTACCCGGACGTTCGGGTGCTCGGCGGCGATGCGGGCCAGCTCGTCCCGGTGCGGCACGAACACCTCGGCCTTGGCGAAGTGCAGGAAGAGCACGTCACCGCGGAAGTCCTCGTCCGCGAGGGTCCGCAGCATGGAGAGCACCGGGGTGATCCCGCTGCCGCCGCTGACCAGCAGCACCCGCTCCGGGCGCGGCTCGGGCAGCGCGAAGGTGCCCGCGGCCTGCTCCAGGTCGACCACGAGGCCCGGCGCGGCGTGCTGGTACAGGTACTGCGACACGATGCCGCCGGAGTGCGCCTTGACGGTGATCTCCAGCCTGCGCTCCCGGCCGAGCTCACCGTTCACCGGCGAGTAGCAGCGAGTGTGCCGGACTCCGTCCACGACGACACCGAGCGTGACGTACTGCCCGGCGGCGTGGCCGCGCCAGTGCCGGGTGGGCCGCAGGGTGAGGGTCACCGAGCCGGGGGCCGAGCGGTTCACCCGGATCACCTCGGCACGCATGCGCCCCACGGTGAGCGTCGGGCGCACCAGCTCCAGGTAGCGGTCCACTGGGTGCGGGGTAGTGAGGGTCTGCACCAGGTTCACGAGATCCACCATGTCGCTGCTCCATACCGTCGAGGACTGTCGCCGACAGGCATACCCACTCAATTTCAGTGCACGCCTGTACACTCATACAGTGTGACAAACGGGTACAGGTACGTGTCAACCGGCCAGACGTGTGACGGCGACAACAATGACGCGAGGAAGCCATGGTGAACGCATGTATGCTCAGCGAGATGACTGAGCAGGCGGTGACCAGGGGCGAACGCAAGGAGCGCACGCGGCAGGCGCTGCTCGACGGCACGCTCTCGCTCGCCGCCGAGCGGGGCTTCGCCGCGCTCAGCCTGCGCGAGATCGCCCGGTCGGCGGGAATCGTACCGACCGCCTTCTACCGCCACTTCCCCTCCCTTGACGACCTGGGCCGCACCCTGGTGGACGACGGGGTGAAGGCGCTGCGGCTGGCGTTGCGCGAGGTCAGGCGGAATTCCGGCACGCAGCTCTCGGAGATCGTGCGCTTCGTCTTCGATCAGGTGCGCGCGAAGCGGGAGCTGTTCGGCTTCTTCGCGCGCGAGCGGCACGGCGGGTCCGCGGCGATCCGCGGCGCCATCGCGTTGGAGATCCAGCTGATCGTGCGCGAGCTGGTCACCGACCTGTCCCGGGTACCGACGCTGGACACCTGGAGCTCGGACGACCTGGAGATCGCGGCGGAGCTGCTGGTGGCCACGGTCTCGGACGGGATCGCCACCTTCGTCTCGGTGCCGGAGCGCGAGGAGGCGGCCATCGTGGAGCTGACTGTGCGCAAGGTCACGCTGATCGGCGTCGGGATGGGCGCGTGGAAACCGCCGCGGGACTGAGCGCTCAGAACTCCTGGTCGCCCGGCGGCCGCTCGGCGCCCCCCGGCCGGGGCGCCTCCACCCGGTCCGGGCTGCGCACCGGGAGCAGCACCAGCAGCCCGGCCCCGAGGACGAGCACCAGCCCGACGATCCCCGCCCGATCGGCGTCGAAGAGCCAGACGAAGAGCCCGAAGAGCCCCGGCGCCAGGAATGACACCGCGCGCCCGGTGGTGGTGTAGAGCCCGAACAGCTGCCCCTCCCGGCCGGGCGGCGCGAGCCGGGCCAGGAACGAGCGCGCCGCCGCCTGCGCGGGCCCGACGAACGCGGTGAGCATGAGCCCGAACACCCAGAACAGCACCGGCCCCGACACCAGCAGCAGCGCGATGCCGCAGACGATCATGCCCGCCAGCGAGACCACGATCACCGGCTTGGGCCCGAGGGTGTCGTCGAAGCGGCCGGCGGCCACGGCGCCGAGCGCGGCGATCACGTTCGCGGCGACGCCGAAGAGCAGCACGTCGGCGTCGGCGATGCCGTAGACCTGCACCGCGAGCACCGCGCCGAAGGTGAACACCCCCGCCAGCCCGTCCCGGAAGACCGCGCTGGCCAGCAGGAACTGCACCGTTCGGCGATCCACCCGCCAGAGCTCGCGCAGATCGCGCCAGAGCACCCGGTACGAGCCTCGTAATCCGGCCTCGGCGGCGCCGGGATCGGCGTCGGTGCGCGGCAGCTCGGGGACGGCGAAGAGCACCGGCAGCGCGAAGGCCGCGAACCAGACCGCGGCCAGCATCGCCACCAGCCGGATATTCAGCCCGTCGTCGGTGGGGACGCCGAGCAGCCCGCGGCTGTCGCCGTCCCCCGAGATGAAGCCGAAGTAGCAGATGAGCAGCAGGAAGATGCCGCCGAAGTACCCCATGGCCCAGCCGAAGCCGGAGATCCGGCCGATGGTCCGCGGGGTGGAGACCTGGCGCAGCATGGCGTTGTACGGCACGTTCGCCAGCTCGAAGAAGGCCGACCCGAAGGCGAGCAGCACCAGCCCGAGCCAGAGATCGCGGTAATCGTCGTGCACGAAGAACATGCCGGTCATGCAGGCGACGGTGAGCCCGGTGAGCACCCCGAGCGCGCGCTTGCGCCCGGCCGCGGCGTCGAAGTACTGCCCGCTGACCGGGGCGGTCAGCGCCACCACCAGCCCGCCCGCGGCGAGCGCCCAGGCCAGCCAGGCGCTGGCCGAGGTGCCGCCGGGCAGGTCGTCGCCGACCGTGTCGGTGAGGTAGACCGAGAAGACGAAGGTGAGGATGACGGCGTTGAACGCCGACGACCCCCAGTCCCACAGCCCCCAGGCCACCACCTGTCCGCGCGTGGCCGCGCCACCGACGGTGGCCCGGGCGTTCACCTCCGCCATACCGGGCAGCCTAACCGGCCCCGGCCCGGTACTCGCGGCGAAACGCCCTATGCACCCAATTGCATAGTACCCGGCGTTACGACTACTCTTCCGGCATGGCCCTCGAGCACGCCCTGCTGGTCTCGCTCACCGAGCGGGCCGGTTCCGGGTACGAACTGGCGCGGCGCTTCGACAAGTCCATCGGGTACTTCTGGCGCGCGACCCACCAGCAGATCTACCGGGTGCTCAAGCGTATGGCCGAATCCGGCTGGGTGACCGGCGAATCCGTGCCGCAGGAGGGCAGGCCGGACAAGAAGGTCTACGCCGTCTCCGCGGCGGGCCGGGCCGAGCTGGCCCGCTGGATCGCCGAGCCCACCGACACCGGCATGCCGCGCAACGAGCTCGGCGTGAAGATCCGCGGCGCCGCGCACGGCGACGTGGCGGCGCTCTGCACCGAGGTCGAGCGGCACCGCGTGCAGCACGCCGCCCGGCTCGAGGTCTTCCGCATGCTGGAGAAGCGCGATTTCCCCGCGCCGGAGCAGCTCTCCGGCACCGCACTGCACCAGTACCTGGTCCTGCGCGGCGGCATCCGCGTCGAGGCCGGGTTCGTCGACTGGTGCGACGAAGTACTCCGGGCACTGCGCCCGGGAAAGGCCGGGCCCGCATGACTCGCTTCCCGCACCTGTTCGCCCCGCTCGACCTCGGCCACGTCACGCTGCCGAACCGGGTGGTCATGGGATCGATGCACACCGGGCTGGAGGACCGGACCCGCGATATCCCCCGGCTCGCCGCGTTCTTCGCCGAACGCGCGCGCGGCGGGGTCGGGCTCATCGTCACCGGCGGCTACGCGCCGAACCGCACCGGCTGGCTGCTCCCGCTCGGCGCCAAACTCACGAGTACCGCCGAGGCGCTACGGCACCGGCAGGTCACCGCGGCGGTGCACGAGGCGGGCGGACTGATCGCGCTGCAGATCCTGCACGCCGGGCGCTACTCGTACTGGCCGGGCAGCGTCTCGGCCTCCGCGATCAAGGCCCCGATCAATCCGTTCCGGCCGCGAGCGCTCTCCGCCCGCGGCATCGAGCGCACCATCGACGACTACGTGCGCTGTGCCCGGCTGGCCCGGCTGGCCGGGTACGACGGGGTCGAGATCATGGGCGGCGAGGGGTATTTCCTCAATCAGTTCCTCGCACCGCGCACCAACCGGCGCAAGGACCGCTGGGGTGGCTCGGCGACGAACCGGCAGCGCATCGCGGTGGAGGTCGTGCGCCGGATCCGCGCCGAGCTCGGCACCGACTTCCTGCTGCTCTTCCGGCTCTCCATGGCGGAGTTCGTGGAGCAGGGGCAGACGCTCACCGAGATCACCGCGCTGGCACGGGAACTCGAGGCCGTCGGGGTGGACATCCTGAACACCGATATCGGCTGGCACGAGGCCAGGGTGCCGACCATCGTCACCTCGGTGCCCCGCGCGGCCTTCACCGAGTTCACCGCGCGGATCACCCGGGCCGTCTCGATCCCGGTCTGCGCCTCCAACCGGATCAATATGCCCGAGGTGGCCGAGGAGATCCTGACCCGCGGCGATGCCGCGCTGGTCTCCATGGCCCGGCCGCTGCTGGCCGACCCGGACTGGGTGCGCAAGGCCGCCGCCGACCGGGTGGACGAGATCAATACCTGCATCGCCTGCAACCAGGCCTGCCTGGACCACGCCTTCCGGCACAAGACGGTCTCCTGCCTGGTCAATCCGCGCGCCTGCCACGAGACCGAGCTGACGCTGCTGCCCACCCGGCGCGGCAAGCGGGTCGCGGTGGCCGGCGCCGGGCCCGCCGGGCTCTCGGCGGCGGTTGCGCTGGCGCAGCGCGGGCACACCGTCGAGCTCTTCGAGGCCGAAGAGCGGATCGGCGGGCAGTTCGACCTGGCCAGGCGGATTCCGGGCAAGGAGGAATTCGACGAGTCCATCCGGTACTTCACCCGCATGCTCGAGGTCACCGGGGTCACGGTGCACCTGGGCCGCCGGGTCACCGCCGCCGAGTTGATCGACGGCGGGTACGACGAGGTGGTGCTGGCCACCGGGGTGCGGCCACGGATCCCGGAGATCCCCGGGATCGACCATCCCATGGTGATCTCCTACGCCGAGCTGGTGCGCGCGGAGAAGCAGCCCGGCGCGCGGGTCGCGGTGATCGGCGCGGGCGGGATCGGCTACGACATCAGCGAGTTCCTCACCGTGGAGGGGCATCCCACACTCAAGCTCGATGAGTGGAAGGAAGAGTGGGGGGTGAGCCTCGACGAGGAGCTGCCCGGCCAGCTCACCACGCCGCGCCCGGCGCCCGCCGCCCGCGACGTGGTGCTGCTGCAGCGCAAGTCCGGCGCCTTCGGCGCCACGCTCGGCAAGACCAGCGGGTGGGTGCACCGGGCGGCGATCAAGGCCAAGGGGGTCGAGCGGATCGGCGGGGTGAACTATGAGCGCATCGATGACGCCGGGCTGCACATCAGCTTCGGGCCGAAGCGGGAGCGGCCCCGGTTGATCCCGGTGGATACCGTGGTGATCTGCGCGGGTCAGGAGCCGGTGCGCGAGCTCGCCGAGCCGCTGCGCGCGGCCGGGGTCACCCTGCACGTCATCGGCGGCGCCGACGTCGCGGCGGAGCTGGACGCCAAACGCGCCATCGATCAAGGCACTCGCTTGGCCGCGCGCCTCTGACGCCCGGCCGCAGCCAGCGCGAACCAGCCGCCTCGGCACGCTCACCGCGGCGCAGACCAGTCAAAAGGCGCGTGCGCCGGGTGACAGTCGCGGGTCGCGAACCGGGCGGTCATCGATGCCACCCGAGCACCGGCGGCCAGGCAGCGCGGCCCCGTACCGGCCTAATCGGCCGCGGGCCCGGGGGCACCGGCGCCCATCCCCTAGGCTCACCCGGGTGAGCCTGCCCTCCCCCACCACCGACAACCGCGCCGTCGTCACCGGCGCCTCCTCCGGCATCGGCACGGCGCTCGCCGCCGAGCTCGCCGCGCGCGGCTACTCGCTGATCCTCGTCGCCCGGCGCGAGGAGCTGCTCACCGCGCTCGCCGACGAGCTCACCGCCAAACACGGCATCACCGCCGAGGTGCGCGCGGTCGACCTCGCCGACCGCGCCGCGCGGGCGCCGCTCGCCGAAGAGCTCGCCGGGCGGGACATCGCGGTGCTCTGCAACAACGCGGGCATCGCCACCTTCGGCGCGGTCGCCGAGCTGGACCCGGCCTACGAGCGGGACCAGCTGGAGCTGAACGCCGTCGCGGTGCACGACCTGAGCCTCGCGGTGCTGCCGGGCATGCTCGCCGCCGGCGCGGGCGGCATCCTGATCAGCGGTTCGGCGGCTGGCAATATGCCGATTCCGAACAACACCACCTACGCCGCGAGCAAGGCCTTCGCCAACACCTTCTCCGAGTCGCTGCGCGGCGAGCTCAAGGGCACCGGCGTGCACGTCACGCTGCTCGCCCCCGGACCCGTGCGCACCGAGATCCCGGACCCGGCCGACGCCTCGATCGTGGACCGGCTGGTCCCGGACTTCATGTGGGTCTCCTCGGAGTACACGGCGAAGGTCTCGCTGGACGCACTGGCCAAGAACAAGATGCGCGTGGTGCCGGGGCTGATCAGCAAGGGCATGAGCGTCGCCGGGCAGTACGGCCCGCGCGCCGTCACCGCGCCGGTGGCGGGCGCCTTCTACCGCAAGCTCGGGGGCTGACCCGCCGCCCGGGAAGGTCAGCGCCGCTTGCGGGTCCCGAAAATGGATCGGCTGATCTCCCGCCCGGCCGCACTCGCCGCCGAGCGCAGGAAGCTCTTCACCGCCGGATTCTGCAGGATGCGCTCGGCCGCCGACTCCTCCGCCCGCGGCTCGGCGCGGCCGGGCACCGGCTCCGGCTGCGCGGCATCCAGTTTCGCCGCCATGATCTCGTACGCCGACCCCCGGTCGACCGTCTGCCCGTACTTCCCGTGCAGCCCGGAGGAGAGCGCGCGGGAGCGGATCGCCTCGGCGCCGATGGTGTCCATGAGCGAGCGCGGCGGCACGATCCTGGTCCAGGCCACCGGGGTGGGCGCGCCGCGCTCGGAGAGCACGGTGACGATCGCCTCGCCGGTGCCGAGCGAGGTCAGCGCCGACTCCAGGTCGTAGACCTCGGTCCTCGGGTAGGTGCGGACGGTCCTGGCCAGCGCCTTCTGATCGTCCGGGGTGAAGGCGCGCAGCGCGTGCTGCACCCTGGCGCCGAGCTGGGAGAGCACCGCGTTCGGGATGTCGGCGGGCAGCTGGGTGCAGAAGAAGACGCCGACGCCCTTGGAGCGGATGAGCTTCACCGTCTGCTCCACCTGCTCCAGGAACGCCTTGGAGGCGTCGGCGAAGAGCAGGTGCGCCTCGTCGAAGATGAAGACCAGCTCCGGCCGCTCCACGTCGCCGACCTCGGGCAGCGTCTGGAAGAGCTCGGCCAGCACCCACATGAGGAAGGTGGAGAAGAGCACCGGCCGCGCCGCCTGCTCGCCCAGCTCGACGAGCGTGATCACGCCGCGGCCGTCCACCCGGCGCACCAGGTCGGCCGGATCCAGCTCCGGCTCGCCGAAGAAGGTGTCGCCACCCTCCGCCTCCAGGTTCACCAGGGCGCGCAGGATCACCCCCGCGGTCGCCGCCGAGACGCCGCCGATGCCCGCCAGCTCGGCCTTGCCGTCCGGGCTGGTCAGATGAGTGATAACGGCGCGCAGGTCCTTGAGATCCAGCAGCGCGAGGCCATTGCTGTCGGCCCAGTGGAAGATCAGCCCGAGCGTGGACTCCTGGGTCGGGTTGAGCCCGAGCACCTTGCTCAGCAGCACCGGGCCGAACGAGGTGATGGTGGCCCGGATCGGCACCCCGATCCCGGCGGTGCCGAGCGAGACGAACTCGACCGGGAACTCCTCCGGCGCCCAGTCCCGCGCGCCGGTCTCGGCCGCACGTGCGGTGAGCTTGTCGGTGCGCTCGCCCCTGGCCGCGAGCCCGGAGAGATCGCCCTTCACATCGGCCATGACCACCGGGACGCCCGCGCGCGAGAGCTGCTCGGCCAGCCCCTGCAGCGTCTTGGTCTTGCCCGTTCCGGTCGCACCCGCCACCAGCCCGTGCCGGTTCACGGTGCGCAGCGGCAGCCGGACCACCGCCTCCGGGTCGACGACGCCGTCCACGAGCACCGTGCCGAGCGTGATCGCCTGGCCCTCGGCCCCGTACCCCGCCGCGATCTCGCGCGCCGCGCCCGGCTCGCCCGCGACGGCGTACCCCCCGCTCGCCGCCTCCACCGCGGCCACCTCGCCCGCCACCGCCGAGGCGCTGGTCACCGCGGGCTGGCCGAGCGCCACCTCGAGCTCCGCCGCCTCCGCTGCCGCGACCGCCTCGGCCGCGACCCGCGCCGCCTCGTCGGCGGCCCGCCTCGCCGCCGCGGCCCTCTCCTGCGGGGTCGTCATCGCGTTTCCTCCTGTGCGTAGCCGTGGCAACTCCGGGGCGAACCGGCAACCACTGTATCCGCGCCGATCGGCGTCCGTGGCGGCGCCGGTGCCCGCCGCGCCCGCGTTATGGTGCTCGGATGTCGGACAAACTTGTGGTGTGGATGGATTGCGAGATGACCGGGCTGCGGCTCGACAGCGACAAGCTGATCGAGGTGGCCGCGCTCGTCACCGACAGCGATCTCAACATCCTCGGTGACGGGGTGGACATCGTGATCCACGCCGACGACGCCGCGCTCGCCGCCATGCCGCCGGTGGTCACCGAGATGCACGCCCGCTCCGGGCTCACCGAGGAGGTGCGCCGCTCGGCCGTCACCGTGGCCGAGGCCGAGGAGCAGGTGCTCGCCTACATCAGGCAGTTCGCGCCCGCACCGCGCACCGTGCCGCTGGCGGGCAACTCGATCGCCACCGACCGCGGCTTCCTGGCCAGGGACATGCCCGAACTCGACGCGCACCTGCACTACCGGATGATCGACGTCAGCTCGATCAAGGAGCTGTGCCGCCGCTGGTACCCGCGCATCTACTTCGGCCAGCCGGAGAAGGGGCTCGCGCACCGCGCACTCGCCGACATCACCGAATCCATCCGGGAGCTGGACTACTACCGGCGCACCGCCTTCGTGGCCCCACCCGGGCCGTCGAGCGCCGAGATCGCCGCCGTGACCGCCGAGCTGAACGGCGCGCGAACCCGCGGCGGCCAGGGCGATTAGTGGTTCCGGCGCCGGGCACGCTACTATCGAGCGCGCCGGTCGTACCGGTGATGGTGAGTGTAGTTCAGTTGGTAGAGCACCAGGTTGTGATCCTGGATGTCGCGGGTTCGAGTCCCGTCACTCACCCTTCGAGGGCCCGGGAGCTGCAAGCTCCCGGGCCCTCTCCCTTTCCGCCATGCGCGGCAACTATGTGACAGAAACGCTTTTCACTCCGTAGACTCCCCGATCGGAGCGCGTCGTCGGAGCGTCGCTCCGTTCGACAGAAAGACGATCCGCCTGTGATGCGTTCCGCAGTATTCGCCGCCGTCGCGGGTGCCACGCTGCTCGCCGGGGTCCCGGCCACCGCGGCCGCCGCGCCCGCCCCGAAAGCGGTCGCCGCCGATGCCGTGCAGCCCGTGCAGCTGAACGCGGGCACCGGCTCCGCCGCCGCCTTCGACACCGGCTCGTCGGCGGGCGCCACCACCACCGGCTCGTCCGGCACCGGCTCGGCGACCGCGCTGGAGCGCCTGCTCTTCGGCGGGCCGCTGCTCTGCGCCGCCATCGGCAGCGCGATGAACCGCAACCTCACCTGCCCCGGCACCGCGGGACCGGTCATCCCCTGAGCCACCCGGCCACGCGAAAGGCCCCCGGAATTCCGGGGGCCTTTCGCGTCGGGGGGTGCGGGTCAGACGTCGGCGTTCCCCGCCTTCCACTGCTCCCACGGCATGTTCCAGTCGCCGAGGCCGTCCACCGGCGAGAGCGTGCCGCCCACGGTGTTCTTGACGATGGCGATATCGCCGAGCTTGGCGTTCTCGTACACCCAGCGGGCGTTCTCCGGGCTCAGGTTCAGGCAGCCGTGGCTGGTGTTCGAGTAGCCCTGCTGCCCCACCGACCACGGCGCCGAGTGGAAGAAGATGCCGCTGTAGGACATCCGGGTGGCCCAGTCCACCGGGGTGCGGTAGCCATCCGACGAGTTCACCGCCACGCCGTAGGTGGAGGAGTCCATGATGATGTGCTCGTGCCGGTCGGCCAGGATGTAGACCCCGTTGTCGGTCGGGGTGCTGCTCTTGCCCATCGAGGTCGGCATGGTGCGGATCACCTCGCCGTTGCGCTCCACCACCACCTGCTTGGTGTTGTCGTCGGCGGTGAAGATCACGGCGTCGCCGATGGTGAAGTGCGTGGTCGCGTCCTCCTGGCCGAAGAGCCCGTCGCCGAGATCGCGGCCGTACACATTAACCTTGACCTCCACCTTGGTGCCCGGCGCCCAGAAGTGCTCCGGCCGCCAGCGCACCTCGCGGTTGTTCACCCAGTAGAAGGCGCCCTCCACCGGCGGGGTGGTGGTGACGGTGATGGCGTCCTGCGCGGCCCTGCGGTCCGGGATGTTCTCGTCGAACTGGATCGCCACCGGCTGCCCGATGCCGACCACCGCGTCCTCGGCGACATTCAGGTACGGCTTGGTCTGGCTGTCCGGCGAGCTGGTGGTGAAGCTCACAGCAGCGCTCTGCGCCCCGCCGAGCCCGATCGCCTTGGCCTGCATGGTGTAGGTGCGGCCGTAGCCGAGCACCTCGGCGGTCTGCCAGGTGCGGCCGTCCGGGGAGAGCGTGCCGTTCACCGGCTTGCCCTGGTTGTTCAGCAGGGTCACCTCGGTGAACTTGCCGTCGTTGACCTGGAAGGTCATCGGCATGGCCGGCGAGACGCCCTTGTCACCGTCCTTCACCGGGGACACCAGCTTGGGTTTGATCAGCTCGGTGATGGGGTTGCGGTCGATGGCAACGCTGTCCGCCTCGACGCCCGACGAGGTCGAGCACGCCGACAGCGCCAGCGCCAGTACCGACAGCACCACCAGGGGCACGGACGCGCTCTTCCACCCCGGCCGCCGCCGCCCTCGATCAACTCTCATTGTCAAACCCCGTTCCCGATGACCTCTTCTGTCATTCTGCCAGCAAAACGGGGCCGGCCCGTGCTGGACCCGGCCCCGTTCTCGTCCGGCACCTCCCTGCGGATCGCGGGCGGCCGCGAAAGCGTTAACAGCAGGTCACGGTGGGCGTGCGGGGACGCCGGATACCGATTTCACTTTCCCGCCCCCGGCCTGTTAAGGTCTCTCTCGCACCGGAACACAGCGGAGCACGCGCCATTAGCTCAATTGGCAGAGCAGCTGACTCTTAATCAGCGGGTTCGGGGTTCGAGTCCCTGATGGCGCACCACATTTCAACTCTCCAGGCCGATGTGATCTACATATCGGCCATCGTCTTCTCTCCGGTCTGCGGGGGATTCCTCGACATTCAAGCACACGACGAGGAACTCGCGCGCCACCGGGACGCACTCGCCGGGCCCGGCGATCGGGTCTGGGTGCTCGGCGATATCTCCGTCAGCGGAAAGCGGCAGGTGCGCCCGGGTTGCCGAGCAGACAAGGACGCGGGGTAGCGATCGGCTGGCTCGAACGAGCTGAACGCGAAGCGTCACCGTTGTAATTCTGTGACGCTACGCACAAGGAGTTTACTTCCATCCACCCCGGTCACGGCACGATTTCCGGCACGGGGTGCTGGATTAGACCGTGCCGCAGCACCCCCGAGACGGATTCCGTTCACCTTCCGTTAACCTTCCGTGACCATTCTGCAATCTGGCCCGAGCGGCCGCGCTCCCGTTCGAGAAGGAGTGGGACGTAGGTCCCCCACAACAGAACCCGACAAGAGCACATCGTCCGGAGACACCGGAAACCCCCGCACCACGATCGCACAGCCGGCCGAGCGGCCGGTCGATCGGTGCTGCCCGGAATCGGGTTGGGGGAACGTCACCGACCGAAGCAAGGAATCGAATTCGCATGCCCGACTCACGTTTGTCCACCCTCCGGCGCCCCACCCTGCGCGAGAGCATCACCGGCGCGGTCGCGGCCGCCGGCGTGGTCGCCGTCTGCGCATCGTCCGCCGTCTCGGTGGCCGACAACAGCGTGCCGTCGCGCATCGCCCTGATCGCCGACCAGCAGCCCACCGCTGAGCAGGCGCGGGCTGCCCAGCCGGCCGACCAGCCCGCCGCCGAGCCCGCGGCCGTGGACGCGGTCGCCGCGCTACCGGCTGCCGCTCCCCTGGTGGAGCAGGCCGAGATGCGGGCGGCGACCGCCTTCTACCCGGACAACCTGCACGGCTGGATCAGCCAGGCGCTCGACATCATGCACGCCAACGGCATCCCGGGCAGCTACGAGTCGATCCACCGCAACATCATGCGCGAGTCGACCGGCAACCCGCGGGCGATCAACCTCTACGACTCGAACGCCGCGGCCGGCATCCCGTCGAAGGGGCTGCTCCAGGTGATCGACCCCACCTTCGCCAAGTTCCATGTCGCGGGTACACCGTTCGATGTCTGGGATCCGGTCGCCAATATCGTCGCCGCCTGCAACTACGCGGCGCACACCTACGGCTCGATGGACAACGTGCACGGCGCGTACTGAGTCGGCGGGGCTCGCCATACTGTCCGCGATGCCCGACTACACGCACAACGACCACGCCGCCCGCAGCCGGGCGGAGAAGGCCCGCGCGCTCGCCACCTACCTGTGGGACCGCGATATCGACGCGGCCGAGCTCCGAGCCTTCACCCCGGCCGCGCGCCGCAAGCTGGCCCGGGCGGCGGGCACCAACCCGCCGAGCACCGACGAGACCTGGGACGTAGTCGCCGAGCTGCTGGCCGAGAAGGCCGCCTGGGCGGCCCGCAACCCCGGCCACCTGGCGGCCCGACGACCGCATGCCGACGAGAAGCTGATGTGGGTCAAACCACCGGTGACGCCGTGGAACTGAGGATCACAGCACCTCGGCCTCCGAGCGGGCCACCACCTTGGCGGCCAGCGAGCGCAGCGAGCGCGCCTCGTCGGCGCTGAGCGCGTCCACGAAGAGCCTGCGCACCAGCTCGACGTGGCTCGGGGCGGCCCGCTCCAGCGTGCTCCGGCCCTGCTCGGTGAGGACCACCAGCACGCCGCGAGCGTCGTCGGCCACCGGCTTGCGCTCCACCAGCCCGCGCCCGGCCATCCGGGCCAGGTGCTTGGAGAGCCTGCTCTTCTCCCAGCACACCTCGGCCGCCAGGTCCTTGGCGCGCAGCGCGCCCTCGGGCGCGGCGGAGAGCGCGACCATGAGTTCGTAATCCGGCGTGGACAATCCGTGCCTCGCCAGCCCCTGCGCGATGGCCGCGTCCAGCCGCTGATTCAGCCGGATGAAGGCCTGCCAGGTGATCTGTTCGTCATCGGAGAGCCATCGGACCATCCCCGCATCCTAGAGCGCTCACCACCACCCGGTGCCGGCGCCGATCTGCCGCTCCAGCTCCGGGGTGAGGGTGCGGACGTAGCTGGCGGTCAGGTGGTGCTCGTCGTGGTACACGAGCACATTGCCCTCGACCACCCGGCACACCCGCGGCCCGCAGACCGCGTCGCTCAGGTCGAGCAGGTGCACGTTCGGGAAGGCCGCGGCGGGTTCGAGCGCCGGATTGACCGGGGCGAGGGCATCGGCGCGCAGCATGCCGCAGCTCTCCGCGGTGCCGCCGGCGGCCAGGCAGTCGACGGCGCGGTAGCGGCCGTAGGCGGTGCGCAGCCAGGGGGTGTCGCGCACCGCGAGCACGCGCAGGTCGCGCTCGGCCAGCGCGCCCCACACCTCGACGAAGCCCTGCGGCACCTCGTCGCCGCCGACCGGCCAGACGGGGGCGGTGGCGGTGGTGAAGACCCAGTCCGGGCGGTCGACGGCGAGCTGGTCGAGCACCGCGCGGGACCAGTCGCGACAGTCCGAGATCGGCTCGCCGCGGTAGAGCGAGTCCTCGCGCAGGTTCAGCGAGCAGCCCATCTTGAGGTAGACCGCGATCCGGACGCCGTGCGCGCGGCCGATGGCGTCCAGCGCGGTGAGCCAGTGCTCGGCGTGCGAATTGCCGACGACGGCGATGGCGCGCTCGCCGTCCGGGTCGCCGTAGTCGCAGGTGACGACGGCGGTGGTGTGCCAGTCCGAGATGCAGCCGTCGGTGGTCGACGCGGGCACGTCGCGCGGGGCCTCCAGCATCGACGGCCGGACCGCGGCCGGCGGCGCCGAGACTCCGGCGACGAGCGCGTCCGCACCCGGGTAGACCACGGGATCCAGTGCGCTGAGCGGCCTTTCGTTGTCGAAGAGCACGGCCTGCCAGAACCAGGCGGCGCCGAGCGCGGTGATCCCGGCCAGCGCCACCGCAGCGCCGATGCCGCGCCGCACCAGCACCGGAGCCCGGCCCGCCTGCCGCCCGGAGCGCTGCCGCAGCGGCTCCTCGATGCCGTGCCTGGTGAGCACCGCGAGCAGCAGCGCCAGCCCGACCACCACCAGCCCGCTGCCGAGCCCGGCGCCGCCCGAGCGGGTGTAGATGAGCGCGCCGATGAGCAGCGGCCAGTGCCACAGGTAGAGCGCGTAGGCGATGGCGCCGAGCTCGACGAAGGGCCAGCTCGCCAGCAGCCGGGAGACCGCGGGCGGCCGCTCCCCCGCCCCGGCCACGATCAGCGCCACGGTGGCGAGCACCGGGAAGAGCGCCGCGGGGCCGGGGAACCGCTGCGCCCCGTCGAAGAGCACGCCGCAGGCGAGCACCGCCGCCAGCCCGCCGAGCGCGAGCGCTCCGCGCACGAACCGGGCCACCCGGCCCGCGGGCAGCGAGACCGAGGCCAGCAGCACCGCGAGCAGCGCGCCCGCCAGCAGCTCCCACGCCCTGGCGGCGCTGTCGTAATAGGTCCAGTCCTGCTCGACGGCGGGCCGGGTGGCCGCGTACCAGAACGACGCCGCCGCCCCGGCCGCCACCAGCACCCCGACCGCGGGCCGGAGCAGCCGCGGGCGGCGCAGCACCCGGCGGCAGACCAGCGCGACGAACGCGATCAGCAGCAGCACCGCCAGGTAGAACTGGCCCTGCACGGCCATCGACCAGAGGTGCTGCAGCGGGCTCACCGACGGGTCGGCGGCGAGGTAATCGGCGGCGGCGCTGGCCAGTTGCCAGTTCTGGTAGTAGAGCGCCGAGGCGAGCACCTGGCGGGAGAGCTCGGTCCACTGGGTGTAGGGCAGCGTCGCCACCGCCCAGGCCGCCACCGAGGTCAGCACCACCAGCAGCGCGGGCAGCAACCGGCGCAGGGTGCGCACGACGACCGCGGGCACCGAGACCCCGCCGCCCGCGCCGCGGCGCAGCAGCATGGCGGTGAAGAAGAAGCCGGAGAGCACCAGAAACACGTCGACACCACCGGAGACCCGGCCGAACCACACGTGGAAGACCACCACCAAGGCGATCGCCACCCCGCGCAGCCCGTCCAGGTCGTGCCGATAGCGCTGCGCCGGTGGTCGATCGTCGTGCATGTCGAAGGAGTATCACACCGGATTGTTCCGGCGGAATTCATCGGCGGCGCCTCGACGCCGCGGCCGACCGGCGGCTCGGTTGACAACGCGGCGAGGGCTCACGACAGTGGGGGCGGCGTCTCATTCGGACGCCGCTCCACCGCAGCACACCACAGAGGAATACATGAACGTTCGCCGGCTCACCGTCAGCGCTGCCGCCGCGGGGCTTACGCTCCTCGCGGCTCCGGCCGCCCATGCCGTGCCCACCGGTTCCGCCGGAACCGGGTCCTCCGCCATCGACGCCGGGGTCGGGCTCACCGGCTCGGCCGGTCTGACCCAGACCGGCTCCGCGGGCGGCGCCTTCGCCAACTGCGAGGATGCCAAGGCCGCCGGGCGCGCGCCGCTGTTCCGCGGGGAACCGGGCTACGGCCCGCACCTGGACCCGGACGGCGACGGCTTCGCCTGCCCGACGGTCTGAGCGACCCGGAACCCGACGACCCCCGGTGCGATGCGCACCGGGGGTCGTCGTCTCCAGTGGGTCAGCGGAAGAGCTTGACCAGGACCAGGCCGACCACGACGGCGCCCGCGCCGATCAGGCTGTACTTGACCTTGGGCTCGTTCAGCTTGGCCAGCACCAGGTTCTTGGTGTCGCCCGCGATCCGCTGCGGATCGGCCCGCACCGCGAGCTCGTCCAGCGTGCCGGCCAGCCGCGTGCGCGCGGCCTCGATGTCACGCTCGATCCGCTCGGTGTCCCTTGCCACGTTCCACGCCTCCTGTCGGTCGATGTGCCCGCGGAATCCCCGCAGCCGCGGAACTCGCCCGAGTGTAGCCATAGCCCTGGTGTCGGGCGGTTCGGTTACCGTGCTCGGCATGACCGACACGCGACTCGCCCCCGGCGACCCGGCCCCCGATTTCAGCCTGCCCGACGCCGACGGCGCAACGGTTTCCCTGCAGGACTACCGCGGCCGCAAGGTGATCGTGTACTTCTACCCCGCCGCGAGCACCCCCGGCTGCACCAAGCAGGCCTGCGACTTCCGCGACAACCTGGCCGAACTGGACGGCGCCGGGATCGCGGTCATCGGCATCTCCCCGGACAAGCCAGCCAAGCTGGCCAAGTTCCGCGACGCCGAGCAGCTCACCTTCCCGCTGCTCTCCGACCCGGACCGCTCGGTGCTGCAGGCGTACGGCGCCTTCGGCGAGAAGACCATGTACGGCAAGACCGTCACCGGCGTCATCCGCTCCACCTTCCTGGTGGACGAGGCGGGCAAGATCGAGGTCGCGCAGTACAACGTGCGCGCCACCGGGCACGTGGCCAAGCTGCGGCGCGACCTCTCGGTCTGAGCCGGGGTCAGGGCCGCAGCCCGCGGACGAACTGCTCGTAGCCGTCCAGCGTACGGTCCAGCCCGAACTCGAAATCGGCGCGCGCCCAGTCGATCTCGTCGTCGTCGAAGGCGCCCGCGGCGGCCGCGGCGAGTACCGCGGGAAAGCGCTGCGGGTCGAGGGCGGCGAAGACGCTCTCGAAGAGGTCGCCGTCGGCGTCGGCCTGGCCCAGCTCCAGACCGAGCCGCATGCGGCCGATCACGAAGAGCGTCAGGTTCATCACCAGCCGAAGCCGGACCGCCGGGGGCAGCCCGGTGCGCTCCAGGATGGTCAGCCCGGAGTCCAGCCAGGCCATGTTGTTGGGCCCGAGCGGCGGGGTCGTCATGGGGATCTCCAGCCACCACGGGTGCCGGACGATGAGCTCGTACTCGCGCAGCGCCCACCTCCGCAGCCCGTCCCGCCAGCTCAGCTCGGGGTCGAAGGCGGGCGGTAGCCCGAGCACCCGGTCCGACATGAGTTCGATGAGCGTGGTCTTGCTGTCCACGTACCGGTAGAGCGACATGGCGGTGTAGCCGAGCTCCTCCGCCACCCGCTTCATGGAGAGCGCCGCGTAGCCCTCCGCGTCGGCCACCGCGATGGCCCCGTCCACGATGCCGGCGAGCGAGAGCCCGCGCTTGGGCCCCCGCGTACCCGCCGCCTCCATGCCCCACAGCAGCCGCAGGGCGCTGCCCGGATCCCGCTTCTCCACCGCACCTCCTCGATCGCCGCCCTTGCGCCAGAGAACTGTTTACTCTATAAACTGAGTTTATTCGATACACAGTTTCCCAAGTCTGGAGCCACCATGACCTCCGCGCTCTCGATCTCCGCCCTGCACAAGGGTTTCGGCGATCACCCGGTGCTGCGCGGCCTCGACCTCGAGGTCGCCGCGGGCACCGTCTTCTCCCTGCTCGGGCCGAACGGCGCGGGCAAGACCACGCTGGTCCGGATCCTCGCGACGCTGGCCGCGCCGGACCGCGGCAGCGCCAGCGTCTTCGGCCACGACGTGGTGGCCGAGGCCGACGCGGTGCGCGCGCTGATCGGCGTCACCGGGCAGTACTCCGCGGTCGACGGCGTGCTCACCGCGCGCGAGAACCTGCGCCTCACCGGCAGGCTACTGCACCTGCCGAGCGCCGAGCTGGCCCGCCGTTCGGCCGAACTGCTCGACCGCTTCGACCTGACCGAGGCCGCGGACCGGCGCACCGCAGGCTTCTCCGGCGGCATGCGGCGCCGCCTCGACCTGGCCATGAGCCTGATGGGCAGGCCGCGCATGGTCTTCCTGGACGAGCCGACCACCGGGCTGGACCCGCGCAGCAGGCGCGAGCTCTGGGCGGTGATCCAGGGGCTGGCCGCCGACGGCGCCACGGTCTTCCTGACCACCCAGTACCTGGAGGAGGCGGATCAGCTCGCCGACCGGATCGCGGTGCTGGACAACGGCGCCGTTGTCGCCGACGGCACCCCGGACGAGCTCAAGCAGCGCGCCCCCGGCGGGCACCTGCGGCTGCGCTTCGCCACCGCCGACGAACTGGAGAACGCCCGCCTGGCCCTCCCGCTGCCGGAGGGCTGGCGGGCCGACCTCGAGCAGCTGGTGCTGCAACTGCCGTCGGACGGCAGCGCCGACGAGGTGCGCGGCGTGCTGAACCGCTGCGCCGAACTCGGCATCGAGGTGGCGCGGCTCACCGTGCACACCCCCGACCTCGACGATGTCTTCTTCGCGCTCACCGGGCACCCCGCCCCGGCCGAGGCCGCGTGACCGCCGTGACCACAGGAGCCACCATGACCGTCCTGCTCGACACCCGCACCATGCTCGACCGCAACCTGCGGCACTCGCTGCGCAGCCCGGACGCCCTGATCATGACGATCGCGGTGCCGGTGATGATCCTGCTCATGTTCGTCTACGTGCTCGGCGGCGCCATCGAGGTGGGCGGCGGCACCTACGTCGACTACGTGGTGCCCGGCATCCTGCTGCTCTGCGCCGGGTTCGGCTCGGCCACCACCGCGGTGGCGGTCTGCACCGACGTCACCGAGGGCATCGTCGACCGCTTCCGCACCATGGCGGTTGCGCGCTCGGCCTTCCTGAACGCGCACGTCACCGAGAGCCTGCTGCGCAACCTGGTGACCACCGCCCTGGTCACCGCGCTGGCGGTGCTGATCGGGTTCCGGCCCACCACCGACCCGCTGCGCTGGCTGGCCGCGCTCGGGCTGGTCGCGCTCTTCGTGCTCGCGCTCTCCTGGATCTCGGCCGCGCTGGGGTTGCTCACCCGCAGCGTGGAGGCGGCGAACGGCTCCACCTTCGCCTTCCTCTTCCTGCCCTACGTGAGCAGCGCCTTCGTCCCGGTGCAGTCGATGCCGGGGTGGCTGCGGCCGGTGGCCGAGCACCAGCCGGTGACGCCGGTGATCGAGACGGTGCGCGGGCTGCTCATCGGCACCCCGATCGGGTCGAGCGCGGTGCTGGCGGTGGGGTGGTGCGCGCTCTTCATCGTGCTGGGGTACGTGGGCGCGCTGGCCGCGTTCCGCGCCCGCACCAGGGAGTGACGCTCAGCCCGGCAGCACCAGCTGGGTGGCCCACGCGACGGCGAGCCGGACGTGGTTTGCCCACCAGGTGGCCGACTCCACGGTGAACGGGGCGGGGGCGGGGGGTTCGCCGGGGAAGAGCAGCGCGGCGTCCGGGGCGCCGACCTCGGCGTCCCTGGCCGGCACGCCGGTGCCGGGCACGGCGGGCTCGGGAACGCACGTGGCGGTGCCCGCGAGCGGGGACGGGCAGGCCGCGCCATCGGCCGGCGCCCGCACCGGCTCCGCGGCGTTCGCGGCGGGAGCCAGCGGGAGCGGCCCGCTCACCCGGCTCTGCACCGCTACCGGAATCCAGACCGGCTGCCGCTGGGACACCGGGTCCGCCTGCTCCACCGCCCCGGACGCCGCGATGTGCTGCAGCGGGGCCGGACCACGAGCCGGTGGCGCCGGGGCGACGGGCGCGGCTGCCGCCGCCGTCAGCGGAGCGGGCGCCTGCCGCGGATCGCTCATCAGGTACGCCCCGCCCGCCACGGTGAAGCCCGCGGCCAGCGCGGCGGCGCCGAGCAGAGCGGCGGTGCGCACCGAGCGCGCGGGCGGCGCCGGGGCCTCGGCCACCCCGCCGGGTTCGGCCGCGATGGCGAGCGCGGCGCCGAGCGCGGGCGCCAGCGTCGCCACGGTGCAGGGCAGCACCGGGGCGCCGAGCGCCCGCACCGCGTCCGCCACGGCAGGCGCCGCGGCGGCGGAGCCGATCAGCACGACGGCGTCCGGCCTGGTCTCGGCGGCGTCCAGCTGGTCGCGGGCGGCGGTGACGGCGGCGCAGAGCGCGTCGCTGGTCACCCCGCCGGTCCGGGTGACCCCGGCCAGTACCCGGCCGCGGTCCCGGTCGACCAGGGTCAGCGTGAGGTGGCCGGGCACCACGTCGCAGAGCAGCAGGTCGTCGAACTCGGCCAGCCAGGTCATGGCGCCCGCGACATTCAGGTGCGCGGCCCTGGTGGAGACCAGCGAGGCGGCGTGCCAGCGGCCCGCGGCCAGCCCGCTGACGAGCGCTCGGCGCTCGGCGGGGTCGTGGTAGGCGACCGCGACCCCGGCCGGTTCCCGCCCCAGCTCGGCGGCGAGCCGGTCGAGCGCGGCGAGCACGGCGGCCGGTGCGGCGCGCCGGTCGTCGGCAACGGTGACGGTGCACTGCGCGAGCACCCGATCCGCCAGCCGCTCCCCCGGACCGCCGAGCGCCACCCCGCGCACCGCGCCGCGCTCGGTGCTCACCCCGAACACCACCGGCGCCGCGCTCGCGCCGCTCGCTCGTGCCGCCACAGCCACGCCTCCTGCCCGCGGGGGCACCGGACTCACGGACCGCCCCGCCCCTTGGTGGATAACGATCATCGCGCGCGGAACGCCGTTTCCGGCCCAGGTGGCTGTCCGACACGCGGATATAACCGGTGGTTCGGCACGGGATGTGCGACGGATGGGGGTGAACTGTCACAGACGAGGGGAAATGCGCGTTCCGGGCAGTGGTGTGGTCACGTTAGCCTGGACGGGTGGAACTACGCGCGGAGGCCAGGTCGAGACGCAGACCCGACCCTGCGCTGGAGATGCAGGACGACCCGCAGGAGCTCCTGCCGCGGCGCCGCCCCACCCAGGAGCGCAGCAAGCGGAAGTTCGACGCGCTGCTGCAGTCCTCGCGGGAACTGCTGGTCGAGGTGGGTTTCGAATCGTTCACCTGTGAAGAGGTCGCGGCCCGCGCCGAGGTGCCGATCGGCACGCTCTACCAGTTCTTCGCGAACAAGTACGTGATCGTCTGCGAGCTGAACCGGCAGGATCTGGTCGCCGTCTCCCGGGAGCTGGCCGATTTCCACGGCGGCGTCCCCTCGCTGGACTGGCTGCGGCACATGAACCAGTTCGTCGACCACCTGGCGAACCTGTGGATGACCGACCCCTCCCGCCGCGAGGTCTGGCTGGCCATGCAGTCCACCCCCTCGACCAGGGCCACCGGCGCCAAGCACGAGAAGGAGTTCGCCGAGGTCGTCTCGCAGATGCTGCGCCCGCTCACCCCGCGCACCCCGCGCGAGCGCCGCACCACCATGGCCGAGGTGCTGGTGCACGTGGTGTATTCGATGCTCAATTTCTCGGTGCAGGATCAGCAGAGCCACGAGGAGGCGGTCGCCGAGCTGAAGCGGCTCATGGTGGCGTATCTGCTTGTCGCCGAGAAGGAATCGCGCTCCTAGCCGCGAAAGCGACGAAGCCCGAGCCGTTTCCGGCTCGGGCTTCGTTTCGTTCAGCTCGAGGATTCCCTGCCCGCGATGAGGTCGGCGAGTTCGCCCGGGTCCTCCAGGACGACCATGGCCGCCGCGGTGTCACCGTCGTGGGTGAGCGAGAGGTGCACCCGCACCCGCGGCAGGAACTCCGCGGCCAGGCCGTGCAGCCGGATGCTCGGCCTGCCCCACGCGTCGTTGACCACTTCGATCAGGGGATACGGGTTGTCCCCGATCTGCGGGCGGCGGGCGAACCGGGAGGAGGCCCATGCCTTGAGCACGGCCTCCTTGGCCGCCCACCGCGCCGCGTAGCTGCGCGTGGGATCCGTCGCCTTGCTCTGGCAGTAGCGCCGCTCGGCGGCGGTGAAGCTCTCCCTGAGCATGGTGGTTCCCGCCCGCTCCAGCTGCTCGCCGAACTCCGAGATGGTCACCAGGTCCAGCCCGATACCGATGATGGTCATGGAACCGGAGCCTATGACCCCTCGGTCTCGGAGGCCGGGGCGAACCGGCCTGTCTCGCAACCCCTGCCGTCGGCACGGTAGGTACCGTCGGCACCGAGACGGGCGGCCCCGGAGAGCAGCATGTCGGCCTCGAGCTGACGGATTCGCGATGCCGGGGTGCCGTCCGCGCCGAGCCGCCGGTCGGCGGGCCGCTCGTAGAGGTCGGAGCCGCCGCACATCGCCTCGGCGAAGCGCTGCCTGCCGTTCAGCCTGCGCTGCTCGGCCCGGTGCAGGTAGTCGTCCCTGCGCTCGGCCGGGAGCGCCGCCACGAACGCCTGCGGGTGCACCACCGCGAGCAGCCCGGAGACGTGCCCGAAGCCGAGCGAGGTGACCAGCCCGGCCTTGAGCGGGAACCGCTCGCCGAACCGCAGCGCCTCGCGCACCCACACCAGGTGCGGGTACTCGCGCATCTTGTCGTCGACGCAGTCCAGGCTGCGGTTCGGCGGCACGACGCCCTGCTCGAGCACCTGGCAGAGCCCGATCAGCTGGAAGGCGGCGGCGCCGCCCTTGGCATGCCCGGTCAGCGACTTCTGCGAGACCACGAAGAGCGGGGCGCCCGCGGAGCGGCCGATCGCCGCGGCGAGCCGCTCGTGCAGCTCGGACTCGTTCGGGTCGTTGGCCGCGGTCGAGGTGTCGTGCTTGGAGACCACCGCGACCTCGTCCGGGGTGACGCCGAGCCCGCGCAGCTCGGCGGCGAGCTTGGACTCGCGCCCGCCCCGGCCCGCGCCGAGCGCGCCGAGCCCGGGCGCCGGGATCGAGGTGTGCACGCCGTCCGCGAAGGACTGCGCGTAGGCGACGACGCCGAGGATCGGCAGCCCCATCTCCAGCGCGACGTCGCCGCGGGCCAGCAGCACGGTGCCGCCGCCCTGCGACTCCACGAACCCGCCGCGGCGGCGGTCGTTGGCCCGGGAGAAGTACCGGTCGGCGATGCCCTTGCCCGCCATCACCGCGGAGTCGGCGGTCGCGGACATGTCGCCGAAGCCGACGATGCCCTCGATGCCCAGATCGTCGAAGCCGCCTGCCACGACCACCTCGGCCTTGCCGAGCTTGATCTTGTCGACGCCCTCCTCGACCGAGACCGCCGCGGTGGCGCAGGCCGCCACCGGGTGCACCATGGCGCCGTAACTGCCCACGTACGACTGCACCACGTGCGCCAGCGCGACGTTCGGCAGCGCCTCCTGCAGGATGTCGTTCGGCCGCGGCTCGCCGAGCAGGTTGTCGACGTAGAGCGAGCGCATGGAGGACATGCCGCCCATGCCGGTGCCCTGCGTGTTCGCCACCAGGCTCGGGTGCACCCAGCTCATCAGCTCGGCCGGGTCGAACCCGGAGCTGACGAAGGCGTCGACGGTGCAGGCGATGTTCCACAGCGCGACCCGGTCGATCGAGGACGCCATGTCCGCCGAGATGCCCCAGACGGTCGGATCCCAGCCGGTGGGGATCTGCCCGCCGACGGTGCGGGAGAGCCGCGCCTTGCGCGGCACCCGGATCTCGGTGCCCGCCTTGCGGGTCACCTGCCAGTCGCCGCCGTCGCCCGTCGGGACCACAACGGTGTGCTCCGGCGCCGCGGCCTCGAAGGCGCGGGCCTCGACCTCGGAGCCGACCGTGAAGGTCAGATCCTTGTCCAGGAAGACCGAGGTCATCAGCGGCGCGCTGTTGTCGACCATGGCCGCGTCGTCGGCGTAGCGGCGGACGCCGCAGCGCTCGACCACGGCATCGTGGTAGCGCTCGGCCACCTCGTGCTCCGGGACGAAGTCGCCGGAGGCCACGTCGTACCAGCCCGGCTTGGGGTCGTTCTCCCAGGCGACCAGCCCGGTGGTCCAGGCCAGCTCCAGCACGCCCGCGGCGGAGAGCTCGTCGGAGACCTCCATCTCGAAGCGGGTGCGCGCCGAGCCGTACGGGCCGAGCTCACCGGCGCCGACGATGACCACCATGTCGGCGAGGTCGGTGCTGACCGCGCTCCACTCCGGCACCGGCAGCGCGGAGCTGCGGGTGGGCGGGGCGGGCAGCGCGGCGACGGTCGGGGCGGTGTCGAGCGGCTCCTCGGCCGCCGCGGCCTCCTCGGCCGCCTGCTTGGCCAGCGCGGGCAGGTCGAGCTCGGCGCCGGCCAGGCCGCCGGTGAGGTCGATCTGCTGCGGCGCGGTGACGGTGATCGCCCGCGCCTGCGAGGTGCACCACTTCAGCAGCTCGTCGGCCATCTCGGTGGTGGACCAGGTCTGCACCCCGGCCTGCTCGACCGCCGAGACCATGGGGTCGTTCTGCCCCATGAGCCCGGTGCCGCGCACCCAGCCGATCAGCGCGTGCACCAGGGTGACCCGCTGCGACCAGGACTTCTCCGCCCGCCAGCGGCCCACGACCGCGTCCAGCGCGGCCTTGGACTCGCCGTACGCGCCGTCGCCGCCGAAGAGGCCGCGGTTCGGCGAGCCCGGCAGCACCACGTGCAGCTTGGCGTCCACGTCGTGGTCGGCGTTGAGCGCGGAGAGGCCGCCGATCAGCCGCTCCACCGACCAGAGCAGCACCCGCATCTCCATCTCCGCGCGGGAGCCCGCGTCGGCGAGGTCGCCTGCCACCCGCGGCGCCGCGAAGGGAAGCAGCAGGGTCGGGGTCATGGCGTCCTTGATCTTCACCTTGGCGCCGCCGGCCGAGTCGACCTGCTCGCTGCCGACCCAGTCGATCACCGCGTCGATATCGGTGTAGGAGGCCATATTCGCGGGCACCACCCAGAGCGCGGCGCCGCTGCGCGCGTGCTCCCGGTAGAGCTGCTTGTAGAAGCCGAGCCTGGTGTCGTCCAGCCGCGAGGTGGTGACCACCACGGTCGCGCCGCCGGCGAGCAGCCTGCCGGTGACGGCGGCCGCGATCGAGCCCTTGCTGGCCCCGGTGATCACCGCGACGTCGGACGACCACTCGCCCGGCTCCTCGGCGGTCAGCGCCGCGGCGGCGATCCGCTCGTAGGCGCCCGCGAGCACCGAGCGGGCCTCGTGCCTGGCCTTCTCCCGCCACCAGTTCGCCTGGGCGGCAACCGCTTCGCCCGCCCCGAGGTAGCCGTTCACCGGCAGCTCGGCGGCATCGGCGTCGGCGCCGAGCCAGAGCCGGGCCAGATCCTCGCGGGCGCTGGCCCAGCGATCGTCGAGCAGCACCGCCTTGCGGCTGTCGAAGGCCGGGGCCACCAGCCGCGGCCAGTCCGAGCCGAGCTCGGCAGCGACCAGGTCGACCAGGGTGTCCGGGGTGGCGACGGCCGCGCTCACCTGCTCGGCCAGGCCGAGCTGCTCCAGCACCACCCGGGCGGCGCTGGCGAGCACGCCGTCCCGGCCGGTGATCTGCTCGGTGAACTCGCCGAGCGCGGCAGCGTCGACGGTCGCGCCGCCCCCGCCGCCCGCGCTTGGCAGCGAGACCGCGATGCCGCGCCTGGCGGCGACCGCCTGCACGGCGGCGTCGATCGCGGCATCCACCGAGGAGCCGTCGCCGAGCGCGCCTGCGACCAGCCCGCCCAGGTCGCCGCCGCGCACGCTGACGCCCTCGCGGGTGCCGAGCGAGAGCTCGGCGGTGACGTGGCTGGCCCAGCCGTCGCCCAGCTCCCAGACCTTGGCCACCCGGTCGGCGACCGCGGCCGGGCGCTTGCCGGACGGGCCGAAGACCTTGCGCAGGTGGTCGTTGATGGCGTCGGAGAGCACCGTGCCGAACGGCTTGTAGGTGCGCGCCAGCCGCTCGACCGTGGCCGAGAGCGCGCCCATGTCGGCGTCGGCGGCACCGTCGATGGCGCCGAGCGAGAGCTCGGAGCCGAGGTCGACCAGGAGCTGGTTGCGGCGCGAGGAGACGCCGTCGCAGAGCCCCTCGATGGTGTCCACCGGGCCGATCTGGTCCAGCCGCAGCTTGGTCCAGAGCGCGATGAGCACCTTGGTGGCGTCGGCGGCGGTGAAGGCGATGTCGTCCGGGCGGGGGCCGCCGGTGGCTGCCGCCGGGGCGGCGGCCGGAGCCGGAGCGGCCGCGGCGGCGGGCGTCTCGGCGGCGGCGGTGGTCTCCTCCACCGGCTCGTCGGCCGGGGCCGGATCGGTGTCGGTGCCGAAGACCACGCCGGCCTCGCGCTCGATGTTCAGCACCTCGACCGCGGTGTCGGTGAAGGCCGGGAGCTTGAGCGTCTGGCTCGCCAGGTTCGCCACCGTCGGGGTGGCGGCCAGCCCGATCTCCACGAACCGCTCGACCCCGAGCCCGCCGTGCGCGGCGTCGGTGAAGAGCACGTCCTGGGTCTCGATCCAGCGCACCGGGCTGGCGAACTGCCAGGCCAGCAGCTCCACCAGCACCACGCGGCACAGCTCGACCGGGCGCGCGGCCCAGCCGTCGAAATCGCTGAGCACCTCGGCCAGCGGCTCGGAGGGCACCAGGTCGGCGATCTCCTGGACGAACGAGCGCTCCAGCGAGAACGGCCGCGGCACCAGGTTCGGGATGTACCGCCCGACCAGGATCTCCGGGTGCAGGTCGGCCGGGAGCAGCTGCTCCAGCTTCTGCCGGAACTCCGGCACGCCCTTGCGCAGCACCGTCGAGTGGAACGGCACGTCGATGCCGGGCACCAGGATGAACGCCCGCTTGCCGCCGGTCAGCTCGCGGCGCCGGTCGATCTCGGCCTCCAGCGCCTCCAGCCCGGCCAGCGTGCCCGCGATGGCGTACTGCGAGCCGCGCAGGTTGAGATTGACCACCTCGAGGAATTCGCCGGTCCGCTCGGCGATCCCGGCGACGAAGCCGATGACCTCCTCGTCCGGCAGGTCGATCTGCGAGGGGCGGATGGCGGCCATCCGGTAGTCGCTGCGGCCCTGCGCATCGCGGGGAACCAGCTGGTGCATGGCGGAACCGCGCTGGAACACCACCTCGAGCGTGGCCTCCAGCGGCAGCACCCCGGCGACCGCGCAGAGCGCGTTGTACTCGCCGACCGAGTGCCCGGCCAGCACGGCGCCCTCCACGAAGGCGCCCGCCTCGCGCAGCTCGGCCACCTGCACCACGCCGACCACGGCCATGGCGACCTGGGTGAACTGGGTCAGGTGCAGCACGCCGTCCGGGTGCCGGTGCTCGACGCCGCGGGCCTTGAGGTAGGTCGGGTTGTCCCGCACCACCGCGAGGATGGAGAAGCCGAGCGCCTTGCGGGTGTGCTTGTCGGCGCGCTCCCAGATCTCCTTGGCGGCCTTGGAGCGGGTGCGCGCCTCCAGGCCCATGCCCTTGCGCTGGATGCCCTGGCCCGGCAGGGCGTAGACGGTCTTCGGCGCGGCGGTGCGGCCGGTCGCGGCCATCACCAGGTCGCCGTCGGCGCGGCAGGAGACCTCCACGATCTCGTCGCCCGCGTCGATCGCGACCCGCTCCACCCGGACGTCGATCTCCGCGCCGGGGCGGACCATGCCGAGGAACCGGGTGGTCCAGGCGGTCAGTCTGCGCGCGGGGAGCCCGCTCGCCGGGTCGAGCGCGGCCACCACGTGCTGGGCCGCGGCGGAGAGCCACATGCCGTGCACGATCGGGCTGCCGAGCCCGGCCAGTTTGGCGGCCGAGGAGCTCGTGTGGATGGGGTTGTGGTCGCCGGAGACGGCGGCGAAGGCGTGCATGGCCCGCGGCGCGCGCACGGTGACGTCCCGGCGCCTGCGCCGCGCGGTCTCGCGCGCGTCCTCGGAGACCGAGCCGCCTGCCCGCGGCGGATCGGTGAGTTCGCCCGCGCCGGTGCGGCCGCGGATGGCGAAGCGCTCGGTGAGGGTGGCCAGGGTGGGCATGGAGAGCCCGGTCTCCGGCTTGTCCAGCATGCCGGTGATCCGCACCTTCACCTCGACCACGCGGCCCAGGTCGGTGTCGACGGTCTCGCCCGCCTCGGCGCGCACGGTGAGCACGCTGGTGGCGTCCGGCAGGTCGGAGACCAGGTGCACCTGGTGGTCGAGGTGCACCAGGTCGAGCATGCCCTCGATGACGCTGCCGCCATCGGCGGTGCGGGCCGCGCCGAGCACCGCGAAGACCGCGGGCCAGCAGGCGCCGACCAGCACGTCCGGCACGACCCGGCCGAGCGTGCTCAGCGACTCCGGCAGCCCGCCGCCGGTGACCCCGGCGTGGTCGGCGCCGAGATCCGGCGTCCAGGCCACGTTGACGTGCGCGACCGAGCCCCTGACCTCGGGCAGCGACTGCCCGGCGGCCACCGCGAGCAGCGCGCTCATGGCGGTCTCGGCATCGGCCTCGGTGATGACGGGGGCGCCGCCGTTGTAGACGGTGACCGGAACCGTGATCCGGATGGTCACGGCGTCCCGGCCGAGCAGCGGCACGGTCAGCTCGACGTAGCTGTGCTCGGTGTCCGGGCCGGTGGTCTCGGCCAGGGTGGCCCCGGTGGGCGGGTGCACGGCGCCCTTGCCGTCGACCACCCAGGAATCCAGGTCGCCGAGGCGGTGCACCGGGTTCACGGTGGTGCGGCCGGACCAGCGCACGTCCGGTGCGGCCAGCACCGCGTCGATCGGGCCCGCGGTGACCCCGGCGACCCGGCGCGCGTCCACCGCGGCAGGCACCACGCCCGCGCGGACCAGCGAGTACGCGGTGTCCTGCTCGAAGCGGTCGAGCAGCTCGCCGACCGGCTCGTCGACCCGGGTGATCCCGGCGACCGCGACGGTGCCGGGGATGATGCAGACCTGGTCGGCCGAGTAGCGCGGGTCGTGCGCCTGCCACAGCGAGTCCGAGCGCCACCAGCGACGCACGTCGCCGTCGACGACGGGCACGAAGTTCACCGGCTTGCCGGGGATCTTGCAGAGCGAGACGAAGAACGGCACGTCGGCCGGGTGCAGCAGCGTCTCCGCGGCGGCCGGGTAGCGCTCCCTCAGCGTGCAGATGGCGCCGACCGGGTCCTCGAAGTCCTGGTCCGAGCCGAAGAGCGTGGGGATCTCGCCGCGGTCGGCCGGGTGCAGCCGCGCCTCGGCGCGCCGGATCATCTCGGCGAAGCGATCCCGCCAGGTGATGTCGAGCCACCGCGAGCGGGTGGCCTCGCGGATGGCGTCGCCCAGGTCGGAGCCGCAGTCGAAGTCGCGGCGCCGGTCCAGCCCGACCGCCAGCTCGACGTAGCGCTCCAGCCAGTCCAGGTAGGTCATGGTGGCGACATCGCCGAAGTACGGCTTGGCGGTGGCGTTCAGCGCGGCGATGATCTCGTCCCGGCGCGCGGCCACGGCGTCGGCGTCACCGGCGACCTCGTCCAGCAGGCGGCCGGTGCGCGAGGCGGCGTTGTCGATCTCGTGGATGTCGGCGCCGAGCTGCGAACGGCCGGAGGCCATTCCATTGATCGCGGTGCCCGCGCCCACCCAGTCGGGGGTGCCGGGGGTGTCGACCAGCAGCTGCTTGACCTCGGGGGCGGTGGTCGCCTCCAGCGTGGCCATGGCGGCGGTGCCGACCAGCACGCCGTCCAGCGGCATGGCCGGGTAGCCGTACCCCTCGGACCAGCGGCCGGTGAGGTACTCGGTGGCGCGCTCCGGCGTGCCGATGCCGCCACCCACGCAGACCACGACATTGTCCCTGGTACGCAGCTCGGAGTAGGTGGTGAGCAGCAGGTCGTCCAGGTCTTCCCAGGAGTGGTGCCCGCCGGCCCGGCCGCCCTCGATGTGCACGATCACCGGGTAGCCGGGGACCTGGTCGGCGATCCGCAGCACCGCGCGGATCTGCGCCACGGTGCCCGGCTTGAAGGCGACGTGGTGGATCCCGGCCTCGGTGAGCTCCTCGATCAGCGCGACGGCTTCCTCCAGCTCGGGGATGCCGGCGGTGACGATGACGCCGTCGATCGGCGCGCCCGCCGCGCGGGCCTTCTGCACCAGCCGCTTCCCGCCCAGCTGCAGCTTCCACAGGTAGGGGTCGAGGAAGAGCGAGTTGAACTGCACCGCGCGGCCCGGCTGCAGCAGCGTCTGCAGCTCCGCGACGCGGTCGGCGAAGATCTGCTCGGTCACCTGGCCGCCGCCCGCCAGCTCGGCCCAGTGGCCGGCATTGGCCGCCGCGGCGACGATCTTGGCGTCCACCGTGGTCGGCGTCATGCCCGCCAGCAGGATCGGGGAGCGCCCGGTGAGCCGGGTGAAGGCGGTCTCGACCACGATCCGGCCGTTCGGCAGCCGCACCGGCTTCGGCGCGAACGCCGACCACGGCGCGGACACCTCGGGCGCCGCGCCCGGGGTCAGCAGGCTGCGCTGCCCCTCGCGGGTGGCGGCGGCGACCACGCCGACACCGGTGCCCTTGAGCGAGCCCGCGGTGAGCCGGGTGAGCAGATCGCCGGGGCCGAGGTCGAGGATCCACTCGGCGCCCGCCGCGACCACCTCGTCCACCGAGCCGACCCAGTCGATCGGGTCGACCAGGATCTCCTTGGCCAGCTCCCCGGCCAGCTCGGCGTCGAGCCCGCACTGCCGCGCCCAGCCCGCGACCAGGTCGACCGTGTCGCCCAGCGCCGGGTGGTGGAAGGCGACGTCGACCGCGAGGTCCTCGAAGACCGGCGCGAAGACCGAGCCGCCGCGCGCCTTGGCATCCCGCTCGGCGCTCTGCTCGTCGTGGATCTCGGTGCAGCGCTGGCGAACCCGCGCGATCTGCGCCGGCGTGCCGGAGAGCACCGCGCGCCGCCGCCCGTTGCGGATCGAGACCACCGCAGCGACCTCGGGAGCAACACCCGCGGAGACCTCGGCGACGACCGCACGCAGCTGCTCAGGATCGACATTGGAGACCGCCACCATCGGCGACTGCTCGCCGACCGGCATCAGCCCGCGCCGCCGCCCGACCAGGCTCGCCGCGGCGCCGATCATCTGCCCGAACGCGAGCAGCTCGGCATCCCGGCGGCCGCCGTCGCGCAGCGCCGCGGCCGCGAGCACACCCTGCGAGTGCCCGATCATCCGGACCGGCGGGTGCGCGGCGACATCGAGCCCCTGCAGCTTGAGCGCGCGCAGCGCGGCCAGCTGGGTGAGCAGCACGCCGGGCATCGAGACCGCGGCGGAGCGCAGCACGCGCTCCGACGGCGCGGCCGAGCTCTCGGCGTCCTCGGCATCGGCGAGTTCGTTCTCCAGGATCCAGCCGATCGGGTCGAAGCCGACCGGCCGCACCACGAGCAGCTGGCTCGCGACCGGCTCCAGCAGCGCGGCGGCCTCGTTCACCAGGGCGGTGAGCTCCGGCTCCAGCGCGCTGTCCCGTCCGATCTCCTCCAGCTCGCCAAGCCATTTGGCGCCCTGCCCGCCGAACGCCAGCGCATAAGCGGTGCCGTTCAGCAGACGATCCAGCAAGGGCGACCGGGACGCCTCCACCTCGGGGGACCGTCCCGCCGTGCGGCGCGATCCGGTCCCGGTCTCAGTGTTCTCGTTGATCGTCAAGACGCTCGACTTCCTACTCTCGCGACGTAGCCCGGGGGGACGCTCCGCTCCGGTGCGCAGGGGTCTCCCCTGTCCAGGGCCTGGTAATGGCGAGGATGCCAGAGAATCATGAGGAAAACCTCACGTTCCTCTCCCGGCGCGGCGCCTACTCCCGAGTTTTCTCGTACTGTCGTACCAGAATGCCTCGGAACATGAACCTCCCTCACGTTCGATCCCGCTGGTGAGGTGCATGGACACCCACCGGAAACATGAGTGCCCCTCACATTGACCGTTACCGCATCGTTATAATCCCAGGTCGGGTTACCCGTGAGTAGAGACACTCCGCGCGGTGCTTCGCAGAGCGACCTCCGGCCGGTAGAGTTTGGACGGCCGTACCAGCACGCGCGAGTGGCGGAATTGGCAGACGCGCCAGATTTAGGTTCTGGTGTCTTCGGACGTAGGGGTTCAAGTCCCCTCTCGCGCACCGATTGATGGCAATCCTGCTACCCAGCGGGGCCGTGTGCTCGAGCGCTCTTGAACACACGGAGCCTGACCGGTGGTTCCCACCCTGAACTGCATCGATTCCTGTCGGATCTGCTAAATCCGGCCCGCCCCGCGCGCCCTCGGCACCCCCGCCCACGGGGGTGAGGGCTGATGATCACGCCGATCGTCCCGCCGACGTCACCGTTGCAGGAGTTGCTGCACGGACCCGCCTCGGCACCGCAGGTGAGAACGGCCGATCCCGACACCGTCTACGGCCTGTGCACGCTCGACGTGGCCGGGCGCGTGGTGGACAAGTCCGACAACCACCGGGAAGGCGGCGCCACCTCCCGCGACGTGCTCGCCAACATCCGCGCCGCCACCGAGCAGGGCTGGGACCTGGCTTTTCTCGGCTGCGGCATCAACGACGTCTGGCGCGGCCACCATGGCCGCACCGCCGAAGCCGTCGACATCGACACCTACACCGACAACCTGCGCACCGCCCTGGAACTGCTCACCATGGCCGCGGACCGTCATCGTCATCGGCGAGCCGCCCTTCGGCTGGAAACCCGGCATCGCCGCCGCCGCCGCCAACGTCGAGCTCGCCCGCTACAACGACCGCGCCCGCACCACCGCCGCCGCCTGCGGGGCCGGCTACATCGACCTGTGGGAGCCCTTCCACTACGCCGCCGCCGCGCTCGGCTGGTCCATCACCAACCCCACCCCGCCCGCCGACGACACGAGCAGCCTCTGGAGCGACGGCGTACACCTCGCCGAACTCGGCGCCCCCCGCACGGCCGTCGATGACCACCTCACCAGCCAGCGCACCATCCAACAGCTACTCACCCTCGCGCCCCTCGAACGAACCCTCGCCCCCGCCGCCTACGCCGACGTGCTGCCGCGTCGATGAACCATCCCATGGCAGTGCCGCGCTGGTGCCGGTGTCGGTGACCACCGTGCCCTTCAGCAAGCCCACCGTCGGCGGATCTACCGGCGATACATCTGCGCGAGGGCTGTGGCCGCGCGACGTAGCGATTCGCAGCCCGAGAGGGTCGACATCTCGACGGTGTCGGTCCAGTGCTCGGTTCGGGACCAGCCGACCTGGCGCAGCTCAGGCTGGGCGGTGTCGAGGTAGAGGTCGGCCTTGCAGTAGGTGCGGCTGGCCGGGGGGACGTTCATATCGAGAATCCATGGTGTGCCCTCGACCTCGAGTACCGACTGCGGTTCGAATCGGCGGGCGCCGTCGATGAGCTCGAGCGGCTTCTGGGTCGAGGTCATGTTGAAGGCGGTCTTGTCGTTGTCGGCATCGAGCAGGAACCGGCACCGGAACGGCCGCAGCTTCTCGCTGTCGATGCGCAGTTTCGGTGCCTGCGGGGCCAGGATCGACAGCGCGGCGCACGGGTCGAGCTCGGCCAGGCGCGTGTTGCGCACCCGGGGCGAGACCGAGCGCAACGGCACGGTCTGCAGCGTCGGCAGGGCGGCCCGCACGAACACCTCCGCCGCCGGGCAGGCGTCGATTCCGGCGGTGCCGTGGAACCAGTACACGAAGGCTTCGGGAGTATAGGGCACGGTCACCATGCATCCGTCGGCCTGCCGGAACCGCACCGGCAGCCCTCCCACCATCCGTGGCGGGGTCTCGATGTCGTGCAGCCCGAGCTCGACCTCCACCGAGGTGATCCCCGCTGGCGCCGAGCCCCGCACGTAGCGCAGCTCGCAGGTCTCGAAAGACTGGCCCTGCCCGATGGATTCCAGCTTGCCGAAGGTGGCGAGCGCGGCGTCGTTGATGAACCCGCACGGGTCCAGGGTGCGGATCCGGTCGGCGGTGGCCATCTGGGCCTGCTGGGCCGGGGCGAGGTCGCGGCGGTAGTTCATCGTGCCGTCACCGGGTGGCTCGGGTAGCGCGGTGCCCGGCACCGCGGCGCAGCCGGTGAGCAGCGCGAGCGCGACCGTGGCCAAAACCAGCCGGGCTGCGGCCCAGCGGCGGGTCGGGGTCGGGTAATTCATCGGCGTGCTGCTCCGACGATGGCTTCACCGAGGTCGGGCAGGGCGTCGCAGGCGTGGGCGGGCACCGGCGGGTAGCCGTACATGCCCACGTTCGGCTTCGGGAGCCACATGGTCGAGTAGCTGATCTGGTGCCCGTCTTCTTCGCCCGGGCTGCTGGGACGGAGGGCCAGAACGACATGGCAGCTCTCACCGGGAACGTAATCCTTGGGCATGACCGAGCTGCTGGTCTCCTCGATCTGCCCGGTCAGCCCGCCGATCCGGATCGGCTGACGGCGCTGGCCGAGCTGCTGGTCGATGTTGCGGCTGAAGTTGATGTCCACCCGCATGTCGTAGGGGACATCGGGCGAGGGGTGGTGCAAGGTCAGCACGCACGCGTACGGGGTGTAGCGGTCGGTGCGGGTCAGCGCGAAGCCCGGGTACCGTGCGAGCACCGCGTCGCTGGCCGCGCATGGGTCCTTGCCGTACAACCGCGGCTCGGGCACCGGCGCCGGGCCGGGATCGAGACGCTCGAGCCTGTCGATGATGCGGGACAGGTAGTCGCGCAGGACATCACAGCGCTGCGGCCATTCCTCGGCCGCGGTGGAGCCCTTCGGGGTGATGCGGCGCAATCGCAGCTGGCTGGTGTAGCCGGACCGGGCGATCGGGATCTCGTAGTAGCAGGTGTCGCCCCGGTCCCCGGTCGGCGAGGAACCCGCTGGCGACGGCGCGGTCGGGGTGGCCGGTGTCCCGGGCAGCCCCGACATCGCCGCCCGATACACCTGCCGACCGGCGACCTGCTCGGCGTAGTTCCTGCCGCGCTCGGCGTCGTCATAGACATGGGCCAGGGTGAGGTTGAACAGATACGCCTGCTCGCCCTGCTCACCGGTACCGGAGACCAGCTTGCACTCCTGGATTCCCGCCTCGTTCAGCGCGGTCCGCGGCCCGAGCCCCATCTCGACCGCGATATCGGCGTCCAGGATCGAGCACGGATCGACCCGGCGCAGCCGCTCCATCAACGCCGCCTGCTCCGGTCGGGCCACGATCTCGGTGCTCTTCCCGACCCCGCCCGGCACCGGTGCCGTCGTCGTCACCGCCGCCCCGCCGAACGCGGTCGGCGTCCCCGGGATCGTCTGCTCGCATCCGGCCATCGTGACGGCGAGGATGCTGATCGCCGCCAAACGAACGAGACGGGACGCACTGGGCCCGCGGCGCAGAATGTGCTGCTCCGGTTTGTGGTCCCTCGGCGTGCCTGTGCGGGCATCGCCTCCCCGGTCTTGTCGCAGGATTCGTGTGTGCCCCATGGTTTTCTCCCCCTTCTTGCGCCCCAAGGCCGCCGTTGCTTTTTCCCTCGTGCGACGTGGTGGCGCTCCGGGCCTGTCACGGCCCGGTCGATTCCAGATGATCATTCGATCAGCTTTCGGTCGAAGCGTTGGCATCGGGCGGTGAACATCGCGAACTTGTCCAGCGAACACGCTGTGGGCAGGCGCTGCCCGAGCAGTGCGTCGAAGTTGGACTTCGCGATTCGGAGGGGTGGGGGTTGCCGGGGCAGGGCTGGTCAGCGTCGATCATCGAGGTCTCGGGGGTCGCGGGTTGTCGAGTTCCGGACCGCCTCGGCGATGCGGCGTGCGCCAGCGCGGGGGTGCCAGGTCGGTGGTTTCCACGACGAGGTCGGCGCTCCCGGCCAGCCACCTCGCGCGGGCGGTGAGGTAGGTGAGCAGGTGCTGCAGAGATCGGCAAGCCCGAGCCGAGCCCGCCGCTATCACAGATCGATGCGCCCGGTCCCGTCCCGCACACGCACCCGCGGTGCGCGGGTGCTCGACCCGTCGCCTGTCGCCGCAGATGAACTGGGAGACCCGGGATCTGGCTTCCGGGACGGGGCTTCTCCAGAACACCGCGTGGATACCGGCGGTGGCAGTGGTGCGCTTGATGCTTCGGTGAATTCCGACACCCGGAGCGCACCGCGGGCGACCGGCTCGACGGCTCACACCACAGACGCGCGCCGCAGCCTCCGGCCCACAACCCCCTCCCCGCAACCCCGGCGACCGGCCCTACAGCGCCGTGGCCCTGCTCACGACGCCGACCGCACGGCTACAGCCACGACGAGTACCCGCGCCCCGTCCGCGCCCGCAGCATAATCTCGCCCATTGCCCGCCGCGGCACCGGCCACGGATCCGGTCTCGGCGTCCACCGCAGGCCGGTCGAACGCACCTTCGCCTGGCTCACGAACTACCACCGACTGCGTGTTCGTGCCGAACACCGAGCCGATGTCCATCCACCCTGCTCAGCCGGACCTGCTCGATGATCCACCTAACGCCAACTCAGTCTGAATCGATCAATGGTCACGTCGACCGCCACGGCAGGAGTCGACGAACCGCCTTTCGTCCTGAGGTGATATGTGGGGGTTGCGACATCAGGGAATCCTCGCCCCGAAGACTCCACCCGAACGCTACCCACCGGTCGTCATCATCGGTGATCACGTACTCTTCGGCGCCCCCGAGAATGATCGCCTCGACCGCCGAGGCCGCCTGGGACAACTCGTCCTCGAATTGGATTTCGTAGTCGGCAATGGCTCGGATACACCAGCCCGTTTCGATGCGCACCGCAGCGTCGCCCATATCCACCAGTGTGATATGCGGATTGACTCCGCGCACTTCGGCTTCCGTGGACGCAGATCCGCTGGAGAGCACCAGGGTGCCGGTATTTGAAAACGTCTGGATGGCGTAACGCTCGGCGATAGCGAACACCTCCGAGCAGAATAGCTCCCATTCCGTCCCACTCACCCCGGCCTCCCAGCCCACTCGCAATTCTGCCCGCCTCGGCACTATTTATTGCACGGATTCACCACCGTGTCCGAGTACCGCCACGCCGAGGATTGCGAGGGTACTCCCCCGTACACGCCGCCCCCACGAGCAGCCGTTCGGTACTCTCCGTCCGCGCAGGTGGTGGCGCCTTGGGCAACGACTTTGGCCCCCGCGGCGGGATTGGTGACCTCGTTGTGGCCGCCCGCGACCCGCTTCCAGCTCCCACCCTCCTTACGCTGGAGTTCGACATCGATGTACAGCGAGTCGATGGCCGCCGTGCATTTGATACTGCCCTTTCCGACGATGTCGGTCGGCGTGCCCTTGGAATTGTGCGGATTCATGGCCTTCGCGGCTTCCACTTGGCAGGCCGCGTTGCCAGGCCCGGGCGCCGCGTAAGCGGCGGGCAGTGCCACACACGTGCTCATCAAGACCGCCAGCACGCCAGCCGCGACCACTCCGATGTTCCCCGCGTACTTCGTCATTCGCCTACCCCCAGTTGATGAAATCTTCGTTTCTTCATCTGATTGGACGTCGAAGCACTCCGATCGGTTCCATAGTTCAGCGGATTCTTCCATCCGCGTCAGCTCGCCCAGTGCGCTGCAGGGGCCGAATCTCGCTGCTGGCGCCGGGCGCGCTGGTGCGCGCGACTGCTCGGCGCGCGCATGCGCTCATAAGACGGCGTCTCACATGCGTGTGAGCTGGCCCGTTGCGCGGCGGGTTCGGTTGTGTTGCATGATTTCTGGTTGTGGATGCGTTGTAGTTGCGGTTGGTGCCGGACGAGTTGTGGGGGTTGGTCGAGGCGGGGTTGCCGGAGTTCGCGGCTCGCCCGCAGGGCGGTGGGGTGTCGCCGGTGGATCAGCGGGCGGTGTTCACGGCGGTGGTGTTCGTGCTGACCAGTGGGTGTGCGTGGCGGATGCTGCCGCCGTCGTCCGGGGTGACGGTCCCGACCGCGCATCGTCGTTTCATGGCGTGGACGCGGGCGGGGGTATGGTGGCGATTTGCATCGGGCGGTGCTGGACGAGTTGGGCGCGCAGGGGTTGATCGACTGGTCGCGAGCGGTGGCCGACGGAGCGACCGCGCGGGCGAGAAGGGGGCGATCTGACCGGTCCGAACCCGACGGATCGGGGCACGCCGGGGTCGAAGATGCACGTGTTGACCGATGGCGGCGGGATCGTGTTGGCGGTGGCCGTGACGGGTGCGAACGTGCACGATTCGCAGGCGTTGAAGCCGTTGGTGATGGCGATCCCGGCGTTGCGGTCGCGGCGGGGTCCGCGTCGGCGTCGGCCGGGGAGGTTGTATGCGGACAAGGCCTACGACCAGCCCGAGCTGCGTCGGAGGGTGCGGCGGCGCGGGATCGTGGTGCGTATCGCGCGCAGGGGTGTGGAGTCGCGTGAGCGCTTGGGACGCCATCGGTGCGCAACGTGGGCCGGGCGCAGTCGCTCCTTCATCGAAGATCGCCTCGATTTCTCGGAGTACCACGAAACGTCGAGGTGACGACCGACGCCGGAATAGCCGCATTCCTGCTGAAGGGGACCAGGCTGATTCTCGTGCCGCAGGAGCGGCTGGCCATGGCGCTGGCCGAGGTGGTGAACATCAAACTTCTGGAACTGCCGATCGACGAGTGGAACTTCCTCACCGAGACGATGGTGTGGACCACCCGGACCGACCGCGATCCCGGCCATCGCTGGCTCCGGCGGCAGCTGTCGGAGCTCGCGGCGACGATGCCGCCGATCCGGCCGCGGTCGTGATTCCGGCTCGAGGGAGGGAGGCAGCCGATCTGGTCGGCGTACCTCCACGGCGACATCGAATCGTGTGATCGTCGCCTACGCGCCCGGGCCCGCGGCGCGGGCCGCCCGCCGGGACAGCGCGGCGAAGGCGTCGCGCAGGGGCTGCGGGCCGATCACCTCGATCTCGGTGTCGAACCGGGCGAGGGACGCGGCGAGCGCGGCCCAGGACCATGCGCCGATCCGCAGTCGGGTGCGACCCCGGTCGAGCTCCTCGACGATCCCGTCACCGGCGAACGGGGCCACCCGCCCGATGGGCAGCGCCAGGACCACCTCGCCCTGGCACGGCCAGGCGTTCACGCCGTCGGAGCCTTTGAACCGGGCGGCCAGGAACTCTCCGACATCTCCGCCGGGCACCTCCCGCGGGGTGAAGCGCGGCCCATTCGGCACCCGCAGCGCCATCCGGTCCGCGCGATGGACCCGCCAGTCCTGCCGCTCGGGATCCCAGCCGATCAGATACCAGCGTCCGCCCCTGGCCACCAGGTGGTGTGGCCGCACCCGTCGCCCCTGGCCCGGTTCCCCGTCGCCGTAGTCGAACCGCACCTCCTCGGCGTTCCGGACAGCTGCGCTCAGCGCGAGCAGGACAGCGGTGTCGGCCTGTGGTGAGACCGCCGGCCCGACCGCGGTCACCTCGAGCGCGTCGACGCGCTGCCGCAGCCGGGACGGCAACAGCTGGCGCAGCGTGGCCAGCGCGCGGACGGCGGCCTCTTCGATCCCGGCCCCGGTGCCGACCGCCAGCCGCAGCGCCACCGCCAGTGCCACCGCCTGCTCGTCGTCGAACAGCAGCGGGGGCAGTGCGCTGCCCGCCTCCAGCCGATACCCGCCATCGGGGCCCTTGACCGCGCGGACGGGGTAGCCGAGTTCGCGCAGCCGATCGACATCGCGGCGCACCGTTCGCTCGCTGACCGCCAGCCGCTGGGCCAGCAGCGTGCCCGGCCAGTCCCGGCGAGCCTGCAGCAGGGACAGCAGGGAGAGCAGGCGACGCGAGGTCACCGTCGAAGACGCGGTGGGCATAGGGCACAGACTGCCACAAAAAGCGGACGATCCCTGTCCGGTACCCCTGTCACAGTGGACCTCGTCGCCGCGACAGCCGGCGACCTCACCTCCGAAGGGACACGAACCATGTCGGTACACGCAGTCGCCCACCTGAACTTCCACGGCCAGGCCCGCGCCGCCCTCGAGTTCTACGCGTCGGTCTTCGGCGGACAGCCCACCATCGCCACCTACGGCGACTTCGGCATGCCCGCCGACCTGCCCGACGCCACCAAGGTGGTGTTCGGCCAGATCGTCTCCGACAACGGCTTCCGCGTCATGGCCTACGACGTGCCCGGCGCCGATGCCCCGGTCGCCGAGGGCGCGCCGACCACCAGCCGGGAGAACGGCGCCACCCACACCGCGGAGCCGTTCTTCCTCTCCGCGCGCGGCGACACCGTCGAGGAGGTCGCCGCGCTCTGGGAACGCCTCGCGGTCGAGGCCGACGTCATCGAGAAGTTCGGCCCGGCGCCGTGGGCGCCCGGGTTCGGCATGCTGCGCGACCGCTTCGGCGTCACCTGGATTCTCGACGTCGCCGCCGCGCACGCCCCGGCCTGACCCGGAGCGCATCCGGGAGTGCGGCCGCACTCCCGGATGCGCTGTGCCATCAGCGAATCCGGCCATCGAGGCCGGCACAGCAGGAGCACTCCGTGCACACACGCCCGCTCGGTCGCACCGGCATCCGGGTCAGCCCGTACACCCTCGGCACCGTGAAGCTCGGCCGCCTCGGCAACCCGGACCACGACGAGTGCACCCGGATCATCCACCGAGCGCTCGACGCCGATAGGCGATCGTCGGCCCAGGCACCCTCGACCAGCTCGATGATCTCCTCGCGGGCAGCGAGACCCGCCTCGGTGACGACCTCTTGGACCGCATCGACGAAATCGTGCCGCCGGGCACCGACCTCGGTCCGGTCGACGTCGCCTACACCCCACCCGAGCTGCGGGACCGGACACTTCGCCGGCGCATCGAAGCCGATGCCGAGGCCGCTGATGTGCTCGCCCGGCTCGCTGCGGAACACGGCCGGGACACCGCGGGCGCACTGTGCCGCGTACAACCGCTGGGCACCGTCGAAGGGAATCCACAGGTCGTGGCCGGCGTGGTAGATGTACGGGGTCGTGCCAGGGCGAGAGTTCCGGTGGCCGGTGCAGCAACGCGGGTACCTCGTCCTGGGGAGCGACGAGCATCTTGCCGTCGGCGCGCCATTGGACCAGGACTCCGGAGAGCTCGAGGAGCAGGCTGGTGACGGTTGGGACGGTGGGGACGTGATCGTCCGGCTGCATGGTCACCACTTCCACCCGGCATCGTTGAGGTTGCCCGGCAGCCGGTCGGGGCCGAGAAACCGGATCACCTCTGCCCCACTGGGCACATCAGTCACTGCAGTCCCTGGTACCCGAACGGTTGCCTGGGCAAACGAAAGCCCGGCCAGGCCCGTCCGGCTAACCCTCACGTTGCTGGTGCCATGCCGATGACGGCTGGAACCGCCCGGAACCGGAGGGCGAACTGATCACAATGCCGCCGAGATTTTCGATGTCTGGATCAATGAATCTAGATACTCTAGATAAATGACGACTCCTGCAGCGGTCTGCACGAGCCCGGGCGCGGCCCCAGGGGCTTCTCTCGTGACTGTCACACCACGATCAACAAATTCGGCGATCCGGGTGTCCCGAGCTTTGAGGCGTCACTCCACGCGGAAGCCCAGGGTTTACCGCGGCGCCGCGAACGACCACCGGGCACACCACCGCCCGCCTACGGGCACAGTTACCAGGAGAAGATAGAGATGTCGCCGTCTGACACCAACGGGATCGCCCCTGCACAACCCCGGCCCGACAACGTCACACCGAGCGACGCCAGGACCGTGCACACCGTCTGCCGCATCTGCCTCGCAGGTTGCGGTCTCAACGTCACGGTCGCCGAGAACCGGGTGCTGAAGATCTCCGCGGACAAGCAGAACCCGCACTCCTGGTCGGACTTCTGTGCCAAGGGACGAACCGCGGGACGGCTCGTCGAGCACCCCCGCCGCATCCTGAACCCGATGAAGCGGGTGGCCGGGGGATACCAGGAGGCCACCTGGGAGGAGGCCATCAGCGACATCGCCACGCGATTGACCGCGATCATCGACGCCGACGGGCCGGACGCGCTGGCCAGCTACTGGGGCAACCCGGCAGGCAACTCCTCATCGAACGTGATGTTCATGAACGGCTTCCTCGACAGCATCGGCACCCACAACCGCTACTACGTCGGTTCGGTGGACCAGAACGCCATGCACGTGGTCGCGACGGCCATGTACGGCTCGATGCTCATGACGCCCATCTCCGATGTCGACAACTCCGACTACTTCATACTGGTCGGCGCCAATCCCGCGGTCAGCGCCTGGAACTGGGTCGAGAACGTGCCGGGCGGCTGGAAGCGCGCGCTGGCGCGCCAGCGACTCGGCGCCAAGATCGTCGTCGTCGATCCGGTGCGCACGGAGAGTGCCGACAAGGCCGACGTGCACATCGCTGTCCGCCCGGGTCAGGATTGGGCACTGCTGCTGGCGATGGTCAAAGTCGTCTTCGACGAGGGCCTCGAACACGAGCAGGACTGCCGCGACCTCGCCACCGGAGTGCCCGCGCTGCGCGCCCTCGTCGGGGACGCCGACCTCGATGATCTTGCGGCGCGTTGTGATGTTCCGCGCGAGCGCATCGAGCAGATCGCCCGGGAGTTCGCCCTGGCACGGGGCGCGATGGTCATCACGCGGACAGGGGTCTCCCTGCATCTCGCGGGAACCGTCGCCGAGTGGCTCGGGCATGTGCTCAACGTGATCACGGGCCGGATGGACCGTCCGGGTGGCAGGCGGTTCGAGCCGGGGTACGTCGACGCGCTGAAGCTCTGGGACACCATGGCCAAGCCCATGACGCACCGGAGTCGCCTGCAGGGCCGGGAGATGACGGCCGGCCACCACGGGCTCGACGAATTGCCGGACGAGATCACCACACCTGGTCCGGGAAAAATCCGCGCCATGGTGATCAACGGCGGCAATCCGGTGGTCTCGGGAGCCGACGGCACGAGGCTCGACGCCGCTCTGCAGACCCTCGACCTGCTGGTCGTCATCGACCTGGTGCAGCGCGAGAGCCACCGCCACGCCCACTGGCTGCTGCCTGCCGCTCACTGGCTGGAGCGCAACGACCTGCACGCCGTCTCCAGTGGCCTGCAGGACCAGCCGTTCGTCCAGTACGGCCATCGCGCGGTCGACCCGCCGCCGGGGGTGCGGGAGGAATGGGAGATCTTCGCCGACCTCTCGATCGCCATGCGGAAACCGCTGTTCGGGGTGAAGGGCGTGAACGGCTTCATTCGTGCCACCCGGGCGCTTGCCAGGGTGACGCGTCGACGCGAACTCGCGTTTCATCCACAGTGGATCAACCGCCTGCTGGTGGCGACGGGCCGAAAGGTGAAATGGCGGGACATCCTCGCCCACCCGCACGGGCTGGTCTTCGGAGAGCGCGAATTCGGCCACTTCAAGGATGCTCTCAAGACCGAGGACAAGAAGGTCCACGCCGCGCCACCGGAGTTCGTCGACCGCGCCCGAGAACTCCTCGCGGAGCCACATCCGCAGGCGCCCGCCGGCTATCCGTTCCAGCTCGGCAATCAGCGCCACCGGCACTCGATGAACTCGATGCTCAACGACCTCGAGGGCCTGCACCCGTCCGGGAAGCGGAATACGGCGCTTCTCCACCCGCAGGACGCCGCGGCGCTCGGCATCGACGAGGGTGACCTGGTCCGGGTCTACTCGCCGGTCGGCGAGATCGAGTTGCCCGCGACGATCTCCGACCGGCCTCGGCGGGGAGTGGTGATAGTCGACCACGGCTGGGGCTCGGGGGTCTTCGACCCACGAGGCGGCTCGGAACCCCAATACTTCGGGGTCAACCGCAACCTCGTGGTCGACGGCTCGCAGGTCGACCCGCTGTCGCAGACACCAGCACTGAGCTCCTCGTATGTGGCCGTCCAGCGTGTCGCTCCCGCGGCCGCCACGGTCGACGACCCGGTCGAATCCCAGCAACGATCCCGTCGTCGACCGGCGACGACATAGCTGTGAGGTAGGCGCAGTCGCGGTATGTGCCGGTCAGTGAACCGCCCCGGGGTCGATGCCGTTCTCTGGATCTGCTCCTTCTGCCGGGGTATCTATGCCAGGTCGGAGCCGAAGAAGCGCTGAAATTCGGCGACTACTGCCGCGCCACCGGCGGCGATCAACTGCTCGGCGACGGGGTGGGCGATCAGGCCGGTTACGGCCGCCGCGAGGTAGGGAAGTTTGCGGGTGAACCAGTCACGTACCGAGTGCATGGCGGAGACATTCGGCAGTGGTGCGGTGATCGCGTTCTCGAGATCGTCGAGATTCTCTCTTGCCTGGTCGGCAAGGGGTCCCTCTGTGGGCAATTGTTCGCGGAGGCGGGCGAATTCTTCGCGAAGTGCCGCGAGGTCCGCGGTGGGAGTGTCTTCTGCGCTGTTGCTCGTGTCGGTTCGGCTGACAGTGTTGTGGTGGCCCACCGTGAACTGGCCGGACGCGTTGCCGCCGACGTTGATCGCGTAGCGTTCCGACCCGGTTTGATCGACTGTGTTTTCGGCCATGTGCTGTTCCCTACTTCGACGAGGTTTACCGATCGGCGGTGGCCGATCGGCGGTGGCCTGTTGTGTTCATCTGAGCGGTGGCTTTGTGTCGAGTGCAGTCCCGTTCACCTGGATCGAGATCTCGTTGTCGCCTCGTGATGCTTTGACGACGATGCGGGCTGTGTACTTTCCGGGTGTGTCGGCTCGGAAGGTGATGACGCTGGTGCAGCTGCCCTGGTCGCATGTGAAGGGCGTCATGGTGAAGACCGATGGGTCGTCGAGCTCGGCGGTAGCGGGATTCAGGCAGTCGGCCCACTGGACGAGTGTCGCGGTTCCGGTGACGGGCTTTCCGGCATCAGCGGTGAGGTCGGGACCGTCTCCCTCGGCGTGTGGGCTGGACGAGCACAGATCTTCGGCGGACGGCGTCGGCTGCGTTGTCGATGCCGGTATCGAAGTCGAAGTGGGACTCGGCAACGTTGTGGCGGAATCGATGTCGCGGCCGTGGTAGGACCGTGATGGCGTACTCGCCGTTGGTCCCGCAGGTGTCGTGGTTTTCGTCGGCGGTTCCGGGCGGACCGTGGTCGGGGCAGACAGGATGGTGGTCAGCGAAAGAGCGGGGGCCGGCGGGAGTTCGGTGACCAGAGCGGATTGCGAATTGGCCACCGGTGGCGGCTGATCCATCACGACCGTCGCTCCGGCGATGCCTCCTGCCACCACGATCGCGGCAATGCCGGTCGAGGCTGCGGGATGTGCGGTGATCGCGGTCTTCACAGCCCTTCCGACGGTCCACTTGGTGGCGGCGTGGCCGAGCAGGACGCCACCCCCGGCGGCGCCTGCGATGGTGGTTGCGGTAGCGAGCCCGCTGGCTTTGCGGCGGAGGCGGTCTTCGTTCTGGAAGTAGGCGCGGTCGATTTCCGAGCCGCAGGATGCCGCGGCGGTTTCACCGAGCCGCAGCACGGTGCCCCAGGCACCCCACTGCAGCGTTGCGGCGAGGACCGGGGCGAGCGTGCGAGCCAGAGCACAGGAGGGCTCGGCGCGACCATCGGCGATGGCGGCGTCGAGGACCTTGATCAGGACCGGAGCCTGGTCGGCGATCAGTCTCGGTGTCGCATCGGCGCTCACCCAACCGAGCAGCGGGGTGATGAATCCGGCCACGGCCGGCGCTGCCGGTGCCCATGCCCGTGCTACTGCTTGCGGATCGACTGCGAGCCGAAACCGCGTCCCTCTTTTCTCGGCGACAGCCACGCGGACCAATTCCTCGAGTGTGGTCTCGGCGTCGGCATCGCCGGTCAGGGCCCGACACAGAGCCGGAGTGAGCAACGCTCCGCCTGCGGCATACAGCGCGCTCACACTGCGGCGGGATTGCTCGGAAAGCCCGGTGAGCAGGGTGCGTTGCAGCGTCTGCGGATCGGCGGCAATGGCGGTGTCGCCACCGTCGCGGATCCAGGCGGCGGCCTGCATCAGCGCGCGAGGATGCCCGTTCGCGACCCTACACACACGCTGCGCGACTTCGGCGAAGTCGCCGAGCCCGCCGCCGAGTTCGACGGCCAGCAGCGCGAGCGCCGATTCCTCGCCGAGTCCGCGGAGCTCCAGGGAGTGCGCCTGGCTCCAGGCGACGCGCTGAGTGGTCGAGACGAGTATGTCGCTGGAGGGCAGAGCGTCGATGAGTTCGGTCAGTTGCTCGGCGGTACCTTCGAAGTCGTCGACCATGATCACGGCGTGGATGGATCCCATGAGCCGGCGCAGGTGCTGATGGTCGGGGATGTAGCCTGGCGCGTCGTAGCACGACTGGAACACCTGCTGGATGACATCAGCCGGGTCGACTCCGGCGGCGTGCAGGTACACCACGTCGTGGCCGTCTTCGACCCGTTCGGCAGCGAAGCGGGCCAGCAACGCCGACTTCCCGATTCCCGTCGCGCCGTGGACCTCGACGGGCCTGCCCTGTTCGACCCACTGGGTCAGCAGCGCCAACTCGGTGTCCCGCCCCACGAGTTCACCGCGGAGTTTGGGAAGCGGGCGAGGCACCGGTGCTGTGCGCTTCTTGACCGGTGGCGGGGCGGAGTTGTCTCCGGCGATGTAGGAGCCCTCGACATTGATCACGAAGTTGTGGTGCCCCACCACCACCTGGCTGCTCGCTACGTCGCCGCCGACGTGAACTCCGGCGCCCTGTTCGCGCTCGCTGGTCATAATGAGTCCCCCTTCAGCGGCACCAATCCTAATCTCGAGTACAGGCTGAGATCGGCCGAATGCCCTGTAGTTCAGATACTTTCGTTTGATAGAGCCGAAACGACAGGTCGGTTTTCAAGGGTGTGAGCTCTCGGCGCACCGACAAGTCTCCGCGAAGCAGTTGCGGGTCCACACGAGTGTTCGACTACTCGATCGCGGGCTGGTCGATCGAGTCCCGCCAGGACGCCGCCGCCCTGGTCGTCAACGCCCTGGACATGGCGCGTCAGCGAGCCGGGCGGTCCGCCCGGCCGTCGCCTGGACCGAGCACCGGCTGCGGACGTGCGCGCGGGCTCCACACCGTAGTGTGCAGAAGGTTGAACGCGCGGGGCGAATTACTTCGTAATTCGCTATCGGCCCGCTGTCAAGACCCGAGTTCTCCGGTCGGCGCATTAGCGAGAACCGCAGCGCGGTTACTCGAGAGAAGTAATACTGCGGAGGATTTCCTGTAACTTCGGTCACGCATCCGAGTTGCTGCGTATGATTTCGCCGCATGCAGAAGCCCTGACAGGAGGCGCGTTCGTCCCGAATGGGCCGAACCGGACACCACTTCTGTTACCGCAGGCGCACCCGAAGCGACAGTTTCAGCCATCGGACCTAGAATCGCATTCTAGGTCCGACAAAGCCCCGCAAACCACGCTCCGAGCGATGACCGCGTCCCCGTGCAGATTTGCATTACTGCACAGTGTTCTATCAGCGGGAATGCGAGCACAATCGTCGGTATATCCGGCTCGAATTGACAGCTGAGAGCGGGTATTGCACTATTGATTGCGTTCGGGGTTCGGGTGAAGGGGGTAAGTTCGGTTGGCCCATATCTACTTGTCCCGCGATCTGCTTTTGGAAAAGCTGCGCCGAAGCCATGGGATCCGTTCGCTCCAAGAACTGGCGAACCGATCCAAGCTGGATGCATCCACCATCCGCCGCTCCTTCACCGGCACTCCATCGCCGCATCTGATGCTCTTTCTCATGGAGGATCTGGGCATCGATTTGCGGAAGTATCTCGTTTCGGTTCCCGACGATCATCAGGACGGCGTTTTCTCGTGCGCCATCGACGGAATTGTCCGGAAGAAGAAGCGTCGCCAAGTGAAAGCGTGATACGTCAGCGCTGACGGTCGCATTCATTGTATGGGAATCGGGCCCCGCTCTGCTCGCATACGGTCTTGTTTCAGAAATCGGTGGAATAATGACGGAAAGTCCTGCAACGCTGTCTGCGGTTCTTCGTTCGAGGTGCGAGGAAGATCCGGGGAAAATCGCCTACAGATTCATCGCGGATGATCTCGAGGAAACCGAAGTCGTGACGTTCGGCCAACTCGACGGATACGGCCGGGCACTCGGCGCGGCATTGCAGCAGGTGGCCGATCCCGGCGATCGCGTGATCATTCTGGCCACCGACGGCTTCGATTTCGTGCGCGCCTTCGTCGCCTGCCAATACGCGAACATGATCGCCGTTCCCGCGTATCCGCCCTACCCGGCGCGGTCGGCGCAGCGCGTGCAAACCCTGCGTTCCATCGTGAACAATTGCACGCCGACGGTCGTGCTCATCGCCGGCGCCCCGGCCGAGCGCGCCGAGATCGAAGCCGTCGTACCGGAACTGCGTGCGCTGCACTGGGTTCGGATCGAGGAGGCGGGCCTCGACGCGGCCGATGCCTTCCGCCCGGTGCCGGTGCGGCCCGCGGACGTCTCGTTCCTGCAGTACACCTCGGGCTCCACCGGTGATCCCAAGGGCGTGATCATCACGCACGATGCGTTGCTGCACAACGAGCGGCTGATCACCTCCGGCGCCGCGCTCGGCCCGGACGACATCGGCGTCTCCTGGCTCCCGCTCTATCACGACATGGGGTTGATCGGGAACCTGCTCGGCGTGATCGCCTCCGGCACCCCCGGGGTCTTCATGTCGCCGATGACCTTCCTGCACCGCCCGATCCGGTGGCTACAGGCGATCACACGGTACGGCGCGACGATCTCCGGCGCCCCGAACTTCGCCTACGAGCTCTGCCTGCGCCGGATCCGCCCGGAGGACCGCGAGGGGCTGGAGCTGTCGAGCTGGAAGCTGGCGTTCAGCGGCGCCGAACCGGTGCGCGCGAGCACCCTGGACGCGTTCACCGCGGCCTATCGCCCGCACGGCTTCGACGCCGCCGCCTGGTACGCCTGCTACGGACTGGCCGAGAACACCGTGATGGTCTCCGGCGCCGACCTGCCCGGCCGCGGCCCCGTGCGCCGCCGCGTCTCCGCGGCTCAGCTGCGGGAGGGCACGCTGACCGCCCCGGATGCCGAGCCGGACGCCGTCGAGATCGTCGGGTGCGGCACCGCCCGCCTGCACCGGGAACTCGCCATCGTCGACCCGGCCACGCTGCGCCGCTGCCCGGACGGAACGATCGGGGAGATCTGGTCCGCCGGCCCCGACGTCGGGGCCGGGTACTGGGATAACCCCGAAGAGACCGCGCACACCTTCCACGCGCGCATTGCCGACACCGGCGAGGGCCCGTTCCTGCGCACCGGCGACCTCGGCGCCGTGCTGGACGGTGAGCTGTTCGTCACCGGGCGGATGAAGGACCTCATCATCGTGGACGGGCGCAACCACTACCCGGCCGATCTCGAGGAGACCGTCGACGGCGCGCACGAGCGCATCCGCCCCGGCGGCAGCATCGCCTTCAACTTCGAGGTCGTCGGGGACGAGCGGGTCGCCGTCGTCGCCGAGGTCACCACGCGCGATCCCGGGGAGCTGCTCCGCATCGAGCGGGCGATCCGCGGGCGAGTCAGCGCGGGCCACGGTCTCCGCGTCCACGAGATAGTGCTGGTGAAGCCGAACTCGGTGCCGCGCACCTCCAGTGGCAAACCACGCAGGCGGGCCTGCCGGACGGCTTTCCAGCGGGGGGAATTGAAGCGTCTCGGTGTACTGGATCCCGCTACCTCGGTCTGAAAAGGGTGCTGCGAATGACTGACAATTCGATCGAAACGGTTCGAGTTCCCGACCCCCGCGTCCTCGGTGCGCAGCGGACCGCGGACATCATCGCCGACTGGATATCCGCCGAGATCGCCGAGATGCTGGAACTGCCGGTCTCCGAGATCGATCCGGACGGCCTGTTCCTCGAAGTGGGGCTCTCGTCGGTGCAGGCCGTCGAGATCTCCGACTCGCTGCAGCGGTGGCTCGGCCGCGACCTGCCGCCGACGCTCGCCTACGACTACCCGACGATCAATGCCGTCGCCGCCTATCTGGTGGAGGAACTCTCCGGGACGGCAGCCGGATGAGCGAACCCATCGCCCTGGTCGGTATCGGATGCCGATTTCCCGGATCCCGCGGCACCTCCGAATTCTGGGACGTCCTGAGCACCGGGCGCGACACGATCGGCGAGGTGCCCGCCGACCGGTGGAGCCTCGACGAATTCTTCGCCGAGCAGCCGGGAACGCCGGGAACGCCGGGAAAGATGAATACCCGCTGGGGCGGATTCCTCGACGATATCGATGGTTTCGACGCTGATTTCTTCGGGATCTCCAGGCGCGAGGCCGAGCGCATGGACCCGCAGCAGCGGATCGCGCTCGAGGTCGCGTACGAGGCGCTGGCCGACGCGGGGATCCCGATCGCGCATCGCGCCGCCGCGACCACCGGTGTGTACTTCGGCGCGTCGACCTATGACCACGGCGCCGCGATGCAGGCCGCGGGCACGTCGCCCGGGATCTACGACGGCACCGGTGCGGCGCTGAGCATCATCGCCAACCGGGTCTCCTACAGCCTTAACCTGCGCGGGCCGAGCCTGGTCATCGATACCGCGTGCTCGTCGTCGCTGGTCGCGATGCACCTGGCCTGCCAGGCGCTGCGCGCGGGCGAGGTCGACGTCGCGATCGCGGGCGGGGTCAACGTGATCACCAGCCCAGGGGTAGCGATCATCTTCAGCCAGGGCGGGCTGATGGCGCCGGACGGCCGCTGCAAGACCTTCGACCATCGCGCCGACGGCTATGTGCGGAGCGAGGGCGCGGGCGCGGTCGTGCTCAAGCCGCTGTCCGAGGCCGAGGCCGACGGCGACCGGATCTACGCGGTGGTGCTCGGCGGGGCCACCAACCACGACGGCAAGACCAACGGCCTGACCGCGCCGAGCCGCATCGCCCAGGTCGAGCTGCTGCGCGCGGCGTACCGGGCGGCACAGGTGGATCCGGCGGCGGTCGACTACGTCGAGGCGCACGGCACCGGCACCGCCGTCGGTGATCCGATCGAGGTCTCCGCGCTGGCGCAGGTGCTCGGCGCGGGTCGGGAGACCGCCCTGCGAGTCGGCTCCGCCAAGACCAATGTCGGCCACCTGGAGGCCGCCGCGGGCATCGCGGGCGTGATCAAGCTGGCGCTCACGCTGCACCACCGGACGCTGACGCCGACCGTGCACTTCGAGCGGCCCAATCCGCTGCTCGGTCTCGACCGCGTCCCGGTGGTCGTGCAGCAGCGGCGGGAGCCGTGGCCCGCCACCACCGACCGGGCGCCGCTGGCCGGGGTGAGCTCGTTCGGATTCGGCGGCACCAACGCGCACCTGGTGCTCTCCGGTGCCCCCATCGCCAGCGCTCGCGATGCGGCCTCCGAGCCGGCCGGCGCCGATCGCGCTGTGCTGCTGCCGATCTCGGCGCAGTCCGAGGAGCAGCTGGCGAGCCGGGCAGCGAGCTGGGCGGCATTGGCGGACGAGCACGCGGGCGATGCCTGCTGGCTCGCGGCCGCCGCCGGTGCCGCGGCGCTGCGCACCGGGCACCAGCGCCACCGGATGGCCGCGGTGGTCAGGACCGCCGGCGAACTCGCCGCCGGCCTGCGGGCCGGGCCGGACACCGCGGCGCCCGGCGTGGCCGGGCCGCGCGCCAGAGCCGTCCGGACCCCGCGCGTCGCGTTCGTCTTCCCGGGGCAGGGGCCGCAGTGGATCGGGATGGGACGCAGGCTCGCGGCCACCGTGCCGGTCTTCCGCGATGCCATCCGCGAGTGCGACGCCGCGCTCGCGCCGCTGCTCGGCACCGCGCTCTGGGACGACGGGTCCGGGCTGACGGCCGTCGGAACGGCGCAGGTCCAGCCCGCGCTGTTCGCGATCCAGGTGGCGCTCGCGCGCACCTGGACGGCGTGCGGCGTGCAGCCGTCGGCGGTGATCGGCCACAGCATGGGCGAGGTCGCGGCGGCGTGTGTCTCCGGCTCGATATCCCTGGCCGACGCCGCGCGCATCGTCTGCGCCCGCAGCACGCTCGCGACCGAGATCTCCGGGCGCGGGGCGCTCGCCGTGCTGGAGCTGGACGCCGCCGAGACCGCCGAGCTGCTGGCCCCGCGGGCCGCGCTGCTGTCGGTGGCGGCCGTGAACGGCCCGCGCACGACGGTGGTGTCCGGTGCTGCCGCCGCCGTCGACGAGCTGGTCGCCGAGATGTCGGAGCGCGGGATCTTCGCCCGCCGCATCGCCGTCGAGTTCGCCGCGCACAGCCCGCAGGTGGAGCCGCTGCTGCCCCGGCTGCGCGCCGCGCTGACCGGGCTGACGCCCGCCGCCGGCGCCGTGCCGATCTACTCGACCGTGCACGGCGGGCTGCTGCCCGGCGCCGACCTCGGCGTCGACTACTGGCTGCGCAACTTCCGCGAACCGGTGCTCTTCGGCCCCACCGTCGAGCAGGTGCTCGCGGACGGCAACACCGTGCTCGTCGAGATCGCCCCGCATCCCGTGCTCGGCCACGCGCTGAACGAGCTGATCCGCACCGCCGGGACCGAGGCCACCGTGCTGACCTCGCTCGACCGCGACGCCGACGAGCAGGTGAGCCTGCTGACCGGCCTCGGAGAGGCCTACACCCACGGCGTCGCCGTCGACTGGTCCGCGCTGTATCCCGACGCCGTCCCGCACACCGACCTGCCCGAGCCCGGCTGGGACCACCAGCCCTTCCCGCCGATCCGCCTCGCGGCCCCCGATCGCGCCGACGCCGCACCGGCCGCGCGCAGCGGCGCCGGCCTGCTCGGCAGGCGCATCCCGGTCGGGGTCGATCCGTCGATGCGGCTGTGGGCACTGCCCTTCGACAGCACCAATTTCCCCGAACTCGCCGACCACACCGTGGACGACCTTGCCGTCGTTCCCGGTGCGTACTGGCTCGGCGCGGTCACCGAGGCGCTCGGTGGCGCAGGCCCGGTCGTACTCGGCGATGTCGAGTTCCTGGCGCCACACCCGGTCACCGAGCGCGGCGCCGGGCTGCTGCAGCTGGCGCTGCTGGATTCGGGGCGCGAATTCCGGATCGTCTCGGCCGTCGAACCCACCCCGGTCGAGCATGCGCGCGGCCGGGTGCTGCCTGCGGGCGACGACCCCGTCGCGGTCGATCCGGACGGGGCGCGGGCGCGCTGCGGCACGGCGGCGAGCCTGCCCGAGCTCTATGCCCGCCTCGAGGAACTCGGCCTGCACTACGGCCCCGCCTTCCGTGGGCTGAGCGAGCTCGCCTGCGGCGACGGGGAGGCACTGGGCCGGATCCGCCGCCGGGACGGGACGGCCGCCACCGGCGGCATGCTGCATCCCGCGCTGCTCGATGCCTGCCTGCACACCGTCGCGGCGGCTGTCGGCGGGGAGACCGCGGCCGCGGGAGCACTGCCGCTCCCGGTCGGGGTAGAGCGGGTGTGGGCCGCGACCGCGGCCGCGGCACCGGCCACCGGATGGGCGCACGCCCGGATCCGCCTGGTGCGGGGCCACGAGGTGCTTGCCGATGTCAGCGTGTGGGACGACTCCGGCGAGATCGTCTGGCAGGCGATCGGATTCGCCGTCCGCACGACCGCACCGCGGCGCGCCGTCGACGAGGGCAGGCTCTACCGGCTGCGGTGGGACCGGCAGGCGCTCGGCGCGGCGACCGCGGGCGACGGCCGCACCTGGGCGCTGCTCGGCGGCGGCGAGCTCGCCGCGGCGCTGACCGCCTCGCTGACCGCGGCCGGTGACCGGGCCCACCTGCTCACCGCCGCCGATCAGCTCCAGCCGGAGACCGCGGAGCTCGGCCCGATCCATGCCGTTGTCGACCTGCGCGCCGTCGCGGCGGCGCACACCGCGACGGCGGCGGCGACGGCAGGTGCCGCGCTGCGGCTCGCCCGGGAACTGGCCGGGCGATCCGACCGCCCCGCGCTGTGGCTGGTCACGGCGGGCACCCAGGAGCTCGCCGCGACGGTCGCCTCCCCTGGCGCGGGCTACGCCGCCGTGTGGGGGCTGGGCCGGGCCATCGCCACCGAGCTGCCCGGATTGCGCTGCGGCCTGGTCGACCTGAGCTCGCCGGAGGCCACGGCCGACGACGTCGCGGGGTTGGCCGCGACGCTGCGGAGCCGGGAACAGCCGGGTCAGGCGATCGTGCGCGCCGGGGCCGTGCTGGTACCGCGGCTGGTGCCCGCGCCCCCGCGGGCAGGCGCGGAGCCGAAGCCGGTGCGCACCGACCGCACCCACCTGATCACCGGTGGTTTCGGCGCGCTGGGGCAGGCGCTGGTCGAGCATCTGCTCGGCCGGGGGGCCAGGCACGTGGTGCTGGCGAGCAGGCGGGGCGACGACGACCCCGCGGCGCGGGCGCTGCTGACGCGCTGGCGCGCGGCCACACCGGATCTCGACATCCGCGCCGCGCGGCTCGATGTCGCCGACGGCGCCGCGATCGCGGCGCTGGTGGCGGAGATCCAGGCGAGCGGGCACCCGCTGTCCGCCGTCTACCACGCGGCCGGTGTGCTCGCGGACGCGCTCGTCACCGATCTCGACGACACCCACCTGACCCGCGCCATCACCGGAAAGGCGCTCGGCGCCCAGCATCTGCACGAGGCGACCGTGGGGCTGCCGCTCGACGACTTCGTGCTGTTCTCCTCGCTCGCGGGCATTCTCGGCTCCCCGGGGCAGGCGGCCTACGCCGCCGCGAACACCGTGCTGGACACCATCGCCGTGCAGCGCGCGGCGGCCGGGCTGCCCGCGGTGAGCATCGCGTGGGGTACCTGGGCGGGTGCGAGCCTGGCCTCGGCCGGGGTGGATCGGCTCGCCGCGCGCGGGCTCCCGCCGCTGCGGCCGGAGATCGGGTTGGAACTGCTGACCGCGGCGCTGGCGAGCGAGTTGCCCGTCGTGGTCGCCGCCGCATTCCGGCCGGAGGGCCTCGGCAGGAGCCTGGCCTCGGCCCCGCCCGCCACCAGGACCCTGCTCGAGCCGATCGTCGGCAGCCTCGATCAGCCGCGGGCTGTGCGCGGCGCCGCGCTGGCGGCGGTGCGCGCGGCGCAGACCGACGACGCCCGCCGCGATGTCGTCGCTCGCTACCTCACCGAGCGGGTCGCCGCGGTGCTGGGGACGACCCCCGCGGACGTCGATCCGCGCGTGCCGTTCCAGGAGGTCGGCATGGACTCGCTGACCGCCATCGAGCTGCGGGACCAGCTGGAGACCGCCTTCGACACCCGGCTCTCCGCCGCGCTCTTCTTCGCCCACCCCACGGTGGAGAGCTTCGCGGACGAACTCGCGGCTCGGCTCGGGACAGTGGCGCCCGCGTCCGCTGCCGCACCCGACGTGGCCGACGGCGAACCGGACGGCGGCGAACCGGACGACGACGACCTGTCGGCACTGTCCGACGACGAACTGACGGATCTGGTCGAGCGCGAACTCGGCCTGATCCGCGGAAGCGAGAGCGCATGACTGCCGTTGCACCGGAGCCGGTCTCCCGCGAACGGGTACTGCTCCAGCAGGCGCTGCGAGAGCTGCGCAGCACCAGGAAGAAGCTCGAACAGGCGACGAACCGGACGCCGGAGCCGGTCGCGATCCTCGGCGCCGCGGCGCGGCTGCCGGGCGGCGCGCACACGACGGCGGCGTTCTGGCAGCTGCTGCGCGACGGCGTCGATGCGGTCTCGCCGCTGGTCCACACCGTCGACGGCCGCCGCGGCGCGCAGGCGACCGCGGCCGAGGAGCCGGGCCGCTGGGCCGGGCTGCTGGACCGGATCGACGCCTTCGACGCCGAGTTCTTCGGCATCGGCGCCGACGAGGCCGACCACATGGACCCGCAGCAGCGGCTGGTACTCGAGGTCGCCTGGGAGGCAATCGAGGACGCCGGCTACACCGTGGCCGAGCTGCGGGATCTGCGGGTCGGCGTGTTCATCGGCCTCTACGGCACCGACTACCTCGGCCTGCAGTTCGGCGCGCCGGACCGGCTCACCGCGTACACCGCACCGGGCGGCGCGCACAGCATGGCGGCCAATCGGCTGTCCTACCTGCTGAACCTCACCGGTCCCAGCGTGGCCGTCGACACCGCGTGCTCGTCGTCGCTGGTGGCCGTGCACCTGGCGACGAGAGCGCTGCGCGCGGGCGACTGCGACCTGGCCGTTGCCGCCGGGGTGAACGTGATCCTCTCGCCGATGTCGACGCTGGTCACCGGGAAGGTGCTGCCGCTGGCGCCGAGCGGCCGGTGCCGCACCTTCGACGCGGGCGCCGACGGCATCGTCCGCGCCGAGGGCTGCGGCGTCGTCGTGCTCGGCCGCCCGGCCGAGGCGGCGGCGCCTGGGCGCCGGGCCAGGGCGCTGATCCGGGGCACCGCGATCAGCCACAACGGCCGCACCAACGGCCTCACCGCACCCAACCCGCGCGCCCAGGCCACGCTGCTGCGGGCCGCGCTCGCCGACGGCGGGATCGACGCCGGGCAGGTGAGCTACCTCGAGGCGCACGGTACCGGCACCGCGCTCGGCGATCCGATCGAGGTGGACGCGCTCCGCGATGTGTACGGCAGCGGGCCTGGCACCTGCGCCATCGGTTCGGTCAAGACGAACTTCGGGCACCAGGAGGCAGCGGCGGGCATCACCGGCCTGATCAAGTCGATGCTGATCCTGGAGCACCGGGAGGTCCCGCCGCATCTGCACCTGCGGGAGCTGAACCCGGAGATCTCGCTGGACGGCACCCGGCTGCGGATCCCGACCTCGGTGCAGCCGCTGCCGGATTCGGACAACCCGCACTGTGCCGCGGTGAGCTCCTTCGGGTTCGGCGGCGCGAACGCCCACATCGTGCTGCAGGCCGCGCCACCGGTCGACGCGCGGGAGCAGGCGGCGCCCGCGGCGTTGGTGCTGCCGATGTCGGCGCGCAACCCGGCCGCGCTGCGCGAGCTGGTCGCCCGCTACGCCGAGCTGCTCACCGCGGAACCGGAGGCGGCGGCCGCGGTGTGCGCCATGGCCGCGCTGCGCCGCGAGCACCACCGCTACCGCAGGACGGTCACCGCCGATTCGCCGCGCGGCCTGCTGCGGGCACTGCGCAGGCCGGTACTCACCGCCGAGCCCGCGGTAGCCACCGCACCGCGGGTCGGGTTCGTGTTCAGCGGCCAGGGCAGCCAGTGGGCCGGGATGGGGGTCGAGCTGTTCGACCGCGAACCGGTCGCCCGCGCCGTGCTGACCGAGTGCGATGCGATCGTCGGCCGGCTGGCGGGCTGGTCGATCCTCGAGCAGCTGCGGGCCAGCGCCGGATCGCGGCTGGCCGAGACCGCCGTCGCCCAGCCGGCCGTCGCCGCGGTGCAGCTCGCCCTGGACGCGCTCTGGCGTTCGTGGGGCGTCCGCCCGCACGCGGTGGCCGGGCACAGCATGGGCGAGATCGTCGCGCTCTGCGCCGCCGGTGCGCTCGATCGGGAGCAGACCTTCGCGCTGCTGCTGCGCCGCGGCGCGGTCTGCGAGATCGCCGCGGGCGGGGCGATGGCGACCATGGAGCTCGCGGCCGCGGCGGCGGCGCGGTACACCGAGCCGTGGGCGGGCAAGGCGGGCGTCGCGGCCGTGAACGGCCCGGTCTCGACCGTGATCAGCGGCGCCGCCGAGGCGGTCGCCGCCATCCTGGCCGCGGCGACGGCCGACGGCGTTCGCGGCAAGGAGCTCCACGGCGGCTACGGCTTCCACAGCCCGCTGCTGGAGGGCGCGGGGGCGGAGCTGGGCGAGCTGCCCCGCCCAGTGGCGCCCGCGGACGGCGTAGCCGTGTACTCGACGGTGACCGGCACCGAGGTCGAACCGGAGACGCTCGCCGCCGGGCACTGGCACCGGAACCTCGCCGGCACCGTGCTTTTCGCGCCGACCGTCGAAGCGATGGCGGCCGACGGCATCACGGTCTTCGTCGAGCTGGGGCCGCATCCGGTACTGATCAGGCACATCGGTGAACTGGCCGAGCCCGTGGCAGGCAGGCATTGCGCGGTCGGCAGCCTGCATCGCGAGCGTCCGGCGACCCGCTACGAGGCGCTGGCACGGCTCTGGGATTTCGGCCTCGAGCTGGACTGGGCTCGCATTACCGGCGAGCCGGGCGCGTACACCGCACTGCCCGGCTATCCGTGGCAGCACCGCAGGCACTGGCTGTCCCACATCAGCGAACCGGCCGCGACCCCCGCCGCCACCGGAGGCGACGGAGTGCCAGAAACCGTTTCCTCCGCGTGCGCCGAGAGCGGCCGGGTACTGCCCGAATCACTTTCCGAGCGGGCCGCTTTCATCGAGGGGTACCTGCGCGACCGGCTCGCCGACGCCCTCGATCTGGACGGCGCCGAGCAATTGCCGCCCGACGTCGCGGTGCAGGATCTAGGGCTCGACTCGCTGGTCGTCGTCGAGCTCAAGAACCAGGCCGAACGCGACCTCGGGGTGCGGGTTCCGCTGGCGGCGCTGCTGGAGGGCGGCTCGCCCGCCCGGCTCGCCGAGGCGATCGTCGCCGCGCTCGCGGGGCCGGGGACGGCCGCGGCGGGTGGCGCGTGAGCGCCGGGGCCGCGGTGCGCACGCTGCCGGGCGGCCTGACCTGTACGCGCCCGCAACCGGACCCGGCGCTGCGGCTGGTGTGCCTGCCGTACGCGGGCGGTGGCCCGCATACCTACCGGCGCTGGCCCGCCGCGCTCGCCCCCGCGCTCGAGGTGTGGACGCTCTCGCTGCCCGGCCGCGCCGGACATTCCGACGCCGACCTCGAGGTCCGCTGGCCGCAGCTGGTGACCGGGGTCGCGGAGTCGATCGCCCGCCGGCTGGGCGGCCCGGTCGTCCTGTTCGGGCACAGCCTCGGCGCGCTGGTCGCCTTCGAGGTGGCGCGCGCGCTGACCGCGGCCGGGCACCCGCCACTGCACCTGTTCGTCTCCGGCCGGGCCGCGCCCGCGCAGCTCGCCGCGCTCCCCTGGATCGCGCTGCCCGCCGACGACATGGCGCTGCTGGACGAGCTCGACCGGCGCTACGGCGGCGTGCCGGCCGCTGTCAGGGACAACCCGGAGCTGCTCGCCTGGTTCCTGCCGTCGATCCGGGCCGACCTGGAGCTGCTCGCGGGCTACCGCTACCGGCCGGGGCGGCTGCACTGCCCGATCACGGCGTGCACCGGCGTCGACGATCGGGAGGCGAGCCCGGCACAGCTGCGCGGCTGGGCCGCGGAGACCACCGGACCGGTCACCACCCGGGTCTTCGACGGTGGCCACTTCTATCTCACCGAATCCGAGGGAGCGCTGATGCCGCTGCTCCGCGCCCTCGTTCCCGGACAGGAGGGGTCGCGTGACGGAACGGTATGACGTGGTGATCGTCGGCGGCCGCTGCGCCGGTTCGGCCCTGGCGACCCTGCTGGCGGGGCGCGGACTGCGGGTGCTCGTGCTGGAGCAGGCCAAGGTGCTGCGCAACACCCTTTCCTCGCACATCTTGCAGACCGACGCCGTCACCTTCCTCGACCGGATCGGGCTAACCGAGCGGATCATGGCCACCGGCGCACCCCTTATGACCAGAGTGGACAGCCGGATGGACGACTTCCACGCGATCATCGACTACCCCCTGGAACCGGGCGATGTCGGCGGCGCGCTCGCCGTCCGCCGCGACGTGCTCGACCCGCTACTGGCGGATGCCTCGATCGCCGCGGGGGCGGAGGTCAGGTCCGGCGCGAAGGTCACCGGTCTGGTGCACGACGCCGACGGCCGGGTTGCGGGCGTGCGGGTGCTGCACGGCGGCGCCGAGCAGACGGTGCTCGCGAGCCTGGTGGTCGGCGCGGACGGACGCCGCTCGACGATCGCCGAGCTGTGCGGCGCGCGCCGCTACAACGTCACCGAGAACGAGCGCTGGTACTACTTCACCTATTTCGAGAACACGCGGTGGGACGAGCCGACGTTCGTCTTCCACCGCTGGGGCGATCGGCACGTGTTCGCCGGCCCCACCGACAACGGCCGCTACATCGTCGGGGTCTCCCCCGAACACCACGAGCGCGAACAGTTCCGCGCCGACCTGCACGCCTCGGTGCTGGCGCACGCCGTCAGCTGCGCGCCGGTCGCGCGGGCGCTGACCGACGCCAGGCAGGTCGACAAGATCTACGGCATCACCGGTTTCGAAGGCTATTTCCGTGAGCCGGCCGGCCCCGGCTGGATCCTGATCGGCGATGCGGGCCACTTCAAGGACCCCGCCGTCGGCCGCGGCATCGCCGACGCGTTCGCCCAGGCGCAGCACGTCGCCGAGGTCATCGGCGCGCACCTGGGCAACGGCACCGACCGGCTGGACCGGGCGCTGGCCGCCTGGGGGCGGGCCCGCGACCGCCGCTACGCCGACTACTACTGGATGGCCACCGACATCGGCTGCGCGGGCCCGGTGCCCGCGGTGTACCCGGCGATGCTGCGGCAGCTGGAGCGGCGCCGCCGGTCCGACGACTACCTGCGGCTCTACAGCCACCGTCGGAGCCCGACCCAGCTGATGCACCCGCGCTACCTCGGCGCCGCGGTCATCGCGCTGCTGCGCGCGCCGGGGCCCCGCGCGGTCGTCGGCGCCGAGCTGATGGCGGCGGTCGGCCGCGAGATCCGCCGCCGCTACCGGTCGATCCGCCCCGTCTTCGCCACCGCGGCCGACGCCGCCGAACCCGTCCCGCAGATCGGAGCCGCTGCCCGATGACAACGCACCTGACCCGCCGCACCGCCGCGGAGCTGAGCTTCGAACAGACCGTGCCGCGCGCGCTCGCGCATCGGCACAACCTGGCCGAGGTGATGATCGCCGACTCCGCCGAGACCGGTGACGACAGCTACGCCGTCGCCTTCCACGTGCCCCGCGCGCACCTGCTGTGGTTCGACCGGCACCCGGCCTTCCACGACACCTTCGCCGCCGCCGAGGCGGCACGGCAGGCCGCGTTCGTGGTGATCCACCGGCATCTCGGCGTTCCGGTGGGGCTGCCGTTCACCATGCACCGCTTCGACTTCGAGGTCATCGACCACGCCAGCTTCGCCGATGACCGGCGGTCCGCGCTGCAGGGCACCTTCCACTACCGGACCTCGAACCGGGACAGGCGCGGCGACCAGCAGGGCAACCTCTCGTTCGAGGGCACCGCGCAGATCGGCGACGAGACCGCGCTGACCTTCACCGGCGACGTCGTCTTCCTGCCCGGTGACGACTACCTGGCGCTGCGCGCCTTCCAGCGCAAGCGCAGGCCGGCCGCGAGCGCTCCCGCCGCTCCGGTGCCACCGCTGCCACCGGAGCGGGTCGGCAGGCGCGACCCCCGCAACGTCGTCGTGGGAGAACCGGACGGCGACACCTACCCGATCCGGATGGACCGCGACCACCCGGCGTTCTTCGACCACGACTACGACCACGCACCGGGGCCGCTCTGCGTCGAGGCGTTCCGGCAGGCCGCGCTCGACGCGGCACAGCGCGCCGGGCTGATCACCGAGCCCGATCGGACCGCGGTGGTCGCCGTCGCGGCCACCTTCACCGATTTCGCCGAGATCGACGCCGCCGTCGAGTGCGTCGTCGAGCTCGGCCCGGCGAGCGCGACCGGCGAGATCGACGCCGCCGTGCGGCTGTGCCAGTTCGGCGTGACCATCGCCGACGGCACCCTGCTGCTGCGCACCCTGCACTGACCGTCACCGCTTACGGAGGACCCGAACATGGCAAGCACAGGCAGCCACGCCCCGCGCATCGCGGTGGTCGGCAGCGGCATTTCCGGTATGTCGGCTGCACTCGAGCTCGAGCGGCGCGGCTGCTCGGTCGAGATCATCGAGCGCGCCGACCGGCTCGGCGGCCGCTTCGGCATCGATCGGCTCGGTGACCGCCCGGTGATGACCGGCGGCAAGAACATCGGCACCAAGTACAGCGCGTTCCGCGGTGTCATCGGCGCACTGGGCCAGTACGCCTGGGAACCGTTCGGCATCAACACCTCGCGCGTCGTCGACGGCAAAGTGCGGGTGCTCGACAGCAACAAGCTGCTCGCCAGCCTGCGGCACACCTTCGAGATCGGCGCACCCGCGGACCTGGCGAAGCTGGCCGCGTACGCGGTGCGCATCCAGGCCGACCGAGCCAATGCCTTCCTCGACTCGCCGTTCTTCGGCAGGAAGGGCCGCGACGGCGACGGCAAGCCGCTGAGTGGCCACTTCGGGCCCAAGCTGACCCGGAACCTGTTGCGCCCGATGACCATCAGGATGAACGGGGCCGAGCCCGACGAGGTGTACGTCGGCACCTTCGGCACCAACCTGTCGCTGATGCTCGACACCTACGAGCAGCTCACCGACGGCGTGCAGCCGGTGCTCGACGAGTTCGCCCGCCGGTTCCCGGTCGGCACCGAAGCCACCGTGCGCGCGCTGATCGTCACCGGCGGGCGGGTAACCGGGCTCAGGGTGGAGCGCGGCGGCGCGCTGCGGGAGGAGCCCTACGACGGCGTCGTGCTCGCCACCCCGGCCTACGCCGCGGCCGATATCGTCGCCTCGGCCGATCCGGGGCTGGCCGAGCTGCTCCGGCGGGTGCGCTACTTCCCGTCCACCGTCGCCCTGGTCGAGTACGACCGGCCGTTCTTCCCGGCCGAGGTGCGGGCCCTCGTGCTCGACGGCGGCCCGTGCACCAACGTCGGCGCCTACGGCGCCGACGATCGGCACATCGTGCGGTACACCTTCAGCGGCAGGCAGGCCCGCCGCGCGCCCGACCAGGACACGCTGACCGGCTGGATCGACGCGGCCGAGCGGGAGGTCGCAGGCTACCTGGACATCGTCCCCGGCACCCGGGTCACCGCGATCACGCACCACTGGCCCGCCGCGTACTGCGCCTACGGGCCGCAGTACGCCGAACTGCTCACCGACCTGCACCGGCACCGGACCGCGCTGCCCGGCCTCGGGCTCTGCGGCGACTACCTGCTCGGCGTGAACCTGGAGGCGTGCGCCCGCTCCGGCGTCGCCGCGGGCGCGGCGATCGCGGCCGAGCTCGCCGCCATCCCGGCATGAGCGCCCGCCGCGACCCCGGCGTCGCCGTCGTGACCGGCGCCTCGTCCGGGATCGGGGCCGAGCTGGCCAGGCAGCTCGCCGCGCGCGGGCACTCGATCGTGCTCGTCGCCCGGCGGGTGCAGCGGCTGGAGAAGCTGGCGGCGGAGCTGCGCGAGCGACACGGCGTCGCGGTCGAGATAGCCCCCTGCGACCTGGCCGATCGCCAGCAGCGGGCCGGGCTGTGCGCGGAGCTGGCCGCCCGCGAGGTCGAGGTGCTGTGCAACAACGCCGGATTCCCGGTGTGCGGCCCGGTCGCCGCGGCGGGCACGGCCGAGCAGATCGCACAGGTCGAGGTCGACGTGGTCGCCGTGCACGAGCTGACCCAGGCGGTGCTACCCGGCATGCTCGCCCGCGGGCGCGGCGCGCTGCTGATCACCGGGTCCAACGCCGGTGAGCAGCCGGTGCCGACGGCGGCGGTCTACGCCGCGAGCAAGGCGTTCGTCAACAGCTTCACCCAGGCGCTGCACGAGGAGCTGCGCGGCACCGGGGTGCGGTGCACGCTGCTCGCGCCCGGGCCGGTGCGTACCGAGTTCAGCCGGGTCGGCGGGGTCGAGGCCATCGAGGGCGCCTGGCGGCTCTCCTGGCTGCCGCCGGACCGGGTGGCGGCAGCGGCGCTGCGCGCGCTGGACCGCGATCGGCGGATGGTGATTCCCGGCCTGGTGTCGAAGGCGCAGGCCTACGGCGGGCGCTACGCCCCGCGCGCGGTGCTGTTCCCAGTGCTGCGCGCCTTCATCCTGCCGCGGCTGCGCGCGGCACTGGTCACATCGACAGCGAAGTAGGGAATGGAATGGTTCGCGAGACAACCCGGCGCACCGACGCCGATGTCCTGATCGTCGGAGCCGGCCTGGCCGGCCTCTACGCCGGCCGCGCGCTGCGCAGGGCGGGGCTGACCCCGCTGGTGCTGGAGGCGCGCGACCGGGTCGGTGGCCGCGTGGTCAACGCCGATATCGGCGACGGCCGGATCGTGGAGATGGGCGGCCAGTGGCTGGCGGCGGGCGACAGCCTGGCCATCCGGCTGGTCGCGGAGTACGGGGCCGACCTGTTCCGCAGCTACGACACCGGCACCCACCTGCTCGCGGTCGGCACCGCGCTGCGCAGGCAGCGCGGTTCGATCCCGCCGCTGCGCCCGCACGCGCTGCTCGAACTCGGCCTGGTCGCCGGGGTGCTGACCGCGCTGTCCCGCACCGTCTCCGCCGCGCGGCCGTGGCGGGCGCCGCTGGCGAAGCGCTGGGACGCCGAGACCATGGACCGGGTGATCGATCGCCTCGCGCACTCGGCGGAGGCCCGCGCCATGCTCGACGCGGCGGTGTCCACCATGTTCGGCGCGCCACCGGCCGGGGTGACGGTCCTGCAGGCGCTGGCCTACATCCGGATCGCGGGCAGCTTCGCCGCGGTCGGCGAGATCGACGGCGGTATCCTGGCCGACCGGGTGGTCGGCGGCTCGGCCAGGATCGCCGATGGCATGGCCGCCGAACTGGGCGACCTGGTCCGGCTCAGCACGCCGGTCAGCGCGCTGCGGGATACCGGTGAGCGGGTGGAGATCACCTCCGGCGACACCGTTTTCACCGCACCGCGAGCGATCGTCGCGGTACCGCCCGCACTCGCGGGCGACCTCGCCTTCGAGCCGGCGCTGCCCCCGGAGCGCACCCTGGCCCTGCGCAGCCTGCCTATGGCATCGGTCATCAAGACCGCGGCCGTCTACGATCGCCCGTTCTGGCGCGAGCGCGGCCTCTCCGGGCGCACCATGACCCTGGACGGGCCGGTGACCGCCACCTTCGACAACTCGCCGCCGGAGGGCTCGCCCGGCGTGCTCATCGCCTTCGTTCCCGGCGCGCGCGGCCGCGAGATGTCCGCGCTGGACCCGGAGGCCCGCCGGAAGTCGGTGCTGGACGCCCTCATCCGGCTGTTCGGGGCCGAGGCCGGGGAGCCGGTCGCCTACCACGAGCACGACTGGAACGACGACCCGTGGACCCGCGGCTGCTACTTCGGCCTTGCCACCCCCGGAGCGCTCACCGGCCCGCTGCGCACGCTGGCGGTACCGCACGGCAATATCCACTGGGCGGGCTCGGAGACCTGCTTCGAGAACTACGGCGGGATGGAGGGCGCGCTGCGCTCCGGCGAGCGGGCGGCGCGCGAAGTGCTCGGTGCGGCCACCGCCGCCTGCACCGCGTGATCACCGACCTGGAGGCCGCCACCGAAGTGGCCGCACCGCTGTCGACCGTGTGGCGCACCGTCTCCCGGCTCGGTCGCACGCCGCGGTGGAGCCCGAGCTGCCGGTTCGTCCTCGTGCTCGGCGGCGCACGGCCCGGCGCGCACGCGATCCACCTGAACCGCGACGGGGCGCGCTGGTGGCCGACCACATCGCGGATCGTGGAGTTCGTGCCGGGCAGGCGAATCGCATGGCGCGTCAACGAGAACAGAATGCGTTGGTCGTATACGCTCGCTCCGACCGGATCGGGGACTCGGATCACTCTGCGACGCGACACAGGCGAGGGGCAGTCGTGGCTATCCGCAATGCTCGGTACGCACGTCTTCGGCGGACAGCCCGCCTTCGACGAACGGCTGCTGAAGGGGATGCGGGAAACACTGCGCGGTCTCGCGCGCGAGCTGGAACGACCCATCGCCCTCGTTCTCGGCGAGAAATCCGATGTGGTTGTGTCCGAAGGGAATCGAGGTGATTGACGTGAGCGCCACCGCAGTGGCCAATCCCCTCGACGAGTTCTTCCTGCACATGGACACCCCCGCCGAGCCATGGGGCATCCAGCTCGAGCTCGCGGTCACCGGCAGCCTCGACGGCGAGCGCCTCGCCGCGGCGCTGCGGGCGGCGCTGCGCCGCCACCCCATGGCGAGGGTCAGGCTCGCGCCGCGGCGCGACTGGGCCGTGCGGTACCGCTGGCAGATCGCGGCGGAGCTGCCCGAGCCGCCGCTGATTGCGGTGACCTGCAGGGAATCCGCCGACTTGGACCGGGTTCGGGCGGAGCTGTTCCGGCGCTCCCCCGACCTCGGCTCCTTCGGCCCGTTCGAGCTGGTGCTCGCCCACGTGCCCGGCGGCGACCGGCTGCTCCTCAACCTCCATCACGCCGCGGGGGACGCGGCGTCCGGGGTGCGGTTGCTCCGCTCGGTGCTGGAGGCGTACGCCGGAACGGCGGGGGCGGCGTCGGCCGATTCGCCGGAGAGCCGGGACGTGCGCGCCCTGCTCGCCGCCCGATCGCTCACCGAATCGCTGCGCAGGGCGGGCGAACTGGCCAGGATCGGGCGGGCCGGGCTGACCGCCCCGGTGCCGATCGCCCCCGCGGCGCCTGCGGGCGGCTCCGGCTACGGATTCCGGCTCTTCCGGCTGGCGGACGATCTCCGGTTCGGTAGGGCGGCCGGCGTCACCGTCAACGACATCCTGCTCGGCGCGCTGGCCGTCACCGTGCGCCGGTGGAACGACGGGCGCGGTGCGGCGCCGGGCCGGGTCTCGTTGACCATGCCGGTGAACGGCAGGCCCGAGGGGCGGCGCTACGACGTGGTCGGCAACTTTTCCATCGGCACCTCGGTGTCGATCCCGGCGGCCGACACCGTGGAGCCGGCCCGCGCGATCGCCGTCGCCGCCGCGCGCACCGGGCAGATCAAGCGGCATCGCACCAACGGCCTGATGGTGACCCTGCTCGCCGGGCTGAGCCTGCTGCCGATCGGGCTCAAGCGGCGGCTGTTCCGCACCGCGCCGCTGGCCGCCGCGCGGGTGCTCGACACCGCGATTCTCACCAATCTGGGCGTGCTGCCCGCGCTGCCCGCTCCCGGCGGAGCCGCGGGAACGGTGGCCGGGCTGTGGTTCTCCTCGCCGCTGCGGCTGCCGACCGGAATCTCCCTCGGCGTGGTGACGCTCGGGGCGGAGATGTTCGCGTGCCTGTGCTATCAGCGCGCCCGGTTCGACGCGGCAGGCGCCGCCGAGTTCAGCGAACTGTTCCAGCGCACGCTGCGGGAGTGCGGCGGGCCGGACAGCCGAGGAAGCGCCCGGATCCCGGCGCCGCGTGAAATGAGGAGAGCGTGAACATCTACCAGCGACTCGCCGAGGTAGCCCTGCGCGCACCGAGAGTGGTCGCGATCACGGCGTTGCTGTTCCTGGTGATCGCCGGGGTGGTCGGCGCGCCCGCGGCGCTGAACCTGCCCGCGGGCGGATACGAGGATCCGAGCGCGGAATCGACCAGGGCGCAGCAGATCCTGGCCGAGCAGTTCGGCCGCAGCGGGCTGCTGTTGGTGCTGGAGATCTCCGGCCCGGCCGGGGTCGACGACCCGGCGGTCAAGAGGCGGGCCGAGGCGGTCTCGGCGACCGTCGCCGCGTCGGAGTACGCGGGCGAGGTGCTCTCGTCCTGGTCGGTGCCGCCGGTGATCGCCACCGGGCTGGTGACCGCGGATCGCAGCACGGGCCTGGTGGCCGCCGAGATCGCGGGCAGCGACAGCGAGGCGCCGAAGCGGGCGCGCGACATCGCCGACCGGGTCGTCGGCGAGAACGACGGAGTCACCGTCCGGGCCGGTGGGCCCGCGATCGTGCTCGACGACACGGCGGAGCAGTCGCGGCTGGATCTGGTCAAGGTGGAGGCGATCGCCATCCCGATCACCTTCGTCGCGCTGATGTGGATCTTCGGCAGCGTGGTGGCGGCACTGCTGCCGCTGGTGGTCGCCGTCGTCGCCATCGCGGGGACCACCGCGGTGCTGCGGCTGCTCTCGCTCGGCACCGATGTGTCGGCATTCGCGCTCAACCTCGCGACGGCGCTCTGCCTGGCGCTGGCCATCGACTACACCCTGCTGATCGTCAATCGCTATCGCGAGCACCTGGCGGCGGGCGCGGATACCCGCACCGCCATCGTGCGGACGATGACCACCACCGGCCGCGCCGTCACCTATTCGGCGCTGACCGTGGTGGTCGTCGCCGCCGTGATGGCGGTGTTCCCCATGTACCTGCTGCAATCGCTGGCTTACGCGGGCATGGCGGGCGCGGCGGTCTCGCTGCTCGGCACCCTGGTGCTCGCGCCCGCGCTGCTGGTGCTGGCCGGGCCGAACATCGATCGCGGCGACATCCGCAAGCCGGTGCGTCGCAGGCTCGGGCTGCCCGCCGAGCCCTCGACGGCGCCGGAGGATTCGATCTTCTACAAGGTGGCCGTGTTCGCCATGCGGCGGGCCGTTCCGGTCGCGCTGGCGGTCACGGTGTTCTGCGGGGTGCTGCTGCTTCCTTTCCTCGGGGTGCAGCTCGCCTACCCCGACGACCGGGTGCTGCCGCGGTCCATCGAGTCGCGGCAGGTCGGCGATTCGCTGCGCGAAGACTACCGGCAGAACTTCACCGGCTCCGTGCGGATCGTGCTCACGGAGCTGTCCGCGCCGGACAGGCAGCTCGACGAGTACGCGCTCGCCCTGTCCAAGGTACCGGGCGTGACCAGTGTCTCGGGGCCGTCCGGGACCTACGTCGGTGGTCTGACCGCGCTCGGCACCCCGGTCGGCGGGGCGGAGCGGCAGGGCGAGACCGCTTTCCTGACCGTCGGTTCGACGATCGACCCGTACTCGCCCGCAGGCGAGGAGCTGGTGGCCGCGCTGCGCGCGGTGCCCGCGCCGGCCACGGCGCTCTTCGACGGATTGGCCCAGCGCAGTATCGACTTCGCGGCCGGGGTCGTCGACACCCTTCCCCTGGTGCTCGCGCTCATCGCGCTCGCCACCTTCGTGCTGATGTTCCTGCTCACCGGCAGCGTGATCCTGCCGGTGAAGGCACTGCTGATGAACGTGCTCTCGCTGACCGCGGCCTTCGGCGCGGTGGTCTGGGTATTCCAGGACGGGCACCTGGGCGGCCTCGGCGTCACCACCACCGGATACCTGAACGCGGCGTTCCTGCCGCTCATCTTCTGCCTCGCCTACGGCCTCTCCATGGACTACGAGATCTTCGTGATCTCGCGCATTCGCGAGGAGTGGCTGAAATCGGGGCGGACCGCCGAGGACAACGAACGCGCGGTGGCGCTGGGGCTGGCCAAGACCGGCCGCATCGTCACCGCCGCCGCCGTGCTGATGGCCATCGTCTTCGCCGCGCTCTGCGCGTCGCAGATCTCGATGCTGCGGTTGCTCGGCGCCTGCATGGCGCTGTCGGTGCTGATCGACGCCTTCCTGGTGCGGATGCTGCTGGTGCCCGCGTTCATGAAGCTGATGGGCAATGCCAACTGGTGGGCGCCCGCTCCGATCGCCGGGTGGCTGGAGCGGCGGATGATCCACGAGTCCGACGACGAGGTGCGGGCGCCCGCGGTGCCCGCACAGGGGTGAGGAGCCGAGTCTACCATGGCCGGAATGAATTTCGAGACGACCTGCGAGGTCGGGGCGGCGCCCGCCACCGTGTTCGCCGCGCTGGCGGCGGTGGAGCGGATGCCGGAGTGGTCCGGGGTGCACCGTTCGGTGCGGGTGGAGTCGGTCGACGCGCAGGGGCGCCCCGAGGTGGTGTACGCGGAGGCGGCGGTGCTCGGCTTCACCGACCGGCAGCGGTACCGGTACGTGTGGACCGATACCGAGCTCGACTGGAACACCGAGGTCACCGACCATCTGCGGGTCCACCGCGGGAACTACCGGGTCACTGCCAGCGGAACGGGGTCGACGGTGACCATCCGGTACGAGCTGGTGCCCGCGCTGCCGGTGCCGGGGCTGCTATTGCGCGCGGGCCGCACGATCGCCGCGGACTCGTTCCGCAAGAAGTTCGTCGGCTACGTGGAGTCGTTCACCGGTGAGGTGGCGCGGTGATCGAGACGCGGTGGCCCGCCGAGGTGGCCGAGGTGCTCGACGGTGATCAGGCGGTAGCCTTCGCGCACACCACCCCGGCCAGCGGCGTCGTGCTGACGCCGCTGACCAATTTCGGCGGGCACGACGCCGGGCCGGGCCGGCTCGGCGGATTCAACAGCACCGCCGCGATGTGGCCGCGGTTGCAGCGGTTCCAGGCGAATCCGAAGGTCGCGATCGCCTTCCACACCCGCGCGCACGCGCGCAGCGAGAGCCAGGCGTACGTGCTGGTGCAGGGGCGGGTCACGCACACCCCGGTCGAGGAGCGGGACTGGCTGGCGCGGAACCGGGAGCTGTTCGAGCGCTCCGGCGGCAAGCTGCGGTCCGGCTTCTTCTGGGACCGGTGGCTCGCCGTGTTCTACTGGCGGGTCGGGCTGAGCATCGAGGTCGAACGGCTCGTGGTCTGGCCGGATCTGCGGTGCGCGGGTGAGCCCGTGGTCTACGGCACGCCGCTGCCCGCTGCGCCTGCCGCCCAGCGGCCACCGGCCAAGGGCGTCGCCCCGAGGGTGAGCGCGCGGCGCGCGGCGGCGCATGCGGCCAAGCGGCCCGACCGGCTGCTCGGCTGGGTCGGCGCCGACGGCTACCCGGTCGTCGTCCCGGTCGAGGTGGCCGCGGCGGACGCGGACGGCCTCGAGCTGGAGATCCCCGCGGCGCTGGTCCCCCCGGGCGGACGCCGGGCCGGGCTGCTGGCGCACTCGTTCGCCCGGTACACGCACGGCCAGAACCTGCGGCGCTACACCGGGTGGTTCGACGCCGCCTGCGGCAAGAATCGGTACGCGCCGCACACCCGCGCCGGATTCCGTATCCCCGCGTCGACGACGCTGTTCTACCTGGTGACCGGAGCCGGCGCCTGGCGCGCGTACCTGCGCGGGCGCCGGGCCGGGATGGTGCCGAAGCTGCGTAACGCCTGACGGCGGGCGCGGATCACGCCCGGGGCAGGGCGCAGTACGAACCGGAGCGGATCCGATCGGCGTAGTCGCGGCGGAGGGCGCGCAGCCGCTCGGAGACCGCCGCGGCCGGGCGGTGCTCCGGCGCTTCGGCCTCCGGTGCGACGACAACCAGGTCGATCGAGGTCCGGCGGCCGAGCTCGGAGGAGATGGTGCCGAGCCAGCGCCCCCTCCTGGTTCCCGCGTCGGGATCCGCCAGCACGAGCACGGCGGCGCCGGTCTCGGTGACGGCAGCCAGCAGTGCGTCGACGATCGAGCCGGAGGTGACGTGCCGGACCACCCGGCGGGCGCCGAGCGCCCGTGCCCGCTCCTCGGCGGTCCGCAGGATCTCCTCGGTGGGCGTGCTGCCCTCGATGAGGTAGGCGTCGCCCTTCAGGATGTCCGCCACCCGGCCGTTGTCGTCGCGGCAGGGAAGCTCGTAGGCGCCGACGAGCACGAGCAGCGCGCCCGTGGCCGCGGCGAGCACAGCGGCCTCGTCGACGGCGGCACCGGAGAGGCCGGATGAGCCGTCCACCCCGCCGACGACGATCGGACCGTGCGGGGATCCGGCGTGCGCTCGCCGGCCGAGTTGCTTCTCGACTGCGCTGGTTCGCGTCATACAGCGATTCTTCGCCCGGCCGGGCCGCCACCGCGACGGCCGGCAGGTGGAATCCGGCGTCCACCCATCGGTGGACATCGCTCAGCGGTCGAGCAGCCCGCGCTCCATGGCGGTCAGCACCGCCGCCGTGCGGTCGGACACGTCGAGCTTGGTGAAGACGCGCAGCAGGTGGGTCTTCACCGTCGCCTCGCTGATATGCAGCTCCCGCCCGATATCGGCATTGGTCTCGCCGCGCGCGACCCGGGCGAGCACCTGCACCTCGCGGGCGGAGAGCGCGGGCTGGGCCGGGCGGCGCAGCCGGTGCACCAGGCGGTCCGCGACCGCGGGCGCGAGCACTGTCTCACCCCGGGCCGCGCCGCGAATCGCGTTCGCGAGTTCGCCGCGGGAGGCGTCCTTCAGCAGGTATCCCACCGCACCGGCTTCGACGGCGCGCAGGATGTCGCCCTCGGTGTCGTAGGTGGTGACCACGACGATTTTGGTGCCGGGGAGCAGGGCGCGGAGCTGTTCGATCGCGGCGACCCCATCGCCGCCCGGCATCCGCAGATCCATCAGCACCACATCCGGGCGCACCGTGGGGGCGACGACGACGGCCTCGACCCCGGACCCCGCCTCGCCGACGACGGTCAGGTCGGGCTCGGCCTCGAGCATGCCGCGCAGCCCCTCGCGGACCATGGGGTGGTCGTCGACCAGGAGCACCGTGATCATGCCGGGATCTCGACCTCGACTGTCGTTCCGCGCCCCGGCCAGCTCGACACCGACACGGTGCCGCCCGCCTGCTCGGCGCGCTCCCGCATGCCGCGCAGCCCGAACCCCGTCGATCGGCGATCGGGAGCGAAGCCGGCCCCGTCGTCGGTCACCGACAGCCGGACCCCCGTTCCGGTGCGCAGCATACGCACCGTCACCGTCGAGGCGCCCGCGTGCTTGCGGACATTGGCGAAGGCCTCCTGGGCCACCCGCAGCAGCACCACCTCACCCGCCGTGGTCAGGGCGGGGAACGGATCGCACGCGGTGACCGTCACCGCGATGTCGGTGCCGTCGGCCAGCCGGTCGGCCTGGCGCCGGACGGAGTCGACCAGCGAACCCGCGCGCAGCGTGGACGGCGTCAGCTCGGCCACCATCGACCGCGCCTCGGCGAGGTTCTCCCGCGCGGTCTCGGTGATGAGCCCGATGTGCCGGTGCGCCGCCGCCGGATTCTGGTCGATCTCCGACTCCACCGCCTGCGCGAGCGTCACGATGCTGGTAAATCCCTGTGCCAGCGTGTCGTGGATCTCCCTGGCCAACCGGGCGCGCTCGTCCGAACGGCCGGCGACGCGGGAGAGCCGAGCGGTCTCGGCCCGGCTCTGCGCCAGCTGGTCGAGCAGCACGGCCTGCTGTTCGCCCCGTTCGACCGCCACCGTGACCGCCGCGCCGATCATCGGGCTGACCAGGAACCCGACGAGCGAGATCGCCAGCGCGAGCGGTACTTCCGGGCCGTCCGGCCCCTGGCTCGCGATGGCGGCGACCGCGACGAGCACGCTGGCCGCCGAGCCGGTCGGCACCGCGGCGCGCAGCGGCAGCGTCAAGTAGATCAGCGCGTAGACGACCGGCAACACGGTAACCGCGGGGCAGGACAGGTAGACGGCGGTGGCGAACAGGATCAGCAGGCCGAGCGTGAACCCGGCCGTCCGGCTGTTCATCGTGCGCGAGGAAAAGGGAACGCCGGGCCCGGAGACATGCTCGCAGCCGAGCGCCAGGGTCCAGGCCACGATGCCGGTCAGCGCGGCGCACGAGCCGAGCCGCTCGGCGGGGGTCTGGCGGTGCAGCAGCACGACCACGACGCAGGCCGCGACACAGCCGACGACGACGAACCCGGTCCAGAGCCGATACCAGTTGCTCGACGAGGAGGCCGGGACAGCGTCGATTCCGCTCGCCGAGGCGCCGTTCATACCTCGACTTTATCCGGAGAGACCGGTTTCGACGTCCATCGTTCAGTGGAACAACGGCCCCCGGGGGCACCCTACTTCGGGCGCCGGAGGCACGCCCCCGGCTGCGGGCGATACCTCCCTACCCGTGCCGCGCGACGTCCGCGCAGAGAATCCCGGGCCACCGGGCGAGATCCGCGGGGCTCTCCGCGACCTCCAACGTCGCATCCGGCAGCAACTCGACCAACGCTTCGGCGGTCGATACCGGATGCCCGGGATCATCGATCCAGGCCAGCACTGTGACCGGCACCTCGATACCCGAAATCGCCTCCGGCTCGGGCAGATCACTCAGCGCCGCGCCCCGGAAGAGGGAGGGCAGCAGCTGCTCGGTGACATCCGGCACGGTCTCCGGCGTCCCGGCGGTGGCGGGCGGGCGGGGCGCGGCGAGATCGGCGGCGAGGAAGGCGGCGAGCCCCTGCTCCTCGATGAGGCGCGCGTTCTTGCGGTAGATCTCGGCCTTGGCGGCGCGGGTCTGCCAGGCGGTCGCGGGGACGAGCAGGGTGAGACCGGCGAAGCGGGCGGGGTCGCGGACGGCGGCGTGCAGCAGGGTGCCGGTGCCCATGGAGGGACCGACGCCGTGTACCCGCTCGCCGGGGAACCAGTGGTCGAGCAGGCGCAGCAGGTCGTCGGCGAGGGCGGGCCAGCGGTAGTCCTCGGGGACGGGGCGGCCGGTGGAGCGGCCGTGGCCGCGGGCGTCGTAGCGGAGCAGCCGGGTGCCGCTGAGGCCGCGGCCGAGGTCGAGGTCCATGAGGCGGTCGCGGTGCCTGCTGGAGGTGAGGCCGTGCAGCTGGACCACGGGGTGGCCGCCCTCGTCGCTCAGCTCCACGTCGAGGTCGGCGCCGGGGACGCGGAAGGTCGGCACGGTGGCTCCAGGATGCTGGGGAGACGTGGTCGCTCGGAAGGAGCCTAGGATACCGTCATGCGGCTGACCAACGTCGCGCACCTGCGCCTGCCGTTCGGCCGCCTGCTCGGCTTCGACGTTATCGCGGGCCCGCCGGGCGCCTCGCTCCCCATCTCCTTCGACCAGCGGCGGCATGTCGGCGCGGGCGACCGCGCCGGCTCGTGGATGGCGCTGTCCTGCAGGCTCTCCGCACCGGTGCCGCTCGACCGGCTCGCCACGGCGTGGCTGGCGGTGATCGCGCGGCACGGCACGCTGCGCTCGGTCTTCGTGCCGGGCGCGGACGGAGAGCCGGGGCTGCACGAGGTCGAGATCGGCCCCGGCGGCTGGGTCGAGCACGCGATCGCGCCGGGGGAGGCGGTGAACGACGCGCTGCGCGCCGTGCTCGACCGGGCCTGCTCGCCGTACAGCAGGCCGTCGCACCGGCTGTGCGTGCTGGAAACCGCGGCGGGGCCGACGGTGGTGGTCGCCGCCGACCACGCGCACGTCGACATGTGGTCGATGCTGGTGATCGCGCGCGACCTGCTCACCGCGCTGGCCGCGGTGCGCCGCGGCGACCCGCCCGCGCTGCCGCCCGCGCCCGCCTTCGCCGAGCACACCCGCGCGCTGCGCGCCCGCCCGCCTGCCCCCGCCGAGGTGCACCGCCGCTGGGCCGAGGTGCTGGCGGGCAGCGGCGATGTGATGCCGCGGTTCCCGCTGCCGCTCGGCGCGGCGGCGCCGCGGGAGGAGCGCGTCGAGGTGCGCGATGTCCTGGACGTCGACGACAGCGCCGCCCTCGCCGCCCGCGCCAGGGACGCGGCGGTCTCGACCCTGGCGCTGGTGGTGGCGGCCATGACCGAGGTGACGCGCGAGCTGGCGGGCGCCCCGCTGCGCGCGGTGTTCCCGGTGCACAGCCGGTACGAGGCCACCTGGCACGACTCGGTCGGCTGGTTCATCACCAACTCCCTGCTGGAGTCGGCCGACCCGGATCCCGGCGCCGCCGCGGCGGCGGTGCAGGAGGCCGTCCGGATGGGCTCCTGGCCGCTCGCGGACATCCTGCGGCCGTGGGGCGGGATGCCGGAGGCGCCGGGCATGTTCGCGATCTCCTGGCTCGACCTGCGCCGATTGCCGGTGCGGGTGGACGCGACCGGGCTGGAGGCGCAGTACGTCGGCGCGACGATCCGCACCGACGGCGTGATGCTCTGGTTCGTCCTCGACGAAACCGGGCTGCACCTGCGCTGCCGGTACCCGGACACCCCGGAGGCCAGGCGGCACGTCGGCGGCTGGCTGGACACGCTGATCGCCCGGCTGCGCGCGCTCGCGGCGGTCGGCAGCCTGCTGCGCGTCGGTGACCGGAGCTACCGAGTGCTGCGGGCCACCCGCGGAGATGTGCCCGTGCTGGTCGCGCTGCTCTCCGACGAGATCGCCCGCGACCGGGAGAGTGCCGAGATCGCCAGGTACGAGGAGGCGTTCGACGCCATCACCGGCGACCCCGCGCACTACCTGGCCGTGGTGCGGGACGAGCGCGACCGCATCGTCGGCACCATGCAGCTCACCATCATCGCCGGGCTCTCCCGCGGCGGCACCGCGCGGTTGCAGATCGAGGGCGTGCGGGTGGCACCGGCGGAGCGCTCCCGCGGCATCGGCACCGCCATGCTGGAGTGGGCGCACGACCACGGCAGGCATCGCGGCGCCACGCTGGCCCAGATCACCACCGACCGGGTGCGCGAGCGGGCGCACACCTTCTACTCGCGGCTCGGGTACGACAACAACCACGTGGGCCTGAAGCGAACACTCTGACGGGATCACTCGAACATATGTTCTATGGTGCGGTAGCCTGCTCGGGTGACCACACGAGCGACCGCACCCCGCCCCCCGGTGCGCGGCTGGCCGGAACTCGCCGATGCCGACCTGCTGCGCACCCTCGTCGAGACCGAGCGCCGCAGGCGGCAGCTCGATGCCGCCATGCGCGCGGCCGTCGCCGAAGCCGAGCGGCGCGGGCTCGCCGCGGACACCGGCTACCGGGACACCGCCGAGCTGCTGACCGATCTGCTGCGGATCAGTGTCCACGAGGCGCGGCGGCGGCTCGGTTGCGCTGTCCCGCAGGGGCGGACGCGGTCGAGGAAGGTGTGGAAGGTGCTGGCGGCCGCGAGTTGAGCGCGGAGTTCACCTCCGCACCCGCGGGGTGCGCGGTTCCATCCCTGGGGTGGGTTCTGCGGAGGTCCCGGCGGCGGAATCATGGTTATCACACAGCGACCACACCGCCCGGATCGAGGAAAGCCACCATGGGAACCGCCCGCAACCACCTCCGCACCTTCGCCATCGCCACCGCACTCGCCTTCACCGCGCTCGCCGGCGCAGGCGCCACCGCGCTGGCCGACCCCGGCGCCGAGGCCTCGTTCCTCGAGCAGATCGGGCTGACCAATGCCACCCTGCCGGGCCGGACCGCGCCCGAGATGGTCGAGGCGGGATACATCACCTGCGGCCATCTGCGCGGTGGCACCTCGGTGCTGGACGAGATCTCCTCGGTCGAGCAGACCTACCACTTCGATCAGGGCACGCTCTTCGTCAGCGCCGCGACGACCAATCTGTGCCCGGACTTCGCCGGCTGATTCACAGCAGGTGGCCCAGCCCCATGAGCGGCATGGCGGCGGTCATCGAGAGATGGGCGACGGTGCCGGTGACGGACCGGGCGGGCTCGCGCACGCCGCGCCCTGCCCACCACACCCGCACCCGCACCCAGCCCCACACCCCCAGCGCCAGCAGGGGCAGCGAGAGCCAGCCCGGCCCCGCGCCGCCACCGTGCCGGTGCGCCGCGCCCGGCGTCGCCACCGCGCCGTCGACGCCGGGCATTGCCAGCAGCAGCACCGCCATGACCAGCACATCCGCGATCACCGGGAGCCGGAGCGCGAGCGGAACAGGGGTGTCGGCCAGCCACAGCCCTACCCCGCCGAGCGCGAGCGCCCATGGCAGCGGCCCCAGCGGGTCGTAGGCGGGGAGCAGCATGGCCAGCATGGCCAGGCACAGCACCCCGTGCGCGATCCGCCCGCGCCCCGCACACGGGTGCCGACAGGCCAGCGCCGACGCCGAGACCGCGACCAGAGCCGCCGTCACCGGCACGATCCACTGCTGCGGCTCCCCCATCGACCCCCCGCACGTCCCGGTACCGCCGCGGCCGCGGCGATTTCGCCGCCGACAACGGTAGCCGGGCACGCGGAGGCTACGCACCGGTTCCGATCAACCGAGCGCGCGCCTAGATGCCCGCGGCCACCGCGGACTCGTCCGGCGCCTTGGTGCGGTGCCTTGGCAGGAAGAGCGCGGGCAGGATGATCACCGCGGTCAGCCCGAAGGCGACCCAGAAGGCGAAGCCGAAGGCATTCGCCAGCAGCGGGCCGACGATGGGCAGCGCCTCCGGCGGCAGCGTGCTGATCTGGTCGGCGCCGCCGCCTGCCGCGCTGAGCCCCTTCGAGTTCAGCTGGTCGGTGAGGTGCTGGGTCAGCGCGGTCACCAGCAGGGCGCTGCCGAGCGAGGCGCCGACCTGCTGGATGGCGGAGAGCGTCGGCGCGGCCCTGGAGACCATGTCGCGGTCCAGGCCGGAGTAGGCGGCGGCCATGGTCGGCATCATGACCGAGCCGAGCCCCATGCCGCGCACGAACAGCGCCAGGCTCAGCCAGAGGTAGGAGGTGCCGGTGCCGACCTGGGTGAACGGGAAGGTGCCGATGAGCGCGAGCAGCACGCCGACCGGCACCACGTAGCCCGCGCCGATCCGGTCCACCAGCCTGCCGCCGACCACCATGGCCACGATGGCGCCCAGCCCTTGCGGAGCGAGCAGCAGCCCGGCGCCGAGCGCGCCCTCGCCGCGCACGGTCTGGTAGTAGAGCGGCAGCAGCAGCATGCCGCCGAAGAGCCCGATCGCCACCAGGAACACCGCGATGGTCGCGCCCGCGAAGAGCCGGTTGCCGAGCAGCCGGACGTCGACGATGGAGGCGGAGCCGCGGTTCAGGCTGTGCCAGGTGTAGAGCGCGAGGCCGATCGCGCCCGCGAGCAGCCAGCCGAGCACGCCCCACTCGCCGAACCCGCCCTGCGACGCCGCCTCGGAGAGGCCGTAGAGCAGGCAGACCAGGCTGCCGGAGAGCAGCACCAGCCCGCGCAGGTCGAGCTTGCCCGGGTCGGCCAGCGGGTCTTCGGCGGGTAGCTTCCACACCGCGAGCGCGATGGCGAGCGCGCCGACCGGCACGTTCACCAGGAAGATCCAGTGCCAGCCGGTGTACTCCACGAGCAGCCCGCCGAGCACGGGGCCGAGGACCGGGCCGAGCAGCATGGGGACGCCGATGATGCTCATGGCCCGGCCGAGCCGGTTCGGCCCGGCCGCCCTGGCGATGATGGCCTGCCCGGCGGGGAGCAGCATGCCGCCGCCGAGCCCCTGCAGCACCCGAAAGACGACCAGGCTCTCGACCGACCAGGCGGTGGCGCAGAGCGCGGAGCCGAGCACGAAGAGCGAGACCGCGGTGAGCCAGGTCGGCTTGGGGCCGAAGCGGTCCATGGCCCAGCCGGCCAGCGGGATGACCAGCGCGACCGCGAGCAGGTAGCCGGTGACCACCCACTGGGTGGTGGAGAGCGGGGCGCCGAGCTCGGTGCTCAGCGAGTCGAGTGCCACGTTCACGATCGTGGTGTCGAGCACCACCATGATCATCCCGGAGACGATCACCAGCCCGGTGACGATCACACCGCGGTCGAGCTTCTCGGTGGGTGCGGCGGCGGAGGTGCTCATGCCTGCTCCAATCGGGCCGGATTTTCCCCGGAGTATGCCGGGGGCCCGGTCGAGCGCGGCGCGGACCCCGGCCGGTGTCCGATTTGCCGCGTGCCTGCGTAGCGGGGGTGGCCGAAATTTCGGCCCCGAAGCGGTTTGCGCGCAAAGGGTCCGGGTACCAGCTAGGACGTGCGTTCGCCCTGTCAGGCCGGAAGAGGTACCCGATGAACTCGACGACGATGACCGCCTACCGCGATGTCGCCCGCCGTGCCGGCAAAGGCGGCGGCTACGAGAACCTCGAGCCCCGCTTCACCGAACTAGCGGCGCTGGACCAGGCCGATCCGGCCAGGGCACGGCTGCGCGAGGACATCATCACCGCGGCGCTGCCGCTGGCCGAGCACATCGCGATGAAGTTCGCGGGCCGCGGCGAGAACGCGGACGACCTGGTGCAGGTCGCGATGGTCGGGCTGGTACAGGCCGTGGACCGCTTCGACGTCACGGTGGGCGCCTCGTTCGTCGGGTTCGCGGTGCCGACCATCATGGGCGAGGTGCGCAGGCACTTCCGCGACCGCACCTGGGCGGTCCGGGTTCCGCGCGCCACCAAGGAGCTGCAGCAGCGGCTGGCCCCGGCCATCGAGGTGCTCTCGCACCGGCTGCACCGGATGCCGACCGCGCGCGAGATCGCCGCGCACCTCGACGTCGATCTGGTCGAGGTCACCCAGGCGCTGATCGCCCGCAACGGCTACGCCGCCGAGCCCATCGAGCAGCCGCGCGGCGGCGACGAGGACTCCGGCACCTCCTCGGCGCTGGACGCCTTCGCCGCCCCCGACCCCGGCTACAACCTGCTGGAGGACGCCATCACCGTCGGCCCGCTGCTTGCCGCGCTGCCCGAGCGCGACCGCCAGGTGCTGATGTGGCGCTTCGGCGACAACCTCACCCAGTCGGAGATCGCCAAGCGGCTCGGCATCTCGCAGATGCAGGTGTCGCGGATCCTCACCCGGGTGCTGGCGAAGCTGCGCGAGCAGGCATTGTCCGAGCCCGCCGTGGCCTGACGCCCGACGAAGGAGCCCGTGGCCACGGGCTCCTTCGTCGTCTCCGGCGGGTCAGAGCTTGCCGCCACCGCCGATCAGCCACGGGTTGAAGGTGCACACCAGGTTCGGGTGCGCCTGCGGATCCAGCGCGTTCAGCGTGATCGACAGGGCCCGTGGGGAGTACATGATCGTCAGGTGGTCGGAAACGTCCTCCTCGCAGCCGTCCTGCAGGGTGATGTTGCGGACCGTCGCGTCCGGCCCTGCCTGCAGGAAGGTCAGGTCGTAGGGGTTGGTGATCTCGTCGTAGCGGGTGCCGACCACGGTGTAGTCCACCCCGGCCACGGTGTCACCGCCGGCATTGAGCCGGTTCACGAAGTCCGAGCCGACGGTCTGCTGGATGCCGGCGTGGCCGACGAAGATCTCGATGAACCCGAGGATGTCGATCCCGAGGTTGTTGATCGCCCGGCCCAGCGCGCCGATCCCGAGCAAGCTCGTTCCGTGGTGGGTCGCGCCGAAGGTGACCAGCTTGTCGACCTTGGCCGCGCCGCCCTCGAACTTGGTGTACCAGCTCGCCATCGGCCCGCCCTGGGAATGGGCCACCAGATCGACCTCGTCCGACCCGGTCGCGGCCAGTACCCGATCCACGAAGGTCGCCAGCTGCTTGGCCGAATCCTGAATGTAGCCGGTCCCCATCGTCCCGGGCAGCACCGTGCCGAGGCCGCCGCCCTGGAGCAGGTTGGACCGGCCGTAGTTGAAGGTGAACGTGCAGAACCCGGCGTCGGTGATCGGCTTGGACATGTAGGCGAAGCCGTTGTAGGCGTTCATCCACGTCCCGTGCACCAGCACCACCGGCTTGGGGTGCTCCGCGGTCGGCTTGCAGTTCCAGTCGTTGGTTCCCGGCGGGGCGACGTCGGGGTTGCCGAGCCCGTACCCGAACGCCGCCACCCACGACGACTGCTCCGGGCCGAAACCCACCGTGTCACTGGCATACCCGCCGGACAAACCGGAGCTGGACCCGGACCCGCCGTAGCAGTCACCCGAGCCGTTCCCCGACCCGGCGCCGCTGCCGGAATCGCACGCCGAGCCCGACGAACTCCCCGAATCCGCCACCGTGCGACCCGCCGCGATGTAATCGGCCAGCGCCTGCTCATCCGCCGAAACCGGCTCCGCCTGCGCTATCCCGGTGAACCCCACCGCCACGATCGCGGCCATCATCATGACGGCCGAGCCGATCACCCGTCGTTTCATACCGAGCCTTTCTGCGAGAACCACATCGTTCTCTCGATAACGTCGCCGACCGCGACTGCGAGCTGACGCTACGGCGGGACCCGGGCCCGAAAGCCCCGGTCGGCGCCGGAACTGGAATGCTCACGAAGTTCGCCCGGAAAATGCGGTGGCCAGCCACAGGAAGCTCGAATACGCGCGGAGAGCGCTGTTCTCGGCCGCGGAAAAGTGAGCACCGGGGTGCCGGAACGGGTTCCTTCCTCGCACCCTTCCCCCTTTTCACCTCGTTTCCTCAGGTCACGCCCCGTCGGCCGCGCCCGGGAAAAACGGAGTGGTAAGCGAGCGAGGGCGGCTATTACCGTTCGATAACGCCGTATTCGTCGAGGACACGCGGCGACGCGGCGGTTTCCACACGAGGAGGTCACCCGTGATGGCCGAGAGCAGCGTCCGGCCCGGCTCCGGACCAGGCAATTCCCCGATATCGCCCGCCCGGCCGGAGATGCACCGGCTGTCGCGCGACCTGACCGCGCGGCTGGCGCGCTCCGGCATCGCCTGCGCGGGCGCGCCGAACGCGCCCGCGGGCGCCGACCTCACCGCGGTGGTACGCGGCTGCCTCGGCTGGCTCGTGCAGCGGCTCGAGCTGGGCCGTGCCCCCGACGGCCGGATCGAGCGGCTGGAGCCGGCCGCGGCCGAGTGGGCGCGCGACGGCGTCCCCATCGACACCGTGCTGCGCGGCGTGCACCACGGTGTCCGCGCGGGGCTGGACGCGCTCTTCCCCGACCCGGCGTCGGGGTTCGACATCACCACCGGCACCACGGCGGTGGTGGAGCTGCTCGACCTGATCAGCTGCACCGTCAGCAAGGCCTACATCCGGGAGCTGCGCGGCGCCGCCGACGGGCACCAGACCTCCGTGCACACCCTGACCTCGGCGCTGCTCGGCGGGCACGGCGGCTCGGCCATGGCGCGGGAATCCGGGATCGCGCCTGCGCCCGGGTACTTCGTGCTCGCGCTCGCCGTCCCCGCGCACTCGGACGAGCACCGGCCCGACCTGGACCGGGCGGTGGTGGCGCGGCGCAAACTGCGCAGGCTGCAGTCCGCGCTGGCCGGGCGGTTCGGCGAGCACGCGCTCTCGCTGCTCTCGGTGGACGGCGGGACCGTGCTCGTGCCCGAGGACCGCTGCACCGAGGCCGAGATCGACGACCTGGTGCGGGAACTGGCAGCGGCGGCCCTGGTCCCGCTGACCGCCACCGTCTTCAGCGCGCCGCCGGAGAGCGTCGCCACCGCCGCCAGGCAGGCGCACGAACTCCTGGACACCGTCGAGCAGCTCGGGCTGCAGCCGGGCGTGCACCGCTTCGACGAACTCGCGCTGGAGTACCAGCTCACCCGCCCCGGCATCGGCCGCGACCTGCTGCGCACCCAGCTCGCCCCGCTGACCGAGCACCCCGAGCTGCTGCACACTCTGCGCGTCTACATCGCGGCGGACCGGCACCGGCAGCTCGCGGCGCAGCGGCTGTACGTGCACCCCAACACCCTCGACTACCGGCTGCGCCGGGTCGGTGAGCTCACCGGGCTGAACCCCACCGAGCCGCGGGACTGGTGGTACCTGCACGCCGCCGTCGTCGCGACCGCGCGCGCCGATCCCTGAGGTTCGGGCACCGATACCCCGCTGCGACCCGATCGTCGGCGTGTCGTTGCCGAAACATTGCTGCGGACGCGCGCGATGTACCTGGCACGACGGTTGCGAGGAGGTCGGACTCGGCAGCCGCGGTCGAGTGCGAGGTACCGGAACGATGTGGGCGAGCGAGCGGGGCTACGACCCGAAACGGCACCTGTGGCTGCTCGGACTGATCGCCCCCGCCTCCGCGCTGCTGCCCTCGCAGCTGGTGTACCGCACCGGGATGCCGGTGTTCTGGTGGATCGGCCCGGTGATCGTGCTGGCCGCCATCCCGCTGCTCGACCTGCTGATCGGCGCGGACGGCTCGAACCCGCGCGACGAGGACTACGAGCTGCTCTCCGCCGACCGCTACTACCGCTGGTGCACCTACCTGTTCCTGCCGGTCCAGCTGACCGGGCTGCTGCTCGCCTGCGCCATGTGGGGCGGCTCCGAGCTGGGCACCTGGGACAAGGTCGGACTGGCGACCACGCTCGGGCTGGTCTCCGGCATCGGCATCAATGCGGCGCACGAGCTCGGGCACCGCGTCGAGCACCTGGAGCGGTGGCTGGCCAAGATCGCGCTCGCGCAATCCGGGTACGGCCACTTCTTCGTCGAGCACAACCGCGGGCACCACGTGCGGGTCGCCACGCCCGACGATCCGGCGAGCGCCCGGCTCGGGGAGTCGCTCTACGCCTTCCTGCCGCGCTCGGTGGCGGGCGGGTTCCGCTCGGCGCTGCGGCTGGAGCGGGAGCGGCTGGCGCGCACCGGGTCGGGGTGGTGGAGCCCGCGCAACCACATCCTGCAGGCATGGGCCATGACGCTGGCGCTCTTCGGTGCGCTGATCGCGCTCTTCGGCTGGGAGATCACGCCATGGCTGCTGCTCCAGGCGGCGATCGGCGCCGGGCTGCTGGAGACGGTGAACTACGTCGAGCACTACGGCCTGCTGCGGGAGCGCCGCCCGGACGGCCGCTGGGCCCGATGCTCGCCCCGCGACAGCTGGAACAGCGACCACCTGGTCACCAATATCTTCCTGTTCCACCTGCAGCGGCACAGCGACCACCACGCCAATCCCGGCCGCCGCTACCAGACGCTGCGCAGCACCGAGATCGCCCCGCAGCTCCCGGCGGGGTACGCGGGCATGATCGTGCTCGCCGCGCTGCCCCCGCTCTGGCGCCGGGTCATGGACCACCGGGTGCTCGCGCACTACGGCGGCGACGCCGGGCGCGCGAACATCCAGCCGGGCAAGCGGGAGCACTACCTGGCCGCGCTCCCGTCCGGACACTGACGACGGCCGGTGTCACCTGCCGACCACGCTTTTCGGGGCAGCGCGGCGAGTAACGCGGGCCCGTCGCGCACCGGTGCACAGGGTGACAGTCGTCCATCGTTCGTAAGGAATCGCCGTGCTCGCTCTCATCGCCGTCCCGACCAACCCCATCGACGCCCTGCTGCGGCTGCTCTCGCAGCTCGCCTGCAGCATCTCCGCGGGCGAGGGCTGCGCCGTCATCCAGTAGCGGTCGGAGTTCGGGGCGAGCGAGTTGCCCGGCGCGATGCTCGCGCCGACGACAGCTGCGCCCCGATTACCCGCCAGGAGCACCCGGGCCCGTCACGATCCCGCGGCTGCACGCGGGCGCCGCATGCAGGTGGCGGTCCAGCCCTCGCTGATCCCCGTGTGGTCGGTGATCACCAGTTCGTACCGGTCGGCGGTCTCGACGAGCGCGCCCGCCGGAACATGGCCCCGGTAGCCGGGTTTCGGGGTGAGCGCCCAGATCGGCGCGTACGGCGGCAATGCCGCGGCTACCTCACGCAGGTCGATCGGCGGCGCGTCCTCGGCGCGCAGCCAGACCAGCGCGGCCTCGGGCGCCGGGGCGGCGAGCTCCGCGCCGAGGTGCGCGGCGAGCTCCGCCCTGAGCTGCTCGTCGACGCCCCCGGCGGCGCCGTACTCGCGGACCGGCGTATCCACGCGCAGCTCCAGCCGATGCGCCCGTTCTCCGGCGGCGTGCATGTTCTACCCCCTTCGCGATCCCCTGCTGCGTGTCGGCTGCCAACCCAACCAGGGCGGCGCGGCCTCGGCCCGCAGCCGCCGGTCGCCGGGCGTGTCCTCGGCGTGCCACGCACGGCAGGCCGCGCGTGCGTGGCCGCTCAGCCGGTGCGTCCCGACCACCTCCCTCGGATGAGCGTCCGCCGTCCGGATGCACGAGGATCGAAGCGGCAACCGCACAGCGTCGGCGAAAGGCTCCGATGACCGGCTCCGAGCAGCTCCTGCGTGGCTACCTCAGCGACAATGCCGCCGGTGCGGCGCCGGAGGTGCTCGCCGCGGTGGCCGCCGCCGCGGCCGGGCCCGCCGTCCCGTACGGCAACGACCCGCTCTCGCAGGCGGTGTACCGGCGCTTCGGCGAGCTGTTCGAGCGGGAGGTGGCGGTGTTCCCGGTCAGCTCCGGCTCGGCCGCGAACGGTATCGCGCTGGCAGCGCTCACCCCGCCGTGGGGCAGCATCCTGGCGCACCCGGACGCGCACATCGACAACGACGAGGCGGGCGCGCCGGAGTTCTTCACCGGTGGCGCGAAGATCGTTCCGGTCGGCGGGGCGCACTCGAAGATCGACCCGGCGGCGCTGCGGGCCGCGGCCGGGCGCAAGCGCGGCGACGTGCACAGCGTGCAGCCCTCGGTGCTCAGCCTCACGCAGGCCACCGAGACCGGCAGCGTCTACACCGTCGCCGAAGTGCGAGAGCTGGCAGGCATCGCGCGCGACGCCGGGCTGCGTGTGCACCTGGACGGCGCCCGCTTCGCCAACGCGCTCGCCGCGCTCGGCGCCACCCCCGCCGAGCTGACCTGGCGCAGCGGCGTCGACGTGCTCTCCTTCGGCGCCACCAAGAACGGCACCATGACCGCCGACGCCATCGTCTGCTTCGACCCCGCGCTCGCCACCGAGCTGGCCTTCCGGCACAAGCGCGGCGGCCAGCTCACCGCCAAGATGCGATTCCAGACCGCGCAGCTCGGCGCCTACCTCGCCGACGATCTCTGGCTGCGCAGCGCCGCGCACGCCAATGCCATGGCCGAGCGGCTGCGCGCCGGGCTGGCGGGGGCGCCCGGCGTGCGGGTCGCGGGCGAGCTCGGCGCCAATATCCTCTTCTGCCACTTCCCCGCCGAGCTCACCGCCGGGCTGCGCGAGCGCGGCTATGCCTTCTACGCCGACCGCTGGGAGCCGGGCGTCGTCCGGCTGGTCACCTCGTTCGCGCACCGGGAGGCCGATATCGACGACTTCCTCGGCGCGGTCGGCGAGCTGACGCAGCACAGGTAGCGCATGGTGAGCCGGGGAATACCGACCAGTGCGCTCGAATCCGCCCGCTGTTACCGTAAGCGGGTCCATCGTGACGAAGCCCGCTTTCGCGGCCACGTCACCGGATTCACGCCCGGGTCTCCCGGGTGAGTGGTGCGAAAAGGCTGGGGGAAGCGTGGGGTCGGTCGGTCGTGTGCGCGCGCCGACGGCTCCGCGGGCGCGGCCGGACTCCGCACCGGCCACCCCTGGCGTCGTCCTGTACCCCTGCTTGGAGCCGCGTCTGTGAATACCCCCCGATCCGCCCCGTCCACGCTGTCCGCCGCGCCGACCGGTGGCTGCCCGGTTGCGCACGGTTCGCCCGTCGAGACCGACGGCCCCCGCATCCCGCTGCACACCGCGGAATTCGCGGCCGACCCGCACGGCGCCTACCGCGCCATGCGCGACAAGTACGGATCGATGGCGCCGATCGAGCTGGCGCCCGGCGTGCCCGCGACGCTGGTGCTCGGCTACCAGACCGCGGTGCGGATCCTGAACGACCCGGAGCACTTCCCGGCCGACCCGCGCGCCTGGCAGGAAAGCATTCCGCCGGACTCCCCGGTCAAGCCGATGCTGGAGTGGCGCCCGAACGCGCTGCGCAACAGCGGCCAGGCGCACCTGCGCTACCGGCAGGCCTACACCGCCGCCATCGACGGCATCGACCTGCACGCGCTGCACGCCACCGTGGAGCAGATCGCGGTCCCGCTGATCAATCAGTTCTGCACCGCCGGTTCCGCGGATCTCATCGCGCAGTACGCCTTTCCGCTGGTTTTCGAGGTGCTGAACCGGATGGTCGGCTGCTCGGCCGAGCTCGGCGCGCGGGTCGCGCGGGGCATGGCCATGCTCTTCGACACCGTCGAGGCGGCGCGCGGCCTGGAGATGCTGAGCACCGCGCTGCTGGAGCTGATCGCGCTGCGCCGCCGGGAGCCGGGCGACGACGTCACCTCCCGGCTCGCGCACCACCCGGCCGGGCTGGACGACACCGAGATGCTGAGCAACCTGATCAGCTTCTACGGCGCGGGCATCGAGCCGCAGCAGAACCTGATCGCGAACACCCTGCTGCTCATGGTGACCGACGACCGTTTCGGCGGGAACATGCTCGGTGGCGCGCTCTCCACCAGGGACGCGCTGGACGAGGTGCTCTTCGACGACCCGCCGATGGCGAACTTCTGCACCTCGTACCCGCGCCAGCCGATCCTGATCGACAACACCTGGCTGCCCGCGCACCAGCCGGTGCTGATCAGCCTCTCCGGCGCCAACAACGACCCGCGGATCCGCGCCGCCGACCACACCGGCAACCGCTCGCACCTGGCCTGGGGCGGCGGCCCGCACGCCTGCCCGGCCAAGTCGGTCGCCTACCTGGTCGTGCAGGAGGCCATCGACCAGCTGCTCGACGCACTGCCGGATCTCGAGCTCGCGGTGCCCGAGGCGGAGCTGCAGCGCCGCCCCGGGCCCTTCCACCGGGCGCTGGCGGCGCTCCCGGTCACCTTCCCGCCGTCCCCGCACATGCGCTCCCGATAACCGACCGGGAACGCGGACGTCGGCTCCGACGGGCTCCGGCGGCGTCCGGCCTACCCGGGCCGATCCTCGCCGCTCCGGGCCGGCGCCAACGCAGGGCCGGTGGCGGCCGCGCACTGCGGCATGCAGTCGACGCCGTCGAGGTTCGCGGTGCGCCGGGGGCGGAGCAGGACGGCGGCCAGCACCGAGCCGGTGACCAGCAGCCCGGCGCAGATCAGCATGGCCCGGGCGAAACCCCGGTCGAAGGCGGCCGGATCGTCCAGCGCGTGGGAGAGCCCGGCCAGCCCGGGCAGCGCCGCCACCGCGAGCAGCTGCGCGGTGCGGGCCACCGCGTTGTTCACCCCGGAGGCGATGCCGGCCTCACCCGCGGGCACCGCACCGAGCACCGCCCCGGTGAGCGGCGCGACCAGCGCGGCCAGCCCGAGCCCGAAGATCAGCACGCCGGGCAGCACATCGCGCAGGTATGGGCTCTCCGGCCCGATCCGCGTGAGCAGCAGCAGCCCGGCCGCCGCGAGCAGCGGCCCCGCCGTCATGGGCAGCCGCGCCCCGTTGCGCTGCGCCCAGCGCCCGGCGGGCGCCGAGAGCACCAGCATGATCAGCGTGATCGGCACCGTGGCCGCGCCGGCGAAGAGCGGCGAGTACCCGGCCACCAGCTGCAGCTGCAGCACCAGCAGGAAGAAGACGCCGCCGAGCGCGGCGTAGACCGCGAGCGTCACCAGGTTGGCCGCGGTGAACACCCGGGAGGCGAAGAGCCGCGGCGGCACCAGCGGGTGGTCGCTGCGCAGCTCGAGCACCACGAACGCCGCCAGCAGCGCCACCCCCGCGACCAGCAGCAGCGGCGCGGTGTCGATGAGCCCGAAGGTCAGCGCGCCGAGCGCGAGCGCGATCACGAAGGCGCCGGGTAGGTCCAGCCGGGCCGGGGCGTCCGGGTCGCGGCTCTCCGGCACGTGCCTGCTCGCCACCAGCACCACGATCAGGGTGAGCGGCACGTTCAGGAAGAAGAGCGAGCGCCACCCCGCCAGGTCGATGAGCCAGCCGCCGAGGAACGGCCCGAGCGCCCCCGCCACCCCGCCGAACCCCGACCACAGCCCGATCGCCGCGCCCTGATCGCGCCGGTCCAGCGAGGCCGCGATGATCGCCAGGCTGCCCGGCGTCAGCATGGCGCCGGCCACACCCTGCAGGATCCGCGCCGCCACCAGCATCTCGATACTGGTGGCGGCGCCGCAGAGCACCGAGGTGACACCGAACCCCACCGCGCCCCAGAGGAATACCCTGCGGCGCCCGAGCCGGTCCCCGAGCGAGCCGCCGAGCAGGATGAACGAGGCCAGCGTCAGCGTGTAGCCGTTCAGCGTCCACTGCAGCCCGGCGACGTCGGTGTGCAGCGATTCGCCGATCCGCGGCAGCGCGATATTGACGACCGTCGCGTCCAGCGAGGCCACCGACGAGCCGAGCACGGTCGCGAGCAGGATCCACCGGCCGGGGGCCGAGGCCAGCCGGGGAAGCTCCTGGGTTGCCACCCGCCCAACCTAACCCCGGCGCGGCGCCGCCGTATGCCCGCCGGCGCCGACATCGTCTCCTACCACCCCGGTTTCGTCCCCGGCACCGGGCTGGCCCGCAATGCCGGGGCCATCGAACGCCTCGTTGCCCGCCGGGTGCTCCCCGCGCTCGCCCGCACCCCGCTCGCCACCGACCCGACCACCGCGGGAGCCCGGCTCGCGGCGGTGCTGCTCGGCCGGGTCACCGCTGTGACCGGCGGATACATCGATCGAGATCGGGAGACCCGGTCGTCCCCCGACTCCTACGACGGGCAGCGCGAGCAGGAGCTGTTCGCCGCGCTGGAGGGTTTCGTCGCCTAGCTGTCCCCTTTTCGACCGACACCGCGGCGGGCCGGGCATCGCTACCGTCTTTCGACGGAACGTCGGGAGGGGATGCCGGTGCTCGCCACCAGCCGCGCACGGGGGATCGACCGGAACAATCAGCAGGGCAAGTTCGGCGCGGACTACGTGCGCGTGCTCGCCTCCGCGGCGGGGTTGCTGTGGGCGCAGGACGATGTGGATCTGGACGGGGTCGATCTGTGTCTGAAGCTGCCGGGGCGTAGTCCGCTCGGGTTCTCGCCACGGATCGATGTGCAGGTCAAGACGGTGCGAAAGCCGCTGATCCGGAACGGGGTGCTCGCCTTCGACGGGCTGAGCGCGGCGCAGTACGACCGGCTGGCCGGGGCCGGGTCGATCGTGCCCCGGTACCTGTTCGTCGTGCACGTGCCGAAGCGGGCGGGCGAGTACGCCGCCGTGCTCAGCGCCGGGCTGCTGCTCCGGAATATCGGCTACTACCTGCCGCTGGGTGACGAGCCTCCGCGCGCCGCCACCGACACGAGGGGGAACGTCCGGGTCCGGATCCCGCTGAGCAATGTGCTGACCGCGGAGAGCCTCCGCGGCCTGGTCACCGGCGGCCCCGTCGCCCCGGCGGAGTAGCCGGTGCGGCCCCCGCCGATCGGCGATATCACCGGCTACCTGCGCGCCACCGGCTGGACCTGCACCGGGAACTGGCGCGGGGCCGAGGTCTGGAGCCGGGACGAATTCGATGTCCTCGTCCCGCCCGCCGAGCTGCCCGACACCGCCGCCCGGCTCAGGGAACTCACCCGCTGTGTCGCCGACGCCGAGCGCCGGACGCCCGCCGCTGTCTGGCGCGACCTCGGCCGGGTCCGCTTCGACGTGATCGGCTACCGCGGCGCGGCGAGCACCGAATCGGTGCCTGCCGGGCTGCGCGCGGTCCAGGCGGTGCACGACCTGCTCGCGCACGCGGCGCAGGAGACGCTCGGCGCCGACGGCGCCGAGCTGCTCGACCGGGCCCGGATCGCGCCCGGCGACGAGGTGTTCGGCGTCGACCTGGCACTCCCCGCCGACGACGGCGGCCGCCGCACCGTCCTCCGGCTGCTGCGCACCTGCGCCGCGGTGCGGAAGGCTGCCGACTCCGGCAGTGCGCCGGACGGCGTGCCGGAGCCGATCTGCCTCGCCGTCGCCGACCTCGCCGGAGCCGGCCGCGCGGGCGCCTTCGAGCTGACCTTCCGCTGGTCGCCGCTGAACCCGCGGCCGCACGAGGCGCTCACCTTCCCGGCCGGCGCGGGGGCCCGCATCCACGCCGCCGCTACCCTCGCCGAATCCGCGACCGCCGTCGTCGCGGGCCCGGTCACCGGCCTCGTCGACGACGAGGAGGGCGAGCGCAGGCTCATCCGGGTGCGCGGCGTGCTCGAGCTGGACGGCACCCCCGTCGGACGCCGCCGCACCGTCCCGGTCCGGCTCCCCGCCGACGCCGACTACGAACGCGCGCTCGCCGCACACCGGGACGGCCGGTCCGTGCGCGCCGAGGGCGCCGTCACCGACGGCCGCACCCGCGGCATCGCCGCCGCCCCCGGCGGCTTCACCGTGCTCGACCACCCCGCACCCTGACTCCCACAGAACGGAACCCCGTATGTCCGACCGGTTGACCCTCACCCAGCGCTGCGTCCTGCTCGTCCTGCTGGCCGAGGCGAGGGAGCTCTCCAACGCCGAGCTGTACGGGCTGGCCGGGTTGCGGCTGGAGAAGCCGCAGCGGGAGCAGTTGAACGAGCGGGGGTTGATCGCCAGCACCAAGGTAGGGCGGACCTACGCGCACGAGCTGACCGATCGCGGTGCGGTGTGGTGCGCCGAGGAGTTGGCCGGGCCTCGGCCCGCGCGGTCCGGGCCCGCGGGTGGGGCGCTGTACGCGGTGCTCGCGGGGTTGCGGCGGTACCTGGACGGGAGCGGGCAGGTGGTGGCCGAGATCTTCCGGCCGGATGTGCCGAGCCGGGTGGTTGCGGCGTATGCCGCGGTGGCCAAGGGCGGCGCGCAGCCGATCCGGCTCGCCGTGCTGCGTGCGCGGCTGACCGATGTCTCGCGGGACGACTTCGACGTGGCCATCAAGCAGTTGGCCCGCCGCGACGGGGTACACGTGCGCTCCGAGGCCGATCAGAAGACGCTGACAGAGCACGACCACGACGCCGCGGTGGTGCTCGGCGGCATCACCCGGCACCTCCTCACCATCGAGGCCGCCCGGTGAACGAGGAGCAGTACCACGCCCTCGCCTCGATCCAGTTCAGCAGCGCACTCACTCCCGACGAGATCTGGAGTCCGCTCAGCCACCATGTCGACGGCCTGCATCCGAAGGCGGCCGCAGAGATCGAGCGGGCCGTCCGGCGGGCGCTGACACAGCCGCGGCGGTCGCCGACCGGGCTGGTGCTGCAAGGCGATCGCGGCGTCGGCAAAACGCACATGCTCGGCTGGCTGCGCGAGCTGGTGGAGCGGACGGGCGGCGCCTTCTTCATGCCCAAGCTGATCGACGGCGCGTCGTTCTGGGCAGGTGCGGTGCACGGCATCGTCGCGCGGCTGCTCGCCGAGGGGGGCAGGCTCGGCTGGCTGCTCGGCGAGCTGGCCGAGCGCACCGGCTGCGATGCCGAACTCACCATGCGGCTGCGCGGGAACCTGGAGGTGCAGCCCGCGCACCTGGACGACTTCGTCGGGCGGATCGAGGATCTCGACATCCGGGTGGCCACGGAGTGCTCCGACACGGTGCGCGCCCTGGTGCTCTACCGGGCGCGCGGCTCGCTGCGCGAGATCGGGCTGAGCTACCTCACCCTGGACGACGGCATCGAGGAATCGGCGCGGCGGCAGTGGGGGTTCCGGCAGCGCGGCAAGCCGTCGCAGCTGCTCTTCCACGACCTGTGCCGGATATTCGCGCTGGCCGGGCCGGTGGTGCTCGCCATCGATCAGGTCGACACCGTCATCGCGCAGTCCGACCGGAACGAGGAGGACGGGCTGGCCAATCGGCTCGCGGACGGGCTGATGCGGATGCGGGAGGAGACCACCCGCACCGTGATAATCGCCGCCTGCATCCCCAAATCCTGGGAGCTCATCGCCAAGCGCGCGGCCAACTCCGCCGCCGACCGGTTCACCGTTCTCGAACTCTCCACCGCCATGCCCGGCGGCGACGTAGCCAGAGCGATAGTCGAGCGACACCTCGGCGGACTGTACGGCGAGATCGGTTTCGAGCCACCACACCCCACCTGGCCGGTACTCCCCGCGGCCTTCGAGCATCCAGACATCGTGGAATACACCCCGCGCCGGTTACTCCAGCAACTCGAGAAGCACGTCGCGCACTGCCTGGCGCGGAACACCGTCCTCGAACTGACCGACTTCGGCGCGGTCGACGAACCGGCGGCGGCGCCGCTGCCGGACCTGGCCGACCTCGGCGCCATCGACGCGCGCTTCGCGGCACTGCACGACGCCGCCGACGTGATCCGCCCCCTCGACCCCCGCTACGAGGACGAGCGCATGGTCGCCCTGCTCAACGCCGCCCTGCAGGCGTACGTGCTGGAGCAGAACCGGGGCAGCCAGGAACTCACCATCGACCCGGACCGCACCGTCTCCCCGGCCCTGCACGCCCGCCTGCGCCGCACCCTGGACGAGGCCAGCGAGGACGAGGAGCACTGGAGTTTCCGCGCCATCGCGCACAGCCACCACCGGGCGGTGCTGGCCCGGCTGCGTTCGGCCTCGCTGGAGGCGGGGATTCAGCCGAACGCGGCCAAGCGGCACCTGGTGGTGCTGCGGAACTCGACCTTCTCGACCGGGCCGGTGACCACGACGACGCTCGCCGAGTTCGAGGCGGCGCGGGGGGTGGCGGTGCCGATCTCGGCAGCGGACCTCAAGACCTTCACCGCGCTGGAGACGCTGCTCGCCGAGCGGGCGCCCGGGTTGGCGGGGTGGTTGGCGGCGCGGCGGCCGGCGAGCCGGTCCGAGCTGTTCGCCCGGATCTTCGGCGAGCCGGCCAACGGACACCGGGTGCCGGACAACCGGCCGGTGATCGTGCAGCCGGACGATCGGTCCGCGGTCACCGGCTCATCCGGCTCGTCGGTGACCGCCGCCCCGGTCGCTCCCCCGCGAGACCCGAACGAGCCCACCGTGCTCCTCGGCCGCAAGACCACGACGGGCAAAGACCTCCGCACCCCGCTCCTGCAACTCCGCAAACACACCACGGTCTTCGCGGGCAGCGGCTCCGGCAAGACCGTCCTGCTCCGCCGCCTGGTGGAAGAGGCCGCGCTGCACGGCGTCTCGTCGATCCTCATCGACACCAACAACGACCTCGCTCGCCTCGGCGACGGCTGGCCGACCCCGCCACCGAGCTGGCTCGACGGCGACGCCGAGCGCGCCGAGCGCTACCTGGACGGCACCGACGTCGTCATCTGGACCCCGCGCCGCGAGACCGGCAACCCGATCGCGCTCGACCCGCTCCCCGATTTCTCCGGCGTCCTCGACGACCCGGACGAGTTCCGCATCGCCATCGACGCCTCGGTGGCCGGTCTCCTGCCCCGCACCGGGCTCACCGGCCGCCGCACCGCGACCGGCAACGCCGTGCTGATCCAGGCGCTGACCAGGTTCGCCAGGGACGGCGGCAGCGACCTGGCCGACTTCGTCGACTTCCTCGGCGACCTCCCCGACGGCGTCAGCACCCTGCGCGACTCGGCCAAGCTGGCGGCCGGCATCGCGGAGGAGCTCGCCGCCGCGACCATCAACGACCCGGTCTTCGGCGGCGCGGGCACCAGGCTCGACCCGGGCATGCTGCTCACCCCGCGTCCGGGCATGCGGGCCAGGGTCTCGGTGATCAGCTGCATCGGGCTGCCGGTGGACGCGCAGCGGCAGACCTTCGTCAACCAGCTCCAGCTCGCGCTCTTCGCCTGGATCAAGCGCAATCCGGCGGGCGACCGCCCGCTCGGCGGGCTGCTGGTGCTGGACGAGGCGCAGACCTTCGTGCCACAGGGCAGGGCCGTGGTCTCCAGCCAGAGCACGCTGCAGCTGGCGGCCCAGGCGCGCAAGTACGGCCTCGGCATGGTGTACGCGACGCAGGCGCCGAAGGCGCTGGACAACCGGGTCACCGGCAATGCCGCCACGCAGTTCTTCGGCAGGCTCAACGCCCCGGTCCAGATCCAGGCCGCGACCGAGCTGGCCAGGGCCAAGGGCGGCCAGGTCGACGATATCGCCCGGCTCGCCGCGGGCAGCTTCTACGGCACCACCGAGGGCGCGGGCTTCGCCAAACTCGCGGTGCCCATGTGCCTGAGCCACCACCCGCCCAGCGCCCTCACCGAGGACGAGGTCCTGACCCGCGCCCGTGCCACCCGCCCCTGACCCCTCGGAACGGGTGCGGCGGGGTCGGGCTTGCGGGGAGGACAGCGGCGGTTTCGTACCCTGGTGCCGTGCGCACCATTTCACCGGAGTCCGTCACCGCCGCCAACGCGCTGACCGCGCGCTGGGCCGCCACCGCCGGGTCCGGCGATTTCGTGCTCTCCGGCGCGGGGGTGTGGCCGCTGCTCGCGCTGCTCACCGGCGCCGCCGAGGGGCCGGCGCGCGCCGAGCTGGAGGCCGCGCTCGGCATTCCGGCGGCGGCGGCGCACGAGGGCGGGCTGCGGTTGCTCGAGGTGCTCGGCAGCTCGGCCGATCTCTCCGCCGCACTCGGCTTCTGGGTGCGCGACGGGCTGCCGCTGCGCCCGGAGTGGCGGGGGTCGGTCCCCGCGGGGACGGTCGCGCCGCTCACCGGGCAGCAGGCGCTGGACGACTGGGCCCGCCGCTACACGAAGGGCCTCATCGACCGCTTCCCGCTCACCGTCGACCGGGGCACGCTGCTGGTGCTGGCCACCGCGCTGGCGGCGGACACCAAGTGGCGCACCAATTTCCAGAAGACCACGCTCGCCCCGGAGGACGGCCCGTGGCGCGGGCAGCGGACGGCCGGGCTCACCCGCACGGTGCCATGGGTCGCTGATATCGCCGCGCTCGACACCCCGGCGCCGGTGACGCGGCTGGTGGTCGAGGGGGCAGGCGACGCCGACGTGCACCTGCTGCTCGGCCCGGAGCAGCCGGGCGCGGTGCTCGACGCGGGCATCGCCGCGCTGGCGGGCACGGTTTCGGTGCGCACCGGGCTGGCGGCCGACGGCCCCGGGCTCACCAGGGAGGAGGTGTACGGCCACCGGCAGGAGGATTCGCTGCGGGTCGAGCTGCCGCACTTCCTGGTCCGCTCGCAGCACGATCTGCTCGACCGGCCGGAGCTGTTCGGGCTGCGCGCGGCGCTGGATCCCACCCGCGGCCACTTCCCCGGTCTTTCCCCGCAGCCGCTCGCGGTGCAGCAGGGGGCGCAGAACGTGCTCGCCGAGTTCGGCGCGCGGGGTTTCACGGCGGCGGCGGTGAGCGCCTTCGGCCTGCGGGCCGGGTCGGCGCGGCCCGCGCTGCCGCCCAAGCGGACGACGACCGCGCTGCGGGTGCGGTTCGACCGGCCGTTCGGCTTCCTCCTGGTGCACCGAACCAGCGGGCTCGCGGTGGTGGCGGGGTGGATCGGAACTTGCCCTGGAGTGCACTCCAGGTAATAGCGTCGGTACCGAGTTCGTCACCGACACCCAGGAGGGTTCTCGTCATGCAGCTCGGCATCCACGTTCCCATCTTCGACATCGACGGCGGGCCCGCGGCCATCGCCGGTGAACTGGCCGCGGTCGGCCGCGCCGCGGAGGAGTCCGGCGCGACCTGGCTCTCCGTCATGGACCACTTCTTCCAGATCGAGCCGACCGGGCTGCCCGCCGAGGCGAACATGCTGGAGGGCTACACCACACTCGGCTACCTGGCCGCGCACACCACCTCGATCGATCTCGGGCTGCTGGTCACCGGGGTCACCTACCGGCACCCGGGGCTGCTCGCCAAGATCGTCAGCACGCTGGACGTGCTCTCCGGCGGGCGGGCCGTGCTCGGCATCGGCGCGGCCTGGTTCGAGCGCGAGCATCTCGGCCTCGGCGTGCCGTACCCGCCGATCGCGGAGCGCTTCGAGCGGCTGGAGGAGGCGCTGCGGATCGCCAAGCAGATGTGGGACCCGGCCGACAACGGCCCGTTCGAGGGCAAGCACTACCAGCTCGCGGAGACGCTGTGCGCGCCGCAGCCGCTGCGCACGCCGCCGGTGCTGATCGGCGGCGGCGGGGAGAAGAAGACGCTGCGGCTGGTGGCGCAGTACGCGGATCGCTGCAACCTGTTCGGCACCTCGCCGGCCGATGTGGAGCACAAGCTCGACGTGCTCCGCGGGCACTGCGACACCGTCGGGCGGGATTTCGCCGAGATCCGGGTGACGGTGATGGCCGGATCGCCGAACCCGGACAATCACGACGGCTTCGCCCGCCGGCTCGCGGACTACGCGAAGATCGGCGTGCACCAGGCCATCGTCATGCCGCCCGCGGGCAAGCCCGCGGCGTGGATCGACAGCCTGGCGCCGGTCGTTCCCCAGCTCGCCGAGCTGGGCTGAGCGGACCGCGGCTCGCCGGGCGAGACTCCCCCGGAGCCGGGCCGGGCACCGGCCCGGCTCGTGAGCCGGACCGCCCGCGCGGCCGGGTCCCCGGAGAGCTCCGCCGACCCGGCCCGCGCCGTTCTACCGCCCGGCCCCGACCCCGTCGAGCACCCGCTGCACCCCGGACGGCGCCTCCGGCTCACCCGCCCCGATCAGCGCGGTGGCGACCTTGGGCAGCGCCTTCGGGTGATGCTCCCCGAGCCACCCGATGAGTTCCTCGCGCACGGCGCAGCGCAGCGTCCACACGTCGTCGGCATCGGCCGCCGACATCGAGGCGCGCACCACGATATTGGTCGGCGTGCTGTCGGTGACCAGCAGATTCCAGTTGCGCCCGTCCCAATCCTCCCGCTGCTTCAGGAAATCGCGGAGGTGGTCGCGGAGCGCATCGATCGGCGTGCAGTGATCGAGGTGCAGGAACACCGTCCCGGTGAGCTGCGAGCCACCGCGCGACCAGTTCTCGTACGGCATGCTGTTGAAGTACGAGACCGGCATGGTCAGCCTGCGGTCGTCCCAGATCCGGACGGTCAGGAAGGCGAGGGTGATCTCCTCGACGGTGCCCCACTCCCCCTCCACCACCACGGTGTCGCCGATCTTCACCGAGTCGCCGAAGGCGATCTGCAGCCCGGCCACCAGATTGCTCAGCGTGGACTGGGCCGCGACACCGGCGATGATGCCGATCACGCCCGCCGAGGCGAGCAGCGAGGTGCCGAGCGTGCGCATGGTCGGGAAGAGCAGCAGGATCGCCACCGCGGCGGTGGTGACCACCAGGATCGAGGTGATGATCCGGCGCACCAGCCCGAGCTGGGTGCGCAGCTGCCGCACCCGGGCGATGTCCTGGGTGCGGTGCGAGTAGGCCGAGAGCGTGTTCTCCGCCACCGCGTCGGCGAACCGGATGACGGTCCAGGCCAGGGCCATGACGGCCATGGTGGCGAGGATATTGCGGATCATCGCGTCCTGCCGCAGGTGCAGCTCCGCGAGCGGGTAGGTGAAGTGCAGGGCCACCGTTCCGAGCAGCACCTGCACCGGTAACTGCAGGCGCCGCAGCAGGAGCGGCAATCGGGTGTCCGGGCGTTTCTGCGCGCTGTACCGCAGCAGGCGGTCCATGACCAGCCCCGCGAGCACGGTGATCGCGACGGTGACGCCGAAGACGATGAGCGGCCGGATGACGTCCTCCAAGGCGTAGAACTCCTTGTCGTGTGGTCGGTCGGTTCGTCCTCACGACAGGCTACCCATGCGTTCGCGGCTCACTCGGGGTGCGATCCTTGCCACCGCGACGGCCGGAAGCCGCCAGCGCCGCGCTCGCGCGCGGGCGAGGCTTGCCGCATGGATCTTCTGCTGCAGGACAGGGTCGCCGTCGTCACCGGGGCGTCCAAGGGAATCGGGCTCGCCACCGCCCGCACGCTGCGCGCCGAGGGCGCGCTGGTGGTCGCGGTCTCCCGGCGCCCGACCCCCGAGCTGACCGAACTCGCCGGTGACCGCCTGGTGCACGTCGCCGCCGACCTGGCCACCCCGGAGGGCCCCGGCCGCGCCGTCGAGCGCGCGGCCGAACTCTTCGGCGGGGTCGACGTGCTGGTCAACAATGCCGGTGGGCCGCCGCCGGGCGCGGTGCTCCCGCGCTTCTCCTTCACCGCGCTCGACGACGCCGACTGGCTCGCCATGTTCGACTTCAATGTGATGGCGACGGTGCGGGCGGTACGCGCGGCGGTGCCGCTCATGCTGGCCCGCGGCGGCGGGGCGATCGTCAATGTCTCCTCGACGCACGCGCACGTGCCGAGCGCGATCAATGTCGACTACGGGGTGGCCAAGGCCGGGATCGGCAACCTCACCAAGGCGCTCTCCGAGGAGTACGGGCCGCAGGGTATTCGGGTGAACACGGTCTCGCCGGGGCCGGTGCTGACGCCGTGGTGGACCGAGCCGGGCGGGGCCGCCGAGGTGATCGCCGCCGCGACCGGATCGGATCGGGACGCCGTGCTCGGCGGCGGGGCCGCGGCCATGATGGCGCTCACCACCGGACGGCTGATCGATCCGCAGGAGATCGCGGACGCCGTCGTGCTGCTCTGCTCGCCGCGCTCGGCCAGCACCACCGGCGCCGACGTGCTGGTCGACGCCGGGTTGCGCAAGGCGGTCTGAGCCGCCGGACCAAGTGACCATCCGTTCCAGGTAATCCCAGGTGGCGGCTCAGCTGGACCGGGAGTATGTTACGTCCGATTCCTTCCTGGGCGGCTGTTCAGGAAGGACGGGTGAATCGGAAGGCGGGACGGATGGGCGCAGCGACCGGCATCCCTGTCCGAGCGGCCGCGACCTCGGACGGCGCCGAGTTCGAGGCGGATCGCGATCCGCGGCTGATCCGGCTCCGGCTGCGCGGTGTCGAGGCGGCGGTATCGACGGTTCGCGCCAATCTCGACGCCCCGGACTCCGCCCCGCTCGCCGCGGCGCTCGGCGAGGTGGCGCAGCGCTGCCACGGCGCCGCCGCGCTCGCCGGGACGCACCTCGGCCCCGCCGTCCCCGCCGAGCTGCTCGCCCTCCGCGACATCATCGACCGCTGCGCTCGCCTCGTCGTCCTCGCCCTCCCCGGCCTCGCCGCCACCCGCCTCCCCCTCCTGCACCTCGCCACCGAGGCCGAGCAGACCCTCACCCGCTGGTCCCTCGAAGCCCCCGCCGCCCACGCCGACGACCGCGCCCTCGGCCGCGAACTCCTCAGCACCGTCCACGCCTTCCTCGCCCTGGCCTATCCCGTGCCGTGAATTCCGTCCGGCACCGTGCCGGACGCGTCGCGCCGGGGCGCGGCCACCCGGAGACGGCAACAGGGCCCGGACCCCGCACGGGGTCCGGGCCCTGTCGGCTTCCGGAGAGCTGCCGGTCAGTAGTCCCGGCTCGAGGAGCGGCTGCTGCGGCCTGCGGCGCGCGCCTGGCGCCGCTTCTCGCGGAGCTCGGCGAGCTCCTGCTCCAGCATGTCGGCGACCCGGAGCGCGCCGGTGTCGTAGACGTCCGAGGTCGCCGGGATCGGCGCGGGCTCGGGTTCGGGGGCCTTCTTCTTCCTGCCCACCGCGGCCAGCGGGCCGGTGCGCGGGCCGGAGGTGCGCGGCCGGGACGGGGTCGGCTCGATCGGCATCATGATCGGGTCGCGATCCGCGGCGGGCCTGGCGGCGGCCTTGCTGGCGAAGCTGATCACCGGCGCGGCCGGGCGATCCGGCTCCGGCACCTCGACCGGCGCGGTCGCGCGGGCGGTGGCCTGGCGGGACACCGGCTGCGCGGCGGCGGCCGACCTGCCCTGGCCCGCGGCGCGAGCGGCGGGCTGGGCGACGCGGGCGGGCTGCGCGGTGCGCGCCGCCGCGGCGGGCTGGGCCGACCTGGCCGCCGCAGCGGGCTGGGCGGTCCGTGCCGCTGCCGCGGACTGGGCGGTCCGAGCCGCTGCCGCGGACTGGGCCGACCTGGCCGCCGCCGGCTGCGCGGTCCGTGCCGCTGCCGCGGGCTGAGCGCTCCGTGCCGCTGCCGGCTGCGCGGCCGGTGCGGCCGCGGGCTCGGCGACCGGCTCCACCCGGGCGGCGGCGGGACGGACAGCGGGCTCCGCGGGCTCGGCGGCCGGAGCCGGCTCCGGCACGGCGACCGGCTTCGTCCGCACAGCGGCGGTCCGGGTCGCGGGCTGTACCGCGGCGGGCTTCGGCGCGGGCTGCTCCTCGGCGGGCTCCTCGACCGGAGTCGCCTTCGCGGCAACGGACTTGGCGGCGGGCTTGGCCGCCGTCTTCGCGGCGGGCCGGGCCACCTTGGCCGCGGTCTTCCGCTCGGCGGGCTCGGCGTCGGCCTCGGCGACGACGACCGGGATCACGCCGGTCGGGGTGTCGTCCGCGGGCATCTCGGCCGGGGCAGGCGCGCGCTGCGGCTTGGCCGCCGCGGGCTTGGCGGTCTTGGCCGCGGGGCGGGTGCGCTTGGCAGGCACCCGCTTCGGCTCCTCGGCGACCTCGTCCGCGACCGCCTCCGCCGCGGCCTCCTCGGCCTTCGCCTCGGCCGTCACCGGCTGCCGCGCGGGCTGATTCGGCGAGCGGAAGGCGCTCGCCTCCTCGGCGCCGCCGGTGAGCTCGGCGTGCTCGTCCTCGTCGGGCTGCTCCGCGGCATCCGGATCGGTGTCCGGGTCCTCCGGCGGCAGCTCGTCCTCCTCGACGATCTCGTACTCGCCCTCGGCCATGGGGGGCAGCGCGGCGGGCTCGTCGATGGGCGGCCTGCCCAGCTCGGTGATGGCGCTGCCGCGGTAGGCGCCGGGCATCCGCAGCCGAATCTGGTCGGTGGCGTCCGGGAGGTCGCGCACCTGAGCCGTCGCCCTGGCGATGGCGAGGCCGTAGCGGGCACTCACCGCGTCGTGGATGAGCAGCGCGACGCCGATCATCACCGGCGCCACCGCGTGCACCGCGGCGTCGTACCAGTCGCCCAGCCGGACATAGGGATAGGTGTTCAGCGAGACGGTGAGCAGCAGCAGCGCCGCCTCGGCGGCGAGCACCTGGCGCCGGTTGTCGATGACGCCCCACTCGGCGACCTTGTTGGTGCCGATCATGATGATGATCAGACACGCGCTGATCATGGCCTCGAGCAGGTAGCTGAACCAGAAGAGCGGGTCGGTGGGGCCGCCGGGCGCGATGTTCTGCTGGACGTTGACCGCCGACCACAGCATGCCGGCCGTGACGACGCCCGCGAGGGCCCGCAGCGACCAGGAGCGATGCCGGTAGAGCGAGGCGAGTTTGGCGTGCGGGCTCGATTCGCGCCGCTGCGCGGCGATCGCTTTACGAGCGAGCAGGAGATCTCGCATGTCGGCCTTCTCGATGGCTTCGGTGGTCTGCCGTGCGCGGTCCGAGGCCGAGGCGGCGGCCTGCACCTCTTTCCACCGTTGCCCGCGCTCCTCGGTGCGGATGCGCTCGGCGAGCTCGCGCTCGGAGCGCAGCTCGTCTTCCGAGAGCGCCTGGGTCAGCGCCGGATCGAACTGATACGCGAGACGGCCTCTCGCCCGCTCGACCCGTCTCGCCAGCGCGGTGACATCGTCTTCGTTGTTCTGTTCGATGGTCACTGCGACTCCCTGCCGGGAAGATACGATGGCAGACAAGTGATCACGCGAGGGTACGGTACCCGGCTTCGCCGCTCATCGCACCGTGGTGGCCGAATTGCTTTCATGCCCTTTCGCTATCGCTCATTCCGCGGACTCCGCGGGGGCCGTACGGTCCCGCCCGGAGCGCGGGCGCGATCGACTTCGGCGCCGAGCGTATCGCCACCCCGCCGCCGCGCCGGACACGGTGGCGAGATATATCAATGCCGACTGGCATTGCGCGGCAGCGGGTCTGCTCCCGCACGCGCCGAAACCGCCTCGGACAGTGGAAAACCGGTGCTCAGGGCTCGCCGGGAAGCAGCCCGGCGCGGACGCCGAGCGCGGCGGCCTCGCCGCGGGTGGTGACCGCCAGCTTCTTCAGCACCCCGGTGACATGGAACTTGACGGTGCTCTCCGCGACTCCGAGTTCGGCGGCGATGGCGCGGTTGCGCCTGCCCGCGGCGAGCAGCCCGAGCACCTCGCGCTCGCGCCGGTTCAGCCGGTCCAGCGCGCCGCGCTCCCGGCGCGCCGCGGGCGCGGCGAGCGGCAGTCGCAGCGCCACCCGGCTGCCCCAGCCGGGTAGCGCCTCGATCTCGAGCGTGGCGCGCAGCGCGCGGACCCGGCCCTCCAGGGCGCGGCGCAGGGCATCGGCGTCGAGCGCACCCGATTCCTGGTCGCGCACGTCGATGAGCAGTGCGGCGTCGGCGTGCTCCCAGCCGACCCGCAGCCGCCGCAGCCCCGGCTGGGCGGCGAAGGCGAGCACGACGGCGGTGGTCATGGCACGTGCGCCGACCGCGATCTCGCCGGGCAGCGGGGCGCCCGCACCGGGGGCGGCGAAGAGCACCTCGGTATCGCGGAGCACCGGGGCGAGCTCGGCGCGCAGCCGGTCGAAGGCGGCGGCAGGCGGCTCCTCGGCCAGCGCGCGCTCGGTGGCGCGGCCCGCGCGGGCGGCGAGCAGTGCGGCGGAGGCGGTTTCGGTGGCGGCCAGCCTGGCCTGCCGGTCGTCGAGGCCGGTGGCGCGCAGGGTGGCGAGGACCGCGGTCAGCGTCGCCTCGTGCGCCGCGGTGAGCTCGGCGACGGCCCTGGCGCGCTCCGCCGACGCCGCCCGCGCCTCGGTCAGGTACTCCGGGCTGGCCTGCGCCACCTGCTGCCGGATCGAGGTGGCGACGATGCCGAACCGCGCGGCGAGTTCGGCGGCGACCTCGGCGCGAACGGGCCGCGCCGGTTCCCTCGGCACCAGGACCAGCAGCATCCCGGAGTGGTCGAGCACCGCCCACAGGCGGCGCGGCCGTTCCCCGAGCCGCGCGGTGAGCTCGGCGTGCGCGCCGGGCGCGAGCGCCGAGCGCACCGCCTCCAGCTCGCCGATCCCGACCCGATCCACCACCTCGGCGGCGCCCGCCACCTTGCGCGGCCGCCCGGTGCACTCCCTGGTGAAGATCACCAGCGCGTCGTGCGGCCACCACTCGGCCAGGTGGCGGGAGAAGCGGCGGGCGATCTCGGCCAGCGGGCCGTCGATCACGGTGCGCAGGGCGCGCAGGTCAGCGGGGGATACGGCGAGCTCGGCCATCGGGGGCGAGTCTAGGCGACCTGGCCGAAAGGCGAGGTTTTCCTGTCCGTCCGGCCAGGACACCCCCGGCCCGCGCCCCGATACGGTCGAGGTAGCCATGCGGGTACGCGCATGCGTCCATACCGTCGTCGGAAGGGATGAACAGCCATGCCACAGCAGGTTCGCGGGGTGGTCGCGCGGAGTAAGGGGGCTCCGGTGGAGCTCACCGACATCGTGATTCCCGACCCGGGGCCGGGCGAGGTGGTGGTGCAGATCGCCGCCTGCGGCGTCTGCCACACCGACCTGCACTATCGCGAGGGCGGGATCAACGACGAGTTCCCGTTCCTGCTCGGCCACGAGGCCGCGGGCACGGTGGAGAGCGTCGGGGCGGGCGTCGACACCGTCGAGGTCGGCGATTTCGTCATCCTGAACTGGCGCGCGGTCTGCGGCCGCTGCCGGGCCTGCAAGCGCGGCCGCCCGCAGTACTGTTTCGACACCTTCAACGCCACGCAGAAGATGACACTGACCGACGGCACCGAGCTCACCCCCGCGCTCGGCATCGGCGCCTTCGTGGAGAAGACGCTGGTGCACGCGGGCCAGTGCACCAAGGTGGACCCGGAGGCCGACCCGGCGGTGGTCGGGCTGCTCGGCTGCGGCGTGATGGCCGGGATCGGCGCGGCGGTGAACACCGGCGGCGTGAGCCGGGGCGATTCGGTCGCGGTGATCGGCTGCGGCGGCGTCGGCGACGCGGCCATCGCGGGCGCGAAGCTGGTCGGCGCGACGCCGATCATCGCCGTCGACATGGACGACACCAAGCTGGAGTGGGCGCGGGAACTCGGCGCGACGCACACCGTCAACGCGCGCGAGACCGACGTGGTCGAGGCCATCCAGGAGCTCACCGGCGGCTTCGGCGCCGACGTGGTGATCGAGGCCGTCGGCCGCCCGGAAACCTACGAACAGGCCTTCTACGCCCGCGACCTGGCGGGCACCGTGGTGCTGGTCGGCGTGCCGACGCCGGACATGCGGCTGGAGATGCCGCTCATCGACTTCTTCTCCCGCGGCGGCGCGCTCAAGTCGTCCTGGTACGGCGACTGCCTGCCGGAGCGCGACTTCCCGATGCTGGTGGAGCTGTACCGGCAGGGCAGGCTGCCGCTGGAGAAGTTCGTCACCGAGCGGATCGGGCTCGACCAGGTGGAGCAGGCCTTCCACACCATGCACGGCGGCAAGGTGCTGCGCTCGGTGGTGGTGCTGTGAGCGGCGCGCTCCGGGTCGACCGGGTGGTGACCTCCGGCGTCTTCACCCTGGACGGCGGCAGCTGGGACGTGGACAACAATGTCTGGCTGGTCGGCGACGACGACGAGGTGCTGATCGTCGACGCCGCGCACGACGCGGGCCGGATCGCCGACGCGGTCGGTGACCGCCGGGTACTCGGCGTGGTCTGCACGCACGGCCACAACGACCACGTCACCGCCGCGCCCGAACTCGCCGAGCGGCTGGACGCCCCGATCCTGCTGCACCCCGGCGACGAGCCGCTCTGGCGGATGACCCACCCGGACGCGGCCTACCGGCCGCTCGCCGACGACCAGCGGCTCCCGGTGGCGGGTACCGACCTGCGGGTGATCAGCACCCCCGGCCACTCCCCCGGCTCGGTGGTGCTGTACCTGCCGGAGGCCGGGGTGCTCTTCTCCGGCGACACCCTCTTCGCAGGCGGCCCCGGCGCCACCGGCCGCTCCTTCTCCGATTTCCCGACCATCATCGAGTCGATCCGGGAGCGCGTCCTCACGCTCCCGCCGGAGACCGCGGTGCACACCGGCCACGGCGACGGCACCACCGTCGGCACCGAGGCGCCGCACCTCGAGGAGTGGATCGCCCGCGGCCACTGATCGGCCCGGCAGCGCACGGTACCCGCGGGGCACCGGCTAACTTATAGCCACGCGGGTACCGGGTGAACTGCATCACGAGGAAGAGGCGATGGGCACGCAGCTGATGATCGTGGAGAACGACAATCGGGTGCGCGCCGCGCTGCGGCTCGCCATGGAGGGCGAAGGGTACGAGGTGGCCGAGGCGGAGGCCGCCGAGTCGGCGCTGCGGCAGCTCCGCGAGCAGGGTGCGCCGGACGTGATGATCATCGATCTCACGGCAGGCGGCATGGACGGCTTCACCTGTATCCGGGAAATCCGCCGCAACCACGATGTCCCGATCATCGTCGTCAGCGCGCGGGACGATTCGCACGACGTGGTGGCCGCGCTGGAGGCGGGCGCCGACGACTTCGTGGCGAAGCCCTTCGAGGTCAAGGTGATCACCGCGCGCATGCGCGCACTGCGCCGCAGGGCCGGGCTCACCGCCGAGCGCGACACCCCGCAGGACATTCTGCTCGACGCCGATCCCCGCCATCGCCTCGTGCTCTCGCCGGATCGCGGCACGGTGCGCTGCGGCGGCGCCGAGCTGCACCTCACCCTCACCGAGTTCCGGCTGCTCCGCGAGCTGGCCACCGCGGGGCAGGTGCTGAGCCGGGCCGCGCTGCTGGAGCGGGTGTGGGACCGCGGCTTCTTCGGCGACGAGCGGATCGTGGACGTGCACCTGCGCCGGCTGCGCACCAAGATCGAGCGCGATCCCTCGGACCCGCGCATCGTGGTGACGGTGCGCGGGCTCGGCTACCGCCTGGATCCGCAGCGCTGAGCGGGCGGACGGGGCCGGGCGCGCCGGGCCCCGTCCGCCGGGATCAGCCGATGCTGAAGGGCTGGCCCCACAGGGTGACCACGGACTGCACGTTGTCGGTCTCCACCTTGACCCGCACGAAGGCCCGGGCCTGGGCGTAGCCGCCGCAGCCGGTGAGCCCGATGGTGGAATCGGCCCAGGTCACCGAGCCGGTGTTGCCCTCGAAGGTGTTGTTGGTGGAGTGATCCTCGCTGCCGTAGTCGTCCGGCTTCTCGATATCGAGGATGTAGAAGGAGGTGGCCTGGCCGGGGCCGAGCGACAGGTTGCCACCGGTCTCGCCGCCGAGCAGCGGCACGTCGTCGTCCCAGTTGTAACCGCCGAAAGCAGCGCCCTCGACACCGCCACCCGAGATGTTCACCTGGCAGCCGACGACGTAGCCCGGGTAGATCTTGCCGCCGATATCCTCGCCGCCGGAGACCTCGACCTGCGCCGACCCCGAGACCCACGCATTGCGGTGTGCCGGGGTAGAGCCGAGCGAGGGATTGATATTGGCCGACTCCCCCACCAGGTTCACCGTCACCACGGTGCCGTCGGAGAGCGTCTTGGTGATGCTGCCACCCGGCAGGGCGACGAAGGTATCGGCGTTGGCGGCGCCGGTGGAGAACAGGCCGAAGGCGACCGTGGCGGCGGCACCGACGCCGGCCACGCGCGCCAGCTTCTTGCTGTTCGTCATGTGTTAGCCCCTCTGCGAGTAGTGGATTCGACCGACCGGACCGGATCAGCCGATGCTGAACGGCATGCCGTAGAGGGAGGTCTTGGAGTAGTTGTCGCCGATGATCTCGACCACGGTGTAGGCCCTGGCCTGGGCGTACCCGGCGCAGCCCTGGATGTCGATCTCCACGTCCTGGTACTCCACCGCGTAGACACCCGGCTCGGTGATGTCCTTGATCTCGATCTGCACGAACTTCACCTCGCCCGGGCCGAGGTCGAGCCCGATCGAGCCGCCGATCGTGCCTTCCGTCAGGTCGATGACACCGGCGAGCCCGAGCGAGACGGCCTCGTCGCTGATCGAGACCTGGCAGCCGACGATGTAGCCGGTGTTCAGCTGCGAGGCGCCGTGCGTGGACGAGTTGTTGCTCCCCGGCTCGTTCGCGGGGCCGTTGAACGGGCCGATCTCCCCCTCGGGGGTGGCGGTGACGTCGGCGACGGCATTGCCGGAGACCCACACGACCCGGCCCGAGCCATTGGCCGCCAGCGACGGCGAGACGATGGCGTGCTCCCCGACGCGGGAGACGGTGACGCCGGGACCGAGCTTCTGGCCGTCCGGCAACGGCACGAAGGTATCGGCGTTCGCGGCGCCGGTCGAGAGCAGCCCCATGGCCACAGCGGCCACGGCGCCGGCACCGGCGACGCGCACACCTGCGGTGCGGTAGTTGGTCATATTTCCCCTCATCGATTCTTCGCACTGATCAGGCCCGCAAAGTGTGGTAGCTCACAGTGCCAGCAAGATGAATCGTTACCCCCTCGAATATGAACGATCAGGTACTAAGAGGTGAACGGAGATTTACTGAATTACGAATTATTGTGACGATTCCATGACTATCTGCCCGTCGGAACGACGAGGGGCCCGGCGCCTGCGCGCCGGGCCCCTCGCAGTCGACCGGTGGATCAGCCGATGCTGAACGGCTGGCCCCACAGGGTGACCACCGAGTGCACGTTGTCGGTCTCCACCTTGACCCGCACGAAGGCGCGCGCCTGGGCGTAGCCGCCGCAGCCGCTCAGCCCGATGGTGGAGTCGGCCCAGGTCACCGAGCCGGTGTTGCCCTTGAACGAGTTGTTGGTCGAGTGATCCTCGTTGCCGTAGTCGTCCGGCTTCTCGATATCGAGGATGTAGAACGACGTCGCCTGGCCGGGGCCGAGCGAGAGCTCGCCGCCGGACTCGGCGCCGACGGTGCCTTCGCCGCTCTCCCACTCCACGCCGCCGGAGACGCCGCCCTCGACACCGCCGCCCGCGATATTGACCTGGCAGCCGACGACGTAGCCCGGGTAGATCTTGCCGCCGACCTTGTCGCCGCTGTTGATCTGGACCTGCGCCGAACCGGAGACCCACGCATTGCGGTGCGTCGGGGTCGAGCCGAGCGACGGGCTGATGGTGGCGGACTCGCCGACCAGGTTCACCGTCACCACGGTGCCGTCGGAGAGCGTCTTGGTGATGCTGCCGCCGGGCAGCGCGACGAAGGTGTCGGCATTGGCGGCGCCGGCCGAGAAGAGGCCGATCGCCATGGTCGCGGCGGCTCCCGCACCGGCGACCCGCGCGAGGTTCTTACGGATGGTCATGTGTTTCGCTACCCCTCTGGGTTGAATGAGTGATTCGACCGACCGGCCGGATCAGCCGATGCTGAACGGCTGGCCGTAGAGGGTGGTCTTCGAGTAGTTGTCGCCGATGATCTCGACGACGGTGTAGGCGCGGGCCTGCGCGAATCCGGCGCAACCCTGGATCTGGATCTCCACGTCCTGGTACTCCACCGAGTAGGTACCGGGCTTGGTGATGTCCTTGATCTCGATGTCGACGAATTTCACCTCGCCGGGGCCGAGGTCGAGGCCGAAGGAGCCGCCGAGCCCGCCCTCCGACAGATCGACGCTGCCGGAGAGGCCGAGCCCGATGGCGTCGTCGGCGATGGAGACCTGGCAGCCGACGATGTAGCCGGTGTTCAGCTGCGAGGCGCCGTGCGTGGACGAGTTGTTGCTGCCCGGGTCACCGGTCGGGCCGTTGAACGGGCCGACCTCGCCCTCGGGGGTGGCGATCACCTCGGCGACGGCATTGCCGGAGACCCACACGACCCGGCCCGCGCCATTGGCGGCGAGCGAGGGCGAGACGATGGCGTGCTCGCCGGTGCGGGTGACGGTGACGCCGGGGCCGAGCTTCTGGCCGTCCGGCAGCGGCACGAAGGTATCGGCATTGGCGGCGCCGGTCGAGAACAGCCCCATGGCCACAGCGGCCGCAGCGCCGACGCCGGCGACGCGCACACCTGCGGTGCGATAGTTGGTCATACTTCCCCTCATCAAACAGTTTTTGCGCACAGTTCGGGCCAGCAAAGTTTGTTTTGTCCGGTTTGCCGACAGGTGAATCCTCATGCGCCTGACAAGTGAACGCTGGGATACGGCGCTGTAACCAATGTGCGGAAAATTTGCGCTCTAGTGCGCGTCCGTGACAGTGGCCTCGGGGAAGCGGGCCGCGAGTTTGGCCATGCAGCGGCGGATTTCATCGAGGTCGCGCGCCAGCCGCCGCGACTCGGTGGTGGAGCGGGGCGTGCCGCGGCGGGTGAGATCGGCGTCGAGCACCCGGGTGAGCTCGTCGGCTTCGTGCCGGAGCAGGGCATACAGCAACCGCGCTTGCTCGCGATCGGATTCGTCGGGCATCGGCGGCCGCTCAGCGGCGACGGGAAGCGAAAACGGCCATACCCCATAGTTGGTCACGTCCACCACTGCGTCAACGTGAACACTCCGCGACGGCGACAAACGGACCTAACGGACAAGACTCCCGAACCGGCATGCCCGATTCCGCCCCTATAGTTGGCAGAAGCAACTAGTTGAGGTGGTCAAGTACATGTCTCCTGCCGACTCCGGCGCGCCGAGCGACGCCGAACTCGCGGCGGCCGACCGGCTCGGGGTGCAGCTCGTGCGGTTCGCCCGGGCGCTGAACCGGGTGCGGCACCGCTCCGCCGCCGACGATGCCAGGCACCTGGACAAGCTCGCCTATGCCATGCTCTTCCGGCTGGTGGAGCACGGCCCGCAGCGCACCGGACGGCTGGCCGAGCTGCTGTACGCGGAGATCTCGCTGGTGAGCAGGCAGACCAGGGCGCTCGTACAGCTCGGGCTGATCGAGCGGCGGGCCGACCCGGACGACGGGCGGGCCAGCGTGCTCGCCGCCACCGCGGATGGGGTGCGGGTCTTCGAGCAGGCCAGGCAGCGGCGCAGCGAGTGGCTGGCCGGGCTGGTGACGGGGTGGTCGGCCGCCGAGGTCGGGCAGCTGACCGTGCTGCTGGACCGGCTGAACGATGGAATCGAGGCGGACCCGAGGGATGCCGAGCCCGGCCCGGCGCAGCGCGGGTGACCGGCACCGTCAGCCCGGCGCCCGCCCGGCTCGGCTCGGCGGCCCGCGCCCGCGCCGCCACCATGGATGAGATCGCGCTCCGCGAGCCGGAGCCGGTGGAGCCGCCCTGAGCACTCCGGAACAGGTCGTACGCTGGACTTCGTGGCCGATCTCCTGGAGCTGACCGCCGTCGACGCGGTCGCCGCGCTGCTCGCCGGACGCCGGGTGGCGGTGCTCACCGGCGCGGGCATCTCCACCGACAGCGGCATCCCGGACTACCGCGGCCCCGGCTCCCCGCCCCGCAACCCCATGACCTACCAGCAGTTCGTCGGCGACCCGGTGTTCCGGCAGCGGTACTGGGCGCGCAACCACATCGGCTGGCGCACCATGGACGGCTCCCGCCCGAACCCCGGCCACCGCGCACTGGCCCGGCTGGAGCGGGCGGGCGTCGTCACCGGGCTGATCACGCAGAACGTCGACCTACTGCACACCAAGGCCGGGCACCGCGGCGTCATCGACCTGCACGGCACCTACGCCCGGGTGCGCTGCCTCGGCTGCGAGCGGCTGATCTCCCGGATGACGCTCGCCGACCGGCTGGAGGCCGCCAACCCCGGCTTCGCGGCAGCCGCCGCGGCCGACGGCCTCGAGGTCGCGCCGGACGCCGACGCCGTGGTCGCGCGCACCGCCACCTTCCGCATGGTGGACTGCGCGCACTGCGGCGGCATGCTCAAGCCGGACATCGTCTACTTCGGCGAGAACGTCCCCAAGCCCCGGGTCGCCGCGGCCTTCGCGTTGGTCGACGCCGCGGAGGCGGTACTGGTCGCGGGGTCGTCGCTGACCGTCATGTCCGGGCTGCGCTTCGTCCGGCACGCGGCCAGGTCCGGCAAGCCGGTGGTGATCGTGAACCGGGGCGCCACCAGGGGTGACGAGTGCGCCACCCGCACCGTCGACGCGGGCTGCTCCCCCGTGCTCGACGCGCTCGCCGAGCGGCTGGGCTGAGCGCTGCTCCGAATCCGGCCGCGATCCCCTCAGGACAGATCGAGGTGGCGGTGCATCGACATCGCGGCGTCCGCGAGTGCGGGGATTTCGCCAGCCCCCTCCGCGGCCTCGGCCAACGGTCATCGACGACATGGCCGCCGCGAACGTCACCGCCGAGCGACTGCTACAGGCCAACCCACCACCCGGCGCCGAGCAACTGCACGCCGCCTGGTCCGCCGTCGGCTACCTGGCCAACCACTGGGCAGACCTGGTCGCCGAGGTGATCGACGGCCGACGCCCGGTGCCGCGCCGATGACGGCCGCTCAGAACAGCGTCATGGTCTGCGCCGGTTCCGGCTCCGGCAACGGCTCCAGCTCGGGCACGAGCGCCCGCACCTCGGCGTGGAACCGCCGAGCCAGCCCGAGCGCGTCACCATTGTCCGGCGTGTGCACGAACACCGTCGGCGAGCGTCCCTCACCCAGCCAGCCGGCCACCGTATCCAGCCAGGGCGCCCAGCCCGCGATGGTCGCCTCGGCGTCGTCACGCCCGTGATACCGCACCACCGGGTGCGGCCCGAGCGCGGGCGTGCGCCGCGGCAGCCGCGGCTTCTTCCCCCACGCCTCGTGCTCGGCGGGCGTGCGCGGCGGCGCGGCGTAGAGCGTGGTGGTGTCGAAGGTGACCCACTCGGCGCCCGCCGCGTTGAGCACCCGCACCAGCCGCTTGGCCTGCTCGACCTCCTCGAAGAAGGCCGGGTGCCGCACCTCCACCGCGATCCCCGGCCCGGCGGGCAGCGCGGGCAGGAAGGCGGCGAGCGCGCCGAGGTCGCCGGGGCCGAAGGTGGGCGGTAGCTGCACCCAGAGCGCGTGCAGGCTCGGGCTGAGCGGCTCCATGGCGTCGAGGAAGGCGGCGAGCTCGGCTTCGCCGCCGCCGAGCCGGTGGTCGTGGGTGACCGGGCGCGGCAGCTTGGCGTAGAAGCGGAAGTCGGGAGTGAGCTGGGCGGCCCAGGATTCCGCCGTGCGCCGGGAGGGGGTGGCGTAGAAGGTGGTGTTGCCCTCGACGGCGGTGCAGTGCTCGGCATAGCGGCGCAGCCGCTGCGCGGCGGGCGGCTGAGGCTCGAACCAGGACCCGTGCGACCACATCGCACACCCCACGTGGAGTCGCATCCCGCCACGCTAGCGCAGCGGGATGCGCGCTCAGGAGATGAGCGTGTTCATGATGGTGCCCGCGCTGGTGGCCACCACCCCGCCGATCATGCCGCCCGCGATCATCTTCGGCGAGGTGAAGCTGGTGCCGTTCCACTTCTCCCAGGCGAACTTGCCGCCCGCCACCGTGATCCCGGCGACCCCGGAGAGGATGGAGAACCAGGTGACGTACCTGACCATCTGCAGGATCTCGCCGGAGAGCGGCGGCGCCTCCGGGGTCGGGTTGCCCACCTGAGCGAGCAGGAACATGTCGTGCGCCGTGCTGAAGACCATGTGGGGCTCCCCTGAGGATTCCGCAACCGTTGCGCAAACAGTGATCTCCTCGGATTATGCGCGGTATCACGGCATCGAGTCAACGACCGGCACACCTCTGGCAAACCGTACGGTCCGCTCAGCACGCCGCGAGCCGAACCGCGCATGTCGGTTCCCGTTGCTACCTTCTCGCTCGAGATCGACCGAACGACGAAGCGGGGCAAGACGATGACGACCGGGGCCAGCACCTACCTGGAACTGTCCGAGGACGACGGTTCGGCGCACAAGTTCTACGAGGTCGGCGTGGTCGGCACCCAGGTCACCATCCGGTACGGCCGGATCGGCGACCAGGGCCAGGTCAAGGTCAGCAGCTTCCCGACCGAGGACAAGGCGCGCGCCGCGGCGGCCAAGAAGGTCGGCGAGAAGGTGCGCAAGGGGTACGCGCCCGCGATCCAGGGGCAGCGCGCCCGCAGGCAGACCACCCGGCGCACCATCACCAGCACCCGCTCCACCGCCAAGGCGGCCCCGGTGCTGTGGAGCTTCGACTCCGGCGCCTCCGCCTTCGGCATCTTCGTCGACGACGAGCGCTGCTGGGTCGGCAACGAGCACGGCGACGTCTTCACGCTCACCCGGGACGGCACGGTCACCGGCCGATTCCGCCTCCCGGACGCCGTCAAATGCATTGTCGCGGACGATTTCTGGATCTACGCCGGGTGCGACGACGGCCGCGTCTACGACCTCTCGGGCAAGGTGCCGCGGGCCGCCTACGATATCGCCGCCGATGTCGACATCTACTGGCTCGACATCCACGACGGCATCCTCGGCGTCTCCGACCGGGAAGGCGGGGTCACCGTGATCGACCACGAGGAGGAATCGCTCTGGTCGCACCGCAGCCGCGGCGACTCCGCCTGGATGGTGCGGATCGACGACACCGGGGTCTACCACGGACATTCGCGCGGGGTCACCAAGTACGGGCTGGAGCGCGGGCAGCAGCTCTGGCAGGTGCCGACCGGCCCGGTGCTCTTCGGCTGGCAGGAGTCCGGCGCGGTCTACGCCGGGACCAGCACCAACGAAGTGCGGATGATCGGCAAGGATGGCACCGACGCGATCACCTATCGCTGCGACGCCGCGGTCTTCTCCTGCGCCACCGCGCCGGATGGCCGCTACGTCTTCGCCGGCGACAACCACTCCTCGGTGTACTGCTTCGACGCGAGCGGCCGGCGGCTCTGGAAGCTCGGCACCGGCTGCGGCTCGGCGTACTCCATGCAGTACCACGCGGACCGGCTCTACCTGGTCACCACCAGCGGCGCGCTGGCCTGCCTGGACGTCACCGAGAGCGCGATCCGCGGCGCCGAGGAGGGGGTGCTGCCGCGCACCGTCTCGATCAAGGCGCCGGAGATCTCCGCGGTGGCGCCGAGCTCCACCGTTGAGGTGACCGCGGAGGCGGGCGACGGCATCGTGGTGGAGTGCGTGGAGCAGGGCGGCGGGCTGCGGGTGCGGGTGGTCTCGCCGGGGTACCGGGACGGCTGGAATGTGCAGTTCCCCCGTGACATCCGGGAGGCGGGGGCGCGCTACGTGGTCGACTCCATCGCCGAGTCCGGCCGGGGCGGCTTCTACCGGGTGCGCGGGGACATCCGACGGCTGCGCTGAGCCCAATGACGGTACCGCGCGGTATCTTTCGAGCTACCACGCGGACACCGCGCCCCGCTCCGCCCTAGGATAGGTGCGAATACGGTCCATCGAACGTGAGGTCCCCGCCTGTGTCCGACAATTCCCCCTCGGTCGAGATCGACCAGAGCAAGCCAAGCATCGCCCGCGTCTACGACTACGTGCTCGGCGGGAAGGACAACTACCCGGTCGATCAGGCGATCGGCGATCACTTCATCAACAACCTGCCCGGCTCGGCCGCCATCGCCAAGACCAACCGGGACGTGCTGGTCCGCGCCGTCCGCGAGCTCGCCGTCGGCGGCATCCGGCAGTTCGTCGACCTCGGCAGCGGCCTCCCCACCTCGGACAATGTGCACCAGGTCGCGGCAAGGCACGCCGACGGCGCCAAGGTGGTGTACGTGGACAACGACCCGATCGTGCTCGCGCACGGCAGGGCCATCCTCGCCACCGACGACAACACCGTGGTGATCCAGGCCGACGCGGTCGACCCGGACGGCATCCGCAACCACCCGGAGCTGCAGCGGCTCATCGATTTCGACCAGCCGGTCGCGGTGATCTTCAGCGCCATCCTGCACCACCTGGAGGACCGGGAGAATCCGCTCGGCATCGTGCGCTACTGGCGCGACCAGGTGGCCCCGGGCAGCGCCCTGTTCATCTCGCACTTCCGCTCCGGCGACAACGAGGAGACCAGGGAGGCCGAGGGCAAGCTCCAGGAGACCTTCGGCCGCGGCCGCTGGCGCAGCGACGAGGAGATCGCGGCCTTCTTCGAGGGGCTCGAGATCGCCGAGCCCGGCATCGTCCCCGCCGTGCAGTGGCGCCCGGACAGCACCGGCACCGACATCGGCGCCGCCGAGCGCGAGCTCACCGTCTGGGAGCAGCTGATCGTGGCCGGGCTCGGCTACAAGCGCTGACGCTCAGCGCTTCAGGCCGTGCGCCCGCGCGGTGATCCGGTGGATCGCCGCCGCGGGCAGCAGCCTGCGCAGCGCGAAGACCAGCGGGGCCCGGCTTCCGGTGGCGTACAGCGGCTTCGGCCGCCTGGCCCGCGCCGCCTTCAGGATGAGCGCGGCCACCTGCTCGGCCGGGATGCCGTTCTGCTCGTTGTGGTCCAGCTTGGTGATCATGGTCCGGTAGTCGGCCAGGTGCGCCGAGTCGGCGGCGATGTAGGCGGTGCGGCGCTCGCCGATCCCGGTGGCGATCGAGCCCGGCTCCACCGTGCTGATCGCCACCCCGAACGGCGAGACCTCCAGCCGCGCCGCGTGCGCGAAGCCCTTGAGCGCGGCCTTGGTCGCCACGTACGAGGAGCGGTAGGCCAGCGGGAAGCTCGCCAGCATCGAGCCGACCATGAGCACCCGGCCGGAGCCGCGCTCGCGCATGCCGGGCAGCACCAGCTGGGTGAGCCGCACCGGGCCGAGCACATTGATCGCGAAGAGCCGGTCGAGTGCGTCGGCGGGCAACTCCTCCAGCGGCCCGGACTGGCTCTCGCCCGCATTGTTGACCAGCACGTCCACCGTGCCGAGGCCGGCGCCGAATGCCTCGACCGACTCCCGGTCGGCCAGGTCGAGCGCGCGGTACTCCACCCCGTCGATCCGGTTCGCCGCCGAGATCCGCTCGGGATCGCGGCTGGTGCCGATCACCGTGTAGCCGTGCGCGAGGAACAGGGCCGCGGTGGCGCGGCCGATCCCCGACGACGCTCCGGTGATGACGGCGATCTGGGACATCCGAACTCCTCGTTCCGCGAACGCCCGCACAGTCGGGCGCGGGACACCCCGACCCTAGCCGAGCCGAATCCCCGCGCCGAGCGCCGCGCGGCGCGGGGAGCAGCGGCCGCGCGCGACGCCGAATCCCGGCCCTCCGCCTGCGCTTCGGCCGGCCGTGGCGCAGCCACAGCGCGCCCCGCCCGGCACGGCGGGCGGCGTTCCCCGCAGTGCGGATCACTCCAGTCGCAGCGCCGCCATCGGACAGCTGTCCACCGCCAGCCTGGCATTCTCCAGATCGGCGGCGGCCAGCTCACCGGGCGTCACGATCACCGCGTCGTCGTCGCCGACCCGGAAGAGCTCCGGCGCCACCGCCTCGCACATGCCGTGCCCCTCGCAGCGCTCGGTATCGGCGATCACCCTGGTCACGGCAGCCGCTCCAGCCGGATGGGGAGCCCGTCCGCCGGGGTGGGGCCGGTGGTCGGCACCATGGGCGGCACATACCCGGCAGGCACCGACCAGCGGTAGCTCAGCAGCATGCGGTGCAGCACCGCCTTGACCGTCATCCCGCCGAAATAGAGCCCGATGCACTTGTGCGCGCCGCCCCCGAAGGGCGGCCAGGCGAAGCGGTGCGACTTGTCCTCGCGCCGGCCGTCGACGAAGCGCTCCGGGTCGAAGGTATCCGGGTCGTGCCAGAACTCGGCATTGCGCATGAGCCCGAACGGCCCGGTCATCACCAGCGTCCCCTTCGGCACGAAATGGCCGCAGAGCTCGGTGTCGGAGGTGGTCTCGCGGGCCTGCTGGCCGACCGGCGCCCACATGCGCAGCGCCTCGCGGAAAGCCAGATCGAGCGAGGGCAGCTTCTCCAGGTCGGCGTAGTCCAGCGAATCCTTGCCCAGCGCGAGCGATTCCGCGCGCACCCGCTCCTGCCACTCCGGGTGCCTGCCCAGTTCGTAGATGAGCATGGCCGAGGCGATGGTGCTGGTGTCGTGCGCCGCCATCATCACGAAGATCATGTGCTCCACCACCTCCTCGTCGGTGAAGGCGTGGCCGTCGGTGCTGCGCGCCCTGGTGAGCACGCTGAACAGGTCGGCGCCATCGCCCGCGCGCTTGGCAGGCAGCTCGCTGCGGAAGTACTCGGCGAGCGTGCGCCTGCCGCGCAGCCCGCGCGCCCAGACCCCGCCGGGCACATTCGCCCTGACGATCGCCATGCCGCCGTGCACCGCGTCCTCGAAGGCGTGCTCCAGCCGGTTCGCGATCGGGCCGAGCTCGGCGCCGGCGAAGACCGCGGTGGCCTGCTGCAGCAGCATCTTCTTGATCGCCGGGTAGACGTGGAACCGCGAGCCGGGCTCCCACTCGCCCACCCCGCGCTCCAGCAGCGGCGTGGTGAGCGCCAGGTACCCCTCCAGCCGGGGCCGGGTGAAGGCCTGCTGCATGATCCGGCGGTGGTGCAGGTGGTCCTCGAAGTCGCGCAGCATGAGCCCGCCGCGGAAGAACGGGCCGATCAGGTACTCCCAGCCGCGCTCGGCCGACATCACCTTGTTCCGGTCGAGCAGCACCGCCTCGAAGGCGGCCGGGCTGCCGACGAAGACCACCTTGCGGCCGAGCACCCCGACCCACTGCACGTCGCCGAAGCGGTCGTACCGCTGCCTGCCGAAGCCGAGCGGGTCGACGATGGAGTGGAAGGTGTAGCCGATCACCGGCGGGCCGAAATCCCCGAGCACCGGTTTCAGCCCGCTGCCCGGCGGCGGCTCGGCGAGCGGACGCACCCGGCTCGGCAGCCGGTCGGCCAGCCGCACCGCGGCCCGCTGGAACCGGAAGGCGGCCCTGGCGCGCGCGTGGCGGTACTTCTCGGCAAGACCGTCGACGGTCGGCGGGGCGAGCAGAAGACTCATGGCCGGTCATCCCTTCGCGTCGTTGCGAACAGGTCAGACGATATCGGAAACACCCGTTTCCGTAAACGATTGTTTCCCAATTGGTGCTATGCCAAGCTGGCGTGATGACCCGCGCATCGACCGGCACCTACCGCGGCGCCTCCTCGGAGGAGCGCCGCGAGGATCGGCGCAATCGGCTGCTGGACGCCGCGCTCGCCATTATCGGGACCAGGGGGCTCGCCGCGCTCACCGTGCGCGGGGTCTGCGAGCGGGCCAAGGTCGGCCCGCGCTTCTTCTACGAGGCCTTCCCCGACCTGGACGCGCTCGCCGCCGAGCTGCTGCTCGGCATCCAGCAGGCCGGGCTGGACCGGGCCCGTCAGGCCATCGCCGAGACCTCCGCCGACCCGGAGGCCAGGATCAGGGCCGGGGTCGCCGCGCTGATCACCGAGCTCACCGACGACCCGCGCCGGGCCAAGATCGTCTTCGCGCAGGCGTACGGCAGCGAGGCGCTCATGCGCAGCCGCTTCGACGGCATGCGCCGGGTGGCCGAGGTGATCATCGAGCAGACCAGAGTGGTGCTCGACCTACCGGAGGGCCAGGACGCCGCGGTCGCCGTCACCTCGCAGCTGATCACCGGCGGCGCCGCCGAGCTGGTGCTGATCTGGCTGGACGGGCAGCTCGAGGTGGACCGGGACGGGCTCATCGACCTGCTCGCCGACTTCGCCGTCGACATGCTCGCGCGCATCCCCGCTTTGGCCGAGCGGTTGCGGACGACGAAGAAATTCGCCGCCTCCTAGGCTCCGGTCCGGCCGGACGCACGGCGGCGCTGGATGGGACTACGGAACGGGACCCGGCGGCCAGGTCCCGGTGCGCGACCGCTCAGAGATCCAGTTCGGTCCGGTTGACGATCCGGGTCAGCTCCTTCAGCTGGTCACGGAAGCCGATGAGATCCCCCTGCTGCATGCCGCTCGCACAGGCGATCCGCTCCGGCACCGCGGCCGCGCGCTCGCGCAGCGCGGCGCCCGCCTCGGTCGGCGCGACCAGCACCGAGCGCTCGTCGGCGGCGGAGCGCACCCGCGCCACCATTCCGCCCGCCTCCAGCCGCTTGAGCAGCGGCGAGAGCGTGCCGGAGTCCAGGTCCAGCGCTTTTCCGAGCTCCTTGACGGTGACCGTGCCGCGCTCCCAGAGCACCAGCATCACCAGGTACTGCGGGTAGGTGAGCCCCAGTGGCTCCAGCAGCGGCCGGTACAGCCGGGTGACCGCGCGGGACGCCGAGTACAGCGCGAAGCACAACTGCTGATCCAGTGCCAGCGCATCCGTCCGCGACATCCCGCACCACCTCCTGCTACGAAGTTAGCGAGCCGGTCGATTGCGGGCAATCAATTGTGCGCGGGATCGCGGTGCCGGATTCCGCTCCGACCGCGCGCTCCGCACCGAGATCAGCCACCCCGCGAGCAGCGCGAGCGGCACCGAGACGACGCTGTAGACCCCCGCGGGCACTGCCGTTCGGAGGTCGCCGAGCACACTCACGGCAATCGTCATGGCCAGCGCGCTGTGGTGGATCCCGACCTCCGTGGCGCAGGCCAGCGCCTGCGGCCGCGGCACCCCGGCCAGCGCGGGCACCAATAAGCCGAGGCCGAGGGCAATGGCGCAGAGCGCCAGGATCAGAGCCCCGACCTCGGCCAGGTACCCGCCGATCTCACGGCGCTCGACGATCAGCGCCGCCACCGTGGCCACGGCGAGGAAGCCGAGCGCGAGCACCCGCACCGGCCGGTCCAGCCGAGCGCCCCACCCCGGCCGGACCGCCCTGGTGAGCATCCCGGCCAGCACCGGGAGCAGCACCATCGCGAAGACCTGGAGCAGCTTGCCGGATTGCAGCCCGAGCCGCTCTTGCCCCGCGGGCGCGAAGTACGCCAGCGCGAGGTTGGCGACCACCGGCAGGGTCACCATGGCCGGCAGCGAGTTGATCGCCGTGAGCGTCACGTTCAGCGCGACGTCGGCGCGGAAGAGGTGGCTGAGCAGGTTGGCCGTCGCGCCGCCCGGCGCCGCCATCAGCAGGACGACCCCGACCGCGGAGGCGGGAGCCAGGCCGGTCGCCACCACCAGCCCGAAGGCGATGGCGGGCAGCACCACCAGCTGGCAGCCGAGCGCGACCAGCACAGCGCGCGGGTACCGCACCACCCGGGTGAAGTCGGCGACGGTCAGCGACAGCCCGAGCCCGAACGTGATCAGTGTGAGCACGATCGAGAGCAGCGCGGTCACCGGCCACGACCCCGTGCCGACCTCCCGCCCTACCGGCGGTTTGCGCCGACGGCGGTCACTCTAGATCCGCCTGTAGGCGGCCGGCGTGCCACCAATCCTGGGGCGGTCGAGAACTGGATTCGCAGCGGCCTTGGAATGAAGAACAACTCGATGAAACCACAGCGTGTTAACATGTTTCGAAATTCAATCGCAATAGCACCAAGCCATCGCAATAGCGATTTTCGAGTGAGGGGAGTATTTGTTGGTCGACAAATATGTCTCGAATCCGCGCCACAAACACCCGTGGCAGCCGGGCGCCAGGGGCACACTATGCCCCCGCGAAGTCGATGGCACCGCATTGTTCGAGTCCGCAACTGTCGATCCGCGAAATCCCGGTAAGAGATACAACACCGATGGAACACGAGCATACTGCGCGCATCCCGATATAAAGAATTACGACGCGGAGACGGTCACAGCTGTCAACTGGCACGGATTCCCAGTCGAATGGCGCGCTGTACCTCCGAAAATAATCAAGAAGTGGTACGAGGAAGGTCGAATTAAATCGATGAAGATGCGAGGGGGCTAGCATGTCATCGCTGTACTGGCGCTACCTGGCGGGGAACACCGCAGAATTCGCTGTAGAATTCTCCCTGATCGAAGACGACATCGACGACTGGATGGTCGATCCGGAAACCAGGAATTCCTGGGGGTCATTCGCTATGTGGGTGGACGGAGTAAACGTCTGCGATCACGTGTCTCAGGGCGAAAATATCCGTGCGACACACTGGTATCTGCTGCCGATAGCCGAGTGGTTTATCGCCAATTGGGATCCAATTCTTCACGAAGAGCGGATGCCCAGTTCCTCCATCGACGCGGCATCGTCGGCGAGACGTTCGAACATCGCGTCTTATTCGGAACCCGATGAACGATGGCTCGAATCCGCCGAGAAAGCCTACCAATGGGAAGAACGCCACAGCTTGCGTTTCGCAGCCCCCGGAGCCATACTCCCCGACCTCTTCATTCGACGGTACGGCGATTCGATAGAGTTCTCGACTGGATTGGAGCCACCCGCAGGTGATTCCTCTGGAGTCAAGTTCTCATGCGGCAGTATTTCTTCCCGGATATCGGCCGCAAATATCGCAGAAATCCTATTCGATGGAATCGACTCGTTGCTCCGCAAACTTCTGACCACCGACGCGGCGCAGTCGGATACCTATCGAGAACTTCTCGCAAGTCTGCATTCCGTTCGATCGGCTGCACGGAAGCCACACCGTGTCGCATGGCTCTCCGGCGCAGGCGAGAGAATTGAACAGTTCAGCGAGCTGTGGCAAGAAGTTCACGATGCTTTGCAACACGAAGGCAGCGAGGCGTTCTTCGGAACGACTCTCGACCACCCGATAAGCGATGAAAGCCTGGTTGCGACTGCGCCGCTAGCGGCGCTGCTCTTCGGATCGCTGTCACCCGAGATCACGGCGGAGGATGTTGTCGGCCTCTACAGGTCGGCCATCGAGACACACGTCAGGAAACCGGTTGCGGATAAACTCGCGGAACTCGGTAGAACTCTAACCGAGGAGCCGATCATCGGTCTTACTCCGGGCGAAGCCGGGAGCATTCTCGGTGAGCAGGCCTGGCGAATTCTGTCCAGCCGCGGCGCGAGCTCTCACCCTGTTCCAATCGAAGATATAGTCACACAGGCAGGAATTTCTCTGGGGAGGCTCGATCTCAGTGATCACAATATTCGCGCGGTGAGTATCGTTTGCTCCGATAAATCGGCACAAATAATGTTGAACGGCGCCTATCGCCCCGGCAGAACAGTCGCGATCGAGCGATTCACCCTGGCACACGAACTGGCACATCTGTTGCTGGACCAAGAGCGTGCCGCCCAGTTCGCGGTTGCCAGCGGACCGTGGGCGCCTCAGGACATCGAACAGCGCGCCAATGCGTTCGCAGCCTCCTTCCTCATGCCCGTCGAGATACTCGACGCAGTACTTCCCGCACCGGCAGACCAGCTCGAATCTCGTGAACTCCGGGAAGTGGCACGCATCCTCGGCGTGAGCTTCACCGCCCTGGCGAGGCGCCTGCAGAACCTCGGAAGAATTACTCTGGAAGATACCGAGAGACTGGTCGAGACGCTGGGCTGATCAGTTCTTGGGCATTCGCGCGGTGCCGATGGTGGCGTCGGCGAGGAAGTCCGCCGGGCTCACCCCGAACCGGGACTCGATCAGGGTGAGCGCCGAGGCCAGCGCGCCCGCCGAATCCCGCCCGACCACGATGGACTGGGCAGGCGCCGCCGTGGCCCGGTCGACCGCGAGCCGGCACCAGTACCCGGAGCCGCGCACCGGCGGGATCGGCGCCGGTCTGCCCACCGTCACCGCCACCGGTTCCCCGGCCACCAGCAGGTTTCCGGTCACGAGCACGTCGTGGCGCGGCTCCGCGGGTGCGGCCCGGTCGCTGTCGGTCATCGGTGTCGGTTCCTTCCCTCGGCGTTTCCCGGATGGTCGCCGAGCGGCTGCCCGGGGTCATGGACCCGGCGGGCCTGGCAACCTCGACCAGAGTTACCCAGTGCCGTCGGATTCCAACCGGGATCGCGGCCGGGTGTGCGGTGAGATTGCCGGGGACGCCGTTCCGGCCCTCTGGTTCGCCGGGCGCAGAGCCCGGCGCCGCGCAGCGAAGCTCGGCCGGCCCGGCCGCGGCGACCCGGTCCGTTCCTGCCCCTAATCGGCCCCGAAACGTTCCGTTCGCCCGAGGTGTGCTGCTAGATTTCGCTGGCTCGAATCACGAAGGGACACAATGCGAAACGCACTCCTCCTCGGCGTCGCCGGCGCCGCCGCCTCCGCCCTCCTCGCCGCCGCGGCCCCGGTCTCGGCCGCGCCGCAGTCCGGCTGCCACGCCTCCTACCGCCCCTGCGTGCCGATCACCTCGGACGTGGACTGCGCCGGTGGCAGCGGCAACGGCCCCGCCTACACCGGCCGGGTCGAGGTCATCGGCCCCGACGAGTACGACCTGGACCGCGACGGCAATGGAATCGGCTGCGAGAACAGCTGATCCGAAGACGGCGAAGGCCCGCCCGGCCGGGCGGGCCTTCGTCGCGCTCGGGTCAGGCGCGCTCGAGCACGACCACCGGGATCACCCGGTCGGTCTTGGTCTCGTACTCGGCGAAGCCGGGCATGAGTTCGACCAGCTTGCCGTAGAGCCGGTCGCGCTCCGGGCCGCTCTCGATCGGGGTGGCGACGGCACGGAAGGTCTCGGTCCCGAGCTCCACCGTGACCTCGGGGTTCGCCCTGACGTTGTGGTACCAGTCCGGGTTGGTGTCGGCGCCCGCCTTCGAGGCGGCGATCACCAGCCGCTCCCCGTCCCTGGCCAGCGCGAGCGGGCTCACCCGCTGCGCGCCGCTCTTCGCCCCGGTCGTGGTGAGCAGCAGCAGCTCGGCCCCCTCGAAGGGCCCGCCGACCCTGCCCTGGTTGGCCCGGAACTCGGCGATGATCTTCGTGTTGAAATCCTCGGCCACAGCCGCTCCCTCCGATCGCAGGTGCGCGGGTCCGCGCGAACCCGAGGCTACCGGCCCACGATCTCACCCGCTCCGGGTGACGCGGCGGCGCGCCGGGCGCGGCAGGCTTCGGCGCACGGGACCCGGCGGAAGGAGGGATGGTGACCGCGCTGCGCTACCAGTTCATCATCGACGGCGAACTCTCCGAGCGCGCACTCGCCGCCTTTCCCGAGCTCACCGCCTCCAACCGGGCGCCGGGCGCGGTGACCGCGCTCTACGGCCCGGTCACCGACGCCGCCGCGCTGCGCGGCCTGCTCGCCAGGATCGACGCGCTCGGCCTCACCCTGCTCGAGCTGCGGCAGATGCCGGACTGACGCTCAGACCCGCGCAGGCACCTGCGGCCGCACCGGGCGCAGCGTCTTGCTCAGATCGGTGCGCAGCGTGGTGGCCGAGTCGAGCAGGTAGTTCTGCCGCACCTTCCACGGGTGCCGGTCGCCCTGCCGCGGGAAGTCGCCGATCGAGCGCTGGATGTAGCCGGAGGCCAGATCCAGCAGCGGCTGCTCGCCGAGCTCGCCCGCGGGCTCCGGCACCACCGCCGCGTACCCCCTGCGGTCCATGAAGTTCAGCACCTTGCAGATGAGCCGGGAGGTCAGGTCGGCGCGCAGCGTCCAGGAGGCATTGGTGTAGCCGATGCAGACGGCGAAGTTCGGCACCCCGGTGAGCATGGTGCCCTGCCACACGTACTGCTCGGGCAGGGCCACCTCGACCCCGTCCACCGCGGGCGCGATGCCGCCGAAGGCGAGCAGCTCCAGCCCGGTCGCGGTGATCACGATGTCGGCGGGCAGCACCCGGCCGGAGGCCAGCCGGATGCCCTCCGGCACGAAGCGCTCGATGCGGTCGGTGACGACCTCCGCCCTGCCCTTCTTCATGGCCTTGAAGAAGTCGGCGTTCGGCGCCGCGCAGAGCCGCTGGTCCCAGGGGTCGTACTCCGGGGTGAAGTGCTCGGCCACCAGCTTCTCGTCGCCGAGGATACGGGTGGTGAGCCCGGTGAGCAGCGTGCGCGCGGCCTCGGGGCGGCGCCGGCAGTACTGGTAGAAGCCCATGCTGAAGAGGATGTTCTTGGTGCGGATGAGCCGGTGCGCGAGATCGGCGGGGAGCGTCGCGCGCAGCTTGTCGGCGATCTTGTCCCGGCCGGGCACCGCGCTGATCCAAGTGGGGGTGCGCTGCAGCATGGTGACCGACTCGGCGTCCGCGGCCATGGCGGGCACCAGCGTCACCGCGGTGGCGCCGCTGCCGATCACCACCACCCGCTTGCCGGTGTAGTCGAGCCGCTCGGGCCAGAACTGCGGGTGCACCACCTGCCCGGTGAAGTCTTCGCGCCCGGCGAATTCCGGCGCGTGGCCGCGGTCGTAGTTGTAGTAGCCCGCGCAGCTGTAGAGGAAGCCGCAGGTCACCGTCGCCTGCGTGACGTGGCCGTCGGCGTCGGCGCGCTCCAGCGTGAGCGTCCAGCGCAGCTCCGCCGATGACCAGTCCGCGCCGATGACCTTGGTGCCGAAGCGGATGTGCCGGTCGATGCCGTACTCGTGCGCGGTCTCGGTGATGTAGCGCAGGATGGCGGGCCCGTCCGCGATGGACTTGGCGTCGCGCCACGGCTTGAAAGGGTAGCCGAGGGTGAACATGTCCGAATCCGAGCGGATCCCCGGGTAGCGGAAGAGGTCCCAGGTGCCGCCGAGCGCCCCGCGGGCCTCCAGCACGGCGTAGCTCTTGCCGGGGCACTCGGTCTGCAACCGGTACGCGGCGCCGATTCCGGAGAGTCCGGCGCCGACGATCACGACGTCGAGGTGTTCGGTCATGGTCCCAGTCTGCCCGGGATCGCCCGGGCGTTCTTGCTTTTACGCGACAAATATTTGATCCTGGACGACATGTCCGTCATTCGCTCCGCCGGCCTGCGCGGTTTCCGGGCCACCGTGGCCGAGCTGGGCGGCGATGCGGAGGCGCTGGCCGCCGCGGCCGGGCTGCCCACCGCCGCGCTCGACACCGACGACATGCTGGTGCCGGACACCGCGGTCGCCGCCGTGCTGGAGCTGGCCGCGCACCGGCTCGGCTGCCCCGACCTCGGGCTGCGCATCTCCTACCGGCAGGACCTGGACATGCTCGGCCCGCTGGCGCTCGCCATCCGCAACTCCCCGACGCTGGCCGGGGTCATGGAGTGCACCACGCGCTACCTCTTCGTGCACGCCCCCGCGCTCAGCCTCGGCCTGGAGCCGGACCCGTACGGCGACGAGCACGTGGTCGCGCTGCGCTACCAGGTGCGCACCGACGACCTGCCCACCCCGGTGCAGGGCACCGATCTCGGCCTCGGCTTCGTGCACCGGGCGCTGCAGCGGCTGGTCGCCCCGCGCTACGGGCTGCGTTCGGTGGAGCTGCCGTACCGCCCGCCCGCGCCGCTCGCCGCCTACGAGCGGTTCTTCGGCGCCCCCGTCCAGCCGGGGCGGCCCGCCGCGCTGCTCCGGGTGCCGCGCGGGCTGGAGTCGCGCTCGCTGGCAGGCGGCGACGAGACGCTGCACCGGCTGGCCATGGCCTTCCTGGCCGCGCAGACCGCGGGCGACGGCGCCGCCGCCGCACCCCGGGTGCGCACCACGGTCAGACAGCTGCTCGGCACCGCCCCGCCGGAGATCGGCGTGGTCGCCGAGCTGCTCACCGTGCACCCGCGCACCCTGCAGCGCAGGCTGGCCGCGGAGGGGACGAGCTTCGCGGCGATCCTGGACGAGGTGCGGCGCGAGCAGGCACACCGCTACCTGACCGGCACCGCCATGCCGATGAGCCAGATCGCCTCGCTGCTGGGGCTCGCCGAGCAGGCCACCCTCACCCGCTGCTGCCGCCGCTGGTGGGGCAGCACCCCGACGGCGATCCGGCGGGCGCGGGCCTGACCACACGAAAGCGGGGCGGGTGCGGAATCCGCACCCGCCCCGCTCCGGGGTGGATCAGCGCCGGAAGGCGTCCCGCACGGCCGAGGCCGCGCGCTTCAGGTTGCCGGTCGCCTGTTCCCTGCGCCCCGACGCCTCCAGCCGGCGATTGCCGACCGCGCGTCCGAGCACCTTCTTCGCGTTCCCCCGGGCGGCTTCCACCCGGTGGGCCACTCGATCCTCGAAGGCCATGGCGCCGGGTTAGAAGTAGTGCTTCCGGCCGCCGACCGGGCGGCCCACCGAACCGGCGATGAGCAGCACGGCGCCGACGAGCAGCACCACGATGCCCGCGGTGGTGAGCAGCGGGATGCCGAGCAGCCAGCCGACGAGGAGGAGAATCAGGCCGAGAACAATCATTTTCCTGTCCTTACTTCGTTCTGCGGATGAGGGGTTGGATGGACGCGAGTCGCAGCGCTCGCGGCCGTTACTTGCTCGCGGTGGCCGCGCCGGATCGGTTGAGGAAGCGGTTCCAGCTCCACGAGGGTTTCTGGCTCGGCGCGGAGGTCTGCACCGGAGCGGTGGTGGCGGCCGGGGTGGCCGTCACCGGGACCGAAGGCTGGGTGGCGGCGAGATCCTTGCGGGCCGCGGCCACCTCCTTGCGGGACTGCCGTAGCTCACGGCGAGCCAGCATCGCGCGCCTGCTGGCGAACCAGGAGCCGCCGACCACCAGCACGAAGCCGAACATCCCCAGGGCGCCGAGCACGATGCCGTCGAAGAACAGCAGCCCGCTCGACCCGGAGAAGTGGTAGTCGAAGACCGTGAAATCGCTGGCGAGGTAGTGGTTCTCGCCCGTATTGGCCACGGTTCCGGCGACGCCGACGATCACGGCGGCGACCAGGACGAGCAGCCCGATGAGAATGATCATGACACTTCCTGCTGGTGTCGAGTTTTCCTACAGCCCAGCTATTCCCGGCTTTTGCCGGACCAAACTGCACCAATTTCAAATCTGCGACTTCGCGCACAAATAGTTAGTGCACGAAGCATTCGTGTACTAAAATCGCAGCATGAACGCAGTCGAGGACCCGCTCCGCCTGGATCGGCAGGTATGTTTCGCGCTCGCCGTGGCCAATCGCTCGGTACTTGCCGTGTACCGGCCACTGCTGGAGCCGCTGGGGCTCACCCATCCGCAGTACCTGGTGATGCTGGCGCTGTGGGGCGAGGCGCCGATGTCGGTGAAGACCATCGCCGAAGCGCTGCAATTGGATTCCGCCACGCTCTCGCCGCTGCTCAAGCGGCTGGCGGCCGCCGGGCTGATCAGCAGGGACCGGGATCCGAGGGACGAGCGCACGCTGCTGGTCGACCTGACCGCGCAGGGCCGCGCGCTGCGGGCCCGCGCCGAGGAGATCCCGCCCGCGGTGGTGCGCGGGCTCGGCGTGAGCCTGCGCGACCTCGAGGAACTGCACGCCGCCCTGACCCGGGTCAACGCCGCCGCGCTCGGCGCCGCGGCTTCCAGTGCGGAGCACCCGTGACCCGCGAACCCCGCCGCCCCGGCCCGATCCGCTGGATCGGCTACGCCTTCGGCCGCCGCCTGCCCGACTCCATGCGCGAGTGGGTCCGCCGCGACCTCACCGGCAGGCACGCCGCCGCCAGGCACGTACTGCGCGGGCTTGTCCCGTTCACCCCGCTATACGCGGCCTTCCTGCTTTTCCCCGGTGAACTCTGGCTGCGCGGCGCCATGGTGTTGCTCGCGCTGCTGCTCGCCCTCTTCTATACGGTCGCCTTCATGCCCATGAACCGGGCACACCGGCTGGCGAAGCACGGCTTCCCGCCGGATCTGCGGAATCCGGCGCGGGCTCGCCGCGAGGATGCCGACCGCGCCAGGTACGCCGCGCGCTACGGCCGCTGACGCGCGGAGCGGGAGCGGCGCGCCAGCGACGATCGACCGCACCGCCCCGAGTGCGCGAGAATGCAGCCCGTGCGAACCCAGTTCACCCGCGAGCTCGTCGCGTTGACCCAGGATCTGACGCAGATGTGCCGGCTCGCCCACGACGCCGCCGAGCGCGTGACCCACGCGCTCGCCGACGCCGACCTCACCGCCACCTACGAGGTCTTCGCGCTGGACGAACAACTCCAGAAGATGTACGCCGCCTGCGAGGCCCGCACCGTCGTGCTGCTCGCGCTGCAGGCGCCGGTCGCCCGCGACCTCAGGCACGTGGTGACCGCGATCCAGATCGCCGGTGAACTCTCCCGGATCGGCAGGCTCACCAGCGGGGTCGCCGACCAGGTGTACAGGGCGCACCCGGAGCACGTCGCGGCAGGCCCGGTGGCCGCGACCATCGGCGCCATGGGCAGGCTCGCCACCGAACGCACCGCCATCGCGGTGGAGGGCGTCGCCAACGGCCGCCCCGCCACCGACCACGCCGCCGCCGTCACCGCGATGCGCGCCCTGCACGGGCAGCTGCGCACCGAGCTGGCCGGCGCCGCCGACCGGCCCGTCGGCGCCGCCATCGATCTCGCGCTCCTCGGCCACAACCTGGAACGGTGCGTCGACCACACCGGCCGGATCGACCGGCTCATCCGCTTCCTGGAGACCGGGGTGCCGCCCACCGCCCAGGGGGAGCCGGGCGACACGCCGGGCGAATAGGGCGGTTGCCCCGAATTCACCCCGGCGCCACCCGATTCCACACCGTAACCCCCGGTGTGCGGTACCTCATATGCGACAATCGCATTCGTCCACCGCGTCGCCGAGTACGGTGGCGCGGTTCGTGGTTCGACTCCGGTTCGGTGGGTATCGTGGTGAATTTGTCTCCTGTTCGGCGCGGTGCGCGCCGGGCGTTTGCCGTTGTCGTCCCGCTCCTGGTGGCGGGGGTGCTGAGCGGCTGCACCGCCACCGAGCAACCCGGCGTGCCCGGCACGCAGGGCAGCGGCCCGGTCTCCTCGGCCGGAATCCCCGCCGCCGACGCCAATGCGCTGCTCGGGCAGTTGCAGGTCGCGCCGGAGGCCGCGATGGCCGGGTACGACCGGGACAAGTTCCCGCACTGGGACACCGCCCCGCTCGACCACGGCTTCGGGCCGCAGTTCTCGCAGTACGCCAAGTGCACCACCCGCGACGTCATGATGCTGCGCGACGCCAGCGGCCCGGTCAGCCTGGACCCCAAGTCGTGCAAGCTCAGCATCGGCAAGGACGGCGGCTGGCGCGACCACTACGGCGTGGTCGACCGCAAGACCGGGAAGCTGAAGCCGTACGCCTTCATCACCGATCCCGCCAAGGTGGATGCCGAGCACATCGTGCCGCTGGCCGAGGCGTGGCGTTCGGGGGCGGGCGCCAAGGACCTGGACACCAGGCGCGCAATCGCCAACGACGCAACGAATCTCGTCGCCTCCGACCCCACCGCGAACCGCTCCAAGGGTGACCAGGACGTCTCCAGTTACCTGCCGCCCGGCGAGTTCCGCTGCACCTACGTGGTTCACTACCTGCAGATCAAGGTAAAGTACGGCCTCACCGTCGACGGCGAGGAGCAGGCCGCGCTGCGTACCGCGATCGACGATTGCGTCAGCCGAGGAGGGTTCGCATAACCGACATCGTCGCACTGGAGAGCAGGGCCGCCATCCTCACGGAGGAGGAGGGAACGGTCTCGGGCGAACTCGATCTCTCGCTCGACGAGAGCGGGCACGGGTTGGTCCGCTACCGCGGGACCGAGAAGTGGTACCGGATCGGGAACCTCGATGCCGAGCCGCCCTGCACCTGGGTCGATCTCGCCGCGCTGGTCAGCGCCGTCAACGCCGCGCTCGGCGAACGTGATTTCGCCGGGAACGTGATCCCCTTCGAAGCGCCTGCCGCCGGTCCGGACGATCCGGTCGGCGGGTCGTCGGCCCCCGACGGGGGTTCGGATGGCGCGGCGGCGGATGCGAGCGCGGCCGCCCCCGCCGAGGGCGGAGCCGACGCGGCGGCCGCGCCGGAGGCGAACCCGGCTCCCGCCGATGCGGGAACCCCGGCGGCTCCCGCCGACGGCGGAACCGAGGCTGCGGCCGCGCCGACGGCGAGTCCAGACGGCGGAGCCGACGCGGCTCCGGCGACGGGCCAGGGCAGCTCACCGTTCGCCGGAGCCTCAGGTCAGGGCTCGGTGACCGCCGACGAGCCCGGGAAACCCCACGCGGGCGAGCAGAACTAGACCCCGACCGCTTCCCGCTCGCGCATCCCCTCGTCCAGCAGCTTCGTGGCGATACTGTCCATGGCCTGTGCCAGCAGCGCCCGATCCGCGGGATCATCGGCCGACCAGTCGTCGAGCCGCGCGTCCAGCCACCGCCGCCACGCCTCCCGAATCCGATCCACCTCCCCCTGCCCGCGCGCGGTCAGCAGCAGCCGGGTATCGCCCAGCGCCAGGTACCCCGAGTCGATCAGCTCGGTGAAGACCGGCTCCAGCACCTCCTCCGGCACGCGGTGCGCGACCGCGATCGCGCCCAAGGTCGCCTCCCCGCGGTACCGCCGCAGCACGTACACCTGCCCGAGCGCCCACGCCTGCCCATGCCCGAGCCCGCTCCCGGCGGCGGCGAGCAGCTCGGGAGCGACCGGCCCGGCGGCGCGCGCCCGGCGCAGCGCCGTCCCGACCTCGCGCTCCAGCAGCGCCACCCGATCGTCCGGCCCCGGCATCGAGAACCCGTCCCCCACATCGCCCGCCGCCGCCTTGGCGCTGTCCCGCAGCGGCACCTCCTTCAGGAACCAGGCGATCACGAACCCGGCCAGCGCCACCGGCACCACCCAGCGGAAGACGTGGTCGAGGGCGCCGGCGTAGGCGTCGATGATCGGCGCCGCCTGCTCGGCGGGCAACCGCCGCAGCAGCTCCGGGTTCTCCGCCGCCTCGGCGGGCACCCCCGGGCTCGCGGCGAGCGCGTCCGCCAGCCGCGCGCTCAGCTCGTTGCTGTAGAGCGTGCCGAAGACGGCGGTGCCGAAGGCGCTGCCCAGGGTCCGGAAGAAGGTGACCCCCGAGGTCGCGGTCCCGAGCTGCGCGTAGGGCACGGTGTTCTGCACCACGATGGTGAGCACCTGCATGGCCAGCCCGATCCCGAGCCCGAGCACCAGCATGGAGAGAGACTCCCGCAGCGTGCTGGTCCCGCGCCCCATGGTCGACATGAGCAGCAACCCCACCGCCATCAGCGCGGTACCGGCGATCGGGAAGAACCGGTACCGCCCGGTGCGCCCCACCACCTGCCCGGAGATGATCGAGGTGAGGAAGAGCCCGGCCACCAGCGGCAGCGTGCGCACCCCGGAGGCGGTCGCGCTCACCCCGTCCACGTACTGCAGGTACGCGGGCAGGTAGGTCATGGCGCCGAGCATGGCGAAGCCGACGATGAAGCTGAGCAGCGAGCACACGGTGAAGACCCGGCTGCGGAAGAGCGCCATCGGCAGCACGGGCTCAGCCGCCCGCAGCTCCACCGCCACGAACCCGGCCAGCAGCAGCACCGCGAGCACGAAGAGCCCGATGATCTGCCACGACCCCCACGGATACTCCTGCCCGCCCCACTCCAGCCCGAGGATGAGCGCCGAGACCCCCACCGCGACCAGCGCGATCCCGGCGTAGTCGATGATCGGCTTCGCCATCGCGCGCACCCGCGGAATGCTGCGCGCCGCCACCGCGATCATCAGGATCGCCAGCGGCACATTGACGTAGAAGCACCAGCGCCAGCTCGCGTGGTCGGTGAAGAGCCCGCCGAGCGTCGGCCCGACCACCGTGGTGACGCCGAAGACCGCGCCGAGCGCGCCCTGGTACTTGCCGCGCTCGCGCAGTGGAATGGTGTCCGCGATCAGCGCCATGGAGGTGACCATGAGCCCGCCCGCGCCGATCCCCTGCACCGCCCGCGCCCCCACCAGCAGCGCCATCCCATTGGCCAGCCCGGCCACCATGGACCCCGCGATGAAGATCAGCGCGCTCAGCTGGAAGACCAGCTTGCGGCCGAAGAGATCGCCGAGCTTGCCCGCCAGCACCGTGGCGACCGCCTCGGCCAGCAGGTACGCGGTGACCACCCAGGCCATGTGCCCGGCCCCGCCGAGATCGGCCACGATGGTGGGCAGCGCGGTCGAGACGATGGTCTGGTCCAGCGCGGCCATGAGCATGCCGAGCACTACGGTGCCGAAGACAACCCTGGTGCGCGCCCGGCTCAGCGGCTCCGCCGAATCGGCGGCGGCAATGGCACCGTTCATCGGGTCAGTATGGGACTTCCCTGCGCGCCGGGGCCCGCAGCGACACGGCAGCGAACACAGCGGCGGGCGGCGCGCGCGGGGTCCGGGCACCCCGTCTGAGCAAGTGTGCCAAGGTGGCCCCATGGCGTGGAAACCCTCACAGATCCCGGATCAGACCGGGCGCACCGTCGTGATCACCGGAGCCAACGGCGGCATCGGCACCGAGGCCACCAAGGCGCTCGCCGCGAAGGGCGCGACGGTGATCATGGCCTGTCGCAGCGCGGAGAAGGCGAAGGCGATCGCCGGGAAGATCGGCGGCGACGTCCGGGTGGCGCAGCTGGACCTGGCCGACCTCGCCTCGATCCGCGGCTTCGCCGAATCCACCGGCGACTTCGACGTGCTGATCAACAATGCCGGGCTGATGAACATCCCGTTCTCCCGCACCGCGGACGGCTTCGAGACCCAGTTCGGCGTGAACCACCTCGGCCACTTCGCGCTCACCGCGCTGCTGCTGCCGAAGATCAGGGACCGGGTGGTCACCGTCTCCAGCGTCGCGCACAAGCAGGCGAGCAGGCTCCGGGTCGACGACCTCAACTACGAGCACCGCCGCTACCGGCGCGGCGCCGCCTACTCCCAGGCCAAGCTCTCGAACCTGATGTTCGCCAGGGAGCTGCAGCGCAGGCTGGCGAGCAACGGCTCGGGGGTGCGCTCGTACGGCGTGCACCCCGGGGTCTCGGCCACCGAACTCTTCACCCGCACCGAGACCCCGCTGGACCTGGTGAGCAAGCCCTTCATCCGGCTGGTCGGGCACTCGCCGCGGCATGCGGCGGAGTCCACGCTCTTCGCCGCCACCGAGCCGGATGCCGATCCGAACACCTACTGGGGCCCGACCTGGCTCTTCCAGTCCCGCGGCCCGGTCGGCCCGTGCCCGTCGACCAAGCTCTCCCGCAATGCCGAGCTGCAGCGCAAGCTGTGGGAGGAGTCGGAGCGGCTGACCGGGATCAGCGCCGTGCTCTGACCGGGAACTGCCCTACGTCGGCTGTAGTAGAAGCGGGTACCGTGGGAGCGTGCCCGCTTCGCCCCCGCCGGACCGCCCGGCCCACAACCGCCCGGCGCTGATCGCCCTCGTGGTCGTGGCCGCGCTGGCCTGCCTCGCGCTCGGCTGGTGGCAGTGGGAGCGGTTCGAGTCGGCGAGCGGCACCGGGCAGAACCTCGGCTACGCGCTGCAGTGGCCGCTCTTCGCCGGGTTCGCGGTGTTCGCCTACTTCCGGTTCGTGCGGCTGGAGCGCGGTGCCGGGGAGGACGCCGACACCGCGCCCGCGGGGCCGAGCGTGGCCCGCGAGATCCCGGCGGGCATCCTGCCGGAGCGGCCCGTCGCCGCCAGGGACGACGATCCCGAGCTCGCCGCCTACAACAGCTACCTCGCCGAGCTGAATCGCCCGGCCACCCCCGACAGGAGCGCCGGTTGACCACCAGTGAGAACCCCGCCGAGACCCGTCCGGCGAAGCGCCCGGCCGACGCTCGCACGATCGCGGGCGCGCTGCTCCGCTACCGCGTGCTGGCCTGGGCCACCGGCCTCTGGCTGCTGCTGCTCACCGTGGAGATGATCGCCAAGTACGGGTTCGGCGCCGACACCCCCAGCTGGATCGCCATGGTGCACGGGTGGGTGTACTTCGTCTACCTGCTCTGCACCGCCGACCTGGCGGTCAAGGTGCGGTGGCCGCTCGGCCGCACCGTCGGCACGCTGCTCGCGGGCACCGTCCCGCTGCTCTCGTTCTTCGTCGAGCACCGCAACGCCGTCCAGGTGAAGCGGGACTTCGGGGTCTGACCCCGGCCCCGGCGGCCGCGCGCAGCGCTTGCCGGTGCCGCGCCGTCCGGCCGGTGCGGGACGCCTCGGCGGGCGCGGCATTCGGTCGCTACCCGGCCGGATCGAGACGACGCGTCAGCGGGCGCGGTGTACCCCGCGCTACTCGGCCAGCGCGGCCAAGGCCGGAAGCAACTGCCGCAGGGCACGCCCGCGGTGTGAGACGGCGTCCTTCTCGGCGGGGGTGAGCTGGGCGGCCGACCGCCCGTCGCCCTCGGGCACGAAGAGCGGGTCGTAGCCGAACCCGTGTTCCCCGAGCGGTTCCCTGGCGATCCGCCCCGGCCACTCGCCGCGCACCACCGTCTCGGCGCCGTCCGGCGTCACCAGCGCGCAGGTGGAGACGAAGCGCCCGCCCCGCCGCTCGTCCGGCACATCCCCGAGCTGCGCGAGCAGCAGCGCGTTGTTGGCCGCGTCGGCCCCGTGCCCGCCGGACCAGCGCGCGGAGAGCACCCCGGGCATGCCGTTCAGCGCGTCCACCTCGATACCGGAATCGTCCGCGACGCACGGCAACCCGGTCGCCGCGGCGCCGTCGCGCGCCTTGGCCAGCGCGTTCTCCTCGAAGGTCGCGCCGGTCTCCGGCGCCTCCGGGTACTCCGGCACGTCGGCCAGCCCGACGATCTCGACCCCGGCCACCCCGGCCTCGTCCAGGATGCGCCGCAGCTCGATCAGCTTCTTGGCATTGCGGCTGGCGAGCAGCACCCTGCGGGCCACGGCTACCTCCGCTTTCCGGTCTCGGCGCGGGCGGGCAGGGTGCCGGGGTAGGGCTCGGCGAGCGCCGCCTTCTGCACGGCGAAGAGCTGCTCGCACCCGGCCAGCGCGGAGTCCAGCAGCTTGTCCAGGGTGGAGCGCGGGAAGGTGGCGCCCTCGCCGGTGCCCTGGATCTCGACCAGGGTGCCGGTGTCGGTGGCGACCACGTTCATATCCACCTCGGCGCGCGAATCCTCCTCGTACGGCAGGTCCAGCCGGACCCGGCCGTCGACGACGCCGACGCTCACCGCGGCGATGCCGCAGGAGATGGGCTGCGGATCGGCGAGCGCACCCGCCGCGCCGAGGTAGGTCACCGCGTCGGCCAGCGCGACGTAGGCGCCGGTGATCGCGGCAGTGCGGGTGCCGCCGTCGGCCTGCAGCACGTCGCAGTCGACGGCGATGGTGTTCTCCCCGATGGCGGCGAGGTCGATGCAGGCGCGCAGCGAGCGCCCGACCAGCCTGCTGATCTCCTGGGTGCGGCCGCCGACGCGGCCCTTCACCGACTCCCGGCCGCTGCGGGTGTGCGTGGCCGCGGGCAGCATGGCGTACTCCGCGGTGAGCCAGCCGAGGCCGCTGTCCCGGCGCCAGCCGGGGACTCCCTCGGTGACGCTCGCGGTGCACAGCACCCGGGTCTGGCCGAACTCGACCAGCACCGATCCCGCTGGATGCGTGGTGAATCCGCGGGTGATCCTGACCTCGCGGAGCTCGTCGTCCGCCCTGCCGTCCACTCGTCTCGACACGGGGGTCAGCCTAACCGCACCCGGCGTACCGCCCTCCGGCGGTGCTACAGATCGAAGGTCTCCCCCGGCGCCACCGCGTGCACCGCCCCGCTGAACTGCGCTTTCGCCTCCGCGATGACGTCCTCCCGCGATGTCCACGGCGGGATGTGGGTGAGCAGCAGCTCCTTCACCCCGGCGCGGGCCGCGATCAGCCCGGCCTCGTGCCCCGAAAGGTGGATGCCGGGCGGCCGATTCGCGGGGTCGTGCGTCCAGGACGCCTCGGACATCAGCACGTCGGCGCCTTCGGCCAACTCGAAGACCGCGTCGCAGACCGCGGTGTCGCCGGTGTAGACGAAGACCTTGCCCTCGGCGGTGGTGATGCGCAGCCCGTAGGACTCCGGCGGGTGGTACATCCGGCGCGCCGAAATCGTATGGCCGGAGCCGAACTCGACGACCTCGCCCTCCTGCCAGGCGCGGTGGTCGATGACATCGGACCAGTCGTCGGTCTCACCGCCGACCTCGGCCGAGGCATTGCCGATCCGCAGCGCCGAATCCGACGGCCCGCGCACGATGGCGCGGCCGACCGGCGGCGTCGGGTGGTAGCGGCGCCAGACCAGCAGTCCGGGCAGGTCGAGGCAGTGGTCCGCGTGCAGGTGCGTCAGGAAGATGTCGACCGCACCGGGATCGGCGTACTTCTGCAGCGCGCCGAGCACGCCTGGACCGAAATCGATGACCGTCGGCGTCATGTCCGGGCCGGTCAGCAGATACCCCGACGCTGGGGAGTCCGGGCCGGACACACTGCCCGAGCACCCGAGGACGGTAAGGCGCATGCCCCCATGCTGCCACGACGTTTCACCGGTCACGACGGGATCCCCCAAACTCTCGCGGGTGTGCGACGTGGTCACCGGGGGCCTGCGAGCGGGCGCGGATCCGCTGCGCGTCGGCGACGACGTTCGTCACCGGAGAGTACCCAGCCGGCGACCACACCACCCACGGCCCCGAACAGATGGCCCTGCCAGGAGATCATCGGCTGCCCCGGCAGCACGCCCCAGAGCAGCGAACCGTAGATCGCGAAGACCACCAGCCCCACCACGATCTGGGTGAGGTTGCGGGCGAACCAGCCGCGCGAGATGAGGAAGGTGAGCCAGCCGAAGACCAGCGAGGAGGCGCCGATGTGCACCGTGCCCGCGCCGCCGATGAGCCAGGTTCCGGCGCCGGCGATCAGCCAGATGAGGGCGGTAGCGGCCAATCCGCGGCCGATCCCGGAGAGCAGCGTCAGAAAGCCGAGGATCAGCACCGGCAGCGTATTGCCCATCAGGTGATCCCAGTTGCCGTGCAGCACCGGCGCCCAGAGCACGCCCCAGAGCCCGTCCGGGTCGCGCGGCCGGATGCCCTCGCTGTCCAGGTCGACGCCCTGCAGGCTGTCCACGCCCTCGATGCCGTAGAGCAGCGCGACGAAGCCGAGCATGAGCGCGGCCGCCTGGGCCCAGAGTTTGCCGATCATCGCGACCGCGCGGGAACCGACCGGTGTGCTGTTCGGCGGATACCCCGAACCAGGACCGACGACCATGGCACCTCCTGCGCTAGCCCTGGTATCGAGGGTACCGGGGTTCAGGCCCAGAGCTGCCCCTCCAGCCGTTCTTCCGCCTCCTCGAGCGTGCCGTCGTAGGCGCCGGTGGAGAGGTACTTCCAGCCGCCGTCGCAGACCACGAAGGCGATGTCCGCGCGCGTGCCCGCCCGCACCGCCTTCCGCGCGACGCCGAGCGCCGCGTGCAGGATGGCGCCGGTGGAGATGCCCGCGAAGATGCCCTCCTCCAGCACCAGCTCCCTGGTGCGGCGCACCGCGTCCAGCGGGCCGACGGAGAAGCGGCTGGTGAGCACGGTTTCGTCGTACAGCTCGGGGATGAAGCCCTCGTCGATGTTGCGCAGTCCGTAGACCAGCTCGCCGTAGCGCGGCTCGGCCGCGACGATCTCGATGCCTGGCACGTGCTCGCGCAGGTAGCGCCCGGTGCCCATGAGCGTGCCGGTGGTGCCGAGCCCGGCCACGAAGTGCGTGATCTCGGGCAGGTCGGCCAGGATCTCCGGACCGGTGGTCTCGTAGTGCGCGAGCGCGTTGGCCGGGTTGCCGTACTGGTAGAGCATGACCCAGTCCGGGTTGGCCGCGGCGATCTCCTTCGCCTTGGCCACCGCCTGGTTCGAGCCGCCGGCCGCGGGCGAGCCGATGATCTCGGCGCCGAACATGGTGAGCAGCTGCCTGCGCTCCACCGAGGTGTTCTCCGGCATGACGCAGACCAGCCGGTACCCCTTGAGCTTGGCCGCCATGGCCAGCGAGATCCCGGTATTGCCGCTGGTCGGCTCCAGAATGGTGCAGCCGGGGGTGAGCCTGCCGTCCGCCTCCGCCTGCTCGATCATGCGCAGGGCGGGGCGGTCCTTGATCGAGCCGGTGGGGTTGCGGTCCTCCAGCTTGGCCCAGAGCCGCACCGGCTGCTCGCCCTCCCACTGCGGCGAGAGGGTCCGCAGCCCGACCAGCGGGGTGTCGCCGAGCGTCGCGATGAGCGATTCGTACCGTGCCACCGGATCAGCGCGCGCCGCCGGCCACGGCCGGGAGAATGGTGACGCTGCCGCCCGCGGGCACCTCGGCCGCCAGCCCGCCCGCGAAGCGCACGTCCTCGTCGTCGACGTAGATATTGACGTAGCGGTTCAGCTTGCCGTCGGTGAGCAGCCGCTCGGACAGCCCGGGGTGGTTCGCCTCCAGATCGGCGATGAGCGCGGCGAGGGTGGCGCCCTCGGCCTGCACGCGCTTCTCGCCGCCGGTGAGGTTGCGCAGGATGGTCGGGATGGACACGGTTACCGGCATGGCTTCTCCTCGGGGTTGAACGGGTTCAGTAGGCGTCGACGACCCGCACCGGCTCCTCGGTGACCTCGCCGGAGAGGATGCGGTAGCTGCGCAGCTCGTGCTGCTCCGGATCGCGGGTGGAGATCAGCACGTAGTGCGCGTTCGGCTCGGAGGCGTAGGAGATGTCGGTGCGGCTCGGGTACGCCTCGGTCGCGGTGTGCGAGTGGTAGATCACCACCGGCTCCTCGTCGGCGTCGTCCATGGCCCGCCAGACCTTCAGCTGCTCGCCGGAGTCGAAGCGGTAGAAGGTGGGCGAGCGCTCGGCATTGACCATGGCGACGAAGCGCTCCGGGCGATCCGACCCCTCGGGGCCGGGAAGCACCCCGCACGCCTCGTCCGGGTGGTCGGCACGGGCGTGCGCCACCATCGCCTCGACGAGGTCGGCCCTGATCACCAGCACGACAACACCCTTCCCGCGACAACGCACTCGACAACCAGCCAGCTTATTCGGCTATTCCCGCCCTGGCCGCTCCGCCCCGATCAGCCGCCGAACAGCTCGCTGTACGAGGGGATTCCGGTGATCGGACGGGCGGAGACCACCGCGTCCACGATGGCCCGCTCCACGCAGACCGCGGCCGCGGTGCAGACCGCGTCGAGCAGCCCGAGGTTCGCGGGGAAATAGGGCGGCGGCAGCGGGCCGGGCGGCGGCGCGGCGGTGCCGGTGGCGAGTGCGAAGAAGGTGTCGCCGTCCAGCGGCGAGTGTGCCGGGCGCACCGCGCGGGCCAGGCCGTCGTGCGCGGTGGTCGCCATCCGGCGGCAGCCGGCGGGGTCGAGCGGGGCGTCGGTGGCGACCACGCCGATGGTGGTGTTGAGCACCGTGCCCTTGACCGGGAGCGCATTGGCCGCGGCGAGCTGCTCGGGGGTCGGTATGCGCAGCCCGAGCGCGGCGGCGCCGTCGGTGCCCGCGCCCCACGGCAGCCCGGTGCGCGGGTCGAAGACCGACCCCACCGGGTTCGCCACCACCAGCGCGGCGACCGTGATCCCGATATCGAGCAGGATCGACGCGGTGCCGATCCCGCCCTTGAGCGCGCCCGCGCGCGCCCCGGCCCCGGCGCCGACGGAGCCGCGCTCGAACTCCCGGCCCGCGGCCGCGGCCGCGCGATAGCCGAACTCGGCGGTGGGACGGACGGCCCAGTCGCCCACCGGCAGGTCGAAGATGACGGCGCCGGGCACGATCGGCACCACCCGGGCCGGGTCGAGCGGGTCGAGCGGGATGCCCTCGCCCGCCTCCTCGCAGAACCGCATCACCCCGTCGGCGGCGGCGAGCCCGTAGGCGCTGCCGCCGGTGAGCAGCACGGCGTTGGCCCTGCGCACCGAGTTGGCCGGGTCGAGCAGGTCGGTCTCCCTGGTGCCGGGGCCGCCGCCGCGGACGTCGACCGCGGCCACCGCGCCGCCGGGCACCCGGACCACCGTGCAGCCGGTGGCGGCGCCGGAGCCGAGCGTGGCGTCCTGGTCGAGTTCGTGGTGGTGCCCGACGAGCACACCGGGCACGTCGGTCAGCCCGGTCACGGGGCGAGCGCCGAGAGCAGCGAGTCCTGCATCCAGGTGAGCCAGTGGTAGACGTCGAGGTGCGGCGCGCGCGGGTCGCCCGGCTCCAGCTCCTCGGGGGTCTCGGCGTCGATCTCCAGCACCGTGCCGAGCGCGAGCCGCACGTCGTTGAGCGCCGTGAGCCAGGCATCGGCCTGCTCCGGCGAGAGCGTCACCTTGCCGCCGTCGGCGGGCACCGTGCGCAGCACCACCGCGCCGGCCGCCACCTTGGTCTCGATGATGTCGGGCTCGTGCAGGCTGCGCAGCGCGTCGTTCAGCCCGGCCCGGTCGGCGTCCGGCGAGCCGGGCTCGGCGCGGTGGAAATCGGGGAGCAGCCGGAGCAGCTGCGGGTCGGTGGGCGGGGTCGAGTTACCGGTCCGCATCCCGGTGAGCGCGGCCAGCTCGTCGTCGGGGCCGGAGTTCGCGCGCTCGGTGAGCAGCCCGCACACCGCCCCGACCAGCGATCGCAGTACCGCGGCCTCCCTGCCGTCCATCTCGGAACGCAGTTTCAGGCCGCCCAGCGAATTCTTCCGGCTCCACTTACGCACGATGCCTACGGTAGCCGCACTCACTCGTCGCGCTGCATGGTCGCCCACAGCCCGGCGGCGTGCAGCCGCTGGACGTCGTGCTCCATCTTGTCCCGCGGGCCGGAGGTGACCACGGCCCTGCCCTCGTTGTGCACCTGCAGCATGAGCTCGGTCGCCTTGGCTTTGCTGTAGCCGAAGAGCTTCTGGAAAATATAGGTGACGTAGTGCATGAGGTTGACCGGATCGTCCCAGACCACGGTGACCCAGGGCCGGTCGACGGCCTCCAGGATCTCGCTGTGCTCGATGGCTTCGGGTGTCGCCGACGGTGTCGCGTGCGCGACGACGGCAACGGCCGCCGCGAGATCGCCGGCATCGACTCGGTCGAACTGGGCCATGCGTCCAGGGTACGACGGCAGGACGAGAACACAACCATCCGAGGGGCGGAGAATCACGGCTTTTCCGGCTCCGCGCCCGCCGTTCCGGCCCGATCCGGCGCCCGCGGGCCTATCATGCTCCCCGATTCCCCGCCGCGCGCTGTCTAGAGTGGCCACGTGGAGACCATCGACGGGCGGGCCGGCACCGCGCTGCTGACCGACCAGTACGAGCTGACCATGCTGGCCGCCGCGCTCGCCGACGGCTCGGCGCACCGCCGCTGCACCTTCGAGGTGTTCGCCAGGAGATTGCCGAATGGCAGGCGGTACGGCGTGGTCGCCGGCACCGGCCGGATGCTGGAGGCGCTCACCCGATTCCGCTTCGGCCCGGCCGAACTCGAGGTCGCGGCGCGCTTCCTGGACGACCGGACGCTGGAGTGGTTGCGCGAGTACCGCTTCGGCGGCGACATCGACGGCTACGCCGAGGGCGACCTGTACTTCCCGAACTCCCCGGTGCTCTCGGTGCGCGGCAGCTTCGCCGAGTGCGTGATCCTGGAGACGCTCATCCTCTCCGTCTACAACCACGACTGCGCCATCGCCTCCGCCGCCGCCCGCATGGTGAGCGCGGCGGCCGGACGCCGGATGATCGAGATGGGCTCGCGCCGCACCCACGAGCTCGCCGCCCCGGCCAGCTCGCGCGCCGCCTACCTGGCCGGCTTCGACGCCACCTCGAACCTGGAGGCGGTGCGGCGCTACGGCGTCCCCGGCGCAGGCACCAGCGCGCACGCCTTCACCCTGCTGCACAGCGGCAGCGACGGCGCGCACGAGGCGGAGGCGTTCCGCAGCCAGGTGCGGGCGCTCGGCGTCGGCACCACGCTGCTGGTCGACACCTTCGACATCACGCAGGGCGTCGCCACCGCCGTCGAGGTGGCCGGGGTCGAGCTCGGCGGCGTCCGGATCGACTCCGGCGATCTCGGGGTGCTGGCCAGGCAGGTCCGCGACCAGCTGGACGGGCTCGGCGCCACCCGCACCCGGATCGTGGTCTCCGGCGACCTGGACGAGTACGCCATCGCCGCGCTGCGCGCCGAGCCGGTCGACGTCTACGGCGTCGGCACCTCGCTGGTGGTCGGCTCCGGCGCGCCCACCGCGGGCATGGTCTACAAACTGGTCGAGGTGGAGGGGGTGCCGGTGGCCAAGCGGAGCAGCCACAAGGAGTCGCGGGGCGGGACCAAGAGCGCGATCCGGCTGGCCAGGGCCAGCGGCACCATCGTGGAGGAGGTCGTCTTCCCGGCCGGCTCCACGCCCGCGACCGGCGAGTTCACCGCGCGCGAGCTGCACGTGCCGCTGGTGCGGGGCGGCGAGGTGACCCCGGAGCAGCCCAGCCTGGCGGAGAGCCGCGACCTGGTGGCGCGCGGGCTGGTGAGCCTGCCGTGGGAGGGGCTCAAGCTCTCCGCGGGCGAACCGGCGGTACCGACCACCTTCGCGGCAGAATAGAACCATGGCGCGTGCGTTGATCGTGGTAGATGTGCAGAACGACTTCTGCGAGGGCGGGTCGCTCGCGGTCACCGGCGGGGCCGCGGTGGCGAGCCGGATCAGCGACTATCTGCTGACCGCCGGTTCCGGGCAGGACACCGGCTACGCGGCGGTGGTCGCCACCCGCGATCACCACATCGATCCGGGTGACCACTTCTCCGACAACCCCGATTACGTGAACAGCTGGCCCCCGCACTGCCGGGTCGGCACGCCGGGCGCCGATTTCCACCCGAACTTCACCGCCGATGTCGACGAGGTGTTCAGCAAGGGCGAGTACGCCGCGGCCTACTCCGGGTTCGAGGGGGCGGCCGAGGACGGCTCCTCGCTCTCGGAGTGGTTGCGGGCGCGCGACATCGACGCGGTCGACGTGGTCGGCATCGCCACCGACCACTGCGTCCGGGCGACGGCGCTGGACGCGCGCGCGGCAGGGTTCTCGACCAGGGTGCTGCTCGCGCTCACCGCCGGGGTCGCACCGGAGAGCACCACCGTCGCCATGGAGCGCATGCGCGCCGCCGGCGTGGAATTCGACGGCGAACTGGGGCACTGACCCCGCTTGCCCGAGCGTGTCGGCGCAGCGCAGTAGGCTGCTGCGCGTGCCCGAACTGCCGCCGGTCCCGGAACTGCTCTCCACCGCCGTCCGCGCGCTCGGCGGCACCGAGCGGACCGGGCAGGTCACCATGGCCTCGGCGGTCGCGCACGCCATCGACACCGGCGAGCACCTGGCCGTGCAGGCGGGCACCGGCACCGGAAAATCGCTGGCCTACCTGGTCCCCGGCCTGCGGCACGCGGTCCGCACCGGCCGCACCGTCGTGGTCTCTACCGCGACCATCGCACTGCAGCGCCAGCTGGTCGACCGTGACCTGCCGCGCTTGGCCGAGGCGCTGGCGAAGCCGCTCGGCCGCACCGCGCGCTTCGCGATCCTCAAGGGCCGCAACAACTACCTGTGCCTGAACAAGATGAACAGCGCCGTCCCGGAGGACCCGGGCGAGGCCGAGCTCTTCGACGCCTTCGCCGTCTCCCGGCTCGGCCGCGAGGTGCAGCGCCTCACCACCTGGGCATCGGATACCGAGACCGGCGACCGCGACGAACTCACCCCCGGCGTGAGCGACCGCGCCTGGCGGCAGGTCAGCGTCTCCTCCAGGGAGTGCCTCGGCAAGTCGCGCTGCCCGTTCGGCCAGGACTGCTTCGCCGAGAAGGCGCGCACCGACTCCGCGCAGTCCGACGTCGTCGTCACCAACCACGCGCTGCTCGCCATCGACGCCATCAGCGGCATCCAGATCCTGCCCGAGCACGATGTGGTGATCATCGACGAGGCGCACGAGCTGGTCGACCGGGTCACCGGCGTCGCCACCGCCGAACTGGCCCCCGCCACCGTCACCGCCGCCGCCAAGCGCTGCGTCAAGCTGGTCGACGAGCGGGAGCTCGATCACCTCGAGGAGGCGGGCGAGGCCTGGCACGAAGTACTCGACGAGCTGCCCGCCGCCCGCTGGGAGCGGCTGCCCGACAGCGCCGCCCCCGTCCTCGCGCTGATCCGCGACGCCGCCTGGAACGTGCGCACCGCGCTCTCCCCGCCCGGCGGCAGCACCGCGCAGGGCAGCGACCCGGAGGCGGCCGCCGCGCGCAACCAGGCGCTGGTCGCGGTGGAGGAGGTGCACGACAGCGCGGTGCGCGCGCTCTCCGCCTTCGACGAGCCCGATCCGGCCGCCCGCCGCGACGTCATCTGGCTCGCCGCCGACGAGATCCGCGGCACCGCGCGGCGCACGCTGCGAATGGCGCCGCTCTCGGTGGGCGGGCTGCTGCGCAGCAGGCTCTTCGGCGCCGCCACCGTGGTGCTCACTTCGGCGACGCTGCAGATCGGCGGCTCCTTCGACGGCCTCGCCATCACCTGGGGGCTGCCCGCCCAGTCCGCCAACCGGCCCGACACCGGCACCGCCAACGGCGCGCAGGCCCCGTCCGACGCCGAGACCGTGCGCTGGTCGTCGCTGGATGTCGGCTCGCCGTTCGACCACGCCCGCTCCGGCATCCTCTACGTCGCCAAGCACCTGCCTCCGCCCGGCCGGGACGGCATGTCCCCCGCGGTGCTCGACGAGATCGAGCGGCTCGTCCGCGCCGCGGGTGGCCGCACCCTCGGCCTCTTCTCCTCCATGCGCGCGGCCCGCGCCGCCACCGAGGCCATGCGCGAGCGGCTCGACACCCCCGTGCTCTGCCAGGGCGACGACGCCACCGGCGCGCTGGTCAAGGCGTTTGCCGAGGACGCGGCGACCTCGCTCTTCGGCACGCTCTCGCTCTGGCAGGGCGTCGACGTGCCCGGCCCGTCGCTGAGCCTGGTCCTGCTGGACCGGATTCCCTTCCCGCGCCCCGACGATCCGCTGCTCACCGCGCGGCAGCGGGCGGTGGAGTCGCGCGGCGGCAACGGCTTCATGACGGTCGCCGCCAACCACGCGGCGCTGCTGCTCGCCCAGGGCACGGGCAGGCTGCTGCGCAGCGTGGACGACCGCGGCGTCATCGCGATCCTGGACTCCCGGATCGCCACCGCCCGCTACGGCGGGTACCTGCGCGCCTCGCTCCCGCCCTACTGGGAGACCGCGGACCCGCAGGTGGTAGCCGAGGCGCTGCAGCGGCTCACCGCCGCGGCGTCCTAGCCGCAGCGCGGGTCGGCCTCAGAAAGCGGCCTTGACCAGCAGGGTCAGCACCGCCGCCAGCACCGCGATCCCGACCGCGGCCGCGCCGACCGCGATGCCCGTGCGGTTCCACGGCCGCCCGTGGTCGAGCGCGAACCGGCCGGGGCCGGTGAACGCCAGCCCGGCGGCGACCGCCGCGTAGAGCAGCGGCAGCTCGTACCCGCCGTTCCCGAAGACACCCCCGTCCCAGTGCACCGCGATGACATTGATCATGGTGCCGAGCACCGCGGCGGCGCCGAGCGGCGTCAGCAGGCCGAGGATCAGCAGCAGGCCGCCGCCGAACTCGCTGAGCCCGGCGAGTGTGCCGAAGAAGACGCCGGGGTTGTACCCCATGCGGTCGAAGCCGTCGGCGGTGGCACTCAGGCCGCTGCCGCCGAACCAGCCGAAGAGTTTCTGCGCGCCGTGGCCCGCGATGAGCGCGCCCGCGACGACACGCAGGACCAGCAGGCCGATATCGGCGCCGCGGTCGGTCGAGGAAGCAGCTGTGGGAGCGGTACGGGCGCGAGAGGTCGTGGTGGTCATGGGTTCCTCGTTCCGGGGAGTCGGACGTGATCGAGCCACCCGCCGGGCAACACCGACCGCACGGGCACCTCGGGGATAACCGGACTACGGTCCGTTGAACTTCCCCGATATGCCGAATTCGATCCCGGCTGTCCGATTCGGCCTATTCGGCCAGGAAGAAGAAGTAGCCGAGGAAGACCACCATGAGCACCCACATGACCGGGTGCACATCCCGGATCCGGCCTCGCGCCACCATGACGATCGGGTAGAAGAGCATGCCCATGGCGAGCCCGTTGGCGATCGAGTAGCTCAGCGGCATGAGCACGATCGTCAGGAAGGCGGGGATGGCGTACTCGAGGTTCCCCCACTCGATCTCGCCGAGCGAGCGCGCCATGAGCACCCCGACCACGATGAGCGCCGGCGCCGTGACCTCCCCGGCCGAGGCCACCACCGCGAAGATCGGGTAGCAGAACATGGCGAGCAGGAACCAGCCCGCCGTGGTCACCGCGGTGAGCCCGGTCCGGCCGCCCGCCGAGACGCCCGCGGTCGATTCCACGTACGCGGTGGTGGTCGAGGTGCCGATGACGGCACCCGCGGTGGTGCCGACCGAGTCGGCGGCCAGCGCACTGGCGGCGCGCGGCAGCTTGCCCTGCTCGTCCAGCAGCCCGGCCTGCTTGGCGACGCCGATGAGGGTGCCGGAGGCGTCGAAGAAGTCGACGAAGAGCATGGTCAGCACCACGACGATCATCTGCCCGGTGAAGGCGTCGGGCAGGTGCACGATGGCCTGGCCGAAGGTCTGGTCCAGGCCGCGGGGCAGCGCCGCGACGCCGTCCGGCAGCTCCACCAGGCCGGTGAGCATGCCGAGCACCGTGGTCGAGACGATGCCGATGAGCACCGCGCCGTGCTTGCCGAGCACCAGGAAGATCACGGTCACGACCAGCCCGAAGAAGGCGAGCAGGGTGCGGCCGTCGGTCAGGTCGCCGAGCTTGACGAAGGTGGCCTCGCTGGCGATCACGAAGCCCGCGTTCTTCAGCCCGATGAAGGCGATGAAGAGCCCGATTCCCGCGCCGACCGCGAGTTTCAGCTGCATGGGAATGGAGTCCAGGATGCGCTCGCGGACCTTGGTCACCGCGAGCACGAAGAAGATGACGCCGGAGAGCAGCGTGCCGGAGAGCGCGGTCTGCCACGGGATGCCCATGCTCTGCACCACCGTGAACGCGAAGAACGCGTTCAACCCCATGCCGGGGGCGAGCGCGATCGGGTAGCGCGCCCACACCCCCATGACCAGGGTGCCGAAGACGGCGGCGACCGCGGTCGCGGTGAAGACCGCCTGGGTCGGGATGCCGAGCGCGCCGAGCGGGCCCTCGTCGCCCAGGATCGACGGATTCACCGCGAGGATGTAGGACATGGCGAGGAAGGTGACGGTGCCCGCCATGATCTCGCGGCGGTAGGTGGAGCCGAGCGCCGTCACCTGGAAGTACGCGTCCAGTTTGCCGCGCGGGGCGGCGGGGGCGGCGGGGGCGGCGGGGGACGGCGCCGGTTCGTCACCGGTCCAGCCCAGCCCCTGCTCGCCCGCGTCGGGACCGGCCTTGTCCGTGATCGTCCGGCCGCTGGTCCCGGCTGCGGCGCCGGGAGCGCCGGCATCCGCCGACCGCGCGCCGTCCGGGTCGCGAACCGCCCCCCGCCCACCCTCTGCGGGGGTATCCGGGCCGGTGGAACCCGGAACCTCCGGCTCTGGATCGTGCCGATTCTCGGAATCGCTACCCATGGGACTCTCCGTCCTCGTGAACCATCCGCTCCAGGGTTTGTACCCCGAGATCACGCGTTGGGCGCGGTGACCAATCCGAGTTCGCCGTCCGAGGCGAGCAGCTCGTGGTGCGGCAGCACCCGCACCGTGTACCCGACCGCACCCGAGAGCGGCACCGGCGTCTCCACCGTGAACAGCTCGAGCCCGTTGTCGGAGCCGGCGTGCGCCATCGGCACCGCGGTGACGTCGGAGAGCTCGTCGGCGGCCGAGACCCGCCCGAACACCGCCTGCACCGCGACGTCCCCCACCCCGAGCCCGGCCAGGTCGACCCGCGCCGTGAGCGAGAGCGGCGCCCCGATCACCGGCGTATCCGGCAGCCCCGCGCTGTCCACCTGCACCACCTTCACCCCGGGCCACGCCTGCTCGACCCGCCGCCGGTACTCGGCCAGCGCCCGCGCCCCGGCGAACCCGTCCGCCGCGACCCGCCCGAAGGAGTCCGCCGCCGGACCGTAGTAGGTCACCGCGTAATCCCGCACCATGCGCGAGGCCAGCACCTTCGGCCCCAGCGTCTGCAGCGTGTGCCGCACCATCTCGACCCAGCGCGCGGGCAGTCCGGCGGCATCCCGGTCGTAGAAGCGCGGCGCGACCGTCCGCTCGAAGAGGTCGTAGAGCGCCGCTGCCTCCAGGTCGTCGCGCCGGTGCTCGTCGGCGACCCCGTCCGCGCTCGGAATGGCCCAGCCGTTCTCGCCGTCGTACATCTCGTCCCACCACCCGTCCCGGATGGAGAGGTTGAGCCCGCCGTTCAGCGCGGATTTCATCCCCGACGTCCCGCACGCCTCCAGCGGCCGCAGCGGATTGTTCAGCCAGACGTCGCAGCCCCAGTACAGGTGCCGCGCCATGGACATGTCGTAGTCCGGCAGGAAGACGATCCGGTGCCGCACCTCCGCCTCGTCGGCGAACCGCACCACCTGCTGGATCAGCGCCTTCCCGCCGTCGTCGGCCGGGTGGCTCTTGCCCGCGACCACCAGCTGCACCGGCCGCTCCGGGTCCAGCAGCAGCGCACGCAGCCGCTCCGGATCGCGCAGCATGAGGGTGAGCCGCTTGTAGGTCGGGACCCGGCGGGCGAACCCGACGGTCAGCACCCCCGGATCGAAGACCTCGTCCACCCAGCCCAGCTCGGCCGGGGCGGCGCCGCGCTCCAGCCAGGAGGCGCGCACCCGGCGCCGCACCTCGGCGACCAGCCCCGCGCGCAGCGTGTTCCTGGTCGCCCAGAGCTCACCCGGGTCGACATCGCGCAGCCGCTCCCAGCCCCGCGACTCCTGCACGAACTCCGCGCCGATCAGCTCGCGCGCCTTCTCCAGCCACTCGCGCGCGGCCCAGGTGGGCGCGTGCACGCCATTGGTGATCGAGCCGATCGGCACCTCGGCCGGGTCGAAGCCGGGCCAGAGCCCCGCGAACATCTCCCGGCTCACCTCGCCGTGCAGCTTCGAGACGCCGTTCGCGCGCTGCGCCAGCCGCAACCCCATGTGCGCCATATTGAACACCGCCGGGTCGTTCTCCCGGCCGAGCGCCAGAATCCGATCCACCGCCAGCCCAGGCAGCAGCGCCGACTCCGCCTCGCCGTGCGCGCCGCCGAAGTAGCGCCGCACCAGCTCGGCCGGGAAGCGGTCGATGCCCGCGGGCACCGGGGTGTGCGTGGTGAACACCGTCCCCGCCCGCACCGCTGTCAGCGCGCTGTCGAAATCCATTCCGCCGGCGACGTATTCGCGAATCCGTTCGACCCCGAGGAACCCCGCGTGCCCCTCGTTCATGTGGAAGACGTCCGGGTCGGGCAGCCCCGTGGCCCGGGTGTAGGCGCGCACCGCGCGCACCCCGCCGATCCCGGCCAGGATCTCCTGCTTGATCCGGTGGTCCTGGTCGCCGCCGTACAGCCGGTCGGTGACCGCGCGCAGCTCCGGGTCGTTCTCCGCGATATCGGAGTCGAGCAGCAGCAGCGGCACCCGGCCGACCTGCGCCACCCAGACCCGCGCCCGCAGCACCCGCTGGTCCGGCACCGCGACATGGATCAGCACCGGCGACCCGTCGCTGGTCAGCAAGCGCAGCGGCAACCCCTGCGGGTCAAGCGCCGGATAGTGCTCCAGCTGCCAGCCGTCCGCCGAGAGCGATTGCCTGAAGTACCCGCTGCGGTACAGCAGCCCCACCCCGATCAGCGGCAAGCCCAGGTCGGAGGCGGCCTTGAGGTGGTCACCCGCCAGGATCCCGAGCCCACCGGAGTAGTTCGGCAGCACCTCGGTGATGCCGAACTCCATCGAGAAGTACGCGATCCCGCGCACCCCGTCGCCCTCGGTATTGCGCTGGAACCAGGCGGGCCGCTCGAGATACGCACGCAGATCGCCCGCGGCCGCGTCGACCCGGCGGACGTACTCCGCGTCGGCCGCCAGCTCGTCCAGCCGCGCCGGCGAGACCTCGCCGAGCATGCGCACCGGATCGTGCCCGAGCTCAGCCCAGCGCTCCCGATCCAGCTCGGCGAAGAGATCCTGCGTTGGCCAGTGCCAGGACCACCGCAGGTTGGTGGAGAGCTCCCCCAGCGCCGCCAGGCGCTCGGGCAGATGGGCACGGACGGTGAATCGACGCAATGCCTTCACCCGCGGAACCCTACACGGATCAAGGGGAATCGACAGGACGTGCGCGAAGCGCTCAGGGCACTGCTGACATGGCGATTTCCGGAATCGACCCGAGCGCTGCGCGCGTACCCGGTGACCACGCCACCCACCCGGTAGGTTGGTCCGCGTGACCGGCCGCATCGCCATCGACGACACCGCCCCATCAATCCCCGGCAACCGCCCCGCGAAAGCCGCCGTCGGCGAGGTCTTCCCGGTCCGCGCGGTCGTCTGGCGCGAGGGGCACGACGCTGTCGCCGCCACGCTCACGGTGCGCGCGCCGGGTTCGTCCCGCGCGGTGCGCAGCCGGATGACCCCCGACCTGGAGCCGGACGTCTTCAACGGCGCCTTCATCCCGAATACCCCCGGCATCTGGACCTTCCGGATCGAGGGCTGGAGCGACCCCGTCGCCACCTGGCGCTCGGCGGTCGAGAAGAAACTCGCCGTCGGCCAGACCGCCGCCGACCTCGCCAACGACCTGGAGATCGGCGCCCGCCTCTTCGACCGCGCCGCGCAAGCCGTTCCGAAGAAGCAGTTCGAGAAGCTGCGCGCGGTGGCCACCGCCCTGCGCTCGGACGCCCAGCTACCCGCCAGGGTCGCCCCCGCCTTCGCCACCGATATCGGCGAGATCCTGCGCGCCACCCCGCTGCGCGAACTCGTCACCCGCGGCCCGCAGCACACCGTGCACGTGGAGCGCAGGCGCGCGCTCTACGGCTCCTGGTACGAGTTCTTCCCCCGCTCCACCGGCGGCCGGGACGCCGACGGCAACCCGGTGCACGGCACCTTCAAGACCGCGGCCAAGGAACTGCAGCGGATCGCCGCCATGGGCTTCGACGTGGTCTACCTGCCGCCGGTGCACCCGATCGGCGAGGTCAACCGCAAGGGCCCGAACAACTCGCTGATCGCCGAGCCCGGCGACGTCGGCTCGCCGTGGGCCATCGGCTCGGCGGCGGGCGGCCACGACGCGCTGCACCCCGAACTCGGCACCGTCCGCGATTTCAAGGCGTTCGTCGCCGCGGCCACCAAGCTCGGCCTCGAGGTCGCGCTCGACCTCGCGCTGCAGTGCGCCCCCGACCACCCGTGGGTCGCCGCGCACCCGGAGTGGTTCACCACGCTCCCGGACGGCACCATCGCCTTCGCCGAGAACCCGCCGAAGAAGTACCAGGACATCTACCCGATCGACTTCGACAACGACCCGGACGGCCTCTACGCCGAGATCCTGCGCGTGGTCCGGCACTGGATCGCGCTCGGCGTCCGGATCTTCCGGGTCGACAACCCGCACACCAAGCCCGCCGACTTCTGGGAGTGGCTGATCGCCACGGTCCGCGCCGACGACCCGGACGTGATCTTCCTCTCCGAGGCCTTCACCCGCCCGGCCCGGCTCTACGGCCTGGCCCGGCGCGGCTTCAGCCAGTCCTACACCTACTTCACCTGGCGGGTCGCCAAGTGGGAGCTCACCCAGTTCGGCGAGGAGCTGGCCGCCAAGGCCGACGAGGCCAGGCCCAACCTCTTCGTCAACACCCCCGACATCCTGCACGAATCGCTCCAGCACGGCGGGCCGGGGATGTTCGCCATCCGCGCGGTGCTCGCCGCCACGCTGGCCCCCAGCTGGGGCGTCTACTCCGGCTTCGAGCTCTTCGAGCACGAGGCGGTGCGCCACGGCAGCGAGGAGTACCTGGACTCGGAGAAGTACCAGCTGCGCCCCCGCGACTTCGCCGGCGCACTGGCCCGCGGCGAATCCCTGCAACCCTGGCTGACCAGGCTGAACGAGATCCGCCGCGGGCACCCCGCGTTTCAACAGCTGCGCTCCGTGCACTTCCACCACGTGGACAACGACGCGCTCATCGCCTACTCCAAGTTCGACCCGGCCACCGGCGACGCGGTGCTCGTGGTGGTGAACCTGAACCCGTTCGGCGCCGAGCAGGGGCTGGTCTCGCTGGACCTGCCCGCCATCGGCCGGGAGTGGCACGATCGCCCGGTGGTGGTCGACGAGGTCACCGGCGCGGAGTACCACTGGGGCCAGACCAACTACGTGCGGCTGGACCCGCCGCAGGCGGTCGCGCACATCCTCGCGCTGCCCTCGGTGCCGCAGCGGCTGCGCCCGCAGCTCGCCCAGCGCCGGACGCTGCGATGAAGCGCCGCGATCTGATGCTGCTGGCCGCGGGCACGCACCACGACCCGCACACCGTCCTCGGCGCGCACGCCCATGCCGACGGCACCGTGGTCCGGGTGCTGCGCCCGCACGCCGAGCGCGTCGCCATCCGGGTCGGCGGCACCGACCATCCGCTGGAATCGCTCGGTCACGGCGTCTTCGCCGCGGTGCTCCCCTACCCGCGGCTCGACGACTACCGCGTGCTCGCCACCTACCAGGGTGGCCAGACCGTGCTGAGCGCCGACGGCTACCACTTCCTGCCCACCCTCGGCGACCTCGACCTGCACCTGATCAACGAGGGCAGGCACGAGCGGCTCTGGGACGTGCTCGGCGCGCACCCGCGCCGCTACACCACGCTGGACGGCGAGGTCACCGGCACCTCGTTCGCGGTGTGGGCGCCGAACGCGCGCGGCGTCACCGTGATCGGCGACTTCGACAGCTGGAGCGGGAACAGCGCGCCCATGCGCGCGCTCGGCGCGTCCGGGGTCTGGGAACTCTTCGTCCCCGGCGTCGGGCCGGGGACCAGGTACAAGTACCGGGTGCACGGCGCCGACGGCCGCACCGTCGACCACGCCGACCCGCTCGCCTTCGCCACCGAGCCGCCGCCCGCCACCGCCTCCGTGGTCGCGACGAGCAGCTACACCTGGCAGGACGCGGCCTGGATCGCGGCCCGCGCCACCGCGGAGCCGACCGCCGCGCCGATGAGCGTCTACGAGGTGCACCTCGGCTCCTGGCGGCCGGGGCTCGGCTACCGCGAGCTCGCCGACCAGCTCGCCGAGTACGTCGCGGACGCCGGGTTCACGCACGTGGAGCTGCTGCCGGTGGCGGAGCATCCGTTCGGCGGTTCCTGGGGCTACCAGGTCACCTCCTACTACGCGCCGACGGCGCGCTTCGGCAGCCCCGACGATTTCCGCGCCTTCGTCGACCGGCTGCACGCGGCAGGCATCGGCGTCCTGCTGGACTGGGTGCCCGCGCACTTCCCGCGCGACGAGTGGGCGCTGGCCCGCTTCGACGGCGCCCCGCTCTACGAGCACCCCGACCCGCGCCGCGGCGAGCAGCTCGACTGGGGCACCTACGTCTTCGACTACGGCCGCAACGAGGTGCGCAACTTCCTGGTCGCCAATGCGCTGTACTGGGTCGAGGAGTTCCACATCGACGGCCTGCGGGTGGACGCCGTCGCCTCCATGCTCTACCTGGACTACTCGCGCGGCGCCGGGCAGTGGGAGCCGAATATCCACGGCGGCCGGGAGAACCTGGAGGCCGTCGACTTCCTGCAGGAGCTCAATGCCACGCTGCACCGCGCGCACCCGGGGGTGGTCACGATCGCGGAGGAGTCGACGGCGTGGCCGGGGGTCACCCGCGGCACCGAGGTCGGCGGGCTCGGCTTCACGATGAAGTGGAACATGGGGTGGATGCACGACACCCTCGGCTACCTGGGGCGCGACCCGATCCACCGCTCCTGGCACCACAACGAGGTCACCTTCTCGCTGGTGTACGCGTGGAGCGAGAACTACGTGCTGCCGATCAGCCACGACGAGGTGGTGCACGGCAAGGGCACGCTCTGGACCCGCATGCCCGGCGACGATTTCGCCAAGGCGGCGGGGGTGCGCGCCCTGCTCGCCTACATGTGGGCGCACCCGGGCAAGCAGCTGCTCTTCATGGGCCAGGACTTCGGGCAGTTCCGGGAGTGGTCGCACGAGCGCGGGCTGGACTGGGGTGAGCTGGCGAACCCGCTGCACGCCGGGATCCTCGGCGTGCTCCGCGACCTCAACGCCACCTACCGTTCGCGCCCCGCGCTCTGGAGTCAGGACACCGCGCCCGGCGGGTACTCCTGGATCGAGGCGGACGACAGTGCCTCGAACGTCCTGGCATTCCTTCGCTACGGATCCGACGGCTCCGTCGTGGCCTGCGTCTTCAACTTCTCCGGCTCCACGCACGGCTCGTACCGCGTCGGTCTCCCGCACACCGGCCGCTGGGCCGAGATCCTCAATACCGATGCCGCCGACTACGGAGGGTCGGGTGTCGGCAATCTCGGCGGGGTGACCGCCGAGCCGCACCCCTGGCACGGGCGTCCCGCCAGTGCCACGGTTGCCCTCGCCCCCAACACCGCCATCTGGCTCGCTCCGGAAAAGTAATTATTTCTCGGGGCCTGGCGGCCCCGAACCCCGCTCCGAGGGGCGAGCGCCACCCGCTCCTCGGCCCCGGCTCCGGCCGGCAGAAGGCCCGGTGGCCGCTATCGCCGCGCGGCCGGCACCCGCGGCCCGACGAGCGAGCGCGCCGACCGGCCCCTGCCCCGCAACGCGCCGACCGGGCCACCTGCCCCGCAGCGGGCGACCGGGCCACCTGCCCCGCAGCGGGCGGGCGGGCCATTCGCGTGCGCCGAGCGGGCCACCTACCCCGCGGAGCGGGGGCGGGTCCGGGCCCGCAGGGCCCGGGATCCCCCCGTCACCGTGACGGGACCGTCAGTACAGCGCGGCAGCGAGCTTCCGCCGCGCAGCGACGACGAACGGCTCCGCCTGATCGAACAACTCGAACAGCTCGAGCAGCCGAGTCCGCGCGGCAGTGCGATCATCACCCGCCGTCACCTTGACCGTGTTGATCAACCGCGCGAAAGCCGCCTCCGGCTGCTGATTGAACAGCTCGAAATCCGCCGCCTGCACAGCCGCCTCCACATTCGACGGATCGGCGTCGGCAACAGCGACGACATCCGGCGAGAGCCCCTGCGCCCGCCCGAGGAACCGCAACTGCCGCAGCGCCCCCTTGGCTTCATCGTTCTCCGGCTCGGCCGCGATGATCCCCTCGTACACCGCCTCGGCCCCGGCGAGATCCCCCCGCTCCAGCGCCTCCTCCGCCGCGACGAACCGCGGATCCTCGACCGGCTCCGCCTCCCCCGGCTCCCCGTTCCCCTCGAGCTTCCCCGCGACGGCATCGACGACCGCGGTCAACCACTGCCGCACCTGCGGCTCCGGCTGCACCCCCTCGAAATCGGCGAGCGGCTGCCCGGCCGCGATCGCGACCACGGTGGGGATCCCCTGCACCCGCAGCGCCTGCGCTATCCGCATATTGGCCTCGGCCTCGACGGCCGCGAGATCCCAGCTGCCCCCGCTCTCGGCGACGAGTTGCTCGAAGAGCCGCACCAGCTCCACGCTGCCCGGGCTGCGCTGCGAGTACAGCACCACCACCACCGGCACCTGCGTGGAGCGGCGCAGCACCTTCGTCTCGAAATCCGCTTCCCCGACGGCGTAGTCGCCCGCACCGCCGCCGCCCGACGCACCGGCCGGAGGCTGCTTGAGGCTGGACAGATCAACCGCCCCTGACATGGCAGCGGCAACGGCGGGCGAGGGACGACGACTGGCTGGTCTGGTCACGGATTCAGTTTGTCACGACCCCGCGGGTCGTCACCATCCGATCTACGAGGTGGCCCCGGCGAGCTGCTCGTCCTCGCGGGTGCCGGGCGCGCTCAGCTCGCCGAGCTGCCCGGTACGCACTGCCCAGACCTCGAACAGCACGGTGCAGAACGGCGGGATGCTGGAGATCAGCGCCAGCGCCGTCGTTTTCCGGCTCCAGCGCAGCTCGCGCGCGGCCAGCAGCGCGGAGAGCACGAACAGCACGAAGATCGCGCCGTGGATCGGGCCGAAGATCTTCACCCCGATCTCGCTGCCGTACGTCCCCGTGCCCGACAGTAGCCACGGAATCCACTTGAAGCCCATGCCGATGAGCAAGCCCAGCCAGGACAGCGCCTCCAGCACGGCGAAGAAGCGGAACCTACCGGCAACGCTGCGCAGGTCGAAGAAGTTCATGCCGACATTGTGCCGGATCAACTACAGCAAGTCGTAGTCGATCCGGTCACAACGGACAATCAGACCCGGACGATGAGCGCATCACCCTGGCCACCGCCACCGCACAGCGCGGCGGCGCCGACGCCGCCACCCCGCCGCTTCAGCTCCAGCACGAGGTGCAGCAGGATCCGTGCCCCCGACATCCCGAGCGGATGCCCGATCGCGATCGCGCCACCGTTGACATTCACCTTCGCCGGATCGATCCCCAGCTTCCGGGTGGAGGCGATCCCGACTGCCGCGAACGCCTCGTTGATCTCGATCAGATCCAGCTCCGCGGGGGCGATCCCCTCCCGCGCACACGCCTTGACGATGGCATCGGCCGGCTGGTCCTGCAGCGTCGAGTCCGGCCCGGCGACCACGCCGGATGCCCCGATCTCGGCCAGCCAGGAAAGCCCGAGCGCCTCCGCCTTGGCCTTGCTCATCACGACCACCGCGGCCGCGCCGTCGGAGATCTGCGAGGCGCTGCCCGCGGTGATGGTGCCGGTCTTACTGAACGCGGGCCGCAGCTTGGCCAGCGATTCCGCCGTGGTGTCGGCGCGAATGCCCTCGTCCTGACCGATCAGAATCGGGTCGCCCTTGCGCTGCGGCACCGCCACCGGCACCACCTCGTCGTCGAAGAGCCCGTTCTTCCAGGCCGCGGCGGCGCGCTGGTGCGAGGCGGCCGCGAAGGCGTCCTGCTCCTCGCGGCTCACGAAGCCGGCCTGGTCACCGGCGTTGCGCTGCTCGGTGAGCGCGCCCATCGCCTGGTCGGTGAAGATGTCGTAGAGGCCGTCGTAGGCCATGTGGTCACGCAGCGTGACGTCGCCGTACTTGAACCCCTCGCGGCTCTTCTCCAGCATGTGCGGCGCCCGGCTCATGGACTCCTGCCCGCCCGCGACCACGACTTCGAACTCCCCGGCCCGGATCAGCTGGTCGGCCTGCGCGATGGCATTGATGCCGGAGAGACAGACCTTGTTCAGGGTGAGCGCGGGCACGCTCATCGGGATGCCGCCCGCCACCGCGGCCTGCCTGGCCGGGATCTGTCCCGCCCCCGCGGTGAGCACCTGGCCCATGATCACGTACTCGACCAGCTCCGGCGCCACCCCGCCGCGCTCCAGCGCCGCCTCGATGGCGAAACCGCCGAGCTCCGAGCCGCTGAAATCCTTGAGGCCGCCGAGCAGCCGCCCGACCGGGGTGCGCGCACCGGAGACGATCACGGAAGTGGTCACGACGAGCCTCACATTCGTTGTCGAGTTTCGTACTCCACGGTAACCGGTACGGCCGCACCACCTGCCGGACGGTGCCGCGCTACCGTCGAGTACGTGAGCAACGTAACCGAACCCGCCACCACCTCCCCCGTGTTCGTCCCCGGCGACTACGTCGTCGCGGTGGACCACACCGGCATCGCCGTCCCCGATCTGGACACCGCCGTCGCCTGGTACGCCGAGCACCTCGGCATGATCGAGACGCACCGGGAGGTGAACGAGGCGCAGGGCGTGCACGAGGCGATGCTCTCGCTGCCGAACGCCCCCGCGGGCGCCACCGCCATCCAGCTGCTGGCTCCGCTGAACGAGAATTCGACCATCGCGAAGTTCATCGATCGCAACGGTCCCGGCTTGCAACAGCTGGCCTATCGCGTCACCGACATCGAGGCCGTGTCAACACATCTTCGCGATCGCGGCGTGCGTTTGCTGTACACCGAGCCGCGCGGCGGGACGGCGGGTTCCCGCATCAACTTCGTCCACCCGAAGGATGCCGGGGGTGTGCTGATCGAGTTGGTGCAGCCGAACGCAAATGTCACGAATTAGTATCGAAGGGCTGACCGGGAAAATCGGCGAAATCTCCTTCCCGGTCGAGTCACCATCAATCCCCAACACGCTGTAGTTTGTGTGCCATGTCGTCACCCGAGTCCGATCGCAATCGCTTCGTTGCGCTCCCCTTCACCGTTGTGCGCAAGGGTTATGCGCAAGACGAGGTGCGTAACTACTTCGACCGTTTCGATGCCGAGCTGCGCGTCACCGCCACCGACCGCGACGCGGCCGCCGCTCAGGCCCGCAACCTCGCAGCCCAGCTCGAGGATGCCAGGGACGAGATCGACGAGCTCCGCAAGGAGGTCGACCGTCTCTCGGTGCCGCCCACCACCGCCGAGGGCATGTCCGACCGGATCTCCCGGATGCTGCGGCTCGCCTCCGACGAGGCCTCCGAGGTCCGCGCCCTGGCGCAGGCCGAGGCGGCCGAGATGGTCTCCATCGCCGAGCAGCAGGCCACCGAGATGCGGGGCAAGTACGAGTCGCTGCTCTCCGAGACCAAGGAGAAGCGCGAGGCGCTGGAGATCGAGTACGAGCAGACGCTCGCCAACGCGCGCTCCGAGTCCGGCAAGATCATCGAGGCCGCGCAGGCCGAGTCCGATCGCATCGCCAAGGAGGCGGAGGCCAAGCGCAAGGCCGCGCAGCAGGACTTCGAGGTCACCATGGCGGAGCGGCGCACCAAGCTGACCCGCGCCATGGAGGAGCTGGAGGCCACCTCCCGCGCCGAGGCCGCGCAGCGGATCAAGGACGCCACGGACGAGGCCAACCGCCTCATCTCGTCGGCCACCCAGACCTCCGATCGCAAGATCGCGCACGCCAAGGAACTGGCCGAGGAGATGCGCGTGCTGCGCGGGCGGGTGCTCGCCCAGCTGCTCGGCATCCGCGGTCAGCTCGACTCGGTGCCCGCGATGCTCGCCGCGGTCAACCGGGAGAGCGAGCTGCTCGACGGCGCCCCGGAGCAGCAGCCCCGCAAGTCCATCGGCAATGGCGCCAAGCCGGTCGCGGGCACCCGCCCCAAGGCCATCCAGGAAGCCGCCGACGAGGACGACGATGTCGTCGAGGAGCGGGAGAACGCCAACGTCAGCAACTGACGTCGGGTCCGACGTGACGGCGACGATGTAATACCCGCGAAGGCCGTCCCAGCAGGGGCGGCCTTCGCGCTGGTATCGCCGGCACGAGCTTCACGACCACCGGCGGGTGATGCGCCGCGTCCCCCGCCCCTCCCAGCAGCCCCGGTGCCAGTGCCGCCGGTCGTCCTCCCCGCCGTAGGCGTTCCAGGCGACCACGTGCGCCACGCCCGGGGCTATTTCGTGGTCACACCCCGGGCAGCGGTACGGCTTGAGCGCGCGGCTGCCCGGAATGGTCCGCACGGTGTAGACCTCGTCCCCGTCCGGCCCCGGCTCGCTGCGCCCGAACACGTCGCCGAGCGGCCGCGGCGAATCCGTCGGACGGCCTGCACGAGCTTTCCTGCGGGACATGCCGCCCAGGGTAGCGGCCGAACTCAGAAGAGCCGGAACTCGTTGCTCTCCGTGCCGCGCAGGGCGTTGTAATCGAGGGTGAGGCAGCGGATCCCGCGGTCCTCCGCGAGCGTCCGCGCCTGCGGCTTGATCTGCTGCGCCGCGAACACCCCAGCGACCGGGGCGAGCAGCGGGTCGCGGTTCAGCAATTCGAGGTAGCGGGTGAGTTGCTCGACCCCGTCGATTTCACCGCGGCGCTTGATCTCCACCGCCACGGTCGACCCCGCGGCGTCCCGGCAGAGCAGGTCCACCGGCCCGATGGCGGTCATGTACTCGCGCCGCACCAGTGTGTAGCCGGTGCCGAGGGTCTGCACGTGCTCGGCGAGCAGCTCCTGCAGGTGCGCCTCCACGCCATCCTTCACCAGCCCCGGGTCGATGCCGAGGTCATAGGAGGAGTCGTGCTCGATCGCCTCGATGGTGATCCGGAGCTGCTCCCCGGCCTTGTTGGTGACCACCCAGAGCGCCTGTGCGCCCTCCGGGAACTCCGGGGTGTCCGTCCCCCGCTCCTCCACCCAGCAGGGCGGGCTCATCCAATTCAGCGGCTTGTACGAGCCACCGTCGGAGTGGACCAGCACCGAGCCGTCGGCTTTCATCATGAGGAGCCGGCGGGCCATCGGGAGGTGGGCGGTCAGCCGCCCCACGTAGTCGACCTGGCAACGGGCAATCACAAGGCGCACCGGGACGAGTGTAGATTATCGCCCCGGAAACGGCCGAAGGCCCCGACCATTCC
>NZ_BDBH01000006.1 GCF_001612885.1 Nocardia harenae NBRC 108248 | reverse complement strand
GGGGTGGGTGGCACCGTTGATGGTGCTGTCGATGCCGCGGCCGGTCTGGGTGGTGCCCTCGACGGGGTCGTGGATGCTGCTGCCGGTGTCGGCGCGGGTCTCGGTGGCGCGCTGAACGGCGCGGTCGACGGGGCTGCCGGTGTCGGCGCGGGAGTCGGCGGGGCCCTCGACGGGACGGTCTACGCGGCCGCGGGTGTCGGCGCCGGTCTGGGCGCGGGTGTCGATGGCGCCCTCGACGGCGCGGTGGAGGCGACGACCGGTCTCGGTGCGGGTGTCGGCGGTGCTCTCGACGGCGCTCTGGACTCAGCCGCCGACCTCGAAGCCGGCCTCGGCGGTACGGTCGATGCCGCTGCCGGTCTGGGCGCGGGAGTCGGCGGGGCCCTCGACGGGACGGTCGACGCGGCCGCCGGTCTCGGCGCGGGGGTGGGCGGCGTGGCCGACGCGGCCGCCGATCTCGGCGCGGGTCTCGGCGGCGCTGTCGATGCGACGACGAACCTCGGCGGGACGCTGGACGGCGCCCTGAACTCCGCCACCGGCTTCGGCGGCGACCTGAGCGCCGGCCTGGACGGCGCCCTGAACGCGGGCGCGCAGGCGGGCGCGGGCCTGGAGACCGGCCTCGCCAGCACCGTCGGCGGCGTCCTCGCCGCGGGCGGCGAGACCGCGGCCGGTCTCGAAACCGGACTCTCCGACGTCACCGGCGGCGTCGTCACCGGCCTCGACGGCGCGCTCGACGGAGCCGCCGGCCTCGGCGGCGACCTCGAGACCGGCCTCGGCGGTGCGGTGGACGGCGCAGCGGGCCTCGGCGGCCAGCTGACCGGCGACCTGGAGACCGGCCTCGGCGGTGCCGTCGACGGTGCAGCCGGCCTGGGCGGCCAGGTGGCCGCGGGTGTCGGCGGCGCGGTGGATGGAACCGCGGGCCTCGGCGGCCAGCTCGCCGCGGGTCTGGAATCCGGCCTGGGCGGTGCGGTGGACGGGACCGCGGGTCTCGGCGGCCAGCTCGCCGCAGGGCTGGAGTCCGGCCTGGGTGGCGCCGTGGACGGCACGGCCGGCCTGGGCGGCCAGCTCGCGGGCGGCTTGGAGTCCGGCCTGGGCGGTGCGGTGGACGGCACGGCGGGTCTCGGCGGCCAGCTGACCACCGGCCTCGAGTCCACCCTCGGCAGCACCGTCGATGGAACCGCCGACCTGGGCGGCCAGCTCACCTCGGGCCTGGAAACCGACCTCGGCGGCACAGCAACCGGCGCCATCGGCGGAACCGCAGCGGGCAGCGCCTCGGGCGCCATCGGCGGCGCCGCGAACTCCGGCGCCGAACTGGGCGGCTCGCTCTCCGGCGCCGCCTCGTCGGCGAACAGCGCCTGGCACTCGGTCGACGTCTCCAGCGCCTTCGGCGACACCTCGTTCTCCGGCGGCGGCACCGGCGGCGCGACGGGGTCGAGCTCGGTGACCGGCGAGAGCTCGCTGTTCGGCAGCTCGCAGAGCGGCAGCGACGCGCACCTCGCCACGGACACGGATGACGGCCTGTTCAACTGATCGAGGCCATGATCCACAGGCTGCCCGTCCCACGGCGAGGGACGGGCAGCCTTTCCGCGCGACGAAAGGCGAGCCGATGACCGCACCGACGCCGAACGCCCCCGCCCTCCCGCTGCTCCCGGTACTCACCGAGACCATCGCGGCGGCTCGCGCCGCGGGCCGCGCCGACCTGGTGGACCGGTTGCAGGCGGCCGCCGAGCGGGTACGCGACCCGCGCCGCCGGATCGTGATCGCGGGCCAGCTCGGCCAGGGCAAGAGCCGATTCGTGAACGCCCTGCTGAACGTCGAGCTCTGCCCGGTCGGCGACGGCGGCGGCACTAATCTGCCGATGCTGCTCGCGCACGGTCAGGAGCAGAGCGTCGCGCTGGTGCTGGCGGGCACCGAGGCCGGGTCGCCGGAGCTGCGGGTCCCGATCCCGCCGGACGCCGTCGCAGGCATCGACGCGCGCACCCCGCTGGCCGAGGGCCGCCGGGTGCTGCGGCTGGAGCAGCACGCCCCGAACCCGCTGCTCGCCGATGGCATCGTGCTGGTCGACACCCCCGGCGTCGGCGGCTCCGGCCCCGGCGCGGCGACGGTGCTCGGCATGGTGCCGACCGCGGACGCGGTACTCGTCCTCTCCGACGCCTCCACCGAGCTCACCGAGCCCGAACTCACCTTCCTGCGCCAGGTGCGCGAGCTGTGCCCCACGGTCGCGCTGCTGCTCACCAAGACCGACCTGTACCCGCACTGGCGCCGGGTGCACGAGGCCGACGCCGGCCATCTGGACAGGGCGCAGCTCGACCTCCCGATCATCGCGGTCTCCGCCCTGCTCCGCGAGCACGCCATGCGCACTCAGGATCGCCAGCTCGGCCTGGAGTCCGGCTTCGGCGAGCTCTACCAGTTCCTGCGCGACGAGGTGGTGGCCCGCGATCAGGCCGCCGTGCGCGCCGGGGTGGCCCGCGATATCGCCGCCGCCGCCGAACATCTCGCGCTCGCGCTCGGCAGCGAACTCGTCGCCCTGCGCGACCCGGACAAGGGCGCCGCCGCGTTACAGGAGCTGCGCACCGCCAAGGCCGCCGCCGAGGAGCTGCACCGCCGCACCGCGGCCTGGCAGCAGACGCTCGGCGACGGCATCACCGACCTGGCCGGCGACACCGATCACGACCTGCGCGAACGGCTGCGCGCGATCGCCCGCGAGGGCGAGGAGTGGATCGACGACCACGACCCGGGCAGGCACTGGGAGCGGATCGCGGAGTGGCTGGGGCTGAGCGTGGACAGCGCGCTCGGCGACAACCTGCTCTTCACCCACGAGCGCGCGGCCCGGCTGGCCGAGCGGGTGGCCGAGCACTTCGCCGAGCTGGGCGCGGTCGAGCTGCCCGACGTGCGCGGCGCGCTCGAATCCGGCGACAGCCGAGTGGGTTCCGGCACCCTGGCCGACCTGGAGTCCGACATCGGCTTCGGCAGCAAGCTGCTGGTCGGCATGCGCGGCTCCTACGGCGGCGTGCTGATGGTGGGGCTGGCGAGCACCTTCGCCGGGCTGGCGATGCTGAACCCGATCTCGCTCGGCGCCGGTGTGCTGGTCGGCGGCAAGGCCTTCCGGGACGACAAGCAGGCCAGGCTGGCGCGCCGCCGCAGCGAGGCGAAGACGGCGGTGCGCCGCTTCGTCGACGATGTCGCCTTCCAGGCGGGCAAGGAATCCAAGGACCGGCTGCACCGCATCCACCGCGCGCTGCGCGACCACTACACGGGCGTCGCCGAGCGCGCGCTGCGCTCGCTGGAGGACTCGCTGCGCGCCACCCAGGACGCCGCGGGCGTGGAGTCCACCCGCCGCGCCGAGCGCTGCGCGGAGCTGGAGCGGCAGCTGCGGGTGGTCGCCGAACTGCGCCGCCACGCCACCGCCATGGCACCCGCCGACACCACGGCAATTGCCGGGCAATCCGCCGGTACGGTAACCGGATGACCTCCGGAACCACCCGTGGCGCCGCCGGGCTCGTGCCCGAGGCGCAGGCGCTGATCGAGACCGCGCGCCGCGCCTTCGCCAGGGACGCGCGGCCGCGTGCGCTGCTCGGCGACTGCGCGGGCCGGCTGGAGCAGCCGCTGCGGGTCGCGCTCGCCGGCTCGATCAAGGCGGGCAAGTCGACGCTGCTGAACGCGCTTGTCGGGCAGGACATCGCGCCCACCGACGCCACCGAGTGCACCCGGGTGGTCACCTGGTACCGCAATGGCCCGACGCCGAGCGTCACCGCGCTCGCGCCGGACGGCGACCGCGCCAACGTGGTGGTGCGCCGGGCGGGCGGCGCGCACGGCCTCACTTTCGACCTGGACGGCCTGCGCTGGCAGAGCGGCCATCCGCGGGAGATCGATCACCTCGAGGTGGAGTGGCCCGCCGCGCCGCTGGCCGCCACCACGATCATCGATACCCCCGGCACCTCCTCGCTCTCCCGCGAGGTCTCCCGGCGCACCGCGCGGCTGCTCACCCCGGAGGACGACGCGGCCGTCGCGCTGCCCGGCGCCGATGCCGTGGTCTACCTGCTGCGCAGGCTGGACGATGCCGACGTGCGCTTCCTGGAGCGGGTCGGCGCGGGCACCGCGGGCGGTTCCGGCCCGCTCGGCGTGATCGGCGTGGTCTCCAGGGCGGACGAGATCGGCGCGGGCGCGCTGGACGCGCTGCACTCGGCGCGCGATGTCGCCGCCCGCTTCGCCGGCGAGCTGGAGCGAACCGGGCTGTGCCAGGCCGTGATCCCGGTGGCGGGGCTGCTCGCCTTCGCCGCCGCCACACTGCGCCAGCAGGAGTACGCCGCCTTCGAGGCGCTGGCCGCGGTGCCTGCCGCGGAGCTGGGCGCCGCGCTGCTCTCCGCCGACCGATTCGCCCGCCCCGACATTCCGCTTCCGGTCCCGCCGGAGCTGCGCTTCCAGATCGCGGAGCGGTTCGGGCTCTTCGGCATCCGGATGGCGGTGACGCTGATCCGGCTCGGGATCAGGGACTCCGCCGCGCTCGCCGCCGAGCTCACCGCGCGCAGCGGCGTGGACGAGCTGCGCGGCGTGCTCGACACCCAGTTCGGCCAGCGCGCCGACCAGCTCAAGGCGCACTCGGCGCTGACCGCGCTGGACCGGGTGCTGCGCGGCTACCCGGGCACCGAGGCCGACCGGCTGCTGCCCCGGGTCCGCACCCTGCTCGCCGACGTGCACGGCTTCGCCGAGCTCCGCCTGCTCGGCCGGCTGCGCACCGACGAACTCCCGCTCCCCGCCGCCGATCTCGCCGAGCTGCACCGGCTGGTCGGCGGCGCGGGCATCGCACCGCACCTGCGGCTCGGGCTGCCGCCCGACGCCGCGCCGAGCGCGCTGCGCGCCGCCGCGCTCGACGCCGTCCGCAAGTGGCGCTCCCGGGCCAAGCACCCGCTCGCCGACCAGGCCACCAGCACCGCCTGCCTGACCGCCGCCCGCAGCGCCGAGGGCGCGCTCAGCCAGCTCTAGCCGAGGTCGTCCAGGAGCGCTGCCAGCCTGCTCAGCCCGGAGCGCCAGCCGCGCTCCATGGCATTGCGGGCCATCTTCTGCCGCCGGTCGGCGATGTCGAAACCGGTCTGCGTGAGCAGCAGCCGCGACCCGCGGCCCTGCGGCCGCACGGTGAGGTCGAGCGGCCAGCGCGCGGGCTCGGGCGCCCGCACGTCGACCCAGGCCAGGGTGAGCTGCTCGGGGGCGCGGGCGGTGAGCACCTCGCAGGCGATCTCCCCGGGCGAACTGGCCGGAAGGGTGAACAGGAAGTGCGTGCCCGGCGTCGCCGCGAACCCCACCGACGGCATGAGCCAGCGCTCCAGCAGCGCCGGTTCGGTGAGCGCCCGCCAGACCACCTCCGGCGATCGCGGCAGGAAGGTGCCGATCTCGACGGCGGCGGGATCGAGTCCGGCGTCCGAGGTCATCGGCGCACCCCCGCCCGGAAACCGTTCATGATCACCAGCTTTGCACGCGGCCCCGCCCGGCGCACGGATTGCGGACCGCGGCGGTGCTACAGCGCCGCCGCCACCCGCTGCACCCCCGACCCGGTCATCGCGACCAGCCCGGCCGGCCGCCCGCTGGCGACCAGCAAGAGGTCACAGGCGGTGCCGCGGAGCTCGTCCGGCCCGTCGCCGCCGGCCCAGTCGCAATCGGTGGCGATCAGCCGGATGCCGCGCAGCCGCTTGCGGGCGCCCCAGAACACGCTGCTCCGCACGTGGTCGAGCGCGGCGAGGGTGGGCGCGAGCGGCACCGCGTGCGCGCGGCCGAGCGGGCGGGCGATGTCCTGGCTGTGCACCAGGAAGTCGGCCAGCGGGTCGAGCGGCCCCGCGCCGGGGGCGCGGCGTGCGGAGGCGGCGTCCGCCCGCAGCTGCGCGACGAGCTCGGCGGGGGTGAAGAGCGCCGCCCGCTCCTTCGCCTGCGCCTCGGTCATCCGGTCGAAGTCGAAGCGGGCCCGCACGGCGGCTCGCAGCGCGCCGCGCAGCGTGTCCCTGGTGGAGAGCGTCAGGTGCGCCGCCAGCTCGTGCATGGTCCACGCCGGGCACAGCGACGGCACCTGCCACTCGGCGGGCTCCAGCGTCGCCAGCAGCCCGGCCACCGCGAGCCGCACCTCCTCGGTCCACCCCATGATCTCGGCGCGCTCCATCCGATCCTCCTCGTCGTCTCGGCAGTGCCGACGCCGCGGCCCGCCGAAATTGATCGGTCCGCGACCGGGTACGCCCCCGGTGACCCGAGAGGAGGGCGACCATGAGCCGACAAGACGTCGTGCAGACGCTGCTGACGAAGACGGACGGCACCTTCGCCGCAGAGGCCGGGATCACGCTCGACAACAAACCCGCGCCGCTGTTCCGCCTGCTGATGCTGACCGACCTGCTGAGCGCGCCGATCTCCGCCGACCTCGCCATCGGCGCAGGGCGCGAACTGGTGCGCAGCGGCTTCGGCACGCCGCGAAAGGTGGCCGACGCCGGGTGGCAGGAGCTGGTCGACGCGCTCGGCCGCGGCCACTACCGCCGCTACGACGAGAGCACCGCCAGCAGGCTCGGCGAGAACGCGCACGCCGTGCTCGACCGCTACCACGGCGACCTGCGCGAACTCGCCGAGCGGGCGGACGGCGACCGCGAGCGCGCGGCCGAGCTGATCCAGGAGTTCAAAGGCATCGGCCCGACCGGCGCCGCCATCTTCCTGCGCGAGGCACAGGACATCTGGCCGTGGATCGGCCCCTACTTCGACGAGCGCGCGAGACAGGGCGCCGCAGCCATCGGCCTGCCCGAGGACGAAAAGGAACTGGGGAAACTCGCCCCGCGCGGCACGCGGGCCGAACTGGCCGCCGCCCTGGTCCGGGTCACCCTGGACGACCAGCTCGCCGCCGCGGTCCGGGAATAGATCGCGCGCGCCCCCGGTTGAGCCCTTTCGACAGAGTTGAGTGCGGCAAGCTCAAGTTTCGGTTGACGCCCGTCGGAGATGGGTGCAGGATTGAGCCGACCACGCTCAGCGTTACTCAGCTTGGCACGTCAACAAGGAGGAACCAACCATGGCTCGTGCGGTCGGAATCGACCTCGGGACCACGAACTCGGTCGTCGCCGTTCTCGAAGGCGGCGAGCCGGTCGTCGTCGCGAACTCGGAGGGATCGCGGACCACCCCGTCGATCGTCGCGTTCGCGAAGAACGGTGAGGTGCTGGTGGGCCAGCCCGCCAAGAACCAGGCCGTCACCAACGTCGACCGCACCATCCGTTCCGTCAAGCGCCACATCGGGACCGACTGGAACGTCGAGATCGACGGCAAGAAGTACACCCCGCAGGAGATCAGCGCGCGCACGCTGATGAAGCTGAAGCGCGACGCCGAGGCCTACCTGGGCGAGGAGATCGCGGACGCGGTCATCACCGTCCCCGCGTACTTCGAGGACGCCCAGCGCCAGGCCACCAAGGAAGCCGGCCAGATCGCCGGGCTGAACGTGCTGCGCATCGTCAACGAGCCCACCGCGGCCGCGCTCGCCTACGGCCTGGACAAGGGCGAGACCGAGCAGACCATCCTGGTCTTCGACCTCGGCGGCGGCACCTTCGACGTCTCGCTGCTGGAGATCGGCGAGGGCGTCGTCGAGGTGCGCGCCACCTCCGGCGACAACCACCTCGGTGGTGACGACTGGGATCAGCGCGTCGTGGATTGGCTGGTCGAGAAGTTCAAGAGCAGCGCGGGCATCGACCTGACCAAGGACAAGATGGCCATGCAGCGGCTGCGCGAGGCCGCGGAGAAGGCGAAGATCGAGCTCAGCTCCTCGCAGAGCACCTCGATCAACCTGCCGTACATCACGGTCGACGCGGACAAGAACCCGCTCTTCCTGGACGAGCAGCTGAGCCGCGCCGAGTTCCAGCGGATCACCAGCGATCTGCTCGATCGCACCCGCGCGCCGTTCCAGCAGGTCGTGAAGGACGCCGGGGTCAAGGTCGCCGATATCGACCACGTGGTGCTGGTCGGCGGCTCCACCCGGATGCCCGCGGTCACCGATCTGGTCCGCGAGCTCACCGGCGGCAAGGAGCCCAACAAGGGCGTGAACCCGGACGAGGTCGTCGCCGTCGGCGCCGCGCTGCAGGCGGGCGTGCTCAAGGGCGAGGTCAAGGACGTCCTGCTGCTCGATGTCACCCCGCTCTCGCTCGGCATCGAGACCAAGGGCGGCGTGATGACCAAGCTCATCGAGCGCAACACCACCATCCCGACCAAGCGCTCGGAGACCTTCACCACCGCCGACGACAACCAGCCGTCGGTGCAGATCCAGGTGTTCCAGGGCGAGCGCGAGATCGCCTCGCACAACAAGCTGCTCGGCTCCTTCGAGCTGACCGGTATTCCCCCGGCCCCGCGCGGCGTGCCGCAGATCGAGGTGACCTTCGACATCGATGCCAACGGCATCGTGCACGTCACCGCGAAGGACAAGGGCACCGGCAAGGAGAACACGATCAAGATCCAGGACGGCTCCGGCCTGTCCAAGGAGGAGATCGACCGGATGGTGAAGGACGCCGAGGCGCACGCCGCCGAGGACAAGCAGCGGCGCGAGGAGGCGGAGACCCGCAACCAGGCCGAGTCGCTGGTGCACCAGACCCAGAAGTTCATCGCGGACAACGAGGACAAGGTGCCCGCGGACGTCAAGTCCAAGGTCGAGGCGGCCATCGCCGAGGCGAACGAGGCGCTGAAGGGCGCCGACATCGCCGCCGTCAAGGCCGCGGTGGAGAAGCTCGCCACCGAGTCGCAGGCGCTGGGCCAGGCGATCTACGAGTCCGCGGCCGCCGAGGGCGCGGCCGCTGACGGCCAGCCCCAGCAGGGTCAGGCCGACGACCAGGTGGTCGACGCCGAGGTCGTGGACGAGCCGGTCGACACGGAGAAGAAGTGAGCTCGGAGCAGCAGGAGCCGGTCACCTTCGTCGACAAGCGCAAGATCGATCCGGAGTCCGGTGAGGTGCGGGAGCCCGACAAGGCTCCCGAGCCGGGCACCGAGAACGGCGGCGAGACGAACGGCAACGGCGCCGAACCCGCGGCGGCGGCCCCCGCCGCGGGCAAGGAGGCCGAGCTGACCGCCGACCTGCAGCGGCTCACCGCCGAGTACGCCAACTACCGGCGCCGGGTCGAGCGCGACCGCAAGGCCGCGACCGATTCGGCCAAGGCCGCCGTCGTCACCGAGCTGCTCGGCGTGCTGGACGACCTGGACCGGGCGCGCGCGCACGGCGACCTGGAGTCCGGCCCGCTGAAGTCGGTCGCCGACAAGCTCGCCGAGGCCCTGCGCAAGCAGGGGCTCGAGGAGTTCGGCGCGGCGGGCGAGCCCTTCGACCCCACCCTGCACGAGGCCGTGCAGCACGAGGGCGACGGCGCCGACCCGGTGCTCGGCCTCGTCATGCGCAAGGGCTACCGCTTCGGGGAGCGGGTGCTGCGGCACGCGCTCGTCGGAGTCACCGACGCGGTGCCGGGAGAGACGGCAGAATCGGGTGAGCAGACCGGTGATTCAGCGGAATCCGCGACCGGCGAGGACGCAACGGCATCGGAAGCAACTGATGCCGAGACGACCGGACGATAGAGACGCGAGAGGAGGAGATGCTCGGTGAGCCAGCGGGAGTGGATCGAAAAGGACTTCTACAAGGAGCTGGGTGTCTCCGCCGACGCCTCGCAGGACGAGATCAAGAAGGCCTACCGCAAGCTGGCCAGGGATAATCATCCCGACGCCAGGCCCGGCGACAACCGGGCCGAGGAGCGGTTCAAGGCGGTCAGCGAAGCGCACGCCGTGCTCTCCGATCCGGCCAAGCGCCGGGAGTACGACGAGACACGGAAGCTGTTCGCGGGCGGCGGTTTCGGCCGCGGGGGCGGCTTCCAGCCGGGCGCCGGTGGCGGGTTCTCCCAGAACTTCGACATCGGCGACATCTTCGGCACCGGCGCGGCCGGTGCGGGCGACGGCGGCCTCGGCGACCTGCTCGGCGGGCTCTTCAACCGCGGCGGCGGCCCGCGCGGCGCGGCGAGCAGGCCGCGCCGCGGCGCCGACGTCGAGACCGAGACCACCCTCGGCTTCCGCGAGGCGGCCCAGGGCGTCACGGTCCCGCTGCGGATGACCAGCCCGGCGCCGTGCACCACCTGCCACGGCAGCGGTGCCAAGCCGGGGACGAGCCCGCGTACCTGCCCGAACTGCAACGGCGCGGGCGTGGTCAGCCGGAACCAGGGCGCGTTCGGGTTCAGCGAACCCTGCGACGAGTGCCGTGGCACCGGCTCGCTGATCGACGATCCCTGCGTCGACTGCCGCGGCACCGGCGTGCAGAACCGGACCCGCACCATCACCGTGCGGATTCCGCCCGGCGTCGGTGACGGGCAGCGCATCCGGCTGGCCGGGCAGGGCGAGGCCGGGCTGCGCGGCGCGCCATCGGGCGACCTGTTCGTCACCGTGCACGTCAGCCAGGACAAGGTCTTCGGCCGCAATGGCGACGACCTGACCCTGGTGCTGCCGGTGAGCTACGCGGAGCTGGTGCTCGGCACCACGGTCTCGGTGCCGACGCTGGACGGCCGGGTCGGGGTGAAGGTGCCGCCGGGCACCGCCGACGGCCGGATCCTGCGGGTGCGCGGGCGCGGTGTGCCCAAGCGCAGCGGCGGCGCGGGTGACCTGCTCGTCACCGTGAAGGTCGCGGTGCCGCCGAAGCTGGACGACAATGCCGTCCAGGCGCTGCAGCGGTACCAGGAGGCGGAGAAGACCAGCGGCTTCGATCCCCGTGCAGGATGGGCAGGTGCGTGATGTCCGAGGATCCGAAGAAGGTGTCCAACGCGGCGCGGGCCGAGTTCTTCATGATCTCGGTCGCGGCCCAGCTGGCCGGTATGCATGCGCAGACCCTGCGCACGTACGACCGGCTCGGCCTGGTCACGCCGCAGCGGACCTCCGGCGGCGGCAGGCGCTACTCGGCCAGGGACGTCGAGCTGCTGCGCGAGGTGCAGCGGCTCTCCCAGGACGAGGGCGTCAACCTCGCCGGTATCAAACGGATCATCGAATTGACCAACCAGGTGGAGGAATTGCGCGAACAGCTCGCCGAGCTCGCGGCGGAGGTGGAACGCCTGCGGGCGGGCTACCGGCCGGATCTGGCGCCCCAGCAACGCAGTACCGCACTGGTGGTCTGGCAGCCGCGCAATAGACACGCGCGGTAGCACGGCGAATTCCGGAATTCGCCAGCAAATCAACAGCCCTCGACGGCGCACCCGCTCCCGGAGCGGAGCCCGTCGAGGGCTCTTGGCTTTTCGGCCCTATTAGACTGAAGTCCGACCGAATTTCCCTGCCAACACAAACTTCCGGTCGGTTTATTGCGCTTTTTGAACAGGCCACTCAGTATTTTATGAAATATGCGCGTGATATTCCAGCGCATCGCTCCCACGCTGGCAAACTTCCCCCTAGACTCGTTTCCATCGGCTGCCGACAAGTGTTCCCCGGTAGAGTTCGAGTTGCGAAATGGGGTTGTGACACAAATGGATTCGCGGACCGTCGCGCTGGTCAGGACGACGTTCAAGGCGGTGGCCGCGGAAGAGGGGGGCCGAGAGGCGCTCGCGCGGACTTTCTACGCGATCTTGTTCACCGATTATCCGCAGATCCGCGATTTCTTCCCGGCCGCCATGGATGCCCAGCGCGACCGCCTCGTCCAGGCCATCACCTATGCCCTCGACAAGCTGGACGAGCCGGAGAAGCTGCAGCCGTTCCTGGCCCAGCTCGGCCGGGACCATCGCAAGTACGGGGTCCGGCCGGAGCACTACATCGCCGTGGGCTGGTCCATGAAGAAGGCGCTGCGGCAGTACACCGGCACCGAGCTGTGGACCGACGAGGTCGAGCAGGCGTGGGACGCGGGGCTGGAGGCCATCGCGAACACCATGATCGGCGCGGCGGCCAAGGAGACGACGCCGTCGGCCTGGCGCGGGGTGGTGGTGGAGCGCCGCGAGGTGCTGCGCAACCTCGCCGTTGTCCGGGTGCAGCTGGACCAGCCGATGCAGTACGCGGCCGGGCAGTACCTGAGCGTGCAGATCCCCTCCCGGCCACGGATGTGGCGCTACCTCTCGCCCGCGGTGCCGCCGAATGCGAGCGGCGAGGTCGAGTTCCACGTGCGCGGGGTCTCCGGCGGCTGGGTCAGCCCGGCCATCGTGACCAATACCGCCGTCGGCGACCAGTGGCTGCTCGGCTCCCCGCTCGGCGGGCTCGGGCTGCCGCGCAACACCAAGCGCGCCATGCTCATGGTGGCCTGCGGCACCGGCCTTGCCCCGCTGCGCGCCCAGCTCATGGCCATGGCGCAGCGCCGGACCAACCCCAAGGTGCACCTCTTCACGGGCGGGCACCACCCGTGCGACCTCTACGACCTGGAGACGCTGAGCCAGCTCGCGGTGGCGAACAAGTGGCTCACCGTCACCCCGGTCGTCGAGAGCGACGAGAACCCCTGGTGGTACGAGGGGCCGACCGACCCGGAGCGCGACCTGCCGGGGCTGGAGCCGCGGCTCACCGGCCAGGTGGGCAAGGTGGTGGCGGCCTACACCCCGTGGACCGACCGGGACGTGCAGATCGCAGGCCCGCCCTCGATGGTGCAGACCAGCAAGTTCCGGCTGATGGCCGCGGGCACCCCGGCCGACCACATCCGGCACGACCCGCTCTTCTGAGCGGCTACAGCCCCTCGTACTGGATGCGCTCCACCGGCGTGCCGATATCGATGAGCTTCTCCACGGTGGCCCGCGTCATCCCGGGCGAGCCGCAGACCAGCACCTGGTGCCGGTCGAAGGCGCCGTGCGTGCCGATCACGTCGGCCAGCGTGCCGTGCAGCCGCTCCTCCGCCGGGAAGCCGATGTCCACCCGGGAGCGCTCGAACCACTCGTCCCGCCAGTTCGGGTCGTCCGGCCGCTCCACCACCGGGATCACGGTGAGCCAGGGCAGCTCGGTGGCGAGCAGGAAGAGCATGTCGTCGGCGTAGAGGTCACGCGGCGAGCGCCCGCCGGCGAAGAGGTAGGTGCGCGGCGGCTGCTCGGCCCTGGCCAGCTCGAGCAGCTGCGAGCGCATCGGCGCCAGCCCGGTGCCGCCCGCGATCATCACCACCTCGTCGCCTGCCGGGTCGACGGTGAAGCTTCCCATCGGTGCGCTGATCCGCCACTCGTCGCCGGGCTGGGTGTCGGCCACGATCGAGCCGCTCAGCCAGCCGCCCGGCACCGTGCGCACGTGGAATTCCAGCTTGCCGTCGAGCGAGGGCGGGAGCGCGGGCGAGTACCGCCTGCTCACCGTCGGCTGCTGCGGGACCCGCACCTGCACCGACTGCCCGGCCCGGAAGGGGACGAACTCGCCGATCAGCCGGATCACCGCGACGTCGTGCCGGAGCCGGTGGTGCCCGACCACGGTCGCCGACCATTCGCCGTCGCCCACCGCGCGCGGGTCGGGGCCGTCCAGCGGGCTCGGGTCGATGTCCATGTCTCTCTTCCGTTATCCGACGGGATCGCTCTGGATGATCGACTCCGGGGTGCCGACGGCCATCAGCGCGCGGCGGGTGTCGGCGATCATCCGGGCCGACCCGGCGATCTGGATCTGCCGGTCGGCCCACGCGCCGAAACTCGCCACGACGGCCCCGAGATTACCGATCAGCCGCCGGTGCATGCCGTACGGCTCCTCGCTCGGCGCGTGCGGATACCACCACGGATTGGTCTTCTGCTCGCAGACCGGGACGACGGTGAGCCACGGGTTGCTCTGCGAGAGCTGCCACATGTTCTCCACGTCGTAGAGGTCGCACGGGTAGCGGCCGCCGATGAAGAAGTGCACCCGCGGGTTCACCCCGCTGCGGCTCATCTCGATGAGCTGCGCGCGCAGCGGCGCGATCCCGGTGCCCGCGCCGATCAGCAGCACGTCGCGGCCGCTCTCCCGATCGATGTGCAGGTTGCCGAGCGGGCCGGCGATCTGCCAGCGGTCGCCGACCGCGGTCTCGTTCACCACCGCCGTGCTGACCCAGCCGCTCTGCACCTTGCGCACGTGGAACTCGATCTCGCCGTACGGGTTGGACGGGATGGCCGGGGAGAGGTAGCGCCACATCTTGGGCCGCTGCGGCAGCATCACCGGGACGTACTGCCCGGCAAGGTACGGGATCGGGCTGTCCGACTGCAGCCGCACGATGGCGAGGTCCTCCAGCACCCGCCGATGCCCGACCACGGTCGCCTCCCAGTACGGCTGGGACTTGTCCGAGTTCGCCCCGATCGCCATCGAGGCGGAGATCAGGATGGCCACGTCGGTCCAGCCCTCCTCCAGCCCGACGGTCCACTCCCGGCCGTGGTAGGTGCGCAGCGCGGCGAGCAGCGCGCGGCCCGCCAGGTCGTAGTGCGCGGCCTCGACGCCGTACTTCCGGTGGTCCCTCGCCAGCTGCTCCAGGAAGCCCTGGGCCCGATCCCAGTGCTCCAGGTTGTCCAGCACGAACTGCACGGCGGTGGTGACCCGCTTCGCCTGCATCTCCATCGTCGGCGGGAAGAGCTCCCGCAGGGCGGTGTTCTCCGCGAACAGGTGACCGTAGAACGCGCTGATCAACCGCTCGGCACCGTGCGGTGCGTCGAGCACTGCCCGGAAGTTGGCGCGGACCAGCGCAGCAGAACGCGCATCCACGACGTCGGGGGTCCTTTCTTCGAACTGTCTCGACAATGAGTATCCCCGAAAACCGGTCATCGGTGTGCCGGGCGGGCGGCGGCAGGCGGATGCGGCCACCGGGGGATGCGCGGAGCCGCGGAAAAATCTAGAGTTGAGCGGAACAGACTCAACCTTTTGCACGTTGAACGAAGCAACCTCAGAACTACAGCCAGGAAGGTGACCGTGGACTCGTTCAATCCCACCACCAAGACCCAGGCGGCGCTGACCGCGGCACTGCAGTCGGCATCCGCCGCGGGCAACCCGGAGATCCGTCCGGCGCATCTGCTGGTGGCGTTGCTCGACCAGACCGACGGGATCGCCGCCCCGCTGCTGCAGGCGGTCGGGGTGGACCCGGCCGGGGTGCGGCGCGAGGCGCAGCAGATCGTCGAGCGGCTGCCGCGCGCCACCGGCGCCACCACCGCGCCGCAGCTCGGGCGGGAGGCGCTCGCCGCCATCACCGCGGCGCAGCGGCTCGCCACCGAGCTCGGCGACGAGTACGTCTCCACCGAGCACGTGCTGGTCGGGCTGGCCTCCGGCGGTTCCGACGTGAGCACGCTGCTCACCGGCCGCGGCGCCACGCCGGAGGCGCTGCGCGAGGCCTTCACCGCGGTGCGGGGCAGTGCCCGCGTCACCAGCCCGGACCCGGAGGGCACCTACCAGGCCCTGGAGAAGTACTCCACCGATCTCACCGCGGCCGCCCGCTCCGGCAAGCTCGACCCGGTGATCGGCCGCGACACCGAGATCCGGCGCGTGGTGCAGGTGCTGAGCCGTCGCACCAAGAACAACCCGGTGCTGATCGGCGAGCCCGGCGTCGGCAAGACCGCCATCGTCGAGGGGCTGGCCCAGCGGATCATCGCCGGGGACGTCCCGGAGTCGCTGCGCGGCAAGTCGGTGGTCTCGCTCGACCTCGGCGCCATGGTCGCCGGCGCGAAGTACCGCGGCGAGTTCGAGGAGCGGCTCAAGGCCGTGCTGGAGGACATCAAGAACAGCGCGGGCCAGATCATCACCTTCATCGACGAGCTGCACACCATCGTCGGCGCGGGCGCCACCGGCGAGTCCGCCATGGACGCGGGCAACATGATCAAGCCCATGCTGGCCCGCGGCGAGCTGCGGCTGGTCGGCGCGACCACGCTGGAGGAGTACCGCAAGCACATCGAGAAGGACGCGGCGCTGGAGCGGCGCTTCCAGCAGGTGCTGGTCGGCGAGCCGTCGGTGGAGGACACCGTCGGCATCCTGCGCGGCATCAAGGAGCGGTACGAGGTGCACCACGGCGTCCGGATCACCGACTCCGCCCTGGTGGCGGCGGCGACGCTGAGCGACCGCTACATCACCTCGCGGTTCCTGCCGGACAAGGCGATCGACCTGGTCGACGAGTCGGCGTCGCGGCTGCGCATGGAGATCGACTCCCGCCCGGTGGAGATCGATGTGGTGGAGCGCGCGGTGCGGCGGCTGGAGATCGAGGAGGTCGCGCTCGGCAAGGAGACCGACGAGGCCTCCAAGCAGCGGCTGGAGAAGCTGCGCTCGGAGCTCGCCGACGACCGGGAGAAGCTGAACCAGCTCACCACCCGGTGGCAGAACGAGAAGAACGCCATCGACAAGGTGCGCACCCTGAAGGAGGAGCTGGAGTCGCTGCGCGGCGAGTCCGAGCGGGCCGAGCGCGACGGCGACCTGGGCAAGGCCGCCGAGCTGCGCTACGGCCGGATCCCGGCGCTGGAGAAGCAGCTGGCCGAGGCCGAGCAGACCTCGGCGGCGGGCACCGGCGAGCTCATGCTCAAGGAGGAGGTCGGCCCGGACGACATCGCCGAGGTGGTCTCCTCGTGGACCGGCATCCCGGTCGGCAAGATGCTGGAGGGCGAGACCCAGAAGCTGCTCCGGATGGAGGACGAGCTCGGCAGGCGGGTCGTCGGCCAGCTGGACGCGGTGCAGGCCGTCTCCGACGCGGTGCGCCGGGCGCGGGCAGGCGTCGCCGACCCGGACCGCCCGACCGGCTCGTTCCTCTTCGTCGGCCCCACCGGCGTCGGCAAGACCGAGCTCGCCAAGGCGCTCGCGGACTTCCTGTTCGACGACGAGCGGGCCATGATCCGCATCGACATGAGCGAGTACAGCGAGAAGCACGCGGTGGCCAGGCTGGTCGGCGCGCCGCCCGGCTACGTGGGGTACGACCAGGGCGGCCAGCTCACCGAGGCGGTGCGCAGGCGGCCGTACACGGTGGTGCTCTTCGACGAGATCGAGAAGGCGCACCCGGACGTCTTCGACATCCTGCTGCAGGTGCTGGACGAGGGCAGGCTCACCGACGGCCAGGGCCGCACGGTTGACTTCCGCAACACCATCCTCATCCTCACCTCCAACCTGGGGGCAGGCGGCGAGAAGGAATTCGTCATGAACGCGGTGCGCTCCGCGTTCAAGCCGGAGTTCCTGAACCGGCTCGACGACGTGGTCATGTTCCACGCCCTCGACGAGGAGCAGCTGGAGCACATCGTCGACATCCAGCTGGAGCAGCTGCAGAAGCGGCTGGCCCAGCGCAGGCTCACCCTGGAGGTCACCGATTCCGCCCGCTTCTGGCTGGCGGTGCGCGGCTACGACCCGGTCTACGGCGCGCGCCCGCTGCGGCGGCTGATCCAGCAGGCCATCGGCGACACGCTCGCCAAGGAGCTGCTGGCCGGTGAGGTCGGTGACGGCGACACCGTCAAGGTCTCGGTCAGCCCGGACGGCGACGGTTTGTTGGTCGGTCGCTGAGAACGCGGGAGGCGCGGTCACCCATACAGGTGACCGCGCCTCTCGCAGTTCGTACCCTGTACCTATGACGAACCCGAAGGACCCCTGGGGGCAGCGGCCGGACGACAGTCCGACCCAACACCTCGGCGCGCCGGGTACGTCGGGCGCACCGCCGACGAACGTGTTCGGTGGCTCGGCGGGCGGGTACGGCGAATGGACGCCGCCGCCACCCCCGGACGCCACCCGCGAATTCCCCTCCTACGACAGCCAGTGGGGCCCGTACGAGGGGCAGGGCGGCACCGCGCAGCAGCCCTACCAGCAGCAACCGCCGCCGACGCAGGCGTACGGCCAGCCGCAGCAGCAGAATTGGGGCAACCCGCCGCCGCCCGGCTACCCGCAGCCCGGGTACCGGGGCGGCCCGCCGCCGCCCAAGCGCAATACCGGGCTGTGGATCGGCCTCGGCCTCGCCGTCGTGCTGCTGATCGCGGTGCTCGGCGTCTTCGCCGGGCTGTACTTCACCGGCGGCGACGACGATTCCACCGCCTCCGGCACCACGACCACCGCCGCCCGCCCGCCCGCGCGCACGACCGCGCCGCCCTCGGGCAACCAGACCACCCCGTCCTTCCCGGCGCTGCCGAGCCAGATCCCCGGCCTGCCCGGCCTGGACGACCTGGGCAGCGCCATGGGCTCGATCACCGCCAACGACGGCGGCACCCTGACCCTGAGCACCCTGGACGGCAAGACCGTCACCGTCCGCACCGACGCCCGCACCCAGGTGATCTCGCTCGGCGTCACCGAGGCGGCCGACCTGCCGGTCGGCGAGATGGTCGTGGTGCAGGGCGACAAGGGCTCCGACGGCAATATTCTCGCCGAGATCATCATCAGCACCGGGCTTTCCGGGGGTGGCCGATGACCGCGCGGACAGCGACCCGGGCCGCCACGAGCCGAGGGTGCGGGGCAATCACGGGATCGGCTGGTTAGGCTGTGCGGCGATGACGGAGATGTGGTTCGGGTTGGCGGCGATCGCGCTGGTTGGCGCGGTCGTCCTGCTGTATTTCGACCGGGCGCAACGGCAGCGGACCGGTCACGCGCGCCAGGTGTGGGCGAAGGCCCAGGGATACACCTACGTGTCGGTGGAGCCGGCGCTACCTTCGACCTGGCGCCGCGGGGCGCTGGCCAAGCTCGGCTACCTCTCCGCGGTCGACGTGGTCTCCGGTATCCGCAAGGGCGAGAAGTTCGTGCTCTTCGACCTGGAGGACTCGGCGACGCTGATCGCGGTGCGCAGGCAGATCGGCTCGGACATCGACGTGGACATGCGGCTGAAGACCGCGTCCCCGCCGAAGGACGCCGACCTGGAGCTGCTCGGCGCGATCGGCGACCGGGTGGTCTTCGCGACCAACCCCGAGATCGCCAGGCACGCCGTGGATCAGCGGATGGTCGCGTTCATCGAGTCGCTGCCCGACATCGTGCAGATGCTGTGGAGCGAGGGCAACTGGACCCTCGGCATGCTCTCCATCGGCACCGGCTCGCGCGACTGGGAGACCTCGATCGACGCCGTCCTTCGCCTTTCCGGTCTGCTGCACGTGCTTCCGCCGGAGAGCGACACCTACGGCGACGGCGATTTCGGCCGCCCCGGCGGCCGGGCCAAGCCGCGCCGCGGGGACGACGCCGACGACCCGGCCGGAAACCGCGGTGCCGCAGCCGAATCCGCCGATCGGCCGCGCGGCGACGAGCGACCGGCCGCCGACCCCGGCGCCGAACCGGGGCAGCGCAGGCCCAGCCTGGCCGTGGTGCCTGGCAAGCGGGACGAGCCGCGCCGCCAGGAGCGGCCGGGCGGCCCCGAGCCGGACGCGGACGGCGACGAGCCGGGCGACCGCCCCGGCGGCCCGTTCCACCCCGGGTTCCGCCCCTACCAGGGGCCGGTCCCGCAGTAACCGGTACGCCCGCCCGGCACGTATCCTGCAACCGCAGTATTGGTCCGTGGTCCGGCCGCAGCCGGATCCCGACGACAGCCGGATCGTGCGTCGATGGCTGCGCGCGCGTACCGGAGACCGCGACCGGCGGACGCTCGTGCGACAGGCGCGCCGGATTTTGTCCGACGCACGCGAAAGGACGCGAGACGAGATGATCGACCACGCCATCGAGACGGCTCAGCACCGCTCCGGCTCCGCCGACCGGGACGAGCTGGCGCGCCTCGTGCGCGAGCTGGCCGTCGTGCACGGCCCGGTGACCCTGTCCTCCGGCAACCGCGCCGACTACTACGTCGACCTGCGCCGCGCCACCCTGCACCACCGCGCGGCCCCGCTGATCGGCAGCCTGCTGCGCGAGCTGGTCGCGGACTGGGACTTCGAGGCCGTCGGCGGGCTGACCATGGGCGCCGACCCGGTCGCGCTCGCCGTGCTGCACGCCCCCGGCCGCCCGATCAACGCCTTCGTGGTGCGCAAGGCCGCCAAGGAGCACGGCATGCAGCGCCGGATCGAGGGCCCGGACGTCGCGGGCCGCCGGGTGCTCGTGGTGGAGGACACGACCACCACCGGGAACTCCCCGCTCACCGCGGTGCGCGCGCTGCGCGAGGCAGGCGCCGAGGTGGTCGGCGTCGCCACCGTCGTCGATCGGGAGACCGGCGCCGACCAGGTGATCGCCGCCGAGGGGCTGGGGTACCGGTCCATCCTCGGATTGGCCGATCTCGAGCTGGGTTAGCCTGATGAGCGGTTTATCGTGCGTTTCGAAGGGTTGTGTGAGTCACCCGTGGTGAGCATTGCTGTCAACAAGGGCCGAGAGAATGTGGCGATGCTCGGTATCGGTGCGTATCGACCCGCCCGCCTCGTGAGCAACGACGAGGTCTGCGAGGTGCTCGACTCCACCGACCAGTGGATCTTCGAACGCAGCGGGATCCGCAACCGGCGCTGGATCAGCGGCGAGGAGACGGTCCGCACGATCGCCGTCGCCGCCGCCGAGCGGGCCATCGTGAGCAGCGGGATCGACCGCGCCGAGATCGGCACCGTCATCCTGGCCACCGGCACCTGGCCGTACAAGACCCCGCACGGCGCCCCCTCGATCGCCTACGACCTCGGCATCAACGGGGTCGCGGCCTTCGATCTGGAGAGCGGCTGCGGCGGGTTCTGCTACGGCCTCGGCGTCGGCGCGGACCTGATCCGGGCCGGGTCGGCGAAGTACGTGCTGCTCATCGGGGTCGAGACCATGTCGGTCGGGATGGACCCGCACGATCGCGGCACCGCCTTCATCTTCGGCGACGGCGCGGGCGCGGTGGTGATCGGCCCGAGCGAGGAGAACGGCATCTCGCCCACCGTCTGGGGCAGTGACGGGGAGAACGCGCTCGCCATCTCGCAGAACTACGACATCCTCGCCTACGAGGACCGCGCGGAGGAACTGCAGGGCACCGATCCGGCCGCGGATCCGGTGGGGCGCATGGTGATCCGGATGGAGGGGCCGCGGGTCTTCCGCTGGGCCGCGGTGACGCTGCCGCGCGCCCTCTCCACGGCGCTGGAGGTCTCCGGGGTCTCCAAGGAGGAGCTCGAGGTCTTCATCCCGCACCAGGCCAATGCCAGGATCAACGAGCTGATGAAGAAGAACCTCGGCCTCGCCGACGAGATCCCGATGGCGAACGACATCGAGAACACCGGCAACACCTCGGCCGCCTCCATCCCGCTCGCCATCGAGGAGATGCTGGTGACCGGGAAGGCCAAGGGCGGCCAGACCGCGCTGCTGCTCGGCTTCGGCGCCGGGCTCAGCTACGCGGGCCAGGTGGTCACGCTGCCGCCCGCCCCCAGGGAGCCGAGCTTCTGATGCGGCCGTTCCGGGCCGGGTTCCTGGCCGCGGCGGCGCTCACCGTCGCAGGCGCCGTCACCGGCCGCGAGCGCTGGCAGTGGCTGGGCAAGCCGCTGCTCATGCCGCTGCTCGCCGCGGATGTCGCGGTGGCGGGGAAGGCGATCGACCCGGCCGGGCGGCGCACGCTGCTCGCGGCGCTCGGCGCCGCCACCGTCGGCGACGTGCTGCTCATCGACCCGGACGACGACCGCAGGCTGGTGGCGGGAGCCTCGGCGTTCGGGGTCATGCAGGGCTGCTACGCCGCGCTCTGGTGGCGGCGCGGGGCCCGGCCGACCGCGGCCGCCGCGGTGCCGCGGCTGCTGGCCCTGGCCGGGGCCGCCGGGTTGCTGCGGGCGCAGGCGCCCGCGGTGGCGGCGCCGCTCACCGGGTACGGCCTGGCGCTCGGGGCGGCCGGGGTGCTCGCCTCCGATCCCGATCTGGCGCCCAACTCGCCGACCGTTGCCGGGGTCGTCCTGCCGGACGAGGATCCGCGCAGCAGGCTCGGGCTCGGCGCGCTGCTCTTCACCGTCTCGGACGGGCTCATCGTGCTGCGCAGGCTGCTGCTGCGCGGCGAGCGCGCGCGGCGGCTGGCCGAGGGCGCCATCCTGGCCACCTACGCCGCGGCGCAGTACCTGCTCGCCGATCCCGCCGCGCACGCCTCGATCCCGTAGCCGGGGCACCGCGAGCACGCGGCCGTACTATCTGCGCATGACCTACCCCCCGGCCGGGTACCCGCAGCAGCCCTACTTCCGGCCGCCGGACCACCCGCAGGCCACCGCCATCGTCATTGTGGGCGTGCTCGGCCTCGTGCTGTGCCAGTTCCTCGCCCCGGTTGCCCTCGTGATGGGCCGCAAGGCGCTCGCGGAGATCGACAACTCCGGCGGCGCCGTCGGCGGCCGCAGCACCGTCCTGGCCGGCTACATCTGCGGCATCATCGGCACCGTCATCCTGGTCCTCACCATCCTGGTGATCATCGCCGCCTTCCTCATCGCCCTTTTCGCCGGCAGCTCGACCGCCTCGACGTACTAGCATGTCCGGGTGCCCGACCCCGAGACGCCCGAGCAGGTGGGACCCACGGAGTGGGGGGAGCATCCGCACGGGCTCGGGCCGTGGCGCGCGGAGTACGGCAGCGCGCCGCCGGACGACCCGCGGCTCGACCCGGAGCTGCTCGAAACCGGGGACCGGCGGAATGTGGTCGACGCGTACCGGTACTGGCGGCGGGAGGCGATCGTCGCCGATATCGACGCGCGCAGGCACCCGTTCCACGTGGCGATCGAGAACTTCGGGCACGACGCGAACATCGGCACCGTCGTCCGCACCGCCAACGCCTTCGCCGCCGCCGCGGTGCACATCGTCGGCAGGCGGCGCTGGAATCGGCGTGGCGCCATGGTGACCGACCGCTACCAGCACCTGGAGCACCACGGGAGCACCGCCGAGCTCGCGGAGTACGCGCGGCGTGCCGGGTTGCGGGTGGTCGCGGTGGACAATGTGCCCGGCGCGGTCCCGCTGGAGACCGCCACCCTCCCGCGCGACTGCCTGCTGCTCTTCGGCCAGGAGGGCCCCGGCGTCACCGACCACGCGCGCGCCGCGGCCGCGCTCACCGTCTCGATCGCCCAGTTCGGCTCGACCAGGAGCATCAACGCGGGCGTCGCGGCAGGCATCGCCATGCACGCCTGGATCCGCCAGCACGCCGACCTGAGCACCGCCTGGTGACGAGAGCCGCGCGCATGCCGCTCCGGCGCGCCGCGCCGGGACACGACCGGAACGGTCACGAATGGGCCGCGAATCCCCGCGCCGACCTGGCACCATGGACGGTATGACCTCGCGGAGCGGCCGCCCCCAGTCCGAATCGAGCGGCGCGGCGACCTCCGCGCTGTGGTCCGAGCGCGCGGACATGGCCGAGTCGGCGATCCTCTCCCGGCACCTGCGCTCGGTCTGGGTACTGCCGCGCACCGCGCTCGGCGTGGTCGGCTGGCCCGCCACCCGGCGCGAGCGCGCCTTCTTCAACTGGCACTACTGGTGGCAGGCGCACCTCATCGACTGCGCGGTGGACGCCGCCAACCGGGTCCCGACCCCGGCCCGCCGCCGCCGGGTGGCCGCGCTGGCCCGCAGCCACCGGCTGCGCAACCTCACCGGCTGGACCAACAAGTACTACGACGACATGGCCTGGCTCGCCATCGCCCTGGAGCGCGCCGAGCGCACCCAGGACCTGCCCGTCCGCCGCGCCCTCACCGCGCTGGAGAAGGCGCTCTACGACGGCTGGGATCCGGCCCGCGGCGGCGGCCTGCCCTGGCGCATCGGCTCCGACTTCTTCAACGCACCGGCCAACGGCCCTGCCGCCATCGCGCTCGCCCGGCTCGGCTACCGGGGCCGCGCCCAGGAGATGTCGGACTGGCTCGACGCCACGCTGCGCGACCCGGAGTCCGGGCTCATCCTGGACGGCATCCACCTGCCCTCCGGCGAGCTCGAGCGGCCGGTCTTCAGCTACTGCCAGGGCGTCGTGCTCGGCCTGGATGCCGAGCTCGCCGCGCACACCGGCGCCCAGCGCCACCTGGACCGGGTGCACCGGCTGCTCGGCGCGGTCCGCACGCGCATGTCGACGAACGACGTGATCAACGGCGGCGGTGGCGGCGACGGCGGCCTCTTCAACGGCATCCTCATGCGCTACCTCGCGGTGGTCGCGATCATGCTGCCCGGCGACGACCCGGTGCAGGAGGAGGACCGCAGGATCGCCGCCGCGCTGGTCAGGGCCTCGGCCGAGGCGGCATGGGCGAACCGGCTGGAGGTCGAGGGCGAGCCGCTCTTCGGCAACGACTGGAGCAAGCCCGCGCAACTGCCCGGCAACAGCGTCGGCGCGGGCCGCTTCACCACCGGCGGCTCGGTCACCGCCTCCACCGTCCCGGAGCGCGACCTGGCGGTTCAGCTCTCCGGCTGGATGCTGATGGAGGCGGCCCACCGGATCGCCGCCGCCGGGCTCTAGGGCCTAGCGCTCCCCGGTCACCTGGATCGGCATGGTGTCCAGGTCGTAGTCCTCGATCGGCCGCGCCATCTCCTGGCGGTACTGCCTGATCCCGAAGACCGTGCCGAGCACCAGCGCGAGCACCAGCCCGACGATGACCACCGGCATGAGCCAGGGCAGCCGCTGCAGGAAGCCGCCCGCGTAGTAGCCGATCAGCAACAGCACCGGGGCCCAGATGATGGCGCCGATGGTGCTGGCGATCGTGTACTTGCGGTGGTCCATCCCGGCCGCGCCCGCCACCATCGGGCAGAGCGTGCGCACCCAGGGGATCCAGCGCGCCACCAGCACCGCGAGGAAGCCGTGCTTGCGCAGCAACTCGCCGACCCGCTGCAAATTCTTGGCGTTGATATAGCGGCCGTTCTTCCGCGCCACCATGTGGTGCCCGGTGCGCTGGCCGATCACGTACCCGACCTGGTTACCCGCGATGGCGGCGGCCATGGCCCCACCGGAGAGCGCCCAGACGTGCGCCTCGCCCGAGGCGTGCGACGCCATCACGATGCCCGCGGTGACCAGCATGGAGTCGCCGGGCAGGAAGAGCCCGAGCAGCACCGCGCACTCCAGGAAGACGAAGGTGAGCACGACCGCCCACACCACCGCCGGGCCGGCCGTGACGAGCGGATCGAAGGTGCCGACCGCCAGCAATTCCCGCACTCCGGACACCTGCTAGCGAATCCGCTCGTTCGACGTCCGAGAACCCGTCCCGGCATACCGAGTCCCCATCGTGCCGAGAGCCACCAGCGAAATCACCTTGACAACAGTACCGGTTCTCCGGAGTTTCGCTCGCGCGGCGGCGGTACCTCCGCTGCCCGGCGCGAACCTGCCCTGGCCTAGGGTGGTGAGCGACATATGTGTCTCTTTCGCCGCACTCAGCCAGTGCCGCTCAACACGGAGGTCTCACCAGTGCCTATCGCGACTCCGGAGGTCTACGCCGAGATGCTCGGCCGGGCCAAGGCGAACTCCTTCGCATTCCCCGCCATCAACTGCACGTCGTCGGAGACGATCAACGCGGCCATCAAGGGCTTCGCGGACGCGGGCAGCGACGGCATCATCCAGTTCTCGACCGGCGGCGCGGAATTCGGCTCCGGCCTCGGCGTCAAGGACATGGTGACCGGCGCGGTGGCGCTGGCGGAGTTCGCGCACGTGGTGGCCGCGCGGTACGGCGTCACCATCGCGCTGCACACCGACCACTGCCCCAAGGACAAGCTGGACACCTTCGTCCGCCCGCTGATCGCGATCTCCCAGGAGCGCGTGAACGCCGGGCAGCACCCGCTCTTCCAGTCGCACATGTGGGACGGCTCGGCGGTGCCGATCGACGAGAACCTGGAGATCGCCCAGGAATTGCTGAAGACGACCGCCGCGGCCAATATCATTCTCGAGGTCGAGATCGGTGTTGTCGGCGGCGAGGAGGACGGCGTCGAGGCCGAGATCAACGACAAGCTCTACACCACCGCCGAGGACTTCGAGAAGACCATCGCGGCGCTCGGCGCGGGCGAGAACGGCAAGTACCTGCTCGCCGCCACCTTCGGCAATGTGCACGGCGTGTACAAGCCGGGCAATGTGAAGCTGCGCCCCGAGGTGCTGGCCGAGGGCCAGAAGGTGGCCGCCGCCAAGCTCGGGCTCGGCGCCGACGCGCAGCCCTTCGACTTCGTCTTCCACGGCGGCTCCGGCTCGCTCAAGTCCGAGATCGACGCGGCGCTGAACTACGGCGTGGTCAAGATGAACGTCGACACCGACACCCAGTACGCCTTCACCCGCCCGCTGGCCGCCCACATGTTCTCGAACTACGACGGTGTGCTGAAGATCGACGGCGAGGTCGGCAACAAGAAGGTCTACGACCCGCGCAGCTACCTCAAGAAGGCCGAGACCTCGATGGCGGCGCGCGTGGTCGAGGCGTGCAATGATCTGAGGTCCGCGGGGAAGTCGATCAGCGCCTGACCCCCTGATTCCACGAGGGCTCGAGCAGATGAGTCTCGATGTGCGCGTGCTCGGGTCCGTCGAACTGCTCGTCGGCGGTGTGCCGGTGGCGTTCGGCGGGCCCAAGCCGCGGGCCTTGCTTGCCGCGCTCGCGGTGAACCGGCGACGGGCCGTCTCGTCGTCGGCGCTCGCCGAGATGGTGTGGAACGAGGACCCGCCGGACTCCTACTCCGCGAGCCTGCAGGTCTTCGTCTCGAATCTGCGCAAGGCGCTGCGCAATTCCGGTATCGACCCGGCGCTGGTGCTGCGCACCGAGGCGTCCGGGTATCGGCTCGAGGTCTCCGAGGAGGGCTGCGACCTCGGCCGCTTCCAGGCGGCGCGGGAGGCGGGCGCGCGGGCGGCTGAGGCGGGCGACCACGCGGGCGCGGCCAAGCACTTCGCCGCCGCGCTGCGCGAGTGGCGCGGCCGGGCGCTGGCCGACCTGGCCGGGCTGCAGTTCGCGGACAGCTTCGCCACCGCCATGGAGGAGGAGCGGCTGCTCGCCACCTCGGCCCGGTTCGACGCCGAGATCGCCTGCGGCCGTGCCTCCTCGGTGATCGGCGAGCTGGTCGCGGTGACGAACGAGCACCCGCTGCGCGAGCCGCTCTGGGGCCAGCTCATCACCGCGCTCTACCTCTCCGGCCGGCAGGCCGACGCGCTCGACGCCTGCCGCCGGGTGCGCACCGTGCTCGCCGACGAGCTCGGCATCGACCCCGGCCCCGCGCTCATCGAGCTGGAACAGCGGGTGCTGCGCCAGGAGCCGCTGCAGGCGGCCGAACGGGGGCGCACCGACCAGCTCGCCGCGGCCATGACCGAGACCGTCACCGAGACCCCGCGCACCGTGCGCAGCGGGCAGCTGCGGCTCGCCGACGGCCGGGCCGTCCTCATTCCGCCGAGCGGCATCCGGATCGGCCGGATGACCGACAACGACCTGGTGCTGGACGATCCCAAGGCCAGCCGCTACCACGCCGCCATCACCCCGACCAGGGCCGGGCTGCTGATCAAGGACCTGAACTCGGCGAACGGCGTCTTCATCAACGAGGAGGCGATCGACGAGGGCGCGCCGCTCGCGGACGGCGACCGGGTCCGAATCGGCGCCACCGTGCTCACGTTTCACGCCGATCGCTGAGCGGGCGGACGGCCGGACGCGGTTCGGCGGGGGCGCAAGCGGAGGAGTCCGGCGAGTGCCGGGTCGGCGCGGCCGGTAGGGTCTCTCGCGATCGGGTCCGGTTCGCTGTGCCGACGAGGGGAACTGCGCTGATGACGGGGTCTGCGGGGATGCGGACGATGGCGGTGCTCGGCACGGTGCTCTGCGCCGCCGGCGTGCTGGCGAGCGGCCCGGCCGCCGCCGAGGAACCCGCGCGGGCACCCGGCACCGGCCCCTGTGCCACCGACCCGCCGCCGGTGCACGAGCCGCTGGTGCCGAAGACGCTCGAGGTGCCGATCCCGTACCCGGTCGTCACCGTGCTCCCGCCGGAACCGCCCGCGCCGCAACCGGTCCGGCAGGAGACGGTGCTGCCCGAGGATCCCTGCCACAACCCCTGCCCCGACCTCACCGACCAGCCGGACCCGCCGCCTAGCGTCGCCCGCCGCCTCGGCATCCCGGAGCTGCTGCTCAACCCACAGCCCTTCTACTTCGCGCTGCCCGCCCCCGGCGCCGTCCCGCCGCCGCAACCGCCCGCGCCGGAACCGGTGCAGCCGCCGGTCGACCCGGCCCCGCAGTCGCCCGCCCCCGCAGCGCCGCGGGTCGGGGAGGTGCGCGAGGTCGCCAAGCAGACCGGCGCCTCCTCGATCAACCGCACCGACAAGCGCTGGCAGGTGGAGGGCACCGACCTCGGCATCATGTGGGAGAGCGCGCCCGGCGAGATCGCCATGGCCTTCGGCGACACCGTCGGCAACGGCTTCCACCCGCCGGGTGGCATGGGCGGCGACTGGCGCAGCAATGTCCTCGCCTTCAGCACCGACCGGGAGCTGAGCGACGGCGTCACCTTCGACCGCATGGTCACCGACTCCCGCTGCCACGCCGCCGAGATCCTCTCCAGCCGCAAGCTGGACAACGTCGAGATCACCACCATCCCCACCTCCGGCTTCGCCATCGGCTCCCGGCAGTTCCTCAGCTACATGTCGATCCGCACCTGGCACAGCGCGCCCGGCACCTTCTACACCAACTACGGCGGCATCGCCTACTCCGACGACGGCGGAAGCACCTGGACCGAGGATCCGCACGCCCGCTGGGACAATATCTTCGGCGTCTCGAACTTCCAGGTCAGCGCGATGGTGCCGCAGGGCGAGTACGTCTACCTGTTCGGCACCCCGAACACCAGGCTCGGCGCCGTCGGGCTGGCCAGGGTGCCGAAGGAGCAGGTGCTCAACACCACCGCCTACCAATATTGGAAGGACGGGGCCTGGGTTCCGACAAGCGGCGCCGCCGCGGCGACCCCGGTGGGCGGCGGCGCCGCGGCCACCCCGGTGGTCGACGCGCCCGCGGGCGAGCTCTCGGTGCGGTTCGACGCCGAGCGCGAGGTCTGGCAGATGAGCTACCTGGACACCGCCAAGGCCGCCATCGTGCTGCGCGAGGCGGATTCGCCGCAGGGCGTCTGGTCACCGAGCACGCCGACGGTGAGCGTGCTCGACTACCCGGAGCTCTACGGCGGCTTCATCCACCCGTGGTCGCGCGGCGGTGACCTCTACTTCACCATCACCACCTGGAGCGATTACAACGTCTACCTGATGCACGCCGAGCTCGGCTGATCAGCCGAGCCGGACCTCGGCGACCGCGCGCCCGAAGAGCTTGCGCCCCTCCGAGGTCCCGGAGAGCAGCACCGTCGCGGAGCGCCGCTCCGGATCCAGCGACTTGATCCGGCCGCCGAACTCGACCGTGCTCGGCGCCGTCGTGTGCACCGGGACGAAGCCGGAGAACCGCACGCTGAACTTCTCGATCGCGGTCGGATCGCCGAGCCAGTCGGTGAGGTACCCCGCGGCCAGCCCCATGGTGAGCAGGCCGTGCGCCACCACCGTCGGCAGCCCAGCCAGCTTGGCCGCGTACTCGCTGAAATGGATGGGGTTCGGATCGCCCGCGACGCCCGCGTAGTTCGCCAAGTCGCCGCGGGTGAGCCGGGCGGTGCCGGTGGGCAGCTCGTCGCCCGTGGCCAGCGCCGCGAAGTCCGGGACGGTGCGCGGCGCCCGCTCCCGGCGCGGCGGGTTCGCCGGGGCCGGGCCGATGCCGAGCGGGATCAGCGCCTCGCTCTCGTCCAGCGCGCCTACCTGCTCCATCGGGCGCGAGTGCATGACGATGTTCTCCACCGCCGTCACCAGGTCGGCATCGACCTCGGCGCCCCGGCGCGCCACGATCGTGGTGGTGCCGGAGACCGCCACCTCGCCCTGCTCGTTGCTGAGCGCGAACCGCACAGTGACGAAGTCGTTGTCGCCGAAATTGCGGATCGAATCGATGAGCAGCTCGCTGGCGATGGAGTCGCCCGCGAGCAGCGGGCGGTGGATTTCGAAGACCTGGTCGGTCTGCAGGATCTGCGAGATGTCGTACTCGGTGAGCACCGAGTCGAGCAGCGCGCGGGTCGCCGCGAGGCCGATCACCGAGGCGAAGGTGGGCGGGGCGAGCACCCGGCCGTACCCGAGCGCCGCCGCCTCCGCCTCCCGGTGGTGCGCGCCGTGCCCGTTCTGCACCGCCCTGGCGAACTCCCTGATCTTCTCGCGCCCCACCTCGTAGCGGTCCCGTACCCGGAACCGCTGCCCGGTGAGCGTCGGTGTCTGCGCCACGTCCCTAACTCCCGAAAGCGTCGTCGTCTGATCGCGCATGATGCGGAGATGCTACTGGCGTGAACGGTCAGTGATTGCTCGGGGTTCAGGAGGCCCCGGTCGGCGGCTCGCAGACCTTCCACCCCGCGTCGGTGCGCTGCAGGTCGAAGGTGCGCTCGGTCTTGGTGTTCGGATCGGAGCGGATGAACACCGTCGCCTGGGCCAGCGCGGTGCCGTCGGTAACCCGCACCGCGTCCACCTTCTCCACCACCGGGATGCTCCCCGACTGCTGCGAGACCTGGTGCACACCGGCGAAATCCTGCTCCGAGATGCCCTGGTAGTAGTCGTGCAGCGCACCGCAGGTGGACTCGCGCAGCCCGGCCAGGTCGCCCTGGTCCAGCGATGAGGTGTACTTCGCGATCGCGTTCCGCACCTGGGTCTCCGGCGAGTCCTCGCCGCCGCCCGCCAGTGCGGCGATGATCGCCACGAGGGCGACGATCACCACGACCATCGCGCCGCCGATCAGCAGCAGTTTCTTCCCGCCACCGCCCTGTTCTGCGGGTTGCTGCGGCTGCGGCTCGATCCGCTGCGGCGGGGCGATGGGGCGCTGCTGCTGCTGGGCCGGGCGGGTCGGCTGGATGTCGGCGGGGGAGGGGGCGGAGGCGACCTGGCGGGGTTCGGCCGGGCGCTGCGGGTCCGACGGGCGGGTCTCCTCGACCTGGTTCGGGCCGGCCGGGCGCTGGGCGCCGGCCTGCTTCGGGCCCGGGGCCGGGCGCGGGGTGGTCGGCGGTTTGCTCAGCGGGACCGCGCCGGGCACCCGGTCGGTGCGCTGGATGCGCTGCGTGGCCCCGTCCGGGCCGCCCTGCTGCTGGACCGGGAAGGCCTGGGTCGGGGCGTCGGCATTTCCCGGGGCCGGGACCACGCGCATCGCGACGGTCTCGTCGCCCGAGTTGTCCTTCGCCTCGGGGCGCGCGATCTTCTCGGTCTTGGCGGTGGCGTCCTGCGGTTGTTCGCCCGAGGGGGTCGGGGGTTGCTGCGCTTTGCCCCCGGCGGGAGCCTGCGGAGGCTTGGCGCCGGGCTGTGCGGGTGCCTGCGGAGCCCCGCTGGCCTGCGGTGGAGTTCCGCCGGGCGTTTGCGGTGCGCCGCCGCCGACTCGTGGCGGGGTGCCGCTCGGCGCTTGCGGCGGAGTGGTGCCGTTGGCGTGCGGTGGCGTCCCGCCGCCGGCCCGCGGCCCGCTCGGCGCTTGCGGCGGGGCGCCCCCGGCGGGCGCCTGCGGCGCCTTGGCTCCACCAGGTTCCTGAAGCGAACCGCTGCCTTGCTGTGCCTTGGCTCCGGCGGGTGCCTGCGGCGGCGGGTTCCCGCCCGGCCCCTGGGCCGAGCCGGGCGTGGGCTGACCCTGCGGCGGCCGGTTTCCCTCCGGCGCTTGCGGCGGCCGGTTTCCGCCGGGTGCCTGGGGCGCACCGGCAGGTCCCTGCGGTGACCGAGCCTCGGCAGGCGCCTGCGGCGGCTTGCCTTCCCCTGGCCCCTGGGGCGAACCGGGCCCCTGCGGCGCTCCGGCCCGTCCGGGTGCCTGCGCAGGAGCGCCCTGCGGGGCACCCGCGTTATCCGCGCCCCGCGCAGGTTCCGGCGCCTGTGGCGGCTTGTTTCCGCCCGCGGCGGCACTGCTCGCGCCCTGCGCAGGCTTCGGCTCAGCGGGAACCTGGCCACCGCCGGCCCCGGGCGACGGTCCAGCCCCGCCCGACTCCTGCGGAGCCGCCACACCCGCCTCGCCACCGGACGCCGGCGCAGCTCCCTGCCGGTCGCCACCGGCGGCCTCGCCACCCGCAGCCTCATCACTCACCGTTTGCGCAGCACCAGCGGCTGCGCCCGGCACCCCGCCGGCCGCCGCATCACCCGGCTCCGGCCGCGCCCCCTGCGCCGCACCACCCGCCGACCGCCCGCCCCCGGACTCCTGCCCAGCAGGCGCACTATCGCCCGCTCCCTGCGGCGCCTCACCGGACACCTGCGTCCGCGCGGATTCAGCCGCCTCCCGCGCCCCGGTATCCCCCTGCCCCGCAGCAGAACCCTGCACCTCCACCTTCTCGGTAACCGCATCACCCCCCTGCGCGGCAATAGCCTCCGTAGGCGCGGAATCTCCGGATACCGGGTTCTTCTCGTCGTTCGGGTGGGACACCTACTACCCCTCGTTCCAGGCCAGGTCTTGTGAGTTGCGCGCCAGCCTATCGAGCATTTCCGGGAGCGGTGCACAATGATCCCCATGACCTCGTTCGGTGATCTGCTCGGCCCGCAGCCGGTCCTGCTTCCGGAACTCCACGACGCGGAGGACGCGCTGGACGGCGGGGCCGATCCGGTCGTCGTCGCGGCCGCGCACCCGTCGGCCTCCATCGCCTGGGCGCGCCTGGCCGAGGCGGCGCTGGAGCGCGCGGGCGATGGCGAGGTGAACCACGACGTTGTCGCCGCCTACGCCTTCGCCCGCACCGGCTACCACCGCGGCCTCGACCTGCTGCGCCGCAATGGCTGGAAGGGCTTCGGCCCGGTCCCGTGGAGCCACGAGCCGAACCGTGGCTTCCTGCGCAGCGTCGGCGCGCTGGCCAGGGCCGCGAAGGCGGTCGGCGAGAGCGACGAGCACGCGCGCTGCCTCGACCTGCTCGAGGACTGCGATCCCCGGGCGGCGGCCGAGCTCGGCCTGGACTGACCCGCCGGTGGCGGCGGCGCGCGATCGGGTCAGGGCCGCGGGGCAGAGCTCCGCGGACCGCTTCCGCCGCTCCGCGGCCCGGTTGCGCACCTCGGCGCTGCCGATCCTGCAGTGCTCGGTCGGCGCCGCGCTGGCCTGGTTCATCGCGCACACCGTGATCGGCCACCCGCAGCCGTTCTTCGCGCCAACGGCGGCGGTGGTCTCGATCGGCATTTCGTTCGGCGCCCGGGTGCGCCGCTCGGTGGAGCTGGTGGTCGGCGTCGCGGTCGGCATCGGTATCGGCGACGTCTTCATCTCCCAGGTCGGGACCGGCGTCTGGCAGATCGCGCTGGTGGTGGCGACCGCCATGGCGCTGGCGATCTTCCTGGACGGCGGCTCGATCATCTCCATCCAGGCCGCCGGCTCGGCGGTGCTGGTGGCGACGCTGCTCCCGCCCGCCTCCGGCGGCGATCTCTCCCGCATGATCGACGCCCTGGTCGGCGGGTTGGTCGGGGTGGTCGTGGTGGCCGCGATCCCGCTGCATCCGGTGCGCCGCGCCCGCAACCACGCCGCCGACGTCCTCGCCGTCACCCGCGATGCCCTGCTGCAGGGCGCCGATGGCCTGCTGGAGCAGGACCAGGAGAAGGTGCGCGGCGCGCTCACCGCCATGCGCGCCACCCAGCCGCAGATCGACGCGCTGCGCTCCACCCTGGAGGGCGGAAGGGAGATCAGCCGCATCTCCCCGCTGTACTGGAACTCCCGCCCTCGGCTGGAGCGCGTCGATGCCACCGCCGACCCGCTGGACAACGCGGTGCGCAATGTCCGGGTCCTGCTGCGCCGCTCGCTCACCCTGATCCGCGACGACGAGATCCTGGACCAGCGCCTCATCGACGCCGTCGAGCAGCTCGGCCACGCCGTCGAGGTCATGCGCCGGATGATGCTCGCCGACCCGGGCGAGCAGCCCGACCAGGCCGAGGCCGCCAGGGTACTGCGCACCATCGCCAAGGCCGCCCGCCCGGAGCTGGTCGCCGGCGCCGGGCTCTCCGCGCACGTGGTGTTCGCGCAGCTCAGGTCAGCCGTCGTGGATCTCATGCAGGTCTGTGGAATGAAGCGGATCTCGGCCATCGCACTGCTGCCGCCAACGGTGGAGAACCCGTACGTGCGCCCGGTGGAGTAGTCGAGTAGTGCGCTACTCGCGTCCCGGCGGCGCCGAATCCCTAACGTTCTGGTAGGGCCGAGCCACGAGGGGTGCTCGGCCCGAAACTTCGGACGGCGGGGCCGCGCTCCCACCTCGGTGGGATCCCGCCGGCCGAACAGGGTCGCCCGGCTCCTCCCCGGTGAGCCGGGCGGCCCGCCCTCAGATCCAGAACCGCGTGAGGTAGCCGCCGTAGCGGGACCAGATATCCGGCACGCCGGAGAGTTCGAAGAGCCAGTAGACGACGTCGAAGAAGACCGCGTTGATCGCAGGCGTGAAGAGCAGCGCGAAGACCAGCAGCATGCCGAACGGCTCGAACTGCTCCAGCCCGCGCCTCGTCCGGTAGCTCAGCGATGGCTTGAGCACGCCGTACCCGTCCAGCCCCGGAATCGGCAGGCTGTTCAGCAGGGTGGCCGTGACCTGCAGGAATGCCAGGAAACTCAGCCCGAACCAGAACGCCGCGTGCTCGCTCGAGCTGCCGAACAGCCGCACGATCGCCAGCAGCAGCACCGCGAAGGCCAGGTTCACCAGCGGCCCGGCCGCCGAGATCAGCCGCTGCACATGCTTGGACGCGAAGTCGGTGCGCACGTACACCGCCCCGCCCGGCAGCCCGATCCCGCCGAGCGCGATGAAGACGATCGGCAGCCCGATGGAGAGCAGCGGGTGGCTGTACCTGAGCGGGTTCAGCGTGAGATACCCGCGGATCTCGACCTCCCGGTCACCCGCCCGCCAGGCCGCGTAGGCATGCGCGAACTCGTGCACGCACAGCGTCACCACCCAACCTGCCACCACCAGGGTGAAGACGCCTGCCTTGGCCTGCACCGAGTCGAGCTCGGCGGTCCAGGCCAGCACCCCGCCGCCGATCGCGATGGCGAGGACCAGCAGGAAGATCGGGCTCGGGCGCACCGCGCGCCTGGTCGCGGGCAGGCTCATCGCACCAGCAGCCAGGGCTCGTGGTGCCGGTAGAAGCTGGCACGCTTGACCACCCGGTCGCTCGCGACGCCGTCCCTGGTCACCACCGCGCCCACCGTGCCGAGCTGCGCCGCCCGGCCCGCCAGCCAGCACCGCCTGCGGAACCGGCGCCGCACGCAGGCCCGCACCCCCGGCTCCTCGATCGAGGGCGAGACCAGCAGCGCCGGGACCGTCCCGGTGAAGAGCCGCTGCTCGTCCACGTAGACCTCGCCCTTCAGCGCAGCGCCCTCCGGCCCGGTGAGCGTGGCGCGCCCGACCAGCACGGTTCCGGTGTCGTCCCGGATCAGCGGGGTCTCGGCGGCCCTGCCCTCCAGCGCGCGCTTCGCCGCGGCATTGCCGGTGCCGGTCTGGTAGGCGCGCGAGCCGTAGGTCCGCTCCACCGGCACGTAGCCGATCTCGACGTGCAACCGCTCGGTCCGCATGAGGTGCGTGAGCACGGCGGCCAGCGCCGCGTCGGGGCCGAGCACGATGAGCCGGGGCTGGCTGTCCGCGGCGAGCACCGGGAGCAGCTCGTCCACCACCGAGGTGGCGGGCACCGGGTCGGTCTGCGTGGTCGGCAGCGGGGCGAGCGCGATCGGGACGGGCGCGTCCGCGCAGCGGAGAACGTGGGTACTCACCGTGGCCGTACACCTTCCTCGGTCCGAACGACGCCCGCCGCGACCGGCCGACGCCGTCCGCACCGTGCCACCTTAGCCGCGCGCGCCACAGCGGGGAGAACAGCGGTTCGGAGGCCGCGCGAGGGCGGTCGGCTAGACTGTCCTCCCGGCCACCGCCCCAGTACGGCAGGTAGCTGCAGCACAGCGGGTGCTGCGCCTCGAACCGTAGGAGTCAGCACCATGCCGGCAATCGTCCTGATCGGCGCCCAGTGGGGCGACGAGGGAAAGGGCAAAGCGACCGATCTGCTCGGTGAGCGGTTGCAGTGGGTGGTCCGGTACCAGGGCGGCAACAATGCCGGCCACACCGTGGTGCTTCCGAACGGTGACAAGTTCGCGCTGCACCTCATCCCGTCCGGCATCCTGACCCCCGGCGTCACCAATGTGATCGGCAACGGGGTCGTGGTCGATCCCGGTGTGCTGCTGGACGAGCTGGCCGGACTGGAACAGCGCGACGTCGACACCTCCGGGCTGCTGCTCTCGGCCGACGCGCACCTGATCATGCCGTACCACGTCGCCATCGACAAAGTGACCGAACGGTTCCTGGGCAACAAGAAGATCGGCACCACCGGCCGCGGCATCGGCCCCTGCTACCAGGACAAGGTGGCCCGCGTCGGCGTCCGGGTGGCGGACGTGCTCGACGAGAAGATCTTCACCCAGAAGGTCGAGGCCGCACTGGAATTCAAGAACCAGGTGCTGGTCAAGATCTACAACCGGCGCGCGCTCGACCCGCAGCAGGTGGTCGACGAGGTCCTCGCCCAGGCCGCCGGCTTCACCCACCGCATCGCCGACACCAGGCTGCAGCTGAACGAGGCGCTGGAGCGCGGCGAGACCGTGCTGCTGGAGGGCTCGCAGGGCACCCTGCTCGACGTCGACCACGGCACCTACCCCTACGTCACCTCGTCCAACCCCACCGCGGGCGGCGCCGCCGTCGGCGCGGGGATCGGGCCGAACAAGATCGATACGGTGCTCGGCATCCTCAAGTGCTACACCACCCGCGTCGGCTCCGGCCCCTTCCCCACCGAGCTCTTCGACCAGTACGGGGAATTCCTCGCCAAGCAGGGCGGCGAGGTCGGCGTCACCACCGGACGAGCCCGCCGCTGCGGCTGGTTCGACGCCGTGATCGCCCGCTACGCCACCCGCGTCAACGGCATCACCGACTACTTCCTCACCAAGCTCGACGTGCTCTCCAGCCTGGAGCGGGTGCCCATCTGCGTCGCCTACGAGGTGGACGGCGAGCGGGTCGAGCAGATGCCGACCACGCAGACCGGGTTCCACCACGCCGAGCCGATCTTCGAGGAGATGCCGGGTTGGTGGGAGGACATCTCGCACGCGCGCACCTTCGAGGAGTTGCCGGCCAACGCGCAGGCGTACGTGCTGCGGTTGGAGGAGCTGTCCGGGGCGCGGATCTCGTGCATCGGGGTCGGGCCGGGGCGGGACCAGACGATCGTTCGGCACGACGTCCTGAGCTGAGTGCCGTTCCACCCCTGACCGCACGCTTGTTGCACATGTATGTGACGTACGAGGTCTACGGTGCCGACGACTTCTTCGAGCTCGTCGATGATTCCGCACCGCAGCTGGTGCGGCAGGTGATGGAGGAGCAACTGCGCTATTGGGTGCCCCGTAGGGGCAAGCCACTACCCGAGGCCCTCCGCGCGGCGTCCGCTCCTCGGTTCGGGGAACGTATTCGCGGCTATCTGCAGGTGACGGATCTGGGAAAGGTTCTCGGTCCTGGAACTTAGCGCTACGGTGTATTCCCACACCGGAGGGAGGGACATGGACGCATCGCTACGAACATTCGGCCGGTGGACGCTTCCGCTGCTGGCGTCCGCGCTCCTCCTACTCGGCTGCGGCACCCAGGAGAGCGCCGTCACGGTGACAACCGAACCCCCGGCCCCGTCCGAATCGCCTCAGGACCGCAACCTTCGCATCCGCGAGCAACTACTCCAGCTCGGCTGCACCACCAACTCCTGCCTGCAGACCTACTTCGCCTGCCAGGACGGCACCCTCACCGGCGACCCCTGCCTCTTCTACCGCGAGCACCCACTGCCTTGACCTCGGCGTTCACCAGGATCGGCCGATGGGCGGCGCTGCTCCTCGTCCTGTGCCTGTCGGCCGGGCTCGCACTGTGGGTGAACCAGCGGGTGCTTTACCACGTAGCCGATCGGGCGATGGTCCCGGATGTCACGGTGTCGACCAGCCCGGAATTCACGCGGGAGGCGATCGAGTACGGCGACCGGGTTCTCCCGCCCGACTCCACCGTGCTGCGCGTCGAACGCGAGATCACCCGGGATCGGGCGTACCGGATCACGGTGCGGACGTCGGCGGCCGGCCTGGCCCTCATGCTCGAGCGCTCTCGATTTCCACACGCGCTCGATCCGTGTACGCCGTCCTGCTCGCCCGACGCGGGCACCGGATCGTCGGATCGGGTGGCGGTGGGGCAGGAGGCTGGTTCACCTCGTCGTCGGGAAGGCTGATGATTCGCGAGGTCACCGTCTACGGCCGGGACGAGAACACCAGGATCGTCCACATCGAGTTCCGCGGCGCCTAGAACAGCGTCGGCTCCCCGAACCCCGACGTCCGCTCGACAGCGAGCATCCGCTGCTTGGTAGCGATCCCGCCCGGCGCCGAAAACCCGTGCAGCGCATAGTCGGCGGCGAGCACTCGATGACACGGGATGATCAACGGAATCGGATTCCGCCCCATCGCCCGCCCCACGGCCTGCGCCCCACGAGGCGCCCCCGCCAGCGCCGCGACCTCCCCGTACCCGATGGTCCGCCCCGGCCCCACCTCTCGGATGATCCGATAGATCTCCCGATGAAACTGCGGAACCCCGGAGAGGTCAAGCGCGATCCACCGCAGATCATCCAGCTCCCCGGCGAGATGGCCGCGGATAGCGGTGACCGCGTCCGCGATCTCCCCGGCCGGGGCCTCGCGCACCGGCGGCACGCCATCGCGCTCGGTGAACCGGGCCCGCAGCAACTCCGGATCGGACTCCGGCAGCGCGAACCCGGTCACCGCGGCACCACGCCAGCTGAGCGCGCACGCACCCAGCTCGGTATCGAAGACGACGGTCCCCATGGCCCCAGTCTGCCGGTACGCACCGACACATTCGGCGCGTACCGGCCCGAAGGAAATCAGGCCACTTCCCGTCGAGTGGACCTTTCGGTTCGCTCGGCCGAACTGGACTGCTCCTCCCTCCTGGCCCGCAGCGCAGCCAGATCGGCCAGCTGCCGGTGCAGATCGTAGGAGGACGGCCCGGGATCGTTCCCCGGGAACGAACGGAAGCGCTCCGGGTACCAGGGCGGTTCGCCGTCTCTCGGAGCGTAGTAGTAGGCCAGCAACCCGAAGCCGACCAATGCGAAGAGGGTGATAAGTGCGGTCATGAGAATGAGAATGCGCCAACTGGACTTGCCGATACATAGCCACTTACCGAATACTGGACTCCATGGCGACAAGAGTGATCGGCGCGGCAAGCCTCACCCGCGACCTGGGCAACTGGCGCAGCGCGGGCGACGACACCGAGGGCAAACGCGGTTCCCGCCCCGCCTACCTGGCTCTGGCCGAGGGCATCCGGCTGCTCATCCACGACGGCCGCGCCCCGCTCGGCGTCGCGCTGCCCAGCGAACGCGACCTGGCGACCACGCTCGGCGTCAGCCGCACCACGATCACCTCCACGTACGCGCTGCTCCGCGAGCACGGCTACCTGATCAGCAGGCAGGGTTCGCGCAGCACCGTCGCGCTGCCCGCCGCCGTCCAGCACGACGGCAGCAAACCCTCCCGCAGCATCCTCGCCATGATGACCCAGCCCGAGCAGCCCACCATCGACCTCACCTACGCCGCCATGACCGCCCCGCCGGAGATGCGCGAGGCCTACGCCGCCGCCCTCGAGGGCATCCCGTCCTTCCTCGGCACCCACGGCATGGACCCGGTCGGCGTGCTCGCGCTGCGCGAGGCCATCGCCCGCCGCTACACCGAGCGCGGCCTCCCCACCGGCCCCGACCAGATCCTGGTCACGCTCGGCGCTCAGCACGGCCTCCGCCTGCTGCTCAACGTCCTCACCTCGCCCGCGGCGCGGGTGCTCATCGACCACCCCACCTACCCCAACGGCATCGAGGCCATTCGCGACGTCGGCGCTCGCCCCGTCCCCGTCCCGCTCCGCCCCGACGAGCCGGGCGAGGCTTGGGACCTCGACGGAATCCGCAGCGCCGCACGGCAAACCGCCGCCACCCTCGCCTACCTGATCCCGGACTTCAACAACCCCACCGGCATGCGCATGGACGCCGAGGGCCGCGCCGAACTCGCCGCCATCGCCAGGGAGACCCGCATGACCGTCGTCGTCGACGAATCCATGGGCGAGCTGGACCTCGGCGACTCCGCACCCCCGCCCCCCGCAGCCGCTTTCGCGAAGGGGTCGGAGATCATCACCATCGGCTCGGCCTCGAAGTCGTTCTGGGGCGGCCTGCGGGTCGGCTGGATCCGCACCAATCAGGCGCTCATCACCAAGCTGCTGGGCATCCGCTCCACCGTCGATCTCGGCACCCCCGTCATGGATCAGCTCGCCCTCGTGCACCTCCTGGGCATCTCCGATGTCTTGCTCGACCGGCGCCGGAGTCACCTCCGAGCCCAGCGGGCGGCGCTGCTGGAGGCGATCGCCGAGGAGCTTCCGGACTGGAAGGTCGCGCCGAGCACCGGGGGGATGTCGGTGTGGGCGCAGCTCCCCGCGCCGGTCTCCACCGCCCTCGCCGCCACCGCCCCGAACCACGGCGTCCTGCTCACCGCAGGCCCGCGCTTCGGCGTCCAGGGCGCCTTCGAGCGCTTCCTGCGCCTGCCCTACACGCACCGGGAGGCGGACCTGCGGCTGGCGGTCAAGTCGATCGCGAGCGCCTACGAGGCCCTCACTCCGCGCGCCGCCGACCCTCTGCAGCCGCTCACCTATTGAGGGTTACTCACCTTTCCACCAGGGCTTCAGAACGATGACGATAAAGATCAGGAGGCCCCAACGCGAGCTCGTCGTGGAACACCAGGAACGGATTTTCGAGATCAGCTTTCTGCTGGGCACATCCGGCGGGATCCAACCGGCGAGCCGATCCAGCTCGGTCTCCCGAACGAAGGTGCCCACGCGGGTGGAGCGCGTGCGTATTCGCCTGTGCCACAGTGGAAAAACTTCCCGGTGGCGCGGACGACTCCGCGCCACCGGCGAGCCGGACTACTCCGCCCAGACCTTGTCGATCGGCGTCGCCTCGGTGGGCGGCGCGCTCGGCACCTCGGGCGGCGTCCGCGAGAACCGCGGCGCGGGCGCGTGCTGCACCACCCCGTCGATGTCGACCAGGCTGTTCCGCGCCACCAGGTGCGGGTTCCGCTCGGCCTCGCTGAAGGTGAGCACCGGGCTGGTGCAGGCGTCGGTGCCCTCGAAGATCGCGGCCCACTCGTCCCTGGTCTTGGACTTGAACTTCTCGGTGAAGAGCTTCTTCAGCTCGTCCTGCGCGTTCGGGTCGATCTGCTGCGGGAGCCCGGCGGGGTCGAGCTCCAGCCCCTTCAGCAGCTCGGCGTAGAACTGCGGCTCGATCGCGCCGACGGCCATGTACTTGCCGTCGGAGGTCTCGTAGGTGTCGTAGAACGCCATGCCGGTGTCGAGCAGGTTGGTGCCGCGCTCCTCGGACCACACCCCGACGCCGCGCATACCCCACATCATGTGCGAGAGCGAGATCGCGCCGTCCACCATGGCCGCGTCGATGACCTGGCCCTTGCCGGAGCTCTGCCGCTCCACCAGCGCGGCGAGAATGCCGAAGACCAGGTACATCGAGCCGCCGCCGAAGTCGCCCGCCAGGTTCAGCGGCGGCACCGGGCGCTCGCCCTTGCGGCCGATGGCGTGCAGGACGCCGGTGATGGAGATGTAGTTGATGTCGTGCCCCGCGCGGTCGGCGAGCGGGCCGTGCTGGCCCCAGCCGGTCATCCGGCCGTAGACCACGCGCGGGTTGCGCTCCAGCACCACGTCCGGGCCCAGCCCCATGCGCTCGGTGACGCCGGGGCGGAAGCCCTCGATCAGGACGTCGGCCTTCTCGACCAGCGCCAGCACCTTCTCGATCTCGGCCGGATCCTTGAGGTTGGCCTCCACGATGGTGCGGCCGCGCCACTGCGGACGATCCATGTGCCCGGGCAGCAGATTGGGGCGCTGCACGCGCACCACGTCGGCGCCGAGGTCGGCGAGCAGCAGTGCCGCGTGCGGGCCGGGGCCGATCCCGGCCAGTTCGATCACCTTGATGCCCGCGAGCGGGCCCTGCTTGCCGGTGGTTCCTGTGCTCACGCCCTACCTCGGTTCGTCGTCGCAGCCGTTCGTATTGACAGTATGACAACAAGGGGCGGGAGGTCTACGTGCCCCAGCGTGTGGGCACAGGCGGCGCGGCTACCGGCACACGTGCTCGGGTCTCGCTACCGGTGCCGCGATATCCGCTCTCGACGAAACCTCCACCGATCCAGATGGGCCATCGGCCGGTACGAGTTCCACCTTGACGTGCAGCCCGACCTTCTTCGCCAGGTTGACCAGGGTATCGATCGAGAAGCGGCTGAGTTTGCCGTTCTTGAGGTCGGAGATTCTCGGCTGCGTCACGCCGAGGTTGTCGGCGGCCACCCGCTGCGACCAGTCGAACTCGTCGATGCGGTCACTGATGGCGCTCATCAGATGCGACCGCACCCGCAGGTTGTCGGCCTCGGCGGGGGTATCCGCCAAGGCGTCGAAGACGGATGTGTACTCCTGAGTCGTGTTCTCGTCGTGTTGCGTCATGGGATAAAGCCTCACCCTTACGACGGGGCCGGACCGGCCTCGTAGCGGTTGGAAGACCCGCTACCGATGACCGGAGCGCGGTGCGGGATGGGTGGTTCATATGCAGTTGGCGTGGAAGCGAAGGAGTCGGGATCAGACCGGTGCCGAGGACTCCTCGATCGCGATCCGATAGCGTCGCCTCCCGGTCTCGACCGCGTTCCGAGGAGTCTGGTTGGATTTCTTTTGAAAGCCGTGAAGGATATACACCTTCCCGCCCAGGTTGGCGAGATAGAACACGCGGAACCAGCTGTCGTTCGCGGCGATGCGGATCTCCCAGACGCCGGAGCCGATGGTGGCCACCGCCTTCGCGCCCGGCGGGATCTTGCCCTGTTGCACGAGGTCGATGTGGTGCCCGGCATCGTGCTTGGCTTCCAGGGGAAATCGCGGATCTCCTCCAATGCTCTACCTATGAAGACGACTGGCCTGCGTGTGGGAGCCTCCGTCACGACACGATTATACATAATTTTATATCGGCAGCGCCGGGAATGCGATGCCAAGCCGACGGGGTGCGCCCGAACCGTGCATAGACGACAATGCGTGCGTGAGCGTATGGGGCGAGGTCCTTGTCGGCCTGGTGATCCTGGTCGGCCTCATCGGCATCATCGTGCCGATCCTGCCGGGCGTGATCCTGATCTTCGGAGCGATCGCCGTCTGGGCGTTCGTCACCGGCGGTGCGACGGCGTGGACGATCCTGGCGATAGCGACTGTCCTGCTGGTGATCTCGGGCGTGGTGAAGTACACCTGGCCGGGGAAGAACATCAAGGCGGCGGGGGTGCCGAATCGGACGTTGCTGATCGGGGCGGTGCTGGGGATCATCGGGTTCTTCGTGGTGCCGGTGATCGGGCTGGTGCTCGGGTTCGTGCTGGGGGTGTACCTGTCGGAGCTGCAGCGGCTGCCGAACGAGCAGCAGGCGCGCAGGTCGACGGGGCACGCGCTGAAGGGCGTCGGGCTGTCGATTCTGATCGAGCTGTTCGGGGCGCTGCTCGCTACCGGGGTGTGGCTGATCGGGGCGTTCGTGGCCTGAGCCGGCCACCGCGATCGGTCACCGGGGCGTGCGCGGTGGGAGCCGGCTACTCGATGACCGGCAGCGGGAGCGTGGCGTTGGGGTCGAGCGGGGGGAGCTGATCGCGGCGCAGGGGGAGGGTCGGCGGGTCCGCGGGAACGGCCTGCCAGCGGCCGGGGCGTGGGTCGGAGCCGGCGGGGCGGCGGCGGGCGGGGAGTTTGTAGAAGGCGCGGGCGTTGTCCTCCAGGACCGCGTGCATGTCGGTGCCGACGACGTCGCAGAGCAGGTCGACGTCGGAGTCGCGGAAGGGGCGGCCCGCGCGGGTGCCCGGCAGGTCGGTGCCGAACATGAGCGCCCGCGGGTTCACGGCGTGGATGCGGCGCAGGGTGTCGGGGACGCGCATCTGGACACGGCCGAAGCCGGTGGCCTTCACGCGGGCGCCGCGGTCGACCAGATCCAGCAGGTACGGCACGGCCTCGGCGGACATGCCGAGGTGGTCGACGGAGAGCGCGGGCAGCTTGGTGACGACGGGTTGCAGCGAGGCCAGCATCTGACCGTCGATGTACAGCTCGACGTGCCACCCGGCGATATCGTGCGCGCGCACCGCCTGCCGGGTGAGCTGGGTGATGTCGCCGGCCGCGCGCTTCAGATTGAACCGCAGCGCCCGCACGCCGACCTTGTTCAGCTCCTGGATCTCCTCGTCGGAGGCGTCCAGGTCCAGCCGGGTGACCCCGACCCAGCCCGTGCCGAGCTCGGCCAGCGCCGCCTTCAGGTAACTCTGGTCGGTCCCCTGGAAGGAGCCGCTGACCACGGCGCCGCCGCTGATGTCGAAGCGCGCCATGCGCTTTCGATAATCCGCGATGGTGTAGGAGGACGGCAGGTGTCCCTCGTTCTCGGCCAGCGGGAACCGCGGGTCGAAGATGTGGACGTGGGCATCGAACACGTGTACAGAATGCCTCGAGGTGGGCGCGGCTGTCGCCTGCCGGACTCCTGCGTTCCGGCAGGCGTCGCGAGCTAGACCTTGTTCGGCTCGCTGGCGCGCAGCATGTCCTCGCGCTCCACGACCTTGACCCGCTCGCGGCCCTCCGGCTCACCCAGCGAGCGCTCGTGCGCGTCCAGGCGGTACCAGCCCTGCCAGGTGGTGTAGGGCACGCCCTTGCCCTCGAGGAACTCGATCACGGCCTCGGGGGCGGGGTTCTCGGCGCGCGGGAAATCCTTGCTGTCGTCGAGCAGGCAGGCGACGGTCTCGTTGGCGTCGCCCTTGGTGTGGCCGATGAGGCCGACCGGGCCGCGCTTGATCCAACCGGTGACGTAGGTGCCGGGCAGGTAGCGGGCCTTGCCGTCGGCGTTCTCGTCGATCAGAACGCGGCCCGCCTCGTTCGGCACGGTGCCCGCCTGATCGTCGAAGGGCAGCTGGGTGATGTTCTGGGACAGGTAGCCGACCGCCCGGTACACGGCCTGCACCTCCCAGTCGCGGTACTCGCCGGTGCCCTTCACATTGCCGGTGCCGTCGAGCTGGGTGCGCTCGGTGCGCAGCCCGACGACCTTGCCGTCGGCGTCGCCGACCACCTCGGTCGGCGCCTCGAAGAAGTGCAGGAAGAGCTTGTGCGGGCGGTTGCCCTGGTCGCGGATGGCCCACTGCTCGAGCGTGTTGGCGACCATGTCGACCTGCTTGGAGTGGCGGCGCGCGGCCTCGGAGCCCTCGTCGTAGTCGATGTCGGCGGGGTCGACGATCACCTCGATGGTGGGCGAGTGGTCCAGCTCGCGCAGCTCCAGCGGGGTGAACTTGGCCTGCGCGGGGCCACGGCGGCCGAAGACGTGCACCTCGACGGCCTTGTTCTGCTTGAGGCCCTGGTAGACGTTCGGCGGGATCTCGGTGGGGAGCAGCTCGTCGCCGGTCTTGGCGAGCACGCGGGCGATGTCCAGCGCGACGTTGCCGACGCCGAGCACCGCGACCTTCTCGGCCTCCAGCGGCCAGGTGCGCGGGACGTCGGGGTGGCCGTCGTACCAGGAGACGAAGTCGGCGGCGCCGTAGGAGCCGTCCAGGTCGATGCCGGGGATGGTGAGCGCGCGGTCGGCATTGGCGCCGGTGGAGAAGATCACGGCGTCGTAGAAGCGGCGCAGGTCGTCCAGGGTGATGTCGGTGCCGTAGTCGATATTGCCGAGCAGCCGCACCTGCTCCTTGTCCAGCACCTTGTGCAGCGCGGTGATGATGCCCTTGATCCGCGGGTGGTCGGGCGCGACGCCGTAGCGGATCAGGCCGAACGGCGCCGGCATCCGCTCGTAGAGATCGATGGAGACGTCCGCGTCGGACTTCATCAGCGCGTCGGCGGCGTAGATCCCGGCCGGGCCTGCGCCCACGATCGCAATGCGGAGCGGCCGGGCCGCCTCACTCTGTTCGGTCATGTTCACGCGCACCTTCGGTCGATACGTTCATCTGGCGTCTAGTTAGCCCAGGCTAACCTGAGATCGGTCCGGGACCGCGCTCCGATTCTCTCCGGAGCATCGGCGGGCGGCTCCGGCACGAGTCGCAAGCACCCATTCTATCGGCCCTGCTCCGCTCGGTCCGCGCCCCGGGTACGCAGCGCGTATCCTGCCGGGGCCGGTGCGCCGCCCGGCCAGGTCATCGGTGATCATCGAGGGATGAGCGAGCCGCAGCCCGACGCCCCCGAGCCGGAAGTCCGATCGATCGTGCCGTTCGTGGCGGCCGGGGTGCTCGCGGTGCTGGTCCTGGTGGGAATCGTGATCGCGGGGGTGCTCTCGCCCGCTGAGAAGAATGTCACAGAGGCGGACAAATTGGCCGCCGCGGTGCGCAACTACGCCGACGCGCGCGGCCGCAGCGACACGGTGCCGCCGCCGGGCACCGCCTGCGACGGCTTCGACGAGGCGGCCTCGCCGCTCGCCGAGCAGCTGGGCGGGCCGGAGACGCGCACCGAGATCGAGGTCGCGGAGCTGGCCGATCCGGTGGTGCAGGGCGACCGCGGCCGGATCACGGTGACCACGCGGGTGGACGGCCGCGTGGCCACCGCCACCTGGAGCCTCACCCGCGCGGGCGACCGCTGGCTGGTGTGCGGATGACGCGCCCGGACGCGGGAGAACCCGTGTTGACAGCACCCGCTTTCCCGGGGCAATCTCGGTTCGCAAGGTCATGAGAACCAGCGCCAAGCCCCGGCTCGGCTGGTCGGCAACCCTCCTCCGCGGCGGGGTGCTCCGGGTGACGACCTGGCCGTATCGGCATTTCCCTGCGGCAAGCGTGGATTCACAGGAGGTTCGACATGAGTTATGCCGGTGACATCACCCCGAAGCAGGCGTGGGAGTTGTTGCGCGACAATCCGTCCGCGGTGCTGATCGACGTCCGCACCGAGGCGGAGTGGCGGTTCGTCGGGGTCCCGGATACCAGCGAGTTGGCGCGCCCGACCGCGCTGATCGAGTGGGTGGACGGCACCGGCTCGCCCAATCCGGCCTTCCTGGAGCAGCTGAACCGGGCGCTCGACGGGCGCGATCCGGAGGCCCCCGTCGTGTTCCTGTGTCGCTCCGGCCAGCGCTCGGCGAACGCCGCCGGGCTGGCCACCGGCGCCGGAATCGCCCCCTCCTACAACGTCATCGACGGCTTCGAGGGCCCGCTGGACAGCGCGGGCCACCGCGGCTCGGCCGGTTGGCGCGCCGACGGCCTGCCCTGGCGGCAGTCGTGATCACCGGCGGCGCCTTCGACCGGCCGCTGCCGGAGGGTGTCGGCCCGGCCACGCTCGGCGTGCGCGGCGGGCTGCGCCGCTCGGGGTTCGAGGAGACCTCCGAGGCGCTCTACCTCACCTCGGGCTTCGTCTACGAGAGCGCCGAGGCGGCGGAGGCGGCCTTCACCGGTGACGTCGAGCACTTCGTCTACTCCAGGTACGGCAACCCGACGGTCGCGGTCTTCGAGGAGCGGATGCGGCTGATCGACGGCGCGGAGGCGTGCTTCGCCACCGCCAGCGGCATGGCGGCGGTCTTCACCGCGCTCGGCGCGCTGCTGAAGGCCGGTGACCGGCTGGTCGCCGCGCGCAGCCTCTTCGGCTCCTGCTTCGTGGTGGCCAACGAGATCCTGCCGCGCTGGGGCGTGCAGACGGTCTTCGTGGACGGCGAGGATCTGGACCAGTGGGAGCGGGCGCTCTCGGTGCCCACCCAGGCGGTCTTCTTCGAGACCCCGGCCAACCCCATGCAGAACCTGGTCGACGTGCGGCGGGTGAGCGAGCTCGCGCACGCCGCGGGCGCGACGGTGGTGCTGGACAATGTCTTCGCCACCCCGCTGCTGCAGCGCAGCCTCGAGCTCGGCGCCGACGTGGTGGTCTACTCCGGCACCAAGCACATCGACGGCCAGGGCCGGGTGCTCGGCGGCGCCATCCTCGGCGAGCGGGAGTACATCGACGGCCCGGTGAAGACGCTCATGCGGCACACCGGCCCGGCGCTCAGCCCGTTCAATGCCTGGACCCTGCTCAAGGGGCTGGAGACCATGCCGCTTCGCGTCCGGCACTCCACCCAGGCGGCGCTCGAGGTGGCCCGCTTCCTGGAGGGGCACCCGGCGGTCGGCTGGGTGCGCTACCCGTTCCTGGAGACGCACCCGCAGCACGAGCTGGCCACCACGCAGATGAGCGGCGGCGGCACCGTGGTCACCTTCGAGCTGGCCGCCGCCGACGGCGAGGCCAAGAAGCGCGCCTTCGAGGTGCTGAACCGGCTGCGCGTCATCGACATCTCGAACAACCTCGGCGATGCCAAGACGCTGATCACGCACCCGGCCACCACTACGCACCGGGCCATGGGCGCGGAGGGCCGGGCCGGAATCGGGCTCACCGACGGCGTCGTGCGGATCTCGGTCGGGCTGGAGGACGTGGAGGACCTGATCGCGGACCTGGACCACGCGCTGGGCTGAGCTATTGACAGCATCCTGTCATGTTCGACAGGATGCTGTCATGACTTCGGAACCTCGCATCGTGTACACGGCGGTCTACGACACCCTGGCCGACTGGGAGGTCGGGGCCGCCATCGCCTACCTCAACAACCCCGAGTTGCAGCGCCGACCCGGTTCGCTGGTGGTGCGCACCGTCGGCCGCGGCACCGAGCCGGTGACCACCGGCGGCGGCATGCGCATCCTGCCCGACGTGGACCTGGCCGGGGTCGAGCTCGACCGGGCGGCGGCGCTCATCCTGCCGGGGGCGAACCTCTGGGATCAGGGCGACGAGCTGGCGGGCTTCACCGCGCTGGCCCGCGACTTCCTGGACGCCGGGCGGCCGGTGGCGGCCATCTGCGGCGCCACCTTCGGGCTCGCCGAGGCGGGGCTGCTCGATACCAGGGCGCACACCAGCAACGACCCCGGCTACCTCGCCGGCAGCGGCTACGCGGGCGGCGCGCACTACCGCAGCGAGCCCGCGGTTACCGACGGCAACGTGATCACCGCGACCTCGCTGGCGCCCTTCCACTTCGCGCACCAGGTCTTCGCGGCGCTCGACGTCTACGAGCCGCCGGTGCTCGACGCCTGGTTCCGGCTCTTCGCCGAGCGCGACCCGAGCGCCTACGCCGTGCTCGCGGAGCACGGGGCGTGACCGAGCAGGAGCTGTTCAGCACCGCGGCCATCACCTCGTTCGCGCTGAACGGCCGCTTCCTCGCGATCGCCGAGAAGCTCGCGGCGCCCGCCGGGCTCACCGCCGCCTGGTGGCAGGTGCTCGGCGCGGTGCTGCACGAGCCGCTCCCGGTGGCGGGCATCGCGCGGGCCATGGGGATCACCAGGCAGAGCGTGCAGCGCATCGCGGACCTGCTGGTCGGCAAGGGGCTCGCCGAGTACCGGGAGAATCCGGCGCACCGGCGCGCCAAGCTGGTCGCCGTCACCGACGCCGGCCTGGCGGCGGTGCGCCGGATCTCGCCGCAGCACGCGCGGGTGGCGCACCGGCTCGCCGCCGAACTGGGGGCCGCGCGGTTCGCCGAGATCGTCGCCGCGCTCACCGAACTCGCGGCGACGATGGACCGGCTCGAACTGGACGCCGAGGCCATGCCGCGCGTCCCGAGCCCGGGGGCCTAGCCGAGCTTGCGCAGCCGCGGCTCCAGATCGCGCTGGAAGAGGTCGAGGAAGCGGCGCTGGTCGTGGCCGGGGGCGTGGAAGACCAGGTGGTTCAGGCCGGCGTCGAGGTAGGGCTTGATCTGCTCGACGGCCTCGTCCGGGTCGCTGGCGACGATCCAGCGCTTGGCGATCTGCTCGATCGGCAGCGCGTCGGCGGCGGCCTCCATCTCGATCGGGTCGGTGATGGAGTGCTTCTGCTCGGGGGTGAGCGAGAGCGGGGCCCAGAAGCGGGTGTTCTCCAGCGCCAGTTCGGGATCGGTGTCGTAGGAGATCTTGATCTCGATCATCTTGTCGATCGGGTCCAGCTCGCGCTCGGCCTTGGCCGCGCCCTCGGCGACGGCGGGCAGCAGCTTCTCGGTGTAGAGCTCCATGCCCTTGCCCGAGGTGCAGATGAAGCCGTCGCCCGCGCGGCCGGCGTAGCGGGCCACCACCGGGCCGCCGGCGGCGATGTAGACCGGGATGCCGCCCTCGGGCACGTCGTAGATGGAGGCGCCGACGGTGTGGTAGTACTCGCCGTCGTAATCCACCCGGTCACCGGTCCAGAGTGCGCGCATGAGCGCGACCGACTCGCGCAGCCGGGCGAAGCGCTCCTTGAACTCGGGCCATTCGCCCTTGTAGCCGGTGGCGATCTCGTTGAGCGCCTCGCCGGTGCCGACGCCGAGCATGACCCGGCCCGGGTACAGGCAACCCATGCTGGCGAAGGCCTGGGCCATCACCGCGGGGTTGTAGCGGAAGGTGGGGGTGAGCACCGAGGTGCCCAGCTGGATCCGCTTGGTGCGCTCGCCGACCGCGGCCATCCAGGCCAGCGAGAAGGGGGCGTGCCCGCCCTTGTGCCGCCAGGGCTGGAAGTGATCGCTGACGGTCGCGCTGTCGAGGCCGTGCTCCTCGGCGAGGACGGCGATCTCCACCAGCTCCCGCGGTCCGAACTGCTCCGCCGAGGCCTTGTACCCGAGCTTGAGGTCTGCCATGTGCGCCGCTCCTGTCGCCACGTTGCCGCGGGCACTTCGTGCCGGGTGCCCGCCTCCATCGACCATAGAGGAGCGCCGCTATCCGACGCCTGGCGCGGGGTCGCGCAGCAGCGGGTGCGGGGTGTACTCGGCCGGAACGGCGGTGATCGGCGGGTCGGGCTCGACGTCGGTGCGGCGGCGGGCGACCGCGCGCACATAGCCGAGATGGCGGCCGCGATCGGCCGTGAGCGCCGCGATCTCGGCGGCATTGTCCGGTGCGACGGCGTGCTGCCAGTCCAGCCAGCGCCGCCAGCCGTCCGGCATGGCATCGGCCAGCTCGACCTCGAGCAGGCCGCTGCGCTGCCAGTGCGCCCGCCACCACTCCGCCGTGTGCAGGCAGGCCAGCGCCGGTTCCCACCAGGCGGCGAGGTGGTCGGGGACCGGCCAGCCGGGGTCGGCGGTGAGCCCGGCGCCCGCGATGCCGAGCTGGCCGCCGGGGCGCAGGAAGCGGGTCAGGTAGCCGGCGTAGAGGTCGTCGGTGCCGTAGTAGACGAAGGAGTCGATGCTGAGCACGGCGTCGAAGACGCCGGGGGCGAAGGGCAGTGCGCGGGCATCCGCGTGCAGGGCGTGGACCGCGTCGGCGACGCCCGCGTCCTGGAAGCGCCGCGCCCGCTCGGCGGCGTCGAACCACAGGTCGACCGCCCAGACCTCGACGCCGAACTCGGTGTGCAGGAACACCGAGGAGGCGCCGCGGCCGCAGCCGAGGTCGAGCACCCGCATGCCGGGGCGCAGCTGCACCGCCTCGGTGAGCCACTCGGTGAGCCACAGCGGGTTCGCGCCGCCACTCACGGCGGCGCGCAGCCAGTTCGGGTGGTAGCGCGCGGAGCGCGGGAAGCGGGGGTGCGTGGGGTCGGTCACGGCCGGGGCTCCGGATCATCGGCCGGACGGCACAGTGCGCGTTCGGCGGTGGTGGTGAGGCGCTCGACGGCCGCATCGACATCGAGCCCGCGGCCGGTGAGCAGGTGGTCGAGGGCGTCGAAGCCGGTGAGCGCCCACAGCACGTCGGTGGCCCACTCGGTGGTCACGTCGGCGCGCAGCACGCCGCCGTCGGCGAGCCGCCGCGCCAGGTACTCGACGCCGCCGCGGCGGTCCTCCTCCATGTGCCGCACGGCGTCGCCTGCCGAGGCGGGGTCGAGCCGGTCCATGGCGTGCAGCACCCGGTAGATCTCCAGGTCGCGGCTCTTCATCCGGGAGGCGGCGGCGATGGCGGCGCGCAGGTGCGCGCGCGGCTCGGCATCGGTGACGGCGGCGCTGAGCTCGCCGAGCCCGGTGCGCTCCCAGAGGTCGCGGACGAAGGCGTCGAAAAGCCCGGCGCGGGAGCCGAAGTCGGCGTAGATGGTGGTCCGGGAGACCTCGGCGAGCTTGGCCACCCGCTCCAGGCTGACCGGCTCGGCCGGCGCCTCGCGCAGCCGCTGCGCCACGGCGTCCAGGATCTTGCGCCGGGTCAGTTCGGCGTTCTCGGCCCGCGCCACCTGTTCGTACTTGCGTTTTCCCACGTCGTCAGTGTCGCACATTTGGCTTGACGATCTGTCCGTCCGAATTCATATTTCGACTGTACGATATGTTCGGCGAAATTGGAACCGCCGGACCGTTGACATCAGGGCCGCCGGAACCGATCCATCTACGCAACCCCTTCGATCAGCGAGGAATCCTCGAATGGTTACTTCCACCGATTACCGCGCGCTCGCCCTGCGCAGCATCGAGATCATGGCGACCGGCGCGGAGGCCGACTTCCACGCCGTCCTGCACCCCGAGGCCACCAACCGCGAGGCGATCGACGAGCCGCCCGCCTGCCGCGTGCCCGGCCCCTCCGGGTTCTACGCCACCGCGCTCTGGCTCCGCGCCGCCTACTCCGACCTGCGCTGGGAGGTGCACGAGGTGGTGGCCGACGGCGATCTCGTCGTGGTGCGCACCACCATGTCCGGGCGGCACACCGGCCCCTTCGTCACCTACGACGCCGAGGGCGAGGTGGAGCAGGCCTTCCCGCCCACCGGGAAGACCTTCGCCACCACCCAGACGCACTGGCTCCGGATCGCGGACGAACTCGTCATCGAGCACTGGGCCAACCGCGACGACCTCGGCACCGCCAAGCAGCTCGCCTGGGTGCCGCCCACCCCGGCCTACCTCGTCCGGATGGCACGCGCCACCAGGGCGGCGCGCCGCGCGGCGAGAAGGGACGCGCGATAATAGCTCCGTGCTGGCCGACGACGAACCGATCCTGTCCTACCTGACCGACATGGACGGGGTCCTGGTGCACGAGGACCACCTCATCCCGGGCGCGGACGCGTTCCTGCGCGAGCTGCGGGAGAACGAGATCCCGTTCCTCGTGCTCACCAACAACTCGATCCGCACGCCGCGCGACCTGCAGGCGCGGCTGCGGCACTCGGGGCTGGACATCCCGCAGGAGGCGATCTGGACCTCGGCGCTGGCCACCGCGACCTTCCTCGACGACCAGCGGCCGAACGGCACCGCGTACGTGGTCGGCGAGTCCGGGCTGACCACGGCGCTGCACGAGATCGGCTACGTGCTCACCGACAGCGACCCGGACTACGTGGTGCTCGGCGAGACCCGCACCTACTCGTTCGAGGCGATCACCACCGCGATTCGCCTGGTCGAGCGGGGTGCTCGCTTCATCGCGACGAACCCGGACGCCACCGGCCCCTCGCGCGACGGCGTGCTCCCCGCCACCGGCTCGGTGGCCGCGCTGATCACGCGGGCCACCGGGCGCGACCCGTACTACGTCGGCAAGCCGAACCCGCTCATGATGCGCTCGGCGCTGCGCCGGATCAACGCGCACTCGCAGTCCACCGTGATGATCGGCGACCGGATGGACACCGACGTCATCTCCGGGCTGGAGGCCGGGATGCGCACCGTCCTGGTGACCTCGGGCATCTCCACCCTGGCTTCGGTGGAGGCATACCCGTACCGGCCGACCGCGGTGATCGAATCGGTGGCCGATCTGGTGGGCCGCACCCGCACCCCGTTCGACGACTGACACCGTTCGCGGGGCGGTTGCCGACAGTTCATGCCTGGGCCGCTCGCGGCGGGCGATCGGTCCGGTTCCTTCATTAAGCTCGTCGCCATGGCCGACCACGCTCCGTCCACCGTCTACATCGCCTCCCCGGAGGGCGACACCGGGAAGTCGACGGTGGCACTCGGGGTGCTGCAGATGCTGTGCGCCACCGCGGCCAGGGTCGGGGTGTTCCGGCCGATCACCCGCTCGGCCACCGAGCCGGATTACATCCTGGAGCTGCTGCTGGAGCACAGCACCGCGGATGTCGACTACGCGCAAGCGGTTGGCGTCACCTACGACCAGGTGCACGCCGACCCGGACGCCGCGATCAGCGAGATCGTCATGCGGTTCCACGAGATGGCCGCGGCCTGTGACGCGGTGGTGGTGGTCGGCAGCGACTACACCGATGTCGCCAGTCCGAGCGAGCTGCGCTTCAACGCCAGGATCGCGGTGAATCTCGGTGCGCCGGTGCTGCTCGTCGTGCGCGGCGCCGGGCGCACCCCGGACGAGGTGCGGCAGCTGGTCGAGCTCTGCACCGGCGAGCTGAAGGCCGAGCACGCGCAGTCCGTCGCCATCGTGGCGAACCGTTGCGACCCCGACCAATTGGACGCTGTCCGGGCCGAGCTGGCCGGGTTCGAGGTCCCGAGCTGGACGCTGCCCGAGGTGCCGCTGCTGATCGCGCCGACCATGGCCGAGCTGTGCACGGCGGTCGACGGCGAGCTGTGGAGCGGCGACCCGGAGCTGCTGAACCGGGAGGCGCTCGCGGTGATGGTCGGCGGCATGACCGCCGAGCACATCCTGGAGCGGCTCACCGAGGGCGTGGTGGTGATCGCCCCCGGCGACCGCTCGGACGTGCTGCTCGGCGTGGTGGCGGCGCACGAGGCCGACGGCTTCCCCTCGCTCGCCGGGATCATCATGAACGGCGGCATGCTGCCGCACCCGGCCATCTCCCGGCTCATCACCGGGCTGCGCCCGCGGCTGCCCATCCTCACCACGAAGCTCGGCACCTACGACGCGGCGGGCGCCGCGCACGGCACCCGCGGCCGCATGTCATCGGGGAACTCGCGGAAGGTGGACAACGCGCTCGCCCTGGTGGAGGAGCACGTCGACGCCGCCGAGCTACTGGCCCGGATCGACCTGCCGCGCACCGAGATCGTGACCCCGCAGATGTTCGAGTACCAGCTCATCGAGCGGGCGCGGGCCGACCGCAAGCGCATCGTGCTGCCGGAGGGCAGCGACGACCGCATCCTGCGCGCGGCCGGGCGGGTACTGCAGCGCCGGATCGCGGACCTGGTGATCCTCGGTGACGAGCAGAAGATCCGGGCCCGCGCCGCCGAGCTCGGCGTCGACATCGGCGCCGCCGAGGTGCTCGACCCGCTCGGCTCCGAGCACCTGGAGCGCTTCGCCGAGATCTACACCGAGCTGCGGAAACACAAGGGGATGACACTCGAGCGGGCCCGCGAGACCGTCACCGACATCTCCTACTTCGGCACCATGATGGTGTACCAGGGGATCGCCGACGGCATGGTCTCCGGCGCCGCGCACACCACCGCGCACACCATCCGGCCCTCGCTGGAGATCGTGAAGACGGTGCCTGGGGTCTCCACGGTCTCCAGCGTCTTCCTCATGTGCCTGGCCGATCGGGTGCTCGCCTACGGCGACTGCGCGGTGGTGCCGGACCCGAGCTCCGAGCAGCTCGCCGATATCGCCGTCTCCTCGGCCGCCACCGCGCGGCGCTTCGGCATCGAGCCGCGGGTGGCCATGCTCTCCTACTCCACCGGCGAATCCGGCAGCGGCGCCGACGTGGACAAGGTGCGGGTCGGCACCGAGCTGGTGCGGCAGCGCGCGCCCGAGCTCCCGGTGGAGGGGCCGATCCAGTACGACGCGGCGATCGAGCCGACGGTGGCCGACGCCAAGCTGCCGGATTCCCAGGTGGCCGGAAAGGCAACGGTTTTCGTGTTCCCCGACCTGAATACGGGCAACAACACCTACAAGGCGGTGCAGCGCAGTGCGGGCGCCGTCGCCATCGGCCCGGTGCTGCAGGGGCTGAACAAGCCGGTCAACGACCTGTCGCGGGGCGCGCTGGTGGCCGACATCGTGAACACGGTGGCGATCACCGCCATCCAGGCGCAGGGATAGGGGTAGGAGAGCGATGTCGACGGTGCTGGTCCTCAACTCGGGGTCCTCCTCGCTGAAGTACCAGCTGCTGCACCCGGATTCCGGAGAGGTGCTCGCCTCCGGGCTGATCGAGCGGATCGGCGAGGGTGACGGCCGGGTGGAGCACCGGGCCGGGGAGCGGAAAGTGGAGCGCGCGGGGGCTATTCCGGATCACGAGGCCGGGTTGACGGTGGCCTTCGATCTGTTCGCCGAGACCGGGCACGACCTGGCGCGGGCCGGGCTCACCGCGATCGGGCACCGGGTGGTGCACGGCGGCGAGGTGTTCTACCGGCCCACGCTCGTGGACGACGAGGTGCTCGCCACCATCTCCGAGCTGGCCGAGCTGGCGCCGCTGCACAACCCGGCCAACCGCACCGGGATCGAGAGCGCGCGCCGGCTGCTGCCCGGGGTGCCGCAGGTCGCCGTGTTCGACACCGCCTTCTTCCACGGGCTGCCGCCCGCCGCGCGCACCTACGCGCTGGATACCGCGACCGCCGAGCGGTACGGGATCCGGCGGTACGGGTTCCACGGGACGTCGCACGAGTACGTCGCCGGGCAGGTGGCGCTGCTGCTCGGGCGGGAGCAGGCGGCGCTGAACCAGATCGTCTTCCACCTGGGCAACGGGGCGTCGGCCTCGGCCATCCGCGGCGGGCGCGCGGTGGACACCACCATGGGGCTGACGCCGCTGGAGGGGCTGGTCATGGGCACCCGCGGTGGGGATATCGATCCCGGAGTGCTCACCCACCTGCTGCGCAACGAAGTCGGGGTGGACGAGGTGGATCGGCTGCTGAACCGGGAGTCCGGGCTGAAGGGGCTCGCCGGGGTGAACGACTTCCGGGAGCTGCGGCGGTTGCTCGAGGCCGATGACGCCGCGGCGCGGCTGGCCTACGACGTGTACGTGCACCGGCTGCGCCGGTACCTCGGGGCCTACCTGGTGGAGCTGGGTGCGGTGCAGGCCATTACGTTCACCGCGGGGGTGGGGGAGAACGATCCGGGAGTGCGGGCCGATGCGCTGGCGGGGCTGGAGCGGTACGGGATCGCGGTCGATCCGGAGCGGAATATCGCGAAGGAGCGCGGGGCGCGGGTGATCTCGCCGGAGGGGGCCGAGGTGGCGGTGCTGGTGGTGCCGACCAATGAGGAGCTGGCCATCGCGCGGGCGGCGGTCGCGGTGGTGGGCGGGTAGCACCGGCGGCGGTCCGCGGTGGGTGCGCCCGGGTCAGAACCAGGTCTTGGCGCGGACGGTGTTCGCGAGGTCGACCAGGGCGTAGCGGTGGGCGCGGGTGGGGGCGGCGCGGGCGAGGGAGCGCAGGCCGGTCTCGGTGGCGTCGCGGAGGGCGCGCTCGGTGAAGGGGGCGCCGAAGAGGGTGGGGCGCTCCGGCTCGTTGCCTGCTTGCAGCCAGGTGAGGGCGGCGCCGAGGACCAGCACCCGGAGCTGGGTGGCGCGCGGCTCGCCCTCCGGGAGCGCCTGCACCCTGGCGGCGGCGCGCTGCAGGGTGCCCTCGTCGAGGTCGGCGGGCGGGTGCGCGGTGAGCAGCAGCACCACCGCGGTGGTGCGGGCGGTGGCGTAGTGCCTGGAGGTGGGCGGGACCTCGTCAAGGGCGCGCACCGCCTCCGCGGTCCGGCCGCGGGCCGACCACCGCCTGGCCAGGCCGAAGGCGGCGCTGACCACGGCGCGGTCGGTGCGCCAGACGGTTTCGTAGTAGCGGCGGGCGAGCGTGGCGAAATCGCCGGAGTCGTCGGCGGGTGCCGGGAACTCGGTGCTCGCCGCGGGTGGTTGCCCGGCGGGCGGTGGCGGCGCGGCGGCACCGCCGCTCGGCGGTTGCTCGGCGGTCTCGTTCGCGGGTGCTCGGTCCGTGGCTGCGGACCGGCGCTCGGCCGGGTCGCGCCGCGCGTCGCGGGCGAGTAGTTCGGCGGTGGCGGCGAGCGCGAGTTTGGGCGCGATCTCGCCGGGGAGCAGGCCGAGGACGCGGTCGAAGTCGCGGTAGGCGGCGGCGTGCTCGCGGTCGAGGAGCTGGGCGACGCCGTGGAACCAGGGGATTCGCCAGTCGTCCTCGGCGCCGAGCCGGGCGAGCACCGCGCGGGCGCGCTCGGCGTCGCCGCCGTCCAGCCAGACCTTGGCCTCGGCCAGCGCCAGCTCGAGATCGAGCGTCTCCGGGGCGTTCCCGGGGTCGGCGGCGGCGCGCTCGCGGGCATCGTGCAGCGCGCGGACGGTCTGCTCGGGGTCCGGGTGCACGGTGGCGGCGAGCAGCGGGGCGGAGGGGTCGGCGGGGTCGAGCAGCGGGACCGGGAGCGCGGCGGCGATCTCGGCGGCGTCCAGCGTCTCGTTCCTGGCGATGCCGTCCAGGTAGGCGTCGGTGCGGCGGACGATGCCCTCGGTGCCGAAGGCCGCGCGCGGCGGGCTGAAGACGGTGGAGAGCTGGGGGTGCTCGACCCCGGTGTCCAGCGCGAGGATCTCCCGCAGCACGCCGGTGAGCTGCGCCGCCATGGTCCGGGCGGAGGGGAAGCGGTGCTCCGGCTCGGGGTCGGTGGCGCACAGCAGCAGGCGGTGGAAGGACGGGTAGCGGCGCAGCACCTCGTGCTCGGCCGGGTCCGGGATGCCGTCCAGGTACCGGCCGCGCTCGGTGGGCAGCCGCAGAGTGAGCACGGCGAGGGTGCGGCCGACGGTGTAGACGTCGGAGGCGACGGTGGGGCCGGTGTTCGCGATCTCCGGCGCCTGGAAGCCCTTGGTGCCGTACAGGTTTCCGTACGCCTCGATGGGGGCGACGGCGCCGAGGTCGATCAGCTCGACCCGGTCCTCGGTGATCATGATGTTGTCCGGCTTGAGGTCGTTGTAGGTGAGCCCCATGGCGTGCAGGTGCTCCAGCGCGGGCAGGATCTCCAGCACGTAGGCGATGGCCTCGGCGACCGGCATGCGCTCCGGGCGCGGGCGGTCGTCGAGCACGTCGCGCAGCGAGCGGCCGCCGACGTACTCCATCACGATGTAGCCGATGCTCGCGCCCGCGCCCGCGGTGTGCTCGACGAAGTTGTGGATCTTGACGATGCTCGGGTGCGCCACCTCGGCCAGGAAGCGGCGCTCGGCCATGGCGACGGCCTGCGCCTCGGCGTCGCCCGCGTGCAGCAGGCCCTTGAGCACCACCCAGCGGTCGTCCACATTGCGGTCCACCGCGAGGTAGATCCAGCCGAGGCCGCCGTGCGCGAGGCAGCCCTGGATCTCGTACTGGCCGGCGACCATGTCGCCGCGGTGCAGGGCGGGGCGGAAGTCGTACTCGGCGCCGCAGGTCGCGCAGGTGCCTGCGGTGCTCCCCGGTTCGCCGTCGCGGCCGCGGCCGACCGGGGAGCCGCAGCGCCAGCAGAACCGTTTGGCCTCGGCGACCACCGGGTCGTCGAGCACCGCGGCGAGCGGGTCGGCCGGGGGGACCGCCGGGATGGTGACCAGCCCGGCGCCGAGTTTGCGCACGGTCGCGCGGGTGCGGGTGGTCCGGGTGCTGCGCCCCGACCCGGTGCGGCCGGAGACGGTTCCGGTCGGGGCGAGTGCCCCGGTCACCGGACCCGCCGCCCGCTGCGTGCCTGGCGAATCCCCGTGCTCCGGCGCGGGATCGGACTCCCCGTCCCCGGGGAACGGCACGCGCCGGGTCTCCGGGCCGCCCTGCTCCGCGCCGGCGGGCCGTGCCTCGTCGCCCGCGAAGGGCACGCGGCGGGTCTCGGGCGCGGGACCGGATTCCCCGTCGCTGGGAAACGGCACGCGCTGCGTCTCGGGGGACGCGTGCTCCGGGGCGGAATCGGGCATCGGCGCTCAGTCCTGGTAGGTCGGAGCGGGCGGGGCGGGGGAGGGGCCGAGCACGGCGAGCCAGCGGCGGTGGATCGCGCTCCAGGTGCCGTCGGCGCGAATCCGCTCCAGCGTGGCGTTGACCGCGCGCACCAGGTCGTCGTCGCCCTTGGGGATGCCGATCCCGTACGGCTCGTCGGCGATCCCTGGCCCGACCACCCGGGTGTACGGGTCCTGGGCGGCCAGCCCGGCCAGGATGGTGTCGTCGGTGCTGGCCGCGTCGACCTGCCGCTGCTGCAGCACCACGAGACAGTCCGCCCAGGTGGAGACGGTGAGCACGGTGGCGGCGGGCTGCTGCAGCCGGATCCGGTCCAGCGAGGTGGTGCCGCGCACCACGCAGACCCGGCGCCCGGCCAGGTCGCCGATCCCGTTGATCCCGGAGTTCTCCAGCGCCAGCACCCGCTGCTGCGCGCGCAGGTACACGGTGGAGAAGGTGACGCTGCGCCGCCGCTCGCAGGTGATGGTCATGGTCTTGGCGACCAGGTCGACCGTGCGCTCCACCAGCGCGCGCTCCCGATCCGCCGAGCCGAGGCTGCGGAACTCCACCGCGTCCGGATCGCCGAGCAGATCCCGCGCGACCTCCCGCGCGATATCGGCGTCGAAGCCGACGATGCTGCCGGAGACCGGGTCGCGGAAGCTGAGCAGGTTGCTGCCCGCGTCCAGCCCGACGATCAGCCGCCCCCGGCTGCGGATGGCGTCCACCGTTGGCCCGGTGCGCGCGCCGGTCGGGCGCAGGCTGGCGGTCGGGTCGCCGCAGTCCAGCGGGGCCGCGGTCGGCAGCGGGGCGCCCGGCGTGATCGGCACCGCCTGGGCGGGCAGCGGCGGGGCGGTGTACTCGGCGGTGCGGGTGATCACCGCGGGCACGGCCGGCTCCGCGCACCCGGCGACCGCGGTCAGCGCGAGGAGCAGCAGCAGCAGCGGGAGCGTCGCCTTCATCGGTACTCCCGCAATCGCGGCCACAATCCGAGGACGACGCAGACCGCCGCCACGATGCCGATGACGTAGGCGCCGGGCGCGAGCAGGTTCAGCACCCGCAACGCGGTCGCCACCTCGTCGCGCAGCCGGTCCCTCGTCTCGGTGACGGCGTGCTCCAGCGCGGCGTCGAGCGCCTCCACCTGGGCCGCCGAATCCGCCGCGCCCGGCCCGGTCGCGACGACGGCGGCCCCGACCCAGTCGCCGCGGTTCAGCGTGTCGTTCATTCGCTGGTGCGCGGCCTGCCAGCGGTCGAGGGCGGTGCGGGCGGCGGCGATATCGCCCGCGGCGGGGGCGCCGGGCGGGTAGCCGTCCAGCAGCTCCCCGAGCCGGGTCATCCCGGCCTGGTAGCTGCGGTCGTAGTCGCCGGTGGCGTCCCGGCGCACCAGCTTCACCGTCTCGGCGGCGCGCGCCTGCTGTACCAGGATCCGGCTCTCGGTGAGCCGGGAGCCGGGCACCGCGCCCTGGTCCCGGCCGTGCACCATGGCGACCGCGGAGATCGAGCCGGCGAGCACGGTCCAGGCGAAGAGCACGAGCAGCAGCACGCTGGCCGCGAGCAGCCCCGGGTTCAGGGTGCGGTGCCAGCGGTGCGCGAGCTCCCGCTGCCCCCAGAACAGCGCCAGCAGCGCGACGGTGAGCAGCAGGATCGCCGTCCACGGCGGGCGCACGTGGTCGCGCTGGGCCTGCACCACCGCCGCCGAGCGGTGCTCGTGCAGGTTGCCCGCCATCGGCAGCAGCACGGTCTGCATCTGGTTGGAGGCCTCGCTGAGGTATGCGGCGCCGACCGGGTAGCCGCTCCGGTTCGCGGTTCGCGCGGTCTCCACCAGCCCGGTGTAGACCGGGAGGCCGGTGGCGATCCCGGTGCGCAGCGTGGTGTCCGGCCCGTCCACCGGCTCGCCGCTGTGCCCGGCGCGCGCGACCAGCTCGGCGGCGGCCTCGCCGATCGCCTGGCTGTACCGGTCGCGCACCGGCTGCGGCTCGATGCCGCCCGCGATGAAGGCGGTCCCGGCGGCGGCGTCGGCCACCGAGAGCGATGTGTAGAGGCTGTGCGCGGAGTACGCGTCGGGTTCGGAGTCGGCGAGCAGGGTGCGCAGCGCGTCCTGCCTGCCGCCGACCTCGTCCGAGGTCGTGAGCCCCGCGGTGAGGCAGACCAACACCAGCAGCATGCCCATGGCGAGCAGCTTGCCGGGGGAGGAGGCCGCGAAGACCCGCACGTCGGTGTTCACCGGCGTCATCTCCACCTCCAGTTTCGGGCGAGCACCTGCGCGCGTTCGGAGTTTATTGTGGTCGTACGGAAGTCGCGGTGTGTGCAACGCCCCCGGCGGGAGCACCGCGGCCGGACGAGAGCGGGTTGTGCGGATGCGTGGTGACGGAGACGGTTGGTCGCTCGGCCCGGACGGCCTGAGGCACTGGGGCCGGTTCGGGGCGGCGGGGCTGCTGCTGCGGGCGCCGCTGCCCGGCGGCGGTTCGGCGGTGCTGCTGCAGCACCGGGCGCTCTGGAGCCACCAGGGCGGCACCTGGGCGCTGCCCGGCGGCGCGCGGGACAGCCACGAGACGACCGTGCGCGCGGCGGTGCGCGAGGCGTGGGAGGAGGCGGGCATCCGCCCCGACGACGTCCGGGTGCGCGCCGAGCGCGTCACCGCGGAGGCGGCCAGCGGCTGGACCTACACCACCGTCGTCGCGGACGCGCCGCTCACCCTCGCCCTCATCGGGAACCGGGAGAGCACCGAGCTGGCCTGGGTGCCGGAGGAGGACGTCGACGACCGCCCGCTGCACCCCGGCTTCGCGCTGGCCTGGCCAGGGCTGCGGGCCGCCCCGGCCCGGATCGACCCGGCCGGGCTCACCGAGGACGACCGGCTCGCCAAGGCGCTGCCGCGCACCGTCGACCTGGCCGACCGCGGCTTCGTCTGGCTGCACGCCGAGCCGGCCGGCCCCGGCGAGCTCGCCCGGATCGTCGACCCGGACGCCGAGGCGCGGGAATCCGCCGCGGCGCCGCCCCCCGGCTCCGCCGCCTTCGCGCTCACCCGCTGCCAGGTGCTTTCCTGACCCCACGGCTCAGGCATCCGCCGACAGCGCGGACTTGAGCGCCCGCGCGGCCGCCTCCGGGTCGTCGGCCGCGGTGATCGCGCGCACCACGACCACCCGGGAGGCCCCCGCCGCCAGCACCTCGGGCAACCGCTCCGCATCGATCCCGCCGATGGCGAACCAGGGCCGCGCGGGCGCGGCCTCGGCGGTCTCGCGCACCAGATCCAGCCCGGCCGCCGCCCGGCCCGGCTTGGTCGGGGTGGCCCAGAGCGGGCCGGTGCAGAAGTAGTCGATGTGCTCGTCCAGCGCGGCCAGCCGGGCCTGGTCGCGGTCGTGGGTGGAGCGGCCGAGCAGCACGTCGGGGCCGAGGATCTTCCTGGCGTACCAGGGCGGCAGGTCGTCCTGGCCGAGGTGCAGCACGTCGGCGCCCGCGGCCAGCGCGATATCGGCGCGGTCGTTCACCGCGAGCAGCGCGCCGTGCCTGCGGGTGGCGGCCCTGAGCTCGGCCAGCGCGCCCAGCTCCCGCTTGGCCTCCAGCGGGCCGAATTTCGCCTCGCCGGGTGAGCCCTTGTCCCGCAGCTGGATGATGTCGACCCCGCCCGCCAGCGCGGCCTCGGCGAAACTCGCCAGGTCACCGCGCTCGCGGCGGGCGTCGGTGCAGAGGTAGAGCCGGGCGGTGCCGAGCCGGTCCCGCGGCGGAACGGGCCGGGCGGGGGTGATCGGCGGAACCGGGTGACCGGGTTGCATGGACAAGGACGGTAGTCACCCCGCTCCCGCCCGTCGACCGGTGCCGGGCACCCGACAGCGGGGGGTGCTCCCCGCGCTACCGTGGTGACGGACAGGGAGGCAGGTGGAGCGGATGCGGACTCTGGCCGTCGTCGGTGGCGGCGCCATCGGGCTCGCCGTGGCGTGGCGGGCCGCCGAGGCCGGGTGGTCCGTCACCATCGCCGACCCGGAGATCGCCTCCGGCGCTTCGTGGGTGGCGGGCGGCATGCTCGCCCCGCTCTCCGAGGGCTGGCCGGGGGAGGAGCGGGTGCTCGGCTTCGGCGCCGCCGCGCTCGCGCGCTGGCCCGGCTTCGCCGCGCGGCTCACCGCGCGCACCGGCATCCCGCTCTTCGTCGCCGAGCAGACGCTGACCGTCGCGCTCGACCAGGCCGACGCCGCCGACCTGCGCACCATCGCCGAGTTCACCGCCGGGCACGGCCACCGGCTGCGGCTGCTCGACCGCGCCGGGGTGCGCGAGCACGAGCGCGGGCTTGCCCGCACGGTGCGCGCCGGGCTGCTCGCCGACGAGCCCGCCATCGACAACCGGGCGCTGATCACCGCGCTGCGCGCCGCCGCCGAGATGGCGGGGGTCCGGGTCGACGCCGACCGGGTGGACGACCTCGCCGCGCTCGACGCGGACCGGGTGGTGCTCGCCGCGGGCGCCGCCTCCGCCGGGCTCTGGCCCGGGCTGCCGGTGCGTCCGGTCAAGGGCGAGATCCTCCGGCTCCGGCACCGGCCGGGCGCGGCGCCCGCGCCGACCCGGGTGATCCGGGCCAGGGTGCACGGCCGCGCGCTCTACCTGGTGCCGCGCGGCGACGGGATCGTGGTCGGTGCCACCCAGTACGAGGCCGGCTTCGACACCGCGGTCACCGTCGGCGGGGTGCGCGACCTGATCGCCGATGCCGAGGCGGTCTTCCCGGCCATCGCCGAGTACGAGTTCGCCGAGGCGAGCGCCGGTTCCCGGCCGGGCAGCCCGGACAACCTGCCGCTCATCGGCGTGCTGGACGACCGGGTGCTCGCCGCCACCGGGCACGGCCGCAACGGCATGCTCGCGGTGCCGCTCACCGCCGACGCGGTCCTCGCGCTGCTCGACGGTGATTCGCTGCCCGAGGCCGAGGTAGCCGACCCGGAGCGGTTCGGGGCCGGCGCCCGGGCGGACGGCCCATCGGCCGCCGCGGGCGGCCGGGTGCCGCGCTCCCGGGAGCCGGTCGGTGCCCGCGCCGCCGGGGCTCCCCCGACCCGGGAGCCGGTGCCGACGACCGCCGATCGGCCCGGGGCCGGGTTCCGCACAGACACAGGAGGTATCGGATGACGACGTCCATCCCGATCGGAGTCACCGTGAACGGCGCCGATCACGAGTTCGCCGAGCCGCTCTCGGTGCGCGAGCTGCTGGCCCGGCTGGAGCTGCCAGCGAAGGGGATCGCGCTCGCCGTGGACGGCGCGGTTTTCCCCAAGTCGCGCTGGGACGAGCCGGTCGGCCGCGGCTGGTCCATCGAGGTGCTGACGGCGGTCCAGGGTGGCTGAGCTCGCCACGGCGGAGGCTGCCGCGGTGCAGGCCGCGGAGTTCGAGCCGTTGCGCATCGCGGGCCGGGAGTTCGGCTCCCGGCTGGTGATGGGCACCGGCGGCGCGGAGAACCTGACCGTGCTGGAGGAGGCGCTGCTCGCCTCCGGCACCGAACTCACCACGGTCGCCATGCGCCGGATCGACGCCGCGGGCGGCACCGGCGTGCTCGACCTGCTCGAGCGGCTCGGCATCGCCCCGCTGCCGAACACCGCGGGCTGCCGCACCGCCGCCGAGGCGGTGCTCACCGCGCGGCTCGCCGCCGAGGCGCTGGAGACCGACTGGGTGAAGCTGGAGGTGGTGGCCGACGAGCGCACCCTGCTCCCCGACCCGGTCGAGCTGCTCGACGCCGCCGAGCAGCTGGTCGACGCCGGCTTCACCGTGCTCCCCTACACCAGCGACGATCCGATCCTGGCGCGCAGGCTGGAGGAGGCGGGCTGCGCCGCGGTCATGCCGCTCGGCTCGCCGATCGGCACCGGCCTCGGCATCGGCAATCCGCACAATATCGAGATGATCGTGGCCGGGGCCGGGGTCCCGGTGATCCTGGACGCGGGCATCGGCACCGCAAGCGACGCCGCGCTCGCCATGGAACTCGGCTGTTCCGCCGTGCTGCTCGCCACCGCCGTGACCAGGGCGCGCAAACCGGCGCTCATGGCCGCCGCCATGGCCGAGGCGGTGCGCTCCGGGTACTCCGCCCGGCTGGCCGGGCGCATCCCCAAGCGCTTCTGGGCACAGGCCTCCTCCCCCGAGCTGTAATCCGCGGCGTCCTCCGCGAGGATGACGCGCGCCGCGACTTGCTGCCGACGCGCGCAGCGCCCCCGGTGCGGAATGCTGGGTCCCATGATCGAACTGAAGGGCCTGACCAAGCGGTACGGCCAGACGGTCGCGGTGCGGGATCTGACGTTCACCGTCCGGCCCGGGCAGGTGACCGGGTTCCTCGGGCCGAACGGTGCGGGCAAATCCACCACCATGCGGATGATCCTCGGACTCGACACCCCGACCGCGGGGACGGCGCTGGTCAAGGGGGTGCCCTACCGGCGACTCGAGAACCCGCTGCGCACCGTCGGCGCGCTGCTCGACGCCAAGTGGGTGCACCCGAACCGCTCCGCCCGCTCGCACCTGCACTGGATGGCCGCCTCCAACGGCATCGGCAAGGACCGGGTGGAGGAGGTGCTGCGACTGGTCGGGCTCTCCGAGGTGGCGAACAAGGCGGCGGGCGGCTTCTCGCTCGGCATGTCGCAGCGGCTCGGGCTGGCCGGGGCGCTGCTCGGCGACCCCGAGGTGTTGCTCTTCGACGAGCCGGTGAACGGCCTCGACCCGGAGGGCATCCTGTGGATCCGCCGCTTCATGCAGCGGCTGGCAGGCGAGGGCCGCACCGTGCTGGTCTCCAGCCACCTGCTCTCCGAGATGGCGCAGACCGCCGACCACCTGGTGGTGATCGGCCGCGGCGAGCTGATCTCCGACTCCTCCACGCAGGAGTTCATCGAGCGGGCCTCGGAGGCGACCGTGCGGGTGCGCAGCCCGCAGCTGGACCAGCTGCGCAGCCTGCTCACCTCGGCTGGGATGACGGTGCGCGAGGACGGCGCGGGCACCGACGGCCCCGCGCTCGTGGTCGCCGGGGTCACCAGCGATGCGGTCGGCACGCTGGCCGGGCAGAACGCCATCACCCTCCTGGAGCTGGCGCCGCAGCGCGCCTCGCTGGAGGACGCCTTCATGCGGATGACCGGTGGCGCGGTCGAATACCACGGCAGCGGAGTCGACCAGGTGATGGGAGGTGCGCTCTGATGGGCGTGCTGGCAGCGGAACGGATCAAGCTCACCTCCACCAGGTCGCCCTGGTGGTGCTCCGCGGTGATCGTGGCGCTCGGGCTCGGCCTCGCCGCGCTCTTCGCGCTGGTGGTGCGCACCTCGGCGGGCGACCCGGAGGCGGGCATGCCCGCGCTCGACATCAGCACCGCCACCTCCGGCGTCACCGGCTTCGGGGTCATGGTGCTGATGATCCTGGCGGCGCTCACCGTCACCAGCGAGTACCGCTTCGGCGTCATCAGGACCACCTTCCAAGCGGTGCCGAACCGGTACACGGTGCTGCTCACCAAGGCCGGGCTGGTCGGGGTGTACGGCGCGGTGCTGAGCACCGTGGTCGCCTTCGGCGCGGTCGCGGTGGCCAAGGTGGTCGGCGGCTCGGAGGCCACCGTCGCGCTCACCTTCGACGGCCAGTGGCGGGCGGTCTACGGCATCCCGATCTACGCCTTCCTCGCGGTGGTGCTCGCCGTCGGCGTCGGGGTGCTGGTGCGGCAGTCGGCCGCGGCGATCTCGCTGATCGTGCTCTGGTCGCTGCTGCTGGAGCCATTGCTGAGTGCGTTCGGCAACTTCGGGCGTAATGTGGGACCCTTCCTGCCCTTCCAGAACATCAACCGGTTCCTGTCCGTCGCCGAGGTCGGCGGCAACTGGCACTGGGGCGTGTGGGGCAGCCTGCTCTACTTCATCGCGTTCGTCGCGGTGGTCTATGTCGCCGCGCTGGTGTACGCGGACCGCAGGGACGCCTGAACCGCGAACAATCGGTTACTCCCCGATCGGGAGCGATCCGCACAGCCACCCGAGCCGACGTCCCTCGCCGCTCGGGTGCGGCCCCGGCCTCACCCGAGGTCGTGGCCCCGCATCGGCCGCCACTGCCCGGCGGTCGTCGCCGCCGGCCCGGTGTGGCACCAGCCACACCGGGCCCGGTGCGTCCATCGCCCTTTTCCGCCGTTGCGCTGCCGTTTCCCGGATACCTGTGACCTTCGGCCCCGCTTTCCCGGCACCCCCTGCGATACCCTCGCACCGTGAGACCGACATCCGGCGGTGCCGATCCCGAGCCGGAGCCGGAGGCGGTGCCCGACGCCTCCGCGTTCGGCCGCCGCGCGCGGCTCCAGCGCGAACGGCTGGCCGAGCTGATGCACTCCGCGAACCGGCGGCCGGACATCATCGGCGCGCTGCGCCGGGCCAGGCACCAGCTGCCCGGCGACCCGGCGTTCGGGGATCCGCTCTCGGTCACCGGTCCCGGCGGGCCGCGCGCCGTCGCCCGCGCCGCGGACCGGCTGGTCGGCGACACCCCGAGCGCGGCCCGCGAAGTCGGATTCGGCGCGCTGCAGGTCTGGCAGGCCATGCTGGAGCGGGTCGGCCGCGGCCGGGGCAGCACCGAGGTCACCGTGCTCTTCACCGACCTGGTCGCCTTCTCCCGCTGGTCGCTCACCGCCGGTGACGAGGCAACGCTCGAGCTGCTGCGCCGGGTGGCGCTGGCCATCGAGCCGCCGGTGGTCGAGCGCGGCGGGTCGGTGGTGAAGCGGATGGGCGACGGCCTGATGGCCGTCTTCGACTCCCCTGACCAGGCGCTCGCCGCCGCCGTCGCGATGAAGCGCGCGCTCGGCGCGGTCGCTTTCGGCGACTACCGCCCGCGCATGCGGATGGGGCTGCACACCGGCTCGCCCCGGGAGATCGGCGGGGACTGGCTCGGTGTCGACGTCACCATCGCGGCCAGGGTGATGGAGGCGGGCGGGAACGGGAACACCATGCTCTCCGAGGCCACCCTGCGCGCGCTGCGGCCGGAGACGCTGGAGCTGCTCGGTGGCAGCGTCAAGCCGTACCGCCGCGGGCTCTTCGCGGCGCCGCTGAGCGGGGTCCCGGAGGATCTGCGGCTCTTCGTGCTGAGCGTCGGCGAGCCGCGCGCGGGGGCGCCCGCCGCGCCGAAGGAGCGCAAGGGTGCCGCGCCGAAGGAGCGCAAGGGTGCCGCGCCGAAGGAGCGCAAGGGCGCGGCGGCGAAGGAGCGTGGGAACGGAGGCGCGGTGCGGTCCGGTGCGGGCCGGTCGGCGCCGAGCGATGGCGCCCCGAACGGTGCGGCGCCCGGTGCGCGCGCGGCCCCGGCCGAACCACCCCGCGACCCCGCCGCGGCGAAGGCAGCGGCGCGGCGGCCGAAGTCCGGCCGCAAGCGGGACTCCGCCGACTAGGACCCGGCCGTCGTCCGCTGATCCGCCGGTGGCGTGTACACCGCGGGATCGAGCGCCAGCGTCTGGAAGGTGTTGTCCGAGCAGGTCACCCAGAGCTGGTTCCCCCGCCAGGCGGGCGGTGAGAAGCACAGGTCGGCGGAGTGATCCCCGGTCACCTGGTCGCCGCGCGGCCCGCCGAGCGCCTGCGCGGGGTCGAAGGCCCCGGCGGACAGCGCCTGGATCAGCGCGCCGGAGTTCAGCAGCGGCACCCCGGCGATGGAGAACAGCGACTGCGGCGAGTTCGCCCCGGCGGGCTGCCCGGTGCGTGCGGGCGGGTTGTAGTAGGCGATCTCCCGGACCGCGCCCGGGTCGCGCACGTCGAAGACCCGGATCCCGGAGGCCAGCCACCCGCAGGCCAGCGCGGTGGGGTCGCGCGGCCGGTCGGCGCTGCAGTAGTGCGCGTCGTAGGAGAAGAGCGAGCCGCCGAAGCTGGAGGCGAGCGCGGTGTCCTGGTTGGACTGCAGGTTGATCTCCAGCTTGATGGAGTTCACCGGCCGCGGCTGCGCGGGATCGGCGACGTCGAAGATCTTCACCCCGCCGGAGCCTGCCTCGTCCACCACGAACAGGTGCGGCACCCCGCCGTAGCTCACCGGGACGGCGTGCTGGGTGGCGAAGCCGTCGGTCCAGCTGGTGGCCGAGAGCGTCGGCACCCTCGGGTCCGGGTCACGGCGCTGCACCGCGGAGGTGTCGAGCACCGTGAGCCCGCCGAAGTTGTTGGCGAGGTAGAGCCGGTCCCCGTCCGGGCTGAAGCCGATGCCGTGCACCGAGAGCCCCGGCAACCCCTGCCAGATCACCCGCGGGTGCGCCGGGTCGGTGAGGTCGACGGCGCTGAGCAGCCCCGGCGCGGTGCCGGAGGACCAGTAGGTGCGGCCGTCGGGGGAGAAGCCGCCTTCGTGCGCGATGATCGGCAGCGGCTGCTCGACGGCGGTGCCCGGCCCGGGGTTGAGCAGCCGCGGGTGCGCGCAGTCGGAGAGGTCGTAGACCGAGAGCAGCCCGGCCCCGGTGAGCAGCGGGACACCCGCGCCGACCAGGAGCCTGCGCTCCTCGTGCACCTTGAGCGACTCCCAGGTGCCTGCCAGCATGGCCGGTTCGGTCAGGTTCGCGGTGGGGACCGGGTTCGCCGGGTCCGAGACATCGAGCACCTGCACGCCGGGGCTGGGCCCGGTGCGGCTGCCGGGGAAGAAGCTGCCGACGTAGACGCAGTGCTCGAAGGCGGCCGAGACGATGCCGCCGCCGCGGCCGTCGAAGCCGCCGATCCGGGTGATATTGCACCGGTACCCGGCGGCGCTGCGCCCGCTCGCCCGATCGGCGGCGGGCACCTCGCCCTGCATCCCGGTCTCCGGCGCCGAGCCGGGGCCGCACTCCGCCGGCGCGGCCGCGGTATCCGACACCGTTGCGATGTGCCGCATCCCGGCGGGCGGCGGCTCGGCCGCGACCACCCCGACCGGCAGCAGCGCCGCCCCGGCCACCACCGCCGCGACCCTGCGCACCCGGCTTGTCCCCATCACGCACCCTCGATCCGGGTTTCAGGTTCCCGGAATGCTAGAACGATGTTTCCGGTCAGTTGATGGAGCAGCCGGAGATCGGCTTGTCCGCGAGCCGGTCGAGCAGGTACGCGATCACGCTGTTCGGGCTGAAACCGTCGATGAGCTCGGGGCCGAAGTGGTTCGGGATGGTCGTCCCGGAGAGGATCGGCGGCAGCTCGTTGGTCCGGAACTCGACGGTGCCGCCGCGGCCGCACCAGTCCTGCGCGAGCTGCTTGGCCTGGGCGTACGGCACGGTGTCGTCGTTCCGGCCGCTGGTGATCAGCACCGGCGCCTGCGGCTTGAGCTGGCCCACCTTCAGCTCGGCCAGCACCGGCGCGGCCTCCGGGATGCCTGCCAGGTGCTCGCTCAGCGAGCGGCCGTCGACGGTGAGCGAGTTGGTGCGCAGGAACGGGTGCTTGAAGATCAGGTCGCCGATGCAGGTCTCGCCGAGCGTGGCGAGCATGTCCCGGCCTGCCTGGCTGCTCACCCGGTCCAGTGCCCGCTGCAGGTCCGGGTAGCGCACCAGCATGCCGTTGATGGCGTAGCCGATGGCACCGCCGATCAGCGCGCCGTCGATCTGGTTGAGGATCGCCGAGAGGTCGGCGGTCGGGCCGCCCGCCCAGGTGCCCTTGAGGTTCAGCTCCGGCGCGTACTGCGGCAGCAACTCGGCGGCGGCCGCGGTGGCCCCGCCGCCCTGCGAGTAGCCCCAGAAGAGCAGCGGGGTCTCCGGGCCGACGCCCGCGAGGGTATTGGCGGCGCGCGCGGCGTCGAGCACCGCGTGGCCCTGCTCGAAGCGGTTGCCGTAGGTGTGCATGCCCGGGGTGCCGAGCCCGATGTAATCCGGGATCACCACGTTGGCGCCGAGCCCGGCCCAGGCCGCCGACGAGGGCAGCTCCTGGTTGGCCGAGATGCTCGGCGACGGATCGGCGAAGGCGGTGAGCCCGGTGGAGAAGGCCACCGACATGGCGCAGCGATCGGCCTGGCCGGAGGTGCCTGGCGCGATGACCACCGTCGGCCGCGGGCCGGGGCCCGCCCACGGCCCGGCGGCGGCGATGAAGGTGCCGGTGGCGGCGACCGGGGTGCCGTCCTGCAGCGTGGTGCTGTACATGATCAGCTCGCCCTTGCCCGGCCAGCCCTGCTCGGTCGGCAGGGTGGCGAAGAGCGACATCGGCTGGGTCTTGATGATCGCCCCCGGCTCCGACGGAATCGCCGCAGGCGGGACGTAGAAGGGGCGCACCGGCTCGGCCGTGGCGGGCGCCGCCACGGCGGTCAGCCCGGCGGCGCAGGCGAGCGCGAGCGCCGCCGCCGTCATCCGGCCCCGCCACCGCGAGCGCCGCTGCTGTCGATCCATCCCGAACTCTCCCTGGCCACCACCCCGGCCCCTTCGCCGGAATGTCCTCGGTCACCTCGCGGCCGCCGCTGTGCGGCGGGTCACGGTGCGTCCCGACTGGACAGTAACATGGTTACCGGGGAGTGAGTCCCGCCGGTATCAATTCTCTTGCGCCGCCATCGGCGGGGGATTTCCGCAGTTCATGGCGGAATATGTCGGTGAGCCGGGTGGCCGCTCGGTCCCGGCTCCGGGCGGACCGGTCGGAATCCGCCGTTTCGCGAACCGATCGCAGTAACCCCGTTACCGTAGATGCGGCACGCTTCCGCCCGAGCGCGACGCCCAGCCCCCCAGTCCCGGTGCGTCGTCGCCCGTTCCTCGTCGAGGCGAATCGCGCGCGCCTTCGTGCCGCGCGGTCGTGGATCGGTCGGAGCTGCCGCCGGTGTGGCATCGAGAACGGATGGAACATGGCAGTACGATCCGCGGCCCTGCCCGAACGTGGTTTCGGCACCTACTCACCGACCGAATGGCGGGCACACGCCCGCCGGTGCGACCTCCGCTACCGATTGGTGGTCGTCGCGCCCGCCGTTGCCGAGGTAGTGCAGCACCTCGGCGGCTGGCTCTTCGACATGCGGGCCTCCGGGTGGGAGGTGATCGTCCCGGTCTCCGACCCCGCCGCCGTGCGCCCGCTGGAGATCCTCGGCGCCGTCCCGCTCGACCTGGAGCACTGGCCCGCCGCCGCGGTCAGGGAGATCCGGCCGGATGTGCTCGCCATCGCCGTCGACAGCTACCGCGCCGACCTGGTGCCACCGCTCGGCGGCGGGCATTCCGAGACGGTGCTGTGGGGTGGGCTGCCGCCCGACGAACTCGGGCGGCGCATGCGGCCCGCGCGGCATCGGGTGAGTGTCGCGGGGCGGGCGTTCAAGTCGTGTGCGCTGACCGCATCGGGGTTGCGCGGGGTGGCGGGTGATTGTATGGAGACGTTCTGGGCCGGTGCGGAGGTCAGCGGTGCCAGGCGGTTGCTGGAGCTCGCTCCGGCGGGGTAGTCGTCGCTCGGCGCGGCCCGTCGAACGGCGGGCTGCGCCGGGGAGCTCAGCTTTGCTCGATGACCGGTGTCCGGCAGTTCAGCATGTCGAACCTGGCCGCCCACGCATGGAATGTTCCGGCTGCAGGCAGTTTCATGTCCGTGGCAAGAAGATCCTGGTAGATCTGCTCGGTGGTCTCGCAGTCGATGCCGGCGAGGGTTTTGTGCGCTTCGGCGATGATCCACATCGTTGTGATGTACGGCAGTTCGCGCTGCCTGGCTTGAGTTCTGGCGTCGCCGTCATCGATCACTGCCACCATCGTTCGATGCTTGGCGCATGCCAGAACCGCGCACTCACCGAGATGCTTACGTGGTGGATCCGTCCTCTTGGACGGCATGTCGACCTTGATGAGAAGTTGGGTGTACTCCTCTTCAAGCGTCAGGATTCCCCGTTCGACCCACGGAAAGCTCGCGATCGGCGGGATGTCGTACCCACGGTCGCGCCCGGCCTCGACTTCGGTGAGGACGGTGTCGGGAAGCAGGATGATGCCGTGCGGAGCGAGGCGCTGCAGGATGTCTTGACGGCGGGCTCGGCAGAAGTGCGTGAAAGTCGAGGTGTCCATCACCCAGCGACCCTCGGTCGACGCGGTCACAGGCTCGCGAAGTCGGTGGCGGTTTCGTCTCGCTGAGGGGGTAGCTCGCCCTCGTCGGCGAGGCTGCCCCGCAACAGTTCCAGGGCACGAGCGGCAGTCATCCTTCTGTCGACGTACGCGGCCACTATCGCAGCGGCCATTCCCGGGGACACCGATGGCGGGCGAAGTTCGTCGGTATCGAGGACGATCGCCAGCTTCGCGAACTCGCCGGGCACCGGTACGCGCCCTTCCATGCTGCGATAGTCGTCTTCGGTGATTTCACTCAGATTCCGGAGGTGCAGAATCACCGCCGACCACGACATTCGGTATGTGCCGGCGACTCGGATCGCACGGTCGCGCGCCGATTCTCCCGGGTGATCCTGCCGCAGCTTCGCCACACCCGCTCGCGGGGCCAGGAGGTATGCGGCGAAAGAGTTGACCATCCGTTCGGCGTCGCCCGCTGTCGCGTCGTAGACGTCTCCGAACAGCCAGTGCCCGAGTTCGTGCGCCAGTGACATGCGGCGGCGTCCCGATCGGGTATCGCCGTCGATCACCGCCGCGCCACACCCCTCCGCCACCTCGACGAGTGCGCCATCTGCCCCACCCGCGCCGAGTGGTAGCGAACACGAATACAAGCCGAAGGTCTCGGCAACTCGGCCGAGATCGAGCAGCGGGTCCGACCCTGCTGAGAGGTGCCTGCGCACCTCGCCCGCGAGGCGCTCGCTCTCCGCGTGTGATCGCGGGGTCGACCAGGTAGGGCGATCGGCGACGGGTTCGATCACGTTCCTGCTCACCAGCGTCGCGACATCGCCGGCGAACAACTCGAGTTCGCGATCGAGCCGGGCGGTGACCTCGTGGGTCGGTACCGCTTCGGAGCGTCGGCTGACCACCGTGGGCAATGGGTCGCGCACGAACCACGCCAACGGAGTTTCGAGGACCGCGGCCAGGGACACGAGTTCGACCGCCGACACCTTCCGCTCACCCTTCTCGATCCGTACAAGGGCGGTTCGCTCGATGCCGGCGCGGTTCGCGAGGTTGTCTTGCGTCAGTTCGAGGCTCGTCCGTGCGGCTGCGATCCGCGCTCCGAGGGCCTTACCGTCCATATGTGGGATTTTCACACATAGGCCGTTGGCGTGCCAGAGTGCGGTCGCGGGCCTTCTATATAAGTGAAGACTGATAGACTTCGGCACCGTGCGATACACCACCTCGATCGAGATCGCCCTCCCGCGCCAACGGGTGGCCCAGCTGCTCGCCGACCCGGCGAATATCCCCAAGTGGCTGCGCGGGGTGGTGTCGCACGAGCCGATCCGCGGTGAACACGGGCAGCTCGGCACCGAGTCGCGGGTGGTCATGCGGCAGGGGTCGCGGGAGATGGAGTGCGTCGAGGTGATCACGCGCCGGGAGCCGGCGCGGTTCGAGGACATCCCGGAGGGTGTCACCGTGCACTTCGACCGCGAGATCGCCGGGCCGGGTATGTGGAGCGCGGTGCGCGATCGGCTGACCGTGGCCGGTCCGCAGACGACGCTCTGGGAGAGTGAGAGCGAGTACCGGTTCGACAGCAGGATAGTCCGACTGCTCGGGCGCTTGATGCCTGGCTCCTTCCGCAAGCAGTCGCGGCAGCAGATGCTGGACTTCAAGGCCTTCGCCGAGCGGGGCGCCGACATCCGCGACGGCTAACTCCAGACGAATGCCCCGACCCCAGCGAGCACCGCGCACACGCCGAGCGAAACAGCCGGCCACCGCTGCGTCTTCCACAGGGTGATCGCCCCGCCGAGCAGAAACCCGGCCAGCGCGAGAAGCAGGAGCACGGTGAGGTTCGAGGACACCCCCGCAGCCTACCCAACCCATTAACAAGCGCGCGGGCTTGCTTTTTTACAGCCCCGGTGTCACCCTCGAACCGCTACCACGCTCGCACAGGAGGCCACCCGCGTGACCAGTCTCGCGGCCGACCCGGAGCTGCTCCGGATCGGCAACTGCTCCGGTTTCTACGGTGACCGCGCCGTCGCCATGCGGGAGATGCTCGACGGCGGCGGGCTCGACGTCCTCACCGGCGACTACCTGGCCGAGCTCACCATGCTCATCCTGGGCCGGGACCGGATGAAGGACCCCGAGCTCGGCTACGCCAAGACCTTCCTGCGCCAGGTCGAGGACTGTCTTGGGCGCGCCATGGACCGGAAGGTGAAGCTGGTGGCCAACGCGGGCGGGCTGAACCCGGCCGGGCTCGCGGAGAAATTGCGGGTGGTCGCGGCGAAACTCGGCCTCCAGCCGAAGATCGCCTACGTCACCGGCGACGACCTGCTCGACCGCGCCGCCGAACTCGGCCTCGGCGCCCCGCTCACCGCCAATGCCTACCTCGGCGCCTGGGGAATCGCGGAGTGCCTGCAGGCGGGCGCCGACATCGTGGTGACCGGTCGGGTGACCGACGCCGCCCTGGTCGCCGGCCCGGCGGCGGCGCACTTCGGCTGGGCCGCCGACGATTACGACGCGCTGGCGGGCGCGGTGGTGGCCGGGCACGTGATCGAGTGCGGCACCCAGGCGACCGGGGGCAACTTCGCCTTCTTCACCGAGATCGCCGACCTCGGCCGCCCCGGCTTCCCCATCGCGGAGCTGCGCCGGGACGGGAGCAGCGTGATCACCAAGCACGCGGGCACCGGCGGCGCCGTCACCGTCGACACCGTCGCGGCGCAGCTCGTGTACGAGATCCAGGGCGCGCGCTACGCCGGGCCGGACGTCACCACCCGGCTGGACAGCATCCGGCTCACGCAGGACGGCCCGGATCGGGTGCGAATCGACGAAGTGCGCGGCGAGGCGCCGCCGCCAACCACCAAGGTCTCGCTGAACACCCTCGGCGGCTTCCGCAACGAGATGACCTTCGTCCTCACCGGCCTCGATATCGAGGCCAAGGCCGAGCTCACGCGGCGGCAGCTGGAGTCCTGGCTGCCCACCCGCCCGGCCGAGCTGGAGTGGTCGCTGGCCCGGCTCGACCGCCCGGACGCCGACACCGAGGAGCGCGCCTCCGCGCTGCTGCGCTGCGTGGTGCGCGATCCCGACCCGAACAAGGTCGGGCGGGCCTTCTCCGCGGTGGCGGTGGAGCTGGCGCTGGCGAGCTACCCCGGCTTCACCCTCACCTCCCCACCCGGCAACGGCGCGCCCTACGGCGTCTTCACGCCGGGGTACGTGCCCGCCGAGGCGGTCAGGCACACCGCGGTGCTGCCGGACGGCGCGATCGTGCGGATCGGCGCCCCCGCCGCCACCCGCGACCTGCTCGAGGTCGCCGACCCCGCGCTGCCGGAGCCGCTCACACCAAGCGACACCGAGACCCGCCCGCTCGGCACGATCGCGCTGGCGCGCAGCGGCGACAAGGGCGGCAATGCCAATGTCGGCGTCTGGGTGCGCACCGAGGAGCAGTGGCGCTGGCTGGCGCACACGCTCACCGTCGACGCGCTGCGCACCCTGCTCCCGGAGACCGCGGAGCTGACCGTCACCAGGACCGTCCTGCCCAACCTGCGGGCGCTGAACTTCGTCGTCCACGGCCTGCTCGGCAAGGGCGTCGCCTACCAGGCCCGATTCGATCCCCAGGCGAAGGGACTCGGCGAATGGCTGCGGTCCCGGCACGTCGAGATTCCCACGGAGCTGCTGTGAACACTGCATGGAACACCGCGGAGCGGCGCGAACTGCGCAGCACCGTCCGCGGTTTCGTCGAACGCGAGGTCCTCCCCTACCTCGACGCGTGGGAGCGGGACGGCGAGATCCCGCGCGAGCTGCACAAGAAGGCGGGCGCGCTCGGGCTGCTCGGCATCCAGTTCCCTGAGGCCGTCGGCGGCGCGGGCGGCGACGGCATCGATGCCGCGCTGGTCTGCGAGGAGATGCACTGCGCGGGCGCCTCCGGTGGCCTCTTCGCCTCCCTCTTCACCTGCGGCATCGCGGTGCCGCACCTGGTCGCGGCGGGCGATCCGGAGCAGATCGAGCGCTGGGTGCGGCCCACGCTGGCCGGTGAGCTCATCGGCTCGCTCGCCATTACCGAGCCGGGCGGCGGCTCCGACGTCGGGCACCTGACCACCAGCGCGGTCCGGGACGGCGACCACTACATCGTCAATGGCGCCAAGACCTACATCACCTCCGGCTGCCGCGCCGACTACGTGGTCACCGCGGTGCGCACCGGCGGGCCGGGCGCGGGCGGGGTCTCGCTGCTGGTGGTGGAGAAGGGGACACCCGGCTTCACGGTGAGCCGCAAGCTGGACAAGATGGGGTGGCGCGCCTCGGACACCGCCGAGCTCTCCTACGTCGATGTGCCGGTGCCGGTCGGCAACCTGGTCGGGCCGGAGAACAGCGGCTTCGCCCAGATCGCGCAGGCCTTCGTGAGCGAGCGCGCCGGGCTGGCGGCGCAGGCATACAGCCAGGCGCAGCGCTGCCTTGACCTCACCGTGCGGTGGTGCCGGGACCGGGAGACCTTCGGGCGGCCGCTGATCAGCAGGCAGGCGGTGCAGAACACGCTCGCCGAGATGGCCCGCCGCACCGATGTCGCCCGGGTGTACACCCGGCACGTGGTCGAGCGCGCCGCGGCGGGCGAGACCGACCTCATCGCGGAAGTCTGCTTCGCCAAGAACACCGCCGTCGAGGCCGGCGAGTGGGTTGCCGATCAGGCGGTTCAGCTCTTCGGCGGGCTCGGCTACATGCGTGAGGCCGAGGTCGAGCGGCAGTACCGTGACATGCGCATCCTCGGGATCGGCGGTGGCACCACCGAGATCCTCACCGCACTGGCCGCGAAGCGATTGGGGTACCGGTCTTGACCGTGCTGCGCAGTACCGTCGACACCGCCGCGCCGGAGTACGTCACCGCCGCGGACGCCATGACCGAGAAGCTGGCCGAGGTCGGCGCCGAGTTCGCCAAGGCCGTCGCGGGCGGCGGGCCGGACAAGCTGGCTCGGCACCGCAAGCGCGGCAAGCTCACCGCGCGCGAGCGCATCGAGCTGCTCATCGACGAGGACTCGCCGTTCCTGGAGCTCTGCGCGCTGGCGGGGTGGGGCAGCGAGTTTCACGTCGGGGGCAGCACGGTGGCCGGGATCGGGGTGGTCGAGGGCGTCGAGTGCATGATCGTGGCGCCGGACCCGACCGTGCGCGGCGGCACCTCGAATCCGTGGACACTGCGCAAGACGCTGCGGGTCAACGACATCGTGCGGGAGAACCGGCTGCCGGTGATCTCACTGGTGGAGTCCGGCGGCGCCGACCTGCCGACGCAGAAGGAGGTCTTCGTCCCGGGCGGGCGCATGTTCCGCGACCTCACCCGCGCCTCGGCGGCCGGGATCCCCACCATCGCGCTGGTCTTCGGCAACTCCACGGCGGGCGGGGCCTACATCCCCGGCATGTCCGACCACGTGGTCATGATCAAGGAGCGCTCCAAGGTCTTCCTCGGCGGGCCGCCGCTGGTGAAGATGGCGACCGGCGAGGAGTCGGACGACGAATCGCTCGGCGGCGCCGATATGCACGCCAGGGTCTCCGGGCTGGCCGACTACTACGCGGTGGACGAGCAGGACGCCATCCGGATCGGGCGCTCCATCGTCCGGCGGCTGAACTGGCGCAAGCAGGGGCCGGCGCCGCGCGCCGCGGTGCGCGAGCCGCTCTTCGACGCCGAGGAGCTGCTCGGCATCGTCCCGCCCGACCTCAGGATCCCGTTCGACCCGCGCGAGGTGATCGCCCGCGTCGTGGACGGCTCGGAGTTCGACGAGTTCAAGCCGCTCTACGGGTCGAGCCTGGTCACCGGCTGGGCCGAGCTGCACGGCTACCCGGTCGGCATTCTGGCGAATGCCCGCGGCGTGCTCTTCTCCGAGGAGTCGCAGAAGGCCACGCAGTTCATCCAGCTGGCCAACCGGAGCAATACGCCGCTGCTCTTCCTGCACAACACCACCGGCTACATGGTCGGGAAGGAGTACGAGCAGAAGGGCATCATCAAGCACGGCTCGATGATGATCAATGCCGTCTCCAACTCGACGGTGCCGCACATCTCGCTGCTCATGGGCGCCTCCTACGGCGCGGGGCACTACGGCATGTGCGGGCGCGCCTACGACCCGCGCTTCGTCTTCGCCTGGCCCAGCGCGAAATCCGCGGTCATGGGCGGGGCGCAGCTGGCCGGGGTGATCTCCATCGTGGGCCGGGCCGCCGCCGAGGCGCGCGGGCAGGGCTTCGACGAGGAGGCCGACGCCGGGATGCGGGCCATGATCGAGGCGCAGATCGAGGCGGAGTCGCTGGCCATGTTCATGTCGGGGCGGCTCTACGACGACGGCGTGATCGACCCGCGCGATACCCGCACCGTGCTCGGCATGGCGCTCTCCGCCGTGCACACCGCACCGATCGAGGGCGCCGCGGGCTTCGGCGTCTTCCGGATGTAGGGCGTTCCCATGACTGTCGAAACCGTTCTCGTCGCCAACCGTGGCGAAATCGCGCGCCGGGTCTTCGCGACGTGCCGGCGGATGGGGCTCGGCACCGTCGCCGTGTACTCCGATGCCGACGCCGCCGCGCCGCACGTCACCGAGGCCGACGCGGCCGTGCGCCTGCCGGGCGACACCCCCGGCGAGACGTACCTGCGCGGCGACCTCGTCATCGAGGCCGCGCTGGCAGCGGACGCCGACGCGATCCACCCCGGCTACGGGTTCCTCTCCGAGAACGCCGAGTTCGCCCGCGCGGTTCAGGAAGCCGGGCTCACCTGGATCGGCCCGCCGGTCGCCGCGATCGAGCAGATGGGCTCCAAGGTCGCGGCCAAGAAGATGATGGACGCCGCCGGGGTCCCGGTCCTCGCCGAGCTGGACCCGGCCCTGGTCACCGCCGACCTGCTGCCGGTGCTGATCAAGGCGTCGGCGGGTGGCGGCGGCCGCGGCATGCGGGTGGTCCGCGAACTCGCCGAGCTGGAGCAGCAGCTGGCGGGCGCGCGCCGGGAGGCGGAGTCCGCCTTCGGCGACCCCACCGTTTTCTGCGAGCGCTACCTGGAGACCGGCAGGCACATCGAGGTGCAGGTGCTCGCCGACACGCACGGCACCGTGTGGGCGGTCGGCGAGCGCGAGTGCTCGATCCAGCGCAGGCACCAGAAGGTGGTCGAGGAGGCGCCGTCGCCGCTGGTCGAGCGGGTGGACGGGATGCGTGCGCGGCTCTTCGAGGCGGCCCGGCTGGCCGCCGAGGCGATCGGTTACACCGGCGCGGGCACCGTGGAGTTCCTCGCCGACGAGCGCGGCGACTTCTTCTTCCTGGAGATGAACACCCGGCTCCAGGTGGAGCACCCGGTCACCGAGTGCACCACCGGGCTGGACCTGGTCCGGTGGCAGCTGGAGATCGCCGACGGCGCCGCGCTGCCCGCCGAGCCGCCCGCGCAGCGCGGCCACTCCATCGAGGTCCGGCTCTACGCCGAGGATCCGGCGCAGGACTGGCAGCCGCAGAGCGGCACCGTGCACCGGATCGCCATCCCCGGCGTGCTCGCCGAGTTCGACCTCCCCGCGCGCTCCGGCATCCGGCTGGACACCGGCGTGGTCGACGGCTCGGTGGTCGGCGTGCACTACGACCCCATGCTGGCCAAGGTCATCTCGGTCGCCGAGACCCGCGGCGAGGCGGCCCGGCTGCTCGCCAACGCGCTCCAGCGCGCCCGGCTGCACGGGCTGGTGACCAATCGCGACCTGCTGGTCCGGGTGCTGCGGCACCCCGCCTTCCTGGCCGGTGACACCGACACCGCCTTCTTCGCCACGCACGGCCTCGCCGCGCTCGCGGCGCCGCTCACCGACGCCGACGGCACCGAGCTCTCCGCCGTCGCCGCCGCGCTGGCCGATGCCGCCGCCAATCGCGCGGCGGCGCGGGCGTTGCCAGGGCTGCCCAGCGGCTGGCGCAACCTGCCCTCGCAGTCCACCGTCAAGCGGTTCGAGGGCAGGGACGGCGCCGTGCGCGAGATCGGCTACCGGGTCACCCGCGGGGTGATCGCGGTGGACGGCCACGACGGGCTGGAAGTGCTGGAATCCACCCCCGACCGGGTGGTGCTCGCGGTGCCGGGCGAGCGCGGGCCGGTGCGCAGGCAGTTCGCCGTCGCCAGGTACGGCGAGCTGGTGGCGGTGGACTCCCCGCTCGGCCCGGTGGCGCTGCGCAAGCTGCCGCGCTTCACCGACCCGGCCGACCTGGTGGCCACCGGCTCGCTGCTGGCGCCCATGCCGGGCACGGTGATCCGGCTCGGTGCCGAGGTGGGCGCCGCGGTGAGCGCGGGCACCCCGATTCTCTGGCTGGAGGCCATGAAGATGGAGCACACCATCGCGGCCCCCGCCGACGGCGTGCTCAGCGCCGTGCACGTCGGCGTCGGCGATCAGGTCGACGTCGGCACCGTCCTCGCGGTGGTGCAAGATGCCGCGGAAGCAGCGATTTCTCAGGAGAACGCATGAGTTTCATCGAGACCGACGAGCAGAAGTCGCTGCGCCGGGCCGTCGCCGCGCTCGCGGGCAAGTACCCCTACCTGGACTACGTGCTGCCGCGGGCGCGCAACCACGAACCGCTGCACGAACTCTGGGACGAGGCGGGCAAGCTCGGCTTCCTCGGGGTCAATCTGCCGGAGGAGTACGGCGGCGGTGGCGCGGGCATGTACGAGCTCGCGCTGGTGATGGAGGAGCTCGCCGCGCAGGGCGCCGGGCTGCTGCTCATGGTGGTCTCGCCCGCCATCTGCGGCACCATCATCACCCGGTACGGCACCGAGGAGCAGAAGCGGGAGTGGCTGACCAAGCTCGCCGACGGCTCGGCGAAGATGGTCTTCGGCATCACCGAGCCGGACGCGGGCTCCAACTCGCACCAGATCACCACCACCGCGCGCCGGGACGGCGGCGACTGGATCCTGAACGGCCGCAAGGTCTACATCTCCGGCGTCGACCAGGCCGAGGCGGTGCTCATCGTGGCCCGCACCGAGGATCACAAGACCGGCAAGCTCAAGCCCGCGCTCTTCATCGTCCCCACCGACGCCCCCGGCTTCGAGAAGACGGCGCAGGAGATGGACATCATCGAGCCGGACACCCAGTTCACGCTCTTCCTCGACGATGTCCGGCTGCCCGGCACCGCGCTGGTCGGCAGCGAGGACGCCGCGCTCATGCAGCTCTTCGCCGGGCTCAACCCGGAGCGCATCATGGGTGCCGCCATGGCCGTCGGCATGGGCCGCTACGCGCTGGACCGGGCCGTCGAGTACGCCCGCGAGCGCACCGTGTGGAAGACCCCGATCGGCGCGCACCAGGGCATCGCGCACCCGCTGGCGCAGGCCAAGGTCGAGGTCGAACTGGCCAAGCTCATGATGCAGAAGGCCGCCGTGCTCTACGACACCGGCGACGAGATGGGCGCCGCCGAGGCCGCCAATATGGCCAAGTACGCCGCGGGCGAGGCCAGCATCAAGGCGCTGGACCAGGCGGTGCAGACGCACGGCGGCTCGGGGCTGACCAAGGAGGTCGGCTTGGCCTCCATGCTGGCCGCGGCCCGGATCGCGCGGATCGCGCCGGTGAGCCGGGAGATGGTGCTCAACTTCGTCGCCCAGCACTCGCTCGGCCTGCCGAAGTCGTACTGATGGCAGAGCCGCTGGTGCGATACGAGGTGAGCACGGGTTTCGCCACGCTCACCCTGGACTCGCCGCACAATCGGAACGCGCTCTCCGGCAGGCTCGTCGCCGAGCTGCTCGCCGGGCTGGACGCGGCCGCCGCCGACGACGCCGTGCGCGGCATCGTGCTCACCCACACCGGCAATACCTTCTGCGCCGGCGCGGATCTGAGCGAGGCGAGCGACGCCGACCCCGCGGTCGCCGCGGACCAGCGCACCCGCAGCATGATCGGAGTGCTGCGCAGGCTGGTCGAGATTCCCAAGCCGGTGCTGGCCCGGATCGACGGCAATGTCCGGGCGGGCGGCATGGGCATCGTGGCGGGCTGCGACATCGTGGTGGCCGGACCCGGCAGCAGCTTCGCGCTCACCGAGGTGCGAATCGGGTTGGCGCCCTTCATGATCTCGCTCACCCTGCTGCCCCGGCTGGATCAGCGCGCGGCGAGCCGCTACTACCTGACGGGTGAGAGATTCGGTCCGGGGGTCGCGGCCGCGATCGGATTGGTGACCGTTGCCGCCGAGGATCCGGCCGCCGAGATCGACCGCTTCCGCACCGAGCTGCGCAAGGGCGCCCCGCAGGGCCTGGCCGAGGCAAAACGCCTGGTCAATGCCGATATCCTGGCCGGTTTCGACAGCTCGGCCGACGAGCTCGCGCAGCGCTCCGCGAGCTTCTTCGGCACGGCCGAGGTGCGCGAGGGGATGACCGCCTTCCTGCAGCGCCGCCCGCCCTCCTGGGCAGAATGAGCCCATGGTGACTCCGCACGAACCCAAGCAGGACCGCAGCCGCGCCACGCGGCAGCGTTTGCTCGAGGCGACCATCGACTGTCTGGCCGAATTCGGCTGGGCCGCAGCGACGGTCGCGGTGGTCGCGGAACGCGCCGGGGTCTCGCGCGGTGCCGCCCAGCACCACTTCCCGACCCGCGAGGACCTCATCACCGCCGCGCTGGAGTACATGTTCGACGTGCGCGACGGCCAGGCCAGGGCGGAGGCGGCGACGCTCGCCGCCACCTCCGGCCCCGCGCGCACCGAGGCGGTCGTCTCCGGGCTGGTCGAGTCCTACACCAGCCCGCTCTTCAAGGCGGCGCTGCAGGTGTGGACGCACGCCGCCGCCGACCCGGCGCTGAGCGAGCGCATCGTCCCGCTGGAGGCGAAATTCGGGCGGGCGGCGCACCGGCGCGCGGTCGAGGCGCTCGAGGTGGACGACTCCGACCCGGTCGCGCACCACCTCGTCCAGGCCACCCTCGACCTGGCCCGCGGGCTCGGGCTGGCCGACGTGCTCACCGACGACTCGGTGCGGCGGAAGCAGATCGTGCAGCAGTGGGCCGCCACGCTGCATACCGCGCTGCAGGGCTGATCCGCAGTAGCATGTGCGCTAGGTAACTAATCGGTAGCCGAGCGCGAGGAGAGCGCATGTGCACACGGGTGATGTGGACGGCGAGCGAGCAGGGCGTTCTGGTCGGGCGGAATATGGACTGGCCCGAGGAGATGGACACCAACCTCTGGTCGCTTCCCCGGGGGGTTGCCCGGGTCGGGCACGGTAGCGACCCGAATCCGCTGCGCTGGACGGCGACTTACGGCAGCGTCGTCGCCACCGTGTGGGACGGCGCGAGCACCGACGGCATCAACGAGCGCGGGCTCGGGGCGCACGTGCTCTGGCTCGCCGAGTCCGACTTCGGGGAGCGTGCTCCGGATTTGCCAGCGCTCGCGGTCTCGCTCTGGGCGCAGTACTTCCTGGATCGCTGCGCCACCGTCGCGGAGTGCGTGCAGCTACTCGCGGAGCAGCCCATGCAGGTGGTTCCGCTGGTCGAGCCGCGCTCCGGGCGGCTCGGCACCGTGCACCTCGCGCTGGACGACGCCAGCGGCGATTCGCTCGTCATCGAGCACCTGGACGGCAAGCCGCATCTGCACCACGACCGCGCCTACACCGTGATGACCAACTCGCCGCCCTTCGACCAGCAGCTCGAGCTGCGCAGCCGCTATGCGGGGTTCGGCGGCGATCTGCCGCTGCCCGGTACCACCGAGGCGGCCGACCGCTTCGTCCGGGCCGGGTACTACCTGGACCGGCTGCCCGCCGCCGAGACCCCCGGCCGCGCCTACGCCGCGCTGCTCAGCGTCATGCGCAATGCCGCGCAGCCCTTCGGCGCGCCGGATCCGGAGCGGCCGAATATCGCGGCGACGATCTGGCGCACCCTTGCCGACCTGGGCCGCGGGGTCTACGCCTACGAGTCCTCGTTCAGCCCGGACATCGTTTGGGCCCGGCTCTCCGAACTGGACTTCGACGAGTGCCGCAAGCTGACCGTCGGGCCGGGGCTGCTCGGCGACGTCAGCAGCCGTTTCGAGCCTGCCGCCGAGCCGCAGTGGGTGCTCGGCTGATGCTGTCGGCTTCGGCCAAGTCCCACACCGGCTGCAGCGCCTCGGCGAGCCGCCGCACTGCCTCGGGGGATGCCACCCATCCCCACGGCCACGCCGACTACATCGGCGGCGCCGACTACCTCAGTGCGTCCCGGCCAGATTGAGGATCACCACCCCCGCCACCACCAGCGCCACCCCCGCGACCTTCGCCGCCGTGAGCGGCTCCTTCAGGAACAGGATGCCGATCCCGACGATCAGGATCGTGCCCACCCCCGACCACAGCGCGTACGCGATCCCCACCTGCATATTCCTGGCGATGGCCTGGGAGAGCATGGCGAAGGCGATGCCGTAGCCGGTGAGTACCGCCACCGTCGGCCACAGCCGGGAGAAACCCTGGGTGCTGCCTAGGAGGCTGGTGGCGAAGACCTCGGCGAGGATCGCGCCGGCGAGGAAGAGGTACGGGGTCACTGGGCTCTCCTGGGGACGGATGGGGACGGGCGTGCAGGTCCATCGTCCGGTGACACGCGATCGGCGCGAGCGGTGGGGCCGCTCGCGCCGGTCGGTTCTCGGGTTACTCGCTCGCGGTGAGGTCGTAGAGGGTGACGCCGTCGACCTCGGTGGCGGTGAAGTTCCGCTGCACCCAGGTGGCGATCTGGGAGCTGGTCGAGGTGCTGGAGCCGCCGGGGCCGCCGCGGTTGCCGCCGATGAAGTAGTGGATCCTTCCTTCGCGGACGTACTGCTGGAACTGCTCCAGCGTGGGCGAGGGGTCGCTGCCGTTGAAGCCACCGATGGGCATGACCGGGAGTTCGGTGGCGAGCTGGAAGCCGGCGGCGCTGTTCGAGCCGACCGCCGCGGCGACCCAGGTGAAGTTGTCGGCGTCGCTCTCCAGGAGCGCGACGACCCGCTGGGTGGGGGCGAAGCTGCCGAGGAGGCCGCCCATCGCGCCGCCGCCGGTGCGGGCGCCGTCGGTGCCCGTTGTCGCCGAGCCGCCGGGAGCGGCAGCCGGGAATCCAGCACGGTCGCGCATCCCACCGGGCCCACCCATGCCACGGCCGACGTTCGGCCCGGCCGACGGGATGGACCCCGAGTGCGCGGTCGCGATCGTCTGCACGCTGTAGGCCACCGGCCCGGCGAGCGCGACGAAGGCGGCGATCAGCGCGGCGGCGACGGCGGCGCGGCGGGGGAGGGCGACGAGCGCGAGGACGGTGGCGAGCGCACCGGCGCCGAGCACGGCCCAGCGCAGCCAGGGCAGGAACTCCGCACTGCGGGAGAGCAGCAGCCACGCCGTCGCGGTGGTCAGCGCGAGAGCGAGCGCGGTCGCCGACCGGACCAGCGCCCGCGAGCGATTGCGCCAGGCGAGCACCGCCCCGATCCCGGCCAGCGCGGCAACCGCGGGCGCCAGCGCCACCGTGTAGTACTGGTGGAAGATCCCCGCCATGAAGCTGAACACCAGCCCGGTGACCAGCAACCAGCTTCCCCACAGCAGCAGCGAGGCGCGCTGCCGATCGCCGCGACCGGCTCTGCCGCGCAACAGCACTCCGGCAATCAGCGTCACCATGGCGGCCGGAATGAGCCAGGCGATCTGCCCACCCTGCGCCGCCTCGAACATCCGGGTGAGCCCGGTGCTGCCCCACATCCCGTTCCCACCGGCGGGCAACTCCCCACCGGGGCCGACGCTGCCGGTCTCCTGGCCGTTCAACCGTCCGAGCCCGTTGTACCCGAGCGTCAGCTCCAGAATCGAATTGTGCTGCGACCCACCGATCCACGGTCGCGAGTCCGCGGGCCACAGCTCCACGGCGAGCAGCCACCAACCGGCCGCGACGACCAGGCTCGCGCCGGCGGCGAAGAGCTGGAGCACCCGCTTGCCGAGCCGCGGCGGCCCCGCGAACAGATAGACCAGCGCCAGCCCCGGCACCACGAGCAACACCTGCAACTGCTTCGCCAGGAACCCGAACCCGATGAGCGCACCGCACAGCACCAGCCAGCGCGTCCGCCCGTCCTCGACCGCCCGCACCATCACATACGCCGCGGCGGCCATCAGGAAGACCAGCAGCGCGTCCGGATTGTTGAACCGGAACATGAGCACCGCCACCGGCGTCACCGCCAGCGTGAGCCCGGCGATCAGCCCGGCCCCCGGCCCGAACGGCCTGCGCACCGCCGCGTACACCACCGCGACGGTGGCGACGCCGAGCAGCACCTGCGGCACCAGGATGCTCCAGCTGTTCGGCCCGAAGAGCCGCACCGAGAGCTCCATGAGCCACAGCGAGGCGGGCGGCTTGTCGACGGTGATCGAGTTGGCGGCGTCCGACGAGCCGAAGAAGAACGCGGTCCAGGACTCCGAACCGGCCTGCACGGCGGCGGAGTAGAAGCTGTTGGCCCAGCCGTTGGCGCTCAGGTTGATCAGGTAGGCGACCAGCGTGCCGAGCAGCAGCGCGCCCAGTGCGGGCCGCTCCCAGCGGTTTTCGCGCACCGAGGGCGCTGCGGCGGCGGGCGGGGCGAGCGTGGCGGTCACCGGGATCCTCCGGTGGGGGTCGGGCGGGCGCCCGCATCGCGGAACACCCAGCGCAGGCCGACGAACCTGCCGAGCGTCGCGAGCAGATGGGCCAGCACGAGGACGTCGGCGGCGGTGCTGAGCACGCCGATCACCGCGGACCGCACCAGCCGCCCGACCATCCCGAGCGGCACCCCCGGCACCAGCGGCTCGCGGCCGATGGCGCGGCGCAGCTCCTCGACGGGCAGCGCGCCGGAGGCGAGGCCGCGGCCGACCCGCCAGACACCGAGCAGGTCCTTGCGGGCGGTGTCGACGATGTCGACCCGGGAGTCCGGGTCGTCGATCCAGTCCACCGGGACCTCGTGGATGCGCAGCCCGGCGCGCTCGGCGAGCACGAGCAGCTCGGTGTCGAAGAACCACTCGCTGTCCTCGACCAGCGGCAGCAGCCTGCGCGCCACCTCGGTGCGCATGGCCTTGAAGCCGCACTGGGCATCGGTGAAGCGGGCGCGCAGCCAGGCGCGCAGCATCAGGTTGTAGCAGCGGGAGATGATCTCCCGCTGCGGGCCGCGCACCACCCGCGACGACCCCGCCAGCCGGGTGCCGATGGCCAGGTCGGAATGGCCGGAGACCAGCGGGGCGACCAGGGGGAGCAGGGCGTTCAGGTCGGTCGAGAGGTCCACGTCCATGTAGGCGACGACGCGGGCGTCGGAGTGCTCCCACACCGTGCGCAGGGCGCGGCCGCGGCCCTTGCGGTCGAGGTGCACGACGCGCACGCCGCGCAGGTCGCCCGCGAGCGCATCGGCCACCGCGAGCGTGGCGTCGGTGCTCGCGTTGTCGGCGATGGTGATGCGGGCCGGGAAGGGAAAGCCGGTGCGCAGGTAGGCGTGCAGGCCGCGGACGCAGCGGCCGAGGTCGGTCTCCTCGTTGTAGACGGGGATGACCACGTCCAGCACGGGTGGGTGCTCCGCGGTCGCGCTTCTCTCCGTCGGCGGCGCGACGGTCACGGTCTCGGTCATGGGTACGAGACTCGGGGTCGCCGCTGCCACCGGGCTGGGGCCCGGCTGTGAGGTTCCTGCGAGCGTTACCGCAGGCGGCGCAGGTGCAGGACGCTGTCGGCGCGGGTGCCGGGCTGTCCCTCGGGGCCGGGGGCGTCGCGCTCGATCAGCTCGGCGGTGACGACCTGCCAGTCGTCACCGAGCGCCAGCGCCTCCTGCACCTGCTCCAGGGTGGGGAACTCGTGGGCGAAGGGCGGCTCGTCCATCCAGCTGGGCCACCCCTGGTGCGAGCCGATCACCAGCGCGCCGCCGACGGCGACGGCATCGGCGGCCCTGCGCAGAATGCCGTCGCGCTCACCCGGCCGCGCCGTCTGGGAGTGCAGGAACTGGGCGGAGACCAGGTCGAACCGTCCGGCGGGGAAGCCGGTGTGCAGGTCGTGCCGTGCCCAGGTGATGCGGTCGCCGACCCCGGCGTCGGCGGCGTGCCCGGCGGCCCGGTCCAGCGCGACCTGGGAGACGTCGACCGCGGTCACCCGCCAGCCGAGCCCGGCCAGCCAGATGGCGTCACCGCCCTCGCCGGAGCCGAGGTCGAGCGCGGTGCCCGGCGTGAGCTCGCCTGCCTCGCGGACCAGGATCGGGTTCGGGTTTCCGCTCCAGACCCGGTCCCGCTCGCGGTAGAAGGTGTCCCAGTGCTCGCGGGTGGAGATGGTGGCGGGCGGGGCCGCGTGGTGATCGTGCATGGTCGCATGGTGCCGCCGCCCGCTCCGCTCCCGCCACTTACCGTGCCGAACCGGCAAAAAAGTAGGCTGCGGGGATGACGCGCAGCACCCGGGTCGACGCCCGCACCGAACGCTGGCGGGCGCACCGGGTGCGCATGCGCGAGGAGTTCGTCGACGCGGCCGTCCGCGCGCTCGACGCGCTCGGCCCCGGGGTCAGCATGGGCGACATCGCGCGCGAGGCGGGGGCCGCCAAGCCCAAGCTGTATAGGCACTTCGAGGACAAGACCGATCTCTACGACGCCGTCGTCGACCGGATGCGCGAGTTGCTCTGGGCCAGGATCGCCGATGTCGCCGATCTCACCGCCGACCCGGTGCGGGGGTTGATCGGCCGGGCCGTCACCGAGTACGTGCTCGTGGTTGATCAGCACCCGAACGTCTTCCGGTTCCTGCTGCACAGCCACTTCACCCGGAACGCGGGGGAATCCGAGCGGGCGCTGCGGTCGGCGCGGCGCTCCGCGCGGTGGGCGGCCGAGCTGGTCGCCGCGGAGGTCGGGGATTCCGAGCTCGATGTGTCCGGGTTGGAGCTGGTGAACTACTCGGTGTTCGGGGCGGTTGCCTCGGCCACCGACTGGTGGCTGGGGTCGGATCGTTCCGAGCCGGCGCCGATGCCGGTCGAGCGGTTCGTCGCCTATCTCGGGGCGATCGTCACCGCGCTGGTCGAGGCGGGTTCCCGCCTGCATGGAATCGTGCTGGATCTCGACGCGTCGCTCGCGCAGGCGGTAGAACGCGGCTGATCACGCCCCCGGCGCAACCCCCAACCTCCAGAGCGGAGAGACCGGCCCGTGCCCGGCGCCGAGATCGTAGGCCGCTTCGAGGCAGCGCCGAGTCCACTCCTTGCCGAACTCCACCGCCTCCGGCACCCCGTACCCGTGCGCGAGGGCGCAGGCCACGGCGGCGGCGAGCGTGTCTCCGCCCCCGTGATCGTTCCCGGTCGGAATGCGCGCCGCGCTGAACTCGTGGAACCGCTCGCCGTCGAAGAGCAGATCCTTGCTGATCGCCGAGGAGCGCAGGTGCCCGCCCTTGACGATGGCCCAGCGCGGCCCGAGCGCGTGCAGCGCCTCGGCGGCCGCGCGGGCGGTGGCGTCGTCGACCACCTCGATGCCGGTGAGCAGCCGCACCTCGTCCAGGTTCGGGGTGACCAGGGTGGCGAGCGGAATGAGCGTGTGCCGCACGGCATCCAGCGCCTCGGCGTGCAGCAGCGGATCGCCGTGCATGGAGGCGGCGACCGGGTCGACGACCAGCGGTATCGCGCCGTCCCGCCCGATCCCGAGCTCGCGGCAGACCGCGGCCACCGCCTCGATGATCGCGGTCGAGGCGAGCATGCCGGTCTTGGCCGCGCCCACCCCGATATCCGAGACCACCGTGCGCACCTGCGCCGCCACCACCTCCGCCGGGATCTCGTGGAAGCCGCTGACGCCGAGCGTGTTCTGCACCGTCACCGCGGCCACCGCCACGCAGGCGTGCACGCCGCACAGCGCCATGGTGCGGGAGTCGGCTTGGATTCCGGCGCCGCCGCCGGAGTCGGTGCCCGCGATGGTGAGGACGCGGACCGGGGTCTGCCCGGAAGCGGGCAACGGCAGCAAGTGCATGGGTTCATCTTGCCTCGCTGCGCTCGGCGGGCTCGAGGGGCTGCCGGGCGGCGCTCGGCTCAGGCGACGAACCACCCGGTCGGCGAGAGCTCCGCGCCCATTCGCGGCACGTACTGGTCGAAGTACACCTTGGAGATGAGCTCCCGGCGCGACCGCACATCGGCCTTGTCGAAGACCGCCTTGAGGTGGTCCTGCACGGTGTAGGTGGAGAGGTGCAGCGTGCCCGCGATCTCCTTGGTGTCGACGCCCTGCAGCACCAGCTGCACCACGTCGCGCTCGCGCGGGGTCAGGCCGTAGGCGGCGACCACGATGGCGACGATCTCCGGCGGGCGCGCCTCCTCGATGGTGATCACCACCTCGCCCTGCCTGCCGTCGCGGGTGGTCAGCGGGCCCGCGTGCAGCACGAGCCACATGCCGGAGCCGGTGCGCAGCCGGCAGCGCGGCGGCACCGTGGTCTCGCCGCGACCGTAGCGGCGGGCCGCGCCGATCAGCGCGCCGATCGGGGAGAGCGGGTCGCCGCCGTTGGCGCCGTGGTCCAGGTCGCCGATGCGCTGCTCGGCGCCGAGGCTCATCTGCACGATCTGGTCGTCCGCGCCGACGATCACCACGGCCGGGCCGGTGACGGTGGCGGGCGGGCGCGCCTCGGCCAGCTGGGCGAGCATGCCGGTGCGCACGCCGTGCGCGAAGGGCGCGGCCAGCGAGGCGAGGAAATCGACCTCGGCGGCGTCGAAGGGGGCGTCCCCGTCGCCGCGGAAGATCGCCATGGCGCCCCACACCTCGGTGCCGTCGCGGAAGGCGAGCCTGGCCTCGTCGGCGTAGCCGAAGAGCGGCTTCATGAAGGTGCTCATCCGGCCGGAGCGCTCGACCTCGCCATTGGTCATGAGGTGCACGCCGGCCGCGGGCACGTCGGCGCGGGCCAGCTCGGTGAAGGCGGTCGGCTCGACCGTGCCGTACTCGATCAGCCCGAACTCCAGGTCGTGGCTGTTGCGGGTATGCAGGTCGCCGTATTTGCGGGCGCTGGTGAGCATGTGTGTCACCGGGTCGTGGGTGGCTATGCAGGCGCTGACCCACGGCACCGCCCGCGCCACCGAGGCGCTGGCCTCCGCGAGGAAGGTGTCCAGGTCGAGGCCGGCGCGCGCGACGACGTCCACATCCTGCCGAACGCGGGCGGCGGTGAGTCCTCTGGCCATGGAATCAGTGTGCGGTACCGCTGCGACCTGCGCTATCCCAGATCTCTGGGGACCGGTACCCACCAGAACCTACGGGTCGGTTCTCCCCGGTCGTCCGGGATGTTCCCGGCCGCTCGCGGCTCGCAGAGTTGGTCGCATCGCACCGATCGAAAGGCCCGACCATGACCAGCACCCTCCCGCTCGACTCGCTCCGCGGCCACGGCGAGCTGCACCTGCCCGGTGAGCCCGGCTACGACGCCGCCCGCACCCCGTGGAACCTCGCCGTCGACCTGCGGCCCGCCGCCGTCGCGCTGCCGCGCAGCGTCGAGGAGGTGGCCGGGCTGGTCCGCGCCGCCGGGGCGGCCGGGCTGCGGGTGGCGCCGCAGAGCACCGGGCACGGCGCCACCCCGCTCGGCGAGCGCCGACTCGACGATGTGCTGCTGCTCCGGCTCACCGAGTTCACCGGCGTCACCATCGACCCGGCCGCGCGGGTGGCGCGGGTGCTCGGCGGCACGCAGTGGCAGCAGGTGATCGAGGCCGCTGCCGCGCACGGGCTGACCGCGCTGCACGGCAGCGCCCCCGACGTCGGGGTGATCGGCTACCTGCTCGGCGGCGGGCTCTCCTTCTACGCCCGCAGGCACGGCATCGCGGCCACCTCGGTGCGCGCCGCCGAGGTGGTGCTGCACGACGGCACCCTGGTGCGGGCGACCGCGACCGAGCACCCCGACCTCTTCTGGGCGATCCGCGGCGGCGGCGGCAACTTCGGCGTCGTGGTGGCCGTCGAATTCGAGCTGCTGCCCTACGCCGACGTCTTCGCCGGCATGCTGCTCTGGGATCGGGCCATGGCCGCCGAGGTGGTCACCGCCTACGCCGAGTGGAGCCGCAGCGCCCCGGAGTCCGCGACCACCTCGCTGCGGATCATGAGCTTCCCGCCGCTGCCCGAGCTGCCGCCGTTCCTCGCCGGCCGCGACCTGGTGATCATCGACGGCGCCGTGCTCGCCGACGACGACACCGCCGCCGCGGTGCTCGCCCCGCTGCGCGCGCTCGCCCCCGAGCTGGACACCTTCGCCCGCATCCCCGCCGCGCAGCTGCTCTTCACGCACATGGACCCGCCCGCCCCGACCCCGTGCGTCGGCGACCACAGCGTGCTCGGCCCGCTCGACGCCGCCGCCGTCTCGGCGTTCCTGGATCAGGTCGGCGACGGCGTCGCGCACGGCCTCATGTTCGCCGAGCTGCGGCACCTGGGCGGCGCGCTCGGCAGGCCCGCCGTCGACGGCGGCGCGCTCGCCCACGTGCCCGGCGAGTTCGCGCTGCTCGCGGTGGCGGTCGCGCCGACCCCGCAGGCCGCGGTCGCCGGCCGGGCGGCGGCGTTCGGCGTGGTCAGGGCGATGTCCGCCTGGTCGCGGCCGAACCTGATCCCGACCTTCGCGGAGAACCGGGTGGAGTCGGGCAGGCTCTACGACGGCGAGGATTGGGCCCGCCTCTGCCGGGTCAGGGACGCGGTCGCGCCGGGCGCGGCCTTCGTGGCGAACCACGCGCTCGGCTAGTCCGAGATCCCGACGGCCCGATTCAAGTAGGTCTCGTCGGTGACCTGGTCCAGCAGGAAGCCGGCGATATCGGCCCTGGAGATCTTCAGCGCCAGCCCCGATACGTCGGCCCCGAAACCGCGCTGGAAGGTGCCGGTGGCGGGGCCGTCGGTGAAGGCGCTCGGCCGCACCAGGGTCCAGCGCAGGTCGGTCGCCTCCCGGACGTACCGCTCCTGGAGCTGGTGGTCGGCGTAGGCGGGGCGGAGCAGCAGCCCGAACATGACGTACTTCCAGAGGAAGTTGAGGTTCGCCCTGCTGTCGCCCGCCCCCAGCGTGGTCTGGCAGACCAGCCGTTCGACCCCGGTGCGGCGCATGGCCGCCATGACCGTGCGGGTGCCATCGGCGCGGACGACCCCCTTGCGGCCGTTGCCGAGCACGACGATCACCGCGTCCTGCCCGGCCACCGCGCGCTGCACCGCGGTCACATCCAGGACATCGCCGGTGACCACCCGCAGGCTCGGGTGCGGGGCGCCGACGCCCGCCGCATCGCGGGTGCAGGCGGTGATCTCGTGGTCGCGCTCCAGGCCCTGCTCGACCACCAGCCTGCCCACCGTTCCGGTCGCTCCGAAAACCGCGCCCTGCGTCTCGGAAACATGCGCGGTGCTCCAGTACCGTCGGCGGCACCAATCGAGTGAAGGGAGTGCCGCCGGTGAAGTGGACCCTCGAGGTCGTCGTCGTCCCGGTGTCCGATATCGACCGGGCCAAGCGTTTCTACTCCGAAGGGGTCGGGTTCGATATCGACCACGACACCATCGGGCAGGCGCCGGACGGCGAGGCGATCCGGATCGTGCAGCTCACCCCGCCCGGGTCGGGGTGCTCGATCGTGATCGGCAGCGGGGCGGTGCCGGAGATGGTGCCCGGCTCGCTCAAGGGGCTGCAGCTGGTGGTGCCGGATGTCAGGGCGGCGCACGCCGAGCTGGTGGAGCGCGGGGTCGCGGTCTCGGATGTTCAGGTGGTCGGGGTGAATCCGCGCGAGGTGCCGGACCCGCTGGACAATGTCGGGTTCTTCTTCTTCGACGACCCGGACGGCAACAGTTGGGCGGTGCAGCAGATCTCCGCCCGCGGCGGCGGGGCGTAGGCGCCGCGGGCGGTCAGCGGTAGGTGGCGGCGTACTCCCCGAACTCCCCGAACTCGCCGGGGCGGTGCGAGTATCGCCGGACGCGGTGGACCGTCAGCGGCGGCCGAGGTAGAGGGTTTGGGTGCTGCGGCCGAGGGGGCCCTTCTCGTCGAAGAGGGCGGATTCGGCGAGGCCGATGCCGTGGCGCTGGGGGAGGGTGACGGCGTCGAGGCAGACCCATTCGCCCACCGGTTGGCGGTGCAGGGTGACGGTGAGGTCGGTGTTGATGAAGAGGTAGGAGCTCCAGTCCAGGACGGCGCTGACCCCGTTGCCGGAGTCGGCGGCGGCCAGGGTGCGCTCCAGCGGGCTCGGCGTGCTGCCCGCGACGATCGGGTACCTGAGCCGGATCCAGCACACCGCGGGCCCCGGCGTCGCGAACGAACCGGCCGCGAACCGGTACTCGATACCGGTGTGGAACCCGACCGGCTGCGTCGAGGGGAAGCGCTCCGGCTCCGGCGCCTGCTCCGGGCCGGGGCGGGTGCCGGTCGGCAGGATCTCGGCGGGCAGCTCCAGCTCCGGCTCGGCCAGCTTGAAGCGCCAGGCATTGGCCCGCATCACCGGCCCGCGCTCCGACTCGAGCGTGGCCTCGAGCAGCTCCACGCTGCGCCCCGGTCGCACCAGCCGCGCCTTCGCGGTGAGCGGCGCCAGCGGCACCGGCCCGAGGATCTCCACCGCGACCCGCCCGATCTGGAACCCCGGCTTCGGCTCGCACCGCTCCAGCACATGCCCGAGCAGGGCCGATGGCGGGCCCGCGTGCTGCGCGTCCGGGGACCACGGGCCGCGGGTCAGCTCGGTCGAGTGGTAGCGCTGCTCGTCGTCCGGGTCGGGAAGGTAGAAGGCGTCGGTCATGATCCCGATTCTGCCCCGCGCAGGCCGTGGCGCAGGAGGGTGAATGCCGTTTCGGCGTCGGCACGGGCGCCGCGGTAGCGATCGGCCGCCGAGATTCCCCCGGCGAGGTGCCGTCGATTGTCCTCGGCCAGGACCTGCTGCACCGCGGTGATCTGCCCGGCCGCGAGCCGCGCGGGAAGTAGTCGAACAGGGTTCGCCGCGACACCTCAGCGGCCTTCGCGATCGCGGTCATCGCAGTCCGGTCGTAGCCGCTGTCGAGGAACAGCCGTATCGCCGTCTCCGCGATCGACTGCCTGGTCAGCTGTTTCGTTCGCTCGCGGAGTCCGGGCACGGGTTCAACCTACCGAGGCGGAGAGGGGTGGGTGATTCGAAAATCTCTGCACCCGGTGCAGAGATTTTCGAAAGGTACCCGGGGGCGGAGGGGAATATGGTCGTCGGCGCAATGATCGAGGCGTACGGAGCCGGCGCCATCCCGCGCCCGCGCTCGATACCGTCGGATCCGCTGGACGGATCGTGCTCGGCGCCCGCTGTCCTCGAACCCGTGAGCGCGCTGCCCCTCGGCGCTCCGCAGGTGCGGGCACCGAACCGCCTCAGGAGACGACGGGCAGGTACACCTGCGAACCCTTCCCGGCGAACTCCGCCGACTTCTCGACCATCCCCGCCTCCAGCGCCTCCACATCGGTGAGGCCGTTCTTCTCCGCGTACTCCCGCACGTCGGCGGAGATCCGCATGGAGCAGAACTTGGGCCCGCACATGGAGCAGAAGTGCGCGGTTTTGGCGGGCTCGGCGGGCATGGTCTCGTCGTGGTACTCCCGCGCGGTATCGGGATCGAGCGAGAGCGCGAACTGATCGCGCCAGCGGAATTCGAAGCGCGCCTTCGAGAGCGCGTCGTCCCGCTGCTGCGCGTGCGGGTGCCCCTTCGCCAGGTCGGCGCTGTGCGCGGCGATCTTGTAGGTGATCACGCCGACCTTGACGTCGTCGCGGTTCGGGAGCCCGAGGTGCTCCTTGGGGGTGACGTAGCAGAGCATGGCGGTCCCGGCCTGGGCGATGACGGCGGCGCCGATGGCGGAGGTGATGTGGTCGTAGGCGGGCGCGATATCGGTGGCGAGCGGGCCGAGTGTGTAGAAGGGCGCCTCGGCGCAGAGCTCCTCCTCCAGCCGCACGTTCTCCACGATCTTGTGCATCGGCACGTGGCCCGGCCCCTCGATCATCACCTGCACGCCATGGGAATTGGCGATCGCGGTGAGCTCGCCGAGGGTGCGCAGCTCGGCGAATTGCGCGGCGTCGTTGGCGTCGGCGATGGAGCCGGGGCGCAGCCCGTCGCCGAGCGAGAAGGTGACGTCGTAGCGCGCGAGGATCGCGCAGAGCTCCTCGAAGTGCGTGTACAGGAACGACTCCCGGTGGTGCGCGAGGCACCACGCTGCCATGATCGAGCCACCCCGGGAGACGATGCCGGTGACCCGCTTCGCGGTGAGCGGGATGTAGCGCAGCAGCACGCCCGCGTGCACGGTCATGTAGTCGACGCCCTGCTCGGCCTGCTCGATCACGGTGTCCCGGTACAGCTCCCAGCTCAATCGGGTGGGATCGCCGTTCACCTTCTCCAGCGCCTGGTAGATCGGCACGGTGCCGACCGGGACCGGCGAATTGCGCAGGATCCACTCGCGGGTCTCGTGGATGTTCTTCCCGGTGGAGAGGTCCATGATGGTGTCGGCGCCCCAGCGGGTGGCCCAGACCATCTTCTCCACCTCCTCGGCGATGGACGAGGAGACCGCCGAGTTCCCGATATTGGCATTGATCTTCACCAGGAACTTCTTGCCGATCACGGTCGGCTCCAGCTCCGGATGGCGGCGGTTGGCCGGAATCACCGCCCGCCCCGCGGCGACCTCGGCGCGCACCAGCTCCGGCTCGACCCCCTCGCGGGCGGCGACGAATCGCATCTCCGGGGTGACGATTCCCGCCCGCGCCAGGGCCGATTGGGTGTGCGGCCCCTCGACCGCAGGCTTCTCCCAGGTGTCCCGCAGCGGGGGCAGCCCGGCCTCCAGATCGATGGTCGCGCGATGATCGGTGTACGGCCCCGACGTGTCGTACACGTCGAAGTGCTCGCCATTGGTGAGCGAAATCCGGCGCACCGGAACCCGCAGCTCATCCACCTCGAGATAGTGCTTCGCGCTGCCCTCGATGGGCCCGGTGGTCACGCTGTCGACAGCTGTCACGATGGTCACTCCCTACGCCGGCATTACCCGGTCAGGTTCATACGGTCGACGGCCCTAGCCGTCCTCTCAGCCCGCTGGTGCGAGCCCCCGTTTATCGACGATGAAGTTGTGCGCGGCCGACCCTACTCGCTACGCGTCCCGCAGCATCCGGAACACCTGCCCGCCGACGAATTCGCCGAGATCCTGCGGTGTCCAGTCGGCATTGCCCGCCATCAGCGTCTGCACCGCCCCCTCGCCCGCGGCCAGCCACTGGTCGACCAGCACCGGCAGCTTGCGCTCGGCGCCGGCGGTGCCCCAGCCGGCCATGGAGCCGCGCAGCAGGGCGGTGCAGCGGCTCACCGCGAGCCGCCTGCCCCGGCCGAACTCCTCGGAGATCACCGGGTCCGGGGTCTCGGCCAGGAAGCGCCAGGACTCCGGGCGGGCGGCGGTGAGGCCGAGCAGCGTGCGGAAGCTGGCGACCAGCGCGGTGTCGTCCTCGCCGAGGTCGCGGGTGGGGAGCGTGGCAAGCAGGTCGTGGATCAGGTAGTTCTCCTCGCGCCTGCGCAGCGCGTCGATCAGCTGCACCCGGTCCGCGAAGCAGGCGTACACCACCGGGCGGGTGACCCGCATGCGGTCGGCGATCGAGGCCATGGTGACGGCGGAGAGCCCCTCGGAGACCGCGAGGGTGAGCGCGGTGTCGAGCACCTGTGGCCGCCTGCGCTGCGGGCCGAGATGCTGTGCCCGCTGCCGCGGCCGGACGGCCGGCTCACTACCCATGGCCGGTAACCCTAGCAGCGTGGACTCGCCACGTGGCGGAACAAGACCATATGGACGGTTTTACCGGAAAACGCTCCTACCAGCGTTGATCTCAGTCGGTGAACTCCGCGATGACCGGCGCGTGGTCGCTGGCGCCCTTGCCCTTGCGCTCCTGGCGATCCACCACCGCGTCGGTGACCCCGGCCGCGAGCGCGGGGGAGGCCAGCACGAAATCGATCCGCATGCCCTCCTTCCTGGCGAAGCGCAGCTGCGTGTAGTCCCAGTAGGTGTAGACGCCCGGCCCCGGCGCGAAGGGCCGCATGACGTCGGCGTACCCGGTCTCGACGATGGCGGCGAAGGCGTCCCGCTCCGGCTGCGAGGTGTGCGTCTTGTTCGCGAAGTACTCCGGCGACCAGACGTCGTCGTCGGTCGGGGCGATATTCCAGTCACCGGCCAGCGCGATCTTCGCCGCCGGGTCGGCGGTCAGCCATTGCTCGCCGGTCTGCCGCAGCGCCGCGAGCCACTCCAGCTTGTAGCGGTAGTGCGGGTCGTCCAGCGCTCGCCCGTTCGGCACGTACAGGCTCCACACCCGGACCCCGCCGCAGGTCGCGCCGAGCGCCCGCGGGTCCACAACGGGCGCCGCGAGCAATGCCGCACCGGCGTCCCGGTCGAACCCCGGCTGCCCGGGAAAGGCCGCCTCGACGTCGGCCAGCCCGATCCGGGAGGCGATGGCCACGCCGTTCCACTGGTTCACGCCCAGGTGCGCCACCTCGTACCCGGCCGCGTCGAACCGCTCGAACGGGAACTGGTCGTCCCGGCACTTGGTCTCCTGGATGGCGAGGACGTCCACGTCCTGCCGGTCCAGGAAATCGATGACCCGGTCGATCCGGGAGCGGATGGAGTTGACGTTCCAGGTCGCGAGCCGCACGAGGCCCCTCTCAGCTGTGCCGCGGCGCGGCGTATCGGTAGCGGTGGTGCTCCACGAACCCCATCTCCCGGAACAGCCCGAGCCCCTCGGGGTTGTCCGCGGCCACCTGGACGTAGGCATACCCAGCCCCGCGCTCCTGCCCCCAGCGCAGCAGCTCCGCGCAGATCAGCGCGCCGAGCCCGTGCCGCCGGTGCTCGGTGGCGACCGCGACGCAGGAGAGCCCCGCCCAGCGCCGCCCGTCCGGCGCGGTGGTGACGGCGGCGCGGGCCACCGCGATCGGCTGCGGGACGCCGAGCACGGCGAAGCCGAGCGAACCGTCCCGCACGGCATTGAGCACATCCGGCGCCGGCCGCGGCGGCGGCGTGGCGACCGGGTCGGGGATGCCGCCGCGGTACCGGTACAGCTCCAGCCAGGCCTGCGAGGGCGCGGGCGAGATGCGCACCATGGACGGCCCCTGCGGCAGCACCATGGTCTCGATATCGATGCCGAGCACCACCGTCTCGTTCCAGGTGTGCCAGCCGGGTGGGGTAGCGGCCAGCCGGTCCGGCAGGCAGAGCTGCACCGGCAGGCCGTGCTCGGTGTACCAGGCGCCGATCCGGTACAGGGTGTCCTTGCCGACGATCGCCGGGCCGCTCGCGTCGCCGAGCGGCAGCGCGGAATTGGCGCGGTGCGTGTAGCCGTGGCCCGCGCGCAGCAGCCAGCCGTCCAGCCAGGTCTGCTCGACCCCGGGCCAGCCCGCCGCGCCCGCGTGCTCCAGTGCCCTGATCTCCGAGGTGCGGATGGGCCGCGCCGGGACCACCCGCAGCGCGACGATCTTGTCCGGCGCCACCTCGACGAGCGCGCCGTCGCCGGTGCGCACGGTCGGCGGGTGCACCGAGACCAGCTCGCCGAGCACATCGGTGAGCGGCTGCGGATACCCCTCCGGCAGCCGGTACCGCATCACCACCCGATCGCCGACGGCGGGAAGCCGCTCCGCCGGCTGCGGTTCGATACTCATCAGTCGTGCCCGAACGGGTCCGGCACCGTACCCGGCAGCCAGCTCAACCCCGGTGTGCCCCAGCCGTTCCGCTTGATCGCCTTCTTGGCGGCGCGGGCGTGCCTGCCGATCAGCACGTCCACGTAGAGGAAGCCGTCCAGGTGGCCGACCTCGTGCTGCAGCATGCGGGCGAAGAACCCGTGCCCCTCCAGCTCGACCGGCTCGCCCTTCTCGTCGGTGCCGGTGACCCTGGCCCAGTCGGCGCGGCCGGTGGGGTACTGCTCGCCGGGGACGGAGAGGCAGCCCTCGTCGTCGTCGTCCGGATCGGGCATGGTCTCCGGCAGCGCGGAGGTCTCCAGGATCGGGTTCACCACGGCGCCCCTGCGCCGCACGGTGCTGCCGTCGGCGCCCCGGTCCGGGCAGTCGTAGACGAAGAGCCGCTTGGCCACCCCCACCTGGTTGGCCGCGAGCCCGACGCCGTTGGCGGCGTCCAGGGTCTCGTACATGTCGGCGATCAGCGGCGCCAGCTCCTCCGGCGCCTCGGTGACCTTTTCGGTCGGGTTGTGCAGCACCGGGTCGCCGACGATCACGATCGGGAGGATTGCCATGCGGCAATTATTGCCGTTACGCCGAAGGCAGGGAACACGCCGGGTGCTCGGCCGGAATCCGTCCGTGGCCCGTGGTTCAATGATTCGGTCGGACCAGCACGTGATGGGAACTCGGCGAGGGAGCGAGATGGACAGCGCAGCTGCCCGGAATCCATCCGGTACCCCGGAGGATGCCGACGAGCCGGTGATCGAGGACGGAAGCGGCCTCTCCCGGCGCGATCAGGAGATCCTCGCCTTCGAGCGCCAGTGGTGGAAGTACGCGGGCGCCAAGGAGGAGGCGATCCGCGAACTGTTCGGTATGTCCCCCACCCGCTACTACCAGGTGCTGAATGCCGTCGTCGACCGCCCGGAGGCGCTCGCCGCCGACCCGATGCTGGTGAAGCGGCTGCGCAGGCTCCGCGCGAGCAGGCAGAAGGCAAGGGCCGCGCGGCGCCTCGGTTTTCAGGTCTGAGCCGGGTGTGCCGCGTGTCGCAGGCAGCGGCCTCGAACGCCGGTCGGAACGACTAGGGTCGACGGCGTGAGCAACCCGAATCCCACCTCCGGCGGGCCGCCGCTGCGCGCGCTGGCGATGGTGTTGATCGCCCTGGCCATCGTGTTCGCCGGGCTGGGTGCGATGTCGCTGTCGGACTCCGATTCCAGCGCATCGGACGCGCCCGGCACGGAGACGAGCACCGCGGCCCCCACGACCACCGCGGCGGCCACCTCGCGCGCGACCACCAGCGCGGTGGCGACCAGCGCCGCCTCGACGCCGCCGGAGACCCCGACCGCGGTCGAGACCACCACCGCGGCCCCGCCGCCACCTCCGCCCGCGCCGCCGTCGGTGAACCGCGCGGTCCCGGTCCGGGTGCTGAACAACAGCCTGGTCGCCGGGTTGGCCGGGCGCACCGCGAGCGAACTCGGCGCCAATGGCTGGAGCAATGTCGCCACCGGCAACTACGCGGGCGGCACGCTCCCGAAAACCACGGTCTTCTACGGGGATTCGCCGGCCGAGCAGGCGGCCGCCGAGGCCATCGCGGCGGAGATCGGCGCGGTCGCGGAGCCGCGGTTCGCCGGAATCTCCGGCTCCGAGCCGGGTGTGATCGTCATCGTGACGGGTAACTGAGCACGGAGGGCCCCCGGCCGTGCCGCATCGGAGCCTGGCAAGATCGTGCACGGTACGAACCTGTCCACATCCGTGAAGGAGTCATTCCGATGGCCTCGTCCCCGTCCCGTCGCCCGTCCTGGCGGATTGTGACCCCGGTGCTCGCGATCGCGGCGTTCGGCCTGGCCGGCTGCTCGAACAGCCAGGAGTCGACCGATGCGGTGGGGACCACCCCGCCGGTCTTCACCCCCTCCCCGGCCCCGGCGGGCGAGTCCGGGCACGGCGGCGGCGGCGAGCACTCCGGTGCGGAGTCGGGCGCGACCGCCGACCTGAAGGACCCGTCGGGGCAGACCATCGGCACCGTGAGCTTCGCCGAGGTCAGCGGCCACCTGGAGATCACCGTCGAGGCGCGCGGGCTGCGGCCCGGCTTCCACGGGCTGCACATCCACCAGGTCGGCAAGTGCGAGGCCAACTCGATCGCCCCGACCGGCGGCCCGGCGGGCGACTTCCTCTCCGCGGGCGGGCACCTGCAGGTCGGCAGCGCGAACAGCCACCCGGCCAGCGGCGACCTGACCTCGCTGCAGGTGCGCGGCGACGGCAGCGCCTCGCTGGTCACCAGCTCCGACACCGTCACCCTCGCGGACATCAAGGACAAGGCGATCGTGGTGCACGCCGACGCCGACAATTTCGGCAATATCCCGAACCGGTACCAGCGCGCGGACGGCGTCGCCGGGCCGGACGAGGCCACCCTCGCCACCGGTGACGCGGGGGGCCGCGTCGCCTGCGGCGTCATCCACTAGGGGGAGCGGCATGCCCGGGGCTGATCGCAGGGGCAGCGGAACGCACGTCGAGTTCCACGGTTCGCCCCGGCCGACCATCGGCATCGAGTGGGAGATCGCGCTGGTCGACAAGGTGACCCGCGATCTCTCCAATACCGCGGCCGCGGTCTTCGACGAGGTCGGCGAGGTGCGCGCGCACGACGGCACGCCGCAGCTCTCGAAGGAGCTGCTGCGCAATACCGTCGAGCTGGTCACCGGGGTACACGACACGGTCGGCGCCGCGCTGGACGACCTCACCGGCACCATGAACGTGCTGCGCCGGGCCGCCGACCCGCTCGGGGTCGACCTGTTCTGCGCGGGCACGCACCCGTTCGCGCAGTGGTCGGCGCAGCAGCTCACCCGCTCCGAGCACTACGACGAGCTGATCGAGCGCACCCAGTGGTGGGGCAGGCAGATGCTGATCTGGGGCGTGCACGTGCACGTCGGGGTGTCGCACCGGGAGAAGGTCTTCCCGATCCTGAACGCGATGCTGCCCTCGTATCCGCACCTGCTCGCGCTCTCCGCCTCCTCGCCCATGTGGTCCGGCTCGGACACCGGCTACGCCTCGAACCGGGCGCTCATGTTCCAGCAGCTGCCGACCGCCGGGCTGCCGTTCCAGTTCGAGAGGTGGTCGCAGTTCGAGGGTTTCGTCCACGACCAGTTCAAGACCGGGGTCTTCGAGCAGCTCGGCGGCATGCACTGGGATATCCGGCCCGCGCCCAAGTGGGGCACGATCGAGGTGCGGATCTGCGACGGCGTCTCCACGCACCGGGAGCTCGCCGCGCTCGCCGCGTTCATCCACTGCCTGATCGTCGACCTGGATGCCAGGGTCGAGGCCGGTGAGACATTGCCCACGCTGCCGGTCTGGCATGTGCAGGAGAACAAGTGGCGCGCGGCCAGGTACGGGCTGGACGCCATCGTGATCACCGACGCGGACAGCAACGAGCGGCTGGTCACCGACGACCTGGACGACCTGCTGAACCGGCTGGAGCCGACCGCGGCCGCGCTCGGCTGCGCCGACGAGCTGCGCGCGGTCGCCGAGATCCCGCGCGACGGCGCCAACTACCAGCGGCAACGCCGGGTGGCGGCGGCCAGCCAGGGCGATCTGATCGCGGTGGTGGATTCGCTGGTGCGTGAGCTGAATCCCTGACGGAGACCTTCCGTTCAAGCACCGGGGACGGTGTTGTTCACACGCCGTTTACTATGAGCGGATGCTTGTCGAGGACCCGGTCCGGCGAAGTCGCCGGGCGCTACTGCCGATCATGCTCGTCGCGGCGGTCGCCCTGCTGCTGGCGGGGCTCCAGGCGGTGGCGCTGGAGCAGGGCTTCGAGGGGCCGCTGACCAGCCTGTGGCGCGATGTCGCCGGGACCCCCAAGTCCATGACGGTGCCGTGGGCCGGGCTGGTGCTCGCGCTGGTCGGGCTGCGGCCGCGGGACCGGTTCGTGGCGGCGGGCGCGGCGATCGGCATCGATCTGCTCGGCGCGGGCGCTCGGCTGCTCGCCGGTGATCCGCCGACCGTCGGGAACGGGCCGGTCTGGGTCTTGACCGGGATCGCCGCGGTCGCGCTCTGGCGCTGGCACGGGCTGCGGCGCCGGACCGCGCTGCGGGCGGTCGCGCTCGGCGCGCTGCTCATCCTGGCGACCAAGGTCGGCGACGTCTGGCTGCACCTCACGATCCTGGCGCACCCCGGGGTGCTCGACGAGTACGTGCTGCTGGCCGATCACGCGCTCGGCGACCCGTCCTGGGTGCTCGGCCGGGTGGTCGACGCGCTCGGGCCGGTGGGCTACGGGGTGCTGCACTGGGTGTACATCGAGCTGCCGCTGGCCGCGATCGTGGTCGCGGTGTGGCAGCTGCGGCGAGTGGTGGCGTCCGGGCGCTGGCCGGGGCACTATCTGGTGCGCACCTTCCTGGTGCTCGGGCTGGTCGGCCCGGTGGTGTACCTGATCTTCCCGGTGGTCGGGCCGATGTTCGCCTTCGGCGCGGACGGCGCGGGGCTGCAGGCGGGGAACTACTGGCCGCAGTTCGTGCCGCCGATCGACCGCAGCCCGGGGGTGCTCCCCTTCGACCAGGTGACGCCGCGCAACTGCATGCCGTCCATGCACACGGCGTGGGCGCTCGCCGTCTTCCTGCACAGCCGCCGGGCCGTCGACGGCTCGCCCGCGCCGCGCTGGCTGCGCTGGGGCGGCACCTTCTGGCTCTGCGCGACGCTCACCGCGACGCTCGGCTTCGGGTACCACTACGGCGTCGACCTGGTCGCGGGCGCGGTGCTCTGCCTCGCCGTCGAGTCGGCGCTGCGCGACCCCGAGCGGGGCTACGGCTGGTTCCGCTGGCGCCTCGTGCTCTTCGCCGCCGCCGTGCTCGTCGCGCTGCTGCTCGCCTACCGCTTCCTCGCCGTCCCGATGGCGGAGTACCCGGTCTTCGCGGGCACCGCGATCCTGGCCCTGCTCGCCGCCGTCGCCGCGGGCTTCCACGCCACCTGGTTCGCGGTGCCGAAGCCCGTCGCCGCGGAGCCCCCCATCCCCGTGCCCGCCCGCTGACCTGCGCTCCCGCTGACTCGCGCCCGCGCTGACCCGCGCCCGCGCTGACTCGCCCCCGCGCCGACTCGCGCCCGCGCTGACTCGCCCCCGCGCTGACTCGCCCCCGCGCCGACTCGCGCCCGCGAGCTGACCCGCGCCCGCCAGCTGATCTGCGCCCCGCGCGCGGGCCGGCAGCTAAGGTGCGCCGCCCCCGCCCGCCGGGCTCGCGTCCGGCGGCACTAGCCACCGCGCGAGCGGTCGCGCTTCCGGCCGGGCCGGAACTACCCCACTTCCTCGTCGCCGAGTTCGTTGACCTGGAGCAATCCGTCCCGGTAGCGCTGCTCGCGGTACGCGGTCCGGCCGATGAGGTGCGCGATCACCGGCGCGGTGAGCAGCACGAACAGCATCATGAGCACGAGCATCCACGCGTTCACATCACCGCGCACCTGGATGGCCGCGCCGAGCAGCACCAGCACCAGCCCGACCACCTGCGGCTTGGTCGCCGCGTGCATGCGGGCGAGCGTGTCCCGGAAGCGGACCAGCGCGATGGCCGCGGTGAGCGCCAGCGCGGAGCCGAAGAGGATGAGGATCGCGGAGACCCACTCCAGCGCCCTCACCGGTCGTCCCTGACCCGGAAGCGGGAGACCGCGGCCGACCCGAGGAACCCGACCAGCGCCAGCGCCACGATGGCGGGCACCATCGAGGTCTCCTTGCTCCAGGCGGCGTAGACCGCGAGCCCGGCCGCCGCGATGGCGGTGAGCGAGTCGAGCCCCACCACCCGGTCCAGAGTGCTCGGCCCGGTGAGCACCCGGAACAGCGTCAGCAGCGCGGCCATCGAGAGCAGCACCGCGGCGATACCGGCAACGACGGTCATGACTTCGCCTCCTCGACGGGGATCTCCGGCTCCGGCCGCCGCTCGAAGGACGAGATCAGCAGCCGCTCCAGCCGCCGCGTGGTGCGGTAGAACTGCGCGACCGCGGCCTCGCTGCCCACGTCCAGCACGTGCACGTAGACCACCCGCCGGTCTCGGTCGATCTCCAGCACCATGGTCCCCGGAATGAGATTGAGCAGGTCGACGCAGAGCGCGAGCACCAGCTCGGACCGGATGTCGAGCCGCACCCGCAGCACCCCGGAGACCGGCTGCGACCCGGGCCGGATGCCGAGCCAGGCCACCTGCAGGCTGGAGTGCAGCGCGTAGTAGGCGCTCACCGCGACCAGCTCGGCGAAGGCGATCGGGTTGAACCGCCCGGTCACCGGCATGGTCGGCAGCGGGAGCACCAGCACGATGACGATGCCGATCAGCAGCCCGGCGACCAGGTTGCCGAGCGTCAGCGTGCCCCAGAGCAGTGTGTAGACGCCCGCGAGCCAGAGCACCACGCCGACCCGGCCCAGGTTCTCCCGGTTCACCGGTACGCCTCCGCGTCGTCGCCGAGCACCGCGCTCACGTAGACGCCGGGGTTGTCCAGCTCGGCGGCGGCCCGGTTGGCGATGCCGAGGACCGGCCCGGCCAGCACGGTCAGGGCGAAGCCGACCACGACCAGCGCCGCCGTCGCGGCGACCATGAGCGCGGGCATCCGGCCGGGGTCGGTGCGTTCGTCGTAGAGCACGTCGGTGGTCTCCTCCACCAGGTTCGCGGGGCGGGACATGGCCAGGTGCCCCTCCGGCGCCTCGGAGCGCGGGCGCCAGAACGCTTTGCTCCACACCAGCGCCACCACGTACAGCGTGAGCAGGCTGGTGGTCACCGCACCCGCCACCAGCACCCAGGCCAGCCAGCCGCCGTCCGCGGCGCCCGCCTGCAGCAGCGCGACCTTCCCGATGAACCCCGAGAACGGCGGAATCCCGCCCAGGTTCAGCGCCGGGATCAGGAAGAGCAGCCCGAGCAGCGGGCTCGCCCCGGCCAGCCCGCCGAGCCTGCGCAGCGAGACCGACCCGGCCTGCCGCTCGATCAACCCGACGACCAGGAAGAGCGAGGTCTGCACCAGGATGTGGTGCGCCACGTAGTACACCGCCCCGCCGAGCCCCGCCTCGCTGGCGAGCCCGATGCCGAAGAGCATGTAGCCGATATGGCTGACCAGGGTGAAGGAGAGCAGCCGCCGGATATCGCTCTGCGCGATGGCGCCGAAGATGCCGACCAGCATGGTCAGCAACCCCGCGACCAGCAGCAGCGTGTCGAAGCCCTGCTCAGGGAAGAAGAGGGCGTGCGTGCGGATGATGGCGTAGACACCGACCTTGGTGAGCAGCCCGGCGAAGACCGCGGTCACCGGCGCGGGCGCGGTCGGGTAGGAGTCGGGCAGCCAGTTGGAGAGCGGGAAGACCGCCGCCTTGATGCCGAAGGCCACCAGCAGCACCGCGTACACCGCATTGCGCACGCCCTCCGGCGCCGCCCCGATCCGCAGCGCCAGCTGGGCCAGGTTCAGCGTCCCGGTGGCGGCGTAGGCCAGCGCGATGCCGACCAGGAAGATCAGCGAGCTGAGCATGGAGACCATGACGTAGGCGACGCCCGCGCGCACCCGCTCGGCGGTCGCGCCAACGGTGAGCAGCACGAAGGAGGCGGCGAGCAGGATCTCGAAGCCGACGAAGAGGTTGAACAGGTCACCGGCGAGGAAGGTGGTGCCGACGCCCGCGGTCAGCACCAGGTAGGTGGGGCGGTAGATCGAGGTCGGCTGGCGCTCGTCGCCGTCCCTGATGTTCTGGCCCGCGCCGTAGACGGAGACGACGAGCAGCACGATCGAGGAGACCAGCAGCATGACCGCGGAGAGCCGGTCCACTACCAGCGTGATGCCGATCGGTGCGGACCAGCCGCCCACCTGGACGGCGGTGGTGCCGTCGCGGTCGGCCAGGTAGAGCAGCGCCGCGCAGACGGCGACCACCGCGGTCAGCGCGATCAGCGTCACCAGGCTCTGCAGCCGCGGCCTGCGGCCGAAGATCAGCGTGACGGCGGCGGCGAGCAGCGGGATGAGGACGGGCAGGGGAGCCAGCAGGGCCAGCACGCCGAATTCTGGGCTCAATCCTCCGGGTCCTCTCGCTCGCGCCGCCCCGCCACATCGGCGTCCTCTGCGTCGTCGGGCACGTCGTCGGTGGTGGTGAGCATGCGGGCGCGGTAGGCGAGCGCGAGCACGAAGGCGGTGAGCCCCATGGTGATCACGATGGCGGTGAGCACCATGGCCTGGGCCAGTGGGTCGGCCATGTCGGCGTCGGCCACCTGCGCGCTGCGCAGCGGCGGCTCACCGTCCGGGCCTGCGACGGTGAGGATGAGCAGATTCACCGCATTGCCGAAGAGGATCATCCCGAGCAGCATCTTGGTTACCGAGCGCTCCAGGATCAGGTACACGCCGCAGGCGACGAGCGCGCCGACCACGACGAGCAGGGTCAGGTTGGCGGTCACGCGGCGCCCCCCTTCGCGCCGACCGGCTGGTCGGCGTCGAGCTCGCTGTCCAGCCGGGCGCCGAGCGAGCGCAGCACGTCGAGCACCAGCCCGACCACGATGAGGTAGACGCCGAGGTCGAAGAAGAGCGCCGTCACCAGCTTGACCTCGCCGAAGAGCGGCAGCGTCAGCTCGACGATCGCCGAGGAGAGCGGCGGCGCCCCGACCAGCAGCGAGGCCGCCGCGGTGCCCGCCGCGAGGGTGAGCCCGGCGCCGAGCAGGTGCCCGGCGTCCACCGGAAGCGCCTCGCCCAGCTCGTAGCGCCCGCCCGCGAGGTAGCGCAGGGTGAGCGCGAGCCCGGCGGTGAGCCCGCCCGCGAAGCCGCCGCCGGGTGCGTTGTGCCCGGAGAAGAAGAAGTACACCGAGAGCACCATGATGGTCGGGAAGACCAGCCTGGTGGCGATCTGCAGGATCATCGAGCGGTTCTCCCGGGAGATGAGCCTGCCCGCGGAGAGCCAGCCCACCCGGTCCGGGTCGTAGTTCGGGGCGTCCGCGGCGCGCGGCGCGCTGCCGAACCGGCGCACCCGGAAGACCAGCGAGGCCACCCCGGTTGCGGCCACGACCAGCACCGAGATCTCGCCCATGGTGTCCCAGGCGCGAATATCGACGAGCAGCACATTGACCGCGTTCTTGCCGCCGCCGAGGGTGTAGGCGGCCTCCGGGATGAGCTGCCAGATCGGCGTCGAGGCGCGCGCGGCGACGGCCACCGCGCCGAGCACCGCGACCACCGAACCGACCGCGATGCCGAGCACCGCCCTGCTGCCCCTGGAGGCGGCCAGCCTGCTCTCCTCCAGCTCCGCCGGGAAGGCCCGCAGCACCAGCACGAAGACCACCAGCAGCAGCGTCTCCACCAGGAACTGGGTCAGCGCCAGGTCGGGGGCGCCGTGCAGCGCGAAGATGACGCCGCAGCCGTAGCCGGTGACGCCGACCACGAGCACCGCGGCGAGACGGTTCCGCAGCACCGTCGCCGCCAGCGCGGAGGAGATCATGATCAGTGCGATCACCAGCTGCATGGGGGTGTCCCAGAGCCGCATCCGGAACTGGCTGGGCCCGGCGATGGCCAGCGCGATGGCGGGCAGCAGCGTCATGGTGCCGAGAATGGTGGCCTGGTTCAGCGGCAGTGAGCCGCGCTGGGTGGCGGCGGTCATGCGCAGCGAGATCCGGTCCATCCGCTTGAGCGTCGCGTCGTAGACCCGGTCGGCATTGCCGAGCCGGGGGTGCGCGGACTCGTGGATCCGGCCCTGCACCGCGAAGAGCGCGACCCCGCCCGCGATGACGACCGCGGTGAGCAGCAGCGGGAGCGTGAAGCCGTGCCAGAGCGCGAGGTGCTGCGGGGCCGGGCCCGGCAGCGTGCGGGCGTACGGCGCGAGCAGCGTGTCGACCCAGGGCGCGGCGAGCCCGGCGCCGAGGCCGGCCAGCGCGAGCAGCACCGGCGGGGCCAGGAAGGCGTAGTCGGGGCGGTGCCAGTGCTTCGGCGGCTCGACGCCCTCCTTGTCGGCGAAGGCGCCCCAGACGAACCGGGCGCTGTAGGCGACGGTCAGCATGGAGCCGGCCACGAAGACCGCGAGCAGCGCGATCCGGACCGGCCCGGCGAGTACCTCGGCGTGCTGCGCCGCGGCCAGCGCGCTCTCCTTGCCGACGAAGCCGAGCAGCGGCGGGATGCCTGCCATGCTCAGCGCGGCCAGCGCGGCGGCGCCGAGCAGCACCGGCTCGCGGCGGCCGAGGCCGGAGAGTTTGCCCAGCTCGCGGGTGCCCGCCCCGTGGTCGACGATCCCGACCACCATGAACAGGCAGGCCTTGAAGAGCGCGTGTGCCACCACCATGGCGATACCGGCCAGCGCGGCCTCCGGGGTGCCGATGCCGACCAGCATCACCAGGAAGCCGAGCTGGCTCACGGTGCCGAAGGCGAGCACCAGCTTGAGATCGGTCACCTGCAGCGCGCGCCAGCCCGCCAGCACCATCGAGACCGCGCCCAGCGTGAGCACCAGCGGGTGCCAGACCGGCGACTCGGCGAAGGCGGGCGCGAGCCGCGCGATCAGGTAGACGCCCGCCTTCACCATGGCGGCCGCGTGCAGGTAGGCGCTGACCGGGGTGGGGGCGGCCATGGCGCCGGGCAGCCAGAAGTGCAGCGGCACGATGGCCGACTTGCTCAGCGCGCCGACCAGGATCAGCCCCACCGCGACGCTCGCCGCCACCCCGCTCGGGGCGCCGCCGTCGAGCAGGTCGGAGAGCAGGAAGCTGCCAGAGAGGTGGCCGAGCAGCACGATGCCGGTGAGCATGGTGAGCCCGCCCGCGCCGGTCACCAGCAGCGCCTGGATGGCCGCGCGCCTGCTCGCCGCCCGGTCCGCGGTGTGCCCGACCAGGAGGAACGACAGTACCGTCGTGATCTCCCAGAAGACGTAGAGCAGCAGCATGTTGTCGCTGGTCACCACGCCGAACATGGCGCCGGAGAAGCCGACCAGCTGGGCCGCGAAGGCGCCGAGCCGCTGCTCGTCGTCGTCGAAGTAGCGGGCGCAGTAGCAGAGGATGAGGGTGCCGATGCCGAGCACCAGCACCGCCATCACGGCGGCGAGCGAATCGAATCGGAGGTCGATGTCCATCCCGATCGCGGGGGCCCACGCCACGCTCACCACCTGGGTGGTGCCCCAGTGGGCCACCACCCAGCCGAGGCAGGCGAGCGGGACCGCCGCGAGCGGATAGAAGGCTTTTCGACCCGCGATCCGGACGCACAGCGGGGCCACCACAGCGGCGAGGGCATGTGCGAGCAGGATTACGAGCAAACTACGCTCCGTCGTCTCGGGCGGGCGGTCGTCCGGACCGATCCTACTTGGGCGCGTGGCCAGGACCGGTGCCGGTGCTGGCCGGAGCGGCGTTCGTCACTCCGGTGGCAGCACGGCAATCTCCGGGCACACCTGTCGCTCAGCCGCGGTTCTCCGCGTACCGCCGCAGCGACTCCACCTGGTCCGGGTCGAGCGAGGGGCGCACCGCGGTGCGCGCGGTGCCGATATCGGCGGCGGTCACGTCGGCGGCGTCGATATCCCGGCGCATGGCGGTGAGCGCGGCCTCGCGCAGCAGCGCGGCGCAGTCGGCGGCGGAGTAGCCGTCCAGCTCCTTCGCCAGCGCGGCCAGGTCGACGTCGGCGGCCAAGGGGACTGCCCGCCCCGCGGTGCGCAGGATCGCCACCCGCGCCTCGGCGTCCGGCGGCGGGACGAAGACCAGCCGCTCCAACCGGCCGGGGCGGAGCAGCGCGGGGTCGATCAGCTCGGGGCGGTTGGTGGCGCCGAGCACCACCACGTCGCGCAGCGGCTCGACCCCGTCCAGCTCGGTGAGGAGCGCGGCCACCACCCGGTCGCCGACCCCGGAATCGCTGCTCTGGCCGCGGCGCGGGGCGAGCGCGTCCACCTCGTCGAGGAAGATCAGCGACGGCGCGGAGTCCCTTGCCCGCTGGAAGAGCTCGCGCACCGCGCGCTCGGAGGCGCCGACCCACTTGTCCATGAGCTCGGCGCCCTTCACCACGTGCACGCTGAGCTGCCCGCTGCTGGCGAGCGCGCGGACCAGGAAGGTCTTGCCGCAGCCGGGCGGGCCGTAGAGCAGCACGCCGCGCGGTGGCTCGATGCCGAGCCGGGCGAAGGAGTCGGGGTGGCGCAGCGGCCAGAGCACCGCCTCGGTGAGCGCCTGCTTGGTGCGCACCATGTCGCCGACGTCGTCCAGCCCGAGGCTGCCGATCGCCAGTTCCTCGCTGCCGGAGCGGGAGAGCGGGCGGATCACCTCGAGCGCGCCGGTCAGGTCGGCCTGGGTGAGCTGCGGGTCGGTGTGCTCGCGGCCGGTGCGGGAGGCGGCGCGCAGCGCGGCCTCCCGGCAGAGCGCGGCCAGGTCGGAGACGACGAAACCGGGGGTGCGGGCGGCGATCTCGGCCAGCCGGAGCTCGCCGGTCGGCACCGCGCGGAGCAGGAAGTCGAGCAGCGCCTCGCGGACCGCCGCGGTGGGCAGGGGGAGCGCGATCTCGCGGTCGCAGAGGTCGGGGCCGCGTAGCCTGGCGTCGATCTCACCGGGGTGCGCGGTGCTGGCCAGGAAGGCGACGCACGGGGTGGCGACGGCGGCGCGGAGCTGGTCGAGGATGAGCGTGGCGACCGGCTCCGCGGTCGCGGGGAGTAGGGCGTCGATATCGGTGACCAGCAGGATTCCGCCCTGCCCCGAGCTCACCTCGGCGACGGCGGCGGCGACCGTGCGCAGCCGGGCGCCGCTCTCGGTGGCGCCGATGGACGGGCCGTCCAGCTCGACCACCCGGCGCGGGGCGGCGACCACCCTGGCCAGCGTGGCCTTTCCGACCCCGTGCGGGCCGGTGATCAGCACCCCGAGGTGCGGGGAGGCGCCGAGGGTGCGGAGTAGTTCCGGCTCGTCCAGGGCGAGGGCGAGCCACTCGGCGAGTTTGGCCGACTGGCCCTGGACGCCGATCAGGTCGGCGGCGGCGGGGGCCGGTCTGCGCCGCGTCACCGTGGCCGGGAGCGGAATTCGGTCGCCCCCGATCACGGCGGATGAAGACGCCGTCCCGGGCCCGCCGGGTTGCGACGCGGACCCGGGCCCGCCGGGGTCCGGCGCCGTCCCGGAGCCGCCGGGCTCCGACCCAGGGGCGAGGCCGTCCCGCTGGGACCCCGGCCCGAAGCCGCCGGCCCGTGCCGCCTGCTCGGAACCGCCGGGCTCCGACGTGGGTCCGGGCCCGCCGGGCTGTCGCGCCGAGCCGGGCAGCGCCGCCGTCACCACGCCCGGCCCCCAGTCCACCGCCGAGTTCGGCTGCACGCTGACCGGGCCCGCCGGTTCGGTGCCGGTGACGGTGAGCAGCTCGGTGGTCCAGGCGATGCCGAAGGTGCGGGAGAGCGCCTGGGTGGTGGCGGCCGAGCTGATGTCGGGGCCGAGGTCGCGGGGGAGCAGCGAGACGGCGTCGCCCACCGTCACCACCTTGCCGAGCAGCGCCTGGCGCAGGGTATTCGCCGGGATCGATCGGGTGGCGTGCAGTGACCCGCTGACCCGGATCTGCTTGGCGCCGAATACCGTCGCGGGCGCGATCACCACCGTCGCGTCCTCGCGCAGCCCGGCATTGGAGAGCGTGACGTCGTCCAGCAGCGCGACCCCGGCCGGGGTGCCGGCCGGGGCCAGCCCGGCCACCGCCGCGGTGCGCCTCGACCCGGTGAGCGCGATCCCGTCCCACTCCCGCAGCCCGAGCGCGGCGAGCGCCTCCGGATGCAGCCGCACCACCCCCCTGCGGGCATCCGCCGCGGACGGGTTGAGACGGGCGGTCAGTGAAAGGTCGGCCACCGCCCCATTCTTACCCGGCGACGAGCCCTGCCGCCGTGGCCACGGGCTCGTCGGCCACGCTCGGCGAGAGGCAGACCAGCTTGGCGGTGCCGAGCGCGACATTCGGGCTGCCCGCGAACGGGCTGTCCGGGTTCTCGGCGAGGATCAGCTCGATCACCGCCTTCTCCTGATCGGTCTCGAGCTTCCTGAAGTCGGCGCAGGTGATGTCGGCCCCGGTCCCGCTCGGCGCGGCGGCGGGCGTCGTGGTGCCCGCGGCGCTGCTCGGCGCGGCGGCAGTGCTGCTCGCGGCGGTACTGCTCGAAGCCGCGGTCGTACTGGCCGCGGCACCGGTGCTCCCCTTGCGCAACCCGTTCGCATCGGCCGATTCGTCCGGCCCGCAGCCGCTCACGACCAGGGCGAGCACACCGGCGGCGAGCACGGCGGCGGAGAGTCGGGCCATGGTGGATCCCCCCGTTGGTCGTTCGCGGCGCCGGCGGCTCCGGCACGTCGGCAGCACTGTACCTGGCACCGCTCAGGCCGTTTGCTCGGCGGCCGCGCGCAGCGCATCGAGCACGCCGGGAATCCGGTCGGTCAGCTCGGCCAGGTCGGGCACCAGCTCGCGGCAGGCGATCAGCCCGAAGTCGAGTTTGCCGTCGTAGGAGAGCGCGGTGATGTTCAGCCCGGAGCCGTGGAAGATCGGGCCGAACGGATACGAGCTGAGCAGCCGCACCCCGAGGAAGTACAGCGGCAGCGGCGGCCCAGCGACATTGGAGACCACCAGGTTGTGCACCACCGGGTGCCGCTCCGCGAGCTCGAGCGAGGAGTAGAGCCGCATGGCGATCCGGAAGGTGTTCGGCGGCGCGTACTGGGTCCAGTCCTGCAGGAAGTCGGGGCCGATCAACTCCTCGTGCTCCTCCTTGGCGGCTCGGTTCGCCTCCGCCACCCGCTTCAGCCGCTCCACCGGGTCGGCGATATCGGTGCCGAGCTGGCAGAAGAGCGAGGAGACCTTGTTGATCCCGCGCGTGTGCCGCGACGACTCGTGCACCGAGACCGGGATGGTGGCGAGCAGCGACTTGTCCTCCGGCAGCTCGCCGCGCTCGATCAGGTAGTCGCGGAGCGCGCCGCCGACCACCGTGAGCACCACGTCGTTGATCTTCACCCCGAAGGCGTTCTTGATCCGCTTGACCTCGGCCAGCTCGACCTCGGTGAAGGCGACCACGCGGTGCGGGGTGATGGTGCGGTTGAACGGGGTGCGCGGCGCGGTCAGCGGGAGCGCCATGCCGGAGCGGTTCCGCTGGCGCCTGCGCACCATCCCGGTCAGCTTGCCGACGGTCTTCGGCACCATGCGCAGCATCCCGGCCCTGGTCGGGAAGCGCAGCGCCGCCTCGGCGAGCAGCCGCAGGTCGCTCGGCTCGGGTTCCCGGCCGAGCGCGGCGGGCGGCTCCCGGTCCGGGTGCTGCCCCGGCTCGGTGTCGCAGAGCGCCATCAGCAGCTCGGAGCCGGTGACGCCGTCCACCGCGGCGTGGTGGTACTTGAGGATCACCGCGACCTTGTCGCCGTCCACCCCCTCCACCACCCGCACCTGCCAGAGCGGGTGGTTGCGGTCCATGGGGGTGCTCGCGATATCGCCGACCAGCGCGGCCAGCTCCGCGCGGCCGCCAGGCGCGGGCAGCCCGTACCGCCGGACGTGGTAGTCCAGGTCGTAGTCGCCCGCCTCGACCCAGTACGGGTAGTCCAGCTCGAGCGGCACCGCCCGCAGCTTCCGGCGCATCTGCGGCACGTAGGCCAGCCTGCGCCCGAGCTCCGCCTTGAAGGCGTCGAAGGAGTAGTCGCCGCCGTCCGCACCGGGATCGAGTACCAGCAGCGCGCACACGTGCAGGTGCTGCGTCCCGGTCTCCAGATACAGGAAGCTGGCATCGAGTCCGGTGAGGCGTTCCATGTCGGGAGTGTAGTGGAACGCGTTGCAGTTATTGGCCTATTCGGCCTCGGCCGGACGCTCCAGCGGGATGCGAACCGTGAAGACCGTCGAGCCCGGCTCGGAGGCCACCTCGATATCGCCGTGGTGCTTGTTCACCACGATCCGGAAGCTGATGTCGAGGCCGAGCCCGGTGCCGTCGCCGACCGGCTTGGTGGTGAAGAACGGCTCGAAGATCCGGCGCCGGATATCGGCGGGGATGCCGGGGCCGGTGTCGCCGATCGCCACCGCGAGGCAGACGTCGTCGCGGTAGGTGCGGACGGTGAGGGTGCCCGAGCCGTCCATGGCGTAGACCGCGTTGTCGATCAGGTTGGTCCACACCTGGTTCAGCTCGGCGGCGTAGCAGGGGATCGGCGGCAGCGTGCGGTCGTACTCCTTGACCAGCTCGATGCCGTCGCCGAGCTTGCGGTTCAGCATCACCAGCGTGCTGTCGAGCAGCTCGTGCACGTCGACCACCTGGAACGGCGCCCGGTCCATCTGCGAGTACTGCTTGGCCGCGCCGACCAGGGTGGAGATCCGGGCGGTGGAGTCGGCGATCTCGTTCATCAGCAGCTCGGTCTCGATGGTGTAGTTCAGCCATCGGATCGCGCCCTCGAAGACCTGCTCGGTGCAGCCCTCGAGGGTGCCTGCCACCCGCTCCAGCCAGTCCACGTCGATCCCGGCCTGCACGAAGTTGGGCGCCAGGTTCCAGCCGTCGGCGATCGCGTGCGCCTCCAGCCAGTCGCCGAGCGCGTCCTCGCGGTCGGCGGCCTCCAGCGGGGTGAGTTCGGGGGCCTTCGCCACCAGTTCGGCGGCGTCCTCCTGCAGCCGGACCAGGGTCACCAGCACCTCGGGCGGGAACTTGCCCTGCGCCATCATGCCGAGCTTGTGCCGCATCCCGGCGACCCGCTCGCGCAGCCCCGAGGTGGCGCGCACCGCGGCGGCGGCGGGGTTGTTCAGCTCGTGCGTGAGCCCGGCGGAGAGCGAGCCGAGCGCGAGCAGCCGCTCCCGCTCGGCCACCCGCTCGTGCTTGTCCCGGTTGCCGAAGAAGGCGCCCTCCAGCAGGTGCACCGCCATCGGGAACCACTCGCGCATCATGGCCGAGAAGGTCGCGGCGTCGAGGACGAAGAACCGCGAAGGCCGGGTGATGATCATGGTCGACACGTAGCTCTGGTCGGCCCGGTCGCCCAGGTAGGCGGTCCAGGCGCCGACGTAGGAGCCGCGGTGGCCGGTGCGGGTCAGCTCGATCTCGGTGCCCGCGGAGAGCTTGGTGAGCCGCAGCTCGCCCTCCATGAGCACGTAGAAGCAGGTGGCGGGCTCGCCCTCGCGGAAGGCGACGCCTGGCTCCAGCTGCTCGATCCGCCCGTCCCGGCACAGCCAGGCCAGCTGCTCGTCGTTCAGCTTCTCGAACAGGAAGAGTTCTCTCAGCTCCGCCGGATCGCAGACAAGCTCGCTCACGATCGGTCCTTTCCTACGCTGTATCGGAGGGCCCGCCGTGACTCCGGGCCCGACCCGGTCATGCCAGATCTACGCGGCACGACCGGGGGCCCTCCGTGGCTACGCTTCGCTCCCGCCTCCGGGCCTGACCCGGTCATGCCAGATCTACGCGGCACGACCGGGGGCCCTCCGTGGCTACGCTTCGCTCCCGCCTCCGGGCCTGACCCGGTCATGCCAGATCTACGCGGCACGACCGGGGGCCCTCCGTGGCTACGCTTCGCTCCCGCCTCCGGGCCTGACCCGGTCATGCCAGATAACGGTGCACGAACATGACGGCCATGGCCCCCTCGCCGACCGCGGAGGCCACCCGCTTGGCCGACTCCGCGTGCACGTCACCGGCGACGAAGACGCCGGGCACATTGGTCTCCAGGTGGTGCGGGGAGCGGGAGAGCTCCCAGCCGGCGGGCCTGCCGCCCTCCGGGGTGAGGTCCGGCCCGGCCAGTACGAACCCGGCCGGGTCGCGGGCCACCGTGCCGTCCAGCCATTCGGTCTGCGGCGCGGCGCCGATGAAGAGGAAGAGCCGCTCGGTGGCGGCCTTCTCCTCGCGCCCGGTCTCGTTGTCCCGCAGCACGATGCCGCGCAGGTGGTCGTCGCCGTCGGCCGCAGTCACCTCGGTGCAGGTGTGCACCTCGATGTTCTCGATCCCGGCGATCTGCTGCACCAGGTAGTGCGACATCGACTTCTCCAGCGAGTCGGCGCGCACCACCAGGTGCACCCGCCCGGCATTGCGGGAGAGGAAGACCGCCGCCTGGCCCGCCGAGTTGGCGCCGCCGACGATGTAGACCTCGTGCCCGGCGCACTCCGCCGCCTCGGTCATGGCCGAGCCGTAGTAGACGCCGCGGCCGGTGAACTCGTCCACGCCCGGCGCCGGGTGCCTGCGGTAGTCCACACCGGTCGCGATGATCACGGTGTGCGCGCAGAGCGTGCCGCCGTCGGCGAAGCGCACGGTGCGGGCCGAGCCGTTCACCTCGAGCCCGACCACCTCGCGAGTGGTCACCAGCTCGGCGCCGAACTTCCCGGCCTGCCGCCTGGCCCGGTCGGCGAGCTGGCCGCCGGAGACGCCGTCCGGGAAGCCGAGGTAGTTCTCGATCCGCGAGCTCTGCCCGGCCTGGCCGCCGGTCGCGGTGCGCTCGACCAGCACCGTGCGCAGCCCCTCGGAGGCGCCGTAGACCGCGGCGCCGAGCCCGGCCGGGCCGCCGCCGACCACGATCAGGTCGTAGAACTCGCCGGTGGGGGTGGTGTTCAGCCCGACCCGCTCGGCCAGCTCGCCGTCGGTCGGCTGCACCAGCGGCTCGCCCTCGGCGGTGATCACCACCGGGCAGCAGCTGATGTCCCTGCCCGCGGCGGCGAGCAGCGTGGCGCCCTCCGGCTCGTCCGCCGGGTACCAGCGGTAGGGCAGCTGGTTGCGGGCGAGGAACTCGCGCACCTCCGAGCACCGCGGCGACCAGCGGGTGCCGATCACCTTGGTGCCGTACACCGGGCGGTGCTCGCTGCCGCGCCAGGCCTCGAGCAGCCCGTCCAGCACCGGGTAGAGCTTCTCCTCCGGCGGGTCCCACGGCTTGAGCAGGTAGTGGTCCAGGTCGACGACATTGATGGCGTCGATCGCGGCATTGGTGTCGGCGTAGGCGGTGAGCAGCACCCGGCGGGCGTAGGGGTGCAGGTCCATGGCCTGCTCCAGGAACTCGATGCCGTCCATGCCCGGCATCCTGAAGTCGGCGATCAGCACCGCGACCTGCTGGCCGCGCAGCTTCACCTCGCGCAGCGCGTCGAGCGCGGCCTGCCCGGACTCGGCCCGCAGGATCCGGTAGTCGGCGCCGTAGCGGCGGCGCAGGTCGCGCACGACCGCGCGGGAGACGCCGGGATCGTCGTCGACGCTGAGAATGAGCGGCTTATCGGCGGCGGGGGAGGTCACCCAACGAGTATGCGCGCCGGAAACCGACCTGTCGCATTGCTCTGCCCAGGGCGAACAGCCCCGCCGCGCTCGACTAGGATTAGGTGTATCCGTCAGTACCGCGAACAGGAGGCAGCGTTGCCGAAGAATCTGGAAGCGACCGTCGACATCATCGCCCCGCCGGAGCGAGTCTGGGCCGTTGTCGCCGATCCGAGGCGGATTCCCGAGTTCAGCCCGCAGTGCGTGCGGATGGTGCCGCTCGGCGCGCTGAAGCCGGGCACCTGGACCGTCAACCTCAACCGGGACGGCTGGAAGTACTGGCCGACAACCTCGCGCATCGTGGCCTTCGAGCCGAACCGCGAGTTCGCCTTCAAGGTCACCGAGAATCGAAGCACCTGGCGCTTCGCCCTCGAGCCGACCGCCACCGGCACCCGGCTCACCCAGACCAGGGACATGTCCGAAGGCACCACGGCCTTCTCCCGCACCGCCATCAACGCGGTGCTCGGCGGCGCGGAGTCGTTCGAGGTCAAGCTGGTGGAGGGCATGCGGAAGACGCTGGCCGGGATCAAGGCCGCGGTCGAGGCCCCGGCCTGACCTCGGCCCCGGGCTTCAGGCCCAGTTCGGCAGCGTCACCACCTGTGCCGCGTACGAGAGCCCGGCGCCGAAGGCGATGAGCAGCGCGGTGTCGCCCGGCTTGGACTGCCCGCTGCGCAGCAGCTGCTCCATGGCAAGCGGGATCGAGGCGGCCGAGGTGTTGCCGGTCTCCTCGATGTCATTGGCGAGCGCGCAGTTCTCCGGCAGCTCGAGCACCCTGGCCATGATCTCGATGATCCGGCCGTTGGCCTGGTGCGGGATCATGGCGTCGAGGTCGTCGGTGGCGAGCCCGGCGCGGTCGATGGCGTCCCGGCAGACCTTCTCCAGCGAGTGCGCGGCCCAGCGGAAGACCGCGGTGCCCTCCATGGTCAGGTAGGGGCGGACCGCGTCCAGCCCCTTCTCCTCGATCTCGGCGAAGAACTCCAGCCAGTCCTTGTCCTGCCGGATGGCGTGGCTCTGGGTGCCGTCCGAACCCCACACCGTCGGGCCGATGCCCTGCTCCGCGGCCGGGCCGACGACCACCGCGCCCGCGCCGTCGGCGAAGAGGAACGCGGTGGAGCGGTCCTTGCTGTTGATGGTGTCGGTCAGCTTCTCCACGCCGATCACCAGCACGTGCCCCGAGGTGCCCGCCCGCACCAGGTCGGAGGCGAGCGCGAGCGCGTGACAGAACCCCGCGCAGCCCGCCGAGACGTCGAAGGCGGCCGCGCCGTCCATGCCGAGCTCGGTGGCGATCTGCGGGGCGGCGGCCGGGGTGAGCATGAGGTGCGTCGAGGTCGCGACGATCACGGTGTCCACCTGGTCGACGGCGACCCCCGCCGATTCCAGCGCGCCCTTCGCGGCCGCGACGCTCATGCTGCGCACCGTCTCGGTGTCGTCGGCGAAGCGGCGGGTGCGGATGCCGGAGCGGGTGCGGATCCATTCGTCGCTGGAGTCGATCGGCCCCGCGACCTCGTCGTTGGTGACGATGCGCGCGGGGCGGTACACCCCGAGCCCGAGGATGGCGGTGTGCTCAACTCCGGTCGTCTGTGCGATTCGAGCGACCATGTGCGTCTCCTGTCCCCACGGCCGAGCCGGCGGGTGGCGTCGGTGATTGCCGTCCTGCGTTGCCGGGTGTTGTCCGGAACGCAGATATGAGGCGTCCTCATATTATCTCGCCCCCGTGACACGCGCGCGTATTCCCGTCGACCGGGGGTATCCGATGCCCAGCGCGTCGATGGCTCGAAGCGGCGCGCACCCAACTAGTGATGCGAGGACACAATGCTCGGTCTCGGGATTATCGGCTGGATCATCATCGGCGGCCTGGCCGGCTGGATCGCCAGCAAGTTCATGAAGACGGACGCACAGCAGGGCATCCTGCTCAACATCGTCGTCGGTGTCATCGGCGGACTCATCGGCGGCTTCCTGCTGAAGCTCTTCGGTGTCGACGTCGAGGGCGGCGGCCTCATCTTCAGCTTCCTGACCTGCCTCGGTGGCGCGGTCATCCTGCTGTTCCTGGTCAGCCTGGTCACCGGGCGCAGCCGGGTCGGCTGACCCAGGGCGCGAACCGATCGGCGCCGCCCGCGCGCGGGGCGGCGCCGATCTCGTCTGCCCACCCGTTTGCCGGGGATGTGCCCCGCGCCGACCACGATCCGGGGGCCGCCCCGGCGTAAGGTGTGGTGCTCGTACCCGACATCGAAAGAGGAGCCCGTGGCACGCCGCCCGACCCCGTCCGGCACCCCAGAGACCACCGGAGCCGGCCACATCGCCGACCTGATCCGGTCCTCGATCCCCCCGCTGCACCCCGCCGGGCTGCCCTTCGTGGCCGCTCCGCTCGCGGTGGCGGCGCTCGGCCGCAAGCGGACGTGGCTGCGCAGGGCCGGACTGCTGACGGCCGCGGCCTGCGCGGGCTTCTTCCGGCACCCGCACCGGGTGCCGCCGAACATCAGGGGCGCCGTCGTCGCCGCCGCGGACGGCGAGGTCGCGCTCGTCGACTCCGCGGTGCCGCCGCCGGAACTCGGGCTCGGCGACGCCCCGCTGCCCCGGGTCAGCGTCTTCCTCTCGGTGCTCGACGTGCACGTGCAGCGCACCCCGGTCTCCGGCACCGTGCGCACCGTGGTGCACCAGCCCGGCCAGTTCCGCTCCGCCGACCTGGCCGAGGCCAGCTCGGTGAACGAGCGCACCGGCATGGTGCTGGAGACCCCCGACGGCAAGCAGGTCGTGGTGGTGCAGATCGCCGGGCTGATCGCCCGCCGGATCGTCAACGAGGCGCGCGCCGGTGATGTGCTCACCATCGGCGACACCTACGGCCTGATCCGCTTCGGCTCCCGGGTCGACACCTACTTCCCGGCAGGCACCGACCTGCTGGTGCTGCCCGGTCAGCGCACCATCGGCGGCGAGACCGTCCTCGCCGTCCTCTCGTGATCGCGCAGGCGGGGCGCGCCGAGGGGCGCCGCAGGCGCAGCGTCCGGCTGCTGCCGAGCATGGTGACCATCCTCGCGCTCTGCTCCGGGCTCTCCGCGGTGAAGTTCGGGCTGGACGGCGAGCTGTCGACCGCGCTGGCCATGGTCGGCGCGGCCGCGGTCTTCGACACGCTGGACGGCAGGCTGGCGCGCATGCTCGACGCCACCACCAAGATCGGCGCCGAGCTGGACTCGCTCTCCGACGCCATCTCCTTCGGCGTCGCCCCCGCGCTCGTGCTCTACGTGGCGCTGCTCGACGAGTACAGCGCGGGCTGGATCGTCGCGCTGCTCTTCGCGGTCAGCATCGTGCTGCGGCTGGCCCGGTTCAACACCCTGATGGACGACGACACCAGGCCGGAGTGGTCGCGCGAGTACTTCGTCGGCGTTCCCGCCCCCGCGGGTGCGCTCATCGCGCTGACCCCGATCGCCCTGCTGGTGCAGTTCGGCGACGGCTGGTGGGTTGGCTTCTACGAGGTCGCCATCTGGACCGTGTGCTCCGCGCTGCTCTGCGTGAGCACCATCCCGACGCTGGCCATGAAGTCGGTGCGGGTGGCGCCGCAGGCCGCGGCGGCGCTGCTGGTGCTGGTGGCGATCGCGGCCGCCGCGCTGGTGACCTTCCCGATCGTGCTGCTGCTCGTGCTGATCGGGCTGTACCTGGTGCACATCCCGTTCGCCTGGCGTTCGCAGCGCTGGGTCGCGGCCAGGCCGGAGACCTGGCAGGACAAGCCGGCCGAGCGCAGGGCGCAGCGGCGCGCGGCCCGGCGCCGCAGGCCGAGCCTGCCGCGCCCGGCCATCTCCACCGCGCGGCTCCGGCTGCGCAGGCCGGGTGGGAACAACCGCAACTCGCCGCGGCCGCGCTGACCGGAGCCGCGACCGATGCCCCGATCCGACACCGGCCGCTGCCGCTCCGCCATGGCGGGCGGCCGCGCTGGTCGGCAGGCGCCGCGGGGCAGGGCGGGCAGCGCCGGCACCGGCCGCGGTCGGCGGGCGAGCCGGTGAGCGGCTCGGACCTCGACGAATTCCTGCGACAGCGGCCGCGGCTCTTCGCGCTCGCCTACCGCATGCTCGGCAGCGCGAGCGAGGCCGAGGACGCGGTGCAGGAGACCTACCTGCGCTGGGCCGCCGCCGAGACCGCCGAGATCCGCTCGGCGGAGGCCTGGCTGACCACCGTTACGGTGAACCTCTGCCGCTCCTGGCTGGTCTCGGCCCGCGCCAGGCGGGAGAGCTATGTCGGTCCCTGGCTGCCGGAGCCGGTGCCGACCCCGGACACCGATCTCGGCCCGCTGGAGACGGCGCAGCAGCGCGAACTGGTCTCGCTCGCCCTGCTCGCCGCGCTGGAGCGGCTGAACCCGGTGGAGCGCGCGGTCTTCGTGCTGCGCGCGGCCTTCGGCTACCCGCACCGCGAGATCGCCGCCATGCTCGAGCTCTCCGAGGCGAACTCGCAGCAGCTCTACTCGCGCGCGAGCGTCCGGGTGCGCGAGGGCCGCGGTCGCTTCGAGGTCTCGGCGGAGCGGGCCCGCGAGCTGCTGGAGCGCTTCCTGGCCGCGGCGGGGGACGGCGACGTGGCGGGGCTGCGCGCGCTGCTCGCCGCCGACGTGGTCGCCACCTCGGACGGCGGCGGCGTGGTGAGCGCGGCCCGGCGCCCGGTCGTCGGCGCGGACAAGGTCTCGGCCTTCCTGCTCGGTCTGGTCAGGAAGGCGCCCGCGGGCTTCACCCTGGAGGCCGCCGAGGTCAATGGCGCGGCCGGGTTGCTGGCCCGGGTGGACGGCGCGGTCTACGTGGTCGTTGTCCCGGAGTTCGGCGACTTCCCGGACGGCCCGCGGCTGGTCGCGCTCTCGTTCGTGCTGAACCCGGCGAAGCTCGGCCGCTTCCGGTGACCGGCTGCACAGCGGGGAGCTGTCGGCGATCCGCCCGCCGTCTCTGATCGTCAACCAATGGTTGACGGGCAGGCCCCGTCAACCTATGGTTGACGCATGACGAACATCCGACTCGACGACCTGATCGACGGCATCAAGAAGGCCCGCCCCGACGACGTCCTGGAACAGCTCTCCGACGCCGTGGTGACCGCGGGGACGCTCGGCGAGGTGGCCGACCACCTGATCGGCCACTTCGTCGACCAGGCTCGCCGCTCCGGCGCCTCGTGGACCGATATCGGCGCCAGCATGGGCGTCAGCAAGCAGGCCGCGCAGAAGCGCTTCGTGCCGAAGGGCCCGGACGCCGGTCTCGACCCGGCCGCGGGTTTCGGCCGTTTCACCCCGCGCGCCCGCAGCGCTGTCACCGCCTCGCAGGAGGCGGCGCGCAACTCCGGCCACACCGTGATCGGGCTGCCGCACCTGGTGCTCGGGCTGCTCACCCAGCCGGAGGGGCTGGCGGCGAAGGAGATCGAGACCCAGGGGGTCACCCTGGACGCGGTCGCCGCGGCCGCCGCCGCCGCGCTGCCCGAGCCGACCGGCGAGCCGGTCCCGCCGCTCATCCCCTTCGACGCCGACGCCAAGAAGGCGCTGGAGCTCACCTTCCGCGAGGCGGTCCGGCTCGGCCACAACTACGTCGGTACCGAGCACGTGCTGCTCGCGCTGCTGGAGCAGGAGAACGGCACCGGCGTGCTCAGCGGCCTCGGACTGGAGAAGGCGCGGGTGGAGGCGCACCTGGTCGAGATCCTGGCCGGGCTGGCAGGCGGCTAGCCGGGGACGTTGCGCTCCAGCTCGTCCAGCCAGGCCGTCGCCACCGCGTCGCTCGGCGCCCGCCAGTCGCCGCGCGGCGAGAGCGAGCCGCCGGAGCCGACCTTCGGCGCGTTCGGCAGCGTGGAGCGCTTGAACTGGCTGGTCTGCACGAAGCGGCGCAGGAAGAGCCGCAGCCAGTGCTTGATGGTGGCCAGGTCGTACTCGTTGCGCTGGTCCTCCGGGATCAGGTCGGGCCAGCGCCCGCGCGTCCGGTCCGACCACGCCGCCTGCGCCAGGTAGGCGATCCGGCTCGGCCGGTAGCCGAAGCGCAGCAGCTGGTAGAGGTGCAGATCCTGGAGTTCGTAGGGGCCGACCGTGGCCTCGGAGCTCTGGCCGGGCGCGTCGTCGCCGTCGGCCGATGGCACCAGCTCCGGCGAGATCTCGGTGGCCAGGATGGAGGTCAGCGCCGCGTTCGCCTCGGCCCCGAACTCCCCGGTCGCCGCCGCCCAGGCGATGAGGTACCGGATCAGCGTCTTCGGTACCGAGGCGTTCACGCTGTAGTGCGCCATGTGGTCGCCGACGCCGAAGGTGCACCAGCCCTGGGCCAGCTCGCTCAGGTCGCCGGTGCCGACCACCAGCGCGTCGTGCATGTTCGCCAGCCGGAACAGGTGCGAGGTGCGCTCGCCCGCCTGCACGTTCTCGTAGGTGACGTCGTACTGCGGCGCCCCGTCCGCGGCGGGGTGCCCCAGGTCGCGCAGCATCTGCTCGGCCGACGGCCGGATATCGATCTCGTTCGCGGTGACGCCGAGCGCCGCCATCAGCCGGTGCGCGTCGGTCTTGGTCCTGGTGCTGGTGGCGAAGCCGGGCATGGTGTAGGCGAGCACATTGGTGCGCGGCAGCCCGAGCCGGTCCATGGTCCTGGCCGCGACGATCAGCGCCTGCGTCGAATCGAGCCCGCCGGAGACCCCGATCACCAGCCGCTGTGCGCCCGCCGCCCGCATCCGGGTGCTCAGCCCCTCGACCTGGATGTGGTGCACCTCGGCGCAGCGCTCGTTGCGCGCGGCCGGGTCGGCGGGGACGTAGGGGAAGCGCGGGATCTCCCGGCGCAGCTGGATCGCGCCGCCCGGCACCGGCAGGGTGACGGGAACCCTCCGGAACCGGCCGAGCCGCTCCCGGTGGTCGTGCACATTGTCGGCGAAGCTGGTGGTGCGCACCCGGTCCGCGGCCAGCCGCTGCAGGTCCAGGTCGGCGGTGACCAGCCGGGGGTGGTCGGCGAACCGCTCGCCCTCGGCCAGCAGGTCGCCGTTCTCGCAGACCAGCGCCTGCCCGTCCCAGGCCATGTCGGTGGTGGACTCGCCGGTGCCGGCCGCCGAGTACAGGTAGGCGGCCAGGTAGCGCGCCGAGTGCCCGGTGCAGAGCGCGCGCCGGTAGTCGGCCTTGCCGACGACGATATTGCTGGCCGAGAGGTTCACCAGCACGGTGGCGCCTGCCAGCGCGGCGAAGCCGCTCGGCGGCAGCGGCACCCAGCCGTCCTCGCAGATCTCCAGGTGGAAGGTGAAGCCGTCGACATTCGTCGGGAAGAGCAGGTCGGCGCCGAAGGGAACGGTCTGCCCGGCGATCTCCACGGTATCGGCGAGCACCTCGCGGGCCGCCGCGAACTGCCGCTTCTCGTAGAACTCGCGGTAGTTCGGCAGGTAGCTCTTCGGCACCGCGCCGAGCACGGCGCCATCCGCGATCACGATGCCGCAGTTGAACAGCCTGCCCTGGGCCCGCAGCGGCGCCCCGACCACGAGCACGGTGGCGATCTCGCGGCTGGCCTCGACGATGTCGGCCAGCGCCTGCCGCACCGCCAGGTCGAGCGCGTCCTGGTGGAACAGGTCGTCGGCGGTGTAGCTGGAGAGGCCGAGCTCGGGGAAGACGGTCAGCACCGTCCCGTCCGCGGCGGCCTCGCGGGCCAGCTCGATGGTGCGCGCGGCATTGAAGGCGGGGTCGGCCACCCGCAGGGTCGGTACCGCGACGGCCACCCGCGCGAAACCGTGCCGGTACAGCGAGTCGAACGGCAGCGTCATGGCGTCCATCTTTCCCGGCGCCGTCACGGCCTGCCCGCCAGACCCCCGCCCCAGCGCGGCCAGCGCGCCGCGGGCGGCGGCTCGGGCACCAGCGAATCCCTGGCGACGTCGGTGACGTACAGCGGCAGCTCGGGCTCCAGCCGGGCCAGCAGGTCGAGCAGGTCGCGACCGCGCGCGGTCCGATACTCGGCCGTGGTCAACCCGACGATCTGCAGGAACATCAGCCCGCCGACGGTGCCGAGCTCCGGGTCGGGCACGAACCCCGCCGCGCGCAGCGCCGAGCCGTCGCCGCCGAGCGGCACCGCCGATTTCACCGCGTCGCCCGGCTCGAACCATTCGCCGGACTGGAACACGAACCGACTCAGGTTCTGCAGGAAATCCACCGGCCACTGCGGGGGCTCGGTGCTGTCCGCGGTGTTCAGCGTCCGCATGGTGAACTCGAAGCGCTGCCCGTGCTCGAAGAGATCGGAGAGGCCGTGCGTCACGTAGTGCCAGTGCGGCATCGGGGCGGTTCTGCGGTATGCCGAGATGCCGTCCAGCGGCTCGGTACCCCCCGTCGACCAGGGGTTATCGCCCGCCCAGTACACCGGCACCGTGTCGGCGTAGAGCCGCGCGAGTGCCCCGGTGACGTCGGGACGGCCGGGTGTTTCACTCACCTCGCCACTGTAGGCGGACCCGCGGTACCGGCCCGCCGCGGCGGCGAACCGGCATTCCGGCCGCGGCCGGATAAGATATAGCAATGGCGGATGAACCGGATTCCGACCTGGTGGCGGGGGAGCGGCGAGCGGATCTGGTCCGCGCGCTGACGTTCGTGTCCACCGAATCCGGCCCGGACGGCGAGTACATCGTCAACGGCGACCTGCCACCCGAGGTCGCCCCGCCCTTCATCCGGGCGATCATGCGGGTGGAGGCCGAGCTGCTGCTGCACGACGCGGAGCTGGTCACCACGGAGAACGAGGAGCCGCGCGATCCGGATCAGCGCCGGGTGGACGCCTTCGTCGCGCTGCTGCTGCGCATCGACGACCGGCAGTGGATCCCCGACTACCCAGGCTGGACCGGTTGACCTTGCACTCGGCATGCTCGAGTGCTAGAAATGGCTTTGGCACTCACCACAGGCGAGTGCCAGGTCGGGACGGTGAGACCGGGTACCTCGACACCCTCGGTCGTCCGTCGCGGGCACCGAACCTGGCCAGCGTAAATGGGGCGACCCGACATGGGATCGTCCTGTGTGTCAGCCATCCACATGGAGGATCTCAACGCAATGGCCAAGACAATTGCGTACGACGAAGAGGCCCGTCGCGGTCTCGAGCGTGGCCTCAACAGCCTCGCCGACGCGGTCAAGGTGACGCTGGGCCCCAAGGGTCGCAACGTCGTTCTGGAGAAGAAGTGGGGCGCCCCCACGATCACCAACGATGGTGTCTCCATCGCCAAGGAGATCGAGCTCGAGGACCCGTACGAGAAGATCGGCGCCGAGCTGGTCAAGGAAGTCGCCAAGAAGACGGACGACGTCGCGGGTGACGGCACCACCACCGCTACCGTCCTGGCCCAGGCGCTGGTGCGCGAGGGGCTGCGCAACGTCGCGGCCGGCGCGAACCCGCTCGGCCTGAAGCGCGGCATCGAGAAGGCCGTCGAGGCCGTCACCGCCAAGCTGCTCGACACCGCCAAGGAGGTCGAGACCAAGGAGCAGATCGCCGCCACCGCCGGTATCTCGGCAGGCGACGCGTCCATCGGTGAGCTCATCGCCGAGGCCATGGACAAGGTCGGCAAGGAAGGCGTCATCACCGTCGAGGAGAGCAACACCTTCGGGCTCCAGCTGGAGCTCACCGAGGGCATGCGCTTCGACAAGGGCTACATCTCCGGGTACTTCGTGACCGACCCCGAGCGTCAGGAAGCGGTCCTCGAGGATCCGTACCTGCTGCTGGTCGGCTCCAAGGTCTCCACCGTGAAGGACCTGCTCCCGCTGCTGGAGAAGGTCATCCAGGCGGGCAAGCCGCTGCTGATCATCGCCGAGGACGTCGAGGGCGAGGCCCTGTCGACCCTGGTCGTGAACAAGATCCGCGGCACCTTCAAGTCGGTCGCCGTGAAGGCCCCCGGCTTCGGCGACCGCCGCAAGGCGCAGCTCGCCGACATCGCCATCCTGACCGGTGGCGAGGTCGTCAGCGAAGAGGTCGGGCTCTCCCTGGAGACCGCGGGCATCGAGCTGCTCGGCCAGGCCCGCAAGGTCGTGGTGACCAAGGACGAGACCACCATCGTCGAGGGCGCCGGTGACGCCGAGGCGATCAAGGGCCGGGTCGCGCAGATCCGCACCGAGATCGAGAACTCGGACTCCGACTACGACCGCGAGAAGCTGCAGGAGCGGCTGGCCAAGCTGGCAGGCGGCGTCGCGGTGATCAAGGCGGGCGCGGCCACCGAGGTCGAGCTCAAGGAGCGCAAGCACCGCATCGAGGATGCCGTCCGCAACGCGAAGGCCGCCGTCGAGGAGGGCATCGTCGCCGGTGGCGGCGTCGCCCTGCTGCAGGCCGCCCCCGCGCTGGAGGCGCTCTCCCTGACCGGTGACGAGGCCACCGGCGCGAACATCGTCCGCGTCGCGCTCTCGGCTCCGCTGAAGCAGATCGCCTTCAACGCCGGCCTCGAGCCCGGCGTCGTCGCGGAGAAGGTCTCGAACCTCCCCGCGGGCCACGGCCTGAACGCCGACTCGGGCGAGTACGAGGACCTGCTGGCCGCCGGCGTCGCCGACCCGGTCAAGGTCACCCGCTCGGCGCTGCAGAACGCGGCCTCCATCGCGGCCCTGTTCCTCACCACCGAGGCCGTCGTCGCCGACAAGCCGGAGAAGGCCGCGGCTCCCGCCGGCGACCCGACCGGTGGCATGGGCGGCATGGACTTCTGAGTCCGCCTGTCTCACACCGGAAGCCGGTCCACCCCTCGGGGCGGGCCGGCTTCCGGTGTTTCGACCGGTCGCCCGACGGTCCGGCCATTCAGCAGGATTGCTGCTGAAAAGCGGAGGCATCCGCGACAATGCCGACGATATCGACGTGCTCGGGCCGCCAGCCGAGTTCCCGTCGTGCGAATTCAGATGAGGCGAAGAGGACGGCGCGATCGCCGGGCCGTCGGGGAGCCATCTCGATCTCGAAGTCGAGGCGGGTGACCTCGCGGACAGCGTCGAGAACCTGCCGATTGGAGAGCCGCGGCTATTGCCGAGATTGGCAATACACCTGAGCTCGCACCCGGGCTGCAGCCTTCGGTGCCTTACCACGCGATCAGGCGAGCCTATTGCGGGCACCATTGCCACGGGTCGATGGTGGACACACCGGCGGCTTCGAACGGCGCCAGGTCGCGGGTCGCTACCGGGAAGCCGGCGGTGGCCGCGGTGGCGGCGATCATGCCGTCGGCAATGGCGATAGCGCGCCCGGCGTTGCGAGCCCGTGCCATCAGCCGGGCGTATCGTTCGGTAACGGCCAGGTCGTAGGGCAGTATGCGCCCGGCGAACGCGGGCACGGTGTGATTCTCGAGCCAATCGCTGTACGCCTCGCGCCGGCGTCCCGCAGGCATCGTCGCGATGCCGTACCGAAGTTCACCGATGGTGACGGCCGACAGGTACAGGGTCTCGGCCGCTTGCTCGTCCAGCCACGCCGTGACCTGCTCATTCGGGGTCTTGACGGTGAGTTCGCTGATGACGTTGGTGTCGAGGACGATCACCTGTCGAGTACCGTCGGCTCGTGCGGGATCGTGTCGCGGCCGAAGTAGACGGCCCGTTCGTCCTCGGTGAGCCGGTTCTCGTCGCTGACCGCGCCGGTGAGCAGCGTTCCGAGTTTGACCCGCTCGGGCGGTTTCACCGCCTCGGTGAGGATGGCGCGCATCTCGGCCTCGACGCTGCGCTCGTTGCCCGCCGCGCGCTGGCGGATGGCGCGATGTACTTCGTCGCTCAGGTTACGGATCGTCACATTCCTCATGCGTCTTGCCTTTCCCGCGCCCAGTGATATCACCAGTGTGTCACTTGCTATCATCGATGGCAATCGTGTCGTAGGCGCTATCGCGTTGCTGAGTCGGTTGTGGCGAGGTCGCGTGGTGTGGTGCCGCCGCAGTTGATGTCGGAGCGGGCGCTCACCCCCCGAGCACGAAGGCGACCAGGAAGCCCGCCGCGGTGGCGAGCCCGACCCACCACCCGCCCTCCCGGTACGCCTCCGGCATGAGCGAGTCGGCGAGCACCGCGATGGTGGCGCCGCCGGCGAAGGCCTGGACGGTGCTGATGCTGGTGGCGGAGAGGTTGTCGGAGAGCAGGTTTCCGGCCACCGTCACCGCGACCAGGACGATGCCGGTCGCGGTCCAGAGCAGCAGGGCGCGGCGCGGCGGGAAGTTCCTGTCCCGGCGCAGCAGCGCGGACCCGCTGATCGCCTCCGGGACATTGCCGACCGCGATCGCGACGAGCAGCACCAGCCCCCCGGACTCGGTGAGCGTCACCCCCAGCGCGGTGTTCTCCGGCACCCCGTCCAGCACGGTGCCGAGCACGAGCGCCCAGCCGACGGCGCTCGCCCCGAGCTTCGTCTCCAGCAGGCGGTTGGCCCCCACGTACAGCCCGGCGCCCGCGAAGAGCGCGAGCCCGGCGACGGTCACCCCGGCCTGAGCGAAAGCGGGGCCGAAGAGTTCCTCGGAGACCGCGGCGATCATGGTGCCCGCGCCGAACGCCATGAGCGTCGCGAGTACCTGTTTCGGCAACGACCAGCGCAGCCCGACGAATGCGCCGAGCACCAACGGCACGGCGGTGCCGAGGCCGAAGAGCAGTGCGGTTCCCATCCGCTCAGCCTAGGGAGCCGGACGTATTTCGCCGCGCTCCCATTCCCGCCCGCCGAACACCGCTCGGTGATTACCGCGCATGCTTCCGAAAAAAATCTAAGAAACTCCGCCAAAATCCGCCCCGAAATTCCGGGCCGGTGCGTAACCTCGGATCGGCAAACGCCTGGTACCCACGCTGTTCGGGAGGCACATGGATTAGCAGTCACACTGCCAACTTCCGGCTAACGCGCGGTTCGCCGGAGGTTCGGGGGAAGGGCCTGATCCATGACGAGGGGATCGGGCCCTTCTGTATTGTCTGCGGCGATGTCACAGGATGCGAATACGGGGCGAATGTATGCCGGGCAGCCCGTCGAGGACCGGCAACGTCAACGGCGTGCGCGTTTTCTGGAATCGGGCCTGACGGTATTCGCCCGGGACGGGTACGCCAACAGTTCGGTGGGGGCGATCTGTAAGGACGCCGGGCTCTCCTCGCGGCAGTTCTACGAGGAGTTCAGCGGCCGCGAGTCGCTGCTGTTGGAACTTTACGAACAAATCGACCGCGAGTGCCGCGATTCGGTCGCCAAAGCGCTTGCGGTGACCGGGGACGCGAGCGCGCTGGTGCGCATCGACGCCGCCACCCGCGCCTACATCGAATCGGTCGGCACCGACCCGCGCCGGGCCAGGGTGGCGCTGGTCGAGGTGGTCGGCGCCGGGCCGAAGGTGGAGAAGTTCCGGCTGGAGCTGCGCCGGGTCTGGGGCGCCATGCTGGCCGAGGCGGTGGAGTCGGCGGCCGGCCACGGCGAGGTCCCGGCGGGGGACTACGACATGCGCGTGCTCGCGGTGATCGGCGCGGTGAACTACGTGGTCGACGCCTGGAGCGGCGCCGACCCGCGCCCCCCGCTGGACGAGGTCATCGCGGTGCTGAGCCGGGTGATCCTCGGAGCCGTCCGCGCCTGAGCAGCGCGGTAGCGTGCGGCGCATGGAGACCGTTCCGATCCAGATGCCCGACGGGTCCACCGTCCCGGTGCGGCTGCTCGGCGCCTCCGGCACGCACCGGCACCCGGTGACGCCGGACGCCCCGCGCCCCGCGGTGGTGATCGTGCCCGGCCTCGGCGTCCCCGGCGGTTACTACGAGACCGTCGCCCGCGACCTCGCCGCGCGCGGATTCGACACCGCCATCGGCGAATTGCGCGGCAACGGCGACAGCCGCCCCGAGCCGGACGCGAACAGCGGCTACGGCTACCACGAGCTGGTCTCGGTGGATTTCCCCGCCATTTTCCAGGTGGTCCGCAACCGCTTCCCGCAGAGCACCCCGTACCTGCTCGGGCACAGCCTCGGCGGCCAGCTCTCGGTGCTCTACGCCGCGCGGGTCAGGGGCAGGCTCGGCGGGCTCGTCCTGGTCGCCTCCGGCACCCCCTATCACCGCGGCTTTCGCGGCCTCTCCGGCCCCGGAATGCTGCTCGGAACCGCCGCGGTCGCGCTCACCGCGGGCGTCGCCGGGTACTGGCCGGGCGATCGGATCGGCGGCCCGGCCGGGTTCGGCAGGCAGTCCAAGGTGCTGATCTCGGACTGGGCCCGGCTCGCCCGCACCGGCCGTTTCGTGCCGATGGGCGCGGACATCGACTACGAGGAGCGGATCGGCAGGCTGAAGCTTCCGGTCCTCTCCATCACCATGACCGGCGACGAGATCGCCCCCGCCTCCTCGGCCGCGCACCTGCTGCGCAAGCTGCCCGCGGCCGAGGTGACCACCTGGACCCAGCCGGAGCGGCTCGGCCACAACGGCTGGATCCGGGAGTGCGGCAGCACCGTCGACCGGGTCGAGAAGTGGCTGCGCGACCGGTGATTCAGCCCCGGCCGGGGCTCTCGCCGTCGCGCAGCATGCGGCCGAAGAACTCCCAGAGCAGCGCGGCCTGGAAGGCCGACTGCTTGTTGTCGGCCGCGCCGCCGTGCCCGCCCTCGATGTTCTCGTGGTACCAGACCGGGTGGCCCTGCGACTCCAGCAGCGCGGCCATCTTGCGCGCGTGCCCGGGGTGCACCCGGTCGTCCCTGGTGGAGGAGGTGAGCAGGATCGGCGGGTAGGCGCGGTCCGGGTCGGTGTTCTGGTAGGGCGAGTAGCGGCCGAGGAACTCCCACTCCGCGGGGTCGTCCGGGTCGCCGTACTCCGCCATCCAGGAGGCGCCGGCCAGCAGCAGGTGGTACCGCTTCATGTCGAGCAGCGGCACCCGGCAGACGATGGCGCCGAACAGCTCCGGGTACCGGGTGAGCATGACCCCCATGAGCAGCCCGCCATTGCTGCCGCCGACCGCGCCGAGCTGGTCGGCGGTGGTGATGCCGCGGCGCACCAGATCCCGGGCCACCGCCGCGAAATCCTCGTACACCTTGTGCCGGTTCGCCTTCAGTACCGAGGTGTGCCACTCCGGGCCGTACTCGCCGCCGCCGCGGATATTGGTGACCACCCAGGTGCCGCCCTGCTCCAGCCAGCTCATGCCGGAGCTGGCGGCGTAGGCGGGGGTGTTGGAGGACTCGAAACCGCCGTACCCGTACATGACGGTCGGGCCCGGCGTGCCGCGGCGGTCGCGGTGCCGGATCACGAAGTAGGGCACCGCCGTTCCGTCGTCCGAGGTGGCGAAGAATTGCTCGGTCTCGATGCCGGTGGCGTCGAAGAACGCGGGCTCGCGCGCCAGCTCGCGCGTCTCGCCGCCCACCGAGCTCGCGAGCAGCGTCGTCGGCGTGGTGAAACCACTGGTGGCGAGCATGAAGTCGTCGCCGGACTCCAGCCGGTCCAGATTCAGGATGCCGGTGGTCGACATGGGCGGGGTGTCGGCCAGCGGCCTGCGCTGCCAGCCCTCCGGGCCGGGGGTGAGCACCTGCAGCTCGGTGCGCACGTCGTGCAGCGTCACCAGCAGCAGGTGGTGCTCGGTCCAGCCGTAGGTGTGCAGCGCGGTGCGCGGGTCGGGGGCGAAGAGCACCTCGAACTGGCGGCCGCCCGCCAGGAAGGCCGGGAAGTCGGCGACCAGTAGCGAGCCCGCCGGGAACTCGGTATCGGCGGGCCGCCACGGTGATTTGAGCCGGACCAGCAGCCAGTCCCGGTACCAGGAGACGTCGGCGTCGGTGGGCAGCTCCAGCCGGGTCAGGGTGCCGTCCGGGCCGAGCAGCGACACCTCCTCGTGGTAGAAGTCGGTAGCCCTGGCGACGTAGTGCCGCTCGAAGCCGGGGGTGCGGTCGTACCCGGCCGAGACCGCGACGTCCGCCGCCGCGCCCTCGAACACCGTGACCGCCGCCGCCACCGGGGTGCCGCGCCGCCACCGCCTGACGACCCGCGGGTAGCCGGAGTCGGTGAGCGAGCCGGGGCCGAAGTCGGTGCCGACGTAGACGGTGTCCCGGTCGATCCAGCTCAGCCTGGACTTCGCCTCCGGCAGGAAGAAGCCGCCGTCGGCGGGGTCGAGGAAGCGCCTGCTCTCCAGGTCGAACTCGCGCACCACCTTGGCGTCCGCGCCGCCGCGGGACAGGCTGATCAGCGCGCGGCTCTGCTCCGGGCGCAATACCACCGCGCCGCCCCACACCCAGTTCTCGTCCTCGTCGGCCGCGACCGCGTCCAGGTCGATCAGCACGTCCCAGTCCGGCGCGCCGCCCGCGTACTCGTCGAAGGTGGTGCGCCGCCAGAGCCCGCGCGGATGCCCGGCATCCCGCCAGTAGTTGTACAGCCACCGGCCGCGCCGATTCGGAAACGCGATCTTGGTGTCGGTGTCCAGCATGTCCAGGATCCGGCGCTGCAGCCCGTGGAACCGGTCCGAGGAGGCGAAACGCTCGACCGTGACCTCGTTGCGGGCGCGCGCCCAATCCAGCACCGGCTCGGCGGTTACCTCCTCCAGCCACAGGTGGGGGTCGCTTGCACTGGGGTCAACGCTGCCGGTCATCCCCATATTGTGGCGGATGCTGCCGCCGCGCGGCGCGGTGGCGCGGCGCACGGGCGGGGTTCGCTCCCGGGTGGCTGAGCCGGACCGCGCATACAGGACTAGGCTCGATGCCGTGACTTCCCACTACGATGTCGTCGTTCTCGGCGCTGGTCCCGGCGGTTACGTCGCCGCGATCCGCGCCGCTCAACTCGGCCTGCGAACAGCGATCGTCGAGCAGAAATACTGGGGCGGTGTGTGCCTGAACGTCGGGTGCATCCCGTCGAAGGCGCTGCTGCGCAACGCCGAACTCGCCCACATCTTCACCAAGGAAGCCAAGACCTTCGGCATCTCCGGGGACGTCTCGTTCGACTTCGGCGCGGCGTACGACCGCAGCCGCAAGGTCGCGGACGGCCGGGTCAAGGGCGTCCACTTCCTGATGAAGAAGAACAAGATCGACGAGTTCGACGGGAAGGGCACCTTCACCGACGCGAACACGATCTCGGTGGAGCTGTCCAAGGGCGGCACCGAGACGGTCACGTTCGACAATGCCATCATCGCCACCGGCACCATCACCAAGCTGCTACCCGGCACCGCGCTGAGCGAGAACGTGGTGACCTACGAGGAGCAGATCCTCACCCGCGACCTGCCTGGCTCGATTCTCATCGTCGGCGCGGGCGCCATCGGCATGGAGTTCGGCTACGTCCTCAAGAACTACGGCGTCGACGTGCGCATCGTGGAGTTCCTCGACCGCGCGCTGCCGAATGAGGACGCCGACGTCTCCAAGGAGATCACCAAGGCGTACAAGAAGCTCGGCATCACCATCAGCGCCGGTGCCGCCGTGCAGTCCATCGACGACGACGGCGCCAAGGTCACCGTCTCGATCAAGGACAACAAGAGCGGCGCGGTGGAGACCGTCACCGTGGACAAGGTGCTGCAGGCCGTCGGCTTCGCGCCCCGGGTCGAGGGCTACGGCCTGGAGAACACCGGCGTGCAGCTGACCGAGCGCGGCGCCATCGCCATCGACGACGAGATGCGCACCAATGTGCCGCACATCTACGCCATCGGTGACGTCACGGCGAAGCTGCAGCTGGCGCACGTCGCGGAGGCGCAGGGCGTGGTCGCCGCCGAGACCATCGCGGGCGCGCCGACCGTCCCGCTCGGCGACTACCGCATGATGCCGCGCGCCACCTTCTGCCAGCCGCAGGTCGCCAGCTTCGGGCTCACCGAGGCGCAGGCCCGCGACGAGGGGTACGACGTGCAGGTCGCGACCTTCCCGTTCACCGCGAACGGCAAGGCGCACGGCCTCGGCGACCCGACCGGCTTCGTCAAGCTGATCTCGGACAAGAAGTACGGCGAGCTCATCGGCGGCCACCTCATCGGCCCCGACGTCTCCGAGCTGTTGCCCGAACTCACGCTGGCGCAGAAGTGGGATCTCACGGTCAACGAGCTCACCCGCAATGTGCACACCCACCCGACGCTCAGCGAGGCGCTGCAGGAGGCGTTCCACGGGCTCGCGGGGCACATGATCAACTTCTGATCCGCGCTTCGGCGCCCCGGCCTTTCCCGGCCGGGGCGCCGCTGTTTGGATGGGCGGGTGCGATGGTCGGCCGGTGTTCTCGTCTGTGTTCTCCTGCTCGGCTTCGGCTTCTCCGAGCTGATCAACGCGCGCTCGTTCCAGCTCGGCGGGGAGCTGGTCGATCGGGTCGACAGCACCGAGAAGGTGGTCGCCCTGACCCTCGACGACGGGCCGAGCGAACGTGCCCCCGAGGTGCTCCGTACGCTCGCCGACCTCGGCGTCCCCGCCACCTTCTACCTCAATGGCAGCGCCCTCGACACCCACCCCGACCTGGGCCGCGCCATCGTCGCCGCCGGGCACGAGGTGGGCAACCACACCTACAGCCACCGCCGCATGGTCTTCGTGACGCCGGGGACCGTGCGCGACGAGGTCGAGCGCACCGACACCGCCATTCGTGCCGCCGGGTACACCGGCGAGATCACCTTCCGCCCGCCGCACGGCAAGAAGTTCCTCGCGCTGCCGCGGTACCTGGCCGAGCACGGGCGGACCACGGTCATGTGGGATGTCGAGCCGAGGTCGGCGGTGGCCGCGGAGATCGCCGACGAGGCGGTCCGGGCGGTGCGCCCGGGGTCCATCGTGCTGCTGCACGTCATGTACGGGAGCGGGGCGGCGCTGGCCGCGATTCCGCGGATCGTCGGGGAGTTGCGGGGGCGGGGGTATCGGTTCGTCCGGGTCTCGGAGCTGCGCGGGTAACTCAGCGCCGCCGCTTGTCCGTGGCTTTGGGGTGACCGGTACCCGCCTGCGTGATCCACAGCGTGCGGCGGGCGTCATCGATGGCGTACCAGAGCCGGGCGCCGCCGGTGACCTCGTACTGCCATTGCTCCAACAGCACGCCGTCGACCTGAACCTGGCGCAGGTCGAACTTCAGCGGGTGCTGCCTGCCCGGGTCGGCACGGGAACGTGGGTCGCCGGTAATGGCCACCCACGCCCGGTCCAGGCTCTCGGCGGCCTGATTCAGCAGGCTTGTCCAGCCCTGGGCAGCCTGCCGGTCCACCAGTCGCACCGTCCACCCCGTCGGCCGGGGCGCCTCGTCTCCGCGCCGCAGCTTGTCAGGCACCGTCCGCACCCGGGCGCGGCGCGAGGGTGGACTCGCCCGTGTCGAAGGGCCCGCGTAGGCGCTGCGCGAGCTCCGGATCGGAGTGGATCTCCGCCGTCGCCTGCCACTCGCGCAGCGCGCGGGCGAAGGGCAGCAGCAAGCCGGTCTCGGCGCCCGCCAGCAGGTGGTCGAGCAGCTCCCGGACGCACTCGGCCCGCGCCTCCGCCGGGAGCCAGACCAGCCAGGGCAGCTCCTCGGCGAACGTCTCCTCCGCCAGCGTCCGATTCGCCCTCGCCACGATGGCCAGCGAACGCGCGGCCATGCCGAGCCCGACCACCATCGCCTGGAACCGCTCGGACCGCATGAGCACCAGGTTTTCCGCGTCCCGCCGCTCCAGCACTACGTCGGCGTCCGCGAGTGCTGGGAACACGCTCGTCTGCTTGTTGATGAGCGTGGAGAACGGGAACGTGCGTGTGGTCATATGTCCAGTGTAGCCGTCTACTGAACTAGTTCAGTAAAGATCAGCGCAGCAACCCGTGCGCCCACGTCGGCGTGAGGGGAGATGCGGATCTTCCCGTCGGCACCGGTCACGTGCAGGACATTGGAGAGCTGCGGGCGGCCGTCCCGGCGCAGCGTGGTGAGCGCCGAGCCGGTATTCTGCGCCGCGCTCCGACTCAGTGCTCCGGCCCGGCCGCCTCCGGGCCGGAGACCCACTGCACCAGTTGCAGCACGATGCCGTTCGGGTCGGTGAGCTGGAAATAGCGCTCGCCCCACTCCTCGGTCTCGATGGGGGTCTCGATCGGCGCGCCCTCGGCCCGCAGCCGGGCGTACTCGGCGTCGATATCGTCCACCACGAACGCCACCAGCAGCCCCTCGCCCGCGCTGCCCGCGATCCGGGCCGGTTTGAAGGTGCTCAGCCCGGTGCGCAGGTAGATCAGGTCGAACCCCGCGTCCGCCCGGCGCAGCGCGACGAAGCCGTCGGCCGACATGTGCTCGGCGAAGCCGAGGTGCCGGATGGCGAAGTCGGCCGAGGCGCGCGGGTCGGGGACATTGAGCGAAACAGCCGATGCGGTGATGTGCACGAGACCTCCCGATTAACTCTGTACTAGGTACTCTGTACGTTGTACATGTAAGCTGGGCGAATGGCAAGCGAGAAGAACGACCCGGCGCGCACGCTGGAGCTGCTCTGGCGCGAGCCGGGCGAGCGCCCGCGCGGCCGCGGGCCGCGGCAGCGCCGCAGCGTGGACGAGGTGGTGGCGGCGGCGATCGCGCTGGCCGACGCCGACGGGCTCGGCGCGCTCACCATGCGCGCGGTCGCCGACCGGCTCGGCCTCACCCCCATGGCCACCTACACCTACGTGCCGGGCAAGGCCGAGCTGCTCGACCTCATGCTGGACAGCGTCTACGCCGCCATGCGGCATCCCGACCTCACCGGCCTGCCGTGGCGCGACCGGATAGCGGCGGTGGCCGCGAGCAACCGCGCGCTGCTCGCCAGGCACCCCTGGGTGACCGACCTGCCCGCCACCCGCCCGCCGCTCGGCCCCGGCCTGCTGGCCAAGTACGAGCACGAGCTGGCCGCCTTCGACGGCCTCGGCCTGGACGACGTCACCATGGACGCCGCCCTGACCCACCTGCTCGGTTTCGTCGCCGCCACCGCAAGGATCGGCATCGACCTGGCCCGCAATGCCGCCGCGACCGGCATGGACGACGCGCAGTGGTGGTCCCGCGTGGGCCCGGTGCTGGAGCGGGTCATCGACCCCGAGCGCTACCCCCTCGCCACCCGCGTCGGCGCCGCCGCCGGGCAGGCGCACGACGCCGCCTACAGCGCCGAGCACGCCTACGAATTCGGCCTGGCCCGCCTACTGGCCGGCTTCGCCGACCTCATCGAGGGCTGACCCACCCCGAACGGGTGCGCGCCCGCACGGCCCCGAAGGGCGCGAACCCCGCCCGTCGAAGGCCGGGCAACTAGACCCCGCCCGGCGAAGGCCGGGCAATTAGACTCAGCGCATGACCCCGCGGATCGCCCCCGGACGGCTGAGCGAACTCGGTCCGATCAACTGGCTCGTCTGGCAGGCGCTCTCCCGCGCCTCCGGCACGCGGGACGCGCAGCTCTTCAGCACGCTCGGCCGCACCCGCGGGCTCTTCCGCGGCTGGCTGCACTACTCCGGCAAGCTCATGCCGGGCGGGCGGCTGCCGCGGCACGAGTCCGAGCTGGTGATCCTGCGGGTCGCCCAATTGCGCGACTGCGATTACGAGTACGACCACCACCTGCGGCTCGGCCGCCGGGCCGGGGTGACGCCCGAGATCGTGGCGCGGCTGCGCACCGGGCCGAGCGCCGACGGGTGGTCGGACAAGCACCGGGCGCTGCTCGCGGCGGTCGACCAGCTGGTCGCCGAGCGCGACCTGGACGACGCCACCTGGCAGGCGCTGGCCGCGCACTACGGCGAGCGCGAGCTCATCGAAATCGTCCTGCTGGTCAATCAATACGAGGGTTTGGCCGCAACCATCACGACCCTGCGCATTCGGCGGGATACTTTGCCTGCACTGAAAAACTAGGATCGTCGGGGGGAACAACCTCATGCTGGTGCGGGTACGGCCCGGAGCGGAACTCTCCGGTGCCGAGCGGGAATTCGCGGAATGTCTCGGTGCCCTGCCGAGTACCGGGCTCGCGCTGCTCGACGTGCCGATCGGGGAGAACGGCGGCAGCCGCCGGGTCGGCGCGGTGCTCTTCACCCCGACCGGGCTCACGGTGCTCGAGGTCTTCGGCTTCCGGCGCAGGCAGAGCGGCATCCTCACGGCCGGGTCCGGAAAGCCGTGGGCGATCAGCGATTCCCCGCTCGACCTGGAGGACAGCGGCTCGGGCGATCTCGCGGACCGGGTGGAGCAGAGCGCGTACCTGGTGCGGGCGGCGCTGGAGCGCGGGCTGCGCGACCCGGGCCACGTCTGCGGCGCGGCGGTGCTCGTCCCGTTCCGCGGGGTGGTGGTGCGCCCGGCCCGCACCACGCTGCGGCCCGGGCTCGACGTGGTGGTCGGCAATGCCGCCGACGCCACCGAGCTCCGCATCTACCTGGAGAACTTCGCGAAGGGGCCGCGCACCTGGACCGCCGACGGGGTACTCGGCGCCTGCCGGGAACTCGGCGCGGGCGAGGCGGTGCCGCCCCGGGCCGAGCTGCTCGCCGCCGGATTCGACCAGTCGCCGGAGCAGCAGCGGCCGTCGGTGATCCCGCCGCCGGTGGTGCCGCGGGTCGCGCCGGTCCCGCGCGAACCGCACCGGCACCACCGCACCACCACCTGGGCCATCATCCTGGTGGCGCTGCTCGGGCTCTTCGTGGTGTTCGGGGTGGTCGCGACGGCGCTCATCCACGACGACGGGGATACCGGGGAGCCGGTCGCACCGAGCGCGACCAGCACCCCGGCACCGGCCGCCGGCACCAGGCCACCCGCCTGCTTCCCGCTGCAACCCGACTGCTGAGGCGATGCTCGCCGAAGGCGCACTGTCTCAACGCGATCGGGTTTGATCGGTTCGAGCTGGCTACGATGGATTCGGCCGTAGGATCGCCGGGGTCAGGGATCAGCGAAGCCACTTGGCGTTCGGTGGTGGTCAGGTCTCCGAGGGGCGACGATGCGAGAATTCCCGGGCGCTGCGGCGCTTTTCGAGGTCATCGACCAGCTGTGCCGACGGCCGCGGGTCGGTGATCGCTGGCCGCGGTCAGCGTGGCAGCGGGGCACCGGGGGCCGGGGGCTGCCGATATTGTGTCTGGTTCGGGACGCCAATCGCCCCGATGTGCTCGGGGCCATCAGCGACAATCTCAAATCGCAGTATCCGAGCGATCTGCGCCGCAGCTATCTGGATCTTTCCCGCCCGGGCGATTCGGCGAGCACGGACTTGGAGCCGCCGGAATCCGTCGCCCGCATCCGCGGCATCCTGCAGACGGCGGCGTCAGGCTTCGTGCGCAATCCCGATGTCCGGGGTCCGCGTTTGCGATTCGAGCGTTTCACGCTGCTGCTGTGGTTGATGGATCTGGGTGTCGACCCCAACGAACGCCACCCGGACCGTGCGATGCGGCTGCTGCTGCAGCAGCGCGGCCTCGCGGTCCGGCTCGGCCATTGGATACAGCGCGCCGACGAGGAGAGCCGCACCGACACCTGGTGGTGGCGGGCATCGCTGTGGTTTCTGCGACTGCTCACCGCCGTGGTCTTCCAGGTGGCGGTGACCGGGCGGGTGCCGGTGCTGTCCGGCCACTATCGCTGGTTTCTCCGCCAGCCCTACCTCGCGCCGGGGCTGTCGGGGAACTTCGTGCGCTTCGCCTCCCGGCTGACCCGGGACGAATGGCAGAACGAGGATCAGGAATCCGTGCGGCTCCTGCTGTTGCACGCGTTTCTCGAAGATCTGCGCCAGGCTTACCGGCTGAGGTTCTGGCAGGTGTGGCGGCGGCGCGAGACGGTCTACCCGGTAATGCTGGTCGACAATGCCGACGCGGGCAACGGCGGTTTCGCACTGCTGGAATCCATCAATGCCGTCCGAAATCAAACCGGGCTCTTCGACCCGCTGCTGGTGATCGCCGCCGCTACCACGGCACCGCCGGATGCCGGGACCGTCGACCCGGCGCGGCCTCGCCACGATGCGGCCGAGGCCGAGATCGCTCATCAGCGCTGGCGTGGCGCACTGCTCCGCGACCAGAGGAGACGGCGGGAGACGGCGTGGTTTCTGCCTATCCGGATACCCCCGGCGGTCGAGGGGCCCGAAAAGGTGTGGTCACCGATCGACACCGTCGCCAGGCGGGTGCGACCGGCATGGTGGTTGAGCCGCTGGACCCGGATCGGGGTGCCGGTCGTCGTGATCGCCCTGGCGGCGGGCACGGTGCTGTGGTGGCAGGACGCGGTGTGGAAGAAGCACTGCGGCTCGCGTGATCGAGACCTGATCTGGACCGGCAGCGAATGCGTCGGGATCAGCGACGGCTCGTTCTCCTTCCTGCCGTCCGACGACGCCTTCCGGAAGGTCGAAACCGTGATCGCCGACCAGAACAGGCAGGCCGAGAGCCAGCACCGCAGCAATCCGGGCCGGCCCTTCATCACCATCGTCGTGATCGAGGGATTCACCGCACCGGCCGGGGAACCGAGCGTAGCGGCCGGGCCGCGCAAGTCCATCGAGGGAGTGGCGGTCGCGCAAGCCAGGCAGCTGAACGGCCCCGCTTCGACGCCACTCGTCAAGGTGCTGCTCGCCAACGCGGGCAAGCAACTGGGCCAGGGACATCGCCTCGTCGAGCCGCTGCGCGCCCTGCTGCGCCGCGACCCGACCGTGGTCGGCGTCGTGGGACTGGACCAGAGCAGGGGCACCGTACTGACCCTGATCCACGAGCTGACGAGGATGGGGGTGCCCATGGTGAGTTCCACCCTGTCCGCGGACACCCTCGCGCAGTCGTCACCGCTGTATTTCCAGGTAGCCCCGAGCAACAGGCGTGAGGCCCGGGTCGCCGCGGCGTTCGCCGATCGGAGGGTGCGCGAGGAGAACCGGCCGAGGACGGTTCGCATCTACTACTCCAGCGATGCGGACGATATCTACAGCTCCAACCTGAATCAGGATGCCCGCGAGGAATTCGACGCTCTCGGATTCGCCGTCGAGTCGGTCGCCTTCGCCCCTCCCGGGGTGAACGGCCGGCTCAATGCCGGGGCCGCGGGGCGGGATATCTGTGATGGGTTTCGGGGAGTGACGTTCTTCGCCGCGCGCGGCGCCGACTTCGAGGAGTTCATCTCCGGCGCGGAGGGGTGTGGCGGCAAAGACAGCTTGCTGATCGGCGACGACGATGTCTCCAATCATGTCGCCGATGACGGTATGCGCACCCGGACGCGCGCGATCCCGTACTACTACCTGTCCTTCGCCAACACCGCCATCGGCGCCGCCCAGGACTACTACGAGCCCTGGAACGAACTCTTCTCCGCCCAGCCGAGCGACAGCGGTCCGCCGTCCGACCCGTACGGCCCCCTGGCCTACGACGCCACCCAGGTGATCATCACCGCGGCCACCTACCTGCGCGACTCGCAGCCGCCGATCCCGCTCAGCACGGGTGCCGTCTGGCGCGAGATCACCGCTATCCACACACCTGAGCAGGACGACGGCCAGCCGAGCAAAGCGCTGGAAGGCGTGACCGGCACCATCGATTACGGCGGCGACATCGCCAGGAACGTCCCGCTGAACAAGCCCATCACCGTCGTGCGCGTGGTGAACGGCGAGGTCGTCCCCGATTTCCGCGGATACTGCGGACCATCCGAGCCCGATCCCGAGCTGCGATCCGAGGACTGGTGCCCGCAGCCCGACCAATAGTCAGTCGCGCACGACGCGGGCCAGTTTCGTGTACTCGAGTGCCTGCTCGGCGCGCAGCCGGACGTGGGCGCGCGAGGTGTCGATGTGGGTGGTGAGCGCGCGCAGCGCGGCCTCCAGGTCGCCCGCGAGCAGGTGCTCGGCGACCGCGATGTGCTCGGCGGTCATGACCGTGATGCGCTCGGGGGTGGGGAGGTCCATGGTGCGCACCGGGCGGACCCGCTCGTACACGGTGTGCAGGGCATCGGCCAGCGCTGGATTCCCCGCCGCGCGCAGCAGGGTCAGGTGGAACCTCTCGTCCGCCCCGACCAGCGCCGGGCCCGGCTCGGGCGGGTCGTCCCGCAGGGCCCGCCAGATCGCCAGTTCGGCTCGCACCGCCGCGAGGTCGTGCCCGGGGAGGGCCGAGGGGGCCGCGCCCGGCCCGTCAGTGGGCCGAATGGTCTTCGCTCCGCTGGTGGCGTCGGCTCCGGCGGGTGCGAAGCCGTCGACCCCCGCGGGGGCGCCCGCCGCCGCCGCGGACGCGGGCAGCGCCCGCTGCAAACCCCGCGCCTCCAGCACGATCCGCAGCTCGTACAGCTCGTCCAGCTCGTCCAGCCGGGGCCGGAAGGGGTACAACCCGTCCGCGTGCCGTTGCACCAGCCCGTCGGCGAGCAACCGGGCCAGCGCCTCCCGCACGGGGGTGCGGGAGACGCCGTACTCGGCCGCGAGCCGCTCCTCCCGGAGCCGCTCGGTGGCGGGCAGCACCCCGCCCGCGAGATCGCGGCGCAGCGCGTCGTAGACCCGCTCGCGTAGCGGAATCCGCGCCATCGCGGCGCTCAGATCGCCATGGCGGAGCGCACCGCGCTCTCCGCGCCCGCCCCACCCTCCCCGCTGGAGCTGATCCGCCCCGACTGCAGCACGTAGTAGTGCTGCGCCGCCTGCAACGCGAAGCCGATGTGCTGCTCCACCAGCAGCACGCTCAACCCGCCGCGCCGGGTGAGGTCGATGATGGTGCGCTCGATCTCCGCCACCACCGACGGCTGGATCCCCTCGGTCGGCTCGTCCAGGATGAGCAGCTTCGGCTCGGTGATCAGCGCCCGCGCGATGGCGAGCTGCTGGCGCTGGCCGCCGGAGAGCAGCCCGGCCTTGCGGGTGAGCAGCTCGCGCAGCGCGGGGAAGAGGTCGAGCGCCTCGTCGATCAGCGCCTTGCCGCGCTTGCGGCCGTCCGCCACCACCTGCAGGTTCTCCATGGTGCTGAGCTGGCCGAAGCTCTGCTGCCCCTGCGGCACGTAGGCGATGCCGCGGCGCACCCGCTTGGAGGGCGCGAGCTTGGTGATGGTCTCGCCGTCGAAGGCGATCCGCCCGGATTTCACCCCGATCAGCCCGACCGCGGTGCGCAGCAGCGTGGTCTTCCCCGCGCCGTTGTGGCCCATCACCGCGACCACGCTGTCGTCCGGCACGGTCAGCGTGGCGCCGTGGATCACCTCGGTGCGGCCGTAGCCGGAGCGCACGTCATCGAGTTCGAGCATCGTCGGCCTCCTCTTCCACGGCGATCACCGTGACATCGCTCAGATCGGCTCCGGTGCTGTCGATCTCGGCCGCCGTGCCGAGGTACACCTCCTGCACCTTCGGATCGGCCTGCACCTGCTCGACGGTGCCCTCGCTGAGCAGCTTGCCGCCGGCCAGCACCGTCACCGAGTTCGCGAACGAGCGCATGAAGTCCATGTCGTGCTCGACCACGACGACGACCCGTTCGCCGCCGATCCGGCGCAGCAGGTTCCCGGTCTCCTCGCGCTCCTCGGCGCTCATACCCGCCACCGGCTCGTCCAGCAGCAGCACGGTGGCGTTCTGCACCAGCAGCATGCCGATCTCCAGCCACTGCTTCTGGCCGTGCGCGAGCACGCCGGCCGGCTTGTCCCGCAGCGCGGTGAGGCCGGTGGTCTCCAGCGCCTCCTCGATGGCGGGCAGCACCGATTTGCGGGTGCGCAGCAGCGTCAGCGCCGAGCGTCCCGCGCCCGCCGCGATATCCAGATTCTGTACCACGGTGAGCTGCTCGAACACGCTCGCGGTCTGGAAGGTGCGCCCGATCCCGGCGCGCGCGATCTGGTGCACCTTCTTGCCGAGCAGCTCCACCCCGGTCTTCTGCACCGACCCGGTGCCGGGCACCAGGCCGGTGATGGCGTCGATCAGGGTGGTCTTGCCCGCGCCGTTCGGGCCGATCAGGAAGCGCAGATCGCCCTGGAGCACGGTGAGATCCACCTCGGTGACGGCCTTGAAGCCGTCGAAGCTCACCGAGAGGCCGCGCACCTCCAGGTACTCGGCGGACATCCCCGCCTTGGCCGGTGCAGTCATGGCGCCGCCACCTTCTCTCGTTCGGGGGCCGCCGGCTCCGGCTCCGGCTTGCGCCGGAACCGCCCGAAGTCGACGCGGCCCTTGAGCATCGGCCAGACCCCGGCCAGCCCGGCCGGGATGAAGCCGACCACCACGATGAACAGCACGCCCTGCAGGTAGGTCCAGCCGGACGGGAACTGCTCGGAGAGCGAGGTCTGCGCCCAGGCCACGCCGATCGCGCCGAGCACCGGCCCGAGCAGCGTGGTGCGCCCGCCGATGGCGACGCCGATCAGGAAGGCGATGGAGGGCACCACGCCGATGTCGGCGGGCGAGATGATCCCGACGATCGGGGTGAAGAGCGCCCCCGCGATCCCGGCGAAGAACGCCGCCACCACGTACGCCACGATCTTGATATTGGCCGGGTCGTAGCCGAGGAAGCGCACCCGCTCCTCTTGATCGCGCACCGCCACCAGGAGTTCGCCGTAGCGGCTCCGCATGAGCTGCCGCACCACCGCGACCACCACGAGCAGCGTGCCCGCGGCGATGAAGAACAGCATCTGCCGGTTCGCCGGGTCGGAGAGCTTGAACCCGAAGAAGGCGCGGAAATCGGAGAGCCCGGTGAACCCGCCGAGCGCCTGCTGCCCGGTGAGCAGGATGGCGAGCGCGGCCGCCAGCGCCTGGCTCAGGATCGCGAAGTACGCGCCCTTCACCCGGCGCTTGAACACGCCGTAGCCGAGCACCGCCGCGACCAGCGCGGGGAGCACGAGAATCGCGATCAGCGCCACCGGCGCCGAGGCGAACGGCACCCAGATCGCGGGCAGCTCCCTGATCCCGGCGATATCCATGAACTCCGGCAGCTCGTTGCCGAGCCGCGCGGCATCGGCCAGCTGCAGGTGCATGGCCATGATGTAGGCGCCGATCCCGAAGAACACGCCCTGGCCGAGGGTGAGCATGCCGCCCCGGCCCCAGGCCAGCCCGATCCCGGCCGCCACGATGGCGAAGCAGAGGAACTTGGCGAGCAGGTTCAGCCGGAAGTCGCTGAGCACGGCCGGAGCCACCGCGAAGAGCAGCACCGCCGCGACGGCGAAACCGGCCAGCGTGGTGACCGAGGAGTTCGCGCGCCACCGTTGCGTGAGCGTGGTCATGCCAGACTCCTTGTCCGGACGGTGAACAGCCCCTGCGGCCGGACCTGCAGGACGATCACGATGATCACGAAGACGATCACCTTGGCGATCGAGGCCGTGGTGGAGTACTCGATGTAGGAGTTGAGCAGCCCGAGCCCGAATGCGGCGATCACCGTGCCCTTGATCTGCCCGAGCCCGCCGATCACCACCACCAGGAAGGCGTCGATCAGGTAGCTCTGCCCGATGGTCGGGCTGGTCGAGCCGATCAGGGTCAGCGCGACGCCGGCCACACCGGCCAGCCCGGACCCGATGAAGAAGGTGCTGATATCGGTGAACCGGCTGGAGACGCCGCTGGTCTCGGCGAGGCTGCGGTTCTGCACGACGGCCCGGATCCGCCTGCCGAGCGGGGTGGTCTTGAGCGCGACGGCGAGCGCCGTCACCGCGAGAATCGCCAGTACCAGAATGAAGATGCGGGTCTTCGGCACCACCGCGCCGAGAATCGTGACGCCGCCGCTGAGCCACTCCGGCGCCAGCACGTTCTTGGCCGGGGCGCCGAAGATGTCGCGGGCCAGCTGCTGCAGCACCAGCCCGACGCCGAAGGTCACCAGCAGGGTGTCCAGCGGCCGATCGTACATCCAGCGGATGAGCCCCATTTCCAGTGCGGCGCCGAGCAACCCGCCGACCAGGAAGCCGATCACCAGCGAGACGAGCAGCGAGACACCGGCCGACGAGATCACCTTCTGCACGACGAAGGTGGTGTAGCAGCCGGCCATGATGAATTCGCCGTGCGCCATATTGATCACGCCCATCTGACCGAAGGTCAGCGAGAGGCCGAGCGCGGCGAGCAGGAGAATCGATCCGAGGCTCAGCCCGGTGAAGAGCTGGCCGATCATGACGTCCATCGAGGAGTACCCCCTTCGGGATCGAGCCGGTGCGGGGCGGCGCGTGCCGCCCCGCACCGGTGTCGGGGAGTTACTTCAGGCCGTCGGCCCAGGGGTAGGACTCGAGGTACGGGTCCGGCTTGATCGGGCTGCCGGAATCCCAGACCGTGTAGATGAGGCCGTCCGGGCGGATCTCGCCGATCCTGGCGGTCTTGGTGATGTGGTGGTTCTTGCCGTCGATGGTGACCGGCCCCTCCGGCGCCGCGAAGCTGACCCCGTCGGCCGCGCCCTGCACATCGGCGACCGCGAACGAGTTCGCCTTCTCCACCGTGTTCTTCCAGAGGAAGACCGAGGCGTAGGCCGCCTCCATCGGGTCGGAGGTGGGCTTGTCCGCGCCGAAGGCGGCCTTGTACGCGTCCACGAACGCCTTGTTCTCCGGCGAGTCGACGGTCTGGTAGTAGTTCCAGGCGGTCAGCTGGCCCGCGATGTTCTGCGCGCCGATGCCCGCGACCTCCTCCTCGGCGATCGACACCGAGACCACCGGCATGTCCGCGGCCCGCAGCCCGGCATTGGTGTACTCGCGGAAGAAGGCGACGTTGGAGTCGCCGTTGAGGGTGTTGAAGACGGCGTCCGCGTCGGCGGTGCGGACCTTGTTGACGATGGTGGAGAAGTCGGTGGAGCCGAGCGGGGTGTAGTCCTCACCCTTGATCTCGATGCCGTTCGCCGCCGCGTACGCCTTGATCTCGCGGTTCGCGGTCTGCGGGAAGACGTAGTCCGAGCCGACCAGGTAGAGCGACTTCACGCCCTGCTGCTTCAGGTAGTCCAGCGCCGGGATGATCTGCTGGTTGGTGGTGGCGCCGGTGTAGAAGATGTTCTTGCTGTCCTCCAGCCCCTCGTACTGCACGGGGTAGTAGAGCAACGAGTTCAAGCTCTCGAACTTGGGCTTCATGGCCTTGCGGCTGGACGAGGTCCAGCCGCCGAAGACCGCGGCGACGCAATCCGAGCTGATCAGCTTCTCGGCCTTCTCCGCGAAGGTCTTCGGGTCCGAGGCGCCGTCCTCCAGCACGATCTGGATCTGCTTGCCGAGCACCCCGCCCGCCGCGTTGATCTGGTCCACCGCCAGCTTGGTCGAGTTCGCCACCGTGACCTCGGAGATCGCCATGGTGCCGGAGAGCGAGTGCAGCGAGCCGACCTTGATGGTTGGCTGCGAGGTGTCCACGCAGGACGCGGCACCCGAGCCTTCGGTCGAGGTGTCGTCCTTGGCGCCGCAGGCGGTCACCAGGAGTCCGGTGAGCGCGATCGCGGCCGGCACCGCGGCGACGCGCAGGAATTTTCTCGAGCGGGAATCTGACATGGGGGCGAACCCTTCTCCTCATCGAACGAACGGAATACGCCCACGTCAGGATGTATACAGAGGCCGTATCCGCGATAAAAGGTAGGCCGCTGTTGTTTGCCGAGGAATATCTGTCGGTGACGAATTCGTTGCCGATGTTTCACCCGTGTGAAACCTTGCCGAGAGCGGGTTTGGACCGGCGGTGAGGTGGGGCCGCACGCCTACGGTTGCGTAGCCCGGAGACCCTGCGGCAGGCTGCGGAAAATGTCAATCGCGGCTCGGTCAGGAGGAGCGGTGGGTCACTACAGGGCGAATCTGCGGGATCTCGAGTTCAACCTGTTCGAGGTGTTCGAACTGGACAAACTGCTCGACACCGGCGCCTACGGCGACCTCGACTCGGAGACCGCGCGGGCCATCCTGGACGAGGTGCGCAGGCTGGCCGAGGGGCCGGTGGCGGAGTCCTTCGCCGCCGCCGACCGCGACCCGGTCGCCTTCGACCCGGCCACCGGCGAGATCTCGGTGCCGGAGCCGCTGGCCCGCTCGGTGCGCGCGGTCTACGACGCGGGCTGGGGTGCGCTCGCGCTGCCGGAGGGCATGGGTGGCACCCCCGCCCCCGCGGTGCTCGCCTGGGCGGTGAACGAGATGATCACCTGCGCCAATTCCTCGGCCGCCTTCTTCACCATGGGCGCGGTCATGGCCAAGGTGCTCTACACCGTCGGCACCGAGCAGCAGCAGCACTGGGCGCGGGAGGGCTTCGCGCGCGGCTGGCAGGGCACCATGGTGCTCACCGAGCCGGACGCGGGCTCCGATGTCGGCTCCGGCCGCACCAGGGCCATCCAGCAGCCGGACGGCACCTGGCACATCGAGGGCGTCAAGCGCTTCATCTCCGGCGCCGACCTCGGCGACCTCACCGAGAACATCTTCCACCTGGTGCTCGCCCGGCCCGAGGGCGCGCGGCCAGGCACCAAGGGGCTCTCGCTCTTCTACGTGCCCAAGTTCCACTTCGACCCGCAGACCCTCGAGCTCGGCGCGCGCAACGGCGTCGTCGTCACCGGCGTCGAGCACAAGATGGGGCTCAAGTCCTCGCCCACCTGCGAGCTCACCTTCGGCGGGGGCGGCGTGCCCGCGGTCGGCTGGCTGGTCGGCGAGGTGCACGACGGCATCGCGCAGATGTTCCAGGTGATCGAGAACGCGCGCATGATGGTCGGGGTGAAATCGACCGGCACGCTCTCCGCCGGGTACCTGACCGCGCTCGACTACGCCAAGCAGCGGGTCCAGGGCGCCGACCTGACCAAGATGGCGGACAAGGCCGCGCCGCGCGTCACCATCACCCACCACCCCGACGTGCGCCGCAGCCTGATGATGCAGAAGGCGTACGCCGAGGGGCTGCGCGCGGTCTACCTCTACACCGCCGCGCACCAGAACGAGGATGTGGCGCAGCTGGTCTCCGGCGCCGACCCGGACACCGCCGCCCGGGTGAACGACCTGCTGCTGCCGATCGTCAAGGGCGTCGGCTCGGAGCGCGCCTACCAGTACCTGACCGAATCGCTGCAGACCCTCGGCGGCTCCGGGTACCTCCAGGACTACCCGATCGAGCAGTACATCAGGGACGCCAAGATCGACTCCCTGTACGAGGGCACCACCGCCATCCAGGCGCAGGACTTCTTCTTCCGCAAGATCATCCGGGATCGCGGGGTCGCGCTCGGCCACGTCGCGGGGCAGATCCAGGCCTTCCTGGAGGTGGAGACCGGGCGGCTGGCGCGCGAGCGCGCGTTGCTCGGCACCGCGCTCGCCGAGGTGCAGGCCATGGCGGGCATCCTCACCGGCTACCTCGGCGCATCGCAGCAGGACTCCGCCGAGCTCTACAAGATCGGGCTCGGCTCGGTGCGCTTCCTGCTCGCCGTCGGCGACCTGCTCATCGCCTGGCGGCTGCTGGTCCAGGCGGAGGCCGCGGCCGTCGCGCTCGCCACCGAGCCGCCCGCACCCGACCGCGACTTCTACACCGGCAAGGTCGCCGCCGCGCGGTTCTTCGCGCGCAACGTGCTGCCCGAGCTGACCGCCGTCCGCGCGGTCCTCGCCGACCTGGACAACGACATCATGGAGCTGGCCGAGGCCGCCTTCTGACGCTCACTGCAGCACGTACGGCGAGACCGAGCTGCGGTGCTCGCTGATGTCCAGCTTCTTGCCGAGCGGCGGGAAGGCGCGCTGCGGGCAGTTGGCCCGCTCGCACACCCGGCAGCCCGCCCCGATCGGGGTGGGCTGCACCTCGGGCAGGTCGATGCCGTCGGCATAGACCACCCGGCCCGCGTGCCGCAGCTCGCAGCCGAGCCCGATGGCGAACGTCTTGCTCGGCTGGCCGTAGCGGGTCGCGCGGCGCTCCACGGTGCGCGCCACCCACAGGTACTTGCGGCCGTCCGGCATCTGCGCGATCTGGGTCATGATCTTGCCCGGGTAGGCGAAGGTCTCGTAGACGTTCCAGAGCGGACAGGTGCCGCCGCTGGAGGAGAAGTGGAAGCCGGTCGCGGACTGCCGCTTCGACATATTGCCAGCCCGGTCCACCCGGACGAAGGAGAACGGAACCCCGCGCAGCTCCGGCCGCTGCAGCGTGGAGAGTCGGTGGCAGACCGTCTCGTAGCTCTGGGTGAAGAAGGCCGAGAGCCGCTCGATGTCGTACCGGAAGTCCTCGGCCACCTCGTGGAAGTGCTCGTACGGCAGCACGATCGCGGCGGCGTAGTAGTTCGCCAGCCCGAGCAGGGCCAGCCTGCGCGCGTCGTCGGAGGCGAAGTTGCCCTCGTCGACCAGCTTCCGCAGCAGCTCGCCGCACTCGAAATAGGCCAGCTCGGCCGCGAGCTTGAAGCTGCGCTGCCCGCCGGAGAGGTGCGGCGCGATCTCCAGCAGCTTCTGCTCCGGGTCGTAGCGGTGCAGCACGCCCTCGCCGAGATCGATCCGCTCCGCGATCCGCACCCCGTGGCCGCGCAGCATCTTGGCGACCTCGGTGTTCACGTCGGCGCCGTGGAAGCGGATCCGGGTGGTCAGGTCCTCGGCGGCGGTGTCCAGCTCGTGGATGTAGTTCTGCCGCTGGTAGAAGTAGTCGCGCACCTCCTCGTGCGGCTTGCTGATGGCCCCGCTGCCCGAGCCGTCGGCGAACCGGTCCTCGGTGGCCGCGGCCAGCTGGGCGGAGGTATTGCGGTAGCGGTTGTGCATGGCGACCAGGGCGCGGGCCATGCTCGGGTGCGCCGAGACGATATCCGCGATCTCCTTGGTGTCGGCCTCGATGCCGAGCTCCTGGTCCAGCACCACCTCCTGCAGCTCGGCGATCAGCCTGGTGTCGTCCTGCGAGGAGAAGAAGGTGGCGTCGACGCCGAAGAGCTCGCTGATCTTGAGCAGCACCGGTACGGTCAGCGGGCGTACATCGTGCTCGATCTGATTGAGGTAGCTCGCCGAGATCTCCAGCTTCTGCGCGAGCGAGACCTGGCTCAGCCCCCGCTCGGTGCGCAGCTGGCGGAGCCGCGCGCCGACGTAAGTCTTGGCCATGCGGTCGAGTGTACGAACTGCTTAGCACGCGAGCCATGGCGAAATTAGCAATGCTGGTCACAGCGGTGTCGTTTGCTGTCGGTGCCGGGGGCTACGTTGGGAACGTGCTGTTCGCCGATGTCGTGCGGGTCTCGGAGAGCGTACGGGCCACCCGATCACGGAAAACGAAGATCGAAGCGTTGGCCGAGGTGCTGCGCGCCGCCGGGGTGTCCGGTGCGTCGGCAGGTTCGTCCGGTGGAGCCGAGCTCGCGGGCGTCGGCGCGCCGGGGGATGCCGCTGAGCCGGGGAGCGGTGCCGCTCGGCCTGCGGGCGATGCCGGGCCTGCCACGGCGTCCGCGGGCGATGCCGGGCCGGCTGCGGCGTCCGCGGGCGATGCCGAGTTGGCCGCGGTCACCGCGTGGCTCTCGGGCGAGCTGCGGCAGGGCCGCATCGGGACCGGGTGGCGCACGCTCTCCGGGCTGGATGTCGCCCCCGCCGCGGAACCCCGGCTCACCGTGGCCGAGGTCGACGCCGCCTTCACCGAGCTGGCCGGGATCTCCGGCACCGGCTCGGCGGCCCGGCGGAAGGAGCTGCTCACGACGCTGTTCGGCAGCGCGACCCCGGACGAGCGGGAGTTCCTGATCCGGCTGCTCACCGGCGAGCTCAGGCAGGGTGCGCTCACCGCGCTGGTCGCCGAGGCGGTGGCCAAGGCCGAGGGCATCCCGGTGGCCGCGGTGCGTCGCGCGCACATGCTCTGCGGCGAACTCCCGCTCACCGCCGTCACCGCCCGGCGCGGCGGAGCGGCCGCGCTGGCCGAGTTCCGGTTGGAGGTCGGCCGCCCGGTGCAGCCCATGCTCGCCGCGCCCGGCACCAGCCTGGAGGAGGCGCTCGGCGAGTTCGACGGCGAGGTGAGCCTGGAGCACAAGCTGGACGGCGCCCGCATCCAGGTGCACCGCGACGGCGACGAGGTCCGCGTCTACACCCGCACCCTGCGCGACATCACCGCGGGCGTGCCGGAGCTGGTCCGCCTGGTCCGCGCGCTGCCCTGCACCTCGGTGGTGCTGGACGGCGAGACGCTCGCGCTCACCGACGCGGGCCGCCCGCGCCCGTTCCAGGAGACCATGAGCCGCTTCGCCATCCTGGAACCGGCCGACGGCGCCGCCCGCCCGGTGCCTGCGGGCAGCGACGACCCCGCCGTGCGCCCGGTCGCCTCCACCCGCGAGCTGCTGCTGCACCCGTACTTCTTCGACTGCCTGCACCTGGACGGCCGCGATCTGCTCGACACCCCGCTCGCCGAGCGCAGGCAGGCGCTGGAGCTGGTCGCCGCCGAGCACTGCATCCCCGCGCTGCCGCGCCCCGACCCCGAGACCGCCGCCGAGTACTTCGACGGCGCCCTTGCCGCCGGGCACGAGGGCGTCATGGTCAAGTCGCTGACCGCGCCGTACGCCGCGGGCAGGCGCGGAAGGGCCTGGCAGAAGATCAAACCGACGCACACCCTCGACCTGGTGGTGCTCGGCGCCGAGTGGGGTTACGGCAGGCGCACCGGGTACCTCTCCAACCTGCACCTCGGCGCCCGCGACCCGGATGGCGGCGAGCTGATCATGGTCGGCAAGACCTTCAAGGGCCTCACCGACGCGCTGCTGCAGTGGCAGACCGCGGAGTTCCCGCGGCACGAGCGCGGCCGGGACGAGTACACCGTGCTGCTGCACCCGGCGCTGGTGGTGGAGATCGCGCTGGACGGCGTGCAGACCAGCACCCGCTACCCCGGCGGCGTCGCACTGCGTTTCGCCAGGGTGGTGCGGTACCGGCCGGACAAGACGCCCGCCGAGGCCGACACCATCGAGGCGGTCAGGGCGCTGCTGCCGTGACGCCGCCCACCCATTCCATCCGATTCCATCGTCCGAGGGCGACGGTGTTCATCCTGCTCGGCGTTACTCCAAATTCCGGGCATTGGGCTGTGAATCAGCAGGGAGCTACGTAGCACTGTGCTTCTGTTCGGTTGCCCGCGCCGAAGTGGTGGGTTGCGGTGCCGATGTGCTCCCAGCCGAGCCGCTCGTACAGCCGGATGGCGGCTTTGTCCTTGTCCATCACATCGAGCACGAGCCGCTGGTTCCGCTCGGCCGCGTAAGCCATCGCCGTGCGCACGAGTCGCTCGCCCACACCGTGATTCCGGCCCGCCGTGCCGACGAAGAGGCGACCGAAAACCAGCATCTGCGCGCGGGGCTCCCGCTCTTCCCAGAGGCGCGCGGCGTCATCGGTGGCGTTCGGCGTGCTGACCAGGGCGTGCCCGGCCACCGCCCCTTCGAGTTCGCCGACCCAAGCCCCGGCGAGGGTGGCCGGGGTCAGCCAGGAGACCGGATCGGCGACACCTTCGACCGGGTAGCCGTCGCTGCCATGCACCTCGATCAGCAGCTTTGCGCAGGCGTCCAGATCCATGGCCGCCCGCGGGCGCACGATAACGGTCATTCGTCCGCCACCGGCATGCGGTAGTCGAGTCCATTGAGATCGGCGCGCATGACGAACTGCGTGACCTCGAATGGCAGGTCGTTCTGGTCGATCCCGGTGTGCAGCACGTCGAGCACCGGAACGCCGTCGGGAATCGCCAGCCCTCGCACTTCGTCCGGTGTCGGCATTCGCGCGGACACCTCCTCCCGAATCCGGGCGATTCGGTGCCCGCGTTCCTCGAAACGCGCGTACAGGCTGCCCTTGCCCAGGTTCGCCGAACTCGCCAGCACGGAACCCTCCGCGACCGCCCACGGAATGTAGGTCACGCCGACCTGCACCGGCTCGTCGTCGGCGTAGTACCAGTTCTCCCGGCGAACAACGGTATCGGTGTCCGGATCGAGCGCCAGCCGCACCGCAACCCGCTCCGGTGGCTCGATCCGGGTGATCGAGGTGCAATCCACCCGCGCCACCCGGCCCTGCTCGGCGACTTCGGCCCGGTACGGCGACAACCCGGTCCGTTCCCGCAACCGATTCGAGTACCGGCTGCTCCCGAATCGCAGGAGCCGCTGCGGCCCTCGAACGAAGACACCTTTGCCGTGCACCGCCGTGACCAGGCCTTCGTCCGACAGGAGCCGGACGGCTTCCCGGGCGGTATTGCGCGCCACCCGATGAGTCTCCGCGAGTACGCGCTCGGACGGCAGCCGCGCACCGGGGCCGAGTTCACCTGCGGCGATGGCGCCGCGCAGTTCCTCCGCGAGCCGCCTGCTCGCGGGCACCGCTCGCGCCACGGGACCATCCTCGCTCATAACTCCGAGAATACTGGCTTGAGCCACCTGTTGACGAGGCCGCTGCCGCGATGGTCTACTTGGCCTCGGGCTAGGAAGTGGCTCAAGCCAGTATGCGAAGGGGACGCGCATGGAACGGGGAGGGGATGGGCGTGATGACCCGGTACCGCGATCAGTCGGCGGTGCATCCCGGCTACCGCCATCGGTGGATGAACTGTGCGCCGCGATCAGGGGGCACCACGTGGGCGAACACCCGGTGGTGCGATACGCAACCGAACTCGGTGCGCTCTATCAGGAGCTCGAGTTCCCCTGTCGCCGGGAGTGTCTCGTGGGTTCGGTCGACACATGGGCGGCCCAACACCTGCCTCCGCCGCGCTCGAATGCCCGTCCAGTTGCCGAATCCTTCGGCACCGTCGTCGACCGCATCGCGTACTCGCAGGTTCGTGCCTACCGCCTGCTCATGACCGCCGACGATCTCGCGGCACCCCGTGTTCACGCCGCCTGGTACCGACTGGCCGAGCTGGCCGACACCTACACCGACCTGATCACGGCCTTCGGCCGCCGGACCGTGCGCTTGCCGGACCTCAGCGAAGCGCACCCGCCCGAATGGCTGCGGTGAATGCCCGCCACTCGCCCGCCGACCAGCTCAGAATCGGGCTCTCCGCCGACTTGCTGTCCCGCACATCGACCCGCCCCGCGCGAAACCGAACCTCGACACAGGTCTGCCGATCACTCGAGTACGACGAAACGAACCACCCGCTCATCGCCCAGCCTCCAGCGCCGCGGCCCGATCCCGGATCAGGGCAAGCGATTCGGCCCGCCCGAGCGCCTCGCTCGCGATGCATGCGCTCGAAGAGGTAGGTGAGGTCGCGAACCCGGTTCTGATTGCGCGCCGGATCATCCACCACGGTCTCCCCGAAGACCGCCGACTCGTACCAGGCGAGCGTCGGCAACCTGGGCCGATCGAAATCGAGCAGGTGGAAGGTGGAGCCGGCGGGCACGAAACCCGCGTCGGCGAAGGGGATCACACGGATATCGATCGTCGCCGGATACGCCTCCGCCATCGCGACCAGGTGCCGCAACTGCCTGCCGAGCACCTCCGGCCCGCCGAGCTGCTGATGCAGCACCGCCTCACCGAGCACGACGGTGAGGTGCAGCGGGTCCTCGGCGTCGGTGAGCCTGCGCTGCCGGGTGAGCCGCGCTCGCACCCGCTCCTCCGCCTCGACCGGCGCGACGGTGGCGCCGCGCGAATTCATCAGCGCGCGAACGAACTCCTCGCCCTGGAGCAGCCCAGGCATCATCACGCTCTCGTAGCTGCGGATGGTGTGCGCGCCCCACTCCATGCCGTAGTAGCGGGTGAGCTCCTCGTCGAAGAGCCCGGGGTGGGCGGCCCACCAGCCGCGTTGCCTGGCGGCGTCGCGCAGGGCCAGTAGTTCGTGCTGTTCGCTCTCGTCGATCTCCAGGATGACGAGAAGCTGTTCGAGTTTGTCCTCGGGCACCAGATTCCGCTCGTTCTCGATGTGCGACCAGTAGGCGGCCGAGACGTCGAGCTGCCTGGTGAGTGCCGCGGCGCCGATACCGAGCTCGAGGCGCCGCTGCCGCAAGCGCCGTGCCAGCTCCCAACGCGCGACCGCGGGTGACAAGGGCATGGCGGGATCCTACTGCCGCCTGCCGAGGGACTACTTATCGTAAGTTGACTTGTATAGTTTACGACAGTAGCCTGGGCGCTGTCACACGGTCTCGTCACCGTCGGGACCGGGGGAAATCAAGGGGATAGGGGATATGTCCATACATGTCATCGATGGTCGCTGGATGGTGACCGAACGAAGCAGGCATCAAGCCCGGCGCGTGGCGGAGGACGGGTGGGTCGTCTCCTATCTGCGCGGGCGCACGCTCACCACCGAGCAGGCGGCGGCCGCTATGCGCACCGTCGAGGAGCTCGCCAATCTGCACGGCCTCACCTGCCTGTTCGGGCTCACGACGCTGGAGGCGGTCACCCTCGCGGTCAATGAATCGCCCTGGGAGAAAGGACGTCTCAGCGAACCCGTGCGCGAAGCGTGCCTGCAGGGGGCCGCGAGATGAACCATCCCGCCCTTCCGACCAAAGAGCTTCTGCTGCACGCCTGTCGAGCCGAACCGCGCGCGGACCATCCCCTTCTTCGCTGCGTCCACCTGCTCGCCGGTCTGCACGAGCGCGACTTCCGTGATGACCCGGCGGTCGATGACATCGCCATCGGTCGGGCGCGGCTCGTGTACGCCATCGACCACTGGGTCGCCACCCGGCTTCCCGTCGCGCGCGGCGGCGCGCACATGCACACCGAGACCCTCGGCTCGGTCCTCGATCGCCTTGCCCGGCAGTCCGCCTACGCCCACGCCATCCTTGCCTTCGCGCCCAAGTGGCACGTGCACGAGGTATGGGAGCAACTTGCCGACCTTGCCCTCGGCTACGAGGATCTCGCCATCGACCTCACGGCCGGCGCTCGCCGCCTTCCCCCCTTCTCCCGCTCCCGTGCGGATCGGAGTCTCCCCACTCCCTCCGCGACGGCGCTCGAAAGGCGCCCGCGCCGCTCGCCTCGGCGTCACGAGAATCCGTTGCCTTTTCGACTAGCGGTTCTATGCGCGTAGTGACGCTCTCGGCGGGCGGTCTCCCACCGAACGGCACCTACACTGAGCACGTCGGCGCGTCGGAAGGTGCAGCGATGACCGATGTCCACGACGTCGCAGCCTACATTGGCAGTGGGGGAGTGCCGATCGTTTGAAGCGTGAGCAGCAAGAGACGGTAGACGCTGTTCTCGCCTCGTACGGCAAGCTCACCGGCCAGCACACAGCGACAAGACGCACGCGGAGCGGCCATGGGTCGAGACTCGCGGGGACCTGCCCGACGGGGCTGGTCGGCCCACGAGATCGACCACGACTACAGCGGTGACCGGGACTGGAACCTGAATCCCGAAGAGGCAAAGGATATCCTCGACCTCCTCGCGCGAATGTCGAAACTCGACTGGCGTGAGGTGAAGGCGCTCAGTACGCACTCGAAGGGTGGGTCGCGGCCACTCCGTCACAGCCAGTCGGTGACCAGCATCTGCACGGATGCCCAGCGGAGGTTGAGCGACCTGGAGATCGTCGTCGACGAGGTCTTTCGTCTCCGGCACGGGAACCTGCCCCGCCTCTGGGGCTATCTGAGCGGCGCCGTCTTCACCATTGTGTGGTGGGACCGCAACCACCGGATCTACCCCACCGAGCCCTGAACCCGAATAGCCGCTTCCCGTCATGGAGACCGGCTGTGCGCATCGAAAATTCCACGCAGCGCGTAATTATCGATGTAGCGGCAGCGGCTCCGCCTCGCTGACGACAACGTGGGAAAGCACCCGCTCCCGCACCGCCCGATCGATCTCCCCGGCAGCCGGAACAACAACCGCGGCAGCGGAGGTAGCGACGGCGTCGGTGAGGAGAGCGGGCCACGGGGGCGGGGGAGTGTGCGAGAGCGCGGCGATGACGGCGGCGGTGGCGGCATCGCCGGAACCGGTCGGGTTGCCCGCGGGTGGATCGGGCAGCCGAGCCCACCAGCATCCGTCGGGGGTGCGGGCAACCAGATCGGCGGGGCCGCGGACGGCGATTACCGCCGCGGCCCCGCCTGCCATCAGCTTCTCGGTGGCGGGGAGCAGGGAGTCGAGATCGCCGCCGGACGCGGAGAGCAGGTCGTTGGCGTGTCCGCAGAGCACGACGCCGGGGACGCGGGCGGCGAGGCGGAGCGGTTCGCCGCTGAGATCGCAGACGGTGGGGATGCCTGCGTCGATCGCGGCGGCGGCGAGCTCGGCGGGCAGGGTGTCCTCGATACCGATCGGCAGGGTCCCGGCGATCACCAGCCCGGTGATACCGGGGAGCAGACCGCGGATCCGGATCGAGAGCTGGTCGGCGGCGTGCGGGTTGGAGACCCGCGCGCCGGGCTCGGCGAATTCGGTGGCGGTGCCGTCGGCGGATTCGCCGATCATCAGGGTGCGGCGGACCCAGGGCAGCGCGAGGACGAAGTCGTTCGGCAGCTCCAGCTCGGCGGCGGCGGCGAAGGCGTGGTCGGCGAAGCCGGTGGCCTTGGCGTACCGGCCGAGCTGGTTCAGCACCCGCGTCACCGTGACCCCCTTGCCCCCGATGCGCTGCTCCACCGAACTGACCCGGTGGGCCCCGCCGCGCTCCAGCCGATCCACCCGATAGGTCGTGTCGTATGCGGGATTCATTGTCACGGTGAGGATCACGTCATCCACTCTCCTCGCCTGAGCATCCGGCGCAAGCCGACCGGCGAATCAGCCCGCTCCGGCCGCGGCATTGGCGGTCCGGGTCAGCACGGGCCGCATGCCGCGCACCCCCACCCTGGCGCAGCCAACCCGGGGCGGCGAACCATCCGCGCCGAGTGCTACCCGCTCAACCCGACGGCGGTCCGCTCCGACCACGACGCGCGCCGCTCCGCCTGCCCGCCGCGCGCCGCGAGCAGCTCGGCGGTGATGAAGACCGCGGTCTCGGCCGGATTCCGCGCGCCCATCGTGAGCCCGGCCGGAATGTGCAGCTTGGCCAGCGTGCGCTCGTCGAACCCGCCCGCGCGCAGATCGTCCAGCCTGCGGGCGTGCGCGGTCGAGGAGCCGAGCGCCGCCAGATAGCCAAGCTCCGGCAGCCGGAGCGCGACGGTGAGCAGCGGAATCTCGAACTTGGGCTCGTGCGCGAGCACCACGATGCCGGTGTCGCTCTCGATCTCGCCCTGCGCGGCCAGCGTGTTCAGGTAGCGGTGCGGCCAGTCGCAGACCACCTCGGCGCCGGGGAACGACTCCGGCACCGCGAACTCCGGCCGGGAATCGCAGATCGTCACCCGGCAGCCGATCAGGGCGGCCTGCGCGGTGAGCGCGGCGGCGTAGGCATTGGCGCCGAAGATGATGAGCCGCGGCGGCGGCGAGAACGACGAGACGAAGACATCCGACTCCGGCAGCGCGACCAGCTCGGTGGCGTGCTTCTTATCGGTGATCAGATGTTGCCCGATGACATCCGGATCCGGATTCCAGACCACCGTGAAAATGGTGACCCGGCGGTGCGCGGCGATCTCCGCGGCCACCGTGGGGAATTCCGGGAAGGTCCATCGGGAGAACGGCTCGATGAAGATATCGACGGTGTCGTCGCCATCCGACGCGGTCTCCATCCCGGAGAAAGCGTCGAACCGGTGCAGTGCCCGATGCCCGGTCCTCGTCGAGCGCAGCGCCCCCTCGAAAACCGCCTCCTCCAGCCGGCCGGAGGCGATCGATCCGAATACACCCCCCTCCGGATCGATCAGCGTGGCGGCCCCCACCGGCAACGAGGTGGAGCCGACAGCGCGCACGATGGTGGCCAAGCCGCCGGTCCGGCCCGAATGCCAGATCCGCAGCAGGTCGTCGATGATGTCGCGCATCAGCTTGCTCCGATCAGCGTGCGGCCGCGGGCGGGAAATCGTGATCGACACCCGTCCCCAAGTAGTCGCACGTGACGCACACCATATCGTCCCCACGGGACAAATAGGGGCCGGCTCCGGAATCTCCTTTCACCTGCACGCCCGCCACTCGCCCGGCATTGTGTTCCGGCACAGTCCGGCCTTCGGAGTAGTACATCTTCGCGACGCTATTCGGCCGGGATTGCGCGCGGGTTACGGGCGGTGATCCTGCGGCTGTCCCCGGACGGGTCGCGGCCGGGGACAGCGATTGCTCAGCGGTAGCGGGCAGCTATGGGTCGGTCAGCGGCCGAAGAGCTCGCGGACGAAGGGCGTGGAATCCGGGAGCGACGCGTTCACAGTTCCGCTGTGGTCCTGGAAGTAGGTGTGCAGCCGGATCGGCTCGCCCTTCGCGGCGGTGACGGCGGCCCAGCGCAGCGCCTGCGGGGTCACCACATCGGTGTCGTAGAGCCCCTGGCCGACGAAGACCGGGCGGTCGTAGCCGGACTCCGGCAGCCCGAATTGCCGGGCCAGCACACCGTGCGCATCCGGCAGGCTCGCGAGCGGCTTCGCGAAGAGGTCGCCGATGGCGACGCCGCGCAGCTCGGCGGCGAGCGGCTCGATGCAGGCGGTACTCGCGCGGGCGAGCCAGTTCCTGCCCTGCTCGGTGAGCAGCCCCGGCACGTCGAGCTCGGGGTGGGTCTGGCGCAGCCCGTCGAGGACGTAGAGCACATAGGCGGTGAGGTGGGTGCCGAGCGCGACCGGCGGCACGTTCGGGCCGAGCGCGAGGAACACCTCCTCCAGGTAGGCGGGCAACCCGGTGGCGACGGCGCCGCGGTAGTCGAGCGCGGGCCCGCCGAACTCGGTGGCGTACCGCGCGGTGAAGACCGCGGCCCCGCCGCCCTGTGACTGGCCGACGACGGCCCAGCGGTTCGACAGCTCCGGGTAGCGGTCGTGCGCGGCGCGCACCGCGTCCACCACGTTGTGCGCGGCGACCCGGCCGTTCAGGTACGGGTGCTCGCCCGGCACCCCGAGCCCGGCGTAGTCGGCCGCCACCACCGCGTACCCCTGCGCCAGCCAGGTGCCGAGATAGGAGCGGTCGCGCTCGACCGCCGCCGGGCCGCCGACGCTGTACGCGCAGTCGTCGCCGAGGCCGACGGTGCCGTGCGCCCAGGCGATCACCGGCCAGCCGCCCTCCGGCGCGGTCCCGGCCGGGAAGTAGACCGCCGCGCTCGCCGTCGCGGGCTGCTCACCGACGGTGGTGCTCCGGTAGAGCAGCCGGGCCGTGCGCGCCGCCCCCGGCATCGCCGCCGCCGCGGGCAGCGGCTCGACCGCGAGCGGCGTGCCCGGCGCGCCGGGCTGCGCGGCGGCGGGGCCGGTGGCGACGGTGGCGGCGCAGGCGAGCGCGCACGCGCCCGCGGCGAGGGCGCGCACCGGCGCGGTCCAGGGGTTGCGCATCGTGCTCCTGTCCGGTGGATCTCGCCGCGGCGAGGAGATCCGCCGCGGATACCCGCCGAGTCTGCCGCACGGCCCCGCGCGGCCAGCCATCCCGAGCCGGTTTCCCCGCCGCGCCCGGTCCGCACCGCGCTGTGAAGGTGCTCACAGCGCGGCGACGGAACCCCGCGGAACGCCGCAACCGCACGCGGAGCCAAACAGTACGGGCGTTACGCTGAAACCGCACGTCAGGGCTACCGTCGGGTAGCTTCGCCGTTTGCAATCAAGCGGCTAATTTCGCAGAGTTAACAGAAGTCATCGCAAAGCTAGCTCGAATTCACAATAACTACAGGTAGACGACTGTTTTGGGATGTGCCAAAGTGTGGAAGTACACCCCCAGGGCCTAGCAAGCCTGTAAAGCGACTCGCCAGCAGATCGGACGGTTAGCCCGTACCGGCGAGTTCCCACAGACGAGAAAGTGGAGTAGAGATGTCGACCACCGGCACCCCGAAGACCGCTGCGGAAATCCAGCAGGACTGGGACACCAACCCGCGCTGGAAGGGCATCACCCGTAACTACACCGCGGACCAGGTGGTGAAGCTGCAGGGCACCGTCGTCGAGGAGCACACCCTCGCGCGCCGCGGCTCCGAGATCCTCTGGGATCTCGTGAACAACGAGGACTACATCAACTCGCTCGGCGCCCTCACCGGCAACCAGGCCGTGCAGCAGGTGCGCGCCGGCCTCAAGGCGATCTACCTCTCCGGCTGGCAGGTCGCAGGCGACGCGAACCTCTCCGGCCACACCTACCCGGACCAGAGCCTCTACCCGGCCAACTCGGTGCCGCAGGTGGTGCGCCGGATCAACAACGCGCTGCTGCGCGCCGACGAGATCGCCAAGGTCGAGGGCGACACCTCGGTTGCCAACTGGCTGGCCCCGATCGTGGCCGACGGCGAGGCCGGCTTCGGCGGCGCGCTGAACGTCTACGAGCTGCAGAAGGCCATGATCGCGGCCGGCGTCGCCGGCTCGCACTGGGAGGACCAGCTGGCCTCCGAGAAGAAGTGCGGCCACCTCGGCGGCAAGGTGCTGATCCCCACCCAGCAGCACATCCGCACCCTGACCTCCGCCCGCCTGGCGGCCGATGTGGCAGGCGTGCCGACCGTGGTCATCGCCCGCACCGACGCCGAGGCCGCGACCCTGCTGACCTCCGACGTGGACGAGCGTGACCGCGAGTTCCTGGACGGCACCCGCACCGCCGAGGGCTTCTACGGCGTGAAGAACGGCATCGAGCCCTGCATCGCGCGGGCCAAGGCGTACGCGCCCTACTCCGACCTGATCTGGATGGAGACCGGCGTGCCGGATCTCGAGGTCGCCAAGAAGTTCGCCGAGTCGGTGCGGGCCGAGTTCCCGGACCAGCTGCTCGCCTACAACTGCTCGCCCTCCTTCAACTGGAAGGCGCACCTGGACGACGCCACCATCGCGAAGTTCCAGAAGGAGCTCGGCGCGATGGGCTTCAAGTTCCAGTTCATCACGCTGGCCGGCTTCCACTCGCTCAACTACGGCATGTTCGACCTGGCGCACGGCTACGCCCGCGAGGGCATGACCGCCTTCGTCGACCTGCAGGAGCGCGAGTTCAAGGCCGCCGAGGAGCGTGGCTTCACCGCCATCAAGCACCAGCGCGAGGTCGGTGCGGGCTACTTCGACAGCATCGCCACCACCGTCGATCCGAACACCTCCACGGCGGCGCTGAAGGGCTCCACCGAAGAGGGCCAGTTCCACTGAGCCCCAACGGTCACGCCTGTGGCGTACCGATAATGGTCACGCCTCCGGCATAAACGAAATGGCGAGGGCTCGCACCCACCAGCCCCTACGGGGTGCGAGCCCGACGAGCACCGGTTCGCGGCCGGTTCGCGTCCGAGTGGTCGAAGCGCATGCGCCGCAGGCGCGAGTCTCGACCGCTCGGACGCGAACCTTCCCGGGCCGCGAACCCGCCGCGCCGGAGGCGTGGCCATCACACACAGGAGCGGGACGTGAGCAGCGACAAGATTCAACGCGTGGGTGTTATCGGCGCCGGTCAGATGGGCGCAGGCATCGCCGAGGTGTGCGCCCGTGCGCACGTCGATGTGCTGGTGTACGAGCAGACCAGGGAACTGGCCGCCGCCGGTCGCGCGCGCATTCTGCGCTCGCTGGATCGCGGCGTGAGCAGCGGCAAGATCACCGAGCGGGAGCGCGAGCAGACCGCGTGGCGGCTGCGCTTCACCTCCGACCTCGGCGATTTCGCCGACCGCCAGCTGGTGGTCGAGGCGGTCCTGGAGGACGAGCAGGTCAAGACCGCCATCTTCGCCGACCTGGACAAGGTCGTCACCGACCCGGACGCGGTGCTCGCCTCCAACACCTCGTCCATCCCGATCATGAAGATCGCCGTCGCCACCGCGAACCCCGAGCGCGTCGTCGGCATGCACTTCTTCAACCCGGTCCCGGTGCTGCCGCTGGTCGAGCTGGTGACCACGCTCAAGACCAGCTCGCCGGTGACCGCGCGCGCCGAGACGTTCGCCGCCGAGGTGCTCGGCAAGCAGGTGGTGCGCTCCTCCGACCGCTCCGGCTTCGTGGTCAACGCGCTGCTGGTGCCGTACCTGCTCTCCGCGATCCGCATGGTGGAGTCCGGCTTCGCCACCAAGGAGGACGTGGACAAGGCCATGGTGCTCGGGTGCGCGCACCCGATGGGGCCGCTCGCGCTGACCGATCTGGTCGGGCTCGACACCGTGAAGTCCATTGCCGACTCGATGTACGCCGAGTTCAAGGAGCCGCTCTACAGCGCGCCCCCGCTCCTCATGCGTATGGTCGAGGCCGGCTTGCTCGGTAAGAAAACCGGCGCAGGCTTCTACCAGTATTGATGTTTTCGCCGCTTCGACGGTGAAACGGACCACGGCTGTAAACCCTGCCCCGTCGGTTCACGGCCCGGCTCGCGTCCGAGCGGTCGAAGTGCATGCGCCGCAGGCGCGAGTCTCGACCGTTCGGACGCGAGCCTCCCAGGGGCCGTGAACCCGCCGCGCCGGAGGCGCGGCAGATAAGCACAGGAGTTTCGCATGGTCAACGTCACGGATGGCTTCGGGTCGAGTGTTCTGGGCTACCCCCGGATCGGTGCGCACCGGGAACTCAAGCGGGCGCTGGAGTCGTACTGGCGCGGCACCCTCACCCGCGACGAGCTGATCGCGACCGGCCGCGACATCCAGGAGCGGCAGTTCGCCGAGCTGGCCGCGACCGGCCTGACCCAGGTGCCGGGCAACACCTTCTCCTTCTACGACCACGTGCTGGACAACGCACTGCTGTTCGGCGCCGTCCCGCGCCGGTTCGAGGAAGAGCGGAAGGACCTGCACCCGCTCGACTTCTACTTCCTCATGGCGCGCGGCCGCCCCGACCTGCCCCCGCTGGAGCTGGTCAGGTACTTCGGCACCAACTACCACTACCGCCAGCCCGAGCTGGACGCCGATACCGAGTTCTCGCTGCACCCCGAGTACCTGCTCGACGAGTGGGACCGCGCCATGGCGCGCGGCATCGAGCTGCGCCCGGTGGTGCTCGGCCCGGTCTCGCTGCTGCTGCTCTCCAAGGCCGGGCACGTGCCCGGCGAGCCGGAGTTCGACACCCTGAGCCTGCTCGACCGGCTGCTCCCGTTCTACGAGCAGCTCTTCGAGCTGCTGGCCAAGCGCGGCTCCACCTGCGTGCAGCTGGACGAGCCGTGCTTCACCGGCGAGCGGAGCGCCGAGGAGCTGGCCGCCTTCGAGCTGGCCTACCAGCGGCTGTCCAAGGCGCCGCTGCGCCCGCGCATCCTGGTGACCGGCCAGTACGGCAATTTCGGCGAGGCGCTGCGCATCCTGGCGCAGTCCGGCGTCGAGGCCATCGGGCTGGACCTGGCCACCTACCGGATCACCCCCGAGGAGCTGGCCGCGATCCCCGGCATCCGGCGCAAGCGGCTGTACGCGGGCGTGATCAGCGGGCTCAACGTCTGGCGTGCCGACCGCTACGTCACCCTGACCTATCTGCAGGAGCTGGCGAAAGTCTGCCCCGACCTGGTGGTCTCCACCGGAACCACGCTGCTGCACGTGCCCTACGACGTGCTCGCCGAGTACGACATCGAGGGCAATGTGGCCGACCGGCTCGCCTTCGCGAAGCAGAAGGTGGGCGAGGTCGTCTCGCTGGCCAAGGCGCTCACCGAGGGGCCGTCGGACAGGTGGCGCAAGCGCCCCACCGAGGTGCACTTCAAGCAGAAGCACGCCGTGCGCCAGCGGGTCTACGCCATCACGCCCGACATGCGCGTCCGCGAGCCCTACGCGGCGCGCCGCGAGGCCCAGCAGGAGGCGCTGAACCTGCCGCCGGTGCCCGCCACCACGCTCGGCTCCTTCCCGCAGACCGCGCGGCTGCGCCAGGCCAGGCACGACCTCGGCGCGGGCAAGATCTCCTACGCGGAGTACCGCAAGCAGGTGGAGGCCGAGATCGAGGCGACCATCCGGTTGCAGGAGGACATCGGGCTCGATGTGCTCGTGCACGGTGAGCACGAGCGCAACGACATGATCCAGTACTTCGCCGAGCTGCTCGACGGCTTCGCGACCACCCGCTTCGGCTGGGTCCAGGTGTACGGCTCGCGCTGCGTGCGGCCGCCGATCGTCTACGGCGACGTCTCCCGGCCGGGGCCGATGTCGGTGGAGTGGACCAGCTACGCGCAGTCGCTCACCGACCGCCCGGTCAAGGGCATGGTGACCGGCCCGGTGACCATGCTCGCCCGCTCCTTCGTGCGCCAGGACCAGCCGCTCTACGAGACCGCCGACCAGGTGGCGCTAGCCATCCGCGACGAACTCACCGACCTGGAGCGCGCGGGCATCAAGATTATCCAGGTGGACGAGCCCGCCATCCGCGAGCTGCTCCCCGCCCGCCCCGAGGGCCGCCCCGAGTACCTGCGCTGGGCCGTCGCCGCCTTCCGGCTGGCCACCTCCGGGATCCGCCCGGAGACCCAGATCCACACGCACATCGGCTACTCCGGCCGCGCCGAGGTGGTGCAGGCCATCGAGGAGCTCGACGCCGACGTCACCGCCATCATCGCCACCCGCTCCATCGAGTGGGTGATCGACGCCCTCGCCGAGGACTACGCCACCGGCAACGGCCTCAGCCACGGCGTCGGCCCCGGCGTCTACGAGAGCCGCTCCGCCCGCATCCCCGATATCGATGAACTCGACGAGCTGCTCACCGCCGCGGCGAAGGCCGTCGGCGCCGAGCGGCTGTGGGCCAACCCGGACGGCGGGCTGAAGACCAGGCACTACTGGCAGCTCGATCCCTCGCTGCGGAACATGGTCGCGGCGGCGCGGCGGGTGCGGCGGCGGGTGCTCGCCGAGCGGGCGGAACCGGTCACGACGGGTGGTTTCTGACCTCTAGCAGGTCGAGCAGGTTGCCCGGGTCGGCGGCGGTGGCCGGACGCAGGTAGTCCAGGTTGGCCGCCGCCATCGCTGCCAGGGCGATCGGGCGCACGCCGTATCGCAGGCCCACGTGCACGATGCGGTCGATGCCCGCGCCGATCAGCGGAGACATGGTCTCCGCGAGCGGATGCAGGTGGTCGGCGTGCGTTCGCCCGCCGTGCACGATCGCGTTGCGCTTGCGATAGAAGCGCGCGAACTCCCTGGTGAGAATGGCTGTCGTCTTGCGGATCTCGGCGGCGGGGTCCGTCAGGAACGGCCGGAGCCGGGTGATCGCGAGGTCGTCGGTCGCTTTCGCCATGGCAAACTCTCCGGCGCACAACCGCTGCTGGAACCGACGGGCACGGCTCAGATTGTCCGGGCATTCGCGGAGTTCGGCCGCGAGTGCGTCGTTGTTCTCGCGGATGTAGGCGTGCGCCAGCCGGGTCAGTTCGCCGCGTGGCATGCTCGCGGCGACGATGAGCGTGAAGCGCTCGGCGGCGGCGATATCGGGGTCGCCCGAAGGTGGGGTAGCTGGCCCAGCCGTTCGAACGACCGAACATCCAGGGTTCGGTTGGTGGTGTGGGTGGTGAAGGCTGCCGCCTTATCCATCGACCACATCCACGGTGCGATCTGGATCGTTGCCCTACTGCCGACGGTGAACTTGGTCTGCAGGTTGGCAATCCTGGCCCGAGCCCGGTCAGCCGCCGAGTTGACATCGCGCGCCGCGACCTCGAGGAGGAAGGCTCCCTGGTGGCGCACCGCCACGGCGTCCGGGGCATACCGCTTCTTCCAGCCCGCGGTGTCGGTGCTCGTCAACCAGTCCGGCGCGGTTGCGGCATCAATGGTGAACGGTGGCTTGTTGGCGACCGGAACGCAGAAGGTGTAACCGCGCTCCGGCCGGGCCAGCCGGTCGGCGGCGCCCCGGAGGAAGTCGGGGACCGTGGAGCTTTCCGGCTGCTTCTGCAGGTCGGTAATCCAGGTGTGCAGGCTGCTCCGGTGGTATCCGGCGTCGAGAATGTGCGCGGCTACCCGCCGGGCCGCGCCATCGATGTCGAACGCCCTGCCTCGATCGAACTCGTTGGCCCAGTTGTGCAGGTAAGCCGCCTCGGAACGTCTGACGTGCTCCTGGAGCGACACGTAGGCGTGGCTGCCGGTGGTGATACCCGGCCGGATCGCGGCCGCGGCCTTCCCGACCGCATTCGCAGACCGCCGAGTCCGGGATCCGTCTTCAACGCATGCGTCGCGTAGCTGCGCAGATCCTCCACGGCGCTGACCGGCACCCCGGGCGCGACGCTCTCGTCGAGCAGCTCCCGAGCGAGTTGTATTGTGCCACAGCGCCATAACCGCCGATGCCATGGCGCGTCCGTCGAGGTCACTTCACGCAACCTGGTGACGAAGCCTTCTTGCCCACCCTTCTCCACAACCCCCATGGCGTGCTACCGTACACCTGGTAAATGGGCGTTCTCGCCCTGCTTTCGAGCGGGGCCAGCCGCCCATTCTTCGTCTCCGGGGGTAGTGCTCGATCAGGGCTGTCGATCCTGGCGAAGCAGTTCGGTGAGGCGGGTCCTCAGTGTGCGGGCCGGTGCGGGCGGGTCGGGGGTCACCGCTGCCTCCGGGCGCACCTCGTAGCGGCGGATGTAGGCGCCGGCGAACCCCTGCACCGTGGCGGTGACCGGGATGGCGAGCAGGGCGCCGGTCGGGCCGAGCAGCGCCGCGCCTGCGAGGACGGCGCCGAAGGCGACGGCGGGGTGCATGTCGAGGGTGGTAGCGGTGACCCGCGGCTGCAGGACGTAGTTCTCGAACTGCTGGTAGAGCACGATGAAGCCGAGCAGCCAGAGCGCGGTGGTCGGGCCGTACACCAGCGCGACGATGACCGGGAGCGCGCCCGCGAGGTAGGTGCCGACGGTCGGGACGAACTGCGAGACCACGCCGACCCAGAGCGCAAGGGCGAACGCCGACGGCACGTCGAGGACGCGCATGACGACGTAGTGCGCGAGCGTCGAGGCCAGCGCGAGCAGGCCGCGGGAGTAGATGTAGCCGCCGGTCTTCTCCACCGCGATATCCCACGCGCGCAGCACGTGCGCCTGCTTGGCGGGCGGGAGCAGCGAGCACACCGCGTGCCGGAAGCGCGGGCCGTCGGCGGCGAAATAGAAGGTGAAGAGCAGAATTCCGAGGCCCTGGAAGACCACGCCGACGGCGGTGGCGCCGATGCCCCAGACATTGCCGGCCAGCCCGACCAGGTACCCCTCGGCGGTGGAGCTCCACTCGGTGGCGTACTTCTGGATGTCGGTGCCGGAGAGGTTCTGGTGAAAGGTGCGGTTCACCCAGTCCACCACCTGGTCGGCGTAGTCCGGCGCGTTCTGCACCAGCGTCGTGGCCTGCGCGACCAGCAGCGCGCCCAGCGTCCAGCCGAAGCCGATCACGATGGCGAGCAGGGCCAGGAACACCAGCCCGGTCGCCGGGCCGCGCCGGAAGCCGCGCGCGGCCAGCCAGTTCACCGCCGGTTCGATGGCGAAGGCCAGGAAGAGCGAGACCAGCAGCAGCGTCAGCAGCCCCTGCAGCTTCTGCAGCGCCCAGAATCCGGCGATCAGCCCGGCGATGGTGGCGGCGCCGAGCAGGAAGGCGCGCAGCAGCCACGGGGGTGGTTCGCCGGGGTCGGGCTTGGTGGTGTCGCCGCTCTCCGGCGCCTGCTCAGCGGCCACAGCGCCGAAGGTACCCCGGTCGTCCGGCCCTCGCCGCGCGGAGCCGCGGTGCCTGGCTCAGATGGTGCCCGCGTCGATGACGAAGCGGTACTGCACGTCGCTGGCGACGACCCGGTCGTAAGCGGCGTCGATCTCGTCGGCGGAGATGAGCTCGATCTCCGCGCCGATCCCGTGCTTGGCGCAGAAGTCCAGCATCCCCTGGGTCTCGGCGATGCCGCCGATCATCGAGCCGGAGAGCGAGCGGCGTTGGCTGGCGAGCAGGTAGGGCCGGATGCTCGCGGGGTTCTCCGGCAGGCCGAGCGCGACCAGCGTGCCGTCCAGCTTCAGCAGCTTGAGGTAGTTGTCGAGCGGGAGGTCGGCGGAGACGGTGTTGATGATCAGGTCGAAGCGGTTGCGCAGGTCCTTGAAGGTCTGTCGCTCGGCGGTGGCGTAGTAGCCGGTGGCGCCGAGCCGCAGCCCGTCGTCGCGTTTGCGCAGCGACTGGCTGAGCACCGTCACCTCCGCGCCGAGCGCGGCGGCGATCTTCACCCCGACGTGCCCGAGCCCGCCCATCCCGATTATCGCCACCTGTTTGCCCGGCCCGGCGTTCCAGTGCCGCAGCGGCGAATAGGTGGTGATTCCGGCGCAGAGCAGGGGGGCCGCGACATCCAGCCCGATGCCCTCCGGAATCGAGAGCACGAAATTCTCGGTGACCACGATCTGCGTCGAGTACCCGCCGAGGGTGACCCCGCCCGCCTGCACCGTCTCGTCCACGGGGCTGCTGTAGGTCATGACGGCACCGCGCTCGCAGTACTGCTCGTTGCCGTCCAGGCAGGGGCCGCAGCGGCCGCAGGAATCGATCATGCAGCCGACGCCGACCCGGTCGCCGACGCCGTGCCTGGTGACCGCCGAGCCGACCGCGGCCACGATGCCCGCGATCTCGTGACCGGGCACGCAGGGGTACTTGGTCCCGCCCCACTCGTTGCGCACGGTGTGGATGTCGGAGTGGCAGATCCCCGCGTACTTCACGTCGATCAGCACGTCGTGCGGCCCCAGGTCGCGGCGCTCGATGGTGACCTTCTCGAACGGGCCTTCCGGACTGGACACGGCGTAGCCGGCAGCGATGCTCATGCGTACATGCCTACCGTCGCATGCCGCGGTTTGCCAACCGGCCGCTCCGCTCGGCGGGTGCGGAGCGCCGTCAGCGGCCACAATGGAGGTTTCGAGCCGGGCGGAGATGGGACGACCATGGACGACGGATGGCAGCCGCGCGAACCCGAGCGCGGCGGGCGCGGCGCCGCGCTGTTCCTGGTGGTGGCGCTGGCCGTCGCCGGTTTCCTCGGCTTCCGCGCCGACCTGCTCGACGCCTTCACCGGCCCGGATCGGGTCCCGGCCGAGGTCGCGCCGCCCGCGCCGCCGCTGGACCCGGCGGCGGTGGCGGCGACGGTCGGCCCCGCGCTGGTGAACATCGCGGTCACGCTGCGGCCGTTCGGCGCCGCCGCGGCCGGCTCCGGCATCGTGCTCGGCGCGGACGGCGAGGTGCTCACCAGCCACCACGTCGTCAAGGGCGCGGAGACGGTACTGGTCACCGACGTGGGGACGGGTGTGGAGTACCCGGCGGAGGTGCTCGGCTACGACGCAGGAGCGGATATCGCGCTGCTCGCGCTCACCGGCGCGGGCGGGCTGCCCACCGCGCGGCTCGGCTCCTCGGCCCGGCTGCGGCTGCGCGACGAGGTGCTCGCGCTCGGCAATGCGGGCGGCGTCGGCGGAGCGCCCACCGCGGTCGCAGGCCGGATCACCGACCTGAACAGCACGATCATCGCGCAGAACTCCGCCGACTACACCCGGCTCGCGCTGCGCGGCATGGTCGAGGTGGCGGCGGCGGTGACCGCGGGGCAGTCCGGCGGGGCGCTGGCCGATCGCAACGGCGAGGTAGTCGGGGTGATCACCGCGGCCTCCGGGCGGGCCGAGGAGCCGTTGCCCGCCGGGCGGGAGCCGAACGGGTACGCGGTGCCGATCGACAGGGCCATGGCCGTGGTCCGGCAGATCCGCGCGGGCGTCTCGACCGGAACGGTGCACGTCGGGCCGACCGCGACGCTCGGCGTGCTGATCTCCGACGCGCCCGGCGGCGCCCGGCTGGACGTGGTGCTCTACGGCACCCCGGCCTGGAACGCCGGGCTCGCCGACGGCAGCGTGGTGGTGGCGGTGGACGGCCGCCCGGTCGCGGGCGCGGACGCGCTGCGCGCCGAGATCGACGCCAGGCGCCCGGCCGACGTGGTCCGGCTGGAGGTGCTGGAGAGCGCAGGGCGCCGGGTGGTCGAGGTGGTGCTTGCCGAGAGCCCGCCGCGCTGAGCGGTCAGGCCAGGGAGAGCCAGTAGTCCTGGAAGCGCAGGAACACCAGGACCAGCACGGTCGCGTAGAAGACCGCGACGAAGGTCCAGCGCCACTCGGCCAGGATCCGCAGCGGCCCGGCCGAGCGGCCCCACAGCTGCTCGGTGACGACCGCGAGGAGCGGCGTGATGATCGCCCACACGACCAGGCAGTACGGGCAGAGCGCATTGATCCGGTACAGGCTCTGGAAGATCAGCCAGCCGACGAAGATCAGCCCGAGCAGGGTGCCGAGCCAGAGCCCGCCCCAGATCCAGCGCGGGAAGGCGACGCCCGCCACCGAGAGCAGCCCGAGCGTCACCACGACGGAGAAGCCGACCACGCCGATCAGCGGATTCGGGAAGCCGAAGACCGCCGCTTGGTCGGTGGTCATCACCGAGCCGCAGGAGAGCACCGGGTTGAAACTGCACGACGGCGTGTAGCCGGGGTCGGTGAAGAGCTTGAAGCGCTCCACGGTCAGCGCGACCGCCGCCAGCCAGCCGAGCAGGCCGGTGAGCAGCAGGATCCAGGCCGACCGGGGCGGGGCCGCGGTCACTGCGCGGCGGTGATCGCGCCGGCCAGCTGGTCCGGGGTGACCTGGGTGCCGTTCACGAACACCGACGGGGTGGACTGCACGCCGCCGTTCAGGGTGTCGTCGGTGCGGGCCGCGACGTACTTGTCGTAGGTGCGGTCGGTGATGCACTGCTCGATCGAGGGGTCGGTGTAGCCGACGGTCTGCGCGATCTGCAGCAGTGAGGCGTCCGGGAGGCCCGCGGTGCCCTCGGCCGGCTGCTGGGCGTACATGGTCTTCAGCCAGCTCTGGAACTTGGCCGGGTCGGTGCCCGCGACGCAGTAGGCGGCGTTGGCGGCGCGCGAGGAGTACTCGGTGCTCGACGCGCGGTCGAGGAAGGCGATGATGTTGTACTCGACCGCGGCGGTGCCGTTGGCAACGGCGTCCTCGAGGACCGGGCCGTACTGGGCCTCGAAGGCCTTGCAGGCGGGGCACTGCAGGTCGGCGACGACGCGGACGGTGGTGGTGGCGTCGGGTTTGCCGATGCGGATGTAGCCGCTATCGGTGATGGTGCCGGTGATGCCCGCCGGGTTTTGCGGGGCGGTGGCCGCGATGGTCGGGGTCGGCCCCTCGTCGTTGTTCGCGGCGTTCTTGATGGCGATGCTGATGCCGATGGCGGCCACCAGCCCGACCAGCACGACGGCGACCGCGACCTGGATGAGGAGCTTGCGCTTGCGGTCGGCGGCCTCGGCGGCTGCCAGCGGATTCTTGCGTTCCTTGCTCACCCTGCGTTCACCACGCCTTTCGTCCGGCTTCCGATCGCTGCCGCACCGATCGTAGTGCCGCGTCACCGAACGCGGCCCGGGGGCATCGCGACCCATCCTGGCGTAGTGACCTGAGATTTTCCGTAGTCGAACGGGGGCGGGTGGGGGTGCCCGCGGTCGCCGATCAGGTGTCACAGGCACCGAGCAGGTGTCACAGGCCGTCCCGTCGCCGTCCCGATCGAGCTCGCTGCGGTAACCGGGTTCGCCGCGCTGGAGCGTCGCCGCACGCGACAAACACGCCTGATACGGCGAGGCCCCCTAAGCCTGCTCCAACCTCGTCAACTGCTCCGCGACATCGAACTGGGCGGCGGGCCAGTCGAGTTCGAGGGCGGCGAGTGCATCGATGAGAAGCTCGGTGACGGCGAGGCGGGAGTACCACTTGCGGTCGGAGGGGATGACGTGCCACGGCGCGTACTCGGTGCCGGTGCGGTCGAGCATGGCCTGGTAGGCGGCCTGGTACTGCGGCCAGAAGGCGCGCTCGTCGATATCGCTCGGGTTGAACTTCCAGTACTTGTCGGGGCGCTGCAGCCGCTCGCGGAGCCGCTTCTTCTGCTCGTCGAGGGAGACGAACATGGCGACCTTGACGAGGGAGGTCCCCTCGTCGACCAGCCCGCGCTCGAACTCGTTGATCTCGTCGTAGCGCGGCTCCCACTCGGTGGGCGGCACCAGGTCGTGTACCCGGACCACCAGGACGTCCTCGTAGTGCGAGCGGTCGAAGACGCCGAGCTGGCCGCCGCGCGGCAGCGCCTTCCTGATCCGCCAGAGGTAGTGGTGGCGCTGCTCCTCCGGCGTCGGCACGCCGAAGGAGGCGTGGTCGACGCCCTGCGGATCAACCGAGCCGATCACGTGCCTGACGATGCCGCCCTTGCCCGCGGTGTCCATGCCCTGCAGCACGAGCAGCACATTGCGGTGGTCGCCGGAGCGGCCGTTGGCGTAGAGCTTCTCCTGCAGCGCGGAGAGCACCGCGGTGCGCTCGGCGAGCAGCTGCTGCCCGGCCACCTTGTCGCCGGTGAAGCCCGGCGTCGCCGAAGTGTCCAGATCGGCGACGCGCAGGCCGTCGGCGCGCAGCGCGGCGGCGGCGGGTGTTGTCCATCTCGGCGACATCCCCCACACCTACCACGTGCGCGGCCGGGGTCAGCGGATCTGGGCCAGCCTGGTCAGCTGCGCGGCGAATTCCTCGTCGTCGACCGGGGTCAGGGTGAGGTCGTGCGCGGTGGTGAGCAGGTACCGGCCGTCGCCGCTGAGATCGAGCCAGCTGCGGTGCCTGGTCGGCGGCGACATGGGGTCGTCCGGCGAGACGGTGACGGTGACGAAGCCGCGGCCGTCCACCGGGCGGCGCAGCATCTTCCGGAAGCGGGCGGCGCCCTGGTCCGGCTCGCCGGTGCGGTCGGCGCCGGGGCGGGCGCCGGAGCCGAAGGTCTCCGCGTGGCCGTGCAGCACCGCGTCCTGCGGCTCGCGCAGCACCGGGTTGCGGCCCGCCTGCGCCGAGCCGATCAGTTTGACCAGCCGCTCGCCGAGCGTGCGGGCGTGGCACATGACCACCGTGACCTGCTTCGGACCGGCGGCGACGATGCCGGCGTGGTGGTGCACCACGGCGGCGTAGAGCAGGATGCGCTCGGTGTGCGGGGCGCTCCCGTTGTTCCGGGTACGCACGGTGCGCTCGCCGGAGACGGTGACCGTGGTGGCGTCCGGGCGGGCGCAGACCATGAGCGCGGCGGCCAGGTCGGGGTCGGCCTGGCGCGGAAAGCGCTGCGGGAGCCGCAGCGCCGCGTGCTCGCGCTCGCTGCGGGCGGTGCCCGCGGGCGCCATATTGATGGGGTACGGCCTGCGGTCCAGCCCGGTCTCGTTCTCCCAGACGTAGCTGAACTCGTCCGGGTCGAGCACCCACTTCACCGCGCGCCGTCCGGGCCGGGGGGCGGGGCGGTGAAGCGGGGGACCGCGTCGCCGGTGGCGGGCATGGTCGGGGTGTAGACGTTGGTCATGGTGTCCTGGGCGTCGGCGAGCGCCGTCGCCGCGAGCACCTCGTACTCCATGCGCCTGCGGCCGCCGTGTACCGCCTCGGCCACCGGGTCCGGCAGGGCCAGGTACTCCGGGGGCGGCACGATGGCAGCGCGGACCGTCTGCGCCGCTTCGGCATTCAGCTCGAGCAGCCGCTGGATGGTGCGGCAGACGTCGCTCGCCGCGCTGCCCGCCGCGGTGAACTCCCTCGTCGCGGTGGCTGCGGCGGCGGCCGAGTGGCCGGACCAGCGGGCGAAGAGCGGCGCGGTGGCGTCGGCGAAGGACTGGAAGGCCGCGCCGAGCGCGTCCGCTGCGCCCTGCCAGCCGGTGGCGGCGCGGCCGAGGGCGGCGGGGTCGAGTTGCTCGTGCACCCGCTCCCAGATCTCGCGATGCGGGTAGCCGGCGAAGCGCTCCCGGACCGGGGCGTAGGGCGGGTCGGTGGCGCCCGCGCCGCTCAGTGCGCGGCTGCGCATCCCGATGGCGTCGGCGGCGGCCCTGGCCGCGTGGTCGGCCATGGTCCCGCCTCAGTTCCCCGCCGCGATGGGGCGAATGGTGGCGGTGGCACGGGACCGTGCGCGGGTGGAGCCGCGGGGTGGTCCGGCGGGGGTCCCGGGACGTCTGGCGGCGGTGCCGGATCTCGCGCGTGCCGCGCCGTTCGGCGCCGGCGTGCCGTTGGACCCGGGGCACACGGCGGCGGCGCGGCGTAACCCGTTCGGGACCGGCACATCTCGACGGCGGCGGTTCACGATCTGCCCCCGGCAAGGGCGAAGGCCGCACCCGCGGCCGCCTCGGCATCGGCGAAGCGCCGCCCCGCCGCCAGGTACGCGGCCTTGTAGAACAGCGCCGTCTGCTGGAACGCCGTCACGGTGGCCAGGAACTCCTGCCCCTTCGCGCCGAACCCGCGCGCCAGCCCGGTGCCGGTGGGCAGGGCGGGGAACCCGCGCACGGTGTCGAGCCCGTGCCCGCGCTCGGCGATCCGCTCCAGCTCGGCGACGAGGTCGTCGCAGGCGGCGGCGAGCCCGCTCGCGACGTCCTCGTCCAGCGCGACGACCTCAGCGCCACCCTCCCGCGCCGCGGCGTAGAGCGCGCGCGCCGCGGACTGCCCGGTATCCGGAATTCCCATGTGCCCCACCCATCTGGCGTTACCCCTGCTCATGGGCACTGTACCGGCGGGTACGCACCCGTGGGCGGCGGAAACGCCGGTGTCGGCTGATCTGGCGCACCGAGCCTGTCGCCTAGACTGGCGCCGATCGCCGAGGGGGAGGGGACTAGTGAGCGAGGCTGCCGACAATCCGGCGCTGCCCAAGTATCTGCAGATCGCCAGGCACTTCGCCGGCCGCATCGAGGAGGGGGAGCTGCCGCCGGGCGCCGAGGTGCCGTCCGAGCGCGAGCTGGCGGCGCAGTGGAGCGTTGCCCGGCTGACCGCCAACAAGGCGCTGCGCGAGCTGCGGCGGCTCGGGCTGGTCGAAACTCGGCCGCAGTCGGGCAGTTTCGTCGTCGAGCGGGCGGTGGCGGCCATCGCGAGGGACGAGCCGGGGCTACATCTGGGTTACCCGGGGGAGGGCTACCGCTGGCCCGCGCTCGGCGCCACCCCGGATGTGGTGGCCGACGCCGAGCCCGGCCTCGCGGGCGGCGCCGTGACCGACCCCGCCGTCCGGCTGCTGCGCGCAGGCGCGGAACCCGCGCCGGACTCGCTGCGCGCGGAGTTCCCCGGTCCGGGCGCACCGGTGGCGCGAGTCCGGTTGGTGCGCGGCGATTCCGGGGTCGCGGCACTGGTGACCTCGTGGTTCGCGCCCGGGTTGGCGGAAAGGGCGCCGCTGCTGGCGCGGGCGGAGGCGCTGCCGGGCGGGTCGGGCCGGTACCTCGCCGAGGTGGCCGGTGTCCGGGTGGCATTCGGCCACGACCGGGTCACCGCCCGGCTCGCGAGCGCCTGGGAACGGGAGCAGCTCGGGCTGCCCGACCCGGCCGCGGTCCTCGTGCGCCGCTCCGCCCGGCACACCGCCGACGGTGCCCTGGTGCGGGTGGATGACGTTGTCCAGCAACCGGACCGCTGGTTCGCGGTCTGACGCGCCGACGACACGCCGTTACCACATTGACACCACCCGGGGCACCGCTGGAACAATCCACATGGGCTCTGGCGCAGCCCGTCCAAGGGGAGTGGGGAGGGGTGCCATGGTGGATCCATTGACCGGCGGTGGGTGGTTGATCGTCGACGAGCGGTGCGCGGTGCGGCTGGGGCGGGAGGTCAGGCCGGGGTACGTGACCTTCGTGTTCGAGGGTGCGGCAACGGAAGTCGAGATCACCTTCGCGCCCGGCGTTCTGCGCCGCATGCTGGAGTTGAGCGGGAGCTAGGCGGGCCGGGTCGCGCTGACGTATTGCAGCAGGCGGTGGATTTGCTGGTCTATGTCGGTGAGGCCCGCTTCGGCGAAGAGGGCAGGGAAGGTGGCCGTGTCGAAGACTCGGAGACCGCCCGCGCCGCCGACCGCGGTGCTCACGGTGCCGAACCAGCCGGGGGCGCGGTGGCTGGTGCTGATCGCGATGCGTCCGCCGGGGGCAAGCACCCGGATCATCTCCCGGGTGGCTCGGAGCGGGTCGGGGATGAGGTAGAGGGCGCCGAAGCAGCAGACGGCGTCGAAGGCGCCGTCGGCGAAGGGCAGGGTGCGGGCGTCGCCGCGGACGTAGGCGGCGCGGGCGGCGGTATTGTCGCGGATCGCCTGGGCGAGCATGGGTTCGGAGTAGTCGAGTCCGATGACCCTGCCCTCGCCGGTGAGTTCGCGGCTCAGGTGCCTGGTGAAATTGCCTGGGCCGCAGGCCAGGTCGAGGACGCGCTTGGGGCCGCAGAGCCGCAGCGTGCGCGCCGCGTCGCGGCGGTCGGTATCCATGCTGCGGCCGCTGGCCAGGTAGAACAGCGCGGGGCGCCAGGCGCGCTCGTAGACGGCGGCGAGCGCGGGCGCGTTCATGGTGCGGCGGGCGAGGTTCACCGGACCGGCTCGACCTCGATGGTCATCCCGGCCGCGCGCAGCCGGTCGGTGAGGGCGTCGCCGATGGCGGCGGCGGGGGTGAGGATGCCGGTCAGCTCGCTCTGCTTCTCCCGGTCGAAGGCCAGCGCCAGCCCGGTCTCGGCGAACATCACCGCGGTGGCCTGGTAGCCGGGGTCGCCCTTGCCCTCGAAGGTGGCGAGGTAGGTGGTGCCGGAGGTGGTGTCGGCGTAGGTCTTCATCCGGAACCAGCCGTTCCTCCTGGTCTGCTCGCTGGGGCCGGTGCCAGGCGCGGGCAGCACGGTGTCGAGCACCTTGCGCCCCACCGCGGAGCGGCTCAGCAGCGCGGTGGTCGCGACGCCGGCGACGGTGCCGCCTGCCAGCGCGGCGGCGGCGATGGGGGCGAGCGGCGAGCGGCCCGCGCTCATGACCTCGCGGTACCGGAAGTTCTTGCCGTACACCCAGCCGAGCAGGCCATTGCTGCGTCGCACGATCTTGGTGTTGTGCGCCGCCATGACGAAGGTGCCGACCCAGCCGGGCAGCCCGGGGTGGATGGCGCCGGCGCGCTGCAGCGTCTGGTCGGTCTGCCTGCCGACCTTCGGCTCGCGCTCGGTGTCGGGGCTCAGCGCGTACGGGTGCGTGAGCAGCTTGGCCTTGGCCGGGTCGGCCGCGGCCTCCTCGACCATGGCGCGCAGCGAGTCGACGGTGCCGCCGCTGACCCCGCCCTTCACCGCGGCGATCAGGGTGACGTCGGTGAGCTCGCCGGTATTGTCCGCGACCGTCCGCTTGTACAGCTGGTACACGCTGAGGTCGGAGGGCACCGAGTCGTAGCCGCAGGAGTTCAGGATCTTGGCGCCGCTGGCCACCGCGATGTCCTGGTACCGGTCGATGGCCTCGCGGACGAAGGACACCTCGCCGGTCAGGTCGCCGTAGTGGGTGCCCGCGTGCGCGCAGGCCGCCACCAGCGGCATGCCGTAGCGCAGGTACGGCCCGACCGTGGTGAGCACCGCGGTGGTCCTGGCGACCATGGCGTTCAGCGTGGACGGGTCGTTCACGTCCGCCTCGATGAGCTCCCACTCCGCCGCGACCGGCCCGAGCCCGCTTCGCACCTGCTCCAGCTTGCTCCTGGTGCGCCCGGCCAGCCCGATCCTGGCGCCCGCGGGGGCGGCCCCGGCCAGGTACTCGGCGATGAGCTTGCCGACGAAGCCGGTGGCGCCGAAGAGCACCAGGTCGAGTTCACGGGTTTCGGGCATGGGTGCGGTCCCCTTCGATGGTTCGGACAGGTCAGGAGCGCTTGGCCTTGCGCCGGGCGGCGGGCGGGGTGGTGGGACGGCGCCCGGCCGGGCGCTCGGCCAGCCAGGCGTGGTGCGCCTTGCCGAGCTCGGTCACCGGCGGCTCGTCGTAGAGCCACTCGCGGGCCACCAGGTGCCAGTTCGCGGTGCAGCCGAGCTGGCCGAGCATGCCGAAGGTGAGGAAGTCGGCGCGCCGGGAGAACAGGTGCTCCGGCGGCAGGTTCTGCTGCTTCATGCCGGTGAACTCGCCGGCCCGCGGGTCCACCGCGAGCAGGAAGGCGCCGCTGGCCAGCTCCGGGGTGATGGTGAGCTCCTCGTCCACCAGACACCACTCGGAGGCGGAGAGCACGTACTCCAGGCACTCCTCGGCGCCGATCTCCTCCGGCGAGTCGATCACGCCGCGCTGGATCATGAGCTCGCGCAGGTCCTCGGCGCGGTCCTCGGCGGCGGCGCGCAGGCAGGTGATCTCGAACCGCACGTGGTCGGCGTCCATCCGGTTGTACAGCCCGAAGTCCAGGAAGCCGACCCGGCCGTCCGCCGCGAGCAGCACGTTCCCGGGGTGCGGATCGCCGCAGAACTCGCCGAAGGTGAAGAGCGACCCCATGTAGAAGCGGTAGATGATCTCGCCGATCCGATTCCGCTCGGCATCGGGCAGCTTCCGCACCTCGTCGAAGCCGCGGCCGTCGATGTACTCGCTGACCAGCACCCGGGTGGTGCTCAGCTCCGGGACGGCCCGCGGCACCACGATGAACGGGTGGTCGGTGTAGAGCGCGGCGATCTGCTGCTGGGTGCGCGCCTCGGCCCGGTAGTCGAGCTCGCCCTCCATATTGAGCCGCAGCTCGTCCAGCACCGCGGGCGTCACCCATGGCATGGCGGACTGCAGCACCTTGCGGAACATGGCCAGGTTCTTCAGGTCGGCGCGGACCGCGGCGTCGATCCCCGGGTACTGCACCTTCACCGCGACCCGGCGGCCGTCGTGCAGCACGCCGAGGTACACCTGGCCGATCGAGGCCGCCGCCACCGGCTCGTCGCCGAACTCGGCGAAGATCTCGCCGAGCGGCCTGCCCAGATCCTCCTCGATCACCGCGCGCATGGCGTCGAAGGAGACGGCGGGCGCGGCATCGCGGAGCACCGCGAGCCGCTGCTGGAACCGCTCCCGGTGCGCCTCCGGCACCAGGTCCAGGTCGAGCACCGACATCATCTGGCCCAGCTTCATGGCGACGCCCTTCATGGTGCCGAGCACCATGACCACCTGCTCGGTGGTGCGGATCATCGACTCCTCGGCCATCTTGGCGCGCACCGCCTCGGAGCGCCCGCGCATGGAGAGCCGGGTGCGGCGGGAGCGGATCATGGAACCGGCGGCGACCGCGCCGAGCTTGGTGCCGCGCGCGAGCCGGGACGTCGGCACGTGCTTCGCCATCGAGAACCTCCGTTGGTGCCCGCGCGGTGACATGGGCCACCCGCTCGGCATCAGCCTAACCGGAGTCGCCGACGTGTCGAGAACGTCTGTGACCCGGGCCACTCCGGCGAAGTTACCGGTCGGTTCTACGACTGCGGCGGATCCGGCAGGACGTGCGGCTGCGCGGCGAAGGCCGCCCGCGAGCCGCCCGCCCGCGCCATGCCCTCGATGGCGCTCCAGGTCATCATGGTCAGGTAGTCGATCACCTGGTCGCGGTCCATGGTCTTGTGCGTGGTCCACCAGTGCGTGGCCAGCTGGATCCCGCCGACCAGCACATACGACCAGAGCATGGCGCCCTCGGTGTCGATGCCCTTCTCGGTGGCGCGGTCGGTGATCACCGCGGCGACCACCTCGGCGAAGAGCCGCTCGAACTCGGCGAGCGAGGATTGATCCGCCGAGCCGTTGCCCATGATGAAGCGGTAGACCTCGGGGTCTTCGTCGACCGTGCCGACGTACTCCGCGAGCGCCGAGCGCACCAGCTGGTACTCGTCCGCGTCCAGGCTGATCGCGCCGTAGACCCTGGGCATCAGGGTGGTCTCGATGAAGCGCTGCATGGTGGCCCGGACCAGGTCGTTCTTGTCCGAGAAGTAGCGGTAGAGCACCGTCTTCGAGACGCCGATCTCGGCGGCGATCTCGTCCATTCCGGCGGTGCTGCCGCGTACCCGGACGGCGGCGAGCGTGCCGTCGACGAGTTCTTCGCGGCGGTCGATCTTGTGCTGGCGCCAGCGGCGTTTCCGGCCGTCCATCCGGCCGGTCCGCACCGCGGGCGGTCGATCAATCACTTCGCCGAGTTCGACGAGGTCTTCGGTGGACAGCGTGACTCCTCGGTCGTGTTGTCGGATGCTCTGGGTGCCGGTGCGGCCTCCAGCCTAGTTCGCGATGCGCGGGATAGGGAGGAATCGTCGACGATGCGGCCGGTAACACATATCCGGGCACTTCCGCCCCGAGATGGACAGAATGGACCCATGCACACAGATCCCGGCACCACGGCGGTGCTCGAACCGGCTGGCGGAAAGCCCGCGCCCCCGGGACTCGGCAGCCTGATGGACGAGGAGGCCAAGAAGCGCGACCTGCGCCGGATGAAGGTCGTCGCGACCGGTCTGCTCGCGCTGGCCACCGTCGTCTACCTGTTCTGCCGCTGGCTGGAATCGCGCGGCCAGGGCGACCCGTGGGTCGGCTACGTGCGCGCCGCCGCCGAGGCGGGCATGGTCGGCGCGCTGGCCGACTGGTTCGCGGTGACCGCGCTGTTCCGGCACCCGCTCGGCCTGCCGATCCCGCACACCGCCATCATCCGGAAGAAGAAGGACCAGCTCGGCGCCAGCCTCGGCAATTTCGTCGGCACCAACTTCCTCGCTCCCGAGGTGGTGTCGGCGCGGCTCGCCTCGGCGCAGGTGTCGCTGCGGGTGGGGCGCTGGATGGCGCAGCCGGAGAACGCCGCGCGGGTCGCGCAGGAGAGCTCGACGCTGCTGCGCGCGGTGGTCGGGGCGCTGCGCGACTCCGACGTCGAGCAGATCATCGACAACACCATCGTCAAGCGGATCGCCGAGCCGCAGTGGGGGCCGCCGATCGGCCGGGTGCTGGCCGAGCTGCTCGCGGACAACCGCCAGCTGGCGCTGCTCGACCTGCTCGCCGAGCGCGCGCACCAGTGGGCGCTCGGCAGCCAGGAGACGATCGACCGGATCGTGAACCGGGACGCGCCGCAGTGGGCGCCGAAGTTCGTCAATGTCATGCTGTCCGAGCGCATCTACCGCGAGCTGGTGGAGTTCACCTGGAAGGTGCGCTCCGACCCGGAGCACGAGGTGCGGCTCGCGGCGAACAAGTTCCTGGAGGAGTTCGCGCACGACCTGCAGCACGACGCGGCCATGATCGCCAAGGCCGAGCGGATCAAGAGCCAGGTCATGGGGCGGGCCGAGATCACCGGCATGGCCGAGGCCACCTGGCGCGCGGCCAAGCGGCTGATCCTGGAGTCGGCCGACGACCCGAACAGCACGCTGCGCCGCAAGGTGGACGAGAACGTGCGCAGGCTCGGCGAGCGGCTGCGCGACGACGAGGCGATGCGCGGCCGGGTGGACGACTGGATCGACCGCGGCGCCCGCTACCTGGTCGGGAACTACGCGGCGGAGATCTCCACCCTGGTCACCGATACCGTCGCGCGCTGGGACGCGGACGAGGCGAGCAAGAAGATCGAGGTGCAGGTCGGCAGGGACCTGCAGTTCATCCGGATCAACGGCACCGTGGTCGGCTCGCTCGCCGGGCTGGCCATCTACACCGTGTCGCACCTGATGTTCGGCGGCTGAGCGGAGCTAGCACTTTCGCTAGCGGGGCGCTTGCAAGAGCTAGCACCTTCGCCTACACTCGATCCCGTACAACCCACCGGAAGGTGAGTGATGGCAGAAGATCCCGAGATGTCCGTAGCCGGCGAGAAAGCGGCACGCGTCGTGCATGCGGCGCAGGACATCGGAGGTTTCATCCGTTCGCAGCGGGAGGCCGCGCAGGTGTCGCTGCGACAGCTCGCCGCTCTGGCCGGGGTGAGCAATCCGTACCTCAGCCAGATCGAGCGCGGGCTGCGCAACCCCTCCGCCGAGGTGCTCGCTCAGATCGCCAAGGCGTTGCGGGTGTCCTCGGAGGTGTTGTACGTACGGGCCGGCTTTCTCGAGCAACGGCCACACAGTCCGATCCGGGACGCCCTGCTCGCCGACACCACGATCAGTGAGCGGCAGAAGCAGGTGCTCCTCGACATCTACGAGTCGTTCCGCCGGGAGAACGGCACCAACGGCTCGGGGACTGGCCGGGACGACGACGTTCCACGCACGAATACCGACGGCCTGATCGAACAGGCCCCGCGGAGCCAGGAGAACGAAACACCATGACCGAGAAGAACGCCACCGTGACCAAGCCCCTCTTCGCCACCGTCGGCGCCGGTGACGCCGTGTACACGGCAGTGCTCGACGCGGTCGGCCAGGTGCGCGAGCGCGCCGTGGCCGCCGACGTGCAGACCCGGGTCGACGAGGCCCGCGAGCGGCTCACCAGGGCCGAGGTGCAGGCCCAGTTCGAGACGCTGCGCACGCGGCTGTCCGGGCTGCCGTCCGAGCTGCCGGAGGATCTGGCCGCGCTGCGCGAGAAGTTCACCCCGGAGGAGCTGCGCCGGATCGCCGAGCAGTACTACCGCCAGGCGCTGGACATTTACGCCGACCTCGCCTCCCGCGGCGAGGAGACCGTCGACCGGCTGCGCACCAGCAACCAGGTCGTCGACGAGCGCATCCAGCGCGTCGAGACCATCTACAACGACACCGTGAAGAGCGCCGAGGGCGTCGTCGGCCGGGTCAGCGACCTGCTCGGCCGCCAGGCCAAGGCCGCCGAGGAGAAGGCGGCCGAGGTCGTCGACGCCGCGCCGGTGGTCGAGGCCGAGGTGGTCTCGGTGGCCACCGATGTGGCGCCGACCGAGGGGCAGGCGCCCAAGAAGGCTCCGGCCAAGAAGAAGGCCCCGGTCGAGAAGGTCACCCCCGACGAGGTGTGACCCCCGCTGCTCCGTGTGCCCCCGCGTCCTGCCTGGACGCGGGGGCACACCCCTATCATGGGTGGCGTGAACACGGTGAACGGACTGACCGGGATCATCATGCTCGTGCTCTGGGCGCTCGCGTTCGGGGCGACGGCATTCGCGCTGATCCACGCCCTGCGCCAGCGTTCCGATGCCTTCACGGCGGTCGACAAGCTCACCAAGCCGATCTGGTCCGGGATTCTGGCGGTCGCGCTGCTGCTCCTGCTGCTCTCCTTCGGCGGCCTCGGGCTGCTCGCCTTCATCTCGATCATCGCCACCGGCATCTACCTCGCCGACGTCCGCCCGAAGGTGGACGAGGTGCAGCGCGGGCCGCGCTGGTAGCGGCTGCGGGGCTGGCTCCCGCGCTCCTTCGGGGTTACTGTAAGTATCAGTAACACAAAGGAGTGTCCCATGCGTGCGAAGACGCTGCGCAGGATGGCCGGGTACCGGGCGAGGCTGCGGTCGCGCACCTACGCCACCGCCCTGCTGAACCGCCCCACCGCCCCGCACCGCACGCTCGATGTGCGCGCGGCCGACGGCACCCGGCTGCGGGTGTACGCCTACGGCCCGGAGAACGCGAAGCCCGTGGTGCTGATCCACGGCTGGACCTGCGCCATCGAGTACTGGAACGCGCAGATCAACACCTTCGCCGGCGAGTACCGGGTGATCGCCTACGACCAGCGCGGCCACGGTGGCAGCGAGCTCGGGCGCGGCAAGCTCAGCATGGACGTGCTCGCCGACGACCTGGTCGCGGTGCTCGACGCCGCGCTCGCGCCCGGCGAGCGCGCGGTGCTGGTCGGGCACAGCCTCGGCGGGATGACGGTGCAGGCCTGGGCCGCGCGCTACCCGGAGCGGGTGCGCGAGCAGGCGCGGGCCGTGCTGTTGACAAATACCGCCTCCGGCCGGCTGGTCGCCGAGACCACCGTGCTGCCCTGGTTCAACCGCACCGTGCGCCTGCTGCGCCGCAAGCTGGCGCTGCCGCTCGTGGTCGGCCGGATCGGACTCGGGCTGCCGATCCTCTTCCCGCCGGTCGCGCCGATCCGCTGGCTCTTCCTCCGCGGCATCATGCACCCGAGCTCCACCAGGGAGCTGCTCGACTACAGCATGGGCGTGGTGCGCTCCTGCCCGTCGCTGGTGCGGGCCAAGTTCGGGCTGCTGCTGGCCGAGATGGACCTGGGCGACGCGGCGCGGCACCTCTCGGTGCCGACCACGGTGCTGGCGGGGGAGCACGACCACCTGACCCCGCGGGTGCACGCCGACCGGATCGCCGAGCTGCTCCGCGAGTCCGGCAATCTGCAGCGCCAGGCCGTGCTTCCCACCGGGCACCTCGGCAATGTGGAGGCGTACCCGCAGTTCAACGAGGAACTGGCCCGGGTGCTCGCCGCCGCGGACGACGAGCGGGTCCGGGCCGCGGGCTAGGTCCTAGGAGAAGACCACGGTCCGGCGGCCGTGCACGAGCACCCGGCCCTCCAGGTGCCAGCGCAGCCCGCGGGCCAGTACGACGCGCTCGATATCGCGGCCCTGGCGCACCATGTCGCGCACCTCGTCGGCGTGGTCGATCCGGGTGACGTCCTGCTCGATGATCGGCCCGGCGTCCAGCTCCGCGGTGACGTAGTGGCAGGTCGCGCCGATCAGCTTCACCCCGCGGGCGAAGGCCTGGTGGTAGGGGCGCGCGCCGACGAAGGACGGCAGGAAGCTGTGGTGGATATTGATCGCCCGTCCGGCCCAGTGCTGGCACAGGTGCGCGGGGAGCACCTGCATGAAGCGGGCGAGCACAACGGCGTGCGGGTCGTGCGCGTCGACCAGCTCGCGCACCCGGGCGAAGGCGGGGCCGCGCTCGGCCGGATCCTTGGGGAAGGGCACGTGGTGGAAGCGCACCCCGTGCGCCTCGGTGATCCCGGCGAGGTCGGGGTGGTTGCCGATCACCGCCTCGATGGTGGCGGGGAGTTCGCCGGAGGTGGCCCGGCCGAGCAGGTCGTGCAGGCAGTGCGCGTCCTTGCTCACCAGCAGCACCGCGCGGCGGCGCTCGCCGGTGTCGTGCAGCTGCCACTCGGTGCCCGGCCCGAAGTCGGCCGCCACCCCGGCGAAGCGGTCGCGCAGCTCACCCAGCTCGAACGGAACGGTGTGCGCCGCGATGGCCTGCCTGGTGAAGAACCAGGCATTGTCCGGGTCGGAGTAGTAGCCGGCCTCCACGATGGAGCCGCCGAACTCGGCGATGAACGAGGTGATCCTGGCGATGATGCCGGGGCGGTCCGGGCAGCCGAGGGTCAGCACGAAGCGCCGGTCGTTCGGGGCGGAGGTCATCCGCCCATCCTTGCAAACCGGGTCAGAGCTCGTAGAAGGCGTCCGCGTAGCGGAACTCCCCCGCGATCCGGTCCTCGAAGGCGGTGAGCGGGCGCACCTGGAGGTGCGTGGCCCACTCCGGGCGGTCCGGCGCGATGCCGTACCGCGCGGCCGGGGCGAAGCCGAAGCGCGGGTAGTAGTCCAGGCTGCCGAGCAGCCCGACCAGCGGCTCGTCCAGCGCGTCGGCGGCGCCGAGCGCCGCGTGCACCAGCGCGGCGCCGATGCCGACGCGCTGCCGCTCCCGCAGCACCCCGAGCGGGCCGAGCGCGAGCACCGGGAACGGCCCGACCGCGGCCCTGGTGAGGCAGACGTGGCCCAGGACGGCGCCGTACTCCTCGGCCACCAGCGAGAGCGTCGGGATCCAGGCGTCGCCGCCGCGCAGCGCGCCGACCAGCCCGACCTCGACCGGGTCGGGGGCGGCGCCGGGGGCGGAGTCGGGGCCGGCGGGCACCGCGGCGCGTTCGGCGAACGCGCTCCGGTGCACGGCGGCGATCCCGGCGATATCGGCGGCGCGTTCGCGGCGGATCAGCACCGTTCGAGTCTCCCCTCCAGCGGCGGAGGCACGCAATGCAATTCGCCGCCCGTGTGCCAGACTTTCACCTCATGGCAGAACCCGCGTGGCCGAGCCGGGCCGAAGTCGCCGCCGTCATCGACCACACGCTGCTCGCCCCCGAGGCGACGGTGGAGCGGGTCGCCGCGCTGATCGCCGAGGCGCGCGAGCTGGGGGTGCTCGCCATCTGCGTCTCGCCGGCCATGCTGCCGGTGCGGGCGCCGGGGCTGGTGGTCGCGACGGTCGCCGGGTTCCCCTCCGGGAAGCACCACTCGCTGGTCAAGGGGGCCGAGGCCAGGCTGGCGGTGGAGCAGGGCGCGGACGAGGTGGACATGGTGATCGACGTCGGCGCCGCCGTCGCGGGTGACTACGCGGCGGTGCTCGCCGATATCGTCACGGTGCGCGAGGCGGTCGGCGAGCGCACGGTGCTCAAGGTCATCATCGAATCCGCCGCGCTGAGCGACGAGGCGATCGTCGAGGTCTGCCTGGCCGCCGAGCGGGCGGGCGCGAATTTCGTCAAGACCTCCACCGGCTTCCACCCGGCGGGCGGGGCGAGCGTGGCCGCGGTGCGGCTGATGGCGGCGACGGTGGGCGGGCGGCTCGGGGTCAAGGCGAGCGGCGGCATCCGCACGGCGGCGGCCGCGGCGGAGTTGCTTGCCGCGGGCGCCACCCGGCTCGGCCTCTCCGGCTCGCGCGCGGTGCTGGACGGCTTTCCGGCCTGAGCTCAGCAGCGGACCTCCTGGTCGCTGTTCTGGCTGTTCGCGGCCAGGTCGAAGTGGCCGCCGGTGAGGTGCACGTCGATGCCGCTGTCGGTGACGGCGATCCGGTCCGCGCGCATGCCGATCGGGAAGGCCTGCAGGCTCTCCGTGAAGAGGTCGACGATGCCCTGCACCAGGTCGGTGGGGAGCCCGATGCCGAGGAACTGCGCGCCGGTGGTGTCGACCACCACCCGGTCGCCGCGCACCTGCGGGCGCACCTCGAGCTGGGCCAGCCCGCCGAGCACATCCATGGTGACGGTGCCGCTGCTCGCGGCGGACTTCACCCCGCTCACCATGCCGGTGAGGGTCTGGGCGATGCCCTCGTTGCTCCAGGTGACGTCGGCGGAGGAGGCGCCGACGCTGCCGCCGCCGTCGTCGTTCAGCACGACGTCGGTGAAGGTGGCGTGCACGATCATGCCCTCGGCCGGGCCGAAGCGGTTGTCGTTGCTGTCCACCGTCACCTCGGGCACCTTGCCGTCGATGTAGGTGAGCAGCAGGGGTTTGGGGCCGAAGGAGACATCGATGGTCGAGCCCATCTCCCGCTCGAACTGGGAGCTGATGCATTGCGAGATCCGGTGCCTGGCGTAGGCCTCGGTGCCGACGACGGCGGTGCCGAGCAGGAGAACGACCACGACGAGGGCGATCACCAGCGGACGCCGCCGGTGGGTGCGCCGGGCGAGGGACGGTGCTGTGCTCATGCCGCTCGATTCTTCCGCACGATTCTGAGCCGGTTCTGTGGACACGGTGAAGGCTCGGCCAAGCTCGGACCGCGGGGACGGAACCGGGCGAAATGTGACATGAGGCACAGCCTTACGGCGTAATCTCGGATCATGGCGGGCAACGATGCGAGCCGCCGCTTGCACGGCTGGGCGGAATTGCGGGAACTGGCGGCGCGGCACGCCGGGTTCTTCACGGCGCGGCAGGTGATGCGCGCCGGGTGTGAGGCGCGGGTGCGCGCCGGGCTGGAGGACGGCTCGATTGCGCGGGCCGCCATGGGGATGCTGCGGATCGCCGGGTCGCCGGTCGGGCCGCTCGACGAGTACGCCATGTGGGCGGCCTGGTTCGACGACGAGGTGGCGGTCTCGCACCAGAGCGCCGCCGATCTGCACGGGCTCGGGCGGCTGCGGCCACGGTTCCTGCACCTCTCGGTGCCCGCGGGGCGGCCGCCGGTGACGCCGCGGGTCGTCGTGCTGCGCCGGACACTGACCGGTGCCGAGGTGGAGTCGGCCGGGCCGTTCCTGGTGACCACGCCGGTGCGCACCGTGCTCGACCTCGCCGAGGGCGATATCGCGCAGGCGGCGCTGGACGAGGTGGTGGCGGATGCCGTCGCCATCGGCCGGTGCGCGGCGGTGGAGATCAGGGCCGCGGGCACCGGGCTCGCGCCGAGGGCCGCCGCCCGGGTGCACCGGGCGCTGGCGGCGGTGTAGTGGCGCGGCCGTCGGTGCCGGGTGGCGCGATGCGATGGCCGCGACCTGGCTCGGCTGTCGGTGCGGGGCGCGCGGGGGAGACAAGGCTCGGCTGCGGTTGCGGGACGCGCGCGAGTGGGAGACAAGGCTCGGCCGCGGTTGCGGGACGCGCGCGAGTGGGGGACATGGCTCGACCGCCGTTGCGGGACGCGCGCGGGCACCGCGTGGGACCAGCACGCTCAGGATGCCGGTGGCGCGGTGGCCGGCGCGACGTAATCCCACGGGACAGTCAGCACGCAGTCGCGCAGGCGGCGGCGGAAGACGCGCAGCGGGACACCCTGCGCGGCAAGCGCTTCCGCGGCCACCCGCCAGCGGAAGCGCGGCCCGAAGGGGGCGACCGGCGCGGCTTGCGCCCAGGCCCGGTCGGCGGCGGCGAGCAGCGCGTGGATCGGCTCGTCGGGCACATTGCGGTGGATGAGCGCCTTGGGCAGCCGCTCCGCGATATCGGAGGGCCGCTCGACGGTGAACGGATCCCAGGCCAGGGTGAGCGTCAGCGGCCCGGTGCGGTCGAGCAGGATCCAGGCGCAGCGCCTGCCCAGCTCGTCGCAGGTGCCGTCGACCAGCAGCCCGTCCGGCGCCAGCTTTCCGAGCACGGTGCCCCAGGCCGCGGGCACCGCGGACTCCGGGTACTGCCGCAGCACATTGAAGGCGCGCACCAGGATCGGCCGCAGCCCGGCCAGCTCGAACCCGCCGCGCGCGAAGGTGATGCCGTCGCGGCCGGGCACCACCCGCTCCGGATCGATCTCCAGCCCGGTCACCCGGACGTCGGCGCGCACCGCCCGCAAGCGGGCGGCGAGCTCCAGCGTGGTCCACGGCTGCGCGCCGTAGCCGAGATCGACCACCAGCGGGTCGGCGGCGCCGAGCAGCCGGGCTCGGACCAGCGGGTCGGCCACCAGCTGCCGGTCGCTGCGGCGCAGCCGGTTCACCCCGGTGGTGCCGCGGGTGACGGTGCCGACCGGCCGCCGGTTCAGTGCGCCGGGGTGCCCGCTTCCAGCCACTTCAGCGTCTCTTCGGCCTCGCCGCGGAACAGGTCGACCAGGTTCACCAGGATCAGCTGCTCCAGCCGCGGCCCGACCATGGGGATGAAGACCTTGGCCTCGGAGGAGAAGCGGATGGTGCTCCCGGTCTCGGTCGGGAAGAGCCGGATGGTGCCGTTCAGGCTGCCCGGCCCGGCCGGGATGGAGGCGGTGTACTTGCCGTGCACCTCGTCCTCGCGGAACGGGCCCCAGCTCTCCTTGCGGGTGATCACCATGTCCTTGCGGATTACGGTCTGCGCCATCTCCGGCAGCATCTCGCGCGGGATGATGTGCTCGAGCACGACCTCGATGCCGGTCTCCGCGGCGTCGACGCTGACCACGTGGTTCGGCGAGTACTTCCGCATCTCCTCGACCCTGGCCTCCCAGTAGTCGCGGGTCGACAGCGCCGCATACAGCTCTTTGGTGGTATGCAGCGGGTAGCGAGCGGAGTAGTCGAGTCGGCGAGCCATGAGCGGACACGTTACCGGTGCCCGCCCCGCGCCCGGCACACGGCGGGTGATGTGGGGAACGCCCACAAACCGCCCGCCCGCGGCGTGGTGCGGTGCCCCAGCCACGGTGCTCGGCGATCGGGCGTCCGCGCCCCGCCGCGTGGTTCGCCGCTCGGCGCGGTCAGTGCGCGGCGATCCAGGTGTCGGTGAACTCGGCCTCGTTGCCGAGCAGCTCGGTGAGCCGCTCCGCGATGGCCGCCTCGATCTTCCCGCCGAAGAGCGGCACCTTGACCTCGATCGTGCCGGTGATGGTCGCCACCGACCCGGAGCCGTCGGCGGCGAGCGCGATGCTGCCGCGCACCTCGGCGGGCGCGCCCTCGACCTTGGCGGTGAAGGTGCCGGTATCGCCGGTCCACTCCTCGACCCGCGGGATGACCAGGTCGCCGGGGCGCACCGCGGTGATGGCGGCCGGGAGCAGCTCGGCGGCGATCGCCTGCACCAGCTCGGCGTGCACCCGATCGCCCTCGACGGTGACCCGGTCCAGCCTGGCGTTCGGCCCGCCCACCTCGGCGACCCGGTCCTTCCAGTACTGCTCGTCGGCGATCGCCGCGCGCACGGCCGCGGCCGGATGGGAGTAGCGGGCGGTGTACGCCAGGGGGGTCGCCATGGTCGGACACGCTACCGTCTCCAGCGTGCGATCTACTCGGGTGGTCTCCTCGGACGAGGTACGCGAACTGCTGGCCGATTCCGGTGCCGAAGTGCGCCCCGACGTGCCGCTGGCCGGGCTGACGACGCTGCGCGTGGGCGGCCCCGCGACCGTGGCCGAATGTGCCGATGAGGCGGCCCTGATCCGTACCGTCGGCGCGCTGGACGCGGCGGCGATCCCGGTGCTGCTGCTGGCGGGCGGCTCGAATCTGCTCATCGCGGACGATGGCTTTCCCGGCGTCGTCGTGCGGATCGCGAACGCGGGGGTCGAGCTGAGCACCGACTCGGTGCTCGCCGAGGCCGGTGCGGTCTGGGACGACGTGGTGGCGCGGACCGTCGCGGCCGGGTTCGGCGGGCTGGAGTGCCTCTCCGGCATCCCGGGTTCCGCGGGCGCGACGCCGGTACAGAACGTCGGCGCGTACGGCGTCGAGGTGGCCGGGCTGCTGCGCCGGGTCCGGTTGCTGGACCGGGCGAGCGGTGCGGTGCGCTGGGCCGACCCCGCCGAGCTCGGCTTCGGCTACCGGACCAGCGTGCTCAAGCACTCGGATGCCGCCGTCGTGCTCGCGGTGGAGTTCGCGCTGGACCCGACCGGCGCCAGCGCCCCGCTGCGCTACCGGGAGCTGGCCGCGGCCTTCGGCGCCGAGGAGGGTGAGACCAGGCCCGCCGCCGAGGTCCGCGACGCGGTGCTGCGGCTGCGCGCGAGCAAGGGCATGGTGCTGAACCCGGCCGACCACGACACCTGGAGCGCAGGCTCGTTCTTCACCAACCCGGTGGTGCCGGAGCCAGAGGTGGAGCGGGTGCGGGCGGCCATCGCGGCCACGGTCGGCGACGTGCCGGTGCCGGTCTACCCCGCGCCGGACGGGGTCAAGTTCTCCGCGGGGTGGCTCATCGAGCGGGCCGGGTTCGGCAAGGGCTTCCCCGGCGCCGACGCCCCGGCCCGGCTCTCGACCAAGCACACGCTGGCGCTCACCAACCGCGGTGCCGCCAGCGCCGCCGACCTGGTGGCGCTGGCGCACACCGTGCGCGACGGGGTCGCCGAGCGGTTCGGCGTGCGGCTGCACCCCGAGCCGGTGACGGTCGGGCTCACCGTGTGACGGCGATCGCACCGGCGTAGCGCGCGGCCGCGCGTAGATTCGAGGAAGTGCGCATACGCCAGGCTTCCCGAAGGTCAGTGGCCGTGCTCGCGGCTGTCGTGTTCTCCGTGCTCGCGCTGCTGCTGGCGGGCTGCGGCTCCGGCGGCTCCGGGTCGCAGCCGCAGGCCGCCGAGCCGGTTGCCGAGGTCACGCTGAACCCGGGCGCCGACGCCACCGGCGTCAGCCCGACCGCGGGGGTCTCGGTCGCCGTGCGGAACGGCACCATCGACCGGGTGGCGCTGAGCAATGCCGCGGGCAGGCAGATCACCGGCGAGCTGAGCCAGGATCGGCGCGAGTACACCGTTACCGAGCCGCTCGGCTACGACGCCACCTACACCTGGAGCGGAACCGCCATCGGCACCGACGGCAAGCCGGTGCCGATCGAGGGCGGGTTCAGCACGCTGGCGCCGAGCGGGACCACCCCGGCCACGCTGAATATCGGCGACGGCCAGGAGGTCGGCATCGCGGCGCCGATCATCCTGAAGTTCACCGGCCCGGTGCCGGACAAGGCGGCGGCCGAGAAGGCGCTCACCGTCAGCACCGACCCGCCCACCGAGGGCGCGTGGGCCTGGCTGCCCGACGACGGCGGCGCCCGCGCGCACTGGCGGCCGAAGAGCTACTGGCAGCCGGGCACGACGGTGCACGTGGAGGCCAAGCTCTACGGGGTGGCGCTGGGCGGCGGCGCGTACGGCGACAGCGATCTGACCACCGATTTCAGCATCGGCCGCAGCCAGATCGTGCAGGCCGACGCCAGCACGCACCGGATCCGGGTACTGCGCGACGGCGGCACCGTCTTCGACTTCGCCGCCAGCTACGGCGAGGGCAACGAGCCGCGCAATGTCACCCGCTCGGGAATCCACGTGGTCACCGAGAAGTACGAGGACTTCATGATGTCCAACCCGCCCTACTACGAGAACGTGCGCGAGCGCTGGGCGGTGCGGATCTCCAACAACGGCGAGTTCATCCACGCCAACCCGGAGTCGCTGGCGGCGCAGGGCTCGGCCAATGTCACCAACGGCTGCATCAACCTGTCCCCGGCGGACGCCGCGGCCTACTTCCCGACCGCGCGCTACGGCGACCCGGTCGAGGTCACCAATACCTCGATCGCGCTCTCCGCGGCCGACGGCGACATCTACGACTGGGCCATCGACTGGCCGACCTGGACGTCCATGTCCGCGCTCAGCGGTTAGCGCCGCGGCGGCTCGGGGTCGGCGCCCTTGTCGGCAGCGGCGTCCGCCTCGACCTCGGCCTCGACCCGCCGGTGGTCGGCCTCGTGCCGCGCCACCTCGGCGTCCCGCTGGGCGAGCAGGTCGCGGATCTCGATGAGCAGCTCGGTCTCGGTGGGCTCGGCCGCCTTCTTGGTGCCGAACCGGTTGGTCAGGTGCCGCATCGGCATGATCAGCACGAAGTAGAGCACCGCCGCGACGATCATGAAGTTCAGGATGGCGCTGATGATCGGGCCGATCTCGACGAAGGTGGCCGGCTTGCTCGACACCAGCCGGAACCCGAGCCCGAGCTCGTCGGTGCCGCCGAAAACCGCGAGCAGCGGGTTGATCAGCCCGCTGGAGAACGAGGTGACGACCGCGGTGAAGGCGGTGCCCATGACCACCGCGACCGCGAGATCGATGACATTGCCCCGCAAGAGGAAATCGCGGAAACCTTTGAACACGACCGGATCACTCCCACTGTCTCTACTGCCCGAACCGGTCCGATGCTAGTGGGTGGCACCCCGCCCCGCTGGGTCAGGAGCGGCGCGCGAACCGGCTCGGCGGGGCCTGGTCGCGCGGCGCCACGGTGATCTGGTCCAGGTTCACGTGTGGCGGCCTGGAGGCGACGAAGCCGACGATCTCCGCGATGTCCTGCGCCACCAGCGGGTCGATCCCCTCGTACACCTTGGCCGCCTTCTCGGCGTCGCCGCCGAAGCGGACCAGCGAGAACTCGGTCTCCACCGCGCCGGGCGCGATCTCGGTGAGCCGCACCGGCTTGCCGAGCAGCTCCCCGCGCAGGGTGCGGTGCAGCACCGCCTGGGCATGCTTGGCCGAGGTGTAGCCGGAGCCGTTGTCGTAGGCGTGGAAGGCGGCCACCGAGGTGATGGTGACGATCAGCCCGTCGCCGGACTCGATGAGCTCGGGCAGCAGCGCCTTGGTGACGCGCAGCGTGCCGAGCACGTTCGTTTCCCACATCCAGCGCCAGTCGTCCAGGTCGGCCTCGGTGACCGGGGCCAGCCCCTTGGCGCCGCCCGCGTTGTTCACCAGCACCGAAACGGCCGGGATGGCGGCGGTGAAGGCGGCGACCGACTCGTCCGAGGTGACGTCGAGCTCCAGCGCGGTGCCGCCGATCTCCTCGGCCAGCGCCCGCAGCCGGTCCAGCCGCCGCGCGCCCACGTAGACGTGGTACCCCTGGGCGGCGAGTTGCCGCGCGGTGGCCTCGCCGATTCCCGAGCTGGCTCCGGTCACGACGGCATTCAGGCTGCTCATGGTCTCGATCGTAGGCGGGCGATATCCGGCGGCGGGCCGGCCGGGTACGGCGAGACCGGGCAGTGCCGGGCCGGGGCTAGCCTCTGGTCATGGCGATACGGGAAGTGATCAGCGCGGACGGCACCGGCATCGTGTACCGGTCGAGCGGCCCCGACGGCGCGCGGCCGCTGGTGCTGCTGCACGGCTGGTCGGCCGATCTGCGCTGCTGGGGCGGGGCGGGAGACGATCTGGCGCGGCGTTTCCGGGTAATCGCGGTCGACTCGCGCGGGCACGGCTACTCCGGTGCCCCGGCGACCGGCTACGACGACCCGGCCAACTGGGCCGCCGACGTCGCCGCCGTGCTCGCCGACGCCGGAATCGAGCGTGACGCCGTACTGCTCGGCTGGTCCTACGGCGGCATCGTGCTCACCGACTACCTGGCCGCGCACGGCACCGGCGCGGTGGCGGGCGCGATCTATACCGGGTCCATGGCGAATATCGGCAGGGGGGTGCCCGGCGCCGAGCCCGGCCCCGCGCTCGCCGCGGCCATGCCGGGCGTCTTCGAGGAGAGCCCGGGCCGGGCGCTGCGGGCCTTCGGCGCCTTCGGCGATGCGAACACCGGGCCGAGCCGGGAGCGCGGGGTGGACGCGCAGCGGCTCTTCGGCGCGAGCCTGGCCACTCCGCCCGCCGTGCGCAAGGCGCTCTTCTACCGGACCGTGGACAACACCGCGACGCTGCGCGCGCTGGATATCCCGGTGCTCGTCCTGCACGGCACCGACGATCCGGTGGTGCCGGTGGCCAATGGCAGGTACATCGCGGAGACCGCGCCGAAGGCGCGCGGGTCGTACTGGGAGGGCGCCAAGCACGGGCTCTTCCTGGAGGATCGCGCCCGCTGGGTGGCCGAGGTGACGGAGTTCGCCGACTCCCTGTGACCGCTCTCACCAACCGCCGAGACTGTGGTGGCGGGTATCGGTCACCGGTGCACTATGGAGGGTGTGATTCATCGTCCGCGTCGCATCGCCGTGCTGTCGGTCCACACGTCGCCGTTGGCCCAGCCAGGTACCGGCGATGCGGGCGGGATGAACGTCTACGTGCTGCAGACGGCGCGGGAGCTGGCCCGGCGCGGGGTCGAGGTGGAGATCTTCACCCGCGCGACGTCGTCGAACCTGCCGCCGGTCGAGGAGGCCGCGCCCGGCGTGCTGGTGCGCAATGTGGTCGCCGGGCCGTTCGAGGGGCTCGACAAGCACGATCTCCCCACCCAGCTGTGCCCGTTCACCGCCGAGGTGCTGCGCCAGGAGGCGCGGCAGGCGCCGGGCCACTACGACCTGGTGCACTCGCACTACTGGCTCTCCGGCCAGGTCGGCTGGCTGGCCAGGGACCGCTGGCGGGTGCCGCTCGTGCACACCGCGCACACCCTGGCCGCGGTGAAGAACGCCGCACTCGCCGAGGGCGACACCCCCGAGCCCGCCAGCCGGGAGATCGGCGAGAAGCAGGTGATCGCCGAGGCCGACCGGCTGATCGCCAATACCGTAGAGGAGGCGCGGCAGCTCATCGAGCTGTACGGCGCCGCGCCGGACCGGGTCGACGTGGTGCCGCCCGGCGCCGACCTCACCCGCTACCACCCGGGTGACCGGGCCGCCGCCCGGCGCGAGCTCGGGCTGCCCGCGGACGAGCGGATCGTCGCCTTCATCGGCCGGATCCAGCCGCTCAAGGCGCCGGACGTGCTGGTCAGGGCCGCCGCCGAGCTGCTCCGCCGCGACCCCGGCCGCAGGCTGCGCGTGCTCATCGTCGGCGGGCCCTCCGGCACCGGATTACAGCGCCCGGACGCGCTGATCGAGCTGGCCGCGGCGCTCGGCATCGGCGATCGGGTGATCTTCCTTCCGCCGCAGCCGCCGGAGCGGCTGGTGCAGGTGTACCGGGCCGCCGACCTGGTGGCCGTGCCCAGCCACAACGAGTCCTTCGGCCTGGTCGCCATCGAGGCACAGGCCAGCGGCACCCCGGTGCTCGCCGCCGACGTCGGCGGGCTGAGCACCGCGGTGCGGCACGGCGAGACCGGGCTGCTCGTCCCCGGCCACCGCACCCCGGACTGGGCCGACGCGCTCGGCGCGCTGCTCGACGACGGGCCCGGGCTGCGCGCCATGGGCGCCGCCGCGGTCGAGCACGCCGCCGGGTTCTCCTGGGAGCACACCGCCGACGGCCTTCTGACCTGCTACGATGCCGCGCTGGACGAGTTCGGCGGGCGGCGCCGCTCCGGCCCGAGGCTGCGCGGCGCTGATTCCGCGGCCCCGGCGCGGGTAAGCGGCGAGGAGGCAGCACGGCCCGAGCCCGTCGTCGGCGAGCCGGGGCAGGCGAGGACGCGGGCGCTCTGGCGGCGCCGGATGGGAGTACGCCGATGACCGGAACGGCGCAGCTGATCGAGGAGACCCTGCGCGAGCGGGAGATCGAGTACACCCGACCCGGAGACGGCACCTTCGTGGTGGTGCTGCCCGGCGAGCGCAAGCTCAAGACCAATGTCATGCTCACCGTCGGCACGCACGGGCTGCGGGTGGAGAGCTTCGTCTGCCGCAAGCCGGACGAGAACTTCGAGGGCGTCTACAAGTACCTGCTGCGCCGCAACCGCAGGCTCTACGCCGTGGCGTACACGCTGGACAAGGTGGGCGACATCTACCTCGTCGGCCGGATCTCCGCGCACGCCGTCACCGCGGACGAGCTGGATCGCCTCTTCGGCCAGATCCTGGAGGCGGTCGATCAGGACTTCAACACCCTGCTGGAGCTGGGCTTCGCCGAGTCCATCCGCAAGGAGTGGAAGTGGCGGGTCTCGCGCGGCGAGTCGCTGCAGAACCTGCGCGCCTTCGAGCACCTGGTGGATTCCGCCGACAGGGGCTGAGCGGAGCGGGGACAATCGCCCGGTGAGGGTGTTTTTTCCGCGGTGCCCGCGATGATGCGGCTCGCACTCGATATCGGGGCAACCAAGTTCGCCGCAGCGCGGGTGAGTGCGGACTCCCCGGCCACCGCCCGGCCGCCGGCTGACTGCGGGCCGCCGCCCGGCGCGGAGTTCGGGCTCGGCGCCGTGCACCGGGTCGATGTGCCCGCGAGCGGGGTCTGGGAGGTCTGCCGGGAACTCCTGCTCGATGTCGCGGGCGGCGCGGAGGTCGAGAGCGTCGGGATCGGCGCCGCGGGCCCGGTCGACGTGACCGCCGGGGTCACCGGCCCGCTCAATATCCCCGAGTGGCGCGCGGGCTTCCCGATCGTGGCGCGGGTGCGCGAGCTCTTCCCGGGCGCCACCGTGCGCTTCGCCATCGACGGCGCCTGCCTCGCCCTTGCCGAACAGCGGGCGGGCGCGCTGCGCGGGGTCGCGGACGCACTCGCCATGACCGTCTCCTCCGGGATCGGCGGCGGCATCCTGGCCGGGGGCCGGGTGCTGGCAGGTCGCACCGGGAACGCCGGGCACGTCGGGCACATCGTGGTGCCCGGCGAGGAGGTGCCGTGCGCCTGCGGTGGCTTCGGCTGCGTGGAGGCGGTGGCGAGCGGCCTGTCGTCGGTGCGCTGGGCCAGGTCGCGGGGGTGGCGCGGGAGCAGCGGCGCCGAGCTCGCGGCCGCGGCGGCGGCGGGCAACTCCACCGCGCTGGCCGCGCTGGAGCGCGCGGGCACCGCGCTCGGCCGCGCCGTCTCCTCCGCCGCGGCCACCCTCGATATCGACCTGGTGGTGATCGGCGGCGGCTTCGCGGCGTCCGGCGAGCCGCTCTGGAAGCCACTGCGCGCCGCCGTCACCAGGCACGCCAGGCTAGGCTTCCTGCGCCCGCTGCGGGTGCTGCCATCGGAGATCACCGCGGGCGCCACCCTGGCCGGCGCCGCGGTGCTCGCCGCCGGGCCGGGAGCGAACGCCGGTGACGTGCCAGAATGGCCCGCATGACGTACACCCTCGTGCTGCTGCGCCACGGCGAGAGCGAATGGAACGCCCTGAACCTGTTCACCGGCTGGGTGGACGTGCACCTCACCGACAAGGGTGTGGCCGAGGGCAAGCGCGCGGGCAGGCTGCTCGCCGAGCACGGAATCCTGCCCGACGTCGTCTACACCTCGCTGCTGCGCCGCGCGATCAGCACCGCCAATATCGCGCTGGACGCCGCCGACCGGCACTGGATCCCGGTGGTCAGGGACTGGCGGCTCAACGAGCGGCACTACGGCAACCTGCAGGGCAAGAACAAGGCCCAGGTCCGCGACCAGTACGGCGAGGACCAGTTCATGCTCTGGCGGCGCAGCTACGACACCCCGCCGCCGCCGATCGACCCCGGCAACGAGTACAGCCAGGAGGGCGACCCGCGCTACGCGGGCATCGACGTGCCGAAGACCGAGTGCCTGCTCGACGTGGTCGAGCGCTTCCTGCCGTACTGGGAGTCCACCATCGCGCCGGAGCTGGTCGCCGGGAAGACCGTGCTGGTCGCCGCGCACGGCAACTCGCTGCGTGCCCTGGTCAAGCACCTGGACGGCATCTCCGACGACGATATCGCCGGGCTGAACATCCCCACCGGCATCCCGCTCCGCTACGAGCTGGACGAGAACCTGAAGCCGGTGCGCCCGGCCGAGTACCTCGACCCGGAGGCCGCCGCCGCGGGCGCCGCCGCGGTCGCGAACCAGGGTGGCAAGTAGCCCTGACAGCAGGCGAGGCCCGGTTCGCCAGGGCGAGCCGGGCTTCGCCCTTTTCGGCAGAGGCAGCCGAAGGGTCTTCTTACCCGCCAGTAAGTGTGCGAGAATTCCGCCGTTCTACTCATCGGAGAGGCGGATCCCAGCTGATGCGAAACGTGTTCCGGGCGACGGTGGCCGGGTTGGCCGCCGCACTCCTTCTTCCGCTCCTCGGGCCTGCGGCATCGGCGGCGCCGCTTCCCACCGGCCCGGACGGCGGCGCGGCGGGCGCGGCCTGGCACGCCGCCCACGACGGGCCGCAGCAGTACCCGAACATCAACATCACCTGGGACGTACCGATCACCATGAGTGACGGCACCGTGCTGAGGGCCAACCTCTACCGCCCGGCCGACGCGGCGGGAATCCCGGCGCCCGTGGCGACGCCGACCATCCTCAACATGACCCCGTACACCAAGCTGGTGTCGAACCTGGGCGACCACGTCGGCGAGATTCCCGGCATCTCGGACGTGGTGCTGCAGCTGCTGCGCGACTTCGACATGACCGGCACCCCGCTCTCCGGCCTCACCGACCTGACCAAGGCGCTCGGCGGCGGCGAACTGCGCAACTTCGGGGTCGACCGCGACCTGGTGCGCAGCGGTTACTCCCAGCTGGTTGTCGACGTCCGCGGAACCGGCTTCTCGCAGGGCGAGTGGGACATGCTGCGCGACCGCGAGCAGCAGGACACCATCGAGGTGATCGATTGGGCGTCGAAGCAGCCGTGGTCGAACGGCCGGGTCGGTATGACCGGGCTCTCCTACTCCGGTATCAACCAGCTGCAGGCGGCGGAGAAGTCACCGCCCGCGCTGCAGGCGATCTTCCCGGTGGTACCGGGCAGCGACCTGCTCGCCGACGTGCTCGCCCCCGGCGGCGGCTTCGGCTTCGCCTTCATCCCGCTGTGGCTGGTGCTGATCAACGGGACCAAGTGGATCCCGAACGTCGAGTCGATCGTCACCGGCAACTTCGACCAGGAGTGGCTGGCCGACCGGATGGCCTCGCCCTTCACCTACCTCGACGTCTTCCTGGACGCCTACGTCAAGACCAGGGTCGAGGACCTGGACCCGCGGGTGCGCAGCATGCTCACCGACAACAGCGAGGAGCGGCGGGCGTGGCTCGGCGACCCGTCGCGGATCACCGTCCCGACCTTCGTCACCGGCGGCTGGCACGACCTGTTCACCTACTCGGAGTCGAAGGTCTACAACGCCATCGCCGCGCCGCCGGGGCAGAAGCAGCTGCTCATGGGCAACACCTACCACATCAACTCGGGCAACGAGTACAGCAGGCCGGGGCTGCCGCCGCGGCTGGACGTGCTGCAGCGCGCCTGGTTCGACCGCTGGCTCAAGGACATCGACAACGGCATCGACCGGTACGGCCCGGTGACACTGCGGCAGCAGGGCGGCGGCTGGATCACCCAGGACGGCTTCGGCGATTCCGCCCCGCCGGAGCAGGCCGCCGAGCACCGCAGGATGTACCTCTCCGGCGCGCCGAGCGGCACCGCGCAGAGCCGGTACGACGGCTCGCTCTTCCCCGCCGAGGACGGCAGCACCCAGCGGCTCACCGTCGCGCCCGGCCTCACCGGGATCTGCTCGAACGACGCCGCGCAGGCCACCGCCGGCGTGCTCGCGGTGATCAACGGCTGCGCCGCCGATTCCCGCATCCAGGAGACCAACGGGCTCACCTTCACCAGCCCGCCGGTCACGGCGCCGACCACCATCTCCGGCCCGGTCGCGGTGCGGCTGAACACCGTTCAGGACGCGGTGGACGGCAACTGGGTGGTGACGATCAACGACGTCGCCCCGGACGGCCGCTCCACCGTGCTCTCCTCCGGCCAGCTCATGGCCTCGCTGCGCAAGATCGACGAGAGCCGCAGCAGCCGCTCGGCCAACGGCGACTACACCGACCCGCGGCCGCTGGCCTCGCTGGAGGACCGGCTGCCCACCGTCCCCGGCGAGCCGACCATCCTGGATATCACCCTGACCGGTACCGAGGCAGTGTTGCAGCCCGGCCATCGGCTCCGGGTCGACGTCTACGCGGGCAACTTCCCCAAGGGGTTGCCGATCCTGCCGATGCTGGTCGATACCGGGCTGTTGCCGCAGCACGTCCAGCTCGATCCGACACGCCCGAGCTTCGTGAACGTTCCGCTGAAGGGTGAACCCGGCTGGGGATAGCCAACATTGCGTTAACGCCTGGCCAACACGGTTGGAAGTGGCTGTGACCTGCGGGAAACTTCGTGTACCGACCGTTGGCTGAACCGTCGGCGACCGTACGATTCTCGGTGTGAGCGTTCCCCAGGCCGTCCTGCTGGCTGTCCTCGCGGCCGTCGTCGGGCTCGCGGTCGGCGGGCTGGTCATCCCCTATGTGAACGCCAGGCAGGCCGAGAAGCGGCAGGCCGAGGCCGGGCTCACCACCTCCCAGGTGCTCGACCTCATCGTGCTCGCCTCGGAAAGCGGAATCGCGGTGGTGGACGAGTACCGCGATGTCGTCCTGGTGAATCCCCGCGCCGAGGAACTCGGGCTGGTCCGCAATCGGTTGCTGGACGAACGTGCCTGGGCCGCCGTGGAGAAGGTGCTGGAGAACGCCGAGCCCGCCGAGTTCGACCTCACCGCCAAGAACCCGCTGCCCGGCCGCAGCCGGATCGCCGTGCGCGGCGTCGCCCGGCCGCTCTCCCGGGAGAACAACTTCACCGTCCTCTTCGCCGACGACGACTCCGAGCAGGCCCGGATGGAGGCCACCAGGCGCGATTTCGTCGCCAATGTCAGCCACGAGCTCAAGACCCCGGTCGGCGCCATGAGCCTGCTCGCCGAGGCGCTGCTCGAGTCCGCCGACGACCCCGAGGCCGTGCGGCACTTCGGCAGGCGGGTGCTGGCCGAGTCGAGCAGGCTGGGCAAGATGGTCACCGAGCTGATCGCGCTCTCCCGGCTGCAGGGGGCCGAGAAGCTGCCCGAGCTGGAGGTCGTCGATGTGGACACCGTGGTGAACTCCGCGGTCGACCGCTCGCGCACCGCCGCCGAGGCGGCCGGGATCACCGTCAGCACCGACCGCCCGAGCGGGCTCGAGGTCCTCGGCGACGAGACGCTGCTGGTCACCGCGCTCTCCAACCTGGTGGAGAACGCCATCGCCTACTCGCCGACCGGCTCGCACGTCTCGGTGAGCCGCTCGCTGCGCGGCGACCACGTGGCCATGGCCGTCACCGATCGCGGCATCGGCATCGCCAAAGAGGACCAGGAGCGCGTTTTCGAGCGCTTCTTCCGCTCGGACAAGGCGCGCTCCCGCGCCACCGGCGGCACCGGGCTCGGGCTGGCGATCGTCAAGCACGTCGCCGCCAACCACAATGGGGAGATCACCCTGTGGAGCAAGCTGGGGACCGGATCCACGTTCACCCTGCGGATACCCGCCCACCTCGAGGCGGAGGCCGAGCAGCGCCCGGTGCCGCCGGGGGCGGGCAAGAAGGAAACGAGCCCGCGCCCGGCGCCGGGTCGAGTCAATGGTGTGGAGGCACGTCGATGACCGTTGTGGTGATCGGGGCGGCCGCCGAAGCGCCTGGCCGAGAAGATTGCGTGGAGGAACTCGCATGACCAGTGTGTTGATCGTCGAAGATGAGGAGTCGCTGGCCGACCCGCTCGCGTTCCTGCTGCGCAAGGAGGGCTTCGAGGTCACCGTCGTCGGCGACGGGCCATCCGCGCTCGCCGAGTTCGACCGGGCGGGCGCCGACATCGTGCTGCTCGACCTCATGCTCCCCGGCATGAGCGGCACCGACGTCTGCAAGCAGCTGCGCACCCGCAGCGGGGTCCCGGTCATCATGGTGACCGCGCGGGACAGCGAGATCGACAAGGTCGTCGGCCTCGAGCTCGGCGCCGACGACTACGTCACCAAGCCCTACTCCGCCCGCGAGCTCATCGCCCGCATCCGCGCGGTCCTGCGCCGCGGCGCGGGCGACGACCTCGACGGCGGCACCGAGAGCGGCGTGCTCGAGGCCGGGCCCGTGCGCATGGATGTCGACCGGCACACCGTCCTGGTGAACGGCAAGCCGGTGACGCTGCCCCTCAAGGAGTTCGACCTGCTCGAGTACCTGCTCCGCAACTCGGGTCGCGTGCTCACCCGCGGGCAGCTCATCGACCGGGTGTGGGGTGCGGACTACGTCGGGGACACCAAGACGCTCGATGTCCACGTGAAGCGGTTGCGCTCGAAGATCGAGGCCGATCCGGCCAAGCCGGAGCACCTGGTCACCGTCCGGGGCCTCGGCTACAAACTCGAAGCCTGAGCTCTACGAAACCGGGCGCCCGTACAGACGCGGACGCCCGGTTTGACCCCTACGAAGGGGCGAGCTGGAGAACCCCACGAAGGGGCGAGCTGGAGGACCCCCCACGAAGGGGCAAGCCGCTGGGACCCCCACGAAGGGGCAAGCCGGTGGGACGCATGCGAAAGGGCGACCCGGCGGTACGCATGCGGAGGGGCGAGTCTTACGAGCCCCGTTCGCGGCCGGCTCGCGTTCGAGCACTCGAAGCGCATGCGCCGAAGGCGCGAGTCTCGAGTGCTCGAACGCGAGCCTCAGAGGCCGCGAACACGCGCGCCGAAGGCGCGCCAAGCATCACGGAATGTAGACCCAGGCGGGGCCGATGGCGGGGAGATCGATCTTCTGCAGGGTGATCCAGCCGAGATCGTCCTCCTGCAGGCATTCGTAGAGGGGAATGGTGGTCCCGTTGCCCTTGCAGGCGATGGTGTGCGACGTCCCGTAGGGGCTGACGACGATGTTCTTCCCCTCCTGCGCGGCGCGCGCCGCCGCGGCGGGGTCGGTGCCGTTGACGAAGGTGTGGGTGTAGTCGCCGAACCTGGTGGGGTCGACATCGTCGGCGGACGCGGGGCCGGCGAGCGCCAGGCAGGCACCCGCTCCGATGGCCGCGGCCGCGATGGCCTTGCTGAAGCGAGCCTTTGTGAACAGGGTGTTTCCGAACATGGGGGACTAGTGAACCCTACGCAGGTGAAGTTCGCATGTCCTGGCGGTGACGCCTACTCCTCGGGATCCGGCAAACGCCCGGCGTGCGTCGTCGCCGGATGCACCGCGATCAGGCCGAGCCCCTCGCGGCGGCGGCAGTGGCGGGCCAGCTCGGCGTAGGCATCGGCGCCGAGCAACTCGGTGAGCTCGGGGGCGTACGACTGCCAGACGGGGCGGGCGCCGACGTGCGCGTCGGGGGAGCCGGTGCAGTACCAGTCCAGGTCGAGCCCGCCGGGGCCCCAGCCGCGGCGGTCGTACTCGGTGACGACGGTGCGCAGGATCTGCTCACCGTCGGGGCGGTCGACCCACTCCTGGGTGCGCCGGATGGGCAGCTGCCAGCACACGTCGGGTTTGACCTCGAGCGGCTCGATGCCGCGGCGCAGCGCCATGGTGTGCAGCGCGCAGCCGACGCCGCCGGCGAACCCGGGGCGATTCAGGAAGATGCAGGCGCCCTCGTAGCGCCTGGTGCGCAGCGCGGGCTCGTCGTCCAGCTCGTCCTGCTCCAGGTACCGCTCCTTGCTGATCTTGCCGCGCTCGTCCATCGCCTCCGGCATGAGCTGCCAGTCCTGCGGGGTGAGCAGCTTCACGGCGCGCTGCAGCCGCTTGCGATCGTCGTCGTCGGCGAGGAAGGCGCCGTGCGAGCAGCAACCGTCGTCGGGGCGGTCGCCGAGGATGCCCTGACAGGCAGGCGTGCCGAAGACGCAGGTCCATCGGGAAAGTAGCCAGGTGAGATCGGCCACTATCAGGTGCTCGTCGTTAGCTGGGTCCTGGAACTCGATCCATTCGCGCGGGAAGTCCAGCTCGACCTCGGGCGCGGGATCCAGCTTCCGCCCTGGTGGGGGCGGGGCCGGGTCACTCGCGGATGCGCCTGCCGTCACGATGCCAGACGCTAACAGCTCCGCCGTGGCGCTCGCAGGCCGGACGGTACCGGTACCCTATTCGGAGTGCGGCTCGGAGTACTCGACGTCGGAAGCAACACCGTCCACCTGCTCGTGGTGGACGCGCATCGTGGTGGGCACCCCATGCCGATGAGTTCGACGAAGGCGACGCTGCGGCTCTCCGAGAACATGGACGACGCCGGCTGCATCACCGAGGCGGGCGCCCGCAAGCTGATCGACACCGTCGGCGAATTCGCCAGCATCGCGGAGACCTCGCGCTGCGTGATGCTCATGCCCTTCGCCACCTCGGCGCTGCGCGAGGCGGGCAACTCCGAGGAGGTACTCGGCCGGGTGCGCGCCGAGACCGGGGTGCACCTCCAGGTGCTCACCGGCGTCGACGAGGCGCGGCTGACCTTCCTCGCGGTGCGCCGCTGGTACGGCTGGAGCGCGGGCCGGATCATCAACCTGGACATCGGCGGCGGCTCGCTGGAGATGTCCACCGGCTGCGACGAGGCGCCGGACGCCGCGCTCTCGCTACAGCTCGGAGCGGGCAGGCTCACCAGGGACTGGCTGCACGAGGATCCGCCGGGCAAGCGCCGGATCGCGGTGCTCCGCGACTGGCTGGACGCCGAACTCGTCGCGCCCGCAAGGCAACTGCTGGAACCGGGCAAACCGGACCTCGCGGTGGGCACCTCCAAGACCTTCCGCTCGCTCGCGCGATTGACCGGAGCGGCACCGTCCGGCGCGGGACCCCGGGTGCGCCGTACACTCACGAGTTCGGGCCTGCGTCAGCTGATCGCGTTCATCTCCCGGATGACGGCGGCGGACCGGGCGGAATTGGAAGGCGTGAGTTCGGACCGGTCGCAGCAACTGGTGGCCGGCGCGCTGGTCGCGGAGGCGAGTATGCGAGCACTGTCGCTGGATACGCTCGAGATCTGCCCCTGGGCGCTGCGCGAAGGGCTGATCCTGCGCAAACTGGATACTGACATGAATGGCGGACCGGTCGACGCACTGCTGTCCGGACGCGAGGTCATCGAGACCGCGCGCTCCGGGCCCGCGGAGTCGGCGGGTCCGATCGAAACGGTGCCGTCATGAGTGAGGACCCCAAACAGCTCTCGGTCGCCGAACTGCTGGCCCGCAACGGCCAGGGCGGTTCGCCGGGATCGTCGGGTGGCAGGCGCAGGCGCGCCGGCCGCGGGATCTCGGTCGCCGATCTGACCGGTGACCAACCCGCGGTGACGCCGGGCGGCTCGTCACACGCGGCGCCGGAGCCGGAGCCGGAGCCCGCGCCGCCGGAGCCGCCGTCGGGCGGTGGCTTCGATCTCGCGGCGTACGGGCTGACGCCGTACGGCCAGGACCCCGAAACCTCGTCCCCGCCCGCCCGTTCCGCCTACGGGCCGCCGAATTCCACCGCGGCGCCCGCCTACCCGCCGCCCGGCCCGGCCTCGGACCTGCCGAGTTACTCGCCGGTCTCCGGCCCCATCGCCTACTACAACCCGCTCGGCGCCGCGCCTGCCGCGCCGGAGCCGGGGCGGCGGCGCCGGGTCAGGGACGAGGACGAGCAGCCGTCGTTCCCCATGCCGGAGACCGGATCCGGGCGACGCAGGCGCCGCAGGGCCGACGACGACGAGCCGGAGGAGACCGGCGCCCCGCAGCCGAGCGGGATCGGGATCGACACCTCCGAGAGCCCGCGGCTGAGCCGGGCCGAGCGCAGGCGCGCCGCCGAGGCGGCGGAAGCGGCTCAGGCCGAACAGGAGTCGGAGTCGGCGCGGGTCGAGGAGGCGCTGGCGGCGGAGGCGGCGCGGGCCGAGACGGCGCGGGCGGCCGAGGAGGCGGTGCGCGCGGCCAGGGAGAACGCGCGTGGCGGAGCGCGTGGCATCGACCCGGCGCCGCATGCGGGGCGGCCGACCGAGGTCACCCGGATCACGCCGTTCGCCGCGGGGCGGCGCGGTGAGTTCGGCGGCGGGCAGCCGGATTCCGCCTCCGAGGCCGGTGGCGCCTTCGGGCCGCGCACGGACTTCGGCGGCGAGAACCGCAACGGCCCGCCCCCGGCCGAGCGTCCCTTCGGCACCGCGGGTCGCCTCGGCGCTCCCGACCCCGGCCGCAAAGGCTTCGGCAGTGCCCCCGACGCGGGCCGCAGAGGCTTCGGCGCTCCGCCCGAGCCGGGTCGCAACGGCGCGAACGGTTTCGGCGGCGCCCCCGAGCCGGGCCGCAATGGCTTCGGCGCTCCCCTCCCCGGCCCGAACGGCCCCGACCTCGGCCCGGCACCGGGCCGCAACGGCGCCTTCAACGGCCCTGACCTCGACGCCCGCAACGGCGCGGGCCCGTACGGCCCCAAACCGCCTGCCCCGGACGACGAGGCACCGTCGACCGCCGCCTGGTCCCTGCGCGACGAGCCGGAATCCGGCTCGGTCCCGCGCACCCCGCCGCCGCCCGGCGGCCTCCCCGCCTGGTCGGCCCGCAGACGCATGCCCGCGCCCCCGGCACCGCCCCCCGAGGCCGACGCCCCGCCGCAGTCCGGCTGGCCCCCGCCGCAGGAGCAGCCGCTGATCTCCGGCCAGACGGTCGCGGGCGACCTGCTCCGCAAGGGCGAGTCCGAGCGCCGCGACTTCGACGACGAGTACGACGACTACGACCCCGAGTTCGAGAACGACCGCTTCGAGACGGGGGAGTACGACGAGTACGAGTCCGGCGAGTACCGCCCGGACTACGACGTCGAGTACGAATCCGGCGAGTTCGAGGCCCCCGGCCGCGGTAAGCGCGGCAAGGGCAAGGGCCGGAACCCGAAGGCGGCCGTGCTGGCCGGGCTCGGCGGCCTGACCCGCTCCCTGAAGGACAAGCTGCCCGGCCGCGGCACCGCCGCCGCACCGGCGGCGACCGCCGCGAGCAGCCGCTCCCGCCTCTCCGAGCAGGAGCTCAACCGCCGCGAGTGGATGATCCTCGGCGGTCAGAGCGCCGCCGCAGCGGTCGCGGGGATGCTGCTGTTCAAGGGCTTCGAGCGGATGTGGGAGATGCTGCCCTGGGTGGCGCTCGCGCTGGCCACGATCGTCATCCTCGGCCTGGTCGCCCTGGTCCGGGTGCTTCGCCGCACCGACGACATCCTGAGCACGGTGATCGCGGTCGTGGTCGGCACCTTCGTGACGCTCGGCCCGCTGGCCTTCCTGCTCAGTACCGGCTGAGGGGCGCGCAGGCATGACGACCATCAGGATCGGGCTCTCGACCGCCTCGGTGTACCCGGAGAACACCGAGTCGGCCTTCCGGTACGCGGCCGAGCTCGGCTACGACGGGGTCGAGCTCATGGTCTGGGCCGAGCCGGCCAGCCAGAGCATGGCCACCGTGCGCGGCTACGTCCGGCGCTACGACATGCCGGTGCTCGCGGTGCACGCGCCGTGCCTGCTCATCTCGCAGCGGGTCTGGGGCGCCGATCCGGTGGCCAAGCTGGACCGCAGCGTGCGCGCCGCCGAGGAGCTCGGCGCCGACACCGTGGTGGTGCACCCGCCGTTCCGCTGGCAGCGCCGCTACGCCGATGGCTTCGCCGACCAGGTCGCCCGGCTGGAGCAGCGGAGCCGGGTGATCGTCGCGGTGGAGAACATGTTCCCGATGCGCGCCGACACCCTGTTCGGCCGCGGCGAGCGCGCGGTGCGGCGGCTGGAGCGGCGCGGCGGCCCCGGCCGCGGGCTCACCGCCTTCAGCCCCTCCTACGACCCCACCGACGTCGGCTTCCGCAACTACACCCTCGACCTCTCGCACACCGCGACCGCGGGCACCGACGCGCTGGCACTGGCCGAGCGGATGGGCTCCGGCCTCGCGCACCTGCACCTGGCCGACGGCCGCGGCGCGGCGAGCGACGAGCACCTGGTGCCGGGCGACGGCACCCAGCCCTGCGCCGCGGTCTGCGACCAGCTGCTGCGCAGCGGGTTCCGCGGGCACGTGGTGGCCGAGATCAATACCCAGAACGCGCGGACCGCGCAGGAGCGTGCGGCCATGCTGCGCCGCACGCTCGCCTTCGCGCGGGCGCACTGCGGCGGCCGCCCGGTAGCGGGCGCCAACCAGAACTGAGGGCGACCGCCCACCATCCGCGCGGGCCGTCGGTGGCCTGGTTTACGCTGTACGAACGTCGCGCCGCACCGGTCGCGGCGGGACAGGAGTGACGATGTCGCAGTCGACCGCCGATCTCGATCGGTCCACCGCCACCGACGCCCCGTTCAGCCGGGTCTGCGCGGTCACCGAGATCCCCGCCGAGGCGGCGGGCGCCGGGCGCTACCTGGGCGAGATCGAGCCGATCTGGACCATCGGCGCGAAGGTGCACGGCGGCACCATGGTCGCTGGCAGCGCCGCCGCCGCCACCCGCTGGCTGCACACCGTCGAGCCGGAGCTCACCGCCATGGCCCCGATCGCCGCCAGCTCCGACTTCCTCGGCGCGCCGGACGCGGGCCAGGTGGAGTACGCCGTGCGCATCCGCAAGGTGGGCAGGCAGATCTGCCTGGTCGACGCGGAGCTGGTGCAGGGCGACCGCACCAGGGTGCGCACCACCTTCACCTTCGGCGCGCTGGACGACACCGAGCCGATCTACGCGCCGCAGCACGGCGACATGCCCGCCGAGCCCGCGGCCGACGCCATCGGCTACGAACCCGGCTCGCCCATGGGCAAGATCGTGAACGTGGCCAAGGGCGCCGACGTCTTCATGGACCGCAGCTGGGCCCGCTTCCTGGACGGCGACCACACCGCCGAGCCGAGGCTGCGGCTCTGGATGCGGCCGCGCGCGGGCGACGCGAACGACCCGGCGGTGGCGGCGTACTTCGCCATGATGGCCGCCGACATGAGCCCGCCGGTGGCGATGAACCGCGGCCACTTCGGCTGGGCGCCGACCGTGCAGATGACCACCTACCTGCGCAGGCGCCCGGCGCCGGGCTGGCTGCGGATCATCGCGACCACGCACGAGATCGGCGGCCGCATGTTCGACGAGGACCAGCTGGTCCTGGACAGCACCGGGGCGGTGGTGGCGCAGAGCAGGCAGCTCGCGCTGATCCCGCAGCGGTAGCCCGCGCCGGTAAGGCTAGCCTTGGGCCCATGACGAGAATCGCGGTGATCGGTGGCGGCCGGATCGGGGAGGCGCTGGTCGCAGGCGTGCTCGAATCCGGGCGGGTGGCGAAGGATCTGGTGGTCGTCGAGACGCACCAGGATCGGGCCGAGCTGATCGCCGAGCGCTTCGGGGTCCGGGTCACCGGCTCCATCGAGGACGCCGCGGTCGGCGCCGACGTGCTGGTGATCGCGGTCAAGCCGAACGATGTCGACGGCGTGCTCACCGCGCTCGGCAAGGCCATGCTCGGCGGCGACGGTGACCAGGTGGTGGTATCCCTGGCCGCCGGTGTCCCGACCGCGCGGCTGGAGGCCAAGCTGCCCGCCGGTTCGCCGGTGGTCCGGGTCATGCCGAACACCCCCATGCTGGTCGGCCAGGGCATGAGCGCACTCGCGCCGGGCAGGCACGCGAAGCCCGAGGATCTGGCGCTGGTCACCGCGTTGCTCGGCGCGGTCGGCAAGGTGGTGACGGTGGCCGAGGCGCAGATGGACGCCGTCACCGCGGTCTCCGGCTCCGGCCCCGCCTACTTCTTCCTGGTCGTCGAGGCCATGGTGGACGCGGGCGTCGGGCTCGGGCTCACCCGCGATGTGGCGACCACCCTGGTGGTGCAGACCATGCTCGGCGCCGCCGCGCTGCTGGAGGGCGCCGAGCAGAGCGCCGTCGAACTGCGCGCCGCGGTCACCTCGCCGGCCGGGACCACCGCCGCCGCCCTTCGCGAACTCGAGCGTTCCGGCGTACGCTCGGCCTTTCTGGAGGCGCTGCACGCCGCAGCGCGACGCTCGGCGGAACAGGGGTCGTCGGCGGAGTGACCGGGCGGTTCACGCTGGGGAAACCCGATTTCTCACTCCCGTCGCAGCAACACCACTGGTCCCGCTAAGCTTCAAGGAGCACGTGCGTGTCTGTTCCGCCGGTGGGGAAGCCGGCGGCGCGGACGTGCCGGAGGTCGATGGTGCGATGATGTCTGCGAACAAGATGTCTGCGAACAACGGAACCGGCGGGCCGGGCTCGTCGTCCACCCGCGGTGGAACGCGACCACCTGGCGGCCCCCCACCGGGGCAAACGGTATTCGCCGGTGGTACGCAATTCCTCACGGTGGCCGAGGTCGCCGAGTTGATGCGGGTCTCGAAGATGACGGTGTATCGCCTGGTTCACTCGGGTGAGCTGCCCGCGGTGCGGGTGGGGCGGTCGTTCCGGGTGCACGCGAAGGCGGTGCACGAATACCTGGAGACGTCCTACTTCGACGCCGGATAGGCGGATTCGGAGTGGCTCCGGTGTCCCGGTAGGATGAACAGTCGGTTCGCGTTCGCCCGCCGGTGGCACCGCTTCGGTGTGTCCGGAGCCCGGCGGGGCGAGCGAAACAGTGTCAGCCGCGCCCAGAGCGCCGAGTAGAGGAAACGCGAGGACGACCCTATGGGTTCAGTGATCAAGAAGCGTCGCAAGCGCATGTCGAAGAAGAAGCACCGGAAGCTGCTTCGCCGCACGCGGGTGCAGCGGCGCAAACTCGGCAAGTAGTCCCTCGCGTCGTGCGTGAGCCCGTCACCGATCGCGGTGGCGGGCTTTTCGTTTTCTTTCCGGTTTGAATTATTGAGGTCGCAACACCAGCGCGAATTTCCGCTGTAACCGGGTTATTTCGAGCGGGCGGTCGGATTCATCCCTGGTCTCGTCGCGCCGTGTATCCGGTGACTGAAGTCATCGTTAGATCCTGGTTAATACTGTCGGCGCTGTAGTTCACAGCCGCTAGGCTGGAACGCGGAACAGATGCCTGGGGGGCCGATCAGGCGGGATCCGGTGCGAATGGGTGCAGACACGAGAGACGGGCACCAGCCCACGGTGGTGATGGTGACCGGTGCGAGCCGGTTCTTCGGCGGCGATGTCGTCGCCAGGCTCGCCCGCGACCCCGCGATCGAGCGGGTGCTCGCGGTCGATTCCGTAATGCCGAGCGCCGAACTGCGCCGCCGCATGGGCCGGGCCGAATTCGTGCGCGCCGATATTCGAAACCCCTTGATTCGCAAGGTGGTCGACGGAAATGCGGTCGACACCCTCGTGCACACCGCCGTGCTCACGCATCCGCCCGCGGGCGGCGGGCGCGCGGTCATGAAGGATCTCAATGTGCTCGGCGCCATGCAGTTGTTCGCCGTGTGCCAGAAGGCGCCGACCATGCGCCGCGTCGTGGTGCGCTCCTCCTCGGCGGTGTACGGCGGCAGCGCCAAGGACCCGGCCAAGTTCACCGAGGAGATGGGGGCCCGCAGGCCGCCGAGCGGCGCCTTCGCCCGCGACATGATCGAGGTCGAGGGCTTCGTCCGCGGGCTCGCCCGGCGCAGGCCGGATATCGCCATCGCCACCCTGCGGCTGGCTCCGATCGTCGGCCCCCGGCTCGCCGCCCGCGGCATCGAATACCTGCGGTCGCCGGTGACGCCGACCGTCTTCGGCCGGGACGCCAGAATGCAGCTGCTGCACGAGGAGGACGCGGTCGCCGCGCTCGTGCACGCCGCGCACACCCTCGCCAGCGGCACCTTCAACGTGGCGGGCGACGGCGCGCTCACGCTCTCCCAGGTGGTGCGGCGGGCGGGCCGGATCCAGGTGCCGGTGCCGTTCTCGGTCTTCCGCACGGTCGGGCGCACCCTCATGGGCCGGGTCATGCGCGAATTCAGCGGCGAGCAGCTCGACTACTTCCACTTCGGCTGCGGGCTCGACACCACCCGCATGCGCACCGAGCTCGGCTTCCAGCCGCGCTGGACGACAGTGCAGGCTTTCGACGACTTCATCGGGGGCGCAGCGTTGCGGCCCGTCATCGACCCGGCGTGGATCGATGCCGCAGAAAACAAACTGCTCGGCCTTGTCGGGGCCGGTACGGGAGCACACAGATGAACGACGTAGCAAAGGTCATCCGGCTGCCGGAGACCGCTGTCGAGACGCGGCCGCGGCCGACCGCACGGCGCTGGGACAGTGCGGGCCGAACCCCGGCCGGCTCGGTCACCTCGCTCACCGATCGACTACCGGACGCCGCGCCGCGGCCGCCGCAGTCGGTCTCCGGGCTGGTCAGGGGGTTGCTCGGAAAGGGCATCAGCCGGACGGCCGAGTTCGCCAGGCGGCGGCTGTCCGGGGATTACCAGGTGGACGAGTTCGGGTTCGACGAGCACCTGCTGGAGTCGGTGCTGCTGCCCGCGCTGCGGCCGCTGGCCGAGCACTGGTTCCGGGTGCAGGTCAACGGGATGGAGCACGTGCCCGAGGTAGGGGGTGCGCTGCTGGTCGCCAACCACGCAGGCACGATTCCGATCGACGGGCTGATGTTGCAGCTCGCGGTGCACGATCACCACGCCAAGCAGCGGGCGCTGCGGTTGCTCGCGGCGGATCTGCTGTTCGAGACGCCGGTTCTGGGGACGCTCGCTCGGAAGGCGGGGCACACGCTCGCCTGCCCGCCCGATGCCGAGCGGCTGTTGCGCTCCGGAGAGTTGACCGGGGTGTTTCCCGAGGGGTTCAAGGGCGTGGGGAAGAACTACGCCGATCGGTACAAGTTGCAGCGATTCGGCAGGGGTGGGTTCGTCGCGGCCGCTGTGCGGACGGGGGTGCCGATCATTCCGTGCTCGATCGTGGGGTCGGAGGAGATCTATCCCAAGCTCGCCGATATCAAGCCGCTGGCTCGGCTGCTCGGCTTGCCGTACTTCCCGGTGACGCCGACCTTCCCGCACCTCGGGCTGCTGGGGGCGGTGCCGTTGCCCAGTAAGTGGTACATCGAGTTCGGGGAGCCGATAGCCACGACGGAGTACTCGCCGGAGGCGGCGGACGATCCGATGTTGATGTTCGAGGTGACCGACCAGGTGCGCGAGACCATCCAGCAGACGCTGTACAAGCAGTTGGCGAAGCGGCGGAACCCGGTGCTGGGCTGAGTTCGAGTATTAGTCTCACCAGCTGTGTTTGATGGCGCGGCTGCGCCGCGCGTGTTCGCCGCCCCGGGGAGTCTCGTCGTTCAGCGCTCGAGACTCGCGCTTTCGGCGCATGCGCTTCGAGCGCTGAACGACGAGACGGGCGGCGAACGGGGCTCGTAAGACTAGCCCCCGGGGTGGTTGGGAGGGGGGCGGAGCTCGCTACTTGGGGTTTTCCCGGGTTAGTGGTTCTTGCGGTGGGTTACTGCCGCGGCTACTGCGCCGCCTGCGGCGCCTATGGCCAGGGCGGTGGGGACGCCGATTTTGGCCGCCTTGCGGCCGGTTCGGAAGTCGCGGATTTCCCAGCCTCGGTTGCGGGCTACCTCGCGGAGGTCGGAATCCGGGTTGATGGCTACCGAGGTGCCTACCAGGGAGAGCATGGGGACGTCGTTGTGGCTGTCGGAGTAGGCCGTGCAGCGCTTGAGGTTCAGGCCCTCGCGGATGGCGAGGGCGCGGACGGCGTGGGCCTTGCCGAGTCCGTGCAGCACGTCGCCTACCAGGCGGCCCGTGAACTTGCCGTCGACGCTCTCGGCGACGGTGCCGAGAGCGCCGGTCAGGCCGAGGCGCTTGGCGATAACCTGGGCCAGCTCGACGGGGGTCGCGGTGACCAGCCAGACCTGCTGGCCGGCGTCGAGGTGCATCTGGGCGAGTGCCCTGGTGCCCGGCCAGATCTTGTCGGCGATGATCTCGTCGTAGATCTCCTCGCCGAGCATGGCGAGTTCGGCGGTGGGGCGGCCCGCGATGAAGGCAAGGGCCTTCTCGCGGCCGGTGGCCATGTCGGTGCTGTTCTCCTTGCCGGTTACCCGGAACTTGACCTGCTTCCAGGCGACATCCATCAGGTCCGAGGTCTTGAAGTACTTGCGCGCGGCCAGGCCGCGGGCGAAGTGGACGATGGAGGCGCCCTGGACCATGGTGTTGTCCACGTCGAAGAAGGCGGCCGCGGTCAGGTCGCGGGGGACCTCGGGGGTGCCGATGTCGATGCCGTCGGCCAGCTCCGACTCGTGCAGGGTGAGGGCGGCGTCGGCACTCGCCTCGCCTGCGAGGTTCGCCCGCACCTCCTCCTCGCTGGGGCCGAACGGGCTGCGGGAGATGCGGGCGATCTGATCTTGCAGCCCCTGGCCGATCGAGCCCACGTTCCACCGCACCGGGAACTCGCCGAACCGGCCCGCGATGAAGCCGCCCCTAGCCATCCTCGATCGTTCCGGCACCGACTACCTCCGCCCGTTCGCGCGAACCACATCCCACACTAACCGCCGGAGCCGACGGATCGCCGCGACCCGGTCCGCCGGATCGCCCGCGCCGCGCAGTGTTTTGATGATGACCATGAGCGGACCCTCTCGTTCGGTGACTTTGCTGACACGTACCGGCTGCGGGCTGTGTGCTACGGCACTCGAACACCTGCGCGAAATCTGTGCCGACTTCGGGCTGACCCCGGAAACCGTCGATGTCGACGAGGCCGCGGCGACGCAGCCGGAATTGCGCGCGGAGTACGGAGATCGCCTGCCTGTGGTGCTGTTGGACGGCCGCGAGCACTCCTACTTCGACGTCGACGAGCCGCGGCTGCGCGCCGATCTGAGCGGCTGACCCGCTCCCGGTTCGCCGGGGTTTCGCTCGCCGGTGGTTTGCCGGAGCAAAATGAGGCCCGGTTCACCGACTTTGTGCAGGGCTTCACAAGCAGTTACGGTGGTGGCAGCACCCCGCACGCCGAGCCGCGCTGCTGCGCGCCGAGGCCCGGGCGCACCCGACACCATCTCGAATCGAACCGCCTCCCGACGGCACACCCGGGCAGCACCGGCAGCCGCGGCCCCAGCGGTCGAGCGACGCAAGCCGGACCGCCGGGCCGGAACGAGGAGCCGACGAACGTGACAGAGCAGCACGAGACGCCCGGTGGCGTCTCCGGCGGGGCTCTGCGCAGGCCCGACGGTTCCAGACCGGCCGACGGTAGAAGAGACATTCCGCAGGCGACGGTCGCCCGGCTGGCGACCTATCTCCGCGTTCTCGCCGGGATCGCCGACGAGGGTGTTGCCATCGTATCGAGTGAGGAACTGGCTGTCGCGGCGGGTGTCAATTCCGCGAAGCTGCGCAAGGATCTCTCCTTCCTCGGCCCGAACGGCGTCCGCGGGGTCGGCTACGACGTGGCCAAGCTGCGCGCCCGCATCGAGGACGTGCTCGGCCTCGCCGAGGGGCACCGGGTGGTGCTGGTCGGGGCGGGCAACCTGGGCCGCGCCCTGGTCGGCTACGGCGGGTTCCGCCGCCGCGGCTTCAGCGTGGTCGGGATCTTCGACAGCGACCCGCGGCTGGTCGGCGCCGAGGTCGCCGGGCTCGCCGTCGCCGACGTCGCCCAGCTGGCCGACCTGGTCGGCGCGCTGGCCCCGACCATCGCGGTGATCGCGGTACCGGACGCCGCGGCCCAGGAGGTCTGCGACCGGCTGGTCGCCGCCGGGCTGCGCTCCATCCTCAGCTTCGCGCCCTGCGAGCTGCACGCCCCCGCCGCGGTGCAGATCCGCCGCGTCGACCTCGCGGTCGAGCTCCAGATGCTCTCCTTCGAGACGGCGCGCGACGCGCCGCTGCCCGAGGTCGCGCACGCCGTCTCCGGACGGATCGCGCGCCGGGCGCCGGGCGCGCGCGGTGGCGGAGCCGCCAATCGAGCCAGCGGGCGCACTCGGTCGTCTGCCTCCCATTCGGCAACGGAGCCAAGCAGCAAGGGATCGGTGGTAACACCATGAGCGTTCTTCTCGTCGGTATCTCGCACCGCAGTGCGCCGGTGGCGGTGCTGGAGAAGGTGGCCGTCACCGACACCGACCGGCCGAAGCTGGTCGACCGGCTGCTCGCCTCGAGTCACGTCGCCGAGGCGATGATCCTCTCCACCTGCAACCGGGTCGAGGTCTACGCGGTGGTCGATGCCTTCCACGGCGGCCTCGCCGAGGTCGGCGAGCTGCTGACCAGGCACTCCGGGCTGCCGATGACCGAGCTCACCAAGCACGCCTACGTGCGCTACAGCGAGGCCGCCGCCGAGCACCTCTTCGCGGTGGCCAGCGGGCTGGACTCGATGGTCGTGGGCGAGCAGCAGGTGCTCGGCCAGATTCGCGGCGCCTACGCCTCCGCCGATGCCCAGCAGGCCGTCGGCCGCACCCTGCACGAGCTGGCCCAGCACGCGCTGCGGGTGGGCAAGCGGGTGCACTCGGAGACCGGCATCGACCGGGCGGGCGCCTCGGTGGTCTCGGTCGCGCTGGACCGCGCGCAGGAGATCGTCGGCACGCTGGGCGGCCGCACCGCGGTGGTGGTCGGGGCGGGCGCCATGGGCGGGCTCGCGGTCGCGCACCTGGCGCGCGCCGGGATCGAGCGGATCGTGGTGGTGAACCGGACGCTCGGCCGCGCCGAGCGGCTGGCCGAGATCGCCCGCGGCTACGGCATCGAGGCCGATGGGTTGGAGTTCTCCCGGCTGCCGGAGGCGATGGCCGCGGCGGATGTCGTCGTCACCTGTACCGGGGCGGTCGGCGCGGTGGTGACGCTCGCCGACGTGCACCGCGCGCTGGCCGGGCGGGAATCCGCGGAGCGGCCGCTGGTCTGCTGCGACCTGGGGCTGCCGCGCGACGTGGAGCACGCCGTCGCCGGGCTGCCCGGCGTCGCGGTGATCGACATCGAGACGCTGCAGCACGACCCGGCCGCGGGCGCCGCCGCCGACGACACCACCGCCGCGCGCGGCATCGTCGCCGACGAGCTGGCCAAGTACCTGGCCGGGCAGCGCATGGCCGAGGTGACGCCGACCGTCGCGGCGCTGCGGCAGCGCGCCGCCGAGGTGGTCGAGGCGGAGCTGCTGCGGCTGGATTCGCGGCTGCCCGGCCTGGCGAACCCGGAGCGCGACGAGGTCGCGCGCACGGTGCGCCGGGTGGTGGACAAGCTGCTGCACGCGCCGACGGTGCGGGTCAAGCAGCTGGCCTCGACGCCGGGCGGCGACAGCTACGCCGAGGCGCTGCGCGAATTGTTCGAACTCAAACCGGGAGCGGCACAGGCCGTCGCGGCGCCCATGGAGGTGACCGCGCTCGGCGGGGAGCTCCCCGCCGGCTTCGCCGACGACTTCACCGCGGGCCACCGCGGCGACGAACAGGGGCTTTCCTGATGACCATGGTGCACGAAGAGGGCGACGTGAGCGGTGTCGGTGCCCGCGCGCCGTGGCGCATCGGGACCAGGGGCAGCCTGCTGGCGCTGACCCAGGCGGGCACGGTCCGGGACGCGCTGGTCGCGGCCGGGCAGCCGGCCGAGCTGGTGGTGGTCAAGACCGCCGGTGACCTCTCCCAGGCGCCGGTGCAGGAGATCGGCGTCGGGGTCTTCACCACGGCGCTGCGGGAGGAGCTGGCGCGCGGCAGCGTCGATATCGCGGTGCACTCCTACAAGGACCTGCCGACCGCGCGGGACCCGCGCTTCGTCATCGCCGCGGTACCGCCGCGCGCCGATCCGCGGGACGCGCTGGTCGCGCGGGACGGCCTGGTCCTCGGCGAGCTGCCCGCCGGCTCCCGGATCGGCACATCGGCGCCGCGCCGGGCGGCCCAGCTGCTCGCGCTCGGGCTCGGGCTGGAGATCGTGCCGCTGCGCGGCAACCTGGAAACCCGGCTGCGCAAGGTCGCCGACGGTGAGCTGGACGCGGTCGTGGTGGCGCGGGCCGGGCTGGCCAGGATCGAGCGCACCGACGCCGTCACCGAGGCGCTGGAGCCGGTGCAGATGCTGCCCGCGCCCGCCCAGGGTGCGCTCGCGGTGGAGTGCCGGATCGAGGACACCGAGCTGGTCGAGATCGTGCGCGGGCTGGACGATGCCGCCTCGCGCGCGGCGGTCGTCGCCGAGCGCGGCCTGCTCGCCGAGCTGGAGGCGGGCTGCACCGCGCCGGTCGGCGCACTGGCCGAGGTCGTCGAGTCGCTCGACGACGACGGCCGCATCGTCGAGGAGCTCTCGCTGCGCGGGTGCGCCGCCGCGATCGACGGGTCGGACGTGGTCCGCGCCTCGATCGTCGGCGCGCCGGAGCGGGCGGACGAGCTCGGCAGAGCGCTCGCCAGGGAACTGCTCGACCTGGGCGCACGCGAACTGCTCGGGGCCGCCGGAGCGGCGCGCCCGGAGATCGCCGCGGGGGACGGCGACCCCACCCCGCGGACGGCGACGCCGTCCGCCCCTGACGTCACCCACCCCAGTCCGATGGAGAACACCCGATGAGCCGATCCACCAAGAAGCAACCCGGGCGCATCCTGTTCGTCGGCTCCGGCCCCGGTGATCCGGCGCTGCTCACCGTGCGCGCCCGCGAGGTACTCGGCCGGGCCACGCTCGCCTTCACCGACCCCGACGTGGACAAGGGCGTGCTCGCGCTCATCGGGATTGCGGTGCCGGAGGCCGAGGACGGCGAGCGCCCGGTGGACGTGCGGCCCGCGCTCGGCGAGCCCGCCGAGGTCGCCAAGACGCTGGTCGCCGAGGCCAAGGCCGGGAACGACGTGGTGCGCGTGGTCGCGGGCGATCCGCTGACCACCGACTCGGTGATCGCCGAGGTCACCGCCGTCACCCGCTCGCACGTCGCCTTCGAGGTGCTGCCGGGGCTGCCGAACGGCTCCGCGGTGCCCAGCTACGCGGGCATCGCGCTCGGCTCCGGGCACACCGAGGCCGACGTGCGCGGCGAGGTCGACTGGGCGGCGCTGGCCGCCGCGCCCGGCCCGCTGGTGCTGCACGCCACCTCCGGCCACCTGGCCGAGACCGCGAGCGCGCTGGTCGAGCACGGCATGGCCCCGCAGACCCCGGTGGCGGTGACCGTGCGCGGCACCACCCGCCAGCAGCGCACCATCGAGGCCACGCTGGCCACGCTGAACAGCGCCGCCTCCGAGCTGGTCGGCCCGCTGGTGCTGACCATCGGCAAGGTGGTCTCCAGCCGCAGCAAGATGTCCTGGTGGGAGTCGCGCGCGCTGTACGGCTGGACCGTGCTCGTGCCGCGCACCAAGGACCAGGCGGCCGAGATGAGCGAGCGGCTGGTAACGCACGGCGCCATCCCGGCCGAGGTGCCCACCATCGCGGTGGAGCCGCCGCGCAGCCCGGCGCAGATGGAGCGCGCGGTCAAGGGGCTGGTCGACGGCCGCTACCAGTGGGTGGTCTTCACCTCCACCAACGCGGTGCGCGCGGTGTGGGAGAAGTTCGCCGAGTTCGGGCTGGACGCCCGTGCCTTCTCCGGCGTCAAGATCGCCTGCGTCGGCGAGGCCACCGCGGACCGGGTGCGCGCCTTCGGCATCAACCCGGAGCTGGTGCCGAGCGGGGAGCAGTCCTCCGAGGGGCTGCTCGCCGACTTCCCGCCCTACGACGACGTCTTCGACCCGGTGAACCGGGTGCTGCTGCCGCGCGCCGACATCGCCACCGAGACGCTGGCCGAGGGGCTGCGCGACCGCGGCTGGGAGATCGACGACGTCACCGCCTACCGCACCGTGCGGGCCTCCCCGCCACCCGCGGAGACCCGCGAGATGATCAAGACCGGCGGCTTCGACGCGGTGCTCTTCACCTCGTCCTCCACCGTGCGGAATCTGGTCGGCATCGCGGGCAAGCCGCACGCGCGCACCATCGTCGCCTGCATCGGCCCGAAGACGGCCGAGACGGCGGTGGAGTTCGGGCTGCGGGTGGATGTGCAGCCCGAGGTGGCGCAGGTCGGCCCGCTGGTCGAGGCGCTGGCCGAGCACGCCGCCCGGCTGCGCGCCGAGGGGCTGCTTCCCCCGCCGCGCAAGAAGAGCCGCCGCAGCCGGTAGCCGTTTCCGCGGCAGGCGTAAGGTGCGAAACATGACCGGAATCGACCGCCCGCGGCGGTTGCGCCGCACCCCGGCCCTGCGCCGCCTCGTCGCCGAAACCACGCTGGAGCCACGGCATCTGGTGCTGCCCATGTTCGTCGCCGACGGGCTCGCCGAGGCCAGGGAGATCAGCTCCATGCCCGGCGTGTACCAGCACTCGCTCGACTCGCTGCGCAAGGCGGCGGTCGAGGCGGTCGAGGCGGGCGTCGGCGGGCTCATGCTCTTCGGGGTGCCGCTGGCCGGGGACAAGGACGCGGTCGGCAGCAAGGCCGTCGACCCCGAGGGCATCCTGAACCGCGGGCTGCGCGCGCTCGCCGCCGAGGTCGGCGATGCCACCGTGATCATGGCCGACACCTGCCTGGACGAGTTCACCGACCACGGCCACTGCGGCGTGGTCGCGGCCGACGGCAGCGTGGACAACGACGCCACCGTCGACCGCTACGTCGCGATGGCGCTGGCCCAGGCCGAGACCGGGGCCGACCTGCTCGGCACCAGCGGCATGATGGACGGCCAGGTCGGGGCGATCCGGGCGGGGCTGGACGCGGCCGGGCACCTGGACACCGCCATCCTCGCCTACGCCGCCAAGTACGCCTCCGCCTTCTACGGGCCGTTCCGCGAGGCGGTCGCCTCCTCGCTGCAGGGCGATCGCCGCACCTACCAGCAGGATCCGGCCAACCGGGTGGAGTCGCTGCGCGAGCTGGAGCTGGACCTGGCGGAGGGCGCCGACATCGTGATGGTCAAGCCCGCCATGTCCTACCTGGATATCCTGCGCGACGTCGCGGACCGCGCCACCGTGCCGGTCGCGGCCTACCAGATCTCCGGCGAGTACGCCATGATCACCGCCGCCGCCGAGCGCGGCTGGATCGACCGCCGCGGCGCGATCCTGGAGTCGCTGACCGGGATCCGCCGGGCAGGCGCCGACATCGTGCTCACCTACTGGGCGACCGAGGCGTCGCACTGGCTGCGGTAGCGCAGTTCTTCGATGACCGAGTCACCGGCCTCCCCCACCCGCGACGAGCCGTCGAAGTCCGAGCCGCGCCCGCAGCTCGAGCAGGCGCCGTCTCAGCCGGTCGAGCCACCGCGGTGGGCGCCCGTTCCGCCGCCCTACGGCCCGCCGCCGGTGCGGCCGGAGCAGCCGCCGAAGCCGACCGATGTCGGCACCGCGCAGCAGTTGTGGTGGGCGATCGTCGGTTTCGGGCTGATCCAGGTGATCGCCTCGGTGATCGCCGGGGTGCAGCAGCGCGGCGAGCTGGCCGAGCAGATGCGGGGTGACCTGGAGCGGGCCGGGCAACCGGCCACCCAGGCGATGTCCGAGCTCATGGTGACGCTCGGGCTCGCGCTCGCCGCGCTGTTCGGCATCGCGCTGGCCGGGCTCGGCGTGCTCTTCGCGCACCTGCTCGGCAAGGGCAGGCTGTGGGCGCGCACGGTGCTCACCATCGCGGGGGTCTGGCTGGTGCTCATGGCGGCGGGCACGCTCTTCGCGCTCGACACCGTCTCAGGCGCCGCGACGCTCGCGGCCGGTGCGGCCACCCTGGTGCAGGGTGTATTGGCAGCAGGTGCCGTATTTCTGGCGTACCGCCCGGACTCCACCGCCTACTTCCTGGTGAATCGCCGGTGAATCCGGTGCGAACCGGGTGCTGAGTTTGTCTCGGACACGCCGGCATGTATCGTGAGGGCTGTCACAGTGGACGTGAAGACCGTGAGTTGCCGGGACGAGCGGTGCTCACCAGCGGAGATGCTGCCGCGGTGAGATTCGTCCGGTCGGCTGGCGGGAGATCGGAGGCAACGATGCGCGTGGTGATCCAACAGCCGCAGAGCATTCGTCGGGACCTGCTCGTGCTGAGCCTGCTGATCCTGTTCGGCGTACTGACCGTCGCCGTGCTGTTGCTTCCAGGTCTGACCCGCTGATCCGATAGTGCTCTTCGCCGAACCGGGCGCGCGCTGGCGCAGCGTCGCCTACGGGCCCGTGCTCTGCGTGATCGTGCTCATCCTCGAACTCGCGACCGGCGCGCAGCCGCACTGGTTCGCGCTGATCTTCTGCGCGGCCGCCATCGGCGGCTTCGTCGCGCTGCAGGTGGTCGCCGGGCAGCGGCACGTGAGCGTCGAGCTGACCTCCGAGCGGCTCCGCCAGGGCACCGAGATCCTGCCGCTGTCGAATATCGCCGCGGTGCTGCCGGAGCGCGACGAGGACGACTGGGACGATCTGGACTGGGAGTCCGCCCGCGCGCTCGGCGAGCTGCACGGGGTGCCGCGCAGGCGCACCGGCATCGGGCTGCAGCTGCGCGACGGCGCGCTGGTGCAGGCGTGGGCCCGCGACCACCGCGGGCTGCGCGCCGCGCTCGAGACGGCGGTGGCCGACGCGGCGGCCGAATCCCTGCGGCCGGCGAGTGCCGTGAACCCGGAGGTTCCGGCCGAACCGGGGGAGTCCGCGGCGCAGGCCGATTCCGTACCGGGTACCGTGCCCGCTGACGACGACCGGGAGGACGGGGTGCGGCGATGAGGTACCGGCAGGTGCGAGCGGCACTGGCGACGGTGCTCGCGCTCGTCGCGGTCGTCGCCGGGGTCATCGCCTGGCGCAACGGCCTCCGCACCACCGAGTTCGCCCCCGCGGGCGACATCCCCGCCTTCGAGGCCACCCGGTACGCGGCGCCCTGGATCTTCCTCGCCGCCACCCTGCTCACGGTGGCCGGATTACTGCTGGTCGACGCGGTGGCCCAGGTCGCGCGTGCCCGGAATGCGAAATCGGCGCGCCACGAACAGTAGTGTGTCCGTGGCGATTACGGCACGGTTGCCGGATCGCGGTTTTCCAGTTCGATCGGCGAGAGGTTTTCTGTGAAGCGGTTCGTGGTGCGGTTCGGGATGGCGACGATGGCGGTCGCCGCGGTGGGGTTCGGCGCGGGGCAGGCTGTCGCCGCGCCGGGGCTGCCGCTGGAGCCCGCGACCGTGCGGCCGGCCGAGCCGGTGCAGGCCGGGTTCGTGCCGGAGTCGGGGTCGGCGGGGCCGTACAACCACGCCATGTGCCTCCTGCACAAGGTCTCCCCGCAGTTCCCCTGCATGTACAGCTGACGACCTGCGGCGTGGATCACTCCACTACACCCTGTCGTCGAAGCCGCGCGCGGCGGCTGACACACTGGAGTTCGTGAGTTCTTCTCCGCGCGCCGCCGAGGGTTCGGTCCCGGTTTCCGCCCAGCTCTTCCACCGGGCCGCCGGGATCATCCCCGGTGGTGTCAACTCCCCGGTCCGCGCCTTCCACTCGGTGGGCGGGACGCCGCGGTTCATCGCCTCGGCGCGGGGCTGCACCCTGACCGACGCGGACGGCAACGACTACGTGGACCTGGTTTGCTCGTGGGGTCCGATGATCCTCGGGCACGCGCACCCCGCGGTGGTCGACGCGGTCCGCGCGGCGGCGGGCGGCGGCCTCTCCTTCGGCGCCCCGACCGAGGCCGAGATCGAGCTGGCCGAGGCGATCGCCGAGCGGGTGGAGCCGGTGCAGCGGGTGCGGCTGGTGAACTCGGGCACCGAGGCCACCATGAGCGCGGTCCGGCTGGCCCGCGGCTTCACCGGCCGCACCAAGGTCGTCAAGTTCGCCGGGTGCTACCACGGCCACGTGGACGCGCTGCTGGCCGAGGCGGGCTCGGGCGTCGCGACGCTCGGGCTGCCGACCTCGCCCGGCGTCACCGGCGCGCAGGCGAGCGACACCATCGTGCTGCCCTACAACGACCTGGACGCCGTCGCCGCGGCCTTCGCCGCGAATCCCGGCGAGATCGCCTGCGTGATCACCGAGGCCGCGGCGGGCAATATGGGCGCCGTCGCCCCGGTCGAGGGGTTCAACGCCGGGCTGCGCACGCTGACCGAGGCCGACGGCGCACTGCTGATCATGGACGAGGTGATGACCGGGTTCCGGGTGAGCAGGGCCGGGTGGTACGGCCGCGATGGGGTCGCGGGCGATCTCTATACTTTCGGCAAGGTCATGAGCGGCGGGCTGCCCGCCGCCGCCTTCGGCGGCCGCGCCGACATCATGGCGCGGCTGGCCCCGCTCGGGCCGGTCTACCAGGCGGGCACGCTCTCCGGAAACCCGGTCGCGGTGGCGGCCGGGCTGGCCACCCTGCGCGCCGCCGACGACGCCGTCTACGCGGCGCTGGACCGCAATGCCGAGCGGCTCGGCGGGCTGCTCACCGACGCACTGAGCGCGGCCGGGGTCGAGCACCGCGTGCAGTTCGCGGGCAATATGGTGAGCGTGTTCTTCGCCGACCGCCCGGTCACCGACTACACCTCCGCCAAGGCCAGTGCGACCTGGCGTTACCCGGCCTTCTTCCATGCCCTGCTCAGCGCCGGGGTGTACCCGCCGCCGAGCGCGTTCGAGGCCTGGTTCGTGTCGGCGGCGCTCGACGAGGACGCATTCGCCCGCATCGCCGCCGCTCTGCCCGCCGCCGCCGGCGCGGCGGCCGCAGCCACCCCCGAAGGAACCCGCGCGTGAGCTCCGATCAGCCCACCCCCTCCGACGTCACCGCCGACGCCGCCGACCGCCCCGCGGTCGTGCCGGTCGCCCAGCACGAGCCGCCCGCGGTGGCCGAGCGGGTGGAGACCATCGTGCACGTGCTGCGCCACGGCGAGGTGCACAACCCGAACGGCATCCTCTACGGCAGGCTGCCCGGCTTCGGCCTCTCGGTGACCGGCAGGGCGCAGGCGGGCGCGGTCGCCCGCGCGCTCGCCGACCACGACCTCGCGCTGGTCATCGCCTCGCCGCTGCAGCGCGCGCAGGAGACCGCGCAGCCGATCGCCGACGCGCACGGCATCGCGATCCGTACCGACGAGAACCTGATCGAGGCGGGCAACACCTTCGAGGGGCTGCGGGTCTCGGTCGGCGACGGCGCGCTGCGCAAGCCGAGACACTGGTGGAAGCTGCGCGACCCCTTCACCCCGTCCTGGGGCGAGCCCTACCTGCAGATCGCGCACCGCATGCTGGCCGCGGTGAACAAGGCGCGGGTGGAGGCGAGCGGCCGCGAGGTGGTGCTGGTCTCGCACCAGCTGCCGGTCTGGACGCTGCGCCGCTTCCTGCAGGGGCAGCGGCTCTGGCACGACCCGCGCAGCAGGCAGTGCTCGCTCGCCTCGCTCACCTCGCTGGTGTACGAGGGCGACACGCTGGTCGACATCGTGTACTCCGAGCCCGCGGGCAGTTCGGACCCCAGGAAGACCGGGGCATGAGTGAGTCAGGCCCGGCGCCGGAAGCGAGCGTAGCCACGGAGGGCGCTCGCTGCTGCCGAGTGGACACAGCATGAGCGGTTCCACCGCATCTCGGCGTACCGGGTCGGTCTTGCTCGCGTGCGTGGCCGTGGTGGCCGCGCTCGCGGGCTGCGCCACCGGTACCGACGCGGTGGCGTCCGGTGGCACCTTCGACTTCGTCTCGCCCGGCGGGAAGACCGACATCACCTACGACCCGCCCGCGAGCCGCGGCACCATCGGCACGCTCGCCGGGCCGGACCTGATGAACGAGGGGAAGACGGTCTCGGTCGCCGACTTCCCCGGCCAGGTCGTGGTACTGAACCTGTGGGGGCAGTGGTGCGGGCCCTGCCGGGCCGAGGTGCCCGCGCTGGAGCAGGTCTACGAGCGGACCCGGGATCAGGGCGTCGCCTTCGTCGGGATCAATGTCCGTGACCCGCAGCGGGACAAGGCCGAGGACTTCGTTATCGACAACCGGGTCGGCTACCCCTCGATCTACGACCCGTCCATGCGCACCCTGCTCGCGCTCGGCGGGAACTTCCCGACCAGCGTCATCCCCACCACGCTGGTACTGGACCGGCAGCACCGGGTGGCCGCGGTCTTCCTGCGCGCCCTGCTCGCCGAGGATCTGCAGCCGGTGGTGGAGCGGATCGCGCGGGAGACAGCATGAGCGAGTCAGGCCCGGAGGCGGGAGCGGAGCGTAGCCACGGAGGGCCCTCGCTCATGCCGGGAGGGCACAGCATGAGCGAGTCAGGCCCGGAGGCGGGAGCGGAGCGTAGCCACGGAGGGCCCTCGCTCGTGCCGAGAATGGCTGCAGCGTGAGCGCCGTGGCGGTGCTGGCGGGAGTGGGGGATTCGTTCCAGCAGACGGCGGCGAGCGGGCCGCTGGTGCTCGCGCTCGGGGCGTGCCTGCTGGCCGGGCTGGTGTCGTTCGCCTCGCCGTGCGTGGTGCCGCTGGTGCCCGGGTACCTGTCCTACCTGGCCGGGCTGGTCGGCGCCGAGGCGCCGCCGGTGACGCCGCGCGAGGCGCGGGAACGCCGCGGCGCCGATGCCCCGCGCGGTCCGGCGGGCGGCGCGAAGGCCGCGGGCCGCACCGGGATCGCCGAGCCGAACGCGGCTGCCGAGCGCCGCGCCGCGCGGGCGGGCAGGCTGCGGATCGCGGGGGCCGCCGGACTCTTCGTGCTCGGCTTCACCGTGGTCTTCGTGCTGGCAACCGCGACGGTCTTCGGCCTGATCCAGACCTTGAACGTGAACCGGGAACTGCTGCAGCGGATCGGCGGCGTGCTCACCATCCTCATGGGGCTGGTCTTCATCGGCCTGGTCCCGGCCTTGCAGCGGGACACCAGGATGGAGCCGCGCCGGATCACCGGCCTGCTCGGCGCCCCGCTGCTCGGCGGCGTCTTCGCCCTCGGCTGGACCCCGTGCCTCGGCCCGACGCTCTCCGGCGTGATGGCGGTGGCCGCGGGCACCGAGGGCGCGACCGCCGCGCGCGGCGTCACCCTGATCGTGGCCTACTGCCTCGGGCTCGGGCTGCCCTTCGTGGTGCTCGCCTTCGGCTCGGCGGGGGCGCTGCGCGGAGTCGGCTGGCTGCGCCGCAACTCCCGCACCATTCAGCTCATCGGGGGGATTCTGCTGGTCGCGGTGGGGGTCGCCCTGGTGACCGGGGCCTGGGACCAGTTCGTCGCGTGGGTGCGCGACGCCTTCGTCTCCGAGGTGACCCTGCCGATATGACCGTGACCGACAGCCCGCCCGCCGCCACTCCGGCGCCCCCGCCGCGCCAGTCCCCGCTCGGCCGCGCGCTCGCCGCGGTGCGCAATACCTGGCGCGGCCTCACCAGCATGCGCACCGCGCTGGTGCTGCTCTTCCTGCTCGCGCTGGCCGCCATCCCCGGCGCGCTGCTGCCGCAGCGGAACCTGAACGAGCAGAAGGTGGCGCAGTACATCGCGGACCGGCCGACGCTCGGCCCGTGGATGGACCGCTTCGAACTGTTCGACGTCTTCTCCAGCTTCTGGTTCACCGCCGTCTACGTGCTGCTCTTCATCTCGCTGGTCGGCTGCATCCTGCCGCGCACGGTGGAGCACGCGCGGGCGCTGCGCACCCCGCCGGTGCGCGCCCCGCGCAACCTCGGCCGGCTGCCGCACCACTGGTCGGGCACCGACGGGCGCGCCCCCGAGCAGGTGCTCGCCACCGCAGCGGCCGGGCTGCGGGGCTGGCGGGTGCGGCGCCGCGAGGGCGAGCGCCCCGGCGAGCTCACGCTCTCCGCGGAGAAGGGCTACACCAGGGAGCTCGGCAACCTGGTCTTCCACCTCGCCCTGGTCGGGCTGCTGGTGGCGATCGCGGTGGGCAAGCTCTTCGGCTACGAGGGCAGCGTCATCGTGATCGCCGACGACGGCCCCGGCTTCTGCAGCACCTCACCGGCGGCCTTCGACTCGTTCCGCGCGGGCAATGTGAACGACGGCACCGGCATGACCCCGCTCTGCGTCCGGGTCAAGGACTTCGAGGCCGACTACCTGGAAACCGGCCAGGCCGAGATGTTCACCTCGAACATCGCCTACCAGGCAGGCGCCGACCTGGCCTCCGGCACCTGGCGGGACGCCACGCTGCGGGTGAACCACCCGCTCCGGGTCGCGGGCGACCGGGTCTACCTGCAGGGCCACGGCTACGCGCCGACCTTCACGGTGCGCTTCCCGAACGGCGAGACCCGCACCGAGACCATCCAGTGGCGCCCGGACGACGCCACCACCTTCCTCTCCAGCGGCGTGCTCCGCATCGACCCGCCCGGCGGGCTCTTCGCCGACGACGGGGAGCGCAGGCGCAACCAGATCGCCATCGAGGGGCTCTTCGCCCCCACCGCGCTGCTGCACGGCGCGCTGCTCACCTCGTCGTTCCCCCGGATGGACGACCCGGCGGTCGCCGTCGACATCTACCGCGGCGACACCGGGCTCGACACCGGCCGCCCGCAGAACCTCTTCGCGCTGGACCAGGAGCTGGTCCGGCAAGGCCGGTTGACGAAGGAGGCGCGGGTCAACCTGCGCCCCGGCGAGTCCACCCAGCTCGCCAACGGCACCACGGTGACCTTCGACGGCGCGAAGGAGTTCGTGAACATCCAGGTGTCGCACGACCCGGCGCAGCAGTGGGTGCTGATCAGCGCGGTCACCATGATGGCTGGATTGCTGGTCTCGCTGCTGGTGCGGCGGCGGCGGGTGTGGGTGCGGGTCTACCCGGAGCCCGGCGCGCCCGGTACCGTGGACCAACGACGCACCGTAGTAGAGATGGGCGGGCTCGCCCGTACCGACCAGGCCGGCTGGGGCTCCGAGTTCGACCGGTTGCGCAGCCGTTTGATCGACCCGAGCACGGGAGAACAGTGATGGAGATCGACGCGACCCTCGCCGGGTACAGCGACCTCGCCTTCAAGTCCGCCATCGTGGTGTACACGCTGGTGCTCGTGCTGCTCCTGGTGCAGTACGCCTCGGCGCGCACCAGGCAGATCGCGGCCCGCGAGCCCGCGCTGGTCGGCGGCGGGAGCGACCCGGCGCTGCCGGGCAAGATCGTGGCGCCGCCGGCCCGGCCGCTGGCCGACCGGTTCGGCAATATGGCCTTCTCGGTGCTGGTGGTTGCGGTGGCGCTGCACCTGGCCTCGATCGTGCTGCGCGGCTTCGCGACGAACCGCTTCCCGCTCGGCAACATGTACGAGTTCGTCACCATGGCCACGGTGGCCGCGGTGCTGGTCGGCATGGTGCTGCTGCGCGAGCAGCGGTACCGCTCGATGTGGGTCTTCCTGCTGGTGCCGGTGCTGGTGCTGATGTTCCTCGGCGGCACCGTGCTCTACGCCGACGCGGCGCCGGTGGTGCCCGCGCTGCGCTCGTTCTGGCTGCCCATCCACGTGACCATCGTGAGCATCGGCAGCGGCGTCTTCCTGGTCTCCGGCATCGCCAGCCTGCTCTTCCTCTTCCGGCTGCGGCAGCCGGAGGGCGGTGAGTCGGGCACCGTTCTCGGCGCCATCGCGCGGCGGCTGCCGGATGCCCGCACCCTGGATCGCATCGCCTACCGCACCACGATCATCGGCTTCCCGCTCTTCGGTGCGGGCGTGATCCTCGGCGCGATCTGGGCCGAGGCGGCCTGGGGCCGGTTCTGGGGCTGGGACCCCAAGGAGACCTGCTCCTTCATCGCCTGGGTGCTCTACGCCGCCTACCTGCACGCCCGCGCGACCTCGGGCTGGCGCGATACCAGGGCGGCCTGGATCAATATCGCCGGCTTCGTCGCCATGCTGTTCAACCTGTTCATCATCAACCTGGTGATCAGCGGGTTGCACAGCTACGCGGGGCTCACCTAGCGATCGGCGGCGCTCCCGGTACCGGCCTCGCCGTCCCGGTGCTGCTGCTGGCGGGAGAGCCGCCACAGGAATTCCGGGTCGTCGTCGGGGCCGACGGTCCGCTTGCGCTGGGGAGCACTGCTCCCGGCCGGGCCGAAGGCCTTCCAGCACAGCACCGCGACGGCCACCACCGCGATGAGTGCCAACAGGTACATCACGTCGCTCACCTCCTGGCTACGAGGGTAGCGGCGGTCAGCGGGTAATCCCAGTGTCGGGCCGCGTTCACCGCGGCGTCACCGCGCCGGTCGCCGGTTCGGGGTGACCGGCGCGGTGCCGGTCAGCGCGTGGTGGCCTCGGTGGTCAGCGCGGCGAGCAGCCGCATGACCTCCGACTCGCGGAACCGGCGATGCCCACCGGGGGTGCGCAGCGATCCGAGCCTGCCCGCGTGCGCCCACCGGGTGACGGTCTTGGGATCGACGTGGAAGAGCGCGGCCACCTGGCCCGGTGTCAGCAGCGTGTCCTGGGCGGTCGTCGCAGCAGTCATGGCAAACCTCTCCGTCTTCGACAGTCCCTCATCGGACAGCGTCATGGTGGCACGAAGACCCCTAGGTACTCGATTGATCTACGGTTGGTAAAGGGGAGGTAATAGACAAAACGGATACACCTCCCACCAGGGGCGAAGCGGTCAACCCGGACCGCGCAACCCGGTGGCATAGGCTTGGGGACGTGAGTGACGCAACCCCATCGCGCGAGGCGGCAGGCGCGGGCGAGCCCGCGCCCGGCAGGCGGCTCGCGCTGAACCTCGGCCTCTACACGCTCGCCCGGCTGGCGCTCGTCGTGCTGATCACGGCCCTGATCGTCGGGGTCGCGCGGCTGGTTGGGGTGCAGATCCCGGTGGTGGTGGCGGCGCTGTTCGCGATCATCGTCGCGATGCCGCTCTCGCTGACGCTGTTCAAATCGCTGCGCTCGAAGGTGAACGAGGACATCGCGACAGTCGACCAGAAACGTCGGCAGGACAAGGCCAGGCTGCGCGCCAGGCTGCGCGGTGAGGACGACGATCCGGCGTGACGCCGTGAAGAGTTGCGATCGCAGCGCCCCGCGCGACTGGGTGGACAACGCGGTGCGGCTGATCGACGCCGACGCCCAGCGCAGCGCCGACACCCACCTGCTGCGCTACCCGCTGCCCGCCGCCTGGCGGGTGCAGCTCTACCTCAAGGACGAGTCGACGCACATCACCGGCAGCCTGAAGCACCGGCTGGCCCGCTCGCTCTTCCTGTACGCCATCTGCAACGGCTGGGTCGGCGAGGGGACGACCGTGGTGGAGGCCTCGTCGGGGTCGACCGCGGTGAGCGAGGCGTACTTCGCCAAGCTGCTCGGGCTGGATTTCGTCGCCGTCATGCCCGCGAGCACCTCGCCGAGCAAGATCGCGCTGATCGAGGCGCAGGGCGGGCGCTGCCACTTCGTGCAGCGGCCGCCGGACATGTACACCGAGGCCGCGCGGCTGGCCGCGGACTGCGGCGGGCACTTCATGGACCAGTTCACGCACGCCGAGCGGGCCACCGACTGGCGCGGCAACAACAATATCGCCGAGAGCATCTACCACCAGATGCGGCTGGAGGCGCACCCGGTGCCGGAGTGGGTCGTGGTCGGCGCGGGCACCGGCGGCACCAGCGCGACCATCGGCCGCTACATCCGCTACCGCAGGCACCACACCCGGCTCGCCGTCGTCGACCCGGAGAACTCCGCCTTCTTCGGCGGCTACGAGACCGGTGACGCGGGGTACGGCACCGGTATGGCGTCCCGGATCGAGGGGATCGGGCGGCCCCGGGTCGAGCCCTCCTTCATCGGGCAGGTGGTGGACCGGATGTTGCAGGTGCCGGACGCCGCCTCCATCGCCACCATGCGGTACGCGAGCGCGGTGCTCGGCCGCCGGGTCGGCGGCTCCACCGGCACCAACCTCTGGGGCGCCTTCGCGCTGATCGCGGAGATGCTGGCGGCCGGGCGCTCCGGCAGCGTGGTGACGCTGCTCTGCGACGGCGGCGACCGCTACGCCACCACCTACTACGACGACTCCTGGATCGCGGCGCACGGCCTCCATCTGGAGCCCGCGCAGGCGGTGCTGGACACGTTCGCGGCCACCGGGGTCTGGACCGGCTGAGCCTCCCATTCGTCAACTTTTGTTGACAAATGGCCGTAGTGTCAATCAAAATTGACGTCATGAGTGAAGCAACCACGCTGGCGGCCGCCGCGGGCAGCCCCGACCCCACGGTCGGGCTGCGCGCGGTGCTCGCGCTGCGCAGGCTGCTCGAGCGGCTGGAGGCCATCCAGGTCGCGAATGCCAGGGCGCAGGGCTGGTCCTGGCAGGCGATCGCCGACGCGCTCGAGGTCAGCAAGCAGGCAGTCCACCAGAAGCACACCAGGAGGCGCTGATGTTCGAACGGTTCGGCAGGCAGGCGCGGGTCGCGATCGTGCTCGCGCAGGAGGACGCGCGGGAGCTGCGCTCCCCGGTCATCGACGTGCAGCACGTGCTGCTCGGGCTGCTCGGCAGCGCCGAGCCTGCGCTGACAGCGCTGCTCGCGGAGTCCGGGGTGACCAAGGCGGCGGTGGCGGCGGCGCTGGCCGAGCGCGGCCGCGGCGAGCCGCTCGGGGCGGAGGACGCGGAGGCGCTGCGCTCGATCGGCATCGATCTGGACGCGGTGCGGGCGAGCCTGGAAGCGGGGTTCGGCGCGGATGCGCTGGAGCAGGCCGCGCCGGAGCCGCGCGGGCGCTTCGCCCGGTGGAGCGGCGGGCACATCCCGTTCAGCAGGGCGGCGAAGAAGACGCTCGAGCTCGCACTGCGCGAGGCGGCGGCGCGCAAGGACCGCTCGATCGAGTCGGGGCACCTGCTGCTCGGCATCGTGCGCGGGGCCAACGGCGTCACCACCGAGCTGCTCGGCGGCCCCGAGGCCAGGGACGCGCTGCGCCCCCGGATCCACGCGCTGCTGGATCGGGCGGCCTGACCGCGTTGTGACCCCTGCGCGACGCCCGGCCCGCTTAGCATGGCGGCATGCAGCTAGTGCTCCGGTTGATCATCAACGCCTTCGCCATCTGGCTGGCGGCCTACCTGGTCGGCGCCATCGAGGTGGTGAGCCCGGAGGACGAGGTCGGGTGGAAGATCATCGTCCTGCTCGCCGTCGCCGCGGTCTTCACCCTGGTGAACGCCCTGGTCAAGCCGATCGTCCAGGTGCTGGCGCTGCCCCTGGTGATCGTCACGCTCGGGCTGTTCCTGCTGGTGGTGAATGCGCTCATGCTCATGCTCACCGCGGCGATCACCGAGACCACCGACTACGGCCTCCGGGTCGACGGCTTCTGGGCCGCGCTGGTGGGCGGGCTCATCATCTCGATCGTCAACTGGGGGCTCGGGATGCTGGTCGGCGACGAGGACTGAGCCCGGCCTCAGCCGAGCGCGAGCGCGGCGGCGGTCACCGCCGACCAGGCCAGCAGGGCAAGGCCGGAATCGCGCAGCGCCGGAATCAGTTCGGGGCCGCCGCGGCCGCCGCGCACCGGTGCGTTGGCGCGCAGCGCCAGCGGGACGGCGACCAGCGCCAGCAGTGCGAAGGGCGTGCGCAGCGCCAGCACCAGCGTCATGGCGAAGGGCAGCGCGAGCAGCGCCGCGTGCAGCGTCCTGGTGCGCGGGTCGCCGAGCTTGACCGCGAGCGTGGTCTTCCCGGACTCGGTGTCGGTGGGGATGTCGCGCAGGTTGTTCGCCACCAGCACCGCGCTGGAGAAGGCGCCGACCGCCACCGCGGCGGCCAGCCCTGTCCAGTCCACCCGCTCGGCCTGCACGTACTGGGTGCCGAGCACCGCGAACAGCCCGAAGAAGACGAAGACCGCGATCTCACCGAAGCCGCTGTAGCCGTACGGGTTCCGGCCGCCGGTGTAGAACCAGGCGCCGGCCAGGCAGGCGGCGCCGAAGAGCAGCAGCCACCAGGCGGTGAGCAGCGCGAGCACCAGCCCCGCCACCGCGGCGACCAGCAGGCTCGCGACGGCGGCGGTGCGCACCGCCTTCGGCTCGGCCAGCCCCTGGCCGACCAGCCGCACCGGGCCGACCCGCACGTCGTCGGTGCCGCGGATGCCGTCGGAGTAGTCGTTGGCGTAGTTCACCCCGACGATCAGGGCGAGCGAGACCACAAGGGCCAGCAGTGCTTTCCACCACACCGCGGCGTCCAGCGCGGCGGCGGCGCCGGTGCCAGCCAGGACCGGGGCGATCGCGTTGGGCAGGGTGCGCGGCCGGGCGCCCTCGAGCCATTGCGCTGCAGTTGCCATGCGCGCAGCCTAATCCGGCGCGGGGCGGCCCGGAGTTCAGGCGGGCTGTTCGGCGGCGGTCTTGAGCCGGGCCAGCCCCTTCTCGAAGTCCTTGCCGATGAACTTGTCCATCGGGACCACCCGGCCGATCACGCCGAGGAAGCCGGTGCGCTTCCCGGTCATCCGCCAGGTCACCTCGGTGCCGCCCGCCACCGGCGCCAGCTCGAAGCGGACGTCGTTGGTGGCGGCGATCGGCTTCTGGAAGTCCACCCGGACGCCGATCTCGTGCTCCGCGCTGGAGGTAATTGTCATGGTGCCGCGCCCGGCTTTGCGGTTGCCGTTCCAGGTGTAGGAGGCGCCGACACCGGAGTCGGGGCCCGCGTACTGCCGGTTCAGCGCGGGATCCAGGTCCTCCCACGGCGACCAGTGCACCCACTGGTGGAAATCGTCGATCAGCCCGTGGATGCGGGCAGGCTCGGCGGCGATCACGGTGCGCCGGGCAACCTCGAAATCGGTCATGGGCCGACTGTAAGCCGAGCGCCGGGGCCGCGTGGGACGCGCGCCGCATCGGTCGCGTGAACTCTAGGATCGATTCCGGAATGGTGCCGGAGAGCAGTGGCCCGATCGGGCGTAACCAGACGGTGGCTCCGCGCGACGGGGAGCCACCGCGGGCGGCCGCGGGTGGTGCGCTGCTCGAGATCGGGCTGCTCGGGCCCGTAGCGGTGCGCGGGGCAGGCGCGCTGCGGCCGCTGCCCGGTGCGCGGGCCCGCGCGCTGCTGGCGGCGCTGGCGCTGCGGCGGGGGCGGAGCCGGAGCGCGGCGGGGCTGATCGAGGACGTCTGGGGCGCGGCGGCGCCACGGGCGCCGATGAACGCGCTGCACACCCAGATGTCCCGGCTGCGCTCGGTGCTGCCCGGTGGCGCGGTGAGCGCGGGCCCGGCCGGGTACCGGCTGGAGCTCGGCGCCGAGCTGGTCGATTTGTCGCACTGCGCGCTGCTGCTGGAACAGGCGCGCGCGCAGCGCGGTTCCGGCGCCTACGCCGCCTGCCTGACCACTGTGCTCGCCGCCCGCGCGCTCTGGCGCGGGGAGCCGGGAGCCGATCTGCCGCCCGGTCCGCTCGCGGACGAGCTGCGCGAGCGGGCCGCCGGGTACGCGGACGAGCTCGACGCGCTGGAGATCACCGGCCGGGCGGGCACCGGCGATCCGGGCGGCGCGCTCCGGCTGGCCGGACACCGGGCCGCCGCGCTGCCGCTGGACGAACCGGCGCACGTCGAGCTGGTGCGGCTGCTCGCCGCCACCGGCCGCTCCGCCGCCGCGCTGGAGACCGTCGCCGGGTTCCGCGCCCGGCTCGCCGACCGCCTCGGCGCCGATCCCGGCCCCGAACTCACCGAGCTCAACACCGCCGTCCTGCGCGGCGAGCGCATCGCCCCCCTCGCCCCCGATCTCCCGCCCGCTACCGCGGGCCTGCCGCACATCGGCCGTCCCGAGCCCGGGTACGCCGCCGGCGCCGCCCGCCCGGCACCGCACGTTCGGGATGCGGACCCCGGGTACGCCGCCGGCGCCGCCCGCCCGGCACCACGGCCCGGTGACCTCGAGTTCGGTTTCGACACGGGCGCCGCCCGCCCGGCGGCGCTCGCCGGGCTTCCCGCCGAACCCGGCAGCGCCGGAGCCGACGGCCACGCGGGCCGGGCGCCCTTCCTCGGGCTCGGCGTGCGCGCCGCACCGAACCCGCTGCTCGGCCGCGCCGCCGACCTCGCCGCGCTCGAAGAACTCCTGCGCACCTCCCGGGTGACCACCGTCCTCGGTCCCGGCGGCACCGGCAAGACCCGCGTCGCCCACGAACTCGGCGCCCGCGAGATCGGCGCGGTGGCCCTGGTCGAACTGGCCTCCATCCGGGCCGCGGAACCGGACGTGGCGCGCGGCGAGATCGAGAGCGCGATCGCCGCGGTGCTCGGCGTCTCCGAGGCGCCGTTCGACAGCTCCACCCTGCGCACCGGCCCGGTCGAGCTGCGCCAGCGGCTCTTCGACGCCGTCTCGGCCCGGCCGACGCTGCTGGTGCTCGACAACTGCGAGCACCTGATCGAGGCCGTCGCCACGCTGGTGGCCGAGTTCATCGCGCACGTCCCCCGGCTCCGGGTGCTCACCACCAGCCGCGCGCCGCTCATGATCACCGCCGAGGCGGTGTACCCGCTGCCCCCGCTGCGCATCGACCCGGCGGGTTCCCCCGCCACCGACCTCTTCGCGGCGCGGGCCCGCGCGGTCCGGCCGTCGGTGCGGATCGACCCGGCCGTGGTGGCCCGGCTCTGCCACACCCTGGACGGCCTGCCGCTCGCCATCGAGCTGGCCGCCGCCCGGGTGCGGACCATGAGCGTCGAGGAGATCGCCGAGCGGCTGCACGACCGCTTCGCGCTGCTCCGCTCCGGCGACCGCAGCTCCCCGGCCAGGCACCGCACCCTGCACGCGGTGATCGACTGGAGCTGGAACCTGCTGGAGCCGGGGCAGCAGGTGGCGCTGCGCAGGCTCTGCCGCTTCCCGGCGGGCTTCACCCTGGCCGCCGCCGAGGTGGTGGCCGCGGGTGCCGAGGTGGGCGAGGTCGCGGCCGCGGTGGACGGGCTGGTGAACCAGTCGCTGCTCACCGTGCAGGACACCCCGGCCGGGCTGCGCTACCGGATGCTGGAGACGGTGCGCGAGTACGGCGAGGAGCGGCTGGCCGCCAGCGGCGAGGGCGAGGAGATCATCACCCGCACCCTGACCTGGGCCCGCGGCTGCTGCGAGGACCTCGGCGCCAGGGCCTATCGGGAGGACCAGCTGATACTCGGCGGCGAGCTCGACGCCGAGCAGGACAACCTGCTCGCCGCGCTGCGCTGGGCCACCGAGCGCGCCGACGGGCGCACCGTCTACACGGTCTTCCCCGCGCTCGGCGTGCTCTGGATGATGCGCGGCGCGCACGGCGAGGTGATCGCCTGGACCGAGCGGCTGCTGCACGTCCCGCCGCCCGCGCCGGACGACCCGCATCCCTCCGGCGACCTGCAGGTGATCGGTACCGCGCTGCAGATCCTGCACGCCGGTTTCCGCGACCACACCGAGCTGCGCACGCTGGCCCTGGTGCGGATCCGCACCCGGCGGCTGCTCGCCCTGCGCACCGACATCTCGGAGTCGGTGGTGCTCGCGGCCCGGCTGCTGGTGAGCCCGCCGCGCGGCACCGGCATCCCGCGGCTGGTGGCCGAGGCGGTGCGCTCACCGGACCGGGACGCCAGGGTGAACGCGCTGATCCTGCGCGCGAATATCCGGGAGAACCTGGGTGACCTGCACGGCTCGCTGCGGGACGCGGCGACCACGCTCACCCTGCTCCGCCCCGGCGACGGCTGGAGCCTGGCCTCGGCGCACCGGCACATCGCGCAGCTGCACGGCCAGGCGGGCCGGTACCGCGAGGCCGTCGAGCCCTACGTCCGCGGAATCGGCCTGCTGGAGCGGATCGGCGCCTACGACGAGCTGATCGAGGCGCGGACCGCGCTGGTCGGGGTGCTGATCGGCTGCGGCGAGCTGGAGCGCGCCGACGCCGAGCTGGAGCGCACCATGCAACTCGCCGACCTCGACCCGGAGGCGCCGGACGGCACCGTCAGCGGGCTGCTCGGCATCCTCTTCCAGGCGCAGGCCGAGCTGCTGTTCGCGCGCGGCCGGATCGAGGAGGGGGTGCGCAGGTACCGGCGCGCGCTCGCCGTCTCCGGCTGGCCGGGCACCTCGCACGGGCCGGGGGCCTGGGTGCTCATGCTGGTGGCGGCCACGCTCGACGCCGAGGTGCTCTACGGCGACCCGATCGAGGCCGGGAAGGTCGCCCGCGAGCTCGCCGAGGCGGCGGGCCGGATCTTCCACACCTTCCAGGACGTTCCGCAGGTCGGCGCCATCGCCTGCGCGCTCGGCAGCAGGCTCATCGTCTCCGGCGACGACCCGGAGACCGGGCTGCGGCTGCTGCTCGCCGCGCCGCGGCTGCCCGCGCGGCAGGACTTCCCGACGATGCTGGTGCACCGGCACCTGGCGCTCGCCGAGGCCGCGCTCGGCCCCACGGCGATCGCGGAGGCCGAGGCGGCGCTCGGCCCCGCGCGCCGGATGCGGCTGCTGCGCCAGGTGCTCGGGCTGATCGCCGAGACGACGGCGGGGGCGCCCGGCGAACCGGACACCCCCGACGCAGGCGCAGCTCAGGCGCGGCGCATGTAGGCCCGCACCGCGAGCGGCGCGAAGATCACGATCACCACGATCGCGCCGAGCAGCGAGTACACCGTGCTGCTGCCGAAGCCGTTGCCGTTCATCAGGTCACGGCAGGCGTTGACCATGTAGTACACCGGGTTGGCGTGGTTGATCGCCTGCATCCAGCCCGGCATGGTGCTGGTCAGCGCGAAGGCGCCGGACATGAAGGTGAGCGGGAACATGACCATCATGGAGATGCCCTGCACCCCGGCCGCGCTGCGCCCGGTGACACCGACCAGCGCCCAGATCCAGCTCACCGCGAACGAGCAGAGCACGATCACCACACCGGCCGCGACCACGCCGACGAACCCGCCCTCCGGCCGGTAGCCGATGGCGAGCCCGACCACGACCGTGAGCACGGTGGCCAGGGTGTAGCGCACCATGTCGGCGATGAGCGCGCCGGCCAGCGCCGCGATCCGGGCGATGGGCAGCGACTTGAAGCGGTCGAAGACGCCCTTGTCCATGTCCTCGCGGAGCTGGGTGCCGGTGACCACCGAGGTGAGCACCACGGTCTGCACCAGGATGCCGGGGATCAGGACCGGCAGGTAGTTCTGCACGCTGCCGCCGATGGCGCCACCGAAGATGTAGGCGAAGAGCGCGGTGAACAGGATCGGCTGGATGGTGACGTCGAAGAGCTGCTCCGGCTTGTGCCGGATCTTGAGCAGCCCGCGGTAGGCCATGGTGAGCGAGGCCGAGAGGGTGGCGGCCGGGCTCACGCTGTTGCTCGCCGGGCGCACCGGGGAGATGCGCTGCGCCGTGCGGGCGAGGGTGTCGGTCATGCTGCGTCCTTTTCGGTGTCGGTCGCGTCCTCGGAGGGGCGGCCGGTGAGGGTGAGGAAGACCTCGTCCAGGCTCGGCTTGCTGACGGTGATCTCGGCGATGGCGATCCGCTCCTGGCGCAGCCGGACCAGCAGGTCGGTGGTGACGTCGGCATCGCGCAGCGGCGCGGTGATCCGCCCCGCCTCCGGGGTGACCGTCGCCTCGGCGTCGAGGAAGGCGGCGACCAGCTGCCGCGCCTCCGCCAGCCGGGAGCGATCGGCAGGCACCAGGTGCAGCGAGGAGCCGCCGACCGACTGCTTGAGCTCGTCGGCGGTGCCGTCGGCGATCACCCTGCCGTGGTCGATCACCGCGATCCGGTCGGCGAGCTGGTCGGCCTCGTCCAGGTACTGGGTGGTGAGCAGGACCGTCGCCCCCTCCCGGACCAGGCGGCGGATGGTGTCCCACATCTGCGCGCGGGTGCGCGGGTCGAGGCCGGTGGTCGGCTCGTCCAGGAAGAGCAGGGGAGGGGTGGCGATCAGGCTCGCGGCCAGGTCGAGGCGGCGGCGCATGCCGCCGGAGAAGTTGCTCAGCGACTTCGTGGCGGCATCGGTGAGGCCGAACTCCTCCAGCAACTCGGTGGCCCTGCGCCTGGAGTCCTGGCGGCTCAGCCCGAGCAGGCGGGAGAAGACGATCAGGTTCTCGGTGGCGGAGAGGTCCTCGTCCACCGAGGCGTACTGCCCGGTCACGCCGATCAGCGAGCGGACCGCCGTCGGCTCGGCCACCACGTCGTGGCCGAAGATCCGGCCGGTGCCGCCGTCCGGGCGGAGCAGGGTGGCGAGCATGCGGATGGTGGTGGTCTTGCCCGCGCCGTTGGGGCCGAGCACCGCGTACACGGAGCCCTCGGGAACGGCGAGGCTCACGCCGTCGACGGCGCGCTGGGTGCCGAACACCTTGACCAGGTCGATGGCCTCCACCGCGAGGGGTGTGGAATCTGTCATGGCTCCGAGCGTGCGCCCCCGGACTTGCACCGCCCGCACACCTCTTGCACGGCTCTTGCGTGCGGCTGTCGGCGGGTCAGTGCGGGCTGTCGGCCAGCAGGTAGTCGCGCAGGGCGGTGCGGTCCGGTTTGCCGGGGCCGCGGAGCGGGAGCTCCTCCAGGACGGCGAGTTCGCGGGGCGCGGCGACGGCGTCGAGCTCGGCGGTGACGTGGGCGCGCAGCTCGGCCAGGGTGGGCGGCTCGGCGCCGGGCGTGGTGACGACGACGGCGGCGACCCGCTGGCCGAGCCGCTCGTCCGGCAGCCCGAGCACCACGCACTCGGCGACGGCCGGGTGCGTGCCGAGCACCGCCTCGACGACCTGCGGCAGCACCAGCAGCCCGCCGGTGCTGATCCCCTCGTCCAGCCGCCCGGTCACCCGGAGCACGCCGTCCTCGAGCACGCCCGCGTCGTCGGTGCGGAACCAGCCGGGCTCGGCGAAGGCGGGGTGGTCGGGGTGGTTGCGGTAGCCGGTGGCGATGGTCGCCCCGCCGAGCAGCACCCGCCCGTCCTCGATCCGCAGCCGCACCCCGTCCAGCGGGACCCCGTCGTAGACGCAGCCGCCGCAGCTCTCGCTCATGCCGTAGGTGCGCACCACGGTGATCCCGGCGGCGCGCGCCCGCTCCAGCACCCGGGCCGGCGTCGCCGCCCCGCCGACCAGCACCGCGTCCAGCCCGGCCAGCGCGGTCGCGGCCGCGGGCGATTCCAGCGCCTTGATCAGCTGCGTGGGCACCAGCGAGGTGTACCGCCGCTCGCCGCGCATGGCTCGGATCGCCCCGGCCAGCGCCTCCGGCAGGAACCCGCCGCCGACGTCGAGCACCACCGGCTCGGTCCCGGCCTGGATACTGCGCAGCAACACCTGGATGCCCGCGATGTGGTGCGTGGGCAGCGCCAGCAGCCACTGCCCCGGCCCGCCGAGCCGCTCGTGCGTCGCGCTCGCGCTCGCCCGCAGCGCGGCGGAGCCGAGCATGGCGCCCTTCGGCACCCCGGTCGTCCCCGAGGTGGTGACGACCAGCGCCACGTCCTCGTCGATCGGCTCGCCGGGGGCGAGCGCGTCGCCGAGCCTGCGCGCCTCGCGGCGGTCGCTGTTCGGGATGGGGAGCCACGCCGGACCATTGCCCTCCAGCGCCTGGCGCAGGTGCGGGAGCACATCGCCGACGCCGGACCCGGTCGGCATCGGCAGGATCCGCAGGGGCTTGCTCACGACAGCGATCGTGTCATGGCCGCGTGCGCACACACGGAACGGGTGGTCCGGGAACCGGCGCGGCGGGCGCGCGGGGAGGCCGACAACGGCTCAGGTACGACAGGCATCGAAACCGCGATTCTCTCGTCCGACGAGAACGACTCGGGCGACTCCCCGGACGTCGGCGGTCGGGTCTCGCCCGAGTCGTTATCGTCCCTTTCGGTTTGCCTGCTGGCAACTCGAAGGCGAAGACCTCACCGCGAATCCCGGCGCAGCGGGTGCTCGGCGGGCACCTCGACCAGCACGATCGGCACTCCGTCCGGGTCGGCGATCCACATCTCCAGCAACCCCCACGGCTCGCGCTTCGGCTCCCGGTCGATGCGCACCCCGGCGAGCGCGAGTTCGGCGGCGGCATCCCCGATATCGCGCACCTGGAGCCAGAGCGCGCCGCTGAACGCCGACGGCTCGTCCGAGCCGCCGTGCGCGGCCACTTCGATCAACGACTGCCCGGCGTGGAAGACCGTCCCGCCGGGGTACTCCCTGGCGATCGCGAGCCCGAGCGCGTCCCGGTAGAAGGCCAGCGTGGTGTCGTAGTCGCCGGGGCGCAGGATGACCCGGCTGCTCAGGATGTCCATCAGAAGTACCAGGGGTACGGGGTCCAGTCCGGCGCGCGCTTCTCCAGGAAGGAGTCGCGCCCCTCGACCGCCTCGTCGGTCATGTAGGCCAGCCGGGTCGCCTCGCCCGCGAAGAGCTGCTGGCCCACCAGGCCGTCGTCCACCAGATTGAAGGCGTACTTGAGCATGCGCTGCGCCTGCGGCGACTTGCCGAGGATGTCGGCGGTCCACTCCAGCGCGACGTTCTCCAGCTCGGCGTGGTCGACCACCTCGTTGACCGCGCCCATCCGGTGCATCTCCTCGGCGCTGTACGGGCGGCCGCGGAAGAAGATCTCCCTGGCGAACTTCTGCCCGACCATCTTGGCCAGGTACGCGCTGCCGTAGCCGCCGTCGAAGCTGCCCACGTCGGCGTCGGTCTGCTTGAACTTCCCGTGCTCCCGGCTGGCGAGGGTGAGGTCGCAGACCACGTGCAAGCTGTGCCCTCCGCCCGCGGCCCAGCCGTTCACCAGCGCGATCACCACCTTGGGCATGAACCGGATGAGCCGCTGCACCTCCAGGATGTGCAGCCGCCCCGCGCGCGCCGGGTCGACGGTCTCCGCGGTCTCGCCGTCCGCGTACTGGTAGCCGCTGCGGCCGCGGATGCGCTGGTCGCCGCCGGAACAGAAGGCCCAGCCGCCGTCCTTCGGGCTCGGGCCGTTCCCGGTGAGCAGCACCGCGCCGACGTCGGAGGTCATCCTGGCGTGGTCGAGTGCCCGGTAGAGCTCGTCCACCGTGTGCGGCCGGAAGGCATTGCGCACCTCCGGCCGGTCGAACGCCACCCGCACCGTGCCCTGCGACAGGTGCCGGTGGTAGGTGATGTCGGTCAGGTTCTCGAAGCCGGGTACCGGGCGCCACAATGCGGGGTCGAAGGTCACCCCTGCGATTATCGGGGCACCGGTGAACCGGCCGGAAGCGCCCCCGGTTGGACGGTGTACACCGGGCCGGGACGAGCGCGAGGTCACCCCGCCGGGCCGGACGCTGGCCGTTCGCGGTGCAGGTCGATCGGGTCGAGCGGCGGAAAACGTTCGTCACCGCGGAGCTCCGCGATGAGCAGGGCGAATTGCCCGCGGATGCCGAAGGATCGATGATTCGACCGCTGCCCGGGCAGCCGTAGCCGGGTGGATGCGGGCGGCGGTGCGTATAGTGGCGCGTGCTCGTACAACGAACCGATTCCGGAGGAACCTGAAAGTGGTTGCAGCACTGTCTGAATCCCTGCTCGACGATGCCAAGCGGCCGGCCTTCCTTGCCGACGCTGTCGAGGTCCTGGATGCCGAGGTCTCGGACAAGGGTGGTGCGTCCGGCCTGGCTGTGAAGGGTGGCTACGCGGCGGTCAAGAAGATCGGCCCGTCCATCGTCCCCGACGCCCTGGAGTCCCTCGCCCCCCGCCTGCTGGCCCAGCTGGAGCCCTACTGGCAGGAGTACACCGCGTCCGGCAGCACCGCCGGCTTCGCCGATCTGCTGGTCGCCAAGTCCGACGAGGTCGCCGAAGCGCTGCTGAAGGTGACCGACGAGCGGGCCGAGTCCTCGACCCGCCCGGCGCTGCAGAAGGTGTACTCCTCGCTGCGCTCCTCGGCCAAGAAGAACGTGGTCGAGGCGCTGCCGCGGGTGGGTGCGCTGGTCCAGCGGCACGCCACGGCCTGAACCCGCACTCGCGCCGTCGCCGCTGCCGCCGGCGGCGCGAGCCACGTCCCACGCTGTGAGCAGGGCGACGCGGCGGCAGCGGCGCGCGTCTGGAAGTCTGGAGACGTGAATCCGTCAACAGCGCAGGCGCAGGTCGTCGTCGACGAACTGGTGCGCGGTGGGGTGCGGGACGTGGTCCTGTGCCCCGGCTCCCGCAATGCCCCGCTGGCCTTCGCCCTGCAGGCCGCGGATGCTGGGGGGCGGCTCCGGCTGCACATGCGCATCGATGAGCGCACCGCGGGGTTCCTCGCGGTCGGGCTCACGCTCTCCGGCCGCGCCCCGGTACCGGTGGTGATGACCTCGGGCACCGCCGTGGCCAATCTCGGCCCCGCCGTGCTGGAGGCCAACTACGCCAGGGTGCCGCTGGTGGTGCTGAGCGCCAACCGGCCCTACGAGATGCTCGGCACCGGCGCCAACCAGACGGTCGAGCAGCTCGGGCTCTTCGGCAGCCAGGTGCGCGCCACCATCAGCCTCGGGCTGGCCGAGCTGGAGCCGGATCCCGGCTACCCGCGGCAGAACAGCGTCTGGCGCTCGGCGGTCTGCCGGGTGCTCGCCGCCGCCCGCGGCACCCGCTCCGGCAATGCCGGGCCGGTGCACTTCGACATCCCGCTGCGCGAGCCGCTGGTCCCCGACCCGAACGCCGCCGAACTCCCGCCGGGCCGGGCCGGCGACGCCCCGTGGACCAGGACCGAGCACGCCACCCTCGACGTCCCGCTCGCCATCGACCTCACCGCGGACACCGTGGTGATCTCCGGCCACGGCGCCGGGCTGCGGCCCGAGCTCGCCGCGCTGCCCACCGTCGCCGAGCCGACCGCGCCGCTGCACGGCCCCGCCCTGCACCCGCTGGCGCTGCCGCTGCTGCGGCCGAAGCAGGCCATCATCACCGGCCGTCCGACCCTGCACCGCCCGGTCGCCAAGCTGCTCGCCGACCCCGAGGTCACCGTCTACGCGCTCACCACCGGCCCACGCTGGCCGGATGTCTCCGGCAATGTGGTCGGCACCGGAACGCGGGCCGTGATCTCCGGCGCCCCCGACCCGGCCTGGCTGGCCCGCTGCCACGAACTCAACGAGCGCGCGCACCACGCCGTCCGGGACGAGCTCGCCCGGCATCCGAAGCCGACCGGGCTGCACGTCGCCGCGGTGGTCGCGGACGCGCTGCGCGCGGGCGACCAGCTGCTGCTCGGCGCCTCCAACCCGGTGCGCGACACCGCGCTGGTCTCGACGCCGCGGCCGGGGGTGACGGTAATCTCCAACCGCGGCGTCGCCGGGATCGACGGCACCGTCTCCACCGCGCTCGGCGCCGCCATGCGGCACAACGGCCGCACCTTCGCCCTGATCGGCGACCTGACCTTCCTGCACGACGCCTCCGGGCTGCTGATCGGCCCCGGTGAGCCGCGCCCGGACGACCTCACCATCGTGGTCGCCAACGACGACGGCGGCGGCATCTTCGAGCTGCTGGAACAGGGCGACCCGCAGTACGCCGGGGTCTTCGAGCGGGTCTTCGGCACCCCGCACGGCATGGACCTGGCGGCGCTCTGCGCGGCCTACCGCATCCCGCACCGGCAGGTGGACACCGCCGAGCTGGCGGCGGCGCTCACCGGCCACGCGCACGGGGTGCGGGTGCTGGAGGTCGCGACCGAGCGGTCCGGGCTGCGCGAGCTGCACGGATCGGTGCGCGCCGCCATCAGCTGAGGGCTACTCCCGCTCGTCGTCGAGCGGGACCTCGATGCGCTGCTCCGCCACGTCGGCGGGGTCGGCGCTCCACAGGTCGCCCTGCACCTCGGGGCTCGGCGCGACATCGTCCGGATCGACCGGGCGGGACTGCTCGGCCAGATCGGCCTCGGACACCTCGAACGTGGCGGGTGTGCTGCGATCGACCATCGTGCGCTCCTCTCCGCGGGGGTTTCCGTTCGGCACCGGTATACCCGCGGCGCGCCGATGAATCCAGCCAGCCCGCTCCGTCGGTATCGGTGAGAGCCGTTCCCAGGACAGGAGATCCGCCGTGACCACTGCCGCCCCCGCCTTCGATTTCGCCGTCGCCGCCGACCGGATGGCCACCGTTGTCGCCGGAATCGGCGACGACCAGCTCACCGGGCCGACCCCGTGCCCAGGCGTCTCGGTCGGCGCGCTGCTCGGCCACGTCGCCGGGCTCACCGAGGCCTTCCGGCAGGCCGCGACGAAGGAGGTCAGCGGCTCGCAGCCGCCCGAGGTGGCCGCCAGCGAGCTGCCCGCCGATTGGCGCACGCTCATCCCGGCCCGGCTGGACGCCCTGGTCGCCGCCTGGCGCGAGCAGGCCGCGTGGGCGGGCGAGACCGAGGCGGGCGGCGTCACCGCCCCCGCGTCCGCCATGGCGGCGGTGGCGCTGGACGAGCTCGTCATCCACGGCTGGGATCTGGCCAGGGCCACCGGGCTGCCCTACGACGTGACGCCCGGCGAGCTCGAGGTGCTGGAGGGGTTCCTCGCCGAGATGCCCGCCGAGGGGACGCCCGGGCTCTTCGGCCCGGTCCAGCCGGTCGCCGCCGACGCGTCCCGCTTCGATCGGGTGCTCGCCCGCACCGGTCGTCGGGCGGATTGGATCGCGTAGCGCCCGACCGGCCCGCACCGCGGGGCCCGTGCGCCGTCGTGAGCCGGGTGGCGCGCGCCACGCCGTCCGCTTACGGCGCGAGGAACGGTCCGGCGGCGACGGCATCGAGCGCCGCTTCGAGGTGACGCTCACGGCGAAGCAGCTCGCCCGGCTCGACCCGCCGCCGGTGGGCGCTCAGTAGACGTCCCGCACGTAGCGCTTCTCGGCGACCAGCTGCTTGCGGAAGGCGCGGGCCCCCTCGTCGTCGAGCTTGCCGTGCACCCGCGCGATGGTGAGCAGCGCCTCGTCGACGTCGGTCGCCATCCGGGCCGCGTCCCCGCAGACGTAGAAGTGCGCGCCGTCGCGCAGCCAGGACCACAGCTCGGCGCCGTGCTCGATCATCCGGTGCTGCACGTAGACCCGCTCCCGCTGGTCCCTGGAGAAGGCCAGGTCGAGCCGGGTGAGGAAGCCGGAGCGGAACATGTCCTCCAGCTCGGCGCGGTAGTAGAAATGCTGCGTGGCGTGCTGGTCGCCGAAGAAGAGCCAGTTGCGGCCGGTGGCGCCGAGTGCGCGGCGCTCGTGCAGGAAGCCGCGGAAGGGGGCGATGCCGGTGCCGGGGCCGACCATGATCATCGGGGCGGTGCGGTCCAGCGGCGGGCGGAAGTGCGGGGCGCGCTGCAGGAAGATCGGCACCCCGGAATCGGCCCGGTCGGCCAGGAAGGTGGAGCAGACGCCGCCGCGCTCGGCGTAGCGCACCACGCCGACGGTGAGCTCCACCTCGTGCGGGCTCACCCGCGGGCTGGAGGAGATCGAGTACTGCCGCGGTTGCAGCTTCTTCAGCGCGCATAGCCACTCCACCAGGTCGGCCCGGACCGGGAAGTCGCGCAGCACGTCCACCGCCTGCTTGTCCCAGAGGTAGCCCTCGAGTTCGTTGCGGTTGTCCCGGCGCAGCAGCTTGGCCAGCTGGTTGTTGCCCGGGTGGTGCTCGGCGACGAAGGTGAGCAGGTCGTTGCTCACCCGGGTGATGTCGTAGCGGGTGGCGAGCGCCTCGGCCAGCGGGAGGTCGGCGCCGTCCACCTCGACCGGGCGGGTGCCGTCCAACCCCGTGGTGGCGAGCCACTCGGCGACCAGGGCGTCGCCGTTGCGCGGCCAGATGCCGAGCGCGTCGCCCGCCTCGTAGCGCACGTCGAGGTCGCGCAGGTCGAAGCCGAAGCGGCGGACCTCCTTGGTGCTGCCCGCGGAGAGCACCTCGTTGCGCACGAGGGGCGCGTGGACCGGCGCGTTGCGGGTGAAGCGCGCGGGGTGCTTCGCCGGCCGCACCGCCGTCGCCGTACCCGCCCGGCCCGCGGGGGCACCGGCGAACGCGCCGCCGACGGGGAGGCCGCGGCCGGCAGCGCCACCCCCACCGGCACGTGGGCCACCGGCACCGACGGGCACCCGGCCCGCCCCGGCCGGCGCACCGCCGCCCGCATCAGCGGAGATTCCGCCCAAACCAACCGGGAGCCCGCCCGCACCAGCGGGCACCCCGCCCGCACCAGCGGGGATGCCCCCCGCACCAGCCGGGATGCCGCCCGGCCCGGAGGGGGCGGCCCCGTCCGGAGCGAAGTCACCACCCGGCGGATATCCGCCGCCACCCTCCGGCGCACCGGACCCCACCGGCCCCCCGCCGGACCCGAGCGCCGCCAGCACCGCCTCGAACCAGGCATCCGCCGCCTCGGCGTACTCCGGCTCACTGTCGACCCTGGTCAGCAGCCGCTGCGCGCCGCGGGCCGCGAAGGTCTCGTCGAGCTTGCGCCCGTGCCCGCAGAAGTCGTCGTAGGCGGAGTCGCCGAGCGCGAAGACCGCGTACCGCATGCCGCTGAATCGCCCGGGGTGCTCGGCCAGCCGCTCCCAGAAGTCGCGGCCGTTGTCCGGCGGCCCGCCGTCGCCGAAGGTGCTGCTCACCACCAGCACGTCGCCGCCGAGCTCGGCCGGGTCGCAGCCGTCCATATCCCGCAGCCGCGGCGTGAAGCCGGCCGCGCTGAGCCGGGCGGCGGCATCGGCCGCCAGCTCCTCGGCGGTGCCGGTCTGCGAGGCCCAGAGCACCGTCACCGTGCGCTCCGGCACGGCCTCGACGGTGTCGCCGGTCGCCCGCGAGTACATCCCGGCGAGCAGCCCGTCGATCCACATCCGGCTGCCCGGCGAGATCGGCGCGGTCTCGGGCAGCACCGGCTGCCCGGTCACCGGGAGCGCCTGCAACGCGGCGAGGTAGCCGGAGAGGTAGATCCGCTCGGCCTCGCTCAGCGTCGGGGTGGTGCCCTCCAGCCCGAGCACGGCGGCGAGCGGGTGCGCCTCGGGGGCCGGTTGCGGCGCGGGCCGCGGCGCGGCGGGCACCCGGCGCAGCGCCACCGCGCACGCCTTGAACTCCGGCTGCAGCGATTCCGGGTCCACCGCGTCGCTGGTGACGGCATTGATCGTCAGGTACTCGCCGTGCTCGTCGTTCCAGTGGAAGGGCGCGAAGCAGTCGCCCGGCCGCACCCGGTCCGAGATCCGCGCGGGCAGCACCGCCCGGCCCCGCCGCGAGGTGATCTCGATCCCGTCGCCGGGCCGGATCTCCAGCCGCTCGGCATCGGCCGGGCAGATCTCCAGGAACGGCTCCCCGGTGAGCTTGGTCAGCTTGCCGATCCGCCCGGTCTTGGTCATGGTGTGCCACTGGTGCTGCAACCGGCCGGTGTTCAGCAGGAACGGGTGGTCGTCGTCGGGCATCTCCCTCGGCGGCATGTGCGGGCGCGCGAGGAAGACCGCGCGCCTGCTCGGAGTGGCGAAGGCGAGCCGGGGGGTGGTGCCGTCGGCATCGGTGAACAGCGTCTGGCTGACCCCGTCGTTGACGTAGCGGATGGGGTTGCGCGGCCGCTCCGGATCCGGGCACGGCCACTGCATCGGCCCGCTCCGCAGCGCCTCGTGGCTCATGCCGCGCAGGTCGTAGCCGGTGGCCGGGTTGGCGAAGCCGGTGATCTCGGCGAATACCTCCGCGGCCGTCTCGAACTCGAACCCGGGGAACCCCATGGCCCGCGCCACCTGCGCGATCAGCAGCCAGTCCGGCCTGGCGTCGCCGCGCGGCGGCACCGCCTGCCCGAGCAGCGTCACCGTGCGCTCGGAGTTGACCATGGTGCCCTCCGCCTCGGCCCAGAGCGTGGCGGGCAGCATGATGTCGGCGTAGGTGTTGGTCGCGGTCGCGGCGTAGGCATCCTGGGTGATCACCAGCTCGGCGGCCTCCAGCCCGGCGATCACGGTGGTCCGGTTGGCCACCGTCGCCACCGGGTTGGTGCAGATGATCCAGGCCGCCCTGATCTTCCCGGCGCTCATCTCCCGGAACATCTCGATGGTGCCTGGCCCGGCCTTGTCCCTGATGGTGCCGGGCGGCAGCTCCCACGCCGTCTCCACGAAGGCGCGATCGGCGGGGGAGAGCAGGCTGCGCTGGCCGGGCAGCCCCGGCCCCATGTACCCCATCTCCCGCCCGCCCATGGCGTTCGGCTGGCCGGTGAGCGAGAACGGCCCGCTGCCGGGGCGGCAGATGGCCCCGGTGGCGAGGTGCAGGTTGACGACGGCATTGGTGTTCCAGGTGCCGTGCGTCGACTGGTTCAGCCCCATGGTCCAGAGCGACATCCACTCGCCCGCCTCGGCGATCCACCGCGCCGCGGTGCGGATATCCGGCTCGGCCAGCCCGGTGAGCTCCGCGACCCGCTCCGGCGGGTAGTCCGCCAGGAACTCCGGCATCGCCTCCCAGCCCTCGGTGTGCGCGGCGATGAACTCGGTATCGATCGCGCCGTCGGCCACCAGCAGGTGCAGCAGGCCGTTCAGCAGCGCCAGGTCGGTGCCGGGCGCGATCTGCAGGAAGAGGTCGGCGCGGTCGGCGGTCTCGGTGCGCCGCGGGTCGACCACGATGAGTTTGGCCCCGGCCTTGAGCCGGTCGGCCATCCGGAGGTGCACGATCGGGTGGCAGTCGGCGGTATTGGCGCCGATCACGAAGAACAGGTCGGCGGCGTCGATGTCGTCGTAGGAGCCGGGCGGGCCGTCGGCGCCGAGCGACTGCTTGTAGCCGGTGCCCGCGCTGGCCATGCAGAGCCGGGAGTTGGCCTCGATGTGCACCGTGCGCAGGTACCCCTTGGCCAGCTTGGTGGCCAGGTACTGCGCCTCCAGCGACATCTGCCCGGAGACGTACAGCGCGACGGCGTCCGGGCCGTGCTCGTCCAGGATGGCGCGCAGCCGGGCGGCGGCCTCGGCGACGGCGTCGTCCACCGGCACCGGCTCCGGCTCACGGTCCCGCGCCGGACGCCGCAGCGCGGTGCCCATCCGCCCGTCCGTGCGCATGAGCTCGGCGTGCGTCGCGCCCTTGGTGCAGAGCCTGCCCGCGTTCGCCGGGTGCAGTTTGTCCCCGGCGACCTTCGCGATCACCGGAACGCCGCGCTCGACCCCGGTCGCCACGGTGATGCCGCAGCCGACACCGCAGTACGAGCACTGTGTGCGCACCGTATCCGCTTCCCGCATGGAGTCCATGGTGCTGCGGCGCGGTTGCGCGGTTTTTACCCGACGTTATCGTCAGGTGACATTCCGCCTCACCGAGGCGATTTTCTCCGGTGAGCTGTGGTGCGAATCACGAAAGCGCAGGTCAGCCGAGGTTGAATCCCCGGTGCAGAGCGACTACGCCGCCGGTCAGGTCGCGCCACTTCACCGCGGACCACCCCGCCTCGGTGATCCGCCGCGCCAGCTGCCGCTGGGCGGGCCAGGCCCGGACGGACTCGGCGAGGTAGACGTAGGCGTCCGGGTTGCTGCTCACCGCGCGCGCCACCCGGGGCAGCGCCTTCATCAGGTACTCCATGTAGATCGTGCGGAACGGCCCGAACACCGGCGTGGAGAACTCGCAGATCACCAGCCGCCCGCCGGGCTTGGTGACGCGCAGCATCTCGCGCATGGCCAGGTCGATGTCGGCGACATTGCGCAGCCCGAAGGAGATGGTGACGGCGTCGAAGGAGGCGTCGGCGAAGGGCAGCGCCATGGCGTCGCCCGCCACCATCGGCACCTGCCTGCCGCGCCCGGCGGCCAGCATGCCCTGGGAGAAGTCGGTGGCGACGCACCAGGCGCCGGAGCGGCGCAGCTCCACCGTGGAGACGCCGGTGCCCGCGGCCAGGTCGAGCACCCGCTCGCCGGGGCGCGGATCGAGCGCGCGCCTGGTGGCCCAGCGCCAGTACCGGTCCTGCCCGGCCGAGATCACGGTATTGGTGAGGTCGTACCGCTTCGCGACCCCGTCGAACATCGACGCGACCTCGTCCGGCCGCTTGTCCAGCGATGCCCGGATGGATTCGCGCTGTCCTGTTTTCGCCACACCGCGACCCTATCCGGTCACCGGTGTTTCACCCTTCAGGCCGTGTGTGACGTGCGCTCGGAAAAGCCGGTGACCGCGGTGTAATGCGCCATGAGCTGGTCGCAGACGGCGGGCCAGGTGCGGTGCAGCACCGACTTGCGGGCCGCGGTGGCGTACCGGGCGCGTAGCGCCCTGTCGCGCAGCGCGGCGACCGCGCTCGGCAGCAGCTCGGTGAAGCGCGGCACCGGGAGCAGGTAGCCGTTGCGGCAGTGCGCGACGAGGTCGCGCGGGCCGCCCGCGTCCGGCCCGATCACCGGGACCCCGGCGGCCAGCGCCTCCTGTACGCCCTGGCAGAAGGTCTCGTGCTCGCCCGGGTGCACCATGACGTCCAGGCTCGCGTACGCCTCGGCCAGCTCCAGCCCGCCCAGCTCGCCGGTGAAGATCGCGCCGGGCAGCAGCTCGGCGAGCCGCGCCCGCTGCGGGCCGTCGCCGACGATCACCAGCTGTACCTCGGGGTCCCCGGCGAGCACCGCCAGCCGGTCCACGTGCTTCTCCGGCGCCAGCCTGCCGACGAAGCCCACCAGCATCCGCTCGGTGCCGCCGAGCCAGCGTTCGCGCAGCTCCCGGCTGCGCCGTGAGGGCGCGAAGCGGGCGATGTCGACGCCTCGGCCCCAGCGGTGCACCCGCGGGATGCCGTGCGCGGCCAGATCGGCGGCGGCCGCGCTGGAGGGCGCCAGCGTGCGGGTGGCGCCCTCGTGGATGCGCCTGGTCCAGCCCCAGGCGGCCCTGGTGGCCAGGCTCAGGCCGTAACTCTTGGCGAACCCGGCGACATCGGTCTGGTAGACGGCGATGCTCGGCAGGTCGAGCCGCAGCGCCGCGCCCAGCCCGCCCGCGCCGAGCAGGAAGGGCGAGGCCAGGTGCACCACGTCGGCGTCGAACGCGGCGATGGCGGCGGTGATGCCCGGCTGCGGCAGCCCCACCGGCAGCGAGCTGATCTTCGGCACCATGACCGCGGGCACCCGGTGCACCGGGAATCTGCCCTGGTGACTCGGTGCGGGCGGCAGGCCGCGCACGGTGTCGGGCGCGACCACGAGGGCGTCGTGGCCGAGCCGATCCAGATGGTCGAGCACCCGGAGGACGGAGTTCGTGACACCGTTCATGTTCGGCGTGAACGATTCCGCGACGATGGCTACGCGCACGGCTCCAGCGTCGCAATTCCGGTGGCCGGAGGTGCCACGGCTTCGTGAAGGGCGCGGAAAGTTCGGGCGAACGCTCAGTTCTCCCCGCGCCTGCGGAGGTACCACAGCAACGGCAGAGCGATCAGCCAGGCGACCACGATCACCGACCCCGCCGGGATGATCGCCACCCTGGCGTCCCGGCCCGCCACCCGCACCAGGTCCGGGTCGGCCCGGTTGTACTCGACATTGATGTTCTGCCCCGCGGTCAGGTTGGTCGGGTACAGCACCCCGACCTTGGGGTTGTGCGTCACGCCGTCCGGTGTCACGTACATGACGGCCGAGCGCAGCCGCCCGGCGGAGAGCACCTCGGCCGTGGTCACGCCGCGATCGGAGCTGATCAGGTAGTCGTTGCGGAAGGCGGCGAGCACGAGCAGCACCATGAGCACGCTGATCGCGGCGGCGATCACGAGCACCGTCAGCCCGCCCCGCCCCAGCGAACCCGAACGCGCCACGCGGAGGCTGGTTTCCGACACCGGGCCAGGTTAATGGACGGGTCCGCTAGCGTGTGCGCCCATGTCCCGCACCTATAGCTTCACCGTGCCCTATTCCGCCCCGGTGACCCTGCTTCACCGGGCATACACCGATCCCGAGGCCTGGCGCGCGCGCTTCGCCGAGGCCAAGTCCGCGAATTACGAGCTCGACCACCCCGATGGCGCGGGTAGTATCCGCATCCACATGTCCGAGAAGGTCGGCGGCGACGCCGTGCCCAAGGTGGTCCGCTCGGTGCTCGGCCGCGAGTTCACCCTGGAGCGCACCGACATCTGGAATCCGCTGGCCGGCGAGCGCGCGACCGGCTCGTTCACCGCCGCCACCACCGGGGTGCGCGGCGAGCTCTCCGGCGACTACCTGCTCCGCCCCACCGCCGAGGGCGCCGTGCTGGAGATCAGCGGTCAGGCCAAGTTCGACGTCCCCGTGGTCGGCGGCGCGCTGGAGCGCATGGTCGAGCAGCTGCACCAGCGCGTGGTGCAGAACGAGCGGGAGTTCTTCGCGACGTGGCTCGCCGAGCACCCCGAGGGGTGAGGCTCAGGCGAAATCGGCGGGGGTGAACTCCTTCCGCTCCACCAGCACCAGCCAGTTCCCGGAGTTGTCCCGCATGACGGCCTCGACGCCGTAGGGGCGCTCGGCAGGCGGCTGCACGAACTCCACGCCCTTCGCGGTGAGCTCCTCGAAGGTCTTCTGGCAGTCGTCGGTCCGCAGGCCGAGCGCCCCGTGCGTGCCGTTGGCGAGCGCCCGGCGAATGGCCTCGGCCAGCTCCGCGTCGAGCGGCGGGCCGGGCACCATGAGCGTGACCTCCAGCTCCGGGTGGTCGGGGTGCACGATGGTGAGCCAGCGGAAACCGTTCTCACCCATGCTGATGTCGGTGGCCTCCACGAAGCCCAGCTTCTCCAGGTACCACTGCTTGGCGGCGTCCTGATCGGTGACGTACACGGTGACCAGGGAAACATTGGTGATCGTCATACCGCCGAGGCTAGGAGCCGGGGCCCGGCTCCCGCTTCTCCGGAATTGCGGTTCTGTCCGACAGCCCGTGCATGAAGACGTAGCAGCCGGGGATGCGCGGCGCCCCGTCGGCGAACTTGGCCTGGTAGTCCGAGGGCGCGACCCCGACCAGCGCGCGGAACCGGCTGCTGAACGAGCCGAGGCTGCTGTACCCGACCAGCATGCAGACCTCGGTCACGGTCAGGTTCGTCGCGCGCAGCAGGTCCTGCGCCCGCTCGATCCGGCGCTCGATGAGGTACGCCGCCGGGGTCCGGCCGTACACGGCGGCGAAGGCGCGCAGGAAGTGGAACTTGGAGACGCCCGCGGCCGCGGCGAGCGCGGTCAGGTCCAGCGGCTCGGCGTAGTGCCGGTCGGCCAGGTCACGGGCCCGGCGCAGGTGCGGAAGCAGCTCCAGCGGCGGCCGGGCGGCCATGTCAGGCGAAGGGGACGAGGTCGTCGGCGCGCATCGAGCCGCGCCCAGCGGTGCGCCACAGCCGGGCGGTGAGGTCGGTGTCCTCGTCGGTCACCAGGTTGCCCATCACCCGCACCGCGGTGCGGCGCAGCAGCGCCGAGCGCATGAGCGGCGGCCCGCCCAGCGGCACCATCCGCGGGTGCGTCGCCATGCCCGCGATCCGCCGCGCCACCGAGAAGGTGCGGCCGTAGCGGGCGCGCAGCAGCTCCGGCCAGACGGCGCTCAGGTCCGGCTCGTCCAGCAGCGCGGCCAGCATGTGCCCGCCCTCAAGGCCGTAGTCGATACCCTCGCCGTTCAGCGGGTTCACGCAGCCGGCGGCATCGCCGACCAGCGCCCAGTTCGGCCCGGCCACGTTCGAGACGGCGCCGCCCATCGGCAGCAGCGCCGATGCCACCGCGCGCAGCTCGCCGGAGAATTCCCACTCCGCCCTGCGTAGCGCGGTGTAGTGCTCGAGCAGCGGCTTGAGCGCGATATGCGACGGCCTGCGCTCGGTGGCCAGCGAGCCGACGCCGATATTCACCTCGCCATTGCCGAGCGGGAAGATCCAGCCGTACCCCGGCACCAGCGCGCCGTCGGCATTGCGCAGCTCCAGGTGCGAGGTGATCCACTGGTCGGCGCTGCGCGCCGAGCGAATGTAGGCGCGCGCCGCGGTGCCGTAGGCGAAGCGGCGGTGCCAGCTGCGGCCCAGTTGCTTGCCGATCGGCGAGCGCACCCCGTCCGCCACCACCAGGGTCCGGCAGCCGATGGTGTGCGTGCCGGAGCCGGTCTTGACCGTGACCCCGCGCACCACCGCGCCGTCGCGCACCACCTCGACGGCCTTGGTGCCGTCCAGCATGCGCGCCCCCGACTTCACCGCGGTCTGCCGCAGCGTGTCGTCCAGCTCGGTGCGCGGTACCGCGCTGCCGTAGGTCGGGAACGACCCGCCCGGCCAGGGCAGCAGCTCCTCCCGGCCGAAGCCGGACATCCGCAAACCGTGGTTGACGGTGTGTGCGCGCAGCCACGGCCCGAGCCCGAGGTGCTCCAGCTCGGCGGTGGCGCGCGGGGTGAGGCCGTCGCCGCAGGTCTTGTCCCTCGGGAAGACCGCGCCGTCGATCAGCAGCACGTCACGGCCGTCCCTGGCCGCCCAGGCCGCGGCCGCGGAGCCCGCGGGGCCCGCGCCGACCACGAGCACCTCGACCGCGGCGGGGATGACGTCCGGTGCTTCCATGGCTCCATCCTCGCAGGGCCGCGGCCCCGCGCAAGTGACGGTGTTCATGGGCGGCCGTGACCCGACACGCTAGGTTCTCTACCGTGGGGTCGGACGCGTCGCTGGGAGAAGAGATGAGCACATCGGCTGTGAGCTCGGGGAGCACGGTGGTGGCCGGCGTGGAACTCGGCGACGAGAAACTCGCCGAGACCGTCCGCACCGGTCTCGCCGCCGTGGAGAACCTGCTGGTCGAAGAGCTCTCCGACGGCGCGAGCTTCCTGCAGGAGGCCGCGCTGCACCTGGCCAGGGCGGGCGGCAAGCGGTTCCGCCCGCTCTTCACCGTCCTCACCGGTCAGCTCGGTCCGCGCCCCACCGACCCGGACCTGATCACCGCGGGCACCGTGGTCGAGCTGGTGCACCTCGCGACGCTCTACCACGACGACGTGATGGACGAGGCGCAGATGCGCCGCGGCGCGCCGAGCGTCAACGCCCGCTGGGGCAACAGCTTCGCCATTCTGGCGGGCGACTACCTCTTCGCGCACGCCTCCCGGCTCACCTCCACGCTCGGCCCGGACGCGGTGCGGATCATCGCCGAGACCTTCGCCGAGCTGGTCACCGGCCAGATGCGGGAGACCATCGGCGCCACCGAGCGGCAGGACCCGGTCGAGCACTACCTGCGCGTGGTCTGGGAGAAGACCGGCTCGCTGATCGCCGCCGCCGGGCGCTTCGGCGGCACCTTCTCCGGCGGTGACCCCGAACACGTCGAGCGGCTGGCCCGGCTCGGCGACGCGGTCGGCACCGCCTTCCAGATCTCCGACGACATCATCGATATCTCCTCGGCCGCGGAGCAGTCCGGCAAGACGCCCGGCACCGACCTGCGCGAGGGCGTGCACACGCTGCCGGTGCTCTACGCGCTGCGCGAGGAGGGGCCGGTCGGCGACCGGCTGCGCGCCCTGCTCGCCCGCCCGCTGCGCAGCGACGAGGAGGTGAGCGAGGCGCTCGCCCTGCTCGCCGGCTCGCGCGGCCTGGTCCAGGCGGGGGAGAAGCTGCGCGAGTACGCCGAGCTGGCCTACGCCGAGCTGGCCGCGCTGCCCGCGGGCCCGGCCAACGACGCCCTGGAGCAGCTGGTCCGCTACACCATCGAGCGCGTCGGCTGAATCACCCCGATCGCCGGACCCCGCGCGGAACTCCGCGCGGGGTCCGGCTCGTTGTGGTCTACGTCAGCGTGAATGTGAAGGGGGATCGCGGGGGCGAGGAGCGAAATGCACGGGCACGGATACGCCAACGGATTGAAGACCTTCGGCCTCATGGTCGGGCTCTCCGCCCTGATCGTGCTGGCAGGCGCCCTGTTCCGAAATCCGGCGATCCTGGTGATCGCGGTGCTCATCGCCGTCGGCACCAATGCCTACGCGTACTTCAACAGCGACCGGATCGCGCTCAAGGCCATGCACGCGCAGCCGGTCTCCGAGCTGGAGGCGCCGGTCATCTACCGGATCGTCCGTGAACTGGCGACCACCGCCCGCCAGCCCATGCCGCGGCTCTACATCAGCCCGACCAATGCCCCGAACGCCTTCGCCACCGGCCGCAGCCCGCGGCACGCCGCGGTCTGCTGCACCAGCGGCATCCTGCAGCTGCTGGACGAGCGGGAGCTGCGCGCGGTGCTCGGCCACGAGCTCTCGCACGTCTACAACCGCGACATCCTGATCTCGTCGGTCGCGGGCGCGCTCGCCGCGGTGATCTCCGGGCTGGCGAACCTGGCCTACATCACCTCGTTCTTCGGCGGCAACCGGGACGGCGGGCCGAACCTGATCGGGGTGCTGCTGCTCTCGCTGCTCGGCCCGATCGCCGCCGCGCTGGTCAAGCTGGCCGTCTCCCGGTCGCGGGAGTACCAGGCCGACCAGTCCGGCGCCGAGCTCACCGGCGACCCGCTGGCGCTCGCCTCCGCGCTGCGCAAGCTGGAGCGCGGCACGCAGGCGGCGCCGCTGCCGCCGGAGCCGCAGCTCACCGCGCAGTCGCACCTGATGATCGCGAACCCGTTCCGGGTCGGCGAGCGGGGCGCCCGGCTCTTCTCCACGCACCCGCCGATCGCCGACCGGATCGCCCGGCTGGAGGAGCTGGCAGGCCGCCGCTAGCGGTAGTTCACGAACTGCAGCGCGATCCCGAAGTCCTCGCCCTTGAGCAGCGCGATCACCGCCTGCAGATCGTCCCGCTTCTTGCTGCTCACCCGCAGCTCCTCGCCCTGCACCTGGGCCTTGACGCCCTTCGGTCCCTCGTCCCTGATCTTCTTGGTGATCTTCTTGGCGTGCTCGGTGTCGATGCCCTGCACCAGCGTCCCGGTGATCTTGTAGATCTTGCCGGAGACGGCGGGCTCGCCCGCCTCGAACGCCTTGAGCGAGATGTCCCGCCGGATGAGCTTCTCCTTGAAGACCTCCAGTGCCGCCTTGACCCGCTCCTCGGCATCGGCGCTGAGCACCACCTTGTCGTCGCCGGACCACTCGATGGCGGCGCCGGTGCCACGGAAGTCGTACCGGGTGCCCAGCTCCTTCGCGGCCTGCTGCAGCGCGTTGTCGACCTCCTGCCGGTCGACCTTGCTCACGACATCGAACGACGAATCGGCCACGCTCTGCTCCTGTCCCCGAGGTATGTATGCACCGGCAGATTAGCGCGCGTGACCTGGCGGTTTGCAATGCGGGGGGGCCCACGCGGTATTCTGCTCCACGCACTGCGGTGCGCACGGCAGATTGCCCGAGCGGCCAATGGGAGCGGACTGTAAATCCGTCGGCGAAAGCCTACGTAGGTTCGAATCCTACATCTGCCACCCCGAAGTCCCCGCCGATCCGATCGGCGGGGACTTCGTCGTTCAGCCCCTTTGACCAGGCGATTTGGTGCCGTGACGGGGGTGTGTGTAACCTCGTTCAAGACTTCGAGCCACCGAGTCGGAGGGTCTCTCCAGTTCGGTGTGCCTGTAGTCATGCCCCCTTAGCTCAGTCGGCAGAGCGTTTCCATGGTAAGGAAAAGGTCAACGGTTCGATTCCGTTAGGGGGCTCGCAATTCCCGTGCACATGGCGGTGTAGCTCAGTCGGTAGAGCAAACGACTCATAATCGTTGTGTCGCCGGTTCAAGTCCGGCCATCGCTACCAATAGAGAGAACGCACCGAACACCGGAAAGAAGGCAAAGCCGTGGCCGCGAAGTCCACTGATGTCCGGCCGAAGATCACCCTGGCCTGCGAGCAGTGCAAGCATCGCAACTACATCACCAAGAAGAACCGGCGCAACGACCCCGATCGGCTGGAGCTGAAGAAGTTCTGCCCGAACTGCGGCACGCACCGGGCGCACCGCGAATCGCGCTGAGCCGGCACGCGTGACCACTGCCGCGTGAACTGCCCGCCGGGGTCGGACATCTTGTCCGGCCCCGCTCGCGTTTCCGGACCGTGGCGGCAACCGTCCGACGAGATCCCGGCGTCCGGGGTCAGATAGGTACAGTCCCCCTCGTGACATCGAACACCGGCACCACCGAAGTGGCCTCCGAACTCGATCCAGCCGCGCACGCGGCGGCGATGGTCGGTCATCACTACCGCGTCGACGACTACTACGAGGTCGGCCGCGAGAAGGTGCGCGAGTACGCGCGGGCCGTGCAGGACTACCACCCGGTGCACTGGGAGGAGGATGTCGCCCGCGAGTACGGCTACCCCGGGCTGCTCGCTCCGCTCACCTTCATCTCGCTGGTGGGCATCCTGGCCCAGCGCAAGCTGTTCGAGAACGTGGTCACCGGCTACGACCTGAGCCAGATCATGCAGACCGACCAGGTGCTGGAGTTCCACCGCCCGATCGCGGTCGGCGACAAGCTGATCTGCGACGTCTACCTGCACTCGTTCCGGCAGGCGTTCGGCGGCGACATCATCGTCACCAAGAACATTGTCTCGGACGCGGCGGGCGAGCTGGTGCTCACCACCTACACCACGCTGGTCGGCCGCAGCGGCGGCGATATCGACCCGAACCTGAACGAGGCCGTCCGCAAGGTGCTCATGCACGGCATGGGCGACGAGGAGCCCCCGCACCGCGCGCCCACCGTCGCCGCCGCGCCGATGCCGCCCGCCGACGGCATCACCGCGAGCAGGCACGCGCTCTCCCTCGCCGATGTCGAGGTCGGCGCCGAGCTGCCGCCGCGCACCGTCCGGCTCACCCGCGGCGACCTGGTGAACTACGCGGGCGTCTCCGGCGACGCCAACCCGATCCACTGGAGCGACGAGGTCGTCAAGCTGGTCGGGCTGGACGACGTGGTCGGCCACGGCATGCTCACCATGGGGCTCGGCGGCGGCTTCGTCACCTCGTGGCTCGGCGATCCGGGCGCGGTCAAGGAGTACAACGTCCGGTTCACCAGCCCGGTCTTCGTCGGGGCCGACGAACCCGCCGAGATCGAGTACACCGGTAAGGTGAAGTCGGTGGATCCGGAGACCAGGACCGCGGTCGTCGCCATCGTGGCGAAGTCGGCGGGCCGCAAGATCTTCGGCCGCGCCACCGCGACGGTGCAGCTGTCCTGACCTGCGGCTCGGTACCGGATTGGCTTATCGGGTGGACGGTAACGTACACTCGGGAATCTGGGATCACCGGTCGTAGCGCGCTGCTCTGAGGAGTGGCGCGCGTGTTGTGTGAGACCGAGGCGACAATTTCATATGGGAACTGTGGTCGGGCCCGAGCTCTCGGGCCGCAGCGGTCCGACCGAAGGGGCGTAGCTCAACTGGCAGAGCAGCGGTCTCCAAAACCGCAGGTTGCAGGTTCAAGTCCTGTCGCCCCTGCCCTGAATGCCGGCGACGAGAGAGGATCGACGTGAGCGACGAGCGGGATACTCGCCACGGCGCGCATGCGTCCGACGACGGTGAGGACACCGCCGCATCGACTCGGCCGAGCGGAAAACGGTCCGCGCGGCGGAGCCGTGCCGTCTCGTCGTCCGACACCGGCTCGGTGGCCACGATCGAGCGTCCGGCCGCCAAGCCCGCCGGCAAGGCTCGGCGCGAGGGAACGGGCAATCCGTTCAAGCGCCTGATCAAGTTCCTGCGCGAGGTCGTCGCGGAACTGCGCAAGGTGATCTGGCCCAACCGGAAGCAGATGGTCACCTACACGATCGTTGTTCTGGTGTTCGTGGTCTTCATGGTCGCGTTCATCGCCGGGATCGATCTGGCGTTCATCAAGGGTGTCGACTGGCTGTTCGGCTGACCGGCCGTCCGGCCGGGCGGGACGACGCCGACACCGGGAGCCGATCCCAGGGAAGCCGGGCGGCGTGATCCGCCGTGCCACTCCGGCAGGCAGAAGATGTTTGTGACGACACAGGAAGCGAGCGCACCGGTGACCACCCCGGAGAACGACACCAGCGACGAGTTCCCGGCCGACCCCGCGGAGTCCGTCGAGGATTCCGTCGTCGCCGGTGCGGACGAGCAGGACGCCGCCGCATCGGACGAAGCGGCCGAGCTCGAGGAGACCCCCGCCGCCGAGCCGGAGCCGGCCCCCGCCGTCGCCGATGAGCCCGCGGACCCGGTCGCCGAGATGAAGGCCGCGCTGCGCCGCGCCCCCGGCGACTGGTACGTCATCCACTCCTACGCCGGCTACGAGAACAAGGTGAAGACCAACCTCCAGACCCGCGTGCAGAACCTGGACCTGGAGGAGTACATCTTCCAGGTCGAGGTGCCGACGGAGGATGTCACCGAGATCAAGAACGGCCAGCGCAAGAACGTCAGCCGCAAGGTGCTGCCCGGCTACATCCTGGTCCGGATGGAGCTGAACGACGAGTCGTGGGGCGCGGTGCGCAACACCCCCGGTGTCACCGGCTTCGTCGGCGCGACCTCACGGCCCTCCCCGCTGTCCCTGGACGACGTGGTGAAGTTCCTGGTCCCGGCGGCGCAGCAGCAGAAGAAGCCCGCTGCCGCCGCGGCCGCGCAGAACCAGGATTCCGGCACCGACGCCGCGCCGAAGCCGGTCATCGAGGTCGACTTCGAGGTCGGCGAGTCGGTCACCGTCATGGACGGCCCGTTCGCGACGCTGCCCGCCAGCATCTCGGAGGTGAACGCCGAGCAGCAGAAGCTCAAGGTGCTCGTCTCGATCTTCGGCCGGGAGACCCCGGTCGAGCTGGCCTTCACGCAGGTCGCGAAGATCTAGTACTTGCAGAGCCGCTCTGTAGGAAAGCACGACTGACAACCCGAGGAAAGAAAGATGCCCCCCAAGAAGAAGAAGCTCGCCGGGATCATCAAGCTGCAGATCCAGGCCGGCCAGGCGAACCCCGCCCCCCCGGTGGGTCCGGCGCTCGGCCAGCACGGCGTCAACATCATGGAGTTCTGCAAGGCGTACAACGCCGCGACCGAGTCGCAGCGTGGCAACGTCATCCCGGTCGAGATCTCGGTGTACGAGGACCGGTCCTTCGACTTCAAGCTGAAGACCCCGCCGGCCGCGAAGCTGCTGCTCAAGGCCGCCGGTGTGCAGAAGGGCTCGGCCGAGCCGCACCGCAACAAGGTCGCCACGGTGACCCTGGACCAGGTGCGCGAGATCGCCAAGACCAAGCAGGAAGACCTGAACGCCAACGACCTGGAGCAGGCGACCAAGATCATCGCCGGCACCGCCAGGTCGATGGGGATCACCGTCCAGGGCTGAGCGAACTCCCGCTCGCTCCCCGTGGGAGGGCCGGCCAGGCCCGCACACCACAGCTGAACTGATACGACAGGACACAGAGAAACATGGCAAAGCGCAGCAAGGCGTACCTCGCCGCGGCCGAGAAGGTCGATCGCAACACGCTCTACTCCCCGCTGGCCGCCGCGAAGCTGGCCAAGGAGACCGCCACCACCAAGACCGACGCGACCGTCGAGGTCGCCGTCCGGCTCGGTGTGGATCCCCGCAAGGCCGACCAGATGGTCCGCGGCACCGTCAACCTGCCGCACGGCACCGGTAAGACCGCGCGCGTCATCGTGTTCGCGGCGGGCGAGAAGGCCGCCGAGGCCGAGGCCGCCGGTGCGGACGCCGTCGGTGCCGAGGATCTGATCGAGCGGATCCAGGGCGGCTGGCTGGACTTCGACGCCGCCATCGCCACCCCGGACCAGATGGCCAAGGTCGGCCGGATCGCGCGCGTCCTCGGCCCGCGCGGTCTGATGCCGAACCCGAAGACCGGCACGGTCACCAACGACGTGACCAAGGCCGTGGCCGACATCAAGGGCGGCAAGATCAACTTCCGCGTCGACAAGCAGGCCAACCTGCACTTCGTCATCGGCAAGGCCTCGTTCGACGATGCCAAGCTCGTGGAGAACTACGGCGCCGCGCTGGACGAGATCCTGCGCGCCAAGCCGTCGACCGCGAAGGGGCGCTACGTCAAGAAGGTGACGGTCTCGACGAACACCGGCCCGGGCATCCCGGTGGACCCGAACCGCACCCGCAACCTCCTCGAGGACGACGCGTAGCCTCTCGGCTGCACGAAACCGCAGCGGCGGGAACGCGAATCGCGTTCCCGCCGCTGCGGTTTCCGGCCGTTTTGGGATTTGCCCACGGCCTATGTAGACTGGACAACGGCGTGCGACGCGTTCGCACCCACCCCATTCGTTCTACCGAAGACCGTTGGTCGTCGATCCCGCGCGGGATCGGTCGAAGGTCCGGCCAGAGTGCCGGCGGCCCACGCAGGGAGATTCGAGGCCGGGATCCGTCTGCCGGACACGTCCGGCGCGGTCTTTCCTGTGCGCCCCGGAACGCGCTGCGTCCGGGGCGCTTGTTCTTTCGCCGGCCCTTTCGTTCGGTGGTACGTCACGTACCGACCATCGAGAGAGGAGGCGAAGTATGGCGAATGCCGAGAAGGTCACCGCGGTCGCGGAGATCACCGAGCAGTTCCGGAACTCGACCGCCACCGTGATCACGGAATACCGTGGTCTTTCGGTCGGCAAGCTGACCGAGCTGCGCCGGGCCCTCGGTTCCGAGGCCACCTACTCCGTCGCCAAGAACACCCTGGTCAAGCGCGCCGCCGCCGAGGCGGGCGTGGAAGGCCTGGATGAGCTTTTCGTCGGCCCGACCGCCATCACCTTCGTCACCGGCGAACCGGTGGAGGCGGCGAAGGCGCTGAAGGCGTTCGCGAAGGACAACAAGGCCCTCGTCATCAAGGGCGGGTACATGGACGGCGCGCCGCTGTCCGTGTCCGAGGTCGAGCGGATCGCCGACCTGGAGTCCCGCGAGGTGCTGCTGGCCAAGCTGGCCGGCGCGCTCAAGGGCAACCTGGCCAAGGCCGCCGGGCTCTTCGCCGCTCCCGCCTCGCAGGTGGCCCGCCTGGCCGCCGCGCTGGAGGAGAAGAAGCGTACCGAAGAGAACACTGCGGGCGCTTCCGCCGAGGCCGAGACCGCGGAGTAATCCGCCGGGTGGCCGTCGCCACCCACACCCAACCCACAAACCCTGAGAGGAACCACAATGGCCAACGTTGACGAGCTGCTCGAGACCTTCGGCAACATGACCCTGCTCGAGCTCTCCGACTTCGTGAAGAAGTTCGAGGAGAAGTTCGAGGTCACCGCCGCCGCCCCGGTCGCCGTCGCGGGTGTCGCGGCCGCCGGTGCCCCGGTCGAGGCCGAGGCCGAGCAGGACGAGTTCGACGTCGTCCTCGAGGGCGCGGGCGACAAGAAGATCCAGGTCATCAAGGTGGTCCGCGAGATCGTCTCCGGCCTCGGCCTGAAGGAGGCCAAGGACCTCGTCGAGAGCGCCCCCAAGGCCATCCTGGAGAAGGTCGACAAGGCCGCCGCCGATGCCGCCAAGGAGAAGCTGGAAGGCGCCGGCGCCAAGGTGTCGGTCAAGTAAGGACGGTCTTTTTCCGCCCCCAATCGGCGGAGGACACGCGAACGGGCGGTTCCCCTGGAGGGAACCGCCCGTTCGGCTTTTTCGGCCCATCCCGCGCCCACCTGCGGGGATGACGGCCACCGGCTGGGTTACTCACGAGTCAGGTAGGGGTGTGCCCGCTCGGAGACATGGGATACAGTGGCCCAACCCACTGTGATGTGACGCACCGGCCGCTCTTCGCCGGCTCCCACAGTGGACCGATCGCCGAAAACTGTGTGGAGGTACGCGTGGGCGTCGAGGTCAGGACCGAGGGAGTTACCAAGTCCTTCGGCTCGCAGCGGATTTGGCAGGACGTTTCGCTGACGCTGCCGTCCGGTGAGGTCAGCGCGCTGCTCGGCCCCTCGGGTACGGGCAAGTCGGTGTTCCTGAAGTCGCTGATCGGGCTGCTGCGCCCGGAGCGCGGGTCGATCTTCATCGACGGGGTGGACATCACCACCTGCTCCAACAAGCAGCTCTACGAGATCCGCAAGCTCTTCGGCGTGCTGTTCCAGGACGGCGCGCTCTTCGGCTCGATGAACCTCTTCGACAATGTCGCCTTCCCGCTGCGCGAGCACACCAAGAAGACCGAGTCCGAGATCCGGCAGATCGTGATGGAGAAGCTGGAGCTGACCGGGCTGGTCGGCGCCGAGGGCAAGCTGCCGGGTGAGATCTCCGGTGGTATGCGCAAGCGTGCCGGGCTGGCCCGCGCGCTGGTGCTGGATCCGCAGATCATCCTGGTCGACGAGCCGGACTCCGGGCTCGATCCGGTGCGTACCTCGTACCTGTCGCAGCTGCTGATCGATATCAATGCCCAGATCGACGCGACGATTCTGATCGTCACGCACAACATCAACCTGGCGCGGACGGTTCCGGACAATATCGGGATGCTGTTCCGGCGGCAGCTGGTGATGTTCGGCCCGCGCGAGGTGCTGCTGACCTCGGACGAGCCGGTGGTGAAGCAGTTCCTGAACGGCCGGATGATCGGGCCGATCGGGATGTCGGAGGAGAAGGACGAGACCCAGATGGCGCGCGAGCAGGCGCTGGTGGACGCCGGGCACCACCACGGCGGCGCCGAGGAGGTCGAGGGGATCATCCCGCAGATGCGGGCGACCCCGGGTATGCCGGTGCGTCAGGGTGTGCTGCGGCGACAGGAGCGGGTGCGCGAGATTATGCACACGCTGCCGCATGCGGCACAGTCTGCCATTCGTGAATCGTTCGACCAGAGCGACGAGACGCAAGTTATGGCGTACAGCACAGCGGATACGGACAAATTTCGTGTGCAGTCATACGACACCCCTGCTCGCCAGAACCTAACCAACGGGTAACATACGCGATCGTGAATTCCTCCGTGGCGCGGCTGCGGGCTCCGGTCGAGTCCGGCTTTGCACAGGCCGGCAATATCTTCGCCCTGATGCTCGACGTGTTCCGCAAGATGTTCCGGCGCCCTTTCCAGTGGCGGGATTTCATCGAACAGTCCTGGTTCATCGCCAGCGTTTCGATCCTGCCCAGTGCCCTCGTCGCGATTCCGTTCGGCGCGGTGGTGGCGCTGCAGACCGGCTCGCTCATCAAGCAGCTGGGCGCCGAGTCGTTCACCGGTGCGACCAGTGTGCTGGCTACGGTCCAGCAGGCCGCTCCGGTGGTGACCGCGCTGATCATCGCGGGCGCCGCCGGGTCGGCGGTGGCGGCCGATCTCGGCTCGCGCACCATCCGCGAGGAGATCGACGCGCTCGAGGTGCTCGGCGTCGATCCGATCCAGAAACTCGTGGTTCCGCGGGTGCTCGGGATGACTCTCGTGGCCGTGCTGCTGAACGGTCTGGTCTCGGTCGTCGGCATCGCAGGCGGCTACTTCTTCAACGTCCTGCTGCAGGGCGGCACCCCCGGTGCCTACCTGGCGTCGTTCTCGGCGCTCGCTCAGCTACCCGATCTCTGGATCGGCGAGATCAAGGCCGCGATATTCGGCCTGCTCGCCGGTGTGATCGCCGCGTACAAGGGCCTGCACCCCAAGGGTGGTCCGAAAGGAGGGCCGAGACTGTGCGCGACCAGGATCAGCTCGCCGCGCGCGGGCAGGTCGGCGCGCACGGCGTCGAGTACCCCGCGGCGCACCGCCTCGTCCTCCAGGTAGGCGGCGACGTCGCGGAAGATCGCGCGGATGAGCAGCGAGTCCAGCC
>NZ_BDBH01000005.1 GCF_001612885.1 Nocardia harenae NBRC 108248 | reverse complement strand
TCGGGATGACTCTCGTGGCCGTGCTGCTGAACGGTCTGGTCTCGGTCGTCGGCATCGCAGGCGGCTACTTCTTCAACGTCCTGCTGCAGGGCGGCACCCCCGGTGCCTACCTGGCGTCGTTCTCGGCGCTCGCTCAGCTACCCGATCTCTGGATCGGCGAGATCAAGGCCGCGATATTCGGCCTGCTCGCCGGTGTGATCGCCGCGTACAAGGGCCTGCACCCCAAGGGTGGTCCGAAAGGAGTCGGTGAGGCGGTGAATCAATCCGTGGTCATCACGTTCCTGGTTCTGTTCTTCGTGAATTTGATTCTTACGCTCGTGTACCTCCAGATCATTCCCGCCAAAGGCACCTGATCGATGGCAACTCAATATCGCCCCCCGGTTCTCGCGAAGGTAAGCCGCCGGGCGGGGGAGATCACGCGCGCCCCGCTGAACGTGATCGACCGCGCCGGCGAACAGATGTCCTTCTATTCGCGCACCGTCGCGTGGATTCCGAAGACCGCGGTGCACTACCGCAAGGAAGTGATGCGGCTGCTGGCCGAGGTCACCTTCGGCAGCGGTGCGCTCGCGGTGATCGGCGGCACCATCGGCGTGATCGTCTTCATGTCCGGCTCGGTCGGCGTCGTCGTCGGCCTGCAGGGCTTCAAGGCGCTCGACGCGATCGGCAGCTCGGTGCTCACCGGCTTCCTCACCGCCTACATCAACACGAGGGAGATCGCCCCGCTGGTCGCGGCGCTCGCGCTCTCGGCCACGGTGGGGTGTGGGTTCACGGCCCAGCTCGGCGCCATGCGGATCTCCGAGGAGATCGATGCGCTCGAGGTGATGGCGGTGCCCGGCGTTCCTTTCCTGGTCACGACCAGGGTGATCGCCGGCTTCCTCGCGGTGATCCCGCTGTACGTGGTCGGGCTGCTCGGCACCTTCGTCGCCTCGCGGTTGATCAACGTCTGGTTCAACGGGCAATCCAGTGGGTCCTACGACCACTACTTCGGGTTGTTCCTGCCACCGGAGGACGTGCTCTATTCGTTCCTCAAGGTGCTCATATTCGCGTTCGTCATCATCCTGGTGCACTGCTACTACGGCTTCCACGCCACCGGCGGGCCCGCGGGCGTCGGCGTAGCCGTCGGCCGCGCGGTGCGCGCCGCGATCGTGCTGGTCATGGTGCTCGACTTCTTCCTCAGCCTCGCGATCTGGGGCACGACTACGACAGTGCGGGTGGCCGGATGAGTGGGACCCAGACTTGGCGGGCGACCGCGAAACTGCGGGTGCGGGTGCTCGGGATCGTCTTCTTCGTGCTCTGCGCGGTGTTCGTCTGGTCCACCATCGCGATCTACAACAAGACCTTCGTCGACACCGTCGACGTCGACCTGAAGACCGACAGCGTCGGCAACGCGCTCACCCGCAACGCGGACGTGAAGATGCGCGGCGTCCAGGTCGGCACGGTCCGGTCGAGCGATACCTCGGGCGGTGAGGTCACCCTCGCGCTCGCGCTCGACCCGGAGCAGGCCGAGCGGATCCCGGCCAATGTCACCGCGCGGCTGCTGCCCAAGACGCTGTTCGGCGAGCGGTACGTCGACCTGGTCGTCCCGGAGACCCCGAGCGGGCAGCGCCTCACCTCGGGGATGACGCTGCAGCAGGACACCAGCGGCCATGCCATCGAGATCAGCAAGCTGCTCGACGACCTGATGCCGCTGCTGCAGGCGATCCCGCCGCAGGATCTGTCGGCCACGCTCGGCGCGCTCTCCCAGGCGCTCTCCGGGCAGGGCACCGCGCTCGGCGAGTCGGTGGACAAGCTGGACTCGATCTTCCGCGACCTGAACGGCGTGCTCCCCGACATCCAGCAGGACCTGCGCAGCTTCGCGCAGGTGGCCGCGACCTACTCGGACGCGGCGCCGCAGCTGGTGACCGCGCTGGACAACCTGCGCACCACCAACGCGACGATCGTGCAGCGCCGGACCGACATCGACGCGCTCTACCAGGTGCTGACCCCGGCCGCGGCGACCACGACCGACTTCCTGCTCGCCAACCGGGACAACATCATCGATGTGGCCGCCGACTCCAGGTACGCGCTGGAGCAGCTCGCGTTCTACTCCCCGACCTACGGCTGCGCCGCGGCCAACTTCGCGAAGCTCAAGCCGCGCATCGACGAGCTGTTCGGGCCGGGCACCGACATGCCGGGCGTGAAGGTGACGGTCGAGATCGTGAACCCGCGTGGGCGGTATCTGCCGAACCAGGACGAGCCGCGCTTCTTCGACGATCGCGATCCGTGGTGCGCACCGGAGAACCCGCTCGGCGTCGATCCCGGGCAGTACCCGTCCGGGCCGATCAACGACGGCAGCTACCCGGTGCCGAGCCGGAACCCCGGCGATCAGGTCAGCGGATATCTGCCCGCGCCGCAGTACAGCGCCTTCCCGGCGTCCGCGGTGCCGACCCTCGCCGGTTCGCCCGCCGAGCAACAGCAGCTGGGCGCCATCTACGGTGCCGCCGCTCAGGTCGCGCCGGAATCCGTACCGAGCTGGATCACCCGGGTGGGTGCGCCCGCCTTCCGCGGAAGCGAGGTGAGTTTCCGATGAAGGGAACGATGCGCGGGGTGGGCAGTCCGCTCACCAAGCTGGTGATATTCGTCGTGGTCACCGTGATCGCGACCACCGTGCTGGGGCTCTCGATCGCCAACTACACCGGTGGCGGCGAGTCCTTCAAGGCCCGGTTCACCGATGTGACTTCGCTGAACCCGGGTGACGAGGTGCGGATCGCGGGCGTCCGGGTCGGCAAGGTGACCAAGGTCGCGATCGTGGATCGGCGAATGGCCGAGGTCGAGTTCGAGCTGCAGGACCGGGACTGGCTCCCGGCCTCCACCATCGCGACCATCCGCTATCGGAACCTGGTCGGCCAGCGCTATATCGCGCTGGACCAGGGCGCGGGCGAGCAGGGCCGCAAGCTGAACGCGGGTGACACCATCCCGGTGGAGAACACCAGGGCGGCGCTCAACCTGACCACGCTCTTCAACGGCTTCCGGCCGCTGTTCCGCACGCTCACCGCGGAGGACGTGAACAAGCTCTCCTACGAGATCATCCAGGTCTTCCAGGGCGAGCAGGGCACCATCCGCGACCTGGTGGCGAGCACCGCGAGCCTGACCAACAAGATCGCGGACAAGGACGCCGTCATCGGCGACCTGGTGCGCAACCTGAACGTGGTGCTGCAGACCGTGAACGAGCGCAACGACCAGTTCGACCAGCTCATCGTGAACACCGAGGCGCTGGTATCCGGGCTCTCGGAGGAGCGGAACACGGTCGGGCAGGCGGTGAGCTCGCTCGCCGGCCTCACCGACGCCACCTCCGACCTGCTGGTGCCGACGCGGCCCTCGCTGCAGGGCTCGATCGCCGGGCTGAACCAGCTCACCGGGACGATCAACGAGCGCAGCGGCGAGGTGAACACGGTGCTGGAGAACTTGCCGGTCAAGATGGAGAAGCTCGGCCGGGTGGGTAGCTACGGAGCCTGGTTCCAGTTCTACCTCTGCGGTATCGACATCGTCGCGGGGCCGGGTGCGGCCGACGCGCCGCAGTTGAACATCAATCCCGATCTGCCGACGGTGAATCAGCCCATCTACACCAATACGGCGCCGCGCTGCCACGGAGAGGGGCGTTGATGGACGACCGCATTCTGCTCGGTAAGCGCAGCCCGGCTTTCATGGGCGTACTCGGGCTTTTCCTGGTGCTGCTGGTGACGGTCTCGGTGTTCTTCGTCGATCGCCTGCCGATCGTCGGCGCGGCGAGCCGCTACACCGCCGAGTTCTCGGAGGCGGCCGGGCTCAAGCCGGGCAACGAGGTGCGCATCGCCGGAGTGAAGATCGGCTCGGTGACCGACGTGTCGCTCGACGACGACCGGGTCCTCGTCGAGTTCCGCGCCCAGAACGCCTGGATCGGCAACGAGACCACCGCCTCCATCCAGATCAAGACGGTGCTCGGGCAGAAGTACCTGGCGCTGGACCCGAAGGGCTCCGAGCCGGCCGACCCGGGGCAGCGCATCCCGCTCTCCCGCACGGTCGCCCCGTACGACGTGATCGACGCCTTCTCGGACGCGGCGAGCACCATCGACCAGATCGACACCGCGCAGCTGGCCACCAGCTTCCGGGTGCTCTCGGACGCCTTCGAGACCACGCCGCCGGAGATCCGCGGCTCGATCGACGGCGTCGCGCGGCTCTCCGAGTCGCTGGCCAAGCGGGACGAGGAGCTGAAGAAGCTCTTCGTCGCGACCAAGCAGACCACCCAGGTGCTGGCCGACCGGAGCACCGAGTTCGAGCGGCTGCTGAGCAACGGCGGCCGGCTGCTGGCCGAGCTGAACCTGCGCCAGCAGGCGATCTCCCAGCTGCTCACCACCGCGCGCACGCTCTCCACGGAGCTGAGCGCCCTGGTCACGGAGAACGAGCAGCAGATCGGCCCCGCGCTGACCAACCTGCGTGATGCCGTGCAGATGCTGAACGACAACCAGCAGAACATCACCAGGACGCTGGAGCTCGCGGCGCCCTTCTACAACCTGTACGCCAATGTGACCGGCACCGGCCGTTGGTTCGACGTGGCGGTGGTCAACCTGCTGCCGCCGTCGCTGCCCGAGATCCCGGGCTACCGGCCGCCGGTGCGCACCCTTGGAGGTAACTGACGTGGCGGCGAATCGCAGCGTGGAGCCGCTGGCGGCCCTGCGTTCGGCGGGCCGGGGAACCAGGGGCACGCTGGTCCTGATCGTGGTGGCCGCGCTGATCGCGGCGGGTGTGCTCTGGTGGGTCTTCGACCGGATCGGAAACACCAAGGTCACCGCGTACTTCGACAGCTCGGTCGGCATCTACGAGGGCTCCGAGGTGCGCATCCTCGGCGTCCCGGTGGGCAAGGTGGACTCGGTGGAGCCACAGGGCGACCAGGTGAAGGTCGTCATGCACGTGGACCGGGAGTTCGACCTGCCCGCCGACGCGAAGGCAGCGCAGATCACCCCGTCGGTGGTCGCCGACCGGTACATCCAGCTCACGCCGGTGTACCGGGGCGGGCCGAAGATGGATCGGGACGCCACCATCCCCCGCGAGCGCACCGTCACCCCGGTCGAGGTCGACGAGCTGTACTCCAGCATCTCCGACCTCTCCAAGGCGCTCGGGCCGGACGGCGCGAATTCCGAGGGCGCGGTGAACGAGCTGGTGCGCACCGGCGCGGCCAACCTGGCCGACAACGGCGAGGCGCTGGCGAACAGCCTGACGCAGCTCTCCAGGGCCGCGCACTACCTCTCCGATTCCCGCGGTGACATCTTCGACACCGTCAAGAACCTGCAGCAGTTCGTCTCGATGCTGAACCGGAACGACCAGCAGGTGCGCGAATTCAACGGGCAGCTCGCCGAGCTCTCGACCTTCCTGGCCGGCGAACGGCAGAACCTGGGAGAGGCGCTGCAGCTGCTCTCGGTCGCGCTCGGCGACGTGGCCAGGTTCCTGGACGCGAACCGGGACCTGGTCGCGGACAACGCATCCGAGCTGAGCACGCTGACCAGGACGCTGGCCGACCAGCGCGACCAGGTGGCCGCGGCGGTGGAGGTGCTGCCGGTGGCGCTGAGCAACCTGGTCGGCATTCACAACGGTGAGACCGGCACCCTGGACATGCGGCCGAACATCTCGGAGCTGCAGGATCCGTTCGGCGCGATCTGCAACATCCTCGACCTGTCCAAGCTGATGCCGGGCGATCCCGAGTTCGAAGCGCTCGGCAGGCAGCTGCGCCCGGTGCTCGACCAGTGCGCCGAGATCACCAGGCAGATCACCTCCGGCGTGCAGACGCCGTCGCTGATCCTGCCGTTCGGCATCCTCAGCGGCGAGAACCAGCAGCGCGCGCCGGTCCCGGGGACCGTGCCGGGCACGCCCTCGGATCAGCTCCCGCCCTCGGAACAGGAAGGTGGACGATGAGCGCGCGCACCCTTGCCCGTGGTATCGCAGGGGCGGTGGCCGCGGGGCTGACGGCGCTCCTGGTCAGCTCGTGTGCGGCGGACGGGATCTACAGCGTCCCGCTGCCGGGCGGCGCCGATATCGGCGACAGCCCCTACCGCCTCGACATCCGGTTCGACGATGTTCTCGACCTGGTGCCGCAGTCCGCCGTCAAGGTGGAGGGCGTGCCGGTCGGCCGGGTCGAGGAGATCACCCTGGCCGAGGACGGCTGGACCGCCAACGTCCGGACCGTGGTGAACGGGGGCGTCGAACTCCCCGCCAATGCCAAGGCGGAGGTCAGGCAGTCGAGTCTGCTCGGTGAGAAGTTCATCGAGCTGACCAGCCCCCAGGACCCCGAACCCGGAAAGCTGAAGGACGGTTCGGTCATCCCGGTCGCCAACACCAGGCACGCCACCGAGGTGGAGCAGGTGCTCGGCGCCATGTCGCTGCTGCTCAACGGCGGCGGCGTGGCCCAGTTGCAGCCGGTGGTCACCGAGCTGAACAAGACCCTGGACGGCCGTGAGGACAAGGTCCGATCCCTGCTGGGCGAGGCCAACACCCTGGTCGCCGGCCTGAACGAGCAGGTGGACGACATCACCCGCGCGCTCGACGGGCTCGACACCCTGAGTTCCCGGGTAGCCGCACAGAACGAGCAGCTCGCGGGAATCCTGGACGAGCTGCCGCAGGGCATCCGGATCGTGGAGGAGCAGCGGCCACAGCTGATCGGGCTGCTGCAGCAGCTGGACCGGGTCGGCCAGGCGGGCTTCGACGTGCTCGACACCGCGAACGACGATCTGATCCGCGACCTCAACTCGCTGCGGCCCACGCTGCAGTCGCTCGCGGCCGCCGCGCCGGATCTGGTGACGTCGCTTCCGCTGATCCCGACCTACCCCTTTCCGGACGCCAGCATGGAGAGCACGATCGGCAACTCCACCAACCTGTGGCTCTCGGTGGATCTGCAGATCGGCACCCTGCTCAGCAACCTGGGGGTGGGCCTGGGAGATCCGCAGTACATCGCGCCCCCCGGTCGCCCGGTGCCGGTCGACCCGAGCAATCCGTACTACAACGGCAACGGCCCCCGCCCCGGCTGGCCGACGGTGACGCTGCTCCCGCTGCCGCCCACCATGGCCGCGGTGCCGCTGCCCGGCGCGCCCGCGGCGGGCACCCCGGACCCGCTGGGTTCGCTGCTCGAACAATTCGGAGTGGGGGTTCCGCGATGACCCGTCTGGTTCGCTATCAGCTGATCGCCTTCGCGGTGATCGCGGTGGTCGGTGTGATCTACGTCGGCGCCACCTACATCCGGCTCGACCAGATGTTCGGCTTCGGCAAGTACGAGGTGAAGGTCACCGCCGAGCAGACCGGCGGCGCCTACCCCGGCTCCGAGGTGACCTACCGGGGTGTCCCGGTCGGCCGGGTCGGCGCGATCGACCTCTCCGACCAGGGTGTGACCCTGCGGTTGGATATCGACTCGTCCGCGCCGGACATCCCGGCCTCATCGAAGGCCGTCGTGTCGAACCGGTCCGCCATCGGTGAGCAGTTCGTGGACCTGCGGCCGGACAGCGCGGGCGGGCCGTTCCTGAAGGAAGGCTCGGTGATCACCGGGGCGACCACGCCGGTGTCGGTGGAGCAGCTGGTGACCAGCGTGGACGAGTTCACCCGCACGGTGGACCTGCAGGCGCTGAACACCACCGTCACCGAACTCGGCAAGGCGTTCGACGGCAAGGGCGACGACCTCAAGATCCTGGTCGACTCGCTGAACAAGTTCACCACCACCTTCCACGAGACCATGCCGCAGACCCTCCAGCTGATCGAGGAGAGCAAGACGGTGCTCGGCACGCAGGCCGAGCAGTCGGACTCCATCCTGGCGTTCAGCGACGGCTTGGATCGCCTCACCGAACAGCTGCGGTCCAGCGATCCGGACGTTCGCAGGCTGATCGGTACCGGGACCGACGCCGGTGAACAGGTCGGTGCCGTCATCCAGGAGAGCGGCCCCGCGCTCACCCAGGACCTGGCCAACCTGCAGCAGGTGCTGAAGGCGGTCTCGCCCAAGTACTACGCGCTCAGGCCGGTGCTCGGGTTGCTGCCCGGTCTCTCGGTCGGCGGCGCCGCCACCGCGCCGGGCGACGGCACGACGCACTTCGGCTTGGTGCTGGAGACCAACAACCCGCCTGCCTGTACCGTCGGGTACGAGGGAACTCAGCGGATCATCGAGGAGATGAAGGCGAAGGATCCGGATTTCGATCCGACCCGGGACGACTACCCGTTCAATCCGGACGCCACCTGCACCGCGCCCCTCGGCAACCCCTCGGGCGTGCGGAGCGGGGCGCACGCGCCGTTCGCCGACCCGAGCATCCCGCAGCCATGGGACAACAATCCCAAGGTCGATCCCGACCGGCTGAACCTGAACCCGATCGCTGTGCAGCTGGCCACCCTGCTCGGGGTCACGCCCAAGCGGTGATCGCTGTCCACCGCAGAGAGGTGCAACACGCTGTGAGTCCCGACCTTTCCAAGGCGTCACCGGAGCCCGAGCCGCCGGAGCAGGCACCGGAGACGGCCGCCGAGGCCACGGAGGCAGCGCCCGGGGAGCGCGCACCGCGGTTGCGCACCGCGGTCACGGCGGTCGCGGCGGCGCTGCTGGTGGTCGCGCTGGGGGCGGCGCTCTGGTTCGGTGGCGGCTGGGTGCGGGCGGCGTTCTTCACCGACGGCCCGCGGGCCGAGGCCAGGGACGCCGCCCTGGACGGGGCCAGGCAGGCGGCGGTGAACATCACCTCGATGAACATCGACGACGTGCCCGGCTCGCTGGCCAAGGCTCGTTCCTCGATGACCGGAGCCATCCTGGAGTCGGCGACGACGAACCAGCAGAAGTCCGAGCAGATGGCGACGCAGTCGGGCACCCGGATGGAGTCCACGGTGCTCGGCGCCGCCCTCACCTCGCTCACCAGCGAGCGCGACCGCGCGACCGCGCTGGTCGTGCTTCAGGTGACCGAGCACCGGCAGGACACCAGCACCGCGAGATACCGGTACACCTGGAGCCTCGACATGACCGAGGTCGACGACGTGTGGAAGGTGGAGCAGGTGGCGACGCTCGGCCAGCCGGTACTGCTCGATGACGGAAACGCGGGCGCGCCCGCACAGCCCGCCGCCCCCGAGACGCAGGCGCCCGCTCCGCAGCCGGGCCCCTAGGAGAATCGCCATGACCCCGAATCGCCCGGTCAACCGGGTCACGTCCAAGCGCCGTCCGGCCAAGGTCACCGCGGGCGCCACGAAGCGGGCAGGTGAGCCCGCGCGGACGACCGCGGGTCCGGTCGAACTCGACGAGGCCGCGCCCGAGGCCACGTCGGTCGCGGCAGGCGCGGATGCCGCTGCCGTGGAAAACCCGGGTGCCGGGCGACGCTGGGGCGTCCCGGTGGCCTGTCTGCTCGCCGCCGCCGTACTCGCCGCTTTCGCCACCGTCGCGGCGTTCCGTCCCGGGGTGCCCGACAGCGACCGGGCATTCGTCGACAGCGGCGCCACCGAGGAGGTGCGGGCCGCCGCGGACAATGCGCTGAAGACCATCTACGGCTATGACGTGACCAAGATCGACGGCTACCCCGATGCCGTTCGCCAGGTGGTTACCGGCTCGATGCTGACGGAGCTGGACCAGTTCTCGAAGCCAACGCTCGACGCGATCAAGCAGGCCCAGACCAGCGCGACCGTGACCGCAGACCCGATCGGGGTCGCCCTGCTCACCGACGACCACGCGGAGTTGCTGGTGAACCTGGTGGTGAGCGCGACCAAGGAGGGGGTCGCCCAGCAGCAGGTGGCGGGCCCGGTGGTGCTGCGCATGCAGAAGGTGGACGGCCGCTGGCTGGCGGCGGAGATCGTGGACCGCTGAGCGGTCCCGACGGCGCAGCCAGGTATCGACAGATCGCCGGGAAGACAGCCGATCTCGGCATCCGGACCGGTGATCCTGCCACTTGACGAGGCCGGAAACAGCCGTCACCCTAGTGATTGAGCAGCGGCAGCTGACCACCCCCCACCGGGTGTCACGGCATTCGCGCAGCCAGCGCGGCCGGCCCGGAAGGTATGCGGTCGAACCCCGGCGCCTCGGCGCGCCGGATGGGGCGACGATCACAGGGGTGGTACTTTGACTTCTCCGTATTCGTGGGTGTAACTTTGGAGGTTGCGCTGGCTGCCTCCTGTCCATACCTCGATTCGCACACGTGGGTTCCACCTTTCCGGTGTTGCTCCCGCTGCTGCCTGTTCGAGTCGCGTTCGGGGCGCTACCAGCGGAATTCGTAGCAGACAATAGCGACGGTCGCGGACCACCACGCGGCCCGCGTTAGGTGCTGGAAGGACGCATCTTGGCAGTCTCCACCCAGACAAGCGCCGGTTCGAATCAGGCTTTGGCGGGGTCCATTCCCGGTGCCCCGAGGCGGGTGTCATTCGCGAAGATCCGTGAGCCCCTGGAGGTGCCCGGTCTTCTCGACCTACAGACGGATTCGTTCGCCTGGCTGGTCGGTACCCCGGAGTGGCGGGAGCGCGCCGCCGCTCGCGGCGACGGGGGCCTCGTCGGTGGACTCGAGGAGGTGCTCGAGGAGCTCTCCCCGATCGAGGACTTCTCCGGGTCCATGTCGCTCTCCTTCTCCGATCCTCGCTTCGAAGAGGTCAAGGCCTCGATCGACGAGTGCAAGGACAAGGACATGACCTACGCGGCGCCGCTCTTCGTGACCGCGGAGTTCATCAACAACAACACCGGTGAGATCAAGAGCCAGACGGTCTTCATGGGTGATTTCCCGATGATGACCGACAAGGGCACCTTCATCATCAACGGCACCGAGCGTGTCGTGGTGTCCCAGCTGGTCCGCTCGCCGGGCGTGTACTTCGACCACTCCGTGGACAAGGGCACCGAGAAGGACCTGCACAGCGTGCGCGTGATCCCGAGCCGCGGGGCGTGGCTCGAGTTCGACGTGGACAAGCGCGACACCGTCGGCGTCCGCATCGACCGCAAGCGCAGGCAGCCGGTCACCGTGCTGCTCAAGGCGCTCGGCTGGAGCACCGAGGAGATCACCGAGCGCTTCGGGTTCTCCGAGATCATGATGTCCACCCTGGAGAAGGACAACACCGCCGGGCAGGACGAGGCGCTGCTGGACATCTACCGCAAGCTGCGCCCGGGCGAGCCGCCGACCAAGGAGTCGGCGCAGACCCTGCTGGAGAACCTGTTCTTCAAGGAGAAGCGCTACGACCTGGCCCGGGTCGGCCGCTACAAGATCAACAAGAAGCTCGGCATCCACGTCGGCGAGCCGATCACCGCGTCGGTGCTGACCAAGGAAGACATCGTCACCACCATCGAGTACCTGGTGCGGCTGCACTCGGGCGATCGGGTGATGACCGCGCCGGGCGGCGCCGAGGTGCCGGTCGAGGTCGACGACATCGACCACTTCGGCAACCGTCGCCTGCGCACCGTCGGCGAGCTGATCCAGAACCAGATCCGGGTCGGCCTCTCCCGCATGGAGCGCGTGGTCCGCGAGCGGATGACCACCCAGGACGTCGAGGCGATCACGCCGCAGACCCTGATCAACATCCGCCCGGTCGTCGCCGCGATCAAGGAGTTCTTCGGGACCTCCCAGCTGTCGCAGTTCATGGACCAGAACAACCCGCTCTCCGGGCTGACCCACAAGCGCCGCCTCTCGGCGCTCGGCCCCGGCGGTCTGTCCCGTGAGCGCGCCGGCCTGGAGGTGCGCGACGTGCACCCCTCGCACTACGGCCGGATGTGCCCGATCGAGACCCCGGAAGGCCCGAACATCGGCCTGATCGGCTCGCTCTCGGTCTACGCGCGGGTGAACCCGTTCGGCTTCATCGAGACCCCGTACCGCCGGGTCGTCGACGGCCGGGTCACCGACGAGGTCAAGTACCTGACCGCCGACGAGGAGGACCGCGAGGTCCGCGGCCAGGCGAACTCGCCGGTCGACGCCGACGGCAACTTCCTCGAGGACCGCGTGCTCGCCCGGCGCGGCAACGAGGAGATGGAGTACGTCGCCCCCTCCGAGGTCACCTTCCTCGACGTCTCGCCGCGCCAGATGGTGTCGGTCGCGACCGCGATGATTCCGTTCCTCGAGCACGACGACGCCAACCGCGCGCTGATGGGCGCGAACATGCAGCGCCAGGCCGTGCCGCTGATCCGCTCCGAGGCCCCGCTGGTGGGCACCGGGATGGAGCTGCGCGCCGCGGTCGACGCCGGTGACGTCGTGGTCAACGAGAAGCCGGGCGTGGTCGAGGAGGTCTCCGCGGATTACGTCACCGTGATGGCCGACGACGGCACCCGCAAGAGCTACCGGATGCGCAAGTTCAACCGGTCGAACCAGGGCACCTGCTCGAACCAGCGGCCGATCGTGGACGAGGGCCAGCGGGTCGAGCGTGGCCAGGTGCTGGCCGACGGCCCGTGCACCGAGAACGGCGAGATGGCGCTGGGCAAGAACCTGCTCGTCGCGATCATGCCGTGGGAGGGCCACAACTACGAGGACGCGATCATCCTGTCGCAGCGCCTCGTGGAGCAGGACGTCCTCACCTCGATCCACATCGAGGAGCACGAGATCGACGCCCGCGACACCAAGCTCGGCGCCGAGGAGATCACGCGGGACATCCCGAACGTCTCCGACGAGGTCCTCGCGGACCTGGACGAGCGCGGCATCGTGCGGATCGGCGCCGAGGTGCGCGACGGCGACATCCTGGTCGGCAAGGTCACCCCGAAGGGCGAGACCGAGCTGACCCCGGAGGAGCGGCTGCTCCGCGCGATCTTCGGTGAGAAGGCGCGCGAGGTGCGCGACACCTCGCTGAAGGTGCCGCACGGCGAGTCCGGCAAGGTCATCGGCATCCGGGTCTTCTCCCGCGAGGACGACGACGATCTGCCCCCGGGCGTGAACGAGCTGGTCCGGGTGTACGTGGCGCAGAAGCGCAAGATCCAGGACGGCGACAAGCTGGCCGGTCGGCACGGCAACAAGGGCGTCATCGGCAAGATCCTGGCGACCGAGGACATGCCGTTCATGCCGGACGGCACCCCGGTCGACATCATCCTGAACACGCACGGCGTTCCCCGTCGTATGAACATCGGCCAGATCTTGGAGACCCACCTCGGCTGGGTCGGCAAGGCCGGCTGGAAGGTCGACGGCAACCCCGAGTGGGCCAAGGAGCTGCCGGAGGAGATGTGGGAGGCGCCCGCCGACTCGAACATCGCCACCCCGGTGTTCGACGGCGCCCGCGAGGAGGAGCTGACCGGCCTGCTTGCCTCGACGCTGCCGAACCGCGACGGCGACCGGATGGTCGACGACAACGGCAAGTCGGTGCTCTTCGACGGCCGCTCCGGCGAGCCGTTCCCGTACCCGGTGGCCGTCGGCTACATGTACATCCTGAAGCTGCACCACCTGGTGGACGACAAGATCCACGCCCGCTCCACCGGGCCGTACTCGATGATCACCCAGCAGCCGCTCGGCGGTAAGGCCCAGTTCGGTGGCCAGCGCTTCGGTGAGATGGAGTGCTGGGCCATGCAGGCCTACGGTGCGGCGTACACGCTGCAGGAGCTGCTCACCATCAAGTCCGACGACGTGGTCGGCCGCGTGAAGGTCTACGAGGCGATCGTCAAGGGCGAGAACATCCCGGAGCCCGGCATTCCGGAGTCCTTCAAGGTGTTGCTCAAGGAGCTGCAGTCGCTCTGCCTGAATGTCGAGGTACTCTCCTCCGACGGTGCGGCGATCGAGCTGCGCGAGGGCGAGGACGAGGATCTGGAGCGCGCCGCGGCGAACCTGGGCATCAACCTGTCCAGGAACGAAGCGGCCACGGTCGACGATCTGGCGAACTAGGCGGTCCGGCCGGGTGCCTGCGACGGCATCCGGCCCCGCGTTCCATCACTAGTGAACTCTTTGCTCCATTTCGACCCGAACAGGGGAAAGGAAGTTACGTGCTAGACGTCAACTTCTTCGATGAACTCCGGATCGGTCTCGCTACCGCCGACGACATTCGCCAGTGGTCGTACGGCGAGGTGAAGAAGCCGGAGACCATCAACTACCGCACGCTCAAGCCGGAGAAGGACGGCTTGTTCTGCGAGAAGATCTTCGGTCCCACCCGGGACTGGGAGTGCTACTGCGGCAAGTACAAGCGGGTGCGCTTCAAGGGCATCATCTGTGAGCGCTGTGGCGTCGAGGTCACCCGCGCCAAGGTGCGCCGCGAGCGCATGGGCCACATCGAGCTGGCCGCCCCGGTCACCCACATCTGGTACTTCAAGGGCGTTCCCTCGCGCCTCGGCTACCTGCTCGACCTGGCGCCGAAGGATCTCGAGAAGATCATCTACTTCGCCGCCTACGTGATCGTCGCGGTCGACGAGGAGCTGCGGCACAACGAGCTCTCCACGCTGGAAGCCGAGATGGAGGTCGAGAAGAAGACCGTCGCCGACCAGCGCGACGCCGATCTCGAGGCCCGCGCGCAGAAGCTGGAGGCCGACCTGGCCGAGCTGGAGGCCGAGGGCGCCAAGTCCGACGTCCGGCGCAAGGTCAAGGACGGCGGCGAGCGCGAGATGCGCCAGCTCCGCGACCGGGCCCAACGCGAGCTGGACCGGCTGGACGAGATCTGGACCACCTTCACCAAGCTCTCGGTGAAGCAGCTCATCGTCGACGAGCTGCTCTACCGCGAGATCACCGACCGCTACGGCGAGTACTTCACCGGCGCGATGGGCGCGGAGTCCATCCAGAAGCTGATGGAGAACTTCGACATCGCGGCCGAGGCCGAGAACCTGCGGGAGACCATCCGCAGCGGCAAGGGCCAGAAGAAGCTGCGCGCGCTCAAGCGGCTCAAGGTCGTCGCGGCCTTCCAGACCAACGGCAACTCGCCGATGGGCATGGTGCTGGACGCGGTGCCGGTGATCCCGCCGGAGCTGCGCCCGATGGTCCAGCTCGACGGTGGCCGCTTCGCCACCTCCGACCTGAACGACCTGTACCGCCGCGTCATCAACCGCAACAACCGCCTCAAGCGGCTGATCGATCTCGGCGCGCCCGAGATCATCGTCAACAACGAGAAGCGGATGCTGCAGGAGTCGGTCGACGCGCTGTTCGACAACGGCCGTCGCGGCAGGCCGGTCACCGGACCGGGCAACCGCCCGCTCAAGTCGCTCTCCGACCTGCTCAAGGGCAAGCAGGGCCGGTTCCGGCAGAACCTGCTCGGCAAGCGCGTCGACTACTCGGGCCGTTCGGTGATCGTGGTCGGGCCGCAGCTCAAGCTGCACCAGTGCGGCCTGCCCAAGCTGATGGCGCTGGAGCTGTTCAAGCCCTTCGTGATGAAGCGGCTGGTCGACCTGAACCACGCGCAGAACATCAAGTCCGCCAAGCGGATGGTGGAGCGGCAGCGGCCGCAGGTGTGGGACGTCCTCGAAGAGGTCATCGCCGAGCACCCGGTGCTGCTCAACAGGGCGCCGACGCTGCACCGCCTCGGCATCCAGGCCTTCGAGCCGCAGCTGGTGGAGGGCAAGGCCATCCAGCTGCACCCGCTGGTGTGTGAGGCGTTCAACGCCGACTTCGACGGTGACCAGATGGCCGTGCACCTGCCGCTCTCCGCGGAGGCGCAGGCCGAGGCGCGCATCCTGATGCTCTCCTCGAACAACATCCTGTCGCCTGCGTCCGGCCGCCCGCTCGCCATGCCGCGACTCGACATGGTGACCGGCCTGTTCTACCTGACCCGCCTGGAGGAGGGCGCGAAGGGCGAGTACCGGGCCGCCACCGCCGACGGGCCGGAGTACGGCGTGTACTCCTCGCCGGCCGAGGCGCAGATGGCGGTGGACCGCGGTGAGCTCACCGTGCGTTCGCTGATCAAGGTGCGCCTCACCGACCAGCGCCCGCCGCGCGAGATCGAGGCGGAGCTGTTCCCGGCGGGCTGGAACCGCGGCGACGCCTGGAACCTGGAGACCACGCTGGGCCGGGTCATCTTCAACGACCTGCTCCCGGCGGACTACGCGTTCATCAACGAGCAGATGCCGAAGAAGCGGCAGGCGACGATCATCAACGATCTCGCCGAGCGCTACCCGATGATCGTGGTGGCGCAGACCGTCGACAAGCTCAAGGACGCCGGGTTCTACTGGGCCACCCGCTCCGGGGTCACCGTCTCCATGTCGGACGTGCTCGTTCCGCCGGAGAAGGCGGAGATCATGGAGCGCTACGAGGCGCAGTCCGACCAGATCGAGAAGAAGTACCAGCGCGGTGCGCTCGATCACCAGGAGCGCAACAACGCCCTGGTGAAGATCTGGCAGGAGGCCACCGAGGAGGTCGGCCGCGCGCTGCGGGCGCACTACCCGGCCGACAACCCGATCATCACGATCGTCGACTCGGGTGCCACCGGTAACTTCACCCAGACCAGGACCCTGGCGGGCATGAAGGGGCTGGTGACCAACCCGAAGGGTGAGTTCATCCCGCGCCCGATCAAGTCCTCGTTCCGCGAGGGGCTGACGGTGCTGGAGTACTTCATCAACACGCACGGCGCCCGCAAGGGCCTGGCCGACACCGCGCTCCGCACCGCCGACTCGGGCTACCTGACCCGTCGTCTGGTGGACGTCTCGCAGGACGTCATCGTGCGCGAGCACGACTGCGGCACCGAGCGCGGCATCGTGGTGCCGATCGCGGAGAAGCAGCTGGACGGCTCGCTGATCCGGGACGCGCACGTCGAGACCTCGACCTACGCGCGCACGCTCGCCTCCGACGCGCTGGACGCGCAGGGCAACGTGGTCGTGGCCAAGGGCGCCGACCTGGGCGACCCGGCCCTGGAGGCGCTGCTCGACGCGGGCATCACCGAGGTGAAGGTCCGCTCCGTGCTGACCTGCACCACCGGCACCGGCGTCTGCGCCACCTGCTACGGCCGCTCCATGGCGACCGGCAAGCTGGTCGACATCGGCGAGGCCGTCGGCATCGTGGCCGCGCAGTCCATCGGTGAGCCCGGTACCCAGCTCACCATGCGCACCTTCCACCAGGGTGGCGTCGCCGGTGACGACATCACCGGTGGTCTGCCCCGCGTGCAGGAGCTGTTCGAGGCGCGCGTGCCGAAGGGCAAGGCGCCGATCGCCGAGACCTCCGGCCGGGTGCGGCTGGAGGACGACGACCGCTTCTACAAGATCACGATCATCCCGGACGACGGGAGCGAAGAGGTCGTGTACGACAAGCTGTCGAAGCGGCAGCGGCTGCGCGTCTTCAAGCACGACGACGGCAGCGAGCGGCTGCTCTCCGACGGTGACCACGTCGAGGTCGGCCAGCAGCTGCTGGAGGGCGCGGCGGACCCGCACGAGGTGCTGCGGATCATGGGCCCCCGTCAGGTCCAGGTGCACCTGGTGCACGAGGTCCAGGAGGTCTACCGCTCGCAGGGTGTGTCGATCCACGACAAGCACATCGAGGTCATCGTGCGGCAGATGCTGCGGCGCGTCACGATCATCGATTCGGGCGCGACCGAGTTCCTGCCCGGCTCGCTCACGGAGCGCGCCGAGTTCGAGGCGGCCAACCGCCGCGTCGTCGCCGAGGGCGCCGAGCCCGCGGCAGGCCGTCCGGTGCTGATGGGTATCACCAAGGCGTCGCTCGCCACCGACTCGTGGCTCTCCGCGGCCTCCTTCCAGGAGACCACCCGGGTGCTGACGGACGCGGCCATCAACTGCCGCTCCGACAAGCTCATCGGGCTCAAGGAGAACGTGATCATCGGCAAGCTGATCCCGGCAGGCACCGGTATCAACCGGTACCGGAACATCCAGGTGCAGCCGACCGAGGAGGCTCGTGCCGCGGCGTACGCGGTGCCGTCCTACGACGACACCTACTACAGCCCGGACGGGTTCGGCCAGAGCACCGGTGCCGCGGTTCCGCTGGACGATTACGGGTTCAGCGACTACCGGTAATCGGTTCTGTAGCAAGGCAGTTCGGCCCCCGCTCCGCCAGGATCGGGGGCCGAACTGTTCCAGTGAACGCATTCGCGCGCGAGCACTGGGATGTCGGGCGGGCGGCGGCGACGAGCGACAGCCTGCGCCGAGCGGTGGACCGGATCCAGCGGCTGGCGTAGCCGGTGCTCAGCGCTCCATCTCGGCGCTGAGGCGGTGCAGGTAGCCGGCGAAGCGGTCGCGGTCCGCGTCGGACCAGTCGGCGGTGAGCTCGGCGAAGATGCGGCGCTGCCACTGGCGTGCGCCGGTGAGCAGGCGGGTGCCGCGGGGGGTGAGGTGCAGGGCGGTGCGGCGGCGGTCGTGGGCGGATTCGGTGCGGGAGACGTAGCCGGCGGTGCCCGCGTCGCGGACCATGCGGCTGGCGCCGGAGTGGTCGAGGCCGAGCAGGTGGGCCACGGTGGTGATGGTGGCCTCGGCGCCGTTCTCGGTGGTGGCGGCGACCGCCTCCACCACCTGGATGTGCTGGGTGTGGCGGAGCTCGTCGGGGAGTTGCGCGCTGGTGCGGTTGATCCAGCGACGGGACCAGAACCGGATCAGGCGGAAGAGAGCGGGACCGCCGTCGGCGGAACTGTCGGGGTCGGCGACGGCACTGCTCATGTTTCCAGGGTAGTGCGCCCTTGACCGTGCCGCGGCGAGGCGTCATACTGAACTAGATGGTTCAGTATGACTTCTTGGATGCCTCCTTCGGAGCGCTGGCCGACCCGACCAGGCGCGGAATCCTGGAACGGCTCCGCGCCGGGCCTGCCACGGTCACCGAGCTGGCCGAGCGCTTCGAGATGACGCTGACCGGTGTGAAGAAGCACATCGGGCTGCTGGAGGAGGCGGGCATGGTGACGACCGAGAAGCAGGGCCGGGTGCGCTGGTGCCGGCTCGGAACGGATGTCTTCGACCGCGAGGTGGCGTGGCTACAGCGCTACCGCGAGGTGGTCGAGGAGCGCATGGACCATCTGGACGCGTTTCTGGAACGAACGAAGGAGCAGGAACCATGACAACGACCACCAACGACACCCTGATCGCCGCCGATTCCGACCGCGGCATCGATATCGAGCGCGTCTTCGACGCCCCGCTCGCCCGGGTCTGGGCCGCGCACAGCCGGATCGAGCAGCTCGTGCAGTGGTGGGGCCGGGGGAATACGCTCGACGTGGAGCGCTGGGAATTCCGCCGCGGCGGGCACTGGCGGTTCGTCGAGCACGCCGAGGGGGAGGCGCACGGGTTCGAGGGGCGGTTCCGGGAGATCGAGCCGGAGCGGCGGATCGTCTGGTCCTTCGAGTGGGACGGGATGCCCGCGCACGTCTGCATCGACGAGATCACCTTCACCGACCTCGGCGACGGGCGCACCAAGGTCGGTACGCACACCCAGTTCCACACCCCGGACGAGCGCGACGGGATGCTGCAGTCCGGTATGGAGAGCGGGATCAACGACGGGTATCGCGCGCTGGACGCGCTGCTCGCGCGGGGGTGAGTGCCGGGCGCGGTGTGGCCCGCCGAGGGCAGGGGCGGGCCCGCCCGCCGCTGGTGCGGGATCAGGATCCGCTGGGCTGGGGAGCCTGAACGCGGCCGGAGCGCGCCGCCGCCGACCCAGGACAGTCGCCGGTTTCAGCTGTGCGCGGTCCCGACCCGCCGCTTGCGCGGCGTCAGGTGCAGCCCGGGCAGCGGCGGCGCCGGGATGCGCTGGTCCGCGGGGTGCCCCGGCACCGGGCCGAAACGGCTCTCGTCCCGCGCCTCCCACTGCGCGCGCGCCGTCTCGATCTCCTCGTGGCTCCGCCCCACGAAGTTCCACCACATCACCAGTTCCTCGGCGAACGGCTCCCCGCCGATGAGCGCGACCCGGGCCCCGGCCGCGCTGCGCAGCTGCACCTCGCTCCGGCCGGTGCCGAGGTAGAGCAGCGGCCCCGGCGCCAGCTCGACCCCGGCGACGCCGAGCTCGCCCTCGACCCCGAGGACGGCGTGCTCGAAGGCGGGGTCGAGCGGCAGCCGCGCCTCGGCGCCCGGCTCGACCGACAGGTACGCGCCGACGATCGGCGTATATGCCCTGGCGGGCGAGGTGACCCCGCCCAGCGTGCCGATCAGCACGGTGGCCCGCACCCCGGGCGCGCGGTACTCCGGCAGCTCCCGGTGCTGCTCGAAGTGCGGCTCGATCCCGGCGCTCGCCCCCGGCAGCGTGATCCACAGCTGCAGGCCGTTGCCCGCGGGTGCGCCGGGCACCGCGTACTCGGAGTGCGCGATCCCGCGCCCCGAGGTCATGAGGTTGAGCTGCCCCGGCTCGATCCGGACGTCGGAGCCCACCGAATCCCGGTGCCGGATCTCGCCCTCCAGCGGCCAGGTGACGGTCTGCAGCCCGATGTGCGGGTGCGGCTCGATATCCGGCGGCGCGCCGGTGGTGGTGACCGTCGGCGAGCCGAAGCGATCGAGGAAGCACCAGGCCCCGACGGTGGGCAGGTCGCGCTGCGGCAGCACCCGCTCCACGAAGACGCCGCGCACCCCGCCGAGCGGCACCTCGCGCGCGGGGTACAGCTCGGCCAGCGGACCCGGCCCCGCCGCCGGGGCGCAGACCTCGGCGGCGGGGTGCGGGTCCAGGTCGCTCATCGCGTCACGCCCTTGCCGATCACGTGGGCGTCGTACTCCGCGTTCTTGTCCAGGAACGCCTTGATGAAGGGGCAGCGCGGGCGGATCACCCGATCCCTGGCGATGGTGTCCTCGACGGCGAACTTGGCGAGCGCCTTGCCGAGCCCCTTGCCGCCGAACTTGTCATCGATCTCGGTGTGCGTGAAGACGGTCTCGTCCCCGCGCTCCTCGTACTTCGCGAAACCGGCCTGCTCGCCCTCGTACCGGACCACATAGCGCCGGTTCTCGTCCTCGCGCACGACCTCGACGGACTCCTGCGACATTGCCGTTCCTCCTTCTCGTGTCGACAGCACCCAGGCCAACGCCACCTGGGCGGGGGTGATTCCGCGCTGCTCGGCGATCTCCCGGACCGCGGATGCCGAACTCGGTGTCCGGCACCGGCCGCTCCCGGTTGGCCTGGACAAAAACCGCCAGGTTTTCCCCGTTGTGCCCGGAGCCGTGGACATCGGCGGTAGCGAACAGCGTGACGCCGAGTTCGAGCGCGGCGGTGGGCGGGGTTCCGCTGGTGGTCACGCTGTCGTCCCTTCGCAGGGCGGTCCGATCGCGCCCTGGTAGAGCCCGATCTTGTAGTCCAGAACGGCGACGGTCTGCCTGAGCTCCTCGATCCGGGCGAGCGCGTCGGCGCGGGTGGCGCGGAAGATGGCGAGCCGCTCCGGGATGGTCGACTCACCCGCGCGCACCAGCTCGGCGTAGCGCACCATGTCCGCCACCGACATGCCGGTGGCGCGCAGCCTGCCGATGAGCAGCAGCCACTCCAGATCCCGGTCGGTGAACCGGCGCTTGCCGGTGTGGTCGCGCCCGACCGAGCTGAGCAGCCCGATCCGCTCGTACCAGCGCAGGGTGTCCCGGCTCAGCCCGGACCGCTCCGCCGCCTCGCCGATGGAGTACCGCGGATGCTCGATCGTCGCTTCGGTCATCGCCGCCGCCCTTTCCGAGGAACATCTCCGACGCTAGTCACCTGGAGCGCACTCCGGGCAAGGACGATTCTCGCCGGGTTGCGGCGGCGGCGCGCAACCCGACCTACCCTGGAGCCATGGCTGGTAAGGACATCGACCGGGTCAGGGCGCGCTCCGCCCTCGCCACGGTCAGGGAGAGCCCGGTGATCACCGCCATCGCGGTGGCGCCGTTCATCGCCGCGCTCGGCGTGGTGTGGTGGCTGTTCGGCGGCTTCGCCGCGTTCGTGCTGCTCGCCGTGTTCGGCGTGGTAGCTGTGGTGAAGCTGCGCTGACGCTCAGCGCGGCACGTGGAAGCGCGTGAGCTCGCCGCTGCCCGGCCCGATCCCGGACCACGGCAGCTCGAACTCCAGCACCGCCAGCGCCGAGGTGGGAAACTTGCGCGCCAGCGCGAGGGCGGCTGCGCCGGTCCGGTCTGCGGCCAGCTCCAACGCCGTTTCCGGCATGCCTGGAACGTGCCCGACCAGCAGCAGGGTGCGCACGTCGTCGCCGGTCAGCCGGACGAGTTCGATCAGCTCGGCGGCGTCCGCGCCGTAGATGCCGGATTCGTAGTGCGCGGGCGCGGTGATGCCGGTGGCTGCCAGTGTGCTGCGGGTGCGCTCGGCGGTGGAGCAGCGCACCTCGTCGACCGGCGGGAGGGTGGTGCGAATCCATGTGCCTGCCAGCGCCGCTTCCCGTTCGCCGCGCGGTGCGAGCGGGCGCTCGTGGTCGGCCACGCCGTGCGGGTAGGCGGATTTTCCGTGCCGCAGGAGGATGAGCGTTCGCGCCATGGGATCACCGTAGACGCTCACCGGTGCGAGGCCCGGATCGCACTCGAGGCACACTGAAAGCGGCATCACAGTGCCGGGGGCCACGAATGATCGTGTCCGCCTTCACAGTGGAGCCACCGGATGCCCGCAACGGTGTCCACTCCACACGCACACCCCGAGGATCAGCACACATGGCCTACGTAATCACGCAGCGTTGTTGTAACGACGCGAGCTGCGTCTCCGAGTGCCCGGTCGATTGCATTCGCCCGACCCCGGATCAGCCGGAGTTCGCTTCGGCGGAGATGCTTCATATCGATCCCGATACCTGCATCGACTGTGGCGCCTGTGTCGATGCGTGTCCGGTGGAGGCGATCTTCTCCGAGGATGATCTGTCGGCGTCGCTGGCGCGGTATCGGGATATCAACGCGGCGTACTTCCAGCGGTATCCGCTGGAGTCGAATATCGAGCCGCTGGTGTCTCCGGCGCGGCCGCCGAAGGATCTGGGAACGTTGCGGGTCGCGATCGTCGGCGCCGGGCCCGCGGCGTGCTACGCGGCGGATGCGATTCTGCGCCGCGCCGATGCCCAGGTGGAGTTGTTCGATCGGCTGCCAACGCCGTGGGGGCTGGTGCGGGCGGGGGTGGCGCCGGATCACGCGGGCACCAAGACGGTCGCGGCGATGTTCGAGTCCGCGTTCCGCCGCGACACGCTGCAGTACTACCTCAATGTCGAGGTCGGCACCCACATCTCGCACGAGGAACTGCTCGATCACCACCACGCGGTGGTGTACGCCGTCGGTGCGGCGACCGACCGCCGGTTGGGGGTGCCGGGTGAGGACCTGGCCGGGAGTGTGTCGGCGACGGAGTTCGTGGCCTGGTACAACGGGCACCCCGACTACGCCGACCGCACCTATGACCTGTCGGGGGAGCGGGCGGTGATCGTCGGCAACGGCAACGTCGCCCTCGACATCGCGCGGGTGCTGACCATGGATCTGGATGAGCTGGCCAAGACCGACATCGCCGACCACGCACTCGAAGCACTGCGCTCCAGCAACATCAAGGAAGTGGTGATCCTGGGCCGGCGTGGGCCGCTGCAGGCCGCCTACACCTCCCCGGAGTTCCTGGCGCTGGCGCATCTGCGCAACATCGACGTGGTCGTGGCCGCCGAGGACCTCGACCTGGACGAGCTCAGCCGCGGGCATCTGGACGACCCGGAGGTGGAGCCCTCGGTGCGGCTCAAGTACACCCTGGCCGAGGAGTACGCGCACGCGCCGCGGAATCCCGATCACAAGCGGATCGTGTTCCGGTTCCTGACCTCCCCGACCGCCGTGCTCGGCGAGGACAGGGTCACGGCTGTCGAGTTCGCGCACAACGAGCTGTTCGACGACGGCGGACAGGTCAGCGCCCGCCCCACCGACCGCACCGAGACCTTGGCGACCGGGTTGGTGCTGCGCAGCATCGGGTACCGGGGCCAGCCGGTCCCGGCGTTGCCGTTCGACGAGCGCAAGGGCGTGGTCCCGAACCGTCAGGGCCGGGTGGTCGAGGACGGCGAGGCGGTGCCGGGGGTGTACGTGAGTGGCTGGATCAAGCGGGGCGCCCGGGGTGTGATCGGGTCGAACCGGGTCGACTCCGAGGAGACCGTGGAGCAGTTGATCGCTGATTTCGTCGGCGGGAAACTCCCCGCACCGAAGGCGGACCGGGCCGCACTGCGGGAGTTGGTGCAGTCCCGCCAGCCCGACCTGGTCGACCGGGCGGGGTGGAAGGCGATCGACGTCGCGGAGAAGACCGCGGGCAAGTCCGCCGGACGCCCCCGCGTGAAGTTCGCGACCAGGGAGGACCTGCTGAAGGCCGCCCGCGGCTGATCGCGCGTGCCGCTCCCCGCCCTAGGCGGGGAGCGGCATGATCCGCACGACGGTCGTGGTGGCTCCGCCGACCACGAACCACAACCGCAGCACCGGCCCGCCGGACCGATCCCCGGATTCGTAGCGGCTGCGCACCGTGATGTGCTGGCGCGCCAGCACCGGCGCCACGTACTCGATGACGGCGCGGTGCGGCGCCGCCACCAGCTTGGGGTACTCGACCAGGAACTGCTCGACGGCCTGCCAGTAGCAGGCATTGTTCACGTGGTTGTACTGGTCGATATCGGTGGCGCGGACCGGGAAGGGCAGATCGGTGTCGGATTCCGGCGGGGTGGCGTCGGTGAGGTACGGGCGCCAGCGCAGCCGGTGCTCAGCGGTGGAGCGGGCCAGGTAGGCGAGGCCCTCGTCGCTGATCCGGGCCGGCATGTTGTTCGACTCGCTGATATTGATCCAGAAGCCCTCGGTCTCGATCAGCCCGCCGTTGCCGCTGGTCACCCGGACCCGCATATTGGTCCAGCGGGTGGACATGCTGGAGCACCAGCGCAGCAGCCGCACCTCGTCCGGCCACAGCACCGGCCGGATGACGTCGATGACGGTGCGCCGGACGATCCAGTTCGGATCGGTCCGGTTCAGGAAGGTACCGGTGAGTTGCTCCCAGGCGATGTCCTGCAGATAGCGGGCGACGGCATCGAATCGCAATCGGTTGTAGGGATCCACATCGCCTGCCCGGACAGGCCACGCCGAATCGAAGCCCGTGCCCTCCTCGGGAAGCGGGGCGAGTGGCTGTTCGACTGACACTGGTGCTCCTCGCGCTGCACGGTGTGCTGCGTGTTCGTGCGGTGCTGTTGTGAGACGACTTTACGGGGCGTAGGTCACACCCTCACGCAGAGTCGGTGCGACGTCCGCCCTGCTGCCGTGCCCGGCGACGAACGGTTGCGCCGCCGGGAGCAGCCCGGCGCGGCGCCGCAGAACTTACCACCGGTCGTGCCCGTCGCGGCCCTGGCACGCGAATCAATAACCCCGATATCCCTGCCCGCTCGACATGGCGACGATGCCAGGCACGTTCGAGAGCGACCCGTACCGTTCGATGGCGTAGCGGGACCCGGCGATGATGTTGTCGACCGGGTTCCAGATGTCGTCGTGCCCGGCCACCTTGTAGGCGTCGAAGGTGGGGTCGATGGTCTGCATGAGCCCCTTGGACGGGATGCCCGCCGCGGCATTGCTGTCCCAGAGGTTGATGGCCTGCGGGTTACCGCCCGACTCCTTCTCGATGATCATGGCGATGATGGCGGCGTCGCTGTCCTGCACGTCGTAGCCCTGAGCCCGCAGCACCTCGATCGCCTGCCGGATCCACTCCGCCTGGTCGCCGGTCGGCATGGGGCCGGTCGGCATCGAGCCGGTGGCGGCGTACTGCGGGGTGCCGCTGCCGGTGCCGGAGGGTGTCTCGCTGCCGTTGGACGAGTGCGACGTGGTGCCGCTGCTGGAGGAGACCGGAGCCGCGGTGCTGCTCGCGGGTGCGGCCGGGGCGGTCGGGGCGGCCGCCGGGACGTTGAGCGCCGGATCGCCGAGGCCGTCGTAGGCCGCGCGCAGCGCGCCGGTGGCCCGGTCGATGGCGGTCTGCGCGGTGGTGGCGGTGGATTCCGCGGTGCGCAGCGCCTGGGTCAGGTTCCAGCTGCGCGAGGCGGCCTGCAGCGCCTCCTGGAAAACCAGCCCGTCGACGTCGACCAGGTGGGACTGCCCGCGCAGGTAGGCGATGCGGGCGGTGGCATCGACGGTGCCGTCCGGGGCGACGCCGTAGGGGCCCATGGGGGCGGGCTGGTTCAGCGCGTCGTCGCGCAGTGCGACCACCTTCGCCCTGGCCTCGGTCAGGTTCGTCACCTGCTGGGTGAAGGCCGTCCGCAGCTCCAGCAGCGCGGCGCTCACCGCGGAGCCGCGCGTCTTCTCCGTCTCCACCCTGGCCGTCGCCGCGGCGGCCGTGGCGCCGGACCAGGTGAGCGCGGCGGTGTCGGTGACCGCGGAGCCGAGCGCGGCGTCCAGGTCGCGCTGGATGCGGGCCGCGGCGTCGCCCGCGGCGGTGAGTTGCTCCGGCAGCCAGGCCGCGACATCATCGACGGTGAGCGTCATGACGGCAGCCCGATGGTGCCGAGGCGCTGCGCGAACTCGGCCTCGTTCAGCTCGTAACCGCCCGCGGCGGTGCGCAGATTGTCGGCCACCGTGGTGAGCCGGGCGCCGATCCGGTGCAGCGCGCCGTCCAGCGCGGCCCTCGCGGCCTCGGCCGCCGCCCCGATCCCGGTGCCCGGCAGCCCGGGCACCGCGAACGGCTCGCCCGCCGCCAGCCCGGTGACCGCCCCCGCCTCGGCGCCGAGGCGCTGAGCGAACGTGCGCAGAACGTCCGGATCCACCCGGATCGCCTCGCTCGGATTCCCCGCAGATTCGACCATGAGAACTCCCCCTTCCCGCAAGTCGCGGTCAGCATAGCAAAACGGGATGCCGCGGCAGGGCCGCGTACCGGCCGGATAGGTTGGGTCGGATGCGGCGTCCCAACCCCAAGTCGATGCCGTGCGGAGAGAGAGGTCGGCCCATGCGCGCAGCCCGGATCAGCACACTCGAGGGACCGGAATCGATCGAGATCGCCGAGATCGCGGAGCCGGCGGCGTTCCCCGGCGGCGTCGTGATCGACGTGCACGCCGCCGGCATCGCCTTCCCGGACGTGCTCATGTCGCGCGGGCTGTACCAGATGAAGCCGGAGCTGCCGTTCACCGTCGGCGGCGAGATCTCCGGCATCGTGCGCGCGGCGCCTGCGAGCGCGCACGTGCGGGCGGGCGACCGGGTGCTGGCGCTGACCATGCTCGGCAATGCCGTCGCCGAGACCGCGGTGGTCCCCGCCGACATGGTGTTCTCGCTCCCGGACGCGGTCTCGCTGGAGGCGGGCGCGGGGATTCTCTTCAACGATCTGACCGTGCACTTCTGCCTACGCACCCGCGGCAGGCTGGCCAAGGGCGAGTCGGTGCTGGTGCACGGCGCGGCCGGCGGCATCGGCACCTCGACGCTGCGGCTGGCGGCCGCGCTCGGCGCGGGCCGGGTGATCGGGGTGGTCAGCACCGCGGAGAAGGCCGAGGTGGCGCGGGCCAACGGCGCCACCGACGTGGTGCGCACCGAGAACTGGCTCGCCGAGGTCAAGGAGCTGACCGGCGGCCGCGGTGTCGACATCGTGCTCGACCCGGTCGGCGGCGACCGCTTCACCGACAGCCTGCGCTCGCTGGCGCCGGGCGGCAGGCTGCTCGTGGTCGGCTTCACCGCGGGTGAGATCCCGCAGGTCAAGGTGAATCGGCTGCTGCTCAACAATGTCGAGGTGATCGGTGCGGGCTGGGGTGCCTGGGCGCTGGCGCACCCGGGCTACCTGGCCGAGCAGTGGGCCGAGGTGGAGCCGCTGCTCGCCGACGGCACCATCGCGCCGCCGCGGGTGGTGCCGTACCCGCTGGAGCGCACCGCCGAGGCGGTGGCCTCACTGGAGCAGCGCAGCGCCACCGGCAAGGTGGTCGTCACCATCCGCTGATCGGTGTCGGCGGGCGCCGGTACGGTGCTCGCCATGACCGCCGCGGGGGACAGGCTCTCGGATCGCACCCTGAATCGCACGCTGCTCGCCCGCCAGCACCTGCTCGCGCGCGAGCGGCTGAGCATCGGCGCGCTCTGCGAGCACCTGATCGGGTTGCAGGCGCAGGACGTGCCGCCGCCCTTCGTCGGGGCGTGGAGCCGGATCGCCGATTTCGACCGGGAGACGGTGGACCGCGGGCTCGAGCAGCGCTCGCTGGTCCGGATCACCCTCATGCGCGGCACCATCCACCTGGTCACCGCGGCCGACGCGCTGCGCATCGCGCCGCACATCCAGCCGGAGCTGGAGAAGGTGCCGTTCCGCAGGGGGTTCAATTTCGGCGCCATGGTCGGGCTGGACCCGGAGGAGGTGCGGGCCCGCGGCGAGGCGACGGTGGGTGACGCTCCCATCTCCGCGGCCGAGCTGCGCGCCGCGGCGCTCGCGCACTACCCGGACCGGCAGCCGGGGCCCCTGGTGCAGGCCTGGCTCTACCAGCTGCCGGTGCTGCAGGTGCCGCCGCGCGGGCGCTGGCGGGACAACAGCAAACCGGTCTGGGCGCGGATCGAGCGCTGGCTCGGTGCCCCGCTCGACCCCGATTACCCGCTCGCCGAGCTGCTCGCCCGCTACCTCGCCGCCTTCGGCCCGGCGAGCACCGCGGATATGCAGACCTGGTCCAAGCTGCCCGGTGCCAAGCGGGCGATCGACGCGCTCGGCGACCGGGTGCGCACCTACACCGACGAGCGCGGCAAGGTGCTCTACGACCTCGCCGATGCCGAGCTCACCGACCCCGGGGTGCCCGCCCCGGTGCGGCTGCTCGGCTGGTACGACAACGCCACCCTCTCGCACCGTGACCGCGGCCGCATCCTGCCGCGATCCGCACAGCGCACCTTCCCCGTCATGGTCTCGCCGGTGCTGGTGGACGGCTTCGTCGCCGGGCACTACAGGGTCACCGGCGGCACCGCGCGGATCGTGCCCGCCCGGACGTGGAGCGCGGCCGAGCGCGCGGAGGTCGAGGCGGAGGCGCATGCCCTGCTCGGCTTCCTGGAGCCGGAGCGCGAGCCCGAGGTGCTGATCCTGGACCCGGACGCGGATATCAGGGGCTGACCCGCGCCATCCGCATCCGGCGCCGCGCAGGCGGCGGCCGTGCGCGGCGCGCTGTGCCGTGCGCGGACCGCGGCCCGTGCGCGAGCACGGTGGCGGGGCCGGGAGCCGCCGCTACCTGGTATCGCGGTACGCGGGCGCCTTGCTCGTCCCCGCGGGGGCGAGCGTGCGGAGCAGCGGCAGGGTGCGGCGGGGCACCACGGTGGAGAGCACGATGACGCTGTGCGAGCGCACCACCCACCCGGTCCGGTCGATGCTGAGCAGCACCGCCTGCAGCCCGGCGTGCGAATCGGCGCCGATCCGGCAGAGCACGTCGCCGGAGCCGGTGGTGGCGTAGGCCTCCAGCACGCCGGGGATGGCGGCCAGCTCCTCGGCCACGCTCTCCAGCGCGCCCTGCGCGATCTCCAGCGTGACGAAGGCCTGCACGTCGAAACCGGCGGCGGTGACATCGATGTGCGGGTCGTAGGAGGCGATCACCCCGGCCTGCTCCATCCGGCCGATCCGCGCCTGCACCGTCGCGCGGGCCACCCTGGTACGCCGGGAGAGCTCGAGGATGCCCGCCTTCTGGTACTCGTGCATGGCGGCGAGGATGGCCAGATCGAGTTCGTCCAGCCGAGCCTGGCTCTTGGTCATGCTATTCATTCTGCCAAGCAAAACCGGGGTTCCGCTGGCCGGATGTACCGGCATGTCCACGATTTCCTCGCGAGCTTGCCCGGCCGTGGCAGCGCGGGGTCTGGTAGGGCGATGACCGTGGAACCGATTCCGAGCGATCAGGACCTGCGCACCCTCGTCGGGCTGGTCGATCACGACCCGGGCGCCGACCCCTTCCCGGTGATCGGCTGGGACGCCCTGGTCTGGGTGGTCGGCAATGCCACGCAGGCCGCGCACTTCCTGCGCAGCGCCTTCGGCATGCGGCTGGTGGCCTACTCCGGCCCGGAGACCGGCAACCGCGACCACAAGGCCTTCGTGCTGCGCGCGGGGGCGGCGCGGTTCGTGGTGACCGGCGCGGTCGATCCGGCCAGCCCGCTGGCCGCGCACCACCGCGAGCACGGCGACGGCGTCGCCGATATCGCCCTCGAGGTGCCCGACGTCGACCGCTGCGTGCGCACCGCGCGCGCCCGCGGCGCCACCGTGCTCATCGAACCGCACGACGAGACCGACGAGTTCGGCACCGTCCGGGTCGCGGCGCTCGCCGCCTACGGCGACACCAGGCACACCCTCGTCGACCGCTCCCGCTACGACGGGCCGTACCGCCCCGGCTTCGTCGCGCGCACCGCGGCCCCCTCCGGCGCGCCGGTCTTCCTCGCCGTCGACCACGTGGTCGGCAACGTGGAGCTGGGCCGGATGGACCGCTGGGCCGGGTTCTACCGCGATGTCATGGGATTCACCGATCTGGCCGAGTTCATCGGCGACGACATCGCCACCGAGTACTCGGCGCTGATGAGCAAGGTGGTGGCGAACGGCAACCACCGGGTGAAGTTCCCGCTGAACGAGCCCGCGCCCGGGCGCAAGCGCTCGCAGATCGACGAGTTCCTGGAGTTCTACCGCGGGCCGGGCGTGCAGCACGTCGCGCTGGCCACCGCCGACATCCTCGGCGCCGTCGATGCCCTGCGCGCGCGGGGCATCGAGTTCCTCGACACCCCGGCGGCCTACTACCGCGACCCCGAGCTGCGGGCGCGGATCGGGCACGTCCGGGCGCCGGTCGCGGAGCTGGAGCGCCGCGGCATCCTGGTCGACCGGGACGAGGACGGCTACCTGCTGCAGATCTTCACCCGCCCGCTCGGCGACCGCCCCACCGTCTTCTTCGAACTCATCGAGCGGCACGGCTCGCTCGGCTTCGGCAAGGGCAACTTCCGGGCGCTCTTCGAGGCGATCGAGCGGGAGCAGGAGGCGCGGGGCAATCTGTAGCGCCGGCGCGTCGTCCGGCACTCGGTACAGTTCGAGGCATGCGGATCAAGTGGGCGGCGGTCGCGGTCGCCGCCGTGGCGCTCGGGCTCTCCGGCTGCGGCTCCGGCGGCGACTCCGAGCAGTCCGGCCCCTCCCGGCCCGCGCCGAAGGTCGTCGCGCTGGGGCCGTTCGTCGGCGAGTGCGGCAGCGTCACCGATACCGAGATCCGCGATGTCGGCGGCATCGGCCAGGTCACCCGGGTGTTCCGGAACGCGGTCGGCTGCAACTGGCAGGCGGGCGGATTCGGCTCGGCCAGCATTACCTTCGCCTCCTACCGGGGCAGCCCGATCGAGCGCGAGCGGGCCTGGGTGACGGTGCACGGCCGCGCCCCCGAGCAGATCGAGGTGGCGGGCAAACCCGGCTTCGCCGCGCTCGATCCCGACGGCTCGATCTGCGACCTCGCCATCCAGCTCGGTGACGACTTCTTCGAGTGGTCGACCAACCTCGGGCCGTTCGGCACCGGCAACCCCTGCGACCGGAGCCGCGCGCTGGCCGAGCTGACGCTGCAGCGGATCCGGTGAGGAGCACCATGCGGAACGGACTGCGCCGGGGCGGCGCCGCGCTCGCGGCCGCGCTCGCCCTGACCGCCGCGCTGAGCGGCTGCGGCCGGGAGATCACCGGAACCCCGATGGGCGTCGGCGAGAGTCAGCCGGTCGACACCAGGCTGGACAAGCTGCTCCGGGAGTGCGACATCCTGAGCCACGAGCAGATCGGCGAGGCGGTCGGCGATGGCGTCATCGCCGAGGACTCCTTCTTCGGCGCGGTCTGCATGTGGGATCTCATCGGCGCGCCGGGCGGCGACGGCATGGCCACCCTGAACTGGTACGAGAACGGCTCGCTCGGCAACGAGAAGCAGACCAACAACAAGCTCGGGTACCAGACCGAGAACGTCACCGTCGACAGCGCGCTGGTGCTGCAGATCCGGCGGCCGAACGACCCGGACTCCTGCGGCATGGTGGCGAGCGCGCCGGACAACGGCGTCATCGGCTGGTGGCTCAACTACCGCGCCGGCTCCAGCCACCCCGACCCGTGCGAGGCGGTGCGGAAACTCATGGCGCTCACGCTGAACCTGGCGCGGTGAAGTTCCGGCCCCACCGCCCGCCGACCACCCCGTTTCGACCTTTCTCGAGGTCACGGGTATTGTGGACGGCTGTGCCCGGAACGTAGCGGGCAGGTTCGTGTGCAGACGTAGGCCAGCGAGAGCGGCCGACCCCTCAGGTGTGCCTGGAAACCGGGGTTCCGTACCGCGCGCGACACGCCCGACCCCGGGACGCGAGAAATGGGGTCGGACGTGCAGCTGAGCCATGAAGTTCCCGTACCGCGTTAACAACTGAGGAAAGCCGGTCTATGCCAACCATCAACCAGCTGGTCCGCAAGGGTCGCCGTGACAAGGTCGCCAAGACCAAGACCGCGGCGCTCAAGGGCAGCCCCCAGCGCCGTGGCGTGTGCACCCGCGTGTACACCACGACCCCCAAGAAGCCGAACTCCGCGCTCCGCAAGGTTGCGCGTGTTCGCCTGACCAGCGCGATCGAGGTCACGGCGTACATCCCCGGTGAAGGCCACAACCTGCAGGAGCACTCGATGGTGCTCGTCCGCGGCGGCCGGGTGAAGGACCTGCCCGGTGTGCGCTACAAGATCATCCGCGGCTCGCTCGACACCCAGGGCGTGAAGAACCGCAAGCAGGCCCGCAGCCGCTACGGCGCCAAGAAGGAGAAGAGCTGATATGCCGCGCAAGGGTCCCGCTCCCAAGCGTCCGTTGATCAACGACCCGGTCTACGGGTCGCCGCTGGTCACCCAGCTGGTCAACAAGATCCTGCTGGACGGTAAGAAGTCCACCGCCGAGCGCATCGTCTACGGCGCGCTGGAGCAGGCGCGCGAGAAGACCGGCACCGACCCGGTCGTCACCCTCAAGCGCGCGCTGGACAACGTCAAGCCCGCCCTCGAGGTGAAGCCGCGCCGCGTCGGTGGCGCCACCTACCAGGTGCCGATCGAGGTCCGCCCCGGTCGCTCCAACACCCTGGCGCTGCGCTGGCTGGTCAACTACTCGCGGGCGCGCCGGGAGAAGACCATGATCGAGCGGCTGGCCAACGAGCTGCTCGACGCGAGCAACGGCCTCGGCGCCTCGGTGAAGCGCCGCGAGGACACGCACAAGATGGCCGAGTCCAACCGGGCCTTCGCGCACTACCGCTGGTGATCACTGTCCGGCCCGTCATCGCTGTCGTGCCGAGCTGATCACGGTCGTGAACGGGGCGTTCCGATGCCCCTTCCGGCGTTGACAACCGAAGACTCAACCCAGAGAGCAGAGCGGGGAAGATTTCCGTGGCACAGGACGTGCTCACCGACCTGAACAAGGTCCGCAACATCGGCATCATGGCGCACATCGATGCCGGTAAGACCACCACAACCGAACGCATCCTCTTCTACACCGGCATCACCTACAAGATCGGTGAGGTCCACGACGGCGCGGCCACGATGGACTGGATGGAGCAGGAGCAGGAGCGTGGTATCACCATCACCTCCGCCGCGACCACGTGCTTCTGGAAAGACAACCAGATCAACATCATCGACACCCCCGGGCACGTCGACTTCACCGTCGAGGTGGAGCGGTCGCTGCGGGTGCTCGACGGTGCCGTGGCCGTGTTCGACGGCAAGGAGGGCGTCGAGCCCCAGTCCGAGCAGGTGTGGCGTCAGGCCGACAAGTACGACGTGCCGCGGATCTGCTTCGTCAACAAGATGGACAAGCTCGGCGCGGACTTCTACTTCACCGTGCGCACCATCGAGGAGCGCCTCGGCGCCAAGCCGCTGGTGCTGCAGCTGCCGATCGGCGCGGAGGACACCTTCGAGGGCATCGTCGACCTGGTCGAGAACAACGCCAAGATCTGGCGCGGCGAGACCAAGCTGGGCGAGCAGTACGAGGTCGTCGAGATCCCGGACGAGCTGAAGGAGCGCGCCGAGGAGTACCGCACCGCGCTGCTGGAGACCGTCGCCGAGTCCGACGAGGCGCTGCTGGAGAAGTTCTTCGGCGGCGAGGAGCTCTCCATCGAGGAGATCAAGGGCGCCATCCGCAAGATGACGGTGGCCTCCGAGCTCTACCCGGTGCTCTGCGGCTCCGCGTTCAAGAACAAGGGCGTGCAGCCCATGCTGGACGCGGTCATCGACTACCTCCCCTCGCCGCTGGACGTGGAGAACACCACGGGCCACGTCCCGGGCAAGGAAGAGGAGCTGCTGACCCGCAAGCCGGATGCCACCGAGCCGTTCGCGGCACTGGCGTTCAAGATCGCGGTGCACCCCTTCTTCGGCAAGCTGACCTACGTCCGGGTGTACTCGGGCAAGGTCGACTCCGGCGCCCAGGTGATCAACTCCACCAAGGGCAAGAAGGAGCGGCTCGGCAAGCTGTTCCAGATGCACTCCAACAAGGAGAACCCGGTCGGCGCGGCCTCCGCGGGGCACATCTACGCGGTCATCGGCCTCAAGGACACCACCACCGGTGACACCCTGAGCGATCCGCAGAACCAGATCGTGCTGGAGTCCATGACCTTCCCGGACCCGGTCATCGAGGTCTCGATCGAGCCCAAGACCAAGTCCGACCAGGAGAAGCTCGGCACCGCGATCCAGCGGCTCTCCGAGGAGGATCCGACCTTCTCGGTCAAGCTGGACCAGGAGACCGGCCAGACCGTCATCGGCGGCATGGGCGAGCTGCACCTGGACATCCTGGTCGACCGGATGCGCCGCGAGTTCAAGGTCGAGGCGAACGTCGGCAAGCCGCAGGTGGCCTACCGCGAGACGCTCACCAAGACCGTCGAGAAGCTCGAGTACACGCACAAGAAGCAGACCGGTGGCTCCGGCCAGTTCGCGAAGGTCATCATCGCGCTCGCGCCGTTCGTCGGCGAGGACGGTGCGACCTACGAGTTCGAGAACAAGGTCACCGGTGGCCGCGTCCCGCGCGAGTACATCCCCTCGGTGGACGCCGGTATCCAGGACGCCATGCAGTACGGCGTGCTGGCCGGGTACCCGCTGGTCAACATCAAGGCCACGCTGCTCGACGGCGCCTACCACGACGTCGACTCCTCGGAGATGGCGTTCAAGATCGCCGGCGCGCAGGCCCTGAAGGAAGCGGCCCGCAAGGCCGGTCCGGTCATCCTCGAGCCGCTGATGGCGGTCGAGGTGATCACGCCCGAGGACTACATGGGCGATGTGATCGGCGACCTGAACTCCCGCCGTGGCCAGATCCAGGCCATGGAGGAACGCAGTGGTGCCCGTGTCGTCAAGGCGCTGGTTCCGCTCTCGGAGATGTTCGGCTACATCGGTGACCTGCGGTCGAAGACCCAGGGCCGGGCGAACTACTCCATGGTGTTCGATTCGTACGCGGAGGTTCCGGCCAACGTGTCGAAGGAGATCATCGCGAAGGCGACCGGCGAGTAAAGCGCTCCCGGGCGTACGCAATACCCTTCCCCCGTGTAAGTGCGGGGGAGACCACCGCACTGCTGCAACTGCACGCACCAAGACAGTCCAGGAGGACACAAAGTGGCGAAGGCGAAGTTCGAGCGGACGAAGCCGCACGTCAACATCGGCACCATCGGTCACGTCGACCACGGCAAGACCACGCTGACCGCGGCGATCACCAAGGTGCTGGCCGACAAGTACCCGGATCTGAACGCGGCCTTCGCGTTCGACCAGATCGACAAGGCGCCGGAGGAGAAGGCTCGTGGTATCACGATCAACATCTCCCACGTCGAGTACCAGACGGAGAAGCGGCACTACGCCCACGTCGACGCCCCGGGCCACGCCGACTACATCAAGAACATGATCACCGGTGCGGCGCAGATGGACGGCGCCATCCTGGTCGTGGCGGCCACCGACGGCCCGATGCCGCAGACCCGCGAGCACGTGCTGCTCGCCCGCCAGGTCGGCGTGCCCTACATCCTGGTCGCGCTGAACAAGTCGGACATGGTCGACGACGAGGAGATCCTCGAGCTCGTCGAGATGGAGGTCCGCGAGCTGCTGGCCGCGCAGGAGTTCGACGAGGAGGCCCCCGTCGTTCGCGTCTCCGGCCTGAAGGCGCTGGAGGGCGACGAGAAGTGGGTCAAGTCCGTCGAGGAGCTCATGGACGCGGTCGACGAGTCCATCCCGGACCCGGTGCGTGAGACCGAGAAGCCGTTCCTGATGCCGATCGAGGATGTCTTCACCATCACCGGTCGTGGCACCGTCGTCACCGGTCGCGTCGAGCGCGGCATCGTGAACGTGAACGAAGAGGTCGAGATCGTCGGCATCAAGGAGAAGACGACCAAGACCACGATCACCGGCATCGAGATGTTCCGCAAGCTGCTCGACCAGGGCCAGGCGGGCGACAACGTCGGCCTGCTGGTCCGCGGCATCAAGCGCGAGGACGTGGAGCGCGGCCAGGTCGTCATCAAGCCGGGCACCACCACCCCGCACACCGAGTTCGAGGGCCAGGCGTACATCCTGTCGAAGGACGAGGGCGGCCGCCACACCCCGTTCTTCAACAACTACCGCCCGCAGTTCTACTTCCGCACCACCGACGTGACCGGCGTCGTTACCCTCCCCGAGGGCACCGAGATGGTCATGCCGGGCGACAACACCGAGATGAGCGTCAAGCTCATCCAGCCGGTCGCCATGGAGGAGGGGCTGCGCTTCGCGATCCGTGAGGGTGGCCGCACCGTCGGTGCCGGTCGCGTCACCAAGATCGTCAAGTGATGTCCTGACATCGCGGTTCGAGCGGCGTCGTCCCTGCGGGGCGGCGCCGTTCGGCGTTTGTCGGGCGATTCGACGGTGCTGACGACCAACCAAGCACTTGCTAGGGTGATAGCCACCTCGTTCCAGGTATGATAACGGCATTCTCGAGAATGGAGAACGCGATGACCGCACCGATCGTGATCGTCGGCGCAGGCCTTGCCGGGCTGCGGACCGCAGAGGAGCTGCGGCGGGCCGGATACGAGGGCGGCCTCGTCCTGGTCGGCGACGAGGACCGGCCGCCCTACGACCGCCCGCCGCTGTCCAAGCAGTTCGTGCGCGGCGAGGTCGAGGACACGGCGCTGCGGCCGCCCGAGTTCTTCGCGGAGAAGCGGATCGAGCTGCGGCTCGGGGTGGCCGCGACCGGGATCGACACCGCGCACCGCAGGCTGCTGCTCGCCGACGGAAGCGAGCTGGAGTACTCGCACCTGGTGATCGCCACCGGGCTGCGGCCGCGCCGGCTCACCGGGCTGCCCGAGCTGGCCGGGATCCACGTGCTGCGCTCGCACGATGACGCCGCCGCACTGCGCGCCGCAATCGGGTCGGCGCGCAGTGCGCTGGTGATCGGGGCCGGGTTCATCGGCTGCGAGGTGGCGGCGTCGTTCCGGGCCGAGGGGCTGGACGTGGTGCTGGTCGAGCCACAGCCCGCGCCGCTGGCCGGGGTGCTCGGCGAGCAGGTCGGCGAGCGGGTGGCCGAGATGCACCGGGCCAAGGGCGTCGACGTGCGCTGCGGGCTCGGCGTCGCGCTGCTGCACGCCGACGAGAACGGGGCGGTGCGCGGGGCCGAGCTCAGCGATGGCAGCGAGGTGGCGGCCGATCTGGTGGTGTTCGGCGTCGGCTCGCGGCCGGAGGTGGAGTGGCTGGCCGAGTCGGGGGTGGAGCTGGCGCCCGCGGGGGCCGGGGGCGGGGTGCTCGCCGATGCGAGCGGGCGCACCTCGGCGCCCGGGGTCTGGGCCGCCGGTGACGTGGCGGCCTGGCGCACCGCGACCGGTACGCACCGGCGGATGGAGCACTGGACCAGCGCGGGCGAGCAGGCGCGGGTGGTGGCGCTGCACATCCTCGCCGAGCTGGTGCCCGGCACCGAGGTGCCCGAGGTGCCCGCGCAGGTGCCGTACTTCTGGAGTGATCAGTACGAGCTCAAGCTGCAGGCGCTGGGGCGGCCGAGCCCGGCCGACGATCTGCACGTCGAGCCGGGGAACGGGCACGCCTTCATCGCGTACTACTCGCGGGACGGGATTCTCACCGCCGTGGTCGGCGCCGGGATGGCCGGGAAGGTGATGAAGGCGCGGGGCAAGATCGCCGCCGGCGCCCGGGTCGCGGACGTGCTCGCGCCCGCCTGAGTGCGGATGGCTGCCTTCGGCTGGGGGCGGCGCCGGTTTCCTCCGGACGGGCATGGCCGCGGTGCCGCGTGGCGCGGCCGGCGGCCGGTGGTCGCGCCCGTCCGGCCCGGCGGGGTGCTCTCGGCCAGGGACGAGGGTGTCCGGTGCCTGTAATACGGTGATCGATGTGATAGTGGCGCTCATCGATTCGGGGCTCGGCCTGCTGCCGACGGCGGCGTGGTTGCGCAAACTGCGCCCGGACGTGGACCTGCTGCTCCAGCTCGACCCGGACGGCGCGCCCTGGGGGCCGAAGCCGGAGGCGTGGACGGTGCAGCGGGTGCTCGACACCGCCGCGGACTCGCTGGCGCTCGGCGCCGAGGTGATCGTGCTGCCGTGCAATACCGCCAGCGTGACCGCGCTCGAGCAGCTGCGGGCCATGGTGGGGCCGGAGGTGCCGGTGATCGGCACGGTGCCCGCCATCAAGCCCGCCGCCGCGGAGTGCCGCTCGGTAGCGGTCTGGGCCACCGCGGCCACCACCGCCAGCCGGTACCAGGCCGATCTCATCGCCCGGTTCGGCGGCGAGGCCGAGGTGGTCGGGATCGCCTGCCACGGGCTCGCCGACGCCATCGACCGCGGGGAGCTGGCGGTCGCGCGCCGGGCCATCGCCTCGGCCGCCGAGCGCACGCCCGCCGGGGTCGAGGGCGTCGTGCTCGGCTGCACGCACTACCCGCTCATGGCGGACGAGATCCTGGCCGCGCTGCCCGCCGGGGTGCGGCTCTTCGACAGCGCGCCCGCGGTGGCCGCGCAGACGGTCCGGCGGATGGACGAGCTGGGGCGGCCGAGCACCGGCACCGGCACCATCCTGGTGCGCACCAGCGGACGCCCCGGCCCGCTGCCGCCGAGCGCGGGGGCCTTCGAGTCCGGGCGGTTGCTCGGCGCCGGAATGCCGTGATGCCGGGCGCCGGTGCCGGGCGGAGCGCGGGCCGAGCCGGCGGCGTCGGCGCGGTCTCGGGTCGGGACGCGGCGGGCCCGGCGTCGGCCGACGCGGTGCGGGCGGCGCTGCAGACGCACGCCGACCCGGCGGACGCCGAGGGGCTGCGGCGCTTCTTCAAGACCGGCCCGGGGGAGTACGGCGAGGGCGACGTCTTCATCGGGGTCCGGGTGCCCGCGACCAGGAGGGTGGCCAAGGAGTTCGCCGAGCTGCCGCTGGAGCAGGTCGGGGAGCTGCTGGCGAGCCCGGTGCACGAGGAGCGGCTGGCCGCCCTGTTCATCCTGAACCGGCGCTCGGAACTCGCGGCCCGCCCGCGCACCCGCGACGAGGCGACCCAGCGCGCCGTCGTCGAGCTGTACCTGGCGGCGGTGCGCGGCGGCCGGGTGAACAACTGGGACCTGGTCGACGCCTCCGCCGAGTACATCACCGGCCGCTGGCTGCTCGACCGCCCGCGCGACCTGCTGGTCGAACTGGCCGCCGCCGACTCGCTCTGGGAGCGCCGGGTCGCCCTGCTCAGCACCTTCGCCTTCATCAAGGCCGGTGACCCGAGCACCACCCTCGAGCTGGTCGAACGGCTGCTCCCGGACCGCCGTGACCTGCTGCAGAAAGCCTCCGGCTGGATGCTCCGCGAGATCGGCAAGCGGGTGGATCGCGCGGTGCTCACCGCGTTCCTGGACAGGCACGCGGCGACGATGGGCCGCACCGCGCTCAGCTACGCCACCGAGCACCTCGACCCGGCCGAGCGCGCGCACTACCGCGCGCTGCGCTAGAACTGGATGCGCAGCCGATCGGTGATCGGCCGCGCCTGGCAGCCGAGGATGTACCCGTTCTCGATGTCCTCCGGGTCCAGGATCTCGGCGTTGTCCATCTCGACCTTGCCCTCGAGCACGGTGCAGGCGCAGGAGCCGCACTCGCCCTCCTGGCAGGAGTAGGGCACGTCGATGCCCTTGTCCAGCATGATGTCGACCAGCGTCTGCTTGCGCGGCCAGCGCAGCTCGTGCGTCTCGCCGTCCAGCTCCACCTCGACGGTGGCGGCGTCGGCGGCGTCCTCCGCGCTCACCTCGGCGACGGTGTGCTCGGCGAACGGGTCGCCCGCCAGCGAGTTGAAGACCTCGGCGTGCGTGCGGTCGCGCGGGACGCCGAGCGTGCCGAGCGCGTCGTGCACCCGGTCCATGAACGCCTTCGGCCCGCACATGAAGGCGTGGTGCTCGGTGTAGGGCGCCACCAGCCCGGCCAGCTGCTCGGTGCTCGGCAGCCCCTGCAGGCTCTCCAGCCAGTGCAGCACCGTGAGCCTGCCCGGGTGGCGCTGAGCCAGCTCGCGCAGCTCATCGGCGAAGATCACCGAGGCGGCATCGCGGTTCGCGTAGACCAGCACGATCCGGCCGGAGCCCTGGTCGAGCGCGGACTTGAGGATGGACATGACCGGTGTGATGCCGCTCCCCGCCCCGAAGAGCAGCAGGTCGGCGCCGAGATCCCTGGGGGTGAAGACGCCGGAGGGCGGGAGCACCTCCAGCTCGTCTCCCGCCTTGACGTTGTCGCAGACCCAGTTGGAGCCGTAGCCGCCGTCGGTGCGCTTGACCGTCACCTTGGGCGCGTCGTCGGTATGCGGCGAGCTGGCCAGCGAGTAGCAGCGCGCCACCGAGCCGGTGCGGTCGCTGGGAATGCGCAGGGTCAGGAACTGCCCCGGTTTGTAGGAGAACTTCTCGCGCAGCTCCGCGGGCACGTCGAAGACGAGCGAGCAGGCGTCGGCCGTCTCCGCGACGACCGCGGCGACGCGCAGCACGGCCGAGCGGGAACCATGGGGAACCTCGACGGTGGTCATGTCGTCCTTTCCGGACCCGGCGGCGCCGGGAGCGAAGCGCAAACTAGAACGTGTTTCAGTTTTATCCTACGTCGGCGCGCGGGCGCCGGACAAGCTGGGCCTCCAGCCCGGCCACGAGCACGTCCATGCCGAAGTCGTAGGAGTAGCGGCCGCGCAGATCCGCGATGTACCGGCTGGCCCGCGCCACCGGCTCCGGCAGCGTGACGTCCGGGGGAGAGTAGCGGTCGCGCGGGTTCACCCGGCTGCGGCCGAAGAGGTAGGTGTGGATGGTGGCGTAGGCGGCGAGCACATTGCGGTCGTCGAAGCCGGCGTCGACCAGGATCTCCATGACGGCGGTGATCAGGTCCAGTTGTTTGCCGAGCATCTGCTCCAGCAGGATGTCGCCGAGCCCGGGGTGTTTGCGCAGCTTCTCGTCGATCTGGTCGATCAGGTCGCGCAGCCGCACCTGCCACGGCGCGGAATCCCGCGGTGGCGTGCGGAGTCCGGTGAGCGCGGCGGTGGCGACCAGGTCGAGCAGCTCGCGCTTGTCGGCCACGTAGTAGTAGGGCGCCATCGGCGAGACGCCGAGTTCGCGGGAGAGTCGCCGCATGGAGAGCTTCTCCACCCCGTCCTCGCGGACCACCCGCAGCGCGGCCTCGACGATCTCGGCCTCCGACAGCGAGCTGCCCGCTCCGCTGGCCTGTGTGCGTCCGACTCCCATGCCACCTCTACCGCCGCGGATGTGTGTCACCCGTCACTCGCCGTTCACCTGTGTTCCCCATCGAAGTCTAGAACCCGCGCGGGCGGGCCGGTTCCGCGCGCGGCGTGCTCGGTCAACCGTGCGCGGGGTGCGATGCGCCGTTCACCGCGCGGCCGGGGCGCCGACCTACTGTAACGTGTTGCAGTTTTCCGGCGGCGGCCTCGGTTGCCCCCGGTGTGCCCGGCGACGCGCCGCCGCGCACCGCAACGCCGCAGGTGGCGGCGGCCGATGATGCCCGCGCCGCCGATTCGGCCTAGCATCGCAGGAATGCGCCACGATCGCCTGCCCGACGGTTTCGGGGTGCGGATCGATCCGCGGGTGCGCGCGTTCTCGGGGGGCCGGGTCCTGATCGGCGGGTCGCCCGCCCGGCTGCTCCGGCTCGCGCCGGAGGCCGCGGCCATGATCGGCGACGGCTACCTGGAGGTCACCGATCAGCGCTCGGCCGGGGTGGCGCGGCGGCTGCTCGACTCGGGGGTCGGCAATCCGCGGCCCCGGCTGCTGCCCTCGCCGGACCAGGTGACCGTGGTGGTGCCGCTGCGGGACAACGCCGCCGGACTCGACCGGTTGCTGGCCGGGATCTCCGAGCACCACCGGGTGATCGTGGTGGACGACGGCTCGGCCGAGCCGGTGCGCGATCCGGAGCGCCGGGCGGCGGTCACGGTGCTGCGGCACGAGGCGGCGCTCGGCCCCTCGGCGGCGCGCAATGCCGGGCTGCGCGCCGCGACCACCGACTACGTGGCCTTCCTCGACAGCGACGTGGTGCCGCGCACCGGGTGGCTTGAGGTCATGCTCGGGCACTTCAGCGACCCCGAGGTGGCGCTGGTGGCGCCGCGCATCGTCGCGCTGGACCCGCGCGCCAATGCGCTCGCCCGCTACGAGCACGCGCGGTCCTCGCTCGATCTGGGGCGGCGCGAGGCCGCGGTGCGCTCGAATACGGTGGTGAGCTACGTGCCGAGCGCGGCGCTGCTGGTGCGCAGGCAGGCGCTGCTCGACGCGGGCGGCTTCGACGAGGACATGCGGGTCGCGGAGGACGTCGACCTGTGCTGGCGGCTGGAGCGCGCGGGCTGGCGGCTGCGGTACGAGCCTGCCGCCCGGGTGGCGCACGACCACCGGGTGACCTTCCGCTCCTGGTTCGCGCGCAGGCGGTACTACGGCACCGGCGCGGCCCCGCTGGCCGAGCGCCACGCCGAGCTGGTCTCGCCGCTCACGCTGCCCGCCTGGACCGTGCTGGCCGCGGTGCTCTTCGGCACCGGGACCCGGCTCGGCGCGGCGGGCGGCTTCGCGACGCTGCTCGCGGCCGGGCTGCGGCTGCGGAAGGTGCTCGCCGGGCTGGACAACCCGAACCGGATCGCGGCGATCTACGTGAGCAGGGGCTTCGTCGCCGGGCTCTGGCGGCTCGCCTCCGCGGTGTGCAGGCACTACTGGCCGGTCACGCTGCTCGCGGTGCTCGCCTCGCGCCGGATCCGGCGGGTGGCGCTGCTGCTCGCGGTCGGCGAGGGGCTGGTGGACTGGTACACGCACTACCAGCGCGACGGCCTCGATCCGGTGCGGTATCTGGGGTTCAAGCGGCTGGACGACATCGCGTACGGCTCCGGGCTCTGGCTCGGGGCGTACCGGGCCCGCAGCGCCGCCGCGCTCACCCCGGTGCTGCGCTTCCGGATGGGCTGAGCCGTGCGGCCGGAGCCGGACACGCTGGTCGTCGGCGCGGGCACCGCGGGCTGCGTGGTCGCCGCCCGGCTGAGCGCGGATCCCGCGCACGCCGTGCTGGTCCTGGAGGCGGGCCCGGTCTGGGCCACCCCCGCGCAGGCGCCGCCCGGGCTGCTCGACGCCGCCACCCTGCCGCTGGACCCCGGCGCGCCGTGGCTGCGGCACTACCAGGCGGTGCTCGGCCACGCCGACGGCGCCCCGGTGGCGGCTACCCTGGTGCGCGGCGCGGTGCTCGGCGGCTCCGGCGCCGTGAATGGGGCCTACTTCATCCGCCCGCCCGCCTCCGACCTCGCCGCGTGGTGCGCGCGGCTCGGCGACGACGGCTGGGGCGCCGCCGCCCTCGCGCCCACCTTCGCGGCGATCGAGCACGACCTGGACTTCGGCGCCGCGCCGTACCACGGCACCGCAGGCCCCATCCCGGTGCGCCGCCCCGCCACGCCGGACGACCCCTTCACCACCGCCGCGGTGGCCGCCGGCCTTCCCGCGGTGCCGGACTGGAACGCCCCGGATGCCCCCGCCACCGGCGTCGGCCCGGTGCCCTGCTCGCTCGACGGCTCGCTGCGCGCCGACACCGGCTCCCGCTACCTGCTGCCCGCGCTCGGCCGGCCCAACCTCACGCTGCGTGGGGGCACCGCGGTCACCCGGCTGGTGGTCGAGCGCGGACGGGTCGCCGGGGTGCGCACGGAGACCGGGGTCATCCGGGCGGGCCGGGTGGTGCTCTGCGCGGGCGCCATCGAATCGGCGGCGCTGCTGCTGCGCTCCGGCATCGGCCCGCCGGACGAGCTGCGCGCGGCCGGGATCGAGCCGGTGCTGGCGGCGCCGGTGGGGCGGCACTGCGCCGACCACCCGGAGATCGGGCTCGACTACCGCACCTCGGCGGGCCGGGCAGGCGCGGTGGCGCTGGAGACCGTGCTGGAGCTGGACGGTGTCGAGGTGCGGCCGTACGCGCTGGAGTTCGCGCGCGGGGTGCGCCGGATCGGGGTAGCGCTCATGCGCCCGGCTACCACCGGGACGCTCCGGGTGCGCGCCGCCGACCCGCGGATTCCCCCTGTGATCGAACACAACCACCTGGCCGCCGCTGCCGATCGGCGGCAGCTGGCCGACGGCCTCGGGACCGCGGCCGAGCTACTGTCCCGGATGGCGGGGGTGGCGGCCGCCGTGCACCCGCCCGCGGCGGCCGGGCTGCCCGGCATTCTCACCACTTCGCAACATCTGGCCGGGTCCTGTCGCATGGGGCGGCCGGGTGACAACGGTGCGGTGGTGGACCGGATGGGACGGCTGTACGGCCTGGACGACCTGTGGATCGCGGACCTGTCGATCGTCCCGGTCCCGCTGTCCCGCGGGCCGCAGGCGATGGTCGTCACGCTCGCCGAGCGCATCGCTTCCGGCATGCGCGGATAATGTGAACGACTGATGGGTCACAATTTCTGCACCGCCGTCCCTGTTGTGAGGTGAAGGACAAAGGGGTCATCCGCCCCGTCCAGAACCTACGCGCCGGTACAGTTTGGGGGGGAAAGAAAGGCTAATGGTCAGCAATCTTGCGGGTGGGCGACCTCGAGGGCAACACGACGGTGCCGCTCCCCGACCGCGCGAAGGTTTGTCGGCGCACGCGGAGCACGGCTCCGAGCTGGGCGCGCTGGAGACCTATGCCGCGCAGGCCCACGGGTACCTCGGCACGGGTGGCGAGCAGCTGTCACAGCTCGCCGGTCTGCTGCGCCCGCTCGTTCTGGAGTCGTGGTTGCGGAGCGTACGCGGGGGGATCGATCCGCTCGACCCGGTGGACGGCCGCGGGCTGCGCGGCGCCGACCTGCAGCGCTACCGGGACGCGCACCCGGTCGCCGGCCTGATGCCGCTCATCGACAAGCTCCTCGTGCAGGATGCCGCGCGCAGCGGGCTCATCGTGGTTGTCGCCGATCAGTTCGGCCGGGTGCTCACCGTGCACGGCAACGAAGACCTGGTGAGCGCGGTCGCCGAGATCGGGCTGCGGGCAGGCGACGACCTGAGCGAGCGCCGGATCGGCACCAGCGCGGTGGGGCTGGTGGTGCGCACCGGACGGGCCGCCTGGATCCACGGCCCCGAGCATTTCCTGCACCGCATGCACCAGATCACCGGCGCCGCCGCCCCGGTACACGCGCCGGACGGCAGGCTGGTCGGGGTGCTGATGATCGCAGGCGGCGTCCGCGTGGCGCGGCCGGAGATCCTCGCGCTGGTCAAGGCGGCGGCGACCGCCGCGGAGATGGACCTGGTGCTGCGCGCCATGCGGGCCGAGCGGCACGGCTCCCCGGACGAGCCGGGCGCGGCCGCGCCGATCGGCAGGCTCGGGCTCGACGTGCTCGGCCTCGGTCAGCCGCAGCTCTCCACGCCGACCGGCCGGGTGCTGCTCTCCCAGCGTCACGCCGAGATCCTGCTGCTGCTCACCGAGCACCTCGAGGGGCTCGGCGCCGACCACCTGGCGCTGTTGCTCGACGACACCGACCTGGACAACGGCACCATCAGGGCCGCCATGTCGCGGCTGCGCGCGGTGGTCGGCCCCGCCGTCTTCGGCTCCCGGCCGTACCGGCTGCGCACCCACGTGGCAACCGACGTGGAGGCGCTGCGCGCCGCGCTCGACTCCGGCGACGTCGAGGCCGCGCTGCGGCTCTACGCCGGGCCGGTGCTGCCGCGCTCGAACGCGCCGGGCATCCTCGACATCCGCGACGAGCTCCGGGTGCGGCTGCGTGCGGCGGTGCTGAACTCCGGCGACTCCGCCGTACTGCGCCGGTGGACCGCGGGCCCCGACGGCCGCGACGACGCCGACGCCTGGATGGCATATCGCGCCACCGTCGATCGCGAGTCTCCGCTGTACGCGCAGATCGAGGCCAAGATCCGGGTTCTCGATCGCAGGCTCGGCGCCGATGCAACGCGGATGCAACGTTTCGCCCCATAGTCTCGGCCCCCGGTGGTGCCACAGGTCACATTCGCCCGTCGAACGTGGGGTGGAACGCCTGCGCGCCCGGGTAGCCAGGGCATCAGCCAACTTCTGGACAATCGCCCAGGTTTTTTGGATGAAAAAGTTCCGTTTTTTTAAAGCAGGACATAGTGTCGCAATGCGCGGACGAAATCCGTGTGAGGTAGGCAACAGGTCGCGGTGACGACTCCCGCGACGCGATGGTGAGGAGTCAGGACAGCTGAACCGGCCCCGGCGGGCGGACACCGTCGAGGCGCGGTGGCCACCGGGGGCGGCGGCCACCGATTCGTTCACATTCGAGGATCCGCGCGAGCCTCAGCGGCATTTCGCGCAAGCAATACCCCGCGGCAGCGCAGGTCTCTTTGTGCTGCCCGAAAACCGTTCGGTGACAACGGAATCGGATAGCTTGGAGGCTCTGGTGCAGGGTACGGAGACGGGTGGGGCCGGCGCGCGGAACGACGGCGGAACCCAGGGCACCGAACCGTTCGCGCTGGCCCCGGCGCAGCTGGGTGTCTGGTACGCCCAGCAGCTGGAGCCCGAGGTCCCGATCAATGTCGCCCAGTACGTCGACGTCGAGGGCGAGCTCGACACCGAGTTGCTGCAGGAGGTCACGCGGGTCGCCGCGGCCGAGTACGAATCGGCGCTGGTGCGGCTCGGTGCGCGCGACGGGATCCCCTTCCAGCTCGTCGACCCCTCCCTCGATGTGCGCGTCTCCGTGCTCGACCTGCGCGGGCACGGCGATCCGGTGGCGGCCGGGCACGCCTGGATGCGGGCCGACGCGGGGCGTCCGGTGGACCTGCTCGCCGACCGGCTCTTCGCCGGCGCCGCGCTGCGCGTCGGCGAGCGGCGCTGGTTCTGGTACATGCGGGCGCATCACATCGTGCTCGACGGATTCGGCGCGCTCGCCTGCGCGACCCGGATCGCCGAGCTGTACACCGCGCGGATCGCCGGCACCGAGGCGGCGCCGGTGCGCCCCGGTGCGCTCACCGACCTCGTCGACGCCGAGCTGCGCTACCGGGAGAGCAGCCGCTTCGCCGCCGACCGGGAGCACTGGGCCGCGCGGGTGGCCGGGCTCGACGAGGCGACCAGCCTGGCCGGGCGCACGGCTCCGCGATCCGCGAGCAACCACGTCGCGGGGGCGGTGCTGCCGGAGCGGCTCACCGAGCGGCTGACCGCGGTCGCCGCCGCGCACGACGGCACGCTCGCGGTGGTGCTGCTCGCCGGGTTCGCCTGCTACCTGGGCCGGCTCACCGATCGGGACGAGGTGGTGCTGAGCCTGCCGGTGACCGCGCGGACCACCGCTGTGATGCGGCGCTCGGGCGGCATGCTCTCCAATGTGGTCCCGCTCCGGGTCGGGGTCGGCGGCACCTGGGGCGAGCTGCTGCGCGACACCAGGGTGGAGGTGACGGGGGCGCTCAGGCACCAGCGCTACCGGCACGAGGACATTCGCGGCGCCGCCGAGCGGGAGGGGGCGCCCGCGCGGCGCGCGCTCTTGGGGCCGCTCGCCAACATCATGCTCTTCGGCACCGATCTGACGCTCGGCTCGACCATCGGGCGCAACCACGTGATCTCCACCGGGGCGGTGGAGGACCTGAGCCTGAACGTGTACTACGGCGATCGCGACCTGGTGCACGTCGATTTCGAGGCGAACCCCAATCTCTATACCCCGGAGGAGGTTTCCCGGCACCACGCGCGGTTCGCCGGGTTCCTGCAGCGGCTGGCCTCGGTGCGGGCGGAGGAGCCGCTGCACGGTGTTCCGGTCGCCACCGAGCTGGAGCGCGAGGTGAGCACGCGGATCTGGAACAAGACGGAGTGGGCGGTGCCCGCCGTCACCCTGCCCGAGCTTTTCCTGGCGCAGGCGCGGCGGAGCCCCGATGCCGTGGCGGTGCGTGCGGCCGACGGCGCCGGGCTGAGCTACCGCGAGCTGGCCGAGCGGAGTGCGCGGCTGGCTCGGGCGCTGGTCGCGCGGGGGGCCGGGCCGGAGACGGTGGTCGCGGTGCACCTGCGGCGCTCGCTCGATCTGGTGGTCGCGCTGTACGGGATCCACGCCGCCGGGGCGGCGTATCTGCCGCTCGACCCGGAGCATCCGGCCGAGCGGACGTCGCACATCCTGCGCACCGCCGCGCCCGCGTGCGTACTGGTCACCGGGGACACCCCGCTGCCCGCGGACGCGTTGCCCGCGGATGTGCTGCCCGCGGATGTGCTGCCTGCGGATGCCCTGCCAGCGGACGCCCTGCCAGCGGACGTGCTGCCCGCGGACGGCGGTGTGCCGCGCGCGGCGGCCCCGGGTTCCGGTGGGACGCTGCCGACGGGCGGGGTATCCGAGGCAAGCGGCGCGCCCGGCGCGGGGGCGATTCCCGCGCTGGATATCACCGAGACCATCGCTACCGCCCCCGGCGGCGTAACGCTGCCCGCGGTGCGGCCGGGGAATCCGGCTTACGTGCTGTTCACGTCCGGCTCCACCGGGCTCCCGAAGGGCGTCACGGTGACGCACGCGGCCATCGTGAACCGGCTGGTGTGGATGCAGGAGCGGTACCGGCTCACCGCCGACGACGTGGTGCTGCAGAAGACCCCGGCCACCTTCGACGTCTCGGTGTGGGAGTTCTTCTGGCCGCTGCAGGTCGGCGCGGTCCTGGTACTGGCCGATCCGGAGGGGCACCGCGACCCGGCGCACCTGCACGCGGTGATCGCCGAGCACGGCGTGACGGTCGCGCACTTCGTGCCCGCCATGCTCGACGCCTTCCTCGCGTCCCCCGAATTCCCGGCGCGCACCCCCCTGCGGCAGGTCTTCGCCTCCGGCGAGGCGCTGCCCGCCGCCACCGCGCAGCGGCTCCGGCAGCGCACCGGGGCCCGGCTGCACAACCTCTACGGTCCTACGGAGGCGGCGGTCGACGTCACCTTCCACGAGGTGACCGACAACGACTCCCGCTCGGTACCGATCGGTGCGCCGGTGTTCAATACCCGGTTGCACGTGCTCGATTCACGGCTGCGGCCGGTACCGGTCGGGGCTCAGGGCGAGCTGTATCTGTCGGGGGTACAGCTCGCCCGCGGGTACATCGCCAGGCCGGGGCTGACCGCGGCCCGCTTCGTGGCCGACCCGTTCGGCGGGCAGGGGGGCGCCCCGGGCGCGCGGCTCTACCGCACCGGCGACCTGGTGCGCTGGACCGCGACCGGCGAGCTGGAGTATGTGGGCCGCACCGATTTCCAGGTGAAGCTGCGCGGGCTGCGGATCGAGCTCGGCGAGATCGAGGCGGTGCTGGCGGCGGTGCCGGGCGTGGCCCGTGCGGTGGTGCTCGTCCGCGACGACGCGGGGGCGGGCAGACAGCTCGTCGCCTACGCGGTGCCTGCCGGGGCGGCCACCGTCGAGCTCGGGCAACTGCGCGCGGCGGCGCTCGCGGCGCTGCCGTCGTACATGGTCCCGGCGGCTTTCGTGGTCCTCCCCGCGCTTCCGGTGAACGCGTCGGGCAAACTGGATCGGTCGGCGCTGCCCGCGCCGGTCCGCACCGCGGCGGTGCACACCGCGCCCGTCGGTCCGATCGAGGAGATCGTGGCCGGGGTGTTCGCGGAGGTGCTCGGCTGCGCGCGGGTCGGCCGCGACGACGACTTCTTCACCCTCGGCGGGAACAGCCTCGCGGCCACCCAGGTGGCCGCCCGGCTCTCCGCCGACCTGGACTGCCCGCTCGGCGTCCGCGACCTGTTCACCGCCACAACGGTGCGGGGCCTCGCGGAGCTCGTCGAGCGGGCGGGCGGATCCGGCGGCGCGTCCGGTGTCGCGCAGCTGCGGGCGCGGCAACGGCCGCCGCTGGTTCCGTTGTCCCCCGCGCAGCGGCGGATCTGGTTCCTGAACCGGTTCGAGCGCGGCGGCGCGGGGTACAACATGCCCTTCGTGCTGCGGCTCACCGGCGCGGTCGAGCCGGACGCGCTGCGCGCCGCGGTGTCCGACCTGGTCACCAGGCACGAGGTGCTGCGCACCGTCTTCCCGCCCGCCGAGCGGCCCTCGCCCGCCCATCAGCTGGTGCTCGACCCGGAGCCGGTGCTCGGCGCGCCGGTGCCGGTGCCCGCGGCCGAGCTGGACGGCAGGCTCGCCGCCGCGGCCGCCACCGGCTTCGACCTGACCCGCGAGACCCCCTTCCGCGCCGCGCTCTTCGCGGTCGACGACGGCTCGCTCGCGCTGCTCGTTGTCCTGCACCACATCGCCGCCGACGGCCTCTCGCTGCGGGTGCTCGCCCGCGACCTCGCGCACGCCTACCAGGCCAGGCTCACCGGCGCCGCCCCGGCCGCGCCGCTCCCGGTGCAGTACGCCGACTACAGCCTCTGGCAGCACGAACTCGACCGCGGCGGGCAGCTCGCCTACTGGACCGATCGGCTCGCCGGGCTGCCCGACTCGCTCGCGCTGCCCACCGACCGCCCGCGCCCCGCCGTCGCCTCCGGCCGCGGCGGCACGCACCGGCTGCCGGTGCCGTCCGGGCTGGCCGCCGCCATCGGCGAATTCGCCGCGGCGCACGGGGTATCCAGTTTCATGGTGTGGCACGCGGCGCTCGCCGTGCTGCTCGCGCGGTTCGCGGGCGCCGACGACATCGCCATCGGCACCCCGGTGGCCGGGCGCGGCCACCGGGCGCTGGACGACCTGGTCGGCATGTTCGTCAACACCCTGGTGCTGCGCACCGCCGTCGACCCGGCCGTCTCCTTCGCCGAGTTGCTCCGCGACGTGCGCGAAACCGACCTGGCCGCCTTCGGCCACGCCGACGTGCCGTTCGAGCAGCTCGTCGAGGTGCTCGACCCGCCGCGGTCGCAGGCGCGGCACCCGCTGTTCCAGGTGCTGCTCGCCTTCGACAACGCGACGGCAATCACACTGGAACTGCCCGGCGCGCAGGTGTGCGCCAGTACGCTGGACACCGGAGTCACCAAATTCGACCTCCAGCTCACGATCTCGGAGAGCCGGAGGGAGCGCCCGGTCGGTGCCGAGCTCGGGGAAGGTTCGGCACCGGCCGAGGTAGCGGCCGAATTCTCGTACGCGACGGAGCTTTTCGACCGCGCCACGATCGAGGGGCTCGGCGGGGCGCTGGTGCTGCTGCTGCGCGCCGTGCTCGCCGATCCGGGCACCCCGGTGGGCGATCTGCCGGTGCTCGATAGCGCCGAGCAGGCCCGGATCGTCGCGCTCGGCGCCGCTCCCGCGCTCGCCGCGCCTGCCACCGTGCTGGCGCCGCTCGCCGCGCAGACGCTGCTCAGTCCCGCTGCCCCCGCCGTCACCGACGGCGCGCGCACCCTGAGTTACGCGGATTTCGCGGCCGGGACGGCTCGGCTGGCCCGTGCGCTGATCGCGGCCGGGGTCGGGCCGGAGACCAGGGTGGTGCTCGGGATGCGCCGCTCGCTGGAGTTCGTGCTCGGCGCGCACGCGGTGCTGCTGGCCGGCGGCGCGTATGTGCCGGTGGATCCGGATCAGCCCGCCGCGCGGCTGGCCACCGTGCTCGCCGAAGCGGCACCGATCTGTGCGCTGACCAGGGCGGAAGACGGCTGGGGGTGCGAGCTGCCTGTGCTGACCGTTGACGACCCCGGGCACGCCGCTTACAGCGACACCCCGGTGACGGATGCCGACCGGCTGCGGCCGCTGCGGCCGGAGCACGCCGCGTACCTGATCTTCACCTCCGGCTCCACCGGGCGGCCGAAGGGCGTCACCGTGACGCACGCGGGGCTGGCCGCCCAGATCGCCTGGCTCGGCGCGGAGTACGCGCTGGACGCCGCCGACGCGGTGCTGTTCAAGACCCCCGCCACCTTCGACGTCTCGGTGTGGGAGCTGTTCGCGCCGCTCACCAGGGGTGCGCGCGTGGTGGTGGCGGCGCACGACGGGCACCGGGACGCCGGTTACCTGGCCGCGACCATCGCCGAGCACGGCATCACCGCGACCTCCTTCGTGCCATCCATGCTCACCGCCTTCGCCGAGGCGGCCCCGGCCGGGACGCTCGGCACCTTGCGGCTGGTGCTGGTCGCGGGCGAGGCCATGACCGGCGCCGCGGCCGCCGCCTTCGGCGCGGTGAGCACCGCCGCGCTGCACAACCTCTACGGCCCCACCGAGTTCACCGTGCACGCCACCCACGCACCGGTGCCCGCCGCCACCACCGGCCCGGTGCCGATCGGGCGCCCGGTGCCGGGCAGCACCGCGCTGGTGCTGGACCGGCGGCTGCGGCCGGTGCCGGACAATGTGGTCGGCGAGCTGTACCTGGCCGGCGCGCAGCTGGCCCGCGGCTACCACGGCAGGGCGGCGCTCACCGCCGAGCGCTTCGTCGCCGGGCCCGCGGGGGCGCGGCTCTACCGCACCGGTGACCTGGTGCGCCGCAACCGCTCCGGCGAGCTGGAGTACCTGGGCCGCGCCGACTTCCAGGTGAAGCTGCGCGGGCAGCGGCTGGAGCTGGGCGAGGTGGAGGCCGCGCTGGCCGCGCAGCCGGAGGTGCGCGCGGCCGCGGTGGGCGTGTACGCGCACGCCGCCGGTGAGCTGCTGGTGGCCTGGGTGGTGCCCGCCGTCCCCGACCCGGCCGCGGCGCTGGAGCAGCGGCTGCGCGAGTTGCTGCCCTCGTACATGGTGCCCGGCGCCTTCGTGCTGCTCGACGCGCTCCCGCTCTCGGCGGCGGGCAAGCTGGACCGGCGCGCGCTGCCCGAGCCGGAGCTCACCGTCGCCGCCTTCCGCGCCCCGGAGTCCGCGGTGGAGCGCGCCGTCGCCGCGGTCTTCGGCGAGGTGCTCGGGCTGGAGCGGGTCGGGCTGGACGACGACCTCTTCGCGCTCGGCGGGAACTCGCTGGTCGCCACCAGGATCGCGGCCCGGCTGGCGGAGCGGCTGGAACTCGACGTCCCGGTGCGCGCCCTCTTCGACCTGCCCACCGTCGGCGCGCTGGCCCGCGGCCTGGTCGAGCGCGGTGCGGTGCGGCGGCTGCCCGCCCCCGTCGCCGGGCCGCGGCCGGAGCCGCTTCCGCTCTCCTACGCCCAGCAGCGGCTGTGGTTCCTGGACCGGTTCGACCGCGAGTCGGCGGCGAATACGCTGGTCGCGGCCTTTCGGCTGACGGGGGAGCTGGACGAGGCCGCGCTGCGTGCCGCGGTCGGCGATGTGCTGGCCAGGCACGAGGCGCTGCGCACCCGCTACCCGGCGGTGGACGGGGTGGGCTGCCAGCAGATCCTGCCGCCGGACCCGGCGGGGGTGCCGGTGACGGTCGAGCAGGTGGAGAGCGGCGCCGTGCGGCGGCGGGTGCGTGCGCTGGCCGCCGAGCCGTTCGCGCTCGACCTGGCGGCGCCGGTGCGGTTCACCGTGCTGCGCATCGCCGCCGAGCGGTCGGTGCTGGTGGTGGCGCTGCACCACATCGCGGCGGACGGCTGGTCCATCGTGCCGCTCACCCGGGATCTGTTGCGGGCATACGCCGCTCGGATCGGCGGCGGCGAACCGGGGTTCACCCCGCTGCCGCTGCAGTACGCGGACTTCACGGTGTGGCAGCACACCGTGCTCGGCAGCGCCGACGACCCGGAATCGCCGCTCGCGGAGCAGCTCCGGTTCTGGCGCGGGGAGCTCGCGGGGCTGCCGGACGAGCTCGGGCTGCGCACCGATCGGCCGCGTCCCGCGGTCGCGGGCGGGCGCGGCGCCAGACACGCCTTCAGCGTGGACGCGGAGACCGCGGCCGCGCTGCGCGAACTGGCCGCGGCCACCGGGGCCACGCTCTTCATGGCGCTGCACGCGGGTTTCGCGGCGCTGCTGGCGCGGCTCACCGGGGGTACCGATATCGCGCTCGGCACCCCGGTGGCGGGGCGGGCCGACGCGGCGCTCGACGATGTGGTCGGCATGTTCGTGAACACGCTGGTGCTGCGTACCGCGGTGCGGCCGGCGGCGGGATTCACCGCGCTGCTCGCGGCGGTGCGGGACGGGGATCTGCGGGCCTTCGCGCACTCCGACATTCCGTTCGAGCGGGTGGTCGAGGCGCTGAGCCCGGAGCGCTCCGCGGCGCGGCACCCGCTCTTCCAGGTCATGCTCGACCTGCGGCAGCAGCCGCCCGCGGTGCCCGCGCTGCCCGGGCTCGCGGTCGAGCCGCTCGATATCGACACGGCGACAGCGAAATTCGACCTGCAGCTGACGGTCACCGAGCGCGCGGACGGCCCGCTGCCCGCGGTGCTGGAGTACGCCACCGACCTGTTCGAGGAGGGGACGGTCGCGGCGCTCGCGGCGCGGTTCACCCTGCTGCTCCGCGCCCTGGTGGCCGAGCCGGAGCGGGCGGTCGGGGATCTGCCGCTGCTCGGCGCCGGGGAGGCCGAGCGGGTGCTGCGCACCTGGAACGACACGGATTTCCCGGTGGAACCTGGGGCCACGCTGGTCTCCCTGTTCGAGGCGCAGGTGGCGGCAACCCCGCAGGCGCCCGCGGTCACCTTCGATGGCGCGACGCTGACGTACGCGGAGTTCGCCGGGCGCGTGCACCGGCTGGCGCGGGCGCTGGTGGCGCACGGGGTCGGGCCGGAGGAGGTGGTCGGGGTCGCGCTGCCGCGCGGGGTCGAGCTGGTGGTCGCGCTGTACGCGGTGCTCGCGGCGGGCGGGGCGTACCTGCCGGTGGATCCGGAGCACCCGGCGGAGCGGATCGCCGATGTGCTGGGGACGGCGCGGGCGCGGTGCGTGCTCACCCTGGGTGGTCGGCTGCCGGGGGCGCTCGATCTGGACGCGCTCGACCTCGACGGATACTCGGACGCGCCGCTCGGCGGGGTCGGGCTGCGGCCGGAGAACCCGGCGTACGTGCTGTTCACCTCCGGCTCCACCGGGCGCCCCAAGGGGGTCGTGGTGTCGCATGCGGCGATCGTGAACCGCCTGGTGTGGATGCAGGAGGAGTACGGCCTCGACCGCTTCGACGTGGTGCTGCAGAAGACGCCCGCGACCTTCGACGTGTCGGTGTGGGAGTTCTTCTGGCCGCTGCAGACCGGCGCGCGGCTGGTGGTCGCGAAGCCCGACGGGCACCGCGACCCCGCCTACCTGGCCGAGGTGATCGCGGCCGAGCGGGTGACGACGGTGCACTTCGTGCCGTCCATGCTCGCGGTCTTCGTGGCCGAGGATCGGCTCGGGGACTTCTCCGACCTGCGCAATGTGTTCTCCTCGGGCGAGGAGCTGCCCGCACCGGTGGCGCGGCGGCTGCTCGACTCGACGAGTGCGTGGCTGCACAACCTGTACGGGCCGACCGAGGCCGCCGTCGACGTGACGTACCACGAGGTCACCGAGGCGGACCAGGCTACCGTCCCGATCGGCAGGCCGGTCTTCAATACCCAGCTCTACGTGCTGGATTCGCGGCTGCGGCCGGTTCCTGCCGGGGTGCGGGGGGAGCTGTACCTGGCGGGGGCGCAGCTCGCGCGCGGGTACGCGGGGCGGGGGGAGCTGACGGCGGAGCGGTTCGTCGCCGACCCGTTCGGCGGGCCCGGGGCGCGCATGTACCGCACCGGCGATCTGGCCGCGTGGCGGGGCGACGGCGCGCTGGAGTACCTGGGGCGCGCGGACTTCCAGGTCAAGCTGCGTGGGCAGCGGATCGAGCTGGGTGAGATCGAGGCGGTGCTGCGGGCGGACGCCGCGGTGGCGCAGGCGGCTGTGCTGCTGCGCGGGGAGCACCTGGTGGCGTACGCGGTGCCGGGGCGGGCCGGGCACCTCGATCCGGTGGCGGTGCGGTCCGAGCTCGCCGAGCGACTACCGTCGGCGCTGGTGCCTTCGGCCGTCGTGGTGCTGGATGAGCTGCCGCTCAATGCTTCCGGGAAGCTGGATCGGCGGGCGCTGCCGGATCCGGAGTTCACCGGGGTGGCCGGGTACCGGGCGCCGCGCGGGTTCGCCGAGGAGGTGGCGGCGGCCGCCTTCGCCGAGGTGCTCGGGGTGGCGTCGGTCGGGGCGGACGACGATTTCTTCGCGCTCGGCGGGAACTCGCTGAGCGCCACCCGGGTGGTTGCCCGGGTCGGGGCGGCGCTGGACGCGACGCTGCCGGTGCGGATGCTCTTCGAGGCGCCCACCGTGGCGGGGCTGGCCGCCAGGGCCGCGCGGCAGCGCGGGGAGGGGGCGCGGCCGCCGGTCGTCCGGGTGGGGCGGCCGGAGCGGATTCCGCTGACCGCGGCGCAGCGGCGGATGTGGTTCGTGAATCGGTATCTGGATGGGGCGGACACGCTCAATGCGGTGCCGTTGGCGCTGCGGCTGCGCGGTGCGCTCGACCGGGGCGCGCTGGAGGCGGCGCTCGGTGATGTGGTGCGGCGGCACGAGGTTCTGCGGACGGTTTATCCGGATGGGCCGGATGGACCGGAGCAGGTGGTCTTGGCCGAGGGGCGGGTCGCGCTGCGGGTTGTCGCCGGTGGCGGTGGCGTGCCGGAGGTCGCGGGTGATGGCGGTGCCGCGGAGTTCGCGGGTGATAGCGGTGTCGCAGAGTTCGCGGGTGATAGCGGTGCCGCGGAGGTCGCGGGTGATGGCGGTGCCGCGGAGGTCGCGGGTGATAGCGGTGCCGCGGAGTTCGCGGGCGACGATGGTGCCGCCGCCGCGGTCGCGGCGCTGGTGGCGGCGGCGGCGTTCGATCTCAGGAGCGAGTTGCCGCTGCGGGCGGTGCTGATCGGTGCCGGGCCGGCGGAGCACATCCTGCTGGTGATCGTGCACCACATTGCCTGCGACGGGTTCTCGCTGGCGCCGCTCGCCGCCGATCTGACGGCGGCCTACGCGGCCAGGGCGGCCGGGCGGGAGCCGGAACCGGCGCCGCTGCCGGTGCAGTACGCCGACTACGCGCTGTGGCAGGAGGCGCAGCGGGCGCATCCGGAGGCCGAGCGGCAGCTCGCGTACTGGGAGCGGCGGCTGGCCGCGCTGCCCGAGCAGCTCGAGCTGCCCGCCGACCGGCCGCGCCCGGCCGCCGCCTCGCACCGGGGGGCGGTGCACCACCTGCACATCGACTCCGACCTGCACGGCGAGCTCGGTGAGCTGGCGAGGAAGCGGGAGAGCACGCTCTTCGGAACCGTGCACGCGGCGCTGGCGGTGCTGCTCGCGCGGCTCTCCGGGAGTGCGGACATCGCCATCGGCACGCCGGTGGCCGGGCGCGGGGATGCCGCGCTCGACCCGATGGTCGGGATGTTCGTGAACACGCTGGTGCTGCGGAGCACGGTCGATGTGCGCGATCGGTTCGAGGTGGTGCTCGATGCCGTGCGCACCGGGGATCTGGACGATCTCTCCCGGCCCGATGCCGCCTTCGAGGAGCTGGTCGAGCGGTTGGCTCCGGTGCGGGCCGCGGACCGGCACCCGCTCTTCCAGGTGGCGCTGAGCTTCCAGAACTTCACGCCGCCGGTGCTGGAGCTGCCCGGGCTCACCGTGGCGCCGTACCCGGTGGAACCCGTCGCGGCGAAGTTCGATCTGCAGTTCACCGTGGTCGAGGCGTACGACGCGGATGGCCGCGCCGGCGGGATGGATATCGAGATCTGCTACGCCACGGATCTCTTCTCCGCGGGCACGGTGCGGGTGCTCGGGCGGCGGTTCGCGCAGGTGCTGGCCGCGGTGGCGGCGGATCCGACCGTTGTGGTCGGGGATATCCAGTTGCTCAGCGCGGAGGAGCAGGAGCTCGCACTGCGGGCGTGGGCTGTCTCCGCGCCGGTCGCGGAGGCCTGCGCCGATACGCTCGTCTCCCGCTTCGCCACGGCCGCTTCGTTCTCCGACGCCGTCGCCGTGCGGCACGGTTCGTCGAGTGTGAGCTTCGGTGAGCTGGCTGCCCGGGCGCGGCGGCTCGCCCGGTGTTTGATCGCTGCCGGGGCGAGGCCGGAGATGCTCGTCGCGGTCGCGCTTCCCCGCTCCGCGGAGCTGGTCGTCGCGCTGCTCGCCGTGCTCGAAGCGGGGGCCGCCTATCTCCCGGTCGATCCCGGGTACCCCGCTGAGCGCATTGCCTCCGTGCTCGACGACGCCGCCCCGATCTGCGCCATCACCGCGCCGGACGCGGGGCTCCCCGCCGATTCGTTCTCCGGCCCCGTCCTCGACATCACCGGCACCCTGCTGTCCGGTACTGTCCCGACCCCGGTGACCTCGGCGTTCGCCGGGACCGGCACCGGGCCGATCACCGATGCCGAGCGCAGGGCACCGCTGCGCCCGGAGCACCCGGCTTACGTGATCTACACGTCGGGGTCGACCGGGCGGCCCAAGGGCGTGGTGGTACCGCACAGTGCGGTGCTGCGCCTGCTCGACAACACGAGGGACCTGTTCGATTTCGGCCCGGCCGACGTCTGGACCCTGTTCCACTCCTACGCCTTCGACTTCTCCGTCTGGGAGATCTGGGGCGCCCTGCTGCACGGCGGCCGAGTCGTGGTCGTCGACCACTTCGTGGCCCGCTCCCCGCAGCAGTTCCGTGAACTGCTGCGCACCGAGGGCGTCACGGTCCTGAACCAGACCCCCTCCGCCTTCTACCAGCTGATCGCCGCCGACCTGGCGGCACCGCCCGCCCCGAACGCCCTGCGCACGGTGATCTTCGGCGGCGAGGCACTGGAGCCGTCCCGCCTGCGCGAGTGGCAGCAGCGCTACCCGCGGCGGCCCGCGCTGGTGAACATGTACGGCATCACCGAGACGACGGTGCACGTCACGCACCGCGTCCTGGAACCGGGCGCCACCGGCGCGATCGGCCGCGCCGTGCCCGGCCTCACCGTGCGCCTGCTCGACGAGCGACTGCGCCCCGTACCGGCCGGGGTACCGGGCGAGATCTACGTCTCCGGCCCGCAACTCTCCCGCGGCTACCTGAACCGCCCCGGCCTTACCGCGAGCCGCTTCGTCGCCGACCCGTACGCGGGCGATGGCACCCGCGCGTACCGCTCCGGCGATCTGGCGCGCTGGACCGCCACCGGTGAGCTGGAGTATCTCGGGCGTGCGGATCAGCAGGTCAACCTGCGCGGATTCCGGATCGAGCTCGGGGAGATCGAGGCGCGGCTGGTGCGCGTCGCCGGGGTGCGCGAGGCGGCGGTGATCGTGCGGCACGATCTGGCCGACGAAGCCGCCGTTGTCGGCTACGTGGTGCCGGAGAAAGCGTGCGAGGTCGCGTCGGATGCCGCGGCCGGGGCCGCGCGGGATGCCGCGGCGGAGGTCGCGCCCGGTGCGCACTCGGCGGTGCCGGGGCAGGCGCTGGATCTGGTCGCGGTGCGGCAGGGGCTGGCGGCGGTGCTGCCGGAGCACATGGTTCCGGCGGCGCTGGTCGCGGTCGAGCGGATTCCGTTGACGGTCAACGGGAAGCTGGATCGGGCTGCGCTGCCTGCGCCGGTGTTCGAGGCGGCCGGGTATCGGGCCCCGCGCGGGCACGCGGAGCAGCTCGTGGCCGCGGTGTATGCCGACGTGCTCGGGCTGGAGCTGGCCGGCGCGGACGACGACTTCTTCGCGCTCGGCGGCAGCTCACTGCTGGCCGCGAAGGCGGCGGCCAGGATCGGGGCCGCGCTGGATCGGGCGGTCGGGGTGCGGACGCTGTTCGAGGCGCCGCGCGTGGCCGACCTCGCCCGAGCGGTGCGAGCCGGTGCCGCGGACCGCCGCCCGGCGCTCACCGCGGGCCCGCGCCCGGAGCGGATCCCGCTCTCGCCCGCCCAGCAGCGCATGTGGTTCCTGAACCGCTTCGGCGCCGCCGCGACCGCCTACAACATTCCGTTCGCGCTCCGGCTCACCGGCGACCTCGACACCGAGGCGCTCACCGCCGCCATCACCGACGTGCTCACCAGGCACGAGTCGCTGCGCACCCGCTACCCGATGCTCGACGGCGAACCGGTGCAGGAGATCTGCCCGGTGGGTGATATCGCCGAGAAATCTCTGCACCCGGTGCGGACTTCTCCGGATGCGGTACCCGACCGGATCGCCACCCTGGCCGCCACCACCTTCGACGTCACCGCCGAGGTCCCGCTCCGCCTCCGCCTGCTCCGGCTCGGCGAGCGCGAGCACGTGCTCGCCGCGGTCCTGCACCACATCGCCGCCGACGGCTCCTCGCTGGTCCCTTTCGCCCGCGACCTCATGACCGCCTACGCCGCCAGAACCGCGGGCGCCACACCGTCCTTCCCGCCGCTCCCGGTGCAGTACGCGGACTACGCCCTGTGGCAGCACGCGCTGCTCGGCGCCGACACCGACCCGGAATCGCTCGCCGCCGAACAGCTCTCCTTCTGGACCGGCACCCTCGCCGGGCTCCCGGACCAGCTCGCCCTGCCCACCGACCACCCGCGCCCGCCGCACCAGAGCCTGCGCGGCGCCCGCATCGCCGTCGAGCTGGACGCGGCGGCGCACGCCGCACTGACCGCGCTCGGCCGCGGCCGCGGCGCCACCCTGTTCATGGTGGTGCACGCCGCCTTCGCCGCGCTGCTGGCCCGGCTCTCCGGCACCGGCGATATCGCGGTCGGCACGCCGATCGCGGGCCGCGGCGCCGCTGAGCTCGACGACGTCATCGGCATGTTCGTGAACACGCTGGTCCTGCGCACCGAGGTGCGCGGTGCGGAGAGCTTCACCGCGCTGCTCGACCGCGCCAGGCGGGCCGATGTGGCGGCGCTGAGCCACGCCGACGTGCCGTTCGAGCGGCTGGTCGAGGTGCTGAACCCCGCGCGCTCGACGGCGCGGCACCCGCTCTTCCAGGTCGGGTACTCCTTCCAGAACCACGAGCACGGGGAATTCGAGCTGCCCGGCCTCGCGGTCGAGCCCGTCGAGTTCGAGGACGGCGTCGCGCAATTCGACCTGCACCTCTTCGTGCGGGACCGCTACACCTCCGACGGCACCCCCGCCGGCCTCGACCTGACGCTCGGCTACGCCACCGACCTCTTCGAGCCCGCCACCGCCGACGCCATCGCCACCCGCCTGGTGCGCCTGCTGCGCCACGTCACCGCCGACCCCGCCCGCCCGATCGGCGACCTCGACCTGCTCGGCCCCCCCGAGCGCACCGCCCTCCTCGCCCCGCCCCCGGCGACCCCCCTCGCCCCCGCCACCCTGGACGACCTCTTCACCGCCCAGGTCGCCCGCACCCCCGACGCCCCCGCCCTGGTCGACGCCGCCACCGGCAGCACCCTCCGCTACCGCGACCTCGACGCCCGCGTCACCCGCCTGGCCCGCACCCTCCTGACCCACGGCGTCGGCCCCGAGCGCACCGTCGCCCTCGCCATGCGCCGCTCCCTCGACCTGGTCATCGCCATGTACGCGGTCACCCGTGCGGGCGGCGCCTACCTCCCCATCGACCCCGACCACCCCGCCGACCGCATCGCCCACATCCTCGCCACAGCCGCCCCCACCTGCATCCTCACCACCCCCGACACCCCCCACCTTCGCACCGACCGCCCGATCCTGCGAGTCGAGGAGGCGAATGCGTTCGCCACCCCGCAGCACCCCGCCGCGTTCGAGACCGGCGAAGCCGACGATGCGTCCGGCACCGCGCCGAACCCCGCCGCGGTAGCGGCCGACGAGCCCTCCGCCGGAACCGGCACCGACCCGATCACCGACCCGGAGCGAAGGGAACCCCTGCGCCCGGAGCACCCGGCGTACGTCATCTTCACCTCCGGCTCCACCGGCACCCCGAAGGGCGTCACGATCTCCCACGCCGCCGTGGTCAACCAACTCCGCTGGCTCGCGGACCGTTTCGCCCTCGGCCCGACAGACGCAACCCTGCTCAAAACACCGGCGACCTTCGACCTCTCGGTCTGGGAATTCTGGGCCCAGCTCACCACCGGCGGCACCCTGGTGATCACCGAACCGGGCACCGAACGCGACCCGGAGAGACTGCGCACGCTCGCCGAGGACCACGGCATCACCACCCTGTACGCGGTCCCCTCCCTGCTCGGCATGCTCCTGGTCACCGGCATCCCGGCCACGCTGCGCCGGGTACTCGCCATCGGCGAGGCCCTCCCCGCCGCGACGGCGGCAACCCTCCGCCGCGACGCCCCCGACGTGGCCCTGTGGAACCTCTACGGCCCCACCGAAGCCGCGGTGTCGATCACCGCCCACGAGGTCACCGACCCCCCGATCCACACGGTCCCGATCGGAACGCCCTGCTGGAACAGCGGCGTCCGAGTACTGGACGCCCGCCTGCACCCGGTCCCGACCGGCGTCCCCGGCGAGCTGTACCTCACCGGCGCCCAGCTCGCCCGCGGCTACCGGAGCGACCCCGCCCGCACCGCCGACCGCTTCGTCGCCGACCCGTACGCCACCGGCACCCGCATGTACCGCACCGGCGACATAGTCCGCCGCCGCCCCGACGGCGCCCTCGAATACCTGGAACGCGCCGATTTCCAGGTGCAGATCGGCGGCTTCCGCATCGAGCTCGGCGAGGTCGAGAGCGCCCTGCTCCGCCGGCCCGCGGTCACCGCGGCCGTCGCCGTCGCCCGCGAGAGCGCGGGCGGCCCACGGCTCGTCGCCTACGTCGCGGCGCCCCACACCACCCGCGCGACCGAACTCCGCACCGCCCTGCGCGCGGAACTCCCGGCCTACCTGGTCCCCGCCACGATCGTCGTCCTCCCCACCCTGCCCCTCACCCCCAACGGCAAGGTCGACCGCGCCGACCTCCCGGAGCCGGAGTTCACCGACCCTTCCGGCCGACCCCCCTCCGGCCTCGCCGAAACCCTCGTCGCCACCGCCTTCGCCGAGGTCGTCGGCGCCCCCGGCAGCACCGCCGAGACCGACTTCTTCGCCCTCGGCGGCACCTCCCTGCTGGCCACCCGCCTCGCCGCCCGCCTCGGCGCCGCGCTGCGCGCCCAGGTACCGGTGGCGGCGGTTTTCGAGGCGCCGACGGTGCAGGCCCTCGCCGCGCGACTCCCGGAGTTCGGCACCCCGCGCCCGCCGCTGACCCCGCGCGCGACCAGCACCCCCGTCCCCCTGGCCCCGGCCCAGCACCGCATGTGGGTGCTGAACCAGCTGAGCACCACCTCCGACGCCTACAACATCCCGCTCGCCCTCCGCCTCACCGGCGACCTCGACGTCACCGCCCTGAGCAGCGCCCTCGCCGCCGTCGCGCGCCGCCACGAACCCCTGCGCACCCGTTACCCGGACAGCCCCGACGGCCCGATCCAGGAGATCCTGCCCGCCCCTGCCCCGGAACCCCTGCCCATCCGCCCCGTCACCGACTACGTGAGCGCCATCGCGGATTTCGCGCGCGGGGGCTTCGACGTGACGACCGCCCCTCCGATCCGCGCCACCCTGCTCCGCGCGGGCGAACGGGACTGGGTCCTCGCGGTGGTGCTGCACCACATCGCCGCCGACGGCTACTCGGCGGTCCCGCTCGCCACCGACCTGGTCCGCGCCTACACCGCCGCCGCGGCCGGGCGTGCCCCCGAGCTCCCCGCCCCCGCGATCACCTTCGCCGATTACACCGCCTGGCAGCACACCCTGCTCGACACCGTCGCCGCCGACCAGCTCAGCTGGTGGAGCGCCGAACTCGCGGGCGCCCCCGAGGTACTCGCGCTGCCCGCCGACCACCCGCGCCCGGCCCGCCGGGACGGCCGCGGCGCCACCGTCACCACCGAACTCGACCCGCACCGCACCGCGGAGCTGCGCCGCACCGCCGTCGAGCACCGCGGCACCCTGTTCACCGTGCTGCACACCGCGCTCGCGGTGCTGCTCGGCAAGCTCAGCGGCACCGCGGATCTCACCATCGGCACGCCGGTGGCGGGCCGGGGCGGCGCCGAGCTGGACGAACTGGTCGGCATGTTCGTCAACACGGTGGTGCTGCGCACCGAGCTCGACCCGCGCGGCACCGTGGGTGAGCTGCTCACCGAGGTCCGCCGCCGCGAGCTGGCCGCCTTCGCGCACGCCGACCTCCCGTTCGACCGGGTGGTCGACGGGCTCGGCCGCGCCCGCTCGGCCTCGTACGGCCCGCTCTTCCAGGTCATGCTCACCGTGCAGGACAACCCGCCCGGCCCGATGCCGCTCCCCGGCCTCACCGTCGAGCCGCTCGACCTCGACCTCGGCGACGCCAAGGCCGACCTGCACCTCACCGTGCTCGAGCAGCCCGGCGGCGGCCTCGAACTGCGCTTCGGCTACGCCACCGACCTGTTCGAGGAGCACACCGTCCGCGCCATGGCCGAGCGCTTCGCCCTGGTCTGCGCGGCCATCGCCGCCGACGCGGACACCACCCTGCGCGCCGTCGACATCCGCACCGCCGCCGAACGCACGCCCCGCCCCGCCGCGCGGCCGGAACCGAGTATCGGACCGATCCCGGCGGCGCTCGGCCTCGCCGACCTCCCGGCGCTCGTCGCCGCGGCGGCGGAGAAAGCGCCGGAGGCAACCGCTTTCGCGCACGGCGAGCACACCGTGACCTACGCCGGGCTGCACGCCAAGCTGACCACGGTCGCCAAGGCCATGGGCCCCGTCGCCAAACCGGAGGCGCTGGTGCACGTCGCCCTGGCCGGGCTGGTCCCCGGCCTGCTCGCGGCGCTCGGCCCGAACCTCCCCACCGCACTGCAGACCCTGCTGGCCGATGCCGCCGCCCAGGTTTCCGATTCGGAAGGAACTCGCCGATGACCCACGTCGATTCGGTCCCGGCCACAGCGCGCACGGCGGGGGAGCGCGGGTACGGCATCGACGACCTGCCCTGGCTGATCGACGCGGTCGCCGCGGCGCAGCCGGAGCGCGCCGCGCTGCGGCACGGCGACGGTACCGTCAGCTACGCCGAGCTCGCCGCCGAGCTGGCGGAGCTGGGTGCGGTCATGGGTGCCGGGCTGGGGCCGGACACGCTCATCTCGGTGGTGGTCTCGGGCCGGTTGCCGGAGCTACTCGAGGGTGACGGTGCGCTCGGCACGGTGCTCACCACGCTGCTGGCGGACGCCGTGCTGGTGGCGGCGCTGCCCGCCGCCGGTGCGCCGGTGGAGACGCTGGTCACCGAGTTCGCCGCGCAGGTCGAGCGCACCCCGGACGCGGTGGCGGTCGAGTTCGGCGCCGAGGTGCTCACCTACGCCGAGTTCGATGCCAGGGTGCGGCGGCTGGCCGGGCACCTGGTCGAACTCGGGGTCGGCCCGGAGACGCTGGTCGGGCTGGCGGCCCGGCGCTCGATCGAGCTGCTGGTCGGCGTGTACGCCATCCTGCGCGCGGGCGGCGCCTACGTCCCCATCGACCCCGACCACCCCGCCGACCGCATCGCCCACATCCTGCGAACCGCCGCCCCCCTCCTGATCCTCACCACCACCCCCGACCGCCCGCACCTGGACACCCCCGTCCCGCTCCTCGCCATCGACGAATGGGAACGCACGTCGGCCCCCCTCGCCGCGAGCAGCCAAAGCCCCGACAGCCCCGCCTCGGGCGGCAGCGCGTCCGGCGACAACACGGCCTACGTGATCTTCACCTCCGGCTCGACCGGCCGCCCCAAGGGCGTCGCCGTCACCCACCGCGCCATCCTGGCCAACCTCCGCTGGCGCCAGCGCCTGTACCGCATGGAACCCGACGACGCCGTCATCCAGAAGACCCCCTGCACCTTCGACGTCTCGGTCTGGGAACTCTTCTGGCCGCTCCAGGTCGGCGCCCGCCTCGTCATCGCGAGCCCCGACGGCCATCGCGACCCCGCCTACCTGGCGAACCTCATCAGCGCGGCCGGCATCACCATCGCCCACTTCGTTCCGTCCATGCTCGCGGTCTTCGTGGCCGAGCCCGCTATCGAGCGCGCCGCCGAGAGCCTGCGCCTGGTCTTCGCCTCGGGCGAGGCCCTCCCCGCCGCGACCGCCGCCGCCTTCCGCAGGATCAGCGGCGCCACCCTGCACAACCTGTACGGCCCCACCGAGGCGGCGGTCGACGTCACCGCGCACGAGGTGACCGCCGACGACACCGCGAGCGTCCCGATCGGCGGCCCGGCCGACGACACCGAACTCCTCGTCCTCGACGACGCCATGCGCCCGGTCCCGGACGGCGTGCTCGGCGAGCTGTACCTGGCCGGGGTGCAGCTGGCCCGCGGCTACGTCGGGCGTCCGGCGCTCACCGCGGAGCGTTTCGTCGCCGCGCCGGAGGGCCCGGCGGGCGAGCGCATGTACCGCACCGGCGACCTGGTGCGCAGGCTGCCCGCGCTGCCCGGCGCCAAGGCCGAGCTGGAGTACCTGGGCCGCACCGACTTCCAGGTCAAGCTGCGTGGCCTGCGGATCGAGCCGGGCGAGGTGGAGGCCGCGCTGCTGGCGCACGAGGCGGTGGCGCAGGCCGCGGTGCTGCTGCACCGCGGCGGCACCGGCGACCACCTGGTCGGCTACGCGGTCCCGCACCGGGGCCGCACCCTGGACACCGCCGCGGTGCTGGCAGGCGCCCGCGACCGGCTGCCCGAGTACATGGTGCCGAGCCTGCTGATCGCGCTGGCCGCCATGCCGGTGAACGCCAGTGGCAAGCTGGACCGGCGCGCCCTGCCCGAACCCGAATTCGACAGCACCGGCACGGAGTACCGCGCCCCGGAGAACGAGGCCGAGGCCGCGGTGGCGCAGATCTTCGCCGAGCTGCTCGGCCGCGACCAGGTCGGCGCGGACGACGACTTCTTCGCGCTCGGCGGCAATTCGCTCATCGCGACCAGGGCCATCGCCCGGATCGGCGCGCACCGGGGCCGCACCCTCGACATGCGCGACTTCTTCGAGCGCCCCACCCCGGCCGCGCTCGCCGCGCTCGCGGGCACCCAGGGCGCCCCGCGCCCGGCGCTCACCGCGGGCGCCCGCCCGCACCGGGTGCCGCTCTCCCCGGCACAGCGGCGCATGTGGTTCCTGAACCGCCTCGGCGTCGAGCGCACCGGCCCGGACGACATCGACACCGCCGCCGTGGACAACATCCCGGTGGCGCTGCGCATGCGCGGCAGGCTGGACGTGCCCGCGCTGGCCGCCGCCATCACCGACCTGGTGGCCAGGCACGAGGTGCTGCGCACCGTCTACCCGCAGACCGAGGCGGGGCCGGTGCAGGTGGTGCGCCCGGTGCATCCGGCCTTCGACCTGACCCCGGCCGAGGTGCCCGCGGACGACCTGGTGGAGGCGGTCGCGGCCATGGCCGGGCAGGGCTTCGACGTGGCCGAGGAGATCCCGGTGCGGGTGCGGCTGCTGCGCAGCGGCCCCGCCGACCACACCCTCGTGCTCGTGGTGCACCACATCGCGGCGGACGGCGTCTCCCTCGGCCCGCTCATGCGGGACCTGGTGAGCGCCTACCGGGATCGCCGCAACGGCCTCGCCCCGCAGTGCGCGCCGCTCGCGGTGCAGTACGCCGACTACGCGCTCTGGCAGCAGCGGCTGCTCGGCGACGAAACCGACCCGGACTCCGCCGCGGCCCGCCAGATCGGCTTCTGGCGCGCCGAGCTGGACGAGCTCCCCGCTGAGCTCACCCTGCCCGCGGACCGCAGGCGCCCCGCGCTCGCCTCCTACCGCGGCGCCACCCACGAATTCGCCGTCGACGCCGAGCTGCGGGCCGGGATCGAGGCGGTGGCCGCGGCGCACCGCGCGACCCCGTTCATGGTGGTGCACGCGGCGCTCGCCACCCTGCTGGCCCGGCTCTCCGGCAGCGCCGACATCGCCGTTGGCACCCCGGTCGCGGGCCGCGGCGAGCGGGTGCTGGACGACCTGGTCGGCATGTTCGTGAACACCCTGGTGCTGCGCACCGCGGTCGACCCGGCCGCGCCCTTCACCGCGCTGCTCGCGCACGCGAGGGACCGCGACCTGCGCGCCTTCGCGCACGCCGACATCCCCTTCGAGCGGCTGGTCGAGGTGCTCAACCCGGCCCGCTCGCAGGCGCGGCACCCGCTCTTCCAGGTCGCGCTCTTCATGCAGAACCTGGGCCCGATCTCGCCCGCCATGCCGGACCTGGCGACCGAGCTGGTCGACTTCGACCCCGGCTTCGCCAAGTTCGACCTGCAGCTCACGCTCTCCGATGCCGAGCAGGGCTACCGCGCCGAGTTCACCTACGCCACCGACCTGTTCGACGAGGCGACGGTGGCGGAGTTCGCGGTGCAGTTCCGCCGCGTGCTGCGCGCCGTGATCGCCGACCCCGGCGTTGTGGTCGGCGACATCCCGGTCACCGACCCCGCCGAGCTGGCCCTGGTGACCGGTGCCTGGAACGAGACCGCGCACCCGGTGCCCGACCACCTCCTGCACGCGGGATTCGCCCGGTACGCGGGCACGACCCCGGACGCCATCGCCCTGGTCGAGGAGACGGGCACGCTCACCTACCGGCAGCTCGACGACCGGGTGAACCGCTTGGCCCGGCTGTTCGCGGAGGCGGGCGCGGGCCCGGAGCAGCTGGTCGTGCTCGCCCTCCCGCGCGGCGTGGACCTGGTGGCGGGGATGCTCGCGGTGCTGCGCACCGGCGCCGCCTTCGTCCCGGTGGACCCGGCGCACCCGGTCGAGCGCATCGGCCACATCCTGGACACCGCGCGCCCGGCGGTCCTGGTCGCCGCGACCGATTTCGCTGTCCCGGTGGATCCGTCGGTGCGGGTCCTGCTGCTGGACCGGGTGCGCTGGGCCGCGCTCGCGCCCGGCCCGCTGCCCGCGGCACCGCTGTGCCCGGAGCACGCCGCCTACGTGATGTTCACCTCCGGCTCCACCGGCCGCCCCAAGGGCGTGGTGGTGCCGCACGGCGCGGTGGCGAACCAGATCGCCTGGATGGCGGCGGAGTACGGGTTCACCGCCGACGATGTGTACCTGCAGAAGACGGCCTCGACCTTCGACGTCTCGATCTGGGGTTATTTCGTGCCGCTGGCCACCGGGGGCCGGATCGTGCTGGCCGCCGAGGGCGGGCAGCGCGATGCCCGCTACATCGCCGAGCTGGTGCGCAGGCACGGCGTCACGCGCACCGATTTCGTGCCGTCCATGCTGGCGGTCTTCGCCCAGCACGCGCGCCCGGCCGAGATGGCGACGCTGCGCGATGTCTTCGTGATCGGCGAGGCGCTGCCCGCGGAGACGGTGGCCGGGGTGGGCTGGGCGCGGGTGCACAATATCTACGGCCCCACCGAGGCCGCGGTCTCGGTCACCGCGCAGGAGGCGACCCCCGAGGACACCGCGATCGGGCGTCCGGAGTGGAATTGCCAGGTCTACGTGCTGGATTCGCGGTTGCGGCCGGTGCCGGTCGGGGTGCGCGGCGAGCTGTACCTGGGTGGGGTGCAGCTGGCGCGCGGCTATGTGGGCCGCCCGGATCTGAGCGCGGAACGCTTCGTGGCCAACCCGTTCGGTGCGGGCACCCGGTTGTACCGCACCGGCGACGTGGTGTCGTGGCGCAGGGACGGGGTCCTGGTCTATGCCGGGCGCGTGGATTTCCAGGTGAAGTTCCGCGGGCAGCGCGTCGAGCTCGGCGAGATCGAGACCGCGCTGCTCGCGGTGCCCGGCGTGACCCAGGCCGTGGTGCTGGTGATCGATGGCCAGCACCTGGCGGGGTATGTGACCGGCGCGGTCGACGGCCCCGCGGTGCGCGAGGCGGTCACCTCGGCGCTGCCCGCGTACATGGTCCCGTCCGTGGTCACCGCGCTCGCGGAGTTCCCGCTGAACCCCTCGGGCAAGCTGGACCGCAAGGCGCTGCCTGCGCCGGAATTCGGCGCCGTCGAGTTCCGCGCGCCGGAGACCGGCACTCAGACCCTGGTCGCCCAGATCTTCGCCGAGGTGCTGCGGCTGGACCGGGCCGGGCTGGACGACGATTTCTTCGCGCTCGGCGGCAGCTCGCTCGACGCCACCCGGGTGACCGCACGGCTCGGCGAGGCGCTGGAGCTGCGGGTGCCGGTGCGCCTCCTCTTCGAGAGCTCAGGGGTGGCCGGGCTCGCCGCCGCGCTGGACCGGCTGCTCGGCGCCGAGACCGTTCCCGCCCGTCCGGCGCGAAGGGAGCGCCCGCCGACGATTCCGCTCTCCCCGGCGCAGCGCCGGCTCTGGTTCCTGAACCGGATCGAGGTGCAGGACGGCGCGGAGAGCGTCTACAACCTGCCCGTCGTACTCCGGTTGCGCGGGCCGCTCGCGGTGGACGCCCTGGATCAGGCGGTGCTCGACGTGCTGGTCCGGCACGAATCGCTGCGCACCGTCTTCCCGGACGACGGCGCGGGGCCGCACCAGCTCGTCGTGCCCACCGACGAGATCGGGCTCGGCCTGGCCCCGGTGCCGGTCCCGGCGGACGGCGTCACCGCGGCGATCACCGCGGTGGTCGCCGGGGTCTTCGACGTGGCCACCGAGCTGCCGGTGCGGGTGGTGCTGCTCGGCATCGAGCCCGACGACCACGTGCTCGTCCTCGCGGTGCACCACATCGCCGCCGACGCGCTCTCCATGCCGCCGCTCGTCACCGACCTGGTGCGCGCCTACCGGGCGAGGGCGGATGGCGCCGCGCCGGAATTCGGCGAGCCGGCCGTGCAGTACGCCGATTACGCGCTGTGGCAGCACGAGGTGCTCGGCGACGCCGCCGACCCGCGCTCGCTCGCGCACCGCCAGCTCGCCTTCTGGCGCGGCACCCTGGCGGGCGCGCCCGCCCTCTGCACCCTGCCCGCGGACCGGCCGCGGCCCGCACGGCCTGCCCATCGCGGTGCCGCCGTTCCGCTCTCGATCGACGCGGGTACCGGCGCCGCCGTGCGCGCGCTGGCCAAGCGGGCCGGGGCGACGCCGTTCATGGTGCTGCACGGCGCGCTCGCACTCACCCTCGGCCGTGCGGCGGGCAGCACCGACGTGCTGCTCGGCACCCCGATCGGCGGGCGCGGTGATCGCGCGCTCGACCCGCTGGTCGGCATGTTCGTGAACACCCTCGTGCTGCGCACCCGGTTCGAGCCGGATGCCGGGTTCGGGGCTTTCCTGCGGACGGTCCGGGATGCCGATCTCGCCGCCTTCGGCGCCGCCGACCTGCCCTTCGAGGACGTGGTCGACGCGCTCGCCGTCGACCGGAGCAGCGGCGCGCCGCCGCTGTTCCAGGTGCTGTTCAGCTACGCCGAGCCGCAGCCCGCCTTCGCCGACCACCCGGCGCTGCGGGTGCCCGGCATCGCGGTGCGGCCGGTCGAGGTCGATGACTCGACGGTCAAGGTCGACCTGCACCTGGTGCTCACCGAGCGGCTCGGCGACAGCGGGCTGGACGGCAGCCTGCGCTACGCCACCGAGCTGTACGACGAGGCCACCGTCGCCGCCTTCGCCGAGCGGCTGCTCCGGGTGCTCGCCGCGGTGACCGCGCTGCCGGAGGCCCCGGTCGGGGATGTCGCGCTGCTGGACGCCACCGAGCGGTACCGCGTGCTGCGGCACTGGAACGACACCGGCCGCGCGCTGCCCGCCGCCACCCTGGCCGGGCTCTTCACCGCGCAGGTCGCCCGCACCCCGGACGCCGTCGCGCTCACCGCCGACGAGACCCACCTGCGTTACGCCGAGTTCGCCGAGCGGGCGCAGCGGCTGGCGCGGCTGCTGATCGGCCGCGGGGTCGGGCCCGACACCCTGGTCGCGCTCGGCATGCGCCGCTCGATCGACCTGGTCACCGGCGTGTACGCGGTGATCCTCGCGGGCGGCGCGTACCTGCCGCTGGACCCGGACCACCCGGTCGAGCGCACCGCGCACATCGTCGGCGCCGCCGTCCCGCTGCTCGCGCTCACCTCCGGCGCCGACCTGCCGCGCGAGATCCCGGTGCCGCGGCTGCGCATCGACCACCTCGACCTGACCGGGTACCCGGCGGGGCCGATCACCGACGCCGAGCGGCGCGCGCCGCTGCGCCAGGAACACCTGGCGTACGTGCTCTTCACCTCCGGCTCCACCGGGCGGCCCAAGGGCGTCGCCATGACGCACGCCGGCGTCGCCAACCGGCTGCGCTGGATGCAGGGCGCGCACCTGCCGCTCGACCACACCGACGTACTGCTGCAGAAGACCCCGGTGACCTTCGACGTCTCGGTGCCGGAGTTCTTCTGGCCGCTGCAGGTGGGGGCGCGGCTGGTGCTGGCCCGGCCGGACGGGCACCAGGACCCGGAGTACCTGGCCGGGCTGATGCGCCGCGAGGGCGTCACGGTGGCGCACTTCGTGCCGTCCATGCTCGCGGTCTTCCTGGCGGGGGAGCGGGAGGTGCCCGCGCTGCGGCACGTGCTCTGCTCCGGTGAGGCGCTGCCCGCGGCGTCGGCGCAGCGCATGCGGGCGCTCGGGGTGCGGGTGCACAACATGTACGGCCCCACCGAGACCGCGGTCGAGCTCACGGTGCACGAGGTGCACGACGCCGACACCGGGATCGTGCCCATCGGGCACCCGATCTGGAACACCGCCGCCTACGTCCTGGACGCGCGGCTGCACCCGGTGCCGGTCGGCACCCCCGGCGAGCTGTACCTGGCCGGGGTCCAGCTGGCCCGCGGCTACCTGGGCCGGGCCGGGCTCACCGCCGACCGCTTCGTCGCCGACCCCTTCGGCGCCCCGGGCAGCAGGCTCTACCGCAGCGGTGACCTGGTGGTCCGCCGCGCCGACGGGGAGCTGGAGTTCCTCGGCCGCACCGACTTCCAGGTCAAGGTGCGCGGCCTGCGCATCGAGCTCGGCGAGATCGAAACCGCGCTCCTCGCCCTCCCCGGCATCGCCCAGGCGGTCGTCCTGGTCCGCGACCCCGGCACGGGTCCGGTACTGGTCGCGTACCTGGTCGGCGACCCGGCCGCGAGCGCGCACCCGGCCGCCGCCATCGACACGCACCGGGTGCGCGAGGCACTGACCGGCGTGCTCCCGGCGTACATGATCCCCACCACCTGTGTGGTCCTGCCGGAGTTCCCGCGCACCGCGTCGGGCAAGCTGGACCGGGCTGCCCTCCCCGCCCCGGAACATCCCACCACCGCCTTCCGCGTCCCCGCAGGCGAGGCGGAGACCCTGGTCGCCGGGACCTTCGCCGCCCTGCTCGGAGCGGAGAGCGTCGGCCGCGACGACGATTTCTTCGCCCTCGGCGGCAACTCCCTCATCGCCACCCAGCTGGCCGCCCGCCTGAGCGCGGAGACCGGCGCGACGATCCCGGTCCGCGCGATTTTCGACGCCGCGACCGTCCGCGACCTCGGCACCCTCGTCGAACCCGCCCTGCGCGAACAGCGCCGGGCCGCCGACGCCCTGCCGGCCATCACCGCCCGCCCGCGCGCGGGCGCCGTGCCGCTCTCCATCGCCCAGCAGCGCATGTGGTTCCTGAACCGCTTCGACGGCGGCAGCGGCGGCTACAACATCCCCTTCGCGCTCCGGCTCACCGGCGCACTCGACGTGGACGCCCTGCGCGCCGCCGTCGACGACGTCCTCGCCAGGCACGAGACGCTGCGCACCGTCTACCCCGAGCACGACGGCGCCGCCACCCAGCTGGTGCTCCCCGCGGGCACCGAGCTGGTCGACCTGGTGGTCCGCACCGTGCGCCCGGCCGAGCTCCCGGCGCTGGTCGCCGCGGTGACCGGCACCGGCTTCGACGTCACCGCCGAGGTGCCGCTGCGGGCCCGGCTGCTCCGCGTCACCGACGACCCGGACGCCGAGGTCGCGCCCGGCCGCCAGGAGCACGTCCTGCTCTTCGTGGTGCACCACATCGCCGCCGACGGCTGGTCCTTCGCCCCGCTGACCCGCGACCTCACCGCCGCCTACGTGGCCCGCCGCGCGGGCGTCGCCCCGAACTGGCGCCCGCTGGAGGTGCAGTACGCCGACGTCGCGCTCTGGCAGCGCGATGTGCTCGGCGCCGCCGACGACCCGGGCTCGGTGCTCGGCCGCCAGCTCGGCTACTGGTCCGGGCAGCTGGCCGGGGTACCGGAGCTGCTGCCGCTGCCCACCGACCGCGCCCGCCCCGCCGTGGCGGGCAACCGTGGCGGCGCCGTCACCGCCACCCTGGACGCCGCGCTGCACCGTGCCGTCCGGGAGATCGCCGCCGCGCACCGCGCGACCCCGTTCATGGTGTTGCACACCGCGCTCGCGGTGCTGCTCGCCCGGCTCTCCGGCACCGCCGACGTGGTGATCGGCGCCCCGGTGGCCGGCCGCGGCGATGCCGCGCTGGACGAGCTGGTCGGCATGTTCGTCAATACCCTGGTGCTGCGCACCGAGGTGCGCCCGGAGCAGCCGCTGGCCGAGCTGCTCGCCGCGGTGCGCGGCACCGACCTGGCCGCCTTCGACCACGCCGCCGTCCCCTTCGAGCAGCTGGTCGAGGTGCTGAGCCCGGTGCGCTCGCAGGCGCACGCGCCGCTCTACCAGGTGGCGCTCACCCTGCAGAACCACGCCAAGCCGGAGTTCCGGCTGCACCGCCTCGCCATCGCCGCGCTCGAGGTCGGCCCCGCCCCCATCCAGGTGGACCAGGACTGGACGCTCACCGAGCGCACCGAGGACGGCGCACCGGCAGGCATCGACATCTACCTGCACTACGCCGCCGAGCTCTTCGACCCCGAGACCGCGCACGGCTTCGTCGCCGCCTTCGAGCGGGTGCTGCGCACCCTGGTCCGCGAGCCGGGCACGCAGGTCGAGGCGGTCGAGCTGCTCTCGGCCGCCGAGCACGACCTGCTGCTGGTCCAGCGCAATGCCACCGCGCAGCCGCTGCCCGCGCAGACCCTGGACGACCTGCTCCCGGCCCGCGCCGCCGCCGACCCCGGCGGTATCGCCGCGCTCTTCGACGGCACCGCGCTCACCTACGCCGAGCTGGAGACCAGGGTGCGCGGGCTGGCCCGCGCGCTCGTCGCGCGCGGCGTCGGCCCGGAGACGGTGGTCGGGGTCGCGGCGCACCGCGGGCTCGACCTGCTGGTCGCGCTGTACGCGGTGGTCAGGGCGGGCGGCGCCTACCTGCCGCTGGACCCGGAGCACCCGGCCGAGCGGCTGAACCGGCTGCTCGCCGACGCCGAACCGCTCCTGGTCCTCGCCCCGACCGGCTCCGGGCTGCCGGAGCTGGACGGCGCCCCGGTACTCGACATCGCCGAACTCGAAGCGGCGCAGCCGGACTCCGGCCCCTGGCGCGACGCCGAGCGGCTCCGCCCGCTGCGCGCGGCCAACACCGCCTACATCCTCTTCACCTCCGGCTCCACCGGCAGGCCGAAGGGCGTGACGGTGAGCCACCGCGCCATCGTGAACCAGCTGCGCTGGCTGGAATTCCGCTACGGCGTCACCGCCGCCGACCGCATCCTGCAGCGCGCGCCGCTGACCTTCGACGTCTCGGTCTGGGAGGTCTTCCTCCCGGTGGCGGTCGGCGCCCCGCTGGTGATCGCGAAACCCGGCGGCCACCTGGACCTGGCCTACTTCGCCGACCTGCTGCGCACGCACCGGATCACCATTGCCGAGTACGTGCCGTCGGTGCTGGCCGCGCTGCTCGCCGAGGGCATGGGCGACGCGCTCGCCTCCTTCCGGCACCTGCACTGCGGCGGCGAGGCGCTCACGCCGGACCTGCTGATCGCGCTGCGGGGCGTGGTCGGGGGTGCGCTGCACAATGCGTACGGCCCGACCGAGGCCGCCATCTCGGCGGTCTACCACGAGTTCACCGCGGCCGACGTGGAGTCGGGGCGGGATGTCGCCATCGGCAGGCCGTGCTGGAACACCCGCGGCTACGTGCTGGACGCCAGGCTGCGGCCGGTGCCCGCCGGGGTGACCGGCGAGCTGTACCTGGCCGGGGCGCAGCTGGCCCGCGGCTACCACGGCCGCTCCGGGCTCACGGCCGAGCGTTTCGTGGCCGACCCCTTCGGGGCGCGGGGCGAGGTCATGTACCGCACCGGCGACCTGGTGCGCTGGAATCGCGAGGGCGACCTGGTGTATCTGGGCCGCAACGACTCTCAGCTCAAGCTGCGCGGGCAGCGGATCGAGCTCGGCGAGATCGAGAGCGCGCTGGCCGCCGTGCCCGGCGTCGCCAATGCCGCGGTGCTGGTGGCGCGGGACGCCGCCGGGCAGGACGTGCTGGTCGGGTACGTCAGCGGGGCCGGGCTGCGCGCCGAGGCGGTGCTGGCCGCGGTGCGCGATCGGCTGCCCGCCGCCATGGTCCCGGCCCGGCTGCGGGTGCTCGCGGACCTGCCGCGCACCACCGTCGGCAAGCTGGACCGCGCCGCGCTGCCGCCTTTCGCGGACGAGGATGCCGCACCGCACTTCCGGGCACCGCGCGAGGGGGCGGAGTCGGTGCTGGCGGCGCTCGTCGCCGAGCTGCTCGGGGCGTCGGCGCCGATCGGCGCCGACGACGACTTCTTCGCCCGCGGTGGCAACTCGCTGCTCGCCATGCGGCTGGTGGCACGGGCGAATGCCGCGCTCGGCGCTGCGCTCACGGTCCGCGAGGTCTTCGCCGCCCCGACGCCCGCGCTGCTCGCCGCCCTGGTGACCACCGGGACGGCGCGCCCCCCGCTCACCGCGCGGCCGCGCCCGGAGCGGGTGCCGCTCGCACTGGCGCAGACCCGGATGTGGCTGCTCAACCGCCTGGACCCGGAGTCGGCGGTCTACCACATCCCGATCACCATCCGGCTGCGCGGCGCGCTCGACCAGCCCGCGCTGCGCGCCGCCCTGCGCGATGTGGTGGAGCGGCACGAGGCGCTGCGCACCGTCTTCCCGGACGACGCCGCTGGCCCGCGGCAGCACGTCCTCGCCGACTACCCGGCGCTCGCCCTCCCCGTCACCGACACCACCGAGAACGCGGTGCGGGCAATGATCCGCACCCTCACCGGCACCGGCTTCGACCTGCGCACCGACCTCCCGCTGCGCGCCGCCCTCTACCGCCTCGCCCCGGACGACCACGTGCTGGCCGTGGTCGTGCATCACATCGCGGCCGACGGCGTCTCCACCGCGCCCCTGGCCCGCGACCTCATGACGGCCTACACCGCCCGCGCCGCGAAGGCCGCCGATCCCGCTGACGCCCCCGATCGGGCAGGCCCGGCACCCGCCACCGCCGATCGCGGCGGCCCCGTGACCGTCGACCCGGCCGACCCGCCGCACGCCGACCACGTCGGCTCCGCACCCCAGTGGGCTCCGCTTCCGGTCCAGTACGCCGATTTCACGCTGTGGCAGCACGAGACGCTCGGCTCCGCCGCGGACCCGGACTCGGTCCTCGCCGACCAGATCCGCTTCTGGCGCACCGAACTCGACGGCCTCGCCCCGGTCCTGGAACTCCCCACCGACCGCCCCCGCCCCCCGATCGCCACCGGCCGCGGCGCCGCCGTCGGCTTCGCCATCGGCCCCGAACTGACCCGGGCGGTAGCCGACCTGGCCAGGGCGAACGGCGTCTCCACCTTCATGGTGCTGCACGCCGCCTACGCCACCCTGCTCGGCCTGCTCTCCGGCAGCACCGATATCGCGCTCGGCACCCCGGTGGCAGGCCGCGGCGAGCAGGCGCTGGACGACCTCGTCGGCATGTTCGTGAACACCCTGGTGCTGCGCACCCCGGTGCACCCCGGCGCCACCTTCGCCGAACTGCTGCGCACCGTGCGCGAGCGCGACGTCCGCGCCTTCGGCCACGCCGACCTGCCCTTCGAGCGGCTGGTCGAGGAGCTGGACCCGGTCCGCTCCCGCGCGCACGCCCCGATCGTGCAGACCCTGCTCACCTTCGAGCACCGCGACGACACCGTGCTCCGGCTCCCCGGCCTCGAGGTCGCCGCCTACCCGCTGCAGCACGACACCGCCCAGTTCGACCTGGCGCTGGAGCTGACCGAGCACGACACCGGGCTGCGCGCGCTCTTCCGCTACGCCACCGACCTCTTCGACCCGGCCACGGTCTCCGCGCTCGCCGCCCGCTTCGTCCTGGTACTCGAGCTCGCGGTCGCCGACCCGCAGCTCCGCCTCGGCGGCATCGACCTGCTCGACCCCGCCGAGCGGCACCTGGTACTCACCACCTGGAACGCCACCGAGCACCCCGGCGCCCCCGGCGCGACCCTGACCACGCTCTTCGAGCGCCAGGCCGCCCGCACCCCGGACGCCACGGCCCTGCGCTGCGGCGACACCACCCTCAGCTACGCCGAGTTCGCCGCCCGGGTGCACCGGCTGGCGCGCTGGCTCACCGGCCAGGGCGTCGGCCCCGACTCCATCGTGGCGCTCGGCATGCGGCGCTGCGTGGACCAGGTGGTCGGCCTGTACGCGGTGCTCGCCGCGGGCGGCGCCTACCTGCCGGTCGACCCGGACCACCCGGCCGAGCGGGTGGAGTACGTGCTCGCCACGGCGCGCCCGCTGCTCATGCTGACCTCCGGCTTCGACCCGGAGTCCGGCGGGGTCAGGCAGGTGCGGATCGACCGGCTGGAGCTCTCCGGCTTCGCAGCCACCCCGCTCACCCAGCTGGATCTGCTCGGCATCCCGCAGGCCGGGCACGCCGCCTACGTGCTCTTCACCTCCGGCTCGACCGGCCGCCCCAAGGGGGTGGTGGTCGCGCACGCGGCCATCGTGAACCGGCTGGTGTGGATGCAGGAGCGGTACCGGCTCACCGCCGACGACGTGGTGCTGCAGAAGACCCCGGCCACCTTCGACGTCTCGGTGTGGGAGTTCTTCTGGCCGCTGCAGGTGGGCGCCGCGCTGGTGCTGGCCGGGCCGGACGGGCACCGGGATCCGGCGCAGCTGGCGGCGCTGATCGCCGACGCCGGGGTGACGGCGGCGCACTTCGTGCCGTCGGTGCTCGCGGTGTACCTGGAGCAGCCGCGGGCCGCGGAGCCCGCCCGGCTGCGGCACCTCTTCGCCTCCGGCGAGGCGCTGCCCGCCGGGATCGCGCAGCGGGCGCGGGCGCTGACCGGCGCCGCCGTGCACAACCTGTACGGCCCCACCGAGGCCGCGGTCGACGTCACGCATCACACCGTGACCGATGCCGACGCCGAGTCGGTGCCGATCGGCGCGCCGGTCTTCAATACCCGGCTCTACGTGCTGGATTCCCGGCTGCGGCCGGTGCCGGTCGGGGTTCCCGGCGAGCTGTACCTGGCAGGCGCCCAGCTCGCCCACGGCTACCTGGCCCGCCCCGACCTCACCGCCGACCGCTTCGTCGCCGCCCCCTTCGGCCCGGCCGGGGAGCGCATGTACCGCACCGGCGACCTGGTCCGGCGCCGCGCCGACGGTGAGCTGGAGTATTTGGGGCGCACCGACTTCCAGGTCAAGCTGCGCGGGCTGCGCATCGAGCTCGGCGAGGTCGAGGCGGCGCTCACCGCCCTCCCCGGTGTCCGCCGCGCGGTCGCCGCGGTCCGCACCGACCAGCACCGCGGCGACCAGCTCGTCGCCTACCTCGTCCGGGATGTGGCGACCGGCGACCCCGGCAGTGCCTCGGTCGCGCCGACCGCCGGCGCGGGCCGTGCTCTGGCCGCGTCGACCGCCGGTGCGGTGCCGGAGCCCGCGGCGGCGGCCGCCGGACCCGGTGCCCCGTTCGACGCCGATACCGCGCGCCGCGCGCTCGCCGAGCTCCTGCCCGCGTACATGATCCCCACCGCCTTCGTCCCGCTGGAATCCCTGCCGCTCAACCCCTCCGGCAAACTCGACCGCAACGCCCTCCCGGCCCCCGAGTTCGAGACCGTCCCCTTCCGCGCCCCGGCCACCGAGACCGAACGCCTGGTCGCCCGCCTCCTCGGCGAGCTCATCGGCACCGCGGAGATCGGCGCCGACGACGACTTCTTCGCCCTCGGCGGCAACTCCCTGCTCGCCACCCGCCTGGTCGCCCGGCTCGGCGCCGAACTCGCCGCCGAGCTCCCGGTGCGTCTGGTCTTCGAGGCCCCGACCGTCGCGGCGCTCGCCGCCGCGGCGCAACGCCGCGCGGGCACCGGCGGCCGCCCCGCGCTCACCCGCCGCCCGCGCACCGAGCTGGTGCCGCTCTCCCCGGCCCAGCAGCGCATGTGGTTCCTGAACCGCTTCGACCCGGCCGAGACGGTGAACAATATCCCCGCCGTCATCCGCCTCACCGGCCCGCTCGACGTCGCCGCGCTCACCGCCGCGCTGGCCGACGTGGTCGCCAGGCATGAAACCCTGCGCACCCGCTACCCCGACCTGGACGGCACCGGCTGGCAGCGGGTGCTCCCCGCCGATCAGGCGCCCGCGCTCACCGTCACCGACGAGCCGGACCCCGCCCGCGCGGTGGCCGAGCTGGTCGCCACGCCCTTCGACGTCACCGCCGAGATCCCGGTGCGGATCGCGCTGCTGCGGCAGAGCCCGGCCGCGCACGTGCTCGCCCTGGTCCTGCACCACATCGCCGCCGACGGCTTCTCCCTCGGCCCGCTCGCCCGCGACCTCGCCGCCGCCTACGCCGCGCGGGCCGCGGGCGCCGCCCCGGCCTGGACCCCGCTCCCGGTGCAGTACGCCGACTACGCGCTCTGGCAGCGCGAACGGCTCGGCGCCGAGGACGACCCCGGCTCCACCGCCGCCGCCCAGCTGGCCTACTGGCGCGCGGCGCTGCGCGGCGCCCCCGCCCAGCTCGACCTGCCCACCGACCGCCCGCGCCCCGCCGTCGCCTCGCACCGGGCGGGGGAGACCGCGCTCCCGCTCGGCCCCGCGCTGGTCACCGCCATCTCCACGCTGGCCGCCGGGCACGACGCCACCCCGTTCATGGTGGTGCACGCCGCGCTCGCCACCCTGCTGGCCCGGCTCTCCGGCACCACCGACATCGCCGTCGGCACCCCGGTGGCCGGGCGCGGCGCCGCCGAGCTGGACGACGTCATCGGCATGTTCGTGAACACCCTGGTGCTGCGCACCGAGGTGGACGCCGCCGCCCCCTTCGGCGCCGTGCTGCGCCGGGTCAGGGAAGCCGACCTGGATGCCTTCGCGCACGCCGACATCCCCTTCGAGCGGCTGGTCGAGGTGCTCGACCCGCCGCGCTCACAGGCGCGGCACCCGCTCTTCCAGGTCGCGCTCTTCTTCCAGAACCTGGAGCCGGTCGCGCTCGAGCTGGCCGGGCTCGCCATGGCCGAGCACCGCGTCCCCGAGGTCGGCACCCGCTTCGACCTGCAGCTCACCGTCACCGCCGACGCGCTGCGGCTCACCTACGCCGCCGACCTCTTCGACGAGCCGACGGTGCGCGGGTTCGGCGAGCGGCTGCTCCGGCTGCTGGCCGCGGTCACCGCGCACCCGGAGCTCCCGGTCGGCGATATCGAGCTCTTCGAGCCGGGCGAGCGGCACCGGGTGCTCACCGAGTGGAACGACTCCGCGCACGTCTCGTTCGGCTCCGAGCTGCTGCTGGACGAGTTCGCCGCGCAGGCCACCGCCACCCCGTTGCACCCGGCGCTGGTCTTCGTCCCCGACGACGGCGGCGCCGTCACCACCATCACCTACGGCGATCTCGCGTCCCGGGTGAACCAGCTGGCCAGGCACCTCATCGAACTCGGCGTCGGGCCGGAGGCGCTGGTCGCGCTCGCCCTGCGCCGCTCGATCGACCTGGTGGTCGCCATGTACGCGGTGCTGGAGGCGGGCGGCGCGTACGTGCCGATCGACCCGGACCACCCGGAGCAGCGCATCGCGCACATCCTGGCGACCGCGCGCCCGGCGGCGGTGCTCACCGCCACCGGGACCGACATCGCCTGCGCCGGCGCCCTGGTCCGGCTGGACGAGCTGCGGCTGGACGGCTATCGGGACGACCCGATCGGCGCGGACGAGCGGCCGCTGCCGCTGCGTCCCGCGCACCCGGCGTACGTCATCTTCACCTCCGGCTCCACCGGCACGCCGAAGGGCGTGAGCGTCTCGCACGCCGCCATCGTCAACCAGGTCAACTGGATGCAGTCCCGGTACCGGCCGGCGGCGGGCGAGGTGTACCTGCAGAAGACCGCGACCACCTTCGACGTCTCGCTGTGGGGCTACTTCCTGCCGCTGCGGGTCGGCGCCACCGTGGTACTCGCCGCCCCGGACGGCCACCGCGACCCCGGCTACCTCACCGAGGTGATCGCCGGATACGGCGTCACCGCCACCGATTTCGTGCCATCCATGCTCAGCGTCTTCGCCGCGCACGTGGCGGCGGCGGACCGGGGCGCGGCGCTCGCCACGCTGCGGCAGGTCTTCGTGATCGGCGAGGCGCTGCCCGCCGAGACGGTCCGCGCCTTCGGCGCGGTGAGCCCGGCGGCGCTGCACAACCTGTACGGCCCCACCGAGGCCGCGGTCAGCATCACGCACCGCGACGTCACCGGCGAGACCGGCCGCGCCGTGCTGCCGATCGGCGTCCCGGAGTGGAACAGCCGCGTCTACGTCCTCGACGGCCGGCTTCGGCCCGCGCTGCCCGGCGTCGCGGGCGAGCTCTACCTGGCGGGCGTGCAGCTGGCCCGCGGCTACCAGGCCCGCCCCGACCTCACCGCGGATCGCTTCGTCGCCGACCCCTTCGGCGGGCCGGGGCAGCGCATGTACCGCACCGGCGACCTGGTGCGCTGGGACACCTCCGGCCACGCCCCCGAGCTGATCTACCTGGGCCGCACCGACTTCCAGGTGAAATTCCGCGGCCAGCGGATCGAGCTCGGCGAGATCGAGGCGGTGCTGGCCGGGGTGCCCGGTGTGGCGCAGGCCGCCGTTCTCGTGGTCGGCGAGCACCTGGCCGGGTACCTGACCCCCGCGCCCGGCGCCGTCCTGAACGACACCGAGGTGCTCGCCGCCGCGGCGGCCGCGCTGCCCGCGTACATGGTCCCCGGCGTGCTCGTGCTGCTCGATGCCTTCCCGCTCAATGCCTCCGGCAAGCTGGACCGCGCGGCGCTGCCCGCCCCCGAGTTCGCCCGCACCGCCTACCGCCCGCCGGTGACCCCGGCGCAGCGGCAGGTCGCGGCGGCCTTCGAGGCGGTGCTCGGCGCCACCCCGATCGGGCTGGACGACGACTTCTTCGCGCTCGGCGGCAATTCGCTCAGCGCGACCAGGGTGCTCGCCCGGCTCGGCGCGGCGCTGGACCGGCGGGTGCCGGTGCGGCTGCTCTTCGAGGCGCCGGGGGTGGCGGCGCTGGCCGAGCGGATCACGGCCGATTCCACCGACGGCGCGGTGGTGCCGCTGCCGGCCGGGCCGCGCCCGGAGCGGCTGCCGCTGGCCCCGGTGCAGCGCGGTATGTGGCTGGCGAACCGGCTCGACCCCGGCTCCGCGGTGCACAACATCCCGGTCGCCGTCCGGCTGCACGGCGGGCTCGACACCGCCGCGCTCACCGCCGCCTTCGCCGATGTGGTGGCCAGGCACGAGGTGCTGCGCACCGTCTACCCGGCCGGGCCGGACGGCATCGGCCACCAGGTGATCCTGCCCGCCGACCCGCCGCCGCTGCGGCTCGAGGTGCGCGAACCGGATGGCGCCCCGCTGGCCGAGCGGATCGGCGCGGTGCTGGCGGGCGGCTTCGACGTCACCGCCGAGGTGCCGGTGCGCGCGGTGCTGCTGCGCGCGGACCCGACCAGCCAGGTGCTGGTCGCGGTGCTGCACCACGTGGCCGCCGACGGCTACTCCATGGCCCCGCTGCTGCGCGACCTCATGGCCGCCTACCTGGCCAGGGTGCTCGGCACCGAGCCGGCCTGGCCGCCGCTCACCGCCCAGTACGCGGACTACGCGCTCTGGCAGGCCGCCGCCGTCGCGGCGAGCGCCGATGCCGAGCTGGCCTTCTGGCGGGAAACCCTGCGCGACCTGCCCGACCCCGCGCTCCCCACCGACCGCCCGCGCCCCGCCGTGGCGAGCCATCGCGGCGGCACCGTGCGGGCCAGGATCGGCGCCGAGGTGGGCGACCGGGTGCGGGCGCTGGCCGCCGCGCACCGGGCGACCCCGTTCATGGTCGTGCACACCGCGCTCGCGGTGCTGCTGGCCCGGCTCTCCGGCAGCTCCGACGTGGTCGTCGGCACCCCGGTGGCCGGGCGCGGCGCGGCCGCGCTGGACGACCTGGTCGGCATGTTCGTGAACACCCTGGTGCTGCGCACCGAGATCGACACCGCGGCGCCCTTCGCCGAGCTGCTCGGCGCCGTCCGCGGCGCCGACCTGGCCGCCTTCGGCCATGCCACCGTCCCCTTCGAGCGGGTGGTGGACGAGCTCGGCACCGAGCCGTCGCCCGCCAGGCACCCGCTCTTCACCGTCGCGCTCAGCTACCTGGCCGGCGGCTCACCGGCCGCCGCCGCGACCGCGGTGCCGGGGCTCGACCCGAGCCCGGTGGAGTTCACCGAGGCGGTGGCCCGCTTCGACCTGCAGTTCACCGTGGCGGGCGACCCCGATACCGACGGCCACCTGAGCGTCGAGCTCGACTACGCCACCGACCTCTTCGACGAGGGCACCGCCGCCGGGCTGCTGCGCCGCTTCGGCAGGCTGCTCGGCGCGCTCACCGCCGACCCGGCCCGCCCCGCGGGCGATGCCGAGCTGCTCGCCCCGGCCGAGCGCGCCGCGCTGCTCACGGCCCCGGCGGGCACCGTGCCTGCGCGCACCCTGCCCGAGCTCATGGCCGCCGCCGTCGCGCTGAACCCGGACGCCACCGCGCTCGTCGACGGCGTGCGCGAGCTGCACTACCGCGCCCTCGACGAGCGCTCGGCCCGGCTGGCCCGGCTGCTGATCGAGCACGGCGTCGGCGCCGAGGACACGGTGGCCGTCGCGGTGCCGCGCTCCGCGGAGTCGCTGCTCGCGCTCTGGGCGGTGGCCCGCACCGGCGCCACCTTCGTCCCGGTCGATCCCACCTACCCGGCCGAGCGGATCAGCCACATGCTCACCGATTCCGGTGCGGCGCTCGGGCTCACCGTCGGCGCGGTCCGCGCCGGGCTGCCCGGCGATATCGCGTGGATCGCCGTGGACGCCGCCGAGACCGCGGCCCGGCTGCGCAACCTGCCGCCCGGCGCGGTCCGGCCGCTGCGCCCCATCCGGCCCGAGCACCCCGCCTGGATCATCTACACCTCCGGCTCCACCGGGGTGCCGAAGGGCGTGGTCGCCACGCACGGCGGGCTCGCCGGGGTGGCGGCGGCCCAGCTCGCCGCCTACCGGACCACCGCGGCCTCCCGCGTGCTGCACGTGGCCTCGCCGAGCTTCGACGCCTCGATGCTGGAGCTACTCGTCGCGCTGGCCGCGGGCGCCAGGCTGGTGATCGCGCCCGCCGGGGTGTACGGCGGGGCCGAGCTCACCGCGCTCATCCGGCGCGCCGGGGTCACGCACGCCTTCCTCACCCCCGCGGTGCTGCGCACCCTGGACCCGGAGCAGCTGCCCGGGCTCGCGCACCTCACCGTCGGCGGCGAGGCGTACGGCCGCGACCTGGTCGATCGCTGGGCGCCGGGCCGGGCCATGCACAACACCTACGGCCCCACCGAGACCACCATCATCACCAGCATCAGCGCGCCGCTGCGCGCGGGCGAGCCCTTCGACATGGGCGCGCCGATCGCAGGCATGTCCGCGCTGGTCCTCGATGCCAGGCTGCGGCCGGTGCCGGTCGGCGTGGTCGGCGAGCTCTACCTGCGCGGGCCGGGGCTCGCGCGCGGCTACCACCGGCGGCCGGGGCTCTCGGCCTGCCGCTTCGTCGCCGACCCCTACGGCGCCGCGGGCGGGCGGCTCTACCGCACCGGCGACCTGGTGGCCAGGACCGCGGCGGGCGGGCTGCGCTACGCCGCCCGTGCCGACCAGCAGGTCAAGGTGCGCGGGCTGCGCATCGAGCTGGGCGAGATCGACGCGGTGCTGGCCGCGCACGGGTCGGTCGGCACGGCGGTCACCGTCGGGCACCCCGACCCGTCCGGGAATACCGCGCTGGTCGCCTACGTGGTGCCCGCGCCCGGCCACACCGTGGATATCGCCGAGCTCACCGCGCACGCCGGGCGGTCGCTGGCCGGCTACATGGTGCCCGCTTCGATCACCGTGCTCGACGCGCTGCCGCTCACCCCGGTCGGCAAGCTGGACCGGAAGGCGCTGCCCGAGCCCGAGTTCCGCGGCGCCGAGTTCCGGGCTCCGCGCAGCGCCGCCGAGATCGCGGTGGCCGAGGTCTTCGCCGAGCTGCTCGAGGTGGAGCGGGCCGGGCTGGACGACGACTTCTTCGCGCTCGGCGGCAACTCGCTCACCGCAACCCAGCTGGCCGCGCGGCTCGGCGCCCGGCTCGGCGCCGCGGTGGGGGTGCGCCTGGTGTTCGAGCACCCGACGGTCGCCGCGCTCGCCGCCGAACTCGGCGGGGCCGAGGTCGATGCCGCGCCCGCGCTGGTCCGGCGGGAGCGCACCGGGCCGATCCCGCTCTCGCTGGCGCAGCAGCGCATGTGGCTGCTGAACCGGCTCGACCCGGAGTCCATCGCCTACAACATCCCGCTCGCGGTGCGGCTCGGCGGCGAGCTCGATATCGCCGCGCTGGACGCCGCCGTCGCCGACGTGGTCGAGCGGCACGAGACGCTGCGCACGGTGTACCCGAAGACCGAGGCCGGGCCGGTGCAGCTGGTGCTGCCCGCCGCCGATTCCGGGCGGCCGGTGCTGACCCCGATCCCGGTCGCCGCCGACGACCTGCTCGCCGCCGCGCGCGATTTCATCGGCGCCGGGTTCGACGTCACCGCCGCGGTGCCGGTGCGCGCCCGCCTCTTCGCCGTCACCGGCGGGGATTCGACGGGAGCCGCGCTGCCGGTAACCGCAGCACCCGTTCCGCCGCCGGGAGCGCCGTCGGTGGCCGCCGCAGCCGTTCCACCGTCGGGAGCACTGCCGGTGGCCGCCGGGGAGATCGCGGCGTCCGAGGCCGAACGCGGCACTCCCGAGCATGTGCTCGTCGTGGTCGTGCACCACATCGCCGCCGACGGCTCGTCGCTGGCGCCGCTCGCCCGCGACCTCGTGCTCGCCTACGCGGCCCGCCGCACCGGCGCCGCACCCGCGTGGACCCCGCTCCCGGTGCAGTACGCCGACTTCAGCCGCTGGCAGCGCGAAACCCTCGGCGCCGAGGACGACCCCGGCTCGCTCGTCACTCGCCAGCTCACCTTCTGGCGGGAGACCCTGGCCGAGCTGCCCGCCCAGCTCACCCTGCCCACCGACCGGCCGCGGCCCGCCGTGGCCTCCACCAGGGGCAGGCACCTGGACTTCGCCGTCGACGCCGGGCTGCACGGCCGCCTCGCCGAGCTCGGCCGGGAGCGCGGGGCCACGCTTTTCATGGTGCTGCACGCCGCCTGGGCCACCCTGCTCGCCCGGCTCTCCGGCACCGCCGACATCGCCGTCGGCACGCCGGTGGCCGGGCGCGGCGCCGCCGAGCTGGACGCCGTGGTCGGCATGTTCGTGAACACCCTGGTGCTGCGCGCCGAGGTGCGCGGCGCCGATCCGTTCCTCGACCTGCTCACCCGGGTGCGGGAGGCCGATGTCGCCGCCTTCGCGCACGCCGACGTGCCGTTCGAGCGGCTGGTCGAGGTGCTGAACCCGGAGCGCTCCACCGCGCGGCACCCGCTCTTCCAGGTCGGGTTCTCCTTCCACAACCAGGCCGAGGCCGAGCTGGAGCTGCCCGGGCTGCGGGTGGGGACGCTGGATGTCGCCTCCGAGGTGTCGCAGTTCGACCTGCACCTCGTGATCACCGACCGGTACCACCCGGACGGCTCGCCCGCCGGGCTCGCGGCCTCGCTCACCTACGCGACGGCGCTCTTCGACGAAGCCACCGTCGCCGGGTTCGCCGGGCGGCTGCACCGGCTGCTCGCCGCCGTCTGCGCGGAGCCGCGGGTCGCCGTCGGCGATATCCCGCTGCTGGATGCCGCCGAGCGGGAGCGGTTGCTGCACACCTGGAACCGGCCGGATCGGTCGCTGCCCGGCCCGGCCACGCTGGTCGGCGGCTTCGAGGCGCAGGTTCGGCGAACCCCCGACGCGATCGCACTGGTCGACGGTGCGGTCACGGTCACCTACGCGGAGTTCGCGGCGCGGGTCAATCGCCTGGCCCGGCTGCTCGCCGGGCGTGGGCTCGGGCCGGAAAGGCTGGTGGCGCTGGCCCTTCCACGCGGGGTCGATCTGGTGGTCGGCATGTACGCGGTGGTCACCGCGGGCGCCGCCTACGTCCCGCTGGACCCGGCGCACCCCGCCGAGCGCACCGCCGCCGTCCTGGCGGCCGCCGATCCGCAGCTCGTGCTGAGCTCCGCCGCGTGGCCGCATCCCCGCTCCGGGGAGCGGGAGGTGCTGAATGTGGCGGTCGCCGACGCCGCGGCCCTGTCCAGCGCACCCCTGCGCGACGACGAGCGCACCGCCCCGCTCCGCCCCGAGCACCCGGCGTACGTCATCTTCACCTCCGGCTCCACCGGCACCCCCAAGGGTGTCGCGCTCCCGCACGCCGCCGTGGCGCACCAGCTGGAGTGGATGCAGTCCGAGTACCGCCTCGGCGCCGCGGACGCCGCCCTGCTCACCACCTCCGCCGCCTTCGACCTCTCGGTCTGGGAGTTCTGGCTGGCCCCGCGCACCGGCGCCCGCCTCGTCCTCGCTCCGCGGGGCGCCGAGCGCGATCCGCGCGCCCTGCTCGACCTGATCGAGCGCACCGGCGTCACCACCGTCACCCTGGTGCCGTCGCTGCTGGCCATGCTCGCCGAGACCGCGGGCGCCACACCGCTCCCCGCCGCGCTGCGCCGCCTGCTGGTGATCGGCGAGGCGCTCCCCGCCGCCACCGTGCGCAGGGTCGCCGCGCGCACGACCGCCGGGATCGACAACCTCTACGGCCCCACCGAGGCCGCCGTCTCGATCACCCGCTACCGCACCGGGTCCGGGCTGCCCGGCCCGGTCACGCCGATCGGCACGCCGGAGGCGGGGTCGCGGGTGCACGTGCTGGACGACCGTATGCACCCGGTGCCGATCGGCGTCACCGGCGAGCTGTATCTGGCAGGCGCCCAGCTGGCCCGCGGCTACCACGCCCGCCCCGACCTCACCGCCGAGCGGTTCGTCGCCGACCCCTTCGGCGGGCCGGGGGAGCGGCTCTACCGCACCGGCGACCTGGTGCGCTGGAATGCCGACGGGCACCTGGAGTACGTGGAGCGCCGCGACTTCCAGGTCAAGGTGCGCGGTTACCGCATCGAGCTCGCCGATATCGAGCACGCGCTGCTCGCCCGGCCGGGGGTGCGCGCGGCGGCGGTGCTCGCGCACGGCTCCGGCGAGCACACCCTGCTCGTGGGGTACTACGCCGCCGACGCGGTCGACCCCGGCGCGCTGCGCGCCGCGCTGGCCGAGCGGCTGCCCGGCTACATGGTGCCCGCGGTGCTCGTCGCGCTGGACCGGCTCCCGCTCACCGTCAACGGCAAGCTGGACCGGGCCGCGCTGCCCGCCCCCGAACTCGGCGCCGCCGAATTCACCGCCCCCGCCACCGCGCTGGAGCACACCGTGTGCGCCGCCTTCGCCGAGATCCTCGGTGCCGAGCGGATCGGCGCCACCGACAATTTCTTCGAGCGCGGCGGCAACTCGCTGCTCGCCACCACCCTGGCCGGGCGGCTCGAAGCCGCGCTCGGCGAGGCCGTCTCCGTGGTCTGGCTCTTCGCCGCGCCCACCCCCGCCGGGCTGGCCGAGCGGATCGCCGCGCACCGGGCCGGGCGCGGGCGGGTGGATCGCGAGGTCGCCTACGAGGTGCTGCTCCCGCTGCGCGCGGGCGGAAGCGCCGCGCCGCTCTTCTGCTTCGCCCCCGCGGGCGGCATCGCCTGGTCGTTCGCCGGGCTGGCCGCGCACGTCGACCGGGAGCGGCCGCTCTACGGCCTGCAGTCGCCGGTGCTCGCCGGCGAACCGGAGCTGCCCGGCTCGCTGCCGGAGTGGGCCGTCCGCTGCGTCGCGGAGATCCGCGCGGTGCAGCCGGAGGGGCCGTACCATCTGCTCGGCTGGTCGCTGGGCGGGGTGCTCGCGCACGCGGTCGCCGTCGAGCTGCAGGATCGTGGCCAGCAGGTCGAGCTGCTCGGCATGATGGACAGCTCGCTCGAGGTGCCCGCCGAGCGAGACGACTCCGTGGTCGTCGGTGATCTGCTCGGCGGGCTGCTCGGCGGTTCGGCCGCCGCCGACCTCGCCCTGCCCGCCGCCGAACCGGCCGCCGGAACCCTCGGCGACCTCGCCACCCGCCTCGGCGACCTCCCCGAACCCTTCGCCTCCTTCGGCGCCGACCGCCTGCACCGCGTCCTGGCGGCGGGCGTGCGCTCCCTCGACCTGGTCGCCGGCTACCGCCCGCGCACCTACAAGGGCGATCTCGTCTACTTCACCGCCGCCCTCGACGACCCCACCGGCGCCACCGGAGCAGCAGGCTGGGCGGGCACCGTCGACGGCACCGTGCACAACCACGCCGTCCCCGCGACGCACTGGCACATGACCACCGAACCGGCGCTCTCCCGCATCGGCTATGTCCTCGCCGACCTCTGGACCCGGCACCCCGTTCCCCCGGCAGGAGGGCCGAACCCCTGATCCACCCGAATGCGGGGCGCGCGGGCCACATCCCCCTTCCGCCCGCGCGCCCCGACCCGGGCTAACCGACTCCGAGGTAGCGGCTCAGGGCATCGTCGAGGTCGGCCATGCGGTCGCGCGTGAGGTTGCCGAGTCCGACGGGCTGACCAGGACGCCGAGCCGACGGCCGCGTTGCTCATGACCCCGCTTCGCGTCGCCGAGGTCGACCCGGTGGAGACAGTTACGCGCGGGTATCGCCGGTGGCGGTGGTCATACGATCGCGCCACTCGGTGACGGCCCCACCGCGCCGGGTGCCGAGGGTGGCATCGAAGCGGCGGGCGCGCTTGGCGACGGTGAGCCCGACGTAGGTGTTCGGGCCGGTGATGGCGGCGGTCGCGACGGCACACGCCTCGTCCACCTCGCCGCCGGCGAGCAGTGCGGTGGCGTGCTCGAAGCGCACCAGCGCGGGCTCCATGGTCTCGGAGGGGTCGTAGGCGGCGAGCGCCTCGGAGGCGGCCTCCTCGGTCTGGTCGACCAGCCCGAGCCGGGCCGAGCCGATGGCCCGGTAGAAGGCGAGCTTCTCCGGCCGGAACGAGAAGATGCCGAGCGGCATCTCCTCCGGCTTCGCCACCGCGAGCGCGGCGGCGGCCCGGTCGATACAGCGGGCGAAGTCGTTCGCCTCGCCCAGCTCGGCGTGCGCCCTGGCGGCCAGGCTCCAGAGCCAGGCGGTGGCGGGCCCGCGGTCGGGGTTCTGCGCCAGCCGCGGCGCGAGCAGCGAGAGCACGTCGCGCGGGCGGTCGCTGTAGGTGGGCAGGTAGCCGGCGCCGGCCAGCGCGATGTCCTCGGTGTAGCGGTCACCGATGTCCTGCGCGGCGTGCGCGGCGGTGGTGTACCACATCTTGGCCTGGCCGAAATGCCCGTCGTTGAAGAGGATCTCGCCGACGACGGTCGCCAGCCTGCCCGCGGTGCGCACCAGCCTGGCCTGCGCCGCCGTGGTCTGCCGCTCGGCGAGGCAGCCGCGCACGGCGCGGAACTGCTCCAGCGCGCCCGGCAGGAGCTCGCGCGGCGGCACCTGCACCGCGCGGGTGCCGAGGTGGGTCGCGGTCTCCTCGAGCACGAGCAGCCTGCGCTCGCTGATCGAGCCCGCGTCCAGCGCCGCGAGCATGCGTTCGGGCTCCGCGGCGACGAGCGCCGCGGCCTGGCCGGCGATTCCGATGCCGGCGTAGGTCAGTAGTTCACGCCTTCTCACGTCGTCCTCGACTTCCTTGTCGAGCCCGCTTTCGAGCTTGGGTTCCGGTTCGGCGATTGCCTGCGTGAACCGGGTCCTCGCCTCGGCATCCGCCTCGGCCAGCACTCGATCCAGCAAGCGCCTGCTCGCATCGTGCATCCGCGTGGTGCGGCCGTTCTCCCACAACCCCACGGTGCGTGGTGTCACTCCCACCAGACGGGCGAACTCGTATCGGCTGCGTCGCATCGCCGCGCGCAGCGCTCGGACGTGTTCACCCCTCCAGTCGACTTCGAGCATAGGTGCCGCCTCGTCCCCAACCGGTCCTTACAAGCGAAAAGTACTCGCTATTACCGTATTCGGGACTGGTTTGCGCGTACTCGCCGCGTGCACCCTTGAAGTCGCACCCGGTGCCGGGGGTTGTGCCCGAACCCTCACGGTGGTCGCCCTTTTCGACCGGAGCCCGCGCGCGGTCCGATCCAGCCGCCCCCGGCTCCCTCCGCGCCACCACGGCGCCGGGTGCACACATCGAGCAACATCGGAGGTGGACCATGGACGTACTCGCGCCGGATACCCGCGAACTGTGGTTGATGCAGAGCCGCGACTGTGCCGCCGAGCCGCCGCCGTTGGATGCCGCCCGCGCCAGGTTCGTGCTGGCGGTGCACGCCGGGCACGGGGCCGCATGCAGGCAGTTCCTGGCCGCCGCCGCCTTCTCCTACGGTGCCTACCGGGACACCGCCCGCGCCTGACCGGCGCAATGTCGCGCCCGCCCGGCGCAGACCCGGCGCCGCATGAGGGGCGGCGCCGGGTGCGGGCCCGGCACCGCCGGAGCGCGACACCGCGCGGAACGCGCGGCGCCCGCCCGGCACGACACCTCCGCGCCTACGCCGCCCCGCTGAGCGTCTCGAACTCGCTGTCGGAGAGCGTGATCCCCGCCGCCGCGATGTTCTCCTCCACGTGCGCCACCGTCGACGTGCCCGGAATCGGCAGCAGCACCGGCGAGCGCCGCAGCAGCCAGGCCAGCGCCAGCTGGGCGGGCGTCGCCCCGTGCTCGGCGGCGATGGCGTCCAGCGGCCCGCCGGGGCGAGCCAGCTCCCCGGTGGCGATCGGGAACCACGGGATGAAGGCGATGTTCTCCGCCTCGGCGTACTCCAGTAGCTCCTCGTCGGCCCGGTTCGCCAGGTTGTACAGGTTCTGCACGGAGACGATCGGCGCGAGCTCCCGCGCCTCCTTCAGCTGCGCCACACTCACCTGGGAGACCCCGATGTGCCGGATCTTGCCCTCCTCGCGCAGCAGCGCCAGCTCGCCGAGCTGGTCGGTGAGCGGCACCTGCGGGTCGATCCGGTGCAGCTGGTAGAGGTCGATCCGGTCGACGCCGAGATGGCGCAGGCTCAGCTCGGTCTGCTGGCGCAGGTACTCGGGGCGGCCGAGCGGCCGCCACTCGCCCGGCCCGGAGCGGGTGAGCCCGCCCTTGGTGGCGATCACCAGGTCGTCGGCGTACGGGTGCAGCGCCGTGCGGATGAGCTGCTCGCTGACGAAGGGGCCGTACGAATCGGCGGTGTCGATGAAGGTCACGCCGAGCTCGACGGCGCGGCGCAGCACCCGCACCGCCTCGTCGGGATCGCGCGGATCACCCCAGACGCCCGCGCCGGTCAGCCGCATGGCGCCGTAGCCGAGCCGGTTGACCGGCAGGTCGCCGCCGAGCGCGAAGGTGCCGGACGCATCGGCAGGGCGGGACTCCACATCGGTGCTCATCACAGATCCTCTCGTCATCGATACCCCTCGGGTGCGCAACCGGGGGAGCGCTCCGGATGTTCCCGGCCCGCGAGCGATGAATCCGCGCCGCCCGACCGGTCGGAACGGGGGAGGAAGGGAGAACCATGTCCGAGAATGAGATCCGCACCGTGATCGAGGACTGGGTGGCCGCCATCCAGGCCCGCGATCTCGAGGCCACCCTGGCGAACCACACCGGCGACATCGTCATGTTCGACGTCCCGCCGCCGCAGAACGGCGTCCGCGGCGCCGCCGAGTACCGCGCGACCTGGCCGCCGTTCTTCGAGTTCATCGCGAGCGGCGCCCGCTTCGAGATCGTGGAACTCCAGGTCACCGCGGGCGCCGAGGTCGCCTTCGCGCACGCCCTGCTGTACTGCGCCACGCCGGACGAGCTGCGCGCGCATCCGGACCGCAGGCTCCGCATCACGCTCGGGCTACGCGCCGAGAACGGCCGCTGGCTGATCGCGCACGAGCACCACTCGTTCCCGCAGGAGAGCTGAGTCAGGAGCCGAAGAGGATGGCCCGCATGAGCAGGCAGACCCGCTCCGGCGAGCCCGCCGGGTCGGTGTCGAAGGCCCGGCCCAGATCCACCACCTGGGCGAAGGCCGCGTGCACCAGGAAGCGGGTCTCGGCCGAGCTGAGCTCGGGGCGCACATCGCGCACCAGCCGGGCCCACTCCTCGACGCTGAGCCGCTGGATATTGCGCAGCACCGTGCGCTCCTCGGCGGGCACGTGCTGGAACTCGGTGTAGTAGACGAAGGTGAGGGCGCGCTCGGCGAACGAACCCGCCACGTACTGCCGGATCAGCGTCTCCAGCGCGTCCGCGCTGTCGGTGCTCGCCGCCACCGCGGGGCCGACGGCGCCGGAGACCCGGTCCGCCGCGCGCCGGAAGGCGGCGGCGAGCAGGTCGCTCTTGCCCCGGTAGAAGCGGTAGACCGCGGAGGCGGCGGAGAGCCCGGCCGCGGTGGCGATCTCCTCGACGCTGACATTCGGGTAGCCGCGCGCGTGGAAGAGCTCGACCGCCTTGCGCAGCAGCAGCTCGTGCTTGAACGAGTCCGGGATCTCCACCGGCGCGGGCAGCTCGGCGGCGACCGCGGGGGGCAGCTCGACGGCCGCGATCGCGGTGGCCGCGCTGGTCAGCAGCCTCTGGATGGTCTTCACCGGCAGCGCGGCGTGGTGATCGGCGATGCTGGTGACGGCGCTCAGGATGGCGACGCAGAGCACCCGGACGTCGGTCTCGGCGAGTTCCGGGCGCAGCGCGGCCACCTGGGTGCCGAGCGCGCGCAGCACGGTCATCTGCTGCCCGTTCAGCAGCGCCAGGTCGTCCGGCGCCAGGTAGCGGCCCTCCCAGCGCACCAGGGTGACGGTCGGGCGGTTCTCGATGGTGGTGCTGATCAGCGCCTCGAGCACGTGCTCCAGCCGGGCCCGGGGCGGGGCGTCGGCGAGATCCGCCGGCAGCCGCACCGCCTCGGTCATGGCGCTGCCCACCCGCAGCAGCTCCTCCTGGAAGAGCGCGTATTTGCTGGGGTAGTGCCGGTACAGCGCGGCGGAGCTGATGCCGAGCGCGGTGGCGATGTCCTCCATGCTGACGCCGTGGTAGCCGAGCGAGCCGAAGGCGGCCGCGGAGGTCGCCGCGATCTGGGCGCGCCGATTCTTCGGCCGCCGCCGGATCTCCCGAGGGGCCGGGTCGCCGGTGACCGCCTTGCGCGTGCTGCGGCGATTGTCGACGCTCATGCCGACATGGTATCGGTACGGCTCGCCGTTCCCCGCCGATGTGCCGACCGGATCCGCCGCGCGCACTACGTCGCGGCAGGCCGCTGCGCCGCGTACCAGTCGAGCAGCTCGGGATCGTCGACCGCGCTGCGCTCGACCACCCGCCCCGCCTCCGCGCCCTGGAACAGCTTCTTGATCGGCACCTCCAGCTTCTTGCCGGTGCGGGTGTGCGGGATGCCCGGCGCCACGATCACCTCGTCCGGCACGTGCCGCGGCGACACCTCGGTGCGGATGGTGCTCGCGATCCTGGCGCGCAGCTCGTCGGTGAGGTCGGCACCGGGGGCCAAGGTGACGAAGAGCGGCATCCAGTAGCCGCCGTCCGGTTGCTCGACCCCGATCACCAGCGCCTCGGTGATCTCCGGCAGCCGCTCCACCGATTGGTAGATGTCGGCGCTGCCCATCCGGATGCCGTGCCGGTTCAGCGTGGAGTCCGAGCGGCCGTGCACCACCACGCTGCCGCGCCCGGTCAGCGTGATCCAGTCGCCGTGCCGCCAGACGCCGGGGAAGGTGTCGAAGTAGGCGTCGTGGTAGCGCCGGCCGTCGGGGTCGTTCCAGAACCGCACCGGCATGGACGGCATGGGCGCCGTCACCACCAGCTCGCCGACCTCGTCGCGCACCGATTTCCCGTCCGGGTCGAAGGCGTCGAGCGCGACCCCGAGGTACGGCGCGGAGAGCTCGCCCGGCCACACCGGAACCGTGCGGGTGCCGCCGGCGAAGGCGCTCACCACGTCGGTGCCGCCGCTGATCGACGAGACCTGCACGCGGTCACCGGCGTTCGCGCCGATCCACTCCGAGGAGGCGGGCGGCAGCGAGGAGCCGGTGATGCCCACCGTGCGCAGCGCCGAGAGATCGAAGGCGGTGCGCGGCACCAGCCCGTCCTTGATGCAGGCCAGCACGTAGCCGGGGCTGGTGCCGAGCACCGTGGTCCGGGTCTCGGCGGAGATCCGCCAGAGCGCGCCCGGGTCCGGGTGCGTGGGGCTGCCGTCGTAGGTGACCACGGTGGCGCCGGTGAGCAATCCGGCGACCTGGAAGTTCCACATCATCCAGCTCGGGCTGGTGTACCAGAAGAAGGTGTCGTCCGGGCCGATATCGGCGTGCAGCGCAACGGCTTTCAGGTGCTCCAGCAGCACGCCGCCATGGCCGTGCACGATGCCCTTCGGCAGCCCGGTGGTGCCGGAGGAGAAGACGATCCAGAGCGGGTGGTCGAAATCGACCGGCTCGGTGGTGATCACCGGCGGCTGCGCCTCGGTGACGGCGACGGCCTCGGCCCACGGGATGACGTCCTCGACCGGCAACCCGAGCCGGGGCACCACCACGGTGCCGCGCAGCGTCGGCAGCCCGGCGCGCACCGCGGCCAGATCGTCGCGCTTGTCGTGCGTCCTGCCGCCGTAGGCGTAGCCGTCGGCGGCCACCAGCAGCACCGGCTCCAGCTGGCCGAGCCGGTCCAGCGCGGCCTTGGGCGAGTAGTCCTGGCCGCACGCGCTCCACACCGCGCCGATGCTTGCGGTGGCGAGGAAGGCGACGATGGCCTCGGGAATGTTCGGCAGGTACCCGGCCACCCGGTCGCCGGGGCCGACGCCGAGCCCGCGCAGGGTGCGCGCGAAGGCGGCGGTCTCGTCGACGAGCTCGGCCCAGGAGACCTCGCGCGGCTCGCGCTCCTCGGCGATCGCCACGATGGCAGGGCGCTCCGGGTTCAGCGCGCGCACCACCTGGTCGACGTAGTTGATCCCGGTGCCGGGGAACCACTCCGCCCCCGGCATCTCCCGGCTCGCCAGCACCTCGCCGCCGATCTCACCGAGCCGGAAGTAGTCCCACAGCGCGTGCCAGAAACCGGGCAGGTCGTCCACCGACCACTGCCAGAGCGCCGGGTAGCCGTCGAACTCGCGCCCGGCCCTCGCCCCGGCGAACCGGGCGAAATCGGTGATCCGCGCGGTGGCGATATCGCGCTCGGTCGGCACCCACTGTGGTTCCACTGCTGTCTCCTCAGTCGCTCGCGGCGCCGCGGCGCACGATCTGCTCGGCGTGCCTGAGCACCGGCCCGTCCACCATCCGCCCCTCGAACTGGAAGACGCCGCGGTGGTTCGGCACCTCGGCCAGCACCCGGCGCGCCCAGTCCAGCTCCTCGTCGGAGGGGGCGTAGGCGCCCCTGATCACCGGGATCTGGCTGGGGTGGATGGCCACCTTGGCGTCGAAGCCGACGGCCGCCGCGTCCAGCGCCTCCTCGCGCAGCCCGTCCAGGTCGGGGATGTTCAGGTACACCCCGTCCAGCGCGAACTTGCCCGCCGCCTTGCCCGCGAGCAGCGTGCTGGAGCGCAGGTGCCTCGGCAGGTCGCGGTAGCTGCCGTCCGGCCGCCGGGTGGACTGCCCGCCCAGCGCGGCCACCAGATCCTCGGCGCCCCACATGATGCCGACGGCGTTCGGCTCGGCCATGATCCGCTCGCAGGCGAGTGCGCCGCGCGGCGACTCGATGAGCGCGATCACCGAGAAGCCGTCGAGCGCGCGCAGCTGCTCGGCCGTCTCGGCCTTCGGCAGCATGACGGTGCGGTACTCGGTGCGGTGCAGCGCGCCGATATCGGTGACGTATTGCTCGGTGTCGGCGCCGTTGATCCGGATCACCGTGGTGGCCGGGTCGAGCTGGGTGTTCAGCACGGATTCCCTGGCGGCGTCCTTGTCCGCGGCGGCGACGGCGTCCTCCAGGTCGAGGATCACCACGTCCGCGGCGGCCGCCGCCTTGGCGTAGCGGTCGGGGCGGTCGGCCGGGCAGAAGAGCCACCCCGGGCCGGTCACATCGCTCATGACAACGTCTCCTGTGCTCGTGCGGGGCACCCGCACCCGGGCAGCCCGGTCAGCGGTGCGCGAGTGTGGCTCACCGTGCGTCCCGGGTGCGCACGAGGGTCTTGCGCACGGCCGTGACGACCACGTCGCCGTGCTGGTTGTAGCCGGTGTGCGCGAGGGTCACGATGCCCTCGCCCGGCCTGCTCTTCGAGAGCCGCTTGTCGGTCACCACGGTCTCCGCGTAGAGCGTGTCGCCGTGGAAGAGCGGCTTCGGGAAGGCGATCTCGGAGAAGCCCAGGTTGGCCACCAGGGTGCCCTGGGTGAGCTGCGCGATCGAGAGCCCGATCAGCGTGGAGAGGGTGAACATGGAGTTCACCAGCCGCTGGTTGAACGGCGGCTGCCGCTCGGCGAAGGCGGCGTCCAGGTGCAGCGCCTGGGTGTTCATGGTGAGCGTGGTGAACAGGACATTGTCCGCCTCGGTGACGGTGCGGCCCGGCCGGTGCTCGTAGATCACGCCGGTCTCGAACTCCTCGAACCAGAGCCCGCGCTGGGTGATTCGGCGCGGCGCGCTCACAGCCCCAGCTCCCTGGCGATCAGCAGCAACTGAACCTCCGTCGTACCCTCGCCGACCTCCAGGATCTTGCTGTCCCGGTAATGCCGAGCCACCGTGTACTCGTTCATGAAACCGTAGCCGCCGAAGATCTGGGTGGCGTCCCTGGCATTGTCCATGGCGGCCTCGCCGGCCACCATCTTCGCGATCGACGCCTGCTTCTTGAACGGCTTTCCGGCCAGCATGAGCGCGGCGGCGTCGTAGTAGGCGGTGCGCGCGGTGTGCGCCCGCGCCTCCATCCTGGCGATCTTGAAGGCAATGGCCTGGTTGCGCCCGATCGGCTTGCCGAAGGCATCGCGCTCGCCCGCGTACCGCACGCTCTCGTCCACGCAGCCCTGGGCCGCCCCGACCGCGAGCGCGGCGATGGCGATCCGCCCCTCGTCCAGGATGCGCAGGAAGTTGGCGTAGCCGCGGCCGCGCTCGCCGAGCAGGTTCTCCGCGGGCACCCGGACGTCGGTGAAGCTCAGCGGGTGCGTGTCCGAGGCGTTCCAGCCGACCTTGGAGTAGGCGGGTTCGGCGACGAAGCCGGGGGTGTCGGTCGGCACCAGGATGGTGGAGATCTCCTTCTTGCCGCCGGTCGTCCCGGTGACGGCGGTGACGGTGACCAGCCGGGTGATGTCGGTGCCGGAGTTGGTGATGAACTGCTTGCTTCCGTTGATCAGCCACTCGCCGCCGTCCAGGGTTGCGGTGGTCCTGGTCCCGCCCGCGTCGCTGCCCGCGCCGGGCTCGGTGAGGCCGAAGGCGGCGAGCGCGTGGCCCGCGGTGAGCTGCGGCAGCCACCGCCGCTTCTGCGCCTCGGTGCCGAAGCGGTAGATCGGCATGGCGCCGAGCGAGACCCCGGCCTCCAGCGTGATGGCCACGCTCTGGTCCACCTTGGCCAGCTCCTCCAGGGCCAGGCAGAGCGCGAAGTAGTCGCCGCCCATGCCGCCGTACTCCTCCGGGAAGGGCAGCCCGAACAGCCCCATCTCGGCCATCCCCGCCACCACCTCGTACGGGAAGCTGCACGTGGCATCGTGCTCGGCGGAGACCGGGGCGACCACCGCGCGGGCGAATTCGCGCACCGACATGGCCAGGTCGCGGTAGTCGTCCGGTAGGGCACCGGTGGCGAGGAAGTCGGTCATGCGGGTAGTCCTTCGATCGTCGACGCGGTGATGCGGGCGAGCACCTGGTCCAGCCGGACCTGGCTGCCCGGCGTCACCAGGAGCTCGACGGTGCCTGCGACCGGCGCCGTGAGCGTGTGCTCCATCTTCATGGCCTCCACCACGACCACCGGGTCGCCCGCGGCCACCTCGGCACCGGCCGCGGTGCCGACGGCGATCACCGAACCCGGCATGGGGCTGCGGATCTCGGCGTCGCCCTGGTGCGCGCCCGCCCCGCGCAGGGCCGCGGGGGTCGCGCGGCGCAGGGTTCTGGTGCCCGCGGGTCCGGCGAGCCAGTACTGCCCGCCGTCCTCGGCGACCAGGTACTCGTGGCGGATGCCGTCGAGGGTCAGGGTGAGGGCGCGGACGCCGGGCGTGCCCGCGAGCGGCGCCGCAGCCGCGGTGAGCGCCAGTTCGGGGCCATGGTCCACGCGGATCACGGCAGCGTCCGGCGTCCCGGTGATCCGCACCTCGCGGGTGACCCCGTCGGCGGTGAGTCGCCCCGGGACCGGCGCGGGAGCGCCCAACCGCCACCCGGAGGGCTGCGCCCACAACCCGGCCCCCGGCTCCGGCTGCAACCGCAACCAGTTCGCGACCGCCGCGGCGACGAACTCGTCGTCCGTCGCCCGCGCCGGCACGAAATCCCCGACCCGCCGGTCGAGCAGCCCGGTGTCGAGCCGCCCGGCCACCACCTCCGGGTCGGCGAGCAGGAATCGCAGGAACTCCACATTGGTCCCCAGCCCGAGCACGACCGTCTCGCCGAGCGCCCGATCCAGCCCGGCCAGCGCGGCCTGCCGGTCGTCGGCGAAGGCGATCACCTTGGCGAGCAGGGGGTCGTAGTCGCTGCCGACCGTGGTCCCGGCGCGCAGCCCGGAATCCACCCGCACCCCGGCGGGCTCGGCCACGGCGAGCACCCGCCCGCCGGTGGGCAGGAAGCCGCGCCCCGGATCCTCGGCGTACACCCGCGCCTCGACGGCGTGCCCGGTGAGCGCGATATCGCCCTGCGCCACCACGAGCTCCTGCCCGGCGGCGACCCGCACCTGGCACTCCACCAGATCCACCCCGGTCACCAGCTCGGTCACCGGATGCTCCACCTGCAGCCTGGTGTTCATCTCCATGAAGAAGAACTCGTCCGGCCGATCCGCCGACACGATGAACTCCACCGTGCCCACGCCCCGGTAGTCCACGCTGCGCGCGGTGGCGCAGGCGGCGGCGCCGATCCGCTCCCTGGTCGCCGCGTCGAGCAGCGGCGATGGCGCCTCCTCGAGCACCTTCTGGTGCCTGCGCTGCAGCGAGCACTCGCGCTCGCCCAGGTGCAGCACGGTGCCGTGCGCGTCGGCGAGCACCTGCACCTCGATGTGTCGCGGATTGCCGACGAAGCGCTCCAGGAAGAGCGTGTCGTCGCCGAACGCCGCCGCGGCCTCGCGCCGCGCGCTCACCAGCGCCGCAGGCAGCTCGGCCGGGTCGGCCACCCGCCGCATCCCCTTGCCGCCGCCCCCGGCGGACGGCTTGACCAGCACCGGGAACCCGATCCCCGGCGCGGCGTCGAGCAGTTGCGCGTCGGTGAGCCCCGGCTCGGCGATGCCGGGCACCACCGGTACGCCGAACGCCGTCACCGTCTTCTTGGCGGTGATCTTGTCGCCCATCACCTCGATGGCAGGCGCCGGTGGCCCGAGGAAGACGATCCCCGCCGCGTCCAGCGCCGCCGCGAAGGCCGCGTTCTCCGAGAGAAAGCCGTACCCCGGGTGCACCGCGCCTGCCCCGGTGCGCTCCGCCGCGGCGACCACCAGGTCGACCGCCAGGTAGCTCTCGCGGGCGGGCGCGGGCCCGAGCCGGACCGCGACGTCGGCCGCGTGCACGTGCGCCGCGTCCGCGTCGGCATCGCTGTACACCGCCACCGAGCGCAGCCCGAGCGCGCGCAGCGTGCGGATCACCCGGACCGCGATCTCGCCCCGGTTCGCGACGAGGACGGTGTCGAACGCCGTGATGGCGGCGGTATCGAAGAGCGAGGTCATGGCCGTCACATCCGGAAGACGCCGTAGGAGACCGGGGCGAGGGGCGCCTGCGCGCAGGCCGCGAGCGCCAGGCCGAGCACCGTGCGGGTGTCGGCCGGGTCGATCACCCCGTCGTCCCAGAGCCGGGCCGTCGAGTAGTAGGGGTTGCCCTGGGTTTCGTACTGTTCCCGGATCGGGGCCTTGAACGCCTCCCGATCCGCCTCGGACCAGGGGTTGCCCGAGCCGTCGAGCTGGTCGCCGCGCACCGTGGCGAGCACCGAGGCGGCCTGCTCGCCGCCCATCACCGAGATTCGCGCGTTCGGCCACATCCAGAGGAAGCGCGGCGAGTAGGCGCGTCCGCACATGGAGTAATTGCCCGCGCCGTAGGAGCCGCCGATCACCACGGTCAGCTTGGGCACCCTGGCACAGGCAACCGCGGTGACCATCTTGGCGCCGTGCTTGGCGATGCCGCCCGCCTCGTAGTCGCGGCCGACCATGAAGCCGGTGATGTTCTGCAGGAAGAGCAGCGGGATCGTGCGCTTGTCGCAGAGCTCGATGAAGTGCGCGCCCTTCATGGCGGATTCGCCGAAGAGCACGCCGTTGTTCGCCACGATCCCGACGGGGTGGCCGTGCAGCCGCGCGAAGCCGGTGACCAGGGTCTTGCCGTACTCGGCCTTGAACTCGTGGAAGCTGCTGCGCCCGTGGTCGTCCGGCTCGGCGTCGACCAGCCGGGTGATCACCTCGCGCACGTCGTAGGGGGTGCGCAGCTCCACCGGCACCACGTCGTAGAGCTCGTCCGCCGGCGCCGCGGGGGCCACCGATCGGGTGATCTGCCAGGGCGATGCGGGGGCAGGGCCGAGCGTGCCGACGATCCGGCGCACGATGCGCAGCGCGTCCTCGTCGTCCTCGGCCAGGTGGTCGGTGACGCCGGAAACCCGGGCGTGCAGCTCGCCGCCGCCCAGCTCCTCGGCGGTGACCACCTCGCCGGTGGCCGCCTTCACCAGCGGCGGCCCGCCCAGGAAGATGGTGCCCTGGTCGCGGACGATCACCGCCTCGTCGCTCATGGCAGGCACGTAGGCGCCGCCCGCGGTGCAGGAGCCGAGCACCGCGGCGATCTGCGGGATGCCTGCCGCGCTCATGGTGGCCTGGTTGTAGAAGATCCGGCCGAAGTGCTCGCGGTCGGGGAAGACGTCGTCCTGGTGCGGCAGGTGCGCGCCGCCGGAATCCACCAGGTAGACGCAGGGCAGCTGGTTCTGCAGCGCGATCTCTTGCGCGCGCAGGTGCTTCTTCACCGTCATCGGGTAGTAGGTGCCGCCCTTGACCGTCGCGTCGTTGGCGACGATCACGCACTCCCGCCCCGACACCCGGCCGATCCCCGCGAGCACCCCGGCGGCCGGGCAGGCGCCGCCGTACATGCCGTCGGCGGCGAGCGCCCCGATCTCCAGGAACGGGCTGCCCGGGTCGAGCAGCCGGTCCACCCGGTCGCGGGGGAGCAGCTTGCCCCGGTCCAGGTGCCGCTGCCTCGCCTGCTCCGGGCCACCCCGCGCCGCCGCCGCCAGCCGCTCTCGCAGCTCGGCCACGAGGGCGCGGTGCGCCGCCCGGTTGTCGAGCTCCACTGTGCTGGTCATGCCGCATTCCGTTCCGTGTCGGTTAATCGCTGTTAACTGTGTTTCAGGTTAATCTTGATTAACCGAATTTGTCCACCGGAGGTGTGTGGTGCGCGTCGAGCCCGTCCTGCCGACCCGTCGCGAGCAGCTCAAGCAGCAGCGCAGGAGCGATCTGCTGCGGGCGGGGGCGCGGCTGATCGCGGATCGCGGCTTCGCCGGGGTCCGGCTGGACGATCTCGGCGCGGCCGTCGGGATCAGCGGGCCCGCGGTGTACCGGCACTTCGCCTCCAAGGAGGCGCTGCTGATCGAGCTGCTCACCGAGGTCTCCGAGCGGCTGCTCGCCGGTGGGCGGGCGGTGGCTGGCGGTGGCGCCGAGCCCGGCGCCGCGCTGGCCGCGCTGGTCGACTTCCACCTCGACTTCGCGCTCGGCGAGCCGGAGCTCATCCGGATCCAGGATCGCGATCTGGATGCCGTCCCGCCGGGGCCGCGCCGGGAGATCCGGCGGGTCCAGCGGCGCTACGTCGAGGTCTGGGTCGGCGTGCTCTGCGCCCTGCACCCCGGGCTCGGCGAGGAGACCGCGCGGATGCAGGCGCACGCCGCCTTCGGCCTGCTGAACTCGACTCCGCACAGCGCGGGCCGCGCCACCGCCGCCCGCGCCCGCCCGGTACTCCGCCGGATGGCGCTGGTGGCGCTCGGCGGCTGAGCCCGCGTCCGGCCCCGCACCCGCGGCCCGGCCCCGCTGACCTGCCCGGACTACCTGGCGCTCCAGCCGCCGTCCATGGTGTAGCTCGCCCCGGTCACCATGCCCGCGTCGGCGGAGGTGAGCCAGCACACCAGCGCGGCCACCTCCGCAGGCTCCACCAACCGCTTGATGGCGCTCTCGGTGAGCAGCACCTTCTCCACCACCTCCCGCTCCGGGATCCCGTGCGCCGCCGCCTGGTCCGCGATCTGCCGGTCCACCAGCGGCGTGCGCACATAGCCGGGGTTCACGCAGTTGCTGGTGACCCCGTGCGGCCCGCCCTCCAGCGCCGTGACCTTGGAGAGCCCCTCCAGCGCGTGCTTGGCCGTGACGTAGGCCGACTTGTAGGCGGAGGCCCGCAGCCCGTGCACCGAGGAGATGTTCACGATCCGCCCGCCCCCGCTCCGGTACATGTACGGCAGCGCCGCCCGGACCAGCAGGAACGGCGCCTCCACCAGGAGCGTGAGCAACTGCCGGAAGCGCTCCGGCGGGAAGTCCGGGATGGCCGCGACGTGCTGCACCCCGGCATTGTTGACCAGGATGTCGGTCTCCAGCTCCAGCGTCTCCAGCGCGGTGACGTCGAGCAGGTCGACCGCCCATGCGGTGCCGCCGATCTCCGCGGCCACCTCCTTGGCCCCGGTCTCGTCCCGGTCCGCCACCGTCACCTGCGCGCCGCGCTCGGCGAGGGCGCGGGCGCAGGCCGCGCCGATCCCGCTCGCCCCGCCGGTGACCAGCGCGGACTTCCCCTCCAGCGCGCTCATCGGGCGGTCACCGCGGCCTTGGCCTCGCTCGCCAGCTGTGCGGCGTCGGCGGCGTCGATCTGCGCCAGGTCGGCGCCCTTGGTCTCGCGCGCCACCAGCACCGCGATGGCGGTGATCGCGCAGGCCCCGGCCAGGTACCAGGCGATCGGCACCGAGGAGTCGAAGGTGTCCAGCAGCCGCACCGCGATGATCGGCGCCAGCGAACCGGCCACGATCGAGGTCACCTGGTAGCCGAGCGAGACGCCGGAGTACCGCATCCGGGTCGGGAACATCTCCGCCATGATGGCGGGCTGCGCCGAGTACATGAGCGCGTGGAAGACCAGCCCGATCACGATGGCGAGCAGCACCACCACGTGGTGCGCGCTGTTCATCATGGGGAAGGCGAAGAAGCCCCAGGTGCCGCCGAGGATCGCGCCAACCAGGTACACCGGCCGCCTGCCGAGCCGGTCACTGGCCCGCCCGACCAGCGGAATCGCCACGAAGTGCACCGCGTGCGCGATCAGCAGCCACCACAGGATGTCCGAGGTGTCCATGCCGACCTGCACCTTGAGGTAGGTGATCGTGAAGGTGACAACCAGGTAGTACATGATGTTCTCGCCGAACCGCAGCCCCATGGCGGTGAAGACGCCGCGCGGGTAGCGCTTGAGCACCTCGACCGCGCTGAACGAGCTCTCCTTCAGCTCCTCGGCCTCCTGCTGCGCCTCCAGGAAGATCGGCGCGTCGGTGACCTTGGTGCGGATGTAGTACCCGACCAGCACCACCACCGCGGAGAGCCAGAAGGCGACGCGCCAGCCCCAGGAGAGGAAGGCGGCGTCGGAGAGCGTGCTGGTCAGGGTGAGCAGCACCACGGTCGCCAGCAGATTGCCCGCGGGCACACCGGCCTGTGGCCAGCTGGCCCAGAACCCGCGATCCCTGTTCGGGCTGTGCTCCGCGACCAGCAGCACCGCGCCGCCCCACTCGCCGCCGACCGCGAAGCCCTGCAGGAAGCGGAGCAGCACCAGCAGCGCAGGCGCCCAGTACCCGATCTGGCCGAAGGTCGGCAGGCAGCCCATGAGGAAGGTGGCCGCGCCGACCAGGATCAGGCTGAACTGCAGCAGCTTCTTGCGGCCGTACTTGTCGCCGAAGTGGCCGAAGACCAGCCCGCCGAGCGGGCGTGCCACGAAGCCGACGGCGTAGGTGACGAAGGCGGCGAGGATGGCGTCCAGGTCGCTGGTGCCCGCCGGGAAGAACACCTTGCTGAAGACCAGCGTCGCGGCGGTGCCGTAGAGGAAGAACTCGTACCACTCGACGACGGTGCCCGCCATCGATGCCGCCACCACTCGCCGGAGGTTGCTCGGTGCGTAGCCGGGATCGCCGGCCGCGCTGCCTACGCTCATCGAAACTCCTTCGTTCACCCCGGATCAGCTCGCTTTGTGACCGGGCACACACTGAGTGTTTCCTGAGTATTCGTGCGCGAAACCGTGCACCGCAATGCCCAGAACCGCAGCTCCCATCTGCGAGAATGCAGACATGAATCCGGGCCGGGGGCGGCCGAGCGCCGACGATCTGCTGGTGCTGCTCGCCGTCGGCCGCAGCGGCCGCTTCGTCACGGCCGCCGAGGAACTCGGGCTCAACCACACCACCGTCTCGCGCCGGATCGCCGCCCTGGAGCACGACCTCGGCGGCCGGGTGCTCACCCGGGTCGCGGGCGGCTGGGAACTCACCGACCTGGGCCGGGAGGCGCTCGGCGCCGCCGAGGCGGTGGACGCGGCGCTGCGCACGCTGAACCGCGGCGGCGCCGACCGGGTGCTCGAGGGCGTCGTCCGGATCTCCTCGACCGACGGGTTCAGCGGCTACCTCGCCGCCCCCGCCGTCGCCGAGGTGCGGCGCAGCCACCCCGGGATCTCGGTGGAGCTGGTGACCGCCACCCGCCGCGAGTCCAGGCAGCGCTCCGGGCTCGACCTGGAGGTGGTGGTCGGGCAGCCGCAGGTGCACCGTGCCGAGGCGCTGCGGCTCGGCGAGTACTGCCTGCGGCTCTACGGCGCGCGCGGGTACCTGGCCGAGTTCGGCCGCCCCGGCACCGTCGACGATCTGGAGCGCTACCCGCTCGTCTACTTCATCGACTCCATGCTGCAGGTGGACGACCTGGACCTGGCGCCCGCCGTCGTCCCCTCCATGCGTGAGTCGGTGAGTTCCACCAATGTGTTCGTCCACGTCGAGGCGACCAGGGCGGGTGCCGGGCTCGGGCTGCTGCCCTGCTTCATGGCCGACCGCCACCCCGACCTGGAGCGGGTGCTCCCCGCCGAGGTGGTGGTCCGGCTCTCCTACTGGCTCGTCGCGCGGCACGAGACGCTGCGCAGGCCGGAGGTGGCCGAGGTGGTCGCCGCCATCCGTGCCCGGGTGGAGCGCTGTCGCGACGAGTTGCTGGGAAATGCCGGGGCGCCTTCCTAGGCTGGCCGCATGACCTCACTCAGCGAACCCCGGGTCCGCGACTTCCTGGCGCACGGCACCCGCACCGGCAAGGTCGCCTTCGTCGCCGCCGACGGGCGTCCGGTGGTCTCGCCCATCTGGTTCGTCCTCGACGGCGACGAGCTGGTCTTCAATACCGGCCGGGCCACCGCCAAGGGCAAGGCCTTCGCCCGCGACCCCCGCATCGCGCTCTGTGTCGATCTGGAGGAGCCCCCGTACGCCTCCGTCCAGATCCAGGGCACCGTCACCCTCTCCGAGGACCCCGCCGAGTTGCTCCGCACCGCCACCGAGATCGGCGGGCGGTACATGGGGGCGGATCGTGCGGAGGAGTTCGGGAAGCGGAACGGGGTGCCGGGGGAGTTGGTCGTGCGGGTGCGGCCGGTCAAGATCATCGCCCATTTCGACGCCACCGCGTAGCCCTGGGCCGGTGCGCCAGTTGCAGCGCCGTGTGACGACGACCGGCCCGGCCGGTATGACAGCGGGCGGAGCCGCGCGCCCTCGCTCTCTACACTCGCCCGCATGACAGTCCACTTCATCGGCGCGGGCCCGGGAGCGGCGGATCTGCTGACGGTGCGGGCGGTGGAGCTGCTGCGCAGCAGCCCGGTCTGCCTGTATCCGGGCACCTACCTGGACCCGGCGGTGCTCGCGCACTGCGCACCGGGAGCCGAGCTGGTCGACACCCAGCGCCTCGATCTGGACGCCATTGTGGCGAGACTCAGCGCGGCACACGACGAAGGCGCGGATGTGGCGCGGCTGTGCTCGGGCGACCCCTCGCTGTACTCCGCGCTCACCGAGCAGGCGCGCAGGCTGGACCAGCTGGGAATCCCGTGGGACGTGACCCCGGGCGTCCCGGCGTACGCGGCCGCCGCGGCGGTGCTCGGCGCCGAGCTCACCGTCCCGGAGCTGGCCCAGTCGGTGGTGCTCACCCGCGCGCAGGCCCGCTCCACCGCCATGCCCGCGGGCGAGCGACTGCGCGCCTTCGCCGCGACCGGCGCGACGCTGGCACTGCACCTCGCGATCACCAGAACGGAAGAACTGGCGGCCGAGCTCGCGAAGGAGTACGGCCCGGACTGTCCGGCCGCGGTGGTCTACCGCGCCAGCCAGCCGGACCAGCTGATCCTGCGCGGCACCCTGACCGATATCGCCACCAGGGTCGAGCGGGCCGGGCTGCGGCAGGCGGCGGTGATCCTGGTCGGGCGGGCGCTGGCACCGGCGGTCGAGTGCGTGCAATCGCACCTCTACGACCCGGCGCGCACCCGGCGGTGAGCCGGATGGCATCCGCCCGGCAATCGATCCCGCTGTGAGCCGGATAACACCCGCGACGTGCCGCTGACGGCGGCTGAACGCCGTGCACCCGCCCGGCCGGGGCGGATAGGTGATTGCTATCTGCGGTGTTCGGGTATTGGTTGGTCGGGCCCCCGCCGCGACGGTAGATTGGATCGGTGGTCAGCAGCGAGATCGATGCGGTGGAGGCGTTCGCGCCCGTGTAACGGGCGTACCGGGGCAGACAGATATTGCCTACGAAGATTTTTGCCTGATTGAGATGAAACTGGATCCGGAGACGGAAGGCGCCCCGCGGTGACGGGTGGGCGCCTCTTCGGGTGTCGTCGGGGAGCGCTCACGCGGTGTTCCAGAAGCGAGGTTACGGTTGGACCGGCTGGATTTCGGCGGAAACGACGAAACTGGTGACGCTCGGGGAGATGCCGTCGAGTACTTCCCGCTTTCGCCTGCTCAGCTGGGCATTTGGTACGCGCAGCACGTGGACCCGCAGGTCCCCGTCACCATCGCGCAGTACGTGGATCTGCACGGCGACCTCGACCCCGAGCTGCTCCTGCGGGCCGGCATCCGCGCCTCGCTGGAGACCGGCTCCGGCTACCTGCGGATCATCGAGCGCGACGGCGAGCCGCTGCAGGGCGTCGACCCCTCGCTCTCCTCCGAGCAGGAGTACGTCGACCTGCGCGGCGCCGACGACCCCGAGGCGGCCGCCGCCGAGTGGATGCGCGCCGAGTACTCGCGCCCGCTCGACATCGTCGCGGACCGGCTGATCAAGACCGCCGCGCTGCAGCTCGGCGAGCATCGCTGGTACTGGTACACCCGGATCCACCACATCGCGCTGGACGGCCTCGCCGCCACCAACTACGTCGCCAGGATCGCCGAGCTCTACACCGCCGAGGTGCGCGGCGAGGAGGCCCCCGCCGCCAAGGCGACCCCGCTGCGCGCGCTCTACGACGCCGAGATCGCCTACCGGGACAGCTCCCGCTTCCACTCCGACCGCGAGTACTGGGCCGCGCGGGTGGCCGGCCTGGAGGAGGGCACCAGCCTCACCGGCCGCTCCGCCCCGCCATCGGCGCTCAACAATGTCGCCAGCGCCGCGCTCACCGACGAGCAGGACGACCTGCTCGCCGCCGCCGTCGCCAAGCACGACAACACCCCGGCCGGGCTGCTCATCGCCGCCTTCGGCGCCTACCTGGCCCAGCTCACCGGCGCCCAGGACGTCATCCTCAGCCTCCCGGTCACCGCCCGCACCACCGCCGCCATGCGCCGCGCCGGCGGCGTGACCTCGAACATCGTCCCGCTGCGGCTCGCCGTCGGGTACGAGACCACGGTGGCCGAGCTGCTCAAGCGGGTGCAGGTCGAGGTCTCCGGCGCGCTGCGGCACCAGCGCTACCGGCACGAGGACATCCGCCGCGACGCGGCCGGCGACGGCGTGGTGACCACGGAGTTCTTCGGGCCGTGGGTCAACATCATGCTGTTCCACAGCGAGATCGTGCTCGGCACCATGACCGGCCGGTTGAACGTGCTCTCCACCGGCAGCATCGAGGATCTGGGCGTCAACTTCTACCAGTCCACCACCGGCAGCCACACGCACATCGACTTCGAGACCAACCCCAACCTCTACAGCTCCGCCGAGGGCGCCACGCACCACGCCCGCTTCCTGGAATTCTTCCAGCGCTTCCTGGCCGCCGACGCGGAGACGACGGTGTGGAGCCTGCCCGCGACCACCGCCGAGGAGCGGGACCGGACGCTGGTCGAGTGGAACGACGCCGACCAGGACGTGCCGACCACCACGCTGGTCGCGCTGCTGGACGAGCAGATCGCGCGCACCCCCGGGCGAACCGCGCTGCACTTCGAGGGGACGAGTCTGTCCTACGCCGAGTTCGGCGCCAGGGTGAATCAGCTGGCCCACTACCTGGTGGACCAGGGCGTCGGCCCGGAGTCGCTGGTCGCGCTCGGCATGCGGCGCTCGCTGGAGCTGGTGATCGGCATGCACGCGGTGCTGCGGGCCGGCGGCGCGTACGTGCCGATCGACCCCGACCACCCGGCCGAGCGCACCGCCTACATCCTGGAGAGCGCGAACCCGGTCTCGGTGCTCACGCTCGCCACCGACGGCCTGGAGCTGCCCGACGGCGTGCAGCGGGTCGAGCTGGACACCCTCGACGTCTCCGCCTACCCGGCGGGCCCGCTCACCGACGACGACCGGTGGGCGCCGCTGGTGCCGGAGAACACCGCCTACGTCATCTACACCTCCGGCTCCACCGGCCGCCCCAAGGGCGTGGCCGTCACCCACCACGCCATCGTCAACCAGCAGCTGTGGATGCTCGACGAGTACCGGCTCACCGAAGACGACGTCTACCTGCAGAAGACCGCCACCACCTTCGACGTCTCGCTGTGGGGCTACTTCCTGCCGCTGATGTCCGGCGGCGAGCTGGTCGTCGCGGCCCCCGACGGGCACCGCGACCCGCTCTACGTCGCCGAGGCCATCGCCCGGCACCGGGTCACCGTCACCGACTTCGTCCCCTCGATGCTCACGGTCTTCGTCGCGCACGCCACCGCCGAGCAGCTCGCGACGCTGCGCGCGGTGTTCGTGATCGGCGAGGCGCTGCCGCCGGAGACCGCGGCCGGGCTGCGTGCCATCTCCGCGGCCGGGCTGCACAACCTCTACGGCCCCACCGAGGCGGCGGTCTCGGTGACCTACTGGGAGGCCACCGCCGCCGACACGGTCACCGTTCCGATCGGTATCCCCGAGTGGAACGTGCAGGTCTACGTTCTCGACGCCCGCCTGCGCCCGGCCGCGATCGGCGCACCGGGCGAGCTGTACCTTGGCGGCCGCCAGCTGGCCCGCGGCTATCGCGGCCGCCCCGACCTGACCGCGGACCGCTTCGTCGCCAACCCCTTCGCCGCCGCGGGCGAGCGCATGTACCGCACCGGTGACCTGGTGCGCTGGAACAGCGACGGCGTGCTGGAGTACATCGGCCGCACCGACTTCCAGGTCAAGTTCCGCGGCCAGCGCATCGAGCTCGGCGAGATCGAGACGGTGCTGCTCGCCAACCCGGTCATCAGCCAGGCCGCGGTGCTGGTCATGGAGACCGCCACCGGCCAGCAGCTGGTGGCCTACGTGGTGCCCGCACCCGGCGCCACCATCGACCCCGCGGTGGCGACCAGGGCCGCCGCCGAGCGGCTGCCGAGCTACATGGTCCCCGCCGCGCTCGTGGTGCTGGACGCCTTCCCGCTCAACACCAGCGGCAAGCTGGACCGCAAGGCGCTGCCGGAGCCGGTCTTCAGCGCCGACGCCGCCGGTTTCCGCGCCCCGCGCACCGCGGCCGAGGAGATCGTCGCGGGCATCTTCGCCGACGTGCTGAGCCAGGAGCGGGTCGGCGCGGACGACAACTTCTTCGAGCTGGGCGGCAACTCGCTGGTCGCCACCCAGGTGGTGGCGCGGATCAGCGCCGCCTTCGGCATCCGGCTCGGCGTGCGCGCGCTCTTCGAGACGCCGACCGTGGCCGGAATCGCGGCCCGCGCCGAGCACGGCGCCCCGGCCGAGGTCGCCCGGCCCGCGCTGGTCGCGCGGCAGCACCCGGAGCTGGTGCCGCTCTCGCTGGCTCAGCAGCGGATGTGGTTCCTCAACCAGTTCGACCCCACCGTGCCGACCTACAACCTGCCCTTCGTGGTGCGGCTGCGCGGCCACGTCGACGTCCCCGCGCTGCAACTGGCGCTCACCGACGTCATAGCGCGCCAGGAGTCGCTGCGCACCGTCTTCCCGGACGTGGACGGCGGCTTCCAGAAGGTGCTGCCGATGGCGGCGGTCGACCTCGGCATCACACTGCAGACCATCGAGGCCGCTGAGCTCCCCGGCGAGCTGCGCGACTTCGCCTCCCGCGGGTTCGACGTCTCCGAGGACCTGCCGATCCGGATGCGGGTCTTCCACCTCGCCGGTTCGCACAACGGCACCGGCGACTACGCGGTGGCCTTCGTCGTGCACCACATCGCCGCCGACGGCTTCTCCTTCGGCCCGCTGGCCCGCGACTTCGCCGCCGCCTACCTGGCGCGGGCGGCGGGGCAGGAGCCGAGCTGGGCGCCGCTGCCGGTGCAGTATCGCGACTACACGCTGTGGCAGCGCGAGCTGCTCGGCACCGAGTCCGACCCGGAGTCCATGGCCGCCGGGCAGATCGCCTACTGGCGGGAGACCCTGGCCGACCTGCCGGACCAGCTGGACCTGCCGTTCGACCGGCCGCGCCCGCAGGCGCAGAGCTTCCACGGCGCGCAGCTCGGCTTCGACATCGACGCGGAGCTGCACACGCAGCTGGCCGCGCTCGCGCGCGCCGAGGGCGTCACCCTCTTCATGGTCGTGCACGCCTCGCTGGCGCTGCTGCTCTCCCGGCTCTCCGGCAGCTCCGACATCGCGGTCGGCACCCCGATCGCGGGCCGCGGCGAAGCGGCGCTGGACGACCTGATCGGCATGTTCGTCAACACCCTCGTGCTGCGCTCGCAGGTGCGGCCGGGGCAGAGCTTCGCCGAATTCCTCGCCGCGGCGCGGGAATCGGACCTCGCCGCCTTCGCGCACGCCGACGTTCCCTTCGAGCGGCTGGTCGAGGTGCTGAACCCGGCTCGCTCGCAGGCGCGGCACCCGCTGTTCCAGGTCATGCTCTCCTTCCAGGAGCTCTCCCACGGCACCGTCGAGCTGCCCGGCCTCTCGGTCTCCGCCGAGGAGCTCGAGGTCGCCATCGCCAAGTTCGACCTGCAGTGGACGCTGACCGAGCACCGCGGGGCGCAGGGCCAGGCGGGCGGGATCGCGGGCGTCGTCAACTTCGCGACCGACCTCTTCGACGCCGCGACGGTGGCCTCGTTCGCCGAGCGTTTCGTGCGGGTGCTGCGGGCCGTCGTCGCCGACCCGGCCGTGCCGGTCGGCGCGGTGGAGGTGCTCGACGCCGCCGAGCGCGCCGACCTGATCGCCAGGAATGGCGCCCCCGCGACGCCGCCGCGCCCGCTCGCCGAGCTGATGGCCGCGGCCGCCGCGGTCGACCCGGCCGCGCCCGCGGTGGTCTTCGACGGCGTGACGACCTCCTACGGCGAGCTCGACGAGCAGTCGAACCGCCTGGCGCGGCTGCTCATCGCCGAGGGGATCGGGCCGGAGGACCTGGTCGCCGTCGGTGTCCCGCGCTCCGCGGATTCGGTGCTGGCGGTGTGGGCGGTCGCCAAGACCGGCGCCGCGTTCGTCCCGGTGGACCCGACCTACCCCGCCGAGCGGATCGCGCACATGGTGACCGATTCGGGTTCCCCGCTCGGGTTGACCGTGCGCGGGGTCCGTGCCGGGTTGCCGGAGTCGGCGCGGTGGCTGGTGCTCGACGATCTCGAGCTGAGCGAGTTCGATGGTTCGCCGATCACCGATGCCGAGCGGCTGCGGCCGCTGCGTCCGGAGCATCCGGCCTATGTCATCTACACCTCGGGTTCGACCGGTGTGCCCAAGGGTGTGGTCGTCACGCACTCCGGGCTCGCCAACTTCGGGGAGGAGCAGGCCGAGCGGTACGCGCTCGATTCCGATTCCCGGGCTTTGCATTTCGCTTCGCCGTCCTTCGACGCCTCGATTCTGGAGTTGCTGCTCGCGCTGGCTCGTGGTGGTGCGCTGGTTGCTGTCCCCCCCGGGGTGTACGGCGGTGACGAGCTCTCCGAGCTCATTCGTGATGAGGCGGTGACCCATGCCTTCGTGACGCCTGCGGCTTTGGCGACGTTCGATCCGTCCGGGCTGGACACGTTGCGTGTGCTGGTAGCCGGTGGCGAGGCGTGCCCGCCGGAGCTGGTGGCGAAGTGGGCGGTCCCGTTGGCGGATGGCACGATTCGTGCGTTCCACAATGGTTACGGGCCGACCGAGACCACCATCATGACGAATATCAGTGATGCGCTGGTGCCGGGTGAGACGGTGACGATCGGTGGGCCGACCAGGGGTATGCAGTCGCTGATCCTGGATTCCCGGTTGCGGCCGGTCCCGGTGGGTGTCGCGGGTGAGCTGTACCTGTCGGGCATTCAGTTGGCGCGTGGTTACCATGCCCGTCCCGGGCTGAGCGCTGAGCGTTTCGTGGCGAATCCGTATGTGGCCGGGGCGCGGATGTACCGCACCGGTGACGTGGTGCGGTGGACCCGTTCCGGCGAGGTCGAGTATGTGGGCCGTTCGGATTTCCAGGTGAAGGTGCGCGGTTTCCGGATCGAGCTGGGCGAGATCGACGCCGCGCTGGCCGCACACGACACGGTGGATTTCGCGGTCACCATCGGGCACCGCGGCACCGCCGGCGGCACCTCGCTGGTGTCGTATGTCGTCGCCGCGCAGGCGAAGTCGATCGATGTGGCGGAGCTGACCGCGCACGTCGAGGCCAGGCTGCCCGGCTACATGGTGCCGTCCTCGATCATGGTGCTCGACCACGTCCCGCTCACCCCGGTCGGCAAGCTGGACCGCAAGGCGCTGCCCGCACCGGTCTTCGAGGTCAAGGAGTTCCGGGCGCCGTCGACGCCGATCGAGGAGATCGTCGCCGAGGTCTTCGCCGAGGTGCTCGACCTGCCGCGGGTCGGCGTCGACGACGATTTCTTCGAGCTGGGCGGCAACTCGCTCATCGCCACCCAGGTGGCGTCGCGGGTCGGCATCGCGCTGGACACCAGGGTGCCGGTGCGCACGGTCTTCGAGGCGCCGACCGTCGCCGCGCTCGCCGCGCGGGTGGAGTCCCAGGCGGGCGAGGGCGCGCGCAAGGCGCTGGTCGCCAGGGAGCGGCCGGAGCGGGTGCCGCTCTCGCTGGCGCAGCAGCGCATGTGGTTCCTGAACCGCTTCGACACCGCCTCCGCCGTCAACAACATCCCGGTCGCGATCCGGCTCTCCGGCGAACTCGACATCGCGGCGCTGCAGGTCGCCGTCATCGACGTCATCGACAGGCACGAGTCGCTGCGCACCGTCTTCCCGGAGACCGTCGGCGGGCCGGTCCAGGTGGTGCTCGACGCCGCGCAGATCGTCCCCGACCTGACGCCGTACCGGGTCAGCGAGGACACCCTCTTCGACCACCTGATCGACCTGGCGACCATGGCGTTCGACGTCACCAGCGAGGTGCCGCTGCACGCGCGGCTCTTCGAGATCAGCGAGACCGAGTACGTGCTCTGCATGGTCGTGCACCACATCTCGGCCGACGGCTGGTCGATGGCGCCGCTCTCCAGGGACGTGATCGTCGCCTACGCGGCGCGCACCACCTGGGAGGCCCCCGCCTGGGTCGAGCTGCCGGTGCAGTACGCCGACTACGCGCTGTGGCAGCGCGAGGTGCTCGGGTCGGAGGACGACCCGGACTCGCTGATCGCGGCGCAGATCGACTACTGGTCGCGCGAGCTCGCCGACCTCCCGGACGAGCTGGTGCTGCCCGCCGACCGCCCGCGCCCCGCGGTGGCGAGCTACCGCGGCGGCACCTACTCGTTCGTGATCTCGGCGGCCACCCAGCACGCCCTCGTCGAGCTGGGCCGCAAGCACAACGCCTCGCCGTTCATGGTCATGCACAGCGCGCTCGCGGTGCTGCTGGCCCGGCTCTCCGGCACCGACGACATCGCCATCGGCACCCCGATCGCGGGGCGCGGCGAGGCCGCGCTGGACGACCTGGTCGGCATGTTCGTCAACACCCTGGTGCTGCGCACCGGCGTCGCCGCCGGGCAGTCCTTCGCCGAGCTGCTGGCGCAGGCGCGCGAGACCGACCTGCACGCCTTCGCCCACGCCGACCTGCCGTTCGAGCGGCTGGTCGAGATCCTGAACCCGGCGCGCTCGCAGGCGCGGCACCCGCTGTTCCAGGTCATGCTGGCGTTCCAGAACACCAAGCAGGCGCGGCTCGAGCTGCCCGGGCTCTCGGTCACCGGCATCGACTACGACGCCAACCTCGCCAAGTTCGACCTGCAGCTCACCCTGCAGGAGACCCAGGACGACAGCGGCGAGGCCGCGGGCATGGCGGCCGAGTTCTCCTACGCCGCCGACCTCTTCGACGAGGCCACCATCGCGACCTTCGCGCACCGGCTGGACCGGGTGCTCGCGGCCGTCATCGCCGACCCCGACCTCCCGGTCGGCGACATCTCGCTGCTCGACGCCGCCGAGACCGAGCTGGCGCTGCGCGGCTGGAACGACACCGCCTACCCGCTCGACCCCGCGCAGACCCTGGTCTCCGCCTTCGTCGCGCAGCAGCGGCGCACCCCGGACGCCGTCGCCGTCGTTGACCCGGCGACCGGAACCGCCCTCACCTACGCCGAATTCGGCGCCAGGGTGCATCGGCTGGCCAGGGCTCTGGTCGCCGCGGGCGCAGGCCCGGAGCGGCTGATCGGGCTGGCGCTGCGCCGCTCGGTCGACCTCGTCGTCGCCGCGTACGCGGTGCAGGCGGCGGGTGCGGGTTACGTCCCGCTCGACCTGGACCAGCCCGCCGAGCGGATCGCGCACGTGCTGCGGACCGCGCGCCCCGCGGCCATCCTGACCAGCGCGGATACCGGCTTCACCGCGGACGGCGCCCCGGTGCTCGTGCTCGACGACCTCGACCTCACCGGGTACGCCGACACCCCGCTCACCGACGCCGACCGGAATGCCCCGCTGCGCCCGGAGAACCCGGCGTACGTCATCTTCACCTCCGGCTCCACCGGCCGCCCCAAGGGCGTCGCGCTGCCGCACGCCGCCGTCCTCAACCAGGTGCGCTGGATCACCGCGGAGTACGGCATCGGCCCGGACGACGTGGTGCTGTTCAAGACCCCCGCCACCTTCGACGTCTCGGTGTGGGAGCTGTTCGGTCCGCTCAGCGTCGGCGGCCGGATGGTGGTGGCGAGCCCCGACGGCCACCGCGACCCCGCCTACCTGGCCGAGGTCATCGCGGCCGAGCGGGTCACCCTGACCTCCTTCGTCCCGTCCATGCTGAGCGTCTTCGCGAGCACGGTCGAGGCCGCCGGAATCGGCTCCGGCGCGCTGGATTCACTGCGCGCGCTGCTGGTCGCGGGCGAGGCGTTCACCGCCGCCGAGGTGCAGGCGCTGCGCCGGGTCTCCGGCGCCGAGCTGCACAACCTGTACGGCCCCACCGAGTTCGCGGTGCACGCCACGCACCACCCGGTGCCCGCCGAGGTGGCGGGCGCGGTGCCGATCGGCCTCCCGGTGTGGAACGCCGAGGCGTACGTGCTCGACGGCAGGCTGCACCCCGTCGCCCCCGGTATCGCGGGTGAGCTCTATCTCGCAGGCGCGCAGCTGGCCCGCGGCTACTTCGGCCGCGCCGACCTGACCGCCGACCGCTTCGTGGCGAACCCGTTCGGCGGGCCGGGCGCGCGCATGTACCGCACCGGCGACCTGGTGACCCGCGATCACAGCGGCGCCATCGTCTACCTGGGCCGCACCGACTTCCAGGTGAAGCTGCGCGGCCTGCGCATCGAGCTCGGCGAGATCGAGACCGCGCTCACCGCGCACGAGACGGTCGCGCGGGCCGTCGCGCTGGTGCGCAGCGACGGCCGGACCGGTGACCAGCTGGTCGGGTACGTGGTGCCCGCCGCCGGCGCCGCCGTGGACCTGGACGAGCTCCGCGCCCACCTCGGCGCGGTGCTGCCCTCGTACATGGTGCCCGCCGCCTTCGTGGTGCTCGACGCCATGCCGCTGAGCCCGAACGGCAAGCTGGACCGGCGCGCGCTGCCGGTGCCGGTCTTCGAGGCGCGCGCCTTCCGCGCGCCCTCGACGCCGATCGAGGAGATCGTCGCGGGCGTCTTCGCCGAGGTGCTCGGGGTGCACACCGCCGAGCGCGCGGTCGGGCTGGACGACGACTTCTTCGAGCTGGGCGGCAACTCGCTGGTCGCCACCCAGGTGGTGGCCCGGCTCGGCGCCGCGCTGGACACCAGGGTGCCGGTGCGGATGCTCTTCGAGGCGCCCACCGTCGCCGCGCTCGCGGCCCGCATGGAGACCACCGCCGGTGCGGGCGGCCGCCCGGTGCTGACGCCGCGGCCGCGGCCGGAGTTCCCGCCGCTCTCGCTGGCCCAGCAGCGGATGTGGTTCCTCAGCCGCTTCGAGTCCGACTCCGCCGCCTACAACATCCCGGCGGCGGTGCGGCTGCACGGCTCGCTCGACATCGAGGCGCTGCGCGCCGCGGTCGCCGACGTGATCACCAGGCACGAGTCGCTGCGCACCGTCTACCCCTCGCACGACGGCATCGCCTACCAGCAGGTGCTGCCCACCGCGCAGGCCATCCCGGCGCTCGACGTGGTGCCGCTGGACGAGGCCGAGATCGCCCCCGCGCTGCACGAATTCGTGCTGACCGGCTTCGACGTCACCAGCCAGCCACCGGTCCGGCTCCGGGTGTTCCAGGTGGAGCCGCGGATCGACCACAGCCGCTGGCGCGACACCACGCAGGACTACGTGCTGGCGGTGGTGGTGCACCACATCGCCGCCGACGGCGTCTCCATGCGCCCGCTGGTCCGCGACCTCATGGCCGCCTACGTGGCACGCAGCAGCGAAGCCGCGCCGAGCTGGGCGCCGCTGCCGGTGCAGTACGTGGACTACGCGCTCTGGCAGCGCGAAACCCTCGGCACCGAGGACGATCCCGGCTCGCTGGTCGCCGCCCAGCTGGACTACTGGAAGACCGCGCTCGCCGGGCTCCCCGAGGAGCTGCGGCTCGCGCCGGGGCAGCGCCCGCCCGTCGCCTCCTACCGCGCGGGCACGCACCGCTTCACCGTGCCCGGCGAGCTGATCGAGGAGCTGAACCAGCTGGCGCATGCCAATGGCACCACGCTCTTCATGGTGGTGCACAGCGCCTTCGCCGCGCTGCTCTCCCGGCTCAGCGGGTCCGACGACATCGCGGTCGGCATCCCGGTCGCCGGGCGCGGCGAGGCCGCGCTGGACGACCTGGTCGGCATGTTCGTCAATACCCTCGTGCTGCGCACCGCGGTCGACACCGCGACCCCGTTCACCGAGCTGCTGAGCCAGGTGCGCGAGCGCGACCTGCAGGCCTTCGCGCACGCCGACCTGCCCTTCGAGCGGCTGGTCGAGGTGCTGAACCCGGCCCGCTCGCAGGCGCGGCACCCGCTCTTCCAGGTCATGCTCTCGTTCCAGAACATGGGCCGCACCTCGCTGGAGCTGCCCGGGCTGCGCGTGGCCGAGCTGGAGCTGGACGCCCCGACCGCCAAGTTCGACCTGCAGCTCACCCTCGGCGAGACCCCGGTCGGCACGCACATCGGCCCGGCCGGGATCCGCGGCGGCGGCGCAGGCGCCATGGACGCCGAACTGGTCTTCGCGCTCGACCTCTTCGACGCCGGCTTCGCCGACGCCTTCGCCCAGCGCTTCGTCCGGGTGCTGCGCGGCATCGCCGCCGACCCCGGTGTCGCGGTCGGCGATATCGACCTGCTGGACGACGCCGAGCGGCACACCGTGCTGCGCCGCTGGAACGACACCGAGTTCGGCGTGGACGCCGCGCTCACCTCGCCGGTCGGCGATGCCGCCGCCGCGACCCTGGTCTCCATGTTCGAGGCGCAGGCCGCCCGCACCCCGGACGCCTACGCGCTCACCTTCGAGGGGACGAGTCTCACCTACGCCGAGTTCGCGAGCCGGGTGCACCGGCTGGCGCGCTGGCTCAAGCAGCACGGCGTCGGCCCGGAGTCCTACGTGGCGCTCGGCATGCGCCGCTCGCTCGACCTGGTGATCGGCATGTACGCCATCGGCGCCGCCGGCGGCGCCTACGTGCCGCTCGACCCGGACCACCCGGCCGAGCGGATCGACCACATCCTGGACACCGCGCGCCCGGTCTGCGTGCTCACCTCCGGCTCCGACCTGGACAGCGCGCTGGCCAGGCAGGTCCGGATCGACGAGCTGAACCTCTCCGGCTTCTCCGACGCCCCGCTCACCGATGCCGACCGGCACCGGCCGCTGCGTCCCGGCAATACCGCGTACGTCATCTTCACCTCGGGCTCCACCGGCCGCCCCAAGGGGGTCGCGGTGAGCCACGCGGCCATCGTGAACCGGCTGGTCTGGGCGCACGCGCAGTACGGCCTCGCCGCCGACGACGTGGTGCTGCAGAAGACGCCGGCCACCTTCGACGTGTCGGTGTGGGAGTTCTTCTGGCCGCTGCAGGTCGGCGCGCGGCTGGTGGTGGCGCGGCCGGACGGACACCGCGACCCGGTGTACCTGGCCCGGCTGATCACCGAGGAGCAGATCACCACGGTGCACTTCGTGCCGTCCATGCTCTCGCTCTTCGTGAACGAGGAGCGGGCCGCGGACTGCACCGTGATCCGCAATGCCTTCGCCTCCGGCGAGGCGCTGCCCGCGGGCGCCGCGCAGAAGCTGCGGCAGCTGACCGGCGCCAGGCTGCACAACCTCTACGGGCCGACCGAGGCCGCGGTCGAGGTGACCTTCCACGAGGTCACCGACGCCGACACGCAGACCGTGCCGATCGGCGCCCCGGTCTTCAACACCCAGGTGTACGTGCTGGATTCGCGGCTGCGGCCGGTGCCGCCCGGGGTGCCGGGCGAGCTGCACCTGGCTGGCGCGCAGCTCGCCTACGGCTACGTCGGCCGCCCCGACCTGACCTGCGACCGCTTCGTGGCCAACCCCTTCGACGCCGGGCGCCGCATGTACCGCACCGGCGACCTGGTGGTCTGGACCCCGGACGGCGAGCTGGAGTACCTGGGCCGCACCGACTTCCAGGTCAAGCTGCGCGGCCTGCGCATCGAGCTGGGCGAGATCGAGGGCGCGCTCACCGCGCAGGACGCGGTGTCACAGGCCGTCGTGGTGGTCCGCTCGGACGAGCACACCGGCGACCAGCTCGTCGCCTACCTGGTGGCGAACCCGGATCGGGTGATCGATACCGAGGGCGTGAAGGCCGAGCTGACGCACCGGCTCCCGGCCTACATGGTCCCGGCCGCCTACGTGGTGCTGGACGCCTTCCCGCTGAACCCCTCCGGCAAGCTGGACCGCAAGGCGCTGCCCGCGCCGGTCTTCGAGGCCAGGGTGTTCCGCGCCCCGGCCACCCCGGTGCAGGAGATCGTGGCGAGCGTCTTCGCCGAGGTGCTCGGCGCCGAGCGGGTCGGGCTGGACGACGACTTCTTCCAGCTCGGCGGCAACTCGCTGGTCGCCACCCAGGTGGCGGCCCGGCTCGGCGAGGCGCTCGACACGCGGATTCCGGTGCGCGCGCTCTTCGAGACCTCGACGGTGGCCGCGCTGGCCGCGGCGGTGGAAGGCGCGGCGTCCGCGGCCGATGGGACGCGCCGGGCGCCGCTGGTGGCGCGCGAGCGGCCGGAGCTGGTGCCGCTCTCCCCGGCGCAGCAGCGCATGTGGTTCCTGAACCGCTTCGACAGCCGCACCGCGGTGAACAACATCCCGATCGCGGTCCGGCTCTCCGGCACCCTCGATGTCGGCGCGCTGAACGCCGCCGTCGCCGACCTGGTGGCCAGGCACGAGACGCTGCGCACGATCTACCCCGAGGTGGACGGCGACGGCTTCCAGCGGGTGCTGCCCGCCGAGGACGTCGCGGTCACCCTGGTGGCCGAGCCGGTGCGGGCGGGGACGCTGCCCGCGCGCATCGTGGAGCTGGCGAGCACGCACTTCGACGTCACCGCCGAGGTGCCGTTCCGGGCGAGCCTGCTCGCGCTGAACGAGCGCAACCACGTGCTGGTGCTGGTCATGCACCACATCTCCGGCGACGGCTTCTCGCTGCGCCCGCTGCTGCGCGACGTGGTGATCGCCTACACCGAGCGCACCCGCGGCGAGGCGCCCACCTGGTCCCCGCTGGAGGTGCAGTACGCCGACTACGCGCTCTGGCAGCGCGACGTCCTCGGCAGCGAAACCGACCCGCAGTCGGTGGCGGCCGAGCAGATCGGCTACTGGACCGAGCAGCTGCGCGACCTCCCCGACCAGATCGAGCTCCCCGCCGACCGCCCCCGCCCCGAGATCGCCTCGAACGCCGGTGGGCTGCACAGCTTCTCGCTCGACCCGGAGCTGCACCGCAGCCTGACCGAGCTGGCGAGGGCCCGCGGCACCACGCTCTTCATGGTCATGCACGCGGCGCTCGCCACCTGGGCGGCGCGGCTCTCCACCGGCACCGATATCGCCATCGGCACCCCGATCGCCGGGCGCGGCGAGCGGGCGCTGGACGACGTGGTCGGCATGTTCGTCAACACCCTCGTGCTGCGGACCGAGGTGCGGCCAGGCACCCGCTTCGGCGAGCTGCTGGAGCAGGTGCGCCGCACCGACCTGGCCGCCTTCGCGCACGCCGACGTCCCCTTCGAGCGGCTGGTCGACGTACTCAGCCCGGCCCGCTCGCAGGCGCACCACCCGCTCTTCCAGGTGGCGCTGACCTTCGAGGCGGCCTCGGCCACCGAGATGGGCACCGTCCAGTTGCCCGGGCTGGAGCTGAGCGCGGTCGAGTTCGACGCGGGCACCGCCAAATTCGACCTGCAGCTCACCGTTGGACGATCAGCCGAGGCCCCCGCTGATTCGCTGGCGCTGAGCTGGAACTACGCCACCGAACTCTTCGACCCCGCCACCGTCGCCTCCTTCGCGGAGCGGCTGACCCGGATCCTGCGCACCGTCGCGGACGACCCGGACGTGATCGTCGGCGATATCGACCTGCTCGGCGAGCGCGAGCGGCTCGACCTCTCGGAGCGCTGGGTGCGGGCAGGGGCCGACTCCTACGCCGGCCGCTTCGCCGATGAATCCGCCACCCTGGTCGACCTCTTCGACGGCATCGTGGCCGAGCACGGCCCGCGCACCGCGGTGACGTTCGGCGCCGACACCCTCACCTACACCGAGCTGGACCGCCGCGCGAACGTGCTCGCGCGCCGGCTCATCGAGGAGGGCGCGGGGCCGGAGCGGCTGGTCGCGGTGATCCTGCCGCGCTCGCTGGACCTGGTGGTGGCGCTGCTCGCGGTGGTCAAGGCGGGCGCGGGGTATGTGCCGGTCGACCCGGCCTACCCGGCCGATCGCATCGCCTACGTGCTGGCGGACGCCGAGCCCACCAGCGTGATCGTGGACTCCACCGTGCAGGTGGAGCTGCCCGCCGGGCTGCCGCGGGTGGTGCTGGACGGTTACGCCGTCGAGGCGGGCGATATCGAGGACGCCGACGACGGCCCGGTCACCGATGCCGACCGGATCGCCCCGCTGACCGCGGGCAATATCGCCTACGTCATCTACACGTCGGGTTCGACCGGCCGCCCCAAGGGCGTCCCGGTGCAGCACGGCAATGTGGTGCGGCTGCTGGCCAATACCGATGCCGACTTCGGTTTCGGCCCGCACGACGTGTGGACGCTGTTCCACTCCTTCGCCTTCGATTTCTCGGTCTGGGAGCTGTGGGGTCCGCTGGCCTTCGGCGGCAGGCTGGTCGTGGTCGACTACTACACCTCGCGCTCGCCCGAGCAGTTCCTGGAGTTGCTTCGCGACGAGCGGGTGACCGTGCTCAACCAGACCCCGTCGGCCTTCTACCAGCTGGCCGAGGCGGACCGGAACGCCGATCCGGGTGCGGCGGCGCTCGCGCTGCGCGCGGTGGTGTTCGGCGGTGAGGCGCTGGAGCTGCGCCGGTTGAGCGATTGGGTCGCCAGGCACGGCGACACCGCGCCGGTGCTGGTGAACATGTACGGCATCACCGAGACCACGGTGCACGTCTCCTACCGGCCGCTGGACGCGGCGACCATCGCGTCCGCGTCGGGTTCGGTGGTGGGCCGGGCCATTCCGGGGCTGAGTATCCACGTGCTGGACGAGCGGCTGCGGCCGGTGCCGGTCGGGGTCTCGGGTGAGATGTACGTGGCGGGCAAGCAGCTGGCCCGCGGCTACCTGGGCCGCCCCGACCTGTCCGCGGCCCGCTTCGTGGCCGGGCCGGACGGCACCAGGCTGTACCGCTCCGGTGACCTCGCGCGCTGGAACCGCAGTGGCGAGCTGGAGTACCTCGGCCGCGCCGACGATCAGGTCAAGGTGCGCGGCTTCCGGATCGAGCTCGGCGAGATCGAGTCCGCGGTGCTGGCGCAGGACGGCGTCGCGCAGGCGGCCGTCGTCGTCCGCGAGGATCAGCCGGGCGATCAGCGGATCGTCGCCTACATTGTGGCCGAGCCGGGGGCCACGCCGGATCTGGATGCCGTGCGCGCCGGGGCCGCCGAGCGGCTGCCCGCGTACATGGTGCCCGCCGCGCTGGTGCGGCTGGAGTGGATCCCGCTCACCGTGAACGGCAAGCTGGACCGCCGCGCGCTGCCCGCCCCGGCGGCGCAGGCCCGTGCCTTCCGCGCACCGGTCACCCCGGTGCAGGAGGCCGTCGCGGCGGTCTTCGCCGAGGTGCTCGACCTGGAGCGGGTCGGCGTCGACGACGACTTCTTCGAGCTGGGCGGCAACTCGCTCATCGCCACCAGGGTGGCGGCCAGGATCGGCGCCGCGCTCGGCACCACCGTGCCGGTGCGCACGCTGTTCGAGGCGTCCACCGTGGCGGCGCTCGCCGCCCGCGTGGAGTCGCACACCGGCGGCCCCGAGCGGGCCCCGCTGGTCGCGCGCCCGCGCGGCGATGCCCTGGTGCCGCTGTCGTTCGCGCAGCAGCGCATGTGGTTCCTGAACAAGTACGACACCGCCTCGGCGGCCTACAACCTGCCGATCGCCATCCGGCTCACCGGCGCGCTCGACGTCGACGCGCTGCGGCTCGCCGTGGCCGACGTGGTGCGCAGGCACGAATCGCTGCGCACCAGGTACCCGGAGCACGGCGGCACCCCGACCCAGGTGATCGTGCCGGTCGAGGAGGTCGCGCTCGACCTCGCCCCGGTCGATGTCGCAGCGGCCTCGCTGGTCGAGGCCGTCACCGCCTTCGTGAGCACCGGTTTCGATGTGGCCGAGCAGGTTCCGCTGCGCACCCGGCTCTACCGGGTGTCCGGCGACCAGCACGTGCTGGTGGTCGTCGTGCACCACATCGCCGCCGACGGCTTCTCGGTCGGGCCGCTGACCAGGGACGTCATGGTGGCCTACACCGCGCGCACCCAGGGCGGCGATCCCGGCTGGGCCCCGCTCGCGGTGCAGTACGCGGACTTCGCGCTCTGGCAGCGCGAGGTGCTCGGCACCGAGGAAGACGCGGAATCGCTGATGGCGCGGCAGGTCGCGTACTGGCAGCGCGCGCTCTCGGACATCCCGGACGAGATCACCCTGCCCGCGGACCGCCCGCGCCCGGCCGTGGCGAGCCTCCGCGGGGCCACCCTGCACGACGAGATCCCGGCCGAGCTGGTCGCCGCGCTGGAGGAGATCGCCCGCGCCAAGGGCGCCTCGCTCTTCATGGTGGTGCACAGCGCGCTCGCGGTGCTGCTGGCCCGGCTCTCCGGCACCGACGACATCGCGATCGGCACCCCGATCGCAGGCCGCGGCGAGGCCGCGCTGGACGACCTGGTCGGCATGTTCGTCAACACCCTGGTGCTGCGCACCGCCATCGAGCCGGGCGATTCCTTCGCCGAGCTGGTCGGCAAGGTGCGCCGCACCGACCTGGACGCCTTCGGCAATGCCGACGTGCCGTTCGAGCGGCTGGTGGAGCTGCTCGCGCCGGAGCGCTCGCAGGCCCGCAACCCGCTCTTCCAGGTCATGCTGGCCTTCCAGAACCTGGATCGCGGCACGCTGGAGCTGCCCGGGCTCTCGGTCTCCGCGCTCGACCTGGACGAGGCCGTCGCCCGCTTCGACCTCCAGTTCACCCTCGCGCAGAACAGCGCGGGCGGGCTCGCGCTCGGCCTCACCTACGCCACCGAGCTCTTCGACGAGGCCACCGCGGCGGCGTTCGTCCGGCGCTGGCTGCGGGTGCTCACCGCGGTCGCCGCCGACCCGTCGATCGCCGTCGGCGGAATCGACGTGCTCGACGCCGAGGAGCGCGCGGACCTGGTGTCCCGCACCGGAGCCCCCGCCGTCGCGCCGCGTCCGCTGCCGGAGCTCTTCACCATCGGCGCGCCGGAGGCGCCCGCGGTGGTGTTCCGCGGCGAGACCCTGACCTACGGCGAGCTGGACGAGCGCTCCAACCGGCTGGCCCGGCTGCTCATCGCGGCCGGTGTCGGCACCGAGGACCTGGTCGCCGTCGGCATTCCGCGCTCCGCGGACTCGGTGCTCGCGGCGTGGGCGGTCGCCAAGACCGGTGCCGCCTTCGTGCCGGTGGACCCGAACTACCCGGCCGAGCGCATCGCGCACATGGTGACCGACTCCGGCTCGCCGCTCGGGCTCACCGTGCGCGAAGTGCGCGAGGGGTTGCCGGAGTCGGCGCGCTGGCTGGTGCTCGACGATCTCGAGCTGAGCGAGTTCGACGGCGCGCCGATCACCGATGCCGAGCGGCTGCGGCCGCTGCGCCCGGAGCACCCGGCCTACGTCATCTACACCTCGGGCTCGACCGGTGTGCCCAAGGGTGTGGTCGTCACGCACTCCGGGCTCGCCAACTTCGGGGAGGAGCAGGCCGAGCGGTACGCGCTCGATTCCGATTCCCGCGCCCTGCATTTCGCTTCGCCGTCCTTCGACGCCTCGATCCTGGAGCTGCTGCTCGCGCTGGCTCGCGGTGGTGCGCTGGTCGTGGTTCCGCCCGGTGTCTACGGCGGTGACGAGCTCTCCGAGCTCATCCGGTCGAAGCGGGTGACCCATGCCTTCATCACCCCGGCCGCGCTGGCCACCTTCGACCCGAGCGGGCTCGACACGCTGCGTGTGCTGGTCGCCGGTGGCGAGGCGTGCCCGCCGGAGTTGGTGGCGAAGTGGGCGGTCCCGTTGGCGGACGGCACGATTCGTGCGTTCCACAATGGTTACGGGCCGACCGAGACCACGATCATGACGAATATCAGTGATGCGCTGGTGCCGGGTGAGACGGTGACGATCGGTGGGCCGACCAGGGGCATGCAGTCGCTGATCCTGGATTCCCGGTTGCGGCCGGTCCCGGTGGGTGTCGCGGGTGAGCTGTATCTGTCGGGTATCCAGTTGGCGCGTGGTTACCATGCGCGTCCTGGTTTGACTGCCGAGCGTTTCGTGGCGAATCCGTATGTGGCCGGGGCGCGGATGTACCGCACCGGTGATGTGGTGCGGTGGACTCGTTCCGGTGAGGTCGAGTATGTGGGCCGTTCGGATTTCCAGGTGAAGGTGCGCGGTTTCCGGATCGAGCTGGGCGAGATCGACGCCGCGCTGGCCGCGCACCCGACCGTCGACTTCGCGGTCACCGTCGGCCACAAGGCGGAGAACGGGGCCACCACGCTGGTGGCGTACGTTGTCGCGGCGCAGCGGCAGTCCATCGATGTGGCGGAGCTGACCGCGCACGTCGAGGAGAGCCTCCCCGCCTACATGGTGCCGTCCTCGATCATGGTGCTCGACCACATCCCACTCACCCCGGTCGGCAAGCTGGACCGCAAGGCGCTGCCCGAGCCGGTCTTCGCCACCGAGGTCGCCTTCCGCGCGCCGCGCACCCCGATCGAGCACACCATCGCCGAGGTCTTCGCCGAGGTGCTCGGCGTGGAGCGGGTCGGCGTGGACGACTCCTTCTTCGCGCTCGGCGGCGACTCCATCGTCTCCATCCAGCTGGTCTCCCGGGCCAAGGCGCGCGGCGTGGTGTTCAGCCCGCGGCACGTCTTCGAGCAGCGCACCGTGGCCGGGCTGGCCGCGGTCGCGGAGACCGCGGACGCCGAGAACACCCAGCAGCCCGCGCTGGACGAGCTGCCCGGCGGCGGCGTCGGCCGGATGCCGCTCACCCCGGTGGTGCGGTTCATGGCCGAGCGGCCCGGCGGCTTCGGCCGGTTCCACCAGATGCTGGCGCTGGAGCTGCCGGTCGGCATCGACCGGGCCGGGATCGCCGCCACCGTCGGCGCGGTCGTCGACCGGCACGACATGCTGCGCGCCCGGCTCCGCGCCGAGGGCGCCGACTGGGTGCTGGAGACCACCGCCCCCGGCTCGGTCGATATCGACGCGCTCATCGACCGCGTCGAATTCGACTCCGTGGCAAGCGATGCCGACCTGATGGCGATCGCCGCGACGGCGGTCGACGGCGCGCTGGACCGGCTCGACCCGGAGTCCGGCATCGTGGTCCGCTTCGTCTGGCTGGAGCCCGCCGCGGCGAACCGCGGCGGCAGGCTCGTCGTCGTCGCGCACCACCTCGTCGTGGACGGCGTCACCTGGCGCATCCTGGTGCCGGACCTGGTCACCGCCTGGGGGCAGCTCTCCGCAGGCGGCACCCCGGAACTCGTCGCCCCCGCGACCTCCATGCGCTCCTGGGCGCACGCGCTGGAGCAGCAGGCGCACAGCCCCGAACGCGTCGCCGAGCTGGACTTCTGGCGCGGCGTCGTCGGCGGCCCCGACCCGCTGCTCACCGACCGGCCCATGGACCCCGCGGTCGACGTGTCGGGCGTGATCGAGAAGATCCAGGTCCGGGTCTCGCCCGAGGTCACCCGCACCCTGCTCACCACCGTCCCCGCGCTGTTCCACGGCGGCGTGAACGACGGCCTGCTCACCGCGCTCACCCTGGCCACCGCCAAGTGGCGGGCGCGCCGCACCGCCGAGCGCGCCGATTCGCTGCTGCTCCGGCTGGAGGGCCACGGCCGCGAGGAGGAGATCGTGCCCGGCGCCGACCTCTCCCGCACGGCAGGCTGGTTCACCGCCATCTTCCCGGTCCGCTTCGACCTGGCCGGGATCGACGTGGACGCCGCGCTCACCGGCGGCCCCGCGCTCGGCAGGGCGCTCAAGGCGGTCAAGGAGCGGCTGCTCGCGGTGCCGGACAAGGGCATCGGCTACGGCATGCTGCGCTACCTGAACCGCAGCACCGCCGCCGACCTGCCGGAGCAGCTGCCCGGCCAGGTCAGCTTCAACTACCTGGGCCGGGTCTCGGACACCGATGTGCCGGAGGCGCTGCGCGGCTTCGGCTGGATCCCCGCGCCCGAGCTCGCCGCGCTGGCCGCCGATTACGACGCCGACATGCCCGCCATGGCCCCGCTCGACCTGAATGCCATCGTCACCGGCGACACCCTGCTCACCACCATCGGCTACCCGAGCACCCTGCTCGACGCCGCCGAGGTGCGCGAGTTCGCCGAGCTGTGGGTCACCGCGCTGGAGGCCGTCGCGCGGCACGCGCAGTCCGCCGAGGCGGGCGGGCACACCCCGGCCGACTTCGGGCTGGTGCGCAGCACCCAGGCCGACATCGAGAACTGGGAGCGGCGCTTCCCGGCGCTCGCCGACGTCTGGCCGCTCTCCGCGCTGCAGGCCGGGCTGCTCTTCCACGCCCGGCTCGCGGCCGGGTCGGTGGACGTCTACACCTCGCAGATCACGCTCACCCTGACCGGCCGGGTGGACTCCACCCGGCTGCGCGCCGCCGCCCAGGCGCTGCTGGACCGCTACGACACGCTGCGCACCGCCTACGTCACCGACGCCGATGGCAACCCGGTGCAGGTGGTGCTGAACAGCGTCCGGGTCCCGTGGGCGGAGCACGACCGGAGCCCCGCCGCGATCGAAACCGTCGGCGGTTCCGCCGCGATCGACGCCGTCGGCGGTTCCGCCGCGATCGACGCCGTCGGCGGTTCCGCCGCGATCGACGCCGTCGGCGACGCCGCCGATCTCATCGCCGAGGACCGGGCCCGCCCCTTCGACCTGACCGCCCCGCCGCTCATCCGCTTCACCCTCATCCGGGTGGCCGCGGACCGCTGGCAGTTCGTGGTCTCCAACCACCACATCCTGCTCGACGGCTGGTCCATGCCGCTGCTCATGCGCGACCTGCTCATGCTCTACGCGGTGCACGCCGACCGGGGCGTGCTGCCCGCGGTGCGCTCGTACAAGCACTTCCTGGAGTGGGTCGGCAGGCAGGACCGGGCCGCCTCGGTGGCGGTCTGGGCCGACGCGCTGCGCGGCGTCACCGAGCCGACGCTGCTGGCCAGGCCGGGCGCCGGGCGCGAGATCACCGCGCTCGCCGGGGAGTACCTCTTCGAGCTGGACGAGCCCGCCACGGCGCGGCTCACCGGGCTGGCGGCCACGCTCGGCGTCACCCCGAACACCGTGCTGCAGGTGGCGTGGGCGGTGCTGGTCGGCCGGATGACCGGCCGCGAGGACGTGCTCTTCGGCACCACCGTCTCCGGCCGCCCCGCGCAGCTCACCGGCGTGGAGTCGATGGTCGGGCTGTTCATCAACACCGTCCCGGTGCGGGTCCGCTTCGACCCGGCCGAGCCGGTGCGCGCGCTGCTCACCCGCACCCAGGGCGAGCAGGCCGACCTGCTCGACCACCACTACGTCGGGCTCGCCGACATCCAGGCCGCCGCCGGGATGAGCGGGCTCTTCGACACCCTGGTGGTCTTCGAGTCCTACCCGGTGGACGCCGAGGGCATCCAGGCCCAGGCCGCCGATATCGACGGTATGGCGGTCACCGCGCTGGCGGCGGAGGACGCCACGCACTACCCGCTCACCCTGATCGCGCAGCTGGACGCCAAGCTCCGCGTCCGGGCCGGGTACCTGCGCGACCTCTTCGACGAGGGCACCGTGCGGCGAATCGCCGACCGGCTGGTGCGGGTGCTGGAAACCATGACCGCGGAGCCGGATTCGGCCGTCGGCGATATCGCGCTGCTGGACGCCGCCGAGCGCGCCGAGGTCGTCAGCACCTGGAACGACACCGCCTTCGACGTGTCCACCGCGCTGGCCGCGCAGTACGGCGCCGCGTCGGATGATCACGGCGCCGAACCAGAACACACCCTGCCCGCGCTCTTCCAGGCGCAGCTCGCGGCCACACCGGACGCGCCCGCGCTGGTCTTCGAGGGGACAGCCCTGTCCTACGACGAGTTCGCGGGCCGGGTCTTCCGGCTGGCCCGCTGGCTGGTCGAGCGCGGCGTCGGCCCGGAGTCCTTCGTGGCGCTCGGCATGCGGCGCTCGCTGGACCTGGTGGTCGGGATGTACGCCGTCACCGTCGCGGGCGGCGCCTACGTGCCGCTCGACCCGGACCACCCGGCCGAGCGCACCGAGTACATCCTGGCCACCGCCGACCCGGTCTGCGTGCTGACCTCCGGCGACGACCTGGAGATCGACACCGCCCAGGTGCGCATCGACCTGCTCGACCTGGACGGCCTGGACGACACCCCGCTCACCGATATCGACCGGCGCTCCCCGCTGCGTCCCGGCAATACCGCGTACGTCATCTTCACCTCCGGCTCGACCGGCAGGCCGAAGGGCGTCGCGGTGAGCCACGCGGCGATCGTGAACCGGCTGGTGTGGATGCAGGCCGAGTACGGCCTCACCGCCGACGACACCGTGCTGCAGAAGACCCCGGCCACCTTCGACGTGTCGGTGTGGGAGTTCTTCTGGCCGCTGCAGATCGGCGCCCGGCTGGTGGTCGCGCGGCCGGACGGCCACCGCGACCCGCAGTACCTGGCCGAGGTCATCGAGGCCGAGCGGGTCACCGTCGCGCACTTCGTGCCGTCCATGCTCGCGGTCTTCGTGAGTTCGATGGCGGCGTTCCCGGGGCCCTCCGTGGTGACGCGGGCTTCCTCCTCCGGGCCCGACGCGCACGCCGCAGCGGCGGCGAGCACCTCGCTGCGGCTGGTCTTCGCCTCCGGCGAGGCGCTCGGCCCGAAGCCCGCGCACCGGCTGCGCGAACTCACCGGCGCCGCGCTGCACAACCTGTACGGCCCCACCGAGGCCGCGGTCGACGTGACGTACCACGAGGTCGTGGAGGCCGACACGGTTACCGTCCCGATCGGCGCGCCCGTCTTCAATACCCAGGTCTACGTGCTGGATTCGCGGCTGCGGCCGGTCCCGGTCGGCGTCGCGGGTGAGCTCTACCTGGCAGGCGACCAGCTGGCCCGCGGCTACGTCGCGCGGCCCGACCTCACCGCCGACCGCTTCGTGGCGAACCCGCTCGGCGCCGACGGCTCCCGCATGTACCGCACCGGCGACCTGGTCGCCTGGACGCCGGACGGCGAGCTGGAGTACCTGGGCCGCACCGACTTCCAGGTCAAGCTGCGCGGCCTGCGCATCGAGCTCGGCGAGATCGAGCAGGCGCTGGCCGGGCTGGACGAGATCGCCCAGGCGGTCGTCGTGGTCCGCGGCGACCAGCACACCGGCGACCAGCTGGTGGCCTACGTGATCCCGGCCGCCGAGCAGCGGCTCGACACCGAGGCGGTGCGCGAGGAGCTGGGCAGGCGGCTGCCCGCCTACATGGTCCCGGCGCTGCTCATCGCGCTGGACGAGTTCCCGCTCAATGCCTCCGGCAAGCTGGACCGCAGGGCACTGCCCGCGCCGGTCTTCGAGGCCGCGGTCTTCCGCGCCCCGACCACGCCGGTCGAGGAGATCGTCGCCGATGTCTTCGCCGACGTGCTCGGCGTCGCCAGGGTCGGGCTGGACGACGATTTCTTCGCGCTCGGCGGCAACTCGCTGAGCGCCACCCAGGTGGCGGCCCGGCTGGCCGCCGCGCTCGACACCGACCTCGGGGTGCGCGAACTCTTCGAGGCGTCCACGGTGGCCGCGCTGGCCGCTCGTGCCGAGAGCAGGGCGGGTGCGGGGTCGCGCGCCGCGCTGGTGCCGCAGCCGCGGCCGGAGCGGGTGCCGCTCTCGCTGGCCCAGCAGCGCATGTGGTTCCTGAACCGCTTCGACCCGGAGTCCGCGGTCGACAACATCCCGGCCGCGGTCCGGCTCTCCGGGCTGCTCGACCGGCAGGCGCTGCAGATCGCCGTGGCCGACGTGCTGGCCAGGCACGAATCGCTGCGCACCTACTACCCGGAGCTGGACGGCGCCGGTTTCCAGCAGGTGGTCCCGACCGGCCAGGTCATCCCGGACCTCTCGCCGGCCGAGGTCACCGAGGCCGAGCTGCCCCGGCGGATCGCCGAGTTCGTCCGCACCGCCTTCGACGTCACCGTGGAGGTGCCGTTCCGGGCCCGGCTCTTCGAGGTCAGCCCCACCGAGCACGTGCTCGCGCTGGTGGTGCACCACATCTCCGCCGACGGCTTCTCCATGGGCCCGCTCACCCGCGACGTCATGACCGCCTACGGCGCCCGGGTGGACGGCGGCGAGCCCGCCTGGCGCCCGCTGGAGGTGCAGTACGCCGACTTCGCGCTCTGGCAGCGCGCCGTGCTCGGCCGCGAGGACGACCCGGATTCGGTGATCGCGGGCCAGATCGGCTACTGGACCGAGGCCCTGCGCGGCCTCCCGGAGCAGCTCGACCTGCCCGCCGACCGCCCCCGCCCCGCGGTGGCGACCGGCCGCGGTGCGGTGCACGCCTTCGAGATCGACGCCGAGACCCACGGCAGGCTGGCCGAGCTGGCCCGCGGCCGGGGCGCGACGCTCTTCATGGTCACGCACGCCGCGCTGGCGGTGCTGCTCGCGCGGCTGGCCCGCGAGGAGGACATCGCCATCGGCACGCCGATCGCGGGCCGCGGCGAACGCGCGCTCGACGACCTGATCGGCATGTTCGTCAATACCCTCGTGCTACGCACGCAGGTGGATCCGGGCGCGTCGTTCACCGAGCTGCTTGCCACGGTGCGCAGCACCGATATCGCCGCCTTCGGCCACGCCGACCTGCCCTTCGAGCGGCTGGTCGAGATCATCGACCCGGCCCGCTCGCAGGCGCGGCACCCGCTCTTCCAGGTCATGCTCTCGTTCCAGAACGTCGGGCAGAGCAGCCTGGAGCTGCCCGGCCTCACCGTCAGCGGCGTGGACATGGCGCTCGACGTCGCCAAGTTCGACCTGCAGCTGGTGCTCACCGAGAAGGCCGAGCCGCTCTCCGGCATCACCGCCGAGCTGATCTACGCCACCGATCTCTTCGACCGGCGCACCGTCGCCGCGCTCGGCCGCCGCTTCACCCGGCTGCTGAAGGCGCTCACCGCCGAGCCGGAGCGCCCGGTGGGCGATCTGCCGCTCATCGACGCCCGCGAGACCGAGCAGGTGCTGCGCACCTGGAACAACACCGAGTACCGGGTGGATCAGGAGGCCACGCTGGTCTCGATGTTCATCGAGCAGGCGGCGGCCACCCCGGACGCCCCCGCGCTCACCTTCGAGGGCGAGACCCTGAGCTACGCCGAGTTCGCGGCGCGGGTGCACCGGCTGGCCGGGTACCTGGCCGCCGCGGGCGTCGGCCCGGACACCCTGGTCGCGCTCGGCATGCGCCGCTCGCTCGACCTGGTGATCGGCATGTACGCGGTGCTCGCCGCGGGCGGCGGCTACGTGCCGCTCGACCCGGACCAGCCCGCCGAGCGCATCGGCTACGTGCTGGAGACGGCGCGGCCGGTGCTCACGCTCACCACCACCCGCGACGGGTTCGCCGCGGGCGACGCCGTCGCCATCGACGCGCTCGACCTCGCCGCGTTCGCGCCGGAGCCGCCGGCCGACACCGGGCTGCGCCCCGCGAACACCGCCTACGTCATCTTCACCTCGGGCTCAACCGGACGCCCCAAGGGTGTCGCGGTCTCGCACGCGGCGATCGTGAACCGCCTGGTGTGGATGCAGGAGGAGTACGGCCTCGACCGCTTCGACGTGGTGCTGCAGAAGACCCCGGCCACCTTCGACGTCTCGGTGTGGGAGTTCTTCTGGCCGCTGCAGACCGGCGCGCGGCTCGTGGTCGCCAAGCCCGACGGGCACCGCGACCCCGCCTACCTGGCCGAGGTGATCGCGGCCGAGCGGGTGACGACGGTGCACTTCGTGCCGTCCATGCTCGCGGTCTTCGTGGACGAGGCCGACCCGGCCGCCTACAGCGGGCTGCGCAATGTCTTCGCCTCCGGCGAGGCGCTGCCCGGCGGGGTGGCGCAGCGGCTGCTGAGTGCCTCCGGCGCCTGGCTGCACAACCTGTACGGCCCGACCGAGGCCGCGGTCGACGTCACCTACCACGAGGTCACCGAGTCCGACACGGTCACCGTTCCGATCGGCGCGCCGGTCTTCAATACCCAGCTCTACGTGCTGGATTCGCGGCTGCGGCCGGTGCCGGCCGGGGTGCCGGGTGAGCTCTATCTGGCCGGTGTCCAGCTGGCCCGCGGCTACGTCGCGCGGCCGGACCTGACCGCCGACCGCTTCGTGGCCGATCCCTTCGGCCCGCGCGGCGCCCGCATGTACCGCACCGGCGACCTGGTGACCTGGACCGACCGCGGCGAGCTGGAGTACCTGGGCCGCACCGACTTCCAGGTCAAGCTGCGCGGCCTGCGGATCGAGCTCGGTGAGATCGAGACCGCGCTGGCCGCGCACCCGGCGGTGGCGCAGGCCGTCGCGGTGGTGCGCTCCGACGACCGCCTCGGCGATCGCCTGGTGGGCTATGTGGTGCCCGGCTCGGCTCCGATCGACGTCGCGGCGCTGCGCGAGCACCTCGCGGCGCGGCTGCCCTCGTACATGGTCCCGGCCGCGCTGGTGGTGCTGGACGAGCTGCCGCTGAACCCCAACGGCAAGCTGGACCGGCGCGCACTGCCGGAGCCGGAGTTCGAGGTCAAGGAATTCCGCGCCCCCTCGACGCCGGTGCAGGAGCTGGTGGCGGACACCTTCGCGCAGGTGCTCGGCATCGAGGTGGGCGGCGACCGGCCGATCGGCCAGGACGACGACTTCTTCGACCTCGGCGGCAACTCGCTGATCGCGACCCAGGTGGTGGCCCGGCTCGGCGCCGCGCTGAACACCAGGGTCGGAGTCCGCACGCTCTTCGAGGCGCCGACCGTGGCCGCGCTGGCCGCTCGGGTCGAGGCCGGTGCGGGCAGCGGCCGCGGCCGCGAGCTGGTGGCCGGGGTACGCCCGGCGACCATCCCGCTCTCGCTGGCCCAGCAGCGCATGTGGTTCCTGAACCGCTTCGACAGCGCCACCGCGGTGAACAACATCCCGATGGCGGTGCGGCTCACCGGCGCGCTCGACGCCGATGCGCTGCGCCGCGCGGTCACCGACGTGATCGAGCGGCACGAGGTGCTGCGCACGGTCTACCCGGAGACCGCGGACGGCCACGGCGTGCAGGTGGTGCTGCCCGCGAGCCAGGTCGGCATCGACCTCACCCCGGTCACCGTCGCCGAGACCGAGATCGAGGAGCGGATCAGCGAACTCGTGCTGACCGGCTTCGACGTCACCACCGCCGTCCCGGTGCGCGCCGCGCTGCTGCGCGTCGCGGGCTCGATGGACGGCTCGCAGCCCGACACCCACGTGCTGGTCTTCGTGGTGCATCACATCTCCGGCGACGGCTGGTCGGTGCAGCCGCTGGCCAAGGACGTCATGATCGCCTACGCCGCGCGCTCGCGCGGCGAGGCGCCGGGCTGGGCGCCGCTGCCGGTGCAGTACGCCGATTACGCGCTGTGGCAGCGCGAGACGCTCGGCTCCGAGGACGAGCCGGACTCGCTCATCGCCCAGCAGGTGCGGTACTGGTCGGCGAACCTGGCCGGGCTGCCGGACCAGCTCGACCTGCCCGCCGACCGCTCGCGCCCCGCGGTGGCCTCCAACCGCGGCGGCGTGCACGCCTTCTGGCTCGACGCCGACCTGGTGCACGGGCTGAACTCGATGGCCCGCGCGCACGGCGCCAGCCTCTTCATGGTGGTGCACACCGCGCTCGCCGCGCTGCTGGCCCGGCTCTCGAACAGCGATGACATCGCCATCGGCACCGCGGTCGCGGGCCGCGGCGAGGCCGCGCTGGACGACGCCATCGGCATGTTCGTCAATACCCTGGTGCTGCGCAGCGCGGTCGACCCGGCCGAGCCCTTCGCCGAGCTGCTCGCCAGGACCAGGGAGACCGACCTGGCCGCCTTCGGCCACGCCGACCTGCCCTTCGAGCGGCTGGTCGAGATCCTGAACCCGGCCCGCTCGCAGGCGCGGCACCCGCTGTTCCAGGTGATGCTCTCCTTCCAGAACACCGGCGACGCCTCCTTCGCGCTGCCCGGGCTGGAGGTCACCGGGGTGCCGCTGGACGTGGTGACCGCCAAGTTCGACCTGCACCTCAACCTCACCAGCGCCGGGGAGCACGAGGGCATGGCGGCCGAGTTCGCCTACGCCACCGACCTCTTCGACCCGGCCACCATCACCGGGTTCGCGCTCCGGCTGGTCCGGCTGCTGACCGCGGCCGTGGCCGCGCCCGCCACCCCGGTCGGCGAGATCGAGCTGCTCGACGCCGCCGAGCGCACCCAGGTGCTGGAGACCTGGAACGCCACCGCGCACCCGGTGGACGCCGCCGCCACCCTGGTCTCGATGTTCGAGGCGCAGGCCGCCCGCACCCCGGACGTGCCGGCGCTCACCTTCGACGGCGAGACGCTGAGCTACGCCGCCTTCGCCGACCGCGTACACCGGCTGGCCAGGCACCTCATCGACCTCGGGGTCGGGCCGGATTCCCTGGTCGCGCTCGGCATGCGCCGCTCGTTCGAGCTGGTCGTCGGCATGTACGCGGTGAGCGCGGCGGGCGGCGCCTACGTGCCGCTCGACCCGGACCACCCGGCCGAGCGCATCGCCTACGTGCTGGAGACGGCGCGCCCGGTCGCGGTGCTCACCACCGAGCGGGACGCCTTCGAGGCCACCGGCTTCCGGACCGTCGAGATCGACGCGCTCGAACTCGCGGAACTCTCCGGCGCGCCGATCGCGGACGCGGAGCGCCGCGCGCCGCTGCGGCCGTCGAATACCGCGTACGTCATCTTCACCTCCGGCTCCACCGGGCGCCCGAAGGGCGTCGCGGTCACCCACGCCGCGATCGTCAACCGGCTGGTGTGGATGCAGGCCGAGTACGGCCTCACCGCCGACGACACCGTGCTGCAGAAGACCCCCGCCACCTTCGACGTGTCGGTGTGGGAGTTCTTCTGGCCGCTGCAGATCGGCGCCCGGCTGGTGGTCGCGCGGCCGGACGGCCACCGCGACCCCGGGTACCTGGTGCGGATCATCACCGAGGAGCGGGTCACGGTCGCGCACTTCGTGCCGTCGATGATGTCGGTCTTCGTGGCCGAGGAGCGGGCCGACGAGTGCACCTCGCTGCGCGCGGTCTTCGCCTCCGGCGAAGCGCTGCCCGCGGCGACCGCGCAGCGGCTGGTCGAGCTGACCGGTGCCGGGCTGCACAACCTGTACGGCCCGACCGAGGCCGCCGTGGATGTGACCTTCCACGAGGTCACCGAGGCCGACACGGTCTCGGTGCCGATCGGCGCGCCGGTCTTCAATACCCGGGTCTACGTGCTGGATTCGCGGCTGCGGCCGGTGCCGGCCGGGGTGCCGGGCGAGCTGTACCTGGCCGGCGCCCAGCTGGCCCGCGGCTACGTCGCGCGGCCGGAGCTGACCGCGGACCGCTTCGTGGCGAGCCCGTACGGCGGGCCGGGCGCCCGCATGTACCGCACCGGCGACCTGGTCACCTGGCGGGCCGATGGCGAGCTGGAGTACCTGGGCCGCACCGACTTCCAGGTCAAGCTGCGCGGCCTGCGGATCGAGCTGGGCGAGATCGAGTCGGCGCTCACCGCGCTGCCGAGCATCGCGCAGTCGGTGGTCGTGGTCCGCTCCGACGACCGCCTCGGCGACCAGCTGGTCGCCTACGTGATCCCGGCGGCGGGCGCCACGGTCGAGATCGACGCGGTGCGCGCCGAGCTCGGCGGCGAACTGCCCGGCTACATGGTGCCGAGCGCCTTCGTGCTGCTCGACGCGTTCCCGCTGAACCCGTCCGGCAAGCTGGACCGCAGGGCGCTGCCCGCGCCGGTCTTCGAGGCCAAGGTCTTCCGCGCGCCCGCCACCCCGATCGAGGAGATCGTCGCCAATACCTTCGCCGACGTGCTCGGCGTCGGCCGGGTCGGCGTGGACGACGACTTCTTCGAGCTGGGCGGCAATTCGCTGCTCGCCACCCAGGTGACGGCGCGGATCGGCGCCGCGCTGGACACCCAGCTCGCGGTGCGCGACCTCTTCGAGGCGTCCACCGTGGCCGCGCTCGCCATCAGGGTGGAGCGCGCGGCCGGGTCGGGGCGCACCCGCCCGGTGCTGGTGGCGGGGGAGCGGCCGGAGCTGATTCCGCTCTCCCCGGCGCAGGCCAGGTACTGGTTCCTGAACCAGTTCGACACCACCACCTCCGCCGTGGACAACATCCCGCTCGCGGTGCGGCTCTCCGGCGCGCTCGATGTCCGCGCGCTGGAGCAGGCCATCGGCGACGTCCTCGCCAGGCACGAGGTGCTGCGCACCACGTACCCGAGCGCCGACGACGGGCCGCGGCAGGTGATCCTGCCCGCGGGCCGCACCGCGCCGACACTGGCGATCACCGACGTCACCGAGGCCGAGCTGGTGCCGACCGTGATCCGCTTCGCCATGACCACCTTCGACGTCACCGTCGAGGTGCCGTTGAAGGTGGCACTCTTCCGAATCAGCGACCCCGCCGTCGGAACGGCGGCCGGTGACCGGGCCGCCCTCGGCGCCGCGGCCGATCGGGCTGTCGCCGTGCCCGCGGGCGGCGAATCGTCCGCCGGCGTGCCCGAGCACGTCGTCGCGTTCGTGGTGCACCACGTCGCGGCGGACGGCGCCTCCATGGGCCCGCTGGCTCGCGACCTGATGGCCGCCTACATCGCCAGGGTCGGCGGCGAGGCGCCCTCCTGGACCCCGCTCCCGGTGCAGTACGCCGACTACGCGCTCTGGCAGCGCGAGGTGCTCGGCGCCGAGGACGACCCGGAATCGCTCGCCGCCCGCCAGGTCGCCTACTGGAAGGCCGCGCTGGACGGCCTCCCGGACCAGCTCGAGCTGCCCGCGGACCGCCCGCGGCCGCCCGCGCAGTCCTTCCACGGCAAGGCGATCCGCTTCGAGATCGCCCCCGGGCGGCACCAGGCGCTGGCCGAGCTGGCGCGGGCCAACCAGTCCTCGCTCTTCATGGTCGTGCACGCCGCGCTCGCGGTGCTGCTGGCCCGGCTCTCCGGCACCGACGACATCGCCGTCGGCACCCCGGTCGCCGGCCGCGGCGAGCGCGAACTGGACGATCTCATCGGCATGTTCGTCAACACCCTCGTGTTCCGCACCAGGGTGCGCTCCGAGGCCGGCTTCGCCGAGGTGCTCGCCGAGGTGCGCGAGCGCGACCTCGAGGCCTTCGCCAATGCCGACGTGCCGTTCGAGCGGCTGGTCGAGGTGCTCAACCCGGAGCGCTCCACCGCCCGCAACCCGCTCTTCCAGATCGGGCTCTCGTTCCAGAACCTGGCCGAGACCACCATCACCCTGCCCGGGCTGACGGTGAGCGCGGTCGACTTCGACTCCCAGCTGGCCAAGACCGACCTGCACGTCACGCTCTACGACCGGTACGCCGAGGACGGCACCCCCGCCGAGATCATCACCGAATTCGGCTACGCCACCGACCTCTTCGACGAGGCCACGGTGCAGCGCTTCGCCGACCGGTTCCTCCGGGTGCTGGACGCCGTGATCGCCGACCCGGCGGTTCCGGTGGGCGAGATCGAGCTGCTCGCCGCCGACGAGCGCGGCCGCATCCTCGACACCTGGAACGACACCGCGCACCCGGTGGACACCGGGGCCACCCTGGTCTCCCTGCTGGAGGCGACCGTCGCCGCGCAGCGGGCCGCCACCGCCCTGATCGCCCCCGACGGCGAGCTCAGCTACGCCGAGCTCGGCAACCGGGTGAACCGGCTGGCGCGGTACCTGATCGAGCGCGGGGTCGGCCCGGAGGATCGGGTGGCGCTCGCCATCCGGCGCTCCGCCGACCTGGTGATCGCCATGTACGCGGTCTCGGTGGCCGGTGCGGCCTACGTGCCGGTCGACCCGGACCAGCCGGCCGAGCGGGTCGAGTACATCCTCGGCACCGCGGCCCCGACCTGCGTGCTCACCACGACCGGCGATGCCTTCGAGACCACAGCGGCCGAGGTGGTCGCGCTGGACGAGCTGGACCTGGCCGGACTGGACGGCGCGCCGCTGCGCCCGGCCGAGCGCCGCGCGGCGCTGACCCCGGCGAACACCGCGTACGTCATCTTCACCTCCGGCTCCACCGGCCAGCCCAAGGGCGTCGCGGTGCCGCACGGCGCCATCGCCAACCAGCTGCAGTGGAAGGTCGCCGAGTACGGCCTCGGCGCCGACGACGCGGTGCTGCTCAAGACCGCGGCCACCTTCGACCTCTCGGTCTGGGAGTTCTGGTCCGCGGCGGCGTGCGGCGGCACGCTGGTGATCGCCACCGCCGACGGCCACCGCGACCCGGCCTACCTGCGCACGCTCATGGCCGAGACCGGGGTGACCACGCTGCACGTGGTGCCGTCCATGCTGGACGCGCTGCTCACCGAGGCCGAGGGCACGCTGCCCGGCTCGCTGCGCCGGGTGCTCGCCATCGGCGAGGCGCTGCCCGCGGCGACCGCGCAGAAGTTCCGGCGCGGCAACGCCGCCGGGCTGTTCAATCTGTACGGGCCGACCGAGGCGGCGGTGTCGATCACCGCGCACGAGGTCACCGCGGGCGACGTCGTCTCGGTGCCGATCGGCGTGCCGGAGTGGAACTCCCGGGTCTACGTGCTGGATTCCCGGCTGCGGCCGGTCCCGGTCGGGGTCTCCGGCGAGCTCTACCTCGCCGGTGCGCAGCTGGCCCGCGGCTACTTCGCGCGGCCCGAGCTGACCGCGGACCGCTTCGTCGCCAGCCCCTTCGAGCCCGGCGCGCGCATGTACCGCACCGGCGACCTGGTGGCGTGGAACGCGCATGGTGAGCTGGAGTACCGGGGCCGCACCGACTTCCAGGTGAAGATCCGCGGCTTCCGCATCGAGCTCGGCGAGATCGAGGCCGCGCTGCTCCGGCAGCCCGGCATCGCCGCCGCCGCGGTGCTGGCCAGGACCGATCCCGGCCTCGGCGACCGGCTGGTGGCGTACGTGGTGCCCGCCGCCGAGCTGGACAAGCACGAGCTGGCGCACGCGCTCGCAGGCGAGCTGCCCTCGTACATGGTGCCGAGCGCCTTCGTCGAGCTGGCCGCGCTGCCGCTGAATGCCAACGGCAAGCTGGACCGCAATGCCCTGCCCGAGCCGGAGTTCGAGAAGGCCGCCTTCCGCGCCCCCGCCACCCCGGCCGAGAAGCTGGTGGCGCGGGTCTTCGCCGACGTGCTCGGAGCCGAGCAGATCGGCGCCGACGACGACTTCTTCGCGCTCGGCGGCAACAGCATCCTCTCCATCCAGCTGGTCTCCAGGGCCAAGACGCTCGGCGCGGTCTTCTCCGTGCGCGACGTCTTCGACCAGCGCAGCGTCGCCGGGCTGGCCGCGGTCGCCGGCGTGGTGACCGGGCGCCAGCGCCTGGCCGAGCTGGCCGGCGGCGGGATCGGCGAGGTCGCGCTGCCGCCGGCGCTCGCTGCGCTGGACGGCGCCGACGCGGTCGCGCTGCGGTTGCCCGCCGGTACCGGTGACCGGGAGCTGCGGGCGGCGCTCGCGGCGGTGCTCGACCGGCACGAGGCGCTGCGGCTGCGGCGCACCGACGCGGTCCTGGAGCTGCGCGAACGCGGCGCCATCGGCATCGACGCTGTGCTGCGCACCGAGCTCGACATGCGGGCGGCCGGGCTCGATGCCACGTCGGCGGGCGCGCAAGCGGCCGAACTGGGCGCCGTGTCAGCGGGCGCGCGGGACGCCGTGACCGGGGCTGCGCGGGACGCCGACCTGGACGCCGCGCTCGAGCGAGCACTGGCCACCGAGGTGGCGGCGCTCGACCCCGCCGCGGGAGTCGTGCTCCGCGCGGTGCGGTTCGCCGCCGACGGCGGCGCCGATGTCCTGCTGCTGGTCGCGCACCGGCTCGCGGTCGACCCCGCCTCCTGGCGGATCCTCACCGGCGATCTCGCGCGGGCCCTGGCACAGGCCGCCGCGGGCGAGCCGATCGAGCTGCCGGAGCCGGGCACCTCGCTGCGCCGCTGGCTGCACGAGGTCGCGCAGGATCGTGCGACCACCGCACCGGAGCTCGCCGTCGACGCCGTCGCGGCGGGTCCCGCAGGACACGTGCGGACCGTGCTCCCCGCGGCCGAGAGCGACGCGGTGCTGCGCGTCGTCCCCGGGCTGTACCACGGGGTCGCCACCGACGCCCTGCTCACCGCGCTGGCGCTCGCCACCGCGCGCTGGACCGGGAACACCGCCACCACCGTGCGGTACGCCAACGACCTGCGCCCGGTCGCCGCCGAGCGCGGAGCCGAGCTGACCCGCACGGTCGGCGACTTCACGGTCACCCACCCGCTCCGCCTCGACCTCGGCACCGCCGAGGTCACCGAGGGACAGGCGCTCAAGCTGGTCAAGGAGCAGGTGCTCGCCGTGCCCGAGCACGGCTACCCGGCGCTCTTCGCCGCCGGGCAGCCGGGTGGAATCACCTTCCGCTTCGCCGGTGTCCGGGTCGAGGGTTTCGACGAGTACTCGCTGCCCGCCGCTGCTTCCGCGGCCGTAGGTGTCGCGGTGCCCGTCGACAGCACCGCGGGCAGCGGCATGCCGGTCGTCGCCACCGCGGGGGCCGAGGTGCTCGCGGTCGGCGGCGAGGCCGGGGCCGCCGGCGCGCGTATCGACGTCCTCGCGTCCGTCACCGCCGGTGGCGAACTGGTCACCGACTTCACCGGCCCGGCCGAGCGCCTCGCCGAGCTGGCCGAGCTCTGGACCGCGGCGCTCACCGGCCTCGCCGAGCACGCGGGCACCCAGGGTGCGGGCGGCTTCACCCCGTCCGACATGCCGCTGGTCCGGGTCAGCCAGGCCGACCTGGAGGAGTGGGAGCGCGGCTACCCCGGCCTCGCCGAGGTCTGGCCGCTCACCCCGCTGCAGTCCGGCCTGCTCTTCCACGCCCTCATGACCACCGCGGGCACCGACATCTACGTCATGCAGGCCACGGTCGACCTGCTCGGCACCGTGGACGCCGACCGGCTGCACACCGCCGCCCAGGGCGTCCTGGACCGCTACCCCAACCTGCGCGCCGGCTTCGTCACCGACTCCGACGGCCAGGCCGTCCAGGTGGTGCCGGAGCGGGCCGAGGTGCCGTGGCGCGAGGTCGACCTGACCGACCGCGACGACCCCGCCGCCGCGCTGCGCGAGCTGCTCGCCACCGACCAGGCCACCCGGTTCGACATGACCGCCCCGCCGCTGGTCCGGTTCACCCTGTACCGCACCGCCGCCGAGCAGTACCACCTCTCGATCACCACGCACCACGTGCTGCTCGACGGCTGGTCCATGCCGCTGCTCATGCAGGACCTGCTGGTGCTGTACGCGGTGCACGGCAACCGCTCCCAGCTGCCCGCCGTCACCCCCTACCGGGACTTCCTCGGCTGGCTCGGCGAGCGCGACCTGAACGTCTCGCTGCGCACCTGGGCCGAGGCGCTGGACGGCGCGGGCGAGCCGACCGAGCTGGCCGCACCCGCCCGCGGCCAGGAGCAGTACGAGACCGGCAAGCTGATCACCTCGATCGACCCGGAGCGGGCCCGCAGGCTCACCAAGCACTGCGCCGACCTCGGCGTCACGGTGAACACGCTGGTCCAGGCGGCGTGGGGGATCCTGCTCGGGCGGCTCACCGGCCGCACCGACGTGGTCTTCGGCGCCACCGTCTCCGGCCGCCCCGCCGAGCTGCCCGGCGTCGAGTCCATGGTCGGGCTCTTCATCAACACCCTGCCGGTGCGGGTGCGGATCGACGACCACTCACCCGTCGCCGACCAGCTGGTGCGGCTGCAGCGTGAGCAGGCAGACCTGCTCGACCACCACTACGTCGGGCTCGCCGAGATCCAGCGCACCGCGGGCGCAGGCTCGCTCTTCGACACCCTGCTGGTCTTCGAGTCGTACCCGATCGACCGCGAGGCCATCGCCGCCGCCAGCTCCATCGACGGCATGTCGGTGAACGGCGTCGGCGTGCTCAGCAATACGCACTACCCGATGACGCTGCAGGTCACCGCCGAGTCCACCATCGAGTTCGTCTTCGAGTACCTCACCAGCCGCTTCACCGACGACGAGGTGCGCACCCTCGCCGCCAGGCTGATGCGGGTGCTGGAGGGGCTGCTCGGCGACCCGGACGGGCTCGTCGGCGACATCGACATCCTGGACGCCGAGGAGCGCAGCAGGCTGCTCGCCGAGTCCGGGGTGGCCGCGGCCGCGCCCGAGCCGGTGAACCGGGTCGGCGCGCGCACGGTGTCGAAGGTGCTCGGCGAGGTGGTCGAGGCGGACCCGGAGGCGCCCGCGCTGCTGCGCGGCGAGGACGAGATCCCGTACCACGCGCTCGATCGCCGCTCCTCGCAGCTGGCCCGGGTGCTGATCGGGCGCGGGATCGGGCCGGACGACGTCGTCGCCGTCGCGCTGCCGCGTTCCTTCGAGGCGGTCGTGGCCGTCTGGGCGGTGCAGAAGGCCGGTGCCGCCGTGCTCCTCGATGCCACCGCCGGTGCCCGCTACGGCATCGGCTCCGGCGCCGGGGACGTGGAGTGGATCGACCCGGCCGACGACGCGATCCGCACGGCCATCGCCGAAGCGCCCGCGCACCCCGTCTCCTACGCGGACCGGGTCCGCCCGCTCGGCGAGGAGAGCCCGGCCTTCGTCCTCGCGGACGGCACGGTCTACAGCCAGGTGGACGCGCTCGACCTCGCGCTCCGGGCGCGCGACGAACACGGGGTCGACTACGAGTCGACGACCTTCACCACAGCCGGTGGCGGGCTGGTCGCGGTCGTCGAGTTCCTCGCCGCCGCGACCGCGGGCGCGCTCTCCGTGCTGCCCACCGGGACGGTCGGGGACGATCTCGCCGACGGCGAGGTGTCGCACTGGTTCGTCGCGCCGGGGGAGGACACGTCCGCCGCCGGTGACGAGGTCACGATCGTCACCGTGGAGTGAGCCGGCTGCGGCCCGTCGTGCGCGGGCCGCGGCGTTGTGCGCTCAGCCGCAGCGCGACTGTCCGCCGCCCGCGCAGCTCATGGACCCGCAGGCGCGCACCGGCACCCGGCGCGCGTCCGCCGCGCGCGCGGCTCACGGGTCGGCGGGCGCGCGCACCGGCACCCGGCGCGGCCGGTCCGACCCCGGCCAGACGTACGGCAGGTCGTCCGACACCTCCGGGAAGTGCACCCGGTAGAACGCCGGATCCTTGTGCACCAGCGCCGCCTGATGGCTGCGGTGGAACGCCTCGTCCCCCAGCCACGGCGGCAGCTCACCCGCCGCCGCCAGCTCGGCTTGCGTACGCGGCACGCTGATACCGGTCCCCTCCCGCAGATCCCGCACCATCGTCGCCGCGCAGCTATCGGCATGCCCCAGCTCCACCCACACCGCGCACACATCCAGCCCGTACCGGACCAGCGCCTCCTCGTACCCCGCCCACATGGCCGCCGCCGGATGATGCCGCCACCCGTACCCCGGCACCGTCAACGCCCGCACCACCTGAATCCCTTCCACGCGCTGCTTCCCCAGCCGCTTCACATCCAGCACGCGAGCGGTCGCGGTGAAGTCGGGGTAGGGCAGAAAAGTCTGCACCCCCAGCCCCTACCCGTTCTCCCCACACTCACGCGCACCGGTTTCACCACCGCGGCACCGGCTGGTATCGCGCGCCGGCTCCGTGGTGCCGCAGCGCCACATCGGGATGCGCCCGATCCCGCGACCTCCACGTATCGGCCCCCAGGCCCGACGCGAGCGAAATCAGGCTGGGCTGAGCAGCACCACCGGAATACGCCGCTGCGTCCACGACTGATAGGTGTCGAAATCCGCATACGCCTCGACCAGCCGCGGCCACAACCGCTCCCGCTCGGCATCATCGGCGGCCCGCGCGACCACGGCCTTGCGCTCCGAGCCGATCTGCACGTGCGCCGCCGGGTGCGCGAGCAGATTCAGGTACCACTGCGGATGATCCGCTTTGCCACCCTGCGAGCCCACCACCACGATGTCGGCCCCGTCGGTGATGTAGAGCAGCGGCGCGGTGAAGGTTTTGCCCGAGCGGCGCCCGGTGTGCTCGAGCAGCAGCGTCGGCACCGGCTTGCGGAACCCCGCCCCGACCCGCCAGCTGCCGCCGACCTTCCCGTTGGTGCGGCGATAGATCCAGGCATTGGCCCGCGACCCGTATTTCATGACCGTCGCGACCAGGCCGGAGTCGAGCAGGCGGGGCTTGTCCATGAATGTCCTCTTCAGCGCAGGATGAGCTTGGCGGAGCGCTCGATGCGCTCGGCGATCTCGGAGTACGATTCGTACCCCATCCCGGCGCGCACCAGGGCACCGGCGTAGAGCAACTCCAGCGATTCGACGATTTCCGGCTCCGCGCTCGGGCCGAGCGCGCCGGTGAGCCGGTTGCGAATCTCCACGCCGATGCGCAGCCGCAGGTGCTGCACATCCGGGTCGCGGCCGAGCAGCGCGCTGGTGACCGCGCCGGAGAATTCCGGCTCGTCCGCGACGAGCAGCGCGATATTGCGGAGTTCGGCGAGCACCCGCACCACCGGGTCCGGATCGTCGCTCACCGGCGAGGGCGAGCTGCGCAGCCTGCGCCAGAATATCTCCGCGACCAGGTGCTCCTTGGAGGAGAAATAGGTGTAGGCGGTGGCCGTCCCGACCCCGGCGCTTGCGGCTACCATACGGATGGTCATCCCGGCGAAACCCTCGCGCGCGAGCACCGTCATGGCCGATGTCGTGAGCTTCTCGACCGTTTCGGCTTGCTTCCCGGTGAGGCGCCTGCGGGTCGCTTCGAGGATTGTGGAATCGCCATCGGACATGTGTCTGGATGATACTCTGAACACCGGGTGGGATCAACTCGCCCGAACCGCGTCACCGCAGGTCAACGAGTGGAGAGACAGGTCACAATGGCACCGGTCAACACCCTGGGAGCAGCCACGACCGAGGAGTTGTTCGCTTTCGCGCAGAAGGTTCCCGGCTTTCTTCCGGAAGACGAGGGGCGCGCGCTGTTCGAGGCCGCGAAACAATTCGCCGCGGGTGCCGTGATGGTGGAGATCGGAACCTATTGCGGTAAGTCCGCAATTCTGCTCGGCGCCGCCGCGCGGGAAATCGACGCGGTGCTCTACACCATCGATCACCACCAGGGTTCGGAAGAGCACCAGCCCGGGTGGGAATACCACGACAGCTCCCTCGTCGATCCCGAGACCGGCCGTTTCGACACCCTGCCCACATTCCGGCGCGCCGTCGTCAAGGCCGGCCTCGCCGACCGGGTGCTCGCGATCGTCGGCGATTCGCCCACCGTCGCCGCCACCTGGCGCACCCCCATCGCCTTCCTCTTCGTCGACGGCGGCCACTCCACCGAGGCGGCGCACCGCGACTACGACGGGTGGGCACGGTGGGTCGCTGAGGGTGGCGTCATGGCGATCCACGACGTCTTCCCCGACCCGGCCGACGGGGGTCGGCCGCCGTACGAGATCTACTGCCGAGCGCTGGAGAGCGGGGAGTTCCGCGAGGTCGGACACACGGGGTCGCTGCGGATTCTTCAGCGGGTGCGGCAATCCGCAGGTTGAGCCTGTGGGTCTCGAGTGGCGGCCAGCTCAAATCAGCGAGAATGCCGCTTTGATGCAGGCGGTGAGCTGAGGCTCCTGATCGGCGTAGAAGTAGCCGATCAGGCGGCCGAGAGACTTGCTCGGGACGGTGCGAATGTTGTCGCAGGAGACGACGCACGCGTCGTCGAGGCCATTGCGTTGGTCCAGGGGAACCTCAGTGGAAAGGCCCTTGATGGTGCTGGTGATAGGTGCCACGGTTACGCTCGTCATGTAGGGGCGCACCTGGTCGCGGGTCAAGACCAGGACGGGTCGTGTCTTGTCCAAGTTCGCGAGGCGGATCTCTCTCACGCGAGATCGCTCATGGGCATGCTCACGTCGTGGTGTGCGAGCTCCTCCATATCCCGGTCGGGGGCCGTCTTCATGAGGATCGCCGCATCTCGCTCCGCGGCGCGGCGCATCCGGTCGCGTTCCAGGGCTTGTTCGATGATCGCGGCACGGCTCGATCCCTCGCCGAGCGCGACGGCGCGGTCCAGCCAGCCGACGAGGCTGTCTTCGAGGCGAACGGAGATCTGGATGCTCATCCCATAATGGTACCCGCAATGGGATTCGTCGCGATAGTCACACCGAGGTGCCCAGGCGCGGAATACTGTCGGTCCGTACCTACGGCAAGAGGGTTCTATGACCTCGATCAGCCAGGATCTTGTATCCAGGCTCAGCATGGACGACGACATCGAGTTCGACCCCGGTCCACTGACAATCACTCTGAAGGTTCCGGAACTGCAACCTTCCTGCTGGCCATCGATGTCATCAGCCAATTGCGCGAGTCCCCCGGTGGGGCCGTGATCGACCCCTGGCAGCCCGAGTGACCGACCGGTTCCGGTTCTACCGCGCGCTGACCGGGGCGTAGTCCGGCAGCTCCACACCATTGATCGCGCGGTCGATCAGCGCGAAATCCCATTCCGGCTCCGGCGGCGGCGGAACGTCCTTGCTGCTCGCGTGCAACCGCCCGATCTCCTGATTGGCCTCGACGAACCCCCGCATCCGCGCCTCGTACTTCGCGAACCCGGCCGCCGGATCCCAGCCGGCGGCCGCCAGCTCCCCGGCCAGCAGGTAGGCGCCGACCAGGGCGAGCCCGGTGCCCTGCCCGGAGAGCGGTGACGAGCTGAACGCCGCGTCCCCGAGCAGCCCGACCCGCCCGCTGGACCAGCGCTCCATCTTCACCTGGGCGACCTGGTCCAGGTAGAAGTCCGGCGCGTCGTCCAGATGAACGAGAATGCGCTCGGTTTCCCAGCCGAGCCCGGCCATGCGTTCCCGCAGCAGCCGCTTCTGCGCGGGGATATCGCGGTGGTCCACCTCGAGGCCGGGCGCCGCGAAGGCGAAGATGGCCATGGCCCGGGTGGCATCCCGGATGGGCCGCAGCCCGGCCGAGCGCCCCGGCTCCTGGTGGTCGAGGAGGTAGCGGTCGAGCCCGAATTCGTTCGGCACGCTGTAGAAGGCGAGCATGTGCCCGAGGTGCCGGACGAACCGCTCGTGCGGTCCGAAGACCAGGGCGCGCAGCGACGAGTACAGCCCGTCCGCGCCGATCATTAGCTCGAAGCGACGCTGCGCGCCACTCTCGAACGCCACGTCGACCCCGTTCGCGTCCTGGGTGAGCTGGGCGATCCGATCGCCGAACAGGTACTCGACGTCATCGCGGGTGGCGTCGTAGAGCACCTGGGACAGGTCACCGCGCAGGATCTCGATATCCGAGATGTACCCGTCCCCGCCGTCGTCCTCGGCGTTGAACGTCTCCAGGATGGTGCCCTCGGCGTCCACGGTGTGCGCGCCCGCCGTCTCGGTGCGCGCCGCCCGCACCGCCGCCTCCAGCCCCATCCGCCGGATGACCTCCTTCGTCACCCCGCGCGCATCCACCGCCTGCCCGCCCGGCCGCAGCTCGGGTGCGCGCTCCACCACGGTGACCTCAGCGCCCCACCGGTGCAGCCAGAAAGCCAGCGCCGGCCCGCCGATACTCGCTCCCGCGATCAATACCCTGGTCATCAGATACCTCCTGCTTTCGAGCTGGTCGGAGGTATGACGGTGCTACTTCGTCGGATTCATCGGCCCACCCCGCCTGATACTCTGGCGATCGCGCTTCGGGCGCAGTGCGAACGGGGGGCCGGATGCCGCTGAAGATCGATCCTGTGACTTTGACCGATTGCGGTCGAGTAATCGCGTTTCTCGGGGACGACGTCAAGGACCCCACGCGCGTTCCGAAACTGTCCGCCGACGTTTGCGTCGAATCGTTGCGCGGGTCGCCGATAGCGGTGGCGCTCGGCGACGCGGACGGAGCCGATATACAGGTGCGAGACGTCGTACAGAATCGATATCACTGGATCGCCCAGCTGCTGTACACGACGGCCAAGAACTTCCACGACAGCGACATCGAACTCGCGCTGTATATGGCCGGGATGGGCGAGCTGAGCGAGGACAAGTAGCCGTGTGGATGCCAAGGCTGGACGACATCATCAGTATCGGTGGCGGTGGGCACTCCCTGGACGTCTCGGTGCTGCGGGGATTGGCGAGCCGCGCCGAGAGCGTCGAGAAAGGGCTCAGCGACTCCGCGGAGACACTCCGGCGCCAGATTCATGATCTCGATTGGTCCGGCGCCGCTCGGGACGCCGCCACATCGCGGGCCGATCACGAATACGACGACGTGCGCAAGCTGGCGGACGCCTATGGGCGGCTCGGGGAGCTGTCCACCGGCGCCTACAACGACATGTCCTACGCCTCGAGTTTCCTCACGGCGACCGCGCTGCAGCTGATGGCGGACGGATTCACCGTGGAGCAGGACTGGACGGTGCGCGCGCCGTCGAACGGCGACGAAGCGCGCGCCGCGGCGGACACCGCGAGTTTGCAAGCTCAAGCCGGCCAGATCGGCAGCGCCATGGAAATGTGGGCACCACAGATCGCGGCTGTTGTCGCGGAGTTGCGTGCCTTCGCGCCGAGCTCGGCGGGTACTTTCCGGACCGATCCGATCGAGATCACCGAACTGAAGAAGCGCGGCGCGGGAGCGGGCCCGGCCTCGCTGCACGAACAGCTGCTGGCGCGGTACAACGTGACGCCGGATCCGAACGGAACCGTGATGTTCCCTGCGGACCCGGACAGCGCGGTCGGGAAGATGCTGGGTTCGATGGGTATCGATCCCAAGGAACTCACTGCGGGCGAAGCGGACATGTTGTCCAGGCTGAATCTGCACGGCGTCGCAGCGGCGGTAGCCATCGAGCAATTGGCCTCCGACGGCGGCCACGAGGTCTTCGCGGATGAACCGCGCAAGGGCGGTATCGGCGACGGGCATGCGGACGCGTTCCGGCATGCGTACTGGAATGCCATGCTGACCAAGGAGTTCGGAGCGGAGTGGACCGAGGCGTTCACCACAGCGCACGAGCGCATCGACGACCCGGACCGAACCCACGCCACCGCCGAGGCGATGGACCTCTACAACAACGAGGTCGGGCGCCGGATCGCCGCGGAAAATCCGACGGCTTCCAATCCTGAACTCTACGATCTCGTCAAGCAGGCGGTACTCGACGGTCAGATGGTGGTGGTCGGGCCAGGGCCGGACAATCACCTGATGTACAGCAATCGGGTAGACCCCGGATTCACCGGTCAGACCGACCGCGAACCTCCCGCGCGGGGGTGGGCGCGATCCGCAGGTCGAGGCCGGGGAGCCGAAGAATGGAACGTACTGGTGACCGTTCGTGCCAAGTGGGTCCTTCTGCTCATGGTGCCGGTTGTCATCGTGGCCGGTGTGTTCGTGGTCGTCGTCCTGCACAAGCTGGACCAGCGCGGATTCGAACAGGATCGAGAGCTGTCGGTCGAGCTGCGCGAACTCTGGTACGGCGGCGGGAATACGTCGCTGCGCGCCCTGGCCGGGGACGGGTGGGATCGGGTTCACATCTATCAGCAGGATTTGCTCGGGCGTGACCAGGTGGAGAGTGAGGTCGGGGCGCCGGTCCCGATGCCGTCTTCCTTCGACCGGGAGGGGGTGACCGTTCTGGTGTTCTTGAAAGGTGAGGATGTGCTGCGGGCGGGGTGGGTGGATGTTCCGTTGATCTCGGGGGTCTACACCTCGGAGGTGACGCTTACGGCCGCGGGATATCCGAAATATATCGAGCTGCGCGACCCGGAACCGGTGGGCCCGCGGCTGGCCGCCGATCCGGAGCTGGCGGCGAAGCTGGTCGACCTCAGAAAATCGCGCGGCTCCGCCTTGCTGCGCGATCTGACCGGTGGGGATTGGGATCGGGTCTACATTCTCACCGCGCATACCCGTGCTCGGGTGGAAGCGTTCGTGGGCGCGCCGGTCGAGATGGAGCCGGTGTTCACACCGCAGGTTCGAATTCTGGTGTTTACCAAAGGCGGTACGGTCCAGCGCGCCACTTACGTTGCCGCCGCGCCACCGGAAGGCGTCTTCAGCTCCGAGGTCCTGGTTGACGGCTCCAGAGGAATGCCGCTGCCCCCGCTCTTCTCCGATCCCACGCCCCCCGGATAGCAATCCTAGAATGCCATCGCTGCGCACCGGAGAGGATGATCGCCGCATGTTCGAGGTCGAGCGGAAACGTGAGCTACCGGACGCCGCCGTATTCCGGCAGCGTCTCGACGCACTCGGCTACCGCGAGAGCAGCTCGCACACCGAGGTCGACACCTGCTACAGCCGTCCCGACATCGACTTCATGGCGACCGTGGAATGCCTGCGGGTGCGCAGGCGCGAAGGATTCGCTGAGGTCACCTACAAGCCGCCGTCCGATGCCGCCGCACACTCCCCAGATGACGTGATCACCAAGCAGGAGATCAATGTCGAGCTCGCCGATGCCGATCAGGCGGGTGCGGCGGATGCCCTGCTTCGCGCCGTCGGCATGGTCGAACTCGTGCGGGTGGAGAAGGCGCGCACGACGTACCGGCATCCCGATGCCGAGGACCCGGTCGTGAGTATCGACGTGGTGACCGGAGTCGGGGCCTTCATCGAAACGGAGGTGACCGCCGTCGACAGCGATGCGGCTGCCGAGCGGCTCAGAGGCGCCGAGCGGGCGCTCGATGCCTCCGATTATCCGCCCGTGCGGCTGCCGTATCGCGATCTCGTGCTGGCCGCGCGCGAAGCGGCTTCGACTACGGGCGGTTGAACTCGCCGCCCTGGGCGCCGGAGAGGAAGGCATCCCACTCGCCGGCGGTGAAGACCAGTGCGGCGCCTGCGGGGTTCTTGGAGTCACGCACGCCGACCCGTCCGCCGTCCAGATGGGCGACCTCGACGCACTCGTTGTTGCCGCCGCTGAAGCTCGATTTGAACCACCTGGCGTTGGACAGTTCCGATGTCATCGCTCGTCCTCCCTTGCCATGCGCCGCAGCGCCTGCTTGCTGTCTGCCGGGGACAGGGCGGCCGCGCGGAGCCGGGCGAACGTCTCCCGGAAGTGCTTTACCGCCGTTGCCTTGTCGTAGTACATGTTGCCACGGAAGCCCTCGACGAACACCGTTGGAATTTCCCCGGCGACCTCATCGAAGTCCAGGATCATGAACGGCCCGCTGGCGACGCCGAGCGGATAGCCCGCGCTGAACGGAAGCAGGGAAACGGTCACGTTCGCGGGCAGGTCCGCGAGGCTCATCAGCTGGCGTGCCATCACTTTCGGAACGCCGACGCGGCGCCGCAGCACCAGTTCGTCCAGCAGAAGGTCGACCTGGACCGGATTCTGCTTGCGAGTGACGATGCGCTGCCGGTTGGCGCGCACGCTCGCCCGGTGCGCGACCTGCTCGGCGCCAGCACCGGGCTCGAACAGGTCATCCAGCGCCCGCGCGTAGCCGTTGGTCTGGAACAACCGGCTGATGATGTCCGGACGGAAGATCGTGAGCTTCGATGCCGAAGACTCCAGGCTGACGTACAGCTCGAAATCGGCGCGGATCGCGTCGGAGTACTCCTGCCACCACAGCCCACCGTCCCCGGCATTGGAGTCGGCCTCCCGCGCCAGCTCCAGGAGCATGGGCAACTTCTCCGGCACCCCGTAGAGCTGGCACAGCGCCTGGATATCGAGCGTCCGAATCCGCCCTGCCTGCCCTTTCTCGAGCCGCTGGAGCGTCCCGGTGCCCCGCTCGATCAGCCGGGCGGCATTGGCAATCGAATACCCCGCCTCCTGCCGGAGATCTCGCAGGTAGCGGCCGAGCTGTCGGCGCGGAATCGTGCTGGGCGGCTTCTTCGGTGTCACCACGGTGGACGGAACCTTTCTCGAATTCTGGATGGCCGCGGGCCACATCGGTGGGTGCTCGCCACAGTCTTTGCTGGACGGTTGTCGCCCCCCTGGTGGGCGGTGTCCTGGCGTTCGCGAACGGTACTTCTGGACCCGCCATTTCCCCGCCCCAATGCTAATGCCTCGATGTCTAATAACCACTGAATCGACTGCTACTGAAGCAATTTCAGGCGGGTAGCGCGTCGACCGCTTTCGCGTGTGAAAAGAGAGGCAGGGGCTGCATGATCGCGACGGACAAGTGTTTGCTGGATCGCCGGTCCGATCCTGATCAATTGACGAAGCGGTCCGCCGAGTCGCTACCGCTCGCCGGCGGCTCATCGTCACCGAACCGCGCCAGCGCCTCGGCGACCTCGACGGTCAGCCCGTCGTCACCGCCGCGAACGAGCAGCAGATCGTCGTACAGCGCATCCAGAACGTCGAACGCCTCCTCCCGCCGCCGCATGAGCGCGAGCAGCAGGCCGAGCGAGAGCCGCAGCTCCAGGGCCGTTTCGCCGGCATCCCCGGACACCGCGCGCACGTCGGCGAGCAGGGCGCGCATATCGGAGAGGGCCTCGGTGAGTTCGCCGAGCTCCACCCGGCAGTCCGCGGCGAATTTGCGGCACTGCATGGTCAGCTCGTCGCCGAATCCGTTCGCCCGCGCGAACGCGGCGGCGAGAGCGTCGAACTCGGCCCGCGCCCGGCGGAATTCGCGACCGACGAAGCGGGCCAGCGCGACATCCAACCGCAGTTCCAGCACGCGCGGACTGCCGGTGCCGAAGGCGCGGCCCGCCGGCTCGACGATGCCGCTGAGGACATCGGCCGCTTGCAGCGCGCGGCCGTCGGCGAGCAGGCCGCGGTACTCGTCCACGTGCCGGCGCAGCCGCTGCTCGAGGACGTCGCCGTTGACCGGAGCGGTGGCGGGCAGCGAGCCCTGGAATCGGGGTGCGGGCGCGGTCTCCGCGATCCGCAGCGGTGCGTTGGGGCGCCGGAAGACGATGGTCGGGTCGGGCACGTCGGCCGGGGGTTCACGGTCCGGTGCGATGACCGCACCGGGTGCGGGCAGCAGGGGAAGCAGCCGCTCGTAGACCGCCGCCGCGTCACCCGGCCGCTCCTCGGGCCGCTTGGCGAGCAACTCCGTGACCAGCCGGTCCAGCTCGTCCGGTAGGTCGGCGCGCAGGGCGCGGGGCGGAGTCGGCGCGGTGCCGGCGTGCTGGTGCAGGACGGCGGGCACGGTCCCCTCGAAGACCGGTCGCCCGCAGAGCGTCTCATAGAGGATGCAGCCGAGGGCGTAGAGGTCGGTCCGCGGCGTGACCTTGTCCCCGGATGCCTGCTCCGGCGACATGTAGGCCGCGGACCCCAGGAACGCCCCCGTCATGGTCAGCTTCGGCGTGCCCGGCTCGAGCAGCGCGGCAATGCCGAAATCGATGACCTTCACCGTGCCATTGGGGGTGACGAGCACATTGTCGGGTTTGAGGTCGCGGTGCACCACCGGCAGCGCGTGCGCGTAGGAGAGTGTGGTGGCGATCTGCGCGGCCACCGCGACCGCCCACTCCACCGGCAGCGGCTGCCCGGCGATGAGATAGCTCCGCAGCGTGGCGGCGCCCTCGACCAGCTCCATCACGAGGTAAACCTCGCTCAGGCCGGCGTCGAGCACGGCGTCGTACACCTGCGGGACGCCGTGATGCCGGATCCGCGCGGTGATCCGGGCTTCGCGGCGGAAGCGCTCGGCGAACTCGGCGGCATCGGTCTCCGAGTGGATCTGGGCGAAGCGGATCGTCTTGACCGCGATCTCCCGGTCGAGCACGGTGTCGTACCCGCGCCAGACCGACCCCATCCCGCCGAACCCGATCTCCTCGATCAGGTCGTAGCGCAGCCCGACGCGCCGAGCCGGCATCGCCTACCCCCTGCCCTCCCCGCGCTACAGCTCGGGCAGCCCGTGCCGTCGCCCGAGCAACCGGAACGCCGCGGTGCGCGCCTGCCGGTCCAGGTCCCGTTTGAACTCCTTGTCCTGGGCGAAGTATCGGCCACCCAGGTCATTGAGGGTATCGAAGTGTTCGACCATCTTCTCGGCGAACACCTTGTCGAAGACGACGCCGAAATCGTCGACATTCTTGTTCGCCAGGCGTGCCTGCTCGACCTGCGGCTCGTCCATCGCCGCCTCGAACGGCAGGGCGAGGTGCTCCTCGGAGAATTCCGTGCCGTACCGCTCGTTGAAGCGCTCCACCAGCGCGGAGAGCAGTGATTTCTCGGGTTCCGCGGCCGGCCCGGCGCCGTCGCCGAATCCCCGGAGTTCCTGCGCGCCCTCCGGGGCGAGCCCGAGGTCGTGCTCCCCGGTCTGCTCGAGCCGGAGGTGGCTGAGGTCGATCTCGCCGATATCGATGCCGCCGTCGGCCCGCCGGGGCAGCCGATTCAGCAGGTGCCGCCCGTAGAGGTACAGCAGCTCCAGGTCGGGGTCCTGGTACGGCACGATCTGCGCGAGGAATCCGTACTTGCGGATGTAGTCGCCGAGGTCGGCCCGGAACGATTCCGCGAGCGCGACATCGTCCTCCTCCGTGCTGTCGAGGAGCAGCGCGAACCGGTCCACGGCGGGAGCCAGGTGCCGGTAGAGCTCGGCGTGCAGTTTGGTCCACGCCGCCGCCGATCCGGCCGCCTTCCGCTCGGCCACCAGGTAGGCGACAGCGAATTCCTGCATCTCCGGCGTGATCAGGATCGGCGCATTCATTACCCGGTCGCGGGCGACATACAGTAGGTTCGGGTCGGTCGGCAGGGTGAACGCGTCCTCGTAGTAGGGCGCGAACGACTCCCGGATGTGCTCGGCCTCGTTGACGAAATCGAGCACCACCAGATCCTGCTGCGCCTTTCCCGTACGGGTGCGGTTGAGCCGCGAGAGCGTCTGCACAGCGGCGATCCCGGTGAGCGTCTTGTTCACATACATCGTGGTGAGCAGCGGCTCGTCGAACCCGGTCTGATATTTCTCGGCCACCACCAGAATCCGGTACTCGCGCTGCCCCTTGCCGCCCGACTTGGTCGCCCGGTCGTCGGCCCGGGTGTAGCGGAAGGCCTTCGGCAGCGCGGATTCGGCGAGCCCATCGTTCTCCGACGGCTCGGTCACCTCTTCGCCGTCGACCTCGAGGCTCCCGGAGAACGCGACCAGCACACCCACATCCGGGTACTTGGTGTCGTACTCCCGAACCCGCAGAAATCTCTTGATCGCCCGCGCCATCGCGACCGCGCTCTGCCTGGACGCGGTCACCACCATCGACTTCGCCCGGCCACCGAGCCGGCTCCTGGTATGCGCGATGAAATGCTCGACGATCACCTCCGCGTGCTGATCCACCGCGGAGGGGTGCATGAACGCGAACCGCGCGAGCATGCTCGAGGCCTTGGCCTCGGGCACCTCGACATCGGTGGGATTCTGGTTCACCAGCCGGTAGTAGGCCTGGTAGGTGACGTAATTGCGCAGCGGGTCGAGGATGAACCCCTCCTCGATCGCCTGCCGCATGGAATAGGTGTGGAACGGCCGGTACTCGGACCCGTCGGCGGTGCCGAAGTTCTCCAGCGTCTTCGCCTTGGGCGTCGCGGTGAAGGCGAAATAGGAGATATTGGCGGCCTTCGCCCTGGCGGCCGCCTTGGCCCGCAGGTGTTCGGGCAGCTTCGCCGCGACCGCGCCACCCTCGTCGTCGTCCGCGTCGAGCCCCAGATCGCGCAGCGCGCTCCGCACGGCCGCCGCCGCATCGCCGGACTGCGAGGAGTGCGCCTCGTCGATGACGATCGCGTAGCGGCCACCGGCAAGTTTCGTCTGCTCGCGGCGCAGGTACTCCAGCAGCGCCGGGAAAGTGTGCAGGGTAACGGTGATGATCTTGCCGCTCTGCGAATTCAAGGCCCGCGCGAGTTGCTCGGACTTCGAGCCCGCCTTGTCGTCGATCTTCACCACCAGGCCGTGCACCCGCTCGAACCCGCCGACCGTATCGCGCAGCTGCGAATCCAGATTGCGCCGGTCGGTAATGATGATGACCTTGTCGAACACCGGCACCCCCGGCCGCAACCCGGCGTCCCGCGCCGCCGGATCGAGGTTCTCCAGCCGCTCGGTGTGCAGGTCGCTCAGCCGATGCGCGAGCCAGCCGATGGTATTCGACTTGCCGGAGCCGGCCGAGGCCATCACCAGGTAGTGATGCCCCGCCCCGTGGGTCGCGGCATGGGCGGTGAGCTTCTTGACCGCGTCCCACTGGTGGAAGCGCGGGAAGATCGTCGAGCGCGTGGTCTTCCCGCCCGGCCCCTTCTGCTCGGTGGTGTGCACGAAGCGTTCCAGCAGGTCCAGCCAGTTGTCCGGCTGCCAGACCTGCTCCCACAGGTACGAGGTGGCGTACTTGCCCGCCACCGTGGGCGACGGGTTCCCCTTGCCGCCCGCATTGCCCGGCCCCGCCGAACCGGTGTTGAAGGGCAGGAAGACCGTCTTCGCCGCGCGCAGCTGGGTGGTGACGAACACCAAGTCGGGGTCCACGGCGAAGTTGGCGATCACGCGGTGCTTGAAGATCAGCTCGGTGGGGTCGCGGTCGGTGCGGTACTGAGCCTTCGCCTCCTCGACGCCCTGGCCGGTCAGGGGGTTCTTGAGTTCGGCTGTCGCCACGGGGATTCCGTTGAGCAGCAGGGCGAGGTCGAGGCGGGGGCGGGATGCGCCGGGCTTGGTCGCGTACGGGAGTTCGCGGACGACGGTGAGGCGGTTGGCTTTGTAGGCGTGCAGTGCGGCGTCGGAGGTGACGAGGTTCGGCTTGAAGTAGGCGATCCGGATCAGGATTCCCCGGTCCTTCACCCCTTCCCGCAGGACTCGCATGAGGCCCTTGGCGGCCAGCTCGTCACCGAGGCGCTTCGCGAATCCCTGCTGGGCGGCGTTGTGGTCTTCGCCGTAGGTGGCGAGCAGGGCGTCCCACTCGGGTTGCTGGGTTTGTGAGATGAAGGTGAGTAGTTCGCCGAGGTCCAGTCCGAGTTCCGCGCGGTATTCGTGCGGGTTGCCCTCCCGCCAGCCGTTCGCCAGCATCGCTTGGATGATGGCCTCCCCGAACGTCTGCTCGCTGTGTACGGACATGGTTTGCTATATCCCCTTGGTGAGATTTCGGCCGGAGGCAGTGGTGATATCAATCATGCCGGTTATGGCACCTAAGACCAGAGATTTACGGCGTTCGGACAGCAAGGCCTCCTGGCGTCGCAAAAGTTCGATCGCATTGCTTCCCTGTTGAAGGCTAGTGTCGATTTCTAGCACGATATCATCTTGCTCATTCCTGGTGCGGCACGGAATCCCGACCTGCTTCATTGAACTCACGTTGAAGTGTGACTGTATACTTCCAACCGAGTATTCGGCAATCGTGTTTCGTGTATGCGCCGAGTTTATGACATATTGAAGGTAGTCTGGAGACAGTTTCGAGCCACAGCGAATAATAATAAGATCAATACAGTTGGCACCGTTTAGGGCTGGCGGCACCACGGCTGCCGCGCCTGCTTGGCCGGTGCGAACCACAACAACGTCCCCTACGCTGAGCCTCGACTTGGAATGGTGAGTGTGACCTTCGATGCTGATGTTTGCAAGATCGGACAAGTCGATGTGTCCTGGCCGGACATTGATGCCGCGCAATGCTGGAACGCCATCACTGTCGACATACCACTTTGCAGGAGTGACAACGATTCCAACCGATATTTCTTGTGCAAGATACTTCAGCGGTATTGTTCGCCGTTTGTGATTCGAAAGTCCAGACCAGAGAACGGTGTCGACAAGCCGCTCATTTCTCAATTCTACCAATTCGCGAACCCGTTTGCGGAGGGCTGCGAGTCGGTCTAGGCGAGAGATTTCGGCGTCGAGGAAGTCGGCAATTCGGCGCTGCATCTCTAATGATGGCACTGGGAGTCTCAGCCCACCCACCTGTTCGAAGTTGAGACCGTCCCGGTTTCCTCCTGCCTGCATTCCTGCTATTTGATCTTGGCACAGGTCGGATGACAATGCGTACGAGAGGTACCGCGTGTCCATGCTGCTTTGGGGTCGAATTATGCAGACGTGCTGATTGACATTTGCTTCGCCAAGTTCTGCTCGGTAATATGCGACACGGCCGAGGGAGGCGCCGGTGATATTCAGTAGTACATCTCCGTCGTGAACCCTCGTGCTGTACATATCGCGGTGCGTTGCGTCATTGATGTGGACGATATCTGTCAGATTTAGCGCCCCGAACTGGACATTCTGGCTGCGAATAAACAACACTCCAGAATCTGAATAGGTTTCGGAACCGCCTGATGGCGTCTTGCCGCTGCCAATCTTCGTGGCAATTTGTTTGACGCGAAGTGTCGGGATTGCGGACGCAGCACTCATTGTGTTACTTCTCCTAGCAGCTTTTGGATCTGCTCTTCCAGCGTCTTCAGTTCCGCATCAATCTCCGTCAGTGGTCGGGGGGGTGTGTATGAATAGAAATGCCGTGTAAACGGGATTTCGTAACCTACTTTGGTCTTCGAATAGTCTACCCAGGCGTCGGGAGCGTACAGCAGAACCTCGCGGCTCAAGTACTCGTCGATGTCTTCTGTCAACGGAACAATTTCGTAGTCGCGCAGGTCGGGATCCGACTCCGGTATGCCCTTTACCGCCTGCACCTCGCCATCGGTATCTCGCACGCCTACCCCGTCCCGAAAGACTCTCTCGAAAGCTGACCCCTTAGGCCATGTTTTTCCGCCACCGACGACAGCGGCGCGCATGGCAGAGACCGCGGCAGCCCTCGTCGTCCAAGAAGTGCCGACCAGCGGGGTCAGAAGGACGCGGAAGGTGTCGGATTGGCCATACAGTTTCTGGACTGGAACTGAAGATGCCAACCTGTCCAAACCGTCGCTGGTGAGCTCAAACCGTAGTCTGAGTGGTCGCTCGACGATAATTCGTCGGTAACCGAATTCCTCGTTGTCGAATACCTTCACCTTGTCGTGTAGCGTGTGATCCGGGTTGTTCGCGATTTTCATCGCCTCCCCGTACAGCTGCGTGACCTTCTGAATCTGATCACTGTCGATCACTTTGCGCTTGTCGCCCAGCGACTTCCGCATCTTTACCCAGTATTCCCGCGCATCCAGCAACACCACCTTCCCCTGATTCTCGGGCTTCTTTCGATTGGTTAGTATCCAGAAGTACGTGGAAATCCCCGTGTTGTAAAACAGCTGATCCGGCAGCGCAACAACCGCTTCTAACCAATCATTCTCGATAATCCACCGCCGAATCTCCGACTCCCCGGACCCAGCCGCCCCGGTAAACAGCGGCGAACCATTGAAGACAATGGCAATCCGACTACCACCCTCCCCATCCGGCCCCACCGGCTTCATCTTGGAAATCATATGCTGCAAGAACAACAGCGAACCATCATTGATGCGAGGCAACCCAGCCCCGTACCGCCCGGCATCGCCGAGATTAGCCGCCTCCCACTCCACATCGCTCTTGATCTTCTTCCACTCCACCCCGAACGGCGGATTGGCGAGCATGTAGTCGAATTTGGTGTTCTTGTGCCCGTCGTTGTCATCGAGCGAGTTGCCGAGCACGATGTTCTCGGAGTCTTCGCCCTTGATCATCAGATCGGATCGGCAGATCGCCCACGATTCCCGGTTCAGCTCCTGCCCGTACAGCCCGACTGTCGCCTGCGGGTTCACTGCCATGATGAGGGCTTCCGCGGAACTGAGCATGCCGCCGGTGCCGCAGGCGGGGTCGAGGACGCGGCGGACCACGCCGGGCATGAGGAGCTGATCCATATCCGGCCCGATCAACAGGTTCACCATGAGCTCGATGACTTCGCGGGGAGTGAAGTGCTCACCGGCGGTCTCGTTCGACTGCTCGGCGAACCGCCGGATCAACTCCTCGAACACGTACCCCATCTGATGGTTGGAGACGACCTCCGGCCGCAGGTCCAGGTCGGCGAACTTGCCGACCACCTGATACAGCAGCCCGGCCGCGTCGAGCCTGCGGATCTGCTGGGCGAATTCGTACTTCTCCAGTACGTCCCGCGCGTTCTCGGAGAAGGCGCCGATGTAGGTGATCAGGTTGGTGGCGGCGTGCGCGGGGTCGGCGGCGATCTTGGTCAGGGTGAGGTCGCTGGTGTTGTAGAACACCGCGTCCGCGGCCTTGGTCAGGAAGCGGTGGACGTCGATGTTCTTCCCGGCCAGCGCCTCGGCCTTGGCGAGTACCGCTTCCCTGGTCGGTGCAAGCACGCACTCCAGGCGGCGCAGCACCGTGAACGGCAGGATCACCTTGCCGTAGTCGGACTGTTTGTAGTCGCCGCGCAGCAGGTCCGCGACCGACCACGCGTGGTTGGCCAGCTCGCTGTGCTTGCCGGTGTTCACTCACTGCCTCCTCGAGAATTGTTCGCGTTCTTGTTCGTGTTGTCGGCGGCCGGTGCCAGCGCGCCGGCGACCAGGCCGGTGGTCACGGTCTCGGTGATGTGGTCCACGGCGGCGCCCGCGCTGGTCAGGGTCGCCCGCAGGTGGTGCACGTCCCGGAATGCCGCGCCGTAGCGTCGCTGCTCGGCCGGTGGCAACAACGGTATTCGGGTGCGGTGCAGGGCGGAGTGGATACCGGTGGTGCCGGTGGCGGCGATGTCGTCGAGGCCGCCGAGGAAGCCGGCGACGAACCAGGGGTCGAAGCGCTGCGGGTCGGTGCGCACGATCTGGGCGTGCGGGCCGAGGGCGAGGCCCGCTTCGGCGGGGCCCGCTATGCGGAAGGCGGGGCCGCGTGCGGTGCGCGCGGTGGGGACCAGGATGTCGTCGACCTCGATGTCGATCGCGGGGGTCGCTGCGTCGGCGCGCACGGCGCCGGACGCCGGGGCGCCGGTGGCGATATCGCGGCCGGTGAGGGCGGGCCGGAGGGCGCCGTCATCGGCCCCGGCCGCTTTCGAGGGAGTGCGCAGCACGCGGATGGCTCCGCCCGACGCCAGGTCGGAGACGGTCGCGGTGCGCCAGGTCGCGCCCGGGACTCCCGTGAGCCGGCCGACGGATTCGGCGGCCGCGGTCAGGTCGGCGATGGCGGTGCGGAGCCGGGCGAGTGCGGCGTCGGCCTCCCTGGCGACGACGCCGGGATCGATGGCCAGCCGCACCCGCGGCCCCGGGGCGAGATCGACCTCCTCGTCGAGCAGGTCGACGACCCGGACGACGGTCGCCACGCCCGGCTCCTCGGCCTCCGCCTGCCGCCCCGCGGCGAACGCCGACCAGACGCGCCGGACGGTGTCGGCGATCGGCGGCCAGTCGAGCGCCTCGCCCGCCGCGCTCTGCGCGGTCTCACTCCCGGCTGTGTCGACCAGCAGGACGGCGTCGGGCGGTGGCGCGTCGGGGTCCGGTTTCGCCATGATCCAGAGCTGCAGGGTCAACCGCGTCCACAGCAGCTGGGGGAGCCGGGGGGGCAGGGCGATGACGGCCCGGAGCGCGCCGGCGCGGAGCAGGGCCGCGCGAATCCGCCTGGCGGACGGCTGCGACGCGGCCAGGGCCGGGAGGAGCAGCACGGCGAACCCGCCGGGGCGCAGATGCGCGAGCGCGTGCTGTATCCAGGCGAATTCCGAGTCCGTTCGCCGCGGGACGCCGAATATCCAGCGCGGGTCGTCGATGCGGGCGCGATCCGCGCCCCAGTCACGGCCGCTCAGCGGACTGCACAGCACCGCGTCCGCCGACAGCTCGGGGAAGGCGTCGCTGTGCAGGCTGTCGCCGACGGCGATGTCCGGCTCGATATCGGTCTCGGCGGGCACCGCCAGCCGGGCGAGCGCCGCCTGGTTCTCCGCGATGTCCTGGCCATAGAGTTCCGTGGCGCCCGTCGCCGCGGCGGCGATGAGCAGCGAACCGCTCCCGCAGGCGGGGTCGAGCACGCGCACCAGCCCGGCCCCGAGTGGCCGCAGTAGATCGGCCATGAGGGTGGCGACCGGCTCGGGCGTCCGATAGAGGCCGACGTTCTGCTCGCCGCCGTTCGCGTGGTCGGCCAGGGTTTGGAGCGCCGCGCGCGGCCCCTCGGATTCCGCGACCTCGGCCAGCGTCCGCAGCACGCCGGAGACGGCAGCGGTAGTCCGGTGTTCAGCCGATGCCCAACCGGTTCCGGTCGGAGTTAACTGGGTGATCAGGGCCTGTGCGTCCGCGCTGGACAGCGTCGAGCGCAGCTGCGTCCGCAGGGTCAGGAGCGGGGTGTCGGCGGCATCCTGGCCGCGCTCGGCCAGCCAGGCCTGCACCGCGTTCCAGTCGAACAGGGGCCGGAAGTCGGTGCCGCCGATCGGTTTCGGGAAGTCGTCGTGCCGCTTGCGCCAGTTGCTCACGGTGGCGCGGGTGACGCCGGCCAGCTGGGAAATCTCCGTGGCGGTCACCGGCGGTATCAGGTTCGGCATGGCATCCCTCTCGTGTACAACACGATCTTGGACTGCCCATCGGTGAAAATCAAGCATCAGTAATGTGATTGACAACATTCACAGTGTGCTCGACCATGTGTACAGCCTGCCGACAGCGCAGGACCGATCAGAAACGAGGTCACCGCCATGACCGATCCCCTCCCGGACGGCGCACGTCTCGCCCAGTGGATCGCCGCCCAGGTCGACGCATCCGACCTGCCCGCCGAGGTCGGGCTGCTCATCCTGGCCGCCTTCGATGGCGACGAAGCGCTGGATGACCATCTCGGTGGCGGCACCCCCGCCCAGCCGGTCGTCGCCCAGGTCGCCGCCGAGCAGCCCGATGCTCGCCGCACGTTCCTGGACGAGGTGCGGGTCGAGGGTTTCCGGGGGATCGGGCCCGCCGCGACCCTGAAGCTGCGGCCGGAACCGGGTCTGACCATCGTCGCGGGGCGCAATGGCTCCGGGAAGTCGAGCATCTCCGAAGCCCTCGAGCTCACCCTCACCAACAGCACCTACCGCTGGAGCGGTAAGAAGTCGACGCAGTGGCAGGAGGAGTGGCGCAACCTGCACCACCGCACCGCCCGCATCGCGGTGCGCCTGGTGGAGGAGGGCAACGAGCCGGTGACGGTCACCCTCGACTGGCCCGCCGACGAGAACGACGTGACCCGGCCGACCGTCCGCACCCAGCGGCGCGGCGGCAAGCAGCAGCTCGGCCGCGGCGAGCTCGGCTGGGACGGGCCGCTCGAGCGGTTCCGCCCGATCCTCTCCTACGACGAGCTCGGCGCCATGCTCACCGGCACGCCGAGCGCGCTGCACGACGCCATCTCCCGCGCACTCGGCGTCGAAGAGCTGACGGCCGCGCTCGATCGAATCGCGGCGCGGCACAAGGACCGCAAGGCCCCCGGCGACGAACTCACGAAGCGGCGCAGGGCACTCGCCGACGCGGTCGCGCAGCTCGACGACGATCGGGCCGCCGCGGTGGCGCCGCTGCTGCGGAAGGCGAGCCCCGACACGGCTCGGCTGCGCGAGCTGCTGAACGCGAGCGAAGCCGCCGCGACCGGGGCGATCCCGGAGCTGCGCGCGCTCGCGGAGCTGACCGCCCCGCTCACTCTCGAGGACGCCATCGCGATGGCCGACCGGCTGCGGGCGTGCGCGGCCGAGGCGAGCGAGTTCGACCGCGCGGCCGGTGATCGCACCCACGCCGCCCTGCGGTTACTCGAGCAGGCCCTGCAGGTCCACGACGAGCACGGCGACATGCCGTGCCCGGTATGCCGGGCCGGGACCCTCGACGCGACGTGGGCGGCGGAAGGTCGCGCCGCGGTGAGCGCGGAACGCAGGCACACCGCCGCGGTGAACGAGGCGAGGGCCCGGGCGGAATCGGCGCGCGGCGAGGCGCTGCGCGCGCTGCGGCCCGTGCCCGCGGCGCTCGAGAGCTCCGCCGTCCCGGAACTGGCGGAGCCGATCGCCGCCGCCAGGGGCGCGTGGCAGCGCTGGGCGGCGATCGGCAACGCACCCACGATGGCCCAGCTCGCCGACCACCTGGAGACGCATGTCGTCGCGCTCGGTGATGCGGTCGACGCCGTCGCCAAGGCCGCGGCCACCTGCCTGGCCGAGCGGGAGGACCGGTGGCAGCCGCTGCACGCCGAGCTGCGGGCGTGGTGCGCGGCGTGGCAGGCCTGGCTCGCCGATAAGGCCGTGGTCGAAGAACTCGACAGGGCCAAGAAGTGGCTGAACGAGAACCATCTCCGGCTCCGCAACGAGCGCCTCGCGCCGATCCGGGACGGGGTGCAGCGGGCGTGGTCGATGCTGCGCCAGGAGAGCAATGTGGAGATCGGCGATCTCTGCCTGGAGGGGACCGCCACCCGGCGCAAGCTGCGCATCGACTCGATGGTCGACGGCGTGCCCGCCGCCGGGCTCACCGTCCTGAGCCAGGGCGAGCTGCACGCGCTGGCGCTCGCGCTGTTCCTGCCGCGCGCCACCCTGGCCGAATCGCCGTTCCGGTTCCTCGTGCTCGACGACCCGGTGCAGGCCATGGACCCGGCCAAGGTGGACGGGCTGGTGACGCTGCTCGCCGATCTCGCCCGGACCAGGCAGGTGATCGTGCTCTCGCACGACGACCGCCTGCCCGCGGCGGTGCGCCGCGGCAACGTCGCGGCGACGATCATGGAGGTCGACCGCGGCAAGGACTCGCAGGTGGCGATCACCACGCTCACCGACCCCGCGCGCCGCTACGTCGCCGACGCGTTCGGCCTGGTGCTGGAGTACGAGAACGGCAAGCTGCCCGCCGACGCCATGCGCCGGACCCTGCCCGGAATGCTGCGGTTCGCCGTCGAAACGGCGGCCAAGCACGCCTTCTTCACCCGGAATATCAAGGCCGGAGGGGAACTCGAAGCACTCGAGCGCGAGTGGGAAGCGGCGGGCAGTACGCGGGACAAGGTGATCCTGGGGGTCTTCGGCGAGAAGCAGGAGCACCATGTGCTCGAACGGTGGGCGCGCGCCCCGTATCAGAAGTCCGCGCTGAAGATCACGGGTCCCAAGATGCACTCCGGTCTCGACGCCACCGAAGACCCGCGACAGGCGGCCAAGGACGTGCAGCGCCTGGTCGAGGACATCGAGAAGGCGGCACAGTGAGCACCCTCCTGGTCATGGCGGCGGCGCAGGCCGACCGGCGCTCTCCGCACAGCAACCGGATCGCGGCCTGGCTCACCAGGACCGCGCTGGAGCAGATCGTCGACGATCTGTTGCGCGCGAGGGGAATCGAACCGGGCGAAGCCAGCACGAAGGCGCGGTTGACCTGCCTCGAGGTCGCCTACCGCGACGAGCGCGACGTGCCCGCCCGCTCGCAGTACGCGTGGACGCGGCTGTCCGAGGCCTGCCACCAGCACGCGTACCAGCTGTCGCCCACCTATCAGGAGGTGCGGCATCTGCTCGAGATCGTCGGCGAGCTGGAGGCGGGTACGTCCTGAGTCGCGCTGTCTCACGAGCCGGTCTTCCGCGCCTGATGCAGGTTCCGCACCGCGTTGCTCAGTCGGTAGAAGCTCGGGTCGTAGTAGGTGGTGTGCGAGTCGTCCCCAATGATCGGCAGTACATCGGTGATCGGCTCGACCGCGTCGGCTCGCTCCGGCTGCACCTCCGCGACGTGGCCGCGCAGATGCCTGCCCGGCTCGAAGTCCCGCCACCCGACGTAGTGAATCACCCACCACAGCACCGCGCAGATGCCAGCCGCGCCGACCGTGACCAGCCACCACATCACGGCTCCCACAAGGCCGCGCACGGAATCACGGGCAGCTCGTCGGTCACGTGATCGTCCACCGTGATCCGGGCATCCGGCGCCCAGCCGTGCAGCGTGCTCGTCAGCTGTCCGTCCGCGGTGGCACTGACGCGGAAGTCGAAGATCACCCCGACCGCGTACTCGATGCGGATATGCCGGTCCACGGCTACTCCCAGTCGTGCCCGGCGGCCGGCTCCGAGAGGAAGGCCAGCGCGGCGATCTCGGGCAGGCAGTGCAGGCCCGGCGGGTGCCGGTGGAACGACAGAATCAGTTTCGCGGAGTGCGCGGTCAGCTGGTCGGGATCGAAATCGCAACTCAGCCAACGCTCGTCTACTGCAACCATGTCACCCCTGCCCCCTGCGTAGTCCGGATGAAGGGATCGGCCGGAGCGCCGGACAAAGGGGAAGCCGGCGGAATCTCAGATCGATCCGCCGCCAGTAGACACCGGCTACAATCGCCGGCACGGGGGGAATGGGACGCCCAAGGAACATGGCCCGAAGTCCCAGGGGGTCGCCCACCGGTCCGGCATTCGCATCCCAGCTATCCGCGAGATACCGGCCCGCAGCGTCCGACGATGCCGCCCAGCCATCAGTTCGTGAGCCACCCACAAATCCGGGGAGATGCCACCCATGCCGAGCCCGAAGAAGCCATCCACGACCATCCCGCGCCGCCAGCTCGGCCGTCACCTCCGGGACATGCGGTTGGAGGCGGGAATATCGATTGCCAACGCCGCCAGGCTGATCGAGCGCGGCACCGGCACCCTGCAACGCCTGGAGAAGGGGGAGGCCGGGCGAATCCGAATGCTGGACATCAAGGCGCTGTGCCAGGTGTACGAGACGACGGACAAGCTGGACGGGCTGCTGGAACTCGCGCAGGTCGCGGCGTCCAATGACGGTGAGGGGTTGTGGTGGCACGAGTACAGCGGTGCGATCCGCGCCGACTTCGAGCTGTACGTCAATCTGGAATCCGCCGCGTCCAAGCTCACCATCTTCCGGCCTGACCTGATCAGTGGACTCTTCCAAACCCAGCGTTATGCAAGGGTTTTGGATAGCCTGTTCTACCTGGACGCCGGGGAGGAAGAATTCAACCGGTGGTACACGATCCGCAAGACGAGGCAGCGAATCATCACCAGGCGGCGGAACCCGGTCGAAGTCCGGCTCCTGTTCTCGGAGGCAGTTGTCAGATCCGTGGTGGGCAGTCCGCGGACGATGGCCGAGCAACTGCTGCACATCGTCGATCTGCCCGTCAACGTGACCGTGCAGCTGCTTCCGTTCACCAGCGGCTACCCCCTCGGCGTTGCTCCCGGACCGTTCACGCTCCTGGACTTCGACCCGTCCACCGGTGAGCGGGCGACGGCCTACATCGAGGGCTACCGTGGAAACATGTACTACGACAAGCCGGAGGCGATCGCGCAGTACCGCGAGACGTTCAGCCGCCTCGCCGCCTCCGCCCTGTCGCCAGCAGACAGCAAGCAAGCGCTGCGGCGCATAGCGAGGGAGTACCAGCAGTGACCGTAGACCTGTCCAATGCCGAGTGGTTCAAGTCGTCCTTCAGCACCGGGGGCAACGACTGCGTCGAGGTCGCCCATCTGGACGGGGGACTGGTCGGCATGCGCGACTCCAAGAACCCGGCCGGGCCTGCCCTTGTCTTCACCCCCGGTGAGTGGGCCGCGTTCACCGCGGGCGTCCGGGGCGGGGAGTTCGACCTCCCCTGAGCCGTCGGCTCGGCCGAGCGCCCCGGCCCGCCATCGTGCGGGCCGGGGCGCTCTGCGCTTCGGGCACCCACGGTTGTGACCGTGGACCGTCGTTATGCTTGGTGCACGATTCATCGGTGGGAGGGGCAGAAATGCGGCGGTGGTCGACCTTGTTCCTGGCGTTCACGGTGGGGCCGCTGCTGGCTGGATGCGAAACGCCGTCGGAGGGGGCGGGTACGCCTACGCCGGTGGCGCTGTTCGATCCGTGCACACTGCCGGACAGTGCGATCGCCGCGGCAGGGGCCGATCCCGCGCAGCGGGAGGACAATCCATTCGGAGCACCCCGGACGGGGTGGCGCGGGTGCCTGTGGGGCGCGGACGGCTATGCACTGCGCGTATTCGCGACCGACAAGACTCTCGCGGAGTTCCGCGACAACAGCCGGTTCCACGACTTCCGCCCCGCCGACCTGCCCGGCCGGGACGCGACGCTCTTCGTCCAAGGCGCGGCATCGGAGGCGAAGAACTGCAATCTCGTCTACGACACCGCTCAGGGCACTATCCAAATCTTTGTCATCGACGACCAGTTGGGAGACAGCTTCCCAGAGCCTTGCGGCCTGGTCACCCGGGCAGCACGAGCGGTCGATCAGTGGATCCCCCGATGAGCGGTGACTTCGAGGCTCTGGCTCGCGAGGCGGTGGCGGGCGAACTGCGTATCGCGTCAGGTGCCGCGGAAGCCTGTGCGGCGGAATGCGACCGATACGTTCAGGAGTTGATCGCTCTGCGGCGGCGAACAGCCAGCATCGTGAACGTTGATTCCTTCGGCACCCTGAACTCGGCAACAATGCTGGGAGCCAAGTTCCAGGAACTCGCCGTCGGTGGCCCTGGCTCGGGTTCGCTGAGCGAGGCGCTGGGCCGCCACATCGAAGCTGTGCAGTCCATGGCCGACATGTTCCGCAAGGCGGGCGCCGCCTACACCGCCACCGAGGACGGGAATGCCGCTGATCTGTCCGCGGAGGCGCGATAGGGTCTCGGCGCTATGCCGTTGCCGATCGCGCACCATGTGGGTGTCGCGGGTTGTATCCGCCCCGCGAATGCCTGATCTGCGAGCGCCTGAATCGCGTCCCGTCTCCCTGTGACACGCGATTCGGCGTCACCCCTCTCCGCAGGCGAATTTCATCTCCAAAATCACCTTCTCGCCACGGGCGACTTCACCGCGCTGAGCATCCGATAGCCCGTCGACGCCCCTGAGAGCTCGCCCATCGCCGATCTGATGGACGCCCACGTAGCAGCCATCTCGATAGGATCCGTGTACGAGGAATATCGTGCCGTACGAAGTGTTCACTTTGTCCATCGGCGTGAATGTCGCACCTGGTGATGTGATTCTGTCCTGAGGTCTGGCGACAACGGGGCCGATGTAAGTCTTGGTGACTACCAAGCGATCGATATTCGCACTGCTGATAGACACCTCGTCGAATCCATCCACCTCTGTGGACGTAGCATGTCGCATTTCCGCCGGTGGATCGACTTCGGCGCGTATCCGTCCCCATGCGACTACGCCGACGAGGATCACTGGCGAGATTCCTATGACTACGAGAAGGCTGATCAACATATATTTTGAGGTCTTCTGCGCTCGGCGAACTATCGGCATGTGTATGCTCCGTCTATTATCTCGGAAGCTCTCGCGTAGGAAGCGTCGTTCATGGCGACATATTGCTTGACCTGTGGTCCTAGGTCCTTCTGCCTGTAGTAGTCGTCCATAGCGCCCTCCGAATTGTACCCCGCCGCCATGAACTCATTGCTGCTGTACTTTTCCCTGATTTCGTCTGGGAGTGTCGGGCCATACTGGTCCTTTATTCGGGTCATGGTGTAGGTAGCTGCCATGATCGCAAACGAGTCATCGTATTGAACGCGTTCCCAGGGGATGCTGCCGAATTTCTCCGGGTATTGCTCCTGAAGTTCCTGGTAGGTCTTCTCTTTGATGTTGGTCAAACCGAGGGACATGCCCATCCCGGCGGGACTGGTGATCTCGCGGAACGGATTGAGAATCTCTCTGATCGCATCCCAGTATCCGCTCCCAATCTGCTCGAGTTGGGTATCCGCCCGGTTCCCGCCCTCATTGAAGACGACGGCGAGTACTTGCTTGGGGTCGACTCCGGCCTCATTGCCGTAGCGGACGGCGTCATCGATCCATCCGCGCACGATGTCGTTGGCCCCGTGGTAGTCGCGCAGACCCTCCGGGTTGAGTTCGCACTTCGGCGCGGGAGCCTTCCAGGTGGCTCGATTGACGAGTTCGTCGACGGGGGAGGACATGATTTCCTCCAGTCTCGCCTTCAGTTGCGTAAGGCTCTCGCCGCCGGCGAACTCGGCGGCGGCTAGCAGGCTGTAGAGCGTATGGCCCGTAATCGTGGTGGCGAGCGCCGCGGCCCCGTCCGCCATGGCCGCACCCTCCGGTGCTTCCGCGAAGGAGACAGTGACCGCGGTGTTCGAGGCCGCCGCCGAGACGGTGCTGTCTGGGAAGGCTCCGGCCGCATTCGCCACCAGGCGCGATCGCAGGTCCGCGAGCGCGGAGGCGTGCGCCGCGGTGGCCGCCGCGAACCCGGCGGCGACGTCGGTGACGGCGGCGGGCGCCGCGGCGAGAATGCCCAGCATGTCGAGGATGTCCGCCTTCTCCGGTGCCTTGGTCGTGTCGAAGGAGGCGGCTATCGACTGGATGCGGGCGGGGCCTGCGCGCCACGCATCGTGGTCGCCGAAGCTGCGCCACGCAGTGCTCGCCGCGTGGAGTGCGTCGGTGTCCCCGGTGGGTATCTGCGCATTGCCGTGCCGGAGGGCGGCGACGAACGTGTCCCGGAAGGTGTCCGAGTTGGTCCGCAGGCCGCGATCGGAGGTGGTGTACGGCGCGGGCATGGGATCGGGAATGTCGATGTTCCTGTCATCCCAGGTCTGGCCGATTCGGGGTGGTGGCGACGCCGGCCCGCCGCCCTTGTTCGTGGCCGGGTTGGCGTCGTGTTCGGCTTTCGCCCAGGTGTAGCCGGCGAGTTCGAGCATGTCGCCCATGGTCTGCACCGCGTTGCCGTAGGCGACGAGCACGCCCTCCAGATCGGCGGCGACCGTGGAGTATCTGCTCACCCACGGAGCGGCGGCCGGATAGTTTCCGGCCATTCCCGCGCTGGTCGCGAGCCCGGGGTTCAGGGAGTTGCGGACCGCTTCGAGCACCCCCGCGTACTCGTTGCGAATCGCCTGCGCGGCAGCGTAGTAGACAGCGGGGTCAACGGTGATCGGCGACAATGTCGGGCCCTACCTGCCGCGGAACAGCCGGGTATTGACGGCGCCGGCCTCGGTGTAGGAATCGTGCGCGGTCCGGGCCGCCGCGCTCATCTCGCGGACGCCATCGACGAACTGGCGGGCGCCTGCCGACCACTGCTGCTGTGCTGTCCCGTAGGCCTGGGCGGCGGCGCCCTCCCATGCCGTACCACCCAGTAGCGTCGATACCTTCGCGTCGATCTGGTCGATGTGGTCGGCGAGGAATCCGGCGAGCCCGGCCAGCCGCGAGATGACCTGCTCGACCTCGGCGAGGTCCACCGAGAACGGCGTATTCTCGGCGGTCACCGCTGTCCGCCCGGAAATGAAAGCTCTGCTGCCATCGTGCCCCCTTGCCCGGACAATCTACCCGCTGGGCGTAGGAGGGGCGGCACTCGCGCTATCGGGAGGTGACTGGGACCGCGTCGGGCAGCAGGTCGCGGAAGATGCCGTTGGCGGGCGTCGCCCGGGAGAGCGCATCCGCCGCGAGCACCACCGCGGCGCCGGTCCAGGTGGTCCGCTCCTCGGGCCAGCGCTTCCCGTCGGCGAAGACCAGCCCGGTCCAGTAGGACCCGTCTTGCTCCCGCAGGTGCTGCATGGCCGCGAACAGTGCGCCGGCGCGCGAGTGCTCCCCGAGAGCATCCAGGGCGAGCACCAGCTCGCAGGTCTCGGCGCCGGTGACCCAGGGGCGGTCGGAGACGCAGCGAATCCCGATGTTCCCGACCACGAAGCGCGACCACGAGGCGTCGATGCGCGCGTGCGCACCCGGCCCGCGCAGGGCGCCGCCGAGGATCGGGTAGTACCAGTCCATGGAGTATCGATCCTTGGGTGTACAGGCCCCGGGATCGTCGCGCAGCGCGGCACCGAGCCGATGCCTGGCCGCCGCCCACGAAGGCTGCGGGTCACCGAGCCGCTCGGCGAGGGCGAGCCCGCAGCCCAAACTCTGGTACATGCTGGAATTGCCGGTGACCAGCGCCTCGTCGGTGCCGAGGGTCCAGGGGATCACCCCGCGCGGCACCTGCAACCCGACCACGAAATCGAGCCCGGCGCGCACGCTCGGCCACAGCTCGCGGGCGAACGCGAGATCACCGCTGCGCAGCAGGTGGTGCCAGACGCCGACCGCCAGGTAGGCGCAGAAATTCACGTCGATATCCGCGGATTCCACGACGCCGGAACGGAATTGGCGCGGCCAGGAGCCATCGGCGTTCTGCGTGGCGGCCGACCACCGATACGCGGCCACCGCCTCGTCGTAGAGCCCGGCCACGGACAGCGCCATGGCCGACTCCACGTGGTCCCACGGGTCGGTGTGCCCGCCGGTGAACCACGGAATGGCACCCGTCGACTCCTGGGCGGTCGCAATGGATTCCGCGGTTTTCAGGCACTGCCGCCTGCTGAACACCCCCGCGAGGGAGGGAAGTTCAGAGGGCGGCACGCTGCACCGCCGGCTTGACGAAGTACAGGGCGACGCTCTTGCCGATCAGCGGGTCCAGCAGCCGCTCGGCGGTGCGGGTCAGCTTGGGCGCCTTCATCATGTCCCACACCAGCAGCTTGTGATAGGCGCGAGCCAGCGGGTGCTGCTCGTTGCGCACCCCGACCGCGCACTTGATCCACCAGTACGGCGAGTGCAGCGCGTGCACGTGCGTGTCGCGCACGAAGCGCATGCCAAGCGCGGCGACCTTCTCGCGCAGCTCGCTGGCCTTGTAGATGCGGACGTGCCCGCCCTCGTTGGCGTGGTACTCGTCCGACAGCGCCCAGCAGATCCGCTCCGGGAGCCAGCGCGGCACGGTGACGACGAGCTGCCCGCCGGGGCGCAGCACGCGGACCAGCTCGGCGATGGCGGCCTCGTCGGCGGGAACGTGCTCCAGGATCTCCGAGGCAATCACCACGTCGAAGGTGTCGTCGCCGTAGGGGAGCGCGAGCGCGTCGCCCTGCACGGTCTTGGCGGAGGCGCCGGGGGGCGCCTCGCCCGCGGCGGCCATGGCGCCGAACATGGTCTCGACATTGTCCAGCTCGGGGGCGTCCTGGTCGAAGGCGATCACCTCGGCGCCGCGGCGGTAGGCCTCGAAGGAGTGCCTGCCCGCGCCGCAGCCGACGTCGATGACGCGCACGCCCGGCCCGATTCCCACCCGGTCGAAATCAACGGTCAGCACGCGCGGCCTCCTCCATCTCCAACCCGGCGCGCCGCTCGATGGCGCGCCGGTACACCTCCACGGTCTGTGCGGCCACCGATTCCCAGCTGAACACCGTCACCGCGCGGTCCCGGCAGGCCAGCTGCATGCGGGCGCGGCGGGCGGGGTCGTCGAGCAGGCCGCCGATCACGGTGGCGAGCGCGGCGTCGTCGCCGGGGGTGGTCAGCTCGGCGCAGACGCCGGGCTCGCCGACCACCTCGGGCAGCGCGCCCGCCCGGCTCACCACCAGCGGGGTCCCGCTGGCCATGGCCTCGACGGCGGGCAGCGAGAACCCCTCGTACAGCGACGGGATGCAGGCGACCTCGGCGGAGGCGAGCAGCTCGGCCAGCTGCAGGTCGGTGACGCCGGAGTGCACGGTGACGATGTCGGTGAGGCCGAGTTCGGCGATCAGCTTCTCGGTCGGGCCGTTCGGCTCCAGCTTGGCCACCAGGTGCAGCTCGATCGCGCGCAGCGAGCGCATGCGGGCGCAGGCGCGCAGTAGGTGCGCGACGCCCTTGAGCGGCTTGTCCGCGCTCGCCACCGCGACGATCCGGCCCGGCACCCGCGGCGCCTCCCGCGGGGCGAAGAGCTCGGTGTCGACGCCGAGCGGCACCACGTGCAGCTGCGCCGGGTCGACGCCGAAGTCGGTGGCGATATCGGTGGCCGAGGTGGAGGAGACGGTGACCAGCTCCGGAATCCGCCGCGCCACCCGCTGCTGCATGCCGAGGAAGCCGTACCAGCGGTGCACCAGCGGCTTGCGCCACCACGTGGCGGCGGCCATATCGACCGCGCGGTCCCTGGTGATGGGGTGGTGCACGGTGGCGACCACCGGAAGGTGCTCGGCGATGTCGAGCAGCCCGGTGCCGAGGCACTGGTTGTCGTGCACCACGTCGAAGTCCGCGATGCGATCGCGCAGCAGCCGGGCCGCGCGCAGGCTGAAGGTGCGCGGCTCGGGGAAGCCCGCGGTCCACATGGTGGCGACCTCGAGCACGTCGAGCCGGTCCCTGATCTCGCGCGGATGCGGGGTCCGGAAGGGGTTCTCGTCGCAGTAGAGGTCGAGGCTGGGGACCTCGGTGAGCCGGACCCTGGGGTCCAGCTCCTCCGGGTACGGCTGCCCGGAGAAGACCTCGACCTCGTGGCCGAGCTCGACCAGCCCGGAGCTGAGCAGCCGAACGTAGACGCCCTGCCCGCCGCAGTGCGTCTTGCTGCGGTAGGAGAGCAGGGCGACCCGCATCAGCGCCCCGCTTCGACGGCGGCGGGCAGTGCGGCCAGCTTGCCCGCGAGCCGCTCCAGGTAGGCCCTGACCTCGGGCTCCGGTTTGTCCGGGAGGCCGTAGAGCACGTCGGTGACGCCGGCGGCGGCCCAGTCGGTGAGGCGGTCGGCGTCCGGCTTGAAGTCGAGCGCCACGACTCGCGGCTTGCCCTCCCGGCCCGCGTCCTCCCAGATCCGGTGCAGCAGCGCCAGCCGATCGGTCACGTCGGTCTCGCCGGGGGTGGTGATCCAGCCGTCGGCGGACTTGGCGATCCAGCCGAAGGTCTTCTCGGTGCCCGCCGCGCCGATCAGCACCGGGACTTCGCGGGCCGGCTTGGGGTAGGCCCAGCTGGGGCCGAAGCTGATGTAGTCGCCCTGGTAGGCGGCCTCCTCCTGGGTCCACAGCGCGCGCATGGCCTCGAGGTACTCGCGCAGCACGGTGCGCCGCTTGCCGGGCGGGACGCCGTGGTCGGTCAGCTCGTCGGTGTTCCAGCCGAAGCCCGCGCCGAGCAGCACCCGGCCACCGGAGAGGTGGTCCAGGGTGGCGATGGTCTTGGCCAGGGTGATCGGGTCGTGCTCCACCGGCAGCGCGACCGCGGTGGCCAGCTCGATCCGGGAGGTCACCGCGGCGGCGGTGCCGAGCGCGACCCACGGGTCCAGGGTGCGCATGTAGCGGTCGTCGGGCAGCGACGCGTCGCCGGTCTGCGGATGGGCGGCCTCGCGCTTCACCGGGATGTGGGTGTGCTCGGGCACGTAGAAGGAGTGGAAGCCGGTCTCCTCGGCGGCCTTGGCCGCCGCCGCGGGGGTGATACCGCGGTCACTGGTGAACAGCACGATGCCGAAACGCATTGCCTGCCTCGTCTTTCGCTCAGGTGATCAGGCGGCTTGATCTTGCACGGTAGTGCGCCGCCGGGAATCCCGCCGCTCGCGGGTTAATTCTCGGCAGCGGCGAGTCCGGCCCTCCGGCCGTAGAAGCTACCGTCTCCGAGTGATGCACCACTGACATAACCACCGGTACAGATGCCCGAGGTGCAGCGCCCGGCGGCGTAGAGCCCCGGGATCGGGGCGCCGGAGACATGCAGCACCCTGGCATCGAGATCGGTGCGTAACCCGCCCAGTGTGAACCCGGCGGTGAAGTTGCGCATGTCGAAGGCGGCCACGGCGCCGGTGAGCGGCCGCAGCCACTCCGCTTTCTTGCCGAAGAGCGGGTCGGTGCCTTCGGCCGCGTACCGGTTGTAGACCTCGACCGTGCTTTGCAGCGCGAGCTCCGGGAGCCCCATGTCCCGCTCCAGCTCGGCGACGGTCTCCGCCGCCCAGGTGGGCGGCACCCGGAAGAACGGGGTCGAGGTCTCGGTGGCCAGCGCCTCCTCGTGCGCTCGCTCGTCGATGACCAGATACGCCTGGTTCTCCTGGTGGAACAGCGTCAGCTGCCCGATCCGCCCCGGGTAGGTGTCCTCCGGGACGTAGCGCTGGCCGCGGCCGTTGACCAGGATGCCGCGCGCCATGAGCTGCGGATCGCCGAAGAAGGCGACCTCGGTGGCGTTCAGGTGCGAGGTGGCGGCGCCCAGCGCGGCGGCGAGCTTGATGCCGATGCCGTCGTGCTCCTCGATGGCGGCGCCGGGGCGGCCGATCAGCTGCGGGGCGTAGTCGGAGATCATCTGGTCGGCGTAGGCGAAGCTGCCGGTGGCGAGCACGACCCCGCGCTCGGCGCGCACCGCGACCTCCCTGCCGTACCGCTTGGCCAGTACCCCGACCACCCGTTCGCCGTCCACGATCAACCGGGCCAGCCGGATGTCGTACTCGACCCGGACGCCGAGCCCCTCGGCCGTCTCGGCGAGCGGCTTCATCAGCATGTAGCCGCCGCCCTTGGAGCCGGTGCGCTTGTTCGACATCTGCGGCACGTGCCCGCGCGGGGCCGGGGTGGCGATCTCGTTGAACGGCGCCGCGTTCTCGCCGCCGGAGTAGCCGAGCCCCTCGTCGTGCGGCGGTTCCCAGCCCGGTTCGCCCCAGAACGCCTCCTTGAACGGGACGCCATTGCCGACCAGCCAGTTGTAGTGCTCGACGCTGCCCCGGCTGTAGTCGGCGATCTTGGCGGTGTCCGCGCCCGGCCCGACCGCCGCGAGCAGGAACTTCTCCATGTTCTCCGGGGTGTCCTCGAAGCCGAGCGCCTGCTGCAGCGGGGTGCCGCCGCCCAGGTACACCCAGCCGCCGGCCAGCGAGGCGGCGCCGCCCCAGCCGCTGGTGCGCTCCACGATGAGCGTGTTCGCGCCCGCCCGCGCCGCCTCGATGGCGGCGCAGACCCCGGCGATGCCGTACCCGGCGATCACCACGTCCGCGGTCTCGTCCCACTCGGTGATGGTGTCGGCCCGCACCGGCCGCAGCTCGTTGCTCATTTCTTCTTCTCCTGCTGGGCGATGACCTTGCCGACCACGGAATCCAGCTTGGTGCCGAGCGGCCAGCCCGCGTAGTGGCACAGGAAGAGCGCCGCGTCGCGCAGCTGGTCCGGGGTGAACTCCCCGTTGCCGAGCGCCGCGCCGATCTGGATCTCCGCCACGTCGAAGAGGTTCTGCGCGGTGAGCAGCCCGATCAGCAGCAGCCTGCGGTCCCGGATGCTCAGCGCCTCGCGCGACCAGATGTCGGCGAAGAGGTGGTCGGCGGTGGCGGCGAAGTGGTCGCCGGGGCCGTCCTTGAATTCCCAGCCGTAGACCTCGCTCATCTTGGCGAGGCCGCGCGCCCGGCGGTCGTCGTCACCCGCGCTGTGCCCGTTCGGTGCGACCACGGGGCCGCGCTCGGCTGCTGACTCGCTCATGCCTGTCCTTCCGCCAGTGGGCCGCGCCCCACACCCAACCCGATCCCGAAGTCCTGCAGTGCCTGCTGCGCCAGCGGCAGCGAAACGCCGAGCCGCGCGCCGAGGTCAAGCGCCAGGCTCAGGTCCTTCTCGCCGAGCCCGCGCACGTGGGTGAGAATCGGCAACCAGAAGTCGCCGTCGGGGATCGGCGCGGTGGTGTCGCGCAGCATGATCGAGCCGGCGCCGCCGGTGACGGCGTCGGAGTGCCGCACCACCTTGCCGAGCGCGGTGATGTCGAGCCCGGCCGCCTCGGCCAGCCGCTGCCCCTCGGTGGCGGCGGTGAAGGCGACGAAGTGCAGCAGGTTGCGGGCCAGCTTCATCCTGGTGCCCGCGCCCACCGGCCCGGCGTGCACCACCAGGTCAGCGAAGAGCCCGAACGGCTCCCTGACCGCGGCGAAGGCGGCGTCGGTGCCGCCGACCATGACCGCGAGCCGCCCGTCCTTGGCCCCGCCCGCGCCGCCGCTCACCGGGGCGTCGACCAGGTCGACGCCTCGCTCCGCGCACTGCTCGGCCAGCTCCTCGGCGGTGCGGTCGGCGATGGTCGAGTGCACCGCGAGCACGGTGCCGCGGGCGGCGCTGCTCAGCACCCCGTTCGCGCCCGCGACCACCTCGCGCACCTGGGCGTCGTCCAGCACGGTGATGGAGACGACCCGCGCACCCTCGGCGGCCTCGGCCGGAGTACCGGCCGCCCGCGCGCCCTCGGCGATGAAGGGCTCGAGCGCCTCGGCGCGCACATCGCAGACCGTGAGCCCGCCGGGCCAGGCCAGCAGCCGCTGGGCCATGGGCGCGCCCATATTGCCGAGCCCGATGAAGGCGACCCGCTCGCTCATGACCGGAAGATCTGTCCGCCGTCGACGTTGACGATCTGGCCGGTCACCCAGTTCGCGTCGTCGGAGAGCAGGAAGAGGCAGGCGCCGACGAGGTCCTCCGGCGTGCCCATGCGCTTGAGCGGGAGCCGGTTCACCATGTCCTTGACCATGGTGCCCGGGGTGACGTTCCTGGTGGCCTCGGTGTCGATCGGGCCGGGCGCGATGGCGTTGATCCTGATGTTCGAGCCGCCCAGCTCGGTGGCGAGCTGCTGGGTCAGGCCGTTCACCCCGACCTTGGCCAGCCCGTAGAAGCCGGAGTAGAGCCAGGCCGCGGTGGAGGACTGGTTGACGATGGAGCCGCCGCCCGCCGCGGCCATGTGCTCCCAGACCGCGCGGGTGACGTTCAGCGCGCCGTCCATGTTCACGCTCATGAACTTCTTGTAGTAGTCCCACGGCACGGTGAGCAGCAGGTCCAGCTTCATGTCGCCGTAGATGGCGGCATTGTTCACCAGGTGGTTGACGGCGCCGAACTGCTCGATCGTGAACTCGGCGAGCGCGGCGGCGGAGTCCGGGTCGGCGACGTCGACCGCGCCGAAGACGGCGGTGCCGCCGTCGGCCACGATCTTCTCCGCGACGGCCTTGCCCGCCGCTTCGTTGCGGTCGGCGACGACCACCTTGGCGCCCTCGGCGGCCAGCGCCCGCGCGTAGGCGGCGCCGATGCCCTGGGCGGCGCCGGTGACGATGGCGGATCGTCCTGCGAAACGGGACACGTTCTGCTCCATTCGTTTTCGGGAAAAGGGGCTCAGAGCCCGGTCGCGACGAGCTTGGCTTCCAGGTACTCCTCGAACCCGAGCACGCCCATCTCGCGGCCGATGCCGGACTGCTTGTAGCCGCCGAACGGCACGTCGCCCGAGTACCAGACACCGCCGTTCACCGAGAGCGTGCCGCTGCGGACGCGCTCGGTGGCCCGGCGGAGGCGCTCGGGGTCGGAGCCCCAGATCTGCCCGGAGAGGCCGTAGGGGGAGTCGTTGGCGATGGCGATCGCGTCGTCGTCGCCGTCGTGCGGGATGACGACCAGCACCGGGCCGAAGATCTCCTCGCGGGCCACGGTGTGGGAGTTGTCCACCTCGGCGATGAGCGTCGGCTCGAGGAACCAGCCGCGCTCCTGGTACTCCGGGCGCTTGCCGCCGACCACGATCCGGCCGCCCTCGGCCCGCGCGATCTCCAGGTAGCGCTCCACCCGCGAGCGCTGCCGCTCGGAGATGAGCGGGCCGCAGACGGTGCGCGGGTCGGTCGGGTCGCCCGCCCTGATGCCGCCGAGCGTGCCCGCGGCGATCTCCACCGCCTCGGCGTATGTGGCCCGCGGCACCACCAGCCTGGTGTAGAGCGCGCAGCCCTGACCGGCGTGGATGGCGACCGAGAAGGCGGCCATGCCGACCGCGCCGCCCAGGTCTGCGTCGTCCAGCACGATGCAGGCGGACTTGCCGCCGAGCTCGAGGAAGGTCTTCTTGAGCGTGCCTGCGGCGGCGGCCATGACCGCCTTGCCGGTGGCGGTGGAGCCGGTGAAGGTCACCATGTCCACCCGCGGGTCGGTGGTCAGCTGGGCGCCGAGGCCGTGCTCCGATGAGGTCACGATATTGACCACGCCCGGCGGGATATCGGTCTGCTCGGCGATGATCCGGCCCACCTCGGCGGCGCACCACGGGGTGTCGGGGGCGGGCTTCAGCACCACGGTGTTGCCCGCGGCGAGCGCCGGACCGAGCTTGGCGAAGTTGATCTGGTGCGGGAAATTCCACGGCGTGATCGCGCCGACCACGCCGATCGCCTCGCGGCGCACGGTGCGGTGGCTGCGCATGCCCATGGGGGCGGCCTCGCCGTGGTCGGTCTCCCAGGTGTAGTTCGCGGCCAGCTCGGCGGCGAAGGTCAGGTCCTCGATCGGCGCCTCCAGCTGCGGGCCGCTGGTCAGCATGGTCGGCGCGCCCGCCTCGGCGATGGTGACCGCGCGCAGCCGCTCCACGTCGGCCTGCAGCGCGTCCCGCAGCTGTGCCACGCAGCGGGCCCGGAAGGCGTGGTCGCGGGACCAGGTGGTGGTGTCGAAGGCGGTGCGGGCGGCCTGGATCGCCGCGTCCATGTCGGCCGCGTTCGCGTCGGCGGCGGTGCCGAGCACCTCCTCCGTTGCCGGGTTGACGGTGTCGAACTCGCCACCGCCGCCGCTGACGAGCTTCCCGTCGATCAGCAACCGTGAGCTGTCCGTTGGCAGCAGGCTCATCGCGATCTCTCCCAAGTGTCTGGACAAGTGTTCGGAATATATTCCGATCTGCTGCGATGGCGCAAGAACACGTTCTCGTTCTCCTGGTCGGGGCGATTCCGCAGCGGCACCGCACCGAGTGTCGCATCCTCGGAGGTGTGCACGGATGTCCGCGCAGATTCCATTGTCCTCCACAAGTGTCGGTGGTACCGTCCAGACACATGTCCAGCTGTCTGTCTGCCCGGCTCGCGGTAGCGCCGCGCGACGCAGAGAACTCGTTATCGAAATCGGGGTGCTCGCGATGACCGGTTCCACCGCCCTCGACCCCTTGGCGTTCGATCCGTACGACTACGGCTTCCACGAGGACCCGTACCCGATCTACCGGCGCCTGCGCGAAGAGGCTCCGCTCTACCACAATCCGGCGATCGGATTCTGGGCGCTGAGCCGGTACGCCGACGTCACCGCCGGGTTCCGGGACAGCACCAGGCTCTCCAGCGCCAACGGCGTCTCGCTCGACCCCGCCGCCTGGGGCCCGCACGCGCACCGCACCATGTCCTTCCTGGCCATGGACGACCCGCGGCACATGCGTATGCGCAGGCTGGTCTACAAGGGCTTCACCCCCAAGCGGGTGGCCGAGATGGCGGACCGGATCCGGGAGCTCACCCTGGAGTACCTGGAGCCCGCGCTGGCGAGCGGCCGCTTCGACTGGATCGACGAGGTCGCGGGCAAGCTGCCGATGGACGTGATCAGCGAGCTGATGGGCGTCCCGGCGAGCGACCGGGCGGAGATCCGCAGGCAGGCCGACCTGGTGGTGCACCGCGCGGACGGCGTGCTCGACGTGCCGCCGGAGGCCATCGACGCCTCGCTCGGCCTGGTCGGCTACTACGCCGACCTGGTCGCCGAGCGCAGGAAGAACCCCACCGACGACCTGACCTCGGCGCTGCTGGACGCCGAGATCGACGGCGACGTGCTGACCGACGACGAGATCATCGGCTTCATGTTCCTCATGGTGGTGGCGGGCAACGAGACCACCACCAAGCTGCTCGGCAACGCGCTCTACTGGGCCGGCCGCAACCCGGCCGAGTACGCAAGGGTGGCGGGCGATCCGGAGCGCGTCAGCGATTGGGTCGAGGAGACGCTGCGCTACGACACCTCCAGCCAGATCGTGGCCCGCACCGCCACCGCCGACCTCGAGTACCACGGCGGCACCATCCCCGAGGGCGCCAAGGTGCTGCTGCTGATCGGCTCCGCGAACCGGGACTCCGAGGCGTTCGACGACGCCGACAGCTACCGGATCGACCGCACCGGCGGCACCGCGCTCGCCAGCTTCGGCGCGGGCGTGCACTTCTGCCTCGGCGCGCACCTGGCGCGGCTGGAGGCCAATGTCGCGCTCGCCGAGTTCGCCGAGCGGGTCCGTGAATACCACGTCCACGCGGAGGGGATCGAGCGCGTGCACTCGACCAATGTCCGCGGTTTCGCCAAGCTTCCGATCTCGGTGGAGGTGCGCTGATGCCCCGTTTCGAACCCCATCCCGTGCGCAGGCCGGCGCTCGTCGCAGGCGCCTCGTCCGGCATCGGCGCCGCCACCGCGGTGCGGCTGGCCAGGCTCGGGCACCCGGTGGCGCTCGGTGCCCGCCGGGTGGCGCAGTGCCAGGAGCTGGCCGAGAAGATCACCGCCGACGGCGGCACCGCGACCGCCATCCGGCTGGACGTCACCGAGCAGGATTCGGTGGACGAGTTCGTCGCCGCCGCCGAGCGCGCGCACGGCCCGGCCGAGATCCTCGTCTCCGGGGCGGGCGATATCGAGTTCGGCCGGATCCAGGACATGGCGCCGGACCGGTTCCTGGCCCAGGTGCAGGTGCACCTGGTCGGCGCGCACCGGCTGGTGCACCGGGTGCTGCCCGGCATGCTGGAGCGGCAGCGCGGCGACCTGGTGCTCATCTCCTCGGACTGCGCCGAGATCCCGCGCCCGCACAACGGCGCCTACAACGCCGCCAAGACCGGGCTGGAGGCCTTCGGGCACCAGCTGCGCATGGAGCTGGAGGGCACCGGCATCCGGGCCTCGCTGGTGCGCCCCGGCCCGACCGTCACCGGCATGGGCATGAACGCCGCACCCGAGACGGTCGGCCCGCTGCTGGAGAGCTGGATGTCCTGGGGCTTCGCCAGGCACCCGTACATGCTCAAGCCGGAGCACCTGGCCGATGCCGTCGCCACCGTGGTCTCGGTGCCGCGCGGCGCGCACATGGTGCTGGTCGAGGTGCAACCCGAGGCCCCGCTGAAGCCCCGCGACGAGGGCGGCGCGTAATGCGCGTCGAGGTCGATCTGGATCTGTGCCAGGGCCACGCCGTCTGCGCGGCGGAGGCGCCCGATGTGTTCACCGTGCCCAAGCGGGGCCAGGTCGAGATCCTCGACGCCGAACCCGGCCCCGACCACCTCGCGGACGTGCGCAACGCCGTCCGCTACTGCCCGACCCAGGCCCTTTTTGTGAAAGGCGAAGAGCTATGACCGGATTCGATCGCGCCGAGCTGGACGAGATGATCGCCCGCTGGATCGCGGAGAACGAGCGCGCGGAGGAGAAGGGCGACTGGCGCCCGCTGGCCGAGCTCTACACCGTCGACGCCACCTACGGCTGGAACTACGGCCCCAAGCAGGAGTTCATGGCGGTCGGCCGGGAGGAGATCCGGGAGCTGGCCCTCGGCCAGGAGATGGCGGGGCTGGAGGGGTGGACCTACCCCTACCAGGACTTCGTGGTGGACGAGCGCTCCGGCAACGTCATCGGGCTGTGGAAGCAGGTGGCCGACGCCACCCGCGCGGACGGCAGCAAGTACACCGTGGACGGGATCGGCGGCAGCTGGTTCAAGTACGGCGGCGACTACCAGTGGTCCTGGCAGCGCGACTTCTTCGACTTCGGCAATGTCTCCGCGCTGTTCCTGGAGATGATCACCGCGAACGCGCTCTCGCCCGGGATGCTGAAGCGGATCGAGCGCTCCACCGCCAGGGAGCCGCTGCCCGGCTGGTACAAGATCGGCCAGTCGCCGGTCCCGATCTGGTAGGTCCCATGACAACGAGAACCGGCCACGCCGGGACAGATTCCGCGTTGCGCGACGTCCGGAGCAGGTGATCCACGCATGATTCAGCCCGGCAGTGGATTCCAGGATTTCACCCGCGAACAGCTCGCGGTGCTCGTGCCCGAGCTGCTGCTCTGCGGCCAGCTCATCGACCGCTCCGGCATGGCGCACGTGATCGGCGCCTTCGGCCGCGAGGGGATGGCCGAGGTGGCGATCGAGGAGTGGCAGCTCGCCAGCCCGATCTACACCAGGCGCATGCAGCGCGCGCTGAACTACACCGGCGACGACGTGGTCACCATCTTCAAGGGGCTGCAGCTCGACATCGGCGCGCCGCCGCAGTTCATGGACTTCCGGTTCGAGGTCACCGACCGCGACCACGGCCAGTTCTGGCTGGACCACTGCGGCGCGCTCGTCGACGTCGAGCCGATGGGGGACAAGTACGTCGTCTCCATGTGCCACGACATCGAAGACCCCACCTTCGACGCCACCGCGCTGGCCACCAACCCGCACGCCCAGGTGCGCCCGATCCACCGGCCGCCGCGCAAGCCGGCGGACCGCAAGCCCATGTGCGCCTGGACCGTCATCATCGACCCCGCGCACGAGCCGCCCCCGGTGCCGCGCAATGCCGCGCTGGTGGCGAATACCGTGGCCGCCGGGCTGGAGCTGGCCCCGATCGACCCCGCCGACGCGGGCGCGGCGGATTACTCCGGCCCGCTGCTCAGCGACGTCCGGTTCGCGGACTTCTCCCGCTCCGCGCTGATCCGGATCGCCGACGAGGTCTGCCTGCAGCAGCACCTGCTGACGCTCGGCTTCCTGGTGGCGATCACCGAGCGTACCGATCTCGCCGCGGCCGCGGAGATCGCCCGCAAGACCCTCGCCGGGATCGCGGGCGTCGCCGCCGAGCGGCTGCGGCACGCCCTCGGCGCGGGCCACGACTACGCCGGGCTGGCCACCGTGCTGCGCGCGCACCCGGTGCTCAACCCGGCGGTCTACACCGGGATCGAGCTCCGCCCGCGCGAGCACGGGCTGGCCCTGTGGTTCCCGGCCGAATCCGGCGCGCAGGCCGACGGCGCCTGGCCGGCCATGCTCGACCCCGAGCACCTCGGTCCGCTGGACGCCCTGGTGCGCGGGGTGAACCCGCGGTTCAGCTGTCGCGCCGAGAGCGGCCCGGGGGGCTGGAGCGTCGAGGTCGAGCTGACCGACCAGCCGCACAGGGAAGCGCCGGAGGTCGCGGTGACCCGGTTCAGCACCGGCGCCGACTGGACCTTCACCGACCGGGGAATCCCCCTCCCGCTCACCGTGGTGTGAGCTCCGGACCGAGTACGAGACGGAAGCGACATGGCCAACAACTTCGCCGACCTCTTCGAACACGCCGTCGACGCGATGCCGGAGCGCACCGCGCTGATCCAGGGCGACCGCAGGCTCCGCTTCCGCGACCTGGACACCAGGGCGAATCAGCTGGCCCACTACCTGGCCACGCTCGGGGTCGGCACCGGCACGCACGTCGGCTTCCAGATGCACAACAGCATCGAGACCATGGAGGTGCTGATCGCCTGCTTCAAGCTCGCCGCGGTCCCGATCAACGTCAACTTCCGCTACGGCCCGGCCGAGCTGACCTACCTCTACGACAACGCCGACCTCGAGGTCCTGCTCTACCACGCCTGCTACGGCGAGCAGGTGCGCGCGGCGCGGGAGGCGGTGCCCGGGCTGCGGCACCTGATCTGCGTGGACGACGACCTGGCGAGCTGGGAGTTCGGCATCGAGGCGCTGCGCTACGAGTCGGTCATGAAGGCGGGCGCGCCCTGGCGGCCGTTCGCCGACCGCAGCGGTGACGACCTGTTCATGATGTACACCGGCGGCACCACCGGCCTGCCCAAGGGCGTCATGTGGCGGCAGGAGGACATGTGGCGGGTGCTCGGCGGCGGCATCGACTTCTACACAGGCGAGTACGTCACCGACGAGTACCAGCAGTCCCGCACCGGCGCGGCGGGTGGCCAGGCGATCTACTTCATCCTGCCGCCGCTCATCCACGCCGCCGCCATGATGCCGACCTTCCTGGCGCTGTGGTGCGGGCACGCGGTGGTCTTCGAGCGCCGTTTCGACCCGGAGCGGGTCTGGCGGCAGGTCGCGCGCGAGCACCCCCATGTCATCGTGATCACCGGCGACGCCATGGCGCGGCCGCTGATCGACGCCTTCCGGGCGCACCCGGTGGACGTCTCCTCGGTGATCGCCATCGCCTCCGGCGCGGCGCTGCTCACCCAGTCCACCAAGAACGTGCTGCTCGAGCTCTTCCCCGGTGCGGTCATCTCCGACTCCATCGGCTCCTCGGAGACCGGGTTCGGCGGGATCGGCTTCGCGCAGCAGGACGACGACCCGGCGCGCGGGCCGCGGGTGAACACCGGCCGCGGCGCGGTGATCGTGGACGACGACGGCGTTCCGGTGCCGCCCGGGTCGGAGGGGTGGCTGGCCAAGACCGGGCAGGTGCCGCTCGGGTACTACAGGGACCCGGTGAAGTCGGAGAAGCTCTTCAAGACCGTCGACGGCGAGCGCATCGTGATCACCGACGACCGGGCCAGGCGCGAGGACGACGGCTCGATCACGCTCATCGGCCGCGGCAATATGGTGATCAACACCGGCGGCGAGAAGGTCTTCGCCGAAGAGGTGGAGAGCGTGGTCAAGGCGCACCCCGCGGTCTTCGACGCCACCGTGGTCGCGGTGCCGCACGAGCGGTGGGGGAGCTCGGTCGCCGCGGTGGTCGCGCTCGCGGCCGGCGCGGAGTTCGACTTCGCCGAGTTCTGCGCGCACACCAGGCGGCACCTGGCCGGGTACAAGATCCCGCGCTCGCTGTGGATCACCGAGAGCGTGGTGCGGGCGCCCAGCGGAAAGCCGGATTACGGCTGGGCGCGCGGCCACGTCGCCGAGCACGAGCCGGATCACCGGGTGCCGGAGCCAGGGGCGCCGGTTTCGAGCGCCGCCGCGCCGGGCGAGGGCGGGATCCCGGCGTGATCCGGGTGATCCAGTGGGCGACCGGCGGCGTCGGCCGGGCCGCCATAGAGACCATCCTCGACCACCCCGAACTGGAACTCGCCGGCGCGTGGGTGCACAGTGCGGACAAGGACGGCGCCGATCTCGGCACCCTGGTCGGCCGTGACCGCATCGGCGTCACCGCCACCACCGACGCGGAAGCCCTGCTCGCCCGCGACGCCGACTGCGTCCTCTACAGCCCGCTCCTGGCCGACGGAAAAACGCTGCGCGGCATCCTCGCCGCGGGAAAGAACGTGGTCACCCCGCTCGGCTGGTTCTACCCCGACGCCAAGCAGCGCGAACGCTACGACGCGCTGTGCCGGGAGCACGGCGTCACCCTGCACGGCACCGGCATCCACCCCGGCGGCATCACCGAGAAGATCCCGCTGGCGCTCACCGCGTTGAGCGGCTCGGTGACGGCGGTGCGCGCGGAGGAGTTCTCCGACATCCGCACCTACGCCGCCCCCGACGTGGTCCGGTACTGGATGAAGTTCGGCGGCACAGCCGAGGAGGCCACCTCGTCCGGCACCGCCGACGCGCTCGGCTCCGGCTACCGGCAGTCGGTGTGGATGATCGCCGACGCGCTCGGGTTCGATCTCGACCCCGAGCTGCGGGTCACGCACGAGGCCGCGGTGGCGACCGCCCCGATCGAGTCCCCGATCGGGGTGATCGAGCCGGGGCAGGTGGCCGCGCAGCGGCTGCGCTGGCAGGGCACCGTCGACGGCGAGCCGGTGATCACCGCCGCGGTGAACTGGTTCATGGGCGAGGCCGCGCTGGACCCGCCGTGGGAGTTCGGCGCCGCCGGTGAGCGCTACGAGATCGAGATCGCCGGCGACCCCGGGTCGTTCACCACGATCGCGGGCATGCACGCCCACCCCGCCGACGACCGCGCGCCGGCGGGTGGCCCCCGGGTAGTGGAACGGCATCCAGGCATCGTCGCGACCGCCGCGCACTGCGTGAACAGCATCCCGTACGTCGTCGCCGCCGCCCCCGGCGTGCACACGTACCTCGACCTGCCGCTCACGGCGGGAAGAGCCGCACCGCACCTGCACCGCGCACACCGGAGCGACCGGTCCCCGGCCCGGTGAGCTTTCGCTATCCCCAGGAGGTAGAGATGTCCGCACCCTCGTTGCCCACCGGCTTCGACTTCACCGATCCCGCGCTCTGGGAGAACCGCCGCCCGGTCGAGGAGTTCGCGATGCTGCGCCGCACCGCGCCGGTGTGGTGGAACCCGCAGACCGACGAGAACTCGGGCGGCTTCTTCGACGGCGGCTACTGGGTGGTCAGCAAACTCGCCGACATCAAAGAGATCTCGCGCCACCCGGAGCTGTACTCCTCACAGCGCAAGGGCTCGATCATCCGGCTCCCCGGCGACATCACCATCGACCAGATGGAGCTGACCAGCGCGCTGCTGGTGAACATGGACCCGCCCAAGCACTCCAAGATCCGCCGGATCATCGCCAAGGGCTTCACCCCGCGCGCGGTGGAGAGCCTGCGCGCGGCGCTGGCCGAACGGGCGGAGCGGATCGTGCACGCCGCCAGGAAGTCCGGCGGCGGCGATTTCGTGGAGCAGGTCGCGGTGGAGCTGCCGCTGCAGGCCATCGCCGAGCTGCTCGGCGTGCCGCAGGAGGACCGGCGCAAGGTCTTCGACTGGTCCAACGCCATGCTCAACTACGACGACCCGGAGTACGGCGACCCGACCGTCGCCTCCGCCGAGATCCTCGGCTACGCCTGGAACATGGCCGAGCAGCGCCGGGCCAGCCCGGCCAACGACATCGTCTCCGAGCTGGTCCAGGCCGATATCGACGGCGAATCGCTGGCCTCCGACGAGTTCGGCTTCTTCGTCATCCTGCTCGCCGTCGCCGGCAACGAGACCACCCGCAATGCCATCACGCACGGCATGAAGGCTTTTGTCGACCACCCGGAGCAGTGGGAGCGCTACCGGGCCGAGCGGCCCAAGACCGCACCGGACGAGATCGTCCGCTGGGCCACCCCGGTCACCGTCTTCCAGCGCACCGCCACCCAGGACCTGGAGCTCGGCGGGCAGCAGATCAGGGAGGGCGAGCGGATCGGCCTCTTCTACGGCTCGGCCAACTTCGACGAGGACGGCTTCGATCGGCCCTTCACCTTCGACATCGGCCGCGACCCCAATCCGCACGTCGGCTTCGGCGGCACCGGAACCCACTACTGCGTCGGCGCCAATCTGGCCCGGCTGGAGATCGATCTGATGTTCAACGCGATCGCCGACGTCATGCCCGTGGTCCGGGAGGTGAGCGAGCCGGTGCGGCTGCGCAACGGCTGGATCAACGGCATCAAGAGCTGGCAGGTCGCTTTCGAGTGAACTCGGAGCGGAACGAGACGGGGCCCGCCACGCGTACCGCGCGCGGCGGGCCCCGCCTGTTCTCAGCGCTGCCTGCGCCGGTAGCGCACCCGGCACGGCTGGGCCAGCTGCACCACCATCTTGCTGTGGTCGTTGCGGTAGCTCTCCGATGGCTGCGTCATCTCGAACTCCCAGTCCCGGAGCAGCACCGAGAAGATCGCCTTGAGCTGCATGAGCGCGAAGGCCGCGCCGACGCAGCGGTGCCTGCCCGCGCCGAACGGGATCCAGGTCCAGCGATTCACCAGGTCTTCCTGGTTCGGGTCGAGGTAGCGGCCCGGGTCGAAGGAGTCCGGGTTCGGGAAGTCCTCCGGCAGCCGGTTGGAGATGGCCGGGGTCGCCGCCACCAGGTCGCCCTCGGTGATCTCGGTGCCGCACACCTCGAAGGCGCCGCGCGCCACCCGCATCAGGATGATGAGCGGCGGGTGCAGCCGCAGCGTCTCCTTGAGCACCGCCTCCAGATTCGGGATCTGGCGCAGCGCGTTGAAGCTCACTGCCGACCCGTCGGCATACAGCTCGTCCAGCTCCTTCACCACGCCGGAGAGCACCTCCGGGTGCCGGAGCAGCTCGATCACCGACCAGGCGGCGGTGCCCGAGGTGGTGTGGTGCCCGGCGAACATCATGGAGATGAAGATGCCGGTGATCACGTCGGCGTCGAAGCGCGGGTTGCCGTCGTCGTCCGGGACCGAGATCAGCACGTCGAGCAGGTCGCGGTCCTCCTTGGCGGAGGGGTTGGCCCGGCGCTGGTCCATGATGCCCTGCACCAGGTCGACCAGGGCGGCGCGCGCCTCGTCCCGGATGCGGAAGCTCTCGATCGGCAGGTACGGGTCCACGTAGGCGAGCGCGTCGGTGCCGCGCTCCAGCTCGTGGTAGAGCTCGGCGAACCGGATGTCCAGCTCCTCGCGGAACTTGGGGCCGATCAGGCAGGCCGACGAGGTGTAGATGGTGAGCTCGGCGAAGAACTCCAGCAGGTCGATCTCGCCCTCGTCGCCCCAGTTCGCCAGCATCCGCTCGACCTCGCGCTCGATGGTCGCGGCGTGGCCCCGCATCTGGTCGGCGCGCAGCGCGGAGTTGTGCAGCATCTCCTTGCGCCGCTCCGGGCTGGCGTCGAAGACCACGCCCGCGCCGAAGATCGGCTTCATGAACGGGTAGGCCGCGGCCTGGTCCAGATCCTCGTCGGCGGAGCGGAAGAAGAACTCGTTCGCCTCGGCGCCGGTCAGCAGCAGCACCTTCTTGTCCGCCAGCTGAAACGCGCCGACATCACCGCACTCGGCGCGGATGCGCTGCATCAGGGCAATCGGGTCGGTGCGGAACTCCTCGAGATGGCCGTGCTCGTGCTCGCCACCGGAGACCCGTCGCGGTTTCAGCGGACTCATCGGAAATCCTTCCCCAGGTTGCTGTCCAGACATATGATGGACACCTGTCTGGACAGTACTACGGCCGCCCCTGGCCAAGCAAGGAAGAAAGCGCTCGCCCAGCGAGAGGTGAACCGTGCAGAAACGCGAGGAAGCGTCGGCGAAGTCGCAGGCCGCTGAGGTCTGGTCGCTGGTGCGCTACAAGGTGGCGGCGCTCTCCATGGTCGCTCTCCTAGCGTCCGTCGCCGGGCTCGCGCTGGCCATGTTCGCCGGGCGTTTCCAGGACACCGTCGCGCTCACCGTCGAGGCGCCGCGCAGCGGGCTCGTACTCGACCCGGATGCCAAGGTGCGGGTGCGCGGGGTGGAGATCGGCACGGTCGCCTCGGTGGAGTCGATCGGCGACACCGCGCGGCTCGAGCTGCGGGTCGATCCGGAGCGGCTGGCGCTGGTTCCGAGCAATGCCACCGTCGACATCCGCTCGACCACCGTCTTCGGCGCCAAGTACGTGAACTTCGTGGTGCCCGCCGATGCCGCGCCGACTCCCATGCGGCCGGGCACGCTATTGCGCGCGTCCGCCGTGACGGTCGAGTTCGACACGCTCTTCCAGCGGCTCAGCCGCCTGCTCGCCGCGGTCGAGCCGGCCAAGCTCAATGCCACGCTGAGCGCGATCGGCCAGGCGCTGGACGGACGCGGCGCGAAACTCGGCGAGCTGCTCACCCGCTCGGACGCCTACCTCGCCGAGCTCAACCCCAGCCTGCCCGCACTGGAGCGCGATCTCGCCGCCACCGCCCAGGTCACCGGCTTGTATTCCGCTACCGCGCCCGACCTGCTGCGGACGGTGGACAACACCACCGTCGCGGCGGGCACCATCGCGGAGCGCTCGCGGGACCTCGACGCCGTACTCCTCGGGCTGATCGGGCTCGCCGACACCGGCACCGCCGTGCTCGGCGAGAACGAGCAGGCGGTCGTCGAGACGCTGGCCCTGCTCCGGCCCACCGCCGAGCTGCTGTACGAGTACAAGCCGGTGCTGTACTGCCTGGTGGTCGGGATCAACAACGCCATGCCGCTGGCCGAGTCGCTCTTCGGTGGCAACAAGCCGGGGGCCTCGTTCTTCGCCAGCTTCATGTACGGCGCGCCCGCGTACAAGTACCCGCAGGACCTGCCCGAGGTGAACGCCACCGGCGGCCCCAACTGCAGCGGCGTGCTGGACCGGGCGCCCGGTAGCCACGCCGACTATGTCGTCACCGACACCAACGAGGGCCCGCCCTTCATCCCGTCCACGCAGATCACCCCCAACCTGCCGTCGGTATTCCGGCTGCTCTTCGCCGGGATGCCCGGCGTCTGACCTTCGAGGAGAGACATGGCCGAGTTGACCGGTCGCGGCGCCGTCGTGGTCGGCGGAACCAGCGGGATCGGGCGTGCTGTCGCCGCCGCGCTGGCCGCCGAAGGGGCGGGGGTGGTGGTGAACGGCCGCTCAGCCGAGGTGGTGCAGCGCGTCTCGTCCGAGCTGGGCGCCGTCGGCGTACCCGGCTCGGCCGCCGACGCCTTCGTGGCCGACCGGTTGATCGCCACCTGCGTCGCCGAGTTCGGCGCCGTCGACATCCTGGTGAACTGCGCGGGCATCGCCGAGCCGGAGGGTTCCTCGATTCTCACCGTTCGCCCCGACGAATGGCGCACCCTGCTCGACTCCCACCTGGAGACCGTCTTCACCACCTGCCGCGCGGCCGCCCCGCGCATGGTCGAGCAGGGCCGCGGCACCATCGTCAACACCAGCTCCTTCGCCTACCTCGGCGATTACGGCGGCACCGGCTACGCCGCGGGCAAGGGCGCGGTGACCAGCCTGACCCTCGCCATCGCCGCCGAACTCCGCGAACACGGCGTCCGCGCCAACGTGATCTGCCCCGGCGCCCGCACCCGCCTCTCCACCGGCGACGCCTACGAAGCCAAGATCCACGAACTCCACCGCCGTGGAATGCTCGACGAGCTCTCCACCCAGGGCGCCCTCGACGCCCCGCCCCCGGAGTACGCCGCGCAGCTCTACCGCTACCTCGCCACCGACCGAGCCAAGGACGTCACCGGCCAGGTCTTCATCGCCGCAGGCAATTTCGTCGGCCGCTTCGAACGTCCGACGCCAAGCATCGTCGCCTACCGCGACCACAACGGTGAGCCGCCCTTGACCCTGGACGAGCTGGAGCGCAAGGTGCGCTGACCGGAGCGGCTCCACGGATGAAGCACGGTTTGCGTGTTAACCTGAAATGCGAGCAAGGAATCGTCCCTCGGGGTTCGCCCTGACAGACGGTCTGGCCCCTGGTGACAGCTACGGCCCCCAGGGGCTGCTCTGCGTCTGCGGTCAGTGCAGTGGCTCGACCAGGTGTGTCCGCGACTTGATCGCTAGCAGCAACTCGTCCTGATGATGAGTCATCGACCTCCGGTACGCCGAAGACACCACATCAGGCAGCCACAGCAAATTCCCTAGGGGCAGTCATGCCGCACCCCCGCGAAGGGGGCTCCCAGACCGGGCATCCGCAAGGCGGTCGCCGAGTACCTGGACCGGCACGCCGGGTAGCGCGGAAACGGGGGACGGCGCCGACCTGCGGATACGCTGAGCCCACCCGATCGCCCGGCCGAGAGGCAGGAGCCGCCATGCCGCTGTCGCACCCGTCCGACCCGCACCCCCGCCGGCCGAAGGAGGTAGCGGTCAACCCGGTGTTCACCAGGGAGCCGATCACCGTGCCGCGGGATCGCATGCCGGAGGGGGAGCTGGACTGCGAGGTCGCCTACCAGGTGGTGCACGACGAGCTCATGCTGGACGGCAATGCCCGGCTCAACCTGGCGACCTTCGTGACCACCTGGATGGAGCCCGCCGCGCAGGAACTCATGCGCGAGTGCTTCGACAAGAACATGATCGACAAGGACGAGTACCCGCGCACCGCCGAGCTGGAGCAGCGCTGCGTGCACATGCTCGCCGACCTGTGGCACGCCCCCGACCCGGCGACCGCGCCAGGCTGTTCGACCACCGGGTCGAGCGAGGCGTGCATGCTGGCCGGGCTGGCCTTGAAACGCCGGTGGCAGCAGCAGCGCAGGGCGGCCGGGCTCCCGGCCGAGCGGCCGAACCTGGTGATGGGCGGCAATGTCCAGGTGTGCTGGGAGAAGTTCGCCGACTACTGGGACGTCGAGCCCCGGCTGGTGCCGATGGAAGGCGATCGCTACCACCTGACCGCCGAGGCCGCGCTCCCGTACTGCGACGAGAACACCATCGGCGTCGTCGCCATCCTCGGCTCCACCTTCGACGGCAGCTACGAGCCGGTCGCCGAGATCTGCGCCGCGCTCGACCAGCTGGAGAAAGACCAGGGCTGGAACATCCCGGTGCACGTGGACGGTGCCTCCGGCGCCATGATCGCCCCGTTCTGCGACCCGGAGCTGGAGTGGGACTTCCGCCTCCCGCGCGTCGCCTCGATCAATACCTCCGGGCACAAGTACGGCCTGGTGTACCCGGGCGTCGGCTGGGTGCTCTGGCGCGACACCCCCGCGCTCCCCGACGACCTCATCTTCCGCGTCAACTACCTCGGCGGCGAGATGCCCACCTTCGCCCTCAACTTCTCCCGCCCCGGCGCCCAGGTGGTGGCCCAGTACTACACCTTCCTCCGGCTCGGCCGCAGCGGGTACACGCGGATCCAGCAGTACTGCCGGGACGTCGCCACCGAACTGGCCGCGCGGATCGCCGCGCTCGGCCCCTTCCGCCTGCTCACCGACGGCAGCGAGCTCCCGGTCTTCGCCTTCACCCTGGCCGACGGCGAGTCCGGCTACTCGGTCTTCGACGTCTCCGCCGCGCTGCGCGAACACGGGTGGCTGGTGCCCGCCTACACCTTCCCCGCCGACCGGGAGGATCTCGCGGCGCTGCGCATCGTGGTGCGCAATGGTTTCACCCACGATCTCGCCGGGTTGCTGCTCGAAGCGCTCGAGCAGGTGATGCCGCGGTTGCGGGCCCAGGAGCGCCCGCAGCACGACACCGCCGGTTTCGCGCACACCTGACTTTTTACTCCCACAATCTTGCGCAAGGCAGGGGCGGCAGATCCGGAGAGATATCGTCATCCACGGTGACAATGACTTCCGGGAAGCATGGCGCCAATTCGTCGGAGACATCTCGGGCGTGTTCGGCACTGGCGATGAAGTCCAGGCTCAGGGGGCCGGATTCGATATGTATGTGTCGGGCTCGACGTGGTGGGGTCGACATCGAGCTGAAAGCCTCCGTGTACAGTGCGCCGCTCGAGGATCGAGATACCCGGCACCGAGGGCTTTCGCCACCGGCCTGCCGCACCGCAGGGCAGTCGGTGCGCCCGACTCGATTCCAGGCGTCTCCCCAGTGCCGGATATCGGCATTTACCCTGCCCGACAGCGTGTTTCGTGCGAAGTACGCGCTGTTGCGCTAGCGTCGGCGCGTTGTATGCGTTCGCCCGGCTCGAAGAGCGGTGACGTAGGGGGAGATGTGGTCAGAGGGCGGGCGTGGACCGGATTCGAAGCCGTGGCCCTACAGGAAGCCATGCGTTGTTCGGTACGGGATTTCGCTGCTCTGCTCGGCGTTGAGATCACGATCGTCGCGAACTGGCGTCGCGGACTCGGCACGGTCGTGCCGCGCCCGGGTACGCAGGCGATTCTCGATACCGCCTACGCGCAACGGGCGACCGCCGATGACCGGACCCGCTTCGAGCAGATCGTCGCCGAAGGCCAAGCCGCCTGGCAGGCGCGGAGGCGAGGTGGCAGGAAGTCCACACCGGCCGAGCCCGCTCGGTCGTCCTATGATGACGCGACATGGTCCCGAGCGCTTCAGGCGGATGATGTGCGACGCAATGACTTCCTGCGCGGGGTGCTCGCTGTGTCGGCAACCATGCTCAGCGACGAGATGATCGCGGCTGCCGCAGGCCCGCTCGACCAGCTTCCCGCTCGCGTCGGGATGGCTCACGTGCAGCGAGTATCGGCAGAGGCTGGATTGCACTGCGCCGAACAGTCCGATGCCTGGTGGCTTCGGGCCGCCATCCTGACCTGTCTGGCGCGGCAGGCCATCTTCCTCGGTCAGGCCGACGACGCCCTGACGATGCTCGGCATGGCCGGTATGCGGCCCGATCGGCTGTCGCTCCTACGTCGGGCCGATATCGCAGCAGTGCAAGCCCGCGCCTTCGGTCAGCTCGGTAATGCGGTCGAGTGCCTGCGGGCTGTCGAGGACGCCGAGCAGCTGTTCGTCGAATCCCGGGGCCATGACCACCCGGATATCGACCACGAAGGCTTCGGCGCCTACTACGGCGATGCCATGCTTCGAGGCGATGCCGCCCAGGGCGTATCCGATCTGGCTTACCGAGGTGATCGGTGCCGCCGAACTCCACCGCGACATCGCCGAGCTCCTGCACGCTTCGTAGTCACGAAGACCAGCGAATCAGGAGGCACAGGTGATCATCGCGTTCTCGGTCACGCCCATGGGGACCGGCGAAAGCGTCGGTGCAGGAGTTGCCGAAGCGGTGCGGGTCATCCGCGCCAGCGGGCTACCCAACGAAACCAACGCGCTCTTCACCACCATCGAGGGTGAGTGGGACGAGGTGATGGCGGTGATCAAGCAGGCCATCGATGCCGTGCTGGTTGTCGCGCCGCGGGCCGGGATCGTCCTCAAGGGCGATATCCGGCCCGGCGTCACGGATGCGATGACGGGGAAGGTGGAATCGATCGAGCGGCACCTGGGCGCGAACTGACCGTATACCCGGCGGTCTGGGCACTGCGTCTCTACTGATCCCCTACAACTCACCCGCCCGCCGCCACGACTCCCGCTCGGCCCCGAACGCCTCCGCCTGCCGACCACGGAACTCCGCGATGGAATCCGCCTCGGCATCCAGGAACCCCCGGTACTCGGCGAGCGAGAAGTGCCCGTCTTCGGTGCGCACGTCACCGCGGAAGTCGGCGCGCAGGTCGAGGAGTTCGTCCGTTTCGACCGGGTACCAGCGGATCCGGTCGAAGAAGCGGAGCAGCCAGGGGTCGTCGGAGCCGGTGGCGCGGTGGTTCCAGACCTGGGTCGTGCGGCCGACGAACTGGTACCCGCCCGGCCCCTCCATGCCGTAGATGCACAGGTAGGCGCCGCCGATGCCGACGGCGTTCTCGGGGGTCCAGGTGCGGGCCGGGTTGTACTTGGTGGTGACCAGGCGGTGCCGGGGGTCGGTGGGCGTGGCGACCGGCGCGCCGAGGTAGACGTCGCCGAGGCCGAGCACCAGGTACTCGGCGTCGAAGACGGTGTCGTACACGTCCTGGACCGTCTCCAGGCCGTTGACGCGGCGGATGAACTCGATATTCCACGGGCACCAGGGGGCGTCGGCGCGGACGCCGTGCATGTAGCGGGTGATGGCCTCGCGGGTGGCGGGGTCGTCCCAGGAGAGCGGGAGGTGCACGGTGCGGCTCGGCACCACCAGGTCGCTGGCGGCGGGGATGGCGGTCTCCGCCTCGGTGAGCAGGTCGAGCAGGTGGGGGATCGGCAGCAACGCCGGATCGACCCGGATCTGTAGTGAGCGGATGCCGGGGGTGAGCTCGGTGATGCCGCGCGGGCGGTCGGTGAGCAGGTGTTGGTGCAGTGCGTGCACGCGGGCGCGGAGTGCGAGATCCAGTGTCATCTCGCCGTATTCGACGAGGACGCCGTCGTCACCGGCGCGCCGGTAGGTCACCGAGGTCTCGTCGTCGACGTGGCGGCGGCGGAGCACTCCGTCGTCGCCGTCGCCGCCGGTGCTGAGCACGATCGGGAAGCCGGCGCGGCGCTCCCGGCCCAGCTCGCGCAGCGGGGCGGTGGCCGCGCCGCGCACCGGGACGAAGCGCACGGTGTCGCCGGGGGCGAGCTGGCCGAGTTTCCAGCGGTCGGCGGCGGTCACCGTGACCGGGCAGACGAAGCCGCCCAGGCTCGGTCCGTCGGGGCCGAGCAGGATGGGGGTGTCGCCGGTGAAGTCGAGTGCGCCGACGGAGTACGGGGTGTCGTGGATATTGGACGGGTGCAGCCCGGCCTCGCCGCCGTCCGGGCGGGCCCAGGCCGGTTTCGGGCCGATCAGCCGGACGCCGGTGCGGTCGGAGTTGAAGTGCACCTCGTAGGGGGTCGCGTAGAGGGTGTCGATATCGGCGCGGGTGAAGAACTCCGGCGCGCCGTGCGGGCCCTCGGTGACGGCCAGTTGCCAGTGCCGGGTGAGCGCGGGCTGGTGCTCCATCGGCACCGCGCCGGTGCGGGTGCTCGGCGGCTCGCCCAGCGGCAGGAGCTCGCCTTCGCGCAGGGTGCCGCCGGTGCTGCCGCCGAACCTGCCGAGCGTGAAAGTGGCTGTGCTGCCCAGGTACTCGGGCAGATCGAGCCCGCCCGCGAGCAGCACGTAGACCCGTAGCCCGGGCCCGGTGACCGTGCCGACCTCGAGCCTGCCGCCCGCGGGCACCGTCACCGCGCGCCATTGCGGGACCGGTTCGCCGTCCACGGTGACCGGGGCGGGGGCGCCGGTCACGCAGACCGTGGTGGGGCGGTCGAAGCGCAGAGCCGGTCCGGCGAGGGTGCACTCCAGCCCGGCCGCACCCTCGGGGTTCCCGACCGCGCGGTTGCCGAGCCGGAACGACAGGTCGTCCATCGGACCCGACGGCGGGACGCCGACGTGCCAGTACCCGGTGCGGCCCGGCCAGTCCTGGATGGTGGTCAGCGGCCCGGGCCGCTCGACGGTCACCAGCGCGGCCGAGGCGCCGGGCGCCACCTGTTCGACACCCGTCGCCCGCTCGTCGCCGGCCGTTCGCGCAGTGGCGGGCGCCCCGAGCACCGCGGGCGGCTGCTGCCGCACACCGGGTTGCGCGGTCTCGGCAGGCACCGGCTCGGTGAATACGCTCATCGGGTCACCACCATGCGCACCGGCGTGGGGTCGAAACCATTGCACGGGTTGTTGATCTGCGGGCAGTTGGAGACCAGCACCAGGGTGTCGATCTCGGCGCGCAGCGTCACCGACTTGCCCGGCGCGGAGAGCCCGTCCACGATGCCGAGCGTGCCGTCCGGCTCCACCGGGACGTTCATGAACCAGTTGATGTTCGAGACCAGGTCGCGCTTGCCGAGCCCCCACTTCAGCGCCTCGGTGAGGAAGTTCTCCACGCAGGCGTGCTGGTGCCTGGTGTGCTGGCCGTAGCGCAGCGTGTTCGACTCCTGGGAACAGGCGCCCGCGAGGGTGTCGTGGTTGCCGACCTCGTCGGCGAGCACCGTCATGAGCGCGGCGCCGGAGTCGGTGCGCAGCACGCTGCCGGTGGTCAGGAAGATATTGCGCTGCGCGGTCATGGTGGCCTGCGCGCTGTAGCGCTCGCCGGCGGGGTCGGCGGCGGAGTAGAGCAGGCAGTCGACGGCCTGGTTGCCGTGCAGGTCGATGATCCGCAGCTGCTCGCCCGCGCGGACCACGGTGGACCAGGGGGCGCAGGCGGCGACGGTCTCGTCCAGGACGAGTGTTTCGGTGCTGGTCATGCCGGGACCCCCTCGAGGTGGGCGGCTTTCCAGGCCGCTTCGGTGTTGTCGACGGCCCGCAGGTACTCCGGGTCCGGGTTCGGGCGCAGCGCGAGGTCGTCCGGTGCGGCCCAGGCGACGACGTCGAACTCGGCGGCGGGGCGCTCGTCCAGCGGGTGGGCGCCGGACGCCAGCAGCAGGGTGACCGGCAGGTGCGCGATGAGGTCGAGCGCGGCGCCGGGTGCGGCGCTGCCGGTGCCGGTCAGCCCGCCGTCGGCGTCCACGCGGACCCCGCGGAAGAAGGAGAGTGTCGGGCCGACATCGGCGGGTGCCAGTCCGTGCTTGGCCGCGCCGAGCCGCAGCGCGTGCCTGACCTCGGGGGTCGGGCCGCAGAGCGCGTCGTGGTGGCCCGAGGTGTCTGTCAGCACCGTGGCCAGCACCCGGCCCTGATCGGAGAGGAGCGGGTGGCCGGTGCCGAGGTAGGCCTGCCACGGGACCTTGAGGGTGTCGGCGACGTTCAGCCGCTCCCAGGGCGCCTCCGCGCGGAACAGCAGGAGGTGGGCGCAGGCGGCGCCGGTGGGGTCGGTGAGGCGGATTCGGGTGCCGCGGGCGAGTACTCGCGTCAGGTAGCCGCCCGCCGGAATGCGGTCGCGGAGCACGACCTGCGCGGGGTCGATGCCCGCGGGGAGTTCGGGTTCGGGGAGCGCGGCGGCGGCCGCCTGCGCGCGGGCGTGCGCCCTGGCGGCCGTGGTCGAATCGGTGCTTGTCATCGAGACTCCTGTGTCGGTCGAAGGGCTTGCGGCGAGCCGGCGGGCCGTCGGCGGCGCCCGAGATGCGGACCCGGCGGTCGGCCGCCGCGTCCCCATCGGCACCGCGGCGGTGGCGACCGGCATCGCCACCGCCGCACGGATCAGGGGACGAGGGCTGGGGCGGGCTTCGAGGCCACCGTGCGGTAGATCGCGAAACCGACGCCGACGGCGAGCAGCACGAAGAGCGGTGCGGCCCAGAGCATCCACCAGGAACCGCCCTCCGGCGTGTACACCTCTTCCCGCGGCCAGGCCAGGTTCACCGTCATGGCGATGCCCCAGGCCACCGCGAGCAGGTTGACCGGAATCCCGAAGCGGCCGAGCCCGAACAGCCCTGGCTCGCTCTGCCAGCCGCGGAACCGGCGCACCAGCAGCGGCGTCGTCACCAGCAGGTAGGCCAGGTAGAGGGTGGCGATGCCGACGCTGGCCAGGGTGGCGAAGATGGCCGAGTTGCCCAGGTTCAGCACCAGCAGCGCGATGCCGACGGCGCCGATCACGATGGCGGGCAGCACCGGCGTGCCGTACCGCGGGTGCACCGCGGCCAGCGGCTTGGCGAAGGGCAGCTTGCCGTCCCGCGCCATGGAGAAGAGCAGCCGGGAACCGGCGGTCTGCACGGCCAGCGTGCACACCATGATCGCGACCGCGACGCAGCCGAGCAGCACCGTGCCCGCCGGGCTGTCCAGCTTGGCGGTCAGCACGTAGGCCAGCCCGCCCTCGGCGAGCGCGCCGTCGTCCAGGCTCGGCGCCGCCATCAGCGCGCCGACCAGGATGAGCCCGCCACCGAGCGCGGAGGCGGTGAGCGCGGTGAGGATGGTGCGCGGCGCCACCCGGCGTGGGTCCTTGGTCTCCTCGGAGAGCTCACCGGCCGAGTCGAAGCCGACCATCACGTACGCCGCCATCAGCCCGGAGATCAGGAAGGCCATCCAGTACGGCCCCTCCACCGCCTGCGAGGTGTCGAAGACCACGTCCGGCCCGCGCTCCGCCCCGGTGAAGAAGAGCGCGATGATGGCGAGCACGCCGACGATCTCGATGGTCACGCCGATCGAGTTGATCCGCGCCATCAGGTCGATGCCGATGACATTGATAGTGGTGGTCACCACCAGCAGGACGCTGCCGAGCAGCACCGCGTTCATGGCGCCGTCGTGCGAGGTCAGCGCGGTATCGGTGCCGATGATCTGGAAACCGCTCCAGATGCTCGGCAATACCACCTGCAGTGCGATGGCCGCGGCCGCCGCGGTGACGATCTGCGCGATGATCATCAGCCAGCCCGCGAACCAGCCCACCGCCTCGCCCGCCAGCCGCCGTGACCACTGGTAGATGCAGCCCGAGATGGGGTAGCGGGCGGCCAGCTCGGCGAAGTTCAGCGCCACCAGGAACTGGCCCGCGAAGACCAGCGGCCAGGTCCAGAAGAAGGCCGCGCCGCCGAAGGAGTAGCCGAAGGCGAAGAACTGGAAGATCGTGGTGAGGATGGAGACGAACGAGAAGCCCGCCGCGAACGATGCGTACCGGCCCAGCTTGCGGTGCAGCACCGGTTCGTAGCCGAACGTCGCGAGGTCGGCGCCGTCGCGGGTGTCGGACGGTGGATTCCCGGGGGCGGTGGGTTCCAGGGTGGTGGCCATGATCGGTTCCTTCGGGACGGGCCGAAATATCTATCGAGTGACAGTTTTGACCCGTCGATCGCGTCTCCGGTGACCGCTGTGTATCGCTCCGATCAAGCGCCGTAACGTCTGCGTTGCCTGAGTTTCTGTCGGATGACAGGAATCTCTCCGCGCAGGTCAGCGCGGTGCGAGCCGGACTTGCTCCGGAGCAGTGCCAGAATGGCCCGGTGACGAACCTCGGACCGGGGCGGCCGCGGCTCGAGCAGCGGCGCAGGCACGGGCAGACGCCGCGGGCGGAGATCCTGGACGCCGCAGGCGAGCTCTTCACCACCAAGGGGTACGCGAATACCTCGACCAGGGCGGTCGCCGACGCGGTCGGCATCCGGCAGGCATCGCTCTACCACCACTTCGCCGCCAAGGACGACATCCTGGACGCGCTGCTCGCCGAGACCGTGGCCGGGCCGCTGGAATTCGCCGAGTGGCTGGCCGATTCGCCCGCCCCCGCCGCCGTGCGGCTCTACGCGCTCGCGCTCTTCGACGTGCGCCAGCTGTGTGCCGCGCGCTGGAATCTCGGTGCGCTGTACCTGCTTCCCGAGCTGCGCACCGAGCGGTTCGCCGCCTTCCGGCTGCGCCGGGACGAGCTGCGGGGGCACTACGAGGAGCTGGCCCGGCTGGTCCTCGCCGACCTCGGCGCCGCTCTCGGCGCGGAGGTGCTTCCGTTCCGCTTGGTGGAGACGGTGATCAATATTCGGTCCGACGAGGGGGCGGCGCCGGAGTACGCCGAGCACACGATTCCGGAGGCGGTGCTGCGGGTGCTCGGGGCGGAGGGGGGCGTGCGGGCGGAGGCGGTGGCACTGCTGGAATCGCTCGCGGGGCCGCGGGCGTAGTGCGCGGAATCGGCAACGCGGGAGCGGACAACCAAGACCGCCGACGTCCCCCTACGAGCGGTCGAGCGGTCCGAGGGCGAGCTGGTCCACGTAGGTCAGAGCGGCGGCAGTCGACTCCGGGCGAGCGGGGAGCAGGGGGAGGCGGACGTGGGGGCTCGGGATTCGGCCCTGCGCGGCGAGGACCGCTTTGACGACGGTCGGGTTGGGCTCGGCGAAGAGGGCGCGGGTGAGCGGGACCAGGCGGTTTCCGAGTCGCCTGGCCCGCTCGACGTGGCCCCCGCGCCAGGCGGCGATGAGGTCGGCGTACGGGCGGGCGACGATATTGGCGGAGGCCAGGATCGCGCCGGTGGCGCCGAGGGCGAGGAGCGGGGCGGTGAAGAGGTCGTCTCCGGCGAGGACCGAGGTGTTGTCCGGGAGGTCGGCGAGGAAGGCAAGGGTAGTCTCGTCGATGCCGCCCGTGGAGTGCTTGAAACCGGCGATATCGGGGATGCGGGCGATTCGGCCCAGCGTCTCCGCGCTGAGCGTGCGGCCCGTGCGGTAGGGGATGTTGTAGACGATCAGCGGCACCGGGCTGGCGGCGGCGAGCAGCCGGAAGTGCTCGACCACACCAGCTTCGGATGGCCGGGTGTAGTACGGGACCACCGTGAGCGCGGCGGTGACCCGCGGGTCCAGCGCCGCGACCTGCTCGATCGAGGCGGCGGTGGTATTCGTTCCCGCTCCCGCGATGAGCGGCGCGCCGTGCTCGCCGCAGGCGTTTGCGCAGATGTCGATGACGGTGTCGTGCTCTTCCGGTGTGAGTGCCGCGGCTTCGCCGGTGGTGCCGAGCGCGACCAGCCCGGTGGCGCCGCCGGTCAGCGCGGCGTGCGCGAGTTCTTCCAATGCGGCGGTCGCGAGTTCGCCGGTGGCGGTGAACGGGGTGATCAGCGGGACATACAGGCCGGTGCGGAGCATGAATCGACCATCGCCCGGATCGTTCGTCAGGTCCAGTTCGGATTCCCGACATCGAGCATAAGCTGAACTTATGCTCGATGTCCGCAAACTGCGGCTGCTTCGCGAACTGGCCCACCGGGGCACCATCGCCGCCGTCGCCGAAGCGCTGAACTACACCCCCTCGGCGGTGTCACAACAGCTCACCGCGCTGGAGCGGGAGACGGGGGCGGCCCTGCTCGAGCGCACCGGCCGCCGGGTCACGCTCACCCCCGCCGCCCGCGGGCTGGTCGCGCACACGGAGGAACTCCTCGCGGTGCTGCAGCGCGCCGCCGCCGAACTCGCCGCCACCGAGCTCACCGGCACCCTGCGCATCGGTGTCTTCCCCTCCGCCGTCCCGGCCATTCTGACCCCCGCCATCGTGGCGCTGAGCAGCGCGCACCCCGGGCTCGATCTCATGGTCACCGAGCTCGACCCGGCCTCGGTCCCCGACGCGCTGCGCGGTGAGCGGCTCGATATCGCCCTCGTCCAGGAGTACGACTACGTCCCCGTGGTCCCCGACCCGGGTCTGGAAACCGAACCACTGCTCCGCGAGACCGTCCACCTCGCCGCGCGCTCTGCGCAACCCCTCGCGTCCCACCGCGAGTCCGCGTGGATCGCCGGAACCCCGGGCACCCTCTGCCACGCCCTCACCCTCCGCGCCTGCGAGGCGGCCGGTTTCCCGCCGCGAATCCGGCACCACGCCGACGATTTCGGGGCGGTACTCGCCCTGGTCGCCGCCGGGCAGGGTGTGGCCCTCGTCCCCGACCTCGGCACTGCGAGCGCCCCGGACGGCGTGGTACTCACTCCGCTGCCCATCCAGCGCCGGACGCACCTTGCCTACCGTCGCGGCACCGGCGGTCACCCCGCGATCGCCGCGGCCCGGCGCGCACTCCGGGGCGACCTCCCCACCGAGGAATGAATCGAAAACCCTGCACCGGGTGCAGAGTTTTCCGAACGACACCTACTCCTTGGCCGGTGCGCTCACCCAGGCCAAACCCCACGAATACGCCTCGTCCACCGCCATGTTCAGGAAGAAGGGCGGGCGGGTCGGCGGGGGGATGAAGCGGCCCTCGCGGCGCAGGACCAGGTCGCCCGCGACGTTCTCCAGCATGGCGAGCGCGACCTTGCGGGAGTTGTCGGTGCAGCCCCCGACGCTGAGTTCGATGGGGGCGCCGTGCACCGGGTGCAGGGTGGCGGTGGCGGTGACGCCGCGGAAGTCGTCGGCGCCCTCGTAGACCGAGGCGAAGACCAGGATGCGGCGGAAGTCGGGGGTGTGGTCCAGGTCGATGAGCAGGTTCTCGCCGTCCGGGCGGCCGGTGCGGTCGTCGGTGTCGAGTTTCAGGAACGGGGGGCCGGCGAGGCTGCCGAACTCGCCGAGGGCGTGCACGATGCCCTTGCTGCCGTCGTTCAGCTCCCACAGGCAGCACAGGTCCAGGTCGAGGGGGCGGTCGGGGGCGCCGCGGCCCGCGATGCCGCGGATCGCCGGGATGGACCAGCTCAGGTTGATCCTGAGCAGCCCGGAGGTGGCGCCGACGCTGGTCAGCGACAGGGTCGGGAGTTCCTCGGTCACCTTGTCCGGCGGGGGCGAGTAGGGCGCGTTCGCGCGCGGGTCGACCGCCGTCGGATGCGGTGCCCGCGAATTCGGGTTGACCAGTGTCGGGTGCGGTGCACCGCGGACCGGGGCCGGATTCGGCAGTGTCGGCGCGGTTCGTGCCGGAACCGAAAATGGCTGTGCCGACGCCGGATCACCCGTTACGGGATACTGCTGAGCAGGCGCGGGGCGCTGCTCCGCAGCTGCCTGCCGCACCCCGGAAGGCTCGGCTCCGGAATCGACCTTCGGTGTGTCCTCGTCCACCGAGACCCCGTGCGCCACGACCAGCCCCGCCAGCCCGGAGGTGTACCCCTGCCCGACCGCACGGAACCTCCACCCGCCCCCGCGCCGGTACAGCTCCCCGGCGACCAGCGCGTTCTCCGCGTCGGCCCGGCATTCGAAGGCCGCGACCTCGGCCCCGGTGGTGGAGTCGAGCACCCGCGCGGTGAGTGCACCGAGCGGTTCGTCTCCGGCGACGGCGATCACGATGGAATCGACCGCGTCCTCGATCCGGGAGAGATCCGCGACCAGCATGTGCTCGCGCTCGTAGTGCACCGCACCGGAGGGGTGCGCGGGCTGGTTGAAGAACACGAAATCGGCGTCGCTGCGCACCCGCCCCCCGGCCAGCAACAGCGCGGCGACATCCGGCGCCGCGGATACCTCGATCCGCAACACCGAGGTCGGCACCGCGACATTGGCGCCCTTCTTCATCGACACTTCAGCCTCCGCGTCTCGCTCCGCACCAGGTATACCGGTCAGCGGGCGGGCGGTGCCAGGCGCCAGTGCCGTTGTAATGCGGTTGCGATCTCCGGCAGCACGGTGATGGGGATGCGCTTCTCCCGCAGCAGCTGCCGCAGCTGCCGCACCTGCTCGCGTTTGCGCATCTCGTAGGCATTGCCCACCGGCCGCACCACCGGCGGGATGGAGAGCAGCACCAGCTCGGCGTCGCCGGTCAGATCCAGCGCCAGCGCCCAGCGGGCCCGCTCGTCCAGGGCGAACCGCCCGCCGACCACCCGTTCCCACGACAGCGGCTCCGCCGACCATGGTGTGCGCCGCTCGATCCCGCGCTCACCGAGCACCACCGCGTCCCGCCGGAACAGCGCCACCAGCACCGCGATCCCGAACACCCCGCCGAGCAGCACCCCGGTGACCACCCGGTGCACGCCGAAGAGCGCGACCACCGCGGCGCAGGGCGCCGCCGTCACCAGTACCGCCGCCACCGCGTACAGCGCGATCCTGGACCCGGGGACCACCCCGGCCCGCACCGGGCCAGGGCGCTCCGTCGCCACCGCGTCGTCCATCACGCGGAGAGGCAGACCGCGGCCTCGGCGGTGTACACCAGGAACTGGATGCTCTGCTGGAAGTACAACCGCACCGACTCCGCGTCGTGGCTCAGGTAGCCGATGGCGAGATCCTGGCCGATGCGCAGGTCGAAATCGCCGCCGCGGCAGGTGAGCACGATCGCGCCGCCGATGGCCGGGGCCCAGATGATCTCGCCCTCCGGCAGCAGCCGCTCGATGTGCGTGCGGATCGGGTGGCCGTGGTCGGAGGTCTCCGAGACCTCGGTGTAGAGGTCGGCGCTGAGCAGCACCGAGTACGGCCCGTCGACCCCGGCCAGCCGCAGCGCGGAGAGCGCCTGTGCCACGGCCTCCGGCACCAGTCGGGTGTCGGTGGGCAGCCCGATCGGCCGATTCGAGGCACTGGCCCTGATGCCCTTGATGCCCGCGGCGGGATAGCCCTCGAAGACCGCGCGGTCCTCGGCGAAGGCGATCTTGCGCGCGGCGTCCTTGACCGCGTCCAGGTCGGTGTCCTGCGATCCGCGCTCGACATTGTCCAGCTCCTCGCGGGAGAGCGTGAACGGCACCCGCAGCTCCACCAGCGGCGCCACCACCCGCTGCCGCGCCTCGACGCCCTGGTCCGGCGCGGCGATCGGGGTGGTGCGGCCGAGCCCCACCGCGGAGTAGTCCACCCCGAACGGCCCGGAGACATCCACCACGCGGCGCCCGGCGATGTGCCGTTTGAAGGTGCGCTTCGCCTCCTCCTCGATCTGCGCCCAGGCCTCGGGCGTGATCGGCGCTAGTTCGCGGTGCAGGTTGTTCATCGGTTGGTGCTCCTTTTCAGCGTGCCGATTCCCAGCGAGCCGTCGGCCGATCGCTCGGCGGCGGGCGCCGCGGGCTGCTCCGGCGGATCGGGCAGGTCGTCGAAGAAGTCGTTCGGCGGCGTGAAGAACAGCGTGCCGGTGACCGCGACGGAGAAATCCAGGATGCGGTCGTAGGCGGCGTCGGGCGTGCCGGTGAACATGCGCTCCAGCATGCGTTCGGTAACGCTCGGCGTGGCCGCGTAGCCGACGAAGTAGGTGCCGAACTCGCCGTCCTTGACGCTGCCGAAGGGCATGTTGGCGCGCAGGATCTGCCGCTCGGTGCCGTCCGCGTCGACGATCGTGTTCACCGCGACGTGCGAGTCCGGCGGCTTGACGTCGTCGGCCAGCTCGAAGTCGTCCAGCTTGCTGCGGCCGATCACCTTCTCCTGCTCCGGCACCGGCAGCGCCCGCCACTTGTCCATGGGGTGCACGTACTTCTGCACGATGACGTAGCTGCCGCCGGCGAAATCCGGGTCCTCGTCGCCGATCAGCGCCGTGCGCCCGGCGTCGGACTGCGGGGTGGCGCCCTCCGGGTTCTCGGTGCCGTCCACGAAGCCGAGCAGGTCGCGCTGCTCGAAGTAGCGGAAGCCGACGGTCTCGTCCACGATCCGCACCGCGTCGCCGAGCCGGTCGCCGATCGCCATGGCCAGCTCGAAGCAGGCGTCGTGCACCTCGGCCTTGATGTGGAACAGCAGGTCGCCAGGGGTGCCCGGCGCGCTGTGCACCTCGCCCTTGAACTCGCGGAACTCGTGCAGCTCGGCCGGGCGCGGCCCGGCGAAGAGCCGGTCCCACGCCGCCGACCCGATGGAGGCGACGCAGGTCAGCCCGGCGCCGGGCAGCCGGAAGCCGACCGAGCGGCGGAGCCCGGGCAGGTCGGCGAGCAGGTCGCGGACCACCGGTTCGCCCCCCTCGGCGATCGTGGCGACGAGGAAGATGGCGGCCGGTGTGAGCGGTTCGAGGATCGGCTGCGGCTCACCCATGCCGGAAAGCCTAGATCGTCGGCGCGCTCACGACTTCGCGACGGTCAGCAGAAACGCCACATCATCCACAGCCTTCACGCTGTGCCGCGCCTTGGGGACAACCAGCAGATCGCCTGCCGAGCCCTTCCACTCGGTGGTGCCGCTGATCAGGATGAGCGTGCCGCTGATGACCTGCAGCGTCGCCTCCCCGGCATTGTCGTGCTCGGCCAGGCTCTGCCCCGCGGTGAGCGCGACGACGGTCTGCCGCAGGGCGTTGGCGTGACCGCCGAAGAGGGTCTGGGAGCTCCGGCCGCTGGTCGCGGTGGCCGCGAGCTTCAGTTGCTGCCGGGCCACCGCGGTGAGCGATTTCTTGTCCATGACAACCTTTCGCGCCGACCTCGGCCGGGCTGTGGCTGAGGTCACAGGTGCTGATGAACCGAAGTATGCCCGACGCCGCGCGGCGATATGCCGGGTTCAGCGCTCCGCACGCCGATACCGGCGGATGCGGTAGCGGATGCCGGTGCTCGACGCCTGCCAGGCCGGGTCGTCGGCCGCCCACTCCGGGCCGAGCGCGGGGGCGAAGCTGTCGCCCTCGACGGCCAGCTCGACCTCGGTGACGGCGAGGTCGGTGGCGGCGGCGAGCGCCTCGCGATAGATCTCGGCGCCGCCGATCACCCAAACCGTCCCGGTTCCGGCCAGCGCCAGCGCGGCCGGGACCGAGGTGGCGGACTCGGCGCCCGCGGCGCACCACCCGGGCTGCCTGGTGACGACGATATTGCGGCGGCCGGGCAGCGGGCGGAACCGCGCGGGCAGCGAGTCCCAGGTGCGGCGGCCCATGACGACCGGGTGGTCCGCGGTGGTCGCCCTGAAGTGCGCGACGTCCTCCGGCACCCGCCACGGAATGCCGTTGTCCCTGCCGATCACCCCGGCCGGGGTCTGCGCCCAGATCAGCCCGACGGTCCGGGCGGTCACACCGCCACCGGCGCCTTGATGGCCGGGTGGTGCCGGTACCCCAGGATCTCGACATCCTCGTAGTCGTAGCCGAAGAGCGAATCGGCCCTGCGCAGCCGCAGCTCGGGGAAGGGGTAGGGGTCGCGGCCGAGCTGCTCGGTGACCTGTTCGACGTGGTTGTCGTAGATGTGGCAGTCGCCGCCGGTCCAGACGAACTCGCCGACGCCGAGCCCGGCCTGCTGCGCCACCATGTGCGTGAGCAGCGAGTACGAGGCGATATTGAAGGGGACGCCGAGGAAGAGGTCGGCGCTGCGCTGGTACAGCTGGCAGGAGAGCTTGCCGTCCGCGACGTAGAACTGGAACAGCGCGTGGCACGGCGCGAGCGCCATCTTGTCCAGCTCGGCGACGTTCCACGCGGAGACCAGCATGCGCCGGGAATCCGGGTCGGTGCGCAAAGTCTCCAGCACGCCGGTGATCTGGTCGATGTGGCGGCCGTCGGGGGTGGGCCACGACCGCCACTGCACGCCGTAGACCGGGCCCAGATCGCCGTCCGGGCCTGCCCAGTCGTCCCAGATCTTCACCCCGCGCTCCTGCAGCCACCGGGCGTTGGAGTCGCCGCGGAGGAACCAGAGCAGTTCGTAGACCACCGACTTGAGGTGCACGCGCTTGGTGGTGACCAGCGGGAAGCCGGAGTTCAGGTCGTAGCGCAGCTGGTGGCCGAACACGCTGCGGGTGCCGGTGCCGGTGCGGTCGCCCTTGGCGGTTCCGGTGCTCAGGACCAGGCGCAGCAGGTCCTCGTACTGGGTGTCCGGCGCAGTCGTCACACGTCGACTCTAGTCTCGGCGCATGCGGACGCTCTACGTGATCGGAATCGGCGCCGGCCATCCGGACCAGGTGACCCTGCAGGCCGTCGCGGCCATCGGGCGGGTGGACACCTTCTTCGTCATCGGCAAGGGCGAGGAGAAGCGGGAACTGCTCGACCTGCGCGCCACCATCCTCGACCGGCACGCCGGGGCGGGGCACCGGGTGGTCGAGGTGCAGGACCCCCCGCGCGACCGCGACCCCGGCGATTACCGCGGCGCGGTCGAGGACTGGCACCGCCGCCGCGCCGCGCTGCTCGCCGCCGAGTTCGCGGCGGTCGACGGGGTCGGGGGCATCCTGGTCTGGGGCGACCCCGCGCTCTACGACAGCACGCTGCGGCTAGTCGAGACCATTCGCGGCACGCAGGATTTCGAGTACACCGTGATCCCCGGCATCACCAGCCCGCAGGCGCTGGCGGCGGCGCACCGCACGGTGCTGCACGGCATCGGCCAGCCGGTGCACATCACCACCGGCCGCAGGCTCCGCGCCGAGGGGCTCGGCAACGACCCGACGCTGGTCATGCTGGACGGCGACTGCGCGTGGACCACCGTGCCGCCGGACGACGTGCACATCTGGTGGGGCGCCTACCTCGGCATGCCGGACGAGGAGCTGATCGAGGGCCCGCTCGCCGAGGTGGGCCCGCGCATCGTCGCCCGCCGCGCCGAGCTGCGCGCGGCCAAGGGCTGGATCATGGACATCTACCTGCTCCGCCGCGCCACCGAGGTGCCCCCGCTGGTGATCGCGCTGCCCACCGAGGACCGCCGCCGCGCCGTCGCCTTCTACCGCGACGCCCTCGGCCTCGAGCCCTTCGGCGACCTCGCCGGCGACGGCGTGCCCGAGCCCCTGCAGTACCGCCTCGACGCCCGCACCACCCTCATGCTCGTCCCCACCGGCGGTTTCGGCTGGGTGCTCGGCGACCGCTCGGTCGCCACCCCCGGCACCAGCGAATGCCTCCTCGGCCTCGCCCTCCGCACCGAGGCCGAGGTCATCGCCGCCACCGACCGCGCCTGCGCCGCGGGCGCCACCGTCATCACCGCCCCCGCCACCCAGCCCTGGGGCTTCACCGCCACCTTCGCCGACCCCGACGGCCACGTCTGGCAGCTGACGGTGCCGAGTTGATTCCCGCACCTGTCGGCCCTCGCCGGTAACCTGGCGATGTGCCCGAACTGCCGGAGATCGAGGCGCTGGCGCAGTTCCTGCGGGAGCATGCGACCGGTGCCGTGGTCGGGCGGATCGATATTGCGGCGCTGAGCGCGGTGAAGACCTTCGAGCCGCCGATCACGGCGCTGTCCGGGCGGGATGTGACCGGGGCGGGGCGGTTCGGCAAGTTCCTCGGGCTCGATTGCGGCGGGTTGTGGCTGCTCACGCATCTGTCCAGGGGCGGCTGGCTGCGCTGGATCGACGAGCCGAGTCCGAACCCGCCGAAGCCGGGGCGGGGGCCGCTGGCGCTGCGGGTGCACTTCTTCACCCCGGCGGGGGCGACGCCTGCCTTCGACCTCACCGAGGCGGGCACCAAGAAGCGGCTCGCGGTGTACGTGGTGGACGATCCGCAGCAGGTGCCCGGCATCGCCAGGCTCGGCCCGGACGCGCTGGCGCTCACCGAGGAGGAGTTCGGCGCGCTCCTGCGCGGCACCTCGCAGCGGATCAAGACCGCCATCGTGGACCAGACGCTGCTCGCCGGCATCGGCAATGCCTACTCGGACGAGATTTTACACACCGCCAAGGTCTCGCCGTTCGCCAATACCAAGACGCTGCCGGAGGCGAAGACGGCCGAGCTGTACGCGGCCATGCGCGCGGTGCTCACCGACGCGGTGCGGCGCTCGGTGGGGCAGGACGCTGCCCGGCTGAAGGGCGAGAAGCGCTCGGGGATGCGGGTGCACGCGCGCACCGGCGAAGCCTGCCCGGTCTGCGGCGACACCGTGCGCGAGGTCTCCTACGTGGACCGCTCGTTCCAGTACTGCCCCACCTGCCAGACCGGCGGCCGAACCCTGGCCGACCGCCGGATGTCCCGGCTGCTCAAGTGAGGCTCGGCACCCCGACGCCCTGCCAGGCCAGCCGCTTGGTCGGCTCCGGATCGTGCTCGACCCGGGTCGGGTCGTCGATGATCAGGGTGCTGCGCTGCTGCTCGGTGTAGCGCGGCCAGGAGGGCAGCGGCGTCCCGGTCCGGGCGAACTCCACCCAGTTGTCCTGGAACTGCCTGGTGACGGCGCGCAGCCCGCTGCCGCCGCCCGCCGCTGTGAGGGCACGGCCGAGCGGGCCGTCGCCGCCGCCGAAGACCGGGATGAGGTCGGAGGCGTGGGTGGCGCCGAGCCCGGCCAGGTGCAGGGCGCGCGGCGCGAAGTCGTAGCGGTAGGCGTAGGTCGGGGCGTGCCTGCTGTGCCCGGCCATCACCCGCAGCGACGGGCGCCAGAAGACGTAGTCGCCGCCTGCCCTCACCGCGACCCGCGGGTTGTCCGCGAAGCCGGGGTAGGCGGCGGCGATCCGCTCCTGGTCGGCGCCGACCGACTCCAGCGCGGAGCGCAGCCGGTCCGGGGTGGTCGGCAGCTCGTCGGCGAACTTGGCGAAGAGCGTGCCCTCGTCCCGGTTGGTGCCGATGATCAGCGGCACCCGGTGCGCGCTGCCCTCCTCGATGGCCTGCACCGGAGGGAGCGGCAGGTACTCGCCGTCGACGACCGGGGAGGTGGGGAAGAGGCCGCGGCGCTCGTGTACCACCCGGCGCGCGACCCGGTTGAAGGCGCGGCGCAGCTCGTGCCCGTCGATCGTGCCGAGCTCCTTGTTCGCGGCCTCCGGCGCGATGCCGAGCTCGTCCAGGCAGCGGCGGGCGAAGGTGCGGGCATCCTCGGCGGTCATCGCCCAGTCGGCGGGCGGGCTCTGCGAGATGGCGCGGTGGAAGAGGCCACCGGCCTCGGGAGTGCCGAGCAGCGCGAGCACGGCGTGCGCGCCCGCGGATTCGCCGAAGATCGTGACATTGCCCGGGTCGCCGCCGAAGGCGGCGATATTGTCGCGCACCCAGCGCAGCGCGGCCACCTGGTCGCGCAGCCCCAGATTGCTCTCGTAGGCCCGGCTCGCGCTGCTGTACTCGCCGAAGTCCACGTAGCCGAAGACGCCGAGCCGGTAGTTCAGCGAGACCACGATGGCGTCGCCGCGCTGGGCCAGCCTGGCGCCGGAGTAGAGCCCGAGCGCCGAGGTGCCGAAGAGGTACCCGCCGCCGTGGATGAAGACCAGCACCGGCCGCGGCGACGCGGACGCCCGCGCGGGCACCGTGACATTGAGTGTCAGCGAATCCTCGCTGGTCGGCTGGTACCCGCGCGGGCCGATCCGAGCGCCCTCGCGGTGCTGCATGGCCGCGTTGCCGAACTCGGTCGCGTCCCGGACGCCGGACCATGGCTGCACCGGCTGCGGCGCGCGGAAGCGCTGGTCGCCGACGGGCGGGGCCGCGTACGGAATCGATCGCCAGCGCAGTACGCGACGACCGCGACGACCGCGGACGACTCCGTCGGCGATCGTGATGTCTGTCGTTGCCACCATGCCCCGATGGTATCCAGCGCGGGCGCTTGCCGACAGGGGTAACCGGAACCAGCGGTACCGTTGAGCCCATCGGCACCGAGTGCCAGCGCTACCGCCGCGCCTCCAGCAACCGCAGCCAGAACTCGCTGACCGCGGGGAACGCCGGGACCGCGTGCCACAGCGTCGCGAGCGGTACCCGGCCGACCACGGCGATGGTCGCCGCGTGCAGCTGCTCGCCGACATCCGGGCCGACGAAGGTGGCGCCGACCAGGGTGTCGGTGCTCTCGTCGATCACCAGCTTGGCGTGCCCGGCGTAGTCGTCCCTGGCCAGCGCGGAACCCGCCACCGCGATATCCAGCTCGACCGCGGAGACGGTGAGCCCGCGCTCCCTGGCCGCGGCCTCGGTGAGCCCGACCGCCGCCACCTCCGGATCGGTGTAGACCACCTGCGGCGCGAGATCGTGGTCGGCGAGCGCGGTGTAGCGGGCGCTGTCCAGCGGGCGGCGCTCCGCGCGGGCGGCGATCACATCGCCCGCCACCCTGGCCTGGTACTTGCCCATGTGCGTGAGCGCGACCCGGTGGTTCACATCGCCCACCGCGTACAGCCACTCGCCGGGCACACCGGCGACGGTGAGGTGGTCGTCGACCGCGAGGTAGCCGGGCTCCAGCCCGACGGTCGCCAGCCCGAGGTCGCCGGTGTGCGGGGCGCGGCCCGCCGCCACCAGGATCTCGTCGGCCTCGACGGTCCCGGTACCCAGCTCGACCGTGACCGGGCCGCCGTGGATCCGGCCCTCGCCGGTGTCGGCGGCCGCCGGCCGGTGCACCCGCTCGGGCTGCGCGCCGAAGCGGATCTCGACCCGCCCGGTGCCGGTGAGCGCGGCCGCGACCCGCTCGCCCGCGAACGGTTCGTTACCGGCGAGCAGCGCCCGCCCGCGCACCAGCAGCGTGACCCGCGCGCCGAGCGCGGCCAGCCAGGTCGCGGCCTCGCAGGCCACCACGCCGCCGCCGATGATGGCGATGTGGCCGGGGATCTCGGTGACGGCGGTGGCATCGCGCGAGGTCCAGGGCAGCGCGGCGCGCAGGCCCGGCACGTCGGGGACGGCGGCGGTGGTGCCGGTGGCCAGCACGACGGCGTGCCTGGCGCGCAGGGTGCGGCCCTCCACCTCGACGGCGCGCTCGCCCGCGAGCCGCCCGTGCCCGCGGACCACCGTGATCCGGTTGTCCTCGGCCCAGTCGACCTGGGAGCAGTCGTCGTGGCCGCGGTCGTCGCGGTGCGTGAAGGAGTCGCGGCGGGCCAGCACCGCGGCCACGTCGAGGCCGTCGGCGGTGACGCCGGGCATGGCCCTGGCGGCGGCGAGCACGTGGCCGGGGCGGAGCAGCGCCTTGCTGGGAATGCAGGCCCAGTAGGAGCACTCGCCGCCGACCAGTTCGCGCTCGACCAGCGCGGCGGTGCGATCGCTGCCCGCGATGGCGTAGGCGGCGGCGTTCTCGCCGGCCGGCCCGGCCCCGATCACGATGACGTCGAATTCGTCGGTCACGGCTACTGGAGGTAGTTCTCGACCTGGCCGGGCGAGTTGACCGCGGCGTCGTCCGGGGATTCGCCCGCGTCCAGCCGGGCCCGGCGCTGCCGCAGCAGGTCCCAGCACTGGTCGAGGGTGACCTCGAGCTCGGCGAGCTTGCGGCGCTCGGTCTCCGGATCGCTCTCCCGGTTCTCGGCCTGCGACCGGAGCTCGTGCTCCCGGTCGACCAGCTCACGGATACGGGCCAGGAGGTCCTGTTCGCTCATGCCGCCCATGCTACGACCGCCGCAGGCACTCGCCCGCTATCCGAGCGGCGACGGCGAGCTCCGATTCGCTCGCCGCGGAGTAGCCGAGCGCGACGCCGAAGCGGTGCCGTTCCCCGAGGTGGTGTCTGGCCAGGCCGTCGAAGAGCACGCCGCGCGCCGCGGCGGCCCGCACCGCCGCGTGTTCGGCCGCGGCGCCGGGCAGCGGGACCACGAGGTGCGAGCCAGCGTCGTCGCCGAGCACCTCGAGCCCGGTGAGGTGGTCGAGCAGCAGCGCGCGGCGGGCGGGCATGACCCGGCGCAGTTTGCGCAGGTGCCCGGCGAGGTCGCCGTGTGCGGCGAGCTCGGCCAGGACCAGCTGGCCCGCAGGCGACGGCGCGGTGCCGGTGCGGTCCCGGTGCGCGAGCACCGCGGCGGCCACCTCGGGCGCGGCGACCAGCCAGCCCGCGCCGAGCGTGGGGGAGAGGATCTTGCTGGTGGTGCCGAGGTGCACCACCACGTCCGGGGCCAGCGCGGCGAGCAGCGGCAGCGGGGCGGTGTCGTAGCGGAGCTCGCCGTCGTAGTCGTCCTCCAGCACCAGGAAGCGGCGCTCGCGGGCCAGGTCGACCAGGTGCACCCGGCGCTCGGCACTCATCCGGCTACCGAGCGGGAACTGGTGCGCGGGGGTGCAGTAGACCGCCGCGACGCCGTCCGGTATCAGGTCGACGCGCAGCCCGCCGTCGTCCACCGGCACCGGGAGCACCCGCAGCCCGGCGGCCAGGAAGCCGCCGACCGCGCGCTGGTAGCCGGGATCCTCCACGGCCACCGCCGCGCCCGGCGGCAGCGCCGCGGCCGCGATCTCGGCGACCGCGGCGCCGGTGCCGGTGGTCGCCAGCACGGTGACCTCAGGGCCAGCGGCCAGTCCGCGGTGGCGCAGCAGGTGCTCGGCGACGGCGGCGCGGTAGGCGGGCTCGCCCGCCCGGTCGCGCCGGGTGGCGGGCAGCCGGTCGGCGGCGGCGCGCCAGGCCCGGCGCCAGGCGGCCCGGTCGATGACGGTGGCGCAGGGTGCGCCCGGTGCGAGGTCGATCAACCCGCTGTGTGCGGTGTCGGACGGCAGCGGCGCCGGGGCCGCGGGCGCCGCGGCGGGTGCGGCGAGCAGGTAGGTGCCCGAGCCCGGCCGCCCGCCCAGCCAGCCCTCGGCGTGCAGGCGGTCGTAGGCCGCGGCGACCACCGTCCGGCTCACCCCGAGCCGGGCCGCGAGTGCGCGGGAGGAAGGCAGCCGGTCGCCCCGGCGCAGCAGCCCGGAGCCCGCCGCGCGGCGCAGGCCGTCCGCGACCTGCACGGCGAGCGGGACCGCGCTCGCCCGATCGAAGGTGAGTGGCAACTCGTCGGCAGGGGTTGTCACGGGGTGCAGTCCTTGCTGTGGTCCGGGGCCACGGTCGTGCGGCACCATTCACCCGGAGGTGGGGTCGGGTACGTGTGCGGTGCCCCGCCGCGACGAGATCCGGTACGACCGGGCCGGTCTCCGCTGCGCGGCCGGCGCGAGCCCGAAGTGGTCTTCCGAACCTTCCGCGAATTGGCCCTTCGATAATGCCACCTACCGGCGCACGCTGGAACCATGACCGAACGTGCCCCGCTCGCCCCGACCCCGCGCACCCGGCTCACCCGCAGCCGGGAGCGCGGCCGCACCGACCGCGCCGAGCTCGACGCCCTGCTCGACGCGGGCGCGCTCTGCCACCTCGGCGTCGTGCTCGACGGCGCCCCGCTGGTGGTGCCGACCGTCTACGGCCGCGACGGCGACACCCTCTACCTGCACGGCTCCACCGGCTCCGGGAACATCCGGGCCGCGCTCACCGGCGATGTCTGCGTGAGCGTCACCCAGGTGGACGGCATCGTCTACGCGCGCTCGGCCATGCACTTCTCGATGAACTTCCGCTCCGCGGTGATCCACGGCAGGCCGGAGCGGCTCACCGATGCCGAGCGGCGGCTGCACGCGCTGCGAGTGATCGTCGAGCACACCGCCCCCGGCTCCTGGGCGCGGGTGCGGCCGCCGAATGCCAGGGAGCTGGCGGCGACGCTGGTGCTCGCGCTCGACCTCACCGAGGCCTCGGTCAAGGTGCGCACCGGCGGGCCGGTGGACGATGCCGACGATATCGCGGCCGGTGGGGTCTGGGCCGGGGTGCTTCCGCTGCGTCAGGTCTTCGACCCGCCCATCTCCTCGGCCGACCTCGAACCCGGCGTCGGCGTGCCGGATTCGGTGCTCGGCCGGGCGGCCGTCACCACGGTGTGAGCGGCAGCCCGAAGGGTTCGGCGGCGCGCAGCAGCGCGGCGCGCAGCTCGGCGCGGGTGCGCTCGGGCTCCAGGCCGACCAGGGCCAGGGTGTACTCGCCGCCGAGGTGGCAGAGGTAGCCGGAGAGGCGGGTGCGCGGCAGCCGGTCCGGGCGCAGGCCGGGGTGGATGGCGCGGGCCGCCATGCCGGTGCAGCGGCTCGGGCCGAGTGCGCCGATGGAGTCGGGGAGCGGGCCGATATTCGAGCAGAGGATGTCGCGCTCGCCCGCGCCCGCGGCGAGGGTGTGGGCCAGGCGGTCCGGGAGTACCTGGAGGATCTGCTCCGGGATTCCGGCCGGGCCGGTCATGCGGTACTCGTAGGCGGCGCGAGCCTTTTCGCGCAGGTCGGCGGGGGTGTCGGTGCGGGTGATGCGGATGGCGGTCATCGCGAGGTCGTTGTCGACGCGCGGCTCGGCCCTGGTGTCGACCGGGAGGCTCGCGGTGAGTTCGGCCCGGTGGTGGCCGAGCTCCCAGAGGGTGTGCGCGACCAGCGCCACGAAGAGGCTGTTGGGGGTGCCCTTGTGCTCCTCGGCGATGGAATCCCAGGTGGCCAGGGGGGACTGGGCGACCAGGGTGACGGTCGCGGTGGCGTCCGGCGGGACCGGGGCGGTGCGGAGCCGCGGTCCGCGGTCCGCGGGGAGGGCACGGCGCGGGGCGGGGCGCTGCGCCGCCGCGGCCGGTGTGCGCGCCGCCCCTGGCGAGCCGGGACCGCTGCCGCCGAGCGGCTCCGGCGCGCCCGTGACCCGTGGACCGGCGGCGTTCGGCACCGCTGCCACGGGGCGCGGCAGTGCGGCGGCGGTCAGCGGTCCAGTGCCGTTCGCGCGGCGCGCGGCTCCGGAACGCTCGGAAATACCGCGCCGCAACCACTCCGATCCCGCCCGCGCGGTCCCCCGGAGCACCACACCCCACACCCGCCGGGCATCCCCCCAATCACCCCGCGCGTCCAGCGGAAGCACCTCCGCCGCACCCCCGACGCCGCGCAGCGCGCGATCCGCGGCGAGCACGAGCGCCCGCCCATCGGCCAGCACATGCGAGCAGGTCAGCGACACCACCGCGCCGCCGTCGGCGAGCGGCGCGTAGGCCAGCCGCCACCCCGGCCCGCGCGACGGGTCCAGCTCGGCGCCGCGGGCATCGGCCCAATCCAGCAGCTCGGCAACGGGAATCACCCCGTAGAGCGTCAGCGGCAACCCCCGCACATTCCGCACCCACCCCCGCCGCGCCCCTGGCACCGAGGCACTGCGCACCCGCCGCCCGAGCTCCCCGGTCCGCAACCCCTCGTGCAGCGCCCACAGCACCCCGACCGGCACCCGCTCGGCGGTCCGCCAGACACCCTGCAGCACGATCGGCGTCCCCATCCCCCGATGCGTGCGCAGAAAGATCTCGTCGACGACGCTCAGCCGAGCCGTCACGACGAAGCGGCCCCGTGCCTCCCGGCCCCGGCAGCGAAGCGCCGCGCCCCTTCCAGCGCACCACCCGCGAGCGCCCGCAGCCCGTGGTGGTACTCGGCGCGCAGCGCGGCGGCCTCGTCCAGCCCCTCCTGCTCCAGCACCGACATGCGGTCCGAGCGCAGGCACTCCTGCGGCAGCCCGGCCAGCTCCCGCGCGAGCTCCTCGGCGGCGGCCCGCGCCTGCCCGGCGGGCACCACCCGGTTCGCCAGCCCGATGGCCAGCGCCTCGGCGGCATCCACGGCCCGCCCGGTGAGGATCAGCTCCATGGCCCGCCCCTGGCCGACGATGCGCGGCAGCCGCACGGTGCCGCCGTCGATGAGCGGGACACCCCAGCGTCGGCAGAACACGCCGAAGGTGCTGTCCTCCTCGGCGATTCGCAGGTCGCACCAGAGCGCCAGCTCCAGCCCGCCCGCCACCGCGTACCCGGAGACGGCGGCGATCACCGGCTTGCTCAGCACCATCCGGGTCGGCCCCATCGGCCCGTCGCCGTCCTCGGTGACGACATTCGAGCGCTCGGTGCCGAGCCCCTTCAGGTCGGCACCCGCGCAGAAGGTGCCATTCGCGCCCCAGAGCACCGCGACGGCCGCCCCCTCGTCCGCGTCGAACTCGCGGAAGGCCGCGCCGAGCGCGGCGGCGGTGGGGCCGTCCACCGCATTGCGCGCCTCGGGGCGATCCAGGATCACCGTGGTCACGGGGCCGGAGCGTTCTACCCGCACAGCGTTCACGGCTCGACCCTACCCCTTGCGCGAAGAAGTGAATAGATGCTTCACTTCTTGCGTGGCGTACCGCAGAACCCCCGCCGTGCAGGCCAGGCTGGATGCGCAGACGGGGCTGATCACGCAGGCCGCCGCGCGGGTACTCGCCCGCGACGGCTTCGCCGGGCTGTCCATGGCCGCGGTGGCCGCCGAGGCCGAGATCGCCACCGGCACCGTCTACAAGCACTACGCGGGCAAGGCCGAGCTGGTGCGGGCCGTTTTCCGCACGGTGGTCACGCACGAGGTGGCGGCGGTGCGCTCGGCCGCGAACGCCGCCGAGAGCTCGGCGGCGGAGCTGGTCTCGGCCGCCGTCCGCACCTTCGCGGGTCGCGCCCTGCGCAACCCCAAACTGGCCTATGTGCTGCTCGCGGAGCCGGTCGACGCCGCCGTCGACGCCGAGCGGCTGCACTTCCGGCGCGCCTTCGCCGAGACCTTCGAGGGCGCGGTCGCGGCGGGCATCGCCCGCGGCGAGCTGCCGCCGCAGCGGCCCGCGGTGACCGCGGCGGCGCTGGTGGGCGCGATCGGCGAGGTCCTCGTCGGTCCGCTCGCCGCCGAACCCGCCGACCCCGCCGTCATCGACGACCTGGTGGCCTTCGCGCTGCGCGCGCTCGGCCTCCACTGAGAGGAGCGACCATGCACACCCACGACGTCTTCAACCAGGTGCCCGACATCGTCCCCTTCGACGTCGCGCGCAACCCGGCGCTGCTGGAGGGGCTGCACCGGGAGGGCGCGGGCTGGGCCGAGCCCGAGGTCCGCGCGCTCGGGCTGCGGGCGGGCGGCGCCGAGGCGCAGGAGTGGGGCAGGCTCGCCAACGAGTACCCGCCGGTGCTGCGCACGCACGACCGCTACGGCAACCGCATCGACGAGGTCGAGTTCCACCCGGCCTGGCACGAGCTCATGGCGGTCGCGGTCGAGCACGGGCTGCACGGCTCGCCCTGGCTGGACGACCGGCCGGGCGCGCACGTCGCGCGGGCCGCCAAGTTCTACACCTGGGGCGCCGCCGACGCGGGCCACATGTGCCCGATCTCCATGACCTACGCCGTGATCCCCGCGCTCCGGCACAACCCCGAGCTCGCCGCCCGCTTCGAGCCGCTGCTCGGCTCGCGCAGCTACGACTTCGGGCTGCGCGAGCCGTCCACCAAGACCGGGCTGATCGCGGGCATGTCCATGACCGAGAAGCAGGGCGGCTCGGACGTGCGCGCCAACACCACCACCGCCACCCCGCAGCCGGACGGCGCGTACCGGATCGTCGGGCACAAGTGGTTCACCTCCGCGCCCATGTCGGACATGTTCCTCACCCTGGCCCAGGCGCCGGGCGGGCTCTCCTGCTTCCTGCTGCCCCGCGTGCTGCCGGACGGCACCCGCAACCCGATCCGGATCCAGCGGCTCAAGGACAAGCTCGGCAACAAGTCCAACGCGTCGTCGGAGATCGAGTACGAGAACGCCACCGGCTGGCTCGTCGGCGCCGAGGGCGCGGGCGTGAAGACCATCATCGAGATGGTCAACATGACCAGGCTGGACTGCGTGATCGGCTCCGCCACCGGGATGCGCGTCGGCGCCGTGCACGCCGTGCACCACGCCAGGCACCGGCAGACCTTCGGCAAGCCGCTGCTCGACCACCCCGCCATGCGCAATGTCCTCGCCGACCTGGTGATCGAGTCCGACGCCGCCGCCACCGTCATGATGCGGCTGGCAGGAGCCACCGACCGGGCGGGCGCCGACCCCGCCGAGGCCGCGCTGCGCCGCATCGCGCTCGCCATCACCAAGTACTGGGTCTGCAAGCGCGCCCCCGCGCACGCCGCCGAGGCGCTGGAGTGCCTGGGCGGTAACGGCTACGCGGAGGAGTCCGGAATGCCGCGGCTCTACCGCGAGGCACCGCTCATGTCCATCTGGGAGGGGTCGGGCAATGTCGCCGCCCTCGACGCCCTGCGCGCCATGGCCCGCCAGCCCGAGTCGGTCGAGGCCTACTTCGCCGAGGTCTCGCTCGCCCGCGGCGCCGACCCGCGCCTCGACGACGCCATCGACCGCGTCGGCAAGGAACTCACCGACCTCTCCGACATCGAGTACCGCGCCCGCCGCGTCATCGAGCTCATGGCCCTGGTCCTGCAGGGCGCCCAGCTGGTCCGCCACGGCCACTCCGCCGTCGCCGACGCCTTCTGCGCCACCCGGCTCAGCGGTGACTGGGGTATCGCCTTCGGCACCCTTCCGGTCGGCGTGGACACGCACTCCATCGTCGAGCGGGCGTTCGTCGACTGACGGGTCCGCAGCCGACGTGCCGCGATTCCCTACCGTGGAGCCGGATCGTGCCGAGCGCCGGGACCCGGTGCTCGAGCAACTCGTCCGCCGGGTGCGGGCCCGCGCCGAGCGGACGGATCAGCGCGTCCTGCTCGGCATCACCGGCCCGCCCGGCACCGGCAAATCCACCCTGGCCGAAGGGCTGCGCGCAGCCCTCGCGCCGGACGCGGAGATCGCGCCCATGGACGGGTACCACCTGCCGAACGCGGTGCTCGACGAGCGTGGAGCGCGGGAGCGGAAAGGGGAGCCCGACACCTTCGACGTCGCCGGATTCGTGGCGAATCTCCGGGTGCTGCGACACGAGAAGACCGTCCCCTGGCCGACGTTCGACAGAAGTACCGACGAGCCGACGCCCGCCGGCGTCACCTTCACGACGCAGCGCATCGCCCTTGTCGAGGGGAACTACCTGCTGACCTGGGCGGAGGTCGGCCCGCTCCTGGACGAGATCTGGTACCTCGACGCCCCGCGCGACCTGCTCGCGCAACGGCTCATCGACCGCCATCGGCAGGGCGGGCGCGATGAGGAGGCGGCGCGAAGAAAGGTGTACGAGAGCGACCTGCGGAATGCGGAGCTGATCGCCGAGACCAGAGACCGAGCCGACCTCGTCCTGCGTCCACCCGGCGTGGATCCCGCCCCCACCCCCGGATCCACCCCATGATGAACCGATGCGCCCGCACGACTCGCACGGCATCCGCGTGCTCCGCAACGGCACCGCGGTGCTCTGCGCCCTGCTCATCTACTACGGCATCCCGCTCGAGCTGAACCTCGCCGGCCGAGCACTCGGCAGCATCGTCTTCCTGGTGGCCTTCGCCGGCCTCACCCGGCTCATCGACCGCCACGTCCGCCGCCTCACCGCGGCCCCGAGGCAGGCGGGCAGGCAGGTGGACGGGATCCTGCTGCTGCTCACCGTGACGATCGTGTTCTTCGCGCTCACCTACTACCTGCTGGCGCGGAACGACCCCGCCCAGTTCGACGGGCTGGAGACGCGCACCGACGCGCTGTACTACACGATCGTCACGCTGGGCACGGTCGGCTACGGCGACGTGCGCGCCACCGGTCAGGCGGCGCGCATCGTCACCATGCTGCAGATCGTGTTCGACCTGGTGGTGGTCGGCGTGCTGCTCGCCGTCGCCACCGGGACGATCACCCGCGGGCTGCGCGATACCAGCGAATGAGCGCGTCGGTGGAGGAGTCGTCCTGCGGCTCCGGCTCCTCGGCGGCGGTGAGCAGCGGCTCCAGCGCGAGCGCCTGCTGCTTGCCCAGCTCGACGCCCCACTGGTCGAAGCTGTCGATGCCCCAGATCACGCCCTGCACGAAGACGATGTGCTCGTACAGCGCGATCAGCTGCCCCACCACCGACGGGGCGAGTACCGGAGCCAGGATGGTGGTGGTCGGCCGGTTGCCCGGCATGACCTTGTGCGGCACCAGCGCGGGATCGGTGCCCTCGGCGGCGATCTCCTCGGCGGTCTTGCCGAAGGCGAGCACCTTGGTCTGCGCGAAGAGATTGCTCATGAGCAGGTCGTGCATGCTGCCGGTGCCGTCCCTGGTCGGCAGGTCGTCGGTGGGGGCGGCGAAGCCGATGAAGTCGGCGGGGATCAGCCGGGTGCCCTGGTGCAGCAGCTGGTAGAAGGCGTGCTGGCCATTGGTGCCCGGCTCGCCCCAGAAGATCTCGCCGGTGGAGGCGCGCACGGGGGTGCCGTCGGCCCGCACCGATTTGCCGTTCGACTCCATGGTGAGCTGCTGCAGGTACGCCGGGAAGCGGTCGAGGTCGTTCGAGTACGGCAGCACCGCGCGGGATTCCGCGCCGAAGAAGTTCGAGTACCAGACCCCGAGCAGCCCGAGCAGGACCGGCGCGTTGGCCTCGAGGGGGGCGGTGGCGAAGTGCTGATCCACCGCGTGCATCCCGGCCAGGAACTCGGCGAAGCGCTCCTTGCCGACGGTCGCCATGACCGAGAGCCCGATGGCGGAGTCGACCGAGTAGCGCCCGCCCACCCAATCCCAGAAGCCGAACATGTTCGCGGTGTCGATGCCGAACTCGGCCACCCGCTCGGCATTGGTGGAGACCGCGACGAAGTGCTTGGCCACCGCGTCCTCGCCGAGCGCGGCGGTGAGCCAGCGCCGCGCCGCGGTGGCGTTGGTCAGCGTCTCCAGCGTGGAGAAGGTCTTGGAGGCGATGACGAAGAGCGTGTGCGCCGGGTTGAGCCCGGTGAGCTTGGCGACCAGGTCGGCGGGGTCCACATTGGAGACGAAGCGGGCGTCGATCCCGGCGTCCGCGTAGTGCCGCAGCGCCCGGTGCACCATGACCGGACCCAGGTCGGAGCCGCCGATCCCGATGTTGACCACGGTGTGGATGCGCTCGCCGGTGGCGCCGCGCCACTCCCCGGAGCGCACCGCGTCGGTGAACTCGCCCATCCGCCGCAGCACGTCGTGCACCTCGGCGGTGGCGTCCGCGCCGTCGATGGTGAGCGGCTCGCCTGCGGTGGCGCGCAGCGCGATGTGCCCGACCGCGCGGTCCTCGCTGGTGTTGATGTGGTCACCGCGGAACATGGCGTCCCGGTGCCCCTCGACGTCCGCCTCGCGCGCCAGTTCGGCGAGTAGCGCGAGGGTTTCGCGGGTGACGCGGTGCTTGCTGTAGTCGATGCGCAGATCGCCGACCTCGACGACGAGTTCGCGCCCGCGCTCCGCATCCTCGGCGAAGAACTCGCGCAGGTGGGTCCCCCCGACGCTCCCGTGGTGATCGTGCAGTTTCCGCCATGCCGCCGACGCGGTGATGTCGCTGCTCACGTCCACCGACATTACAGCGCGGGCGCCGCAGGCGGGGCGGCCGGTGACGCAGTCGCGGCCGGCACCAACCCCGCCGGCGGTGCCCTGCGCCGCCGGTCCGCGGTAACCCGCTGCTCCGCGGCAGGCTGTGCGGCCGGGAGCGGACCGCCCGGTAACCGCGCCCGAGGTCGATAGGCTGGCGGCATGGCCTCCGAACACGAAGTTCTCGAATCCGTTCCGACGTCGCTGTGGATCGGCGGCGCGGCCGATCCCGTCGAGGGCGGCACCTTCGCCGTGCACAACCCGGCGACCGGTGACGTGCTGCTGGAGATCGCCGACGCCGGCCCGCGCGACGCCGTCAGGGCGCTCGACGCCGCGGTCGCCGTGCAGGCCGAGTGGGCCGCGACGCCGTCCCGCGAGCGCGGCGAGATCCTGCGCGCCGTCTTCGAGGCGATCACCGCCCGCAGCGAGGAGTTCGCGCTGCTCATGACGCTGGAGATGGGCAAGGCGCTGCCGGAGAGCCGCAACGAGGTGCGGTACGGCGCCGAGTTCTTCCGCTGGTTCGCCGAGGAGGCGGTGCGGGTGCACGGCCGCTACCAGCACTCGCCGCTCGGCACCGGCCGGATCCTGGTGCACAAGCAGCCGGTCGGGCCCTGTCTGGCCATCACCCCGTGGAACTTCCCGCTCGCCATGGGCACCCGCAAGATCGGCCCCGCGCTCGCCGCGGGCTGCACCATGCTGGTCAAGCCCGCCTCGGCGACCCCGCTCACCATGCTGCTGCTGGCCAAGCTGTGCAGCGAGGCCGGGCTGCCGGACGGCGTGCTCTCGGTGATTCCGTCCAGCCGCTCGGCCGCGGTCACCAAGCCGCTGCTTGCGGATTCCCGGCTGCGCAAGCTGACCTTCACCGGCTCCACCGAGGTGGGGCGCACGCTGGTCGAGCAGGCCGCGCCCGGGCTCCTGCGCACCTCCATGGAGCTGGGCGGCAATGCCCCCTTCGTGGTCTTCGACGACGCCGATATCGATGCCGCGGTGCAGGGCGCCATGCTGGCCAAGCTGCGCAACGGCGGCGAGGCGTGCACCGCCGCCAACCGCTTCCACGTGCAGGCCGGGGTGGCCGAGGAGTTCACCGCCAAATTCGCCGAGGCCATGAAGTCCGTGGTGCTCGGGCCGGGCACCGATCCGGAGACCACGCTCGGCCCGCTGGTCAGCGAGGATCAGCTGAACACCGTCGCCGAGCTGGTGGAGGACGCGGTCGCCAAGGGCGCGCAGGTCAGGATCGGCGGCGAGCGGCCGCAGGGGACCGGCTGGTACTACCCCGCCACGGTCCTCGCCGACCTGCCCGCGGACGCCCGCATCCTGCGCGAGGAGGTCTTCGGCCCGGTGGCGCCGGTGGTCACCTTCGAGACCGAGGAGCAGGGGCTGGCCGCCGCCAACGACACCGAGTTCGGGCTGGTCGCCTACGTCTACACCCGGGATCTGGAGCGCGCGCTGCGGATCGCCGAGGGGCTGGAGAGCGGGATGGTCGGGATCAACCGCGGCGTGATCTCCGATACCGCGGCGCCCTTCGGCGGGGTCAAGGCGTCGGGCTTCGGGCGTGAGGGCGGCAGCGAGGGCATCGAGGAGTACCTCTCCACCAAGTACATCGCGCTCACCTGAGCCCGGACGCGCGACAGCCGCCCCGGTCCGAGGAGATCCGGGGCGGCTGTCGCGGGTGGAAGCTCAGTGGCCGAGACGTCCGCGGCCGAGGCGAAGCAGCAGCATGGCGAGGGTGTGCCCCTCCTGCCCGAGCTCACTGAAGCGCTCGAGCACCTTCATCTCCCGGCTGTGCACCAGGCGCGGCCCGCCGGAGGCCATCCGGGTCCGGCCGATCACCCGGGAGATCTCGCTGCGCCGTTTGATGGCGGCGAGGATTTCCGCGTCCAGCCGATCGATCTCCTTGCGGAGCTTCTCGATCTCGGCCTCGCTCTGCGGGAGAGCGTCCGACCCGGGGGACGGCGCGGAATTCGACCCGGCGGTGGTGGCAGGGGTGCTCATCATTCATCTCCTCGTGTCAGAACGTGGATCGGTCGTCATCCCCTGGTCGTTACCGATCGGTTCTTTCACTCTGAAACAGAACCTGGTGGACCTTGATTCTCCCCCCGCTAGGTCACACGTGGATCAGGATCCGCGGAAAGGGTGGCCTGCGGACAACCGGAACTCCGGGCTGCGGGTCGGGTTGCTGATCACCCGGCCAGTCTGCCACACCACCGACGGCGGGGCCGGTGGGCGGCGACCGCCCCGGTCCGGGCTCGGTTCTGTCGGTGCGCGCCGGTAGCGTGGATGGGCAATGGACATCACGGTGGCGCAGGACGAAACGAACGGCACTCGAACGGCTCCGGCTCCGGCGAAGCGGGTCGCGCTCACCGCGCAGGCGCCGCTGAGCCAGGACGAGCGCGAGCAGTTGCGGGTCGAGCGCGAGCGTAAGCGCGCGGACGAGGCCGAGCACCTGCTCGACGGGCTGAATCCGCAGCAGCGCGCCGCCGTGGTGCACGCGGGGGCGCCGCTGCTCATCGTGGCCGGCGCTGGGTCGGGCAAGACCGCGGTGCTCACCCGCCGGATCGCCTACCTGCTCGCCGCCCGCGGCGCGCACACCGGGCAGATCCTGGCCATCACCTTCACCAATAAGGCCGCCGCCGAGATGCGCGAGCGGGTGGCCGGGTTGGTCGGGCCGCGGGCGCAGAGCATGTGGGTCTCCACCTTCCACTCCAGCTGCGTGCGGATCCTGCGCATGCAGGCCGCGCTGCTGCCCGGCATGAACTCCAACTTCTCCATCTACGACGCGGACGATTCGCGCAGGCTGCTCACCATGATCAGCCGGGATCTGGAGATCGACGTCAAGAAGTACTCGGCCCGGCTGCTCGCCACCGCCATCTCGAACCTGAAGAACGAGCTGATCGGCCCGGCGCAGGCGGTGCTCGACGCGGAGTCCGACGAGTCCGAGCTGCCCGCCCTGGTCGCCAAGGTCTACACCGAGTACCAGCGCAGGCTGCGCGCGGCGAACGCGCTCGATTTCGACGACCTGATCGGCGAGACCGTCGCCATCCTGCAGAACCACCCCGAGGTGGCCGAGTACTACCGCCGCCGCTTCCGGCACGTCCTCGTCGACGAGTACCAGGACACCAACCACGCGCAGTACGTGCTGGTGCGCGAGCTGGTCGGGCACGCGGCGGCCGCGCCCGAGCGCGGGCCCGACGGCCGCGAGCTGCACAGCGAGGTGCCGCCGAGCGAGCTCTGCGTGGTCGGCGACGCGGACCAGTCCATCTACGCCTTCCGCGGCGCCACCATCCGCAATATCGAGGAGTTCGAGCGCGACTTCCCGGACGCCGAGACCATCCTGCTGGAGCAGAACTACCGCTCCACCCAGCACATCCTCTCCGCGGCGAACGCGGTGATCGCGCGGAACGAGAACCGGCGCGAGAAGAAGCTCTGGACCGATTCCGGCGAGGGCGACCTGATCGTCGGCTACGTCGCGGACAACGAGCACGACGAGGCGTCCTTCGTCGCCAGGGAGATCGACCGGCTGGTCGACGCGGGCGACGCCAACTACGGCGACGTCGCGGTCTTCTACCGCACCAACAACAACTCGCGCGCGCTGGAGGAGATCTTCATCCGCATGGGGCTGCCGTACAAGGTGGTCGGCGGCGTCCGGTTCTACGAGCGCAAGGAGGTGCGCGATATCGTCGCCTACCTGCGGGTGCTGGAGAACCCGGAGGACGCGGTGAGCATGCGCCGCATCCTGAACACCCCGCGCCGCGGCATCGGCGACCGGGCCGAGGCCTGCGTCGCGGTGCACGCCGAGCAGCGCGGCCTCGGCTTCGGGGCGGCGCTGCGGGACGCGGCGGAGGGCAAGGTCGCGCTGCTCAACACCAGGGCCCAGCGCGCCATCGCCGGCTTCCTCGACCTGCTGGACGAGGTGCGCGTGCTCGGCGCCCAGCCCGACGCCGCCTACTTCGACGTCGGCACCGTGGTCGACGCGGTGCTGGACCGCACCGGCTACCGCCGCGAGCTGGAGGCTTCGGACGACCCGCAGGACGGCGCCCGGCTGGACAATCTGAACGAGCTGGTCAGCGTCGCCAGGGAATTCAGCTCGGAGGCGCACAACAATGCCGAGGCCGCGGCGGCCGAGGGGCTGGTGCCGGAGGCCGAGGAGGGCGAGCCCGACCCCGGCTCGCTGGCGGCCTTCCTGGAGCGGGTCTCGCTGGTCGCCGATACCGACCAGATCCCGGACGAGGGCACCGGCGTGGTCACCATGATGACCCTGCACACCGCGAAGGGGCTGGAGTTCCCCGTGGTCTTCGTGACCGGCTGGGAGGACGGCCAGTTCCCGCACATGCGGGCGCTCGGCGACCCGACCGAGCTGGCCGAGGAGCGCCGGCTCGCGTACGTCGGGATCACCAGGGCCAGGCAGCGGCTGTACCTGTCCCGCGCGGTGGTGCGCTCCGGCTGGGGGCAGCCGGTGAGCAACCCGGAATCCCGCTTCCTGCAGGAGATCCCGCAGCACCTCATCGACTGGCAGCGGCTGGAGCCGGTGAGCCAGACCGCGGGGCGCGGCCGCAGGCGCGGCGACGACGATGGCCTGGCCAGGGACTGGACCAGGGGGAGCGGCTGGGACGAGCGCCCCGGCGTGCGCGGCGGCCCGCGCAGGCCGGCGCCGGGCGGCGCCAAGCGGAACAACACCGACCTGGTGCTCGCGGTGGGCGATCGGGTGACCGACGACAAGTACGGCCTCGGCCGGGTGGTCGCCGCCGACGGCGTCGGCCCGCTGGCCACGGTGACCATCGATTTCGGCACCGCGGGCACCATCCGGCTCATCCCGCAGTTCAGCCGGACGCTGATGAAGCTCTGACCAGCTGCCTAGTCGCCCATCGGGCCGAGGCTGATGCCGCGGGTGGCGAGCCAGGGCTGCGGGTCGATCTTGTCCGAGCCGTTCAGCCAGACCTCGAAGTGCACGTGCGGGCCGGTGGAGAAGCCGCGGTTGCCCATGGTGGCGATCTGGTCGCCGGCCAGCACCCGCTCGCCCTGCGAGACGGTCGCGGTGTCGATGTGGCCGTACACGGTGACGGTGCCGTCGTCGTGCAGCAGCCGGACCCACATACCGAAGCCGGCGGCGGGCCCGGACTCGATCACGGTGCCGTCGGCGACCGCGTAGATCGGGGTGCCGATCGGCCCGGCGATATCCAGGCCGAGGTGCTGGACGCCCCAGCGGGCGCCGTAGCCGGAGGTGTAGGTGCCGGAGGTGAACTTGGCGAAGAGCGGGCGATATTTGGCGGATTCGGCCGCTGCCAGATCCTCCGCGTACTTGGCGCCCTTCTCCAGGATGTCGCTGAACTGGGTCAGCTCGACCGGCGCGGAGATGTTCAGCATCTGCGGTGATTCCGGCGAGGCGGCGGAGGGATCGGCGACGCTCATGGACTGCGCGGCGATCTCGTGCACCTGCCCGGCAGCCTCGTAGTCGACCGCCTGCGACGACTGCCCCGGGCTGGCCAGCGCGGCCTGCCCGGCGGCGACGACCGCGCCGGCCGCGACGGCGACGACCGCGGCCCTGCCCTTGAGCGATCCGGGAGGGGCGGGCAGGCGGTGCGCGCCGGTGCCCGCCTTGTGGCCCGCGCGCGAGCCGATGTAGCGCGGCTGCGGCCCGGCCTCCTCGGCCGGTTCGGCGGCGTCCCAGCGCTCGTCCGGGTTCCAGGGCTGCTCGGGGCTCCACTCCGGCTCGGAGTTCCACGCCTGCTCGGCGCCCCAGCGCTGCTCGTCGTAGCCGCCGTCCCAGCTCCGCTCGGAATCCCAGGCGGCGCCCTCGTGCCAATCGCCCGCGGCGGGCTGCTCGCCCCACGCCTGCTCGGCGCCCCAGCCGGGGGAGTCGTTCCAGGCCTGCTCGGCGCCCCAGCCCGGCGTGGCGGCCGGGCGGGCGGGCGAGCCGTCGTGCCACGCGGCGCCCTCGTCCCAGGCGCCCGCCTGGCCCCAGGATTGCGCGTCGGTCCAGCTCGCGTCGTGATCGCGGGAGCCTGCCGGGCGGCCGTCGGTGCCCGGCCAGTGGCCGGGGGTGCCGTCGTGCGGCAGGCAGTGGCCGGTCTGGGCTTCGGGGGCGGCGGGCCGGAAGGGGAGCACGGCTGCCGTGGGTTCGGCGTCCCGGTAGCGGTGCAGCGAGCCGACCTGGCGGCGGCGCGGGCCGGCGAAGGCGTCGAACGAGAGCGCGTCGGTCATCGGAGGGACCGGCCGGAAGTGTGCAGAGGCATGGAGGTGTAAATCGTCCTGATACCGGGCAACCGGTCAATGAGAAAGCGGCAGTGCACCTGCGGAGTGGTGTGCTGTGACAAGCTTGCCGTCCTCCTCGTGACCTGGCACGTGTCGTGACCTTGCTGTGACATCGACCGCATAACGGTAACGAAATGACTACAGGGCTTCAAGCGCTCCGCCGATTCTGTCCAAGCATGTGAGATTGATCACCGACCGGGGTCGGTACCAACGCACCGCCCGGCGGGCACCGGAGTGAGGGTACGTGACCCGGCGGCGGTGCGCGCGCGCTCGTCTCCGGCGCCAGGGCGCCCTACCTGGCTCCCTACTCGCCAGTAGCCTTGACCGGGGCTTTTGCCGTTCCCGGATACACCCCCGTGACCTGCGCCACTGGAGGGGCACGCGGTCGATTCCCGCTCGGTGCGGCTGATTAGAGTCCGAGCCGACCCGCTTCCGACGTCGGGCCGCCAACAAAGACGTTGTCATCACAACGCAGACGAGACGGTGAGTACATGGATCTCTTCGAATATCAGGCGAAGGAGCTCTTCGTTAAGCACGGAGTGCCTTCGTCGGAGGGCCGCGTCACGGACACGGCCGAGGACGCGCGCGCCATCGCGGAGGAAATCGGCAAGCCGGTGATGATCAAGTCGCAGGTGAAGGTCGGTGGCCGCGGCAAGGCCGGCGGCGTCAAGTACGCCGCCACCCCGGACGACGCCTTCACCCACGCCTCGAACATCCTCGGCCTGGACATCAAGGGCCACATCACCAAGAAGGTCCTGGTCGCGGAGGCGAAGGACATCGCGGAGGAGTACTACATCTCCTTCCTGCTCGATCGTGCCAACCGCAACTACCTGGCCATGTGCTCGGTCGAGGGCGGCATGGAGATCGAAGAGGTCGCCGAGACCAAGCCGGACCGGCTGGCCCGGATCTCCGTGGACGCCGTCAAGGGCGTCGACCTGGCCTTCGCCCGCTCCATCGCCGAGCAGGGCCACCTGCCCGCCGAGGTGCTGGACGCCGCCGCCGTGACCATCCAGAAGCTCTGGGAGGTGTTCGTCGCCGAGGACGCCACCCTGGTCGAGGTCAACCCGCTGGTGCGCACCCCGCAGGACGAGATCCTCGCGCTGGACGGCAAGGTCACCCTGGACGAGAACGCCTCCTTCCGGCACGCCGACCACGACGAGTTCGCCGATCGTGATGCCACCGATCCGCTGGAGCTGAAGGCCAAGGAGAACGACCTCAACTACGTCAAGCTGGACGGCGAGGTCGGGATCATCGGCAACGGCGCGGGGCTGGTCATGTCCACCCTCGACGTGGTGGCCTACGCGGGCGAGGCGCACAACGGCGTCAAGCCGGCCAACTTCCTCGACATCGGCGGCGGCGCCTCGGCCGAGGTGATGGCGGCCGGGCTCGACGTCATCCTGGGTGACTCGCAGGTCAAGAGCGTGTTCGTCAATGTGTTCGGTGGCATCACCGCCTGTGACGCGGTGGCCAACGGCATCGTGAAGGCGCTGGAGATCCTCGGCGACACGGCGACCAAGCCGCTGGTGGTCCGGCTCGACGGCAACCGCGTGGACGAGGGCCGCAAGATCCTCGCCGATGCCGCGCACCCGCTGGTGACGCTGGCGCAGACAATGGACGAGGGCGCCGACAAGGCGGCCGAACTGGCAGCGGCCAAGTAAGGACAACGGCAATGTCTATCTTCCTGAACAAGGACTCCAAGGTCATCGTCCAGGGCATCACCGGCGGCGAGGGCACCAAGCACACCGCGCTGATGCTGAAGGCGGGCACCCAGGTCGTCGGCGGCGTCAACGCCCGCAAGGCAGGCACCACCGTCGCGCACGTCGCCAAGGACGGCAGCGACGTCGAGCTGCCGGTGTTCGGCTCGGTCGCCGAGGCCATCGAGAAGACCGGCGCCGACGTGTCGATCGCCTTCGTGCCGCCGAAGTTCGCCAAGGACGCCATCATCGAGGCCATCGACGCGGAGATCCCGCTGCTCGTGGTCATCACCGAGGGCATCCCGGTGCAGGACACCGCGTACGCGTGGGCCTACAACCTGGAAAAGGGCAACAAGACCAGGATCATCGGCCCGAACTGCCCCGGCATCATCACCCCTGGCGAGTCGCTGGTCGGCATCACCCCGGCCAACATCTCCGGCAAGGGCCCGATCGGCCTGGTCTCCAAGTCCGGCACGCTGACCTACCAGATGATGTACGAGCTGCGCGATTTCGGCTTCTCGACCTCCATCGGCATCGGCGGCGACCCGGTCATCGGCACCACCCACATCGACGCCATCGAGGCGTTCGAGAAGGACCCGGAGACCGAGCTCATCGTGATGATCGGCGAGATCGGCGGCGACGCCGAGGAGCGCGCGGCCGCCTTCATCAAGGCCAATGTCACCAAGCCGGTCGTCGGCTACGTCGCGGGCTTCACCGCCCCCGAGGGCAAGACCATGGGCCACGCCGGCGCCATCGTCTCCGGCTCCTCGGGCACCGCCGCGGCCAAGAAGGAAGCGCTGGAGGCCGCGGGCGTGAAGGTCGGCAAGACGCCGTCCGAGACCGCCGCGCTGGCCCGCGAAATCCTGGAGAAGGCAGCCGTCACGGCGTGATCCGCGCCGGGTGCCACCGGAGGCCGTCTCCCCGCGGGGAGACGGCCTCCGCTGTTCTCGGCTGGTGGTGACCCGGGCTGTGGGTTGCAGTAGCGTCGGGGTAATCACCCGTCGAAAGCCGTGCACGACTCGACCGGCCCTCGCCGCTCGACCCATCGACAAGGAGACGACGACATGTCCTACCCGACCGGGGGCTCCGGGTACAACAACCCCGTCCAGCCCTCCGCCACTCCGAGCACCGGGCAGCAGGCGGGTACGCCGAGTACCGGCGCGGGCGCTACCGGTTCCAGCACACCGGCGGCCGGTGTCGCGGGCAAGGGGCTGCCCTTCCTGCTGACGGTCGGTGTCGCGGCGCTCGGCGTGCTGAACTTCCTGCTCGGCTTCCTGCCCTTCCTCACCACCTCCCCGGTGAGCTTCGGCGACACCTCCATCGAGTCGGACGTGTCGAACAGCCTGTTCGACACCGCGTTCGGCGCGTCTATCCTCGGCTTCGCGCTGTTCGCCGGGGTGCTCGCCGCGTTCTCGCTGCTGCCCAAGCAGGCCTGGCTGCCGCCGGCGGCAGCCGCCTCGGTGGTGGCGTTCCTCGCGCTGCTCTTCGTCTCCTTCAACCTGGGCGAGGGGCTGGAGCTGAAGTGGGGCGCCTGGGTGGTGCTGGTGCTGCTCTTCGTGCAGGCCGCCATCGCGGTCGCCGCGGTGCTCTTCGAGCTCGGCATCATCAAGCCGCCCGCGCCGCGTCCGGCCGCGCCGGCGCAGCAGAACTTCGGCCAGCAGAACTTCGGTCAGCAGGGCGGGTACGGCCAGCAGGGGCAGCAGTACGGGCAGCAGGGCGGCTACGGGCAGCAGGGGCAGCAGGCCGGGTTCGGGCAGCAGGCGAGCCCGTCCACCCAGGGGTTCGGCCAGTCCTACGGGCAGCAGAGCGGCGCGCAGTACCCGGTCCAGCAGCAGTCGCCGTACGGGCAGAGCCAGCCGAGCCAGCCCGCGTACGGGCAGCAGCAGCAGCCCTACGGCCAGCAGTACGGCCAGCAGCCGCAGCCGGGGTACGGCGCCCAGCAGCACGGCTCGTTCCCGGGTTCGGACCAGGCCACCCAGCACTTCGGTGGCCAGCAGCAGCCGCAGTACGGCGCGCAGCCGGGCTACGGCCAGCCGCAGACCGGCACGCAGCAGCCGGCCGCCCAGCCGCAGGCGGGGCAGCACAGCCAGCCGGCCCAGCCGCAGCCGAGCCAGGCCCAGCAGGGGCAGCCGTTCGGCGGGGAGCAGGGCGCCGATCCGGCCGCCGATGCCACCCGGGCCTTCCGGCCCTCGGACGACAACAAGTAGCGCGGCCGCACCGGCCCCGGCGCGCCTGACGAGGGCGCACCGGGGCCGGTGCCACGCTTCATTCCCATGAGCGCCCCGAGAACAACGGCCGAACGCCGCCGCCCGACCCGCCGCGGCCCGGAGCGTCCCGGCGGCCAGGAGGGCGGCTGGGCGCTGACCCCGGAGCGGGCCAGGGTGCTGCTGCTGGTCGCGGCCAGGCCGGCGACCTTCGCCCTGACCATCATCACCGTCCTCGTCATGACCACGCTGCTCGCCGCGGGCAGTGGCACCGAGGGCGGTGCGGGCGCCATCGCGGCGAGCTGGCTCGCCGTGCACCAGGTGCCGCTGACGATCGGCAAGACCACGCTCGGCGCGCTGCCGCTGCTCGCCACCGCGCTGCTGGTGTCGGCCGCTGCCAGGGAGTGCGCGCACGCCGTGCGGCCGGGCGCGAACCGGGTCGATCTCTCCTGGATCCTCGGCGCCGCGCTGCTCGGGCCGCTGGTGGTGACCTCCATCTGCATCGCCGTCGCCGAGGACGCCTCCGCCGTCGTCGCGCTGCAGCCGCCGAACCCGCTCACCGCCTTCACCTGGGTGTTCGGCTGGCACCTGCTCGCCGCGTGCGCCGGTATCGCGACCCGGCTGCCCGATCTCGACCTGCCGCTGCCGCGGCTGCCGGAGTGGGTGCTCCCCGGGCTGCGCGCGGGCGGGATCATCGTGCTCCGCATGCTCGGCTGCGCGGCCGTCGTCGTGGTGCTGGCGCTGCTGGCGCGCGGCTCCGCGGTGCTCGACGCCTACGCGGGCGCGGACGGGGTGGTCGGGGTGCTCGGGCTCACCGTGCTTTCCATCGGCTATCTGCCCAATGTGGTGGTGGCGGCGGTGGGCGTGCTGCTCGGGCCGGGCGCGCAGCTCGGCGGCGCCGAATTCGGGCTCTTCGGGGTGGTGGGCGGGGCGGTGCCCGGGCTTCCGCTGCTGGCCGCGGTGCCGACCGGCCCGGCTGCCGGGTGGTGGCCGGTGCTCCTGCTGCTGCCCGCCGCGGTGGGCGCGCTCGGCGGGCTCGACACCGCGCGGAGCTCGGACGACCGGCTCACCGTGCCGTGGGCCACGCTCACCGCCGCAGGCAGCGCCACGCTGGCGCTGCTGCTGCTCGGCGCGGTGAGCGGGGGCGGGCTCGGCGATGCCGGGCGGGTCGGGATGCTGCTGCCCGCCTTCGGGGTGGTCGCCTTCGCCTGGTTCGCGATCTTCGGGTACGCCGGGCTGTTCCTCGGCAGGCGGTGGAATGTCGCGCTGCGGCGGCCGCGGTTGCGGCGGGCGGCGCCTGCCGCGGAGCGCACGGCAGCGGTGCCGTCCGGCGGGTTCGACGAATACGGCTTCGACGGCGATGGCTTCGATATCGACGGGTACGACCGCGACGGTTTCGACGCGCACGGGTACGACGCGCACGGGTACGACGCGCACGGGTACGACCACGAGGGGTACGACGAGCGCGGGTACCACGAGGACGGGCTGCACGAGGACGGATACGACGCGGACGGCTTCGACCGGCACGGCTTCGACGAGGAGGGGTACGACGCCGACGGTTACCACCGGGACGAGTACGAGGACGCCGGGTACGACGACGAGCCGGACGACGGCGCTGCCGAGTCCGGGGGCCTCGGTGCCGACCCGGCCGCGATCCGCGGTGGTGCCGACTACGGCGACCGTGCGCCGATCAGCGGCGGTGGCGCTGAGCGCGCCGACGCCCCTGCGGCGATCCGCGGCGGCACCGAGGCCGAGCCCACCTCCGGCGACCGCGACCCCGGCGACGACCCGGAGCACCCCGGCGCCCGCTACCTCGACGCGGGCGGCGAGGAACCGCTCGACGCCGAGCTCCTCGACGACGAGGACCCCGTCGTCAGCGCCCGCAGCACGGCGGCGACCCCGGAGATCCTGGACGCCGAGGTGGTGGATGGCGACCTGCCGGACGGTGGCCGCACCCCGGGTCGTTAGGCTCTAGGGCGGCGGTGTTCGCCCCACGATCACGTCGCCGCCGTCCATCTCACGCAGGAGTAGAGCGCTGACGTCACCGTCTGTCGACCGGGTGCCCGCCACCGTCGTCGTGCTCGCCTCGGGTACCGGATCGCTGCTCCGCGCCCTGCTCGAGGCGGCCGCCGCCCCGGCGTACCCGGCCCGCGTCGCGGCGGTCGGGGTGGACCGCGAGTGCGCGGCCACCGGCCACGCCGCGGCCGCGGGCATCCCGAGCTTCCTGGTAGCGCTCGGCGAGTACGCCGACCGCGCCGCCTGGGACCGTGCGCTCACCGCGGCGGTCGCGGAGTACGCGCCGGACCTGGTGGTCTCGGCGGGCTTCATGAAGATCCTCGGCCCCGCCTTCCTGGAGCGCTTCGGCGGCCGGATCGTCAATACCCACCCGGCGCTGCTGCCCGCCTTCCCCGGCGCGCACGGCGTGCGGGACGCGCTCGCCTACGGCGTCAAGGTCACCGGATCGACGGTGCACCTGGTGGACGCGGGCGTCGACACCGGCCCGATCCTGGCGCAGGAGCCGGTGCCGGTGCTGCCCGCCGACGACGAGGCCACGCTGCACGAGCGCATCAAGGTTGTCGAGCGACGGTTGCTGGCGGAGGTCGTCGCCGGCATCGCGACCCGCGGCATTGTCTCCGACGGACGAAAGGCAGTAATCCCAGATGAGCGAGGTCCCCGGTGAGTGACCGCAGGCCGATCCGCAGGGCGCTGGTGAGCGTCTACGACAAGACCGGGCTGGAAGAGCTGGCCACCGCGCTGCACGCGGCAGGCGTGGAGATCGTGTCGACCGGCTCCACCGCGGGCCGGATCGCCGCCGCAGGCGTCCCGGTGACCAAGGTGGAGGAGCTCACCGGCTTTCCGGAGACCCTGGACGGCCGGGTGAAGACGCTGCACCCCCGGGTGCACGCGGGCATCCTCGCCGACACCAGGCGCCCCGAGCACCTGGCACAGCTCACCGAGCTCGGCGTCGAGGCGTTCGAGCTGGTGGTGGTGAACCTGTACCCGTTCACCGAGACCGTCGCCGGTGGCGCGACCCCGGACGAGTGCGTCGAGCAGATCGACATCGGCGGCCCGTCCATGGTGCGCGCGGCCGCCAAGAACCATCCCTCGGTGGCGGTCGTGGTCGACACCGGCGACTACGGCGCGGTCGAGGACGCGATCGAGGCGGGCGGCTTCACCCTCGCCGAGCGGACCGCGCTGGCGGCCAGGGCGTTCCAGCACACCGCGAGCTACGACGTCGCGGTGGCGAGCTGGATGCTCAATGTCCTGGCACCCGGCGTCGGCGGCGGCGAGTCCGCCGGCTTCCCGGCCTGGGTCGGCGGTACCTGGGAGCGCTCGGCGGTGCTGCGGTACGGCGAGAACCCGCACCAGTCGGCCGCGCTCTACACCAGCGGCGACGGCAGCACCGGGCTGGCGCAGGCGGAGCAGCTGCACGGCAAGGAGATGTCGTACAACAACTACACCGACGCCGATGCCGCCTGGCGCGCCGCCTACGACCACGACGCGGCCGCGGTGGCGATCATCAAGCACGCCAACCCGTGCGGCATCGCGATCGGCGCCGATATCGCCGAGGCGCACCGCAAGGCGCACGCCTGCGACCCGGTGAGCGCGTTCGGCGGCGTGATCGCGGCCAACCGCGAGGTCACGGTGGCCATGGCGGAGCAGGTGGCCGAGGTGTTCACCGAGGTCATCGTGGCGCCGGGCTACGCCGACGGCGCGGTCGAGGTGCTGCAGCGCAAGAAGAACGTGCGCATTCTGGTCGCCGAGCCGCCGCAGCGGGCGGGCGCCGAACTGCGCCCGATCAGCGGTGGGCTGCTGCTCCAGCAGCGGGACATCCTGGACGCCGCCGGCGACGACCCGGCGAACTGGACGCTGGCGGCGGGCGAGGCCGCCGACTCGGCCACCCTCGCCGATCTCGCCTTCGCCTGGCGGGCCTGCCGCGCGGTGAAGTCGAACGCCATTCTGCTCGCCGACGACGGCGCCTCGGTCGGCGTCGGCATGGGGCAGGTGAATCGGGTGGACGCGGTGCAGCTCGCGGTGCAGCGGGCGGGTGACCGGGCCAAGGGGTCGGTGGCCGCCTCCGACGCCTTCTTCCCGTTCCCGGACGGCCCGCAGCAGCTGATCCAGGCCGGGGTGCGCGCCATCGTGCAGCCCGGTGGTTCGGTGCGCGACCAGGAGACCATTGATCTGGCCCGCGAGGCCGGGGTCACCGTCTACCTCACCGGTGCCCGGCACTTCGCGCACTGAGCAGGTTCTTGCGGCGGCCGGGCACCCTGCGGGTGCCCGGCCGCCGGGGTTGTGAGCGCCGTGGGGCGCGAGAGCGCTGGGACGCCGCCCCTGCGGCCTATGCGGCGCTGAGGACGAGGCGCTGACCCAGCGGCGAGGGCAGCTGGATCTCGAGACTTCCGGTCACCGCGATCATGGTGCACAGGCGATTCTCCGCCTCCGGTTTACGGCCCGCCAGCAGCTCGACCGTAACGGTCGAATCGCTCTCGGCACTGACCGAACCCGCCACTCCGTAACACTCCGGCGACCCGGTTTCGAACACCACCGCGATCCGGTCGTCACCCAGCCGGGAGTACGAGGTGAAGGGGATCGGGTGCGCGCCGACCAGCGTCGGCGCGGCGGTGAAAGGCTCCGCGGGCAGCCCGGGCTCGCCCTCCACCGGTGTGCTCGGCGCCGCCGTAGTGGACGAAACCGACTGCGTGGCCGGGTTGTTCGCGTCCGAACCGGTATTCCCGCACCCCGCGCACGCAGCGGTACCGAGCAGCAGGGCGAGCGCGGCGACCCGCCGCGGGTACGACATCCGAGCCATGCCTCCGACCCTAGCCGCTGCCCGCGCCACCGCCCGCCGGCGAATCCGGGCCAGGTGCTCACCGTCCCGGGAGACGACCGAGGCCCGGTGCGCACGCACCGGGCCTCGCTGGTCGCCGAATCAGCGGCTGGTGAACGGCAGCAGCGCCATCTCACGGGCGTTCTTCACGGCGACGGCGACCTGCCGCTGCTGCTGCGGGGTGAGCCCGGTGACCCGGCGGCTGCGGATCTTGCCACGATCGGAGATGAACGTGCGGAGCAGGTTCACGTCCTTGTAGTCGACGTGCTCGATGCCCGCGGCGATCAGCGGATTCTTCTTCGGGCGGCGCGCCTGCTCGGCACGGACCTTCTTCGACGGTGCTCGCTTCACTGCCATGCTGACGGTTTCCTTCTACGCGATCGTGGATGATCTACCAGCTCGATTTGTGCACACCGGGCAGCTCGCCCCGGTGCGCCATCTCGCGCACCCGGACCCTCGAGAGCCCGAATTTCCGGAGGTGGCCGCGCGGTCGACCGTCGGCGGCGTCCCGATTGCGCAATCGTACCGGACTCGCATCACGCGGCATTTTCCGCAGTTCTGCCTGCGCAGCGGCGCGTTGCTCCGCCGGCGTGGTCGGCTTGCGGACCAATTCCTCGAGCTCGGCCCTGCGCTCGGCGTACCTGGCGACGATCACCCGGCGCTGCTGATCCCGCGCGATCTTCGACTTCTTCGCCATCAGCGCTCCTCCCGGAAGCTGACGTGCTTGCGTACCACCGGGTCGTACTTCTTCAGCACCATCCGGTCCGGATCGTTGCGCCGGTTCTTCCTGGTCACGTAGGTGTAGCCGGTTCCGGCCGTGCTCTTCAGCTTCACGATCGGCCGGAGTTCGGTCGACTTCGAGGCCATGTGCCCCTCCTCAGAACTTGACGCCGCGGGCGCGCAGCCGTGCGGCCACGGCCTCGATCCCGTCGCGATCGATGGTCTTGATGCCCTTCGCGGAGACGGTCAGCGTGATCCGCCGCCCCGCGCTCGGCAGGTAGTAGGTCTTGCGCTGGATGTTCGGATCCCAGCGCCTGCTGGTGCGCTTGTGCGAGTGCGAGACGGATTTGCCGAATCCGGGCGCGCGCCCGGTGACCTGGCAGTGGGCCGACACGACCCCACCTCCTAGTTGAATATCGTTTTCGACAACGGCTGTCCGACACTGTAGCGTCGCTGCACAGCAAATGAAAACCGTTGCCGAAAGGGTTTTGTTCCGGTGGCCGAATCCGTCCCCGCGTCCGACCGGCGCACCCCCGTCGTCCTGCTCACCGGCACCGGCCCGCGCGGCGTGCCGGAGGCGCTGCTCCGTGCGCCCGGCACCGTCGTGGTCCGGCACGATCTGCGTGACCTCCGTGAGGGGGTGGTCCGCCGGACCGTGCTGGACGGCGACCGCGCCGAGCTCGCGGTGCTGGAGCTCGCGCACGGCTGCGTCTCCTGCACGCTCCGCGGCGACCTGCTTCCGCTGCTGCGCACCCTCGCGGCGCGGGAGCGGGTGCGCCGCATCGTGCTCGACCTGGACGCCGCCTTCGAGGCGGCGGCGGTGTGCGAGGCGATCGAGCACGTGGTGGTGGCGGGGATCGTCGGCAGGCCGGACGCGCCCGCGAGCCGCGACGTGCGGGTGCACGCCGTGCTCGGCTGCCTGGACGAGAGTGGCTGGTTCGCCGACGCCACCGGCGACGACACCCTGGCCGAGCGTGGCCTGACCACGGTGGACGACGACCGCACGGTGGCGCAGGTGGCGCTCGCCCACGTCGAGTCCGCCGACGCGCTGCTGATCGCGGGCAGCGGCGATCCGGTGCGGCGGGTTCGCACCGAGGCGGTGCTGCACCGGCTGGCCCCCGGCGTTCCGGCGCTGCGCGTCGAGCCGGATGCCGAATTCGCCGCCGATTCGGTGGTCCCGGCCGGGCACGGCGGTTCCGGTGCTGCGGGCACCGGCCCCGAGCAGATTTTCGCCGCCGAGCTGGAGGCGTTGCTCGCCGCAGTGCCCGCGCGCACCCGCGGCGGCTTCGACCCGCACGCGCCGCTGCTGCGCGGGCAGCCGCCGCTGAGCCGGGAGCACGGCGTCGAGTGGGTGGAGTTCGCCGCCGACCGGCCGTTCCACCCGGCCCGGCTGCACGAGGCGCTGGACGTGCTGCTGGAGGGCGTCGTCACCGCGCGCGGCCGGATCTGGCTGGCCACCCAGCCCGCCGACGTGGTGTGGCTGGAGTCGGCAGGCGGCGGGCTCCGGGTCGGGGGAGCGGGGCACTGGCTGGCCGCCATGACCCCGGCCGAGCGGGCCGCCGCCGACCCGGAGCGGGCCGCGCTGGCCGCGCTGCGCTGGGACGAGCGCTTCGGTGACCGGCACATCTCGCTGGTCGTGCTGGTGCACCACGCCGACCCAGCCGAGATCCGCCGCGCCCTGCACTGGGCGCTGGTCGAAGACGACGAGCTGCTGCTGGTGGCGCGGTCGCCGCAGGTCGTCGCCGGGTGGGAGGACCCGTTCGGCGAGCAGCACACCGATCCGTGCGCCGGCCCGTCCGGGGTCGGCGCGGAGAGCCTGCACAGAGAGGACAACGCATGAAGGCAGGGATTCACCCGGAGTACCGAGCGGTGGTGTTCGAGGACTCCAGTACCGGGACCCGCTTCCTGACCCGGTCCACCGCAGGGAGTTCGCGCACCGTCGAATGGAGTGACGGCGCGACCTACCCGCTCATCGTGGTGGACGTGACCTCGGATTCGCACCCCTTCTGGACGGGGGCGAACCGGGTGCTCGACACCGCGGGGCGGGTCGAGAAGTTCGAGCGCAAGTACGGGCGGCGGGCGCGGCCCGGGCGGGAGGGGTAGGTCGTGGCGGTTCCGAAGCGGCGAATGTCGCGCAGCAATACGCGCAGCCGGCGGGCGCAGTGGAAGGCGGTCGCTCCCGATCTGGTCGAGGTGACCGTCGGCGGGGTCGCGCACCGGGTGCCCCGGCGGCTCGTCGCCGCGGTCCGGCGCGGACTGATCGACCCGTCCCGGATCTAGGGACCCGCGCGCTCGCGCCGCCGCCGATATCACCCGGCCCAAGCGCCGTTCGACCGGATACGCCCACCGCGTCGGCCGGTGCCCGCGCCGCGAGCGCGCGCACCGGCCGACGCGACCGAGTACTACCCCTCGCGCTCGGCGAGATCGACGAGCGCGGCCGCGAGCCGGAAGTACTTGTTGTTCCCCAGATCGGCGATCGTCTTGATCTTCAGCACGTCGAGCAACTTCTGATCCGCCGCCTCGGTGAGCCCGGCGAGGGCCGAGGGCGGAGCGGCGAGAATCTCCTGCAGCGACTTGTCCTCGAACGCCTTGTCGAGGGCCTTGTCGAGCGAGACGGTGACAGCCATGCGGAACTCCTTCGAACGAACGAACCCGGATGCGTCGTGCGCGCCGACAATAGCTCGGTTTCGCGCGCGGCGACCCGGGAACACGCGACGGGATCCAGCGCAAGGGCACTCGACAGGGTGGGCCCGCTGGGCAAACGCGCCGCGATCCCCGTAACCCGCCGGACCTTTCACGATGTTTTTCTAGGCGATGCGAAAAGTTTGCGGCAGAGCGTGGCTCAGACCCTAGGTTGGTTTCGCACCCTATAAAAGTCCTGCCGAATGAGTGGATTTCACCGATCCGCACCGGTACCCTCGTGCGGGAGGGCGGGTTCCTCCGAAGCCCGGTTTAGCCGGTGCCGCAGGGGAACCCGCTCATCGCCAAGCTCCACCAGCGGATTCCCGCCCTGTTTCAGGGGTGATGTTCCCGAGCTCCATGAGGAGCGGCGAGTTCGCCCGGGCGAGCGGGCAGCAGCGATTCCAAACGTCCCACCAGGGCCACCGCGGGCCCCTCCAACAGCGAGAGCGGGAACGGCAGCCGCCGCTCCAGCAGCCCGCGCAGCTCCGCCGCGAGATCGGCCGTGGTGGCCTCCAGCTCGCTGATCTCGGTCCGCAACGCGACGATCTGGCCGCGCAGCGCCTCCGCCTGCTCGCGCAGCGCCGCGCTGTCGGCCCGGATCGCGGCCACCGTGCCCGCCAGCGTGGCCTCCTGCTCCCCGAGCCCGGCGGGCTCGGGGAAGCGCAGCTGCCGCCGGATGTCGCGCAGCACGGCTTCCTGTTCCGGGGTCACGCCCCGCTCCCTCCCTGGTAGCCGTGCGGGCCGGTCAGTGCGCGGGCTCGAGGTCGGGGCGCGGCGCGGGCGTGGCCGCGGCCAGCGCGCGGCGATCCGGCGCGATGAGCACCGCGCTGATCGGAATGGTCAGCGAGAGCAAGCCGATCACGAACATCGGGAACACGAAGTCGAACAGCTCCACGCCCTCCGGCGCCGTCGCGGTCGGGTCGACCTCGAACTCCAGCGCCGAGAGGCCGAGGTAGTACACCCCGGCGATGCCGAGGCCGAACAGCAGAGTGGTCGCGGCCCGCGCCGGCCTGCCGCGCAGCGCCTGGAACGACCACAGCACCCCCGCGCACACCAGCACCGCGACGACGGCGGCCAGCGCGGCCAGCCACGGCGCGATGTCGACCTTGCCCTGCACGCTGATGGCGCCGAGGCTCAGGTACAGCGTGGTCGCGGTGCCGAGCCCCATGACGAGCCCGCCCGCGAGCAGCATCGGCAGCCGGAAGGAGCGGCCGAGCAGCAGCAGCCCGATCAGCACCGCCGCGAAGGCCACCACCAGCGCGGCGATCTGGTAGGCCAGGTCGTAGCGGAGCACGGTGCTCGAGACATCGAGCCCGAGTAGCGTGACCGAGGTGGCGAGCCAGATCCCGATGCCGCCGATCGAGACGGCGGCCGCGGTCAGCCAGACCAGCCGGAAGCGGGCCGAGCGCACGCTGTGCACGATGCAGGCGAACCCGATCAGCGCGCCGAGCACCGAGATGGCGACGGAGAGCCCGGCGATCCAGGGCCCGAGGACGAACAGCTCGACCTCGGCGCCTCCGCTCGCCAGCAGCTGGACCTCAGGCATGCCGTGCGGCCCCTTCCAGCTCCTGCGACTTGAGCTCCGCGATGGCGTACTCGGTCACCGCGGCCAGCGCCTGCCGCACCTCGACCGCGTTGCGCGCGTCGATGTCGACGATCGGCACGCCCTCGCGCACCGAGAGCGCTTCGCGCAGTTCGGCGATCGGGAAGCGCGGCGCGTGCGGGAAGCGGTTCACCGCGATCAGGAAGGGCAGCCCGCGGGCCTCGAAGAAGTCCACCGCGGCGAAGCTGTCCTCCAGCCTGCGGGTGTCGATCAGGACGACGGCGCCGATCGCGCCGCGGATCAGGTCGTCCCACATGAACCAGAACCGGCGCTGGCCGGGCGTGCCGAACAGGTACAGCGTGAGGTTGCCCGGCAGGATGATCCGCCCGAAATCCATGGCGACCGTCGTGGTCTCCTTCTGCGGAGTATCGGCGAGATCGTCGATACCGTCCGAGAACTGGGTGACCATGGCCTCGGTGCGCAGCGGCACGATTTCGGAGACCGCGCCGACGAACGTCGTCTTCCCGGCGCCGAACCCGCCCGCCACCACGATCTTGGTGGACGCGGTCCTGGTATCGGCGTCATCGGGCCCGGTGCTGCCTTCGGGCCCGATCTTGCTTTCGGGCCCTTGTTTCCTAAAGGGCGCGGAGTCCACGCAATGTCCTCTCCATCAGGGTACGGCGCTCGCTGAAGCTCGTCTGTTCGGTCAGTGTGATGTGCATGCGCATGGCGCCGTCCACGATGAGATCGCCGATCACCACCCGGACCATACCCAGCGGGCGGTCCAGATGTGCGGCGATCTCGGCGACGGACAACCGGTGCGTACCGAGACGCAGGATCTCGGTACGGATGTCACCGGACGGCCAGTCGAGATGCGCGTTGTGCGACAGGGTTTCGATCACCGCTTCGAGCGGCAGGTCCACCGCGGGCTCGGTCCGACCCGAGGTCAGAGCGTAGGGCCGGACGCGAGTGGGAGGTCGATACGGTCCGGAGCCGTGCGGGCTGGACATGGCAAGCTCAGACGGCAGTCCGCGCGGTCGCCGACACGACGCTGCCGACCCGGTCGACGAGCAGGGCCATCTCATACCCGATGCGGCCGATATCGTGCGATTTATTGGCGAGAACTGCCAGGTGCGAACCGTTTCCGACGCTCATCACCAGCAGGTACCCGCGCTGCATCTCGACGATCGACTGCATCACCTTGCCGCCGTCGAAGAGCTGCGCGGCGCCCGCGGAGAGGCTCGCAAGCCCGGCGGTGACGGCCGCCAGCTGCTCGGCCCGGTCCGACGGCAGGTGCGGGCTGGTGGCCTGCAGCAGGCCGTCGGCCGAGACGAGGACGGCGTGCGAGACGCCGGGGATATCCCGGGTGAACCGTGCGACCAGCCAGTTCAGGTTCTCGTCCGTGGTGCCTTTGTTGGCGTTGGTCATGCAAGCCCTCCGTCGTTGTACTGCACATTGGCCCGCCCACTGCGGACCCCGCTGAGATGCCTGGTGAGGTTGTTGCGGATCTCCTCAGGGTCGCGGTCACCCTGCTCCTCCGCCTGGGCGAGGCCGCCCGGTACCAGCTGCGCGCCCGGCCTGCGGATGGGCAGCCCGCCCGCGGTGCGCGAGGAGGTGATCGGCTTGCTCGCCTCGGCCGCCGCGGACCAGCCCGCGTCGGCCGGCGACGACCAGGAGCCGGGAGCCGCCTCCGAGGACGCCGGTTCGACCAGCCACTCGGAGACCATGCGCTGGTAGATGGGGGTCGGCGACTCCCCGGCGATGGGCTGCAGCCGGGACGAGCCGGTCTGCTCGCGGCCGTCGTCGGGCTCCTCCGCGCGCCGGACCCGCTGCTGCTCGCCGGTGTGCGCGGGCCGGTCGAAGGGCCGGTACGCCTGGGTGGCGTACTCCGGGCCGTCGTAATCCGGCACCGGGCGGCGGGCGGCGGGCTGCTCGCCGGAATCGACGGGCTCGGCCCGCTGGTCGTCGCGCGCCGAGGGCTGCGCCGCGCGATCGGACCGGTCGGTGCCGTCCAGCCGGACCGCGGCGGGCGCATGCTCGCCTGGCCTGCGCACCGGAAGCCCGGAGCGGCTGGTGAACTGGGCGGAGTCGCCGTCGTCGGCCGGGTCGTCCTTGTTCTCCGCCCACAGGTCGGTGCCGGTGGGCGGGTTGTGCGGGTCGACCGCCGGGAAGCTGCCGGTCGTCCGGGACGGCGCCTCCGCGCCGAAGGCCGGGGTGCGCGGCCGGTCGGTGCCGGAGCGGTCGGTACCGGAGTGGTCGCCGCGGCCGGGCACCGAGACGCTCGGCTGCTCCGGCGCGTCCGCCACCCGCATGGCCGGGCGGCGCTGCGGCAGCCCGTTGCTGGTGGTGCCGAAGCCGCTGCTGCCGGTCTCGCGCTGCGGCAGGCTCGGCACCGGGACCAGGTTGCGGGTCGGCGCGGAGCCGAAGCCGTCGTCCCGGCCGGAGAGCTGCTTGCCGTTCGGGTCGGTGTGGTCCAGCTGCGGCGCGACCAGCGCGCCGGGCAGGTGCACGCTCGCCGTGATGCCCGGCTGCTGCGCCATGGTCGAGGTGCGCCGCAGGCTCACCGTGATGGTGTGCCGCTTGGCCAGCCTGCCGACCACGAAGAGCCCCATCCGGCGCGCGGTCTCGACATTGACCTCGCCACCGGAGGCCAGCCGCTCGTTGGTCGCCTGCAGATCCTCGGACGCCATGCCGAGGCCGCGGTCGGTGATCTCGATCAGGTAGCCGCCGTCCACCGCGCGGGCCACCATCACCGCGACCGCGGTGGTCGGCGGCGAGTAGCGCAGCGCGTTGTCGATCAGCTCGGCCAGCAGGTGTTCGATGTCGACCGCGGGCTCGCCGGGCACGACGCCCTCGGGCACCGAGCCGATCTCCACCCGCTGGTAATCCTCCACCTGGGAGACCGCGCTCCACAGCATGTCCGAGAGCGGCACCGGGTGCAGCGCGCCGCGGCGCAGCTGGGTACCGGCCAGCACGAGCAGGTTGTCGCCGTTGCGGCGCATGCGGGTGGCGAGGTGGTCGAGGCGGAAGAGGCTCTGCAGCCGCTCGCCGTCGTCCTCGTCGTGCTCCAGCTCCTCGATCAGCGTGAGCTGCTGCTCCACCAGCGACTGGCTGCGCCGGGAGAGCGTCTCGAACATATTGCCGATCTGCACCCGGAGCCGGGCCTGCTCGGCGGCGAGCGCGAGCGCCTGCTCGTGGATCTCGTCCACCGCGCGAGCCAGCTGCCCGATCTCGTCGGTGCTGTGCACCCCGACCGGGGTGATCTGCGGGGTGGCGCCGCCCGCGCGCACCACCGCGAGCTCGTCCGGCAGCTTGACGTGCGCGACCTCCAGCGCGTCGCGCCGCAGCCTGCGCACCGGGACCACCAGCGTGCGAGCCACCGAGAGCGCGAGCGCCAGCCCCGCGAGCAGCGTGCCGAGCACGATGCTCGCCTCGCGCAGCGCGCTGGCCTGCGCGTTCACCGTCCTGGAGGCGAGCGACCCGTCGATGATCTCCATCAGCTCGTCGGTGGTGACGGCGTAGGTGTCGCTGCTGACCCGCAGCGAATCCACGACGGCCGGGTTGGCCGACGGGTCGCCGACGTTCTGGCTGAAGGCCGCGAGCCGGGTTTGCACCGCGTCCATCAGCGGCCGCAGGTTGCCCGCGTTCTCCGGCAGGATCAGCGAGTAGGTCGAGATCATCGTCATCTCGGCGCCCGCCGAGATCAGCACCTTGGCCTGCACGCCGGGGTTGCGCGCGGCATCCGGCATGCCGATCAGCAGCTGCTGCTGGGTGAGCGTGCGGCGCGCCGACTGAATCGCGCCGAGCTGCAGGAAGTAGCGCTGGATCACCAGGTCGTCGACCGAGGGCGAGCGAGCGAGCGCGTTGCCGATCCTGGCCGCGATCTCGTCGGCCTGCTCACCGACCATGGCGGGCGAGCCGTTGCGCAGGCTGTTGCGCATGGTCGACCCGGTGGCTACCGCGGAGGCCAGCTCCGCGGTCACCTTCCCGCTGACGTCGGTGGTCTGCATCGCGACCTCGAGTTCGGCGAGCGCCTGGTCGAATCGGGTCAGCGCGGCCGCGGTCGCCGGGTCCGCGATGTTCCCCCAGGAGGAGGAGGCCGCGACGGCGAGTTGCTCGGTGGCCGTGCCGTACCGGATGACCGGCCGGATGATGATCGCTTGTTCGGTCGCTGCGTGGAGTTGCTCCATGGTGCGCAACTCGTTGTTGATACGCAGAACCGCGAATACGGTCGCCAGCAGTACCGGCAGCACCAGAACGATCCCCACCTTGCGGGTGACGGACCAGTTCGACAGGCTGAATTGCCAGGATCGCGGTGCAGCTTCCATCCGCTTCCGTCGCCTCCGCTTCACGAGTGACCCCCGGCGGCGCGTGGCTGCTCGTCGGATGTGGATCAACCCGCATCACAGAACCAACGAAGGGTCTTCTTTTTACCGCGGTGAACATACCGCGCTGCGTGAGCGTGAGCAATCTGGGGTACTCAGTATGTTTTTCTCGAATATGGCGTCACAGAACGCCTTTCGGAGCTATCGGCCCGTCCGCCCGGAAGCACTTCGGCGACTTCGGATAAAAGGCGCTGGTCATCGTCGGTGACCGGACCGTGATCGTTCCGAGATGGATCCGCCGAGATCCCCCGGCGAGTCGCGCCACGGCGTGTCGGACACACCCTCTCAGTCGGCTCTCAGTCGGTGGGGCCACACTGGTCACATGCGGATTCTGGTAGTCGACGACGACCGCGCCGTTCGCGAATCGTTGCGCCGGTCGCTGACCTTCAACGGCTACACGGTGGATCTGGCGGTCGACGGGGTCGACGCGCTCGAGAAGGCGACCGCTCAGCGCCCCGATGCGCTGGTGCTGGATGTGATGATGCCACGGCTGGACGGTCTGGAGGTATGCCGCAGGCTGCGCAGTACCGGAGACGACCTTCCGATTCTGGTTTTGACGGCGCGGGATTCCGTTTCCGAACGTGTCGCGGGACTTGACGCGGGCGCCGACGACTATTTGCCGAAGCCGTTCGCGCTCGAGGAATTGCTCGCCCGGCTGCGCGCGCTCTTGCGCCGGACCGGTACCGCGCCCGGCGAGGCCTCGGAGACCCTGACGTTCGCGGATCTCTCGCTGGATCCGGTCACCAGGGAGGTCACCAGGGACACCAGGTCGATCAGCCTCACCCGCACCGAGTTCTCGCTGCTGGAGATGCTGATGGCGAACCCGCGGCGGGTGCTCACCCGCAGCCGGATCCTGGAGGAGGTCTGGGGCTACGACTTCCCGACCTCGGGCAACGCGCTCGAGGTGTACATCGGCTACCTGCGCCGCAAGACCGAGGCGGAGGGCGAGCCGCGGCTCATCCACACCGTGCGCGGCGTCGGGTACGTGCTCCGCGAGACCCCGCCGTGACCGCCATGTCGCGCAACGCGCGACGGCCGGTGATCGCCACCCTCGGCACGCGCCAGGCCGAGCCGCGCCCGTCCGAGCAGTTGCCGCCGGAGATGCGCCCGCCGACCCCGCTGACCCGCTCGGTCTCGCTGCGCTGGCGGGTTACCCTGCTCGCCGCCTCGGTGGTGGCCATCGCGGTGGCGCTCGCCTCCATCGCCGCCTACGCCATGGTGGCGCGCTCGCTCTACGCCGACGTCGACTCGCAGCTGCGTGCCCGTGCCGCCACGCTCATCGACAACAACTTCGACAGCCTCGGCTTCTACTCGATCATCCTGGCCGGGCTCTACTCCAACGATGTCGGCGTCGCGCTGATCTTCGGCGACGACAAGCAGTACGTGCCCCCGCAGCCGACCGATCCGCCGGTCGGCGCCGACGAGATGGCGGTGGCCGCCGGGGAGCGCGAGTTCTCCCTGCGCACCGTCGACAATCAGCGGGTGCTCGCGCGGCGCACCAACTCCGGGGCCACGCTGGTGGTCTCGCAGCGGCTGGAGCCGACCAGGGAGGTGCTGGACCGGCTCGCCTGGCTCATGTTCGTGGTCGGCGGCTGCGGCGTGGTGCTCGCCGCCGCGGCGGGCACCGCGGTCGGCCGCACCGGGCTGCGCCCGATCGCCCGGCTCACCGCCGCCACCGAGCGGATCGCCCGCACCGACGACCTGACGCCGATCCAGGTCACCGGCGACGACGAACTGGCCAGGCTCACCGAGAGCTTCAACACCATGCTGCGCGCGCTCACCGAGTCGCGGGACCGGCAGCGCAGGCTGGTCGCCGACGCCGGGCACGAGCTGCGCACCCCGCTCACCTCGCTGCGCACCAATATGGAGCTGCTCATCGCCTCCAGCAGGCCGGGTGCGCCCCGGCTGCCCGAGGAGGACATGGCCGAGCTGCGCGCCGACGTCATGGGGCAGATCGAGGAGCTCTCCACCCTCGTCGGCGACCTGGTCGACCTGGCCCGCGAGGACGCGCCGGAGACCGTTTACGACCGCGTCGATCTCGGCGAGGTCGCCGAGCGGGCGCTGGAGCGCGCCCGGCGCAGGCGCGGCGCCATCGAATTCGTCGCCGAGTTGCGGCCGTGGTTCGTCTACGGCCACGAGGCCGGGCTGGAGCGTGCCGTGCTCAATGTGCTCGACAATGCCGCCAAGTGGAGCCCGGGCGGGGCCCGGGTCCTGGTCACCATGCGCGAGGTGAGCCGCGGCCTGCTCGAACTCGCCGTCGACGACGCCGGTCCAGGCATTCCGCCCGCCGAGCGGGAGCTGGTCTTCGAGCGCTTCTACCGGACCACCGTCTCCCGCTCCATGCCCGGCTCCGGGCTCGGCCTCGCCATCGTCAAGCAGGTGGTGACCAAGCACGGCGGCACCATCACCGTCGACGCCTCCGAGCGCGGCGGGGCGCTCATCCGCATCGTGCTCCCCGGCGAGGGAGGCAGGCCCGAGCAGCTCTCGGAAAACTGATAGCGCCGTCTCAGTCCGTTCTCAGTCGTGATGAGCAGGCTGGGGGGTACTACGAGCAGGACCCACAGCCGAGCATCGAGGATCGCCGTGACCGAGGAAAACCAGCGCCGCGCGGGTGAGCAGCCCGCGGGGGCCCCGCACCCCAGCCAGCAGCCGACCGGGCCGGGGTCGCCGTGGGCGCCGGGGCCGTACGGGCCGCAGGGTGGGTACAACCCGCCCGGGGCGGGTGGGTTCGGTGCCGGGTCCGGTGGGTTCGAGCCGGGGGCCGGGGCTCCGGGGACCGGCTCTTTCGGCGCGCAAGGCAGTGGTGGACCGGATAACCCCACCAGCGCCTTCGGCGCGAACCAGGGCTTCGGCCCAGCCGCGCACGACGCGCAGGGCCGGCACGAGTCCGGCCCGAGCCCGGCCCCCTACGGTTCCGGCTACACCCAGCCGGGCGGCCCGGTGCCGCCGGGCACCATCCCACCCGCCTACGGCGGCGGCCCCTCCGGCCCCGGCCCGGCCAAGCGCCCCCGCCGCACCGCGCTGGTCGCGGGCGCCCTTGCCCTCGCCCTGGTGAGCGGCGGCATCGGCGGCGTCGTCGGCGCCGTCGCCGTCGACCGCGACGCCACCTCGACGGTCGCCAACGCCCTCGACGCCCCGAAGCCGAACGTGAACACGGTCTCGAACGCCCCCGCAGGCTCCATCCAGGCGGTGGCCCAGAAGGTGCTGCCCAGCGTCGTCATGATCAAGGTGGCGAGCAACCGCGCCGAGGGTGAGGGCTCCGGCGTGGTGCTCTCCTCGGATGGCCTGATCCTTACCAACAACCACGTCGCCACCGGCGGCGGCACCGGCGCCAGGATGGAGGTCGTCTTCAGCGACGGCTCCACCGCCCCGGCCACCATCGTCGGCGCCGACCCGGTCTCCGACCTCGCGGTCATCAAGGCCGACGGCAAGACCGGCCTCACCCCGATCGAGCTCGGCAGCTCGGCCGAACTCCAGGTCGGCCAGCCGGTGATCGCCATCGGCTCCCCGCTCGGCCTCGCGGGCACCGTCACCACCGGCATCGTCTCCTCGCTCAACCGCCCGGTCTCGACCAGCGGCTCCGGCACCGCCCCCGGCGTCAACCCGGTGATCGACGCGGTGCAGACCGACGCCGCGATCAACCCGGGCAACTCCGGCGGCGCGCTGGTGGACGGCGAGGGCAAGCTCATCGGCATCAATACCGCCATCGCCACCCTCGGCGGCGAGACCGGCGGCCAGCAGAGCGGCTCGATCGGGCTCGGCTTCGCCATTCCGGTGGACCAGGCCCGGCGAGTCGCCGACCAGCTGATCAAGACCGGCCGGGCCACCTACGCCCAGATCGGCATCAGGCTGCGCCCGCAGGACACCAGGGCACAGGTGCTCGAAGCGACCCAGGACGGACCCGCCGCCAAGGCGGGGATTCCGGCCGGAGCGGTCGTCATCAAGGTCGACGATCGGGTCATCGATTCCGGTGACGCGCTGATCGCCGCGGTCCGTTCCCACCAACCAGGAGACAAGGTGACGGTGACCTACACCGACGAACAGGGCAACAATCCGAGGGCCGTCCAGGTGACGCTGGACGCCGCACCGGCGGAGGCGGGCCGTTGATGCGCGTGCTGCCCGGGGGATCGGTCGGGCTGTCGCCGCTGGGCGCTACGGTGAGCGACATGGAAATCGATGCTCCTGTGGCGGGGCGGGCACTGGTGGTTGTGGTCGACGATCGGACGGCGCACGGCGCCGAGGACTCGATCGGCCCGCTGGTCACCGAACTGCTCACCGAGGCGGGGTTCCTCGTCGACGCCTCGGTCTCGGTGCAGGCCGACGAGGTGGAGATCCGCAATGCGCTGAACACCGCGGTCATCGGCGGCGTCGACCTGGTGATCTCGGTCGGCGGCACCGGCATGTCGCCGCGCGACGTCACCCCCGAGGCCACCTCGCAGGTGCTCGACCGGGAGCTGCCCGGCATCAGCGAGGCGCTGCGCTCCTCCGGCCGAGTGGCGGGCTCGCTCGACGCCGTGCTCTCCCGCGGCCTGGCCGGCGTCTCCGGCAGCACCCTCGTGGTCAACCTGGCCGGGTCGCGCGCCGCCGTGCGCGACGGCATGGCCACGCTCAGCCCGCTCGCCAGCCGGGTGGTCGACGAACTCTCCGGATTGGCCGAGTAATTCCCGCCGGCGACGCCACCGACGTCCCCCGCCCGCGCCGGGCGGGGGACGCGGCGCGGCTCGCTCGCATCTTCGGCGACGCGCTGCCGGAGACCACCCGCGACGAACGCGGCGACGACGACGAACGCCGAGACGACTCCGGCGATAGCTGGCTGCGCTCCCAGGTGCCTCCACACCACGGTTGAGCCCCCCTTCCCGCTTCTGGTAACTCCGCCTTGACATATCCCCCGGGTGCCGCCGCGCCCCGAGCGGCCGCTCGCGCCTGCCGCGTACCCTTCCGGCCGGAATTTCGGGGCCCGTCAAGTGAATGGCGCGCCGCAGCGTTGCTGGCGCTTTCCGCACTTCATCGATGCCATTGGGCACGAGTGATTTGCATTACTACTGCCAGTGACGCCCCCGGCTGTCTCCCGCGTTCGCGCACGTCAAACGCGAGGCTCAGCCGGTGCGATATGACATGCGTCACAGTGATCTTTACGAAAACTAGCCGTGCGGTTGGGTTTCTACCCGTTTACTCTCCCACCAGGGATCCGTCTGTTTCGGGAGTCGTTCACCGCAGATACGCCTGCGCTTCGGCACCTCGTCACGGGCGTTTCCCCTGTTCCGATCACCTGGACCGGGGCGTTGCGCCGAAATAACAGTCGGTTACATGACGGCAACAAAGGGGCGACAAACTGAGCTGGGCCTGAGAGGACCACGTGCAGTCTCGATGGTCGAGCTGCCTGTTCGAACCTGATGAGGGGAAGTATGAGCGAGAACCGCATCAACGGTCTGCGCCGCGGTGCCCGCGTAGCGGGCGTCGGCGCTGCCGCGGCCGTTGCCATGGGCCTGCTTTCGACCGGCGCCGCCAACGCCGACACCTTCGTGCCGTTGCCGGACGGCCAGAAGCTGGGCCCGGGCGTCACCCTGACCCGTACCGCCGAGACCGCGATCGTGTCGCCGTCGATGGCGGCCAACGGCGCCGGCCGCGTGGTCTGGGTGTCGGGCACCACCACCGCGGATGTCACCGTTACCCCCGAGGGTGAGGTGGGCCCGTTCAACGGCCCCGCCAACGAGCCGGGCAGCAACAACTCCTCGACGCACGGCGCGTCGCAGGTGAACACCGGCTACATCGTCGGCTGCCAGGTCTCCATCGCGGACGACGCCATCGGGCTCGGGCTCTCCGGCGGCATCACGCTGACCGACGGTGCCATCGGTGGCTCGGTCGGGCTCAACCTCGGCCCCGGCGAGGTCAAGTTCGTGCAGATCGAAGCGAAGGACATCCTGAAGCCGGGCGTGTACTCGGTCGAGTACCAGGATGTGGAGATCGAGATCCAGGGCTGCGCCGGCTACGCGCAGGCCCGCGCCTACAGCGTCGTCGAGATCATCGGCGACAACTACTCGAAGACCAGCCTGTACGGCCTGCCGTTCAGCATCGGCTGACCTCGACCTCTTCCCGAACTTTCTTCTCGCTGACGCGAATACGACCCTCGAGGGGTAACACACATGATCAACCGTAAGAACTTGGCGCGGGTGGCGGGCGTAGGCGCCGCCGCCACGGTCGCCATGGGCCTGTTCTCCACCGGCGCCGCCAACGCCGACACCTTCGTCGCCCTGCCGGGCGGCACCATCACCAAGACGCTCTCGGACGGGACCGAGGTGACGGTGAGCCTGGTCGGCGAGTCGGCCACCATCAGCCCGTCGCTGGGCTCGACCCCGGTGCACCGCAACGCGTGGGTCTCCGCGTCCGCGCAGGTGAGCATTGCCGGTGGCGAGGACGTCGGCGGCAAGATCTACCCGGGCTACGTCGTCGGCTGCCAGGTCAACATCGCCGGCGGCGGTGTCGAGGGCGGTATCGAAGGCGGTCTCGACTGGAGCGATGGCGAGAACGTGACCGGCAGTGTCGGCGGGACCGGCGGCGGCAACCTGTCGCTCGGCCCGGGGCAGGCCGCGTCCTTCTACGTCCTCGACATCGAGAAGCCGGACGACTACGGCGACGAGGACCACGCGACCAACAACACCTTCGAGGGCAACACCGGCTCGGTGACCTGGTCCGACTCCACCATCGGGCTGAGCGGCTGCGCCGGCTACGCCCAGGCCCGCGCCTTCGTGCGGGTCAAGGTGGAGACCGAGAACGTGATGTCCGTCGTCACCCTGTGGGGCCAGCCCTTCAGCATCGGCTGACCGCACTCCGATCCTCGTGATCATCGGCGGGTCCGTCGCTCCGGCGACGGGCCCGCCTTCGCGTCTCACACACGAGGCGCTCAATGGAACACCACCGTGAGCGCGCTGCTCAGCGAAGCCGCGGCTACCGCGGTGGCGTGGCCGGTGTCCATGGCCACCAGCACCACCCGCTCCGCGCCCCTGTTCTCCCCGGCGGCCGATACCAATACCACGGCCGCGTCGGTGGCGAGAGTGCGCGGCGGACGGTCGGATTCGCGTCCGGCGCCCTCGCTAGCGGCGCCGATCACATCCACCCGATCACCCGCGCGCAGGATGTCGGCGACGGCGGTGTCGGCCAGCCGGAGCGGCACGATCCTGGCATCCGGGGAGCCGGTCGCCACCCCGGCCAGCCGGGAATTCACGGTGCGCACATCGGTGAAGACCTCGCCCGCCCGCATGGCCCCGGTGAGGGTGGCGCCGAGCAACTCGGCGGAATCGCGCACCGCGCCCTCCGGCAGCGTGCCGGACGGATGCGCGGTAATGCGCAGATCGGTGTCGGTCAGCAGGCTGCCCGGTGCCAGGTCGCGGCTCGCGACCAGGATCTCGGTGCGGGCGGCACCCGGGTCACCCCGGAGGAAGAGCGCACCGGCCAGCAGCGCAAGCAAACCGGCGAGCAAACGCCGGGCCAGGATGCCGTCGAGCCAGGGCGGACGGTTGCGGAACGCCTCCAGCGCCCGGCTCTCGGAGCCGAGGGCGGAGCGGCGGAGTGCGGATTCGGTGCGAGGCATGACCGAAGCCTAGGAGCGGTGCACCGGCCGGGAACCGGCTCCAGCCGCCCCCTGTGGATAGCGGTGAAGCTGTGGACAACTCGGTTCGACCGGCGCCTCGGGCACCGGCCGGACGCCTAGTGTCAGCTCGCGACAGCGGTACTCGTGCTCGACGAACCAGAGGAGGAAGCCGATGCCGGAGCGGAAGCCGCGGGAGCGGTACCGGTGTTCGACGACGAATCGGAGCCGGACGAACTCGAGTCCGACTTCGCGGGGTCACTCGCCGTGCTGGAGCCGCCGCGGCTGTCCGTGCGGTAGAAGCCGCTGCCCTTGAAGACGATGCCGACGGAGTTGAAGAGCTTGCGCAGCTTGCCCGTGCACTCGGGGCATTCGGTCAGCGTGTCGTCGCTGAAGGACTGGACGATGTCGAACCGATTGTCACACTGGGTGCACGCGTACGAGTAAGTAGGCATCGAGATCCTCCGGGACTGTGTCGATCTAGCACTCTACCGCCGACAGTGCCAACGTTGCCAATCGGATCTCCATTCCCGGGTCAGGATGGGCCCTCAGCGGCGCCGAGCGGTATCGAACCGGCGCTTGGCGTCAAGGCCCATCCCACCCGGCGATCGTGTGGCTCCTCGGGCAGCACGGGCACGAGTTCCTCGTCCCGGACCACCGCTATGAGGCGCGCGGCAGGCGCGGCCAGTTCGAGCGAGCGGTCGTAGTAGCCCGCGCCGCGGCCGAGCCGCACGCCGCGGCGGTCGACGGCGAGGGCGGGGACGAGAATCACATCGGCCCGGCCGAGCGTCGCGGGCGGCAGTACATGGCCGTCCGGCTCGCGCAGCCCGAAGCGGCGGCGCACCAGGTGCTCCGCGCCGGTGTAGACGGCCCAGCTCAGCGGGCCCAGCTCGCCGGTGACGGGCAGCAGCACGGTGGCACCGGCCCCGGTCAGCGCGTCGAGCATGCGCAGATCGCCCGGCTCGCCGCGCACCGGGACATACGCCGCCACGGTGGCGGCGCCCGCACCGACCGGCCCGGACAGAACTGTGGCTATCGTCTCGGCGAGCGCCTGCGCCTCGGCATCGTGGTCGGCGGTGGAGAGCTGGTTCCGGCGGGTCAGGATGTCATTGCGCCATGCATGTTTTCCGCGCTCACCGGGCATCTCCATGGAGGTCACCATAGGCTCAGCGGAATGGCGGGTCGCCGCAGCGGCGGACCCGCGATGTAATGGATGGATAGGGTAGGCGTATGACAGCGAAGGCCGAACGGTCGGCGAATGGCGGGGAATCGGTTTTCCGTACGGCTGTGGTCCCCGCGGCGGGGCTGGGGACGCGCTTCCTGCCCGTGACGAAGACGGTGCCCAAGGAACTGCTGCCGGTGGTCGACACGCCGGGGATCGAGCTGGTCGCCACGGAGGCCGCCGACTCGGGGGCACAGCGGCTGGTGATCGTCACCTCACCCGGCAAGGACGGCGTCGTCGCGCACTTCGTCGAGGACCTGGTGCTGGAGAGCACACTCGCCGCGCGCGGCAAGATCGAGGCGCTGGAGAAGGTGCGCAGGGCGCCGGGGCTGCTCGACGTCAGCGCGGTGGTGCAGGAGGAGCCGCTCGGCCTCGGCCATGCGGTCGCCCAGGCGGAGGCGGTGCTCGACGACGACGAGGACGCCATCGCGGTGCTGCTCCCGGACGACCTGGTGCTCCCCTCCGGCGTGCTCGACGTGATGAGCCGGGTGCGGCGCAAGCGCGGCGGCTCCGTGCTGTGCGCCATCGACGTGCCGAAGGAGCAGGTCAGTGCCTACGGCGTCTTCGACGTCGAGGTGGTGCCGGATGCGGTGAACCCGAATGTGCTCCGGGTCAACGGGATGGTGGAGAAGCCGGCGCTGGCCGACGCGCCCTCCACCTACGCCGCCGCCGGGCGGTACCTGCTGGACCGGGCGATCTTCGACGCGCTGCGCCGGATCGAGCCGGGCGCGGGCGGCGAGCTCCAGCTCACCGACGCCATCGCGCTGCTGATCGCGGAGGGCCATCCGGTTCATGTCGTGGTCCACCGTGGGTCGCGCCACGATTTGGGCAACCCGGGCGGTTATCTTCGAGCAGCGGTCGATTTCGCCCTGGAACGGGAGGAGTACGGCCCGGCCCTTCGGGAGTGGCTGCAGCACCGGCTCGGCCCGGACTGGGATCCCCAGCTGACGACCTACGACTGACGGGCGCGGTCGAATTTCACGGGCGGTGGACACGTCGGGTACGAATGTGTTCGCCGCCCGGCCGTACGCACGCCGGTGCCGATGCGGTAGCGGCGGCGTGCGCGAGGAGCAGGGAAGGGCTGGATGCGCTCTGTTGAGGATCAGCAGATCAAGGTGACCGCCGCCGCGGTCGCGCCGAGGCCGGTCCGGGTCGCGATCTCGGAGGCCCAGGGGCTGCTGTGCGCCGAGGATGTGGTCACCGAGCGGCCGCTGCCCGGCTTCGACCAGGCCGCCATCGACGGCTACGCGGTGCGCAGCGTCGACGTCTCGGCGGCCGGCTCCGACATCAGGGACGAGACCGGCGAGCTGGTCGACCTCACCCTTCCGGTCGTCGGTGAGGTGGTGGCCGGTTCCCGGCAGCCGATCCGGTTGCAGCCGAGGCAGAGCGTCCGGGTCGACACCGGGGCGCCGCTGCCCACGCTCGCGGACGCCGTGCTCCCGCTCGACTTCACCGACGGCGGCCGCGCCCGGATCAAGGTCTACGAGCCGGTGCGCTCCGGCGACTACGTGCGCCGCATCGGCGACGACGTGCAACCCGGCGACGTCGCGGTGCGCGCGGGAACGATCATCGGCCCGGCGCAGGTCGGGCTGCTCGCCGCGGTCGGGCAGGACAAGGTGCTCGTCCATCCGCGGCCGCGGCTCTCGGTGATCTCGGTCGGCGGCGAGCTCATCGATATCGATCGGACGCCGGGGCCGGGGCAGGTCTACGACGTGAACTCCTACGCGCTGGCCGCCGCCGCGCGCGACGCGGGCGCCGACGTGAACCGGGTCGGCATCGTGAGCTCCGACCCGCGCAGGCTGCGCGATGTGGTCGAGGGGCAGCTCATGCGCTCCGAGGTGGTGGTGATCGCGGGCGCCGTCGGCGGCTGGGCGTCGGAGCAGGTGCGCGAGGCGCTGGACGGCCTCGGCGAGCTGGAGATCGCCAGGGTGGCCATGCATCCCGGTTCGGTGCAGGGCTTCGGCCGGCTCGGCCGGGACGAGGTGCCGACCTTCCTGCTGCCCGCCAACCCGGTGAGCGCGCTGGTGGTCTTCGAGGTCATGGTGCGCCCGCTGATCCGGATCGCGCTCGGCCGCAGGCATCCCATGCGCCGGGTCATCCGGGCCAGGACGATCATGCCGGTCACCTCCATGGCCGGGCGGAAGGGGTATCTGCGCGCGCAGCTCATGCGCGACGAGACCACCGGCGACTACCTGGTGCAGCCGCTCGGCAACGGCACCAACGGCTCCTCGCACCTGCTCGCCACGCTCGCCGAGGCCAACAGCCTGATCGTCGTCGAGCCGGACGACACCGAGATCCGCACCGGTGACGAGGTGCGCGTCGCGTTCCTCTCCCAGCGCGGCTGAGGCGTGCCCGGTATGAGCGTTCTCCGTGGTGCGCAGCATCCGGGATGGCCGGCCAAGGTCGGTCCGGTGCTGGTCGCCGCCGGTGAGGTGCGGCTGCGGCCGGTGCGGCTGCGGGACGCCGCCGCTTGGAGCCGGATCCGGCTGCGCGACCGCGACCACCTGGAGCCGTGGGAGCCGACCGGCCGGGGCAGTTGGGAGGCGCGCAACCACGCCTCGAACTGGCCCTCGCTCTGGTCCGGGCTCAGGGCGGAGGCCCGGCGCGGCGCCATGATCCCGCTCGCGATCGAGGTGGACGGCGACTTCGCCGGGCAGATCACGGTCGGCAATATCGTGCGCGGCGCGCTGCGCTCGGCCTGGATCGGCTACTGGGTGGCGCGCGATCTGAGCGGGAAGGGTGTGGCCACGGCGGCGCTCGCGCTCGGCCTCGACCACTGCTTCGGCCCGGTCGGGCTGCACCGGGTGGAGGCGACGGTGCGGCCGGAGAATATGGCCAGCCAGGCGGTGCTGCGGCACGCCGGATTCCGCGAGGAGGGGCTGCTGCGCCGCTACCTCGATGTGGACGGCGCCTGGCGTGATCACCTCCTGGTGGGTATCACAGTCGAAGAGGTGCTCGGCACCGTGCTGGACCGGATCGTGCGGGAGGGACGCGCGACACCGCTCTGAGCTGCGGTGTCGCACCGCCGAAGGGGATTCGTCGTCCGGGGGAAAGGAATACGGTGGCTGCACGCGCCGCGGAAGTGGTGGAAATGTGACTGCTGTGGCGCAAGTGCACGGCGCGCCTGCTCGTTGTGATCTCTACCCGGAATTAACCTACGGACGTCGGCGGTGCGTCCCGCGTCGTCGGCACGGAGCCTGTGAGGTGCTCGGCCGGCCGGTGAGGGGGCCTGCCGCGGCACCTCCGCGGCGGCCGAACCGCCGCCCCGGACGAGGGCCTGCGCGGCCGCTCGGCGGGGAGCGGCCCGGCCGCGGGCCGAGTGGACCAATCCCGGCGGGGACGGAGGTGTTGACGACATGCCGAATTCGATCCTGTGGATCGGGCTCGTCGTGCTGTGGGTCTTCGTTCTCTTTCCCATGCTCGCCAACCGCCACCCGCGCATCCGGCGCACCACCGACGCCGCGCTGGCGACCCGAGTGCTGTACCGGGGCGGCTCGAAACGCCGCCGCAAGAACGGCCCGCACGACAGCGATCCCGACTACCGGCCACCCCGACGCACGAGAAGGCTTCCCCACAGCGATGATGCGGAGGATCGGATGACGACTTCGGCCGACGAGCCCGTCACCGACGACGAACACACCGTCACCGATCCCCGCACCAACGAGGATCGGCCCGCGGACACCGACATGCCCGAGACCGAGGGGGAGACCACAGCCGACGCGGCCGCCGAGTACGACGACGCGGCGGACCCCGACGACCTCACCGACGAGGATCCGGCGGACGAGGATCCGGCGGACGAGGACCGCACCGAGGCGGACCGAGCCCGCGAGGATCCGGCCGGAGACGACGCGGACCCCGATCGGGACGCGCGCTACGACCGGGACGCCGAGCCCGGCGCCGAGGATGCCGAGTACGAGGACGAGCCCTTCGGGGACGACGCCCCCGAACCGGAGCCGGCCCGGGACACCTCCCGGGTGAGCGCCCGCATCCCGCCCGCCCCCCTCAAGGCCCCCGCGCGCCTCGACGACGACCTCTACGAGGACGAGGACTACGAGGACGAGGACCCCGCCCCCGCGGACGAGCAGAAGACCGCCGGGCCCGCCGACGACTTCGTGCCGAGCCGTCGCGGCCGCGGCGGCTACGACCCGGAGGCCGACGCCATCGCCCGCGCCGCCCGCTACACCTTCCGGCAGCGCGCCGTGCTCGGCCTCATGCTCACCGGCCTGCTCTGCGGCGGCCTCGGTCTGGCCGTCGCCCCCGCGCTCTGGTGGGGCACCGGGCTGAGCCTGGTCGTGCTCGTCGGCTACCTGGCGTACCTGCGTAAGCAGGTCCGGATGGAGGAGGAGATCCGGCGCCGCCGCTCCGCCCGGCTCGGTCGCGGCCGCCGGCTCGCGGAGGAGGACGACAACGAGCCCGCCCCACGCCGGGAGCGCCGCGCCGCCGTCGGCATGGACCGGGACACCGCCCGCCTCCTGCGCCGCCGCTCCGTCCTGCTCGAACCGGACGACGAGTCCCCCGACTTCGAGCAGATGGAGACCTTCGAGCCGGCCGCCGCCCGTGCCCTGCGCAACCGCACCGATGACATGCGCCGGGCCGCGGGCGAGTAGCTCCCCGATCGGGGCCGTGAGTGGTATCGCCCCAGCTCACAGCCCCGATTCGGAGTCTGCGGCGCCGTCCTGATACAGTGTTGCAGCGCGGTTCCCATGAGCCGCACGGGGCTATAGCGCAGTTGGTAGCGCGTCTCGTTCGCATCGAGAAGGTCAGGGGTTCGATTCCCCTTAGCTCCACCATCCGGCCAGATCAGAGGCTTCCGCACCGCGGGGGCCTCTTTTCGTTTCGCTCTCCGCGCGCCGCGGGGCGCGGCGGCCCCGGGAGGCGGTGATCGCCGGTGCGAGGCCGGTGAGATCCCGGCGGACGACGTGATTGCGGTCGGCGGGGGAGCCGAGGCTGTAGCGGCGGAGCAGGCCGAAGAGCTGGGAGCGGGTGCGGGCGCTCCAGCGCTGCGCGTCGGCGCCGCGCACGGTGTGGAAGGTGATCATGTAGCCGCCCTCGTAGAGGCGGAGCAGGGCGTAGCCGGCGGGGTACTCCTTGATCGAGGCGACCTCGAGGAACTCGACGCGGATGTCGGTGTCGGGGCGGGTGCGCTTGTTGCGGTGGGTGTGGCCGCTGTGGTGCAGGAAGACGCCGGGGGCGCGGGCGTAGAGGCGGTGCAGCTCGGCGGCGTCGCGGCGGTCGAGGACGAAGCGGGGGCCGCCGAAGTTGGTGCGGGCCGACTCCCCGGTCACCGGGTGGTGGCCGAAAATCAGGGTGGGGCGGTCGGGTTCGGCGCGGAGCATGGAGCCGAGGCCGGCGAGCTGGCCGGGGGCGATGGTGCCGCCCGCGGCGTCCAGCTCGGTGGTGTCGAGGCCGATCACGCGGAGACCGCCGAGGTCGTGGTCGCGCAGCCGCTGGCGGGGGAGGAAGTGCGGGCCCCAGCAGTCGAAGTGGTTGCTGCCTGCCAGGCGGGCGCCGGACTGCCAGGTGAGTCCCGCGCGCGGGCGGTCGTGGTTGCCGCGGCAGACCAGGACCTCCCGGCCGAACTCGCCCCAGCGATCCAGTCTGCGGCGCAGCGCGGCGGATTCGCGCGGGGTGCCGTCGCTGGTGAGGTCGCCCGCGAGCACCAGGTGGTCGACCGCGCGGTCGGGGGCGCGCACGTCGGCGAGCAGGGCATCCAGCATGACCTGGGGGTACGGGGCCATGCCCGGTTCCTGGCGCACACCGGTGGGCAGGGCGGCGGTGATCTGGCCGCTCACCTCCTCGCCGTAGTGCACGTCGTTGGCGAGCGCGATGGTGCGCAGCAGGCGGCCGGGCGGCGGTGTGAGGGTGCGGAATTCGAGGCGGTGCTCGGCGCTCCACCGGGCGAGCGGCGAACCTGCCACCGCGGGCACCCCGCCCGATCTGGCCTCGAGCGTGTAGCGCCTGCCCGGCTCCAAGCCGCTGACCTCCGCGTAGTGGAAGGCCGTCGGGGTGGGGTCGACGTGAACCACCGGCAGTGAGCGCGGTGAATCCGCCGGGCCGAGCAGCAGTTCGGTGTCGGTCTCCACCGGCCACCAGCGGCCGATGGCGTCGAAGGCGCCGGTCGTCCAGCTCACCGCCACCGAACTGTCGCTCACCGTGAGGATCTCCAGATCGCGGGCCGCCATGGCGGCGGGCCGGGCGGCGAGCAGCACCGAGCCGCTCACCGGAAGTGCGGCGGCCGCGGTCATCGCGGTCAGAATCGTCCTGCGGTTGTGTGTGCGGCAGGCCATCGCAATCCCTCGAATAGCTTCTGGCCGAAACCTATCGAGGCCAGCGGGTCATCCCGTGAACAGCGCGCGAGCTGCGCTGATCGGCCGGCTGCCGGATTGCCGAACCACTGTGCCGCAGCGTCGTCCGCTGTTCACCGGTCATTCGGACCGGCGGGTCCGCTCGCCCCGTACCCTGTGCGCGTGAGGTCGACGGGCAGGGCGCCGAGGACAGCGGCGCGACCGGTCACGGCACTCGCGGTGGTCACCGCCGTCGTGTTCGTGACCTTTCTCGACACCACCATCGTGAGCGTGGCGCTCGGCGCGATCCGGAACGAGCTGCGCACCGATGTGAGCACGCTGCAGTGGGTGGTCAACGCCTACACCGTGGTCTTCGCGGGGCTCATGCTGGCGGGCGGCTCGCTCGGCGACCGGTGGGGGCGCAAGCGGGTGATGATCGCCGGGCTGGTGGTCTTCTGCGCGGGGTCGGCGGTGGCGGCGCTCGCGGCCACCGTGCCGCTGCTCATCCTCGGCCGCGCGATCATGGGCGTCGGCGCGGCGGCCTCGGAGCCGGGCACGCTCTCGCTGCTGCGCCAGATCTTCCCGGACGAACGGGCCCGCGCTCGCGCGCTCGGCGTGTGGGCGGCGGCGGCCGGGCTGGCGCTGGCCGCGGGGCCGGTGCTCGGCGGGGTACTGGTGCACGCCTACGGCTGGCGCTCGATCTTCTGGTTCAACCTGGTGCTCGGGGCGGCCGCGCTGCTCGCGGCGCTGTGGTCGGTGCCGGAGAGCTCGGATCCGCCGGACGGGCCGGTCGACTGGGCCGGGTTCGTGCTCGGCGCCGGGTTCCTCGGCGCGGTGATCTACGCCGCCATCGCCGGGGAGCACGAGGGGTACACCTCGGGGCCGGTGCTCGCGCTGTTCGTGGGCGGGGCGCTGGCGCTGGTCGCCTTCGTCGTGGTCGAGCTGCGGGCGCGGGCGCCCATGCTCCAGCTGCGGTACCTGCGACCACCCGCGGTGCGGAGCGCGCTGGTGGTGGCGTTCGCCGTGTACTTCGGCATCTTCTCCATTTTCTTCTTCACCGCCTTGTACCTGCAGGTCATGCACTCGTACTCGGGGGCGCGGACGGCGGCGGTGTTCACGCCGATGGCCGTCGCCATCGTGGTGGCGTCGCTGGCCGCGGGGTTCTGGGTGGCGCGGCGCGGGGCGCGGACGCCGATGATCGCCGGGTGCCTGGTGGGGGCCGCGGGCATTCTGCTCACCCGGTACACGCTGGAGGGGGCGATCGAGGACGCGCCGCTCGCCGCGGCCATGGCGCTGGCAGGCGCCGGGTTCGGGGTCGCGGTGGTGCCGCTGACCTCGGCGGTGCTCTCCGGGCTGCCCGCCGAGCACTCGGGGATGGCGGCGGCGGCGACCAATACGATGCGGCAGGTCGGGTCGGCGGTCGGCGTGGCGGTGCTCGGTGCGCTGGTGAACTCGCTGCTCACCGCGGATCTGAAGGCACGGATGTCGGAGCTCGGGCTGCCGCCGGAGCTCCAGCCCTTCGTGGTGGACGCGGTGCAGCGGGGCGGGATACCGCCGGGGACCAACATCACGCCGTACCTGCCGTACTACTCGAAGCTCAACGAGGTGCTGAACACCGGCAGGGAGGCGTTCCACCACGGGCTCGAGGTGGCGCTGCTGGTCTCCGCCGTCCTGATTCTGGTGGCGGCGGTCGTCACCGCCTTCGACGCGCCGGAGCGCGCGGGTGGAGACCGCTGAGCGAATCCTCGGAATTACATCTGTGCAGTTCGTGCCGTCCTTCCGAACGGTACTTCCGATGGCAACCTCCCTCGACGGATCGCCGGAGTGGGAGATATCAATCACATGCCGGGAGGGAGTTGTTCGAAAGACGCCGGGCTCAGCGTAATTCGGGGTGCGCTCGGAATGCGCGGTTGTTCACTGGGCGTTTGCCGAGGGCGCCGGGTGACCGGCCGCTCCGGCCGGTCCGGACCATTCGCGCAGCGTGAACAGCGGATATATGCAATCTTGTTATTGCACAACGGCATTGAGAGGGACCCACGGGGCTCGGTGGTGCGGGCTCCGGCAGAGGGAGTGTGGCGAGATCATGATGTCGTGGAACGCGTCCGAGCCCAGGGAAAGGGGCGCCGCGGGACGGGCGGCTCCCCGGGGTGAGACGCTTCGCGATGCCGCGCGCCGGGAGAGTGGGCGTCGTGGCGCCTCGCGGCGTTCGGACGCGCAGCGGGAGGGGGTGCCGCCGGAGTCCGGGGGCGTGCCCGGGGCGACCCGGGGGATGGTTCGGCGGGTTCGGAGTGATGAATGGGGGCAGGTTCGATTGCCCCCGGAGCCGGACGCGGGTTCGCGCGGGGCTGTGCCCGAGCGGTCGTCGCAGGGTGGTGCGGTTCCGTCCCGTGCGGCCGCTGAACCGTGGGCGCCGAATGGGGCAGCTCCGTCGCGCGGGGTGGCGCCCGAGCCGTGGGGGCGGGGCGGCGACGCGGCGGCGCCGTGGCCGGTACGGGACACGGGATCACTGCCCCGGGGTGTTGCGGAGCAGGGGCCGTTCGGGCGCGCGGTGGGACGTCGCGGTGAGATGATGCCCTACGGCGATGGAGCGGGGCGCCCTCGGCAACCCGGTCCTTACGACCCGCCGGGCCGCCGGGGTGACCTGCCCCAGGGCGAACCGCGGCGCAGCGGAGGGATTTTCGGGGTGGGGCCTGCGGGCGGCGCTCCGCGACGTGGAGGCGGTGAGATGACCGGCGCCACGCCGTTCGGCGAGCAGGGTGGGGTGCCCTCCGGGGAGTTTCCACGGGTCGAGCGCCGGTCCGGGGGTGCGCATCGGTCAGGGGAGATTCCGCGGGTGCCGCCGGATGCCTACCGCTCCGGAGAGTTCCCGCGCATTCGCCCCGACGCGCGCTCGGGTGAGATGCCGCGGGCACGTCCCGCCGCGCCCGCCTCGGGCACGCCGCCTCACATCCGCCCGGACTCCCCGGTCTCGGGTGCGCTACCCCGTGTCCGCCCGGACGCCTCGGTTTCCGGCGGACTGCCTGGTGTCCACCCGCATGGTCCGGCCTCGGGTGCTCTGCCTCGCGTTCGCCCGGACGCCCCGCGCTCCGGCGAGTTGCCGCGGGTCCGTCCGGAGACTCCGGTCTCCCCGCGCTCCGGCGAGTTGCCGCGGGTCCGTCCGGAGACTCCGGTCTCCCCGCGCTCCGGCGAGTTGCCGCGGGTCCGCCCGGACACTCCGCTACCCCCGCACTCCGGCGCACTGCCCCGCGTCCGCCCCGGCACCCAACGCTCCGGAACCCCGCAAGGCCGCCGCCGCGGCGAAGGCCCCCCACCCCCCGGCTCCCTCCGCGACGCCGCGCGCCGCGACCGCCCGCTTCCCCCGCGCATCCCCCAGCCGCCGAAGAAGGGAAGGGCGGCGGCTCCGCTGTGGCCGGGCATGCTCACCCCCGGCCTCTCCTCCGCGGAGCAACCGGCCCCGGCGAAACCGCGGGTGCGCCGCTCCCTTGTGGTCGGGTTGGTGGCGGTGGCGGGTTCACTGGCCACCGCGGCGGTGGTGCTCACCTACACCGCGGCGGCGACGAACCCGCGCCAGCCGGTCGCGGCGATCACCGACCCCATCCTCGGCGGCGGCCCGGGCTGCGAGCCGACCAGGGAGAACGGTCTGGTCCGCGGCAATGGCCTCGGCTCGACCGACACCGGCCCGGAGGCGGTCCTCGCCTTCCAGCACGCCTACTACGTGACCCGCTCCGGCACGGCGGCGCGTGCGGTGACCGCGCCGGACGCGGCGGTCTCCACGGTGGAGGTGATCGACGCGGGCATCGCATCGGTGCCGCCGAACACCCAGCACTGCGTGCTGATCACGCAGATGGCGGACGGCCGCTTCGACGTGGTGATCACCGAGGCCCGCCCGGACGGCGCCGTGCGCACGTACCGCCAGTTCGTCACCGTGACGGTGTGGGAGGGCCGGGTGGTGATCGCGGCTATCGCCCGGCCGTCCTGACCGGGAGTCCGGCCGCGGTGCCCGCCGCGGCCAGCACCCGCTCCAGCATGGCCGGGGTCAACCGGCCGGTGAAGGTGTTCTGCTGGCTGACGTGGTAGCTGCCGAAGACGTGCAGCGGCCCGCGCTCGGCGTGCGCGGGCTCGAGCGTCACCCTGGCCCCGTGCCCGAATTTCGGCCGCGGCCGCGGCACCTGCCAGCCATTGGCGCCGAGCACCGGGAGCAGCGCCTGCCAGCCGAACCCGCCGAGCACGACCACCGCCCGCAGCGTGGGCGCCAGCAAACCGAGCTCCAGGTCGAGCCAGTGCCTGCAGCGGTCGCGCTCGGCGGTCGTCGGCTTGTTCTCCGGCGGCGCGCAGTGCACCGGGGCGGTGATCCGGACCCCGCGCAGCCGCAGCCCGTCGTCGGCGGCGACCGCGGTCGGCCGGCTGGCCAGCCCGACGGCGTGCAGCGCGGCGTAGAGCACGTCGCCGCTGCGGTCGCCGGTGAACATCCGGCCGGTGCGGTTGGCGCCGTGCGCGGCGGGCGCGAGCCCGACGATGAGCAGTGCGGCGTCGGCGGGGCCGAAGGCCGGGACCGCCCGGCCCCAGTAGCGCTGGTCGCGGAAGGCGGCGCGCTTCTCCCGCGCCACCCGCTCCCGCCAGGCGACCAGCCGGGGGCAGCCGAAACAATCCGTGACGGCGGCGTCCAACTCCGCGATCGAGCGCACTGCGGTGATCAGGGCGGGGTCGGTGACGCGGCCGCGCCGGGATTTCCGGCCGGTCGTTCCGATCGGGTCGGCGGGAACTTCCGGATTACCGATGGTGCACATTCCCTTCGTCGGCGCAGGAATCCGATACCGGGTGTCGATCAACGCCGCCGCGGGAATGACCGGTGCCGCGGCCGGGCGATCGATGATCGGATCTCCGGGTTGATAGCATGGCACCTCCGAAGAGCCCCTTGGTTGGAGCTACCCCGGTTTCACCCGAAAGAGTCGATCCATGCAGTTCGAAATCGTCGAGCGGGACGAGACGTGGGTTGCCGGGCTGCCGGTGCGCAGCCCGAAGCGCGCGCTCGGAGAGCTGCGGGACCAGGCGCTGGAGGCGGCCTGGACAGCAGTGCTGCACCAGGACCTCGGCGGCCCGCTCGCCAGCGCCTACACCGATTACTCGGGTGAGCTCGGGACGTACAACACCCAGATCGTCGGATATCGGTGTTCGTCGTTCGACGAAGTCACCAGGGGTCATATCGTGGCCAGGTTGCCACGCGGAAAGTATGCGAAATTCTCGTCGATGGGTAATTTCCCGCAGATTATGACGGATTTGTGGACGCAAATATCGTACGCCGAGGAGCACAATCAGCTGAAGCGCACCTACTCCGGTGATTTCGAGTGGTATCCGCACGCCTACAAGATCGAGCTCTACCTGGCGGTAGAGCCGCGATGACATACACGATCGCGGTGCGCCCGGAGGCGATCTACGGCGGGCTCGTCGTCCCCCGCGTGCGGCCCAGCTTCAAGGTCAGCAACAGCGACCTGATCGAATTCTTGAAGGACCGGCTGCGCGATCGGGATATCGCCGAGCGCGTGCTCTACACGCTCTACGTGCCCGACCCGGCGGGCAGCTACAACGCCGTCGTCTGCCTCGACTACCCGGGGCCCGCCGAGGTCCCGGTCGGCGACGTCCTGGTGCGGGTGCCGAAGGGCGTCTTCGCCCGCTTCGAGCCGAACGGCGACTACCACGATCCGGTGGAGGACGTCTGGGCCCAGGTCGACGACGCCACCGCGTCGGCCGAGATCACCAGGGCGTACCGGGAGGAGATCGAGGTGTGGCGCAAGCCGGACGCGGTCGAATTGTTCATCTCCATACTGGTCTGACCAGCGCCGATCCTGGGGTTGCCAGCAGGTTGCCATTAGCGGACCAGCCGGTCTATCCGGTACCGCCCCATAATGCACATAGCACGGGTTCGGGCGCGGATTAATAAAAATGTGACATGGTCACGGGAGATTAGCCGGATAAGTGGTCAATTCCTGTCGGATGACGGATACTTCCACTGGCGGGCGAACCGGACAGTACGTTCGAGCAGGCTGCCGCATAGGTTCGAGGGCCGCCCGGCGGCGGTAGCAGGAGTTGACCACATGACTGTCGAAACGATCGCAGTCGGCCCCGCGGACGCGCCCGACGACCGTTCGCGGCACCCGATCACCACCGCCGGAAGCCACTTCCTGGACCGGGGTTCGGGCTGCCGCATCCGGCTGGCGACGCCCGCCGCGGAGCCGGTGCTGTGGGCCCGCTACCTGGACGGCGCGCTGCGGACCTACCGGCACTTCGGGGTGGAGCAGGCGCTGGAGCTCGAGGCCACCGCGGGCGGCGATACGACCGCGCTCTTCTGCGCCGCCACCGACGCCGATGGCCGGGTGGTGGCCGGGGTCCGGGTGCAGGGCCGGTACCGGCGGGTCGTCGACGCCACCTCGCTGCTGGCCTGGGCGGGCCGCCCCGGCGAGAGCGCGCTGCGCATGATGATGGCGGGCCGGCTGCCATTCGGCGTGGTCGAGGGGCGCGGCGCCTGGGTGGCGAGGGAGACCCCGTACCGCAACGAGCTGGGCGCCGCGATCTCGCGCTGCCTGGCGCACGCGCCGCGGCTGCTCGGCGCGCGCTTCTGCTTCGCCACCGTCGCCTCCTTCACCGCGAGCAGACACGCGGCCAGCGGCGGCATCGCGGCCACCGACATCGCGCCGGTGCCCTACCCGGACGAGCGCTACCGCACGGTGCCGATCTGGTGGGACTCCAGGCGCTACCGCAGCACCACGGCGCCCGACCAGTACGCGGCCATGCGGGCCGAGTGGGCCGAACTCGGCATCCCCGAGCCCGACCCGCGGCCCTTCCATGGCTGCTGAGCCCGGTCCGGCGCACCGGCCGCTCATCGTCGACCCCGCCGCCCCCGGCGCCGCGGCCACCATGGCGGAGCTGCGCGCGCGCCCCGGGATCGTGGTTACCGACCTGCGCGAGCCGCTGCGCGCCGAGCTCGCCGAGATCCCGGAGCCCCCGCCGCCCGCGGGGGACCGCTGGGTCTACTACCCGTGGCGCAACCGGCTGCTCGGGCTGCCCGCCGAGCCGGAGTTCCGCGCGGTCCGGCTGAACCGCAACCGGAACAAGCTCACCGCCGCCGAGCAGGCGGTCCTCGGCGAGCTGCGGATCGGGGTGGTCGGGCAGAGCGTCGGCCACGCCGTCGCCTACGCGCTCGCCCAGGAGGGCGTCTGCGGCTACCTGCGGCTCGCCGACTTCGACGCGATCGCGCTCTCCAATTTGAATCGGGTGCCTGGCACGCTCTTCGACATCGGGGTGAACAAGGCGGTGGTGACGGCGCGGCGGATCGCCGAGCTGGACCCGTACCTGCCGGTCGACATCCGCACCGGCGGCGTGGACGGCGACGCCATGCCGGAGTATCTGGCCGGGCTCTCGCTGGTGGTCGAGGAGTGCGATTCGCTCGACGTCAAGCTGCTCGTCCGCGAGCACGCGCGTGCGATCGGGCTGCCGGTGGTGATGGAGACCAGCGATCGCGGGCTGCTCGACATCGAGCGCTACGACCTGGAGCCGGAGCGCGAGCCCTTCCACGGCATGCTCGGCGGGGTGCAGGCCGCCGACCTGCGCGGCCTCGCCGCCAGGGACAAGGCGCCCTACGTCATGGGCATCCTCGGCGCCGACCAGATCTCGGCGCGCATGGGCGCGAGCATGGTCGAGATCGACGAGACCCTGGCGGCCTGGCCGCAGCTGGGCAGCGAGGTCATGCTCGGCGGCGCGCTGGTGGCCGCCGCGGTGCGCCGGATCGGGCTCGGCCGCCCGCTGCCCTCCGGCCGGGTGCGGATCGATCTGGAGGCGGAGCTGGACCGGGTGGCGCCGCCCGCGGTGCCCGCCGCGCCGGCCGCGGGGCCGGACGAGCTCGACCCGCACCTGCCCCCGCCCGGCGCCACCGTCGTCGAGCGGGTGCTGCACTGCGCGCAGCGCGCGCCGTCGGGCGGCAATGCGCAGCCGTGGACGCTCACCGCCGACGCGGGAGAGATCCGGATCGCGCTGCGCACCGACTACCGCACCAGGCTGGACCACCGCTTCCGTGGCAGCGCGGTGGCGCTCGGTGCCGCGCTCTACAACGCGCGGGCGGCCGCGGCGGCGCTCGGCGTTCTCGGTCCGGTCGCTGTGCGCGAATCGGCCGACGACGGACTGATCGCGCACCTGCGTCTGGGACGGGAGCGGGATCCGGCGCTCGCCGCCGACTATCCCCTCGCGCTGCGGCGCGAGACCAATCGCAGGCTCGGCACCGGCGGCGCACTGGACGAGACACTCGCCACCGAGCTGCGCAACGCCGCAACGGCGGAGGGTGCGATGTTGCGAATCGTCGGTGAGCCGGACGGCCTCGCCGAGGCGGCCGCGATCCTGGCCGGCTCGGATCGGGTGCGCTACCTGGAGCCCGCGCTGCACCGCGAGCTGTTCGCCGAGGTCAGGGCGGCCGATGCGGACCTGACGGCGGGTATCGATGTGCGCAGCCTCGAACTCGCGCCGGACGAGCGGGTCGCGCTCGACGTGGCGCGCCGCGCCGACATCATGGCGCTGCTGCGGGACTGGTCGGGCGGCGCCGCGCTGGGCGACAGCACCCGCGACCGGGTGCTCACGGCGGCCGCGATCCTGGTGGTGACGGTACCGGCCGAGACGGTCGACGGGCCCGGATTGACCGGTTACGCCCGCGGCGGCGCCGCCGCCGAGCGGGTGTGGATCGCGGCGCAACGAGCGGGTCTTGCGGTGCAGCCGATCTCCCCGGTCTTCCTCTATGCGAACGACGTCAGCGAACTGGCCGCGATTTCCCCCGGCTTCGTGGATACACTGACGTCACTTCGGGACCGATTCCTACACCTCGTCGGCGTTCCCGAACGTGAGACCATGGCATTGGCGCTGCGCGTGAGCCGGGCCGCCGACGCGACGGTCCGGAGCAGGCGACGTCCGATGCCGGGCGTGGACACCAGCGGCTAGTGCGATCGGAGACAAGGTGCCTCGGCGGACACTCGACTCACTGGTGACCGAAGTCGCCTCCGAGCTGATGGGTGTCGACGCGACCACGATGAAGGCGGTCACCGCGCGGGTGCTGGCAACTCTCGTGGAGTACTTCGACGTCGATTTCAGCTACGTCAGGCACACCGACCGGGAACGCCGCGCGACCATTCTCGTCGCCGAGTGGCCGCCGCGCGAGGACGTGCCGGAGCCGGACCCGCTCGAGGTCGTTTACTTCGACAAGGCCGACTCGGTCTTCAAGGCGCTGGAGAATGCCACCGAGCCGTTCCTGGTGACCAGGGACGACGCGGACTACCAGGAGACCATCCGCCGCGCCTCCGGCCTGCCCTACGTGACCTCGGCCGCGGTGCCGCTGCTCTCCCGCGGCGAGTCGACCGGGCTGCTCGGCTTCATCAAGGTCGGCGACCGCGACTGGTCCACTCGCGAGCTCAATGTGCTCAAGGCGATCGCCGCGCTCTTCGCCCAGTTGCAGGCCAGGGTGGTGGCCGAGGAGCGGCTGCGCTACATCGCGCTGCACGACGACCTGACCGGGCTGGCGAACCGCAGGGCGCTGCTCGAGCACATGGAGGAACGTTTGCGGGCCGGTAGCCCCGGCCCGGTCGCGACCTTCTTCCTCGATCTGGACCGGCTGAAGGCGCTCAACGACTTTCTGGGACACACCGCGGGTGACAATTTCATCCGCTCGCTCTCGACCCGGCTCAGGGAGAACCTGGACCCGACCGACATGATCGCCCGGCTCGGCGGCGACGAGTTCGTGATCGTCCCGGTCAAGCCGATGGACGCGGTGGCAGCGGAGAACGAGGCCACCCGGATCCAGCAGCTGATCGGGCGCCGGGTCACCGTGGGCGGGGAGTCGGTGAGCCGCGGCGCGAGCGTCGGGGTCGCGCTCGGCATCCCGGGCGAGACCACCGTCGCCGACGTGCTGCGCCGGGCGGACCACGCACTGCTCTCGGCCAAGTCCGGCGGCGGTAACGGCGTCGCGGTCTTCACCGACGCCATGCGCGCCCAGTTCGAGCTGCAGGACGACGTGGAGCTGAATCTGCGCGGCGCGGTCGCCGACGGCTCGCTGATCCTGCACTACCAGCCCGAGGTGGATCTGCGCACCGGCCGGATCGTCGCGCTGGAGGCGCTGGTGCGCTGGCTGCACCCGACCCGGGGGCTGCTGCCGCCCGGCGCCTTCGTGACCGTGGCCGAGGCCACCAACCTCGCCGGTGAGCTCGGCCGCTGGGTGATCCGCTCGGCCTGCGCGCAGTTCGCCGAGTGGCGCAGGCGCGGGCTGGCCGCGGACGTGGTCATGCGGATCAATGTCTCGCCGGTGCAGCTGGTCAGCCTGGACTTCGTCGAGCGGATCGAGGACATGCTGCGGCTGTTCGGCATCGACGGCAGCTCGATCTGCCTGGAGATCACCGAGCACGTCGTGGTGCAGGACCTCTCCCGCACCCAGGTGACGCTGCGCGGGCTCAAGCGGATGGGCGTGCAGATCGCCATCGACGATTTCGGCACCGGCTACAGCTCGCTCTCGCACCTCAAGGCGCTGCCGGTGGACGCGGTGAAGATCGACCGCGGCTTCGTGCAGCGGCTCGGCGCCAGCGCCGACGACCTGGCCATCGTGAAGTCCATCATCGGGCTGGCCGGTTCGTTCGGGCTCGGCGTCGTCGGCGAGGGGGTGGAGACGCCGGTCGCGGCGCGCACCCTGGTCGGGCTCGGCTGCTACCGGGCGCAGGGGTTCCTGATCGCCCGGCCGATGCCCGCCGAGCAGGCCGAGGTGCACCTGGCCGAGGGGCGGATCCCGCTCGACCTGGATCTGCCCCGGCCGGATCGCAGCATGCCGACGCGCTGAAGCGCGCGGTTCGTCGCCTCTTCGTACCGCGTTCACACGGCGTTGGCCGCCGGGCACTCCGCCGCCGAGACGATCGGCGGGTGCGCATCGTGCAGCTCGCCAATTTCTACGGCCCGCGCTCCGGGGGGCTGCGTACCGCGCTGCACCACCTGGGGGAGGGCTACGTCGACGCGGGCCACGAGGTGGTGCTGATCGTGCCTGGCCCGCGCCGCGCCGAGGAGGTACTGCCCACCGGAGCCGTCCGCATCACCCTGCCCGCGCTGCCGATCCCGTTCACCGGCGGCTACCGCGCGGCCGACCCGCGCCGGGTGGCGGATGTGCTGACCGGGCTGCGGCCGGATGTGCTCGAGGTCTCCGACCGGCTCACCCTGCGCGGCTTCGGCAACTGGGCGCGCAGGCGCGACGTGGCGAGCGTGATGATCTCGCACGAGCGGCTCGACCGGCTCATCGGCCAGGTGCTGCCCGGGCCGGCCGCGCGGCGCTTCGCCGACTTCGCCAACCGCCGCACCGCCGAGCAGTACGACGTGGTGGTCTGCACCACGGAGTTCGCCCGCGCCGAGTTCCGCCGGATCGACGTCCCGAACGTCGAGCTGGTGCCGCTCGGCGTCGACCTCGAGGTCTTCAGCCCGAATCGGGTGGACGCGGGGCTGCGCGCCGAGCTCGGGGTCGCCGGGCACCCGCTGCTGGTGCACTGCGGCAGGCTCTCGGTGGAGAAGCGGGTGGACCGGAGTATCGAGGCCATCGGCGAGCTGGCCGACGCCGGGATCGGCGCGCGGCTGGTGGTGGCGGGGGACGGCCCGCGGCGGGAGGCGCTGGAGCGGCGCGCCCGGATGCTGCCGACGCTGCCGGGCGGAGCGCCCGCGGTGCGTTTCACCGGCTTCATCACCGACCGCAACCGGGTCGCCTCGCTGCTCGCCACCGCCGACGTCTCGCTGGCGCCGGGGCCGCACGAGACCTTCGGGCTGGCCGCGCTGGAGGCGCTGGCCGCGGGCACCCCGGTGGTGGCGAGCCGCTCCTCCGCGCTCGCCGACATCGTCACCGCCGAGTGCGGCGCCGTCGCCGCCGACGACCCGGCCGCCTTCGCCCGCGCGGTGGACGGCGTACTGGCCATGCCGATGGCGGGCCGCAGGCTGGCCGCGCGCAGCCGGGCCGAGCAGTTCACCTGGCCGCGCGCGGTCGCCGGGATGCTCGCGGTGCTCGCGCGCTGAGCGCGGCCCGCCGGAGCACGGGGCGCGGCGAAGTACCCTGCGACAACGGGACGCCCGCCGACGAGAGGAACGTGCTGTGGCTGTGGTTGGTATCCGGCGGCACCGCAAGGTGGCCGTGCGGAATGCGAAAGCGCTGGTGACGGGGGCCGCGAGCGGCATAGGGCGGGCCACCGCGGTGGCGCTGGCGGCGCAGGGCGGGCAGCTCGTGCTCACCGATATCGACGAGCCGGGGCTGACCGCGACCGCCGAACTGGTGCGCGCCGCGGGCGGGACGGTGCTCGCCGCCCGCGCACTCGACATCACCGACTACGACGCTGTTCTCGCGTTCGCCGAGGCGGTGCACGGCGAGCACGTCGCGCTGGACATCGTGCTGAACATCGCGGGCACCTCGGCCTGGGGCACGGTGGAGAACCTGGAGCACCGGCACTGGCGGCGCATGGTCGAGGTGAATCTCATGGGGCCGATTCACGTCATCGAGACCTTCGTGCCGCCCATGGTCAGGGCCGGGCGCGGCGGCGCGCTGGTGAACGTCTCCTCGGCGGCCGGGCTGATCGCGCTGCCGTGGCACGCCGCCTACAGCGCCGGCAAGTTCGGCATCCGCGGCGTCTCCGAGGTGCTCCGCTTCGACCTCGCGCCGCACGGCATCTCGGTGCACGTGGTGGCGCCCGGCGCGGTGAACACCCCGCTGGTGCGCTCCTTCGACCTGGTCGGGATCGACAAGGAGGACCCGAGGGTGCGCAGGCTGCACGACCGCTTCACCGGCCACGCCGTGGCGCCGGAGAAGGTGGCCGATGCCATCATGAAGGGCATCGAGAAGGATCGCTTCCTGGTCTTCACCTCGTTCGACATCCGCTTCGCCTACTGGTGGAAGCGGAAGTTCGCGCTGCCCTACGAATTCGTGATCGGGCAGGCATCCAAGAACTTCGCACGGCTGCTCCGGGAGCCGCGCCGGTAACGCCGGGCGGATTGATCGGCGAGAATTCTGCGGAAGTTCGCCCGGTTGCTGCGCGAGCCGCGGCGCTAGCCGACGCTCTCCATCGGCTCGCAGGCGCCGGGCGGGCCGCACTCGGCGGTCTCGGGGCAGTTCAGGTGCACGTCGAGCACCCGGGCGCCCGGCCCCTCGTCGCCGAGCCGGTCGCCCTCGTTGACCAGCCGGCAGCTGCCGAGCGAGAGGCAGCCGCAGCCGATGCAGCCGGTCAGGTTGTCGCGCAGCCGGACCAGCTGGGTGATCCGCTCGTCCAGGTCGGTGCGCCAGGCGGTGGAGAGCGTCTCCCAGTCGCGGCGGGTCGGGGTGCGGCCCGCGGGCAGCCGGTCGAGCGCGTCCCTGATCTCGCTGAGCGGAATGCCGACCCGCTGCGAGATCCGGATGAAGGCGACCCGGCGCAGCGTCTCCCTGGTGTAGCGTCGCTGGTTCCCGCTGGTGCGGCGGCTCGAGATGAGCCCCTCGCGCTCGTAGAAGTGCAGGGCGGACACGGCTACTCCGCTTCGCTCGGAGAGCTGACCGGGGGTCAGCTCCTTCGTACGCCAATCGGCAGTCGTCATCGGGCTCCTCCATTCACCTCAACAATACTTCAGGTTCCTTCCGGCCGGGACCGAATCGCCGTGCCGTGCGCGGCGGGTGCGACTACGGTCGTTCCATGGACGACGGCCACGGGGCTCAGGTCCGGCTCTCGGTGACCTCCGAGGTCGGCCGGTTGCGGGCGGTGCTGCTGCACCGCCCGGGTGACGAACTGCGCAGGCTCACCCCGCGCAACAACGATCAGCTGCTCTTCGACGCCATCCCGTGGGTCGAGCGGGCGCAGCAGGAGCACGACACCTTCGCGGACACGCTGCGCGACCGCGGCGTCGAGGTGCTGCTCCTCGGCGAGCTGCTCGCCGAGACGCTCGGGGTGAGCGGCGCTGCGCGCGTCCAGGGCATCGCGGGCGCGGTGGACGCGCGCAGGCTCGGCCACCCGCTCGCCGAGCAGCTCGCCGCGCACCTGCGCGGGGTGCCCGGCCCCGAGCTGGCGAACGTGCTGATCGCCGGGATGACCTTCGACGAGCTGCCGTTCGGCCCGGACACCGCCTCGCTGGTGCGCCGCATGCACCACGGCAGCGACTTCGTCATCGACCCGCTGCCCAATCTCATGTTCACCAGGGACTCGTCGTTCTGGGTCGGGCCGCGGGTGGCGATCACCGCGCTGGCGCTGCCAGCGCGCGGCCGGGAGACCTCGCTCACCGACCTGATCTACGCGTTCCACCCGCGCTTCCTCGGGGTGCGGCGGGCCTACGAATCGCACACCGCGCCGATCGAGGGCGGCGACGTGCTGCTGCTCGCGCCCGGCGTGGTCGCGGTCGGGGTGGGCGAGCGCACCTCTCCCGCCGGGGCGGAGGCGCTGGCGCGCAGCCTCTTCGACGACGACCTCGCACACACCGTGCTCGTGGTGCCGATCGCGCAGAACCGGGCCACCATGCACCTGGACACCGTCTGCACCATGGTCGACACCGATGCCGTCGTCATGTACCCGGCGGTGCGGGACTCGCTGACCGCGTTCACCATTCGCCGGGAGGACGGATACGGCGGCCGTACCGGCGCGGGCGGGGTGAGCATGGCCGGGCCGGACCCGTTCCTGCCCGCGGCGGCCGAGGCCATGGGCATCGGCAAGCTCCGGGTGATCGACACCGGACTGGACGGCGTCACCGCCGAGCGCGAGCAGTGGGACGACGGCAACAACACGCTCGCGCTCGCCCCCGGCGTCGTGGTCGCCTACGAGCGCAACGAGATGACGAACGCCCGGCTGCGCGATGCCGGGATCGAGGTGCTGCCGATCCCCGGCTCGGAGATCGGCTCGGGGCGCGGCGGGCCGCGCTGCCTCTCCTGTCCCATCGCCCGCGACGAGGTGTGAGCCGTGCTCGAGCTGGAGATCACCCACGATTCCCCGGTGCCGCCCTACGAGCAGCTGCGGATCGGCGTCGTCGCCCAGGTGCGCTCCGGCGCGCTCACCGCGGGCACGAAGATCCCGACCGTGCGGGCGCTGGCCGGGCAGCTCGGGCTCGCCCCGAACACCGTCGCCAGGGCCTACCGGGAGCTGGAGGCCGACGGGGTGCTGGAGACCCGCGGCAGGCAGGGCACCTTCATCGCCTCCTCCGGCGACCCGACCCGCGACCTCGCGGGGCGCGCCGCCACCGAGTACGTCGCCGTCGTCCGGCGGCTCGGCCTGGACGACCGCAGTGCCCTGCGTTACATACGCTCCGCGCTGGAGGCCAATCCGCAGCCCTGATCAGCGCCAGCTGGGCAGCCAGAGGTGGTCGTGCCAGTTGCCGGGGGTGATCGGCAGCGCGGTGAGAATCGGCCAGAGCCAGACGAAGTTGGCGATCACCAGCCCCAGGTACAGGCAGACGGCGAGCAGCCCGAGGCTGTGCCGCTCGCTCGGCGCTCGCGCGGGGCCAGGCACCCCGCGCGGCAGCGGCAGCCGCCGGGCCGGGCCGAGCACGTCGCCGAGCACCAGCGCCACCCCCATCACCAGGAAGGGCGCGAGCGCGACCGCGTAGAAGTAGTACATCTGCCGGTCCAGGGTGAGGAACCAGGGCAGCCAGGCGGCGCCGTACCCGGCAAGCACCGCGGCGTAGCGCCAGTCCCTGCGGACGATCCCGCGCCAGATCATCCAGGCCAGTGCGGGGAAGGCGATCCACCACAGCGCCGGGGTGCCGACCAGCATGACCGCCTTGACGCACTGGGTCTGGCCGCAGCCGGTGACGCCGCCGTCGGCGTAGTAGTAGAGCATCGGCCGCAGCCCCATCGGCCAGGTCCACGGCTTGGACTCCCACGGGTGATGGTTGCCCGCCGAGTTGGTGAGCTCGGAGTGGAAGCGCAGGCTCTCGCCGCTGTAGTACCAGAGCGAGCGCAGCGCGTCCGGCACGAAGGCGAAGGGCCCGCCGGTGCCGATCTGGTTGCCCACCGCCCAGCGGTACACCCCGACCTCGCTCGCGAACCACGCCGCGTAGCTGCCCAGGTACACCAGCAGCGGAATCAGCACCAGCGCGTAGAGCGCGGGCCCGACATCGCGCACCAGCGTGCCGAGCCAGGGCCGCGGCACCCCGTACGTCCGCCGCGCCGCCACGTCGAAGGCCACGCTGAGCAGCCCGAACACCACGATGAAGTAGACCGACGACCATTTGGTGCCGCAGGCGAGCCCGAGCAGCACCCCCGCGCCGAATCGCCACCAGCGCACCCCGATCCGCGGCCCCCACGCGGTGAACGCGGCGCGGCCCTCGAAGTCGGCCAGCGCCAGCCGGTGCCTGACCTCGTCCCGGTCCACGATCAGGCAGCCGAAGGCGGCGACCACGAAGAGCGCCATGAAGATGTCGAGCATGCCGATCCGGGAGGAGACGAAGGTCAGCCCGTCCGCGATGAGCAGCAGCCCGGCGATCGCGCCGACCAGGGTGGAGCGCGCCATCCGGCGCACGATCCGGATGACGAGGAGCACCAGCAGCGTTCCGGCGACGGCGGCGGAGAAGCGCCAGCCCCAGGCGTTGTAGCCGAAGATGGCCTCGCCGATGGCGATCAGCTGCTTGCCCACCGGCGGGTGCACGACCAAGCCGTACCCGGGGTTGTCCTCGACGCCGTTGCCGGTGAGCATCTGCCAGGCCTGCGGCGCGTAGTGCTTCTCGTCGAAGACCGGGGTGCCCGCGTCGGTGGGGTAGCCGAGGTAGATGAAGCGGGTGAGCGCCGCGATCACGGTGAGCACGCCGGTGACGATCCAGCCGCGCGCGGTGTCGATCGGGCCGAAGTCCGGGACCGGGCGCCGCGGCGCCGGGCTGGACCGCGCGGGCGGGGGCACGGAGGGCGCCGTCGCGCGCTGGCCGGTCACCTGGGTCACGCCCCGATCGTAGGCGGTGGAGAATGGAGCACCGTGACCGAACCGGGCAGGCTGGTACTGGCGGCGACGCCGATGGGCGAGATCGGCGACGCCTCGCAGCGGCTGCGTGACGCGCTCGGCGCGGCGGAGGTGGTGGCGGCCGAGGACACCAGGCGCACCCGCTCGCTGGCCAAGGCGCTCGGCGTCGAGATCACCGGGCGGGTGGTGAGCTTCTACGACCACGTCGAGGCGGCGCGCATCCCCGCGCTGCTCGCCGAGATCGCGGACGGCAAGACGGTGCTGCTGGTCACCGACGCGGGCATGCCGTCGGTGAGCGACCCCGGCTACCGCCTCGTCGCCGCCTGCGCCGAGCGCGACCTCCCGGTCACCTGCCTGCCCGGCCCCTCCGCGGTGACCACCGCGCTCGCGCTCTCCGCGCTCCCGGTCGAGCGGTTCTGCTTCGACGGCTTCGCGCCGCGCAAGCAGGGCGCGCGCCGGGAGTGGCTCGGCACCCTGCGCACCGAAGCCCGCGCCTGCGTCTTCTTCGAGGCGCCGCACCGCTTGGCCGGCTGCCTCGCCGATGCCGTGGCGGTGCTGGGCCCCGATCGCCGCGCCGCTGTCTGCCGGGAGCTCACCAAGACCTACGAGGAGGTCGTGCGCGGGACCCTCGGTGAGCTCGCCGCCTGGGCCGCCGACGGTGCCCGCGGCGAGATCACCGTGGTGCTCGCGGGCGCCACCCCGGTCGCCGCCGACCCCGCCGACCTCGTCGGCGAGGTCGAGGCCAGGGTCGCGGCCGGCATCCGGCTCAAGGACGCCTGCGCCGACCTCGCCGCCGAGACCGGCGCCCCCCGCCGCGCGCTCTACGACGCCGTGCTCGCCGCCCGCCGCGCCGACGCGCCCGCCTGACCGGCGGGTATGCGGGAAGCGCGCGGACGAAGCATGATCGGGGCATGACCTCTCTGGAGAGCAAGGCCAAGACGTTCCTGGAACTGCACCGCCCCGGCACCCCCGCCGTCCTGCCCACCGTGTGGGACGCGTGGTCCGCGAATGTCGCCGTCGCCGCGGGCTTCTCCGCGCTCACCGTCGGCAGCCACCCGGTCGCCGACTCCATCGGCAGGCCCGACGGCGAGGGCATGAGCTACACCGAGCTGCTCACCCGCGCCAAGCAGATCACCGACTCCGTGGACGTCCCGGTCTCGGTCGACATCGAATCCGGCTACGGCCTGGAGCCCGCCCAGCTCATCGACGGGCTGTTGGAGGCGGGGGCCATCGGCCTCAATATCGAGGACACGGTGCACAGCGAGGGCAAGCGGCTGCGCGGCGCCGAGGAGCACGCCGAGTTCGTGCGCGGGCTGCGGCAGTTCGCCGACGCCGCGGGCGTGCACGTCGTGGTCAATGCCCGCACCGACCTCTTCCTCCGCCAGGACGGTGACGAGAGCGATCGCGTCGACCGCGCCATCGCCAGGCTCCAGCTCGCCGTCGACGCCGGAGCCGACGTCCTCTACCCCGTCGGGCGGCACAGCGACGCCGATCTCCGCCGCCTCACCTCCGAGCTGCCCAAGCCGGTCAACGCCATCGGCATCCCCGATGCGCCGAACCTGAAGGAGCTGGCCGCCGCCGGAGTCGCCCGCGTCAGCTTCGGCCCGTTCCTGCAGGCCGCGTTGGCCAAGGAGGCCGATCGCCTCTTCGGCGCCTGGAAGTAGCGGACTCTCGCCGGCGTGCCGGGCGGAAACCGCTCGGCGCGGTCCGGCGCGGGTCCGCGGTTGCGCCGCTACTTGGGTTCGATGTAGCGCGGGAAGACGGCCTCCGGCTCGGGCAGCCGCACGCCCGCGGCGAGGGGGGCCGCGATGTCGGCGAAGGTGCGGTTCGGCTGGGCGAGGAGATCGAGAATGCGCCCCGCCGAACCCGGGATCACCGGCTGGACGAGGATGGCGACGATTCGCACGACCTCCAGCGTGACGTAGAGGACCGTGCCCTCGCGGGCGGTATCCCCGGCCTTGGCCAGCGCCCACGGCTGCTGGGCCGAGAAGTACCTGTTGGCCTCGCCGAGCGTGAGCCAGAGCGCTTCCAGCGCGAGATGCAGCTGCTGCGTGTCGAATTCGGCGCGCACCTGCTCGAGCAGCGCACCGGCCCGATCGAGCAGCGCCTGATCCTCGGCGGTGAACGCACCGGGCTCCGGGACGACGGAGGCGAAGTCACGAGCCACCATCTTCAGGCTGCGCTGCACCAGATTGCCGAACTCGTTGGCGAGATCGGTATTGATCCGCCCGACGATCGCCTCGTGGCTGTAGTTCCCGTCCTGCCCGTAGGAGATCTCGCGGAGCAGGAAGAAGCGCACCGCGTCGAGGCCGTAGGCGTCGACGAGGGCGAGCGGGTCGACCACATTGCCGACCGACTTCGACATCTTCTCGCCCCTGTTGTACAGGAACCCGTGCACGAAAACGCGTTTCGGCAGCTCCAGCCCGGCGGAGAGCAGGAAGGCGGGCCAGTAGACGGTGTGGAAGCGGGTGATGTCCTTGCCGATGATATGTACATCGGCAGGCCAGAAGCGCCGATAGGACTCGGATTCCGTATCGGGGAAGCCGACGCCGGTGAGGTAGTTGGTGAGCGCGTCCACCCAGACGTACATGACGTGGTCGGGGTGGCCGGGCACGGGGACGCCCCAGTCGAAGGTGGTGCGCGAGATGGAGAGATCCTTGAGCCCGGCCTTGACGTAGCTGACGATCTCGTTGCGCCTGGTCGCGGGGGCGATGAACTCGGGGTGCTCCTCGTAGAGCGCGAGCAGCCGATCCTGGTAGGCGGAGAGCCGGAAGAAGAAGTTGGACTCCTCGGTCCAGGTGACCGGGGTGTTGGTCTCGGCGGAGTAGCGGGTGCCGTCGTCGCGCAGCACCGTCTCCTCCTCGGTGTAGAACGCCTCGTCGCGCACCGAGTACCAGCCCGAGTAGTTGCCGAGGTAGATGTCGCCGCTGGCGAGCATCCGCTCCCAGATGGCGACGCTGGCCGCGAGATGGTCGGCGTCCGTGGTGCGGATGAAGCGGTCGTAGGAGATGTCGAGCGCCTTGTCCATGGCCTCGAAGACATCGGAGTTCCGCGCGGCGAGCTCCTCCACCGGGACGCCCTCGGCCTGCGCGGTCTGCTGCATCTTCTGGCCGTGCTCGTCGGTGCCGGTCATGAAGAAGACGTCGTATCCGTCGAGCCGCTTGAACCGGGCCAGCGCGTCGGACGAGATGTACTCGTACGCGTGCCCGATGTGCGGTGCGCCGTTCGGATAGGCGATGGCCGTGGTGAGGTAGAAGGCTTCGCTCATGGTGTGTCTACTGTAATGCGCGTGCCCGCCCCGCTTCCCCTCGATATCGCCCGGAGCCCCCGATGAGCCGCACCCGGCCCGCGCCCGCGCCCCCGGAACCACTCGCGCCGCTGGTGGACGCGCACACCCACATCGACGCCTGCGGCGCGACCGACCCCGCGGGCGTCACCGCGCTGGTCGACCGGGCCGCCGCGGTCGGGGTCGGGACGATCGTCACGGTCGCCGACGATCTGGCCGCCGCGCGCTTCGCGGTCGAGGCCGCGCACTGGGACGACCGGGTCTACGCGGCGGTCGCGCTGCACCCGACCCGCGCGAACGCGCTCGACGAGGCCGCGAAGCGGGAACTCGAGCAGCTGGCCGCCGACCCGCGGGTGGTCGCGGTCGGCGAGACCGGCCTCGACTACTACTGGCCGGGCAAGCTGGAGGGCTGCGCCGACGTCGACACCCAGGTCGACGGCTTCCGCTGGCACATCGACCTGGCCAAGCGGCTCGGCAAGCCGCTCATGATCCACAATCGGGAAGCCGACCACGACCTGCTCACCGTCCTGCTCGACGAGGGCGCCCCGGAGACGGTGATCTTCCACTGCTTCTCCGGCGACACCGCCATGGCGCAGGCCTGCGTGGCCGAGGGGTACGTGCTGAGCTTCTCCGGCACCGTGAGCTTCAAGAACGCGCACGAGCTGCGCGAGGCGGCCACGGTGGTGCCCGCGGCGCAGCTGCTGGTGGAGACCGACGCGCCGTACCTGACGCCGCACCCGTTCCGCGGCGCGCCGAACGAGTCCTACTGCCTGCCGTACACCGTGCGCGCGCTGGCCGAGGTGCGCGGCGATGACCCGGCGGAGCTGGCCGAGATCAGCACCGCCACTGCCCGCCGGGTGTACCGGCTGCGGTAACCGCCGATCTTCGGAGTTTCCGGCGCTTCATGATCGAAAACGGTACTGTGTCCCAGGTCACTTTCACCGCGATCAGGGCGTTATCTACCTGCGGCTCCGATATCGCGCCGTGACCTGGAAGGATGCTGTTCACACTCACGCGGTTGCCGAGAGCGGCTGACTTCGTTACCGTCTTGTGACCATGTCGCACTTCACGCGGATCAACCGGTCGCGTTCGCCGCTGCTCTACAGCGCGGTGGCCGCCCTGTTGCTCACGCTGATCGTCGGCTCGGCGCTGGCCATCGTGAACCGGAAGACCGTGACCATCGTCGTCGACGGCGAGCAGACCATCTTCACCACCATGTCCACCGATGTCGGCGGCGTGCTGCGGGCCGCCGGGTTCGAGCTGAGCGACCGCGACCTGGTGCGGCCCGGCGTCGGCAACGGGCTCTCGGACGGCGCCACCATCACCGTGAACCGGGCCCGCCAGGTGGAGCTCTCCATCGACGGCAAGCCGGAGAAGGTCTGGACCACCGGGCTCACCGCGGGCGACGCGCTGGCCCAGCTGAACCTGCCCGCCGACATGTACGTCTGGCCCGCCCGCGACGACCGGCTGCCGCTGGCGGGCGGCTCGCTGCAGATCGCGAGCCCGCGCGTGGTCTCGCTGGCCGACGGCGGGTCGCCCGCGGTGGATCTGCGGCTGGCCGCGCCGACCGTGGGCGAGCTGCTCCGGGTGGCGGGCGTGCCGCTGCAGCAGCAGGACACGGTCGAGCCCGCGGCGGAGACCAAGCTCGTCGACGGCATGCGGGTCACCGTCACCCGCACCAGGACCGAGCAGAAGACCGAGACCATGCCGCTGCCGCCGCCGGAGAACGTGATCGAGGATCCGGAGCTGAACCAGAGCCGCACCGTGGTGGAGAACAAGGGCGTGCCCGGCGTGCAGGACGTGACCTTCGCGGTGACCACCGTGAACGGCGTCGAGATCGGCCGCGAGCAGGTCGGGAGCACGGTCAGCGTGCCCGCGCAGCCGAAGACGGTGCGCAAGGGCGCCAAGCCGGGCACCGAGGTGCCTGCGGTGCGGGACGGCGCGGTCTGGGACGCGCTGGCCAAGTGCGAGGCCAATGGGAACTGGTCGATCAACACCGGCAACGGCTACTACGGCGGCATCCAGTTCGACCAGAGCACCTGGGAGCGGCAGGGCGGCACCAAGTACGCGCCGCGCGCCGATCTGGCCACCCGCGAGGAGCAGATCGCCATCGCCGAGGTGACCAGGGCGCGGCAGGGCTGGGGCGCCTGGCCCGCCTGCACCGCCCGGCTCGGCATCGGCGATTGATAGGTTCCCCGGGTGCCCGAACCCGAACCGACCGCATCCGCTCCCGCCGATGATCCCGGCCGCGACGACGCGGAGCCCGCGGTAGCGCCGCCCGGCGCCAACCGACCGGATGGTGCGGGCGTCGCGCGCGGCGAGGCGGCGCTGCTCGGCCCCGCCGAGGTGCGGGTGCTGGCCGAGCGGTTCGGGATACGGCCGACCAAGCAGCTGGGCCAGAACTTCGTGCACGACGCCAATACCGTGCGGCGGATCGTCGCCGCCGCGGGCGTGGGCCGGGGAGACACCGTGCTCGAGGTCGGCCCCGGGCTCGGCTCGCTGACGCTGGCGCTGCTCGACGTGGTGCACAGCGTGGTCGCGGTGGAGATCGATCCGGCGCTCGCCGCGGCGCTGCCCGGCACCGTCGCCGACCGCGCGCCCGGGCTCGCGGAGCGGCTGCACGTGGTGCGGGCGGATGCGCTGCGGGTGAGCGCGGGGGAGCTGCCTGCCGCGCCGACCGCGCTGGTGGCGAACCTGCCGTACAACGTCGCGGTGCCGGTGCTGCTGCATCTGCTCGCCGAGCTGCCTGGGCTCACGACGGCGCTGGTGATGGTGCAGGCGGAGGTGGCGGATCGGCTCGCGGCCGCGCCGGGGAGCCGGGTGTACGGGGTGCCGTCGGTGAAGGCGGGGTTCTTCGGCTCGGTGCGCCGGGCCGGCGCGGTCGGTACCCAGGTGTTCTGGCCGGTGCCGCGGGTGGAGTCCGGGCTGGTGCGGGTGGACCGTTACGCCGAGCCGCCGTGGGCCACCGATGCCGCGCACCGCGCGCGGGTCTTCCCGGTGATCGACGCCGCCTTCGCCCAGCGCCGCAAGACGCTGCGGGCCGCGCTCGCCGGGTGGGCGGGTTCGGCCGCCGAGGCGGAGCGGCGGTTGCGCGCGGCGGGGATCGATCCCGCCGCGCGCGGGGAGACGCTGGATACCGCCGCCTACGTCCGGCTGGCGGAGCAGGGCTGAACCCGGCCTCGCGGCCGAAGAGCCGCCGCTCGCCGCCGTGCGAGCCGCCCGCGAGGGGTGCCGGTCGCGCGGTCGCGGCAGGCAACCCCGGCCCGGGCCGGGCTTGCGGGTGGTCGGCCCGCGGGTGCTTACCCGTGGCCGTGCTCGCCGGAGCCCGTTCCGTGCTCGTGGTCGTGCCCGTCATCGGACGGCTGCTCGGCAACCGAGGCGGTGAACTCCGCGGTGTGCTCCTCTCCTCCGTGCTTGAAGTCCAGGTAGAGCCGGTAGTCCCCGGTACTCGGCGCCTCGGCGTGGAACGCCACCTCCGGCCCCGGCGGGGTGCGACCCACCTCGCCCTCGGGGTGTACGTGCAGGTAGGCCAGGTCTTCCGCGCGCAGCGCGACCAGGTGCGCGTACGCGCCGAGGTACGGCTCCAGATCGGTGACCGGCACCCCGTCGCGGCGAACGGCGAACCGCAGCTCGCTCCCGGCGGTGCTCAGATCACCGGTCAGCGTGACCTCGTACCCGTCCACCCGAGCCACCGCGGCGGGCGGCGGCAGCGGTTGCAGCGCGACCGGGCCCGCTACCTCGACCGCGCGGCTGAGCACCAGCTCATCGGCGCCCTCCGGCGCGAAGTCGGCGAAGACCCGGTAGCTGCCCGGCTCGGCCCAGCTCCAGTCGATGGACCACACCCCCGCCGCGTCCATGGCCGGATGCACGTGCCGATACCCGGTCCCGTCGCTGCGCACCACGATCAGGTGCAGCTTCTCGTCGTGCCTGGTGGCGAAGCGGGTGACCGCGGCGCCGTCACCGCCGGTGATGCGGAAGCGCAGCGTACCCGGCGTACCCGGCGTGCCCGGCGCCTCGACCGGGGTGAGCGTGTAGCCGCCTGCACTGTCGGCGAGCCCGGTCGCGGCGGGCTCGGCGGGCGCGGAATCCGGCGTCGCCAGCGTGCCGATCCCGAGCGCCGCCGCGAAGACCACCACCAGCGCGACGCCGAAACCGGCGAGCTTCAGCCGGTCGGACATCAGCGCGCGACCTCGTACCCGGCCTCGTCCACCGCGGCGAGCACGGCATCGTCGCTCAGCGCGGCGCTGCTCTCCACCCGCACCGCGCCGGACTCCAGATCGACGTCCACCCCGGTGACGCCGTCGATCTTGCCGATCTCGGATTTCACCGAGGCCGCGCAGTGGCCGCAGGTCATTCCGGTGACGGTGTAGGTGGTGCTCGGCATCTCGGCTCCTGTGCTCGTCGGAAGGGTTCGGCTACCGGGGCGGTGATACTGCCCGGGGGTATCCCTCGTCCGAGGATACCCCCGCCCGGTATGGAACCGCAATGTGCGCGAGCCGGGCGTCCGGCCGGGGCACCGGTTAGGCTCGGCTACCGTGCTGTCAGTTGTGCCGAGCCCAGTCACCGTGCGCGCACCCTCCAAGGTGAACCTGCACCTCGGCATCGGCGACCTACGCCCGGACGGCTACCACGATCTCACCACCGTCTTCCAGGCGCTCTCGCTCACCGACGACGTCCGGATCACCCCCGCGGGCTCGCTCACCGTGAAGGTCTCCGGGGAGGGCGCCGCCGAAGTCCCGACCGACCGCACCAACCTGGTCTGGAAGGCGGCGGTCCGGCTGGCGCACCTCGCGGGGCGGGCGCCGCTGGTGGAGATCGCCATCCGCAAGGGCATCCCGGTGGCGGGCGGCATGGCGGGCGGCAGCGCCGACGCGGCGGCCGCGCTGGTCGGGCTGGACGCGCTGTGGGAGCTCGGGCTCGGCCGCGACGAGCTCGCCGGTATCGCCGCCGAGCTCGGCAGCGATGTGCCGTTCGCACTGCACGGCGGCACCGCGCTCGGCACCGGCCGCGGCGAGCGGCTGCTTCCGGTGCTGGCCAGGAATACCTTCCACTGGGTGCTCGCGCTGGCCAGGGGCGGGCTCTCCACGCCCGCCGTCTTCGCCGAGCTGGACCGGCTGCGCGTGCAGGGCGAGCCGCCCCGGCTCGGTGAGCCGCAGTGGCTCATCCAGGCGCTCGCGGGCGGGGACGCCGCCGCGCTCGCCCCGCTGCTCGGCAACGACATGCAGGCGGCGGCGCTCTCGCTCGCGCCGGAGCTGCGCCGCACGCTGCGCGCCGGGGTCACCGCGGGCGCGCTCGCGGGCATCGTCTCCGGCTCGGGCCCGACCTGCGCCTTCCTCTGCGAGAGTGCCGACGCCGCGGTCGCCGTCGCCGCCGAACTCGCGGGCGCGGGCGTCTGCCGCAGTGTGCGTACCGCCGCCGGCCCCGTCCCCGGTGCGCGCATCGTCCCCACCGAGGACGCGAAGCAGCACTGACCGCGGCAACCCCGCGCCCACCGGCGCCGAGCGGCCCCTCGGTAATCTGGACCGTCGGCCTCCCCGCATGTCCCCGGAAGGATCCATGTCCAACCTGATCAACCTGGAGCAGGTCTCGAAGAGCTTCGGGATCACGCCGCTGCTCGATGGCGTCTCGCTCGGCGTGCACGCCGGGGAGCGGATCGGCGTCGTCGGCCTGAACGGCGGCGGCAAGACCACCCTGCTCGAGGTGCTGACCGGGCTGGAGCCGCCGGACGCGGGCCGGGTGAGCAGGGTGGGCGGGCTGCGCATGGCGGTGGTGACCCAGCGCGGCGTGCTGCCCGCGGGGGCAACGGTCGGCTCGGTGGTGCTGGCCGGGCTCGCGGACGAGGCCGGTTTCGCGCACGCGGGCGAGCTGGCCGAGCACGAGTACGCCGCCAACCCGCGGATCCGCGGCGTGCTGGATGGCATCGGCATCGCCGGGCTCGGCCTGGAGACCCCGGTGGACGCGCTCTCCGGCGGCGAGCGCCGCCGGGTCGCGCTGGCCGCCGCGCTGGTCCGCGAGCTCGACCTGCTCGTCCTGGACGAGCCGACCAACCACCTCGACGTCGAGGGCGTGCAGTGGCTGGCCGAGCACCTGCTGGCCCGGCGCAGCGCGCTCGTCGTCGTCACCCACGACCGCTGGTTCCTCGACACCGTCGCCACCCGCACCTGGGAGGTCGTCGGCGGCAAGGTGGAGAGCTACGAGGGCGGCTACGGCGACTGGATCTTCGCCCGCGCCGAGCGCGCGCGGCAGGCCGACGCCTCCGAGTCCCGCCGCCGTAACCTGGCCCGCAAGGAGCTGGCCTGGCTGCGCCGGGGCCCGCAGGCCCGTAGCTCCAAGCCGCGCTACCGGGTGGAGGCCGCGGAGGCGCTGATCGCGGATGTCCCCGAGCCGCGCGACAGCGTCTCGCTGGCGAGCTTCGCGCGCAAGCGGCTGGGCCGGGTGGTGGTCGAGCTGGAGGAGGTCGCGCTGGCCACCCCGGACGGCCGCGAGTTGCTGCACGACCTCACCTGGCGGCTGGCCCCCGGCGAACGGGTCGGCCTGGTCGGGGTGAACGGCAGCGGCAAGACCACGCTGCTGCGCGCGCTCGCGGGCGACGCCGAGCCGACGGCGGGCAAGCGCATCCAGGGCCAGACCGTCCGGATCGGCTGGCTGCGCCAGGAGCTGGACGACCTGCCGGTCGAGATGCGGGTGCTGGAGGCGGTGCAGCAGGTCGCCCAGCGCATCGAGCTCGGCGACGGCTACGAGCTCTCCGCCGGGCAGCTCGCCGAGCGGCTCGGCTTCAGCGCCGCGCGCCAGCGCACCCCCGTCCGCGACCTCTCCGGCGGCGAGCGGCGGCGGTTGCAGCTCACCCGCATCCTGATGGCCGAGCCGAACGTGCTGCTGCTCGACGAGCCAACCAACGACCTGGACATCGACACCCTGCAGCAGCTGGAGGACCTGCTCGACAACTGGGCGGGCACGCTGGTCGTGATCAGCCACGACCGCTACCTGATCGAGCGGATCTGCGACTCCACCTGGGCGCTCTTCGGCGACGGCGGCCTCACCAACCTGCCCGGCGGCATCGAGGAGTACCTGCGCAAGCGGGCCGCGCTCGGTGCCACCCCTGCCAGGAAGGCGACCGCGGCCCCGGTGGCCGAGGAGCCGAAGCCGGCCGTCGACCCGGCCGCCTACCGCGCTGCCCGCAAGGAGCTGACCCGGCTGGAGCGCGCGATGGACAAGCTCACCGAGCGCGAGCGCACGCTGCACGACGCGCTGCTCGCCGCCGCCACCGAGCCGGACCGGCTGGCGACGCTGAACGCCGAGCTGGTTCAGGTCAGCGCCGAGAAAGCGACCACGGAGGAGCGCTGGATGGAGCTGGCGGAGGAGTTCTAGCGCGAGATCGACGGCGGCACCGTCGATCTCGCCGACGTCGGAGCCGTCAACTCGACTCCGCGGTGCGGCCGTCGACCACCACCGGTAGGCAGGTGCGCACGAAGTCGGCGCCGAAGCCGCTGAGCAGCACGCTCCGGTACTGCACCTTGGCCCCGCGCCCGGACCGCTTGAGCAGGTCCCGCACCGCGGCCTGCGCCTCGATGATCTGGTAGCGGTTCGGGTTGCCGACCGGCTCCCGGTCGAACTCGATCAGCCCGAGCCTGCGCAGGTTGGTCAGGTACTGCTGGATGCGGTTCGGGAAGCGCAGCCCGGCGTGCTCGCCGAGCACCGTGATGCCGGTGATCTTGCGGTCCGCGCCGAGCGTGCGCGGCCTGCCGAGCCGGAGGTCGATGGCGGGCTGCGGGCCGTCCAGGTGCAGGAAGCGCAGCACCCGCGCCTCGTCGGGGGTGAGCTCGGCCAGGATGCGCGCGAAGGCCGGGTGCATCTCGGTGTGCTCCGCGTTGGTGCTGGCGGAGAGCCGGAGCAGCGCGGCGCCCTGCTCGCGCAGCGTCGGCACCCCGCCCCGGCCGCCCGCGCGCTCGGCGTCCACTCCGAGCACCCGGCGCAGCCGCTCGCGCACCTCGGATTCGGCCTCGGCGAGCACCTCGCGCGGCGGGGTGCCCGCCATGCTGCCCCTGACCACGGTCGAGGTGACGCCGAGCGCGGTGTCGACGGTCCAGGTGGTCACCTCGGAGGCGGCGGTCCAGGCCACCCTGGCGACCCCGGTCGCGGCGCGCACGGTCTCCCGCGGCGTCACCGGCACGATGCGCCGCTGCCCGCGCAGCGCGATCTCGCGACGCGGCGGGGTACCGAGCACCTCCGGTTCGGCGTCGTTCCCGGCGGGAACCCCGCCGCTCTCGGGTGCACCCGGATCGCTCACAGCCATGTGGTTGCCACTCCTGTTCCGAAGACCAGGATATGAGCGTATCCGGCAATCAGCCCGAGCACGCCGCCATGGAGGAAAAGCAGCCATTCGTCCTGTTTGATCGCGGCACGAAGCATATCCACGAAGTCGGGTGGTGAGAGCGCCGACATCTGCTTGGCGATGTACTCGTTGACCTGCTTGCCCTGCTGCTGGTTGAAGTCCGGATCGGCGAATGCGATCGGCGCGATGGCCATCGCCTCGCTGGTCAAGGTGTTCTGCAGGGTGTCGTAGTCGCGGCTGCCGAGCACGAACTTCACCGCGGGCCTGGCCGGGCCGAGCGCGCGGTCGGCGGCCGGGCGCAGCATGTCCTCCAGCATCTGCATGGTGCGGTCCGAGCGCGGGCCGTTCAGCAGCTCGTCGCCGATATTGGCGAGCGTGATCACCTGGGTGGAGACCAGCTCGGCGTAGCCGTCGGTGATCTCGCTCTGCCGCTTGATCAGCAGCCCCTGCCGCCACGGGCACCACCACTTGGGGTAGGCCGGGGCGAAGATCATGTTCAGCCCGACCCAGTTCACGACCCAGCCGATCACGATGCCGCCGACCGGCAGCACCACCAGGCTGGGCAGGCCGGTCAGGTGCAGGATCGCCACCAGCACCACACCCATCGGGGCGCCGAAATAGAAGCCGAAATTCTGCATGAACCGCAGTTCCTTGGCGCCGAGCACCTGGAAGAGCTGGTTGAGCAGCTGCGGCCGCGCCTGGAAATATCGGATGACCATCTGCTTGACGTCGAGCAGCTGATCGATGTTATCGCCCAATTCCTGGGTGAGCTCGCGCAGAATATCCGGCAGCTGCTGCTTCACCCGCTCGTGCACCTTCTCGCGCACCTGCGCGGGGAGGTTGAACCAGAGCTGTGGATGCTCGCGGCGCAGAATTTCCTCGACGATGTCGCGGATCTGCGCGTCGGCCACCCGGGTGAGATGTTCGGCGAGCTTTTCCGGGTCCAGCTCGCGATAGAAGTCGGAGACGCTGCCCAGTTTGGAGAGGCCCTTGTCCACCGCGATACTCGCCATCTTGTCGGCGCGCGAGGGGACGATGCCCTGCCAGCCGAGCCTGCCGTCGTAGCTGAGCAGCGGCAGGATCTGAATTCGCTTTGGCAGGTAAGGGAACAATGCGCGAAGGCCGGGCAACCGGAAGCCGTGGAACGCGATCGGCCGGAACAGCATGAGGATGCCGGTCCAGTTGGTGATATAGCCTATGACGCCGGTGAAAAGCGGGATGGTCAACAGCTCCAGGAGAATGGTCGGCTGGACCCCGAAAGCACTCTCCAACACGACTTCCTCCTGCCGACACACCAGTGACCGCCGCCGCACCGGCACCCCAAACTAGCACCAGGGCGGCGGCGGAACCGCACTGTGAGCCGAATGCGCGGGTCCGGCATACCGGTCGCCGATGCGGGGCAATATTCTGGGGGCGGTTTCCATCGGCGGTCGAGGAAGTTCGGAGTGGGACGTGGCAGAGGACAGAACCGGACGGGCCGCCACCGGGCAGGCCGCACCGGGCCAGAACCTGATTCGGCCCGGCAGCCGCGAGGTGGAGCGCAGCGCCGATGTCGAGCAGCGGCAGATCAGTAACGAGGCGCGGCTGATCCGCGGCGTCTTCCGGGCCGCCGGGATGGCGGCGGGGTCGGTGGTGCGCGGCGGGCAGTGGGCCGTCGGCACCGGCTTCGAGGTGTCGCGGGAGATCGCGCAGGCGGCGCTGGACGGCGAGTCCTCCGCCGATATCGCGGAGCGCACCGGCAATGCGCTGCGCTCGATCGCGCGCAGCGCGCTCGGCGTCACCGAGGGGTCGGTGCGCGAGATCGTCAGCTACGTGCCCGCGCCGAACGGCAGCGGGAGCAGCGCGCCGCAGCAGCAGGCGCTGGTGATCGGGCAGAACCTGCGCTCGGCCAGCTCCGAGGAGCTGCGCAGGCGCGGCGACGCGCTGCTCGCCCGCTCCGCCGACGTCTACTTCACCGAGGACGTGCACCCGGCCTACGACCGGATCCTGGACGAGCTCGCCCCCGACGAGGCGCGCATCCTGCGCTTCATGGCGCTGAACGGCCCGCAGCCCGCGGTCGACGTGCGCACCAACCGGCCGCTCGGCATCGGCTCGGAGCTGGTGCAGGGCGATCTCACCTCGGTGCCGGAGCAGGCAGGCGTCCGCTACCCGGATCGCGCCCGCGCCTACCTGATCAACCTGAACCGGCTCGGGCTCACCCGGACCTCGGACGATCCGGTGGTGCTCAGCCGCTACATGGTGCTCGAGGTGCAGCCCGCGGTGGAGGCGGCGCTGAAGAAGGCGGGGCGGGCGCCGAAGATCGTGCGCAAGAGCCTCCGCCTCACCGAGTTCGGCGAGGATTTCTGCCGCACCTGTTTCACGATCGCGACCTGATCGTCGCGGTGCGTCGCCCGCAGTGGTGATAGCGATCTGATACAAATCTTCGCGATTCGGTCGAGCGTGCCCTAGCGGATGGGATCGTGGAGTCATGGACCAGGAGCGCAGCGAACCGGCCGGTGGCGCGGCCGAGCCGCGCGGGGCAGGAGCCCCGGGGGGAATTCGCGCGCGCCCGGCCGCCGTATCCGAGCGACCGGCGGACAGCGCGGGCCCGGCCGCGGCCGACACCTCCATCTCCACCGGTGACCGGCAGGTGGGACCGGCGGGCCAGGCCGTTGCCGGGCGGATCGCCGCCACCGACGGGCAGCCGAGGATCAGCGCGGACTCCGACCTGTCGCAGGTGGGGCTCGGCACCCCGGCCGGACCACCGCCCGCCGCCGGCGCCACGGACCGCGGCGTGGCCGACGACATCGCCGCGATCGAGCGGCTCAAGTTCCGCTACCTGCGCACGCTCGACACCAAGGAGTGGGACGAGTTCGCCGACACCCTGATCCCGGAGGCCACCGCCACCTACAGCGAGTACCTGCAGTTCGAATCCCGCGAGGCGTTCCTGGCCTTCCTGCGCAATACCCTCGGCCCGCACGTCGTCACCGAGCACCGCTGCGACCACCCGGAGATCGACGTGGACGGCGAGACCGCCACCGGCACCTGGTATCTCGCCGACACCGTGCTCATCCCGGCGCACAATATGCTGCTGCGCGGCGCCGCCTTCTACACCGACCGCTACCAGCGCTGCGCCGACGGCCGCTGGCGCATCGCGCACACCGGCTACGAGCGCACCTACGAGGTGGTGCTCTCGCTCAGCGACCTGCCCAGCCTGCGGCTGACCTCCAGCCGCTGGGGGCTGCTCGCCCGCGAGGACGGCATCGCCCCGCTGCAGCGCGACCCCGGCGGCACCCCTTAATCAGCGGCGGCGACCAGCGGCTCCAGCGTGAGCCCCTTGTGCTCCTTCTCGATGTACTGCAACCGCCACTTGTCGCTGAAGAGCGCGAGTACGGCGCCGTCGCTGCGGGTGAAGACCTCGACCCCGCGCTGCCGATCCAGCTCCTCGGCGGAGGCGGCGTCGGTGCGCCGCGCGATGGAGTAGCCGAGGAAGTCGAGCTTGGTCTCCACGCCGAACTCGCCGAGCATCCGCGCGGTGACCACCTCGAACTGCATGGGCCCGACGGCGGCGAGCACGGGCGAGGCATCGCCGCGCGCGTCGTTGCGCAGCACCTGCACCACGCCCTCGGAATCGAGCTGGTCCATGGCCTTGCGGAACTGCTTGTACTTGCCCGCGCTCTCCGCGCGCAGCACCGCGAAGTGCTCCGGCGCGAACGACGGGATGGGCGGGAACTCCACCTTCCGGTCCACGAAGAGCGTGTGCCCCGGCGCCAGCGCGGTGGCGTTCACCAGGCCCACCACATCGCCGGGGTAGGCGGTGTCGACGGTGGTGCGCTCCCGGCCGAAGACGGTGAGCGCGTACTTGGTGGCGAACGGCCGCCCGGTCTGCGCGTGCGTCACCACCATGCCGCGCTCGAACTCGCCGGAGACGATGCGCATGAAGGCCAGCCGGTCGCGGTGCGCGGTGTCCATCCCGGCCTGCACCTTGAAGACGACGGCGCTGAACGGGTCGGTGGTCTCGCGCGGCGTGCCCGTGACGTCGGCCCGCGCGCGCGGCGGCGGCGCCAGCTCGATCAGGGTCTCCAGCAGCTGCCTGACACCGAAGTTCAGCATGGCGGAGGCGTAGATCACCGGCGAGGTCTGCCCGGCCAGGAAGAGCTCCTGGTCGTGGTCCTGCCCGGTGGCGGAGAGCAGCTCGCTCTCCTCGGCGGCGGTGCTCCAGGCCTCGCCCTCGCGCTCGGCCGCGGTATCCGGGTCGATCGACTCCTCCGGCGCGATGGTGGCGCCGCCCGCGGTGCGGGTGAAGTGGATGTACTCGGCGGCGGCGCCATCGGCGCCGCGGCGCAGCAGCCCGCGGAAGTCGCCCGCGATGCCGACCGGGAGGAAGAGCGGGGTCGGGGTGAGCCCGATCCGCTCGTCGATCTCGTCCAGCAGCTCCAGCGGGGCGCGGCCGGGGCGATCCCACTTGTTGATCACGGTGATCACCGGGATGCCGCGATGCCGACAGACCTGGAAGAGCTTGAGCGTCTGCGGCTCCAGCCCCTTGGCGGCGTCGATCAGCATGACCGCGGCGTCCACCGCGGTGAGCACGCGGTAGGTGTCCTCGGAGAAGTCGGAGTGGCCGGGGGTGTCGACCAGGTTGATCACATTGTCGATCTCGGAGCCCGCGGTGCGGTAGTTGAACTGCAGCGCGGTGGAGCTGACCGAGATGCCGCGGGCCTTCTCCATCTCCATCCAGTCCGAGACGGTGGACTTGCGCCCGGCCTTGCCGTGGATCGCGCCCGCCTCGGAGATCACGCGCGCGTGCAGCGCGAGCGCCTCGGTCAGGGTCGACTTGCCCGCGTCCGGGTGCGAGATCACCGCGAAGGTGCGCCTGCGGGCGACCTCCGCCTGCAGCCCGCGCGGGACGGAGACGACGGCGCCGTCGGGGGAGGCGGTCACGGTGATTCGACCTTTCGGGGAGGGGATCGGCAACCGGTCCAGCGTACGTGATTGCGGTGTGACCTCCCGATTCCAAGGGTGCTGTCCAGGTGGGGTATGGTGGTCGGGTTGTCTCGGCGAGGGTGACCGCCCACCGTGCGTGCACCGTGATCGACGCGGCTCGGCCTTCCGGCCGTCCGGTCGTTTCCATTCGCCCGACGAGCAGACCATCGCGCAGGACGTCCCGCGCGTAGCCCGTGTCCAGCCCCGGAAGAGCCGTAGGAGTATTCCAGTCATGTCCGACGTCAACGTCCTCGAGGCCGTAGTACGCACCGAGTTCGGTAAGGGCGCAGCCCGTCGCACCCGCCGTGCGGGCAATGTTCCGGCCGTGCTGTACGGCCATCAGTCGGATCCCAAGCACCTGGCCGTGAACGCCAAGGAGTTCGCCGCGATCCTGCGGCAGCACGGCACCAACGCCGTGCTGAACCTGATGATCGACGGGACGCCGCAGCTCGCGCTGACCAAGTCCGTTGTCGTGCACCCGATCCGCCGCTACATCGAGCACGCCGACCTGCTGATCGTCAAGCGCGGCGAGAAGGTCACCGCCGACGTGAACATCGTCGTCACCGGCGAGGCCGCGGCTGGCACCCTGGTCACCCAGGACGCCACCACCGTTTCCATCGAGTCCGACGCGCTGAACATCCCCGAGTCCATCGAGGTCTCGGTCGAGGGCGCCGAAGAGGGCACCCAGATCACCGCCGCCGACCTGTCGCTGCCCAAGGGCGTCGAGCTGGCCGTCGATCCGGAGACCCTGATCGTCAATGTCATCACCGCGCCGGTCGAGGAGCCCGAAGAAGACACCGCCGAGGCCGCCGAATCCGCCGCGGGCGACGAGGCCGCCGAGGCCGACGCCGAGAGCGCCGAGTAACACCGGGTCGTGTCCGAACCCGCCGCCGGACCGGCGCTGGTCGCCGGTCTCGGCAACCCCGGGCCCGAGTACGAGCGGACCCGGCACAATGTGGGCTTCCTGGTCGCCGACGTGCTCGCCGAGCGCGTCGGCGGCCGGTTCGCCGTGCACAAGAAGTCCGGCGCCGATCTGCTGCAGGCCCGGCTGGACGGGCGGCAGGTGCTGGTCGCGAAGCCGCGCTCGTTCATGAACGTCTCCGGGCGGCCGGTCGCCGCGCTCGCCCGCTTCTTCTCGGTGCCGCCCACCGAGGTCGTGGTGGTGCACGACGAGCTGGATCTCCCGTTCGGCGTCGTCCGGGTCAAGCGCGGCGGTGGCGAGGGCGGCCACAACGGGCTGCGCAGCGTCTCGTCGGCGCTCACCACCAAGGAGTACCTGCGGGTGCGGGTCGGCATCGGCCGCCCACCGGGCAGGCAGGATCCGGCCGATTTCGTGCTGAAGCCGTTCGCGGCGCCGGAGCGCAAGGAGGTCCCGGTCATCGTCGAGCAGGCCGCCGACGCCGTCGAGCTGCTGCTCCGGGTCGGGCTGGAAGCCGCGCAGAACCAGCTGCACTGAGGGGCCATGGCTCGAACGCACAGCGCGCCGCCGCGCACCGGCTCGCGCCCGCGGCGGGCTCACCCCCGAGCGGTCGAAGGATCCTGATCACGGGTGCATCCGCGCGCCCTTCAGCACCTTGTCCACCGCGTTCTTCCCGGCGTGCAGCGCCACCCCGACCAGGTCCAGCTTCTCGGTGGGCACCGCACGCACCGCGGCCCGGTTGTCGGCGTCGTTGCCGGTGGTGAAGAGGTCGGCGGTGAAGATCGAGAGCGGGATGCCACGGCCGAGCGCGCGGCCGTGCGCGGCGCGCAGGACGTCGGCCGAGCCCGCGTAGACCAGCACCGGCCGGCCGAGCATCGGCAGGTAGCCGACGCCGTCGGCGTCCTCGTAGGGCGCGCCGACGAGCTGCGGCCCCGCCGCGGTGATGCCGCTGACCAGGAATGCGCAGACATTCAGGCGCTGCCAGCCCGCGAGGTCGTCCCGGAGCAGCACGGCGATCTTGGTGTCGAAGCGAACGGTCTCCATGGCTCCGAGCGTGCCCGCCGCACCCGGCCCCGGTCTTGTACGTTCTTGATGTGACGACCGCGCCGGAGATCACGGCATGGCGGCCGCGCGTCGGCGGTATCGATGAGGTATTCCACGCGCGGTTCACCGACCACGCCTACCCGCCGCACACGCACGAGGCGTGGACCCTGCTCATCGTCGACGCCGGCGCCATCCGCTACCAGCTGGACCGGCACGAGCACGGCTCGCACACCGACGCCGTCACCCTGCTGCCGCCGCAGGTGCCGCACGACGGCCGCTCCGCGGTAGCCGCCGGATTCCGCAAACGGGTGCTCTACCTGGCCCCCGACACCCTGACCGGCATCGGCCGCGCCGCCGACAACCCGACCCTGCGCGACGCCGCGCTCCGCGACCGGCTGCACCGCCTGCACGGCGTGCTCGCGCTGCCCGGCGAGGAGCTGGAGGCGCAGAGCCGCCTCGCCTTCGTGCTGGAACGGGTGCGCGGGCACCTCGACGGCGTCGAGCCGTCCCGCGCGGCCGCCGCCCCCGGCCTCGCGCACGCCCTGCGCGACCTGCTCGACGCCGACGTGGTCGCCGGGCTGACCCTGGAGGAAGCGGGCCGCGCCCTGCACGCCGACCCGGCGCACCTGGTGCGCGCCTTCTCCCGCGAGTTCGGCATCGCCCCGCACCGCTACCTCGTCGGCCGCCGCGTCGACCGCGCCCGCCGCCTGCTGCTCGCCGGGCAGCGCGCCGCCGACGTCGCCGCGGCCAGCGGCTTCTACGACCAGGCGCACCTGAACCGGCACTTCACCCGCATGCTCGGCACCACGCCCGCGCGCTACGCCGGCAAGCCGCGCCGGCTCGCCGGCACGGTCGCGCGCTGCGCCGGTCCCTAATCCAGGTGCGCCGCGGTGGCGGCGCGGCGCAACTTCCCGGACGAGGTCTTGGGCAGCGCCCCGGGCCCGAGCACGGTGACCGAGCGCGGTCGCACCCCGACCTCGGAGAAGACCGCGTGCACCACCTCGCGCTCGATCCGCTTCACCCGCTCCTGGTCCTCGTGCTCGTTGCTCTCCACCACCACCGCGAAGCTCTCCCGCTTCTGCCCGGCATCCAGCCGGACAGCGACGGCATTGCCCGGCCGCACCCCGGCCACCCGGCCTGCGGCGCGCTCGATATCGGTGGGGTAGATATTGCGGCCGCCCATGATGATGACGTCCTTGATCCGCCCGCAGACCACGATGAGCCCGCGCTCGGTGAAGTAGCCGATATCGCCGGTGTCCAGCCAGCCGTCGGCGTCCTGCGCCGGGCGGAAGCCGTCGACGGTGACGTAGCCCGCGGTCACCGCGGGGCCGCGCAGCTCGATGACGCCGACCGAGCGGGTCGGCAGCGGCTGCCGCTCGGCGTCCACGATCCGCCCCTCCAGCTGATCGACCAGGTAGCCGAGGGTGGGCAGGGCGCGCACCGAGCCGTGGTGCGCGCGCCGGTCGCGCACCGGGACCGCCTTGCCGATGGCCTCGAGCAGGTCGGCGTCGACCACATCGACCACCTGGCCAAGCCCGGGGTCGGGGATGGAGACGGCGAGCGTGGTCTCGGCCATGCCGTAGACCGGGGTGAGCGCGGCCGGATCGAGGCCGAAGCGCTCGCCCGCCAGTGCGAGCTGGTCCATGGTGTCCGGGTCGACGGGCTCGGCGCCGTTCCACATGTAGCGCACGCTGCTCAGGTCGTAGGCGCCGTCCTCGGCGCGGGAGAGCCGCCGCGCCAGCAGCGAGTAGGCGAAGTTGGGGGCGGCGGTGACGGTGCCGCGGTACTTGCCGATGAGCTCGGCCCAGAGCAGCGGCTTGGCCAGGAAGTCGAGCGGCGTCACGCAGACCACCTCGGCGCCGAGTTGCATGGGCACGCTGAGGAAGCCGACCATGCCCATATCGTGGAAGAGCGGCAGCCAGCTCACCATGACGTCCTGCTCCAGCTGGAACTTCACCCGGTCGAACATGGCGTAGGCATTGACGAAGAAGTTGCCGTGCGTGATCCGCACCGCCTTGGGAGACCCGGTCGAGCCGGACGTCAGTTGCTGCAGCGCGATGTCGTCCTCGCCGGTGGGCAGCGGGTCGGTGTCCGGGCCGTCGTGCAGCCGGTCGATCCGCACCACCGCGATGCCGCGCTCCAGCAGCAGCGGCTCGGCCGCCTCGAAGGGCGCGCCGAGCACCACCGCCTTCGCCTCGATCATGCGCAGCACGGTCTCGGTGTCCTGCGCCCAGACGGTCAGGTCGGTGCGCGGCGTCGGCTGGTGCAGCATGGTGATGGAGGCGCCGCGCATCCACACCGCCTGGCAGGCGGGTGCGATGTCGACCGGCATCCCGGCCAGCACGCCGACCGCGTCGCCGTGCCCGATCCCGGCCGCGGCGAGCCCGCCCGCCATCCGCCTCGCCTGCCCGTGGATCTCCCCCCAGGTCTGTCTGCGCGGCTCGTTCGGCTCGCCGGTGACCAGGCCGCGCGGACTGGCCGCGGCGGTCGCGTACATCTCCTCGGTGAACCTGCTCACGTTCCACTCCCTCGGCTCGGCCCTGCCCTGCTATCCCGCCGGAGCGGGCGGGCGTTAACCCCCGGTGGTGATTCGCCCGGAGATAGCGAGCGGACGAGTCAGCGCCGGGGTGGCAGCGGTACCCGCAGCAGGTCGTGCGCAACCACGAGCTCCCCGCCGAAGTGCCGCGCCGCCTCCCTGCGGTGCTCCTCCAGGGTGCGGTAACGCTGCGAGAAATGGGTCAGAACCAGCGTCCCGACCCCGCATTCGGCCGCCACCAGCGCCGCCTGCGCCGCGGTGAGGTGCCCGTACTCGGCGGCCAGGTGCGCGTCGGCCTCCAGGAAGGTGGCCTCGATGACCAGCATGTCCACCCCTGCGGCCAGCTCGAACACACCCGGGCAGAGCCGGGTGTCCATGACGAAGGCGAAGCTCTGCCCCGGCCGCACCTCGCTCACCTCGGCCAGCGTGACCTCCCGCTCGCCCACCCGGAGCGCGCCGGTGCGCTGGAGCTCGCCGACCTGCGGCCCGCGCACCCCGAGCGCCGCCAGCCGCTCCGGCAGCAGCCTGCGGCCGTCCGGCTCGGTGAGCCGGTAGCCGAAGGCCTGCACCGGGTGCGAGAGCGCCGCCGCTTCCAGGGTGAACGGCGCGCCGGGGGCGGGCAGCGGGCCCGCCGTCGCGATCGGGTGCTCGGTGAGCTCGACGGTCCGGCGGAAGGCGCTGGCGTCGCAGAGGTTGCGGAACCAGTGCGCGCCGGAGGCCGGGTAGTAGGCGTGCACCGGGTGCGCCACCGCGTCCAGGCTGATCCGCTGCACGATGCCGGGCAGCCCGAGGCAGTGGTCGCCGTGGAAGTGGGTGAGCGCGATCCGGGTGATGGCCGATGCCGCGACCCCGGCGTGCGTGAGCTGCCGCTGGGTGCCGTCGCCCGGGTCGAAGAGCAGCCCCTCGCCGTCCCAGCGCAGCAGGTAGCCATTGTGGTTGCGCTGCCGGGTCGGCACCTGGCTCGCGGTGCCGAGCACGACGAGTTCGCGGGCCGACATCTACAGCGCGGCCACGGCGGCGACGAATCGGTCCAGCTCGGCGTAGGAGACGAAGCAGTGCGGCGAGGCACGCACCACCGCGTCCAGCCCGCGCTCGGTCATGTCCAGCAGCGTCGAGCCGGCCCGGCTCACCGTCACGGTGATGTTCCGCTCGGCCAGCCGGTCCCGGATGGCCTCCGGGGCGACCCCCTCCTTGGTGAACGAGACGATGCCGCCGCGCGCGCCCTTCTCCCCGCCGAGATCGCGCACCGTGACCCCGGCCAGCGCGCCGAGCGCGGTGCGCAGGTGCGCCGAGCGGTCCGCGATGGCCGCGTAGACCGCCTCCGGGCCGAGCTCCAGCAGGTAGCGCACGGCCGCGCCGAGCCCGAGCCGGGCCGCGACATCGTGCTCCCAGAATTCGAAGCGCCGCGCGTCGGGGGCGAGCTCGTAGCTCTCCGGCCCGGTCCAGCCGGCGCTGTGCAGGTCGAGCCGCTGCGGCTCCATGGCGGCGACCAGCTCCGGCCGGACGTACAGGAAACCGGTGCCACGCGGCCCGCGCAGCCACTTGCGGCCGGTGGCGGAGAGCGCGTCCACCTCGAGTTCGGCCACGCGGAGGGGGAGCTGCCCGGCGGCCTGGCAGGCGTCGAGCAGTACCAGCGCGCCGCTCGCGCGGGCCAGCCGCGCGGCCTCCGCGACCGGGTTCACCACCCCGCCGTTGGTCGGCACGTACACCAGCGAGACCAGCTTGACCCGCTCGTCCAGCATCGCCTCCAGCGCCGCCAGGTCGAGCAGCCCCGACTCGTCGCTGGGAATTCGCTCCACGCGCGCGCCGGCGGCCCGCGCGCGCTGCAGGGTGGCGATGGCGTTCGCCGCGTAGTCGATGCCGCAGATCAGCACCCGGTCGCCGGGGCCGAGCGGCACCGAGTAGAAGAAGTCGGTCCATGCCCTGGTCGCGGAGTCGCTGAGCGCGATGGCGCCCGGCACCGTCCCGAGCAGCTCCGCGATCGAGCGCTTGACGGCGTCCATGTCGTCGGCCCGCTCGTTCGCCGCGCGGTACCCACCGACCTCCGCCTCGCGCCGCAGGTGCGCGATCACGGTCTCGGTGACGACCCCCGGTGGCAGCGAGGAGCCCGCGCTGTCCAGGAATACGTGACCGGAGGCCGGGTCGGAGGGGTCGAGCCCGGAGCCGAGGCCCGGGGTGTCGGCGCGGAGCCTGGCGTCGTCCATGCCGCGACCCTATCGGTAGCGGCCGAAGGAGATTCTGCCCTTTTCTTGTCGGCGGGCGCCGCTACCCTTGACGGTACGACGCGATCCGGCCCCCGTCCGCGAACCCTCGGCCCCGCTGCCCCGAGCTCGAACCAACCCGCCGACCCCGGCCCCACGCAGTGCCCGCCGGATCGAACCCCTTGCACAGCAGTACGGATACGAACAACGCACCACGGTGGAGGTTGGTATGTCGGTCACCCTCGAGCACCCGGAAATGCCCGGCCAGACGGTCGATCAGGAGGATCTGTCGTCCCGCGCGGCGGCCGAGGCGTACGTCGGCGGGGTCTGTTTCAAACTCGGTCCCCCCGCGCTGATCGGCGCCGAACTGGAGTGGCTCACCGTCCAGGGTGAGGCTTCGGCGTACTCGACGGACGCGCCCCGTCCCGCCCTGGACGATCTCGCAGGCGCACTCGGGCCGCACGCCCCGCGGTCGCTCGCCCCCGGCTCGCCGGAGCTGCCCCTGCCCGGTGGCAGCCGGATCACCGTCGAACCCGGCGGCCAGATCGAGCTCTCCAGCTCCCCCTACCCCGATGCGCGGGCGCTCTCCGCCGCACTGCGCGCCGATGCCGCCGTGCTCCGCGATCTGCTCGCCACCCGCGGTATCCGCACCGTCTCGCTCGCCGCCGACGCCTCGCGTCCGCCGCGGCGGCTCCTCGAACTCCCGCGCTACCTGGCCATGGAACGGCACTTCGCCGGGATCGGCCCGTTCGGCACGCTGATGATGTGCAATACCGCGGCCGGTCAGGTCAGCGTGGACGCGGGCGCCGATCCGGCCGAGGTGGCCGCGCGCTGGCACCTGCTGCACGTCGCGGGCCCCGCGCTGGTCGCCGCCTTTGCCTGCTCGCCGCGGCTCCGGGGCGCCCCGGGCGGGGTGTGGGCCTCACAGCGCATGCGCACCTGGCTGCGGCTCGACCACAGCCGCACCCGGCCGCCCGCCGAGCGGTGGGCCGACCCCATCGCCGGGTACGCGAGCTGGGCGCTGGACGTCCCGCTGCTCTGCGTCCGACCCTGCGGCCAGGATCCGGACGCGCCGAAGTGGACCGCACCCCCCGGCGCCACCTTCGCCGACTGGCTCTCCGGCGCACTGGACGACGAGATCGGCCGCCGCCCGGCCCGCGCCGACCTCGACTACCACCTGACCACGCTCTTCCCGCCGGTGCGCGCCTCCGGCTACCTGGAGGTCCGCTACCTGGACGCACAGCCCGGCGACACCTGGAGCACCCCGGTGCACGTCATCGAGGCCCTGCTCAGCACTCCGGCGGTGGTCGCGGAGGCCACTGCGCTGGCCGCGCCGACCGCGGGCCGCTGGCAGGAGGCGGCGCACGCCGGACTCGCCGATCCCGAGCTGCGCGCCTGCGCCGAGGCGCTGCTGCGGCTGGCCGCCGCGCACTCGGCGCAGGCGGCCGAGATCGAGTCCGCCGCCGAACGATGTCGGGCGGGGCGCACCCCGCACGACGACGACCCGGGAGTGAAGGCATGACCATCCAGTTCTCCGACAACGCGACCACCGATCGGCTGCGCGGCGAGATCGCCGAGGTGCTCACCGGCGCCCGCGCCCGCACCCTCGCGCTCACCGACTGCCTGGACGATGCCGAGCTGGCCGCGCAGCACTCCCGGCTGATGAGCCCGCTGGTGTGGGATCTCGCCCACATCGGCAACCAGGAGGAGCTCTGGCTGATCCGCGATGTCGGCGGCCGGGCCGCCGTGCGCGGCGATATCGACGAGCTCTACGACGCCTTCAAGCACGCGAGGGTCGCGCGCCCCGAGCTGCCGCTGCTCGACCCCGCGCAGGCCCGCGGCTACGTCGGCTCGGTGCGCGACGAGGTGCTCGACGTGCTCGCCCGCACCCGGCTGCACGGAAACCCGCTGGTCGAGGGGGGCTTCGCCTTCGGCATGATCGCCCAGCACGAGCAGCAGCACGACGAGACCATGCTCGCCACCCACCAGCTGCGCACCGGCCCAGCCGTGCTCGCCGCGCCGCCGCCGCCCGCCGCACGGGTCGCCGTGCGGGGCGAGGTGATCGTGCCCGCGGGCGAGTTCGTGATGGGCACCTCCACCGATCCGTGGGCGCTGGACAACGAACGTCCGGCGCATCCGGTGCACGTCCCCGGTTTCGCCATCGACGCGGCGCCGGTCACCAACGGGGAGTACCTGGCGTTCATCGCCGACGGCGGCTACGAGCGGCCGGAGCTGTGGTCGCCGCGGGGCTGGCGGCACCGCACCGAGGCCGGGCTGGTGGCGCCGCAGTTCTGGGAGCGCGACGGCGCGGGTACCTGGTGGCGCCGCGCCTTCGGCACCCCGACCCCGCTGCGGCCGCGGCAGCCCGTGGTGCACGTCTGCTTCTTCGAGGCCGAGGCGTACGCGAGCTGGGCGGGCAAGCGGCTGCCCACCGAGGCCGAGTGGGAGAAGGCGGCGCGCTTCGACCCGGAGACCGAAACGACCCGTCGCTACCCGTGGGGCGATGCCGACCCCGGCACCGCGCAGGCCAACCTCGGTCAGCGGCACCTGGAGCCCGCCGATGTCGGCGCCTACCCGGCCGGCGCCTCGTCCGCCGGGGTACACCAGCTGATCGGGGACGTCTGGGAGTGGACATCGTCCGGGTTCGAGCCGTACCCCGGGTTCCGCGCCTTCCCGTACGCCGAGTACTCCGACGTCTTCTTCGGCGGCGACTACCGAGTGCTGCGCGGTGGCTCCTTCGGCACCGACCCGGTCGCCTGCCGCGGCACCTTCCGGAACTGGGATCACCCCATCCGCAGGCAGATCTTCTCCGGCTTCCGGCTGGCGCGCGACCTGCGCGCCGGCGAGGGCCGGTGATCGGGCCGGAGCGGGCCACGCCTCTCCCCGGGCGGCGCTGATGTGCCGCCACCTGGGATACGTGGGCCCCGCCGTGCCCGTCGGCACCGTGCTGACCAGGGGTTCGCACTCGCTGCGGACCCAGGCCTGGGCGCCGCGGGATATGCGCGGCGGGGGGACCATCAACGCGGATGGGTTCGGGGTGGCGTGGTGGCGGGAGGGTCCCGCCGCCGATGCGGCCGCGCCGGGGTCGGGAGGCAACGCGCTCGATTCAGCAGCGGCTGCCGGGCGCTCGCCGGTGTTCGGTGCGACGGACGGCGCCTCGCGCGCGCCGGGTGGGCCGGTCGCGGCGCCCGGTCCGGCGGGTGCGGTCGCGCCGGGGGAGCCCCCTGCCGATCGGCGACCCCGGCCGGAGCCGGTGGTGGCCCGCTACCGGAATGCCGCGCCGATCTGGACCGACCCCGCGGTGGACGAGGTGCTTTCGCAGCTCGACTCCACCGCGGTCCTCGCGGCCGTGCGCTCGGCGACGGTCGGCACGCCGATCGAGCGAACGGCGTGCGCCCCGTTCACCGACGGCCGCTCGGCCTTCAGCCACAACGGCGTCATCCCGGAGTGGCGACTCGCGCTCTCCGCCGTCCTCGCCGACCTGGATATCGCCGCCACCACGGCGGGCGCCACCCGTCGCTTCCAGACCATCGACCTGCTCGATGCCGAGGCCCCCACCGATTCCGCCGCGCTCTGGATCCTGCTCCGCGGCCTGCTCGGCGCCCTCGCCCCCGGCGAGAGCCCGGCCACCGCCCTGCGCGACCTCACGGCCGCGGTGCTCAGGCACTCGCCGAAATCCCGGCTCACCCTGCTGCTCGGCGATGGCGAGCGGCTCTGGGCCACCACCGTGCACCACGGCATCTCCGCCCTGGTCACCGCCGAATCGGCGGTGCTCGCCTCGGAGCCCTACGACGACGACCCCGGCTGGCAGCCGATCGCCGACCACATGCTGGTGACCGCCGCCCCCGGCGACCTCACCGTCCAGCCCCTGCTCGAGCCCAAGGAAGGCGCCCCGCGATGACCGCACCGACGCTGGAGATCCATCTGTCCGACGCCGACCTCACCGCCGCGCTGCGCGCCGACGCAACCACCGGCCTCACCTCGACGCCGAAAACCCTGCCCCCCAAGTGGTTCTACGACGCCCGCGGCAGCGAGCTCTTCGAGCGGATCACCGCGCTGCCCGAGTACTACCCGACCCGCACCGAGCGCGCCCTGCTCGAGCGCGTGGTCGACGAGATCGCCACCGCCGCCGAGGCCGAGGTGCTCGTCGAACTCGGCGCGGGCTCCGCGGCCAAGACCCGCCTGCTGCTCACCGCCGCCCGCGCCGCCGGACCCCTGAAAACCTATGTGCCGCAGGATGTCTCCGCCGCGGCGCTGCGGGAGTCCACCCGCGAGATCGCCGCCGAGTTCCCCGACCTCGCGGTGCACGGCGTGGTCAGCGACTTCACCGACACCCTGCACAACCTGCCCGGCGGCGGCAGGCGCATGGTGGTCTTCCTCGGCGGCACCATCGGCAATCTGGTCCCCGCCGAGCGCGCCGCATTCCTGGCGAGCATTCACGACGTGCTGGAGCCGGGGGAGCGGCTGCTCCTCGGTGCCGGTCTGGTCATCGACCCCGCCGTGCTCGTCCCCGCCTACGACGATGCCGCCGGGGTCACCGCCGAGTTCAACCGCAATGTCCTGCACGTGCTGAACACCCGCCTCGCCGCCGATTTCCACCCGGAGAAGTTCGAGCACGTCGCGCTCTGGGACGCGGAGCGGGAGTGGATCGAAATGCGCCTCGCGGCGACCGAGGACATGACCGTGCGGCTCCGCGAACTGGACCTCGAGGTGCGGTTCGCCCGCGGCGAGCAGCTGCGCACCGAGATCTCCGCCAAGTTCCGCCTCGACGGCCTGCGCGCCGAACTCTCGGCAGCCGGGTTCGACACCGAACACACCTGGACCGACCCCGACGACCGCTTCTGTGTTGTTTTGGCCGAGCGGAGCTCGGCGGGATTCGCGCCCTGATGGCTCGCATCCGAGCGGGCGAGACTTGCGCCTGCGGCGCGTGCGCTTCGCCCGCTCGGATGCGAGCCGGCGCGAATCGGGGCTCGTAAGACTCGCCCCTGCCGGGCTGGGTGGGGTCAGCGGTCGCCCGTGCCGCCGACTACGGCGGAGAGCCAGTCGACCAGGGGGCGCACGGCCTCCCAGGCGGCTCTGACCTCGTCGGCGGTGCGCGGCGTCGCCAGCCACTCCGGGGCGCCGAACTCCCTGCCCGCGGTGATCGATTTGTGCCGCAGCAGGTCGATGCGCGGGTGGTCGGCCTCGAAACCCTTCGGCTTGGTCTTGAGCTTCTCGCCGCCGATGGTGAACCCCGCGGCGGCGGTCGCCGCCAGGATCTTCCCCAGCTCTGTGCCGCGCACCTCGTCCTCGACGGTGCTCCGCAGCTGCGCCAGCTGCGCGGGCGTGCCCTGGTAGAAACCGCCGCCGACGAAGAGCCCCGGTGCCCCCACCTGCACGTACCAGCCGACGCCCGGTGCCGTGCGCACCACCGCGCCCTGCGCCGTCTTGTAGGGCGTCTTGTCCTTGGAGAACCGCACATCCCGGTACGGGCGGAACAGCTTCGCCGGGCCGAACTCCGGCTCCAGCAGCGCGGTCAGGGCGAGCATCGGCTCGCGCACCGCGCTCTCGTACACGTGCCGGTGTGTTGCCCAGAACTGTTTGGAATTGTCGGCCTCGAGATCTTCGTAGAAATCCAGGCCGGCCAGCGGGAAACCCGAGAAACCGCGCATAGTCGCAAACTACGCCGTACTCACGGCCAATTCACACCGGGGATCACGTTGCGCCCGAACGCCAGCTGTACCGCGAGTCCGACAATCATCGCGCACCCCGCCGTGACCGCCGCCCATTTCCCGCGTTCTTCGGCGCGGGTATGGCCGGTGATTCCCAGCGCGATACCCGCGGGGCCGAAAACGACGGGTACCAGGAACAGCGCGGCGAAGGCGCAGACGAAACCGAGGATGGCGAAAAGCTGGATCTCCGTCTTCTGCCGTTCCAGGGGTTTGCCGGGCAGGTAGTTCGGGTCGTGCTGCTGCCAGTCGGTGGGGATGCGCACGGTCGCGCCCGCGTCCGGGGGGAGGGCGCCGCGGGGGATGCGCACCGTTTCGCCCGCGCCCTGGTCCAGCCAGTTGCGCTGCGGTGGTGGTTCGGTCGCGCGCGGGGCCGGGGTGCTCGGGCTGCCCAATTTCCAGCCCGTGGCCGGGGCCGGTGGCGGGGAAGGTGGGTGCGGGCGGAAGGCGCTGTGGGGGGTCGGGTCCTGGGCCGGAGGGGGTACTGCCGGGAAGCCGGTCGGTGGTCCGGCCGATCCCGGGCCAGGTACGCCGATTGCCGGCGGCGCCGCCGCAGCCGGCCTGTTCGGCACCGGTCCACCGGGGGGCGGGGGAGCCGAATTCGGGACGGGGCCCGGTCTCCCCGGCGCGGGTGGGCCGCTGAGCGGGGCCGGCGGGCCGATCGGCGCGGGCGCGGAGGATGCGCCACCGGGTACGGGGCGAGCCGGAGGTGCCGGTGGGCCGCTGGGTGCTGCCGCAGGTCGCGGGCTCCCGCCGGGCGGGGGCACGGCCGGATCGTGGCCGATGGGCCCGCCGAAGACCGAGCTCGGGATGAAAACGGTCGGCTCGGCGGGAGCGGCCGGGGGAACGTCGTCCTCGACGGCTCCCTGGGCGACCGTCGGCACCTCGGCCACATCGCCCGCGGCGAGCTCGACGGTGCCCACATCCTCGGCCGACTCCATCGGCCCTTCGGAATTCGGTGCGGCCCCGTCCGTGGGCGGCGCCGCTTCGCCGCCTGACTCCCCAGCGCCCGCAGTCGCCGCCGCATCCTCGGCGACTCCCGCGGAGCCTTTCGCCTCGTCCTCGTCCCCGGGCTTCGCAGTGCCACCGCCGGGTGGGTTATCAGCTCCAGGGGCTTCCGCGCTCGCGACCGACGCCTGCTCGTCCGCGGGCGATGTGTCGCTCGCACCCGGCTCCTCGTCCGTGGCAGCTCGCGCCGGATCAGCGGCGCTGGTGTCAGGATCGGCGGGTACCGGGCCTTCCGCCGGAGTGTGGAGCTCCGTGGCCCCCTCGGCAGGCATCGCCGGGGCATCGGCAGGCGCGTTCTCGCCGGACGCGTCGTCGGCACCCACCCCGCGCACATCCCCCGCGCCGGACGCCACCGCCTCCGGCCCACCACGAGAGCCCCCCGCACCGGCCCGGGGCGACGACCCCGGCTCCGGCTCGTGCGGTCGCCGCTCCTGCGGTGTACTCATCAACGCCTCCGTTCGGTCGATCTACCGGCGGGGTACCCACTCGCGGCGCCACTGTACGTGCGGTAGCTGAGAGCGACCTGGGGCGAAAACAGGTACGGGCCCGGGGGCGAAAGAACCCCGGGCCCGTACCAGAACGGAGATCTCACGCGTTGCCGTTGAACAACCCCGTCACCGACCCGTTCTCGAACACCTCGCGAATCGTCCTGGCCAGCAGCGGCGCGATGGAGAGCACCGTGAGCTGCGGGAACTTCTTGTCCTCGGTGATCGGCAGGGTGTTGGTCACCACCACCTCGCGCGCCCCGCAGGCGGCGAGCCGCTCGGCGGCGGGGGCGGAGAGCACGCCGTGCGTGGCGGCGATCACGACATCACCGGCCCCGGCCTCGCGCAGCACCCGCACCGCCTCGGCGATGGTGCCGCCGGTGTCGATCATGTCGTCGATCAGGATGCAGGTGCGGCCGTCGACGTCGCCGACCGGCCGGTGCGACTTGACCTGGTTCGGCACCAGCGGGTCGCGGGTCTTGTGGATGAAGGCGACCGGCGCGCCGCCGAGCGCGTCGGCCCACTTCTCGGCGACCTTCACCCGGCCCGCGTCCGGCGAGACGACGGTGACGTTCTCCAGGCTGTAGTTGGCCCGCACGTGCTCGGAGAGCTGGAAGAGCGCGTGCATGTGGTCCACCGGGCCGTCGAAGAAGCCCTGGATCTGGTCGGTGTGCAGATCGACGGTGATGATCCGGTGCGCACCGGCGGTCTTCAGCATGTCGGCGACGAGCCGGGCGGAGATGGGCTCGCGGCCGCGGTGCTTCTTGTCCTGGCGGGCGTAGGGGTAGAAGGGCAGCACCGCGGTGATCCGCTTGGCCGAGCCGCGCTTGAGCGCGTCGATCATGATCAGCTGCTCCATGAGCCACTGGTTCAGCGGGGCGGGGAAGCTCTGCAGCACGAAGGCGTCCGAGCCGCGCACCGACTCCTCGAAGCGGACGAAGATCTCGCCGTTCGCGAACTCCCGCGCGGTCTGCGGGGTGACGTGGACGTCGAGTTCCTTCGCGACCTGTTCGGCCAGCTCAGGATGGCTGCGCCCGGCGAAGAGCATGAGATTCTTCTGGTTGTCGGTCGAGAACGCGGTCACTGCTGTTCGCCATCCTTTTGCTCTGTTGCCTGACTCGCTGTGTCGCTGGCCGCGTTGGCCTCCGTCGCCGCGTGCGCCGCCGCGGTTCCCGGCCGGTAGCGCGGCACCCAGTTGTCGATATTGCGCTGCGCGCCGCCCGACACCGCGAGTGCGCCGGGCGGGACGCTCCTGCGCAGTACGGTACCCGCTGCCGTATAGGCGCCGTCACCCACGGTGATCGGCGCGACGAACATGGTGTCGCTGCCGGTGCGCACGTGCGAGCCGACCACGGTGTGGTGCTTGCGCACCCCGTCGTAGTTCACGAAGACGCTCGATGCGCCGATGTTGCTGTGCTCGCCGATGGTCGCGTCGCCGACGTAGGTGAGGTGCGGGACCTTGGAGTGATCGCCGATGGTGGCGTTCTTGGTCTCCACGAATGCGCCCAGTTTGCCCGATTCGCCCAGTACCGTTCCCGGCCGCAGGTAGGCGAAGGGCCCGACCGTCGCGCCCGCCCCGATGGTGGCGCCGGTGCCGTGCGTGCGCACCACCGACGCACCGTCGCCGACCAGCACGTCGGTGAGCGTGCAGTCCGGCCCGATCTCGGCGTCCTCGCCGATCACGGTCGAGCCGAAGAGCTGCGTGCCCGGCCGCAGCACCGCGTCCCTGCCGATCCGGACGCCCGCGTCCACCCAGGTGGTGGCCGGATCGATCACGGTGACCCCGGCGCGCATGTGCCGCTCCAGGAGGTAGCGGTTCAGGGTGCGGGTGGCGGCGGCCAGCTGCACCCGGTCGTTGACCCCGGTGACCTTGGCCTCGTCCACCAGCCGGGCGCCCTGCACGCTGTGGCCGTCCTCGCGGGCGAGCCGGAGCACGTCGGTGAGGTAGAGCTCGTGCTGGGCGTTGGCGGTGGAGAGCCGGGTGATGGTGCTGCGCAGCACCTGGGCGTCGAAGGCGTAGACGCCGGAGTTGACCTCGGTGATCGCGGCCTGCTCGGGGGTGGCGTCGGCGTGCTCGACGATCTCCAGCACCTGGCCGTCGGCGTCGCGGACGATCCGGCCGTAGCCGTTGGGGTCGTCCGGGACGAAGGTCAGCACCGTCACCGCGGGGCGCTCGGCGTAGCTGCGGTGCTCGTCCAGCAGCGCGGCCAGGGTGTGGCCGTCCAGCAGCGGGACGTCGGCGGAGGTGACGAGCAGGTCGCCGTCGAAGTCCTCCGGCACCGCGCGCAGCGCGCACTGCACCGCGTGCCCGGTGCCGAGCTGCTCCTCCTGCAGGGCGGGCAGGATCTCCCGCCCCTGCTCGGCCGCGACCGCGGCGACCGCGGCGCCGACCTGTTCGCGGTCGTGCCCGACCACGGTGATGAGGTACGCGGGGTCGATCTCGTTCGCCGCATGCAGCGCGTGCGCGAGCATGCTCCGGCCGGCCAGCGAATGCAGCACCTTGGGGGTCTTCGACCGCATTCGTGTCCCGGCGCCAGCGGCGAGAACGACGACGGCGGTCTGCTGTGGCATGGATCTCCCTCGGCTGCCTGTCATCGTGCTGGGCCAAACGCGGGGCCCACGATAGTCACATGTGCGTGCTCCGCCGCCAGGACTCGAACCTGAACTATCTGAACCAAAATCAGAGGTGCTGCCATTACACTACGGCGGATCGTCACACCGGCCGGCCGTGCCGTTTCGGCACGACCCGCCGCTGTGCCCACGGCACGGCATGAATCCTCGCATGCCGACCTCGCTTCCGTCGAACCCGCGCGGCCGCGAGGGTGTGCCCCGCCGACACGTCCCTGACGCTGTCTGGAACAGTTGGAAGTCTCGGAGGACCCGGACCCGTGAGCGCGGTACCACCACATCGCAGGAGGCGAAGCGATGCCATCGGGTGAGACCCAGCGGCCGCAACGGCCGCGCATGACGGGTACCCAGCGGCGCCAGCAGTTGATCGAGATCGGCCGCGCGCTCTTCGCCGAGCGCGGGTACGACGGCACCTCGATCGAGGAGATCGCGCTGCGCGCCCAGGTCTCGAAACCCGTGGTGTACGAGCACTTCGGCGGCAAGGAGGGGCTCTACGCGGTCGTGGTGGACCGGGAGATGTCGATGCTGCTCGACATGATCACCTCCTCGCTCACCCGCAACCGCTCGCAGGAGCGGCTGGAACAGGTGGCGCTCGCCCTGCTGACCTACATCGAGGAGCGCACCGACGGGTTCCGCATCCTGGTCCGCGACCAGCCGGCGGCAACCGCCGACGGGCGCTACTCCAGCCTGCTCAACGAGGCGGTGAACCAGGTCGCGCACATCCTCGGCAACGACTTCGGGCGGCGCGGTTTCGACACCAGCCTCGCCACCCTCTACGCTCAGGCGCTGGTCGGGATGGTCTCCACCGCCGCGACCTGGTGGCTGGACGTGCGCGAACCGTCGAAGGAAGTGGTGGCCGCGCATCTGGTGAACCTGTGCTGGAACGGTCTGAGCCACCTGGAGGCGGATCCGCGGCTGACCTCGCAGCGCCGAGCCGATGCCGGGGACGCGGTCGAGTGTTAGCTCGCGAATTGCGCGGTGTGCCCGGGCGAATGCGCGAATCGCCTGGGGCGGTGCCGCCGGGTGGTACGGTTCACGCATCCTCTCAGTGCTGTTCGGGTGGTAAGTCGGTCTACTTCGGGATGTCGGTCTACTTCAGGATGGCTGGTTTTTGGATGACAGGCGGATCTGATGGCTAGGCAAGCGCGCGCGGAGATCACCCGCGATTCCGTTCTGGCGGGCGCTGCCGATGTCTTTCTGCGCTTGGGATATGCGAACGCGAGCCTGAGCGAGATCATCGCTCAGTCGAACGTCACCAAGGGCGCACTGTACTTTCATTTCGGCTCCAAGGAAGAACTGGCCCGTGCCGTCGTCGATCAGGGCAACGAACGGCTGATCAGTTCCTGCCAGGGGTTCTTCGATTCCCGGGTCCCCGCTCTGGAAGCTTGCATCGGCATCACCTACGTGGTGGCCGACCTCTCGATGAACGACCCGATGGTCGGGGCCATGCTCAAGCTGACCCACCAGATCGGCGACTACCGCGGCGCCCAGGGCGAGAACATCACCAAGACCTGGGGCGAGACCTATCGCGTGCTGGCCGAGCGGGCCATCGCCCAGGGCGACCTGGAGCCGGAGCTGGACCCCGAGGTCATCGGGCTGCTCCTGCAGGAGATGACCGCGGGCGTGCACATCACCGCCGTCGGCACCGAGTCGATCGACCAGATGGCCATTCGCATGGAGCGCGCCTGGTACTTCCTGCTCCCGGCCATGGTCCCCGCCGAAAAACTCTCCTACTTCCGCGAGTTCGCCGCCCGCCGGTTGCGGCGCTACGTGCCGTAACTTTGGCCGCGACTTCGTCGCGGCGGGTTCGCGCCCCGAGGAGGCTCGCGTTCGGGTGGTCGAGTCTCGCGCCTTCGGCGCATGCGCTTTCGACCACCCGAACGCGAGCCGGGCGCGAACCGGGGGCTCGTAGGGCTCGCCCCGTGTGGGGGGCTTGCTCCTACCCGCGCCGGGGCGGTGTCACCCAGCACCGATAGACTTTTTTCCATGTCATCCCTCCGCCCACCCCTCGCGGGGCTGGCCGCGGCGGCCGGCGCCGATCCGGCGCTGCGCACCGTCGCCGATCTGGTCGGGAAGTCCTCGGTCGCGCTGGTCGCCCCCGGCCCGGCGCGGCCGTTCGTCGCCACCGCGGTGGCGAACGAGGAGAGCCGCCCGCTGGTGGTGGTGACGGCGACCGGGCGCGAGGCCGACGACCTCACGCTCGAGCTCACCGAGATGCTCGGCCCGAGCGTCGCGCAGTTCCCGTCCTGGGAGACGCTGCCGCACGAGCGGCTCTCGCCGGGCGCCGACACCGTCGGCCGCAGGCTCTCGGTGCTGCGCAGGCTGGCGCACCCGCAGGACGAGGTCTCCGGCCCGCCGCTGCGCGTCGTGGTGACAACGGTGCGCTCGCTCATGCAGCCGATGGCGGCCGGGCTCGGCGATATCGAGCCGGTGGTGCTGCGCATCGGCGCCGAGTTCGACTTCGACGAATTGCTCACCCGGCTGGTGGAATTCGCGTACTCGCGGGTGGACATGGTGGGCAAGCGCGGCGAGTTCGCGGTGCGCGGCGGCATCCTCGATCTCTTCCCGCCTACCGCCGACCACCCGGTGCGCGTCGAGTTCTGGGGCGACGAGGTGAGCGAGCTGCGCGCCTTCTCCGTCGCCGACCAGCGCTCGCTGCCGGAGCTCACGATCGAGACCGTGGTCGCCCCGCCCTGCCGGGAGCTGCTGCTCACCGAGGCGGTGCGCGCCCGCGCGGCCGAGGTCGCCATCGACAACGCCGCCGACGCGGCGCTGAGCGAGATGCTGGCCAAGCTCGCCGACGGCATCCCGGTGGAGGGCATGGAGGCGCTGCTCCCGGTGCTGCAGCCGGGCGTGCTGCGGCTGCTCACCGAGGTGCTGCCGGAAGGTAGCCACGTCCTGCTGTGCGACCCGGAGAAGGTGCGCACCCGCGCCGCCGACCTGGTGCGCACCGGCGAGGAGTTCCTGGAGGCATCCTGGACCGCGGCCTCCTTCGGCGGCACCGCGCCGCTCGGCGGCCACGGCCTCGACCTGGCCGCCTCCGGCTACCGCCCGCTCGACGTGATCCGGGAGAGCGCCGACCGCAACGGCCTGCCCTGGTGGACGCTGAGCCCGCTGGCCTCCGGCGACCCGGCCGAGGTGGAGCTGCCGATCACCGCGGGCACCGCAGCCCGCGGCTCGGACGAACTGGTCGCCACGCTCTTCGCGTCGCTGCGCGCGCACCTCGCCACCGGCGGCCGCGCCGTGGTGGTGGTGGCCGGGCACGGCACCGCCCAGCGCGTGCTGGAGCGGCTCGCCGATGCCGAGGTGCCCGCCGCCGCACTGGATCCCGGCGCCGAGCCGGCCGCCGACGTGGTCGGCGTGCTCTGCGGCTCGCTGCACGACGGCGTGGTCTTCGGCGGCGCCGGGCTGGTGGTGGTCGCCGAGTCCGACCTCACCGGCAATCGGGTGGCCGCGTCGGGCGAGGGCAGGCGGCTGCCCGCCAAGCGCCGCAACCAGGTGGACCCGCTGGCGCTGAGCGCGGGCGACATGGTGGTGCACGACCAGCACGGCATCGGCCGCTTCGTGGAGATGATCGAGCGCACGGTGGGCGGCGCCAGGCGCGAGTACCTGGTGATCGAGTACGCGCCGGGCAAGCGCGGCCAGCCCGGCGACCGGCTCTTCGTGCCGATGGAATCGCTGGACCAGCTCTCCCGCTACGTCGGCGGCGAGCTGCCGAGCCTCTCCAAGCTCGGCGGCTCGGACTGGGCGAACACCAAGCGCAAGGCCCGCAAGGCGGTCCGCGAGATCGCGGGCGAGCTGGTGCAGCTCTACGCCGCGCGGCAGGCCGCGCCCGGCCATGCCTTCGGCCCGGACACCCCGTGGCAGCAGGAGATGGAGGACGCCTTCGCCTTCACCGAGACCGTCGACCAGATGACCGCCATCGCCGAGGTCAAGTCGGATATGGAGAAGGCGGTCCCGATGGACCGCGTGGTCTGCGGCGACGTCGGCTACGGCAAGACCGAGATCGCGGTGCGCGCGGCGTTCAAGGCGGTGCAGGACGGCAAGCAGGTGGTGGTGCTGGTCCCGACCACGCTGCTGGCCCAGCAACACCTGCAGACCTTCGCCGAGCGGGTCGCCGGGTTCCCGGTGAACGTCAAGGGGCTCTCCCGCTTCACCGATCCGGCCGATGCCAAGGAGGTGCTACGCGGGATGGCCGACGGCGAGGTCGACATCGTGGTAGGCACGCACCGGCTGCTGCAGACCGGCGTCCGCTGGAAGGACCTCGGGCTGGTGATCGTGGACGAGGAGCAGCGCTTCGGCGTCGAGCACAAGGAGCACATCAAGGCGCTGCGCACGCACGTCGACGTGCTCACCATGTCGGCGACGCCGATCCCGCGCACCCTGGAGATGAGCCTGGCCGGCATCCGGGAGATGTCCACCATCCTGACCCCGCCGGAGGAGCGCCACCCGGTGCTCACCTACGTCGGCGGCTACAACGACAAGCAGGTCACCGCCGCCATCCGGCGCGAGCTGCTGCGCGACGGCCAGGTGTTCTACGTGCACAACCGGGTCTCCTCCATCGACAGGGCGGCCAAGCACCTGCGCGACCTGGTGCCGGAGGCGCGGATCGCGATCGCGCACGGCCAGATGAACGAGGACACCCTGGAGCGCACCGTGCAGGGGTTCTGGGAGCGCGAGTTCGACGTGCTGGTCTGCACCACCATCATCGAGACCGGGCTCGACATCTCCAATGCCAACACCCTGATCGTGGAGCGCGCCGACAACCTCGGCCTCTCCCAGCTGCACCAGCTGCGCGGCCGGGTCGGGCGCAGCCGGGAGCGCGGCTACGCCTACTTCCTGTACCCGCCGGAGAAGCCGCTCACCGAGACCGCCTACGACCGGCTCGCCACCATCGCGCAGAACTCCGACCTGGGCGCGGGCATGGCGGTCGCGATGAAGGACCTGGAGATCCGCGGCGCGGGCAATGTGCTCGGGGCGGAGCAGTCCGGGCACGTCGCCGGGGTCGGCTTCGACCTCTACGTGCGGCTGGTCGGCGAGGCGGTGGAGGCGTACCGGGCCGCCGCCGACGGCAAGCCGATCACCACCGAGGAGGTCAAGGAGGTCAGGATCGACCTCCCGGTGGACGCGCACATTCCGCCGGATTACGTCGCCAGCGACCGGCTGCGGCTGGAGGCGTACCGCAAACTCGCCGCCGCGCAGGACGATTCGACGCTCGCCGGGGTGATGGAGGAGCTGGTCGACCGGTACGGGCCGCTGCCCGTCGAGGTCGGGCGGCTGGTCTCGGTGGCGAAGCTGCGGCTGCTCGCCCGCGAGTACGGGGTGACCGAGATCGCGGTCACCGGGACCACGGTCAAGATCGCGCCGCTCACCCTGCCCGACTCCAAGCAGCTCCGGCTGAAGCGGCTGCACCCGAGCGCGAACTACCGCGCCGCCTCCGGCATCGTGCAGCTGCCCGTTCCGCGGGTCGAGGACAGCGTCGGCGCCGACCGCATGCGCGACGTGCCGCTGCTCCAGGTGATCGCGGACCTGCTGCTCGCGCTGGACGGCAAGGCGGCGGGCGCGGTGGACCTGCGGGTGCGCACCGAGGCGACCGCGCGGTGAGCGCCGACCTGGACGGCGCGGTCGAGCTCATGGACCGGCTCTGGCGGTTCGGCGGGTGGGAGACCACCCAGACGCACGATTCGCTGCGGCCGTACCTGCTGGAGGAGACCTACGAGCTGCTCGACGCCATCCAGCAGGGCGATACCGAGACCATCAAGGAGGAGCTCGGCGACCTGCTGCTGCAGGTGCTCTTCCACGCCAGGATCGCCGAGGCGGCGGGGGAGTTCACCGTCGCCGACGTGGCGGCGGTGCTGATCGCCAAGCTGGAGCACCGCAGCCCGCACCTGGGCGCGCCCGAGGCGTTCGCCGGGGTCGCCGAGCGGATAGCCGCGCAGGAGCGGGCGTGGGAGGAGCGGAAGTCCGCCGAGAAGGCGCGGCGCTCCTGCCTGGACGGGATCGCGCTCGCCCAGCCCGCGCTCGCGCTCGCCGAGAAGGTGATCGCGCGGGCCGGTCGGGCCGGGTTCCCCGGGGAGCTCGTTCCCGAGGAGCTGCGGGTGGTCCGGCTCGGGGGTGACGAGAGCGCCGAGGAGCGGTTGCGCAAGGCCACGCTCCGCTTCGCGGACACCATCCGCGCCACGGAGGATGCCGCCGAGCGCGCCCGCGGCGCGCGCCTTCCGCTTGCTGCCGAAGACTGGAACGCCTACTGGCCCAGCTGATAGCGGGTGCAGGTCGATTGAAGATGGAGTGCACACGCGAAACGCTACTGTTCAGCTCATAATCGCCTCGACCAATTTCCAGGCGCTCGTCGAAGGGTTTTTACGGTAATTGTTTCCCGTCGGATCCAGAGCCTTCGCGCGATCGATCGCGTCTTTCAGCCCCGCGCTGAAGTCTTCGAAGTTGGTGCTCGATTCAGTCCATGCCGGACGCAGCCGCCGTAGTTGCCGCTTCGCGTCTGCTGCGCTCATGAATGTGTGCGCACAGAATTCGATATGGAGTATCAGCCAAAGATCGAATGACGGGGAAGAGAACGCCAGAGACACCTCGTTGATTTCAGCTGCTCGCTCGGCATCGAATACTATTCGCGGCTGCAATTCTGTGTCTATGGCACACCAGACTTCATCGTACGGATCTCCGGAGCGTGCCGCTGTCGCCGCCCGTTTTCCTGCCTCGGACACTGCTCCTATCTGGTCCCACTTGGTCTCGTCCACCTCGAGTTGCGGTCCGCCCCGCGTGCGCATGCCGGTGAAGTAGTTTTTCTCGGTGGTGCCTTCGCAAATGATCAAGAATCTTTTTCTCGCGGTTCGGAGTTTGATTGCTTTGCTGCGATCGAGTTCGGTGTGCGAGGCGCGACGCTTGCGCGGGGTGGAGTCCGAGCGCCTCGCGCTATTCATTCGCATCGCCACCGAGGCGCGCCTGAAGTGCTGCCGCAAATATCGCGTCGTGGATAATGGGAACCGCGCCGAATCGGCCATCGAGATACCTGCGTCCAGCATCCTCGTCTACGGTGGCTTCGAATGCGGTGAGTGGATACAGGGTGGACTTTCCGCACTCGTCCTTTTCTGTGAACCAGATGTGGTCACGGGCGAGGACCTCGACACCCTGGATCCGTCCGAGGAGAGCGGAATCGTGGCTACTGAAGATCAGCTGGGCGCCGAACGGGTTAGTCTCGGCAGCGCTGAACAGGGCAATCACTTGCGCAGTCAGAAAGGTGTGCAGACTGCGGTCAAGTTCGTCGACTATCAGTACGGCGCCGGTGTCGAGTGCGCGCAGCGCATAGCGCCCGAGTTCCAACAGTTCCTTCGTTCCGAGCGACTGCTCCGCCATGCTCAGCGGATAGGTGCCGTCGTGCGAGCCCCGATGTCGGAGCTGCAGGTATCTCCGGCGCTGAGCATCGGCTGAGGAACTATGCGGGCGATTCGTTTTCACCTCGAAATTATCGTCCGATTCCTCGATAAATTCGAGCCTATCAATGCCGGTATCGGCTGCCTGTAGCAGGACCGTCAATCGATCGATATCGCCAATATTCCTCTCCAGAAAGTCTGGCCGATAGAGACCTCTGGGTAATTTGAACGTGAGATTCAAGAACCATGCGAACACCTCGCGCACTTCTTCGACCCTGAACCTGCCGACAACCGACAAGACGAGCACGTTCTGCTCTATATCCTCGGCGTATTTCCGAATCGCGGACAAGTCCGTTTCGAGTCCGTCCTCACCGTCCGGGTTGCGGTGAAATACCGTGACAGGACGCGAATCGGCCGGATGGTATCTCAACAACCATTCCTCAACGACTCTGCTGTCATCCACGGAGAATCCGTATGTGTACCTATGCTCCACAATGGCGAGATCCACCACGTATGTCGAGGGAGTTATGCGAGCACTTGGATCGAGAGCGAAGGGGTGTCGGGACACGCCCGTACCGGGCTCGCTCTCCCGGAGAGATCCGCGGACCATGTTTCGCATGTAGACCAGTGCGTCCAGGATGTTGGTCTTGCCGGAAGCATTCGCTCCGAATATTCCGGCTACAGGAACAGCGGTCCAGTCTCTGCGAGGTTCGTCCTCGGAGACCGTCGGAGTGAGTAGGAGTTGTTGCTCTTCGGCCAACGATTTGTGGTTTTCAACACGAAAACTTAGAAGCACGATTTCCAACCTCCTTCCTGTGAGATATCGAACGTGATCTTACTTCGAGAACAGGAGCGCAGCGGTGATGTGCCTCTCTGCGGTGTATGGGTTGGGAGGTACTTCGCTATCCTGGCCCCAACCTCGGAGCGAGGGCGGGCGGAGTCCGCCGGGAGGGACGGTCGAGCCGGTGCGCATCGACAGGGTCGCGGAGTATCCGCGACCGGATCACGTGTTGTTCCACTTCAGCGATACCCACCTGGTCGCCGAGGGCGACCTCTACGGCGACGTCGACGCCGAGCGCCCGCTGCGGGCACTGCTCGCGCACGCCGAGGCCACGGGCATCGTTCCGACGGCGCTGGTCTTCACCGGCGACCTCACCGACCGCGGCGAGCCGGGCGCCTACGCGAAGCTGCGCGCCTTCGTCGACCCCGTCGCCGCCCGCCTGAACGCCCCCGTCATCTGGGTGGCGGGCAACCACGACGACCGCGGCGCCCTGCGCACCGGCCTCCTCGACCGCCCCGCCTCCCCCGGCCCGCTGGACGAGGTGCACCTGATCGACGGCCTGCGCATCATCGCCCTCGACACCACGGTCCCCGGCGAGCACCACGGCGAACTCACCGCCGCCCAGCTCAGCTGGCTGCGCGACGTCCTCGCCGAACCGGCCCCCTTCGGCACCATCCTGGCCCTGCACCACCCGCCGGTGCCCTGCGTGCTCGACCTCGCCGTCACCGTCGAGCTGCGCGATCAGCGCCGCCTCGCCGCGGTACTCGCAGGCACCGACGTGCGCGCCATCCTCGCGGGCCACCTGCACTTCTCCACCAGCGCCACCTTCGCTGGCATCCCGGTCTCGGTGGCCTCGGCCACCTGCTACACCCAGGACCTCGCGGTCGAGCAGGGCGGGCTGCGCGGCCGGGACGGCGCCCAAGCCTTCAACTTCGTGCACGTCTACCCGGACACCGTGGTGCACTCGGTGGTGCCGATCGACGCGGGCCCGACGGTGGGTGAGCCCGCCACCCCGGCTCAGGCGGCGGCGCGGCTGGCCGCGGCGGGCATCGTGATCCCGCCCGCGGCCCGCATTCCGCACGTCATGCGGCGCCCGGCGCGGACTCCGGAATCGGGCGGCGAGGCGGTGCGCTGACCCGCTCCCACGGGGCAGGCTCGGGGAACCAGCTCTCCAGGAAGGCCGCGACCCTTCGCACCCGCTCGGCTTCGCTGACCTCGGGGAAGCTGCCGTCGTTGAGGCAGAAGAAGTCGACATCCCTGGTGGCGCTGAGCTGATCGAGCAGCGCCAGCCCGGACACCGCGGTGGTGTCGACGTAGCGCACCCGGGCCGCCTCCTGCGGCACCGCGCGCCCGCTGAGCAGGGCGTAGTAGTGGTAGAGCGAGTTCGTCACCGAGATATCGGTGGCGGCGCGGAACCGGCTCGCCGCGGTGCGCGCGAAATCCGCCGCGAACTCGCGCTCCATCTCGTGTAGCACGCTGCGCCGCAGCGGCACCGGGGTGTGCTCCAGGTGCCGGGTGATGAGCGTGCCGAACCGCTCCGCGAGCAGCGCCCGGTTCACCCGGGCCGCGTTCTCGAAGCCGCTGCGTCGCTCGGTGCTCCGGCCGGGGCCGATCCGGGTGTCGGCCTCGATGAACCGGCTCACCCCGGCCGGGGTGAAGAACATCGACGGCCGCACCGGGCGGGCGAAGAACATGTCGTCGTTGGAGTACAGGAAGTGCTCGGCCAGCCCGTCGATGTGCTGCAGCTGGCTCTCCACCGCGTGCGAGTTGAAGGTCGGCAGCCCGGTGGTGTCGGCGAAGTGCGCGAGCGCGGGCACCACGGTGACCTTCGGATGCTCGGCCAGCCAGGACGGCGGGGTGGAGTCGGTGCAGAGGAAGATCCGGCGGATCCACGGCGCGTTCTTCGCCACTGCGCGCAGCGCGTAGCGCAGCTCGTCGATCTGCCGGATGCGGGCGTCGGCGTCGTCGCCCTCGCCGACCACGACCTGCGCGAGCAGCCCGGCGCGGCGGGCGCGGAACTCCGGGTCGGAGCCGTCCACCCAGGAGAAGACCAGGTCGATGTCGAACTCCACATCGGTGGTCTGCGGCGCGAACATGCCGGTGAGCGTCGGCCAGACCCGGTCGAAGAGCCGCACCTGGCCGAACTCCACGTCGGCGAGGTCGAAGACCGGGCGGGTGAGCGCATTGGGGCGCGGGCAGGTGACGGTGTCGCCGTGGTAGCCCCACAGCTCCAGCTCCACGTGGTGTGCCTGGTCCGCGTCCCGCCCGAGCCGGAACACCGCCGGGTCCAGCGGCTCGACCCGGAATCCGGCGGCGGCCGCCGAGCTCACCACCCGCGCCACCATGGCGCCGTGCGCGGCGTCGGCGGCCAGGATCAGCCGGTGGTCGCGGTCCCGGACCAGCAGGAACGGCACCTCGGCGGCGGCGAGCTCGGTGCGCAGGTGCACCAGGTCGGCGAGCGTGGCGTCGGAGACGGCGAGGTTGCCCGCGATGCGGTGCGCGGCGATCGGAATCGGCGTGATGTCGGGGGACACCTCGCGGGGCAGGTCGGACGAGAAGACCATGGCGCACTCACCTCACTCGGGACGGGACGCCTGCGGCGTCGGCTTACGGGTCGTAGCCGCCGGTGTCTCGCGCAGCCGAGCCTGGCGGGGCTGTACCCGCGAGTGGCGCGTCGAATCAGGCGACCGTTACCGGACGGTCATCGGCCGGTAACCGAGAAGCCCCTGCTGAGCAGGGAACTGTTCATGATGATGCAGGCGTTTCGAGGATCCGTCAATCGGTTCGGGCCGCTGTTAGGATAGCCTCACCATATTTCCAGGTGAGAAGGAGTGCAGCTCGTGCGGATCGTGATCCTGTTCGGGTCGGAGATGGGAACGGCCGAGGCGGCGGCCGAGGTGATCGCGGGCGAGTTCGCCGCGCACGACGTCGCGCTCTACGACATGGGCGAGTTCGACGTCGACGATCTCGACCCCGGCGCGCTGCACATCATGGTCTGCTCCACCTACGGCGACGGCGAATTCCCCACCAACGCCGAGCCTTTCGCCGATGCGCTGGACAGCAGGCGCCCCGCGCTGGACGGGCTGCGCTTCGCGGTCTTCGGCCTCGGTGACAGCGTCTACGGCGCCACCTTCAACCGCGGCGGCGAGATCATCGCGGAGAAGCTGAGCGCGCGCGGCGCGGTCCAGTTCGGCGAGCACGCGCGGCACGACGCCTCCACCGAGGTGAAGGTCAAGGAGCTGGCCGCGGCGTGGGCCCGCGGGCTGCGCGTGCTGCCGATGTTCCAACTCACCACGGCCTGAACGCATCTGCCCGAGGGGATCGCGCCGGGTGCCAGCGGTGATGGCGGCCGGGGACTTAAACTGCACGGGTAAGCGCGGGAACAGCCCACCGCGCCGCAGCAATCCCCACGAGGTGACGACATGGCAGCAGGAGCGAGCCTGACCGAGCACGACCATTCCGCCGACGAGCATCCGGAGCTCGACGCCCTGCCCGTGTGGCCGACCGAGACCATCGCGGTGCTGGTGACGACCGACCCGGCGCCGCACGCCATCCCGGTCTCCTGGCCGGTGCGCGCGGGCGACCGGCGGATTCTGATCAGCCTGAAATTCGACCGGGGTTCGCTGGCCCGGCTCCGCGAGCGGCCGCAGGTCGCGCTGCTCGTCCTCGGCGGCGGCGACGTGGCGCTCTGCGCGCGCGGCACGGCGACGGTGCTCGCCGCCGGGATGCCGGGCGCGAGCGACTATGTTCCGGTACAGATCGATGTCGACACCATCGATGATCATCGGCAGTCGGCGTTCACGGTCGCGCAGGGAATCCAGCGCACCGTGCTCGACGAGGCCGAACTCGACGCGCTGCGCGGCCGGGTGGCCACGCTGCGCGCATGGGCGGAGCGAAACCCGAACACGGAAGGATGACATGAGCGTCACGCTGGCCAAAGGCGGCAACGTCTCGCTGTCCAAGCAGGCACCGAACCTGACGAAGGTCTCGGTCGGCCTCGGCTGGGATGTCCGGACCACCACCGGAGCCGACTACGACCTGGACGCGAGCGCGCTCGCGACGGGTGCGAACCTCAAGGTGCTCTCGGACCTGCACTTCGTCTTCTACAACAACCTGCGCTCGCCCGAGGGGACCATCGAGCACACCGGTGACAACCTCACCGGCGAGGGTGACGGCGACGACGAGACGATCAATGTCGACCTCGCGGCGACGCCACCGCACATCACCAATATCTTCTTCCCGGTCTCCATCCACGACGCCGATTCGCGCGGGCAGTCCTTCGGGCAGATCCGCAATGCCTACATCCGCGTCACCGATGCCGTGACCGGCGCCGAGCTGGCGCGCTACGACCTCTCCGAGGATGCCTCCACCGAGACGGCCATGGTCTTCGGCGAGCTGTACCGGAACAACGCGGAGTGGAAATTCCGCGCCATCGGCCAGGGGTACGCCTCCGGTCTGGCCGGAATCGCCCGCGACTACGGCGTGAATATCTGAATCTTTGGTCGCGCCTCCGGCGCGACGGGGTTCGCGCCCTTCCGGGGCTCACGTCCGAGCGGTCCAGACTCGCGCCTGCGGCGCATGCGCTTCGACCACTCGGACGCGAGCCGGGCGCGAACCCGTGCGGGGTGCGTTAGTTGTTGCCCGCTGCCAGCCCTAGGGGCGGGGTGTGGGCGTGTAGGGAAACCGTTTCCCGTTCGCGCTGGTCGAGCAGGCTGAGGTAGCGGTGCAGCATGAGCCCCGCGGTGGTGGCGAGGCCCGCGGTCAGGCCCCACCAGATGCCCGCGGCGCCGAGCCCGGCGGGGAAGGCCAGCAGGAGCGCGGCGGGCAGGCCGACGCACCAGTAGCCGACGAGCGAGAGCCGGAAACCGGCCGAGGTCTCCTTGAGCCCGCGCAGCAGCCCGGTGCCGATGTTCTGCGCGGCGTCGCAGAACTGCAGCACGATGCCGATCAGCAGCAGCGTGTGCGCCAGCGCCACGGTCTGCGCGTCGCCGGTGTCCAGGAACGGGGCGAGCACCAGGTCGGGGGCGAAGATGTACACGAGCCCGGTCACCACCGCGACCAGCGCGGCGCCCTGCAGCGCCAGCCGCGCCTGGGTGCGCGCCCGGTCGAACTCGTCCCGCGCGGTCGCATCGCTGACCAGGATCGAGGCGCCGTGCGAGAGGCCGATGGCGATCTGGAACACGATGTAGATGATCTGGTAGACCACATTGTGCGCGGCCAGCGCCGCAGGCCCGATACTGCCCATGGCCAGCGCCAGCACCGAGAACATCCCCGCCTCGGAGCCGTAGGTCAGCGCGATCGGGAAGCCCAGCTTCAGCTCGGCCCGCACCGTGCGCCCCCGCACCGGCCACGGCCGACTCGGTAGCGCGCCGGCCAGCCGCCGGTCCCGGCGCACCAGCACCGCGAAGGCCAGGAACATGGCGAGGAAGACCAGCGAGGTGGCGATGCCGATCCCGGTCAGCCCCAGCGCGGGCAGCCCGAGCCAGCCGTGCGCCAGCGGCAGCGCCAGCCCGAGGTTCAGCGCCACCGAGCCGAGCGTCACCAGCAGCAGCGCCTGCGGCCGCTGCATACCGACGGTGTACTGCCGCAGCACCTGGAACCACAGGCAGGGCAGCAGCCCGGGTGCCAGCGCGATCATGAACGGCCGCGCCGCCGCGAGCACGTCGGCGTCCTGCCCCAGCCACTGCAGCGAGTAGCCGAGCCCGACCAGCACCGCGCCGCCGAGCAGCCCGGCCACCGTGGCGATCAGGAAGCTGCCGCGCACGATGTCGCGCACCTCGGCGTCGGCGGAGTCGCCGCGCTTGCCCGCCGCGCTCACCGCGCTCGCGATCCGATTGCCGCTCGCGGTGATCAGCCCGACGCCCATGGTGCGGATCTGGTTGAAGAGCACCAGCGCCAGCCCGCCCGCCGCCACCGCGCCGACCCCGAGCGAGCCCATGACCGCGATATTCGTGGTGGAGACCGCGATCTGGGCGAGCTGGGTGGTCGCGATCGGGGTCGCGAGCGCGGCCAGCCGCCCCGCGTCCGAGCCGCGCATCCGGTCGATCACCGCGCCTCCACGAGGTTCGCGCCCGCGAGCGCGGGCGACCAGCGGTCGAGCATGGCGCCCACCGCGTGCTCGGCGGCGGGATCGAGCAGGTCGCGCTCGGCCATCCAGGTGTCGTCGAAGACGGTGTCCAGGTACTTCTCGCCGCCGTCGCAGACCAGCGTCACCACCGTCGAGCCGGGCGGGAACTGCTCCAGCCGGACCAGCGCCGCGTGCACCGAGCCACCCGCCGAGCCGCCGATCAGCAGCCCGAGCTTGGCCGCGACGGCGCGCGCGGTGGCGAAGGCGTCGGTGTCGGTGACCTTCACGCCCTCGTCCAGCAGTGCGTAGTCGACCGCGGTGCCGATGGTGGCGCCGGGCGGGGTGCCGGTGCCGGACTGCCAGTACGGCCCGCCCTCGCCGCCGAAGGCGATCGACCCCTCCGGCTCCACCCCGACCACGTAGGGCACCTGGCCGAGCTGCCGCAGCCGGGTCGCGGTGCCGAAGAGCGAGCCGCCGGTGCCGACCGCGGAGAGCAGGATGTCCACCCGCTCGACATCGGCGAGCAGCTCGTCGGCGACGGGGTAGTAGCCGACGGCATTGGCATCGTTGTTGTGCTGCTCGGTGAAGTACGCGCCGTCCTCGGCGGCCGCCATCGCCTCGGCGAGGTCCTCCCGCGCCGAGGTGGCGAGGCTGTCGTCGCCCTCGTCGGCGACGTACACCAGATTCGCTCCCATGGCTCGCATCGCGCGCAGTTTGTCCTTACAGGCGTGGTGATCGACGACCGCGGTGAAGCGGTACCCACGTTCGGCGGCGACTACCGCGAGGCCGAGCCCGGTATTGCCGGACGTGGACTCGATGATATGCCCGCCAACCCTCAGCAAACCACGGCGCTCGGCATCGAGCACCATCTCCCGCGCCATCCGGATCTTGGCCGTCCCGGTCGGGTTGCCGGTCTCCAGCTTGAGCAGCAGCCTGGTTCCGGTCGCGGTGCGGGCGAGCTCGAACAGCGGGGTACGGCCGATGAGGTCCGTCACGCGCGTGACGAGCGGCATGGAATCTTCTCCTCGTTGATCTCAGGTGGGTGCCGAGTCGAGGCGCCAGCGCAGCGCCCCCGCGTGCTCGGTGAGCACGATCTTCGGCGGGACGGGAAGGTCGTGGAAGGCGGACTCGTTCGAGTCCATCTGGTACCCGGCGGTGTTCGGGTAGACCAGCAGGTCGCCGGGGTCGGCCCGGCGCGGCAGCGGCACCCGGCGGCGGCTGAGCAGGTCGGAGTCGAGGCAGGTGGCCGCGCCGACGCTGGTCGGGGTGCGGACACCGGATCGCGGCGGCCACACCGCCGGGTCCGGCAGGTACTCGCTGTCGAACCACTGCTCGGAGAGGCTCAGGCTGGTGCCGTCGACGGTGAGCAGGTCGTAGGGCTCGCCGCCGGAGTGCCTGGTCTTGCGCCCCTGTACCCGGAACACCGTACAGCCGGCCCGGTCCAGCAGGGCCCGGCCCGGCTCGACGGCGAGCACGGTGCCGGTGGCGATCAGCCGCTCGGCCAGCCCGCGGTGCCGCAGGATCGCGGTGAGCATGGCCGCGCCGGGTTCAGGGAAGTGGTACGGGTAGTAGGAGCCCGGCTCGGCCTCGCCGTGGAACCAGTGCGGCCCGGCCGCCGCGGTGAACTCGGCCCAGGCATCGGCGGGCACGTAATCCACCCCGAAGCCGCCGCCGATGGAGAGCGTTCGCGCCCGGTGTCCGCTCGCCGCGACCGTCGCCAGGCGATCCAGCAACTCGTGCGCGAACTCCGCGCGCTGCTCGGCGTCGTAGCCGGAGAGGTGGAAGCTCAACCCCTCCCAGCGGACCCGGCCCTCGAGCCCGGCCAGCCGGGCGTGTGCCTCGTCCAGTTCGACCTCGGTGAGCCCGAACCGGCTGGTCGAGCCGGTGGGCAGGACGCGAAGCAGAATGCGCGGCGGCGGCGCGCCGTCGGTGGCGGCGGGCAGCCGGTCCAGTTCGTCCAGCGCGTCCACCGCGATCAGCGCGCCGTGCCTGGCGGCCAGCCAGAGCAGCTCGTCGGACTTGGCCGGGCCGGTCACCATCAGCTCGCTGCCGCGCACGCCCTGGGCCAGCGCGCCGACCAGCTCGCCGGTGCTGGCCACGTCGATCCCGGCGCCTGCCCGCGCACAGGCCCGCGCCACGCAGGCCGCCTTGTTCGCCTTCTTGCCGTAGTAGATCGCGCCGGTGACGCCCGCCGCCTCGAAGGCCGCGCGGAATTCGCGCACCGCGCGCACCACCCGCTCCGGGAAGAGCACGTGGAAGGGGCCGCCGACAATGCTCGCGAGCTCGCCGAGCAGCGCGGGATCGGCCAGCAGCCGCTGCTCCCACCGGTCGCGGTGGGCGGGCAGCGGCGCGGCGGCGATCCCGGTCAGTCCCACAGCGGCACCTCGACGCCGCGGCCATCCGCGATCGCGCGCTCGGCCAGCGCGTGCGCCACCGCCACGTCGGTGAGCACCAGCCCGCTGTTGTAGACGAAGATCTTCTCGTCGTCGCTGCGCCTGGCGACCGCGCGCCTGCTCAGGATGCGCGGCAGCTCCGCGTCGACCGCGCGCAGCACGCCGTCCGGGCCGGCCATGTCGGTGCCGGTGAGCGCCATCTGCTCGGCGCTGGTGGCGATCACCCGATCCGCCCGCACCAGCGCCGAGGGCGCCAGCCCGTACCCGACCAGCACGGCGGTCGACCCCGGCGCCAGATCGTCGGCCTCCAGCGCCACCTCGGTGCCCGGCCCCGCGGTCGCGAGCACCACGTCGGCCCCGGCCGCCGCGGCCACCGGATCCTCGACCATCTCGAGCAGCGCGTGCGGCTGGTGCACCGCCAGGTTCTCCCTGACCGCGGCGAGCCCGTCCGGGTGCGTGCCGTAGACCATGAGCTTGCGCAGCTGCGGATTCGCGGCGAGCAGGTGCGGCAGCGCGTTGCGGCCCTGGGTGCCGGTGCCGATCAGCAGCACGCTCTCCGCGCCGCGGCGCACCGTCTCGCGCACCAGCAGCGCCGAGACCGCGGGGGTGCGCAGCGCCCCGACCCTGGCGCAGTCCATCATGGCGATCGGCGCGCCGGTGGTGTCGTCGTAGAGCGTGATGGTGGTGTAGTACCGCTTGGTGCTGCGGTCGTGGCCGGGGTCGAACTTGTACGAGGTCTTCATGGCGACCACCCGGCGCCTGCCGTCCCGGCCGAGCATGGCGTAGGCGACCGACCAGCCGTCCGGATTGGCGACGCTGAGCTTGCGCGGATTATCCGACTCGCCCGCCGCCAGCGCGAGATACGCCTCCTCCACCGCGCGCACCACGTCGGCGGGGGTGATCGGCACATCGGCCAGGTCGCTACGGCTCAGCACACGCAGGGGCGTGCTCCGGTCACGGTTGCTCATCGCTTCCTCGATCATCGGAGGTGTCCCGTTCTGTCACCGTGCGAAACGGGGCAACGATCTGCTGCCCGTATCCATTCTCACGGCTCTCCGCGGTGCGCCTGCGCCGCTCGGGAAGACGAATATTGACGCGTTTGAGCCACCGGTCGGTGCCGTCGTAGCGCGCGGTGAACGGTACCCGGCCGTGCACCGCCACATCGTTGTCCACCAGCAGCAGCTCACCCGGGGCGAGCACGGCGATCCGGCAGCGGCGCTCCAGCTCCGCGCTCAGCCGGGCGTAGGCGCGGCGGTACTCGGGGCCGGCGTCGTCCAGCGGGGTGTAGGCGGGGTCGTAGCGGGTGGTGAGACCGGCTGTGGCGGCGTCGGATTCGATATCGCCGTCGTACCAGAGCGTGGGCAGCGCCGGTGCCGTCGCGCGGTCGTGCGCGTCGCCGTAGGAGACGTCGGGCAGGATCGGCAGCACCGGTTCGGCCAGCACGCGGCGCTCGGCGGCGGTGAGCTCCACCTCGCGCACCGAGGAGACGGTGGTGCCGACCAGATCGTGATTGCGCAGGCAGCCGAGCATGAGCAGGTGCGCGCGCCCGGGGTGGAAGGCGTCCTCGGTGTGTGGGGTGAGCAGCGTGCTGCTGCTCGCGCCGGACTGCTCGTGCTCGTGCCCGGCCGCGGGGACGATGTTGTTCACCAGCCGCCCGCCCTGCTGGCCGCGCCAGCCGAAGGGCTCGCCCGCGGCGGCGGCGAGCAGCAGCATGGAGATGTCGAGGCGCAGCGAGCAGGCGGTCGGCGCGGCGGCGCCGTCCCGCCCGGCGGCGATCCGCCAATTCGCCGGGGTACGGCCGATTTCCGCGTCGCGCACCGGCAGCCCGCCCACGATGGCGGCGCCCGCGGCGGTGCTCGGCGGGCGCACCGCGGCCGCGACCGTGCCCGGCAACCCCGGCGCGTAGCGGCGCACCGCCGCGACGATGCGCGGGTCGGTCAGCGTCGCGGCGGCGACCCGGTCGCCGTCCAGACCGAGTGTGATGCAGATCGCATCGGCGGCGGCGCGGATCGCGGCACCGGCGGCGGGCGTGATCTCGCGCCGTTCGACGGGTTGCGGGTGAAACGTCCGACGTTCGGAGAGAACGCTTTTCACCGAGTTGGGTCCCTTCTTCGGATCGAGCCGGAGGCGGATGAGACGATTCGATTCCGAAGGTAGTGGGTCAGTATTGGTTAAGCAAGGCTTGCCTAATTTGCTGGAACACACATAGCGGCGTGACATGACCGGAACGGCCGCCGACGATACCCGTTCCGCAACTTCCGGGCGAATTCCAGCGGCGGCGAGTCGCGCACACGCCGCTTGCCCGAGTGTGCCGAGATCGCCTTCCCATTAGGCTAGCCTGGCCTTGCCGGTGCGTCGACGGCGCCCGCTGTCAGGACGCCTGTGACGCATCGGGTTACGCGACGACGCGGGCCGCGTGCGGCCCGGAGGGAAGGCGGCGTGATGCGGTTGAATCGGCGGCAGGTACTGGCCTCGGGGGCGGGGCTGAGCGTTCTGCTCGCGCTCGCGGCGTGCGGGAATGGCGGCGAGAGCGGTGGCCAGGCCCGGCGCGGCGGCACCCTGCGGGTCGGTGCGCTCGGCACGCAGGCGCGCACCGAGCGCGACCCGCACGGAAACCTCAGCAACGACAGCGATTTCCTGATCGCCTCGCTGCTCTACGACCCGCTCACGGTGCCGGGCGCCGACCCCACCGTGATGCCCCGGCTGGCCCGCTCCTGGGAGTCCGACCCCGAGCGCAGGCGCTGGACCTTCACCCTCGCCGACGGCGCGACCTTCCACGACGGCACCCCGGTGACCGCCGACGACGTGGTGTGGTCGCTGCGCAGGCTGCGCACCGTGGCGGGTGCGTCCAAGCTGCCGGTGGCCGCCGACGACATCACCGCCGACGGCCCGAACCGGGTGCTGCTCGCCCTCCCGGAACCGAACAGCGAACTCCCGCTGCTGGTCCGGTTGATGACCTTTACGGTCAAGCGCGACACCACCGATTTCGCCGCGGCCATCGGCACCGGGCCGTTCCGGCTCGACTCCCGCGACGGCGGCACCACCCGCCTGGTGCGCAACGACACCTGGTACGGCGGCGCCCCGCTGCTGGACGCCATCGAGGTCACCGCCTTCGAGGGCACCACCGCGCTCGGCAACGCGGTGCTGGCCGGGCAGCTCGACCTGGCCTCCGATGTCGGTGCCATCGCGGGCCGCACCGCCGAGGGCCGCCCGGATCTGCGGGTGGTCCGGCGGGCCAACGACACCATGCTCGGGCTGGCCGCGCGCACCTCGGACGGCCCGTTCGCCGATCCGCGGGTGCGCGCCGCGCTCCGGCTCGGGGTCGACCGCGGCGCCCTGGTGAACCAGGTGCACTCCGGCTACGGCACCGTCGCCAACGACGTGCTCGGCACCGGGGACCCGCGCTACGATCGCACGCTCCCGCAGCGCACCCGCGACCTGGACCGCGCCCGTGCCCTGCTGCGCGAGGCCGGCTTCGACACCGGCGCCCGCTACCCGCTGGTGACCAAGGCCGAGGCACCGGGCGAGGTGGAGTCGGCGTGGGTGCTCGCCACCCAGCTGGCCGAGATCGGGCTGAAACTGGACGTGGTGACCGAGGAGTCCGGCGTCTTCTACGACCGCAGCTGGCTGCAGGCCCCGCTCTACACCGTTTCCTGGGGCACCAACGACTCCGTGCTCTTCTACGCGCGCTCCCTGCTCTCCTCCGGCTCGAATCGGAACGAAACCGCCTTCCGGGATCCCGAATTCGACGCCGCGACCGCGCTGGCGTCCAGGGGCGAGGACGATGCCTTCCGCGCGCTCCAGCGCATCGAGTACGACCGCGGCGGCTACCTGGTGTGGGGCATGGCCGACGGCGTCGACGTAGCCGCGGCGACGGTACGCGACCTGCCGACGCTCGGCGGCTTCGCGCGGGTGCAGCTGGAACGCACGTGGCTGGCGGGCTGAGCCGATTCGCCCGGCTGCTGGTGCGGCGGGTGGTGCTGCTGTTCGCGCTGCTCGCCGCGGTGTTCGTGGCGGTGGAGCTGCTGCCGGGCAGCGGGGCGCGGGCGGTGCTCGGGCGGGAGGCGAGCGATGCCGAGGTCGCCGCCAAGGAGCGCGAACTCGGGCTGGATCGGCCCGTCGCGGTCCGCTTCGTCTCGTGGCTCTCCGGTGTGCTGACCGGGGACTTCGGCTCCACCGCGCGGGGGCGGCCGATCGGTTCGCTGCTGGCGGGCGCCTTCCCGCAGACGCTGCTGCTCGGCGGGCTCGCGCTGCTGCTCACCGTGGCCGGCTCGCTGCTGCTCGGCGCGTGGTGGGCGCTGCGCCCGGGGAGTACGGCCGGGCGGGTGTTGCAGCCGGGGAGTTCGGTGGCAGCGGCGCTGCCGGAGTTCGTGCTCGCGGTGCTGCTGGTCGCGGTGTTCTCGCTGCTGCTCGGGTGGTTGCCCGCGGTCACCGTAAGCGGGCGCTCCGGGTTCCCGGTGCGTGCGGACATGCTGGTGCTCCCGGTGCTGGCGCTCGCGGTGCCGCAGCTCGGCTGGAATGTCCGGGTGGTGCGCGCGGCGCTCGCCGATGCCGCGCGCGAGCCGCACGTGGAGACGGCGGTGCTGGACGGGCTTCCGGAGCGGGTGGTGCTGCTGCGGCACATGCTTCCGTTCGCGCTGCCGACCGTGGTGGCGGGGTTCGCCACGAGCGTCGGGATGCTGCTCGGGGGCGCGCTGGTAGTGGAGGCGGTGTTCAACTATCCCGGGGTCGGGGCGCTGCTCGCCGGGTCGGTCGCGGATCGGGACGCGGCGCTGGTCGCCGCCGTGGTCGCGCTGACGGCGGTGAGTGTGCTCGCCATGCTGGCCGTCGCGGACGCGGTGCGGGCGTGGGCCGTGCGGGGGCGGGCATGAACGCGCTCACGGTGCTGCCCGCCCTCGTCGTGGTCCTGCTCGCGGCCGCCGGACCCGCGCTGGCCCCGCACCGGACCGACGAGCCGATCGGGATGCCCTTCGCCGATCCCGGCCCCGGTGCCCCGCTCGGCACCGACCGCCTCGGCCACGACGTCCTGAGCGGTCTGCTGCACGGCGGCTGGGGACTCCTGCTGCTCGCGGCGGTGATCGCGGTATTCACGACGCTGCTCGGCGCCGTGCTCGGCGCGATCGCCGCCCTGCGCCCCGCGCTCGGCCGGTTCATCGAGGGCAGTGCGGATTTCGCCATCCTGGTGCCTGCCATTCTCGGCATCCTGCTGGTCCTGACCTCGTGGCCCGCGGCCGGGATCGCCGGGCTGCTGGTGGTGGCGCTGCTCTTCGGCGTCCCGTACTGCGCCCGGGTCTTCGCCGCCGCCGCGGCGGGGGTTGCCGCGACCGGCTACGTGGAGGTGGCGCGCGCCTCCGGCGAGACGCTCCAGCACCTGGTCTTCGCGGAGGTGCTGCCCAACCTGCGCGAGGTCTTCGCCGCGCAGCTCGGGCTGCGCTTCGTCGCCGCTGTATACCTGGTGAGCACCGCCTCGTTCCTCCAGCTCCCCGCCACCCTCGGCGCCACCAACTGGGCGGTCATGGTGCGCGACAACGGCTCCGGCATCGTGCTCAATCCGTGGGCGGTGCTCGCTCCCGGGCTCGCCATCGCCGTGATCGCGGTGAGCGTGAACCTCGCCGCGGGAGCCTTCGGGCGGGTGCGGTCGTGAGCGGGGTGCGGGTGCGCGGGCTCGCCGTGCTGGCCTCCGATGGCCGGAAGTTGTTCGGGCCGAACGACTTCGATATGGAGCCGGGGACGGTCACGGCGCTCACCGGCCCCTCCGGCAGTGGCAAGACCACGCTCATGCGGCTGCTGCTCGGGCAGCGTCCGCCCGGCGCCACCGTCGAGGGCGCGCTCACGGTCGCGGGGCACGACGTTCTCGCCCTCGACCCGGCCGCCCTGCGCCGATTCCGGCGGACGGCCGTCGCCTACGTCGCCCAGGACCCCGGTTCCGCGCTGAACCCGCTGCTCCGGGTGCGCACTCTGCTCGCCGAGGTCGCCGCCGACCGCGCGAGCATCCCCGAAACGCTACGTCTGGTCGGGCTGGACGAGACCTTCCTGTCGCGCCGCTCCGGCACCCTCTCCGGCGGGCAGCAGCGCCGCGTCGCCCTGGCCCGCGCTCTCGTGCGCCGCACCGGTGTCCTGGTCCTCGACGAGCCGTTCGCCGGGCTGCACGGCGCCCTGCGCACCGAGATCGCGGCGCTCGTCCAGCGGATCGCGCGGGAACGGGGAGTCGCCGTCCTGCTCTCCGGCCACGACACCGCCACCGTGCACGGCATCGCCGACCAGGTCATCGAACTCGGCTCCGCACCTGCCGTTTCCACGGCCGTGCCGCCCGACGAAGGCCCGACCGGCGACATCGTGCTCCGCGCAACCGGCCTCACGGCTCGCGCGGACGGCGTGCAGATACTCACCGATGTCGACCTCGAACTGGCCGCCGGTTCCGCCCTCGCCGTCGTCGGCGCCTCCGGAGCGGGCAAGACCACCCTCGCCCGCGTACTCGCCGGACTCCACACCGACGCCGGCGGCACCCTGGAACTCCACGGCGAGCGGACCCCGCTCGGCCCGCGCGGCATCCAACTGGTCACCCAGAACCCCCGCTCCGCCCTCAACCCCCGCCGCACCGTCGCCCAGACCATCGGCCGCCCCCTCCGCCGAGTCGCCCGTGTCCCCCGCGCCGACCTCCCCCGGCGCATCACCGACCTCCTCACCGCCGTCGACCTCCCCGCCGACCTCGCCCCCCGCCGCCCGCACGAACTCTCCGGCGGCCAGCGCCAGCGCGTAGCCCTCGCCCGCGCCCTCGCCGCCGAGCCCGCCGTCCTCATCTGCGACGAGATCACCACCGCCCTCGACCACGCCACCGCCACCGCCGTCCTCACCCTCCTCGCCCACCTCCGCACCCGCGGCACCACCCTCCTCGTCATCTCCCACGACATCCCCCTCGTCGCCACCTTCTGCCCCTACACCCTGGTTCTCGATCAAGGGAAGGTCGTGGAGTACGGCCGCACGCGGGACCTCCGCACCGCCCCGCAAACCGCCGCCACCCGAGCGCTGCTGGCCTGACCTGGACATTCCCCCACCCCCGGCACAATGGACCACGTGGTGTGGAGAAGAGCGGGCGCGGCGACGGCCATCGTGGCCACCCTGGTGCTGGCCGGGTGCGGGTTCGGGCCGGAACGGGAACCGCTGCCGGAGGGCATTCCCCCCGGCCCGGGGACCCCGCTGCCGGTGATCGATGTACACGCCCCCGGCAGGGCGGCGGTGCAACTCAGGGGCTGGGCGGAGGAGCAGGCGGAGCGGATGGCGATCCCGGTGCAGGCGCTGGAGGCGTACGGGTACGCGGCGGCGGTGATGACGAACTCCCGCCCGGACTGCGGCATCGCCTGGACCACCCTGGCAGGCATCGCGAGCGTGGAGAGCAGGCACGGCACCTACCGCGGCTCGCAGGTGGGGGAGGACGGCGCGGTCCGTCCGCCGATCATCGGCATCCCCCTGGACGGCGCCCCCGGCGTCGCCCGCATCACCGACACCGACCGTGGCGTACTGGACGGCGACCGCGAGTTCGACCGCGCGGTCGGGCCCCTGCAGTTCATCCCGGAGACCTGGAAGCGCTGGGGCGTCGACGCCAACGGCGACAATGTCGTCGATCCGCAGAACATCGACGACGCCGCGCTCACCGCGGCCCGCTACCTCTGCGTCAGCGGCGGCGACCTCACCTCCGAGCTGGGCTGGCAGCGCGCGCTCATGACCTACAACCAGTCCAGCAGCTACCTGCTCACGGTGCGCGACCGCGCCGCCGCGTACAGCATCGGCCGCCGGGTGTAATCGGCGTCGGAGTGCCGGTTATCGGCACGGGCGTGGGAACGATAGGCTCGCAGCGCACGGGTCCGTCCCGTGTGACCATGCCTGTCAGCTGCCGAAGGAGTTCGTTTTCGTGGCCATCATCGAACAGGTCGGAGCTCGCGAGATCCTGGATTCTCGCGGTAACCCCACCGTCGAGGTCGAGATCGCCCTCGACGACGGCACCCTGACCAGGGCGGCCGTGCCGTCCGGCGCCTCCACCGGCGAGCACGAGGCGGTGGAGCTGCGCGACGGCGGCGACCGCTACCTCGGCAAGGGCGTCCAGAAGGCCGTGGAGGGCGTGCTGGACGAGATCGCCCCGGCCGTGATCGGCCTGGACGCGGTCGAGCAGCGCACCGTCGACCAGGTGCTGCTCGACCTGGACGGCACCCCGGACAAGTCCCGGCTGGGCGCGAACGCCCTGCTCGGCGTCTCGCTGGCGGTGGCGCGGGCGGCCGCGGAATCCTCCGGGCTCGAGCTCTTCCGCTACCTCGGCGGCCCGAACGCGCACGTGCTCCCGGTGCCGATGATGAACATCCTGAACGGCGGCGCGCACGCCGATACCGGCGTCGACGTGCAGGAGTTCATGGTCGCGCCGCTCGGCGCGCCGACCTTCAAGGAGTCGCTGCGCTGGGGCGCCGAGGTGTACCACGCGCTCAAGTCGGTGCTGAAGAGCAAGGGGCTGGCCACCGGGCTCGGCGACGAGGGCGGCTTCGCCCCCGATGTCGCAGGCACCCGCGAGGCGCTGGACCTGATCGGCACCGCCATCGCCAAGACCGGGCTCACCCTCGGCAGTGACGTCGCGCTCGCGCTGGACGTCGCCGCCACCGAGTTCTACCGGTCCGGCACCGGCTACAGCTTCGAGGGCTCCGCGCGCACCGCGGAGGAGATGGCGCAGTTCTACGCCGAGCTGCTCACCGCCTACCCGCTGGTCTCCATCGAGGACCCGCTCTCCGAGGACGACTGGGACGGCTGGGTCGCGCTCACCGATCTGATCGGCGACAAGGTGCAGCTGGTCGGCGACGACCTCTTCGTCACCAACCCGGAGCGGCTGGAGGAGGGCATCGTCAAGGGTGCGGCCAACGCGCTGCTGGTGAAGGTGAACCAGATCGGCACCCTCACCGAGACCCTGGACGCGGTCGAGCTGGCGCACCGCAACGGCTACAAGACCATGATGAGCCACCGCTCCGGCGAGACCGAGGACACCACCATCGCCGACCTCGCGGTCGCGGTGGGCAGCGGCCAGATCAAGACCGGCGCCCCCGCCCGCAGCGAGCGCGTCGCCAAGTACAACCAGCTGCTGCGGATCGAGGACGCGCTGGGTGATTCCGCCCGGTACGCGGGCGACGTCGCGTTCCCGCGGTTCGCCTTCGAGGGCTGACGACCGGTGATCGGCGGTAGGGGATGACGGAGCGGCGGGCGCGCGGTGCCGGCCCCGGCGGCCGGGGCGATCGGCGCACGTCGCGCTCCGCCCGCTCCCGCCCCGCCGCCGATCACGGCCGGACGCCGCGCAGGCGCTCCGACGCGGAGAAGAAGCGTGCGCAGAAGCTCGCCGACGGCGGGCGCCGGTCGCGCCGCGCGGACCGGCCGGAGCGCACCGTCCTCGGCCTCTCCACCGGCCGCGCGGTGATCCTGGCGATGGTGGTCTGCGGGCTCGCGCTCACCCTCGCGGTGCCCATGCGCACCTATTTCTCGCAGCGCGCCGAGGCCGTGCAGCTCGCCGCCGAGCGGCAGCGGCTGGAAAACGACGTCGCCCAGCTCCGCGACCGCCGCGTCCAGCAGCAGGACCCCGCCTACATCCGCGCCGAGGCCAGGGACCGGCTGCGGCTCGTCCTCCCCGGCGAGACCCCCTACATCGTCCAGGTGCCAGGCATCGAGGCGCCACCGGTGGCCGCCGCGCCGACCCGCCCGCGCGAACCCGACCCCTGGTACACCGACCTCTGGCGCAGCCTCGCCCAGCCCGCCCCCGCCCAGGAAGGACCCCGGTGACCGCCCCCACCCAGCACGACCTGGAGATCGTCGCCCGGCAGCTGGGCCGGGAGCCCCGCGGGGTGCTCGGCATCGCCTACCGCACCCCCGACGGGCTGCCCGCGGTGGTGCGCACGGCCCCCCGGTTGCCGGACGGAACTCCCTTCCCGACGCTCTACTACCTGACCGACCCCCGGCTCACCGCCGAGGCGAGCAGGCAGGAGTCGGCGGGCGTCATGCGCGAGATGACCGAACGCCTCACCACCGACTCCGAGCTGGCCGCCGCCTACCGCGCCGCGCACGAGAGCTACCTCGCCGAGCGCGACGAGATCGAGCCGCTGGGAACCGATTTCACCGGCGGCGGCATGCCGGACCGGGTCAAGTGCCTGCACGTCCTGATCGCGCACGCGCTGGCCAAGGGGCCGGGGGTGAACCCGCTGGGCGACGAGTCGGTGGCGCTCGCCGCCGAGCACGGCCTGCGCGGCACGGCGATCCCCGCGGACTGGCCGGCGTACCGGGACCTCGGGCCGGAGGCTCGATGAGCGAAGCAGCGAGGTCGCTGCGTCCCGCATGACAGACGAGGAGCACCAATGACCCATCGGGTAGCGGCCGTGGACTGCGGCACCAACTCCATCCGCCTGCTGATCGCCGACGTGCGGCCGGACGGCACCCTGGCCGATGTGCACCGCGAGATGCGGATCGTCCGGCTCGGCCAGGGCGTCGACGCCACCGGCGCCCTCGCTCCCCAGGCCATCGAGCGCACCAGGGTCGCGCTGGCCGATTACGCCGCAGGCATGCGCGAGGCGAAGGTCGACAGGGTGCGCATGGTCGCCACCTCCGCCACCCGCGACGCCTCGAACCGCGAGGAGTTCTTCGGGATGACCCGCGAGCTGCTCGGCACCGTCGTGCCGGGAGCGGAGGCCGAGGTCATCACCGGTGACGAGGAGGCCAGGCTGTCGTTCGCCGGGGCCATCGGCGAACTCGCCGCCGACGAGGCGCCGTACGTGGTGGTCGACCTGGGCGGCGGCTCCACCGAGCTGGTCTTCGGCGACGCCGACGGGGTGCGGGCCGCGTTCTCCGCCGATATCGGATGCGTGCGGATCACCGAGCGGAGTATGCCCGGGAACCCGCCCACCGCCGAACAGCTCGCGGCTGCCCGTGAGTTCGCCGCCGAGCGGCTGGCCGCCGCGTTCGCCGCGGTGCCGGTGGAGCAGGCGCGGACCTGGGTCGGGGTGGCCGGGACCATGACCACGATCGCCGCTGTCGCGCTGGAACTGCCCGAGTACGACGCCTCCAAGGTGCACCTGAGCAGGCTTTCGCTGGAGCAGGTGCACGCGGTGGCGGATCGGCTCACCTCGCTGGATCACGATCAGCGGACCGCGCTCGGGCCGGTGCATCCCGGGCGGGTGGATGTGATCGGCGGGGGTGCGGTGATCGTGCGGGTGCTGGCGGACGAGCTGTCCCGCCGCGCGGGGATCTCCGAGCTGGTGGTCAGTGAGCACGACATCCTGGACGGGATCGCGCTCTCCATCGCGTAGGCCGGCTTTCCGGCCGCGGCGGCGCTGCCCGCCGATGGAACGGGCGCGGGGCCGCGGGCGTTGTCTCGGCATGCTGCGCTACCTGGAAGCCGTCCGGCATGGCGAGACGCCGATCAACGTCGCGGGCGCGAATCCCGCTGTGGCGCGGCCGTACCTACCGGACTCCCAGGTCTTCCTCACCGAACGCGGTGCGCGGCAGGCCGTCGACGTCGGCCGCCGTTTCGCCGCACTTCCGCAGGACGAGCTCCCGGACCTGGTGCTCTGCTCCCCGTACCCGCGCGCCCGCCGCACCTGGGAGATCGCCGCCGCAGAGCTCGCTTCACCCCCGCCGTTCCGCATCGACGACCGCCTGCACGACCGCGATCGCGGCCGGTTCCGCGTGATGTCGCAGGCGCGGGCCCGGCTTCTGCACCCCGACGAAGCCGCCGCCGAGGACCGCGACCCGCTCGGTTACCGCCCGCCCGAGGGCGAGTCCTTCCGCGACGTGGCGGATCGAGTCGGCGCCGTTGTCGCCGAACTCCTCGACCCCGGCCCGGAGCGAGTCCTGATCGTCGCCCACGACGCCGTCGTACTCATGCTCCGCCAGGTTCTGGAGCACCTCCCTGACCCCGAGATGCTCGCCCTCGCCGAGCGCGGCCTCGCGGGCAACGGCTCCATCACCTCCTGGCACCGCGACCCAGACTTCCGCTTGCTCGCCTACGACGTACGCACCCACCTGACCAGCTGAAACCCGCCCGGTTTCGACCTGATCATGAGAGGTATTCGCGGCTCGTGCGCCTCCTCCGACTCCCGGGCGTCTACCGCCCGCAAGCCGACACCTGGTTGCTGGCACGGGCCCTCGCCGATGCCGCCCTGCCCCGGAACCCCCGGGTGGCCGACATCTGTACCGGAACCGGCGCGCTGGCCGTCACGGCCGCCCGCGCCGGTGCCGCCGAGGTCACGGCCGTCGACATCTCCCGCCGAGCCGTCGCCACCGCCTGGCTCAACAGCCGCGCCCGCGGGCTCCCCGTCGAACTGCTCCGCGGCGATTTCCGCGAAGTCCTGCGCGACCGCACCTTCGACGTAGTCCTCTCCAACCCGCCCTACGTCCCCTGCGCCGACCCCGACCCGGCCCGCGGCCGCGACCGCGCCTGGGACGCCGGCTTCGACGGTCGCTCCGTCCTGGACGACCTCTGCGCGACGCTGCCCACGCTGCTCGCCCCCAACGGCGTCGCCCTGATCGTGCACTCCGAACTCTGCGACGAGCAGCGCACCCTCCGCCTGATCCGCGAGACCGGGCTCAAAGCCTCGACCGTGGCCCGCACGCTCACCACCTTCGGCCCGGTCATGCGCGGGCGCGCGGACTGGCTGGAGGAGGCCGGGCTCATCGCGCCCGGCCAGCGGGTGGAGGAGTTGGTGGTGATCCGTGCCGACCGCATCGAACAGTGAGCGGAGGCGGGTCACCCTGGAACAGGGTGGTCCGGCGCTGATCGAGGGGCCGGTGGAGATCGTCGGCGAGGACGGGTCCGTCGTGCGGTCCGACCGCTTCCTGGTCGCGCTCTGCCGGTGCAAGCGCAGCGACATCTACCCGCTCTGCGACACCAGCCACCGGCGGCGCGCACGCCGCACCGACGACTGAACCCACTGCTGGAGATGCAACGTTCGGTTGTGCTCTTCGACACCGAAATTTAATCCTGCGAATTACTCCGACGTCGGCCCGGTACTATTCGATGATCTTCTCGGCAAACAGCTCGATTGGGAACGGGTTGTCCGGATTGGATGACGCCCTTGCTCCTCCGCGCGCTAGGAGTGCGTGTGGCCATTCGTTGCCACATACTGCTTCAAGTTTAGTCGCGTATTCGAATATGGCGTCGCCGATGTTGCAGATGTCGCGGAGCGATCCACGTATGAGAGCGCTAGAGCCATTGCGCTTGTAACGAATGTTCCGGACGCTGCCTATATCGTAAGTCCACCAGAAACCGTGAATCGCGTCGTTGCGACGCTCTCGGAGCTCCTTCTCTTGGCTCCATTCGATGAGAGACTTCAGCTCTTCCCGCTGATTGGTCGAACCGTCACACAGTTCGATGAGTTTCGCTTCGAGGTGCTGCCACATATCACCACTGATCGAACTCAGGTCGAAATCCTTACGCGAAAGCTTGACAATTAGCTGCTTCATCGCCATTTCGACATGGCCGGCCGCTACGGTGATCCCGCCTATCGCGATGAAGAGGCTCCGCTGGAACGCGATATCAGCAGGAGTTCTGCCACCAACCCTCCGCGGACGTGCAATATCCAGCCGCACCTCATCGGTTCCGGTTGGAATAGTCAGAACGTATTCTACAGGTGGAAGCGGTGGTGTCATTCCTTCGCGAACAAACAATGTTCCGTAGTCGGCTGCACGGCCGCTCTTCGAGATCGAGACTGAGGCAGGACCGCCTGAGATCGCTTGATCCGCGTTCTTACCCTCGTTCGCGTCAACTGCCATGCCGTGAATACTGTCACTGCCCTACGACAGAACCTGCACACCGCGCCGGGCTGGATTGAAGGTGGCACGACCACCACTCTTGGTCTCCTTGCCAGCCCTGCAACACCTTCACCAGGGCTTATCCACTGCCTCAGTCAGGCTCGAACCGACATACAGAATCGCTCGCCAGACCCGCTGTGTCGTCGCGGTGGCAACCGGATTCGCGGCGGCGCTCGGCTGCAAGGCGCGCTTGGATGTTGGCGACGGTCGGGCGCCCTGCCGGGGTAGGCCGACGGCGGCCCCACAGCCCGACGACGAGCAGCGTCGGGAACAACGCGACCACGGTGGCGAACAGGATCACCGGCGCTCCAGCGGCCAGGGCACCGGTGGCTGTCCGTCGATCACCTCGGCGACGAGGTCGGTCCAGTGGGCAGCGAGGTAGCCGACATCGGACCAGGCAGCGTGCAACTGCTCGGCGCTGGGCGGCGGGTCGGTCTGCAGCAGTCGCTCGGCGGTGACCTGTGCGGCGGCCATGTCGTCGATGACGGTGGCGCATGAGGCCGCTGCGCCGGGGTGAGCGCCGGTGTGCTCGATGATCCACGCCGCGATCTGGTGGCGCAGTGCAGCGCGGTCGGCCTCGAAGTCGGCATCGCGGGCGAGGGAGACGCCGCACACGCGGTGTACCGCCGCCAGCATCCGGGCTCGCTCGAGCAGATGGGTGTCGTGCTGGCGCGGCGGGAACCGGAATGCCGTGATGAGCTCGCGCCAGTGTGGGAGCTCGGGGCGCGCGGTGGTCACGACAGCGGGGTGGACAACCGCGCGAGCGCGGCAGCATAGGGGAGACAGCGCGCCGGGTCGTGGCCCGAGTGCCTGCTGAGCACGCTCGAAGCGTCCCAGCGGTGCAGTGCTGGTGGCCGCTCGCTGCACCGGTAGGTGCGCGTCCCGTCCTGCTGGTCGTCGCGGCGCGCGCTGTCGGCGCTGTCCGGCTGGCTCTCCAATGCTCTCCCCTGTTTCGGTATCGAGCACCCAGCGCCGCGGAGGCGGGCCCGCACGGACAGGGTGCTGAGGACCCGGGCGGTGCCGGGGCCCGTTCTCAGCCTCATCGAACGATGCGAGCGAACCCAGGACGCGAGGTGATGCGGAACGGATACGCTTCCGCCACAGGGGTTCAGGTCACCGGCAGGGGAGCGGATGATCGTCGAGAAGTGGACAGCCATCGAAGTGCGCGCACTCCGCACTGCGGCGCTGCGCGACACCCAGGAGCAGTTCGCGGAGCGGATCGGCTGGAAGGTGCCGACCGTGCGGAAGTGGGAGCGCGCCACTGACGCCCGCATCATCCAGGCGGCCCGTGCCGAAACGCTCGATACCGTGCTCCGCGACCTCTCGCCCGAGCAACGACAACGCTTCATCGCTGCGCTCGGCACACCTCCGCGGGGGCATGCTGGAAGTACGGGTGGGCGTCACGCCGCCGCGATCGAAGACGAGGAGGCCGACGTGAAACGCCGTGACTTCGGGAAGCTGACAGCGCTCACCGCGACTGCTCTGCCCGCCTGGCACCAGCCCGCCGCCCGCCTCGGCGTCGAGGACGTGCAGCGGCTCGTCGCCGTCGTTGCCCAATTGGACGCCGCCGACCAACGCCACGGCGGTGCACCGCTGGTCGACACCGCCGTGCGCACCCTTGACCGCGCCCTGGCCCTGCTCGACAGCGGCCGCTACAGCGACGCCACCGGACGCGCGCTGATGTCGGCCACCGGCGAACTCGCCGCGCAGGCCGGATTCCTCGCCTACGACGCCGACCGGCACGCCCTCGCGCGGCGCTGTTACTCCGATGCCTTCGCGCTCGCCTCGTCGGCCGACGACGCCGGCCTCACCGTGCACGCCTGCCTCAGCGCGGCGAACCAGGCCCTGGCCCTGGCCCGGCAGGGCCGTGGCTCGCCGTCCTACGCGCTCACACTGACCGGCCGCGCCCGCGACTTGGTGCGCGGCCAGCCGCCGGGCCGGGTGCACGCGCTGGTGGCGGTGCGGGAGGCGCAGGCACACGGGGTGGCGGGCGACCGGCTCGGCTTCGGGCGTGCGATCGCGACGGCATGGCGCGAACTGGACGCCGCGCATGCATACGAGCGGGTGGACGAGTGCCCGCAGTGGCTGCACTTCGTGAGCCCGGCCGAGATCCACGCCCACGAAGCGCGCGGCTACGGCGACCTCGGCGATACCGCCCAGTCCCTCGCCCGCTACGAAATCACCTGTGCCGAAGCGGCATCGCCTCGTAATGCCGTCAATGCCCGCGCCTGGCTGGCCGCCACCCGCGCCGAGATCGGCGACGCATCCGGCGCGGTGGCGGACGGAATCGGTGTGCTGCGCGACCTCGAGGAGTCGGTCGCCTCGCCGCGATCCGTCCGGGCCCTGGCTCCCGTGCGGGCTCTCGCCGGAAAGTCGACCGCGAGCGCGGAATTCGCAGCTCGATTCGATGCCATCGCCACCTCGCAGGGGAGCCCTACATGACCGAGTACGCCCGCTACGACGCCGCCGGTGCACGCCGGATCCGCGGCACCGTCCAGGACGTCTACGAGCGCGCCTACGCCGACGCCATCGCGAGCGGCGAGCCCTTCGAGCAGCCCGACGCCTTCATGGGCCGGTTCGACGCCTACACCGACCCGTCGCGGGCGGGAGAGTTCGAACTGGTGATCCGCTCGGACGGCGGCGTGCCGGTCGGCCAGGCGTGGGGCTGGGCGCTGAGCGAGCGATCCGGGTGGTGGGGCGGGCTCACGCTCGACAACGGCGACCTCGGAAGTTTTACCGCGGAGGACGGGGCGCGGACCTTCGCGCTCAGCGAGATCATGGTCGCGAAGGAGCACGCCGGTCGCGGGCTGGCGCGCGGGCTGCACGACGAGCTGCTCCGTGGGCGCGGGGAGAGCCGGGCGACGCTGCTGGTGGACCCGGTCAACGATCGCGCCTACGACCGCTACCGCCGCTGGGGATGGCGCCGAGTCGGGACACTGCGCCCGAGCTGGCCGGACGCCCCGACCTTCGACGTCCTCATCCTGCCGCTACCGCTCGATCGGGCTCGCGGCTGAGGCATCGTTCGATAGGCCGCCACTTTCGACACGATTGACGGGGACAAGGCTCGCGCGGTGGAGGAGGCGACCAAAAGTCTGTCGGAGATGCCCGCCGCACCGCCGCACCGAGTGGCTGGCATCGGCCCTGCGCCGGGAATAGAGATTTTCGAAACACATCCTCCTGGCGAGGAGCCGCACTCCTGGTCGAGCGAGCTACTCCAGCGGCTCGAGCAGTGATGACTTCCCGACGTCCCACGCCTCCAGCAGCACCCGATCCACATGCTCCTCGAGCAGATTCGTCACCTGGATCCCGAACACCACCGACTCGGTAAGCTCCGGCTCCTCGGCCACCAGCGGCGCAATAACCTGACGCCGCATGACCTGCTCATGCACAGCATCCGCCTCGACATGCTCGGCATAGAACCGCACACAAGCCGGATCGGCCTCCAGCCGCTCCAGCACCGAAACCATCCGCCGCGACCCCGGCGACGACGTGATCTCCACCGTCGCGAAGTGCCCGACCAGCGCCCCGCGCAACTCCCGATGCAGCCCGAACAGCGACATCATGTTCACCAGCGCCAGCATCGGCGCGGGCACCACATCGAGGTAGTGCAGATAACCGTCGTCCAACCCGGCAGCAGCCATCAGGTCCGCGTAGAGCTGAGCGTGCACCCGGTCCGCATGCCCACCCCCGTACTCGTCGAACTCCACCGCCACCAGCGCCGCCTTGGGCTCCCCGCGCAGCCGCGGGATGGCCCAGGCGTAAGGATCGGCCTCCTTGTGGTGGTAGATCGAGCGGTGCACGAAGTACTCGCGCAGATGCCACCACTCGGCCCGCTCCAGCAGAAAGGCACCGACCCCGGCGGGCTCACCGGGCTGCACCAGCAGCGCGTTCAGTTCGGCATCCAGATCAGCCCCACCGGGCACGTCAGCGCGCATGGCGGCGAGGAAGCGCCGCTCCAACTCCGCGCGGAACGCGAGCAGCCCGGGATCCCACTCCCACCCGGGCGCGACCCCGTCGAACCCCTGATAGTGCAGCTCGTACAGCGTGTAGAGCGCGAGGTGCAGATCATCGCCGTACGGATCGACATCCCCCGCGGGCACGGAAACGGAAGTCCCCGGCTCCGAGCGCAGCGCGGTGAGCACGGCGGAGGAGAGGGCGCCCCGGGCGGGCGGCAGGGCGAGACGGGTGCGAACGCTGGTCGTCATAGTGGCCGACTACCCCTTGTCCGCCCGGCCGCGCACGAGATCGGCGAGCCGATGCAGCGACTCCCGATTCCGCGGCGCCAGCAGGAGCCCCTGGGCGAGATCGGGCACCACAACACCCGGCCCCTTGACGGCCTTCTCCGCCATCTCGATCCGCGTCCGCCCCGGCCCCTCCTCGCGCAGCGTCAGCCGGACGTAGGCGGCCCCGAACGGCCAGAGCCGGGCCTCCAGCTCCAGCCGATGAGGCTCCTGAACAGCGAGAACGGTGGTGTGGTCGCGCATGGTGAACGGCCACGGCCCCACGCTGTGGTGGATGCGCGAGCCGACCGCGGGCCACTCCGGATCGACCGCGCGAATATGCGAGGCGCCGACGACCCAGGACGAGTACAGCCAACCATCGGTGAGTGTGGCGAATGCCTCGTCGATGGGTACTTCAACGGTGACACCGATCTCGATCACGGGCTCCGAATGCCCCCGCCCGACCGGCCGAAACTTGCCGTGGAGTGGCTACCGAACCGAGTCCGGTGGTGTGGGAAGGTGAGGCACATGGCCGAGACAGCGAATATCGAGCAAGCGGATGTACCGGAGCGCACCTTCTTCGGGCACCCCATCGGCTTGACCAACCTGTTCGGCGTCGAGCTGTGGGAGCGCTTCTCCTTCTACGGCATGCTCACCATTCTCGGCTACTACCTGTACTACTCGGTGACCGACGGCGGGCTCGGGCTCTCCCAGGACACCGGCGTCGGCATCGTCGGCGCCTACGGCGGGCTGGTGTACCTCTCGACGGTGCTCGGCGGCTGGATCGCCGACCGATTGCTGGGAATGGAGCGGACGGTCTTCTACGGCGGCGTCGTCGTGATGGCCGGGCACATCGCCCTCGCCCTGCTGCCGGGGCTGGCCGGGGTCGGCGTCGGCCTGGTGCTGGTGGCGCTGGGCAGCGGCGCGCTCAAGGCCAATGCCTCCTCGCTGCTCGGCACGCTCTACCCCAAGGGCGATGCCAGGGTGGACGGCGGCTTCACCCTCTTCTACCTCGGCATCAATATCGGCGCCTTCACCGGGCCGCTGCTCACCGGGCTGCTGCAGCGCGAGTGGGGCTTTCACTACGGCTTCGGCGCCGCCGCGATCGGCATGGCGCTCGGCCTCACCCAGTACGTGATCTTCCGGCGCAACCTCGGCACCGCGGGCCGCGAGGTGCCGAACCCGCTGCCGCGCCGGGCCGCCGGGCCGATCGCCGGGGTGCTGATCGCGGTCGCCGCGGTGGTCGCGCTGGTGTGGGCGCTCGGCTGGGTGCGGCTGAGCAACCTGGCCGACGTCACCACCGGCGTGATCGCCGTCGCCTCGGTGCTCTACTTCGCGATCATCCTGCGCAGCCCCAAGGTGACCCCGGTCGAGCGCACCCGGGTGCGCGCCTTCATCCCGCTGTTCATCGCCAACGCGGTGTTCTGGTCGCTGTTCCAGCAGATCTTCACGGTGCTCGCGGTGTACTCGGACGAGCGCATGAACTGGTCCATCTTCGGCTGGACCGCGCCGTCCAGCTGGATCGGCTCGGTGGAGCCGGTCTGGATCATCGCGCTCTCCCCGCTCTTCGCCGCGCTCTGGACCCGGCTCGGCACCCGCGCGCCGAGCACCCCGCGCAAGTTCGCGCTCGGCGTGCTCGGCATGGGGCTCTCGTTCTGGCTCTTCCTGCCCTTCGCCGGCGGCGAGGGGCGCAGCACTCCCGCGGTGTTCGTGCTGCTCATCATGGCCGGGTTCGCCATCTCCGAGCTGCTGATCTCGCCGATCGGGCTGGCCGTCACCACCCAGCTGGCGCCTGCGGCGTTCCGCGCGCAGATGATGGCGCTCTACTTCTTCTCGGTCGGCTTCGGCACCTCGATGGCGGGCGTGCTGGCGGGGTACTACGAGACCGATCGGGAATTCGCGTACTTCGGGCTGATCGGCGCGGTCGCCGTCGTCGCGGGGCTGATCATGGCCGCCCTCGCGCCGTGGGTACGCAGGCACATGGAGGGCGTGCATTGATTCGAGGAATGGAGTCACCATGACCACGACCCGCACCGGCGGGCTCTTCCGCACCAAGTCGGTGGAGCAGTCCATCCGCGACACCGACGAGCCGGACGCCAAGCTGCGCAAGGATCTCACCGCCTGGGACCTCACCGTCTTCGGCGTCGCCGTCGTGGTCGGCGCGGGCATCTTCACGCTGACCGCGCGCACCGCGGGCAACGTCGCCGGGCCATCGGTCTCGCTGGCCTTCGTCTTCGCCGCCGTCGCGTGCGGGCTCACCGCGCTCTGCTACGCCGAGTTCGCCTCCACCGTCCCGGTCGCGGGCAGCGCCTATACCTACTCCTACGCCACCTTCGGCGAGCTCGTCGCCTGGATCATCGGCTGGGACCTGATCCTGGAGTTCGCGCTCGCCGCCTCCGTGGTGGCCAAGGGGTGGTCGCAGTACCTCGGCGAGGTGTTCACCGGTGTGCAGCCGGTGGTCGACCTCGGCCCGGTCGAATTCGACTGGGGCGCTGTGGTTCTGCTCGCGGTGCTGACCGTGCTGCTGGTGATCGGCACCAAGGTGTCGTCCCGGGTGTCCGCCATCGCGGTGGCGATCAAGCTCGGCGTGATCGCGCTGGTGGTCGTGGTCGGGCTGACCTACTTCGACAGGGACAATCTCTCGCCCTACATCCCGCCGTCGCAGCCGGGCGAGGGCGAGGCGGGCTGGCACCAGTCGCTCTTCTCCTGGGCCACCGGAGCGGGCAGCAGCACCTTCGGCTGGTACGGGCTGCTGGCCGCGGCCAGCCTGGTGTTCTTCGCCTTCATCGGCTTCGACGTCGTCGCCACCACCGCCGAGGAGACCAGGGACCCGCAGCGCGCCGTCCCGCGCGGCATCCTCGGCTCGCTGGCCGTGGTGACCGTGCTGTACGTGGCGGTCTCGCTGGTGCTCACCGGCATGGTGCCGTACACCGAGCTGGCAGGCGACGACTCCACCCTCGCCACCGCCTTCGCGCTGCGCGGCGCGGACTGGGCGCAGACGGTGATCTCCATCGGCGCGCTGGCCGGGCTCACCACCGTGGTCATGGTGCTGTTCCTCGGCCAGACCCGGGTGCTCTTCGCCATGTCCCGCGACGGGCTCATGCCGCGCGGGCTCGCCAAGACTGGCCGCTTCGGCACCCCAGCCCGCCTCACCGTGCTGGTCGGCGTCGTGTGCATGGTGCTGGCCGGCTTCGTGCAGTTCGGCACGCTGGAGGAGATGGTGAACATCGGAACGCTCTTCGCGTTCGTGCTGGTCTCCATCGGCGTGCTGGTGCTCCGCCGCACCCGCCCCGAGCTGGAGCGCGGCTTCCGGGTGCCGCTGGTGCCCTTCATCCCCATCCTCGGCGTGCTCGCCTGCCTGTGGCTCATGGTGAACCTCTCGGTCGAGACCTGGGTCCGCTTCCTGCTCTGGATGGCGATCGGCCTGCTGGTGTATTTTGCCTACGGACGACGGCATTCCCTGCTCAACCGCACGGCGACATCGAGTCCGGCTTCGGAATAGAGGCATCATGCGAAACCTGTGGCGACGGCGTTCCCGCGAACCGCAACCCGCTGTGCGCCGTCTCCCCGGGGTCACGCAGGTCAACGACTGGATCGACGCCGTCGCCACCGGCCTCTGCGACCACCGCAGGGAGCCCGAGGCGACCGCCGCCCGCGCCTGCGACGCGCTCTTCACCGCCGCCACCGTCGCCGCCGTCATGGTGGAGCGCGGCAAGCCGTGCCCCGAGTACCGCGCCGTGCACCAGCGCTGCCTCACCGGCGCCATCGAGTTCATGAAGCTCCTCGGCGAGGACACGCTGCGCCGCCACCGCGCCCAGACCCGCACCCCCCTCGGCTGGGACGAACTCGGCCCCGCCGACGCGGTGCAGATCGCCGAGCACCTCACCGGCCTCGGCGAAGCACTCCAGATCGCGCTCTGCGCCCTCACCACCGACCCCCGCCTCGGCCCCGACCTCCGCGAGGTCGCCGACGTGCACGGCCTCCCCGCCGCCGCCGTCATCGTCGACTCCTGCTTCTTCATCCGCGCCGACCCCGCGGTGTGAGTTCGGTATCGGACCCAGCGGTCGAATTCCGGTACAGGCGTACGGGTCCGGTACTCTTCTCCGGGGCGCCCCCATAGCCCAATTGGCAGAGGCAGCGGATTTAAAATCCGCCCAGTGTCGGTTCGAGTCCGACTGGGGGCACCGACTCTCGACCGCGTGGGCGCCCTCTCGGCCGCGCCACGCGCAGGCTGATCATGGCGTCACCCTATTTCGATGCTCCGTCCTTGAACGCCGCTATGAAGTCGCGCACCAGGATGAGCCGGGTGGGGAAGTTGCTGTCCAAGACGGAGATCAGGACGACGGAGAGCCAGACCAGGGCGACGACCACCATGCCGTTCGCAAGAATGCTGCCGCCCATATCGATGCCGAGAAACTTGACGAAGACTACGAGGAGGATCGGTACGAGTCCGCCGAGCAGGTTGCGCAGCAGTACCAGCCCGGCTCGGACCTTCAGCGAGAACGACGGCTTCTTGACCTTGTCCAGCGTGGGGAGATGGTGATAGTGGCCGAGCGCGATGGCGACGATCGACTCCTTCAGGAGCTGGCACAGATCCTCCTGCGTGCTTCGTCCCGGCAGTGCCACCCAGAGCGTGTAGGACTTGAAAACCTGCGCGGCCTCGTGGCACCTGGCGGAGATCACTGATCGGTCGGCGGTGGCGAGGTGGCGGTACTGGCGCGGAGTGCTGCGGTGGAGGCTTTCGGCGGCTTGTCGAAGGGTTCCTATTATCTCCAATTTGATGGCATCGGTCGCGAATGCGCCCTCCGCTCGGAGGAGCGAGTACGCGCGAAGCAGGTGCCGATTGACAGAATAGAGAGCTTCGCCGGTGACGACTCGATCCAGCAGCAGCCAGCGGCCGAGCGACACGAACATTGCCGTGAATATTCCTGCCAACGCGGCTGTTCCTATGGAGGTCATGAAAATAAGCGGAATATCCTGCGTGTTGTCGATGATTCCTTCGATGCCGCGGAGAGAAGCTTGGGCGGTCTTCGAGACCGAGTAATCGAACGAGCGTATCGGCAGAAATAGAAGTGTGGCCACGGCGGCCAGTGCCAGGAATCTGGCAGACCTGGACCTGATGAAGGCCGGTCGACGAAAACTCACGAAGAAGCTCAGTGTGTAGGTCAGCGGATGTGTGATGCACAGTCCGATTGCGACGGGCGCGGCCCACCACATGGGAATCACCGGGTTCGCGCTCGAATGCGGCCCGGAGAGTATCAGTATGGCGAGGGGGGTGCCGACCTGGGCGAAGGCGATCAGAAATGTTGCAGGCAGGATTATGGCGAAGAAGTACAGTGCGGAAACTGTCCAGCGTCGGCACTGATTTTTGCTGCGTTCGTCGTAGTTTCGCGCGATTTCCCTGGAGACCGCGTCCGATTCCACTTCGCTCAGGATTTCCAGGAGCGCTTTGGCATATCCGATATCGGGTCCCCTCGATCGCCGGTACTCGCCGAGCATGATCCCGATCAGGGAATTGCGAAGCAGTCGAGCCGGCTGGGTGATTACTCCGGTGCCGTTTGTGCCGGCGTGCGACTCGATCGCCCGTCGATGATGTTCGCCGGCGCTGCTTCCGGCCATGTCGCTGCCCCCCCTTCCGAGAATGATGCCGCAGAATATACGACATCGAGCACAGGCCGGCTTACCCCTCCGGGCCGGAGTTCGAAGTTCATTCGAACGATCGACAGAGCGATATGGGGCGTCGTGCTACTTTTTCGGAAACGAGAGGGGTAAAGCGGTGGCATGGGGTAACAAAGGTCGGGCCGACGTGCAAGTTCCGGTCGAGTTCGATATCGCAGGGAGAACGTACCGAGTCGAGATGGCCGAGGCTGAAGTCAGCCCGTACTTCGTTGCCAATCAGCTGTTGAAGGAAGTGTCCGTGAAGACGGATCTGCTCACCGGTCAGCAGGTGGTCGTCAACTGGTCGCTGGTCGGAGTGATCCGCAGATTGTGACCGGTCTTCACCGGGGCGACCACGCCGCTTACCGCGGTTCGGTTCCCGCGCGGGGAGGCAGTGCACTACCGCGAGATCGCGCTGGGGCTCGGGGTGCCGGACGAGGCGAAGTGTATGCGGAGCGCGGGCTGGCGATCGAGCAGGAGGTGCCCGCCGACATCCGGAGCGCCTTCGACACGCTGGGCAGGTGCACCGAACTCGACCGGCTCGCCGCCCGGCTGGACGCGCAGCAGGCGGCGGCTCGCCGAATTGATCGGCTGATCGACTCGAACATATGTTCGCCAGGGGGTAGCGTCGTGCCATGCCTGAGCCATCCCCACTCGATCGGGCCGCCGAGGAGCTGCGGCGCACGCAGCGGCAGCTGCTCGACGCGGCGGCCTTCGGCAAGCAGCTCTCGCCCGAGCAGCTGGAGCGGGCGGCGGGGCGGATCGGAGAGGCGCTGCGGGTCTACGCGGGGGTCACGTCGGCGCCCGCGCGGCAGGTGTGCGACCGGCCGCGCAGGCACCGGTGATCAGCGGGCGCCGGTCACCTGGGCGTAGGAATCGGCGACCAGGAAGCCGGTGTGCTCGATCACGACCAGCACCGGAAGCGGGTGGTCGAGCAGCGGGCGGATGCCCTGCTCCAGGCGGTAGTGGAATTCGGCCGCGGCGGGGAGGTCGCGCTCGGTGACCGAGCCGTTCTCGTCGCGGTACGAGCGGTGCGGGGTGAGCAGGACCGACTCGGGGCCGCTCGGGGCCCAGCGGAACAGGATGCGGTCGGCGGAACCGGGCCTCGCATACGCCACCGAACCCTCACCGTCCGGGCGGAACACCAGCTCTTCGTCCTCCATGGAGGAGTGGTACCCGTAGTCGGAGCTCCAGGTACCGATGAGATCCTCGGTCACTCGACGAGGTGCTCCGCGGCCTGGGCGAAGTCCTTGCGCAGCTTGTCCTCGCGCTGCGCGCGGACCGCTTCGTCCTGGGTGAAGAGCGCCTGCTTGCTGGTGTGGTAGGTCGGGATGACGATGAGTTTGCCCGCCACCTCGGGGTGCTGTCGCTCGAAGCGGCGCCAGGCGGCCTGGGCGTCCAGGCCGTGGGCCAGGACGACCTTCAGCTTCGGAAGCAGGGCGATGACCTGTTCCAGGGGGGCGAGGCCGCGGTCGATGTCGGCGGTGGAGGGCTTGCGGCTGGTGTACCAGGGGTAGGTGTTCCAGGTGATCAGGTCGTCGATGCGCAGCTTCGCGGACTGGAAGAACTCCAGGTAGCGTTCGGCGGCCTGGTCGTCGTTCTCCGGGGAGAGGAGGCCGCTGTTCTGCTGGCCCGCGCGGGTCTTCGGGCCGGGGTCGCGGAACAGGGAGAGCAGGCGGGCCTCGGTGCCGCCGTAGATCGGGGCCAGGTACGGGAGTGGGTCGCCGCTCTCCTCGATGAGCTTGTCGACCAGGTGGTTGAACGGGGCGATCGGGCCTTCGTAGCGGGCGGCGAACTGTTCCTCGCGGTATGCGCTGTCCGCCAGGCGGCGCGGGGTGAGGACGCGTTCCTCGACCTTCGGCGCGGCGGGCTTGCGCGTCGTCTTGCGCGGAGTGGTGGACTTCGCCGCGGCCTTCTTGGCCGGTGCCTTGGCAGGGGCCTTCTTGGCGGCGGTCTTCTTGGCCGGATCGGCCGCCTTGGCCACCGCCTTCTTCCGCGGGGCCTTCTTGGCCGGGGCGCTCTCGGCCGGAGCCGTCGCATCCGCGGCGGGCTTACCGATGGCGGAGGGTGCGGCATCGTCCACGGACCTCGCGGGAGCGGCGGGTTCGTCGACAGGCGTGGTGGGCGCGGCATCGTCCACGGACCTCGCGGGAGCGGCGGGTTCGTCGACAGGCGTGGTGGGTGCGGCATCGTCCACGGGCTTCGGGGAAACGGCGGGCTCGTCGGCGGTCGGCGGGAGCACGTCCGCGTCGGCGGCTGCCGTTGCCTCGGGCTCGGCCCGCTCGGGAGTGGTCACCACCGAGTCGAAGGCCGTGGCCGGAGAACCGGTCGGGTCGACGGGGGTCGCCGCCGAATCGGCCGCGGGGGACTCGGCCTTCTCGACCGTCGTCACCGGTGCGTCGGCGCTGCGCGCCGAGTCGGCGGACGGCGCGACCTCCGTCGACTCGGACCCGTTGCCGCCCTGCTGCGAAGAATCCTTTCTCCAGAACAACAACGCCGCGATTGCGCGCTTGGTCACCCCGCGGGGCGCGTTCCTGCCGGTGGACATCGAGTGAAACTCCGTTTCTCGTCGGCGCTCGCTGTGGGTGACACCGACGGGGTATCCGATTCTCTCAGGTGAGAAACCTGGTCGGTACGGACTACGAGGGTATCCCCGCCGGGGCCGGAATGAACCCCGACGCCAGGAATTCCCGGACATACGCTGCCAGAACGGCCCGGTCGACCGGTCGGCGGAGTACGCCGGTGCCTGACAGCATCGCCTGTGTGTGGTCGTCGCGCCAGTCGAGATGCACCGGAAGTCCGGCGAAATCGGTGGTGAGGAGCGCGGCGCGGGTCAGGGTGTCGTCACCGGCGGCCTCGCGGAGCCGGGATTCCCGCTCCAGCGCGTCCCGCACCTGCTCCAGCGGAACGGTGGAAACAGGTATCCCCTCCAACCGGAGGATGTCGTAGATCTCCCGCACCGCAACGGGTTCCGGGTTCACCAGGTGGTACACGGTCTCGGCGCCCGCCCGCCCGGCCATGGTGACGACGGCGTCGGCGACGTAATCCACCGGAACCAGCGAGACCGCCGCGTCGCCCAGATCGGGCGCCATGCCGAGAACAGCGGTGGCACGCAACAGGTTCCACAGCGCGTCGGAGGTGCTGTTGATCCCGGCGGAGGCCGTGCCGCTGATGGTCCCCGGCCGGTAGATGCGGGCGGGCAGCCCGCGCTCGGCGGCCCGCCGCACCAGCTCCTCGGCGGTCCACTTGGAGGCGATGTACCCGCTGCCGGGCAGCTCGTCGGCGGTGAGCCGGATGTCCTCGGTCACCGGCGCGCCGTCGGCGCGGACGGCAGTATTGATGGTCGAGACGAAGTGCAGCGGCTTGATCCGCCCGGTGCGGGCGAACCGCAGCACCTCGCGGGTGCCCTCCACATTCGCCGCGCGCAGCCGCGCGTACGGCTCGATGTGGTTCACCCTGGCCCCGTTGTGGTGCACCACGTCGATCTCGGCGGCGAGCCGCTCGTAGTCGGCGGGGGCGAGCCCGAGCCGGGGCGCGGCGAGGTCGCCGGGCACCGGCCGGACCCGCTCGAAACCGTCCTCGCGCAGCCGGTATCGCCGCAGGGCGGCCAGCACCCGCTCGACCGCCTGCGCGTCGGAACCTGCCCGGACCAGGCAATATACCGTCGCGGGGGTGCGGTCGAGCAGCGCGCGAAGCAGGTGCGCGCCGAGGAAGCCGGTGGCGCCGGTGAGCAGCACCGCGCGCGGGGTCATGGTGAACGGCGAGATGTCGTCGTCGAGCAGGGCGTCGTCGGCCGGGTTCGCGGCCGCCGCGGTGTCGGCCCCGCTGATGTAGCCGGCCACGCCCGCGGCGGTCGGATCGCCGAGCAGCGCCGCCATCGGCACCCGCCGCCCGAGATCCCTGGTCAGCCGCTGGTGCAGCGAGAAGGCGAGCAGCGACGAGCCGCCGAGCTCGTAGAAGTCGTCGGTCACCCCGACCTCGGGCAGCCCGAGCACATCGGCGAAGGCGGCGGCCACCGTCTCCTCCAGCGGGCTGCGCGGGGCGACCAGCGCGCGGGAGGCGAAGACCGGGCTCGGCAGCGCCGCCCGGTCCAGCTTGCCGCTGGTGTTCACCGGCAGCTCGGCCAGCACGACCACCGCCGACGGCACCATGTACGAGGGCAGCGCGGCGGCGACGGCGGTGCGCAGCGCGTCCGGGTCGAGCGCGGCGCCGGGCTCGGGGACGACGTAGCCGACCAGGTGATCGCCGGTGTCGCCGGTCTTCACCACCACCGCGGCCTGGCCGATTCCGGCCAGGGCGAGCAGCGCCGCCTCGATCTCGCCCAGCTCGATCCGGTGCCCGCGCAGCTTGACCTGGAAGTCGGTGCGGCCGAGGTAGTCGAGCGTGCCCCGCGGGTTCCAGCGCACCAGGTCGCCGGTGCGGTACATCCTGGTCCCGGCGTGGTCGTACGGGTTCGCGACGAAGCGGTCGGCGCTCAGCGCCGCGCGGCCGTGGTAGCCGCGGGCCAGCTGCACCCCGGCCAGGTACAGCTCGCCGACGGCGCCGACCGGCACCGGGCAGAGCCTGGAATCCAGCACCAGCACCCGGGAATTCCACTCCGGGGTGCCGATCGGCACCCGCAGCGCGGCATCGTCACCGGGGCCGACGGGGTGCTTGGTGATGCTCACCGCGGCCTCGGTGGGGCCGTAGACATTGTGGATCCCGGCGGCGCAGCGCTGCGCGAAGGCGCGGGCGGTCTCCGGCGGCAGCGCCTCGCCGATGACGAAGATGTCGCGCAGCGTGCTCAGCTCGGCCGGTTCGCAGTGCGCGGCGAAGGCGGCCAGCATGGACGGCACGAAATCGGTGAGCGTGCAGCGGTATTCGGCGATCAGGTGGGAGAGCGCACCGGGGTCGCGGTGCTCGTCCGGCCCGGCGAGCACCAGCGTGGCGCCGGAGCGCAGCGGCAGGAAGTGGCCCCACAGCGAGACGTCGAAGGTGCCCGGCGTCTTCTGCAGGTAGATGTCGGCGGCGGTGACCCGGTACTCGTGCCGCATCCACTCGATCTGGTTGACGATGGCGCGGTGCGTGATCACCACGCCCTTGGGCTTGCCGGTCGAGCCGGAGGTGTAGATGAGGTAGGCGGGGTTGTCCGGGTGCAGCGGGGCCGTGCGCTCGGCGTCGGTCACCGGGAAGCGGGCGTAGCCGGCGAGATCGAGGGTGTCGACCAGCTCGGCCGGGGCAGCCGTGAAGCCGTCGCCGCTGGTGGAGAGGGTGCAGACCGGGCGCGCGGAGTCCAGCACGTAGCCGATCCGCTCGGCCGGGTGGTCCGGATCGATCGGCACCCACGCGCCACCGGCCTCGACCACCGCGCAGAGCGCGATGTACTGCGCCAGCGAGCGGCGCATGGCCACCGCCACCACCGCCTCCGGCCCGACGCCGCGCCCGATCAGCCAGCGCGCGAGCCTGCTCACCGCGCCGGAGAGCTCGGCGTAGGTCAGCGTCCCGCCCGCGCCGGTCACCGCGACCGCGTCCGGGCTGGTCGCGGCGAACCGGTGCAGCGGCGCGAGCAGCGATTCCGCGGGCACCGGCCGCACCGGCCCGGTCGACCAGGCGCGCAGCAGCCGCAGCTCGGCCGGCTCGATGACGTCGAGCTCGCCGACCACCCGGCCCGGCTCGGCGGCGATCTGCTCCAGCAGCCGCAGGTAGCCGCCGAGGAAGCGCTCCACCGTCGCGGCGTCGAAGAGGTCGGTGGCGTAGGTGAAGCGGACCACGATCGGTCCGGGCGCGCCGTCGTCGGTGCGCGACTCCACCACGGCGATGTGCAGGTCGGTCTTGGCGGTCCTGGTCTCCAGGTCGAAGCCGGAGAACGCCACCCCCGCCATCGACATGCGCGCCTCGGAGAAGTTCTGGAAGGCGAAGCCGACCTGGTAGAGCGGGTGCCTGCCGGGCGAGCGGAGCGGGTCCACGGCATCCACGACGTGCTCGAACGGCACCTCGGAGTGCGCGAAGTTCACCAGGTCGCGCTCCCTGGTGCGGCCGAGCAGCGCGCCGAAGCTCTCGCCCGGATCCACCCTGGTGCGCGAGACCGTCGTGTTGACGAACATGCCGACCACGTCGTCCAGCGCGGCCTCGGCCCGGTTCGTCATCGGCACCCCGATGGTCACGTCGGTGACGCCGGAGAGCCGGGCCATGAGCACCGCGAGCGCGGTGCGCATGACCATGAAGACGGTGGCATTGTGCCGCCGCGCGACGGTGCGCAGCGCGCCGTGCAGCGCCGCCGACACCTCGCGCTGCACCGAGGCGCCGCGCAGCGAGGCCACCGCGGGGCGCGGGCGGTCGGCGGGCAGCTCCAGATCGTCCGGGATGCCCGCTAGCTCCTGTTTCCAGTAGGCGAGCTGGCGGGCGAGCGGGGACTCCGGGTCGTCGCGGGAGCCGAGCACGTCGCGCTGCCGCAGCGAGTAGTCGGCGTACTGCACGGCGGGCGGCTGCCAGGCGGGCGGGGTGCCCGCGCTGCGCGCCGCGTAGGCCGCCGCGATGTCGCGCGCGAGCGGCGCCAGCGAGGAGCCGTCGGCGCAGATGTGGTGCATGGCGCAGACGAGCACGTGCCGATCGCCGGTGCGCAGCAGCCCGACCCGAAGCGGTACTTCGCGCGCGACATCGAAACCGCGCCACAGGATTTCGTCCACCCAGGCGGCGACGGCGGGGGAGTCCGGTTCGGCGGTGGCCTCGTGCACCCGGAGCGCGGAGAGCGCCGCGTCGGCGTCGAGCACCACCTGGTGCGGGCCATCGGCGTCGGCGGGGTACCTGGTGCGCAGCGATTCGTGCCGGATCACCGCGTCGGCGAAGGCGGCGTGCAGTGCGGGCACGTCGAGCGCGCCGGTCAGGGTGAGCGCGAAGCCGAGGTTGTCCACCGCGGAGGCGGTGTCGAACTGGTTGCGCAGCCAGAACCGCAGCTGCGCGGGGGAGAGCGGGATGCGGTCCGGCCGCGCCCGTGCCAGCAGCGGGGGCCGGGCCGGGTCGAAGAGCTCGGTGCGTACCGCCACCGCGAGGCCGGAGACGGTCGGGTGGTCGAAGACCAGCCGCGGCGGCACCTGCGCGTTCAGCGCGTCGCCGAGCCGGGCCGCGACCTGGGTGGCGAGCAGCGAATTGCCGCCGACCACGAAGAAGTCGTCGTCGGCGCCGACCCTCGGGCGGTCGAGCACCGCGCGGAAGGCCTGGGCGACCAGCTCCTCACCCGCGCCGGAGGGCGGGCGGTAGGGCGACTCGTCCACCGGGCGGCCGCGCAGCGCGGTGCGGTCCGCCTTGCCGGAGGTGGTCAGCGGAATGCGGTCGAGCAGCGTGATGGAGTTCGGCACCATGTAGCGCGGTAGCACCCTGGCCACCGCGTCGGCCAGCGCCGCCGGGTCGGGGGCGGCGTCAGGGCCGGGCTCGATATAGGCCACCAGCGCGGTGTCGCCCGCGGCCGTGCGGCGGTCGACGACCACCGCCGCGCGCACGCCTGGCTGCGCGCCGAGCGCGGCCTCGATCTCGCCCAGCTCGATCCGGAACCCGCGCACCTGAACCTGCTGATCCAGCCGCCCCAGGTACTCGAAGTCGCCGGTACCGTTGCGCCGCACCAGATCTCCGGTGCGGTAGAGCAGCGCGCCGTTCGCGTCGGCCACGAAGCGCTGCGCGGTGAGCGCGGGCCGCCCCCGGTAGCCGCGCGCCAGCCCGGGGCCGCCCAGGTAGAGCTCACCGGCGACGCCGATGCCGACCGGGCGCAGCTTGGCGTCGAGTACCCGGCAGTGCACGCCGGGCAGCGCGGCGCCGATGGTCACCGGGACGCCCGGCGTCATCGGGCCCGCCAGCGTCGCGGCGATGGTGGCCTCGGTGGGGCCGTAGGCATTGAAGAGGGCGGTGTGCGCCGCCCAGCGGTCGGCGAGCGCGGGCGGGCACGGCTCGCCGCCGACCACGAGCACCCGCAGCGCGGGCACGCTCGCGGGGTCGAGCGTGGCCAGCGTGGACGGGGTGAGGAAGGCGTGCGTGACCTCCTGCCCGGCCAGCAGGGCGGCCAGCTCGCCGCCGCCGAGCACGGTGGGCGGCGCGATCACCATGGTCGCCGCGGCGCCGACGGCGAGCAGCAGCTCCAGGATGGAGGCGTCGAAGCTGGGCGAGGCGAAGTGCAGCGTGCCGGCGTCCGGCGTGAGGCCGAAACGAGTGACCTGTTCCACACAGAGCCCGGCGAGCCCGGCATGCGTCACGGTGACGCCCTTGGGTTGCCCGGTGGATCCGGAGGTATAGATCACATAGGCCGCGTTGGACGACCGGAGCACGGTCGGGCGGTCCAGGTAGGAGATGGGATCGCCGGCCTCGGCGGCGATCAGCTCCGCGGTCGCCGCGGTGTCGACGGCGAGCCAGGGCAGCCGGTCCGGCAGCGATCCGGCGTGCGCCCGATCGGTCACGCCGAGCAGCGCGCCGCAGTCGCGCACCTGGTAGTCCAGGCGAGCGGCGGGCAGTGCCGGGTCGATCGGCACGTAGGCGGCGCCGGTCTTGGCCACCGCCCACAGCGTCACCACGGCGTCGATCGAGCGCGGCAGCGCCACCGCGACGGCGGACTCCGGCGCCGCGCCCCTGGCCAGCAGTAGCCGGCCGAGCCGGGTGGAGCGGTCGTCGAGCGCGCGGTAGGTGAGCGACTCGTCCCCGCAGCGCACGGCGACACCGTCCGGGTTGCGCTCCGCGGCGGCCGCGAGCAGGGCGGTGAGCGTGGCCGCGCGCGCGGTGGGCGCCCGCTTGTTCCGGGAACGCCGCGACGACGGTGGCGTGTGCCGGGTACTGCTGGTCACGATGAACGTCCTGTCGAGCGAGGCCTGAAACGGGCCGAATACTACGGCTGTCGACATCCGCCCGCTACTGCGCGCTTCCCGGCGCGGGGGTTTCGGCGGTGCCGATAGTTTGCCGAGGCAAGAATCTCTTCGATAGCCATTCGATATGTAGCCAGGAATTCGCGGTGGTCATCGAATGCTTCCGGACAGCACTGTCGAGCGGTTTCCGGGGCGTATTCCGTCAAGGGGCGGCACCGTTTCACCCGGCATGGCCAGGGCACCCGGCGGATACGGCACGACGAACGAAGGTGTGTGTGATGACCGATTCGCATTGGGAGATTCCCCCGCTCGACGGAGCCGCCGATATCTCGCGTCGCCCCGGCCCCGGGTCGACCCTCGCCGACACCAGGTACTGGGCCGGTTTCGGGCTGCTCGGCATCGGTGGTTTCGCCGCGGTGCTCGCGGCGGTGATCTCGCTGACCGGGTGGTCGGAGTCCGCGCTCTTCCTGGTCGGGGTCGCGGTGGTGAGCGTGCTCACCGGCGCCGCGCTGGTCTTCGAGCAGCGCAGGCGGCGTCAGCAGCGGGAACGCAGCAGGGACAGCAGCGACCAGCAGTGGCGCCGGACGGTGCGGCCGCGGGTCTGAGCATCAGCCCTGACGCGCAGTTCCGGCGCGTCAGGGCGTCGCGATATCCACGATCAGCCGGGCAGGGCCGGTGGCGGTGCGCACCTCGAAGGGCGGCCGGTCGCCGCGCACCCCGATGAAGGACTGGGTCTCGCCCTCGAACACGATGGTGCGGTAGACCCCGGTGACCCCCGGCGCCTCCGGATCGCGCACCGGCTCGGAGTTGTCGAACGGGGCGACCCCGGTGTCGAAGGGGTAGGCGGAGCCGAGGATCCGCACCTCGAGAACGGAGCCGGCGTCGATGTCGAGCACCGTCCCGCTGCCGTCCTGCACCGCGCGGTCGGTGTACTCGACCACCCAGCCCGGCGTGCCGGTGCCGCCGAGGTCGTAGACCACCCGCTCGAAACCGGGGTGGTGGCCGATCCGGATACCGGTGACGGTGAGCATCGCGCCGCGGCTCTTGTCGCCCCGCTTGGGCTGCGCGTCGGTGGGGACCGGCTCGGCGGCCGTGGTGGGGGCGCCGAGCGTGCTGGTGACCGCGTTCGGGGAGGGCGCGAGCCCGGCCGAGCCGCTGTCGTCACAGCCGGTGAGCACGGCGGCCGCGGCGAGGATCGTCAGCAGCATCGGAGTCCGCATCGGCCGATGCTATGCCCGCGAGCGGGCCGGATCCGGGATTTCGGCGCGCGCCGCGGTTCCAGCGGGCGGGGTCGGTGCGACGCGGGGGCAACGATCCAGCACACTTGAGCCGTGGGCGATGTGGACGAGGTGCTGGGCCGGTTGCGCCGGTATCCGGATGTCGAGGCGGCGAACCTCTATGCCGTCGACGCCGCCGACCGGCTCCTGCTGGACATCGCGGCCGACGCGCTGGCCGGGGCGGGCCCCGGACAGGTCGCGGTGCTCGACGACGGCTACGGCGCGCTCACCCTCGGCGCCGCGGTCTCGCACGACCTGCACGGCATCCGGGTGCACCAGGACGTGCTCACCGGCGAGCTCGCGCTCGCCGCCAATGCCCGCACGCTCGACCTGGCCGGGCGCTACCGCAGCCATCCCCTCGACGCCGCGTTGCTCACCGGCGCCACCGTCGTGCTGCTCCGGCTGCCGCGGGCACTGGCCGGGCTGGCCGAGACCGCCGAGGCCGTCGCGCGGTACGCCGACCCCGGGGTGCGGCTCTTCGCCGCGGGCCGGGACAAGTACCTGACCCCGGCCATGAACGAGGTGCTCGGCGAGTACTTCACCGAGGTCATGGCCAGCCGGGGCAGGCAGAAGTCGCGCGCGCTGCTGGTCTCGGGGCCGAGGCCGGTGGGCGCACCGCGCTTCCCGGTGCGCGAGCACCTGGCCGAGCTCGGGCTGGACGTCGTCGCGCACGGCGCCGCCTTCTCCGGCCCGAAGCTCGATATCGGCACCCGCTTCCTGCTCCGGCACCTGGACCGGATGAAACCGGACGCCCGCGACGCCGTCGACCTGGGCTGCGGCACCGGCATCCTCGCGGTGGCGCTGGCCCGCTCGCGGCCGTGGATCGGCGTCACCGGCACCGACCAGTCCGCCGCCGCGGTGGCGTCGGCGGTGGCCACGGCGACGGCGAACGGGGTGGCCGACCGGGTTCGGGTGGTGCGCGACGACGCCATGGCCTCGCTGCCGCCGCAGAGCGCCGACCTGGTGCTCTGCAACCCGCCCTTCCACATCGGCGCCGCGGTGCACACCGGCTCCGCGATCAAGATGTTCGCCGCGGCGGGCCGGGTGCTCCGCCCCGGCGGCGAGCTGTGGACCGTCTACAACAGCCACCTCAACCACCGCGGCGTGACGGCGCGGCTGGTCGGCCACACCGAGGTCATCGCTCGCAACCAGAAGTTCACGGTGACTAGATCGGTACGTGGTTTACGGGACGTAGAACGGTAGAGTCCGAATTGTCCGCTGACTACGGAACTGTTTTCCGGCGGCGGGCGTTGTACGGAACAGCAGTAGACGCGATCCGGACTCGAGAAAGGGATCCCTTGCGTACCTCCTCCAATCCAGTCTTCCGGCGCCTGCCTCGGCAGGAGGGAGTGGGCGGTTACGCGAACTTCGGTTCCGGCGTAGCCGGTGCCGGCCAGTTCGGCCAGCAGCAGCAGCAGCCGTACGGCCAGTACCCGCCGCAGCAGTACGGCGAGGTGCCGCAGTACCAGGCGCCCCCGGCCACCAGGTCGATGACGATCGACGACGTGGTGACCAAGACCGGCATCACCCTGGCCGTGCTCGCCGTCTCCGCCGTCCTCTCCTACGCCCTGACCAATGCCAACACCGCGCTTGCGCCCGCCTTCGTGATCGGCGGCGGCCTCGTCGGGCTGGTCCTGGTGCTGGTCGCGACCTTCGGCAACAAGATGGACAATCCGGCCATCGTGCTGGCCTACGCCGTGGCGGAGGGGCTCTTCCTCGGCGCGCTGTCCTTCATGTTCACCAATATCGAGTTCGGCGGCGCGGGCGGTAGCGCGCTGATCGGGCAGGCGGTGCTCGGCACGTTCGGTGTCTTCGCGGGCATGCTGGTGGTCTACAAGACCGGCGCCATCCGGGTGACGCCGCGCTTCACCCGGATGATCGTCGGCGCCCTGATCGGCGTGGTGGTGCTGGCGCTGGGCAACCTGGTCGCGAGCTTCTTCATCGACGGCGGCCTCGGCCTGCGCGACGGCGGCCCGATCGCCATCATCTTCAGCCTGGTCTGCATCGCCATCGCCGCGTTCAGCTTCCTGCTCGACTTCGACGCCGCGGATCAGCTGATCCGCGCGCAGGCGCCGGAGAAGGCGGCCTGGGGCGTCGCTTTCGGCCTGACCATCACCCTGGTCTGGCTCTACGTCGAGATCCTGCGGCTGCTGAGCTACTTCCAGAACGACTAGTCACACCGACGAAGCGGGGCGGTCGCCGATCGGCGACCGCCCCGCTTCGCGTCTCAGCTCAGCTCAGCCGCTCGATGATGAGCGCCATGCCCTGGCCGCCGCCGACGCACATGGTCTCCAGACCGAACTGCTTGTCGTGGGTCTGCAGGTTGTTGATGAGCGTGGTGGTGATGCGGGCGCCGGTCGAGCCGAACGGGTGGCCGAGCGCGATGGCGCCGCCGGAGACGTTCAGCTTGTCCTCGTCGATCTTCAGCTCGCGGGCCGAGCCGAGCACCTGGACGGCGAAGGCCTCGTTGATCTCGACCAGGTCGATGTCGTCGATGGTCTTGCCCGCGATGGCGAGCGCGCGCTTGACCGCCTCGATCGGGCCGAGCCCCATGATCTCCGGGGAGAGCCCGGAGACGCCGGTGGCGACGATGCGGGCCAGCGGGGTCAGCCCCAGCTCCCTGGCCTTGGTGTCGCTCATGATCACCAGGGCGGCGGCGCCGTCGTTGAGCGGGCAGCAGTTGCCCGCGGTGACCGTGCCGTCGGGGCGGAAGACCGGCTTGAGCCCGGAGACCGCCTCGTAGGTGACGCCGGCGCGCGGGCCGTCGTCGGTGGTGACCACGGTGCCGTCGGGCAGGGTGACCGGGGTGATCTCGCGCTCGAAGAAGCCGTTCGCGATGGCCTGCTCGGCGCGGTTCTGCGAGCGCACGCCCCAGCGGTCCTGGTCCTCGCGGGTGATGCCGGTGGCGGTGGCGACGTTCTCCGCGGTCTGGCCCATGGCGATGTAGACGTCCGGGATCAGCCCGTCCTCGCGCGGGTCGTGCCAGATCCCGGCCCCGCCCTCGGCGGTCTTGGCGGTGCGCGCCTGGGCCTCGGCGAAGAGGCCGTTCTGGGTGTTCGGCCAGGAATCGGCGGAGCCGTTCACGTAGCGGGAGACGGTCTCCACACCGGCGGAGATGAACACGTCGCCCTCGCCCGCCTTGATGGCGTGGAACGCCATGCGGGTGGACTGCAGCGAGGAGGCGCAGTAGCGGTGCACGGTGGTGCCGGGCAGGCTGTCGTAGCCGAGCTGGACCGCGACCACGCGGCCGATATTGAAGCCCTGCTCGCCGCCGGGGGAGCCGCAGCCGAGGATCAGGTCGTCGATCGTGGCCGGATCCAGGGCGGGCACCTTGTCGAGCGCGGCGCGCACGACCTGGGTCGTGAGGTCGTCCGGGCGCAGGTCCACCAGCGAGCCCTTGCGGGCCCGGCCGATCGGGGAGCGCGCGGTCGAAACGATGACGGCCTCGGGCATGTGGACTCCTTTGTCGTGGTGCGAATGCGGTTACTCGCCGGTAGAAATCTACGTGGCGCCGGCCCGGTCGGGAATGTGATCCGTGCCGGGCGCGGGGGCGCGCGGCGCCTCGGCCTGGTGCAGCAGCCCGGCCTCGACGCCGAGCGCGCTCAGCAGCGCGGGCAGCAGGTGCTCGGCGGCCAGTTCGTAGCCGGCGGCCGAGGGGTGGAAGCCGTCGGCGGCGAAGAGCAGCTCCGGAGCCGCGCGGAACCGCGGCGCCAGCAGGTTGCCCATCGGCACCGGGTGGCCGCCTGCGGCGCGGGTGGCGGCGGCCTGCGCCCGTGCCAGCCGGATGCTCCAGTTCTCCACCACCGCGCGCAGCGGCTGCGCGATGGCGGTGACGATGCCGAGATTGGGGCAGGTGCCGACCACGACGACGCTGTCCGCCTCGCGCAGCCGGGTCACCGCGGCGCAGAGCCGGGCGGCCGAGGCGCGAATGGAGTGCTTCTTGGTGACGTCGTTCGCGCCGACCAGGATGACGGCGGCGTCCGGCGGCGGGCCCGCCACGAACATGGCGTCCACCTGGCCGGCCAGCCCCTTCGAGGTGGCGCCGGAGATGGCCTTCGTGCTCAGCCGGATGCGCTTGCCGGTGGCCTCGGCGAGGCCGCGGGCCAGCCGCACGCCGGGCACCTCCTCGGCGCTCAGCGCGCCGAGCCCGGCGGCGGTGGAGTCGCCGAAGATCATCAGGTGCAGGTCGGATTCGCGGCCCGCGCGGTAGCGCTGCGGCGGCTCGCCCCCCGGGGCGTAGATGCCGTCGGCCTCCGGCGGTTTGGAGCTGTCCCGGCCGATCACGCCGCGTGCCGCGCCCGCCTGCGCCATCAGCACGCGGTACCCGAACCACCAGGCCGTGCCCGCGCCGGAGCCGGCGAGCACCGCGCCCAGTCCCGTCGCCGCGGCGGTACGCCAACCCATGCGAGGTACACCCACGCTTGCGCATTCTACAAACCGGGTGGCGTTACCGGCTTGTCCGGATGACAGGTGGCGGGTGCCCTCAGCCCGCGACGTCGAAGCTGCCGCGGGCAGGGACGCTCGCGTTGTCCGTGGTCACCGTGACCTCGATGCGCCCCGGACCGGTGTCCTGGAAGAGCGCGTACTGGATGCTGCCGTAGATCCCGGTGACCACCAGGTTCTCGTACGCCCCCGCCGCGCCGGTGTTCAGGTTGCGCCACGCGATGGTGGTGCGGACCTCGCAGAGCGGGGCGAACGGGTAGAGCCCCGGCCCGACCCCGGAGACCGGCTCGGCCCGCATGTTCAGGATCGCCCGGCCCGGATACTGCGGGCTGGTGTCGGCCCAGGTGCGCACGCTGGTCCAGCACAGCCCGCCGCGCGCCAGCGTCGGCACCTGCGGGAACTCGACGGTGGCCGCGGTGGCCTGCGCCCCGGCCCCGAGCGTCGTCGCCACGGCGGCCCCGGCCAGGACGGTGGCGGCGCGGGCGATGGTGAGCTTCCTCATGCCGCCGATCCTAGGGCCAGTCGGCACCGGGGTGCCGGGGACGGCGGGACCGGCGCGCCTACAACCGGGTACGAGCCACTCGAGCGAGGAGCGGACTGATGAACCCCGACACCACGAAACCGTCCGGCGACGGCGGGCGCCCCGGGGCCCCCACCGTGCCGGTGCTGGTCTTCCTGACCTCGGCCGGGCTCGCCGTGGCGAGCGCCGCGCACGGCGACTGGGCCGCCGCGGTCGCGCTGTTCACCGGCGGCTGCACGCTCGCCGGGCAACTGGCCCGCGGCGGGCGGGGGGATTCCGGCGCGTAGCCGCCTACAACCCCGCATACTCCGGAAAGGGGGAATCTCAATGATGTTGTCAAGCCGCGACGGCCCTGATTTCGGGCCGGTATGGGGTGTCGGTTCGCATCATTGCCCACAACACGTTGAGACGGCGGCGGGCCAGCGCGATGACAGCTTGGGTGTGGTTCTTGCCCTCGGTTCTTTTGCGCTGGTAGTAGGTCCGCGAGACCGGGTCGTGGATGATCGCGACCTGGGCGGCGAGGTAGCAGGCCCGCAACAATCGCCGGTCGTAGCGGCGTGGCCGTCGCAGGTTGCCGCTCACGCGGCCGGAATCGCGCGGAACCGGGGCCAGGCCGGCGACCCCGGCGAGGCGGTCGACGCTGGCGAAGGCGGTCATGTCCCCGCCGGTCGCGGCCAGGAACTCCGCGCCCAGCAGGACACCGAATCCGGGCATGCTCAGGATGGTCGCGGCGTGCCGGTGGCGGCGAAATCGGGCCTCGATCATCGCGTCGATCTCGCTGATCTCGATGTCGAGGTCCATCACCTCCTTCGCCAGACGCGCAACCATCGCCGCGGCCAGTCGCTCCCCGACCACGGTGGTGTGCTGGGCGCTCGCGGCGGCGACAGCGGTCGCGGCGACGCGAGCGCTGACACGGGCGCCGTGCTCGCGCAGCCAGGCCGCCAGCCGGTCCTCGCCGATACGGCGGATGCCGTCGGGGGTTTGGTAGCCGGTGAGCAGGATCAACGCCGCTTTGCTCGCACGCAGGTCGAACGCTCGCTCCAGAGCGGGGAAGTATTCGAGCAGCTGGGCGCGCAACCGGTTGATCGCCCTGGTCCGGTCGCAGCCCAGATCGGTGCGCCGGGAGGTGAGGATCCGCAGCTCGGTCGCGGTTTCGTCACCGATGCGCAACGGTTGCAGGTCTCGGCGCATCCGGGCCTGGTCGGCGATGATCGCGGCGTCTTTCGCGTCGGTCTTGCCGTCGCCGCGGTAGGTTCCCGAGGCCCAGTGCACGGTTCGGCCGGGTATGTAGAGCAGGCGCTGATCACGGTCTGCCAGCATCGCGATGAGCAGAGCCGCGCCACCGTGGTTGAGGTCGATCGCCCAGGTCAGGTCCGAGTTTCCGGCCAGCGTGGTGACCGCGGCGAGGAGCTCGCCGAGCTGTTGTTCATCGTTGATCACCCGTCGCGACAGCAGTCGTTTGCCGTCGGCGTCGATGACGACGCAGTGGTGAGCCGATTTCCCAGCGTCTACTCCAGCCCACAGTTGTTGCACAGCCACTCCCGTCGTTTCCGCTCTGCCGAGTTGTCCCGCAGACGACTGCGCCGTCGTGTCCTTACGAAGCGATCGGGTCGCGTATCTCAATCAGCGGTCGAGTCGTCGCGGAGCGCCGGGCGGCCAATCCCCCTGAGCCATCGAGGGCACGACCATGAAAGCCATACCCGGCGCTCCCGGGTGCTGCAAAGCCTATGGCAGCCAGTGGCTTACAGCACCCGAGAAGAAAGGTAAGGAATGCCATGACCACAGAACCGGTCGGCAGGAGCGCCTACGGTCCCGGCCCGCCGGGCGACGGCGCGCTCTTCGCGGCGCTGCGCGCCGATGGTTTCGCCGGGCCGTCCTGGGATCGCTTCGCGACCGAGGTCTGCCGGTACGGCATCGGGGTGCTCGGCGCCTGGCTGGCCACCGGCGAGATCGCCCGCAGGGCGGCGGCCGCCGGGGTGCCGCTCACGCTCGGCGCCGAGGAGAGCGCGCGCTTCCTGCGCGACCGTGAGTTCCGTGCCGAGTTCGTCGACCTCGCGGTGGCGGAGGCGCTCTTCGCCTTCCGCGCGGAGTCGCGGGCGGGCACCGGCTGGCGCCCCGATCGGGGGGCGAGCCTGAAGACCTGGTTCGCGGCGAAATGCGCGATCGCGTTCGTCAACGAGCTGAAGAAGTACCGGCGCGCGGAGGCGAGGCACCAGCTGACGCTCGCCGCGCTCCGGCCGGAACCGGAGCAGGCCGCCGACCCGGCCCGCCTGGTCGCCGACCGCGCGGTGCTGCGCGAATACCTGCTCCGGTTGCCACAAGCCGACCGGAACATCGTCTGGGGGAAGGTCTGCGGATACTCGCACGCGGAGATCGCCGAGCTGTTCGGCGCGGCGTCGGCCCGCGCCGTGGAGCGGCGCTGGGCGACGCTGCGCACGCGGGAGCCGTGGATCGGCCGTCTCCAGGGAAGGAGTGACCATGCCGAAGAGGACGAGGAACGACCACACCCCTGCCGCGGCGCCGGACAGCATGGAGACGCTGCTCGCGGCGTCGTCGTTCGGGACCGCGCAGGCCAGGGCGGTGATCGCGCGGGTCCCGCCGGAGCGGGCGGCGGCCGTGCGGGACCGCGCGCACCGGACGGTGGATGAATCCGCGCGGGCGGCGGTGCTGGCGCAGCGGCTGGCCGGGATCCTCGGCCCGGAGTTCGCGGCGCTGGTGGCGGCCACCTCGCCGGGGCACGCCATCGGCACGCTGCTGGCGGCCCGCGGCGCCGAGCCGGTGGCGCGCGAGCTGGGAATGTCGGTGGACGACCTGCTCAGCCAGGTGCCCCGGCGCTGAGCGGAATGCGGAGAAGCAGGGTTCGGCGGCTTCTGCAACGATGGAGCTATGCGCATCGCTGAGCACGTCGTCGACCTCATCGGCAATACCCCGCTGGTCCGGTTGAACTCGGTGGTCGGTCCGAACGCGGGGCTGGTCGCGGCCAAGGTCGAGTACCTGAACCCGGGCGGCAGCTCGAAGGACCGGATCGCGGTCAAGATGATCGAGGCCGCCGAGCAGTCCGGCGAGTTGCGGCCCGGCGGCACCATCGTCGAGCCGACGTCGGGGAACACCGGCGTCGGGCTGGCGCTGGTGGCGCAGCAGCGCGGCTACCAGTGCGTCTTCGTCTGCCCGGACAAGGTGAGCGAGGACAAGCGCAACGTGCTGCGCGCCTACGGCGCCGAGGTGGTGGTCTGCCCGACCGCCGTCCCGCCCGAGCATCCGGACAGCTACTACAGCGTCTCGGACCGGCTGGTGCGCGAGATCGACGGGGCCTGGAAGCCGGACCAGTACTCCAATCCCGGTGGGCCGCAGAGCCACTACGAGACCACCGGCCCGGAGATCTGGGCCGACACCGAGGGCAAGATCACGCACTTCGTCGCCGGCGTCGGCACCGGCGGCACCATCACCGGCGCGGGCCGCTACCTCAAGGATGTGTCCGAAGGCCGGGTGCGGGTGATCGGCGCCGACCCGGAGGGCTCGGTCTACTCCGGCGGCACCGGGCGGCCCTACCTGGTCGAGGGCGTCGGCGAGGACTTCTGGCCATCGGCCTACGACCCGGCGGTGGCGGACGAGATCATCGCGGTCTCCGACGCCGACTCCTTCGACATGACCAGGCGGCTGGCCCGCGAGGAGGGGCTGCTCGTCGGCGGCTCCTGCGGCATGGCGGTGGTCGCCGCCATCGAGGTGGCCAGGCGCGACCCGGAGGCCGTCGTGGTGGTGCTGCTGCCGGACGGCGGCCGCGGCTACCTCTCCAAGATCTTCAACGACCAGTGGATGAGCTCCTACGGCTTCCTGCGCGAGCGGCTGGACGGTGCGGCCGAGCCGCTCGTCGGCGACGTGCTGCGCGGCAAGTCCGGCGCGCTGCCCGACCTGGTGCACACGCACCCCTCCGAGACGCTGCGCGACGCCATCGAGATCCTGCGCGAGTACGGCGTCTCGCAGATGCCGGTGGTCGGCGCCGAGCCGCCGGTGATGGCGGGCGAGGTGGCGGGCAGCGTCTCCGAGCGCGACCTGCTCTCCGCGGTCTTCGAGGGGCGGGCGCACCTCACCGACTCGGTGGCGCAGCACATGAGCCCCTCGTTCCCGCTGATCGGCGCGGGCGAGCCGATCTCGGCCGCCACCAAGGCGCTCTCCGAGACCGACGCGCTCATGGTGGTCGAGGAGGGCAAGCCGGTCGGCGTCATCACCAGGCACGACCTGCTCGGGTTCCTCAGCGTCGGCGCGATCGGCAAGTAGGGCCGGTGCCGCCGGCCCGCGCCCGGGTAGCGCCCTGCCGTCAGCGGGTGCCCGCCGACGCGCGCTCGGGCAGGTAGCCCGCGATCAGGTCGCTCCACTCGTCGGCGAGCGTGGCCAGCCGATACCAGGCGGCGTGCACCCTGGTGTCGGAGACCTGTTCGCAGTGGTGCAGCAGGTGGTCGGCGTGCACGTGCGCCGCCGCCATCCGGTCGAGCAGCGCGCCGAGTGAGATGCCGCGCACGCGGGCGGGCCGGGCGGCGCCCGCCCAGCGGTCCACGGCGGCGACGAGTTCGGCACGGCGGCAATCGATCCCGGCGGCCGCCAGCGGATCGCGGTGCCGCCGCCGGTGCAGCTCGGCGAGCACGGCGGCCGAGCGGGTCACCGGGTCGTCGCCCGCTTCGTCGGCAGAAGCGAAGGCGGCCAGCAGTTCTCGGCGGTCCGGGAGTTCAGCATCGGGCATCGGAGCCTCCCGGGGCGGCGGGGACAGCGAGCGGCTGTGTGCACATGGTGCACCTCCTGGAACGACCGGTGGAGCAAGGTCGTTCCAGGATGCGGGAAATTCCCGGCCATCGGGTGACCGCCGGGTGGCTCCGCGATGACGCTTCGTAACACTGTGCTCAGCGGAAGGCATTGCTGCCGGTGAGGGCCTTCCCGAGGGTGAGCTGGTGCACCTCCGCGGTGCCCTCGTAGGTGAGCACCGACTCCAGGTTGTTGGCGTGCCGCAGCACCGGGTAGTCGAGCGTGATCCCGTTGGCCCCCAGGATGGTCCGGCACTCGCGGGCGATGGCGATCGCCTCCCGCGTGCTGTTCAGCTTGCCCGCGCTCACCTGCTCCGGGGTGAGCTCGCCGCGGTCCTTGAGCCGCCCGAGGTGGATGGCGAGCAGCTGCCCCTTGCCGTACTCCAGCGCCAGGTCGGCGAGTTTCGCCTGGGTGAGCTGGTAGGCGGCCAGCGGCTTGTCGAAAACCTCACGGCTGCGCGAGTACTCGATCGCCGCGGCGAGGCAGTCGCGGGCCGCGCCGAGCGCGCCGAAGACGATGCCGAAGCGCGCCTCGCCCAGGCAGGCCAGTGGCGAGGAGAGCCCGCGCGAGCCGGGCAGCACCGCGTCGGCGGGCAGCCGCACCCCGTCGAAGTTCAGCTCGGCGGTGATGGAGGCGCGCAGCGAGAGCTTGCGGTGCATCTCCCTGGCCACGAAGCCGGGGGCGTCGGTGGGGACGAGGAAGCCGCGCACCACGGGCCGCCCGCCCGCCTCCTCGGGGTCGGTGTAGGCCCAGACCACCGCGACATCGGCGACCGAGCCATTGGTGATCCACATCTTGGACCCGTCCAGCACCCAGTCGTCGCCGTCCCGCTTGGCGCGGGTGCGCATGCCGCCGGGGTTGGAGCCGAAGTCCGGTTCGGTCAGCCCGAAGCAGCCGAGCAGCTCACCCGCGGCCATCCCGGGTAGCCAGTGCTGCTTCTGCTCCTCGGAGCCGTAGCGGTGGATGGCGGTCATGGCCAGCGAGCCCTGCACCGAGACCATGCTGCGGATGCCGGAGTCGACCGCCTCGAGTTCCTGGCAGGCAAGGCCGTAGGCGGTGGCGGAGAGCCCGGCGCAGCCGTAGCCATCCAGGTGCATGCCGAGCAGCCCGAGCTCGCCCAGCTCGGGGGCGAGTTCCCGGGCCGGGAAGGTGCCCGCCTCGAACCAGCCGGCGACGTGCGGGCGCAGCCGCCTGGCCGCGAAGGCGGCGACGGTGTCGCGGATCTCCCGCTCCTCCGGCTGCAGCAGGGCATCGGTCGCGAACAATTCGTCCAGGGTCACGGGTGTGTCGGGCGCCATGCCGGTCAGCGTAACGAGGCGGGCGGACGCACCCCCCGGGAATGCGACGCCGGTGGCCGGTTCTAGGCTGGGGCCATGAGCGAGCTGGGATTCTCCACCCGCGCCGTGCACGCCGGGTTCGAGCCGGACCCGCAGACCGGCGCGGTGAACGTGCCCATCTACGCGAGTTCGACCTTCGCCCAGGACGGGGTGGGAGGGTTGCGCGGCGGATACGAGTACGCCCGCACCGGCAACCCCACCCGCACCGCGCTGGAGGCCAATCTCGCCGCCCTCGAGCTCGGCCGGTACGGCCGCGCCTTCGCCTCCGGGATGGCCGCGACCGACTGTGCGCTGCGCGCGCTGCTGCGCCCCGGCGACCACATCGTCATCCCCGACGACGCCTACGGCGGCACCTTCCGGCTGATCGACAAGGTGTTCACCCAGTGGGGCATCGAGCACTCGCCCGCGCACATCGCCGACCTGGACGCCGTCCGCGCCGCCGTGCGCCCGAACACCAAGCTGATCTGGGTCGAGACCCCCACCAACCCGCTGCTCACCATCGGTGACATCCCGGCGCTCGCCGACGTGGCGCACACCGCGGGCGCCAAGCTGGTGGTCGACAACACCTTCGCCACCCCGTACCTGCAGACCCCGCTGCCCCTGGGCGCGGACATCGTGCTGCACTCCACCACCAAGTACCTGGGCGGGCACTCCGACGTGATCGGCGGCGCGCTGATCACCGACGACGCCGAGACCGACGAGAAGTTCGCCTTCCTGCAGAACGGCGCGGGCGCGGTGCCGGGCCCGTTCGACGCCTACCTCACGCTGCGCGGCGCCAAGACGCTGGCGCTGCGCATGGAGCGGCACTGCGACAATGCCGAGCTGATCGCCGAGTTCCTCGCCCGGCACCCGGCCGTCTCCACCGTCATCTACCCCGGCCTGCCCGAGCACGCCGGGCACGGCGTGGCGGCCAAGCAGATGCGGCGCTTCGGCGGGATGCTCTCGGTGCGGCTGCACGGCGGCGAGGCGGCGGCGCGCCGCTTCTGCGCCGGAACCGAGGTCTTCACCCTGGCCGAGTCGCTGGGCGGGATCGAATCGCTGATCGAGCACCCGGGCGCCATGACGCACGCCTCCACCGCGGGGTCGCAGCTGGAGGTCCCCGCCGACCTGGTGCGGCTCTCGGTCGGCATCGAGGACGCCGCCGATCTGCTCGCCGACGTCGAGCAGGCGCTCGCGCGGTAGGGGTACCGGAGACATGAAGCAGCGGCCGCACTCGATCTCCGAGTGCGGCCGCTGCTGTTCAGGCGGCTCAGCTGTGGTAGGGCTCCGCGCTGACCAGCGTCACCTTCATGGTGTTGCCGTTGGGCAGCGTGTACTCCCTGGTCTCGCCGACCTTGGCGTCGATGAGCGCGCCGCCGAGCGGCGAGTTCGGCGAGTAGGTCTCCAGGTCGGAGTGGCCGAGCCCCTCCTCGCGGGTGGCGATGAGGAAGGTCTCGGTGTCGGTCTCGTCACCGTCGTAGTAGACCTTGACCACCGAGCCGGGCAGCGCGACGCCGGACTTGGTCGGCGCGACGCCGACCTTGGCGTTGTTCAGCAGCTCCTGCAGCTGCCGGATGCGGGCCTCCTGCTGGCCCTGCTCCTCCCGCGCCGCGTGGTACCCGCCGTTCTCCTTGAGATCGCCTTCCTCGCGGCGCTCGTTGATCTCGGCGGCGATGACCGGACGGTTGGCGATGAGCGCGTCGAGTTCGCTCTTGAGCCTGTCGTGCGACTCCTGGGTCAGCCAGGTCACATTCTCGGTCATCTCGATCACTCCCTAGTAGTTGTTCCCGGCGCGCCGGGATTCCCTGAACACCGCTGCTGTACCCACCGGGGCAGGCGGGCACGCATCGGCCGACGGCTGGACGCGATCGCCAGGGGTGTCGTGCGCTCCGGAATCCACCGCGTTGGCCGCCAATGCAGCAAACACGGCTCCGGGTTCCGGAACCGTGTGTCAGGCCATTTTAGCATGACTCACAAATATGCAGGTCAAGTCGATTTTGCGCGGCTCAATCCGCGCGCAGGTACCCCGGAACGGTAGTCGAGCAGGCGTAGACGCTGCCGGAGGCGGGCCGCGCCGAGGAGCGGATCTGCGTACCGACCTCGACCGTGCCGCTCTCCGACGGCAGCACGAGCACCTCGCGCCGCCCGGTCTCCTCGCCGTCGCGCGACATCGCCCGGACGATGCAGACCACCGGCTGCGACGGATCGTCCCTGGTCACCTTGATCCGCAGGTCGAGGGTGGAATCGTCGACGATGACGTAGCCGAGCTGCTCGGCCTCGACATCCTTCGGCCCGAACTTCTGGTATCCCAGGAAGCCGATGCCGACCCCGGCGGCGACGACCAGCACGCCGAGCACGGCCGCGATCCGGCGGCCGGGGCCGACGCCGCGCCGCGTGCCGTAGCGCTCGGCGCGGCGGGCGGCGCGGCGCTGCTCGTCCCGCGCGGCGTCGGCGCGCGCTTCCGGCTCGGTCATGGTCTCGGTGCTCCCGGGGGTGGGTCGGAATACAGAGGGGTCTGGATGGAACTATAGGGAAGCGAGGATCGGACGCCCACGGCACCGAGGACAAGACGGCGGAGAGCGCGAGGTACAGGGTGAGCGACGGAGTGAACAGGACGTGAGCGGGCTCCGGCTGATGGCGGTGCACGCGCACCCCGACGACGAGTCCTCCAAGGGCGCGGCGACGACGGCCAAGTACGCCGCCGAGGGCAACGAGGTACTCGTCGTCACGCTGACCGGTGGTGAGGCGGGCAGCATTCTCAACCCGGCCATGGACACCCCGGGGGTACTGGAGCGGATTCACGAGATCCGGCGCGAGGAGATGGCCGCCGCCGCGGCCGCGCTCGGGGTGCGGCAGACCTGGCTCGGCTTCGTGGATTCCGGGCTGCCCGAGGGCGATCCGCCGCCGCCGCTGCCGGAGGGCAGCTTCGCACTCGTGCCGCTGGAGGAGGCGACCGAGGCGCTGGTCCGGGTGGTGCGCGAGTTCCGGCCGCACGTCATGACCACCTACGACGAGACCGGCGGGTACCCGCACCCGGATCACATCCGGTGCTACGAGGTCTCGGTGGCGGCGTTCGAGGCGGCGGGCGACCCGGAGCGGTTCCCGGACGCCGGCGCGCCGTGGACCCCGCTCAAGCTCTACTACAACCACGGGTTCAGCCTGCGCAGGCTGGAGCTCTTCGCCGAGGAGTACGAGCGGCTGGACGAGCCCTTCCCGCTGCAGGAGTGGCTGGACCGCTCGCGCAAGTACGCGGTGGAGCGCGGCGACGTGATGTCGCGGGTGACCACCCAGATCGAGTGCGCCGAGTACTTCCCGCAGCGCGACGGCGCGCTGCTCGCGCACGCCACCCAGATCGACCCGAACGGCGCCTTCTTCGCCATCCCGCTGGAGCTGCAGCGCCGGGTCTGGCCGACCGAGGAGTTCGAACTCGCGCAGACCAGGGTCAAGACCGCGCTCCCGGAGAACGACCTGTTCGCCGGGATCGGGGACGAGCACCGGTGATGTCCGCGCTACCGCTCGTGACGGCGGTGCTCGCGCAGACGCCGGGCACGCCGACCGGGCCGGAGTTCGGCAAGGCGTCGCCGCTCGGGCTGATCATCGTGCTGGTGCTGCTGGCCGGGACGTTCCTGCTGATCCGGTCGATGAACCGGCACATCAAGAACCTGCCCGCGACCTTCGAGCCGGAGCATCCGGAGCCGGATCAGGAGGCCGACGACGGCACCGAGCACGGCATCACCCGCACCGAGCCGGAGTCCGGTGGAAAGCGGCGCGAGGGGTCCGGCTGACCGACAATCCCGGCCTGCCTTGTCAACCCGGGCGGCTGTTCGGTGCGCGCCGCACAATTTCGGGTTTCCATTGGTGAGCGATGTGTATTCCGGGCAGCATCGCCTCGATCGACCAGAAGGATTCCCATGAACCGTGTGCAGGACCCCGCGATCGGCCGCATCGAGACGGAGACGGTGGTCGCCGCCATCGACCGCGCCCTCGATACCGCGGGTGCCGCGGTCGCGGCGCTGGAACCCGGATCGCTCGGCGCGCCCACGCTCTGCGCCGACTGGGACGTGCACACCCTGCTCGAACACCTGGTCCGGGTGATCTACGGCGCGGTAGCCGCGCTCAGCGACATCACCGCCGACGCGGAGCTGCCCGCCGACGTGCTCGGCTCCGACCCGCACGGCGCCTTCGCCACCGCTGCCGAACTCGATCGCGCCGCCTGGAGTCGTCCGGACGCGCTGGAAGGCGCGGTGCCGACGCCGCTCGGCGAGCTGCCCGGCCCGAGCGCGGCGCTCGCGCATCTGTTGGAGCTCACGGTGCACGGGACCGATCTGGCGCTGGCCGCCGGGCGGACCGACCTCGCCGACGACGCGCTCTGTGCCGCCCTGCTGGATGCCGTCGTCGAGGCGGGTGGGCTGGATCCGTACCGGCGGCCGGGGTGGTTCGACGCGGCCGTGCCGGTCGCCGACGACGCCCCCGGCCACCTGCGGTTACTCGCCTACACCGGCCGCCGGGTCTGACGCTCGGTCGCACCGCACATAGTGCAGGTGTGGGCGGTCATTCGTCGCGGTTAGGCGAGATTCTCTTCGCCGTTCACGGATCGCTCAGCCAGAGCGATCCGTATCAGTTCCCTGGCTCTGTCTCCAGTCAGTGCCTGTTCGGCAAGGGTGTTGAATGCCCGGCCGTATTGTGCGACTTCTCGGGGCTGAGTAATGGTCAGCTCAGCAGTCAGACCTTCAACCATCACAAGCCGATTGTCGAACATGATCATGTTCGAGATGAAGACCTTGTACCGACTCTGAGCGGGAACGATTCCGAAGGTCACCCGCGGCATACCGATCACGGCTAACAGTCGGTCAAGCTGGCCGATCATTATCTGGTCGTCTCCGACCGTCGTGTAAAGAGCTTGCTCGGAGACCAGGAAGTGAAACCGATGATTCTTGCGATAGAGAATCTGCTGTCTTTCGAGCCGTTTGGATACGCCTTCGTCGAGGTCATCGGTTATTCCGTAGAAGCCGATGACGTTACGCATAATCTCCTCGGCGTACTCCGCCGTCTGAAGAAGTCCCGGGATGAGGAACGGCTCATACCAGCGCATGAACTCGGTTCCGGCTTCGAGCTTTACCTGTGCTTCCTGGCGCTTCTTCGTGCCAGTGCCGAGCACCCGACGCCATTCGAGATAAGCGCTGTCGATATCGCGAATGGTCGCTATCAGGTCCGGTATGTGGTCCTCGGAGTTGGTGTGCAGGCACCACGCGCGTATGTCAGTATCCGTGGGCATGGTCTTTCCGCGCTCCACCTTGGAGACTTTGGACTGATGCCAACCGGCACGGTTCGCAAGTTCTGTGCCGGTCAGCTCAGCATTGAGGCGTAGTTCTCGAAGGCGCTTGCCCAGCGCCTCCTTCGCCTCATCGGGTGGGGTGGTCACTGTGCGGCGTAGCTCCGGAGGGGCGTAGCCAATGACCAGACGAGTTCTCTCGTCCCCTGCGCGTACTCGACCAACACCGGGTCGGTGGTGACCGCGGCGCCAGCCCAGCGGCCGGATGGTTCGAACACCGTGTAGGCGAGGGTCCCTCCGTCGAACAACCACCAGTCGGGAGAGCGGACCGGGTGCGGTTCGAACAGATGCCGGCCGGCGTACCGAACGTCTTCCCCGGCCTCTTCGTTGAGCCGGGCAACGGCTTTCGCGAACCGGGTGTAGTCCGTGTGGGGCTCGGTGACGATCCGAGCACGACGAACCGAGACACCCCGCGCTGTGGTCTCCCGAACGTGGTCCATCCACGGCGTGAACCACTGGTAGTCATCGGGTTCACCGGCGAGGAACTTCCGGAGCGGTTCGGACTCGTCCGGCGTCTCGTAGATGTCCGAGTTCTCCAGGTGGAACGCTTCGCGCTTGGCGGCGCGGAACAGGTCTAGGAAGTCCTCACCCTCAACCAGCAGCATTGCCGTAGAACTCCCTTGTCATCCGTGGGACTTCCACCACCGTTTCTCCGGGGTAGATGTCCATCTTTGCCAGCGTCGCTGGGTCGGTCACCGGCTTCCCGGTGAGCGTGAACGTACCCCGCCCTGTGTCGGTCATCGCGGCCCCGACGTAGGTGTCCGGCTCGGCGAAACCGAGCAGAAGGTGTGGGATCTCGATCCGCTCCGGAGCCCCCGTCCGCCAGCCCTGCGCCAGGTAGGTACCTCTATCGGTGGCGTACAGCGACGGGCACCCGCCGCCGGTCGTACCACCCTTGCCCAGGAATCGTATGTTCACGGTCTGCCCTTCCCTCAGCCGAATGCGCAAGAATGCTCACGCTCATTCGATGATGGCTCAGAGATTCCGGCATTGCCATAGGTAATCGGGGTTGGAGCATTTTGAAGCATAAGCGTGGACGGGCATAGGTTCGGCTTCGTACGGTCCTGAACAGGCTTCCGGTGCCGGGTTGACTCGCTCCCCGGCACCGGTGCCCACCAACGGACCTGGAGGGGACGTGCCGACAACTCTGCCTACTCGCACACCGAGCAGCGTGCCGGTTCGACCGGTGCCGCTCGCTCCGCTCGACGTGCTCGCGCGTCTCGAACTGCTGTTCCGGCTGAGGCAAGCGCTTCGCCAGGGGGAGCGCTCGGAGGTGGAGCCATGACCGATCAGTCTCCGGCTCCCGATGAGCCGGATGTCCGTGTGTCGGTGACGGTCGGCACCGGGCTCGGAAACGTCGAACTCCGGTACCGCGCTTGCCTCACTGCCGCGACGACTTTCATCCGCGAATCGACAGGCCGCGCCGACATGCGCGCTGCGCTGAGCGGCAATCCGAGCGCCGACCTGCGGCGGCTCCCGAACGAAAGGCTGTATCTCCTGTGAACGCGCTGCCCGCGAAGCGCTGATCGCCACCGGCCCGCCTCCGGCAGACGGGAACGACGCCGCGTGATCCTCTGGACCCTCGTGCTCCTCCTCCCCGGCGTGGTGACGCTTCTCGGACTCGTGTTCTGGCCCACCGACAACGACGACCGGAAGCAGGTCACGAATGCAACGTTCGACCACCCCCCACGACCGCGACGGAGCCCCGGAGCGAGACGCCACCGGGGCGAGTGCGGGCGGAGTACGAAGCGGCATGGCGGAACTACAATTTCGCACTCGCCACTGGTTCCGGTGTCCCAAACCCGAACTGTGCGAGGTCCGCGAAGCACTCCTGAGTTCGCGGGCACGGTTCCTCGAGGTAGCGGTCAGCGGCATTCGGAAAAGCTCCCGCTGAACTGGGACTATTCACCTCGAGTACGAGGTAACCGGTGAGAGCCGGTGCGCGACGAGTTCTGAGCTGCCGGTCACGGTGGGACCTGGACGCCGGCGGCCATAAGCGGCAGGAGCTTGGTTGCGATTCCGGGCGCAGGCGTTGGTCTGCCCCGGGTGCCGGGTTCAAACCTGGGAATGCCGAAACCCCGCATCGGCTCGGCCGGTGCGGGGTCGCGAACAGGAAACGAACTACGAGACCAGCTCCATGGTCCCGCGCGGATCCCACGGCATGGGCCCGGTGGGGAACCCGAAGCGGATCATCCGGTGCGGCGCCGCCACCTCGATATGCGCCACCGCGGGCGGAAGGAACCCGCTGAGCATCTTCTCCAGCAGCGCGTTCAACCCGGAGAGCCGCGGCCGCAGCCGCACCTGCCAGCACTCCACCTCACCGGCCCCCACCTCGATGACGGCGCGCTGCTCCACCCTGGCGGTTACCGGCACGTGCACCGAGAAGGCCAGCCAGAGTGCGAGTTCCTCCTCCATGCCCTCGGCGAAGTCGAGCCCGCGGAGCAGGGTGAGCCCGCCTGCCAGCGGCATGAGGTCGGCCGGGAAGGGCGCGATCCCGCCGCCGAACTGCAGGTGCGTGGTGCCGACGAAGTTCGCCTCCTCCCGGCTCACCACGGTGCCGCCGGACCTGGTCTCGGCCCGGTAGCTGGCGGCCCTGAGCCGGTCGCCGACGCGCTGGAAGCGCTGCTCGACGGTCACCGCGAAGTCGCCGGAGCCGACCTGGGTGATCGACCGGTACCCGTCGCGGTCGTGCCCGATCGCATTGACCAGCTCCAGCGCGGCGGGCTGGTTGGCCACCCGCACGGTGTAGACCGATTTCTCCCCGTCCGGGATGCCGGGGTCGCGGAACACGGTGTCGATCAAGACTTCTCCTTCGCCGCCGTTTCGAAGACGCGCCGCAATACCGTGACATACCGCTGCACCGATTCGTGCGCCACCGGGGTGTCCGGGTAGATGACGCTCAGCGTGGTCTCGGTGGCCAGCCGGTTGATCCAGATGAGCACCTGCTCCGAGGCGGCGCGATTGGCGTAGAGCCCGGCCGATGCCGCGTCGAAGAACTCGTTGCCGAGCAGCTCCCGCGCGTCGACGAAGGAGATCATGGGGCAGGACCAGCCGGGCTCGAGGTCCAGGTCGGAGTCGGCGGGCAGCAGCTCGACCACCCGCTGGAACGAGGTGGGCGCCAGCCGGAGCCCGTTCTCGTAGGCGTGCTGGGCCAGCTTGACCACCCGGTCGAAGGAGGTGGCGCCGAGCGGGAAGGCGACCGGGAGCAGCGTCACGTACCAGCCGACCGAGGCCCGCTCCGCGAGGCTGCTCCGCGTGCTCACCGGGGTCATGCCGAAGTAGTAGTCGCTGTCGATCAGCTCCCGCTCGACCAGCGCGGCGGCGGCGAAGATGCCGCCGACGAACTCGGCGCCATTGGCCCGGCAGCGCTCTTCGAAACGGACGGCGGTGTCCTCGTCGAAGAGCGTGACGGTGCGGTGCGCGCTGCGGTTGTAGACGTCCGAGCGCTTCCCCAGCTCCAGCGGGAAGGACGGCAGCCTGCCCTCGTTGCCGCGGATCAGCTCCAGCCACTTGCGCACGCCGGGCGAGGTCAGCGACATCTGCCCGGTGAAGGCCCGCTCGGCGGTGCAGTAGGCCAGGTAGCTGGCGGCCGGTTCCAGCATCTGCGGGGCGTCCGGCCAGACCTCGCGGGTGTAGAGCATGGCGAGGTCGAAGCCGGAGAGGTACTGCCCGAAGCCGTCGGTGTGCAGGTGGTCGACGGCGAGGTAGACGGTGGTCGACTCCGCCCGCTCGATCGCGCCGAAGGTGAAGCAGTCCCACTCGAACGGGCCGGGCGTGGTCTTCTGCACGTGCTCCCGGACGGTGGCCGGATCGTCGACCCGGCCGTGCTCGATCGGGACGAACTCCACGTCCTCCGCGGGCACCAGGTGCCGCTGGATGTTCCCGCCCTCGATCCGGAACCAGGTACGGAAGGTGTCGTGCCGCTGCAGGAAGGCATTGACCGCGGTGGTCATGGCCTCCCGGTTCAGCTCGCCGGTGGGGATCTCCGCGGTCACCAGGCAGAGCCCGGAGTAGCGGAACTCCGCCGCGGCGTGCTGCGCGGCGGCCTTCAGGTACTGCTCCTGCTGGTGCGAGGGCGGGGCCGGGTGGGCAGGCGCCCGCCCGGCCCGCGCCACCGACTCCGGTGCCGCGGTCCAGGTGGTCAGCCGGCCCGGCGCCGGTGCCCAGTCGTCGATCAGGCCGAATTCGACCATGCTGCAACCTCGTTTCGACGGGTGCCGGTCACGATGGCGCGCCCACCGGCACCGGCTCGGCCGCGGCCTCGGCGATCAGCGTGGACGGGTCAAGCCCGCCGCCGTTCGCCGTCTCCGCGGCCAGGATCAGCTCGGCCACCTTCGGCCCGGCCTGCTCCAGGCTGAACGAGCGCCCCATCTGCAGCGACATCAGGTCGATGCCGAGCGTCTTGGTGACGCGGGCGCCGAGCTCCACCGCCATGAGCGAGTCCAGCCCCAGCTCGGGCACCGGAACCGTCATGTCGATGGACTCCACCGGCACCCCCATGACGACCGCGAGCTCCTCGGCCATCTTGCGGGCGACGAAGGCGCCACGCTTGCCCTCCTCGATCGCGGCCACCTCGGCGCGCAGCTGCGCCAGCTCCGAGGTGTCCTTCGCCGAGACCTGGGCCAGCGCGATGGTGCGGCCGGTCCGGGTGAGCTGCGGGAAGGTGCCGGTGAGCTTGCCCCAGTCGGTCGGGATGATCCCGGCGCGCGGGTCGCCGAGGCGCAGCGTCTGCTCCAGGTAGGCGGTGGCGTCGGCCATGTCGAGCGGGTCGAAGCCGACCAGGTCGAGGTACTTGGCCGCGGTCTCGTCGGCCGCCATGCCGCCGGTGGCGCCGGAGAGGTGGCCCCAGCCGATGCAGAGCGCCCGCTCGCCGCCTCGCGCCCACTCCTGCGCCATGGTCTCCACCGCGACATTGGCGGCGCAGTAGTTGTACTGGCCGTAGATGCCGTACATGGAGCCGCCGGAGGAGCAGAGCACGAACATGTCCAGGGTGATCCCGGCATCCGCCACCGCCTGGTGCAGCACCCGGGCGCCGTGCACCTTGGGCCGGTACACGATGTCCAGTTCCCGGTAGGTCATGGCGGCCAGCCGGTTGTCCGCCACCGAACCCGCCGCGTGGAACACCCCGCGCAGCGGGTGCTCGGCGGTGTGCGCCCGCGCCACGATGGCCGCGACCGCGCCGGCGTCGGTGATGTCGGCTCGCTCGTCGATCACCTCGACCCCAGCGGCCTCCCAGGCCTCGAGCTGCCGGTGCGCCTCGTCGGTGGTCGGGCCGCTGCGGCTGATCAGCACCAGCCTGCGCACGCCGCGCAGCGCGAGCCAGCGCCCGAGCGCCATGCCGAAGCCGCCGAAGCCGCCGGTCACCAGATACGTTCCGGCCGCGTCGAACTCGACCTCCGGCAGGTACGGCCGAACCGCGGGCAGCGGGGAGTCGATGCGCAGCGCGATCCGGCGCAGCCCGGTGGAGCGGATGGTCTCCTCGAAGGCGCTCGCCACCTCGTCGGTCTCGAAGGACCGGTAGGGGAGCGGGGTGTAGGTGCCCGCCAGCACCTTCTCGTAGACCCGCTGCAGCAGCGCGATGAGCCGCTGCGCGTCCTGGGCGACCAGGCGGTCCAGGTCCATGGAGAAGTAGGCCACGTTCTTGTCGAAGTTGGCCAGCTCCAGCAGGCCGCCGGTGTAGATGTCGGCCTTGCCCACCTCGACGATGCGGCCGAACTCGGCCACCGCGTTGAAGTTCTGCCGCAGGATCTCGCCGGGCGCGCTGCTCAGCACCACCTCGACGCCCTTGCCGCCGGTGATCTCCAGGACGTCGTCCACGAAGTTCAGCGACCTGGAGTCGATGGCGTGGTCGGCGCCGAGCTCGAGCACGTGCGCCCGGCGCTCGTCGGTGCTCGCGGTGCCGATGATCCGTGCCCCGCGATCCTTGGCGACCTGGATGGCCGCGGTGCCGACGCCGCCGGCGGCGCCGTGGATCAGCACCCACTCGCCCGGCTCGATCCGGGCCAGGTCGTGCAGCGCGTACTCGGCGGTGCCGAAGGCGATGGTGCTGGTGCAGTAGCCGGGGTCGGCGTCCGGCGGCAGCGGGATGGCCCGATTCCGGTCGGTCAGCACGTAGCGCTGCATCATGCCCTTGGTGGCGATGGCGACCTGGTCGCCGACGGCGATATCGGTGATGCCGGAGCCGACCCGCACCACCTCGCCCACGCCCTCCATGCCGGGCACGGTACCGAAGTAGGTGGGGGCCAGCTCGCGCTCGCCGAGCAGCCCGATCACCTTGAGCGGGTCCTTGTAGTTCAGCCCGATGACCTTCATCCGGACCTCGATCTGGTCGGCGCCCGGCTCCGGCCGCGGGCACTCGCGCCAGGCCAGCCCGGAGAGCACCCGCGTGCGCGGCATCTCCAGGGCGAAGTTGGCCTCCGGGTCGGTGAGCGGGGCCGCGGTGTCGAGCGCCTCCAGGCGGTCCGGGAGCGGCTTGGTCACCAGCGGGGCCCAGCGGGTGCCGGAGCGCAGCGCGACCTCGTCCAGGTTGTCGTTCCAGAAGGCACCGGGGACGGCCAGCTCGGTCAGCAGATCGGCGGTCTCGGTGGCCGGCTCGACGTCGATGAGCCGCCAGCGCAGCGTGGTCTGCTCGTTGAGCAGCACGCGGCGGGCACCGGCGAGCGCGGCCTGCCTGGTGTCCGGCAGCGCCGGGTCGTCCGGGATGGCGAAGGCGCGCTCGGTGACCAGCGTGACGTGGCACTCGCCGTCGCCGAAGACGCTGCCCGGGCCCTGCTGCTCGGCCTCGGCCGGGTGCGCGAAGGCGTCGATGGCGACCGCGACCTGCTCCAGCGTCCAGAGGTCGGCGACATCGTCCTCGACCTTGCCCGCCACGACAACCACGTGCAGCCGCTCGGTGCCGTCGGCGCGGGCGGCCGCGAGGGTGTCGGCGAGCCCCGCGGCCGGCTCCTCGCCGGGCAGCCCGGCCAGGTGCAGCCTGGCGCCGGGCACCGCCTCGGCCAGCGCCTCGGCGCGGCTGTTGGTGCCGCCGAGCGCGACCACCACGGTGCTGACCGAATCCTGCGGCAGCGCGGTGGGGTCGAGCGGGTCGCGCTGCTCCATGGTCTCGACGTAGAAGAAGTCGGCCATCCGGCGCAGGGGGTCCTGGCCGGGGGTGAGCGCGCCGATCTGCAGCCCGCTCAGCCGCATGACCAGGTTGTGGTCGTCGTCCAGCAGGTCGACGTCGGCGCGCAGCCTGGCCTTGGGGTCGCGCCTGGCGACCACGGTGACCCGCTCCGGCAGCGGCGCGACCATGCGCGCCGCCGCGACCCCGACCGGCACCAGCGTGCCCTCGTCGATGCGGGACTCGGCGAAGAGCAGCGCCGCGGTCTGCATGGCGGCGTCCACCACCGCCGGGTGCGCGAGGTGGCCGGAGCCGGCCGCGATCGAGCCGTCCACGGTGGCGACCACCGTGTCCTTTCCGACGCGCGCGGTGAGCACCCGCCGGAAGGCCGGGCCGTACTGCAGCCCGGCGGCGGCCAGCCCGGTGTAGAACATGGCCGGGTCGACGTCGACGCCGACCGTGATCTCCGGCACCTCGACCTTGGTCTGCCGGTGGCTGCCGGTGAGCGTGCGGCCGGTGGCGTGCAGCGTCCACGCGGTGCCGGTGGCCGAGCGGGAGCGGATGACGAAGCGGCCGCTGGCCTCCTCGATGGTCAGCGCGAGCAGCGGGGTGTCCGGCTGGCCCATGATGAGCGGGGCGACGAAGCGCACCTGCTCCAGCGCGACCCGGTCCACGCCGAGCCGCTTGGCGGTGGCGCTGAGCGCCGCGTCCAGGTAGGCCGCGCCCGGCATGATCTTGATGTTGTTGACCACGTGGTCGGCCAGCCAGGGCAGCAGCTCGGTGCCGACCTGCAGCAGGTAGTCCGGCCTGCCCTCGACGTCCGGGTCGCCGAGCATGGCGTAGCCGCCCGGCGTGCCGAGCCGGGCCTGCTCGAAGAGCGGGAGCGCGGAGTGCAGCCGGGTGCGCTGCCACGGGTAGCGCGGCAGCGGGGTGTGCGGAACCGTGGCGTCCTCGGCCGGGAACAGGGCATCCAGGTCGAGCACGCCCGCGCCGTAGAGCCCGATGAGGGTGCGGCGCACGCTCTCCGAGTCGGGCTGCTTGCGGTCGAGCGTCGGGACGGTGGTGCCGTTCACGTCGGCGCCGAGCAGGATCTCCCGGATATTGCCGGAGAGCACCGGGTGCGGCCCGACCTCGAGGAACACCCGCCGCTCGGCGATCAGCTTCGCGATGGCGTCGGCGAAGCGCACCGGCTCGCGCACATTGGCGCACCAGTACTCGGCGCCCCAGTCCGGGCCGGTCACCTCGGTACCGGTGACCGAGGAGTAGAGCGGGATCGCGGGCTGCTGCGGATCGAGCTGGGCGAGCACCATGCGCAGCTCGTCCAGGATCGGGTCCATGAGGCGGCTGTGGTAAGGCACCTCGACCCGCAGGCGGCGCGCGAAAACGCCGTCCTCGGTGAGCTTCTCGGCGATCTCGTCCAGCCGGTCGGCGTCGCCGGAGAGGGTGAGCGAGGTCGCGCTGTTGATGGCGGCGATATCCACCCGCGGGTCGTTCTCCACCAGCTCGCGGGCCTGGTCGGCGCTGAGCCCGACGGCCAGCATGCCGCCGGTGCCGGCCGTGGTGGCCTGCAGCCGGGCGCGGTGGTAGGCCACCAGCACGGCGTCGCGCAGCGAGAGCACCCCGCTGACGTAGGCCGCGGAGACCTCGCCCACGCTGTGCCCGACGATGGCGGCGGGCGCGATGCCGTACTGCGCCAGCTCGCGCACAAGCGCCACCTGCACGAGGAAGTTCGCCGGCTGCGCCACCTCGGTGGCGCTGACCCGCGACTCCTCCTCGGGCTTCAGCAGCTCCTCGATGATCGACCAGCCCGCGAGCGCGCGGAACTCGTCATCGATCTCCTTCGCCGCCTCGGCGAAGGCGCCCTCGGTGCCGAGCAGTTCGCGCGCCATGCCCCACCACTGCGGGCCCATGCCGGAGAAGACGAAAACCGGCTCGGTGGTGCGGGCCACGATGGTGCGCACCGCGTCCCTGCCCTCGCCGCCCGCGAAGGCGCGCAGCTCGCGCACCAGGTCGTCGGTGTCGCCGAGCAGCATGCCGGTGCGGTGCTGGTGGTGTGCCATCCGGGTCCAGGCCGCCTCGGCCAGCCGGGCCGGGTCGGCGCCGCCGGTGATCAGGTCGGCGAAGCGGCCCGCCAGCGCGCGGGCCGCGGCGGTGCCGCGGGCCGAGATGGGCAGCACGCCGTAGTGCTTGGGCTCGCGCGCAGGCTCGACCACGGTCGCCGGGCGGTACTCCTGCAGAATCGCGTGCGCGTTGGTGCCGCCGTAGCCGAAGCCGTTGACCGCGATCGACATCGGCGGGGCGTCGGCGGGCAGCGGCTCGGCCTCGGTCTGGACGTGCAGCCCCAGCTCGTCGAAGGGGATGTCCGGGTTGGGCTTCTCGATCCAGCCCTGCGGCGGGATCGTGCGGTGCTTGATGGCCAGCGCGGCCTTGATCACGCTGGCGACACCCGCGGCGGCCTCGGTGTGCCCGATGGTCGACTTCACCGAGCCGACGCCGAGCGATTCGGTGCGGCCGGAGGGGGCGCCGAAGACCCGCCCCAGCGCGCGCAGTTCGACCGGGTCGCCGACCAGGGTGCCGGTGCCGTGCGCCTCCACGTAGGTGATCGACTCCGGGGCCAGCCCGGAGCGCACGCACACCTGGCGGGCCAGCGACTCCTGGGAATCCACGTTCGGCACGGTGATGGCGGTGGTGCGGCCGTCCTGGTTCGAGCCGGTGGCCTTGACCACGGCGTAGATCCGGTCGCCGTCGCGCACCGCGTCGTCCAGCTTCTTCAGCGCCACCATGCCCGCGCCCTCACCGCGGCCGTAGCCGTCGGCCGAGGCGTCGAAGGACTTGCAGCGGCCGTCGGTGGCGAGGAAGCCGCCCTTGCACATGAGGACGAAGGTCTCCGGCTGCAGCATGACGTTCACGCCGCCGGCCAGCGCCACGTCGCAGTCGCCGTTGGTGAGCGCCTGGCAGGCCAGGTGGAAGGCGACCAGCGACGACGAGCACGCCGTGTCCACGGTGATGGCGGGCCCGACCAGGTTGAGCGCGTAGGCGATCCGATTGGAGAGCATCGTGTACGAGGCGCTGGCCGGGGTGTGCATATCGGTGTGGAAGAGCGCGGGGCCGACCACGCCGATCACCGACTGGTCCACCACGAAGCCGCCCACGTACACACCGACCGAGCCGCCTGCCGCGTGCCGCGCGATCCCGGCGTCGTCCAGCGCCTCCCAGGTGACCTCGAGCATGAGCCGCTGCTGCGGGTCGAGCACCGTGGCCTCGCGCGGCGAGATGCCGAAGAAGTCCGGGTCGAACTCCCACGGATCGGTGGTCATGAAGGCGCCGTGCTTGGTGTAGCTGCGGCCGGGAGTGCGGGGCTCCGGGTCGTAGTAGCGGCGGTAGTCCCATCGGTCCGCGGGCATCTCGACGACACCGTCGCGCTTGTCCAGGACGAAATCCCAGAAAGTGTCCGGTGAGTCGATTCCGCCTGCAAAACGGCAACCGATGCCGACAATTGCGATATCCGACATGCACATCCTCCCGAGCCGGATTGATTCGAGCGCCATTCATTTCGGGCGACTCGTGAAATTGGTGTGCGCAGCTGGCGACTGGGGTCAGCGTAACCACGCTCACAGGTACCGCTCGAGGTTCAGGGACAGTTCACAACCTGGTCTCGGATCGGTTGTGGCATCTCGAACCGGTGGAAACGGGGGGCTGTGGAGGCAACCCCCCGGTGCCTATGTTTCAGGTATCCCGGAGCGGGGTTCGAGGGTCGGGAGGTGGCTTTGTCCGGTGGATTCGGCCGGTGGATCGAGCTGATCGTCCGGCGGCGCTTCCTGGTACTCACCGTGGTCGTCGGCGGGCTGCTCGCGCTCGGCGGGTACGGCCTCGGGCTGCACGCGCACCTCAGCGTGAGCGGCTGGGACGACCCCGGCTCGGAGTCGGCGCGGGCACTGCGGCTGAAGGACGAGGCGTTCGGCCACAACCACGTCGCCGACGTGCTGCTGGTCTTTCGCGCCCCGGCCGGGAAGACCGTGGACGACCCGGAATTCGCCGCCACCGTCACCGGCTTCCTCGACGGCCTGCCCGAGCGCTTCCCGGACCGGATCGAGAAGATCAACGGCAGCTACTGGGAGACCGCGACCGGGCTCGCGGTGCCCGACGTCTTCGGAACCCCCGACCGCGAGCACGCCTTCGCCTCGGTCGCGGTGCGCGGCGGCGACGACACCGAGGTGCTCAACAACTACCGGCAGATCGCGGACGAGCTCGTGCTGCCGGGGGTGGATCTCGAGGTGGCGGGTGCGCAGCCGGTCGCGCTCGCGCTCAACGACACCATGGCGCAGGACCAGCTGCGGATGGAGCTGGTCGCCATCCCGGCGGTGGCGGTGCTGCTGTTCTTCCTGTTCGGCGGGGTGGTGGCGGCGGCGCTGCCGCTCATCGTCGGCGGGCTCACGGTGCTCGGCGCCTGGGGCGTGGTGCGGCTGCTGACGCACGTCATGGAGGTCAATTCGTTCGTCTCGCCGGTGGTGTCGATGATCGGGCTCGGGCTCGCCATCGACTACGGGCTCTTCATCGTGAGCCGGTTCCGCGAGGAGCTGGCCGCGGGCCGCCCCGCCCCGGAGGCCGTCGCCCGCTCGGTGGCGACGGCGGGCCGCACGGTCGCCTTCTCGGCCACCATCGTGGTGGTCGCCTCCGGCGCGATTCTGCTGTTCCCGCACGGTTTCCTGCGCTCCTTCGCGCTCGGGGCCATGATCACGGTGGCGCTGGCCGCCGCGGTCTCGGTGACCGTGCTGCCCGCCATGCTGGCGATCCTCGGCCACCGGGTGGACTGGCTCGGCTTCAACCGCTTCCACGCCCGGCGGGCCGATATCGAGCAGCGCAACAACCCGTGGGGCCGGATCGCGGGCCGGGTCATGCGCAGGCCGTGGCTGGTGGCGGTGCCGGTAGTGGCGCTGCTGTTGCTCCTCATCGCGCCGGTGCAGCACGTCGCCTTCGGCGGGATCTCCGAGCGCTTCCTGCCCCCCGACCACCCCACCCGGACCGCCCAGCAGCACTTCGACGAGCTCTTCCCGCTGCGCCAGATCAACCCGGTGGACCTGATGGTGATCACCCTCGACACCTCGCTCATCGGCGAGGTGGTGGAGCGGGCCAATGGCGCGCCCGGCCTGGAGGCCCCGTTCCCGGCCGCGCTGCAGGCGCAGTCGCACCTCGGCGTCTTCACCACGAACACCGTGGTCTCGGATAGCCACGACGCCGACGAGACCATCGACTACCTGCGCGCCATGCCCGCCCCGCCGGGCACCATCGTGCTGGTCGGCGGGCAGCCCGCGAGCGAGCGGGACAGCGTGGACGCGCTGCTCGACCGGCTGCCGCTCATGGTGCTGCTGGTCTTCCTGGTCACCACGGTGCTCATGATGGTGGCCTTCGGCTCGATCGTGCTCCCGCTGCAGGCCGGATTCCTGAACCTGCTCGGCCTCGGCTCCACGCTCGGCGTGCTGACCTGGATCTTCGTCCAGGGCAATGGGGCCGGGGTGCTCGGCTTCACGCCGCAGCCGATCATGGCGCTGGTCCTGGTGCTGATCGTCTCGGTGATCTACGGCCTCTCCACCGACTACCAGGTGTTCCTGCTGGCCCGGATCGTGGAGGCGCGGGCCGAGGGCGCCTCCACCACCGAGGCGGTGCGCGACGGCATCGCCCGCACCGGCTGGATCATCACCGCCGCCGCGCTCATCCTGCTCGTGGTCTGCGGCGCCTTCGCGCTCTCCGACCTGGTGATGATGCAGTACATCGCGGTCGGCATGGTGACGGCGCTCTTCATCGACGCCGCCATCCTGCGGGTGCTGCTCGTCCCCGCCGTCATGCGGATCTGCGGCGATGCCTCCTGGTGGGGAATTGGGAGACGTCGGGAACCGCCGCGCACCGGAATTGGTAACGACCACAACGTTCCGCGAATACCGGTCGGGGCCGGTCGTGAGTGACGTTGACTCCGGTCCGGAAGCAGGAGTGGATATGCCGAAGAATCTGCGCCGGACCGGCGCCGTATTACTTGCTCTTTCCCTGCTGCTGGCCGGCGCGTGGTCGGATGCCCGCGCGGAACCGGGCACCGCCGCGGAAATCGCCGAAATGCGCCCCGGCCCCGGCAGGCAGCAACAGGTGGAGGTGTATTCCGCCGCCATGGATCGAATAGTGCGCACCGCGGTGCTGCCCGCCGCCGACCCGGAGAAACCCTCGCCGGTGCTATATCTGCTGAACGGCTCCAGCGGCGGCTCCGACGGTAATTGGATCGACCGCACCGATGTCGCCGAGTTCTTCGCGGGCAAGCAGGTCACCGTCGTGGTGGTGCTGGACGGCGCGGGCAGCTACTTCACCGACTGGCGCGCCGACGACCCGGTGCTCGGCAAGCAGCGCTGGGGCACCTTCCTCACCGAGGAGTTGCCGCCCCTCATCGACGCCGAATTCGACGGCACCGGCGCGAACGCCATCGCCGGGGTCTCCATGGCAGGCACCTCGGTGTTCCAGCTGGCGCTGGCCGCGCCCGGGTTCTACCGGGCGATCGGTTCCTACAGCGGCTGCGTGCGCACCAGCGACCCCGCCGGGCAGACCATCGTGCAGGCCGTGGTGACCACCCAGCGCGGCACCCCCGCGAACATGTGGGGGCCGCCCAGCGACCCGGCTTGGCGCGCCAACGACCCCTACCTGCAGGCCGACAAGCTGCGCGGCACCGCCGTCTACGTCGCCACCGGCACCGGGATTCCCGGACCGAAGGAGAACCTCGCCGACGCGGGCGATCTCCCGCACCTGCTGTATCAGCTCATGTTCGGCGCCCCGCTGGAGGTGGTGGCGAACGCCTGCACCAGGCAGCTGCGGGACCGGCTGCTCGCCGCGAATATCGCGGCCACCTTCGACCTGCGGCCCACCGGCACCCACGCCTGGGGCTACTGGCAGGACGACCTGCACAAATCCTGGCCCCTGTTCGAGGAGGCGCTGCGGTGACCCGGCAGGAAGCGACCGTCGCGATCGGGGCGTTCAGCGCCTGCCTGCTCTCGGTCTTCATGCAGATGATCGACGTCACCATCGTCAATACCGCGCTCCCGGTGATCACCACCGAACTCGGCGCATCGCGCGCCCAGCAGCTGTGGGTGGTGGCCGGGTACTCGCTGGCCTTCGCCTGCGCGCTGCTCACCGCGGCCCGGCTCGGCGCGATCACCGGGCGGCGCCGGATGTTCCTCTGGTCGGCGGCCGCCTTCACCGCCGCCTCGGTGTGGTGCGGAATCTCCGACAGCGCACTGGAACTCGTGCTCGCCCGGATCGTGCAGGGCGTGGCGGGGGCCGGGATGGCGGCGCAGACCATCGCGGTGATCACCGCGACCTTTCATCGCGACCACCAGCCCTACGCCTTCGCCGTGTACGGCGGGGTCGCCGGGTTCGCGGGGATGCTCGGCCCGATCCTCGGCGGCGCGCTGATCACCGTGGACCCGTTCGGGCTCGGCTGGCAGGTCATCTTCCTGATGAACCTGCCGCTCGGCATCATCGCCATCGGGCTCGCGCTGAAGTACCTGAAGATCGGCCCCGCGCCGGAGCGGCCCCCGCTCGACCTGCGCGGCTCGGTGCTCGCCACCGCCGCGCTCTTCCTGCTGCTCTTCGCGCTGGCCGACAGCCAGCAGGCGGGGTGGCGGCTGCTGCACCTCGGCTGCGTCGTGGCGGCGCTGGCGCTCGGGGCGGGGTTCATCGCCTACGAGCGGGCCACCCGGCGGCGCGGCGGGATCGCGCTGGTGCGGCTGGATCTCTTCGCCGACCGCGGCTTCGCCGTCGGCTCGGTGCTGGTGACGGTGTTCTTCGGGCTCTTCACCGCCTTCGTCTTCACCGTCTCCATCCTGCTGCAGGACGTGCTCGACTTCTCCGCGCTGCGCACCGGCATCGCCATGACGCCCTTCGCCATCGGCGCCGGGGCGGGCGCCATCGTCTCGCCGATCCTGGTGAACCGCTTCGGGATTCGCACGCTGGCCGCCGGGATCGCCTCCTTCGGCTTCTGGGTGCTGGTCGGCGTCTGCTACCTGCACATCACCGACGGCGCGGTGAGCCTGCTGCTCGTCACCGGCCCGGTCTTCCTGGCCGGATTCGGCGTCGGGGTGTTCGGCATCCCATTGCAGCCGATCATGCTCGCCGGGCTGAACGACCGCGACATGGGCGAGGCCTCCGGGCTGCTGCCGACCGTCGAGCAGATCGGCAACTCGGTCGGGCTCGCCGTGCTCGCCGCGCTCTTCTTCCGCGCGCACACGCTCGGCGGGAGCATGGTCATGCTCGGCGCCATCGCGGTCGTGGCGGTGCTGCTCGCGGGGGTCACGCTGGCGCTGCCGGAGCGCAGGGCCACCCTCGGGGCTACGCCGTGGGTGCTGTCGTCGAGGTGATGATTACCGCCCCGGCAGCCGGCTCGACGCCCCTCCGCCCTGGGCCCGGGTCGTGCGGATCAGGGTGCGGACAACTGTCCGGTCGGTGACCGTCTATATGACCATCACGGCAGCGGCTACATGACCACCGAAGCAGCGTCTATCTGACCGCTGCGCCAGCGGCTATATGTCCATCGAGCAGCGTCCAAGTGCCCGCCTCCGTAGCTGATTGGTGCGATATTGCGGCGGTGAACACGCGAGATCTGCTTCCCCGGCGAGCCGAGTCGCTGATCGCCGAGGCCCTGGCGGATACCCGGGTCGTGCTGGTCAATGGTGCTCGTCAAACCGGGAAGAGCACGGTCACCCGGCTGGTCGGTGCCGCGAGTGCGGGCGTGGTTTTCCGCCTGCTGGACGACCCGGCCACCTTGCGCGCCGCGCAGGACGATCCCGCGGGTTTCGTCGATCGGAAATTCGGCCTGATGATCATCGACGAGATCCAGCTCGCCCCGGAGTTGCTCCGCCCGATCAAATTGACCGTCGACCTCGATCCGACGCCGGGGCGATTCCTGCTCACCGGCTCCTCGCGCATCCTCGCGCTGCGCACCCTGCCCGACGCCCTGCCCGGCCGGATGGAGGTGATCGAGCTGTGGCCGTTCTCCCAGGGGGAGGTCGACGGCGGTCCGGATCGCTTCATCGACGCCGCCTTCCGGCACGGGCCGGCCGTGGATCATTCGACGACGCTCCGGCGCAGGGACTATCTCGAGCGAGTCGTGGTGGGCGGCTTCCCGGAGGCGCACCGCCGCACGCCCCGGCGCAGGTCGGCGTTCTTCGAGTCCTATCTGCAGACCCTGATCGAGCGCGATGTCCTCCAGTTGGCGAGCATCGAGCGGCACGGGGGGATGCTGAAGCTCCTGAGCCTGCTCGCCGCGCGAGCGGGTGGCCTGCTGGTGCCCGCCACCCTGGCCGGGCAATCCGGCATTCCGCGGACCACGCTGACGCGGTATCTCGAACTCCTGCAATCGGTCTTCCTCATCAAGAGCATCCCGGCCTGGTCGCCGGGCTCGACGCAGCACGCCGTCGGTACTCCGAAGCTGGCCTTCGTCGACAGTGGAATCGCGAGTCATCTGCTCGGCCAGAGCGTGGCCCGCCTGGACGAGCCGGGCGGCGCCGCCGGGCCGATGCTGGAGAACTTCGTCGCGATGGAGATCGCGCGGCAGCTCACCTGGTCCGACGAGCGGGCCCGCATGTTCCACTACCGCACGAAGGACAAGGTCGAGGTCGACGTGGTGCTGGAGACACCCGATGGCCGGATCGTCGGAATCGAGGTCAAGGCGGGCGCGACGGTGCGGTCGGAGGACCTCACCGGACTGCGGAATCTGGAGGCGGTCGCGGGCGAGCGATTCGTCGCGGGATACGTGCTCTACACGGGCAAGCAAACCCTGCCGTACGGCCCGAGGCTGCGGGCGGTGCCGATGGACGCGCTCTGGCGCCTGGCGCCGTGAAGAACGTGTGCACCCGGACTTCTGTGGAACGCTGAAGGTATGAACCGGCTCGGAACCGCGACCTCTCCGTACCTCCGCCAGCACGCCGACAACCCCGTGCACTGGCGCGAGTGGAGCACCGAGGCCCTGGCGGAGGCGAAGGAACGGGACGTGCCGATCCTGCTGTCGATCGGCTACGCCTCCTGCCACTGGTGCCACGTGATGGCGCACGAGTCGTTCGAGGACGAGACCACCGCCGCGCAGATGAACGCGGAGTTCGTGTGCGTGAAGGTGGATCGGGAGGAGCGGCCGGATCTGGACGCGGTCTACATGAACGCCACCGTCGCCATGACCGGGCACGGCGGCTGGCCGATGACCTGCTTCCTCGCCCCGGACGGCTCACCGTTCTACTGCGGGACCTACTACCCGCGGGTGCCGCGCGGCGGGTCGCCGTCGTTCACGCAGGTGCTCACCGCCATCACCGATACCTGGCGGAATCGGCGGGACGAGGTGGATCAGGCTGCCAAGCAGGTGACGGAGGCGTTGCGGGCGCAGGCGACGGGGCTGCCGGACGCGGGCGGGGCGATCGGGGCGGAGCTGCTGGATCACGTGGTGAGCGCGGTCAGGAAGGACGAGGACACGGCGTTCGGCGGGTTCGGCGGGGCGCCGAAGTTCCCGCCCTCGGCGCTGCTCGCGGGGTTGCTGCGGAGCTGGGAGCGGACCGGCGATCCGGAGACCTACGCCCTGGTCGAGCGGACGGCCGCGGCCATGGCGCGCGGTGGGATCTACGACCAGCTGCGCGGCGGCTTCGCCCGGTACTCGGTGGATGAGCGGTGGCTGGTGCCGCACTTCGAGAAGATGCTCTACGACAATGCGCAGCTGCTGCGTGCCTACGCGCACCTGGCGCGCCGGGAGCTCCCGGCCGAGCCGGGCAGCGGCGGGCAGTCGCTGGCCGCGCGGGTGGCGGCGGAGACCGCCGCCTTCCTGCTGGACGATCTCGGCACCGAGCAGGGCGGGCTCGCCTCCGCGCTGGACGCCGACACCCCGGTCCGCCCCGGCGAGCCCGGCGTCGAGGGCGCCACCTACGTCTGGACCCCGGCGGAGCTGACAGCCGAGCTCGGCCCCGTCGAAGGGGCATGGGCCGCACAGCAATTGGGTGTGACAACGGCGGGCACCTTCGAGCACGGCACCTCGGTCCTCACCCGGCTCGCCGAGCCGGACGACCCGGAGCGGCTCGACCGCGCGCGCACGATCCTGCGCGACGCCAGGGACAAGCGCCCGCAGCCGGAGCGGGACGACAAGGTGGTCACCGCCTGGAACGGAATCGCCATCACCGCGCTCGCCGAAGCCGGTGCGGCGCTCGACGTTCCGGCGTGGGTGGCGGCGGCCCGGCGCTGCGCGGAGTTCCTGCTGCGGGTGCACGTGGCGGACGGCCGGGTATTGCGCGCCTCGCTCGGCGGCGCGGCCGGTACCTCGCCGGGGGTGCTGGAGGATTACGCCTGGCTGGTCACCGGGTTGCTGGCGCTGCACCAGGTGACCGGCGAGCGGGAGTGGCGAGTGCGGGCCGAGGAGATCCTGGATGCCGCCATCACGCACTTCGCCGATCCGGACGAGCCGGGCAGCTGGTTCGACACCGCCGACGATGCCGAGACGCTGGTGGCGCGGCCCCGCGACCCGATCGACGGCGCCACCCCGGCGGGGGCATCGGCGCTGGCCGAGGCGCTGCTCACCGCCGCCGCGCTGGCCGAGCCGGCGAACGCGGTGCGATACCGGGAGCTGGCGGAGCGCACGCTGGCGCGCGGCGCGGTGGTGCTGGCGCGGGCGCCGCGCTCGGCGGGGCAGTGGCTGACGGTGGCGGAGGCGGCGTTCCACGGGCCGCTGCAGATCGCCGTCTCGGTGCCGCCCGGTGGGGACGCCGCCGAATTACTGGCGGCCGCAAGGGCTTCCGCGCCGGGCGGGGCGGTGATCATCGCGGGCGAACCGGACTCGGCGCCGCTGCTCGCGGAACGTCCGCCGGTCGGCGGGCAGCCCGCCGCCTACGTCTGCCGCGGCACCGTCTGCGACCTCCCGGTTACCGGCGCCATCGACCTGACGGCGGCGCTCGCCCGCCACTGACCGAGCCACCGGAGCAGGCTGCAGCCGCCGGGTTTGCGGCCGGAGCAGGCGGCGGCCGCCGAGATTGCGGTATGAGTGGTCGGCGGTTGCCGGGGTTGCGGTGGGAGCGGCCGCCGAGAACCTCGTCCGGGTGCCTGGCGGCGCGCCAACCCGCCTACCGTGCCCGCTCCACGCCGGACGTACCCGCTCCGCCGGACGCACCCGCTCCGCCGGACGCACCTCCGTCCACGACCGCATCCGTCCAGCACGGAGTCGGCTCACCCATCCCGCGCAACTGGATATCCGCGAGATGCACCCAGTGCGTCCGCTCCTCGGCCGAGGCCGCCTCGAGCACATCGACACTCACCAGAATCCGCCGCGGCACCCGCTTCGCCTCACCGGTGAGGCGGGCCGCCCGGTTCACCGCATCCCCGATCACCGTGAACTCCAGCCGCGTATCGGCCCCGACGTCCCCGGCGAAGACCAACCCCCGCGCGACCCCGATCCCGATATCCAGCTCCCCGGCGGCGAGCACCTCGTCCCGGATCCGGCGCGCGGCGCGCAGAGCGGGCGTGGCATTGTCCGGCAGCGCGATCGGCGCCCCGAAGATACAGAGCGCCGCGTCACCCTCGAACTTGTTGACCAGCCCGCCGTTCTCCTCGGTCGCGGTGATCACGGTGCCGAGCAGCCGGTTCAGCTTGGCGACGAACTCCTGCGGCGGCAGCCCGGTGGAGAGCGCCACCGACCCGGTGACGTCGACGAAGAGCGCCGAGACCACCCGCACATCCCCGGTCAGGTCGACGCCGCGCGCCACCAGCGCCCGCTCCGCCACCTCGGCCCCGACGTGCCGCCCGAACACGTCGCGCAGCCGCTGCCGGTCGCGCAGGCTGGCCGCCAGCTCGTTCACCGAGTGCTCCAGCCTGCCGATCTCGCCGACGCTGCCCACCGGCACCCGCACGTCCAGCTCACCGAGGGTGATCCGGTCCAGCGCGAGCCGCAGCGTGCGCACCGGCGCGGCCACCGCCCTGGCCAGGAACGCGGTCGCCAGCGCGCCCACCGCGAAGCCGACGATGGCGAGGTAGAGGGCGGTGCGCACCCGGTCCGGGGCGCCCGCCACCGGGTCGGCGAGCACGGTGATGAGCAGCAGCATGGGCATGGCCCCGGCCACCGCCCAGGTGACCAGCACCCGGGCCAGCACCGACGAACTCCAGTGCATGGTCGCGCCGAGCACCGCGGCCACCACCGGAATGGCCGGCCGCACCAGCCGGTCCACGATCAGGAAGGTCAGCGCCGACGACTCGAAGGCGCCCAGCGTGAAGACGGCCGCGGTGACCGCCGGATTGGTGCTGTCGGCGAAGAGCGAGAAGAGCACCGCCGCGATCACCACGCCCGGTATCCACAGCGCGAGCGCGCGCACGGTGATCGCCACCGGCAGCCGGAGCAGCGCGCGCGCCTCCTCCGCGGTGGGTTTGCGCAGGTCGTCGAGCCAGCCGAAGTGCCTGCGCCGGTCGCGCACCGCGAGCGCGACCCCGACGAGGAAGCCGATCGCCGGATAGATCGCCACCAGCAGCAGCGCCGTGCGCCAGTCCGGGCCGAGCCGGCCGAGGAAGCCGTTCAGCCAGAGCGCGGTGACGATCACGCCGAGGCCGCTGAGGTTGGCCGCGATCACGACGACGGCCAGCCCCCAGCGGGCCTGCAGCGCCCACAGCATGAGGCGAGCGATCACAGGGTGAAACCTACCGGGTCAGCGCAGCAGGACCAGCCAGATCGCGGCGTAGTGGGCGAGCGCGGCCAGCACCGTGGCCGCGTGGAAGAACTCGTGGTGGCCGAAGTCCGCGGGCCACGGATTCGGCCACTTGGTGGCGTAGAGGATGGCGCCGCCGCTGTAGATGAGGCCGCCGATGACCAGCAGGATCAGCGGCGCCAGCCCGACCTCGGCGTGCAGCTGCCCGGCCACCGGCACGACCGCCCAGCCGAGCAGCAGGTAGAGCGGCACCCCGACCCAGCGCGGCGCGGTCGGCCAGAGCAACTTCAGGGCCACCCCGGCCAGCGCGCCAGCCCAGACCACCGCGAGCAGCGTCCGTCCGGTCGAGCCGGGCAGCCCGAGCAGCGCGAACGGGGTGTAGCTGCCCGCGATGAAGACGAAGATCATGGAGTGGTCGGCGCGCTTCATCCGGATCCGGGTGCGCGGCGTGCGCCAGGTGACCCGGTGGTACACCGCGCTCACCCCGAAGAGCGCGCACACCGTGACGCCGTAGACCAGGGTGGCGAAGACCGCGGTCGCCGAGATCGTGGCCGCCACGCCGACCAGCGCGATCACCGCGAAGGCGGCGACACCGACGGCCCAGGTGTGGATCCAGCCGCGCAGCCGCGGCTTGCCGATCGCCTCGGCCAGCTCCTCGGCGGGCGACGCGGCGGTGCCGACGGTATCGGACACGGAATGCCTCCTACTGAACTCATCGGTAACCTACGGAACCGTAGGTTAATGGTGGCAGCAACCCTACCGGCCCGCAATCGTCGGATGCTGTGTTCATGGTCTCGAGGCGTAGGGTGACCCGAGTGGAGCTTGGAAGTCAGGTGCGGGGGTTGCCCTATCGCCTCTACGAGTCCCGGCTGTCGAAGCAGCTCGCGGGGCGGGAGCACCCCCGGCACGTCGCGGTCATGTGCGACGGCAACCGGCGCTGGGCGCGGGAGAACGGGTTCACCGACGTCCGGCACGGGCACCGCGTCGGTGCGCTGAAGATCGCCGAGCTGGTCGGCTGGTGTGCCGACGAGGGCATCGAGATGGTCACCGTCTACCTGCTCTCCACCGAGAACCTGCGGCGCGACCCGGAGGAGCTGGAGACGCTCTTCGAGGTCATCACCGACGTGGTCGAGGAGCTCTCCGCGCCGGAGCAGGACTGGAGCGTCCGGCTGATCGGCTCGCTGGAGGGCTTCCCCGAATTGATCGCCAAGCGGTTGCGCACCGCGGCCGAGCGCACCATCGGCCGCCAGGGCGTGCACGTCAACGTGGCGGTCGGGTACGGCGGCAGGCAGGAGATCACCGACGCGGTGCGCTCGCTGGTGCGCCAGGAGATCGCCGCGGGCGAGACCGGCGAGGATCTGGTGCAGTCGATCACCGTCAACGCCATCGGCCAGCACCTGTACACCTCCGGCCAGCCCGACCCGGACCTGGTGATCCGCACCTCCGGCGAGCAGCGGCTCTCCGGATTCCTGCTCTGGCAGAGCGCCTACTCGGAGATCTGGTTCACCGAGGCGTACTGGCCGGAATTCCGCCGCGTCGACTTTCTCCGCGCACTCCGCGATTTCGCCGCGCGGCACCGCCGTTTCGGCGTCTGACTGTCGGATATCTCACAATTTCCGGAGCCGGAGCCGATTGATGGTGTGGTCCGCGTCCTTGCGCAGCACCAGGGTGGCGCGCGGGCGGGTCGGCAGGATGTTCTCCACCAGATTCGGCCGGTTGGTCGAGTTCCAGATATCGCGGGCCGCGACCACCGCCTGATCGTCGGTGAGCGCCGAGTAATGGTGGAAATGTGCCCGCGGATCCGCGAAGGCGCCGTCGCGCAGGGTGAGAAACCGCTGCACGTACCAATTCTCGATGTCCTCGATCCTGGCGTCCACGTAGATGGAGAAGTCGAACAGGTCGGAGACCATGAGCCGGGGCCCGGTCTGCAGCACGTTGAGCCCCTCGACGATCAGGATGTCGGGCTGGCGCACGCAGTGCTTCTCGTTCGGCACGATGTCGTAGGAGACGTGCGAGTACACCGGCGCGCACACCTCGGCCGCCCCCGACTTCACCTCGGTGACGAATCGCAGCAGCTTGCGGCGGTCATAGCTCTCCGGGAAGCCCTTGCGGTGCATGATGCCCCTCCGGGTCAGCTCCGCTGTGGGGTGCAGGAACCCGTCGGTGGTGACCAGGTCCACCCGCGGGTGGTGGTCCCAGCGCGCCAGCAGCGCCTGCAGCACGCGCGCGGTGGTCGACTTGCCCACCGCGACGCTGCCCGCCACCCCGATGACGAACGGCACCTGGCTGTCGGGGTGCGTTTCGCCGAGGAAGGTCGCGGTCGCCGCGAAAAGTCGTTGCCTGGCGGCCACCTGGAGGTGGATCAGCCGGGCGAGCGGCAGATAGACCTCCGCCACTTCTTCCAGATCGATCTGTTCACCGAGCCCGCGCAGCCCGAACAGTTCTTCCTCGGTCAGTACCAGCGGAGTCGATTTGCGGAGTTTTCGCCATTGCTTCCGGTCGAATTCCACATACGGACTCGGCTCGCCCATTCGTGCCACTTACCCGATGCCTCCTCCGTGCAAACACGCTCCGTCGCGCGCCGGCGCGGGGAAAGTCGCCTTCCGCCGTCGCCGCACAGCCGAATTGTGCTCCGCGCCGCGGGCGCACCGCACGGGGGGTCGCGATCGGCACCGCGCCCGCGGTGTGTTTCGCGACTGCGCCGGTGGCGTGTTTCGCGCTAGTCTCGGCCGAATGGAAGCGCATCCGCTCGTCACCGAGTACCTGCGGCTCGGCCTCGCCTTCGATCGGCTGGAGGAGGGGTTCGTCGACGCTTTCACCGGCGACCCGGAGCTGCGCCGCGCGGTGCAGAACGCGCCCGCACCCGAGCCCGCCGAGCTGGCCCGCAGGGCCGCCGCGCTGCGGGCCGAGCTGCCCGGCGCCGGATTGCCGCCGGAGCGCGCCGAATTCGTCGAGGTGCACCTGCGCGCGCTGGAGTGCTCCGGGCGCAAGTTCGCCGGGGCCGAGATCGGCTTCGTGGACGAGGTGCGGGCCTACTTCGACGTCGAGATCGCCCCCGGCGACGAGGCGGTCTACCGCGAGGCGCACCGGAAAATGGACGAGGTGCTGCCGGGCGACGGCTCGCTGGCCGAGCGGATCACCGCGCACCGGAAGGCCGACGAGATCCCGCCGGAGCGGCTGCGCGACTGCGTCGCCGCCTTCTCCGGCGCACTGCGCGAGCGGGTGCGCGAGCGCTTCCCGCTGCCGGACAGCGAGCACGTGACCTACGAGGTGGTCGGGGACAAGCCGTGGTCCGGCTTCAACTACTACAACGGCGGCTACCACTCCACCGTCGCCATCAACTCCGACCTGCGCCAGCAGATGGCGAACCTGCCGCACCTGATCGCGCACGAGGCGTACCCGGGGCACCACACCGAGCACTGCCGCAAGGAGGCCGGGCTGGTCGCCGCCGGGCAGGACGAGCAGACGCTCTTCCTGGTGAACACTCCGCAGTGCCTGATGGCCGAGGGCCTGGCCGACCTCGCCCTGAAGGCCGTCATCGGCCCCGGCTGGGGGCTGTGGGCGCAGGAGATCTACGCCGACCTCGGGCTGCGCTTCGACGGCGAGCGGGCCGAGCAGCTTGCCGCGGCATCGGCCGGGCTGCTCGGAGTGCGGCAGGACGCGGCGCTGCTGCTGCACGACCGGCACCGGGACGCCGACGAGGTGGCCGGGTTCCTGGAGCGCTGGGCGCTCACCACCCCGGAGCGGGCGCGGCAGTCGCTGCGCTTCCTCTCCTCGCCGCTCTGGCGCGCCTACATCAGCACCTACGTCGAGGGGTACCGGCTGCTCGGCGGCTGGCTGGACGAGGCCGCCGACGCCGCCGCCCGCGCCGACCGTTTCCGCCGGTTGCTGGACGAACCGCTCACCCCCGGCGCGCTGCGCCGGGAGCTGACGGTCGCCTGATCAGATCGGGGTCGGGCACCCCGAACCGGCGGAGAGGGTGCAGAGCAGGCTCACGAACATCTGGAGCAGGCTGCCGAGCCCGCCGTCCTGGATGGGGGTGGCAATGAACACGATCGGTCCTCGATTCGGTGAACAACAAGTGACGGGCCACGCTCGTCCCCCGAGATGCACGCCGGTCGTCGGCCGCATGTCCAGCCCGTGAATTCAGGGGCACCCGGAGCGCACCCGGCGCCGGGGCGCGAGCAGCGGGTCCATAGAATCGGCGGGGTGACGCAGACGACCGCTTCGGTGAACACCCAGTCCCTCGCAGAGCTCGACCCCGAGGTCGCGGCCGCGGTGGCGGGCGAACTCGCCCGCGAGCGCGACACCCTCGAGATGATCGCCTCGGAGAACTTCGTGCCGCGCGCGGTGCTGCAGGCGCAGGGCAGCGTGCTCACCAACAAGTACGCCGAGGGGTACCCCGGCCGCCGCTACTACGGCGGCTGCGAGCACGTCGATGTCGTCGAGAATCTGGCGCGCGAGCGGGCGAAGGCGCTGTTCGGCGCCGATTTCGCCAATGTGCAGCCGCACTCCGGCGCCCAGGCGAACGCCGCGGTGCTGCACGCGCTGCTGGAGCCGGGCGACAAGCTGCTCGGGCTGGATCTCGCGCACGGCGGGCACCTGACGCACGGCATGCGGCTGAACTTCTCCGGCCGGCTCTACGACGTGCACTCCTACGGGGTGAGCAAGGACGATCACCGGATCGACATGGACGAGGTGCGCTCGATCGCGCTGGCGTCCAGGCCGAAGGTGATCGTGGCGGGCTGGTCGGCGTACCCGCGGCAGCAGGATTTCGCGGCTTTCCGGTCGATCGCGGACGAGGTCGGGGCCTACCTGTGGGTGGATATGGCGCACTTCGCCGGGCTGGTCGCCGCCGGGCTGCACCCCTCGCCGGTGCCGCACGCCGACGTGGTCTCCTCCACCGTGCACAAGACGCTCGGCGGCCCGCGCTCCGGGATCATCCTGGCCAGGCAGGAGTACGCGAAGAAGCTGAACAGCGCGGTCTTCCCCGGCCAGCAGGGCGGGCCGCTCATGCACGCCGTCGCGGCCAAGGCGGTGGCGTTCAAGATCGCGGGCACCCCGGAGTTCAAGGAGCGCCAGGAGCGCACCCTCTCCGGTGCGGCGCTGCTCGCCGAGCGGCTGACCGGCGCGGATGTCGCGGGTAAGGGCGTCAGCGTGCTGACCGGCGGCACCGACGTGCACCTGGTCCTGGTGGATCTGCGCGACTCCGAGCTCGACGGCCAGCAGGGCGAGGACCTGCTGCACGAGATCGGGATCACGGTGAACCGCAATGCCGTCCCGTTCGACCCGCGTCCGCCGATGGTCACCTCCGGGCTGCGCATCGGCACCGCCGCGCTCGCCACCCGCGGCTTCGGCGACGCCGAGTTCACCGAGGTCGCCGACATCATCGCCACCGCGCTCGCCGGCGGCGAGCTGGAGCCGCTGCGCGCCAGGGTGCGCAAGCTGGCCCAGGATTTCCCGCTGTACTCCGGGCTCGAGGAGTGGGGCCTGCTCGGCTGAGGCCCTGTCTCGGGGTCTTTCCGGCGCCTCCGCGGCCTGGATAGCCGCCCGGCCGCGGCGGCGTCGTGCCAGGCACCGACCCGAGCCACGGATGCGTCCGGCCGGGCTCCGACACGGAGCCGAGGGCTGTCGCCGTGGCGGAGATCCGCCTATCGTCGGTACATGGCCGACGATCTGGAGACCACCCGCAACGGCGGCACGGCGCCGCAGTCGCTCAACGGCAGCAGCCCCGGCGCGCAGTCGGTGCGCACCGTCCGCGCCTTCCTGGAGGCGATGGAGCGCGGTGCCACCGACGAGGCGGTCGCGCTGCTGCATGCCGACGTGGTGTGGAAGAACACCACGCTGCCGGATGTGCGCGGCGCCCGCCGGGTAGCCGGGGTGCTGCGCGGCCTCGACCGCCCCGCCTTCGGCTTCGCGGTCGAGGTGCACCACATCGCCGCCGACGGCGCGGTGGTGCTCACCGACCGCACCGACGTGCTGCGCCTCGGCCCGGTCGCCATCCGGTTCTGGGTGATGGGCACCTTCGTGCTCCGCGAGGGCAAGATCGTGCTCTGGGACGACCACTTCAGCTGGGAGAACTTCCTGCGCGGCACCGTCGGCGGCGTTTTCCGCGCGGTGTTCTCCCGCCGCTGATCCGCTACCGGGAGTGCTCGGTGAGGTACTCCAGGTAGAAGGGGCGCAACTGTTCGGCGACCTCGCCCTCCCCGGCGTGCAGGTAGTCGTCGATGAGCGGAAGCACGTACTTGATGTCGGCCTCGCTCTCGCCGACCTTGCCCGCCGCGGCCTCGGCCGCCGGGATGCGCTTCAGCAGTTGCCACAGGTACTTCACGTCGCCGCGGCGCGCCGCCAGCTTGACGGCCCGGTCGTGCAGCTCCTTGGACGACAGTGCGGCGAGATCCTCTGGTACGGCCATGTCCGCGACTTTAACCGCAGCCCGGCCGAAATGCCGCTGCCTGCTCGTTAACGACATATTCACCGCCAGTCCCGCGCTACATGCAGCGCGGTGTCGGTGGTCGGCGGTAACTTCGTTGGTGCGGACCGCGTCGTTGTGGTTCGTACGGGAGGTCCTGACCGTGACTGAGGCAATCAGTACGAGGGGGCCGGCACCCGGCCCTCGTGGCGGTTGACGCAAGTCGGCCTTCATCAGGACGGACCGGTCCAGCGCGATCGTTCGTGCGGGTGCCGTGCGAACACTTTAGGAGCCCACCGTGACTGCTGCACGCTCCGTTTCCGCTCCCGCGTCGTCCATTTCACCGGCTGAAGCAGATTCCCCCCGCGGGGAAGCCGGGGACGGCTTGAAGACCTTCGTCATCGACACCTCCGTCCTGCTCTCCGATCCCTGGGCCTTCACCCGGTTCGGCGAGCACCACGCGGTCCTCCCGCTGGTCGTGATCGGTGAACTGGAGTCCAAGAGGCACCACCACGAGCTGGGTTGGTTCGCCCGCGAGGCGCTGCGCAACCTGGACGATCTCCGGCTGCAGCACGGCAGGCTGGACGAGCGGTTGCCGATCGGTACCGAGGGCGGAACCCTCCAGGTGGAGTTGAACCACACCGACCCCGCGGTGCTCCCCGTCGGCTTCCGCACCGACACCAACGACTCCCGCATCCTCGCCTGCGCGCTGAACCTGGCCGCCGAGGGCGCGCGGGTGGTGCTCGTCTCGAAGGACATCCCGCTGCGGGTCAAGGCCTCCGCGGTGGGGCTGGCGGCCGAGGAGTACCACGCCCAGGACGTGGTGACCTCCGGCTGGTCCGGGATGGTCGAGCTGGATGTCGCAGCCGATCGGGTGGACGCGCTCTACGCCGAGTCCTCGATCGACCTGGAGGAGGCGCGCGAGCTGCCCTGCCACGCAGGCATCCGGCTGCTCGGCCCGAACTCCAGCGCGCTGGGGCGGGTCACGCCGGACAAGCGGGTGCAGGTGGTGCGCGAGCGCGAGGCGTTCGGGCTGCACGGCCGCTCCGCCGAGCAGCGCATCGCGCTGGATTTGCTGCTGGACGAGAGTGTGGGCATCGTCTCGCTGGGCGGAAGGGCGGGCACCGGCAAGTCGGCGCTGGCGCTGACCGCCGGGCTGGAGGCCGTGATGGAGCGGCGCACGCAGCGCAAGGTGGTGGTGTTCCGGCCGCTGTACGCGGTGGGCGGCCAGGAGCTGGGGTACCTGCCCGGCAGCGAGAGTGAGAAGATGGGCCCGTGGGCGCAGGCCGTCTTCGACACCCTCGACGGGCTGGCCAGCCGCGAGGTGCTGGAGGAGGTGCTGAGCCGGGACATGCTGGAGGTCCTTCCGCTCACCCACATCCGCGGCCGCTCGCTGCACGACTCCTTCGTGATCGTGGACGAGGCGCAGTCGCTGGAGCGCAATGTCCTGCTCACGGTGCTCAGCCGGCTCGGCAGCGGGTCGCGGGTGGTGCTCACGCACGACGTGGCGCAGCGCGACAACCTGCGGGTGGGCAGGCACGACGGCGTCGCCGCGGTGATCGAGAAGCTGAAGGGGCACCCGCTCTTCGCGCACATCACGCTCACCCGTTCCGAGCGCTCGCCGATCGCGGCGCTGGTCACCGAGATGCTGGAGGAGTACGGGCCGAACGCCTGAGTTCGGTGGCCCGCCCGGCGGTCCCTCCCGGGGCCGCCGGGCGGTTGCCGATTGGTGACCGCCCCTGTGGGGAGGGGGTCGCACTGGAGTACCGCCCAGTTTCTCGACCGGGCATCCCCGCACCGGGCCGCGACCCGCTACCTTGTCTGCGTGCACACAGTGTTGACCGACCGTGAGTTGCTGGAGTCGTTGAACGACGAGGTGGAGCTGACCATGCACCGCCACGTCCAGATCGCCGACGGCTGGCAGCCGCACGACTACGTCCCGTGGTCCGACGGCCGCAACTTCGGCTTCCTCGGCGGCGAGGACTGGGATCCGAGCCAGTCCCAGCTGAGTGAGACGGCCAAGCTGGCGCTCACCGTGAGCGTGCTGATCGCCGACAACCTGCCCTCGTACCACCGGGAGCTGGGCAAGTCACTGCGCAGCGGGCCGTGGTGGCGCTGGGTCGGCCGCTGGACCGCGGAGGAGAACCGGCACGAGATCCTCATCCGCAACTACCTCATGGTCACCCGCTCGGTGGATCCGGTGGAGCTGGAGCGGCTGCGCATGGACCACATGACCAGGGGTTTCCGCCGCGCCCCGCTGCACCTGATCGACGTGCTGGCCAATGCCGCCTTCGAGGAGGCCGCCTCCGGGATCCGGCACCGCAATACCGCCGCGCTGAACGAGAACCCGATCGTCACCGCCATCGCCGAGCGCATCGCCCGCGACGACGAGCTGCAGGCGGAGTTCTTCGCCGACATCGTCGCCGCCGCCTTCGACCTGGCGCCGGATCAGACGCTGCGCGCCATCGCGGATCGGATCGCCGACTTCCGGGTGCCCACGGTGGCGCTGCCGGACGGGCGCAACAGTGACGATGTGCTGGCCGAGGCCGGGATCTACGACCCCGCCGACGAGAACCGGCTGGTCTTCGCGCCGCTGCTGGACCGGTGGAAGGTGTTCACCCGCACCGACCTGGGCGAAGAGGGCGAGAAGGCGCGCGCCGAGCTCGCGTATCTGAAGGGCTGACCTCCGCGGCGGGCGCCGGGGTGCCTGCCGCCTCGGCCGAGCCGGTCCCCGCCGTGCCGCGGGGGAGTCCGGCGACCGCCGCAGCTCCGCCGGGCCGTTCGCCGTGTCCCGGCCGGGCGCGGGTTCCGGCCGGCCGGGACGGCGCGTCAGCGGTCCGCGTCCACCCGCGCCATGGAGAGCACGTCCAGCCGGCGATCCAGCTCCTCCTCGCTGAGCTTCTCCCCGATGAGGTCCCGGTCGATCACCGTCTGCCTGATGGTCTTGCCCTCCTTCAGCGCCTCCTTGGCGACCGCCGCCGCCTCCTCGTACCCGATCGCCGAGTTCAGCGGGGTCACGATGGAGGGCGAGGACTCCGCCAGCGTGCGCAGCCGCTCGGTATTGGCGACCAGCCCGTGCACGCAGCGATCCGCGAAGAGCCGGGAGACATTCGCCAGCAGCCGGATCGACTCCAGCAGGTTGCGCGCCATCACCGGAATGTAGACGTTCAGCTCGAAGGCCCCGCTCGCCCCGGAGAACGCTACCGTCGCGTCGTTGCCGATCACCTGCGCCGCGACCTGGGTCACCGCCTCGGGCAGCACCGGATTCACCTTGCCGGGCATGATCGAGCTGCCCGGCTGCAGGTCGGGCAGCTGCAGCTCACCGAGCCCGGTGAGCGGCCCCGACCCCATCCAGCGGATGTCGTTCGCGATCTTCGTGAGGCTGACCGCGACCGTGCGCAGCGCCCCCGACGCCTCCACCAGCCCGTCCCGCGCCGCCTGCGCCTCGAAGTGATCCTGCGCCTCGCGCAGCGCCTCCAGATCGGTGCTGCGGCGCAGCTCGGCCACGACCCGCGCGCCGAAATCGGCGGGGGCGTTCAGCCCGGTGCCGACCGCGGTGCCGCCGATCGGCAGCTCGCCGAGGCGCGGCAGCGTGGCGAGTACCCGCTCGATCCCGGCCGCGATCTGCCTGGTGTACCCGCCGAACTCCTGCCCGAGCGTGACCGGCACCGCGTCCATGAGGTGCGTGCGGCCGGACTTCACCACGGTGCGCCACTCGGTGGACTTGTCCTGCAGCGCCAGTCGCAGGTGGTCCAGCGCGGGCACCAGCTGGGTGACCACGGCCTCGGTGGCGGCCAGGTGCACGGCGGTGGGGAAGGTGTCGTTGGAGGACTGCGACATGTTCACGTCGTCGTTCGGGTGCACCGTGACGCCCGCCTGCGCGGCGATCGAGGCGATGACCTCGTTGGCGTTCATATTCGAGCTGGTGCCGGAGCCGGTCTGGAAGACGTCGATCGGGAACTGGTCGTCGTGCTTGCCGTCCGCGATCTCGGTCGCCGCGGCCACGATGGCCTCCGCCTTGGCCGGGTCGAGCAGCCCGAGTTCCTTGTTCACCGCGGCGCAGGCCGCCTTGAGCAGCCCGAGCGCCCGGATCTGCGCCCGCTCCAGGCCGCGGCCGGAGATCGGGAAGTTCTCCACGGCGCGCTGGGTCTGCGCCCGCCAGAGCGCGTCCACCGGAACGCGGACCTCGCCCATGGTGTCGTGTTCGATGCGGTACTGCGTCTGCTCCGTCATATCTTCGACCCTATGCGGCCCCGTGGCGGCGTGGGGCCGCGCCGTTCGACCGCATGGTCAGTGCGCGAGGACCGCCTTCAGGAAGGCGCGGGTGCGCTCCTGCTGCGGATCGGTGAAGATCGCCGCGGGCGGGCCCTCCTCGACGATCCGGCCCGCGTCGAACACCAGCACCCGGTCGGCGACGTCGCGGGCGAAGTTCATCTCGTGGGTGACGATCAGCATCGTGATGTCGGTGGATTCGGCGATGGTGCGCAGCACGCCGAGCACGTCGGCGACGAGCTCGGGGTCGAGCGCGGAGGTGACCTCGTCGAGCAGCAGGATGTCCGGGTCCATCGCGAGGGCGCGGGCGATGGCGACGCGCTGCTGTTGCCCGCCGGAGAGCGTCGTGGGGTGGGCGTCCTCCTTGTCCTGCAGGCCGACCGTGGTCAGCAGCTCGCGGGCGCGCGCCTCGGCCTCGGTCTTGCTCGTGCCGAGCACGTGGATGGGTGCCTCGGTGATGTTCTGCAGCACCGTCATATTGGGGAACAGGTTGAACTGCTGGAACACCATGCCGATCTTCGATCGCGCGGCGCGCTGGTGCCGCGCCGAGGCCTTGACCAGTTTGTCGCCCCGGTACTCGTGGGTCAGCGGCTCGCCTTCGACCCAGATCACGCCGCCGTTCACCGGCTCGAGCGTCATCAACAGGCGCAGGATGGTGGTCTTGCCCGATCCGCTCGGGCCGATCAGCGCGACTCGTTCGCCGCGCCGCACCTGGAAGTCGAGGTGGTCCAGCACGACATGGGTGCCGAATTTCTTCACGACCTGGTCGAAGACCACCATCGGCTGATCGTCAGTAGGCAAGGCGCTTCTCCAGTCTCCGGATCAGGATCGAGGTCGGGTAGCTGGCCAGCAGGAAGATCACGCCTGCGATCGTGATCGGTTCCAGGTACTGGAACGTCTTGGCCCCGTACTGCTGGGCCGCGGTCACCATCTCGACCACGGTGATGGCGAACAGGAACGGTGTGTCCTTGAACATGGAGATGGCGTAATTTCCGAGCGCCGGGGTGGTGCTCCGGATCGCCTGCGGCAGGACCACGGCCCGCCAGGTGCGGCGAGTGGGCAAAGACAGCGCGTGCGCGGCCTCCCACTGCCCGCGCGGCACCGCGTCGATCCCGGCCCGGTACACCTCCGCCATATAGGTGGCGTAGTGGACGCCGAGCACCGCGACGCCGATCTGCAATGCGCTGAACTGCGGCAGCAGGTAGTAGGCGAAGAGAAGCTGAACGACCAGCGGGGTGAGCCGGACGAATTCGGTGACCATCCGCAACGGCACGGTGACGAACGCGGGCGCGGTGCGGCGGACCACCGCGATCGCCAATCCGAGCGCCGCCGCGATCAGGAACCCGAGAACCGTTGCCAGCAGTGTGATCCGGAAGCCTTCGAGCAGCACGGGCAGGCAGTCCGCCGCCCGCTCCCAGCTCCAATTCACGGTCATCGCGGGACCCCGACGCTCTCGTCCACTCGTTCCGGGCGCAGCCGGAGGATCTCGCGCATGCTCGGCCCCACCCCGAGCCGCGCCTTCGCCCCCACCTCGAGCAGGTTCATGAACAGCGTCAGCACGTAGGCGATGCAGAAGTAGAGCACCAGCCCGACCCCGAACGCGAAGACGGTGTCCCCGGTGCCGCGCCGCAGCTGATCGACCGCGTACGTCAGGTCCTGCAGCAGAATGAAACTGGCCAGCGCGCTGCCCTTCAGCAATTGGATCCACAGATTGCTCAGCGGCGGAATCATCTGCACCCAGGCCTGCGGGAAGATGATCCGATACAGCCGTTGCCACGGCGAGAAGTTCAGCGCCAGTGCCGCTTCCCACTGCGCCGCCGGTATCGCGGCCAGCGATCCGCGGACCACCTCGGCGGCGTAGGCGCCGTAGTTGAGGCCGAGTGCGAGGATGCCGCAGAACATCGGCTCCAGCTCGTAACCGAAGAGCGGCAGCACGTAGAACAGCCAGAACAACTGCACCAACAGCGATGTGCCGCGGAAGAATTCGACGATCACCCGGGCGCCGCCGCGCAGCACGCGCCAGCGGGCGCGGGCCGTCACGCCGAGCACCAGTGCCAGTCCGAAGGCCAGCGCAGCCCCGCCGAGGGTCAGGTAGACCGTCGTCAGGATGCCTTCCTGGATGCGCGGCCAGGCCTCGAGGAGGGCATCGATATCGTCACGCACGTCCCGGGCTCGCGCGGCCTCAGACGGTACCCGCGCACAGATCCGCGGTGGTCAGCCCCGGGTCCGGCAGTTCGGCCTCGGTGAAGCCGAAGGGGCCGACGATCTCGAGGTAGCGCTGCGGATCCGCGGTGATCTTCGCGAGTTCGGCGTTGTAGGCATCGAGCAGCTCCCGGTCGTCGGTGCGGAACACCGTTCCGCCCGCGCCGATCTGCGGCTTGCCGTCGATGACCGCCACGAACGACGGCGTCACCTCCACCGGCGCGTTCGGGTTGTTGTTCTTCAGCCAGTTCAGCGAGATTCCGGTGAGCGCGAAGACGTCGGCCCGGCCGGAGGTGACCGCCTCCATGCCGTCCAGCGGCGTCGCGACCTGCGTGCCGTCGATGCCGAGGCGCTCGGCGTAATCCGACTCGATGGCGCCGGTCATGGTGGCCAGCCGGGCGCCGCTGTTCGCGACCGACTGCATGTCGCTCAGCCGCAACGGATTGCCCTGCGCCACCATCAGGGCGGTGGTGTAGTCGAACTCCGGATCACTGAACGCGGCCTGCTCGCAGCGCTCGGGCAGGATCGACATGCCCGCGCTGACCACATCGAATCGGTTGGCCTGCAATCCCGGGATCAGGGCGCCGAAGTCGGCGTTCACGCCCTCGACGCTCGGCACCCCGAGTTCGGCGAAGATCGCCCGGTGCAGCGCGACGGTGGCGCCGGTCAGCTGCCCGTTCTGCTCGAACGAGTACGGCGCCTCACCGGCGAAGCCGACCGTCACGGTGCCCGATTCCCTGAGCTCTTCGAGCAGGTTGCCGCCGCCGGAATCGGTGGACGAGCACGCCACCAGGCTCGCGGCGAGTACCGCGGCCCCGGTGACGGCCCGCAGCCACCTGCGGTGTCCGAGTGTGGTCGATGCCTTGAACGTCGGTGCCATGGAACTGAGCCTCCCTGGTCGCGGCCGCGCCGCGCGTCTGCGACGAGCAGACCCGACGCACGTTGCGACGCCCGGCCTACCGCTCGTTCGCTTCGTCTCCTCGGAACCTAACACGGGTGGCGCCGGTGGCTCAGCTCATCGGCACGCGCGCTCAGGGCAGCGGGGGTGCCGCCTTGTCGTCGCCGTCGAAGTCGACCGAGGAGTACTCGCGCAGCTTCGTGAGGCGGTGGTAGGCGTCGATCATGCGCACCGTGCCGGACTTGGAGCGCATGACGATGGAGTGCGTGGAGGCGCCGCCGCCGAAGTAGCGCACGCCGCGCAGCAGGTCGCCGTCGGTGACGCCGGTGGCGCAGAAGAAGACGTTCTCGCCGGAGACCAGGTCCTCGGTGCCGAGCACGCGGTCCAGGTCGTGGCCGGCGTCGATCGCCTTCTGCTTCTCCTCGTCGTCCTTCGGCGCCAGTTTGCCCTGGATCTCGCCGCCCATGCAGCGCATGGCGGCGGCCGCGATGATGCCCTCCGGGGTGCCGCCGATGCCGACCAGGATGTCGGTGCCGGAGTCGGTGCGGGCCGCGGCGATGGCGCCCGCCACGTCGCCGTCGGAGATCAGCCGGATGCGCGCGCCGGCGTCACGGACCTGCTGGATCAGCTCGGCGTGGCGGGGGCGGTCCAGGATGCAGACGGTGAGATCGGACTTGTGCAGCCCCTTGGCCTTGGCCACCCGGCGGACGTTCTCCGAGATCGGCACCGAGATGTCCACCACGCCGGCGGCCTCGGGGCCGACCGCGATCTTGTGCATGTAGAAGACCGCGGAGGGGTCGAACATGGCGCCGCGCTCGGCCACCGCGAGCACCGAGATGGCGCCGGGGGAGCCCTTGGACATGAGCGTGGTGCCGTCGATCGGGTCCACCGCGAAGTCCACGTCCGGCCCGGTGCCGTCGCCGACCGCCTCGCCGTTGTAGAGCATGGGCGCCTCGTCCTTCTCGCCCTCGCCGATCACCACGATGCCGCGCATCGACACCGAGCTGACCAGCTGGCGCATGGCGTCCACGGCCGCGCCGTCGCCGCCCTCCTTGTCCCCGCGGCCGACCCAGCGGCCCGCGGCCATCGCACCGGCCTCGGTGACGCGGACCAGCTCGAGCGCGAGGTTGCGGTCGGGTGCCTCACGGCGGCTCGGTGCGGGCGAAGTTGCCGTCATCGCGGGGTGCCTCCTTGGTTCGGAAAATCCACCGCGATTGTCTCACTACGACCGGTACGCCCGTACACCCCTGTGTGTGGGCTGCGCCGCAGGTGGGGATACTGGGAGTTGTGCCATCCTCGAAACCACGCATCCTGCACGACTACAAGGATCTGTTCCTCTCGCTGATCCCGCTGGTGCTGATCGCCGTGGTCTTCGCCGGGCTGGCCAGCCAGTGCAGCTTCACCGCGACCGGGCCGACCGAGGGGCGGATCCCGCACTTCGACGTCGACGCGGCGCTCGGCTCCGACGCCCGCACCCTGCCCTTCCCCATCCGCAACCCGCAGCTCCCGGCGGACTGGACGCCGAACTCCGGCAGCCGCGAGACCATCACCGGGGCCGGTGGCGGGCCCATCAGCTCGGTCGGCTACATCACCGGGGAGGGCACCTACCTGCGGCTCTCGCAGAGCAGCGCCGCCGAGGAGCAGATGGCGCGGTTCGTGCTCGGGTCTCGGTACCCGACGGGGACGGTCGACGTGGACGGGACCAGGTGGGTGGTCTACAGCGAGCCGACCGAGGAGAACGCCTGGGTCGCCGACCTCGGCGCGGTGCGGGTGCTCATCACCGGCGCGGGGAACGAAGATGCCTTCCGCACCCTGGCGGGGGCGGTCACCGCGGCGCAGCCGCTGACGCCGCCGTCCCGGTGACGCGGTAGGCACGGTGACGGCCGGCGCATCCGTGCCAGCCCGGTTCGGGTGTGCACGGCGGCGCGGCCCTACTCCTCGTGCTCCAGATCCGCGCGGGCGAGCGCGTTCTCCACCCGCTCGCGCGCACCGGCGAGGTGCTCCTCGCACCGAGTGGCCAGCGCCTCCCCCCGCTCCCAGAGCGTGAGCGATTCGTCCAGGTCGAGCCCGCCCTGCTCCAGCATCTTCACCACGGTGGCGAGCTCGTCGCGGGCCCGCTCGTAGCCGAACCCCGCGATCTCATCGGACTCGTCCGGCACGATCAGGCTCCTGTCCTCTCGATTCCCAGCGCGGCCGCGCTGATCGCGCCGTCCGCCACCCGGATGCGCAGCTGGCTGCCCGCGGGCGCCTCGTCGACGGCGCGCACCACGTGCCGTTCGGCCCCATTGACGCGCTGCACGACAGCGTAGCCGCGCGCCATGGTCGCGGCCGGACCCACCGCGACCAGCTTCTCCCGCAGGTGCCGCAGCGCGGTCTCCTCGCCGCCCACCCGGTGCTCCGCGCACCGCCGAGCCGCGCTCCGCAGCCGCTCCACGTCTTCGGCGCGCCGCTCGACCTCGCGCAGCGGGTCGGCGAGCACCGGGCGCGAGCGCAGCTGGGCCAGCGCCCGCTCCTCCCGGCGCACCCAGCCGCGCAGCGCCCCCGCGGCGCGCTCGCGCAGCTCGCGCACCCCGGCGAGCTCGGCGGCGGCGTCCGGCACGATGCGTTTGGCGGCGTCGGTCGGGGTGGCGGCGCGCAGGTCGGCGACGTAGTCGCTGAGCGGGCTGTCCGGCTCGTGCCCGATCGCGCTCACCACCGGCGTGGTGGCCGCCACGATGGCCCGGCACAGCGCCTCGTCGGAGAAGGGGAGCAGATCCTCGACGCTGCCGCCGCCGCGGGCGAGCACGATCACCTCGACCGCCGGATCGGCATCCAGCTCGGCCAGCGCCCTCAGGATCTGCGGCACCGCCGCCGCGCCCTGCACGGCGGTATTGCGGATCTCGAATCGCACCGCGGGCCAGCGATTCCGCGCGACGGTCAGCACATCGTGCTCGGCCGCGCCGCCGCGCCCGGTGATCAGCCCGACGGTGCCGGGCAGGAAGGGAATCGGCCGCTTGAGCCGCGGGTCGAAGAGCCCCTCGGCGTCCAGCAGCGCGCGCAGCCGCTCGATCCGGGCAAGCAGCTCCCCGACGCCGACCGCGCGAATCTCCAGCACCCGCAGCGAGAGGCTGCCGCGCGCCGGATAGAACTGCAGCTTTCCGTAGACCACCACCCGGGTGCCCTCGCGCAGCGGCACCGGCGCCGACCGCACCAGCTCCGGATCGCAGGTCACCGTGAGCGACATGTCCGCCGACGGATCGCGCAGTACCAGGAACGCGGTCCGCGTCCCCGGCCGCAGCGAGATCTGCGTGATCTGCCCCTCGACCCACACACTGCCCAGCTTGTCGATCCACTGCGCGACCTTCATGGAGACGGTGCGCACCGGCCACGGCTGCTCCGCGGAGTTCGCGGGGCCGGAGGTCACTGCGCCCGCACCGTGGCGATCCGGTTGGTGAGCATGGTGAGGAACGGCGCGCGGGCCTGGGTCTGCTCCTCGTAGGCGAGCAGCGCGGAGAGTTCGTCGACGGAGAGCATGCGCAGCCGGGCGCGCAGCTGGGCCAGCGTCATGCCGGGGTAGTCGTACTTGACCGCGACCTCGGGCAGCTCGGGGCCGCTCGGCCCGGGCGCCTCGGCCTCCGGCTGCGCCTCGGCCTCCGGCTCGTCGACCGGCTGCGGCGCGGAGCCGGTCTCCAGTGGCTGCTCCGGGGTGATCTCGGTCACAGTCGCGATGGGCTCGTCCGTCACCGGCTCGGCCGCGATCTCCGGCGCGCTGTAGCTCGGCACCGCGGCGCCGTGGCCGTTCCCGCTGCCGACATCGTCGCCGGTGTAGCGGTCGAAACGGCTCACCCTGGCGTCGGGGGCGAAATCGTCCCGGTACTCGTCGAGATCCTCGTCGAAGGTCGCCCACTCCGGTTGTTCCACCGGATTGCCGCCGAGGCGCTCGAAGACCGCGTCGCCCTTGAGCGCCAAACTGGTGACGAACTGCTGCACGTGCATCGATGTCTGCAGCAGCTGGCTCACCGCGGTGATCGGGAGATGAATTGCCGCGCTGGGCAACCTGCGGCTCTCTTCGAGGGCGTACACGGCGGCGCCGGCCGCGACCCTGGCCAGGAACGGTGGTCGGAACATGGTCCCAGCCTGCCCGAAACGGTGTGTGATGCAAAGGACGAGTGTCACGGGGTGTCATTCTCCCGTGCGCCACCGCCGCGGGCGGCACCCGGTTCGGGTCCGTATCCTGTGGGGCATGTCCTCGGCTATTTCCCTGAACGTCGGAATCGCGCGCTCCGCGAGCGCAGGTTCCGCCGACGCCGCCGATGCGAAGCGGGTGCTGCTCGCCGAACCGCGCGGGTACTGCGCCGGCGTCGACCGCGCGGTGGAGACCGTGGAGAAGGCGCTGGAGAAGCACGGCGCCCCGGTCTACGTCCGCAAGGAGATCGTGCACAACCGGCACGTCGTGGAGACGCTGCGGGAGCGCGGCGTGATCTTCGTCGACGAGACCGACGAGGTGCCCGCTGGCGCCCTGCTGGTCTTCTCCGCGCACGGCGTCTCGCCCGCGGTGCACACCGCCGCGGCCGAGCGCGACCTGCGCACCATCGACGCCACCTGCCCGCTGGTCACCAAGGTGCACCAGGAGGCCAAGCGCTTCGCCCGCGACGACTTCGACATCCTGCTGATCGGCCACGAGGGGCACGAGGAGGTGGAGGGCACCGCCGGTGAGGCGCCCGACCACGTCCAGCTCGTGGACGGCCCCGGTGGGGTCGACGGCGTCACGGTGCGCGACGAGAACAAGGTCATCTGGCTCTCCCAGACCACGCTCAGCGTGGACGAGACCATGGAGACGGTGCGGCTGCTGCGGGAGAAGTTCCCGCTGCTGCAGGATCCCCCCAGCGACGACATCTGCTACGCCACCTCGAACCGGCAGACCGCGGTCAAGGCCATGGCGCCGGAGTGCGACCTGGTGATCGTGGTCGGCTCGCGCAACTCGTCCAACTCGGTCCGGCTGGTCGAGGTCGCGCTGAACGCCGGCGCCAGGGCCGCGCACCTGGTGGACTACGCCCGCGAGGTGGACACCGCCTGGCTGGACGGAGTTCGCACGGTCGGCATCACCTCCGGCGCCTCGGTGCCGGAGATCCTGGTCGAAGGGGTGCTCGAGCTGCTGGCCGAGCACGGCTTCGGCAATGTGCAGCCGGTGACAACGGCGAACGAGACGCTGGTCTTCGCGCTGCCCCGCGAGCTGCGCCCCGCCCGCCGCTAGCGTTTGGGCTTCGGCTTGCGCCGATCGTCGTCGCGGTCGCGGTAGCGCACGGTCGGCCGGGCCGGTGCCGCGCCCTCGCGGCGGCGCGGCGGCTCACCCTCGCGCTCCCTGGTCGCCGAGCGCCCGGACCCTCGGGCTTTGCGCGGCGGCGCCGCCTCGGCGGGCGGCGCGGCAGGCCGCCGCGACGGCCCCGGCAGCAGCTCCGTCTTCATATCGCTGACATCGTCCTCCGGCTCACCCCGCGACCGCCGCGCGCGCTCCGCCGTCTCGCGCAGCGAGGAACCGCGCCCCCAGCTGGTGCCGCGCCGCCCCTCGCTCGCCTCGAGGCTCGCGTCCTCGCGCCGCCGCTGCCAGATGCGGGCGCCGCCGACCGCGAGTACCAGCACGGTGGCGAGCAGCATGGCCGGAAACCGGTTCACCAGCGGGATCGCCAGGTTGAGCAGGATGTCCCTGATCGAGGTCGAGCCGCCCTCCACGAGGAACTGGTACGCCAGCGGCACCGAGGCGAAGAGCAGCAGCGGCGGCAGCACCATGGCGGTGAAGAGCCCCCGGTACCGCACCGCGAGCACCGCGAGCAGGCAGCCCAGCACGTACGCCCCGGAGAAGACCAGCGTCAGCTCGCTGCCGCCACCCGCGGCATCGACTCCGAACCCCACGATCGTGCAGGCAACCGCGATCAGCACCGCCACCGGCGCAGGCACGCCCCGGACCGCGGGCAGGACCGAGCGCTGCGATGCCGGCACGCGGGGTCGCACACGTTGGGAAGCAGCCACGTAGTGCACACTAACCCGCCGTCGGCCGGTGGGACGGAACGGCGGGTCGGTTCCCCCGGACGCCCCGGTCACCGCGTGGATGTTTGAACTGTGTCGGTGCCGTGGCCTAGGTTTCGCGGCATGCGGCTGCTGCACACCTCCGACTGGCACATCGGGCGCACCTTCCACGGCGTCGATCTGCTTGCCGATCAGGCCCGTTCGCTCACCGCCATCGCCGAGCTGGTCGCCGCCGAGTCGGTCGACGTCGTCCTGCTCGCGGGCGACGTCTACGATCGCGCCATCCCCAGCGCCGACGCCATCGCCGTCTGCAACCGCGGCTTCGAGGCCATCCGCGCCGCGGGCGCCCGCATCGTGGCGACCTCGGGCAACCACGACTCCCCGGCCCGGCTCGGCGCGGGCGCCGGTTTCGCCGCCGCGGGCGGGCTGCACCTCTGCACCACCGTCGCCGCCTGCGACCGGCCGGTCCTGCTGGCGGACGAGCACGGCACCGTCGCCTGCTACGGCATCCCCTACCTGGAGCCGGAGATCACCCGCGCGGAACTCGACGTCCCGCAGGCCCGTTCGCACGCCGAGGTGCTCGACGCCGCGATGGCCAGGATCCGGGCGGATCTCGCCGCCCGCGGCGCCCCGCGCTCGGTGGTGCTCGCGCACGCCTTCGTGACCGGCGGCGAGGCCACCGGCTCCGAGCGCTCGATCGCGGTCGGCGGGGTGGAGACGGTGCCCGCCGCCGCCTTCGCGGGTATCGACTACGTGGCGCTCGGGCACCTGCACTCGCCGCAGACGCTCACCGCGGCGGTGCGCTACTCCGGCTCCCCGCTGCCGTACTCGTTCGGCGAGCGCTCGCATCGCAAGGCCGTCTGGCTGGTCGACCTGGACGCCGACGGGCTGGGCGAGGTGCGCAGGGCCGAGCTGCCCGTGGTCCGCGGCCTGCGCGCGCTCTCCGGCACCCTGGACGGGCTGCTGGCGGATCCGGCGCTGGACGACGCGGTCGATGACTACGTCTCCGCCACGCTCACCGACCACACCCGCCCGGTGGAGCCGCTGCGCAAGCTGCGGGAGCGTTTCCCGCACGCGGTGCACGTGGAATGGGTTCGGCCGGAAGGTAATCCGGAGCTGCGCTACCGTGAGCGGGTGCACGGCAGGCGGGATATCGAGATCGCCACGGGCTTCGTCGGCGACGTCAGGGGTGCGCCGTCCGCGGGCGAGGTCCAGCTGCTGGAGCAGGCACTGGCCGCCGCGGTCACCGAGCGCGAGGCCCCCGCGGCGGCAGCTCCGGAGCCGGGCGAGCTCTCCGCATGAGGCTGCACCGGCTGGAGCTCACCGCCTTCGGCCCGTTCGCGGGCAAGACCGTGATCGATTTCGACGCGCTCGGCGCCGACGGCCTCTTCCTGCTGCACGGCCGGACCGGCGCGGGCAAGACCACCGTGCTCGACGCCATCGCCTTCGCGCTCTACGGCCGGGTGCCCGGCGCCCGCGCGGAGAGCAAGCGGCTGCACTCCGACCACGCCCCCGCGCAGACCCCGCCCAGCGTGCTGCTGGAGGCCACGCTCGGCGGCCGCCGGGTGCGGATCGGCCGCACGCCGGAGTTCGAGCGGCCGAAGCGGCGCGGCGACGGCACCACCAAGGAGCCGCCGAAGGCCACGCTGACCTGGCTGGACGGCAAGGGCACGAACCTCTCCCGGATCCAGGAGATCGGCGACGAGATCCTGCGGCTGCTCGGCATGAGCGCCGACCAGTTCTTCCAGGTGGTGCTGCTCCCGCAGGGCGATTTCGCCCGCTTCCTGCGCGCCGAGAACGAGGACCGGGAGAAGCTGCTGGAGAAGCTCTTCGACACCGAGCGCTTCGGCGCGGCCGAGCACTGGCTGGCCGAGCGGCGCCGGGTGGCGGCGGGCGAGCTGGAATCCAGGCACCAGAGCATCGACCGGCTGGTGGCCCAGGTCGGGGTGGCGGCGGGGGAGCCGGTGACCACCGCCGTCGCGCCGTCCGAGGCGGTCGGCTGGTCGCAGGGGCTGCTCGCCGCCGCCCGCGCCGCCGGCACCGAGGCCGACGTCAGGGTGCGCGGCTGCCGGACCGGCTACGACGCCGCGAGGCAGGCGCTCGATACCGAGCGCCGCGCCGCCGAGCTGCGCGCCCGCGCCGCCACCGCCCGCGCCCAGCTGGCGGCGCACGCCGCCGACGCCGAGCGCAGGGCCGCGCTGCGCGCCGAGCTCGACGCCGCCCGCAGGGCCGCCCCGGTGGCGGCCGCGCTGGCCGAGGCGCGCGCCGCCGTCCGCGAGGCCCGCGCCCGGCTGGAGTCAAGGGCCACCGCCGCCGCGAAACTCGGCGCCGCGCTCACCGAACCGGCGGCAGCCGATATCGCCGGGGTGGCGGAGCTTCCCGTCACCGACGGCGTGGTCACCCCGGCCGCGGATCTCGATGCGGCCGTTCGGGTCTGGAGCGGCCGCATCGGCGCGCTGGACGAGGTCGCCGCCGATGCCGCCACCGCGCAGCGGCTCGGCGCCGAGCTCACCGAGCTGCGCGGCCGGGAGACCCGGCTGGCCCGCGAGCTCGACGAACTCGCGGGCCGCAGGGACGCCCTGCCCGCCCGGCTCGCGGATGCCGAGATCCGGCTGCGCGAGTCCGAGACCGCGGTTGCCGCGCTGCCCGCGCTGACCTCCGAGATCGACCGGCTCGGCGCGGCGGCCACGGCGGCGGTCCGGCTGGCCGAGTGCAGGCGCGAACTCGACGTCGCGCGGGTGCAGTTCGAGACCGTGCGCGCCGCGCACACCGACGCCCGCGAACAGGTGCTCGACCTGCGCGAGCGCCGCCTGGCCGGGATGGCGGGCGAGCTCGCCGCCGCGCTCGCCACCGGGCAACCCTGCGCGGTCTGCGGCTCCGCCGAGCACCCGAAGCCCGCCGCCGCCGCGGCCGAGGCCGTCTCCGAGGCTGCCGAGGCGCGTGCCCGCAAGGCCGAGCAGGCCGCCGAGCGGGCCAGGGACAGCGCGCTCGCGCTCGTCACCGAGCTGGAGCGGGAGGCGGAGGCGCTGGCCGCGCGGGGTGGCGACGCCGACCGGGTCGAGCTCGCCGCCGCCCTGCGCGATGCCACCCTGCGCGTCGAGGACGCCCGCGAACTCGCCGACGCCCGCGACCGCACCGCCTCCGAGGTGGAGCGGCTGCGTGCCGAATCCGCAGGCATGCAGGACCAGCTGCGCGAGTACGAAACCCAGCGCGGCACGGTGCGCTCCGCCATCACCGCGGGTGAGCAGCGGCTGGCCGAGCTCACCGAGCGGTTGCGCGCCGCCGCGGGCGCCGACACCTCGCTGGACCGCCGCCGCGACCGGCTGCGCGCGCTGGTGCGCGCCGCCGAAGGGTTGCGCGCGGCGCGGGATCAGGTGGGGAGCGCGGTCGAGCGGGTGGAGTCGGTGGCGAATCGGGTGGAGGGGGTCGCCGGAGCGGAAGGGTTTGTGGAACCCGACACATCGCGTGCCGCAGACGCGGATCACTCCGGCGCGGATCTCGGGAGACTGTTCGACCTGCCGGGTGAGCCCGAAGCCACGGACGCGCCCGCCTGCCCCTCGCCGGAGGGCGATCCCGCGGGCGCGGCCGACCTGCTCACCGCGGCGATCACCCGCCTGACCACCGTCTCCGACCTGGTCACCCCGGCCGCCAGGGACCCCCGCTGGCAGACCGACACCGAAGCCGAGCTCGCGGCAGCCGACCGCCTGCGCGACCGCGCCGAGACCGTCCTCGCCGAGCCGGAGGTCGGCGCCGCCCTCGGCACCGAACCGGCCGACCTCGACACCCTCCGCGCCCAGCTCACCGAGGCGCAGGAGCAGCGCGACCGCGCCATCGCCGAGCAGGCCGAGGCCCAGCGCCGCGTCACCCAGCTGGAGGAGCTCGGCGGCCAGCTGTGGGCCGCCGTCGACCTGGTGGCCCCGGTGCAGGCCCAGTTCGAGGAGTTGGCCGGGCTGGCCGAGGTGGTCGCGGGCCGCGGCGAGAACAACCGCAGGATGTCGCTGCGCTCCTACGTGCTCGCGGCGCGCCTGGAGGAGGTCGCCGTCGCCGCCTCCGAACGGCTGCGCCGCATGTCCGGCGGCCGCTACGAATTCGTGCACTCCGACCGGGCGGGCCCGCGCGGCCGCCGCGGCGGCCTCGGCCTCGACATCCGCGACGACTACACCGGCCACGTCCGCCCCGCCAAAACGCTCTCCGGCGGCGAGACCTTCATGGCCTCGCTCGCCCTCGCGCTCGGCCTCGCCGACACCGTCGCCGCCGAATCCGGCGGCATCGTCCTCGACACCCTCTTCATCGACGAGGGCTTCGGCGGGCTCGACGCCGACACCCTCGACGCCGTCATGGGCGTCCTGGACGAACTGCGCGCCGGTGGGCGCGTGGTCGGCATCGTCAGCCACGTCGACGAGATGCGCCAGCGCATCCCCAGCCGCCTGCACGTCGTCCGCGGCCGCGATGGCTCCTCGCTCCGCGCCACCGTCGCCTGAGGGCGGTTGCGGCGGATCCGCGACAACAGCTCCTCGCGGCCGCCCGCCGCCTCAGTCCCCGATGCGACCGGTCCCGGGGCCCGGGGCGACTCCGTTCCCGCGGCCGCCCGGGTTCCGCTGAGCCCGGCCCTCGCACCGGTGCGACCCCCGCGACGCCCCGCTCGCCCCGAGCCGGGGCGCCCTACCTCCGCGCGATCCCGGCCAGCTCCGCCGCCCCGGCACCGGCGACCGCCCGTGCCTCGTGCGCGAGCAACCACCGCTTCGCCGCCAACCCCCACCGGAACCCGCCGAGCGCCCCGCCGATCCGCAGAATCCGGTGGCACGGCACGAAGAGCGCCGCCGCGTTCCGCGCACAGGCATTGGCCGCCGCCCTGGTGGCCGCCGGACGCCCCGCCGCCTCGGCGAACTCGGTGTAGGTGAGCGGCTCCCCGGCGGGCACCGTCCGCAGCACGTCCCAGGCGTGCAGCAGGAACGGCCCCGACCGCTGCCGCACCGGCACCCGGTCGATCGCCTCGACCTCCCCGTCGTGGAAGGCCGCAACAGCCTCCGTCACCGCACCGAGCGCGTCCCGCGAGCGCAGCGATGCCGGCCGCAGCGCGGGGTGGATCAGCGCCCGCAACCCCTCCGCGTCGGCGGTCCACCCGCTGGCCAGCACCGCGCCGTCCGCGTCGACGAGCGCGGTGAACGGCCCGATCGGCGTCGCGGCCACGGCGTAGTCGGCAGTCGAAGTCATTGCGAAACCTGCACTTTCGAGTCCAGGGCGGCGGCGACCCGGTCCCCGAGCGCCACCCGCCACAGATGCATGGAGAGGTACGACCGCCACGGCGACCAGCGCGCCGTATCGGCCAGGTCGATGCCGAGCAGCTCCGCGCCGCGCCGCACGATGAGGTCGGTGCCGAGCAGGATGTCCGGGTCGGCGAGTAGCCGCATGGTGACGTAGTCGGCGGTCCACGGCCCGATCCCGGGCAGCGCGAGCAGGTCGCGCCGCAGGTCGGCGGCGGTGCGACCGGCGTGCAGCACCAGCGCGCCGCTCGCCATCGCCTCGGCCGCGGCGAGCACCGCCGCCACCCGCCTGCCCGGCCCGGTGAGCACCTCGGCCCCGCGCTCGGCCACCACCGCCGCCGAGGGGAACAGCACCGCCCCCTCGACCCGCTCGCCGAGCGCCGCCACCAGCCGCGCGGTGTGCGTGGCCGCCGCGGCCACCGAGATCTGCTGCCCGATCATGGTGCGCAGCAGCAGCTCGGCGCCGTCCGCGCAGCCGGGCACCCGGATGCCGGGGGTGAGCCCCGGCCGCACCGCGGTGAGCGCCTCGTCGATGCCCACCGGGTCGGCGTCGAGATCGAGCAGGTGCCGCACCCGGGCCACGGTGGGCGCCAGATCGCGCATATCGCGCAGCGCGAGCTCGGCGCGCACGTGGTCGTCGAGCAGCGTCAGCCGGACCACCGCGTGCCCGTGCGGGGTGCGCAGCGCCCTGGTGTGCACCCCGTCCGCCCAGCTCTCCAGCCCGGGCACGGTGTGCGCGGCGAGGAACCAGGCCAGCCACGCGCGGTCCAGCGGCGGCCGGAAGGGGAGTCGCAGGGTGAGTGCCCCGGCGGTGGTGACCGGCGCGGTGCCGCGGCGGCGCGCCTCGGTGCGCAGCACCGTCGGGCTCACCGCGAACACCTCGCGCACCGTGTCGTTGAACTGCCGGATACTGGCGAACCCCGCCGCGAAGGCGACATCCGAGATGGGCATGGCCGTGGTCTGGATCAGCAGCCGCGCCGTGTGCGCGCGATGCGCCCGCGCCAGCGCCAGCGGGCCGGCGCCGAGCTCGGCGGTGAGCACCCGGGTCAGCTGCCGCGGCGAGTAGCCCAGCCCGGCCGCCAGCTCCGGCACCCCGCCGCGCTCCAGCACGCCGTCCCCGATCAGCCGCATGGCCCTGGCGGCCAGATCGGCCCTGGTGTTCCAGTGCGGCGAGCCGGGCGCGGCGTCCGGCAGGCAGCGCCTGCACGCCCGGTACCCCGCCTGCTGCGCGGCCGCGGCGGTCGGCAGGAAGGAGACATTGGCCCGCTTCGGGGTGATCGCCGGGCAGGACGGCCTGCAGTAGATGCCGGTGGTCCGCACCGCGGTGAAGAACTGCCCGTCGAAGCGGGCGTCCCGGGTGGAGACCGCCCGGTAGCAGCGTTCGAAGTCGAGAGCCGTGTCGTGCACGCCCTCCACTCTGGCAGCGCGCCGCTGGTCCGGCTAGCGGAAATCGGACGCCATCGTGCGGGCTCAATCCGGGGTGCCGGGCGCAGGCGGTGCCGCGTGGGCAGGCACCGGGCCTCCGTGCCTGCCAGCCGGTCGGCAGCGCCGCCGCGCGCCGAAATCCGGCAGCCTCAGCGTCGAGCAGGCGCAACCGGACGAGCGTTCAGCAGCAGCGCGCGCCCGGATTGCGCTCCGCCTCCGCGTGCCGCTCCCGCCAGTACTCCCGCTCCGACGGCACCGCCCGCCCCGGGTGCGCGCGGCGCAGGTGCGCGACGTACCGCTGGTAATCCTGCCCCCCGAGCACCCCGTCGAACCACCACAGCACCCCGCGCACCCCGCCGAGCACCCGGCGCAGGACGGCCGGGAGCGCGGTCCGGCCGTCCCGCCCGGTCAGCTCGCAGGCTCCGGCGTCCGCTCCGGCTTCGCCGCCAGCTCGTCCCACTGCCGCTGCACCTCCTTCTCCTCCGCCGTCGGGAAGAACCCGCTCGGCGCGAAGATCTTCGACGGCCACTCCGGCGTCTCGGTGGTCTCCGCCCCGCCGGAGCGCAGCGCCCGCACGCAGACGATCGCCCCGACCACCGCCACGATGATCACCAGCACCGCGAAGATGATCGAGAGCGTGCCCTGGATGAAGGTATTGCGCACGATGGCATCCACGTTCTCCGGCGTCTTGGCGGTCAGGCACAGCCTGCCCGCCTCCTGCGCCTGCTGGCAGATGCTGTGCTGCTTCCAGTAGCCGAGCTTGGGATCGGCGGAGAAGATCTTCTGCCAGGACGCCGTCATGGTCACCACCAGGTCCCACACCAGCGGCACCGCCGGGATCCAGGCCCACTTGACCAGCCCCTTCTTCACCAGGATGGTGAGCACGACGGTGAGCGCGATGGCCGCAAGCAACTGGTTCGCGATGCCGAAGAGCGGGAAGAGCGCATTGATGCCGCCCAGCGGGTCGGTGACGCCCATGAGCAGGATCGACCCCCAGGCCAGCACCACGACGGCCGAGCAGACCCAGGCCCCGACCCGCCACGACGGATCCTTGAACTTGCGTGCCGCCCCGCCGAAGTTGCCCAGCGAATCGGAGAGCATGAACCGCGCCACCCGGGTCCCCGCGTCGATCGTGGTGAGGATGAAGAGCGCCTCGAACATGATCGCGAAGTGGTACCAGAACGACTTCATCCCCGCGCCGCCCAGGAACTGGGAGAACACCTCCGAGATGCCGACCGCCAGCGTCGGCGCGCCGCCGGTGCGCGAGATGATGCTCTCCTCGCCCACGTCCGCCGCCGCCTGACCGAGCGCCTCCGGCGTGGTCGGCGGCCCGGAGAGGCCGAGCGAGTTGGTGTAGGCGGCCGCCGTCTCCGGGGTGCCGCCGGTGAGCCCGACCGGCGCGTTCATCGCGAAGTACAGGTGCTGGTCGATGATGCAGGCGGTGATGATCGCCATCACCGCGACGAACGACTCCATGAGCATGCCGCCGTACCCGATCATCCGGGCGTGCGACTCCTTCTCCAGCAGCTTCGGCGTGGTGCCGGAGGAGATCAGCGCGTGGAATCCGGAGAGCGCCCCGCAGGCGATGGTGATGAACAGGAACGGGAAGAGGCTGCCCGCGAAGGCCGGGCCGTTGCCGCTGATCGCGAACTGCGAGACCGCGGGCGCCTGCAGCACCGGCAGCGTCACCAGGATGCCGACCGCGAGCAGCCCGATGGTGCCGATCTTCATGAAGGTGGAGAGGTAGTCGCGCGGGGCGAGCAGCAGCCACACCGGCAGCACCGATGCCACGAAGCCGTAGCCGATGAGCAGCCAGGCGATGGTCACCGGGGCGAGCGTGAACCAGTCCGCGCCCCAGCTCGTCTCCGCCACCCAGCCGCCGGAGATGATGGCGAGCAGCAGCAGCACGAAGCCGATGATCGAGACCTCGCCGACCTTCCCCGGCCGCAGGTAGCGCAGGTAGAGCCCCATGAACAGCGCGATCGGGATGGTCATGCCGATCGAGAAGATCCCCCACGGACTCTCCGCCAGCGCGTTCACCACCACCAGCGCGAGCACCGCGAGCAGGATCATCATGATCACCAGCACGCCGACGATGGCCGCGACACCGCCCACCAGCCCGAGCTCGTCGCGGGCCATCTGCCCCAGCGACCGACCGCGGCGCTTCAGCGAGATCCACAGCACCAGGTAGTCCTGCACCGCGCCGGCCAGCACCACGCCGACCACGATCCAGATGGTGCCGGGCAGGTACCCCATCTGCGCGGCGAGCACCGGGCCGACCAGCGGCCCGGCGCCCGCGATGGCGGCGAAGTGGTGCCCGTACAGCACCCGCCGGTCCATCGGCACGAAATCCTTGCCGTTGTCCAGGATCTCGGCCGGGGTGGCGAGGTCGTCGCGCGGCTTCGTGATCTTGCGCTGGATGAAGGTCGAGTAGAACCGGTACGCGATGACATAGGTGCAGACCGCCGCGATCACGATCCACACCGCGTTCACCGACTCGCCGCGGACTATCGCGAGAATCGCCCAGGCAACCGCGCCCAGCACCGCGATGACGGCGAATATCCCCTTCTTGACCGGCGTGATCGGACGTTTGTCCACCACGCCGACCGGTGGCAGATCCGGATCCGTCCGCAGATATTCGATCGTCGCCATCTGCTCACACTCCCGTCGACGCCCAGCCCCATTGCCGAAACAGCAGCCAACGTATCCGATGGGAGATCACCGGCCCCTGCTTGTTCCATATTGTTCCCCCGCGGGTCATTCCCCGCGGTAGGTTCCGAAACTCCAGAGATTCCCCTCCGGGTCGCGGACGCTGAACCCGCGGGAGCCGTAGTCCTCGTCGCGCAGCCCGCGCACCAGCTCCGCGCCCGCCGCCATGGCGCGCTCGAACAGCGCGTCCGGCTCGTCGGTGACCAGGTAGATATTGTCGTTGCCGGTGGCACGCGAGCCGAACGGATCGTCCGACTTGTTCGCGGTGCCGTACATGATGCCGCCGCCCGCGGGCCAGCGGAGTTCGCCGTGCTCCACGATCGAGGGGTCGTTCTCCCTGGTGTACTCCGCCACCTTGCGGAACCCGAAGGCGCGCACCAGGAAATCGACGGTCTTCTCCGCGTCGCGGAAGGAGAGGCAGGGCCAGAGGCCAACAGTGTTTTCGCTCATGGCTCCACCTTCACGCCAGGGGTGCGGTCCCGTCTTGGACGGATGGAATCTCGGTGTCGAGCAAGGTGGTGGGCGCGCACCCCGCCAGCTCCGCGAAGTCCCGGTTCAGGTGCGCCTGGTCGTAGTAGCCGCAGGCCGCCGCGACCTGGGCGAGCGAGATGTGCGACGGCACCTGCTCGATCATCCGCCGCGCCCGCTCGAACCGCGCGATCCGCCCCGCCAGCTTCGGCCCCAGCCCGAATTCCCCGGTGAACTTCCTGGTCAGGTGCTGCCTGCTCCACCCGATGTCGGCGGCCAGGGTTCCGATCGGCGCCTGCCCACGGACCACCGAGCGCCAAGCCCAGGCCAGCTCCGGCGTGACCCGCCGTTCGTGATCCGCGAGTTCGCGCAGCACCCGGTCGACGGTGGCGAACCGCCCCGGCCAGTCCGGCACTGTCTGCAACTCGATCCAGAGCCGCTCACCCAGCGGCCCCGCCACGTCGGCCAGCTCCAGCGAGAGACTCCACAGCTCTCCCGCCGGCACCGCGAAGAGCGTGCGGCACCCCAGCGGCGTCAGCGCGATGGCCACGCCCTCCTGCGTGCCGTCGTGCCGGATGGTCGCCGGCCCAGCCTGCAACCCGCCGAGCACGCAGCCGTACGCCCCCGGCCGCTGCCCCGGATCGGCCTGCGCCACCACTTCGATACGCCGCCCGATCGCCACGATGAAGGTCAGGTGCCGCGATGGCAGCCCGCGATGCAGCCCGGGCGGGTACCCGGCCTGCCGGTAGCCGAGGTAGTGGTCGACGAACCCGGCCAGCGCGGGCGCGGGCCGTGCCGTCACCACCTCGGAGGTGGGCTGCATGGCTCACAGGCTACGCCGCGTAGACTCTGTTCCTCGTGAGTCTCACCCTCGGAATCGTCGGGCTGCCCAACGTCGGAAAATCGACGCTGTTCAACGCACTGACCAAGAACGACGTGCTCGCCGCGAACTACCCCTTCGCGACGATCGAGCCCAACGTCGGCGTGGTCCCGCTGCCCGACCCGCGGCTCGACAAACTCGCCGAGATCTTCGCCTCCGAGCGCATCGTGCCCGCCACCGTGTCGTTCGTCGATATCGCGGGCATCGTCAAGGGCGCCTCCGAAGGCGCGGGCCTCGGCAACAAGTTCCTCGCCAATATCCGCGAAGCCGACGCCATCTGCCAGGTCGTCCGGGTCTTCGCCGACGACGACGTCATCCACGTCGACGGCCGCGTCGACCCCTCCGCCGACATCGAGGTCATCGAGACCGAGCTCATCCTCGCCGACCTCCAGACCCTGGAGAAGGCGGTCGTCCGGCTGGAGAAGGAGGCGCGGGTCAAGAAGGACCGCAAACCCGCCGCCGACGCCGCCAAGCAGGCGCAGGAGATCTTGGATTCCGGGCGCACCCTGTTCGCCGCCGCCTCCGAGGTGGACACCGAGCTGCTCCGCGAGCTGAGCCTGCTGACCGTGAAGCCGTTCCTGTACGTCTTCAACGCCGACGAGTCGGTGCTCACCGACGAAGCCCGCGTCGCCGAGCTCCGCGCCTCCGTAGCACCCGCTGACGCCGTGTTCCTCGACGCCAAGGTCGAAGCCGAGCTCCTGGAGCTCGATGACGAGTCCGCTCTGGAGCTGCTGGAGTCCATCGGACAGGCCGAGCCCGGGTTGCACGGGCTCGCGCGGGCCGGGTTCCATACGCTCGGCTTACAGACCTATCTGACCGCCGGGCCCAAGGAGGCCCGCGCCTGGACCATCCATCAGGGGGATACCGCGCCGAAGGCTGCCGGGGTGATTCACACGGATTTCGAGCGGGGGTTCATCAAGGCGGAGATCGTCGCTTACGACGATCTGGTCGCGGCGGGGTCTATGGCTGCTGCCAAGTCGGCGGGGAAGGTTCGGATGGAGGGGAAGGACTACGTTATGTCCGACGGCGACGTGGTCGAGTTCCGTAGCGGATTAGCGTCTGCGAAGAAGTAGCGGGACCAGCTGAGATGGCTCCGTGCCGCCATCGGGTATATAATCTCTCATATAACAGTAATGGGAGGGGCGCCATGACACTCACCAGCGTCGATCTGGACCCGCGGTTGATCGAGCGTGCCAGGGCGCTCACGGGTGAGCGATCGAACCGAGCCGTCCTGGACCTCGCGTTGCGTCGGCTCATCGCCTCGAAGCAGAAGGGTGCGATGATCGACGGGATCGCGGAGTTGAGCAACCTCGAGAGCGAGCTCGGCGCGCCGGTGGTCTCTCCGGACGAGTCCCGGCCCGCGTGACCGACTACCTGGTCGACAACTCGGTCTGGGCAAGGCTGGCCACGGGGGATCCGGGTATCACTGCCCGGCTGCGCCGCATCGAGCGGGCGCCGTCCGACCTGTTCGTCACCTGCCCGCCGCAAGTGCTCGAGTTCTGCCACAGTGCGCGGACTCCCGAGGAGCACGCGCGTTACCGGGAGCGGATCTCACTCGGGTTCCCGCTCGAGCACGCGCCCGAGGAGTCGCTCGTGCTCGATATCCAGGCGGCACTGTGGAACTCGGGGCTTGTCCGGGCGGCCGGATCCCTCGATGTCCTCATCGCTGGCTACGCCATCGTCAACGATGCGACCGTGCTTGCCGCCGACCACGACTACGAGCACATCGCCAAGGTGTCCGACCTGCGGTGTGAGTACGTCTCGCCTTCGCCTTGACGTTGCTTCGTGGCGGAACGCGGAGGGGTGCCGTTGTCAGGCAACCTGACAACGAACCAGGTAGCAGGCGTGGGTAGAGGTTCTGGCATGATACGAGTCATGGTCGAGTTCCGCAGCGGATTAGCGTCTGCGCGGAAGGCTTAGGGCCGGACTGGAAGCCCAGGCAGACGAGGCGTAGCCCGATATGAAGCAACGGATCGGAGGGGTCGCACTATGTATTTGAAGCTTCCGAATCGCGCGTACCTCGCAGATATCGAAAGGTTCTTGCGAGCGCGGGAAGACGATGGGCGCAAAGACTTCACTTTCGATCTGAGCCAAGGTTTTTTCAGTGTCCATCCACTTGTCCTGTGCATGACAGCTTCCATGGCAGCCAGGGCGAGGTTGAATGGTGGCTCGGTTTCGATCATCAACGATCAAAACACCGCCAGTCTTCGCTACCTGGAACGTATGAAACTTTTTGACGCCATCGGGGTTGAAAGTGTTAATTCGGTACGGGAGCATGAACCCGCTGGACGCTTCATTTCGGTGACCAAGATTTCAAACGGGGAAGAGCTAAGTGAATTTATTACTGATGTAATTCCTCTACTTCATGCGGGTCCGGAAGAGTCAATGACTATTCGATACGTGCTCGCGGAGTTGGTTAGAAATACACTTGAGCACTCGGGGCCGCCACATGAGGCTTACGTGGCGGCACAGGTGGTGAAAAGTGATGGTCGACTTGCTGTTGCTGTGGCGGACCATGGGATCGGAATTCGGAATTCTATCACCAGGTTTCATCCCGCCGTTGACGATCGAGCTGCGATAGTGAAAGCCTTTGAGCCCGGCATCTCCGGCGCCACCAGCAAATTTGGCGGTAATGAAAATAATGGGGGAGCTGGACTCTTTTTCATGAAGGCAATGGCAACCATGGCTCGCTGTCACATGGTAGCTGTCAGTGGTGAGTCGGCAATGAAGCTTCGGCGAACTGAGGTCGGTGATGTAGCTGTCCAGCCCTCGCTCGATACCGACAAAGTCCTTTGGAGAGATACGGGCGAATATTATCCAGGTACTGCGATTGGTATCGACATTCAGGTCCGCCCAGAAATCAAGTTCAACGATCTTCTGTCAGAGATCCGAAACGTATACGGTGTGCGAATTAAGGAGCAAAAGAAGGCCAAGAGAAAGGCGAGGTTCTCGTGAGTGAAATAAGAGTTTATAAATTTGCGGGTTCCTTTGCGGAGAATAAAGATGCTGCGGCAAAGATCCGCGATGAGCTGCTCATTCCTAGCCTTGATCGCGGTGACGAAGTGACTCTGGACTTTGATGCAGTTGACTTCGCAACGCAGTCGTTTGTGCATGCCATGCTGGTAAAAGCCGTTCGAGAGAACGAAGTGTGGCTGGATCGGATCTTATTTACGAATTGTAGCGAGGCCGTGCAAGGTATCATCGAGATCGTTGTTGACTATGCGCAGGAAGTCGATTGAATTCTTGGTCGAGCTTCGCATCGGACTTCTTCTTGCGGCGGAGAATTGAGGGCTTGCACTGAGTCGAGACTGGGTTGAGTCGTGAAATCGCAGCGAAGCTACATAGGATCGGCGCCACGTGCAGGCATCCTATGTCTTCTCTGTCGGAGTTCTACCCATCTCACAAAGGCGCATATCCCGCCTAAATGCGTTGGGAACCGAGCGGGTCGAGTTGTGCGCATGCGTCCGTTTGTGGAGGGCGGTGTGATGCTCCAGGACTCTCCGAAAGAGGGCGGTCTGTGGCTCAAGACCCTGTGTCAGTCCTGCAATGGAATTGCCGGTAGGTACGACGATGCCTACGGTGCATTCGCCACCTCCATGGGTAGGATAAATCGCCTCGAATCTCGGCATTTTGCTTGGCCGCGGAGCGACCGAGTTCCCGCTGTCTCGGTAGCGCCCGGTCGCGTAGCCCGATCGGTGCTGCATGGGATGGCGGCGCTTACGCCCTCGCTCAAGCACATCAACGAGCAGTTCCTCGACGATCTACTGGGGGATGGTGAAATCAGGATGCCACCTGGCCTTCAATTGAGGGTCGCGTTGATCAATCATCGCAGGTGTCGGATATCAAGTGGTTATTGGATGAGCCAGGTGCTTGGCTTTAGGCAACACTATAATGTCATTGCCGAAATTTGTTTTTACCCATTTTTGTGGGCGCTTTGTGGGGAATCGCCCCGCACATTGGGAAGCAGTCTGATGGACCTCGAAGCGTGGGGTGACGCCACCGACTGGATTCGGTACAACCTCATGGCAACGCGAAGTGATCTGCGTGATGTTCTGAAGAATTTGCCCATGACCTCACATCCAACGCTCAGGGATCGGAACAACTGGATAGATTTGCGATCGGACGAACGCTCTTTTGTCCTCGAAGGAGAAATTCGATACTGATAAGATGCGTGCGTACTGTTTGGTTCAAGGCACGAGGTTCGCTACGGTTGGTTTATGGTCGATTCGACGTTCGTAGCCTGGGCCGAGCAGCTCGCTAACCAGTATCTGATCGACCTCCCGCGTCGGCTCGCGCATGTAGCCGGTGTGGCCAAGCAAGCGGCTCGCGCTGCGACGGTGGCAGATGATCCAGCTCTGCTAGTGGCTGCAGCTTGGCTCCACGACATCGGTTATTCGCCCACGTTGGCGCGCCTCGGCTTCCATCCCATCGACGGCGCCGTGTTCCTGCACGACCGCGGAGCGGATGAGCGCTTGTGCGGCCTTGTGGCTAATCACTCGTGCGCCTGCGTTGAAGCGCGTCGCCGCAGGCTGAGAATCGACTGGCCGGACGAGGGCACAGCCCTCCGTGACGCGCTGTGGTGGGCCGATATGACCACCACTCCAACCGGTGAAGTCACCAACGTCCGGCGGCGAATCGCCGAAGTACAGGAGCGATACGGCCCCGACCACGTCGTTGCGCTGTCGGTCGCCGAGGCAGCACCTCGCCTGATCGGTGCGGCGGACCGCACCGAGCGCCGGATGAGAAGTCAGCCGCCGGTCAGGTGAAATACGGCGCCGTCGCGCCCTCGAGGCTCTTCTGAATTCGCAGCAAAATGGACTGATGGATGTCGAGCCCGGGTAGTTCACTGGGCGAGAGCCAGACAACTTCCGACGATTCGGAACTGCACTGCGGAGTGCCGCCGATCGGATCGGCACGAAAGCAGATCGAGAATTCCTGGCGAACCTCGCCGTCGTCGTACGCGATGACGTGATCCGGATCGGAGAAGACGCCGACCATCTGAGTCACCTTGACCTCGATGCCGGTCTCTTCCCGGACCTCGCGCACGACGGCTTGCGCCACGGTTTCGCCGGCCTCCAGGCCGCCGCCGGGGATCGAGTACTTCCCGTTGTCGGTCCTCCGGATCAGCAGTATCCGTCCCTCGTCGTCCTGGACGAGCGCGCTCACCGCCACCTTGACGCTGTTCGGGGCCGGCGCTTTCGGGTCGCGGAAGTAGTCGGTGCGCGTCATTCGGGCCTCCCGAAGTTCGGTTCGTAGCTCTCGCTCCACACCTGCTCGAAGCTGGTGGTGTACGTCTCGAACAGGTCGGCCGCAGGCAGCAGTCGAAGGTGGAGCGCGGGGGCGTAGGCGCCGGGCTGCCCGTAGACGTGCATGTTCACGAGCATCTCGTCATCGAAGCGGAAAATCGAGTTGTACAGCGTGGTCCGGTGGTATCGGATCTCCACGCCGTCGATCTCAGCGAGCGGTTCGATCAGCGCGAGCGCATTCCGGATGCGCGCCGGAACGGTGCCGGCCGCGAGGCGCTCCTCGGCGCTGCGCTTGGCGGCTTCGTCCTCATCCGGATCGCCGAAGAGCATGCGGACCTTCAGGCCGTCCCGCGTCTTCTGCTTGATCGTTCGCGCGAACGTCGGCTCTTCGGCGAGGAACAGCCCGGCGAGCACCAGAACGTCGATGCGGTCGGTCGCCTGCGTGAGCAGCCGCGTCCAGAGGTCGAGCGGGATGGCGCTGCGGTGGGGATACACCTTCACCACTTCGGATTCCGCCACCTCGGCTCGGCGCTCCGGGGACAGCGCGTCCGGCCACAGGTAGTTTTCGGTCTCTCGGACCATCGAAGCGACCTTGTGGCGATGCTTCGGGTACGGCGTCCGGCTCTTGGTGATCCAGCGCTCGACGGTCTTTTCGTCGACTCCGGTCGCGGTCGCGACCTCGGCGAGATCCAGTCCGTTGCGGAGCAGCGCTTCGCGCAGCCGTTCGTTCGGCATGGCGACCCCCTTGGGGACGAGTAGGGACGTCTTAACGATACTCGAGACGTCTGGATGCGTCTACCTATGCGGTCATTGCGCCGGTTGATTTCCCGAAAAGTACGGAATTGCAACGCATTTCCTACTTCACCGAGGAGTGATCGCCTGTGTCGCACAAATCGAGCCGTGAGGTCGCCGGGGCGGATTCCCGTCGGCTGATCAGCCTCAAGACCGCCGCGTCGTTGGTCGACGTCGACGCCAAGACCATCCGGAACTGGATCTCCGCCGGGCACCTGCGCGGGTTCCGAATCAACGGCCACCTGCTCCGGGTCAACCACGCCGAACTGCTCGCCCTCGTGCAGCCGGTGCTCGTGGCCGGACCCGAGGACGCGGCATGAGCGCGCGGAAGGAGCCGGTGGCCGGCCAGCTGAACGACGCCGACAGGGTCGCCGAGTACGTCGCCGAGCTCGTGGCGCAGGCGCCGCCGATCTCCGGCGACGCGCGGGACCGGCTCGCGGCGCTTCTCGGTGCCGTGGGCACCGCCGACCGGCGGGCGGCGTGATGCGGGCGCGTACGGCGGGACTCGCGGTGGCCGGGGTGGCGGTGGGTTACGTGCTGCTGACCGCGCCCGGGGTGGTCGGGTTCGTGCTGATGGTGCTGGCTACGGTGGCGTTCTGGCGGGCGTCGCGTCGGTGGGGGGTTCGGCGGTGAGCGCGCAGCGAGAGCCGGAGTTCAACGATCCGGTCGAGTTGCTGGACGAGCTGGACGCTGTGTTGCGCGAGCAGGAGCTGCTGAAGCGTCGGGTCGAGGCGTTGGGTGCCCGGTACGGCGCGCTTCAGGGCCCGGCGGAGGCGGGGCGGTTCGATCAGTGGAGCGAGGACAAGGCCTTCCCCGAGGAGTACGGCTCGGTGAACGTCAAGGCCGCGCAGCAGAGGCTGAAGTACGCCGCCGGGTCGATGAGCGGTCCGTTGGAGTGGGTGCGGTTGGCGCGTGACTGCGCCGAACTCGTGCAGGAATGCCCGCAGCCGCAGCGCGAGCAGGTCAGCGCGTTGACTGGCTACCGCGAGACCGGTATCGAGTCGGCCGCCGATCGGGGGCGGTCGCGGTGATCGGCCCGGTCGCGAAGACCGACGCCGCGGCGGCCCGGGCGATGGGCGGGGTTTTCCGGGCGTTGCCGCCGCAGGTGCAGGCCGCGCTGCTGGTGCTGGGCCTGCTGGCCGGGATGGTCGGGTGCTCGGCGGCGTGGATCGACCAGCAGGACTACGTGCCGTCGCCGAACATCTGCCGCGCCGACGAGGTCGCGTGGGCCGATTGCCAGCATGTGCAGCGGGTTCCGGTGCAGCAGTCGATCCCGACCCCGGCGGGGTGGGAGCGGTGAGCGGCGAGCCGGAGTCCTACGCGTGGGGCACGGCGCCGGCGCATCTGCGCACGCGCCGCCAGCTGCAGGCCGAAGGGCTGAGCCCGGCCGGTCAGGGCGTGGCGGCCACGGTGCCGCACCGCTGGCACGGCCGCGAGCAGCAGGCGTTCCTCTACGACGCCCGCAAGGCCGTGCCGAAGCGGCCGGTGTCTGCGGCGCAGCGCGAGGCGCTGGCGGCGGCGACGCGGGAGCGGCAGCTGCGGGCGGCGGAGCGACGCGGGATCTCGCGCGCCGAGCTGGAGAACGAGGCGGATTGGGATCCGGGGCCGGGCTGGAACACCGCCGCGGCGGCGCCGGAGGGCGAGGACAAGTGGAGCGCGGCTCTGGCCGAGCCCACTCCGACCCCGGCCCCGGTGGTGAAGAAGTCCGCGCTGGCGGCGCACCGGGGTCGCAACGCCCTGGCCCGGCGCTCGCACGAGCGGGACGGGTTCGACCGATGAGCCGCCCGAGCACGCGCAACAGCCGCGCGGCGTTCGAAGCCGCGACCGCGAGCCCGGTTCCGGCCGAGCCCGAGGGCGTGATGGTCCCGGTCACCGACCTGCCGCACCTGGCCGAGGCCGCGCGCCGCCGCGGTGAGGCCGACCGGTGGATCCGAGTGGACGCGACCCCGGCGCAGGTCGTGCGCACCCCGGGACGCCGTCCGGGCCAGTGGCTCGGTTCCGGAGCTCCGGTGCAGGAGCGCAAGTCCGAGAAGTCCAGCGCGCTGGCGGCGCACCGGGGCGGCAACGCCCTAACCCGCGCGGCGCGGAATTCCGAACGAGAGGTGGAGCGATGACCCGGCTCGGGCCGCGTGACATGACCGCGCTGACGATCCTGGCCGAGATGTACGGCGCGCCGATGGACGTGCTGGCCCGGATGCTCGGCGTGACCGTGGATCGGGCGGCGCGGGTGGCCCGGAACTGGACCGAGGCGCAGATGCTGGCCAAGCAGCGGGTGACCCCGGTGCCGGGGCGCCCGTGGGTGTTCCCGACCCGGGCCGCGGTCGAGGCGCTGACCGGGCGGGCGACCCAGGCGTGGCTGCCGACGCCGAAGATGGCCGCCCACACCCGCGCGGTGCTGGAGCTGCGCCTGGCACTGGTCGGGCTGGACCTGGACCGCTGGATCTCCGAGCGGTCGCTACGCGCGGAGGTCGGCCCCACGAAGGCCGGGGTGGCGCGCCCGCACATCCACGACGGCCGCTTCCTCACCGACGCCGGGCAGTGGTGGGCGGTCGAGGTGGAGCTGACCCCGAAGAACCTGGGCGCCGCCCGCAAGGCCATGGCGGCGGCGGTGAGGGCCGCGCAGCGCGCCGAGTGCGAGTCGCTCGTCTACTACTGCCGCAGCGACGCGGTGAAGGCCGTAACCACAGATGCCGCAGCGTCTTTGGACCTGTCGAGCGGTCCAAAGGTGCGGCTGCGCGATCTGGACGCCGAGCTGTCCTCGTCGCCCCCGCGACCCGGGCTCCGGGTGATCGAGGGCGGGGCCTCTGATCACGAAATCCCCCAGGTCACCGACCCGAACGAAGGAAAGGCGGGCTGAGGCATGTGCACTCCGATCCTCACCACCAACGACTGCAACCCCTACGCCCCGACCCCAGCCCCGGCTGCGGGTCCGGCGATCGAGACTGCGCAGCTGCCGCTGGTGCCCACGCCGGAGCAGGCCGCGGTCCCGGCGGAAGCGCCGGCGCCCGGGATCCACGTTGATCCGACGATGCCCCCGGTCGGCCTGCGCCAGGACCCGCTCGGATGGCTGCCCGACTTCTCCGCCTGGACGTGGGCCGGGGTCGCCGGCACCGGGCTGCTGGCGGCGGCCGTCGTGGTCTCGGTGCTGGTGATGGTGCTGGCCATCCTGGTCCCGGCCACCATGCTCGCCTGGCGCCCCGCGAGGCTGCGGAACTGGCTGTTCGCCAGCATCGTGGCGATGCCCGGGGCGGCCGCGCTGTTCGCGTGGGACGCGGTCGAGCCGGTCCGGGACTTCTCCGCCGCCGCGGTCGATTTCATGGCCGGGCAGTACGTCACCGGGATGTTCGGGATGACGGTGCTGCTGGTCCCGGCCGCCTGGCTGACCGCCACGCTGGTGTTCACCCGCCAGCGGGTGCAACTGGCCACGGTCGGGCTCGGCTCCCCGGCCCGCACCGAGCGGGCCCTGCACGCTCAGGCCCAGCGCGAGCAGCGCGCCGCGGCTCGCCTGTCCCGCCGCAAGCTGCCGTTCACGACCAGCGGGCGGAACCCGGAGCCGGTGATCGGGCGCCTGGCCGCCGAGCACGACCAGGCCCCGCCCTCGTCGGTGCTGCGCCAGCTCGCCCGGCGCACCGAGACCCGGCTGATCCTGCCGCTGATCAACATCGCCGAGCACATGACCACCGTCGCGAGCTCGGGCTCGGGAAAGACCACGCTGATGCTGCGGGTGCTGGTGGCCTGGTACGTCGCCACCTGGATGCGGCACCGGCAATGGTGGCGGCTCAACGGCCGCCCCGGGCGCCCGCTGGCGATCATCGTGGACTGCAACGGCGGCCCGGAGTCCCGCAAGGTCGCCGCGCGGGTCCGCACGTGGTTCACCGCGCTCGGCGTGCGCCCCGAGCGGTTCGGGATCTTCCCCGACACCACCGACCTGGCCCTGTGGGAGGGCACCAGCCGCGACGACCTGCGCTCGATCCTCTCGGCCATGGTCTCCGGCGGCAGCACGCCGAGCACCGACACCGAGAAGTACTTCCACGAGATCCGCGAGACCCTGATCCACCTCGTGGTCGACGCCCCGGAGCGGGTGGAGCTGATCGACGGGGTGCCGACCCCGGTCGGGGAGAACCCGCCGCGGTCGTGGGTGGAGTTCCTGTCGCGGATGGACGCCGACCGGCTGGCCCAGCTATGGGGCGGGGCCCGCGACGACGGGCCGTGGGCCGGGGTCATGGGCGTGGACATGGAGATCTCCTCCACCCTCGACGGCAAGCAGCCGGTCATGAACTCCGCGCGCGCGGAGTTCGCCAACCTCTACCGCTCGCTGGGCGAGGCCTTCGACGGCACCAAGGCGCTGACCGACTTCGACGTGCTCTACATCGTGCTGGAGGGCGTGAAGACGCCCGATCGCGCGAGGGCGCAGTTCGGCGCGCTCGGCACCATGTTCGAGCAGCTCGCCGACAAGCAGCACGGCCGCACCTCGCTGATGGTCGTGGACGAGTTCTCCGCAGTGTCGGACGGCAAGACCCGCGCGGTGAAGTGGGTCGAGCGGCTCCGGAAGGCCGGGATCGGCACCTGGTGGATCGCGCAGTCCTGGCAGGGACTCGGGCACGACGACGACAACCGTGCCGCCCTGGTCGCCGCGGCGTCGGGTGGCAGCCTGATCGGGCGCACGACCGACCCGGAGACGCTGTCGAAGATCTACGGCACCCGCCCGAAGTTCGAGCTGAGCCGGAAGTTGATCGGCGGGAACAAGGACGGCGACGAGGGCAACGTCCAGTCCGGCGACCAGTACCTGCTGCCCCCGAACCGGCTGCGCGCCATGGGCAAGGGCGACGTCGTCCAGGTGGCCGGCGGCCGCGCCCGCTTCGGCCGCATTTCCCCGCTCAACGACGACGAGCTCAAGCGGATCCGCCCGCTGCCCGGGCTCGGCGACTTCCACGACCCCACCGCCACCGGCACCGCCGCCGGAGAGCCCGAGACCTCGGGCGCGACCGTGATCGACCTGTCCGGTCGCCGCCGCCAGGCCTGAAACCGCAACCCGCAGAAAAAGGTTCACCATGCCCACCCCGAATCCGGCACCCGATCCCGACGACTACGACGACGACCGCGACGTGCTGCCCGGGCGCAGCGCCGCCGAGAAGGCCCACGACGACGACGTGATCGCCGCCCTGAGCGCCGACATGGCCGGAACCTCGGCCGCCGCACTCGCCGCCCAGCTCGTACCCGTGATCCAGGACGGCGGCGCGCTCGGCCAGACGGTCACCCCGCACCTGCAGCGCGTGTCCCGGGCCCGCGAGACCGCGGGCATCTGGGGCCCGGCCATCGCGGCGACCGGCGCCGCGGGCGTGGCGGTGGCGGTGCTGCCGCTGCCCGGCCCGCTCGCCCTCTACATCCTCGCGCTGGCCGCCTTCGCCTGGTGGCACTGCGCCGGGCGGCCCGGCCCGAGCGAGGCGGCGCGGATGCTCGCCTACTCCGCCGCCGACGCCGGTGCCTGGATCCGCCGCCAGATCGAGCACCTGGCCCGGTGGCGGGCCCGCTACGAGACCCGCCGCACCAACCCCGAGAAGAAGGAGAACTGACCATGTCCACCACCGAAACCGCCCAGCGGCTCGCGGCGCCGCCGCGGCTGCCCGACGCGCTGTGGTCGCTGCCCGCCGCCCGGTTCCATAAGACGCTGCTGACCACCATCGGCACCGGCGCAGCCAGCAGCCCGCACATCGAGCAGCTGTCCCGCCTGGCCCTGTACCTGGTGCTGGAGGCCCCGGCCGGGCCGCCGTCGAGCTCCACCGAGTTCATGGCCCGCCTGGACGTGAACGTCCTGGCCCGCGCCTGGTCCGGCGACGCCGGTACCGAGCGCTGGACCGGGGTGCAGGGCGCCGATCTGCTGATCGCGGCTGCCGCGCCCGTGCTCGGCGGCCTGGTGGCCCAGTGCCACAACGCCTTCCGGAGCTGGGCCACCGATCCCCGCACCCTGCGCTGGGCCGCCACCGCCGCCGGGATCGACCTGGTCCCCGGATCGGCGGGGTACTGGGACATCCCCTCGCTGCCGCTGCCCACCACCACCACCGAGAAGGGGAAGTAACCCATGTCCGATCGAGCGACCGAGGACGAGATCATGGACGAAGCCAAGAGGTTCGGCCAGGCCCTGGCCGCCGCCGCGCAACGGCACGCGGTGGCCACGACCTGGCTGGAGAAGCGGCTGGCCCGCAAGCAGGTCTCGCGGCTGATGCGGGCCCAGCACCGCGACGAGCAGCGCACCCGCGCCGCTCGGCGCAAGTTCGCCACCGGCGCGGTGGACCGCTACCGGCAGCACTCTCTCGGCGTCGCCGAGCGTGCGGCCGATCCGCGCACCGGCGCCGAGCAGCGGACCCGGGATCTGGCCGCGCTGGGGCACCACCGCCGCGAGCTGCAGCAGTGGCTCCTGACCGAGCCGCACCTGACCGAGACCCAGCGCGGGATCGCGCTCGACGGGGTCGAGGCGGTCACCGAGTTCCCGCAGTTCAAGCTCGGGAACCTCTACGCGCCCGGGCGGCGGATCACTGGGATGGACGCGCTGCGCTACCGCGCCCACGTCGCCCGCGTGCGCGCCGAGCACGGCATCGGCCGTTTCCAGCGCGGCACCACCAGCCCGCGCTCGGCGACGTCGGCGGCCGCGGCGGGTCCGGCCCGCTGGGGGCAGGTCGCCCCGATGACCGTCGAGCAGCTCGACCGGCCGCGCCCGCAGCGGCAGGCCCAGCGGGAGACCCCGGCTCCGGTGGCGGCGGTGGCCGCGGCCCCGGCGGTGGATCGGCCGGTTCCGGCGGCGCCGGGCCCGCAGCAGCTGGGGCTGCTGGCGACCGAGTGGGTGCATAAGCTGCGCGCGGCCCAGCTGGACTGGAACGCGAAGGCCCCGACCACGCGGGACGGCAACGTCCTGCGCGGCCTGGACGATCAGCGCCAGCACGCGGCCCGCGAGGCGGTCGAGGCCGGGGTGAGCCCGGAGCGGATCGCCCACGAGATGGAGTACGCGGCCGAGAACTCCCGGTTCACCAGCGTGCTGTCCTCGCACAGCGAGCACGGCAGCTACACCACCCGCGGGCTGCACGCGACCGAGCAGGAGGCGGTCGCGTGGGTCAACCGGGTGGCCGAGGAGTCGAACTGGAAGCCCGGGGTGACGCTGCGGGCCAGCGTGGCCACGCGCGGCGCCGATCGGCCGCTGCACCGGGCCGAGGGCAGCGTGGACCGGGTCCGGGCCCACACCAACAGCTGGATCCGCACGCCGGAGCGCGGCCAGCAGCAGCGCACCACCACCAGCAGCAGCACCGGCGCGGGGGCCGAGCTGCAGGAGCTGCGGACCCGGCACCGGCTCTCGATCGAGCACAACGCCGACTTGGCCGAGCAGAACGCCCGGCTGACCCGCCAGCTCACCGCGGTCACCGCAGACCGCGACCAGCTCGCCGCCGCGGTGGCCGATCGCAGCACCGCGCAGCGGCCGGCCACGGAGCAGTCGAGCACGGAGGAGTCGAGCACGAGGCAGTCGAGCACGGAGCAGCCGAGGACCGGGCGGGTCCGTCGCAGCGGGCCGCGTCCGGCCCGGCACGCGCAGACCGAGCGGGAATTCCTGGCCATGACCCGGCGCAACGCCGCCGAGGCTGAGCCGCAGACCGCCGAAGCCGCGCGGACGCGGAGCTGGGCCCTGTCGGCCTCGGACGAGGAGCTGATGGCGTGGGGCCGCGGCAACGGGATGCTGAACACCCCGGGCCCGCGCACCGTCGGCATGAACCGCGGCACCCGGCCGGACCAGGAGCTCGCCACCGAGCCCGTCCCCCGACCCGACCCCGTGCAGCCGGACCAGGAGCTCGCCGTGCTGCGCGCGGATCGGGACCGGCTGCGCGGTGAGCGCGACGAGGCGGTGGCCAAGCTGGTCCGCAACACTGCGCCGGAGCAGCGGTTCGGCAGCGCCGAGCGCCAGGCCCAGGCCGCCCGCGAGAACGGCAGCGAGACCGACCGCGCCGAGCAGCAGCCCGGCACGCCGGTGAAAAAGTCCGCGCTGGCGGCGCATCGGGGCGGCAACGCCCTGATCCGCAACGGCGCCGAGCGGGACGGGATCGACCGATGAGCACTCCGACCCAGCAGCACGACGAAGTCGCCGCCGCTCAGTTCGGCTACTACGCCGCCCGGATCGGCGACGAGACCGAGGCGCGGTGGCGCGCGGACTACGCCACCGCGGTGCACCTGCGATACCGCGCCGGGGACGCCTGGAGCAACGCCGACGCCGCGCCGGTGCGGGCCGAAGCCGACCGGATCGAGCAGAGCTGGACCGCCGACCCGGAGATCCGGGCCCGGTGGGAGGAGCTCGACAGGTTCCGCGCCGAGCTGCCCGAGCTGTTCGTCCACGCCCCGACCCACCCGGATCTGCCGATCGCGCAGCGACCGACGGGCACGGACACGGTGTCGTGGCGCAGCCGGATGCAGGCCATGCAGCTGGAAGGGCTCGGCTCCTGGCCGGACCCGGCCGGCGACCGGGTGAACCCGCACAACGGGCGGACCACCTTCGAGCCGCTGTCGTGGGACCGGTCGGATCCGACGAACCCGAACCACCACACCGGCGCGGCCAGCCACGACGAGCGGGTGATGCGCGCGGACTTCGCCCGCTTCCACCAGCTGCGCGAGCAGGTCCGCACCGAGTCCGGCGATGACGAGCAGCTCCAGGACGCGCAGGACATGAGCACCCGGATCGGGCTGCGCTGGTCGCTGCGCGGTGACGAGCTGGGCACCGAGTTCCGGGCGATGTCGGGGTCGGTCATCGAGCGTCGCGGTGAGCCGGATTGGGCCGCGGTCGCCGCGGCCGAGCTCCGCGCCGACCCGCAGGTGCCCGAGATCGAGGCCCGCAGCGCCGAGCAGGTCACCGAGCTGCTCGACCGCGACCGCCCGCACCCGGCCGCGCGCGCCGGTACCCGATCGGCGTTGGCCGGCCACCGCAGCCGCAACGCCCTGGCCCGCGGCACCGACCGCGACACCGGGTTCGACCGCTGAACCCCTCGAAGACGTCCGTGCCGAGCGTGTCACCGCTCGGCACGGACCGGGCCCCGGGCGACCGGGGCCCACGGCCCGACCCATCCCGAAACGCAATCCCGAAGGAGCCGAACCGATGAACGACGATACCCGTCCCACCAGCACCGAACCCAGTGCCGGGACGTTCCAGGAGGCGCGCTTCCGCGCCGACTACCTGCACTCCCTGGCCTGCTACCCGGTCGATCCGGCCGAGTACGACCCGGCCGATTCTCTGGACGCCGCCGAGTACGCCTCGCCCTGGATGAACAGCGGCGACTGGCAGGAGCGGGACTGGGTCGCCGAGTGGGTGTACCTGGGCGAGGCCAGCGAACGGTGGTACCGGAATCCGGCCGCCGCCGCGGCACACGCCGCGAAGCACGCCGACGAGCTGACCCCGGTGCAGCGGCGCAGCGAGGCCCAGGCCCGCTACCTCGCCGAGCAGGGCCTGGCCCGCGACCGGCACGGGCACGCCACCGGCCCCTACGTCGAGGCCGTCGAGCAGCGCGGCGACATCGCCCACGCCCCGCACGATCGCTACCTCTACCGCTACGCCGACCGGGTCGCCGACGACCAGGAGGTGCTCATGCGCGCCGACTACGACCGGGTCCAGGACCTGCACGCCGAGAGCCGCCTGGTCGGCACCCTCACCGAGCACAACCGGCTGGCCGAGTCCGCCGAGGCGATCGAGACCCACTGGACCGGTCGGGGCAACGACATGTCCCGCGCCTGGCGGGATCTCGACAACGCCCGGTCGCAGTGGCAGACCCACCCGGAGATGTCGCGGTGGGATCTGGACAGGTACGAGACCGCGCACGCTCGCGGCGGGTCCGGCCGGTTCACCGCGATGCAGCGGCGCAACCAGCTGCACGCCCGCGAGATCACCGGCCACGGCGAGTGGACTGTGGACGCGCCCAGCACCGATCCCGGCCGCGCGCCGAAGTCGGCGCTGGCGAGCCACCGGAGCCGCAACGCGCTGGCCATCGGGGCGGCAAACGAGCGGGACGGGGCGGAGCGGTGAGCGCCCCGGCCGTCGAGACCACGATGCCCGCCCAGGCCGCGCCCGCGGCCGCGCGGATGTCGAGCACGCGGTCGACGGCGCCGCTCGCGGTGCTGCGCAGCGCGTGCACGGTCTCGCTGGCGAAGACCGCCCGGCCCGCCGTCATCACCACCGCAGCCGCGGTGCCGGAGCCCGGCGAGCTGGCCGAGCGGCTGACTGCGGCGAACCAGCGCGCGGCCGAGCTGGAGGAGCGCCTGGCCGCCGTCGTCGCCGAGCGCGACGCCGCCGAGCACCGGGCCGCCGGGCTGGAGGCCCGTAACCGGGAGTTGGCCAGCGACCTGGACAACGCCCTGGACCAGCTGGCCGCCCACGCCTTGCACGCCGAGCAGGAACGTCTCGTGCGTCGCCCGCGCTACAGCGCGTTCGCCGCGTCCAACGATCGAGGAGGTTACGACCGATGAATGAGCACCTGGTGTCGCACGAGGGCGACGCGGTGTCGCCGCCGCCGCCCGTCGGAGCGGCGGGTGTCGCCTCGGTGTCGCCTGCACCGGCTCCGGCGGGGTGGAATGTCGCCGAGGTTGTCGCCTTGCTGGCGCTGGCGGCGGTGAGCATCGCGGCGTTCTCGTGGTCGGCGATCGCGCTGCACGGGGTCGCGGTGATGTCGGGGATCCCGTCCGGGTTGGCGTGGGGTGCCCCGGTGATCGTGGACGGGCCGATCATCCAGGCCGCGTTCTCGCTCGTGGCGTTGAACCGCCGCGAGCGGATCGGGGTCGTGATCCCGGAGGCCACGCGCCGGTTCTTCTGGGGCGAGCTCGCCGCCGCTGAGCTGGTCTCTCTGGTTGGCAACGGCGTCCACGCCTGGACTGCGGACGGGTTGAAACTGCCCCAGCTCGCCGCGGCGATGGTGGCCGGTGCGGCGCCGGTGGCCGCGCTGGCGGTCACCCACGCGCTGACCGCGCTGCTGGAGGTTCCTCGTACCCCGTCGCCGGTGCAGGCGACACCCGTCGCCGGTGTCGCACCCGGCGGCGACACCCGCGCGACAGCGGGCGACATCGGCCCGGAGCCCGGCGACGGGGAGGCGACAGCGGTGTCGCCGGACCCGGTGGCCGAGCGCGACGCGGAGGTCTGGCGGCTCCACAAGGCCGGTCATTCCTACCGCGAGATCGCTCCGATCGTCGGGCTGCACCCGGGCACGGTCGGCAAGGTCGTCAACCGGCTCAAGACCGAGCACGACGAGGGCGACACCGGCGACGGGCTGCGCTTGGTCTCCGGCGGCGCCCCGCAACTGGCCTTGCCGAGCAGTAACTGATCAACCTGCCGGGGTGGTCAGCGTCGCTCGCCCCGGCCCGATATCCCACCTTTCACCGCTCTACCTGGAGGACATCATGACCAACGCTCTGTCGGACCTGGACCAGATCAACGCCGAGCTGATGGGCCAGGGCGCCCGCAACCCGTTCGGCCGCGACGTCGAGCCCGGGACCGCGATCTCGGGCGAGATCGTGGCGGTGGTGCGCCGCCACCGCCACAACGGCAAGGGCCAGCCGCTGTTCTGGATCAACCGCCGCCCGCAGGTCGCGGCCACCGGTGACCCGGTGATCGACTCGCAGTTGATCATCGAGACCGACGCCCGCGACGACGAGGCCGACGACGGGCTGCGCGCGGTCACCCTGGACCGCGACGTGCAGCGGCCGATCGGCGCCGCGGTGCGCCGTGCCCGCGCGGGCGGATTGGAGATGGGCGGGCGGCTCGACGGGCTGCGCTACGTCGGCCCGGCCGAGCCCGGCCCGGGCCGGATCTACGCGGTGGACGCCTACAGCGCGCCCGCCGCCGAGTAGCCCAGCGCCACCGCTCCGGAAGCCCCGCCGTGTCCACGGCGGGGCTTCTTCGTGTCTGCGGCACCTCTGCGGGTCGGCTCCTCCCCCGACTGTTCCCGGGGTCCTTCCTCCGAAGGCTTCTCGAGTGCGGCCCGGTGGCCGGTCCAGGGTGGCCGCAGGCCATCGGCGCAGCCGACGCGCAGCGCCCTTGACCGGGTGCCGGGCCGCACTCACGCTGTCCGGCCGAGGAAGGGCGTCCCACCGTGGTGTCGGCGTCCGGATCGGTTGCCGGAGGTGTTGCTGTGGCGTACCGAAAACCCGCCGCGAAGTAACCGAAAACTAGCCGAAACCCCGCTGGTGCTCCGGCTAGTTTTCGGTGCACTCCTCTTCCCTCCCATACCTGCCCTGACCTGGTAGTTCAGGGCCGTGATTTCTGCTCACTCCCCCCACCCCCCGTTCCACATCACATACCCACTGCGTGCGCATGTGATGTGGAACGGGGGGTGGGGGGAGCAATCAGAAATCAAAAAGAATGTGTGTGAGGTATGGGAGGGAAGAGGAGTGGGAGGTGGTTGAGTTGGGGTGAAATCGGAAAGTTTGGTGCGGGGCTGGGTTGGGTGACGAGGGGTGGGCTGGGGGCGTCGTGTGTGGGAGGTGGCGGTCTAGAGATCCGCGGCCGGGGGGGTGGTCCGGGGAAGGCTCGGGCGTGTGCTGCAGTGGGTGGTGTGACGGCGCGGGCGCCGTCGTCCGCGAGCCGGGCTCGCGCCTGCTTTTCGCCGGGTGTGGTGTGCGGCGCCTCTCCGCTCGGCCAGAGACGGGCCTATCACCCGGGTGACGGGTATCCAGGGCGCTGCGCGTCGGCTGCGCCGATGGCCTGCGGCCACCCTGGACACCCGCCACCCGGGTGATCGAAGATGCCCAGGCCGATCGGAGAGTCACCACCCACCACGCACTCCCCCGCGGCTCCATTCCGGAAGGGCTGTGCAGCCTGGCGGCTGCATCGGGGCGCCTGCCCCGGGCCCCGGCTGCTCGCCGCAGGGGCAGACCTCTCAGAGAGCCGGGGGCGCTCAACCTTCGACTGGAGGGTCTACCGCAGCTATCAAGCGGTTATGCGGCGGGCGATCGGGTGGTTACTTCATTCCCAATGCGGTGCGGATGGAGTTCGGGGTCCGTTCGAGGTCGATCTCAGTGCGGGCGCATGCCTCGGCGATGAATTCGGCGAGCAGCTCGGGCGGGGTGCCGCGATCGATCGCGGCATCGATCTCGGTGGCGAGCTCGCGCAGCCGCTCCTCGGTCCGGGCCGCCGCGGCTGCCCAGGCGTAGGCGGTGTCGCGGGCGAGCTTGCGGCCGCGGGCTTCGGCGCGGTCCCGGCTGCGGCCGCGCACGGCCGCCGGTGCTGCAGCTGGCGGCGCGGTTCGCGCGGCCGGCTGGCTAGCGCCGCGGCGGTGGGCGCGGGGGCCGGTTCCGGCGGCGGCGGTGGCGTGGTGGGTGCGACCCGGGCCGGGGCGGACCAGGCGGGGTGTTCGTCGGCGAGGGCGGAGCGGCGGCGCCGCGGCTGGCCGGTCATGCCGCGGTCTTGCCGAGCAGCTGCGCCGAGATGGGCTTGAGCACGTCGTCGCCGAGCACGCGCAGCCGGATCGGGCCCTCATCAAGTCCGAGACCGCCGTCGAGGGCATCTTTGATGCCGACCCACAGCGGGACCTTGTAGTCCAGCCACACGGGCACGTCCGGGAAGTGCCGGGCCATCCCCTCGACCAGGTCTTCGGCCGAGCAGCTTGCACGGTCGCTGGGTGGCGGTTTCGGTAAATGTCGCTGCTCGGGCGTAACCTCCTCCGGATTTGTTCGTTCACCGAGAGGAGTGGGCATGGCGAGGTTCAGGATCAACGAGGGGAACTTCGGCGACGCGACTGTGGATGCGGACTACTTCGAGGAGAAGGGCTCGCTGGTCATCTTCTTCACCGACAGCGACTACCGGGATCAGCAGGTCTATGCCCTGCTGGCCTCCGCTGTGAACTCTATCGAGCGGCTGCCGGACTCCGAGTAGGGCGAGCAGCACTCAGCCGTCCGCACCGGTGGTCAGCACCGTGTGTGGCCGATCATTGACATGACAGGAGGAAAATGGCGAAGAGCACGCTTCATTACGGTGGTCAGGAATTCCGGATCGCTGACGGTTACGCCGAGCTGGTGGTGACGCAGCTGAAAAGGGCTCAGCAAGACGCCGAGCGGCAGGGCGTGACCGAGCTGGTGGCAGTGGACCTGGGCGAGCCGGTCGGCACGCTCCACCTCTCGGTCTCGAAGTACATCCCGCTGGCCGTGCAGGTGCGCAAGAACTCCGACGAGAAGAAGCGCGGCGCCACCCTCTGATTCGGCTCTGCCTAGATCACGGACAAAAGGCTGTGGCCCCGCCGATCAGGGTCGGCGGGGTCACAGCGTGTCGAGCCGCGGTCTATCCGGCGAGGGCGTGCCCGCCGGCCGGGTGGTGTCAAAGCGTTCGATATCCTCGCCGGTGACGGCTTCGACCAGGGCGCAGCCGATGAGTTCGGCGACCGGCGGGGTGACGGCGTTGCCGTAGCCGCGGGCTTGGGTCCGCTTGTCCCCGAGGGCTTTGAAGGTGCGGGGGAAGGCCATCCCGGCGCGGATCTCGCCGGGTTCGAGCATCCGGTAGGTGCACTCGGCGACCAGCTGGGCGGGGTCCATGCCGACCAGCCCGAACCGGTCCCGGGTGGAGAGGGTGTCCATGGCCCGGTCGGCCACGGGCTTGGCGACTCCGGTGCTGTAGTACGGCGCGAGCAGGTGCGCTGCGGCGTCCGGGCCGGTGGTGGGGTGCTGGACCAGGCCGTGGTGGAATCCGGAAGCGGAGAAGGTGCCCAGCGGGTCGGCGACCGTGCGGGTGGACTGTTTGGAGCCGCCGCCGCGCAGGCTGGTGATGAACGGCGGCACCGCGACGGCGAACTCGCGGCGGGTGGTCTGGGTCGGCGGCGGCAGCGCCGCGGTGGTGGCTCGCTTCCCGGCCCTCGCGCTGGTCGGGATGACCAGGGGCGGCACGACGAGGGCGTCGGTCTCCTTGGTGGTGCGGGTGGGCATCGGCACTCCGAGCGGGGTGGCGCCGGTGCGCCAGGTCCCGCCGACCGGCTGCAGGAAGGCGGTGTCGGCGTACTTCGCGAGCCCGATCCGGATGCGTTCCATGGTGGCGGGCTTGAGCGGGCGGGTGCGGGCGCCGATCTTCTCCCCGGGCGGCAGCGCCCAGTCGATCGCGGTCGCGGCCGGGGCGACGAATGGCTCGATGACCTGGTTGCGGCAGGCCCGGTGCGGGCAGCGGTAGACGTACTGGCCGTTGGCGATGCCGTAGCGGCCCATCTCCGCGCCGGGCTGCTTCCACGACTGCACCGCGTCGACCACGGTGTCGCAGGTGAAGCACCAGGCGTGCGGGCGCAGCCATTTGTTCCAATCCGGTTTCCGGCCCAGCGATTTGAGCCAGTAGGCGACGTAGAGCCGGTCGCGGGACTGCGGGGCCCGCTCGCACCGGCGCGGCATGGCGTGCATGGAGTTGAACGCGATCACCCGGGTGGCGTAGCCCAGGGCCTGGATCTCGCCGATCCACCGGTTCCACTGGTCCCAGCGGCGGCACTGGATGACGTTCTCCATCACCCCGGCCAGCACCGGGCGCCCGCGCCCGGCCATCGCCCGCAGGTACCGCGGGATCTGCTCGACCAGCGCCCGCGACCGCGCCGACTCCGGGTCCTCGATCACCCCGAGCTCCTCGTCGAACATCGTGTACTGGTTCGACCGGTCGAAGCCGCGGCGCACGCCCTTGGCGTCGGTCCATTCCGGGCACGCCGGGGAGGCCCAGAACAGCTCGGTCGGCGGTAGCGTCGCCAGGTCGATGTCCTCGACGTCGCCGGGCGGGAGGTGCTCGGCGTCCGGGAAGTTCAGCGCGTGCACCGCCACCGCGGTCTCGTTGTGGTTGGCCGCGATCCGCAGCTCGACCCCGGGCACCTCGTCCCACCCGAGTGAGTCCCCGCCCCATCCGGCGAAATACACCGTCGATCTCAGCACCCCAGCACCTCCATAGGTGAACTTTGTTGCCAACTATGTTCACAGTGAGGCACGGCCGGAGGTATGTCAACTGTGTTGGCAACAAAGTGTGCGATGCTGTCGGGCATGAACCGAGACGACGAGCACCGGGCCGCGGTGCGGGCCGCCCGCGAGGTCTACGACAACGCTCGCGCCGAGCTGTTCGCCGCGATCAAGGCAGCGCTGGCGGCCGGGGTCGGAATCAGCGCGATCGGCCGGGACGCCGACTTCTCCCGCGAGTACATCGCCCGCATCCGGGATGGGAAGGGTCCGAGGGAGACCCGGAACTGAGCTCGGACCGGTGTGGCGGACACCCTATGTAGACCTTCGATTTTAACCCTATGTAGACTTGCGTCATGGCTGATGAGGTTCGGATTACTGAGACCACCGCGGTGGTCCTACGCACGTTCCTGGACAACCCCAAGGAGCCGCACTACGGGTTCGAGATCATGCGCGCGGCCGGGATCTCGAGTGGCTCGCTGTACCCGATCCTGGCCCGGCTGGAAAAGGCCGGGTGGATCGACGGGCACCTCGAGGACATCGACCCGAAGGTCGAGGGACGCCGGGCGCGCCGCTACTACACGATGACCGGCGCGGGCGAGTTCGCCGCGACCCAGGCGCTGCAGAGGTTCGCGAACAAGCTCCGGTTGCCTGCCTGGGTGCCGCGTCCGGCGACGGGGAACGCCTGGACGCGCTTCGGGCTGCCGCAGTGGTGCTCGGGCGCGGCGTTCGGTGGTATGCGGTGATCGACTGGGGGATCGCTCTCGCCGCGGTTGTCGGGACAGTTCTCTACCTCGGGGCCAAGGTGGTGGCCCACCTGGTGAGCGAGGAGGTGGAGGGCCGCATCAACCGATTCGGGTTCGCGCTGCTGCACCTCGCCTGCTGGCGTCTGCCGACCTCGCTGCGCGCGGAGTACTACGACTGGTGGGCCGCCGACCTCGAAGAGCACTTCCAGGCCGCCGAGGAGCTGCCACTCACCCGGCTCTTCTGGGCGATTCGCTTCCCAATCCCGCTGCTGTTCACCGGGCGCGCGACCGCGCAGATCCTGGATGCGGAGGCATTCGAGGTGAGTCTGCCCTCTTCGCCCAGACTGTTCAGTCGAGCCTGGATCCAGGCATTACGGACCTCGCGCCTTTCTGCCCGCCAGAGGTTGCTTCTTCTCGCCGTAGGGGTTTCCCTTGGTGCGGGATCCGGCGCTGCCGCCGCCCGGCTTACCGATGGTCCCGTTTTTCCCGTCGCGGTGCTTTTGGCCGCGTTGGTTGCCATGGCGGCCATCCATTTCAGGGATTCTCGTAAATCACGCCATAAGCCATCGAGCGGCTTGAGCGGCGAGTGACACCCTACGGATCGGGGTTCTGACCCTCGATAACTCCGGTATTTATCGGGGGTCGAAATCGAACGCATGTGCGGAATATTTCCGGCCGAGTTCGAGCTCTCCGAACCAGCACGAATCCTCGGCGGCGAGTTCAACGAGCCGATTATCGGGGTGTGAGGCGAATAGAGCTCGGTTCGAAAGTTTTTCTGCCGCGAGGTGCTGGGTTGAGGTGAACCTCGCACAGCAGGTCGACAACTGCGCGTCGAGCGGCCAAGTCGGCGCGGCCGAAGGCCTCAACGGGCGAAGAGGCCAGCAGAATTTCTGATGCGGCAGTCCCAGCTGCGAGCCCTATCCGCTCGGCCTCCATGGCCGCGATTGCCGCCTCAGCTTCTCGTTTGATCTCTGCGAAGAACTCGCCGTCGATCAGCTCGGCCTTGTAGTCGGCGCGGGCTCGTTTGATCCGGTCCCGTTCGAGATTTTCCGCGCGCACCAGGTCTTCGACGCGGCCATCGTCCTGCTGCGAGAGCAGGTTCGCGAGATCGGGCTGCGCGAGTCTGTGCTGCACGAACTGCAGCACGACTTCGTCAATGCGGTCCCGGACGCGCATGATGTGTCCGGCGCATCGGTAGCGCGCCCCGTGCGCGCGCACGAGGGCGCCGCAGATTCCGCAGCGGTACAGGCCGGACCCGAGGTGCTTTCGCTCGGTGCCAGCGCGGTTGCTCTTCCGCCGGGGGTCGTCCAGGCGGCGCTGCACGTCGAGCCAAGTGCCGTCCGTGACAATGGGCTCCCATTGACCTCGAACCGGTGCGCCGGTCTCGTCCCGAACGATCTTGCCTTCGAGCATGCTCCATCCCGCGTATCGCGGATTGCGAAGAATCGAGAGCACCGATGTCGGGTTCCACGGCCGGCCGCTCCGGGTGGGCAACGGCGGTACCGATTTCGGAAGGTCCTGGACGGCGGTTCGATCGCCGACCTTGCGCACGGTGGGCTCGGCGCCCGACAGCGCCGCGGCGATCGCCTTGAGCGATGACCCGTTCGCAAACGACTGGTACACCGCTTGAACAGCCTCAGCCTCGCCGGGGACGAGCTCGCCGTCCAGGGTGTAGCCGGTGGCGCGCACACCGCGCGGTGGCCGGCCTTTCGCGGCGCGCTGCTTCTGCGCGCGACTCTGCCGGGCGCCCTTTCGTTCCATCTCGGCGCGGGCGACCGCGGCTTTGATCCGGGCGTACATCCGCCCGCCATCGGTCTGGAGGTCGGCCTCCCCATTCGCGGTGACCAGGCGGAGGCCCTGAGACTCGGCAGCGTCGATCCAGTCCTCCAGCTGGCGCGGCTGCCGGGTGAGCCGGTCGAGGTCCCACGTAATCAGCGCGTTGAACCGGCCTGCCTGGTAGTCCGCGACCATGCGGTCGTAGTCCGGCCGCTGCTTCGCCCTATTGAAGGCCGAGATGCTGTCGGCGTACCTTTCGACCACGGGCCACCCGCGGGCCTTCGCGATCTCCTCGCAGTCCTCGAGCTGGCGCTCGACGGCTAGTCCTTCGCCGGTCTGATCGAGGCTGATCCGCAGGTAGATCGCCGCCCGCACTGGAGTCGTAGCCATGAGGTGATTCTACTGCGGGATGTGGTCGAGTTCCGCTTCAACGTCTGACGGCCGCACCGGATGCGGTGCGGCTCTGCTCGTGGGCTACACTGGATCCAATCGACCCCCTCCCAAGCCTCTCATCGAAGCTCAAATGGGAGGGGCCTTTTTTCTTCCGGGGGGATGATGAAGCCGAGCCTGTCTGTGTTGGAGCAGATCGAGCTCCTCAGCCGACGTGGCCTCGTTATCGAGGACGGACCGGCCTGTTCGGAATTCCTCACCGCACACAACTACTACAGGTTTTCCGGTTACGCGCGGTACTTTCAGCAAGCTCCGCACGTGGGTGACGACGCCTTCCGTCCTGGTGTCACTTTCGACGAGATCCGGGCGATCTATGAAGCGGACGAAGCGCTGCGGCACCTGCTCGGGCCGCCCCTCGCCCACATCGAATTGCTGCTGCGGACCCATACGGCACGGGTGATCACGCACATTTATGGGCCATGTGGGCGATATCTCGAAGCGGACTTCTATACCGACATCGGCCACGGTGAACGAACTGTCGAGTCGTGTCTGCGTGATATCGAGCGGAGCGCGGCAGGCCGGACAGTTCGATGCGCGATCGGTCGTGGACGTCGTCGCGTCGCTCGATGATGTGCTGGTCCGCAGTAGGACTGCGAATCCCGTTCTGCCGATGCTTATCCAGCAGTATCCTCGCGACTCCGAATTCTGGCGCGGTCTCGCTCGCCCGCAGAACCCCCGCGACCACAGGTGAGCCGGGCTCTCCCAGCCTCTGAGTTCCATGCCTGAGCCACCACGGTCGGATCGTCGAGGTCGCGGGCGAGTTCGCGGAGGCGTATCAGGTCGCTGACCGAGACCTTGATGTGCGACTCCGTGATCGCGAACGACGTCGCCCCCATCGACCCCTCGTTCAACTTGGCGACCCCGTCGATAGCGCGGTCGGCGTCGGGCATCTCGGCGAGGACCTCGGGCTCGGTGTCCTTGCCGCGCTTGCTGGACTCGAGTTCGGTCGCGCGCTGCTTCATGGCGTCGCGTTCCTCGGTGGTGCAGCCGGTGTAGCACTTCTCGGTCATGGCGACCACGGTAGGGCGGCAGCCGGGCTCGGGGCTTCTCGAAACTGATCGTTCGTGGCCGGCCCCGGAACTGGGGGCGTAATGCCGGACGAAAGATTCCGATTTCGCTGGTGTCGGGATTCCGAAAGGGGAGGCAATGAGGAAGATCTTCGGGGCGGCGGTCATGGCGATCGGGGTGGTCGCGGCGGTGGCCGGATGTCAGAGCGGTACGGGGAATTCGGCGCCGCCGGGGTCGAGCGTGTCGCAGGCGCCGAGCGGCACTCAGCAGCCGGGCGCGACGGGACAGCCGGGCGCGACGGGGCAGCCGGGTGGAACGGCACAGCCCGGGTCCACGCAGCAGCCGGGCGACACCCAGCAGCCGGGCGGTGCGGGTCCGAATTCGCCCGCCCAGCCCGCGACGGCGGGCAGCGGCAGGTGCCTGGACCCGGCATCACCGGTGGTGACGGCGGCCGTCGCCACCCTCGGCCGCGCAGGCAACGAGGCTCCGTTCGTCGCGGACGGCGCCAGCGACAACCCGCTCCCGCAGTGCCCGCAACTCCTGTGGGCCCGCTTCACGGCGGGCGGCTCGGCGAGTTCCCCGTCGCACATCCTGTTCTTCGACCACTCCGGCTACCTGGGCACCGCGACCCAGCGCGAGACCTCCTACGCCTCGGTCATCGCCTCGACCGACCGGGCCGTCGAGGTCCAGTACCGCTGGCTCGTTGCCGACGAGCCGTTCTGCTGCCCGCAGGGCGGCCCGGTCACCGTCACCTTCACGCTCACCGGCAGGGCGGTGACACCGGACCGCTCGATCCCGAGCGAGGTCACCGATCCGGCCCCCGGCTGCTCGGTCGACACCGCGACCCTCGTCACCGCGCTGAACGGCACGGAGGTCGGAGCCCGCCTGGCGCAGCCGATCGAGCTGGCGGACGCGAAGTGCGCGGGCGGCTGGGCGTCGGCGCGCAGCGGCTCGCACGACGGCACCACGCAACCTGCCATGGTGCTGTTCCGGTACGAGCAGAACGGCTGGCGCCCGGTCGATGTGGGCAGCGCTCTCGGCTGCGCGGAGTTCGGCGCGCCGGAGCAGCTCTGCCGGTAGCGGCGCAGCGGCGCAGCACCGCAGGGGGTTCGTGCACGCTCGCGAACGCCGGGTGCTGCGCCGTGTCGCCGCCGCCATCGGCCCCCAGCTCCACCCGCTCGGAGTCGGGGCCGAGCACCAGCTCCAGCGTGCGGACGGCGATTTTCGGTGTGTCGTCGCCGATCTCGAGCGAGCCGCTGACGGTGCGGAAGCCGGGACCGCAGGCGGAAATGCCGCCGGGCAGCGCACCGACAGGGTGTGCCCGGTGATCGCGGGGGTGTAGCGGCGCGGTTGCGGCGAAACATACGGGGCGGTCGTCCAGCGGTGGCCCCGATGATCCCCGAACGGGTGGCCTCGGCCTGCGGGGGCAAGGGTCCTTGGTCCCTATCTCGAGTCGATATAGGAAGTATCTCGAGAATGGAACCGAAAGGTCTCCAGTGCCGCTGGGAATTGGATACCGAAAGGTTTCTAATACCGTGAAGTCTGAATTCCGAACTTTCCCGTGGTTGCCGGGGATTATCTGCCGTTCGGCGTGCGATCACTCGCGCCGGTGTGTAGCGTCTGGAATTCGTAACCTACGCAAGGAACAGTCCGGGGGATCGGTGATCGGGATCGATGGCTGCCTGCAACGCATCATGGACATTCCGGGTGCGCGCAGCGTGACACTGGTGGACGGGGCCAGTGGCTTGGCGATCGCAGCCGCAGGTAGACATGACCTCGTCGACGAGCACGAGGACGCTGCGGCGACCACGGACGTGGTGCGCGCGGTACTCGGCTGCCCGGCGCTCGCGACCGACGGCGACGACGTCAGCGAGATCATCGTCTACGGCACCAGCGGATATCACCTGCTGAATCTGGTGAACGGCGATTTCGACGGAAGACTTTTCGTTCACGTCCTCTTCGACGAGGAAAACGGGAACCTGGCAATGGCGCGATTCCGGCTCAAGAATATCCTCGGCGAAATGGCCGGCGAGCCGGCATGAGCACTGATCTCGAGCTCGAACTGCGGCGGCTGGAAAAGGCGGGGAGCACCGGCGTGCTGCGGGCGAGCGATGGCGAGTTCCACCTGGCCGAGGGCGCGATCGTCTCCGCGGAGTGCCGCTGGACCACGGGGCTGGACCGGCTCGTCGTCGAGGCGGGCGTGGCCACCGAAGAGGACTGGCGGCGGGCGGGCGCGGGCGATCCGGCGCCGGTGCTGGGCCGACCCCGGCTGGAAACTCTGGCGTTGCTGTCGGTATTCGACGCCGCGTATTTCCTGCTCGCCACCGCCGAGCGCAGCGAATTCCATCCGGCGCCCGCGCACTGGCTGGCCCCGGTCTGCCACGTGCCGCCGCAGGCGCTGGTGCGCGAGTGCGCGCGCCGCGGCGACCCACGCTCGGGGCCGTGGCCCGCCGCGCTGGTCGACCGGGCCGCCGTGGTGCCGGTGCGCCGGGTCCGGCGCAGGCGGGTCGTGCTCACCGGCGGCCAGACCGAGGTGCTCGCCATCGCGGACGGCCACCGCACCATCGCCTCGATCGCGCGGGCGCTCGGCCGCACCGCCTACGGCGTGCTGGAGGCGGTGCGCGAGCTGACGGCGGCCGAGCTGATCGCGCACCCGGAACTGCTCCTCGAGCCCTTCGGCGTGGAAACCGCGACGCTCCCGGTGGCCCCGTTGCCGTCGGCGCCGGCGGTGGTGCCTGCGCCGGTCACGCCGCTGCCGCGCCGCGTCGCCCAGCCGGTCGAGCCGCTCGCCCCGTACGACCGGCTGGAGCCGGTCGACCGCGAGGTGCTGGTCCGGCTGAAGGCGGCGCTGGAGGAGCTGAAGTGGTGACGGCGGGAAAGAAGCTGCTCGGCGACCTGATGGGAAGGAAGAGCAAGGTGTCGATGTCCGGACCCGAACCCGACGCCGTGGTACTGGCGGAGCTCAGGGCGCTGCGCGAGCGGGTGCCCCGGCTCACCGGCGCGCTGGTCGCCTCCAGCGACGGCCTGCTGGTCGCGCACGACCTGCCCCCGCATATCGAACCCTCCCGGATGGCGGCGCTCGCCGCCTCCCACCTCTCGCTCTCGCACCGGCTCGCGACCACCGCGCACGGCGGCGGGTTCCACGAGGTCGTGGTGAACGGCACCGGCGGCCACGTGGTCATCTACGCGGCCGGCTGGACCTCGCTGACCGTGCTCGCGGGCCCCGAGGTGAACGTCGGGCGGCTGCACCTGGAGAGCCGCCCCGTCGCCCGCGCCATCGCCGACCACCTCACGGCGATCACGAACGATCCCGGAAAAGACCGGGCAACGAAAACCCACTGAAAGGAACCCTGTGTCCACCACCATGGATCTCGCCCTGAAGGACATGATGGTCATCGACGGCGCTGTCGGCGCCGCGGTGGTCGATTACAACAGCGGCATGGCGCTCGGCATGCTCGGCAGCTCCAAGGCGCTCGACCTGCAGGTCGCCGCCGCGGGCAATACCGAGGTGGTGCGGGCCAAGATGCGCACCATGGAGCAACTCGGGCTGAACGAGGACATCGAGGACATCCTCATCACGCTGCAGGCCCAGTACCACATCATCCGCCCGATGACCGGCCGCAAGTCCAAGGGCCTCTTCCTCTACCTCGCGCTCGACCGCAACCGGGCCAACCTGGCGCTGGCTCGGCACCGGCTGCGCGGGATCGAGGAGGATCTCGAGGTCTAGCACCTCGCCCGCCCGCGGAGCCCGGCACCGGGGCCGGGCATCGCGGGAATGAATCGGTGCCACGCGGTGCTGCAGTCGGTAGAATTTCAACTTTGAAATACCGACCTGCCGAGGTGACCCGTGACCACGTCCCGCCTGCTCGATCCGTCGGCCTCGCGCACCGCGGCGGCCGACGCGCTCGTCCCGGCCGCGCACCCCTTCTTCGGACACCTGCGGCACGCCGCCGCCGTCACCGAGCCGCACCGGGCGTGGACGCCGGGCGACGACCCGCTCCCCGCGCTCTACCTCAGCCACGGCGCGCCGCCGCTGCTGGAGGACACGCCGTGGATGCGGCAGCTGCACGGCTGGGCCCGCGCGCTGCCGAGGCCGAAGGCGATTCTCATCGTGAGCGCGCACTGGGAGTCGGATGCCGTCGGCATCACCAGCACGGCGCCGACCGAGCTGGTCTACGACTTCGGCGGCTTTCACCCGCTCTACCACCGGATGCGGTACGACACCCCGGATTCCGGCTCGCTCGCCGAGCGGCTGCGGGCGGTGCTGCCGGACCGCACGCACGTCTTCGAGCATCGCGGCCGCGGGCTCGACCACGGCGCCTGGATTCCGCTCAAGGTCATGTACCCGGAGGCCGACATCCCGGTGCTGCAGCTCAGCCTGCCCACCGCCGACCCGGCCGGGCTGCTCGCGCTGGGCGTGCGGCTGCGCGCGCTGCGCGCCGACGGCGTGCTCGTCATCGGCTCCGGCTATATGACGCACGGCCTGCCCTACGTGGACTGGGCGCACCCGGAGCGGGTGCCCGGCTGGTCGCGGGAGTTCGACGAGTGGGCGGCGGCCGCGCTGGCCGCAGGCGACCTGGCCGAGCTCAGCGATTACCGGCACCGGGCGCCGGCACTGGCCTACGCGCACCCGACGGTGGAACACTTCACACCGCTGTTCGTCACCCTCGGCGCCGCGACCGAGCCGGCCGCCGCGGTCACGACTGTGATCGACGGATTCGCCATGGGCCTGGCCAAGAGGTCGGTCCAGACCGCCTGAGAGCCGAGGTACCCGTTGACCGACCCACGCTGGCTGGACGACCGCGAGATGGCGGCCTGGATGCCGCTGATCAAGCTCATCCACCTGCTCCCGCAGGCGCTGGACCGGCAGCTGCGCGACGAGGTCGGGATCGGGCACAGCTACTACTCCATGCTCGCCTCGCTCTCCGACGCCCCCGAGCGCACCCTGCCCATGGGCGAGCTGGCCCGCTACACCGCGACCAGCCCGTCCCGGCTCAGCCACGCCATCTCGGTGATGGAGGAGCGCGGCTGGGTGCAGCGTAAGCCGTCGCCATCGGACCGGCGGATCCAGTACGCGACGCTCACCGCCGCCGGGCTCGAGGTGCTGCGCAAGGTCGCGCCGAGCCACGTCGCCGAGGTGCGGCGCCTGATCTTCGACCGGCTCGACCCCGAGCAGGTGGATCAGCTGCGCGACCTGGGGACCGTGTTGCTGGACGGGCTCGACGGCCCCGGAGCGGCCGGACGCTGAAAGGGCCGGCCCGCGAATCGGATTCGCGGGCCGGCCCTTTCGGTGCGGGTCAGTTGCCCAGGGTGAGCAGCTTCTGGAAGAAGTCGCGGTAGTCGCGGAGCGCCTGGCGCAGGTTCTCGGTGTCGCTGTCGGTGCCGCGGGACCAGCGGCCCTGCAACTGCTGCTGGTGCTCGGACCAGCGGGTGGTGATCTGCTCGACGGTCTCGGAGACGAGCAGGTCGGCCCTGGTGACGGCGTCGTGCGGGTTGTCGACGAAGGAGCCCTGGACCTCTTTCCACCTGGTGTTCAGGACGTCGAGCAGGTCGTTGTCGAAGAACGGCTTGTCGATGTCCGTCGGCTCGGGGGCGGTCGCGATGGTGGCGGGAACCCCGGGTTCGCGGGAGACCGTGGCGGAGTGCGGCTCCACGTCGTGCGGCTCGTGGTCCGCGTCGTGGTCGTGGGCAGACTCGCCGCCGGAGACCGTGGGGTCGGCGGTAATGGTCGGTTTGCCGGAGAGGCCGTCCGCAGTGGCCGCGTCGTCGGTGGCGAGGGCGGAGTGGGACCTGCCGTGCGCCCGGTCGGTGTCGTCGGCCGGATCCGCCGCGAAGCCGGGTGTCCCATCGGTGTCCGCCGGATGCGACCCGTGGGTGCCCGGCTCGGTCGCCGCGAGCGAGTCCGACTCGGTGTGCGTCTGGTGGGTGCCCGGCTCGGTCGAGGTGAGCGGGTCCGACTCTGTGGTGTGCGTCGCGTGGGTGCCCGGTTCGGTCGAGGCGAGCGAGTCCGACTCGGATGCGGTGTGCGTGCCGTCGGTGCCCGGATCGGTCGGCGCGCCCGCGTGCGGCTCGGCGCCGCCGAGATCGTCCACCCGCTTCTCGTCGTACCCCACCGAGGGCTCGGGCGCCCCCGGCCCCCCGCTGATCCGGACCTGGTCCCTCGACCGGTCCCGGGTGCTGTTCTGGTCGGTGCTCATGCGTTCACGTCCTTGGTGCTGTAGGTGCCATCGTCGAGCAGGTCGCGGAAGATTTCGCGGAAGTGCACGATGGCAGTGCGCTGATCCTCGGTGGAGGCGTCGCGCCCGGCGATCTCGTGGCCCTTGCGGTAGTGCTCGAGCACCGCGGTGTGCCGCACCGAGAGGTGCGCGGCCTGCTCCTCGTAATCGCCGGTGGGGTAGCCGCGCTCGGCCATCACCTCGGTGACGAGGCGGTCGGCCTCGCGCACGGCGCCGGCCGGGTCGTCGACGAACTGCTCCTGCACGCCGTTCCAGCGCTCCGAGTACCTCGCGGCGCGCGCCGGTTCCAGCGGCTTCAGTTCGAGCTCCGCGTGCTTGCGCTCGCGGTCGAGTAGTTCGTGCTCGCCGCTGCGCTTGTCCGGGGCCGCGGTCACCACGCGGTCGTACTCCGGGCCGAATCTGCGCTTCAGCTTGTTGCTCCGTAGCGCGGGCCGCACCAGCAGCGCGATCCCGGCCACGGCGATGATCACCACGACCACCACGATGGCCAACACTCCAGCAGACACCCGATTCCTCCTTCGCCGAACCCGATGTGTCGGAGACGGGAATGCCTCGCCCGCGCAATCCGAAACGGTGCTGCCCGCGGTGAATCCCAAGCGGACAGCCGAATTTCACCGGGCGGCGGAGAATTTACGGTCGCGAGCCCGGTTCGTCGATCGATCCGGCACCGGGGCGCGGCCACGGATTCTTCTCGCGCACTTCGATATCCCGGTTGAAGCGCGAGATCAGCGCGCCGAGCTGGGCCAGGTCCGCCTCGGACCACTCGGAGACCACGGTCCGCAGCCCCTCGTGCGCGAGCGCGCGGTCGGCGGCGAGCAGCTTCAGCCCCTTGGCGCTGGCCCGCACCTTGCGCGCCACCCCGCCGTCCGGGTCCGGCACCCGGAGCACGAGCTGCTGCTTCGACATCGCGGCCACCTGGCGATTCAGCGTGGAGATGTCGAGCCGGAACGCCTCGGCGAGCTCGCGCAGGCTGAGCGCGTGCTCCAGCTCCAGCCGGGTCAGGATGAGGAACGCCGAGCGCTCGAGCTGGTACCCGGCGCGCCGCGGGGTGGTGCCGGTGTGGTGCCGGGAGAGCAGGGTCAGCTCGAACGAGAGCCGCTCGAGCGCGTCGAACTCGCCGGAACCGGAATCGGACATTCGACCACTATGTCCGACGACCCGGGGACCACCAAATTGTGCACGATGCACATCGTATGTACCGTGCACATGTGAGTATCACCGCCGAACCCGAGACCGGGTCGCCGAGCGCCGAGCGGCGCATGCCGCCGCCCGCCGTCCTGATCGCCACGCTGAGCCTGGTCGGCGTGGTGGTCTCGCTCATGCAGACCCTGGTCATCCCGATCGTCCCGCTGCTGCCGGGGCTGCTCGGCACCTCGGCCACCAATGCCTCCTGGGTCATCACCGCCACGCTGCTGTCCGGCGCGGTGATGATGCCGATCAGCGGCAGGCTCGGCGATATGTTCGGCAAGCGGCGAATCCTGCTGCTCGCGCTGCTGCTGCTGGTCATCGGCTCGCTGGTGTGCGCGCTCTCCTCCTCGCTGGCCCCGGAGATCGTGGGAAGGGCGCTGCAGGGCGCGGCCAGCGGCGCGATTCCGCTCGGCATCAGCATCATGCGCGACGAGCTGCCGCCGCAGCGGGTGGGCTCGGCCATCGCGGTGATGAGCGCGACGCTCGGCGTCGGCGGCGCCGCCGGGCTGCCGCTGGCCGCGGTGATCGCGCAGAACGCGGACTGGCACGTGCTCTTCTGGACCTCGGCCGGGCTCGGCGCGCTCTGCGCGGTGCTGGTCTTCGTGCTGGTGCCGGAGTCCGCGGTGCGCACGCCCGCGCCCTTCGACTTCCTCGGCGCGATCGGGCTCACCGTGACGCTGGTCGCGCTGCTCGTCGCCATCACCAAGGGCACCGACTGGGGCTGGAGCAGCGGCAGCACGCTCGGGCTGCTCGCGCTCGCCGTCGTCGCCGGGCTGGTCTTCGGCTGGTACGAACTGCGCCGCACGGCCCCGCTGGTGGACCTGCGGGTCTCCGCGCGGCCCCGGGTGCTGCTCACCAACGTGGCCTCGATCGCGGTCGGCTTCGCGCTCTACGGCATGTCGCTGACCTTCCCGCAGCTGCTCATGGCCCCGGAGGCAACCGGCTACGGCTCCGGCCTCTCCATGGTCGCGGCCGGGGTGGCGCTGGCGCCGGGCGGGCTGATGATGCTGCTGCTCTCGCCGGTCTCCGCGCGCATCTCGGCGGCGCGCAGCCCCAAGCTGACGCTCGGGCTCGGCGCGACGGTAGTCGGGCTCGGCTACCTGAGCGCGGCGGTCTGGATGGGCGCGGTCTGGCAGATCATCCTCGCCGCGAGCATCGTGTCCGGCGGGGTCGGGCTGGCGTACGCGGCCATGCCCGCGCTGATCATGGGCGCGGTGCCGATCAGCGAGACCGGCGCGGCCAACGGCTTGAACGCGCTCATGCGCGCCATCGGCACCTCCACCTCGGCGGCGGTGATGAGCGTGGTGCTCGCGCACCTGACCGTGGACCTGGGCGGGCACCAGCTGCCCTCGAAGGACGGCTTCCTGCTGACCTTCTACATCTCGGCCGCCGCGGCCGCGGTCGCGGTGCTGATCACGGCCGTCATCCCGATGAAGCGCACGGCGGACGCCGCTACCCCTTCGTGACGAAGCCCTGCTCGACCATCCAGTCCCTGGCGACGTCGGCCGGCTCCTTGCCCTCCACGTCGACCAGCCGGTTCAGCTCGGTCACCGTCTCGTTGGTGAGCAGTTCGGTGATCTGCTCCAGCACGGTGATGACCGCCGGGTGGGCGGTGGCGTAGGCGTCGGTCATCACCAGCGCGGCGTTGTACTTGGGGAAGAAGGCGCGGTCGTCGGTGAGCAGCAGCAGGTCGAGCGCCGGGATGCGGCCGTCGGTGGCGGCCACCGAGCCGAAGCGGCAGGAGCCGCCGTCGGCGACCGCGTTGAAGACCACCGCGTCCTGCACGATCTGCTTGGGCGCGCTGCCGTTGTCGATGCCGTAGGCCTTCGCCATGCCGGGGTAGCCGTCCTGCCGGACGTTGAACTCGGTGCCTACGCAGGTCACGGCGGCGCCCGGGTCGGAATTGAGCAGCTCGGCGTAGTCCGAGAGGCTGCGCACCCCGGTCTGATTCGCGTAGGCCGCGCTGGTGACCAGCGCGTAGGTGTTGTTCACCGGCGCCATGGCGGCCCAGCGCATGCCGTTGGCGGCGAGATCGGCGTCGCGCACCGCCTCGAACTGGCCCTGCGAGTCCGGGACCGGCTTCTCGTTGCCGAGGTAGTTGATCCAGCCGGTGCCGGTGTAGTCGAAGGCGATATCGATCTGCTCGTTGAGCTGGGAATCGCGCAGGCTGTTGGAGCCCTGGATATTGGTGAGGTCGCGGACCTCCATCCCGGCGGCGGTGAGCGCGAACTCGATGATGTAGCCGAGGATGAGCTGCTCGGTGAAGTCTTTGGAGCCGACGGTGACCGCCACCCCCTCCAGCTCCGGCACCGGCTGGATGCTGCCGGGGCCGACGCTCAGCGGCACCGCGCCGCCGGACTCCAGCCCGCACCCGGCCAGCGCCAGTACCGCCGCGAAGAGCAACGCCGCTCCCCGCCTCCGACAGCAGCCCGCCGTCATCGCAGGCCCTTCGGCCCCAGGTACTGCTCGGCCAGCGCGCCGAGCCAGTCCACCAGCAGCGCCAGCGCGACCGCGAGCACCGCGCCGAGCACCAGGGTGACATTGTCCCGCAGCTTGTAGCCGGTATCGATGAGAATGCCGAGCCCGCCCGCGCTCACCAGGAAGGAGAGCGTGGCGGTGCCGACCGCGAGCACCAGCGAGGTGCGCAGCCCGGCCAGGATGTACGGAATGGCGAGCGGGAACTCGATGCGCCGCAGCACCGCCCACTGCGACATGCCCTGGCCGCGGCCCGCATCCACCACGGCCGGGTCGACCTGCTGGTAGCCGAGGATGGTGTTCCTGAGCACCGGGAGCAGGGAGTAGAAGGCGATCGGGGCCACGCCGATCCAGAACCCGGTGGTGCTGGTGACCAGGTAGAACAGCACGATCAGGCCGATCGCGGGCGCCGCCGCGCCGATATTGGCGATGCCGACGAAGATCGGCGCCAGCCGCTTCCAGCCGGGGCGGGTGACCAGGGTGCCGATCGGCACCGCCAGCGCGACCACGATCAGCACTACGGTCACGGTGATCAGGATGTGCTGCCAAGTCACCGTGGCGACGTTGGCGACATTGACGCTCGCCTCCTGGGTCGCGGTGAGATCCCGGTTGAAGGCCCAGATCAGCACCCCGGCGACGAGCACCGCGACCAGCAGCGGCTGGGCCAGCAGCCGCAGCCGCTCGGCTCTGCGCTCGGCGCCGGTGGAGACCGCGGTGCTCACGATGGCTCCGGGGTGTCGCCGGACGGCTTCCCGGTGCCGCCGGGAGCGTCCGCGGCACCCGTCGCGGGCTTCGCCGTGCTGCCGGGGGTGTCCGCGGCATCCTTCCCGGTGCCGGCTGTCGGCTCGGCGTCCGCGCTCGCCGTCTCCGCGTCGTCCGTCGCCGCCTTCGCGGTTCCGCCCGCCGCGGGCGCGTTGCCCGCCGTCGGCTTCTCCGCCGCGTGCTCGGGCGATTCGGCGGCGTGCCGGACGGTCGCCAGGTGCGAGACCAGGGTGTCGACGGCGATGGTGCCGAGGTACTCGTTCCGGTCGCCCGTGACGATGGCGGTCGCGGTGGGCTCGGCGAGCAGCGCCTCCAGCGCGTCCTGCAGCGTCGAGCGGCGCGCGACCCAGTCCGCCACCGGGGTGCCGACCCCGGCGAGCGAGGCGGCCCGGTTCAGCTGATCGGCGGTGACCCAGCGCAGCGGCCTGCGGCGATCGTCGAGCACCAGCGCCGCCGGGTCCCCGCTGCGAGCCAGCTCGGCGCGCAGGGTGGCGATATCGTCGGTCTCCAGCGCCGCGGGCGTCGGGTGCAGCTCGATATCGGCGACCCGGGTGAGCGTGAGCTGCCGCAGCCCGGCCCCCGCGCCGACGAACCCGGCAACGGTGTCGTCCGCGGGCGCGGCCAGGATGGCCTCGGGGGTGTCGTACTGCAGGATGCGGGACTGATTGCCGAGCACCGCGATCCGATCGCCCAGCTTGACCGCCTCGGCGAAATCGTGGGTGACGAAGACGATGGTCTTGTGCAGCTCGGACTGCAGCCGGAGCAGCTCGTCCTGCAGGAAACCGCGGGTGATCGGGTCCACCGCGCCGAACGGCTCGTCCATGAGCAGCACCGGCGGGTCGGCGGCGAGCGCCCGCGCCACCCCGACGCGCTGCTGCTGCCCGCCGGAGAGCTGGCGCGGGTAGCGGTCGCGGAAGGTCGCGGCGTCCAGCCCGACCAGGTCGAGCATCTCCTCCACCCGGGCCGCGATCCGCTTCCGGTCCCAGCCCAGCAGCCCGGGCACGGTCGCGATGTTCTTGGCGACGGTGAGGTGCGGGAAGAGCCCGGACTGCTGGATGGCGTAGCCGATCTTGCGGCGCAGCTGGTCGCCGTTGATGCTCAGCGCGTCCTCGCCGCCGATGGTGATCTTCCCCGAGGTGGGCTCGATCAGCCGGTTGATCATCCGCATGGTCGTGGTCTTGCCGCAGCCGGACGGCCCGACGAGGACCACGATCTCCCCGGGCGGCAGCGTCATCGAGACATTGTCGACGGCGGGCTGCTCGGTGCCGGGGTACCGCTTGGTCACCGAGTCGAGCACGATCTCGACGCCGGAGACCGCGTCGGTGCCCGCGGCGGTGTGCTGGTCGGTGTCGGTCACGTCGTTCCCCTCGAGATGGTGAGTCGTCCGACGAGGACGAGGATCCCGTCGAGCAGCAGGGCCAGGATCACGATCAGCACGGTGCCGGTCAGCGCCATCGGCACCGCGGTCGGGCTGCCCAGCCGGGCCAGCCCGGAGAAGATCAGGTTGCCGAGCCCGGGGCCCTTGGCGTATGCCGCGATGGCGAGAATTCCCATGATCATCTGGGTGCTGACCCGCATGCCGGCGAGAATGGCGGGCCAGGCCAATGGCAGCTCGATCCGGGTGAGCACGCGCATCGAGTTCATCCCGACGCCGCGCGCCGCGTCGGTCACCGCGGGGTCCACCGAGGCCAGTCCGACGATGGTGTTGCGCAGGATCGGCAGCAGCGCGTAGAGCACCAGCGCGATCACGGTCGGCGCGACGCCGAGCCCGAAGATCGGGATCAGCAGCCCGAGCAGCGCGAAGGAGGGAATGGTGAGGACGGCGCTGGCCAGCGCGGTCGCCACCGAGGAGCCGAACGGGCTGCGATACACCAGGATTCCGATCAGCACCGCGATCAGGGTGGCGAGAAAGACCGACTGCACCACCGCCGAGACGTGCAGATAGGAATCGGTGAGCAGCTGTTCGCGCCGGTTCACCACGAAGGTCCACAAGGTGTCCAGGATTACCTCCAACGGCGGCCCGGTGATCGCCAGAGCAGACTAACCCGTCCGGAGTCGCGGAGCGGGTGATTCCGCCGCCGCGGAGTGGCGCGCCCGAGGTCGGGAGCGTGCGGGGGGTTTCGCGCGCGGTGCGCAAAACTCTTGCCGCTCAACCTGTGTGGCGCATGCGGGGGTGGCGCTGCGGCGCCGGGGCATTACGATGGGAGCGCGGCGCCCGGCAGCGTCGCTTCCGGGCCCTGTCCTGCCTCCCCCTCATCGGCAGGACAGGGTTCCTCTCCGGTCGCGTAGCGTGTGCGGTGTCCGCTGCCAGCTCGAGGTTCTTTCGGAAGACGAGATGCGACCGACCGACGAGACACCGCACGCCCCGGCCCTGCGTGCGGAGCCCGAGCCCGCGCGCGAGCAGGAGTGGCTGGAGTACGCCGAGTTCGGCGAGCGCTTCGTGGCGCACGCCGTCACCGAGGAGCGGGTGGCCGCCGCGGTCGCGGGCATCACCGGGCGCAAGATCACTTTCGGGCCGTTCTCGCTGGGCCCGGCGGGGCTGGCCGGGTTCGTGGCCGAGGGCAAGGTGGGGGAGCCGCGGATCGTCCGGCGCGGGCCGCACGTGCACTACACGGTGACAGTTCCGGTCTCGCTCGCGCTCAAGGCGCTGCTCGCCGGGCGCAAGCTGCGGCTGGAGGCCATCGTCTCGGTGGAGGTCGCGCTGCACGCCCGTACCGCGAGCCCGCTGCTCGTGGTCATCGACATCCCCCCGATCCAGCCCGCCGACGTCAGCGTGGTGCTGCGCACCCAGGCGGGCGACGCGGTGAACGAAATGCTGCTCGACCCCATCGCGGGCGTGGTGCAGCGCGAGGTCGCCAACCGGGTGAACCCCATGCTCGCCGACCCGCAGACCCGCCGCCGCCGGGTCTTCGACATCGAGGCCATCGTGGCGGGCGTGGAATCCACGCACCGGCGCAGGGCCGAGGCGGAGTGGGCCTTCGAGTGGATCGATTACGCCGAGTTCGGCAGGCGCTTCTTCCCGCTGCTGGTCACCCCGGAGCGGGTGAACGCGGTGCTGGCCGAGCGGCTGGCGGGCAGGCCCATCGAGATCGGGCCGCTGCGCACCGGCCCCGGCCGCCGGGCCACGGTGACCGTGCGCGGCGCCGTCCGGCTGCCGGCGCTGCGCCCGCGCGAGCCGGCGCCCGGCTACCTCGAGCCGGTGGTCTACGACGTCACGCTCCCGGTAGCGCTGGACATCACCGTCGACGTGCTCAAGGCCAATCGGTACCGGGCCGAGCTGGAGGTGCCGCTGGTGCTGGCCGCCCGCGCCGCCGACCCGCTGCTGCTGGTGATCGATGTGGAGCCGCCGGACCCGGCCGAGATCCGGCTGGAGCTCGCCGCCGAGGGCGTGCGGGCGGCGACGCTCGGCGCGCTCGCCAAGATCCGCAAGCAGGTGGTGGCACAGGTCGCGGCGGTGATCCGCACGGAGCTGACCTCCGGCTCCGGCCGGGTGATCGACGTGGGCGCGCGGATCGGGAAATCCGTCTGACTCCCCTGTGACCGGTGTTGTCGGTGAGTCTGGCGGTTCGGATGGGGTTTGTGGTGGAATGAGTCCACGTTCGAGGCTCCCGGCGCGTGTGTCTTGGGGAAGGTGCGCCGGGCACGCTGTTCTACCGCGTTAGACAGGTGCACGGGGGGTCACGAAGGAGTCCCGCGATGTGCTCGTCCTCCGTTTCTCCCCGCCCCGCGCTCTCCCGCCGCGGCCTCTTCGGGCTCGCCGCGGTCGGCGCCGCCGTCGCCGCTGTCGGGGCGCGCGCGCCCGGTGCCTCGGCCGCCTCGCTCGGCACCCTGATCGACTACTCCGGTGGCGTCCCCTCGGCGGCGGCCATTGCCGAGGCCGGGCACGCGGGTGTCATCCGGTACGTCTCCGACCGCAGGCCCGGCGCGGAATGGATGGCGGGCAAGCCGCTGCGCTCCGGCGAGGTGGCGGAGCTCCGGGACGCCGGGCTGGAGATCGTCTCCTGCTACCAGTTCGGCAAGGGGCCGACGGCCGATTGGCGAGGTGGCCTCGCGGCCGGGCGGCAGCACGCCGAGCGCGGGCTGGAGCTGCACCGGGAGGCGGGCGGGCCGGAGGACCGGCCGATCTACGCCGCCATCGACGACAACCCGACCCCGGTCGAGTTCGCCACCATGATCGCGCCCTACCTGCTCGGCTGGAACGGGGTGGTGGGCAAGGGCAACACCGGCATCTACGCCAATGCCCCGACGATCGAGCTGGCCAGGGTCGCCGGGCTCGCCACCTGGTTCTGGCAGCACGACTGGGGCACGCCGAAGGGCTTCACGCACCCCGCCGCGCACCTGCACCAGTTCGAGATCGACAAGCGGGCCATCGACGGCGTCGGCATCGACCGCAACCACATCCTGCGCCCGCAGTACGGGCAGTGGTAGCCGGCTAAGTCTGGCTGTGCCGCACCGGATCCGGCTCCGCGTCGGGGACGACGCGCAGCACCGGCCTGCGCTCCGGCTCGGCGTGCACCCCGCGCCAGGACAGCAGCGACCAGCGGGAGAGCCCGGAGAGCGCGGAGCCGAGGCTGAGGAACGACCCGGACGAGAGCAGCGAGCCGAACGACCCCACCGAGCCGACCGAGAGCACCGACCCCACGCTGCCCACCGACAGGATCGAGTAGGCCGAGCCGATCGACAGGATCGACCCCTCGGACCGAATGGACAGCAGCGATCGCCTGCTCCGGATCGACCGTTTGGTGCTCACCATGCGTGTGGTCTATCACACATCACAACGCCCCGCGAGCGTGGCTCGCGGGGCGTTGCGACGGCGGGAATATCAGGCGACGGTGAAGAATCCGAGCGTCGGCAGGAACGAGCAGGTGCGCGGCTCCGAGGCCTCGTCGGCCTGGGTGGTCAGCGAACCGGAGACAACGGCGGCGACCCGGCCGCGGCCGGTGTCGACGATGGCCGAGAGCGTGGCCGGGCCACCCGGGTTGATCTTCGCCTCGTCGGTGAGCACCTGCACCCCGGACTGCCTGGTGTCCAGGTTCAGCCACTGCACGGTGAACGGCGGGTTCTGTACCGCGGTCGGCGACTTGGTGCCGAGCGCGGTGAAGACGAAGCCGGTCTGGCCGGCGGCCGGGCCGGGCGGCGGCAGCTGGGCCGGGCCGGGGACCGCCAGCGCGGTGCCGATCGAGTCGGCCGTGGCGCTGATGCAGCCCCTGCCGATCGACGGGTAGAGGAACTGCGCGATGGCCGGGCCGTCGTCCGGGATCTCCGGGCCACCGCCGCCGCTGCCGTCCAGGAACGTGATGATCCGCTCGAGCGTCGAACGGATCTGCGGCGGCAGGTTCAGGCTCGCCAGCAGTGCCCTCGCCTGGTCCAGGATGACGGCCTGCGGGCCCTCGGCGATATCCGCCGGGCCTGCGATGGCGCCTGCGATGGCCGGGGCGAGCGCGGCGAGCGCGTCCACCGGGACCCCCTCGGGAACCATCGGCACGCTGTAGCCGGCCGCGGTCGCCGCCGGAGCCGGGGCGGCCACCGAGGTTGCGGGCACGGCCAGAGTGGCGCTCGCCGCGAGGGCGAGCGCGGAAAGGGCGATCCGCGATCGGGTGCGAAGCACTGGGCTAGCCGTCCTTACCTTCGGTTACATCGGGGGACGCGAAGGCGAGAACGCCATCGTGTCGGGGTCACTTTAGGGACAACGCCGCCGTGTGTACAGCGCCACCGCCCCGATGCGCGCGTCGAGCAGCCGGAGCGCTGGATGAGACACTCGATCGGCTGTTACCGGAGTTGACAGTGTGACTCATGTTACTGCGCTGCGCGCCCGGACCGGGCACGCCGCGCCGGGCCGGCCCCGGCTAAGGTGAAGCAGCCCTTCCCGCCGTCGCGCCGGATCCCGCCGCGGCTTTATCGAAAGCTCGCGATGTGAATCGACACCTGCGCTGGGCCGTCGCGGTGCTGGGGCTCTCCGTGCTCGCCCGCCTCTCCTGGCTGCTCTTCGTCCCGAACGGGATGAACGTCGTCGACCTGCACGTCTACGTGGACGGCTCGGCCGCGCTGCTGAACGACACCCTCTACGACTTCACCTACTCGGAGAAGACCCCCGACTTCCCGCTGCCCTTCACCTACCCGCCGTTCGCCGCCCTGGTCTTCCTGCCGCTGCACTACCTCCCCTTCACCCTGGTCGCGGTGGGCTGGCTGCTCGCCATCGTGGCCGGGCTCTACGCGGTGATCCGGATCAGCTTCGAGTTGCTGCTGGGGAGAGAGGTCGCGGCCGAGCCGGGGTGGCGCACCGCGGCGATCTGGTGGACGGCGATCGGGATGTGGACCGAGCCGGTGCGCACCACCATCGACTACGGCCAGGTCAATGTCTTCCTCGTGCTCGGCGCGATGCTCGCGGTGCGCAGCGGCAGGTGGTGGGTTTCCGGCGGGCTGGTCGGGCTGATCGCCGGAATCAAGCTGACGCCTGCCATCACCGGGCTGTACTTCGTGGCGCGCAAGCGCTGGCTCACCGCGATCTTCTCGGCGGTGGTGTTCGGCGCGACGGTCGGGTTCAGCTTTCTGGTGGCCCCGGCGGACGCCAGGCGCTACTTCACCACGCTGCTCGGCGACGCGAGCCGGATCGGCCCGGTGGGGTCGGTGTGGAACCAGTCGCTGCGCGGCATGCTCAGCCGGCTGCTCGGGCACGATGTCGAGAGCGGTCCGGTGTGGATCGCGGCGGTGCTGGTCGCGGCGGTGCTGGCCTTCCTCGCCTGGCGCGCGCTCGCCGCCGACGACCTGCTCGGCACCCTCATCGTGGTGCAGATCTTCGGGTTGCTGGTGTCGCCGATCTCCTGGTCGCACCACTGGGTCTGGCTGGTGCCGACGGTGCTCTGGCTGCTCTACGGCCCGCTGCGGCAGGCGGCGGGAGCGCGGCTCCTGGCCGGCTACTGGCTGGTGACCACCCTGATCGGGGTGCCCTGGATCCTCTCCTTCTTCCAGGACTCCATCTGGACCATCCCGCGCCCGGCCGTGCTCTCCTGGCTCGGCGCCGTCGATGTGATCGGCGCCGTGGCCACCTACCTGTGGATGATCCGCGCGGGGCGGCTCAGCCGCCGGGCCGAGCCAGCCGATCGATCTCCCGAGCCAGCGCCACGTCCTGTGCCGTGAGCCCGCCCGCGGAGTGCGTGGAGAGGGAGTAGGTGACGGTGCGCCACCGGATATCGATGTCGGGGTGGTGGTCCGCCGCCTCGGCGGCCTCGGCGACCCGGCGCACCAGATCGATGCCGGAGAGGAAGGAATCGGCCTCGATCGCGCGGGTGATCGAGGCACCCTCGCGGGACCAGCCGTCCAGCTCGGACAGCGCCTCGGTGATCTCGGAATCGGAAAGCAGTGGCGTACCCATGAACCCTGGGTACCCGCTGAAGCGGCGCGAAGCTACGCGGCGCGCGCGGCTTTCAGCCCCTTCTTCAAGTCCTTGCCGGAGACGCCCGCTGCCTCCAGCTTCTTCATCCGCATGATGACCACGGGGCACTTCACGCAGCGCGTCTTCTTCCGACAGCACTTCTTCTTCGGTTTCAGCGTGGAAACCTTCTCGACCTTGATGCCCACGTTGGTTAGCTTAGCCTAACTTTGCGTGGGCGAGAACACCCCGCACGCGACCGCGAGCCGAGAGCGACCTGCCGGTAGTGTGTGACCCGGCCGTATGCCCGGCGAGTTCCGTCCTCGCCCTTATTTTCGCGGCGGCCGGCACCGCACACCAACAGCAGGAGGATCCGGCGTGTCGTCTGCACGCGATTTTCGCAACGTCGCCATCGTGGCCCACGTCGACCACGGCAAGACGACCCTGGTCGACGCCATGCTCCGGCAGTCGGGAGCGTTCGCCGAGCGCGCCGAGCTCGTCGATCGGGTGATGGACTCCGGTGATCTCGAGCGGGAGAAGGGCATCACCATCCTCGCCAAGAACACCGCGGTGCACCGGCACCACCCGGATGGTTCCGTCACCGTGATCAATGTCATCGACACCCCCGGCCACGCCGACTTCGGCGGCGAGGTCGAGCGCGGCCTCTCCATGGTCGACGGCGTCGTACTGCTGGTCGACTCCTCCGAGGGGCCGCTGCCGCAGACCAGGTTCGTGCTGCGCAAGGCGCTGGCCGCCTCGCTGCCGGTGATCCTGGTGGTGAACAAGACCGACCGCCCCGACGCCAGGATCGAGGAGGTCGTCGAGGAGAGCCACGACCTGCTCCTCGACCTCGCCTCCGACCTGGACGACGCCGCCGCCGAGGCCGCCGAGCTCGCGCTCGACCTGCCGGTGCTCTACGCCTCCGGCCGCGAGGGCAAGGCGAGCAAGGAGCGCCCGGAGAACGGCAACGCCCCCTCCGCCGAGAACCTGGACGCGCTCTTCGACGTCCTGCTGGAGTACATCCCGGCGCCCAAGGGCGACCCGACCGCGCCGCTACAGGCGCACGTCACCAACCTCGACGCCTCCGCGTTCCTGGGCCGCCTCGCGCTGGTCCGCATCTACAGCGGCGAGCTGCGCAAGGGCTCGACCGTGGCCTGGATGCACGCCGACGGGGTCAAGCAGGTGCGGATCACCGAGCTGCTGCAGACCATCGGCGTCGAGCGCACCCCCGGCGAGGTCGCGATCGCGGGCGACATCGTCGCCATCGCGGGCATCCCGGACATCATGATCGGCGATACCCTCGCCGACCCGGAGAACCCGGTGGCGCTGCCCCGGATCACCGTGGACGAGCCCGCCATCTCGGTGACCATCGGCACCAATACCTCGCCGCTGGTCGGCCGCGTGCAGGGCCACAAGCTCACCGCCCGCATGGTGAAGTCGCGGCTGGACCAGGAGCTGGTCGGCAACGTCTCGCTGCGGGTGCTCGACATCGGCCGCCCGGACGCCTGGGAGGTGCAGGGCCGCGGCGAGCTGGCGCTGGCCATCCTGGTCGAGCAGATGCGCCGGGAGGGCTTCGAGCTCACCGTCGGCAAGCCGCAGGTGGTCACCAGGAACGTCGACGGCAAGGTGCACGAGCCCTTCGAGGAGCTCACCGTGGACGCGCCGGAGGAGTACCTCGGCGCGATCACCCAGCTGCTCGCCGCCCGCAAGGGCAAGATGGTGCAGATGACCAACCACTCCGCCGGCTGGGTGCGGATGGAGTTCATCGTCCCCTCGCGCGGCCTGATCGGCTTCCGCACCGACTTCCTCACCGAGACCCGAGGCACCGGCATCGCCAACGCGGTCGCGCACGGCTACGCGCCGTGGGCGGGGGAGATCCGGGCGCGGCACACCGGCTCGCTCGTCTCCGACCGGGCCGGGACCGTGACCCCGTTCGCCATGATCCAGCTCGGCGACCGCGGGCAGTTCTTCGTGGAGCCGGGTGCGGACACCTACGAGGGCATGGTCGTCGGGATCAACCCGCGCGCCGAGGACCTCGACATCAACGTCACCCGCGAGAAGAAGCTCACGAACATGCGCAGCTCCACCGCGGACGTGATGGAGACGCTGGCCAAGCCGCTGCAGCTGGATCTGGAGGCGGCGATGGAGTTCTGCGCGGGCGACGAGTGCGTGGAGGTCACGCCCGAGGTGGTCCGGGTGCGCAAGGTGATCCTCGGCGCGACCGAGCGCGGCCGGGAGCTGTCCCGGCGCAAGGCCCGGGATCGCGCCGCGGCGCAGTAAATCCGTGCCGGGTGGAAGCCGTCCCGCGCCGCAGCCGGATGCGGGACGGCCCAGTAGAGTCCGTGGCGTGGTGATGGGTGGGAGCAAGCGCGCACGCCGTCGTGCGCGGATCTGGTACCGGGGAGCAGCGCGCACCGCGCTCGCCCTGGTTGCCCTGGCGGGGCTGGTCGGCGGCTGCGCGGCGAACCCGCCGCCGCCGATCGAGAGCACCAACAGCCCGCAGACCACCCCGGTGAAACCCGCCGCGACGACCGTCGTGGTCGCCCTGGACAGCATCGGCAGCGCCTTCAACCCGCACCTGCGGGCGGACCAGTCGCAGGCCACATCGGCCATCGCCTCCATGGTGCTGCCCAGCCCGTTCCGCCCGGTCCCCAGCCTGGCCGCGCCCGGCGCCACCGACTGGGTGCCGGACGCCGCGCTGGTCACCGCGGCGGACATCTCCGCCCAGGAGCCCTTCACCATCACCTACCGGCTGCGCAACGAGGCCAGCTGGTCGGACGGCGCCCCGATCGCCGCCGAGGACTTCCGCTACCTGTGGCAGGAGATGATCTCCCAGCCCGGCGTCACCGACCCGGCCGGCTACCGGCTCATCGAGGACGTGGATTCCTCGGCGGGCGGCAAGACCGTGACCGTCACGCTCACCCAGCCCTACCCCGCCTGGCGCGAACTCTTCGCCAACCTGCTGCCGTCGCACCTGCTCAAGGACGCCCCCGGCGGCTTCGAGCGCGGGATGAACGGCGAGGTCAACGGCGTCCGCGTCGCCGGCGGCCCGTTCGGCATCCGCTCGGCCGACCCCGGCCGCGAGGAGATCCTGCTGGAGCGCAACGACCGCTACTGGGGCACCCCCGCGGTCCCGGACCAGATCCTGCTTCGCCGCGGCGGCACCACCGCCCAGCTGGCCGGCTCGCTGCGCACCAACGACACCCAGATGGCGCTGGTGCACGGCGGCGTCGCCACCCGCGCGCAGCTCGCCGCCATCCCCTCGGTGCGCACCGGCATCATGCCGCAGTCGCGGGTCATGCAGATGGTGCTGAACGGCCGCTCCGGCGACCTCGGCGACCCCCGGGTGCGCGCCGCCGTGCTCGCGCTGCTCGACCCCACCCTGCTCGCCACCGTCGGCGCCCAGACCGGCGACTGGTACGAGCCGGCCAAGGCCCAGATCCTGGCCCCCTCCGACCCCGGCTACGTGCCGACCGCGCCGCCCCGGCCGAGTGCCGAGCAAGCCTTCGCCATGCTCGCCGAGGCCGGTTTCGGCCGCGCCCCCGAGACGCCGGTCGCGTCGTCCGCGACCTCGCCCGCCCCGCAGCCGCGCACCGTCGGCAAGAACGGCAGGGCGCTCACCGTCCGGATCGGCGCGGTCGAGCAGGACGCCAGCACCCTCGCGGTCGCCAATACCGCCGCCGACCAGCTGCGCAGCGCAGGTATCGACGCCACCGTGCGCAGCCTCCCCGCCGACGAGCTGTACGGCAGGGAACTGGTCGATGGCACCGTCGACGTCCTCGTCGGCTGGGAGGTCGCGGGCTCCGACCCCGCCACCGTGCTCGCCTCCCGCTACGGCTGCCCGCCCCCGCGCCCCGTGCTCGGCGACGGCGATGAGGAGCCCGCCGAGCTCGAGGCGGCCAGGCAGGCCCCGAGCAACCTCTCCGGCGTCTGCGACCCGACCCTGCAACCCGCCATCGACGCCGCGCTGCGCGGCATCGACGTCGGCATGGTGCTCGCCGACGCCGAGCCCAAACTCTGGGCGCTCAATACGGTGCTGCCGATCATGCAGGACAACGTGGTCGCCGCCGCGGGCCCGCGCGTGGACGGCGCCTCGCTGAGCGGCGCCATCCAGGTCGGCATCTTCGGCGACGCGGCGATGTGGCGGCGGCTGCCGTGATCGCCACCGGCGGGCTGCTGCTCGTGCACGCGCACCCCGACGACGAGACCATCACCACCGGCGGCACCATCGCGCACTATCGCCGCCGTGGCATCCCGGTCGCCGTGGTCACCTGCACGCTCGGCGAGGAGGGCGAGGTGATCGGCGAGCGCTGGGCCCAGCTCACCGTCGAGCACGCGGACCAGCTCGGCGGGTATCGGGTGCTCGAGCTCACCCGGGCGCTCGCCGCCCTGGACGCGGGCCCGCCCGTCTTCCTCGGCGGCGCGGGCCGCTGGCGCGATTCCGGCATGGCCGGCACCCCGTCCGCCTCGAACCCGCGCGCGTTCATCCACTCCGGGCAGGCCGCGGTGCAGGCCCTCACCTCGGAGCTGCTGGAGCGCAAGCCGCGCGTGGTGGTCAGCTACGACCCGCACGGCGGGTACGGCCACCCCGACCACATCCGCGCGCACGAGATCACCACCGCCGCCGTGGCCGCGGCCGCCGACCGGGGCTGGGAGGTGCCCAAGTTCTACTGGACCGTCACCGACGCCGACCTGCTCCGCCAGCACACCACCGCGCTGGCCCGCCGCACCGTCGACGGCCTGCCGGGCAAACTCCCGCCCGGCTGGCGGCTGCCCGCCGAGGACGAACTCCCCGGCGTGCCCGGCAGCACCGTGACGACCGCGATCGATGTCGCAGAGGAGCTGGCCGCCAAGCGCGCCGCGCTGCGCGCGCACGCCACCCAGGTCACGCTCGCGCCATCCGGCCGGGAGTTCGCGCTCTCCAACGGCGTCGCCCAGCCGGTCCTCCCGGAGGAGCACTTCGTGCTGGTCCGCGGCGAGCTCGGCCCGGTCGGCCCGGACGGCCGCGAGGACGACCTGTTCGCCGGATTGCCCGGTTTCTCGGATTCCGCCGAACCGGCGCAGAGCCCGGCGTGACCCGCGCCACCGGGGCATACACTTCGCCCATGTATAACTGGGACCTCCAGAACGCCATCGCCGCCTTCGTCGACACCCTGCGGCCGAACGGCGCGCAGCAGCACGAGATGTACATGTCGGCGCTCTACGCCTTCGTCGACATGCAGAGCCACCTGCTCGAGCTGCTCGGGTTCCCGCCGGTTCCGTGACCACGGCGACCCGGCCGCTCTTCACCGCCCTGGCCCCGATCATCCTGGTGGTGCTCGCCGTCGACGCGCTGTTGACGCTGGTACTCGAGGTGCTGTATCTGCCCAGCTACATCGGGTCGGTGGCGTTTCCGATCTCCGCGGTCATCGCCGGGGCGGTGAATGTCGGGCTGGTGTACGCGGCGGGCACGGTCAGCTCGCGGGTCGGCCTGCGGTTGCTGCCGCTGCTGGTGTGGACGCTCGGGTTCCTGATCTGCGCGACCAGCGGGCCCGGGGGCGACGTGCTGCTCGGCAGCAACTGGCAGACGTTGCTGCTGCTCTTCTGCGGGTTGGTGCCGCCGATGGTCTACGTCGCCCGCACCTGACGGGTGCCCGCCAGCCCCGGCGTGACCTGCTCGATGATCTCGTTCGCCCGGTCGAGCGGCACGTCCGGCACCAGGTACCGCTTCTTGCCCGCCGCCGTAGCCGCCACCAGCGTGGCGAGGCCGACCCGGCGCTGGAAGAACGACTGGCGGATGGTCCAGCCGAGGACGCCCGGCGCGGCGAGGCAGTCGCGGTCGCGGTCGAGCGAGCCGGAGCGGGTGACCAGCCAGGTCGGGGCGACCGGGGTCGCGGGGAGGACGGCGTGGCCGAGCCCGCGGTACCGATCCTCCGCCAACGCCGTCGCGGCCAGCGTGAGCACCACCGGGGCCAGCCACCACCAGGGGGAGTAGTGCACCCCGGCGATGCTCGCCACGAGCGGGACCAGCGCCGTTGCCGCCGCGGGCCACACCGCGCGGGTGTACCGCCGGTACCGTGCCGCCGGGCCGTGCGCAATCAGCATCACCGACCCCGGCGCCCGAGCAGCGTCGGGCAGAACGTTCTCAGGTCCAGCCGGACCCCCGTCCGCCGCCAGGTCGGGGTCCGGCTTCGTGAGCGCCCCGCGACCCGGGTTCGGCGCGCCGCCGACCTGTCCGGCCTCGTCCGCGTCGGTGTCCGGTCCGCCGCCGGACCGGCTCACCTCGCTCGCGGCGGCGAAGTCCCCCGGTTCCCCCGGAACCAGCACCGGCGCGTGCGCCCCCACCCGCCGCGCCGCCGGCGTCAGCAGATGCGCCAGCGTGTGATGCACCCGCACCGCGGGCGCCTGCGGCAGGATCCGCTGCCGCGGGTTCTCCCCGGTCATGATCGCCTCGAGCTGCGCCCCGCCCGCCGCCCGCAGCAGCAGCGGCTCCTTCACCGTCGCCCCGCGAAACCGCGCCAGATCGAGCGTGATCTGCCTGGTCGTGAAGAAGCCGTGCCGCAGGTGCAGCGTCCGCCCGTCGTCCAGCACCCGCAGCCCGTAGTAGGTCGCCAGGTACTGCGCGCAGGCCGCCACGCTGACGATCAGCACGACCAGCAGCACCACCCCCGCGACCCCGATCGCCATATTCCCGCCCGCCACCCCGTGCGCGGCCGAGCGGACGACCCGCTCCCCGTACCCGTACTGGAACCCGAACCCCGCCACCGGCGCCACGATCGCGAACCCGGTGAGCGAGAGCGGCGCGTACCGCACCCACACCGCCCGCCAGTGCCCGATCTCCCGCCCCGGCGGCTCCTCGGCAACCTTCTCCGGCTCGACCGGATTCGCCAGCAACTCGGCCCGCAGCGCGGGCCCCAGCCGGGCGTCCAGCGCGTCCAGCTTGAACCGCTCCCCGGCCTCCGCCTGCTGCCCGGTCCCGATCGCCAGCACCGCCAGCCCGAGCGCCCGATGCAGCAGATCCGCCTCGATATCCACCGACCGGATCCGCGACCGCGGCACCGAGAGCCTGCGCCGCTGGAGCAACCCCGTCCGCAACTCCACATGCGTCGGCCCCACCCGATACGTGGTGGTGAACCACCGGGTGAGCGCGAGCCCGACCACGAGCCCGGTCGGAATCAGGCTCCACGCGTGATTCCCGCTGCTCGCCCCGAGGATCACCGTCCCGATCAGCACCGGAACGTACTTGATCACCTCGTTCACCGGATGCACCAGCAGCATCCGCTTGTCCAGCCGCAGCCACGGATTCACGTCGCGTCCCCCCGATGCAGCGCCGCGATCCGGGTGAGCCGCGCCACCGCGTCCTCCGCCACCGGCAGGTCGAGCCCCGAGATCGGCACCGCCCCCGCCGAGGACGCCGTCGTCACCGTCACCGTCGCCAGCCCGAACACCCGATCCAGCGGCCCCCGCTCGATATCGACGGTCTGCACCCGCGAGATCGGCGCCACCCGGCTCTCCTGCGTCAGCCACCCCACCCGCGTGTAGACGGCCTCCTCGGTGATCTCCCACCGATGCACCGCGTACCGCCACATCGGAATCACCGCCACCGTCGTCACCACCGCGATCACCAGCGCCGTCCCTACGCCGGCCTGCCACCCGCGCCGCCCGTCGTCCAGCACCACCCACACCCCGAACCCGATCACCGGCAGCAGCCAGCTCAACACCAGCTCGGTACCCCACAGCAGCCGCGCTCGCGGGTCCGGCCGCCACGCGGGTTCGGCGAGAATTGTCCCGGCGCCGCGCCGCGGCGCGCCGAACGTCTCCTGATCGCTCACCGAGGCGGGCACGGTCCCGCCCGGATCGTCGCCGCTCCCGGCGCCCGCATCGTCGCGCGGCGACGGCGGCACGAGCGAATCACCGGCGGGCGACGAGCGCGCCCCCGCCCCGTCCCCGGCCGGGCCGGGCAGGTTCGGCGTCATGGCCCCATGGTGGCACGATCCGGCCCCGGGAATACCCGTGCCGGTGCGCCGGGTTGCCACCCGGAAGCACTCTCGTGCCATCGACACGGAGGAGACAGCGACGGATGGGTAGCGCATGATCGAGGACGTGACCGACCTTCCGAACCCCGGTGTCCCGCCAGCCCCGCCCTCGCCGTCGGCGATGCGCCGGGCCCTGCGCCGGGCCCGCGACGGGGTGACCCTGAACGTCGACGAGGCCGCGGTCCTCCTGCACGCCCGCGGCGACGACCTGAAAGACCTCACCACCAGCGCCGCCCGCGTCCGCGACGCCGGCCTGGCATCCGCGGGCCGCCCGAAGACCATCAGCTATTCCCGCAACGTCTTCATCCCGCTCACCCACCTGTGCCGGGACAAATGCCACTACTGCACCTTCGTCACCGTGCCGGGCAAGCTCCGCGCCGAGGGCAAGGGCATGTTCCTCGAGCCCGACGAGGTCCTGGAAATCGCCAGGAAAGGCGCGGAACTGGGCTGCAAGGAAGCCCTCTTCACCCTGGGTGACCGCCCCGAGGCCCGCTGGCCCGAGGCCGCCCAGTGGCTCGACGAACGCGGCTACGACTCCACCCTCGACTACCTCCGCGCCGTCTCCATCCTGGTCCTGGAGGAGACCGGCCTCCTCCCGCACCTGAACCCCGGCGTCATGAGCTGGGCCGAGATCTCCCGCCTCAAGCCGGTGGCGCAATCCATGGGCATGATGCTGGAGACCACCAGCACCCGCCTCTTCACCGAGAAGGGCCAGCCCCACTACGGCAGCCCCGACAAGGACCCGGCGGTGCGGCTGCGCGTCCTCACCGACGCGGGCCGCCTCTCGGTCCCGTTCACCACCGGCATCCTGATCGGCATCGGCGAGACCATCGCAGAGCGCGCGGACTCCATCATGGCGATCCGCAAGCAGCACAAGGAGTTCGGCCACATCCAGGAGGTGATCGTGCAGAACTTCCGCGCCAAGCCGGACACCGCCATGCGCGACACCCCCGACGCCGGCCTGGAGGAATTCCGCGCCACCATCGCCGTCACCCGCCTCCTCCTCGGCCCCGATGTGCACGTCCAGGCCCCGCCCAACCTCGTCTCCGCCCAGGAGTGCCGCGACCTCCTGGATGCCGGAATCGACGACTGGGGCGGCGTCTCCCCGGTCACCCCCGACCACGTCAACCCCGAGCGGCCATGGCCCAACCTCGACACCCTCCGCGACATCACCGCGGGATCCGGCTTCGAGCTGGTCGAACGCACCTCCGCGCACCCGAAGTACGTCCGCGCGGGTCACCCCTGGACCGACCCCCGCATCGCCGTCCACGTCGCCGCCCTCACCGACCCGGCGACCGGCCTCGCGAACCCCGACGCCGAGGTGATCGGCCGCCCCTGGCAGGAACCGGACGAGGCCTGGGACTCCACCGGCCGCACCGACCTCAACACCGCCATCGACACCGAGGGCCGCAATACCGAGTCCCGCAGCGACTCCGGCCTCGGCCAGGAGCTGGTTGGCGCCTTCGGCGACTGGGATACCATCCGCGAGCACGCCGCGGGCCTCGCCGTAGCGCCGGAACGCCTCGACACCGACGTCCTAGCCGCCCTGCGCGCCGCCGAAGCCGACCCCGCCGGCCTCACCGACGACCAGTACCTCGCCCTAGCCACCGCCGAAGGCCCCGACCTGGAGGCCGTCACCGCCCTCGCCGACCAGCTCCGCCGCGACACCAACGGCGACGACGTCACCTACGTCGTGAACCGGAACATCAACTTCACCAATATCTGCTACACCGGCTGCCGCTTCTGCGCCTTCGCCCAGCGCAAGGGCGACGCCGACGCCTTCACCCTGAGCGCGGACGAAGTAGCCGACCGCGCCTGGGAGGCCCACGTCGACGGCGCCACCGAGGTCTGCATGCAGGGCGGCATCGACCCGGAGCTCCCCGTCACCGGCTACGCCGACCTGGTCCGCGCCGTGAAGAAGCGAGTGCCGTCCATGCACGTGCACGCTTTCAGCCCGATGGAGATCGTCAACGGTGCCTCCCGCGGCGGCCAGAGCATCCGCGACTGGCTGGTGGCCTTGAAGGAGGCCGGCCTCGACACCATCCCCGGCACCGCCGCCGAGATCCTGGACGACGAGGTCCGCTGGGTCCTCACCAAGGGCAAACTCCCCGCGTCCGCGTGGATCGAGGTCATCACCACCGCCCACCAGGTCGGCCTCCGCTCCAGCTCGACCATGATGTACGGCCACGTCGACAACCCCAAGCACTGGGTAGGCCACCTCCGCGTCCTCCGCGGCATCCAGGACGAAACCGGCGGCTTCACCGAATTCGTGCTGCTCCCCTTCGTCCACCAGAGCGCCCCCCTCTACCTGGCAGGCGCCGCCCGCCCCGGCCCCACCCAGCGGGATAATCGGGCAGCCCACGCCCTCGCCCGCATCATGCTGCACGGCCGCATCGACAACATCCAGACCAGCTGGGTGAAGCTGGGAACCGCGGGTACCCGCGTCATGTTGAACGGCGGCGCCAACGACCTCGGCGGCACCCTCATGGAGGAGACCATCTCCCGCATGGCCGGCTCCCAGCACGGCTCGGCGAAGACCGTCGCCGAGCTCCGCGAGATCGGCGAGGGCATCGGCCGCCCCGTCCGCGAACGCACAACTATTTATGGAATCCCCCCGCACCGCCCCGCCGTGCTCCCGCTCACGGTGGGTTGAGCGGCGCGAGTTAGGGCAGGCTCACCACGAGTAGCGTTGAGCCTGCCGGGATACTGATGCGGGCGAGATTTCCCCGAGTGCGGAAGACTAGGAGAACGGCAGTGACGTACATCATCGCGGAACCGTGCGTCGATGTGAAGGACAAGGCCTGCATCGAGGAGTGCCCCGTCGACTGCATCTACGAGGGCGGCCGGATGCTGTACATCCACCCCGACGAATGCGTCGACTGCGGCGCCTGTGAACCCGTCTGCCCGGTCGAAGCGATCTTCTACGAGGACGACACCCCGGACCAGTGGTCCGGCTACATCAACGCCAACGTCGACTTCTTCGACGAACTCGGCTCGCCCGGCGGGGCGACCAAGGTCGGCGTCGTCGAGTCCGACCCGCCGTTCATCAAGGCCCTCCCGCCGATGGGCGAATGACCGTGCCCGCGCGTACCCGGGTGAGCAGCCTGCTCCCCGACTTCCCCTGGGACACCATCGCCGACGCCAAGGCTCGCGCTGCCGCGCATCCCGATGGCATCGTCGATCTGTCCGTCGGGACGCCGGTGGATCCGGTGGACCCGCTCATCCGGGACGCGCTGGCTTCGGTTTCTGACGTTCCGGGGTATCCGACTACGCACGGGACGCCCGAGTTGCGGGCTGCTGCGGTGGAGGCGTTGAAACGTCGGTATGGCATCACCGGGTTGTCCCCGGCTGCTGTTCTGCCGGTGATCGGTACCAAGGAGTTCATCGCCGGGTTGCCTCGGCTGCTCGGTCTCGGTGCTGGTGACCTGATGGTCATTCCCGAGATCGCGTACCCGACCTACGAGGTCGGCGGGCTTTTGGCCGGCTGCGAGATCCTGCGCGCTGACTCTCTGACCCAGATCGGGCCGCGGAATCCGGCGCTGATCTTCATCAACTCCCCGTCGAACCCCACCGGCAAGGTGCTCGGCGTCGATCACCTCCGCAAGGTCGTCTCCTTCGCCCGCGAACGCGGCGCCATCATCGCCTCCGACGAGTGTTACCTCGGTCTTACCTGGGAGGGGCGAGCCCCTTCGTTGCTCGACCCCGAGGTCTGCGACGGCGACTTCACCGGCCTGCTGGCCGTGCACTCCCTCTCCAAGACCTCGAACCTGGCCAGCTACCGGGCCGGGTTCGTCGCGGGCGATCCCGAGCTGGTCGCTGAACTGCTTGAGGTGCGCAAGCACTCCGGCATGATCGTCCCCTTCCCGATCCAGGCAGCCATGACTGCCGCCCTCGGCGACGACGCGCACGAATCGCGCCAACGCGAGCGCTACCGCGTGCGGCGAGAGACTTTGCGAAGAGCCCTAGAAGGTGCTGGTTTTCGCATCGACCACTCCGAAGCCGGTCTCTACCTTTGGGCTACCTGCGGCGAACCCTCCCGCAAGACCCTGGACACGCTGGCAGCTCGCGGCATCCTCGCCGCGCCCGGCGATTTCTACGGTCCGTCCGGGGCCCGGCACGTCCGGGTAGCGCTCACCGCTACCGATGAACGGATTGCCGCAGTAGCAACAAGATTGTTCGCGGTTTAGCCTCGGCACTGTCGCTGTCATGACGCCGAGGTCCCCCATGGGAAGAGGCAGCCCAGCATCAGCGGGCGATCAGCACCCTCGCGCTCAATAAGCGATCGACGTCAACGCAGCGGACTGCCGCAGTCGCACAACAATCTAGTGGGCGGGCTTCGGCTGGCGATCTGACTGAGAATGTTCTACCGCGGTGGGGCGCCTGAGACGGCGGGCCATAACTACTTCTGCGATCTGACGTGCCGCTGTCTCCGGGTCCTCGTGCTCCCAGATCCGGATGACATCCCACCCCGCGTCGGCGAGCAGACGGTCTGTTTCCTGGTCCCGTGCCTTATTGCTGGCGATCTTCTGGCTCCAGAACTCGCTGTTGCGGTGCGCGGGACGGTAATGTTCAGGGCATCCGTGCCAGTAACAACCGTCGCAGAAGACTGCGACCTTTGGTCCGACGAATACAATATCGGCACGTCTTCGTGACTCGGTCAGCGGTCGTGCATCTACTCGGTAGCCCAGTCCGTGCGCGCGTACAGCCGCGCGCAGCGCCAGTTCCGGTCTAGTGTCGCGTCCTCGATTCCCTCGCATTATCGACCGCACTGCTCGCGAACTCGCCCATGACCGCGAAGACGTGTCTGGTGGGGGAAGCAGCTCCCGATCGATTACCTGACGCCATCCCTGGATCAAGTTCTGGCGTCGTGTCCGGCCGTCGACTTCTCCGACGTACTTAGTGGGGTACTTGCCATGATCAGACCACCGCACGTAGGCACGAATCCGACGTGTCTTGGCGTACACCTTCAGCTCGACGGACGCCAGAGAGATGTTGCCGTCGTCGAGCCCGACCAAGCGGTTCGTGCGCCCGCCGGCTGCCCGGTCTTGTTCTGCGGATCGTGCCGCCCGACTGAGGTCGGGGGGACATTTCCAGGCGCGATCAGCTGGAGACTCGTCGTTCCATTTATTGGATTTGACGCCATCCACGAACTAACTCGCCGCCTCGGCTTCCGCCAACACCGTGGCGACCGCCTCCGCGAATATCTTGCCCAGCAGAACGGGCACCGCGTTCCCGAGCTGTCGCATCTTCTCGCCTCGCGGCCCTGCCAGTTGCCAGTCGTCGGGGAAGGTCATCACACGGGCCGTCTCGCGCACAGACATGTATCGATGTGTACCGTCGTCAAGCAACATGACCGACTCGCCACCGGGGACGCCGTGAACGCCGGCCTTCACGGTCTTCGCAGGTCGATCGAGCTCGTTCGGCGTGTGGCCGGAGTAGATGCGAGCGTCCGGCCATCCGATATGGTCGGTGAAGCCGCCGAGTAGATGTTCCTTGCGATCGAGCTTGTCCGGCGGAATGTCGGGCAGCGGTTTCTGGCCGTGCAACCCTTGCAGTGCGTCTCGAAGCGTTCGCCACGGCATAAGTCCTTCGTCGTTAGCGGTCGGCAGCGTGCCGGGTTGCATCGGGATTCGTGCCGTGACTCGCTCACGTACCGCTTTCGGCACGTTCGGGTGTCTCTTCCAGTAGGTTCCGCTGAGTATGTCCTGGTGCAAGCGGTCGGCTGAATGAGTCGGTTTTACAAGTTCTCTAAATCGGTGCATGTCGACGGCAACGTCCCGGCGAAATGCTATCAGAATGACTCGATTTCGAATCTGCGGAACGCCGTAGTCGGCCGCGTTGACTGGGAAGTGGGCGACCTCGTACCGCACATCCTCGGCGATATGAGCTGATTCGTTCATGTGCCGCAAAATCTCGTCGTGATCCTGCCACCGCGATCCCTCGGCCCGTTCCTCGAAAGGTAGAGAAAGCTCACGTTTGATGTATTCGAAGTACGGCATGAACGAGGGGCGAAGTAACCCGCGAACATTCTCGCAAATGACAGCCTTTGGCCGTATTTCTCGAATGGCTCGGAACATATGAGGGAAACCGTTGCGGTCGTCCTCATCGCCCTTGGCGATACCGCCCAGCGAGAAGGGCTGGCAGGGCGGACCGCCAGCCAGAACATCGACCTTGTCGCGTAGATATTCGAAGTCGACCTTCCGGACATCGCCAACCACCAGTGGAGGCCGCTCCCCGACGGCCGGGACGGTGGGAGCCCACCCCTCCTCAACGGGATTCGCCACGTTGATCGCGAGGGTCTCGCAGGCGCGCCTCGCGAACTCGTTGAACAGCAGTGGCCGAAAGCCCGCGCGTTCGACAGCCATCGCGAGACCCCCGCCCCCGGCGAAGAGCTCGACACTCGTACGCTGGCCCTTGTTGGCGGCTCGGTCCTTCGGCATGGGCGAAACCATACCGCAGACATCGATCGAACGCGCGTGCGAATCGCCTGTCTCGGTCAATCCTTCGTGATCAGTCGTCCTCGTCGTCCTGATCCGCCACCTCGCCCTTCTCGTCGAGGCGTCCCTGGCCCTCGAATGGCTCCACCGAGCCGTTGGTGGCGCGCCAGTATCGGGTGGCGCTGGCGAGGTCCTCGAAGTCCGGGTACAGGATCACGTACCCCGGCAACTCCGTGGCCTGCCACCCGTCCGGGAGAGACTCAAGCACGAACCGCAGAAAGGAGACGGTGTCCATCTTGGTGTCCGGAACGGTAACCGGAACGTCCCGAAGGCTCGTGTGTGGCACCTTGCTCTTAGGCATCGTCAGAAAGCGAAACGTATATGGCAGTGCGCTCTTCGCCGCTGTAAGCACCGGTCCAAGCGTTTGTTTGCCAGGAGTCAGACCGTCGACGGTCAAACCGGTATTGATCGGATACCTGGCGTCGAAGTGCTTCGCCTTAACCAGCGTTTTATCTCGGTTTCGACCGGGATCCTTATTGCCGAAACCCATCGTGTTCCAGGGGGCCTCCCCCTTCGCGCGATAGCGCTTTATCAAGAGTTTTTCGGGCGCCGCCGCGTCTAAGTCCTCATCGACGTACAGGCATACGAATCCTACCTGTTCGAGGCTGATGTTCACTCGTCCCGAGATTTTCTTGCGGTGCACATCCAGGCGATCCCGCAGACTCTTAGAAGCCTTCCCGACATAGACCAGCTCATCGTCGACATACAGCTGGTACACGCCGGGGCGGTGCTGAATTTCTTCCTTGAGATACTCGGCGGAGAGCGGAGCCGGCACGAGCCGCTCCAATCCCTCGCCCAGTTGGTCCCCAAGCGCCCGTGTGATGCTCAGTTTGAAGTCCCCGCTTGCCTGGCCCTTGTCCCCAAACAGTCTGATATCTGGTCGATCTGTCACTCCGTCAACGTATCGCAACCGGCGTGCGGAGGTTCCCGCTGCCCGGCCGACGGTAGGACCGTGTTACACGTCGGCTGGCCTCGTAGCGGGTGCACTTGGTCGAGCAGGTGCGGGAGCATCAGGTGGTCGTTGAGGTTGACCGCGCGGTCAGGTCCTAGGACCAGCGGGACTCCGTTGTCGAAGGTCAGGATGCGGTGTTTGAGCTGGTCTTGGCGCGGTCGACCAAGCTCGGCCCTGTCTCGGCGCCCCCCTTTTCCTCGGGTGTGTGAGGCGTCGGCGATGACCTGGCCAAAGTTTATCAGCCCGGCGGTGTTGTAGTTATCGAGCATCGCTTGGTGCATGCGGTCCAAGACGCCAGCTTCGGTCCAGTCCCATCCTCGGCGCCAGCGGGTCATCCCCGATCCGAATCTGAGTTCCTGGAGCAGGTCTTTCCATCCGGTGCCGGTGAAGAGCACGAACAGGATGCCCTGGAACACCAGACGGTGTCCATCCTCGCTGGGCCGGGTGTTTTGACCGGTTTGATCGGCGATAGCGGTCCGATTACTGCCCACAACTCGTCGTCCACGATCCGAGGTGCTGCAACGACCGAACATGCTGCACGACAACGACACTCGCCGCCCATCCCTACAATCTCGTTGGGAGCTCCAAGCAGTCAGGCCCAACCTGGACTCGGCGGTGTTGCTGCTACCTGGTCAGCCAGGGTTTCGAAAAGCCGGAGCGCTTCCGCGTAGTCGCCATCTGGATAGGGTATGACATTTACTCCGTAAGAATAGGTGAGAACATCTCGTTCATAGTCTGGAATGCTGCTGGGGGCGAGCATGTAGTGCGCCGGAGTTTGATTCCGGCTGCCGAAGATATTCTCTAGAATTAGTTGTATGTCTGGGTCGTGGAGTCGGTAACCTAGCAACAGCGCTGGGCGGGTCAATAGTAAGGCGTGAAGCGTCTCCATCGCATGGGCCCCATTGCTTCGGACGTCGGTATAGTCTCTGCGACTAAGCACGATGTCTTCAATGCGATCAACCGAACCATGAATCTTAAGTAGAACAGGGGTGTCTCGTCGCACATCAGCGGCGACCGTTTTGGAAGTGTACTCGTGTACTGCATAACCCGAGAAGGTCGCCCGTTCGAGGATTTTGTCATAATTGGTAGTGACAATTACTTGCGGCTCTGCTCGGACAATCGCCTCGTGCCATTTGCTGCCGGTAAATAAATTTCCCCGTTCGCCATCGACCAACGCCTTGATGGCGCTGAGCATGTCTTGATCGCGCGAACGGCTGCGTGCATCGATTTTCAGTAGCTCCGCTGCCTCCACGAGACGGCTGTTTTCGATCAAGGTGTCGAGTTCTGTGCGGCGCTCATCGACGCTGATTTGGTCCGCGACTTTGCGCAGAAGATCTGGCCAACTAGGGGGATTCTTGCCTGCTGTATTGGTGCAAGATGCCGATATGCCCGCGCCGACAAAGATAGTGAGATTCCTGCGGACCGCATGGGTGATTACCTCGTTCGGCCATTCGCTTATTGAGCTCACAGGGCGGCATTGGTCTTGAGGCGGTCAAACATCTGCTTGAGTTGTTCGACGTATCGTTTCTGTTGAGTAACCTGTGCCCCCCGGACGCCATCCCCGGTCGTCAGGGCTGTGATGGGCGCATGGGCGGTCTGCGACATCGGTATCATTGAGAACATGTTGGGGACGACACCCACCTCTCGGGTTGTCAGTGAAGTAGCCTCAAATTTCTGCAGTTTGGTTGCGCGTTTGGGAATCTCATTTTTGTAATGATCGTAGGCCTGCACGCTGCGGATTTTTCCGCCAGAAGTCTTTGCGACGTACTGTTGAATGCTGTACCCAGCCCAGCCCTGGGCCACCGGAAGAGAGGAGTTTATTTGATGTTCTGTGCGCTGTTCCTCGGTTGCTTCAAGGCGATCAACGTAACCGCGATAATGGCTAGTCCACCCGTCTAGCCATTCACCGATGTTCTCAAGTGCGTAAAGACTGAAAAGGTCCGGAGCGACGGGAGTGAAGAAGTAATCGCTGCCAATTAAAACGCTTCGATTCAGTGCCCCCAGGCTTGGTCCCAGATCGAAAATGACTACGTCTGCGGTCAATGACGAAACAAGATCCCGAACCCAAAGTGATCGCCGTGCTCCACCGAGGTATCCAGAGGCGAATTCTGCCCATGAGGCACTCAATCGGTCCTCGATCGCTGACAAAGAAGGGTGCCCGGCGAGGACTCTAACTTTAAAACGATCGGATTCATGTAGCTCTATGTTTGTATCGACACCCGAATCTCCGGCGCGTATGTGACGAAGTGCCCGCAGAAGTGTGCGCCGTTCTGAGTTATCGCGATCCTCGTAGATTGTCTCCCAAACTTCATCTTTCAAGAGTAGTTGAGTGGCATTGGACTGGGGATCGCAGTCCGCCACGATCACCGCTAGATCCTGCTCGGCCAGGTAAGCGGCAAAATTACATGCGAGCGTTGTCTTTCCGACACCACCCTTGTTGTTGAAGAAAGCAATCGATGTCACCACGGGTGTGATCGTACGTGCTGTGTCGCCGAAACGTCGCGCGACTCACGCTATAGCCCTGATGGTGCTGGATCTATAGTGCTCAGTCTGCTTGTTGACTGGAAAGCATTAAGTCGCTCTAGGACTGGAGGAGACACTCGAAGTCGAGGAGGCGGTGCGGCGTTCGACCGTCTTCGAATCGCGCCCATTGCGAAGAGGCGTCGGTCGCTGGGAGGGCGGAAGTCCGGCTCCGTTCGATGGGAGCCGGGCTTCCGGTAGAGCCGCTACGCCTCGTCGAAGTCGCCGCGTGCGATCCCGCTGGTGAAGACGCCCCAGGCGCTGGCAGGGAAGGTCAGGTGTCCGCTCGTGATGTCCTTCGAGTCTCGGACCCCGACCTGAGTTCCCGCGAAGGCGACCTCGACGCAGTCGATGTTGCCGCTCTTAGAGGATTTGAACCAGCTGGCACTGGCGAAGTCGGCTTTCATTGCGCATACCTCCTTGCTGCCTGCCGGAGCAGGTCGCGTGTTTGCTGCGGATTCAACGCTACGCGGCTCAGTGCCTGGTGGGCCATGCGGTAACGCTCCACCGTCTCGGCGTGTTCCAGATACAGCGCTCCCGTGAAGCCTTCGATGTGCACGGTCGAGGGTTCGCTCACGCCTCTCGCGTCTTGCTTGAAGTCGAGGATGCCGAAGGGGCCGACGACCTCGCCCAGCGGGAGCGCTGAGCTGAACGGCACGACCCTGACCTCGATATTGTCCCGAGTGCTGAGGTCCGCGAGGTGTCGAAGTTGCTGCGACATGATCGCCGGGCTTCCGACGATCCGGTGTAGCGCGTGCTCATCCAGCAGTTCGGTCACGTGCAACGGACGCCAGGTTCGGGTGACGAGTTTCTGCCGATGTAGGCGTATCTGCACCCGCCGGGAGATGTCTGCGGAGTCGTTGTCCGGATAGGCAGTGCGGAGCATGACTTCGGCGTACGACGGCGTCTGGAATAAGCCGGGGACGATGGTGCTGAACGAGGTCGACGAGGCGGCGGCCGCTTCCAGGCCGATGTAGACGCTGAAGGCTTCCGGAATGAGGTCGCCGTACTCGTGCCACCAGCTCCGATCGTTGCCTTGCCGAGCCAACCCCATCAGGGCCTCGGTCATTGTCCGATCGGCGTGCAGTACCCGGCACAGCGCCTCGATGTCGAGCAACCGGATGCGATGCGGTGTACCAGTTTCGAGCCGCTGCACCGTCCCGGCGCCGCGCTCGATGAGACGAGCAACCTCCGCAATCGTTAGTCCGGACTCCTGTCGTAGCTCGCGCAGGTGCCGTCCCAACTGCCTGCGCGGCACCGTCGACCCCGCGTGAGCGTCAGGCCGCCCCGCACTTTTGGATTCCCCGTTTTGAACACTGGGGCCCCTATTTTTGGATGCCACAGATCTCCCCTTTGGATGAAGGAAAACTCCTCATACACAACGGTTTACATCATATCTGGAGATGCGTCAGGGCGATCAGAACGATTGCCCCGGATCATCCGGACACCCTCGAAACGCGCCCACCGATGCGGTCTTCTGTCCCCGGCGCCCGGCCCGGAAGGAACGTCAGGGGTTCCTCCCGCACACCGGACCCACTGCCCCGGTCCGGGGCCGGGCGCCCTCGCATCCGTGGGCCAGCAACCGAGGGGGAAACCGAATGTATGTCGCCGTGCCACCGTGGGAGACGACGCTGGAAGAGCTCTGCGACTACTACCGCGAAGTGTGCGGCATCCCGGCCTTCGTCAGCGCCGGCGGGGTGAACACCATCCGGGCCAGCGGCGACGACTTCTGTGTGGTCACCACACCACCACACCTCGGCGCCGCTGTGCAACGACGCATGGATGAGGTACCGGGACGGTGCGGGCCCGTCTCGTCGTCCGCTCTCAGCGGACGGTGGATGTTCCTCGCCCGAGTCGGCCCCCTCGAAACCTGCGCCGACCTCGAACTCGCCGCGGCCAACGTCGGAATCACCGACGCCGCGACCTTCCCCCTGCCCACGCCCAGCACCGCGCACCGCACGTGGGTCGTCCCACCCACCGACACCTACCTCCCCACCAGGGACTGGATCGTCGACGCAATCCGCTGGTGCCACCCCCGCACCCACCGCTGAACGAACCACCGCCCTCCCCCTGCCCGCAAGACCCCTTCGCCCGATTGCCACCCCAACCCCACGGAAAGCGCTCCAACACCCCAGTCCACGGAGGCGTCCCCAATGCCCCCTCACCGCACCGCGAACGACCAAGCCCACACCGGCCGCAACGGCTCAGCCCCGACCTCCCCACACCCGGACGAACCCGACATCTGGCTAACCCTCACCCTCGGCGGACTCGAATTCCACTTCGTCGCCTGCCTCACCGCCGCCCTCATCTTCGTCTGCGACCTGCAACGCCACCGCCTCGCGGAACACGTCCGCATCGCCGCGTACGGTGCACACGAGACGCCGCGGCTCCCGAACGAGTGCCTGTTCCTCGAGCCGTAGCCCGCATTCCGGGTAGCAGGTATTCCGAATGGGGGAGAGCCGCCACCGGAATCCCCTGTCAGCGGTGGCGACGCCGGACCCCGGATCGGCGAAAGTTCACAGCATGACGACAATGCTCTCCACCTCGTGCGACACCGCCTTCGAGGAACTGTCGTGGCGAGCCGACGGACTGTGCGCGCAGACCGACCCCGACGCCTTCTTCCCGAGCCAGGGCGAATCGGCGCGCGACGCCAAACGCATCTGCGCCGGGTGCGGGGTGCGGCAGCGCTGCCTGGAGTACGCCATCGCCAAGGATGAGCGGTTCGGGATCTGGGGCGGGCTTTCGGGGCGGGAGCGGAGGCGGATCAGCGGTCGCGATAGGTCTCCAGGAGGCGCAGCCACACCTCGCTGATGGTCGGGAAGGGCGGGACGGCGTGCCAGAGGCGGTCGATCGGGATTCCGGCGGTGATGGCGATGGTCGCGGAGTGCAGGAGTTCCGCGGTGCCGGGGCCGGCGAAGGTGGCGCCGAGGATGGTGCGCTGGTGCGGGTCGATGAGGAGCCGTGCCTGGCCGCGGTAGCCGGGGAGGTACTGCTGGGCGCCGGTGACGCGGCTCAGGTCGTAGTCCACGACGTCCACCGGGCGGCCGGCCCGTGTTGAACTGGCGGCGACCTGCAGCGGCCCGCCTGACATCGCCCAGCCACCACTGCAATAGAATGTCGAATCTATTGTTACTGCGCGACCATGACACCTGGGTTGGGGTCGAAGTAGAAGGTCGTGTCCGGAGTCAGGAACTCTCGTTCGCCGAAATCCAAGCGAGGATTCTGGCCGTACCACCATTCGGCCTGAACAGGCTTCCCCTCCGACAGGAAGAGCGTGACGTACGGGCTCGCGAGATCGGAGTTACTACTTTCTTGCGGAAGGGACGTGAAGCACGCCAGTTCGAGATCGACGCCGGCCCGCTCTTTGAGGCGAGCATCGGTCGTACCCGTGCCGATGTAGATGGCTCGGTCCCAGTCCATCGTCCATCCGGCGCGTTGCACCATCTCCGCCATCGTCGCGGATTGCAGCTGCTGTTGCACGGCTTCGTCGAAGGCTCTGACCAGGCCTTTCCGGTCACCGAGTAGCGCGGGGTGTTTCACGAGGCTGAACTCCTGCGAGGAGCAGGTCGGACCGCTCGACTCGTTGCCGATCAGTTGGCATCCCGAACTCGCCAGCATCGCCGCGGTGGTCAGTGCTGCGAGCAGGATGGCGGGGACTCGCATATCAATTCCCTCCGAGTGGTAGGTCGGCTCCGGGCGGAGTCGCGGTATTGCCGGGCTCGGCCGAATTGCTGAATGTGATTTGTCTCCCGTCTGGAACCGACTGAATGACTACCGCTCTGTTGCTGTCGATGGCCTCGCGAACTTTCTGCTGCAACTCTTCCGGGGTGGCGTTCATATTCTGGGTTCCGATTTCCCGGCCCAGTTGGTTGTTGTAGAGGTCCATTGCCTCGCGGGCAGCGGGATTGCTTCCGACCATCTCGTGCGCGCTGGTAAAGGTGGTCGTCCATTCCGGTCCGAACTCCTGGGTCATTCGCGCGTTCCAATACATGTGGCGGAATGCGTCGGCGTGGCCGTCCGCCAGCGCGACCTTGGTGCTGGTCTCGTTGAGTTCGGGAAAGGCGGTCTCTGCGACCGCTTGTGCCTCGTCCTGGATGGCGTAGAAGGTTTTCAGATTCAGCGGTCCATCCGGCGGCTGGGCAGCGAGTAGCGCCAGCGCGGCAGCCTCTTCCTGCGTCATCGCCTTCGGTTGGAAATCCGGGGCATACAGGCGAATCATGTCCAGGAGAGTGCCTGAGGGGAAGACGACCGTCGTGTCCGACGCGTTCACCTGATAGTCGCGCAGGATCCGGGCGAGTTCGGGGTCGCTCGGGATCGGGATCAGCGCTTCCCGGACGGCCTCCGGCAAGCCCTCCAGCACCATGTTCAGCTTGGCGTTGTAGGTGAGATCGGCCGTCCAGATGTCGTTCAGCGCGCCCTGCAGTCTGGCCTGGAGGGCGCTGCGGGTTCGCTCGACGGAGAGCGACTGGGTCAGGCCGGTGAGCAGGTTGCCGGTCATCCATTCCAGCACCGATTTCCTCGACAGCACCTGGCCATCCTCGGTGTAGAAGAGTTCGTAATCGGATGCCTCGATCTCGCGAACCGTATCGACGATCGCCGTCTTCGCTGATCGGAAAATGCCGGCAACCTCCCGAATGGGTGCTGTTATCGAGGTGATCGCGTCCACCGTGGCCAGGGCATCTCTGCGTTCGGTGTCGAAGCGGGTGCGGAGGGCGTCGCCCGCTTCACCGTCGAAGTAGTCGCGAGAGTTCTGGACGTCGCGGCTGGCCGCTTCGACGTCGGTCTCGATGGTGTTGGCGAGTGAGTCGAGCTCGGTGGGAAGCCGCTCGCCCGAGCTGACATTCCAGTTCAGAACCTTCGTGACCGTGATGGCAGAGCCGTCCGTCACCGCTGCCCCACCTCTTTCATCGAGGCCGCGTTGGCGGCTTCCTGTGCCTCGTAGGCAGCTGCGGCGGCATCGATATCCGTGGCGACGGCGTCGACGCGATCCGCGTGGTAGCGGATGACCCTATCCAGCGCCTCGAGCACTTCTTGGACCCGGATGAAGGTCTCGGATGCTTCGATGCCCGTGCGGGCCGCGTTGCGGGTTGCTTGAGCCAGCGGTTGGCGGCTTTCGATAAGCCCTGCCTGCGTGCGCAGTCTCGCCGCCAACTCCCGCATTTTCACCGGATCGACGTTCACCACGCACCTCGCGAATCCTGCTGTCCGCGAACCTGCTCTTCGACTCGACGTGCTTCCGCCAGCGCCGCGGCATGGGCCCGTTCGTGGCAGTCCTGGACGAGCTGGCCGAAGTGCTCCGGCCCGCGTTCCATGGCGAACTCCGTCAGGCGCAGGTCGGTGATGGTGCCGTAGACGTCGACCTCGATATTGACCGAGCCGTCCGGCGAAAACGCCGCGCCACGGACTTTGGCGACGGCGCTGTTGACCTCGGTGACTTGCCGAGCCACCTGCTCCGGGTCGTCAGCCATCGGAACTCCCCGGAGTGGCCGGGTCGAGGATACGCACGGCCCGGTCGATGGCCGCCGTGTGCGCGTTCCGATGCTGCTCGACCAGGACCGCGGCCAGGTGGTCCGGGCCGTCGTCCATGGCGTAGTCGGCGACATGGAGGCGGGTTATCCGGCCTGCCGGATCGGTTTCGATGGCAATGGTTCCATCGGGCGATTTCGATTCGCCTCGGACCGCGGCTATCCGCCGGTCGAGCTCTGACTGCGGTTCCGCAGCGTCCACGCTCCGCCCTGCTTTCACGTCTTCGGGACGGCCCACAGCGGTGTCCCCCGGCGCTACCGTATACCGGACGCCGGGCACTGCGGGGGCTGCTGTCCCCGGTGTGGCCGCCTGACGTCGGAGCGTTACGAGTCAGATGAGCTCTGGTGGTAGAGCCAAGGACGGGACGAGCGTCGTCAGGTCGACCAACTCGATACGCGCGTCGTGCTCGCGGGTGAAATCGGCGACGGTGTGGTCGCGCGCTGGTCCGAAGCGTTCTTCGAATCGGGCTCTGGTGTGCGGAGACGATCGGCCGAGCGCCCATTCGATCGTCGTCGTGGACGTCGTCAAAAAGTGGATGGGAAGTGTGCCGACAACGAACAGTTGAGCACGCCGATCCGTTGTGTCGAGCGCCAGGTGGACCAGATCGGCGACGACACCTCGCTTGCGCATGGTGTCGGCGCCCTTCCACTGCGCGACCTTGAATTCGGCTATCCGCTTGTTGGTCTCGAGATCGAAGGGGCGAGACGGGTCATTGCCCGCTCCCAGCGACGGCCGCCGCGCGACCACCTCGCCGGGTTCGAGGATGGCAGGCAGCACGCGGGCGATGACGGTCGCGTGGATGACGTCGCTGAGGCGACCGACGTGCGCGCGCACGGCCAGCGCGGCGTCGAGGAGGTCGTCGCTGAATCCATACTCGGTGATCACCGTGCTGCTCTCGGTCGCATCAGCGTGCTGGAGGGCGGCCTCGGCGTCGGCGAGGTGCAGCGTCAGGTTGCGGTCGGTGAGGAACTTCAGCAGTGTTGCGAAGGATTCGGCCAGTTGGACGCTGCTCGTCGAGTCTTCGGGCTCCTCGGCCGGTCTCGTGCGGGCTGCCTCGGCGGCGGGAGGTGTGTAGACACTGGTGGTCAGTCCAGATTTGCGCAGCTCGGCGAGGGCACGGTGCGAAGTGAACGCCGAGCGAGGCAAGCCGGTGATGAGCTGGTAGACCTGCTTGGGCGGGTAGCGCTTGTTCGCGACGACCACCCAGTGCTCGCGGATCGGCTCGGGCGGGACCTTGCTGATCGCCTCGAGCGGTAGTGGTTCGATCGCTTCCTCCATGTCGGAGAGATTCCACCACGCGGGCGGCGGCGGCAAATTCCGACGAATCGGGTCGCAGGCGTGGATCATCGAGTCTCATGAGCGTTGTTGTACGGATCGAGGAGCCCTCCGACGGTTGAGAAGACTGCGCGGCCTCCCTGCCGGACCAGCAATCCGGCGCTAGCCTGAGATATGGACGCTGTCACGGTTGTCCCCACCCCGGGCAACGAGCCGATCCACACCTACGCCCCCGGCACCCCGGAACGCGAACGCCTGCGCGCGAAACTCGCCGAGATTGCCGAGCGGCAGGTGGCGATCCCGCTGGTCATCGGTGGCAAGGACCGACCGGGTACCGGAACGAGGCACGAGATCGTCACCCCGCACCGGCACAGCCACGTGCTCGGCACCTACACCGACGCCACGCACGAGGAAGCGCGGAGCGCCATCGACGCCGCGCTGGCGGCCGGCCCGGCTTGGCGTTCCCTTCCGTTCGACGAACGCGCGGCCGTCCTGCTCCGCGCCGCCGACCTCCTCTCCGGGCCGTGGCGCGAGACCCTGGCCGCCGCGACCATGCTCGGCCAGTCCAAGTCCGCGCAGCAGGCGGAGATCGACGCGCCGTGCGAACTGGTCGACTTCTGGCGCTTCAATGTCGCCTTCGCCCGCGACATCCTCGCCCAGCAGCCGCAGTCGAGCGCGGGCGCCTGGAATCGCATGGACTATCGCCCGCTGGAGGGCTTCGTCTACGCCATCACGCCGTTCAACTTCACCGCCATCGCGGGCAATCTGCCGACCGCGCCCGCGCTCATGGGGAACACGGTCGTGTGGAAGCCGTCGCCGACGCAGACGCTTGCCGCGTTCTACACGCTGAGGCTGCTGGAGGAGGCGGGGTTGCCGCCGGGAGTGATCAACCTGGTCACGGGGGACGGGCAGGCGCTCTCCGAGGTCGCGCTCACCGATCCGAATCTGGCGGGGATTCATTTCACCGGGTCCACGAAGACGTTCAAATATCTGTGGCAGCAGGTCGGCCAGAACCTGGATCGGTATCGTGGGTACCCGCGGCTGGTCGGTGAGACCGGGGGTAAAGATTTCATCGTCGCGCACCCTTCCGCCGATCCGGCATCGCTCGCTACCGCGCTGGTCCGCGGTGCTTTCGAGTACCAGGGGCAGAAGTGCTCAGCGGCGTCTCGCGCATACCTGCCGAGAAGTCTCTGGAACAGCATGCGGGACGACTTCCTGCACACCACAGCCGGTTTGAGCTACGGCGACGTCGCCGACTTGACCCATTTCGGCGGGGCGCTGATCGACCGCCGGGCCTACGACAAGAATGTGGCGGCACTGGAAAGGGCACGAGAAGCGGGGATCGAAATCCCGGTCGGTGGCCGAGCGGACGACAGCGAGGGGTATTTCGTGCAGCCGACCGTCCTGCTCGTCGACGACCCGCGCGACGAGGCATTCGGCACCGAGTACTTCGGCCCGATCCTCGCACTCCACGTCTATGACGACAATGCCTGGCCGACCGTGCTGGACGAGGTGAACGACGCCGCGCCGTACGCCCTCACCGGCGCGGTCTTCGCGCGCGACCGGGAGGCGATACACCAGGCGGGCGAGAAACTGCGGTACACGGCGGGGAACTTCTACGTCAACGACAAGCCGACCGGCGCGGTGGTGGGCCAGCAGCCGTTCGGCGGGGCCCGCGGCTCGGGCACCGACGACAAGGCGGGCTCCCCGCTGAACCTGCTGCGCTGGGTCGCGCCGCGCACCATCAAGGAGACCTTCGTCCCGCCTGCCGACCACCGCTACCCGCACATGGGCACGCCGTGAACCCGCTGCGACCGGTGATCCTCGCGGCGGCGGGCTCGCCGCGGCTGGCGAAGGCGGTCACCACCGTGCCGATCACGGCGGCGGTGGTGCGGCGCTTCGTGGCGGGCGCCGACCGGGGCGCGCTGCTCCCGGTGCTGCGGGAGCTGCTCGCCGACGGGCGGCGGGTCAGCGTCGACTTCCTCGGGGAGAACACCACCGATCCGGCGCAGGCGGATGCGGTCGTCGCCGAGTATCTGGCTTTGATCGCGGACTTGGCGACGCTGGCCGATGCGCCCGGCACGGAGCTCGGCCCGCGCTGGGCGCGGCCACTCGAGGTGTCGGTGAAGCTCACGGCGCTGGGCCGGGAGCTCCCCGGTGGACACACGACCGCGGCCGATCGGCTGCGCACCATCTGCGGCGCCGCCGAACGGGCGGGCGTCTGGGTAACGGTCGACGCCGAGGACCACACCGGCACCGCGGAGACCCTCGCGACCGTGCACACCCTGCGGGCGGAGTTCCCCTGGCTCGGCGTGGTCCTCCAGTCCTACCTGCACCGCACCGAGGCCGATTGCGGCGGCTTCACCGATGCCAGGGTCCGGCTCTGCAAGGGCGCGTACAACGAGCCGCCCGAGGTCGCCTTCCAGCACGGCGCCGAGGTCACCGACTCCTACCTGCGCTGCCTCGACGTGCTCATGCACGGTGACGGCTACCCGATGGTCGCCAGCCACGACCCGGTGCTGGTCGAGGCGGCCATCGAAGCCGGCCGCACCCGCTACGAGCACCAGATGCTCTACGGCGTGCGCGATCTGGAGCAGCGCAGGCTGGCGGCGGAGGGCCGGGCGGTGCGGGTCTATGTGCCCTACGGCACGGAGTGGTACGGCTACCTGACCCGCCGCCTGGCCGAGCGCCCGGCCAACCTGGGGTTCTTCCTGCGCGCCCTGGTCAGCCGGGGCTGACTCACACCAGCGGCTCCTTCCGTGCTGCAACCATGCGATGCTGAAGCTGTCATCATTTCGCGGATGGATAGGGTGGCGCACATGGCGAAGCTGACCCGACTGCTGCATCTGGTGCGGTCCGCGGGCCCGGAGGACCGCAACCAGACCCGGGTGCTCGACGCGGCGCTCGTCGCCTTCCTCGATTTCGGTATCAAGCGGACCAGCATGGTCGAGGTCGCCCGGCGCTGCGGGCTCTCGCTGGCCACGCTGTATCGGCGGTTCGCCAGCAAGTCCGATCTGATCCAGGCGGTGGGGTTGCGGCAGGCTCGGCAGTTCGTCGAGGACGTGGACGCGGCTTTGCAGCGGCAGGTGGACCGGGATGCCGGGGCCGAGGATCAGATCGTCGAGTTGTTCGTCGTTTTCCTGGAGGGGTTGCGGGGGAACAAGTTGCTGGATCGGTTGTTGCAGACCGAGCCGGAGGTCGTGCTGCCGTACCTGACCGTGCAGGGGGCGCCGGTGATCGAGCTCGGGCGGGATTACCTGGTGGAGTTCATTGCTCGGTTGCAGCGGGAGGGGAAGTTGCCGGAGTACGATCCGGCGCCCATCGCCGAGATGATCGCCCGGACTTCGCTGTCTCTGGCGTTGACGCCGCAGACGGTTATTCCGTTCGACGATGAGCGGGCGGTGCGGGAGTTCGCTCGCGATCACATCGCGGTGTCGTTTCGGGTGCCGGGGAGGGTGGGGGAGGGCTGAACACGTTCTGTCGATCGTTCGACGGACAGATCTGCTGTTCATTAGCTGACACTCTGGGTGGCCCTACGTCCAGAACCAGTCAAGGTCAGGTCCATGACTCAGCCGCCCTATCCGCAGCAGCCCACCGGGCCGCAGTATCCCCAGCAGCCGCCGTACGGACAGCCGTACCCGCCGCCGCAGCCGCCGAAGCGGAAGACGCCGGTGTGGCCCTGGGTGCTCATCGGCGCCATGGTGCTGCTCTGCGGCGGCTGCTTCGGCATTGCCGGGCTGGCGAGCAACAGTGCCGACGAGGACAAGTCGACGGCCACCTTCACCTCGGCGGCGCCTGGGGCCGAACCGGCTGCGGTCGCGCCGAAACCGGCCGCCCCCGAGGTCGCCTCGGCGGGAGCGACAGTACGGGACGGGAAGTTCGAGTTCCGGGTCTCTGGTGTGGATGCCCCGGTGAAATCGGTGGGCAGCAATCCTTACCTGAAGGAAACCGCGCAGGGCGAGTTCGTCCAGGTGCATCTGGTGGTGACCAATATCGGTGACCGGGCGCAGACCTATTTCGGCAGCAATCAGCACCTGATCGATTCGCAGGGGCGCAGGTTCGACAACGACACCTCGGCCGAAATCAATGTCAACGACGAGATCATCACCGAGATCAACCCGGGAAACAGCGTCGATGTCATCGTGGTCTTCGACGTCCCGGCGGGATCGGTGCCCGCCACGCTGGAGTTGCACGATTCGGCATTCTCCGGCGGGGCGAAGGTCGCGATCGGCTAGATCAGCGGAAGCCCGTGCTTGCGACGGAAGCGCAGGTCACTGAGGTAGATGCCGAGGGGGAGGCGGCGCACCGAGTACGGGAGGGCGCTGTCGACGTAGCCGAGGAGGCGAAGGGTGCGGGAGAGGAGCCATTCGTCGCGGGACGTCCAGCGCAACCCCATCTGGTCGCGGACGTGCGGCGGAAGCATCCCGGCCACCAGGTAGCGGTGCGGGCGGCCGAGCAGGACCTGCACCGGCACAGGAAGCATCTTCAGGTCCACCAGGTCGCGGAGATACGCCCGGACCGGTGGGGAGACGGTGGTGGCGGCGAGGTTCTCGGACCAGTAGCGGTCGAAGGCGGCGCGGTCGGGGGGCCACATGTCGGGGCGGACCTGGAGGGTGGTGCCGAGGCGGGCGGCGTAGCGGTAGAAGGCGTCGGCTTCGGGGCCGTCAAGGGGGCCGTGGAGGCGTTCGTGCAGGTCGGCGAGGCCCCAGTAGAGGCAGGCGGCTACCCAGAGCTGTAGCCGGACGTCGAAGGCGTTGTACTTCACCGGGCTCGATGCGGTGGAGCGGACCTGGCGGTGCGAGGTGTTCACGGCCTCGCGGTAGGCGGCGCGCTCCTCGTCGGTGCCGAGGAGGGCGACGGCGAGGTAGGTCATGGTGGTGCGGAGGCGTTTGACCGGGTGGATCATGACGTTGCCGCTGTGCACCGTGCTCTCCAGCACGCCGTAGCCGACGCCGGGGGTGGCGAGTTGCAGGATGACGTTGGGGGCGGCGGCCAGGCCGCCCGCGACCACCGGGAGGAAGGCGGCGATCTCGAAGTCGTCGGGAAGGTCGGGCGGTGCGGGCACGGGTCGGGACATCACGACCTCCGATCTCGGCGGTGAGACGGATACACACCGACGGTGTCACTGTTTCGCGGGAAGCGTGAGCGAGTCCGGCGAGCGGTGACCGATCTGTGATCAGTAGCGTGGTCGGGGTGCTGCTGCGATCGCTGAACCCGGCCGCCGTCGCCGCGGGCGACGACCTCCCGGATGCCCTGACCATCGCGGGGGAGACGCTCTCCCGCTCGGATCTGCTCGGCGCGGCGACCTCGGTGGCGGAGCGGGTCGTGGTGGCGGAGCGGGTCGCGGTGCTGGCGCGGCCGACGGTGACCACCGTGCTCGCGGTGACGGGGGCGTTGCTGGCGGGGGTGAGTGTGGTGCCGGTGCCGCCGGATTCGGGTGCGGCGGAGTTGCGGCACATTCTGCGCGATTCCGGGGCGCAGGCCTGGCTCGGGGACGCTCCCGAGGGGAGTGAGCTGCCGCGGATTCCGGTGCGCAAGCACGCGCGGTCGTGGCACCGCTATGCCGAGCCGGATCCGGCGGGGATCGCCTTCGTGCTCTACACCTCCGGCACCACGGGGGCGCCGAAGGGCGTGCTGCTGAGCCGGGGGGCCATTGCGGCGGGGCTGGACGCACTGGCCGAGGCGTGGGCGTGGACCAGGGACGACACGCTGGTGCACGGGCTTCCGCTGTTCCATGTGCACGGGCTGATTCTCGGGCTGCTCGGCCCGCTGCGGGTCGGGAGCCGGTTGGTGCACACCGGGAAGCCGACGCCGGAGGCCTACGCGGCGGCGAAGGGCACGCTCTACTTCGGGGTGCCGACGGTCTGGTCGCGGATCGCGGAGGACGAGGAGTCCGCGCGGGCGCTGGCGAACGCGCGGCTGCTGGTGTCCGGGAGCGCGCCGCTGCCGGTGCCGGTGTTCCACCGGCTGGCGGAGCTGACCGGGCAGGCGCCGGTGGAGCGGTACGGGATGAGCGAGACCATGATCACGCTCTCCACCAGGGCCGATGGCGAGCGCAGGCCGGGGTGGGTGGGGTTGCCGGTGCGCGGGGTCGAGACCCGGCTGGTGGACGAGCGCGGTGCCGAGGTGCCGCGCGATGGCGAGAGCATCGGCAGTTTGCAGGTGCGCGGGCCGATGCTCGGCGACGGGTACCTGAACCGGCCGGATGCCACCGCCGAGAGCTGGATCGCGGACGGGTGGTTCGCCACCGGGGATGTGGCGGCCATCGATGCCGCCGGGTTCCATCGGATCGTCGGGCGGGAGTCGGTGGATCTGATCAAGTCCGGGGGATACCGGGTCGGGGCGGGCGAGGTCGAGACGGCGCTACTGGGCCACCCGGGGGTGGCCGAGGTCGCGGTGGTCGGGCTGCCGGACGCTGATCTGGGGCAGCGCATCGTCGCGTTCGTGGTCCCGCGCGGCAGCGCGCCGGACGAAGCGGAACTGGTGGCGCATGTGGCGACGGAGCTGTCGAACCACAAGCGGCCGCGCGAGATCCGCTTCGTCGAGACGCTGCCGCGCAACGCCATGGGGAAGGTGCAGAAGAAGCAGTTGAGCTGACGCGCTGTGCGGCCTGCGGGGAGGCGCTGGCAGGGGCGGCGCAGCGCATCGGCTCGGTGCGGGGCGCGAAGCCGGCGGCGCAGCCGAGCCGCGGGCCCTGGCTCAGTTGTGCGCGTGCAGGGCGGAATTCAGCTCGATGCCGGTGCCGGTGCGCGAAACCACTTCCACCGCACCGGACAGCGAGTTCCGCCGGAACAGCAGATTCGGCTGCCCGCTCAGCTCGGAAGCCTTGACCGTCGTGCCGTCCGGCGTCGAAACCTTGGTCCCGGCGGTGAGGTACAGCCCCGCCTCGACGACGGAGTCGTCGCCCAGCGGAATCCCGAGCCCGGAGTTGGCCCCGAGCAGCGAGCGCTCGCCGACGGTGATCACCGTGGTCCCGCCACCGGAGAGCGTGCCCATGATCGAGGCGCCGCCACCGACGTCGGAGCCGTCCCCGACCACGACCCCCGCCGAGATCCGCCCCTCGACCATGGAGGTCCCCAGCGTCCCGGCATTGAAGTTCACGAACCCCTCGTGCATGACGGTGGTCCCGGCGGCCAGGTGCGCCCCGAGCCGGACCCGGTCGGCGTCACCGATCCGCACCCCGGACGGCACCACGTAATCGACCATCCGCGGGAACTTGTCGATGCTGTACACCGTCACCGGACCCCGGCCGCGCAGCCGCAGCCGCACGCTCTCGAAGCCCTCCACCGCGGCGGGGCCGTGGTTGGTCCACACGACATTCGCCAGCAGCCCGAACTGCCCGTCCAGGCTCAGCCCGTGCGGCTGGACCAGCCGGTGCGAGAGCAGGTGCAGCCGCAGGTAGACGTCGTGCGCGTCGACGGGGGGTGCCGCGAGGTCGGCGATGGTGGTGCGCACGGCGACCACCTCGACGTCGCGCGCCTCGTCGGGGCCGACCAGGGTGGCGTACTCGGCGGGCGGCGCGTCCAGCCGCTCGGTGCCGGTGCTGTCGAAGCTGCCGAGCTCCGGGGCCGGGTACCAGGTGTCGAGGACGGTCCCGGACGAGGTCACGGTGGCGATGCCGACTGCTGCTGCTCCCTGAGTGCTCACGTCGAGAGAGCGTACCCATCGCGCCCGGCACGTGGTGGCGCCACGTCCGCCAACCGGGCGACCAGGGCGGATCGCAACTTCCAGATGTCGGCGCCGCAGGTGGGGTCGAGCCCGGTGAACTGGGCGATCCGCTTGAGCCGGTGATCGACGGTATTGGCGTGGATGTGCAGCTGCCTGGCGGTCAGCCGGCGGTTGAAGTCGTTCGCCACGTGGGTGCGCAGGGTGGTGAGCAGCTCGGGGTGCTCGTCCAGTGGGTTCAGGATCGCGGCGAGGCAGTCGCGGGCGGGGCCGGGGCGGGTGAGCTGGAACTCCAGTGCCATGCGCTCGAAGCGGTGCAGGCCGCCGCGGGTGCCGATCAGGGTGACGGTGTCGAGCAGCTGGTGCGCGCGGTCGGCGGCGTCCGGGATGGCGTGCCGGTCGGCGTGCACGAGGGCGGCGGTGATCGGGACCCTGGCAGCGGCGGTCAGCTCGGCTACCAGGGCCTCCAGCGAGGCGTCGGTGACGGTGTGCGCCGGCAGCAGCACGGTGCCGCCGTCCACGCTGAGCAGGGCGAGCGCGTGCGGCCCCGCGTGCGCGGCGAGCGCGGCCTGGGTGCGGCGCAGCGTGCGCCGGATCACCACGTCGCCGTCGAGCGCCGGGTCGGCGGCGGCGGGGTGGGCGGGAATGTGCAGCGCGAGCACGGCGTACCGCTCGGCGGGCTCGATGCCGCACTCGCGGGTCATGGTGCTGGTGGAGTAGCCGCCGAGCAGCGCGGAGGTGAGGGTGTGCACGGCGGTGTGGTGGTCGGTGGCGGCGGAGCGCAGCTCGCGGACGTAGGCCACGCTGATCGCGGTGGTCATCCGGTCCAGCGCGGTCAGCATGGCGCGCATCCCGGCCACCAGGGTGTCGTAGTCGTCGCGCCGGATCTCGCCCTCGGTGCGGCGCGCGGCCACCAGGTCGAGCCCGATCCGGTAACCGGCGTGCACGGCGTGCTGCACGGCGTCGATCGGCACGCCCTCCCTGGCCCAGCGCGCCGCGGCGCGCCCGATCCCGGCGATGTGCTCGGCGATGTCGTCGCCGTCGGCGGTCGCCAGTGCCGCGGCCAGGCACTGCCGGGTCAGCGCGGTCACCTCGTCCGGGGCGGCGAGCGACGCGATCTCGAGTAGTTCGCGTTCCGGCAGGGTCACGGTCACGACGGGCTCCTCCACTGCTCGGCACACGGCGGTAACGGTGTTACTGCGAGAGGTTACGCGCGTAACCGACGGTTATCAACGGGGTGCGCCGAGTCAGGTGGATTCCCGCACCACGAGCACCGCGAGGTCCGCGCCGGTCGCCGTGGTCTCGGTGGGGTAGCCGAGCGCGGACATGAACGACGCCGTCGCGACCTCGACGATGGCCCCGGCCTCGAAGGCGACCGAGGTGAGCGGCGGCGCGGCGACCTCGCCGAGCGGGATGGCGTCGACGCCGATCACCGCGAGGTCGCGCGGGCACGCCAGCCCGGCGGCGCGCATGCCGTGCTGCACCACGAAGGCGGTGTCGTCGTTCTGCGCGCAGACCGCGGTGATCCCGCGCTCGTGCCAGCCGGTGACGACCTCGGCGGCGTCGGCGGGGCGCAGCTCGACGAGCTCCGGCTCCGGCAACCCGCGGGCGTCGATGGCGGCGCGCAGCCCGGCCAGCCAGTACTCGCCGATCGGGCGCAGCGTGGCCTCGGGGGAGAAGGCGTAGGCGAGTCGCCGGTGGCCGCGCGCCACCAAGTGCGCGATCCGGAGTTCGCCCGCGGTCAGGTGCAGGTCGCCCAGGTCGGCGAGGAGGCTGCTGCCCAGGTGGAAGTTGGGGATGCGGGCCGCCTCGACCGCGGCGAGCGCGGCCCCCCGGAGCGGGTAGACGCCGGTGACGGCGACCGGGTCCAGGTCGGTGATGGCGTTCACGATGGCGGCCTCGTCGCCGGTGTCGAAGAGGATCACCTGCATGACGCCGCGGCGCGCCAGCTCGGTCGTCATCCTGGTGCTCACCTCGATGGCCAGCGGGTTCAGCGCCACCTGCGGCAGCACGAACAGCACGACGCCGCTGCGGCGCCTGGCCAGGTTCCTGGCCGCGAGGTTGGGGCGGTAGCCGAGCTCGTCGGCGGCGCGGCGGACCGCGGCCCTGGTCTGCGCGGAGATGGAGCGGCCGGGGACGTTGTTCAGCACGTAGCTGACGGTCGCGGTGGAGACCCCCGCGTGCCTGGCCACATCCGCCTTCGTCGGTCTCGCGGTCATCACGCCCCATTCTCGCCCCGGCCGCGACCACTATGGCATGGCATTCGCTCGGCGAACGGGCCGTAGGCTGGCGACGTGAGCATCGATTTGCGCGCCGACCCGATCGAGCTGACCGCCGCCCTCGTCGACATCCCGAGCGTCTCCCGGGACGAGGCGGCCATCACCGACGTGGTGGAAACCGCGCTGCGCGACCAGACCTCGGGCTTCACCGTGCAGCGGCACGGCAATGTCGTGCTCGCCCGTACCGACCGCGGCAGGCGGGATCGGGTGATTCTGGCCGGGCACCTGGACACCGTGCCGATCGCGGACAACCTGCCCAGCCACTACGTCATGGAGGACGGCCACCGGGTGCTGGCCGGTTGCGGCGCCGTGGACATGAAATCCGGCGACGCGGTCTTCCTGCACCTGGCCGCCACCGTGGCCGAACCGGTCTGTGATCTCACCCTGATCTTCTACGACTGCGAGGAGATCGCGGCCCGCTACAACGGCCTCAACAGCGTCGAGCGGGACTTCCCCGAGTGGCTGGAGGCCGACCTCGCCATCCTCGGCGAGCCGTCCGCGGGCTGGGTCGAGGCGGGGTGCCAGGGCACGCTGCGGGTGAAGCTCGGCACCAAGGGCGTGCGGGCGCACTCGGCCCGGTCCTGGCTGGGGGAGAACGCCATCCACCGGCTGGCCCCGGTGCTGGAGCGGCTGTCGAGCTACCGCGGCCGCGAGGTCGACATCGACGGCTGCGTGTACCGCGAGGGGCTCTCGGCGGTGCGGGTCGGCGGCGGGGTCGCGGGCAATGTGGTGCCGGACGCCGCCGAGGTCGAGGTGAACTTCCGCTTCGCCCCCGATCGCTCGGTGGACCAGGCCGCGGAGCACGTCGCCGAGGTCTTCGCCGGGCTGGAGCTCGAGCTCGAGGTCACCGACTCGGCGGCGGGCGCGCTACCGGGGCTGAAAGCGCCCGCGGCGGCCGATCTCATCACGGCGGTGCGCAAGCAGGGCGGCGGGGTGCGGGCCAAGTACGGCTGGACCGATGTGGCCCGGTTCGCGGCCCGCGGCATCCCGGCGGTGAACTTCGGCCCCGGCGATCCGAACCTGGCGCACAAGCGCGACGAGCGGGTGCCGGTGCAGCAGATCACCCAGGTCACCGAGGTGCTCAGGGGGTACCTGACCGACGGCGCGTGACGCCGCGGCAACGGCTGGGCGAACAACCAGGTCCGGCCGTCCGGCCGAGGTCACGGCCGGTAGCGTGGAACGCATGTCCACCGACGCCGAAACCGCCGGTCCGCGCAGGCCGACCACCAAATTCCGCGGGCCGCTGGTCTTCCGCAGGGCGCGCCGCGACGGCAGCACCGCCGACCGCAATCTGCTCGACCAGCGTGGCGATTCGGACTGGGTGCACACCGACCCGTGGCGGGTGCTGCGCATCCAGGCCGAGTTCGTCGAGGGGTTCGGCGCGCTCGCCGAGGTGCCGCGCGCGGTGACCGTCTTCGGCTCCGCGCGCACCGGCGAGGAACACCCGGAGTACCAGGCGGGGCTGGCCATCGGCGCCGCGCTGGCCGAGGCGGGGTACGCGGTGATCACCGGCGGCGGGCCGGGCGCCATGGCGGCGGCGAATCGCGGCGCCTGCGAGGCGGGCGGCTACTCGATCGGGCTCGGCATCGAGCTGCCGTTCGAGCAGGGGCTGAACGAGTGGGTCGACCTCGGCATCAACTTCCGCTACTTCTTCGTGCGCAAGACCATGTTCGTCAAGTACTCGCAGGCATTCGTCTGCCTCCCCGGCGGTTTCGGCACCCTGGACGAGCTCTTCGAGGCGCTCACCCTGGTGCAGACCCGCAAGATCACCCGGTTCCCGATCGTGCTCTTCGGCACCAGGTACTGGGGCGGGCTGGTGGACTGGATCCGGGATTCGCTGGCCGCATCGGGGAAGATCTCGCCGGAGGATCTCGACCTGCTCTACGTCACCGACGAGGTCGCCGAGGTGGTGCGGATCATCCGCACCTCCGGCGGGACCGGCGGCGTCGACGCGCTCGGCACCGAGGACGAATGGTGACCGCTGCCGGCGGGTACGCGATCTGTGTGTACTGCTCGGCCAGCACCGCCGACCCGGAGCACCTGCGGCTCGCGGCCCGGGTCGGCACCGAGATCGCCCGGCGCGGCTGGCGGCTGGTCTCCGGTGGCGGGCACGTCTCCATGATGGGCGCGGTGGCCACTGCGGCGCGGGCGGGCGGCGCGCACACGCTCGGCGTCATCCCCAAGCACCTGGTGCACCAGGAGGTCGCCGATGTGGACTCCGACGAGCTGATCGTCACCGACACCATGCGGCAGCGCAAGCAGCGCATGGAGGAGCGCGCCGATGCCTTCCTCACGCTGCCCGGCGGCATCGGCACCCTGGAGGAGTTCTTCGAGACCTGGACCGGCGGCTACCTCGGCGAGCACGGCAAGCCGGTGGTGCTGCTCGACGCCAGCGGCTTCTACGGCGGGCTGCTGGACTGGATCGCCACGCTGCGCGACCGCGGCTTCGTCACCGCGGCGGCGCTGGACCGGGTGGTGGTCGCCCCCGACCTGCCGTCGGCGTTCGCGGCGCTGGAGCCCGCTTGAGAGGAGCACCGCAGTGAGCACCCCGTCGACGGTCGGCCTGCTGGACATCGTGACCCGGCTGCCCGGCATGCTGCCGGACGTACCGGTCATGCTGCGCAACGCGCTCGGGCTGCTGACCGGCGGCCGCTCGGTGGGGTTCGCCTTCCAGCAGGTGGCGCACCGGGTGCCGGACCGGGTGTTCCTGCGCTTCGAGGGCACGGCGTTCACCTACCGCGAGGCCAATGCCGAGGTGAACCGGTACGCGGCGGTGCTCACCGAGTCGGGGGTACGCCCCGGCGACGTGGTCGGGATCCTGCTGCAGAACCGGCCGGAGGCGCTCTTCGCGGTGCTCGCGACGGTCAAGCTCGGAGCTACCGCCGGGCTGCTCAATCACCACCAGCGCGGCGAGGTGCTGGCGCACAGCATCGGGCTGCTGGAGAGCCGGGTGCTGGTCGCGGGGGCGGAGTGCGGCGAGGCGCTGGACTCGCTGGACGAGCGGCCGGGCAACCTGCTCGCGGCCGAGGAGCTGGCCTCGCGGGCGCGCACCGCTCCGGCGAACGACCCCGCCGCCTGCGCCGGGGTGGGCTCCGGCGAGCGCGCCTTCCTGATCTTCACCTCCGGCACCACCGGCATGCCCAAGGCTAGCGTCATGACGCACGGGCGGTGGGGCAAGGCCATGGCCGGGCTCGGCGGGTTCGGGGTGCGGCTGCGCGGCTCGGACACGCTCTACTGCTGCCTGCCGCTCTACCACAACAACGCGCTCACGGTCGCGCTCTCCTCGGTGCTCGCCGCGGGCGGGACGCTCGCGCTCGGGCGCACCTTCTCGGCGAGCGGGTTCTGGGACGAGGTGATCCGGGAGCGCGCCACCGCCTTCGTCTACATCGGCGAGTTCTGCCGCTACCTGCTCAACCAGCCGGAGCGCGCGGCGGACCGGAGGCACCGGGTGCGGCTGGCCGTCGGGAACGGGCTGCGGCCGGAGCTCTGGGACGATTTCCAGCGCCGCTTCGGAGTGGGCCGGATCGTCGAGTTCTACGGTGCGAGCGAGGGCAATATCGCTTTCATCAACGGTTTCGGGGTGCCGCGCACCGCCGGGTTCGGGCCGCTGCCGTACGCCGTGGTCGAGTACGACGAGGAAGCGGGCGCGCCGCGCCGCGGCCCGGACGGGAAGCTGCGCCGGGTGCGTACCGGCGAGGCCGGGCTGCTGCTGGCCAAGGTCACCCGGCTCACCCCGTTCGACGGCTACACCGACAAGAAGGCCGGCGAGGCCAAGCTGGTGCGGGACGGCTTCCGTCGCGGCGACGTCTGGTTCGACACCGGCGACCTGGTGCGCGACCAGGGCTGGTTCCACATCGCCTTCGTGGACCGGGTCGGCGACACCTTCCGCTGGAAGGGCGAGAACGTGGCCACCACCGAGGTCGAGGGCGCGCTCGGCGCGGCTCCCGAAATCGCGCAGGCCGTCGTGTACGGGGTCGAGGTGCCCGGCGCGGACGGCAGGGCCGGGATGGCGGCGGTGGTGCTGCGCCCGGACGCCGAGTTCGACGGCGCCGCGCTGGCCCGGCTGGTGCACGACCGGCTGCCCGCCTACGCGCGGCCGCTCTTCGTCCGGGTGGTCGGCGAGCTGGAACAGACCTCGACCTTCAAGAGCCGCAAGGTGGAGCTGCGGAACCAGGGCTTCGACCCGGACGCAGGCGGCGAGCTGTACGTCCTGGACGGCGGGGAGGCGGGGTACGTGCCGTTCCACGACGACTACCCGGCCGAGGTCGCCGCGGGCCGGGCCCCGCGCGGCTGATCCGGACACCACCGACCGGTCGCCATCCCCGTCGGTACAGTCGGAGCATGATCAGCCTCGCCGCGGCCCCGTCGCCGACCCTCTGCGGCAGGCCGGTGGCGACGGATCGGGCGCTGGTCATGGCCATCGTGAACCGCACCCCCGACTCCTTCTACGACCGCGGCGCCACGTTCACCGACGCCGCCGCCATGGACGCCGTCGCCCGCGCGGTGGACGAGGGCGCCGACCTGGTCGATATCGGCGGGGTGAAGGCCGGGCCGGGCGCCGAGGTGGACGCCGCCGAGGAGAGCCGCCGGGTGGTGCCCTTCGTCGCCGCCATCCGGGCCCGCTACCCCGAGCTCCTGATCAGCGTGGACACCTGGCGCGCCGAGGTGGCGCTCGCGGCGGGCAAGGAGGGCGCCGACCTGGTGAACGACACCTGGGCGGGCGCCGACCCGGAGCTGGTCGCGGTCGCCGCCGAGCGCGGCATGGGCATCGTCTGCAGCCACACCGGCGGCGCGATCCCGCGCACCCGGCCCTTCCGGGTGCGCTACGCCGACGTCGTGGCCGAGGTGACCGCGGTGGTCACCGCCGCGGCCGAGGCGGCGCTCGCGGCGGGGGTGCGCCGGGACGGCATCCTCATCGATCCGACCCACGATTTCGGCAAGAACACCTACCACGGGCTCGCTCTGTTGCGCGGAGTGGACGTTCTTGTAAAGACCGGATGGCCCGTCTTGATGGCACTGAGCAACAAGGATTTCATCGGGGAGACTCTTGGTGTCGGACTATCCGAACGGCTGGAGGGCACATTGGCGGCGACAGCGTTGTCGGCGGCACAGGGCGCCCGAGTCTTCCGGGTCCACGAGGTCGCCGCTACCCGGCGGGTCGTGGACATGACCGCGGCGATCCAGGGCATCCGGCCGCCGGCGCGAACATTGCGAGGACTGGTATGACGAACCGCTATCGCGAGCACGGCTGGGCGAGCACGCACACGTGGGACGCCCCCGACTGGACCGTCGACGAGCTGGTCGACGCCAAGGACGGGCGCACGGTCTCCGTGGTGCTGCCCGCCCTGAACGAGGAGGAGACCGTCGCCGACGTGGTGGCCAGCATCCGGCCGCTGCTCGGCACGCTGGTGGACGAGCTGGTGGTGCTGGATTCCGGCTCCACCGACGCCACCGCCGCCCGCGCCCGCGCCGCCGGGGCCAGGGTGGTGAGCCGGGAGCAGGCGGTGCCGGAGCTGGAGCCGGTGCCGGGCAAGGGCGAGGTGCTGTGGCGCTCGCTCGCCGCCACCGGGGGCGACCTGGTGGCCTTCGTGGACTCCGATCTCATCGACCCGGACCCGTCCTTCGTGCCGCGGCTGCTCGGACCGCTGCTCACCGTGCCGGATCTGCACCTGGTGAAGGCGTACTACCGGCGGCCGCTGCGGCAGGGCGCCACGGTGGACGCCACCGGCGGCGGGCGGGTCACCGAGCTGGTGGCGCGGCCGCTGCTGGCCGCGCTGCGGCCGGGGCTCGGGCCGGTGCTGCAGCCGCTCGGCGGGGAGTACGCCGGGACGCGGGAGCTGCTCACCTCGGTACCCTTCGCGCCCGGCTACGGCGTGGAGATCGGGCTGCTGCTCGACACCTACGACCGGCTCGGGCTGCACGCCATCGGGCAGGTGAACCTCGGGGTCCGCACGCACCGCAACCGGCCGCTCTCCGAGCTCGGGGTGATGGCGCGGCAGATCGTCGGAACGGTGCTCGGCCGCTGCGGAATCGCCGACTCCGGGGCCGCGCTCACCCAGTTCCCGCTGATCGGGGACGAGTTCACCGCGCACAGCACGCACGTCTCGCTCGCCGACCGGCCGCCGATGAACACGCTGCGCCCGGCCGAGGTCGCGGCCTGAGATCGGTTACCGGTCCGTCGAATCGGCGTCGTCGTCCGGCGGCTCCGATTCGGCGGCGAGGCGGGCGCGCAGTTCGTCCACGGTGACCTGCTCGCGCTCGCGCGGGTGGCGTAGCCGCAGGATCAGCGCGGTGCAGAGCGCGAGCGCGGAGACGGCGAGCGCGAGCAGGACGAAGAGCGACTCGCTCACTGCCCGTTCCCGCGCAGCTGGAAACCGGCGGGCACGCCGCCGCTGTGGAAGTACTCGGTGAAGACCTCGGCGGCGTGTGCGGCGGTGAAGATCTCGTCCGCGTGCACGTACCGGTCGGCGGCGCCGCACGCGATGGGCACGCTCGGCGCCCCGGTCCGCGGGCCGGGCAGGCCGAGCACGTAGTGCCGCGGCGGGCCACCCTCGCCGGTGCGGCACAGCTCCAGGGTGAGCGCGTCCGCCGCGCCGAGGCACTGCACGAAGTTGCCGCCGAAGGCGGTGCTGTCGGCGAGCGTGATCCCGGTGGCGCGCAGCGGCATCGGGAGCCGGGCCAGGTTGAGCGCGTAGCGGCGCTTGCCGTCCAGCCCGCGCAGCGGGCGCAGGTACCCCGCCACCGCCTCGCCGGGGCCGAGGAAGACGCGGAGCCGGTCGCTGTAGGTCATCCGATGGGTCACCAGCGGACCGGGTTCGCGCTCCACGGCCGGGACGCGGAATCCGCCGTCGTCGGAGGTCGCCACCACGGAATTCACCTTACTGCCCATCAGTTATCGAGCAGCAATTCAAACACGGGCGTAGGAAAGGTGGGTGCGAAGAAGCGGTGAACTCCAACACAATCGAGCGCGGCCCGGTATGGCCGGATCAGCGCCGCGCCCGGGCCGGGCGCGGGTCGGCATCGTGCCGATAGACCGGGGTGAGCAGGTCGGCATCGACCGGCTCACCGGTCGCCCGTTCGTATTTCACCGCGATCAGCACGGAGAACAGGTGGCTGTCGGCGCGCTCGTGCAGCGTCGCCAGCCGGGTGGCGAGCAGCCGCACGGCGCCCAGCGAGCCGGGCGGGTGCAGCCCATCGATCACCAGGATCGTGCCGCGCCCGTCCGGCCGGGGTAGCCGGGCAAGGTACGCGATGTCGTGCGGCTCGGGGCCGCCGGGGCGGTAGACGCGCCGCGCCGCGCGATCCTCGATCCCGCGCCTGGCGTCGCCGGCCCGGGTGATGGTGCGGCGCAACCGCGGATCGGCGGTCACCAGCTGGCGCAGGCTGGGTGAGAGCTCGGGGCCGCCGAGCACGATCAGCCCGTCCCGGTTCAGATCCAGCGGGCGCCCGGGCAGGAAATTCTCCACCACCACGGCGAAACCCAGCTGGCGCAGGAGCTCCGCGAGCCGCTGCGCGGCCGCCGGGTCGGGGGCGCCGAGCACCCGGCCCGCCCTGACCTCGGGAACGAGCACGCGCAGCGCGCCGTGTCCGAAGAACAACCCCTCGGGCGCCGGGCCCTGGGTACTCACCTGGTGGATCCTGGCCCGGGAAAGCCCCGCGGCGGCACCGATTCTCGCGAACGTCCAGCCCTCGTCGTGCAACTCGCGGATGACCGCGCGGCGGATCCGGGTGAGCTCGTTGATGGTCTGCTGGGCCGCCGCGACTCCCTCGGTAGCCGCCTTGAGTCGATCGACCTTGTCCTCGATCGCAAAGACCCGTGCCACGTCATCGGCCGACATGTGCGAAGTCTAGACAGACGACCAGCATCCTGCGTCTAGCCTGCTTGACGCTTCCCGGCCGGTCAGCGGCCTGATCAGGTGGCGTCGGTGTCGATCGGCGGACGCTCGTTGTGGCCCAAGGGTTTGTCGCCCTTGGTGAGGCTCGGACCGGTCGGTTTCGGGTAGTCCGGCATGGCGCCACCCGTACCGAACAGCTCGTTCGTGTCCGGGACGGCCCGCTCGATATCGCGGAAGATCGAGTCGTCGCCGTTCAGCAGGTGCTTGGTGACCATCGATCGGGGCGTCATCCCGCGCAGCTCGTTCAGGTCGGCGAGCGGCTTGCGCAGATCGTCGAATTCCGGCCCGAGTTCCTCCCGGAGCTGGGAGGTGGCGCCGCTGGCGTAGTCGCGCACCTGCCTGAGACTGCGCGTGGTCCAGCGCACGGCGCCGGGCAGCCGCTCCGGACCGAGGATCACGAGGGCGGCGACGATCAGAATGACGAACTCGCCCCAGCCGATATTGCTGAACACCGTTCCAGGTTACCCTTCGCGCGCGGCCGACCGATCAGTCGGATTGCAGCGTGACCGGAACATCCACCTGCCTGCCGTCCCGGATCAGGGTGACGTTCACCGTCTCGCCGATCTCGCGCATCTGCACCGCGACCACCAGCTCGTCCGGCCCGGTGACCTCGCGGTCGCCGACCTTCACGATCACGTCGCCCTCCACGATCCCGGCCTTCGCGGCGGGGCCGTCCGGCTGCACGTCGGCCACCGCGGCGCCGCTCATCACCTCATTCGCGACCTGCCTGGTATTGGCGCTGACGCCGATCATCGGGTGGTGCATGGTGCCGTCCCGGATCAGCGTCTGCGCGACCTCGGTCATGACGTCCACCGGGATGGCGAAGCCGAGCCCGACCGAGCCGCCGGTCTCCGAGCGGATGGCGGAGTTGATGCCGACCACCCGGCCCTGCATGTCCACCAGCGCGCCGCCGGAGTTGCCGGGGTTGATCGCGGCGTCGGTCTGCACCGCGTCGATCACCGCATTGGTGTCGCTCCCCTCGCCGGAGAGCTTCACCGGCCGGTGCAGCGCGCTGACGATGCCGGAGGTGACGGTCTTGCTCAGCCCGAGCGGCGAGCCGACGGCGAGCACGTCGTCGCCGACCTGCACCTCCTCCGAGCGGCCGAGCTGGGCCACGGTGAGGTTGTTCGCGTCCACCTTGATGACGGCCAAGTCGGTCTTCGGGTCGCGTCCGACGATCCGGGCGGGCACCCGGGTGCCGTCGTTGAAGGTGACCTGGATGGCGGCGCGGCCGCTGGTGTCCTGCGCGGCCATCGAGATGACGTGGTTGTTGGTCACCACGTAGCCGGCGCCGTCGATCACGACGCCGGAGCCGGTGGCGCCGTTGTCGCCGACGGTGACCCGGATGGAGACCACCGATGGCAGCACCGCGTCGGCCACCGCGGCGATCTGGCCGTGCGGCTCGTCGCCGCCCTCGACCTGCGCCAGGGTGACCTTGCGCGAGGTCAGGGTGGAGGCGGTCTCCGCGGTGAGCCTGCCGACCAGCCCGCCGAGCAGCCCGATCACCAGCGCCACCGCGGCGAGCAGGGCCAGCGCGCGCGGCGCGACCCTGGAGCCGAAGAGCACCTGGCGCGCGGTCAGCCGCTCCGCGGCGGGCAGGGTCTCGGGCTGCGGCGTCGGCAGCGCGGGGGCGCCAAGCCTGGCGGCGGCGGCGGGATCGCGCCACGGATCCGCCGGGCCCGCGATGCGATCGTCCCGCGCGGCGGCCTCCGGGTCGCGCTGGAGCAGCTCGGCGGAGCCCTCCGGCCTGCCGAACGCCTCGGCCAGCACGGCGTCCGGCGGGCGGTGCGGCACCGGCTCCGGGCCTGCGGCGGAGCGCGCCCGGTCGGGCGCGGCGAACGAGCCACTGAGCCCGGACGGCCTGCGGAAGGCGGAGGCGGTGTGCGTATCGATGTGCGGCCGGTACACCGGGCGCGGGCCGAGCACCGGGGCGTCCGGCGGCCGTAGCTTCCCCCGGTTCGCCGCCGAATCCGAGGTGTCGGCCGCTCCGGAATTCGTCGATTCGGTGGTCACCCGCTGAACTCTACTTGCGCCACCAGGTTGTCCACCGGGTCGCGGTGAACGATTCCGACAGGAAGCCGAAGACCGCCTCGTCACGGCGGTTCTCCCGGTGCGCTGCGCCGGGCTGTGGCTCGGCGAACGGAATCCGGCTCAGGCTGTCGTGCAGCCCGTGCGGCGCCGAGACCGCGCCGGAGCGGCGCAGCGCGATCCGCGCCTGCTGCTGGGCCTCCACCTCGGCCGCGCACTCCGGGCAGGCCGCGAGGTGCTGGGCCGCGCGCAGGTAGGCGTTCATCCGGAGCTCGCCGTCGACATAGGCCGCGACCGCCTCGCTGGCGAGGTGCTCGGTGGCGTGGAATTGCGGACGACGGCCGTACGCGCTGGAGTCGCCACTCATTCGGTGCTCACCCTTCCGACTATCGACAGCATCCACGGCAGGTGGGTGACGCCGATTCTGCCGGGTCACCCGATCGTCGAGTCAGCGGTAGACCGCTGCTGTGCTCCATTATGCGCAAGGTGATCCCGGATGGCCTGACGGCCGCGGTGGATCCGGCTGCGCACGGTACCCAGCTTGACGCCGAGCGTGGCGCCGATCTCCTCGTAGGAGAGCCCCTCGATGTCACACAGCACCACGGCGGCGCGGAACTCCGGGGCCAGCGAGTCCAGCGCGGACTGCAGGTCCGGGTCGAGCCTGGCGTCGTGGTAGACGTCCTCCGGGGTCGGGCCGACGGCGGGCACCCGGTCGTAGTCCTCCGGCAGCGCCTCCATCCGGATGCGGTTGCGCCTGCGGACCATGTCCAGGAAGAGGTTGGTGGTGATGCGGTGCAGCCAGCCCTCGAAGGTGCCGGGCTGGTAGCTCTGCAGCGAGCGGAACACCCGGATGAAGGTCTCCTGGGTGAGGTCCTCGGCGTCCTGGGCGTCGCCGGAGAGGCGGTAGGCCAGCCGGTAGACCCGGTCGGCGTGCTCGCGGACGAGCTCCTCCCAGGACGGCATGTTCGAGCGGTCACCGGTCGCGTCGAAGGCGGCGGTTCCGGTCAGGTTTTCCGGCGAATCCTCGGCTACCGCTTCGGCGGCATCGAAGTCGACCGGCTCGGGGAGTTCCGGCAGGGTGGCGCATTCTCTCGCCGCATCGACCATGTGGATGGGGCTACCTCCTACTAGGGACCGTAAACGCCGCGGGTGGCCGACGGATACAACCGACATCGGGTACATCGTTGTTCCCGTCGCCCGCGTTTACCGTCCAGCGGATTCCGCGTGGTACTCACTCTGTCCTGCCGCTATATGGCCTGGATATAAAGAGCCTGAGGGTCGGCTGAGAAAATGCGCGGCCGCGTGGAGCCACCCGGTACCGCCCGGTCCGCACTAGCCTCAAGGGCGTGGCATCGAACCTGGAGCGCACCCTCGCCTACGTCGAGGACTCGGTGGTGGAGGACGAGGTCCTCGTCGGCGCCCGCGAACGGGCACTCGAGCTCGGCGCGGCGCCGGTGCCGCCCGCGGTGGGCGCGCTGCTGAGCATGTACGCCCAGCTGCTCGCCGCGCGCGCGGTGGTCGAGGTCGGCACCGGGGCAGGCATCAGCGGGCTGTGGTTGCTGGACGGCATGCGGGAGGACGGCACGCTCACCACCATCGACCCGGAGTACGAGCACCAGCGCGCCGCCAAGGAGGCGTTCCGCGCCGCGGGCATCCCCTCCGGGCGCACCAGGCTGATCAACGGCCGCGCGCTCGACGTGCTGCCCCGGCTCGCCGACGGCGCCTACGACCTGGTCTTCGTCGACGCCGCGCCGATCGAGCACCCGCAGTACGTGGAGCAGGCCGTTCGGCTGCTCCGCGACGGCGGCGCCATCCTGCTGAACAACGCGCTGCTCGGCGGCCGGGTGCCGGACCCGGCGCAGCGCGACGCCACCACGCACGCGGTGCGGACGGCGCTGCGCGCGGTCGCCGAGGATCCCCGGCTGACCAGCGTGCTCATTCCGGTCGGCGACGGCCTGCTCTGCGCCAGCCGGGGCTGAACCGCGATTTCCGCTCCCGCGCGCGGGTATTCCGGCCGTAAACTGGCAAAGACACGGCCAGGCAACGAGATCGGGGTGCAGCATGGCTTGGGGACGCACCGGCAGTACGTACATCGCCGTGGAGACGACGGAGGCCGCCGCGGGCAGCAGCGGCGGAGACGGGCTGCAGCGCTGGCTGATCCGCGCCTTCATCGGCGTGCTCGTCGTGGTGGTGATCGCCATCGTGCTGGCGATCATGCTCGGCGGCGGCAATTCCGGCGATCGGCCGCACACCAACACGACCATCCCGAGCCAGCCGGGCAACTGCTACCCGTTCGCCTGCCGGTAGCGGTCAGACCCACACGCCCTTGCCGACGGTGACGACGCCGCCGTTGCTCACCGCGAAGCGGTCGCGGTCGCGCTCCAGGTCGACGCCGATGATCTCGCCCTCGCCGACCACCACGTTCTTGTCCAGGATGGCCCGGCGCACCACCGCGCCGCGGCCGATCCGCACGCCCGGCATGAGCACGCTGCCCTCCACCGTGGCGCCGTCGTCGATCATGACGTTGGAGCTGAGCACCGAGGTGCGCACCGTGGCCGCGGAGAGAATGCTGCCCGCGCCGACGATGGATTCCTGCGCCAGCCCGCCCTGGGCGAACTTGGCGGGCGGCAGGTTCTCCGCCGCGCCGCGGATCGGCCAGTGCCGGTTGTAGAGGTTGAAGACCGGGTGCACCGAGACCAGGTCCATGTGCGCGTCGTAGAAGGCGTCGATGGTGCCGACGTCGCGCCAGTACCCGTGGTCGCGGGCGGTGGCGCCGGGCACCTCGTTGTCGGCGAAGTCGTAGACGCTCGCCTCGCCCGCGGCGACCAGGGTCGGGATGATGTCGCCGCCCATGTCGTGGTCGGAGTCGGAGTTCTCCGAGTCCGCCTTGATCGTGTCCACCAGCACCTTGGTGGTGAAGACGTAGTTGCCCATGGAGGCGAAGGTCACATTGGGATCGTCCGGGGTGCCCGGCGGGTGCGCGGGCTTCTCCAGGAACTGGGTGATCCGGCCGGACTCGTCGGAGTCGATGCAGCCGAAGGCGCCTGCCTCGCTGCGCGGCACCCGGATCCCGGCCACGGTGACGCCCGCGCCGGAAGCGATGTGGTGCCTGACCATCTGCTCCGGGTCCATCCGGTACACGTGGTCGGCGCCGAAGACCACGATGTACTCCGGGTCCTCGTCGTAGATGAGGTTCAGCGACTGCATGATCGCGTCCGCGCTGCCGGTGTACCAGCGCGGCCCGAGCCGCTGCTGCGCGGGCACCGGGGTGATGTACTCGCCGGCGAAGCCGGAAAGCCGCCACGTCTGCGAGATGTGCCGGTCCAGCGAGTGCGACTTGTACTGCGTCAGCACACAGAGCCGGAGGAACCCGGCGTTCACCAGGTTGCTCAGCACGAAGTCGATGAGTCGGTAGGCCCCTCCGAACGGAACGGCCGGTTTGGCACGATCCGCGGTGAGGGGAAATAGTCGCTTGCCCTCGCCACCGGCGAGCACGATCCCGAGTACGTGCGGCTGGCTCCTCACGAATCCAAGCTACCGTGTTACCGCCGTGCGAGTAGCCCGGGCAGGCGGCAGCGTCTAAGTTTGGACCGGTGAGTCTCGGCACGGACGGCGAACGCTCGGCAGCGCGCTCCGACGGGCAGGAGCACCCGGACCCGCGGTTGCGGGTCGCGATGCTGACTCGGGAGTATCCCCCCGAGGTGTACGGCGGCGCGGGGGTGCACGTCACCGAGCTGACCGCGCGGTTGCGCCGGTTGTGCGAGGTCACCGTGCACTGCATGGGCGTTCCGCGCACCGATGCCGTTGTGCACGACCCCGATCCGGAGCTCGGCGGCGCCAATGCCGCGCTGCGGATGATCTCCACCCAGGTGCGGATGGCAGGCGCCGTCGGCGAGTTCGACGTGGTGCACTCGCACACCTGGTACACCGGGCTGGCCGGGCACCTGGCGGCCACGCTCTACGGCATTCCGCACGTGCTCACCGCGCACTCGCTGGAGCCGCGGCGGCCGTGGAAGGCCGAGCAACTCGGCGGCGGGTACCGGCTCTCCTCGTGGTCCGAGCGGAACGCGGTCGAGCTGGCGGACGCGGTGATCGCGGTGAGCGACGGCATGCGGCACGACGTGCTCGACGCCTACCCGGCGCTCGACCCGGGCCGGGTGCACGTGGTGCGCAACGGGATCGACGCGACGCTCTGGCATCCGGGCGAGCCCGCCGAGGGGGCGTCGGTGGTGCTCGACCAGCTCGGGGTGCGGCGGGATCGGCCCATCGTCGCCTTCGTCGGGCGGATCACCAGGCAGAAGGGGGTCGGGCACCTGCTCGCCGCCGCGCGCGGCTTCGACCCGGAGATCCAGCTGGTGCTCTGCGCGGGCGCGCCGGACACCCCCGAGCTGGAGGCCGAGGTGACCGCCGCCGTCGCCGAGCTGCGGGAGCGGCGCGGCGGGATCTTCTGGGTGCGCGAGATGCTGCCCACCGAGCAGATCAGGCAGATCCTCGCCGCCTCGGCGGTCTTCGTCTGCCCCTCGGTGTACGAGCCGCTCGGCATCGTGAACCTGGAGGCCATGGCGGCGGGGACCGCCGTCGTCGCCTCGGATGTGGGCGGAATTCCCGAGGTGGTGGTCGAGGGGGAGACCGGCACCCTGGTGCACTACGACCCGGCCGCCGCCGACGAGTACGAGCGCGGCTTGGCCGATGCGGTGAACCGGCTCGCCGCCGATCCGGGGCTGGCGGCGCGGTACGGCGCGGCCGGGCGGGCGCGGGCCATCGCCGAGTTCGACTGGGCGCGGATCGCCGAGCAGACGGAGGCGGTTTACCGCTCGGTGCGCTGACGCGCGGCGCGACGCGGCGGCGGGGGAAGTCAGGCCGCTCGGCGCGGGGCGTAGGTGCCGATGCGGACGGAGGCGGTGACCGCGAGCAGGTCGGGAAGGGCGGCCAGCCTCGCGGCGGTATCCTCGCCCGCGTGGAAGGCCGAGGGTCCCATGTGCACCAGGAGCGCGGCGTCGTCGCGGGTCAGTGCCATCGGGTACTCGACGAGCTCGGTTCCCAGCGCGGAGAAATCCGCGGTGAGCGCTGCTGCGAGTTTGCGCTCCTTGCCCGGGTCGACCCGGACCAGCCCGAGTGGGCCGATCAATTCGCCCAGGTGCCGCTCGGTGGGCGTGGCCACGACGAACCGCCCCTCGGGCGCGAGCACCCGCGCGACCTCGGCGGGGTTGCGCGGGGCGAAGACGGTGAGCACGGTGTCGAGCACCGCCGGGCGGAGCGGGAGCCCGCGCCACACGTCGGCGAGGACGGCGGCGGCGCGCGGGTGGGCGCGGGCGGCGCGGCGCACGGCGGGCTTGGCGATGTCGAGCGCGATACCGCGGGTTTCCGGCGCGGCATCGAGCGCCGCGCCGAGAAAGTAGCCGTTGCCCGCCCCGATTTCGAGCAGCACACCGTTTCCCCCCGGTGGCGCCGCGGCGGTGGCGACCGCCGCGGCGACCGGGGCGAAATGACCCCGCGCGTGGAAATCGGAGCGAGCCAGGAGCATGTCGGCCGTATCACCGGTGAACCGGGTGGCGGTACCGGTGAGCAGGCTGACATATCCCTGGCGAGCGAGGTCGAAACCATGGCCGCTGCCGCACCGCAGCGCGCGGTCGGCGGCGGCGAGCGCGAGTCCGCAATTCGGACACGCGAGCACCTCGGCGAGCTCGGCGAGTATCGCGCTGCTAGCTGGTGACACTCTTCAGTTCGTCACCGAGTGCAGCCGCTTCATCCGGTGTGAGCTCGACGACCAGCCGTCCGCCACCCTCGAGTGGAACCCGCATGACGATTCCACGCCCTTCCTTGGTTGCCTCGAGGGGACCGTCCCCGGTACGGGGCTTCATGGCCGCCATCCTCTGCTCCCTCCAGATCTGCGCGATATTCCCGCGCACTTCTCGGAACTCCAGTTGTCACCAACCGGCGCACCCGCCGGCAATCGGCGAGATACACCGGCTTCTATTCTTCCCTATCCCGCTTCTTCTCGGACAGGTGAGTTCGAAAACGAGTCCTCGAACCGCACCCAGCAGTCCGCGACATGGTCGTTCACCATTCCTACCGCCTGCATCAGGGCATATGCCGTCGTCGGGCCGACGAAGCGGAATCCGCGCTTTTTCAGCGCGCGCGCCATGGCGGTGGATTCCGGGGTCACGGCCGGAATCTCGGCGCCGGTGCGCGGCCGCGGCCTGGCGGGCGGGGCGAACGACCAGAGCAGCGCGTCCAGCCCGCCGTCCAGCTCGGCCGCGACCCTGGCATTGGCGATGGTGGCCTCGATCTTCGCCCGATTGCGCACGATGCCCGCGTCCGCGAGCAGCCGTTCCACGTCGGCCGGGCCGAACTCGGCCACCCGTTCGATCGCGAAATCGGCGAAGGCGGCGCGGAAAGCGGGGCGCTTGCGCAGGATCGTGATCCAGGAGAGGCCGGACTGGAATGCCTCCAGCGACATCCGCTCGTAGAGCGCGTCGTCGCCGTGCAGGATGCGGCCCCATTCGCTGTCGTGGTAGTCGAGGTAGAGCTGGGAGCCGAGCGGCCAGGGGCAGCGGGGGTGGCCGTCGTCGGGCGGCGCGCTCACGAATTGCCCGATTCGCCGGGCCGGGGCACCCGGCGGGGCCGGGTGGGTTGGCCGGGGACTCCGGCCGGAATGTCGCCGGTGCCCGGCGCGGCGAATTCACCGGTGCGGAATACCGCATTCCGGGGTGGGGGCGGGAATTCCCCGGTGTCGGGGCGCGAGACGGCGGGTACGGCGGGCTGCGAGCCCGGACCCGTACCGCTCCGGCCGTCCGGCGTGGTGCCCGCGCGGGGCGGGCCCTCCGGCATCGGCCGACCGTCCGGCCCGGTGCGCGCCAGTGCGAGCTCGTGCTGGAGTTCGTCGATCCGCTCGGCGAGCCGGGCCAGCGCCCAATCCACCTCGCTGGCCTTGTAGCCGCGGACCACCTGCTGGAAGCGGAGCGAGCGCACGTCGGCGCCCGCGATGTCCTCCGCGGGCAGCACGGTGGCGGTCGTCCCCTCGGGCAGCGGCCCGAGTTCCTCGGCCCGGCCGAAGACGGCACCCGCCAGCAGGAAGAGCACCGCGGCCACCAGCCCGACGATCAGCACGTACAGCAGCAGCGTGAGCATGCCCCGAGCCTATTGGTGCGGCCGCACTACAGGTGCCGGGTGGTGTCGATGCCGAGCGACATCCCGGCCAGCCCGCGCCTGCGCACGGCCAGTTTGTCGGCGACCTCCTGCAGCGCCTTGGCCGCCGGATTGTCCGGGTCGCGCAGCACGAGGGGGGTGCCCTCGTCGCCGGATTCGCGCAGCGCTTGCTCGATCGGGACCTGCCCGAGCAGCGGCACCGTGGCGCCGACCGCGCGGGTGAGCCGGTCGGCCACCGCCTGGCCGCCGCCGGAGCCGTAGAGCTCCATCCGGTCGCCGTTCGGCAGGTCCAGCCAGGACATGTTCTCCACCACGCCCGCGATCCGCTGCCTGGTCTGCAGCGCGATGGCGCCCGCCCGCTCGGCCACCTCGGCGGCGGCCGGCTGCGGCGTGGTGACCACCAGGATCTCCGCGTTCGGGATGAGCTGGGCGATGGAGATGGCGACGTCGCCGGTGCCGGGCGGCAGGTCGAGCAGCAGCACGTCCAGATCGCCCCAGAAGACGTCGGCGAGGAACTGCTGCAGCGCCCGGTGCAGCATCGGGCCGCGCCAGACCACCGGGGTATTGCCCTGGGTGAACTGCGCGATCGAGATCATCTTCACGTCGTGCGCGATCGGCGGCATGATCATCCGCTCCACCTGGGTGGGGCGGGCGTCGGTGCCCAGCATGCGCGGGATGGAGTGGCCGTAGATATCGGCATCGAGCACGCCGACCGAGAGCCCGCGCGCCGCCATGGCGGCCGCCAGGTTCACCGTGACGCTGGATTTGCCGACGCCGCCCTTGCCGGAGGCGACGGCGTAGACCCGGGTGAGCGAGCCGGGCTGGGCGAACGGGATGACCGGGTCGGCGGAGTCGCCGCGCAGCGACTTGCGCAGCTCGGTGCGCTGCTCGTCGTTCATGACGTCGAGCTCGACGGTGACGGCGCCGACGCCGGGAACGTCGGAGACGGCACGGCTCACCCGCTGGCTGATCTCGGTCCGCATCGGGCAACCGGCGGTGGTGAGGTAGACCTCGACGTGCACATCACCCGAGTCGGCGACCCCGATGCTCTTCACCATGCCCAGTTCGGTGATCGGTTTGCGGATCTCCGGGTCGTCCACCTTGGCGAGGGCGCCCCGCACGTCCGCTTCCGTTACCACTGACATGGGAACCGAGTCTAGTGCGGTCAGATGCGGGGCAGGTCCGCGGGCTTGGGCGCGACATTGCTGTTGTACGAGTTGGCCCAGGCCATGACGTTGGCGACGTAGGCCATGGAGTTGTTGTAGCGCAGGATCGCCTTGGTCTGCTGCGAGAGATCGCGCATGTCGAGGCCGCCGTGGCAGAGGTACTTGCCCGCGGTGAGCGCGGCGTCGAAGAGGTTCTGCGGGTCGGCGATGCCGTCGTTGTTGCCGTCGGCGGCGAACCTGTGCCAGGTCTCCGGCAGGAACTGCATGGGGCCGATGGCGCGGTCGTACCCGCCGAGGTTGTCGAGCACGCCGCCGTCGCTGTCGCGGATGACATTGTTGCCGTAGAGCGAGCCGTCCAGCGCCGGGCCGTACACCGGCTTGAGCGGGTTCCCGTCCCTGTCGGCCTTGCCGCCGAAGACGTGCGTGGACTCGACCCGGCCGATCCCGGCCAGGGTGGACCAGCCCATGTGGCAGTTCGGGTTCTCGACGGCGAGCCGGGCCTCGGCGTTCTGGTAGGCCGCGATCGCGATACCGGGGATGCCGAGCGAGCCGGAGGGCAGATCGGACTGCACCCGGTCACCGGCCAGTGCCACCGTCTTGACCACGGGGGGCGCGGCGGGCTTGGCCATGGCGTGCTCGACGGTGGCCACCGCGGCGACCGGCTGGGCGCCGACGACCTCGGCCGCGTCGGGGGCCGAGGTTTCCGGCTCCAGCACGTCGCCCTGCTCGTTGTTCAGCAGGTCGCGCGGGTTCGGCAGGTGCTGCGCGACGGCCGCCGGGCTGACGTCCGTGGTCGCGGTGACGGCCGCGAGCCCGGCCGGTACCAGGCCGGTGAGCGCGAGCACCGAGCTGCGCTTGAAGGACGCGGTTTGCTGCTTACGGTGACGCCCCACGGTGCGCTGACCCTCCATGCTCGACGCTCGGACGATCAGAGGCTACCGCAGCCGAGATGTTTTTGTTACCCCTTCGTGATGCGCTTCGTGTTTAACCGGCCTGAGCTGGAGGTTTATTCGTGATCCGATTGTGATCGGCGGTTTCTGCCGATCACGGCACGGGCGGGGCGGGCAGCGGGATGGTGATCCCGAACGGCAGCACCAGCCCGGGCGGCGGGGCCGCCGGGTCCGGCGCCGGGGCGACCGGCAGACCGTCCGGGCCGCACACCTGCGGCTGTCCGTCCGGGCCGAGCGGGCACTCCGGTCCCGGCGGCGTCTCGCCCTGCGGTGCGGGCGGCCCCGGCTGCGGGAGGTTCTGGCCCTGCGGGCCATGCGGCCCGGGTTGGGGCAGGTTCTCGCCCTGCGGCGGCTGCGGCCCGGGCTGCGGCAGGGTGCGGCCCTGCGGCTGGGCGGGCGGGCAGAAGATGCCGCACGGGATCGGCGGCAGCCCGGGAATGGTGATCATCGGCTCGGGCACCGGGGCGCTGGTCGTGGCGGGAGCGGGATCCTCCAGCGGCAGGCCCTCCGGCCCGGGGATCGCGGCCGGGACCGTGGTGCCGGGCGCGGAGGCGGCGAGCACGCCGGGCGCGGTGCCCCAGCCCCCCGACCCCGGCGCGATCGCCTCCGGCGACACCCGCCCCGCCGACGGCGACCCACCCGTCCGATACGCCGCCGACCAGGACAACACATCCGCCGCGTACGACATCGAATTGTTGTACCGCAACACCGCACGCAACTCCTGCGCCCGATCCCGCAGATCCAACCCCCCGCTACACAGATACTTCCCCGCCCCCAACGCCGCATCGAACACATTGTGCGGATCCGACACTCCGTCCCCATTGCCATCCGCCGCGTACAACGCCCACGTCGACGGTAGGAACTGCATTGGCCCCACCGCCCGCACGAACCCCCCACCCGCCGCCGCGATCACCTCGTTACCCGGCAACGACCCATCCAACGCCGGACCGAAGATCGGCGACACCGTCGTCCCCGCCGCATCCGTCCGACCCCCACCCGCATGCCCCGACTCGATCCGCCCGATCCCCGCCAGCAAATTCCACGACACCCCACACCCCGGCTGCGCCGACGCCAACGCCAACTCCGCATTCCGATACGCCGCCAGCACCACCTCCGGAACACCCAGCAACCCCGACCCGGCCGGCAACGCGATACTCCGCAACACCGGACCACCACCCACCGGAACCGCACCATCCGCCGGCGGGACAACCGCCCGCAATTCGCGCGCAATCCCGGTGTTGTCGAGCGGAAGCAGGCCGACAATACGGGACTGCGGTGTCTGGGACGGATCGCCGGCGGCATCCGTGGCGGCGTCGGTCGACCCCACCAGGAGCGCTTCGCCCGCATCGCCGACATCGCGGGCCGAGACCATCGACCCGGAGCCGACGGACGCCAAACCCGCTGCTACCAGTAGTGACACTGTGATCGGGGCAGATTTGCGCACGTGATCACTCACCAATCTATCGTCATGGGAGCAACTGTCCGGGACATCCCCTTCCCTTCAGCTGCTCTGGACAACGGTATCCAGGTTACCCACCGGTCAGAACGTTGTCGGTCGATTCCCGAGATCGTCTTCGACGTGCTCCTCCGGTTCGGGTGGCGGCGCCGGCGTGCGCGCGGCACTCTTCTTGCGATTCGCTTTGACCGGCTTCCCGGATCGTCCCTGGTTTCGGGCAACGGCCGCGGTGTCCGCTGTGCCGCCCGCGGCGGCGGCGATGCGGTCCAGCGCCTCGCGCATCTCGTCCAGCTCCCGGCGCAGGTAGTCGCGGGTGGCAACCTCGCCGACGGCGATCCGCAGCGCGGCCAGCTCCCTGGCCAGGAACTCGGTGTCGGCCTTGGTCTGGGCGGCGCGCAGCCGGTCCTCCTCCAGCGAGACCCGGTCGCGGTTGTCCTGCCGGTTCTGCGCCAGCAGGATCAGCGGCGCGGCATACGCGGCCTGGGTGGAGAAGGCCAGGTTGAGCAGGATGAAGGGGTACGGGTCCCAGCGCAGCGCGAGGACGAACACATTGAGCAGCACCCAGACCACCACGATGAGGGTCTGGATCGCCAGGTAGCGGCCGGTGCCGAGGAAGCGCGCGATCCGCTCGCTGCCCCTGGCCAGCGCGTCGGAGTCCCAGTCGATGCGGAAGCGGCCGCCGGCGACCGGGGTCTCCAGCCGCTGCCGGGCCGAGCTGGGCGGGCGGCTGCCGCCCGCGTTCGGGACCGTGCGGACGAGGCTGTCATCGGTCACTGCTCGCGACCCCTTCCGGTAGTTCCTCTTGGTCGCGCCAGTCCTCCGGGAGCAGGTGATCGAGGATGTCGTCCACGCTCACCGCGCCGAGCAGATGGTTCTCCGCGTCGACGACGGCGCCGCAGACCAGGTTGTAGGTGGCGAAGTACCTGGTGACCGCGGAGAGCGACATGTCGGGCAGCAGGGGCGAGAGCGCGGAGTCGAGCATGCCGCCGATCAGGTGTGCGGGCGGCTCGCGCAGCAGCGCCTGCAGGTGCACGCACCCGAGGTAGCGGCCGGTGGGGGTCGAGGTGGGCGGGCGCACCACGAAGACCATGGAGGCCAGCGCGGGGGTGAGGTCCGGGTTGCGCACCCGGGCGAGCGCCTCGGCGACGGTGGTCGCCGGGGTGAGGATCACCGGCTTCGGCGTCATGAGGCCGCCCGCGGTGTCCGGGGAGTGCTGTAGCAGCCTGCGCACCGGCTCGGACTCCTGCGGGTCCATGAGCGCGAGCAGCGACTCCCGCTCGCCGGTCTCCAGCTCGCCGAGCAGGTCGGCGGCGTCGTCCGGGTCCATGGCCTCCAGCACGTCGGCGGCCCTGCCCACCTCCAGCTTGCCGAGCAGCCGCACCTGGTCGTCGTCGGAGAGCTCCTGGACGACGTCGGCGAGGCGCTCGTCGTCCAGTGCCTCGGCCACCTCGACCCGGCGCTTCTCCGGCAGCTCGCGCAGCAGCTGCGCGACGTCGGCGGCGCGCAGCCCCTCGAACTGCTCGAGCAGCTGGGTGACGTCCTGCCCCGGCCTGCCGATCTCGTACGGGGTGAGGCCGGTGACCCGCACCCAGTCGACCACGTGCACGGCGCGCCGCCTGCCGAGCCTGCGGTGCCCGCGCACCGCCACCCGGGTGACCCGCCAGTCCCTGGTCCGGGTGAGCTCGATCCCGAGGTCGACCACGAGCACGTCGACGTCGTCGAGGTCGGGCAGGTCGGAGTCGTGCACCCGGACCGAGGAGTCCACGATCTGCGCGATGGCGAGCAGCTCGCCGGGGCGCTGGGTGAAGCGGCGCAGGCTCACCGTCCCGGTGTTCAGCGTGACGACGCCGGGCTCGATCGCGGTCACCCGGAGCATGGGCACGAAGATCCGCCGCCGGGTCGGCAGCTCCACCACCAGCCCGTGCACCCTGGGCTGTTGCCGGTCGTAGCGGACGGCGACCACCACGTCGCGCACCCTGCCGATAGACTCCCCGTCCGGTCCCAGCACCGCCAGACCGGCGAGCCGGGCGACGTACACCCTGGTAGCTGCCATGCCTGTCAGGCTAGAGGTTCCGCGCTCGGGCTCCGCGTCGCGCCACGGCAGCTGAGCCGACGACAGGAGAGGGTTCATGAAGCCGCGCCGTTCCGTGCTCGCCGTACCCGGCAGCAATCCCAAGATGATCGCCAAGGCCAAGGGGCTCCCGGTGGACGAGGTCTTCCTCGACCTGGAGGACGCCGTCGCGCCGGTCGCCAAGGCCGCGGCGCGCGCCACCATCGTCGCCGCGCTGAACGAGGGCGGCTGGGGCGGGCAGCTGCGCGTGGTCCGGGTGAACGACTGGACCACGCCGTGGACCTACGCCGATGTGATCACCGTCGTGGAGGGCGCGGGCTCGCAGCTCGACGCCATCCTGCTGCCCAAGGTCACCGACGGCGGCCAGGTGCGCGCGCTCGACCTGCTGCTCACCCAGCTGGAGCAGGCGCACCAGCTGGAGCCGGGGCGGATCGGCATCGAGCCGCAGATCGAGAACGCCATCGGGCTGCGCAATATCGACGAGATCGCCACCGCCAGTCCGCGGGTGCAGACCCTGGTCTTCGGCCCGGCCGACTTCATGGCCAGCATCCGGATGCGCACCCTCGTCGTCGGCGAGCAGCCGGAGGGGTACGCGCCGGGCGACGCCTACCACCACATCCTGATGACCATCCTGCTCGCCGCCCGCGCGCACGGGTTGCAGGCGATCGACGGCCCCTACCTGCAGATCCGCGACCTCGAGGGCTTCCGGCGGGCGGCCGCGCGCAGCGCCGCGCTCGGCTTCGACGGTAAATGGGTGCTGCACCCCACCCAGGTCGACGCGGCCAACGAGATCTTCAGCCCGCGCCAGGCCGAGTACGACAGGGCCGAGGAGATCCTGGCGGCCTACGCCTTCCACACCTCGGCCGATGGCGGCGCGCGCGGCGCCGTCATGCTCGGCGACGAGATGATCGACGAGGCCAGCGCCAAGATGGCGCAGGTGGTCGCGGAGCAGGGCAGGGCCGCGGGAATGACGCCGACGACGCGTTTCACCCCGCCGGAGTCCGCGGCGAAATAGCACAATGGGGACATGACGAATCCCCTGGGGAATCCCGGCCGGGGTGGGCAGGGCCTGCCCACCCCGCCGTCGGGCTGGCCGGTCGGCTCCTACCCGACCTACGCCGAGGCGCAGCGGGCCGTGGACTATCTGGCCGACAACCAGTTCCCGGTGCAGAACGTGACCATCGTCGGCGTCGACCTCATGCAGGTGGAGCGGGTGCTCTACCGGCTGAACTGGGGCAAGGTGATCGGCGGCGGCGTGGTGAGCGGCGCCTGGCTCGGGCTCTTCCTCGGCCTGCTGCTCAGCCTCTTCACCACCGGCGGCGCCATCGGCCCGCTGCTGGTCGGGTTGCTGGGTGGCATCGTGTTCGGGGTGATCTCCACCTCGATTCCCTACGCCGCCACCCGCGGCCAGCGCGATTTCGCCTCCACCATGCAGCTGGTGGCCGGGCGCTACGACGTGCTCTGCGATCCCAAGGCGGCCGAGCAGGCCAGGGACATGCTGGCGCGGCTGGCGATCTGAGCATGGATGTGATCGAACGGGTCCGCTCCGGCGTGCTCGGGCACTTCGGCGCGGACCGCACCGGGGTCGACTCGGCCTCGGTGACCTTTCTCGGCCTGGAGCCGATCGAGATCCTGCGGCTGGTCGCCGGTGAGTATGTGCACTACCTCACGCTCGGCGGGTCCCGGCACCCCATGGGCGACCCGAACGACCTGCTCGCCGACCCGGTGCGCGGCCCGCGCGCCGAGCTCACGCTCACCCTGCACGCCGGGCTCGGCGCCGCCACCGGGCTGGCCCGCACGCTCGGCGTGCTCGCCGCCTCGCCCGCGGTGGAGGGCGTGATCCTGCGGGCCGACGCGCTGCTCGACCTGAGCGAGCCGATCTGGCGGGGTGCGCCCTTCACCGCCGTGCTGCTCGGCGCGAGCGATATCCCGGAGGTCGAGCTGGACGAACCGGCGGAGCCGGTGCACTACCTGACGGTGACCCCGGTGACCGCCACCGAGGCGGCCTGGGTGCGGCTGCGCGGGGCCGAGGCGCTGCGCGAGGCGTGGGCCGAGGCCGGGATCGACGTGCGCGACCCGAACCGCGGGGTGGCCCAGCTCTAGAGCCAGTTGTTCCGGTGGAAGTTCACGTAGAGCAGGCTGCAGCTGAGCACGATCACCACCCACACCGCCGGATAACCCCAGGTCTGGTGCAGCTCCGGCATGTGGTCGAAGTTCATGCCGTAGATCCCGGCGATCATGGTCGGCACCGCGGCGATGGCGACCCAGGCCGAGATCTTGCGCATGTCGGTGTTCTGCTGCACCCCGACCTTGGCCAGCGCGGCGCTGATCAGCGCGCTCAGCGCGTCGTCGAAGTCGTTGATGCGCTCGGCGACCGAGGTGTGGTTGTCGGCGACGTCGCGCAGGTAGCGGCGCACCTCCTTGGGCACCGGGAGGTCGGTGTTGCGGCTGAGCAGCTGGAGCGGCGCGGCCAGCGGGTTCACCGCCCGGCGCAGCTCCACCACCTCGCGCTTGAGCTGGTAGATCGACTCGATGCCGACCCGGCTGCGCGGGGTGAAGACCTCCTCCTCCATTTCGTCGATGTCCTCCTCGATGGACTGCGCCACCTCGGTGTAGGAATCCACGATCTTGTCCGCGATGGCGTGCAGCACCGCGCCGGGGCCGAGCGCCAGCTGCGCCGGGCTCGCCTCCAGCGTGCGGCGCAGCTCGACCAGCCCGGAGTGCTCGCCCCTGCGCACCGCGAGCACGAACTCCTTCGCGGTGAAGACCACGATCTGCCCGGTCTCCACGATCTCGCTGACGCTGTGCAGGTCGTGCTCGACGTACTGCACCGTGCGCAGCACCAGCAGCAGGGTGTCGTCGTACCGCTCCAGCTTGGGGCGGTGGTGCCGCTCGGTGGCGATCTCGACGGCCAGCTGGTGCAGCCCGAAGGCATCGGCGACATCGCGCATCTGGCTCTCGTCCGGGTCGTGCAGCCCGATCCAGACGAAGCCGGTGCCGCGGCTGCGCACCTCGGCCAGCGCGCTCTGGTGGGTGAAGCGGCCGGGCAGCCGCTCGCCGTTCACGTAGACGGCGCAGTCGACGATGGCGCGCGCGGTCGGGACCGGCACCCGGTGGACGGCGGGCGAGGACCCGGTGCCGCGGCCGCGGAAGGGCAGCGGCGGAATGGTAGGCACCGGACGATGCTACGGCCCACGCTCCGCGAGTGGCGGAGTGCGCAGCTGGAACACTGTGATGCGTGCGCATCGATCTCCACACCCACTCCACGGCATCCGACGGCACCGACTCACCCGCCGAACTGATGCGCAATGCCGCGGCCGCGGGGCTGGACGTCGTCGCCCTCACCGATCACGACACCACCTCCGGCTGGGCCGCGGCGGAGGCGGCGCGGCCGCCGGGGTTGGCCCTGGTGCGCGGCATGGAGCTGTCCTGCGTCGGGCTGGGGGAGGACGGCGACCCGGTCGCCACCCACCTGCTCGCCTACCTCTTCGACCCCGCCGACCCCGGCTTCGCCGCCGAGCGCGAGCGGCTGCGCGGCGAACGGGTGCAGCGGCTGCGCGCCATGGCCGAGCGGATGGCGGCCGACGGGCTGCCCATCGAGCCGGAGGCGGTGCTCGCCGCGGCCGGCCCGGCGGCCGGGCGCCCGCACCTGGCCCGCGCCCTGGTCGAGGCGGGCGTCGTGCCCACCGTCGACGCCGCCTTCCGGCACCTGCTCGCCCCCGACGGCCCCTACTACGCGGAGAAGGCCGACACCCCGCTGCGCCGCGCGGTCGCGATGATCGCGGCCGCGGGCGGGGTCAGCGTGGTCGCGCACGCCAGGGCGCGGGCCAGGGGCAGGCTGCTCGACCTCGACGAGATCCGCGACCTGGCCGGGCTCGGGCTGGGCGGGCTCGAGGTCGACCACCCCGACCACCCTGCCGCCGACCGCGCGCTGCTGCGCGAGCTCGCCGCCGAGCTCGGGCTGCTCTGCACCGGCTCGTCGGACTACCACGGCGCGAACAAGACCGTGGCGCTCGGGGCCTGCACCACCGAGCCCGCGCAGTTCGAGAAGCTGGTGGCGGCGGCGACCGGCACCGAGGTGATCGCGCCGTGAGGCTGCTGCGCGGGCTGAGCGGCACGGTCGCGGCCGGGGTGGTGGTGCTGGCGCTGGTGGTGCTCGGCGCCGCGGTGCTGGCCGGGCGGCGCGGTTTCCCCGGCCCCGGCGGGGAGTCGCTGGCCTGGCACCTCGGGCTCGCGGTGGTCGTCGTGGTGGCGCAGGTGTTCGCTGATCGGAAGTGGGGCGTCCCGGTGTTCGGGGCCGCGCTGGTGGTGTTCGCGGCAGCCGGGTGGTTGCTGTGGACGCAGTGGTGGGGATAGCCTTCCCGGCTCTTTCGTAACGCGGGTCACGGTGCGGCTACGACACACCCTTCGGCCGTGGTCCCAATGGTTGCGGGTCGGTGAACTGTGCCCGAACATTGTTTTCCGTGGAGGCCTTCGAGACCGATGTGCTCGTCCTCGGTGGGGGACCCGCCGGCCTCTGGTCCGCGATCGCGGCGGCCAGGGCCGGTGCCCGCGTCGTGCTCGCCGACAAGGCGCGCTGCGGCGCCGCCGGGCCGACCGCGGCCGGGAGCACCGCGCTCTGGGCGGCGCCGCCGGGGTCGGGGCGGGCCGATGCGGTGGGCGCGGCGCTCGCGCACGGGGCCGGGCTCGGCGATGCCGCGCTGGTGCACGCCGTGCTGGAGGAGAGCTACCGACGGCTCACCCGGCTCGCGCACCGCGGGCTCAGGACCACGCCGGTGCCGAGCGTCGTCGCGGGCGAGGACGACCCGGCCGGTCCCGGCGGGCCGCTGCCCGCCCGGGTGCGGGTCAGCGGGGTCATGTACCTGCGGGCGCTGCGCCGCTACGCGCTCGCGCTCGGCGTGGTGATCCGCGACAACCACCCCGCGCTGCGGCTGCTCACCGACGCCGACGGCGTGGTCTGCGCGGCCGCCGGGCTGCGCACCGGCACCCGCTCCGGGCCGTGGACGGCGAGCGCGCGGGCCGTCGTGCTCGCCACCGGCGGCTGCGCCTTCGGCTCCGGCGCGCCCGGCACCGAGGTCGATACCGGCGACGGGCTGCTCTTCGGCGCCGAGGTGGGCGCCGAGCTCTCCGGCATGGAGTTCGCGGGCGCCTACGCCCTCGCGCCTGCCATGGGCGGCGCGCCCTTCGGGCTCGGCGCGGGCTCGCCGCTGCACGGCGCCGCGCTGCACGATCGCACCGGCGCTCCGGTCGCCGGGGCCGCGCTCTTCGAGGCGTTGGCCGGTGGCCGCGGCGTCTTCGCCCGCACCGCCGCGCTCTCCGCCGCCGCGCGCAGGCAGGTACTGCGCTACCGGGTGCTCGACCAGCAGGGCCGGGTGCCGCTGCGGCCGGTGTTGCACGGCACCGTGCTCGGCGCGGGCGGGCTGGTGACCGCGCGCGACGGCGCCACCACCGTGCCCGGGCTCTTCGCCGCGGGCGACGTCACCTCGCGCGAGGGGGTGGTCGGGGCCGGTGGCGGGCACGGCGGGGCGTGGGCGATCGCCTCCGGGGTGTGGGCGGGGGCGGGGGCCGCGCTGTTCGCCGGGGTCGGCGGGCCGGTGCCGGTGCGGGTGCCGCAGGGGTCGGGGCCGGTGCCCGCCGGGCTGCGCTCGGTGTGCCGCTTCGACCCGCGCGCGGTGGTCGGCTCGGTGCGCGAGCACACCGTTCCGCCGCGCCGCAGTTACTGGCGCAGCGCGGGCACGCTGCGGGATACCGTCGCCGAGCTGGACGCGCTCTGGCCCGCCGCCCGTTTCGAGCTCGGGGGAAGCGGTGCGGGGGCGCTGCGCTCGCGCCAGGCCGTCGCGCTGCTGGCTGCCGCGCGGTGGAGTGCGCACGCCGCGCTGGCCCGCGCCGAGAGCCGGGGGTTACATCGCCGCACCGACCACCCCGACGCCGCGCCGAGCGGGCTCGTCCGCATCCGGACGGGCGGGCTCGACGCGGTCTGGCTGCGTACCGACCCGCTCGCCGGCTCGGATATCGCCCGGCTCGGCGCCCGGCGTCCGCGTGCCGTCGAGCCGCCGCTCGGCGCCGCCGCGCTGCCGCCGACGGCGTGATGCGCCGACGGTGCTCACCGGGGCGGCGTCGGCGCGGCGGGATTGCTCACCGCGGCCGTCCGGCGAACGGCCAGCCTTTGCTCACGTCCAGGTAATTCCGGCCGCCTACGCTCGCAGGGTGAGGTTGTCGGGGAGCACCGGTTTGGCGGCGGGGGAGCCCGGCTGGCACAATGGGTCGGATTCCGCTCCTGTGCCACCGCCGGGTTCGGATATCCCGCTGGCCCCGTCGCGCGACGTACCGTCGCACCACGTGGATCAGTATCGATCTCAGGTCCGGATGACCCCGTCCGGCTCCGCGCTCTCGTTCCGCCCGCCCGGTACTCGCCGGTATCCACTGCTGCGTGACGAAAATCACAACCAGTCCGAAATGGGCCGGTAGCGGCATCGATGAGCCCCGTGAGACACCTCATACCGGATACCCGGCGGTAACCGTTTTCCGGTCTAGCCACGCACCAAGCAGGAGTGAAATCGTGTCACCTGTGACTGACGCACCGAATGCCACCGCGGACCGCAGCGCCGACGACGCGGCCAGCCTTTCTGCGATCACCCACGACGAAATCTTCGCAGGCCACCTCGGCGGCAAGCTCTCCGTGGAGCTCTCGTCCCCGCTGGAGACCCAGCGGGATCTGTCGATCGCCTACACCCCCGGCGTCGCCCAGGTGAGCCGCGCGATCGCGCAGGACGAGGCGCTCGCCAAGCGCTACACCTGGACCGACCGGCTGGTGGTCGTGGTCAGCGACGGCACCGCGGTGCTCGGCCTCGGCGATATCGGCCCGCGCGCCTCGCTGCCGGTCATGGAGGGCAAGGCGGCGCTGTTCAAGAAGTTCGCCGACCTGAACTCCATCCCGATCGTGCTGGACACCAAGGATGTCGACGAGATCGTCGAGACCCTGGTCCGGCTGCGCCCGAGCTTCGGCGCGGTGAACCTGGAGGACATCTCCGCCCCCCGCTGCTTCGAGATCGAGCAGCGCGTGATCGAGGCGCTCGACTGCCCCGTCATGCACGACGACCAGCACGGCACCGCCATCGTGGTGCTCGCCGCGCTGAACGGCGCCGCCCGGGTCCAGGGCCGGGATATCGCCGACCTCAAGGTGGTCGTCTCCGGTGCGGGCGCGGCCGGCGTCGCGTGCACGAACATCATGCTCGCGGCCGGTGTCGCGGACGTCACCGTGCTCGACTCCAAGGGCATCGTGAGCCGCGAGCGCAGCGACCTGAACGCCATCAAGTCCGAACTCGCGGGCCGCACCAACCCGCGCGGGCTGAATGGCGGCGCCGCCGAGGCGCTGGCCGGCGCCGACGTCTTCCTCGGGCTCTCCGCCGGGCTCATCGCCGAGGAGCTCATCGCCTCCATGGCGCCGGAGTCGATCGTCTTCGCCATGTCCAACCCGGACCCGGAGATCCACCCCGACGTGGCGCGCAAGTACGCCTCGATCGTGGCCACCGGCCGCAGCGACTTCCCGAACCAGATCAACAACGTCCTCGCCTTCCCCGGCGTCTTCAAGGGCGCGCTGGACGCGGGCGCGCGCCGGATCACCGAGGGCATGAAGATCGCCGCCGCCAACGCCATTCTCGGTGTCGTCGCGGACGAGCTGGGGCCGGAGAAGATCGTGCCCAGCCCGCTCGACCCGCGGGTCGCCCCCGCCGTCGCCGAGGCGGTCGCCGCCGCTGCCCGCGCCGAGGGCGTCGCCTGATTTCTTTTTTGCCGGAACTCCCGCTCGAGGTTTTTGCTTCGGGCGGGAGTTCTGTTTTCAGGGCGTGATTCGCAGCCAGGCGCCGAAGGCGCCGACGCCGTCGCTGTCCGACACGATGCGGTACGAACAGCACGGGCCAGGGGCGCGACCATCGTGCGGGTCGCCTGCCCGGGCGGTCCGCACCCGGCGCCGGTCGAGTCGGGGGTCATCGGCGTGCACGCCGTGGGGACGAGGGCCGGGACCTGCCCGTGGTGGGATGTCCGGGTTGTCTACGACACCTCGGCATTCCGCTGACGGGGAGCTCCATCGCCCGAGCATGAGATCCATGAGGATCGGCATCGCCGAGGAGGGATCGGGCCTACCCTCCCGGCCTCCGGGGCGGGGTTTCGGACGTGGTCCGGCCGCGGCGGCGGAGGGTTCGCTCGTAGTCCTCGACACGTGCTTTCGCGATGGCCGAGCTGCTCGCGGTCCGCAGCACGATGCCCATCGGTTTTCCGGTGTTCGACCGCCGACGCTATGCGATATCATTTCATGAACAGAATTGATATCGCCGAAGAGGGAGGGTGAGCAATGGCCAGGACTGTCATCGATCTGGACGAGGAGATCGTCGAGCAGGCGATGCGGGTGTACGGGGTGACGACCAAGGCGGCAGCGGTGCGGGCGGCTATGGCCGAGGGCGTGAAGCTGCGGTTGCGGCGGGAGCTCTTCGATGCCATGGACGAGGGTGAGTTCGAGGATGTGTTCGCGGAGATCCGGTCCAAGACCGGGCCGCGGAAGCCGGACGGCTCCCTCGATCGCGGCGACGGAGCCTCGGTGGCGTGAGGGGGCGCTACCTGGTCGACAAGTCCGCGCTGGCTCGCCGCAGCACGCCCGCGGTGCGGCAGCGACTCGATGCGCTGGACCACGCGGGGCTCCTCGCGGTGTGTGCCCCCACCGAATACGAGGTGCTGTATTCGGCGCGCGGCAAGCCCGAGGCGCTGCGTTTGCGCACTCTGCTCCGCGGATTCGACTACCTGACCTGCAATGACGAGGAATTCGAGCGCGCGCTCGAGATTCAGGCACTGGCGCTCAACGCCGGTTTTCACCGAGCACTGTCGTTGGCCGACGTCCTTATCGCAGCTACGGCCGAGCGGCACCGAGCCACGGTTCTGCACTACGACGGCGACTTCGACATGATTTCCTCGGTGAGTGCGTTGCGAGCCGAATGGGTCGTCGAGCCCGGCACCGCCGACTGAGTCAGGTACGGCGGCGCAACCGCCCGGTCCCCGGCGCCCCGGCCCAGACCGCGAGCGCGAGCAGCCCGTCCAGGACCATCGCCAGCACCGCGACCAGAATGGCCCCGACCAGCACCCGGTCGTAGCGGTGCAACCCGATCCCGTCGAAGATGTACCGCCCCAACCCACCGAGGTTCACGTAGGCGGCGATGGTTGCGGTGGCGACCACCTGCAACGTGGCCCCGCGTACCCCGGTGAGCAGCACCGGGAGCGCGTTCGGCACCTCGACCCGGAACAGCACCTGGAACTCCGTCATCCCCATGGCACGCGAGGCGTCTAACACCTCCGGGGACACATTGGCGATCCCCGCGTACGCCCCGGCGAGCAGCGGCGGAATACCCACGGTGATCAAGGCGAGCAGCGGCGGGATCAGCCCGAGCCCCATGAGCAGGACCAGGAAGGTGAGCAGGCCGAGGGTGGGGAGCGCGCGCATGGCGTTGGCGAAGCCGACCAGCACCGCGGCACCGCGCCGGTAGTGCCCGACGGCGAGCCCGAGCGGCACCGCGATCAGCGCGGAGAGCCCGATGGCGAGCGCGCTGTACCAGAGGTGTTGCAGCAGCCGCTGATCGATCCCGGCGGGGCCGCCCCAGTTGTCCGGGTCGGTGAAGTACTGCCAGGCATCCAGGAAGAGATTCACGAGGAGGCCCCCTTCGCGACCCAGGGCGTCGCGGCCCGCCCGAGCAGGTACACCAGCCGGTCGAAGATCAGGGCGAGCACCAGCGTGACGACGATCCCGGCGATGATCTCGTCGGGGTAGTCCCGCTGGTACCCCTGGGTGAAGAGCTTGCCGAGCCCGCCGACGCCGACCAGCGCGCCCACCGACACCATGGCGATATTGGTGACCACCACGACCCGCAGTGTGGAGACGAAGACCGGGAGCGCGAGCGGCAGGTCGACGGTGAGCGTGCGGCGCAGCGGGCCGAAGCCGACGGCGTCGGCCGAGTCGAGCACCGCGGCGGGCACCGAGTCCAGCGCCGCGGGCACCGCGATCACCAGCAGGGCGGTGGAGTAGAGGGTGAGCGCGATGATGACGTTCAGCGGGTCGATGGTCGCGATCCCGACGATCGGCGGAATGATCACGAACAGCGCCAGCGACGGCACCGTGTACACCAGCCCGGAGAGCGTGACGGTCACCCGCCGCAGCCACGGCACCCGGCGTACCAGCGTCCCCACCGGGACCGCGATCACCAGCCCCACCAGCAGCGGGATCAGCGCGAGGTACAGGTGCTCCCTGGTGTAGCCCCAGACCTCGCTCGCATTGTCGAGGAGATAGCGCATCAGGCCTCCGCGCGCGCGGAATCCTCGGCCGCGCGCTGCTCGGCCAGCAGGGCGAGCACGTCGTCGGCGCTGATCCCGCCGCGCACCGCGCCGGAATCGTCCACCGCGACGCCGACGCCGGCGGGTGCGGAGATGGCCGCGTCCAGCGCCTGCCGCAGGTCGCCGCCGACCACGAAGAGCGAGCCGCCCGCCGTCATGCTCTCGGCGAGCTCGCGCCCGGCCCGCAGCCCGGCGGCGCCGCCCGCGTCCAGCCAGCCGACCGGGGCACCGCCCTTCCCGGTGATCAGCACCCACTCGCCGGGGCCCGGCTCCAGCTTCGGCGCCTCGGCCTCGGTGGCCGTGGCGAGATCGCGCAGCGGCACCCGCTCCGCGCTGCGGAAGGAGAGCCCGCGGTAGCCGCGGTCGCGCCCGACGAACCCGGCCACGAAATCGGTGGCGGGCTGGGCCAGCACGGTGCGCGGCGCATCGTACTGCTGCAGCACGCCGCCGCGGCCGAACACCGCGATCCGGTCGCCGAGCGTGATGGCCTCGTCGATATCGTGCGTGACGAAGACGATGGTCTTCCTCAATTCGCCCTGCAGGCGGCGCATCTCGGCCTGCAACTCGGCCCGGACCACCGGGTCGACGGCGCTGAACGGCTCGTCCATGAGCAGCACCGGCGGGTCGGCGGCCAGCGCCCGCGCCACCCCGACCCGCTGCTGCTGCCCGCCGGAGAGCTGCGCCGGATAGCGCTGCGCGAGCTGCCGATCCAGCCCGACCCGGTCCAGCACCTCCAGCGCCGCCGCCCGCGCCTGCCTGCGCGAGGTGCCGCGCAGCACCGGCACGGTCGCCACATTGTCGACGACCGTGCGGTGCGGGAGCAGCCCGCCGCCCTGGATCACGTAGCCGATGCCGCGGCGCAGCCGCACCGGGTCGACCCCGGCGATATCGTCACCGCCCACGGTGATCGTGCCCGAGGTGGGGCGGATCATCCGGTTGATCATGCGCATGGAGGTGGTCTTGCCGCAGCCGGACGGCCCGACGAATACCGTGAACGAGCCGGACTCGATGGCCAGGTCCAGCCCGGAGACGGCGTGCGTGCCGTCCGGGTAGGTCTTGCTGACGTCGCGGAATTCGATGTCGGACACGGTGGGATCAGCCGCCCGCCTTCTGGTTCAGCCCCTGCTCGGCGAGCCACGCGGCCGCCGCGGCCTTGGGCTCGGTCTTGGCGTCGCCGGAGACGGCGGTGTTCAGCTCGATGAGCTCCGCGGTGGTGAGCTTGGCCGAGACGGCGTTCAGCGCGGCGACCAGCGGGTCGGTCTTCTTGGCCGCGTTCAGCAGCGGCACCACGTTCTGCGCCGGGAAGTTCTGCTTCGGGTCTTCGAGCACAACCAGGTTGTTCTGCGCGATGGCGGGCGAGGTGGTGAAGATATTGGCCGCGGTCACCTGGCCGTCCACCAGGGCACGGACGGTGGCGGGGCCGCCGCCGTCGGCGATCGGGACGAACCTGTCCGCGGGGATATCGACGTCGTAGTTCTTGGCGAGGCCGGGCAGCCCGCCCGGGCGCTCGGCGAACTCGGCGGGCGCGCCGAAGGTGATCTCGGCCGAGTACGCGGCCAGGTCGCCGATCGAGCGCAGGTTCCAGCGGTCCGCGGTGGCCCTAGTGACCACGACGGCGTCCGAATCCTGGGCCGGGGCCGGGGTGCCGAGCGCCAGCTGGTCGCCGAGCGCGCCCGCCAGCGCGGACTCCACATCCGCGGGGCTGGTGGCGGTCGCGTCGGGCTGCAGGTACTGGAGCAGGTTGCCGGTGTACTCGGGCACCACCGAGACCGAGCAGTCGCGCAGCGCCGGGATATAGGCCTCGCGGCTGCCGATATTGAGCCTGGTGTCCACCTGGAAGCCGTTGACCCGCAGCGCCTCCGCGTAGATCTCGGCGACCGTCTCGGACTCGGGGAAGTTGGCCGAGCCGACGGTGATGGCATCGCCCTCGCAGCTGCCGCCGCCGGAGAGCGGGTCGGAGTTGCCGCCGCAGGCCGCGAGCGTCGCGGCGACCGGCACGGCGAGCGCGGCGGTGAGGATCCGGTGAGCAGAAGTCGAAAGCACGGGAGTCCTTTGCGTCCGGGTACGGGGCGGCGGCGCTGCCGGGCTGCCCCGGTACATTGCCGATAGTCCATACTGCCCGCTCGGCGGGGTTCGCGTCGGCTGGAGAGAGTTGGTGTCGCAGAATGGAGTTGCCCGCGTGGGTGCGCAGGGGTGCGGTGCCGCGCGCTCGAAGCCGGGCGCGGTGCTCGCTCTTGGCGCTGGTCGCGCTCGCCGCCGTGTCCTGTGGGGGCGGGACGGGGGAGCCCGCGGTCACGGTCGGGGCGGGGGACACCGCGGAGTCGGCGGTGCTCGCCGAGATCTACGCCGGTGCGCTCTCCCGCGGGGGGATTGCGGCGGTGGTCGCGCCCGCGCCCGGTGATCGCGCGGCGCGGTTGGACGCGCTCGACTCCGGCGCCGTCGACCTGCTCGCCGACCACACCGGCGCCCTGACCCGCTTCTTCGACGCCACCGCGCTCAGCGCGAACGCGCCGGGAGACACGCCCGCACCCGGCGCGCCGCCCGCAGGTGGCACGCCTGCGCCCGGTGGCGACCGGCCCGCCCCTGGCGCGCCGTCCGCGCCCGGAGGTGACGCGCCGGTGCCCGGCGACGATTCGCCCGGTTCCGGCGCACCCCCCGCGACCGATGCCGGCGCCCCGAAAAACCCCGTCGACCCGGCGCGGAACGCGACCGCCGCGCTGGCCCGCTCCCTCCCGCAGGGCCTCGTCATCTCCGACCCCGCCGACGGCACCGACCTGCGCCCGCGGCTCCTGGTGACCACCGAGACCGCTCGCCGCGACAACCTCGCCGAATCGACGGCCGCCGCCTGCGCGGGCCGCACCGGCGGTTTGGCTCCCGCCCCCGGCCTGCTCGACCCCGCCCCGCCCGAAACCCTTCCGAACTGCACCTTCGTCACCACCGAACGCTTCGCCGACCCCGCCGCCCTGCGCGCCGCGCTCCTGGAGGGCCGGATCCAGGCGGGCATCCTGGCCGGCCCGGTGCCCGCCGACGCCACCGCCGGTTTGACCGCACTCGCCGACGCCGAAACCCTCCTCGCGGAGAACGTCGTCCCGATCTTCCGCGACGGCGTCATCGACGACCGCGGCCGCGAGCGCCTCAACCAGGTCGCGGGCGAGCTCACCACCGAAGAACTGACCGCGCTGGTGCAGCGCGCCGAGGCCGGGGAGAACCCCGCCGACCTGGCCAGGAGCTGGCTGGACGCGCACGCGCTCTGACGGCGGAATAACCGATCGCGCCCGATCGTTGCCCAGGCGTATATTCCGCCTGGAGTATTCGGCACGCCCCGAACGAGGAGCTCCTGATGTCCGAAACCCGCAATCCGTGGCATGCGCTGCTTGCCATGGTGGTGGGCTTCTTCATGATCCTGCTGGACATGACGATCGTCGCGGTCGCCAACCCGGCCATCATGGCGGAGCTGAACGCCGAGATCTCCTCGGTGATCTGGGTGACCAGCGCCTACCTGCTCACCTACGCGGTACCGCTGCTCATCACCGGCCGCCTCGGCGACCGCTTCGGCCCCAAGAACCTGTACCTGATCGGGCTCGCGGTCTTCACCGCCGCCTCGCTCTGGTGCGGCTTCTCCGGCACCATCGGCATGCTGATCGCCGCGCGCGCCGTGCAGGGCATCGGCGCCGCGCTCATGACGCCGCAGACCATGGCGGTCATCACCCGCACCTTCGCGCCGGACAAGCGCGGCGCCGCCATGGGGCTGTGGGGCGGCGTGGCCGGGCTGGCCACGCTGGTCGGCCCGATCCTGGGCGGCGTGCTGGTCGACGGCCTCGGCTGGGAGTGGATCTTCTTCGTCAACGTGCCGGTCGGCATCATCGCCTTCGCGCTGGCCGTGTGGCTGGTGCCGGCGCTGCCGACCAACCGGCACCGCTTCGACATCCCCGGCGTCGTGCTCAGCGCGATCGGCATGTTCCTGCTGGTCTTCGGGATCCAGGAGGGCAATACCAGGGACTGGGACTGGTTGATCTGGACCATGATCGGCGCCGGGCTCGTGGTCCTGGCCTTCTTCCTCTGGAACCAGTCGCGCAATACCGGCGAGCCGCTGGTGCCGCTCGGGCTGTTCAAGGACCGCAACTTCGCCTTCTCCAACCTGGCGATCGCGGCCATGGGCGCGGCGGTGACCGCGTTCATGGTGCCCGCCTACTTCTACCTGCAGGCGGTGCGCGAGCTCTCGCCGACCCGCTCGGCGCTGATCTTCGCCCCGATGGCGATCGCGACCGGCATCCTGGCCCCGGTGATCGGGCGGTTCTCCGACCGGCTGCACCCGCGGGTGGTGCCGACCGTCGGCTTCTCGCTCTTCGCGGTGGCGCTGTTCTGGATCGCCGCCATCATGACGCCGGACAGCCCGCTGTACCTGTTCATGGTCGCCGGTGTGCTGGCCGGGTTCTCCAATGCCTGCATCTGGGCGCCGCTGGCCTCGACCGCCACGCACAACCTGCCGGTGCAGCAGGCCGGGGCGGGCGCCGGGATCTACAACACCACCCGCCAGGTGGGGTCGGTGCTCGGCAGCGCGGCCATCTCCGCGCTGATCTCGGCGCGGATCACGGCGGCCGGGCTCGGTGGCGGGCCCGCCGCCGAGGGGATGGGCGGGCCGGTGCCCGAGTTCGTGCGGGACAAATTCAGCACCGCGCTCTCGGAATCCATCCTGCTTCCCGCCGGGGTGCTGCTCATCGGCGTCGTCGCCTCGGCGCTCTTCGTCCGGCACGAGCGCAGTGCTGCCGGCCCCGGGCCGGTCAAGGAGGCGGAACCGGCGGGCACCGCCGCCTGAGGTCTCGACCGCGCCGCCGCGCAGTTGCCCTTCGCCTCGCGCGGCGGCGTCGGCCGCCAGCTCTTCGCGGGCCCGCCGCGGGTGGCCGGGGTGCGGCGCGGAGCCCCGGGAAACAAGCTTTCTTCTCACCCGACCCGGACGAAAACCGCCGGATACCCGCTGGCCCCGTCGGGAACGGCCGCCGCCACCTCGGCCGTCTGCACCTCTCCGGTGCCGTCGGTGGAACGGGCGCGCAGGGTGTGCGGCCCCGGGGTGGCGTTCCACTCGTACACCCACTGCCGCCAGGTATCCACCGACACATCCGCGGCGAGCCGAGCCTGCTCCCACGGCCCGTCGTCCACCTGCACCTCGACCGCGACGATCCCGCGATGCTGCGCCCACGCCACCCCGGCGACCGACATCCGCCCCGGCTTCAGCCGAGCACTCGCCGCGGGCGTATCGATCCTGGTCCCGGTCTTGATCGGCCCCTCGGCGGCCCAGCCGAGCTTGGTCCAGTAGGCGGTGGCCCGGTCGAAGCGGGTGACCTCCAGTTCGGTGACCCACTTGGTGGCGGAGACGTACCCGTAGAGCCCGGGCACCACCAGCCTGGCCGGGTACCCGTGCGCCACCGGTAGCGGTTCGCCGTTCATGCCGATGGCGAGCAGCGCGTCGCGCCCGTCGGTGAGCGCGGCGAGCGGGCTGCCCGCGGTCCAGCCGTCGACGCTGCGGGAGAGCACCATGTCGGCGCCGGGGAGCGGGCCTGCCTCGGCGAGCAGGGCGTCCAGCCGGTAGCCGAGCCAGCGGGCACTGCCGACCAGGTCGCCGCCGACCGGGTTGGAGACGCAGGTCAGGGTGGTGAGCCGCTCGATGGCGGGGCGGGCGGCGAGATCGGCCCAGCGCAGGGTGATCTCGCGCTGCACCATGCCGTGGATGCGCAGGGACCAGTCCTCGATCGACACCTGCGGGACGGTCAGCGCGGTGTCGATCCGGTAGAAGTCGGCGTTCGGGGTGAGGTACGGGGTGATGCCGGGGGTGCGCAGGTCGGCGCCGAACGGCGTGTCCGGCAGCGGTTCCCGCGGCGGCGGCAGCGTGACGCCGGCACGCTCACCGGAGACATCCGTCCGGAGCGCGGCCAGCGCGCGCCCCGCCAGCCCCGCGGCGATGCCAGCCCCCGTCGCCAGCGCGAGCCCGCGCAGCACCCACCGCCGATCCGCCCCCGCCGCCTCGCGGTCTTCCGAGAGGCGGCCGCCGGAGACGCCGCCCGTTACCGCGCGGCCCGCCGGTTCGCGCACCCGGCCACCGACGGCCTCCGCGTCGCCCGCAGGCTCGACACCTCCACGACGGCTCTCCCCCGCGACGCCGTCCGCCCGCGATCCGTCGATCGCCCGCAGCAGCACCCAGATCCCGGCGGCGACCCCGGCCACCGTCGGCACCGCCGCGAAAGCCCCCGCCGCGGCGACAGCGAACCCGGCCACCACGACCCCGAGCATCGCGAGGAGAACGGCCCCGGCTCGGCCGAGCACCCCGGCGAGCGCCGAGACGAGCACCGCCACCACCAGCATGGCGACGACCAGCACCCCCTTGTCGGCGGTCCCGAAGGTCTCGATGGCCCACTCGCGCAACCCCTGCGGCGCGTGGTCGATCACCGCGTCCCCGAGCACCCGCACCGGCGAAACGGCCGGGTTCAGCACCCCGGCGAGCAACTCCGCCGTCCCCAGCGTCACTACACCGGCGGCAACCCCGGCGGCGGCCCGCGCGATCATTCCCCGACCGTACGCCGCGAACGACCAGCGCCGCCGCCGGAAATCCCCGGCGACGGCGCTGTTCACAGAATGGTCAGGAGTAGATCTTCTCCACCTCGGTGGCGAACTCCTTCATGACGACCGCCCGCTTGAGCGACATCTTCGGCGTGAGCTGCCCGCCCTCCTGGGTCCAGTCCACGTCGAGCACCTTGATCTTCTTGATCTGCTCGGCCTTGGAGACCTTCTTGTTGGTCTCGGCCACCGCCGCCTCGATCTCGGCGACCAGGTCGGCGTTCTCCGCGAGCTTGGCCACCGTGGAGTCGGCGGGCAGCCCGTGCCGCTCGGCCCAGCCGGGCAGCGCCTCCGGGTCCAGCGTGATCAGCGCGGCGATGAACGGCTTGCCGTCGCCGACCACCATGACCTGGCTGATCAGCGGGTGCGCGCGCAGCGAGTCCTCCAGCACGGCGGGGGAGACGTTCTTGCCACCGGCGGTGACGATGATCTCCTTCTTCCGGCCGGTGATGGTGACGAAGCCGTCGCCGTCGATGGAGCCGAGGTCGCCGGTCTTGAACCAGCCGTCCACGAAGGCCTCCTCGGTGGCCTCCGAGTTGCCCCAGTACCCGCCGAACACGACCGAGCCCTTGACCAGCAGCTCACCGTCCTCGGCGATCTTGGCCGCGTGCCCCTCGATCGGCCGCCCGACCGAGCCGACCCGCAGGTACTCGGGGGTGTTCACGGTGACCGCCGCGGTCGACTCGGTGAGCCCGTAGCCCTCGTAGATGGTGACGCCGACGCCGCGGAAGAAGTGCCCGAGCCGCGCGCCGAGCGGCCCGCCGCCGGAGACCGCGGCCTCGCACTGCCCACCGAGCGCGGCCTTGAGCTTGCTGTAGACCAGCTTGTCGAAGACGGCGTGCTTGGCCTTGAGCACCAGCCCCGCGCCGCCCTTCTCCTGCGCCTCGGACCATTCGATGGCGGTCGCCGCGGCGGCGTCGAAGATCTTGCCCTTGCCGCCGTCGTGCGCCTTCTGCTTCGCGCTGTTGAAGACCTTCTCGAACACGCGCGGCACCGAGAGGATGAAGTGCGGCCGGTACGCGCCGAACTGGTCGACCAGGGTGGTCCAGTCCGCGGTGTGCGCCACGACCACCTTGGCGTCGAACGCGGCCAGCGCGACGGCGCGGGCGAAGACGTGCGCCAGCGGCAGGAACATGAGGGTCTTCTTGCCCTCGGTCACGTACTTGCCGAGCGCGATCCGATCGGACTGCGATTCGGCGTAGAGGTTGGCGTGCGTGAGCATGACGCCCTTGGGCCGCCCCGTGGTGCCGGAGGTGTAGATCAGGGTGGCGGGCGAGGCCGCGTTCACCTGCTTGCGCCGCTCGTGCACCGCCTCGTCGGCCAGCTCGGCGCCGCGGGTGGTCAGCTCCTCGATGGCGCCGCTCTCGATCTGCAGCGTCTCGCGCAGGTCGGGCAGCGCGCCGTCGGCGATCTCGTCGATCACCGCGCGGTGCTTGTCGTTCTCGATCACCAGCAGCTTGGTGGCGGAATCCTGCAGGATCCAGGTGGCCTGCTCCGCGGCCGAGCTGTCGTAGATCGCGACGGTGCAGCCGCCCGCGGCCCAGATGGCGAAATCGAGCACGGCCCACTCGTAGCGGGTCGCGGCCATGATCGCGACCCGGTCGCCGAGTTCGACGCCGGAGGCGATCAGCCCCTTGGCCACCCCCGTGACCGTCTTCGCGAACTCCGCGGCCGTCACGTCCCGCCAGGTGTTGGTGCCGCTCGGGACGTTGAAGACCACCACGTCGGGCGTCCGCTCGGCGTGCCGGAAAACGTTGTCGGAATTGTTCGCGTCGTCCGGAATTCGGTAGGAAGCCGGGACTTCGAACTCTCGCATCTGTGCCCTTCCACGTGGGTTTACTCGCCAGTAATCTACGACACCGCGGGCAGGCGGGAGAGCTCGGCCACCGCTTCGGCGCCGAGTGAGCGACCGCCCGCCCGGACTGCTGGAACCGCTGGTCCTATCCTAGTTCCCGCAGGTCGGCCGGGTGTAGTGCGTCACGCAGGAATTCGGCCATCTCGGACAATACGGCGGCGGCGGGTCGCACCAGCCCGGCCTGCAGCTGCGCCACATGCCAGAGCCCGCGGGTCTCGGTGAACCGCACGTGCACACCGGCCCCGCGCAGCGCCTCGACCAGCGCGACGCACTGCGGGTGCAGCAGCTCGCTCTCGTCCACCTGGACGTAGGTGGGCGGCAGCGCGTGCAGCACGCCGGTGAGCGGGGCGTAGCCGATGTCGGCGCAGTCGGCGGCGCCGAGGTAGGCAGCGGCGCAGAGCCGCGACCAGGGCTTGCTGATCACCAGGTCGCGCTCGCGCTCCGGGATCTCGTTCGGGTCGGTCCACGGCGCGATCAGCCCGAGCGCGCCCGGGGTGAGCCCGTGCTTCGCGATCAGCCGCTGGGCCAGCGCGAGCGCGAGCCCGCCGCCCGCGGAGTCGCCGGAGATGGCGATCCGGTCGGCCCGGTAGCCGTGCTTGGAGACCAGCTCGAGGAAGGCCGCCTCGGCGTCGTCGAGCCCGGCGGGCAGCGGGTGCTCCGGCGCCAGCCGGTAGTCCAGCGCGTAGACCGGGCACTCCGCGGCGCGGGCCAGCCGGGCGCCGAGCGAGCGGTGCGTGGCCAGCGAGCCCACCACGTAGCCGCCGCCGTGCAGGTAGAGAATCGCGCCCGCCTCGGTGCCGGTCGGAGTGCTGGTGACGGTGAGCCGTTCGGCGGGCCGCCCGGCCAGCCGGAGCTTCCTGACCACCGCGCCCGCGGGCAGCAACTGCACCCGCGAGGCGACGTCGAGCAGCCTGCGCTGCACCGGGAAGGGCAGCCTGGCGTGCAGCGATGCCCAGTAGAGCGGGGTCAGCACGGCCCGCGCCGCCGGCAGCGGCAGGTTCAGCTCGCGCAGGGCGCTCACGGCAGCACACCGCGCTGGACCCGCGCGGAGATGCGCTGGTAGCCGGAGGCGGTGAAGCGCACGAACAGGTCGAGCAGCTTGGCCTCCCAGCCGATCAGCACCCGGCCGTGGCCCTTGCGCACGCCCTCGGTGATGGTCTGCGCGGCCATCTCCGGGGTGTGCATGGCCAGCTTCTTGTCGAAGAGCGAGGCGGCGTTCGCGCCGTCCACGTTCTCGGCGTAGCTCGCGTTGCGGGCCACCGCGGTCTTGATGCCGCCCGGGTGCACGCAGGTGACCCGCACCGGGTGCTTGCCGAGCAGCATCTCCTGGCGCAGCGACTCGGTGAAGCCGCGCACCGCGAACTTGGCCGAGTTGTAGGCGCTCTGGCTCGGCACCGCGATCAGCCCGAAGAGGCTGGAGACGTTGACGACGTGGCCGTCCCCGGACTCCAGCAGCAGGGGCAGGAACGCCTTGGTGCCGTTCACGACGCCCCAGAAGTCGACGTCCATGATCCGCTCGATGTCCTTGAACCCCGAGTGCAGCACGTCACCGTGGTAGGCGATGCCCGCGTTGTTGTAGATCTGGTGCACGACGCCGAAGTGCGCCTTCACCGCGTCGGCGTAGAGCAGCACGGCCTCGCGCTCGGAGACGTCCAGCCGATCCGACTTCACCTGGGCGCCGAGCGCCTCGCAGCGCCGGACCGTCTCGGCCAGCCCCTCGGTATCGATGTCGGAGAGCGCGAGCTTGGCCCCCCGCCTGGCCAGGTTCTCGGCCAGTGCCCGGCCGATGCCGGAGCCGGCGCCGGTGATCACACAGACCTTGCCGGTGAAGTACGCGTCCCTGCTCACTGCGGTACCACTGCTTTCTGATCGGCCGCGGCTTTCGTGGTCGAGTACGCCGCGACGTCGAACTTCTTGGTCTGGCTGCGGAAGCGGAAGGTGAAGTCCGGCCACAGCGTGGTGTTGTTGCCGTGTTTGTCCAGGTACCAGCTGGCGCAGCCGCCGGTGTTCCAGACCGTGCCCGCGAGCTTCTGCTGCAGCTCGGCGTTGTAGCTGTCCTGCGCGTCCCGGCGCACCTCGACCGTGCGCAGCCCCTGCCGCGCCAGCGCGCCCAGCGCGTCGGCCACGTAGTTGATCTGCGACTCGATCATGTAGACCATCGAGGTGTGGCCGAGCCCGACATTCGGGCCGACCAGGAAGAACATGTTCGGGAAGCCCGCGATCGCGGTGCCCTTGTACGCCTGCTGCCCCTGCTGGTCGAAGACCTCGGAGAGGGTGCGGCCGTCCGGGCCGACGATGGCGTTGTAGGTCGGCGAATCGGTCACGTGGAAGCCGGTGGCGACGATCAGCGCGTCGATCTCGCGCTCGGTGCCGTCCCTGGTGACGATGGAGTTCGCTTTGATCTCGGCGATGCCGTCGGTGATCACGTCGACGTTGTCGCGGTCCAGCGCCGGGTAGTAGTCGTTCGAGATCAGCATGCGCTTGCAGCCGATCCGGAAGTTCGGCGTGACCTTCGCGCGCAGCTCGGGGTCGGAGATCTCGCGGCGCAGCTTGGCGCGGGCGACCAACTCGAAGATGTTCATCAGCGCGGGGAACTTGGCCAGCCCGAGCACCTGGGTCTCCCTGGCGGCGTAGATGCCCGCCCTGGAGAGCCGCTGGAAGCCAGGGATGTGCTTGAAGGCCAGCTTCTCCAGCGTGGTGTACGGCCGGTCGAAGCGGGGCAGCAGCCAGGGCGCGGTGCGCTGGTAGACGTCCAGGTGCGCGACCTGCGGGGCGATGCTCGGCACGATCTGGATGGCCGAGGCGCCGGTGCCGATGATCGCGACCCGCTTACCGGCCAGGTCGGCATCGTGGTTCCAGCGGGCGGAGTGGAAGATCTCGCCCTCGAAGTCGTTGATGCCCTTGATGTCCGGGAGCGCGGGCTCGCAGAGCGCGCCGACCGCGGAGACCACCGTGTCGGCGGTGAAGGGCCCCTTGCTCGACTCGACGTCCCAGCGCGCGGTCTCGGCGTTCCAGCGCACCGAGGTGACATCGCAGTCGAAGACGTGCTTGTCCAGCACGCCGTACTTCTCGGCGACGCCGCGGATGTACTGCTGGATCTCGCCCTGCCTGGAGAACGAGCGCGTCCAGTCCGGGTTGAGCGCGAAGGAGTACGAGTACAGGTGCGAGGGGACGTCGCAGGCCGCGCCCGGGTACGTGTTGTCCCGCCAGGTGCCGCCGACCACGCTGCCCCGCTCCAGCACCAGGTAGTCGTCGCGGCGCTGCTGCTTCAGCTTGATCGCGAGCCCGAGCCCGGCGAACCCGCTGCCGACGATGATCGTGCGCACGTGCCGCCGCTCGACACCCTTGTCTGTAACCTTGCGACTCATGTAACCGAGAGTACGAGTTTATTGAGCAGCAGTCAACAGTATTGAGCGGCGGTCAGTAGGATGAGCCGGGTGAAGAGCAGAAGCCAAGGGGAGAGCACGAAACGTGTCCGATTGAGCCCGGACGAGCGGCGCCTGCAACTCATCACCCTCGGCACCCGGATGCTCGGCGAGCGCGCCATCGAGGACATCTCGGTCAGCGAGATCGCCGAGCAGGCGGGGATCTCCCGCGGCCTGCTCTTCCACTACTTCCCGACCAAGCAGGACTTCCACCTGGCGATCGTCCACCACGCCAATGCCGAGCTCCTGGAGCGCGTCACCCCCGACCCCGAGCTCGGCGTCTACGACAAGCTGCGCGATTCCATCGAGCGGTACATCGACTACGTCAGCGAGAACCGCACGTCCTACGCCGCGCTGCTGCGCGGGCCGACCTCGACCAGCCCCGAACTCGCGCCGCTGGTCGACCGGACGCGCGACGCCATCATCGGGATCATCCTGACCGAGGCGCCGGTGCACATCGCCGAATCCGAGCGGCCGCGGTTGCTGCTCGGCATGCGCGGGTGGATCGCGTTCGTCGAGGAGACGACGTTGACGTGGTTGCGGACCGACGCTGTTTCGCGCGAGGAGTTGATCGAGTTGCTGGTGGATTCGCTGGTGGCGTTTGCTTTCTCGTTGAGTCCGGGGTTGGGGGAGGCGCTGCGGGGAGAGGTTGTGGGGGGTTAGTCGTCGGAGGCGACGATCAGCCGCACCGAAGCGTTCGCCCGATCGATCAGGACCAGTTCGTGGAACTCTCCGTTACTCAGGCCGAGGTCGCTCATGGCGCCTTCGCCGAGGTCACGGAGTTCGTAGATCGCCGTGGCGGTGTCGATCGGCTCGAATACCTCCGCCGTCACGCGCTCCCGGAGTTTGTCGGGGACCGACCCGTCGGCCCTGAGCCAGCGGTCGACGATGTCGGCCGCCGCCTCGGGCGAGATGGTGCGGTAGGAGTCGACCGAGATGTTCCGCAGCCAGTAGGGCCCGTGCCTGGTCCCCTCCGGCTCGATCCCCCCGCCGATGTAGTTGTCCCGGTAGGCCGGGGAATCGATGAGGCCGCGGAGGAGTTCCGCATCGGCTGCCTCCGGCTGCCGAACTACGTACCTCTTGCTGTTCACCCAGCGGAATCCGTGGTGGCCGTCCGGCGCGAAATCGAAATCCTTGAAGTTGACGAAGCTGCGCTCATCGAAGGTGAGGATCGATTCGTCTGTCACTCGGTCACCCTGTCATCTGCTGTTTTCACGGTATGTGCCATCGCTTCAACGGCAGGTCGGGGACGTTGTTGAAGTCGATGGTGTCGCCGCCGCTGTCGCTGTAGTTGCGGAAGGTGACATTGGACTTCGGATCGTCCGAGATCTTCCACACCTCGACCTCGCCCTTGGGAGTCGTGATCACCTGCGGCGGTCCGAGTTTCTCGGTCAACTCCGCCCTGGCGGCATCGATCTGTTCCTGCGTCACGATCCGGACACCCTTGGCGTCCTCGTCGCCGAGTAGCGTACCTGCTTCGTCGGAGGCGATATCCCTGGCGATGTCCGCCTTCTGCTCGGGAGTCAGGGACGCCGGGTCGGCTGTACTGCCGCCTCCGGAGTCGACGCCATCGTCGTCGAGCAGCACCCGCATCGCGATGATGGAGACCAGACTGCTCGTCATCTCCGTCAAGCTCGGCACCCCGTCGAACGCCTTGACGACGCCGACCGCACCGGCGCCAGCGACCGCGAGACCGACCGCGCGAATGAGATTACTGGCCTGGTAGACGTTGCGAATGGTGGTCGCGGTGTTCGCCACGATCGCGGTGACCCCGCCGGCCCCCGCCGCGGCACTGCCACCGAGGGTGAAGAAAAAGGCGGCCGCCGCGGCCGCGACCGTGAGCCCGACCGCCCACTTGGCCGAGGTCACCGCGGACTCGATATCAGTCCGCACCGCGACCGTGGCCGCGTGGTACTCGGCGACCGGGGTGGCCAGCGCGAGCGATGCGGTGCGCAGCCCCTCCGCCCCCCTGCGCACCGATTCGATGTGCTCGCGAATCGGCCCGAGGTGCTCGTCGCGCATCGGCTCCAGCAGCCCGGCGATGGCGGCGACCCGGGCGCCCGCGTTCGCGATGGCCTCGTGCGTCGAGAAGGTTTTCCAGGCCGCGGCCGCCCGCTCCAGCTTGTCGACGTCGCCATTGGGAAGTTTGCCGAATTCCCGCACGATCGTCGCCAGCAGGCTCTCGAAGATATCGACGTCGTCGGGGTGCCGGGACAGCCCCGGCCCGTTGTCGGCGACCGAGGTGGGGATCGAGATGTGGCAGACGTCGATGTCGCCGACCGCCGGGCGGGAGGGCGCGGGATTGCTGCGGTTGGCGATGCCGTGGTTGTAGCCGAACGCCGCGATCACGTAGCCCAGGTTCGACAGCGCATCCGCGATATTGGTGCAGGTCTGCAGGGTCTGCTGCGCCGAGTTGTCGTAGGCCTCACCCCACTGCTTGCAGCCTGGAGCATCACCGGCCATGCCCGCGCAATCGTTCTTCAACACCGCGTGCAGGGGCGCGTCCGCTTTCCGGATCTCCCCGGCCAGATCATGACATTTCTGCGCGGCGTCGTAGTACACCTGCCAATCGACGGTCTGGCTCATGCCCCGCCGACCATCCTCCGGTTCAGGTCGTTGGCCCGGGAGTAGCGGGTGTGCATGGTGCGCGCGGCATCGCTCATATCCCGCAGGCCGGTGACGAATTCCCGGGCGCCGGCGGACCACTGGCGGTGCGCGTCGGCGTAGGCGGCGGCCGCGCGGCCTTCCCAGCCGGTGCCGGTGAGGGTGGCGATCCGGTCGTCGATCTCGTCGAGGTGGTCGGCGACGAAGGTGGCGAGGGCGGAGACCCGGGTGACGATGTTGTCGAGCTCTTCGAGGTCGACCGAGAACTGCGAACTCATCACATGTTCAGCAGGGTCGTGGAATCGGACTCCTGTTTCTCGTAGTTCGCCGCGCTGACCCCGAGCTTCTCCGCGAGGACGGTGAGCGCGTCGATGATCGCGGTCCCGCCCTCGCGGACGTCGCTCCAGCCGGTGCCGAATTCGGCGGCGGCGTCGCCGGTCCAGCTCTCGGTGGTGAGGCGGTCGACGTCGCGGGCGGCGGATTGCAGTGCGCCGCGCAGAGTTTCGGCGAGGTCGTAGACGTATTGGCCGACCTCGCGCACCTTTTCGGGTACGACGGCGACTGGTGTTCCCCCGGTTTCGCTCACGGAATCGACGGTAGCAGCCGAGCAGAGGCCGCCGCGGGTGTCGCGGCGGCTCCGGTCACGGGTGCAGCCGGTAGAGGCGGAAGAGGTCGTGCTCGATGTCGAGCACCTCGACCTCGGCGAAGCCCGCGTCGCGGGCGTAGCGGCGCAGGGTGCCGGGGCGCATGACGGTGCCGGTGCCCGCGGAGCCGGGGTGCGAGAGGCCGTCGGGGAGGCAGATGAGCAGGGACATGCCGTACATGAGCTGCTCGACGGGGTCGCCGGGGCCGGAGAAGGTCTCCGGGACGCGCTCGTCCATGACGAGTACGGTGCCGCCGGGGCGCGCCAGGGTCCGCGCCGCGCGCAGGACGCCGACCGGGTCCGGCATGTCGTGGACGCATTCGAAGGCGGTGACCAGGTCGTACCGGCCGGCGTCGGCGAGTTCGGCGACGTCGGCGTGATGGAATCGGACCCGGTCGCCGAGGCCGTAGTTCGCGGCGTGGGCGCGGGCGGCCTCGATGGAGGCGGGGTCGAGGTCGAAGCCGTCGACCTCGGCCGCCGGGTAGGCGAGCGCCATGCCGATGGCGGACCAGCCGTCGCCGCAGCCGATATCGGCGACCCGGCCGCCCGCGGTGAGCGCTGCGTGCGCCTCGGGCAGCGCAGGCAGCCAGTCGGAGCCGAGGACGTGCAGGAAGAGCGGGCGGTTGGCATCGGCCTGACCGGCCCGCATGACCTCCCCGTACTGGTGCCAGCCGACCCCGCCACCGGTGCGGTACGCCTCCAGCAGCGCGGGCAGCTGCACCGCCGCTGCGGCGACGATCCGGGCGAACGGGGTGAAGTAGCTGAGGCTGTCCCGGTCGCAGAGCACCGGGACGTGCTCGGCGGGGAGTGTGTAGCGGCGTTCGTGCGCGGGCAGCGCGGGGTCGTCGACCTCGATCAGGCCGGCGACGGTCTGCTGCTCCAGCCACTCCCGGCAGTACCGCTCGGCCATGCCCGCCGCGGCGGCGGCCTCGGCTGAGGTGCGGGGCTCGGCCAGCAGGTCGTAGAGGCCGAATGTGGAGCCGATGTGCACGGCGAGCACGTCGAAGGTGCCGAGCACGGCGGTGAAGAGGTGGTCGGCGAGTTCGTCCGATTTCATGGTCTGCTCCGGGAGGTCGGGGTTCGGGACGCCTCCACCGTGCGCTCCGGCGCTGACAGCCGGCTGTCACCCCGCTCACAGGGGTGGCCCGGGTGCGGGACAGTCGGCATGCTGAACGCGACCGTTTCCGCGCGGGCCACAAGGAGCACTGTGCTCGAGATCCGCGTGCTGGGGGAGCCGCGACTCGGCGACCGGCCGTTCCCGGGCGGTCGGCCGGGGCTGCTCCTCGCGCTGCTGGTGCTGGCACGCGGGCGGGTTGTCTCGGTTCCGCGGCTGGTCGCGGAGTTGTGGCCGGAGTCGGAGCCCGGTGATCCGCGGGCCGCGCTGCATACGACGGTCGCGCGGTTACGGCGGCTGGCCGTGGGGCCGGTGCTGCGACGCTCCGATGCGGGGTACTGCCTTGATCGGGAGGGGGTCGCGCTCGACGCGGACGAGTTCGCGAGCCGCACTGTCGTGCCGGTCGGGGAGTCACCCGCGGCGGCCCTGGCGCGCTGGGAGAGCGCGCTCGAACTGTGGGGCGGGGAGCCGTGGGGGCGGTTCGCCGCCGGTCCCGCGTATGCGGAGGCGGCGGAGCTGCGTGAGCGGTTCGATGTGGCGCGTGAGGAGCGGGCCGGTGCGCTGCTCGAGCTCGGTCGCGGTGCGGAAGTGGTCGCGGAGTTGCGGGCCTTGCTCGCGGCGGCGCCACTGCGGGAGCGGCGGGTGCGGTTGCTGATCGAGGCGCTCACGCCCGGTGATCAGGTGGAGGCCCTGCGGGTCTACGACGAGTATCGGCGTGCGCTCGCCGATGAGCTGGGGTTGGACCCGTCTCCCACGCTGGTCGCGCTGCACGGGCGGGTGCTGCGGCACGAGATGGGGGTGCCAGGGGGCGCTATGCGGGATGGCACTGCTCGCTCGGCTCCGACCGAGTTGCCGCGGTCGGGCGGCGGGCCGAGCTCTGACCGTGCGGGCACGCGCGGCCCGGCGCCGCGCCCGCTGATCGGCCGCGACGCCCAGCTCACCGCGGTGAACACCCTGCTCGACCTGCATCGCGCGGTAACCGTCGTCGGTCCGGGCGGTGTCGGCAAGACCAGCCTCGCCGCCGTGGTCGCGGCCGGGCACCGGCACTGGTGGGCCGATCTGGCCGCGGTGACGACCGCAGGCTCGGTCGCGCGCACCGTCGCCGATGCCATCGGCGTCGAGGTGCGTCCCGGCGCCGTGTTCGAGACCGCCCTCCGGCACCGGCTCGCCGAGCTGGACGGTCTCCTGGTGCTCGACAACTGCGAGCACCTCCTCGGCGCCTCCGCCGCCGTCGCCGAACTCGCCCTCACCGCCTCCGCCGACCTGCGGGTACTCGCCACCTCACGGCAACGCCTCGGCATCGCTGCCGAGCAGGTCTCGCCGCTGCCCCCGCTGCAACTGCCGGACCCCGATTCCGCCGCCGCACCCGCAGTCACCCTCTTCCTCGAGTGCGCGACCGCAGCCGCCCCCGAATTCGCCGCGTGCCGCGACGATTTCGCTGTCCGTCGTGCCGTCGCCGCCCTGGTCCGCCGCCTGGACGGGCTCCCGCTGGCCATCGAACTCGCGGCGGGCAGGCTCGGCGCGCTCACCCTCGATGATCTCGCCACCCACCTGACCCACCGCCTCGACCTGCTGCGCGCCGGTTCACCACTGGCCGCGCGGCGCCAGCGCACCCTCGCCGCTACCATCGCCTGGTCCTGCGACCTGCTGGAGCCGGCCGAGGCGCGCGCCTTCCGCCGCCTCGCCGTCTTCGCGAGGGAGTTCGACCTCGCCGCGGCCACAGCCGTGCTCGCCGAGGTGCCGGGCACTGTCGGCCTGGAAGATCAGAGCGCGGAGGCGGACTCGCCCGGCTCGGACACCGCCGAGCTGGTAGCCCGTCTCGCCGAACGCTCCCTTCTGGTGCGCCCCGGACCGACCGGCACCGGCCGCTACCGCATGCTCGAGACCTTGCGCACCTTCGTCCACACCGAGACTCCCGCCGGCGAACGCGTCGCCGCCCGCCGCGCCCACGCCGCCTGGCTTGTCGCAGCGGTCGAGGACGCCGACGACGGACTCCGCGGTCCCGACGAACCCCGCTGGTCGCTTCGGCTCGACGACCTGGTCCCCGACGCCGCCGTCGCATTCCGCTGGGCACTCGACGCGGAGCCCGCGACCGCCTGCCGCATCGTCACCGCCTACCGGCACTGGTCCTACCTGCGGCTGCGTGCCGACATTCTCGGTTGGGCGCTGGAGATCGACGAGCGCGAGGCGAGCTCGGGTGTGCATGCGGCGGCGACGCTGCACCACTGGCTGGTCGGCAACGCCGCCGAGGCCCGCGCTCGCGGTGCCGCCGCGCTGGCGGCTGCCGAGCCGGGCAGCCGCGCCGAATCGGTGGCGCTGGACGCCCTCTCCGATCAGGCGCTCGCCGATGGTGAATTCGCGACGGTCGACGAGCTGAACACCCGCGCGCACACCCTTGCACTCGCCCGCGGTGACCACGTCGCCGCAACCCTCGCGACCGTCGCGCTCACCCTCGCCGCCGCCTACAGCGGCCGCCCAGCCGACCCGCTACTCGCCCGCGCCGCCGCCGAGGCGCGCCGTTCCGGCAACCCGACCAGCCTCGCCTGGGTCGCTTACACCGAGGGCGAACTTCACGCCGACACCGACCCTGCCCGCGCCCTCACCGCACTCGAAACCGCCACCACCCGAGCCGAATCCGTGCACAACCGGATCATCGCCGGCGTCAGCCGCACCGCGGCCACCGCCGTCCGCGCCCGCACCGCCCCGCTGAACAGCGCCACCCTCGCCGATGCCCGCGCCGCCGTCGACTACTGGTCCGGCGCGGGCAGTGACCAGCTCCTCCGCACCTGCCTCCGCAACCTCGTCCCGCTCCTCGACCGCCTCGGCGCCGCCGCGGGCCTGGTCGAACTCGCCGCCGCCACCGGCGTCACCGACGCGGCCGGAACCGAACGCCTGCGCCTCGACGCCGCCCTCGCCCGCGCCAGGGAAGCGCTGGGCGCCGCCTTCGGCACGTCCTTCGCGGCGGGCGAGCGCCGCACCCTCGCCGCCGCAGCCGAGGCGCTCATCGGTGTACTCGACCGTTCGGCCGCAGCACCTCGTTGAGCGCACCCTCCCGCGACGCCTCGGTCGCCCGAGGGGCCTGACAACGGGTGAGCCCGGTCGGATCGTCCACGTCGCTATTGCTCGGCACCCTGGACTCGGCGACCACCCTGGGAATCAAGGTCCAGGAACGCGCCGTCGGCGGCCCCGGCCCCGGCTCGCTGAGCGCGGCGCTCGGTCAGCACATCGAGAGCGTGTAGTCGAGTTCCGCAAGGCGGGCGCCGCCAAGCCCACGCGTGCAGACTTGCTCCGGTTTTCAGTGGCAGCCACATATCGGTAGCCAAGAGATCGTCTACGATCTTCTCGTCAACGATAGCAGTGCAATTGTGAGCGTGCGCGTAGGCAATAACCGCAGCTTCGCCGGCGTGCTCGCCAGGTGATTCCGCACCCATGTCGAACTGGATCGCGAGTTGCTCAGCTCCCTCGTCGGGACTCAGAACGACAAGTTCCACCCACTCGCAATCGGCAATAGCAGGAATTCCGGAATGAGCCGTGCGCGCAACCTCGACCTCAGCGTTCACCGCGTCGGGGATCAGGATCACCTGTCCGCCGGGAGAGACTCTACGGAGAATCTCGCCGCGGCCCGCTCTGTGCCAGTGGGTGAATACACTCGTATCCATCACCCACGGATCAGGCACCAGCATCTCCCTGGATGACTTCGAACGGTGCGTCGTCTCGTTGGCGGAGCTGCGCATCGCCGATGGATCCTCGCAGCATCATCAGTGCCCGTTTGCGGGTCAGTTTCGCCCCCTCGTAACCGCGGACGATCGCGGCGGCTAGTTGGGGGGATAACCGAGGGGCCATTAGATCATCCGGGATCAGAGAAACTCCTGCGGCTATGAACTCGCTGACAAGAGGTTTAACCCGCGCCATTGTGAGTCTCTCGTGCTCGCTGATCAGTCCAATATTCTTCAGCTGATTTACGGTCGCTGTCCATGAAACGCGGTAGGTACCCGCGATTCTGGTGGCCCGGCGGCGAGGACTGTCGCGTGCATAATCGTTCCACAGCGCCGTCGCACCCGCGCGAGGGATCAGGAAGTGAATTGCTACCGCCTTGACCATGGTCTCGGAGTCGGCGCTGTGTGCGTCATACGCGTCTCCGACCAGCCAGTGTGCGAGTTCGTGAGCCACAGTGACCCGTTTGCGTCCCGAAGGGCGCTCCGCGTTTATCACCGCGACGGCTGTCGCGGTCTCATCCGTGCTGTCAACCGTCACGCAGGTACCGTCCGCGGACTCTCCATAGTTGCCGACATATACGTGCATGCCGAGTTTCTCGCATACGGCCAGGATGTCGGCGATAGGCTCGTTTTGCAGTCCAGCGCGCTCGCGAGCCACCTCGGCGACGCGTTCCGCATCGGCGTAAGTGGTCGGGACGGCTGCCGCTGGTCGAGGGTGCGCGACAATCAGTCCCTTGCGGAGGAGCGAACGTGCGTCATCCGCGAGCAGCTCGATCGCATCATCCAGAAGGACGCCGAGTTCGGGGTCGAAACCATCATCGGTGCGTCGGCTGATCGCTGCGGGCACTTCCTCCATAACGAACCATTGCAGTGGTCTGCCGAGCACCTGAGCGATCGCGAATATTTCCGTCGCCGAGACTCGCCGGATGCCGGATTCCATCTTGCTGATCGTCGTGTGGTCGGCTTGCTGTAGAGCTACGGACAGGTCCCTCTGTGACATGCCAGCAGCGACTCGCGCTTCTGCGATTCGCTTACCAAGCATCTTCGCGTCCATGTTTGCGATTTTGGCACATGTAGGACGTGGCGTGTAGCGGGCTGCTGGGTGGACCGGATTGACAGTGCTGCTGACCACCAGAGTGCGGATCCGATGCTGCCCGCCGCTGTAGCGTCTCCCAGTCGCAGCCGGCTACCGCCACGAGGCAGCTTGCCGGAGAGCGCATCGCGAGACTTCCGTGAACCGTTTGGGATGGTGTATCGCGGTACACCGTCCCAAACGGGGCACGAGGAAGAACTACTTCGTCGGCGCGAACGCCTCCTCGATGATCTCCGCCTGCTCCACGGCATGCACCTTGCTCGACCCCGACGACGGCGCCGACATGGCCCGCCGCGAGATGCGGCGCAGCCGTCCGAGCCGCTCGGGGAGCAGCTCGGGCAGGTTCAGGCCGAAGAACGGCCAGGCGCCCTGGTTGGCCGGCTCCTCCTGGACCCAGGCCAGGTCGGTGGCGTTGGGGTAGCCGTCGAGGGCCTCGTTCAGCCGGTACTTGGGCAGCGGGTAGAGCTGCTCGACCCGGACGATCGCGACGTCCTCGCGCTTCTGCTTCGCCTTCTCGGCGGCCAGCTCGTAGTAGAGCTTGCCGCTGGTGAGCAGCACGCGCTTGACCTTGGAGCGGTCACCGGTGCCGGTCTCGTAGGCGGGCTCGTCGAAGACCGAGCGGAACTTGGACTCGGTGAAGTCCTTGATGTCGGAGACCACGGCCTTGTTGCGCAGCATCGACTTCGGGGTGAAGACGATGAGCGGGCGGCGGATGCCGTCGTGCGAGTGCCTGCGCAGCAGGTGGAAGTAGTTCGCCGGGGTGGACGGAACGGCCACCGTCATCGAGCCTTCGGCGCAGAGCTGCAGGAAGCGCTCGATCCGGCCGGAGGTGTGGTCCGGGCCCTGACCCTCGTGGCCGTGCGGCAGCAGCAGCACGACGTCGGAGAGCTGGCCCCACTTGGCCTCGCCGGAGGAGATGAACTCGTCGATGATGGACTGCGCGCCGTTGACGAAATCGCCGAACTGCGCCTCCCAGAGCACCAGCGCCTCGGGGTTGCCGAGCGAGTAGCCGTACTCGAAGCCGACGGCGGCGTACTCGCTGAGCGCGGAGTCGTGCACCGCGAACCAGCCGGGGTTCTCGCTGCCGATGTTGTGCAGCGGGGTGTACTCCTCCGCGGTCTTGCGGTCGATGATGACCGAGTGCCGCTGGGTGAAGGTGCCGCGGCGGGAGTCCTGGCCGGTGAGCCGGACCGCCTTGCCCTCGTCGATCAGGGTGCCGAAGGCGAGCAACTCGGCGAAGGCCCAGTCGACCTTGCCCTCGTAGGCCATCTCCCGGCGCTTCTCCAGCACCGGCTTGACGCGGGGGTGCACGTTGAAGCCGTCGGGGACGTTCAGGAAGGCGTCGCCGATGCGTTGCAGCACCGACTTGTCCACCGCGGTCTGCACGGTGGAGGGCACCTTCTGGTCGTCCTCGACCGACTCGCTGGGCTCCGGCGGGAACTTCTCCAGCTCGCGGACCTCGTTGAAGACCCGCTCCAGCTGGCCCTGGTAGTCGCGCAGCGCGTCCTCGGCCTCCTTGAGCGAGATGTCGCCGCGGCCGATCAGGCTCTCGGTGTAGGCCTTGCGGACCGAGCGCTTGGTGTCGATGACGTCGTACATCGACGGCTGGGTCATCGAGGGGTCGTCGCCCTCGTTGTGCCCGCGGCGCCGGTAGCAGACCATGTCGATGACGACGTCCTTGCGGAACTTCTGCCGGAAGTCGACCGCGAGCCGGGCCACCCAGTCGCAGGCCTCCGGGTCGTCGCCGTTGACGTGGAAGATCGGCGCGCCGATGAACTTCGCGATATCGGTGGAGTACTCGGTGGAGCGGCTGTTCTCCGGCGCGGTGGTGAAGCCGATCTGGTTGTTCACCACGATGTGGATGGTGCCGCCGACGCGGTAGCCGCGCAGCCCGGAGAGGTTCAGCGTCTCCGCGACGACGCCCTGGCCGGCGAAGGCCGCGTCGCCGTGCAGCATGAGCGGCATGACCGAGAAGCCCTCGGGGCCGTCGCCCTTGTCCAGCAGGTCCTGCTTGGCCCTGGCGAGCCCCTCCAGCACCGGGTCGACCGCCTCCAGGTGCGAGGGGTTGGCGGTGAGCGAGACCTCGATCTCGTTGTCGCCGAACATCTGCAGGTAGGTGCCCTGCGCGCCGAGGTGGTACTTGACGTCGCCGGAGCCGTGCGTGCCCGCCGGGTTCATATTGCCCTCGAACTCGGTGAAGATCTTCGAGTAGGGCTTGCCGACGATATTGGCCAGCACGTTCAGCCTGCCGCGGTGCGGCATGCCGATGATGACCTCGTCCAGCGAGTGCTCGGCGCACTGGTCGATGACGGCGTCCATCATCGGGATGACGGCCTCGGCGCCCTCCAGCGAGAAGCGCTTCTGACCGACGTACTTGGTCTGCAGGAAGGTCTCGAAGGCCTCCGCCGCGTTCAGCCGGTTCAGGATGTACTTCTGCTGCGCGACCGTGGGTTTCGCGTGCTTCTGCTCCACCCGGTCCTGGATCCACTGCAGCTGGTCGGTCTCCAGGATGTGGGTGTACTCGACGCCGACGTGGCGGCAGTACGCGTCGCGCAGGATGGAGAGCACGTCGCGCAGCTTCATCCGCTCCTGGCCGTGGAAGCCGCCGACATTGAACTCGCGGTCCAGATCCCACAGGGTCAGCCCGTGCTGGGTGACGTCCAGGTCCGGGTGGCTGCGGAACTTGTCCTTGACCAGCCGCAGCGGGTCGGTGTCGGCCATCAGGTGGCCGCGGTTGCGGTAGGCGGCGATCATCTCGAGCACCCGGGCGCTCTTGTCGACGCCGCGCTCGCGCACGTCCTTGCGCCAGCGGATCGGCTCGTACGGCACGCCGAGGCCGTGGAAGATCTCGTCGTAGAACTCGTCCGAGATCAGCAGCTGGTGGATGGTGCGCAGGAAATCGCCGGACTCCGCGCCCTGGATGATGCGGTGGTCGTAGGTCGAGGTCAGCGTCATGAGCTTGCCGACGCCGAGGTCGGCGATGCGCTCGTCGGCCATGCCCTGGAACTCGGCCGGGTACTCCATGGCGCCCGCGCCGATGATGGCGCCCTGGCCGTTCATCAGGCGCGGCACCGAGTGCACGGTGCCGATGGTGCCGGGGTTGGTGAGCGAGATGGTGACGCCGGAGAAGTCCTCGGCGGTGAGCTTGCCGTCCCGCGCGCGCCGCACGATGTCCTCGTAGGCGGTGTGGAACTGGCCGAAGGAGAACTCCTCGGTGCCCTTGATGGCGGCGACGACGAGCGAGCGGCTGCCGTCCTTGCCGGGCAGGTCGATGGCGAGGCCGAGGTTGGTGTGCGCGGGGGTGACCGCGTTCGGCTTGCCGTCCACCTCGGCGAAGTGCCGGTTCATGTTCGGGAACTTCTTGACCGCCTGCACGATGGCGTAGCCGAGCAGGTGGGTGAAGGAGATCTTGCCGCCCCTGGTGCGGGCGAGGTGGTTGTTGATGACCAGGCGGTTGTCGATCATCAGCTTGGCCGGGATGGCCCGCACGCTGGTGGCGGTCGGGATGGCCAGCGAGGCCGACATGTTCTTGGCGACCGCGGCGGCCGCGCCGCGCAGTACCTTGGACTGGTCCTCCGCGCTCTCCTGCTTGGGTTTGCCCGAGGTGGGGGCCGCGTTGGAGGTCGGGGCGGGGGTGGTCTTGGGGGTGCGCGCCTGCTGGGCGGGCTGCGCCTTCGCGGCCGGCTCGGCCGCGGCCTTGGTCTTCGCGGCGGGGGCCTTGGCGGGCTCGGTCTTCGCGGCGGGCTGAGCCTTGGCGGATTCGGTCTTGGCGGCGGGCTGAGCCTTGGCGGGCTCGGTCTTGGCGGCGGGCTGAGCCTTGGCGGGCTCGGTCTTGGCGGCGGGCTGAGCCTTCGCGGGCTCGGGCTTGGGCTGGGCAGCCTTGGCGGCCGAACCGTTGGCGCCGGCGCGCGCGGCTCCGTTACCGGTCGAGGCGGAACCGGCGGAGCTCGCGGCCGGGCCGGCCTGCTCGGAATCGGCGCTGACTTCCGGGGTGTAGTCCGCCAGGAACTCGTGCCAGCTCTCGTCGACCGATGATGGGTCCTGTTTGAACTTCTGATACATCTCGTCGACTAGCCACTGGTTCTGTCCGAACTGGGAAGTTGAACTGCTCACAGCAGGTGTTCGCCTCATTTCGTTCTTCGCGCTGCGACGTTTGTGACGTGCCCGGCGGGGGACCGGCGGATACGCGCCGGCGCGCCCTGTTCGAGGATAGGCCCCGCAGCAAATCGGTGGATTCACCGACTACCGGTCAGCCCCGGCCCTCGTTGTCGACGACTCGTCCTCCATCGAGAATATTCCCCCGGTCCCCTGAGCGGCAGCCCAGAGGCGGGCGTAGGGCCCCTCGGCCCCTACAAGGGCATCGTGCGGACCGAGCTGAGTGATACGTCCGGATTCCACCACGGCGATCAGATCGGCCCGCGCGGCGGTCGCGAGCCGGTGCGCGACCACCACCGTGGTCCGGCCGCGGGCCAGCGAAGAGGCCGCTGCCAGCACCGATGCCTCGGCAGCCGGGTCGAGCGTCGAGGTCGCCTCGTCCAGCAGCAGCAGGTCGGGGCGGACCAGCTCGGCGCGGGCGAGCGCGATGAGCTGGCGCTGCCCGGCGGAGAGGCCGCGGCCGCGCTCGCCGACGGGCTGGCGCATGCCGTGCGGCAGCGCCGCGATCATGTCGGCGGCGCCGACCGCCGCCGCGGCGTCGGCTATCTCCGCGTCGGTGGCCGATGGTTTCCCGAATGCAATGTTGCTCGCCACGTCGCCGGCGAAGAGGTGAGCCTCCTGCGGCACGATGCCGAGGCGGGCGCGGTACTCGGCCAGCCGGTAGTCGCGGATATCGATTCCGTCCACGCGCACCGCGCCGCCCGCTCGTCGTGGCGGCAGGGCGATCTTCTCGGCACTCCCGTCGGCGGGGCCCGTCGAATCCGCGCGGGGCAGGTCGTAGAGCCGGGCCAGCAGTTTGACCACCGTCGACTTGCCCGCGCCGGTCGGGCCGACCAGGGCGAGGGTGGAACCGGCCGGGATCGCCAGCTCGACCCCGTCCAGCGCGAAGCGGTCGGTGCCGGGGTAGCGGAATCGCACGTCACTCAGCGCGACCGCGCCGCGCAGCCCGCCCTCGATCGGCACTGCGTCGGCCGGGTCGGCGGCGAGCGAGGAGGGCGTGCGCAGCAGCTCGCCGATCCGGCGCAGCCCGACCCGCGCCTGCTGGTACCCGTCGAAGACCTGGGAGAGCTGGGTGACCGGGCCGAAGAGCAGCTGCAGGTAGAGCACGAAGGCGACCAGCGTGCCCGCGGTGACGGTGCCCGCCGCCACCTCGCGCGCCCCGACGTAGATCACCGCGGCCAGCGCCAGATCGGCCCAGGCCACCACGAAGGCGAAGTAGAGCGCGATGGCGGTCTGCGCGCGCAGCCTGCTGTCCCGGTAGCCGCGCGAGTACTCGGCGAAGCGCCTGGCCGCGCGCGGCTCGTGCCGGTTGGCCTGCACCGCGCGCAGCCCGCTCACGTTCTCCTGGAAGTCGGCGTTGACGGTGGAGACCCGCTCGCGGGAGACGGCGTAGGCGGTCGAGGAGAAGCGGCGGAAGACCACGGTGGCGAGGATCAGCGGCGGCAGCGTCGCCAGGACGACCGCGGCGAGCACCGGGTCGATGACGATGAGCGCGGCCGCGATGCCCACCAGGGTGAGGCCGCCGACCAGCGTGGTGGCGACCCCGGTCTGCAGGAAGGTGGAGAGCGCGTCCACGTCGGTGGTCATTCTGGTCATGATCCGGCCGGAGAGCTCGCGCTCGTAGTAGTCCAGCCCGAGCCGCTGCAGGTGGGCGTAGCTGCGCACGCGCAGGCCGAAGAGAACCCGCTCGCCGGTGCGCGCGGTGAGCACCGTCGTGGCCGCGGCGACCAGCCAGCCCGCGGCGACGAGGGCGACGCCGATGAGCGCGGCGAGTTGCAGCGCGCCGGTGTCGCCGCGGCCGACGCCGCTGTCGAGGGCGTAGCGGACCAGCGGCGGGAAGGCGATGCCGAGCACCGCGTCCAGCGTGAGCAGCGCCATGACGGTGAGGACGAGGGCGCGCACCGGGCGCAGCAGGCGGGTCAGCCGGAAGCCGGGGTCGGGGGCGCGCAGTCGCGCCCCGCCTGCGCCGGGCTGCTCGGTGGCGGGCGGCAGCCGGTCCAGCGCGCGGCGCAGCTCGGGGGTCTCGCCGAGACCGGCCGCCGCGCCGGCGAAGCCGGGTCCGGGGCGACCGGTCGCGGCGGCACTCGCGCCGCCGGTGCCCGGCCGGCTACCGGGATCCGGTGGGGGAATGCTCGCGCCGGCGGCGGCGCCGACGAGGCCCAACCCGCGATCGGCAGGCGGGCTTTCGATCCCCGCGCCTACGGTGACCTGCGAAGGAATCTGGTCCGGCGGCTCGGCCTCCTGGAGCCCGCGCTCGGGGCCGGGGAGGCGGATCACCCGGTCGGCGTGCGCCAGCGTGGATTCCCGGTGCGCGAGCACGATGGTGGTGCGGCCGCCGCGGTCCGGCAGCGCGGCGAAGATGGCGGCCTCGGTGAGGGCATCGACGGCGGAGGTGGCGTCGTCGAGGACGAGCACGCGCGGCCGGGCCAGCAGCGCGCGGGCCAGCGCGACGCGCTGCCGCTGCCCGCCGGAGAGCGTGAGCCCGCGCTCGCCGACCACGGTGTCGTAGCCATCCGGCAGCTCGGCGATGAACTCGTCGGCGGCGGCCAGCCGGGCCGCGTGCCTGATCTCGGCGTCGGTGGCGCCGGGGCGGCCGAGCGCGATATTGGCCGCGATGGTGTCGGAGAACAGGAAGGGGTCGTCGAAGACGACGCCGACCGCGCTGCGCAGGTCGGCGGCGCGCAGCTCGGCGATATCGATCGGCTCGGCACCGGGCGCGGTGAGCCGGATCCGCCCCGACTCCGGCGCGAAGAAGCGCGGCAGCAGCAGCGAGAGCGTGGTCTTCCCGGAGCCGGCCGGGCCGATGATGGCGACCGTCTCCCCGGGGCGGACGGTGAGGTCGAGGTGGCGCAGCACCGGCCGGTCCGGGCCGAAGCCGAAGGAGAGGTCGTCGATCTCCACGCCGAGCGGGCCGTCCGGCAGGGTGGCGGGGGCCGGCGGGTCGGTGAGCGTGGGCGCGGTGTCGATCACCTGGTTCACCCGCTCGGCGGCGGCCCTGGTGAGCTGGGCCATGATCACCACCGAGGTCATGGTGCGGGCGGTGGAGGTCATGGTGGCGACGTAGGCGGCGAAGGCGAGGAAGGTACCGATGCCGATGCTGCCGTGCAGCGCGAGCAGCCCGCCGAAGCCGATCACCGCGACCAGCCCGGCCTGCGGGATGGCGGCGACGGTCGGCGCGAACCGGGAGTTCAGCCGGGCGGCGCGCATGCGCTCGGCGAAGAGCGAGCGGCCGTGACGCTCCAGCAGGTCGACCATCCTGGCCTCCTGCCCGAACCCCTTCACCACCCGGACGCCGGTGACCGTCTCCTCCACGTGCTGGGCCAGCTCGGCGGCGCGCTGCTGCGCCGACCAGGTGGCGGCGTAGAGCCGGGGCCGCAGCCGGTAGACGACGATCGCGATGGCCGGGACCACCAGCAGCGCGATCAGCGCCAGCGGCGGGGCCAGCCAGAACATGACGACGGCGGCGAGCACGAACTGCACCAGCGCCATGCCGGAGAGCGGGACCATGGCCAGCAGCCCCTGCACCAGCTGCAGGTCGGTGATCGACCGGGACACCACCTGACCGGTGCGGATGGCATCCTGCCCGGCGCCGTCGAGGCGCTGCAGCGAGCCGAGCAGGTCGAGCCGGAGGCCGTGCTGGACGTCGAGCGAGAGCCGCCCCGCGAGCAACCTGCGGCCGAAGGCGGCGGCGAAGCGCCCGGCGGCCAGCGCGGCGAGCAGCAGCGCCACGGTGCCGATCACCCCGGTGTCGCCGACTCCGGCGGCATCCACCGCGCGCTTGGTGAGTAGCGGCGCCGCGATCTCGACCAGCGCGCCGATCAGCACGGTGGCGACGATGCCCGCCACGGTGGGGCGATGCTCGAGGGATCGGGTCCAGAGCCGGCGGATCCAGCCGGGCTCGGTCTTCGGGGTATTCGTGGGCCGCCTCCTCGGTGCGCGGGTACTTCACCGACGGTAACGATCGGCACCGACATCCGAATTCCCCGGGTGCCGGGGGAGAAGCGGGCCGTGCCGCGCGGGGCGAACCCTAGAGCTCGGCCTCGCGCAGCGTCCACCAGCCGAAACCGCCGAGCGCGGCGGCCCAGAGCAGCAGCACCACGTAGGCGGCGGGCGTCGGGGCGAGGAAGCCGCTCTCCGGGAAGGCGCCGACCGCGACGACCGAGACGGTGGCGGAGCCGGGCAGCAGCGCGACCACGCCCTGCACATCGGCGGCCTTCGCCACCAGCCAGATCAGCGGCTCCACCAGCACCAGCCAGCCGAACAGCAGCGCGAACGCGGCGGCCACGCTGCGCAGCGCCAGCCCGAGCCCGGCGCCGAGCACCGCCCAGCACACCGCGGAGAAGAGCCCGCCGCCGAAGACCGCGGCCAGGCTCCACCCGAACTCGACCTTGCCGCGGCCGAGCCCGACCAGCACGCCGAGCCCGATCAGCGCGGTGACCACGGCGGCGGCCAGCCCGGCGGCCGCGGGCAGCGCCAGCTTGGCGGCGGCCAGCCGGTCCCGGTTCGGGGTGAAGAGCACGGTGGTCGGCATGCCGCCGTTCCAGTACTCGCCCGCCGTGACGAAGACGCCGAGCACCGCGCCTGCCAGTGCGGCCACCGCGAAGGCCGGGTACAGCCCGATCGAGGCGGCGCCGGTGGCCGGCTCGCCGGTGGGGTCGAGCGGCCCCGCGGTGAGCGCGGCGGCGACGGTCGAGATCAGCGCGGCGCCTGCCACGACGGCGGCGGCCACGGCGATGCCGGGAAAGCCGAGGATCTTGCGGAGCTCGGCGCGCAGCGCGGGCAGCAGTTCGGTCGGCAGGTAATCGATCATCGGGAAACACCGTACGGCGCGGGCGGTTCCACGCGCCCGGCGCCGACCGCGGCGTGGGCGGCGAAGGGCGAGAGCACGCCGGAGATGCCGCCCGGCGTGCGCGGTGCGGCGGCGGCCCGGTCGGTGAGCGCGGCCAGCACCCGGTCCGGGTGGATGGGGTCGGGGACGACGGCGGCGATCCGCACCCGGGCGGCCGCGGCGGCCTCCCGGATGATCCCCTCGGTGGCCTCGGCCACCGCGAGCCTGCCGTCCGGCCGGATCACCGCGTCGGTGTAGCCGCGCGCGGCCAGGTGGGTGGCGAGCGCGATGGGGGTGGCGGCATCCACGATCAGCCGGTCCGGGTAGCCGCGCCGCAGCTTGGCGGGGGTGCCCTGGTAGACGGCGGCGCCGCCGGCCAGCAGCAGCAGGGCGTCGGCGGCGGGCAGCAGCGCGGCCAGGCTGCGGCCGGTGACCACCGCGGCGCCGCCGCGCTCGGCATGGCGGCGCAGCAGGTCGGCGAGCCAGCCGCGCTCGGCCGGGTCGAGCCCGTCCACCGGGTCGTCCAGGATCAGCACCCGCGGGTCGGGGAGCAGCGCGGTGGCGATGGCGAGCCTGGTCTGCTCGCCGATGCCGAGTACCTCGATCCTGGTGCGGGTTTCGTCGCCGAGCCCGGCCAGCGCGGCGACCTCGTCGGCGCGCCCGTCCGGCACATCGGCCGCGGCGGCGAAGGCGAGCAGGTGGTCGCGGACCCGGCGCTTGGCGGGCAGCCCGCGCGGGACGAGCACACCGTTCACGGTGTGCGGGGTGCGCGGCGCCGCGCCGAACGCCTGGACGGTGCCGTGCGTCGGTTTGCGCAGCCCGAGCAGCACGCGGGCCAGCGCCGACTTGCCCGACCCCGGCGGCCCGGCCACCGCGGTCACGGTGCCGGCGGGCACCGCGAACTCGATGTTCTCCAATGCGGTGGCCGCGCCGTAGCGGACGGCGAGCCCGCGCACCGCGAGGGCGGGCGCGTCCCCGCCGCCCGGCCCGGTGCGGCGGGTGACCGCGCCCTGCGCGATGGTGCCGCCCGCTCCCGCCGCGGCGGGGCCGGCGTCGATGGCTCCGGTCATCGCGCCGTCGGCGGCTGCGGCTTGCGGGTGGGCTCCGGGTGGTGGCCGGCGGCCCTGGACGGCGGCGACTTGCGCTTGCCCTTGCCTGCGTCGATGGCGGGCAGCGGATCGGCGTCGATCACCAGCGGGGCGTCCCGCCAGTGCGTCGGTGCGGGGCCGAATGCCTTGCGCGAGTTCTCGATCGTGGTCTTGCCGAGCGCGCGGTTGCCGAGCCCGCCGATCACCGCGCCGATGCCCGCCGGCACCACCTTGCCCGCCATGAGCGCGGCGCGCTTGGTGATGAAGCGCAGGATGAAGCGCTTGAGCAGCGAGTCGTTCATGGCGTTCAGCCCGGGGATCTGCTTGGCGAAGGCGGTGCCCCAGTTCTTGGCGGAGTGGCCGATGGATTTCTGCACGATGTCCATGCCGCTCTCGCCGAGCACCACCGCCAGCACCAGCGCGCGGCGCTGCTCCTGCGCCTCCGGGGTGATGCCGTGCACCGAGGCCACCGCCAGCGTGTAGAGCGCGGAGGCCTCCATGAAGAAGGTGGTCTCCGCGCTCACCGCGGCCAGCGCGGCCATGGTGCCGACGCCGGGCACCGCGGCCGTTGCCCCGACCGCGCCGCCGCTGCCGGTGACGGCCATCAGGTACTGGTTCTCCAGCCGCTGGATGATCTGCGCGGGGGTCTCGTCCGGGTGGGCGCGCCGCAGCCGGCTCACGTACTTGGCCACCGCGGGGCCCTGTAGCCGCGAACCGGTGTCGAGCAGCTGTACCACCGTCTTCTCGAAGGCGTCCTTGAACATCACGGGCGTCTCCTCCTGTCCCGCTCGGCTGGTTGGAACTGTAGGGCACGGTGCCGACACAGCTCCCCTCGACAACGAAGTACCCAGCTCGCCGAGTTCCGCGCTCAGGAGAAGGCCGGAACCTCTTCGCCCGCGCGCGGCGGTGGCGGCGGCGTGCCGTCGCCGAACGGACGCCCGCCGAGCTGCTCGCGGCCGTGCGGCGTGTGCCAATTCGCCAGGTCGGGGCCGACCGGGACCACTCCGGTGGGGTTGATGTCCCGGTGCACCGCGTAGTAGTGCGTCTTGATCTGGCCGAAGTCGATGGTGTCGCCGAATCCGGGGGTCTGGAAGAGGTCGCGGGCGTAGGCCCAGAGCACCGGCAGCTCGCTCAGCTTGCTCCGGTTGCACTTGAAATGGCCGTGGTAGACGGGGTCGAAGCGGACCAGCGTGGTGAAGAGCCGGACGTCGGCCTCGGTGATGGTGTCGCCGACCAGGTAGCGCTGGCCGGCGAGCCGCTCGGTGAGTTCGTCCAGCCGGGTGAACAGCCGGGCGTAGGCGCGCTCGTACGCGCCCTGGTCGCCGGCGAAGCCGCAGCGGTACACGCCATTGTTGACCTCGGTGAAGTTCCGCTGCGCGACCTCGTCGATCTCGTCCCGCAGGCGCGCGGGGTACAGGTCGGGCGCGCCCTCCCGGTGGAACTCGGTCCACTCGGTGGAGAAATCCAGGGTGATCTGCGGGTAGTCGTTGGTCACCACCTGGCCGGTGGCGATCTCCACCACGGCGGGCACGGTGATGCCGCGCGGGTAGTCCGGGAAGCGGGCCAGGTAGGCGTCGCGCAGCCGGGGGATGCCGAGCACCGGGTCGACGCCGCCGGGGTCGAGATCGAAGGTCCAGCTCAGCTTGTCGTGGGTGGGGCCGCAGAGTCCGAGCGAGAGCGCGTCATCCAGGCCGAGCAGCCTGCGCACGATGAGCGTGCGGTTGGCCCACGGGCAGGCCCGCGCGGCGATCAGGCGGTAGCGGCCCGCCTCGGCCGGGTAGCCGTCGCGGCCGTCCGCGGTGATCCTGGTGGTGATGTAGTTGGTGTCCCGTTGGAACTCGCCGGGCTCCACGTAACTGCCCTGCGAACCGGACCGATCCTCTGCCGACGTGGTCACGCGCCCCAGTCTGGCACGCCCGACCAGGAACCGACCGCCTACGCTCTCCCGACATGAGCGGAACCGAACCGACACGCCTGGAACGGCACAGCACCGACGGCGGCGCCGAGATCGCGACCCTGACCCTGGCGAACCCGCCGCTGAACCTCTTCGACCAGCCACTCTTCGACGCGCTGGTGGCGAATATCGCGGAGCTCACCGCCCGCCCGCCGCGCGCGGTGCTGCTGCGCGCCGAGGGCAAGGTGGTCTCCGGCGGGGTCGACGTGCACGTCTTCGACGGGCTGACCGCAGAGCAGGGCGCCCAGCTCTGGCGTTCGCTCTTCGAGACCATCATCGCGCCGCTGGAGGCGCTGCCCTGCCCGGTGGTCTTCGCCGCGCACGGTCTGACCCTGACCGCGGCCTTCGAGATCGCGCTGGCCTGCGACATCATCCTGGCCGCGCCGAAGGCCAGATTCGGGCTGGTGGAGACGGTGGTCGGGCTGACCCCGTCGATGGGCGGGCCGCAGCGGCTGGCCGAACGCGCCGGATCGGGCCGGGCCCGCGAGTTCGTCATGACCGCCGATCTCTACGACGCCGCGACCTTGGCCGAGTGGGGCGTGGTGAACGCGGTGCACGACGACGTCGAGGCGGCGGCGCAGGCGCTCGTCACCCGGCTGGCCGACGGCCCGACCAGGGCGCACGCCGCGACCAAGGAGATCATCGGCGCCTGGCGCTCCGGCGGGGTGGCGCACGCGGACGCGGTGACGCCCGAGGTCTCCGGCGCGCTCTTCGCGACCGCGGATCTGCGCGGTGCGGTGCGCAGCTTCCTGGCGCAGGGGCCGGGGAAGGCCACCTACACCGGAGCGTGATCGGTGGACCCGTTCTCCGGCTATCGCCACGGAATTGTGATGTGGGTCATATAGTCGAGGGTGCTTGGTCGGTAGCGGCGCTGGAGGACCCATGTCGCAGCAGCTCATCGTCGAATTCCCGCAGCCGGGGCCGCGCGTCTGCGACAACCCGTTGGCGCGCGGCGCCGACGGCGTGCTCCGGTACGGCAACCTGACACCGGCGCTCACCGAGCTGCTCGACCTGCAGACGCACGCCTTCTCCGCCCGCGAGGCCGTGGTGGAGATCGGCGGGCCGCGGCTCAGCTACCGGGAGCTGTGGCACTCCGCCTCCCGGATCGCGGGCGGGCTGCAGGAGCACGGCATCGGCTACGGCGACCGGGTGGCGGTGCACCTGCCCGGCGGTGCGCGCTGGGTGCAGGCCTTCCTCGGCGCGCTGCTCAGCGGCGCGGTGCCGGTGCTGGTGGACGCGGCGCTGCCCGCCGCGGCGGCGGCGCGGATGATCGCCGACAGCAGCGCGGATTTCGTGCTCGGCACCGGCGGCGTCAGGAACTCCGCCGATTCCGGGATGCCGGACGGCGCCGCCTTCATCGACGACGGCGCGGCGCTCGGCGACCTCGCCCTGCTCTGCTACACCAGTGGCGCGCCCGCCCCGCGCGGGGTCGAGCTGACCAACGAGAACCTGCTCTCCGCCATTCGCTCGATGGTCGCCGCGCTCGACCTGCCCACCGACGGGCTGCGCAACCTGGTGCTGCCGCCGCTGGCGCACGCGAGCGGCTGCGTGGACCAGGTGCTGCCCACCTTCGCGGTGGGCGGGACGGTGGTGCTCGCGCCGGATCGGGGGCGGCTGGCCGAGGCGATCGAGACCGAGCACGTGGACATGGTCTCCGGGACCCCGCGCATCTTCACCGAGCTGCTGCCCGCGCTCACCGCGGGCGGGGCGCGCGAGCACGTCGCCCGGATCAGCAAGGCCGGGCACCGGGCGGATCGGGCCGCCGCGCCCGGCGTGCTCGCCGAGGCACTGCGGGCGGCCTTCCCGGCGGCGCGGCAGTGGTCGGTCTGGGGGGCCACCGAGACCAGCGGCATCGGGCTCTCGGCGGAGGACACGGCGGATACGGCCTTCCCGGAGGCGGGCGGCGTGCTCGGCTTCCCGTTCGGCGGCACCGAGCTGGCGCTCTGGGGGCCGCGCGCGGACGCGGGCCACGGCGAGCTGCTGTGCCGCGGGCCCAATGTCACCCGGCGCTACTGGAACGACCCGGCGGCCACCGCCGCCCGCTTCACCGGGACCTGGTTCCACACCGGCGACCTGGTCACCATCGAGGCGGACGGGCTGGTCCGGCGCGGCGTCGTGCGCTGAGCGCACCGGCCCGCGCGGCGGCGGTCAGTCGAGCAGGCGGGCGCGCAGGGTGTCGCGCAGCTCGTCGGTGAGGCCGAGCGCGGCGTAGTACCGCTCCGGGTCGCCGTGCAACTCGCGCACCGCATCGGTGGCGACGGCCAGGTACTCCGGGCGCACGCCGAGCAGGTCGGCGGAGACCTCGGCGCCCCGCTCGGCCCCCGCGCCCGCGATCATCGCGCGCAGCGCGGGCACCGCGTCGTTGCTGCGCAGGTAGTCGGCGACCACCTCGTCCTCGGCGACGCCGACCGCGCGCAGCAGCGTGGCCACCGCCCAGCCGGTGCGGTCCTTGCCCGCGGCGCAGTGCACCAGGGTGGCCCCGGTGCCGTTCGCGATCGAGCGGGCCAGCTCGGTGATGGCCAGGTTCGCCTCCGGCAAGGCCGGGAAGAGGCGGTAGACCCCGAGCATGTGCGCGCGGGCGGTATCGGACTGTCGCGCTTCGTGCGGCGGCGCCTCGCCCATCCTGGAGTCGAAGGGGGTGACGACGAGGCGGACACCGCCCGGGAGGCTGTCGGCGCCGAGGTGATCGATCTCACGGAGACCGCGCAGATCGTGCACCGCGGTGACGTCGAGTTCCCGGAGCAGCGCGTGCCCCGCGGCATCGAGGTTGGTGAGCGCGGCGGAGCGCAGCAGCACGCCGGAGCGGACGGCGCCGCCCCCGGCGGTGCGGAGCCCGCCCACGTCGCGGAAGTTGAAGGTGCCGGAGAGCCGCAGGTGGTCAGCGGAGGGCGAGACGGTCACGTTGCTCAGGCTAACGGTTCGGCACCGGTCGTGACCGGGTGCGCGTCCTGCAACGAATCGATGTAGCGTGTGGCATCGCGCACATCCGGACAGGGCGGTCCGGATTCGCCCGTAGAGTGGACCATCGACGTGGCGGTACGAGTGATCTGCCCACGTCTGCCGTCGGTTGCCGATGGCAGGGCGCATGCTATCCGTGGTTATGGCGGCGAGCATGGTCGATTGCGATGGCATTCCGGTTGGATAACAAAACATTCTTTTAGTCTGGAATAACCGGTTGGAGCTGGGCTCAAACCCTGAAAGCACCTACCATTGCCGGATGATGGACCGGGAGTCTCGCAATTTCGGGGATGAGCGCTCGGTTTCCGGTGCTCCAGTTCTGTCGAGGGAGTCGTTGTTGAGCGTACGGGGAGAGATGGTGAAGACCCGGCTTCGGCCGCCGATCTCCGAAGCGGTCGAGCAGGCGGTCGCCTCGCTCGATCACGGCGGCGTCCGTGGTCTCCGGGTGCTGCTGCACGCCGGGATCAGCGTGTACTGGCCGATGGTCAAGGGTTCGCCGGTCGAACACGTCCGGGCCTACGAGAGCACCCTGCAGTCGCTGCGGCTGCGCTGGGAGAACGGCGTCGGCTGCGTGCCCGTCGGTGGCGCGGCCGGGCTCTTCGCCGAGATGGACCGGCAGATGGTCGCCTTCCTCGAGCTGTGCGCGGAGCGCTCCGGCATGCAGTGGCTGGAGCCGGTGGACGCGGTCGCCGCGTATGCCGTCTCGGTGCTGCACGGCACCGTGCTGCGCTGGCTCGCCGACTGCGACGACGAGACCATGCTCGTCGTGCTGGACGACCTGGTGAGCAGCCTGGCCGCGCGCGCGGTGGAGAACTGATCGGCGCTGTGCTGGACGTGTGACCAAATGGGTGGTCTAGTTATCGGGTGCCCGCCATCGACCTCGCGCGGCCCGCGGCCGCGACCCCGCCGATCGCCCGCCTGCATGCCGCGACGGCCGATCTCGACCCCCCGCTGGCCGCGCTCGACCTGAGCCGGCTGCACGCCAACGCCGCCGATCTGGTGCGTCGCGCGGGCGGCACCCCCATCCGGGTGGCGAGCAAATCGGTCCGCTGCCGCGCCGTGCTGGAGGAGGTGCTCGGCACCGGGCTCACCGCCGCCGGTGGCTTCCGCGGCATCATGGCCTACTCGCTGCGCGAGGCATTGTGGCTGGTCCGGGCGGGTGCGGAGGATGTGCTGCTCGGCTACCCGACGGTGGAGCGCGCCGCGCTGGCCGAGCTCGCCGCCGCCGAGGCCGCGCGCGCCGCGATCACCCTCATGATCGACGACCCGGCGCACCTGGAGCTGATCGCCGATGCCACCGGCGGCCGGGCGGGGCTGCGGGTCTGCCTGGATGTCGATGCCTCGCTGCGGATCGGGCCGCTGCACCTCGGCGTGCGCCGCTCGCCGCTGCGCACCCCCGAGCAGGCGGCGGAGCTGGCTTACGCCGCGAAGCGCGCGGGGTTCGCGGTGGCCGGGGTGATGACCTACGAGGCGCAGATCGCCGGGCTGCCGGATGCGAACCCCGCGGTACGGCTGGTGAAGCGGGCCTCGGCCGCGGAGATCGGCGGCAGGCGGGCACGGGTCGTGGACGCGGTGCGCGCGGTCGTCGGCGAGCTGGAGATCGTGAACGCGGGCGGCACCGGCTCGGTCGAGGTCAGCGCGGGGAGCGCGGCGGTCACCGAGGTCACCGCCGGGTCCGGGCTGTATGTGCCGACGCTCTTCGACAACTACCGCTCGTTCACCCCGCGCCCGGCGCTCTACTTCGCGCTGCCGGTGCTGCGCAGGCCGGCGCCGTCGATCGCGACGGTCTTCGCGGGCGGCTACATCGCCTCCGGCCCGGCCGGGGCGGCCCGGGTGCCGAAACCGGTCTGGCCCGGGCGGCTGCGGCTGCTCGGGGCGGAGGGCGCGGGTGAGGTGCAGACCCCGCTGGCCGGGGCGCGCGGGCTGCGGCTCGGCGACCGGGTCTGGTTCCGGCACGCCAAGGCGGGCGAGCTGTGCGAGCGGTTCGACCGGCTCTTCCTGGTCGACGCCGACGGCGGCCGTACCGAGGTGCCGACCTATCGCGGCGAGGGAAAGTGTTTCGGCTGAATTCGGTTCGGTCGCGGTGAATTCTGTGCGCGTACCGTTCGGTCTCTTTATCTGTCACCGTTGGTAATGGTCACAAATTTCCAGCCGGAATTATGGCGACGCCCGTTCTCCGCGTAATCAGCGCAGTCGCAGGAGCGCCGAGAGCTCGGCCAATTCGGCCGGGTCGGCGGGCAGGAACTCGGTGAGCAGCGGCGAGCGGATGATGGTGGCGTGCCACAGTGCGCGGCCGAGCGCGCCGCGCAGCAGCCGGGCGGCCACCAGCGCGCGCACCGCGCCGGGGGCGTCAACCGGGGCCGAGACGGTGGCCGAGACCAGCACCACCGCCGCCTCCCGGCCGCGGAACCGCTCCGGGGTGCCGACCAGCACGTCGTCGATCCGCGCGCGCTCCAGCAGGGTGCGGATCAGCGCCACCTGCGGGCCGTAGGGCGCCACCACGAAGATGTCGTGCGGGTGCAGCCTGCGGGCACTGCCGCCGCTGGTCCAGGTGCCGGTGAGCAGGGTGCGGACCCGGCGCACCACCTCGCGCGCCTCGGGTTCGCAGACGGTGCTGTGGCCGCGGTGCGGGATGAGCACGGTCTCGATGCCGGGCGGCACCACGTCGAGCGCGCGGCCGCCGGTGACGGTCTCGGCGGCGCCGAGCCGCCCGTCGTACCAGAGCGCGGAGAGCGGGCCGCAGACGGCGGGGTGCAGCCGCCAGGTGCGGTCCAGCAGGTAGCCGGTGGCGGCGGGGACGGTGCGGTGCGGGCCGATCCGCAGCTCGAGCGCTGAACCCGGCGGCCCGGCGTGCTCCAGGTCGCCGAGCAGCAGCAGCGAGCGGGCGCTGACCGCGGCGGCGAGCGCGTCGGCCGGGGCGCAGCGGCCCGCGTCGGCCACGATGAGCAGGTCGAGCGCGCCGCGCGGCACCTGCGCCGGGTCGGCGAAGTCGGCGGGCAGCCCGCCGACGACGCAGCCGTTCACCGCGGTGCCGAGGAAGCGCGGGTAGCGGGGGCCGTCGATCACCGCCCACTCCGGGGCCACCGAGATCACGTCCTTCTTGGCCACCAGCTCGGGCAGCACCCCGGCGCGCACGACGGCGTCGAGCAGCTGCTCGACGGTGCCGTGGCCGTCGGGTGCGGTGATGCCGATGCGCAGCCGGTCCCCGGTGAGCAGCCGGGCCACCACCCTGGCGATGGTGGTGACCTTGCCGGTGCCCGCGGGCGCCTGCACCGCGAGCACCGAATCGTCGAGCGCGCGCACCGCCTCGGTGATGGCGGCGGCGTGGTCGCCGTGCACCGGGGGCAGGCCGGGGCGGCCGCGGCGCAGCCGGGGCGGGCGGCGGGCGAGCAGGTCGAAGGGGGCGCCCGGGGGCATGTCGGGCAGGGTGACCAGGACGGCGTCTGCGAGCTCCTCCAGGGCGCGGTCGACGGCGGGGTCCGGGTACGGCGGGCGCGGGGCCAGCGCGATGGGGAGGGCGTCGGAGGGCTCCCTGCCGTCGGGGAGCACCTCCTCCAGCCGGACGGTGTCGGCGAACTCGGTGTCGGGGGAGCAGCCGAGCACCACCGCGGCGGTGACCGTGCGCAGGCCGGGGGCGGCGGGGTCGGGCTGGTCGTAGTAGGCGTGCACGGGGGTGCCCGGCGCCGGGACGGTGGAGCCGAGGTGGCTGCCCGCGCCGGTGCCGAAGCGGCCGGTGAGGGTGAGGTAGCGGCGTAGCCCGGTGCCGTGCGGCGGGCGGTGCCACTTGGTGTCGACGGTGCCCCACTCGGCGACCAGGACGCCCGGCTCGTCGGCCCAGTCCGCCACCGGGTCGGCGCGGCGCGCGCGGTGCGCGTCCCAGCGCGGGCCGCGCTGCCTGCGGTGGTAGCCGAGCGCGTCGGCGAGCAGCGCCGCCGGGTGCGCGGCGTCGGCGCGGGCGCGGGCGAACTCGGCCAGCGCCGCCTCCAGGGAAGAGGGGCCCTCCGATACCACGGCGCGGGGGAGCGGGGGGCGGGGCGGGATGCCGTAGCGATCCGCGAGGGTGCGTAGCGCGGCGCGGATGCGCAGCACGCGGTGGGCGTCGGTCTGCGCGCCGAGCGCGGGCTCGGCGGGGGGTCGGATGTCGGCGGGGGACGCCTCGGCGGCGTCCGGGGGGACCAGGTGATCCAGGGCCGCGGCCACCTGGGCGACCCGGTAGACGGGCGCCCTGACGCCGGGCAGCACCGGCTCGGGGGCCGGTTCCGGTTGGCCCGCGAGGACCAGGGTGGAGCGCACGATGGGAGCCAGGTCCACGACGGCCTCGGCGGCGAAGAGCTCCTCCAGCAGCTCCTCGTCGCCGGGGCCGGTCTGGTGCGCGTGCAGCAGCGCCCGCACCTCGGCGCCGTGGTGGTAGAGGTGCGCGCCGGGGATTCCGGCCCGCAGCCGCTCCAGCACGGGGCGTAGACCGTTCGCGCCGAACGGGATTCGCAGCGCGAGCTCCGGCCCCGCCACCAGCAGCGCGGGGCCGGGTCCGACCGCGATCCCGATATCGCCCGGCGCGCTCGGCGGCAGCGCGGCCAGCGCGTCGGCCCCCGCGGTGTCGGCGACCGGGTGCCCGGCGGCGTCCGCGCGCACCTGCACCCGCGCCTGCCTGCGCAGCGCGGTCGCGGTGCGCACCGGCAGCCCGGGCAGCTCGGCGGTGGAGCTGGCCAGCCGGTCGACGGTGCCGATCCCCGACCCGCGCAGCAGCGCCGCGGTGCCTGGATCGATCCCAGCCACCAGCCCGACGTCGCGCGCGGTGCGTGCCGCCGCCCGGCAGGCGGCGCAGCGTCCGCAGGCCAGGTAGCGCGGGTCGCCCCACTGCACGGGGAGCAGCTCGGCGGCCTGCTCGGCCACGATGTGCTCGAACCGCTCCCGCCGCGCCAGGTGGACCGGGAGCGCGGAGTCGAGCGGGAAGTCGCTGCCGCCGATCCGCAGCACCGGCGCGGGCAGTGCGCCCGCGGCGCTCAGCAGGTCGGCGCAGGCCGCCAGCTCCAGCGCGGCGCGCACCGGGTCGGTGGCGTCGGCGGTGGCCGGGGTGTAGCGCACCCGGTGATCCGCGCGCAGCAGCCGCGGCGCGGAGGCGGCGGTGCGGCCGTCGAAGAGCACGGCATCGGTGATCTCGGTCGCCCCGCGGCGCAGCGCGGCGATCGTGCGCTCGTTCCCGGCCAGCAGCCGATCCCGCTCGGCCGCGGAATCCGCACGCGGCGAGGCGATCTCGGCGTCCAGGGCGCGCAGCACCGCGAATTCGCAGCGCGCGGCAGCGATCAGGTCGGCCGGTGCGGCGACTACCACGTCACCGATGACGAGCAAACGCGGCCCTCCTGTCTCGTCGCGGGCTCACCGGTGTCGGCGAATCGACGGCAACACTACGGTGCTCGCCGCGCGAAACGGTGGATCAGGACCGCGGTTTGCGCCGCTCCGGTGCGCGCCGTGGCCCCTCCCGGCGCGGCCCGCGCGGCATCGAGCGGTGCTGCGGCGACCCCTGATCCAGCTGCAGCTGGATCAGCACGCCGCTGATCCTGGTGCGGCGCAGCGCCTCCAGCGTCTCGGCGGGCAGGTGCGCGGGCAGCTCGACCAGGCTGTGGTCCGGCCGGATGCTGATGTGCCCGAAGTCGCTGCGGCGCAGCCCGCCCTCGTTGGCGATGGCCCCGACGATCGCGCCGGGCACGACCCGGTGCCGCTTGCCGACGCTGATCCGGTAGGTGGCGAGCTCGGCCCCGGTGCTGCGGTGGTGGCTGCGGCCGCCGCCCTCGTCGTCGAAGTTGTGCCGCTCCGGGCGCTCCCGGCGCGGCCGCTCCACCGGCTCGGGCTCCGGCTCCATGAAGAAGTTCTTGCCGTCGTGCGAGCCGACCGCGAGCGCCGCCGCGATATCGATGAGCGGCGTGTTGTGCTCGCGCTCGTACTCCTCGATCAGGGTGCGGAAGAGCGCCAGGTTCTCCGAGGAGAGGTTGTCGGTGATGGCGTCGCCGAACTTGCTGACCCGCTGCGCGTTCACGTCGTCCACGCTCGGCAGCTGCATCTCGGTGAGCGGGTGCCTGGTGGCGCGCTCGATCGACTTGAGCAGGTGCCGCTCCCGCGGCGCCACGAAGAGCAGCGCCTCGCCGGAGCGCCCGGCCCGCCCGGTGCGGCCGATCCGGTGCACGTAGGACTCGGTGTCGTGGGGAATGTCGTAGTTCACCACGTGCGAGATGCGGTCGACGTCCAGGCCGCGGGCGGCGACGTCGGTGGCGACCAGGATGTCGAGCGCGCCCGACTTGAGCTGCCCGATGGTGCGCTCGCGCTGGTTCTGCGCGATATCGCCGTTGATCGCGGCGGCGGAGAAGCCGCGGGCGCGCAGCTTCTCCGCGAGCTCCTCGGTGGCCTGCTTGGTGCGCACGAAGATGATCATCGCCTCGAACGCCTCGACCTCGAGAATCCGGGTCAGCGCGTCCAGCTTGCGCTGGTGCGACACCTGCACCCAGCGCTGGGTGATGTTGGTAGCGGTCGAGGTCTTGGCCTTGACCGTGATCTCGACCGGGTTGTGCAGGTACTGCTTGGAGATCTTGCGGATGGCGCCGGGCATGGTCGCGGAGAAGAGCGCGACCTGCTTCTCGTCCGGGGTATCGGCGAGGATGCGCTCGACGTCCTCCTGGAAGCCCATCTTGAGCATCTCGTCGGCCTCGTCGAGCACCAGGTAGCGCAGCCCGGAGAGGTCGAGCGTGCCCTTCTCCAGGTGGTCGATGACGCGGCCGGGGGTGCCGACCACCACCTGGGCGCCGCGGCGCAGCCCGGAGAGCTGCACGCCGTAGCTCTGCCCGCCGTAGATGGGAAGCACGTGCAGGCCGGGCATGTGCGTGGCGTAGCGGCCGAACGCCTCGGCGACCTGGATCGCCAGCTCGCGGGTCGGCGCGAGGACCAGCGCGCGCGGCTGCCGGTCGGCGGGGTCGAGCCCCATCAGGATCGGGATGGCGAAGGCGGCGGTCTTGCCGGTGCCGGTCTGCGCGAGGCCGACCACGTCGGCGCCGTCCAGCAGCGGCGGGATGGTGGCGGCCTGGATCGGCGACGGCGACTCGTAGCCGACGTCGGCGATGGCGCGCAGGATCCGGGCGTCGATGCCGAGCTCGGCGAAGGTGGGCGGTGCGTCGGCGGCCGGCTCCGCGGGGGAATCGCCGCCGGTCGCGGCGGTGGGGCCGCCTTCGGTGCTGCTCGTGGAACCGTGCGTCGCCGCGGTGACCGGGCCGCCGGTCGCGAAATCGCCGGTCGAACCCTCGCCTTCGCGGGGGTCCCCGTTGTCGCCGGGAACGGTATCGACCTCATTGATGCTCATTGACCAGCAGTTTACTGCGTGGCGGTGGTCTCACCCGCAGCCGGGCCATACCGTGGTGACATGTCGTCACCGATCGTCGCGGTCGTCCAGTTCGCGCCATCCACCGATCCGGCCGCCAACCTCCGCGCGCTGCGCGAGCCGGTCGCCGAAGCCGCCGCGCGCGGCGCCGAGGTGGTGCTCGCCCCCGAGTACGCCATGTACGCGGTGACCAGGCTGGACGAGCGGGTGGTCGCGGTGCGCGAGCCGCTCGGCGGGCCCTTCGTCACCGGGCTCGGCGGGCTCGCGAAGGAGTTCGGGGTGCACCTGGTGGCCGGGGTGGTCGAGGAGGTACCGGACGAGCCGGAGCGCATTCACAACACCCTCGTCGTGCTCGCGCCCGACGGCGAACTCGTCGCCACCTACCGCAAGGTGCACCTCTACGACGCCTTCGGCCACCGCGAGTCCGATGTGGTGCGGCCCGGCGCGATCACCGAGCCGCCGGTCTTCACCGTGGGCGACACCGTCTTCGGGCTGCAGACCTGCTTCGACCTGCGCTTCCCCGAGGGCGCGCGGCGGGTGGCCGCCGCCGGTGCGCGGGTGCTGCTGCTGCCCGCGCAGTGGATTCCGGGGCCGGGCAAGGTCGACCAGTGGACGACGCTGCTGCGCGCGCGGGCCATCGAGAACACCGTCTACGTCGCCGCCGCCGACCAGGCCGCGCCGCGCGGCGCAGGCGCCTCGATGATCATCGACCCGGCGGGGGCGGTGCTGGCCGAGCTCGGTGCCGAGCCCGGCGTGCTCACCGCCGCCGTCGACGCCGAGCTGATCGACTCGGTGCGGCGCGCGAATCCGAGCCTGGAGCTGCGCCGATTCGCCGTGGTGGAGCGCGTTCCGGAGTAGCGTCGGAGGCAATGATCTACACCGATCGGACATCGGCCGGTCGTGTGCTCGGAGGCGAGCTGGCCGAGTGGGGCCTCGTCGCGGAGGCGGGAGCCCCTGGTCCGCTGCTGCTCGGGCTGCCGCGCGGCGGCGTGCCGGTGGCGGCAGGCGTCCGCGAGGTGGTCGGGGGCGCGCTCGACGTCCTGCTGGTCCGCAAGCTCGGGGTGCCCTGGCAGCCGGAGCTGGCGGCGGGGGCGATCGGGGAGGACGGCGCCAGGGTGCTGAACGCGGACGTGCTCGCGCACACGGGGCTCACCGAGGTCGCGCTGGCCGGCGTCGAGGTGGCCGAGCGGGCCGAGCTGGAGCGGCGCAGGGCCACCTGGCGGGCCGGTGCGGCGGCGGTGCCGCGGGCGGGCCGGGTGGTGGTGCTGGTGGACGACGGCATGGCGACCGGGGCCACCATGGTGGCCGCCTGCCGGGTGCTGCGCCGCCAGCGCCCCGCGCTGGTGCTGGTGGCGGTGCCGGTCTCCTCGCCGGAGGCGCTGCGCCGGGCCGCCGCCGAGGCCGACGACGTGGTGTGCCCGCTGGTACCGGAGAGCCTGGGCGGGGTCGGTACCGCGTACGAGGATTTCCACCAGCTGGCCGATGCCGAGGTCACCGCGGTGCTGCGGGCGCGGTGATCACCACAGCGCGCGCGGGGTCACCCGCCCCGCGGCGGTGAGCATGGGGCGCAGCCGTCCGGCGAAGCTCTCCGCGGTGACCGGGGTGATCTCCACCTCGGCGCCGGTGCGCACCGCGTAGCGGCCGTCCCCGGTGATATCGATCCAGCACAGCACGCCGAACGGGGCGAGCGCGCCCGCGTCGCGGCGCACCGAGACCACGATCTGGCCGATACCGTCGCGCGGGGCGCGGAGCAGGCGCCGGATACGGGCGGGGACCGACGGGCCGGAGACCGGGACGGTCACCAGGTCGCGGCTGTCCTCGGTGACGCGGGCCAGCGGGGCGGTGAGCGCGGCCAGGGTGCCCGCGCTGTTGCGCGGGAGCGGCGTGATCACGCGGGCGGCGAAGGTGCGGGCCGAGCCGACCGAGATCCGGATATCGCCGCCGCGATCCGGCGCGGAGCCGGGGAGCTGCGCGGCCACGACCGCGATCTCGCCCGCGACAGCTCCGAGCACCCGGATCGGCGCTCCGAGTGCGTAACCGAAGACCTCGGCGCGCAGGGCAGGGCGGGCGAGGACGCGGAGCGCCGCCTCCAGATCGGCGTCCAGGTGCTCGTCGCACCAGCGGTGCAGGGCGGGGAGCTGCGCGGCGCGCTGCACATTGTCGGCGGCGGAGAGCCGCACCGCGAGCGGGTACGGGATGCGGTCCCCGTCGGTCCGGCTCCAGGCCAGCGCGAACTGGTCCGGCGTCAGCGTCCGCCTCACTCGCGCTCGGACCACTCCCCGAGCACCGGCGGCGTGGTCGGCTCCAGCGACCCGATGAGCCCGCCGTTGTCGTCGCCGGGTTCGAGGTAGGTGAGCTCCTCGTCCGGGAAGTGCAGGTCGTCGTCGGTGGCGTCGGCGGGCGGCCGGGGCGGCAGGTGCGCGCTGATCCCGTGGCCCGGCCTGGTCGTCTCGGACGCCGCCAGCGCGCCGCCGAGCAGCCCGCCCATGGCGCCCGCGCCGAGCCCGGTGACCGCCTCGGTGCCGCTGGACTCGCGTGGTTTCGCGGTGCTCCGCTCCTCCTGCTGCTTCTTCCGGTCGTCGGCGGGCACGGTCGGCGGGACGACGCCGGGCGCGGTGGCTGCGACCGGCGCGGTGCTGCCCGCGAGGTGCGGAGCGGCGGTGTGCGGAATGGCTGGGTGCGGCAGCGAGGTCCCGGCGAACGAGGCCGGGACGGTGCCCCCGGGTGCGGTGCCCGCCGCCTGCGTGGCGACGGGGCCGGGGGCGGACTCCGCTCCGGCGGATTCCGTCGTGCTCGCGGAGTCGGCTTCCGGCGCCGCCGAATCCGTCGGCGCCGCACCGGTACCGGCGGCCTCGCCGTCCGCTTCGGGACCGGGACCGGTGGCGAGCGCGACCGGCGTCGCGCCGGGCACGGCTCCGGCCGCACCGACGGCAGCGCCACCCGCCCCGGCATCGGCGGACGACACCGCGACGACCCCGCCCGGCGCCTCGAACTCCGGGAACGCCGGAACTCCGTTGCCGGTGGGCAGGAAGGCCCCCGCGTAGACATCCTCCATCACCCGGACGACATCGAGCCTGGCGGTCTCCGCCGCCTTCTGCGCCGCCACATTGGCCGCCGCGCTCCCCGGATCCAGCAGCGCCGCCGCCAGATCCGGCTCCGCGCCCGCGGGCGCCCCGACCCCGGCGCGCACCGTCTCGGCGGCGTCCCCGGCCCGGTTCAGCCGCTCGCCGACCACCCCCATGACCTCGGCCAGCTCCCGCCCGCGCTGCTCGAACGCCGCGACCGCGGCGGCGGCGTTCGCGGCGGCGGGCCCGCGCCACCCGTCGGCCATGGCGGCTCGCACCTCCGCGCCCGCGGCCTCCACGGCGGCGGCCAGCCCCGCCGAGGAGCCGCGCCACACCTGGCCGCCCGCGTTCAGCGTGGCCGGGTCGAGCAGGTTCACCGCGGCGTGCAGTTCTCGGTGCGAGAGGTTGTCGAAGGTCTCGACCCTGGTCGCGTAGTCGGGGTCGGTGCGCAGGTGCTCCCCGCGCTGGGCGGCTCGGGGCAGCTCACGCATGGTGCACCGCCAGCCGCTCGGCGGCGGTCGCATCGGCCGCGGCGTAGGCCGCGCCCGCCGCGCGCAGTGTGCTCGCGAGTTCCCGTGCCGCCGCGGCGTATTCGCGCAGCGCGGTGACCGCGCTCCCCGCCTTGCCCTCGAACCCCGCGCGCAGCGCCGCGCCGGAGGCGAGCGCGCCGAAGCCGGGCAGCGTGCCCGCCGCGGCGAGCGCCGCGATCTGCTCCTCCACCCGATCGGCCAGCTGCTCGTAGCGCTGCGCGCAGCGCTCCGGCGCGCCGTCGGCGACCAGGACCCCGTCGATCCACAGCTCGCCGTCGTCCACCGCCGTGCGCAGGACGTCCACCTTGGATCGCACTCGCCAGCCCCCTTCCCGGGGCGCCGCGGTCGCGCCGGCGCCGTCCGTTACCGATCCGGATGCGGCCGCCCCTCCGCCACATCCCGTACCCACGCCGCGATGTCCGCGCCGACCCTCGCGTGCACCGGCTCGTGCAGCAGATCGTGGCCGGCGTCGGAGTACTCGCACAAATGTACCGACTCGTGGCGCGCAGTCCAGTCCCGGACGGGATCGATCGGCGTCCGCCGGTCGTCGACGCCGTGCACGGCGAGAACCGGCAATCCGGGTGGCGGGGCGGCGAGGGCGCGCGCGGGCGTGCCGCAGAGCACCAGCCCGTCCAGGGCGGGCGCGGCGTCGGCGAGCAGTTCCAGCGCGGTGGCAGCGCCGAGCGAATGCCCCATCAGGACGAGCGGTTCCGCCGGGCGCTCGGCGCGCACCGCGCCGAGCAGCGCGGCGGCGTCGGCGGTGAGCTCGGCGAGCGTGCCCGGCGCCGCCGGGTCGCCCTCGCTCAGCCCCTGCCCCGCGGTGTCGAAGAGCCACGCCTCGACCTCCGCCCTGCCGAGCAGCCCGGCGAAGCGGTGGTAGTGCCCGCTGTGCTGGCCGCTGCCGGGCAGCAGCACCAGCAGCGCGCGCGGAGCGTCCAGCGGGCGGCGCCGATAGTGCAACCTGCCGCGTGCGCCGGTGATAAAGGGCATGCGACGATCATGCCCGCGCTGCCTGGGACCGAATCCGCCCGGCCCTCCGAGCCGAGTCATTTCGTGAAGCTCCGCACCGCCGTCCGGCTGGCCGTGCTCGCCTGCGCCGTCCTGCGGATCACCCCGGGCGGGTAGCCAGGGTCAGAATGTCGGCAGCGGGATGACCGGCAGCTCGGGCATCGGGATGCCCGGCGCCGGGGGCGCGGGCTCCGCGGGCGGCGGCACCGGCTGCGGGGCGGGCGCGGGGGGCGCGGGCACGTCCGGCACGACGAAGGTGCCGACCGTCGGCGTCATCACGCAGTGCGCGCCGGGGTAGTCGATGACGCCCCACATCGAGGCCAGCACCGTGCCCGGCCCGCTGTTCACCGTCTTGGACAGCGTGGGCAGATTCAGGTCGGTGCGGTCGTCCAGCGGATCCATCCCGCTGGCGCCGGTGTTGACATTCACCCAGGCGACGACCAGCCCGGAGGCGAGCGGCGCCCCCGAGTGCGCGGGCGAGGCGGTGAACCGCAGCTGGCCGGGGCGCAGATCGGCGCCTGCCGAGTTGGCCTGGGTACCCTCCGTGACGCCTGCCGCGATGATCGTGGTGATCGGGCCGTTGCTGCCGCAGCCGAAGGTCGGCGCGGCGTAGGCGAACGGGGTGAAGTTGGCCGCGATATCGCGCAGTGCGGCCACGTCGACCAGCTCGGTGTAGTCGCGCAGCGCGTCGACCCCCGCCCTGGCGCTCGCGTCGTCGCCCGCCGCCACGGTGAGCTCGGCGATCCGGTCGCGCACCGTCGACTCGGTGTCCGCGCCCGCCCCGCCGGCGAGTGCGACGGCCAGGGTCAGCGACGTGCCGAGCGACGCCGCCGTCGCGGCGATCCGTGCGATGGACTTGCGCTTCACGCGAACACTCCTCGATGCGGCTCCCATATCCGCCAGCAACGTACCAGGTGGGCCGGGTTTCCATCGGGCCGCAACCCGATATGGCCCGCACCTGGTGTGATCCAATCGACTCGGTGTATTACCGGGGGGTAGGGTTCGGGTCGGATGAAACGAGACACAGTGGGAGCCTTGTATGAAAATATCCCTGTCCGCCGATGAGGTTGCCTTCCGCGACGAGCTGCGCGCGTTCTACCGGACGCAGATCCCCGCGGAGATCCGCGAGCGGGTCAAGTACGGCCGGGAGGTCTCGCGTGCGGACGTCGTGACCACGCACAAGCTGCTGAACGACAACGGCCTCGCGGTGCCGAACTGGCCGGTCGAGTGGGGTGGCAAGGACTGGACCCCGATGCAGCGGCACATCTGGCAGGACGAGATGCAGCTGGCCTCGGTCCCCGAGCCGCTCACCTTCAATGCCAACATGGTCGGCCCGGTGATCGCGCAGTTCGGCTCGCAGGAGGTCAAGGAGCGCTTCCTGCCGCCGACCGCCGCGCTCGACATCTGGTGGTGCCAGGGCTTCTCCGAGCCGGACGCCGGCTCCGACCTCGCCTCGCTGCGCACCACCGCGGTGCGCGACGGCGACTCCTACATCGTCAACGGCCAGAAGATCTGGACCACCCTGGCCCAGCACGCCGACTGGATCTTCTGCCTCGTCCGCACCGACCCGTCCGCGCCGAAGAAGCAGGCGGGCATCTCGTTCCTGCTCTTCGATGTCAAGAGCCCCGGCGTCACCATCCGCCCGATCAAGCTGATCGACGGCGGCCACGAGGTGAACGAGGTCTTCTTCGAGAACGTCCGGGTGCCCGCCGACCAGCTGGTCGGCGAGGAGAACCAGGGCTGGACCTACGCCAAGTTCCTGCTCGGCAACGAGCGCACCAGCATCACCGCCGTCGGCCGCAGCAAGGTCAAGCTGGCGGTGGCCAAGGAGTACGCGTCGACGACGCGGTCGGGCTCCGGCACGCTGCTCACCGACCCGGTCTTCGCGGCCAGGATCGCCGAGCTGGAGAACGAGCTGCTCGCGCTGGAGCTGACCCAGCTGCGCGTGGTCTCCAATTCCGAGGAGGGCAAGCCGAACCCGGCCTCCTCGGTGCTCAAGCTGCGCGGCTCGGAGCTGCAGCAGGAGGTGACCGAGCTGCTGCTCGACATCGCAGGCCCGGACGGGCTGCCGGTCGGCGCCACCGATATCGCCTCGCCCGAGTGGGCGCAGCGCAGCGGCCCCGCCTACCTGAACTACCGCAAGACCACCATCTACGGAGGCTCCAGCGAGGTGCAGCGCACCATCATCGCCTCCACGATCCTCGGACTGTGAGGGGCGAGCCATGGATTTCGAACTCACCGAAGAGCAGGCGCTGCTCCGCGACACCGTGCGCGATCTGCTCGCCAAGAACTACAACGCCGAGTCCCGGCTGAAGGTCGTGGAAACCGAGCTCGGCTGGAGCCGCGACGTCTGGAGCAGGTTGGCCGAGCTCGGTGTGCTCGGGCTGACCTTCGCCGAGGAGGACGGCGGCGTCGAGGCCGGGCCGGTCGAGGCCATGCTGGTGCTGGAGGAGGTGGGCCGCCGGCTCGCCCCCGAGCCGCTGCTGGACGCGGTGATCGTCCCCGGCGCGCTCATCACCCTGGCCGGCACCGCCGAGCAGCGGCAGGCGATCCTGCCCGAGGTCGCGGCGGGCACCCTGCTGCTCGCCTTCGCGCACGGCGAGCCCGGCTCGCGCTGGCCGGATACCGAGATCGGCACCGCGGCCACCGCGGACGGCGACGGCTACCGCCTCTCCGGCACCAAGAACCCGGTGCCGCACGGCGACAGCGCGGACCGGGTCGTGGTCAGCGCGGCGCTGCCCGCGGGCGGCACCGGGCTGTTCCTGGTCGATCCGGCGGGCGATGGCGTGACCCGCACCCCGTACCGCACCGTGGACGAGCGCCGCGGCGCCCAGCTGGTGCTCGACAATGCCCCGGCCGAGCTGCTCGGCACCGCGACCGACGCGAGCGCGGCCATCGCCGCCGCCGAGCTGCGGGCGCACGCCGCGCTGAGCGCCGAGGCCATCGGCGCCATGGAGGAGGCGCTCCGGCTCACGAGCGAGTACCTGCGCACCAGGAAGCAGTTCGGCGTCACGCTGTCCAAGTTCCAGACGCTGACCCAGCGCGCCGCGACCATGTACGTCTCGCTGGAGCTGGCCCGCAGCATGAGCCTGTACCTGACCGCGGCGCTGGCCGACGGCGCGGAGGACGCGGTGATCGCGTCGCGGGCGCGGCTGCGGATCGCGCGCTCGGCCCGGCACGTCGGGCAGGAGTCGGTGCAGATGCACGGCGGCATCGGCGTCACCACCGAGTACCCGGTGAGCCACTACGTCGCGCGGCTCACCGCCATCGAACGGACGCTCGGCGGCACGCTGGAGCACCTGCGGGTGCTCGGCGAGCGGGTGGGCGAGTACACGCTGGTCGAGCTCTAGATCATCGTTCCGGCGCGGGCGGTGGGCCTCCAAGCTCGCCGCCCGCTGCCGTCACGTGGCGTTGATCACTCGGTGCTCTCGGTGCCGTATTCCTCGTCCTCGACGAGCTCCGAGGAGGGCGGCTCCGCGTCGGCGGTGCTGCTCGGCTCCAGGGTGAGCGTGCGGGTGCGGGTCGTGGTCGGCTCCGCATCGCGGGGGCGGGTGGTCGGGGTCCTGGTCGCGGACTCGGTCGCCGACGGATCGCCGGACGGGTCGGCCGAGGGGTCGGCAGAGGGGTCGACGACGAGCGTGTACCCGGCCGGGCGGCGCGGCGGCCCGGCGGGGGCGATCTGCCAGCTCGGCGAGGGTGGGATGGTGATCCGCGCGACGCTGCTCGCGGATTCACCCCCGTCGTCGCGCACCGGCGCGCCGGCGTACGGATCCGACTTCAGCGGCGGCGGGGCGACGTAGGTGTCCTCGCGGTCGATGCCGAACATGCCGATCAGCACCAGCCCCACCGAGACCGCGCCTGCGGCCACGGCCGGGCCTGCGATCCGGGCTCTGCTGCTCTCCATCGGTGACGCTCCTGTGGGTGGATCGGGTGGCCTCACCTTAAACGAGCCCGGTGGGCGGAGCGAGGTGAGCATGCGCACCCGTAGTGCGGAGACACAAAACTAAACGCTAACATTTCAGATATCGAAATGGTATCGGAGGCGTGTCGAAGGCACGTGTCGTAGTAGAACAGCCGAGTGTGGTCGTAGCGTGATCGAAGTTACGCGTGAGACGCCTGTAACCACATGAGAGACGTGAACGGTCGTCGCGCACAGCGACTTCCGGCGTCGGATTGTTCTCTGATCGGCGTCAACGAGGAGTAGATGATGGGAGCTTACTCGGCCATTCCGCTGGATGCCTCGTCCGACGGCGCCGAATCGGTCACCGCGATATCCGCGGTACCGGACTCCGCCGCAGGCGAATCCACATCCATCGCGACCGAATCGGCAGCCGCCGATCCGGACGGCACGGCGGGCACCGGGGAATCGGTGCCGCCCTCCGCGACGGCCACCCGCGAACGCACCCTCCGCACCACGCTGGCGCGTGGTTTCGGCTGGCTGTTCTTCGTCGGAGGGCTCGTCGGCGCGGTACTCGGCATCGCAGGCCTGCATGTCGAGATCACCGTCGCCGGCCTCATCCTGGCCTGCACGGCCGGGCTGATCCTGCTCAAGCTGCGCTCGGACAGCGCCGTCCGGGAACCGGAAGCCTGAACGATCACCGCAATGGCGCGGTGGCCCACCAGTTCATGAATTCTTCTCGCGTGGCGATGAACCCGATGCTGTGCATCAGGAAGCGGGACCGCGTCGGGTCGCCGGAGAACTCGGTCACCATGCGTGGCCGCAGCGACGAGAAGCCGTCCAGCACGATATTGCTGTAGGACTGCCCGTCATTGGTGTCGCTCTGGCTGGTGCCCGCGGGCAGCGCCGCCACCGCGGCGGCGGCCTCCGCCGGGGTGGCGTAGGCGTAGAACTCGTAGTTGGCCTTGTTCTGGCCGCCGAAGCAGTACCAGACGGCGGTCCAGGCGCCGAATTCCGGCCCGGTCGCGTCCAGCCCCGAGCCGGCGGCGCGGTCCTTGCCGAAGCAGGTCGCGCCGTTCCAGCCCGGGTCGGAGAAGACGATGTCGTCCTCGTCGGCATCCGGGACCATGCGCGGGAAGCCGTCGTGCAGGGCGGCGAGGCCGTCGATCATCGCCGACTCGTCGCTCTCGGCGGTGGTGGTCGTGGTGCTGCGGCGGGTGGTGGTCTCGTCCGCGATGTCCTGCGGCTGTTCGCCGGTGGGCTCCGGCTGGGTGGTGCGGGTCGGGGCGGCGGCCGGGGTGCCGGAGCCGCGGTCGGCGCCGACGAAGGCGATACCCGCGATCAGGGCGGCGGCCAAGAGGGCGCCGACGGCGACGCCGGCGAGGCCGCGGTACCGGCCGGGGGGTTTGCTGCCATGCGGGCCGTGGGAGGGGGCGCCGTAATTCGGGCCGGGGGTGTGCGGGATCGGGTGGCCGGGTGCGGAATACGGTCCCGCGTGCATCCGGTGGCCCGGTGCGGACGGGCCGCCCGGCGTCCAGTAGCCGCTGTCGGGCGCGCGGTATTCGCCGCTGCCCGCGACGCCGTACCCGCTCGCTGGAGTGCCGTATTCGCTCGCAGGGATGCCGTAGCCGCTCGCGGGCGTGCCGTATTCGCCTGCGGGCGTGCCTTGGCCGGGGCCACCGCCCACTATCCCGTGTCCACCGGCAGGGGTCCCGTAGCCGGACCCGCCCGCGACGCCGTACCCGCTCGCGGGTGTCCCGTAACCGGGACCGCCGGGCATGCCGTACCCGGCACCGGCCGGCCCGGGGACGGGGTGCGGCCCGCTCGCCACCCAGGCGAGCGCATCCCGCGCGGCCCCGGCGAACTCGGCACAACTCGCGAAGCGATCACCGGGGTGCTTCGCCATGGCGCGCAGCAGCACGGCGTCCAGCGCGCCGGGCAGCCCGGGGCGTACCCCGCTGACCGGCGGCGGCGGGTCGTTGAGGTGCCCGTGGATCACCGCGACCGGATTGCTCGCCTCGAACGGCACCGTCCCGGTGAGCAACCGGAAGAGCGTCACCGCCAGCGAGTATTGATCCGAGCGGTGGTCGAGCGCGGCGCCGGAGAGCTGCTCCGGTGAGGCGTAGGCGAGCGTGGCGGTGAAGGTGCCGGTCTTGGTGAGGTGCCCGGTGTCGTCGCGCAGCCGGGCGATCCCGAAGTCGGTGAGGAAGATCCGCTCCTCGGCGCCGTCGCTCACCCGCTCGATCATGATGTTCGCCGGTTTCACGTCCCGGTGCAGCACACCCTTGCCGTGCGCGTAGTCCAGCGCCGCCGCCGTCTCGGCGACGATCCGCACCGCGCGGGCGGGCGGCAGCGAGCCGGGCTCCAGCGACGCCGCGTCCACCCCGTCGACGTAGCGCATGGAGATCCAGAGCTGCTCGTCCTCGACCCCGCGGTCGTACACCGGCACGATCCCCGGATGGTCCAGCCGCGCCACCAGGTCGGCTTCGCGCTCGAAGCGGGCCCTGATCTCCGCGTCCGCGAAGAGCTCCCGGTTCAGCAGCTTCATCGCGGTCAGCCGGGGCAGCCTCGGGTGCCTGGCCAGGTACACCGAACCCATTCCGCCCCGGCCGAGCAGACGTTCGATGGTGTACCCGGCGAATACCTCACCGGTTCTCAGCATGGCATCAGTTCAGCGGCGCCGAACGCCACCAGCTGAGCACCTCCTCCGGTGTGCCGTAGCCGTCGGTGAACATGAGGAACTGGCTCCGGTCGGAATCGCCGCTGAACACCGTGATGATCTTGTTCCCATTGTCGCTGTACTTGTAGTTCGTGTACTGCTCGCCGCCGTTGGTATCGGTCGACTTGGTGTTCGTCGGCAGGTTCGACACCACCGACTGCACATCCGCCGCCGAGTTGTAGACGTAGATCCGGTAGAACGGGTCGTCGCTGTCGCCGCCGCCGTAGCAGCGCCACTGCCAGGCCCACGAGCCGAAATCCGGATCGCCGTCGTTCGGGCTCGGGGTGTAGCTGGTGTCGGTCTCCCAGCAGGTGGCGTTGTTGTACCCGGTCTCCTCCTCGCTGGAGGCGGGCACCATGCGCGGGAACTCCTTGGAGATGGCGTCCGCGGACGGCGTGATCTTCGGCCCGGCGGCGGCGGTGGTCGTGGTGGTGCCGCCGTTGCTCGCGGAGTTCTGGCTGGCGACGACGCCGATGCCGATCACCGCGGCGAGCAGCACCACGACGCCGACGACGATGCCGACGATCAGCGTGCTGTTGTTCTTCCGCGGCGGTCGCTGCTGGGCGCTGTACTGTCCGAAGGTATTCGGCGGCGGCGGCGGCGGCGGTGGCGGGGTCGGGGTGTAGCCGGTCGGCTGCTGGTGCGCGTACGGATTGCTCTGCTGCGGGTTCTGCGCGGTGAGCGGCGGTGCCATGGTCGGGCCCGCGGTGAGCGGGGCGGCGCCGCTGGCGTACGGGTTGTGCTGCGTCGGGTACGGCGCGCCGGTCATCGGGGTGCCGGTGTACTGGTTCCCGGTGAGCGGGCGCGGCCCGGTGCTCGACGGGTTCGGGATCGGCCCGCCCGCCAGCGGCAGCGACGGCGCGCTCGGGTTGCTCAGCGCGTGCTGCGCGGCGGCGGCGAAGGCGGAGCAGGATTCGAAGCGGTCGTCCGGGCGCTTGGCCATCGCCCTGGCCAGCACGGCATCCAGGCCGTAGGGCAGCCCGGGGCGGGTGCTGCTCAGCGCGGGCGGCGCGGACTGCAGGTGGCCCTGGATCACCTGCGCCGGATTGGTCGCCGCGAACGGCCCGCTTCCGGTGAAGAGCCAGAACAGCGTGCAGGCCAGCGAGTACTGGTCCGAGCGGTGGTCGAGGGTGGCGCCGGTGAGCTGCTCCGGCGAGGCGTAGGCGAGGGTGGCGGTGAAGGTGCCGGTCTGGGTGAGGTGGCCGGTGTCGTCGCGGAGCCGGGCGATGCCGAAGTCGGTCAGGTACACCCGCTCGCCGCGCCCGGCGCCGGAGCGGGCCAGCAGGATATTGGCGGGCTTCACGTCGCGGTGCAGCACGCCCATGCCGTGCGCGTAGTCCAGCGCGTCGGCGGTCTCCTTGATGATCTGCACCGCGCGTTCGGGGGGCAGCGTCTGCGGGTCCACCGAGGCGGCATCGATGCCGTCGATGTACTGCATGGAGATCCAGAGCTGCTCTTCCTCGATGCCGCGGTCGTACACCGTGACGATGTTCGGGTGGTCGAGCCGGGCGACCAGATCCGCCTCCCGCTCGAACCGCGCCCGCACCTCCTTGTCGAAGAACATCTCGCGGTTCAGCAACTTCAGCGCGGTCATCCGCGGCAGCCGCGGATGCTTCGCCAGGTAGACCGACCCCATGCCACCGCGGCCGAGCTGCCGTTCGATGACGTAGCCGGCGAACACCTCACCGTTGGCCAGCATTGTCTGCTCCATCTCTCGCCGCGGACCGGGACCCACCGGCGCACAGGCGTACAGCACGAGAACGCGCGATCGGGCTCGGCCCGCGCGCGGAAACATCGAAACCATAGCAGTAGTCGAGCGGCCGCCCGCCTTTCGGCGAACCGCGCCGGGTGCGGGATCGGGGCTGCATGTCAGCCGTCTCCCGCTGCGGTTTCGCCGGGTTGCCCGGCGCCGCCGGGGCGCACCCGGCCGCCGGGCGGATCGATCGTCGCCGGGCGCCCGCGGCGCTGCGGCGCACGCCCGGAGGGCGGGGGTGGGGCCGGGATGACGGTCGGGTCCTCCGGGCGCACCTGCTCGCGCTCGGCGGGGTTCGGCGTACGCCCCGCAACCGGGTGCGCGCCGGAGCGCTGCGCCGGGTTCGGAGTGGGGGGCGCGCCCGCCGGCGGAGGGGTGGGCGTTCCGGGACGGGCGTGTGTGCCGGAGCCGGGGCTCGCGTTCGGCGGCCCGCCGGAGCCGGGGCGCGCACCGGGGTATCCGGTCGGGCCCGGACGGGCGTGGGCGCCGGAGGGTGGCTGGGGGCCGTAGCCCGGCCCCTGATTCGGACCGGACACCGGGCGGGGCTGCCCCCAGGACGGCCCCGGGTACGGCCCCTGCTGCGGCCGGTTACCCGGCCGCGGCGGGCCCGGTTGAGGCCGCTGCGGATTCGGCTGCCGCGGATACGGCGGCCGGGGCTGCGCACCGGGGTACGGCGACTGCGGGTACGGCCGCGGCTGCGCGGTGGGGTACCCGGGCTGCGCGGTGGGGTACGGCTGCCCGGACGGGTACGGCGGCGCCCCCGGATACCCGGTGGGCGGCCCGCCCTGCGGCTGCACCGACCGGTGCGGCCCGCTGCGCGGCCCGTCCAGCGCCGCCTTCGCCGCGGCCGCGAACGCCGCGCAGGTGTCGAACCGCTCGCCCGGCTCCTTGGCGAGCGCCCGCATGATCACCGCGTCGAAGGCGGGCGAGAGATCCGGCCGCGCGGTGCGCGCCGACGGCACCGGCAGGTTCAGGTGCCCGTTGATCACCGCGGCCGGGTTCGCCCCCGGGTACGGCGCGGCGCCGGTCAGCATCCAGAACAGCGTGCAGGCCAGCGAGTACTGGTCCGCCCTGTGGTCCAGCGCGGCCCCGGCGAGGTGCTCCGGCGCGGCATAGGCGAGCGTCGCGGTGATCGACCCGGCGGAGCCGAGCGTGGTGTCGGCGTCGCGCACGCTGGCGATGCCGAAGTCGGTGAGCAGCACCCGCTCCGGCTGCCCGATCGGCGCCTTGGCGAGCAGGATGTTGGCCGGCTTCACATCCCGGTGCAGCACGCCGTTGACGTGCGCGAAGTCCAGCGCCGACGCGGTGTCGGCGATGATCCGCACGGCCCGCGCGGGCGGCAGCACGCCGACGTCGACGCAGGAGGCGTCGGCGCCCGCGACGAACTGCATGGAGATCCAGAGCTGGTCGTCCTCGGCGCCGCGGTCGTAGACGGTGACGATATTGGGGTGGTCCAGCTGCGCGACGAGATCCGCCTCGCGCTCGAAGCGCTTGCGGATCTCGGTATCCGAGTAGAGGTCGCGCCCGAGCAGCTTGAGCGCGGTGAGCCGGGGCAGCCGCGGGTGCCTGGCCAGGTACACCGTGCCCATTCCGCCGAAGCCGAGCACCCGCCGCACGGTGTAGCCGGCGAAGGTGTCGCCCTTCTGCAGCACTTCCGTCACTCCACCCCCCTCTCCGGGTCGCGCGCCTGGTCCTACCGATCTATCTCTCCGGCACCCCGGCGCGCAACATCGCTTTCGGCGGCCCGCGTGTCGGTGCCGGTCGTTAGGGTGAGTCCTATGCGCATTGGAGCACACGTTCGCCTGGACAGCGATCCGATCGGCTTCGGTGAGAAACTCGGCGCCGAGGTGATTCAGCTTTTCGTCATCGACCCGCAGAGCTGGGACAAACCACAGCCGCACCCGCGCGCCGACGAGATCAGGGCAAGCCCGATCGACGTGGTGGTGCACTCGTCGTACCAGATCAACGTCGCGAGCCTGAACAACCGGCTGCGCATGCCCTCGCGCAACGCGGTGGCGCAGCAGGCGACGGCCGCCGCCGAGCTGGGCGCCTTCGGGCTGGTGGTGCACGGCGGGCACGTGCGCTCGGACGCCGAGCTGGAGGCCGGTGTCACCAATTGGCGCAAGCTCTTCGAGCGGCAGGAGGAGAAGGGCGGCTTCGCGGTGCCGATCCTGATCGAGAACACCGCGGGCGGCAACCACGCCATGGCCAGGCACTTCGACTCCATCGCCCGGCTCTGGGACGCGGTCGGTGAGTTCGGCGCCGGCTTCTGCCTCGACACCTGCCACGCCTGGGCGGGCGGTGAGGAGCTGGTCGGCGTCGTCGACCGGATCAAGGCCATCACCGGCCGGATCGACCTGGTGCACCTGAACTCCTCCCGCGACGAGTTCGACTCCGGTGCCGACCGGCACGCCAACCTCGCCGACGGCACCATCGACCCGGAGCTGCTCGCCGAGGTGTGCCGCACCGCGGGCGCCCCGGTGGTGCTGGAGACCCCCGGCGACGGCCTCGCCGACGATCTGGCCTACCTGCGTGAGCACGTCGGTCGGTAGGCCAGACTGGTCCGCATGGGTATTCGGCCGCTCGACGGCGTGCGCGTCCTGGAACTCGGCAATTACATCGCGGCGCCGACGGCGGCCCGGATCCTCGGTGACTTCGGCGCCGAGGTGATCAAGGTGGAGCGTCCCGGCGCCGGGGACGAGCTGCGCAACTGGCGGCTCTACGGCGGCACCACCTCGATGCTCTACCGCACGGTGAACCGGAACAAGAAGTCGATCACCCTCGACCTGCGCACCGAGGCCGGCAGGCGCACCGTGCTCGCCCTGGTCCGGGAGAGCGATGTACTGCTGGAGAACTTCCGCCCCGGCATGCTGGAGAAGTGGGGGCTCGGGCCGGAGGTTCTCAACGAGGCCAATTCGGAGCTCGTGGTCACCCGCATCTCCGCCTACGGCCAGACCGGGCCGCGCGCCGCGCGCCCCGGCTTCGCCGCCGTGGCGGAGGCGGTGGGCGGGCTGCGCGAGCTGGTCGGGGATCCGGATCGGCCGCCGGTGCGGGTCGGGGTGTCGATCGGCGATTCGATCGCCGGGATCTACGCCGCCTTCGGCACCGTCATGGCGCTCTTCCAGCGGGAGCGCAAGGGTGCGGTGCCGCTGGAGCAGCGGATCATCGATGTGGCGCTGAACGAGGCGATCCTCTCGGTGATGGAGTCGCTGGTGCCGGATTACCTCGCCTACGGCATCAACCGGCAGCGGGTCGGCGGCCGCATGGAGGGCATCGCGCCGAGCAATGCCTACCCCTGCGCCGACGGCACCAGCATCATCATCGGCGGCAACGGCGACGCCATCTTCCAGCGCTACATGACGGTCATCGACCGGCCCGACCTGGCCGCCGACCCGGAGTTGCAGGACAATGCGGGCCGCTGGCGGCATCGCGAGCGGCTGGACGCCGCCATCGGCGAGTGGACCGTCCAGCGCTCCCGCCCGGAAGCGCTCGCCGTCCTGGAGGAGGCGGGCATCCCCTGCGGCCCCATCTACACCGCCGCCGATATCGTCGCCGACGAGCAGTACCTGGCCCGCGACATGATCCAGCACTTCCCCGTCGACGTCGGCGAGCCCGAGCCGAGGCAGGTCGGCTTCCCCGGCATCGTCCCCGTCATCGGCGGAAAGTCCCTCCCCATCCGCAATGTCGGCCCGGACCTGGGTGAACACACCCACGAGGTGCTCACCGCGCTCGGCCTCACCCCCGCCGAGATCGCCGAAGCCGCGGGTCCGCTGGGATGAGCGACATCATCCTCAGGGACGTCACCCTGCGGGACGGTCTGCAGCTCACCGGCAAACTCCTCTCGGTGGAGCGGAAGCTCGAGATCGCCAGGAAGCTCCTCGCCCTCGGTGTCCCGGCGCTGGAGATCGGCTCCCTGGCCAGGGGCGACCTGGTGCCGCCCATGGCCAACACCCTGGAGCTGATAGCCGAGCTCACCCCCGAGGAACGCGCCCGCTGCTGGGTCTGGGTGGCCACCCCCCGCCACGTGGAGAAGGCGGCGGAGGCGGGCATCACCCACTTCCAGTACTGCTTCTCCGTCACCGACGAGCACAATCGCGCGAATATCGGCCGCGACACCGAGGCCAGTATCGCCGCGATGCCCGATGCCGTGCGTCTTGCCGAGCAGGCGGGTGGCGACCTCCAGCTCACCCTGGCCACCAGCTTCACCTGCCCGTTCACCGGTCCGGTCGCGCCGGAGCGGGTGCTCGCCATCGCCACCGACCCGCGCACCGACGGCGCCGCCGACATCGTCCTCGCCGACACCCTCGGCCAGGCGGGGCCGATGGAGGTCGCGGCCCTGGTCGGCGCGGTGCGCCGGGACACCCCGCACCGGCGCATCGTCTTCCACGGGCACGACACCTGGGGCATGGGCGTCGCGAACACCCTGGCCGCGATCCGGGCGGGCGCGACCGTCGTGGACGGGTCGCTGGGCGGCCTCGGCGGCTGTCCCTTCGCTCCCGGGGCGGGCGGCAATACCGCCAGCGAGGACATCCTCTTCGCCACCCGCCCGTCCTGGTTCACCCCGGCCACCCTCGCCGGGCTGGCCGACCTCACCGGAGCCCTGCTCGCCGAGCTCGGGGAACCGAACCGTTCCCGCACGGTCCAGGGCGCCCGCTCGACCACCACCGCCTTCCCCTGGGCGGCGCCGATCCCGGGGTGACCGCGGTGCGGCGAGCGGTGCGATCTCGTGCCGCGCGATGTCCGGCCGCGCGCCCGTGCCGCGCGGTATCGCGGCCCGCGCAGTGCCGCACTGCGGGTGGCGGCGCGCGCAGCTGGTCGCGCCGCCGCCGGTCCGCGCGGAGCGGCAACACCCGCCCGACCCGTCCGCGGCAGCACCATGACCAGGCCGCTACTCCTCCGGGCGCAGCAGCATGACCGCGCCCGCCCCGCGCTCCGCGGCGGCGACGAAGAAGCGCGTCAGCGCGTGGACGCACGCCGCGATGGCGACCGGATCGGCGGGATCGACCCCCTCCTCCGCCATGCGTGCCGGATCGTGATGCCGGGCGATCGATTCCGGGGTCACCCCGGAGAGCGCGGCCGCCGCCTCGGCGACCAGCTCCGGGTACCAGGCGGCGAGCGTCTGTCCGGGGTCCAGCGGGTCGCCGTCCACCCGGAGGTCGACCGGGACCCCGGCCGCGTCCAGCAGGAATTGCACGGCATCCCAGCGCGTTCCGAGGTCGCAGCCGACGCGCGCCGCACCGCGCAACCACTCGGGATCGACCACCCCGTGGTCCAGCTCCATGCTCGTCGCCTCGGCGAACGCCATCCTCGTACCCATCCAGGCGGACGATACCGCTGCCAGGCATACACCCGGAGGTGGTGCCTCCGCTCCGGGAAACCCCCGATGGCGTGCGCGCGCGAACGCGGGAACACTGGTTGCCATGACATCGCACGCCGTGAGCGCCGAACCGACCGAGCCGGGCACCGCGACCTCCGTCGCGGCCCGCGCCGTTGACCTGAGCAAGGTCTACGGCGCCGGAGACACCAGGGTCACCGCGCTCGACGGGGTGTCCGCGGATTTCGCCAGGGGTGAGTTCACCGCCATCATGGGGCCGTCCGGGTCCGGCAAATCCACCCTCATGCACTGTCTCGCCGGGCTGGATTCGGCCAGCTCCGGCACGGTCCGGATCGGTGACACCGACCTGACCGACCTCTCCGACGCGGAGATGACCAAGCTGCGCCGCGACCGCATCGGCTTCGTCTTCCAGGCCTTCAACCTGGTGCCGACGCTGACCGCGCTGGAGAACATCACGCTGCCGCTCGACATCGCTGGCCGCGAGGTGGACCGCGGCTGGCTGGAGACGGTGCTCGGCAGGCTCGGCCTCGCGGACCGGCTGGAGCACCGCCCCAGCGAACTCTCCGGCGGCCAGCAGCAGCGCGTGGCCTGCGCCAGGGCGCTGGCGGGCAAGCCGGACATCATCTTCGGCGACGAGCCGACCGGCAACCTGGACTCCCGCTCCTCCGGCGAGGTGCTCTCCATCCTGCGCGCCGCCGTCGACGAGTTCGGTCAGACCGTGGTGATCGTCACGCACGACCCGCGCGCCGCCTCCTACGCCGACCGGGTGGTCTTCCTCGCCGACGGCCGGATCGTGGACGAACTCCGCGATCCGACCGCCGACTCCGTGCTCGACCGGATGAAGGCGCTGGAGAACTGATGGCGGGCAATCCCATGCGCAAGGTCGCCTTGCGCAACCTCGCCGCGCACAAGGTGCGGCTCGCGCTCACGCTGCTCTCGGTGGTGCTCGGCACGGCCTTCATCGCCGGTTCCTTCGTCTTCACCGATACCCTGCAGCGCACCTTCGACGGCATCTTCGCCAGCCAGGCCAAGGGCGTCGACGTGCGGGTGAGCCCGAAGAACCAGCAGTCCGTCGGGCTGCCGCAGAGCGTGGTTGACCGGATCGCCGCCCGCCCGGACGTGCGCGCGGTCGCGCCCGGCGTGAACGGCCCGGTGGTGCTGCTCGACCCGACCGGCAAGACCGCCGTGCAGACCGGCGGCGCCCCCAGCTTCGGCGAGTCCTACCTGCCCGCCGACCGCGCGGTGGCCGAGCCGCTGGCCTTCACCCAGGGCGGCCCGCCGACGCGGCCGGGCGAGTTCGCCATCAATACCGGCGGCGCCGAGCGCGCCGGAATCCAGGTCGGCGACCGCACCAAGGTGCTGATCCCGTCCCGCGGCGAGCCGATCGACGTCACCCTGAGCGGCGTCTACGAGCTGCCCGGCGGCACCGGCGGGCTGGTCGCGCTGCAGTTCCCGGAGGATCAGGCGAAACAGCTGTTCACCGATGGCTCACACGTCGCGTACGCCGATATCGCCGCGGCCGGGGTGCCCGCCGACGAGTTGCGCGACCGGCTCGCGCTGGAATTCGGCGGCGAGTACAAGGTGCAGAACGGCGACCAGGTGCGCGAGGACATGAAGGCGCAGGTCTCCGAGGCGCTGAACTTCCTCAACTACTTCCTGCTCGCCTTCGGCGCGATCGCGCTGATCGTCGGCACCTTCATCATCTACAACACCTTCTCCATGATCGTGGCGCAGCGGCTGCGCGAGCTGGCGCTGCTGCGTGCGGTCGGGGCGAGCAGCGGGCAGGTCGGGCGCTCGGTGGTGGCCGAGGCGCTGGTGATCGGCGTGCTCGGCAGCGTGCTCGGGCTGGCGGGTGGCGTCGGGCTGGCGTACGGGCTCTCCGCGCTGCTCAATGCCTTCGACGTCGGGCTGCCGACCGGGTCGCTCACGCTGCGGCCGCGCACCGTGCTGATCGGGCTCGCGCTCGGGCTCGCGGTCACCGTGATCAGCGCCTACGCCCCCGCCCGGCGGGCCGCGAAGGTGCCGCCGGTCGAGGCCATGCGCGCCGAGTTCGCCACCACCGGCGACTCGCTGCGCACCCGGACCATCGCAGGCGCGCTGCTCGCGGTCGCCGGGGTGGCGCTGGTGGTGATCGGCGCGCAGTACACCGGCGGCACCGCGGCCTCGACGGTAGGGGCGGGCGCGCTCGCGCTCATCCTGGCGGTGCTGCTGGCCGCGCCCGCGCTCTCCCGGCCGGTGGTCGGGACGCTCGGCGTGCTCATGCGGCCGTTCGGCGCGGTCGGCGCCATGGCCAGGAACAATGCGCGGCGCAATCCGCGCCGGACCGCGGCGACGGCCTTCGCGCTCACCCTCGGGCTCATGCTGGTCACCGCGATCGGCATGCTCGGCGCCTCCGCCAAGGCCAGCATCGGCGGGCTGGTGGACAAGGACGTGACCGCCGATTTCGTGCTGGCCGGGCCGCCGCAGATCGGGGTGCCGATCGGCGCCACCGCCGCGGTGCGCGACGGGGTGCCCGCAGCCGAGCAGGTGGTCGGGTTCCGCGGCGCGGTGGTGCGGATCGACGGCGACCAGGTGCCCGGCTCCTCCCCGGAGGGGGCGTTCGACCGGGTCATGCGGGTGAACCTGCTCGCGGGCACGGACACGCTCGGCGAGCGTGACATCCTCATTTCGGAGAAGGAGCGGGACGAGCGCGGCTGGAGCCCGGGGCAGCAGGTCACCATCAACGGGCTGGACGGCACGGCGCTGCCGGTCACGGTGCAGGGCGTCTACCGGAACAGCCCGCTGCTCGGCGAGGTCATCCTCTCGCCGCAGCTCTACGAGCGGACCACGCCGGCCGCCTTCCGGGTCAATGTGGTGCTGCTGGTGCAGGCTGCGCCCGGCACCGACCCGGCCGCGCTGCGCGCCGACCTGGAGCGCGCCACCGAGCAGTTCGTGGTGGTGCAGGTGATGGACCGCGAGGAGTTCAAGGGGGAGCAGGGGCGGCAGATCGACACCATGCTCGCGATTCTCTACGGGCTGCTCGCGCTGGCCGTGGTGATCGCGGTGCTCGGCATCGTGAACACGCTCGCGCTCTCGGTGGTGGAGCGGCGCAGGGAGATCGGGATGCTGCGCGCGGTCGGCATGCTGCGGCCGCAGGTGCGCCGCACCATCTACCTGGAGTCCATGCTGATCGCGGTCTTCGGCGCGGTGGTCGGGTTGCTGCTCGGGCTCGGGCTCGGGGTCGGGTTCCTGCGCACGCTGCGCGATTTCGGGCTCGATCAGATCGCCATCCCGTGGGGTCAGCTGGTGCTGGTGCTGGTCGGCTCCGCCGTGGTCGGGGTGCTCGCCGCGCTCTGGCCCGCGGTGCGGGCGGCGCGCACGCCGCCGCTCGCGGCCATCGCCGACGTGTGACGTCGGGGCACCGGCGGCGTAGTCACCGCTGCCGAGCGGGTCCCTGGGCCGGGCGGCCGCGCCGGATCAGGCGGCCATCGGGCTGCCGCGCCGCCTTTCCTGCTCAGCGCGGGGTGCCTGCCCAGCGGCTCACGTCCCTGCGGTCGAGGGCGTCGGCGAGCAGGTCGGGGAAGTGGTCGGGGGTGCAGGCGAAGGCGGGGACGCCGAGCGCGGCGAGCGCGGCGGCATTGTCGTGGTCGTAGGAGGGCGCGCCCTCGTCGGAGAGCGCGAGCAGGACGAGGACCTGCACCCCGGCCTCGGTCATGGCGCGGATCCGGCGCAGCATCTCCTCGCGCACCCCGCCCTCGTAGAGGTCGGAGATGAGCACGAAGAGCGTGTCGGTGGGCTTGGTGATCAGCGACTGGCTGTAGGCGATGGCCCGGTTGATATCGGTGCCGCCGCCGAGCTGGGTGCCGAAGAGCACGTCCACCGGATCGTCCAGGTGCTCGGTCAGATCCACCACCTCGGTGTCGAAGACCACCAGCGAGGTGCGCAGCGAGCGCATGGAGGCGAGCACCGCGCCGAAGACCGAGGCGTACACCACGCTGGCCGCCATCGAGCCGGACTGGTCGATGGCGAGCACCACCTCGCGGTGCACCGCCTGGCTGCGCCTGCCGTAGCCGATCAGCCGCTGCGGCACCACCGTCCGGTGCTCCGGCAGATAGTGCGCGAGGTTGGCGCGGATGGTGCGGTCCCAGTCGATGTCCCGGTGCCGGGGCCGGGCGATCCGGGCGGCCCGGTTCAGCGCGCCGGACACCGCGGCGACGGTCTTGGCCGCGATCCGCTCCTCGATCTGCTTCACCACCGCGGCTACCACGGTGCGCGCGGTGGCGCGGGTGGTCTCCGGGATCACCCCGTTGAGGGAGAGCAGGGTGCCGACCAGGTGCACGTCCGGCTCCACCGCCTCCAGCAGCTCCGGCTCGAGCAGCAGTTGGGTGAGGTCGAGCCGCTCGACCGCGTCGCGCTGCATGATCTCCACCACGCTGGTCGGGAAGTAGGTGCGGATATCGCCGAGCCAGCGGGCCACCCGGGGGGCCGAGGCGCCGAGCCCGCCGGAGCGGGGGCCGGAGGTGGGGTCGCCCGAGTCGTAGAGCGCGGCCAGGGCGCGATCCATGGCCTGGTCGGATTGCCCGCCCGGGGTGCCGAGCTCGGATTCGGCGGCGGCGCCGAGCATGAGCCGCCAGCGGCGGGCGTGCGCGTCGTCGGTCATGCGGACGCTCCCGTGCCGAGCGGGCTCCGCGTGCGGCGGTGGTCGCGCCGGTCGCGCGGGCCGTGCGTGCCTCGGCAGCGGTACGTATCGCAAGGGCTGTGCATGCCTTGGTGGCCGTGCTCATTGTCTGGGCTGTGCGGCCTGGTGGGTGGCATGTGGGCCGGGTCGGCGTCGGCGGGGCCGCGGACCTGAGGGGTTGTGCTCATACCGGTGCTCCTGCGGGGTGAGTGGCGCCTGCGGCGCTCGGCGCCGTCGCCAGGATGGTGAGGGCGGCGCGGAGGGCGAGTTCGCCGCGTTCGAGGTCGATGGCGGCGGTCGCGCTCTCGGCGCGGGCACCGCCGCGCACGGCGCGGCCGATGGCGCGCCGCTCGGGCTGCTCGAAGGCGCCGAAGGTGCGGCGGAGCAGCGGGAGTACCTCGGTGAACTGGTCGTCGGCGAGGCCGCGCACCCACTCGTCGACCAGGCGGAGCAGCTCCCGGTCGTGCACGAGCAGCAGCCCGCGCCCGCCGAGGAAGCCGTCGATCCAGGCCGCCTTGGCCTGCGCGGTGCGCCCCACCGAGAGCGCGGCCCCGAGCCGCAGCGCGGATTCCGCGTCATCGATCTCGCCGACATCGGCGAGCAGCCGCACCGCCCGCCCGGCCAGCGCGCCGTGCACGTCGTCCCGGTCGGCGACCACCCGCAGCGCGGCCTGCCACTGCTCGATGCCGTCGGCGCCGGTGCGCAGCGCGGCGTTCGCGGCGTCGATCTGATCGCGCAGCTTCTCGGCGGCCTCGGTGTCGAGCCCGGTGACGGCGCCGGGCAGCCCGGCGCAGATCCGTACCAGCAGGCCGTCGGCGACCCGGCCGAGCGCGCTGACATCGGTGCCGCGCACGTCGCCGTAGCGCAGCGTGCGCAGCAGCCCCGGCAGCACACCGAGCAGGTGCGTGACGTCGTGGTCGAGCGCGGCGACCTCGCCGAGCCGGGCGATCAGCCCGTCGGTGGCGGCGCCGAGCTCGGCGAGCAGCGCGGTGTCGAGCGCGGTGGCCAGGTCGGCGAGGGTGATGTCGGCGTTCGCGACGTGGTCCAGGATCCTGGCCTCGGCGGCGGTGCGCAGGGTGGTGCCCCAGCGCGAGGCCTCGATCACCGCGAGCGCGTACTCCGGCTCCCAGCACAGGGTCCAGGTCTCGCGGAAGGTGCCGGTGCCGCGGACCTGGCTCTGCGCGGGCACGCCCCACTCGATACCGAGCACGAGAAGCCGGTGCAGCAGGTGTGAGCGGCGCAGCTCGCGCTCCTTGCGCAGGTCCAGGTCGAGGGTGCGGACGGTGGGCTCCTGCTTGAGCCGGAGCGAGCGGGCGGCGGCGGTGAGGTCGGCGGCGAGCGGGACCGTCGGGGTGTCCTCCGGGACCGCGCCGAGCGCCTCGCCGATCACCAGCTCGTCGGCGATCAGCCGGACGAGGGTCTCGTCGCCGCCGCACATGACCGCGCGCACCGCCTCGGTGACCTCGGAGAGCCCCGCCAGCGGGCGGGCGCGGAGCGCCGCGAGGGTCTCGGCGAGGCGGGCCGCCTCGATCACGTGCGCGCTGGAGACCGGGAGGTCGTTGGCGCGCAGGACGCCCGCGACCCGGGTGAGCCAGCGCACCACCGGGTGCTCGGTCTCGGTGAAGAGGTGGTGGTACCAGCCAGGGGAGGTGATGCCGGCGCCGTAGCCGGAGGCGGTGGCGAGCCGGGAGTGGGTCCACGGGACCCAGGTGGTCGCGGTCTTGACCTTCGGCAGGCCGGTGAGCAGGCGGGTGTCGGGGGCGGCCGGGCCGAGGGGGCCGTCGAGGGCGGGGGCGTGCCAGGCGCCGCAGACCACCGCCAGGCGCTCGGCGCCCTGGCGCAGGGCCTTGCGCATGGTCTGGCGCATGTACGCCTCGCGGCGGAGGGTGCCGGTGTCCACCGGGATGGGGTGGAGGACGCGGGGCTCCGCCCCGCCCCCCGGCGCCTCGGCGGCGCCCCTCGGCACCGGTGCGGCCGGGCGGGCGGGGTCAGCGGCCGTTGGGCCGGTGGGTGCCGACGTCCCGTCGCCGGGCGGCCGGATGTCGTCGGGGGCTGCCGCCCCGCCCCCGCGTGCGGGGGTGCTTTCGTCGGCGGCCGCGGTGGCGCTCTCGCCGGGTGCGGCGGGCTCGCGGAGAGCGCGCATGGCTTCGGTGATGGCGTCGAAGGCGCCGGAATCGGCGGCCGACTCGACGACCGCGTCCCACCAGCGCTCGGCATCGTCGTAGCCCGCGGCGGCGGCGAGTTCGGCGAGCGGGTCGCGGTGCTCGGCGGGCTCGTGGTCGCGGGCGGCGAGCACGTGGGTGGCGGGCAGGTCGCAGAAGCGCACGGGGACGTCGTGCTCGGCGCCGTAGCGCAGTGCCTGCCACTCGGGCGAGAAGGCGGCGAAGGGCCAGAAGGCGGCGCGGGCGGGCTCGCCCGGCACGTAGGCGAGCAGCGCCACCGGTGGCGCCATGCCGGCGGCGCCGACGTAGCCGACCAGCGGATCGGCGTCGGCGGGGCCCTCGATCAGGATGACGTCCGGCCGGAACTCGGCCAGCGCCGCGCGCAGCGAGCGCGCCGACCCCGGCCCGTGGTGCCGGATGCCGAACACCCGGGTCACGGCGGTGCTCACCCGGACACCTCGCGGCAGGCGCGGTAGAAGTCGGCCCACTCCGGCCGCTCCCGCACCACGGCCTCCAGGTACTCGGTCCACACCACCGCGTCCGCCACCGGATCCTTGATCACCGAGCCGAGCACCGCGCCCGCGATATCCGAGGCGCGCAGCACCCCGTCGCCGAAGTGCGCGGAGAGCGCGATCCCATTGGTGAGCACCGAGATGGCCTCGGCGGTGGAGAGCGTGCCGGACGGCGACTTGAGCTTGGTCCGCCCGTCCGCGGTGACCCCGGCGCGCAGCTCGCGGAACACCCGCACCACCCGCCGGATCTCCTCGGCCGCCGCGGGCACCGGCGGCAGCTCCAGTGCCGCGCCGAGCTCGGCGACCCGCCTGGTCACGATGGCGACCTCCTCGTCCTCGCCCGCGGGCAGCGGCAGCACGACGGTATTGAACCGGCGGCGCAGCGCGGAGGAGAGGTCGTTGACGCCGCGGTCCCGGTCGTTGGCGGTGGCGATGACGGTGAAGCCCTTGGCCGCCTGCACCTCGCTGCCCAGTTCCGGCACCGGCAGCGTCTTCTCGGAGAGCACGGTGATCAGCGCGTCCTGCACGTCCGACGGGATGCGGGTGAGCTCCTCGATCCTGGCGATCTTCCCGGCGCGCATGGCGGTCATCACCGGTGACGGCACCAGCGCGGCCTCGCTCGGCCCCTCGGCGAGCAGCCTGGCGTAGTTCCAGCCGTACCGGATGGCCTCCTCCGCGGTGCCCGAGGTGCCCTGCACCAGCAGCGTCGAGTCGCCGGAGACGGCGGCGGCGAGATGCTCGGAGACCCAGGTCTTCGCGGTGCCGGGCACGCCGAGCAGGAGCAGCGCGCGGTCGGTGGCGAGCGTCGAGACCGCGACCTCGAGCAGCCGGCGCGGGCCGATGTACTTGGGGCTGATCGCGGTGCCGTCCGGCAGCACCCCGCCGAGCAGGTAGGTGACGACGGCCGCGGGCGAGAGCTGCCAGGAGGGCGGGCGCGGCCGGTCGTCGGCGGCGGCGAGCGCGGCCAGCTCGGCGGCGTAGGCCTGCTCGGCGTGCGGGCGGAGCAGGCCGGTGTCGGTGGTGGGTGCGGTCATTGCAGCTCCTCGAGCATGGTCGAGCGGATGGTCAGGTCGCGGGCGAGCCGCTGGAAGGCATCGCCCCAGGCGGCGTCCTCGCAGCGGTGGGCTGTGGCGGCGACGACCGGGGCGGCGTCGGGCGGCAGGTGCGCGGCGGCGGCGGCGAGCAGCGAGCGGTGCGCGGTCGGCATGGCGCCGGAGGTGCCCGGTCGGCGGGCGGCGATCCGCGCCCGTTCGTGCAGCAGCAGGAGCACGTGGTGCGCCACCTGCTCCGGCCACGGGTGCTCGACGGCGGGCAGCAGCGCCTCCAGTTCGGAGAGCCAGGCGCCGTCCAGCCGGAGCAGCCTGGTGCTCCGCTCCGCCGCAGGCAGCAGCGCGAAGAGCTCGCGCCTGCGCAGCAGCGCCTGGTCGGTCGGGACCCCGGCGTCGAAGAGCGCCGCCGCCCACGCGCCGTCGCCCGCGGCGAGCGCGGCATCTATCCAGCCGTCGAAGAGCGGCCTGCGGAACCGGTCGTCCAGCACGGTGGCGACCGCCCGCACCGGCGAGCCGAATGCCGATTCCCAGTGCGCGAGCGGGGTGGCCGCGACCAGCCTGCGCAGCAGCGCGGCGGTGTCGTCCGGCCCGCCCGACCAGCGGTAGCCGAACTCGGCGCCGCTCTCGGCGAGGCCGTCCCGCTCGGCGTCCGGCGGCAGCTCCGCGGGCAGCGCGAGCTCCAGCCGGGTGCCGCCGCGGACCGGGAGCCAGCGCGCGGCGCGCTGCCGCATGCGCTCGGTGAAGGCCGAGCCGGGCAGCCGGGCCAGCAGCGCCGCCGCGGTCCGCCGGACGTCGCCGCGGCGCCCGGCCAGCGCCCTCTCCAGCAGCTCCTCGTCGGCCGGGGCGAGCCCGTCGCCGAGCACCGCGAGCAGCTCGGCGGCCTGCGCCCCCGGCTCGGTGGCCCAGGTGCCCGCGAGCAGCTCGCGGGCCCGCACCGGGTCGTCCCGGCGCAGCTCGCGCAGCAGATTCCGGCGCGCGGCCGGCTTGCCGTACGCCCAGACCTCGGCGACCTCGTCCGACGAGACGCGGAAGTCGTTCCAGGACGGGTGCGCCGCCGCCAGCCAGCGGCCGCGCGGCCCGGCCAGCCGGAGCAGCGGGCCGCGGTACTCCGGCAGCGTGCGGGCGTACTCCAGCAGCCGGACGCCGAGCGCGTCGGGGGCGCGGAAGTCGTGCGGACTCGCCGCGGCGAACCACTCCGGCAGGAAGGGAGAGCGGCGGCCGAGCAGCTTGGCCAGCCGGTCGGATGCCGCGCGGGGCAGCAGCGGGCGATCATCCGCCGCGGCAGGCTCCGGCAGCACGGCGGTGCCCGCCCGAACGCCGCCGCGGTCGAGCAGATCCTGGAGCGCGGCGGCCGCGAGCAGCGCGGCGGCCGGGTCGGCGATCCGCGCCACGGCATCGGCCACCGGGCCGGGCAGCCGCGTGGCGTCGAGCCCGCGCTGGGCGGTGCCGAGCAGCGCTACCGAGACCAGGTCGGCGGTCGCCTGCGCGGGCTGCGGCGGCTCGGGGGCCGGTACCGCGGGGCCGAGCGGCTCGTCCGCGCGGTGCAGCTCCCCCGCCGCGAAGACCGCGACCGGCACCAGCCCCTCCGCGGTCCAGTCGCCGATCACCGCGACCGGGTGCCCGCCGGAGATCGCGAGCAGCCGCCACGGCTGCTCACCGGGCGCGACCGGCAGCGCGGTGCCGCTCGGTTCGGCCAGCGACCAGCCGTTCTCGCCCACCACCGGGACCACCTCGGTGAGCAGCACCGGCTGCGCCCGCAGCCACGGGTCGTCGGCGAGCGCCGCGGCGTAGCCGCGCAGCGCCGTATCGATCCGGCCCGCGCCCTCGGGCAGCGGCAGCGAGGTGACCGGGGTATCGGCACCGTGCCGCGTGCCCCACTGCACCCTCGGGTTCGCCGCGCCCGGGTAGAAGTGCAGGCTCGCCTCGGCCATGAAGCCGAGCCGGGGCGCCGCGCTCACCGCCACCTGGCTGCCGAAGTTGTGCTCGACCAGCATGGCCCAGCGCCCGGAGCGCCTGCCGCGCAACCAGGTGCGCCTGGTGTGCAGCCGCTCCTCGACGGTGGCGCGGGTGCCGAGCACCATCCATTCGTCGCGCACCGCGGGGCAGGCGCGCACCACCTCGGCGGCCATCGGGTAGCCGATGTGCGCCCTGACCCCCGCGGCCAGCGGCTCGGGCAGCTCCGCCAGCCCGCGGTGCGCGGTGGCGAGCAGCTGCAACCGCGCGTACTCGCGCAGCACCAGCCGGGGCCAGTCGGAGCGGCCCGCGGCGACCGCGGGCAGCCTGCGCAGCGCGGACGCCACCGCGGGCGCCTGCGCGTCCACCATGCGGGCCGCGATGGCCTCGAATCCGCGCACTCGATCGGCCCTGGCGAGCCCGGTGCGCACCTGGTCGGCGAGCCAGACCTCCAGCTCGGCCAGCCCGGCCGCCACCCGAGCCCTGCGCTGCGCGGTGCCCTCCGGATCGGCGGGGCGGGCAGGCGCGGCGGTGGCCCGCGTGGCGCGGGCGGCGAGCCACTCGGTGGCGAAGGGCGGCAGTTCGCCGCGCTCCGGCACCTCCCCGGACGACCAGGCCAGCAGCAGCGCCAGCGCGTGCTTGCAGGGGAACTTGCGGCTGGGGCAGGTGCAGCGGAAGGCCGGACCGGCGAGATCGACCACCACCCGGTAGGGCGTGCGCCCGCTGCCCGCGCAGGTGCCCGCCAGCGCGGTGCCGTGCGCGACGGTGTCGCCCAGCTTGCCGCCGAGCCTCCGCGCGGCGGCGAGCGAGCTCTGGTCCGGTGCCGCGGCAGCGACCTGCTCCTCGCTCCAGGGCGTCGTGCCCACGCGGCTGCCTCCCGTGATCGTGCTCATCGGTACCCCCCGATCCGGCCGACCGGCGGGTGCCGATCGCGTCGTCGGAAGCAGTTCTATACCAGTGCACCGACAGGCGGCGGCGGCTAGTACGCGCGGCCGAAGATCACCCGTTTCCCGTACGCCGACGGTGCCCCGCAGCGCACGCAGACCCCGCTCGCGGGCTCGCCGTCGAGCGGCACGCAGCGCGGGGTCGCGGCGGTCCGCGCCTTGATCTCGTCCGCGCAGGCGCTCGTGCCGCAGTGCAGCGCGAGGGCCCAGCCGGTGCCGACGGCGGCGGCGAAATCGTCCCAGCCGTCGACGGCGTGGGTGTGCTCGTCCCGGAAGGCGGTGGCCCTGGCCAGCAGGAAATCCTGGAACTCGTCGAGCACCCCGGGCAGGATCTCGGGCAGCGCATCGATCGGCACCGCGCGCTTGCCCTTGTCGCCGAGCCGCTCCACCAGCACGGCGGTGCCCGACTCCAGATCGCGCGGGCCGAGCTCCAGCCGGAGCGGGACGCCGCGCAGCTCCCACTCGTTGTACTTGAAACCGGGGCTGAGCTGCGGCCTGGCATCCACGTGGGTACGGATGCCCGCGGCGCGCAGCCGGGCGGCCAGCTCGTCGGCCGCGCGCTCGACCTCGGTATTGCCGCCGCGCGTGATCGGCACGACGACAACCTGGTAGGGCGCCAGCCGGGGCGGCAGCACCAATCCCCTGTCGTCGCCGTGCGTCATCACGATGCCACCGATCATCCTGGTGCTCATGCCCCAGGAGGTGGTGTGGCACAGCTCCTCCCGGCCCTCCTCGCCGGTGTAGCGGATGCCGAAGGCGGCGGCGAAGTTGGTACCCATGTAGTGCGAGGTGCCCGCCTGCAGCGCGCGGCCGTCGCGCATCATGCCCTCGATGGTGTACGTGGCCACCGCGCCGGCGAAGCGCTCGCCCGCGGTCTTCTCGCCCGGGATCACCGGCATCGCGGCGAGATCGCGCGCCACCTCCCGGTACAGCCCGAAGGCGAGCAGCGTCTCGCGCCTGGCGTCGGCCTCGTCGGCGTGCGCGGTGTGCCCCTCCTGCCAGAGGAACTCGGTGGTGCGCAGGAACATCCGGGGCCGCATCTCCCAGCGCACCACGTTCGACCACTGGTTCAGCAGCAGCGGCAGATCGCGGTGCGAGGTGATCCACTTGGCCATCATCTCGCCGACGATGGTCTCCGAGGTCGGCCGGACCACCAGCCGCTCCTCCAGCTCCTTGCCGCCCGCGTGCGTGACCACCGCCAGCTCCGGCGCGAAGCCCTCGACGTGCTCGGCCTCGCGGGCGAGGAAGCTCTCCGGGATGAACAGCGGGAAGTAGGCGTTCTCGTGGCCGGTGTCCTTGATCCGGCGATCCAGCTCCTCCTGGAGCCGCTCCCAGAGGCGGTAGCCGTACGGTCGGATGACCATGGTGCCCCGCGCCGGGCCGCGGTCGACGAGCGCGGCCTTGAAGACCACCTCGTTGTACCAGGCCGCGAAGTCCGCACTGGGTGCGGTCACACCACGTTCATTCCGCGTCATGGACGCCCAGACTAGCCCGCGCCGATGGGGCCACCGCGTGGATACCGGAAACGGCTGCACGCGAGCGGGTTTCGCGCGCCGTCGTTGATCTTGCGCCCGCGCGGCCAGTCTGGCATTCTGACCTGTTCGGCTGTGCCGGACCACCCGGTATTTCTCGGCCCGGGTGCGGACACATCGAGCTGCCCGCCGGGGCTGGCGAGGGGTGGACATCGAGCGCGGTCGCGTCGTTCGATGGCCAATTCCATCTCCGCGCGGGCAGGTTCGTCCCCGCGCATCGTCGCCCCAGCCATCGGGTAGCGTTCGGCACGATTCCGGTCGTGCGGGAGGGGGCGGGATGCGAGCCGAGACGGACGACGCCACGGGGTCGCTCGCGCGCCTGCTGGAGGACGGGCCCGCCGCCGACCCCGAGGTCGTCGCCGTCGTCCGGTCGGTGCTCGGCGATCTCGAACAGCCCGCAGCCGCGGGCGCTCCCCGGCACGACGGAATCTACCTGCGCGGCATCGCCGTTCGTGGCTTCCGCGGAATCGGCCAGGAGAGCGTGCTCCGGCTCGCGCCCGGCCCGGGGCTGACGCTGGTGGTCGGGCGCAACGGCAGCGGCAAGTCGAGCTTCGCCGAGGCCGCCGAGCTCGCGCTGACCGGTGCCAACCGGCGCTGGGAGGGGCGCTCCGCGGCCTGGCGCGAGGGCTGGCGCAACCTGCACGCCCCCGGCGCGACCAGGATCGCGCTCGACCTGCTCACCGCGGGCAGCCCGGCCGAGATCCGGGTGCGCGCCGCCTGGCCCGCCGACGCCGAGCTCACCGAGCCGGAGTGGACCGAGCAGCGCGGCACCGCCGCTCCGGCGCCGTTCGATGTCGACGCCTGGTCGGCGCTGCTCGCGCTGCACCGCCCGTTCCTCTCCTACAGCGAGCTCGGCTCGCTCATCGACGGCAGGCCGAGCGACCTCTTCGACGCGCTGCACCGGCTGCTCGGGCTGGACGAGCTGACCGCGGCCCAGGAGCGCGTCCGCTCCCGCAGGCTCACCCTGGAGCGCGCCGCCAGGGCCTCGCGGACGCTGCGCACCGAGCTCGCGGGCGCGCTGGAGCGCATCGCCGATCCGCGGGCGGTCGAGCTGGCCGCGCTGCTGCGCACCCCCGACCCCGAGCTCGCCGCGGTGGAGGCGGCGCTGACCGGCGCCGACGACACCGCCGATGTGGCCGGGCTGCGCGGGCTGGTCCGGCTCGCGGTGCCGGCCGCCGTGGTGGTGCGCGCGGCGGTGCAGCGGCTGGAGCGCGCGGGCGCCGAGGTCGCGCGGTACGCCACCGGGAACGCCGAGACCGACCTGCGCACCCTCGAGCTGCTGCGCCGGGCCCGCTCGCACGCCGGGGACGCGGACTGCGTCTGCCCGCTCTGCGGCGCCGGGAAGCTGGACGCCGCCTGGCGCGCCGCCACCGACATCACCATCGGCGAGCTCGCGGCCAGGGTGGCCGGGCTCGCCGAGGCCCGCGCCGAGCTGCGCCGGGCCGCCGCCGCGCTGCGCAGCCTGCCGCAGCCGGTGCCGGACGAGCTGGTCGCGCCGGGCCGCCGCCCGGTGGACACCGGCGCGGTCGTCGGGGCGTGGACCCGCTGGGCCGCGCTGCGCTTCGACGACGGCGCCGACGACGACCCGGCGCTGTCGGAGCGGGTGCGCACCGCCTACACCCGGCTGGTGGACGAGCTCGAGCACGTGCGCCGCGGCACCCGCTCCGAGCTGGAGCGGCTGGACGAGGTGTGGGCGCCGCTGGTGCCCCGGCTCACCGCCTGGCTCACCGGCGCCCGGCTGGTCGAGGCCGACGCCGCCGAGCTGCGCACGGTCAAGCGCGCCGAGGAGTGGCTGAAGACCGCCGCCGGAATCCTGCGTGACGAGCGGATGGCGCCGCTGCAGGAGACCGCGCGCTGGGTCTGGCAGACGCTGCGCCAGCAGAGCAATGTGGAGCTGGGCGCGGTCCGGCTGCAGGGCAGCGCGGGCACCGCGCGCCGGGTACTGCTCGACGTCACCGTGGACGAGGTGGACGGCGCCGCGCTCGGCGTGATGAGCCAGGGCGAGCTGCACGCGCTCGGGCTCTCGCTCTTCCTGCCGCGGGCCACCGCGGAGCGCAGCCCGTTCCGCTTCGTGCTGATCGACGACCCGGTGCAGGCCATGGACCCGGCCAAGGTCGACGGGCTGGCCACGGTGCTCGCGGCCGTCGCGCGGAGCAGGCAGGTCGTGGTCTTCACGCACGACGAGCGGCTGGCCGAGGCGGTGCGCCGGATGCAGCTGGACGCCAGGGTGCTCGAGGTGCAGCGCCGGGAGCGCTCGGTGGTCGAGGTGCGCACGGTGAGCGACCCGGTGCGCCGCTACCTCGCCGACGCGCGCTCGCTCATGCACACCAGGCAGCTACCGCCAGCCATCGCCACCGAGCTGGTCGCCACCTGCTGCCGCTCCGCGCTGGAGGCGGCCGGGCTGGCCAGGGCCAGGCGCTCGCTGCTGGCCGGCGGCATGACGCACGACGAGGTGGAGCGCCGGGTCTCGGCGGCGCAGACCACGCGGGCCATGGTCGCGCTCGCCGTCATGGGGGTGGACGGCAAGGTCGACGACCTGAACGCGCACCTGGCCGCCACCGAGGGCGGGTGGGCCGTCGAGGTGCTGCGCGACGCCACCGCGGGCGCGCACGTCCCGATCGGCCGGAGCATGCGTGCGCTCATCGCCGATACCGAGCGGCTCATCGCCCGGCTCGCCGCCGACCTCGACGGGAGTGTCGACCGCCCGCCGGACCGTCGAGGTGCCGCCGCGAAGGGCAGCTCCGCCGCCGCCGACTCGGGGCGTTCGGCGGCCGAGCAGCGCGGGCGCGGCGCGGGCGGGGCGACGCGGCGCAGGCAGAGCCCGCCACGGACGCGATGACCGGCGATCCCGCGCGCCGCACCAGGCAGCGCAACCGCGAGCGCGGCGCCCCGCGGCCGACGATCGCCGAGCGCTTCGAGGCCGCCGACCACCTGCTCGCGGGCACCGTGACCGACGCGGGCGGCCTCTGGTCCCGCGCCACCTCGTGGATCCTGCGGCTCGCCGTGGAGCAGGCGGTGGACGAGCTGTGGGCGCGCCGGGAGCCGGCGCTCGCCCGCTGCCCCATGCGCGCGCAGCTGCTCGCGCTGCGGCTGCACGCGGGCCACGAGCTGGCCGCCCGGATCGCCGCGGTCTGGACCGCGCTCTCCCGCGCCGCGCACCACCACGACTACGAACTCGCCCCGTCGGTCACCGAGCTGCGCCGCTGGCGCGAGCAGGCGGAGGAGTTCGCCGACGCCCTCGCGGCGCTCACCTGAGCCGGGTCGTGTCGCCCGCCCACCCAGCGCGGGCGCGAGGGAACTGGGCCTGCCCGCGCAGGTGTGAAGCGCCGGACCTGCCCCGCGGGTGTGAGGCGCCGGACTTGCCCTCGCGGGTGAGGCGCCGGACTTGCCCGCGCGGGTGTGAGGCGCCGGACTTGGCCCCGCCGGGTGTGAGGCGCCGGACCTGCCCGCGTCGGCGTGCGGCACCGCCGTGCGACCATGACCGCCATGGCGGTGCGATGCCCGTGCGGGCGCGGCGAACCCTACGACGAGTGCTGCGGTCCGCTGCTCGCGGGCGAACGGAAGGCCGCGACCGCGGAGGCGCTGATGCGCTCCCGCTACACCGCCTTCGCCGTCGGCGACAGCGGCTACCTGCTGCGCTCCTGGCACCCGCGCACCCGGCCGGACTCGATCGACCTCGACCCGGACATCCGCTGGCGCTTCCTGGAGATCCTGCGCACCGAGCGCGGCGGCCCCTTCGACCCCGACGGCGTGGTGGAATTCGCCGCGCACCACCGCGATCCGGCGGGCAGCCACGTACTGCGCGAGGTCAGCCGGTTCGAGCGGGTGGACGGCGCCTGGCACTACCTGGACGGCGTCGTCGGGTAGCGTCGGCCCGCATGGCGCGCGTGGCGATCGAATACTGCACCCAGTGCCGCTGGCTGCTGCGCGCGGCCTGGATGGCGCAGGAGCTGCTGAACACCTTCGGGACCGACCTGGACGAGGTCGCGCTGGTACCTGGCACCGGCGGCGTCTTCCGGATCACGGTCGACGCCGAGCAGATCTGGGAGCGCAAGGCCGACGGCGGCTTCCCGGATGTGGCGCAGCTCAAGCAGCGGGTGCGCGATCGGGTCGCGCCGGAACGTGATCTCGGCCACCTGGACCGCGACCGGAACTCCTGACCCGGCTACCGGCAGCAACCGCCGCCGCAGCACCCGCCACCGCTGGGCGCGGCCGGCGTCGGCGCGGCCGCGCTCGACCCGCCGACGGTCCCGAAGGTGGTGAGCAGCTTGACCGTATCCGCGTGCCCGGCCGGGCAGTCGGCCGGATCACCGGAGCGCGCCATCGGGCGCGAGACCTCGAAGGTGTCACCACAACTGCGGCAGCGGAACTGGTAACTCGGCATAGCGCAAGGGTAACGGGTGGCGCGAGTAACCGTTTGGAACTCCCCTCCGGACGTACCCTCGAAAGGACGATCATGTCTTTTCGGTGATCGGCGCAGGTCAGGAGGTACAGAGCATGACAATGGAGATCGAGACCGGCCCGGAGTACGTGGTTGCCGTCGACGCCAGCGACCATCCGCCCGCCGAGCCCGTCGCCCGCACCACCCACGGCCTGGTCCGCGGCACCACCTCCGGCTCGGTGGCCGTGTGGCGCGGCGTTCCCTACGGTGCCCCGGTGACCGGCCCCGGCCGTTTCCGCGCACCGCGCCCGCCGGAGCCGTGGGAGGGGGAGCGCCCCTGCACCACCGCCGGCGACGTGGCGCCGCAGACCATGGGCACCATGGTCCCGGTCGCGGGCGGGCTCACCATGGGCGAGGACTGCCTGTGGCTGAATGTCTTCGCGCCGGGTTTCCCGCGCCGCGACGCGGAGCCGCGCCCGGTCATGGTCTGGCTGCACGGCGGCGCGTACTGCCTCGGCACCGCCGCCCAGGAGATCTACGACGGCCGCAGGCTGGCCGAATCCGGTGACGTCGTGGTGGTCACGGTGAACTACCGGGTCGGCGTGCTCGGCTTCCTCGATCTCTCCGCGCTCGGCGACGGCTTCGTGCCGAACCTGGGGCTGCACGATCAGATCGCCGCGCTGGAGTGGGTGCGGGCGAACATCGCCGAGTTCGGCGGCGACCCGGGCAATGTCACGCTCTTCGGCGAGTCCTCCGGCGGCGGCTGCGTCACCGCGCTGCTCACCGCGCCGCGCGCACGGGGGCTGTTCCACAAGGCCATCGCGCAGAGCCCGCCCGCGACCACGGTCTTCGGGCAGGAGCGCGCGGCGAAGGTGGCACACCGCTTCCTCGACCTGCTCGAGCTGCCCGCGCAGCGCGCCGCCGAGCTCACCGAGCTGCCCATCCAGCGGCTCGCCCAGGTGGCGGGCACCCTCTTCGACGAGGTGCCGGTGACCGAGCCGGGCAGGCTGGCCGCCGCGCCGGTGGTCGACGGCGAGCTGCTGCCCGGCTACCCCGTGGAGCGGTTCGCGAGCGGGGAATCGCTGCGGGTGCCGCTGGTGATCGGCAGCAACAAGGACGAGGCATCGCTGTTCCGGCTCTTCCGCTCGCCGATCATGCCGGTGACGCCGGATGCGGTGAACGCCATGCTGCGCGACATCTCCGCCACGCACCCCGGCCTCGGCCCCGAGCGGCTGGCCGAGATCACCGCCGCCTACCCGGATATCGCGACCGCGCGCGGCGCGCTCGCCATCTCCACCGACGCCGCCTTCCGGATGCCCGCGCGCTGGGTGGCCGACGGCCACGCGCAGCATTCACCGACCTTCGTCTACCGCTTCGACCACGCGACCCCGATGCTCCGCGCGGCTCGGGTCGGCGCGGGCCATGCCACCGAACTGCCGTACGTCTTCGGCAATTTCGGCACCTTCGACCACGACCCGACCTTCTGGCTCGGCGGCAGGCGCGCGGCGCAGGCGGTCTCCGGCCGGATCATGCGGCGCTGGGCGGCCTTCGCCGAGCACGGCGTGCCCGCCGCGCTCGACGGCTCCAAGCACTGGCCGCCCTACCGCCGGGAGACCAGGCCGACGCTGCTCATCGATGCCATCGACCGCATGGTGGACGACCCGGACGGCCACCTGCACACCGCCTGGGGCCCGCAGGCGGTCGGCTTCAGCTGACCGGCTGCGGCACCCCGCGCGGCGCGCGGTGGCCGAGCCGCACCGGCAGCGCCCGGTACCCGTGCAGGGTGAAGAGCTGCCGGTGCTGGAGCGCGCCGTCCAGCGTGAGGTCGGGGAAGCGCTCGAAGAGCGAGCGCAGCGCGAAGACGCCCTCCATCCGGGCCAGGCTCGCGCCGAGGCAGACGTGGATGCCGTTGCTGAAGGTCAGGTGCTCGCGCGCGTTCTCCCGGCCGACGTCGAAGCGGTCCGGGTCGGTGAAGACCGCCGGGTCGCGGTTGGCGCCCGCCAGCGAGACCACCACGGTGGCGCCCGCGCGCAGCCGCACCCCGCCGACCTCGACGTCCTCCAGCGCGGTGCGCGCGGTGGTCTGCACCGGCGGGTCGATGCGCAGGATCTCCTCGACGGCGTTCGGCCACAGCTCCGGCTCGGCGCGCAGCCTGGCCAGCTGCTCGGGGTGCCTGGCCAGCTGCACAACGCCGTTGCCGATGAGGTTCACCGTCGTCTCGAAGCCGGCGCCCATGAGCAGGCTGGCAGTGGCGGCGAGCGCGTAGTCGTCCAGGTCGCCGGTGCTCACCAGGGTGCTCAGGATGTCGTCGCCCGGCTGCTCGCGCAGCCTCTCGATGTGCGCGGAGAGGTAGCCGTCCATGACGTTCATGGCGCCGAAGGCGCGGCGGTAGTCCCGCCAGGAGATGCCGATATCGAGCAGCGGGGTCATGCTGTCGCCCCACTCCAGGAAGCGGTCCTGGTCGGCGTCGGGGAAGCCGAGCATCTCGGAGATGATGGCGATCGGCACCCGGGAGGCGAAGCCGGCGATCAGGTCGGTGCGGCCGTCGTCGGGGAGTGCCTCCAGCAGCTCGATGGTCACCTTCTCCACCCGGTCGCCCAGCTTGCGCACCGCGCGCGGGGTGAACGCCGATGCCACCGGCTTGCGCATGCGGGTGTGCTCGGGCGGGTCGATCACCAGCATGGAGGGCGGCTCCACCGGGTTCGCCGGCACGTGCGCGGCGTCCTTGATCCACTGCAGCGCCCGCGGCGTGGTGAAGCCGCCGGGGTCGCGCACGCCGAACCGGCTGTCGCGCAGGATGCTCCGCACCACCTCGTGGTCGAAGCTGGCCCAGGCGATCCCGGTGCGCTGCAGCGGGCCGTCGCCGCGCAGCTCCTCGATGATCGGGTACGGGTCGCTGACCCCGGTCGGGCCGCCGATCAGCTCGGCGAAGCGGTCGCCCCGCTTGGCGGCCGCGCGCACCGCGTAGCGCGGCAGCCCGTGCTCGGACAGCCACCGGAACCAGTACTTGGTCTTCATGGTGCGACCTCGCAATCACCTCGACGTGGTGATCTCCACCGTACGAGAACCGGGGACCGGGCGGAACGTGCCCTGGACGGACCCGGTTCTCCTACCGGGGGCGGAGGGCGCCGGTCAGCGCCGGGCGGTGACCCGCTCGGTCGCCACCCGCCGCTCCTGCTGCGCCGGATCCGGGTTCACCACCTGCACCAGCGACGCCCCCGCGGCCAGCACCGCGAGGAAACCGTCGATGAGCTCGGCGGGTGTCTCCCACGGCGTGCTGGAGAGCACCCGGTCACCCTCGGCGAAGCCCTGCCTGCGCGCGGAGCCGCGCGCCTCGGCGAGCACCTCGGCCACGGTCAGCCCGTCCAGCGCGGTGCCGAGCCCGCCGGGCAGGAACTGGTCGCCGTGCACCCGGACGGAGGTCGCGAAATCGGTGATCCCCATCGGCAGGTCGCGCACCGGCGCGCCGAGCGCGTCCAGCGAGAGCGCGGCCACCTCGGGCACGCCGTCCGCCTCATCGATCCGCGCCGCCGTCACCAGCGCCAGGTCGGCGTCCGGATCCGGGCGCAGCACCACCTCGGCCCCGGCCCACCAGCAACCGAGCAGCACCGCCGCGGTCTGCCAGTGCGCGGGCAGCAGCACCGCGATCCGGGCGCCCGGCGCGAGGCCGAACTCGTCGCGAATCAGGTTGGCGGTCTTGGCCGCCCAGTTGGCCAACGTCAGCCCGGAGAGCTCGATCCTGGCGCCGGTGGCGTCGTCGTACCAGGTGACCCGCGGCGCGGCCGGCTCGCGGGCCAGCACCGGGTCGAGCAGGGCTTCGGTGAGCGTCAGGGCGTCTCGCATCAATTCACGCATTTCGGTCCGGTGTTCCCTGCGGCGATCGGAGGGGCGGGTGGGACGGGCGTCGCGGTGGCGGCCGCCGTCTCCGAGAAGTCGAAAACCCCGGCCGCGGACGAGCCGGGACCAGAATAGTCGCTCGCCAGCACCACGCCGACGGCACCGGGCAACACCGTCGCGTCGGCGCGCACCGGCAGCCCGCCGAGCGCCTCCGCCACCGCCGCGGCCTTCGGATCCTCCTCGTCCGCGGCGACCACCGCGCTGGCGAGCGCCGTCTCCCCGGTCCAGTTGCCGATCGTGCCCGGCCGGAACCCCTTGCCGGTCAGCGCCTCCGAGACCTGCCCGGCCAGCCCGGCCACGCCGGAGGAGTTGTAGACGTCGACCGTGACCGAGCCGGGGAGCACCGAGGGCTCGCCCGCGCCCTGCTCACCGACGAGCGAGGCCACGTACTTCTTCACCGCCTTGGGATCGACCTTGACCACGGCCTCGCCGTAGGCGGTGGTGCCGTTCAGGTCGGCCACCGGGATGGTCTCGAACTGCACCTGCCCGGCCGAGAGGTCGCGCAGCTGGCGCAGGAAGGCGAGCACGTCCCAGTCCTCGTCCAGCACCACGGTGCGGCCGACGGCATCGCTGAGCTGCTGCAGCCGCCCCGGGTTGCCGAGCGTGCCCGCGCTCAGCACCTGGCTCACCAGCTGCGCCATGAAGACCTGCTGCCGCACGATCCGATCCAGGTCGCCGCGCGGCAGGTCGTGCCGCTGCCGGACGAAGCTGAGCGCCTGCGGGCCGTTCAGCTTCTGCTGCCCCGCCGGGAACTCGGCGCCGGACATCCACTCGTCCACGGCGTTGGTCAGGCAGACGTCGACGCCGCCGACCGCATCGGTGAGCAGCACGAAGCCGAGCAGGCTCACCTCGGCGTAGTGGTCAACGCTGATGCCGGTGAGGTTCGCGACCGAGGAGATCAGCGCCTTGCGCCCGGCCTGGGTGGAGCGGTCCTCGGCGGCCTGCTCGGAGACGCCCTGGTTGAGCAGCTCCAGCCGCTCGGTCTCCTTGGTCGCGCCGTACGCGGAGTTGATCTTGCCCTTGCCGAAGTCGGGGATGTCGACGTAGGAATCGCGCGGGATCGAGATCGCGGTCGCCGAGCTGCCGTCGTTCGGCACCCGGATCAGCACGATGGTGTCGGTATTGGTGCCCACTTCGTCGCCGGCGTGCAGCATGGCGCGCTCGTCGTCGGAGAGCGGGTCGCCGTGCGCGTCGGTGCGGCTGTCCACGCCGACCAGCAGGATGTCGACCGCGCCGTCCCTGCCGCCGCCGAGCGAGAGGTTGTCGATCCGCTCGATATCCGAGACCAGGGCGTCGACGCCGTGCCAGCCGTATCCGGTCACCGCGAAGGTGGCGACCGCCACCAGCGCGACCAGCACCCGCGCCGGGCCGACGATGGCGGGCCGTGGCTTCTCGTCCAGCAGGGGCGCCTGCGCCACCGGCCTGCGCCGCCGCTCCGGCCGCGGCTTGCGCTCCGGCCGTGGCGTGCGCTCCGGCCGTGGCCGCCGCTCCGGCCACTGCCGCCGCTCGGAGCCGGCCCGTGGCGCGCGCTCCCGGGGTGCGCGCCGGTCGCGGCCCGGTTCCTGCTCGTCGTACCCGCGCTGCGGCACCTCTGCGTCCTCTCTGCGAATCGAGCGCAGTGCTCGTCCACCTGCAAGTCTCCCGCACGGCGGGCCCCTGCCGTTCTTCCGCCCGGGCCGGAGACCTCAGGCTAACGAACGGCAACCGGGACGCCGCCGAACCGCGCCCGCCCGGCGTGCCAGACTGGCGGCCGTGACCGACGCGACGGAAGCAGCCGCCACCGCCCGCACCCCCCTGATCGTGACCGGGGCGAACGGGCAGGTCGGCCGCGAGTTGCTCCGGCTCGCCCCGCACGCGCGCGGCTACCGCAGGCACGAGCTGGACATCCGGGATCCGGACGCGGTGCGGGCCGCGCTGGAGCCGGGTGCCACCGTGCTGAACTGCGCCGCCTACACCGCGGTGGACGCCGCCGAGACCGACGCCGCGGCCGCCTTCGCGGGCAACGGGACGGGACCGGAGGTGCTCGCCGCGGCCTGCGCCCTGGCTGGAGCGAGGCTGGTTCATCTCTCGACCGACTACGTCTTCTCTGGTACCCGCTCGGCGTCCGGCGACACCGTGCCCTACGACACCACCGACGCCCCCGGCCCGGTCACCGTCTACGGCCGCTCCAAGCTGGCCGGGGAGCAGGCCGTGCTGGCGAGCACCGCGCGGGCGCACGTGGTCCGCACCGCCTGGGTGTACTCGGTCGGCGGCGCCGACTTCGTGAGCACGATGCTCCGGCTGGAGCGCGAGCGCGACACCGTCGACGTCGTCGCCGACCAGGTCGGCAGCCCGACCTTCGCCGCCGACCTGGCCGCCGGGCTGCTCGAGCTGGTGGAGCGCCCGGAGGCGCCGCGGCTGCTGCACGCCACCAATGCCGGGCAGGCCAGCTGGTACGAGCTGGCCCGCGCGGTCTTCGCCGCCGTCGGCGCCGACCCGGAGCGGGTGCGGCCGGTCGACACCGCCGCCTTCCCCAGACCGGCACGGCGCCCGGCCTATTCGGTGCTGAGCAACCGCTCCTGGGCCGAGGCGCGCCTCACCCCGCTGCGGGAATGGCAGGTCGCGCTGCACGCGGCGCTCGCGCGGGCCGGGGCGGGCGCGGGCGCCGCGACCGGCGACTAGGCTGGGCCGCCGTGAGCGCAACCGAATCCGCTGCCCCCGGTGGGCTCGTGGTCGTCACGGTGACCTATTCACCGGGTGAGCACCTCGAGCACTTCATCACCACCCTCGCTACCGCGACCGAGGAGAAGCCCCAGGTCATCCTGGCCGACAACGGCTCCACCGACGGCGCACCCGAACTCGCCGCCGAGGCCAACTCGCACGTGCGGCTGCTCCGCACCGGCGGCAATATCGGCTACGGCGGCGCCATCAACATGGCCGTCGCCCAGATCGACCCGTCCGTCGAGTTCGTGGTGATCGCCAACCCGGACATCCGCTGGGGCACCGGCGCCATCGACGAGCTGCTCGCCGCCGCGCAGCGCTGGCCGCGCGCGGGCGCGCTCGGCCCGATGGTCCGCGAGCCGGACGGCAGTGTCTACCCCTCCGCGCGCCGGGTGCCCGGCCTCGCCGACGGCGCGGGCCACGCCGTCCTCGGCGCCGTCTGGCCGGGCAACCCCTGGACCCGCCGGTACCGCCGGGAGAACGAGGAGATCTCCGAGCGCACCGTCGGCTGGCTCTCCGGCTCCTGCCTGCTGGTCCGGCGCGCCGCCTTCGACAGCATCTCCGGCTTCGACTCCCGCTACTTCATGTACATGGAGGACGTCGACTTCGGCGACCGCATGGGCCAGGCCGGGTGGCACAACGTGTTCGTGCCGTCCGCCGAGGTCACGCATGCCAAGGGGCACGCGGCGGGCAGGCACCCCGAGCTCATGCTGCCCGCGCACCACGCCAGCGCCTACCGCTTCCAGGCGGACCGGCATCCGCACTGGTGGCAGCTGCCTTTGCGGCTCGCCCTTCGCGCCGGACTTGCGGTCCGCTCCCGGATTGCGGTTCGATCTGCGCTGCGCGCGCAAGGCCGCGAGCGCTAGGAACTCTCGACAGGGGAGCTGATGGCAGGCAACGAAGGTACCGACGCGGTCATCCTGGTCGGCGGAAAGGGCACCCGGCTGCGGCCGCTGACGCTCTCCGCGCCCAAGCCGATGCTGCCGACGGCCGGGTTGCCGTTCCTGACGCACCTGCTGGCCCGGATCAGGGCGGCGGGCATCACGCACGTGGTGCTCGGCACCTCGTTCAAGGCCGAGGTCTTCTCCGAGCACTTCGGCGACGGCTCCGAGCTGGGGCTGGAGATCGAGTACGTCTTTGAGAGCGAGCCGCTCGGCACCGGCGGCGGCATCAGGAACGTGCTGCCCAAGCTGCGCGCCGACACCGTCATGGTGTTCAACGGCGACGTGCTCGGCGGCACCGACCTGGGCGAGGTGCTCGACACGCACCACAGCACCGGCGCCGACGTCACGCTGCACCTGGTCCGGGTGAGCGACCCGCGCGCCTTCGGCTGCGTGCCCACCGACGCCGACGGGCGGGTGCAGGCGTTCCTGGAGAAGACCCAGGATCCGCCGACCGATCAGATCAATGCCGGGTGCTACGTCTTCCGGCGGGAGTACATCGAGAAGATCCCGGCCGGGCGGCCGGTCTCGGTGGAGCGCGAGGTCTTCCCCGCGCTGCTCGCCGAGGGGGCGCGGGTGCAGGGGCACGTCGACTCGTCCTACTGGCGGGACATGGGCACCCCGGAAGACTTCGTGCGCGGCAGTGCCGACCTCGTCCGCGGCATCGCGCCCTCGCCCGCGCTCCCCGGCCAGCGCGGGGAATCGCTGGTGCACCCCGGTGCCGGGGTCGCGCCGGGTGCGCTGCTCATCGGCGGTTCGGTGGTCGGCCGTGGCGCCGAGATCGGGGCCGGGGCCCGGCTGGACGGGGCGGTCGTCTTCGACGGCGCGGTCGTCGAGGCCGGGGCGACCGTCGAGCGCACCATCATCGGCTTCGGCGCCCGGATCGGCCCGCGGGCCCTGGTCCGCGACGGCGTGATCGGCGACGGCGCGCACGTCGGCGCCCGCTGCGAACTCCTTCGCGGTGCTCGCGTCTGGCCCGGCGTCGTGATCCCCGACGGCGGCATCCGGTTCAGCACCGACGTCTGACGGTCACGCCCTCCAGATGTAGCGGCTCTTGGGCCTGCCCGCGCGACCGTAGTCCGATTTTCGATCCACCAGCCCGTCGTCGGCCAGCTTCTCGAGGTAGCGCCACGCCGTGATCCGCGAGACACCGACCGTGGCGGCGGTCTCGGTGGCGGTGACGCCATCCGGCGCGGTGCGCACCGCCTCGGAGATCTCCCGGAGCGTGTGCGGCGCGAACCCCTTCGGGGTGGTCGCGCGCTGATCACTGGTGCGCAGGATGCCGAAGGCCCGATCGATCTCCTGCTGGGTGGCGGCCGACTGCCCCTCCGGCAGGGCCTGCCGGAACTCGCGGTAGCGCTCGAGCTTGTCCCGGAAGGCGGCGAAAGTGAACGGTTTCAACAGGTAGAGGACGACGCCGGAGGCCACGGCGGTGCGCACCATGGTGAGGTCGCGGGCCGAGGTGATGGCGATGACGTCGGGGCGCGGGGTGAGCCCGCCCATGGCGGTGGCGAGGTCGAGGCCGCTGGCATCGGGCAGCCCGATGTCCATCAGCACCAGGTCGATCGGCGCCTCGTTCGCCGACGCCTCCGCGACCGCCCGCATCCCCTCGCGCGCGGTGTGCGCGACCCGCACCGGCGTGAACCCGGCGAGCCGCTCGACGTAGGCGCGGTGCGCCTCGGCGATGAGCGGCTCGTCCTCGACGATCAGAACTCTGATCACTCCGGCTGGTCCTTTCGCGGAATCGTCACCACCACGGCGCTTTCGGGTACCCGGTCGGTTCGGATTGTGCCACCGTGCCGCGATACCACACGATGCACCAGGGCCAGACCGATGCCGTGGTGGTCGCTCTTGGTGGTGTACCCGCGCTCGGCGGCGCGCGCGAAGAGCTCCGCCGACATGCCGGGCCCGCTGTCCGCCACCCGGACCTCCAGTGCCTCGTCGTGCCGCCCGATCGTCACCTCCACCCACCGATCGGCGGAGTCGGCGGCCGCGTCGATGGCATTGTCCACCAGGTTGCCGACCAGCGTGATCACCTCGTGCGCGGAGAGCGGCCGCACCGTCTCCAGCGCGGTCTCGTCGCTCACCGTCAGCTCCACCGAGCGCTCCGCCGCCTGGTTCACCTTGCCGAGCAGCAGCGCGGCCAGCGCGGGATCGCCCACCGCCGTGAGCATCCGGTCCACCAGCGCCTGCGAGAGCTCAAGTTCGGCGGTGGCGAACTCCACCGCCTCTCGGTAGCGGCCCAGCTCCACCATGGTGACCACGGTGTGTAGCCGGTTCGCCGACTCGTGCGCCTGCGCGCGCAGCGACTCCGCGAAGTTGCGCACCGAGTCCAGCTCGCCGAGCACGGTGCGCAGCTCGGTGTGGTCGCGGATGGTCATCACGGTGCCGATCGGGCGGCCCTCCCAGGTCACCACGTCCTGGTTGACCAGCAGCACCCGGTCCTCGGTGATGTGCGTCTCGTCGCGCACCTCGCCATTTCCGGTGCGGCGCAGTGACACCGGGAGGTCGTCGCGGCGGATCGGCCCCGGCGGGAGGTCGAGCAGCCGCCGCGCCTCGTCGTTCACCACCTCGGCGCGGCCGTCGGAGTCGAAGACCACCAGCCCCTCGTGCACCGAGTGCAGCACCGCGTCGTGGTGCTCGTACATGGCCCGCAGCTCGGCCGGGGCGAGGCCGTGCGTCTGCCTGCGCAGCCTGCGCCCGATCAGGAAGGAGCCGCCCGCCGCGGTGGCGAGCCCGGCGATGGCGACGGCCAGGATCGAGCTGAGCTGCGCGCCCACCTCGTCGCCGATCCGCGCCCTGGTGACCCCGGCCGAGACCAGCGCGACCACGGTGTCGTCGTCGTAGACCGGGGTCACGGCGCGGATCGAGGGGCCGAGCGTCCCGGTGAAGGTCTCGGTGAAGGTCTGCCCGGCCAGCGCGCGGTCGATGGTGCCGGTGAATGCCTCGCCGATCCGCTCCGGGTCGGTGTGCGTGTAGCGGGTCCGGTCCGGCGCCATCACCACGATGAAGTCCATACCGGTCTCGCGCCGGATGCGCTCGGTGATCGGCTGCAGCAGCAGCGTCGGATTCTCCGAGCGCACCGCCTCGACCAGGCCCGGCGAGCGGGCCAGGCTCACCGCGACGTCGACCACCTCCTGCGCGGTGGCGGAGTCGCTGTCGTGTCTGGCGTCGACCACGGCGAGCACCGCGCCCGCCGCCACGATCAGCGCGACCACCGCGAGCTGCAGCACGAAGGCCTGACCGGCCAGGGAGAAGCCGGTTCTGTTCCCTTCGCGCCGATTCTTTCGTTGTTGTCCGCTGGAAAACCGCACCACTTGAACGTAATGCACCAAACAGTGACCCATGTCACTGGCGGGGAACATGCTGTGCACACGGGCGGCATCGGTCGTCACCGCGGGGGCAGCGACGAAAAGGAACATCGGCAATGAGCGAAACCACGCATCCGGCGGTCCCGGAGACGGACGGCCCACCGGCCCGCCGGGACCGCACGCACTGGCTCTACATCGCGGTCATCGTCGCGGTGCTCGGCGGCATCCTGGTCGGCTGGCTCGCGCCGGGCGCGGGCAAGGCGCTCGGCCCGCTCGGCACCATGTTCGTGAACCTGATCAAGATGATGATCGCGCCGGTCATCTTCTGCACCATCGTGCTCGGCATCGGCTCGGTGCGGAAGGCCGCGACCGTCGGCAAGGTCGGCGGGCTGGCTCTCGGCTACTTCCTGGCCATGTCCACGGTGGCGCTCGGCATCGGCCTCGTGGTCGGCAACCTGCTCGACCCGGGCAGCGGCATGAACCTGGGGCAGGACGCCGGAGCGGGCGCGCAGTACGCGGACCAGGCGCACGCGGGCGGCGGCACCGTCGAGTTCATCCAGGGCATCATCCCGGCCAGCCTGCTCTCCGCGCTCACCGGCGGCAGCGTGCTGCAGGCGCTCTTCGTGGCGTTGCTGGTCGGGTTCGCGGTGCAGGCCATGGGCAGCGCGGGGGAGCCGGTGCTGCGCGGGATCGGCGTCATCCAGAAGCTGGTGTTCCGTATCCTCTCGATGATCCTGTGGCTGGCCCCGATCGGCGCCTTCGGGGCCATCGCCAATGTGGTCGGCCGCACCGGGCTGGACGCCGTGCTGCAGCTCGCCACCCTGATGATCGCCTTCTACCTCACCTGCCTGGTCTTCGTCTTCGGCGTCCTCGGGATGCTGATGTGGAGCGTCTCCCGGGTCAACATCTTCAAGCTCTGCCGCTACCTGGCCCGCGAGTACCTGCTCATCGTGGCCACCTCGTCCTCGGAGTCGGCGCTGCCGCGGCTGATCGCCAAGCTGGACCACCTCGGGGTCGAGCGCACCACCGTCGGCGTGGTCGTGCCCACCGGCTACTCCTTCAACCTGGACGGCACCGCCATCTACCTGACCATGGCCTCGATCTTCATCGCCGACGCCATGGGCCGGCCGCTCAGCCTGGGCGAGCAGCTCGGGCTGCTGGTATTCATGATCGTCGCCTCCAAGGGCGCCGCCGGAGTGACCGGCGCTGGGCTGGCCACGCTGGCGGGCGGGTTGCAGAGCCACCGCCCCGACCTGCTGGACGGCGTCGGGCTGATCGTCGGCATCGACCGCTTCATGTCCGAGGCGCGGGCGCTCACCAACTTCTCCGGCAATGCCGTCGCCACCGTGCTCATCGGCACCTGGACCGGCACCATCGACAACGCCAGGGTGACCGAGGTGCTCGACCGCAAGATCCCGTTCGACGAGCGGACCATGCTGGACGAGGAGCACGGAGATCGCGCCGACCCGGTACCCGCCGAAAGGGAACTCGTCCGAGCCTGACCACACCGCCCGGGTTGGCGGCCGTCCCGTCTCCGAGCACTCGAAAGCGCAGAGCCGAAGGCTCGAGACTCGAGTGCTCGGAGACGGGACACAGGGGGCCGCCAACCCCGCCCGCGCCAGCGGGCCAACAAACACCGGTAGCGTTCGAGTATGGCGGATGTTGTTGTAGTCGGCTCCGGGCCCAACGGGCTCGCAGCCGCTGTGGTGCTGGCCAGGGCCGGGCTCGAGGTCGAGGTGTACGAGGCGTACGAGGCGGCGGGCGGCGGCTCCCGCACCGCCGAGCTGACGCTCCCCGGCTTCCACCACGACGTCTGCGCCGGCGCCCACCCCATGGCGCTCGCCGCCCCCTTCTTCGAAGCCTTCGACCTGGCCGCGCACGGCGTCGAGCTGCTCGCCCCCGAGGTCTCCTACGCGCATCCGCTGGACGGCGGCACCGCCGGGGTGGCCTGGCGCGACCTGGAGCGCACGGTGGACGGCCTCGGGGTCGACGGCCCGGCCTGGCGCCGCCTCTTCGCCCCGCTGGTCCGGCGCTGGCCGGAGGTGGTCGAGCTGGCCATGTCGGATATGCGCCACCTGCCCATCGCCAGGGCAACCACGATCCGCTTCGGGCTGCGCATGCTGGAGCAGGGCAGCCCGGCCTGGAATGTGCGCTTCCGGGAATCGGCCGCGCCCGCGCTGCTCACCGGTATTGCCACGCACGCCATCACCCCGCCGCGCAAGCTGCCCGCGGTCGGCGCCGGGCTGCTGCTCGGCACGCTGGCGCACGCCGGCGGCTGGGTGATTCCGCGCGGCGGCAGCCAGGCCATTCCGAACGCCATGATCGCCGAGCTGGAGCGGCTCGGCGGCCGGGTGATCACCGGCCACCGGGTGGACTCGCTGCGCGACTTCCCGGACGCGAAGGCGGTGCTGCTCGACACCGCACCCGCCGAGCTGCTCCGGATCGCCACCACCGAGCTGCCCGAGCGCTACGCCGCCACGCTGCGTCGCTTCCGCTACGGCGGCGCCGCCTGCAAGGTCGATTTCGCGCTCGCCGGGCCGGTGCCGTGGCAGGCCGATGGCTGCGACCGCGCGGGCACCCTGCACGTCGTCGGCACCAGGGCCGAGGCCATGGCCGCCGAGCAGGCGGTGGCGGCGGGCAGGCACGCCCCGCGCCCGTACGTGCTCGCCATCCAGCCCGGCGTGGTGGACGACACCCGCGCCCCCGCGGGCAAGCACACCTTCTACACCTACGCGCACGTGCCGCACGGCTCCAGCAGGGACGTCAGCGAGGACATCATCGCCCAGGTCGCCCGCTTCGCCCCCGGCTTCCGCGACCTCATCCTGGACAAGCACGTCTACACCGCCGCCCAGCTGCCCGCGCACAATGCCAACTACATCGGCGGCGATATCTCGGCGGGCGCGATGAATCTGTGGCAGACCGCCTTCCGGCCCGCGCCGCGCTGGAACCCGTACCGCACCCCGCTGCCCGGGGTGTACCTGTGCTCGTCCTCGACCCCGCCCGGCCCCGGCGTGCACGGGATGTCCGGCATGCACGCCGCGGGCCACGCCCTGCGCGAGCGGTTCGGCATCGATACCGACCCGCTCACGCTGCTCCGCGGTCAGGCGGGCGCGGGCGTCCGGTAGAGATCCGGCTCCAGGTAGATCACGGTGCGCCGCGCGCGGAGTTCACATCAGGCGAGCCCGGCCCGCTCTTCCGGGCGGACCGGGACCCGGAGTCCGGCGGTACTGCCGACGCAGGCGCAGAACACCTGGGCGGCGCCGTCCAGCGCCTGCGCGCGAATGTCGATGTCGGCGGCGGAGATCCAGGCCGCGCCGCCGCGCCCCAGGGTGATCGGCGCGCCGGTGTGGTCGTGCAGCCGCACCCGCCCCGCGGTGCAGAGCACGATGCCGGGCCCGGCGTGCGTGAGCGGCACGTGCGCGGCGCCCGCGGTGAGATCGAAGCGGCGCAGCGCGAATTCCGGCGCCGGGGTGCGGTAGCGCACCGAGCCGTCGCCCGCGGGCTCCGGCAGCACCACCGGCAGCGCGATCGGCTCGAAGTCGAGCACCCGCAGCAGCTCCGGGACGTCGACGTGCTTGGGGGTGAGGCCGCCGCGCAGCACATTGTCCGAGTTCGCCATGATCTCCACGGCCATCCCGCGCAGGTAGGCGTGTAGGTTCCCGGCCGCGAGGAAGAGCCCCTGGCCCGGCTGCAGCGTAATCCGGTTCAGCAGCAGCGCGGCCAGCACGCCGCCGTCGCCCGGGTAGGCCTCGGCCAGCTCCAGCGCGGTCTTGGCCTCGGCGGCGAACGGCCGCGGCCCGGCCTCGGAGAGGTAGCGCACGCAGCCGTCCAGCACGGCGGGCAGCAGCCCGGCGAGCGCGCCGGGCGGCAGCGTGATCCAGGTGGTGAAGAGCATGCGCAGCCCGGAGGCGTCCGGCTGTGCGGCGAGCAGCTCCGCGTAGTGCGCCAGCTCGCCGACGTCGAGCGCGCGCAGCAGCTCGACGGTGCGGGTCGGCTCGCGGAACCCGGCCAGCGCCTCGAACCGCTCCAGCGCGACCACCAGTTCCGGCTTGTGGTTCTCGTCCCGATAGTTGCGCAGCGGCGAGTCCAGCGCGACAGCGGCGGCGTTCTCCCTGGCGAAGCCTGCCCTGGCCTGCTCCAGGCTCGGGTGCGCCTGCAGCGAGAGCGGCTCCTCGGCGGCGAGCAGCTTGAGCAGGAACGGCAGCCTGCCGTCGAAGGGCGTTGCGGCCGAGCCGAGTTCGCGCGCCGGGTCGGCGGAGACCAGGTCGAGCAGGGAGCGGGTGGCCGCGCCGTCGAGCACGATGTGCGCCGGGTCGGCCGGGTGCGCGCCGAACCACAGCTCGGCCTCCGGATGGGCCGACGGCACCGGCCTGCCGCACAGCTCCGCGAGCGCGGTGCGCGACCCCCAGGCGTACGAGCGCAGCGCACCAACCAGTTCGTGCACTAGAAGCGTCCCCCGTCGTACCCGTCCGGTGCGGCGCCGGGGGCGGCGAGCAGCCCGAGGTAGGCCGCGGCCATCTCCAGCCGCAGCGCCAGCACCGCCAGCTGCTCCACCTCGCCGCCGCGGCCGGGCTCCGGCGCGGCGTCGGCGGGCGGGGTGGCGGGCGCGGCCGGGTCGGTGAGCCCGCTGTGCAGCAGATCCAGCTCGGCGGTCACCAGGTCGGCGTCGACCGGGCCTGCGCCGTCGCCGCCGAAGCGCGCGATCCGCCTGCCCGCCGCCGCCTGGTCGGCGTCCGCGCTGAGCACGAAGATGCGGACCCGCTCGATCGGGGCGGGGCCGTCCAGCTCCTCGTCGTGGAAGAGCGGGTCGAAGTCCGGCGCGGCGGTACCTGCCACCGCGAGCAGCCGGGGCTGCGCGGCCACCGCCTCGGCCAGGCTCACCGCCGCCGCGACCTGCCCGGCCGCCTGCAGCAGCACCTCGGCCGCGTGCCCGGCCAGCGCCGCCGTCGCGGGCGAGTCGCCGCTGAACACCACGCGGTGCTGCCGCATGCGGGCGGCGAGCGTCTTGGCCGGGTTGTGGAAGACCTCGTGCTCGGGGCCGTCGCGCAGCGCCTCGGCATCCAGGATGTCGGCCAGCTTGTCCAGGTCGGGCACGGCGACGCCTGCGCGGCCGGGATCGATGGCGGCCAGCACCGCGAGCCCGGCGGCGAAGTAGCGCAGCAGCCGGTTGTGGTCGAGTACCGGAACCCGCGGCTCCAGCAGCGCGGCCCTTCCCCCCGCCGCGGCGGCCAGCGGCCCCTCGATCGGCGCGGCGACCACCACCTCGGCGCCGCGCCGCTGGGCCCGGTCCACCGCCTCCAGCAGCCGCGGGTCGCCGGCGTCGTCCCCGGCGACCAGCACCACGTCCAGCGCGCCGACCCAGGCGGGCAGCGCGGCGACCGGGACGACCGGCAGCCCGGCCTGCGGCCCGAGCGCGGCGATGAGCAGTGCGGCGGCCCTGGCGGCCCGGCCGGAGCCGGTCACGATCACCAGGCTGCGGGCGCCCGCCCCCGGCAGTGTGGCCAGCGCCTGCTCGGTGACGGCCGCCGCGGTGGCACGCACCTGGGCGCCGCCGGATGCGGCGGAGCGCAGCAGACCGGCTCCGTCGGCGGCTGCGATCGACGCGGCATCGTCGAGGTCGAGCACCGGTGTTCCAGCGATCATCGGGCGTCCCACCTCCCCTCATCGCGGTGTGATCGGTCGGGCCGTACCCGCCGCCCCGGCGTCCACACCGAGGGCTCGGGCGAATGCGGTCTCTGTGATTCCACTATTCCAGTCAGGAGCGGACGATGCTCAGGATCTCGGTCACGAGTGCGTCTACTTCGGCTGCCGATCGGGCCTCGACGTTCAGCCGTAGCAGCGGTTCGGTATTCGACGCGCGCAGATTGAACCAGGCGTTGTCCGGCAGGTCGACGGTGACGCCGTCCAGCCGGTCCACCGCGCGGGCGCGATCGGCGAAGGCGTCGAGCACGGCCGCGGTGCGCTCGGCGGCGTCGGAGACCGTGGAGTTGATCTCGCCGGAGGCGGCGTAATTCGTGTACGCCGCCATCAGCTCGGAGACCGGGCGCTGCTGCTCGCCGAGCGCGGCCAGCACGTGCAGCGCGGCCAGCATGCCGGAGTCGGCGCCCCAGAAGTCACGGAAGTAGTAGTGCGCGGAGTGCTCGCCGCCGAAGACCGCGCCGGTCTCGGCCATCTGCTGCTTGATGAAGGAGTGCCCGACCCTGGTGCGCACCGGGGCTCCGCCGAGCTCGGCGACGAGCTCGGGCACGGTCCGCGAGGTGATCAGGTTGTGGATGATGGTGGCGCCCGGCTCCTTGGCCAGCTCCCGCTCGGCCACCAGCGCGGTGATCGCGGACGGCGAGACCGGGTCGCCCTTCTCGTCGACCACGAAGCAGCGGTCGGCGTCGCCGTCGAAGGCGAGCCCGATGTCGGCGCCGCTGCGCCGCACCAGCTCCTGCAGGTCCACCAGGTTGGCCGGGTCGAGCGGGTTGGCCTCGTGGTTCGGGAAGGTGCCGTCCAGCTCGAAGTAGAGCGGGACGATGCTCAGCTGCCGCAGCCCGCCGAGTACCTCAGGCACGGTGTGCCCGCCCATGCCGTTGCCCGCGTCCACCGCGACGGTGAGCGGCCGCGAGCCGTCCAGGTCGACCAGGCCGCGCAGGAACTTGGCGTAGTCGGAGAGCAGATCGGTGCGGACGGCGTCGCCCGGCGCGCCCTCGTACGCGGGCACCCCCGCGACCACCTCGGCCGCGATGGTGGCGAGCCCGGTGTCCTGCCCGACCGGCTTCGCACCCGCCCGGCACAGCTTGATGCCGTTGTAGCGGGCCGGGTTGTGGCTGGCGGTGAACATGGCGCCCGGACAGTCGAGGTCGCCGCTGGCGAAGTAGAGCTGGTCGGTGGAGGCCAGCCCGATGTGCACCACGTCGAGGCCCTGCGCCCGCACGCCGTCGGCGAAGGCATCGGCCAGCTCCGGCGACGAGGCCCGCATGTCGTGCCCGATGACGACCCGGTTCGCCCGCTCGCCGCGCATCAGCCGGGCGAACGAGGCGCCGACCTCGCGCACGAACGCGGCATCGATCTGTTCGCCGACGACACCGCGGACGTCGTAGGCCTTGATCACCGCGTGCACGGCGTCGGCGGAGCGGGGCACTGTCATGGGGAACACCCTAGTAGGCGGGGGCGCACGGGCTCGACGGCTCCCCCGGTGGCCGCGGCGCGGCGGCGGCGGTCAGTTCGGGGGGTCGGGAAGCACCCGGAGGTGCCCGCGGCGACCGGTGCGCCCCGGACGCGGCGGCGCGGGCGTGTGCTCGCGGTACCCGCGCTGCTCGTGCTCCGGCGGCCTGCGGCGCAGCCCGGCCTCCCGGACCGCCTCCGCCAGCGCGGTCAGATCGTCGTCGTCCGGGGTGCTGAAGCCGCCCTCGTGCCGGACCATGTCCCAGCCCTTGGGGGCGGTGATCCGGGAGGCGTGCGTTTCACAGAGATCCCAGGAGTGCGGCTCCGCCACCACGGCCAACGGCCCGACCACGGCGGTCGAGTCCGAGTAGACGAACGTCAGCGTCGCGACGGCTGGATTCTTGCAGCCGGGCCGGACGCAGCGACGCATGGGGATCACGAATGTGAGAGTAACCCCGTCGGCCCCGTCATGTGGACAGACACGCCTGGGGAATTCGTCGCACCGGCAGCGGAAAGGCATACCACGGACTACTCCTCCTCGTCGTCCGCCGGATCGATGACATCGGGGTCGACCCCGAGATAGGTGGCGATCTGCTGGACGAGCACCTCGCGCAGCAGATCCACCAGGTCGTCCGGATCGCCCGCCCGCAACTCCAGCGGTTTCCGGAAGAGCACCACCCGTGCCCTGGTCGCGGTGCCGTGCCGATCGATGCCCGCGGGCACCAGCCGGGAGAGCGGAACCGGGCCGTCCGCCACCACCTCGTCCGGCCAGGTGACCGAGTCCGGGTGCAGCGGGCGGATCTTCGGGACATCGTCGACGGCGATGTCGAGTTTGGTCAATCGGTCGTGCCACTTCGAGTCGAGCGGCGCGAAAGCCTCGAGCACGAGCCGGTCGAACTTCTGCCCCCTGGTGCGCCACGCGGGCACGCTCGGGGGGAGCACCGGACCGCGCAGACCGCGGCCGCGGCGGATCACCGACCTCGCGGTCGGCGGGCGGCGGTGACGGGAACGGGCCATGGCTCGAACCTAGCCGCTCCGCCCGATGTCGTGGCTATCGCATGGCACGGCCGCTCGCGCCGGACCCGGACGCTCGCGCGCCGGGCCGGCGTGAGCGGATCAGACGATGCCGCGCTTGAGCCGGCGCCGCTCCCGCTCGGAGAGCCCGCCCCAGATGCCGAAGCGCTCGTCGTGCGCCAGGGCGTACTCCAGGCACTCGTCGCGCACCTCGCAGCCCAGGCAGATCCGTTTCGCCTCGCGGGTCGAGCCGCCCTTCTCGGGGAAGAACGCCTCCGGATCGGTCTGGGCGCAGAGCGCCCGCTCCTGCCACTGCTCCTCGATCGAGTCGAACATCTCGTCGAAGCCGGTGATGATCAGGCTCAACCGGGGTGCCTCGGCACCGCCCTCGTCCTGGCCACGACCGGTGTCTTCGCAGACGCCACGAGCTGCGCCTGCTGTGGAATCGGTTTGCGATACGCCGTCCGGTATGCCCGAAGGGTCCAGCTCAATGGCCATCGCTCCGCCTCCTCACTGTGTGTTAGCGCAGAAAGATTCTTTCCGTCGGACCGATGCGCCCACCGACGGCCCTACCCCGCGACGTAGTCCCGCGGACATCCCCGAACGTGCCGTTCCGATGCGAACAGGTGTTCGAAAACTTGTTCGCGCCTTGATCTCTCGCGCGAACCCGGAATGACATGCTTGTGATTAGACACGCCGGTGCCAGCGGTGGTCAAGCCGATGAAGCTATTCCGTTACTATCCGGCACCGCATTACGCGGCGGGGTCCAGCGGGGGAATAGCAAATGAGCAGCAAATATACCGCCGAGAGTACTCCATCGCGCCAGGGCCTAGGCTCTGCGGATGTGAGTGGACAACGAGCGGATGCCGCGCCCGGCGCGGAGCGGCGGATCGCGGTGCTGGTCGGCGGAGTCGGTGGCGCGCGCTTCCTACAGGGCGTCCGAGAATTGCTGCCCGATGCCGAGATCTCGGCGATCGTGAATGTCGGCGACGATGTCTGGATGCACGGCCTCCGCATCTGCCCCGACCTGGATACCTGCATGTACACGCTGGGCGGCGGGATCGATACGGAGCGCGGCTGGGGCCGGGTCGGCGAGACCTGGCACGCGAAGGAGGAGCTGGCGGCTTATCGGGCGCAGCCGGACTGGTTCGGGCTCGGTGATCGAGATATCGCCACCCACCTGATTCGCAGTGAAATGTTGCGCGCCGGGTATCCGCTGTCGGCGGTCACCGAAGCGCTCTGCAATCGGTGGCAACCGGGGGTGAAACTTCTCCCGGCAACCGATGATCGCTGTGAAACCCACGTCGTTGTGGACGACGCGGACAACCCTGGCGAACGTCGCGCGATCCATTTCCAGGAGTGGTGGGTTCGCTATCGCGCGAACATCCGAACCCATGGATTCGCCACAATCGGCGCCGATGAAGCGAAACCTGGCCCAAATGTGATCGAAGTCATAGAAGGTGCCGATGCGGTATTACTGGCCCCCTCGAACCCCGTGGTGAGCGTCGGCTCCATCCTCGCAGTTCCCGGCATTCGCGGCGCGCTGCGCACCACCGCGGCGCCGGTGATCGGGCTCTCGCCGGTCGTCGGCGGAAAACCGCTGCGCGGCATGGCCGACGAGTGTCTCTCGGTGATCGGGGTGGAGACCACCGCCGAGGCCGTCGGCAGGCACTACGGCGCGCGCTCCGGCACCGGCATCCTGGATGGCTGGCTCATCCACAGCACCGACTCCGCCGAGGTCGACGGCGTCGAGGTGCGCAGCGTCCCGCTGCTCATGACCGATCCCGCCGCAACGGCGGAAATGGTCAAGGAGGCACTGGATCTGGCGGGGGTGAAGCCGTGACGCTCGAACCGGAGCACGCACCCGGCGCGCCCCGGGATGCCACGGCGGCGGAGCCGACGGCCGTCGCCGGTGCGACCGAGAACCGCACTGTGGAGGCGCCGCTCGCCGATCACGCGGCGGGCGAGTTGCGCATCCTGCCGGTCACCCGACTGCCCGAGTTCCGGCCCGGCGACGACCTCGCCGCGCACCTGGCCGAGCGCGCCCCCTGGCTCGCCGACGGCGACATCCTCGTGGTCACCAGCAAGATCGTCGCGAAGGCCGAGGGCCGGATCGCGCACGCGCCCAGCGATCCCGACGAGCGCGATGCCGCGCGCCGCGCGCTGGTGGCGCAGGAGGCCGTGCGCGTGCTCGCCCGCAAGGGCCGCACGCTGATCACCGAGAACAAGCTCGGCATCGTGCAGGCCGCCTCCGGCGTCGACGGCTCCAATGTGGAGCGGAACGAGCTGGTGCTGCTCCCCGCCGACCCGGACGGCAGCGCCGCCGCGCTGCGCCGCGCGCTGGCCGAGCGGCTCGGCGTCCGAGTGGCGGTGGTGATCACCGACACCATGGGCCGGGCCTGGCGCAACGGCCAGACCGACGCCGCCATCGGCGCCAGCGGCCTGCGCGTGCTGCACGACTACAACGGCGCGGTCGACGGCCAGGGCAACGAGCTCCAGGTGACCCTGGTCGCCGTCGCCGACGAACTCGCCGCCGCCGCCGACCTGGTGAAGGGCAAGCTCGGCGGCGTCCCGGTGGCTGTGGTCCGTGGGCTCCCGCTCGCCGACGACGGCTCCACCGCCGCCGATCTCATCCGCCGCGGCGACGAGGACCTCTTCTGGCTCGGCACCGCCGAGGCGATCGAGAAGGGGCGCAGGGAGGCCGTGCTGCTGCGCCGCTCGGTGCGCCGCTTCACCGCCGAGCCGGTCGAGCCGGAGCGGGTGCGCGCCGCCATCGGGGTCGCGCTCACCGCGCCCGCCCCGCACCACACCCGGCCGGTGCGCTTCGTCTGGGTGCGCACCCCCGAGCTGCGCGAGCGGCTGCTCACCGAGCTGGCCGCCGCCTGGCGCGCCGACCTGACCGGCGACGGCCTCGACCCGGAGCGCGTCGAGCGTCGGATCGCCAGGGGCCGCATCCTCTTCGACGCCCCCGAGGTGGTGATCCCGTTCTGCGTGCCCGACGGCGCGCACGACTACCCCGACGTCACCCGCCGTGCCGCCGAGGACACCATGTTCACCGTCGCGGTCGGCGCGGCGGTGCAGGGGCTGCTGGTCGCGCTGGCCGCCGAGGGGCTCGGCAGCTGCTGGATCGGCTCGACCATCTTCGCCCCCGCCGCCACCCGCGCCGTGCTCGGCCTGCCCGCGGAGTGGAAGCCGTTGGGCGCCATCGCCATCGGGCATTCCGAGGAGGAGCTCACCGCGCGCTCCCCGCGTGCCGCCGGCGACGGCCTGATCGAGCTGTGAGCGCGGAATCGCTGCACGCCTCCGCCACCGCGCTGCTCACCGAGTGGGCGCCGGCCGAGCCGGGCGAGCGCTCGCTGCGCGAGGCCATGCTCGCCTTCCTCGGCTCGGCGCCGCTGGGGTGCCTGCGTGCGCACGCGCCCGGTCACGTGACGGCATCCGCGGTGGTCTTCTCGCACGACGGCCGCGAGGTGCTGCTCACCCTGCACCCCCGGGTCGGGCGCTGGATCCAGCTCGGCGGGCACTGCGAGGAGCCGGACGCGACCGTCGCCGACGCCGCGCTGCGCGAGGCCGTCGAGGAGTCCGGGATTCCCGACCTCGTCCTGGAGCCCGGGCTCTACGGCGCCCAGGCGCACCCCATCACCTGCTCGCTCGGGCAGCCGACCCGCCACCTCGACCTGCTATTCCGGGTCACCGCACCGCCCGGCGCGGTCCCGGTGCGCAGCGACGAATCGGCCGACCTGCGCTGGTGGGCGATCGACGCGTTGCCGCCGGACGCGGACATCCTGCTGCGTTGAGTTTACAAATTTCCAGATTTGTATAGTTTCAAGACACGATTGGCGGTATCGTCAACTCAACGTGGTAACGCACGTCACACCGTGCATCCGGGATGGGAGCCGACGATGTCCACCGAAGCCGAACCCTCGTCCATCGAGGCGCCCGCCTGGCGCGACACCAAGCGCCTCTACTGGCTCTGGGGTCTGTTCGCCCCGGCCGGGCTGTTCCTCATCGGGCTGCCGACGATCTCCCTGTTCAACCGGCTCGGCTGGGACGGCGCCGCACACGTGCCGTTCTGGCTCGGGCCGATCCTGATCTACCTGGTGATCCCGATCGCGGACGTCTTCATCGGCCCGGACGGCGACAATCCGCCGGACGAGGTCATGGAGTACCTGGAGAACGACCGGTACTACCGCTACCTCACCTACCTCTACCTGCCGCTCCAGTACGCCTCGCTGATCCTGGCCTGCTACCTGATCACCGCCGACAACCTCTCCTGGCTGCACATCGACGGCGGGCTGTGGACGGTGGACCGGATCGGGCTGGCGATCACCATCGGCATCATCGGCGGCGTCGGGATCAATACCGCGCACGAGCTCGGGCACAAGAAGGTGGAGCTGGAGCGCTGGCTCTCCCGGATCGCGCTGGCCCAGTCCGGCTACGGCCACTTCTACATCGAGCACAACAGGGGCCACCACGTGCGGGTCGCCACACCGGAGGACCCGGCCAGCTCCCGGCTCGGCGAGAGCTTCTACCGCTTCTGGCCGCGCACCGTGTGGGGCGGGCTCACCTCGTCCTGGCGGCTGGAGAGGGCGCGGCTGGAGCGGACGGGCTCGGGGCCGTGGTCGATCCACAACGAGGTGCTGAGCGCCTGGGCCATGACGGTGCTGCTCTTCGGCGCGCTCTGCGCCATCTTCGGGCTCGACCTGCTGCCCTACCTGCTGCTCCAGGCCGTGGTCGGGTTCAGCCTGCTGGAGGCGGTGAACTACCTCGAACACTACGGCCTGCTCCGGCAGCGCACCCCGAGCGGCCGGTACGAGCGCGCCGCGCCGACGCACAGCTGGAACAGCGACCACCTGGTCACCAATATCTTCCTGTACCACCTGCAGCGGCACAGCGACCACCACGCCTACCCGACCCGCCGCTACCAGACCCTGCGCAGCTGGGACGGCGCGCCCAACCTGCCCGCCGGGTACGCGACGATGATCCTGCTCGCGTACGTCCCGCCGCTCTGGCGCAGGGTGATGGACCCGAAGGTGCTCGCGCACTACGACGGCGACGTCACCAGGGTCAATATCCTGCCGGCGCGGCGGGAGCAGGTGCTCGCCCGCTACGGCGCCGGCTCGTGAGCGCCTTCCGCTGCCCCGTCTGCGCGTACGTCTACGACGAGGCGAAAGGCGAACCGCACGAGGGCTTTCCGGCCGGCACGGCGTGGTCGGCGGTGCCGGACGACTGGTGCTGCCCGGACTGCGGGGTACGCGAGAAGATCGACTTCGAGGAGGCTCCGGCATGACCGACTACAAGCTCTACCAGTGCGTCCAGTGCGGTTTCGAGTACGACGAGGCGAAGGGCTGGCCGGACGACGGCATCGCGCCCGGCACCCGCTGGGACGACATCCCCGACGACTGGAGCTGCCCGGACTGCGGCGCCGCCAAAGCCGACTTCTTCATGGTCGAGATCGAGCGGTCGTGACATTTTGACTGCGGCGCACGCCCGTGCCACTGTCGCGGGTATGCCGCGCACCGGATCCAGGCCTTCGTATCAGGAGGCCGCGCGGGAACTGCTGCGCACCTCGGTGCTCGACGCGGTGCGCGCGCTGCTCACCGAGCGCGACTGGTCCAAGATCACCCTCGGTGACGTCGCGACCAGCGCCGGGGTGAGCAGGCAGACGCTCTACAACGAGTTCGGCTCGCGCACCGGCCTGGCCCAGGCCTACGCGCTGCGCCTCGCCGACGACCTGGTCGACCACGTCGCGGCGGCCATCGCCGCGCACGTCGGCGACGCCCGCGCCGCCATTCACGACGGCATCGCCAACTTCCTGGTCGACGCCGCCGCCGACCCGCTGGTCCGCTCCCTGGTGGCGGGCGAGGTCAAGCTGGACCTGCTCCGCCTCATCACGCTGGACGCCGGGCCGCTGCTCGAACACGCGGGGGAGCGGCTCGCCGCCGCCTTCCAGCACAGCTGGGTCGCGGCATCGGCCGCCGAATCCGAGGTGCTCGCGCACGCCATGGTGCGGCTGGCCATGAGCTACATCCCCACCCCGCCCACGCCCGACCGCGACACCCCCGCCGAGCTCAGCCTGCTGCTCGGCCCGTACGTGGAGGCCATCCTCGCGGCCCGCGCCCCCTCCTGACGAGTTGTCCACAGGCGCCACGAACGCCCTCGCCCCCGCTTTGTAGAGGCGGTAGCCTCGTACGTGAGATCCATTGGGGGAACTCGACAAATACCGACCGCTGTCATTGTGCTTGTGGCCACGTTTTGGTCTGTAAGGGGGGTGTAACGCGCACGTGATCTGGAACTATTCCTATGACGCAGAAAGTACGGCTTTACGTAGCGGAGCAAAGGTGCAAAGGGCAGACTCATCGCCAGACTCGAAACGCCACCTGTGGGTTCTGGGGTTGATCGCTCCGGCCTCGGCGTTGCTGCCGTCTCAGTTGGTGTTGTGGACGGGGTGGGTGGTGTTCTGGTGGGTGGGGCCGTTGATCGTGTTGGTGGCGATTCCGGTGTTGGATTGGGTGGTGGGGGAGGACGGGTCCAATCCGCGGGATGAGGATTACGAGCGGCTCTCTGCTGATCGGTATTACCGGTGGTG
>NZ_BDBH01000004.1 GCF_001612885.1 Nocardia harenae NBRC 108248 | reverse complement strand
TTCCTGGTCGGGGCCTTCGGCCGTTTCACGCTGCTGGAGTAGCGCGGGCGGCTCGGCGGGCGCACGATGTTCTTCGCGGTGGCGGGGCTGGACGAGCCGGTCGACAACGGTCCGCACCTCTTCGCCGGGTGCTACGACGCGCAGCTCAGGTATGTCGACACGATCGGCGCCGATGATCGGTTGCTCTGGGACGCACCGCCTTTCGCCATCCGGACCGGCGCCGACGCGCTGCTCACGCCGCGCGGGCCGGAGTGGTGGCCGCTGAACCTGCGCCGCACCCTCGGGCCGGCCTGGCCGCCCATTACGCGGGCTGGGGATGCGGTGTGGCCGCAGGTCGGCCGACGAGGTGAGCCGCTACCTCGCGGCGACACCCGCGCGACGCTGATCGGTGCGCGCGAAGGTCCCCGGAACCGGGCCGTAGCTCGTACCCTGGACAGGAGTGCCCGGGTGGCGCCGCCGACATCGAGGCGAGGAGGCCAGGGTGTGAGGTTTCTGAGAAGTTCATGAAGCCTCCACGGTATTTTCCCCGCTTTTGCTATGGTCCAAGCAGCGTAAGTTAGTGCCGATTCGGCACTAGTAGCGTGTGCCGGTGGGGGATCGGCGCCGCGACCGAGAGGACGGTGTCGTCGATATGCGCAAGTCTGCCCCGGTAACGGTGTCGCTTCTGGTAGCTGCCGGGCTGGTCTCCGTCGGATCGGGCTCGGTGGTCTCGGCGGGTGGCGCCGGGGATGCAGGCGAAGCGCTGCTGGTCGGCTCCACCGGCTCGGATGCCGCCGTCGCGGAGGCGCCGACGCCCGCCTCCCGGATCGTGGGGTTGCTCCCGGTCGAGGGCGGGGTGGCGCGCGAGTTGCGGGCGGTTGTGCCGCCGGCGGATGGTGCGGTTCCGGTGGGTGGTGGTCCGGTGTTGCGGAGTATCGCGTTGCCGTCGGGGTCGGGGTTGCTCGGTGTTCCGGAGGTGGTGCTGGCGGCGTATCGGAATGCGGAGTTGGCGTTGGCGTCGGCGCAGCCGGGGTGTGGGGTGTCGTGGAATTTGCTGGCGGGGATCGGGCGGATCGAGTCGGGGCATGCGGGTGGGGGGCGGACGGATGCGGCGGGGACGACGGTGTCGCCGATCTTCGGTCCGGCGTTGGATGGGTCGTTGCCGGGTAACGAGGTGATCGCGGCGGCGGGTGGGGGGTTCGTGCGGGCGGTGGGGCCGATGCAGTTCCTGCCGTCGACGTGGGCGTTGTACGCGGCGGATGGGAATGGGGACGGGGTGTCGGATCCGCACAATGTGTTCGATGCGGCGTTGGGGGCGGGGAAGTATCTGTGCAGCGGGGGGTTGGATCTGCGGGATCGGGCGCAGGAGTTGCGTGCGGTGTTGCGGTACAACAATTCGATGTCGTATGCGGCGGATGTGTTGTCCTGGTCGGCGGCGTATCGGACGGGTGGGTCGCCGTCGGCGGGGCGGGTGTCGCCGGAGGCGATCGCGCCGGGGTCGGGGGGCTGGGGCACCGCGCCCGGTGCCCTGCTGACGTCGGCGCCGGTGCCCGGTTCGCTGGTGGCGGAGGCGCCGGAGGGGCTGCCGCTGGAGCAGGCGGTGCAGACGCCGACGCCCGCCGCGGTGCCCGAGCCCATGATCACCATTCCCGGGCTGCCGCCGATTCCGTGCGGCATCTTCTGCCCGCCGCCTCCGCCGCCGGTCGTGCCGCCCGGTGAGCCGGGGCCGCGGGCGGAGGAGTTGCCGCGCGAGGCGCCGGTGCCCGCGCCGCAGCCGGCGGTGCCGCCGGAGGAGCCGCGGCCCGGGCCGGTCCCCGTGGAGTTCGGCCCCGACGGACAGCCCGTTGCCCCCGCCCCCGACCCCGCGACCCCGCCGCCCCCCGGGCTCGTCCTCCCCTTCGGCATCACCATCCCGCTCCCGGTCCCGCCCGCTCCCGCGCCGTAGGCGCGCCTCGCCTGCGGCCTCGCGCCGGAGAGGTGGGCATATGCGGTCTGTCACCGGTCAGGGCGCGTTACCCGACGCAGGGTTTCGCACCCCGAATCGTCCCGGGCGCGTCAGCTCACCGGGGCGAGGGTGCGCAGCCGGGCCAGGACCAGGTCCGCCACCGCCGCCATGCCCGCGGCGGTCGGGTGGCAGGGCGTGCCGTGCGGGGGACGGCCGGGGACGGGGACGAAGAAATCCTGGGTCCAGGGGACGGCGGAGCCGGGGGCGTGGGCGAGGCTCGGGGTGCGGACGTCGACGAGGTGCGCGCCGACCCGGTCGGCGACGGCGGCGGTGCGGTCGGCGAGTGCTTCGGCGAGGTGGCGGTAGTGCCGGTCGGTGGCGGATTCGCCGGGGCGTGGGGGGCCCAGAACCGATAGATAGTTCACTACCAGCAAACGTGCATTCGGTGCCTGTCGGCGCACGGTGCCGAACACCCGGTGCAGCCGCTCCTCGAGACCACCGAGCGCGCGCCCGGTGGCGGCTTCGTCGGCGGAGCGGCGGGCGGCGGGGAGCAGCCGGATGGGAGAGGGCATGCGGCGGGCGATGAGGAACGCCGTCAGGCCGATGTCGTTGCCGCCGATGGTCACCGTCACCAGGTCGGTATCGGGGGTGAGGGCGGTGCGCTGCGGCGGGCAGCCGTACTGCCGCTCGTGCAGGATGTGCGCGCAGGTCGCCCCGGAGCTGGTGACATCGGTGAGCCGCAGCCCGGCCGCGCCCGCGATGAGGTGCGGGTAGTTGCGGGCGGAGCGGCCCGCAGCGCGCACCGAGCCGGGGGCGCGCGGCGCAATGCCCGGCCCGGAGGCGAAGGAGCTGCCGAGCGCGACGTAGCGGCGGCCGCGCCAGGGGGCGAGCGCGTCGGCGATGCGGTCGTCGGAGAGCTGGGCCACGGTCACCGCCCGGCGCCGCTGCGGCGAACTCGGGCGGCGGTGCCCGATCCTGCTCCGAACACCGCGATCGAACGGGGCCGATAGCTCATCGGCGGCTCTCCTCGCGCCAGGCGCCGGAACTCCCCGGACCGGCATCCGTGTCGCCACTCTAACCGGCGGCCCGATCTCCGCTACCAGCGGGATCGGCGGAAGCCGCCCTCGGAGTCCAGCACCTGGCCCACCAGCCAGCGACCCTCGTCCGAGATGAGCCAGGCGATGAGCCGGGCCGGATCGTCCGGTTCGCCCGCCCGGCCGCGCGGGAAGGCGGCGTGCACGGCGGCGGCGAAGCCAGGGTCGAGGCCGGTGCTCCCGGGGGAGAGGTAGCCGGTGTCGACCGGGCCGGGGTTGACGGTGTTCAGCACGATGCCGCGCTCGATGAGCTCGGCGGCGACCGTCGGCGTGAGCCCGGCCAGCACCGATTTCGCCGCGGCGTAGGCGACCTCGCCCGGCAGGGGGCCGAGGTGCTGGCCGGAGGTGAGCCAGACGACGCGGCCGCGGTCCGGCACCGCGCCGCGCTCCGGCCGGTACTGCCGGGCGAAGGCCTGGGTGAGCAGCAGCACCGAGCGGGCGTCGACCGCCCAGTGTCCGTCCAGCATGGCGGCGTCCACCTCGTGCAGGGTGCCGTCGCCGCCGCTGCGGGCGTGGTTGGCGACCAGGATGTCGAGGTGGCCGAGCTCGGCCACGGCATCGTCGATGAGCCGGTGCGCGGCGTCCGGGTCGGCGAGGTCGATGCTGCGGTCGACCACCGTGGTGGTGGCGGCCAGTTCGGTGCGCAGGGCGTCGGTGTCGTCGGCGCCCCACGGCTGTCGCTCGTCGTGCGGGCGCCAGTGCGCGAGGTAGAGCGCGGCGCCGCGCTCGGCGAGGCGGCGGGCGACGGCGAAGCCGATACCGGCGCGGCGTCCGGCGCCGGTGACCACGGCGACGCGGCCGGTGAGATCGCGGGAGGCAGACATACCCCATCCGACCCCGGGCGTTGTGGGGCGGCAACCCATTTATCGGTTCAGAATTGCTTAATGAGGATATGCGGATCAATGCATAGGTTGGGCGCGAAACGCCCGCGCTCGGTCGGTGCGATGGCCGAAATGCGCGCGACGGCGGGGCACCGTGCGGACTAGGTTCGGCCGCATGCGCGCGATCGGAACCGAGGGGCGGCGGGCCGCGGCGGCGGCCGCGGTGACGGTACTGCTCTGGGCCTCGGCCTTCGTCTTCATCCGGGCGGCGGGCGAGCACTTCTCGCCGGGGGCGCTGGCGCTGGGCCGGATGCTCGCCGGCGCGGTCGCGCTGGTGCTGATCTTGCTCGTCGTCGGCGACGGGATGCCGCCGCGCGCGGCGTGGCGGGCGATCGCGATCACCGGGGTGCTCTGGTTCGGCGTCTACATGGTGGCGCTGAACTGGAGCGAGGAGTACGTGGACGCGGGCACCGCGGCCATGGTGGTGAATATCGGCCCGGTGCTCATCGCGCTGCTCGGCGGGCTGGTGCTGGGGGAGGGGTTCCCGCGGCGGCTGGTGGCCGGGATCGCGGTGTCCCTCGCCGGTGCCGTCGTGGTCGGGCTCGCGACCGCGCGGGGCGGAGCGGCGCTCGGGGTGCTGCTCGCGCTGCTCGCGGCGACGACGTGGGCGATCTCCACCATCGTCCAGAAGCCGGCGCTTGCCGTGGCGTCCGCGCTGCAGGTGACGGCCGGGGGCTGCGTGGTCGGCGCGCTCGCCTGCCTGCCCTTCGCCGGGCAGTTGGTTCGCGAGGTCGGCGCGGCCCCGGCGGGCGCCACGCTGAGCCTGCTGTACCTCGGCGTCTTCCCGACCGCGCTGGCCTTCACCACCTGGGCCTACGCCCTGGCCCGCACCACGGCGGGGCGGATGGGGGTGACCACCTACGCCACCCCGGCGCTGGTGGTGCTCGGCTCCTGGCTGGCACTCGGCGAGGTGCCGGTGCCGCTCGCGCTGCTCGGCGGGGTGCTCTGCCTGGCCGGGGTCGCGGTGGCGCGCAGCGGGCCGAAGACGCCGAGCGGCCCGGCGGTCGAGACCGCCGGGCCGCTCGGGGGTGAAGGATCAGACCGGGACGCCGCCGTAGGTGCGGCGGTGCCTGGCCTCCAGGAAGGACAGCAGCCCGAAGGCGATGAGCCCCAGTGAGATCAGGATGAGCAGCCACGGGCCGAACGGGGTGCCGGCGAAATCGCGCAGCACGCCGTCGATGCCCTCGACCTGTGCCGGGTCGTAGTTCAGCGCGGCGACGAGGGCGGCGAGGCCGATGGCGGCGACCACGGCGCCGCGGGCGATGTAGCCCGCCCGGCCCAGCCAGACCGCGGCGGTCCGGGACCCGCGGGTCATCCAGCCCATCCGCAGGTCGTCGGTGAAGTGCAGCCGGGCGCCGCGCACGATGAGCAGCAGACCGAAGGCGAGCACTGCGATCCCGAGCAGCGCCACCACCACCTGGCCGCCGGGCCAGGCCAGGATGCGGGTGGTGAAATCGCGCGCCACCACGTCGCCGGAGGCAGGCAGCCTGCCGTCGACCACGAAGCGCAGGGTGAAGAAGAACGCGAGGGCGTAGAAGACGCCGGCCGCCGCCGCGTAGGCCCGGTGCCCGCCGGAGACGGTGCGCCCTGCCGTCGCCACCTGGGTGAAGCGCCACACCGCCAGCGCGGCGAAGCCGATGACCAGCACCCACAGCAGTAGGTAGCCGAGCGGCTGCTCGGCGAGCGCGGCCAGCGCGCCGACCTCGTTGGCCGAGTGCTCGGCGGTGCCGACGGCGAGCATGAAGCCGAGGACGCCGAGCACGATGTAGGCGATCCCGCGGGCCACGAAGCCGAACCGCGCGACCTGCTCCAGGCCCTTGCTGCGGCTCACGGTGCTCCGGCCGCGGGCCCCGCCGCCACCCCGGCGCCACGAGCGCCTGTCGACGGCTCGGCTCCCGCCGCGGCGGTCGCGGCGCCGATATCGATATCCGCTGGCACGCTGGAACATGCTGAGCTCCTTCACTCTCTGTGCTGCGGGGCATGCCCACTTCCGGCCGGGTGACACCGCGTGCCGCGCAGCCGACATCGATTGCGGGGCATCGATAACTCGGCCGCAGGCGGGAAAAGCCTTGCTGTGCTGGGCCGCAACCGTCCGGCGACCGCACTCGCCGCACCGCGCAAGCCCCGTGGACGGCACCGCACGCTCGGCGTGTCGGCGGTATGGCAGAGTGTGCGCAGGCGCTCGATCCCGGTGGCGCGGTCATCTGCGAGTCGAGAGCTTGGACGACACCATGAATACCCGTGCCAGGGGAGCGACCCGGCTGACTGTCGAGACCTGGTTCCAGCTGGTGCTCGGCTCCATGGTGGTGATCGTGCTCGCGGGTGCGGTCGCGGGGGCGAGCATGATCGCCCGCACCACCGAGAGCTCGACCCTCGTCATCGGCAGGCTCCAGCCCGCGCTCGCCGAGAGCTACCGGCTGCAGGCGGCGCTCATCGACCAGGAGAACGGCGTGCGCGGCTACGCCATCGGCGCCGACTCGGTGGCACTGCGCTCCTACGGCGCCGGCCGGGATGCCGAGCTGCGCGCGCTCGGCACGCTGCGCGGGCTGCTCGCCGACCGCCCGGAGGCGCTCGCCGACCTCGCCGCGGTGGAGTCCAGCGCCACCCGCTGGCGCACCGGCTACGCCGAGACCGTCACCGCGGCACCGGAGCGCGCCCGCGGCGCCGCCGCCGAGGGGCGGCGCCTCTTCGACGCGGTGCGCGCGGATTTCACCGGCCAGACCGACCGGCTGGCGGCCGCGCTGGACACCGAGCGCGCCGCCATGTACCACAACCGGGACAACCGCAATCTGCTGCTCGGCGGCCTGGTCGTGGTGTTCCTGCTGGCCGCGGTGCTGCTCACGGTGCTGGTGCGCGGCCTGGTGGTGCGGCCGCTCGGTGAGCTGCAGCGCAGCTCCCGGCGGGTGGCCGACGGCGACTTCGAGCACCGGATCACCGCGCGCGGCCCGGCCGACATCGCGACCGTGGGGGCCGCGGTGGAGGACATGCGCCGCCGGATCGTCGCCGAGCTGCGCTCCGCCCGCGAGCAGGAGGCCACCCTGGCCAGGCAGGCCGCCGACCTGGACGCGCAGACCGTCGAGCTGCGCCGCTCCAATCTGGAGCTGGAGCAGTTCGCCTACGTCGCCTCGCACGACCTGCAGGAGCCGCTGCGCAAGGTGGCCTCCTTCTGCCAGCTGCTGCAGAAGCGCTACGACGACAAGCTGGACGAGCGCGGCCGCGAGTACATCGAGTTCGCGGTGGACGGCGCCAAGCGCATGCAGGTGCTGATCACCGACCTGCTCAGCTTCTCCCGGATCGGCCGGGTGAACGATCGCACCGAGCGGCTGGAGCTGGACCCCGTGCTCGACCGGGCGCTGCGCACCCTCGGCCCCGCGATCGCCGAGGCGGGCGCGACGGTGCACCGGCCGGAGCGGCTCCCCGCGGTGGTCGGCGACCCGACGCTGCTGGAGCTGCTCTGGCAGAACCTGCTGGGCAATGCCGTGAAGTTCGCGGCGCCCGGGCGGAAACCGGAACTCCGGATCGAGCACGAGGAGCGCGACGGCGCGCACCACTTCGCGGTGTCCGACAACGGGATCGGCGTGCCGCCGGAGTTCGCGGAGAAGGTCTTCGTGATCTTCCAGCGGCTGCACAACCGGGAGGAGTACGGGGGAACCGGGCTCGGGCTCGCCATCTGCCGCAAGATCGTGGAGTTCCACGGCGGCCGGATCGAGCTGGACACCGCGTACACCGGCGGCGCGCGGTTCCGCTTCACGCTGCCCGTCGCGGTGGCGTAGCCGGAGCGAGAGTTCCGCCACCCGACCTTTCGAGTTCGGCTACCCGAACTTATGATGACCCCATGAAGTGGGATCGGATGGCGCTGCTCGTCGTGCTCGCGCTCGGGCTGGCCGCGAGCGGGTGCGACCGGGTGGGCGCGCGCGACGACGGCCGCCCGGTGGTGCTCACCACCTTCACCGTGCTCGCCGATATCGCCGCGAATGTCGCGGGGGACCGGCTCCGGGTGGAGTCGATCACCAAGGCGGGCGCGGAGATCCACGGCTACGAGCCGACCCCCGGCGATATCCGGCGGGCCGCGGAGGCCGATCTGGTGGTGGACAACGGGCTGAACCTGGAGGCCTGGTTCGCCAAGTTCGTCGCCGACCTGGACGTGCCGCACGTGGTCGCCTCGGAGGGGGTGCGGACCATCGACATCGCCGCCGACGCCTACGCGGGCAAACCCAACCCGCACGCCTGGATGAGCCCGCTCAACGTCCAGCTCTACGCCGACAACCTGGCCCGCGCCTTCACCGAGCTGGACCCGGACGGCGCGCAGCAGTACGCCGCCAACGCCGCCGCCTACCGGACCGAGCTGCAGCGGGTGCAGGACGACCTGGTGACCAGGCTCGCCGCGCTGCCCCCGGCCCAGCGCGCGCTGGTGACCTGCGAGGGCGCCTTCTCCTACCTGGCCCGCGACGCCGGGCTCACCGAGCGCTACATCTGGCCGGTGAACGCCGAGCAGCAGGCCACCCCGCAGCAGGTGACCGGGGTGATCGAGTTCGTCCGCGCGGCGGCGGTGCCCGCGGTGTTCTGTGAGTCCACCGTCTCCGACGCCCCCATGCGGCAGGTGGCGTCGGCGACCGGCGCCCGGCTCGGCGGGGTGCTCTACGTGGACTCGCTCTCCGAGCCGGACGGCCCGGTCCCCAGCTACCTGGAGCTGATCCGGCACGACGCCGACACTGTGGTGGCCGGGCTGACCGGGAGCACCGCCCGGTGACCGCGGCCATCGAGGTCGACGAGGTCACCGTGCACTACGGCGAGGTGCTCGCGCTGGAGCGCGCGTCGCTGCGGCTGGACCGCGGCCGGGTCTGCGCGCTGATCGGGATGAACGGCTCCGGCAAGTCCACGCTCTTCAAGTCGATCATGGGCATGGTCACCCCGGACACCGGCACCGTCCGCATCGCGGGCGGCACCCCGGCCGCGGCGCGGAAGGCGGGGCTGGTCGGGTACGTGCCGCAGTCCGAGGAGATCGACTGGGCCTTCCCGATCACCGTGCGCGAGGTGGTCATGACCGGGCGCTACGGCCGGCTCGGATGCACCCGCAGGCCGCGTGCCGCGGACCGGGCGGCGGTGGCCGACGCGCTGGAGCGGGTGGAGCTCGCCGACCTGGCGCACCGGCAGATCGGGCAGCTCTCCGGCGGGCAGCGCAAGCGCGCCTTCGTCGCCCGCGGCATCGCGCAGGGCGCCTCGGTGCTGCTGCTGGACGAGCCCTTCGCCGGGGTGGACAAGCGCTCCGAGGCCACCATCACCGCGCTGCTGCGCGAGCTGGCCGCCGACGGCGCCGCGGTGCTGATCTCCACGCACGACCTGCACGCGCTGCCGAACCTCGCCGACGAGGCGGTGCTGCTCATGCGGAAGGTGCTCGCGCACGGCGATATCGACGAGGTGATCCGCCCGGAGAACCTGGTCCGCGCCTTCGGCCTGGACCCGATGGCGGACGGCGCCCGGTGATCGACCTGCTGCTCGACCCGTTCGCCTACGACTTCATGGTGCGCGCGCTGGCCGCCACCGTGATCTCCGCGGTGGTCTGCGCCATCCTCTCCTGCTGGCTGGTGCTGATCGGCTGGTCGCTCATGGGCGACGCCGTCTCGCACGCGGTGCTGCCCGGCGTGGTGCTCGCCTACATCGTCGGCGCGCCGTTCGCGCTCGGCGCGGTGGTCTTCGGCTTCCTCGCGGTGGCGCTGATCGGGGTGGTGCGCGACACCAGCCGGGTCAAGGAGGACGCCACCATCGGCATCGTGTTCACCACGCTGTTCTCGCTGGGGCTGGTGCTCATCTCGGTGACGCCGAGCCAGACCGACCTGAACCACATCATCTTCGGCAACCTGCTCGGGGTCGCCCCCGCGGATCTGTGGCAGATCGCGGCGCTCGGTGCGGTGGTCTTCGTGGTGGCGCTGGCCAAGCGCCGCGACCTCACCCTGTATGCCTTCGACCCCACGCACGCGCACGCCATCGGGCTGAACCCGCGGCTGCTCGGCGCGCTGCTGCTCGGGCTGCTCGCGCTCACCGCGGTGACCGCGCTGCAGGTGGTCGGGGTGGTGCTGGTGGTGGCCATGCTGATCATCCCCGGCGCCACCGCCTACCTGCTCACCGACCGGTTCGGCCGGATGCTGCTGATCGCGCCCGGGCTCGCCGCCGTTGCTGCGGTGACCGGGCTGTACCTGGCCTACTACGGCGACACCTCGGCGGGCGGCATGGTGGTGCTCGCCCAGGGCGTGCTCTTCGCCGCGGTGTACCTGTTCGGGCCGCGGCACGGGCTGATCGCCACCCGCTGGGCGGTGGCGCGCAGGCGCAGACGGGCCGTGCGCGCCGGCTGACTCACACCAGCGGCTTGCCCGCCCGCAGCCTGCGCCGCATATCGGCCAGGTACCGGTCCAGCGGGTACTGCTGCCACGGCTCCGGCAGCCGCCGGATCAGGGTGCCGAGCCCGCGCATGACGAGCTCGAAGGCGCGCTGCCTGCGCGGCCCCCAGTCCAGCCCCAGCTGGTCGCGGAAGTGCTGTGGCAGATAGCCGGTGGTGAAGAAGCGGTTCACGCGCCTGCCGAGCAGCTGCTGCACCCGGCTGTACGGGCCGAGGTCGATCACCTGCTCCAGGAAGTAGCGGCGCACCTCGTCGTCGATGGAGAGCTGCGGCAGCATGGACTCCCAGTACTCGGCGAAGGCGGCGCGGTCGGCGGGCCACAGCTCCGCCGGCATCTGCAGCGTGGTGCCGAACCGCGCCGACGCCTGGTACAGCGCGTCGGAGAACTCCTCGGTCTGCTCGCCGTAGAGCAGCCGGAAGGAGTCGGCGGTGCCCAGGTAGATGCAGCCGGCCACCCAGAGCTGCAGCTTCGGGTCGAAGGCGTTGTAGCGCACCTCGGCGCCGGGCTGCGAGCGCACCTGCCGGTGCGAGGTATCGGTGGCGGCGCGGTAGGCGATCCGCTCCTCCTCGGTGCCGAGCATGGCGACCGCGAGGTAGGTGAGCGTGGTGCGGCCGCGCTTCTGCGGCCGCAGGTCGAAGCGGCCGCTCGCCACCGTGCTCTCCACCACGCCGCGGCCCACCGGTGCCAGGCTCAGCTGCATGATCACATTCGCCGGGCCGCCGAGTAGCGCGCCGGGCCCCGCGATGAAGCGGCGCCGGTGCATCGGATGGTCGCCCGCCGGGATCGGCGCCGGCTGGATCGAGCGGGTCATTGTCGATCTCCCGAGTCGATGAGACATGTTGATTCCAAGTCTCTCATGTAATCAACGGTTCAACAACGATCGCGCGTCCGATGACGCCTGATGTCGCAATAAGTGAATTAGGATTCTGTGCCTGCGCTACGCTCTGCGCACCGTTTTGTCGTCGCCGAGGGAGAACTGCCGTGGGGCTGCAGGAGCTGACCGATACGCTGGCCGCGGCGCGCGTGCTGATCCGGCGCGGGATGCTGGATCCGCTGCGCCCCGACCGCAATCTGCGCGCCGTGCGGGACGCGAACCACTACGGTCCGTTCACCACGGTGCTGCGCGCGGCGGCGCGCCGCTGGCCGGAGCGGACCGCGGTGATCGACGACCGCGGCGGGCTCACCTTCGCCGAGCTGGACTCGCGCTCGGACTCGCTGGCCCGCGGCCTCGCCGCGCGCGGCCACGGCGCCGGGACCGTGCTCGGCGTACTCTGCCGGGACCACCGCGGCATGCTGCTCGCCATGGGCGCGGCCGGGAAGCTCGGGGCTCGGGTGGTGCTGCTGAACACCGGGTTCGGCGGCCGCCAGCTGGCCGAGGTCGCGGCGCGCGAGCGGATCGCGGCGCTGCTGCTCGACGCCGAGTTCCTGCCGCTGCTCGCCGAGGTGCCTGCCGAGATCGCGCGCGTCCTCACCCGGGTGAGCGACGGGGCGGCCGACCCGGCGGCGCTCACGGTGGACGGGCTGGTCGCCACGTACGCGCCGGAGCCGCTGCCGACGCCCGCCACGGCGGGCGGGCTGGTCATCCTGACCAGCGGCACCACCGGCACGCCGAAGGGCGCGCCGCGGGAGCAGGTCTCGCCGCTGCAATCCGCGCAGTTCCTGGATCGCATTCCGCTCCCGAGGGACAGCGCCATGGTGATGGCGGCGCCGCTGTTCCACGGCACCGGCCTCTCCCAGCTCGGGCTGGGCTGGGCGCTCGGCAACACCGTCGTGCTGCGCCCCGGCCGGTTCGATCCGCGCTGGACGGTGGCGGCGGTCGCCGAGCACCGGGCCGGGAGCCTGGTGGTGGTGCCGACCATGCTGCAGCGCATCGTGGATCTACCCGCCGCCGAGCTGAGCGCGCACGACACCTCGGCGCTGCGGGTGATCTTCGCCGCCGGGTCGTCGGTGTCGCCGGACCTGAGCAGGCGGACCGCCGAGCTCTTCGGCGAGGTGCTCTACAACCTGTATGCCTCCACCGAGGTGGCGGTGGCGGCGGTGGCGACGCCGGCGGACATGCGGCTGGCGCCGGGCACCGTCGGGCGGCCGCCGGTGGGGTGCCGGGTGGCGCTCTACGACGAGCGACGGCAGCGGATCACCGAGCCGGGGGTGGTCGGGACGATCTTCGTCTCCAGCGGGCTGAGCTTCGCCGGGTACACCGACGGGCGCACCAAGGAGACCGTGGACGGGCTGCTCTCCAGCGGCGACGTCGGGCATTTCGACGCCGAGGGGCGACTGTTCGTCGACGGCAGGGACGACGACATGATCATCTCGGGCGGCGAGAACGTATTCCCGCTCGAGGTGGAGAACCTGCTGGTCGAGCGGGGTGACATCGCCGAGGCGGCGGTGGTCGGGGTGCCGGACCCGGATTTCGGGCAGCGGCTGCGGGCCTTCGTGGTGCCGGTCGACGGCGCCGCGGTGGACGAGCAGGAGATCAAGGACTACGTCAAGGCGGATCTGGCGCGGCACAAGGTGCCGCGGGAGGTGATCGTGCTGGACGAGTTACCGCGGAACGCGACCGGGAAGCTGCTGCGCCGCGCCCTGCTCGAGTACGGCCCGGACGCCGCCGGATGAGCGCGCCCGCCGGGGCGGCGCCCGAGCCGGAGCGCCACCGAGATCCTGGACTGCTTCGGGAAGTGCCCGCGCTGCGGGTATCCCGCCACCGCGTGGCTGCACACCATCGTCGCCGAGGGGCGGACCAGGCGCGCGGGCGGAGGTGACGCCTCAGGCGAGGGCGGCGCGCAGGGCTTCCGCGACGCCGCGCGGGCGGAGGCTCGGGGCGGTGTGCCCACCGGGGAACACCGCGACCGGTACCCCGAGCAGTGCCCCGAGCGCGTGCGCGCACTCGGCGGGCGGCCCCTCGGTCGACCGCCCGACCGCGGGCACCACCAAGTCCGCCCTGAGCGCGGAGACATCCGGCCGGTACGTCCGGACGGCGGGCGCGTCGTGCCGCAGGAAGACCTCGAGGTTGGGCCGCTCGAAGTCCGGCCGCCCGATCTCGACCTCCGGCTCCCTGTCGCCCGGGTTCACCGCGATGAGCTGCGCGAAGGCCACCATGGCCGCCGCCACCCCCGCGGTCGCGTATGCCTCCTCGAGCCGCTTCTGCGCGGCGAAGAGCGCCATCCCCTCCGCGTCCGGCAGCAGCGCGGAGACCGGCGGCTCGTGCGCCACCACCCGGGAGACCGAGTACGGATGCCGGATCGAGAGTTCCAGCGCGATGGCCGCGCCGATGCTGCTCCCGAACACCGCCGCGGGCCCGTCGGCCACCTTCGCCAGCACGGCGGCCGCGTCGTCGGCGTGGTCGGCGAGTGAATCGGCGGGCGGCAGCTCGGTCCGCGCCTGACCGCGCCGGTCGTAGGTCACCACGGTGAAGCCGGCGGCCAGCTCGTCGCCGAGCGCGCCGTACCCGTCGGCATCCCCGTCGCCGCCGGGCAGCAACACCAGCACCGGCCCCGAACCCCGGACGCGGTAGTGGATTCCGCTCATGCCGCCGAGGCTACCCGCGGCCGCCGTCAGGAATGCGGGGGCCGGAGCTCGAGCTCGGCGACCCGCACCAGGCCGCACTCCGCGCGGGCGGTCTCGAGCACGAAGCGTCCGCGCCGCCCGTCCAGGTGTAGCGCGGCGAGCGAGTTGCCGAAGTGCGGCCCGCTGATCTTCTCCCAGCGCACCGGGTCGGGGGAGATCCCGCGCCGGTCGGCGAGCCGGCGCAGCGCCCGAGCCAACCGGCGCCCCCACGCCGCGGCGAAGACGGCGTGGAAGATCTTCGGCGGCTCGTTGTGCACCGGCGAGCAGACCAGCTGCAGCACGGTGGATTTCGTCGGCTCCTGGTAGTCGGCGCGCGCCGCGTAGCTGTGGTGCACGTCCCCGGAGAGCACCGAGATGGTGGCCGGCGCGTTCTCGGCGCTGCCGATCCGCCGGATGAGCGCGGCCAGCCGCTCGAAGGACTTCCGAAAGGCGGGCCAGTGCTCCAGATCCGCCTCCTGGCGCACCTTCTCGCCCAGCCTGCCGCGCCACCCCGGCAGCCCGGCGGCGCGCTCGTTCAGCGACTGGAAGTGGCTGAGCGCGGGCGGCATGAGCCACGGCAGCGACGACCCGATGAGCAGGTGGTCGATGTCGCCCGCCGCGTTCTCCTCCAGCCAGTCGAACTCCTCGGCGCCGACCATGAGCCGGTCGCCGTCCAGGATGCGTCCGCTGCGGGTGTCGATGACCAGCAGCCGGATCCGGCCGAAATCGCGGCGGTAGCTCCACCGCACCGGCTTGCGCCCGTCCGCCTCCCGGTCCGCCGCCGCGCCGAAATCCTCCAGCAGCTCCCGGACGTCGCCGCCGTGCGCGACGACCTTCCGGTAGAGCTCGTTCGCGGCCAGATCGTCCGGCGCCAGGTTGCCGAGGTGCTGGTAGACCCAGTAGGAGGCGAGCCCGGAGCGGATGCGCTCCGGCCACCAGGGCAGCGCCGCCATCTGCTCGCGCCAGGTGCGCGAGGTGTTCCAGTCGTCGCGCACGTCGTGGTCGTCGAAGACCATGGAGGTGGGCACGGTGGACATCAGCCAGCGGATCTCCGGGTCGGCCCAGGACTCGTGGTACAGCTCGGCGTACTCCCGGAACGAGACCACCTCGCCGACGGGCTCCTCGCCGTTTCGCCTTTCCGCCAGCCACTTCGTGATCCGCGGCGTCGGCTCGTCGGCGTAGACCTGGTCGCCGAGCAGGACGAGCGCGTCCGGCCACTCGGTCTCGGGCAGCTCCTTCATGCGCAGCGCGTAGGTGTCGAGCGCGTCCACCCCGACCTTGTCGGCGGCGAGCGCGCCCGGCTCCGCCTTGGCCGCGCGGCAGGAGCCGAAGATGAGCGTGCGCACCGGGTGCGTGCGGATCCGGCTCGGCGGGAACTCCGAATCCGGCTCCGGCCACACCCGGGCGCCGTCCAGCGCGACCTCGTACGGCACCGAGCCGTCCGGCTCCAGCCCCTCCACCACCACCAGGGCGAAGTGCAGCTCGCCGACCTGGAAGGTGCGGGCGCCCGCGCCGAGCACCGTGACCTCGCAGGGCGCGTCGGTCTCCACCCACACCGTCGCCGAGGTGGCGTCGACGTGCCGCAGCACCGGACCGAGAACCAGTTCCGCCATGACCTCGACGGTACGTCGCCCGCGCCGCGGCGGCGCGCCGAATCGGCCCGCGAACTCCGGTCGGCCCGGGGCGAACACGTCGGACAGCGCCTCGGCGCGGTCCGCGCACACGACGGCGGACCGCGGGCCGCTCGAGGCGCCGGTGCGGCCGCCGATTTCGCGGCTCAGGCGCCGGGCGCCGCGCCCACCGTCCGGCTCGGGTCGATGACGGCGAAGACCTCGCCCTGCGGGCCGCGCAGCACGCCCATGCGACCGAACGGGCTGTCGTCGGGGCCGCTCAGCACCGCGGCGCCGAGCTCGGCGGCGTGCCGGAGCGCGGCGTCGGTGTCGTCCACCTGGAACCAGGTGAGCCAGTACGACGGCTGGGCGCCGACCTCGTTGACCCCGCCGAGCGGCGGCCCGTCGGGGGTGTGCGCGAAGGTGGAGTAGACGAAGTTCTCGCCGTCGCCGATCTCGGCGTAGGCCCAGCCGAAGACCCCGGTGTAGAACTCCTGGGCGCGCCGGTACCCGTCGGTGTGCAGCTCGTTCCAGCAGTAGGCGCCGTGTTCGTTGTAGATCCCGGCACCGTGGTGGCCGCGCGCCTCCCAGACGCCGAAGGCGGCGCCGGTGGGGTCGGCGGCGACCAGCATGCGCCCGACGTCCATGACGTCGAAGGGCGGCACCAGCACGCCGCCGCCGCTCGCCGTCACCGCGGCCGCGGTGCGGTCGGCGCTCTCGGTGGCGATGTAGGTGGTCCACACCGACGGCATGGCCGTCCCGGAGGGTTTGGGGCCGATCCCGGCGGCGGCGCGGTTCCCGCGCATCGCCATGAGGTAGCCGCCGTACTCGGGGCCGCTCCCCTCGATCTCCCAGCCGAAGAGCGCGCCGTAGAACGCGGCGGCCTGCTGCGTGTCGTCGACCTGGCAATCGACCCAGCACGGGGTGCCGGGCGACCAGGGGGTATCGCGATAGGGCATGTCGACCTCCTCTGTCGGTAGTCGTTCCGGTTCATCCTGCGCGCATCGGCCGGGCCGTGCCCCGGGTTCCGGCAATCGATCGGCGAATAGGGGGTTCCGCGATAATCGCGTTGTCCGCCCGGCGCGGAATTCGTACCGTCGGACGCATGGATCCGATTACCGAGGGCGAGATTCGCTCGTCGTTCGTCAACTGTTCCAAGGGCGAGGCCAAGCGGCTGCCGGTCCCGCGCGATCTGGCCGAGCGGCCCTGGGCGGACCTGGACTTCCTCGGCTGGAGCGACCGCTCGCTGCCCGGCCGCTGCTACCTGGTCGCCCCCGGCGCCGACGGCCCGGTCGGAGTCGCGCTGCGCTACGAGACCGGCGGCTCCGGCCGGGCCCAGATGTGCACCATCTGCCTGACCACGCACACCGGCGGCGGGGTCTCGCTGCTCACCGCGCACAAGGCGGGCGAATCCGGGCGGCGCGGCAACTCGGTCGGCACCTACATGTGCACCGACCTGGCCTGCTCGCTCTACGCCCGCGGCCTCCGGCGCCCGGCACTCGGCAACCGCTACCGCGAGGATCTGAGCACCGAGGAGAAGGTCGAGCGGGTGCGGGAGAACCTGCGCGCCTTCCTCGACCGGCTGCACAGCTGAGCGCTGCGGCCCGGCTATCCGGGGGCTACGATCCCTGGTCATGGCCATCTTCTCGCCCGGGTTCCGGGGCCGGGCCCGCGGCGCGGACGACCGGCTGCCGCCGGGCCAGTACCTGACCGAGGACTTCCCGGTGCTCGCCGCGGGCCCGACCCCGCGGATCGACCCGGCGCGCTGGAGCTTCACCGTCACCGACGAGACCGGCGCCGAGACCAGCTGGAGCCGCGCGGAGTTCCTCGCGCTGCCGCAGGAGCGGCCGCACGTCGACATCCACTGCGTGACCCGCTGGAGCAAGCTGGACACCGACTGGACCGGGGTCTCGCTGGACACCCTGCTCGCGGAGGTCGAGACCCAGGCCGAGTACGCGCTGGTGCACTGCTACGGCGGCTACACCACCAACCTCCCGCTGGACGACCTGCTGGACGGGCAGGCCTGGGTGGTGCACCGCTACGACGGCGCCGAGCTCGACCCCGAGCACGGCGGCCCGGCCCGGCTGCTCGTCCCGCACCTCTACTTCTGGAAATCGGCCAAGTGGGTGCGCGGCATCCGGCTGCTGGACCGGGACGAGCAGGGCTTCTGGGAGGCCGCCGGCTACCACGACTACGGAGATCCATGGCGCGAGCAGCGGTACCGGGACGACTGACCGCCGCCCGCGGCTGGCGCCCCGCCGAACTGGCGGGCGAGCGATTCGAGACCCCCTCCGCCCGCACCCTGGTGCTGCGGGTCGCGGACTGGCCGGGGCACCTGCCCGGCCAGCACGTCGACGTCCGGCTGACCGCTGCCGACGGCTATCGGGCGGTGCGCAGCTACTCGCTCGCCGCGCCCGCGGACGGCGATATCCTCGAACTCACCGTGCAGCGGGTGCCGGACGGCGAGGTCTCCGGCTACCTGGTGGACGAGCTGCCGCTGGGCGCGAGCGTCGAGCTGCGCGGCCCGGTGGGCGGCTGGTTCGTCTGGGATCCGGCCACCGGCGGCCCGGCCGTGCTGGTCGCGGGCGGCTCCGGGGTGGTGCCGATCATGGCCATGCTGCGGGCACGGCGCGCGGCCGGGTCGGCGGTGCCGATGCGGGCGCTGTACTCGCTGCGCACCCCCGCGCAGCGCTACTACGGCGCGGAGCTGGGCGGCGACGACGTCTTCTTCGCCTACACCCGGCGGGTGCCGGAGGGCTACGCGCGCGACCCCGGCCGCCTCACCGCCGCCGAGCTCACCGAGCACGGGCTGCCGCCCGCGCCCGACGTCACCTGCTACGTCTGCGGGCCGAACGGCTTCGTCGAGGCCGCCGCCACGATGCTGGTCGAGCTCGGGCACGACCCGGCGCGGGTCCGCACCGAACGCTTCGGCCCGTCCCGCTGACAACCACCGAACTGGACACCTGAACGGATCGCTGTCCATAGGATGGCCGGGTGAAAGTACACCTGCAGGTCGACGGCGCGCCCGGCCGGGCCGCCGCGCACGCCGTCGAACTCGCCGCGACCGGAGCCGACGGCCTGTTCACCTTCGAGGGCCCGCACGACGTCTTCTTCCCGCTGGTGGCCGCCGCCGGGGCGGCGCCGCTCGAGCTCATGACCAATGTCGCGATCGCCGGGCCGCGCAGCCCGCTGCACCTGGCGCACGCCGCGCACGACCTGCAGAGCTACAGCGCGGGGCGGTTCCGGCTCGGGCTCGGCTCGCAGATCCGGGTGCACATCGAGAAGCGGTACGGCAGCACCTGGGGCAACCCGGCCGCGCGCACCGCCGAGACGGTGGCCGCCGTCAAGGCGATCCTCGATGCCTGGGAGGGCAAGGCGCCGCTGAACTTCCGCGGCGAATTCAGCACGCACACCCTGATGCCGCCGAACTTCGACCCGGGGCCGAACCCGTTCGGCCCGCCGCCGGTGCTCATGGGCGCGCTCGGCCCGGTCATGACCCGCAAGGCCGCCGAGGTGGCGGACGGGCTGCTGGTCATGCCGTTCAACACCGACCGGCACCTGGCCGAGCGCACCGCCCCCGCCATCGCGGACGGCCTGCGCCGCTCCGGCCGCAGCGCGGCGGAGTTCCCGGTGATCGGGCAGGTCATGGTGGCGGTGGGGCGCACCGAGGCGGAGCTGGCGGCGGCGATCGCCGGGGTCGGCATGCTCATCGCCTTCTACGGCTCCACCCCGGCCTACCGCCCGGTCCTGGAGGTCGAGGGCTGGGGCGAGGTGCAGCCGCGGCTCAACCAGCTCTCCAAGACCGGCGGCTACGCCGAGATGCGCGCCCTCGTCACCGAGGAGATGGTGCGGCGCATCGGCATCGTCGGCACCCCCGCCGAGTGCGCCGCCCGCATCCGCGCCCGCTTCGGCCCCGAGGTCGCCGAGGTCTGCTGCTACTTCCCCGGCTACACCCCGGCTCCCGGGGCCGTCGCCGACCTGGTCACCGCGCTGCACGCGGCCTGACCATCGCCGCGCGCCGAAGGGGCGGAGACGTCGCGCGCCGCCGTCAGGCCAGCGGCGCGCGGTCCGGGGTGAGCACGGCGGGGTTGTAGCCGCTGTCGCGCAGCGCCTCGAAAGCGCGCTCGCGATTGCGCGGGCTGCGGAACTCGGCGCGCACCGTCTTGCGCTCCAGATCGATGTCGTGCACCGCGATGTCCATGGCGGTGAGCACGGCGGTGATGGTGCGGACGCAGTGCTTGCAGTTCATGTCCGGCACCGTCACCAGCCCGTCGGCGTCGTCCGGGTCGCCGGGGGCCGGGGGAGCGGGCACCGGGTCGATGCGGGCCACCGCGGCGGCGAACGCCTCGACGAGCCGATCGGCGACGAGGCTGTGCAGCTGGAACGCCCAGCCGTCCACCCGCTGCCAGCTCGTGGCCGGGCAGACCGGGCGCTCGGCGGGGCCGAGCAGCGCGTACTGCCGGGAGATGAGGTCCAGCTCGTCGTGGTAGTGGGCGATGGCCTGCTCGGTGCCGAGCCCCTCCTCGGTGCGGGCCCGGTGCATGACCGCGCGGGCATCGGCGAGCGTGGCGTCCTTCATGGCGTGCAGTGCGGCCATCGACTCCGGGGTGTAGCGCAGCCGCTCCCCGGTCGCGGCGAAGGCCACCGGGATCATGCCGCGCCGGTGCGTCGAGGCCTGCAGCTCCCAGAACCAGCGCGTCGCCACCGTGCCGAAGATCCCCGAATCCCGCAGCGCGCGGGCGAAATCGACGGGGTCGCGGTGCGGGGTGCGGTGCGCGAGCAGCGCGTGCTGGGTGAGTGCCCGCGCCGCCGCCTCCACCCCGACCCGGACGATCTCCAGCGGCTCCTGGTCGGTGGTCGTCCCGGCCAGCACCGCGCGGGCGGGCGCGTCCAGCGCGCGCACCCGCCCGAGGAAGAGCTCGTCGGTGCGCAGCGCCCGCCACAGCTCCAGGAAGGCCGAGCGGGCGGCGATCGGCACGATCGGCCCTGGCCCGGCGGCGTGGAAGTGGCCGGTATTGGTGATGCCGTCCTCGTCCACCCAGGTGAGCCGGTGGGTCGCCGAGGTGACCAGCTCGGCCGGGCACGGCCGCATGAAACGCTCCAGGTAGAGCCGCTGCGAGAGCGTCAGGTGGGTGCCGGGCTCCGGGGTGAGCGGCACGGCGCGGTAGTGCGCGGTGACGGGTTCGCGGTCGGGCGCGGCCGCGGCCAGCAGCCCGGGGTGGGCGAGCGAGCCGAGAATGCGGGCGAGGGCGGCACGGTCGTAACGCGGTTCCACGGGACCTCCCGACTGCGTGGCGGCACGACGACACGCCGTCGTGCCCGCACGCGATGTGCTGGCGCGGCGTCCGGCCCCGTCCCAGAATAGCGGGGCCCGCCGTGCGGACCGACGAGTTTCCGCGACCCGGACCGTCGGTACCGATGACGTCGAGGTGAGGAGTCAGGCCGATGCGAATCGTGCGCGAGGGGATCGGATTCGGGGAGTCGCTGCGCTGGCACCGCGGCAGGCCGTGGGTGGCCGACTGGGCCGCCGGGCAGGTGCTCGCGCTGGACGGGGCAGGCGGCGCCGAGGTGATCGCCGAGGTGCCGTCCTTCCCGCTCTGCTTCGACTTCCTGCCGGACGGCAGGCTGCTGCTGCTCGACTCCGCGGGGCGCCGGGTGCTGCGCCGCGAACCCGACGGCTCCCTGCACCCGCACGCCGACCTCGCCGAGTTCGGCCCGACCCCGTGGAACGAGATCGTGGTGGACGCGGCGGGCCGCGCCTACCTCAACAACATCGGGTTCGACTTCCCCGGCGGCGATTTCGCCCCCGGCTTCCTGGTCCTGGTCGGCACCGACGGCACCGCCCGCCGGGTGGCGGGCGACCTCGCCTTCCCGAACGGCATGGCCGTCCTGCCCGGCGGCGGAACCCTGATCCTGGCCGAGTCCTACGCGGAGCGGTTGACCGCGTTCGCCGTGCACCCCGACGGCACGCTCGGCCCGGCCGCGGAGTGGGCCGCCACCCCCGGCCACCACCCGGACGGCATCTGCGCCGACGCCGACGGCGCGATCTGGTACGCCGATGTCGGCACCGCGCGCTGCGTCCGGGTGCGCGCGGGCGGGGAGCGCTGCGGCGCCGTGGAATTCGACCGCGGCGCCTTCTCCTGCACGCTGAGCCGGGGCGCCGATCCGCAGCTCTACCTGGTCGGGCAGGAGTGGGGCGGTGTGCAGGGCGGGCCGTCGGGGGTCGTGGCGGCGGTACCGGCTCCCGCGCCCGGCGCCGGGTGGCCGTAACCCGTTCGCGGGCAGTGGCGCCCGTTTCGGCGCCGCGCGGCCGGGTAACTGCCGTACGACCGCACCGCACGGATGAGAAGGCACCATGGCTATCAGCAATACCTCGACGGGGTCCGCCAGCCGGATCGCCCAGAACCGTACATTCGAGCAGTTCGCCCGGGCCGGCTACGTGATGAGCGGCGTCGTACACCTGCTCATCGGCTACATCGCCCTTCGCGTCGCCTTCGGCAGCGGCGGCACCGCCGACCAGTCCGGCGCCATGGCCCAGATCGCGGCCGCGCCGGGCGGGAAGTTCGTGCTCTGGTTCGCCGTGGTCGCCTTCGTGCTCATGGCGCTCTGGCGGCTGGCCGAGGCGGCCTTCGGCAGCGCCAACAAGCCGGACAAGAACAGCGCGGAGGGCGAGGCCTTCCGCCGGGTGAAGGCGCTGGCCACCGCCGTTGTCTACGCGGCGCTCGCGCTCACCGCCTTCTCCTTCGCCAGGGGCGGCGGCAACTCCAGCAGTGGCCAGAGCAAGGGCACCACCGCCAAGCTCATGGAGAGCACCGGTGGCCAGGCCGCGCTGATCATCGCGGCGCTGGTGGTGCTCGGCGTCGGCGGCTACTACGTGCACAAGGGCGTGACCAAGAAGTTCCTGGAGGACCTGGACACCAACAGTCAGCTCGCGAAGCGCCTGGGGACCGCGGGCTACGTCGCCAAGGGCGTCGCCATCGGCGTCATCGGCGCACTGATCGCCTGGGCCGTCTTCGACCACGACCCGAGCAAGGCCGCCGGGCTGGACGGCGCCCTCAAGACACTCGGCGCCCAGCCCTTCGGCCAGGTGCTGCTGGTGCTCGCCGCGATCGGCATCGCCGCCTACGGCCTGTTCAACTTCTTCCAGGCTCGGCACGCGAAGATGTGACGTACCGGTGCACCCGGTCGGCCAGCTCGCGCGGACGGCTCAGCATCACCCCGTGACTTCCGTCGATTTCATCGGGGTCGATGCCGAGCCGTTCGCGCACGAGCGTGCGCACGAACTCCGCCGGGAAGAAGCGGTCGTCCCGGCACAGCAGGAACCGGGTCGGCACCTCGGGCCAGGCGTCCAGCGGCACCGGGATGTCACCGTCCTCCACCTGCTCCCGCCCGCGCGCCAGCTCCTCGCTCGCCAGCTCGGCGGGCACGTCGTGCAGGAACGCGGCGACGACCTGCTCCTCGGTCTCCATCGGCAGCGCCAGGCCGAGCGTGTCGTACCCGGTCGCCGCCCACCACTCGTTCGGCGCCTCGCCCGGCGCCGGGATCATGGCGCTCACCAGGATCAGCTGCTCCACCGGGCGGCGCGCCGCCAGCACCGGCGCCACCAGCCCGCCGTACGAGTGCGCCACCACGACCACCCGCTCCGCGTCGCCGAGCTCGCCGACCAGGAAGTCCGCGTACTCCGCGATCCCGCTCTCCGGATCCTCGATCGGCAGATCCGGCGCCAGCACCTCGTACCCGCGCTCCCGCAGCAGCGGCGCGACCAGGTGCCAGTCCCAGCCGCTGGCGCCGCCGCCGTGGATCAGCAGGACGGTGATGGGGGAGTCGGTCATGCCGGGAAGCTTAGGCGCCGGGTGTCGGACCGCGATGGCAGGATTCCCGCCATGACCGCATCGGGGGACGATGTCCGCGCCTACGCCCTGTCGCTGCCGGAGACGGCCGAGGACTTCCAGTGGCAGATGCCGATCTTCCGGGTGGGGCGCTCGCTCTTCCTGACGCTGCCCGACGACGAGAGCTCCATGGCGGTGCGCTGCCCGATCGCCGACCGCGACGAGCTGGTGGCGGCCGAGCCGGAGAAGTTCTGGATCGCCCCGCACGAGGCCGGGAACGCCTGGGTCCGGGTGCGGCTGGCGGCGCTGGACGACCGGGCGGAGCTGCGCGCCATCGTGCTCGACTCCTGGCGCCTCGCCGCACCCAAGCGACTGCTCGAAACCTGAACAAGCGACCGGATCGATCCCCCGAGGCCTTCCGATACTGGCAGTTCACGCCGGGTTTGCTCGCCGGAAGCAGCTCGGCCCGACCGCGAGTTGTCCTCGGGGCGCGGGACGAGAATCGTCGGAGGCATGCAATCCGATGACTACGCCCAGTTCCTGCCACCGGAGTTCCGGGAGCGGGCCCGCGTCGCCCCCGCTTCGACGTGGTGGCAGTGGCGCGGCCGTCGGGTGCACATCGCGCGCGCCGAGGTACCGGAGGCGAGGCTGCGGGTACTGGTGCTGCACGGCGGCGGCGGGCACAGCGGCGCGCTCTGGCCGCTGGCCGCCGCCGTCGCGCCGGACGACGTCGAACTGCTCGCGGTGGATCTGCCGCTCTACGGCGCCACCGTGGAGCCGAATCCGCGCTCGGTGCGGTACGGCGACTGGATCGAGCTCGTCTGCGACCTGGTGCGCGCCGAGACCGCGCGCGACCCGCGGCCGCTGATGCTCTTCGGGGCGAGCATGGGCGGGATGCTCGCCTACGAGGCCGCGTCCCGCACCGGCGCAGCGGCGCACGTGCTCGCCACCTGCCTGCTCGACCCCGCCGACCCGGCGGCGCGGCGCGCGGCCGCCCGCACCCCGATCGCCGCGCGGCTGGCACCGGCGCTGGCCGCGCTGGAGCCGCTGCTCGGCGGGGTCATGGTGCCGATGCGGCTGCTCGGCGATCTCGGCGCCATGAGCGCGAACGCCGAGCTCACCCGGTTCGGCGCCCGCGACCCGCGCGGCGGCGGGGCCCGAGTGCCGCTCGGCTTCATGGCCAGCTTCCTGAGCTTCGAGCACACCGCGCCCGCCCGGTACACCGGCCCGCCGGTGACGCTGGTGCACCCGGCCGAGGACGCCTGGACCCCGCCCGCACTGAGCCTGCGGGTCCTGGAGCGGATCGCGGCGCCCACCGAGGCGATCATGCTCGAGGGCTGCGGGCACTTCCCGGTGGAGCAACCCGGGCTCGATCAGCTCGCGGCCGCCATGCTCCGGCTGCGCGACACCGTTCCGGCGGTGAGCCGCAGCACCAGCGAGACCAGCTGATCGGTGTCCGAGGGCGCGACCTGCCCGGGGGTCGTGGTGCCGCGGCCGGACTCGGCGGAACAGCGACCTGCGTCGCGGTGCTCCCTGCACTCGAAATGTGCTCGCACAAATGCGAACCCCGGCTAACTTAACCGTTCCTGCCCGCCGGTGGGGCCGGAATTCGAGGCGTTGTTTCTAGGCGATATGGACCACGGGGTATTGGAATCAGCGGTAACATCGCCGTCTGTATCGTGTGGTGAGCCCTGATCCGGGCCACCGGGAGCAGGGAGGTTCTCGTGGGCGTCGAGGTCAGGACCGAAGGGGTCACCAAATCGTTCGGCTCGCAGCGGATCTGGCAGGATGTCTCGCTGACGCTGCCGTCCGGTGAGGTCAGCGCGCTGCTCGGCCCCTCGGGTACGGGCAAGTCGGTGTTTCTGAAATCGCTGATCGGGCTGCTGCGCCCGGAGCGCGGCGCCATCTACATCGATGGTGTCGACATCACGACCTGCTCCAACAAGCAGCTCTACGACATCCGCAAGCTCTTCGGCGTGCTGTTCCAGGACGGCGCGCTGTTCGGCTCGATGACGCTGTTCGACAATGTGGCGTTCCCGCTGCGCGAGCACACCAAGAAGCCGGAATCCGAGATCCGGCAGATCGTGATGGAGAAGCTGGAGCTGACCGGTCTGCTCGGCGCCGAGGGCAAGCTGCCGGGTGAGATCTCCGGTGGTATGCGCAAGCGTGCCGGGCTGGCCCGCGCGCTGGTGCTGGATCCGCAGATCATCCTGGTCGACGAGCCGGACTCCGGGCTCGATCCGGTGCGTACCTCGTACCTGTCGCAGCTGCTGATCGATATCAATGCCCAGATCGACGCGACGATTCTGATCGTCACGCACAACATCAACCTGGCGCGGACGGTTCCGGACAATATCGGGATGCTGTTCCGGCGGCAGCTGGTGATGTTCGGCCCGCGCGAGGTGCTGCTGACCTCGGACGAGCCGGTGGTGAAGCAGTTCCTGAACGGCCGGATGATCGGGCCGATCGGGATGTCGGAGGAGAAGGACGAGACCCAGATGGCGCGCGAGCAGGCGCTGGTGGACGCCGGGCACCACCACGGCGGCGCCGAGGAGGTCGAGGGCATCGCCCCGCAGATGCGGGCCACCCCCGGCATGCCGGTCCGTCAGGGCATGCTGCGCCGCAGGCAGCGGGTGCAGGAGATCCTGCACACCCTGCCGCCGAATGCCCAGACCGCCATCCGCAACTCCTTCGAGGACGGCGAGCACACGGAGGTCATCGACCGCTACCCCGCGGGAGCGCAGTATTGAATGGTCCGGCTCCGCCGGACGGGTTCGCGGCCCCGGGGAGTCTCGCCGCCGAGCGCTCGAGTCTCGCGGCTGCGCCGCGTGCGCTTTCGAGCGCTCGGCGACGAGACGGGCCGCGAACCGGGCTCGTCGGGCTCGCCCGCTCGGCGTCGGCTACGACAGAATCCGGGTATAGGCGTAAGGAGTAGCCCCGCCGCCGACAGGAGTAGCCCATGAGCGCCGTGCGCACCGAGGACCGGACGATACCGGGGCGGCAGGGCGCGATACCGGTCCGCGACTACCTGCCCGCGGAGCCGCGGGCCGGGGCGGCGCCGGTGATCTGGCTGCACGGCGGCGGCTTCGTGGCCGGCGACCTGGACACCCCGGAATCGCACCGGGTCGCGCTGCGGCTGGCGGCCGCCGGGCGGCTGGTGCGCGCCGTCGACTATCGGCTGGCGCCGAGGCCGTGGGGGCGGCGCCACTCCAACACCCCGCCGGGTCACCACTACCCGGCCGGGCTGGACGACGTGATCGACGCGAGCCGCGCGCTCGCCGACGAGCACGGGCGCATCGTGCTCGGCGGCGCCAGCGCGGGCGCCTGCCTCGCGGTGACCGCGGCCCAGCGCATGCCGGGGACGGCGGGGCTGGTGCTCTGCTACGGCATCTACCACGCCGAACTCCCCGCGCTGCCCGCCGCCGTGCGCAGGCGGACCAGGGGGCTCGCCGGGTACCGGCAGTTCACCCCGGCGGCGGTGTACACGATGAACGTCAACTACGTGGGCCGCGAGGAGCTGCTGGCAGGCGGCGCCTTCCCCGGCGGCGCCGATCTCGCCGGCCTGCCGCCCACCCTGCTGCTGGACGCCGACTTCGATACCCTGCGCGCCTCCGGCGAGACCTTCGCCGCCGAGCTCGACGCCGCCGGGGTCCCGGTGGCGCACGCCGTCGTCCCGCACTCCTGGCACGGCTTCCTGAACCGGCACCGGCTCAATGCCTTCCGCTTCGCGCTCACCGCCATGAACGGCTGGCTCGCCAAGCGCGACGCCGCCCTCGCCCGCACCCCCTGATCAGCCCGGCCCGCACCGGATCGCCGCCACCACCGGGTGCGGCTCCGCCCCGGGCGGACCCGGCTCAGCCCAGTTCCGCGGCCCGCGCCCAGACCCGGTGCTCGGGCAGCGCGGCGGCGAGCACCTCGAACCCGGCGGTGAGCCCCTCGGCCGCCTCGACCCCGGCCGAACCGGTGCCGATCCCGGCGCGGGCGAGCGCCGCCGCACCCCGCTCGGTGTAGGCGATGCCCTTGAGGTGCCGGTGCGCCTCCTGCAGCAGCACCCCGAGCTTGGGGTGCGCGGGCGCCGCGGCGATCAGCAGCGCGTCGAACTCGATCGAGCGCGCGGTGTCCAGCGTGCGGGAGATCGGCACCGGGCCGAACTCGCCGCCGTGCGCGCCGATCACCAGCGGCGTCACCCCGGCCGCGAAGGCCGCCGCGACGGCGTCGGCCAGCTCCCCGGTATCGGTGTCGTCATCGGCGACGATTCCGACCAGCCGCCCGTCCACCGGCCATTCGGCGCCGAGCTGGGAGAGCGCGGGCGACGGCGTGACCTCGGGCAGCTCCGGCGCCGCGCCGTCCAGCGCGAGCCCGAGGTTGCCCGCCACGGTGCGCGCCAAGTCCTCGTCGATGTGGCGCAGCACCCCGAGCGTGCGCTGCTTGATCGCCCGCTCGTACACCTTGCCCAGCTCGAACGAGTACGCCTCGGCCACGTGCGCCCGCTCCACCGGCGTGAGGCTGGTGTAGAAGAGCCGGGCGCCGCTGAAGTGATCGTCGAAGCTCGCCGGCGCCTCGCGCACCTTGGTCCCGGCCACCATCTCCGGGAACTCGATCAGTGCCTCGGCCGGGTTCGCGGTGAACGGGCAGCCGCCGTCCAGGCTGTTCGGCCGGTACGGCGCGACCCCGGTGTGCACGGCGGTCTGGTGCATGCCGTCCCGCAGCATGTCGTTGACCGGCGCATGCGGCCGATTGATCGGCAGCTGCGCGAAGTTCGGCCCGCCGAGCCGGGTGATCTGGGTGTCGATGTAGGAGAAGAGCCTGCCCTGCAGCAGCGGGTCGTTGGTGACGTCGATGCCGCGCACCAGGTGGCCGGGGTGGAAGGCCACCTGTTCGGTCTCGGCGAAGTAGTTGCGCGGGTTGGCGTTCAGCGTCATGGTGCCGACGATCCGCACCGGCGCCAGCTCCTCCGGCACGAGCTTGGTGGGGTCGAGCAGGTCGAAGCCCTCGAAGGTCTGCTCCTCGGTGTCCGGGAAGACCTGCACGCCGAGGTCCCACTCCGGGAAGGCGCCCGCCTCGATGGCGTCGGCCAGGTCGCGGCGGTGGAAGTCGGGGTCGACGCCCGCGGCGATCTGCGCCTCCTCCCAGAGCAGCGAGTGCACCCCGAGCCGCGGCTTCCAGTGGAACTTCACCAGCGACGAGCGGCCGTCGGCGTCGATCAGCCGGAAGGTGTGCACGCCGAACCCCTCCATGGTCCGGTAGGAGCGCGGGATGCCGCGGTCGGACATGTTCCACAGGGTGTGCGCGGTGGCCTCGGTGTGCAGCGAGACGAAGTCCCAGAAGGTGTCGTGCGCGCTCTGCGCCTGCGGGATCTCCCGGTCCGGGTGCGGTTTGGCGGCGTGCACCACGTCCGGGAACTTGATGGCGTCCTGGATGAAGAAGACCGGGATATTGTTGCCGACCAGGTCCCACACGCCGTCCGCGGTATAGAACTTGGTGGCGAAGCCGCGGGTGTCGCGCACCGTGTCGGCCGAGCCGCGGGAGCCGAGCACGGTGGAGAAGCGCACGAAGACCGGGGTCTCCGCGCCCTTCTCGAACAGCGTGGCGCAGGAGATCTCGGTGGCCGCGCCGTTGCCGACGAAGACGCCGTGCGCGGCGGCGCCGCGGGCGTGCACCGCCCGCTCCGGGATCCTTTCGTGGTCGAAGTGCGTGATCTTCTCGCGCAGGTGGTGGTCCTGCAGCAGCACCGGGCCGCGCGGTCCGGCCTTGAGCGAGTGGTCGGTATCGCGCAGCCGGGCGCCCTGCGCGGTGGTGAGCGCGGCCCCCTGCTGGTTCCGCGTGCCGGGCTCGGCGCCGGTGGGGGAGACCGGGGCCGGTCCGCGCTGGTCGGGCTTGGGCGGCAGCGGCTCGCGCGGGGTGGTGGGCTCGTCGAGCGGCGCGGGCTCGGTGCCCGGCACACCGGGCGGCTGCGGGGTTTCCGGCATGGCGGAGGATCCTCCTCGATCGGGGCTGACGGGGCGGGTCCGTGCTACCCGGCGCCCCCGCCGCGAAACGCCGCCCCGGTCAGCCCCGCTGATGCACCGTCAGCAGGACGTGGTCGAAGACGGTGCGCACCCGGGCAGGCACCTCGATGCCGTCGGCCACCGCCGCGCAGAGCAGCTCGGCGAAGCGCGAGAGCGTCACCCCGCGCTCGGCGGCGCTGGCGCGCAGCAGCTCGTCCGCGCGCCCGGCCGGAATGCCGTAGACCACCATGAGCATCCCCGCGGCCTGCTCGATCGGGCCGCGCAGCCGGGCGTAGTCCGGCAGCGCGGCGTCGATCAGCGTGCGGTGCTGGGCCACCACCGGGCCGGTGAGGTCGACGTAGAAGCCGGTCAGCCCGGCGGGGCCCGGGTCGGCGACCACGATCACCACCCGGCCGTTGCCCCTGGCGTCGGTGAGCCGCTGCCGCAGGCAGAATCCGCCCCCGGCGCCGACGGCGTCGAGGAAGAACGCGCGATCCTCCGGGTGCTGGTGCGCGGCGAGGAGCTCGGCGGTCGGCACCACCTCGCCGAGCTCGTAGCCGTGCATGGCGGCGGTCTCGGCGGACCAGTGCCAGCGGTGCTCGGCGGCGCGGTGGCCGAAGGTGCCGGTGCGCAGCGCGGCCGGGGATCTCCGGCTTCTCATGAGTCGGCGGGGGAGTTGGTCATGGCCGTTTCAGTATCGTGCAGCGGCCGCGCCGCGCTCTACCCGGGTCGGTGTCGCCGCTCGTGTGCCGCCCGCGCCCTCGCGTGCGCCGCCCGGAGCAGCGCGGGCAGCGCGGGAGCGGTGTGCGCGCCGGGATTCACCACCGCCAGCCACCCGGCGCCGCCGTAGAGCGGGTGCGCGAAGAGGGTGTCGGTGGCGGCCGGGTCGGGGGCGGGCATCCCGGCGCGCGGCGGGTGCCCGGTGTGCGCGGTGAACGCCTCGGCGCCGGCGGCGATATTGAGCCGGAAGCGGCCGGGGGTGCGCAGCCGCGACCCGGCGTCGCCGGGGTAGTCCTTGGTGACGATGGTCGCGAAGGGCTGGGCCCGCGGCAGCTCGCCGTCCGGGGCGTAGAAGAAGAAGGTGTCGCCCCAGGCGATCTCGGGCACGCCGGGGTCGCCGGGGCGCGGGCACTGGGCGAGCACCCCGGCGAACCCGGTGACAAGGCGGGTGATCTCGTCGATTTCCATGCCTTCGAGCGTTACATTCGAGTGCTTGTGGAGACTTCCGACCGCACGACCGGGGCAGTGGCCCATCCGACTCTCCACTACGGCACCGCGCAGATCGCCCGCCGCGCCGGGTGCTCGGTGCAGCATGTGCGCGACCTGGAGCGCGCCGGTGTGCTGCCGCCCGTCCGGCGCGCGGCCAACGGCTACCGCCGCTACGGCGAGGTGCATCTGCGCTGCGTCCTCGCCCACCGGGCGCTGGCCACCGCGCTCGGCCCGGTGGCGGCGAAGGAGCTGCTGCGCGCGCTGCACCGCGACCCGCCGGACGCCGTGCTCGCCCGGCTCGACGCCGCGCACGCCGGGCTGCACCGGGAGCGCGCCGAACTCGCCGCCGCGACCGCCGCGGCCGCCGCCGTCGCCGCCGAGCCCATCCCCGACTCGCGCCCGGCCGACGCCATGGGCATCGCCGAGCTCGCGGGCGCGCTCGGCGTGCGGGCATCGGCGCTGCGGCACTGGGAGGCCGAGGGGCTGATCGGCCCCGGACGGGACCGCGGCGGCGCCCGCCGCTACACCCCGGCCCAGGTGCGCGATGCCAGGATCGTGCACCAGTTGCGCGCGGCCGGGTACCGGATCGGCGCCGTGCGCGCGGTGCTCGGCGGGCTGCCGCGCGGTGACACCGCCGACGTCGCCGCGGCGCTCGCCGCCCGCCGGCGCGCCATCGCCGCCCGCTCGCGGGCGCTGCTGGCCGCGGCCGCCGCGCTGGCCCCGCTGTGCGGGGCATGATGGCTCCCGCCTCGCCGATCCGGGCCGGACGGCTCGACAGGGCGCCGGGACCGCGGTGCCTGCCACCGTCTTTCAGCTCCGCTGTCGGACCCCGCCCTCCGGCGTGTAGCGCAGCCCCCAGCTGCGCTCGGCTCGCGCGCCTGGCGGCAGCCACACCAGCCCGCGCCCGGAGTTCAGTGCGTCCGGTGGTGCGGTCATGGGCTCCACCGCCACCGCGAGCCCGCGGACGCCGTCGCGCGGGAAGATCCGCGGCGTGAAGACCTGCGCGTACCCCCAGCCCGGGCCCTGCAGCAGCTCGACGGCGGCGCCGTCCGGCGCGGTCAGCCGGGCCGCGACGCCGTTGTCCGGCAGCACCTCGCCGAAGGCGGTGTCCAGGTCCAGCTCCCCGACCCGCACGCCGGCGCGCAGGTCGAACGCGGTGCCCGCCACCGGGTGCTCGGCCACCGGGTTCATCCGCCCGTCCGCCTCGAACCTGGTGCCCGCGTGCAGCGTGAGCACCAGCTCCTCGACCGGGTGCGCGCCGACGCGCAGGTACGGGTGCGCGCCGACCGCCCACGGCGCGGTGCGGTCGGCGAGATTGCGCACGCTGTGCGTCACCGCGATGCCGTCCGGGCGCAGCGCGTAGCGGACCCTGGTGTCGAGCGGGAATGGCCAGCCGTGCTGCGGCGGGATCAGCGCGCCGAGTGTCACCGCCGCCGCCGTGTGGTCGTGCACGGTGTAGTCGGTATTGCGGAGCAAGCCGTGGATGGCGTTGCCGCGCGCCGGTTCGGTGAGATCGAGCTGCTGGGCGGCGCCGTCCAGGGTCCAGCGGCCGTCGCGCACCCGGTTCGGCCACGGCACCAGCACCAGGCCGCAGCCCTGCGGGGGCGGCGCGGTGGCGGGCACCGGCTCGGTGACGGCGGTGCCGTCGACGGTCAGCGAGCGGAGTACCGCGGCCACGGTGCCGATCTCGGCGCGCACGCCGCCCGACTCCAGCGCGATCGCCCTCCCGGTTGCGGTGATAGCGGATTCGAGCACGTCGTGAGCCTACGCGGAGAATTCCTGGCTATCGTGGGGCGGTGGCATCCGGAATCGTCAAGCGGCAGGCGCGGCTCGCCGACGGCCGCGAGCTGATCTACTTCGACGACGCCGATACCCGGCTCGGCGCCGAGCGCCGGATCGACGCCAGAACGCTGGAGCCGCGCCCCGGCACCGCCGTCATGCGGCTCGACGTGCTCACCGGGGAGTGGATCTCGATCGCCGCGGCCAGGCAGAACCGGGTCGTCCTTCCGCCGTCGGACCGCGACCCGCTCGCCCCGCAGACCCCGCTGAACCCCTCCGAGATCCCCGACGTCTACGACGTCGCCGTCTTCGAGAACCGCTCGCCCGCCTTCGGCCCGGCGCTGCCCCCGGAGGCCACCGCCGCGCCCACCGGCCTCGCCGATCTGGCCGAGCTCGGCTTCGGCCGGGAACTCGCCGCGGTGGGCCGCTGCGAGGTGGTGTGCTTCAGCCCGGAGCAGCACGGCTCGCTCGGCACGCTCGGCACCGGCCGGGTGCGCACCGTGATCGAGGCGTGGGCCGACCGCACCGCCGCGCTCTCCGCGCTCCCCGGCATCCAGCAGGTGTTCCCGTTCGAGAACCGCGGCGAGGCGATCGGGGTGACGCTGCACCACCCGCACGGCCAGATCTACGCCTATCCCTTCGTCACCCCGCGCACCGCCCGGCTGCTCGACGCCGCCGAGCGGCTCGGCCCCGGCCTCTTCGGCGACCTCCTCGACGTCGAGCGGGCCGGGCCGCGGGTGGTGCTCGCCGGCGAGCACTGGACCGCCTTCGTCCCGTTCGCGGCGCGCTGGCCCATCGAGGTGCACCTGCTCCCGCACCGGCACGTCCCCGATTTCGCCGGGACCGACGAGGCCGAGCGGGCCGAGCTGGCGGTGCTGCTGCCGCGGCTGCTGCGCGGGATCGACGCGCTCTACGGCACCCCCACGCCCTACATCGCGGCCTGGCACCAGGCGCCGGTGCGCGTCGGCCGGGACGCGCTGCGGCTGCACCTGCAGCTCACCTCGCCGCGCCGCGGCGTGGACAAACTCAAGTACCCGGCGGGATCGGAGGCGGCTATGGGGGCCTGGATCGGGGACATCCCGCCGGAGACCGCGGCGGCCCGCATCCGGGAGGCACTGGCATGACCGGGTCGGGTCCGGAGACGGCGGCGGAGCGTCGCCGCGGCGGGTCCGCGGCCGGGCCGCAGCAGCGCGGCACGGGCGCCCGTGCGCTGTTCCGCGAGCTGACCGGGGGCGACGCCGCCGGGGTGTGGTCGGCGCCGGGCCGGGTCAACCTGATCGGCGAGCACACCGACTACAACGAGGGTTTCGTGCTCCCGTTCGCCATCGACCGGCGCACCGCGGTCGCGGCCGCGCCGCGCGCCGACGGCCTGCTGCGGGTGGTGAGCACGTTCGGCGACGGGCCGGTCGAGCTGCCGGTGGCCGAGCTGGGGCGCGCGCACGCCGCCGGTGAGCTGCGCGGCTGGTCCGCCTACCCGCTCGGCGTGGCCTGGGCGCTCGGCGAGTTCGGCGCCGACCTCTCCGCCGTGCCAGGCGCCGATCTCGCCATCGACTCCAGCGTCCCGGTCGGCGCCGGGCTCTCCTCCTCGGCGGCGATCGAGAGCGCGGTGGCGCTGGCGCTGACCGAGCTGTGGGGGCTCGAGCTCTCCCGGGAGACCCTGGCGAAGGTGGGGCAGCGCGCGGAGAACGACGCCGTCGGCGCCCCCACCGGCATCATGGACCAATCCGCCTCGCTGCTCGGCGAGCGCGACGCCGCGGTATTCCTCGACTGCCGCTCACTCGCCGCCGAGGTGGTGCCGCTCGGCTTCGCCGAGGCCGGGCTGGTGCTGCGGGTCATCGACACCGGGGTCAGGCACGAGCACGCCACCGGCGGGTACCGCGAGCGGCGCGCCTCCTGCGAGGCGGGCGCGGCCGCGCTCGGCGTGCCCGCGCTGCGCGACCTCGAGGTCGCCGACCTCGACCGGGCCCGGGAGCTGCTCGACGACATAACCTTCCGCCGGGTGAAGCACGTGGTGACCGAGGATCGGCGGGTGCTCGACACCGTGCGCACCCTGCGCGCCGACGGTGCCGCCGCCATCGGCCCGCTGCTCGACGCCTCGCACGTCTCCATGCGCGACGACTTCGAGATCTCGGTCCCGGAGCTGGATGTCGCGGTGGCGGCGGCACGCGCCGCGGGCGCGGTCGGGGCGCGCATGACCGGCGGCGGTTTCGGCGGCGCCGCCATCGCCCTCGTCCCGGCGGAGGCGGTGCCCGCCCTCTCCGCCGAGGTCGAGAAAGCCTTCGCGGCACGGGGTTTCGCGCCTCCGGCGCAGTTCACGGTGGTCCCCTCGGACGGGGCGCACCGGGACCCGTAGGAGCGGTCCCACGGTCCGATCGGCACGGCCGGACGAGGGCTGTCTCGCGGTCGTGTCGGCACCGCCGGACGGTTCACGGCGACATCCTCGACGGGTCGGGATCTCAGCGTAGCCCGGTCCCGGCGAATCTCCGGCAATCAGCGCCGTGGCGTCGAGGTGCTCCACAGCGCGAGCCCGATCAGCACCGGCTGGAAGAACAGCCGGATCAGCCGCTTCCGATCGGTGTCCAGGCCGAAGCCGTCCCGTTTGTTCGTGTACTGCGCGACGTTGCCGGGGAAGACCACGACGAAGAACAGCGCGAGCAACCTGCCGAACCGCGCCTTGTCCCGCGAACTCGCGGCGAGCAGCGTGCCGAGGGTGAGCTCCACCCCGCCGGAGGCCATCACCACGCCGTCCTCGTCCAGCGGGGTCCAGCTGGGCACCTGAGCACGGAAGGTCTCCCGGCCCCAGAACAGATGGCTGAGCCCGGCGAAGACCATGCCGCCCGCCAACCCGTACCGGACGACATCGCGTGCGGTCGTAGAAGAATCCATGGTGCGGCGGGTACCCCGTGCGGCGGGCGCGAACCCGCCGGTTTCCGGCCGCCGAAACCGGACACCCCGCCGATGGAACACCCGAACCGAGAGGAGCAGGCGCATGCCGGACGAGGACACCATCGCCCAGCTGAACCAGGACATCACCACCGCGGACAACCTCGGTGACACCGCCACCGTGGAGCGGCTGAAGGGTGAACTGGAGAAGGCGAAGCAGGCCGCCGCCACGGGCGACGCGAACACGGAGTGAGCGCGCGCGGCGGAGCCGGATCGGCTCCGCCGCAGGCTCACTGCTCCGAAATCCCCTCCGCGCGAGCGAAACTCGCCTCCTCCGGGCTGACGAGCCCGAGCAGCGCGAGCGGTCGCTTGGTCACGGTATTGGTCAGGTAGGTCATCACGATGGCCCAGCGATTGACCGCGCGCGGCACCGCGAAGGTGTGGTACGCCCGGGTCACCGCCTTGGCGAGCAGCCCGGAGAGCGGGATGCCGAGCGGGTTGGCGACCGCGAAGCGCGGGCCGAGGTCGACCACCAGCCCGAGGTCGCGGTGCCGGTACGGCGCGAAGGTGCCGATGCCGAGGCTGGCGGCGACATTGCGGGCCAGCGTCTTGCCCTGCCTGGAGGCGTGCTGGGCGGTGGGCGGGGTGATCTCGCCCGGCTTGGTCAGGTCGGGCACGGCGGCAGCGTCGCCGCCGGCGAAGACCGACGGGTGGCCGGGCACCCGCAGCTCGGCGTCGACCACCAGCCTGCCGCGCTCCAGCGGCAGGTCGAGGGTCTCCAGCACCGGGGCGCCGGTCACGCCGGTCACCCAGGCGACGGTGTGCGTCGGCACCTCGGTGCCGTCGGTGAGCACCACCCGGTCGGCGGTCAGCTCGCGCAGCGAGGTCTCCAGCCGGATATCGATGCCGCGGCCGCGCAGCTCGTGCAGCACCTTCTCGCCCAGCTCGGCGCCGACCTCCGGCATCACCTGCTTCGCGGTGTCGAGCAGCAGGAACCGGATCTCCCGGCGATCGAGGCCGCGGCGCCGCGCGTAGTCGTCGGCGAGCGCGCGGAGCTGGGCGATCAGCTCGGTACCGGCGTAGGAGGCGCCGACCACCACCACGGTGCGGCGGGCGCGGCGCACCGCCTCGTCCTCCTCGTGATCGGCCAGCTCCAGCTGCCGCAGCAGCTGTTCGCGCAGGTAGAGCGCCTCGGCCACGGTCTTGAGGCCGCGGGCGTGCTCGTGCAGCCCCGGCACGTCGAAGAGCCGGGTCACCGAGCCGGGGGTGAGCACGAGGCGGTCCCAGCCGAGCGTGCGCGGCGGATGGTGCTCGCTGGTGACCGTGACGGTGCGGCCCGCCAGGTCGACCGCGTCCGCGCTCGCCACCACCAGCCGCACCTGCGGCAGCGCGTCGGCCAGCGGAATCGCGACGAAGCGCGGGTCGATCAGCCCGCCGGCCACATCCGGCAGCAGCGGGGTGTAGAGCATGTAGTCCTGCGGGGTCACCAGCACGATCTCGATATCGCGGCCCGACTTGGCGACCCGCCGGCACAGCTCGCTCGCACAGGTGAACCCGGCGAAGCCGCTGCCGACGACGACGATCCGTTCACGGGCGCTGGTCTCGGGCACGGCGCACCCCTCCTTCGGTTCGGGTTACCGGGGGCCTTTCCCGGTTGCCGCCGCCGAAAACTCAGACGGCCAGCCCGATGGCGAGGATCACGATCCCGAGCAGCGGCGCGACCAGCTGGATCAGCGCGGGCCGCAGCTTGCCCGGGTCGGAGAGCACGAGCACCAGCCCGGCCGCGACCATGCTGCCCGCACCGGCGAAGACCAGCGTCGCGCCGACCGTCCGGTGGTCCAGCGCGGCGGCGACGATCCCCACCGCGATCAGAATCGCCAGGAACAGGTTGTAGAAGCCCTGATTGAAGGCGAGCGGCTTGGTGATCTCGGCGTCCTGGGCATTCACCCCGAAGATGGCCCTGGTGCGCGGCGCGGTCCAGGCCAGCGACTCCAGCTGGAAGATGTAGACGTGGATCGCCGCGGCGATTCCGGCCAGGACTAGTCCGGCGACGACGAGCATGGATGGCCTCCATCGGTTGCGGGTGGGGACAAGTATGGACGCGGCCGGGCCGGAGCGGCGGGCAGGGCGCGTGCGCACCCCGGATCGCGCCGCGGACCGTTCGTCCGGCGCCCTCGGCCCGGCTCGCCGATTCGAGTTCCGGGGCGGCCGGATCGCCCGCGACCTCGACGGCGCAGGTGCCCGCCCGAACCGGTCAGCGCAGCGCGGCCGCTATCCGGCGCCACTCCGCGCGCGGGAGCGCCCGCTGGTCGGCGCGGAGCACCTGCACGCAGACGTGGTCGGCCCCGGCCTCGCGGTGCTCGGCGATCCGGCGCAGCACCGCCTCCTCGTCGCCCCAGGCGATCACGGCGTCGAAGAGCCGGTCGCTGACGGTGGCGATGTCCTCCGCCGTGAAGCCGGAGCGCAGCAGGTTGTTGGCGTAGTTCGGCATGGAGAGGTAGCCGCGCAGCCACGGGGTGCCGATCTCGCGCGCCTCGGCGGCATCGCCGGTGAGGATGACGGTCTGCTCCGGGGCGAGCAGCGGGCCTGCGCCGAGCACCTCGCGCGCGGTCCTGGTGTGCTCGGGCAGCACCAGGTAGGGGTGCGCGCCGCGGGTGCGCTCGGCGGCCAGGGTGAGCATCTTGGGGCCGAGCGCGGCCAGCACCCTGCGGTCGGCGGGGACCGGGCGCTCGGCGGCGTCGAGGCCGTCCAGGAACGCCGCGGTCGCGGCGAGCGGCCTGCGGTAGCGGCCCGGCGACCCGGCATCGATGAGCGGGGCGTGGCTCACCCCGATGCCGAGCAGGAAGCGGTCGCCATAGCCCTCCGCGAGCCGGTGGTACGCGGCGGCCACGTCGGCGGGCTCGTGCATCCAGAGGTTGAGGATGCCGGTCGCGATCACCACCGTCGAGGTGGCGCGCAGCAGGTTCTCCACCGCTTCCAGCACCGGGCCGCCCACGTCCGGGATCCAGAGCGCGGTGAAGCCCGCCTCCTCCAGCTCGGCCGCGGCCTCCGCCGCCGCGACCTGGTCGCCGTAGCGCAGCGGGGAGCTCCAAATTCCGACACCTGAGAGAGTCACGGCCGCAATCTTTCACACTGTTCGGTCTGCTCGCCACCCGCGCCGGTCAGGGCGGGGTGGTCGTGGTGGCGGACGGGGTGGTCGTCGCCGGGGGCGGGCCGGTGGTGGTCGTGGTGGTTGCCGGTGGCTCCGGGGCCGGGATCGTCGTGGTTATGACGGCGGCCGGGGGCGGCGCCGTGCTCGGGGCGGAGGTGGCTGCGGTGCTCGTCGGTGCGGTGGTCGAGGTGGTGCCGCCGGCCGAGCTGCTGCTCGACGGGATCGACTGCGAGCGCAGGCCTGCGGCGGGGCAGGCCACGGCGCCGGTGGTGACGGTCAGGTTCTGCTGGACGAACTCGCTGGAGATCGCGGTGCCGCTGGTGGTGCGGATCTCGGCGACGGCGGCATCGCCGGTGCGCCGGGCGAGGTCTAGGTCGGAAACGGCGATCGTGCTGGTCACGCTCTGTCCGGCCGCGGCCGGGACCGTGGTGATCGCGCGGGTGAGCATGATGTTGCGGGTGGCGTTGTCGCGCACGAGGAGCGTGTAGGTGTAGGGCGAGCCGAGGTGCGGCCAGCCGAGGGTGGCGCGCGGCGCGGCGTCGGCGCAGGAGACGGAGGCCGGGCCGGGCACGTAGGCGGGGGCGCCGTTCTGCTCGTTGCGCAGCACGCCGCAGTCCAGGTCCTCCGGGACGAGGACGCCGACCAGCAGCGCCTGCTGCACGCCGAAGCCGCGCCAGGCGGTGCTCACCGCGCCGGACGAGACCGGCGGGCCGGGCAGCACCGTGTGGATCTCCGCGTCGAACAGGGCGAGCAGCCGGGCGGGCATGCCCGCGCCGGTGATCACGGCGCTCACCGTGTCACCGGCGGCGGCGGGGACCGAGGTCACGTCCCAGGTGCGCCAGATGGTGTTGGTGCCGTTCTCGCGCAGCACTATCCGGTAGAGGTACGGGGCGCCGATGTGCCGCCACCTCAGCGTCACCGGGTCCGGGCCCTGCGCGCTCGATTTCGTGCAGGTGACATAGGAGTTGTTGGGGAACTGCTGGTTGATGCGCGGTACGAACTCGGTGCGCGAGGTGAAGGCGCCGCTGGTCGCCGCCGCTGCGTCGGTGCCGGTCTGGGCCCGCGCCTGCGGTGCGCCGGCGAGCCCGGTGGCGGTGATCAGCACCGCGACCACGACCAGCGGGGTCGCCGCGTGCCTGCCGCTCGCGCTCGATGGCGCGCGGGGCAGGAAGGCGATGGCGAGCAGGAGCCCGGCGAAGGCGCCGCCGAGGAAGACCGCGGGCGGGCTGGCCAGCCAGGCGACGGCGTACCCGAGCTTCTCGACGTGGACGAAGACCCGCTCGGCCTCGGTCACGGTGTAGGGCTGGGTGTCCTCGGTCTCGTTGGCATCGCCCTTCATCCGGATGGTCGCGCTGTTGCCGGTGATGGAATCCACCGCCACCACCCGGTGCGTGAGCCGCTCGCCCGCCGCGTCGCGCACCGAGACCACGTCGCCGGGTTCGATCTCGGTGGCATCGATCGTGCGCACCAGGGCGACCGCGCCCGAGCCGATCTCGGGCTCCATCGACCCCGAGCGGAACAGCAGTGGCGTGATCCCGAACAGCAGGGCCGCCGCCGCGGCGAGCAGGCAGAAGGTCCCCGCCACCGCCCCGATCGTCAGCGCGATCTGCGCCGACGTCCGCAATTCGGGTCGCGGGTGCCTCCCGGCCGAGCCGGAGGTTCCGTCGGGCGACACGGCCCCGCCGGACGTCCCGTTCGGACGCCCGGCTACGCCGGGAGTCCCGTTCTGACGCCCGGCTACGCGGGGAGTCCCGCTCGACGGCCTCCCCGCCGGCACCCTGTTCACGACTGCCCCACCGCGGTGGCGGCGAACGCGAAACGCACCGAGGCGACCGACTGGCTCTGCACCGCGACCGGCGCCCCGGCCGCCAACTGCGCGACCACGCAGAGCGGATCCGCCCCGGTACTCGCGGCGATCGGCCGCGCAGTCGTCACCAGCGGCGTCGACCCGCCCGCGCTCACCGTGCCCTGGGCGAGCCGAGTCCCGCTGCAACTCCCGGTCCGCATCCCGTTCGCGGTGGCATTGCTCGCCACCCCACCGGAGTACACGGAGATCTGCACGTACCCGGCGAGCGCGGCGCTGCCGGCCGGAGTACTCGCCGCCATGGTGTAGGTCAATGGAATCGTCCCCCTGTTCTGGGCGGTGAGCTGCGCCGCGACACTCTCGCCGGGCAGCATGCCGGTGAGCGCGAGCGCGGGCAGCGCCAGCTCCTTGGTGTCGTTGACGCGCAGGTCGAGGGTGCCGATGCGGAAGGTGCCGGAGGTGGCGGTGGCCGAATCGCTCCAGGCCGCGAGCGTGCCCGCGGTCCCGAGCCCGAGCACGATCCCGAGCGTCAGCAGCGCCCGCACCCGGGCACTCGCCCACAGCTTCCCCAGCGCGGAACGGTCTGTCACCGCCGCTCCCGCCTGGCCCGCATCCGGTCCCTGGTGTCGGTGGCGAGCGCGAACAGCGCGTACCCGCCGAGCAGCACGACGAGCACCGCGATGGTGTAGGTCCGCTTCGGCCCGGAGAACCAGTTGTTGACGTACCCGAGGTAGGGAATCGAGTACCAGACCGCGCCGCGGATCTGCTCCGGCCGCACGATCTGCTCGTCGTCCGCCCGATTGGCGTCGCCGCGGGTGACGAAGCCGATCTCCCCGTCGGCGGTGCGCCGGAGCTGCACGATCCGGTGCGTCACCACCTCGGGCGCCCCGGAGCGGATCTGGTAGGTGATCGGGGTGCCGACCGCCAGGTCGACCGGCTCCTCCGGCCGCACCACCACCAGCGTGCCCGGCGGGTAGGCCGGCTTCATGGAGCCGGTCAGGATGGTGAACCGGTGCCCGCCGACGACCAGCGGCAGCACGATGGTCACCACGAGCAGCCCGGCCAGGGCGAAGAGCAGCAGCCAGCTGAGCACCGACTGGACCCACCAGCCCGCGCCGGTGTTCTGCTCGGTGGGCGCCTCGGGCGCCGCACTGCGGTGTGCGTTCACGATGAACTCGCCAGGAAGTCGAAGGTCACGGTCGTCGAGGTGTTCGGGACGGCGGCCGCGCCGATGGTGGCGCGCAGACACCACACCGCGTTCGCCCCGGGCGCCAGCGTCGGCGCCCAGGCCGGAGCGCCGGGCACCTGGGCGCCCGCCATCGCCCCGCTGTAGAGCGCGGTCCCGCCCGGCGCCGCCGAGGCCGGGCAGCCGGATTCCGCGCCCACCAGCCAGATCTGCAGCGAGAGCGGCAGCGCCGCCGAACTCTGCCGCACGTTCTGCAGCCGGTAGTACATGGTCACGTCACCGGCGTTGCGCACGGTGAGCGGCTTCTGCACCACCGCCGACGGGGCCAGGTCGGCGCCGCCGAAGGCGTCGAAGACGTAGTTGCTCACCTGGCTCGACGCCCCGCCGACGCGCAGCGCGAGCGTGCCGGAGCGGATGATGTCGCCGCCGATCTTCGACTCGGCGCGCCAGTAGGCGCCGGACTGCTCGGCCGCCCCGAAGGCCAGCAGCACCAGCGCCGCACCGGCGATCGCCCACCATCGCAGCCGTCGCATCCCGGCCCCGGTCAGGGCGCGGGATTGGTGTTCTGCGTGAGCGTGATCGCCACCTTGTTCAGGGTGACGCTCGCGTTCTGCGCGACCTTGTCCGGGGTGGTCGGGTCGAAGGTGAGCCGGGCTGCGACGGTGACGGTCTGGCCGCTGTTCGCCGAGGTGATCTGGGCGTTCGGCAGTACCCCGCCGCTGCTGCTCGTCGCGGTGAGCGAGGTGTCGATCAACCGCGCCCGCAGCGTGGGATCGCTGCCCGCGGCGAACATCTGCGAGGTGTCCGCGGCGAGCGTCGCCGTCAGATTGTCGCCCGTCGCGCGCACCGTGGTGGTGCAGGTGTAGCGCAGGGTGTCGCCGGGCACGATCCGGAAGCTGGCGACGTCGACCGGCTCGGCGGTGCCGCCGGTGATGTCTTCCCAGCCGGTGGTTCCCACCGGGACGCAGGCGCTGAGCGAGAGCTCGCCGGCGGTGATGGTGCCGCCGCCGGATTCCGTCCGGTCCTGCCAGAAGGCCAGACTACCGGCGCCGCCGAGCAAGAGAATCGCGGCTGCACCGGCGGCCAGGGCCGCCTTCCCTCTCCGGTCCATTCGTCCTCATCCTCACGTCGCTGTCGGCACGGACAAATTGCACTACGCCCGAAGATTCCCGGGACTGCGGAGAAGCAAACATATGGCAAATGGTCTCGACGGGCACCGTAAAGTGGGCTGAACTCGCAGTTCAAGGCATGCGGGGTTGCAACGAAAGCGGGGTCGGACTTTCGGGGTGGTAACCGGACCGCTACCCGATTTTGGGCCGCTTTTTCTTCGCCGGGATCGGGCCGGCCCGGGTCACGAATCCCGGCCGACGCCGGCGAGCGCCGCGACGGCGGTGGCCAGCCGGTCACCGTCGGGGAGCGGGGCGTCGGGGGCGATGGTGTGCAGCAGCCCGAGGCCCTGCGAGAAGACGAAGTGCAGCTCGGCGACGGCCCGCAGCTGGTCGTCGGTGAGCTCGGGGTGGGCATCGCGCAGGGCGTCGGCGAGGTCGTCGAAGCCGCCCTCGAGCATGGCCTGGAAGTGCTGCCGCGCCTCGGGGGAGCGGGCCACCCGCACCAGGTTCTCGGCGCTGGCGAGCATGGCGGGGCGGTTGGCGGCGAAGACGGCGGGCATGGCGTTCCAGACGGCGGCGAAGGCGTCCAGCGGGGTGTGGCCCGCGCCCTCGCGGATCCGATCCTCCATGGCGTCGCCGATGGCGGTGCCGAGGGTCTCGTTGAGCGCCTCGGTGATCAGCTGCTCCTTGGAGCCGAAGTGGTAGCCGATGGCGGCCAGGCTGACCCCGGCGGCGTTCGCGATCTCGCGCGCGGTGGCCTTGGCGACGCCGCGCTCCACGATCACCTGCCGCGCACCGGCCAGCAGATCCTCCCGATTGCCCATGGCCAGACCGTACACCAGCGTCTTAGACGTTTGTGCTAGACATCCGTGCCAAAGCCGTTTATACATTTGTCTCAGACGTTCGTTTCAGGGAGAGGTCGGGTCATGCAGGTTCTGATCAGCGGTGGCGGTATCGCGGGGAACGCGCTCGCGCTGGGGTTGGCGGCGAGGGGAATTCGCGCGATCGTGGTGGAGCGCGCGGCGGCGCCGCGCCCCGGCGGGCAGGCGGTGGACCTACGCGGGCAGAGCCGCGCGGTGGTGGAGCGGATGGGGCTGCTGCCCGCGGTCCTGGAGCGCAGGCTGCACGAGCGCGGCATGGCCTACCTGGACGCGGAGCGCAGGGTCTACGCCAGGATGCCCGCGGAGATGTTCGACGGCGCGGGCCCGGTGGCCGATCTGGAGATCACCAGGGGCGACCTGAACGACGTGCTGCTCACCGCGCTCGGCGACCGCGCCGAGTACCGCTACGGCGAGTCCGTCGCGGGGCTGCGCGACGACGGCGCCGGTGTCGACGTCACCTTCACCTCGGGGCGCCGCGGGCGCTACGACCTGGTGGTCGCCGCGGACGGGCTGCACTCGGCGACCAGGGCGCTGGCCTTCGGCCCGGAGGAGCGGTTCAGCACGCACCTGGGCGGCGCCATGTCCTTCTTCACCATCCCCACCCCGGCCGATGCCGAGCCGGGCTGGTTCAGCCTGCATCCGGCGGTCGGAGTCTCCGCCGGCATCCGCCCGGACGCCGACCCGGCCACCGCCAAGGCGATCGTCATGCTGCGCGCCCCCGCCGACCCGGCGCTGCGCGGCGATGCCGAGGCGCAGCGGGAGCTGGTGCGGCGCACGCTGATCGGGGTCGGCGGGCACGCGCCGCAGATCCTGGCCGCGCTCCCGGACACGCCGGACTTCTACTTCGACGAGCTGGTGCGCGTCGACATGCCGTCGCTCTCCGCGGGCCGGGTCACGCTCCTCGGCGACGCCGGGTACTGCGGCTCCCCGCTCACCGGCATGGGCACCGCCATGGCCGTCGTCGGCGCCTACGTGCTCTGCGGCGAGCTCACCGCGACCCCGGGCGACATCCCCGCCGCCCTGGCCCGCGCCGAGCGGGTGCTCACCCCGTACCTGGAGCGGGCCAAGCAGGTGCCCGGCGGCGGCATCCGGGCCATGGTGCCCGGTTCCAGGGCGGCGGTCCGGCTGGCCCGCGCCGTCGCGAGGGTGATGACCTCGAGGGCGGCCCGCCCGATCATGCGCCGCATGTTCACCGGCACCGAGGAGCCCGCGGTCCCGGTGTACTGATCCGGCCCCGCCCGTCGGGCCGGGCGTTTGCTGCGACCCGTGCTCACGCCTACTGTGGCCGGTCACAAGATACGTGGGCGTAGGAACTGGATTGCACGGGACCCGCCCGGGTCGCCCCCCGGCACCGGTGCGCTCCGATACCGTCTGTCGCCGCACGGTCGCGGAGAACGAGACGGTGGGCGAGGAAGGAAGCGGCGTGGAGGACCGAAGGGGTACCGGAGAACGCGACACCCGCGCGGCGACGCACGCTGCCTTCCACGTCGTGCTGACGCTGCTCGAGGTGGCGGAGAGATCGGGGATGCCGACGCTGGAGCGGCTGGAGCGCGCGGTGCGCACCTGCGCCCAGCAGGGCATCCCGGCGCCGCGGGTGCTGGATGCGGCGAACGAGGGCATCGACGACGCGCTGCACCGCAGGCCGGGCGGGCGGCGGCCGGTGCTGGGCGAGGAGACCGCCGACTACCGGGCCGCGCTGCGCGGGGTGATCCTGCGCGGCTACGCCTCCTGAGCCCCGTTCGCATTCCGCTCCGGCCGGAAGGGCGGGACCGGCATGTCGGCGCCGAAGATGTCCGGGATGTCGGTGCTCGGGCGGTCGGAAAAGCGCGCCGGGCGCTTCTCCAGGAACGCCGTGACGCCCTCGCGGGCATCGGCGCTCGCGCCACGGGCCAGGATGCCGCGGGTCTCCACCCGGTGCGCGATCATCGGGTGCTCGACGCCGAGCCCGCGCAGCAGCAGCTGCCTGGAGAGCGCCACCGAGACCGGCGCCGAGTGCTCGGTCACCGAGCGGGCCAGCGCGTACGCCTCGTCCATCAGCTGCTCGGCCGGGTAGAGCCGGTACAGCAGCCCGGCCTCGTGCGCCTCGGCGGCCTCCACGAGGCGGCCGGAGTAGACCCAGTCCAGCGCGGTCTGCAGTGGCACCAGCCGGGGCAGGAACCAGCTGGAGCCGGACTCCGGCACGATGCCGCGGCGGTTGAACACGAAGCCGATGCGCGTGTTCTCGGCGGCCAGCCGGAAGTCGGCGGCGAGCGTCATGGTGATGCCGACGCCGACCGCGGGGCCGTTGATCGCGGCCACGATCGGCTTGCGCGACTCGAACATCCGAAGCACCACCCGGCCGCCGCCGTCGCGCCAGTCGTCCGGGGCGACGAAGGTGTCGGCGCCGCCGGAGAGGTCGGCGCCCGCGCAGAAGGCGCGCCCGGAGCCGGTCAGCACCACCGCGCGCACGGCGTCGTCGGCGTCGGTGCGGTCGAAGGCCTCGATCAGCTCGTTCTCCATCACCGTGGTGAAGGCATTGAGTTTGTCCGGGCGGTGCAGCGTGATGGTCGCGATGTCGTCGGTGATCTCGAGACGGATGTCGGGCATTCGGACAGCATGCCACGACAGCATGTCCGACCCGGATGGCCGCGGAGGCGGGGGCGGCTCAGCCCGCCAGCGCGGCGTCCAGGCTGTCGAAGGTCGGGATCACCTTGGCGAGACCGGTGGCCGCCATCGGCCGGTGCACCGCCCTGGAGGCGGCGATCCGCAGCTCGGCGCCGTCGGAGGCCTGGATGAGCGCGTTCAGCCCGGCCGAGTCGAAGAACGGGACGGCGGTCAGGTCGGCGATGACGACGCCGGAGCCCGCCTCGGTGAGGGCCTGCTGCAGCTGGGGGGCGGTGATGATGTCGACCTCGCCGTGCGCGGTCACCACGACAGCGGCATCGACCGACCTGACCTCGACGTGGAAATCGCGGGGCGGATCTGTGAAGCGCACGGTGAACCTCTCTCGACGGCGACGGCCGGGCGTGACCGGATCCGGCGGTGGCCGGTGCCACGCGGAATCCCGCCGCGGGAGATCGCGGGAAGAGTTCGCTGCGGCTGTGAGCTCAACCGCTGTCCTCAGCGTATCCCATGGAAAACCGCTCCCCGGCCGTTCCGCCGGGGGGCGTCGCGGGAGAAACATACCGCAGGGTGGTCACCCCGCGCCCGGCTCGGCTTCCAGCGTGAAGAACACCGTTGTCCCCGCCCCCGGCGCCGATTCCAGCCAGAGCCGGCCGCCGTGCCGCTCCACGATCCGGTCCACGATGGCGAGCCCGGCGCCGTGCCCGCCGCCGCGCGATTCCCGCGGGTGCAGGCGGCGGAAGAGCCGGAGCACCTCCTTCTGGTCCGCCTCCGGAATGCCGATGCCGTTGTCCCGGACGAAGTAGACCGCAACCGGGCCGTCGGCCCGCACCCCGACCTCCACCGTGCGCGGCAGCTCGTCCCCGGCGTACTTGGCGGCATTGACCAGCAGGTTGATCAGGATCTCCTGCAACCGGTCCGGGTCGGCCGGCACGGTCACCCCCGGCTCCGGCAGCGTGACGGCGACCCCCTGCTCCTCCAGCCGGGCGCCCGCGATCTGCAGCGCCCGCTCGGTGGCCGCGCGCAGCTCGACCCGCTCCCGGCGCAGCTCGCCCTGACCGAGCTGGGCGAAGTGCAGCAGTGAGTTGATCAGCTCGTCCATCCGCACCGCGAGCGCGCGGATGGTGCCGAGCCTGCGCACGGTGGTGGGGTCGAGGCTGTCGCCCGCGTCCTCACCGATGAAAGTGGCGGAGTTGGAGATACCGCGCAGCGGCTCCTTGAGCTCGTGCGCGGCGGCGTGCGCGAAGGTGTCGAGATCGTGGTTGGCCCTGCGCAGTTCGCTGTTCAGGGCGGCGAGCCGGGCGGTGTGCCTGAGCACCACCGTGGTGATGGCGTGGCCGAATTCCTGCACTACCGCCTCGTCCGGGGCGGTCCATGGCACCGAGCAGCCGCGCACCACCGCCTGGTACACCGCCGAGGAGCCGCGCGGGGTGAGCCGCTCGCCGCGCGGGCCGAGCCGCACCGGCTGCGCCGGGTCGGCGGCCCAGGTGCGCGCGGCCCTGCGCTCCCGGCGCAGCCAGGCGATGCCGGTGCCCGCGCCGTCCAGCGCGAGCACGAGCGCGCCGCTGAGCGCGGGGGAGAGCGCGGTGAGCTCGGGGTCGTGGTCGCCGAGGCAGCCGCTGCTCCATACCTGCCCGGCCGGGAACTGCGGCAGCAGCCGCCACAGCGTGTCGAGGGCGACGGTGTCGAACTCCGCGGCGTCGCCGTGCGCGATGGTGGTGGTGAGTTCGCCGGTGGTCAGGTCGGCGGCGCGCAGCACGACGGCGTCCGCGGGCACCAGCTGGGCCAGCAGCGCGCCGTTGTCCCGCACCGACTGGGCGATATCGGTGTCCAGCGCGGTGACCAGCTGGGCCAGTGCCTTGCGCGCGGTCTGCCTGGCCCGCGAGGTCTCGGCGTCCTGCAGCGCGGCCAGCTGCAGCGAGAGCATGACCCCGAAGAACTCGCAGGCGGTGCGGACCTCGGGGCTCAGCGTGCGCGGCTGGAGGCCGTGGCAGGCGATGAGCCCCCACAGCTCGCCGTCGCGCAGCAGCGAGACCGACATGGACGACCGCACCGCGATATTGCGCAGGTACTCCAGGTGGAAGCCGGAGACCGTGCGCAGCGTGGAGTCGGAGAGATCGAGCGGGGCGCCGGTGTCGGAGAGCAGCGGCGGCACCAGCACGGCGGTGTCGTCGTCCACGTCCTGGATGACCCGGATCCAGTTGCGCTCGTAGAGCCTGCGCGCCTGCGGCGGGATGTCGGTGGCCGGGAACCAGAGCCCCTGCCAGGGGTCGAGGCCGTCGGCGACCGACTCCGCGATCACCTCGCCCGGCCCGTCGCGGCCCTCGAAGCGGTAGGTGACCACCCGGTCGTAGCCGGTGAGCGCGCGGATCTCGGCGACCGCGGCGGCGCAGGCGGCGAGCACGGTGCGCTCGTTCTGCAGCCGGGTCAGGGTGCCGCGCAGCCGCGGGTAGAAGCGGGCGAACTGGAACGGCCGCTCGACGGCGGCGGGCTCCAGCTCCAGCACGAGCACGCCGTCGGAGCGGTAGACGGTGGCGTCGAACTCCGGGCCGCCGGGCGGGATGTTCAGCCCGATCAGCCCGCGGTCGCCGGTGGGGGCGCGCAGCGTCTCGTGCACGGCGGCCAGCCCGTCCGGGCCGATCAGCTCGGCCACCGGGGTGCCGACCAGGTCGGCGGCCGGGCGGCCGAGCACCCGCGCGCTGTTCGAGCCGGCGACCGCGATCACGTCGGCGGAATCCAGCGCGACCAGCGTGCCGTAGGACTGGATGCCGCCGAGCAGGTGGATCGGCTCGTTGACGCACTGCGACAGGTCGAACGCGGTGCCCGCCGCCACCTCGGCCGCCAGATCGCGCTCGTCGAGCCGGAACAGGGCATCATCGTCGGAGAGCGAGGTCATCGCAGCTCCTTCCGTGTGGGGTCGCCGGGGGGAGCGAATGTGGCGGAACCTTACAGTAGGGGTCGGACCATCGGGGTCCGCCGGAGAGCGGGAGGACGAGCAACCCATGCCGACGACTCCGCGCACCCCGTGGTCGATGCTGCTGCACGCCTCCTGGCGCTCGGCCTTCGACGCCCGCAGCGTCGCCGACCTGCCGGACGAGCTGGTCGGCGGGCTGCTGTCGCTGCCGGGGGTGGTGGCGACCTTCGCCGTCGGCGTCGCGGCCACCGATGCCGAGGTCGCCGCGCGCTGGGCCGACCTGGGCGGCACCGCCGTCGTCCCCGCCACGCTCGCCGCCGAGCTGGACGCGCGCGCCGCCGAGTGGTGCCCGGACGGCGCCGCCGAGGCCGCCGAGGCCGCCCTGGTCGAGGTCGCGCCCGCCGAGCTGGCCGCGGGCACCCCCGAGCTCGCCGGCCGGCTCGCCGCGCTGGGCGCGACCGTGCTGCTGGTGGCGCCGTACCGGCCGATGGCCGGGCCGCGCGGGCTGGTCGCGCTCGCCACCGCCGCGGCGGCGCCGGTGCCGCCGGACACCGTCACCGCGCTGCGCCAGGCGCGGGACATCATGATCGCCATCGATCGCCAGGTCACCGAGCAGCGGGCGCTCTCCGACCGCAGCCTGGCCGATGCCATCCTGGCCGAGGCGTCGCTGCGGATGGGCTCCTCGCTGGAGATCGAGGAGACGCTGCGCGCGGTGGTCAGGATGACCGTGCCGGGGCTGGCCGACGGCGCCGCCGTGCACATCGCCCGCGCCGGGCAGATGGAGCTGGTCGCGGTGGCGCACCTGGACGCGCGCCGGGAGCGCAGCCTCACCGAGCACCTGCGCGCGGGGCGCTGGGCGGGCGCGCCGGTGGTCCAGCGCGCGGACCGCTCCGGCTGGGAGGACGGTCCGCTGCCCGCCGGGCTTCCGCCCGACGCCAACCTGGACACCGCGACCATCTCGGTGCTGCGGGCGCGCGGCCGCGACGTCGGGCTGCTCACGTTGTTCCACCGGCACGGCTCGGCGCGGCGGCCCTCGCACGCCTTCCTGCGCAACCTGGCCGGGCGGGCGGCGCTGGCCATCGACAACGCGGCGCTCTACGCCCAGCAGCGCGCCGACGTCATGTCGCTGCAGCAGCACCTGCTCCCGGCCGCGCTGCCCGAAGTGCCCGGTCTGGAGATGGCGACGGCGTACCGGGTCGCCGACCACAGCCTCGACGTCGGCGGTGACTTCTACGGGCTGGTGCACGAGCCGGGGCGCATGCTCACCGCGCTGATGGGCGATGTCTGCGGCCGCGGCGCGCCCGCCGCCGCGCTCACCGGGCTGGCCAGGCACACGCTGGAGACCATCCTGGCCGAGGGGCACAGCCCGGAGCGCGCCTTCGACATCCTGAACACCAAGATGCTGCGCACCGGCGTCGGCCGGTTCCTGACCCTGACCGCGGTCGCCATCGAGCTGGCCGCGGGCGGCCGGGACGGGGTGCCGATCCGGGTGCTCTCCGGCGGGCACCCGGCGCCGCTGATCCTGCGCCGGAGCGGCGAGGTGGAGCAGCCGGACTGCTCCGGGCTGCTCGTCGGGGTGCGTCCGGAGCTGGGATTGAAGCCCTACGACGGCGTGCTGCGCCCCGGCGACCTGATCCTGCTCTACACCGACGGCCTGACCGAGGCCAGGGACGAGGCGGGCCGGTTCTTCGAGGACGAGCTGCCCGCGACGCTGGCCGGGCTGCGCGAGCTCCCCGCCGCCGCGCTCGCCGACACGCTCGTGACCGGCGCCGACCGCTACCGGGTCGGCGACGACGCCGCCGTCCTCGCCATCCGGCATCTCGGCGCGGCGGGGGCGGCGCGGTGACCGGGCCACGGCTGGTCCTCGTGGTCGAGGACTCCGCCGACGACCGCGAGGCGATCGAGCGCGCGCTGCGTGCCTCGCACCCGGACCTGCCGGTGGAATTCGTCGCCGACGGCGCCGAGGGGCTGGCCCGGCTGCGCGACGAGTCCGCCCCGCGCCCCGCGCTCGTCCTGCTCGACCTGAACATGCCCGGCGCCGACGGCTACACCGTGCTGTCCCGGATCCGGGCCGAGCCCGCCGCCGCGGAGCTCACGGTCGTGGTCTTCACCTCGTCGACGGCGTCCAGTGACATCGACAGGTGTTATGCCGCGGGTGCGGACAGCTATATCTACAAGCCGGTGGATTTCACCCTGTTCCGCACGGTGCTCCAGGGTGCGGTGGACTACTGGCTGGAGCAGGATCGAGACGACGGGGAACCGGAGGGGCCCGCGCCGCTCGGGTGAACCGAGAATCAGGTGTGCATCCCGCCAAGACGGGTAGGCCCAGGAATGCCGGTTTTCGACGTGAAGAGGAGAGATGGACATATCGGATCGCTCCCCGCGAGCGTTGGAGATCGAGTTCCCGGCGCGCGCCGCCGAGCTGGCGGATGTCAGGCACGCGCTGCGCGATTGGCTCGCGGAGAACACCGCCGACCCGGACCGGGCCTACGATCTGCTGCTCGCCGCCAGTGAGGCGTGTACCAATTCGGTCGAGCACGGCCACCGCGAGGACGGCAGGGTGATCACCCTGCGCGCGGAGATCGACGGCCGCAAGGTCTGCATCACCATCACCGACGGCGGCACCTGGTACCCGGCCGACGAGAGCGCCGATTCGAACCGGGGCCGCGGCCTCATGCTGATCAAGGCGCTGGTGCCGGACACCAGGGTCATCGTCGGCGACACCGGCACCATCGTCGAGCTGAGCGCTCCGCTGCCGTCCTGAGCAGCGCCGCCGCTCACGCCAGGTGACGTTGCACTCCTGACCCCGGCGCGCGGCGCGCCAGCCACGCCTTCGCCAGCCCGGCCCCGCCGACGGCGAGCCGGCGCGGAATGCCGACCCTTGCCCGCCGCTCGAATACCGCGAAATCGCTCGCCTCGATCCGGTCCAGGATCTCCGAGTACAGCGTGAGCGCGGTCGCCACGCAGGCCCGCGAGCGCGGCTGCAGCAGGGCGATGCCGCCCTCGGCCCGCCGGTAGATCGCGCGGGTGACGGCATGCTGCTCGGCCAGCGCCCGGCGCACCCGCGGGTCGGTGCCGCGCCGCGCCTGGCACCAGAGCAGCAGGTCGCGGTCGACGCCGTGCGCGGCGAGTTCGTCGGCGGGCAGGTAGACCCGGTCGCGGGCCAGGTCCTCGTTCACGTCCCGCAGGAAGTTCGTGAGCTGGAACGCCGTGCCGAGCGCGGCGGCGTAGGGGGCGGCTTCGGCCTCGTCGCCGACGGTGCCGAGCACCGGAAGCACCTGCAACCCGATCACCTCGGCCGAGCCGTGGACGTAGCGGTTCAGCGCCGCCCGGTCCGGGTAGTCGGTGATCTCGAGGTCCATCCGCATGGAGGCGAGGAAGTCGTCGAAGAGCTGGTCCGGGATGCGGTAGGCGCGGGCGGTGTGCAGCACCGCGGCGAGCACCGGGTCGGCCTCGGCTTCGCCTGCCCGGAACCGCGCGGCCAGCGTTGCCAGCGCGTCGGCGCGCTCGGCGGTGGAGCGGGTCTCGTCAAACTCGTCCAGGATGTCGTCGGCGCGGCGCGCGAAGCCGTAGAGCGCGTGCACCGCGGGGCGCTGGTCGGGGGCGAGCAGCCGGGTGGCCAGGAAGAAGGTCTTGCCGTGCCTGGCGTTCAGCACCCGGCAGGCCTGGTAGGACCCGCGCAGGGCGGCGTCGGTGATGCCTGCGGCGTCGAGCTCGGTGCGGGTCATGGGCGCTCCGATCGGGTGGGCTGCGTGGTTCCGGTGATCCGGTCGGCGGCCAGCCGCCCGGAGACGAGCACCGGCGGAATCCCGACGCCGGGCACGGTCGAGCCGCCGGCCAGGACCACGTTGTCCAGGCCGCGGAGCATATTGGCCGGCCGGAACGGGCCGGTCTGGGCGAAGGTGTGGCCGAGCGCGAACGGGCTGCCCGCCAGCATGCCCTGCCTGGCCCAGTCCGCGGGGGTGACCACGCGCAGCAGCTCCGGATTCGGCAGCGGCTCGGGCAGCCTGGCGTTGGCGATGGCCAGCACCTCCTCGGCGTAGGCCGGGGCGAAGCGGTCCCAGTTGATCCGGCCGCGCTCCAGGTTGGGGACCGGGGCGAGCAGGTAGAGCAGGTCGCGCCCGGCCGGGGCGAGCGCCGGGTCGCCCGCGGTGGGGCGGGTGAGCAGCAGTGAGGGGTCGGTCATCACCCGGCCGTCCACGGTGATGTCGCGGAAGGCCTGGTCCCAGGCCGCGCCGAAGAGCAGCGAGTGGTGCGGCAGCTCGGGGACCGCGTCCACGCCGAGGTGCAGGATGACCGCCGACGGCGCCGGGGTCACCCGGACCGGGCGCCGGGAGCGGTGCCCGAGCAGCGCGTAGCTGGTGTGCAGCTCGGTGGTGAGGACCAGCGCGTCGGCGGGCACCCGCTCGCCGTCGGCGGTGCGCACCGCCCGCACCCGCCCGCCGTCCCGCTCGAGCGCCGAGACGGTGGCGCCGTAGCGGATCTTCACCCCGGCGGCGGTGGCCGCGGCGGCCAGCGCGTCCGGCACCGCGCGCATGCCACCGCGCGGGAACCAGACCCCGGAGATGGTGTCCATGTAGGCGATCACCGCGTACGCGGCCAGTGCCCGGCTCGGCGCGACCCCCGCGTAGAGCGACTGGAAGGTGAAGATCCGGCGCAGGTCGGGGTCGGTGATGTGGTCCGCGACGGCCCGATCCCAGCGCCGGAACCCGCCGAGCGCGAGCAGCTTGGCCAGCGCGGGGGAGACCAGGGAGAGCGGCGAGTCGAAGTTCGAGGCGATGAAGCCGTCGAACTCGGCCGCGTAGAGCCGGGCCAGCCAGTCCCGCAGCCGCAGGTAGCCACCGGCCTGCACCGGCCCGGCGAACTCGGTGATGGCGGCGGCCATCCGCCCGGCGTCGGTGTGCACGTCCAGCGCCCTGCCGTCGGCGAAGCGGGCCCGGTAGGCCGGGTCGACCCGGTCCAGGGTGAGCCGGTCGGCGGTGCGCTCGCCGACCGCGGCGAAGGCGTCGTCCAGCAGCTCCGGCATGGTCAGCACGGTCGGGCCGGTGTCGAGGCGGTAGCCGTCGATATCGGCGCGCCCGGCCCGCCCGCCGGGGAGGTCGTCGCGCTCGAGCAGGGTGACCTCCCGGCCGCGCCCGGCGAGGTGCAGTGCGGTGGCGAGCCCGGCCAGGCCGGCGCCGACCACAACGACTCGGTCGGTACGACCGGGAACAGTGCGCATCGTGCTGCTTCTCCTCAGAGTTCGCGGGTGGTGCAGATCAGCGCCATGCCGTCGAGCAGGCGCAGTTCGGGCTCTTCGATCCGGGCCCACCGGACGGCCTCGCGGGCCTCGGCGACCCGCTCGGTGATCATCGCCTCGATTCGCTCGACGGCGCCGGTGGCACTGATCAGCCCGCGCGCCGCGGCGACGGCGGCGGCGTCCAGCGCGGGCGCGGCGAGCAGCTCGGCGAGGGCGCGGGCGGTGGCCGGGTCGGCCATCTCCTGCGCGGCGACCACGACCGTGGTCGCCTTGCGCTGGCCGAGGTCGCTGTCGGCGGGTTTGCCGGTGGTCTCGGCGCTGCCGAAGACGCCGAGCACGTCGTCGCGGAGCTGGAACGCCTCGCCGATGAGCCGGCCGTACCGGGCGAGCGCCTCGATCGTGTGCTCCTGGCAGCCCGCCATGAGCGCGCCCAGCTCCAGTGGCCTGCGCACGGTGTAGTTGCCGGACTTGGCGCGCGCGATGGCGAGCACCGATTCCAGCGTCGGGGTGGCGCGCGCGTCGTTCACCAGGTCGGCGAACTGCCCGAGCGCCAGCTCCACCCGCATCCGGTCGTATCGCGGCCATATCCGGGCCAGCGCGCGCTCGTCCACCCCGCTCTCGCGCAGCATCCGCTCGGACCAGACCAGGCAGAGATCGCCGAGCAGGGTGGCCGCCGATTCGCCGAACCGGGCGGCGTCGCCCGGCAGCCCGAGCTCGCGGTGCGCCGCCGCGAAGACGCGGTGCGCGGCCGGCTCGCCGCGGCGCAGCTCGGCCTCGTCCATGACGTCGTCCTGCAGCAGCGCGAAGGCCTGCAGCAGCTCCAGCGCGGCGGCGGCGCGCAGCGCGGCCGGGCTCGGGTCGGCGCCGCAGAGCCAGCCCAGGTACAGGAACATCGGCCGCAGCCCCTTGCCGCCGATGGCGTAGTGCCGGAGGACACCGTCCAGGGGGATTCCGCTGATCGGCTCCGGCTGGTTCCGCTGCATGAACGATTCAAGTTCGCGCATCACCTCCGTGCGCACCGCGGCCCGCCAGCGGGTCGGCGAGCACTCCTCGCCGTCCGGTGTGGTCAGGAGGCGGCACGCCCGATGTGGCGCGGAGAACACGGCACTCACTCGAACTCCTCATCTGGCGGTCGGGCTCTCGCCATCGTAGCGCAACGATGCACAAACGATGCATCCTGCGCGGGCCGGTCACTGTCGTTTCGACAGGCACACGCGGATGGATGGGGCCGGATCGGGTAACTTTCTCAACGACCGTATTGCCCGAATGTCGCCGTGCAACCCGGCGCGCGAAAATCGCACGGCGCCTCCGGCAGGGCTCCGGGACCGGGCCTACGGCAGCGGGGCCGACCAGCGCAGGACCGTGCCCCCGCGCTCGCCCTTCTCCAGCCCGAAGGTGCCGCCCGCCTCCTCGGCCCGAGCGGCGAGGTTGGCGAGGCCGCTGTGGCGGCCGGTGCGGTCCGGCATGCCGGTGCCGTCGTCGGTGATCAGGATGGTGGCGTCGTCGTCGACGGTGAGCACCACCGAGATGGCGGTGGCGCCCGCGTGCCGCACGGCATTGCTGACGCCCTCGCGCAGCACCGCCTCGACATGGTCGGAGAGCGGCGGGCCGAGCACCGAGACCGGGCCTGCCAGCCGGACCGTGGTGCGCAGCCCGCTGTCCGCGGTGGTCTCGGAGACGATGCCGTGCAACCGCTTCCGGAAGGTGGCGGAGTCGGCGGCGGTATTGCTCTGCAGGTCGAAGATGGAGTGCCGGATGTCCTGGACGATGGACTGCAGGTCGTTCACGGTGTCCGAGAGCCGGGTGCGGATCTCCGGGTTGTGCGAGCGCTGCACCGTGCCCTGCAGCGAGAGCCCGACGCTGAAGAGCCGCTGGATCACGTGGTCGTGCAGGTCGCGCGCGATCCGGTCGCGGTCGGAGAGCACGTCCAGCTCGCGCATCCGGCGCTGCTGCGCGGCCAGCCGCAGCGCCAGCGCCGCCTGCCCGGCGAAGGCCGTCATGATCGACTGCCCCGCGGCGTCCAGCGGCGGCGCGCCGTGCGGGCGCAGCGTGGTGAGCACACCGATCACCGCGGTGCCCGCGTGCAGCGGCAGGATCAGCGCGGGGCCGAAGGCGGTGTCCGGCCCGAAGAGCTGCGCGGGCAGGTAGTCGGCGACCGAGACCGGCCGCCGGTGCAGGAAGGCGGCGCCGGAGCGGGATTCGTCGATCGGGATGGTGCGGCCGGTGATCGGCGCGGCCGCCGCGCCCGCGGCGGCGACCACCACCAAGTCCGTGACCTCGTCGTGCGGGATGTCCGGGTCCTCGGGCAGCGCGAGGAAGGCGCAGGCGGCGCCGGTCAGGGTGAGCGCGCGGCGCACGATGAGCTCGAGCACCTCGTCCGGCTCGCCGCCCGCCAGCAGCTCGGTGGCGACCTCCTGGGTGGCCTCCAGCCACTGCTGCCGGATCCGGGACTCCTCGTAGAGCCTGGCATTGGCGATCGCGATACCGGCGGCGGCGGCGAGCGCCCGCACCACCACCTCGTCGTCCTCGGTGAACTCCTGCCCGCCCTTCTTCTCGGTCAGGTAGAGGTTGCCGAAGACCTCGTCGCGCACCTTCACCGGAACCCCGAGGAAGGTGCTCATCGGCGGGTGCTTGTCCGGGAACCCGACCGACCCGGCGTGCGCCGAGAGCTTCGCCAGCCGTAGCGGTTTCGGGTCCTCGATGAGCAGCCCGAGCACGCCGTGGCCGCGCGGCAGGTCGCCGATCAGCACCCGGGTGCGGTCGTCGATGCCCTCATAGACGAACTCGGCGAGCTGCTTGCTGTCCTTGCCGGTCTCCCGCACGCCGAGCGCGCCGTAGCCCGCGTCGACCAGCTCGATGGCGGTGTGCACGATGGTGCGCAGCGTATTGTCCAGGTCCAGCCCGGCGGTGACCACCAGCATGGCCTCCATGAGCCGGTCCATCTTGTCCCTGACCCCGACGATCTGGGTGATCCGCTCCTGCACCTCCAGCAGCAGCTCGTTCAGCCGCAGCTGGGAGAGCGCCTGCCCGACCGGGGTGTGGCCGTCCATCCGATCGCCGCCCGCCCCGGCGCGCGGCTCAGTGTCCGTCACGGCCGAGTTTGGAGGCGAGGACCGCGGCCTGGGTGCGGCGCTCCACGCCGAGCTTGGCCAGCAGCCGGGACACGTAGTTCTTCACCGTCTTCTCCGCCAGGAACATCTCGGCCGCGATCTGCCGGTTGGTGAGCCCCCTGCCGAGCAGCGCGAGCAGCGTGCGCTCCTGCTCGGTGAGGGCGGCGAGCGGCCCCGCCTTCTGCTCGGCCTGCGCGCGCAGCTTCGCCATGAGCGCGGCGGCGGCCCGGTTGTCCAGCAGCGACTTCCCCGCGCCGACCGCGCGGATGGCGTCGACCAGCTCCAGCGTGCCGATGTCCTTGACGACGTAGCCACTGGCCCCGGCCAGGATGGCGTCGAGCATGGCCTGCTCGTCGGTGAACGAGGTGAGGATCAGGCAGCGCAGCCCCGGCAGCTGGGAGAGCAGCTCGCGGCAGAGCTCGATGCCGTTGCCGTCCGGCAGCCGGACGTCGAGCACCGCGACATCCGGGCGCAGCGCCGGGATTCGGGCCAGCGCGTGCGTAACGCTCTCCGCCCCGCCGACCATCTCCAGGTCGGGCTCGGCGTCGATCAGGTCGGCCAGCCCGCGCCGCACGATCTCGTGATCGTCGACCAGGAACACCCGGATCATCGCCGTCGCCTCTCCTCGCACCGATTCCGCTACCAGCATGACAGGCACGGCCCGGTGCCGGAGGGGAAGGGCGGTCTCCTTCGCCGCCGGATCGTCGTGGTGCCCGCACGAATTCGATTCGGGGACCTTCGGCCCTGAACACGGCGGGCCCGCGGGGGCACCCTGGACGGATGATCGAAGGGGCAGTGGGCGATCGGTATGCACAGGCGGGCACGGCGGGGTGCCCGGAGTCCGTGGTCGACGAGACCGTCGAGCGGCTACGCGCGGAGTTCGAGCACCGGCTGGCGGCCGGGGCGATCGACGAGATCGTCCGGCGCTGCCTGAGCGATCTCGCCGGAATACCGGCCGGGTCGCTGCCGGAACTCGCCGAGCGCTCCGCGCGGCAGCGGCTGCTCGAGGCGAGCGCCGGGCCGGGCCGGTGACGGCTATCGTGCTCTCATGCCGCCGGATTTCACGCTCAGGGCCACCAATACCGCGCATCGGCTGCTCACCACGCTGACCTTCGGCAGGCTCGGGCACCGCATCGCGGGCATGCCGTCGCTGGAGCTCACCACCGTCGGCAGGCGGTCCGGTAAGGAGCACAGGGTGCTGCTCACCGCCCCGATCGTGGAGGACGGCGGGTACGTGGTGGTCGCCTCCAGGGCGGGCGACGACCGGCACCCGGCCTGGTACCACAACCTGCGCGCACGGCCGGAGGTCACGGTCGCGGTGCAGGGCGGACCGCGCGTGCCGATGCGGGCCCGGGTCGCGGGCCCCGCCGAGCGCGCCGAGCTGTGGCCCCGGGTCACCGCGGGCCACCCGGTCTACGCCGGCTACCAGACCCGCACCGACCGCGAGATCCCGCTGGTGCTGCTCACCCCGCTGGACGAGGCGTGACCGCACCGCGCACCGCCACCGTCCGCGGCGCCCGCCGCACCGAGACCGCCGCGGTCGCCGGCCTGCTCGCCACCGCCATGGCCGACGACCCGCTCTCCCGCTGGCTGCACCCGGTCGCCGACTGGCGCCACGCGGAACTGCGCGCCTCCTTCCTGCTGGAGGTCGAGCGGGTGTGCAGGCCCGCGCTCGGCGCGCACGTCCTGGTCGACCCGGACGGCGCGCTGATCGCCGCCGCGCTCTGGACCCCGCTGCCGTACCGCCTCCCCTGGCTGCAGCAGGTCCGGCTGCGCACCGCGCTGCGTCGATTGCACGGCGAGCGCGACCCCTACCTGCAGCAGGTCAGCGCCGCCACCTTCACCGCGGCGCCGCTGCGCTCGCACTGGCACCTGCTCGCCATCGGCACCGTGCCCGACGCTCGTGGCCGCGGCCACGGCCGCGCCCTGCTCGGCTTCGGCATCGCCCGCGCCGACGCCGAGGGGCTGCCCACCCACCTGGAGACCACCGAACCGGCCCGGCTCGGCTTCTACGCGCGCGCCGGATACCGGGTCGCCGCCGAGGTCGACCTGCCCTTCGGCGGCCCGCGCTCGACCATCCTCTGCCGCGAGGCGGGCTGACTCAGCCGTACTGCGCGAGCAGCAGCCCGATGGTGCCGATCTCCGTCGTCTGCTCGGTGACCATCTCGCGCGCCGCCCGCTTGACCGGCCCCGCGGTGAGCAGGGCGTCCGCGCCGCGGGCCATGGCGACGCCGCCGTAGTGGTGGCGCTGCATGAGCCGCAGGAAGAGGAGCTCGGCCTCCCGGCCGCGGGCGGCGGCGAGCGCGTTCAGCTCGGCGCGGGTGGCCATGCCCATGGCGGTGCCGGTCGGTTCGGCGGTGGCGGCGACCGGGGCGCCGTGATGCCCGGCCGACGGTTCGTGCAGCCACGCCATCGGCTGCGGATTGCTGGGCAGCGCGTTCGCCAGCCGCAGCCAGCCGAGCATGGTGCCGAGCTCGACCCGCTGCACGTCGTCGATCTGCGCGGCCAGCCGGGCGATCACCGGGGAGACGCCGGGGTCGAGGGACTGCACCATGAGCAGCGCCTGCTCGTGGTGCGCCGTCATGTCCTGCAGGAAGGCGATCTCGGTTGTGCTCAGGATCTCCCGCTCCGGCGCGCGCTCCGGGACGAGGAGCGGGCGGACGGCCGCGCCGAGCGTCACCAGCAGGGCGGCCAGCGCGGCCAGCGCGGCGCCTGCGACGACGGAACGGCGGTCCACCCGCCGACGGTACCGCGCTCGCTCGCGCACGGTGGAATCGCCCGCGGGCTCAGGGCTCCCAGGTGATCCGGCCGCCCTGGAAGTCCTGGGCCTTGCCTGCGCCGAAATCGTACTCGTCGCTGGTCGGGTAGCCGTAGCGGCCGCCGTCGCCGCCTGCCGCCACCCACTTCTCGCGCAGCGCGCCCCACACCACGTGCGCGCCGGTGGCCGAGGACCAGTAGATCGCGCCGCCGTTGAACAGGGTGTACCTGCCGCCGCGGGCGCCCGCCTGCTCGTCGGTGACCGGGAAGCCGAGCGCGCTGCCCTCCCAGCCGTAGCTGCCCCACTTGTCCCGGATCAGGCCGCCGATCTGATGCGCGGCGGTCCCGACGGACCAGTAGACCGAGCCGCCCTGGAAGTGCGCGAAGCGGCCGGTATTGCCGGGGGTCGCGGCCTCGCGGGTGACCGGGTAGCCGAGCGCGCCGCCCTCCGCGCCGAGCTGGCCCCACTTGTCCCGCACCGGGCCCGCCACGGTCTGCGCGCCGGTCGCCTCGGACCAGTAGACCGCGGCATCGCGCGCGAACCCCTGCCACTTGCCGCCGCGCACGGCGTCCTGCTCCGGCCCGGTCGGCTCGCCGAGCGCGTCCACCCCGCCCGCCGCGTCGAACTCCACCTCGATCGCGCCGCCGACCTCGAACGGCCCGACCGGCCGTGCCCCCGCCGCCTGCGTGCCTGCCGCCAGCAGCAGTGCCGCCAGCGCGGCCGTGGTCGTCACCCTGATCGCTCGCATGGAGTTGTCCTTCGCTGGTCGAGTGGGGGATCGGGGTTCAGGGTACCGAGGTGCCCCGGCGGGCTGTGTCAGTGCAACAGCCGACGCCAGTCGGCCGGGACCCGATCGGCCGGGCCGGGGGCGGGCTGATCGGCGGGTTTGCTCTCCGGGGGCGCCAGGCGCGGCCCCTCGTACAGCTGCTTGTCGCGGTAGTCGTAGTACCAGTCCTCGCCCGGCTCGAAACTGGTGATCAGCGGGTGGCCGGTGGCGCCCGCGTGCGCGGTGGCGTGCTGGTTCGGCGAGGTGTCGCAGCAGCCGATGTGGCCGCAGGCGGCGCAGCGGCGCAGGTGGAACCACCAGCCGCCGTCGCGCTCGCACTCCAGGCAGCCGGTGCCGCTGGGCGGGGCGGCGGGGTCGATGGGGGAGGTTTCGCTCACCGGTTCATCAAACGCCGCGGGGCGGGCCCGGGCAACCGGTCGGCGAATCGGGGACCAGGGTCTCGGGCCAGCGGGCGTGGATGGCGGCGACGGTCTGCTCGGGGGTCTGCGCGGAGGTGTCGAGGCGGAGGCCGGGTGCGGGGGTGCGGTCGCGGAACTCGCGGTCGAACTCGGCGGGGGACCAGCCGCGGTAGCCGGTCTTGGCGCGGGCGGCGTCCCTGGCGGCGAGGACGCCAGGGTCGGGGAGCAGCACGACCACGCGCAGCGGGTGGCCGGTGAGCAGGGTACGCATTCGGGCCAGCGCGGGGCCGGGGTAGAGGTCCTGGAGGACCGGGGTGATCCCGGCGTCCGCGTAGCCGAGCGCGACCGTCGCGGCGAGCCGCTGACGCAGGGCGAGCTGGGTTTCGGCATCGGCGCTCAGCGGTGGCGCGGGTTCGGCGCGGCCGCTCACGATCCAGCGCCGGAAGGTGTCGCCGCGGACGTGAGCGGCGCGCGGGAGCGAGCGGGCGAGCAACTCGGCCACGGTGGACTTCCCGGCCGCCATGGCGCCGGTGATCAGGACGATGTCCGTGGTCATGCGGCGAGGATAGTGGCGTGTTCCTGCCCGGTGACAGCGAGTTTCGGTGCGAGACTGCCCGGCATGAGCGAGGCGGGCCCGGAGGCGGTAGCGGAGCGTGGCCACGGAGGGCCCTCGCTCGTGCCGAATGGACACAGCATGAGTGCAGGCGAGGTTCGCGCGCACGCCTGGCACATCGAGGAGCGGGAGTACCGCAGGCACGAGGAGCGGCGGGGGCGGCGCTTCGCCTACCCGGTGCTGGATCCGGCGCGGACCGCGCTCGTCGTGATCGACATGGTCCCCTTCCACGTGGCGGGCAACCCGTACTGCCGCAGCATCGTCGGCGCCATCGCCGACCTCGCCACGGCACTGCGCGCCGCGGGCGGAGCGGTCGCGTGGGTGGTACCCGCCACGCGCCCCCCGCTCCCGCACGCCGTCGAGTTCTTCGGCGCCGCGACGGCCGCGAGCTACGCCTGCTCCGGCGGCACGGGCCCGTCGGCGGAGCGGCTCTGGCCGGGGCTCGGCGCCGAGCCCGGCGACGTCTACGCGGAGAAATCCGCCTACAGCGCCTTCTTTCCCGGCCGCAGCGACCTGCCGGAGCAATTGACCGCGCGCGGCATCGACACCGTGCTGATCGCGGGCACCGTCACCAATGTCTGCTGCGAATCCTCCGCCAGGGACGCCGCGACCCTCGGCTACCGGGTGATCCTGCTCGCCGACGCCACCGCCGCGCGCCGGGACGCCGACCACAATGCCACCCTGCACGTGGTCTACCGCTCCTTCGGCGACGTCAGGGCGTGCGCCGAGATCCAGGCGCTGCTCGCTCAGGCGGCGAGCGCCGAGCGCAGCGAAACCACCTGGGCGGCAAAGTAATCGCGGGCGACCCCGGTGCCGGCGGCGACCTCGTCGAAGCCGTGGAAGGCGCCGGGCACCTCCAGCACCTCCACCTCGACCCCGGCCGCGCGCAGCCGCTCGGCGTAGGCGAGGTCCTCGGCGTGGAAGAGATCGAGGGTGCCGACGCCGATCCACGCGGGGGCGAGCCCGGCCAGGTCGGTGCGGCGCGCGGGCACGGCGGTGGCGGGGTCGGCATCGGGCAGGTAGGCGCGCCAGCCGAAGCGGTTGGCCGCGGTGTTCCAGAGCCGGAAGGTGCCGGTCTCCAGCTCGGCGCCGGTGGAGCGGTCGTCGAGCATGGGGTAGGAGAGCACCTGCAGCACCGGGCGGATGCCGCCGCGGTCGCGGGCGGCGAAGGCGAGTGCGGCGGCGAGGCCGCCGCCCGCGCTGGCGCCCGCGACGGCGATGCGCGCGGGGTCGATCTCCGGTTGCGCGCCGAGCCACTGGAGTGCGTCGTAGCAGTCGTCGAGCGCGGCGGGGTAGGGGTGCTCGGGGGCCAGGCGGTACTCCACCGCCGCGACCACGGCGTTCAGCTCGTTCGCGAAGGTCGCGCAGACGCGGTCGTTCTGCCTGGCGGTGCCGAGGACGTACCCGCCGCCGTGGATCCAGAGCAGCGCCGGTCCGGGCGCCGCGGCCAGCGCGGGCCGGTGCACCCGGACCGAGACGTTCTCGTTCACCTCGAAGACCTCGGCCCCGCCCGCCGGGATGAGGTCGCTGAGCCTGCGGATGAGCGGCAGGGTCAGCGCGGTGACCGGCCTGCCCGGCAGCAGCCTGCCGTGCAGCCGGAGCTCGGGGTGGAAGGCGGAGGGGTCGAGCCGGGCGCGCACCGCGCCGAGCAGGGCGGCCGGGCCGCCGAGCAACCGTCCGGGTAGCGCCGTCATCTCGGCCCCTTCCCCGCCCGGGAGCGGACGGTGCGTCGTGGCCGGGTCACCGGCGAACTCTCCGGGCAGTATGCCCCGCTCCGGCCCGCCGCGGGGTGCGTTTCGCGGCGGCGGTCTGGCAGGCTGCTCGGTGAGTGCCCGCCCGAACAGGAAGCCGGTCCGACATGCCGCACGTGGAGATCAGCCACTTCCCCGCCGAGCTCGACGCCACCGCCCGCGCGCGGCTGGACGCCGACATCACCGCCGCCGTCACCCGCGCCTTCGGTGTGCGCGACGGCGCGGTCTCCATCGGGCTGGCGGTGGTCCCCAAGGCGGAGTGGACCGAGCACGTGTACCGCCCGCTCGTCAGCGGGCGCGCGGAGCCCTCCGGGCTGCTGCGCCGCCCGGACTACTGAGCGATCCGCCCGAATGGCACCTTCACCGATACCGACGACGGAGCAGCGATGACCTCGACAACCGCCGCCCTGCTCGCGGCCGCACTGACCGGCGCGGGCATCGCGCTCAGCGCGCCGGTGGCCGCGGCCGCCCCCGCTTGCGGCGACGCCGAGCTGATCATGGCGCGCGGCACCGACTACTCGCGTCCGCTCGCCGAGACCTGGGCGCCGGTGGACGACCCGACGGTCGGGCGCCCGCTCGACGCCGCCGTGCGCGCCGCCCGCCCCGACCTGACCTGGACCCTCTACAACGTCTCCTACCCCGCCGACAGCACCGGCCCGCGCTCCCGCGCCATCGGTGCCGTCGACCTGGTGGCGCACCTGGTGCTGCGCTCCGTCGAGTGCCCCGCGACCCGCTTCGTCCTCGCCGGGTACTCGCAGGGCGGCGAGGTGCTCTCCAACGCGCTCGGCATGGGCAGCGACGACTTCCCGGCCACCGCGGTGATCCCCGCCCCGCTCGCCCCCCGCATCGCCGCCCTCCTCCTCTTCGCCAGCCCCGTTCACGCCTACAACACCGCCATCCCCGAGCCCTACGCCGCCCGCACCGCCCAGTACTGCGTGCCGCAGGACCCCGTCTGCAATCCGGCATCCGCTCTGCCTCCTGATGCGGGCTACGGTGCCCACACGCGCTACGGCGAAGCCGTCACCGCCGCAGCCGCTTTCGCCGCGGCGCGGCTCTAGCGGGCGCAGATCCGGGACGCCCGGCGCGGCGGGAATGCTCGGCGCGCAGGCCGATCCAGGTCTCGGTGATGAGGTAGGGGCGGCGCGGCCGGCCGATCGAGCGCTAGGGCGCCGTCGCCCCGTACTCCGCCGCGATCCCGGCCAGCCCGGTCTCGTACCCCTGCCCGATGGCGCGGAACTTCCAATCGCCCCCGCGCCGGTAGACCTCGCCGAAGATCATGGCGGTCTCGGTCCCGGTCGCGCCGGTCAGGTCGAACCGGGCGAGCTCGGCGCCGCCGACCTGATCCTCCACATACACGAAGGCGTTCTCGACGTGCGCGAACGAGTGGCCGCCGCCGCGAATCGCGACCGCGAACACGATCGTGTGCACCGTCGTCGGTACCGCGTGCAGATCAATGTCGGTCCATGCGCCGGTGCGCCGGACAGCACCGTCCGGTGTCCGCTGGGCATCGAGAAAAAGGAAGTGGGCGTCGCTCACCACTCGCCGATCGGCGCCGGCCGCGATCGTCCCCGGGTCGAGTTGCAGGCCGGAGCCAACCACCCATCCGATGCCGACGCGGATCGCGGAGAGCCCGGGGACCATGCCGGTGAGCGAGACATTGCCGCCCTTGGGAACCATCGCGATCGGTGGCCGGGCGGGTTCGGCGGCAGGCTCCGCGGGGCGGGCGAACGCCGATCCGGGGATCGGCCCGGGACCGGGGATCAGATCGCGGTCCGCGACCTCCGCCAGACGGAGCGCCGCGGCTCTCACGGTGGATATCCGCAGGCTCGCCACGTCACCCAACCGGTGGACCAGGACCGGATTGCCATCGGAGTCCTCGACGGTGCATCGGGGATCCGACAACGGTCCCGGCCCCGCGGGTACCGGGTCGTCGGGTGTGAGGAGGCTGACGATCGCGAATCCACCGTCCCACCCGGTCAGCATGCAGAGCCGGGTGCCGTTTCGCGCCGGTGCTCGCAGGGCGAAGTATGTGCGATCCTCCGTGGCCTCCCAGCCGTCTTCGACCAGGGCGCGACCGAAGGCGTCGGGTACGCGGAGCGGCGCGGCAGGCGCCGCCAGGTGTGCCAGGCCGGGAAGATGTCCGAGCGGTACCACTCGCGCCGGCCGGAAGATGTCACCGAAGGTGATGGGGACATGGGCCTCGGCGGCTCCGACGCCGAGCCGCCACGGCGCGCGCAATCTGCTAGGCGGCCCGCCGAGCGGGTTCACGAGATGTTCGACGACGAAACGCTGATCGCCGTTGGGCAGACAGTTGACCACGATCGCGGAGCCCGCGGGACCCTCCAGTGCTGTCACGAAGATGCCCTCGATGCCGGAAAATCTGCCCAGACAGGGGGATGCCGTCGGCAGATAGAGGTGCGCGAATGCGGGTGCCGCGGTGACGGTCGCCTCGAAGCAGTCGAGCACGTTTCCCGGACCGTGCACGAGCAGGCTCAATCCCGCGCCCTTCAACCCCAGGTAGGTGACGTACTTGGGATCGTCCTGGGGCGGCTCCGGAAGTACCGTCATCTGCTCGGGTGGCACCGCCCCCGGGATCGTCGGGTCCACAGGCGACACGCTCATCCGAATTCTCCCGTCCACCGATCCCGAGGCCGAATCCGAATTGTGGTTCGTCGCGCGCTGCCCCGCTATCGCCCGAACGTCGGACATGGAGCCGCGCTCCGCGGTGTCCTGCGGCCGGCAGACACCGAGATCGCGCTGGTCCCCCCGGTCGATACAGTGAGTGCCGTGACAACAACCGGCAGGCAGTACGGGGGTCGCGCGATCTCCGAGCGCAAGCGGGAGCGGCGCGCCCGCTTCATCGCAGCGGCGACCCGGTTGTTCGCCGAGCGCGGCTACCCGCACTGCTCGCTCGCCGACGTCTGCGCCGCCGCCGGGCTCTCCAAGCGGCAGTTCTACGAGGAGTTCGAGACCCGCGAGGACGTCCTGGTCGCCGCCTACGACCGCATCCAGGACGATGCCGCCGCCGCCGTCGGCACCGCGCTCTCCCGCCTCGGCCCCGCCGCCGACCCGCACGCCGGCCTCACCGCCGCCTTCACCGCCTACCTCGGCTCCATCGACTCCGACCCCTACCGGGCCAAGGTCGCCTTCCTCGAGGTGGTCGGGGTGAGCGAGCGCATGGAGCGGCACCGCCGGGAGCGGCGGCACGGCTGGAGCCTGCTCATCGAGATGGCGGTGGGGCCGATCGCGGGGCCCGGCGCGCACGTGCGCGGGGAGCCCATGCTCGCCGCGGGCGCGCTGATCGGCGCGGTCAACGGGGTGGCGCACGAGTGGCTGCTCATGGATCCGCGGCCGCCCGTCGCCGAGCTGGTCGACCTGCTGGTGCCGGTGGCGCTGGCCATGATGGTGCACCCCGCGCCGCACTGACTCACTCCCGCGCGTGCACCTCGTGCCCGCTCACGATGGAGATCCGGTTGAAGGCATTGATGGCGATGGCGATCCAGGCGACGGCGGCGAACTGGTCGTCGTCCAGGTGCTCACGGGCCGCCGCGTAGGCGCGCTCCTGCTCGTCGTGCGGCGGCAGCGTCGTCACCGCTTCCGCCAGCGTGAGCGCCGCGCGTTCCCGCTCGGTGTAGATGTCGGCCGCACGCCACGCCGCCAGCACGTTCAGCCGCTGCTCGCTCTCGCCCGCCTCGCGCGCGGCCCTCGTGTGCACATCCAGGCACCGCGCGCACCCGTTGAGCTGGGAAATCCGCACGTTCACCAGCTCGACCAGGTGTCGGTCCAGCCCCGCCCGCTTCGCCGCCTGCTTTGCCGCGAACGCCACCCCCACCTGGCTCTTGTACACGGACGGGCTCTGCTCGTCGATCCGGATGCGGTCACTCACGCCGGGCTCCCGGCTGCTGGTCGGCGGTCACCTTGGCATGATCCCGCACAGCGCGGAAGGCACGGGTGAGGGCGGGGAGATCGGCCGGATCGATCCGGTCGAGCAGCGCGGCGCGGACGGCGGCGACGTGCCCGGGACTTGCGGCGGCGAGCTCGGCGGCCCCGGCGTCGGTGAGCTCGGCCCATGCCCCGCGGCGATCGGATTCGCAGTCCACGCGGCGGACCCGGCCGGAGCGCTCGAGCCGGGTGACGGCGCGGGTGATGCCGCTGCGGCTGGTGCTGCTGGCGTCGGCGAGCGCGCTCATGCGGAGCCGGCGGTCGGGGGCCTCGGCGAGCAGGACCAGGATCTCGTAGTCGGCGAAGGCGATGCCCACGTCCTGGGTGAGCTGCTTGTCCAGGTCGCGGAAGAGCAGGCGGGTCGCGTCGAGGTAGGCCCGCCAGAGCTCGTTCTCGTCGGCATCGAGCCAGCGTGTCGCGTTCACGTCGTCCAGCGTACGCGCATTAGTTGACAAGGCAACGATAACGGGTAGTGTGCAAGTAGTTGACAAAGCAATGAACTCGGAATCGAGGCAACCGTGTCCGCTCCCACCACCCCGCAGATCGACGTCCGCCGCGCAGGCGACCGGCTGAAGACCCGGATCGGCTGGCTCGACTCCAAGCACTCCTTCTCCTTCGGGCAGCACTACGACCCGGAGAACACGCACCACGGCCTGCTGCTGGTGAACAACGACGACATCGTCACCCCCGGCATGGGCTTCGACACCCACCCGCACCGGGACATGGAGATCGTCACCTGGGTGTTGCGCGGCTCGCTGGTACACCAGGACTCCACCGGGCACTCCGGGGTGATCTACCCGGGGCTGGCGCAGCGGATGAGCGCGGGCACCGGCATCCTGCACTCGGAGAAGAACGACTCCTGGCGCTTCGCCGGCGCGACCGGCTCGTTCGCGCGGCAGCACGAGGAGCCGGTGCACTTCGTGCAGATGTGGGTGCTGCCGGACGAATCCGGGATCGTCCCCGGCTACGAGCAACTGGAGATCGACGACGCGCTGCTCTCCGGCGGGCTGGTGCCGGTGGCGTCGGGGATGAAGGAGTACGCCGACCACTCCGCGATCCGGATCGCCAACAGGTACGCGACCATGCACGTGGCGCGGCTCGACGCCGGGGACCCGGCGATCACGCTGCCGGACGCGCCGTTCCTGCACCTGTTCGTCGCGCGCGGCGCGGTCGAACTGGAGGGGACGGGGCCGCTGGCCGAGGGTGACTCGGTGCGGTTCACCGGTGCGGGCGGGCAGCGGCTGAGCGCCGCCGGCGCGGCCGAGGTGATCGTGTGGGAGATGCACGCGACCATCGGGTGAACCGGCCGGTGCGCCGCGCCGGTTGGTCGGAGGGTGCCGCGGTGCGGGCGCGGTGAACCGGCTCAGCCGATGCGCAGCACCCCGGTGACGGTGCCCTGCAGCATCCGCCCGTCCGGCAGGATGAGCGGCGACATCTGCAGTGGGTCGTTCAGCACCGTCCCCGGGGCGGGGGAGTCCGCGAGCGCCGCGCCGGTGGCCGGGTCGAGCACGGTCACCGAGAAACCGTCGGCCGGGGTGGCGGTCTCCGGCCCGTGCCGGGTGAGGGTGTAGAGCAGGCCGTCCGCGATCGACAGGTGCGGCACCGCGGCGCTGCGAATCGCGCTGTCCCACACCGTGTGACACCCGGATTCATCGATATCGACGCGGGTCATGCCACCGGTGAAGGGCGCCGCGGGCGGCACGGCGGGCCCGGCGTCGGCGGGCACCGTCGGATACGGGTAGCCGTAGGTTCCGGCCACGAAGACCGAGCGCCCGGCGCCGATCGGCGAGTTCTCGCTGCCCGGCCCGCCCGCGGTGAGCACCGGCTGCGCGCAGACGAGTTCGCCGGTGCCGGAGCGGAAGACCAGCACCCGTACGCCCGCGTCGGCGCTGTCCACGATGGTCAGGTACTCCGCGCCGGTCACGGGGCCGAAATACGTGGGCGTCGAACCGGTTCCGTGGCTCAGCTGCCCCGGTTTGCGCGCGCTGCCGCGGTCGTACGGCGCGCGCCAGGCGATCCGGGCCGCGCCGCCGGGGGCGGTCAGTTCGTAGAGGGCGTGCGTGGTCGCCACCGCGACGTGGCCGTCCGGGGCGGCCGAGATACTGTTCGCCACCTGCGCGCCGAGGTCGACGGTGCTGGTCCGGCCGTCGGGGGTGAGCAGTCCGGCGAGCCCTCCTCCGGTGGCGAACCAGACATTGCCCGACCAGTCCGGCACCAGCCCGGTCACGCTGTCGCCCTGTGGAATCGCGCCGGAGAGGTCGGTGCGCTCGGCGATCTCCAGCCGCCACCGCCCGTCGGCGTCCCGGTGGTGCGCCACCCGGACCAGCGCGCGATCGCCGTCCACCGCCACCAGCCGGTCGTCCTGGTCCAGGTACGCGTACACCCCGCCGAGCAGGCTCCCCTTCACCAGCGGCAGCGCGGCGAGCGACCCCTGCTCGGAGTCGAGCAGCTGCACGGTCGGCACCTGCCCGGCGATGCTCGTGCAGAGCGCGACCACCAGCCCGTCGCGGCCCTGCAGGAGCGTCGGGCAGGCGGCGGCCAGCGGCTCCGCGCGCACCGTGAGCGGCCCGGTGCCCGGGCCGGAATACGGTGTGGTGTCCGAGGATCCGGCATCGCCGTGCATGGTCGCCGAACCCACCGGGCCGAGGAACGGGTGTGGCCGCTGCGGTGGTCCCCACGGCTCCGCGTGCGCCGTCCCGGGCGCAGCCAGGAGACAGACGGCGGCGGTGAGGACGAGCGAACGCATGCCACGCAGCCTAGGGTGCCCGTCGGTCGTGCCCCGCTGCCGCCCCGGTGCGCGCTGCACCCCCGAGCGTCGCGGCACATGAGCCGCGAGCCCGCACCTGCGAGGATGGCCCGGCCCCGCTGCGGGACGCGCGCCGGTACGGCGGAAACGATCCCGCCGCCCCCCGTCGGCGCGGCGGGATCGGGTCAGTAGGCCCCTTCGCCCTCGGCGACCGCCCGCAGCGTGCGGGTGATGATCCAGAGATCGAGCACCATGGACCAGTTCTCCACGTAGGAGATGTCCAGCTCCACCGACTCCTCGGGCGAGAGATCCGACCGGCCGCTGACCTGCCACAACCCGGTCACCCCCGGCCGCACCAGCAGCCGGCGCCGCATGACCCCGTCGTAGGAGTGCACCTCGCGGCGCACCTGCGGCCGCGGCCCGACCACGCTCATCTCCCGGCGCAGCACATTGAAGAACTGCGGCAGCTCGTCCAGGCTGTACTTGCGCAGGAAGCGCCCGACCGGCGTCACCCGCGGGTCGTTCTTGATCTTGAAGAAGAGCGGATTCCCGCCGTTCTCCGAGATCAGCGTGTGCACGTGCTTGTCCGCGTGCACGTACATGCTGCGGAACTTGATCATCCGGAACGGCCTGCCGTCCATGCCGATCCGCTCGGAGAGGTAGAAGACCGGGCCGTGGCTGGTGAATTTCACCGCGGCGGCGATCACCAGCAGGATCGGCGAGATGGCGAGCAGCACCAGCGCCGAGAAGCAGAAGTCGAAGATCGCCTTGCGCAGCGAGAGCGCCCGGTCGTACTGCGGGCGCTCGATGTGCAGCACCGGCATGCCCGCCAGCACCTGGTTCGACATCCGGGTGCCGGAGACGTCCATGATCCCGGCGGCGACGATGAGCTCCGCGCCGAAGGCGTCGAGATCCCAGGCCAGGTGCCGGATGTCGCGCGGGCCGAGCCGGTCGGTCGCCATCACGACGACGGTGTCCGCGCCGGTGCGCCTGGCTGCCCTGATCACCGAGCGGTCGTCGCCGACGATCGGGATCTCGCGCCCGCCCACCGCGATGGAGCCGGGCTCCTCCGGGTTGGGACCGGCGGCGGTGCAGACCCCGACGACGTGGTAGCCGTACATGTGGTTGCGGTCGAAGTTCTGCGCGATGGCGCGCGCCGACTCCGGCCCGCCGACCACCAGCACCGAGTGCCGGTACCGGCCGAGCGCCCGGTGCCGCGCGGCGTGCCTGCGCCAGGCGGCGCGGGTGCCGACCAGCCCGGCCAGCCCCACCGGCAGCGCCACCGCGAGGTAGTCGTGCGCGGCGTCGGCGCGCAGCACCAATGCGCCGATCGCGAGCGCGCCGAAGAGGTGCAGCGTCACCGACAGCAACCGCCGGTACTCCTCGTTCCCGCTGCCGACCGTGCGGTGGAAGCGAGTGTCCTTCCATCCCAGCGCGATCGACCACGTGACCACGACCGCGAGCGAGAGCGCGACGGCGGCGCCACCGAAGTCCGGTGCCCAGGACACCGGGCGCACGGCGGCGAAATCCACATCCACCAGCTGGGCCAGCAGCGTTCCCGCGGCGATGGCCAGCATGTCGGTGACGGCGAGCCGTCTGACGTAGTTGAGGCGCCAGCGGTCTCGCTCGCCGGGGCGGGAGGAGTGGTGGCGCAGGTCGACGGCGCCGCCGGTGCCGGTGAGTTCGATGACCATGGGTGAAACAACCTGCTTGAAGCTTGAAGCGCTAATTCTTCGCAACCGTAGGAAAACGAAGAATTCAGAGGACCCAGTCCGTCCGGCGGCGTCGCAGCGGTGCGAATCGAAGCCGGGCCGATCTGTTGCGAAGATATTGCCCCCGATGATCGCCGGGCACAACCCGTAGGAGCCAGGTCACACCGACATACTGATCGGTATGACCTGAGCCGGTACGTGCGTACGAAAACGTGCAGGCGGGCGGGGATACGCTCGGGCCGCGGTGATCCGGGACACCGGTATGCGGGGTCGGTAACTCGAAACAAGCTGTTCGTGGTTTTCGGGGCGGAATCGGTCACTGTTCGGGTCGCGCCGGGCGCGGGGTGGTGATACTTTTTGTCCCGGTCGGTAGAGAAGTGACTTCTCGGGCTGCGGGGCGCCGCCGGCGGGATTGTCGTTTCGATGTGGAGCCCGTGTGCGTTGTCGTCTGTGTGATTCACCCAGCTTGACCAGTGTGGTCGACCTGGGCGCCACACCCCCCTGTGAGAAGTTCCTGTCCGTCGCCGAGCTCGATCTGCCCGAGCCCGCGTACCCCCTGCACCTGCGGGTCTGCGAGGAATGTCTGCTGCTGCAGATCCCCGCGCTGATCACGCCGGAGGAGACCTTCACCGAATACGCGTATTTCTCGTCGTACTCGGACAGCTGGGTGCGGCACGCGAAGACCTTCGTCGAGGACGCCGTGCTCCAGCTCGGGCTGACCGGCGATTCCTTCGTGGTCGAGGTCGCCAGCAACGACGGTTATCTGCTGCGCAATGTGGTCGCGGCCGGGGTGCCGTGCCTGGGAATCGAGCCGTCGGTGAATGTCGGCGCGGCCGCTCGCGAGGCCGGGGTGCCGACGCTGACCGCATTCCTGGACGAGGGGCTGGCGGAAAAGGTCAGGACCGAACACGGCCCCGCCGATCTGGTGGTGGCGAATAATGTCTATGCCCATATTCCGGATCTGCGCGGTTTCACGCACGCGCTGCGCGGCTTGGTCGCCGACGACGGCTGGATCTCGATCGAGGTGCACCACGCGCTGAATCTGGTCCGATACGGCCAGTTCGACACCATTTACCACGAGCATTTCCAGTACTACACGCTGCTCGCGGCGCAGCGCGCGCTCGCGGTGGCCGGGCTCGCGGTGGCCGATGTGGAGCTGCTGCCGACGCACGGCGGGTCGCTGCGGATCTGGGCCAGGCCCGAGGCGGTGGCCGAGCCGACCGAGCGGGTGGCCGAGCTGCTGGCACTGGAGGCCGAGGCCGGGCTGCACACGGTCGAGGGGTACGCGGTGCTGCGGACCAAGGCCGAAGAGGTCCGCCACGACCTGCTGCGCTTCCTGCTCGACGAGCGGGCCGCGGGCCGGACGGTGGTCGGCTACGGTGCCCCCGGCAAGGGGAACACGCTGCTCAACTGGTGCGGAATCCGGCCGGACCTGCTCGCCTACACCGTCGATCGCAACCCCTACAAGCACGGAAAATTCACCCCGGGCACCCGCATCCCGATCCACTCCCCGGAGCGGATCGACGAGGATGAACCGGACGTGGTCGTCGTCCTGCCCTGGAATCTGGAGACGGAGCTGACCGCGCAGTTGCGGCACATCGGCGCGTGGGGCGGCCGGCTGGTCTTCCCGCTGCCGACCGTGCGCGTGGTCGACCCGGCGAACACGGAGGTCGGCACCCGATGAAGGTCGTTCTGTTCTGTGGCGGCTACGGCATGCGCATGCGCAACAGCGACACCGACGTGGTCCCCAAGCCCATGCAGATGGTCGGGCCGCGCCCGCTGATCTGGCACGTCATGCGGTACTACGCGCACTACGGCCACACCGAGTTCATCCTCTGCCTCGGCTACGGCGCGCACCACATCAAGAATTTCTTCCTGACCTACCAGGAGACGATGTCCAACGACTTCGTCATCCGCGGCGGCGAGGTCGAGCTGCTGGACTCCGATATCGCGGACTGGACCATCACCTTCGTCGACACCGGGCTGGAGTCGGCGATCGGGGAGCGGCTGCGCCGGGTGCGCCCGCACCTGGGCGGTGACGAGATGTTCCTGGCCAACTACTCCGACGTGCTCACCGACGCCCCGCTGGACGAGGTGGTCGGGCGCTTCGCGGAGTCCGGCGCCGCGGCCTCCATGCTGATCGTGCCGCCGCAGTCCTCGTTCCACTGCGTGGACGTGCTGCCCAATGGCGAGGTCAAGCAGATCACCCCGGTGGCCAAGCTCCCGATCTGGGAGAACGGCGGCTACTTCGTGCTCACCCAGGAGATCTTCGACCACCTGCCGCCCGGCGGCGACCTCGTCGAGGACGCCTGCGGCGCGCTGGCGTCGCAGGGCAGGCTCTTCGGCTACCAGCACTTCGGCTTCTGGAAGCCGGCCGACACCTTCAAGGAGCGCGCCGAGCTCGACACCGGGTACCACCGCGGCGACCGGCCCTGGATGGTCTGGGAGCGTCCGGCACCGTGATCTCGCTGGTACCGGCGCGGCTCACCGAGATCGCGCTGCTCGGCGCGCACTGCGACGACATCGCGATCGGCGCCGGTGCGACGCTGCTGACGCTGGCGCGCGCGCATGCCGGGCTGCGGGTGCGGGCGCTCGTGCTCTCCGGCGGCGGCACCGCACGGGAAACCGAGGAGCGCGCCGCGCTCGAATCCTTCTGCCCGGGCGTGGATCTGGCGCTCACCGTGCTCGACCTGCCGGACGGCCGGGTGCCCGCGCACTGGGACCGGGTGAAGGACGCGCTGGCGGAATTCCGCCGGAGCACCGAGCCGGAGCTGGTCTTCGCGCCGCACCGCGGCGACGCGCACCAGGACCACCGGACCCTGGCCGAGCTGGTGCCGACCGAATTCCGTAACCATCTGGTGCTCGGTTACGAGATCCCCAAGTGGGAGACGGATACTCCGCGCCCCGCGGTGCTGCACCCGGTGACGCCGGAGGTGGCCGCCGAGAAGGCGGCGCTGCTGGCGAAGCACTACCCCTCGCAGGCCGGGCGGGACTGGTTCGACGACGAATCGTTCCTGGGGCTGGCGCGGCTGCGCGGGGTGCAGTGCCACGCGCGATACGCGGAGGGTTTTCTGATGGACAAGGCCGTGCTGGATCTAGGAAGTGGGTAGGACGTTGCGGGTTCTCGTCACCGGGCACCAGGGGTACCTCGGCACCGTCATGGTGCCGCTGCTGCGGGCCCGCGGGCACGAGGTCACCGGCCTGGACACCGGCTATTTCGCCGATCGCGTGCTCGGGGCCGCGGTGCAGGACCCGCCCGGGCTCGCGGTCGACCTGCGCGACGTCACCGCGGCGCAGCTGGCCGGCTTCGATGCGGTGATCCACCTGGCCGCGCTCTCCAACGACCCGCTCGGCGCGCTGGTCCCGGAGATCACGCACGACATCAACCACCACGCCTCGGTGCGGCTGGCCCGGCTGGCGAAGCAGGCCGGGGTGCCCCGCTTCCTCTACGCCTCCACCTGCTCGGTCTACGGCTCGGCCGGCGACGGCCTGGTGGACGAGTCGGCGCCGCTGCGCCCGCTCACCCCGTACGCGGAGAGCAAGGTGCGGGTCGAGGACGATGTCGCCGCCATCGCGGATTCCGGCTTCGCCCCGGTGTTCCTGCGCAATGCCACCGCCTTCGGCTTCTCGCCCCGGCTGCGCGCCGATATCGTGCTGAACAACCTGGTCGGCCACGCGGTGCTGAGCGGCGTGGTCAAGGTGCTCTCGGACGGCACGCCGTGGCGGCCGCTGGTGCACGCCGAGGACATCGCGGAGGCCTTCGCGGTCTGCCTGGAGGCGCCGGTCGAGGCGATCCACTGCCGCGCCTACAACATCGGCACCGAGCGGAACAACCGCACGGTGGCCGAGATCGCGAACGCGGTGGCCGACGTGGTGCCCGGCGCGGAGGTGGTGATCACCGGCGAGTCCGGCGCCGACCCGCGCTCGTACCGGGTGGATTTCGCCGCCGCCCGGCGCGACCTCGGCTTCGAGGCACGCTGGAGCATTCCGGACGGCGCCGCCCAGCTCTACCGGGAGTACCGCGACCGCGGGCTCACCGCCGAGGCCTTCGGCTCCACCTTCGTCCGGCTGGCGACGCTGCGCACGCTCGGCGAGCGCGGGCTGATCGACGGCGAGCTGCGGTGGGCAGGCGCAGCCCGGCCGCTGGCGGCGGTCACCGATGCGTGAGCCGCTCGGCGGCCAGGAGCTCGCGCCAGCTGCCCGCCGCGCGGTCGCGGGCGGAGACCACCGTGACCGGCTGCGGCCAGTGCAGCGCGAGGTCCGGGTCGTCGTGCGCCACCGCGATGTCCTCGGCGGGGTCGTGCGGGCGGTCGATGCGGTAGCAGACGTCGGCGGTCTCGGTCAGCGCCTGGAAGCCGTGCAGGAACCCCGGCGGCACGTAGAGGTGCCGGAAGTCGCTGTCGTCCAGCTGGAATGCCGCGCTGCGGCCGAAGGTCGGGGAGCCGGGCCTGATGTCGACCAGGATGTCGTGCACCGCGCCGTGCGCGCAGCGCACCAGCTTGGCCTCGCCGCGGCCGCGGCGCCCGTGCATGCCGCGCAGCACGCCGCGCGCCGAGCGGGACTGCGAGTCCTGCGCGAAGCTCGCGCTGGCGCCCGCGCCCACCTCGGCGTCGAAGAGCGCGGCGTCGAAGGTGCGGGTGAAGAAGCCCCGCTCGTCGTGGAAGGGCTCCGGGATCAGCAGGAGGACGCCGGAGAGCCCGGTCCGCTCGATACGCACGGGGTGATCGTGCCATGAGCGCCTGCCTGGCGTGCGGGGGCGCCGCGCTGACCCGGGTGCTCGATCTGGGCCGGATGCCTGCCGCCGACCACTTCCCGCCCGCGAGCGAGCCGCTGCGCCCGGACGAGGCGGCGCACCCGCTGGCGATGGTGCTCTGCGCCGCCTGCGGGCTGGCCCAGCTGGCCGCGGACGACACCGAGACCGCCGAGCCGCGCGGCGTCGAGCCGCGGGCGCTGCGCGAGCAGGCCGCCGAGGCGGTCGAGATGGCCGCCGCCGCGGGGCTGCTGCGCGGGCGCACGGTGCGCGAGTTCGGCAGCCCGCACGGCGGCAGCTGGCTGGGGTTGCTGGCCGCGCGCGGCTTCGCGCCCGCGACCGGCCCCGCCGATGTGGTGCTCGACTGTTTCGGGCTCATGCACGAGCGTGACCAGCGCGCCGCCGTCGCCGAGCGGGCGGCGGCCACCGCACCCGGCGGCGTGTTGCTGGTGCAGTACCATCCCGTGCACACCATCGTCGCGGGAGAGCAGTGGAATGCGTTGCGGCACGGTCATTTCGCCTACTACAGCCTGGCGGTGCTGCGCGGCATGCTGGATGCCGCGGGGATGTCGGTCGTCACGGCGTGGGACTTCGGGCTGTACGGCGGCACGGTGCTGATCGCCGCGGTGCACGGCCCGGCCGAGCCGGACGCGGCGGTGCGCCGGGTGCTGGCCCGCGAGGCGGGCTCGGCCGATCCGGCGTTCGTTGGCCGGTTGCAGCGCGCGGCCGACCGGCAGAGCGAGAACCTGCGCGCCGCACTGGAACTGGAGGCGGCCCGCGGTTCCCGGATGTACGCCTACGGCGCCGCGTCCCGCGCGGTGGCGCTGTTCTGCCGGGCGGGGGTCCGGCGGGAGCTGGTGGCCGGGGTGGCCGACGCCTCGCCTGCCAAGCAGGGCAGGCGGATGCCGGGCACCGACGTGCCGATCATCGCGCCCGCCGAGCTGGTCGCGGCGCGCCCGGACCGGGTGCTGCTCACCGTCCCCGACCTGCTGGCCGAGGTCTCCGAGCGGTATCCCGAGCTGACCGGCCGCTGGCTCGCCGGTGAGCCGGCCACGAGCAACGGGGAGCCGCCGATCCGCTGAACGCACAGGGGGCGGTGTGGCGCTGTGAGGTCGCCCACTGGCAACCATCCGGGGTATCCCCGCAGGACGAATCGCGATAGCTTGACCATTGCTCCGTCGAATTGGAACATGCGAGATTTTCGGAGCTGCACGTAATGAGGGCGGTATGAAAGACCACGGGACCTGTTTATGGTCTATACGATTCGAGCCGGTCGAGGCTGAACCGATATTTCCCGCCATATTGCCGGCATGTTGCTGAATTCATTTTTATCCCGCTAAAAGGAGGGGACATGGTCAGCCTTTCGGTCTGCGTTCCCGCCTACCAGGCGGGCCGGACCCTGGAACCGACGATGCGCTCGATTCTGAGCCAGGACGTCGAATTCGAACTCCTGGTGCTCGACAACGCGAGCACCGACGCGACCGGCGAGATCGCCGCGTCCTTCGACGACCCGCGGGTGCGGGTCGAGCGCAACGAGCGCACGCTGCGCATCGGTGACAACTGGAACCGGGTCATCCAGCTCTCCACCGGTGAGCTGGTGAAGGTGGTCTGCGCCGACGACATCCTGCTGCCCGGCTCGCTCGCCACCCAGCTCGAGGTCATGAGCGACCGGGCCTTCGCGCTCAGCTCCTCGCGCTTCCAGGTGATCGACGAGGGCGGCGCGCTGGTGGAGACCGGGCTCGGGCTGCCGGGGCTGGACGGCGTGCACGGCCCGCGCGAGCTCGCGCGCACCATCGTCCGGCGCGGCCCCGCGGACTTCGGCCCGACCGCCGCCGCCATGTTCCGGCGCGAGCACTTCGACCGGGTCGGCGGGCTCCGCGGCGACCTGGTCTTCCCGATGGACGTCGACCTCTTCGCCCGGGTCGGGCAGTTCGGGCTCTTCTACGGCCTCACCGAGGTCGCGGCGGCCTGGCGGAACTCGACCTTCAACCTCTCCAGCCGCACCTCGTCGCTGAGCAAGCTCACCGAGATGCTGCGCTTCCACCATCGCATCGCGCGCGATTGTCCGCGGCTGCTCTCCCCGCTCGACGTGGCCGTGGGGGACCTGCGGCTGGCCAGGGCCGCGCTGCACCGGCTGCGGGTGCGCACCGGGCACCTGATCCGCACCCGTCGCGGGGGGCGGGCATGAGCGCGCCGCGGGTGCACATGACGGGGTCGGAGTGGTTCGGCTCGGCCCCCGGCGGGCTGAACCGCTACTTCACCGACCTCTACGCCGCGCTGGCCGGTCGGGCGGACGTCACCGTCGACGCCGCGGCCTTCGGCGAGGCTCCCGCGGGCGCCCGCTCCTGGGGCCCGACCGGTGGCTCCACGCTGCACCGGGCGCGCACCGCCTACGCGGACGGCCCCGCCGAAAAGGTCGTGCTGGACCGGCATTTCGCGCTCTACGGCCCGCCCGCGCGGCGCGGCGCCGCGCTGGTCGTGCACTTCCACGGCCCGTGGGCGGCGGAGAGCCGGATGGCGGGGGAGGGCGCCGCGGCCACCAGGGCCAAGTACCTGCTGGAGCGGGTGCGCGCGCTGCGCGCGGACCGGTTCGTGGTGCTCTCCGGGTACTTCCGCGATCTGCTGGTCGCCGACTACCGGGTGCGCCCGGAGCGGGTCACCGTTATCCCGCCCGGTGTGGATCTGGCGCAGTTCCGCCCGGCCCCGCCGAGCGCCGAGCCGATGGTGCTCTGCGTGCGCAGGCTGGAGCACCGGATGGGGATCGATGTGCTGCTGCGCGGCTGGCCCGCCGTGCTGGCCGCGCACCCGGCGGCCCGGCTGGTGATCGTCGGCACCGGCACCGCCGAGGCGGCGCTGCGCGCGCAGGCCGGGCCGCTCGGCGCGAGCGTGCGCTTCGCGGGCCGGGTGAGCGATGCCGAGCTGACCGGGCTGTACGCCGAGGCCGCGCTCACCGTGGTGCCGTCGGTGGCGCTGGAGGGGTTCGGGCTGATCGCGCTGGAGTCGCTGGCGGCCGGGCGGGCGCCGGTGGTCACCGCCTGCGGGGGGCTGCCGGATTCGGTGCGCGCGCTGGACGATTCGCTCATCGTGGCTCCGGGCGACGCCGAGGCGCTGGCCGCCAGGCTGGTGGCGGCGCTGGACGGCAAGCTGCCGGACGCCGAGGGCTGCCGCGCGCACGCCGAGACCTTCTCCTGGACGGCGGCCGCGGACCGGCACGTCGCGCTCTACCGGGAGCTGAGCGGATGATCGACGCCGTCTTCCTCACCCATACCGCCGCGCCCTCCGGCGCCGAGCTGGCGACGCTGCGGCTGCTCACCGCGCTGCGCGCGGACGCGGCGGTGCGGCCGTCGGCACTGCTCACCGCCGACGGCCCGCTGGTCGAGCTGCTGCGCGCCCGCGACATCCCGGTCACCGTGCAGCGCAACGACTTCGACAGCCGCTCGCTCACCATCGCCGGCTCCGGGCCGCTGCGGCTGGCAGGCGGGGCACTGGAGCTGGTGCGGCTGGGCCGCGCCCTGGGGGACACACTGCGCCGCGCGGACGCCGATGTGGTGGTCGCGCAGAGCACCAAGGCGCTGCTGATGGGGGCGGTAGCGGCGCGGCGGGCCGGAATCCCGCTGGTCTGGCAGGTGCACGACCGGATCTCCGCCGATTACTTCGGCCGGGTTCTCGCGTTCGCGCTGCGGGTGCTCGGCCGGTGGGCCGCGCGCGGGGTCGTGGCCAACAGCCGCGCCACCCTGAGCACCCTCGCCACCCGGCGCCGGCCCGCCGTCGTGGCGTACCCGGGCATCGAGGACGCCGCGCTGCCGCCGCGCGCCCCGCAGCGCCCGGCCGCGCAGGTGCGGATCGTGATGGCGGGCAGGCTCACCGCGTGGAAGGGCCAGGACGTGCTGCTGCGCGCGCTGGCGCTGACCGCGCACCGCCCGGCCGCGGTGACGCTGGTCGGCGGCACCTTCTTCGACGAGGAGGAGTACCGCGCCCGGCTCGCGGTGCTCGCCGCCGAGCTGCCCTTCCCGGTCGAGTTCACCGGGCACGTCGCCGATCCGGGGCCGTACCTGGCCGACGCCGACATCGCGGTGCACTGCTCGGTGACCGCGGAGCCGTTCGGCCAGGTCGTGGTGGAGGCCATGCGCGCGGGGTGCGCGGTGCTCGCCGCCGATGCGGGCGGCCCGACCGAGATCGTCCGGCCGGAGGTGGACGGGCTCCTGGTCCCGCCCGGCGACCCGGCCGCGCTGGCCGCCGCGCTCGACCGGCTCGCCGCCGACCCCGCGCTGCGCACCCGGCTCGCCGCCGCGGCCGTCGAGCGGTCACGCGACTTCGGCATCGATGCCACCGCGGCCGCGGTCACCGGGCTGCTGGCGACCGTCACGGGGCGGACGGCGGTGCCCGCGCCGTGAACCGCTACTCCGAGGACACCGTTCCGATCCGGATCGTGCACCGGCACTACCCGGTGTCGCTGGACGGCATGCGGATGCCGGAGTACGACCCACCCACCGAGGTCATGCCGGCCTTCACCGACTGGCCGACGCAGAAGCTGCCGATCATCACCGTGGCGCCGCCCGCCGAGCCGGCGTCGCGGCTGCGCGAGCTGCTCGGCGTGGTCCGCGACATCGCCTACGTGAGCTTCGGCAAGTACGGCCAGTACCTGGTGACGGTGGCGACGCTGCCGCTCATGGCGCGGGTGCTCGGCACCGAGGGGCTCGGCCTGCTCGCCGTCGGGATGTCGTCGTACTTCATCGGCTCGCTGCTGGTCGACCTCGGCATCACCTCGTACATGGCCGCCCGGGTGCAGGAGTCCAGCGAGACCAGGAGCCCGGCCGAGCAGCGGGCCTCGATCAACCGCACCCGCGGCACCTACCTGGCGATCCGCGGCGGCATCCTCGGCGTGGTGATGCTGGCGCTCGCGGTCGTGCTCGCCGCGGGCGCGCCGGAGTATCTGCTGATGATCGCGCTCGGGCTCTTCGTCGGCGGCGTCTGGTCCATGTCCGAGGACTGGCTGCTGATCGGGCAGGGCCGGTTCGGGGCCTCCACGGTCTACCAGGCGGTGGCGCGGATCGCCTACCTGCTGCTGCTCATCCTGCTGCTGCCGCGCATCCCGACCGCCGAGGTGGCGCTGCTCTGCCTGCTCGGCAACTCGGTGCTCTGCGTGGCGCTGACCTGGTGGGACACCTGGCGCGGGTTCGGCCCGCCCGCGCGGCCGCGCGGGGTCGCGGTGCTGCTGCGCGCGGCGGCGCCCGTGGTCACCGGGCGGCTGCTGGTGACCAGCTACGGGCAGGGCTCGGCCACGGTCTTCGGCTCGGTGCTGAACGCCGCCTCGCTCGGGCTCTACTCCGCCTCGGACCGGCTGGTCCGGGCGGTGCAGTCGCTGCTCGACGCGATCGGCTTCGCGCTGCTGCCCCGGATGGCCAAGCGCGGCGGCGACGAGCGCTTCTGGCCGGACGCGCTGCGCGCGCTCACCGTCTGCGTGGGGCTGGCCTGCGCGGCGAGCGCGCTGCTCTGGCTGCTCGCGCCGGTCGCGGTGCCGCTGATCTTCGGCGACGAGTTCGCCGAGGCGGTGGCGGTGCTGCGGCTGGAGGTGCTGATCCTCCCGGCCACCACCATCACCTCCTTCATCACCACCGCCATCCTGCCCGTGCGGCAGGACACCGTCGGCGTGCTGATCGGCGCGCTCGTCGGTACCTGCGTGGCGGGCGTCGCGCTGCTGATCGCGGCGCGCACACACTCCGTCTGGACCCTGGTCGGCGGCATCGTGGCCGCCGAATTCGCCGTAGCACTCTGGTATCTCGCGCGCACGCGCGGGCTGATCGTGCGTGAACGCACCGCGGGCGAGGTACTGCCCGCCGGCGCGGAAAGAAGGACGCGATGAAGATCCTCTTCGTCGGCGACGACTGGCTCGGCAGCAACGCCCGCTCGCTCGCCGAAGGTTTCCGGCACCTCGGGCACGAGGTGATGGTGATCGACTCGACGGCGGCCACGCTGCCGCCGCGGCTCTCGCCCTCCTGGCTCTACGCCAAGTCGCACGAGCAGCGCGCGCCGTGGACCGTCGACCGGGTGCACCAGCGGCTGGAGCGGGCAGGCGCCGAGCTCCGCCCCGACCTGGTCTTCGGCTTCAAGTCGGTGCACCTGGACCAGCGCAGGCTGCTCGACATCCCGGCCGCGCTGCACGTGCACTACAGCCCGGACGACGTCGCCAACCCGCAGAACACCACCCCGGACTATCTGGCGCACGAGTCCGAGTGGGATCTGGTGGTCACCACCAAGCGGCACAACCTGCGCGAACTGCTCGCCCGCGGCGCCAAGGAGACGCTCTTCGTGCGCAGCGCCTACGACCCGGCCTGGCACCACCCGGCCGCCAAGCGCACCACCCGCCAGTACCTGGTCGGCTTCATCGGCGCCTGCCGCCCGGACCGCCGCGACGGCATGGTCTCGCTGGCCCGCACCTACGGCGCGCAGCTGCTGGTGGCCGGGCCGGGGTGGCGCCGGGTGCGGCGGCTGCGCACCACCCGCGCCGAGGTGACCGGCGGCGTCTTCGGCGAGGACTTCTCGATGACCGTCGCCTCGGTGACCGCGAACCTGGTGCTGCTCAACTCCGACAACCGGGACACCCACACCTGCCGCACCTTCGAGGTGCCCGCGGCGGGCGGGCTCTTCGTCGGCGAGCGCACCGACGAGCACGCCGAGCTGCTGGACGACGGCGCCGAGGCCTTCCTCTTCTCCAGCCGGGACGAGCTGGACGAGATCCTGGAGCGCTGCGCGCTCTTCCCGGACCAGGCCACCAAGGTCGCCGAGGCGGGGTACCGGCGGATCGTCGAGGGCGGGCACAGCTATGCCGACCGCGCGCGGGAGATCCTGAATGCGCTCGACTAGGGTGCCGGAGTGCTGATCGGCAACACCCCGCTGATGATCATCGTGGCAGCGCTGGTCACGATGGTGATCGCCGCGCTGCTGCTCTCCGGCGTGCTCCGGGTGCTGCTCATCGCGCAGGCGGTGTACTGGGCCATGTCCTACGTGGCGCGGCCGGTGGTGCTGCTGCTGGTGCAGCCCGCGGCGGCCTTCGGCGACAATGTGGCCGACCCGCGGCTGGTCGCGCTCGGCTACGACCGCGGGATCGAGAAGGCGCTCACCCCGGTGGCGTTCGGCCTCGTCGTCTACGCGCTGCTGCTGCTCGGCTACGCGCTGTGGTCGCGGCGGCGCGGCCGCGAGCCGCGCCCGGTGCCGCTCGCGGGCGACCCGGACATGATCGGCACGCTCGCCGTGCTCTATGTGCTCGGCACACTGGCCCGGTTGGCCAGCGTCGCGAGCGGGTCGGCGGGCGCGGCGGGCGAGGTGGCCAGCGCCTCGCCGGTGCTGAGCCTGCTCGCCATGCCCGCCACGCTCGGCGCGGTCGGGCTGATCGTGCTCGCCCGCCCCGCGCGGAACCGGGACACCCTGCTGCTGCTCGGCTTCCTGGTCCTCGGCGAGCTGTGGTGGACCACCGCCATCCAGTCCAAGACGCCGGTGCTCGGCGCGGCGCTCGCCGTCGCGGTCCGCTTCGCGCTCACCGGCTGGACCGGGCAGAAGGTGCTCGGAATCGGCGCGGTCTCGGTGGCGGGGATCGTCGGCTTCGACTGGCTGCAGTCGCTCAAGTCGACGCCGTACCTGCGCGCCCAGGCGGCCTCGGTGGACGCCGCCTACCCGGAGCCGGTGCGGCCCTTCCTCGGCCTGCTGCGCCGTTTCGACCTGCTGGAGGCGGCGACCGACGCCTACTTCACCAAGCCGGGCAGCTGGCTCACCCCGGATCAGGTGATCACCGCGCTGGCCCGCAGCCTGGTGCCGGGGCAGCTGCTGCCCGGCGAGAAGCTGCAGGCCGGGACGGCGTGGGCGACCGACGTGCGCGGGGCGTCGGTGGACATGAGCCAGGTCTCGGTCTCGCTGGCCGAGGGCAGTATTCCCGAGGGGTACGTGCTCGGCGGCTACGCCGGGGTGGTGATCGGGGTGATGGTCACCGCGATCGTGCTGATCGCGTGGTCCCGCGCGCTGTACGCGCGGCACCTGGTGCCGGTGCTCTTCGGGATCGGGCTGATCGAGGTGCCGGTGGTCTTCGAGCGCGGCATGCTCGGCACCGCCGAGACCCTCGGCAAATATCTGCAAGTGGTGGTACTGGCCTGGATGGTCCGCCTCGCGGTGGGCGAATGGCGGCGGCACCGGGAACGAACGACGGCGCCGGTCGCGGCAGGAGTCCCCGTGCCGGTGGGAAGCGAAGGAAAACAATGAGGGAACTCTCCGACTACCTGGCGATCGCGCGCCGCCGCTGGCCCGTGCTGCTGGCCGGGCTGGTGCTCGGCATCGCGCTGGCGGCCTTCTCGGCGCAGTCGGCGCCGAAGTCCTACAGCGCCACCAGCACGGTGTACGTCTCGATGGCGACCGGCACCTCGGTGGCCGACTCCTACCAGGGCGGGCTGGCCGCGCAGCAGCGGGTGCGCTCGTACCTGGAGCTGGTCGGCAGCGACTACGTGCTGGACCGGGTGATCGGCCAGCTCGGGCTCGGGCTCACCCGCGACGAGCTGCGCGGCATGGTCAGCGTCGACTCGCCGCCCGCCACCTCGCTGCTGCGGATCACCGTGACCGACACCCAGGCCGAGCGCTCCCGGCTGCTCACCGACGAGACCGTCTCGCAGTTCCGCGCCCTGGTCAGCGAGCTGGAGACGATCGAGGACACGGCCGCGCCGCAGGCGCGGGTCGCCGTCGTCGACCGCGCCGAGCGCCCGGCCGAGCCCGCGAGCGGCAACACCACGCTGCTCGCGCTCGGCGCGGTCGGCGGGCTGGTGCTCGGCGGCGGCGTCGCGCTGCTGCTCGAGCTCTTCGACCGCAGAGTGCGCACCGGCGCCGACCTCGCCCCGCTGGGACGGCCGGTGCTCGGCTCGGTCGCGCTCGGCACCGCCTCCGAGCGCGACGACCTGCGCGCGCTGCGCTCCCGGCTGCCGGAGGCCACCAAGACGGTGCTGCTCACCGGCATCGGCGCGCACTCCGAGCCCGCGCTCGCGATCGGGCTGGCCGGCGCGCTGGCCGCGACCGGCAGCCGGGTGCTGCTGATCGACGCCGACACCACCCGCACCGGCTCCTCGGCGCTGCTGCCCGCGCCGGAGATCGACTGGCCCGTGCGCAACGGCGTGCCGGAGCCGCAGCCGCAGCCCGACCTGGCGCTGGTCGGTGCGGGGGAGGGGCCGGAGAACGCCGCCCAGCAGACCACCAAGCTGGATCTGCGCGCCATCCCGGAGAACAAGCCGGAGCCGGAGAAGGTGCCGGCCTCGCTCTCGGCCGCCTGGCACACCGGCGGGCTGGCCGCGCTGCTGCGCGGCGACGGCTCGGTGGAGGACGCCGTGACCCCGTGGCCCGGCGGCAACTTCTCGGTGCTCCCGCTCGGCGCCGCCGACGGCCAGACCTCGGACCTGCTCGCCTCCGGCAAGTTCGTCGCGGTGCTGCGGGCGGCCAGGGAGAAGTACGACCACGTGCTGATCGACGCCGCCGCCCCCGGCGACACCGCCGACGCGGTCGCGCTGGCGAGCCGGGCCGCGAGCACCGTCGGCGTGGTGGTGCTCGGCGACGCCCGCACCGACCGGGCCGCGGCCGCGCTGGCCACGCTGACCGCGGCGGGCGCCACCGTCACCGGGCTGGTCACCGTGAACACCGGCCGCGGCTGGTGGCAGCGGCTCACCCGGCGCGGCCCCGGGCGCACCGCGCCCGCGGCGGAATCCGGACAGGAGCAGTGAGTGGTGTACGGCGGCGGCACCTGCTCGCCGCGACCCTCGGCGCGGCCGCGGTGCCGCTGGTCGCCTGCGAGGCGCCCGAGGCACCGGCCCGGACCGGGCCGGTGAGCCCGACCGTGCGCGATGTGCGCGAGTTCGGCGCCGTCGGCGACGGCAAGGCCGACGACACCGCGGCCATCGCCGCCGCGGCGAAGACCGACGGCGCGCCGCCGGTGCTCTACCTGCCCGCCGGCGACTACACCGTCACCGCCTGGCCCGACCTGCCGGACGGCGCCGTGATCTACGGCGACGGCGCCGACGTCACCACGGTGTTCTGCGAGCAGGACACCACCCTGGTCTCGCTGACCGACAAGCAGCGGATCCGCTTCTCCCGCATGGGGTTCTACCTCACCGGGGAGAACTCCACCGCGATCAAGCTCAGCAACTGCTTCCGGTGCAGCTTCGACCAGGTGCTGGTGCGCGGCAACCACATCACCGAGAACCACCCCCGCTACCTGCGACAGCGCGGCGTGGTGCTGGACAGCAACACCGGCGGCACCGCGTTCATCGACTGCGACATCAACAACTTCGGGGTCGGCATGGTGACCTCGTGCATCCAGAACTACGTGACCTCCTCCAAGTTCACCAGCAACTGGGTCGGCGTGCTCGGCACCGGCAACGACCACAATGCCGGGCTCGCCATCAGCAACAGCGAATTCGTCTCCGACAACGACCTGACCACCACCGACCGGCACATCCTGATCGACGGCGCGGCCAACAACTGGTGGCTCACCAATGTCTGGTTCGAGGGCGCCGAGGTCGCGGTGCAGGTCGGGGTGGCCGGGCAGGGCGGGCCGTCGCAGTTCGGCATGGTGAACTGCAAGGCCTCCGCGCGCTCGGTGGTGCTCGACCTGGTGCACTGCCGCCAGCCCTACCTGGCCAACATCGCCTTCGACCCGGACCCCGGGCGGCGGCCGGTGGAGCTGCGCATCGACCCCGAGCGCTGCCCGGAGGGCACCGCCGTCAACCTGGTCTCCAGCGCGGGCGAGGACATCGACGCGGGCGCCTTCCCCGAGCACTGGCAGGTGATCGGCCGCGGCCGCACGCACCGCCCCAGCTTCACCGGGACGGTGACCGCGCAGGCCGCGGGCGACGGCGAGATCCTGCGCGCGCGGGCCGCCGACGGCGCGGCGGTGGCGTCGGTGCTGCCCAACGGCGCCTACGTCTCCGACCGCGCGGACGCCGGAGTGGTGCTGCGCGACCCGGAGGGCGGCTACTGGCGGCTGGTGGTCGCGCCCGGCGGCGCGCTGAGCACCGCCCCGCTCGGCAAGGATCGGCCGGCCCGCTGACATGACCGCCCCGCGCCCCGCCCCCGCCGACCCCGCGCCCGCCTCCGGGCCGCGGTGGCCGGTGCTGCGCCGGGTGGCGGTGCGGCTGGCCGGGCTGCTGCTGGTGCTCGGCGCGCTGACGGTGGCCGGGCTGCCGGTCTTCGTGCACCCGCAGGTGGACCCGCTGCGCCCGGCCGACGCCATCGTGGTGCTCGGCGGCACCCCCTACGAGCGCTTCGACCTCGGGCTGGAGCTGGCCGAGCGCGGGCTCGCGCCGGAGCTGGTCATCTCCGCCTCCACCGGGTTGACCGACCCGGTCATGGCGAAGTACTGCGCGGGCGAGCATCCGTTCCGGGTGTCCTGCTTCGAGCCGGAGCCGTGGACCACGCAGGGCGAGGCGCAGGAGATCCGGCGGCGGGCGGCGGCGGAGGACTGGCGGCACATCATCGTCGTCACCTTCACCCCGCACGTCTCCAGGGCCAGGTACATCGTGGGCAAGTGTTTCGGCGGGGAACTGACCATGGTGGCCAGCCCGAGCCGCACCGACCTCCCCTTCACCGCCTGGATGTACATCCGCCAGAGCGCGGGCTATCTCAAGGCTTTCACCGAGATCGGCTGCTGAGGAGCGAGCATGACGGACTTCACGCGGAGCAACGCCGCGCAGGCGCGGCTGCACGAGCTGGTGCCCGGCGGCGCGCACACCTACGCCAGGGGCGCCGACCAGTACCCCGAGGGAATGGCGCCGGTGCTGGTGCGCGGCAGCGGGTGCCGGGTGACCGACTGCGACGGCAACGAGTTCGTCGAGTACGGCATGGGGCTGCGCGCCGTCACGCTCGGCCACGGGTACCGCCCGGTGGTCGACGCGGTGGCCGCCGCCATCGCCGGGGGCAGCAACTTCTCCCGCCCCACCGTGCTCGAGCTCGAGGCCGCCGAGGACTTCCTGGCGCTGGTGCCCGCCGCCGACATGGTGAAGTTCGCCAAGAACGGCTCGGACGCCACCACCGCCGCGGTGCGGCTGGCCAGGGCCGTCACCGGCCGGGTGACCGTCGCGGCCTGCGCGCAGCCCTTCTTCTCGGTGGACGACTGGTTCATCGGCACCACTCCCATGTCGGCGGGGATTCCCGCGCCCGGCACGGTGTCCTTCCCGTACGGCGACGCCGCCGCGCTGGAGGCGGTGCTGGCCGGAAACCAGGTTGCCTGCGTGATCATGGAGGCCGCGACCGCGCTGCACGAGCCGCCACCCGGCTACCTCGCCGCGGTGCGCGCGCTCTGCGACCGCTACGGCGCGCTGCTTGTCTTCGACGAGATGATCACCGGCTTCCGCTGGGCCGCGGGCGGCGCGCAGGCGGTGTACGGGGTCGCGCCCGACCTGTCCTGCTGGGGCAAGGCCATGGGCAACGGGTTCCCGCTCGCCGCGCTGGCAGGCAAGCGCGAGTTCATGGAGCGCGGCGGGCTGCGCACCGACGAGCGGCGGGTCTTCCTGCTCTCCACCACGCATGGCCCGGAGACCGGCGGGCTCGCCGCGTTCCGCGCCGTGGTGCGCGCCTACGCAGGGACCGACCCGATCGGCCGGATGGAGCGCGCCGGGCAGCGCTTGCGCGCCGGTTTCGAGGCGGTGGTCGCCGAGCTCGGCGTCGGGGAGTACCTGCGGGTCGCCGGGCGGCCGTCCTGCCTGGTCTTCCAGACCTTCGATCCGGCCGGGCGGCCCTCGCAGGAGTTCCGCACGCTGTTCCTCAGCGAGCTGCTGCGCCGCGGCGTGCTCGGCCAGTCCTTCGTGACCTCGGCCGCGCACACCGACGCCGATATCGACCACACCGTCGAGGCGGTGCGCGGCGCCGCCGCCGTCTACGCGCGCGCCCTGGCCGCGGGGTCGGTGCACGGCCTGCTCGACGGCCGCCCGGTCGCCCCCGCGCTGCGCGCCACCGCAGCGCCGCGGCGTCTCGCGGAGGTGCTGCGATGACCGCGCAGGCGCGCGGGAGCACCCGGATCGCGGGCTTCGACTCGACGGCACCGGGGCGTGGACGCGCGCCGCGAACTCAGCACGGAGGCACACGATGACCCAGCCGCGAATCGCCCTCGTCCACGAGCGCTTCACCGAGTACGGCGGCTCCGAGGCCGTCGTCGGCGAGTTCGCCCGCGCCTGGCCGCAGGCCCGGGTCTTCGCCCCGCTCGTCGACCCCGCCGCCGCCCCCGACATCGCGCACCCGCCCTGGGACACCATCGAGACCACCTGGCTGAACCGGCTGCACGCCGCCACCGGCCGCCGCTCGCACGCCCCGCTGCTCCCGCTGGTGCCGCGCGCGCTGCGCGGGCTGCCGCTGCGCGACTTCGACGCCGTCGTGATCAGCCACCATGCCTTCGCCGTGCAGGCCGCACTCGCCACCGACGCCCCGGTGATCGCCTACGTGCACAGCCCCGCCCGCTGGGCCTGGGACCCCGCCTTCCGGGCCCGCGAGGCGAGCGGCCCGCTGGGCCGGGCCGCGCTCGCCGCGCTCGGCGTGCTCGCCAAGCGCGCCGAACTCGCCGCCGCACCGAATCTCACCGGAGTGGTGGCGAATTCCCGCGCCGTCGCCGACCGCGTGCGCGACTGGTGGGGGCTGCCCGCCTCGGTCGTGCACCCCCCGGTCCGGCTGGACCGCTTCGCCCCCGACCCGGCCGTCCCGCGCGAGGACTTCCTGCTCTTCGCCGGCCGCCTGGTGCCCTACAAGCGCCCCGACCTCGCCGTCCGGATCGCCCAGCGCACCGGCCGCAGGCTCGTCGTCGTCGGGGACGGCCGCTACCGCCGCCAGCTGGAGGCGCTCGCCGGCCCCGAGACCACCTTCCTCGGCGCCGCACCCGACGATGTCCTGGTCGACATGTACCGCCGCTGCGCCGCACTGCTCATGCCGGGCGTCGAGGACTTCGGCATCGTCCCCGTCGAGGCCATGGCCTGCGGCGCGCCCGTGCTCGCCGTCGGCTCCGGCGGCGCGCTCGACACGGTGCTGCCCGGACTCAGCGGCGCCCACGTCCCCCCCGGCGACGACGATGCCGTCGTCGAGGGCTTCGCCGAGGTCCTGCGGAGCCACGATGCCGCCGCCTATGCCCCCGCCGCCGTCCGCGCGCACGCGGAGTCCTTCGGCCCGGAGGCCTTCCGGGCCAGGATGGTGGCGGTGGTCGACGAAGCGCTGCAGGCCAGCCCGGTCTGACCCCGCTCAGGTCTGGCGCTGCGGCTCCTACCGGGGTGCTGCGGCCGGAGTGGTCACGAGGCGAGGGTGTAGTCGTAACCGTCGTCGTCGGTGGGCACGGTCCAGGCCTGATCGATCCGGTCGGCGAGGTCGGCGGTGTCGAACGCGGTGCGTATCCGCTCGGCGAGCGGGTGCAGCGCGATGGTGTCGAGACCGGATTCGGTGTCCGCGGGGATGACCGGTGTGTGCTGGGCGGCGCGGTCGAGGTCGCTGCCTGCCGGGATGGGGGTCATGGCTACCTCCTCGGTTCACACTGGCGCGTCAGAGGGAGCCGGGGCGGGCCCGTGACCGCCGGGCCCGCCCCGGAAGGGGAAGAGTCGTGACTGCGAATCTCGTACTGGTCATTCGGGACGGGCATCACCTGCCTTCGGCTCGCCGGGCGGGTTGCCGCGGGCGCGGCCGGGTCAGGAAGAGGCCGAGGCCAGTTCCCTGGTGTCGTGCTCGCGCTCGCTGCGGATGATCTCGATCTTGCGGGGCTTGGCCTTCTCCGCGACCGGGATGGTCAGCCGCAGGACCCCGTCGCGGTAGTCGGCGCGGATTCGTTCGGTGTCGAGGCTCTCGCCGAGGAACAGCTGCCGGGAGAAGACGCCGCGGGGACGTTCCGAGGCGATCATCGACCGCCCCTGGTCGAGCTGCGGACGCTCGGCCCGCACGGTCACCACGTTGCGTTCGACATCGAGGTCGAGGGAATCGGGGTCGATGCCGGGCAGATCGAACTCCGCCACGAACTGCTCGCCCTCGCGCCAGGCGTCCATCGGCATCACCGCCGGACGAGCCGCCGTGCCGAACACCTGCTGCGTGAATCGGTCCAGATCCCGGAACGGATCGGTACGCATCAGCATGGTCGCCACCTCCACTACTCCTTCTCTCACTCTGGGTGTGGTGCCAGGTAATCTCTGGCACCTGGCATAGATATTTTCTAGCACTCACATCACTGGAGTGCAAGTACTCCGAGTAGATAATCTAGAGACGGCAGTGGAAGGCGGTGCATACGGTTGACGATCGACAGGGACGACGGCGGAGCGGTCGTGCCGGGGCCGGATCGGGCGGTGTACGCGATCTCGGTGGCGGCCGAGCTGGCGGGGATCGCCGTCCAGACGGTACGGCTCTACGAGCAGCACGGGCTGATCACCCCGGCGCGCAGCCCCGGCGGTACGCGGCGATACAGCGGTGACGATCTGGTCCGGTTGCGCCGGATAGCGGAGTTGTCCCGGCGAGGGATCAACCTCGCGGGGATCGGGCGGATCCTGGACCTGGAGGAAGACAACGCCGCGCTGACCGCCGAACGCGATCGGCTGCGTGCCGATGCCGACGGCGCTCCGCCCGCCACGCCGGGGCACGAACCGAACCGGCATGCAACGGCCTGTTGACGGCGAGCTCCTGCTGGAACGGATTCCGGTCCTGCCGGCCCTGGCATCGGCACCGATCGCCCGCCGCGCCGAGACTGGCTGCGTACGCTGCCGTGATCACCGCGATCCGGGGCAGCCGGTGGACGTCCCTTCGGCACGAGTCGATCGGCCGTCGCCGCGATGACCTTCGGCACTGCGGCGCGCGGCCGGAGCCGTGGTGGCATGGAGGCGACGAACTCGAGCAGGAAGGCGGGCGGCCGGGGGCTCGTGCTGGCCGAGCACGGCGTCGAGCAGGATGGCGCGGATCTCGCTGTCGATCCGGGCGCCGGTGTCGGCCCAGCGGGTGGCCCAGCCGTCCGGGCCGCGCTCGGCGGCGAGCCGTGCGCGCTCGGCGGACCAGGGCCGGGTGCGCACCCGATCACGCACGGAGACACCGGGATTCGTCAGCCCGCGGACGGCGGTGACGGCAGCCGATCTCGGTGCCCATCGGGGCTTCCGCTCTCAGTCGGTGACGGTGCGGATGGCGGACGGGGTGTACTCGCGCTGCCGCACCACCCGGTACCAGCCGCGCGGCAGCGGGATGGCGGCGTGCTCCTCGTGGCTCAGCCGCCCGCCCCTCGGGCAGGTGCAGCATCCGCTCGGCGCCGGTGCGCACCAGCTTGCCCGGCGCCACCAGGGCGTGCGCGTGGCCGGTTACCTCGCCGAGCGCCGGCACCAGCCCGGCCGCGCGCGTCCCGCGGCTCGCCCGCGGCGTCGATCGCGTGCTGCGGCATCGACTCCTCCCGCACCGGCACGATCAGGACGTGTCACTGTCGGAACACGGCTTCTCCCCGCACTGTTCGCCGACGCCCGTCGCGCCGGTCTCGGGAATGAAGGTATTGCGGGTACCGACAGGTCGCGGCCGGAATTGGGGTACGGCCCTACTCGTGTAGCAACCGGTGCGGGCCCCTAGCGTTTCGGTAGCCAGGAATACTCCGAAGTGCAGGAGAAGTCTCATGCCAAGCACTCACACCACCGTCGCCGGTGACACTCTCAGTGCGATCGCTCAGAGGTTCTACGGAGACGCGGGACTGTTCGGCTTCATCGCCGCGGCCAATGGTATCGCCGACCCGGACGAGATCGGTATCGGTCAGGTACTCAGGCTGCCCGACCCCGGCCGGGTGCGGCCGGTGCGGGCCGGTGACACCCTGTCCGGGATCGCCCTGGAAATGTACGGTGACGCGAGCTTCGTCGGCCTGCTGGCGGCGGCGAACGCGATTCGCGATCCGGACCACATCGAAGTCGGCTGGACCCTGTCGATCCCGGACCGCCCCGGCACGCCGCTGCCACCACCGCCGCCGGTGATCACCGGGGTCCTGCCCTATGCCAGTGAACCGTTCGGCGTCTACCAGCCGCTGATCGGGTGGCGCAGCAACCTGCAGCAGGAGCGGGTGCGCAGTGGTCTGACCAATCGGTTCGCGCAGGCGGTGAACTTGGCTCACCTCGAGACCACCCCGACGGGGCCACACCTGGCCGCGGCGAAATTCACCGACCCGACCGGCACAGTCGTCGGCCGCGAGCTGGCGACGCGGGCTGTATCCGGGCTCGACGACCCCGACCTGTGGCAGGCGCTGCTGGCCGATACCGCCGACTCGCCCGCGGCGACGATGATCGCGGCCGTGAACGGCCCGCGCGTCGGAGCCGCCGCGGCCGCCGATCCGCAGCGCGAGACGGTGACCACCCGGCTGCTGCAGCAGTTGAATCGGACCGACCCGACGATCGTTCCCCAGATGTTCGCCCGCGAGGTGCAGCCGTGGGAGCGGGCGCTGGCGGCGGTGCAGTTCATCGCGCAGCAGCATCCGTCCAAGGCGATGTTTCTCTCGCCGATCGGAATCCTGCACCGCTTCCGCGAATACTTCTTCGAGCTGGGCACGTTCCTCGGCCCACCGGTGGGGCACGTCTGGATCAGCCCCGGGGGAACGGTCGAGTTGATCGAGGTCAATACCCGCCGCACTCTGGTCGAGCGCACCACCGAGCAGTCGACGGAGTCGGTCGAGAAGTCCGAGCAGTCCGGTACGGATCGCGACGAGATCGCCGACGCGGTCAAGGCCGAGAACGCCAGCGATATGAAGCTCGGCGTGACCACCTCCGCCAGCGGCGGGCTGGGGACGATCTTCCAGGCCAGCGGTAGCGCTTCGTTCAATCTGGACCAGTCCCGCAAACAGGCTCAGGAGCAGACGCACAAGCGGATGCGGGAGCAGACCTCGAAGCTGTCCAGCGAGGTCAAACAGAGCTTCAAGACGACCTTTCGCACGGTTACCGAGACCAGCGACACCTCGAGCCGCCGCTACGTGCTGCAGAACACCACCTCGCGGCTGGTCAGCTACCAGCTCAGCCGGAAGATGCGCAAGGTCGCGGTGCAGGTCCAGGACCTCGGCCAGCAGTTGTGCTGGCAACTCTACGTGGACTTTCCCGGCGACCACCTGGACACGGGAAATTTCGTGCACGAGACGGCGGCGGCCCTCGATCCGTCGATCAAACGGCCCGATCGCATTCCGTATCCGCCGGACAAGCCGGTGGTATATCCCTTCGCGGTCAGATTCCTGCAGCACAATGGCGGTGATGACGATACCGACCTGACCTACCTGCAGTCCGACGAGAACGGTGATCACGGCATCAACCGCAATGCCGGCGCGAACAGCATCATCCAGTTCAGGTTCGATTTCGACATCCCGCCCGCACCCGAGGGCTTCGTGCTGGCGAATGTGGCCGCCGTGGACTTCAAGAACGAGCAGGCCCAGGTCAAGGACGTCGCGCTGAACCCGAACTCGGCGGGCGGGCCGGCGAAGAGTTTCATGATTCGCCTCGCCAAGGCGAATTTCGGCGGCAAGAGGTCGATGCCGTTCGAGGTGACGATGATGTACACCCCGACGAAGACGGCCAAGGACGCCATCGACGCGCAGAATGCGCAGGCGATGAAGGACTACACCGATCTGGTCGCCGCGGAGAAGGAGCGGCTGTTCTACGAGACGCTGCGCAAGCGCGTCAAGCTCAGCAGCCGGGTGCCTGCGCGTCGCCCGGAGGATCTGCGCGAGGAAGAACGCAACATCATCTATCGCAAGATCATCGCCAGGCTCTACGGCAAGACCGCGAACTGGGAGAACAGCGATTACCACGTGGCCTCGGAGCTGATCCGCTACTTCTTCGACGTCGACGCCATGCTGTACTTCGTCGCCCCGGATTGGTGGCGGCCGCGTCCCGGCAGGCGAGTGATGATGAACGCCGATGGCGCGCTGCAGACCACCGCGTTCGAATCCGCCGACAAGAAATACCTGTTCACCGAAGAGTCCGAGCCGGCACCGCTCGGTGCCTCGCTTGGCTGGTTCCTGCAGCTCGACGGTGATGCCAACCGCAACGCCTTCCTCAATTCGCCCTGGGTCAAAGCCGTGCTGCCGATCCGGCCCGGCCGCGAGGACGAGGCGATGAAATTCCTCGGCCGCCCCGAGGTCGCGGGAACCGATGGCCTCAACGAGGACTACCCGTTCGATCCCGAACAGGATCCGCCGGAGTACCGGGGCAAGAAACTGCGTGAGGTGCTGCTGATTATTGCCGCCAAGATCGCGGCTGAGCAGAAGCAGTCGCTGACGCCGGTACCGTCGAATCCCGGTGATCCGAACTCGGATCTGGCGCTGCCCGCCGAAGTGGTCTTCGCACACGGTTTCAACCCGCTGCAGGGCGGGATCTCCTTCGGGAAGGAGCCTTTCCAGGTGTTCAGCCAGTGGACCGAGATCCTGCCTACCGAGCAGGTGGTCGCCACCGAGTACGACCTGAAAACCCCGTCGTAGTCGTCTAAAAGGTTTGCAGCCGATGGAGTTTCGGGATATCACGAACGAGAGAACGCTTCTCGCGAGCTACAAGACTGTGTTCGTCGACAATCAGGGCTACGAGCTCGTCCGCCCGTACCGGGATCACGGCCGCGCCTTTCCGGTGTTCCTCGATCGAGTCTTCGCCCCCGCCGCGCGCGGTGGTCCGCTGGATTTCATCGACTATCGGATGCGCACCTCGATGGACGATACCGACGCGGGCCGGATTTTCGTCCTCGAGCGCAACGACAGCTCCGCCGGGAAGGCTGTCGCGCGGCTGTTCTGGGTGTGGTTGTCGCCCGCTCTGGTGAAACAGTACCGGGACGATACGTCGAACACGCCGGTACTGCGGGCGAACGTGGTGCTGCACCCGCGCGCGGGGCTGGAGGACTACCCCGCCTACTGGCGGGGCGGGGTCGATCCGGTAAAGCTCCCGAACTTCCTCGAGTTGGGCGCGCGGTATCTGTGCAAGGAGAAATTCACCGTCGCGCAGCACTTCTGCGGAGTGCGGCGCGCCGGGCCGAAGCTGGACGGGGGGCCGTGTCCGTCGGCGTTCGCGGTCGTGGTGCCGGTGTGTAGCGCCGCCGCCTACGCCGATCTCACCGACCCGGCGACGCTGTCGGAGGCGCTGCGGCACATCGGTCGTCGATGCTATGCGGCCATCAGCGCGCGGCTGGTACCGGTGGCCGCAGTGCAACTGGAACGCATCGCGGTGTCGGCCTACAGCCGCAGCGGTGCCGTGCTGAGCAGGTTGCTCGCCGCCGGCCGCCGCGACGACAGGTTCATGTCCGAATCGCTGCGCGAAGTCTACGCCTTCGACGTGATGCTCGACGAAAAGGTGGCCGGGCGCGTGGTCAAGACGAAAAGGCAGGGCTACGACGAGCTGTGGAATCGATTGACAGCCTGGCAGGGCGACGACGCGGACAAGCGCATCCGGCTCTACAGCGCCGAGCGCGCCACGGTGGACGGCATCTACCAGGAGCTCCGGACGCGCCTGGCCAGGTACGGCGGCGGCTACCACAACGCATCGGTGAAATTCTCGAGCTTCAACGGCACCCGCAGGCCCGACGGCACGAAGTTCAGCGGCCTGGCCGATGGCTACGAGATCTACTCGACCGACAATTCCCGATCCCTCGTGCTGCTGCCGTCGAACAATGCGCTGGTCTACCTGTCGACGGAGAACCTGAAGAACGATGGCGGGTTCGGCCTCGGCGGCGACTACGAACCGGGGCTGGAGGGGCACAGCTGGTTCGTGTCGAGGCTGATGTCGCACGCGCTGTTCCACAGCGGCTTCTGACGGTACTGCGGGCTCCCTCGGCCCGCACGCTTCCGGCACGGGGGCCGACAGGTCACCCGCGGACAGTCCCGGCCGGTCGGTCTGGGGACTGAAAACCCCGCGCCCGCCCCGTTTCTCGCCGACCAGCGAACTCGAATTACGTTCTGCGAAGTCTCTTTTCGGCCCGGTGCGCGGCCGGGAACCCGGCTCGATAGCATCGAGCGGTCCCGGCGCGCGCCGGTCGACATTCGAGGGGGAGCGGCCGTGCCACGGCGTCGTGGTGCGCGGCCTGCCCGTAGCGCAGCCGATCAGCAGGGAGAGAACGTGACGAGTACGTCGCAGGCCGGGATTCCGGTTCGATCGTGCCCGGTGGCGCTCGGCGCGCCGGGCGACTCCGACGAGCCGCGCGTACCGCTGCACACTCCGGACTTCGCGGCCGACCCGCACTACTACTACGAGGCGATGCGGCGCCGCTACGGCGCCATGGCCCCGATCGAGCTGGCGCCGGGGGTGCCCGCCACATTGGTCCTCGGCTATCGCACCGCCGGCCGGGTGCTGAACGACCCGGAGCACTTCCCGGCCGATCCGCGCGCCTGGCAGCAGACCGTTCCCGCGGACTGCCCGATCCTGCCGCTGCTGGAGTGGCGCCCGGTGGCGAGCCGCAGCACCGGTGCCGACTTCAGCCGCTACCGCGGCGCCATCACCGCGAGCATGGACCAGGTCGACCTCTACGCCCTGCACGACGTGGTGGAGTCGCTGGCGCTGCCGCTCATCGATTCCTTCTGCGCCGACGGCGCGGCCGAGCTGATCAGCCAGTACGTCTACCCGCTGGTCTTCGGCATCGTGAACTACCTGCTCGGCTGCCCGCCCGAGATCGGCGCCGAGCTCGCGGCGGGCACCCCCGCGCTGCTGGAGGGCGTGGACGCCGAGGAGGGCAACCGAATCATCGGCGAGGCGCTCATGCGGCTGGTGACGCGCAAGCGCGGCCACCCGCGCGGCGACATCACCTCGACGCTGCTGCGGCACCCGGCCGGGCTGGACGACGTGGAGGCCTCGCACCACGTCTCCCGGGTGTACGGCACCGGTATCGAGTTCGAGCTGAACCTCATCGTGAACACGCTGCTGCTCATCCTGAGCGACGACCGGTTCGGCGGCCGGGTGCTCGGCGGCCACCTCTCCACCAGGGACGCGCTGGACGAGGTGCTCTTCAACGACCCGCCGCTGGCCAACCAGCTGGTCACCTACCCGCGCCAGCCGGTGCTCATCGACGACGTCTGGCTCCCCGCGCACCAGCCGGTCGTGATCAGCATGGCCGCCTGCAACAACGACCCGATGGTGCGCCGCACCGACCAGATCACCGGCAACCGCTCGCACCTGGCCTGGGGCATCGGCCCGCACGCCTGCCCGGCGCAGAGCATCGCCTACCTGATCGCGCAGGACTCCATCGACCAGTTACTGGACGCGCTGCCGGAGCTGCGGCCGAACCTGGAGGAGGGACCGGTCTGGCGGCCGGGCCCGTTCCACCGCGCGCTCACCGCGCTTCCGGTGACCTTCCCGCCCACCCCGCCGATGAATCCGGCCGCCGCCGTTCCGTCCTGACCATTCCGGCCTCGGCCCGGCCGCCGTCCGCCACAATCGGACCGTGGCGCAGTCGGAGGCGCGCGGGTGGACGCCCGCGCAGGCGGGTGATCAGAGCGGCAGGGTCGCGGTGGTCACCGGGGCCAACGGCGGCATCGGGCTGGAGACCGCGCGGGCGCTGGCCGTCGCCGGTGCCACCGTGGTGCTCGCCTGCCGGAACATCGAGAAGGGCGCGGCGGCCCGCGCCGCGATCACGAAGTCGGCGCCGGGGGCGGAGGTGCGGGTGGAGCAGCTGGACCTGGCCGACCTGGCGTCGATCGCCGCCTTCGCCGGGCGGCTGCCGCACCCCGCGATCGACCTACTGATCAACAATGCCGGAGTGATGGCCGCGGAGCGGGGCAGCACCGCGGACGGTTTCGAGATCGATTTCGGCACCAATCTCCTCGGCCCGTTCGCGCTCACCGGGCAGCTGCTGGAGCGGCTCGCCGCCGCGCCGGCCGCCCGGATCGTCACCGTCGGCAGCCACACCGACCGGACGCCGTCCGCCCGGCTCGACTTCGACGATCTGCAGAGCGAGCGCGGCTTCCGCACCGCCACCGCCTACGCGCGCTCCAAGCTGGCGGTCACCACCTTCATGGTGGAGCTCGACCGCAGGCTGACCGCGGCCGGATCGACCACGCGGGCGCTCGGCGCGCACCCGGGCGGGGTGCGGACCGGCATCCTGAACCAGCAGAACCGCCTGCTGCGCATCGCCTTCGACGAGCGCCTCGCCCGGCTCACCAGCTGGTTCAGCCAGAGCCCCGCCGACGGCGCCCGCGCCGTCCTGCGCGCCGCGCTCGACCCCGAGGCGCAGGGTGGTGACTACTTCGGCCCCGGCGGCTGGAATCCGCTGGTCGGGCCACCGGTCCGGATGCCCGTCGCCCGCCCCGCTCAGGATCCCGTGCTCGGTGCCCGGCTCTGGGGCGTGGCCGAAGACCTCACCGGCGTCCGCTACCTGGACGACTGACACTGGTCCGCGGTACCCCGCGGCCGGCGCCGCGAGGTTCGCGGGGAGCCGCCCGCGCCGTGACAATTCGCGTCGGGAGGGCGGAGAATGTCCGGGGAAGCGACCGCCGGGGAGGCCGCATGTTCGACCAGTTGTTCCACCGGGCCGCCGTCGCGGCGGGGCTCGCCGTCGTCGGCGCGCTCTGGCTCGCCTTCTTCACGCTGCTGGGGGCGGCGGGCTCCGCGACGCCGTACGTGCTCGGGGTGCTCGCCCTGCTCGGGGTGCTCGGCGCCTGGCGCTATGCCGCCGCCGCGCCGGTCCGGCGCTGGCGCCGCTTCGCCAGGCAGTTCCCGCCGCCGGTGCGCGGCGCGCTCGCTGTCGTGATGGACGAGGCGGGCGCGGGCCGGGCCTGGGCCGCCGCCGGGCTCACCCGCCCGATCCTGGTGGACCGGGCGGGGGACTGGGGCGTCGTCCGCACCGCCGACGGGGCCGCGCTCCGCATCCGCCGCCGCCCCGGCCACCACGTCCCCGACTACGCGGGCGCCGCCCCGGTGCTCGCCCGCGCCCTCGGCGTCGCCGCCGTCCGCGTCGCCGGTGGGCAGGACGGCGTCCTGCACCTCTATCTGCAGGTCCGCCGCGCCCCGGCCCCCGGGAGCGGCAGGTAGCGGCCCGCTTCGGCGGCCCCGTGGAGAGAGCCGCGCGCTGCCGCGGCCCGAGCCGGAGGGAGCCGCTCGGTTCCGCCGCTCCGCCTACTCGATCAGCGGGTCGCGCGGCATGCCGAGGATGCGCTCGGCGATCTGATTGCGCGTCACCCGAGGTGCCACCCGCGATGGCCGTGCCGCGGGCGCCGAGCGTGGCCGGCGCGGTGCTCGAGAGTGGTTGCGCCGAGCACGAATTCGGCGAATGACGGGTACGCGGGGTCCAAATGTATGCTGTCGCCGTGACGAACGATCTCGAGGCTCATCTCGACACTCTGCTGAACGAGGCGGTCGCCGAGCATCGCAGGCGGAAGGACGAACTGAGCAGGGCCAGCTGGGGTTTGAACGTCGGCGCGATCGCGCTCAGCGCGTGCACCACCGTCCTGCTCGGCCTGCACATCGACGGCGCGTACCTCGATGTCTCGCGCAATATCGCGCTGGTGCTGAGCGCCGCGCTCACGCTGATCGCGAGCGTGAACATGTTCTGGGGCATCGACAAGTACTGGATGCGCCGCAAGGTCATCTACAACGACCTCGTGGTCCTCAAGGAGGAGTTCGACTACGTGCGCGCCATGCGCGGGCCGGGGATGCGCAAGGAGATGGAGGAGATCTTCGGCAGCTACCTGCACATCCTGCGCAAACACACCGATTACTGGGAGGTGCGCGAGCGGCGAACCAGCGTCGCCGTGCTGCCGCTGCCCACCGGCCGGTCCGAGTACAGCACGTCCTGACCGCCGGGATGTGACCACCGGGCCCGCCTTACCATCGACGCATGCGTCACCTGCTGCGCTCGGTGTGGACCGAGCCGGCCCCGCCCGATCCGCCGCGGCCGCGCCGGCGGGACGCGGTGCTGCTCGCGGTGCTCTACGCGCTTCTCACCCTGGAGGCCGCACTGACCCCCGATCTGCCGCATCGGGGCTTCTGGTTCGGGGTGTCGGCGCTGATCCTGCCCGCGCTGCTCGTGCGCCGCACCCGGCCGCTGGCCGCCGTCGCGGTCGCGATCGGGCTCTCGACCGCGGCCACCGTCGCGCTCGGCGGTGAGCAGTCCGGGCTGAACACCGTCGCCGTCCTGTTGCTGCTGCCGTACGCGCTGTTCCGCTGGGGCTCCGGGCGCGACATCGTGCTCGGCTCCGCGATCGTGGTCGGTGGCGCCCTGATCGGCACGCTGGGCAGCGGGCTCCCCGCGGCCGACACGGCGGGCGGGTTCACCGTGCTGTTCGGCGCCGTCGTGCTCGGCCTCGCGCTCCGGTACCGGGCCCGCGCCGCGGCGCGCGAACTGGACCGGATCAAGCTGCTGGAACGCGAGCAGCTGGCCAGGGAACTGCACGACACCGTCGCGCACCACGTCTCGGCCATCGCCATCCGCGCCCAGGCCGGGCTGGCCACCGCGGCCACCAGCTCGGACGCCGCCACCGACGCCCTGCGGGTGATCGAGGGCGAGGCGGCCCGCACGCTCACCGAGATGCGGGCCATCGTGCGGGCGCTGCGGGCCGGCCGGGCCGCCGAGCTGGAGCCGGATCCCGGCATCGGCGACCTGACCCGGCTGGCCCGCGCGGCCGGTGGCGGCCCCGCGGTCGAGGTGCGGGTCGAGGGCGCGGTCGGCCTGCTCCCGCCCGCGGTCGGCGCCGCCGTCTACCGGCTGGCGCAGGAGTCGGTGACCAATGCCGTGCGGCACGCGCGGAACGCCACCCGGGTGCGGGTGCTGGTGCACGCGGACGACACCGAGGTCCGGCTCTCGGTGCGCGACGACGGCGCGCAGCGCCCGCCGGGGCCGCCGGGCTTCGGCAGGCTCGGCATGCGCGAACGGGCCGCGCTGCTCGGCGGCAGCTGCGCCAGCGGCCCGGCCCCGGACGGGGGCTGGGAGGTCACCGCGGTGCTGCCGAGGGCGGTCCCGTCGTGACCTTGCGGGTGCTGGTCGCCGACGACCAGGAGATCGTGCGCACCGGGTTGGTGCTGATCCTGCAGGCGCAACCGGGAATCGAGGTGGTCGGCGCCGCCGCCGACGGCGACCGGGCCGTGGCACTGGCCCGCGAGCTGCGCCCCGATGTCTGCCTCTTCGACATCCGGATGCCGGGCACCGACGGCATCGAGGCCACCCGCAGGCTGGCCGGGCCGGACGTCCCCGACCCGCTCGCCGTCGTCGTGATCACCACCTTCGACCTGGACGAGTACGTCTACGCCGCGCTGCGGGCCGGGGCGCGCGGCTTCCTGCTCAAGGAGGCGGGGCCGGAGTTGCTGGTCCAGGCGGTGCAGGCAGCCGCGGCGGGCGACGCGCTGATCGCGCCGAACATCACCGCCCGGCTGCTCACCGCCTTCGCCGCCGCCGGGCCGGAATCCGCGCCTGCGCAGCCGCTCAGCCCGCTCACCCGGCGCGAGGAGGAGATCCTGGCCGCGGTGGCGCGCGGCCGTACCAATGCCGAGATCTGCGCCGAGCTGCACATCGGCCTGAGCACGGTGAAGACGCACATCGCCAGCCTGATGGCCAAGCTCGGCGTGCGGAACCGGGTGGAGATCGCCATCTGGGCGTACCGGACCAGGCGGCGCTGATCAGCCGAAAGTCCGAGGAATCACCGGCCGCAGGGCCGATGCGCCGCGCCGGGACGGGCGGCCACCATTGCGCTATGACGGAAACCATGCGCGCCGTCGTGCAGCGCGGCTACGGGAGCCCGGACCGGGTACTGGAACTCACCGAGATCGAACGGCCCGCGCCCGGCCCCGGTGAGGTGCTGGTGCGGCTGCACGCCACCAGCGTCAACACCCCGGACTGGGTGCTGGTCACCGGCACCCCGGCCATCCTGCGGCTCGGCACCGGGCTGCGCCGCCCCACCGCCCCGGTGCGCGGCAGCGACATCGCGGGAACCGTCGCGGCCGTCGGCCCCGGCGTCACCGACCTGGCCCCCGGTGACCCGGTGTTCGGGTCGGTGTGGCAGAACCGGGCAGGCGCCGGAGCCGGGACCTTCGCCGAGTACGCCGTCGCGCCCGCCGACCGGCTCCTGCGCAAGCCGGAGGAGCTCCCGTTCGCCGCGGCGGCCGCCGCGGTGATGTCCGGGATCACCGCGCTCACCGCGGTGCGCGACGCGGCGGCGGCGGGGCCGGGCACCCGGCTGCTGATCAACGGCGCCTCGGGTGGAGTCGGCACCTTCGCGGTGCAGATCGCGGCTCGGCTCGGCGCGCGGGTCACCGCGGTGTGCAGCGGTCGCAATGCCGAGTTCGTGCGTGCGCTCGGCGCCGAGCGGGTGATCGACTACACCGTCGAGGACTACACCCGCGGCGCCGAGCGCTACGACGCGATCCTGGACAACGTCCTCAACCACCCGCCCGCCGCCAGCGCCCGGATGCTGGCGCCGACCGGCGTGCTCATCCCGAACAGCGTCGGCCGGGGCAGCAGGCTGCTGGCCGGGCTGCCGCGGATGGCGCGGGCAGCCACGCTGCGCTGGACCGGCACCCGCGTCCGCACCGTCACCTGCGTGCCGGACCGGACGAACCTGGCGGCCGTGGCGGCGCTGCTCGGCACCGGCGAGGTCACCGCCGTCATCGAGCGCAGCTATCCGCTCGCCGAGGCGGCGCGGGCCGTGGCGCACCTGCTCGGGCACCGGGCGAGGGGCAATATCGTGATCACGCTGTAGCCCGCCATTCGGCTATCTGTCAGCTACCGCCGGGCGTAGAGTGGGCTCCTCCCGGCCCGAAGGATCCCGCATGCGTTCGGTCTGCGTCGCGTTCGCCCTGCTGCTCGTGCTCGCCGGTTGCGGCGCCGAGGATTCCGGCGGCTCGTCCGCCCCGAGCAGCAGCGGCCCGCCCGCAGCGGGTAGCGAGGCCGCGCGGATCACCGACCTGGTCCGGGAGAAGGTCGCCGCGGCCGGCGTCACCGGCGCGGTGTTCGGGGTGTGGCGCGGGGACGAGCAGGTGGTGCTCGGCGCGCTCGGCGAATCCCCGGTCGGCGTGCCCGCCACCGCCGACCTGCGGGTCCGGGTCGGGCAGCCGATGGAGCCCATGCTCTCCACCGTGCTCTTCCAGCTGGAACGCGAGGGCGCGCTGTCGCTGGACGAGCCGATCGCGCGCTGGCTCCCCGACTTCCCGCGCGCTGCCGCCATCACCCCGCGCATGCTCGCCGACAGCACCAGCGGGGTCGCCGACTACGTCACCGACCCGGAGTTCCTGCGCCGCTTCCAGGAGAATCCGATCCGCCCCTACACGGCGCGGGAACTGCTCGACCTGGCCGATGCCCGCCCGCCGCTCTTCGCGCCCGGAACCGGCTGGTCCTACGCGCACAGCGACCTGGTGCTGCTCGGCGAGGTGCTCCAGCATTCCTCCGGCAAACCACTCGGCGAGCTGATCGCGCAGCGCATCACCGGCCCGCTCGGCATGGACGGCAGCGCCGTGGTGCTCACCTCCGAGATCGCCGCGCCGTACCTGCACGGCTACACCACCGAGCGCGGTGTCTTCGAGGATTCCACCTTCTGGAACCCGACCGCTTTCCTGCACTCCGGGAACATGAACGCCCCGGTCGCCGATATCGGGCGCTGGGTGCGCGCGCTCGGCACCGGCACACTGCTGGAACCGGCGCAGTTCGACGCCATGATGGGGCCGTCGACGGCCGGGCTCGGGCCGTTCACCGCCGAGCGCTACTTCGCCTTCGGCGTGGTGCACCTGGGCGAATGGCTCTACATGAACCCCGCCTACGGTGGCTACGACGGCGTCGCGCTCTACGACACCACCTCCGGCACCACCGTCGTCGTCTACACCACCGACGGCCCCGGCTCGGACGGCAACGCCAACCCCGCCATCCCGATCGGCGCCGCCGTCGCCGGCGCACTGGTGCCGGAGCGGCCGCCGCGGCTGCCCTGAGCCCGGCTCACCCCGTGCGCGTGCTGTCCAGCACGGTCGCCGCCACCAGGTTCGGGTCGTCGATCATCGGCACGTGCCCGACGCTCGGCAGGATCCGGAAGGTCGCCTCCGGCAACCGCTCCCGCACGATCGGCCCGAAGCGCTCGACCGGCAGGATCGCGTCGTGCTCGGACCAGGCCACCGTCACCGGGCAGCCGGGGGCGCGGGCGGTCAGCGCCTCGTCGCTGCCGAGCAGGTCGGCGGCGATGGCGCAGCCGGCGGTGTCGAGCGCGGTGCGTACCGCGTCGGCGGCGGCGAGCCGGTCGCCGCGCTCGGCGACATCGCGCAGCACCAGCCTGCGCACCGGCGGCAGCCGCAGGAAGGGCGGCGCCACCGGCCGCGAGACCCGGGCCAGCCACACCAGCCTGCGCAGCTTCCGCACCGCGCCGGAGTGCGCGGCGGCGTCGCCCTGCCAGAGCCCGGCGGGGGAGAGCGCGCACACGCTCGCCGCCCGGCCGCGGGCCGCGAGCTCGAGCGCCACCCAGCCGCCCATGGAGTTGCCCGCCAGGTGCGGCCGCTCCAGCCCCAGCTCGTCCAGGTGCCGCTCGGCATCGTCGACCACATCGGCGAGGCGCGCGGGGCGGCGCCGCACGGCCGGGCCGCCGCGGTGCCCGAGCGCGGTCGGCGCGTGCACCCGGTGGTGCGGCTCCAGCAGCGGAACCACCTCGCGCCACACCGCCCCCGACATGACGATGCCGTGCAGCAGGACCAGATCGGGGCGTGCGGAGACCACGCGCGAATTCTCCACCGGCGAGGGCACGCGGCGCCAACCTCGAATTCGATGGTGCGTCACTTGATTGTGCACAATTCATGCGGCACGATCGCGGGGTGAGCACTCCCGAGGTCGCCGACCGCACCCCGTCCTCGCCCGTCGTCCGGGCGCTGCGCCTGCTGGCCCGGCTCTGGCTCGGCAGCAGCCTGGTCTTCGCCGGGATCAGCCATCTGAGCTTCGCGCGGCAGGAATTCCAGTCCCAGGTCCCCGCCTGGGTCCCGCTTCCCGAGGACTTCGTGGTGCTCGCCTCGGGGGTGGTGGAGATCGTGCTCGGCGCCGCCCTGCTCGTCGCCCCGCTGCGCTGGAGGCCGATCGTCGGGGTGGTCGCCGCGCTCTTCTTCGTGGCGGTGTTTCCCGGCAATATCGGTCAATGGCGCGAGGGGGTCGACGCTTTCGGCCTCGACACCGACACCGAGCGCCTCGTCCGGCTCTTCTTCCAGCCGGTGCTCATCGCCGTCGCGCTCTGGTGCACCGGCGGCTGGGGCCGGCTGCGGGAGCGCGTGCGCCGCTGATCAGCGGTCGGGCAGCCGCGGTCCGGCGGCCTTCCGTTCGCCGGAGACCTCCACCGGCCGACGATTACCAGCCCGGTGCGCACGGTGAGCCGATCGAGGTGCTCGCTCGGTACCCCAGACTCAGGGGTTCACACCGCGCGGTGCGCCGTCGTTGCCGAGCCGGGTCACGCCCGCCACCTCGGGTCCCGGCCGAGCTGCGCGACCACCCGGGCCAGCGCATCACCGCCGGACCACGGCACCTCCGGCCCGAAGGGTGAGCCGGGCGCGGTGCGGGCCGCGCCGCCCGGCACCACGGCCGCGACTGTATCGGCGGCCGCGAGCACCGCCGCGTCGAAGCGCACCGGCAGCCCCAGCGTGCGGGCAATATCCCAGGCGTGCACCACGTAGTCGACGAAGTGGAAGCCGACCGCCTGTGCGCCGGAGAACTCCCCGCCGAACTCCACCAGCGGCACCCGCCGTTGCAGCACGCCGGGCTCGGCGAAGGCGGCGAGCACCGTCTCGGCGGCCGCCCGGTACTCCCCGGCGGGGTCGTCACCCAGCGGCCTGACCTTCCACACGGCCGGATCGCGGTCGCCGCGCGCGGCCGCGGCGAAGCCGAGGTGCTGGGCGATGGAGTGGGTGAGCAGGTCGTGCAGGGTCCAGTCGGCGCACGGCGTCGGGAGCCGCAGGTCCGCGCGGCGCACCTCGTCGACCAGTTCGATGCTGGTGCGCACGGCCGCGGCGTGGTGCGCGATCAGGTCGGTACGGGTGGCGAGGGCGTCCAGCGCCGCGAGCGGGTGTACGGCGGAGTCGGTGGTCATGGGTATCCTCCGGATTCAATAAGTAAGCGTCTGCCTATCGTGTGCGCATGCTTACGGTCTGTCAACCGCTATTTTCGAACGGTGTCCGACCGTCCCGACCTCGCCGCCATGATCGTCCCGCTCGGCCGCGCCCTGATGGCCGCCGAGCAGCCGGTGCTCGAGCGGCACGGCATCTCCATGTGGGGGTACGCTGTGCTGCTCGGGCTCGGCGCCGAACCGACCTACACCCAGTCCGCTCTGGCCAGGCGGATCGGCGCGGACAAGACTCGGATCATCCCCGTCCTCGACGAGCTGCAGCGGCAGGGGCTGATCCGGCGCGACCCCGACCCCGCCGACCGCCGCGTCAACCTGGTCGCCCTCACCGACGCGGGCCGCGACACCCGGGACCGGGTGCAGTACGACATCCAGCTGGCCGAGGAGTCGGTACTCGCCCCGCTCTCCGCCGCCGACCGGACGGCGCTGCTCCGAGCCCTGCGGGCGCTCTATGAGGCAAACCGGAGCCCGGACTGATCCCGGACCCAGCCGCCCCGCCCGGCCAGCCGAATCCCCTCGCGACCCAGCACCGAACGAGAGGGGCCATCCACCGTGATCTCACCGCGATCGGCACGGACGGCGCTCGCGCGCCTCGCCCTGGCCGCCGCGCTCGGCGCCGCCGGGCTGATGGGCACCGTGAGCAGCGCGACCGCGGCGCCCGGCGCCCGCGTGGTCGGTGCCGAGCAGGTGAACGACCGGCAGCAGAACGTGCAGGTCTTCTCGCCCGCCATGAACCGGCCGATCACCGTCCAGGTCATCCGCGCCGCGAACACTAGCGTGCCCCGGCCGACGCTGTACCTGCTCAACGGCTCCGGCGGCGGCCCGAACGGCAGCGGCTGGGATGCCCAGACCGACGCCGTCGGCTTCCTCCGCGACCGCGACGTCAACGTGGTGACGCCCTACGGCGGCAGCAACTCCTACTACACCGACTGGATCCGCGCGGACGCCGCGCTCGGTTTCAACAGGTGGCAGACCTTCCTCAACGAGGAGCTGCCGCCGGTCATCGAGGCGTACCTGAACGCCGACGGCAACCGCGCGCTCGCCGGGGTCTCCATGAGCGGCACCTCGGTGCTGAACCTGGCCATCGCCAAGCCCGGCTTCTGGAACAGCGTCGCCTCCTACAGCGGCTGCGCCCAGACCTCCGACCCCATCGGCCACGAATTCGTCCGGATCACCGTGGAGAACTGGGGCGGCGGGCAGAGCGTCGAGAACATGTGGGGCCCCGCCTCCGACCCGCTCTGGCGCGCCAACGACCCGCTGCTCAACGCCGAGGGGCTGCGTGGCACCGCCGTCTACCTGAGCACCGGCAGCGGGCTCCCCGGCCCGCACGACAATGCCGCCGACCCGCGCGTCCGGGACGGGCGCATCCCGCTCCCGGTCCAGCTCGCCTTCGGCGGCCCCATCGAGGCGGCCATCCGCTACTGCACGCTCAACCTGACCGACCGGTTGCGAGAGCTGAACATCCCCGTCACCCTCGACGACCGCCCCACCGGAACCCACTCCTGGGGTTACTGGGAGGACGACCTCCGCACCTCGTGGCCCTTCCTGGCCGGGTCCATCGGGACGAGCTGAGCCGCCTCGGCGGGGAGCAGGTGCAGGGCGAGGAGGGCGGTGTCGTCGAGGACGCCGCCGCCGAGCTCGGCCAGCAGCTCGCGCAGGGCGGTGACGAGCTCGGTGGCGGTGGCCGGGGCCAGGTCGCGGACGAAGGCGAGCAGCCCCTCCTCGCCGTAGACGTCGGCGGGCCCGGTGCGCGCCTCGATGATCCCGTCGGAGTAGAGCAGCAGGGTGTCGCCGGGCAGCAGCATGGTGCTGACGGTGGTGATGTCGGCTTCGGGCAGCACCCCGATGAGCTGGCCACCTGCGGTGGGCAGGAAGTCGGCGGAGCCGTCGGCGCGCAGCAGCAGCGCGGCCGGGTGGCCGCCGCCGGCGAGCGCGATGTGCGCGGCGTCCCTGCCGAGCGTGAGCTGGCCGTAGAGGACGGTGCAGAAGCGCGGGTCGTCGGGGTGGTGCGCGTCGAGCATGACCCGGTTGAGCCGGCTGAGCACCGAGTCCGGCTCCGGGTCCTGCACCGCGGCGCCGCGCAGCGTGTACCGCACCCGGGAGGTGAGCGCCGCCGCCTCCGCGCCCTTGCCGCAGACGTCGCCGAGGAAGAAACCCCAGCGTCCCGGCGCGAGCGGGAACAGGTCGTAGAAATCGCCGCCGACCTCGTCCAGCGAGGCGATGTGGTAGTGCGCGGCGACGTCCAACCCGGGCACCGGCTCCAGCGCGGGCGGCAGCAGGGTGCGCTGCAGGATGGTGTTGACGCGCTGCAGCCGCTCCCGCTCCCGCTCCGCCTCGCGCCGGGCGCGCAGCAACTCGGCCTCGTAGGCGCGGCGGTCCCGCGCGTCGAAGACGGTGGTGCGGATGAGCTGCGGCTGGCCGTCCGCCCCCGCCTTCACCACCGAGCTGATCAGCACCGGCAGCCGCTCGCCGCCCGCGGTGCGCAGCTCCAGCGCGATCCCCGTGACCTCGCCCTGCATCCGGAGCAGCGGCGCGAAGTGGGTTTCGTGGTAGAGCCGCCCGCCGACGGTGAGCAGGTCGTTGAAGTGCCGCCGCCCGACGAGTTCCGCGCGGGTATAGCCGAGCCACTCCAGCAGGGTGTTGTTGACCTTGGCTATCTGTCCGTCCAGCAGCGTGGAGAGGTAGCCGCACGGCGCGTTCTCGTAGAGATCCTCGATGTTGTCCTCCAGTAGTGCGGAGAACTCCGCCGCGTCCGCGGCCGCCCGCGCGGGGTGGGCGCCGGACTCGCCGGGGGCGCCGATCACGATGGCCCGCCGCCCGGCCCGTCCAGCTCGGTGACGAAGGCGCGAATGGCCTGCGCGGTCTCCTCCGGTGCCGCCAGCTGCGGGCAGTGCCCGGTGGCGTCGAGCGTGACCAGCGTACTGCCCGCGATCTCGGCCTGCACGAACGCGCCGACCTCGGGCGGGGCGATGGCATCGTTCGAGCACTGCGCGACCAGCGTCGGCACCCGCACCGCGGCCAGGTCGCCACGGTTGTCGGAGAGGAAGGTGACCCGGGCGAAGACGCTCGCGATGGCGGGGTCGGTGCGGCAGAACTGGTTCTCCAGCTCGGCGGCGAGCTCGGGCCGGTCCGGGTTGCCCATGATCATCGGGGCCGCTGCGCCGGACCAGCCGAGGTAGTTGGCGTCCAGCGACTCCAGCAGCTCGTCGATGTCGGCTGTGCTGAACCCACCGCGGTACCCGGCCGCCGGGTCGTCGATGAAGCACGGGCTGGGGGCGAGCAGCACCAGCCCGGCGAACAGCTCCGGCGCCGCGGTGGCCGCGAGCACGCCCATGGTCGCGGCCACCGAGTGCCCGACGAAGACCACCGGCCCGAGGTCGATCTCCCGGCACACCTCGACGACGTCCTCGGCGTAGGCGCGCATCTCGCCGTAGCGCTCGGCGCTCCACGCGGAGAGGTCGGAGCCGCCCGCGCCGACGTGGTCGAAGAGCACCACGGTGAAGTCCGGCTCGAGCAGCGGGGCCACCAGCCGCCACATGTTCTGGTCGCAGCCGAAGCCGTGCGCCAGCACCACCACCGGGGCGCCGGTGCGCCCGGAAACCGCGACCCGGTTCCTCGCAACCACGTTCATCCGTCCATCCTGACACGCCGGGCCGCGACAGCCCCCCGCAGCGGAGCAACTTCGGGGAAATCATTCGCAGTCAAGCGTTTTCGATCATGCGAGTATTCGCTCATGGCTCGGCGCGGCTTCGTAATCCGTCCAGGATCAGCTCCAGGCCGTAGTCGAATTCGTCGCCGTGGTCGTACCCCGCGCGCAGCACGTGGTGCTCGGCGAATTCGAGGAAGTACGGATAGTCCCCGTCTCGCACGGAATCCAGGATGCCGGTCGCCACCTCTGCGGTCTCTGCCGGGCCGTCGAAGGGCAGCGTGGCCTCCTGGAGCGCGAAGCCGTAGACGTAGCTGTCCAGCACCGAATACGCGTGCGCGGTGAGCTCCAGCGAGAAGCCGGCGCGGCGCAGGCAGCCGATGACCGCGTCGTGGTGCCGCAGCGTCGCCTGCCCCGGCGCCGCCCTCGACTCCATCAGCCCGACCGCCCAGCGGTGCCTGGCCAGGGCCGATCGCGCGGAGCGGGCCCGCCTGCGCATGGCGTCCTGCCAGTCCTCGCCCATGCCGGGCAGCTCGATCTCGGCGAAGACCAGATCGACCATGCCGTCCAGCAGGTCGCCCTTGCCGCGCACGTGGTTGTACAGCGACATGGCCTCCACCCCGAGCAGGGTGCCGAGCCGGCGCATGGTCAGCGAACCGATGCCGTGCTCGTCGGCGAAGGCGACGGCGGCGCGCAGGACGTGCTCGCGGGTGAGCGGTGTGCGTGGGGGCATCGACACCTCGGGATTGACGGTACTTACGACGTAAGCCTACGATACTTACGATGTAAGCCCGAGGCTGGAGGAACCATGAAGGTCGTGCTCGTCGTCGTGATCGCGCTGGTCGCGGTGGTGGTGCTGCTACTCACGGTGCTGTGGGCCGGGCTGCGCTGGCAGATTCCGCCGGTGGTGACCGCTGTGCGGCAGCTCAACAAGCGGTTCACCAACCGCAGGGTGATCGGCACCGCGGGCAGCGCGGACTCGCACACCGCGGTGATCGTGCACGTCGGGCGGAAATCCGGGCGGGAGTACAGCACCCCGGTGGACGCGGTGCCCGCCGGTGACGGCTTCCTGATCGCGCTGCCCTACGGCACCAGCGCCGACTGGCTGCGCAATGTGCGCGCCGCGGGCGCGGCGACCGTCGGCGTCGGCGGCGAGCGGATCGCGGTGGACCGGCCGGAGCTGGTCGAGACCGCCGAGGTGCGCGCGCTGCTGCCGCGCGGCGCCCGGCTGATGCTCGGGCTGTTCGGGGTGCGGCAGTGCCTGCGGGTGCGCCGGGCGGCGCCGGTTCAGGGCTGAGTGGGCAGCAGGACGTGCGGGCGCAGCCGGTCGAAGTCGCGCACTCGCACGCTGCGCAGGTTCTGCGTGCGGAACTCCGGCTCGCCGTCCAGCTCGGCCGCCGCGGCGTCGTCGATCAGGATGGTGCCGGGGCGGGCGACGCCGGTGAGCCGGGCCGCGGCGTTCACCGTGGAGCCGTAGAGGTCGCCGAAGCGCTGCAGCACCGGCCCGTAGGCGATGGCGACCCGGAGGTCGGGGGTGCCGCCGACCATCATGGTCGACTCCTGCACCGCGACCGCGATCCGCGCCGCCGCCAGCACCGTCTCGGCGGCGAACATCACCTCGTCGCCCACGTTCTTGATCACCCAGCCGCCGTTGTCGGTGATCGCCGCCGCCGTGGTGGATTCGAAAGCCTCCAGCAGCGTGGACAATTCGTCCACGTGCAGGTGGCGGGTGAGCCGGGTGTAGCCGACCATGTCGGCGAAACCGACCGCGAGCGTACGGATGTGGTCCGCGCCCGCGCTGCCGTCCAGCGAGCGGGTGACGGCGGCGGCCAGGTGCCTGCGCCAGGTGTAGCGCTGCAGCTCCTCGAAGGCGTCCAGGGTGAATTCGGTTGCCTCGCGCAGGGATTCGGCCGAGTCGCCCTCGGTGCGGGCGGCCCTGGCCAGGATCTCGGTGGTGACCAGGTCGGCCTGCCACTCGGTGAGCCGCGCCATGCTCTGCCCGAGCGTGCGGGCCGAGGCGGCGACCACCCGCGGGTCCGCGGACCGGAAGACCGTGAGGTCGCGGAAGAGCCGGACCGCGGCCACATCCAGCCCCGTGTACTCGACGGCGTCGTCCGAGCCCGCCGGGAAGCCGAGCGCGCTCCACAGCTTGCGCGAGGTCTCCGGCGTCACCTCCGCCTGCTCGGCCACCTCCGCCCTGGTGAAGCGGCGCTCGGCACCGAGCAGATACGACTCCATGATCGAGCGCACCAGCTCGGAGACCTCGGTCGATACCACCCGGACCACCTTACGGTGAACCGGATGGTTTGGGAGCGTGCCGGTTCCACCCCGCTCGCGGGGGTTCCGGCGGGACCGGTCGGGTTCAGGTGTGAGCGAGGTTCCGAGGTGCAGGGGGTGCGCGATGTCATCCGCTGATCCGCGCGTCCGCGCCCTGCTCGCGCTTGCCGTCGGCGGTACGGGCCCGCGCCTCGACCGCGCACTGGCCGCCTACCACTCCGGCGCGGCCGAACTCGCCCTGACCTGCGTCGGCGGCGAACCCGTCGCGATCGCCGGATACCGCCGTCACCCCGGCTACCTCGAGCTGCTCCACCTGGCGACCGCCCCCGGACACCGGCACCGCGGCCTCGCCGCCGCCCTCCTCACCGACCTCCGGCGCCGCTTCCCGGAGCTGCCCGTCCGGGCCGAGACCGACTCCGATGCGGTCGGCTTCTACCGCCGCCTCGGCTTCGCGGTCACGTCGCTGGGCGAGAGGTATCCGGGGGTGGAGCGGTTCACCGTGTCGCTGTCCCCGCTGACCTGATCTTCCGGGTGGACCGGGAACGCCTCGGGTTCGGGACCGTCGAAAGACGGCGGCGAGGCAGGCGGAGGTGCCGCCGGCGTAGGCGACGTTCAGGTCACCGTTGCCGCAGACGCACCAGGCCCGGTCGTCGGGCCACCAGGGCGCCGGGGTGATGCCGTGCAGGTCCGCGCCCGCGGATTCGATGGTGTCGCGGACCAGGAAGTAGCCGAGGTCGCCGACGCGCAGGACCGGCGCGGCGTCGCGGAGCACTTGCCACCGCCGACCCCCGCTCGGCAGGATGGCGAACGCCATGACCCTCGACTTCGCGCTGGACAGCCTGGACGGCCTCGCCGTCGGCGACGCGCTCGGCGCGCAGTTCTTCGTGCCGGGGACCTCCTTCGACGAGCTGCGGGCGGGCCGGCCGCCCGCGCCGCCGTGGGAGTGGACCGACGACACCGAGATGGCCTGTTCGGTCGTCACCGAGCTGCGGGCGCGCGGGGAGATCGACCGGGATGCGCTGGCGGCGGCCTTCGCCGAGCGGTGCGAGCCGTATCGGGGGTACGGGGCGGGGTCGGTGGTGGTGCTGCACCGGATCCGGGACGGGGTGCCGTGGGCGGTGGCGGCGGGGGAGGCGTTCGACGGCCGCGGGTCGTGGGGGAACGGTGCCGCCATGCGGGTGGCGCCGCTGGGCGCGTACTTCGCGGGCGAGCCGGATCGGGCGGCGGCGCAGGGTGCGCTCTCGGCGGAGGTGACGCATCGGCATCCCGAGGCCATCGCGGGTGCCATGGCGGTGGCCGTCGCCGCGAGCCATGCGGCGGCGTCCCGTGGAAAGGACTGTCCGGCAACGGAACTACTGCAGGTCGTCGAGCCGTACCTGATCGATGGCGGCACGGCGGCGGGCGTGCGGCGCGCGCAGACCCTGCTGGGCCGATCGGTGGCCGAGGCCGCCTACGAACTCGGCAACGGCGCGCAGGTGAGCGCCCAGGACACCGTTCCCTTCACGCTCTGGACCGCGGCCACCTTCCTGAACGACTTCCCGGCCGCCATCACCGCCTGCGTCGAGGCGGGCGGCGACGCCGACACCACCGCCGCCATCGTCGGCGGCATCGTGGCCGCGCACACCGGCCTGCCCGGCATTCCCGAGCAGTGGCGCACCGCCCGGGAACCCCTTCCCGACTGGGTCGAGCACCGGCCCGCGACGCCGCACACCCGCCCCTGGACGCCCGCCGACGGCGGTCCTGAGCGACGGAAGTAGACCGCCGTCACACCGTGGCTCCGCTCACACCCGTGGCGGCCGGGGCCGAAAGTGCAGACCCCGCCGCCACGGTCTGAAACACGGGTGAACGATTTACCGCTTCCGCCAGCCCGTCCGAGCCGACCTGGGCGAACGGGCGCCTCCGGCAACCACCCGGCGAGCGCGACTTCCCAACGTGTGGAAGGGTGTGCGCCCGGTGCACCGTGTGGTCGCGCGCACCGCACAGCTCCCGAGTCGGGCGGGGGCAGCCTGCGCACTCGGCCGGAGTCCGGCACGCTGCCTGTGGTGATCGCATTCCGCGAATTCCCGGCAAGCCGGTTCCGCGCCGCCGCCCGCCTCGGTCACCGCACCGCGCACGACGACGAACGGACACGCAGCACAATGACACGAGTTCCCTCGCACCCCTCCCGCGGCCACCGGGCCCGGCTCGTCACCGCGGGGCTCGCCGCCGCGATGGCCCTGACGTTCGGTGCGGGCACCGCCTTCGCGGACGTGGACAGCACGGACCGGGTGATCGACGGCAAGCAGCGCACGATCAGCGCCATCCAGGCCGACACCACCATCCGCGCGGTGCCGCCGCTGGACCGCAACCCGCTCACCCGGCAGTGGTTCCACGATGTCACCGCGAAGTTCACCGTCGAGGGCGACGGGGCCGAGGAGTTCGCGGGCACGATCAAGATCGGCTACCTGGTCGGCTTCCCGGCCACCGTCGACGGCCGCATCAAGTTCGGCTACTCCTCGCCGCGGGTCGGCATCGAGACCGACAACGGCATCCCGGGTCCCAAGCTCGACGTCGACCTGATCCCCACCGTCACCGGCGAGATCGAGACCGGCTTCGGGCCGGGCGTGCGGCAGATCGAGGCGGTCAGCGGCCGGATCACCGGTGCGGAGGGCAGCGTCCGGCTCACCAACTCCATCGGCACCGTCACCGGCGTGATCGGCACCGCGACGGTGCAGCCCTACGTCACCGTGGTCAGCGATACCGGCGACTCGGTCACCACCCTCGGCAAGCCCTACGAGGTGAACTAACAGCCACCCAACGCGCGTGCCGGGGAGGATGGCGGCATGCGAGTGCTCGTGGTCGAGGACGAAACCCTGCTTGCCGATGCCGTGGCCGCGGGGTTGCGCCGGTACGCCATGGCGGTGGACGTGGCCTACGACGGCGCAGCCGGGCTGGAGCGGGCCACCGTCAACGACTACGACGTGCTCGTCCTCGACCGCGACCTGCCCCTGCTCTCCGGCGACGAACTGTGCGCGGCGCTGGCGGGCGGCGCGGCGCGCATCCTGCTGCTGACCGCGGCGAGCGCGGTGGCGGAGCGGGTGGCCGGGCTCGGCCTCGGCGCCGACGACTACCTGACCAAGCCGTTCGCCTTCGCCGAGCTGGTCGCGCGGGTGCAGGCACTGGGCCGGAGGGCGGGCGCGGCCACCCCGCCGGTGCTGGAGCGCGCCGGGATCCGGCTCGACCCGCACCGCTTCGCGGCCAGCCGCGACGGCGCGCCGCTGCCGCTCTCCCGTAAGGAGTTCGCCGTGCTGCACGAATTGCTGCGGGCCGCGGGCGGGGTGGTCTCGGCGGAGCGGCTGCTGGAGAAAGCGTGGGACGAGCACATCGACCCGTTCACCGGCGTGGTCCGCTACACCATCATGAACGTGCGGCGGAAACTCGGCGATCCGCCGGTGATCGAGACCGAGCCCGGCGTCGGATACCGCATCCCGTGAGGCGGCGGACCATCCGGCTGCGGCTCACCGCGCTCTACGCGGGCGCGTTCTTCGCGGCGGGCGCGGTCCTGATCGCGCTCATCTACCTGTACCTGAGCCAGTTCCTCGGCAGGCAGCCCGGCGACGGCGGCGCCCCGCAACTGGTCCGCGAGTTCTTGGCGGCGAACCCGGAGCGGCCGCGCGCCGGGCACGCCGCCGAGTTGTTCAGCGCGCTGGGCGAGCAGGCCGCGCAGCGCCGCCGGGACACGCTCGAGGCCATGCTGCTGTGGTCGCTGCTGTGCCTCGGCGCGGTCGGGATCGGGGCCGCCGGGTTCGGCTGGCTGGTCGCCGGGCGCGTGCTGCAACCGCTGCAGCGGATCACCGCCACCGCGCGCCGGGTCGCGGGCACCAGCCTGCACGAGCGGATCGCGTTGGACGGCCCGCGCGACGAGCTCACCGACCTCGCCGACACCTTCGACGCCATGCTGGAGCGGCTGGACCGCGCCTTCGACGGCCAGCGCCGTTTCGTCGCCAATGCCGCGCACGAGCTGCGCACCCCGATCGCGGTGCAGCGCACGCTGGTCGAGGTGGCGCTGGACGACCCGGTCGCGCCCGAGGCCACCCGCGCGCTCGGCGCCACCCTGCTCGAGGTGAACCACCGGCACGAGCGGCTGATCGAGGGCCTGCTGCTGCTCGCGTGCACCGAGCAGCGGCTGCTCGACCGAGAACCCGTCGACCTGGCCCGGCTGGTGCGCGCGGTCGCGGCGCAGCAGCCGGGCGAGGTCGGGGTGCGCACCGAGCCGTGCGTGGTCGACGGCGACCCCGTGCTGCTCGAGCGGCTGATCGGCAACCTGCTCGACAACGCCGCCCGCTACAACGTGCCGGGCGGCTGGGTGCGGATCACGCTCTCCGGCGGCGCCGAGCTGCTGGTGGAGAACAGCGGCCCGCCGGTGACCGAGGTGGCCGGGCTGTTCGAGCCGTTCCGCCGCGGCGCCGAGCGGACCGGCGGCGCGCGCGGCGCCGGGCTCGGCCTCTCCATCGTGCGGTCGATCGCGCACGCGCACGACGGCGCGGCGCGCGCGGTCGCCCGGCCGGAAGGCGGCCTGGCGGTGACGATTTCACTGCCGCGCGCGCCGGGGAGCCCTCAGTAGCGGTGGCAGGTGTCCTGCAGGATCACCCGCATGCGGTCCCGGAACTGCTGAGCCCGCGGCGAATCCTTCCGCTCCCGCGCCTGCGGGTGGCTGTCCAGGAACTGCTGGACCCGCTGCTGCCGTTGCTCCGGGGAGAGCGCGAAGAAGGCGCGCGCCCGGTCCCGTGCCTCCGGGTGCGCGTCCAGCCGGGCGGCGAGCCCCGGGAACTCGGCCCGCACCGCCGCCTCGACCTGCTCGTAGCTGCACGTGGTCGCGGGCAGCTCCGGCTCGGCCTGCGCGGGCGCGGCGGTGAGCAGCGCGCCGGTCGCGGCCAGCGCGGCGAGCGCCGAAGCGCGAACGATCCTCATGGTGAATCCCTTTCGTCTCCGGGCCACCGATCGCGGCCCGGTGCCGAGTCCACCAGCCGGGGTGTTGGGTGGGCGTCAGCCCTCGGTGATCGGCCCACCCTAGAACTCCACCGGGTCCCGGACGAGCGGGCAGGTCATGCAGTGCCCGCCGCCGCGCCCGCGCCCGAGCTCCGCGCCGACGATGGTGATCACCTCGATGCCCTGGCGGCGCAGCGCGGTATTGGTGTGCGTATTGCGGTCGTAGGCGAAGACCACGCCCGGCTCGACGGCGACCAGGTTGTTCCCGCTGTCCCACTGCTGGCGCTCGTTGGCGTAGTAGCCGCCGCCGGTCTCCACCACCCGCAGCGCGGGCAGGTTCAGCGCGGACGCCACCACCTCGAGGAAGGTGCCGGATTCCTCGACCACCTCGATCCCGGGCGCGCGGTCCGCGGGGTACAGCGAGAAGGTGTGCAGCGCGTAGACGATGTCGGGGAAGACCGTCACCAGGTCGCGGTCGGCGAAGGTGAGCACGGTGTCCAGGTGCATGGCGGCGCGCAGCTTCGGCATCCCCGCCACGATCACCCGCTGCGCGGCGCCCGCCTCGAAGAGCGCCTTCGCCACCTGGGTGATGGCCTGCCGCGAGGTGCGCTCGCTCATCCCGATCAGCACCACGCCGTTGCCGACCGGCATCACGTCGCCGCCCTCGAAGGTGGCGAGCCCCCAGTCCCGCTCGGGATCGCCCCACCAGATCCGGGAGCCGGTGAAGCGCGGGTGGAAGGTGTAGAGCAGCTTCATGAGCAGCGTCTCGTCGTGCCGGGCGGGCCAGTACAGCGGATTCAGGGTGACGCCGCCGTAGATCCAGCAGGTGGTGTCGCGGGTGTAGAGCGTGTTCGGCAGCGGCGGCACCAGGTACTCGCGCACCCCGGTCTGCTCGCGGGCCAGCGCCAGGTAGCCGGAGCGGAAGTCGGCGGGCAGGTCGGCGGTGGCGAGCCCGCCGATGAGCTGGGTGGCGAGCGCGCGGTCGTCGAGCGCCTCCAGGTAGCCGCGGGTGTCGTCGACCAGCCCGAGCCCGACCTCGTTCGGCACGATCACCCGGTCCAGGATCCAGGCCCGCGCGCCGTCCAGGGCCAGCGCCTCGGTGAGCAGGTTGTGCAGCTCCAGCACCTCGACGCCGCGCTGCCGTAGCTTCGCGGCGAAGTCGAGGTGGTCGCGCCGGGCGTTCTGCACCCAGAGCACGTCGTCGAAGAGCAGGTCGTCGCAGTTCGAGGGGGTCAACCGCTCGTGCGCCAGGCCGGGGGCGCAGACCAGCACCGAGCGCAGGGTACCGACCTCCGAGTGCACACCGAATGCCGTCACGGCGTCTCCTTGTCAGATGGTGATGGTTCCGGTCGCCAGTGCCACGATGCCCGCGATCGCCCCGGCCACCGAGACGGCGAGCAGCACCCACTCGGTGCCGGCGAACGGGCGCCTGCCCTGCTCGCGCCGGGTCAGGACGAACAGGATCGAGCCCGGCGCGTAGACGAGGCAGGCGAGCAGCAGGTTGTCCGGGCCCGCCGCGAACACCAGGAACGCCGTGTACAGGGTGGCGAGCCCGGCGACGGCGAGGCCGCGGCCCGGCTCGCCGTCGCCGAGCGCGAGCTTCAGCGCGAACCCGGCGGCCAGCAGGTACGGCACCAGCGAGAGCACGCTGGTGAGCTGCAGGGTGAAGGCGAAGGCGTCCTCGGAGAAGAGCGTCACCACCAGCACCGCCTGGATCATGAGCGTGGTGAGCAGCAGCGCCGCCGACGGCACTCCGCTGGTATTGCTCCGCGCCAGCCACTTCGGCATGTCGTGGTCCTGTGCGGCGACGTAGAGCACCTCGGCGGCGAGCAGCGTCCACGCGAGGTAGGCGCCGAGCACCGAGACGATCAGCCCGATGCTGATGAACCAGGCGCCCCACGCCCCGACCACCGACTCCAGCACCGGCGCCATGGACGGCTGCCTGGTGGCGGCGAGCTCGGCCCGCGGCATGATGCCGTAGGCGACCATGGTCACCGAGGCGAAGATCGCCAGCACGCTGAGGAAGCCGAGCACGGTGGCGCGGCCGACGTCCTCCCGACGGCGCGCGTAGCGGGAGTAGACGCTGGCGCCCTCGATGCCGAGGAAGACGAAGACGGTGACCAGCATGGTCGAGCGCACCTGCTCGAAGAGCGACTGGCTGTACGCCTCGCCGCCCCAGAAGTTGTCGGCGAAGACCCCGCCGTCGAAGTAGACGAGCGCGATCACGATGAACACGAGGATCGGCACCAGCTTGGCGACGGTGACGATGCGGTTGATCGCCGCGGCCTCCCTGACCCCGCGTAGCACCATCGTGTGGAACAGCCAGATGAAGACCGAGGACAGCAGCACCGCGGGCACCGTATTGCCCTCGCCGAAGATCGGCAGCACCTGCCCGAGCGTCGACTTGATCAGCACCCAGTAGGTGACATTGCCGACGCAGGTGCTGGCCCAGAAGCCGAAGGCGGCGAAGAAGCCGGGGTACTCGCCGAACCCGGCCTTGGCGTAGGCGTAGATGCCTGCGTCCAGGTCCGGGCGGCGCACGGCGAGCCGCTGGAAGACGAAGGCCAGCATGAGCATCCCGCCGCCCGCGATGCTCCACGCGACCAGCGCGCCGAAGCCGCCGGTGGCCTGGCCGAAGTTGCGGGGCAGCGAGAACACCCCTGCCCCGACCATGGAGCCGACCACCATGGCGGCGAGCGTCGGCAGCGACAGGGTGCGGGTCGTGCTCTTCTCGTTGTCCATCGAGGAGTCTTTCGCCGGGCGTGCGATCCGGACGTGCTCGGTTCGACCGACTATACGGGAGCTTTGCTGGAAATTCGCTGTGGTGCGACCCGGCTGACTGCGCGCGCCAGCCCGGCGCGCGGTGGGTGCGCGCCGCGCGCCGGGGTCCGTAGGGTGGCGGGAGGTCGGGCGGGAGAAGGGGAGTTGATTGTGACGGTACGCAATCCGTTCGCCGCGGACGGCCGCTGGCCGGACGTGGTGGTCACCGCGGTGGCGGCGACGACCTCGCTGGCAGGCAGCGCCGACGAGACCTGGACCAGGCTGCTCGCGGGCGAGTCCGGCATCACCGAGCTGGATCAGCCGTGGCTGGCCGAGCACGAGCTGCCGGTGCGGATCGGCGGTTCGCTGAAGGAGCCGCCGAACACCCAGCTCTCCCGGGTGGAGCTGCGCAGGCTGGCCTACGTGGAGCAGCTGGCGACGGTGCTCGGCAGGCAGGTGTGGGCGGCCGCGGGCAGCCCCGAGGTGGATCGCGACCGGCTGGCGGTGGCCATCGGCACCGGACAGGGCGGCGGTGACGCGGTGGTCGCCGCGCGGGACGCGCTGGTGGAGCACGGGTATCGGAAGATCTCGCCGCTCGCGGTGCAGATGATGATGCCGAACGGGCCGTCCGCGGTGGTCGGGCTGGAGCTGCGGGCACGGGCCGGGGTGGTGACGCCGGTCTCGGCCTGCTCCTCCGGGTCGGAGGCGATCGCCAATGCCTGGCAGATGATCGCCATGGGCGATGCCGACATCGTGGTAACCGGCGGCGTCGAGGGTTACATCGACCCGGTGCCGATCGCGGCCTTCTCCATGATGCGGGCCATGAGCACCCGCAACGACGACCCGGCCGCGGCCTCGCGGCCCTTCGACGCCGACCGGGACGGCTTCGTGTTCGGCGAGGCCGGTGCGCTGCTGGTACTGGAGACCGAGGCGCACGCGCGGGCGCGCGGGGCGACGATCCTGGCCCGGCTGCTCGGTGCGGGCGTCACCTCCGACGGCTTCCACCTGGTCGCCCCCGACCCGGAGGGCGCGGGCGCGGCGCGGGCCATCACCAAGGCGCTGCGCCGAGCGGGGCTGGCGGGCTCCGATATCGGGCACGTGAACGCGCACGCCACCGCCACCCCCATCGGCGACACCGCCGAGGCGTCGGCCATCGCGAAGGCGGTGGGCACGCACCCGGCGGTCTACGCGCCGAAATCGGCGCTCGGCCACTCCATCGGCGCCTCCGGCGCGCTGGAGTCGGTGCTGACCGTGTTCAGCCTGCGCGACGAGATCATCCCGCCCACTCTGAACCTGGAGAACCAGGACCCCGCGGTCCCGCTCGACATCGTCGCCCGCGAACCCCGCCGCGGCCGCTTCGACTACGCCGTCAACAACTCCTTCGGCTTCGGCGGCCACAACACCGCCCTGGTCTTCGGCCGGGCCTGAGAAACGACCGAGGGCCGCCCGCTGGGTTCAGCGGGCGGCCCTCGGCGTCAGCGGATCAGCCGTTGAGCTTGGCCTCGATCGCCTCGATGATCTTCGGCCGCAGCTCGGCGGCGGAGATGATCGCGTCGACCGAGCCGACCTGCACCGCGCGCTGAATGCTGTGCACCCCGTCGAACTCGGCGGCCACCTCACCCAGCTTCTCGGCGCGCACCGAGGACCGCATCTCGTCCAGCTCGGCGGCGAGCGCGGCGCGCTCGGTGCCGGCGAGCGCGCCGAGCTGCTCCTCCCGCTCCCGGATCCGGGAGTCGGCGGCGGTGCGCTTGTTCACCTCGTGCGAGAACACCACCGCCGCGGCGGGGGCGCCGCCGAGCACGGAGGCGAAGGAGCCCTCCAGCGCCAGCACCGTCATATTCGGGTTCAGCGTCTTGGAGAACACCACGAACGCGCCGCCGTGATAGCGGGAGATCACGGTGAAGACGATCGGGCCCTCGAAGTTGACGATGGCCCTGCCGATCTCGGCGCCGTACTCCAGCTGCAGCTTGCGCATGGACTCCGGGGAGCCGTCGAAGCCGGAGAGGTTGGCCAGCACCACCAGCGGCCGGTTACCGCTGGCCGCGTTGATCGCCCGCGCGGTCTTCTTGGCCGACCGCGGGAAGAGCGTGCCCGCGGTGTAGGTGTCCGGCCCGTCGGTGGACGGGAAGCCGCGCCGCGGCACGCCGCGCGACTCGATGCCGACCAGGCACACCGGAATGCCGCCGAGCCGCGCGTCCTGCACCACCGCGGTGTCGGCGTCGGCCATGCCCGCCCAGCGCTCCAGCACCTCGTGGTCCTGGTCGGCGACGGCTCGCATGACGGTGCGGATGTCGAACGGCTTCTTGCGATCCGGGTTCTTGGCCGCCGAGAAGATCTCGCCGACCGTGGTGAAATCGCTGTCCGCCGCGGTGTGCGGGAAATCGGAGATGTCGCGGTTCACCGGGTCGGTTGTCGGCACGCGGCGCGGCGCCTGCTCGCCGGGCGCGATGTAGGTGTGGTCGTAGTGCGCCATCAGCACGTCGCGGGCGGCGGTCAGGTTCGGCGCCCAGTACTGCGCCTGGCCGTTCGGGCCCATGACCCGGTCGTAGCCGCCGATGCCGAAGTTGTCCTCGGCCGAGACGCCGCCGGAGAAGTCCAGCGCCTGCTTGCCGGTGAGCACCATGGCCGAATCCGGCGTCATCACCAGCACGCCCTTGGTGTGCATGAGCATGGTGGCCTCGGCGTTCCAGTACGGCTGCGCGCCGACATTGATGCCGGTGACCACGATATTGATCTCGCCGCCGTCCTGGGTGAACTCGACGATCCGCTTGAGCGCGGCCGCCACCCAGTCCATGTTCTCGGTGCCGGAATCCATCGAGATCCTGGCGCCGGAGGAGAGCGCGTACCACTCCAGCGGCACCCGCAGCCGCTCGGCCAGGTCGAGCGCCGCGATCACCCGGCGGCACTCGGGCTCCGACAGCGCGCCGAGCGACTTGATCGGGTCGCCGAGCAGCACCACGCGGGTGACGCCGTCCGGGTGGTGCGCGGTCTTCGTGGTGACCACGCCCGCGACGATGGCGGCCTTGTTGCGGCCCTTGGGCCGGTCGACCGGGACCAGCGCGTGCGCGGCGTCCAGGTCGTACTCGGCGAAATCGCCGAGCAGCCCGGTGAGCTCGTACGGGTAGACGGTGTTGCGGCTCGCGGCGCGCAGCACCTTCTGCCGGTACTCGTCCAGCGGTTCGACCGCGTCGTCGGTGCGCTCGCCGATGGTGACGGTGGTGCCGGTCGGCTCGAAGCCGATCCGCACCGCGACCTTCACCAGCTCGCCGGTCTTCGGCTCGGTGTGCCGCGCGATGATCAGGATCTCCTCCAGCCCGGCGCCCGCCGGCTGGATGCGCTCCACGATCATGTCGAACTCGGCCCTGGTCAGGTCGGCCGGGGGCCAGATGTACATGACGATGCGGTTGGTGTTGAACTTCGCCGCCGAGCGGCGCAGCGCGCGCGCCCGCCGGATCGAGTCCAGGCAGGCGGCCACGGTGTTCTCCGCGGTCGGCAGCGCCAGCAGCCTGCCCTCGTGGTCGCGCAGCGCCGTGAGGTCGCGCACCTGGGTGAAGGCGACCAGCCGCTCGTCGGCCGGGTTCTCCTTGGCCACGCAGCGGAACAGGTACACCTCCTCGTCCGAGGAGGGCTGGCGGGTGAGGTCGAACTTGCGCAGCCTGGTCATCTGCATGCGCTGCGCGATGTAGGGGTGCAGGCCGCGGATGAGCCGTTCCTCGGTCATGCCGGTGGCCGACGGCCGGAACGTGAAGTGGTGGTGCATGACCGCCCCGCCGCTGCCCGCGACGGTGATGGTGACCCGGTGCACCTGGTTCGGCAGCGCCCGCCGGGAGAGCACGTCCTGCAGGACGGCGGCGGTGGCGTCGAAGTCCTCCGGCTGGCCCTCCCAGCTCAGGTAGATATCGGCCTCGATGGAGGCGGCGCCGCCCGCGAGCTCGGTGAGCCCGGCCAGCGTGGCATCGAGCGCGTCGAACCGCACCGCCGCCGAGACCAGGCTCAGCCCCTTGCGCTCGGCGACCACGAAGGTGCCGCCGCCCGCCCGCTCGGTGCGGACGTCGGTGAGCCCCTTGTTGCCGTAGTAACGCCTGGTCAGCACCTCCAACATCACGGTGTTGTCGGTGTTCTCGACGGCACCGCGGACCAGGCGCTGACCGAGCAGCCGGACCAGCGGCTCGGTGCTGCGCACCATCTCGGCGATCCGGTCGGCGCGGTCGGCGGCGGCCGGATCGGCGTCCAGGTGCCGCAGGTGCTTGCGCACCTCGGTGTAGACCTCGGCGCGGTTGCGGCGCAGCAGCGGCTGGCCGTACCAGGAGTAGACCAGGCCGCGGGCCAGGTCGGCGATGGCCGGGAAGCGCACCTGGGTGGCGCCGACCAGCCGCTCCAGCGCCAGCCCGACCGGCTCGCGCAGCGCGCGCTCCGGGGTCGGCTCGGCCAGCCACTCGCGCAGCAGCGCGGTGATCACCTCGACGGTGTCGGCCGGGCGCTGCTGGGCCAGGAAGATGCGGAAGACCGCGGCCTCCAGGTCGGGCGTGCGATCGAGCTCGGTGACGCCGTAGTGGCCGAGCGCCTTGGCCAGCTTGGCCCGCGAGGGCTCGGGCAGCCCGGCGCGCTCGACGTCCAGGCTCTGCATGTAGGTGTGGAAGTACTCGCGGGCGCTGTGCACGTGGCTCTGCCCGCCGCCGTCCTCCTCCCAGGAGCGGTTGTGCCCGAGCTCGGCGATATCGGCGAAGACCTCGATCAGCTCCACCTCCTCCGCGAGCGGGCGCCGGTTGTCGGCGACCGCGGCGCGGCGGGCGGTGAGGTACTCGGCGAGCACGCGGCGGTCGTCGTGCGGGTCGACGTCGAAGCCGAGCAGCAGGCTGCGCAGATCCTGCAGCCCGCGCGCCACCCGCTCGTGCGGCGCGGCCGGGACCGGCTGCTCCGGCAGGTCCAGCTCGACGGCCCGCTCCTCGGTCTCCTCACCCGCCGCGTCGTCGTCGGTGAGCGGCTCCAGCCGCAGCAGCGGCGCGCCGGTCTCGACCTGGGTGCCGACGCTGACCGACGACTCCTTGAGCCGGGCCCGGAACGGCGCGCGCAGCACCGTCTCCATCTTCATGGACTCCAGCACCAGCACCGGGGCGCCTGCCTCGACCTCGTCGCCGACCTGCAGCGGGGTCGCGACGACCAGCGCGGGCGCGGGGGAGCGGACGATGCCGCCCTCGGCCCGGCTGATCCGGTGCGTGACGCCGTCCACGTCGACCAGGTGCACGGGGCCGTGCGTGCCGGTGGTGAGCCGGTAGCGGATGCCGTTGACCACGATCTGGCCGGTGTGGTGGTCGAAGCGCTCGACATCCACGTCGGCGGTGCGCAGGTCGTCACCGGCCTCGACGCCGACCCGGAAGCGGTGCGCGCCGATCCGCGCGACCCGCGCCCGGTAGGTGACGCCGCGCAGCTCGAGGTCGTGCGGGCGGCCGCTCTGGTGCTGCACCTGCGGGCGCCCGCCCGCGGCGGTGGAGAGCAGCCGGTCGCGCTCGACCCGCTCCTCCTCCTCGTACGCGTCGATGGCGGCGGCCGCGACGGCGACCGTGGAGTGCCGGTGCGAGACCAGGCGGCCCTCGGTGCGCACCCGGTCGATCCAGCCGGTGTCGGCGCTGGCGTCGATCACCTCGGGCTGGGCGAGCAGGTCGAGCACGAAGCTCTTGTTGGTGGCGCCGCCCTCGATGACGACGCGGGTCTGCTGCATGGCCCGGCGCAGCCGGCCGAGCGCCTGCTCGCGGTCGCTGCCGTAGGCGATGATCTTGGCGATCATGGAGTCGAAGTCGGCGGGGATGGTGTCGCCCTCGCTGACGCCGGTGTCCACCCGGATGCCGGGCCCCGCGGGCAGGTCGAGCCGGGCGATCCGGCCGGGGGCGGGCGCGAAGTCGCGATCCGGGTCCTCGGCGTTCAGCCGCGCCTCGATGGCGTGGCCGCGCTCGGCGGGCGGGGTGCCCTCCAGCTTCCCGCCGGAGGCGACGTGCAGCTGCGCGCGCACCAGGTCGAAGCCGGTGGTGGTCTCGGTGATCGGGTGCTCCACCTGGAGCCGGGTGTTCACCTCGAGGAAGGCGAAGAGCCGATCACCGGGGTGGTAGAGGAACTCGACGGTGGCCGCGCCGCGGTACCCGACGCGCACCGCGAGCCGCTCGGCCGAGGACTTGAGCTCGGCGGCCTGCTCGGCCGAGAGCACCGGCGAGGCCGACTCCTCGATGATCTTCTGGTTGCGCCGCTGCACCGAGCAGTCGCGCACGCCGAGCGCCCACGCCGTGCCCTGGCCGTCGGCGATGACCTGCACCTCGACGTGCCTGGCGCCGGTGACCAGGCGCTCCAGGAAGACGACGCCGCTGCCGAAGGCGCGGGCCGCCTCCTGCCTGGTGCGCTCGTAGGCGTCGATCAGCTCATCGGCGTTGGTGATGACGCGGATGCCGCGGCCACCGCCACCGGCGGTCGCCTTGAGCATCAGCGGGTAGCCGATCTGCTCGGCGGCGGCGAGCGCCGCGTCGACCGAGTCGACCGCGCCGCGGCTCCACGGCGCCACCGGGACGCCGACCTCCTCGGCGATCAGCTTGGCGCCGATCTTGTCGCCGAGCTTGCGCATGGCGTCGGCGTTCGGGCCGATGAAGGTGATGCCGATCTGGTCACACAGCTCGGCGAAGGCCGGGTCCTCGGCCACGAAGCCCCAGCCGACCCAGGCGGCATCCGCCCCGGTGGCGCGGAGCGCCTGCTCGAGGACCTTGAGGTCGAGGTAGGGGCGGGCAGCGGCCGGTCCGAGGTCGTAGGCGATATCGGCTTCGCGCACGAACGTCGCGTTGCGGTCGACATCGGTATACAGAGCGACGGTCTCGATGGGTACCGCCGTCTCCGCGGCCAGGTCCCGGACGGCGTGGATGAGGCGCATGGCGGCCTCGCCCCGGTTCACGATGGCGATGCGGCTGAACACTCGACGAATCCTTCCTCTCCTGAGATCGGCACGGTGGGCGAGGGGGACGCGCCTCCCGAGTGCGCCCAGTGTGCACCCTACGGTGCCGTAACCGCACCCCGAACTGCGGTTACCCGTGCGTACGTTGCTCTGGTCATCGTCAAAACATGGCTTTCGCAGCGAAGGCACGCGGAGATTCGGCCACCACAGCCGTGAGCTCCTCCGCGTGTCGGCGGTCTGCGTCTCACCGGCACCGTACCCGGAGCGGAGGGCGGATCGGCGACCGATCGGTGCTGTCGATCGCACCGGGCCCGATCGCGATGGTCCTGCTCCGACCGGGTGCCCGTGAGCGAGCGCGGTCCGCGCGGGCGGCTCAGCCCGCCGCGGGGCGGTCCAGCGCCGGGTACCGCGCCCGCGCCGCGCTGCTCCGCGATGGCGAGCTGCCCCGCCCCCGCGCAGACCGGGCAGGTGCGGGCGCCCCGGCCACCTCGGCGCGGTGTGGTCGGCCGGGTCATGACCAGTGCGCACTCCGATCGCCTAGAGTCCGACACGACTCACATCGAAGGAGGCACCGGTGAACGCGTTCGATATGACCGTGTCGCGGGAGGTCGCAGCCGGCCCCCAGGCGGTGTGGGCGGTGCTCACCGACCTCGACGGCGCCGAGCAGGTGCTCTCCGGTGTCACCCGCATCGAGCGGCTCTCCGATGACGGCTACCGGGTGGGCACCCGGTGGCGCGAGACCCGCACCGTCATGAAGAACGAATCCACCGAGGTCATGTGGGTCGCCGAAGTCGACGCACCGCGGCGCACGGTGGTCCGCAGCGACAGCAACGGGATCTCCTACGCCACCACCTTCACCCTGACACCCATCCCTACCGGCACGAACGTCACGGTGGCATTCGCGGGCGACTACACGAATCCGTCGGCCTTGACCCGGGTCCTGGGCGTACTCACCTCGGCACTGGGCCGGCGGATCACCCGGACCATGCTCACGCGGGATCTCGCCGATATCGCCCGAGCGGCCGAAGCCCGGGAACCCGAGAGGTGACGGGCCGAGCGGGCAGATGCCGGTGACCGTGGCGCCGCGCGGCCGAACGGCGGGATCCGCGCCGGTCGCTACCAGCCCGCGTCGAACTGCGGATCGGCCAGGGTGCGCCAGGCCGCGGCCCAGCCGTCGGCCGGTCGGTCGCAGCGCCAGATCGTGACCCCGGCGGAGAGGCCGGGGAAGCCGAGCGGGGAATCCGCGGTCGCCACCGCGGTGGCGTCGGGGAAGCGGGCGCGCCAGGTGGGGTCCGGTGCGCCGGTGAGGATGTAGAGGACGGTTCGCGCGGTCTCGGGCGGCGGCCCGAAGGTGGCGTAGCCGCGGTTCGGGCTGTGTACCGCGGGCAGCTCGGTGAGTGCTTCCAATCCGGCTGCCTGCCAGTAGTTCTCGGTGACGATCGGGGTGCCTGCGGGCACTCGCGCATAAGCCCGCTCGGTGGTGGCGGTGAACTCGGCCCAGCCGGTTGTCCCGGTGAATCGCAGCCGATCGGACATCTCCCGCTGGGTGTGTGCGGGTTCCCGGACGGCGGACACCGGCAGCGCGAAGAGCAGCACCACGGTGAGCGTCAGCGAGATGGCGCCGAGCGCGGCGGCGCCGAGCCGCAGCAGCGCCCTGCTGTGCACCACCGCCACCGCGCCGACCCCGAACACCACCGGGAAGAGCCCGGCCAGGTAGTAGGGGCGCCCGCCTGCCAGCGCGACGAAGGCGGCGAGCAGCGCGGCGGCCGCGGCCAGGAATCGGTAGTCGCGCAGCTCCGGCGTGCGCACCAGAGCCCAGAGCCCGGCCAGGCCGAGCGCGGTGCCGAGCGGTCCGGTGAGCGTGACGACGTGCACCGGGAGCTGCACGATGCCGCCCGCCACCGCCTGCTGCTCGCCGCGGATCACCGCGCCCATGGCGAGCTGCGGCCAGCCGTGCGCGGCCTGCCACAGCACCGCGGGCAGCGCGGTGAGCGCCGCGACCCCGCCCGCCGCCCACAGCGCGGGCCTGCCGAGCAGCGCGCGCGGCCCGAAGGCGAGCACGCCCGCGACGACTCCGGCGAGCAGAACCGGGACCAGCGGCTTCACCTGGAACGCCAGTGCGGCGGTGAGCGCGACGCCGACCAGCAGCCCGTCCCGCCCGGTGCGCACCCAGCGCACCAGCAGCCAGAGCAGCAGCCCCACCAGCAGGGAGTCGACGGCGTAGGTGGAGAGCGCGGCGGACTGGAAGATCAGGAACGGGGCGCCCGCCGCGCCGACCGCGGCGAACACCTGCGCCCGCCGGTCACCGCCGAACTCCCTGGCGCACACCGCCGTCAGCACCACCGTCGCCACCGCGCAGAGGATGGCGGGCAGCCGGAACACCGTGCGCGACCCGGGGGCGACGGCGTCCATGGCGTAGGCGAGCAGCGGCAGCACCGGCCCCTGGTCGACGTAGCTCACCGCGGGCCGGTGCCCGGCGGCGAGGAAGTACAGCTCGTCGCCGTACCAGTCGTAGCGCCCGGCGCGCAGCAGCAGGAGCGCGAGGGTGCCGAGCGCGATCACCGCCACCCAGCCGGACGCGAAGGCGGGCAGCGGGTCGCTGCCCCGGTAGCCGGTGATCGGGGCGGGGAGCGCGCGGGCGAGCCGGTCGCGCACGGAGGTCTGCTCGATCATGCGGCGCTCCGCCCAGTCGCGCCGCGCGGAATCGCGGCAGTCGGTCGAGTGAACATCACGGGGCGGCGCGGATCGATGGTCCGGCGCAATTCTGTGACCGATACCAGAGCTACCGGGGGATCGATGCCCGCGGATCCCAAGAACCGCGGATACCGCTGTCTCCGGTGCCGAATCGGCTCTAGCGTCGCGGTATTCCCCCAGCTCGGAGGTGTCCCGTGTTCGACCCTCGCCGCGCCCTGCGGCGCTTCGGCTGCCTCTGGCTCCCGCTGCTGGCGGCCGTGGCGCTCGCCGCCCCGGTGCCTGCCGAGCCGGCGCCGCCCCCCGCGCCCGCCGAAAGCCGGCTGCTGACCGTGACCCCGGGCGCGGGCCGGACGCAGCGGGTCGCCGTGTACTCCGCCGCCATGCGCGCGGACATGGGGCTCACCGTCTTCCCTGCCCGCGACCCCGATGCCCCCGCCCCGGTGCTCTACCTGCTCAACGGCGCCGCAGGTGGCATCGACGGCAGCAGCTGGATCGACCACGCCGACCTGGCCGGCTTCTTCGCCCGCGAACAGGTGACGGTGGTGGTCCCCGACGGCGGCGAGGGCAGCTACTTCACCGACTGGCGGGCCGACGACCCCGCGCTCGGCAGGCAGCGCTGGGCCACCTTCCTCACCGCCGAGCTGCCCGCGCTCATCGACGGGGAGTTCCACGGAACCGGCGCCGCCGCCGTCGCCGGGATCTCCATGGCCGCCGCCTCGGTCTTCCAGCTCGCCGTCGCCGCGCCCGGCCGGTACCGGGCCATCGGCTCCTACAGCGGCTGCGTGCGCACCTCCGACCCGGTGGGCCAGGCCATGGTCGCCGCCGTCGTCGCGCGCTGGCGGGGCAACCCGGCCAATATGTGGGGCCCCTTCACCGATCCCGCCTGGGCGGCCAACGACGCCTACCTGCAGGCCGAGAAGCTGCGCGGGGTGGCGCTCTACGTCAGCGCGGGCACCGGCGCGCCCGGTCGCTTCGACACCGTGGAGGAGCTCGACGGCAACCCGGGCAAGCTCGCCGACCAGATCACCCTCGGCGGCGCGCTGGAGGCCATCACCGCGCGCTGCACGCACCAGCTCCAGGACCGCCTGCGGCAGCTCGACATCCCCGCCACCTTCGACTTCCGCCCCACCGGCACGCACTCCTGGAAGTACTGGGAGCAGGACCTGCACAACTCGTGGCCGCTCTTCCGGGCGGCGCTGAACCGGTGAGACGCCGTTGTGACAGCTACCAGTGCGCGCCGCGGCGTTTCAGCACCGGTCCCAAACCCCGCGAACGGACTTGCCGGAAACGGAGAACACGTCCTAGCGTTCGGCCACACAACTGTTCGGTGATGCACGGGAGGTGCCTCGTGGCCGTTCCCGGTGCGCGGAGAACGCGGCGCTCGGGCGCGCTCGCCCTGCCGTTGGTCGCTGCCGCCGTGCTGGCCACGCCGGTCTCCGCCGCGCCCGCCCCGGCGCCGGCACCGGACGGCCCCGGTGTGATCGAGGCCGGGTCGCGGCTGGTGGCGACGAATCGAACGGCGAGCCGGGCGCTGGAGGTCAGCGTGTACTCGGCGGCGATGCGCGCGGACATCGCGCTCACCGTGCTCCCGGCGAAGAATCCGGCCGCACCCGCGCCGGTGCTGTACCTGCTGAACGGCTCCAGCGGCGGCGACCTGGGCAGCAGCTGGATCGAGCAGACCGACGTGCTCGACTTCCTGGCCGGCGAGCAGGTCACGGTGGTGATCCCGAACGGCGGCGCGGGCAGCTACTACGCCGACTGGCGCACCGACGACCCGCTGCTCGGCAGGCAGCGCTGGACCACCTTCCTCACCCGCGAGCTGCCGCCCATCGTGGACGCCGCCTTCCACGGCACCGGCGCCAATGCCGTCGCCGGGATCTCCATGGCCGCCACCTCGGCGCTGCAGCTCGCGGTGGCCAGGCCGGGGCTCTACCGGGCGGTGGGCTCCTACAGCGGCTGCGTGCGGATCTCGGACCCGCGCGGGCAGGCGGCGGTGGCCGCGGTGGTCGGACGCTGGGGCGGCGACCCGGCGAACATGTGGGGCCCCTTCGACGACCCGGCGTGGACCGCCAACGATGCCTACCTGCACGCGGAGGAACTGCGCGGCACGCTGCTCTACATCACCACCGGCACCGGCCTGCCCGGCCAGTTGGACACCGTCGACCCGGCGCGCGACACCCCGGCCGAGCTGCTGGACCGGATGACGGTCGGCGGCGTGCTGGAGGCGGTCACCGACCAGTGCACCCACCAGCTCCGTGATCGCCTGGCGGAGCTGAACATCCCCGCGACCTTCGACTTCCGGCCCGCGGGCACCCACTCCTGGGCCTACTGGGAGCAGGATCTGCACAATTCGTGGCCGCTCTTCCGGGACGCGCTCGCCCGCTGACGACGAACGGTCGTCCCCGCCGGGCGCGGCGGCGACGCCGCTCCTGCCGCTGCCGGTCAGCCGAGCCGGTCGAGCAGTGCCCGCGGCCCTTCGGTCCGCGCCCCCACCGCCTCGACCCGGCGCCGCAGTTCCCGGTCCGCCGTCACGACGGTGACGTCGGTGCCCGCCGCGGCCACCTCGACGATGGTGTCGTCGCCGGCGCCGGGCGCGGCCACCACCCGCACCCCGGCGTACTCGGTGCCGTCGAGCGCGGCCTTCGCGGCGCCCTCCAGCACCACGACCACCTCCTCCGGCAGCGCGGCGGCGGCGAGTTCGGCGAGCAGCCTGCGCGCGGCGCCTGCCCGGTCCCGCCACCAGCCGTCGGCCCTCGCCCCGACCACGTTCGCGGCATCGACGACGATCATCCGGCCACCCTACGAGCCGGGGTTCCGCCGCACCGGCCCGGCCACCCGCGGCCACCCGACTGCGCGCCCCGGCGGCCGGGTCGTCGTCGGCGGCGTGCCGTTGCGCCCCGCCCGAACCGCGCCGATCGCGGGGTGAAACGCGCGCGGGTTCGCGCGCCATATTCCTCCGACAGCCGCCCCGCCCGCTCCGGAGGAAGCCCATGCCGCACCACCTGCTCGCCAGCGTCCCCATCCACGGCCACGTGACCCCGCTGCTCGCGATCGCCGCCGACCTGGCCGGGCGTGGCGACCGGGTGACCTTCCTGACCGGCCGCCGCTTCGCCGACGCGGTCGCCGCGACCGGCGCCGAGTTCCTCCCGCTGCCCGCCGAGGCCGACTACGACGACCGGCTGCTCGCCGAGCGGGAGCCCGGCCCCGGCGGCATCGCCGGGCTGCGCCGGGACATCACCGACACCTTCCTGCGGCCCGCCCGCGCCCAGTACGACGCGCTGCACGCCCGCGCGGTGGCGAGCTCGGCCCCGCCGGACGTGGTGATCGCCGACCCGACCTTCATCGGCGCCGCACTGCTGGCCGCGCACGACCGCGAGCACCGGCCCCCGGTCGTCTCCGCCGGGGTGGTGCCGCTGACCCTCTCCTCCGCCGCGGTGGCGCCGTTCGGGCTGGCCAGGGCGCCGCTGCGCGGACCGCTGAACCGCCCCCGCAATGCCGTGCTGCACGCCGTGGTGCGGCGGCTGATGTTCGCGCCGGTCCAGGCCGACCTGGACGCCCTGTTCCGCGCGGTGCACGGCCGCCCGGCCGGCGCCTTCCTCTTCGACCTGCAGCGCACCCTCGACGCCGTGGTGCAGCTCTCGGTGCCCGGCTTCGAGTACCCGCGCCCCGACGCCGGGGTGCCGATCCGCTTCGCGGGCCCCATCCTCCCCGGCACCGCGGGCGGCGAGCTGCCGCCGTGGTGGGACGAGCTCGGCACCGGCCGCCCGGTCGTGCTCGTCACCCAGGGCACCATCGCCAATACCGACAGCACCGAGCTGATCCGCCCCACCATCGACGCGCTCGCGGGCGAGGACGCGCTGGTCGTCGTCACCACCGGCGGCCGGCCGATCGCCGAGCTGGGCGCGCTGCCGGGCAATGTCCGTGCCGCCGAATATCTTCCGTACGACCGGCTCTTCCCCCTGCTCGCCGTCTTCGTCACCAACGGCGGCTACGGCGGCGTGCAGTACGCGCTGGCGCACGGCGTCCCGCTCGTGGTGGCGGGCGCGACCGAGGACAAGCCGGAGGTCGCCGCCCGGGTCGCCTGGTCCGGCACCGGCATCGACCTGCGCACCGGGCGGCCCACCCCGGCCGCGCTGCGGCGCGCGGTCCGGACGGTGCTCGGCGAGCCGCGCTACCGGACCGCCGCCGCCGGGCTGGCGGGCGAGATCGCCGCCGCACGCGGCGTCGACGAGCTGGTGGCGGTGGTCGACGCGCTGCGCCGCGGCGAGCGGCTGCCGATCGGCTGAGCCGTCGGGCCGGGGCCGGAGCACCGCCACGCCGGTGAGCCTCGGCGGGGTGCGGTGCACCCTTCGGCCGCACCTCCACCGTCACCGGACCCGAGGGGTTACCTCCTCACGCCCCACGACGGCTGACCCGGTGGTTGTATGGGGAGATGCGAACCCGCTTCCACCAGGAGCTCGAACAGCTCGCCGTGATGCTCGAGCAGATGTGCCTGGGGGACCGCGATGCCGTCGCCATGGCGACCGACGCCCTGCTGAACGCCGATATCGAACAGGCCGAGCGGGCGATCGACCTCTGCGCCCGGGTCGCCACCATGGGCGAGGAGTGCGAGGAGTCCGCGGTCATGCTGCTCGCGCTGCAGGCCCCGGTCGCCTCGGAGCTGCGCCGGGTGGTGACCGCGCTGCAGCTCTCCGGCAACCTGGCCAGGATGGGCGGGCTCTGCGCGCACATCGCCGAGCTGGTGCGCCGCCGCCACCCCGACCCGGTGATCCCGGACTCGCTGCGCGACACCGTCACCCGGATGGGCGCGGCCGCGGTGCACATGGCGGGCGACGCGGCCCGGGTACTCGCCACCGGTGACGCCGATGGCGCGGCCGGGCTGGACGCCGAGGACGACGTCATGGACGGGCTGCACCGCGACCTGCTCAACGCGGTGCTCGGCCCGGAGTTCTACGACGGGGCGCCGACCGCGGTGGACCTGGCGCTGCTCGGCCGCTACTACGAGCGCTTCGCCGACCACACCGTCGAGGTCGGGCGCCGCACCGTCTTCATGACCACCGGGGCCGTCCTGCCGGAGTAGCCGGGCGGCTCAGCGCAGGTCGGCCACGTCGAGCCCGAGCATGTCGAGCAGTGCGCTGCACTCGGCGGCATCGCGGGAGTACTCGGCCACCGTCTTGGCCGCGAGCGCGGCCCGCTGCTCGTCGGCCGCCTTCTCGGCGGCGCGCACGTGCGCGAAAGTCCTGGTTTCCTCGTGGTCGGTCGCGGTGGTGTTGGACGCGGGCAATGCTGCTCCTCGACTCGTCCCGGCGAGAATCCGGGTGCCGTCACCCGAGGCCGGAAGCGGCGGGCGCCGCCCCTGGAATCGGGAACGGCTTCGCCGATCGCCCTGACGCTACCCCGTCCGCGCCCCCTTTTGCCCGGCTACCGGGGAATGCCCACCGGCAGGCCGCACGGCGGCGCGGCGGCCGGGGTCGACTGGCACCCCGCCGGCGCGGTTGGGCGGCCCGGAGCCTGCGCTACCCCGCGACGGCGTGATGCGCGTGCGCGATGAGCGCCGAGCGCAGCGTCCAGGCGCCGTCGACGGTGGTCAGGTCGTAACCGGTGAGCCGGGTGATCCGCTTGATCCGCAGGTCCAGGGTGTTGGGGTGGATGCGCAGCTCGCGGGCGGTGCGGCGGCGGCGCAGCTCGTTGCGCAGGTGCGCGCGCAGCGTGGTCAGCAGGTCCGGCTGCTCCTCGAGCGGGCGCAACACGGCGGCGAGCCGGTCGCGGGCCGGGCCGGGCAGCGTCAGCTGGTACTCCAGCGCCATGTCCTCGAAGAGGTAGAGCCCGCTCGGGTAGCGCAGCGCCGTCAGCGTGCCGAGCAGCCGCCGCACCCGCTGCGCGGCAGCCGGGATGCGCGGCACCGGCGCCGATTCCACCGTCGCGAGCAACGTGACCCCGGCGGCCTCGGCCAGCTCGCCGACCAGGGCGCGCAGCTCACTTCTGCCGTGGCGATCCGCGGGGAGCAGCACGATGCCGCCGGTGTCGTCGAGCAGCGCGAGCACGTCCTCGCCGCAGCGACCGGTGAGCACCGCCCGGACCCGGTGCGGCCGCTGCCCCGGCTCGCCGTCGTCGTCGAGGTCGGCGGCGAGCGCGAGCACCAGGTAGCGCGGGGCGATCGGCAGGCCGGGCGGGGCGGCGTCGAGCGTGCCCGCGAGCAGCGCCGCGGTCAGGGCGCGCACCGCGTGCCGCCGCTCGGCGATCAGGATCCGGAGCTCGCGCAGGTAGCCGGTGGCCACGGTGGTGACCATCAGGTCGAGCACCTCGACCACCCGGCGCAGCCGGGCGGCCAGCTCCGGCTCGCTCCGGTCGGCCGCGCGATCGAGCGCCGCGGTCATCGATGCGTGGACGGCGTGCTGGATGGTGTCGAGCGGCAGCTCGTCGCGGGCACCGTGCACGGCGAGCAGCTCGAGCCGGGCGATGGCGCCGGGCTCGTCGTGGCCGTCGAGCAGCGCCCGCGCGCACTCCGCGCAGGTGCGCGCGAGCGTTCTGTTATCGGTGATTCGTAGTGCGGTCATGTCCGTGGTGCCCGATCGGTCCTATTCAGAGCCGGTCCGGCTCCATTCGACGGGTAATAAGTTACTGAATATTCTGCATGATTCCTAGGGGTGCACCGGCGTGGATGATCTTCGGGGCCGCGGTCGGCTAGGCTCGCCGCACTGCTTTCGCACCGGGTGGAAGGAGTCCGGCCGCATGCCGACGCCGCTGGTCCCGCTGCGCTCGCTGCTGCTGGTCGGTGCCGGCGGGCTCGCGGGCGCCGCACTGCGCTACCGCCTCGGGGTCTGGTTCCCGCACCGGGCGGGCGGCTGGCCCGGCGCCACCTTCGCCGTCAATGTCACCGGCGCGTTCCTGCTCGGGCTGCTGCTGGAGGCGCTGGTGCGGATGGGGCCGGACACCGGAGCACGGCAGCGGGTGCGGCTCACCGTCGGCACCGGGTTCCTCGGCGCCTTCACCACCTACAGCACGCTCGCCGTCGACACCGACCTGCTGCTCCGCGCCGGCCACCCCGGGACCGCCGCCGCGTACGCCGTCGGGACCGTGCTCGCGGGCGGGCTCGCGAGCACCGCCGGGATCGCGCTCGGCGCGCTGCTGCACCGCCGCGGGGCCGCGCGGTGACCGCGCTCCTGGTCGCGCTGGCAGGCAGCGCCGGAGCCATGACCCGCTTCGCCGTCGACGCCGCGATCAAGCGCCGCTGGGCGCCGAACTTCCCGGTGGCCACGCTCGTCGTCAATGCCACCGGCTCGCTGCTGCTCGGCATCCTCACCGGCCTGGTGCTGCACCGGCACGCCGCCTCGCAGCTCGAGCTGGTGCTCGGCGCCGGCTTCTGCGGCGGCTACACCACCTTCAGCACCGCGAGCGTCGAGACGGTCCGGCTCGTCCAGGACCGCCGCTATCGCGCGGCCTTCGCCTACGCCTTCGGCGGGCTCGCCGTCACCCTGCTCGCCGCCACCGCCGGGTTCGCCCTGGCCGCGCCCCTGGGTCGCGCGGGATGACCGTGCTGCGCTCGATCCTGCTCTTCGCCGTGGCCGCGCTGGCCGAGATCGGCGGGGCCTGGCTGGTCTGGCAGGGGGTGCGCGAGCATCGCGGCTGGATCTGGATCGGCGCGGGGGTGATCGCGCTCGGATGCTACGGCTTCGTGGCCACCCTCCAGCCGGAGGCCGAGTTCGGCCGCATCCTGGCCGCCTACGGCGGGGTCTTCGTGGCGGGCTCGCTGCTGTGGGCCATGGCGCTGGACGGCTTCCGCCCGGATCGCTGGGACGTCACCGGTGCGCTGCTCTGCCTCGCCGGGGTGGCGGTGATCATGTACGCCCCCCGGGATTGACCGGCGGCGATCGGGGTAACGCCGGAATCGAACACACGTTCTGACGAATGGGAGGAGCCATCCATGGTGCAGCCGACGCCGGAGAAGGACCCCGAGGAGTGGACCACCGGGGACGAGCCGATGACCGGTCCGCAGGAGTCTTATCTGCACACCCTCGCCCAGGAGGCGGGCGAGGACGTCCCGGAGGAGCTGACCAAGGCGCAGGCCTCGCAGCTCATCGACGAGCTGCAGCAGCGCACCGGCCGGGGCGCCTGATCGGCGGCCTGCGCGGCACCGTCGTCCCCGACGGTCAGAGCTGAGCCCAGACCGACTTCGTCTTGAGGTACGCCTCGATGCCCTCGCGGCCGAACTCGTGGCCCCAGCCGGACTGCTTGTACCCGCCGAAGGGCACGTTGTGGTCGAAGTTCAGCTGGCTGTTCAGCGTGACCGTGCCCGCCTGGAGCTTCTTGGCGATGCGGTGGCCGCGGCTGAGGTTGGTGGTCCAGGCGGTGGCGGCCAGGCCGTAGGTGGTGTCGTTGGCGAGCGCCGCGGCCTCCTCCTCGGTGTCGAAGGGCAGCACCGTGACCACCGGGCCGAAGATCTCCTCCTGGTAGAGCCTGCTGGTGGCCGGGTCGACCCCGGCCAGCACGGTCGGGTGCACGAAGTAGCCGGGGCGGTCCAGCCGGTACCCGCCGGTGACCACCTCGACGCCGTCGGACTTGCCCTCGTCGATGTAGCCCATGACCCGCTTCAGCTGCTTGGCGCTGATCAGCGGGCCGCTCATGCAGCCCTCCTCCGCGGGGCTGCCGAGCTTGAAGTTGTTCGCGACGGTCGCGAGCCCCTCCACCACGCGGTCGTAGACCCCGCGCTGCACGAAGATCCGGGAGCCGCAGACGCAGCCCTGGCCGGAGTGCACGAAGATGCCCATGGCGGCCATGAAGATCGCCATGTCCAGGTCGGCGTCGTCGAAGATCAGCACCGGTGACTTGCCGCCGAGCTCGAGCATGACCTTCTTCAGGTTGCCGGTCGAGGCCTCCACGATCTTCTTGCCGACCTCGGTGGAGCCGGTGAAGGCGATCTTCTCCACGTCCGGGTGCGCGGTGAGCGCGGCGCCCGCGGTGTGGCCGTAGCCGGTCAGCAGGTTCACCACGCCGTCCGGCACGCCCGCCTCGCGGATGATCCGATCCAGCAGCAGCGCCGAGAGCGGCGTCTCCTCGGCCGGTTTCACCACGCTGCTGCACCCGGCGGCGAGCGCGGGCGCGATCTTGGCGCAGGCGTTGAAGATCGGCCCGTTCCACGGGAAGATCAGCCCGACCACGCTGTGCGGCTCCTTGAGCGTGTACGCGTGCATGGTGGCGTAATTGCCGGAGACCCCGCCTGCCATCTGCACCTCGTAGGCGCTGCCGTTGGTCTTGGTGCACCAGCCCGCGTAGTAGCGGAAGAACTCCGCGCTGGTCGGCAGGATCATCTGGGCCTGGGCCAGCGGCATGCCGGTGTTCAGCGAGTCCAGCTCGGCGAACTCCTGCGCGTGCGCGTCCATCAGGTCGGCGATCTTCCACAGCACCTTGGCGCGCTCGCGGGCGGGCTGCTCGTGCCACACCCCGGCCTCGAAGGCGGCCTTGCCGCGCGCCACCGCCTCGTTCACCGCGTCCGGGCCACAGTCGGTGAACTCGGTGATCTGCTCCTCGGTCGAGGGATCGATGATCGGAATGACGTCGCCCGATCCCGGGCGCTCGCGAATTTCGTCCAGAACCGACTGCAGTGTCATGGCGAGTCCCCTTCGGTGCCGAGCCTCGACGTCCTCGAGTGCTGTGCACTTGCTTAGCACCGCTGGTGAGCCGGGGTCAATACGTTGCTCTCAAATATGGAGAGTGTTATTCTCGCACGGTGATTCCGGCCGGAGGGAGTCAATGGCGATCCCGGTCAGCGGGACAGAATCGAATTGCCCGGCCGGGCTTCAGTAGTTTGTGGCGATGTTCACAATGAGACTCGGTGTCCGAACCAGGGTCGGCCATCGCGCTGGATCCGAGTCCGACTCCGCCGGCGGTGGGGGCCGCCCGGTGCCGCCCGAGCGCCACCGGCATGCCGGCTTCGACCCGCGCCCGCGGGGCGCCGCCGCCCCCCGCCCGGGCCCGGCGGAGCGGCCGCGGCTCACCGCCGAGCAGGCCGATGGCAAGGAGAGCTGAGATGACCGCACCCGACCCCGGTGACCTGAACTGGATCCTGGACGACCTGGTCGAGCGGCTCGCCGGGGTCAGGTACGTGGTGGTGCTCTCCACCGACGGCCTGCTGCTCGGCCGCTCGAACGCGCTCGGCCAGGAGGACGCCGAGCACTTCGCCGCCATGTCGTCCACGCTCTACGGCCTGGCCCGCAGCGCGGGCGCGCGCTTCGAGGGCGGCGGCGTGCGGCAGGCCATGATCGAGCTGGACCGCGCGGTGCTCTTCGTGACCGCGGCCGGCCCGAATGCCTGCCTGGCGCTGCAGGCCACCGACACCGCGAACCTGGGCACCGTCGCCTACGAGATGAACCTGACGGTGCAGCGGGTCGGCAGCTACCTCACCACCACGCCGCGGCACAGGCCCGCGGGAGGCTAGCGCTCAGCGCCGGGTCGCGCGGGCCGCCGCGACCACCACCCCGGTCACCACATCCGGCCGGGAGACCAGCGAGGCGTGCGCGGCATCGACCTCGGTGGTGGTCCCCGGCGCGGCCCGCGACGCCATGAAGCGCTGCAGCGCGGGCGGAATCACCCGATCCTGCTGCGACACCAGGTACCAGCTCGGCACCGAGCTCCAGGACGGCGCGCCCGAGGGCTCCAGATTGGCGGTCAGCGCGGCCGACTTCTGGTGGTCGAACATCTCCGCCGCGGTGGCGGCGTCGACGTCCTGCGCGAAGACCTCGTGGAAGTACGGCTCGGCGATGTACCCGTCCAGGTTGCTGCCGCCGGGCCCGGTGGCGTCGGCGACCACGCCCAGCTGCAGCGCGGGCGGCAGCAGGCGGCTGCCCGGATAGATGATCGGGTTCAGCAGCCCCTGCACGAACTCGCCCTGCGCCGGGGCGAAGGCGGCGATGTAGACATTGGCGACCACGTCCGGGTCGTCGGCATTGGTGATCACCGCCCCGCCGTAGGAGTGCCCGACCAGCACGATCGGCCCCGCGATCCCGGCCAGCGCGCGCTCCAGCGCCGCGGAGTCGTGCGCCGGGCCGCGCAGCGGGTTGTCGAAGGTGCGCACCGGGTAGCCCTGCGCGCTCAGCTGCGCGGCGACGTCGCGCCAGCCGGAGGAGTCGGCGAAGGCGCCGTGCACCAGCACCACGGTCGGCGTCGCGCCCGGCTGGGCGGCCGCGGGGGCGGCGGCGAGGCCGAGCACGGCGGCGGAGACGGCGACGGCGGCGGCGAGGCGCCGTAGGCGGGTGGAGCTCGGTTCGGACATGGCTTCGTCCCTTTCGTGCGGTTCGGTCGCGCTCAACGTAGGACGCCCTCCCGGCCGGAATCTGGCTGTGCGTGCACACCGCTGTTCCGACAGCGCACCTGCTCGCTGGGTACAGAACCGTGCGCGCACACGCAGCTCGCGGCGCCCGCGCCGCCCTACCTTCGGCCGGGTCAGGGCTGAGCGCCACCACCGGACCGCGAGGGCGCACCATGCCGATCCACACCACCGCCGACGGCACCGAGATCTACTACAAGGACTGGGGCCGCGGCCGCCCGGTCGTGCTGAGCCACGGCTGGCCGCTGAACGCCGACAGCTGGGAGGGCCAGCAGCTGTTCCTGGCCGAGCACGGCTACCGGGTCATCGCGCACGACCGCCGCACGCACGGCCGCTCCACGCAGAGCTGGGACGGCAACGAGATGGACACCTACGCCGACGACCTGGCCGGGCTCATCGAACACCTGGATCTCACCGAGCTGACGCTGATCGGCTTCTCCACCGGCGGCGGCGAAGTCGCCCGCTACCTCGGCAGGCACGGCAGCGCCAGGGTGGCGCAGCTGGTGCTGGTCGCCGCGGTGCCGCCGTTCATGCTGCGCACCGAGGACAACCCCGGCGGGGTGCCGATCGCGGTCTTCGACGGCATTCGCGCCAATTCGCTGGCCGACCGCTCGCAGACCTACCGCGACCTCGCCGACGGCCCCTTCTTCGGCAACAACCGCCCGGGGCAGCACCCCTCGCAGGGCATGCGCGACGCCTTCTGGCGGCAGGGGCTGCAGGCGGGTGCGCGCAATGCCTACGAATCCATCGCCGCCTTCTCCGCCACCGACTTCCGCCCCGACCTGGACGCCATCGACGTCCCGACGCTCGTGATCCACGGCGACGACGACCAGGTGGTGCCGTTCGAGGTCGGCGGCAAGGCGTCGGCCGCCCGCATCCGCGGCGCCGCGCTGACCGTGTACCCCGGTGCGCCGCACGGCATCACCGACACCCACCGGGACGAGCTGAACAAGGATCTGCTCGCCTTCCTCCGCACCGCCTGAAACAGGAGAACCGTCATGGCACCCGATACCGTCGTCCTGGTCCACGGGCTGTGGGTCACCCCACGCAGCTGGGAGGAGGTCGCCGACTACGCCCTGAACTGGGCGCTGGAGCACGCCCGCACCCCCGCGGAACGCTGACCGGCGGCCCGGACCGCCGGTGTCACCCGGCCCCGGCCCCGGCGACCGGGTCACGCTGCCCCGGATCCGCGGCTACCTCCGCGCGAACCTGGGCGACCCGGCGCTCTCGGCCGAGCGGATCGCCGCCGCCCACGGCCTGCCGGTAGCCGCGCTGCGCGGCTGGGCCGCGGGCAACGGCGTCGACCTCGAGCGCTGGATCGCGGCCGAACGGCTGCGCGCCGCGCGCGAGGCGCTCCGCCTCGCCGCGGCGCCGCCGGACGAGGCGAGCGCGCTGCGCGCAGGCTTCACCGGGTACGACGCGCTGAATCGTGCTTTCCTCGACAGCTACGGCATCGGTGTGCGGCAATGGTGGGAGATCCGGCATGAACAATGAGAAGAGCTGGTGAGCGGGGATGGCCGTCGTCTTCCACTCCGCCGAGCTACCCCGTGGTGACCGCGCCGACGCCACGCACTCGGCGTTCCTGGACCAGATCTGGCCGACCACGGTCCGGCTCACCGACGCCTGCGCGGCCGATTCCATCCTGGAGACCTGGGATTTCGGCCGCACCAGCATCTTCCAGTCCCACCTCACCGGGCTGTTCCTGAACCGGAGCCGCAGGCAGGTGCGCGACGGCCCGTCCGAGGTGCTCACCATCGCGCGCCAGCACCGCGATATCGGCCACCACGAGCAGTTCGGCGTCCAGCACACGGTGTCGCCGGGCGAGCTCATGGTGGTCGACATGAACGAGCCCTACGAGTTCCACTGGTCCGAGCGCGGCAGCTCGCAGGCGCTCTACCTGCCCATCGCCGAGATCGGGATGCCGAGGGACGTGGTGGTCGCCGCGGCCGCCCGGCTCCCGGCCAGCCCGCTCTACGGCCTCATGAGCGCGCACATCCGGGATCTGGTCGCCGCCGGTGATCGGGTGGGCGGCAGCGCCGCCGACACGCTCAGCGACGCCTCCGTCGACCTGACCCGCGCGCTGCTCGCCTCGGCCTACGGCGCCGAGTACGGCCGCGCTGCCATGCACGACGCCCTGCTGCCGCGGATCCGCGGGTACATCCGCAGGCACCTCGCCGACCCCGAGCTGAGCCCCGCGACCATCGCCCGCGCGCACGACATCTCGGTGCGCACCCTTCTCCGGCTCTGCGCCGCCGCCGAGTTCGGGCTGGAGCAGTGGATCACCACGCACCGGCTGGACGGCGCGCGGGCCGAGCTGGCCCGGCCCGAGCTGCGCGGGCTCCCGGTGGCGGTGATCGCCCGGCGCTGGGGCTTCACCAACCCCTCGCACTTCGGCCGCCGCTTCCGGGAGCTGTACGGGCTGACTCCCGGCGCCTGGCGCAGGCTCGCCGCCGAGCCGCCGCCCTGACGGCTGCCCGCACGGCTCCGTACCCAGCGTGCCAACGCCGGGCGGGGCGCCACAACCGGGCGTACGGTATGTGAACCCGCTGCACCAGGAGAGACGCATGGCTGTGATCGTCGGCGGCACCCGCTGCGACCGCTCGGCCGAGCCCGCGACCGCCCGCGGCGTCTTCCGCCGCAACAGCCCGGTCTCGGCCATCGACTTCGACACCTCCGGCGCCACCCCGGTCTGCGTGGAGGCGTGGAGCTTCGGCAGCGTGAGCATGATCCGCACCGCGGTCTCGGAGATCCGGCTGGCCCGCTCGCCGCGCGACATCTCGCACGGCCCCACCGGCAGGCTCGGCCTCGCCGTGCAGGAGCGCGGCATCGGCCGGTTCGAGCAGTTCGGGTTCGCGCACGTGGTGTTCCCCGGCGAGCTGCTGCTCGCCGACCTGGACGCCCCCTACACCTTCCGCTGGTCCGGCGGCGGCAGCTCGCGCTGCGTCCGGATCCCGGTCGCCGCGCTGGAGATCCCGCGCGCCGAGCTGGCCCGCGCCGCTCGCGCGCTGCACGCCAGCCCGCTCTACGACCTGGCCCGCGGCCACATCGCGCGGCTGAACATCGCCAGGGCGGGCGAGGTCTCGCGAGCCGCGGGGGAGGCGCTCGGCACCGCGACCATCGCGCTCGCGGACGCGCTGCTCTGCCCGGCCCGCCGCACCGGGCGGGGGTGACATGGCCGTCGTCCACCAGCACGCGAGCCCGCCCCGCCGGGACCGGGAGGACGCCGCCGAGACCGCCATCCAGGCGGCGGCCCGGGTGTGCCGCGCGGCCGGGTTCAGCATCGAGCAGCGGATCATCACCGCGCGGCCGGGAGGCCCCCACCGCGAGCCTGCCCGCCCGGAGACCGCGGCCGTGGCGACCGGGAACAGCGCCGGGCGCTCGGGTCTGGGCGCTCTCTCGTACTCCGGCCGCCGCTTCCGCGCGCACTACGGGCCGCCCCCGCGCACCCGGCGCGACCTGGCCCGGTTGGAAGCGGCCGAGCGTGCCGCCCCCGCCTGAGCCCGGCCGCGGCTGCCCCGGGCTGGCCGCGCGCGTCACCGTCACCGGCACGCACCGCGGCCGCGGCGAGACCAGCGCCGAGCACCACCCGCTCGGCGACGGCGCCTGGCTCACCCGGCTGCGCTACGCCGGGCTGGCCGCCAGCTCCGCGCGCGAGCACCGCACCGACCCGTCGGCCCGGATCGTCTCGGTCGCCGTGCTGACCCCGGGGGAGTGGGCGCTGACCGCTCGCGGCATCGCCGTCCCCGCCGACCCCTCCCGGCCGACGCTGATCGCGCTCGACCAGTCCGGGCCCTTCGACTTCCGCGGCCACGGCAGTGGCTCGGCCGTTCTCGTGCACATCGGCCACGCCCGGCTCACCCTCTCCATCGAGACGGTGCACCGGGGTCTCGACCACCTGCACCCCGGCCTCGCGCTCTACCCGCTGGTGCGCAACCACCTGCAGCAGCTGGGCGCGGTGGCGGCCGAGGCGCCCGCACTGCTGCCCACCCTCGGTCCCTCCACCATCGCCCTGATCCGCTCGCTGCTGATCAGCGCCGCCGATGCCGCGCGGGGGGAGCTGCCGGAGCGCACTCCGATTGCGGCCGTCGAGCGGTACATCGCCGACCATCTGGACGAACCCGGGCTGTGCGCGGAGCGGATCGCCGCCGCGCACTGCATCTCCGCACGCCAGCTCTACAAGATCTGGCCCGCCGGGAACGGCCCGCTGGCCGGGTACATCACCGCCCGCAGGCTGGAACGCGCCCGCATCACCCTGCGCACCCAGCCGCACCTGAGCATCGCCGAGGTCGCGCGCAGGCACGGGTTCGCCCACCCCACCCACTTCAGCCACCGCTTCCGCGATGCCTTCGGCTGCTCGCCCTCGGCCTGGCGCCGGGGCCACCGGCATCCGGCCGACGTCTGATCGGTGCGCGGGACGGCGTCGATGAGCCGGAACCCATCACCGCGGGCACCGTCCCCGCAGCCGCGCGGGCTGCCCCGCGCCCGCGCCGTCTCCATCAGGGCTCGGTCCGCTCGACCGTGAACCCCGGCCCGACGGCACAGCCGCGAGATCGGCTGTGCGCGACCGCGCTATCCGGCGAGCGCCGCCGCCAGGTCGTCGTAGACCTCGAGCACCCGGTCCAGGCCGGTGACGCCGAGCGGGCGGCGCACCGCCGGCGAGGCGACGACCCGCAGCCGGGCCCGGTGATGCACGTCGACCAGCACCTCCAGCCCGGAGGAGTCGAAGAATTCGATGCGCGAGAGGTCGAGCACGGTCGGGAGCCCGGCCGGGTGCTGCGCCTCGTCCAGGGCCTGCCGAAGCCGTGCGGCGGTGACCATGTCGACCTCGCCGGTGGCGGTGACCACCACGGCGGCCTCCCGCGTGTCGGTCGCGATCTCGAATCCGGACCACTGCTGCCCCATGCCGTCCTCGCCCTTCGCCCGCGCCCCGCACCGATTTGTCGCAGGCTTACCCAGTGCCAGGCGGCTCTATCGGCGCTGGTGGTGACGTCACACCGGCGGCCGGGGCGCAGGTGTGATTCGGGAGCGGGCGGGTACGCCCCCGAACGACGAGGAGGAGTGCATGACCGGATCCGAGGGAGACCAGCCCGCGCTGCGGGTCGAGTTCCCGGCCGCCGCCGAGGAGTTGCCCGGAGTGCGCGGGCGGCTGCGCAGCTGGCTGGCCGGTGCCGTCGCGGACCCGGATCGCGCCTACGACCTGCTGCTCGCCGCCGGGGAGGCGTGCACCAACTCCGTCGAGCACGGCCACCGCGGCGACCGCAGCCCGATCCGGCTGGTCGCCGAGGTGCGGCGCGGCGAGGTCCGGATCACCGTCACCGACAGCGGGCGCTGGATTCCGCGTGCCACGATCCGCGAGTCGAGGGCCGACCGGCCGCGCGGCCGCGGCCTCGCCCTCATGCGCGAGCTGACCACCCGCACCCGCCTCACCATCCTGGACTCCGGCACCACCGTCGAGCTCTGCGCTCCGGCCGGCTGAACGCTCGGCTGAGCGCTCACCGGTGGGCGCGGATGTCGACGGCCCGCCCGTCCGGGTCGTAGGCGGTCATCGTCCACTGCGTCGGCAGCGTCTCGATCCGCCCCGTCGGCCGCCCGGCGCCCACGACCCGCGCGCCGCCGACATCGAGGACGGCGATGCGCGGAGCGGAGCCGGTGGCCGCCCGGGCGAAGGTCTCGCGCGCGCCGAGCGCGCCGGTGTAGAAGGCGACGAGGCGGTCGAGTTCGGGGGTGGCGAGCGTCAGGTGGTTGATGCCGAGCAGCTGGATCATGGAGGGCCGAGCATAGCCCGAGCCGGCGCTGCCACCCGCCGTAGCCTGGAAACCGTTGCCGGAAGCCGCATCTGACGCAGCTCTGAGCTGGATGTTTGCGCCAGCACTTGCGGAGTCGGGGCGAATCGAGACATCGTTGTTACGAACGACAACCATTTGCACCTGAATCGTGGTGCGACGGGGGAGCTCGAAGGGGGTGCCGTGGACGCGGAGCTGGTCCTGAGACCGCGGGTCGATGGTTTGCTGACCGAGGTGCTCGCCGCCCCGGCGCGGCTGGCCGAGCTGGTCGACGCACTCGGCTCGCCGCTGAACCTGGTCCTCCCGCAGCGGCTGGCCGAGAACGCCGCGGCCTTCGGCGCGGTCTACGACCGGCACCGGCTGAGCGGCACGGTCTACTTCGCGCACAAGGCGAATCGGTCGAGCGCGCTGGTCCGGGAGCTCGCGGCGACCGGCTGCGGCATCGATGTGGCCTCGCTGGGGGAGCTGCGGCACGCGCTCGCGGCCGGGTTCACCGGCGACCGGATCATGGCGACCGGCCCCAAGGACCCCGAGTTCCTGTGGCTCGCGGCCCGGGTCGGCGCAGTGGTCGGCGCGGACTCCACGCAGGAGCTGACCGCGCTGGCCGGGCTCGTCGCCCGCTTCGGCCTCGACCCGGTGCGGGTGATGATCCGGCTCGGCGGCTTCGACTCGCCGGGTGTGCCCATCCTGAGCAGGCCGAGCCGCTTCGGCGTGCACGCGGGCGAACTGCCCGCGGTGCTCGACGTCCTGGAGCGGCACCGCACGGAGCTGCGGCTGCTCGGCACCGCCTTCCACCTGGACACCACCGGCATCGAGGAGAAGGCGCTCGCGCTGGAGGGCTGCCTGGTGGCGATGGGCGCGGCGCTGGACCGCGGCTTCGCCCCGACCGCCATCGACATCGGCGGCGGCTTCGGCGTGAACTACCTGGCCGCGCGCCAGGACTGGGAGCGCTACACCACCGAGCTCGGCCGCGCGGTGCTCGGCAGACGTCCGCCGCTGACCTGGCAGAACCACGGCTACGGGCTGCGCGCGGAGGGCGGAACGCTGCGCGGCGGGCTCGGCCTCTACCCGGCGCACCGCAGGCTCGCGGGCCCCGGCTACCTCGCCGAGCTGCTCGCGCACAAATCCGCGGCGCTGGGCAGACCGCTGGCCACGCTGCTGCTGGAGAACCTCTACGACCTGCACATCGAGCCCGGCCGCGCGCTCACCGACCAGTGCGGGCTCACCCTCGCCGCGGTGGCCGAGGTCCGCACCCTGCACACCGGCGACACCCTGGTCCGGCTCGCCGCCAACTCCCGCGACATCAGCACCGAAGACCATGCGGTGCTGATGGATCCGCTGCTGCTGCCGCGCCGCCCCGAGCCGGGTGCACCGGCCGCGGTCTACCTCGGCGGCAACCTGTGCCTGGAGGACGACTTCCTCACCCGGCGCGCGGTCGTGCTGCCGCAGCTGCCCGCGCCGGGCGACCTGCTCGCCTTCGTGAACACGGCGGGCTACTTCATGGATTTCGCCGCGGGCCCCGCGCTGATGCAGCCGCAGGCCCGCACGGTGGCGGTGTACGCCGCGGCGGGCGGCTGGGGCTGGTGCCTGGATGAGCAGTATTGGCCGGGGAAAGGTGACCGATCGTGAAGTTCGAGAGCATTCTCGATGTCGTCGGCGACACGCCGCTGGTGCGGATCGCGCCGGAGGTGCACGGGCTGACCCGCATCGACCTCTACGCCAAGCTGGAGATGCTCAATCCCTTCGGCTCGGTGAAGGACCGGCCCGCCTGGAACATGGTGCGCGACGAGCTGCCCGGTGCCGTCGAGCGCGGGGCCGCGGTGGTGGAGCTCTCCAGCGGCAATACCGCCAAGGCGCTGGCGGTGATCGCGGCCATGCACGGGCTGCCGTTCAAGAGCGTCACCAATCGGATGCGGGTGCCGGAGGTCAAGGATCTGTTGCTGCTGCTCGGCGCGCAGATCGAGGAGCTGCCCGGCCGCACCGAGTGTCTGGACCCCACCGACACCGAGGATCCGCTGACCCGCATGTACCGCTCGCTCTCCGAGGACGGCGCCGGCTACCTGCACACCGACCAGTACTTCAACCCGCGCAATCGCGACGCGCACCGGGCAGGCACCGCACCGGAGATCATCAAGGACCTGGACGGCCGCGGCCCCGACATCTTCATCGCCTGCGTGGGCACCGCGGGCTCCTCGACCGGGGTGGCCGGGGTGCTGCGCGAGGCGAACCCGGCGGTCTCGGTGCTCGGGCTGGTCGCGGCCAAGAGCGACTTCATCCCCGGCATCCGCAATATCGACGAGGTCAACGAGGTCGGGCTCTTCGACCCGGCGCACTACGACGGCATCGACGCGGTCAGCGCCGAGGAGGCGATCGAGGGCATGCTGGTGCTGAACCGCCGCTGCGGCATTCTCGGCGGCCCCACCTCCGGCGCCGCCTACGCCGGTGCGCTGCGGCACCTGGCCGCGCTGGACGCCACGCTCACCGAGCGCCGCACCGCCGTTTTCATCGTGTGCGATCGGGTCGAGAGCTATATGAGCTACATCCGCAAACGCCGCCCCGACCTGTTCAACCAGCCGGAGCGCGCCGATTCGGTGGGCACCGTCACCGATGCCGAGCTCGCCGCCGTGCCCCAGCTCGACGTCGCCGCCGCCAGGGACTGGATCGCGGCGGAGCGTCCGCTCGTGGTCGACCTGCGCGGCTCCTTCGCCTACACCGCCCGGCACATCCCGGACTCGATCAATATCGTCGACGAGCTCTTCGGCGAGCTCACCCGTGGCGGGCTGCCGTTCGGCGCCACCCGCCCGGTGCTCCTGGTCTGCCCCATCGGCGAGCAATCCGCCCGCTACGCCGCCCTGCTCGCCCGGCTGGGGCACCGCGACGCCCGCAGCCTGCGCGGCGGCGTCGTGGCCTGGCGGGACGCGGGCGCACCGCTGGTCAGGGACTGAATCGCCGTGCCCGAGACGCTGACCCGGCTCGCCGACTGGCAGCGCGAGCTGCGCGCCCAGTTCCCGATCATCGCGGGCAACCCGGACCTCGCCTACCTCGACAATGCCGCGACCACCCAGAAGCCCGCCGCGGTGCTCGACGCCGTCACCGCGTACCTGACCACCGGCAATGCCAATGCCGCGCGCGGGGCCTACCCGTGGGGGACCGCCACCACCGCCCGCATCGAGGCCGCCCGCGACCGGGTCCGAAAGGCGCTCGGCGACAGCGGAACCGACTCCAGCGTCGAGTTCGTCGACGGCACCAGCGGCGGGCTGCGCGCGGTGGCGGGGGACTGGCTGGCCGGGCAGTTGCGCGATGGCGACGAGATCATCGTCCCCTTCGGCGACCACGAGGCCAACCTGCGGCCCTGGCTCGACCTGCGAGACCGGCTGCAGCGCGGCGGAATCAGCATCCGGGTGCGGGCGCTGCCGGTCGACCCGGCCTCCGGCGACTACGACCACCGCGCGCTGCCCGCGCTCGTCGGCCCGCGCACCCGATTCGTCGCGGCCACGCACGTGCACCACGTGTTCGGCGCGGACATGAACCTGCACCGGGTGCGCGCCGCGGTCGGCCCCGGGGTGCCGATCTGCGTGGACGCCGCGCAGGCCGTCGGGCACCGGCCGGTCGCGGTCGACGAACTCGACGCCGATTTCGTGGTGTTCTCCGGGCACAAGATGCTCGCGCTGCCCGGGATCGGCGCGGTCTGGGCGCGCAACCGGCTCGGTCCGCGATTCGAGCTCGGCGGCTGGCGCGGCTCTCCGAACACCGCCGGGATCGTGAGCCTCGCGGCCGCGTTCGACTGGCTCGATGCCGCCGGGCTGCCCGAGATCCTCGCCTGGACAACGGCGCTCGGTGCCCGGCTCACCGACGGGCTGCGCCGCTTCCCGGACGTCGAGGTGCTCGGCTGCCGGGACAGCCTGGCCGCGGACTCGCCCGTGCAGCGGCGGGAGGGCATCGTGACCTTCCGGCACGCCCGGGTCCGCTCCGACGACCTCGGCTTCGTGCTCGCCGACGAGGGGATCATGGTGCGCGCCGACAGCCACTGCCAGGCCGGGCGGGACTCCCGCGACCACGCGGTCCGGGTGAGCGTGCACGTCTACAACACGCCGGAGGAGATCGACCGGGTGCTCGAGGTGGTCCGGCGCTGCGCGGAGATGCCGAGCTGATCAGCGCTCGGGCTTGCGGCCGCGGAAACCGGTGCGCGCGGTGAGCAGGGCGAGGTCGGCGCGGTGGCCGAGCCAGGCCGGTGCCGCCGGGTCGAGCAGCCGGGCCCAGGCGGCGGCGTCGTCGGCGGTGAGGAACGGCCCGGCGCGGCGCACCCGGGCCGCCAGCTCGGCCAGCACCACCGCGCGGACCTCGCTGGTGAGCGGCGCCGGAATGTCGACGAGCGCGGTGAACGCGGTGACGTCGGAGAGCCCGGCAGCGGTGAGGATTTCGGCCCAGCCGCGGGTGGGCCTGCGCGCACCCGGCCTGCCGAAGAACCACTGGGTGAAGTGCCGGTCGTGCGCCTCGTCGAGCCGCACCTCCAGCCCGGGGCGGCCGATGCCGGTGTCCCAGGGCAGGCAGCGGGTCGGCAGCCCGCTCTCGGCCAGGCACAGCACGCCGCCGGGGCGCAGCAGGCCGAGCAGCGCGCGGGCGGCGGCGTCCCAGTCGCGGGTGTGGTGCACGCACCACGACGACCACACCGCGTCGGCTCGCTCGGGTAGCGGCGGGGTTCCGTCCTCGATGTCGTGGCGGATCGGGCGGATTCGGCCGGCCACACCCGCCTGCTCCGCGGCCGCGAGCGTCGCGGCGAGCATGGAGTGGTCGAGATCGACCGCGTAGACGCGCCCGTGCTCGCCGACGGCCTGCGCCAGCGCGACGGTGGCGGAGCCCGCGCCGGGGCCGATATCGACCACGACATCGCCGGCGCGCACCCCGAGCGGCTCCAGCAGCCGGCGGGTGGCGTCGAGGTAGACCGCCTCGGCCGCCGCCGGGTCGTCGGTCGAGGTGCCGGTGCCCGGCTTGCCGGTGCGCTGCTGCTCGCTGGTCGTCACGGTGGTGATATTACTGAATATGATTTTCAGTGTGGCGGCGGCTCGCTGGGCGGTCAGGGTTCGGCGAGCCGATCTTCTCGAGGGGGTGCGTGGTGGTCGTGCGTGAGGGGTTGCGGCGCCCGTCGTCGACCTGGCTGCTCGCCGGTCTGGTGATCGCCGGGGTGCTCGCGCAGGGGGTGCTGGCGGACGCGGTCGCCGCGTCGGTGCGGGCGCGGGCCGCGTTCACCGTCTTCGCCGGGGTGTTCGTGCAGGCGGTGCCGTTCCTGGTGCTCGGGGTGGTGCTGAGCGGTCTTGTCGCCGCGTTCGTCTCGCCGCGGCTGATCGGTAAATTCCTGCCGCGCAACGAGACCGCGGCGATCGGCGTTGCCGGGCTGGCGGGCGCGGCGGTGCCGGGGTGTGAGTGCGGGGTGGTGCCGGTGGCGCGGCGGCTCGCCGATCAGGGCGCGCCCGGCGCGGTGGCGCTGGCGTTCATGCTGTCGGCGCCCGCGATCAACCCCATGGTGCTCGTCGCGACGGCGGTCGCGTTCCCCGGCGAGCCGGGGATGGTGGCGGCGCGGTTCTGCGGCTCGCTGGCGACGGCGGTGGTGATGGGGCTGCTGTGGTCGCGGCTCGGCAGCCCCGGCTGGATGACGCCGACCCCCGCGCACCTGCACGACACCGCCGGGCGCACCCGGTGGGAGGTGTTCACCGAGGCGGCACGGCACGATCTCGTGCAGGCGGCGGCGTTCCTCGTGGTCGGGGCCGCCGCGGCGGCACTGCTGCACGTCGCCGTGCCGCCGGGCTGGTACGAACATCTCGCCGGGCAGATGGTGCTCGCGGTACTCGTGCTCGCCGTGCTGGCGGTGCTGCTGGCACTGTGCTCGGAAGCGGATGCCTTCGTGGCGGCCGGCATGTCCGCGCTGCCGCTGCTGCCCCGGCTGGTGTTCCTGGTCGTCGGCCCCGCCGTCGACGTCAAGCTCTTCGCGATGCAGTCGGGGACCTTCGGCCGCGCCTTCGCGATCCGGTTCGCGCCGGTGACTTTCGCGGTCGCCGTGGTGTGCGGTACCGCCGCCGGGCTGGTGTTCCTGTGAGGCGCGAGACCGAGAATCTGCTGCTCCTGCTCGTCGGCGCCGCCATCCTGGTGATCACGCTGAACGGCAGCTACCTGCGCTACGTCAAGGCCGGGCTGTACCCGTTCCTGCTGGCCGCCGGGGCCGGTTTCGTGCTGCTGGCGCTGATCGCCATCGCCCGCGATCTCCGCAGCGGCGGGCGCGCTGTGCCGCACGGCCACGGCCGCGCGCCCTGGCTGTTGCTCGTCCCGGTGCTCGCCCTGCTGCTCATCGCGCCGCCCGCCCTCGGCTCCGAGGTGCTGGTGACCGGGTCGGCGGTGCGTCCGGCCGAACCCGCCGCGGGCGCCGCCCAGCGCGCCCTCCCGTCGCTGCGGGCCGGGGACGCACCGCGCTTGCAGATCGTCGATCTGGTGAACCGTGCGGTGTGGGACACCTCCGGCTCGCTCGACGGGCGCGAGGTGCGGATCAGCGGGTTCGTCGCCCGCACCGGCGCCGAGGTCGACCTCGTGCGGGTCGTCATCAGCTGCTGCGTCGCCGACGCCCGCTATGTGTACGTGCACCTGGCCGGGCTGCCGCAGGCGGTCGAGGACGATACCTGGATCGAGGTGCGGGGTGTGGTCGAGCCGGGGAGTGCCCGGCGCGACCCCGGGCTCGCCCCGACCGTGCGGGTGGTGGGTTCCGAGCGGATCGAGATCCCGGAGATGCGTTACGAATACGCCCGCTGAGTGCGCACCGCGAATCCCCGCCGACCGGTCGCCCGGGGGTGCACCCGTTCCGGGTGCACCCCGGGTATCACCCGATTCGGGCGAGGCGCCCGGCTCCCGCGATTCCTAGCGTCGACCGCGGGCGGGCCGCCGGTCCGCGCCCCTCGACGAAAGGACCTCTCCCGTGGCCACCACCCTGACCGTCTGGAAGTTCCCCTCCGCCACCGGTGCCGAGGAGGCGCTGCACACCCTGGAGGAGTTGCAGCGCGAGAAGCTCATCGCGGTGCACGACGGGGCGATCGTGACCTGGCCGGAGGGCGCCAAGAAGCCCAAGACCCACCAGCTCAACTCGCTGACCGGCGCCGGGGCGCTCGGCGGCGCCTTCTGGGGGCTGTTGTTCGGGCTGCTGTTCTTCGTGCCGCTGCTCGGCGCGGCGGTCGGCGCCGGGATCGGGGCGCTGACCGGGGCGCTCACCGACGTCGGGATCGACGACGGCTTCATCGCCAGGGCGAAGGAGAAGATCACCCCCGGCACCTCGGCGCTCTTCGTGCTCACCTCCGACGCGACACTGGACCGGGTGCACGAGCGCTTCGCCGGCCAGCGGGCCGAGCTGCTCTCGACCAACCTGTCGAACGAGCAGGAAGCCAAGCTCCGCGACGTCTTCGCCGCCTGACGGGTTCCGGTCGTGCTGAGCGCCGTCGGGCAGCTGCTGCCGCTGGCGGTCGGGGTGGCGATCTCGCCGATCCCGATCGTCGCGGTCGTGCTGCTGCTCATGTCCCGCAATGCCGCGGTGACCAGCACCGGGTTCGCGGTGGGGTGGGTCGCCGGGATCACCGCGGTGCTCGCGGTGGTGACGACGGCCGCGGGGGCGATCCACACCGGCGGCGACTCCGCGCCGTCGCCGGGGGTCGCCTGGGCCAAGATCGGGCTCGGGGTGCTGCTGGTGGCGCTGGCCGTCCGGCAGTTCCGCGCCCGCACCGATCACGCGACACCGGGCTGGATGACCGCGATCGACCGCATCACCCCGGCCCGCGCCATCGGGCTCGGGGCGGCGCTCGCCGCGCTCAACCCGAAGAACCTGCTGCTCTGCGTCTCGGCGGGGCTGCTGCTCGGCACCGCCGGGCTGGCGGTGGGGCCCGCGATCGGCGCGGGCGCGGTCTTCGTCGTGCTCGCCGCGACCACCGTGGTGGTTCCGGTCGTCGGCTACCGGCTCGCGGCCGACCGGCTGCGGGCCCCGCTGGAGGCCGCGCAGCGATGGCTGTCGGCGAACAACCACCTGGTCATGGCGATCGTGCTCGCGCTCATGGCGGCCTCGCTGATCGGCAAGGGGCTGGAGGCGCTGTGACCGCGGGCCGGTGGCCGGTCTTCGGCTCGCTGAGCGGCTACCGCCGCGGCTGGCTACGGCCGGATCTGCTGGCCGGGGTGACGGTCTGGGCGGTGCTGGTCCCGGAGGCGCTCGCCTACGCCGGGATCGCAGGCGTCGACCCGGTCGTCGGGCTGTACGCGGCGGTGCCCGCGCTGCTGCTGTACGCGGCGGTCGGCTCCTCCCGGCACCTGGTGGTCGGGCCGATGTCGGCGACCGCCGCGCTCTCCGCCGCCATCGTCGCGCCTATCGCGGGCGGCGACCCGGCCCGCTACCTTGGGCTCACCACCGCACTGGCCCTGGTGACCGGCGCGGTGGCGGTGCTGGCCGGACTGGCGCGGCTCGGCTTCGTTGCCGCGTTCATCTCCGAACCGGTGCTGAAGGGATTCATCGTCGGGCTCGCCCTGACCATCCTGATCGGCCAGGTGCCCGCCCTGCTCGGCATCGACGGCGGGAGCGGGAACTTCTTCGAGAAGGCCGCGGCCGTCTTCGGCGACCTCGGCGAGCTGCAGGCCGCCACCGCCGTGCTCGGCGGGCTGAGCCTGGCCGCGGTGCTCGTGCTGCGCCGGTGGCTGCCGCGGGTGCCGGGGTCGCTGCTGGTGGTGCTGGCCGGGATCGCCGCCGCGACCTGGCTGGAGCTGCCCGAGCGCGGGGTCGAGGTGGTCGGGCACATCGACCCCGGGCTGCCCGCGCCCGGGCTACCGCAGGGGCTCGCGGCGCACGACTACCTGGAGCTGCTCGGCCCCGCGCTCGGCGTGGTGCTGATCGGCTTCGCCGAGGGGCTCGGCGCGGCCAAGACCTACGCCGCCCGCGCCGGGTACCGCGTCGACCCGAACCGGGAGCTGACCGGGCTCGGCGCGGCCAACCTCGGCGCCGGGTGCTGCGCGGGCATGGTCGTCAACGGCAGCCTCTCCAAGACCGCGGTCAACGGCGCCGCGGGCGCCCGCAGCCAGGCATCCGGGCTGGTGGTCGCGGTGCTGACGGTGCTGACGCTGCTCTTCCTGACGGGGCTCTTCGAGAACCTGCCCGAGGCGGTGCTCGCCGCGGTGGTCATCGCCGCGGTGCTCGAGCTGATCGACTTCCCCGCGCTCGCGGGCTTCTACCGGATCTGGACCCGCCGCCTCGGCGCGCTGTACGGCCCCGCCGCTCGCGTCGACTTCCTGGCCGCCGCCGCGGCGCTGGCCGGGGTGCTGCTCTTCGACACCCTGCCCGGGCTGCTGATCGGGGTCGGCGTCTCGGTGCTGCTGCTGCTCTATCGCGCCTCCCGCCCACACGTCGCCGCGCTGGCCCGGCGGGACCCGCTGTGGCTCGACCGCGCCCGCCACCCCGAGCTCACCGCCCCCGAGGACGCCGTGGTCGTGCGCGTGGAAGCCGGGCTCTTCTTCGCCAATGCCGACTGGGTCGCCGATCACGTCCGCGCGCTCGTCACCGACCGCACCCGCGTGGTCGTGCTCGACGCCGAGACCTCGCCGTTCATCGACGTGACCGCCGCCCGCATGCTCAGCGAGCTCTCCGGCGGGCTGGCGGCGCGGGGCATTTCCCTGCGGGTCGCGCGCAACGTCGGGCAGACCCGCGACGTGCTGCGCAGGCTCGCCGAGCAGGGGATCGAGATACCCGTCTACGCGACCGTGGACGAGGCGCTCGGCGCGTGATGCCGCGGCTGTGGCGGTGAACTCCGTCGGCTCGTCGCCAACCGTGACGAAACGATGACGTCCGGGCGGTCGCCGTGACCCGGGGCCCGCGCGCGGACAGAATCGGCCCCATGACGCTCCGCATACTGCTGACCGGCGCCGCCGGGTTCATCGGCGCGCAGGTGCACCGCACGCTCACCGCGGCCGGGCACGACGTGGTCGCCGCCGACCTCATGCTCCCGGCCGCGCACGGCCCCGGCGCCCCCGCGCCCGCGGGGGTGCATCGGGTGGACGTGCGCGACCGCGACGCGCTGACTCCGCTGCTGCGCGGCATCGACGTGGTGTGCCACCAGGCCGCGGTGGTCGGCGCGGGGGTGAGCGTCGCCGACGCTCCCGCCTACGCCGCGCACAACGATCTCGGCACCGCCGTCCTGCTCGCGGCCATGGCGGAGAACCGGTGTGAGCGGCTGGTTCTCGCCTCGTCGATGGTCGTGTACGGCGAAGGCCGGTACCGCGATGCCGGGGGCGAGCTGGTCGACCCGGCACCCCGCGACCGCGCCGACCTCGAGGCCGGGCGCTTCGACCACCGCACCGATGGCACCGACCTGGCCTGGGAGCTGGTCCCCGAGGACGCCCCGCTGCGCCCCCGCAGCCTCTACGCGGCGAGCAAGGTCGCCCAGGAGCACTACGCGGCGGCCTGGTCGGCCGCGACCGGCGGCACGGTCACCGCGCTGCGCTACCACAATGTCTACGGCCCGGACATGCCGCGCGACACCCCGTACTCCGGGGTCGCGGCCATCTTCCGCTCCGCGCTGGAGGCGGGGCACGCGCCGCGCGTGTTCGAGGACGGCGCCCAGGCCAGGGATTTCGTGCACGTCACCGATATCGCGGCCGCCAACCTCGCCGCCGCCGAGCAGCCGCTGACCGGGTTCACCGCGCTGAACGTGTGCTCGGGGCGGCCGATCACCATCGGCGAGGTCGCCGCGGTGCTCGCCACCGCGCGCGGTGGCCCGGCGCCGGTGGTCACCGGGGAGTTCCGGCCCGGCGATGTCCGGCACATCGTGGCCAGCCCGGAGGCCGCGCAGCGCGCGCTCGGCTTCACCGCGCGGGTGCGCCCGGCGGACGGGCTGGCCGAATTCGCGTTCGCGCCACTGCGCGGAGCGGCGGGAGCCGGTGCGCCGACGGCGTGATCACCCGCGGGGCACCGCGGCGCGCGGGCCGAGCGAACCGGCGGCCGGCGTTCGGACGAGCGGCAGCCGGACCTCGAACCGGCACCCCTGCTCCCGGTTCTCGGCGCTGATCGCCCCGGCGTGCGCGTGCACCAGCCCGGCGGCGATGGCCAGCCCCATGCCGCTGCCCGCGGGCAGCCCGCCCGCGGCGACGGGGGAGCGGGCGGCGGTGCCGCGGTAGGCGATGTCGAAGATGCGCGGCAGGTCGGGCTCCGCGATGCCGGGGCCGGTGTCGTCCACCCTGGCCCAGGCGTGGCCGTCGGCGGTGCCCGCCGAGATCGCGACCCGGTCGCCGGGCGGGGTGTGCGCGATGGCATTGCACACCAGGTTGCTCAGCACCCGGACCAGCGCGCGGTCGTCGGCGGCGACGGTGATCCGGGTGCCCGGGTGCTCGGCGTGCAGCGCGATGGCGGCGCGCTCGGCGGTGGGGCGGTTGGCGGCGAGCACCTCGTCGACGAGTTCGCGCAGGTCGACCGGGCCGAGCTCGAGCCGGAGCGCGCCCGCGCTGATCTTCGACATGTCGAAGAGGTCGTCGACCATGCCGCCGAGGCGCTGCACCTCGCGGCCGATCTGCCCGGCGTAGCGGGTGACGTCGGCGCCGCCGGTCACCACGCCGTCCGCGAGCGCCTCGGCCATCGCCCTGATCCCGGCCAGCGGGGTGCGCAGGTCGTGGCTGACCCAGGCCACCAGCTCCCGGCGGGATTGCTCCGCGGCCCGCTCCTGATCCCGGATCTGCCGCTCCCACACCGTCTTCCTGGCCTGCTGCCGCCCGAGCAGCACGGCCGCCGGAATGGTGACGGCGGCGACGACGCCGAGCACCACCAGCGTGTGGTGCAGCTCGTCGGTGAACATCAGCCCGCTCACCGCGACCATCCCGGCCAGCGCCGAGAGGGTCGGGATCAGCACCAGCACCACCATGCTGGTGGTGAGCGAGCGGGTCCCGGTGACGCGCAGCACGATCGCCCCGGCCAGCACCACCGGCAGCGACCCGGCCGCGGTGTAGCCGATCAGCTGGAGCGTCGAATCATCCATCGGACGGCTCCCGGCGCCAGGCGTAGCCCCTGCCCCACACGGTGTCGATGCGGTGCTCGGCGCCGAGCTTGGCACGCAGCCGCTTCACGTGCACGGTCACCGTGGAGAGATCGCCGAACTCCCAGCCCCAGACCCGGGCCAGCAGCTCCGCCCTGGCGAAGACCGCGCCCGGGTGCCGGAGCAGGAACTCCAGCAGGTCGAATTCGCGCGGGGTCAGCTCGACGGTGGCGCCGCGCACGGCGACCGAGCGCGCCGCCGGGTGCAGCTCGATCGGGCCGTCCCGCACCGGTCCGGCCGGTGCCGCGGGCCGGGCCCGGCGCAGCACCGAGGCCACCCGCAGCGCGAGTTCGCGCGGGCTGAACGGCTTGGTCACGTAGTCGTCGGCGCCCGCCTCCAGCCCGAGCACCCGATCCTCCTCCGCGCCGAGCGCGGTGAGCAGGATGATCGGCAGGTCGGGGCGGGCGCCGGCGCGGATGGCCCGGCAGAGTTCGATGCCGTCCGGGGCGGGCATCATGACGTCGAGCACCGCCAGCCGCACGTCGGCATCGCGCAGCGCGGCGGTGGCGGCGGCGCCGTCGGCGCTCTCGATCACGGTCAGCCCGTCGCGCTCCAGGTAGCGGCGCACCACCTCACGGACGACGGGGTCGTCGTCGGCGACCAGAATGCACACGGTGCCTCACCAATTCGTCAGGATCAGGTGGACCAGCAGCAGCGTGCCCACCGCCTGCACGGTAAGCCAGATCCGGTCCGCGCGGCGCGGCAGGAAGGCGGTTCCGGCCAGTAACCAGAGATCGAACGGCAGCCAGATCCGCTCCGTCTCGGCCTTGCTCAGCCCGCTGATGTTCGCGGCGAGCAGCGCGCACAGCCCGGCCACCACCAGGAGCGCCGCCGGATCCAGGGCCCGCAGCCGCCCGAAGACCCGGGGCAGCGCCGCCACCGCGGCCAGCCCCACCGCGCACACCGTCGCCGCGAGATTGCCCCACCACCAGTAGCTGATCGGCCGGGTGGTGGCGATGCCCTGGTAGTAGCGCTCGACCACCAGGTGGTAGCCGTCGAGCCACCAGAACCCGGCCGCGGCGAAGGCCGCCACCACCGCGAGCGCCCCGGCCAGCGCGGGCAGCAGCGGCCGCGCCGTGCGCCCGGCGAGCAGCACCGCCACGGCCGGAATCCCCATCAGGATCAGGCCGTAGTTGAGGTTGATCGCCACCCCGAACAGCACCCCGGCGGCCAGCCCGACCGGAGCGCGCCCCGGCCGGGTCGCGACGGCGAGCAGCGCCACCGCCCACGCCGCCACCGCGGCGAAGACGGCGTCCGCCGAGACCGCGATCCACAGGGCGGCCGGGGCCAGCGCCAGGTAGGGCAGCGCCGCGCGGGCCCGGTCGCGTTCCCCGAGCGCGTCGAAGGCCACCGCCACCGCGGGCACGGCGGTGCAGCCGATCAGCACGCAGGCCCACGCCGCCCAGGTGGCGCCGCCGAGCCCGGCCCGGTCGAGCAGCACGAAGAAGAGCAGCGCGCCCGGCGGGTGCCCGGAGACGTGCGTGGTCCAGGAATCCGGCTGGAAATCCAGGATGCGGTCGGCGAAGCCCCGCAGCATGCCCCCGATATCGGTGACGCCGGGCACCTCGTGCAGGTACTCGTTCGGGTCGGCGAAGTGCTCGGTGAACCCGCGCTCCCAGCCGTCGACCAGCGCCAGCAGCAGCGCCCAGCCCAGTGCCACGACGTAGCTCGAGGTCAGCAGCCGCGGCCAGGAGAGCCTGGCCGCCAGCGCGGGACCCGAGGTGATCACCGCGGCGGCGAGCGCGACGGCCGGGATCGTGCCCCAGCCCACGTGCGGGAGGAAGCTGCCGAAGATGGGCGCGGCGGCCGCGTAGAGCGAGAGCCGCCACTCTTCGCCTGCGATCCGCGGGACCGCGAACGCTGCCGCGACGAGGGCAAGCGCGGCACCGGCGGCGAGCAGCTCGGCGCGGGCGACGCGGCGTTCCCGCGGGGTCTCGATGAGGTCGGGCACAGCGCCGACCCTAGGTGCGGCGCCGCCGGGGCGCGGCGGGTTCGCGGTGCCCGGGACCGCGCCGTCAGACTTCGGTAAGCATTTCGGGCGGTGTTTTCGCTGGTTCGGGGCATAACGTCGCCATGGTGACCAACACAGTGGGCGACCGGCGCGGCGTGACCGTCGTGATCCCGTGCCGCGACGAAGCCGAAGCGTTGCCGAAAGTCCTCGCCGCCGTCCCCGGCGGCTACCGCATCCTGGTCGTCGACAACGGCTCGGCCGACGACACCGCCGAGCTGGCCCGCGCCGCGGGCGCCAGGGTGATCCCCGAACCCATCCCCGGCTACGGCGCCGCCGTGCAGGCGGGCATCGCCGCCGCCGAGACCGAGCTGGTCGCCGTGCTCGACGGCGACGGCTCGATGGACCCCGGCGAGCTCCCCGCGCTCGTCGGCGCGGTGCTCTCCGGCGCCGACCTCGCCGTCGGGCGCCGCAGGCCGGTGCGCGGCGGCAGCTGGCCCTGGCACGCCCGGCTCGGCAATCGGGTGATCGCCGCCCGGCTGCGCCGCCGCTACGGGCTGCCGGTGCACGATATCGGCGCCGTCCGGGTGGCCCGCCGCGACGCCCTGCTCGCGCTCGGCCCGCTGCACCCGCGCTTCGGCTACCCGCTCGAGCTGCTGGTGCGCGCCGCGGAGGCCGGCTGGCTGGTCGTCGAGCAGGACATCAGCTACCGGCCACGCGCCGGCGGCGCCTCGAAGGTCTCCGGCTCCGTGCGCGGCTCGCTGCGCGCCACCCGCGACTTCTGGGCGGTGCTGACATGAGCTGTCCGGCCACGCTGCTCGTCATCGCCAAGGCGCCGGTCGCGGGGCTCGCCAAGACCAGGCTCAGCCCGCCGCTCACCCCGCGCGAAGCCGCCGACCTGGCCGCCGCCGCCCTGCTCGACACGCTGGACGCGGTGCTCGCCGCCGAGGTCGCGCACCGCGTCGTCGCCTGCACCGGCGATCTCGCCGCCGCCGAGCGCGGCCCCGAGGTGCGCGCGCTGCTCGCCCGCTTCGAGGTGGTGCCGCAGCGCGGCGGCAGCTTCGGCGAGCGGCTGGCCCGCGCGCACGCCGACGCCGCCCGCGCCGGGCTCCCGGTCCTGCAGATCGGCATGGACACCCCGCAGCTCACCCCCGGCGAACTCACCGCCGCCGCCACCGAGCTCGCGGGCACCGGCGACGCGGTGCTCGGCCCCGCCACCGACGGCGGCTGGTGGGCGCTCGGCCTGCCGGACCCGCGACCGGCCCGGGCGCTGACCGCGGTCCCGATGTCGACCCCGCGCACCGGCGAACTCACCCGGGAGGCCATGCGCCGCTGCGGATTACACGTGCGCACCCTGGCCACGCACTCCGACGTCGACCACTTCGACGACGCGATGCGCGTGGCCGCGCACGCGGGCGGCCGCTTCGCCGACACCGTGCACCGGCTCTCCCCGGCGGTCCGATGACCGAGACCTTCGATCGGGCACTGGCGGGCCGCACCTGCTGGGTCCGCGCCGCGGACGGCACCAGGGACCCGGTCCCCGCCCAGCGCTGGCTCGGCGCCGCGGAGGACGCCGATGCCGTCTTCACCGCGGGCTGCGACGGGCCGACCATCGACCTCGGCTGCGGCCCGGGGCGGCTGGTCGCCGCGCTGCTGCGCCGCGGGATCGTCGCGCTCGGCGTCGACATCTCCCCGCTCGCCGTCGCGCTGACCAGGGCCCGCGGCGCCCCCGCGCTGCGCAGGGACGTGCTCGGCCCGCTCCCCGGCGCCGGACGCTGGGCCTACGCGCTGCTGGCCGACGGCAATATCGGCATCGGCGCCGACCCGCACCGGCTGCTCACCCGCACCCGCGCCCTGCTCGGCGCGGGCGGCGTCGCGGTGGTCGAGTTCGACCCGCCGGGCACCGGCATCGTGCGCCGCATGCAGCGGGTGGAGACCGACGACGTGGCCGGGCCGTGGTTCCCGTGGACCCGGGTCGGCATCGAGCACGCCGCGCGGCTCGCCGCCGCCACCGGTTTCCGGGTGCGTGCCACCGCGGAGGTGCGCGGGCGGCACATCGCGTGGCTCGACCGCGCCGAGCGGGAGATCTCGGCATGAGTGACACTTCAGCGAGCGGATCGGCCCTGGACCCGGAGCAGCGTGACGGTCCCGGCACGCCCGCGTCCGGCGGCGGGCCGGCCGCACCGCCCGCCGCCGATGCGGACGGTCCCGGAGCGCCCGCGTCCGGGATGGCCGAAGCGGCGCCGAGCCCGGCGCGCGGGCCCGAGATCGCCGCGCGCGCAGGCATCCCGCTCGGCATCGCGATCCTGGTGTGCTTCGTGACCGGGCTGCTCAGCCACTGGATCCAGCACCCGCCCGCGTGGTTCTGGTGGCCCGCGCACCCGGTGTGGCTGTACCGGTTCACCCAGGGGCTGCACGTGATCACCGGGATCGCGGCCATCCCCCTGCTGCTGGTCAAGCTGTGGGCGGTGTACCCGCGGCTGTTCCGGCGGCCCCGGTTCTCCCCGCTGGAGCTCCTCGAGCGCGGGTCGATCGCGCTGCTGGTCGGTTCGGTGATCTTCCAGCTGGCGACCGGGCTGGTGAATATCGCCCAGTACTACCCGTGGAAGTTCTTCTTCCCGGTCGCCCACCACGCCATGGCCTACGTCGCGGTCGGTGCGCTCGCGGTGCACCTGGCGGTCAAACTGCCGGTGATCAGGGACGCGCTGTCCCGCCCGGTCGAGTCGCCGCCGAGCAGCGGGATCTCGCGCCGCGCGGTGCTGAACGCGGGCTGGGTGGCGGCGGCGGTGGCCGGGCTCGCCGTGGCCGGGCAGACGGTGCCGTTCCTGCGGTGGCTCGCCGTGCTCGCGCCGCGCAGCGGCGAGGGGCCGCAGGGGGTGCCGGTCAACCGCACCGCGCTCGCCGCCGGCGTCACCGACCGGGCCCGCGACCCCGGCTACCGGCTGATCGTCGCCGCCGGGGAGCGGCAGCGCGCCTTCACTCGCGCCGAGCTGGCCGCGCTGCCGCAGACCACCGCGCGGCTGCCGATCGCCTGCGTGGAGGGCTGGTCGGCCGCGGCCGAGTGGTCCGGCGTGCGGCTGCGCGACCTGCTCGCCGCCGTAAACTACCGCGACGGCGACGTGCGCTTCGAATCGCTGGAGCAGGCGGGGATCTACCGCACCTCGGTGCTCCCCGCCGAGCACGTCACCGCCGCGGAGACCCTGGTCGCGCTCACCATCAACGGCGAGACGCTCGATATCGATCACGGCTACCCGTGCCGGCTCATCGCGCCCAGCAGACCCGGCGTGCTGCAGACCAAATGGCTGGGCAGGATCGAGGTCTCCGCATGATCACCGCGGTGCGCGCCGCGCTCCTCGCCGCCGGGATCTGGCTCGGCTGGTACGGCATCGCCGCCCTGCTCGAGCTGGCCCGCCCCGACCTGATCTCGGTCGCGCTCTGGTTCGCCGCCGGAATCCTCGTGCACGACGCCGTTTTCGCGCCGCTCTGCGCGGCGGCCGGGGTCGGTGCGCGGCGGGTGCTGCCCGCGGCGTGGTGGGCGCCGGTCGCCTGCGGCGCGGTCTGCACCGTCACGCTGGTGCTGGTGGCGCTGCCCGTGCTCCGGCGCGGCGGTGCTATTCCGGACAACCCGTCGTCGCTCGACCGCGACTATCCGCTCGGGCTCGGCATCGCGCTGGCGGTGGTCTGGGCGCTGGTGCTGACGGCGCTACTGCTGCGCCGAGCCCGGAAGCCCGCCGGGGTCGATCGGTAGAAACCCGCTGCCCGGCGGAGATCACGCTCTGACCGGGCCGACCAGGTCACCAGCCCCCGCTTCCGCGGCCATCGATGCCGGGGGTCCCGGCATCCGGCTGCCGCCGCGCGCGAGAATCGGTCCATGAGCCTGCTCTGGGATCAGCACGCGTGTCTTCCCCTGAACAGCACAGCCCCGGTCGAGCCCGTCACCCGGTTCGCCCACTCCGGCTCCACGTTCGTCTCGATCAACGCGGGCTACTCACCCCACTCCTTCGCCGACGCCACCCGCCTGCTGCACCACTACCGCAGGGCCGTCGCCGCGCACCCGGGGCTGTCTCTCGCCGAGAAAGCCGAGCAGATCCCCGGCACCCCGCCGGGCACGATCACCATCGCCTTCGACCTCGAGGACGCGGCACCCCTCGACGGCGACCTCGGCAACCTGTCCCGGCTCGCCGCCCTCGGCGTGCGCACCCTTGCCCCCACCTACAACCACGCCAATATCGCGGGCGGCGGCTGCCTCGACACCGACAACCCCGGCCTCACCCGCTGGGGCCGCGACCTGATCGCCGGGATGAACGCGGCGGGCGTCGTCCCCGACGGCTCCCACTGCAGCGCGCGAACCGGGCTCGACATGTGCGATATCTCCACCCGCCCGGTCGTCTACAGCCATTCGTGTCTGCGCTCGGTCTGGGACCACCCTCGCAATATCACCGACGACCAAGCGCGGGCCTGCGCGGAGACCGGCGGCGTCGTCGGCATCACCGGCGTCGGCATCTTCCTCGGCCCCAACACCCCCACCCTCGAGGCCATGACCCGCCACCTCGAATACGCCGTCGAGCTCGTCGGCATCGACCACGTCGGGGTGAGCACCGACCACTCCTTCGACGCCGCGGATTTCCTGGCCGAGATCGCCCGCAACCCGCACCTCTTCGACGACTCCTACACCCGCTGGGGCCCCCTCACCTGGATGCCGCCGGAAACCTTCCTGACCCTCGGCGACCACCTCACCCGGCGCGGGTGGGCACCCGCCGAGATCGAAGCCGTGCTCAGCGCCAACTTCCTGCGAGTCGCCCGGGAGACCTGGTGACGGCGCCGGTCTACCAGCGGCAGGTGAATTACCGCTGCGGGCTCGGTGCACCCAGCGCGGCCACGGCGGGCCCGGTGAGCTCCGCGCGGTAGGCGCCGCGGCCCGCCATCGCCATGACGAGGGCGAGCGTCGGCCCGGTGACCAGCGGACCCGCCCCCGCCGCGAACGGCCCGTCGGTGGCCTCCAGCCGCAACCCCGCCACCGCGTCCTTGCTGTTCACCGCGAAATTGCGGGAGGCGAAGAAGCGCGCGACCTGGGTGCAGGCCTCGAGCCCCGGCCGGGCGGGCAGCCCGAGCGGCTGCCGGATGTCCTGTGCGTGCACGACGACCTCGCCCAGCCAGGCCGCGGTGTGGCCGCTGGCCGCGGTGGTGCTGTCGACCACCGCCAGGAACCGGGCCAGGGTCTCGGCGGGATCGGCGCCCCGATACTGGGCGATGCGCCGCGCATTGTGCTTCGCGGCGTCGAACCGGGCGCCGGCCATACTGCGGACCCAGCGCACCGGACCGGTGTCGGCGGCGGCGGTGAGGTGCGCGACCACCTCCTCGACGGTCCACTCCGAGCACAGCGACGGTGCCGCCCACTGCTCCGCACTCAGCTCGGCGAGGTCGTCGGCGAGTGCGCGCCGCTCGGTGTGGATCATGGCCCAGAGGGCGGGGTCAGCCATGGTGCGCTCCTGTCGTCGGGATTCCCGAAGCTAGGACGGCCCCCGCCGCGGGAATTCATCGCCGCGCCGCTTCCGTGCGACGCCGCGGCGGGCTCGGATAATCCGAAACCATGACCTTCACGGACGCCGAACTCGCCTACCTCAGCTCCCAGCCGCTCGCCCGCCTCGCCACCCGCGCCGCCGCCGGGCAACCCGACGTCGTCCCGGTCGCCTTCGAGTTCGACGGCACCGCGTTCTGGGTCGGCGGCGGCGCGACCTTCCCCGCGACGCGCAAGGCGCGCAATGTCGCCGCGGGCAATGCCGAGGTGGCCCTGGTCGTCGACGACCTCGTCTCGCTGGACCCGTTCATCGCCCGCGGCATGCGGGTCTACGGCCGCGCCGAGCCGCCGGTCGAGCGAACGGGCATGGTGGGGCCCGGCTACTACCTGCGCATCACGCCGGTCGAGTCCTGGAGCTGGAACCTCGCCGGAGAACCGGTCGGCGAGGAGTGGTACGGCACCCGGCACGCCAGGCACCAGTAGTCTCACCGCGTGGAAGTCGAGATCTACACCGACGGCGCCTGCGCCCCGAACCCGGGCCCCGGCGGCTGGGGCGCGGTCCTGCGCTACGGCGCGCACGAGCGCGAGCTCTACGGCAGCGATCCCGGCCCCACCACCAACAACCGGATGGAGCTCATGGCGCCGATCCGGGCGCTGGAGGCGCTGACCAGGCGCTCGACCGTTCGCGTCTACACCGACAGCACCTACGTCCGCAACGGCATCCTGTCCTGGATCCCGAAGTGGAAGGCGAACGGCTGGCTGACCCAGAAGCGGGAGCCGGTGAAGAACGCCGACCTGTGGCAGCGGCTCTCCGAGGCCTGCGCGGGCCACGATGTCGCGTGGGAGTGGGTGAAGGGCCATGCCGGGCACCCGGAGAACGAGCGCGCCGACAAGCTCGCCGTGCGCGGCGCCAGGGAGGCGGCCGGCGAAACGGCCGCACCGTAACCGATCCGCACCCTTCCGGGACGGACGGCGGCGGCCATCTCGAGGGACAATACGAACGTGAGTGTCATGATCAGCCCGCAGCTCGACCCCTAGCGGCATGTCGGACGACGAAGAGCCCGACACCGGCAGACGCGGCATGCGCGACCAGCTGCGCCGCAGGCTCGACGGCATCAAACCCGCGCGCGACGACGACGGCTCCTCGAACGTCGTCCGGCTCCCGCGCCGCCCCCGGCGGGTGCCGGAGGAGCCCGGCGGCCAGCACCCCAGGCCGTGGCGCCAGGAGAACAGCCGCCCCGGCGACCCGCCCCCCACCCGCCCGGTCACCCGCTCCGAACTCCAGGCCGAGACCGGAGCCTGGTCGCCCGCGCCGCCCGCCGCCGAGCCGGGAGAGGGAGAGCGCGACGCGCAGATCGTCGAGTTCGGCGCCCGCAGGCGCAGGCGCCCGAACGCGCCGCGCATGGCCCGGCCGCGCCGCATCGAGAAGCGGGACGACGACCTGCCCCCGGCGGAGTAGGCGGGCCGCCGGGGACAGCGGGCCGCGGAAGCGGGCTCCCACCGGGGCATCGTCCGCTGCTATGGTCGAAATCGTTACGACACGGGGTGCTCCGCGCCGGCGGGGCTGAGATGAGACCCGAGAACCTGTTCAGGTAATGCTGACGAAGGGATGTCCTGGTTTGCGCGCGCAACCCGCCGAATCCGCACGCTTCACCGACCACCTGTGGGATCGGACGAAAGAACTGCGCGGCGCCATCGATGAGCTGGAGTTCCTGCGCCGCCTCGGCGACGGCACGCTGCCGCTCGAGGTCTTCCGCACCTACGTGGAGCAGGATTCGCTCTACCTCGCGGGCTACGCCAAGACGCTCTCCCTGCTGGCGGCGAAATCGCCGGATCCGGAGACCGCGCGATTCTGGGCGAACTCCGCCGGGACGGCGGTGGCGGTGGAGACCGCGCTGCACCGGGAGTTGCTCGCCGACGGCCGGATCCCGGAGCGGGCGGAGGAGCCCGAGCACTCGACGGCCTGCCTGGCGTACCTCTCCTACCTGACCGCCACCGCCGCCACCGAGTCCTACGCCGTGGGCGCGGCGGCGGCGCTGCCGTGCTTCTGGATCTACGCCGAGGTGGGCCGCGGGCTGGCCGCGACGGCATCGGAGGTGCTCGCCGCCGACCCCGGACACCCCTACGCGCAGTGGGTTTCCACCTACGGCGCACCGGAGTTCCAGGAATCCGCCGGCACGGCCCGCGCGCTGGTCGACGCGGCGGCCGCGACCGCGGGCCCCGCCGACCTGGCGGCCATGGAGACGGCCTTCGTCATCGCCACCCGCTACGAACTGATGTTCTGGGACACCGCCCTGCACCCGCAGCCCTGGCCCGCCGGATGAGCGGCCGCCTGCGCCGCGCCCTCGCACGCGCGATCGCCGCCGTGGCGGTGCTCTCCGCGCTCACCGCCTGCTCGAGCGGCGACCGGGGGCAGACCATCCGCTTCGCGCTGGACTGGACGCCGAACACCAACCACACCGGCCTCTTCGTCGCGCTGCAGCGCGGCTGGTTCGCCGACGCCGGCCTCGACGTCGAGGTGCTGCCCTACAACAACACCGCCGTCGGCACGGTCGTCGACGCGGGCAACGCCGAATTCGGCATCAGCACCCAGTGGCAGTCGACCTTCGCGCGGACCTCCGGCGCGCACACCGTCTCGGTCCTCGCGCCGCTGCGGCACTGGGCGACCGGGATCGGGGTGCGGGGCGACCGCACCGACATCACCCGCCCGCGCGACCTCGACGGCAAGACCTACGCCGGTTTCGGCGAGCCCGGCGAGGTGGAGGCGCTGCAGCAGGTGATCCGCAACGACGGCGGCACCGGCGATTTCACCGCGGTCACCCTCGGCACCTCGGCCTACGAGGCGGTCTACTCCGGGCAGGCCGACTTCACCGTGTCGTATCTGGGCTGGGAGGGGATCGAGGCCGAGCACCGCGGCACCCCCATGCGGTACCTCCGCTACACCGACTACGGCTTCCCCGACACCTACGCCATCGTGATCGACGCCAACCAGGACTGGCTGACGGCGAACCCGGAGCGCGCGGCGACCTTCGTCCAAGCCCTGCAGCGCGGATACCAGCTCGCCGCCGACGACCCGGATGCCGCCGCGCGTGACGTCATCGCCGCCAACCCCGGCGCCTTCACCGACGAGAACCTGGTCTTCGAGAGCCAGCGCATGCTCGCGAACCAGTACATGAAGGCCGCCGACGGCCGGGTCGGCGCGCAGGCACTCGACCAGTGGGCAGCCGGCTCCGGCTTCCTCTACCGGAAGGGGCTGCTCGCGGGCCCCGATGGGGGGCCGCTGCCGGAAGAGCCCGACTGGTCGCGGTACTTCACCAATGAATACCTCACCCCCGCTTGACATCTCGCGGGGATCGGGGGTCCGGCGGCTACTGCCCGCGGTTGTGACGGTCGCGCTGCTGATCGCGCTCTGGCAGGGCTACGTCGAGGTCAGCGGGATTCGCCCGCAGCTGCTCCCGTCCCCGCTGCGGGTCGCGCAGCAGGGCTGGGGGCACCGTGCCGAGATCGCCGGGCACGCGGCCGCCACGCTCCAGGTGACCCTGACCGGCTTCGCGGTCTCGCTGACCCTGGCCTGGGCACTCGCCGTGCTGGTGGATTTCTCGCCGTGGCTGCGCCGGGCCTTCGTCCCGCTCTTCGTCGCCTCGCAGACCCTGCCGATCATCGCGATCGCGCCGCTCATGGTGATCTGGTTCGGTTTCGGGCTGCTGCCGAAGGTGCTGGTGGTCGCGCTGGTCACCTTCTTTCCCATGGCGATCGGGCTGATCGAGGGGTTCGCGGCGGCCGATCGGGACGCCGGTGCGCTGCTGCGGAGTATGGGCGCCTCGCGCGGTCAGGTCTTCCGCTATGTGCGGCTGCCGTCGGCGCTGCCCCGGTTCTTCACCGCGCTGCGGATCGGGATCACCTACGCGGTGGTCGGCGCGGTCTTCGCCGAGTACGTCGGCGCGCGCGAGGGGCTCGGCATCTACATGAGCCTGCAGAAGAACTCGTTCCGCACCGACCTGGTACTGGCCGCGGTCCTGGTCACCGCCGTGCTCAGCATCGCGCTCTACCTGCTCACCTTCGCGGTGCAGCGGGTCGTCGCCCCGTGGGCGAGTGATCGTGGCTGACTCCGGCGGCGTGCTGGTCGTCGACGCGCTCACCAAGTCCTTCCCGCTGCTGGACGGCCGCGCGCGCCGTGCCGTGCTGGCCGGGGTGTCGTTCACCGCGCGGCACGGCGAGTTCGTCTCGGTCATCGGCCCCAGCGGGTGCGGCAAGAGCACGGTGTTCAGCATGCTCGCCGGGCTGGACACCCCGGATTCCGGCTCGATCGACTTCGGCAGGGACGCCGCCGGTCCGCACTGCGCCTACATGCCGCAGCGGGACCTGCTGTTCCCGTGGCGCACCGTCCTCGACAACACCACCCTCGGGCTGCTGGTGCGCGGCGTGCCGAGGGCGGAGGCCAGGCGCCGGGCCCGCGAGCTGTTCCCGATCTTCGGGCTCTCCGGCTTCGAGGACGCCCGTCCCGCCCAGCTCTCCGGCGGGATGCGGCAGCGGGCGGCGCTGCTGCGCACGGTGGTCCAGGATCGCGATCTGCTGCTGCTGGACGAGCCCTTCGGCGCGCTCGACTCACTGACCCGCACGGACATGCAGGCCTGGCTGCAGGAGGTCTGGCAGCGGTACCGGTGGACGGTGCTGATGATCACCCACGACATCCGGGAGGCGCTCTACCTGTCGGACCGCGTCGTGGTGCTCTCGGCGCGCCCGGCCACCGTGCTGCGCGAGGTCCGCGTCGAGCTCCCGCGCCCGCGGGACCTGTCGATACTGGCCGCTCCCGAATTCGTCGCGCTGGAGAAGGAACTGCTCGGCGTCCTGCACGGCTAGCGCCGACCGGACTTCGGGATCGCCACCGCATCCGGCTCGCGGGCGGATCGGATGTGCCAGCCGGGTGGACATGCCGCCGATTCGGGTGGGTCGTTTCGCCCGGAGCGGGTACTTTCGGGCTATGACGGATCCGTCGTACAACTACGGTCGGCAAGACCCGCAGCGCCGCGAGTACCCGCGCACCCAGGCCTACCCCGCGCAGCAGCAGGGGTATGCCGGGCAGCAGGGGTACGGCGGGCAGCCCGGGTACGAATACGAGTCGGACGATTACCGCGGAGCCGAGCGGCCCCAGCAGCAGCAGCGGCGAGAGCCGAAGATCAACCTCGGCCGCCTGTGGGCGGGCGCCGTCGGCACCGCCGCGGTGGTCGCGCTGGTGATCGTGGTGCTGATCATGCTCATCCGCGGCATCCTCGGCATCGCGGTGCTCTCGCCCGAGGGCGCCGGCGCCTATGGCACGGTCTCGACCACCTCGTACGCCATTGCGGGAGCGGCCGCCGCGATCGCCGCGGCCGGGCTGCTGAACCTGCTGCTGGCGCTCATGCCGAGCCCGATGCAGTTCTACTACTGGATCACCGGGCTGCTCACCGCGCTCGCGACGCTGGTGCCGTTCACCCTGGTGGCGAACTGGGACGCCAAGATCGCGACGGCCGCCATCAACCTGATCGCGGGGCTGTGCATCATGTCGCTGCTCGGCGGGGTCGGGGCCAGCGCCGTCATCCGGCGGCCTCAGCAGCAGTACTGATGCCGCGGCGCAGCCACCTGTGCATGCCCGCGCAGGCGGGAGTAGTGCCGGGGGGAAGTTCGGTGGTCGTCATGGCCGGACCCTCAGTCGGAGAAGATCTCGCGGTTTATCGACATCCGTCAATGGGGTCGATACCGCCAGGGCGACGTGATGTATGTCGAGTTAGGTCGCCCGCAGTGTGGCCGCGGCGTTCGCTCAGGTGGCGAGCAGGGGCGCGGCGAGTTCGACGACGGTGCCGGTGTCACCGACGGTGATGCGGGATTCGGGCACGAGGGCGCCGATGAGTGCCAGCCCGCGGCCCCGATTCGTGGCGCCTGCCGCGGGTGTCTTCCACGTCCCGTGATCGGTGACGGTCACCCGGACCATGTCCCGCTGCACCCGCGCCTCGAGCAGAATCGGACGCCGATCCTCGTGGTGCCCGTGTTCGACGGCGTTGGTGCACGCCTCGATGGTGGCGAGCAGCAGGTCGTAGGCGTGGCGGGGGTCGGTGAGGACGCCGGCCAGCCACTCGCGCAGCCGGGTGCGGACCCCGGCCAGCTCTTCGGCCGCGGCCGGGAATTCCTGCCGCAGGGCAACGGGGGTATCGCCGGTAGCGCTCATCGCCTGACCTTCCGGACCTCACCGCGGGTGTGCGGGGGTCCTACCCGACCGTAGTCGGTCCACACCCGCCCGGGTGCCGCTTCCGGCGCGTCACGGCTCCCAGAGAGATGCGCAGGGGAGCGCGGGCAGTGCGTCGGTCACGTGGTCGTCCACGGTGATCTCGGCATCCGGGGCCCAGGCCCGCAGGGTGCTCTCGAGGTGTTCCGCCGCGGTGTCGCTGACCCGGTAGTCGAAGGTCGGACCGGATGCGAAGGCGATCCGTATGTGCCTGTCCACGGTTATTCCCAGTCGTACCCGGCGGCGGGTTCGGAGAGGAAGGCGAGTGCCGCGATTTCCGGTAGGCAGTGGTGGCCGGGGGAGTGCTGGTGCCAGCGGAGGATGAGCTCGGCGGATTGCGGGGTCAGGTGGTCGGGGTCGAAGCCGCAATCCAGCCATCGCTCGTCCACCGTCACCATGCCGTGCCCCCTGCCCATCGCCGGTCGCTTCAACGCCAGTAGACAACGGCTGAGGGCCGGTGGGATGCTGCAATGGCACGCCCAGCGACATGCGCCCAAAGTCCCAGAAGATGTTCCAGTGCTTACGATTTCGCGTCCCGGCAACCGGTGGGCCACCGTTCCCGCCGCGCCGGACCGCGCCAACCATTCATCCGCGCCCAGCCGGCCCAATCATCAGGAAGAAGCCGCCCACCATGCCCAGTCCGAAGAAGCCGCTGACGACGATCCCGCGCCGCCAGCTCGGCCGTCACCTGCGGGACATGCGCCTCGAATCGGGGATGTCGATTGCCAACGCCGCCAGGCTGATCGAGCGGGGGACGGGCACGCTGCAACGCCTGGAGAAGGGCGAGGCGGGCCGAATCCGGCTGCTCGACATCCGTGCCCTGTGCGAGGTGTACGAGACCACCGAAAAACTGGACGGGCTCTTGGAGCTGGCGAAGGTCGCGGCCTCGAACGAAGGCGAGGGGCTGTGGTGGGACGAGTTCAGCGCCGCGATCCGCAAGGATTTCGAGCTGTACGTCAGCTTGGAGGCGGCGGCGACCAAGCTGTCGGTGTACCGGCCCGACATCATCATGGGGCTGTTCCAGACGCCCACCTACGCGAGGGCCCTGAACGAGCGGCTGCACCCGGAGCTCTCCGAGGCGCAGCTCGATCAATTGATGAGCATCAGGCTCAACCGGCAGCGGATCATTACTCGACGGCGCACTCCCGTCCAGGTGGAACTCGTGCTCGACGAGCTGGTGCTGCGACGCTTGGTGCACAGCCCGCGGGCGATGAACCAGCAGCTTTTCGCCCTCGCCGATCTGCCCGTGAACGTAACCATCAGGCTGCTGCCGTTTACTGCCGGCTACCCCCTCGGCGCTGCGCCGGGCCCCTTCATCATCCTGGACTTCGATCGAGCTACAGGCGAGAAGCCGACGGTCTTCATCGAGAGTTTCCGTGGGAACATGTACTACGACAAGCCGGCGGCGATCGAGCAGTACCGCGAGGCGTTCGACGGTCTCGTCGCCGCCAGCTTATCGGCAGCAGACAGCAAGCAGGCGCTCCGGCGCATAGCAAGGGAGTACGAGCAGTGACAGCGGACCTATCCAACGCGAAGTGGTTCAAGTCGAGTCGCAGCAGCGGCGGCAACGAGTGCGTCGAGGTCGCGCACCTGGACAACGGTCACGTGGGCGTCCGGGACTCCAAGAACGCGCCAGGTCCTGCGCTGGTCTTCACCCCCGGTGAGTGGGACGCCTTTACCGCGGGCGTCCGCGGTGGGGAATTCGATCGGTCCTGAACCGGCACCTGCCGAAGCAATTCCTCGAACGATTTCCGCGGTAGCCGAACCATCGTGAACTACCTCGGATCGATCCGAAATCCCGTGCATGACGGGCTTTCCTGGTGATGTGTGATGCGGGGGCGCGGTTCGGTGGCTGGGATGTGCACGGCGACGAACTCGCCGCCGCGGGCAGCCTCCTGGTGCTCGACGGGTTGCGCGTCTACGTCGAGGAAGCCCACCCGCTGCTCAACATGACGACCGACAGCGACCACGCGGGCGTTACGCATGGAGAAGGCGACCGCTGGTCGCAGTGGACCGGGTACCGGAAGACTCAGCCTCGGGCAGAGCCGAGGTGCGCGAGCAGTCCGTCGATGATCGCGCGCACGGCCGCGGTCGAATCGTAGCGCTCCACCAGCGCTGTCCACTGCCCCAGCAGGGGGACGACCGAGGGAAAGTCGTCCGCGAGGTCCGGTGCGGCGGATTCGGTCCAGTGCCCGGGTGCGCCGGCGCTGCGTTCCGCCGCGGCCTTCCGCGCGCTCAGCTCGCCGAGGGTGAAGCGCCACAGCACCGCGTACATCGTCACCGCCTCCGCGTCGGTGGCTCCGAGCGTGGTCGCGCAGCTGATGAATTCGTCGATGATCCACATCGCGGCGCGGCCGTAGGACTCGCCGGTGATCAGGAGGTCGACCACCCAGGGGAGCTGATGCAGGGTGTCGATGAGGTAGCCGACGATGGCGGCCAGCCGCTCCCTCGGGTCGGCCGGGAGCTCGGGCCGGGGCAGCGTGGCCGCGCGCGCGTCGAGCACGGCGAAGAACAGCGCGTTCTTGGTGGGGAAGTGGTGGTAGATCGCCGCGGTGCTGACCCCGAGGTGACCGGCGAGCCGCCGCATGCTGAAGCCGGCGGCGCCGTCGGCGGCGAGCATCCGGTCGGTGGCGGCGACGACCGTCTCGCGGTCGAGGGCGACCGGTCGGCCGCGGCGGCGGGGCTCGGTATTCGGCACGGCGCTCCATTCTCCGCGTCGACGGTCTCGGCAGCGCCGCCCGGGTGTCCGCACAATAAAAAAACGTGTTAGAAAAACCTGTGCTAGTATCCCGCCAGCATCTAATGACAATCATTTTCACTGATTCAGCAGGGGCGCGACAATGAGTGACACCGCGACATCGCTCCAGGTGAGCGAGGTGCAACCGGCACCGCCGGAGGTCGAGGCAGAGCCGGGGGTGACACCCGGCAGCGCGCTGTTCCGGGTCACCGAGCCGGTGCGCGGCCGGCTCGGCGCGTCGCTCGCGGTCGCCGCCGTCGGCGGGACGGCGGGTGTGGCCGGGTTCGTCGGGCTGGCGCTGGCGCTGGGCGAGCTCTTCGAGGCCGAGACCGACACCGGCACCGTGGTGGCCTTCTTGGTGCTCGCCGCCACCGGTTTCCTCGGCCGCTTCGCGCTGCGCGCGTGGTCCTTCCTGCTCTCGCACCTGGCGTCCTTCGATCTCGAGCAGCGGCTGCGCGGTGATCTCGCGGCGCACCTGGGGCGGGTGCCGCTCGGCGAGGCGCAGCGGCTCGGCTCGGGGGCGGTGAAGAAGGTCGTCCAGGACGATGTGCGCGGCCTGCACATGGCGGTGGCCGACGCGGTGCCGCTGGCCGGTTTCACCGTGGCGCAGCCGATCGCGGCGCTGGTGGCGCTCGGTTTCGTGGACTGGCGGCTGCTGCTCGCGGTGGCACTGTTCCTGCCGGTGGTCTTCATCGGCATGCAGCTGACGCTGCGGGACTACGTCGAGACCAGGCGCCGCTACGACGAGGCCAACGAGGCCATCAACGCGGCGACGGTCGAGTTCGTGCAGGGCATGCCGGTGGTGCGGACCTTCGACGACGGCACCGTCTCGTTCCGCCGCTTCGTCGACCGGGTCAAGCAGTTCAACGTCGCGACCACGAACTGGCAGAACAACAACCGCAGCGCGATGATCTTCGCCAACCTGACGGTGGCGCCGCTGCCCACCATCGTGATCGTGACCGCCGTCGGCATCTGGCTCACCTCGAACGGCTCCATGTCGCCCGCGACGCTGGTCGCGGCGATCCTGATCGGTACCCTCCCGGTGGAGTCGGTGGTGCCGCTGATGAACCTCTCCAACCTGATCAACGACTCGAAGGCGGGCGCGGCGCGGATCGTCGAGCTGCTCGACATCAGGGCGCTGCCGGAACCGGAGCAGCCGAAGGTGCCTGCCGACGGGACGGTCGAGTTCCGCGGCGTCCGGTTCGGGTACGCCGGCGCGGACCGGGACGCGCTGGACGGCGTCGACCTGCGCATTGCGAGCGGGACGGTGTGCGCGCTGGTCGGCCCCTCCGGCTCCGGGAAATCCACGGTGGCCCGGTTGATCCCGCGGTTCTGGGACGTGGATGCCGGGCAGGTGCTGGTCGGCGGGGTCGATGTCCGCGAGGTCGGCTCCGACGAGCTGTTGAAGCACATGGCGATGGTCTTCCAGGATCCGTTCCTGCTCTCCGACACCGTGGCCGAGAACATCCGGCTGGCCCGCCCCGCGGCCACCGACGAGGAGGTCGAGGCCGCCGCCAGGGCGGCGCAGGCGCACGATTTCATCGTCGGGGAGTTGCCGCAGGGCTACGCCACTCCGGTCGGCGAGCGCGGTGCGCGGCTCTCCGGCGGGCAGCGGCAGCGGATCACCATCGCCAGGGCACTGCTCGCGGATGCGCCGATCGTGATCCTGGACGAGGCCACCTCGTTCGCCGACCCGGAGAACGAGGCCGCCATCCAGGACGCCATCGCCGCGCTGACCCGCGGCCGGACCGTGCTGGTGATCGCGCACCGGCTCTCGACGATCGTCGACGCCGACCAGATCGTGGTGCTGGAGTCCGGCCGGGTCGCCGAGACCGGAACGCACCCCGAGCTGGTCGCGGCGGGCGGGCGCTACGCCCGGCTCTGGGAACACCATCAGCGCGCCAGGGGCTGGGGCCTCGGCACGACCGGGAAGGCCACCGACCGATGAGCAGAATCCTGCGGCTCATGCTGCTCGCCGCCGGTGACTACCGCGCCGAGTTCCGCCGCACCCTGTGGTTCGCGCTGCTCGGCTCGGTCATGCAGGCGGCGGCCTACGCCACCCTGATCCCGATCCTGTACGAGCTGAGCCGCCCGGAGGTCGACACCGGCGCCGCCTGGACCTGGTTCGCCATCCTGGTGGCCTGCTGGGTGCTCCAGGCCGGGTTCCACTACGGCCAGCTGCGATTCGAGTTCGGCCGGTGGGCCGATGTGCTCGCGAGCACCAGGATGCGGCTCGGCGACAAGCTGCGCACCATGCCGCAGGCCGACCTCGAGCGCAGGGCCGCGGGCGACCTCACCACCGTGATGGGCAGCAATGCCGCCAACGCGACCATGGGCACCTCCGGGATGGCGCTGCTGTTCATCCAGATGGTGACCGTCCCGGTGATCATCGCCGCGGTCATCCTCGCGGTCGACTGGCGGCTCGGGCTGGTGCTGCTGATCGCGCTGCCCTTCGCGGTGCTCTTCGTCCGGCGGATCCAGCAGATCACCGGGGCGGGCGCGCGCCGCACCGACGCGGCCGACGCCGCGGCGGCGAGCCGGGTGGTCGAGTACGTGCAGGGGCTGCCGGTGCTGCGCGCCACCGGGCAGATCGGCACCTCGTCGCGGCGCCTGGTGGAGACGCTGGAGGAGCAGAACGAGGCCATGTCGGCCATGCAGAAGCGGCTGACCTGGCCCGGCCTGCTGGCCGCGAGCGTGGTCCAGCTGTGCCTGGTGGGCATGGTCGCGCTCGGCGCTGCGCTGGTGCTCGATGCGGACATGTCGGCGGCGCTGCTGATCGCCGTGGTCGCCGCGGCGGTGCGCTTCGCCGAGCCGATGGCGCAGATGGCGAATCTCTCCGCGATCTTCGAGGTCATCGACTCGGCGCTGGAGCGGGTCGGCGAGGTGCTCGCCGCTCCCGCGCTCCCGGTGGCGACCACCGATGCCAGGATCACCGGCTACGACCTGGAATTCGAGGACGTGCACTTCGGCTACGACGCCGAGGCCCCGGTGCTGCGCGGGGTCTCCTTCACCGCGCCCGCGCGCTCGCTGACCGCGCTGGTCGGCCCGTCCGGGTCCGGCAAGACCACGGTCACCAAGTTGCTCACCCGGTACGCCGACCCCGGGTCCGGCAGCGTCCGGATCGGCGGGCTGGAGCTGCGCGACCTGGACCCGGTGGAGATCTACCGCAATATCGCGGTGGTCTTCCAGGACGTGTACCTGTTCGACGACACCATCCGCGCCAATATCGCGATGGCCGCGCCGGACGCCACCCAGGAGCAGATCGAGGCCGCGGCGCGCGCGGCCAATGTGCACACCTTCGTGCAGCGGCTGCCGCACGGCTACGACACCAGGGTCGGCGAGATCGGCGGCGCGCTCTCCGGCGGTGAGCGCCAGCGCATCTCGATCGCCCGCGCGATCCTGAAGGACGCGCCGATCGTGCTGCTGGACGAGCCGACTGCGGCGCTGGACACCGAGAGCGAGGTCTACGTCCAGGAGGCGATCGACGCGCTGGTCGCGGCGAAGACCGTGGTCGTGATCGCGCACCGGCTCTCCACCGTGGTGGCGGCGGATCAGATCCTCGTCCTCGAGGAGGGCCGGGTCGCCGAGCGCGGCACGCACGAGGAGTTGCTGGCGCAGGAGGGGCGCTACAGCGCCATGTGGGCCGCGCAGATCAGGGCGCGGCACTGGAAGGTGAGCGCCTCGGCATAGCCGTCGCACAGCCCCCCGGCGCCGAATGAAGCCGGGGGGCTGTGGGCACGGATCAGGCGAAAGCCTCGCTGATCCAGCGCGGCGCGCCACTGCGCGTCCACTGCATGAACCGCATCGCGTGGTCCTGGCTGATGTCGACGTACTTGAATTCCGGGTTGCCGTGCGGCAGGTAGTCGGGGAAGAACTGGTCCCGGTTGATCCGCGCGATGATGGCGTCCGCGGCATCGGCCGGCTTCAGCTCCCCGCGATCCACCGCCTCGCAGGTCTCGCGCGCGAAGGTCAGCAGCTCCCGCACGGTCACCGCCAGCGCCGAGTCGGCCCGCTCCAGCGTGCGGAAGACCTCGTCGTCCTGGGTGGAGAAGTACCGGGAGAGCGAGTGCTCGAGGGCGGCGTCGTTGTAGAAGCTGTAGGTGTGCCACACCCGGATCACCGCGTCCCACAGCGCGTAGTCGCGGAAGCCGACGTAGGACGTGTACGCCAGGTCGTCGTGCGCGTCGAACATGCGCTGCTGCAGCGTGTCCAGCCCGGCGAAGGCGGCCGCCGACCAGTCGCCGGTGCGCTTGGCCGCCATGATCCGCCAGGCCAGGGCGTTCACGGTCTGGAAGGAGTTCGCCAGGCCGCGGGAGAACAGCGCGTCGATCGCGCCCGCGGACTGCGCGGTCAGGCAGAAGCGGTCGCCGACGGTCCCGGTGGCCGAGTACTGCAACCGGCCGGTGCTGACCCACGGCCGGACCGCGGTGGCCTCGCGGAACTGCCTGCCGATGGCGGGGAAGCGCTCCAGGAAAGCGCGGAACTCCTGCTCCGGGTCGGGGCGGTCGTCGAAGACCGCGTCCCCGGTGAGGGTGAGCCCGACGCTGCACAGCGGATTCAGCGAGCTGTCGTTGTTGTCGAACGGGATCACCCAGAGCCAGCCGCCGTCGAAGACGTGGTGCAGGGTGCCGTTGTGCCACGGCGTCGGCGGGTTGTAGTCGACCGGCGCGACATCGTCGAAGGGTTCGACGCCGATCATGTGGGTGAACAGCGAACGGGAGTGCGTGCGTGCGCGGGTCGGCTGCTCGCGCAGCCCGAACCGCTCGGCCAGCACCGAGCGGAAACCGGTGGCGTCCACCAGGTACTCGGCGGTGAAAGTCTCGCCGCCCGCCGAGCGGAGCACCGCCCCGCGCTCCGGGTCGACCTCGATGTCGGCGATCCTGGTGCCCATCCTGGCGGTGGCGCCGTAGCGCACGGCGAGGTGGTAGACGTAGGAGTCGATGTCCTGGCGGAACCAGTGCGATTCGGCCCTGCGGTAGCCGGAGGCGAGCACCACCTGGTTGGCGCGCCGCGGGTCGTAGGGCTGGTCGTCCTCGTGGTAGACGAAGCCGAAGTTCTGCTTCTGCCCGCAGGTCTTGGTCACCTTCTCTGCCGTGTCCTGGAAGGTGGTGAGCGCGGCGAGTTCGGGAACGCCGTAGCGCTCGGCCAGCACCCGCATGGTGGTGGTCGCGTGCGGGATGGTCGATTCGCCGACCACGAAGCGCGGGTGCACGCCCGCATCGATGAGCAGGACCGACAGGTCCTGGCGGGCCAGGATCGCCGCCAGCGTGCTGCCCGCGATCCCGGCGCCGAGAATGGCGACGTCGTACCGGGGTGCGTCCGGAATGGTCATGGTGGAACTCCTCGTGCTGGTGGGGCCGGTTGCCCCTGGTCCTCGGAAAGCGCGCGGTCAGGGACGGACGGGTAGCGTGCGCAGGCCGCGCAGCCCCATGCCGGGGCGCCAGCGCGGCTCGGCGCGGTCGTCGGCGGTGCGCAGCCGGGGCCAGCGCTCGAGCAGGGTGGTCAGCGCGATGGCGACCTCCGCGCGGGCCAGCGCGGCCCCCATGCAGTTGTGCAGGCCGTGGCTGAACCCCAGGTGCGGCCGGGGCGCGCGATGGATGTCGAAGCGGTGCGGGTCCGGCACGTGCGCCGGGTCGCGGTTGGCGGCGGCGGTGCAGACCAGCACCCGGTCGCCGCGCTCGATCCGGTGCCCGCCGAGTTCCAGCGGGGCGAGCGCGAGCCGCATCGTCGCCGACTCCACCGGGCCCCAGTAGCGCATGGTCTCCTCCACGACCGCGCCCGCGAGTTCGGGGTCGGCGCGCAGCGCCGCCCACTGCTCCGGATGGGTGAGCAGCGCCAGCACGGCGCAGGCGATCAGGTTGGCCGAGGTCTCGAAACCCGCGGCCACCAGCAGGCCGATCATGGATCGCAGCTCGTCGTCGGAGAGCGTGTCCTTCTCGGCGGCCGGGTGCACCAGCCTGCTGACCAGGTCGTCGCCGGGGACGGCGCGCTTGAGCACGACGAGATCGCGGGTGTAGGCGTCGAGCTGATCGCGCAGCGCGGGGTCGGGGCCGGAGAGCGGGGTGGAGGCGGTCGCGGCCCGGACCGCGAGGTCGTGCAGCCCCGCGTGCCACGCCTCCGGGAAGCCGAGGATCTCGCCGAGCACGGTCAGCGACAGCGGGTAGGCGAAGGCGTGCAGCAGGTCCACGGTGCCGTCACCGGAGCGGGCCGTTCGCTCGGCGGCGTCGAGCAGCCGCCCGGCGTGCCGGAGCACCGCGGGCCGCATGGCGGTGACCGAGCGGGGAGTGAACGCCTGCTGCGCGGCCCTGCGCAGCCGGGTGTGCTCCGGCGGATCGGAGAGCAGCATGCTGTTCGGCGGCTCCACCAGCCCGGACCGCGCCCGCGCCGCCAGCTGCGCGGGGGAGAGCAGGGCGCGGGGATTGTTCGCCAGCCGGCTCTCCCGCAGCGCCGCCGCGGCCGCCGGGTAGCCGGTGACCAGCCAGAATCCGCGGGCCGGCTGCTCGGGGAGTTCGGCGAAGACGACCGGTGACCTGGCCCGCAGCTCGTCGTAGACATCGTGGGCGCGCTCGTGGAAATCCGCGGCCATCAGGTCGACCACGATCGGGCGGGACTTGTGCAGCATGGGTCGTGCTCCCGTTCAGACCGGCATGGCCTCGATCAGCGAATACGAGGTCGGGAATACCGTCGGGTGCACCGCGATGACCGCGAAACCGGCTTCGCGACAGAGAGTTTCGTACTCGTCGCGGGTACGCTCCTGGCCGCCCATATTGACGAGCATGCTGATGTCGGTGAGGTAGGGGGCCGGGTCCGCGGTGTCGATCACCTCGGGCAGCACCGACTCCACGATGAGCAGCCTGCCGTCGGCGGGCACGGCCTTGCGGCAGTTCGCCAGGATGGTGCCGCAGCGCTCGTCGTCCCAGTCGTGCAGGATGTTCTTGAGTACGTACAGATCGGCGCCGTCGGGCACCGCGGCGAAGAAGTCGCCCGCCTCGATCCGGCAGCGATCGGCGGCGCCCGCCGCGGTCAGCGTCGTCTCGGCCTCGGCGACCCCGCTCGGTGAGTCGAAGACGATGCCCTGCACCGAGCGCGCGCCTTTGAGGATCTGGGCGAGCAGGGTGCCGTCGCCGCCGCCGATATCGAGGACGGTCCGGTGCCTGGTGAAGTCGTAGCTCACCGGAACCAGCTGTGCGATCGGCAGGCTCACCTGCCGCATGGTCGCGTTGAACCGCTCGGAGAGCTCCGGCTGGGTGGCGAGGAAGCCGAAGAAGTCGGTGCCGTAGAGCCCCTCGAAGGTCGGCTCCCCGGTGCGCACCGCCTGCTCGGTCAGCTTCCAGGAATCCAGCAGCGCCGGATCGGTGAAGAGCAGTACCGCTGCCGCCTGGGAGTCGGGCACGTCGGTGCGCAGCGGCCGGCCCGCTTCGCCGAGCCGGAAGGTCCCCGGTGCGGTCTCGACCAGGATGCCGAGGGCCGCCAGCGCCCGGAGCAACCGCGCCAGCGCGCCGGGATGAGTCCCGGTGCGGGCGGCCAGTTCTCGGTAGCCGAGTTCGTCGTCGCCCAGTTGATCAGCGAGCCCGAGGCGGGCGGCGGTGCCGACGACCTGGGAACAGATCGTTCCGAACATCATGTTCATGAGCCGTTGATGAGCTGCCATGCCTCGTTCCTGAACTGCGTCGAAGGTGTTCGCCACCTGCACTTTTCGGGCGACCGCAGAAAAGTGATCGCTTGACCTCCACGGTGACCCCCCGTAGATTGTAGCACTAGTGAAAATGATTTTCGTTTGTAAATGGGGAGTGCGATGCGGGAAAAGCTCCGTTTGCTGGCCGTGAGCTCGATGGCAGGAGAGGACGGGGCCGATGGTCTGCGGCGGGATCTCGCTGAGCTGACCGGCATTCCGGCGGATGAGCTGACCGACGACGCGAACCTGGGGCTCGACTCGGTGACCATCATGCGGATCTCCGGGTTGCTGCGGCGCGCGGGCAAGCGGGTCGAGTTCCGCGACCTGGTCCGCAATCCCACGCTCGGCGCGTGGCGGAAGCTGCTGCGCGAGAACGATTCCGATGTCGAGGCGGTGGCCGATCCCGGTGCGTCCGCCGCCGAGCCGGACGCCTCCTTCCCGCTGGCGGTGATGCAGCACGCCTTCTGGATCGGGCGCGCCCCCGGCCAGGAACTCGGCGGCGTCGGCGCGCACTTCTACAGCGAGTTCGACCACGGCGCCGGGCTGGACCCGGATCGGCTGGAGCGGGCGATGCGCGCGTTGCTCGCCCGGCACCCCATGCTGCGCACCGCGGTCGACGTCACGGGGACGCAGCGCATTACCGAGCGGGGCAACTGGCCCGGTCTGACCACCTACGACCTGCGCGCAGCCGCGGAGCCCGAGCTGCGCGAGCGGCTGGCCGCGATCCGCGACGAACGCTCGCACCACCGAATGGACGTCACGGCGGGCGAGGTCATCGACCTGCGGCTCTCGCTGCTGCCCGGCGGCCGCAGCAGGCTGCACCTGGACCTGGACATGCTCGCCGGGGACGCGCTCAGCCTGCGGAATCTCCTCGGCGACCTGACCACCCTCTACCAGGACGGCCCCGCCGCGCTGCCCGCGCTCGGCTACCGCTACGACCGGTACCTGGCCGACCGCGCGCGCACGAGGGCCGCGGAACGCGAACGGGCACAGCGCTGGTGGCAGCAGCAGCTGCCGAACCTGCCCGCCGCGCCGCAGCTGCCGCTGCTGCACGCGGAGGAGGCGGGCGCCAGGGTCGACCGGCGCAGCCACTGGCTCGCCCCGGAGCGGGCGGCCACGCTCCGGGAGCGGGCGCAGCGCGCGGGGCTGACCCCCGCGGGCGTGCTGGCCACGGTGTTCGCCGAGACCGTCGGCGCCTGGAGCGGCACCGACCGCTTCCTGCTGAATATGCCCGCCTTCGACCGGGAACCGCTGCACGACGACGTGGACCGGCTCGTCGGCGACTTCTCCAGCTCGGTGCTGCTCGATGTCGACCTCTCGGCCCCGATGTCGGTCACCGAGCGAGGCCGCGCACTCACCGATCGGCTGCACGAGGTGCTCGGGCACACCGCCTACACCGGCGTCGAGGTGCTGCGCGACCTCGGCCGCAGCCGCGGCGGGGAGCGGGTACTCGCCCCGGTGGTCTACACCAGCGCGCTGAGCCTGGGCGAGCTGTACGCGCCGGAGGTGCGGCGCTGCCTGGGCGAACCGTCGTGGACCATCTCCCAGGGCCCGCAGGTCTGGCTGGACGCGCAGGTCACCGAGTTCGACGGCGGCATCCTGCTGAACTGGGACGCGCGCGTCTCGCTGTTCCCGTCCGGCCTGCTCGACGCCATGTTCGACGCCTATGTGCGCTTCGTCGAGCTGCTGCTGGACGACGGCGGCGCCTGGGACCGCGCGGCCCCGTGGCCGGTGCCCGCCCCCCGGCGGTATGCGGCCGAGGCCGCTCCCGCCGAACCGCTGCACCAGCGCTTCTTCGCGCTGGCCGCCGCCGAGCCGGAGCGCACCGCGCTGCTGGCCGGGGATGCCGCCATCTCCTACGGCGAGCTCGGCGAGCGCGCCCGATGTCTGGGGCGGCTGCTGCGCGACCGGGGGATCGGCCGGGGCGACAGCGTCGGCATCACCCTGCCCAAGGGGGTCGACCAGATCGTGGCGGTGCTCGGCGTGCTCGCCGCTGGCGCCACCTACGTCCCCTCCGGAGTCGATCTGCCGGTGGCCCGCCGGGAGCGGGTCTACCGCACGGCCGGGGTCCGGCTGGTCCTCACCACCCGGGACGTTGCTCAGCCGGACGGTGTCGAACCGATCTATCCCGAGCAGGCGCGGACCGTCGCCCCGCTGTCCGAGATCGTGCCGGTCGATCCCGAGGACACGATGTACGTCATCTTCACCTCCGGCTCCACCGGTGCGCCCAAGGGCGTCGAGGTGCCGCACCGGGCCGTCGCCGCGACCGTCGACGCGGTGAACGAGCGGTTCGGCATCGGCCGGGACGACCGCACGATCGCGCTCTCCGCGCTGGACTTCGACCTCTCCGCCTACGACCTGTTCGCCTTCCTCGGCTACGGCGGCTCGGTGGTCGCGGTGCCGGAGCCGCAGCGCCGGGACGCCGCCGCCTGGGCCGAGCTGATCCGCCGCTACGGGGTGACCGTGATCAGCGCCGTCCCCGCGCTGCTCGACATGCTGCTGACCGCCGCGGAGGACGCCGGGCTCGGCGGCGCGCCGCGGGTGGTGATGCTCGGCGGCGACCGGGTCACTCTCGACCTGCCCGGCAGGCTGCGCAGGTTGGTGCCCGGCTGCCGGTTCGCCGGCCTTGGCGGCATGACCGAGGCGGCCATCCACGCCACCGTGTGCGAGGTCGAGACCGTCGACCCCGGCTGGTCGAGCGTGCCGTACGGCGTCCCGCTGCGGCACGCCGGAGCCCGGGTGGTCGACGTCGCGGGCCGGGACTGCCCGGACTGGGCGGCGGGCGAACTCTGGGTCACCGGAGCCGGATTGGCGCACGGCTACCGCGGCGACCCGGAACGGACCGCCGAGAAATTCGTCGAACACGAGGGGGTGCGCTGGTACCGGACCGGCGACCTGGTGCGCTACCGGGCCGACGGCACCCTGGAGTTCCTCGGCCGCATCGACCACCAGGTCAAGATCCGCGGGCACCGGATCGAGCTCGGCGAAATCGAGGCGGTGCTGGCCGAGCATCCGCAGGTCACCGCCGCCGCGGCGGCCGTGCTCGAGCACCCCGCCCGCGCGCTCGGCGCTGCCGTGGCCTGCGACGACGCGCTCTCCGACGACGAGCTCGGAGCCTGGCTCGCCGAGCACCTGCCGCGGTACATGGTGCCCCGGCGCTTCGTCCGGCTCCCGGAGCTGCCGATCACGCGCAACGGCAAGGTCGATCGCGAGGCCGTGCTCGCCGCACTGGTCGCCGTAGGGGACGAGCGCGGCCCAGCGTCAGCCGTCCCGCTGACGGGCCTGGAGCGGACCGTCGCCGATGCCTGGTCGGCGGTGCTCGGCACCGCGGAGATCCGGCGCGACGACGACTTCTTCGCCCTCGGCGGCGACAGCCTGCTCGCCACCAGACTGATCCGGCGGCTGCTCGCAGACGGGGTGACCGGCGCCGACCTGGGCCTGCTCTTCGCCACCCCCACCTTCGCCGACTTCGCCGTGGCGTTGGCATTCGGCGCCGCGACCGAGCTCGCGCCGATCGTCGCCGCCCCCGAGCACCGCCACGACCCGTTCCCGCTCACCGACATCCAGGTGGCGTACTGGCTCGGCCGGTCGGACGATTTCGACCTCGGCGGCATCGGCGCGCACCTGTACCTGGAGTACGACTGGCCCGAGGTCGACCCGGCCCGGCTGGAGTCGGCGTGGAACCGGGTGGTCCAGCGGCACCCCATGCTGCGCGCGGTGATCGAATCGGACGGCACGCAGCGGGTGCTCGACGCGGTGCCGCGCTTCCGGGTTCCGGTCTTCGAGGGGCCGGTCGCCGTGGTGCGGGACGATATCGCCGCTAACCTCCGCGACACCGCGACCTGGCCGCTGTTCGATATCTGGGTCGTCCGCGACGGCCCGGGCACCACGGTCTGCGCCGCCTTCGACACGCTGATCGCCGACGGGCTGAGCGCGCTGGTGCTGCTGTCGGAGTGGTTACGGATGTATGAGCAGCCGGAGCTGGTGCTCCCGGAGCCCGCACTGGAATTCCGCGACTACGTGCTGGGTTGCGCGCCGTCGGAGGCCGAGGTGGCGGCCGGGCTCGCGTACTGGCGGGAGCGGCTGGCGGAGTTGCCGCCCGGCCCGCAGCTGCCGCTGCGGGTATTGCCCGCAGTTGTCGAGCGTCCGCGCTTCACCCGCCGGGAAACCCGGCTCGATCCCGAGGTCTGGCAGGGTATCGTCCGGCGCGCGCGGGGGCTGGGTGTGACGCCGAGCGTGGTGCTGCTGGCGGCCTACACCTGGGTGCTCGGGGTGTGGAGCGCCCAGCGCGAGCTGACGGTGACGCTGACCCGGTTCGACCGCCGCGAGGTGCACCCCGACATCATGCGGGTGGTCGGTGATTTCAGCTCACTGCTGCTGGTCGCCGACCGCCCCGAGGCGGGCGAGAGCTGGATCGGCCGGATCCGGCGGCTCCAGGAACAGCTCTGGAAAGACCTGGATCACCAGCAGGTCTCGGCGGTGCGGGTGCTGCGCGAGCTGGCGCGGGAGAGCGAGTCCGGCGCCGAGCCGGTGCCGGTGGTGTTCACCTCGATGCTCGGGGTGGACGACGAGCTGGCCCGCTCGGTGCGGTGGCCGGACTTCACCCGCACCCAGACCCCGCAGGTGTGGCTGGACCATCAGGTGATCGAGCTGCCCGAGGGATTGGTACTGAGCTGGGACTCGGTCGACGAACTCTTTCCCGACGGCCTGGTCGGGGACATGTTCGACGCCTATCACCAGCTGCTCGCGCGCCTGGCGGAACTCGACTGGGAACGGCCACTGGCGAGCGCGGCGATGCTGCCCGCCGATCAGCGGGAGGTCCGGGATCGGGTCAATGACACGGCCGAACCGCTGCCTGGCGACGAGCGGTTGCACACCGCGATGTTCGAGGTGGCGGCAGCCGACCCGGGGCGGATCGCGGTGATCGACGGTGCCGACGCGGTGACGTTCGGGGAGCTGGCGGACGAGAGCCTGCGGGTGGCCGCGCTGCTGGCCGAGCGCGGGGTCCGTGCGGGTGATCTGGTCGCGGTCTGCGCGGCTCGCGGGTTCGGGCTGGTGGCGGCGCTGTACGGGGTGCTGGCCGCGGGGGCGGCGTATGTGCCGGTGGCGGTGGATCAGCCGGTACGGCGGCGGGCGGCGATTCTGGAACAGGCCGGGGTCGCGGCGGTACTCACCGACGACCCGGGCCGATTCGCGGCGGAGGCGAGGCCGGAAGCGGTGCACCCGGGCGGCGCAAGCCGGTCCGGCGCGGTGCCGGTGATCGCCATCGCCGATGCCGGGCAGCACGATCCAGCCTCACCGCACGCGGTCAGCGGCTCCGACCTGGCGTACGTGATCTTCACGTCGGGTTCGACGGGAACGCCGAAGGGGGTGGAGGTCGAGCACGGGCAGGCGGTGAACACCCTGCGCGATCTGCGGGAGCGGTTCGGCCTCGGCGCCGATGACCGGGTGCTGGCGGTGGCGGCGGTGGACTTCGACCTGTCGGTCTTCGACCTGTTCGGCCTGCTCGGCGCCGGTGGTAGCGCGGTGCTCGTGCCCGACGCCGAGCGGCGCGATCCCGACCGCTGGGTTGCGCTGGTCCGCGCACACGGCGTGACGGTGTGGAACACCGTCCCCGCCATGCTGGACATGCTGCTCACCGTGGCCGAGAGCGGTTCCCGCCCACTGCCTTCGCTCCGGCTGGCGCTGCTCTCCGGCGACTGGGTCGGGCTTGACCTGCCTGCCCGGCTGGCCGCCGCGGCGCTCGACTGCCGCTTCCTCGCGCTCGGTGGTGCGACGGAGGCGGCGATCTGGTCGAACTACTTCGAGGTGGGGTCGGTGGATCCGGCCTGGACCTCGATCCCGTACGGGCGTCCATTGCGGAATCAACGGTTCCGGGTGGTCGATGCCGACGGTGCGGATCGTCCGGATTGGGTGCCGGGGGAGTTGCTGATCGGCGGCGCGGGGGTCGCCCGGGGATATCGCGGCAGGCCGGAGTTGTCGGCAGCCTCGTTCTTCGAGGAGGGCGACGCGCGCTGGTACCGGACGGGCGATCTGGGCCGGTACCGCTCGGATGGCGTGCTGGAGTTTCTGGGCCGGGCGGATCGGCAGGTGAAGGTCCGCGGGTACCGGGTCGAGCTGGGCGAGATCGAGCAGGCCCTGACGGCGCATCCGGGAGTGCGTCGGGCCTTCGCGCTCGCCGTCGGGCAGCGGGCACAGGCCAGGCTGGTCGCCTTCGTGGAGCCGGAACTGCCCGCGGGGCTCGCGGAGTTCGTGGCCGAGCGGATTCCGGCGGGATGGGCGCCGGAGCTGATCGCGCTCCCCGACCCCCCACTGACCGCGAACGGCAAGATCGATTACGCCGCCCTGGTCCGGCTGGCCGAATCAGCTGTGGCGACAACCGCTCTCGTCGCTACCGAACCGCCCCGGCCCGGGTTGGAAGCCCGGGTAGCGCAGCTCTGGCAGGAGGTGCTCGGCGGCGCCCCGCCCGACCGCACCACCAGCTTCTTCACCGCGGGCGGCGACTCGCTCTCCGCGACCAGGCTGGTCGGCGGCCTCGCCCGCGAACTCGGCCGGACGGTCCGGCTGCGCGAGTTCTTCCTCGAACCGACCATCGCAGGACTGGCGCGCCTCGGAACCGGCGAGCCGTCCGAACCCCAGCCCGCGCCCGCGCTGACGGGCGACCCCGCGCACCGCCACGACCCCTTCCCGCTCACCGACATCCAGGTGGCGTACTGGCTGGGCCGTTCGGCCGATTTCGACCTCGGCGGCATCGGCGCGCAGCTCTACTTCGAGTACGACCTCCACGATCTCGACGTCGAGCGCTCGCAGGCGGCCTGGAATCGGGTGCTCCAGCGGCACGCCATGCTCCGTGCCGTCGTCGACGCCGACGGCAGGCAGCGGGTGCTGCCCGACGCCGCCGAGTACCGATTCCGGGTGATCGAGGCCGATGGTGCATTCGATGCCGCCGCCGCGCGGCTGCGCGCGGAGATGTCGGGCGGCGCCATCGATGCCGCAGCCGGGCCGCTGTTCGACATCGGAGTCGTGTGCGGCGACGGGCAGTCTCGGCTGTGCGTCGTCTTCGACACCCTGGTCATCGACGGTCTGAGCGCGCTGGTGCTGCTCAGCGAGTGGTTCGGGTGGTACGCCGAGCCCACGCGCGAGCCGGCACCGCTCGCCGTCGAGTTCCGCGACTATGTGCTGAACTGCGCGCCGTCGGAGGCGGAGGTGGCGGCCGGGCTGGCGTACTGGCGCGAGCGGCTGCCGGAGCTGCCGCCCGGCCCGCAGCTGCCCTTGCGGGTGCTGCCCGCGGCTGTCGAGCGCCCGCTCTTCACCCGCAGGGAACTCCGGCTCGACCCGCAGGTCTGGAGCCGAATCGTCGCGCGGGCGCGGGCATTGGGCGTGACGCCGAGCGTGGTGCTGCTGGCCGCCTATACGTGGGTGCTCGGGAGGTGGAGCGCCCAGCGCGAGCTGACGGTCACCCTGACCCGGTTCGACCGCCGCGACGTGCACCCCGACATCATGCGGGTGGTCGGCGACTTCAGCTCGCTGCTGCTGGTCGCCGACCGCCCGGAAGCGGGCGAGAGCTGGGCAGGCCGCGCGCGGCGGCTCCAGGAACAGCTGTGGAGCGACCTCGACCACCAGCAGGTGTCGGCGATCCGGGTGCTGCGCGAGCTCGCCCGCGAGAGCGCGGTCCCCGCCGAGCCGGTGCCGGTGGTGTTCACCTCGATGCTCGGGGTGGACGACGAACTGGCCCGCTCGGTGCGGTGGCCGGACTTCACCCGGACCCAGACGCCGCAGGTGTGGCTGGACCACCAGGTGATCGAGCTACCGGACGGGCTGGTGCTCAGCTGGGACTCGGTCGACGAACTCTTCCCCGACGGGCTGGTGGACGACATGTTCGCGGCCTACCGCGATGTGTTGTCCGGCCTGGGCGAGCTGGACTGGGAGCGCCCGCTGGTCCCGGCGTTGCCACCTGCGCAGCGAGCGATCCGGAATCGGGTCAACGACACCGCAGGGCCGCTGCCGGGCGATGACCGGCTGCACACGGCGATGTTCGAGGTCGCCGCAACCGATCCGGGGCGGGTGGCGTTGCTCGACGGCACCGCCACGGTGACCTTCGGCGAACTGGCGGACGAGAGCCTGCGGGTCGCGGCGCTACTGGCCGAGCGCGGGGTGGCTCCGGGTGATCTGGTCGCGGTCTGCGCTTCGCGTGGTGCGAGCCTGGTCGCTGCGCTCTACGGCGTGCTGGCCGCGGGCGCGGCTTATGTGCCGGTGGCGGTGGATCAGCCGGTGCGGCGGCGGGCGGCGATTCTGACCCAGGCCGGGGTAACGGCGGTGCTCACCGATGATCCCGGACGGTTCACGGCGGAGCCGGGCGAGACGGTGCTCGGCACCGCCCTGCCCGGTCGTCACGCCGTGCCCGATGGTGCACGTTGCGCTGCGCCTGACACCGGGGACGTGTCGGGCGCAGCGCCCGGTCACCCGAGCGGCGCAGACGGGTCCGGCGCGGTGCCGGTGATCGCCATCGCCGATGCCGGGCGGCACGATCCCGCCGCGCCGCATCCGGTCAGCGGCTCCGACCTGGCGTACGTCATCTTCACCTCGGGCTCCACGGGAACGCCGAAGGGCGTGGAGGTCGAGCACGGCCAAGCCGTGAACACCCTGCTCGACCTGCGCGACCGGTTCGGGCTCGGCGCGAGCGACCGGGTGCTGGCCGTGGCGGCGGTGGTCTTCGACCTGTCGGTCTTCGACCTCTTCGGCCTGCTCGCCGCCGGCGGCAGCGCCGTCCTCGTCGCGGACGACGATCGCCGCGACCCGGACCACTGGCTGACGCTGGTGCGCGACCACGGGGTGACGGTGTGGAACACCGTCCCCGCCATGCTGGACATGCTCCTCACCGCCGCGGAGAGCGCCGACCAGCGGCTCGACTCGCTGCGGCTGGTCATGGTCTCCGGCGACTGGGTCGGGCTTGACCTGCCCGGCCGCTTCGCCGCCCGCTCCACCGGGCGTTTCGTCGCGCTCGGTGGTGCGACGGAGGCGGCGATCTGGTCGAACTACTTCGAGGTGGGTTCGGTCGATCCGGCCTGGACCTCGATCCCGTACGGGCGTCCATTGCGGAATCAGTGCTTCCGGGTGGTCGACGCCGAAGGCGCGGATCGCCCCGACTGGGTCCCGGGGGAGTTGCTGATCGGCGGCACCGGCGTGGCTCGGGGGTACCGCGGCAGACCCGAGCTGTCGGCGGCGTCGTTCTTCGAGAAGGATGGGACGCGCTGGTACCGGACCGGGGATGTGGGCCGGTATCGCTCGGATGGGGTGCTGGAGTTTCTGGGGCGGGCGGATCGGCAGGTGAAGGTCCGCGGGTACCGGGTCGAGCTGGGCGAGATCGAGCAGGCGGTCGCGGCGCACCCGGCGGTGCGTCGGGCCTTCGCGCTCGCCGTCGGGCAGCGGGCACAGGCCAGGCTCGTCGCCTTCGTGGAGCCGGAACTGCCCACGGGGCTCGCGGAATTCGTAGCCGAGCGCATCCCCGCAGGCTGGCACCCCGACCTCATACCGCTCCCCGACCCCCCACTGACCGGAAACGGCAAGATCGACCACGCCGCCCTCCTGCGCCGAGCCGAAGCCGAAACCGGCCCAACGACTTCCACAACCGACGAACCGCCGCGGCCGGGCCTGGAGACCTGGATAGCCCAGCTCTGGGCGGAGCTGCTCGGCACCGCCCCCGCCGGCAGGCACACGAGCTTCTTCAGCGCAGGCGGCGACTCGCTCTCCGCCACCCGCCTCGTCGCCCGTCTCGCCAGGGAACTCGGCCTCGCCGTCACCCTGCGTGAATTCTTCACCGATCCGACCATCGCCGGAATCGGTGGCAACCAACCGCACGCCGCGCTCGATTTCGAAGAAGGTGCCCTGTGAACGTTCTCGACCTGGTGACCGACCTGCGGCAGCGTGGGGTCCAGCTGTGGGCCGACGGCGATCAGCTGCGGTTCCGCGCCCCGCAGGGCGCGCTGACCGCCGACGACCGCGAGCGGCTGGTGGCGCAGAAGCCCGCCCTCCTCGAACACCTCGCGCAGGAGCAGGCGGAGATCAGCATCACCGCCGACCCGGCCGCCGCGCACGATCCCTTCCCGCTCACCCCGGTGCAGCAGGCCTACCTGATCGGCCGCGACCCCACCTACCCGTTCGGCGGCGTCGCCTGCGCCAGCTACCTGGAGGTCCGCTACGACGCGGCCGAGCCGGAGAGTATCGAACGGGCCTGGAACACGCTGGTGCGCCGCCACGACATGCTCCGCGCCACCGTGCACGGCGACGGTTACCAGCGGGTCGCCGCCTCGGTCCCGCACTACGCGATCCCGGTCACCGACGTCAGGGACGTGGCTCCCGCCGAGGCCGACGCGGTGCTCGACCGGCAGCGCGACGAACTGCTCGGCCCGGCGGGCGGCACCGAGACCTGGCCGCTGTTCGCGGTGCGGATCACCCGCACCGACACCGGCTGCGTCGTGCACCTACTGGTCGAGCTGCTCGCCATCGACGCCGCCAGCATGCAGCAGCTACTGGCCGAACTCGACGCGCTCGTCCAGGCGGACGGCTCGGACACCGCGCTGCCGCCCGCGCCGGGAATCGGCTTCCGCGACTACGTCCTCGGCGTGCAGCAGCTCCGCAACGGCGCCCGCTACCAGCGCGACCGCGAATACTGGCAGCAGCGGATCGAATCGCTGCCCGCCGCACCGGAGCTGCCCACCGAGGCGGGCGCGGGCGCCGCGGAGCCCGGCTTCGACCGGCTGCACCACTGGCTGCCCGCCTCGGTGCTCGCCGGGCTGGCCAGCGCCGCCACCCCACACGGCCTCACCCCCTCCGGCGCGGTGCTCGCCGCCTACGCCGAGGTGATCGGGCGCTGGAGCCGCAAGCGCCGGTTCACGCTGAACCTCCCGGTCTTCAACCGGCTGCCCGCGCACCCCGACATCGGCGCCGTGCTCGGCGATTTCACCTCCGTCGAGCTGCTCGGCATCGACCTGGACGAGCGCGACACCTTCGCCGAGCGCGCCCGCGGCATCACCGCCCAGCTCTTCACCGATCTCGACCACCGCTCGTTCGACGGCGTCGAGGTGCTCAGCGAGCTGACCCGCGCCGCGGGCAGCCCGGTGCTCATGCCGGTGGTCTTCACCAGCACCATCGGCGCGCAGGATGCGGGCGCGCAGGCGCTGCGCGGCCGCATCCTGCGCGGGATCACCCGCACCCCGCAGGTGTGGCTGGACTGTCAGGTGACCCCGTACGACGACGGGCTCATGGTGGCCTGGGACGTGCGCCGCGGGGTACTGGCAGGCGATACCGCCGCCGCGGCCTTCGACGCCTTCGTCCAGCTGCTCACCCGGCTCGCCGAGCACCCCGACACCTGGACCGAGCGGTACCCGGTGCCGCTGCCCGCCGCGCAGCGCGAGCGCCGCGACCGGTACAACGACACCGCCGCCGAGATCCCGCCCCGGCTGCTGCACCAGGCGATCCTGGACCGCGCCGACACCACCCCGGACGCCGCCGCGGTGCTGCACCGCGACACCGTCCTCGACTTCGCCGAGCTGCGCCGCCGGGTGGCGGCGACCGCCGCCGCGCTGCGCGAGGCCGGGGTCGAGCCCGGCGAGCGGGTGGCCGTGCTGATGGAGAAGGGGCCGGAGCAGGTCGTGGCGGTGCTCGCCACCTCGGTGCTCGGCGCGGCCTACGTTCCGGTCGCGATCACCCAGCCGATGCCGCGCCGGGAGACCATCCTCGACCGGGCGGGCGCCGGGGCGGTGCTCACCCAGTCCTGGCTGCGCGATGCGGGCGAGGTGCCCGCCGCCGCCAGGCCGATCGCGGTCGACCTGCTGGCGGGCATCGATACCGTGCCGGAGAGCGCGGGCGACCCCGGCGACGTGGCGTACGTGATCTACACCTCCGGCTCGACCGGCGAGCCGAAGGGCGTCGTCGTCACCCACCGCGCCGCCGCGAACACCATCGACGACATCAACGAGCGCTTCGCCGTGACCGCGGGCGACCGGGTGCTCGGCGTCGCCGGGCTCGCCTTCGACCTCTCGGTCTGGGACATCTTCGGGGTGCTCGCCGCGGGCGGCGCCGTGGTGCTGCCCGACCAGGACCGGGTGAGCGACCCGTCGCACTGGCTGGAGCTGGTGCAGCGGCACCGGGTCACGCTCTGGAACAGTGTCCCCGGCCAGCTGCAGATGCTGCTGGACGTGCTGGAATCCACGCCGGGCGCGCGCGCCGACGCGCTGCGGCTGGTGCTGCTCTCCGGCGACTGGATCCCGCTCGACCTGCCCGGCCGGATCCGCGCGGACCACCCCGAGCTGAGCGTGGTCGGGCTCGGCGGCGCCACCGAGGCCGCCATCTGGTCCATCCACCACCCGATCCACGAGATCGACCCGAGCTGGCGCAGCATCCCCTACGGCACCCCGCTGCGGAACCAGACCATGCACGTGCTCGACGACGCCCTGCAGGACAGCCCCGAGCACGTCACCGGCGAGATCTACATCGGCGGCGCCGGACTCGCCGCGGAGTACCTCGGCGACGCCGAGCTCACCGCGCACCGCTTCATCCGGCACCCGCGCACCGGCGCCAGGCTCTACCGCACCGGCGACCTCGGCCGCTTCCACCCGGACGGCAGGCTCGAGTTCCTGGGCCGGGAGGACACCCAGGTCAAGATCCGCGGCCACCGGGTCGAACTCGGCGAGGTCGAGGCCGCGCTGCGCCGCCACCCCGCCATCGCCGATGCCGCGGTGCTGGTGAACGGCCAGGGCGCGGGCGCACGGCTGCTCGGCTTCGCCGAGATCGCCACCGAGGCCGCGGGCGAGCCGGGCGGCGCGACCGCGAGCGAGGTGCTCACCGCCGCCGACGAGGCCGCCGCGGCGGCGCAGCGCGCGGTGGACAGCGAATCCTTCGTCGCGTTGATGAACGCCGTCGACGAGATGGCGATGCTCTCCATCGCCGCCCAGCTCCGGGCGGACGGGCTCTTCGCCGACCGCGACCGGTCGCACGACATCGCCGAGATCGCCGCCGCCACCGGCGTCTCCGAGCGCCAGCACGGCCTGCTGAAGCGCTGGCTCGCCGCGCTCGCGGACGGCGGGGCCGTGGTGTACGATCCGCGCACCGGCCGCTACAGCGACCTGATCGCCGCCGGGCCGCGCGCCGTCGAGGCGGCGTGGCGGCGGATCGACGAGCTGGAGGCCGTCGTCGGCTACGGCAGCGAGACCCTCTCCTACATCCGGGCCTGCAGCGACCGGCTCGACGACCTGCTGCGCGGCGCCCTCGACGTGCGCGAACTGCTGTTCCCCGCGGGCAAGCCGGGTGCGGCGCACGCGGTGTACCGGACCAACCTGGTGGCGCGCAGCTCGCACCGCGTGGTGATCGACACCGTGCGCGCGGTCGCCGAGCGCTCCCCGCATCGGTTGCGGGTACTCGAGGTGGGCGCGGGCATCGCGGGCACCAGTACCGACCTGATCCCGGCGCTGGCCGAGTTCGAGCCGGACTACCTGTTCACCGACCTCTCGGAGTACTTCCTCAGCGAGGCCCGCAACACCTTCGCCGAGTACCCGTGGATGCGGTACGGGCGCTTCGACATCAACGCCGACGCCGCCGAGCAGGGAATGCGGCCCAACTCGGCCGATGTCATCCTGTGCGCCAACGTGCTGCACAACTCGGTGAACGCCGACGAGGTGCTGGCGCGGCTGCGCGATCTGCTCGCGCCCGGTGGCTGGCTGGTGTTCCTGGAGCCGACCAGGCAGCACAACTACGCGCTGCTGGTCTCCATGGAGTTCGAGTTCTTCAGCGAGCTCACCGCCTTCACCGACGTGCGGGCAGGCACCGGGCAGGCGTTCTTCACCCGCGAGCAGTGGCTGCGCCAGCTCGACACCGCGGGCGCGAGCCACGTCCGCGTGCTGCCCGCCGCCGACGCCCCGCTCGCCGCCTCCGGCCAGGGCGTGTTCATCGCCCGGTTCAAGGAGCAGCGCCAGACCGTGACCGAGCAGCAGCTCACCGAGCACGTCGCGGCGCTGCTGCCCGAGCACATGGTGCCCGCCGAGCTGACCCTGCTCGACGCCCTGCCGCGCTCGGTCAACGGCAAGCTGGACCGGTCCGCGCTGGCCGAGCGGATCACCGAGACCCCGTCCGCGGCGGCGCTCGCCGACTACGTGCCGCCCGCCGACGAGATCGAGGAGCGGATCGCCGAGCTCTGGCAGGAGATGCTCGGCGTGCCGAAGGTGGGCCGCGACCAGAACTTCTACACCCTCGGCGGCGACTCCCTGCTGCTGTCGCAAATGGTCGGCAAACTCCGCGACCGGGTGCCGGAGGTCGCCGATATCGAGTGGCAGGAGTTGCTGCGCGACGTGCTGCGCAACCCCACCGTCGCCGCGCTCGCGGCCCGCCGCCACCGGGGCGAGGCGCCGCCGGCCGCCGCCGAGGCGGCCGACAGCTCGTCGCTGCGCGCGCTCGGCGGGCAGCCGGGACACGAGAGCGGCACCTGGGTCCTCGTGCACGGCGGCACCGGGACGCTCACGCCCTACGACGCGCTACTCCCGCACCTGCGGGCGGCGCACCCCGGCGCGCTGGTCGGGCTGGAGGTGACCGACCCGGCGAAGTATCTGAACCTGCCCGCCGACGCGGTGATCAGCAGGCAGGCCGCCGATTACGCCGCCGAGCTGCTCGGCGCCGACAACCGGTTCCGGATCATCGGGTACTCGATGGGCGGGCTGCTCGCCGCCGAGATCGCGCGCTCGCTCACCGAGGCGGGCGCGACGGTGGACGAGCTCACCGTGATCGGCTCCTACCAGCCGCCCGCGGTGCACGACGAACTGCTCACCGAGTACGTCTTCGCCCAGTCCATCGGGGTCGACCCCGGCCCGCTCGGCTACCCGGCCGACGACGCGGCGGTCGCCACCGCGCTGCGCGCCATCCTCGACCGCACCCCGGATCGGGTGCCTGCGGGCGCGCTCGCCGGACTGGACGGCGAGTCGGCGCCGCTCGCGGCGCAGTTCCGGCAGCGGGCGGCGGTACCGCGCGCCGAGCGGCTCGCCGCGCTGCACGCCGCCGCCACCTCGGGCACCGGCCCGTACCGCGCCGGGGGGCTCGACCCGGCCGGATTCCGCAGGCAGTTCGACATCTTCGCGCACAATCTGCGCGCGATGGGCACGCACGCGGCCGAGCCGTACTTCGGCACGGTGCGGGTGCTGAGCAACAGCGGCAGCGCCACGCTCATGGGCACCAGGGCGGAGGTGGAGCGCTTCTGGTCGCGGGTCGGGCTCGGTGAGCTGGCCGTCGCCGAGATCCCCGGCGACCACCTCACCAGCATGTCCGCCGCCAATGCCGCCGAACTGGCCGCCCGGATCACCGCGCCGCTCAACGCCGTCGGCGAGCCGCGCTCGTGACCGAGCACGCTACGGGTCCGGTGGCGGTGCTCGGCGCCACCGGGGTCGTCGGCCGGGCCGCGGTCCGCATGCTCACCCGGCTCGGCATCGGCGACCTGCGGCTGGGGGCGCGCACCCCGCCGCAGGGCGCGGGCCCCGAGTGGCGCCCGGTGGACGCCGACGACCCGGCCGCGCTGGCCGCGTTCTGCGCGGGCACCCGGCTGGTGCTCAACTGCGCCGGGCCGTCCAATCTCCTGATGGACCGGGTGGCCCGGGCCGCGCTCACCGCGGGCAGCGACTACGTCGACGTCTCCGGCGACGGCCCGACCCACCGGCTGCTCTCCGGCTCGCCCGTGCTCGCGGGCCGGACCGCGGTGCTCTCCGCCGGCATGCTGCCCGGCCTGGCGAACGTGGTGCCGAAGACGCTCGCCGACGACCTGACCAGCGCCAGGCTGGTGGTCTACGCGGGCGGCATCGAGCCGTTCGCGCCCGCCTCCGCGGGCGACCTGGCGCTCTCCCTGGACAGCTCCGACGCCGAGCACTGGTACGGCGAGACCCTGGCGGCGTGGTCGGGCGGGCGCAGGCGGCGCAATGCCCTTCCGGTGCGGGAGGACGTCGAGGTCGCGGGCTTTCCCGGCCGGGTGACCACCATGCCGTTCCTCACCGCCGACGCCGAGCGGCTGGCCCGCTCGACCGGGCTGGCCGAACTGCACTGGCACAACGTCTTCATCGGCTCCACCCTGCGGCTGACGCTGAGCAGGCTGCGCGGCCGGGTCCCCGCCGACCCCGCCGCGCTGGCGCCGATCGTCGCCGAGATCGGCGCGGCGGCGGAGCTGGACCTGGCCGGGCTCGACCCGTTCTACCTGATGGCGTTCACCCTGCACCGGGCGGACCGGGTGGACACCGCGGTGCTGCGCACCCCGAGCAGCTTCGAACTCACCGCCGCCACCGCCGCGCATACCGTCGCGGCGGTGCTCTCCGGCGCGATCACCCCCGGCCTGCACTACGCCGACGACGTCCTCGATTCGCGCGGGCTGCTCGACGCGGTGGCGGCGCTCGGCGCGCTCCCGGTGCACCGCACGCACCGCCACGCCCACGACGAACCGATGGAGGCAGGCAGCCTGTGAACGATGCGAAACCGAAGGTCGTCGTCTGCGGCACCTCGTTCGGCCGGATCTACCTGCGGGGCGTGCACGGCGATCGGGAGGTCGAGCTGGCCGGCGTGGTCTCCCGAGGCAGCGCCGCGTCGGTCGAGTACGCGAAAAGCTATGGCGTGCCGCACTATATCGGCGTCGAGGAGCTGCCGGACGATATCGACATCGGCTGCGTCGCGGTGCGCGCGGGCGCCGCGGGCGGGGACGGCGCGAAGCTGGCCCAGAGCCTGCTGAGCCGCGGCATCCACGTGCTGCAGGAGCACCTGCTGCACCCGGACGAACTCGCGAGCTGCCTGCGCACCGCCCGCGAACACCGAGTCCAGTACCGCCTCAACGCCTTCTACCCGCACCTGAGCCCGGTACGGCTGTTCCTGCGGGCGGCCGCGATCCTGCGCGAGCGGCAGCGCCCGCTGCACGTGGACGCGGTCGCAGGCAGCCAGGTGGCGTACTCCCTGCTCGATGTCATCGGCCGCGCGGTCGGCAAACTCCGGCCGTGGGCCATCGGCGAGCCCGCGACGTTGTCCTCCGAGGTGGCCGCGCTGGCCGCGACGCCCATGCCGTACACCCCGCTCAGCGCGGTGATCGGCGGCATCCCGGTCTCGCTGCGGATCCAGAACCAGATCCACCCCGCCGACCCGGACAACCACGCGCTGCTGCTGCACCGTGTCGCCATCGCCTTCGAGGGCGGCGTGCTCTCGCTGGCCGACACCCACGGCCCGGTGCTGTGGAGCCCGCGGCTGCACACCGGCCGGGACGCGACCGGAAGACTGGTGATGGCGGGGCCGGGTACCGAGCGGCTGGACGTGCCGAGCACCGAGCCACTGGAATCGGAGCCGGCCCCCACCTTCCGCGAGGTCTTCGGCGAGGTGTGGCCGGACAGTGTCCGGGCCGCGCTGCGCGAGCTGCGCGCCGATATCGCCGACCCCGCCCGGTCGGCGGCGGCCGGACAGTGGGCGATGACCGTCACCGCCCAGTGGCAGCGGCTCACCACCGTGCTCGGCCCGCCGGAGCTGATCCGCCCGCCCGACCCCGAACCGGTCCCGCTGCCCGAGCTGCTGGCCGCCCGCACCCCAGGTGCCGACGCATGACCGCGACCGACGCCGCCCGCGAAATGGCCGACCTGCAGGACTTCTCGGCCGACCCGTACACCACGATGGACCGGCTGTACCGGGCGAACGGCGCCATCTCGGTGCTCGGGGCCGGGCCGATGCGCTTCCGGGTGACGCTCGGCGCCGAGGCGAGCGCCTTCATCCTGGCCAACAGCGACCTCTTCAGCTGGGAGGCGGCCTTCACCGCGCTGGCGCCGCTCACCGGGCCGTCGGCGCTGCTGGTCAACGACGGTGACCGGCACCGCAGGCTGCGCCGCCAGGTCACCCCGGCGCTCACCGCGCGCCGGGTCGAGCACCACCTCGGCACCGTCACCAGGCACATCGACGCCGCGACGGCGAGCTGGGCGGCGGGCGACGTCATCGACATCTACCCGCCGCTGCGCCGGGCCATGCGGCTGGCCACCCTGGAGAGCCTCTTCGGCGCGGCCGCCGCCGACCGCTCCGAGGGGCTGGACGACTGGCTGCACGACATCCACCGCGCCATCGACGCCGACGTGGTCGGCGGCAGCATCGAGCGCGGCTCGGGCTCACCGGTCTGGCGCCGGGCGCTGCTGGCCCGCTCCTCGGTGCACCGCTGGGTGGTCGACGAGATCGCGCGCCGCCAGGAGTGCGGCGAGCCGGGCAACGACGTGCTCGGGGTGCTGCTGCGCGGCACCGACGGCACCAGGCTCACCGACGACGAGATCACCGACCAGCTGGTCAGCCTGCTCGAAGCGGGCGCCGAGACCACCGCGGCGCAGCTCTCCTGGATGCTGTTCTGCACGCTGCGCGACCGGCCGCTCTGGACCCGGCTGCGCGACGCCGTGACCAGGCGCCCGGCCGAGCTCGACCACGCCGTCTCCGAGACCATGCGGCTCTACCCGGCCACCGCCGTCATCTCGCGCAAGGTCGCCACCGGATTCACCCTGCACGGCGCCGAATTCGCTCCAGGCGACCTACTACTGTTCAGCCCGTTCCACACCCACCGGCTGGCGGCGATCTGGCCGGACCCCGAGCGTTTCGACCCCAGCCGCTGGGACCCCGACGCCGACCGTTACCGCAAGCCCGCGCCGCACGAGTTCCTGCCCTTCGGGGTCGGGCCGCACCGCTGCATCGGCGCCGCCTTCGCGACCATGGCGGTCAAAGCGGCCTTCGTCGCCGTCGCCCGGCGGGTCGATGCCGAGCTCGAGCACACCGACGCGCCGCCCGCCGGGCTCATCGGCATGCACCCGCGCGACGGAATCACCGTGCGGGTGACTGCGATTCGGTGAGCGCGGCCACCGCGACGGGTGGCCGCGCCGACGCTCAGGGACGCGGGGCGCGCAGCACCCCGGACTGCGCGGTGAGCTGCTCACCGACGAGACCGGTCTCGGCCGCCAAATCCTCGATACCGAAGGTGTGCCACTCACTGACGTTGCGCACCGTCCGCGGCGGGGCCGCGTCACCGGTGATCTCCCAGGTCGAGGTCATCCGGATGAGGTCGCCGCCGACCGGCTCGGGCTCGATCGAGCCGGTGTAGGTGAGGTCGCCGATCTGCTCGCTGGCCAGCGGCATCTTCGGCAGGGTGGTGGGGCGGTTCACCGGGAGCAGCTCGACCAGGACCGGCGCGCCGGGGGCGAGCCGGGGCAGCACCCGGTCCCAGAGGGCCTTGCGGTCCTCGGCGCCGATGTGGCCGAGGACACCGAACAGCACCAGCGCCGAGATCCGCTCCGGGAGCTGCACCGATTCGGCGGGCTCCGGCACGATGGTGACCCGGCGACGCAGCTCCTCGTCGGCGAGGACGTCGTGGGTGAGCACCGCGCGCATGGCGGGGGAGGGCTCGCTGGCCAGGATCTTCGCGGTCGGCAGCACCTCGGCGACCACCCGGCAGGTGCGGCCGGTGCCCGCCCCGATATCGACCACCGTGCCCGCCTCCGGGTCGACCTCGGCGAGGATCTTGCGCAGCGCCGCTTCGCCTTCGGCGTGCGCGCGGGGCACGAGGTCGTAGAACTCGGCGACGGGGGAGTAGAAGTCGTCCATGCACATCTCCTGCGGTGTCGAAGCTGCTTTAATGAAAAAGATTATCATTATGCTCGGATCGCCGGTAGGCGCTGAAAGAGGCTGCGATGTCGTCACCCGGAGTGTCTCCGCCATCCGCTGTCGACCCACGGAAGTTCCGTAATGTGCTGGGGCACTTCGGGACCGGGGTTGTGATCGTCACCGCGCCGGACGGCGACGGCGCCCCGGCCGGGTTCGCCTGCCAGTCTTTCGCCGCGCTTTCGCTCGACCCGCCGTTGGTGCTGTTCTGCCCGGTCCGCGGCTCGCGGACCTGGGCCGCTATCGAGGCGGCCGGGCGGTTCTGCGTGAACGTGCTCACCGAGGCGCAGCAACCGGTCTGCGCGCGGTTCGGCGCCCGCGGCGTCGAGGATCGGTTCGCCGGGACGGCGTGGCACTGGTCCGCGCGCGGGCTGCCGGTGCTGGACGAGGCGCTGGCCACGATCGAGTGCACGGTGGCGAGCGTCGCCGACGGCGGCGACCACCACATCGTCGTCGGCCGGGTGGAGACGCTGACGGCGACCGGCTCCGATCGGCCACTGCTGTTCTACCGCGGCCGCTACGCGCGCATCGACACCGCCGAGGCAGCGCCCGCGGGCTGGCGGGCCGATCTCGAGCACTTCCTGACCACGACCACGTTCGACTCCTGGCTGTGAACCGGAGTCAGCGCGCGCCGCGGCGGGCGAGCCCGGCGAGCAGTCCGTCGATGACGTCGGCGACCGCGTCCTCGGTGCGGAACTCGGCGCGCACCCCGGCCCATTGCGGCAGCAGCCGCGCCACGCCGGGGAAGTCGGCGAGCTGGTCGGCCCCGGTCAGATCCGACCAGTAGGGCAGCGCGGGCTCGCTCTCCCGGTGCGCGGCCGCGGCGCGCCTGCTGGTCAGCTCGCCGACCACGAAGCGCCACACGGTCAGGTACATGTACCCGGCCTGGCGGTCGGAGGCGCCGAGTTCTCGTGCCGCGGTGACGAACTCGTCGAGTATCCAGAGCGCTGAGCGGGCGCCGCTGCGGCCGCTCGCGAGGATGTCGGCCACCCAGGGCAGCCGGTGCAGGATATCGATCAGGTAGCCGACGATGGCGATCAGCCGCTCCCGCGGCGCCTCCGGCAGCGCGGGCCGGTGCAGTGAATCCGCCAACCTGCCGAGGACGGCGGTGAACAGCGCGGCCTTGGTGGGGAAGTGGTGGTAGATCGCGGCGGTGCTGACCTCCAGCTCGCCCGCGAGCCTGCGCATGCTGAAGGCGGACTCGCCCTCGGCGGCGAGCAGCTGGGTGGCGGCCGCCAGCACCACGTCCCGCGGGACGCGAACGGGTCGGCCGCGCCGCCGGGGCGCGCTCTGCTGAATAACGGCGACCTCTTTCCGATCCGCCCTCTCGACAGGGCTGTTGGGCTGTGCTTACCTATAAAAAGACACGTTACTAAAATAGCTCCGCCGATCCGGAGAGGCAGATGTCGCAATCGAGCAAACCGGCCGCCGTGCTGGCCACCGTGGTGATCGTGCAGTTCATGGTCTCGTTGGATCTCTCGGTGGTGAATGTGGCGCTACCGGCCATCCAGTCCGAATTCGACTTGTCCGCCACCGCGCTGCAGTGGGTGGTCAATGCCTACACCGTCGTGTTCGGCGGTTTTCTGCTGCTCGGCGGCCGGCTCGGTGACGTGATCGGCAGGCGCCGCACGATGATCGGCGGGCTGGTGCTCTTCGGCGCCGCCAGCCTGATCGGCGGCCTGGCCACGCACGAGTCGGTGCTGATCGGCGCGCGGGCGGTGCAGGGGCTCGGCGCGGCCGCGCTCTCCCCGCTCTCGCTGGCGCTGATCACCGTCACCTTCGAGGAGGGGCCCGCGCGCACCAAGGCGGTCGGGCTGTGGGCGGCCGCGACCATGCTCGGCGGCGCGCTCGGCGTAGTGGCCAGCGGCCTGCTCACCGACTTCGCCGACTGGCGCTGGGTGCTGCTGATCAATGTGCCGATCGTGATCGCCGCGCTGGCCACCGCCGTGCGCGGCATCGGCGGCGCGGTGGACGGCGCCCGGCCCACGCTCGATCTCGTCGGCGCGCTGCTGGTCACCGCCGCCATGCTGCTGCTGATCCTCGGCGTGGTGCGCACCGACGAGTACGGCTGGGCCTCCGCCACGACCATCGGCACGCTCGTCCTCGGCGCGGCGCTGCTCGCGGCGTTCGTCGTGGTGCAGACCCGGGTCAGGGAGCCGCTCATGCGGCTGGGGCTGCTCGCGCACGGCAGCGTCGCGGGGGCGAACGTGTTCGGCTTCATGATCACCGCCGGGCAGCTGACCGCGTTCTACTTCGTCTCGCTGCACATGCAGTCGGTGCTGCAGTACTCGCCCGCCTTCGCCGGGATCTGCTTCGTGCCGTTCGCGCTCGGCGCGGTGGTCGGCATGCGGCTGGCCACGCTCCTCGTCGCCCGCATCGGCCACCGGAACACGCTGGTGGTCGGCGGGCTGCTCGGCGCGGCCGGCATCGGCTGGTTCGGCGCGGGCGGGCCGGGCGGCAACTTCCTCACCGACATTCTCGGCCCCTCGATCGTGGGCAGCATCGGCATCGGCGTGAGCTTCGTGGTGATGGGCACCATCGCCATGCAGGGCGTCGTGAGCGAGGAGGCGGGGATGGCGTCCGGGCTGCTGAACAGCTCTCGCCAGCTCGGCGGCGCGCTCGGACTCGCCGTGCTCACCACGGTGGCCGCCACCGTCACCGGTGACGACCGCTCGACCGCGGCGCTCAGCGACGGCTACTCCACCGCGTTCCTGCTCGGCGGCGTGCTGATCGCCGTCGGCACCGTGATCGCCGGGCTGCTGATCCCGGCCAAGCTCGAGCGGCCGGAGCCCGCCGCGGTGGCGGCGGCGGAGGGTTGAGCGCGCGGACCGGAGCCATCCGGTCCGCCCGGCTCACGCGTGCGAGTGCTCGACGATCGGCGCCCAGGCGGGCAGCGGGTCGGGGTAGCCGATCCACTCCTCCGGCCCCGCGGCAAGCTCCGCGTCGGTGAGCAGTGCCTGCTCCAGCCTGGCCTTCGGCGCCCGCCGCTCGAGCTGCACCCCGATCAGCACGATCTCCTGCCCCGGCACCAGATCGGTCTGCGACCAGACGGCCGCCGGCTCGATCGTCAGATTCGGGCCCGCCTGCGACCAGATCGCCGCCAGCTCCGGCCTGCTGGCGATCCAGCAGCACCCCTTGCTGCGCAGCATCCCCTGCAATCCCTCCAGCGCGGTCTGCAGCCGCTGCGGGTGGAACGGGCGGTCGGAGCGGAAGACCGTGCTGCTGATGCCGTACTCCTCGGTCTCCGGGGTGTGCCCGCCCGCCAGCTCCTCGTCCCAGCCCGCCGCTTCCCGCGCCGCGTCGAAGTCGAAGAGCCCGGTTCCCAGCACGCGCTCGAGATCGATCTGCCCGTCGCGCACCCGGACCACGTCGGCCTTCGGGTTGAGCCGCCGCAGCGTCGCCTCGGTGGCCCCGGCCACCTTCTCCGACACCAGATCGGTCTTGCTGAGCAGAATGATGTCGGCGAACTCGACCTGATCGACCAGCAGATCCGAGATTGAACGGGCATCGCCCTGGGCGGCCGCCATATCGCGATCCCGCAGCGACTGCCCGCGCGCCAGCTCGGTCAGGAAGGTCGCCGCGTCCACCACGGTGACCATGGTGTCCAGATCGGCGACGCTGGACAGCGAGTAGCCGTCCTCGAACTCCCACTCGAAGCTGGCGGCCACCGGCATGGGCTCGGAGATGCCGGTCGACTCGATCACGATGTGGTCGAAGCGCCCTTCCGCGGCGAGCCGCGCGACCGACTCGATCAGGTCCTCGCGCAGGGTGCAGCAGATGCACCCGTTGGTGAGCTCGACCAGCTTCTCCTCGGTGCGGTCGAGGTGGGCGTTGCCCGCGAGCGGACCGTCGACGAGCTGGGCGTCGATATTCACCTCGCTCATGTCGTTGACGATCACCGCGACCCGGATACCGCCGCGGTTGGACAGGATGTGGTTGAGCAGGGTCGTCTTGCCCGCGCCGAGGAAGCCGGAGAGCACGGTGACGGGGACGCGAGTGGAGATGTTCATTCTTTAATGATAACCGTTTTCAACAACGATGCTCGACCGGGGTGGGGACTCGGATCGGCCGACTGGGGCCGCCGTCCAGGTGTGCGACCTCCACGCAATCCCCGCCCGCCTGGCTGAACGTGCTCTTGAACCAGCGTGCCCCGGTCAGGTCAGCGCTCACGAGTCGTACTCCTCTGCAATCTGTTCCACGAGTCGCCTCGTGCTCTCCTCGTCCAGCGCTTTCGACTGGATGGGCTCGAGGGCCGCCCGGTGGCGCGATATCGTTGCCTCTTCCTCCAGGAAGAGAGCGCCGGTAAAGCCCTCTACGTAGACGACCGGTGGTTCCGGCTCACGCCTGGTGGCCAGTGCCGGAAACTCGAACGAGCCGGATTCGCTCACCCGGGGAGGAAACCACCCCGGTCTCGCTGCGCGAAGCGTTGGCGATGGCGCGATGACCCCCGAGCAGTCGCCGGCTTTGAGCGAGCCGGACGTCCGGGTCTCGGTGACGGTCGGCACCGGGCTCGGAGACGTCGAACTCCGGTACCGCGCTTGCCTCACAGCCGCAACGGTTTTCGTCCGCGAGACGACCGGCCGGGCCGACCTGCGCGCCGTGCTGAGCGGCGACCCGAGCGCCGACCTTCGGCGGCTCCCGAACGAGAAGCTGTATCTCCTGTGACCGGCAATCCGAGCGCTTTACCGCGCAAGGCCGATGCGGCGGGCGCGCAAATCGCTGGTGTCCGGACGGAGAGCGGCCCGATCCCGAGCGCCGGCGTGCCTGCCCAGCGACAACGGTAGGAGTCCACCGGACCGTCGGTTTCGCATCGCCGCAACCTGGTCCGGGGGTCGAATGCCTCCTGCGCCGAGCCGTTGGCATCCCGCGCGCTAACTTGTTAAGTTATGCGCATCCAGCAATGAATAGGACGCTCGGGGGCGTCCCCGATCGAGGAGGTTCGATGAGCGCGGTTCTGCATCAGGAGCACACCGATCACACCCACGCCCACGGCGAGGGCTGCGGGCATGTCGCCTTCCCGCACGGCGACCACGTGGACTACGTGCACGACGGCCACATCCACCGCGAGCACGACGGCCACTTCGACGAGTGCGAGCCCGCGTCGCACCACACCCACGACGGCCACGACCACGTGCACGGCGAGGGCTGCGGCCACGTCGCGGTGCCGCACGGCGACCACGTCGACTACGTGCACGACGGGTGCAGGCACGCGGTGCACGAGGGGCACTACGACGAGCACTGACCGGCACCGCCGGTCGCGGTGATACTCCTCAGGTACCCGCTGAGCAGGACCATCGGCTCGTCCTCCAGGACGTCGGGGTGCACCGGGAGCGTCGCGGTGACGAGTCGGTGCACCATCCGGTACGCCATGCGGTCACCGGCGACCTTCGTCTCCGTGTGCCGCGGGCTCTTCGGCATCCCGGCCGCCGGGCGGGCCGAGTCCCGGCGAGTGCGGCACCACCCGGTCGCGCTACGCGGCACAGCGCGGGCACACACCGTGCAGCCCGAGCCGGTACCGGAGTTCACCGAAGCCGTGCTCCCGGGCGATCCGCCGGAGCCGGTGCTCGACCTCGGGCGCGGTGAACGGTTCCGCGCGCCCGCACACCCGGCACAGCAGGAAGTACCGTCCGATCGCCACCGGACGGTAGAGCGGGTCACCCGACTCGGTCCGGATCACGGTCACCAGATCCTCGTCGGCCAGGCGGCGCAATATTCGGTACACCGTCGTGAGCGAGATCCGCGCCCCGCCCGAGTCCCACAGCGCGGCGTGCAACCGGCGGGCGTCGAGCCCGGACTCGTGGCGCCCCAGCTCGGCGAGGACTGCCGCGCGATTGCCGCCGGGACCGCTCGCCCCCGGGGCTCCGGCCGCCGGACGTTCGGCCACCATGCGCCCAGCGGTCACGCGATGTGCCCGGCGCGGGTCGCGTCGCCCGGCGCGGGACGTGGCCGCGGCCGGGCCGCGACCACGTACGGCGCGACGCTGCCGAGCTTCTCCCTGGTCTCCTCGTGCTCCCTGGCCGGCGTCGATCCGGCGACCACCCCGGCCCCCGCGCGCAGCCAGGCCCGGCCGCCGCGCTGGTAGACCGCGCGCAGCACGAGTGCGGCGTCGAGCATCCCGGTGCTGTCGGCCATCAGCACGGTGCCGGAGTACAGCCCGCGCGGCCCCGCCTCGAGGGTGCGGATCGGCTGGTAGACGGCGGCTTTCGGGATGCCGGAGGCGGTGACGGCGGGGAAGACCGCGGCGAGCGCGTCCCACGCGGTCGCCTCCGCCAGCCGGGTCGCCACCCGGGAACCGAGGTGCTGCACGCTGCCCCGATTCTGCACCGCGAGGAATTCGCTGATCCCGGTGCTCCCGGGGGCGCCGATCGCGGCCAGCTCCTGAAAGGCCAGCTGGACCGAGATGGCGTGCTCGAAGACCTCCTTCGGGTCGGCGAGCAGCTCCGCGCGCAGCGCGCGGTCGACCGGGTCGAGCCCGTGGCGCGCCCTGGTCCCGGCCAGCGGCTGGGTGCTCGCGTTCCCCGAATCGTCCACCTCCAGCACCGTTTCCGGGCTGAAGCCGGCCGCCTGCCAGCCGCCGAGGTCGAGCAGGAAGGAGCGTGCGGGATCGTTGGCCCTGCGGCCGGCCAGGTAGGTCGCCGCCATGTCGACCTCGTGCGGGATCGGCACCCGGCGGGACAGGATCACCTTCTGGAACTGTCCGCCCCGGATCTGCGCGACCGCCCGCTCGACGGCGTCGAGGTAGGCGCCGTCGGTCCGCTCGACCGGGACCGGGGCGAGCCCGGCGACGGGGGCGTGCTCGACCAGCAGGTCGCCGATCTCCGCCAGCCGGGCCGCGGTGCCTGCCCGCACCGTGACGCGCTGCTCGGTGAGCTCGAGTTCGAGCCCGGGAATCATGACGCGCGCCAGCAGCTCCCCGGCATCGGCGTGCTCCGGAGCGGCCAGTTCGAAGCAGCCCCAGCCGTAGGCGCGCCAGCCGCGCGGGGCCCGCCGCAGCGCCGCCTCGACCTGCGGCCACGGGGTTCCCGACCACGGCTCGTCGAAGTCGCCGCCGATCGTCGAGCCGACCCGCTCCGGGCCGACGCTGACGGCGCCGACCGGATCGGCGCCGATGTGCCAGGTGCCCTGCCGCTCGTAGACCACGTACTCGCCGAGCAGCCCTGACCCCGCGATCCCGACGGCCAGTGCCGCGGGGTCGAACTGCCCGTGCCGGACGACGTCGTGCGCCGTCACCGGGCCACCGCCCCGGCCCGATTCGCCGACAGTGCCGGGTACGTCATCGTTTGTCTCCCGCGCCACGAATCACTTGAAATGAAAATCATTGTCGATTAGCGTAACGTGCGGCTCCCGGGGCCGCCAGCCCCAATCCCTCTGGAGCACACCGGAACCGCGTTCGGGGTCGGTGCCGACCAGCCGTGCCCGCTCGGAGCCGCTATGCCTTCGCTGTTCGACCTGTCGACGCATTTCTTCCTGCAGCTCGCGGTTCTGCTCGTGGTCTGCCGGCTGGTGTGGCCGGTGTTCCGGTGGCTCGGTCAGATCCGGGTCGTCGCCATCATGGGCGCCGGGTTCCTGCTCGGCCCCTCGGTGCTCGGCGCGCTGTGGCCCGCCGGGCAGCAGTGGCTGTTCCCGGTCGCGGTCGATACCGCCGCCGGCCGCACCACGCACCCCTCGCTCGCGATCCTCTACGTGGTCGGCCAGCTCGGGCTGGTGCTCTACATGTTTCTGGTCGGCGCGGGTTTCCGCACCGAGATCTTCGCCGCCCACTTCCGGGTCGCCGGGGTGACCGCGGCCGCGGGCCTGGTCGTGCCGATGCTGCTCGGCGGCGCGGCCGGGTTGGCGCTGATCCGGGGCGACGGCTGGTTCGCCGACGGCGTTGCCACCTGGCAGGCGGTGCTCTTCACCGCCGCCGCGGTCGCGATCACCGCCTTTCCCATGCTGGCGTGGATGATCGACGAGTGTGGGCTGGCCGAGACCAGGGTGGGCACCATGGCGCTGGCCTGCGCGGCGACCGACGACGCGGTGGCCTGGATCCTGCTGGCCGCGGTGGTCGCGGGCAGTGCGGGGAGTATGGACGGCGCCGTGGTCGCGGGGATCGGGACCGCGCTGTTCGTCGGCTTCATGCTGACCGCGGGACGACGGCTGCTGCGGCGGCTGGGCGGCCCGGCCGCCGCCGACCCGGCGCAGCCGATCGCACCCGCGCTACTCGTCGTGCTCGTCGTGCTGCTGTGCAGCGCCTGGATCACCGACCTCATCGGGGTGCACGCGGTTTTCGGCGCCTTCGTCGCCGGCCTCGCGATGCCGCGCGGGCCGCTGCTCGACATGCTGCGGGCCCGGACCGAACCGCTGGTCTCCGGGCTGCTGCTCCCGGCCTTCTTCGTCTTCGCGGGTCTGAACACCGATCTGGGGCTGCTGCTCGTGCACGGTGCGTTGCTGGTTACCGCCGTCGTGCTGGTGCTTTCGTTCGGCGGGAAGTTCGGCGCCGTCACCCTCGCGGCCCGCTATCAGGGGCTGAGCTGGCCGGAGGCAGGGGCGCTCGGCGCCTTCGCCAACGCGCGCGGGCTGACCGAGTTGGTGCTGCTCACCATCGGCCTCACCCAGGGCATCATCACCCCCGCCCTGTACACGGTGTTCGCGGTGATGGCGTTCGCGACCACCCTGGCGACCACGCCGCTCTACCGGGCGTTCGAGCGCCGGGCCGGTGCCGGGGGGTTGCGGTTCGGTGCCGATGGCGCGCTCGGTGTCGCTGTGCCCGGCCCCGGCAGTGCGGACGTCGGGCGGCGGACGGGTTCGGTGGCCCAGCAGGAGATTGCGGGGCTCCGAACCGTCACCCCGAGTGGCGAACCCGGCATTCACCCGGTATGCCCCGACGAGTTCGACGGGCGGTGACCGGCAGGCCATCGGTCGCAGGCCGGTGTCGCCCGGTGGCACCGACGGCGAACACGTGCACCCAGAACGACGAACCGACCACAACGGGCCGATCAGGGGGTCGCGGCCTGGAAGTGTCGAGCCTGCCGCGGCGAAGTCCGCTGTTCTCGTCGTGCTCCACAGTTCACGCCTCCCCTCGGCCGGCACCGCTCGAAACGCGTACTGTTCGATCTGCTCGGTCCGTTCGAAGTGGAGGTTCCCGTGGCTGGTGGTCTCGTCGCCCTGCTGGACGACGTCGCGGCGATCGCGAAGGTGGCCGCGGCGTCGATCGACGACATCGGCGCCGCGGCGGGCAGGGCCGGTGTCAAGGCCGCTGGTGTGGTGGTCGACGACGCCGCGGTCACCCCCCGCTACGTGCACGGGTTCTCCCCCAAGCGCGAACTCCCGATCATCCGCAAGATCGCGATCGGGTCGATTCGTAACAAGCTCCTCATCATCCTGCCGGTGGCGATGCTGCTGAGCGAGTTCCTGCCACAGGCGCTGCCCTACCTGCTCATCGCAGGCGGCCTGTATCTCTGCTACGAGGGCGCGGAGAAGGTGTACGAGGCGCTGACCGGCGGGCACCACGACGCCGACACACCCGCGGTATCGAGCGGACCCGAACACGAGAAGGCCATGGTGAGCGGTGCGATCCGCACCGACCTCATCCTCTCCGCCGAGATCATGGTGATCGCCCTCTCCTCGGTCGAGACCGAACCTTTCGTCACCCGGCTGCTGGTGCTGATCGCCGTCGCGTTCCTCATCACCGCCCTGGTCTACGGCGTCGTCGCGGCGATCGTGAAGATGGACGACGTCGGACTCGCCCTCGCCGAGCGCGAGTCGGCGTTCAGTCAGCGGCTCGGTCGCGGACTCGTCACCGCGATGCCGAAGGTGATGTCCGTTCTCACCGTCGTCGGGATCGCCGCGATGCTGTGGGTGGGCGGCCACATCCTGCTCGTCAACGTCGGCGAAGCCGGATTCCACTGGCCCGCCGACCGCCTCCACGATCTCGAACACTGGGCCGGAGAACTCGTTCACGGCGGGTTCGGAGGCGTCCTGTCCTGGACCGCGGGGACGGTCGCCTCCGCGGTCGCCGGGCTCGTCGTCGGAGCTCTCGTCGTGCTGATCATGCACGTCGTTCCGAAGCGAAAGCCGAAGGAAGATACCGCGCACTGACCCGCGCAAGGTGCCGTCGCCGGCGCAGGCTTCCTCGGGCTCGATCGGGTGCGCGCCGCCCTCGGTACCGCGGACACGGTTTGCGGCCGCAGGATTCTTGGCAGCACCGCTGGACGATGGACATCAAGGTCGAGTTCATCATCAGCGGTCTCGAGCGCCGCTGGCCCGAGGTCTGACCGGTTCGACGCGATGACGAGGCCCGGTGGCCGGGTACCTCATCATGCCCCGAGCACCGCGATCGGGGTTCCGGCTCGCACGGTGCTCCCCGGTGCGGCGAGCACCCGCAGCACCGTGCCGCCCGCCGGGCTCGGGAGCGGCAGCTCGAGCTTCATCGCCTCCAGGACGGCGACCGTGTCGCCCGCGCGCAGGACGGTGCCGGGGGTGATGTCGATCCGCCAGACGTTGCCCGCCATCGGCGCGGTGACGACGGTGGCGTCCGGCGGCAGATCCGCGAGCAGCTCGTCGGACTCCTCGACCGGCGGTGCGGCGGCGACGGTGCGGTCGAACTCGCCTGCGGCGTGCCAGGCACGCTTCTCCGCCTCGAAGGCAGCCCCCTGCCTGGTCTCGAAGTCGGCAATCGCGCCCGCATTGTCGCGCAACATCGTCCGATGCGCGGCGAGCGCGAACGTGCCATCGGCGATCTCGGCGTCGAACCGCCCGGCCCTGGCCGCCGCCCGGTGCTCGAGCAGCTGCTCGGGGCTGACCGGCTCCCAGATGATCCGGTCGAAGAACCGGAACAGCCACGGCGTGCCCGGCTCGAACGGCGGGTGCTGGCGGTAGCCGGACCAGATCGGGACGGTGCGCCCGATCAGCTGATACCCGCCGGGGGAGGCCATGCCGTAGACGCACAGGTACTTGCCGCCGATCCCGACGGCGTCGGCGGGGGTCCAGGTGCGGGCCGGGTTGTACTTCGTCGTGACCAGCCGGTGCCGCGGGTCCAGCGGAACGGCCAGCGGCGCACCCAGGTACACGTCGCCGAGCCCGAGCACCAGGTACTCGGCGTCGAAGACGGCGCCGCGCACCTGCTCGACGCTGTCCAGGCCGTTGATCCGGCGGATGAACTCGACATTCGACGGCAGCCACGGCGCGGTGTCGCGGACCCCGCTGCGGTAGCGATCGATCGCCTCGGCGATGGACGGGTCGTCGAAGGAGAGCGGCAGCCGGATGGTGCGGCTCGGCACCACCAGGTCACCGGTGGCGGGGAGCTGCTGTTCCAGGTCGGTGAGCAGGCCGAGCAGCCGGTGCTGGGGGAGGATGTCGGGGTCGAAGTGCAGGTGCAGGGAGCGGACGCCGGGGGTCACGTCGACGAGCCCGCCCGGGGCCGCTTCGGCGAGCGCCTGCGCGAGGGCGTGGACGCGCATGCGCAGCCCCAGGTCGAGCACCATGTCGCCGTACTCGACGAGGATATTGTCGTCGCCGCCGCGCAGGTACACCACCGCGGGGCGGTCGCCTTCGGCCGCCGGCGCGGCGAGAACTCCCCGATCACCGGGTGCCGCAATGACATCCACTCGGCTCGCCGCGGGCGAGGTGCGCAGCGCGGCGGCGGTCTCGTCGGCCACCGGGACGAACCGGAGCGTATCGCCCGGCCGCAGCTGCCCCAGCTTCCACCGCTGCGCCGAGACCACGGTGAGCGGGCAGGCGAAGCCGCCGAGGCTGGGGCCGTCGGGGCCGAGCAGGATCGGGGTGTCGCCGGAGACGTTGAGCGCGCCGACGCTGTAGGGGGTGTCGTGCAGGTTGGACGGGTGCAGCCCGGCGTCGCCGCCGTCGGCGCGCGACCACTCGGGCTTCGGCCCCTCCAGGCGGATGCCGGTGCGGTTGGCGTGCGCGCCGACCCGCCACGGGTGCCGGTAGAACTGCGCCATGTCGGCGTCGGTGAAGTAGGTGGGCGCGGTGTGCGGGCCCTCGCCGACCGCCAGCCGCCACTCGTGGGTGAAGTCGGGCCGGTCCCCGAGCGGCACCGCGGCGGGCGGCCCGGCCGGTGCTGCACTCGCGAGGGTGATGACATCGCCGTCGGCGACGGCCCGGCCGGTGACGCCACCGAACCCGCCGAGGGTGAAGGTCGCTGCGCTGCCGTGATACTCCGGGGCGTCGATGCCGCCGCGGATCGCGAGGTAGGTGCGCAGCCCCGCGTCGGCCGGCGCGCCGATATCGAGCACCGCGCCTGCGGCCAGGGTGACCGGTTCCCACATCGGCGCGGGCTCGCCGTCCACGGTGACCGGCGCCGGAGCCCCGGTGACGCAGACGACCGCCGCGGCGGAGAACCGGATGCGCGGACCCTGCAAAGTGCACTCCAGCCCCGGCGCGCCCGGCTCATTGCCGACCGCGGTGTTGGCCAGCGTGAACGACAGGTCGTCCATCGGCCCGGACGGCGGAATACCCACCTCCCACAGCCCGATCCGGCCGGGATGGTCCTGCACGGTGGTCATCGTCCCCGCCCGCAGCACATCCAGCCGCGGTTCGTCGGCGGCGAGCGTGGCCATGGTCGCGGTGACGTGCGCGCCGTCCCGCACCACCGGTGCCGCCGCGGCGGCCCGCAGCTGCGCCAGATTGGTCCGCACGCCGTGGATGCGCGCGCTCGTCAGCGCGGTGTCGAGCGCGTCGAAGGCCTCGGCGCGGGTCGGGGCGTGGGTGATCAGCTTGGCCAGCATGGGGTCGTAGTGCGGGCTGACCTCGGTGCCGGTCTCGACCCAGGTGTCGACCCGGATATCGGCGGGGAAGCGCGCCTCGGTGATCAGCCCGGCGCTGGGCCGGTAGTCGTGCGCTGGGTCCTCGGCGTAGACGCGCGCCTCGACGGCCCAGCCGCGCGGCGGCGGGCCCGCGTCCGGCACCGCGTCGAGCACGGTTGCGTCGCCACCGGCCAGCCGCAGCATCCAGGCGACCAGGTCGACGCCGGTGACGGCCTCGGTGACCGGGTGCTCCACCTGCAGCCTGGTGTTCATCTCCAGGAACGACGCCGCGCCGCGCTCGGTGTCGTAGACGAATTCGACGGTGCCCGCCGAGCGGTAGCCGACCGAGCCCGCGAGGGCGCGCGAGGTCGTCAGCAGCTCCTCGGTGAGCGCCGCGGGCAGGCCGGGGGCGGGCGCCTCCTCGATCACCTTCTGGTTGCGCCGCTGTAGCGAGCAGTCGCGGGTGCCGAGGCTGACCACCCGGCCCTGCCCGTCCCCGAACACCTGCACCTCGATATGGCGTGCCCGCGCGACGAACCGCTCCAGGAAGACCCCCGCCGAGGAGAAGTTCGCCGCCGCCAGCCGCCGCACCCGGTCGAAGGCGGCGCGCACCGCCTCGGCGTCGAAACACGCCTGCATGCCGATACCGCCGCCACCACCGACCGCCTTGACCATGACCGGGTAGCCGATCCGGTCGGCCTCGGCGACCGCGTGCCCGGCCGACTCCAGGATGCCGCTGCCCGCCACCAGCGGGACGCCGACGGCACGCGCGGCCTCGCGGGCGGTGTGCTTGTCGCCGAAGACCCGCAGCTGCTCCGGCGTCGGCCCGACGAAGACCAGCCCCGCGTCGGCCACCGCAGCCGCGAAATCGGCGTTCTCGGAGAGGAATCCGTACCCGGGGTGGATCGCGCCCGCGCCGGTGGCGAGCGCGGCCTCGATCACCGCGTCGGCGCGCAGATACGACTCCGCGGCCGGGCCCGGCCCGAGCCGGACCGCGGCATCGGCCATCCGCACGTGGGCGGCCCCGAGGTCGGCGTCGGAGTGGACCGCCACCGATTTCAGGCCGAGGTCGCGGGCGCTGCGGATGATCCGCACCGCGATCTCGCCGCGATTGGCGATCAGGACGGTGTCGAAACTCGGGCTCACCGGTTACTCCTGTTCGGTTGCCATGGACATGGCGACGACGGCGCGGGTCACCCGGTCGAGGACGACATCGAGCGACTCGCCGATGTGCCGGTGCAGCAATCCGTGCGCCTGGACGAGCTCGCCGGCGAGCACGGCGTCGAGGATCGCCAGGTGTTCGGCGATGGTCACCTCGATCCGGTTGTTGACCATGAAGTCGAACATCCTGACGTGCCGGATCCGCGCGTTCACCGCGGTCAGCGCGCGCACCAGCTCACCATTGCCCGCCGCGGTGAGCAGGGCGACGTGGAACTCCTCGTCGACCACCACGAAACCGGGCTGCTGTTCGGGCGGATCGGCCCGCAGCGCCCGCCAGCGCTCCCGCTCGGCCAGCAGCGAGTCGCGGTCGTGCACCACCGCGGGGTTGGTGATGGCGCGCTGGATGCCGGAGAGCTCCAGCGTGAGCCGCAGCTCGTAGAGGTCTCGGACCACCGGGATGCTCGGCCGCACCGGCGCGAAGCCGACCTCCTCGCGGCGCAGCAGCCCATCGGCGGAGAGCATGGCCAGCGCCTCCCTGGCCGGGGTGCGCGAGATGCCGAAGCGCGCGGAGACCTTCGGCTCGGTGAGCCGCTGCTCGAAGCCGATGCGGCCGTTCATGAGGTCGTCGCGCAGCGCCGCGTAGACGGTGTCGCGCAGGGAGCCGGTCGGGGTGATCGTGCGCGTGCGCACCGGTGTCGCCATAGCTGTGTACGCTATGGAGCTGCGGTTTCCGCGGGATCACCGGGCGTAACCAGCGGGTTAGCGAATCCTCACCGGCACTCGGCGGCCGCACTCGCCGGGTTGGCGAGCGCACTCCTGGGCTCAGCCATTCGGAATTCTATTTCGAGCGGACCTTCTTTCCGCGCGGGAGTTTCGCAGGCTCCACAGATTGTGCACGGTTACTTTCATAATCTTCGCTTTTGCAATGGATTTTCAGCACCCGGACCGCTCGGTAGCGTTCCAACGGAGCGAATTCACCGACATTCCGGAGGCCACGACCGTGCAGAATCATCTCGTCCGCACCCACCGTTCCGCGGCGGACTTCCCCCGCGAGCAGCACCTGGCGTGGCGGATCGCGGAGGTGGCCGCCGACCCGGTCGAGGTCGCCCCGGAGACCGAGGAGATGATCGTCAACCGGATCATCGACAATGCGGCCGTTGCCGCGGCGTCGCTGACCCGGCGTCCGGTGTCCAATGCCCGCGCCCAGGCGCAGGCGCACCCCTTCGAGCCCGGCTCGACCGTGTTCGGCGTCGGCGGCCGCTTCTCCCCGGAGTGGGCGGCGTGGGCCAATGGCGTTGCGGTGCGCGAGCTGGACTTCCACGACACCTTCCTGGCGGCGGAGTACTCGCACCCCGGCGACAACATCCCGCCGATCCTCGCCGTCGCCCAGCACACGGGCCGCACCGGCCGCGACCTGATCCGCGGCCTGGCCACCGGGTACGAGATCCAGGTCGACCTGGTGCGCGCGATCTGCCTGCACCAGCACAAGATCGACCACGTCGCCCACCTGGGCCCCTCGGCAGCGGCCGGGATCGGCACACTGCTCGGGCTGGACACCGAGACCATCTACCAGGCCATCGGCCAGGCGCTGCACACCACCACCGCCACCCGCCAGTCCCGCAAGGGCGAGATCTCCAGCTGGAAGGCGTACGCCCCGGCCTTCGCCGGGAAGATGGCGGTCGAGGCCGTCGACCGCGCCCTGCGCGGCGAGGGCGCCCCGTCCCCGATCTGGGAGGGCGAGGACGGGGTGATCGCCTGGCTGCTCGGCGGCCCGGGCATCGAGTACTCGGTGCCGCTGCCCGGCCCCGGCGAGCCCAAGCGCGGCATCCTGGACACCTACACCAAGGAGCACTCCGCCGAGTACCAGAGCCAGGCCCCGATCGACCTGGCCCGGCGCATGCGGGAGCGGATCGGTGATCTGGATCAGATCGCCTCGATCGTGCTGCACACCAGCCACCACACGCACGTGGTGATCGGCACCGGCTCCGGCGATCCGCAGAAGTTCGACCCCACCGCCTCGCGCGAGACCCTCGACCACTCGGTGCCCTACATCTTCGCGGTCGCGCTGGAGGACGGCACCTGGCACCACGAGCACTCCTACACCCCCGAGCGGGCTCAGCGCCCGTCCACGGTCGACCTGTGGCACAAGATCTCCACCGCAGAGGACCCGGAGTGGACCCGCCGCTACCACTCGACCGACCCGGCGGAGAAGGCGTTCGGCGCGCGCGCGGAGGTCACCTTTAAGAGCGGCGAGGTGATCACCGACGAGCTCGCGGTCGCCGACGCGCACCCGCTGGGTGCGCGGCCGTTCGCCCGCGAGGAGTACATCGCGAAGTTCCGCACCCTCGCCGAGGGGGTGGTGGAGCCCGCCGAGCAGGACCGCTTCCTCGAGGTGGCCCAGCGCGCGGGCGAGCTGTCCGCGGGTGAGTTGTCGGAGCTCACCTTCACCGTCTCGGCGGATGTGCTCGCCCGCGCGCCGAAGTCACCGAAGGGGCTGTTCTGATGACGGGCCTGCTCGCGGCGACCACCTCGTCGGCGGACAAGCGGATCGCCTTCCGCACCGGGCTGACCTCGGGGAAGATCCAGCGGATTCCCGGCGCCTTCAATCCGCTGGTCGCCACGCTGATCCAGGAGATCGGGTTCGAGGGCGTCTACGTCTCCGGCGCGGTGCTCTCGGCGGATCTGGGGCTGCCCGATATCGGGCTCACCACGCTCACCGAGGTCGCGGGCCGCGGGCAGCAGATCGCCCGGGTGACCGACCTGCCGGTGCTCATCGACGCCGACACCGGCTTCGGCGAGCCCATGAGCGCGGCCCGCACGGTGACCGTGCTCGAGGACGCCGGGATCGCCGGGCTGCACCTGGAGGACCAGGTCAACCCGAAGCGCTGCGGGCACCTGGACGGCAAGGCCGTGGTGCCGGTCGAGGACATGCTGCGCAGGCTCACCGCGGCCGTGGCCGCCCGCCGCGACCCGAATTTCGTGATCTGTGCGCGCACCGACGCCGCCGGCATCGAGGGGATCGATGCCGCCATCGACCGGGTCACGGCCTACGCCGAGGCGGGCGCGGACCTGATCTTCACCGAGGCGCTGCACACCACGGCCGATTTCGAGAGGTTCCGGGCGGCGGTCGATACGCCCCTGCTGGCGAATATGACGGAGTTCGGCAAATCGGAACTGGTGCCCGCCGACGTGCTGGGAAGAATCGGCTACAACGCCGTGATCTACCCGGTGACCACACTGCGGCTCGCCATGTTCGCCGCCGAGCAGGGGCTCCGCGAGATCTTCGCCGAGGGAACGCAATCGGGGCTGCTCGACCGCATGCAGCACCGCTCCCGGCTCTACGAACTGCTGCAGTACGAGCGCTACAACGAATTCGACTCCGGCATCTTCAATTTCCCGCTCGGAAGGAATCAGTGATGCCGGATATTCACAAGGGGCTGGCCGGGGTCGTCGTCGACACCACCGCGATCTCCAAGGTGGTGCCCGAGACCAATTCGCTGACCTACCGCGGCTACGCCGTGCAGGAGCTCGCCGCCAACTGCTCCTTCGAAGAAGTCGCGTACCTGCTGTGGAACGGCGAACTGCCGGGCAATGCCGAACTCGAGCGATTCCAGCAGCAGGAGCGGGCTTCGCGCCGGGTGGACCGCTCGCTGCTCGCGCTGGTGGCGAAGATGCCCGAGAACTGTCACCCGATGGATGTCGTGCGCACCGCGATCAGCTACCTGGGCGCGGAAGACCCGGACGCCGAGGATAATTCGCCGCGGGCGAATCGGGCCAAGGCACTGCGCATGTTCGCGGTGCTGCCGACCATCGTCGCCGCCGATCACCGGCGCCGCCACGGCCAGGACCCGATCGCCCCGCACTCGCACCTGGGGTACGCGGAGAATTTCCTGAACATGTGCTTCGGGAAGGTGCCCGCACGGGAGCTGGTGCAGGCGTTCGAGGTCTCGCTGATCCTCTACGCCGAGCACAGCTTCAATGCCTCCACCTTCGCCGCCCGTGTCGTCACCTCGACGCTCTCGGATATCTACAGCGCGGTCACCGCCGGTATCGGCGCTCTGAAAGGCCCGCTGCACGGCGGGGCGAACGAGGCCGTCATGCACCACATGCTGGAGATCGACGACCCGGCGCGGGCCGAGGAGTGGCTGCGGGCCAAGCTCGCGAAGAAGGAAAAGGTCATGGGCTTCGCCACCGGGTCTACAAGAACGGTGATTCCCGCGTGCCGACCATGAAGCGGGCCTTCCTGGATATCGCCGCCGCCACCGACGGGCAGAAGTGGGTGCGGATGTACGACATCCTGGAACGCACCATGATCGACGCCACCGGAATCGCGCCGAACCTCGATTTCCCGACCGGTCCGGCGTATTACCTGCTCGGTTTCGATATCGAGGTCTTCACCCCGATCTTTGTCATGAGCCGGATCACCGGCTGGACCGCGCACATCATCGAACAGGGTGAATCCAACGCGCTCATCCGGCCGCTGAGCGAATACGTCGGCGTCGCCCAGCGCCCGGTCGTGGCCTGACCCTTCCGTGCCGGCGAATCGGGCTGGGCACCGCGGGCCATCCGGGGTGGCTATAGTGGGGGTGCAGCTGGTTCGCCGGAGGCGGAGTCGAAGGAGCCCCTGACCCGTCCGATGGCGTCGAAGCCCGTGGAGTGCGTGCGCGGGCGAGAGGGAACCCGGTGGGAATCCGGGACTGTCCCGCAGCGGTGAGTGGGAACGACAGCCGTCACCCGCACTGGGCACCAGCCTGGGAAGCGACGGTCGGTAGGACCAGCCCCGGGCCCCGGGGCGACCCGATTCGGGTCGATGCCCACGAGTCCGAAGACCTGCCCGTTGTACCGGAGGCGCCGTCTCCGGTGGTCGTCGCCTCGTGGATCGGGCGGATGCCGAGTGGACCCGGGCACGGGAACGATGCTTGTCGGGCTCCGTCTCTGCGTGCGCTCCGGATGGGTGGCGGTCGCTTGCTGCTGACCATGGAGCTCATGAATGTCGAATTCCCGCAACACTTTCACCGCGACGGTGCTCGGCTTCCCGCGCGTCGGCCCGAACCGCGAGCTGAAGCGCGCCACCGAGGCGTACTGGGCCGGCCGCGCTGACGCCGCGAGCCTGCACGCCACCGCGAAGGAACTGCGCACCGCGCAGCTGACGGCGGCCAGGGATGCCGGGCTCGATTCGGTGCCCGTTGGCACCTTCTCCTACTACGACCAGGTGCTCGACGCCGCCGTGCTGCTCGGCGCGCTGCCCGAGCGGGTCGCCGGGATCGCCGACGACCTGGACCGCTACTTCGCCGCCGCCCGCGGCAATGCCGAGGTCGCGCCGCTCGAGATGACCAAGTGGTTCGACACCAACTACCACTACCTGGTGCCCGAGCTGGCCGCGGACACGGCGTTCGCCCTGAACCCGGAGAAGCCACTGGCCGAGCTGAAAGAGGCGCTCGCGCTCGGGATTCCCGCGCGGCCGGTCGTCGTCGGCCCGATCACCTTCCTGAAGCTGGCCAAGTCGGTGGACGGCAGCGACCTGCTGAACCGGCTGCCGGACCTGCTCCCGCTCTACGAGCAGCTGCTCGGGCTGCTCGCCGAGGCGGGCGCGGAGTGGGTCCAGCTGGACGAGCCGTCGCTGGTCACCGACCTCACCGAGGCCGAGCTGGCGGCGGTGCGCAGCACCTACCAGCGGCTCGCCGCGATCGAGGCGCGCCCGGCGATCCTGGTGGCCGCCTACTTCGGGCGGCTCGGCGTCGCGCTGCCCGCGCTGGCCGAGACCGGGATCGACGGCATCGCCGTCGACCTGGTCGCCGGTGGCGACGCGGACCTGGCCGCGGCGAAGTCGATCACGGACAAGCTGATCGTGGCCGGAGTCGTCGACGGCCACAACATCTGGCGCGTCGACCCCGACCACGCGCTGCCCCGGCTGACCGAGCTGCGCGACGCCGGGGTGACCGTCGCCGTGTCCAGCTCCTGCTCGCTGCTGCACGTCCCGTACAGCCTGGTCCCGGAGACCGACCTGGACGAGCGGCTGCGCGGCTGGCTCGCCTTCGGTGACGAGAAGATCGCCGAGATCCGGGTGCTCGCCACCGCGCTCACCGAGGGCGAGACCGACGCGCTGGCGAGCGCGCGCGCCGCGGTGGCCGACCGCAAGGCCGACCCGCGGCTGCGCGTGGAGGCGGTCCGCGAGCGCCTGGCGACCCTGGACGCCGACGCCACCCGTCGCGCCCCCGCCGACGAGCGCCGCATCCTGCAGCAGGAGCGGCTGAACCTGCCGCTGCTGCCGACCACCACGATCGGCTCCTACCCGCAGACCAGCCGGATCCGGGTGGCCCGCGCCGAGCTGCGCCGGGGCGAGATCGATCAGGCCGAGTACGACACCCGCATGCGCGCCGAGATCGCCGAGGTCATCGCGGTACAGGAGGAGATCGGGCTGGACGTGCTCGTGCACGGCGAGCCCGAGCGCAACGACATGGTGCAGTACTTCGCCGAGCAGCTCGACGGCTTCGCCGCCACGGTCAACGGCTGGGTGCAGTCCTACGGCACCCGCTGCGTGCGCCCGCCGATCGTCTACGGCGACGTGGCGCGCCCGGCGGTCATGACCGTCGACTGGATCACCTACGCCCAGTCGCTGACCAGCAAGCCGGTCAAGGGCATGCTGACCGGCCCGGTCACCATCCTGGCCTGGTCCTTCATCCGCGACGACCAGCCGCTCGCCGACACCGCGCGGCAGATCGCGCTGGCCATCCGGGACGAGACGGTGGACCTGGAGGCGGCGGGCATCGGCGTCATCCAGGTGGACGAGCCCGCGCTGCGCGAATTGCTGCCGCTGCGCCGGGCCGACCAGGCCGCCTATCTGGAGTGGGCGGTCGACGCGTTCCGGCTCGCCACCGCCGGGGTCGCCGACGCCACCCAGATCCACACCCACCTCTGCTACTCGGAGTTCGGCGAGGTCATCGGCGCGATTCACGGCCTGGACGCCGATGTCACCTCGATCGAGGCAGCGCGCTCGCACATGGAGGTGCTCGACGACCTCAATGCGATCGGCTTCGACCTGGGTGTCGGCCCCGGTGTCTACGACATCCACTCGCCGCGCGTCCCCGGCGCCGACGAGGTGCAAAAGGCGCTCGCGCTGGCGCTGAAAGCCGTTCCGGCCGAACGGCTCTGGGTGAACCCGGACTGCGGGCTCAAGACCCGCAAGACCGACGAGGTGACCGCCTCGCTGCGCAACCTCGTCGCGGCGGCGCGGGCGCTGCGCTGACCCGACCCCGGGTGGCCCGTCACGGCGGGCCACCCCGGGTGCGTCCCTTCCAGCCCGAGGCCGACCGAAATCACTTCCCGCGGACCGCACGATGACCGTCCGCTCGGTGGTGGCGAATCTGCGTACCCACGGCTCCGCGAGCGCGGGCCCGAACCGAACCCCGCCCTATTACTACGGAATGTAGTAGGGTAGGTCGTCGAGGGGGAGAGATGACGATCGAGGAAACCGGGTGTGCCATCGCAGGCGGCGGCCCCGCCGGGTTGATGCTCGGCTTGCTGCTCGCGCGAGCGGGGGTGCGGGTGACCGTTCTGGAGAAACACGGCGATTTCCTCCGGGACTTTCGCGGCGACACGGTACATCCGTCGACGCTGCGGCTCCTGGACGAACTCGGCCTCGGGGAGCGGTTCGCGCGCCTGCCGGTGCGCAGACTGGAGCGGATGCGGGCGCGGATCGGCGCCGAGACCGTCACGCTCGCGGATTTCACCCGCATCCCCGGCCCGCACCGATACCTCGCGATGGTCCCGCAGTGGGAGTTCCTCGACCTGCTGGCGACCGCAGCCGCCGCTGAGCCGGAGTTCACGCTCCGGAGGAACAGCACGGTCAGCGGGCTGCGCCGAGCCGATTCCGGCCGGGTGACCGGCGTGCGGTACCGCGATGTCAGCGGGGACCACACCCTCGCGGCGGCGCTGACGGTCGCCTGTGATGGGCGCGGGTCGGTGCTGCGCCGCGCCGCCGGGCTGCCCGCGACCCGGTTCGACGTCCCCATGGACGTCTGGCAGGTCCGCATTCCGAAAACCGAAAATGGCTCGGAGAGCCAGGTTTTCGCCTGGTTCGGCGCCGGGCAGGTGGCGGTCACCATGGATCGCGGCGACTACTTCCAGACCGCGTACCTGATCCCCAAGGGCAGCGACGCCGCCCGCAGGCGTGCCGACGTCGCGGTGCTGCGTGAACACCTGGGCGCGATGTTCGGCTGGCCGCCCGAGTGCACAGCGGCCATCCGCTCCTGGCACGATGTCCCGCTGCTGCGTACCGAGATGGACCTGCTCGACCGCTGGTACACCGACGGCCTGCTCTGCATCGGCGATGCCGCGCACACCATGTCGCCGGTCGGTGGTGTCGGCGTCAATCTGGCGATCCAGGACGCGGTGGCCGCCGCTCGCATCCTCGCCGCACCCCTCCGCGGCGGGCGGGTCGGCACCCGGGCACTGGCTCGCGTCCAGCGCCGCCGGGCATTGCCCACCCGGGTCGTGCAGCGTTCCCAACGCAGCGAGCACGACATGCTGCTGCGTCCCGCGCTCGCGGGCGTTCTCGACGGCGTGCCACCGCCGCTCCGGGCGGTGCGGCGAGTTCCCTTTCTCCAGGGCGTGACCGCCTACCTCGGCGGTATCGGCATCCGCTCCGAGCGCGCGCCCGCATTCGCTCGCAGGGATGCCTGATCCCGTGGCTCAGCGGCGCTGGATCGAGGTGAAGGTCATCCGGTCGCCCCGGTAGAGCGAGCGGCGGTGCTCGATCGGCACCCGGTCCGGGTCGTAGGAGATCCGGTTGAGCAGGAACATCGGGGTGCGGGCGTCGACCGAGAGCAGCGCCGCCTCGCGGGCGTCCGGCAGCGTGGTCTCGATGCTGTCCACGGCTTCGTCGAACGTGATACCGCGGGAACGGATCTCGGCGTAGAGCGAGGCCTCGGTGTCGAAGGTCTCGACCAGGCCGGGGTAGCGGTACGCGGGGAGCCGGGTGGTCTCCAGGCCGACCGGAATGCCGTCCACCACGAGCACCCGCTCCAGCTGCACCACCGGGTCACCGACCGCGATGACCAGTGCCTCGGCGAGGAATTCGTCGGCGGTGAGCCGGGTCCAGGCGACCAGGTCGCGGCGGGCCTCGCGGCCCTCGGCGCGCGCGGCCTCGGTGTAGGAGCCGAGCGCCAGCGGCTGCACCAGCTTGGGCCTGGCCACCACGGTGCCCCGCCCGCGGCGCTGGATCCGGCCCGCCACCAGCAGTTCGCGCATGGCTTGGCGCAGGGTCTCGCGGGAGACTCCGAAGCGCAGCGCGAGTTCGCGCTCGGAGGGCAGCTGCGCCCCCTCGTCGAGGCGATCGAGGAGTTCGTCCAGGTGGGCGCGGACGACCTGATGCTTGAGGACCCGGGGCTCGGGCTGCGACGTCACGCAATCAGCCTACCATTTTTGGTATATACCAATTGTTCACGTCGCGTTCGCTCGGCGTGTGCTGATTGGTCTATACCAAACGTCACCGTGGTTCCCGTGCCAGAGCAACCCACCGCCATCGCCCTCGCCGTGCTCGACATGGCGGGCACCACCGTCGCCGACGACGGGCTCGTCCTGCGCGCCTTCGAGACGGCCGCGAGCGCCGCCGGGCTCCCCGCCGCAGGCGCCGAGCGCGACCACGCCCGCCGGTACGTGCTGGACACCATGGGCATGTCCAAGATCGAGGTCTTCCGCGCGCTCTTCGGCACCGAAGAGCGCGCCGCCGCCGCGAACACCGCCTTCGAGGAGGCGTACACCGGCTTCGTCGACGAGGGCGGGCTCACCCCGATTCCCGGTGCGGCCGATGCCATCTCGGCGCTGCGCGCGAGCGGCGTGCAGGTCGCCCTCACCACCGGATTCAGCCGCGCCACCCAGGATCGCATCCTGACCGCGCTCGGCTGGGAGACCATCGCCGACCTCACCCTCGCCCCCGCCGAGGCCGGGCGCGGCCGCCCGTACCCGGACCTGGTGCTCACCGCGCTGCTGCGGCTGCGGGTCGACGACGTGGCCGCGGTCGCGGTCGCGGGCGACACCGCGGGCGACATGCGGTGCGGCCGCCGGGCGGGCGCGCGGATCGTCGCGGGCGTGCGCACCGGCGCGCACGACGCCGCCACGCTGCGCGAGGCCGGCGCCACCCACGTACTCGACACCATCGCCGAACTGCCCGATCTGCTCCGTTCCGCCTGACTGCTCCATCCCGAGAGGACCGCTCCACCATGTTCTTCCGCCATCGCCGCCCGGCCCGCGCCGTCGTCGCCGCGCTCACCGGGCTCACGCTCGCCCTGGCCGGCTGTTCCGGCTCCGACGCCGAAACCCGCACCGCGCAAGGCTTCCCGGAGACCATCACCCTGGCCGCCATTCCCGCCGAGAACTCCAGCGACCTGAAGGCCAGCTACCAGCCGGTGGTCGCGCTGCTGGAGCGGGAGACCGGCTCGAAGGTCGAGTTCGTGCAGGCCTCCGACTACGCGGGCGTGGTCGAGGGGCTGATCGCGGGCAATGTCGACCTCGCCTTCTTCGGCCCGTTCGCCTACGTGGTGGCCGGGATCGCCGGCGCCGACATCACCCCGCTCGGCGCGGTGGTCAAGAACGCGGGCGGCAAGCCCGGCTACCAGTCCTACGGCCTCACCCGCGCGGACAACCCGGATATCAACACCCTGGCCGACTTCCGCGGCAGGAAGGTCTGCTTCGTCGACCCCAGCTCCACCTCCGGCTTCCTCTACCCGACCGCGGGGCTGATCGAGGCGAAGGTCATCGCCTCCGGCGCCGAGCGGGACCTCTCCGCCGGGCTCACCCCGATCTTCGCGGGCGGCCACGACTCCTCCGCGCTCGCGATCGCGGCCGGTGACTGCGATGCCGGCTTCGCCTTCGACACCATGGTGGACAAGACCATGATCGACAAGGGCGACCTGAAGCCGGGCCAGCTGGAGACGATCTGGAAGTCCGAGATGATCGCGGGATCGCTTTTCGCCGCGAACAACGCGCTCGGCACCGAGACCATCGACAAGCTGCGCACCCTCTTCACCGAGCAGTTGAACCTGGACAAGCTGCAGGCAGCCGGGATCTGCACCGGCGACGCCTGCCGCTTCACCGACGAGCGCGCCTGGGGCGTCGTCCCCGCCACCGACGCCGACTACGACGGCGTGCGCAAGGTGTGCGAGGTCACCGGCTCGGACAAGTGCAAGGGCTGATCCGATGACCACCCCGGCCTCCCCGCCCGCCGTCGCCGGTGACGATGTCGTCGTCACCGTGGACGGGGTGAGCAAGCGCTTCGGCGCCGTCACCGCGCTGCACGAGGTCTCCTTCACCGTGCACCGCAGCGAACTGGTCGTGCTGCTCGGGCTCTCCGGGTCCGGCAAGTCGACGCTGCTGCGCTGCCTGAACGGCCTGCAGCCGGTCAGCGCGGGGCGGGTCGAGGTCGACGGGGTCCGGGTGGACGTCGCCCGCGGCGCCCGGCTGCGGGCGCTGCGCCGCGATGTCGGCTTCGTGTTCCAGCAGTTCAACCTGGTCGGCCGGCTCAGCTGCCTGGAGAACGTGCTGATCGGCGGGCTCGGCAGGCTGCGGCTGCCGCGCTACGGCACGCTCACCTACCCGGCCGCCATGCGCCGGGAGGCGCTGGCGCACCTGGAGCGGGTGGGGCTGGCCGGGCTGGCCGAGCGGCGCGCCGACACCCTCTCCGGCGGCCAGCAGCAGCGCGTCGCCATCGCCCGCACGCTCATGCAGCGGCCGCGGGTGGTGCTGGCCGACGAGCCGGTGGCCTCGCTGGACCCGGAGAACGCCGGGGTGGTGATGGACCTGCTGTTCCGCATCTGCATCGAGGAGCGGCTGACCGTGATCTGCACCCTGCACCAGGTGGACCTCGCGCTGGGCTGGGCGCACCGCCTGATCGGGCTGCGCAATGGCGAGAAGGTGCTGGACCGGGCCGCGGTCGAGCTCTCCCGCGACGAGGTCATGGAGATCTACCGCCGCGTCGGCCCCGACGAAGCGGCCGCGACCACCCCCGCGCGGCCGCGATGAGCGTGGTGCTCGACCCGCCGCAGCGGCGGCCGGTCACGCGCGACGAGCGCGCCCGCACCCCGCGCCCGTGGGTTCTGCGGCTGCTCTCGCTGCTCGCCGCCGCCGCGGTGCTGGCCTCCGCCGTGCACCTGGAGTTCGCCCCGGCCACCCTGCTCGACGGCCTCGACGACATCGCCCGGCTGCTCGACCGCATGCTCCCGCCTCGCCTGGACGACCCCGCCCGGATCTCGACGCTGGCGCTGGAGACCCTGCTCATGGCGGTGCTCGGCACCGTGCTCGCCACCGTGGCCTCGGTGCCGCTCGCCTTCCTCGCCGCCCGCAACACCACCCCGCACCCGGCCGTCTACGCGGTGGCGCGGGCGATCATCACCTTCTGCCGGGCCATGCCGGACCTGCTCATCGCGGCGCTGCTGGTGCGCGGGCTCGGCATCGGGGTGCTGCCCGGCGTGCTCGCGCTGGCGCTGCACTCCATCGGCATGCTCGGCAAGCTCTTCGCCGACGCCATCGAGCAGACCGATCCCGGCCCGCGCGAGGCCGTGCGCGCCACCGGGGCGGGGCCGCTGCGCGAACTGGTCAATGCCGTGCTGCCGCAGGTGGTTCCGGCCTGGATCGGGGCCTTCGTGTACCGGGTCGACATCAACCTGCGGATGTCGGTCGTGCTCGGTTTCGTCGGCGCGGGCGGTATCGGGTTCGCGCTGCAGGACGCGCTGCGCGGGCTCGCCTACCCGCGGGCCATGGGGATCGTCGCGGTGATCCTGGTGATCATCGCCGCCATGGAGTTGCTCGCCATCGGCATCCGGCGTGTGCTGCTCGCCCCGAAGAACTCCGGCCCGCGACGCGATCGGGCCGCCCGGTTCGCGCTCGGCGGGCTGGTCGGCGGCGCCACCCTTGCCGCGCTGGTGGTGCTGGAGATCGACCCGCTGTCGCTGGTCACCTGGGTCGGGCCCGCGCTCGAGGTATTCGGCCGCATGGTGCCACCGGACTTCGGCGCGCTCGGCACCGACCTGTTCGACGCCACCGTGCAGACGGTCGCCATCGGCGTGCTGGCCACCGGCATCGGCGGGGTTCTTTCCATTCCGGTCGGGATCGTCGCGGCGAGCAATGTCTCCCCGCACCCGGTGCTCTACTGGATGGCCCGCGGCTGGATCCTGCTGGTGCGCGCGGTGCCGGAGCTCATCGTCGCGGTGGTCTTCGTCGCCGCGCTCGGGCTCGGACCCATCGCGGGCACCTGCGCGCTGGCCATCGGCTCGGTGGGCTTCCTCGGCAAACTCGTCGCCGACGCGGTGGAGGAGATCGACCCCGGACCGCTGGAGGCGGTCGCCGCGGTCGGCGGTGGCTGGTGGAAGACGGTGGGCGCGGCGGTGATCCCGCAGGCCGTTCCCGCCATCGTCGGCTCCTGGCTCTACCTGCTCGACGTCAATATCCGCACCTCCACCGTGCTCGGCATCGTCGGCGCCGGCGGTATCGGCTACCTGCTCTTCGAGTCGATCCGGACGCTGAACTTCGACGTCGCCGGGGCGATCGTGCTGGTGGTGTTCGTCATCGTCTACCTGATCGAAAGGCTCTCCGGATGGATTCGCTCGCTGGTGGTGTGACCAGGGCCGCGGTGTGGAGCGGTGCCGGGACGGCGGTGCGGGAGGTGCCGCTGCCCGCGGTCGGGCCGGGGGAGACGCTGGTCCGGGTCGCGCTGGCGACGGTGTGCGGGAGCGATCTGCACACCGTCACCGGCAGGCGGGCCGCGCCGTGCCCGTCGGTGCTCGGGCACGAGGCCGTCGGGCGGGTGGTGCGCGGGGCGCTTCCGGCGGGGACCAGGGTGGTGTGGTCGGTGACCGCGCCCTGCGGTGACTGTGCCCGCTGCCTGGCGGGATTCACCGCCAAGTGTGCGCGGGTGCGGAAGGTGGGGCACGAGCCGTTCGCGGGCGAGTGGGCGCTCTCGGGGACCTATGCCGAGCACGTGCTGCTGCCCGCGGGGGTGACGCTGGTCGAGGTGCCCGATGAGGTGCCCGATGCCGTTGCCGCGCCCGCCGGGTGCGCGACGGCCACCGTCATGGCCGCGCTGGCGGCCGCGGGTGCGGTCGCGGGGCGGCGGGTGCTGGTGACGGGGGCGGGCATGCTCGGTCTCAGCGCGGCGGCGGCGTGCGCGTTCCGCGGCGCCGAGGTGCTGGTGGCCGACCCGCACCCCGAGCGGCTCGCGCTCGCCGCCGCGTTCGGCGGCCGTCCCGACGACGGCGCGCCGGTCGACCTCGCCCTGGAGTTCTCCGGCGCCGCCGCGGCCGTCGGTGCCGCCCTGTCCCGCCTCGACCTGGGCGGCACCCTGGTCCTGGTCGGCTCGGTGGCCCCCGGCCCCGCCGTCCCGGTCGACCCCGAGGCGATCGTGCGCGGCTGGCTCACCGTCACCGGCGTGCACAACTACGAACCCCGCCACCTGCGCGAAGCCGTCGCCTTCCTGCACGCCACCCGCGACCGCTACCCGTGGGCGTCGGTGGTGGCGCCCCCGGTCCCGCTGGCGGAGGTGGCGACGGTGCTCGTGCCTGCCCCGCCCGGCATCCTGCGCGCCGCCATCGCGCCGTGACCGGGTAGTTTCGAGCCGTCGGAACGGCGCCGCGCGACAGCGCTGCCGCCGCGGCACCGACCACACGGAACGGCGCGGCGAGGAACGGAGGCGGACCGTGCGGCCACCGGGCACCCTGCACGAGCGCGTCGCCACCCAGGTGCGGCTGCGCATTCGCGACGGCGTCTACCCGGTCGGCGCCGCGCTGCCCAGCGAGAGCGAGATGTGCGCCGAGTTCGGCGTCTCCCGCGGCCCGGTGCGCCAGGCCATGGCGGCGCTGCGGGCCGAAGGGTTGGTGACGATCACGCAGGGCCGCCCCGCGACCGTCCGCGGCCGCACCCCGGCACGCGGCATCGCCACCTTCACCCCCTTCACCCGATGGGTGGAGAGCACCGGGCGGGTCGCGGGCAACCGTACCGTCGAGGTCGCCCGGCGCCGCTCCCCGGGGGCGGAATCCGTGGTCGAGGTGGTGCGGGTGCGGCTGCTCGACGGGGTGCCCGCCATGCTGGAGCGCAGTACCTTCACCGAGCCGGTCGGGACGCTCGTGCTCGGGTTCGACACCGACTCCGGTTCGATCACCGATTTCCTGATCGGCGCCGGAGTGCGGTTCGCCACCATCGAACACCAGCTCGACGCCGTCGCCGCCGACCCGGCCGATGCCGGGCACCTCGGCATCGAGCCGGGTGCCCCGCTGCTGCGCGAGCGCCGGGTCTCCCGGGACGAACACGGCGTCGCGTTCGAGTACGCCGACGACCGCTACCGGCCCGACCTGGTGACCTTCACCCTCACGAGTTCGGGCTGACCGGGGCGATGCCATCGATCACGGCGGCCGCGAGCCCCAGCCCGGTGGTCATGCCGATCCCGGTGGTCACCGTGACCACCCGCACCCCCGGCGCCGGTTCGGCGATCAGGAACTCGCGGCCCCGCGCCGAGCTGTAGACGCCCTGCCAGCGCTCGACGACCTCGATATCGGTGCCGCCGAACAACTCCCGGGTGTGGTCGAGCAGCATCGCGAATCCGTGCTCGGACTGGAACGGCGACTCCGAGACCTCCCGGATGTGGGTGTCGCCCACGATGAGCGTGCCGTCGGCCTGCGGGGTGACCATCAGGTGCAGGTCGGCCGCGACCTCCGCGGGGTACTCGCGCTCCAGCCGGGCGCGGAGCCGCTCGGTGCCCGTGAATCCCGAGTACCGCAGCAGCGACCAGCCGGTGAACAGCGGGCCCGGCAGCGGGCGGGGGAGCGCCACGGTCGCGCGGAGCATGTGCAGGCGGCAGCGCAGCAGCTCCGCGCTCAGCTCGGGGAAGAGGCGGTCGACGTCGTGGTTGACGGCCACCACGATGTGCCGCGCGGTGACCGTGCCCCGCGAGGTGCGCACGCGGCCCGGCTCGATGCCGAGAACCGCGGTGCGCCAGTGGAAATCGGCGCCGCGCCGGTGTTCCAGCCAGGAGGCGATGGCCGGGGCGGCCGCGCGCGGGTCCACCTGCAGGTCGCCGGGCAGGTGCATGCCGCCCACCGCGTCGGCCACCGGCACCTGCGCCAGGAACCGCTTCCGGTCGAGCAGCCGCACCTGCTCGTCGCCCCGTGATCTCGCGAACTCCGTCATGATCGCCAGCTCGTCGTCCGACCTGGCCACGCACCACGTGCCCGATTCGCGGAGACCGAACCCGGCCGCGCCGGCCAGCCGGATCCAGTGCTCGCGCCCCGCGCGCGCGTAGTCGAGCGCCGGGCCGGATTGCGCTGTCACACAGGCATGCCCGAAGTTGCGGATCGAGGCGCCGAGTACGCGGTCGTTCTGCTCGACCACCGCCACCGTCAGGCCGCGCTCGCGGGCGTGGAAGGCGTGTGCGAGGCCGACGATGCCCGCGCCGACGACCACCAGGTCGTACTGCTCAGATGTCACGCTTCACTGTGGCGCGGCGCAGGGCAACCTGTCTATACAAGTTGCCCGATGTTCACCACCTGTGCATGCGGAGATCAGTGCTCGATGAGCGCGCTGATCCGTCGCCGATGATCGGTGAACGCCGCGTCGTTCACGTCGCGCGGCCGATCCAGCTGCACCGGAACCACCGCCTGCACATGCCCCGCCGTCCCGTGCGAGATACCCCCGCTCATCACCACCACCCGATCCGCCAGGTACACCGCCTCCTCCACGCTGTGCGTGACGAACAGCGTGGTGGTGCCGGTCTCGCGGTGGATCCGCTCCAGCTCGCGCTGCAGCGACCCGCGGGTGAGCGCGTCCAGGGCGCCGAAGGGCTCGTCCATGAGCAGCACCGCCGGTTCGTTGCAGAGCACGCGCGCGATGGCGACGCGCTGCTGCATCCCGCCGGAGAGTTGCTGCGGGAAGCGATTCGCGACCCGGGTGAGCCCGACCAGCTCGATGTAGCGCGCGGCCCGCGCGGCGGCGTCGCGGCGGGAGGCGCCGGTCTGCCTCGGCCCGTAGGCGACGTTCTCCTGCACGGTCAGCCACGGGAACAGGCCGTAGTCCTGGAAGACGACGCCGCGGTCGGGGCCGGGGCCGCGCACGGGGGCGCCGCCGACCTCGAGCCGCCCGGAGGTCGGACTCTCGAAGCCGGCGAGCATGCGCAGCACGGTGGACTTGCCGCACCCGCTGGCCCCGACCACGGCGATGAACTCGCCCGCCGCGATCTCGAGGTCGAGCCCGGCGACGGCGGTCACGGGGCCCTGTTCGGAGGGGAACTGCTTGCCGAGCGCGGCGATGGTGATCGGGGCGCCGAGATTGACGGTGCTGGTCATGAGGTGCTCCTTCAGACGAGCCCTGGCCGGTTGCGGGTGGCCGCGCGCAGGGTGAGGGTGAGCAGGCGGTCGGAGGCGAGCCCGGCCAGGCCGATGACGATCATTCCGGCGACGATGGTGTCGGTCCGGCTCATATCCCTGGCCTGGGTGATGAGCGCGCCGAGCCCGGTGCGGATGCCGACGGTCTCGCCGACCACAAGCACCACCCACGCCAGCCCGAGCCCGACCCGCAGCCCGGCGGTGATCGAGCGCATGGAGCTGGGCAGCACCACGGTGAAGAAGGTCTTCCAGGCTGGGGTGCCGAGCATGGCGGCGGCCTCCAGCAGCCGCGGCGAGACCGCGGAGGCGCCCGCGATGGTGTTGACCAGGATCGGGAAGAAGGCCGCGAGCACGATCAGGAAGATGGTGGAGCGGTCGCCGAAGCCGATCAGCAGCAGCGCCAGCGGCGCCCATGCGGTGACCGGGATCGGCCGCAGCAGCCCGACGGTGGAGTCGAGCAGCCGCTCCACCAGCCGGATCCGGCCGATGAGCAGCCCGAGCGGGATCGCGAGCGCGGCCGCGACGAGGAACCCGTTGAGCACCCGGAGCGCGCTGGCCGCGGTGTGCCGCCACAGCGTGCCGCTGGTCGCCTCGCCGGAGCCCACCGCCAGGTCGGCGATCCGGGTGACGACCTCGGCGGGCGAGGGGACGAAGCGCATATCGATGCCGAGCGGCAGCTGCCACTGCTGCCGCACCGCCAGCGCCCACACGCCGGTGAGCGCCAGCGGCAGCGCAACCGCGTAGAGCACGCTCACCAGCCGCTTGCCCAGCCTTCGCGTGCGCGGTGCGGGGGATGCGGGGACCGGTGCAGCGGTGACCGGGGCTTCGGTGACGGTGGTCATTTCGCGCCCTCCTCGGCGACGGTGGTCATTTCGCGCCCTCCTCGGCGACGGTGTCGACGATCGACGGGTGCACGAAGACGTTCATGTCCGGGATGCGGGGCAGCTGGCCGAGCGCCGCCATCTCGCGGGCCAGCGCGGTCACCTGGGCGACGTACTGCTCGGAAAGATCGGCGCGCGGCCAGGTATTGGCGATGGCGGTGCCCGCAACGGTCGGGTCGAGCCCGAACTGCTCGACCACCCGCTGCCGCCACTCCTCGCGGTTGGTGTCCATGTGCCGCACCGCCTTTCGATGCGCGGCGACCACGGTGCGGACCAGCTCCGGGTCGGCGTCGAGCACGCGCTGCGTGGTCGCCAGCCCGATATTGACCTTCCCGACCGGGGTGTCGTAGGGGCTGACGATGTCGTGCGCGCCGCGCTGCTTGGCGACCGAGGGGCCGAGCTCGGCCGAGGAGAAGGCGTCGATCTGCCCGCCCGCGTAGGCATTCGCCATATCGGCGAAGGTCAGGTTGACCAGGGTGAGGTCGCGATCCGGGTCGATGCCTGCCGCGGTGAGCGTCGAGCGGAGCAGCACCTCCTGCGAGGAGCCGACCGGATACCCGACCTTCCGGCCGCGCAGCCCCCGCACATCGGCGATCGAGGGCTGCCCGACGATCGCGGAGCCGCCGTCGGCCGAGGAGGCGATCAGCCGCACGTCCTGCCCGTCGGCGGCACCGGCCAGCATGGCGGGCACGCCCATGACGGCCACGTCGATCCGCCCGGAGACCAGGGCGTTCTTGACGTCCGGCGAGGAGTCGAAGACCGCGACGTCCACCCGGGCGCCGCCGGTGAGGAAGCGGTCGTAGAAGTAGGGGGCGAACAGGTGCGGCTGGCCGCGCAGCGTGCCGACCCGGATCACCGGGCCGCCGGCACCGCCGCCGGTGCTCGGGGTGAAGGTGGCGTCGATGCTGGAGCAGCCGGTGAGCAGCAGCGCGGCGGCCAGCAGGGCGAGCAGGAGCCGGCGTGGCTTTCGGTTCGGCAACGGCGTCATTCGGGGATCCGGGCGTTCGTATACGACATGGTCGACATGGCTGTATACGTTGCTGTACTCGTGTTCCCGTGCCGTTGTGCCGAGGTTGAGAGCGCGTTTCCTTTCGTTGCGCTCACGTTGCGGCTACCGCCGGCCGAACCTGCCGTCGGGCGCACCGCTACCGACCCGGTTCGGCGTAGGAATTACATCGGCATTTTCGGAAACAGGAATGGGCGTACTCGGTGCGGGACGGCTCCGTACCGGCCGGTGTGGCCGGTACGGAGCGGTTCAGCCGGCGAGACCGTAGTCCGCCACCTCGGGGCGCGTCGCCCCGGATCGAGTGTCGTTCGCCGCGTCACCGCCGGTGACGGTCTCGCGCTGGGCCGAACGCTCGGTGACGGTCGGCTCCGGATCGGTGACCGGGCGGGTGCAGGCCGCCGCGGTCGCGTGTTCGGCGACGCGGTCGCTCCAGTTCCACATCGCGTCCCCCTTCCCACAGGCCCGTCGGAGAGTTCCGGCGGGACTTCGACGGTAAACCGGAGAGGTGCCCGAGCGACACCGAATTTGCGGCCGTGACCTCCGCCGGTCAAGGTCGGCGACGAACCGATCGCCGACCTGCCGCGCGCAACGTCAGTGCGGGAAGGAGGTGAAAGGCCGGGGCTGGGGCCGTGCTGCCAAGTGCGCGTCGAGCACCCGCACCACCTGGCAGGCGTCCTCGGTGGGCTCGAGGAGCGGCAGGTAGCCGACGGTGCGCGCCAGCGCCGGGAGATCGACGGCCAGGTACACGGCCATGAGCGGGTTCACGAACAGCTCGGTGTCGCCGGTGCGGCCGGTGGTCTGGACATTGCCGAACTCCCCGCGCAGCGCCGCGGCGATCTGGGCGTGGACGATGCTGGGGCGCGACGGCGTCTCGGCCGCCGCGTGCCGGACCGCGGCCAGGTAGGCGGCTCCCTCGGGGCTGTCCAGCGGAATCGAGAGGGCGCCGAGGAAGGCGTTCCGCCGTTGCAGCGCCGCGAGGTTCTCCAGGACGTGGGCGTGGCAGACACCGTGGTAGGCATCGATGCCGAAACCCACCGACACCACCATGCGGTCGAGGTGATCCAGCTCCGCTACCGCCGCGAGGCTGGTCATGTCCTCGTGCGGTGTGCCGAGCCCGGTTTCGTCGCCGCGCAGCAGGATGTCGGTGCCGCCGTCGACCAGCACGATGGCGTCGATACCGAGGTGCTCCACCAGGCCGCGGTAGGCATCGCGGAGCGGGCGGACGCCGGAGCGCGGGAAGGTGTGGACGACCGGTTCGCGGCCGGTTTCGGCCAGCCAGCGCGCCAGGGTGCGCTCGGGAAAGTAGTCGTCGTTGCCGACGGTGCCGGGGGTGACGGCGGCGACGCCGGGCAGCAGCCAGTCCTCGAGCGGGGTCCGGCCCAGGTCGTCGAAGGACAGGCTCGCCAGGAAGACCTGCTTCCCGAGACCTTGCAGGGCGACGGCGAGCGGCAGCCCGCCGTAGATATCGAAGCCGCCGCCGGCCCCGGCGATCAGCACGCGGGAGGCGGGGCGCAGGCGGGTGAACAGCGGCGGCTCGGCCAGGCGATACGAACTCACTCCATCCATGATGGCGGTGGTCGCTACGGCCCGGGGAGCGCCCGGTCAGGCCGATCGCATCTCCCGGCTCGGCGCCGCACCCCAGGCGTAACCCCGGCCCCAGACGGTGTCGAGCCGATGCTGGTCCCCCAGCTTGGCGCGCAGCCGTTTGACATGGACGGTCACGGTCGAGAGGTCGCCGAAATCCCAGCCCCACACCTGCGCGAGCAGCTGCTCGCGGGAGAACACCGACTCCGGGTGCCGCAGCAGGAACTCCAGCAGATCGAACTCGCGCGGAGTCAGCTGCACCGGGACGGTGTCGACGGCGACCGAGCGGGCTTGCGGGCACAGCGCGATCCGGCCGTCGCGCAGCACCGCCGGGTGGGTGCGACGCAGCACCGCCGTCACCCGCAGCGTGAGCTCGTAGGGTCCGGCCGCGGGGTCGATGCAGTCGTCGGCGCCGGCCTCGAGCCCGCGGATCCGCTCGTGGCCGGAGGTGGTGAGCAGGATGATCGGCAGCTCGGGGTGCGGTCCGGCGCGGATCGCCCGGCACCGCGCGATCCCCGGCCCGGCGTCGAGGATCGCGAGCGCGGTGTCGTCGCGGAGCGCGGTCCCGGCCACTCCGGCCAGCACGTCGTGTCCGGCGCGTTCGAGCGCGGCGCGGGCGGTGTCGCGGAAGCGAGGATCGCCGGTCGCGAGGAGCAGGCCCATGGGAATCCCCGATTCTCCGTGTGCGGACCAGGGGGATTCGATCAGCGCGGTGTCGTGGATGGATCGCGTCCCGGCTCCGGTCGCGGTGCCGCGGTGGAAGGCCGGCTCGTGTCAGCTGCCTGTACGTCGAAGACTCGCCACGCGGTGGCGGACGCCGTCGAACCGGACGCGAGGATCGACTTCGCGGAGAGCGGCGCTCAGAGCCCCAGGTCGATCCGCTCGGCGAGCGCCGGGTCGTGAATGTCGCCGCCGGCCAGCACCGCCTCCCGGTAGCCGAGCAGGCTCGCCGCGTCGGTGTCGGTATTGGTCAGGCCGCGCTTCCAGTAGGCGCGCGCGAGCAGGTCGGCGCGCGCGACGCCCCATGCGCCGAGGACGTGGGCACGCACCCGCCGGACGGCGGCGGCCTCGGCGGCCACCCACACCTGGGTCCTTCGGCGCGCGGAAATCGCCTCCGGCGTGTGGGTTTCGACATCGGTGCGCAGCCGTAGCTCGAGATTCGGGTGCCGGGGGAGCAGGTCGGTCGGCACATACGCCCACACCCGATGCTCGGGCCCGAGGCTGTCGATGATCGCCGCGATGGCGGGGACCGCGGTGTCGTCGCCGATCAGGACGTGATCCCGCACCCCGTCGGCGGCGACCCACTCCGGGCGCATCCCGGCCAACGTCACCGCGTCGCCGGGGCTCACGGTGGCCAGCCAGTTCACGGCGACACCGCGCTCGTGGTGGGCGATGTCGAAGGTCAGGCGCCGGGTGGCGGCGTCGAATTCGCGCACGGTGAAGGCGCGCAGCAGGGGGCGGCCGGTGTCGTCGGCGGAGAGTTCCAGCTTGAAGGCGTCCGCCGGACGCGGCGCGCGATACTGCGCGAGCCCGGCCCCCTCCAGCACGACCCGGGTGAACCCGGGCGCGAGCGGCCGCATCTCCGCGACGGTGAGCCGCAGCGACAGCGGCTCGTTGGCGCGCCCGCGCGCCGTGATGCCCGCCCTGATGGATTCCATCGGCCCTCCTTGCTCATCGACTTAGGTCAGCCTAACGTGCGGCCGATCCGTTTCGGCGCGAACACCTCGGAAGCAGCGCGGCCCCGGCGTTGCCCGCCTACCGCACGGTGTCGGGGTGGTGCAGGATATAGCGCTGCTGACCACGGCTCGAGAGCGGAGCCGCTGCAGGACGCCTTCGACCCCGTGAGCCATCCGGTCCAGACCGATGCGTTACCGCACCACGAATCCTCCGATCACGCCTCGGCAGTAGCGAAGAAACCCAGGAGCTCGTGTTCGTCGTCGAAGGTCATGGCCAGGGCGGTCATGTCGTGCGACACGAAGTCGAGGCTCTCGCCGACTTCTGCGCGCAGGGATCGAAGCCAATCCGGCCCGGTGACTACGCAGTCCATCCATGGCCGCGTTTCGAGGCCGGTGCGACAGTAGAACCTGTCTCGAATCCCCGCTACCGCCAGCAGCTGCCGATACATGGTCCCGATCACTGCTTCGGTGCTGCCGTCCGGCACCCGCACGAACGGGGTCGACGAGGTCTTCATGAAGGCCGCGAAAGCTTCGGCTATCCACTGAGGGAAGACATCATCCTGGACAAACCCGGCGACTTCGACATCCGCAAGGTTCGCGGTGAGCGCCGCAGCAGCGGCCCCTTCGCGCCGCTGCTGAAGTTTCCTACGCAGTTCCTGACTCGTCATTGTCTTGTTTTATCCGGTAGTAGAAGTGGTGCTTGTCCCCGACCTGTTGATATCGCTCGCCCATCATATTGACGTTGTGCGTCCCCACCTTCGGTCGGCCCGCGTGAAAATGCGGGTGGGATGCCCTCGGGTCGGCGGTGTGTTCGGCGATGACGCGAGTCCCCTGGGGAGTCTCGTATTGGTAGTAGCGGCCGTGGCGGCCGGGATTGGAGTCGAATACGTAGTTCCCGGGCCGGTGGTACTGCGCCGGGTCGGCACCGACGGTCCACTGACGAACCAGTTGCTGACTTCGCGGGATTCCGGCACGGTCCATCGCGGCGTGGAACGCTTGGGTTCTATTGCAGTACGGTCGCTCTTCGGCATCTTTGCCGCACGGGGTCAATCCGGTCGGGTCGCAGCTCACCGTGGGATTGCCCGGGTAGCTGTGCGGGTTGGGGGCGGGCAGGAGGCCGAGTGGGTCGGCACTGAGGTAGCGGCCGGTCTCGGGGTCGTAATAGCGGTGCTGGTTGTAGTGCAGCCCGGTCTCCGGGTCGTGCAGCTGGCCGGGGAAGCGTAGCGGGGTGTCGGCATCGCCGATCCAGCGGGTGCGGCCCCAGAGTTCGGTTTCGGCGGCCGCGACGGATCGGGCGTCGGTGGGGTCGATCAGCTCGACGGGAGTGCCGACGAGATCGCTGACGATGGCGTGGAATCGGCGGTCGAGGTCGTCGCGGTGCGTGGTCTGAGCGAGGGGTGTGTAGGTGCCCGGCTGGTAGTGCCAGCGAATGACGCTGTCCGCGGTGACTTGCCCCATGAGCTGGTCGCCGTCCCAGTGGTAGTCGGTGCGTTCCAGCACGGTGCCGTCGGTGGCGAGGTGCTGTTTGGTGGTGCGGCGGCCGAGGGCGTCGTAGGTGTAGTGCCACCACTGCCTGGCGGGGGTCCAGACATCGGTGAGCTGGTCGAAGCCGTCGTAGCGGTAGAACCAGACGTCGGGTTTGCGGGATGGGCGGGTGGTGATCCTGCGGATCAGCCGGCCCGCATCGTCGTAGTGATAGCGGGTCCGGCCCGCGCGCACCAGGCGGGTGCCTCGGTACTGCCTGCGGCGCATCCGGGGATTCGGCCGGTGGGTGGTCCGGGCAGCGGTGATGTTGGACAGTGCGTCGTAGGTGTAGGTCTCGGCGGGAGCCGTGCCGTCGCTGACGGCGGTGATCCGGCCCATCGGGTCGAGCGCGAAGTCCTGGCGAAGGTTCGCGCTCGGCGTGCCGGTGGCCCGGGAGAGGAGGTAGTCGTCGGGCCGCCAGGTGTAGGTATCGGTGCGCAGCTCGGCGGGGGCGCGGCGGGGTTCGCCGAGGTCGAGCATGCTCGGCGGGTGCGCTGTCACCGTCTGGCCGGTGAGCCGCCCGACCCGGTCCAGGTCGCGGGTGACGGCGATGTGGCCGACGGCCCAGCCGGTGAGCTGTCCGGCGGCGTCGTGATCGAAGCGGAGGACATGCCCGTCGGCGCCGAGCGTTGCGGGTCTGCCTGCGGGGTCGTAGCTCCACCGGGTCTGCGTGCCGGAGTGGTCGGTGCGCCGGGTGCGCCGGCCGAGCGGGTCGTATTCGTGCCGGAGGATGTGCTCGCCGTCGCGGGTCTCGGTGGCGATCGCGCCGGTGGCGGTGCGGGTGAATTCGAGGCTGTGGCCGGTCTCGTCGCCGTGGCCGGAGATGGCGGAGAGCATGCGGCCGGCGCCGTCGTCGGTGAAGCGGCGCCACGCTCCGGACGCCGCCGTGACGCTCGTGAGGCAGCCGAGGGAGTCGTAGGTGTGCGTACGGGTGTCACCGGTCGCGGGGGTCACCGTGGCGATCGGGCCCGCCGCCGCGCGCGTGTACTGGCTCCGTGCCCCGCTGTAGTCGGTCTCGGCGGCGAGCTGTCCGGCCGGGTCGTAGGCGTAGTGCCAGACCTGGCCGAGCGGGTTCACCACGGCGGTCAGGCGTCCCTCGGCGTCGTAGCGGTAGCGAGTGACCGCGCCGTCCGGGTCGGTCCGGGCGGTGCGCAGATCCCAGCTGCCGTTCGCGAATTCGGTGACCCCGCCCGCCCGGTTCACGTGCCGGGTGGGTGACGCCTCCCCGTCGTGCTCCCAGGTCTCGCCGTGCCCGTCGGGGTCGGTCCGGGACAGCAGCGTGCCCTCCGGCGACCACCGGTAGCGGGTGCTGCGACCGAGCGGGTCGGTGATCTCGGCCGGTCGGCCGAACCGGTCGCGGCGGATACGGGTGATGCCGTCGAGCGGGTCGACGACGGCGACCGGCAGTCCGGCCGCGTCGGTCTCGATCCGGGTGCAGGTGCCATCGGCCTCGGTGATCGAGGCCAGGGCGCCGCAGGCGTGGTAGGTGTACTCCGTGCGGGCCCCGGCCGGATCGATGGAGGCGGCCAGGGTGCCGTTGCCGTGCCATCCTGCTGGGTCACCGCGCCGTCGGGGCCGGTGATGCGGGACTGCCTTCCCGGCTCGGCGTAGGCGAGATCCACGGCGGTGCCGTCGGGCCGCTCGATCCGGGCCGGGTCGCCGTCGGTGGTGTACAGGTAGCGGGTGACGGCGCCGTCGGGGCCGGTGACGGTGAGCGGTTTGCGGTCGCTGTTGTAGTCGATGCGGGTGTGCGCGCCGGTGGGGGAGCGGAGGTCGCGCAGCCGCAGGTCGCTGTCGAAGCCGTAGCTGGTCGCCGCGCCCAGCGAATCGGTGTGCAGGGTGGTGCTGCCGGTGCCGCCGGGGTGGTCGCGGTACGCGAAGGTCGCGGAGAGGATGCCGTGGGTGCCGTGCTGGGCGACGACCCGGCCGCGGTGGTCGTAGGTGTTCGACATCGAGGTGCCGCGGGAGTCGGTCCACGACAGAATGCGGCCGTCGGCGTCGTAGGTGAATCGCGACGTGGCGCCCATGGCTTCGGTGACCGCGACGAGATCGCCTGCCTCGTAGTCGAATCGGCGGATGACGATGACGTCGGCATCACCGCCGTGCAGTGCCAGTGCGGTGATGCGGCCCAGTCGCGGGTCGGTGTCGACGCGTACCCGATAGCCGCCGGAGTGGGTGATCGCGGTGGGTGCGCCGTCGGGGTCGTAGTGGAAGCGGATGCGGTTGCGGTGCCGGTCGGTGATGGCGGAGATCGCGTAGTTGCCGCGGCGTTCGTCGGCGCCGCGCAGCGGCGATTCGGGGGCGAAGTGCCAGGTGATCTCGCGTTCCGGGTCGTGGACCCGGTAGGAGCCGGTTTCGGTGCGGGTGCAGGTCGAGCGCGAGCCGCCGGACAGCGGGCGTACCGGAGCGCCCGGTTGCGGGTGCGGGTAGGCAAGAAGGATGCCGTCCTCGCCGGCGAAGACGATGCCGTCGCGGTCGACGATCAGCCGGATGTCGAGGGTGGTCGACCAGGTGCGGCCGAACCAGCGGCCCCAGCGGTAGTTGGAGCGGTGCCTGCGGTTGAGGGTCAGTGGCAGGACGCCGGGGAGGTCGAGGTCGACGGTGGGGAGGAGGAATTCGCCGGTGGCGACGTCTACCGGGTCGCCGCACGCGGTGGTCTGGGAGGGGTCGCGGTCGTTGGCGGGGTCGCCGGAGCGGGCTTCGTCGCCGATGCCGGTGTCGGTGTCGGCGCGTTGTTCCATCGGGGTGCTGTCGCCGGGTGGGTCGGGTTCCGGGCTGCGGGTTGCGGGGGAGTCCGGTGTAACCGGGCGGGTGTCGACGGCTGGGCGGTTGGTGTCCGTGGTGATCTCGGGGCGGCGGGGGGAGGTGGGGTCGAGGCCGGCGCGGGGCCGGTCCGGGTCCGCGCGGGGCCGGTCCGGGTCGGGGCGGGGGTTGACCGGGTCGGGGCGGCGCGGAGTGTCCGGGAGTTCGGGGGTGGGTCGTGGGGCGGGCGCATCGGGGCGGGCCGGGGACGGTGTGGTCGAGCTCTGGCTGTTGGGGTGGGTGCCCGGGGAGTGGGGCGCGACGGGACCTTGGTCCGGCGAGCCGGATCGTGTGGTTTCCGCCGTATCGGTGTCCGCGCGGGGGCGGGGGGTATCGGGGCGCTGTGCGTCCGGGTCGGAATCAGCACGCGCTGCGGGCCGATCACCGCGGCTGTCTGCGTCGGGGCGCCCGGCCGTGTCGGAGTCGCGGTGCGGGGTATCGGTGTCGGTCCGATCGCGGGGGGATTCCCCGTCCGTTCGGTCGTGAGGGAGGTCGGTGTCGGTTCGGTCGTGAGGGAGGTCGGCGTCGGTCCGGTCGTGAGGGAGGTCCGCGTCGGTCCGGTCGCGCGGCGAGCCGGCGTCCGGCGTTTCGGAATCCACCCGGCCCGGTGGCGGATCGGTGTCGACGCGAGAGTCGGAATCCGGCCGAGGAGCCGGACTGTCACCGTCGGCCCGGGTAGGCGATGTATCGGGGCTCGGCCGAGCGGCGGGGGTATCCGCATCGGCGGGCCGGACAGCGGGCGGCTCGGCATCCGGACGTGTCGCCGGGGCGTCGGGCTCCGGGCTCGCGGTCGGGCGGCCGGGGCCGGCGTCGATATCGGACCGGTCCGGCGGGGTGTAGGTATCGGGCCGCGGATCCGGTGGATCGTTGCCCGGCCCAGCGGTGCCCGGCCCGTTCGGGTCGCCGCCTCCGGGCCGCTCGGGCGCCGGCTCCGGCGCCGGCTCCTGCGGCCGGGCACCGGGGCCGTCCCCGCCCGCATCGGGTGTGCGATCGACCGGCGGCGCGCTGTCCGGAGCGCCTGCCCCGGCAGCACCGGCCTGCTCCTGCGGCTCGGGATCGGGCCGGTCCGGGGGCCCCGCGTCGATCGACGGCTCCGGCCCGGCTGAACCGGGCCGATCTGCCTGCGGCCCAGCGGAACCAGCACTCCCGGCATCCGGCGCGGGCGCGCGGGTGTCCACGGTGGGCTCGGGTCCCCCCGGACGGTCACCGAGGCCGGCCCGAGCCGGTGGCCCGTCCGGCGGCCCGGCCCCGGGCCGCCCCGCGGGCCCCGGCAGATCGACATCCGGCAACCCGCGGCCGGGCACACCCCGCCCCGGCAGTGCGTGCCGCACCCGATTCAGCAGCGACAACGGCGTCCGCGCCGCCCCCGCGCCGCCGGTCGCCACGGTGAGCAGCACCTCGCTGGTCAGCATCCCGGTGAACTCGAACGGACTGGTCCGCGCCTGATTCACCACCGCGTCCACGGCCGCCGCCGGATCGGACGCCAGCACCACGATCCCGGTGCCGAGGGTGGACAGATTGGCCAGGTAGTCGGCGGGATGGGTGACGTTGTACGGATCGGCCGGGTTCACCTGCCGCACGAACTGCACGATCCCGCTCAACCCGGTCAGCAATCCGTCGACGAAGCTGAGCCCCGCGTACTGCGAGATCGCGATGCCGTCCTCGATATTCGCGCCCATGCGGGAGGTGAACGGCGGCTCCGTCGGCGCCGTCTCCGTCGCGTCCGCGATGGCGGCCCCGGCCTGTTCGGCGGCGGCATTGCGGTTGGTGCGCGCCCGCTCGAGGATGTCCAGCGCGGCGCGGTACCGGCTCGACCAGGTGTCGACCAGCGGCGTCTCGGCTCGCGTCCGCGCGGGCAGCGAGTTCCACCAGCTCTTCTGCCGGTTCTCCTCGGCGATCGCGGCGTTCCACTCGGTGATGGCGTCGGCGGCGCCGCGCTGCGCGGTCTCCACCGCGTAGCCCCACTCGACGAGGGTGTTGGCGGCGTCGGTGAAGGCGTCGGCGGCGTCGAACCACAGCTGGGGCTGCGGGTCGAAGGCAGCGTCGAAGCCCGCCCTGCCCTCGCCGGTCCAGTCCCCGCCGTCGATCGAGCGCAGCCCCTGGCCGGTGAGCTCGACCGCCGCGGCCATGTCGGCGAGCGTGCTCGCGGACTCGCCGATGGCCTCCGGCTCCCCCCGGACCAGCTCCTTCGGGTCCTGGGTCTCACCGAGCTGCCGCTCCTCGAGCTCCCCGCCGAGCGCGGAGGAGATCTGGTCGCCGAAGTCGTCCAGCGCCTCGGCGGCCCCGTCCAGCCCGACCAGCTCGGCGCCTTCGGCGAGCAGGTCGAGGCCGTCGTCGGCGAGCTCGCCGAGCGTCTCGACCCCGCTCTCCCAGGCGGGTTCGACAACCGCGGCGACATCGTTGATGGCATCACCGGCCGCGTCGGCGAGATCCGTCAGCGGGTCGAGCGGATTCCACCCCATCCGCGTCTACTCCGGCGGGGCCAGGAGCGCCGCGGCCCGCTCGGCGCCGTCGGTGTCCCAGCCCGGGGACTCGCCCGTTGCCTGCGACACCTCATCGGCCAGCAGCGGATTCGTCAACACCGACACATTGGCGAGCGCCTGCGGGCCGACCTCCTGCACCACCTGCCAGTTCTGCTCGATGGTCGCGCTCGCCTCCGTGAAGGACTCCCGGCTGTAGTCGAGGTCGGCGACGTGGTTGAGCGGATTGTCGGCAAGCGTCTCCGACCAGGAGCGCTGCGCGATCTCCTCGCGGGACAGGTGCGGATTGCCCACGGTGTTGGTCCACACCGTCTGCAGTAACGCCGTCGCCTGAGAGTCCATCATGTGGTAGCGGCCCGCGGCGAGGTTCAGCGCCTCGGCGATCTCGTTGCCCGACTGCACCATCGACCGCACACCCCACGACCAGCGCTCGCAGTAGGTCTCGAACCCCTCCTGCACCCGCAGGTGCCCCGCCTCCAGCGGCGAGAGCGTGAGCAATGCGAACCCGCGCCCCGACGCCGCTGTCTCCTTGATCCCGAGCTCGGTGAGCACCCCGATCATCCCGGTGATGCCCTGCGCCGTCTGCTGCAGCGCGATCGGATCGACGTTCACGGTCACTGTTCGTCCGCCTCCTCGGCGATGTCCGGCGGGAACGCCATCGGCGCCGCCCCCGCGATATCGACGAGCACACCGGTGGGGACACCGGCACGCCGCTCCGCCCAATCCGCCAGGTCCGCACCGAATATCGTGTGATACCGATGGTTTTCCTGCACCCCGAGACCACGGGCGAGGACGTACCGCGCGAAGTCGGGTTCGCCGGTGAACCCGCACACCCACTCCACCCCGCCGTACGGGGTGGTCGACAACCGGCCGTCGGCGGTGATCGGCACCAGCAACGCCGCCGATCGGAACGCGGCCAGCAGCGCCTCCGGCTGGCCGAAACCCCGGTAGAACGAGGCGATCTCGTCCCGCAGCGCGGCTCGGCCGTCTCCCGATTCGATCACCCGCTCATCACCCCCGCATTCAGCACGGTGCCGCCAGCTTACCCGGCGATCAGATTCCGTTCGGAAGGGTGACCGGCCGCGTTGACCTGCGATGAATACGCACTGCGAGAATTACTTTCGATCTCTCCCGCCCATCGGCAGCACGGCAACGAGCCATGCGGCCCCTGCTGCCAGCGGAATCGGCGGGCGAGGAGATCGGGCATCGCTTTCTCCTCTCCGCACACAGCGGGTGGGGCGGGCCCGTGACCGCCGGGCCCGCCCCACATCGGGAAGAGTCGTGAAATCTGACACACAGTCGTATTCGCGAAACGGGCACCACCTGCCTTCCGATCGAATCCTCTCGAACCGTTTGCGCGGACCCGCGGGGACCGGGCGAGGTCCGCGCGGTGGGGGGTCACCATCCGTGGGGAGCGGGTCGCGGACTCGGCCGCGCTCCGATACCCCGGACGCGCGGCGTGTCAGGATCCGGCGAGTGCCTTGGTGTCGTGCTGCTGCTCGCCGCGGATGATCTCGATCTTGCGCGGCTTCGCCTTCTCCGCCACCGGGATCGTCACCCGCAGCACACCGTCGCGGTAGTCGGCGCGGATGCGCTCGGTGTCGAGCCCCTCGCCGAGGAAGAGTTGCCGGGAGAACACGCCGCGCGGCCGCTCCGCGGCGATCATCGACCGCCCCTGGTCCAGCTGCGCGCGCTCGGCGCGCACCGTCACCACATTGCGCTCGATATCCAGGTCGAGCGAGTCCGGGTCGATGCCGGGCAGATCGAACTCGGCCACGAAGTCCGAGCCCTCGCGCCAGGCGTCCATCGGCATCACCGCCGGACGGGCCGCCGTGCCGAACACCTGCTGCGTGAATCGGTCCAGATCCCGGAACGGATCGGTACGCATCAGCATGGTCGCCACCTCCACTACTCCTTATCTCGCTGTGTGTGGTGCCAGGTAATCTCTAGTGCCTGGCATAGATATTATGTAGCACTTCGATTAGGTGAGCGCAAGCGTTTCGATGAGATAATCTCGGAGTTCGAGGAAAAGGTGGTGAGCTGGCAATGGCGGAGAGGTCGAGCGGCGGGGCGGTACCGGTGCCCGGGTCGGATCGGGCGGTGTACGCGATCTCGGTGGCGGCCGAACTGGCGGGCATCGCGGTCCAGACGCTGCGGCTCTACGAGCAGCACGGGCTCATCACCCCGGCGCGCAGCTCCGGCGGCACCCGCCGCTACAGCGGTGACGATCTCGTTCGGCTGCAACGGATTTCGCAGCTCAGCGGCGCGGGGGTGAATCTGGCGGGGATCGGGCGGATCCTGGAGCTGGAGGATGACAATGCCGCGCTCACCGCCGAGCGCGATCAGCTCCGCGCCGATGCCGACGAGCCGCCGGAGCCGACCGGGGAGGCCGGCCCGTGATCGAGGTCGTGCGGGCGGGGAGCGGCCCCGAGGTGGTGCTGGTGCACGGCGGGGCGGGGCCGAGGGCGACCTGGGCGGGGCTGGAGTCGCTGCGGGAGCGGTGGACGCTGGTGTCGGTGTACCGGCGGGGCTTTCCGCCGAGCCCGCCGCCGCGCGGCGGTCAGGATTTCGAGGTCGATGCGGAGGACATCGCCGCGGTCGTGGGCGCCACCCGTCCGCACGTGGTCGCGCACTCCTACGGCACCCTCGGGACGCTCATCGCGGCCGGCCGCGACCCGAGCTCCGTGCGCTCGCTGACCATCATCGAACCGCCGCTGTACCACCTGGCCGACGACGACCGGGGGGTGCGGGCCCTGCGGCGGCTCGGCGATGCCGTGCTCACCGACGGGCCCGGCGCCGATCCCGCGCAGCTGCGCGAATTCCTCGGTCTCGCGGGCGCACCCGAGCCGCTCTCCGCCGGTGCGATGGCCGCGGTGCGGCGGGCACACGGCGCACGGCTGACGAGCGAGGCGCGTCCGCGGCTGGAGCCGATCCGCGTGCACGGCACCCCGGTGCTGGTCGCCTCGGGTGGGCACGCACCGGCCCTGGAACTGATCTGCGACGCGCTCGCCGACGCCGTGGCCGGGCAGCGGGTGTGCGCCGAGGGCGCGGGGCATTTCGTCGCGGCCGCACCGGGTTTCGCCGAGCGGCTGGAGCGGTTCCTGCTCTCGGCATAGCCCGCTACCGCCGGGCGAGCCGTTCGCGGGCATCCGCCCAGGACAGCGGTATCTGCTCCGGGCTCGCCGTGGAGGCGACGAACCCGGGCGTGCCCACCCGCCCCGCCATGTCGGCCAGCATGAGCGCGTGCGTGCCGCTGCGCACGAACGCCTCCATCGCCGCCTCGTCCGACCACGCGGAGAGCGTCAGAAACGTCTTGCGCGGCAACCGCGCGTCCAGGGTGTAGCCGACGCAGCCCGGCGCCTGCCGCAGCTGCTCGCGGATCCGCAGGGTCCAGCGCAGGAAGCGCGGAATGTCGCTGTAGCGGTTCAGGGGCAGCCGCGAGGTGAGCACGTGCAGGGTCTCGCCGGCAGCGGGGCGGTGGCTTCCGGTGGCCCAGGGCAGTACGGGCATGAGCTTCCTTCCATAGTGGAATGTTGCTCAGTCAGCGTATGTGCACAGCCGTAAACATTCAACCGGGTGGGGTCGGGGCTGTTCCTGCGTTCGTGCGCGGTTATCCGCGTCGGCGCCGGCACCCGCCGCGCGAGAGTGCCGATCGGGAGCGGCCGCGGGCGCCACCGCACGGTGACGCGCGTACGTTGTGATACCACGCAGTGAGGAGGGAACGCCGATGAGCACCGCGGCCGGGGCGAATCGAGTCACCGAGTGGTGGACCTACTCCCAGGGGCTGCGGCTGCGGCACCGGCTCGCGGTGCTGGCCTGCGACGGCGCCGAGGTGATCGCCGAGGCAGGCGGCTGGCTGTTCGATCGGGCGCAGGCCGGGTGGGAGGTGGCCGTGGTCCTCGCCGAGGTCACCGAGGTGGTGCCGCTGCAGCTGCTCGGCGCCACCGTACTCGAGCTCGAGGGGCCGCTCTCGGTTCCGGTGCACCACACCTGGCCGGAGCTGCTCATCGTGGCGCCCGAGCTGCTGGCCGCCGACGCGCGGGTGCGCGACGGCGTGCTCCGGTGCCTCGAGTACGACCTGCTCGACATCGTGGTGTGGGATCGCGACCTGCCCGCGGAGTTCGAGCCCCGGTTCCTCGGCGCGCACTATCGGCTCAGCGCCGCGGCGCGGGCCTTCAAAGCGCGGGCGCTCGCGCTCGGCGGCAACCCCGGCGCCGATGTGAGCGCGCCGGAGCGGTTCCGCGTCAGCAGCCCGCGCATGCGGGCCCTGGCCGAGTGTTTCGTGCTCGACGCCGTGGCCGTGCCCGAGAACTGAGGGGTCAGGGCTTGCGCGCCACCGCGCCGTACGCCGAGATCGGCCGGGGCTGCCCCACCTCGGCCGCATCGGGACGCCACTCGGTGATGGAGACGAAACCCGGCTCGACCGGCTCCAGCCCGTCGAACACGGCCGCGATCTGCTCCTTGGGGCGGGGCACGTACGGCGCGCCGCCGGTGCCGGTGTAGTTCTCGCACAGCGTCACGTAGGCCGCGCTGTCGTCGGTGCCGTCCCACAGCACCAGGTAGCTGCCGGAGGGGACGGCGTCCAGCACGGTGCCGACGATGCGGCGCAGGTCGTCATAGGAGCGGGCGTGCCCGAGCACCCCCATGAACATGACCGCGATCGGCTCGGTGAAGTCGAGGACCTCGCGGGCCTCGGCGAGGATGCGCTCCGGCTCGTGGTAGTCGTGCTCCAGGTAGGTGAGCGAGCCGTCCGTCCCGGTGCTGGTGAGCAGGGCGCGGGCGTGGGTGAGGACGAGCGGGTCGTTGTCCACGTAGACGACCCGCGCATCCGGGACGATGCTCTGGGCGACCTCGTGTGTGTTCTGCATGGTCGGCAACCCGGTGCCGATATCGAGGAACTGCCGGATCCCGGCCTCGGCGGCGAGATGGCGCACGGCGCGGATCAGGAACTGCCGCGACTGGATGGCCATGGTGGTGATGTCGGGGTCGACGGCGATACCCGCGTCCCCGGCGGCCCGGTCGACTTCGTAGTAGTCCTTCCCGCCCATCCAGTAGTTCCAGATGCGGGCGGAGTGCGGGATGTCGGTACGGATCGCCGCGCCGTGTCTCTCGGTCATGGAAAACGCTCTCCTGGTCGCTCCCGCGCCGCGGGATGAGACCGATCGGTCGTGCCCGCGGCGCGGGAAGAACAAGGTTTCCCTTGTGACGGTACAAGACTCGACGCGGGCATTCGATGTCAGGCGCCAAAGATGATGGTGCCCACCATTCGAGGCGACGTCGGCCTCCTGCTGTGCGGGGCGAGGATCGTGGCCTGCCCGAGGAAACCGGTCCGGGTGAGCAGGATCCCGATGGATGCCTCCCCGGCCGGCGCCGGGTCGCAACTGGTCGACGGCCGCTGGGTTCCCAGCCGCGTCTATCTGCGGTGATCGGAAATCGAAATGTCGGTGGCGGAAAGTGCTTCGTTTCCGGCCGGGAGCGCAATGGTTGTGACTACGGTCGTACCGCTCGTCTTTTCCGATATAGGGAGTGTCGTTCTGTGACACGCAAGATTCTCGTTTCCGCTCTCGCCGTTCTCGGTGTCCTGCTGGTGGCCGCGGCCGCGCTCGTGCCGGGGCAGCTCCGGGACTCCGCCGTCCGGGTTCCCGCCGATTTCACCCAGGAGACCGTGCTGGCGGGGACCGCCGCGCTGCTCGATCGGTCCAGCGTCATGGTGCCCGGACCGCTGCGAGTGGCGGAGGGGACCGAGATCCGGATCGACACCACCACCACGGCCGCATCCCGCACCGGGGCCGATGATCTGGTGGTGCGGACCGAGGCGAAGGGGGTGACCGGCACGGGCACCGAGTTCCACAGCGCGATCGATGTCGTGACCGTCGACCCCGGCACCCGGATCGCCGTGGCCGCACCGGAATCCACCATGCAGACGCCCGCTGCCGCGGCGGCCAGGCCGACCCCCGCGCGCACCGGGACCTACTGGACCTTCCCCGCCGACACCCCGCGCGCCGACCTCCCCTACTTCGACACCGCCACCCTGACCCCGGTCACGGCCGGCTACCTCGACGCCGACCGGGAGATCGAGGGGCAGCCGGTGCTGCACTTCCGCTTCGAGGTGCGCGACTACGACATGGCCGGCTCGCCCGCGAACAGCCAGCCCGCCCGGCTCCCGCTGCCCGCCGCCAAGTGGGGGCTGCCCGGCGGCGAGGTGCTCACCATGAACCTGTACTACACGCTGGTGCAGGACATGTGGGTGGAGCCGGAGACCGGCAGCGTGCTCGACACCGTCGTCCAGCCGACCTCGTACTTCGCCGCCGCGCCCGGTGACCCGAACCGGGTCGTGGTGTACGCGGGCGAGCTGCGGTTCACCCCCGAGACGGTGGCCGCGCTGGCGCGCACCGCGCAGGACGGGCGCGATTCGCTGCGGCTCGTCTTCGTCGCCGTGCCGATCGGCGTCGCCGTCGTCGGCGGACTGCTGGTGCTGGTCGCCGCCTACCTCGCCGTGCGCGGCAGGCGCCCGGGCTCCGGCGGGGGCAACGCCGGAGCGGCACCGGCCGCCGCGGCGGAGGATCGGCCGGATCCGATCACCGCAGGAAACTGACCCGCTCGCGGCTCCACGATTCTCAGCTCACATGAACCGCCCGCCGGTGACCTCGAGCGCCGTCCCGGTCATATACGACGACAGATCGGAGGCCAGGAACAGCGCCACCCCGGCCACCTCCGCGGGCTCACCGGCTCGCCCCAGCGGGATCTCCGCCATCTTCTGATCCCAGACCTTCTCCGGCATGGCGGCGGTCATCGCGGTGCGGATGAGCCCGGGCTGAATCGCGTTGACCCGCGGGCAGCGCGGTGGCCCCCGCGCCCGCCACCGGCACCCTGCGCGACCGACTGCTCGACCTGGTCCGGCGTACGTGGGGCCGCGGTCAGGACCGCGTGGGCGACAGGACCGCGACCAGGAAGTCCGAGCCGGGGCCGAAGGGGCGCAGGTCCCAGGTCGAGAGCAGCAGGTCGGGGGCGAGGCCGCTCGCCGCCGCGTCGGCGAGGAAATCGTCGAAGGCGTAGTCCCGGCCCGCGCCGAAGCCGATCACCGCGCGCCCGCCCGGGGCCAGGTGCCCGGCGAACCCCGCGAGCACGGCGGTCCTGGTCGGCGGCGCCACGAAGGTGAGCACATTGCCCGCGCACACCACGATGTCGAACTCGCCGGGCAGGTCCAGCTCGGCGAGGTCGCCGACCAGCCAGGTGGGGCCGGGATGGTCGGCCTCGGCGGCGGCGATCAGCACCGGATCCACATCCACGCCGACCACCGTGTGGCCGACGGTGTGCAGGTACCCGCCGACCCGCCCCGGCCCGCACCCCGCGTCCAGCACCCGGGAACCGCGCGGCAGCATGGCGTCGACCAGCCGCGCCTCGCCGACGATGTCCTCCCCGCGGGCCGCGAGGGTGCGGAAGCGCTCGATGTAGCGCGGGGAGTGTGTCGGGTCGGCGGCGGTGATCTCTTCCCACCTGCTCGGGATTCGCGGGTCCATGCTCCCAGTGTGTCCGGACGACGGCGGGGGCACACCTGCCTTCCCGAGTTCGAGTACAGCCGCCCGCTGTTAAGGTAGGACCCGTGACTGCCGGGTCGGCTTCGTGCCGTGAGCGAGACGGGTTCCCGGCCGCCCCCTGACTCCGGGGCGGGCCCGCGGCCCACCGAGTTCCGTTGCTGTGCGCACCGCATCATCCACGCAACGAGGAGCCTTTCATGTCACAACCCGATGTGCGTTTCGACCACACCATCGTCGCCGCCAAGGACAAACACGAGTCCGCGCGGTTCTTCACCGAGGTCTTCGGGCTGCCCGAGCCGCGGGAATCCGGATTCTTCGTCGAGGTGCGGCTCACCGACGGGCGGGTCTTCGACTTCGCCGAGCCGCCCATCGACTTCCCCGGCCAGCACTACGCCTTCCTGGTGAACGACGAGACCTTCGACCGGGTCATGGCGCAGCTGCACGACCGCGGCGTCACCTACTGGGCCGATCCCAGGCAGAGCAGGCCGGGGGAGATCAATACCAACCATGGCGGGCGCGGCGTCTACCTCGACGACCCGTCCGGGCATCACCTCGAAGCGCTCACCGCGCGCTACGACGGATACCCCGCCCTGAGCTGACGGTCGTGTCCGGCGGGTGAGGCGCCGACCGGGACCCCGCTGACCGGGCCATGCTCGATCGGGGTCGCGGTCGTCGCCCGCGGTGTCACTCGGCGATGAACGTGAGGATGTCGGCGTCGAGCGCCTTCTGGTATTCGCCGTAGATGCCGTGCGGTGCACCCGGATACACCTTCAGCGTGGCATTGCGGACCAGCTTCACCGACTTCTCCGCGGCGGCGGCGATGGGCACGATCTGGTCGTCGCCGCCGTGCGCGATGAGCATCGGAACGTCGATGGCCTGCAGGTCGGCGGTCTGATCGGTCTCGGAGAAGGCCGCGACGCAGTCGTAGGCGGCGGAGAGGTTGACCAGCATGCCCTGCCGCCAGAAGTCGTCCTTGGCGCCCTGGGAGACCTGCGCGCCTTCGCGGTTGGCGCCGAAGAAGGTCTCCGCGAGGTCCCGGTAGAACTGCGAGCGGTCGTCGAGCACGCCCGCGCGGATGCCGTCGAAGACCTCGATCGGGGTGCCCTCCGGGTTGTCGGGGGTCTGCACCATGAGCGGCGGCACCGCGCCGGCGGTGATGACCTTCGCGACCCGGCCGTTGCCGTGCTGCGCGGCGTAGCGCACGACCTCGCCGCCGCCGGTGGAGTGCCCGATCAGCACCAGGTCGCGCAGGTCGAGGGCCTCGACCAGGGCGGCGAGGTCGCGGGCGTAGGTGTCCATGTCGTTGCCGGTGCCGGTCTTCGAGGAGCGGCCGTGGCCGCGGCGGTCGTGCGCGATGGCGCGGTAGCCGGCGTCGGCGAGCAGCTTGAGCTCGCGCTGCCAGGCGTCGGAGGAGAGCGGCCAGCCGTGGCTGAGCAGCACGGGCTGCCCGGTGCCCTGCTCGGTGTAGTAGATCTCGGTTCCGTCGGCGGTGGTGACGTACGGCATGGTGTCCTCCTGAGCGGGTTCGTGCTGTGTGCTCAAGGGTGGTCCGTGCCCGGCGCTGTGTCGTCGCTGCTGACGGCCATCCCCGGCGGGGGCTGCCGGGTACCCGGATTTACCGGCTAGCCGGTATTGCCCTCCGCGATCGGCAGCAGGGCGCGGACCGCTGTCCCTTCGCCCGCCGGGCTCACCAGGGTGAACTCGCCGCCGACGGCCTCCACCCGGTCACGCAGGCCGACCAGGCCCGAACCCCTGTCGGCCCGGGCGTCGCCGATGCCGTCGTCGGTGACCGAGAGCAGCAGCCGGTCGCCGTCCAGGTGCGCGGAGATCTCCACCGCGGACGCGCGGGCGTACTTGGTGGTGTTGGTCAGCGCCTCCGCGACCACGTAGTAGGCGGTCACCTCGACCGGCTCCGGCAACCGGCCAGGCACCGCGAGGCGCAGCGACACCGGGACCCGGGAGCGGCGGGCGAGGGTCTTGAGCGCGGGGCCGAGCCCGCCGCGGGAGAGGATCGCCGGGTGGATGCCGCGGGAGAGCTCCTGCAGGTCGCTGTGCAGGTGGGTCACCGAGTCGACCAGGGCGTCCAGGCGGTCGCGCAGCGCGGGCTGGTCGCCGGGGACGGTGGCCTGCGCCGCGCGCAGATCCAGGCCGAGCACGACGATGCGCTGCTGCGCGCCGTCGTGCAGGTCCCGCTCGATGGTGCGGCGGGCCTGGTCGGCGGCGGCGATCACGCGGGCGCGGGAACGGGTCAGCGCCGCCCTGGACTCGCTGTTGTACACGGCGGTCGCGACCAGGTCGGCGAAGTCGGCCAGGCGCACGGCCAGCCCCTCGGGCGCGGCGCGTTCGGTGACGCCGGCGACGATCGCGCCCCACGTCCGGTTCTCGACGGTGATCGGGACACCGATGCCGCTTCGGATGCCGCGGGCACGCAGCCGATCGGCGATCGGCCCGGTCGCGCCCGAATACTCGAGGACCGCGGGGGCGCCGGTTTCGGCGACCAGCGTGCAGACATCGGTCCCGCCGAGCGGCAGCCGCTCGCCGACGGTCAGGGCGTAGCTGCTCGTTCCGACGGCGGGGTCGTCGCGTGCGGCGAGCACCTCGCAGCTGCCCTCCGGGTGGAATCGCACCACGCTGACGTGCTCGACGCCGAGTTCGTCGGCGAGCTCGGCGGCGACCGCGGGGAAGACCGCGGCGGGGTCGGCCCGCGCCGCGACCAGGGTGGCGACCCGGCGCAGCGCGGCCTGCTGCCGCCCGAGCGCCTCGGTGCGGGCGTAGAGCTGCTGGCGGTCGTGCGCCGCGGCGAGCAGTGCCTCCAGGTTGGGGACCATGCGCTCGACCCGGCGGCGGTCGGCGTCGGGCAGGCCGGCGGGGACGAGGAGTACCGCGTCCTGGCGGTCGTCGTCGAAGAGCGGGATGCGGTGCGGCCCCGCCGCCGCGTCCGGCTCGGCCAGCGTGACCCGACAATCGCCGAGCTCGAGCATCTCGGAGAGCCGTGTGCTCGCCGCCGCGAGCGCGGACGACCGGTCCGGGGCGCGCAGCACCGTGCGCGCCAGCGCCGCCGCGAGGTCGGCCTCGCGGCGGCGCTGGTCGGAGTCGAGTGCACGGCTGCGGGACTGCCCGACCAGCAGGTTGGTCAGCAGCGCGAGCACGAGGAAGACCACCACCGCGGGCACGAGGGTGCGCTCCGCGCTGCTCTCCACCACGTGGAACCAGGTGTAGGCGCCCGCGCTCGCCACCGAGGTCGCCACCGCCAGCCGGACGTCCCAGCCCGCCGACACCACCAGCACCCCGAACAGGAACACGGCCCCGAACGCGTTCTCCGGAAACGCCAGCTTGAGCAGGTGCACGATGCCGAACTCCACCGCGATCAGCGTCGCCGCCGTCACCACGCCCCAGCGCAGCGGCGGCGCCGTCGGCCGCAGCACCACCGACGCGGCCCGCTCCCACCGCGACACCCGATCGGTATTCCGGCTAGCGGGCATGCCCCGGCCTGCGCTCTCTGCCACCCTCGACAGTGTGAACGACCCCTGCCCCGAACGCTGCCTGATAGTGGACGACAATCCCGCGTTCTGCGACAAGGCGCGCAGCGTGCTGGAGGCGGACGGGATCGAGGTGGTCGGTTTGGCGTCGAGTCTGCGCGACGCGGTGGCGGCGGCACGGTCGGCGCGCCCCGACCTGGCGCTGGTCGATATCGACCTGGGGGCGGAGAGCGGGTTCGACGTGATCGAGGCGCTGCACGCCGAGCCGGGGCCGCTCGCGCTCGTGCTCATGTCGACGCACGACGAACTCGAGTTCGCGGATCTGATCGAGGCGAGCCCGGCGCTCGGCTTCGTGCCGAAGTTCGCCTTCTCCGCCGAGCTGATCCGTCAGCTCGTCGCGTCGAGGTAGATGATCACCGCGCGCACCCGGCGGTGATCGTCGGGGGTCTCGGTGAGGTCGAGCTTGGTGAGGATGCTGCGCACGTGCTTCTCCACCGTGCCCTCGGTGACCCACAGCCGGCGGCCGATGCCGGAGTTCGACAGCCCCTCGGCCATGAGCGTCAGTACCTCGCGCTCGCGGGCGCTGAGCGCCTCGAGCGGGTCGTCCTTGCGGCGGGCGGCGACGAGTTCCTGCACCAGGGCCGGGTCGATCACCGACGCGCCGTTGGCGATCCGGTGCACGGTGTCGACGAACTCGCCGACATCGGTGACCCGGCTCTTGAGCAGGTACCCGATGCCCCTTTCGCCGTCGAGCAGCTCCAGCGCCTGGTCCACGTCGACATGGGCGGAGAGCACGAGGATCGCGGTTCCGGCGAATTCCCGGCGGATGCGCAGGGCGGCGTCGAGGCCCTCGGCGGTGTGGGTCGGGGGCATGCGGATGTCGACGAGGGCGAGGTCGGGGCGTTCGCTCGCCACCAGCTCGAGGAGCCGGTCCGCGTCGCCCGCCTGGCCGATCACCTCGATGCCCGCGGTGGTGAGCAGGCTGGCCAGGCCCTCGCGGAGGAGGACGTCGTCGTCGGCGAGGACTACGCGCATCGGGGTGGTCTCCGGTCGCTGGTCTGGTCGTGGCTCTGCACTGTATCGGGCGTTCCGAACCGCCGGGGCTGTGCGTGCGGCCCATCGGCCACTCTCGGACGTTCGGCCGACATCGCGGGCGGGACAGGTCGACGAGGGGTATGCACGCGGAACGGCCCGGAGCCGAGGCTCCGGGCCGTTCCGACGAAGCGCGGGTTACCGCACCGCGCGCCGTCCGGTGACCAGGTTGACCAGGAACAGCAGGATGACGGCGCCGCCGAGGCAGGTGAAGAAGCTGAACCACAGCCCGCCGCCCTCGACGTCGACACCGAACAGCTTCAGGAGGAACCCGCCGAGCAGGCCGCCGATGACGCCGACGACGATATTGAGCAGGATGCCCTGCTGGGCATCGGTCTTCATGATCTTGCTGGCGATCCAGCCCGCCAGGCCGCCGATGATGATCCAGCCGAGGATTCCGAGACCGAGCATGGCACTCTCCGTTCTTTCCGAAACTGTTGGTGCGCGCCCGCATACGCGCCCCGTCCAGTTCGCTGCATACCCCGGGCCCGTGGGCTCAATCACACCGTTCCGGCGAACTCGGATCCCGGTGATCGCGGACTCACCGGAGGCGGTCGATCGGCGCCGGGGCGTAACCGTTCGCGCGCAGGGTCTCGCCGGTGGCCGTCGCCATCTCCAGTGCGCCGGGGGTGTCGCTGTGCACGCAGAGCGCGAGCGCGGTCGCGTCGTCCGGCGCGAGGGCGACCGTCGCGCCGTCGACCGAGAGCACCCGGCGCTCGGTCACCATGGTCAGCGCCCGTCGAGCGGCCTCGGCCACGTCGGTGACCAGCGCGTCCGGATGCTGCCGCGAGACCAGCCGGCCTGCGGCGGTGTACCCGCGGTCGACGAAGACCTCCGGGATGGTCGCGATACCACGCTCCCCGGCCCGGTTCCACACCTCGGTGCCGTACTGGCACAGCAGCGCCAGCCCGGGATCGGCCAGCTCCACCGCCTCCACGATCGCGCCCGCCTGGTCCACGTGCTCGGCGGCCACGTTGTACAGCGCGCCGTGCGCCTTCACATAGGTCACCTCGGTACCCGCGATGCGGGCGAAAGCCTGGAGCGCGCCGATCTGGTAGACGATCTCGTTCACCAGCGTCGGGCGGGCGACATCGATGAAGCGCCGCCCGAACCCGGCCAGGTCCCGGTAGGAGACCTGCGCCCCGATCGACACCCCGAGCCCGGCGGCGAGCGCGGTGGTGCGGCGCAGGATATCGGGATCGCCTGCGTGGAAGCCGCAGGCGATATTGGCGGCCGAGACCTGCGCCATGAGCGCGGACTCGTCGCGATTGCCCCACACGCCGAAGCCCTCACCGATATCGGTGTCCAGATGCACCCGCATGCACCAGGTATACCGCGTGGCACGGCCACCGATGCCTGCCCCGTCCTCAGATCCCAGGCACCGCGACGATCTCGAAGCGGGACGGCTCGCCCGGCCCCATCGGCCCGCCCCGGTCGAACTGGGAAGCCACCACGAGCGTGCGGTCACCGACCCGGACCATGGTGGTCGGGATGTGCAGCGCGGCATCGGTGACCTGCCCCGACTTGGTCGCGCTCGCCCCGTCGTCACCGATCGTCCACCGGCTGATGGTGTTGGCCGTGTTGTGCACCACCCACAGGGTGCCGTCGCGCAGTTCGAGGCCGTCGCCGTTGGTGACGTCGCCGCCGCGCAGCGCGACCCTGCGGATCTCGCCGCTGTCCAGCGCGATCCGGTACAGCTCTCCGGGGACCATGTCGACGACGAGCAGGTAGCGCCCTTCGGTGGCGATGCCGTTGAGGTTCATCGCGTCCGCCGGGCGCGGCGCCAGCTGTGCGCTGAGGTCGAATCCGACGGTGAGCTCGGCTGGCCCGGCCGCCGCGAGTTGCTCGGGGGTGACGCGGTACACCACGCCGCGCACCGAGTCGGTCAGGTAGGCGGTGCCGTCCGGGGTGATGGCGAGGTCGTTGACGAAGCGCGGCCCCGAGCCGGGGACGGTGAAGCGGACGAGCGGGCGGCGGCTCGCGATGTCGTAGACCGTGACGCCCGCGGGCAGGAAGACCTCGGCCTCGGTGGCATCCGGGGCGGCACGGTAGATCGCGCCGGTGCCGTAGGAGCCGACGTAGGTGTCGCCGGTGCGGGGATCGGCGGCGATTCCCTCCGGGTAGACGCGATCGCCGGGCAGCGTGTACGCGGTTTCGACCGCGCCCTGGGTACCGCAGGCCGCCGTGAGCAGGGCGAAGGCGGTGGCGACGGGAAGACGGAGACGAACTGGGAGCATGGCCCCTCCCTCGCTATGCGAAGTCATATCGAAGAACGGGCACTAAAGTAAGTTAGAGATCTAATACTCGTCAAGGGTCTAACGTGAAGGGAGGCGGATACCATGCGTGCATGACGTCCATGCCGACCCCGGAGCGCCTCGGGCACTACATCAAGCGCGCCGAGCAGGCCCTGAACACGGCCAAGAACGCCGTGCTGAAACCGGTGGGCGTCACCGTCCCGCAATACGCCGCCCTGCTCTCGCTCACCGAGAACCCCGGCATCTCCGCCGCCGCCCTGGCCCGGCTCTGCGGCGTCACCCCGCCCACCATGAACACCATCCTCACCAACCTGCAGGAGCGCGGGCTCATCGAGCGCAGTCCGCACGAGTGGCACCGCAACGTCCTGGAGACCCGGCTCACCGAACGCGGCGAGGAGGTCATGCGCGACGCGGACGCCCGCGCGGTGCGGGTGGAGCGCGCCGTCGGCGCCGCCTTCACCGACGAGGAGCGGGAGCTGCTGCAGTCGCTGCTCATTCGCTGCGCGGACGCGTTCGATGCCACCCGGGAGACCGGGGGCTAGGGCCGCGCCAGCTCCAGCAGCCGTACCCAGTCCACCGCCGGCTCGGCCGGACGCCGCCGCACCCGGGTGCGGGGGACCCGCACGCGCAGTGCTCCCGGCTCGATGGTGCAGCGCACCGGCGTGTCGAGCAGCAGCGATTCGCCGTCGACGCCGACCGGGATCCGCGGCACGTCGGCATCGACGGTCACGGTGCCGGCCAGCGCCCGGGTCAGCCCGCGGGTGCGGGTGCGGCGCAGCAGCCCGAGCGCTGCTCGGGTGCTGGATACCGTCACGGCGACGACGCCGAGCACGCCGCGGTCGAGGCGGTCGCGGCGGCTCAGCCCGGCCAGGTCGCTGGAGCCGTAGGGGTTGTTGCTCACCAGGATCGCCTGCGGGGCGGCGATTTCGGTGCCGGGCAGCTGTGCGGTCAGCCGGGTCCGGCCGGGGCCGGTGAGCAGGTCGGGGAGCCGTGCGAGCACGGTGCGGGTCTTGTCGTCGCGGTAGGCCGGGTCCTCGACGATCTCGGCGTAGACGCCGAACGAGGCATTGTTGACGAAGGGGCGCCCGTTGATCCGGGCCAGGTCGACGTGCAGCTCGACGCCGTCGGTGAGCGCGGTGAGCCCGGCGACCGGGTCGGCGCGGTCCAGCCCCAGGTCCATCGCGAAGTGGTTGCGGGTGCCCGCGCTGATCACCAGGAACGGCAGCCCGTGCTCGGCCGCCACCCCGGCGACCAGCGCCTGGGTGCCGTCGCCCCCGGCCACGCCGAGCAGGTCGGCGCCGCGCGCGACGGCCGCCCGCGCGAGCGCCACCACGTCGACGGGGTCCGGCCCGGCCAGCAGCGCCACCTCGGCGCCGAGCTCCGCGGCCAGGCGCGGCAGGTCGAACTTCGTCACCGTGCCGCCGCCCGAGCGCGGATTCATGATCAGGAACGGGTGCTCGACCTCGGGCGCGAAATGCTCGAGTGCCGGGTCGCGCGGGCGTCGCAGCGCCACCCTGGCGGCAAGCAGCGCCAGCACCGCGAACCCGGCGGTGAGCAGCACCACCCACAGCAGGTGTGCGCGCACGAACACGACCACCACCGCGATCGGCGCCGCCATCGTCGCGCCGACCGCCGCGGCGCGCGGCACCCCGCGCCGGGTGAGCGCCCAATACAGCGCCGCCACCGTGATCACCACGCCCGCTACCCCGGCCACCAGCAGCAGCACGGTGCCACGCACCCCCGCCGCCGCGATCGGCGTCACCGCACCGGCCAGCGCACACAGCAGTGCGGCCCGGGCGAACCATGGCCGCGCGCTCACGGCTCCGCCCGCCGCTCGAACGCACCTCCCGTGAGTTCGTCGACGGCGAGCGGATCCACCCCGCCGGAGCCGAGGGCACGCCCGCTCCCGGGCGGCGACAACGGATTCATCCAGCCCGTCCTTTCCGCTCGGCGCTGCGACCAGTGTCCGCGACCGGTGCTCGCCCCGCCTCACCCGATGCGGGTGACTAGTGCGTGAGGATCACCTTCACCACGACGACCGCGGTCGCCACCGCGGTGACCAGCACCGCCTGGATCAGCGTGGAGCGGTGCGGCCGCCGCCCCCGCAGCCGCCGGATGACGAATGCCGTCCCGCCGATCCGGACCAGCACGGTGCCCTCCGCCAGCAGCTGTGCCGTGCGCGGCTCCAGCCCGCCGAACCAGGCCCAGGCCAGGACGGCGCACGGCAGCACCGCCGCGGTCAGGATGGGGAGCGAGTCGCGCAGCTCGCCCCGGCGATCGACCGCGGTCAGCGAGCGGTCCTCCCTGATGCTCTGGCCGATGCTCTCGGCGAAGGCGTGCGCGACGAAGGTCGAGAGCGCCACGCCGGCCACGATCAGGATGCCGACGTGCCGCGGGCTCACCGGGATCGGGATCAGCGCGGCCAGGATCAGCACATTGCCGTAGACGTAGGCGCTGATCCGCGCGGCCGCCCGGCTCCGGTTCGGCGGCAGCCCGCCTGCGAAGAGCGGGCGGTGCAGCAGCGTCAGCTTGCTCACGGACGCTCCTTCCGGGGCAGCGTTCCCTCAGCGAACTACGGTGCGCGCGCTGTGTCGAGCGATCGCGCGGATATCACCCGATACGGGTGAGCTGCCGAACTTCGAGGCGAGCACGACCAGGTCGCGATCGCCGCCGAGCGCGGTGGCGATGAGCCGCTCGTTGTGGTGCGGTCCGTACATGTCCGCGGTGTCGAGCAGTCGCACACCGAGTTCGACGGCGGCGCGAATGGTCGCGACGCTCTCGGCGGTGTCGGCGCGGCCGTAGGCCACGCTCATGCCCATGCAGCCGAGGCCCTGGGCGGATACGGTCAGCCCCTGGCTGCCGAGGGTGCGGGTACGCATGTCGATCTCCCGAATCAGGCGGCGACCGCGCCGGCGAACAGCGCGGCGACCGCGATGCCCTGCAGGGCAGAGCGCAGGTCGATGACCGAGTCCCAGGTGCGCTGCAGCGCCCTGGCCTCGGCGGGGACGCGGCCTTCGACCGCGGCGGCGGTGAGTTCGGCGTTGACCGGCGCGCTGATCCGGCCGTAGAGGCCGAACCAGACCAGCAGCGCCAGCACGGCCACGACGTCGGCGACGACGGCGGTCGCACCCCGGCCGGTGACGGCGGCCGTCACCGCGGCGGCGACGGTGGCGACGAGGCCGAGCCCGCCGGGGAATTTCAGGCGCTGATCGCCGTAGAGGTGGATGTAGCCCATGGCTGCGGTCAGCACCTCGTCGGAGACCCGGGCCATGGCCGAGCGCTGGACCACAGCGCAGAAGACATCGGTCCCGTAGATGACGCCTACCAGCAGGATTGCGATTCCGGTGAGCACCTGATGTGCCACGAAAGCTCCTCGAGTCGAACGAAATCGAAGCGGCGGTGGATTCCTATCGACGTTAGAGTTTCATCCGCCGCCTGTCCAGAGCAAGGGCAGCTTTCCTAGCGTTGACAGATCGCAGCCGCGGCCGAGCGCGGTGGGGGAGTGGTCCGGAGTCGCGGGCGCGCGGCTCAGCCCGCGGCGGGGGTCGCCGCCCCGGTGAACAGCCGGGTCAGGTCGACCAGCAGCTCGCGCCCGCGTGCTGCCCCGCCCTTGATCCGGCCGTCGAGCACCAGCCCGACCAGGCCGTGCAGGTGGGCCCAGAGCAGGTCGGCCGCCGCGTCCGCGTCGTGCGCCGCGGCGCACAGGTGCGGTGCGCCCTCGGCCACCGCGCCGCGCAGCACCTCGAAGCACGCGCGGGCGGAGTGCGGCGTGGCGCCGGTGCCGAACGGCATGCCGGGAAGCGTGTGCATCAGCCGGTACAGGTGCGGATCGGCCATGGCGAAGTCCCAGTAGGCGACGGCGACGGTGAGCAGCGCCCCCTCGCCCGCGGGCCGGGCCCGCGGGCACAGTGCGGCGTCCAGCTCCTCGGCCAGGTCGGTGAAGCCGACATCGACGAGCTCCTCGAGCAGTGCCTGCTTGCTGGCGAAGTACTCGTAGACGATCGGCACCGTGTAGCCGACCCGATCGGCGACCGACCGCACCGTCACGCTGTCGAAACCGCTGCTCTCGCAGGCGATCGCGCGGGCGGCGCCGAGCAGCTCGATCCGCAGCCGCTCCCGCGCCTGCGCGCGTTCGTCAGCTGTGCCCTTGATCCTCTTACCTGCTCGTGGCACCTGCTACTCCTCGGCCTTCCGATTTCTAACAAGGGTAGACATCGCCGGGGCGACGGTCTACCGTCGATTACTAACGCTGATAGAAATCAGCGTCGAGGCTACGAAGGAGTCGGAAATGCGAGTTCTGGTGACCGGAGTGTCCGGAACGATCGGGGCGGCGGTCGCGCGGGCGCTGATCGGCCGTGGCCACAGCGTGCTCGGCACCGTCACCGCGGCGGACCGTCCGGCGCCCGTCGGGGTCGAGCCGCTGGTCGTGAATCTCTTCGACCCGCAGGAGCTGGCCGGGCCCGCCGCGTCGGTGGATGCCGCGGTGCACACCGCGTCCAGCAACGACGAGCGCGCCGCAGAGCTCGACCAGGGCGTCGTCTCGGTCCTGCTCGATTCCTTCGCGGGCACCGGCAAGGCCTTCGTGTACACCAGCGGGCTGTGGCTGCACGGCAACAGCGGTGCCGAGGTCACCACCGAGACCTCGCCCTTCGCGCCGCCGCTCGTGGTGTCGTGGCGTCCGGCCGTGGAGAAGCTGGTCGAGGAGGCCGCGGGGCAGGGGGTGCGGACCGTGCGGATCCGCCCCGGCCTGGTCTACGGCGACGGCCGGGGGTACGTGCCGATGCTGCTCGGCCCGCAGGACAGCGAGTTCGGGCCGGTCATCCGGCACTTCGGCGACGGCTCCAACCGGTGGTCGGTGGTGCACGCCGACGATCTCGGCGAGCTGTACGCGCTGGCGGTGGAGTCGGCGCCCGCGGGCTCGGTGTACCTCGGCACGCTCGACGAGTCGGTGCCGGTGCAGCAGGCCGCGCAGCTGGTCGCCGCGAAGACCGATGCGCGCGTGGAAGATTGGGATCCGGCCGACGCCAAGCAGTACTGGAGCGTCATGGTCGAGGCGTTCCTGCTCGACCAGGCCGCCACCGCGGTCAAGGCGCGTACCGAGCTGGGCTGGTCGCCCTCGCGGCCGACCCTGCTCGCCGAGCTGTCCGCCCGCTGAGCTGATTCGACCGGGGGACTCGCGATGAGCCGGGATCGATCGAGGCCGGCGGTCGTACCCGGCGACCGCGAGATCGACCAAGAACCTGGGCCGTACGGTCGGCGGAGTGGCCTGATCGTCGTCTCCGTGCGCGATACGACTCAGAATGTGTAGTGGGAGGTGACCGCGGGCTGGCCGGTGTAGCCGGGCCCCGCGGTGTCGTCGGCCCCGAGGTAGGTCGCGGGAAAGCGGAGTGCGGCCGGGCCGCGAGCGGTGACCAGATGCCTGCGGCTGTCGTAGTCCATTCCGGCTCTGCGCAATTCGGCGAGCACCGGACGCGCCGCGGCAGAGCCGTCTCGGTGCCGGATACTGCCCGGGTCGAAATGCGCGGCGAGGATGCCGCCGGGAGCGAGCCACCCGGCCATGGCGGTGAGCAGCGCCAGCTTGTCGCCGATGTAGTGCAGCCCGTGCACACAGGTCACCAGATCGACGACGCCCTCGGGCCGCCACTCGTGCGCGCTCGCGGTGACGAGCCGCAACCGCGAGCTGCGGGGCGCTCTCTGGAAGTACCCGACCAGGTCGACACCGAGCAGCGCGACCGAGGCCGCCGGATACTCGGCGGCGAACCGCTCCTCCGCCTCCAGCAGCGCCCTGCCCGCCCCGCAGCACACATCGATCCAGCGCACCGGTGCGGGCAGCCGTTCGGCGAGCACGGCGAAGGGGTCGAACCCCAGGTCACGGGCGTAACTGTTCACCCCCGACAATCCGCGCCCGCGATTCATCGCATTGTTCGCCACCACGGACGACCGCTCGAGCGCCGCGTCATCGAGCAGCCGGGGATCGGTGCTCACGTCAGCGCCGCGGCCAGGTGATGCCATGCGCCAGCTCGAACCCGGAGTCGGTGTCGCCCAGCCGGTGGTGCCGGGTGCGCCGGTGCCCGGCCTCGGTGGTCGCCTCCGAATCCCGCGGCAGCGCGGGCACCGGCTCCGACGACCGGTTGCGCTTGGCGTAGTAGAGCCCGGAATCGGCGGCGGCCAGCAAGGATTCGGCGCCGTTGCGCGCGATCCTGGTGGTGATCGTGCCGATGCTCGCGGTAACCGGCAGCCGGTGGCCGTCGGCGTGCACCGGGTCGCGGAAGACAGCGGCCAGCCGGCGCGAGATGGCGGCGACCCGATCGGCGGTGGTGGGCGGAGCGATGAGCGCCACGAACTCGTCGCCGCCGATCCGGGCGACGAGGTGGTCGCCGTGCTCGCGGGTGTCGGCGTGCAGCCGGGCGGCGACCGCGGTGAGCACCCGGTCGCCGACGGTGTGCCCGAACCGGTCGTTGATCTGCTTGAACCGGTTCAGGTCGAGGAAGCACAGCCCCACGAGGGCGCCGTCGTCGGCGGTGGTGCTGTACCGGTTGATGGTCTCCATGAGGTGCCTGCGGTTGGGCAGCCCGGTGAGCGGGTCGTGCCTGGCCTGGTGGTGCAGCTCGGCCTGGTGCCGGTACTGGTCGGTGACGTCGGCGCCGACCGCGACCAGGTAATCCGGGTCGCCGTCAGCGGTGCCCTTGGCGAAGGTGATGCCGATGTTCATCCAGCCGATCGAACCGTCCGCGCGCACCAGCCGCTGCTTGAGCGAGACGGTGCCCTTCCCGGCCGGGATCAGCTGCTCGTAGAGCAGGGTGCGGATGTGTTCGTGGTCGTCGGGGTGCGCGAAGTCGTAGACCGAGATGCCGTCCAGCGCATCCGGGGCGACGCCGATCATGTCGGCGAGGCTGCGGTTGGCCTCCAGGATTCGGCCCTCGGTGTCGCCGATGGCGATGGCGGCGGCGGAGTTGTCGAAGAGGATGCGGAGCCGCCGCGCCCGCTCGTCCGGTAGCACCGATTCGGTGCGCCGTGCCTGGTGCCCCTGTCCCAGCGCCACCAGGTAGCCCGCCGCCACGTCGGCCCGGCCGACGCTGCCCGCGATGGTGAGCAGCACCGGCGCGGAGGCGATGGGCGCCGCCGGGTCGGTGAGCCCGGCGTCCACGAGCGCGGCGCCCAGCCCGGCGCCCGTGGCGGGGGCGAACGGCTCGGCGCTGAAATCGCGGATCGCGTGCCCGGTGAGCACATCGAAGACGACCTCGGGGAGCGCGACCCCCGTGCCGCTCACCGCCTCCCGCCACGATCGAGCGAAGATCGAGCGTTCGCCGCGCGTCACGTCAACCAGACCCTTCGAGCATCGCACGAGCACACCATCGAAGGCGCCGCCGCGCTGCGGCCGATGGCGTTCCCGCCGGGCAGAATTGCCGACCGGCGAGCAGCCAGGATAGCAGCGCGCCCGGCCGCCGACGCCGGAACGGCGACGACCCGGCACCCCTTCGGGGACACCGGGATCGGCGGCTCAGGCCGTAGTCGACGGCGGGGGGCCGGCTTCCCGGGAAAATGCGTGGCGACCGCCGTGCGGCGTGCTCTACAGTCGACGGCGAGCGGGCCGGACTCGGCCGGTTATCGGTCTCTCGGGTTCAACTCCCGGCCCGGCCGGGACACACACGCCCGCTCACCCTTCGAGGTAGGCATCCAGCCTGGCCGCCGCGCGCAGCATGGCGCGGCCGCGGGCGGTGAGCGCCTGGTGCAGGCCGTGCAGGGCGGCGGCGAGTTCCCCGGTTCCGCCCGCCGTGCGGACCTGCGCCACGACCGTGGCGATGTGCCCCAGCGGGTAGCCGCCGCGGCGCAGCAGGTGCGCGAGCTCGGCGTCGCGGACGTCGGTCGCGCGGAAGACGCGGTGGCCGGTCGCGCGGTCCCTGGCCGGGACGAGGATGCCCGCTCGCTCCCAGCTGCGCAGGGTGGCCGGGCCGAGGCGGAGGCGGTACGCGAGTTCGCCGATGCTGCGAATGCCGGAGATGCCGGTGGGTTCCGGTTGCGCCGTGAGCGCGCCGATCGCGCGGCGCACCTGGTCGAGGGTGTCGCGGTCGCGGAGGAAGCGGGTGTGGGCGTCGGCGATCACGGTCAGGGCGCGGTCCACGTCGCCGGCGTTGACCGCGGTCATGATCGTGCCCGCGGGGGCGTGGCCGTGCGCGGTGACGAGGGCGAGGTAGGCGCGGAGGGCGGCCGCGTGGCGTTCGGTGTAGACGCGGTAGCCGCTGGGGGTGCGCTCGGCGGGCGGGAGGAAGCCGTCACGTTCGTAATTGCGCACGGCCTGGGTCGAGATGCCGTGTTCGCGGGCCAGGTGGGAGGGGCGCAATGATGACACTGATTGGAGACTTTACTGGACAGTTCCTCGCTCTTTGCGTGTCGACCTTCACCCGGTCGTTCAAGGATACGATTCAGTGGCATGAGTCAGGACATCCGAGACTTCCTCACCCCGTCGTGCACGCTGCTCGGCTTGGGGGAGCCGACCCACCGGGAGCCCGGCTTCGGGTTCCTCCGCAACGATCTCTTCACCGCCCTCGTGCGGGCCGGATTCCGCTCCATCGCTGTGGAGACCGATCGGGTGGCCGCGCTCGCCGTCGACGACTTCGTGCGCGACGGCATCGGGACGGTGGATGATGTTCTGCGCGTCGGCTTTTCGCACGGGTTCGGCGCGCTGGAGCCGAATCGGGAGCTGGTCGTCCGCCTGCGCGCGTACAACGAGGGACGCCCGGCCGGGGAGCGGCTCTCCTTCCACGGCTTCGACGCGCCGACCGAGAACACCACCGCGCCCAGCCCGCGCTCGTACCTTTCGTACGCGGCCGATTACCTCGGCCTGGACATCGCCGACTTCGGGCCCGATGATCGATGGGACCGTCCGGAGGCGATTCTCGACGTCACCCGCTCGATCGGCGACAGCGCCGAGGCCGCCCGGCTGCGCGCCCTCGCCGACGACCTGCTCGGCACCCTGCACGCCCGCGCCCCCGAGCTGATCGCGGCGACCTCTCGCGCCGCCTGGCACCGGGCCCGCACCCACCTCACCGCCGGGATCGGGGTGCTGCGCTACCACCGCCAGGCCGCGCGGCGCGTCGAGGAGAGCGCCCGGATCTCCGGGCTGCTGGCCACCCGCGACAGCATCATGGCGCAGAACCTCCTCGACATCCGCGGCCTCGAGGAGGACCGCGGGCCGACGCTGGTGTGCGCCGACAACGGCCATCTGCAACGGAATCCGAGCAGCATGCGCATGGCGGGGATGGAACTCGGCTGGTGGTCCGCGGGCGCTATCCTCGATGCGCTGCTCGGCGCGCGGTACCGGGTGCTGCTCGGAAGCCTCGGGAGCAGCGCGACGCTCGGGCTCGGGGCACCGGAGCCCGGCACCTACGAGCACGCGCTGCGGCGGCGATTCCCGGCGTGGGGGCTGACGACGACGGTCGCGCCCGCCCTGACCCGCACCGACACCAGGCCGGACCAGGGCTATGCCCCGCTCGACCAGCCTCTCATCGAGGCCGCCGACGGCGTGCTGTACCTCGACAGCGGCCGCTGACCGGCATTGCTCGGCGCGGTCCGCTCGGCCGGGGTGGCTCGCCGCCGTCCTCCGGGTCGCGGTTGCACCGCCGGAGGTCTCGCCGCTGCTGCTCGGCGCGCGGCGGCTCAGCTGCCGCCGCCACCACCACAACCGCCGCCGCAGCTCGATCCACCACCGCAGCTCGAACCGCCGCCGCCGTCGTGCCCGTGGCCGCCCGCGTCACCCGTGAGGAAACCGCCCGCCGCCCAGGCGCCGTCGCGCCCGCCCCGGCGGCCGGACGACGACGTGCGCCCCTGCCCGCGGACGATCGCGATCAGCAGGAGCAGGACCGCGACCGCGACGAGCACGATGCCGAGCACCGCATGAACCGTGGCACCCAGCACGATGCCGAGCAGGAAGACGACCAGCGCAAGTCCGAACAGCATGTGAACCCTCCCCGTTCCGCGCGGGCGCGCGGGCGATTTCGAGCCTACCCCGGCCCCGCGCCCCTCGGGTGCGAGCGACGCCGGCGACCCGGACCGCTTCGAGGGCTTCGACCGGGGCGATCATCGGCGACGACTTCGACCGCATCGCCCTGGTCCCGGCGGCGGAGGCGTTCGCGTACTGCCCGGACGCGGTGCATCAGGACTACGGTTCCCTGGACGGGGTGGCCGAGCGGCTGCTCCGGCCGATCCGGCGCCGGTGGGCGGACTGACCGCGATATGGTTGCGGATCGGTTGCCGACCCCGCAGAATGACACGCGATCGGGTGCACGGCGATGACCGGCGAAGACGGGGTGAGGATCATGGTCAGGTCGGGGAGTTTTCTGGAGGCACTGGCCCGGCTCGCGCCGGAACCGCTGCCCGGCGCCGGTTTTCCGCGCTGCCCGCACAGCTGGTGCGACCGCCCGTGGCACGGCCTCCCGGTGCTCGCCGGGGCCGAGGAGCCACCCCGGCGGTCCGCGCGAACGGCGGCGCCCAGTGATTCGCTGGTGCTCTGCCCCGGGTCCGGTCTGCCCGGGCCCGACCTCCGGGTCGGGCGGACTCAGCTGCCCTGATCGATCAGGGGATCACCGTTCCCAGGGCCTGGGGAGGGAGGGGCGGGTCACCCCCGGCTCCGACCAGCATCCGCTTGAGGATCTTGCCGGTCTCGCCGCGCGGCAGCGCGTTCAGGAAGGTGACGTCGCGCGGCACCGAGAAGCGGCTGAGCCGGTGCCGCACATAATTGCGCACCATGTCCGAATCCAGCCCGGCGCCCTCCCGCTTCACCACGAAGGCGGCGAGCCGCTGGCCGTACTCCCGGTCCGGGACGCCCACCACCGCCACCTCGCTCACCTGCGGCAGGTGCGCCAGCGCCTCCTCGACCGGGCGCGGGAAGACGTTCTCGCCACCCGAGATGATCATCTCGTCGTCGCGGCCGGCGATGAAGAGCTTGCCGGTGGCGTCCAGGTAGCCGAGGTCGCCGGTGTCGAGCATGCCGTCGGCCTCGTCCGGCGGCGCGGAGTTCACGTAGCCGTCGAAGAGCATGTGGTTGCCGACGTAGACCCGGCCGGTGCGGCCCACCGGCAGCGGCTTGCGGTCGGGGCCGAGCACCCCGAGCCGGGTGCCGAGCGGCGGACGCCCGGCGGTGGTGGGGGAGATGCGCAGGTCGTCGGGGTCGGCGATGGTCGCCCAGGAGACCTCGGTGGAGCCGTAGACGTTGTAGAGGATGTCGCCGTAGGTGTCCATGAAGTCGAGCACGGTGGCACCGGCCAGCGGGGCGCCGCAGCTCGCCACGATGCGCAGGCTGGAGGTGTCGTAGCGCTCGCGCACGCCTGCGGGCAGGTCGAGGATCCGGTTCACCATGATCGGCACCACGATCAGCGTGGTGATCCGGTGCTCGTGCACCAGCCGCAGGCACTCCTCGGCGTCGAACCGGTCGGGCAGCACGACGGTGGCCCGGATGGCGGTGCTCAGCTGGAGCGCGGCCAGCCCCCAGGTGTGGAAGAGCGGCGCCGGGATGAGCATGTTCTCGTCGCTGCGCAGCGGGATCCGGGACATGAGCGCGGCGACCGTGCCGAACCCCTTGGGGTGCGGGCGGCGGGCGCCCTTCGGCGTGCCCGACGTGCCGGAGGTGAGCACCACCAGCCGACCCGGCTGGACGGGCTTGCGGTACTCACGGTGCCCGTCGCCGATGAGGTCTTCGGTGGTGACGTTCCAACCGTCGCCCGGTACGTTCGCGGTGCGGAACCGCGGCACGTCGGTGTGCAGGTACTGCACCAGGTGGTCGTACTCGGCGTCGACGAAAAGCGCCTCCAGCCGGTCGCGTTGCACGATCTCCTCGATGCGCCGCGCGGGCAGCCCGGTGTTCAGCAGCACCGCGTCCACCCCGAGCTTGCCCGCGGCCACCATGGTCTCCACCATGGCGCCGTGGTTGCGGGCCAGGATGCCGACGGCGTCACCGGCGCCGAGCCCGGCCTCGGCCATGGCGGCGGCGAGCAGCTCGGTGCGCTCGTGCATCTCGGCGAAGCTGCGCGAGCCCCAGGCATCGATGACGGCGGGGCGGTTCGGCACCCGGATCGCGCCGGAGGCGTAGCCGCCCGCCAGGTTGAAGCCGTACTCGGCGAGCCTGCGCAGCTGCCGCACCGCGGAGTCGGGGCGGTAGGTGCGCAGCACGCCGCCCGCCACCACCTGCTTGGCGATGTCGGCGCGGCGGCGCAGCGGGGCGTCCTCGCCGTTCACCACCACCGAGGTCGGGGTGCCGAGTGCCAGGTCGGCCAGGCGCTTCAGGCCGCGCACGGCCCAGTCCACCACCGTCGAATTGGGCAGCTCGGCCAGGCCGGGGTGCATGCGCGCGGGCGCGAAGAAGGTGACCGTCACCCGGGTCCTGCGCTGGTCGCCCTGCAGCCGGATGGAGGTGAAGCTGCCCTGCGCGGGGCAGTGCAGCTCGATGCTGTCGCCGTCGTGCGCGGTGGTCATCCGCACCACGTGGGTGCGGATCTCGGTGGCCGGCGTGCCGACCCGGAAGCGGATCACCGGATCGCCCCCGACCGACTCCAGCGGATCGCACGCGCCGATGCCGGGGAACAGTCGCGGGTAGGTGTCCGGGATCTGCAGCAGATCCGATACAGCCTTGCGGTCGATCGGGAACTCCGCGACCACGTCGATAACGTCGGTAACCAAGCGCTTGCACTTCTCGTCGGCCGGTTCGAACAGCTCGGGTCGGCGGGAATTTTATTTGTAACCGTGGACACACACTTGGTCAAGTGCCGTCCCGTCGTACCTGGTCAGGCTGGCGGAGAGAGTGAAATTCCGAGGCAGGAACGGCGTTTCGCCGTCTCGGACGCAGAAAGCGGCGCATAATTTGCCTGCGGCGACATCGGGGGCATTTCGCAAAATTCGTGAAATATACCGCAGCGGCCGGTGTTTCGTTGTGAAACCGCACTGCCGGGCAGGTTCGGTGAAGTTATGTCTCCGTGGGACAATAGCGCGCTACACTCGTCGGCATGAGTGGCGACGGCGATGTCGACCGCGACGGCCGCAGGCAGCGCACCAGGCGCAGCCGGATCGCGCTCTCGCGGGCCGCCTTCGACCTGCTGGTCGAGCGTGGGCTGGCCGGGGTGGCGGTGGAGGACATCGCGGGCAGGGCCGGGGTCACCCGCCGCACCTTCAGCAGGCACTTCGCCTCGATCGAGGACGCGGTGCTCGGCGATATCGACCGCGACGTCGACGTATTCAACGCCGCGCTGCGCGACCGCCCGCTCCCCGAACCCCCGCTGGTCGCCTACCGCAACGCGGTGGAGGCCTGGCTGGCCGCCGCCGCGCAGGCCGACGGCGGCGACGTCCCGCTCTGGACCCGGCGCTGGGTGGTCTTCCGCCGCTTCGACAGCGAGCCCCGGCTCTTCACCGGCTATCAGCGCATCCGGCTGAGCGGGCAGCGCGCGGCGGTCGGCATCCTGGCCGAGCGGCTCGGCGTCGACCCGGCGGTGGACCGGCGCCCGGCCGCGGCCGTGGCGGCGGGGTCGGGACTGCTGCTCGCCGCCCTGCAGACCTGGGCGAGCGGTGACGACCCGGACGCGCTGCCCCGGCTGGTCGGTGAGTACTTCGACGCGCACCTGCTGCTCGTGGCCGGTGCCGCGAGCGTCGTTCCCGCGGAGTCCCTGACATGAGCCTCGGGCAGCCGGGTCCGCTGCGCCGCACCTGCAGGCGCGCGGGGCTGGACCGCAACCCCCTGCGCCGCCCCGAGGACCGCATGCAGACGGCGCTGGCGGCGCTGCTGCTACTGGCCTTCCTCGCCTCGCTGCCGCTGGCCGCGCTGCTGGTGGCGGTGCCGGTGTACCGGGCGGAGGTGGCGGCGGTCGCGGCCGAGCAGGCGAGGTTGCGGCCGGTGACGGCGACGGTGCTCACCGCCGAGCCCGCGCCGCTGTACGCCCCGGTCGCCGGCGCGACCGTGCGGTTCACCGGGCCGGACGGCGCCGAGCGCACCTCGGTGCACCGCGCCACCGGGCCGCTGACGCCCGGCGCCGCGGTGACCGTCTGGCTGAACGCCGCCGGTGAGCCGGTGGAGCCGCCGCCTCCGGCCGCGCCGCTCGGGCGCGCGGTTCTCCTCACCGCCGGTGTGCTGCTCGGCGCGCTGATCCTGTGCGGTGGCGGTTACCTCGCCGGGCGGATCGCCCTCGACCGCAGGCGATCACGCGCCTGGGATCGGGAGTGGGCCGGTGCGCCCTGGGCGGGCGCCTGACCGCTGCCGCCGACCGGTCAGACCGGGAAGAGCGAGTGCTTGCGCGGGTTGTGCCGCACCGTGAGCTCCTTCTCGCGCAGCAACCGCAGCGCGCGCCGGATCTCCAGCCGGGTGGACGACGGCTCGATCACCGCGTCGATGTACCCGCGCTCGGCGGCGATCCACGGGGTCGCGGTGGTGGCGTTGTACTGGTTGATCATGTACTCGCGCACCGCGGCCCGCTGCTCCTCCGGCACCTTCATGAGCTGCTTCTTGCCCACGATCCCGACCGCGCTCTCCGCGCCCATGACCGCGATCCGCGCGGTCGGCCAGGCCAGGCTGATGTCGGCGCCGAGCTGCTTGCACGCCATCACCGCATAGCCGCCGCCGTACGCCTTGCGGGTCACCACCGTGATGATCGGCACCGTCGCCTCGATCACGGCGCGGAAGAACCGGCCGCCGCGCTTGATGACCCCGTTGCGCTCCTCCTCGACGCCGGGCAGCACGCCCGGGTTGTCGACCAGGAAGACCAGCGGCAGGCTGAAGGCGTCGCAGAGCCGGATGAAGTGCGTGGCCTTGTCCGAGGCAGCGGCGTCGATGGCGCCGCCGAGCACCATCGGCTGGTTCGCGACCACGCCGATGGCGCGGCCGTCCACCCGGGCGAAGCCGACGATCAGGTTGCGCGCGCTGTCCTCGGCGATCTCGTGGAAGTCGCCGTCGTCGAAGCAGCGCAGGATGACGTCGTGCATGTCGTAGCCGGCGCGATCCGAGTCCGGGATGATCGAATCCAGCTCGCGGTCGGAGTCCGTGAGCTCCGGCTCCAGCCCCGGGTTGACCAGCGGCGGGGTCTCCAGGCAGTTGGTCGGCATGTAGCCGAGGTACTTGCGCGCCCAGTCGAAGGCCGCGCGCTCGGTGGTGGCGACGTGGTGGATGGTGCCGTTGTCGGCCTGCACGCGGGCGCCGCCGAGCTCCTCCATGGTCACCTCCTCGCCGGTGACCGCCTTGATCACCTCGGGGCCGGTGACGAACATGTACGACTTCTCGGTGGCCACCAGGATGTCGGTGTTCACCGGGCCGTACACCGAGCCCGCCGCGCACTTGCCGAGCATGATCGAGACCTGCGGCACGAAGCCGGAGAGTTGCTCCTGACGCCTGCTCATCTTGGCGTACCAGGCCAGCGAGGTGACGGCGTCCTGGATGCGGGCGCCGCCGGAGTCGTTGATCGCCACCACCGGGCAGCCGTTCTGCAGCGCGAAGTCGAGTGCGGCGGCGACCTTGCGGCCGAACATCTCGCCGACCGAGCCGCCGAAGACGGTCTGGTCGTGCGCCACCACCACGACCGGGCGGCCGTCGATGTAGCCGCGGCCGGTGACCACGCCGTCGCCGTACATGGCGTCGGGGGTGTAGGGCTGACGGGCGAGCGCGCCGATCTCGACGAAGGTGCCCGGGTCGAGCAGCATCCGGACCCGCTCGCGGGCGCTCGGGATCTCCTTGTCCTTGCGTTTGGCGATCCCGGCCTCGCCTGCCGGTTCCTCGGCCAGCTCCAGGACGGCCTGCAGCTGTTCCAGCTTCTCTCGGGTACCGCTCATCGTCTACTCGTCTACCTTCTTCGAACTCTCGGCGTCGCCCCTGCCCGTCGGCGGGCGAAGGCCCGATGCTATCGGTGCGCACCCCGCAATGCGGGGGCCGGGGTGATTCCTTGACACTTCACAGCCCGGCCGGTGCCGCGCATTGTGCACGGTCCCTGTGGTGGACGGCGCCGCGTCATGACGGTCTCCAGAATTGCCGGGCGAAACCGGGGGCCGGTGTTCGGCGGGTTTATCGTTGGCGCGGCGCAGCGCCGGGAATGCGCGGCCGGCGCTGCGTCTCCCCCGCGCTCCCGCAACAATGCGGCGAATGCCGACCGGCCGGATCCAATTCCCGGTAAGGCCATTCCGGAATTGTCGTCACCCCGCTGGACCGCTGGTACCGGTTGGATTCCAGGGGCTCCCGCGGGTATCCTCGGCCATGTTTCCCGGAGCCGCCGTGATCTTCTTGTGATTCCCCCCAAGCGCTGGGGGGTGAGCTGATGATTTTCCCGCAAGACCGGTTCGGAGCGGGTGCATTCCGGCTCCGGATCGCTAGCCTTCGGTAGTCATGGTGGGCACACACGGAACCAGCGCGGCGAGCCTGGAATCGAAACTCGTCGAACATCTCACCCGCGGGCAGGGGCTGCCCGGCGGTGACGTCGCCGACGCCGCCCGCACCCTGATCGCCGAGGCGGCCGGTTCGCTGCGGCCGCGCAGCACCGCGGCCGTGGCCGCGACCGACCCGGGCGGGGCGGCGGCCCGCTGGGCGCGCGAGGGCGTCGCGCTGGAGGCGGTGCTCGAGGCCTGCCACGACGGCGTGCGGGCCGGGCTGGAGCTGCTGGCCGCGGAGTCGGGGCCGGAGGCGCTGCCGGTGGTCGAGGGCGCCGAGCTGCTGCTGCGCGCGCTGGAGCGGGTGACGGTGCTGGCGTCGGCGGCCTACGCCGACGAGCACCGCGCGGTGGCCCGCGAGCACCAGACCGCCGCGCAGACCCTGGTGGCCGCGCTGCTCGGCGGGCACGGGGTGCACCGGATGGCGCGGCAGAGCGGGATCCGGGTGGCCGAGTCGTATCAGGTGATCGCGCTGGCCATCCCCCCGCACCCGGACGAGGAGCGCGGCTTCGGCGCCGCCTCGGTGGCCAGACGCAAGCTGCGCCGGGTGCAGGCGGCGCTCGCCATCCCCTTCGGCTCGCGGGCGCTCGCGCTGCTCGGCGCCGACGGCGGCACCGTCCTCGTCCCGCTGGACGCGGATGCCGCGATGACCGCGGCGACCATGCGCGCCGAGACGCTCGCGGTGCTCAGCGAGGCAGCCGAGGTGCCGCTCACCGCCGCCGTCACCGCGGGCGCCACCGGGCGCATCCCGGAATTGGCGGCGCGGGCGCACGACATGCTCGACGACATCCGGGAAGCGGGCCGCGGGCCCGGGCTGTATTCCATTCCGGATATCGCCGACGGCAGGGCTTGTGACGGGCCCCAGCAGGCTCGCAGGGGAGTCGTCACCTCGTCCAAAGCCGCGCGGATCGGTCGCTCGGCCTGAGCGTCATTGCCTATCGTGGCAGCTGGGTCCGGCGTTTCCGGGCCGGTGAGGAGCTTCTGTAATGCCGACCGACCTCGCCGTCGCGCGTGATCTCGAACCGGTGGCCGGGCGCGCGCTGCGGGATCATCTGCGCCGCACCGCCTTCGGCGTGCTTCCGACGCTGCGCAGGTGGCGTTTTCAGGACCGGGAACTCGGTCCGGCGGGGGAGCGGGCCCGGGTCGGGCTCGGTGCGTACCTCGATGACCAGGAGGCCCTGTGCCGCACCCGCGCCGCGCTGCCGCCGGCGGTGGCCCGATGAGCCGCGCCACCCGCCGCCGTATTCCGCTCGGCATCGCCGCCGCGGCGGCGCTCGCACTCGCCATCGCCTCCGGGACCGGGGTGGTGGCGGCGCCGTCGGGGGATCCGCTGCCGCCGCCCCCGCCCGCGCCGCCGATGCTCGGTCCGGCCGATCCCGCCGGCACGCCGGCGACGCCGCCGCCGATCGATCCCGCCATGACCAGGTCCGGGTTGGTCGAGCGGATCCTCCGGAGCGATGGGCGGGAGACGCTGCGGATCGCCTCGGCGGGGATGCGACGGATCATCTCGGTGGATGTGCTGCGCGGGTCGGGGGCGGGGCCGCGGCCGGTGCTCTACCTGCTCGACGGGGTGGACGGGGACGCGACCTCGGCGTGGCTCACCAAGGGGCGCGCCGCCGAGTTCTTCGCGGACAAGCCGGTCGACGTGGTCGTGCCCGGCGGTGGGACCGGGAGCATGTACAGCGACTGGGAGCGCACCGATGCCGCGCTCGGATTGAACCGCTGGGAGACCTTCCTGACCGAGGAGTTGCCGCCGATCGTGGAGTCACTGCTGCGCTCCGACGGGCGGCGGGCGGTCGCCGGGGTCTCCATGGGGGCGCAGGCGGCGATCATGCTGGCGCAGCGGCATCCGGGGATGTATCAGGCGGTGGCCGGGATGAGCGGGTGCTATTCGACCGCCGACCCGCTCGGCCGCGCGGTCACGACGATCACCGTCGCCTCGCGCGGGGGCGACGTGCAGAACCTGTGGGGGCCGCCCGGCTCGCCGGAGTGGACCGCGCACGACAGCGTGCTCGGCGCGGAGGCGTTGCGCGGCACCGTTGTGTATCTCTCGGCGTCGCCGGGGCTGCCGACCCCCGCCGATCTCGTCGCCATCGCGCAGTCGCCTTCGGTGCCGGAGGCGCTGGCCGAGGCCGGGGGCGGGGCGGCTCTGGAGGCCGGATCCCGCGCCTGCACCGAGCTTTTCGCCGCGCGGTTGGCGCAACTCGGGATCCCCGCCACGGTGGAGTACGCGGCGGACGGCATGCACACCTGGCCCGATTTCGCCGCGCAGCTGCCCCGCACGTGGGCCGCGCTGGCGCCCGCGCTCGAGCTGACCGGGCCCTCCTGATCTCGGCGCCGCGACCGGTGCGTCGGATCGCCGCCGAGCGGGGTCAGGGGAAGCGGATCTCGGCAGCGGCGTAGCCGAAGAGCGGGCGCCCGCCGGAGCGGAGGTCGAGGGCGAGGGTGGCGCGGCGGGTGCGCGGGTCGAGCTGGTCGACCCGGCCGCGCAGCGTGACCGCGACCGCGCCGGCGGCGGGGATGCGGAGGTAGTGGGTGAAACTGCCGAATTGGGCGCGGATCCGGGTGACGGCGCCGGGGTCGCCGAGCCAGTTGCTGACGTAGCCGGAGGCGAGCCCGAGCTGCAGCATGCCGGGGGCGGTGCCGCCCGCGTCGGGGCGGGCCGGTTCGCCGGTGGCGGCGGCGAAGCGGGCCAGGTCCTCGTGGGCGAGCAGCAGTGAGCCGGGCGGGAGTTCGGCACCGGGCGCCAGTTCGTCGAAGCGCACGGCCGGGCGCGGGGCGCGATCGGTGCGCGCGGGGAGCGGGGCCTCACGGGCGGGCCCGTCGACGCGGGCGTAGCCGCGCTCGGTGATGCGGCGCGCGACCTCGCCGAGCACCGACTCCCGTTCCCCGGTGCGGGCGAGCAGGGCGGCGGAGCCGGTCTGCACCACGGTGCCGTCGGCGGCGATGAGCGCGCTGCGAATCGCCATGACGTCGTAGTCGGCGAACTGCCGGAACGATTCGAAGTAGATATCGCAGCCGAGCAGGTCGCCGGCGAAGAGCGGCCGCCCGATATCGATCACCTGGTCGGCGTGCAGAATGCGGGCGCGCCCCGAACCGGAGCCGACGATATCCAGGATTTCCCGCTGCACCCGCCCGAGCACGATCGAACTCCAGGTGGGCGGGGCGATGAGCGCCGGGTACCCGAGTTCGGCGGCCGCGGCCGCGCTGGAGTGCGCCGGATGGACGTCGCGGACCGCGCGGGCGAATTCCCGGACGGCCGCCGCGGTCACCTCGACCTGCGCCGTCGCCCGATACCGGTGCCCGTCGACCCGGTGCACCGGCACGGGGATCTCCCTGGTTGCGGTGCTGCGCATTCGAACTCCTGTCGCCGTTCCCCGAATTCGTGGACCGATTCCCACATGATCAATCCACGGGTCCGGGTGGCGGCCGTCGCCGGGCATTGTCTGGAGATGTCACCGAAACGTGCCTCGCCGTTTGGGGCGACACCACGTGACCTCGTCGGCGGCCATTCCGTGGTTCGTCACCGGAGCGCTGAACCGTTATTCGTCGCTCGTCCACGAACTTCCGGGAACGGAGTGGAACCGGGCGTCCCGGGTCGTAGCGTCAGCGCGCGGTCAACCCGCGGCAGCGGCTGACGGGCTCGGCGCGCAGCGCTGGACCCGGCCGGAAATCGGCTGCCGGGAGCGGCGCGGCGCTCTACGATCCCGGCATGACCGGACCCGGCAGGATCTTGGCCCGCGCCTTCCACGACGACCCCATGTTCACCTACATCCAGCCCGACCCGGCCCGCCGGGCCGCGGTGCTGCCGTGGTTCTTCGGCGCCGCCGCCCGGCTCGGCGCCAAGTACGGCAGGCTCGACGAGTGACCGGGCGCGGGCGCGGCCATCTGGCTGCTGCCCGGGCGCGAGCTCGGCCTGCGCGAGCTGGCGGGCGCCGGATTCCTGGCCGCCCCGGTGCGGCTCGGGCTCGGCGCCTTCCGCCGCTTCGGCGCCTTCACCGCCGAGCTGGAGCGGGCCCAGCGCGCGGTGCTCGAGCAGCCCTTCCTGCACCTGTTCATCCTCGGCGTCGACCCGGACGAGCAGGGCAGGGGGCACGCGAGCGCGCTCATCGACCCGGTGCTCGCCGAGTCGGCCCACCCCGTCTACCTGGAGACGGTGAACGAGGCGAACGTGCCGTTCTACGAGCGGCACGGCTTCGACGTCGCCGGCACCCACCAGCCCGACGGGATGCCGCGCTTCTGGACCATGATCCGCAGGCCGTGAACGGCGACGGCCCCCGGCGGGCTGCCGGGGGCCGTCGCCGGGAGTGGGTCAGGAGGCGCGGTAGGTCCGCGCGACCAGGGCCGAGCGCAGGTACCACAGCCCGGACGGCTGCGACGGGTCGAAGCCGGTGAGCTGGCCGATCCGCTTGAGCCGGTAGTCCACCGTATTGGTGTGCACGTGCAGGACGCGTGCGGTGCGCTGCCGGTTCAGGTTGTTGGCGATGTGCCGCTGCAGCGTCTCCAGCAGCTCCGGGTGCTCGTCCAGCGGGTCGAGCAGCGAGCCGAGGTACTCCCGGCCCGGGCCGGGGCGGGTGAGCTGGTACTCCAGCGCCAGCTCGTCGAAGCGGTAGAGCCCGGCCACGGCCTGCAGCCGCTGCACCATGTCGAGCAGTTCGTGCGACTGGTCGGCGGCGTCCGGGATCTGCTCCGGGGTCGCCTCGACCACGGTCGCGGTGATGCCGACCTGCGCCGCCCGCGACAGCTGCTCCACCAGGGCGTCGAAGCCGTCGCGGTCGAAGCGGTCGGCCGGGATGAGCACGGTGCCGCCGTCCACGCTGAGCAGCGAGAGCGCCGTCTCCCCGCAGCGGGTGGCCAGCTCGGCCTGCACCCGGCGCAGCTTGCGCCGCGCCACCACCAGGCCGTCCAGGGTCGGGTTGGCCTCGTCCCGGTGCGGCGGGATGGCGACCGCGAGCACCGCGTAGGAGGTCGCGATGGCGATGCCGCACTCGCGGGCCATGGTGGAGGTGCTGTGCCCGCCGAGCAGCGCGGAGGTGAGCGTGTGCACCGCGGTGTGGTGCTCGCTCACCACCGAGCGCAGCTCGCGCACGTAGGCCATGGAAATGGTGGTGGTGATCATGTCGAGCATCTCGACCACGGTCTTGGCGCCGTCGACCAGGTTGTCGTAATCCTTGGTGCTGGCCTGCGAGACCACCAGGTCCAGCCCCATCTTGAAGCCCTCGTGGATGGAGTGGTGGATGGTGTCGATGGGCACGCCCTCGCGCGCCCACCCCGCGGCCGCGTCCTGCAGCCGCTGCAGCTTCTCCGGAATGTCCTTGCCGTCGAGCATGCTCACCGCGAACTCGAGGCAGACTCGGGTGATCGTGGTGACATCGCCGGAGATGGCGTCGCCGGGTAGGGTTCCGCAGGGCACCACGTTCGCGACGAAGTGCCCCACCATCTGACGGGACAGCGACCGTACATCCTGCAGGGACGACGACATCGGCTTGCCCGACAGGGTCAGCCCCGCTCGGGTCGAACTGTCGACGGACATAGGCGACTCCTTCTGCCCCCGGTTTTACTAGCTGTGCAGGTTGATCACAGTAATCGGAGCACGCTGTCCGGGGAACGAATCCCGTGCTTCTGTGAATCCCAGCGTCATCGCTTGAAATATCGCTGTGACCGATCACAGCGGGTCCGCAAAGAGTAGCCGAAACAGGGTGTGGGTCGTATCACGTCCGGTTCGGTCGGCACCGAACGACCGAACGCCGTGATCGCGGATTGTAGAGTTCGTCCCGGCTCGTCAGCACCGGAAACCGGGGGCTTGCCCGGTTCGAGTCGCGACGAGGAAGGTGAGGGCGCGATCGCGTGATCCGCGCGGCGACGAGCGATGGGAGCGGGCGGATGAGACCGGCTCTGCACTGCCTGGTGTGGGAACCGGACCACACGCTGTGGAACGGCGCCGTCAGCGATGGCTCCGGCGGCGCCCTGCGCCCCGCCGCGCTGCGCACCCTGCGGCTGCTCCACGACCGCGGTGTGCTGCACGCCGTCGCGGGTCGCGGCCACCGCGAACGCACCGTGGCGGCGCTCGCCGGGCACGGCGTGCTCGAGTACTTCTCCGCCGTGGAGGTGGGGTGGGGGCGCAAGTCGGGTGCGGTGCTGCGGATCGCCCGCACACTCGGCGTCGGGCTGGACGTGATCGGCTTCGTCGACCCCGAGCCGGTGGAGCGCGCCGAGGTGGCGGGGCGGCTGCCGCTGGTTCGTTGCTACGCCGCGCGTAACACCGACGTATTGCCCGCACTCGCCGATTTCCGGCCCGTGCTGCGGAGCAATCCGTACCCCACCCCGCCGCTCGGCTTCGCCCGCGTCCCGGCGCGCTGAGCGCGCGCCGCGGCACTCAGCACCCGAATTGCCTGGCTGTCGTCGCGCGGTGCTCGCACGGTCCTTCCGCCGGTTCCGCTCGCCCCGGCGACCGGTCGGCCGAGTTCGGTTCCGCGCTCGGCCGCTCCGGCGAGCCGGGCAGTGCGAGCGGGAGACGCGCCAGGCGCCGCGGGTCGGCGATCACCTCGTACGCCGCGATCCGGTCGTCGCGCACGCGGAGCCTCAGCGCCGCGCGCGCCACCCCGCCGGGTGCCACGACGAGACCCGCGGCGCCGTCGATCAGGAGCACCGCAGCGTAGCGGGCGCGGGCGCGCAGCAGCACGGTCTCCCGGACGACCGCGCTCGCGCCGCGCAGCACCGGCGCCGCGCCCGCGGGCAGCGCCGCCGGGTCGGCGGTGCGCACCACGTCGGGCGCGAGGACGGCGAGCAGGCCCCCGATGTCCCCGCTCCGCGCCGCCGCCAGGAACCGCTCCGCCACCGCCCGATCCCCGCCATCGGGCGCCCCCGCCCCGCGCACCTTCCCCCTGGCCCGGCTCGCCAGCTTCTTGGCGGTGGCAGGCGTCCGCCGCACCATGGGCGCGATCTCGGCGAACGGCACCGCGAACAGGTCGTGCAGTACGAAGGCCACCCGCTCCTCCGGCCCCAGCCGGTCCAGCAGCACCAGCAGTGCCCGCCCCACCTCCTCGACCAGCACCGTCTCCGCCACCGGATCCACCCCGCCCGCCACCTCGGGGGTGAACGTGCCGAGCTGCTCCGGCCGCCGCGCCCTGGCCCGCAGCTGGTCCAGGCAGAGGCGGGTGGTGACGGTGGTGAGCCAGGCCGCCGGATTGTCCGGCGCGGCGGCACCGCGCAGCCGTAGCCACGCCTCCTGCACGACGTCCTCGGCATCGGCCGCGGAGCCGAGCATCCGGAAGCCGAGCGCCAGCAGCCGGGGCCGTTCGGCCAGGAAGAGAGCCTCCGCAGTGTGCACCGGTCACCTTTCGTCGCGGTCGGGCGTCACGAATACGACGCCGCCGATGCCCCGAAGGAGACCCGTGTCCACCGCCCGTATCGTCACCACCCTGCTCGCCGCCGCCCTCGCCGCGCTCGCCGCCCTCATCGATGTCGTCCGCGCCGACTGGGTGCGCGGGAACATGCGCCGCTACGGCGTCCCGGATCGGGCCCTGCCCTGGCTCGGCGGGGTGAAGGCGCTCGGCGCCGCCGGGCTGCTCGCGGGGTTCGCGATCCCCGCCGTCGGCGCCGCCGCCGCGCTCGGCCTGGTCCTCTACTTCCTCGGCGCCACTGCCACCGTGCTCCTGGCCCGCGCCTACCGCGATATCGGCTACCCGCTGCCCTACCTCGCGGCGGCGGTCGCCGCCCTGGTCACCGCGGTGCCGTGAGCGCACCCACCCAGTCCCACACCGCCCGCGCCGCGCCACCAGGAAGAGCGGAATCCACCGGTCGGAGCAAGGAACCGCCGATCCACGGCCTGCCCGGCATCGCGGTTCAGGCGCTCTGCAGGAAGGTCGCCGCCTGCTCGCCGATGAACACGGCGGGTGCGTGCGTGTGCCCGCGCACCAGCAGCGGCATCACCGAGGCGTCGGCCACCCGCAGCCCCTGCACCCCGCGCACCTCCAGCCGCGGGGTGACGACGCTGGCCGCGTCGGTGCCCATCCGGCAGGTGCCGACCGGGTGGTAGAGCGTGTGCGAGTACTGCTCGAGGGTCAGCTCCATCGCTGCCGCCAGGTCCTCGGGCGCCTCGGGCGGGTAGATGAGGTCGCCGAGCACCGCCTTCATGGCCGGGGTCTGCGCGATCTCGGCGCAGGCGCGCAGCCCGGCCAGCACGGCGGCGCGGTCGGCGCCGTCGCTGTCGGTCAGGTAGCGGGGGTCGATGAGCGGCTTGGCCAGCGGGTCGGCGGAGGCCAGGGTGACGGCGCCGCGGCTGAACGGGCGCAGCAGCACCGTCGCCAGCACCACGCCGTGCTCCTCGGGTTCGCGCAGCCCTTCGTGGAAGAAGGGCGCGGGGGCGAAGATCAGCTCCAGATCCGGCTGCTCCAGATCGCCGCGGCTGCGCACGAAGCCGTACGCCTCGCCGACGTTGGAGGTGAGCATGCCACGGTGCCGCAGCAGGTAGGCGAGCAGCTCACGCGGCTTCTCGGCGGCGAAGAGCGAATCCCCGCGCACCCCGTAGCCGAGCGCGGCCACCAGATGGTCCTGCAGCCCCGCGCCGACCTCCGGCGCGTGCCGGACCACCGGAATGCCGTGCGCCGCGAGCTGATCGGCGTCGCCGATCCCGGAGAGCAGGAGCAACTGCGGGCTGTTGATCGCGCCGCCGCTGAGCACCACCTCGCGCCGCGCCCGCACCACCTTCGTCGCGCCCTTCTGCCGGTACTCGACGCCGACCGCGCGGGTGCCGTCGAAGAGCACCCGCGTGGCCTGTGCCTCGGTGCGCACCCGCAGGTTGGGTCGGCGCAGCGCCGGGCGCAGGTACCCGTCGGCGGTGCTCCAGCGGCGGCCGGCGCGCTGGGTCACCATGGTCTGCGAGAAGCCCTCCGGCTCCGGCCGGTTCGCCGGCTCTACCGGGTACCCGGCCTCCCGCACCCCGGCCAGGTACGCGGCGGTGAGCCCGCGCGGGCTGCGCTGGCGCTGGATGTGCAGCGGGCCGGTGGTGCCCTCGTCCGGGAACTCGGCGCCCTCGACGGTCTCGATCCGGCGGAACTGCTCGACCGCGGCCTGGAACCCCCACTCACTGCCCGCGAGCAGCGCCCACTCGTCGTAGTCGGCGCGGAACCCGCGCACCCACATCATGGCGTTCATGGACGAGGAGCCGCCCAGCATCTTGCCGCGCGGCCAGTAGATCTGCCGATCGCCGAGCTGCGGCTGCGGCTCGGTCAGGTAGTCCCAGTCCACCTCGCTGCGGAAGAGCTTGGCGAACGCGGCCGGGATGTGCGCGAACCGGTTCTTGTCCGCGGGCCCGGCCTCCAGCAGCACCACCTGGGTGCTCGCGTCTGCGCTGAGCCGATTCGCCAGCACCGCCCCCGCCGAGCCCGCCCCGACGATCACGTAGTCGGCGTCGATTTCATCCGTTGACACAGTTGCAGCTCCGATCGGCGCCGGTGTGGGGATATCCGTCAATCTACGAGGAATCCGCGGGCCGGACCCGCGAAACGCGCGTTCGAGGCGAACCGAGCTGTCCGGGAGCCGATCAGGGTGCGGCGTGCGGTCAGCTCACCGCGGGCGTGCTCGGCTGCCCGGCGGTGATGCGCACGATGGGCAGCACCAGTGCGGCGGGGGAGTGCGCGGGGACAACGGGGTGCTCCGGCGCGACCGGCGCGACCTGGCGGTACTTCTCGCTCTGCGGCGGCCGCGGGTCCGCCTCGCCGTTGTTCGGCCAGTAGGCGGCGGCCCGCTCGGCCTGCGCGGTGATGGTGAGCGAGGGGTTCACGCCGAGGTTGGCGGAGACGGCGGCGCCGTCGACCACGCTCAGCGTGGGGTAGCCGAAGACCCGGTGGTAGGCGTCGATCACCCCGTGCTCGCGGTCCGCGCCGATCGGCGCGCCGCCGAGGAAGTGCGCGGTGAGCGGGATATTGAAGACCTCGCCCCAGGTGCCGCCCGCCACACCGCCGATCTTCTCCGCGACCCGCCGGGTGACGTCGTTGCCCGCCGGAATCCAGGTCGGGTTCGGCTCGCCGTGCCCCTGCCTGCTGGTGAGCTTGCGGCCGAAGAGCCCGCGCGTGGTGTAGGTGGTGATGGAGTTGTCCAGGTGCTGCATGACCAGCGAGATGATGGTGCGCTCGCTCCAGTTCCGCACGCTCAGGAAGCCGAGCAGGGTGAGCGGGTGCAGCAGCGCGACGCCGAGGAAGCGCAGCCAGCGCGGCACCCGGCCGCCGCCGTCCACCATGAGCGTCTGCAGCAGCCCCATGGAGTTCGAGCCGCGGCCGTAGCGCACCGGCTCGATGTGCGTGTCCGGGGTCGGGTGGATGGAGGAGGTGATGGCGACGCCGCGGGTGAGGTCCAGGTTCGGGTCCACCTTGCGGGTGGCCGCCCCGACGATGGACTCGGAGTTGGTGCGGGTCAGCTCGCCGACGCGCGGGGAGAGCTCGGGCAGCGCGCCGGTGTCGCGCATGGCGTGCAGCAGCCGCTGGGTGCCGAGCGTGCCCGCGGCCAGCACCACCTGCTTGGCGGAGTAGGTGTGCGGCCGCTTGCGCAGCCAGGCGCCGGTGCGCTCGGTGGTGACGTCCCAGGTGCCGTCGGTGTGCGGGCGCAGCCCGGTCACCGTGGTCAGCGGGATCACCTCGGCCCCGGCCTTTTCCGCGAGGTACAGATAGTTCTTGACGAGGGTGTTCTTCGCGCCGTGCTTGCAGCCCACCATGCAGTCGCCGCACTCCAGGCAGCCGGTGCGCGCCGGGCCCGCGCCGCCGAAGTACGGGTCGGGCACCGTCGCGCCGGGTTCGCCGAAGAACACGCCGACGGGGGTCTGCACGAAGGTGTCGCCGACGCCCATGTCATCGGCGACCTGCTTGAAGATCTCGTCCGCCGGGGTCATGTGCGGGTTCTGCACCACGCCCAGCATCCGCTTGGCCCGCTCGTAGTACGGGGTCAGTTCGTCGCGCCAGTCGGTGATCTCGCGCCACTGCGGGTCCTGGAAGAACGGCTCCGGCGGCACGTAGAGGGTATTGGCGTAGTTGAGCGAGCCGCCGCCGACGCCCGCGCCGCCGAGGATGAGCACATTGCGCAGCGGGTGGATGCGCTGGATGCCGTAGCAGCCCAGCTTCGGCGCCCACAGGAATTTGCGCAGGTCCCAGCTGGTCTTCGGCAGCTCGTCGTCCTCGAAGCGCCTGCCCGCCTCCAGCACCGCGACCTTGTACCCCTTCTCGACCAGCCGGAGCGCGGTCACGCTGCCGCCGAACCCCGAACCGACGATGAGCACGTCGTAGTCGGTCGTCCGCTGGTCCATGAGCTGCTCCTCGATCCGGGCGAGTAGTGACGGGGGCAACACTACTCTCCGGTAGCTTCTACGCGAAACTCTCGGTTACACCTTCCGCCCGGAACCGCGCGTCACCGGGCCACCGGCGGCGGCTCGGGGGTCGAGCGCGCGATGCCTCCCGGTCGACGGTCTCGGTGCGGCATCGGACGGAGGGCACGGGGATCCGAGTGCGGTGCTCACCGGAGTTGACACTGCTCTCTCCCCGCGGCCAAGCTGGCATGATGGCCACACCCCGCGACCGCGCCAGGGCGCAGACCATGACCGACATCCTGGAGATCTCGCGCAGGCACCTGGCCGCGGAGGGCGCCGCCGCGCTCTCGCTGCGCGCCGTAGCCCGCGACCTCGGCGTGGTCTCCTCCGCCGTCTACCGGTACGTGCGCAGCCGCGACGAGCTGCTCACCATGCTGCTCGTCGACGGCTACACCGCGCTCGGCGACGCCGTCGACGCCGCGCTCGCCGCCGAGCCCGGCGGCCCGGTGCCCGCGCTGCGCGTGCTCGGCCGCACCCTGCGCGGCTGGGCGCTCGCCGAACCCGCGCGCTACGGCCTGCTCTTCGGCACCCCGGTGCCCGGCTACCACGCGCCCGCCGAGCAGACCGTGCAGTCCGGCACCCGGCTCATCGTCGCCATGATGCGGCTGCTCGCCGCGGCGCACGCGGCGGGCGCGCTCACCGAACCCGCCGGGGTGCCCGCCGCCTCGCCCGCGCTGCACGCCGACTTCGCGGCCATCCGCGCCGAGTTCGGGCTGCCGCTGCCGGACTGGCTCGTCGCCCGCGGCACCGCGCTGTACGCCGGGCTGATCGGCGCGGTGAGCGCCGACGTCTTCGACATGTACGGGGCGCAGACCTTCGCCGACCGCGCGGAGCTCTTCGAATTCCAGTTGGATGGTCTGCTCGGGATGGTCGGCGCGCACCCGGTTCGCCGCGCCGCCCCCGCGCCGTCCGCAGAATAGCTACTATTCCGCTATCGAGCGGGTGTGCCGGGAAAGGCGGGATTCATGGTCACGATGGCTCAGTTGCGGGCGGTGCTCGCCGTCCTGAACGTGCAGCCCGACGAGCCGGGGGTGCTGCGCCCGGTGGATCCGGATCACGGTGTGGAGCAGGCGAAACTGGCCGGTCTGGTACACCGGGTACTCGGCGACGAGGTGCGCCGGGTGATCGGCACCGCCGCCGACCCCGAGCAGCGGGAACGCCGCTGGAGCGCCGCCGCGGCCGAGCTCCCGCCCGCCGCCGAGGTGACCGTTGAGCGCGCCCGGTTCGACGCGCGTCAGCTCAGCAACCGCATCGAGGTGCTCGCCGCCCACCCCGCCGCCGAGCCCGTCCCGGTCCTGCTCGACGCCGCCGCGCGGGCCGCCGACGCCGCGTCCGTGCTGGTGCAGCTGAGCAGGCACCCGCTCGGCGCCGCGACCGAGATGCTCTGGCGCGCCGCGCTGGACGACCTCGCCTCCGCCTACCACCTGATCAACGACGAGCACGAGGAGCTCGCCGCCACCGCCACCCGGCCGCTCGGGGGCGCGCTCACCGCACCGTGACCACCCGGCTGTGCCAGCCGGTGGAGCCGTCCGGGAAGGGGCGGGCGCGGGCGTCGGTCTGGGTGGCGCCGGTGCGGTCGGTGGCGCGCACCCGCAGGGTGTGCGCGCCGGGCGCGGCGTCCCACTCCCAGCGCCACTGCCGCCAGGTGTCGACGGAGTACTCGGCCGCCAGCTCGGCCCGCTGCCACGGCCCGCTGTCCACCTGCACCTCGACCCGGTCGATGCCGTGCTGCTGCGCCCAGGCGACGCCGCCGACCGTCACCCGCCCCGCGTCGACGGTGGCGAAGGAGGCCGGGACATCGATCCGGGACGAGGTCTTGATCGGGGCCTCGGCGGCCCAGCCGCGGTCGGTCCAGTAGGCCGTGGCGCGGTCGAAGCGGGTGAGCTCCAGGTCGACCACCCACTTGGTGGCGGAGACGTAGCCGTACAGCCCCGGCACCACCATGCGCGCGGGGTAGCCGTGCGCCACCGGCAGCGGCTCGCCGTTCATGCCGACGGCGAGCAGGGCGTCGCGGCCGTCGGTGAGCGCGGCCAGCGGGGTACTGGCGGTGAAGCCGTCGACGCTGGTGGAGAGCACCATGTCGGCCTCACCGCGCGGGCCCGCCTCGGCGAGCAGGTCGGCGAGGCGGTAGCCGGTCCAGGTCGCGGTGCCGAGCAGGTCGCCGCCGACCTCATTGGAGACGCAGGTGAGGGTGAAGGTGGATTCGGCGGCGGCGCGCTCGCGCAGGTCGTCGATGGTGTACTCGACCTCGCGGTCGACCATGCCGTGGATGCGCAGCCGCCAGTCCGCCGAGGTGAGCGCCGGGAGTTGCAGCGCGGTGTCCACGCGGTAGAAGTCGCCGTTCGACGTGGTGAACGGGGAGATGCCCGGGACCGGGAGGGTGACGTCGGGCGCGATCGGCGGTGCCGGGCGGGCGGGCCGGGGGAGGACGAACCCCGCCCGGTCCGCGGCCACATCGCGCAGTGCGCGCCCGATGTACTGCCCGGCGGCATAGGTCGCGACGGCCAGGGCTCCGACCCCCGCGGCGATCCCCAGAAACCCGCGCCGCGAATGCTTCCCGGCGGGTGCGGGATCGCCCGGCGCCCGCCCGGAGCCGATCGGTACCGGCTGCGTGGCGTCGGTTTCGCCGCCCGCCTCCGTGGCGGCGTCCGTGCCGTCCGCCCGGGTCCGGGTGGCGTTGCCCCTCGCGGTAGCGCCACTGCCGCCCGCCGACGCCGCACTGTGCGCGCTCCCACCGCCCGCCGCGCGCAGCAGAAGGCGAAGGGCGAGCACTCCCGCCAGCACCCCGAGTACCGCGGGCAGCGCGAAAAGCGCTGTCGCGCCGGGCCTTTGCAGGGCGGCCCCGACCACGACCAGCCCGAGCGCAACGAGCAGCCCGCACCCCGCGTACCGGAACCTCCGCTCCAGGAGCCCGGCCACGGTGGCGAGCACGACCATAACCACCGCCATGCTCGCGAAGAGCACCAGCTTGTCACTGCTCCCGAACTCGCGGATCGCGAAATCCTTCAACGCCCGCGGCGTCCGATCCACCATCGCGGCCCCGGTGGCGAGGAACGGCGAGGCCGCCGGCTCGACCACCGCCGCCACCAGGTGCCCGACCCCGAGCACCGATGCCGCGGCGAGCACTCCGGAGAGCGCGGCCGCGGCCCGGCCTGGGGTGTGCTGCTCGGTCGCGGTCATCGCGCCCTCCAGATCGTCTCGAATGCCGGAGGAGTTCGTTCCCGCGCCGTGCGCGGACGGGTCAGTCCATGACCATGGCCGCGATCGGGCTCCCGCTCGGCGCCTGCGAGCCACCCGCGGGCTCCACCGTGACGGCGATGGTGTCCGCGGCCGAGTACCGGGCGATGACCTCGCCGGAGCCCGGCACCACCGCGTCCGGCAGCGGCTCGCCGCCGGGGTGGATGATCCAGAGCTGGTAGTCGCGGTCGGCGGGCAGCTCGGGCATGGCGGCGAAGGAGATCGCCGCCGCCCCGAGCGAGCTGGACGAGTTGACCGTGAGGGAGCCACCGCTCGGCACCGCCACCGTGGCGGCGCGCGCGTCCGGCTGCTCCAGCACCGCGGCCGCGGTGATCCCGGTGTCCGGCGCCCCGGAATCCCGGCCCGCCAGCACCGCGCCGCCGACCACCGCGGCCACCAGCACCGCGGCCGCCGTGGCCAGCCACCCCAGCTGCTTCCCGGAGAACCGCCGCGCGCTGCGGAGTTCGCGCACACCGTCGGCCTGCAGCCGGTCGAGCGCGGCCAGCAGCCGCCCCTCCAGCTCCGGCGGCGGCGCGACGGCGTCGACCGCGGAGAGCTCGGCGAGCACGTCGTGGGTGCGGCCGACCGCGTCGGTGAACTCGGCGGCGAGCGCCGCGTCGGCGCGGGCGACCCGCTCCTCGATCGCGGTGCGCTCGCGCGCGTCGACGGCGTCGATGGCGTAGAGGGGGGCGAGGTCGAGCAGGTCGGCCTCGTCGTGGTCGGTGTCAGGCATCGCTGGTCTTTCCGGTCAAGCAGTTCTCCAGCCGTTTCAACCCGTCCCGGATCCGGCTCTTGAGCGTGGGCAGCGGGACCGCGAGGTGGTCGGCGACCTCGCGGTAGGTGCGGCCGGTGTAGTACGCCAGCCCGACCGCCTCGCGCTGGGTGGCGGTGAGCGTCCCCAGGCAGCGCAGCACCGCCTGCTCGTCGAGCTTCTGCCCGACCTCCTCGGCCACGGTGTCGTGCGCGCGGCCCAGGTGGGCGTGGCCGTAGACCGAGTCCCGGCTGGCGGCGTTCTGCTCGGTGCGCACCCGGTCCACCGCCCGGCGGTGGGTGAGCATCATGAGCCAGCCGATCGGGCTCGCCTTGCTCTCGTCGTAGCGCGCCGCCATCGACCAGGCCTGCAGGTAAACCTCCTGGGTGACCTCTTCGGCGGCGGCGTGGCTGCGCAGCACCCGCACGGCGAGCCCGAACACCCGGTGGCTGGTGTGCCGGTAGAAGTCGGTGAAGGCATCCCGGTCACCGGCCGCGACGGCGGCGAGCAGGGCGATGAGCTGCCGGTTCTGCGCGACGGTCGCCGCGCGGCCCTCCTGGTCGGCGGGGCACGCCGGATCCTGGTCCCCGGTGGCGGCGCTGTGCAGCCGAATCGGCGCGAACGCCGGTTCATTGGTCATGGTCGTGTCCCTGTCCGCATGACTGGCGTTCGACATGCCTCGGTGCTCGGATGGGTTGCGGCCTGAAATGTACTCGCCCGCCGCGGGCGGGGATACCGAACCGGGCGATCTTCGCGCCGGACCGCCCGCTCCTGAACTGCGATGTCAGAGCGATCGCGCGATGATCTCCTTCATGATCTCGTTGGTGCCCGCGTAGATCATCTGCACCCGGCTGTCGGCCCACATGCGGGAGATCGGGTACTCGGTCATGTAGCCGTAGCCGCCGAAGAGCTGCAGGCACTCACTGGCCACCGCGAGCGCGCGCTCGGTGGTCCACCATTTGGCCATGGCCACGGTCGGGATGTCCAGCTCGCCCGCGATGTGCCTGGCCACACAGTCGTCGGTGAAGACCCGGGCCACCCGCGCCTCGGTCGCCACCTCGGCCAGCTTGAACTTGGTGTTCTGGAAGCCGAAGACCGGCCGCCCGAACGCCTCGCGCTCCTTGACGTAGCGCAGCGTGTGCTCCAGCGCCGTCTCCATGCCCGCCACCGCGCCGACCGCGATGATCAGCCGCTCCTGCGGCAGCTGCTGCATGAGCTGCACGAAGCCCTGGCCCTCGGCCGCGCCGAGCAGGTTCGCGACCGGCACCCGGACGTCGTCGAAGAACAGCTCCGAGGTGTCCTGGCCCTTCTGCCCGATCTTGTCCAGCACCCGCCCGCGCCGGAACCCGGCCCGGTCCGCCTCCACCAGCACCAGGCTGATGCCTGCCGCGCCCTGGCTGACGTCGGTCTTGGCGACCACGATGATCAGGTCGGCCTGCGAGCCGTTGGTGATGAAGGTCTTGGAGCCGTTGATGACGTAGTCGTCGCCGTCGCGCAGCGCCTTGGTCTTGACGTTCTGCAGGTCCGAGCCGGTGCCCGGCTCGGTCATGGCGATGGCGCCGACCACCTCGCCGCTGGCCATCCGGGGCAGCCAGTGCTTCTTCTGCTCCTCGGTGCCGTAGTGCAGCAGGTAGTGCGCCACGATGCCGTTGTGCAGGCTGGCGCCCCACGCGGTGTCGACGACCCGGGCCTGCTCCTCGATCATCACGGCCTCGTGCGCGAAGGTGCCGCCCCCGCCGCCGTACTCCTCCGGGATGGAGAGGCACAGCAGCCCCAGCTCACCGGCCTTGTTCCAGAGCTCGCGGTCGACGTGGTGCTGCGCGAGGTACTTGTCGATGTTCGGCGCGACCTCCCTGTCGTAGAACGCGCGCGCCAGCGAGCGCAGCGCGTCCAGGTCGTCGTCCATCCACACGGACCGGTAGGCGGCCATCGGGTTCCTTTCGTTCTTCTGTAACTGTGAATAACGGGTACAGTGTGTCCCAGCATCACTGTAATGCCCGTCACTGCATGCCGTCGAGTGCGCTAGCCTTTCCCGGCATGACCAGAGGACGCGCCGACACCACCGGCACCCGCCGGGCCGCAGCGCCCTCCCCGGTGCGCGCCGAACGCCGCCGCGCGCTCGTCGACGCCGCCATCGCCGCCATCAGCGAGCACGGCCCCGATGCGCTGACCGGCCAGATCGCCGACCGCGCCGGGCTGGCCAGGACGCACTTCTACCGGCACTTCGCCAGCAAGGAGGAGCTCGACCTCGCCGTCGCGCGGCGCGCGCACGAGGAGCTCACCGAGCGCATCCGCTCCGCGCTCGCCATCGACGGCACCCCGCTCGACGTCATCCGCGCGCCGATCGCCGAGCACGTCGCCTGGGCGGGCGAGCACCCGAACCTGTACCGATTCCTGCTGCGCCGCAACTACTCCCGCGGCGCCGAGGAGGAGTCCAGGATCGGCGGCAGCGCCTTCGCCTCGGAGATCTCCGAGGCGGCGGGGCGCTACATCCCGCGCTTCAACGCCGACCACGCCGCCGCCGACCGGCTGGTGGTCGCGCTGCTCGGGCTGATCGACGCCTCGGTGCGCTGGTGGCTCGCGCACGGCGGCACCACCGAGGCCGATCTGGTCGAGCTGCTCACCGCGGAGTCCTGGCTGCTGCTCGATCGCCGGCTCCGCGCGCTCGGCATCGAGCTCGACCCCGACGGCCCGCTCCCGCGCCCTGACCAGGGCCGGGATCACAGCGCGGCGGGGGCGTAACCGCAGGTGCGGCGGGTAGCCAAGGCAGCAGGGGCGCGGTGCCCCGGTCCGCGGCGACTGCGCAACCGGACCCTCGAGCGGAAGGTGAACGCGCGTGCGGTGTGTGGTGTTCGGAGCGACCGGGTACATCGGCGGCAGGCTGGTGCCGGAATTGCTGAAGGCGGGGCACACGGTCCGGGTGCTGGCCCGCACCCCCGGCAAGCTGGCCGACGCGCCCTGGCACGACCAGGTCGAAGTGGTGCAGGGCGATGTCACCAGCGCTGACGACGTCGCGCGGGCGCTCGACGGCCAGGAGGTGCTCTACTACCTGATCCACTCGCTGACCCGCGCCGATTTCGACACCGTCGACCGCAAGGCCGCCGAGCTCGTGGTCCGCGCCGCCGACGAGCAGGGGCTGTCCCGCATCGTCTACCTGGGCGGCATCACCCCGGCCGGGCAGGATCTCTCCCGGCACCTGGCCTCGCGCGCCGAGGTCGGCCGGATCCTGCTGGACGGCCCGGTGCCCGCCCTGGTGCTGCAGGCGGCGGTGATCCTCGGCTCCGGCTCGGCCAGCTTCGAGATGCTGCGCTACCTCACCGAGCGGCTGCCCGCCATGGTGACTCCGCGCTGGGTGCGCAACCGCATTCAGCCGATCGCGGTCCGCGACGTGCTCTACTACCTGACCAGCGGCGCGGAGGTGGCGCCCGAGGTGCGCGGCGCCTTCGACATCGGCGGCCCGGACGTGCTCAGCTACCTGGAGATGATGCGCCGCTACGCCCGGGTGGCCGAGCTACCGCGCCGGGTGATCGTCCCTGTTCCGGTCCTCACCCCGTGGCTCTCCGCGCAGTGGGTGAACCTGGTGACCCCGGTCCCGCGCGCCATCGCGGTGCCGCTGATGGAGTCGCTGATCAACGACGTGGTCTGCCGCGACCACGCCATCGCCGAGCACATCCCCGACCCCGCCGAGGGGCTCATCGGCTACGACCGCGCGGTCGAGCTCGCGCTCGCCAAGATCCGCGACCTCGACGTCCCCACCCGCTGGTCGGACGCCGACGCGGGCGCCGCCCCGTCGGACCCGCTGCCCACCGACCCGGAGTGGTCCGGCGGCTCGCTCTACCGCGACGAGCGCTCGCTGGCCACCGCGGCCGACCCGCAGACCGTCTGGGCGGTGGTGGAGGCGATCGGCGGGGAGAACGGCTGGTACTCGTTCCCGCTGGCCTGGTCGGTGCGCGGCTGGATGGACCGGGTGGTCGGCGGCGTCGGGTTGCGCCGCGGCCGCCGCGATCCGCACCGGCTGCGCGAGGGCGAGGCGCTGGACTGGTGGCGGGTCGAGTACCTGGAGCGCCCGCACCTGCTCCGGCTGCGCGCCGAGATGCGGGTGCCGGGCCGGGCCTGGCTGGAGCTGCGGGTGGAGCCGGACGGCAGCGGCGCGGTCTACCACCAGCGCGCGCTCTTCGAGCCGCGCGGCCTGGCCGGGCACCTGTACTGGAAGGCCATCGCGCCCTTCCATGCGGTGATCTTCGGCGGCATGGCCCGCAATATCACCGGCGCCGCCGAGGCCACCGCCCCCTGACGAGCGAAGGCGGGTGCCCACGTGGGCACCCGCCTTCCGCCGTCCGCGCGCTACTGCGTGGAGAGACAACCCTGGAAGGTCTGGAAATCGCCGGCGAAGGCGAGTCCGCCGGAGCAGGTCGGCCGATTCACCCCGTCCACCACGACGGTGGCGCCGGGCCCGGCGATCCCGATCGAGAGCCCCGGCCGCACGCCGAGGGTGATGACGCTCGCGCCGGGGCCGACCGCGACGGCCGCCGGGGCCGACAGGTAGCCCGACTCCGACGTGGCGGCGCCGCCGTTCTGCGCGATGGCCAGCGAGAGCCCGGCCGCGTTGGCATCGGCGTCCGCCGTGCCGTCGGTGCCGATGGCGAGCGCCGCCGAGCCGCCGACACTCTCCGAGGCGCACGAGGCGTCGCCGACGGTGACGGCGGCGACCTGGCCGCCGGTCGCCGGGCAGGTCGCCGTGTCGGCATTCGCCGCGGGCGCCGCGAGCAGGGCGCAGGCGGCAGCCGCGCCGGCGCCGGCGAGCACGGCCGCGGTGCGGCGCATGGCAGTGGTGGTCATGATCGTTCCTCCTGGGTCGTTCGGAACAGGTGACTCAGTAATGACGCGAAATCGACGCGTCAAACGACCCGATTTTCGCCCGGTGCGGGGCGGCCACCAGGGAAAACGAAGGAATTCGACAGGCTGGGGGCGGCGGATGGGTTTCGGCCCCCGGCGCGGCCGACGGCGTGAATCAGCGCCGGGTGAGCTCGTCGAAGTGCGTCCGCATGGAATCGATCAGGGTGCTGAACACCCGGTGCGCGGCGGCCAGGTCCTCGTCCGGCAGCGCGGCCATGGCCGCGCGTGTCCTGGTGCCGAGCGGGGTGAAGAAGCCGCGCGCGACGTCCATGCCGTGGTCGGCGTAGCGCAGCAGCACCTTGCGCCGGTCGGCGGCGTCGGTGTCGCGGCGGATGTGCCCGGACTCGATCATCCGCTCCACCAGGTAGGTGACCGCGGCCGTGGAGATGCCGAGCAGTGTGGCCAGCCGCCCCGCGGTGACCGGATTGCCCTCGATATCGGCGGTCGCGATGTGCATGAGCGCGCGGAAATCGGTCGGCCGCAGCTCGTTGGCGCGGGCGAAGACATGCCCGAGCTGCTCCGAGACCGCGGTGAGCGCCCGCAGATCGGCGGAGATCTCGGACTCCAACAGCTCGCGCTCGCTTCCCTGCGGCACGCGCTCCTCGGTCATCCCCGCGATCCTTTCCAACCACCCGGAAAGGGCCAGCCTAGCCGAGCGGTGCGGGGCCGACCGCCTCAGCGCGGGACGGTGACCGGCTCGGCGCAGCTGGCCCCGCCGTCGACCAGCGAGCACGCCGCCGGGTCGCGGGTGGGCAGGTAGCCGGGCGCGGTGCCGTTCGCGCGGATCAGCTCGGTGTAGGCGGGGACGGCATCGGTGGGGCGCCTGGTCAGCGTGGGGTCGGTCAGGACGTCCACCGTGTAGAGCCCGAAACGGGGTGCGTAGCTGCCCCATTCGTAGTTGTCGGTGAGCGTCCAGTAGTTGTAGCCGATGAGGTTCATGCCGTCGGCGACCGCGCGCTGCAGCCAGTAGACGGTGTCGCGCAGGTTGTCGGCGCGGGTGTAGCCGTCGGCGCGCGGCGTGCCGTTGTCGGTCGGCAGGCCGTTCTCCACGATGTAGAGCGGTTTGCCGGGGAACTGCCTGGCGTAGTGCCGCAGCGCGTAGTAGATGCCTTCGGGCTCGAGCGGGTTCTGCCAGAGCTTCTCGAAGTCGTACGGGGTGCGCAGCGCGGCGGGGGAGAGGCCGTAGTAGTAGTCGATGCCGATGTAGTCGAGCGCGGGCGCCATCTTCGCCAGCAGGCCGCCGTTGATCGCGGCGTCGGCGGCCGGGATGTAGGGCACATTGCTGGTGACCATGGCGCCCGGCTGTACCCGGTGGATGTGGTCGTAGATCGCCAGGTGCGCCTGCGCGATCTTCTCGTGCATGAGCGGGACGTCGGTGGCGGCGAGCGTGCCGTACTGCACCTCGCGCAGCAGGTAGACGGCGGGCTCGTTGAAGGTCACCCAGAGCGGGTCGGCGGCGGCATAGCGGTCGACCACGATACGCGCGTTGGCCAGCCAGTTCGGCACCATCTCCGGATCGGCCCAGCCGCCGCGATCGGCCTGCCAGCCGGGGTACACCCAGTGGTCGAGGGTGATCATGGGCCGCATGCCCGCCGCGCGGATCGCCGCCACCACCTCGTCGTAGAAGCGAAGCCCCGCCTCGTCCCACACCCCCGGCTGTGGCTGCACCCTGGCCCACTCGACCCCGATCCGATACACCCGCACCCCCAGGTTCGCGGCCAGCGCGATGTCCTCGCGGAAGCGGCCGTGGAAGTCGATCGAATCGCCGTACGGCTCGTGCTGCCTGGCCGCGTAGCGCGCCCAGTTGCTGTCCGGGGCATGGCCTTCGGATTGGAAGCCGGAGGAGGCGACGCCCCAGAGGAAGTCGCGGGGCAGGGGAGCGGGGGCTCCCGGTTCGGCTCCGGCCTGCGGGGGAGCGAACAGGAGCAGGGCGATGAGGACGGCCACGATACGCATCGCGGAACAGCGTAACTGGTCATCTGTCCGGGTATTAGCTAAATGTCGGTACTTAGATATGCGCATCTAACTATAAATACCCATCCGGGAAACACACAAAAACCAGCAAGGACGTGCAGGAGGCCACGACCAACTGGGTGCAGGCGCGACGGTTCCGGCCCGTCAGAGGCCGAGTTTGGTGACGGCGTTGTCGTCGAGCGGGTCGGCGGTGCGGATATAGCCGTGCACCGTGCGCGGGTTGGACCAGCGGCCCTGGCGCATGATCTCGCGGTCGGCGGCGCCGCCGAGCGCGGCCTGGGTGGCGAAGCCGGCGCGCAGGGAGTGGCCGGAGAACAGTGCCGGGTCGAGGCCCGCTTTCGCGGCGTACCGCTTTATCAGCTCGGCGACGGCGCGGCCGGAGATGGCGCGGTCGCCGATGCGGCCGTGCCGGTTGATCGCAGGGAAGAGGGGGAGGTCGCCGGGGAGGTCGGTGCCGGTGAAGCCGTGGCAGCGGTGCAGGGCGGGATTCCGCTGGTGGAGTTCGTGTTTCGCGCGCAGTTCGAGCCAGTCGGCGTAGGCGCAGACCGGGCAGGTGTGCGGGCGGTTGCCGCGCGGGAGGGCGACGCGGTGTTCGGCGGTGCCGGTGGGGTCGGTCTTGGTGGCGGGCAGGCGCAGCACGAGGACGGGTTCGCCGGTGCGGTGGTCGGTGTGCACGGTGACGTCGCCGATGCGCAGCGCCGCGAGTTCGCTGCGGCGCAGGGCGCCGGCGAAACCGGTGAGCAGCAGGAGGGTGTCGCGGCGGCGGGCAGATTCGGTCGGCGGGCTTGGCGGGGGGAGGCAGCTGAGGAGTTGTTCGAGGGTGTGCAGCAGGACCGGGCGTTTGCGCAGGGGGGCGCTGCGGCGGGCCCGGCGGATGCCGCGCAGGGTCATGCGGACGACGTCCGAGCGGGTGGGGGAGGGGAGGCCGTTCGCGGCGTGCACCGCCGCCACCGCCGACGATCGGCGCTCCAGGGTGGCCGCGCCGAATGCCCAGCTCCCGTCCTGTTTTCGCGCGTCCGCGGCGGCGGCGAGGTATACGGCGAGATCGAGCGGGTCGGCGGGGAGTGCCTGGCGGTTCTCGCCGGCGCACCAGGCGGCCCAGGCGATCCAGTCTGCGCGGTAGGCGCGCACGGTGTTCTCCGATTGCGCGGCCTGGAGGTAGCGGCTCAGCGCGCCCGCCTGGGTGTCGTCGAATCGTTCGCGGACTCGGCGCAGGGCGGCGGTGTCGATGAGGACGGTGCCGACGCCCGCGCGCAGTCGTGCCTGGACCGGGTCGGGGACGGCGACGGGGTGGTCGGGCACGGGTCGAGGATAGCCGCTGCGCGGGGCCTCCTTCCGTAGCGTGATTTCGTTACGTTTGGTAGCGCCAACGAAACGAAACGTATTCACGGGATCGACCGAGAAAGAGGTGTCCCTGGCCGCCGATAATGTTCACTTATCGGGGGTCAGATCAAATCGCGATACCCGCGGTCGCATCGAACACCTGTGGTATCTGTTCTCCGGTGACAAGTCGTGCGGAGCATCCGATGAGACGATGGCCGGCGGTGCTCGCGGCGGCCCTGGCGAGCACGCTCCTGCTGGCCGCCCCGGTCCGGGCCCAGCCGACCGCGCCGTGCGCCTGGCCGCTGACCGTCGCGCCGGACCGGCTGAACATCGCCTACCCGGACTCCGCCGCCCGCTACTGGGTCACCCCGCTCACGGTGCGCGATCCGGTCACCGTGACCGGCCGGTTCCCGCACGCCCGCTACTTCTCGGTGCAGACCTACTCCGGGGGCGCGCCGGTCGACGTCGTCACGGACGCGGACCTGCCCGCGGTGGGCGGCAACCCGTACCGCGCAGGCGCCGACCCGGCCGAGCGCGGCGAGTTCCAGCTGACCGTGCTGCCCGGCCCGCGGCCGGCCGATGCCGTGCCCGGCACCATCTACACCGGCACCCCCGACGGCCGCACCACCCTTCTGCACCGGCTCTACCTGCCCGAGGGTGACGGATTCGGCGGCGTCCCGCTGCCCGCTCTGCGGATCGGCGCCGGCCCCGCGCTCCCGCAGTGCGGCGGCGCCGACGCGGGCGGCACCGGCGACGATGTGCTGGCCCCGATCTCCTGGCCGTTCGACGCCGACACCGCCACCTCGACGCCGCGCTGGCGGGTCGCGCACCCCGGTAGTACCCGGCTCTTCCCCAACCTGCACACCAGCTACCTCGCGCTGACCCGTCCGCGCGGCGCGGGCGATGTCCTCGTGCTGCGCTTCCGCCCGCCCACCCACACCGTGCCGGACGCCGCGGGCAGGCCGGTTCCCGGCCAGGTGCGCTACTGGTCGATCTGCGCCAATGACTCGATCACCACCCGGTACGTCGCCTGCCTGCCGGACCGGGACGCGGTCACCGGCGCCGACGGCATGGTGACCGTCGTCGTCTCCGATGCCGCGCATCGCCCGGCCGGGCTCGCACCGACCGACAACTGGCTGGCCGCCGGGCCCTTCCCGGATTTCGCGGTGCTGTACCGGCACATGCTCGCCGCCTCCGATTTCGCCGAGGCGATCCAGCGCGTGCCCGAGAACGGCGACCCGCGGGCGAGCATGGGGGAGTACTACCCCGAGTCGGTGCAGTGCACCACCGCTGCCTTCGAACGCGACCGCTGCGGAACGGGCCCGGTGTCGTGAGCCGGAGCGTCACAGGGGTGTCTTCTTCGATGGGGTACTGCGGCCCGTACTCCCGAGGAGATCGGTGCTGAACGCTCAGTGCCGGTGCCCGGGGGGCAGCGTGAGCTCGTCGACGACGACGAGATTCCCGCCCGCCTCCTTGGCCCGGTACATGGCGGAATCGGCGGCGTGCAGCAGCCGCTCGGGAGTCGGACGCGGACACTCCGGGCAGGCAGCGCCGTCGAAGACCGCCACCCCGACGCTGGCGGTCACCTCCACCCCGTCCGAGCGCGGCTCGGCCACCGCGCGGCACAACCGCTCGGCCTCCGCGCGCGCCGCGGCCGCGCCGAGCGGGGCGGCCACCACGAACTCCTCACCACCGGTCCGCGCCACCACGGCCGACCTGCCCGCCGCGTCGGCGAGGCGCCGGGCAGTGCCGCTCAGCACCGTGTCACCGACCCGGTGCCCCCACGTGTCGTTGACCTCCTTGAACCGGTCGATATCGAAGGCGATCACGCAGACCGCGGGGTGGCGCTGCACCAGCCGGGGCAGCCGGATCTCCAGCCCGCGCCGGTTCAGCAGCGCGGTGAGCGGATCCGACAGCGACTCGGTGCGCAGCAGCCAGTACAGGATCTGCAGCGCGGGCAGCACGCTCACCACCGCCGCGAGCAGCAGCAGCCCGACGGCCAGCGCCAGGCGCACATCCTGCCCGCCGGTGGCGATCCGCACCGAGAACACGATCACCGACAGCAGCGACCACGCCGTGTGCACCGCCAGCGCCCGGGCGCTGTGGAAGAACCCGAGGTAGCTGCCGGTCACCACGAGCAGCAGCGCGCCCATCGCGCCGAAGAGCCGATCCGGCACCTGCAGGAACTCCACCGTGAACAGCACGTCGGCGGCGGCGATCAGCAGCAGCGACTCGATCCGGCCCGGCCACGGCAGCAGCCACCAGCGCAGCGCCCACATGATCCCGGCCGCCACCCCGATGGTCGAGGTCACCGCCGGATTCGTCGGCCCGATCGGCGTCCCCGCGATCACCGCCCCCAGCACCGCGATCGATGCCCCGGCCAGCCCGATCAGCAGCCGCAGCGGCCCCAGCGCCGAGCGCGCCGCCAGGGTGCCCACCAGCCACGGGTAGTCGACCGGATCGTTCCACCAGGCCAGCAGCGTCTTGCCGTCGTTCATCCAGTCACCCTCGGTCAGACCGCGCCGTCCACCGTTCTCGTGCGGGCGTCCTCCCCTCAGCCCGTGCGCAGCAGTCTAGGCGCGACCGGGTGATCCGGATCGCACACGGCCGGGGTCAGCCGTGGGGGGTGGGGTGGTAGGTGAGCTCCTGGATGCGGCCGTCGAAGGTGCGGCTCGCCAGTAGCTCGAGGTCGAAGTCGGCGACGCCGTCGAAGATGCGCTCGGCCCCGGTCCGCCCGGAGAGGACCGGGAAGATCGTCACCTGGACCCGGTCGACCAGCCCCGCGGCCAGCAGTGACCGGTTCAGCGACAGGCTGCCGTGCGAGCGCAGCGGCACCGGCGACGCCGCTTTCAGCGCGGCCACCACGGCCACGGCGTCGCCGTCGGCCAGGGTGGCGTCCGGCCAGTCGCCGATGCCGGGCAGCGTCGTCGACACCACCGTGGTCGGCATGCTGCGCATGCGGGCGTTCACCGGGTCCAGCTCGGCCGGGTCGATCGGGCCGAGCAGCTGCACGAACTGCCGGAAGGTGTTCGCGCCGAGCACCATGCGCTGGTCGGCGCCGAGTACGGCTTCGCGGTGGGCCAGGAACTCCGGGCCCTCCTTGCTCCAGTAGCCGCCCCAGTCGCCGTGCTCGTCGTAGGAGGCGAAGCCGTCCAGGGTGGAGTAGACGTCGAAGGTGTAGGTGGCGGTCATGGCGCGCTCCTCGGTTCCGGTGTGGTCGGGTTCGCCGGTGCAGACGGGGTCGCGGCGCGGAACTCATCGGGTCACCTGCCGCCGGTGCTCGCCGGGCGAGGGATCGTCGAGCTCCGCGGCGGCTCGCCGGTCGTCCGGCTCGGCACAGCCGTCGGCGGTGAGCAGCTGTCCCGGGCTAGCGGACCTGCTCCTCCACCAGCTCCGCGGCCCGCGCCACCGCCTTCTCCGCCGGGACGAGCGTGCCCGCGAGCGCCGCGGCCGCGGCCCGGGTGGCGGGATCGAACAGGGTGCGCAGCTCGGCCCGCACCTCGTCGGCGGTGACCGTGCGCAGGCGTCGCGTGCCCCCGGCCCCGACCGCGCGCACCCGCTGCCCCCAGAACGGCTGGTCGGCGGTGATCGAACAGATCAGCGTGGGCAGCCCGGCGCGCAGCGTGGCGGCGGTGGTGCCTGCCCCGCCGTGGTGGATGGCGGCCGCGCAGCGGGGGAGCAGCGCGGAGTGGTCGGTCGGGCCGACGAAGTAGACGCCTGCGTCGGCCGGGTCGGGGCCGCGGCGCTCGCCGACCGCGAAGAGGACGCGGTGGCCCGCCCGGCGGCACGCGGTGCGGAAGGTGCCGATCACCGCGTCCGGGTCGGTGAGCGGCATGCTGCCGAAGGAGACGAAGACCGGCGGCTCGCCATCGGCCAGCCAGTCGGCGAGCTCGGCGTCGGCGGGCGTGGTCTCGGGCAGCCGGGCGCGTGAATCCGGCGGCAGGTCGAGGAAGCCGACGATCGGCTTGTGCTCGCCCCAGTCCGCCGCGAGCCCCGGGATCAGCGCCTCGTCGTACGCCTGGACCTGCGGAATCCCGGCCGCGCGCAGCCGGAGCGGCAGCGGGCCCGCTGCCTTCGGCAGCCCGATCCGGGTGCGGAAGGACTGCTCGTTCCAGCCGGTCGCCCACCACGTCACCCGGTCGGCGAACCGCCACGACCGGCGCTTCCACTCCGGCGACCAGCCGTCGCTCGCCCCCGGAATCGCCCCGAGCACCCCGTTCTCCGACAGCGGCGCGAAACGCAGCACCACGATCGGCACCCCGAGCGCCTCGGCCACCGCGACCCCGCGGTCCTGGCACAGCGGCCCCGCCACCAGCACATCCACGTCACCGCACGGCGCGTCCCCAGCCAGGAACAGCCGCCGCAGGTCGGCGTCGAAGGCCGCGAAACCGCGCCGCACGTTCGACAGCGCGAACCGCACCCGCGTCACCGGATTCCGCGCCTTCATCGACGCCGTCGCCTCCGCCGACGACCACGCCTGCTCGGTCTCGGCCCCCAGCTCGCGCACCTCGGCGACCCCGGCTCGGCGCGCGAACTCGACCAGGTTCGGCGGTACCAGCATCGCCACCGAGTGCCCGCGCCGCCGCAGCTCCAGCGCCAGGCAGACGCCGGGCTGGATATCGCCGCGACTCCCGTACATGACCACAGCGATCCGCAGACCGGCTCCCACGCGCGCGTCCCCTTTCGTCGGTGGACTGCGATGGTAGTCAGCCGCCCCGCCCGGAGTACGCGGACACGACGATGTCCTCCGCTGCGGCGTTGAGACTCGGCAGCCCGTCACCCGCGCGCAGCGCGCCGAACTGCCAACCGGCCGTTCAACGATACGGTCGAACTCCATGCACCTCGACGAACTGCGCGCCGTCACCGCCTACGCCATCACCTGCGCCGAACCCGCCCGCACCCGCTTCGAACAGCACCGCCCCGCCGACCCCCGCCCCCGGCAGGCCATCGCGGCGGCCCGCGCCTTCGCCGCAGGCGGCCCGCGCACCAAGGCGATCCGGGACGGGGCATGGGCCGCCCAGCGCGCGTACCGCGAAGCCCGCGACGCCGGACAGCACGCCGCGAGCGAAGCGGCCAGAGCCGCGGCCGCGGCGGCGAGCGCCGCCTACCTGCACCCGATCGCACGGGCCACGCAGGTCTGGCACATCCTCGGCGCCGCCGCCTACGCCGCGCACGCCGCCGAACTCGACGGGGCCCCCGCCCCGCCCGCCCCCGCGCCGAGCCCGACGGTCATCGCGGTGCTGAAGCGCTACCCGCCCGCCCCGGCCGGGCGCGGCCGCGCGGGCGAGCTGCTGCGCGACCTCGACCGTAGGCTGCGGGGATGACCGACCTCACCTACGGCCCGCCCGGCGCCACCCGCCCCGCCGACCCGCAGTGGCACGGCGGACTTCCCGGCCACCGGCGCTACGAGCGGACCGTCGCGATCGGCGCGGGCGCCGAGCTCTGGGAGCGCGCGGGCGCGGCCGTGTTAGCCTGGGGAGTGAAGCGGCGCAGTGGATTTCGCGTCGCGCCCGACGAAAGGGTGAGCGCGGGCGCGGACTACGAGGTGCGGTTCGGGCCCATCCGGGAACCGGTCCGGGTGGTCGCGGTGGTCGACGAACCCGACCGCCACGGCTTCGCCTACGGCACCCGCTCCGGCCACCCGGTCTCCGGCGAGGAGGCCTTCATCGCGCACCGCGACCGGGCCGGCACCGTGTACCTGACGCTGCGCTCGCTCACCGCACCCGCCTCGCACGGCCCGTGGCGCGGGCTGTTCCCGCTGCTGCTGCTCGCCCAGTACGGCTTCCGGTATCGCTACCTGCGCGCCCTGCGCTGACCGCTCGGCCGCGTTGCTCGGCGGCGCTCGCCGTCGGCCGTATCGCCGACGCGCGCGAGGCCGCCATCCGCGCTGTCCACCCGGCGGCGCCCGCCTGGCTACGATGCGCCGTGTGGCATCGAGCATGTGCAACTATCCGGGCTGCCACCGGCCCGTCACCCGCAGCGGCGGTCCGGGCAGGCCGTCGGAGTACTGCGATCATCCCGACCACACCCGCTGGCGGGCATGGCGGGAGCGGCAGCGGGTGCACGAGAGCGCGGAGAGCACGCCCGCTGTCACTGTGACGGATGGTGCGCCGGTGACGGCCGCCCGGTTGCGCGCCGACGAATTGCTCGACCGGTTCCGGATACTCGCCGAGCAGCTGGGCACCACGATGAACGCCGCCGTCGTCGAGCTGGGCACGCTGGCCGATCCCTCGGTCGCCGAGGCTCAGGTTCAGGCGGCGCAGGCGGAGGCGGCGCGGCGGATCGCCGAGGCGGAGGTGGGGGCCGCCGAGGCGCAGCAGCGGCGGCGGGCCGCCGAGGAGGCGCGGGGCGCCGCCGAGGCGGCCGCCGACGATGCCGCGGGGGCGGCCGAGCGGGCCGAGGCGGCGCGGGACGAGGCGCTCGCCGAGGTCGGGCGGATCACCGCCGTGGCCGCCGATGACGTCTTCGCCGCGCGCCGGGAGGCCGACGAGCGGATCGCGGCCGCGCGCGCGGAGCTCGACGGTGTGCGCGAGCGCCTCGACAGTGCGGCGCGGGAGCGGATCTCGGCGGCGGAGGAACGAGCGGAGGCCGAGGTTCAGCGGATTCGCACCGAGGCGGTCGATCGGATCGGTGCGGCCGATGCCGATGCCGCGCGGGCCGCTCAGCGCGCCGCCGACGCGGAACGTGTCGCGCAGCGGGCCGAGGAGATCGCCGCCGAGCGGGGCGAAGCGCTCGCCGCGGCCCGGGGGGATGTCGAGCGGTTGCGGGCCGAACTCGATGCCGCGCGGGCCGACACCGGCGCGCTGCGCGCCGAGCTGGAAGCCGCGCGGGCCGAGACCACGGCCGTCCGGGCGGAACTCGATACCGCGCGCGCCGAGACCGGCTCCGTGCGAGCCGAACTCGCCGCGGTGCAGCGCGCGGCGGCGGAGCGGGCGGCGGAGCTGCGCCGGGAAGCGGCGGCCGCGCTCGCCAAGGCCGAGGCCGAGGCGGCCCGCCGGGCGCAGGCGCTGGACGAGGCGCGTGCGCAGACCCTGGCCCGGGCCGAGCGGGCCGAGCAGCAGCTCGACGCGGTGCTCGCGCAGCCGCGCTGAGCGGGTAACGCGGCTCGAACGCCGTCCGTCGGCCGGGCGGAGGGCAGGTGAAATCTTCGGTGCGCGCGGCTCGTTCGCCGCGCGGTCGCCCCCGCCCGGGTTCCGGTGCGGACCAGCGCTTTCCGCAGTGGCGGGCGCTGTGAAACAGGCTTGCCCGCAACATGTTCGACCACCGGACCACGCATGCCGCGGACACCTGCCGGTAGTAGGGTTCCCGCGGCGCGGCGGCGGGGGCGGCCTCGCGCGGGCGAATTCGGGCGAGGTGAGGAGACTGTGGTGGGTGACGAGGCGGACGGCAGAAACCGCGAGGAACAGGCCATCCAACGGGTGCGGGACACGCTGGTGGAGAACTTCGCGGAAACGCACCCCGCCGATCGGATCGATCGGACCGTGCGCTCGGTGCGCGAACGATTCGCCGGGCACCCCGTGCGCGAGTTCGTCCCGATTCTCGTGGAGCGCGTCGCGCGGCGTGAGCTCGGTGCGGTTCCGGCCGAGCGGGTGAGTGCGGATGCCGAGCCGGTGTCGGTCCGGAAGGAGGAGGGGCCGGGAGATCGGGAAGCCGACGTGCCCCAGCCGGGCGCCACGGGGTCGGCTCCCGCGGATTCCGAATCGCCGGCGACCGTCGCACCGGCAACCCCGGACTCCGACGCTCAGGAGCCGACCGAAGAAATCACCACCACCCCGGCGAACGGCAACACCCGGCCCCGCACCGGCCCGCGCCACGCCGCCCCCGACATTCCCTACATCACCATCCCCCCGGCCGACCACGCCGACGACCACGTCAGCTTCTTCGGCGTCGCCCGCAAGTGGGTCATCGAACGCCCGGTGGTCCCCCTGGTCGTGGGGCTGGTCCTGGTCCTCACCGCGGTCCTCGGCGTCACCGTCACCGGCGGCGGCGACGAACCGGCCCCGGTCGCCGCCGCCGCCCCGGTCACCGTCCGCGGCCTCGTCGGCTCGGAGAAGGCGGACTTCTTCGCCGACCCCCGCGTCGCCGAGGTCTTCGCCCGCCACAACTTGACCGTGCAGGTCGAGCCCGCCGGTTCGCGCCAGATCGCCACCCTCGACCTGGACGGCTACGAATTCGTCTTCCCCTCCAGCGCGACCGCCGCCGACCGGATCCAGCGCGAGCGCAACGTCGGCACCAAGTACACCCCGTTCTCCTCACCCATGGCCATCGCCACCTTCGGCCCCATCGTGGAGGCGCTCACCGCGGCCGGGGTGATCCGCCCCGGCCCGGTGCCGACCCTCGAAATCGCCCGCTACCTGCAACTCGTGCGCGACAATGTCGAATGGGAGCGCATCCCCGGCAACACCACGTACCCGGTGCGCAAGAACGTGCTCGTCTCCACCACCGACCCGCGCACCTCGAACTCGGCAGCCATGTACCTGGCCGTCGCCGGTTTCGTCGCCAACGACAACGCCGTCGTCTCCGGCGCGGACGCCGAGCGCCGGGTGCTGCCGCTGCTCGGCCGGCTCTTCGCCGGCCAGGGCCGCACCGAGGGCACCAGCGAGGGGCCGTTCCGTGAATACCTCTCCGGCGGTATGGGTCCCGCGCCGATGGTGTGGATCTACGAATCGCAGTTCGTGGAGGCCGCGGTGGCGGGGCAGACCGAGCCCGGCATGGTGCTGGCCTACCCCTCGCCGACCGTGCTCTCCCAGCACACCGTGATCCCGCTGGGCAGCGCGGGCGACCAGGTGGGCAAGCTGCTCAGCACCGACCCCGACCTGCAGCGGCTCGCCGCCGAGCACGGCTTCCGCACCGGCGGATTCGCGGCGGTCGCGAATCAGCACCGGGTGCCGGTGGCCACCGATCTGATCGACGTCATCGACACCCCGACCTCGGAGACGCTGGAGCGCATGATCGACGGGGTCGCCGCCTCCTACCGATGAGGATCGGCCCGCCCCGGGGCACACCGGGGCGGGCACTGCGGATCGGCACGAGGGAGTGCTCGATGCCCGTTGGGGGGTTCGCGCACTTCGGCATCTGCTGTCGGCGCCGATGCCGTGCCGGCTCCTCAGCGCACGAAGACCGCCGCCCGCTCGGCGAGATCGAGCAGCGGCTGCGGGAAGACTCCGAGCAGCAGCGTGGCGGCCGAGCCGACCGCCACCACGGCGGTGGTCGGCGCGGGGGCGATGACGCTCGGCCCGGCCGCGGGCGGATCGGTGAAGAACATCATGACGATCACCCGCACGTAGAAGAACGCCGCCACCGCGCTGCACAGCACGCCCATGATCACCAGCACCGCCGCATCCGCACCGGCCGCCGCCCCGAACACCGCGAACTTCGCGACGAAACCACTGGTCAGCGGGATCCCGGCGAAGGAGAGGAGGAGCAGCGCGAAGGCGCCGGCCAGCCAGGGGCTGCGCCGCCCGAGCCCGGCCCAGTCGGCCAGCGCGGTCGCCTCCGAGCCGTCGGGAGCGCGTACCAGCGCCACCGCGGCGAAGGCCGCGAGCGTGCCGAGCCCGTAGACGGCCAGATAGAACAGCAGCGCCGCGGTGCCCGCGTCGTCGGCCGCGACCACGCCGGTGAGCAGGAAACCGGCATGCGCCACCGACGAATACGCCAGCATCCGCTTCACGTCGGTCTGGGTGACCGCCATGACCGCGCCGAGCACCATGGTCGCGATGCAGATCGCCGCCAGCACCGGACGCCAGTCGTCGCGCAGCGAGGGCACCGCCACCGCGAGCACCCGCACCAGCGCGCCGATCGCCGCGATCTTGGTCGCCGCCGCCATGAACGCCGTCACCGGCGTCGGCGCGCCCTGGTACACGTCGGGCACCCACGCCTGGAACGGCACCGCGCCCACCTTGAACAGCAACCCCACCGCCAGCATGCCGACCCCGAGCAGCGCCAGCAGCGCGTCCCCGGACTGCCCGGCCAGCGCGTCCCCGATCCCGCTCAGCCGCACCGTGCCCGCCGCACCGTAGAGCAGCGCCACCCCGTACAGGAAGAACGCCGACGAGAAGGCGCCCAGCAGGAAATATTTCAGCGCCGCCTCCTGCGAGAGCAGCCGCCGGTACCTGGCCAGCCCGCACAGCAGGTACAGCGGCAGCGAGAGCACCTCGAGCGCGACGAACATGGTCAGCAGGTCGTTCGAGGCCGGGAAGAGCAGCAGCCCGCCCACCGCGAGCAACAGCAGCGGGAACACCTCGGTGGTGGCGATCCCGGCGCGCGCGGCCGCGTCCTCGTCGGCGCCGCCCGGCACCGCGGCGGCCTGCGGGGTGAAGGCGTCCACCCGGCGCGCGGCGTGCTGGGCGGCGGCCGCGGTCCAGGTGCCCGGGCCGGAGCGGGCGCGGCCGGGGGCGGGGAAGCCGCGCTCGGCGGCGAAGACCACCCCGAGCACCGCGACCACCAGGATGGCGCCCTGCAGGAACAGCGTCACCCCGTCCACCGCGACCGCGCCCGCGACCGCCGTCGCCTCGGTGCCCGCCAGCAGCAGCACCGCCACGAACGCCGCGACGAGGGCGGGCAGCGCCAGCACGAGGTGCAGGGGGTAGCGCAGGCGGCGCGGCGCGAACGCCTCGACCAGCACCCCGAGCACCCCGGCGGCGAAGACCAGCAGCATGGGCGAGAGCAGCCCGTACTCGATACTCGGCGCGGGCAGCGCGGCGGCGAGGAGAACTGTCGGAGAACTCATTTCGGTTCCTTCCCGGCATTCGCGGACGGAACGGCAGGCGCCGGGTCCTGCACGCCGACCGAGGTCAGCGTCTGGCGGACCGCGGGATCCACCACCTCCAGCACCGGTTTCGGATAGACGCCGAGGAACAGCAGCGCGGCCAGCAGCGGCGCCACCACCAGCAGCTCGCGCGGCACCAGATCGGGGAGCTTCGCGTTCTCCTCGCGCACCGGACCGGTCATGAGCCGCTGGTAGAGCCACAGGATGTAGATCGCGGCCAGCACCAGCGCGCCCGCCGCCGCCACCGCCGCCACCTGGTAGCGGGTGAAGGTGCCGACCAGCACCAGGAACTCGCTCACGAACGGCGCCAGCCCCGGCAGCGACAGCGTGGCCAGCCCGGCCACGAAGAAGCTGCCCGCCAGCACCGGCGCCACCTTCTGCACCCCGCCGTAGTCGGCGATCAGCGTGCTGCCGCGCCGCGACACCAGGAACCCGGCCACCAGGAACAGCGCGGCGGTGGAGATCCCGTGGTTCACCATGTAGAGCGTGGCGCCGGTCTGGCCCTGCCCGGTCATGGCGAAGATGCCGAGGATGATGAAGCCGAAGTGCGAGATCGAGGTGTAGGCGATGAGCCGCATGACGTCGGTCTGGCCGATCGCGAGCAGCGCGCCGTAGAGGATGCCGATCACCGCGAGGGTGACGATCACCGGGGCGTAGGAGCGGGCGGAGTCCGGGAAGAGCGGCAGGCTGTAGCGCAGCATGCCGAAGGTGCCGACCTTGTCCACCACCGCCATCATGAGCACCGCGCCCGCCGGGGTCGCGGCCACCGCCGCCCCGGGCAGCCAGGTGTGCAGCGGCCACAGCGGCGCCTTCACCGCGAAGGCGAAGAGGAAGCCGAGGAACAGCGCGTCCAGGACCGGCGCCGCCGCGCCGAGCTGCCCGTTCGCCGCCGCCTCCGCCACGATCCGCATGTCGAAGGTGCCGCCGCCGTCCGGGCCGAGCCCCTCGCGCGCGGTGAGCACGTAGAGCCCGATCACCGCCGCCAGCATGACCAGCCCGCCGAACAGGTTGTACAGCAGGAACTTCACCGCCGCCCGGGAGCGCTGCTGCCTGGCCTGCTCGTCCCCGGTGCGCGGGCCGAAACCGCCGATGAGGAAGTACATCGGGATCAGCATGGCCTCGAAGAACACGTAGAACAGCAGGATGTCCAGCGAGGTGAAGGAGAGCAGCACCATCGCCTCGACCACCAGCATGAGCGCCACGTAGGTGTGCGCGGCGCGCGGCCCGGCCCCGGCGGTGCGGTCGTCGTGCCAGCCCGCCAGCAGCAGCAGCGGCATGAGCGCGGCGGTGAGCAGCACCAGCACCAGCGCGATGCCGTCGACGCCGAGGGTGTAGCCCGCGCCGAAGGCCGGGATCCACTGGTGCGCCTCGACGAACTGGTACCGGTCAGCGCCCGGCTCGAAGCCGATCGCCACCACGATCGCCACCGCCAGCGTCACCAGCGCCGCGCCGAGCGCGACGTAGCGCGCGGCGGCCGGGCGCGCGGCCGGCACCACCGCGGCCAGCAGCGCGCCCGCCGCCGGGACCAGCCACAGCATCGTCAACCAGGGGAAATCGCTCACCAGATCCTCACCGCCAGCAGGGCTGCGGCCACCAAGGCCGCGCCGGTGAACATGGAAAGGGCGTAGGAGCGCACGAAACCGGTCTGCGCGCGCCGCAGCCGCGCCGAGAGCCCGCCGATCGCGGCCGCGGTGCTGTTCACCAGGCCGTCGATCCCGCGGGCGTCGACGAAGACCAGCGAGCGGGTCAGGTGCTGCCCCGGCCGCATGAAGGCCGCCTCGTTCACCGCGTCGCCGTAGAGATCCCGGCGCGCGGCGGTGGTCAGTGCCGACGCGGGCTCGGGCGCGGTGCGCGGCACCGGGCGGCGCCCGTAGAGCCGGACCGCCACCGCGACGCCGACCGCGACCGTGGCCAGCGCCAGCACCGTGACCACCCAGGCCGGGATCGTGTGCTCGCCGTGCGCCTCGCCGACCACCGGGGCCAGCCAGGTCTGCAACCCGGAGCCGAGCACCAGCAGCCCGCCCGCGCCGACCGAGCCGAACGCCAGCACGATCATCGGGCCGGTCATCGAGGCGGGGGCCTCGTGCGGGTGCGCGTCCTGCGCCCAGCGCCGCTCGCCGAAGAAGGTGAGCAGCATGACCCTGGTCATGTAGAACGCGGTCAGCCCGGCGCCGAGCAACGTGACCGCGCCGAGCGCGATCCCGGCGGCGCCCGGCTCCGCGAAGGCCGCTTCGATGATCTTGTCCTTGGAGAAGAACCCGGCGAACGGCGGCACCCCGATGATCGCCAGGTACCCGAGCCCGAAGGTGGCGAAGGTGATCGGCAGCGCCGCCCGCAGCGCGCCGTAGCGGCGCATGTCGGTCTCGTCGTCCATGGCGTGCATGACCGAGCCGGCGCCGAGGAACAGCCCGGCCTTGAAGAAGCCGTGCGTGAGCAGGTGCAGGATGGCGAAGGCGTAGCCGGCCGGGCCGAGCCCGGCGGCCAGCACCATGTAGCCGATCTGGCTCATGGTGGAGGCGGCGAGCGCCTTCTTGATGTCGTCCTTGGCGCAGCCGATGATCGCGCCGAACAGCAGCGTCACCGCACCGACCAGCACCACCGCCAGGCGCGCGCCCGCCGAGAGGTCGTAGATGGCGTGGCAGCGGGCGATCAGGTAGACGCCCGCGGTGACCATGGTGGCGGCGTGGATGAGTGCCGAGACCGGGGTCGGGCCCTCCATGGCGTCGCCGAGCCAGGCCTGCAGCGGCACCTGCGCCGACTTGCCGCAGGCGGCCAGCAGGAGCAGCAGCCCCAGCGCCAGCACCGTGCCCTCGCTCGCGCCGGGCACCCCGGCGAAGACGGTGCCGAAGTCGACCGAGCCGAAGGTGGCGAACATGATCATCATGGCGATGGCCAGGCCGGTGTCGCCGACCCGGTTCACCACGAATGCCTTCTTGGCCGCGGTCGCCGCCGACGGCTTGTGGAACCAGAAGCCGATCAGCAGGTACGAGGCCAGCCCGACGCCCTCCCAGCCCAGGTAGAGCACCAGGAAGTTGTCCGCGAGCACGAGCAGCAGCATGGCGCCGAGGAACAGGTTCAGGAAGCCGAAGAAGCGGCGGCGGCCGGGGTCGTCCTGCATGTAGCCGGTCGAGTAGACGTGGATCAGCGACCCGACGCCGGTGATCAGCAGCACGAAGCACATCGAGAGCTGGTCGAGGCGCAGCGCCAGGTCCACCTGCAGCCCGTCCACCGGAACCCAGGAGTACAGGTCGGCGCCGATCGCGCGGTCGGCGGTGGTTCGCCCGAGCATGGCGAAGAACGCCACCGCGGCCAGCGCGAAGGAGGCGAGCGCGGTCGCGCAGCCGAGCCAGTGCCCCCAGCGGTCGGCGCGGCGGCCGAGCAGCAGCAGGACGGCCGCGCCTGCCAGCGGCAGCGCGGGCAGCAGCCAGAGCGTCACGGTATCCATGTCAGAACCGCAGCAGGCTGGCGTCGTCGACCGAGGTCGAGCGGCGGGTGCGGAAGATGGTCATGATGATCGCCAGCCCCACCACGACCTCGGCCGCGGCCACCACCATGGTGAAGAAGGCGAAGACCTGGCCCTCCAGGTTCGCGTGCAGCCGGGCGAAGGTCACGAACGCCAGGTTCACCGCGTTCAGCATGAGCTCCACGCACATGAAGACCACGATGGCGTTGCGCCGCAGCAGTACTCCGGCGGCGCCGATGGTGAAGAGCAGGGCCGACAGGAACAGGTAGTTCGCGGGATTCACCGGGTTTCCTCCTCGTCGAGCACCGTCGGGTCGGTGAGCGCCTTGTCCTTGCGCTGCCGCAGGATCGTGCTCACCGACTGCTCGGCGAACGAGCCGTCCGGCAGCCGGGCCGGGACGTCGACGGCGTTGTGCCTGGCGTACACGCCGGGGGTGGGCTGCGGGGTCGGCCGGGCGCCGCCGCCGTGGAAGCGGCGCCTGGCCAGCTCGCGCTGGTTCAGCCGGGGGCCGAACTGCTCGCGGTGCGCCAGCACCATGGCGCCGATGGTGGCGGTGATGAGCAGCGCGCCGGTCAGCTCGAAGGCCCACACGTAGCGCAGGAAGATCAGCTCGGCCAGCTCCGCGATCACGTCCCGGCCCGGGAAACCGGTGGCCGGGAAGGTGATCTCGGTCGCGCGGACGCCGCGGGAGAGCCCCGCCACGAACAGCGCGCCGAAGCCGAGCCCGACCAGCGTCGCCGCCACCCGCTGGCCGCGCAGCGTCTCGGTGAGCGACTCCGCCGAGTCCACGCCGACCAGCATGAGCACGAACAGGAACAGCATCATCACCGCGCCGGTGTAGACCACGATCTGCACCACGCCGAGGAACAGCGCGTCCTGGGCGATGTAGAAGATGGCCAGGGTGACCATGGTCGCCGCCAGGCAGAGCGCCGAGTGCACCGCCTTACGGGCGAAGACCATGCCGAGTGCGCCCAGGATCGCGACCGGGGCCAGGATCCAGAACTGCACGGCCTCACCGGTTCCGGTGGACGGGAGGTCGGCTGCCAGGGTCGACAGCGCGCTCATCGGGCACCTCCGGGACAGGCGGTGGCACGGCCGCCGTGCAGGCCGCGCGCGGGCCGGCCCAGGGCCGTGACGGGCTCGAAATCGGTTCTCATCGGGCACCTCCGGCGCTCGTGGCAACGACCGGCGCTTGGTCGGTGACCGGCTCTGGGGCGGTGATCGCCGCCGCCCGCGCGGCGGGGCCGGGGTCGGGCAGGTCGCCGGTGACGCCGGCGCGGTAGTAATCGCCCTCGTCGGTGCCGGGCACCATGGCGTGCGGCGGCGCCTCCATGCCCGGCTCGAGCGGGGCGAGCAGCGCGTCCTTCTCGTAGATGAGCGCGGCCCGGTTGTCGTCGGTCAGCTCGTAGTCGTTGATCATGGTCAGCGCCCGGGTCGGGCAGGCCTCCACACACAGCCCGCAGCCGATGCAGCGCAGGTAGTTGATCTGGTACACCCGCCCGTACCGCTCACCGGGGGAGAACCGCCCGCCCTCGGTATTGTCGGCGCCCTCGACGAAGATCGCGTCCGCCGGGCAGGCCCACGCGCAGAGCTCGCAGCCCACGCACTTCTCCAGCCCGTCCGGGTGCCGGTTCAGCTGGTGCCGCCCGTGGTAGCGCGGCGCCGTCGGCACCTTCTGCTCCGGATAGAACTCGGTGATCGGTTTCTTGAACATGGTCGCCGCGGTCACCGCGAACCCGGCCAGCGGCTCCAGCAGCCCGCCGGTGGCGGCGTCGGTGTGGGTCAGCCCGGCGGGCACCGGCGGGGTCGGGAACCCCAGGTACACCGCGCCGTGCCTGCCGCCGGATTCCGCGGGCGGCGGCCCGGTCTCGGCCGGTTCCTGCTGGATCGTCGGCGCCCGGCCAGCGCGCAGGAACAGCGCGATCATGCCCGCGGTTATCGCCAGCCCCACCAGCACCAGGATCGGCGTCTGCACCGGGTAGCCCTCGTTGCCGAGTACCAGGGCCGTGGCCACCACCATGACCCAGAGCAGCGCGGTGGGGATGAGCAGCTTCCAGCCCAGGTTCATGAACTGGTCGTAGCGCAGCCGGGGCAGCGTGCCGCGCAGCCAGACGAAGACGAACAGGAACGTCCACACCTTGAGCGTGAACCAGAGCAGCGGCCACCACCCGGAGTTCGCGCCCGCCCACATGTTCAGCGGCCACGGCGCCCGCCAGCCGCCGAGGAACAGCGTGGTCGCCAGCGCCGAGACGGTGCCCATGTTCACGTACTCGGCCAGCATGAACATGGCGAACTTGAGCGAGGAGTACTCGGTGTGGAAGCCGCCGACCAGCTCGCCCTCGGCCTCCGGCAGGTCGAACGGGGCCCGGTTGGTCTCGCCGACCATGGCCACGCAGTAGATCAGGAACGAGGGCAGCAGCAGGAACACGTACCAGGTACCGGTCTGCGCGGCCACGATCCCCGAGGTCGCCATGGTGCCGGAGAGCAGGAACACCGTGGCGAAGCAGAGCGCCATGGCGATCTCGTAGGAGATCACCTGCGCGGTCGAGCGCAACCCGCCGAGCAGCGGGTACGTCGACCCCGACGACCAGCCCGCGAGCACGATCCCGTACACCCCGATCGAGGTGACAGCCAGGATGTAGAGCACCGCCACCGGCATATCGGTGAGCTGCAGCGCGGTGGTGTGGCCGAAGATGGAGACCTCGGGGCCGAAGGGGATCACCGCGAAGGCCATGAACGCGGGGATCACCGAGATGATCGGGGCCATGATGTAGATCGGCTTGTCCACCACCGCCGGGATGATGTCCTCTTTGAGCGCCATCTTGGCGCCGTCGGCGATGCTCTGCAGGATGCCGAACGGGCCGGTGCGGTTCGGGCCGATCCGCATCTGCATGCGGGCCACGACCTTGCGCTCGGCCAGCACCGCGATGAGCGGGATCAGGATGGCGAAGACGAAGACGCCCACCGCTTTCAGCAGCACCAGCCACATCGGGTCGGTGCCGAACACGCCGTTCATCGCAGGACTCCTCGGGTCGGGCGGGGTGCCCCCGCCGGGGCGGGCCGGGGCGCGGCCGGCGGCGTCGAGTCCACCGGCTCCGCGCCACCGGTACCGGCCCGCGTCGCGGGAGCCGGGTGCTGCGAGCCGATCGCGCCGGTCCCCGTCGCGCGCGCCTCACTCATCACGGCTCCCGTCGGCCGCGGCGATCGCGACCACGTCGCCCTGGCGAGCACGGAGCGTCGCGCCCACGGTGCTGCCCGGCGAGTTCCAGGGCAGCCACACCACGCGATCCGGCAGGTCGGCGACCACGAGCGGGAGCGTGATCGCGCCGTGGGCGGTGCGCACGGTGACCGGTTCGCCCGGCGCGGCGCCGATCTCGGCGGCGGTGTCGGCGGAGAGCCGCACCACCGCGGCCCGCGCCGAGCCGGCGAGCGCGTCCTCCCCGTCCTGCAGCCGGCCGCGGTCGAGCAGCATCCGCCAGCCGGTGAGGATCGCCGACCCGGGCTCCGGGTGCGGCAGCTCGGGGTGGTCGTGCTCCGGCGGCGGGACCGGGGCGCCGGTCCAGCGGCCGAGCCCGGCCAGCTCCGCGCGCGCCGCGGCGGCATCGCGCAGCCCGATCGGGGTGCGCATCTCCTCGGCCAGCGCGTGCAGCACCCGCAGGTCCGGCAGCGGGGCCGCGGTGCGGCGCACCGTCGACTCGCCGAGCGCCGCCTCGAACGGCCGCGCCCTGCCCTCCCAGTTCCGGAAGGTTCCCGCCTTCTCCGCCACCGCCGCCACCGGGAACACCACGTCCGCGTACTCGGTGACCGCGCTGTGCCGCTGCTCCAGGCTCACCACGAACGGCGCCGCCGCCAGCGCCGCGCGGGCCGCGCCGGGGTCGGGGAGGTCGTCGAGGTCGACGCCGCCGAGCAGCAGCGCGCGCAACTCGCCCGCGGCGTCCAGGATTCCGGCGGTGTCCCGGCCCGCCGAGACCGGCAGCTCGGCCCCGCCCCACGCCGCCGCGACCTGGCCGCGCGCCGCGGGGTCCGCCACCGGGCGCCCGCCGGGCAGCAGCCCGGGCAGCGCCCCGGCCTCGACCGCGCCGCGCTCCCCGGCCCGCCGCGGCACCCACGCCAGCCCGGCCCCCGACTCCGCCGCCAGCCGCGCCACCGCGGAGAGCGCTCCCGGGATCGCGGCCAGCCGCTCACCGGCCAGGATCACCGCGCCCGGCTCGCGCAGCAGCCGCGCCGCGGCGCCGGTGTCGGTGCGCAGCGCGTCCAGCAGCGCGGGCTCGCCGCCCGGCTCGGCGCGCAGCAGCGTGCCCGACATCCGGGTCAGCCCGCGCGAGGTGAACGGCGCGATCGCGTACACCGGCAGCCTCCCGGTGCGCGCGGCCTTGCGCAGCCGCAGGTAGACGATGGGCGACTCCTCCTCCGGCTCGAACCCGGCGAGCAGCACGATCGGCGCCCGCTCCAGGCCCGCGTAGTCGACCCCGGCCCCGCGCCCGGCTACCAGCGCCGCCAGGAACTCCGCCTCCTCCGCGGAGTGCGGCCTGGCCCGGAAGTCGATGTCGTTGCAGCCGAGCGCGACCCGCGCGAACTTGGCGTAGGCGTAGGCGTCCTCCTCGGTGGCCCTGCCGCCGACCAGCACCCCGGCCGCGCCGCGCGCCTCGCTCAGCCCGGTCGCGGCGATGGCCAGCGCCTCCGACCAGGAGGCGGGGGCCAGGTCGCCGTCGGCGCCGCGCACCAGCGGGGTGGTGATCCGGTCGCGCTCGGTGGCGTAGGCGAAGGCCCAGCGGCCCTTGTCGCAGTTCCACTCCTCGTTGACCTGCGGGTCGTCCCCGGCCAGGCGGCGCAGCACCTTGCCGCGCCGGTGGTCGGTGCGCTGCGCGCAGCCCGAGGCGCAGTGCTCGCACACGCTCGGGCTGGAGACCAGGTCGAACGGGCGCGCCCGGAACCGGTAGGCGGTGCCGGTGAGCGCGCCGACCGGGCAGATCTGCACGGTGTTGCCCGAGAAGTAGGAGTCCAGCGGCTCGGCCTCGGCGGTGCCGACCTGCTGCAGCGCGCCGCGGTCCATGAGCTCGATGAACGGATCGCCCGCCACCTGCTGGGAGAAGCGGGTGCAGCGCGCGCACAGCACGCAGCGCTCCCGGTCCAGCAGCACGGCGGTGGAGAGCGGGATCGGCTTGGGGTAGGTGCGCTTCACCCCGTCGAAGCGGGATTCGGCGCGCCCCGAGGACATGGCCTGGTTCTGCAGCGGGCATTCGCCGCCCTTGTCGCAGACCGGGCAGTCCAGGGGGTGGTTGATGAGCAGCAGCTCCATCACGCCCTCCTGGGCGCGGTTCGCCGCCGCCGAGGTGAGCTGGGTGCGCACCACCATGCCGTCGGTGACGGCGACCGTGCAGGACGCCACCGGTTTGCGCTGGCCCTCCACCTCCACCAGGCACTGGCGGCAGGCGCCGACCGGGTCGAGCAGCGGGTGGTCGCAGAAGCGCGGGATCTGGATGCCGACCAGCTCCGCGGCGCGGATCAGCAGGGTTCCCTTCGGCACGCTGATCTCGGTGTCGTCGATGGTGAGCGTCACCAGGTCGGTGACGGCCTGCTCCCGGCCGGTGCCGGGGACGGTGGCGGTCATGGTGTCTCCTCCGGGTCCGCGCCCGCCTTCTGCCAGCCGCCGTCCGCCCAGGCCGTGCCCGCGGCCGGGTCGAACGGGCAGGCGCCGCGGCGCAGGTGCTCCAGGTATTCGTCGCGGAAGTACTTCAGCGAGGACAGGATCGGGCTCGCCGCGCCGTCGCCGAGCGCGCAGAACGACTTGCCGTTGATGCTGTCGCAGAGATCGAGCAGGGTGTCCGGGTCGGTGTCGGTGCCCTCGCCTGCCTCCAGCCGCCGCAGCAGCTGGACCAGCCAGTACGTGCCCTCGCGACAGGGCGTGCACTTGCCGCAGGATTCGTGCGCGTAGAACTCGGTCCAGCGCAGCACCGCGCGCACCACGCAGGTGGTCTCGTCGAAGATCTGCAGCGCCTTGGTGCCGAGCATGGAGCCGGCGGCGGCGACGTTCTCGTAGTCCAGCGGGACGTCGAGGTGGTCGTCGGTGAGCAGCGGGGTGGACGAGCCGCCCGGGGTCCAGAACTTCACCCGGTGCCCGGCCCGCACCCCGCCCGCGTAGCCGAGCAGCTCCCGCAGGGTGATGCCGAGCGGCGCCTCGTACTGGCCGGGGCGTGCGACGTGCCCGGAGAGCGAGTACAGCGTGAAACCGGGCGACTTCTCGCTGCCCATCGAGCGGAACCAGTCGATGCCGTTGCCGACGATCGGTGGCACGCTCGCGATCGATTCCACATTGTTGACCACCGTCGGGCGCGCGTAGAGCCCGGCGACCGCGGGGAACGGCGGGCGCAGCCGGGGCTGGCCGCGCCTGCCCTCCAGCGAGTCGAGCAGCGCGGTCTCCTCGCCGCAGATGTAGGCGCCTGCGCCCGCGTGCACGATCAGCTCCAGGTCGAAGCCCGAGCCGAGGATGTTCCGGCCCAGGTAGCCGGCGGCGTACGCCTGCGCGGCCGCGGCCTGCAGGCGGCGCAGCACCGGGACCACCTCGCCGCGCACGTAGATGAAGGCGTGGCTCGCGCGGATGGCGTAGGCGGCGATGATCGCGCCCTCGATCAGGGCGTGCGGGGTCGCCATCATGAGCGGGATGTCCTTGCAGGTGCCCGGCTCCGACTCGTCGGCGTTCACCACCAGGTAGTGCGGGGGCACGGTGCCGTCGGGGCCGGGGTCCTGCGGGATGAAGCTCCACTTGGTTCCGGTCGGGAAGCCCGCGCCGCCGCGGCCGCGCAGGCCGGAGTCCTTGACCAGCTGGATGACCGCGTCCGGGGTCATGGCGAGCGCGGTGCGCAGCGCGTCGTAGCCGCCGTGCTCGTGGTAGGTGTCCAGGGTCCAGGAGCGAGGGGAGTCCCAGTACCGGCTCAGCACCGGTGTCAGTGCGGTCATGCCGGACACTCCTCGATGGCGGCGGGGTGGCGCGGGGCGGGCGTGCGGCGGGCGGCGGGCGGCCGGGCGGTCACCGGTCGGCCTCCGCGCCGGGAGCGGGCGGCTCGGGTGCGGCCTGCCCCTGCTCGCGCGCGACCTGCAACCCCGCCAGGGTCGGCTCGCCCGCCATGCCGTCCAGCGCGCCGGGGCGCTCGTCCGGGAACCCGGCGAGGATGCGCGCGGTGTCACGGAAGCGGCAGAGCGGGGCGCCGCGGGTCGGTACCACCTGGTCGCCTGCGCGTAACGCGTCCACCAGCGCCTGCGCCGAATCCGGCGTCTGGTTGTCGAAGAATTCCCAGTTCACCATGACCACCGGCGCGTAGTCGCAGGCCGCATTGCACTCGATGTGCTCGAGGGTGACGGCGCCGTCGTCGGTGGTCTGCCCGTGCTCGATCCCGAGGTGCTCGCGCAGCCGGGCCAGGATGGCGTCCCCGCCCAGCACCGCGCAGAGCGTATTGGTGCACACCCCGACGTGGTAATCCCCGGTCGGCGTGCGGCGGTACATGGAGTAGAAGGTCGCGACCGCGGTCACCTCGGCCGCGGTCAGCCCGAGCAGCTGCGCGCAGAAGTCGATGCCGGTGGCCGAGACGAACCCCTCCTCGGCCTGCACCAGGTGCAGCAGCGGCAGCAGCGCCGAGCGGGGCTGCGGGTACCGGGCGATGATCACCTCGGCATCGCGGGACAGCCGCTCGCGCACCGCGTCCGGGTACGGGCCGGGGCGGGTGGAGAGCCGCAGCAGGATCTCGGTCATCGGTCCACCCCGCCCATCACCGGGTCGATGCTGGCGACCGCGGCGATCACGTCGGCCACCAGCCCGCCCTCGCACATCGCCGCCACCGCCTGCAGATTCGTGAACGAGGGGTCGCGGTAGTGCACCCGGTAGGGCCGCGTCCCGCCGTCGGAGACCATGTGCACCCCGAGCTCCCCGCGCGGCGACTCCACCGCCGAGTACACCTGCCCGGCGGGCACCCGGATCCCCTCGGTGACCAGCTTGAAGTGGTGGATCAGCCCCTCCATCGACGACCCCATGATCTTGCCGATGTGCGCGGGCGAGTTGCCGAGCCCGTCCGGCCCGACCGCGAGATCGGCGGGCCAGGCGATCTTCCGGTCGTCCACCATGACCGGGCCCGGCCGCAGCCGGTCCAGGCACTGCTCGACGATCTTGAGCGACTCCTTCATCTCCGCGACCCGGATCAGGTAGCGGCCGTAGCAGTCGCAGCCCGCCGCGGTCGGGATGTCGAATTCATAGCTCTCGTACCCGCAGTAGGGGTGCGCGCGGCGCAGGTCGTGCGGCAGCCCGGCCGAGCGCAGCACCGGCCCGGTGATGCCGAGCGCCATGCAGCCGGTGAGGTCCAGGTACCCGACGCCCTTGGTGCGCGCCTTCCAGATCGGGTTGCTGCTGAGCAGCAGCTCCATCTCGCGCAGCCGCTTCGGCAGCAGCGTGAGCAGGTCGCGCACCAAGGTGGCGGCCTCGTCCGGGAAGTCCTGGGCCAGCCCGCCGGGGCGGATGTAGGCGTGGTTCATCCGCAGCCCGGTGACCGTCTCGAAGACGTCGAGGATGAGCTCGCGCTCCCGGAAACCGAAGAGCATGGCGGTGAGCGCGCCCAGCTCCATGCCGCCGGTGGCCAGCGCCACCAGGTGCGAGGAGATCCGGTTCAGCTCCATGAGCAGCACCCGGACCACGGTGGCGCGCTCCGGGATCGCCTCGGTGATGTCGAGCAGCCGCTCCACGCCGAGGCAGTAGGCGGTCTCGTTGAAGAACGGCGAGAGGTAGTCCATCCGGGTCACGAAGGTGACGCCCTGGGTCCAGGTGCGGAACTCCAGGTTCTTCTCGATCCCGGTGTGCAGGTAGCCGATGCCGCAGCGCGCCTCGACCACGGTCTCGCCCTCGATCTCCAGGATCAGTCGCAGCACGCCGTGCGTGGAGGGGTGCTGCGGCCCCATGTTCACCACGATGCGTTCCTCGGCGACGCTCTCCAGCACGGCGCCGACCTGATCCCAGTCCTGCCCGGCGAGCGTCACCATCGGTGGCTCGGCCTCGGACCTGGCGTGCTTGGGGCGGTTCTCGGTATCGGTGTGGTTCATCAGCTGTAGGCCCTCCGCTGGTCGGGCGGCGGGATGCGCGCGCCCTTGTACTCGACCGGGATCCCGCCGAGCGGGTAGTCCTTGCGCTGCGGGTGGCCCCGCCAGTCGTCCGGCATGGTGATGCGGGTCAGCGAGGGGTGCCCGTCGAAGACGATGCCGAAGAAGTCGTAGGTCTCCCGCTCGTGCCAGTCGGTGGTCGGGTAGACCTCGAACAGCGACGGGATGTGCGGGTCGGCGTCCGGCGCCGAGACCTCCACGCGCAGCCGGTAGCCGTGCGTGATCGAGGACAGCTGGTAGACCGCGTGCAGCTCGCGGCCCTCGTCTTCCGGGTAGTGCACGCCGTTCACGCCGAGGCAGAGCTCGAAGCGCAGCCCCTCGTCGTCGCGCAGTGCCAGTGCCACCAGCGGCAGGTGCTCGCGGTGCACGTGCAGGGTGAGCTCGCCGCGGAAGACGATCACCTTCTCCAGCGCCTGCTCCAGGGCGACCGGGCCGAGCGCGGCGCGCAGCGTCGCGATGGCGCCGTCGAACCAGCCGCCGAACGGGCCGCCGGTGCCGCCGGGCAGGCTCACCGGGCGGACCAGCCCGCCGTAGCCGGAGGTGTCGCCGGTGCCGTGGACGCCGAACATGCCGTGCCGCACGCCGATCACCTCGGGGTCGCCCTGCCGGTCCTCGGGGATGGTGCCCTCGGGGCCCGCGGTCGCGGCGGCGTCGATGCCCTCGGGCGTCGGAGTGGCGCCGGCGGTGAGGGTGCGGCCGGCGGGTCCGGTGCCCGATGTCGCGGGTCCGGTGCCCGGTTCTGCGGGTTCGGCCTCCGGTGTCGCGGGCCGGTCCGCCGGTGCGGCCGCGGTGTGCGCGGCATCCGGGCCGTCCGGCCCGGTGCCGGGGGAGACCCGGTCGCTGGCGGGTGCGGCGTCGTCCCGGCCACCCGAATCCGATTCCGAGCGTGGCGCGTTCATCGCAGCAACCCCTCCATCCGGATGGTCGGCGTCGAGGCCAGCGCGGCCGCCTCGGCGGCCGCGATCGCTGCCTCGCGGTTCACCCCGAGCGGCGTCTCCTGGATCTTGGCGTGCAGCGCGAGGATCGCGTTGAGCAGCATCTCCGGGCGCGGCGGGCAGCCGGGCAGGTAGATGTCGACCGGGACCACGTGGTCCACGCCCTGCACGATGGCGTAGTTGTTGAACATGCCGCCGGAGGAGGCGCAGACCCCCATGGCCAGTACCCATTTCGGCTCGGTCATCTGGTCGTAGACCTGGCGCAGTACCGGCGCCATCTTCTGGCTCACCCGCCCGGCGACGATCATCAGATCCGCCTGCCGCGGCGATGCGCGGAACGCCTCCATCCCGAACCGGGCGATATCGAAGCGGCCGCCGCCGGTCGCCATCATCTCGATCGCGCAGCAGGCCAGCCCGAAGGTGGCAGGCCACAGCGACCCCTTGCGCATGTACCCGGCCAGATCCTCGACGGTGCTCAGCAGGAACCCGCTCGGCAGTTTCTCTTCCAGACCCATGGTGTGTCCTCGGTTGTCGGGTGCGCCGCTCAGTCCCAGCTGAGCCCGCCGCGGCGCCATTCGTAGGCGTAGGCCACCGAGACGTTCAGCACGAACAGCGCCATCGCCGCGAGCCCGAACACCCCGAGCGCGTCGAAGTGCACCGCCCACGGGTAGAGGAAGACGATCTCGATGTCGAAAATGATGAAGAGCATGGCGGTCAGGTAGTACTTCACCGGAAACCGCTGCCCCGCCGCGTTTCCCGGGCCGCCGCCGACGGCGTGCGGGGTCGGCTCGATCCCGCACTCGTACGGCTCCAGCTTGGCCCGGTTGTAGCGCTTGGGGCCGATCACGGCGGCGAGCGCGATGGAGAAGACGGCGAAGCCTGCGGCGAGGCCGCCGAGAATCAGGGCGGGCAATTCGGTGTTCACGACGGCACTTCCCCTCCTCGAGAGCTGGGGTCGGCGGGGTGAACCGCCCGGCGGCTCGGGGGCGCGCCAACCCGAGGGGCCGGGTCCGGGGGCTGCCGGGCTCGCCCGCTATGCGGGGCACCACGTCTCTGTGAGCTAGGGCACAGAGTACAACCGGGGTGCGGTGCCGGGTCCGGTTCGCGGGGTGCGGTTTGATCGAATTCGGGACTGCGATTCATGAGCAGTCCGGGGGTAATGTTTCGTGCTCCGCAAGGTGGGGGCGTGATCGTCATCGACGGATACGGCGGGTCCGCCGGTCATCGCCCACGGCGACGGAGTCATGTCGATCACGCATGAATGGATCGCTAGGCGTTCGCTGGCGCACGACCTCGCGCGCTGCGGCGCGGGCGGACCCGGTGGACGCGCGCCACCTCGTCACGGGCGCGAATCAGGTGACCCGGGCGGCGGCGCGACCGGACTCGGTACCGGACGATTACGTCGAGCGCGCCGCACGCGTCACGCGGCGTTGCGCCCCCGCAGCACCGCGACGATGGCATCGACCAACCGGAACGCATCGATGGGATGCGGCACCGCCGCCTCGGCCCGCGACCACGTCGCCAGCCACGCATCGTCCGCCCGCCCGGTGAGCACGAGCACCGGCGGGCACTCCGCGACCTCGTCCTTGAGCTGCTTGGCCAGCCCGAGCCCCCCGGTCGGCGCCGATTCACCGTCGAGAATGGCCAGATCCACCGCACCGGCATCGACCCGCTCGAGCACGACGGGCCCGGTGGCGACCTCGAGATACTCGAACTCGGGTAGCTCGCCGGAGGGCCGCCGCCCGACAGCCGTGATCACCTGTTGCCGGGTGTCGGCATCGTTGCTGTAGACCAGGACCCGAAGCGGGCGAGCGGTATCGACCACGCCGGAATGGTACGTCCGCGGACCCCGGGCGCGTGGCAGGTTCGCCCGGATCGCCCAGCGCGCCGGGTGCGAACCCCGCCGGTGCTCTAGCATTTGCCCCAGAACAGCTCCGGCACCGCCGGACCGTCGTCGGCGAGGGGGCGCGCATGCGGGGCCTCCCGGGAACCGCGCAGGTGGAGGTGGTGCCGGGGCGGCACATCGTGGCCGTCGCGGACGGCGTGGTCGCGGTGGTCGCGCACCGCGCGGAGACGCCGGTGACCGCGATCTCCCGGGCCTGGCGGCACACGAACGCCGTGCTGGAGCTGGTCACCGCCGCGGCCGCCGAGGATCCGGAGAATCCCGGCCGCGCCTTCGCGCGGCTCGCCACCACCTGGCTCATGGGCCTCGCCGACGAGGAGAGCGTCGAGTTCGGGGTGCTCACCCCGGTCGGCGCCGGGGTCGCGGTATTCCTGCACGGCGGGGTGCGCGCGGTGCTCGACGCCGAGCGGCACACCGAGATCCTGCGCGGCCGCGATGCCGGGTTCACCGTCGACCGGCTGATCACCCCGGTGCCTGCGGTCGGCATCGGGCTCTACGTCGACGGGCCCGAGCGGGAGGTCGAGAACCTGCCGGTGCGCGGAGTGTTCGGGCTGAGCGGCGGCACCGTCCCCGGGGCCGCCGCGGTGCTGTGGACCGACGGCGACGGGCACGGCCCCGCGCTGCTCCGGCCCAGCGAGACGCGGCACCGCACCGGTGTGGTGCTGGACAAGCGGCGCGCCCTCGACGTCGCCGCCCCGCCGCGTGACACCGGCGCGGGCGCACTGCTGTCAGCGGAAGCCGCCGCGCCGGCGCGCGGTACCGGCACGGACCGGGAACCCGCGAATGCCCCGGACGGGCGCCCGGAGCCACCCCGTGACCCCCGCCGCACCACCGCCCCGCGCCCCGTGATCGCCGCCGACCTGGAGGACACCGTCGTCCCGAGCGCCGCCGACGCGGTGCGCAACCCCGCTCCTCCCGCGCCGACCGCCGACCGGATCGGCGGCGTCGTGGTGCAGGGCTTCCCGTGCCCGCGCCGCCACCTCAACGATCCCCGGGTCTCCTACTGCGCGGTGTGCGGCCTCTCCATGCACCACCCCGGCCGCACCCTCACCGACGGCCTGCGCCCCCCGCTCGGCATCCTGCTGCTCGACGACGGCCAGACCCTGGTGCTCGACGGCGACCTGGTGCTCGGCCGCGAACCCGAGCACCACGAGGCCGTGGCGCGCGGCGCACGGCCCATCCGGATCGCCGACCCCTCCGGCGGCATGTCCCGGGCGCACGCCGAGATCCGGCTCGTGGACTGGGACGTCACCGTGGTCGACGGCGGCTCCACCAACGGCACCCACCTGCGCGCCGCCGGGCGCCACGAGTGGACCCGCGCGGTCCCCGGCCACCCCATGACGCTCGCGCCGGGCACCCAGCTCCTGCTCGGCGGCCGGGTCTGCACCTTCGACTCCCCGCACCAGTCCTGAGCACCCTTCCGCCCGGCGGCAACGAGGCATCGGCTCCGCTGGTCCGGCGGCACGACCTCGCCGCCGACCGGCCGCCGCCACCGTCGTCGAGCGGCTCTAGTCCGGCAGGATCGGCACCGAGACCCCCTCGCCGCGGTGCAGCAGCGCCGCCCTGGTGACGGCGGCGCTGCCGAAGCGGCGGCGCAGGTCGTCCAGGGTGGCGTCCAGGGTGTGCCCGGCACGGGGTTCCAAGGGCAGCGCGAGCTGCACGGTCTCGGCGTCGCCGAGGTTGGTGAGCGCGAGGCCGACGAGGGTGAGGCCGCGGTCGGCGATGAGCGGGGCGGCGGCGTGCAGCAGCAGCCGGGCCGCGTGCAGCAGCACCGCGCCGTCGTCGGTGGCCGCGGGCAGGGTGTGCGAGCGGGTGGCGCGGGTGAAATCGGCGAAGCGGAGCCGGAGCACCACCGTCCGGCACACCCGGTTCGCCCCGCGCAGCCTGCGGCCCAGCCGATCGATGAGGCCGTGCAGGTAGGCCTCGATCTCCTCGGGCGGGCGCGGGCGGGAGCCGAGCGCGCGCTGCGCCCCGATCGAGCGGCGCCTGCGGCCGGTCTCGACCCGGCGCGGGTCACGTGCCATGGACAGCGCGTGCAGGTGGCGGGCCGCGGCGGGGCCGAGAATGCCGCGCAGCCCGCGCTCGCCGAGCTCGGCCAGGTCGCCCACCCGGGTGATGCGGTGCTTGCGCAGCGTGCGGGCGGTCACCTCGCCCACGCCCCAGAGCCGGGTGACCGGCAGCGGGTGCAGGAACTCGAGCTCGGTGCCGGGCGGCACCTCGCGCAGCCCGTCCGGCTTGGCGACCGCGCTCGCCACCTTCGCCAGGAACTTGGTGCGCGCGATCCCCACCGAGATCGGCAGCCCCACCTCGTCCGCCACCCTGGCCCGCAGCCGCCGCGCGATGCCGACCGGCTCGCCCGCGATCCGGCGCAATCCGCCGACGTCGAGGAACGCCTCGTCGATCGAGATGCCCTCGACCACCGGCGTGGTGTCGTGGAAGATCTCGAACACCCGCCTGCTGGCCTCGGCGTAGGCCGCCATCCGCGGCGGCACGGTGATCGCCTCGGGGCAGAGCCTGCGCGCCTGCGCGCCGCCCATCGGGGTCCGGATGCCGCGCGCCTTGGCCTCGTAGCTGGCGGCGAGTACCACCCCGCCGCCCACGATCACCGGTCTGCCGCGCAGCGCGGGGTCGTCGCGCTGCTCCACCGAGGCGTAGAAGGAATCCAGGTCCGCGTGCAGGATCGACGCCTCGGCGCGGGTGCCGATCCGCTGCCGGGGCGCCGCGGGGGGAGTACCGCCGTCACCGGACACGAACATATGTTCGCATACTGAGTGGTCTGATGTCCGGTATCCGGGCTGAACCGGTGCCGCTGCCCGGTACGCTGAGCCGGCATCGGAGCGGCCCGGCGGGAGGAGACAGCGGTGCGGGGTCTCGGCGAGCTGGAGGCGGTCGTCATGGATCGGCTCTGGGATCGGGATACCGATTCGACCACGGTGCGGGAGATCCACGAGGAGCTCGCCCGCGAGCGCGACATCGCCTACACCACGGTCATGTCCACCATGGACAACCTGCACCGCAAGGGCTGGCTGGCCAGGGAGCGCGCGGGCAAGGCGTACCGGTACTGGCCCACCCTCACCCGCGAGGAACACAGCGCCAGGGTGATGGCGGACGCGCTCGGCGCAGGCGGCCGGGCCGACCTGGTCTTCAGCCACTTCGTCGAGCTGATCGGCGCCGAGCAGAGCGCCGGGCTGCGGGCCGCGCTGCGCGGCTTGGCGGCGCGCCGGACGCCGGGGCTCCCGTGAGCGGCGCGCCGCTGCGGCTGAGCGCCGAGCAGGTCTTCGGGTGGCGGCTGCGCAGGCAGTTCCTCGTCGAGCCCGCCGGCTCCGCGCTCGAGGTCGTGCGGCGGCTGGCCGGGGTGCAGGCCCAGGTCGCCTCCGCCGCCGAGCTCGCGGTCGCCGTGCGCTCCGCCGAGCCTGCCGCCGACGCGCTCGCCGGCACGCTCCGAGCAGGGAAGGCACTGCGCACCTGGGCCATGCGCGGGACGCTGCACGTGCTCACCCCCGAACTGGCCGCCGCGGCGCTCGCGCTGCTGGCGTCGACGCGGACCTGGGAGAAGCCGGTGTGGACCCGCAACTTCGGCGCGACCCCGGAGCAGATCACCGCGCTCGGCGCCGCGGTCGCCGAGATCCTGGCCGATACCGCGCTCTCCCGGGAGGAGCTGGTGGCCGCCGTGGTCGCCCGGCCCGGGCTCGCGCACCTGGACGAACAGCTGCGCTCCGGCTGGGGCGCGGTGCTCAAGCCGCTGGCCTGGCAGGGCATTCTGTGCCACGGGCGGGCGCAGGGGAGCCGGGTCACCTTCACCACGCCCGCGCGGGCCGTCACCGGGTGGCAGGGGCTGCCCGAGCCGGACGCGGCCGCCGCCATCCTCATCCCCGCCTACCTCGGCGCCTACGGCCCGGCCGCGCCGGAGACCTTCGATGCCTGGCTGAGCCGCAACGCGCTGCGCAAGACCGTGCTCCGGCGCTGGTTCGCCGAGCTCGGTGACGTGCTCACCCCGGTCGAGGTGGACGGCCGAGGTTGCTACGCCCGCACCGCCGACCTGGACGAGCTCGCCGCCGCGGCGCCCGTACCCGGCCGCTGCTGCTCGGCGGCTTCGACCAGTACGTGCTCGGGCCGGGCACCACCGACACCGCGCTGGTGCCCGCCGCGCACCGCGCCGCGGTGAGCCGCCCGGGCGGGTGGATCTCGCCGGTGCTCGTCGAGCGCGGGCGGGTCACCGGCACCTGGGAGCGCGACGGTGACGACATCGTCGTCAGCCCGTTCGGCACACCGCCTGCGGCGCGCGCGCTGAACGCGGCCGCCGCGCGGCTGTCCGGCGCCGCGGGCGCGACGCTGCGCGCGCGGGTGGTCTGACGCGCGCCGAGGAGGCCGGCCACGAGCTCGCGGCGAGGCCCGAGCTCCGCGGCACACGGCGGCTCGCTACTCCCGGTCGCCGCGACGGCGCATATTTCGACGAGCGCCCTCAGGAGGGTTCAGCGGGGCGCCGGGTGCGCGGGGAACCGGGCGAAATCGGGCCAGCGCCGCACAGGTGGTTATGGACCCGCGTCCGGCCCGGCCCGGACACTGGGCATCATGACGCCCGCCGATCCGTTGGCTCCCGGTGAGTACGCCCCGGAGGTCACCTACCTGAACACCGCCTCGCACGGGCTGCTCCCCGCCCGCGGCCGCGCCGTGCTGGAGACCGTGCAGGCGGGCTGGAGCTCCGGCCGCACCGTCCCGAACAGCTACGACGACCTGGTCCCGGAGCTGCGCGCCGGCTTCGCCCGGCTGCTCACCGGCGCCACCGCCGCCGATATCGCCATCGGCGGCACCGTCGCCGGGCTCATCGGCCGGGTCGCCGCCGCACTCCCCGCGGGCGCGGAAGTGCTGGTCGCCGAGGGCGAATTCGCGTCGGTGTCGAACCCGTTCCGCTTCCGCGGCGACCTCGCCGTGCGCGCGGCGCCGCTGGAGCGGCTCGCCGTCGAGGTGCGGCCGGAGACCGCGCTGATCGCGGTGAGCCTCACCCAGTCCGCGGACGGCCGCACCGTCGACCCCGCCGCCCTGCGCGCCGCCGCGCACGCGCACGGCGCCCGCCTGCTGCTCGACGCCACCCAGGCCGCGGGCTGGCTCCCGCTGCGCTTCGCCGACGCCGACTACTGGGTCTGTGCCACCTTCAAATGGCTGCTCGGCGCGCGCTCGGTGAGCCTGCTCGCCGTCCGGCCCGAGGCCGCCGAGGGCGCCGTCCCGCTCGGTGCCGGTTGGTACGCCGGGGCCGATCGCTGGGGCGACATGTACCGGTTCGGGCCGCTCGCGGCGACCGCGAACCGCCTCGACGACACCCCCGACTGGGGTGGGGTCACCGCCTCCATCGCCGGGCTCGATCTGGTGCACGAGCTGGGGGTGGCGGCGATCGGGGCGCACGACCGCAGCCTGGCCGCCGCGTTCCGCCGCGGGCTCGCGGAGCTGGGAGTGGATGCGGTGCCCGGTGATTCGCCGATCGTCACGGTTCCGGGCGGGGAGGGGTACGCCGAGGCGCTGGCCGCCGACAACGTGGTCGCCTCCGTGCGCGGCGGCGGGCTGCGGGTCTCGTTCCACCTCTACAACACCGCCGCCGATGTGGAGCGGGCGCTGGCAGCGCTGGCATCCGCCGGACCGGTGGCTACTCCGGTCCGCCCAGGGCGATAGGCCGATAGGCCAGCGCCTTGTCCACGATCTGTTCCGGGGTCAGCGGCGGGTCGGACTCGTCCCAGAAGATGTAGTCGCCGATCTGCGGATCGGCGACCCCGGCCTCGAGGGTGTCGAGCCATTCCTGGTGCTGCTCGTCGGTGCCCCGGCCCTCGCACAGTTTCGTCACGAGTTCGAGCATCTGCCCGCGGTCGAGCATGGCCATGACGTTCCTTCTCAACGGTTGTAGTGGAAATCCGGATCGAGAATCTGTGAATGGTACAGCGGGGTCACCACCAGCAGATTGTCCAAGTCGTACACTCCGCCGCCATGGTGGATCGGGTCGATGTGGTGCAGGTTGTACTGGCCGTTTCCGCCGACGCGCTGGGTCTGTGCGGCAAAGGGGGTATTGCCGCGCGCCATCAGCGTCTGGTTGCGCGGGTTGAATTGGTCGCGCAGCTCCGGATGTTCGGAGACCGCCCGCCAGAAGGCTTCCCGGAATTCCCGGAAGTTCTCGAAATGCTGCCCGCGCAGCACATCGGCGATCTGCCCCGGTATCCGTCCGGCATTGCCGTGCGTTCCGCGTAGCCATTGCTCGCCCGGCTGCACGTGGGGCAGATTCTCCCCGCCGGTCGCCGTTCCCGGCTGATTGCGCGGATCGCATGCCTGTGGCGCCAGACCGAGTGGATCGCTCCAGACCAGCGGATTGTGCGGGTAGGTGGCGGGGTTGGCGGCGGGGGCGAGGCCGAGCGGATCCGGGGTGAGGTAGCGCCCGGTGTCCGGGTCGTAGACCCGGTGCAGGTTGTAGTGCAGCCCGGTCTCGGGGTCGTGCACTTGGCCGGGGAAGCGCAGCGGGGTGGCGGCGGCGCCGGTCCAGCGGGTGCGGCCCCACAGGTCGGCGTCGGCGGTGGCGACGGTGCGGGCGGTGGCGGGGTCGACCAGTTCGGTGGGGGTGCCGACGAGATCGGTGACGATGGCGAAGAACTCGCGGTCGACCGCGGGCTGGTCGGTGGTCTGGGTGATCGGGGTGTGGCTGCCGGGATGGTAGTGCCAGCGGGTGACCGCGTCCGCGGTGGTCTGCGCGGTGAGCCGGGTGCCGTCCCAGTGGTAGCCGGTGTGCTCCAGCACGGTGCCGTCGGTGGCCAGCCGCTGCTTGGTGGTCCGGCGGCCGAGCGCGTCGTAGGTGTAGTGCCACCACTGCCGCTCCGGGGTCCAGACGTCGGTGAGCTGGTCGAAGCCGTCGTAGCGGTAGAACCAGACGTCGGGCTTGCGGGAGAGCCTCGTCGTCACCTTGCGGATCAGCCGCCCGGCGGCGTCGTAGTGGTAGCGGGTACGGCCGTCGCGGATCAGCAGCGTGCCGCGGTACTCCCGGCGGCGCACCGCGCCGGGCGCGCGCTCCGCGACGACGATATCGGCGAGCGCGTCGTAGCCGTAGCGCTCGGCGGGGCTCGCGTCCCGGCTGATCGCGGTCACCCGGCCCACCGGGTCCAGCTCGAACTCGCGGTGCACCCGTCCGCCACCGCCGCTCGTCTCGTGGGTGAGCGGGTAGTCGTCGGCGCGCCAGGTGTAGCGATCGGTGCGCAGTTCCCGGGGGCCGGGGCGGGGCCCGCCGAGATCGAGCAGGGGCTCCGGGTGCGCGACGACGGTCTGCCCGGTGAGCCGCCCGGCCGGGTCGAAGGCGCGGGCGACGGCGACCTCGCCCACCGTCCACGCGGTGAGCTGCCCGGCCGCGTCGTACGCGAAGCCGATCACCCGGCCGTCCGCGCCGACGGTGCTCGGCCTGCCGCCCCCGTCGTAGCTCCACCGGGTCTCCGCGCCGCTCGCGTCGGTACCGCGCACGCGGCGGCCGAGCCGGTCGTACTCGGACCGCCGGATCCGGCTGCCGTCCACCGTCTCCGACTCCGGGTGCCCGGCCGCGGAGTACGTGAACTCCAGCGTGTGACCGAGGTCGTCACCGTGCCCCGAGGTCGCCGAGAGCATGCGCCCGGCGTCGTCGTAGGTGTAGCGCCGCCACGCCCCGGACTCGGCGCGGATGCCGGTGAGCCTGCCGAGGACGTCGTAGCTGTGGCTGCGGGTGTCGCCGGTCGCGGGGGTGGCGGTGGCGATCCGGCCGGACGCGGTGCGGGTGTAGGTCGTCTCCGCACCGTTGTAGTCGGTCTCCGCGGCGAGCCTGCCCGCCGGGTCGTAGTGGTACCGCCACGCCCGGCCCAGCGGGTCGACGATCGCGGTGCGGCGGCCCTCCGAGTCGTACCCATAGCGCGTCACGGCGCCGGTGGGGTCGGTGCGGGCGGTGCGCAGATCCCAGCTGCCGTAGCTGAATTCGGTGCTGCCACCGGCCGGGTTCCGCTCTCGCAGCAGAGCGCCCTCGCCGTCGTACTCCCACGACTCCACCGCGCCGCCGGGGTCGGTGCGGGACAGCAGCGCGCCCTCGGCCGACCACCGGTAGCGGGTGCTGCGGCCGAGCGGGTCGGTGGCCTCGACCGGGCGGCCGAACCGATCCCGGCGGACCCGGGTGACCGCGCCCAGCGGGTCGGTGACGGCCACCGGCAGCCCCGCGGCATCGACCTCGACGCCGGTCCGGGTGCCGTCGTCCGCGGTGACGCTCGCGAGCGCGCCGCCGGGGTGGTAGGTGAACTCCGTGCGGGCGCCGGCCGGGTCGATGGTGGCGGCCAGGGTGCCGTCCGCGTGCCACTCCTGCTGCCGCACCGCGCCATCCGGACCGGTGATCCGCACCGGCCGGTTGCGGTCCGCGTAGACCAGGTCGATGGAGCGGCCGTCGGGGCGGACCACACGCACCGGATCGCCGCCCGCGGTGTAGAAGTAGCGGGTCACGGCGCCGTCCGGGTCGGTGACGGCCAGCGGATCGCGCGCGGCGTTGTACTCGATGCGGGTGCGCCCGCCCACCGGGTCGCGCAGATCGCGCAGGCGCAGATCCGCATCGAAGCCGAACGTGGTGACGGCGCCGAGCGAGTCGGTGTGCACGGTGGCGTGGCCGGTGCCGTCCGGGTAGTCATGGTAGGCGAAGGCGGCCGAGCGGATGCCGTGGGTGCCGTGCTGGGTGACGACGCGGCCGCGCTCGTCGTAGACATTGCGCATGGCGGTGCCGCGCGAATCCGTCCACGACAGCAGGCGGGTCTCGCCGTCGTAGGTGTAGCGGGTCGTCGCGCCGGTGCTGTTCGTCTCGGCGACCAGATTTCCTGCCTCGTAGGCGAATTCGCGGACCACGACCTCGTCCGGGAAGCCGTCGCCCGAGCCTTCGACGGTGAGGGCGGTGATCCGGGCGAGCGCCGGGTCGGTGACGACGCGGACGCGGTAGCCGCCGGAGTGCGTCACCCAGGCCGGGGCGCCGTCGGGGGCGTAGTGGAAGCGGATGCGGTTGCGGTGGCGGTCGGTGCGGGCGGAGACGGCGTAGTTGCCGTGGCGGGCGTCGAGACCGGCGAGGGTGGGTTCGGGGGCGAAGTGCCAGGTGATCTCGCGGCCGGGGTCGTGGACGCGGTAGGTGCCGGTCTCGGCGCGGCTGCAGGTCCAGCGGGAGCCGCCGTGCCGGGGGCGAGCGGGGGTGTCCGGGGCGGGGTGCGGAAAGGCGAGGAGCATGCCGTCCTCGGCGACGACGGTGACGCCGTCGGTGTCGACGATCAGCCGCATGTCGAAGGTCGAGGACCAGGAGGTGCCGAACCAGCGGCCGTGGCGGTAGTTCGAGCGGTGCCTGCGGGTGAGGGTGAGGGGGAGTGTGCCGGGGAGGTCGAGATCGACTGTGGGGAGGAGGAATTCGCCGGTGGCCACGTCCACCGGGTCGCCGCACTCGGTGGTCTGCGAGGGGTCGCGGTTGTCGGCGGGGTCGCCGGAGCGGGCGTTGTCGGGGATGTCGGCGTCGTCGGCGGCGCGCTGGGTTACCGGGTCGCCCGGGGTGTCGCGGGCGGGGGGTTCCGGTTCCGTTGCGTGGGGAGTATCGGGATCAGTGGTGCGGGGGGTATCCGGATCGGTGGTGCGGGGGGCGTCCGGATCGGTGGTGCGGGGGGCGTCCGGATCGGTGGTGCGCGGGCTGTCGGGATCAGTCGTGCGCGGAGCGTGGGAATCGGCGGTCGGGGGGCGGGATCCGGCAGGGGAGTTCCGGTTGTCGGCGGTGATGTCGGGGCGGCGGGGGGTGGGGTCCGCGCCGGCTCGGGGGGTGCGGTCGGGCTCCGGGCGCGCGGGGGATGGGTCGGGGCGGCGTGGCGGATCCGGGTCGACCGGGGAGCGTTGCGTGGTGTTGGGGGTGTCCGGCCGGGCGGCGTGCGGGGTGTTGGGGGTGTCCGGCCGGCCGGCGGGCGGGGTGTTGGCGGTGGTGGCGGGGGAGTGCACCGCTGTCGGGGCGGTGCCGGTGGTGTCCGGGTCGGATCGGGTGGTTCGGGTATCCGCGTCCGCTCGTGCCGGTGCGCCGGAGTCCGGATCCGGACGGGTCACCTGATCGCCGAGGTCGGACCTGGCCGGTGCGTCCGCGTCCGGCCGGGAGGTTCCCTCCGGAGCCGGCTGGGTCCCATCGGAATCCGGGCCGGATCGCGCCGGCGCGTCCGAATCAGGTCCGTCTGCCTGACTATCCGTATCACCCCTGGCCGGGGTGTCCCCATCCGGTCGGGTCGTCGGACCATCCGAATCCGGACGGGCGGCGGGGGAATCGGGGGGATCCGCGCGGGGCGCATCGGAACCCGGACCCTCCGTGTCCGCCCGATCCGCCGGGCGATCCACCCGCTCGGGCGGATCCGGCCGCTCGGGCGGCGTATACGTATCCGGCTCCGGATCGGGCGGATCATCACCCCGCCCGCCCTGATCCGGCCCTGATCCGGCACCGGCATCACCACGATCGGGCGTCGGCTGCGCGGGCGGATCCGGCCGCGGATCCGGCCCGCCGCCACCGGCATCGGCATCGGGGGAGCGATCGGGCGGCGACCCGGTGTCACCGAGACCCGGAGCGGCATCGGCGGGCTGATCCTGCCCCTCCGGCTCGGAGCGAACAGGCCGATCACTCGGCCCCGCCTCGACCGGCGACTCCGGCCGAGCGGATTCCGGCGCGCCCGCCCGCCCCTCGGGCCCCGAACCACCATCCGGTGAACGCGAATCCGGGAGCGGGGAATCGGCTGAAGGAGACCCCGGCCGCCGATCCCCGAACCCGGCCCGCGGCGGCGGCCCCCCGCCATCCGGCAACCCACCCGGCCGGATCCCCGGCCCCGGCAGCTCCGGAACCCCCCGCCCCGGAATCGCACTCCGCACCCGGTTCAGCAGCGAGAGCGGCGTCCGTGCCGCCCCCGCCCCACCCGTGGCGGCGCTGAGGATCAGCTCGCTGGTGAGCGCACCGGTGAACTCGAACGGATTGGCGCGCGCCTCGGTGAGCATGGCGTCCACCGCCCCCGCCGGATCCGCCGCCAGCACGACGAGCCCGGTCGCCATGGTGCTCATATTCGCCATGTAGTCGGCGGGGTGCGTCAGGTTGTAGGTGTCGGTCGGGTTCACCTGGCGGACGAACTGAACGATGCCGGTGAAGCCGGTGAGCAGCCCGTCGGTGAAGCTGAGCCCGGCGTAGTTGGCGATATCGAACCCGTCCTCGATGTTCGCGCCCATCCGGGAGGTGAACGGCGGCTCGGTCGGCGCCGCCTCCATGGCGGTCACGATCGCCGAGCCGGTGCGCTCGGCGGCGATATCGCGGTCGGTGCGGGCGCGCTGCAGGATGTCCAGCGCCGCGCGGTACCGGCTCGACCAGGTGTCGACCAGCGGGGTGACGGCGCGGGTGTCGGTGGGCAGCCCGTTCCACCACTCCTTCCGGCTCCGCTCCTCGGCGATCGCCGCGTCCCACTCGGCGATGGCGTCGGCGGCCAGCCGCTGCGCGGTCTCCACCGCGTAGCCCCACGCCACGAGCGCGGCGGTGGCGTCGGTGAAGGCGTCGGCGGCCTCGAACCAGAGCCCGGGCTGCGGGTCGAACGCGGCGTCGAAGCCGTCGCGGCCCTCGCCGGTCCAGTCGCCCGCGTCGATGGAGCGCAGCCCGGTCCCGGTCTGCTCGACCGCGTCGGCCATGGTGCCGAGCGTGGTCGCGGTCTCGCCGATGGTCTCCGGCTCGCCGCGGATCAGCTCCCTGGGGTCGCTGGTCTCGCCGAGTTGCCGCTCCTCGAGTTCGCCGCCGAGCGCGGACGAGATCTGGTCGCCGAAGTCGTCGAGCGCCTCGGCGGCGCCGTCCAGCCCGACGAGTTCGGCGCCGTCGGCGAGCACGTCGAGCGCGTCGTCGGTGAGTTCGCCGAGCGTCTCGGTGCCCTCCTCCCAGGCGCCTTCCACGACCTCCGCGGCGTTGTTGACGAAATCGCCCGCGGCATCGATGGGATTCCAGCCCACGCGGCGGTCACCCCTGCGGCGTCTCGGGTGCCATGATCTCGGCGGCCCTTTCGGTGGCGTCGGTGTCCCAGGCCGGGGTCTCGCCGGTGGCGTCGGAGACCACCGGGACCAGCAGCGGATTGCCGAGCACGGACAGGTTCGCCGCGGCCTGCGGCCCCACCTCCTGCACCACCCGCCAGTTCCGATCCACGGTGACGGCGGCGTCCTCGAAGGACTCGCGGCTGTAGTCGGCGTTCAGTACCTGGTTCACCGGGTTGTCGGCGAGCGTCTCCTCCCAGGAGCGCTGCTCGATCTCGTCCCTGGTGAGGTGCGGGTTGCCCATGGTGTGGGTCCACATGGTCTTGAACATGTCGGAGGTCTTGGACTCCATCATGTGGTAACGCCCGGCCGCCAGCCCGAGCGCCACGGCGATCTCGTTGCCCGCCTGCACCAGGGACCGCACTCCCCACGACCAGCGCGAGCAGTAGTTCTCGAAGCTCTCCTGCACCTCGGCACTGCCCGCCTCCAGCGGCGCCATCGTGAGCAGCGAGAAGCCGCGGCCGGAGGCGGCGGTCTCCTTGATCCCGAGATCGGTCAGCACTCCGATCATGCCGGTGATGCCCTGCGCGGTCTGCTGCAGCGCGACCGGATCGGCCTGTACGGTCGTCACCTACTCCGCCCCCTCCTGGATTTCGGGTGGAAATGCCATCGGCGCCGTGCCCGCGATATCGACGACGACGCCGGTCGGATGCGCGGCCCGGGAATCGAACCAATCCGCGACGCGCCCGCCGAGCAGGGTGTGGTACCGATACGTCGTCGCGTCGTCGTAACCGCGGCTGAGCACATAGCGCGCGTATTCGTGTTCGCTGGTGAACGCGCACACCCAGTCGATGCCGCCGAACCTGCTGGTCACGAGCTGATCATCGGCGGTGATCGGAATCAGCAGCGCCGCCGATCGGAATGCCGACATCAAGCTGTTCGCTTCGCCGAAACCACTGTAGAAGGAGGCGATTTCAGCGCGCAGTGCGGTACAGCCGCCGCCGGATTCCGCCATCGTGCGCCACCCGCCTCCCCGTGGATCTGCGAAAATGGTACCCGGGAAAACCGCCGCATCGGAAGCGGAGGAGCCGCGGAATTGTATTCCGCGGCACCGAATAAGAGCTGTGCCCCGAATTCCGGGGGCTTCGAAGCGAGCTGTTCGAGCGCGCGGGAGAATTCGTCCCCGCCGCCCGGATCCACCGGCACCGGCCGGCGGCCGATAGGCTGCGCCGGTGGCGGAGCGGAGACTGATCGACACCGTGGCGTGGGTGCGGGTGCACGAGGGCAGGGTGCTCTGCGCGCGGCCACGCGGCAAGGACGTCTTCTACGTGCCCGGCGGCAAGCGCGAGGCGGGGGAGAGCGACGAGCAGACGCTGCTGCGCGAGATCACCGAGGAGCTCACCGTCGCGCTGCTGCCGGAGAGCCTGCGGCACGTCGGCACCTACGAGGCGCCCGACGGCGCCGCGCTGGTGCGGATGGCCTGCTACACCGCCGACTACCGCGGCACCATCACCGCCAGCGCGGAGATCGACGAGGTGGCCTGGTTCGGCTACGCCGACCGGCCGCGGGTGCCCCCGGTCGACCAGCTTCTCTTCGACGACCTGGCGGCCGGGGGCGGGCTGCTCTGACCCGGCAGGTCCGCGCAGGCCGGGCTCGCGCGGCGGCGGGCACAGCCGTGCGGCCCGCGCGACGCGACGAACGCTCAGCCCGGGACCGGGGCCCGGTTCGCCCGCGCGATCAGGTGCTCGACGAGCGTGAGCAGCACCGTCTTCGACGACTGCCGTGAGCGCGCGTCGCAGAGCAGCACCGGGGTGCCCGGATCCAGGTCGAGCGCGTCGCGCACCTCGTCCTCGCTGTAGCTGGGCGCCCCGTCGAAGCAGTTCACGCCGACGATGAAGGGCAGCCCGCGGCGCTCGAAGTAGTCGATCGCCGCGAACGAGTTGCCCAGCCTGCGGGTGTCGGCCAGCACGACGGCGCCGAGCGCGCCGCGGGCCAGCTCGTCCCAGAGGAACCAGAATCGGTCCTGCCCCGGCGTGCCGAACAGGTAGAGCACCAGATCCCGGTCGATCGAGATGCGGCCGAAGTCCAGCGCCACCGTGGTGGTCGACTTCTGCTCCACCCCGGACAGATCGTCCACCCCGGTGCTGACCTCGGTGATCAGCTCCTCGGTGCGCAGCGGCGCGATCTCGCTGATCGCGGAGACCATCGTCGTCTTGCCGACGCCGAACCCTCCCGCGATCAGGATCTTGACGGAGGCCGCCAGGTTGGGGACGCCGGCGCCCTGCCGGTTCGGGTCAAATTCTTCGGATTCCATCCAGCACCGCTCGCAAAATGTTGATGTCGCCGGGCCCGGCGTCTGCTTGAACCGGCGCCCGGAAGATCAGGTGGTTCTCGCTGATCAGATCACCGACGAGGATCTTCGTCACAGCCAGAGGTAGCTTCAGTGTTGCAGAGACCTCGGCCACGGACTGCGGAACCGCGCACAGGCGAACGATTTCCGCGTATTCGGGCTCGACCCGGCGCAGGACCGGGGCCGGGTAGGTGACTACCACGACCGTCAGCATGTCCAGGTCGTGGGCCGCACCCATGGTGCGACCCCGAGTGAGTGCGTACGGGCGGACCAGCGGACCGGCCGCTTCGTCGAACCAGTGCTCGCCCTGTCGTGTCATCGCGGTCCTAGAGCTCGGCCAATCGATGGCGCGGTGTGGTCGACAGGTAGTTGCCGACCCGCTGGACGGTGAGGTTCATCTCGTAGGCGACCATACCGAGATTCGCGGAATCATTCGCCTGGAGCGCGAGACACGCGTTGCTGCCCGCCGAGGTCACGAACAGAACGGCCCGGTCGAGCTCGATCATGGCCTGGCGGACTCCGCCACCCTCGAAGCGGGCCCCGGCGCTGCGGGCCAGGCCGTAGAGCGTGGACGACATGGCGGCGAAGTGCTCGGCGTCCTCCTGGGTGAGCGCGTTCGAGCGACCGAGCAGGAGGCCGTCGGTGGAGAGCACCACCACGTGCCGGACACCGGCCAGTCGGTCGACGAGGTCGTCGAGAAGCCAGTTGAGATCGCCGGGGTTGGGAGAGTTCACCTCAGCCTTCCTGTCTGTCGTTACCGGACGCGTCACCGCTGAGCGGCTTGCGTCCCTGTCGGGTCCCGTTCTCGATGGCCGAGATCAGATCTCGGGCCTGCTCCGCGGTGAGCCGAGGGCGTTCCGGCGCACGGGTCTGCGTCGTCGGCTCCGGGTCGCGTTCGAGCTGCGGGTTCAGATTCGCCTGCCGGTTGCGGCGCGGCAGCGCGGGCCTGCCGTCCTGCAGCAGCGGCTGGGCGGCGGGGGGCTGCGAGACCGGCGGCGGGGTCGGCGCGGGGGTGTACGGGCGCGGCCGCTCGCCGGTGTAGGCGGGCGCCTCCGGGGGCCGGTAGGGCTGCGACTCGACCGGCGGGCGGAAGGTCTGCGTCTCCATCGGTGGGTCGGCGACCAGCGTGGCGGCCGGGAGCGGGGCGCTCGCCGCCGGCTCCGCGTGCCGCGCCGGCGGTTCCAGCGCGGCCACCGGGGCCGGCCGGCCGACGGCGGGCGTACTGGTGGCCTGGCCGTCCGGCACCGCGCCCGCGAGCAGTGCCGACGGGATGAGCACGATGGCCCTGATCCCGCCGTAATCGGACTCGACGAGCTTGACCGAGATGTCGTGCCGCGCCGCCAGCCGGGCGACCACGAAGAGCCCGAGCCGGGAATCACCGGAGAGCGAGGCGACGCCGAAGTCCGGCGGGTCGGCCATCATCTGGTTGGTGCGCACGATGTCGCCGGTGGTCATGCCCATGCCCTGGTCCTCGATCTCCACGACCACGCCGCGGCCGACGACATTGCCGGTGACCTCGACCCGCGACTGCGGCGGGGAGAAGCTGGTGGCATTGTCGACCAGCTCGGCGAGCAGGTGCACGAGGTCGGCGACCACGCCGCCGAGGACGTGCACCTGGGGCATGCGCGCGACCCGGACCCGGGAGTAGTCCAGTGTCTCGCCGACGGCGGAGCGCACCAGATCGATCATGGCGACCGGGTTGCGCCACTGCCGCCCGACCTGCCCGCCGCCGAGAATGATCAGGTTCTCGGCATTGCGGCGCTCGCGGGTGGCGAGGTGGTCCAGGCGGAACAGGGTGTCCAGCAGCGCCGGATCCTCCTGCTTGCGCTCGGCCTCGTCCAGGATCTCCAGCTGCCGGTGCACCACCACCTGGCTGCGGTGCGCGATGTTCAGGAAGACCGCCTTCACGCCCTCGCGGGTGCGGGCCTCGGCCACCGCCGCGGTGACCGCCGCACCGGCGGCGTGCTCGAAGGCCTGGGCGACCTCGCCGATCTCGTCGGTGCCGAAGTCCAGCCGGGGGGTCGCCGAGGCCGGGTCGACCGGCTCGTTGTTCTCCAGCTTGCGCATCATCTCCGGCAGCGTGACGTCGGCCAGGGTGAGCGTCTCCGAGCGCAGCCGCTCGAGGCGGCGGATGATCCGGTTGGCGAGCAGCACCGAGACGCCGATGGCGAGCAGGCTGATGGTGCCGACGCCGATGCCGGCGAGCAGCGCGTTCTGCGAGTCCTCGTCGGCCTTGTTCTCGGCGAGGCCGTTGGTGCGCGCGCTCTGCGCGATCCACATGTCGATGAGCTGCCGGTTCACGTCCGCGGCGGCGGCCTGCCATTCGGCGTTCGGCATGGGCAGCGGCGGCAGCGCGGCCGGGCGGGCCGAGGGGCTCGCGCCGCCCTCGGCCGCCGCGGCGGCGCGGGTGACCGCGCGCCAGCCGATGACGTTCTCCACCACGTCCAGCTTCTGCCAGGAGACGCTGTTGGTGAGCGCCGCGGCGACCTCCTTCTGCTCGGGATCGACGTCCCGGCTCAGGTTGCCGATCTCGATGCGGTAGTAGCCGACCTGGCGGGCGAACTCCTCGACCGGGACCGCGGGCGTCTCCTGCCCGGACTCCAGCGCCACGGCGAGCGCGGTCGCCCGCGACATGGCCTCGGCCGACTTCAGCACCTGCATGGCCTCGGCCAGCTCGACGCCGATCTCGGCGTCCGGCGCGAGCGTCTGGGAGATCTGCGACCCGAGGACGATGCCGTCGATCACCTGGTTGAAGAAGTTGTAGGCGTCCGCGGCGGGCAGCTGGCCGGCGTCGATGGCGGTGCGCAGCTGGGAGAGGTACTTCATCATGGCGTCGATGCCGCCGACATCGCCGAGGTCGTCCTCGACCGCACCGAGCGAGGTCTTCGCCGACTCCAGCGCGCGCACCGAGCCGTCCAGCTTCGCGCGCGCGGCCGCCAGGCCCGCGGCGGCTTCGTTGTCGCCGGTGAGCCGGGCCATCGAGGCCAGCCGCTCGGCCTGCGCGCCCTCGACCAGATCGCGGGTGCCCGCCAGCGCGGCCTGCGTCTGAACCGCCCACTCGTGGGTCCGGTTGGACTCCGACACCAGGTAGGACGTGGTCCCGACACCGACCGCCAGGAGCGACAGACTCGGGACGAGCGCGATTGCCAACACCCTGGTTCGGACACCGAGTCTCGCAGTGAACATCCGCTAAAACTAGTCAGTTACCTACTCGTAGTCCGATTCTGTCCCGGTGAACGGGACTCGAGTTGACATTCGGAGACAGACCGGTCGGCCTCCTGCTCCGGCTGGGCATCCCGCGCGGTGCGGCGTAGATTCTGGTCATCCGGGGTTACCGACTAGTAGGAGGCCGACGATGCCCGCTCCCGCCCCCGCTGTGTTCCGCCGCCTCAGCGATCTCGCCGCGATCGATGATCCCGCCGCGCGCGGCACCAGCGCCATCCCGGAGACCTTCACCGGCGAGCCGCTCGGCACCGTCCCGGTCGGCACCGCCGCCGATGTCGAGGCCGCCTTCGGCGCCGCGCGGGCCGCGCAGTCCCGCTGGGCCGCACGGGACGCGGGCGAGCGGGCCGCCGTGCTCGACCGGTTCCGTGGGCTGCTCGTGCGGCACCGCGAGGAGCTCATGGACATCGTCCAGGCCGAGACCGGCAAGGCGCGCTGGGCGGCCCAGGAGGAGATCATGGGCATGCTCTTCGCGGCCCGCTGGTTCACCCGCAACGCTCCCGCGCTGCTCCGCCCGCGGTCGGTGCCCGGCGCGTTCCCGCTGCTGAACCGGGCGAGCGTGCGGACCCAGCCGAAGGGCGTCGTCGGGGTGATCGCGCCGTGGAACTACCCCATGCTGCTCTCGGTCGGCGACGCCGTCCCGGCGCTGCTCGCGGGCAATGCCGTCGTGGTCAAGCCGGACAGCCAGACCCCGTTCTCCGCGCTGGCCGCCGCCGACCTGCTCTACCGGGCCGGGCTGCCGCGCGGCCTGCTGCAGGTGGTGCCCGGGCCGGGCAGCGAGGTCGGCACCGCGATCGCCGATGGCTGCGACTACCTCATGTTCACCGGCTCCTCGGCCACCGGCCGCATCCTGGCCGAGCGGGCCGGGCGCAGGCTGATCGGCTTCTCCGCCGAGCTCGGCGGCAAGAACCCGATGATCGTGGCGCGCGGGGCGAACCTGGACCGCGCCGCCAGGGCCGCGGTGCGCGCCTGCTTCTCCAATGCCGGGCAGCTCTGCATCTCGATCGAGCGGCTGTACGTGGAGCGCTCGATCGCCGACGAGTTCACCGAGAAGTTCCTGCGCGCGGTCGGCGCCGCGCGGCTCGGCGCCGGGTACGGCTTCACCGCCGAGATCGGCTCGCTCATCTCGGCCGCGCAGCTGGAGACGGTCACCAAGCACGTCGCCGACGCCACCTCCAAGGGCGCCACGGTGCTGGCGGGCGGCAAGGCCCGCCCCGATCTCGGGCCGCTCTTCTTCGAGCCGACGGTGCTCGCCGACGTCACCGACGAGATGGAGTGCGGCCGCGCCGAGACCTTCGGCCCGCTGGTCTCGATCTACCCGGTCGACGGCGTGGACGAGGCGGTCCGGCTGGCCAACGACACCGAGTACGGGCTGAATGCCAGCGTCTGGGCGCGCACCAAGGCCGACGGCGAGCGGATCGCCGCCCGGCTGCGGGCAGGCACGGTCTGCGTGGACGAGGGGTACGCGCCTGCCTGGGGCACCACCGGCGCGCCCATGGGCGGCATGGGCAGCTCCGGGGTCGGGCGCAGGCACGGCGCCGACGGCCTGCTCAAGTACACCGAGCCGCAGACGGTGGTGGTGACCCGGTTCCTGAATCTGGACACCCCGCCGCTGGTGCCCGCCGCGGTCTGGCAGCGGGTGCTGATGAGCATCGCGCGCGGGCTTCGCTTCCTGCCCGGGCGCTAACGCTGCAGGAAGATCCCGGCGATATCGGCGTTCTTGATCGGGGTCTCGGCGTCGCGCTGGGCCCCGCAGAGCAGGTCGACCGAGATCATGGTGGCGTCGACCGCGGTGCCCGCGGGCTGGGCGTCGGTCTTCTGCTGCTGCTGCACGAATTTGGTGATGGTCGTGCGCTTGGTGTCCTGATCCTGCCGGATGTACTCGCTGCACGGCGTGTCGCCGCCCTTGTTCAGGAAGCGCTCCACGTCGGTGCAACCGGTGAGGGCGAGTGCGAGCGCGGCGGCCGCGAGCGCGGCGGCCGGGATGGTCTGCATGGGGTGAGCCTAGAGCGCGGTGGCCACCGCGAGCGGAATCTCCAGCTCGGCCGCGGTGAGCGAGCCGTGGTGGCCGAGCATGGCCGACTGGATCGGCTCCGCGCCGGTGCGCACCACTCCGCGGGCGCCGGTCGCGACCACGACCAGGTCGCCGATCCGGGGGCGGACGACGTCGGCCACGCGCGGGCCGAACCAGCCGCGCTCGACGGCCTCGTCGCGGGTGAGCACCGCGAAATCGGCGCCGAGGGTGGCGGTCCAGGCCGCGGCGACGTCGGCGGTGGCGCCGTCGGCGGTGTACACGTGCCTGGCGCGCGGCTCACCGGCGAGCAGCTCCACGCCTGCGCGCAGCGCGGGCTCGGTGTCGGCGTCCACGCTGCCGGTGTGGGCGACCATGCCGTGGTCGGCGGTGACCAGCAGCGCCGAGCGCGGCGGCAGCCGCTCGGCGATCTCGGCGACGATCCGATCGGTGTGCGCGAGCTCCCCGCGCCAGGCCCGCGTTCCCGGACCGCGCAGGTGGCCGGTGCTGTCCAGGTCGGCGTGGTAGGCGTAGACCAGGGCGCGCGGGCCCGCCTCCAGCGCGGTGAGCACCCCGTCCACCAGGTCGCCGACCGACACCTCCAGGCGGAATTCGCAGCCGCGCAGTACCGCCCGGCTCAGCCCGGAGCCGTTCTGGTAGCCGGGCGCCACCTGGGTCACGGTGACCCCGTGCGCCGCCGCCCGCTCGAAAGCCGTTGCCCTCGGCTGGAATTCCTCCGGCGGCAGCGCGCGCAGCAGGTCGGTCTTCGGGCCGTCGCCGTGCAGGGTCCAGCGCAGGGTGCTGACCGCGCGGTCGAAGCCGGGCACCCGGATGAGGTAGCCGACCACGCCGTGTTCGCCGGGCGGTAGCCCGGTGCCGAGGGAGGCCAGGCTGGTCGCGGTGGTGCTGGGGAAGCCCGCGGTGAGGGTACGGCGGGGCAGCGCGGTCAGGGTGGGGGCGTCGGCGGCGTGCGCGGCGAGCTGATGGCTACCGAGGCCGTCGACCAGCAGCACGCAGATCCGGTCGATGGCGGGGTCGAGTCCCAGTGCGAGCGGGCCGGTCTCGCCGGGAACGCCGAGCGCGGCGAGGACCGAGGGCAGCAGGTCGGAGAGCGCGCCTGCGCCGTAGCGGGGGGTGAGCAGCACGGCGCCGACTGTAGTCAGCCCTCGGCGGGCGTGGCGAGCGCGGTGAAGGTGCGCAGGATCTCGGCGACCAGCTGGTCGGCGCTGGTGCCGAGCTGGTCGCTGCGTTTGGCCAGCTGCCCGTCCAGCCAGAGCGAGGCGAGGCCGTGCGCCAGCGCCCAGAAGGTCACCGCGAGCACCTCCGCGCCGCGCTCGGGCAGGGCCCCGGCCGCCACGCACTCGGCGATGGTCTCGGTGAGCACGGCGAAGGCGGCGTCGCCCGCGACGGTGGCGTCCGGGTGCTTCTCCGGCTGCGAGAGCTCGGGGCGGAACATGAGCCGGAAGTGTGCCGGGTGGTCGCGGGAGAAGCCGACGTAGGCGCTCGCCAGTGCGGTGAGCGCGGCCAGCGGGTCGGGGGCGGTGTCGCGCGCCGCCGCGAGTTCGCCCGCGAGGAGCTGGAAGCCCTGCACCGAGAGCGCCGACAGCAGCGCCGAGCGGTCGGGAAAGTGGTGGTAGGGAGCGCCGGTGCTCACCCCGGCCTCGCGCGCGACCCGGCGCAGGCTCACCGCCGCCAGCCCCTCCGACTCCAGCAGCCGCAGGCAGGCCGCCATCAGGGCATCGCGGAGCGCTCCGTGGTGGTAGGTGGTCCGGGGCACCCGGTCAGCGTAGTGGACAGCTCGTCTGAGCGATGCTTAGATTAACTGAGCGGCGCTCAGATCGACGTCGCGAGCGTACCGAAGGAGCCCCCGATGAGCCCCCGCATCCTCGTCACCGGCGCGACCGGATTCGTCGCCGGACACTGCATCGCCGAACTCCTCCGCGCCGGGTACGCGGTCCGCGCCACGGTGCGCGACGCGGCCGCCACCGGCAGGCGCGAACACCTCACCGCGCTCGGCGGCGACCTCGAGTTCGCCGAGGCCGACCTGCTCGCCGACGCGGGCTGGGCCGAGGCCATGGCCGGGGTCGACGGCGTGCTGCACGTCGCCTCGCCGTTCCCCGCCGCGCCGCCGAAGCACGAGGACGACCTCATCCGCCCCGCCGTCGACGGCACGCTGCGGGTACTGCGCTCCGCCGCGGCCGCCGGGGTGCGCCGGGTGGTGCAGACCTCCTCGACCGCCGCCGTCGTCTACGGCCACGGCGACGACCGGGTGCGCACCGAGGCCGACTGGACCGTGGTGGAGAAGGCCACCGCCTACCCCAAGAGCAAGGCGCTGGCCGAGCGCGCCGCCTGGGATTTCGCCACCGCGCACCCGGACAGCCCCGAACTGGTCGTGCTCAACCCCGGCATGATCCTCGGCCCGCTGCTCGGCGCCGCGACCAGCACCTCGCACGAGCCGGTACGCAGGCTGCTGAACCGCGAGATGCCCGGGATGCCCAGGGTGAGCTGGGTGCCGGTCGACGTCCGCGATCTCGCGGTCGCGCACCGGCTCGCGCTGGAGACCCCCGCCGCCGCGGGCAATCGCTACATCTGCGCGGGCGATTCGCTCGCCTTCGCCGAGATCGCGCGGGTGCTGGACGAGGAGTTCGGGCCGCGCGGGTACCGGATTCCGAGCCGGACCATCCCGGATCTGGTGGTGCGCACCGTCGCGATCTTCGACCGCGGGGTCCGGCTCACGGTGCCGAATCTCGGTATCCGCGAACGGGTCAGCGCCGAGAAGGCCCGCGCCGAGCTGGGATGGAGCATGCGGCCGGTGCGGGAGTCGATCGTCGACACCGCCGAGAGCCTGATCCGGGCCGGGCTGGCGCCCGCGAGCGGGCTGGTGCCGGCGTGATCGTCACCGCCATCGTCATCGCGGTGCTCGGGTTGCTGCGCCGGGCGCGGTCCGGCGGGAAGCCGTCGCGGTTCGCGAAAAACATTGCCCTGGTGTGGGAATCGGTCCGGCTCCGGGCGCGGGGAATCGCGCTGTCCGCCGTCGCGGTCACCCTGCCCGTCGCCACGCTGGCGCTCACCTGCTGATGTCCCGCGCGGCTGTAACGGCGACTTCGTCTTCTACGCCAGCCGGATTCGGCCGACGTGAGTTCGGCGCGGGCGGCGGGATCGGCGCGCAGCGCGTCCTCCGGTTCGGTGTGCCGCGCTACACCAGGACCAGCTCGGCCATATCGGTCACCGGCCGGTAGCCGATGCGGCGGTAGATCTTGTTCGAGGTGGGGTTGGCGAGATCGGTGAAGAGGCAGACCCCGGCGCCGGTCGCGGCGAGCAGCCGGGACGCCTCGGCGACGGCGGCCGAGGCCCAGCCGCGGCCGCGCTGCTCGGGCGGGGTGTAGACCGGGCCGATCCGGCCCACCCCGGCGACCGGGGGATTGGTGCCGGTCAGGTGGACCGGCTGCCCGTCGTGCTCCCAGAACCAGAGCCTGCCCTTGGCGATCCGGTAGCCGACATCGTCGCGGTCGGGTGCGTCGTGCCGGTCGTCGTGGCTCTCGGCGTCGAAGGCGGCGAGCCACGCCGCGGCCAGCCCCGCCTCCCCGGGGCGCACGGCCCGCAGCGCGCCGGGAACGCCGACCGGCGGCACCAGGGTGCCGAGCTCGAAGAGCCGGGTCCGCACCCGGACCTCGACGGTGCCGTGCCCCGCCAGCCGCGCCAGCTCGGAGAGCAGGTCCGACACCACCGGCAGCACACCGTGGACGGCGGTGAGCCCCTCGCCGCGCTCGTGCAGCACCCGCGCCAGCTCCAGCGTGGCCGCGCCGGGCATGGGCAGCAGGTAGGCCGGGCGGCGGCCGAAGGTGGCGGTGCGCATTCCGGCGCCGACGACCCCGCTGCCGGTCCGGACGGTCAGGAACCACTGGTCGTCCGGGATCGCGATACCGTCGGCGCGCTGCGTCACCTGACGGTCGGCGAGCGTCGCCACCACGGTCGAGAGCACCGGCGCCGCGGCCAGGTGGGGTCCCGCCGCGGCCAGGAAGGTGGCCGCGTCCGGGGTGAACTCCAGCTCCATACGACGACGGTAGAGAGCGGCACCGGCGCGGCGCCAATGGTTTACGGGCGCCAGCTGTCCACGGTGAGGGCCCACAGGTCGTGGTCGCGGCGCTGCCCGCCCACCGTCATGTACGCGGCCATGGTGCCTTCGCGGACGAAGCCGAGCCGGGCCGCGAGCCGGGCGGCGCGCTGGTTCTCGGTGCTCACCGGCGCCGCCACCCGGACCAGCCCGAGCGGGCCGAAGGCATAGGCCAGCACCAGCCGCCCGGCGACCAGCGCGGTGCCCGGCCCGGCCAGCCCGGCGTCCAGCCAGATCCCGGCCTCGCCACGCCGGTCGTGCTCCTCGATCCGCAGTTCGCACTGCCCGGCGAACCGCCCGTCCACCTCGATCACCACGCTCAGGAAGGTGCCGAGGCGGGCGCCCCAGCGCGCGGTGAGCCAATGCCCCGCCCAGGCCCGGTCGGTGTGCTGGGAACCCCAGCCGCGGCCGGTGCTCGCCCAGAACGGCTCGATCGCCTCCCGGTTGCGTAGTCGGGCCGAGCGCCACGCGGGCGCGTCGGTGAGCCGGGGCAGCCGCACGCGCACGGTGCTGCCGGACGGCGCGACCTCGGCGGCGTCCAGCGCGAGGCCGACGCCGCCCGCCGCCTGCGCGAGGCGGCGCAGCGGCCGCAGATGGAACCGGGCGATCGACATCGCCACGCCCGGATTGGTCAGCACCCGGAGCCGGCCCGCCGCCCCGCTCACGCGCCGGGAGCGGTCCCGCGACCGCCGTGGCGAGTCCGATATGACCAGTTCAGCGCGGGTTCTCCGGGATCGAGGCACGGCGTCGGCGCAGTCACCCCCGCAACAGTAGCCGCGCCGGGCCGGGCCGGGCGTGACGGGACTTTTCCCGGCCGCCCCCTGGTTGTACGGGGAGCCTGAACGAGGAGGTCGTGTGGCACAGGAGTACAACCGCAACCCCGCGGCACTGTCGGCGCTCTCGCCGGAGCAGTACCGTGTGACCCAGGAGAACGGCACCGAGCGTGCGTTCACCGGGGAGTACTGGGACAACCACGAGCCCGGGCTCTACGTGGACGTCGTCTCCGGTGAGCCGCTGTTCGCCTCGGTCGACAAGTTCGAGAGTGGCAGCGGGTGGCCCAGCTTCACCCGTCCGGTCGACGTGCACAATATCGTCGAGAAGAAGGATTTCAGCCACCTGATGATTCGCACCGAGGTGCGCTCGGCGCACGGCGACAGCCACCTCGGCCATCTGTTCACCGACGGCCCTCGCGCCGAGGGCGGTCTGCGGTACTGCATCAACTCGGCGGCGCTGCGCTTCGTCCACCTCGACCGGCTCGAGGCGGAGGGCTACGGGCAGTACACCGCTCTGTTCACGAAGGAGGAGGCGTGACCGACACGCGTAGGGCGATTCTGGCAGGCGGGTGCTTCTGGGGCATGGAGGACCTGGTCCGCAAGCAGCCGGGGGTGCTGTCGACCCGCGTCGGCTACACCGGCGGCAGCAACGACCATCCCACCTACCGCAACCACCCCGGCCACGCCGAGGCGCTGGAGATCGTCTACGACCCGGCGCAGACGGATTACCGTGCGCTGCTGGAGTTCTTCTTCCAGATCCACGATCCGTCCACCAGGAACCGGCAGGGCAACGACATCGGCACCAGCTACCGGTCGGCCATCTTCTACCTGGACGACGAGCAGAAGCAGGTCGCGCTGGACACGATCGCCGACGTGGACGCCTCCGGGCTCTGGCCCGGCAAGGTCGTCACCGAGGTGACCCCGGCGAGCGAGTTCTGGGAGGCCGAACCGGAGCACCAGGACTACCTGCTGCGCTACCCCAATGGCTACACCTGCCACTACCCGCGCCCCGGGTGGAAGCTGCCCAAGCGCGCGAACGCCTGATCCGACGGGACGGCGGCGGCCCCGGCATCCGTGCCGGGGCCGTTTTCGCGGGTCGGGGGGCGAGCAGGGGCGCCCGCGACCGCCGCCGCTCCTGATCGGCAGGCACCGCGCCGTCACCCTCGGCTAGGCTGCTGCGTTCATGGCACTGAGCGCGACCCTGCACACCTTCGCGGTGCACCTGGCCGATGTGGACCGCGGCGTCTACGAGGAATGGGAGACGCGGGTGGCGCGGCACCCGTCGGAGACCGCCGAGTTCATGATCACCCGGCTGCTCGCCTACTGCCTGGAGTACCGGGAGGGGATCGCCTTCAGCGACGGCGGCGTCTCCGCCACCGACGAGCCCGCCGTGCTCGCCCGCGACCACACCGGGCAGATCACCGCCTGGATCGAGGTCGGCGCCCCGGACGCCGAGCGGGTGCACCGCGGCAGCAAACTCGCCGAGCGGGTCGCCGTCTACACCCACCGCGACCCGGCCAAGGTGCTCGCCCAGCTCACCGGCAAGAAGGTGCACCGGGCGGCGGAGATCCCCGTGCGCGCCTTCGACCGCGAGTTCGTCGACGCCGCCGCCGGGCTGGTGCAGCGGCGCAATACGCTGAGCGTGTCGGTGACCGAGGACGTGCTGTATCTCGCGCTGAACGGCACCGATCTGAGCTCGCCGGTCACCGAGCACCGGATCGCGTAGGGGTCAGCGGAAGGCGTCGACGGTCCGGGCCGCCCAGTCGGCGAAGGGGGTGGCGGGGCAGCCGAGGACTCGCTCGAAGTCGGGGCTCGGACGCTGCTCGTCCGGGGTGGGGGAGCCGAGGATGTCCAGCGTCGCCTCGAGCACCGGGGGCGGCATGGAAGCGGCCATCCGGCTCGCCGCCTCGGCGCGGGAGAGTTCCACGAATCGGATCGGCTCGCCGAGCGCGGTGGCGATGGCCGCCGCCTGCTCGCGCGGGGTGATCGCGGCCGGTCCGGTCAGGTCGTAGGCGCTTCCGCTGTGGTCGTCGGTGCGGAGCGCCGCGGCGGCCATGGCGGCGATATCGCCGGGGTCGATCACGGGCAGCGCGGTATCCGCGAACGGCGCGGCGACGGTTCGGTGCGCGCGCACCGCCTCCGCCCACTGCATGGCATTCGAGGCGAAACCGCCGGGGCGCAGGATGGTCCACGCCAGCCCGGAGGCGAGGACCTCCTCCTCGAGTCGCGCCGGGTGCCTGCCGGTGCGCACCCCCTGCGAGGAGAGCTGCACCACCCGCCGCACTCCGGCGTCCGCGGCGCGCTTCAGCACGGGGGTGAGGCCGACACCGCTGGCCAGGAAGCCGGGGCCGGTGAGCAGGAAGAGCGCGGTCGCGCCGGTCAGCGGAAGGGTCTCCGGACGGGCGAGATCCCCCTGCGTGTAGGTCACGCCGGGGACGGGGGCGGCCGGCACGCCGCGGGCCACCCCCGTAACCCGCTCGCCCGCCAGCGCCCGCACCAGCGGCCGTCCCACATTGCCGGTCGCTCCGGTCACCACGATCATGGTCGTTCCTCTAGCATCACACCGAAGGTGCTCACCGAGCGGCTCCGGCACCTGGAGCGCGACGGGTTGGTCTCGCGCACCTACTTCGCCGAGGTGCCGCCGCGGGTGGTGTACGAGATCACCGCGCTCGGAACGAGTCTCGCGCCGCTCTTCGCCGCGCTGGCCGACTGGTCGCCGAACCTGGCCGAGGTGGAGCGGGCCCGCGCGGCCTACGATTCCGCGCGGCGCGAACGCGGGGCGGGGCGGCGCCGGGCGCCGGGCTGACCCCGAGAATCGACCCGCCGCACCGCGGAGGAGGGCGCAGGGCGGCTGCGCCCGGCGGTCTCCGCCCGGCCCGCGCTCAGACCGGGTCGATGCGGAACGGCGCCAGCCGGTCGGCGGCGGCCTCGAACTCCTCGACCGCCCCGGTCCGCACCACCCCGGCGTCCCGCATCATCTCCACCCCGCGCGGCACCTGCTCGACGAAGGCGCGCAGGATCGGCCCCCGCTCGGCGACCGGAATCTCCACCATGCGCGCGGTGCGGGTGCGGCGGCCGCTGCGCAGCTCGACTGTGCCCGCGGCGCGCACATTGTGCGCCCACGCCGAGCCGGGGATGCCGCTGAGCACGTACTCGGCGCCGTCCACCCCGAACGGGGTCACCGGCGTGCTGCGCGGCTGCCCGCTCTTGCGGCCGCGCACCGTCAGCACGGTGACCGGGCCGAGCGCGATGCCCACCCGCTGCAACCCCTTGATGACCACGTTGAAGAACCGCACCTTGCGCGGCAGGGCGACCCGATTCACTGTTCCTCCAGTTCCGGCCAGGCGAGCGCGCCCGACTCCAGTTCGGTGACGATCCCGTTCAGCCACGCCAGCTCGGCGCGGCGCAGGATCTGGGCGTACTCGGCTTCGAGCAGCAGCGCGCGCGGGACCGCCGCGGCGGTCGCGACTCCCAGATCGGCGTCCACCTCCGCGATCCGGGCGGTGAGCGCGGCCGCCCGGCGGCGCAGCAGCGCCGCCACCTCGGCGGCGGGCAGGTGCAGGGCGTGCGCGAGCCCGGCCGGGAAGACCGGGAACTCCTCGGCCTGCTCGCCCAGGTACTCGCGCAGCTGCTCGGTGAGCTGCACCCGGCCCGCCGGGGTGACGGCGTAGACGGTGCGCTCCGGGCGGGCGCCGTTGCGGGCCGAGCAGATCGCCTCGATCAGCCCGACGCGCACCAGCCGGGCGATGGCGTCGTAGAGCGAGCCGCCGCGCAGCCGCACCACGTCGCCGACGTGGCGCTGCCGGATCAGCGACTGCATCTCGTACGGGTGCCGCGGGCACTCGGCGAGCAGGCTCAGCACCGCGAGGGTGAGCGGGGTGCGGGCGGCGCGAGGCGGCATCGGGGCCCATCAGTCGAAGTCGAATAACCGAGTTCGACTATACGGGTGTGATCCGCGCGACGGAAGATCAGTGGAGAACCACCCGTAACACCAACCCCTCGAATCCCGACGTGCCTGGTGACATACGGCCCGTCGGGGGGCCTGTCCGTCCGCTTGTCGAATCAGGAACGGATACCGGGATGCCTCTTCGGGATTTCTTCGCGCGCCACCGCATCGCCGCCGCGGTGGTCGCGCCCGCCACGCTCGGGGTGGTGGCCATCGTGGCCGCGACCTGGGCCATCAGCGCGCCGGGGCGCGAGGATGCCACGCAGCTCACCAGCTCGGTCACCGAGTGCCACGACATGGTGACCATCTCGGTCGCCGGCCGCAACGACGCGCCCGCCCAGGACAGCACCAAGCTGCTGGTCGACGCCGACGGCAAGCCGCTGCCCGCCGCGCTCGCGGGCGACCACAACAGCGAGTGGGTCGACCCGGTGGTCAACGCGCCCGACGGCGCCGTCGACCCGGACTCCTACGCCGCCGTCTACATCGCCTACCCGGCGAACATGTCCAGCTACGAGGACGCGGTCGAGACCGGCGTCGCCAACACCAAGCAGGTCATGAGCGAGATCAGCGCGGCCTGCCCGGACACCCGCTTCGCCATCGTCGGGTACAGCGAGGGCGCCGACGTGGTGCGCCGGGTCGCGATGGAGATCGGCAACCAGCAGCCCGGCGCCGACGGCGAGTACGGCATCGTCGACCCGGACGACGTGGTCGGCGTGGTGATCCTCGCCGACTCCGGCCGCTCGCCCGGCGACGGCCCGTTCATCGGCGCCGCCAACGCCTGCAGCAACCCGGACGGCTTCGACCAGAAGTACCAGGGCGCCACCTGCACGCCTGCCTCCGGGCAGGGCGCGGTCGCAGGCACCAGCGGCGGCTTCGGCGCGCTCGACGGCAAGATCGCCTCCTTCTGCTCGGACGGCGACCTGACCTGCGCCGCCCCGGAGAACATCTCGCTGCTGCAGCTCGTGGTGAACGTGGGCAGGCAGCTCGACGTCGACCGGCTGCAGGCGGAGGGGCTGACCCCGGCCACCGGCGCCGACGTCGCGGTGGCGCTCGGCCGGATCGCGCTCGCCGCCTTCGCCGATATCCAGGCGCAGGGGCTCGGCAACTGGATGCAGAGCGACGAGACCTTCCTGGACGTGCTGCTCCGGGTCTCCGATCCGCAGTACGACCCGGCGGCCGCGCCGCAGAAGCCGGCCAAGGCCGACACCATCGCCGCGGACGAGCTCTCGCCGCTGGCCTACCTGCCGCAGAAGATCCTGAACGAGATCGTCGGGCTGATCGTCACCAACGAGAACACCATCCCGGTCGTCATGAGCGACCCGTACCAGCTCACCCTCGGCCCCGACCACACCGGCCACCACTTCGACTACTGGGACGACGCCGACCCGGGCAACGACCGGCCGCTCACCTCGGCGCAGTACGCCGCCGCCTGGCTGACCCACCTGGCCAAGCAGGCGCAGGCCGGGGAGCCGGTGGATACCAAGGCCAAGCCGCAGGCGGAGGATTACGCCACCGTGCAGGCCGCCGTGCAGAGCACCACGGCCAAGCCGACGGCCACCACCACCGCGAAGCCGACCGCGACGACCACCGCGACCGGGACGCCGGGCAGCTCGGCGTCGAGCAGCGCCGCGGGGGCCACGACCACGGAGAGCGCGGCGCCGGCCACGACGCCCGCGCCGGTCACCACCCCGCAGGTAGCGGCGCCGCCGACCACGACGCCGCAGGCGACGACGACCGGATCCGCCGCCACCACGACCGAATCGCCGACGTCGACCACGACCGGCGCGCGCTGAGCGCGGAGCCAGCAGCGGCCCCGTCCCCGGACGGGGCCGCCGTGGTGCGCGCCGCCGCCGGCGCCGCGGCGGCGAGCGTGGCCTCCGCCGCGCCGTGGTAGAAGTACCGCCCGAGCCCGACGGTGAAGACGAGCACGCCGTAGATCGAGTGCTCGACGGTGGCCGCGAAGAGCGAGCCGGTGCGCCGGTAGCGCAGCGCGAAGAGCACCCCGCCCGCCCCGCTGAGCAGCACCGAGATCCAGCTGCCGAAGGCGATGTGCACGATGCCGAACGCGGCCGCGCTGGCCGCGATCATCGCCGTGCCGTCGCCGAAGACCGGGGCGTAGCGGTCGAAGACGAAGGCGCGGAACACCAGCTCCTGCGGGTACACGCTGAGCACCGGGTACAGTACCATGACCGCGGCCCACAGCCCCGGGTGCCTGCGCGGCAGCTCGAAGAGATCGGCCGGGCGCACCGCCGCCACCGCCCCGGTGAGCGCGGCCGCGCTCGCCCCCGCCAGCAGCGCCATCGACCCGGCTTCCGGACGCAGCGCGCCGGCGCGCCAGAAGGCCCTGCGGTCGAAGGTGGCCGAGCGGCGCAGCTGCCTGGTCACCCCGGCCCCGAGCGCGATCAGCACCGGAATCGGTGAGGTGCCGCGGAACCTGGCGTTGTAGAGGGCGGCGCCGCCACCGAAGAGCAGCGCGAACTCCGCGCCGAGGTACAGCTGCCGTCGCGAGAGTCGCACGGAATCGAGCGTAACCGCACGCCACCGCTCCGTGCGCGCCGGAATTGTCCGGTTGAGCGGGGTCGGAGCGGGTGGTCACCGGCCATTGCCCCCGCGTTCATCCGCCGGACGCGCGATGGCGGCATCGGCTGCCTAGACATTGGCCGGCGGTAGCTGAGCTACCGGCGCGATTTTCGAGAAGAGGGAATGTATGAGCACAATTCGTGCGTTCGGTGTGGCCGCGATCGCCGCGGGCATCGTGCTCGGCGGCTCCGGCGTGGCGTCGGCGCAGACCGATGTCGGCACCGGCTCGGCCAACTTCGCCGATGGCCTCACCCGGCTCCTTGTCACCGGCTCGGGCGGGGTGAAGCCGCTGCCGACGCCGGTCGTCGAGGGCTACCCGAACCCCTACCTGGACGGGTGGAGCGCCGGTTCGTCGAACCTGCTCACCGGACTCGGCAACCTGATCGGCTCCGGTTCGGCCGCCAGGTAGCGGTCACCGGCGACGGCGGCCCCGCACGATGAGGTGCGGGGCCGCCGTCGGCGTTTCCGGGGGTCAGTTCAGGGTGAAGGCCGCGGTGGGTGCGGAGCCCTCGCCCTCGGCGCCGAGCGCGTTGTAGGAGAGGGTGTACGTGCCGGTGCCGGGGGAGTCGACGACGAAGACCGCGAAGTTGTCCGGTTTGTCGATGGTCTGGTTCGCGGCGAGCAGCTCGTTGATCGGCCCCTTGAAATCGGCGGGCACGGTGCGGCCGTCCGGGGTGCGGACGCTGAAGTACTGGTAGTAGATGTTCGCGCCGCCCGCCGGAATTCCGCCGCCGCCGGTGAGCGTCACGTGCAGCGCGAGATCGGACCTGCCGCGGTCGCCGGTGCTGTAGCTGGGGTGCAGGGTGGCCTCGGTGACGGTCGCGGTGGTGTCGCCCTGGGTGAGCGTGGCGGTGATCGGGAAGCTGCGCGGCTGCACGCTCTGCACCTGCTCGCCTGCGTCCAGCGGAATGATGGTCTGGTTGTCGGTGGCGGTGCCGTAGACGATGGTCAGGGTGTCGATCAGGTGCTCGGCGTCGTCCAGCGACTGCACCGGGGTCTCGGCCCTGCCCTTGCCCTTGCCGCCCGCGGCGACGGTCGGGCTGTCGAAGGTCGCCCCGCCGTCGAGTTCGCCGTTGACCAGCAGCGTCGGGGTGAGGCCGAGCATGCGGTCGGTGAGGCCGGTATTGGCGTAGGTGAGGTCGATGGTCACCGCGGCCCCGCCGTACTGGTCCGGGACCACGGTGGCCCGGTCCACGGTGATGGTGAAATCGTCGTACCAGCCGGTCTTGCCGATGGTGCGCACGGTGGACTGCCCCGAGCGGCCACCCGGCGCCGGGACGCCCGCGGCCGGGGCGGCCGACGACGGGGCGGCCGGGGTCGCGGTGCCGGTCTCGTCGTCGCAGGCGGTCAGGGAGAGGACGGCGAGGGCGAGCGCCGCCGCAGTTGCGGAGATCCGGACGAGGGGAGTTGGCACGGCTGCCTCCAGGGAGCGCGAACCCGTCCGGCGTGGTCCGGGTCCGGGCGCACGGCGGGTTCCGCCCGAAGATATCCGCGCGCGCGCCCGTTGTTAACCGGAGTGCTCGGAGCCGCCACCACTTCGGTGGGGACGACAGTACCGAGCGGGAACAGATCGGTGCCGAGCCGCGCGCCGCCCCGGCAGCCAGGAAGGCGCCCGCGTCCGAAGCTGTCGGTTATCGAGATATCGATCAGTGCATCATTCAGCGCCGGGCGCGTTGTGGTGGATGAGCTGGTCCGCGTTCGAGAGCGAGCTCACCACGCAGGTGCCGAGCGGGCCGATGCGGTCGTACATGGTGGCGGTGCCGATGGAGACGCCGTCGGAGGCGAGCGAGTCCTCGGCGCGCAGCCCGAGCTCGAAGCCGATGGGCAGCCGGGAGAGCGTGAGCGTCATGTCGGCGTTGATGTAGGCCGCGTCCGCGGAGCCCCAGTGGCAGATGTGGTTGGCGGTGTCGCCGACCATGGCGGCGTGCTGGAACGGGGTCAGCTTCTCCCCGGCGACCAGCGCGGGAATGGCGTGCCAGGAGATCTTGCGCTCGGCGTTCTGGTGGTCGGCGTACTCGCCCGACCACTCCGACGCGCCGCTGCGGAAGAGCGGGGGCCCGCCCTCCGGCGGCACGATGCCGACCGGCGGCACCGGCAGCTCGCGCTCCGGGCGCCAGAGCTGCCCCGGCGGCGGAGCGCCGGTGCTCAGGAAGACCACGGTCGAGCGGGCGCGCACCGCGCCGTCCTGCACGATCCTGGCGTCCGCGACGGTGATCCGCCTTCCGGTGCGCACCACCTCGCTCTGCACGGTGATCGGCAGGTCCCGCACCGGGCGGAAGAGGTCGGCGGTCATCCGGGCGGGCACGAACCCCTCCGGGCAGTACCGCTCGACCTCGCGCGCCATGAGCCCGCATACGGCGGGGCCGCCGAGGTGCCCGCCGCCCCAGCTGCTGCGCGCGATCGGCTCCGGGATCATCGCATCGCCGTCCGGTGTGAAAAAGCTGACCATCGAACCTCCTGTGCCGCGAAGATCGACATTACCTAGTCCCGGACAGATGTCCGCCCGCGCCCTCTCCCCGGTCGCCGCCGCCCTGACCCCGTTCCAGCGCTCGGGCGCGGTCGACCCGGCGGCGGTGCGCGACCAGCTGCACCTGCTCGGCGCGGCCAGGGTGCGCGCACTGCTGGTGAACGGGACGACCGGCGAGTTCGCCGCCTGCACCGACGCCGAGCGCCGCGCCGTGCTCGAGGCGGCCCGGGTGCAAGAGCTGTTCGACCGCTACGGCACCTGCCGCCGCGCGCTGCCGCTCGTCGACATCTCCGCCGCCAAAGCCGCTCTCGCGGAACGTCTCCCGGGCTTTCCGGCCGCGGTTCGCCCGCCCCTGATCGCCGCCGACGCGGTGCAGGCGCGGACCATCGGCGCGGTCGTCCGCGAGGTGCTGGCCTAGGTTGCCGGGACGAGCTACGCGCCGACCGAGGAGAGCAGCATGGGCAGGGCATTGCCCATCTGGATCCTCCAGGCGTCCCAGTTGTGGCCCTGGTCGGGCACGTAGCGCTCGTCGACCTGGGCGCCCGCCCCCTGGAGCGCGTCGACGAAGCGGTAGTTCTGCTCGTAGAACTGCGCCTCGATCCCGTCGGCCTGCCCGTAGGAGACGAAGAGCGGGATGCCGGTGAGCCGGTTCACCTGGCTGTACGGATTGTTCGCCCGCCAGATGTCGCGCTGCGCGGGCAGGTCGCCCCACACCCGCCGCCAGTCCGCGCCGCAGCCCTGCCCCGGCCGGTCCGGGCCGCCCGGCGCGCCGGACTCGTGCAGCGGATCGACATTCCCGCTGAACGACGCCGCCGACTGGAACATCCCGCTGTACTTCGCCGCGAACTTCATGGCGCCGAGCCCGCCCATGGAGTTGCCCGCGACGGCGCGCGTCGTATTGGCCCGGTATCCGGACTCCAGCGTCGTCCGCACATCCTCGAGCAGATACTTCTCCCAGGCCGGAGCCCCCCAGTTGCCGCCGTTGTACCAGTCGGTGTACGCACTGCACCAACTGGTCTCGGGCAGCACGAAGATCGCCTCCCGCCCCGCGGTCAGCGCCGCCAGATCCCCGTTGTCACTCCACGATCTGTGGTTGTCGAACCCCCCGTGCAGCACCCAGATCGTCGGCCAGGTGCGATTCGCGTCCTTGGACCACCCGGGCGGGAGCAACAGCCGCACCACCTTGACCGACCAGTCCGGCCCCTCCAGGTTCGGCGAGGAGATGCCGATGTCCAGGATGCGGTCGCTGACCCGGTTCTCCCAGCGCACGATCCCGGTCGCCGACGCCGGCGCGGCGGGAACGAGAAATATTGCGGCGCCGAGTAATACGGCGAGCACAAGCAGTGCCGCCCTGCGTGGAGCTGGCATCGGATGTCCTTCCGTCGAGCCGTGCCGCCATAGTATCCAAGAACAACGGGGACTGAATGTTCCCGGAGTTGCCTGGCCGGTAACCCGGCACCGCTAGCGTGGCCGCGTGGCGAAGCAAGGGATCGAGTACAGCCCGGACAGGTCGGACCCGCAGCGGGTCCGGCTGTACGATGGTCTGCCGGAGGGGATCTCGCGCGCCGAGGTCACCTTCCGGGTGGCGGGCGGGCTGCGCGGTAGCCGGGTGGTGCCGGTGTCACGGGCCGAGTTCGCGCAGCTGCGTACCGCGCTGGAGAGCGGCTACGAGAGCCCGTGGAGCGCGCCGAGCCGGATCACCGTCTCCGAGGGGCAGTACTACGTGCGCCAGGCCGAGCAGCGGATCGCCGAGCGCGCGGCCGAGTTCGAGCGCAGGGCCGCGCGGATCGATCTGGACTGCCCGTGGTGCGAGCAGCCGCGCCGCTACCTCGGGCAGATCGGCTTCGTCACCGGCCACACCGGGTTCATGACCGAGGCGCCGAGCGAGCTCGGGCAGCTGGTCGACAAGCAGCACGCCTACCGCTGCGACAGCTGCGGCTCACTGCTCTACTTCGCCGACGGCGTGCTGCCGCACCCGCTGCCGGGGCGCAAGCGGAGCTGATCCGGGCCGGTCGATCCCGATTCCGGCGGCCGGCTCGGTCCGCAGCGCCTCGAAGACCGCGTCCCGGATCGCGCCGAAAATGGTTGGCGGCGTCCGGTGCTCGTTCCCTACAGTTCTCTCCAGGCAATCCGAGGTGGGCGGGCCGGAGTTGATCGGTTACCACTTTCACTGGAGCGGTCGCAGGTTCGAGTCCTGCCGGGAGCGCGGGCTCCCGTAGCTCAGCTGGTAGAGCACTTTGCCGGTCGGCACCCCACGACCGCCCACCCGGATCGCCGTGACCGCACGGGAGGAGGAACCACAATGGACGTGCTGTCGAAGATCAATCGCCGCAAGACCCCACAGGGCGAGCGCGCGCGGCCGGAGCAGGTGCCGAACTCCGCGGGCGGCTTCGTCTTCGCCGTGACGCCCGAGGTGCGGCTTCGCCGATTCCTGACGCTCGGCACCGACGGCGGCACCTTCTCCGTGCGGGCGCCCGAGCTGACCGCGGACAATGCCGAGGTCGTGCTGCACTTCGCGAGCGAGCGCACCGACGGCCTGGTGCGCGAGATCGTCGAGATCTCCACCTCCGGCCGGGCGCCGAAGCCGAACCCGGCGCTCTTCGCGCTCGCCGCGGCGGCCGCGCTCGGCGATGCCGACGGCAGGCGCACCGCGCTTGCGGCGCTGCCGCTGGTGGCGCGGACGGGTACGCACCTGTTCCTGTTCGCGCGCTACATCGAGCAGTTCCGCGGCTGGGGCCGCGGGCTGCGCCGTGGCGTCGCGCACTGGTACACCGCCAAGAGCGTCGACGCCCTCGCGTTCCAGGTGGTCAAGTACCGGCAGCGCGAGGGCTGGTCGCACCGCGACCTGCTGCGGCTGGCGCACCCGGTGACCACCGAGGACGACCGCAAGCGGCTCTTCGACTGGATCTGCGGGCGCGAGCCCGCGCTGGACGGGCTGCGGATCATCGAGGGGTTCGAGCGGGCGCGGACGGCTCCGGTCGCCGCGCTGCCCGAGCTGGTTCGGGAGTACCGGCTGTCCTGGGAGATGCTGCCCGACCACGCGCTGAGCGAGCGCGCGGTGTGGGAGGCGCTGCTGGACACCGGGATTCCGCAGACGGCGCTGCTGCGGCAGCTGCCGCGGCTGACCGGGCTCGGGCTGCTCGACCCGCTCGGCGACCGCACGGCGGCGGTGTGCGCGCAGCTCACCGACGCCGAGCGGCTGCGGCGCGGCCGGGTGCACCCGATCGCGGTGCTGGTCGCGCTGCGCACCTACGCCTCCGGGCGCGGGGTGCGCGGCGGCGGCAGCTGGCAGCCGTCGCGGCCGGTGGTGGACGCACTGGACGCCGCGTTCTACGCGGCATTCGAGGCGGTCCGGCCCACCGGGAAGCGGCACCTGCTCGCGCTCGACGTCTCCGGCTCGATGGGGGCGATGATCGCGGGGCTGCCGATCAGCGCGCGGGAGGCATCGGCCGCCCTCGCCATGGTCACCGCGGCCACCGAGCGGGAGCACACCATCGTCGGCTTCACCGCCGCCGGAAAGCGCCGGCAGGACGGCTCCGGGCTGCGGCCGCTCGCGATCGGGCCGCGGCAGCGGCTGGACGACGTGCTCGCCGGCACGGCGAACCTGCCGTTCGGCGCGACCGACTGCTCGCTGCCGATGCTGCACGCGCTGCGCACGGGCCTCGAGGTCGATGTGTTCTCCGTGTACACCGACAACGAGACCTGGGCCGGGCAGACGCACCCCTTCCAGGCGCTGAAGCAGTACCGGCGGGAGGTGAATCCGGCCGCGAAGCTGGTGGTGGTGGGCATGACCGCGACCGGTTTCAGCATCGCGGACCCGTCCGACGCCGGCATGCTCGACGTCGCCGGTTTCGACGCGGCGGTGCCCGCGCTGCTGGCCGACTTCGCCCGCGGGTGATCGAATCCCGCTCCCTCGTATCCGGGGGAGCGGGATTCGTCATGCGTCAGGTGGCGGCGACGACGCCGGTGGCGAGCAGCCCGATGACGACGAAGCCGAGGATGATGCGGTACCCGACGAACCAGTAGAACGAGTGGTTGGCGACGAACTTGAGCAGCCACGCGATCGAGGCGTAGCCGACGAAGAAGGCGAGAATGGTCGCGACGAGCAGCTGCGGGCCGGAGGCATTGAGCCCCTCACCGGCGGGTTCGAAGGCGTCCGGCAGGCTGAAGAGCCCGGAGGCGGTGACCGCCGGAATGGCGAGCAGGAAGGAGAACCGCACGGCGGCGGCGCGCTCCAGCCCGAGGAAGAGCCCGGCGGTGGAGGTGGCGCCGGAGCGCGAGACGCCGGGGATGAGCGCCAGGCACTGGGCCAGCCCCATGATGATGCCGTCCCTGGTGCTGAGCTGCTCGAGCGGCCGCAGCTTGCGGCCGTAGTGCTCACCCGCGGCGATCACCAGCGCGAAGACGATGAGCATGATCGCCACCAGCCACAGGTTCCTGGCGCCGGTGCGGATCTCGTCCTTGAAGACGAAGCCGAGCAGCCCGATCGGAATGGTGCCGATGATGACGTACCAGCCCATGCGGTAGTCGAGATCGCGCTGCGCGTCCGCGGTCTCGGTGACCACCGGCAGCTTCATCGTCGCGGGCTCGTTCGGGTTGTAGACCGGGAGCTTCGTGGTCACCTGGTCGGTGATCGGCACCGTCCGCTCGATCGGCTTCCGCCTGCCGCGCAGCCGCGCGCCGACCCCGGCGAACCAGGCCACGATGATCCGCGCGATGTCCTTGGCGAAGTAGACCAGCACCGCGGCCTCGGTGCCGAGCTGGGTCACGGCGGTGAAGGAGGCGCCCGCGTCGTCGCCGAAGAAGACCGACGAGACGATCCGCAGATGCCCCGACGAGGAGACCGGCAGGAACTCCGTGAGCCCCTGCACCAGCCCGAGTACCAAAGCCTGGACCCAGGTCATCGACTCGCCCACGCACCCTCCACACTCTCTCGCCCGCGATGTCCTCAGCGACGGTACAGGGCGGGGGGTGAACGGCGAATTGCCGGTTCTACCGGCCGGGGCCGCCCGGTCAGACCGGCGCTGCCACCTCGGCGCGGCGCCGCCGGAACCGGCGGGTGACCCGCCACATGAGGTAGAAGAGCCCGGCCAGCAGCACCGGAATCAGTACCGGGAGGACCATGGCGAGCAGGACCGTGCAGAAGGTCAGGATGTTCTCCACGATGGAGACCACCGGATTGGTCAGCCCGCCGGTGGTCGCGGTGCTGGCCGCGCGCACCCCGGTCTGGGTGGTGCTGAAGGCCAGCGCGGTCGGGCCGCCGACGATGATCCCGGCGATGGCGGCGGTGCTCGGATCCGCGGTCTGGAACACCGACCCGGCCGCGATGGCGCCCGCGATCGGCCCGGTGACGTTGCCCACGACGGAGAGCAGGTTGTCCACGTAGGGGATGAGGTCGGCGAGCAGCTCGGCGCCTGCCGCGACGGCCAGCGCCACCAGTGCGCCGGTCGAGCCGATCCAGGCGAAGGACTCGTTGAGATCCACGCCGAACAGGTCGAAGCGGGCGGCGACGCTCAGCATGAGCAGCGGCAGGAAGGCACGGAACCCGCAGGCGGCCGCGAGGCCGAGCCCGAGGAAAAGCGGAAGCACCCAGCTACTCATGATTGCGAGTGTAGGTGCGGTTTCCGGGTGGTTGTCCGGATCGTTACCCGGCCTCGCGCTTGGCCTTGGCCCTGCGCTTGCCCTCGTGCATGGCGGCCACCCTCGCCACCGGAATGGTGCGGCCGTGCTTGATCAGCTCGGCGGGCAGCCGCTGCGGCGCGGGCATGGCCGCCGCCCACGGGTCGCGCCCGGCCAGCGCGTCGAGCGCGGTGCGCACGGTGAAGTCGGCGGGGGTGACGCGGTCCAGGTCGGACCAGTCCAGCGGGAAGGACACGGGGGTGCCCGCCCGGAAGCGCGGGCTGTAGGCGGCGACAACGGTCGCGCCGCCCGCCCTGGTGGAGTCGACGAAGACCTTGCCCTTCCGGTCCTCGACGATGAACGCCGTGGTGGCGATGTCCGGGTCGAGCGCCTCGGCCCTGGCGGCGAGCGCGCGGGTGGCGGCCGCGACATCGTCGACCGGGGCGCTGTCGTCCACCGGGACGAAGACGTGCACACCCTTGGCGCCGCTGGTCTTCACCGCGCCCGCGAGCCCGCAGTCCGCCAGCGCCCGCCGCACCAGGTGCGCGACCGCGACCACGGCGGCGAAATCGCTGGCCGCCGGCGGATCGAGGTCGAGAATGAGGTGGGTAGGGCGATAGATGTCGGCGGCGAGGCCGAGCGTGGGGTGGTATTCGATGGCGCGCTGATTGGCCAGCCAGAGCAGCGTGCGCCGGTCGTCGCAGAGCGCGTACCGCACCTCGCGGTGCGAGGACTCCGCCCACATCGGCACCGTGCGCACCCACTCCGGGGTGTACTTGGGTACGTTCTTCTGCATGAACGGCGCCCGCCCGCGCAGTACCCGCAGCACGGTGAGCGGGCGGTCGGCGAGGCCGGGGAGGATACGGTCGGCGACGGCATCCAGGTAGTCGACGAGGTCGCGCTTGGTGGCCGCCGCGTCCTGGCTCAGCGGCTGGTCCAGATTGGTCAGCTCGACCCCGTCGCGCTGTTCGCCCATGCGCCCACCCTACCGTCACAACTTCTTCCGACCGGCCCGGTAGCACCTCACAACGTCACCGTCCCAGTGTCAATGCCGGGGTGCGGAGTTCGTGATCCGTCCAGACAACGCGGCGATCCGTGAATTCCGCGGTGCCCGCACCCGACCATGGAGGTATTCGTCCGCGCGCAGTTCAGGGGAATTCCATGGCCGGTAGGCATCGCAAACCCGCACCTCGTCCGCTACGCAAGGCGGGCGGCGCGCTCGCCGGGCTGGCCGCCGCGGTCGCCATTCCGGCCACCGCCGGCGCCAGTTCCGGCTCCGCCGGGCTGGAATCGCTGCTCAGCGCGGTGATTCCGAGCGGGGCGACGGCGGTGGCCGGGCCGCCCGCGGTGCGCGGACCGGAGACCGCGGTGGTTATTCTCGGCTACGGGCTACTTCCGGACGGCACCATGCGGCCGGAATTGGTGGAGCGGTTGCAGGCCGGCTATGTCCAGGCGCTGCTCGCGCCCGCCTCGCCGGTCGTGGTCACCGGCGGCAATCCGCAGCAGGGCGTCACCGAGGCCGCGGCGATGGCCGACTGGCTGATCGCACACGGAATCGCGCCGGGGCGCATATATATCGAATCCGAGGCCGCATCCACCGTGCAGAACGCCGAATACACCGCACAGATCCTGCGCGATATCGGCGCCCGCGATGCCGTCGTGGTGACCTCCGCCGACCATATCGCCCGCGCCAGGACGATCTTCGACGACGCCGGGATCGTGGTGGCCGCCGGGCTGACTCCCGATCAGCTCCCGGGGCTGGTCCGGCAGTTCGGCCTGTAGCGCCGTCGGGCAGCCTGCGTCGGCACGCGATGCGCGCGGAAGACCGGGTCGCCCGCGTACGGTGAAGCGGTGGCACTCCGTGCGGTGATCTTCGACTTCGACGGCCTGATCCTGGATACCGAGACCCCCGCCTACACCTCCTGGCAGGAGACCTACACCGGCCTCGGCGCCGAGCTCGACCGGACGCTCTGGACCGCGAATATCGGCACCCACGGCTGGGACGCCGCCCGGCACCTGGAGGAGCTCGTCGGCCACCCCGTCGACCACGAGGAACTGCGCGCCGCGCGGCTGGCCAGGCACCTCGCGCTCGTCGCGGACGAGGTGGTGCGTCCGGGCGTGGTCGGGTGGCTGGACGAGGCCGAGGCGCTCGGGCTCGCCGTCGGGCTGGCCTCCAGCTCGGGCCGGAAGTGGGTCGGCGAGCACCTGGAGCGGCTCGGGCTGCTCGAGCGCTTCGCCGTGCTCGCCACCGGGGACCGGGTCACGCGACCGAAGCCGGACCCAGCCGTGTACCGGCTCGCCCTGGACAGCCTCGACATCGACCCGGCCGATGCCATCGCCGTCGAGGATTCGGCCAACGGCATCGCCGCCGCCGGGGCGGCCGGGCTGCGTGTCGTCGCTGTGCCCAATGCCATGACCGCGGAACTCGACTTCTCCGGCGCCGACCTCCTGCTCCGCTCGCTCACCGACGCCGGCGTCGCCGAGGTCGCCGAGCGGCTCGGCTTCTAGCGGGCAGATCTCCCGCAGCGGCCGCGGGCAGCTGTCCGGTGAGGCGCAGTGCCGACCCCGGTCGACGATGTCGCGACCGCGCACGCCCGCCGCTTCCGCACCGGCCCGCGCCGCATCCTCGTCGCCGTGCCCGTGGCCGCCTGCCACGCCCGGCTACGCTGAGAGGGGTGTTCCTCCTCTTCGGATACGGCCGCAAACAGAAGCCCATCGGCCCGGGCGCCACCCGGACCTGCCCGCGCTGCCACAACACCACCCAGTGGACCCGGCTGCGTGAGTACACCCAGCTCACCATCTTCTTCATCCCGGTGCTGCGCTGGGGTAGCAAGCAGTTCGAGTCCTGCGGGATCTGCGGCGCCGCCATCGCCGCCTGATCCGCTGCGGGTGCACGCCGCTTCCTGGACGGCGCCCCGGAGAGCCACGACCACCCCGGATACCGCCGGGAGCGGTACGACCCTGCACGCCGGGGAACAGCGACCCCCTGGGTACACTCCTGCACGCCGACGACCGCTCACGGTCCGACTCGATCCACCTATCAGGGCACACCGCGTAGAGGGGTTCGAAGCATGACGTTCGGGAAGACGACCGCCGCTGTTCTCATGACAGCCTCGGCCTTGGCCATTACCTCGGCGACCGCCCACGCGGACATTCCGAGTGGAACAGCAAGCAGCACAACGGGAATCGACCACGGGATCGGCTACCGGATCGCCGTGTCACCGATCGGCGATGCCGTCACCGCGACCGTCGAGAACGGCCGGTTCCAGCTCGCCGACACCGGCGCGGTACTCCTGGCGACGAGCGACGGCGCGCCGGTGCTCGAGGTGCCACGCCGGTACGCCGCCGACGGCCGCGAGATCACCCTGGCCCACCACATCGGCGCCGACGGCCGCACCCTGACGCTGACACCACCGGCGGACGTCGCGCGGGCGCAGGACATCAGCTCCTACGACCGGCTCGTGGAACAGATCAACAGGAATCTGCCCGGCGTGGTCGGCGGCGCCATACTCGGCGGCCTGCTCGGCGCCTGCCTGTTCCTGATCTGGGGCGTCAGCATTCCGCTCGGCGTGCTGATCGGCGGCGCCGTGGGCGGCTCGATCATGGGCGGGCCGGAGTTCGTCGCCGCGCTCCACGCCTTCGTCACCGGCCTGCCCTGATCACCCGCCCGCCGAGGCGGGAGCCCTGCGCCACTCCGTCGGGCTCATGGCGTAGGCGGCGCGGAAGCAGCGGGCGAAGTGCGTGGCGTCGGTGAAGCCGTGGCGGTGCGCGACGGCGGTGATGGTGAGGTGGCGGTGGGTGCGCAGGGTCTCCCTGGCCCGGGCGAGGCGGAGCGCGATGATGTGATCCGCCAGCCCGGTCCCGGTGCCCGCCCACACCTTGTACAGCTGGCGCACCGCGATAGTTCGGGGGCGGTGCCTGCGACGGCGGCAAGCTGCAGCAGGTACATACGCACCACGTCGGTGAGCGCGTGGCCGGGCCGCAGCCGCCGCACCGCCCGGTGCGGGACGTCCCGGGGCAGACCATGATCGCGGAGTAGGAATTCTACCCCCGGTGCCGCGGGTCAGTCGGCGGCGGGAGCGGGCCGGGCCGCCTGCGCGAGCGCCCACTCCAGCGCGTGGTCGGCGACCTCCTGCCAGCCGGGCTCCGCGCAGATCCAGTGCGAGCGGCCGGGGAACTCGTGGAAGTCGGTCACCGCCTTCGACTTGTGGTAGAGCTTGGCGTTCGACCGGTTCACCGAGGGCGGCATGATGTGGTCCTCGGAGCCGGCGATGAAGAGCAGCGGCGCCCGGTCTTCGCGCGCGTAGTCGACCCAGGTCTCGTGATGACCTGGCCGGAAGTTCTCGAAGACGCCGTAGGTCCACACCCAGTTGCCCGGCGCGGGGATGTGGTAGCGCTCCCAGGCCGCGCGCGAGGCCGCCTCGTCGATGGTGTTGGTGAAGGCGTAGTGGAACTCCTCCGCGGTGAACCCCACCGCCCTGTGCCGGTTGGACAGGCTCTTGAGCACCGGGAACAGCGACCTGGCCTGCGAGGGCGGCGTTACCCGGACACCTTCGGTCGGCGCGGAGTCGATCGCCACCGCGGCCACGCCGAGCCCGCGGTCGACCAGCAGCTGGGTGAGCGTGCCGCCGAAGGAGTGGCCCATGATGATCGGCGCCGCGGGCAGCGCCTCGATCACCGCGGCCAGGTGGTCGACGGTGTCGCGGACGGTGAGCTCGGCGATCAGCTCCGGGTTGGCGCGCAGCGCCTCCACCTCGATCTCGAACCCAGGGTAGCCGGGGGTGAGGACGGTGAAGCCCTTGGCTCCGTAGTACTCCACCCAGTGTTCCCAGCTGCGCGGGGTCATCCACAGGCCGTGCACGAGGACGATGGTGTCGGGGCTGTTGCTCATGGCGGGTTCTCCGGTTCGAAGGGGGCGACGCGCACACGCTAAGCCGGGTGCGGCTGCCCTGGCCGACTCCCAGCGCACGGTTCTGTGCCCTCGGCGTCACGCGCGGCGCGGCGCGCCTCCCGGGGGAGAACGCGTAGGCGGCTCGGAAGCGTCGGCTGAAGTGCGCGTGGTTCACGAAGCCCCAGCGGCGGGCGACGGCGGCGACCGGCGCGTTCGGATCGCGCAGCAAGTCGTCGCGGGCGCGGGCCAGCCGCTCCTCGATGATCCACTGCTCCAGGCTGAACCCGGCCTCCGCGCAGAGCTGGAACAGCCTGCGCACCGAGATGTCGTGCGCCCGCGCGATCCGGGCCGGGGTCAGCTCCGGGTCGCCCAGGTGCCCGCGGACGTAGCCGCGGATGCGCGGCAGCAGCATCTCCGCCATCAGCCCGCGCGCGTAGGCCATGTCGTAGGCGGAGGCGAGCAGGGTGCGGACCAGGTCGGTCGCGGTGGTGCCGAGCGCGGCGGCGGCCGGCTCGGCGGAGAGCTCCTCCGCGCGCCGGGTCAGCTCGCCGATATGGGTCGTGACCAGCGTGTACAGCGGGCTGGCGGTCAGCCGGGTCGCGGCGTCGCGCACCACCTCGTGCGGCAGCCCGAGCGATTCGATCGGCACCTGCAGGCAGGAGGAGCTGCCGTAGGTGGGCTGCCCGTAGTCGTAGGGCGCGTTCAGGTCGGTGAGGAACAGCTCGCCGGGGCGCAGCACCTGCTGGTTTCCGTACTGCCCGAGCAGGCCGGTGCTGGCATCCTGCACGGTCATCGACAGCATCTCGGCGGGCCCGGTCCGCACCTGCCGTGGCGAGCGCAGCAGCCGGAACCCGGTCACCTCGGCCCGGAAGATGCAGGCCTGACCGTACATCCAGACCTGCATGAGCGAGTCGACGGCGTCCGGGTCGGGCAGTATCACCCAGGACGGCACCGACTGCTCCTGCATCGCGACGCGCGTGGCGTCCGCTCGATCCTCCGGCGCGTAGTCGCTCGATCGGAACACGACGGCCATCGCTGCCTCCTCACCTGTTTCCAACCGTTCGGTTCCCGAATGTAGATCGTGCCGGAGCCCTCGGCGGCCCGCGTGCACTCTGAGCACAGAGCGTGCGCCCACGTCCGCGCGCGGAGGTCTTCGCCGATGCCGCCCTGTACCCGCTGAACACGCTCCCGGGTCTGGCGCATCTCGGTCACGGCCGACCGGAATCCAATCAAACGATTGACAGCAAACTGCAACACGTGTCACCGTGACCGGGGCCACCCGGCCCGGATGCGCGACGCGGAGGTTCCCGATGGGTTTTCGCACCCCAGACCTGCCGGTCGTCGACCTGGAGAGCTGGCGCGCGGGCACCAGGGCCGAGCGCATCCGCCCCATGGCCAGGCACTGGGCCGAGGTCGGATTCGGCACGCCGGTGGTGCTGCACCTGTTCTACGTCGGCAAGATCCTGGCCTACCTGCTGGCCCTGTACCTGATCGCGCTGTCCACGGAGGGCATCGACGGCCCGATCTCGCAGTGGTGGACCGAGCCGATCGTCTTCCAGAAGGTCGTCCTGTTCACCCTGCTGTTCGAGGTGGTCGGGCTGGGCTGCGGGTTCGGACCGCTGAACAATCGGTACAACCCGCCCATGGGGTCGATCCTGTACTGGCTGCGGCCGCGCACGATCCGGCTGCCGCCGTGGCCGCGGATCCCGTTGACCGAGGGCACCGCGCGGACGCCGGTGGATGTGGCGCTGTACGCGGCGCTGCTGATCGCGGTGGTGATCGCGCTGTGCAGCGATGGCACGCGCCCGAATCCGGGGTACGGCGTCGGCCTGCTGCCGGTCTGGCAGATCGCGCTTGTCCTCGCCCTGCTCGCGGTGCTCGCGCTGCGCGACAAGGTGATCTTCCTCGCCGCCCGCGGCGAGGTGTACGGAACCCTCACCGTCACATTCCTTTTCACCGGCGCCGACCTGATCGTGGCGGCCAAGCTGATCTTCGTGGTGATCTGGATGGGCGCCGCCACCTCGAAGCTGAACAAGCACTTCCCGTTCGTGGTGGCGACCATGATGTCGAACAGCCCGATGGTCCGCTCCAAGCGGCTCAAGCGCTCGTTCTTCGAGGACTTCCCGGACGATCTGCGGCCGGGGCGCCGGGCGCGGTTCTTCGCGCACGGCGGGACGGCGGTGGAGCTGCTGGTGCCGGTGGTGCTCTTCTTCGCGACGGGCAGCTGGGTCACCGCGGTCGCGGCGGCCATCATGGTGAGCTTCCACCTGGTGATCCTGACGGCTATCCCGATGGGGGTGCCGCTGGAGTGGAACGTGTTCATGATCATCGGGATCGTGACGCTGTTCGTGGGGAACGCCGAGGTCGGGCTCGGTGATCTGGAGCATCCGGCGGTGCTGCTGCTCCCCGCGGTGAGCGCGGCGGTGGTGATCACCGGGAATCTGTTCCCGCGGCGGGTCTCGTTCCTGCCGGGGATGCGGTACTACGCCGGGAACTGGGACACCACGGTGTGGTGCGTGAAGCCGTCGGGGGCGGCGAAGATCGGGAAGCACGTGGTCGCCATCGCGGCCATGCCGCAGGCGCAGCTGGAGAAGTTCTACGGCGAGGGAAGGGCGGAGATCCTGCAATATCTCGGCTACGCCTTCCGTGCCATGAACACGCACGGCCGCGCGCTCTTCACGCTGGTGCACCGGGCCATGCCGGAGGGGCGGCAGGGCGAGTACGTGATCACCGACGGCGAGCGCATCTGCAGCACCGCGCTCGGCTGGAACTTCGGCGACGGGCACATGCACAGTGAACAGCTCATCGCGGCGCTGCAGGAGCGCTGCGGGTTCGAGCCGGGCGAGGTGCGGGTGGTGCTGCTGGACGCGCAGCCGATTCAGCGGCAGACCCAGAGCTACCGGCTGGTCGACGCCGCCACCGGCGAGTTCGAGCGCGGCGAGGTGAACGTGGCCGACATGGTGACGCGCCAGCCCTGGCAGGACGACGTTCCCGTCACCGTGACGTTCAGCGCGCCGCGCTGACCGCGACCCGCTCCGCGATCCGGACGGCCGCCGCGGTCATGAGGTCGAGGTTGCCCGCGTGCACGGGCAGGTGCGCGCCTGCGCCGGTGAGCTCCAGCCCCACGGTCACCTCGTCGGTGCGCGCCCGGACCTGCTCGATCGCGACCTCCCCGGTGAGACGGAAGCCGGGAGAGTAGCAGGCGACCCGGCTCGCGGCCTCCCGGACGGCGGCGGTGACCGCGGCCCGGCCGCGCCGGTCGAGCTCGCCGACGGCGGCGCGCAACGTGGTCACGGGGGCGCGCGGCGGGTCGCTGCGGTCCGGGCTGACCGAGGCGCGGCCGCTCCGCGCGCCGCCGACGGCAGTGAGCGCGTGCGCGGTGGTATCGGTGACCGCGGCGATCCGGTCCCTGGTAATGGACCGGGCGCCTGCCCCGGCGACCACGGCGTCGACCACCGCCTCCAGCACCGGAGTCACCGTGACGATGGCGGCGACCAGGGGAACGGTGGCCTGGGCACTGCCGGTCAGCACGTTGATATTGCCCGCGCCGACATGCGCGTCCAGATTGACCCCCGGCACCACCCGGACACCGAGCGCGGACTGGGTCAGGTGCACGATCCGCTTGCCGCGCTCGGCCAGCGCGATGACATTGGCGCGGTGCGCCCCCGTGGTGGTGGCGTCGAAGACCAGCTCGATCTCGGCGAAGTGCGGCATGGCGAGCAGCCCGGCCAGCCCGCGCGACGAGGTGGGGATGCCGAGCTCGGCGGCCTGCGCGAGTCCGGGGGAGTCGGGGTCGATGCCGATCAGGGCCGCCATCTCCAGGCCGGGGGCGCCGTGCAGCACCTTCATCAGCAGATCGGTGCCGACGGCACCGGAGCCGATGACGGCGACCTTGGTGGGCTGCATACGATTGCTCCTCGGGGACACCACGAACCTCAGGTGAACCTAAGCCGGTCCGGAGCCGGGCAGAAGGATAGTGCCGGACAACGAATTGATTAAACCGGCCATTCGGTTGCGGAAGAGTCGCTAGGGTGCGATTCATGCCCACCGGAAGACCGCGGCCGTACCGGGCGACCGGCGAGATCGCCGCCGAGACCCCGCGCGCCGGGCTCGGTATCGCCATTATCGTCGAGTTCGCGCTGGAGCGCGGGCTTTCGCCGGCCGTGGTGCTGGCGGGCACCGGGGTGCGCACCCCGGAGCTGCTCGGGCCGGATTCGGTGGTCTCGGCCAGGCAGGAGCTGACGGCGCTGCGCAACCTGGCGACCGGGTTGGGCAACCCGCCCGCGCTCGGCCTCGCGCTCGGCCGCTACCACGGGGTGAGCACGCTCGGGGTGTACGGCTACGCCTGCTTGACCAGCGCGACGGTGGGGGCGGCGCTGCGCGTCGCGGTGGAGTACTGGGAGCTCAGCTACGCCTTCGGCGGTGCGCGGATCGAGGTGAACGAGGAGCTGCTCCGGGTGCACTACCTGGACCACGGGCTGCCCGAGGAGCTGCGCCCGCTGATCATCGAGCGCGACCTGCTCGCCGGGTTCTCGGTGATCGCCGAGCTGACGGGTGCTGCGGAGTTGCCGAGCGCGGTGCGGCTCTCCTACCCCGAGCCCGCGCACGCCGCGGCGCTGGAGCGGCTCATGGGCCGCCCGCTGCGCTACGGCCAGCCGGGCAGCTCGGTGGATTTCCCGGTCGAGGTGCTCGACCGGCCGCTGCCGCACGCCGACGCCGAGACGCACGCCCGCTGTATCGAGCAGTGCCGGGCGCTGCTGGCCCGCCGCCGCGACCCCCACGCGGCGGCGCTGGCGCGCGAGCTCCGGTCCCGGTTGGCAGCACCGGGCGGCGGCGCGCCCTCGTTCGAGGACCTGGCGGCGCGGGCCAGCGTCAGCCCGCGCACGCTGCGCCGCAGGCTGGCCGCGGCGGGGACCAGCTTCCGGGTGCTGCTGGACCAGGCCAGGCACGCCACCGCCGACCGGCTGCTCGCCGAGACCAGCGACTCGGTGGAGGAGATCGCGGTGCGGCTCGGCTACGCGGAGGCGGCCAGCTTCATCCACGCGTACAAGCGGTGGACCGGCACCACCCCGGCCCGGCGGCGGGCGGAGTTCGCGGCCAGGCGGCAGCGGCTGCGCTGAACCCTCACCAGTGCGTGCCCGCCAACCCCCAGGAATCGAGCTCGGCGGCGATCGCCTTGCGCAGCTGCTCGGCGTCGCCGAAGTGGTCCGGGTCGATGCCGAAGAAGGTGAGCGTGAGCTTGTCGTCGTACTCCACCGCCCAGGCGGCGATGGCCGGGCCCTGCCTGCGCCGCTCGGCGGGGGATTGCCCCTGCATGATGGCGCGGATGGCGAAGGACTCGGCGCGCTGCCCGCCGATCTCCAGCGCGCTGTCCGGGGCGGCGCCGAGGTTCGAGACGGTGGTGTCGGGGCCGGGCACGGAACGCATGAGCCTGCGGATGACCGCCTTGGGCAGCAGCCGGACCACCGGCTGCAGGTTCTCGGTGAGCTTGTCGTCGCGCGAGCGATACTCGATGAAGGCCTGCTTGCTGAGCGCGCGGATCTCGGCGAGCCCGCTGTCGGGGCCGATCTCGCCCGGCACCCGGATCCAGACGCCGCCGGAGGCATTGGCGCGGTCGTCGCCGTCCTCCCGATTGCTCACCGCGATGCAGACCTTGAGCAGCCCGTCGGGGGCGAGCGGGTAGCCGGAGCGGCGCACCAGGCCGCCGAGCAGCGCGGTGAAGAGGCTGGCGCCGGTGCCGCCCGCGGCCGTCGCGGCGGCGGTCCAGGCGTGCCGGTCGACGTCGACGATGGCCAGGGTGGAGCCGGACTGCGCGGTTCCCGAGCGCGGCGCGGCCTTCGGCGCGGCGGCGGGCCTGGCGGCCTTGCGTTGCCGCCACAGCTCGGTGCCGATCACCCTGGCCGACGACGCCGCCTCGGCGAGCGCGGTGCGCGAATCCTTCAGGTCGGCGCGGACTCTGGGCCAGCCGCGCACCTGGTCCTCGGTGGGCAGCCCGCTCACGGAGGTGCCCGCGTGCGCGGCGGCGAGGGCGTTGTAGAGCCCTTGGCCGTCGGCCACCATATGCGAGATCAGCAGGGAGAGCACGAATTTCCCGGACACCGTGTCGGCGCCGACGAGCTGCCAGCCGCGCCCGGCGGCCGGGTCGAGGTCGGCGGTGCGCAGGGTGCGGTCGGCCCAGGCGCCGATCTCGGCATCCGGCACCGGCTCCGGTTCGATGCGCAGCACCGGCGGGTGCGGCGAGCGGACCCAGCGGTGCCTGGCGAACGGCACCACCGCGGGAACCACCTTGCGGCTCAGTAGCCCGGCGGCCAGCTGATCCCCGAATCGGGCCAGCGCGGCGGGATCGGGCGCGGCGGGGAAGATCCAGGCGTACTGGATCGGCGCCGACATCCCGAAAAGCCGTTCGGCGAGGAGGTATGACTCGTCTGCTCCGGCAACACGGTCCATTCCCGCAGGGTAGTGGCTCCGCGGCGGGATCGCATCTCCGCCGGTCGGGCGGTGATCGCTGGGATTCACCACAGCACCCGGGGCACGCCCCAGCGGTCGAGTTCGGCCCCGAGCAGGGTGCGCAGGGTGTCGCCGGGGAAGTGTTGCTCGTCGAATGCCGCGACCGAGAAGGTGATCGAGCCGCCGATGCGGAGCAGCCAGGACTGCACCCCGTCACCGAAGCGGTAGGGGAGTGCCGGGTCGACGCCCTGGGCGGTGCCGCGGAAGGCGACGGCGCTCGCGGTGACATCGCCGACGCGGGCCAGCTCGGCCGGGAAGTCGCCGAGGTTGGAGGCGACGGCGTCCGGCATGCCGGAGCCGGAGCTCACCGCCTTCACCACGGCCTTGGTCGGCAGCAGCCCGAGCAGCGGGGTGAGATGCACCAGGGGCGTGCGGTTTCCGGCCGCGAGCCGGGTGAAGGCCGCCTTGCAGGCGCGGCGCAGCGCGGTGAGGTCGTCGCCGGGGGCTGGGTCGCCCGCGAGCGGCACCGAGACGCCCGCGGTGGCATTGCCGCGCTCGTCGTCGCCGTCGGCGCGGGTGCTCACCGGGATGCCGAGTTTCAGCGTGCCGGTGTAGCCCGCGGCGCGCAGCACCCCGGCCAGCACCGCGACGAAGAGCGTGTTCGGGGTGCCGCCGTGCGCGCGGGCTGCCTTCTCCCATGCCTCGGCGGCGACGGTGACGGTGGTCCAGGCCGGGCGGGCCAGCGGGGCGCGCTCGTGCGCGGGACCCCGGTCGCGGGTGATCTCCGGTGCGGTGGAACGGGTTCGGGTGGCTGCCGCGGCCGCGCGGGCGATGCCGCGACCCGCGGCGCCGAGCACGCCGATGCCGTCGACGGTGTCGGCGAGCGCGCGCGGTTCGGGGCGGCGGTGGAGCGGGTCGGCGGCGGTTCCGGCCAGCGCGTCCAGCGCGGCGGTGACCATGGTGCGGCCGTCGGCGACCAGGTGCAGGGTGGTGAGCGAGAGGGCGTAGCCGCCGTCGTCGAGCGCGGTGCCGCGCAGCCGCCAGCTCGGGCGGCGCTCCGGATCGAGCGGGGCGCCGTCGAGTTCGGCGCCGGCCCAGGCCTCGACGCTGCCCGCGGGGATGGCGCCGGGGTCGGTGAGCAGCACGGCGGGGTGCGGCTCGTGCTGCCAGCGCGGCCGCGCCAGCGGGGTGCGCGGGACGACGATGCGCCGCGAGAGCACGCCGTCGGCGAGCCCGGCGGCGAAGGCGCGCAGCGCCGCGGGTTCCGGCGGGCGCGGAAAGCGCCAGACCAGCTGCAGCACCACCGACCAGCCGAATGCCTCGCGAACGAACCAGTAGGTGCTGTCCTCCGGCTGCATCCGGGCCGCGCGCAGCGTCACCACCCGCCCGCTCCCGCCGCCGTGCGGTCCAGGCTCGCCTCCAGCGCGTCGGCGCAGCGGGTGCGGGCCTCGTCGGGGCCGAGCAGCCGGGCGCCGAGTGCCCTCGCTCCCGCCGCGGTCTCCGGGGCTAGCACGGTGCGCAGCTTGTCGATGAGGAGCTCGGTGGTGAGGCCACGCGCCCTGGTGCAGGCACCCGCGCCGAAACGCTCGAGGACCGACCCCCAGAACGGCTGGTCCGAGCCGATCCAGGCGATGAGGCTCGGCACCCCGGCGCGCAGCGCGGCCGCGGTGGTGCCCGCGCCGCCGTGGTGCAGCACGGCGCGGCAGCGCGGGAAGATCAGCCCGTGGTCGATGGCGCCGACCGGGCGGATGGTCTCGGTCTCGGGCACCGGCAGGTCGTGCCAGCCGCCGCTGACCAGCGCCCTCACCCCGTAGTGCGCGCAGGCCGCGGTCACCGCGGCGACGGTGGCGGCCGGGTCGGCGATCGGCATGCTGCCGAAGCCGACGTAGAGCGGCGGCTCCCCGCGCTCGATCCACTCCAGCAGGTCGGCGCCGGAGTCGGTGCCGATGCGGGCGCGCTGGTCCGCGGTGAGGTCGAGGAAGCCGGTGAACGGGCGGTTCGTGCCCGCCCACTCGCGGGCCAGCTCAGGGCAGAGCACGGGGTCGTAGACCTGGATCTCCGCGGTGGCGCGCGGAGAGCGCGGGGCGCGGGCGGGGGCGCCGAGCGCGCGGCGCAGCGCGTTCTGCCGGTTGCGGGTCAGCGCCCACATGGCGGTCTCGGCGGCCCACCACCCCGCGGCCTTCACCGGGCCGGGCAGGGTCGGCGAGACCCCGGGGACGGGGAACGTGCTGCGGTTGGGCCGGATGGGGGCGTGCTGGATGAGCACGCCGGGGATGCCGCGGGCGTCGGCGTAGGCGAGCCCGATCTGCTCGGTGACGAAGCCGGTGACGATGGCGTCCGCGCCGTCGGCGAGCGTGCCCATGTCGCGCACGCCCTGCGCCCAACCCAGATCGCGCACCTCGGCGAGGGCGCGTAGCCGCTGCCGGGGCCCGCCGCCGCGCAGCACCGCCTGTACCGGCTCGGAGTTCATGTGCGCCCTGGTGTCGTAGCCGAAGGGGTGCGCGTCCAGCCCGGCGGCGGCGGCGAACTCCACCAGGTTGGGCGGGACGCCGAGTACCACGTCGTGCCCGCGCCGCTGCAGTTCCGCACCGGCGACCACGGCGGGCTGGACGTCGCCGCGGGTCCCGTTGAACGCGAGCAGAAACTTCACCGGATCTCCCTGCTGTCGGCTCGACCGCACTGTAGGTGGTATTCGTCGCGGATGCCCGACATGGTTGGCCGGATGTGACCGGCGCCATGCGCGGCGGCGGTCACCTGGGCAGACGGTGGGCGAAGGAGTGGATTCGCGGCGCCGCGCCGCCCGTATGGGTGGCTGTGAGAAGGAGCACCGGGACCCGTTCCCGCCGCGCTCCGCCCTCGGACGGCTGGTTAGGCTGACGATTCTCGCGTCCCGGTTCCGAGGTGCCAGGAGGGCCTTCGATGACTTTCGTTCTCGCGTTCGCCGGGAGCCGGGGCGATGTGCAGCCCGCGGTGGCGCTCGGCACCGCGCTGGCGGCCGCGGGCCACCCGGTGCGGCTCGCGGTGCCGCCCAACCTGGTCGATTTCGGCCGCGCGGCCGGGCTGGACGCGTACCCCGCCGGCGCCGACACCGGCGCGCTGCTCGGCTCGGAACTCGTCGCGCGGCAGTTGAAGTCGGCGAATCCGCGAACCCGGCTGCGGGCCGTCGCCGAGCTCACGCTGCGCGACGGCAGGCGCGCCCAGCGCGAGCTGGCCGAGATCGCCGACGGCGCCACCGTGCTGATCGGCGGCAGCGCCGGGCAGGAGCGGGCGCTGAACGTCGCCACCGCGCTCGGCATTCCATACCTTCCGGTCCACTACTGTCCGCTGCGCCGCAACGGGGTGGCGTCGCTGCTGCCCGCACCCGGGCTGCCCGCCGCGGTGCACCGGGCGAGCTGGACGGGGTTGGAACAGCTGCTCTGGCTGGGTATTCGCGGGGCCGAGCGGACGCTCGCGGCCGATCTCGGGCTGCCGGCGCCGGTCGGCCCGGCCGCGCGCCGGATCGCGCGCACCGGGGTCCCGGAGATCCAGGCCTACGACCCGCTGCTCTTTCCCGGGCTCGCGGCGGAGTGGGGTGCGGCCCGGCCGCTCATCGGTTTCCTCGGCCTCGCGCCCGCGACCCGCGCGCTCCTCGACCCGGCACCCGCCGACGACGGGCTCGACGCCTGGCTCGCCGCCGGGCCTCCGCCGCTCTACGTCGGCTTCGGCAGCATGAAGGTCGCCGACCCGGCGCAGCTGGCCCGCGCGCTGGCCCTGGTGACGGAGCGGCTCGGCCTGCGGGTGCTGGTGGTCGCCGGCTGGGGCGGGCTCGACTCCGCCGAGTTCGCGGCGCACGGCGACCGGATCCGGGTGGTGCGCAGCGTCGACCACGCCGCGGTGCTGCCGCGCTGCGTCGCGCTGGTGCATCACGGCGGAGCCGGGACGGTGGCGGCCGGGCTGCGCGCCGGACGTCCGGCGCTGATCTGCTGGCACGGCGCCGACCAGCCGCTGTGGGGCCGCAGGCTGCGCGCGCTCGGCGCGGGGACGGCGGTCCCGGTCGCCGGGCTGACGGTGGAGCGGCTACAGTCCGCGCTCGTCGATGTGCTGCGCCCGGAGCGCGCGGCGGCGGCGGCGCGCGCGGCGGCGGCGCTGGTCCCGCCCGCGGCGGCGGCGGAACGGGCGGTGCGGATCGCCGAACGGGTGGCCGAGGTGGCCACCCGCCGATCGAGAGGGGATGCGGTGCAGGCGGGCACGTTGTCGGTGGTCGTACCGGCGTACAACGAGGAGGAGGTGATCGGCGAATGCCTCGACCGGCTCACCGGCCAGCTCGGGGCGATCACCGAGATCGTGGTGGTCGACAACAACTCCACCGACAAGACCGCCGATATCGTGCGCGGCTACGCCGAGCGCTTCCCGCAGGTCGTGCTGGTGCGCGAGGAGCGGCAGGGGCTGGTGCACGCGCGCAACCGCGGGCTGGACGCCGCCACCGGTGCGCTGCTCGCCCGGATCGACGCCGACACCAGGATTCCGGAGCACTGGGCCGCCACCGTGGTGGAGTTCTTCGAAGCCGACACCACCGGTCACTGGGCCGCGGCCTGCGGACGCGGCGAGGCGTACGGCCTGCCCTACGGCGACCGGCTCGGCCGGGCCAAGAAGCGGCTGCGCGAGCGCGACCCGGACGGCGTGAGGCAGGTGCCGGTCCTCTACGGCTCGAACATGATCCTGCGCGCCGAGACCTGGGGCGCCATCCGGGAATCGGTCGCCATGCGCCGTGACGTCTTCGAGGATGTCGACATGGGGCTCTGCGTCACCGAGATCGGCGGCCGCAATGCCTTCCTGAACAACCTGACCGTCGGCGTGGCGCCGCGCCGGATGGAGACCGGGATCCCGGCCTTCGTCCGGTACATGGCCTGCCTGCCGCGCACCCTGCTGCTGCACCGGCGCTGGGGGCTGGCGGCCGGCGCGGCGCTCGTCTACGTCCCGTCCATCGTGGTCCTGCACGCGGCGCGGCTGCTGCTCATCCGGGCCTACGACCGCCGCACCGGCACCTACGGGCTGCGGAACCTGCTCCGCAGTGCCGAGAACAACGCTGACCGGCCCGCCCCCTGACTCACGCCTTGCGCATGTAGACCCGCACGGTGAGCGGGGCCATCACCGCGAGCACCAGCACGGCGCCGAGCAGCGAGGTCGCGATCTCGGTGCTCGCCCGGCCGGTGTCGGCGAGCGTGCGCACCGCCGAGACCAGGTGCGAGACCGGGTTCACGTGCGCGAAGGCCTGCATCCAGCCCGGCATGGTGTCCACCGGCACCAGCGCGTTGGAGACGAAGGTCAGCGGCATCAGCACCAGCATCGAGACGCCCTGCACCGTCGACGGCTTGTCCATGAGCACGCCCATCAGCGCGAAGATCCAGCTCAGCGCGAAGGCCACCACCATCACCAGCAGGCAGGCCACCAGCAGCCCGGCCAGGCTGGCCGGGCGGTACCCCATCACCAGCCCCACCGAGACGGTCATGACCGCGGCCACCGCGTACCGCACCATGTCGGCGAGCAGCGACCCGGCCAGCGGCGCGATCCGGGCGATCGGCAGCGACCGGAAGCGGTCGAAGACGCCCTTGTTCATGTCCTCGCGCAGCTTGACCCCGGTGCCCACCGAGGCCGCCACCGCCACCTGCACCAGCACGCCGGGGATCAGCGTCGGCAGGTAGCCGGTCACGGTCCCGGCGATGGCGCCGCCGAAGATGCTGGAGAACATGACCGCGAAGACCACCGGCAGCGCGATGACGTCGAAGAGCTCCTGCGGGTTGTGCCGGATCTTGAGCAGCCCGCGGCGCGCCATGACCAGCGCGTGGTCGACCGAGGCGCGCAGCGAGATGCGGGTGGGGACCGCGGGCCTCGCCTGCGTGCTCGCGATGCTCGCCGGCGCGAGCGGCGCGGCGGTCACACCGGCTCCGCGACGGCAGGGCGCCTGCTGCCGGTGATGGCGAAGAACACCTCGTCCAGGCTGGGCTTGGCCAGCGCCACCTCCAGCACCTCGACATCGCTGTCGCGCAGCGCGATCAGCAGCTCCGGCAGCCGGGCATTGTTCATGGCGGGCACCGCAAGCCTGCCATCGCCCGCGGAGACCGCGGTGGTGTCGCCGAGGAAGCGGTGCACCACGCCGATGGCGACGGTGAGGTCGGGGTCGGGCACCCGCAGCGTCAGGGTGGCGGTGCCGATTCCGGCCTTGAGCTCGTCGGCGGTGCCGTCGGCGACCAGCCTGCCGTGGTCGATCACCACGATCCGGTCGGCGAGTTCATCGGCCTCGTCCAGATACTGCGTCGTCAGCAAGACGGTGGTTCCCTCTCGTACCAGATCGCGGACGGTCTGCCACATCTGCGCGCGGGTTCGGGGATCGAGTCCGGTTGTCGGCTCGTCCAGGAAGAGCAGCGGCGGCCGGGCCACCAGGCTGGCGGCCAGGTCGAGGCGGCGCCGCATGCCGCCCGAGAAGTGCTTGAGCGCGCGGTTTCCCGCCTCGGCCAGCCCGAATTCATCGAGCAGGTCGTCGGCGCGGAGCTGGGCCGCACGGCCGGTGCGGCCGAGCAGCCTGCCGAAGATGGTGAGGTTCTCCCGCGCGGTGAGATCCTCGTCGACCGAGGCGTACTGCCCGGTCAGCCCGATCAGCGCGCGCACCGCGGTGGCCTCGCGCACCACGTCGTAGCCGAAGACCGTGGCGCGGCCGGAATCCGGACGCAGCAGCGTCGCGATCATCCGGACCATGGTGGTCTTGCCTGCGCCGTTGGGTCCGAGCACCGCACAGACACTTCCGGCCGGGACCGTCAGGTCGATACCGTCCACGGCCCGGAAAGCGCCGAAAGATTTGGACAGCCCCGTTGTTTCGATAGCGGGAACCGGGTCCCCGGACATGTCTACCCCCTGCTCGCTCGAGTCGCGGAATAAAAGTACTTCATTGCTCGAAATAGCTCGCGACACTGCGAACCGCTGCGCCAGCATATGATCCGCAACGGGCTGGAGCAATGTGATGAGCAATCCGTGATTCGATACGCTCCTGGTGCCGGATGGGTGAAACCGCAAGTTCACACAAAAGAAATTTTCGAACCGTCGCAGATAGCCACTTCCCGCCGCTTCAAAACGCCTACCAGGCAGTATGTCCGAAAATATTGATGGTGACGAAGGCCACTCAGGGTCGGTGAGAAGGTTCCGGGGTGGTCGTCCTACTCTGACAACGGTGTGCGGATCATGTGCCGGCACAGGGGCCGCGAAGTAGCGATTTTCGAAACACAGGCTTTTTACGTACATTCTCGTCGTTGTCAGCTTGCGGTCAGCAAAATGAATGGGGCGCCTTCCAGATGGAATTCACAGAGCTTGCCGACTACCCGCTGCCCGCGGGCACCCTCACCGAATGGGTGCCCGTGACACCGGGGGATCCGTGGCGTCCGGACGACCGGCCGCTGAGCTGGATCCACGAGGAGCACTGCGCCCGAAGACAGGCCGATTCCGGGCCGGGTTCCTGGCTCGGCACCATCTTCGAGATCCCGGACCGCTACGACGAGCCGGCACTGCGGGAAACGCTGCGGCGCTGGATCGCCCGGCACGAGACCTTCCACACCACGGTGCGCCCCGGCGGCGCCGACGACCCGCGCTGGAACCGGCTCAGCTGCCGCGCCGACGAGATCGACGTCGAGCCGCGCCTGGTCGGCGCGCTGCGCACCGGAACCCGCGTGTACCAGCACATCACCGACTTCTTCGAGGCCAGGCTGGCGCCGACGCGGTGGCCGCACTGCCTGCTCGCCACCGTCACCGATCCGCTGCCCGCCCGCGCCGGCGACGGCTTCCTGCTGGTCTTCGGCGCCGACCACTCGGTTATGGACGCGTACTCGATGATGCTGGCCATCAGCGAGATCCAGCGGCTCTACCGCGAGGTGCGCACCGGCGAGCCCGCCGTGCTGCCCGAGGTGAGCAGCTGCGTGGACTACGGCGGCGTCGAGCGCGGCTACGGCGACGAGCTGACCACCGCGCACCCCGCCGTGCGCGGCTGGCAGGAGTTCCTCGGCCGCTGCGGCGATCGCTTCCCCGGCTTCCCGCTCGATATCGTCTCGCCGCGCAGGCCGACGCCGGGCAGGCACCAGAGCGGGCTCTCGGCCTGGTCGCTCACGGCCGAGCGGGCCGCCGCGTTCGAGCAGCGCTGCCGGGCAGCGGGCCACTCGGTGCAGACCGGCGTGCTCGCCACCGTCGCGGAGGCCACCCGCACCCTCGCGGGCACCGACACCCTGGATTTCGCCATGCCCATGCACACCAGGCAGCAGCCCGGCGACGTGCACGCCATGGGCTGGTACGTCGGGCTGGCGCCGGTGCGGATCGAGAGCGAGGGCGCCGACGGCTTCGACGCGGTCATGGACCGCACCGCCGCCGCCGTGCGTGCCGCCCGCCCGCTGGCCCGCTACCCGTACCCGCGGGTCGCGCACCTGCTCGGGAATGCCTCGGTGCCGCGCTTCGTCGTCTCCTACCTGGACGTGCGCGCCGTGCCGGACTCCGCCGAGTGGCGCCGCTGGGCGGTGCGCCCGCTGCGCAGCGGCGAGACCTCCGACGACGAGGTGTACTTCTGGATCGCGCGCTCGCCGGACGGGCTGGCCATCTCCGCCCGCTTCCCGAGTAACGAGGTCGCGGCCGCCAACGTGCACCGCTTCATCAATGCCGTCTCCCAGCTGCTCGGCGCCGTCGCCACGACGGGCGAGCTGCCGGTCTCCGCGCTGGCGGTGCACGGGTGATCATCACCGCACTGGCCAACTGGAATCCGCCCGCCGGCACCGTGCTCGAGTGGCATCCGGCCGGGGCCGCACCGGCGGGCGAGGCCGATCCCGGCCGCGCCTCGTTCCTGCAGGAGAACCATGTGCGCGGGGTGGCGGCGGGGCAGCTGGCGGGCCGCGAGCACCACGCGTACCTGGCCACCGCCACCGAGGTGAAGGGCGAGCTGGACGCCGCCGCCATGAGCCGGGCCGTCGAGCGCTTCACCCGGCGGCACGAGGGGCTGCGCACCTGGCTCGAGGTGGCGAACGGCGCGGTCACCCGGTGGCGGGTGCCCGCGGACGCGGTCGCCTTCGAGGCGCGGGAGCTCGGCGCGACCGCGGGCGGGGCGGCGTTCCGCGGGTACGCGCTGGAACGGTTCTCCCGCGAGGCGATCGTCACCGCGTACCCCGGCTTCGTGGTCGGCGCGGTGCGCAGGCCGGGGTCGTTCACCCTGTACTACGGCTGCGATCACGCGCTGAGCGACGGGGTCTCGCAGGCGCTGGTGCTGCCCGAGCTGCTGGAGCTGTACCGGGCCGAGGCCACCGGCGCCGCGCTCGGCCCCTTCACCAGCATCCCGGCCGGTGGCTTTCCGGAATATGCCGCGGCCGAGCACGCGCTGGCCGCGGAGTTCGGGCCGGAGAGCCCGGAGATCGCCGAGTGGCTGGAGATCGTCGAGCGCAACAATGGCGAGCTGCCCACCTGCCCGGTCGAGCTCGGGCTCGCGCCGGGGGAGACCGCGCCCATGCGGCCCATCGAGTTCGACCTGCTCGACGCCGACGGCACCGCCGCCTTCGACGCCGTGTGCAAGGACGAGGGCGTCCGGTTCATCGCCGGCGTGCTCGCCGCGGTGGCCGTGGCCGACCTGGAGATCGCGGGCGAGCCGGACTACTACGGCATGATCGTCACCAGCACCAGGGACCGTGGCGACTACCTGCTGTCGCAGGGCTGGTTCTGCAACTTCGCCCCGGTCGCCTTCCCGGTGCGCTCCGCGGGCACCTTCCGTGCACTGCTGGCGCAGGCGCACGCGGGCTACGAGCGCGCGCTGCGGCTCGCGGCGGCGCCGGTGCAGTCGGTGATCACCGCGCTGCTGATGGCAGGCGCCGACCCGGCGAAGGTGGCGGCGAGCCCGAACATGCTCTCCTACATCGACTTCCGCCGCTTCCCCGGTGCAGGCACCCCGGAGTACGAGCACGGCCTGCTCTTCACCGGCGAGGGCGCCACCGGCAATGCCTCGCTCTGGATCAACCGCGACCGGCGCCACCTCTACCTGGGCTGCCAGAGCCCGGGCACCCCGGCCGCCCAGGCGGCGCTCGCGCCGTACCACGCGCGGCTGCGCGAGGTCTTCGCCGAGGTGGCGCGGGACGGTGATCGCGCGATCTGCCCGCGGGAGGTGATCGGTGCGGGTCACCACCGCTGACCGCTTCGCCCCCGCGCCCGGCACCTTCGTCGAGTACCGCCCGGAGTCCGGGCCCGGCGAACCCTCACCGATTCCGCCATCCTTCAACCAGGCGGTGCACCTGGCCGGCGGGGGAAACATCTGGCTCGCCGCGGTTTTCGACGTGCCCGGGCCGGTCGACCACGAGCGGCTGGCCGCCGCCTACCTGGCGCTGATCGCCAGACACGGCACCCTGCGCAGCTCCTTCGCACCGGGCCCGGTGCGGCTGCGGCACCCGGTGCCCGCGGTGCTGCACCGGCTGCCCGGGGTGCCGGTGGCGGCGCTGCCAGGCCTGCTGGACGAGCGCTGCGGCGCCTTCGGGCACCCGTCGTACCTACTCGGCGTGATCGACCGCCCGGACGTGGCCACGGTGCTCTGCGCCTTCGACCACGCGCACGTGGACGGCTACTCCATCGCGCTGGTCATCGACGACCTGCGGCGCCTCTACGACGGCGAAACCCTCACGCCCACCGGCGATTTCCTCGACCACTGCGCCGAGCAGGCACTGCTGGAGGTGGCGCCGGACGACCCGCGGCTGCGCGGCTGGCGCGCCTTCTTCGGCTCCGGCGGCGCCCGCCCGCCGGAGTTCCCGCTCGATCTCGGCGTCGCGCCGGGCGAGACCGCACCGCAGGCCGTCGAGCTGCGCACGCTGCTCGACGGGCCCGGCGCCGACGCCTTCGACGAATGGTGCCGCGAACTCGGCGCCCGCCCCTTCGCCGGTGCGCTCGCCGCGCTGGCGCACGCCACCCATCTCGGCGGCGGCCCGGACCGGCTGCGCCTGGTCTTCCCCATGCACACCAGGCACGACGAGCGCTGGCGCGCCGCGCTCGGCTGGTTCACCACCAATGTCCCGGTCGAGATCCCGGCCCTGCCGGACCCCGCCGCGGCCACCCGCACGTCGTCCGCCGCCGTGCGCGCCGCCATTCCGCTCGGCACGCTGCCGCTCGGCGCGGTGCTCCCGCACCTCGGCGGGCTCGCCCTGCGCCGCGGCGACATCTTCATGGTCTCCTGGATCGACTACCGCACGCTGCCCGGCGCCGACGCCATCGGCGCCAGGCACATCTCGGCGGCCGGCCGCGCCGACGACGCCCAGTTCTGGTTCTCCCGCACCGATTCCGGGCTCGCCCTGCGCATCAGGTACCCGGACACCGGCACCGCCCGCGCCACCGTCGCCCGCCTCACCGACGACCTCGCCCGCGCGCTCACCGAGCGGTCGCGGCTGCTCACCCGCACCTGATCGAATCCGGCTCGCCGACAGAGCGACTCGGCAGGGCCGTCGAGCGGCGCGGTCATGACGCGCTCGCCGCGGGCATCGGGGGTGGAGTCGGCGCACCCGGTAGCCGCGCCCGCTCCGTTACCCGCTGACCTGCCTCAGCGGGCCGCCTCGGGCGTGGGTGCGGTGAGCCCGGCGATGAGCTGGGTCAAGGCGGGGCGCAGTTGGTCCAGGGGTGCGGTGGTCCGGGCGGTGCGGGCCTGGGCGATGGCGCCTTCGATGGAGCTGATGGCGGTGCTGGCGATGGAACGGGCCAGGACGGGCTCGGCGCCGGTGGCCTGCAGGGCAGCGGCGATCTTGTCGGTCCAGCCGAGGAAGACCTCCGCGGCGGCGGCCTGGATGCCGGGTTCGGTGGGCCCGGCCTGCGCGGCGGCGAGGATCGGGCACCCCATGGCGAAGTCACTGCCGGTGAGGATCTGCTCCCAGTAGCCGATCATCCCCTCGACCGCCGCGGCCGGATCCCCCGCGCCGAGCAGGGAGTCGAGCAGATCGTCGATCGTGCGTCCCGCCGCGCGGGTGGCCTGTTCCATCAGGTCGCTCTTGCCGCCGGGAAAGTGCTGGTAGATCGAGCCGCGAGCGGTGCGGCTGTGGGTGAGCAGCTCGGCCAGGCCGGTGGCGTGCACGCCGCGCCGGCACATGAGGGTGATCGCGCTCAGCAGCAGCCGTTCGCGCGGTCCGTGCGTGGTCACCGAGAGACTCCCTTCCGACCTCGATGATAGACCAACCGGTCCATGATGATGTAACGTCCGGTACCACCAACGTGTAGACCATCTGGTCTATGTCGGTGTTGCCGCGGCGGGAGCGGCGTGCAGCAGCCGGTGACCAGGGTCTGCGGACGAGAGGAAGGCAGCGTGATGAGCGACTGGGATGCCATCGTGATCGGCTCGGGGATGGGGGGAATGACCGCGGCGGCGTATCTGGCGGCCAACGGGCGGCGCACGGTGGTGCTGGAGCAGGGCGAGGTGCTCGGCGGGTGTACGCACGTCTTCCGCCGCAGGGGCTACGAGTTCGAGGTGGGGGTGCACTACCTCGGCGACTGCGGCCGCCCGGAGGGCAACATCCCCTCGATCCTGGCCGGGGTGGGCGCGGGTGCGCGGGTCGATTTCCGTGAGCTCGACCCCGACGGGTTCGACGTGCTGGACTACCCCTCGGTGCGGTTCGCGGTGCCGCGCGGCTGGGACGCCTACGAAGCGAGGCTGGTCGAGACCTTTCCGCGCGACGCCGCGGCACTGCGGCGGTACCTGCGGGTGATCCGGCGCATCGCCGACGCGATGGATCGGGCGCTGACTCCGTCCTCGCCGCGGGCCATGGCGGAGATGGCGCTACGCGCGGGGTGGGCGGCGCCGCTGGCCCTGATCCCGCTGACCAGGTTGTTCGATCTGTGCCGGGTGGGGCCGGAGCCGCGGCCGGTGCTGGCAGGCCAGACCCCGGCCTACGCCGCCCCGGCCTCGCGCGCGCCGGTGATCGTGCAGGCGGGGTACCTGAAGAACTACGTCGAGGGCGGCGCCTACTACCCGGTCGGAGGCGGGCAGGTGCTCTCGGCGAGCCTGGCCGAGGTGGTGCGCGCCAACGGCGGCGACTACCGCCTCGGTGCGCGGGTGGCACGGATCCTGGTCGAGCACAATCGGGTGACCGGGGTGACACTGGCAGGCGGGGAACGGATCGCCGCCCCCGTCGTCGTCTCGAACGCCGACCTGAAACGCACCTACCTGGAGATGCTCGAGCCCGAGGTGGTCCCCGCGCGCACCAGGCGCCGGGTCGCAGGCTACCGCATGGCCTGGCCGCTGTTCATCGTGTATCTGGGCGTGGACACCGATCTGTCGGCGCTCGGGTCGGGCCAGATCTGGAAGTTCCGCTCCGACGCCGATTTCGGGGCCGCGCAGGAGGCGATCTCCTGGGCGGGCGCCGGTCGCGACCGGGAGCGCTGGCTGGCGGCGCTGCGCGAGCACGCGGGAGCGATGATCCACATCGCCACCAACAAGGATCCGGGGACCGCGCTGGCACCGGCCGGGCACTCGGTGATCGAGATCATGACCTACCTTCCGCCCGACCACGACCTGTGGGGCCTGTCCGGGGCAGGCCCGGTGGGCGGGGAGTCCTACCGCCGCAACCCCCGCTACGTCACGCTCAAGGACGCGGTCACCGAGATCCTGATCGACCTGGCCGCCGAGGCGATCCCGGAGCTGCGCGAGCACATCGTCTGGCACGAGGCCGGAACCCCGATCACCCAGCAGCGCTACACCCACTCCACCGCGGGCGGCTCCTACGGCATCGAGATGAACGTCGCCCAGATCGGGCCGCTGCGCCCGCGCCCGGCCACCGCGATCACCGGGCTGTTCCTGGCAGGCGCCAGCACCTCCTGGGGGCCGGGGGTCGAGGGCGTGATGCTCTCCGGCGTCGGCGCCGCAGCCGCCGTGCTGGACCGGGACCTGTTCACCGAGATCCGCGCAGGCGCGGTATTCGGCAACGCCGACCAGCTCGCGGGCCACGACGCCGGCTGGGACCCGCTCGCCGTGGCCACCGACGTCGCCGCCCTGCGCGGCGGGCAGATCCGCGCCACCCGATGAGCGACACCCGCAACCCGAGAAACAGGCAGGACATGCCCATGCGTACCGAGACCATCGACCGGAACACCGCTGCGCCGCTCGGCCGCGGGCGGCGCATCGCCGCGGTGATCGTGATCTGCCTGGCCGAGTTGCTCGTGGTACTCGACAACACCATCGTCAACGTGGCGCTGCCCTCGATCGGCGTCCAGACCGGCGCCACCATGAGCGGGCTGCAGTGGATCGTCGACGCCTACACGCTGACCTTCGCCGGGCTGCTGCTCGCCTTCGGCCACCTCGGTGACCGTCACGGCCGCCGCCGCGCCATGGTCATCGGTCTGGCGGGTATCGCGGTCATGTCACTCGGCGGCGCCCTCGCCACCGGCCTCGGCCAGCTCGTCGCCGCCCGCGCCGCCATGGGCATCTGCGCGGCCGCGGTCTTCCCCGCCACCCTCGCCCTGATCATCAACCTGCTGCCGCGCGGCCGCGAACGCGCCGCCGGCATCGCCGCCTGGACCGCCATGGCCGGGTTCGCCATCGCCATCGGCCCCACCGCAGGCGGCTGGCTGCTGGAGACCTTCACCTGGCACGCGGTCTTCTGGATCAACGTCCCCGCCGCGCTCGCCGTCGCGGCCGCCGCGCTCGCGCTGGTGCCGGAATCCCGCGTGGCCCACAGCGGCCGCCTCGACATCACCGGGATCGCGCTGTCGCTGACCGGAATCACGATCCTGGTCGCGACCATCATCGAAGCACCCCGCTACGGCTGGACCGCACCGATCACCCTCACCGGTTACACCGTGGCCGCCCTCGTCCTCGCCGCCTTCGTGTGGTGGGAAACCCGCGTCACCGCACCGGTTCTCGACATCCGGCTCTTCACCATCCGCCGCTTCTCGTTGCCCGCGCTCGCCATCGCGGTGGCCTACTTCTCGATGTTCGGCTTCCTGTTCATGATCACCCAGTACTTCCAGGCGGTCCGCGAATACAGCCCGCTCGAATTCGGCATCCACTCGCTGCCCTTCGCCGCCGCCGTCGCACTCGGCGCACCCGTTGCCACCCTGGCCGCGCAACGCCTCGGCGCCACCGCCGTCATCGTCACCGGGCTGCTGGTCCTCGCCGCGGGCATGTACATCGCCGGACAGGTCACCGTCGACTCGCCCTATCTCGGCGCCGTTCTCGTCTCCATGGTCGTCATGGGTCTCGGGCTCGCTGTCGTCCAGGGCCCGGCCACCGACTCGATCATGGCCTCGGTCCCCGAAGACCAGGCAGGCGCAGGCTCCGCGGTCAACGACACCACCCGCGAACTCGGCGGCACCCTCGGCGTCGCGATCCTCGGCTCCATCCTCGGCTCGGTCTACACCGGCCGGATCGGCCCCCGCATCGATGCCGTCCCCGACGCGCTCATGAATACGGCCCAGAAGGACATCGCCCGCCACACCGGGCTTGCCGTGCTGGAGATCAACAAACCCGAGGTCGCTCCGCTCTTCGCCACGCAGAAGGCAGAACTCGTGCGCGCCATGAAGATCGCCAGCATGGACGGCTTCCACACCGCCTCCTGGGTCACCGTCACCGCCGTCACCCTCACCGCTGTCGTCGTCGCAGCTCTCATGCCGTGGAAACCCGCCGCCACCGCACTCCTGGCCTGGCAGCGCACCCCGCCCCGGCACGACGACGCCGACCCCGGCCCGGCAGATCTGGCTGCCCGACCGGCATCCCCGCCTGCCGCCGCGCGTGCCTGGCATCCCTGAGTGCGAAACCGAGCAGATTCGACCCCCGCCGGCTCCGTAAATCGCCTGCCCCGCGGATCATCACCGGCCAGCGACTTTCGCACCGTTCGCATCAGGGCAGTCTCCCGCCCCGGCCCGCCCTGTCACTCGATATTCACGCGCCCGACCCGGCTCCCCGCCGCCACTTCCAGATACGCCCCCAGCTCCGCGCGCAACACCTGCTCCAGCGCCTGCGCGAAGGTGCTCTGCACGACGCTCATCCCCAGCTCGCGCAGGTGCTCGAGCAGCGCGGTGGTGGCGGCGATCTCGGCCTTGGACTCGGGCAGCCAGCCGCGCCCGTGCTGGGCGACGATCTGCTCCTCCGCGGTGGTGATCATGAGCCGGGCGATCTCCTCGACCTTCGGCATCATGGCGGCGAAGACGTCGATGAGGCGGTGCAGGTCGAAGCCGTAGCCGTGCAGGGCGGCGAAGGTCTCCAGCAGCTCGGGGCGGGTGAACTCGACCGAGTCGTCATCGAGCCGGGCGAGGCCGAGTTCGCAGAGCCGCTCCAGATCGTGGTCGGCGACCGGCCGGTCCTCGTCGCCGCCGAGGAAGGCGTGCACGAGTTCGCGCGGCACCGTCACCGGGTCGCCCGCCTTGCCCCAGGTGGCGGTGACGGCGTGCTGCAGCCCGAGGATCTCGGTGAGATCCTTGCCGGTCTCCCAGCTGGTGATGAAGTCGGCGATGTGGCCGGTGGTGAAGCCGCGCTGCAGCAGCGCGTCGATGATCTTGAGCCGGGCCAGGTGCGAGTCGTCGTAGATGAGCGCGCGGCCGCTGCGCCGGGCGGGCGTGGGCAGCAGGCCGCGCTCCTGGTACGCGCGCACATTGCGGGAGGTGGTGCCCGCGGCCCTGGCGAGATCGTCGATGCGGTACTCCGCCATCGCCCGCCGTCCTTCCGTCGCCCCGCTACCCGGCCTCGACCTTAGCCGAACGGCACCGCGATCCCGGGCGCGGCGCGAACCGGCTGCCGCGGGGTGAGCACGTAGTCGTCCAGATCCACGGTCGACAGCTCGCGCACGTACTGGGTGCCGAATCCGGGGTACATGGTGGCGTTGAAGCCGTCGTCGGTCAGGTACCAGCTGCGGCAGCCGGAGTTCCAGGTGGTCGAGGCGAGCCTGCGCTGCAGCCTGGCGTTGTACCGGTCCTGCACCTCGCGGCGCACCTCGAGCCCGCGCAGGTCGCGGCTCAGCAGCACCCCGATGGCCTCGGAGAGGTACTCGAGCTGCGCCTCCATGTAGACCAGCGCGGAGTTGTGCCCCGGCCCGGAGTTCGGCCCGAAGGTGAGGAACAGGTTCGGGTACCCGGCCACCGTGATGCTCTTGTACGCGTAGGCCCCGCCGCTCCACTCGGCCGCCAGTTCGCGGCCGCCGCGCCCGCGCACCGGGATCGGTGTGCCCTGCTTGGAGACCTCGAACCCGGTGGCGAGCACCAGGCAGTCGGCGCGGTGCTCGATCCCCTCGGCGGTGCGGATGCCGCCCGCGTGGATTCCGGCGATCGGCCAGGTGATCAGCTTGCAGTTGGGCCGCTGCAGCGCCGGGTAGTACTCGCTGCTCATGAGCAGCCGCTTGCACCCGGCCCTGAAGTCGGGGGTGAGCTGACGCCGCAGCCACGGGTCGCGCACCTGGCTGCGCAGGTGCGCCCGCGCCACCGTCTCCACCACCCTGGTCAGCGGCGAGTTCCAGACCACGCCGAGCGCCACCGACTCGTGCCCCCAGAACCAGGCCTCCCTGGCCAGCCTTTCGCTCGCGGGGACCTGCCGGTAGAGCTCGCGCAGCAGGGGAGGGGTCCGGTGGTCGAGCCGGGGCAGCACCCAGCCCGGGGTGCGCTGGAAGACCCGCACCGACTCCGCCCTCCGGACCAGCTCCGGCACGATCTGCACCGCGCTGGCTCCGGTGCCGACCACCGCGACCCGCTTGCCGGCGAAGTCGTACTCGTGATCCCAGCGCGCGCTGTGCACCACCTTGCCCTCGAACCGGTCCAGCCCCGGGATGTCCGGGTAGCCCGGCTCGGCCAGCGGACCGGACGCCAGCACCACGCTGCGCGCCCACAGCGCCTGCCGGTCGGCGAGCGACACCTCCCACAGCCCGCTGACCTCGTCCCAGGTGAGCCCGGTGACGGTGTGGGCGAAGCGGATGAGCGGCCGCACCCCGAACTCGTCGGCCATGTGCTCGATGTAGCGCAGGATCTCGGCGCTGCCGGAGTAGGTCCGCGACCAGTCCGGATTGGGCGCGAAGCTGTAGGAGTAGAGCCGGGACGGGATGTCGCAGGCGGCGCCGGGGTACGTGTTGTCCCGCCAGGTGCCGCCGAGCCTGGTATCTCGCTCCAGCACCGCGATATTCGTGGTGCCCTTCTGCCGCAGCCGGATCGCGGCGCCGATGCCGGCGAATCCGGCGCCGATCACCACCGCGTCCAGCGGCGAGCCGCCGCGCCCCGGCAGCGCCGTCACGCCGCTCACGCGACCGGCTCGTAGGTGAGCTCCTGCGACCAGCTGGGCTGCTTGGCGAGGAAGCGCTCCGGGATCCGCGCGGTGATCTTCACCATGGCGTCCGCGAAGAGGTGGTAGGGGTGGCCGCGGTCGATCACCCAGTCGCCGTGCATCTTCACGATCCGGTACATGGGCACCCGGTTCGCCTGCGGCATTCGCTCGCCGACCTGCTTGAACCGGCGCATGGCCGCGTACAGCTTCTCCTCGTCGACGCCCATGGCGACGATGTTGTCGCGCATCTTGTTGAGCAGCGGCACGTAGCTGAGCACCCCGACGATGAACGATGGCTTGACCCAGCCGCCGACCAGGTCGATGGCGAGCTTGCGCGCGCCGGAGTGCCCGAGCAGCTCCATGACCGCGTAGTCGGTCGCGAGGTGCCGTGATTCGTCGGCATTGATCTTCTTGAAGACCTCCTGCGCCACCGGGTCCTCGATCTCGTCGGTGACGAACTTGATCAGCGCGCCGTCCAGCGCCACCTCCAGCATGGGGATGACGGTGCCGAGGAAGGAGAGCGACATCTCGTCGGCGTGTTTGTCCAGGAAGTCGATCACCAGTTTGACGTTGATGTTCGGCTCCGGGATCTCGTCGCCGTCGAGCATGCCCCAGCGCCGCATGAGCGCCAGCTCGGCATTGGCGTGCCGCTGCTCCTCGGCGTGGAAGTAGCGGTAGATCTGCGCGAGCGTGTCGGTGGGCGCCTTGGTGGCCATGGCGGCGAAGCCGCGCGCGCCGACGTTCTCGATCCACATGAGGTCGGCCATGAAGGGCTTGAGCTTGGCATGCAGGGCGGGGTCTATGAGCTCGGCGCCGGGTGCGTCCCAGTCGAACTCGGCCAGCGCCCACTGCTTGGCCTTGATCTTGGCGAGCATGCTGTCGAAGTCCACGACGGTTCTCCTGTCGGTGCGGGGTCAGGCGGGCCTGGCGATGTGGGTGTCGGCCTCGGCCAGGGCGGCGGCGACGAAGGTCGCGGTGTGGTGCAGCGCGGCGGCGGCCTCGGGGACCAGCAGCGGCAGCGCCTGGAACACGTGGATGCGGCCGGGCCACAGCTGCAGTTCGCAGCGCTGCCCGGCGGCGGTGAGCATGCTGTGCAGGTACTCGGCATCGCCCGCCAGCATCTCCTCGGCAGCGGCCTGCACGAAGACCGGCGGCAGCACCGCCCCCTGCCGAGCCGTGAGCCGCAGCCGCGGCGAATCGACCCGCTGCCCCGCGGTGTACAGCGCCACCATGGGGCGCCCGGTGGCCACCGGGGCCATCGGGTCGGGGCGGGCCCGGTCGCGCTCCTCGGCGAGCGCGAAGGTCAGGTCCATGAGCGGCGAGTAGCAGAAGACGCCCGCGGGCTGCGGCGCGGACTGCTCGGCGAGCTGCAGCACCAGGTCGAGCGCGAGGTGGCCGCCCGCCGAGTCGCCGCCCAGCACGAGATCGCCCGGCCGATAACCGGATTCGAGCAGGTAGGAGTAGCCCGCGGCGATGTCGTCGGCGGCGGCGGGGAAGCGGTGCTCCGGCGCGAGCCGGTAGTCCACCACGAAGACCGGGAGCCCGGTCGCCGCGGAGATCCGCGACGCCAGGCCGCGGTGCGTGCGCGCCGAGCAGATGACGTAACCGCTGCCGTGGAGGTAGTAGACCGCCCGCGGCCCGTCGGGGACGCCCGCGGCGCGCACCCACTCCCCGCGCACACCCGGTTCCCGTACCCGCCGCACACCGGTGCCGGGCAGGACCGGGCCGAACGCCGCCATCACCCCGGCGATGATCTGCCTGCCCGCGAAGATCCCGGCGGCATTGAGCGGCAGCGCGCCGTTCAGGTGCCGCAGGCTGCGGGCGGAGAACTCCGCCGCGAGCCTGCTGCGCAGCGATGCGGCCGCGGGGACCGGCCGGGACCGCGATGTCACCGTCGACCGTGGGGTTGTCATGGTCAACAGCATCAGCCCACTATGTGCCATTTGTCAATGGCACATAGTGGAGGGGTGGTCAGCCAGGCGGACCTCGGCGGTGGCGAGGCCGAAGATCTTGCGGCCCGCCGACTTGGCGACGACGACGAGGACGGCCGTCCCGGCCTCGGGGTCGACGGACTTCACGCGCCCGGTGAACTCCACCGTCCCGGCCGCGAGCGCCTCGATGACCGTGTAGTTCGACAGCCGGACGCTGTAGCGGAGCATCGCGCCGGGATCGCCGAGCCAGCCGGTGACGAAGCCCGCGCCCAGCCCCATGGTGAGCATCCCGTGCGCGATCACGTCGGGCAGCCCGGCCAGCGCGGCGATGCCGTCGTGCCAGTGGATGGGGTTCGCGTCGCCGGAGACGCCTGCGTAGTTCACCAGGTCGCCGCGGGTCAGGTGCACGGTGCGGGCGGGGAGTTCGTCCCCGGCTGCGATGTCCGCCAGGCGGATCGCGGTGCGCGGGGTACGGGTGCGCGACTCCGGCGAGAGGCGCCGCTCGGTGGCGGGTTCGGCCGCGGGCTGCTCGTCGGGGGCGGTTCCGGTCGTGCCGAGCCCGGTCATGATGACCCGCTCGATCGTCGCGCCGATGTCGCCCGCGACGTCCTCGCTGGTGAGCCCGACGACGGTGGTGTGCATGACCTGCGCGACCTCGTCCGCCTGATCACTGAACGTATTGGTGATGGTCAGCAGATCCTTGCCGCCGATCCGGCGCACCGAGGCCAGCTCGACGTCGCTGACCAGCCGGTCGCCGGTGCGCACCGGCTTGTGCATCTCGAAGACCTGGTCGGTCTGCACGATCACGTCGTACCCGGCCAGCACGGTCTCCAGCAGCCTGCGGTTGGCGAGCATGGCGACGGTGGAGATGAACGTGGTCGGCGCGACCAGCCCCTGGTAGCCGAGCTCGGCGGCGGCGTCCTCGCTCCAGTGCGCCGGGTGGTAGTCCTGCACCGCCCGCGCGTACTCGCGGATCTTCTCCCGCCCGACCTCGTAGAAGTCGTCCGCGCGGTAGCGATACCCCACCAGCCCGGCCACGTCGAATGCCGCTTCCACCACAGTTTTCCTCCGAGAGCACCGATTTCACGAGTGAACGGACACCCTCTCACATCCCCCGTACCGGTCTACCGGGCAGCAGGCGCACCGCTGGGCAGGTGGCGGGACCGGCCGCGCCCGCGCAGCGCAGGCCGGAACGGCGGATCGGTGTCGGTCACACCGTGTGCCGCGGCAGGAGCAGCGCCGGGATCACGGCCAGCGCCATGAGGACCGGGGCGACCAAATAGGAGTCCTGGAATGCCTGGGCCAGCGTTGGCGCCAGCTCGGCGTGCGCGTCGGGGCCCATGTGGTGCAGCGCCTGCAACCCGCCGTCGACCGGGAGCAGCGCGGCGAGCACAACGGAGGTGACGGCGGTGCCGATGGCGAGCGCGGTGGTGTTGACCATGTTGACGGTGGTGGTGCCGCCCGCCCGCTGCTCCGGGGCGAGGTTGCGGGTGGCGGTGGTGATGGCGGGCATGAGCGTGCCGCCGCCGCCCGCGCCCATGAGCAGCATGGCCGCGCACAGCCCCCAGTAGGAGGCGTCCGCGTCGAGCTGCGCCCGGAAGAGCAGGAAGCCGAGCAGCCCGACCCCGATCGACACCGGCAGGTAGCGCCCCGGCGGCACCCGGTCGATGAGCCGCCCCGCCACCTGCATGGCACCGCCGGACGCCAGCGCGAACGGGATCCCCAGTGCCCCCGCGACCATGGCCGACTCCCCGCGCACCAGCTGGAAGTACAGCGGCAGCAGCAGCATCGAGCCGAAGTACCCGGCCGCGAACAACCCCAGCACCGCAGCGGCCGCCGCCACTGACCGGTTGCGCAGCACCCGCAGGTCGATCAGCGGATCCTCGGCGGTGCACCCGCGGTACCCGAACGCCGCCACCAGCGCCGCCCCGAGAAGCAGCGGCACCAGCACCGCGGCCGAGCCGAAGCCGCCGCGCTCGCCCGCGGCGGTGACGCCGTAGATGAACAGCGCCAGCCCCGGCGACATGAGCGCGAGCCCGAGCACGTCGAGCCGCTTGCGCGGCTCGGGAAGGTCAGCCGGGAAGACCCGGACCGCGAGCAGCACCACCAGCGCGGCCACCGGCACATTCACGAAGAACATCCAGCGCCACGAGACCTCGTCGATCAGGTACCCGCCGAGCACCGGCCCGGCGAGCGGCCCGACCAGGATGGCCAGCCCCAGCGTGCTCATCAACCGGCCCAGCCGCTCGGGGGTGGCCTCGGCGGCGCGCAGCAGGATCGTCATGCCGACCGGCATGAGCAGCACGCCACCCGCGCCCTGCAGCACCCGGAAGGCGATGAGCGAGCCGATGTCCCAGGCCAGCCCGGCAAGCAGCGAGCCGAGCGCGAAGACCAGGACCGCGGCCAGGTAGAGCCGCTTGGCGCCGAACCGCCCGATCGCCCAGGCCGACGCGGGCACCACCGCGCCGAGCGCCAACGCGTAGCCGGTGGCGACCCACTGGATATCGGGTTGCGCTCGACGGCAGCGGATTTCGTGAGGATTTCAGTCATGGGAGCGCCCTCAGCTGCCGTACGGGCGGTGGGCGCGAGCCGTGCGCAGCGCCTCGCCCCACCAGGTGAGCTGGTCGAGCAGGGTACCCGCGGCGGCGTCGGACTCCGGGTCGGCGGCGAGGCTGCCGCCGTCGGCGCGGCCCCACGGATTGTGGAAGCTGACCGTGTCCCGGACGGTGACGGCATGCAGCTCGGCGAAGACGCCGCGCAGGTGCTCGACCGCGCGCAGCCCGCCGGAGACGCCGCCGTAGCTGACGAAGGCGACCGGCTTGGCGCGCCACTCTGCCGAGTGCAGGTCGATCAGGTTCTTGAGGGCGCCGGGGTAGCTGTGGTTGTACTCGGGGGTGACGACGACGAAGGCATCGGCGGCGGCCAGCGCGGCCGCCGCCGGGGCCAGCCGGGGAGCCGGGGCGCCGAAGGCGTGCGGGAGCTCGGTGTCGCCGACGTCGACGACCGCGGGGGAGAGCTCCGGCCGCGCGCGGGCGCGATCGAGAAACCACTCCGCCACGGCAGGGCCGAACCTGCCCGGCCTGGTGCTGCCGACGACGACGGCGATCTGCAATGGTTCGGTCACGGTGGAGTTCATGGCTCCACCGTGACTCCTCAACCATTGTTCAGGTCAAGCGGAGACTTCGCTCCGATCCCCGCTCCACAGGGTGTGGAACTTGCCGTCGGCGTCGGTCCGCTCGTAGGTGTGCGCGCCGAAGAAGTCGCGCTGGCCCTGGGTGAGTGCAGCAGGCAACCTTTCGGCGCGCAGCGCGTCGTAGTAGGAGAGCGAGGAGCCGAAGGCGGGCACCGGGATGCCGAGCTGGATCGCGGTGGCGACCACCCGGCGCCAGCTGTCGATACCGGTCTCGATGGCGTCCCGGAAGTACGGGGCCAGGATGAGGCTGGGCAACTCCGGGTTCTCGTCGTACGCCTCGGTGATCCGGTTCAGGAACCGGGCCCGGATGATGCAGCCGCCCCGCCAGATCCGCGCCAGGTCACCGGGGGTCAGGTTCCAGCCGTACTCCGCGCTGCCCGCGGCGATCTGGTCGAAGCCCTGGGCATAGGCGATCACCTTGGAGGCATACAGCGCACGCCGGATGTCCTCGGTGAAGGTCTCGGCGTCGGTGGGCTTGTCGGCCAGCGTGCCCGAGGCGAGCCCCTGGGCCGCCTTGCGCTGCGCGCGGGAGCCCGAGATGGCACGGGCGAAGACCGCCTCGGCGATCCCGGTCACCGGAATACCCAGGTCGAGGGCGGATTTTACGGTCCAGCGGCCGGTGCCCTTCTGCTCGGCGGCGTCCACGATCACATCGACCAGAGCTTTGCCGGTCTTGGCGTCGACCTGGTTGAGCACCTCGGCGGTGATCTCGACCAGGTAGCTCTCCAGATCCCCGGTGTTCCACTGGGTGAAGACGTCCGCGATCTGCTTGGCGTCGAAGCCGAGCGCGTCGCGGAACAGGTGGTAGGCCTCGCCGATGAGCTGCATGTCGGCGTACTCGATGCCGTTGTGCACCATCTTCACGAAGTGCCCCGACCCGTCCGGGCCGATGTGCGTGCAGCACGGGGTGCCGTCGACCTGCGCGGCGATGGATTCCAGCAGCGGGCCCAGCGATTCGTAGGACTCCGCCGGGCCGCCCGGCATGATCGAGGGGCCGTTCAGAGCCCCCTCCTCGCCGCCGGAGATGCCGGCGCCGACGAAGTTCAGGCCGCGCTCGCGCAGCGCCGCCTCGCGGCGGATGGTGTCGGTGTAGAGGGCATTGCCGCCGTCGATGATGATGTCGCCGGGCTCCATGGCGGCGGCCAGCTCCTCGATCACGGCGTCGGTGGCATCGCCTGCCTTGACCATGATGAGCACCCGGCGCGGCTTCTCCAGCGCGGCGATGAGCTCGGCGATGGTCTCGGTGCGCACGAAATCGCCGTCACCGGAGTGCTCGGCGAGCAGCGCGTCGGTCTTGGCGACGCTGCGGTTGTGCAGCGCGACGGTGTAGCCGTGCCGCGCGAAGTTCCGGGCGATATTGCTGCCCATGACCGCGAGGCCGGTGACCCCGATCTGTGCGCGCGCGGTGGGGTTCGTCATGAACCAGCTCTCCTCGTTCGACGGTGGGTGGTGGCGGCGCAGGCACCGCACACTTCTTCTTACCCTGCGCCGCCACCGGCGGTGTCAGCGGACGGCCGCGCGACCCGGCGGCGCACTCACGCGGGGTGCGGCGCGGAGCGCGGGGTCGCGCCGGCCTCGGCGGCCTCGGCGGTGACGCCCGGCGCCGGCGACCTGATCAGAGCAGTTTTCCGAGGGGGCTCCGCTCGACCTCGCGCAGCAGCTCCGCGACATCGTCGCAGACGAATTCCGCTCCCGCCGTGGTGAGTTCATCGCGGGAGACGCCGCCGCTGAGGACGCCGACCGCGCGCACCCCGATATCGGTGGCGGCCCTGGCGTCCCACACCGTGTCACCGACGAAGACCGCCCGCTCGGCGGGGACGCCGGCGCGCTCGAGGGCGACGCGGACGATGGCCGGGTCGGGTTTGGCGGTCTCCACATCGTCGGCGTCGGTGACGGCGTGCAGGATCGGCTCACTGTCGAGCAGCTCGCGCAGACGAGCCAGTTCGTCGGGTGCGGCGGAGGTGGCGAGGACGATGCGCAGGCCGCGATCGTGCAGGGCGTGCAGGATTTCCCGAGCGCCGGGGAGCAGGGTGAGCTCCCCGGCGGAATCCAGGTAGTAGCGGGTGTGCAGTTCGTCGGCGCGGTCGGCGTCGGCCTCGGGGGCGAGCGTCTCGATCAGGGTGCTGCCGTCCATGCCGATCGCGCGGTGGATGCGCCAGCTCGGCACCACCGCGCCCGCCGCGCGGAAGGCGCGGTGCCAGGCGCGGGTGTGCAGGTAGTTGGAGTCGACGAGGGTTCCGTCGACATCGAACAGCACGGCGGCGGGGTCGGGCACGGCTCCTCCTCGGATCGGGGTGACGCCCGGGTACCCGGGCCGCCGCGCGGGAATCAGCCCCCGAGGGTGGCGAGCACCGTGCTCGCCTGGTGGTTCACGCCCAGCTGGTTCGGGTGGAAGGGCAGGGCGGGGCCGGGCGGCTCGGCGGTGACCGGGATCAGCCCCTCGACCCAGCGCACGCCGGGCGCGCGGCAGGCGTCGTGCCCGACGCTGCCCGCGTAGGTGTTCGCGAACTCCACCCCGGTCTGCCTGGCGACCGCCGCGAGCATGGTGTTGAGCTCGGAGAGCTTCTCCGCGAGCCAGTTCACGTCGGTCGGCGAGATGGGGATGATGGGGTAGCAGGGGTCGCCGACCGCGACGCCGTCGAGGTAGTTCAGCATGACGATCCGAGCCCGCGGCGACCGCGCCTTGATGCCGTCGATGGTCGCGGCGATCGTCGGCTCGGCGGCCTCGATCCGCTGCGTCATCTGGTCCACGCCGTTCACCACGAAGCGGGAGACGCACGGCGAGATCGCCGGGTTCGGGGTGATGCAGGTGCGCACCGTTGCCGCGAGCCCCACGTTGTTGCCGCCGATCAAGATGGTCACCAGGTCGGTGTTCGGCGTGAGCCGGTCGAATTGCGGCGTGTTGTACGACGGGTACTGGTCCTTGCCGAGCGGCTGGTCGGCCGTCATGTCCTCGGTGGTGGCGCCGGCGCAGGCCGCGTCCCGGAAGGTCGGGACGTTCAGCGCCTCGGCCACCTGCCTGGCGAAGTTCTGCGTGCGCTGCAGACAGCCGAGCGGCACGAATTCGGAGTTCAGCAGGGCAGGGTTCAGCGTGGCGCCCGCCGACCACGAGTCACCGAGCGAGACGTACTCGCTGTACCCCGGTGGCTGCGCCGTGGCGAGCGGCGCCGCGGCGCAGGTGAGCAAGGTTCCAGCAAGCGCAGCGACAGCGGTCCGCCACATGGGCACCTCCGGGTCTCAGTGCGGGTGAGCTTGGCAGGTGACAGCGTGCCAGCAGATCACCCGCAACGGGTGAGATCGTCCGTTTCGCTACGGCGTGGCGTGATCTCGAGTTCCGGCTCCACCGCACTCGGCCAGCTCACCCGCGTGGCGCTGCTCTGGGCCCACACCACCCGGCCCGCCCGCGTCCGGCTGCTGCGCCGGACAGGAGAAACGGGCCCCGGATCGCTCCGGGGCCCGCTGCTCGGGGAGTCAGTGCTGGAGCACGCGCTCCCTGGTGTCGTCGACGGTGGTGTCGGTCGGCGGCGTCGTTCCGGGCCGCATGGGATCCAGCGCCGGGTCGATATCGATCGTGGTACGCAGCGGCTTGTTCGGCAGCAGCGCGGTGGCGATCAGCGCGATGACGCAGGCCGCGGCGGCGACCAGGAAGATGCGCCCGGTGGCGTCGCCGTAGGCGGCGCGCACGATCTCCAGCACCGGCTGCGGCAGCGACGCCAGGTCGAGGCTGCCGCCGCCGGAGCTACCGGCCGGGATGCCGAGCCTGGCGAAGCCCTCGGCGGAGAGCTCACCCACCCGGGAGGCCAGGATCGAGCCGAGCACCGAGACCCCGATCGCGCCGCCGAAGGTGCGGAAGAACGCGACATTGCTGGAGGCGGCGCCGATGTTCTGCACGCTCACCGTGTTCTGCACGGCCAGCACCAGGTTCTGCATCATCATGCCGACGCCGAGGCCGACCACGCTGATGTAGGCGCCCACCAGCCACAGGTTGGTGGCGTGGTCGATGGTGGAGAGCAGCGCGAAGCCGATCACCAGCAGCACGCCGCCGGACACCACGAACCGCTTCCACTTGCCGAACCGGGTGATCAGCTGCCCGGAGGTCACCGAGGCGATCAGCATGCCCGCCACCAGCGGGATGGTCAGGATGCCTGCCGCGGTGGGGGAGTAGCCCCGCGCGGTCTGGAAGTACTGGCCGAGGAAGGTGGTGGCGCCGAACATGCCGACCCCGACCGCGATCGAGGCGATGATCGCCAGCCCGGTGGTCTTCTCCAGCACGATGGGCAGCGGCACGATCGGCGATTCCGCCCGCCGCTCCACCCACACGGTGGCGGCCAGCAGCAGCACGCCCGCGCCGACGTAGAGCGCCGACTCCCGGGAGAACCAGTCGTAGTACCCGGCCTTGCCCGCGAAGGAGACCCAGATCAGCAGCACCGAGACGCCCGCGGTGAGCAGGGTGGCGCCGAGCCAGTCGATGGAGACGCCGGTCTTGCGCTCGGTGGGCAGCCGCAGCGTGCGCTGCAGCAGGAAGAGCGCGATCACGGCCAGCGGCACGCAGACGAAGAAGCACCAGCGCCAGCCGAGCGGGCTGTCCACGATCACGCCGCCCAGGATCGGGCCGCCGGACATGGAGACCGCCATGACCGCGCCCATGTAGCCGGAGTACCGGCCGCGCTCACGCGGCGAGACGATGGAGCCGATGATGGCGACCACGAGCGCGGTCAGCCCGCCCATGCCGACGCCCTGGATCACCCGGGCGACCAGCAGCAGTGGCACGCTGTGCGCGACGCCCGCGATCACCGAGCCGATCACGAAGATCACGATGGCCGACTGCACGAGCAGCTTCTTGTTGAACAGGTCGGCGAGCTTGCCCCAGATCGGGGTGGTTGCCGCGTTGGCGAGCAGCGCCGTGGTGATGACCCAGGCGTAGGAGGTCTGCGAACCCTTCAGGTCGCCGATGATGGTCGGCAACGCGGTCGCGACGATGGTGGTGCTCAGCAGCGCCGTGAACAGCGCGGCCAGCAGACCGGTCATCGCTTCCAGGATCTCGCGGTGCGTCATGGCGGCGGGCTCTCGGTTCTTCACCGCCTCGGCTGTGGTTGACATCGAATACCTGACTTTCTATCGAACCGGCTGGTGCTCGCCCGCGCCGGTGCGGAGAGCGTGTTCGGTGAGCTTTTCCCGGAGGCTCCGGATGGTGCTGCGGGCGCGTTCCGCGTCCTCGTCGCCCCAGTCGTCGAGCATGGCGGCCATGACCTCGGCGCGCTTGACCCGGATCCGGCGCAGCAGTGCGCGTCCCCGGTCGGTGATGTGCAGGACCGTGGCCCTGCCGTCGCTCGGGTCGGGACGCTTGGTCAGCAACTGGTCCGCGACCAGTTCGGCGACGTGGCGGCTCAGCGCCGACGGGCTGAGGCACATGGAGACCGCCAGATCGCCCTGCCTGCACGGGCCGTGCTCTTCCAGGGTGACGAGCACGCCGAGGCCGCCGGCGAGCAGCCGTTCGTCCTCGTTGCGGGCGATGGAGATCTTGATGGCCCGGCCCATGAGGTAGAGCTCGTCGATCAGGCTCTGGGCCGTCACACTCGACACCGCCATCGCCACCACTCCCCGGAGTCATTTACTTGCTTGCGGTAAGCAACTATACGACGGTTGTTTGACACAAGCAACTAGTTTGCGGGCGTGGGGTCGATCACTGTCTGTTTGCCGGCTCAGTCCCGGACGAGGAGGCCGATCGATGCGGCGAGCAGGGGAGCCAGCTCGAACAGCTGGGTGCGCGAGATGGTCGCGCCGCGCAGCGCGGGCACGCCCTCGGTCACGGAGATGCTCACGGCCTCCCGCAGGTCGACCTTCTCCAGGGTGGTGTCGCGCAGGGCGAGCTCGACCCGGCTGCCGGGGAAGGTGACGCCGGTGAGCGTGGCGCCGCCCAGGTCGACGTCGCGCAGCACACAGTCCCGGAAGGTGACCTCGCGCAGCTGGGCGCCGCGGAAGTTCGCGCCGTCCAGCTTGCAGCCCTCGAAGGTGATTCTGCGCAGGCGGGCGCCGATGAGTTCCGCGCCCGCGAGCGCCGATTCGATCAGTTCGACGTCCTGCCAGGAGGACTCGGTCAGGGTGGCGCCGGTCAGGTCGGCATTGCGGAACCAGGAGTCGGCGAATCTCGTCGCGGTGAAGTCGGTGACGGTCAGCCCGGCCGAGCGGATGGCGCACTCGGTGAAGCGGGCATTGCGCGCGGTGGCGTTCCGGTGCTCGCCCTCGACGAGGGCGCAGTCGTAGTCGCCCTCGTCGTCGAGGGGGTCGTCCAGCGGGCGGAGGTGGGCCGCGAAGGGGAGGCCGTCGAGTTCGCGCACCTCGTGCACCCTAGTGGCGGGGTGCGACAGGATCGCTACTCGCCGCCTCCGCCGCAACTGGACCCCGCTCGCCACGCGCCGTCTACATCTAGCACTGCTAGTCATTGGATCAACACTAGATCTATCAATGGTTGATTGTCTAGCGATGCTAGTATCGAGCGATGTCGGTTCAGGAGCGAAAGCAGCGGGAGCGGGCGGAGCGGGAGCGGCTGATCGTGGACACCGCCCGGGAGCTCGCCGAGCAGCACGGATGGGATGCGGTAACCACGCGGCGGCTCGCGGAGCGCATCGAGTACAGCCAGCCGGTCCTCTACAGCCACTTCCGCGGGAAGCGCGAGATCATCGGGGCGGTCGCCCTCGACGGCGCCACCGAACTGGCGGCGGAGCTGCGAGCCGCGACCGCCGCGGCGGTCGAGACGCGCGCCCGGGTCACCGCCCTCGCCCGCGCCTACCTCGACTTCGCCGCCCGCACCCCGCACGTGTACGACGCCATGTTCCAGCTCGACGGCGGCTTGACCTTCGCCAGCGATCAGAGTCCGGAGCCGCTCAAGGACGCGTTCGCCGCCCTGCTGGAGACCCTCGCGGAGGTCGCGGGGGACGGCGTCGAGCCTGGTGTTTTCACCGAGGTCTTCTGGGCGGCGCTGCACGGGCTGGCCACCCTCACCCGCGCCGGCAGGCTGCCGCCGGACGCCGCCGAGCAGCGAATCCAGCTCCTGGTCGACCGCCTCGCCGTGGCTTGACGGAGAGCGCTCATCGCCGGTCCAGCACCGCCCGCGCGCCGGAATCCAGCACGAACCCCAGTGCGCCGATGACGACGATCACCGCCATCACCTGGTCGTACGCCAGCTGATCCCGGGCATTCAGAATCTGATAGCCCAACCCCGAACGTACGCCGAGCATCTCGGCCGGAACCAGTACCACCCAGGCGATGCCGAGCGCGATCCGCAACCCCGCCTGCACGTGCCCGCGAATGGCGGGCAGCACCACCGAGAAAAGCCGTTCGCGGCGGGTGGCGCCGAAGGACCGGGCCACGAGCAGCAACCCGGGATCGATGGCGCGAACGCCCGCGCTGGTGTTCAGGACGATGGGCCAGACCGACGCCGCGGCGACCAGGAACACCACCGGCTGATTCCCGATGCCGAACACCGCCACGGCGATCGGCGCCCACGAGAGCGGCGAGATCATCCGCAGGAACTGCACGACCGGGGCGACGGCGTGCTCGGTCGCGGCGTGCAGCCCGAGCAGCAACCCGAGCGGAACCCCGATGGTCACGGCGATGAGCAACCCGAGAAGCAATCGCCACAGGCTGACCCCGATATCGGCGAGCAGCACCCCGCGCTCGTACAGCGCGTGCAGCGCACCGGGCACGTGCTGCGGGGCGAACTCGCGAAGCAGCGAATCGGGCCCGGTCAGCACGCTGGTGACGAGCCACCAGAGCGCGAGCGCGGCGACGATGGCGGCGATGCGGGGGAGCGGGCTGCGCCTGGTGCGCGCGACCGGGTCTCTATCGGGGAGGGTGGTGGTGGTCACGACGGGTCGATCTCCTCGATGCGGGTGGGGGTGGCGCCGCCGAGGCCGGCCCGGACGAAGCGGTCGTCGACGAGTTCGGCGTGTACCCGGGTGGGGTCGAGCTGGTCGAGGAAGCGGGTGTCGCCGTCGACGAGGGTGGCGGGCATGGCCTCGATCAGCGCCCTGGTGAAGCTCGGGTAGGGAAACGCCTGGAAGCCGATGCGCTGCGGGTTCCACTCCGGGTGCCGGACCGGGGGCGGCTTCGGGTAGGTGAGCGCGGTCGTGATGGCGGGCAGCGGCTGCGGAAGGTAGCCGCCGGCCAGCATTTTCGCGGTAGCGGGGCGGTCGGTGTCGATCCGCGCCTGTGCGGCCACGACGCCGTCGGTGAGTGCCTGGGCGACCTCGGGGCGCCGGTCCAGCAGGTCCTGGTGCACGACGAGCGCGCAGCAGGCGTGGTCGCGCCAGAGGTCGCCGAGGTAGCGGTGGATCCGGCCGACGCCGCGCACCTGGGCAGCGGCATTGAACGGGTCGGCGACGGTGAAACCGGCGATCGAACCGTTGGCCAGCGCGGGGACCATGTCCGACGGGCTCATGACCACCAGCTCGACGGTGCGGCCGGCGCGCTCGGCGGAGCGCCGGATCACCGGGCGCAGCCCGTGCGCGCGCAGGTACTGCTGGACCAGGATGTTGTGGATCGACCACCAGAACGGGATCGCCACCTGGGTCCCGGCCAGCTGCTCCGGCTCGGTGATGTGCGGGGCGACGGTGAGCGCGGAGCCGTTGGTGTGGTTCCAGCCGAGCACCCGGACGTCGGCGCCGAGCCCGTACCTCAGCTGCACGGCCAGCGGCATGAGCAGGTGCACCACGTCCACCTGACGGGTCAGGAACGCCTCGGCGAGCGCGGCCCAGCTGCGGAAGAGCACCGGCTCGGCACTGTCCACCGCGCCCGCGGCGACGGTGTTCGCGCCGTGCGCGACCAGCAGCGGGGCGGCGTCGGTGATCGGCAGGTAGCCGATGCGCAGCGTGCCGCCGGTATGGGTGCGGTCGGTCCCGGCGGAGCGCGCCAGGTCGGTGACCCCGGCGATGCCGCCCGCGGCGACCAGCCCGGCGCACCCGCACAGCAGGGCTCGGCGGGAGAGGCTCACGCGGGCACCACCGTCTCGCGGTACCCGGCGACGATGCGCTCGCGCACGGCGACCGGGTCGGCCCCGATGAGCCGGACGTCCTCGCGCACGGCGGCACCCGGCCCGATGAGCACGATCCGGTCCGCGAGCCGCAGCGCCTCGTCCACGTCGTGGGTGACGAGCACGGTGGTGCAGGAGAGCTCGGCGACCAGCTCGCGCAGCCAGTCCTGCAGGTCCGCGCGCACGGCCGGGTCGAGCGCGCTGAACGGCTCGTCGAGCAGCAGCAGCCGGGGGCGCACGGCGGCGGCCCTGATCACCGCGATGCGCTGCGCCTGACCGCCGGAGAGCTGATCGGGGTAGCGCCCGGCGAGGTCACCCAGGCCGAAGCGGGCGAGCAGGCCGAGCGCGTGTTCGCGGTCGAAGCCATCGCGGTGCCGGGTGAAGCGGCCGCCGAAGAGGATATTGTCCCGCACGGTCAGCCACGGCATGAGCAGCGGCTGCTGGAAGACGGTGCCGGTGGCGGGCGGGGTGGCGGCGCCGTCCCAGTCGATGGTCCCCGCGTCCAGCCGGTCCAGCCCGGCCAGCACCCGGAGCAGCGTGGACTTGCCGCTGCCGCTGGCGCCGAGCACCGCGAGCGTCTCCCCGGCGGGGACCGCCAGGTCGAGGCCGCGCAGGACCGGGGTATCCGCGTAGCTCCTGTGGCCGTCCGCTATTCGTACTGCGAGAGTTCCCACCGCAACTGCCCTTCCGAGGGTGACTGGATCGGCAGGAAGGCAGCCTCCCGGAACCGACGATTGGTGGCGCTCGCGGTGGCGTAGCTCGCCCCGCCGCGCAGGGCGAACTCCAGCCGGGTGGCCTCGACCGCGAGCCGGGCGGCGCCGAGCCGGACCTCCAGCAGCTCGGCCGGGCCAGCCGCGCCGGGGTCGGCGGCGTGCCGGTACAGCTGGTGCCGCAGATCGTCGCCGCGGGCGGTGAGCGACTCGAGTTCGGTGCGGAACTCCTCGCCGAGCCCGTCCAGCCGGTCCGCGGCCTCGACCAGCGTTGTGCGCGCGATGCCGGTGCAGAAGGCGGATTGCAGCAGCAGGAAGGTCGGGCGGATGGCGCCGCAGAAGCCCTTCAGGTCGCCGGTGATCCGCTGCTCGATCGCGACGTCGGTGAAGCGCAGCGAGGTCGAGGCGGTCGCGCCGAGCGCGAGCAGCTCCGGCGCGGGGGCCACTTCGACACCGGCCGCCCCGGTGCGGGTGCAGCCGACGTGCCCGCGCCCCGACCCGTCCCGGAACGGGAAGACGATCAGCGCGTCCGGGAAGACATTGGAGGCCCAGGCGATCGGCCCGGAGACCCGGTCGCCGTCGGCGGCCAGCGGCAGCGGGCCGAGCCCGGCCAGGTGCTTGAGCGCCGCCGCCATGGCGGTGACGCCGACGGTGCGGCCGGAGGTCAGCCCCGCCAGGTGCTCCGCGCGCACGGATTCCGCTGCGCGGGAAACGTATTCGATGGTCATGCGCTGCGCCCAGAGCGAGAAGCCGACCGCGAGACTCTCCCCGGCGACCGCCTCGACCACGCCGACGATCGGCTCGATCCCCGGCTCGCCGAGGCCGATATCGAGCAGCCCGAGGCGGCCCAGCTCGGCCAGGTCGGTGCGGACGTCGGTCTCGTTCCGGTCGAGCGCGGCGGCCCTGGCGCGGACGAAGGCGACCGCCTCGGCGCGGGCGTCGAGCACGGCGGTCATGCTCGGGGTTCCGTGAGCGCGTGCAGGCGGTCGATCGGGGTGCTCACCGCATCTCGGGCACGCCGGACCGCGGCCTCGTCGGGAGCGTCGTAGAAGCACAGGCACTTGGCGGTGTCCTCGCGGACGTAGGTGCGCAGGAAGTCGACCTCGGGCACGTTCGCGTACCTGGGCGCGTTCGCCTTCTTGCGCGCGAGGTAGGTGTCCATGTCGATCTCGGCCGGGATGTCCCACTCGACCAGGTACCCCGCCGCCGGGCGGGCCGCCTTCAGCTGCGCCAGCTCGGCGCCGACCAGCCGCACCTCGTGCGGGCCGTCGACCGCGCCGAGCGCGCCGTCCGCTTCCAGCCCGGGCGCGCGACAGGACTCGAACTCGGCGATCGCGAAGATCCGCCCGGCACCGCCGGTCACCTGCGCCTCGATCAGCTCGCCGCCGGCCTCGCCGATGCGCGCCGCCAGCTCGTCCACGGCCTTGGCCGGATCGATCGCGGGCGCCAGTTCGTACAGGTACAGGGACATGCGGAATCGCCTTTCGGAGAACGGACAGCGGTACCCCGCACAGATGCGGGACCGGGACGCGGCTCAGCGCGAGTGACGACAGGCAGCACCGGCGACGCGCACGAGATCCACGTGCAGGCGGCGGGTGAGGGTACTGCGAGTCACGGTTCAACCATGGCATAGACAGAACGATCTGTCTATGCGGAGGAGCGGTTATGGTGGTGGTGTGACGACGTCGACGGAATCCGCGGCGCAGGCCGAGCGGCCGAGCAAGGCGAGCCCGGCGCAGCGCCTGCTCGAGACCGCCGGTGCCCTGTTCGCCCGCTACGGCATTCGCGCCGTCGGCATCGACCGGGTGCTGGCCGAGGCCGGGGTGGCGCGGGCCAGCCTGTACTCCAGTTACGGCTCCAAGGACGCGCTGGTGCTCGCCTACCTGGAGCATCTCGATCGGCGCGACCGCAATCGCTGGCTGGAGGCGGTCGCCACCGTCGCCGACCCGGCCGATCGGGTGCTGACCTTCTTCGACCTGGCGCTGGCCTCGGCGCCCGGCAAGGGGTTCCGCGGGTGTCAGTACGCCAATGCGGCGACCGAGTTCCCGGAGGAGCGGCTAAAACCGGTTGTGGCGCACCGCGTCTGGGTGCGGCAGACGCTGACCGACCTGCTCGCCGAGGCCGGGATGGCCGATCCGGGCGGGCTCGCGCTGCGGGTCCAGCTGGTCTACGACGGTGCGCTGGCCGGGTCGAAGCTGGAGCACTCGGTGGAGCCGCTGCGGCTGGGGCGCGCGATCGCGGCGGAGCTGCTCCGGGCGGGCCGGGGCCGGGCGGTCCGGTAGCCGGCATCGCGATGCGGTGATTCGCTCGAACGGACGTCGGGGCGCAGAACGGGTGCGAACGGCATAGGCAACCGATCGCCGCACTGATCGGGCGGGTTCGCTCGGTAGGCGGCGGTCCAGGAGCCACTGCGTCGGCCTTGTCCCGGTATGCGCGCGGAAGCGCTGGGACCGGGGCGCTCGCGACGCTGTGCGCGGCCACCGACCCGGCGGCCGCGGGCGGCGCAGACCGTGGTCAACCACTTCGGCAGCAAGATCGGGCTGTACCTGGCCGGGCCGGCCGAGCGGTTCGCGCCGACGGTGCGGGCGGAGCGCTCGGTGGCGGTGCCCGGCGACGTGGAGTCCATCGTGCGCACGGTGGTGAAGGATTACGAGCGCACCGGGGAGGGCACCTGGCGGCTGCTCGCGCTCGCCGAGCGGATGCCGGAGCTGCTGCCGATCATCGAGGACGGGCACCGTTTCCACCGGGACTGGGTGGAGACGGTCTTCGCGGCGGCGATCGCGAGCCGCCCGCACGAGCAGGACCGGTTCGGTGATCTGCTGGTCGTGGTGCTGAACGTCGGCACGTGGCGCAGCCTGCGGCGGGAACAGGGGCTGAGCCGGGAGGCCACCGTCGACTACCTGGTCACGCTGGTGAACGCGCTGCTGCGCTGAGGGGCAGCGCGAGTGCTCCAGGTGGGCGACGATGGCGGCGGTCGCGACGGTGGCGGCGGGTCGCTCCCGGAGCGAGCCGCCGGGGGCCGGCCCGGCCGGGAGCTCACCCCGCCTCGGCGGTTGGTGCGCCTGCTGCTGCTCGGGGCCGTTCCGGTCATTTCCGCGAGCCTAATCGGCGAGCGGGCGCGCCCGGTCGCCGGAGAGCGAGAGCGCGCGCAGCGCGCAGAGCCAGCCCACCCCGCCGAGCGCCATCCTGGCATAGTTCGCCGAGGTCCAGAGCTCGACGAAATCGGCGATCCGATCGGGGCTCCAGTCCGCGCCGTCGCGCTGGAAGAGCACCATCTGCGGCACGAACCAGCCGTAGCTGACCACCGCGTAGGTGGTCATGAGCAGGGCGGCAGCCAGCCACCAGCGGCGCATCGGGCCCGGCGCCCGCCAGGCGAAGCCGATGTTCACCAGGGCGAGCAGCGCGACCATGGGCGAGACGAAGGGCCAGAACGCCGTGCCCGCCCGTTCGAAGCCGGAGTCGGTCATGGCGGCGAGCGTCTCCGCTGGCGGCACCTGCTCCCACAGGTGCACCACGATGACCTTCTCGTACCAGCCCGCGCCGAATTGGATGCCGACGAAGATCACCAGGAGCCAGAGTGCGATGGCGCGTGCGCGTGTCATGAACAGCAACGCTAGGCCGCACGGAGGCGCCGGGGATCCGGGCTCGACCCCGAGCCGGACCCCGAAATCTCCCCCGGGAAGGGAACTTTCAGGCGAGCGAACCGGCGAGCAGCGAGGGGTCGTGTGCGCAGACGATCCGCAGGTCCGGCTCGCCGCGCCGGTAGAGCTCGGCCAGCCGGGCGTGGTTCTCCCTGACCCGGTGCCGGTCGTAGGCGACCAACGACTCCATCAGGGACAGCGGGAACGGCACCGTGGAGCGGCCGTCCAGCGTGGCCGGGTGGTAGAAGGCGTCGCCGGCGTGCAGGATCCAGCGGTGCCCCGCGTCCACCGCGACGCAGGCATGGCCGCGGGTGTGCCCGGGCAGCGCGATGAGCACGATTCCCGGCGCGATCTCGGTGAGCTCGCGGGCCGCGGCGAAGCCGCGCCACGGCTCGCCCGCCGGGTTGTGCTGCACGAACTTCGGGCCGTGCGCCCACTGCGCGGCGCGGAAGCGCATGCGCTCGCGCGAGGTCGGCTCGGTGACGCCGCCGCGCAGCTCCGCCGAGGTCAGGTGCACCTGGGCGTGCGGGAAGTCGGCGAGCCCGCCGATGTGGTCGGAGTCCAGGTGGGTGAGCACGATGTGGCGCACGTCGTCACGCTTGAAGCCGAGCCGCTCCACCTGCCGCGCCGCCGTCTCGGCCGGCTCCAGCGCGGGCCGTAGCAGGTGCCGCACCGGGCCGATCCTGGCGGCCGGGTCGACGATGTCGTGCAGGCCGAAGCCGGTGTCGACCAGCACCAGCGAGCCGGGTGCTTCGACCAGCAGGACATGACAGACCAGGTCGGCCGTCGCGGGGGGATGCATGCTGCCACAGTTCAGGTGGTGGACTTTCACGAGCGCGTTCCGTCGTCGAAGGGAGAGGGGGCGTCCGCCTCGGCCACGAGGGCGGACACCGACAACCTACGGAATGCGGGGCGTTTGCGCGCCCGGTTGTCACACATCCGCTCGCCGAGTCGTCACCCCGTCGACAGAGACCGAACGAAGGCGGACGATATGCGGGCGGCGGTCCTCGGAGCGGGCGGGCTGACCGACCGGTCGCCATCTTGGCCAGTACGGTCAATCCACCTGCTCGGACTCCAGGGCCTCCTTGAGCCGGGCCAGGGTGCGCCGGATATTGCCCTCCTGGAACTCGGCGAAGCCGCGCTTGCCGGTGACGATGCGGTCGAAGACCGCGGCAACCGGGTCCGGCCAGCCGGTGCGGTCGTCGATCCAGGTCTCGGTGACCCTGGTGCCGCCGTCGACCGGCTCGAAGCGGTACTCCCAGCTCGCCACCGCCACCCGGAGCGCGGGCTTGCGCAGGCCCCACCGCTGCACCTGGAAGGCGAAGCGGCTGCCCCGCTCGGCGGCGGTCACCACGCAGCCGGTGTGCCAGCGCATGGCGCCGCGCGTATTGGCGCCGACGAAGGTGTCACCGACCCGGGGCGGGCGATCCGGATCGGCCACGACCGCCCCGGTGTTCTCCGGGCTCCACCGCCCCATGCGGGTGACGTCGGCGATATTGTCGTACGCCGTCGCCGGGTCGACGGCGATCACGATGCTGTCGGAGATCTGCATGGTTCGGGCCATGCCCCGCGACTCTACGCACGCCGGGGGCGGGAACCGCGGAGCCGGACCGGCGGCCTGCCGTCCCGCAGCTCCGCCGCCTGCTCGTCCGGGCGCGCCAGCACGCAGCGGGTGCGGTGGAAGATCGTGGTCATGCAGACATTGCAGTGGGTGCAGAGCGACTCGGTCGCCGGATCGGCGCGCAGCCGCTGCAGCAGGTCCGGTTCGCGGAGCAGGGCCCGTGCCATCGCGACGAACTCGAAGCCGCGGGACATCGCCAGATCCATGGTCGGCTTGGTACTGATACCGCCGAGCAGCATGAGCGGCATGGTCAGCTCGCGCCGGAACTGCTGCGCCAGGTCGAGCAGGTAGGCCTCGCGGTAGGGGTACTCGCGCAGGAAGAAGCGGCCGCTCGCCCGCAACCCCCAGCGCAGCGGCGGCGGGAAGGCCAGGGCGAACTCCTTGCGCGGCGCGCTGCCGTGGAAGAAGTACATGGGGTTCAGCAGCGAGCTGCCCGCGGTGAGCTGCAGCGCGTCCAGCGCGCCGTCGGCCTCCAGCCAGCGCCCGATCTGCAGGCTCTCCGGCAGTTTCAGTCCGCCGCGCACGCCGTCGTCCATGCTGAGCTTGGCGGTGACGGCCATGCCGGTGCCGACCCGTTCGCGCACCGCGGTCGCGATCTCCCTGGCGAAACGGGCGCGGTTCTCCAGTGCGCCGCCGTACTCGTCGCGACGGTGATTGAGCAGCGGGCTGAAGAAGGCGCTGACCAGGTAGTTGTGCCCGAAATGCAGCTCGACGGCGTCGAATCCGGCGTCCTGGGCCAGCGCCGCGGCCGCGGCGTGCGCGCGGACCAGCCCGCGCACCTCGGCCGCGCTCGGCCGCCGGGTGGCGGCCATGCCGAGCGGGCTGAAGAGCCGGCTCGGCGAGAGCGCGGGCGCCCGGTTGGAGGCGGCATTGGCGACCGGTCCCGCGTGGCCGAGCTGCGCGCTCACCGCGGCGCCCTCGGCGTGCACGGCGTCGGCGAGCCTGCGCAGCCCGGGCACCGCCTCCGGGCGCATCCAGATCTGCCTGCGCTCGGTGCGGCCCTCCGGCGCCACCGCGCAGTAGGCGACGGTGGTCATCCCGACCCCGCCGCGCACCGGGCGCAGGTGGTACTCGATGAGATCGTCGGTGACCAGCGCGTCCGGGGTGCGGGCCTCGAAGGTGGCGGACTTGACCACCCGGTTGCGCAGCCGGATCGGCCCCAGCGTGGCCGGGGCGAACACGTCGTTCATGCTTCCTCCGGGGAGAGTGCGAGCCCCGCGCTCACGAACGCGGTGAGGGCTGCCACCGCGGCGGGGGAGAGCACCCGGTCGCCGGCGAGCGGGTCGCCGAACTGGCCGAGCACGAGATCGAAGGCGAGCAGCCAGCGCCGCCGGGCGGTGGCGGCGTCGAGGCCGGGCACCAGCTCGCGCAGCAGCGCCACCCACGGGTCGAGCCGGAACCAGGTGGCGGCCCAGCGCACCGGTCGCCTGCCGAGCACCATGCGGGCGAGCAGGTGCAGGTAGAGGCGGCCGGTGGGGTCGGCGGCGAGCTCGGCGAGCGGGGCGATCAGCGCGGCGACCACCGCGCGCACGTCGGGGGCGTCGGCGGCGAGATCGTCCAGCGCGGTCTGCCAGAGCGGGCCGAGCCTGGCCTCCAGGAGCGCGGCGACCAGCGCTTCCTTGGAGCCGAAGTGGTAGTGCACGGCGGCCGGGTTCACCCCGGCGGCGGCGCACACGGCGCGCACCGACACCCGGTCGTACCCGGACTCGAGCAGCAATCGCTCGGCGCTGGTGAGGATGCGCTCGCGCGTTCCGGTCTCGGCTCGTCCCACCACTGAATTAGAACACGTTTCAATCAATCGTTCAATCACTGATTGAAACGTCCCGTCGGAGCGGCCGGAACCCGTCCCCGCGCGGTGCGCTGCGCCGCAGGTGCGTCAGGCGTCGCGACGATCGGGTAGCGCCGTGCCGCCCCGGAAACGCGAGAAGCCGGGTGTCCGCGGCGGATTCGCTGCGGACACCCGGCTCCGGGCTCCGGCCGGGAGGCCGGTAGCGGTCAGTTCGCGGGCTTCGTCACCGTGACCGGCTCGGCCCAGTCGGAGAGGGTGACGTTGATCGTGCCGTCCCCCTTCTGCACGACGGCGCGCACCAGGTTCGGCCCCTCGCCCGCGGAGGGCGCGTCGGACGGCTTGGCCGCGGCCGAGGTGCTCGGCGGTGCGACGTCGGCGATGTAGAGCGTGATCGGGAAGGTCCCGCCGCCCTCGCCGACCCGGGGCACGATCGGGTCGATGACCGCCGAGTCGATGGTGCCGCTGACCTTGACGACCGCGGTGCCCTCGACGCTCTCGCGCCCCTCGACCCTCGGGTTCTGCACCTTGGCGATGACGTTCGCCAGCCCCTTGTCCTTGTCCAGGATGATGCCCGGATCGTAGACCTTCTCCGAGGGGCCGAGATCGGCGAACTTGCCGTCCTCGAGCTTGACCCACATGGACTTGTCGACGACGACGAAGTCCGCCTCGACGAACGGCGCGTCCGGCTTGGTGCGCACGGTCGCGCTGCCCTGGGCGGCGCCCTGACCCTGCGGCTGGTTGGTGACGTCCGCGTCGACCTTCTCGACCGGGAGGTTCTGGATGTTCTCGACCTCCAGCTCCAGGTGCACGGCCTGCAGGGTCTGCGTGGTGCGCGCGGACTCCTGCACGATCTGCGCGGCGTCGGGCAGCGGGCCGGTGGCGGTCGCGGCGGTGCTGGTGCTCGTGCTCGAATCGTCGGTGCCGCAACCGGTCAGGATGGCCGCGAAGAGCGAGGCCGCGACGGCGGCGGTGCCGAAGCGCACCGGGGAGTACCGGCGGGTACCGCGCCGGATAGCGGTGGATTCGGACATTGTCGGGTCACTCATGGTCTGCCCCCGTGGGAGTGCGTGGTCGGATGACCGGGGTGGAGTGGCAGCAGGCGCTGCCGGGGTGGGCACAGCGGCCCCGTCCGGCGGAGGGAGAGCCCAACGCCGGCCGTGATTCTCGGTGGCCGACCCATGGCCGAACCACGGTCGGAAGCCGCTGCGGGCCGGAACGTTACCCTGTGCGCCGTCGTCTCGCATAGAGCCGCGGGCAAACGCGTCGCGACCGGGTTCCGGCTTAAGGAATCGTTCAGTGCGCTGTAGGCGAGACGACGCACCATACTGAGCATGACCACCGAGGCGGACCGCTTGACCTGGGGGAATCTTCCGGGGCCGGACTGGCACGGCGCGGCACGACGTGCCGAGCCGCTCGGTGTCTGAAATCAAATCCCGGGTTCGAGCGATACGGCCCGAGACACCGGCGAACACAGCACGAAGGACACCGATGACCGACACCCGCCCCGCGACGGAGGAGCAGGACTTCCGTCGTCCCCCGCCGCCCGACGGGCCGCCCCCGATCTCGAACGTCTGGGTCTACAACGGCAGGGCCTACGACCTCAGCGACTGGATCTCCAAGCATCCGGGCGGCGAGTTCTTCATCGGCCGGACCAAGAACCGCGACATCACCTCGATCATCGGCTCGTACCACAAGAATCCGCAGGCCGTCGAGAAGATGCTGGAGCGCTACGCGCTCGACCGCGACGCGCTGCCCGAGGACATCCACCCGAAGAACAACGCGCCGGACTTCCTCTTCAAGGAGGGTTTCGACAGCTGGCGGGACACCCCGAAGTACTCCTTCGGGAACAAGGACGACCTGCTGCACCGGGTGCGGGCCCGGCTGCGCGAGCCCGCGCTGGCCGCCCGGATCAAGCGCATGGACACCATCTTCAACATCGTGGTCGCGGTGCTGGCGGTGGCCTACTTCGCGGTGCAGGGGCTGCGGCTCTTCGAGCCGGGCTGGATGCCGCTGCCGATCTTCGTGCTCGCCATGGTGGTGCTGCGCAGCTCGCTCGCCGGCTTCGGGCACTACGCCATCCACCGGGCGCAGAAGGGCATGAACAAGGTCTGGGTGAATGCCTTCGACCTCAATTACGTCGCGCTCTCCTTCGTCACCGCGGACGGCCACGCGCTGCTGCACCACCCGCACACGCAGAGCGAAGTCGACATCAAGAAGAACGTCTTCACCATGATGATGCGGGTGCCGCGGCTCTACCGGATGCCGGTGCACACCCTGCACAAACTCGGGCACACGCTGACCGGCATGACGATCCGGCTGCTCGACGTCTGCCGGCTCACCCGCAAGGTGGGTGTCGCGGAGATGTACGGCTCGATGCGCGGCGCGCTGCCGCACTTCGTCGGCTCCTTCGGGGTGCGCTTCCTGCTCGTCGCGGAGCTGGTGGCCTTCACCCTCGCAGGCGATTTCCTCGCCTGGTTCCTGCAGTTCGTGATCTCGCTCTGGATCAGCACCTTCCTGGTGGTGGCCAGCCACGATTTCGAGCTGGATACCGAGGAGACGCACACCGACACCGAGGACTGGGGCATCAACCAGCTGGAGCAGGCGTACGACCTGAAGGTGGTCGGCAACCGCTACATCGACTGCTTCCTCTCCGCCGGGCTGAGCTCGCACCGGGTGCACCACGTGCTGCCCTACCAGCGCAGCGGTTTCGCGAATATCGCGACCGAGGACGTACTGCGCGAAGAGGCGGAGAAATTCGGGGTGGCGTGGCTGCCCGCGAAGAGTTTCCTCACGGATCGTTTCCCGAAACAGATCCGGACCTATCTGCTTTCCCGCTCCGACGAGGCGAAAGAACGCAACTGGGGGTTCGTGCGCGAGCACTGCTCGCCGTCGGCACTGAAGACCTGCGCCGTCTACACGGTCCAGGGCTTCACCGGAATCGGCACCGTCTGAGCCGCATTCCACGGTCACATATCACTGCGAAAGGTAGAAGGTCGTGTCTGTAACGATCGACGAGGGCAATCGCCCGGGGACAACCCGCCTGCGGGCGGAGGGGGAGCACGGGCACGACATCGCCGCGCGGATGCTGCCGCCGGCGCCGCCGACCACGGTCGGGGTGATCGAGAGCATCGCCACCGGCTCGCCGCTGCGGGTCTTCGACCAGGCGGCCGCGGCCGAGCGGGTCGCCGAGCTCTTCGGCGACGAGCGGCAGCGCACCCGGATCGGCCGGGTGTACCGCAAGACCAGGATCGACACCCGCCGGCTGGTCGTCGACCCGCTGGAGCCGGAGTTCCTGGCCTACAGCCGCCGGCCCGGCACCATCCGGGAGCGGATGAACCTGTTCCACGAGCACGCGGTGCCGCTCGCCGTCGACACCGCCGGGCGGGCGCTGGCCGGGATCGAGGATCCGGCCGAGGTCGGGCTGCTCGTCTTCGTGACCAGCACCGGGTTCATCGCGCCCGGCGTGGATGTCGCGGTGGTCAAGCAGCTCGGGCTCGCGCCGTCGGTCGGCCGGGTGGTGGTCAACTTCATGGGCTGCGCCGCCGCCATGAACGGCATGCGCACCGCGGTCGACTACGTCCGGGCGCACCCGGACAAGAAGGCCATGCTCATCTGCATCGAGCTCAGCTCGGTGAACGCCGTCTTCGCCGACGACGTCAACGACGTGATCACGCACAGCCTCTTCGGCGACGGCTGCGGCGCGGTGGTGATCGGCGCGAGCAAGGTGCACCAGCCGCTGGCGCCGGGCAAGGTCGTCATCCGGGACAGCTTCAGCCACCTGCTCGACGACGCCGAGGACGGCATCGTGCTCGGGGTGAACCACAACGGCATCACCTGCGAGCTCGCCGAGGAGCTGCCGAGGTACATCTACGAGGGCGTCGACCCGGTGGTCACCCGGCGGCTCGCGGAGAACGGGCTGCGCAAGTCCGATGTCGCGCTGTGGGCCATCCACCCGGGCGGGCCCAAGATCATCGAGGAGTCGGCGCGCTCGCTCGGGCTGCCGAGCGAGGCCGCCGCGGTGAGCTGGGACGTGCTCGCCGAGCACGGCAACATGCTCAGCGTCTCCCTGATCTTCGTGCTGCAGCGGATGATCGGCCAGGCCGACAGCACCGCACCGATCTCGACCGGGGTGGCGTTCTCCTTCGCCCCCGGCGTCACGCTCGAAGGCATGATCTTCGACATCATCCGCCGGTAGATCGCACCGCCGGCACTTTCGAAAGCACAGTAACCATGCAACTCATCAGATTCCTCATCTCGATCTCCTGGGTGCGGATCGCGGGCGTCGTCGCCTCCGGCCTGGTCGCGGGCGCCGCCAACACCTACCTGGTCACCCTCATCAACGCTGTGGTGTCGCCGGGTCCGCGGCCGGACGACCTGCTGCCGCGGTTCGTCCTCACCGGAGTCGTCCTGCTGGTGAGCGGCCTGATCTCGCAGATCCTGCTGATCCGGTTGGCGCAGGAGGCCATCTACCGGCTGCGCGCCGACCTCAGCGGCGGCGTGGTCGCCGCGCCGCTGGAGCACCTGGAGCGGCTCGGCTCGCACCGGCTGCTCGCGACGCTCACCGAGGACGTGCGCTCGCTCTCGCAGGCGGTCACCGCGATCCCGGCGATCTGCATCGACGTGGCGACCATCGTCGGCTGCTTCGTCTTCCTCGCGGTGCTCTCCGGGCCGATCTTCGCCATCAGCGTGGCGGGCACCCTGGTCGGCATCTGCTGCGTGGAGTTCTTCCTGCGCCGGGTGCGCGCCATCTACCACCGGGCAAGGGAGAACGAGGACCTGCTGCTGAGCTCCTTCCAGGCGGTCACGCTCGGGATCAAGGAGCTCAAGCTGCACCGCGGCAGGCGCCGCGACTTCATGCAGCGGCACCTGCTCGGCTCGGCCCGCACGCTGCGCGACCAGAACGTGGCGGCGAGCCAGAAGTTCTCGGTGGCGCAGGGGCTCGGCCAGTTCCTGCAGCTCGGCACCATGGCGCTGATCCTGTTCGCCATCGCCGCCGCGCTCGACCTGCCGCGCGATGTGATGATCGGGTACGTGCTGGTCACCACCTTCCTGGCGATGCCGATGCAGAACTTCATGCACCGGCTGCCCGACCTGGTCCGCGGTGACGTGGCGCTGGCCAAGATCCGCACCATGAACCTCTCCATGGCCACGCTGCACAACGAGGAGCAGCTGCCCTACACCGAGCGTCCGGTGGTGGACTCGGCCCGGCTGGAGCTGAGCAATGTCGGCTACCACTACGCCAGCGAGCCGCCCGCGCCGTTCGAGGACGGGCCGGGCGCGCCGCCGCCGCACCCCGACGGCCGCCCCGGTGCGCGGCCGGGCAGCGGCAGGCCGCCGGGTGGCCCGCCGCCCCGCGGGGCGCACCCCGGGCACCCGCGCCCCGGCAGGCCGCACGCCGCGCCCGCGCCGGATGTCAACGGGCGCCGCCGGATCGACCACGGCGGCCGGGACCACCACCCGGTGCCCATGGGCGCGCCGGTGCTGGAGACCGCCGAGGCCACCGGTTTCGCGCTCGGCCCGCTGGATCTGGTGTTCGAGCCGGGGCAGATCACCTTCGTGGTCGGCGGCAACGGCAGCGGCAAGTCGACGCTGGCCAAGCTGATCACCGGGCTCTACATCCCGCGCACCGGCTCGATCTCGCTGAACGGCGAGAAGGTCGACCACGAGAACGTGGAGTGGTTCCGGCAGAACTCCTCGGCGGTGTTCACCGATTTCCACCTCTTCGAGGACTACCTCGGCTTCGACCGCCCCGGCATCGACGACGAGGTGCGGCACTACCTGGAGCAGCTGCGGATCGCGGACAAGGTGACGGTCGAGGACGGAAAGCTCTCCACGATCGCGCTCTCGCAGGGCCAGCGCAAGCGCCTCGCGCTGCTCACCGCGCTGCTGGAGGACCGCCCGATCTACCTCTTCGACGAGTGGGCCGCCGATCAGGAGCCGCGCTTCCGCGACGTCTTCTACGGCGAGATCCTGAACGACCTGAAGCGCCGCGGCAAGACGGTCATCGTGATCACCCACGACGACCGGTACTTCGACCGCGCCGACCAGCTGGTCAAGCTGGATTTCGGGCGGATAGCCGACTGAGCGCCGCAGGGCCCCGCGAGTATTCGCGGGGCCCTGTCGGTTTCCGGTCAGACCCCGACCGTGTGGCCGACCACGATCGGGCCGCAGGAGTTGCGGGCGTGCACCTCGACCAGCTCGGCGCCGGGCGCGGCCGGCTCCAGCGCATCGCGCACCGGGCCGAAGGACTCGTGCGTCGCCAAGCGGGCCGCGCCACCGGGGCGGATGCCGACCTCGAGTTCGCCGGTCGAGGTCTCCAGCCGGAGCACCCCGCTCGCAGCGTCCTCGACCCGGATGTCGCCGCGCGCCGCCACCGCGGTGACCGCGCCGCGCGGCCGCTCGACCCGGATATCGCCGTCGGCCACGGACAGCTCGCAGCCGTCGAAGGCGCCGGCGGTGTGCAGGCGGCCGACGGCCAGGCCGGCCGTCAGCCGGGTGCCGGTCGGCACCAGGATGCCGACCTCGACCGACGGGGTGCCCGCGAACGGGTTCCAGCCGCCGCGGGGCAGTTCGACGGTCAGCGTTGTTCCGTCGAACTCGACCCGAAAACGCTCGGCCGCCCGCACATCGGTCTTGTTCGACGGGTCGGCGGGGCGGATCTCGACCACGGTGTCGGTGCGGTCGGTCGCGGTCACCGTGACGTTTCCGACCGGCACGTCGAGGGTGGCGGTGATCGGGGTGGGGGTGCTGAAGGTGGTCATGGCTGCGAACTCCTATGCGTAGATGTATACGTAGAAGAACTATAAGTAGAAGTGTACGTATAAGCAAGACCCGGAGTTGCGCGGTAGCGCTGGAGCCCGAGACCGTCGCCGACTTCTACGGCGAGGTGACGGCGGCGCTCTGGCCGGCTGGGATCGCGGATTTCTCGAGGATGATCACGAAGGCGGGGCTGAGCCCGGATGGCACCTCCGCGTATTACCTTCCCCGACGCGTTCCGCACCGAACGCGCACCACGATTTTCCTGACCGGACATCGGACACGACGACGCGGGCCGTGTCCGAGACCGATGGCAGATCGTTGGCGGCGTGGGCTATTCGATGTGCGCGGCGAGCTTGTCCAGCGCGGCGCTCCATCCGCTCGCCGCGGGCGAGCCGGCGGGCACGCCCCGATGGGTCAGGACCATCTCGGTCCGGCCGCCGACATCGCGCAGTTGCACCCGGACCTCGGTGGTCACCGGATGGCCCGGCGGCGTCCCCGCCTCTGCGGGCGTCAGGATCCGGCCATCCTCGTCGGAGACCGACTCGGTGTAGACGAGGCGTTCGTTCTCGACGACCTCGAGGTACTCGCCGGCGAACCACATCCGCCTCGCACCATCGCGTGTCTCCACCCGCATACACACCAAACGCGCGCCACCGACACGCACGTCCATCCTCGCCACCGGCACACTCGCGCCGCCGGGGCCGTACCACGCCGCGAAATGCTCCGGCACCGTCCACATCCGCCAGATCACCTCCACCGGCGCGGCGAAACCGCGTTCGATCACCACCACGTGCGCCGGGTCGAAGTCGAGAGTCCTCATGGGGCTTCCTTTCCGGGAGAGCGCAATTCGTCGAGATAGTTCTCCATCCGGTCGAAGCGGGCCTCCCACACCGGACGGTACTGCTCGGCCCACGTGCAGACCTGCGCCAACGGCGCCGCCTCGAGCACGCAGGGCCGATACTGGGCACGCTGACCGCGCACGATCAACCCGGCCGCCTCGAGCACCTTGATGTGCTTGGACACCGCGGGAAGCGTCAGTTCGAAGGGTTCGGCGATCTCGTTGACCGTCGCCTCCCCCCGCGCCAACCGAGCCAGAATCGCCCGCCGCGACGATCCCGCCTGTCGGCGAACCGTACTGGCTGTGCCGCGACCGCACCGACCTGACCGGCAGAGCGCGGAAACCACCTTCTACCAGAGGATTACGTCATATCCGGTCGAAATTCGGCCGACTCCACGGCGACTCCGAGCGGCGCGGTGCGCGATGCTCAGCCCGCGTCCAGGATGGCGGCGGCGAGCTGGCTCAATTCGCCACGCGCCACGGGATCGAGCGGCAGCCCGTCGATCTCCTGCCAGGCGGCGCGGGTTCGCGCACCCGCCTCGCCCTCGGTCCACGCCCTGGCGCCGGTGCCCTCGATGAGCGCGATCACCCGCGCGGTCGCGGCCTCGTCGAATTCGGTGTCGGCGGCGTAGCGGTCGCGCAGCTCCGGCGAGGCCGCCATGGCGTACACGACCGGGGCGCTCTTGCGGCGGGTGCGCAGGTCGGAGGCGGGTTTGCCGGTGACGGCGGTATCGCCCCAGATGTCGAGCAGGTCGTCGGCGAGCTGGAAGGCGATGCCGAGCTCGGTGCCGAACCGGTCGAAGCGCTCCGCCTCGGCACCGGAGGGGCCGTAGAGCGCGCCGAAGCGGCAGGCGCAGCCGAAGAGCGAGCCGGTCTTGCCCGCGAAGGTCGCCAGGCAATCGGCCACGCTCACCTCGGATTTCGCGCTGGCCCGCAGGTCGCGCTCCTGTCCGTGGCCGAGCAGCCGCAGGGTGACGGCGAGCTGGCGCAGCGCGGCGCGCGCGGCCGGGTGCTCGTGCTCGGCGAGCACCTCGAAGGCCAGCCCGATCAGCGCGTCGCCTGCGAGGATCGCCTCGCCGGTGCCGAAGTGCGCCCAGACCGTGGGGCGATGCCTGCGCAGCAGGTCGCCGTCCATGACGTCGTCGTGCACCAGGCAGGCATTGTGCAGCAGCTCGACCGCCGCCGCGGCGGGCAGCACGTCGGCGCTGCGCGCGCCGGTGGCATCGGCGCAGAGCAGGGTGAAGGCCGGGCGCAGCAGCTTGCCGTCGAGCCTGCCGGTGGCGGAGCCGTCCAGTTCGAGCAGCCCGAGCTGGTAGCCGCACATGAGCCGGAGCGGGCCGTCCAGCCGATCGATCGCGGCGCCGAGGACCGGGAGCAGCTGCTGCCTGGTGCGGGCCAGAATGGGCTGCACCGGATGCGAGAGCACGGTCATCCGGCGCCGCCTCCGCCGGTGGCGACCCGGTAGCGGCCGGAGCTCGCGGACCAGTCCAGGTGCCCGCGCATCCACGAGCGCATCCCGCCCAGGTAGGCCGCGAGCTCGGCGCGGTGACCCGGGTGCGCGGCGAGTACCGCGGCCTCGGCGCCGTGGAACTCGCGCAGCCGCTCGGCGGCGCGGGCCCTGCCCAGCTCCACCGCGACCCCCCGCTCCACCCCGCGCCAGTGCTCGAGCAGCAGCACCAGGTTGTGGCACTCGCCGAGCGCGGCCTCCTTGTCCAGCGACACCAGGTCGTTGGTCCAGCACACCACGTCGCAGGCGGCGTCGAGGGCGCGGGTGAACGGCTCGCCGCGGTACACCGCCTCCGGCAGCTCGATCCCCTCGACCACCTCGATCAGATCCATGCACGGGTAGATGGCGCCGGTGTGCCTGCGCCGCTCCAGGTACTCGGCCTCGGCGGGCACGACCCCGCGGACCCGGTTGTCCACCTCCCACACCACGGCCAGCGCGCACTCGGTGGCGTGCCCGGTGAAGCGGTGCCGCCAGACCTCGCCGGTGCCGGGGGCGGTGCGGCGCCACAGGTCGTCGAGGGCGCGCACGATCCCGGGGGCGGCGGGATCGGCCGCGCCGCCCGCGAGCACCGCCATGACGGCGGTGAGCAGCGTCGCCAGCTGGTCCGGCGAGCGGCCGAGCGAGCCGTCGTCGAGCTGGTCGTCGAGCAGGAAGAGCCAGGCCAGCCAGTCGGTCACCAGCTCCAGCCGCGTGGCGTCGGCGGCCGGGTAGGTGGCGGCGGCGAAGGCGCCGAAATCGGTCTCCGCGAACCGGGCCCGCACGGCCGCGCGCTCGACCAGGCCGTGGCCGCGCACCCAGGCGTCGACGTGCGCGGCGGCGGTGTCGACGTGGGGGTTGCGCCGGGGCGGTAGCGCCAGAAAGGCGTCGGCGAATGCGCTCATCCGCGCCCCGCAACGGTCATCGTGCCGCCTTCCGCCGAATAGTCCTGCGGCGGAGACTATCTCGGATCGTCCCGCGCTGCCGGGCATGGAGGCCGGAAGGCGCGAACGGTTCATGCGGCCGAGACACCGCAGCGGCACCCGCGCGCTACACCGGCGAGCGGTACGCGCAGGCGGCGACGTAGCTCACCAGTCGGCGTCGGTGTACCGGACGACGCCGCGGATATTGCGGCCCTCGAGCATGTCGGCGTACCCGTCGTTGACCTGCTCGAGGCGGTACTGCCTGGTCACCATGTCGTCCAGGTTGAGCTTGCCGACCTGGTACATGGAGAGCAGGTGCGGGATGTCGTAGTGCGGGTTGCCGCCGCCGAAGATGGTGCCCTGCAGGTTCTTCTGCAGCAGGGTGAGCATGGCCAGGTTGAGCGTCGTCTGGTTGTCGACCAGGTTGCCCATGGCGGTGAGCACGCAGGTGCCCGCCTTGGCGGTGATCCCCATCCAGAGGTCGACGTCGCCGCCGCGCACCTCGCCGACGGTCACGATCACCTTCTTGGCCATGCCGCCCGCGGTGATCTCGGCGCAGGCAGCGGTGGCCTCCTCGGTGGTCGCGTAGGCGTGCGTGGCGCCGAACTTCAGCGCCTGTTCGCGCTTCCACGGCACCGGGTCCACCGCGAAGATGTGCCGCGCGCCCGCGTTCACCGCGCCCTGCAGCGCGGAGATGCCGAGCCCGCCGATGCCGATCACCGCGACGTCCTCGCCGGGGCGGATGTTCGCGGTGCGCACCGCCGAGCCGTAGCCGGTGGTGACGCCGCAGCCGACCAGGCAGGCCACCTCGAACGGGATCGACGGATCGATCTTCACCACCGAGCTGCGGTGCACCACCATGTACGGCGAGAAGGTGCCGAGCAGCGACATGGGGTAGACGTTCTCGCCGCGCGCGGTGATCCGGAACGAGCCGTCGCTGGCCGAGGCGCCGCCGAGCAGCAGCGCGCCGAGGTCGCAGAGGTTGCGCAGCCCGGACTGGCAGGACGGGCACTTGCCGCAGGACGGGATGAACGACAGCACCACGTGGTCGCCGACCGCGACGTCCTCCACGCCGTCGCCGACCTCGATCACCACCCCCGCGCCCTCGTGCCCGCCGAGTACCGGGAAGCCCGCCATCGGGATGCCGCCGGTCTGCAGGTGATGGTCGGAGTGGCACATGCCCGCGGCCTCCATCCGGATCGCCACCTCGTTCCGGCGCGGTGCGCCGATCTCGATCTCCTCGATCGTCCAGGGCTGGTTGAAATCCCAGATCAGAGCACCCTTGGTCTTCATGGTGAACCTGCCTTCGTCACTTCCGCGCAGCGCGCCGTCGGCGTCACCGTAGACCGTCATACAACTACGTGTCCAGCGTATGATCGCTTGAACTGGACATTAATTTGGACAGCTGTACAGCTTCCTGCTCGGGCTCGATGGCCTGCGGTACCGCCGCACCCCGTTTCGGCCCCGGCGCCCATGCCCCGACCACCGCGGCGGTCACCAGCGCGATGATGCCGAGCGCGACCAGCGCCTGGTGCGTGCCGTGCACGAAGGCCTCGACCGCGGCATCGGCCAGCGGCTGTCCGGCGGGCCCCACCTGCTCGGCCACCGCGAGCGCGGCGGCCAGCGAATCGCTCACCGGCTCGCGCAGCGGCTCCGGCAACCGCGCGACCACCGGGTCGATCCGCGCGGCGTACCCCGCCGCGAGGATGCTGCCCGCCACCGCGATGCCGACCGCCGCGCCGATCTCGCGCGCGGCGTCGTTCACCGCCGCCGCGACGCCGTGCTGCTCCTCCGGCGTGCCCGCCACGATGGCGGCGGTGGCGGGCGAGGTGGAGAGCCCGACACCGGCGCTGGTCACCAGCAGCGCGAGCACAATGCCGCCGTAGGTGCTCGACGCGTCGGTCTGCGCGAGCAGCAGCAACCCGGCCCCGATGATCGCCAGCCCGGTGCCGAGCAGGATCCGCAGCCCGAACCGCTCGGCCAGCTTCGGCGCGATCACGGCCAGCACCAACATGGGAATCATCATGGGCGCCATGGCGAAGGCGGCCCGCAGTGGCGAGTAGCCGAAGACCAGCTGCAGGAACTGCACGTAGACCATGAAGACGCCGAACGAGACCAGGAACTGCAGCGTCACCGAGATGGTGCCCGCGCCGAAGCCGCGGTCGGCGAAGAGCCGCACGTCGAGCAGCGGCCTGGCCATCCGCAGCTCCACCGCCACGAAGGCCGCGGCCGCGAGCGGCGCCAGCGCCGCCGGAATCAGCACCGCGGGGTGCGTCCAGCCGTGCAGCGGCACCTGCACCGCGGCCAGCACCAGCGCACCGACCGTCGCACCCGAGGTGAGTGCACCGAGCAGGTCCACCGGCGGCCGCGAGTCGTCCTGCGACTCCGGCAGCGAGAACGAAGCCAGCGCCAGCGCCACCCCGGCCAGGCTCATGGCGACGAAGATCGCGCTCCACGACGAGAACCTGAGCAGCAGCCCGGAGCCGAGGATGCCGAGCATCGCGCCGATTCCGGCGACCCCGGCCCACACGCCGACCACCAGCCCGCGCCGCTCCTCGCCGAAGTTCGCGGTCAGCAGCGAGAGCGTCGACGGCATCACCAGCGCCGCCCCCGCCCCGCAGACGCAGCGCGCGACGATGATCCAGGCAGGTCCCTCGGCGAAGAGCGGGACCGCCGACGCCGCGGCGAAGACGATGAGCCCGAGCACCATCATGGTGCGCCTGCCGTAGCGGTCGCCGAGCGCGCCGCCGAGCAGCACCAGGCAGGCGAGGGTGAGCGTGTAGCCGTCCACGATCCAGGTGAGCTGGTGCTGGTCCGCCCCGGTGCGCACGGCCATGTCCGGCAGCGCGGTGTAGAGCGCCGCCATCGAGCCGACCACCAGCGCCAGCGCCAGGCAGGCGAGGGTCACCATCCACATCCCGGACTTCCACACCCGCGTCGCCATCATCGCCCTCCCGGAGAAACGAAACTGTCAGTATCGTAGCGGTACTGTCGGTATCATAGGGGGGTGGGCGGCGATCCGCACCGGGAGCGAGGAATGCTGGCGAGCATGACCGAGATCGACCCCCGCAGGCTGCGGTCCCGGGCCCGCCTGCTGGACGCGGCCACCGCGCTGCTGCGTAGTGGCGGGCTGGACGCGGTCACCGTCGACGCGGTGACCCGGGCATCGAAGGTCGCGCGCACCACCCTCTACCGGCACTTCGAGAGCGCCGCGCAGCTGCGCGCGGCCACTCTGGAGCGGCTGCTGCCGCCGCCGGTGCCCGCCCCCGCGGAGGGCCCGCTGCGCGATCGCCTGGTCGAGCTGCTCACCAGGCAGGCTCAGGTCATCGAGGAGGTGCCGCTGCACCTCGCCACCGTGGCCTGGCTCGCCACCGACCCGGGGGACGGCCCCGCGACGAGCGCGCTGCGGGCCCGGCTGATCGAGCAGTACCGGGTGCCCTTCGACGAGCTGCTCGACGGAGACGAGGCGCGCGCGCTGCTCGGCGAGCACGACCGGGTGCAGGTGCTGATCCAGCTGGTCGGGCCGCTGGTCTTCACCCGGCTGGTCGGGCTCGGCGACACCTCGCCCGCGGCCTGCGCCCGGCTGGTCGACGACTTCCTCGCCGCCCGTTCGGCATCGAGCAGGAGGCGAGCAGAATAGATCAGCGTGCGCTGAAGCCTTCGCACTCTTCCCCCGCGCTCCTAGCGTTGTCGGCGCGGAGGCCGGGAGACATGGCGGAGGGCGGAGGCGACGGTGACGGACAACAGCGCGGCGGCGGTGCTGCGGGCGGTGCTGGAATCGGGCCCGGTCCCGCGCAGCGTGGTCGCGCGGCACGCGGGCGTCTCCCCGGCCACGGTGACCTGGCAGTCCAGGTCTCTGCTCGACGCCGGGCTGCTGGTCGAGCTGCCGGAGGAGGTGAGCCTCTCCGGGATCGGGCGGCCGTCCGCGCCGCTGGCGCTGAACAGCGCGGGCAATGTGGTGATCGCGGTGCACATCGCGGCCGCGCAGACCACCGTCGCGGTGGTCGACATCGCCGGGACGGTGCTCACCGGCAACCAGATCCCGCACCGCTCCTCCGACCCGGACGACATCCTCGCCGACGCCGTGGCCGCGATCGCGGCGGCCCGCGGCGCCGGCGACGGGCACCGTGTCCTCGCCGTCGGGGTCGCCATCGGCGGGCGGGTGGACCGGCGCTCGGGCATCGTGCTCGAGCACTCCTTCCTGCGCTGGCACCACGTCCCGGTGCGAGCGCGGCTCGCGGCGGCCACCGGGCTCCCGGTCGAGCTGGACAGCCACGCCCGCGCGCTCATGCACGCCGAGCAGCGCTTCGGCAGGTTGCGCGGCACCAGCAGCGCGGTGATGCTCTTCGTCGGCAATGTGATCGACGCGGCCTTCGCGGTGCACGGCCGGGTGCACTACGGCCCGCGCTCCTCGGCCGGCTCCATCTCCCGGCTGGTCGGCGGCGCCGAGCCGCCACGCGACGACTACTCCGACCACGCCCTGCTGCGCCGTGCCGCGGCGGCCGCGATTCCGGCGGCGACCCTTCCGGAGCTGCTCGCCGCCGCCGGCACCGACCCCGCCGCGCACGAGCTCTTCGTGCAGCGCGCCGCGGTGCTCGGCCGGATCGTGGCCATGCTGGTCGACATCCTGGACCCCGAGGCGGTGGTGATCGTGGACCGCAGCCTGCCCGAGCTGCCCGCGGTGCGGGAGAGCTACGTCGAGACGGTGCGCAGGCACTCGGTGACCAGCAGCGACCCGGACGAACTCATCGCCGCCTCCACCTTCATGGGGCGGGTGCTGGAGATCGCGGGCGCCGCCGTCGCGCTGGACGGCCTCTTCCGCGCCCCGCTCGATGCGCTGGAGCGCTGGGCGGGTTCGACGCCGGGCACCGCCTGTCTCGCCGTGTGATCGGCCGTGCCCGACGGCTGCGACATCACGCCCGCGGTGCTGCCCTCCGGTCCGGACCGCCTTCGTCGACACGGTGGGGCCGATCCTGCAGGGGCGCGGGCTCTTCCGCACCGAGTACGCCACGTTGGCCTCGACCGCCAGGAGAAATCGGTACGGCACCGCGGTCCCGCTCGCGGTCGTGCGGTGATCGCGCAGAATGGAGAAGTGCTTAGCTCTCCGAACGAACCGCGCGGCGACTGGATCCGATACCTGATCCTCCGATGTCGGGCGCACCCGAGGGCCGTGCTCGGCGCTGCCGCGGGCGCGGCGGGGGCCGCGCTGCTCACCGCGAGCCTGCCGCTCATCGTGCGGCACGTGGTCGACACCCTCACGAGCACCGCCGCCTCGGTGCTGCCGTGGGCGCTGCTGCTGGTCGGGCTCGGGCTGTTGCGCTTCGGCGCCTCGTTCGTGCGCCGGGTGAGTTCCTCGCGGCTCTCGCTCGGCGTCCAGCACGACCTGCGCCGCGACCTCTTCGCCGCGCTGCTGCGGCTGGACGGCCGGGCGCAGGGCGAGCTGCGCACCGGGCAGGTGGTGAGCCGGGCCATCACCGACGTCACCCTGATCCAGATGTTCCTGCTGCTCATCCCGCTCGTCACCGGCAATGTGCTGCTGCTGATCGCGGCGCTGGTGCTGATGGCGGTCATGTCGCCGCCGCTCACCGTGATCGCGCTGCTGGTGATCCCGGCGCTGTGGATCCTGACCAGGCGCAGCCAGCGCCAGCTGTTCCCGGCCAACTGGGACGCGCAGGCCAGGGCCGCCGAGGTCGCCATCCGGGTGGAGGCCGCGGTGGCAGGCGTCCGGGTGGTGAAGGGGTTCGGACAGGAGCGGCGCGAGCTGGACGGGCTCGCAGGCACCGCCCGCGACCTCTACCGCTCCCGGCTCCGGGTCAACCGGATCACCAGCCGCTTCACCCCGGCGGTGCAGTCGGTGCCCGCCATCGGCCAGGCGCTCGTCCTGGTGCTCGGCGGGGTGCTGGCGCTGAACGCCTCGGTGAGCCTCGGCACCTTCCTCGCCTTCATGACCTACCTCGGCTCCTTCGTCGCGCCGATCCGGCAGTTCGCCATGCTGCTCACCGTGAGTCAGCAGGGCAGGGCCGCGCTGGACCGGGTGCGCGAGGTGATCGAGACCGAGCCGTCGGCCACCGCCGCTGCCGCGCCGCCGGAAGCGACGGCAGCCGCAGGCCGCGCCGCGACGCCCACCACCGCGGCCCGACCGTACCTCGCCGCCCCGCCGCTCGACGCCGGGCTCCGCGGCGCGGCCGAACCGCAGGTCGCCGCAGCGTCGCCCGGTATCCGGTGTCCGGGCGCGGCCACAGCGCAAGCCACCACCCCGCCACCCGGGCTCGGGTTCCACGGTGTCACCGTGACGTTCGGCGCCACCACCGTGCTGAACGGCCTCGACCTCACCGTCGAGCCCGGCGAGACGGTAGCGATCGCGGGCGGCGCGGGCAGCGGCAAATCCACGCTGGCGCTGCTGATTCCGCGGCTCCTCGACCCGGACGCGGGCAGGATCACGCTCGACGGCACCGACATCCGCGAGCTGCCCGGCGTGCGCGGCGAGGTCGCCATGGTCTTCGAGGACACCCACCTGGTGGCGGGCACGGTGCGCGCCAATGTCGCCTACGGCGTCCCGGACGCCACCGACGATGCCATCCGGCACGCGCTGCACCTGGCCGCCGCCGACGAGTTCGTCGCCGCGCTCCCGGACGGCCTCGACACCAGGATCGGCGAGCGCGGTCAGCGGCTCTCCGGCGGGCAGCGGCAGCGCATCGCCCTGGCCCGCGCCCTGCTCACCGACGCCACGGTGCTGGTACTCGACGATGCCACCTCGGCCATCGACGCCAGGGTGGAGGAGCGGATCTTCCAGCGCATCGCCGCCGAGGTGCGCGGCCGCACCACGCTCGTCGTCGCGCACCGGATGTCGACGCTGGCGCTGGCCGACCGGGTGGCCGTGCTCGACGGCGGCCGGGTCGCCGAACTCGGCACGCTGGCGGAGCTGCGCGCCTCCGGCGAGCTCTTCCGCGCGCTCTTCACCCCGCCGGACGTCAGCGAGATCGACACCGAGCCGCCCGCAGGCAGCGCGCGCTCCACCACCGCGCCGCTCTGGAACGAACCGGCGGGCGGCCCCGACGACGACCGCGCGCTGGAGCAGGCGGCCGCGGCCTTCTCCCAGCGCGCGGCGGGCGCGCCCGCCGGTCTCGGCCGCGGCGCCGCGGGCGGCGGCATGATGACAGCCGCGCCACCCAGCGGCGACGTGCGGGCGCAGATCGACGCGCTGCCGCCGGTCACCGGCGAGCCCGAGGTGCCCGACTCCTTCGCCCGCAGCCCCGACCCGGCCTTCGGCGCCGCCCGGCTGCTTCGCCCGTTCGCCGCGCCGCTGCTGGCCGGGCTCGGGCTGGTGGCGCTGGATGCGCTGGCCCAGATCCTGATCCCGGTGCTGGTGCGGTACGGCATCGACCACGGCGTGCTGGCGGGCTCCCGCGACGTGGTGCTGCTCGCGGCCGCCGCCGCGCTCGTCGTCTGCCTGGTGGACTGGGTGATCGGCATCGGCCAGCTGCGGTTGATGGGCAGGGCGGGGGAGCGGCTGCTCTACGGCCTGCGCGTGAAGACCTTCGCGCACCTGCAGCGGCTCGGGTTGCAGTACTACGAGCGCGAGCTCGGCGGCCGCATCATGACCAGGATGACCACCGACGTGGACGCCCTCTCCGCCTTCCTGCAGACCGGGCTCGCCACCGCGCTCACCAGCACCCTCACCGTGGCCGGGGTGGTGATCGCCCTGCTGCTGATCGAGCCGCACCTGGCGCTGGTGGTGCTGGCGCTGCTGCCGATCCTGGTGGTCTCCACCGCGGTCTTCCGCCGGCTCTCGGTGCCCGCGTACGTGCTGGCCAGAGAGCGGGTCGCGGCGGTCAATGCCTACCTGCAGGAGAACGTCGACACCATCGCCGTCACCCAGGCCTACCGCAGGGAGCCGGTCAACCGCACCGAGTTCGAGCGGCGCTCCTGGTCGTACCGGAACGCCCGGCTGCGCAGCCAGCTGCTGATGGCGGTGTTCTTCCCGTTCATCGAGTTCATGTCGGTGATCGCCACCGCGGCGGTGCTCGCGGTCGGCGTGCACGACGTGCGCGAGGGTGTGCTCACCGCGGGCACCCTGATCGCCTTCCTGCTCTACATCGAGCTGCTCTTCGCCCCCATCCAGCAGCTGTCGCAGGTCTTCGACAGCTACCAGCAGGCGGTGGTCGGGGTGGATCGGCTCGGTGAGCTGCTGCGCACCCCGGTCGCCACCCCCGAGGCCGCGGACGCGGTGCCGGTCGAGCGGCTGGCGGGCCGGATCGAGCTGCGCGACGTCGCCTTCGCCTACCACCCGGACACCCCCGATGTGCTCACCGGCGTCGGGCTGAGCATCGCCGCCGGGCAGCAGGTGGCGCTGGTCGGGGAGACCGGCGCGGGCAAGTCCACGCTGGTCAAGCTGCTCGCCCGGTTCTACGACCCGACTGCGGGCACGGTGCTCGTCGACGGCGTCGACCTGCGCCGCTACCGGCTCGCCGACTTCCGGGCCCGGCTCGGCATCGTGCCGCAGGAGCCGTTCCTCTTCGGCGACACCGTGCGCGAGGCCATCGCCTACGGCCGCCCGGACGCCGAGCCCGCCGCGATCGAGTGGGCCGCGCGGGCGGTCGGGGCGCACGAGATGATCGCCGCGCTGGAGCACGGCTACCACCAGCCGATCGGCCCCAACGGCCGCGCGCTCTCCGCCGGGCAGCGCCAGCTGCTCGCGCTGGCCAGGGCGCAGCTCGTCGAGCCGGACATCCTCATCCTGGACGAGGCCACCGCCTCGCTCGACCTCGCCACCGAGGCCAGGGTGCGCGCCGCCGTCGACGTGCTCACCGCGGGCCGCACCACCCTGGTGGTCGCGCACCGGCTGGCCACCGCCGCCGACGCCGACCTCATCGTGGTGGTGCGCGGCGGGCGGATCGAGCAGACCGGGACGCATGCCGAGCTGCTCGCCGTCGAGGGGACGTACCGGGAGCTGTGGGCGGCCTACGTCGGCGGCGGGGCCGCGGTGCCGAACCCGTGACCGTGCCCGAGGCTCGGGGCGAGGGCACGCGTACGGCAGCGGCTAATGGTTGTTAGCCTGATCGCGACCGATTCACGAATTGCCAGGAGGTCGGAGTGGCCGGCGTACTCGATTTGTTCAGCCTGCGCGGCAAGGTCGCCGTGGTGACCGGCGCCTCGTCCGGGCTCGGCGTTGCCTTCGCCCGCGCGCTCGCCGAGGCGGGCGCCGACGTGGTGCTCGCCGCCCGCCGGGTGGACCGGCTGAAGGAGACCGCGCTGCTGGTCGAGGAGGCCGGGCAGCGCGCGCTCCCGGTGCAGCTCGACGTGGCGAACCCGGAGGACTGCAGGGCGGTGACCGACGCCGCGGTGCGCGAGTTCGGCCGGATCGACGTGCTGGTCAACAATGCGGGTATCGGCACCGCGGTGCCCGCGCTGCGCGAGACCCCCGAGCAGTTCACCCAGGTCATCGATGTGAACCTGAACGGCTGCTACTGGATGGCGCAGGCCTGCGCCGCGGTCATGCAGCCGGGCAGCAGCATCGTCAATATCTCCAGCGTGCTCGGGATCACCACGGCCGGGCTGCCGCAGGCCGCCTACGCCGCGAGCAAGGCCGGGCTGATCGGGCTCACCCGCGACCTGGCCCAGCAGTGGAGCGGGCGCCGCGGCATCCGGGTGAACGCCATCGCCCCCGGCTTCTTCAGCTCCGAGATGACCGATCAGTACCGAGACGGCTACCTGGAGAGCCAGCTAGGACGGGTGCTGGTGAACCGGCTCGGCGACCCGGCCGAGCTCGCCGCCGCCGTTGTCTTCCTGGCCGGGGCCGCCGGCGGCTACGTCACCGGGCAGACGCTGGCGGTCGACGGCGGCTTCACCGTCACCTGATCACTCCGCGCCGACCAGCCGCAGCGCGAAGTCGGCGTACTGCCAGACGATCTCGTCCTCGCTGAACTCGCCGTCGTCCCGGAACCAGGTGGCGACGCCCATGCCGAGGTCGAGCACCGCGTAGGAGGCGACCCGGGTGGAGGTCACCCGGAACACCCCGGCGGCCACCCCGTCCGCGATCAGCGCGCGGAACGCCTGCTCGTAGGCGGCGCGCCGGGCCAGCACCGCCGAGCGGTGCGGCTCGGTGAGGCTGCGGATCTCCCGGTTCCCGACGAACGCCTCCGCGCGGTGCCTGGCGTGGTAGCGCACATGCGCCTCCACTGCCCGGCGCAGCCGCTCGGTCGGGTCGGCGGTACCGGAGATCGCGCGCTGATGCGCGTCCTGCAGCGCGTCCATGATGCTGTCCATGATCGCGGCGAGCAGCTCCTGCTTGGAGGCGACGTGCTTGTACAGGCTCGGCCCGCGCATCCCGACCAGCGCGCCGATCTCGCTCATGGTGGTGGCCGGGTACCCCTGGCGCATGAACAGCTCCAGCGCGGCCCGGCGGATGGCGGCCGGGCGCGCCGACGCGGTGCTCGTCATCCCGGCTCCCTCGGTCGTGGCTAATTCATCGTAGCCAGGATGGGGCCGCTCGCTACGGTGGGAGTGCCGCGATATCGATCCGGATACCCCCGACTCGAGGAGTCTCGATGGTGAGCGAACTCAGCGATCTGTCCCTGGCCGAGCGGGCCGCGCTCGGCAGTGGTGCGGACTTCTGGTCCACGAAGGCGATCGGGCCGGCCGGGTCGCTGGTGCTGACCGACGGGCCGCACGGGGTGCGCAGGCAGACCGGCGCCACCGACCACCTGGGGCTGGCCGGGAGCGAGCCCGCGACCTGCTTCCCACCCGCGGTCGGGCTGGCGCAGAGCTGGGATCCGGCGCTGGTGCGCCGCGTCGGGGTGGCGCTGGGGCGGGAGGCGCGGGCGCTCGGGGTGGATGTGCTGCTCGGGCCGGGGGTGAACATCAAGCGGGATCCGCGGGGCGGGCGGAATTTCGAGTACTACTCGGAGGATCCGTACCTCACCGGGCGGCTGGGCGCGGCGTGGGTGCGGGGCGTGCAGAGCGCCGGGGTGGGGGCCTCGCTCAAGCACTTCGCGGCCAACAATGCCGAGCACGATCGGATGCGGACCAGCTCGGATATCGATCCGCGGCCGCTGCGCGAGATCTACCTGCGGGCCTTCTCGCACATCGTGCGCACTGCGAAGCCGTGGACGGTGATGTGCTCGTACAACCGGATCAACGGCGTGCACGCGGCGCACAATCGCTGGTTGCTCACCGAGCTGTTGCGGGGGGAGTGGGGATTCGACGGGGTGGTGGTGAGCGACTGGGGCGCGGTGGTGGATCGGGCCGCGTCGGTCGCGGCCGGGCTGGACCTGACCATGCCGGGCGGTGCGGGGGCGGGCGACGAGCGGGTGGTCGCTGCGGTCGCGGCCGGGACGCTGCCCGAGGCGGCGGTGGACGCCGCCGCCGCGAATGTCGCGGGGCTGGTCGCGCGGGTGCGCGCGGCGCAGGCGGCGCTCGGTGGCACGCTGGGCGGCCACGACGCGCCGGACGGTCGCGCCGAGCTCAACGGCGCCGCGGCCGGATCGGCGGTCCCCGACCACGCGACCGGCCCGAACCCGACGGGAATCGACGCCCTCGCCGAGGAACACCACCGCCTGGCCAGGGAGGCCGCGGCCCGCTGCATCGTCCTGCTGCAGAACGACCGCGACATCCTCCCGCTCACCCCCGGCCGCTCGATCGCGGTGCTCGGCACCTTCGCCACCGAACCCCGCTACCAGGGCGGCGGCAGCTCCCACGTCACCCCCACCCGGGTGGACACCCCGCTCGACGAGCTCCGCGCGCTCGCGGGCGACGGCACCGTCACCCACCACAGCGGCTCCGACCGGGACGAGGCGGTCGCCGCGGCGGCCGCGGCCGACGTGGCCGTGCTCTTCCTCGGCCTCGCCGCCGACCAGGAATCCGAGGGCTTCGACCGCGAGCACATCGAACTCCCCGCCGACCAGCTGGAGCTCCTCACGGCCGTGGTGCGCGCCCAGCCCGACACCGTCGTCGTGCTCTCGCACGGCGGCGTCCTGCGGCTCGAGCCGGTCGCCTGCCTCGCCCCCGCGGTGCTGGACGGCGGGCTGCTCGGCCAGGCGGGTGGCGGCGCGCTCGCCGACGTGCTGTTCGGCGCGGTGAACCCGTCCGCGCGGCTCGCCGAGACGGTGCCGATCCGCCTGCAGGACACCCCCGCCTACCTGAACTTCCCCGGCGAGAACTCGCACATCCGCTACGGCGAGGGGCTTTTCGTCGGCTACCGCTGGTACGACGCCCGCGACATGGACGTCTGCTACCCCTTCGGCCACGGCCTGTCCTACACCACCTTCGGCTACGACGGCCTCACCGCCGAAGCCACCGCAGCGGGGATTCTCGTCCGCCTCACCGTCACCAATACCGGCGCCCGCCCCGGCCGCGAGGTGGTGCAGATCTACACGGCGGTGCCGGACTCCGCCGTGGTCCGGCCGGCGCGGGCGCTGGCGGGCTCCGCCGTCACCGCGGAGCTGGAACCGGGTGCGAGCGAACAGCTCTCGATCACCCTCGCCCGCGAGGACCTGGCCTACTGGGAGACCCGAACCGAGACCTGGGTCGTCGAGCCGGGCCGCTACCGGATCTGGGCCGCCGCCTCCAGCCGCGACCTGCGTGCGGAGACCGACCTCGACCTGCCCGGCGACGTCGTGCGCATCCCGATCACCATGGATTCCACCCTGGGCGAGGCACTCGCCGACCCGAAGGCAGCGGCCGCGCTCGCGGAGGTGTTCGGCGGGATGACCGAGTCCATGGGCGACGGCAGCGCCATGGGCATGGACATGCTGCGGATGATGTCGTCCATCCCGCTGGGCAGGCTCACCGGTTTCGGCATGGACGAGAAGCGCTTGGCCGACGTGCTCGAAGCCGCCGGCGAATAGCCGGGAGAGCGGCACGGGCGTGCCGAGCGGCTCGGGGCGACCCCACTACCGAGGATGCCACCCGCTGGGCGCGATATCTGGGTGCGGTGCGCGAGGTCCGCCCCGCGGCCGCCGTGGTCGGTCGCGTCACCGCCGAGTACAGCGCCGCCCGCGAGCGCCCGCTCGTGCGCTGATCCGCGCGCCCGGTCGGCGGCTCTGGCGCGTCGGTCGGCATCTCCGGGCTGGATTTGCGAAGATCGAATCGAGCCGCACGCGCGGTACGGGCTGTCACCGATCGGGTCGCAAGGGGCCGGTGCCGGTCGCAGTTCTTCCGGAATCGCCGGGGTCAGGAGTGCCGAGGATGAGTAGTGCAGCGAGTGTGGTGCCCGGGCGGGCCCGCCCGGCGCATCGTCGCCGTCCGCCGGTGGATCATCGATTCCTCGGGCTCGACACGCGGGTGTTCCCGCATGCGCTGGTAATCCTGGCGGTCTGGCTGTTGTGGGTGGTGGTGGTGCCTGCAATCGACTCGGCGGTGTCGTCGGAGGATCCGGTCGTGGCGGGTGAGCGGCTGCAGGTGACCGATTCGCTGTCGTTCGTGGCGGTGCCGGGGTGGAACGTCGACAGCGGGTTCCGGGTCGGTCAGCGCGGCGCGAGCGATTCCGTTCCCCGGGTGGCCCTGACCCGCGGCAATGTCACCTTCTCCGTCGATGCCGACGCCTTCGCGGGGACGGCGAGCGAATTGCTGACCCAGATCGATGCCGTGGGCGCGGCCACCGGCGGCAACTCCGTGCTCGCCATGTCCAGCCCGCCGCAGCCGGTCACCACCGACGGCGGGTTGTCCGGTGTGCAGGTCCGGTTCGACACGCCCAGCGCCGCGGGTTCGGTGACGACCTTCGTCGCCGGTGGAACCGGGGTGCGGGTGCAGGTGGTCGGTCCGCCCGATCAGATCGCGGACCGCGGCCCGGAGATCGAGGCGATGATCGCCGCTATCGGCGCCACCGAGGAGGGGGGACAGTGAGCACCGCACTGGCCGACGCGCGCGCGGCCGCGCTGGAGCAGACCGCGTGGGGCGAGAGGTTCCGGTTCGTCCAGCCCCGCAACGTGGTCTTCTGGATCTATCTGTGGCTCTGCGGGGTCGGGGCGGTCAAGGGATGGCAGATGTTCGCCCCCTACTCCGGGTACTTCGGGCGATCCTTGCTCGTGGCGGGCATCGTCGGCGTCATCAGCGTCCTGGTGTGGGGGTGGTGGTTCCGCCACATCGACCGCTTCGAACGCCAACCCGTCGGACTGGTGGTCACCGGCTTCGTGTGGGGGGCCACAGCGGCGACATTCACCATCGCGCTGCCCGGCAACACCGCGCTCGGATCCCTCTACACCAAGCTGTTCGGGCAGGTGTGGGCCCAGGACTGGCACGCCGGGCTCTCCGCGCCGCTGGTCGAGGAGACCGCCAAGGGCGTCGGCATCATCGTTCTTCTCGCTCTGGCCCCGCGCCTGGTGCGCACCGTGACCGACGGGCTGTTGCTCGGCGCCTTCATCGGGCTGGGGTTCCAGACCAGTGAGGACTTCCTGTATTCGTTCGCCGGGGCCATCCAGGGCTTCGGCGCGCACCAGACCGACGGCCTCGCCGGGTCCATCGCGCAGCGCACCTTCTCCGACATCATCTCCCATCCCCTGTTCACCGCGCTGTTCTGCGCCGGGGTGATCTATCTGATCGGCACCGCGGCCCAGCCGCGCCGCATCGGCCGGGGTGTGGCGCTGATCGTGGCCCCGATCCTGATCCACGGCGTCTGGGACTCGATGGTCGCCCTCGCCGGCGGCACCGCGCTGCTGGTGGTCGTGGTGATGGCCGGTGACATGATCTTCGCGCTGACCGCGCTGTGGATCGCCTTCGTCTGGGCCCACCCTCGTGAGGCTCACTTCGCCCGCGACGTGCTCGCCCCGGAGGTCGAATCCGGCGTGCTGACCGAGGACGAGGTGACCGCCGCGGGCGGCTGGCGCCTGCAGCGACGCTACGTGAAGGCCGGAGCCGGTCGCGCGGAACGCCGCAGGCGTCGCCACCTGGTCCGCGCGGCCCTCGATCTCTGCGCGGACCTGGCTGCCAGCAAAGGAACCGACAGCCCCGAGGTCACCGAATCACGTCGGGAAATCGCGCGGCTGCGCCACCAGCCCGCGTCCTGACCGAACCCGTGGTGACCGGCAGTTCGATGAGCCCGTGCAGCGCGAGCCCCTCGCGGTGCACGGCCGGACCGGTCACCGCGAGCTCGGGGAAGGCGCGGAGCAGGGCGGGGAAGGCGATCTGCGCCTCCAGCCGGGCCAGCGGGGCGCCGAGGCAGTAGTGCAGCCCGCCGCCGAAGGAGAGCGGCGCCTCGCCGTCGCGGTCCAAGCGCAGCACGTCGGGGTCGGGGAAGACCGCCGGGTCCCGGTTGGCGGCGCCGATGAGCGTGACCACCCGCTGCCCGGCGGGCAGCACCCGGCCCGCCACCTCCAGCTCCTCGGGCGCGGTCCGCGAGGAGAGCAGCTGCACGGGTGAGTCGTAGCGCAGCAGCTCCTCGGTGGCGGCGGCCGCGAGCTCCGGGCGCGCGCGCAGCGCCGCCGCCTCGCCGGGGTGCGCGAGCAGCGCCACCAGGCCGTTGGCGAGCAGCCCGGTGGTGGTCTCGAAACCGGCGGCGAGCAGCAGCGCGGCGGTGGTGATGATCTCGTCGTCGGCGAGCCCGTCCACCTGGGCCAGCGCGGACATGAGGTCGTCGGCGGGCTCGTTCCGGCGGCGGGCGAGCAGGTCGCGGAAGTAGGCGTCGATCTCGACGGCGGCCGGGTCGGCGCGGTCGACGATCTCCGGGGTCAGCCAGTCCAGGACGCCGGTCCAGTGCCGGACCAACAGCTGGAACTGCGCGCGGTCCGGCTCCGGGATGCCGAGCAGCTCGCCGATCACGGTGACCGGCAGCGGAAACGCGAACGCCTCGATGAAGTCGGCGCTGCCCGCGGCGCGCAGCTCGGCGATCAGCTCGTCGACGATGCGCTCGACGGCGGGGCGCAGCGCGGTGACCCGGCGGGCGGTGAAGGTGCCCGCGGCGGAGCGGCGCAGCCGGGTGTGCACCGGGGGGTTGCGCAGCAGCATGCTGTTGAACATGAGCCGCAGCGCCGGACGTTCCTGCCAGTGCTCGAAACCGGCCGCGGCGAGCGCGATCTCGGGGCGCTTGAGGAATCGATGGTCGCGGATGAGCGCGGCGGCCAGCCGGTAGTCGGAGACGAGCAGGGTGCCGGTGGGGTCGAGCACGGCGGGGCCGAGCGCGCGCAGCCGCCGGTACAGCGGGTACGGGTCGGCGCGGCCCTCCTGGCTCGACAGCTCGGTCAGCACTGCCATCAGGTCGGTGCCGGTCGATTCGATGTCGGCGGTCATCGTCACCCCCACTTCGGCGCCGAGACGGTCAGTGTTCCCGAGCCTACTCGCCGGACGGAGTGGCGCGGCCGGCGCCGCGGACGGTGGCGTCTCCGGTCTCACGGCGAAAGTGGCTGTGCACGAACAGTACTCGACCTGTCCTAGATGCCGGGAGCGGCGGCGCGATCACCGGTGCCGAATGCCCGATCGGCGCCGTCGATCGCGGCCGTCGGTGCCGCGTGAGACAGTGGCCGCGACGAAAGGGGAGCCACGTGGCATCGACGGCCGAGCGGATCGGGCGCGGGATCGAGGCGGCGCTGGTCGCGGTCACCGGGCAGGACGCGGCCGCGTTCGGCGCGGCGACCGCCGAGCTCGCCGCGCTGCCCGCCGAGCAGACCGGGCTGGTGCTCGGCGGCGCGCTGCGCGAGCTGCTCGAGGTCGCGCACCCGGACGGCCTGGACGGCGACGATATCCAGGCCGCGCTCGCGCGCACGCTCCGCGCGGCCCTCGCCTGGCTGCCGGAGCTCGACCCGGCCGGCTTCGTCGCCGCGCTCACCGGTGCGCTCGGCGTCACCGAACCCGACGAGTCCCCGCCCGCGCCCGCGGTCACCCAGCCCGCCGCGCTGCTGCTGATCGCCGATCTCGCCGCCGTGGCGCGGGTGCCACCGGCCGCGGCGATCCGCAACGCCTTCGCCGAGATCGAGCGGGCCGAGACCGTGGAGCTGCCGTAGCGGGCCCGGCCACCGAGTGCTTCCCGGCGCCCGCGTCGAGCGGCAAGCGGGGGCACCGCGCTCAGGGCGGGTCGAGCACGTCGCTGTCCGCGCCCACCCAGGCGCCGTGCAACCCGGCGGGCACCCGGATGGGCAGCCGGACCGAGGCGATCGGCCCCGCACCCGGATCCTCGGCGGTGAGGATGTGGAACCAGGACGTCTCGTCGCCCGGGTCGGTGGCGAGCGTGCCCCAGTAGTCGTGCTCGGCGCCGGGCAGGAAGACCGGCTCCCCGACCGCGAGATCACCCGCGTTCCACACCGTCTCGGTGTCCCGCTCGGCATCGAGGAAGACCAGCGCGTTGCGGCCGGGGCCGCTCGATGCGGTCGCGACGGTGCCGTGCGGCCGGGTGAGCAGCCGGTCGTCCACCCGAGGGAACTCCACGAACCGATCGCTGAGCACCGTGCGCCGCACCGAACCCGACTCCGGGTCGATCACCGCCCGCTCCACCCCGCCGCGCTGCTCGTCGGCGACCTCCGCGAGCCCGGTCGGGTAACTCCACCGCACGTAGTCGACGACCACCTGCCCCCGCTCGTCGTCGTGCGCGTTGGCGAAGTGCCACACCCAGAACGGATCGGTGTGCGACCACCGCACCGCCGACCCGTCGCGCGGGATCAGCGCGATCCTCGTGCCGTTGCCCGGCCGCCAGTCCAGCAGCGAGCCACCGTTCAGCATGCCGGGGATGTCGAAGATCAGCGGACCGAGGAAGAGCACGATGTAGCGCTCGGTGAGCGCCATGTCGTGCACCATGATCGGCTCGTCGACGCCGTCGACGGGGGTCGGCGCGCGGCGCAGCCCGCCGTCCGGCGCCACCACCGACCAGGCCAGGTAGGGCGGTTCCAGCCGGTAGGTGAAGAGCACGAGCTCGCCGGTGCGCGGGTCGAGCTTGGGGTGCGCGGTGCTGCCGAGCGCCATGGCGTTTGCGCAGTCGTCGCGGCCGAGGGTGGCCAGGTCGCCGGGGTCGAGGCGGTAGGGCAGGTCGCTCTCCGCCATGGCGAGCAACTTCCCGGCGTGCGCGACCACGTTGATGTCGGGGAGTTCCCGGCTGGTCCCGGCGAGCTCCGGCCCGACGAGGTCGGCGCCGGGGGTGTAGAGGTCGGTGACGCCGGCCCAGATGGCGTGCCCCGCGCGCTCCTCGGCCACCACCATGGGGGTGCGGACGAAGCGGTTGGCGTAGCTCGCGGCGCCGTCACGCAGGGTGACCCGGTGCACCATGGCGTCGCCGTCGAGCGGGTAGACGAAGGTGCCGATGGGGTCGAAGCGCGGGTTCGGGCCATTGCGGAAGTAGGTGCCGTTCAGGTCCGCCGGAAGCGCACCGGCGACCGGAAGCCCGGCGACCGAGACCTCGCTCCGCTGCGGCGCGAACACGCCGGAGAGGTGCGCGGTGCGGGTGAGGTCGACGGGCGCGGGCGGCGTCCGGGCTGCGGTCATCGGCTCTCCTCGCAAGCGTTCCCCTTCGATCGCGAAGCCTATCCGCCGTGTCTGCCGGGAGCAGCGTGAACACGCGGACCGATGAATTCGCCGGGCCCACCTCGTGGGAACCGCACAGGCGGCGAGGCGACCCTGGACGGCTGAGTCCGGGTCAGCACTCGTTCGGGGCAGGCTCCCCGCGCAGCCGGGCGCCGAGCCAGCCCGCGGCGCCGGGGAAGCCGCTGGCGAGCGCGACGATGTGCTCACCCGGCTCGCTGCGGAAGACCGCGTCGACGCCGCGCGCGCACTGCCGCTCGTACAGCTCCCGCGCCCCCTCGAACGGAATCCACAGGTCGTGCGCGCCGTGGTAGATGTAGAGCGGCACCTGCGAGGTCCGGTCGCTGAGATCGGTGCGCGCGAAGATCTCGTCCGCGACCGCGCTGTCCAGCGAGTCGGCGACATTGGCGGCGACGTCGATCGGGATACCGACCGCGCCGAGGAAGCCGATGGCCTGCCCGCACACCGCGTTCAGCGGCGAGGTGGCCGCCCAGGCGCCGAGGTGGTTCATCCGGTCCAGGATCTCCGGGTGCTCGCGGGAGTACGCCAGGACGACGGCGAGCAGCACGCCGGAGGCGAAGTTGCCGTTGAACCGGTCGGCGATCACCCGGTTGTCGGTGACCAGCCCGCCCATCGCCGCGCCGACCACCGCCTCGCGCAGTTCGGGGGCGTACTCGCCGAGCAGCATGGCCGCGCCGTGCGAGGCGATGGCGCCGCCGGAGTAGCCGCCGAGGGCGAATCGGCTGGCGCCGAAGCCCGGGGTGGACCGAACCGCGCGGATGCCGTCCAGGATGACGTGCGCGGCCACGTTCGGCTCCGCGTACGCCATGTTCGGGCCCTCGTGGTCGGTGACCAGCACGGCGAAGCCCTGGTTCAGCCCCCAGGGCGCGGTCGGCGGGATGGAGTCGGTGGCGAAGTTCTTGAAGGCCGGGCCGTAGGCCATGGCGTAGCCGGGGGTGCACTTGGAGCCGAGCGAGTTGATCGGCTGGTTGTCGACCAGCACCGGCCGGTCGCCCGCGGTCCACGGCGTGAGCGGCACGATCAGGGTGGCGGTGCCGAACGAGGGCGCGCCGGTGGCCGAGGTGGAGCGGTACTTGAGCAGGGTGGCGCGGGCGATCGGCACCCCGACCACGAAGGCGGCCGTCGCGGTGACGTCGCGCTGCTCCAGGATGTCGCCGGGGTTCAGCCCCGCCAGCCCGGGCGGGGCGGCGTCGAAGAAGGGGTCGCCGGTCGGCGGCGAGTGCACGGCGGCCAGCAGCGCGGCCTGGTCCGGGGTCAGCCCGTCGACCGCCGGCACCGGTGGCAGCACGGGCGCCGGAACGGCGCTGTCGATTCCCTGCTGCAGCCCGGAGGGTGCGCCGGGATCCTCCTCGGCGCCTGCCGGGTGCTGCCCGGCCGCGAGCAGGCATGCGGTGGCAGCGGTGACCATCAGGGCACGGAACGACCAGCGTTCGTTCATCGAAAGACCTCGCGCGTCAATACGAATACTATTCCCGGACAATCGATCCGGAACCAGGCGGGGGCGATCGGCTCGACGCTGAACCCGGCCCGCGGGAGCCACCGTAGTAGCCCGGCGACCCTTCCCGGACACCGCCCGCCGATGTCTGGGACTTTCACCAGCGCGCCCGGGAGTGATCTTGGAGATCGCACATCGATGGCGGAAAGTGCCGCAGTCCGACCGGTATTGACTGTGCCGCGGCGGCACGGTGTCGACTGGGTGGCGCATCCGGAATCGAGGAGGAGGACCCGATGAACGGCGTGACCCGAACCCTCGCGGCACTGGCGGCCATCGCCGTCGGCGCGGCGTCCGCGGTGGCGTGCGGCACCGACCAGCCCGCACCGCGGCCACTGGCGTGGGGCCCCTGCCCCGAGGAGGTGGTGACCGAGGCGGCGCCGAGCGTGCTGGACTGCGCGACCGTGCCGGTCCCGCTGGACCACGCGGCCCCGGCGAGCGGCGAGATCGACATCATGATCTCCCGGCTGGCGAGCCCGGCCCCGGAGAAGCGACGGGGCGTGCTGCTCACCAACCCGGGCGGACCGGGCGGCTCCGGGCTGGCCTTCCCAGCCTTCCTGGTGCAACGCGGCATGCCCGCCACCGTCACCGACGCCTACGACGTGATCGGCATCGACTCCAGGGGCATCGGGCACTCGGCGCCGATCCGCTGCGGCTTCACCGGCGAGGGGCCGTACGTCGGCAATCTGCCGCCGTACGCCGTCGACGACGCGGCGGTGACGGCGCGCGCCGACGTCGCCCGCGAGGTCGCCCGCCAGTGCGGCGACAACGACCGCGACGGCAGGCTGCGCCACATCACCACCGCCAACACCGCCCGCGACCTGGACCGGATCCGCGCCGCACTGGGCGAGGAGAAGGCGAGCTTCCTCGGCTACTCCTACGGCACCGCGCTCGGCGCCGCCTACGCCTCGCTGTTCCCCGACCGCGCCGACCGGGTGGTGCTGGACAGCAATGTCGGCGACACCCACCTGGACCGCGACGGCCTGCGCCGCTACGCCATCGGCATGGAGCAGACCTTCCCCGACTTCGCCGCCTGGGCGGCCGAGCGCGACGGCACCTACGGCCTGGGCCGCACCCCCGAGGAGGTCCGCGCCACCTACCTCGAGCTGGCCGGGCGGCTGGACCGGGAACCGAGGGAGGGGCTGGACGGCGCTGCCTTCCGGGGCAGCGTCTTCGCCTTCCTCTTCAACGCGGTGCAGTACCCGACGATGGCCGGGCTGTGGCAGGCACTGCGCACCGGGGCCCCGCTGCCCGACCTGGGTGACGTGCCCGACCTCGCCTCGTTCGACAACTCGTGGACCGTGTTCCTCACCGTGACCTGCAACGACGTCGACTGGCCCGAGGAGGTGCGGCCCTACCGCGACGCCGTCGCCGAGGATCGGGAGCGGTACCCGCTCTACGGCGCCGCCGCCGCGAACATCATCCCGTGCGCGTTCTGGCCGCACGAACCGGCCGAGCCGCCGGTCCCGGTCGCCGCGGACGGCCCGGTGAACATCCTGCTGGTGCAGAACCGGCGCGACGTCCCCACCCCGTACCGCGGGGCCGAGCTGCTGCGCGCGAAGTTCGGCGACCGGGCCCGGCTGGTGAGCGTCGACGCCAGCGGCCACGGCGCCTACCTGCTCGGCGGGAATGCGTGCGCGAACGACGTCACCAGCGCCTACCTCGTCGACGGCACGCTGCCCGCGGCGGACCTCTCCTGCTGACCGGAGGGGCAGACTGGGTGGAATGACGGAAGCAGGGGAATCGACCAGGACCGTGGTCATCGCGTTCACCGCCAACCTGGCGATCGCGGCGGCCAAATCGGTGGCGGCGGTGCTGACCGGATCGGCGTCGATGGTGGCCGAGGCGGCGCACTCCTGGTCGGACACCGGGAACGAGATCTTCCTGCTCATCGCGGACCGGCGCGGCCGCCGCCCCGCGGACGCCGATCGTCCGCTCGGGTACGGGCGGGAGGCGTACGTGTGGTCGCTGCTCGCGGCGGTCGGGCTGTTCGTGGCCGGTGCGGCGGTGTCGGTGTGGCACGGGGTCTCCGAACTGGTGCACGAGACGCCGGGCGGGCAGGACTACCTCGTCGGGTACGCGGTGCTCGCGATCGCCTTCGTGCTGGAGGGGGTGTCCTGGCTGCAGGCGGTGCGGCAGCTCGGCGGGGAGGCGCGGGAGCGCGACAGCGACCTGCTCGACTACGTGCTGGAGACCTCCGACCCGACGCTGCGCGCGGTCTTCGCCGAGGACAGCGCCGCGCTCATCGGCATCCTGCTCGCCGCCGCGGGCATGGGGCTGCACCAGCTCACCGGCAACCCGCTCTGGGACGCGCTCGGCTCGATCCTGGTGGGGGTGCTGCTCGGCGGGGTCGCGGTGCTGCTGATCGACCGCAATCGCCGCTTCCTCACCGGCGAACCGGCGAGCGCGCCCAGCCACGCGGCCGCCTGCGCCCGGATCGAGGCGCTGGCGCAGGTGGAATCGGTGCGGTTCGTGCGGCTGGAGTACGTCGGGCCGCGGAAGGTCTTCCTGGTGGCGAGCGTGGACCTGGTCGGCGATCCGGCCGAGCACACGATCGCCACCACGCTCCGCAAGCTGGAGCGTGAGCTGGAGGCGAACGAGCGGGTGGCGCAGGCGGTGCTGACCGTCGCCGGGCCGTAGGTGTCGGTACCCGCTGGCACCCTTGGGGCGGAGGTGATGCCGAGTGAGCGACGACATCCGTGTTCCGGTGGGGGTTTCCGCCGCACCGCTGCTCGCCGGGTTCGCCGCCGCCTTCCCGGCGCAGCGCGCTGCGGTCGCCCGGTTCCTCGGCTGGCTGGCCGCACGGCGTGGGCACGAGGACGCGCTGGCGAGCGCCGCCGGGCGAGATCTGGCGGTGTGCGGGTATCTGCGGGCCGGGGCCGGGGACGGTGATCTGACCGCGCTGCGGGTCTTCTACCGCTGGCTCGGCCTCGGGGTGCCTTCCGCCCGGCGGGTTCCGGTGGACGAGCGAGCGCTGACCGCCGAGCAGGAGCGGGCGGTGCTCGGCGCGGCGGCGCGGCGCGGCAGCCGGGCCTATGCGCTGATCCTGCTCGCGCTGGATACCGGGGCCGGGGGAGCGGAGCTGGCCGGGCTGGATCTGGGTCTGCTCGATCTGGCGGAGTGGCCGGGCCGGATCACCCTCGGGGCCGGGCGGACGGTGCCGATCGCCGGGGCCACCAGGGGGGCGGTCACCGCGTGGCTGGCGGAACGTCGGCTGTTCGCCGGGGGTGATGTGCTCGCCGTCTTCGTGACCGAGCAGGCGCCGCACCGGCGGCTCGCGCATCGTACGGTGGAGGAGATTCTGCGCGGAATCGGCGCCGACGCCGGGGTCGAGGTGGGCAATGGGATACTGCGGCGCACCGCCGAGCAGCGGCTGGCCCGCTCCGGGCTGACACCGGATGCCGTCGCCGCGCGGCTCGGGCGACCTCCGTCGGGCCGGATCCCGCTTCCGCCGTGCGGCCGCGAACAGCTCGACCTCTTCGGTGACGAGGTAGCAGGCAGACAGTCGGCCTCGTGAGGCCGACGCCGGCCGTGCCCGGCCGACCGGCACCGAGCGACCGGGACGCCTCAGCCGCCGCGATCGCCGCCGGAGCCCGGCTCCGACGGGGAAGACCAGCGCCTCAGCGCTCTCCCCGCAGCACGACGGCGAGATTCCGCGCCGCGTGCGGATCACCCCGATCCACCGCCTGCCGCAACCAGAACTCCGCCTCCCCGGCCCGCCCCAACTCGAACAGCACCACCCCCAGCGCATTCAGCGCGGCCGGATTCCCGGCCTCGACCGCCCGGCGCAACCAGCCCTCCGCCTCGGCGGGCGACCCGCGCTCGTAGTGCAGCTTGCCGAGGTTGTACAGCGCGGAGGTATCGCCGCGGTCGATGGCCCAGCGGTACCAGATGACCGCATCGTCCCAATCCCCGCGCGCGTACTGGATATTGCCGATATTGGCGGCGGCCTCCGGACGCCCGAGGTCGACCGCGCGGCGATACCAGGACTCGGCCGCCTCGACATCACCGCGATCCCGGTACGCGTGCGCGAGCTCGAGCACCGCCTCCGGCACGCCCCGCTCGGCGGCCGCGCGCAATCGCCGGTCGCCGGTGAGCGCGGGCTCGCGGGTCGGCTCGTGCGCCGTGACCGCGCGCAGCGCGTCGATGGCCAGTGCGGTGCCGGTGGGGTAGCGGTCGGCCGGATCCTTGGCCATCGCGGTGGCGAGCACGGCGTCCAGCCCGGCGGGCAGCCCCGGAACCCGCAGCGGCGGAACCGGTTCCGACCGGTGCCCGGTCTCGGGGTCGATGACGCCGTACGGCGTCCGCCCGGAGAGCAGCTGGTAGAGCAGGCAGCCGAGGGCGTAGAGGTCCGAGCCCGAATCAGCCGGCGCTCCGGCCCAGCGCTCCGGCGCGGTGTAGGCCGGGGTGGCGCCCGAGCAAGTCAGCCCGAAGTCGGTGATGACCGCGCGATCACCCTCCGGGTGCGGCTCGACCAGGATGTCGGTGAGCTTGAGATCGCCGTGGTGCGCACCCCACTGGTGCGCGTAGTCCAGCCCGCGCGCGACATCGGTGACCAGCCGGACCGCCCGCGCCGGCTCCAGCCCGCCCGCGGCGGCCGCGAGCAGCGGCGTGACGTCGCCGCCCGGCACGTATCGCATGGCCAGCCAGCACACCTCGTCCCCGGGGCGGCTGCGCTCCAGCACGGTCGCGATATTGGGGTGCTCGAGCCGCGGCCCCCGCTCGAAGCGGGCGCGCAGCTCCGGCTCCCCGGCCCGGTCGGCGTGCAGCACCTTGAGCGCCACGTCCTGGCGCCGGTCCGGGTGGCGCGCGAGGTAGACCACGCCGTGCGCGCCGGAGCCGAGCGGCTGCACGATCGTGTACTCCGCCAGTACCGCACCGGGCGTCAGCGCCACGAGTCCTCCCAGCACCGTGATTCCGGACATTTCCAGCCTCACACCGTCCGGGCCGCCCGCGCAAGCCACCCCGCCGAACCGAGGTGCAGGGGGAAAGTTCCTGCGGGCGCCACCGTGACCGTCGCCCCGGCCGCGCCGAGGGCCTCCGGTCGGCGGAGTCCGAGCAGGTCCTGGTCGCGCCGACCTACTGCTTCTTCTTGATCGGCTTCTTCTTTTTCTTGGGCTTGTCGTGGTCGGGCTCCCACTCGTAGCCGGGCGTGTTCGCCTCGCAGTAGGAGTTCGCGACGAGGACGTCGCCCTGGTCACGCTCGCACCAGCGCTCGGACTTGCCGCAGCCCGAGACGCCGAGCGCGACCGCCGCGGCAAGCCCGAGAGCGGTTGCCGCGGTGGCGAACCTGTGTACCGTCATCCCTCACTCCTTCGGTAGCCCCGTACAGCATTCGGGTAACCGACCGGGAAGTCCAGTCAGGCGCGCAGCGCTTCCAGGACGCGGCCGAGCGCGGCGCTGGTGTCGGGGAGCGCCTCCGGCTCGGTGGCCAGCCACAGCGCGGCCTCGTTCATGGCGCCGGAGAGCAGGTGCACCAGCGGCTCCAGCGGCTGGGCGGGCAGTGTGCCGTCGGCGACGAGCGGGGCGAGCGCGTCGCGCAGGTGGCTCGCGGAGTTCGCCTCGTCCAGGGCGCGCCACTCGTGCCAGCCGAGGACGGCGGGGCCGTCGACCAGCAGGATGCGCTGAATGGCCGGGTCGGTGGCGGCTACCAGGAAGGCGTCGCAGCCGGTGCGCAGCTGTTCCCAGGGGCCGGATGCGGCCTCAGCGGCGGCCGCCACCCGCGTGCCCACCTCTCGCTGCACCTCGGCCAGCACCGCGCGGAACAGCTCCTCCTTGCCGGCGAAATTGTGGTATAGCGCGCCCTTGGTGACCCCGGCGGCGGCGACGATGCGCGCCAGCCCGACCACCGCGTACCCCTCGGCCGCGAAGAGCTCGCGGCCGCGGCGCACCAGCAGCGCGCGGGTCTGCTCGCGCTGCGCGGCGCGTTGGTTCGGCGGCATCCGTCCTCCTCGTTGACATACCGACGGTATGCGGCCTACCGTAGCTCACATACTATCGGTATGTGAAAGGTGTGACATGCGACTGCAGAGCTTCTACCCGGTGCTCGGCACCGAGGCGATCGCGGCGAGCCGCGACTTCTACTGCCACTGGCTGGGTTTCGAGGTGACCTTCGAGGCGGATTGGTACGTGAGCCTGCGCAGGCCGGGCCCGGTGCCGTGCGAGCTGGCGCTGCTGGACCCGGCGCACCCGACCGTCCCGGCCGGCTACCGCGCGCCTGCGCGCGGCATCGTGCTCAATGTGGAGGTCGACGATGTCGACGCGGAGTGGGAGCGCATGGTGACCGCGGGCGGGCTGCGTCCGGTGCTGGCGATCAGGAGCGAGGATTTCGGGCAGCGGCACTTCATCGTCGCCGACCCGGGCGGGGTGCTGGTGGACATGATCCAGCCGATCGAACCGTCGGAAGAGTTCTCCGCCCTCTTCAAGGTATAGCGAACCCGGGGTCTTGCGGCAAGACCCGGGGTGTGCCGCAGAATCTCCTCCCGTTGGCTTCTACCTGCGGAAATCGGGAGTTTCATGATCGACGTGATCATTGCGGGCGGCGGTCCGGCCGGGCTGGTGCTCGCGAGCGAGCTGCGGCTGCACGAGGTCGGGGTGCTCGTGCTGGAGCGCGAGCCGGAGCCCACCGAGGTGGTGCGCTCGCTCGGCATGCACGCGCGCAGTATCGAGATCCTGGATATGCGCGGCATCCTGGAGCGCTTCCTCGCGCTCGGCACGAAGCACCCCGCGGGCGGGTTCTTCGCCGGGATCCCCAAGCCGCCGCCGGAGCGGCTGGACACCGCGCACCCCTTCACGCTGGGGCTGCCGCAGCCGATCACGGAGCGGCTGCTCGCCGAGCGCGCCACCGAACTCGGCGCCGAGATCAGGCGCGGCATCGCGGTGACCGGGCTGCGTCAGGACGAGTCGGGGGTGACCGCCGAGCTGGCCGACGGGTCGCGAATCGGTGCCTGCTACCTCGTCGGCTGCGACGGCGGGCGCAGCACCGTGCGGAATCTGCTCGGTATCGAGTTCCCCGGCGAGCCGAGCCGGGTGGAGACGCTGCTCGGCGAGATGGCGGCCACGGCGGCGCCCGAGGAGCTGGCGGCGGTCACCGCGGAGATCCGGAAGACCCAGCTGCGCTTCGGGATCGGGCCGGTCGGCGATGGCCGGTACCGGGTGGTGGTGCCCGCCCCCGGGCTCAGCGCCGATCGCACCGTTCCCCCCACCTTCGACGAGTTCCGGGCCCGGCTGCACGCGGTGGCCGGCACCGATTTCGGCGTCCACTCGCCGCGCTGGCTCTCCCGCTTCGGCGACGGCACCAGGCAGGCCGAGCGGTACCGCAGCGGCCGGGTGTTCCTCGCCGGCGATGCCGCGCACGTGCACCCGCCCACCGGCGGGCAGGGGCTCAACCTCGGCATCCAGGACGCTGTCAACCTGGGCTGGAAACTCGCGGCCGCGGTGCGCGGGTGGGCGCCGGACGGGCTGCTCGACAGCTACCAGGCCGAGCGGCACCCGGTCGCCGCCGAGGTGCTGGACAACACCAGGGCGCAGATGCAGCTCATGGCGCTGGATCCGGGCGCGCGGGCGGTGCGGCGGCTGGTCACCCGGCTCATGGAGTTCGAGGAGGTGAACCGGTACCTGGTGGAGTCGATCCACGCCATCGGCGTGCGGTACGACCTCGGTCCCGGCCCCGAGCCGGTGGGGCGCAGGCTGCGCGATATGCCGGTGGGCGACGGGAGGCTCTACGAGCACCTGCACGCCGGACGCGGGCTGCTGCTCGACCGGACCGGTGAGCTGTCGGTCACCGGCTGGGCCGACCGCGTCGATCACCTGGTGGCCGAGAGCCCCGACCTCGCGGAGCCCGCGGTGCTGCTGCGCCCGGACGGCCACGTCGCCTGGGCAGGCGCCGATCGGCCCGGGCTGAGCGAGGCGCTGACCGGCTGGTTCGGCGCGCCGAGCTGAGACGCACCGGATGATTCGGCGCGCCGGCCGAGACGCACCGGATGTTTCGGCCCGGCGGCCGAGCCGACGGCACCCGGCGCGCACAGGGCCGGACGATAACGCGTTCCGCCTCCCATCGGGGCGCGGGTGCGCTTGGATGGACGGCATGGACCTGCAGACCGTCGCCGACCGGATCGAGATCACCGACCTGCTCACCCGCTACGCGCACGCGGTGGACGGCAAGGACTGGGCGCTCTACCGGACCGTCTTCACCGCCGACGCGCACATCGACTACGGCACCGCGGGCGGCCCGGTCGGCGACCTGGAGGCGGTGATCGAGGGGCTCACGGTTGGGCTCGGATTATTCACCCGCACACAGCATTTCATCTCCAATATCGCGGTGGAGCTGGACGGCGACACGGCGCGGGTGCGTGCCATGTTCATCAACCCGATGGTGGTGAAGCCGGGGAAGCAGTTCTTCTGCGGCGGCTGGTACAACCACGAGCTCGTGCGCACCGCCGATGGCTGGCGCAGCCGCAGGCTGATCGAGGAGGCGGCGTGGTTCGACGGGCTCGAGGCCGCCTTCGCGCCGGATTCCGCTCCGAAAAACTAGAACACGTTATTCTGACCCGATGGACCTGGTTGCGCTCGAGGCGATCCGCGGGCTCAAGTACCGCTACTTCCGCACGCTCGATCTGAAACTGTGGGACGAGTTCGCCGACACCCTCGCCGCGGACTGCCGGGGCCGGTACGGCACGCACGCCCTCGGCGAGCCGCCGGTACTGGACGGCAGGGCCGCCATCGTCGCCTTCCTGCGGGAGAACCTGGGGCCCGGCATCGTCACCACGCACGTGGCGAACCACCCGGAGATCCGGGTGGACGGCGACACCGCCACCGGCAGCTGGCTCTTCGAGGACACCGTCCTCGCCACCGAGTGGAACGTGCTGATCCGCGGCTCCGGCTACTACACCGACGAGTACCGCCGCGACCCGGACGGCGCCTGGCGGATCACCGCCACCGGGTACCGGCGCATCTACGAGTCCTCGCAGGCGCTGGCCGACACCCCCAGCCATCGGCTGCTGGCCAATATGTGGGCCGAGCCGAGCTGAGGGCGCCGGGCGGTCAGCAGCCGCGGGCGAAGTCGAGCGCCCGCGCGGGGAGCGCGTCGACGAAGGTCTCCTCGGTGCAGGCCCATGCCCGCATGGTCTCGACGCCGAGCAGCGCCACCAGCTCCGCGGTCTGGCTGGCCTGGGCGCGCAGCGCGACCAGTTTGCGGTCGGCCGACGCGTCGTCCAGCCGGAGCCGCACCGCGATCCGGTCGGGGGCGGCGCGCCACGGCAGGTCGGCGGTGGGGAAGAGCGCCAGCCGGTCGTAGAGGTCCCGCCAGGTGTCGGCGAACTCCGCGGTGAGCCGTGGGTAGAGCAGCCGGGCCGCGGGCGCGGCCCGGCTCCGCGCCGCCTCGGCCCAGGCCGAGACCATGCGGTGGTCGGGGTGGCCGGTGAAGCCGTCGGGGCCGAAGGTGACCACGACCCCGGGGCGCACCTCGGCGACGATGGCGGCGAGCCGGGCCACCACGGTGTCGAACGGCTGCGCGGCGCAGCCGCCGTCCGGCAGCCCGAGCTGGTGGTGCTCGGTGACGCCGAGCGCCGCGAGGCTCGCGGTGAGCTCGGCGTCCCTGGTCGCGGCGAGCCGCTCCGGCGGCCACCGCTCCGGGTCGCCGGTGCCGTGCTCGCCACGGGTGGCGGTGACGCAGACGACCCGCCTGCCCGCGGCCCGTGCGGCCGCCATCAGCCCGCCGGAGAGGTAGACCTCGTCGTCGGGGTGGGCCCAGATTCCCAGCACCGGGCCGGTGCCCGGCAGTGCGAGAGACATGACGGCGCGTCCTTCTAGTGGGTGATCTCGTAGAGGATGTTGAACGGGTTCTCCATCTCGACCCGCCGGACGGTGCCGAAACCGGCCGCCGCGCACAGCTCGCGCACCGTGTGCTCGGGGAACCCGCAGGTCCCGAGCCCGGCGCCGCCGTGCGCGAGCGAGGTGGTCATGCAGTAGAGCACGCTCACACCGTAGAAGTAGGCGGCGATCGGGCCCTGGTTGTCCTGCAGCCGGTGGCTGGAATTGATGTCGAGGCACAGGTAGCGGCCGTCCGGGCGGAGCGCGGCGTGGATGGCCGCCAGGATGCCGCGCGGGTCGGCGGCGTCGTGGATCACGTCGAAGGTGGTGATCACGTCGTAGTCGCCGGGCAGCCCGCCGGAGACGTCGAGGCACTCGAAGCGCACCCGGTCGGCGACGCCCGCCGCCCGCGCCGCCGCCTCGGCGGCCGCGACGGACTCCGGGTGCACGTCGAAGCCGGTGTAGCGACCGGCGGGGTAGCGCTCGGCGAGCCGGATGAGCGCCCGGCCGCGGCCGCAGCCGATATCGGCGACGTCGGCGCCGCGGCGCAGCGCCGCGTCCAGTTCGGGCAGCGCGGGCAGCCAGACCTGCGGCAGCAGGAAGTCGAACCAGCCCGCGCTGAACCGCTCCAGCCCCTGGAACCAGTCCGGCGGGTAGGCGGTGATCGGCACGCCGCCCCCGGTGCGGAAGACCTCGAGCACCGGCGCGAGCATGCCGGTGAGGCCGTAGAGCGCCTGGTGCAGCCCGCCGAGATGAGCCGGGCTCTCGGTGGCGAGCACCGGCACGTGGGCGGGCGGGAGCAGGTAGCTGGCGGCGGCGGGGTCGTGGGTGAGGTAGCCGTGCGCGGTCATGGCGGCCAGCCACTCGCGCAGGTAGCGCTCGTCGGTGCCGGTGCGGGTGGCGAGCTCGGCGCTGGTCACCGGGCGGGAATCGGCGAGCGCGCGCCACAGCCCGAGCCGGTCGCCGAGCATGGTCATGGTGGTGGCCATCCAGGTGGCCGCGTCCGCGACCGCCCGTCCGGCGAAGGTCTCCACCGCAGCCGGGTCGAGCTGTTGTTCCGTGGTGGTCATGGTTTCCGTCCTCCTGTGTGGATGTCGTCGATGCGAGGATGGGGCGACCCTGTTGCCGCGCGGTTGTCGCGCGGTTGCGAGCACGGAATCGGGGCCGGATGGAGTTCGAGGTACTCGGGGCGCTGCGGGTGCGGCACGCGGGCGGCGCGGTCGCGCTCGGCAGCCGTGCGCAGCGGGTGCTGCTCAGCGTGTTGCTGGTGCACGCGGGGACGGTGGTCTCCACCGATCGGCTGATCCTGGCGCTCTGGGGCGAGGAGCCGCCGCCGACCGCGCTGCGCACCCTGCACAGCCACATCGCCCGGCTGCGCGGCGCGCTGCGGGCCGACGGGGTCGAGCGGCTGCACACCCACCCGCCCGGCTACCTGCTGCAGGCCGATGCGGTGGATGCCGCCGAGTTCGCGCAGCTGCTCGGCGCGGCCCGCGACGCCGATCCGGAGCGGGCCGGGCAGCTGCTCGATATCGCGCTCGCGCTCTGGCGCGGCCCGGCGTACGCGGAGTTCGCCGAGCTGGATGCCGTTCGCCCCGAGGCGGAGCGGCTCGCCGCGCTGCGGGTGGAGGCGGTGGAGGAGCGGTTCGAGGCGGCGCTGGCGGCCGACCGGCGGGACGGGCTGGTGGCCGCGCTGCAGGCGCACGTGGCGGAGTACCCGGTGCGGGAGCGGCCGGTGGGGCAGCTGGCGCGGGCGCTGTACCGGGACGGGCGGCAGGCCGAGGCGCTGGCGGTGCTGCGGGCGCTGCGGGTCCGGCTCGACACCGAACTCGGGGTGGAGCCGTCGGCGGCGCTGCGCGCGCTGGAAACCGCGGTGCTGCGCCAGGATCCGCGGCTGGCGGCGGCACCGGCGGTGGCGCGCGGGGTGCCGCTGCCGGAGACCGCGCTGATCGGCCGGGAGGGTGAGCTGGCGGCGATCGCGCGCGGGTTGCGCGAACACCGCGTGCTCACGCTGACCGGTCCGGGCGGGGTCGGCAAGACAACGCTCGCGCTGCACGCCGCGCACGCGGCGGGGGTGCCCGCGGCCTGGTGCGAATTCGCCCCGCTCACCGGCGATGCCGTGGTGCAGGCGGTGGCGACCGCGGTGGGTGCGCGCCGCCAGCCGGGCACCGGCCTCACCGACTCGCTGCTCGCGCTGCTGGCCGAGCGGGAACTGCTCCTCGTGCTCGACAACTGCGAGCACGTCGTCGAGGAGGCCGCGCGGCTGGTCACCGCGATCCTGCGCGGCTGCCCGCTGGTGACCGTGCTGGTGACGAGCCGGACCGCGCTCGGCGTGCCGGGGGAGTGGCTGCGCCCGATTCCGCCGCTCGGCCTGCCGGATTCGCCGGAGGACGCCACCGCCCCCGCGGTGCGGCTCTTCGCCGAGCGCGCCAGGGCGGTGCGGCCCGGCCTGGAGCTGGACCGGGCGAACCTGCGGCACATCGCCGAGGTGTGCCGACGGCTGGACGGGCTGCCGCTGGCGCTGGAGCTCGCCGCCGCCCGGGTGCGGGTGCTGAACCCCGCCGACCTGGCGGCCCGGCTCACCGACCCGCTCGGCGCCGCGGGCGCCCGCAGCCTGCGCGCGGTGCTCGACTGGTCGTACGCGCTGCTCGGCCCGGCCGAACAGCGGCTCTTCGCGCGGCTCTCGGTCTTCCACGGTGAATTCGGGGCGGACGCCGCGGAGGTCGTCAACGGCGCCCCCGCGCTGGAGCCGCTCACCGCCCTGATCGACAATTCGCTGGTCACGGTGACGGAATCCGCGGGGGTAACCCGGTTCACGATGCTGGAGACGGTGCGCGAGTACGGCGCCGACCTATTGCGCCGCCGCGGCGAGGCGGATGTGGTGCTCGAGCTGCACGCCGCCTGGTTCACCGGGCTGGCCGAGCGCGCCGACGCCGGGCTGCGCGGCCCCGACGAGGCGCACTGGTACGCCGTCGTCGGCGCCGACCTGGACAATCTGCGCGCCGCGCACCGGCACACCGTCGGCACCGGCGACACCGACCGCGCGCTCCGGCTCAGCGCCGGGCTCGCGCTCGCGGTGCTCTACCGCTTCCCGGACGAGGTGGTCGCCTGGAGCGAGACCGCGCTCACGCTGCCCGGCGCGGCCGGGCACCCGCGCTACCCGGCGGTCTGCGCCGCGGTCGGCGAGGCGCTGACCTTCGGCGGGGAGCACGAGCGCGCGCTCCGCGTCGCCGAGGCCGCGCTCGCCCCGCTGCCGCCCGACGCACCGGAGCGCATGCCGCTGCTCAAGATCCGCGCCGCCGTCGCGCTCTACCGCGGCGAACTGGACGAGTGCGGCGCCGCCACCGCCGAGCTGCTGGCCCTGGCCGAGCGCTCGGGTACGCACTGGCACGCGGCCGAGGCGCTGCTCTTCGCCGGGCTCGCCCGCACCTACGCAGGCGCCCCGGCGGAGGGGCTCGCGCTGGCCGAGCGCAACCTGGACGAGGCCGCCGCGGCGGGCAGCCCGAGCCTGCGCGCCTGGGCGCTCTACAACCGGGCCGAGGCGCTCGCCGTGCTCGATCCGGCGGCGGCACTGCTCGGCTACAGCGAGGTCGTCGCGCTGGCGGCCACCGTGTACAGCGTGTTCGCGGCCAATGTCGCGCACGTCGGGCTGGCCGCGCTGCACCTGCGGGCGGAGCAGATTCCGGAGGCGCTGGACGCCTTCGGCGCGGCGGTGCGCGGGTGGCGGGCCATGCAGGTCTGGCACCACCAGCGCAGCACGCTGCGCGCCCTGCTGCCGCTGCTCGCCCGGCTCGCCGAGCGGGAGGCCGCCGTGCTGCTCGGCGCGCTGGAGCGCGGCGAGCCCGGGTTCGGCGCGGATGCCGAGGCGGTGCCGCCAATGGCTGCCGCGCTGCGGGCGGCGCTCGGCGAGGTCGCCTTCGCGCGGGCGCGGGCCGAGGGGGCGGTGCTCAGCCGGGAGGCGGTGGCCGATACCGCGCTCGCGGCGCTGGCCGCGGCGGCGATTCGGATCGGCTCGAGCGGGACGGCGGACCCGGCCGCGCGCACCGGCTCGGCCGGGGCGGGTGGATCTGCGTCTGCAGGGTGAGCGCGCCATCGTGACCGGACCCAGCGATGGCATCGGGCCGGCCGTGGCCCGGCGGCGGAGGCCGTCGATCCGGTGCTCGCGGCCCGCTGGGCGGCGCACTCCCCGCGGCCGCACGCGCGGCGAAGGCCGGGTAGCGCTCGGCGCTCACGCGGGGTCGCCGCCTGCGGCGCGCAGCACGGCATCCAGGACGTCGCGGGTGTGGTGCAGGTCGCGCAGGGCGCGGTCGATGCGTTCGCGCTCCGCGGTGAGCTTGTCGACCAGGAACGGGGTGGCGGCGGCGTTCGGGGTGCCGTCGGCATCGTGGACGCAGGGCAGCAGCTCGCCCACGGTCTCGCTGTTCAACCCGGCCGCGAACATGCGCTGGATCCGCTCGACCCTGGCCACCGCGGCCTCGTCGTACTCGCGCTGCCCGCCGGAGCCGCGCTCGGCGGCCAGCAGCCCGCGCTCCTCGTAGTAGCGCAGCGACCGCACGCTGACCCCGGTGCGCGCGGCCAGCTCCCCGATCCGCATCACAGCTCCTTGACCTCACATCCATGTGAGGTTCTAGCGTACGGCACATGCACCTGCTCACCGAGTACCGCACCGCCCACCTGACCCTGCCCAACCGCGTCGTGCTCGCCCCGATGACCCGGCTGCGCTCGCACCCGGACGGCTCGCCGACCGCCGCCGTCGCCGACTTCTACGCCCAGCGCGCCGCCGCCGGGCTCATCGTCACCGAGGGCATCTGGCCGCACTCCACCGGGCAGAGCGAGGCCTGGGTCCCCGGCCTGCAGACGCCCGCGCACGTGGCAGCCTGGCGAGCGGTGACCGCGGCCGTGCACGCACGGGGCGGCCGGATCGTCGCCCAGCTCATGCACGGCGGCAGGAAGAACCACCCGCTCGGGCGGATCGACGGCTCGCACCCCGCCGGACCGTCGGCGGTGCTCGACCCGGACCCGGTGCACCTCATCGCGGGCGGCAAGGCCGCGCCGATCGTGCCCGCCGCGCTGACCAGGGACGAAATCCGCGCGCTGCCCGCGCAGTTCGCCGCGGCCGCCCGCAACGCCGTCGCCGCCGGATTCGACGGCGTCGAGCTGCACGGCGCGAACAGCTATCTGCTGCACCAGTTCCTGGCCGACAACACCAACCTGCGCACCGACGAGTACGGCGGCTCGATCGCGAACCGCCTGCGCGCCCCGCTCGCCGTGGTGGACGCTGTCGCGGCGGCGATCGGCGCGCACCGCACCGCCATCCGGCTCTCCCCGGGCAATCCGCAGTTCCACATGGCCGAGGCCGACCCGGCGCCGCTCTACCGCGCCCTCGTCGCCGAGCTGGACCGGCGCGAACTGGCCTACCTGCACCTCACCGACAACGACCGCTACCGGGCGCTGGCCGATCTGCGGCCGCGCTGGCACGGCACGCTCATCGGCAATATCGGCGAGAACCGCGCGCCCACCGACGCGGCAGGCGCGGAGGCGGTGCTGCGCGCCGGGCACGCCGACCTGATCTCCTTCGGCCGCGCCTGGATCGCCAATCCCGATCTGGTGCACCGGATCTCGCACGGGCTGCCGCTCGCCGCCATCCGCGACGAGCTGCTCTACGGCCGCGATGCCCGCGGCTACAGCGACTACCCGGAGTTCGCCGCCACCGGGGCGCCGGCTCCCGCCAACGGCCGGTGATCGCCGCGACTGTGTAGCCTGCTCACACGCGATCGTGCCAGGACCCCGCCGGTCGCGCCCCGGAAGGAACGTGGCCGTGCCCGATTCACCCGACGTCGAATCGCCCCCTGTCGACGCACCGGATACCGAAACGCCCCGGCCCGGTTTCCTGCGCGCCCCGCACCCGGTCGGGCTGGCCGGGGCGCTGCTGTTCTTCGTCTGGTCCATGACGCCGTCGCTGCTGCCCCGGGTCTGGTACCTGCAGGGCGTGGCGACGGGGCTGTCCATGGTCACCGGGTACGGGATCGGCGTGCTGGTGGCCTGGGTGATCCGGCGCTGCGGCGTCGCACCCGAGTGGTCGGCGCGCACCAGGCGGATCGGCTGGTCGGCGCTGGCCGGGGCGGCGGCGATCCTGGTGCCGCTGTTCCTGGTGCTCGGCTCGTGGTGGCAGCAGATCATTCGCGACCTGGTCGGGGTGGCGCGCGTGGAGCGCTCCTTCTACCTGCTGGTACTGCTGATCGCGGTGCTCGTCGCGGTCCTGCTGCTCGCCGCCGGGCGCGGGCTGCGCGCCGCCACCGCGGGGCTGACCCGGTTCGCCGGCCGCTGGCTCCCGGCGCCGGTGGCGAAGCTCGGCGCGGTGGTGCTGGTGGTGGCGGTCGTGGTGGTGCTGCTCAACGGCGCGCTGTACCGCGGGCTGCTCGGGGCGGCCGAGGAGTCGGCCAAGCTCGCCGACAAGGCCACCGCGGAGGGGGTGGAGCAGCCCCTCCTCCCGGAACGCTCCGGCTCGCCGGCCTCGGCCGAGCCCTGGGATTCGCTGGGCAAGGAGGGCCGCACCTTCGTGGCGGGCGGCCCGAGCGCGGAGCGGATCGCCGCGGTCACCGGTGCCCCCGCCCGCACCCCGATCCGGGTGTACGCGGGCCGGGAATCCGCCGACACCATCGCCGGGATCGCGGACCGCGTCGTCGCCGAGCTGGAGCGCACCGGCGGCTTCGACCGCAGGGTGCTCGCGGTGGTCACCACCACCGGGCGCGGCTGGGTGAACGGCAATGTGGCGTCGAGCTTCGAGTACGTGTCGGGTGGCGACACCGCCATCGCCGCCATGCAGTATTCGTTCCTGCCGAGCCCGCTGGCCTTCATCGCCGATCGCGACACTCCCCAGGTGGCGGGCCGGGCGCTCTTCGAGGCGGTGTACGAGGTGTGGGCCGCGCGGCCCGATGACCGGCGGCCGAAGCTCGTGGTCTTCGGCGAGAGCCTGGGCTCCTACGGCGGGCAGGCCGCCTTCGCCTCCGGCCCGGACCTGGTGGCCCGCACCGACGGCGCGCTGCTGGTCGGCACCCCGAACTTCGCCGAGCCGTGGGGCCGGATCACCGCGGACCGCGACCCCGGCTCACCCGAGCGGCTGCCGGTGGTGGACGGCGGCGCGCACCTCCGCTTCGCCTCCCGCCCGGACGACACCGCGCTGCCGGCGCGATGGGAGTTCCCGCGGCTGGTCTTCTGGCAGCACGCCAGCGACCCCATCACCTGGTGGTCTTTCGACCTGCTCTGGCACCGCCCGGACTGGCTGCGCGAGCCGCTCGGCCCCGACGTGGACCCCGGCATGCGCTGGCTCCCGGCTGTCACGTTCTGGCAGGTGACGCTGGACATGGTCTTCTCCGCCGACGTCCCCGCCGGGTTCGGCCACACCTACGGCCCCGAGGCCGCCCAGCTCTGGGCGCAGATCCTCGACCCGCCCGGCTGGAGCGCCGCCGCCACCGAACGGGTCGAGAACGCCCTGCGCGAGGGGTGAGCTCACCGTCCTCGAGCACGTGGTAGCGCGCGTACTGGCCGGGAGGTGTCCGGGTCTGGTTCAGGGGGTGTATTCGCGGACCTGGGGCAGGGTGTAGGCGCGTTCGAGGACGGTCGCGGCGGGTTGGTAGATCCGGAACAGGAAGTTCCATCCCTCGCTGATGTCGAGGCGATTCGGCCGGTTCCCGACGATGTCGGCGGAGCCGAAGTAGACGGTGAAGGTGCCGTCGTCGTTGAAGTGGGTGGTGGCCGGGCTCAGGGTGGCGTTGTCGGAGTGGAAGAACGCGTCGTCGCCGTAGACGGCGATCGACCAGAATGCCTCGCAGGGCGGCACGTCGTAGGTCGCGGTGTACGCCTTGGACGCGTCGGCGGGACCGGTGTAGTTGATATAGACCGCTTCGTGCTCGGGGAACAACCCCCACGCGCCGGCGACCGCGAGGTGACGGGTGGCTTCGTCGACCTCGCCTCGTCGTCCCATCCAGCCCGACGGGTACTGGGTGTGGGTGCGGAATTGCTGCTCATACTCGGCTCGCAGCGCGAACACGGAGTCGACGTCCCAGTCCGGTGGCGTGAAGTTCTGGGCACTGTTCGCCTCGATCTCGAACCGGCGCAGCATGTCCGCGACCCGGGCGATCTCCTCGTCGTCGGTCAGGTCGTGCAGTTCGACGCGCGGGATCGCGCAGCAGTAGCGGGTGGGGGAGGTGATCTCGTGCCAGCCGGGTTCGTGCAGGATGTCGATCACGTAGTGGTCGTTGTCGATCACGAACAGCGACCGGTACCGGTCGTCGGGAAGATCGGGAACGAATACCCGCGCTCCGCCCGCGGTGTCGATGACACCGCCACCGTAGAGGGTGTCGCGGTTCATGCGCACCACCGGCTGCTCGTCGGTCGGAGTCGGCCGGGAGATCAGGTAGAACTTGTTCACCTCCCCGCCGGCGCGTTGCTGGAAGACAGCGAATCTGCCATCGACCTCGGCCCGAATATAGGTGTGTGGGGTCACGACCTCAGGCATCAGCACTCCGATCGTCGGCGTCTGGCAATCATAGAGCAAACGGTGTGGATGCCGACGAACCCCGGGCCGTGACTCGGTAGGGACTCACGATGCGGACCTGGTCTGCGGGACGCCGAGCCCGTCCAGCCGATCCCGCAGCCGGGCGGCACTGCGCCGTACGCGGCCGAGATCGACCGGGGCGAAGGGGTGTCGGGAAGGGAAGGGGGCATGCGCACGTCTCGTTCCCGCGCTCATTCTATCGCGGCCCCCCGGGCTTGCGGCAAGGCCCCGGTCTTCCCGCAGAATAGCCCGCCGGAGCCGGAAGCTGCGGAAACGCGGGAAGTGAGGGGCATGACTGCCGACGGGTACGACGCGGAGCTGCGCGGCGAGCAGGGGTACGTCGCCGGGCTCTACGTCCGGCTGGACGCGGAGCGCACCCAGGCCCGCGAGCGCCACGCCGCGGCGCTGCGGGCGGAGGGCGATTCCGCACTGGAGCGCGATGCCGAGGTGCGCGCGCTCGGCCGCGAGATCGGGCGGCTGAACGTCGCGGACAACGGGCTGTGCTTCGGGCGGCTCGACGCCGCGTCCGGCGAGCGGTCCTACATCGGCCGCATCGGATTGTTCGACGAGCGCAACGAATTCGAGCCACTGCTGCTGGACTGGCGGGCGCCGGCGGCGCGGCCGTTCTACGTGGCCACCGCCGCGCACCCGGAGCACATGCGCCGCAGGCGGCAGTTCCACACCCGCGGCCGCGCCGTCACCGCCTTCACCGACGAGGTGCTCGGCCGCCCCGGTGCGGGCGAGGGCGGGGACGCGGCGCTGCTGGCGGCGGTGAACGCGCCGCGCGGCGACGGCATGCGCGACATCGTCGCGACCATCCAGGCCGAGCAGGACGAGATCATCCGGCTCGCGCACTCCGGGGTGCTGGTGATCGAGGGCGGTCCCGGCACCGGCAAGACCGTTGTCGCGCTGCACCGGGTCGCCTACCTGCTCTACACCCAGCGCGAGCAGATGGAGCGCAACGGGGTGCTCGTGGTCGGCCCGAACCCGGCCTTCCTGCGGCATATCGGGCGGGTGCTGCCCTCGCTGGGCGAGACCAACGTGGTGTTCACGACCACCGGCGACCTGGTACCCGGGCTGCGCGTCACCGCCGAGGACACCCCGGCGGCGGCTCGGGTCAAGGGCTCGCTCGACATCCTGGAGGTGCTGGCCGCCGCCGTCGCCGACCGGCAGCGGCTGCCGGAGCGGCCGATCGAGCTCGAGCTGAGCGATGTCACGGTCCGGCTCGACGCCGAGACCGCGGAGTGGGCCAGGCAAGAGGCGCGGGAGAGCGGGCGCCCGCACAACGAGGCGCGCGCGGTCTTCACCGAGATCGTGAGCTACGTGCTCAGCGAGCGGGCCGCGGCCAGGGTCGGCCGCGGCTGGCTCACCCGCGACGACCGCGAGGCCTGGGCGAACCTGCGGGAGGACCTGACCACCGAACTGGCCGAGCTGCCTGCTTTCACCGCCGCCCTCGACGAGCTGTGGCCGCTGCTGACCCCGCCGCAGCTGCTCGCCGCGCTCTACGAGTCGCCGGAGCGGCTGGCCGCGGCCGGCGCCGACCCCGCGCTGCTGCGCGCCGACGGCACCGCCTGGACCGTCTCCGACGTGCCGCTGCTGGACGAGCTCACCGACCTGCTCGGCCCGGTGCACCCCGCCGACGGCGCGGCCGAGCGGGCGGAGCGCGCCGAGGCAACCTACGCCGCGGGCGTCCTCGACATCCTGGTGAGCCGGGAGGACTCCATGGACGACGAGGACCACCTCTTCGCCACCGACCTGCTCTACGGCGCCGACCTGGCCGAGCGCTTCGTCGAGCGCGACACCCGTGACCTGGCCGAGCGCGCCGCCGCCGATCGGGACTGGACCTACCGGCACGTGGTGGTGGACGAGGCGCAGGAGCTCTCGGACATGGACTGGCGGGTGCTCATGCGGCGCTGCCCGAGCCACTCCTTCACCATCGTCGGCGATCTGGCGCAGCGCCGCTCCCCGGCCGGGGCCCGGAGCTGGGGCGCCGCGCTGGACCGGTACGTGCCGGGGCGCTGGCTATACCGGTCGCTGACGGTGAACTACCGGACCCCGGCCGAGATCATGGGGGTCGCGGCGGCGGTACTCGCCGAGTTCGCGCCCGCGGTGCGCCCGCCGGAGTCGGTGCGCTCCTCCGGGGTCCGGCCCTGGTCCCGGCGGGTCACCGAGGACGAGATCGCCGGGGCGGTGCAGGAATTCGTGCGGGCGGAGGCAGGGCAGCCGGGTACCGCGGTGGTGATCGGGCCGCGGTGGGTGACCGGCGCGGTCCCCGCCGCGGCGACCAAGGGGCTGGAGTACGACGCGGTGCTGGTGGTGGAGCCGGAGGCGATCCTGGCCGACGGCCCGCGCGGCGCCGCCGAGCTCTACGTCGCGCTCACCCGCGCCACCCAGCGGCTCGGTGTGCTGCACCGCGGCGAGCTCCCGCCCGCGCTGCGCGGGCTGGAACCGCTGCCGGAACACGGTTCGGAGTGATCGCGAACCTCGCGAACGTACGCGAGGTCGGCGAAGGACGGCGCCGACCGGGTGCTGCCAGTGCCGCCGGCGGCAAGCGGCACGGGCCGCTCAGCCCGGCGCGCTGCCCGACAGGAAGTGCACGACCTCCCAGAGGTGCCGGTCGGGGTCGCCGAAGTACCCGGCGTAGATGCCCCATGGCCGCTGCAGCGGCGCCCGCACCATGGTCGCGCCCGCCGCGGCGGCCCGCTGGAGAATGTCGTCGACCTCGCCCCCGGACTCGACGAACCAGCCGAGGCTCACCCCGGACCCGGTTACCCGGTCCGGGGCGACGCCCGCGTCCTTCGCCAGGTCGTCACGGCCGTACAGCGAGAGGATCAGGCCGTTGCCGAGCGTCAGCATGGCCGTGCTGCCGCCCGGATTCTCCGCGTCGCCGGTGAATTCGGTGCCGATGATGCCGGGGAAGGGCAGCCCGAGGCCGTCCCGGTAGAACCGCAGCGAGTGCTGCAAATCGCGTACGCCGAGAGTTATCGCACTGATCGTCATGTGCTCAGTACGGCGCATCGAAGGCGGCATGGTCTTGCACAGATCGGACAGCGCCGCCGCCACCTCGGTCCGGACGTCAGGGTCCGGGACAAGCCCGCCTGGGTGCCGAGCAGGAGCATCGCGTCCGCCCCGGCAGCGGCCGGACCGTAGCGCCGCCTGACCGCCCCGGGCCAGCTCCATTACGGGCGGTGCGCTCTCCGGGCTGTGCGGACGCAGGTCGGGCGCGCCACCGCATCCGGTAGTCGGCCACCTATCGCCGGGGCATGAGCAGCAGGGCCACCACGGCACTCACTGCCGCGACTGCGGTTCCGGCCACCATGGCGACGTGCATGCCACCGGTAAATGCGTCACGGCCGGCGTCGGCCAGGAGAAGTGCGGCGTCGCCAGGAAGTTCTCCGGCGACGCGGAGCGCGCCGCCCACCGAGCCGCGCGCAGCCTCCAGGGCGGCGGGCGGCAGGTTCTGGACAAGGTCGGCGCCGGTGCCGTGCTGTAGACGATTCCGGTAGGCGGTCGCGGCGATACTGCCGAGCACGGCGACACCGAACGCGGAACCGGTCTGCACGGCCGCGGAATTGGTCGCCGATCCGATCCCGAGTTCGGATTCCTGCAGCGATCCGACGATCGCGTCGGTCGTGGGGCTGATGGTGAAGCCTGCGCCGAATCCGAGCAGGACCATGGCCACGAGGGGTCGGGTGTAACCTCCGTCGGCAGTCGAGGTGGCCAGTACGGCCATGGCACCACCCAGAGCGGCGAGACCGGCCGCGATGACCACTGACGGGCCGAACCGGGTGGCGAGCACGCCGCCCAGCGGACCCGCCACCAGGATCATCAGCGCCGCCGGAGCCAACCGCACGCCGGTCTCCTGAGCGTCGTACCCGAGCACGAACTGGAGCTGCTGGACCAGGAGGAAGAAGGTCCCGACCAAGGCGAACATCCCGAGGAAGACCAGAATGTCACCCGCGGCGAGGCGTCGATGCCGGAAGATCCCGAGCGGGAGCATGGGATGGCTGCTGCGCTTCTCCCAGCCGACGAACGCGGCGAGCAGAAGCATACCCGCGACGATGCCACCGATCACCGCGGCGCTGGTCCAGCCGCGCACCGGGGCCTCGATGACCGCCCATAGCAGCGTGCCGAGGCCGGCCACGGACAGCACGGCGCCGACGATGTCGACGCGCCGCACCACCGAGGCGCGGGTTGCGGGTACCAGCCAGAGGGCGACGAGCGCGGCGGCGAGCGCGATCGGCACGTTGATCAGAAAGACCGAGCCCCACCAGAAGTGCCCGAGCAACCAGCCGCCGAGGAGCGGGCCGATCGCGATTCCGACGCCGACCGCGGCTGACCAGATCCCGATGGCTCGCGCGCGCTCCTCCTGGCGCGGAAAGACCGTTGCGATCGTGGCCAGCGAGGACGGCATGATCAGCGCAGCCCCAGTGCCCATGAAGCCGCGGGCTACGATGAGGTGCCCCGGCTCGCTCGCGTAGGCCGCGGCGACGGAGGCCACCGCGAAGAGCACCAGTCCGGCAACGAACGTGGTCTTTCGGCCGAGCCGGTCGGCGAGGCTCCCGGCGAACAGCACGAGCCCACCGACGAGCAGAGCATAGGCATCGACGATCCACTGCAGTTCGCTCGTCGAGGCGTGCATATCGTCGACGAGGGTCGGCAGTGCGACGTTCAGCACGGTGACGTCGAGCCCGACCATGAGCAATCCGACGCTCATGACGCCGAGCACCGGCCAGCGCCATCGTTCCTGCTGAGAGTCTTCGCCTTCCCGGCTCTCGACCACCATGGACTCCTCCTTCGGGTTGGACGAACAACGTGAAGAACTTCCGGCGACCGCAACGGCCGGCGGCCCGCAAGGAAGGCGCCGGATTCCCGAGGAATGTTGTGGTGGAACACAGTTCGCGTTCATGCCGTCGAAATCGGGGCCGGCCGGGGCAGCTCAGCGGCAGGATGGCCGGCCGCGCGGACGATGGTCGTGGCGGGCGCCCACAGTCGCAGCAGCGTTCTCTCGTCGGGAACGTCGGTTCGCCTCGCCGTCGCATCACCGGGCTGTCCGCCGCACTCGGTGAGCCGCGCGGCGGCAAGGACCAGTTCCGCGACGAGCCGGACGGACTCCTGGTCGCGCTCGGCGACAGTGGCCTCGATGTAGTCGTCGATGCCGGTCGGGAGCGGGCGCACATACCGGGCGACGATCTCGGCCGCGTCGTGGATCTCCATCCGGCGGCGATGCAGTCGCTCTCGCGGCGCCGCCCTCCAGCTGTCCACCCGCCGCAACCGGAGCACCACCCCGGGCGCGGCGGTGGTGAGATCGTCCCAGACCGCATGCAGACGACGCGCGCACCGGGATTCGGAATCGAGGCGCAGGAACTGGAGCACGGCGCGAGTGGAGGACGGAACGAAGATTACGACGACAGCGGCGAAGACGAACAACCCCGGCTCACCCGAGGTGACTCCGCCGACGGCGAGGTCGTAGACGGCGCGGGTCGGCGCGGTGTCCATCCCGGCGGCGTCCAGGGCGGCGGTGATCATGAGCGAGCACACCGGGAGCAGGCTGGCGATCCCGAGCCCGATCAGGGCGTTGACCGTGAACTTCTCCCAGGGTGTGGTCGCTCGCCATGCCAACCCTCGCTTCTTCAGCAAATAGAATTGACACGAAACAATCACCGGCAGAGCGAGATACAATGCGATGTATACGCCGTAGCGCCAGCCGCCGTACTCGGCGATCGAGACCGCGGCGCCGGCGCGCGCCGGCGCACTCAGGATCAGAAAGAACAGGCCGAGCAGTGCCGTCGACCCGAGCACGGCCGCGAACCGGATCCGATAGCGCACCGGGCCGTATGCGCGCAGCAGCACCATGCCCATGCCGCAGGCCCAGGCCACCACGGTAAGCCAGTGCCAGGCGTCGAAGACGGTGGCCAGCCCGCCGGGTATCCGATCCGCCAGCCGGCGCGCGATGATCGGCTCACGCAGCAGTGCCGCTGTCGCGTCGAGGGCGAGCAGAGTATTGATCAGGCGACCGAAGGCGCTCGTCCGGCCGATCAGGGTCAGCCGGATCGCCGTGACGGCGACGATGAAGGCCGTCGCGGCCACGGTGATCGCGGTGGGCAGGTGATGGTGCGGCCACACGCGCTACAGCTCTTTCAGCATCGGATCCCGGCGCGGGCCATCGACCCTGGCCCGGAGACCGACCAGGGTCGCGAGCAGTTCCGCTTCGTACTCCTCTCTGGAGGCGTACCCGGAGACGCCGCGTGCGGCGCGCACCGCCGAGAGGTCGATCCCGCGGCCCGGGGCCCCGCCCCAGTGGACCGCGGGAATCGCGGGGTCCCTGCCGTGGCCGAGCAGCATGTGGGAGACCTCGTGCAGGACCACATGGTGCTCCACCGCGGGGTCGGAGCACTGCCTGAGGAGGATCATGTCGTGGTTCTCGCAGGCCAGCCACAGGCCGCAGAGCCCGACCGGTGCCGTAGGGGGGAGGAGGAGGCGCACGATGGGGCGTCCGCGTTTGTGCTCGACCGCCGCGATGAACTCCTCGATCGTCCAGTCCGCGGGCAGCTCGAGGTTGTCGATGAGCGCGTGCAGGCGGGCGCGCGTGCTCCGTCTACGGCGCGCTGTCATGGCGGACTTCCGTCGGAACGGATTCTCCATGAAGTGTGGAATGCGGATCGTGGCCAAGAGCAATTCCTCCCCCGAATACGAAATCCGACTTTCGTCCGTGCCCGGCGGCCTCGCTGCCGTCGGGCACTCTGCGGTGCGCCGGCCAGGCCGTGCGGGGCCCGTCGGCACGACGTCGTCCGTTGCCCCCGAATGTACTCACGTGCCCATATCCCCACGGCACGATGCCGGCATCTCGTTACCGGTACCGCATCGGCAGCCAGCTGCCGGAGGCGCACCGATTCCTACTCCTCTGGAGGAAAGGCGGCCTCAATGCACCATAGGTCACAGTAGTCGAAACTGCCACACGCAAAGGAAGTTCGTGTGCCGATTGCCCTGGTTATCGGGGTCTTTGGCGGATACCGGCGACTACGCCCCACTACCGTTCCGTGGACGAACCGGCCTCGGGATCTCGCTCGGCATGCTCGGGATCGGTGACGTTTTGCAGTGCTTGGAGTAGCCGGTCGATCGCGGGCTTGGGGAACGTCAGCTGATATCCCTCGGTGTGACTCCGGGCCCGTTTCAACTCGATGCCGAGCCGATCGAGCTCGGTCACCAGGTCGACGACCGCTCGGTGCCTGCGCGCGAGATTCTGCAAGGCGCTCACTCCGCTCTCGACATCGTCGTCCATGCCTGCAGCCTCGGCGCGCTCGAGGGCGGGCGGGACGAGGGCGCCGCCGTGGTAGAGCGCCGCGGTGGCACTACCAGGAGCGAGCCCCAGCGCCTCCAGCGCCCGGTTGTACTTTGCTTCCGTTGTGGCGCTGATGGTTTCGACCTGTCCACTCTCGATCCGGGACTGCACGTTCCTGGTCGGGCCGCCCAGCTCGTGTACGCGCTGGTGGGTGATCAGCTCGTCGGGGAGGTTGCGTTGCCGGAACGCCTTCATCTGCAGACCGAACCGCTGCCCAGCGGACTCGGCTCCCTCGCGCTGCGCGGTCTCGCTGGCGCCCATCTCGTCGCCCATGGGGAGCATGATAGCACTCGGCAGTGCAGAGCTGTTCACCATGCTCATATGACGCGTCATAACCCTCAGCTTCCCTTGTGCTCGATGGGTGAGCGTGTGCCTGGTGACCGGGGGGCTCTCTGCCGCTCAGGGTCCGGTTTGTGCGCAATTCGGTACGGTGATGCGCAGTAATGCACAGTAATGCATTGACATGTGTAGAACTGGTCGATAGTTTCGGACCAGAGCGTGGATCCGAAGACCAGGCACAACGGGGCACGGACCCGGGGACATTCAACGTCGATGAACAGCCCGCTCGAAACAGTCCCGTTCTCGGGGCGACCGCAGTAGTTACCCACACCGCCGGCTGCGTCGGCGACCGGTGATCGGTCGCCGTCACACGGCCGGCCGGCGTGGATTCGACACGAAGGTAATGCGATGGACTCTGTTGCCAGCTCCACGATCGAAGCCACTCCGGAAACCCACGAGGGTATCGCCGTCGTCGGCATCGGATGTCGCTTCCCGGGTCACGTCCGCGATGTCGACGACTACTGGCGTCTGTTACTCGATGAGAGAGACGCCGTCCGAGCAGTTCCGGAGGACCGCTGGTCCAGTTCCGCGTTCTACGACCGGGACGCGAACCGCCCCGGTCACCTCCGAGTGGGATCGGGAGGCTACCTCGACGACGTCGCCTCGTTCGACGCGCACTTCTTCGGCATCACGCCGCACGAGGCTGCCCGGATCGACCCCCAGCAGCGGCTCTTCCTGGAGACCACCTGGGAGGCACTGCAGGATGCCGGCATCGTCCCGGACCGGCTCGCCGGTACGAAAACCGCTGTCTACGCCGGAGTCTCCGGTCACGACTACGGCATCATCCAGTTGAACCCGGACAACCGCTACCTGATCGGTGGCCACACGATGACCGGTATCACGAACTGCATCGTGGCCAATCGAGTGTCCTACCTGCTCGACCTGCGCGGGCCGAGCATGACAGTGGACACGGCATGTTCGTCGTCCCTGATCGCCATCCATCTCGCCTGCCGCAGTCTCCGCTCCGGTGAGGCCACGATGGCGCTGGTCGGCGGGGTCAGCACGCTGCTGCTGCCGGAAGCGACGATCGGGTTCAGCCAGGGCACCTTCCTCGCGCCGGACGGTCGGTGCAAGTCGTTCAGCGAGGCCGGTGACGGCTATGTCCGCAGCGAGGGGTCCGGCACGATCGTGCTGAAGCCGCTCTCCGCCGCGCTCGCCGACGGTGACCGGGTATACGCGGTCATCAGGGGCAGCGCGACGAATCAGGACGGCCGCACGAACGGCATCTCGGTACCCAGCGAGGATGCGCAGGCGCAGATGATTGCGGACGCCTGCCGCGACGCGGGGGTCGAGCCCGCCGATATCGGCTATGTGGAGGCGCACGGCACCGGCACCGCGGTCGGAGATCCGATCGAGGCCAGGGCGCTCGGGAAGGCGCTGTCGCCGGGGCGGAACGGTAACGGCGCGTGTCTCGTCGGCGCGGTCAAGTCGAACCTGGGGCACCTCGAATCGGCTGCCGGTATCGCCGGAATCATCAAGGCGTGCCTGGTGCTGCGCCATGGCGAGATTCCCGCCAATTTACATGCGGAGGCTCCCAATTCCACCATCCCGTTCGATGAGCTCGGGCTCCGGCTCGCGCAGGAGCGGCAGCCGTGGCCGGCCGGTCGGCCACGGCTGGCCGGCGTGAACTCGTTCGGTTTCGGCGGCTCGAATGCCCATGTGGTGCTGGCGGGGCCGCCCGAGCGGGAGACCGCGGCCGAGGTGGCGGGACCGAACGCGTCCGATTCCGGGCAGCCGGCCCTGTTCACGCTGAGCGCGAAGACGAAGGACGCGCTGCGCGCGTACGCGGGAAGCTTCGCCGACTTCCTCGATCGCCGCGACACCACGACCCCCCTGCCCGCCATCGCCGCCACCCAGGCCCGATGCCGCTCGCACTACGAGCACCGGCTCGCGATGCCGGCCACGAGCGCGGGCGAGTTGCGCGATGCGCTGCGCGACGTCGCCCGCGGCTCGGCGCCCGACGCGGTCAGCAGCGGCGTCGCTGCCGCCCCGCCGAGTATCGCCTTCGTCTTCTCCGGCCAGGGCCCGCAGTGGTGGGGGATGGCCAGGGACCTGTTCGACAAGAACGCGGTATTCCGGAGCACCGTCGAACGGGTCGACACCGAGCTGCGCAAGTACGCCGATTGGGTCCTGGTCGACGAACTCCGCCGTGACGAGGCGGATAGCCGAATCGGGGAGACCTACATCGCGCAGCCCGCGGTCTTCGCCGTGCAACTCGGCTTGGCGACGCTGTGGCAGAGCTGGGGCATCGTTCCCGCCGCGGTCGTCGGCCACAGCATCGGCGAGGTGGCCGCGGCGTGCGTGTCCGGTGCGCTGTCCTTCGAAGACGCAGTGCGGGTCATCTTCCATCGGAGCCGGGTCCAGCAGCGGGCCTCCGGCAAGGGCAGGATGCTCGCTGTCGGGCTGCCGCCGGAACAGGCCGAGGTCCGGATCGCCGGGTACCGCGGCCGGGTCTGTGTCGCGGCCGTCAACGGACCCGAATCGGTCGCGCTGGCGGGCGACCCCGACGCGCTGAGCGAGATCGAACGGGAACTGGAGCTGGACCGGGTGTTCTGCCGCATGCTCCAGGTCAGCGTGGCGTTTCACAGCCACCACATGGATCCGCTGCGGGACGAACTGCTCTCCTTGCTGGAGGGGTTGACCTCCGGCCCCGCGATGATCCCGATGTACTCCACGGTGACCGGCGCGATCGTCACCGAGGGCGCTCTCGACGCCGAGTACTGGTGGCGCAATGTCCGCGAGCCGGTGCTTTTCGCGCCCACCATCGATCGGCTGATCCAGGACGGGCACCGTGCCTTCGTCGAGCTCGGTCCGCACCCCATCCACGGCAATGCGATCACCGAACTGCTCGGCACGCGCCGGGCCGACGGCGTGGTCGTCGCCTCGCTGCGGCGCAAAAAGAACGATGACGAGACGCTGTTGAACTCGTTGGCGGCCCTGTACGTCGCGGGTTCGGAGCCGCGGTGGGACGGCCTCTTCGGCGACGTCCGCACCCGCGCCGACCTCCCCTTCTACCCGTGGCAGCGGGAGGCGTACTGGCTCGAGGCGCCGTCGTCGCGGGAACGCCGGTTCCCCCCGCCACGGCATCCGCTCGTCGGCACCGAGAGCCACGCGGCAGACGAACCGGGCAAGTATGTGTGGGAAGTGGTGCTGGATCCGGTCCGGTACCCCTGGCTCGACGACCATCGGGTGCAGGGCCCCATCGTCTTCCCCGGCGCCGGCTACCTCGACATGGTTCTCGGGTGCGCGGAGAGTGCCTTCGGAAGTGGGGCCTACTCGCTGGAGAATGTGGAATTCCGCCGTGCGCTCTTCGTTTTCGACGATCGTCCGGCCCCGGTCGTGCAGGTCGTGCTGACGCCTGCGCTGCACTACTCGGTGTACAGCAGGCAGGACGGCGACACCGAGTGGACGCTGCATTCAGTGGGGTCTGTGCGCCGGGACCCGCCCGCCGCACAGCTTCCGGTGCCCTTCGCCGCGCTCGAGGCGGAATGTACCACCGTGGTCGATCCGGCCGGTCTCTACGCCAAACTGCGCAACAACGGCCTCTTGCTCGGCCCGACGTTCAAGGCGATCACGCGGCTCGCGCACGACGACCTGAAGTCGCTGGGCCGGATCGACACCCCCGGCGCTTTGGCCGATGAAGCGCCCCGGCACATGATCCACCCTGCGGTGCTCGACTCGTGCTTCCAGTCGCTGTCGATCGCGATGGGCAATGACACGAACAGCGATGCCAAGACGCTCTACCTGCCGGTCGAGGTCAAGCGGCTCAGTTTCCACGCGAAGGCGACTGGGCGGGTGCATTGCTACGGGCGAGCGCGGGTGAGCGACGATCCGCTGTACTGCGAGGGTGATCTGTGGATCGTCGCCGAGGACGGCACGGTCGTGGCAGAACTCGAGGGCTTTGTCGGCAAATCGATCACCCAGAGCGCCGACGAGAGCGACACGCTGCTGCAGTGGTTCTACGAATACCGCTGGCAGCCGGCCCCGGTGCGCACCAGGACCCGGATTCCGGCCAGCTTCCTGCCGCCGGAGGCGGAACTGGACGCCGCCGTCGAGCCGTTGCTGGACGAGCTGCGGAACTGGCCGGTCAACCGGGACTACCACGCCGTGACCGAGATCGAGATGAACCGGCTCTGCATCGCGTATGTGACCGAGGCGTTCCACGAACTGGGCATGCGCTTCGTCGTGGGCCGCCGCTTCACCACCGACGAGATCGCGCGCGAGATGCGGGTGCACGACAAGCACCGCCGCTACCTCGGCCGGCTGCTGGAACTGCTCGCGCTGCACGGCATCACCGAATCCGATGGGGAGCTCTGGCAACTGAGGATCGTGCCCGACCGGGTCGACACCGCGCAGCTGCTGGCGCGGCTGCGTGCGCAGCACCCGGAGTGCGAATCCGAGTATGCGGTGCTGGAACGCTGCGGTGCCGGGCAGGCCGCGGTGCTGCGCGACGAGGTCAACCCGATCGAGCTGATCTTCCCGGAGCACGAGTTCCAGACGGTCGCCGACCTCTACGGCCCGTCCTTCTCCTTCGGCAAGTGCAATCGGATCGTGCGCCGGGTGGTGGCCGAATGCGTGCGCGAACTGCCCGCCGACCGGCCGATCCGGCTACTGGAAATCGGCGCAGGCACCGGCGGTACTACCGGCTACGTGCTTCCCGAGTTGCCCGAGGACCGTGCCGAGTACGTGTACTCCGACGTCACGCAGCTGTTCCTCGCCAAGGCGCGGCAGCGGTTCGGCGATTTCGGCTTCGTCGACTACCGGATCCTCGATATCGAGGCCGATATCGAGGCCCAGGGTTTCGACCCGCACTACTTCGACATCGTCATAGCCTCGAACGTCCTGCACGCCACCGAGAGCCTGAACGCCACCCTCGCCAATGTGCAGCGGCTGATGACGGCACAGGGAATGTTGCTGATCGTCGAGGCGACGGTGCCCCCGCACTGGGTGGACCTCACCTTCGGCATGACCGAGGGCTGGTGGAAGTTCGCCGACCACGAGCTGCGCCCGTCCTACCCACTCATGTCCGAGGAGACCTGGCGGCGGTACCTACCGACCGCCGGATTCGACCGGGTCGGGATCTTCTCGGACATGTCGACCTCGGAGGAGTCCGGCAACTCGGTGATCGTGGCACGAACACCCGTCATCGACCTGGAGCCACACCAGCCAAGGGTCGAGCCGGGTCCCTGGGTCGTGCTCGCCGATCTCGACGATGTCGCCGGGCGGTTCCTGAGCCGGCTCGGTGAGGCAGGCGCCGGTAGCGTGCTGGTCACCAGAGGAGAGGCGTTCGAGCAGCTGGATGAGCGAACCTTCCGCGCCGACCCCACCAGCGCCGGCCAGCTACGCCAGGTGCTGGAGCGGGTACGGGACGCAGCGGGCGGGGTCGCCGGAGTGCTGCACCTGTGGAACCTGGACTTCGCCGCGGCGGAGCTCACCACCGAGCTGCTGCCCGCGGTCGAGGGCGACGGCGCCTACAGCCTGATCGCGCTGCTCCAGGCGGTCGAGGAGCTGGACTTGGCCACCGCACCACGGTTCTGGATAGGAACCTCCGGGGCGCACGTCATCGACCCCGCCGAGCGGATCAGGCCGGGCCAGGTTCCCGGCTGGGGCATCCTCCGGGTGCTGCTGAGTGAACGCAGCAGCCTCCGTGCCAAGATCATCGACTTCGATCCGGCCGCGGATCCCGATGCTCGCGCCGATCAGCTCGTGGCCGAACTCCTGCACGTCCGCACAGCGGAGGAGGAGGTTGCATTCCGTGGCGACACCCGCTACACCGATCGCCTCGAACACGTTTCGCTCGCCGAGTTCGAAGCCTCGGTCGCGGTCCGGTCGCGGGAGCCAGAGACGCCGTTCGCCCTGGCAGTCCCCGCGGAACCCGGACTCGAGCAGCTCCGGTACGAGCAGCTGACCCCGCAGGCACCCGGGGTGGGCGAAATCGCCCTGCGACCGTTGGCTACCGGCCTGAACTTCCGCGACATCATGCTCGCGCTCGGCGTGCTCTCCGAGGGCGCGACCCTCGGCGGACTGTACGAGCGCACGCTCGGTGTGGAGTGCGCCGGGGTGGTGACCGCGGTCGGCGACGGCGTCACCGGGTTCGCGCCCGGTGATCACGTCGTCGCCTTCGCCCGGGGATGCTTCGGCTCGCAGGTCATCGCCGATGCCGAGCGGGTCTTCCCGATGCCGCCGAACGTCACCACCACCGAAGCGGCGACCCTGCCGATGGCCTACCTGACAGCGTGGTACGCGCTGGTCGATGTGGGCCGGCTGCGGGCTGGTGAGCGGGTCCTCGTGCATGCTGCCGCAGGTGGCGTCGGGCTCGCCGCCGTGCACATCGCGCACGCGCTCGGGGCGTCCGTCGTCGCCACAGCGGGCAACGACGAGAAGCGCGCGTACCTGCGCGGGCTCGGCGTCGACGAGGTGTATGACTCCCGGTCGACCTCCTTCGCGGACGAGATCCGGAACCGCCACGACGGCGTCGACCTCGTCCTCAATTCCCTGCAGGGCGAGACCATCCCGAAGAGCCTGGAGCTGCTGCGGCCCCGAGGACGGTTCCTGGAGATCGGCAAGAAGGACATCTACGACAACTACAAGCTTGGCCTCAAGCCGTTCGGCAACAACCTGAGTTACGCGGCGATCGATATAGACCGACTCCTGCTGGAGGACGCGGCGCTGTGCGCCGAGGCGCTCGGCCAGGTGCTCGAGCGGGTCGCTTCGGGTGTCCTCCCGCCGTTGCCGCACACCGGCTTCGCCGCCACGGAGGTGGAATCCGCCTTTCGCTATATGGCCTCGGCCAAGCAGATCGGCAAGGTAGTCGTCGAATTCGAGCCGGAGGTCGATGTACTCGTTTACCCGGCCGCGGGCGGCACCGAGAAACTGGAGGCTGCGGGCACCTACCTGGTGACCGGCGGGTACAGCGGTTTCGGGTTACGCACGGCGCAGTGGCTGGTGGAAAGCGGCGTTGGCACCGTGGTGCTGGTAGGCAGGCGGGGGCAGATCGACGCGGAGAACGAGGGGCCGATCGCGGCCATGCGCGAACAGGGCGCAACCGTGGTGCTCGAACGGGCCGATGTCGCGGTCGAATCCGAGGTCGCCGCGCTCATCGAGCGACTTTCCGCGCTGCCTCCGCTGAAGGGGATCTTCCACGCGGCGATGGTGCTGGACGACGTGCCACTGACGACGATGACCGAGGAACAGTTCCTGCGAGCGGTGCGCCCGAAGGTGGACGGAGCCTGGCATCTGCACAATCACACCCTGGCACTCGACCTGGACGCCTTCGTCATGTACTCGTCGATGACCTGGAACGTGGGCACGCCGGGGCAGGCGAACTACGCCGCCGCGAACGGCTTCCTGGAAGCGCTGTCCACCTATCGTCGGGAGCGCGGGCTGCCCGCGCTCACCATCAACTGGGGCGCCATCGACGAGGTGGGCTTCGTCGCACGGAACAAGCTCGACACCCTCGCCCGTCTGGGCTGGACGGCGATCTCGCCGGCCAACGCACTCGCCTTTGTGGGGCGATGCCTGACGCAGGGCGTCGGCCGGGCGAGTGTCTTCGGCGTGAACTGGGCCAAGATGAGCCAGGTCATGCCGATCCTGCGCAGCTCGCCGCGGCTCACGCACCTGGGCGCGGAGGACACCGTCGACGGCTCCGGCGTGGCGGGCACCGAGGGGCTGCGCGCCGAACTTCTCGACCTTCCCGAGGAGGCCAGGGAGCCGCGGCTGGTGCTGGCGCTTGCGCGGCAGATCTCCCGGATCTTCGACACACCGGTCGAACGGCTGGCGCTCGACGTCTCGCTGACCGACCAGGGGATGGACTCGCTGATGGCGGGGCAGATCCGCAACGCGCTGTCGAAGCATCTGGAGATCGACTTCCCGACCATGGGCCTGATGCGCGGCCCGACGATCACCGAGCTCGCTACCGAGGTATTGGCCCTGGTGAGTGGCGACACGGCGGGGGTGGCCGCGCCCGCGATGGCCATCACCGGTCCGGAGCAGTGGATCAGGAGCATGTGTGGCCGTTCGGACACCGCCACCATGCGGGTGTTCGCGCTGCCCTTCGTCGGCGGTGGTGCGTCGGTATTCGCGTCGTGGCCGAACCACCTGCCGGACACGGTCGAAGTGATGGGGATCCAGTATCCCGGCCGAGAGGATCGGATCGGCGAGACGCCGATCGCGTCGATTCCGGCGCTCGTCGCCGAGTTGGCCGACGCCATGCTGCCCTACCTCGACCGCTCCTTCGCGATCTACGGGCACAGCATGGGCGGGCTGCTCGCCTACGAGCTCACCAAGTTCCTCGAGCAGCAGTACGCCGAGGTGCCGATGAAGCTCGTGATCGCCGGCTGGCCCGCACCATCGCTGGTCGAGGAATACGTGCGGAACCTGAAGCACATCCGCGACGGCTTCGACCTGAACGCCGAATCGGACGCCAGAATTATGGAGGTGCTGCGTGACAACGGGCTGTTCACCACAGCGCTCGACGACGACGCTGCGGTCGGACCGCTGATGCCGTCGATCCGCGCCGATCTGACGATGCTCGGTGACTACCGCTTCGAGCACGGCGTCGCGCTGCGCGCGCCGATCACCGTGCTGCACGGAACGGAGGATCCGCTCTTCGACGCCGCGCAACTCGCGGCTTGGGAGCAGCTCACCATCGGACGGTTCACCCGCTCCGAGGTCCGCGGTGACCACCTGTTCATCCGCAACCCGGACACACACATCATGCGGACTATCGCGAGCGAACTGTCTGCCGAAGACCTGTACCCGATGTTCATGGGCCTGGCTAGCGGGCACTGATCGGCTGGAACGGAGACGACCATGAAGACGGCCGAACGATATGACGTGGTGGTGTGCGGCGGGGGCCTTGCCGGGCTGACGCTGGCCCGCCAACTCAAGCGGACGATGCCGGATCTCACCGTGCTGGTGCTGGAGCGATCGGGTGGCGAGATCGCCGAGGGTGCGCACAAGGTCGGTGAGGCGACCGTCGAGGGAGGTGCGCACTACTTCACCGAACAGCTGGGTCTCACCGGGTACTTCAATAAGCGGCACCTGCACAAGCTCGGGCTGCGGTTGTTCTTCGGCGACCCGCAGGGGCCGTTCGAGGAGCGGCCCGAGTTGGGCGCGCGCCGGTTCCCGCGGGTGCCGTCCTACCAGGTCGATCGCGGAATCTTCGAGCGGGATCTGCGGCAGGGCATGGGTGAGCTCGGGGTGGATCTGGTCGAGCAGGCCAAGGTGCTCGCGGTGGATCTCGGCGCCGACGACGCCGATCACGTGGTGCACGTCGAGGTCACGGGAGAGAGCGCCGAGCGGAAGGTACGGGCACGCTTCGTCGTCGACGCATCCGGGCGGCACCGGCTGCTGCAGCGCAAGCTCGGGGTGGGTGCCGCCAGCCCGCACAAGATCGGGGCGGCCTGGTGGCGCTTCCGCGGCGAGTACGACGTGGACAAAATGGCCGCCGCCACGAGCCCCACGTGGAAGCCGAAGACGCAGGAGCGGCGCTGGTTCTCCACCAATCACCTGATGGGGCCTGGGTACTGGGTGTGGATGATTCCGCTGTCCTCCGGCAATACCAGCATCGGCATCGTCGCCGACGAGCGTCCGCATCCGTTCCGGACGTACGGCACCCAGATCAAGGCGCGGCAATGGCTGTCCGAGCACGAACCGACGCTCGCCGCATTCGTCGAGGACGCCGAGCCGCTCGACTTCCTGACGATGAAGAACCTGAGTTACAGCTCCACCCAGGTGTTCTCGCACGAACGTTGGGCCTGCGTGGGCGAGGCGGCAGTTTTCCTCGACGCCTTTTACAGCCCTGGTTCGGATTACATCGCCTACACCAACACCATCGCCACCCGTATGGTGGAGCTCGACCGCAGGGGCCGGCTGACCGCCGAGGTGGCGGAGACCTACAACCGGCTATTGCTCGAGGATCTGTGGCCGAACTACCTCGCCATGTATCACGACAACTACGCGATCTTCGGTAACGCACCCGCGATGTTCACCAAGGTGCTGTGGGATACCTCGTTCTACTGGGCGCTGCCGTCGCAGCTGCTTTTCCGCGGGCTGCTCACGAGTCCTGACGCCGTCGCCGAGTTTCATCCCATCGCGACCCGCTACCACGGCATTCAGCAGCGTATGCAGGCCGCGCTGCGAACCTTCGGCACGCAGGCCGCGCAGCCGGAGAAGTACCTGTTCGTCGAGTACAGCAAGGTTCCGATCTGCGCGGAGTTGCATTTGGACCTGCTCACGGAGAAGAGCGCGGATCGCTGCTTCCGTGACATGCGGCGCAATGTCGACCGGCTGGAATCGTGGGCGGATTCATTCGAGCGCGAGATAGCCGGCGTGTAGGGCCGGCCCGGCCGACAGGAGGAATCGTGACGCGGTTCGAGGACCGGGTTGCCATCATCACCGGTGGCAGCCGGGGGATCGGCAAGGCACTGGCGCTGAAACTGTCCAGCAGTGGCGCGGCCGTGGTGATCGCGGCGAAGACCATGGAGGAAGGTGGCAGGCTGCCGGGCAGCGTGCCTGAGACGGTGCGCCAGATCGAGTCGCGGGGCGGCCGGGCGCTCGGTGTGCGGTGTGACGTCCGGGACGACGCCGATCTGCGCAACGTCGTCGACCGCACGGTGGAACGGTTCGGCCGGGTCGACATCCTGGTCAACAACGCCGGCGCGATGTGGATCCAGTCGGTCGAAGCGACCCCGCGGAAGCGATTCGACCTGGTGACGGACATCAACGCGCGGGCGCCGTTCCTGCTCGCGCACTACTGCCTTCCACACATGCTCGAGAACGGCTGGGGGCACATCGTCAACATGAGCCCGCCACTCGACCTCACGGTGCTTGAGCACGTGGCGGGCAAGGTGGCCTATATGGCGTCGAAGCTGCAGGCCACCTTGCTCACCCTCGGTCTGGCACACGAGCTGGCGGGTGCGGGGATTGCCTGCAACTCGATCTGGCCCCGGACGCTGATCAGGACAGCGGCCACGGAGAACCTCGGAATCGGCGACCCCGCGGACTGCCGGACCGAGGCCATCGTGGTGGACGCGACCATGGTCGTGCTGGAACAGGATCCGGCAACCTTCACCGGCAACGCGCTGGTCGACGACGAAATACTGTTGCGGATCAGAGGAATCGAGGACCTATCCGGGTATCGCGCGGTGCCTGGCCGGGAGCCGGTCCCGATGACCTGGGAACGCTGGGATCGGCTTGCCGAGGCGGCGCGGGAACGGTACTTCGCCGCGGTAGCGGCGGCCGATCCAGTGGAGGGCTGACGTGGTGACAGCGGTGGATCGCGCGCGCTCGTACGCGGTGCTCGTCCGCGGCCTGCTCGAAGGCCCCGGATCACACCGGACGCTGGCCGCCGAGCTCGAGCGGCGGAGCCGCAGCGATGGGACGCGCCCCTTCCTGCGCTATGCGGATCACGAATTCGATTACTTTGAAGCAGATCTCGCAGTCAACAGGGTGGCGCACGGCTATCTGGCCGCGGGGCTGAAGCAGGGCGACGTCCTCGCTCTACTCATGGAAAACCGGCCCGAGTTCATCTGGCACTACCTCGCCGCCGGGAAGCTCGGGATCGTGGTGGCCCTGGTCAATACGCGGGTCCGCGCGGACGGACTCGCGCACGCACTCACGGTGTGCGGGGCGACCCACCTGATCGTCGGATCGGAGTGCGTGCCCGCTCTGCTGGCCATCCGCGACCGGCTGCCGGAAGGGTTGCTGGATCGGACCCGGGTGGACGAGGACGACATCGCCCCGGCGCCGACGGGCACGGGGCTGCTGCGGTTCGTTCGGAGCGCTGAAGCCGCAGTCCCGCCCGGCACCGCAGCGCGCACCCTCGGGGAGACCGGCGCCTACATCTTCACCAGCGGAACGACCGGGCGTCCCAAGGCCGCCGTCATGAGCTACCAGCGGCTGACCAGCATCGGCCGGGTACTGGGTGCCCTTGCCTGGCAGTTCGAGCCCGGGGACGTAGTCTACAACTGCCTGCCGCTCTTCCACTCGAACGCACTGCTGATCGCGCTGTCCAGCGTGATCGCGCACGGGGCGACGCTGGCGCTGGGCCGGCGCTTCTCCGCACGCGGTTTCTGGCCGGACATCCACCGCTTCGAGGCCACCGGTTTCAACTACATCGGCGAGATGTGTCGCTACCTGGTGAGCAATCCGCCGAGCGACCGGGATCGGTCGCACCGGGTGCGGGTGATCGCGGGGCAGGGGCTGCAGGGTGACGTCTGGACTGCACTGCACGAGCGGTTCGCGATTCCGCGGATCGTCGAGATGTACGCCTCGACCGAGGGAAATATCGCGACGATCAATCTCGGCGGCGAGGTCGGGTCGGTCGGTAAGCTCCGGCTCGGCGCCGAGCTCGCCGAATGGGATTTCGAACGCGGTGACTTCGTCCGGGAGAACGGGCGGCTGGTGCGCCCCGCGCCGGGCAAAACCGGGGTACTGCTCGGGCCGATCCGGAAGCGGACACCCTTTGCCGGCTATCGGGATCCAGCGGCGACCCGTGCCAGGATCGTGACCGACGCCTTCCGGGTGGGCGACGCGATGTTCGACACCGGCGATCTGTTCCGGATCGATGCCGCGAAGAATTTATTCTTCGCCGATCGGGTGGGCGACAGTTTTCGCTGGAAGGGCGAGAATGTGTCCACGATCGAGGTGCAGGAGCAGCTCGTGCGCGTACCCGGGATCGCCGCGGCCTGTGTATACGGAGTCCCGGTACCCGGTCGGGAGGGGCGCGCCGGGATGGCAGCGGTCGTGCTGGAGGTGGGTACGCGGTTCGACGGGGCAGCCGTCGCCACGCATCTGGACGCGGTGTTGGCGCCCTACGCCCGACCGCTGTTCATCCGGCTGCGGTCCGCGCTGGACACGACGGCGACCTTGAAGCTGGCGAAGCTGGAACTCCAGCGCGCGGGCTTCGCCCCCGGGGCGGGTGAGCCGATCTACGTGCGGATCGAGGGGGAGGACGAATACCGGGAGCTCACGCCGGAGCGGTATGCGGCCATCGTCAGCGCAAGGAGTAGCCATGACCTCGATCGGACCTGACCACACCGCGGACCTGGTCGTCCGGAGATCCGGCACCGGACCCCCGGTGGTGTTGGTGCACGGCGGGTTCCCCGCCGAGCTGACCTGGGCACTGCAGGCCGAGCTCGAACAACGGTGGTCGCTGCTCGTGCCGAGCCGCCGCGGCTTCACCCCCAGCCCGGCCGCGGAGCGTCAGGACTTCCGCGCCGACACCGACGACCTGGTCGAGCTGATCGCCGCGGTGCCTGGCGGCGCGCACCTGGTCGGGTACTCCTATGGCGGGCTCGGCGCGTGCCTCGCCGCCGAGCGGCTGCCCCACCTCGTCCGGTCGCTGACCCTGATCGAGGTTCCGTTGTGGACGGTCGCCGAAGGAGACGAGCTGGTGCGGCAGATCGCCGAGCTGGCCGATCGGTTCGCGGCCAGCTCGGACGACGCGCAGGCCGAGCGTGACTTCTTCACGCTCGCCGGTGTCGACCCCGCGAAACTGGATGACGGAGAGGGCATCCGGCGGGCGATGGAGCTGGGCCGCAAGCTCCGGTCGCCGCGCGAGGCGGTGCCGCGCTTCCCGGTGCTCACCGCCGCGGGAATTCCGGCACTGGTCATCTCGGGCGAGCACAACCCGGCGCTCGAGCGGGTCTGCGACGCCCTCGCGAAGCAGCTCGATGCCGAGCGTGCCCGGCTGCCCGGTGCCGGGCACGCGGTGCCGAGAGCGCCCGGCTTCAACGTGCTGTTGGAGCGGTTTCTGACGTCCGCGGAACAGGTCCGCGGCAGAACACAGGGAGATACCGATGAGCGATGACGCAACCATTCGGGGCAACGACGCGGTGCTGGCGCACACGGTCGAACTGTTTCGCGAGTTCACCCCGCCCGGTATCGAACTCGAGCTGCCGCCGCCCTCGGCGAAGGCATTCGACCTGCGGTTCGTGGAGTACGTGCCGGGCCGATCACTGACCGCGACGGCGGCGGTGTCGAAACAGTTCGCGAACGCGGTAGGGCTGCTGCAGGGCGGCTTCCTCTCCGCGATGTTCGACAACCTGATCGGGCCGCTCAGCTACCTGACCGCGCGTGGACCGACCACGACCCTGGAGCTGACCACGCACTTCCTGCGCCCGGTATTCCCCGGCGAGCAGCTGCGGCTGCAAGCGGCAGTGCGCAAGGCGGGTTCGACCACCATCTTCATCGGGGCCGAAGCGCACAACGCCAAGGACAAGCTGGTGGCCACCGCGGTCTCCACCGTGCAGGTTCTGCCGAAACCGACGTCCTGATCCATCCCCGGGGGGAGCGTGTACAGTGCCAACGCCACTGCAGGTCACCACTCACTTTTTTCTGCAGGTCGCCGTCATTCTGGCGACCTACCGGCTGCTGTGGCCGCTGTTCCGGCGGCTCGGCCAGGTTCAGGTCGTGGCGATCATGGTCGCCGGATTCGTCCTGGGGCCGTCCCTGCTGGGTGCGGTGTGGCCGGGAGCCCAGGAATGGCTCTTCCCGGTTACGCTGACGATCGGCGGTGCCACCACTATGCACCCCAACCTGGCCGCGCTGTACGTCGTCGGCCAGCTGGGCCTGGTGCTGTACATGTTCCTGGTGGGGGCATCGTTCAAGCTCGACATCCTCCAGGCGCATCTGCGGCAGGCCGGGACGACGTCCGCGTTCGGGGTCCTCGTCCCGCTGGTGCTCGGCGGGATCTGCGGCTGGCTCATGGTGCCGGGGGGACGCTACTTCACCGAGCGGGTAGCGAACTGGCAGGGCGGATTGTTCATGGCCTCGGCCATCGCGATCACCGCCTTCCCGATGCTGGCGTGGATCGTCTACGACTCGGGGCTGCTGAACACCCGCCTCGGCACGATGTCACTGTCCTGCGCCGCCGTCGACGACGCCTGCTCCTGGGTGCTGCTCGCCACGGTCGTCGCGACCACCAAGAATTCGATGGGCGACATCGTGCTGACGGTGGGCGGTGGCGTCGGCTACGTGCTGTTCATGGCCTTCGCCGGGCGTCGCCTGCTGGCCCGGTTCGAAGCGCGCACCGTACTCAGGGAAAACTCGGAGCCGACGACCGGCGGCGTGCCGACCGCGTACCTGTGCGCGGTCCTGCTCGTGGTGCTCGTCGGAGCCTGGTTCACCGACTGGGTCGGGATCTATTCGGTGTTCGGCGCTTTCGTCGCCGGCACGGTGATGCCGCGCGGGCTGCTGCTGGACCAGATCCGAGAACGGTTCGAACCCATCGTGGCCTACCTGCTGCTGCCCGCGTTCTTCATCTACTCCGGGCTGAACACCGAGCTGAGCCTGCTCCTCGACGCCCCCATCCTGCTGATGACGCTGGTGGTGCTGACACTCTCGTTCGCGGGCAAGTTCGGGGCGATCGGCCTGGCCGCCCGGTGGCAGGGCATGAGCTGGCGGGAGGCTGGCGCCATGGGTGCGCTCGCCAATGCCCGCGGGCTGATGGAACTGATCCTGCTGAATGTGGGTGCCAACGCCAACCTGATCACCCCCGAGCTGTACACGATCTTGGCTCTGATGACCATCATCACCACCTTCCTCGCCACCCCGCTGCAGCGGATGTTCGAGCGGCAGGCCCGCAAAGCGGGCAAGGTCTTCAGTCCCGGTGGTGAGGAGCCCGAGCCGATCGCCGTAAGACTGAGCGCAGGTACCTCGACATGATCGGCCTCGACACCGGGCAGGCCACCCGCACGCTCCTGGTTGCCTCCGACTCTCCGTTCGCTCGCGGCGATTTCGAGAACACGGTCGCGGTACACGACCGCTTCGTGCTGGCAGGCACCTGCGCCTGGCGCGATGTCGTCGACCGGTCGGCGTGCCGCCGCCCCGACGCCGTCGTGCTCGACACCCCGGTAGCGCGGGCAGCCGAGCTGCCGGATGTCATCGACCGGCTTCGCGGCGGCAGGCACGTGCCGATGATCATGCTGTTCGCGACGAGCGACACCGGCACAGCGGCGATGCCGGTGGACGCGGTGCTGGCGGTGGGGCACGGCGCGGCCACGGCACTGGAAGTGCTGGATCTGCTGATGTCCGGGGCGGTGCTGGCCGTCGCCCCGCAGCGCCGCCGGACCGGCCGCGGCCGCCGAGCCGACAGCGCCGCTCAGCACCGTCTGTCGAATCTGACCGAGCGGGAGCGGGATGTGCTCCGGTTGATCGTAGACGGCTTGTCCAACCGGGAGGTCGGTTCGCGGCTGTTCCTGAGCCCCGATACCGTGAAGGAATACGTCAGCCGCATTCTCGCCAAGCTCGAGGTTACCAGCCGGATCGAGGCCGCAGTCGCCGCTGTCCGTGCGGAGTTCGGCAGCGGCGACTGCTGAGGGTTCGGTGCGTGCTATCCGGCGGCCAAGCCGACCGAGCGGATCGCCTCGGTCACCGTAGCCAGCGCCATCAAGCGCACTAGATCGACGTCGGCCTCGACGGAACCCGTTGCGGCGGTGATGAATCCGTCACCATCGAAGCGGGCATGCGGGGGTGTGACGGCACGAGCGAGCCCGTCATGCGCGCCCTGCGCGACGATGTGGCAGCCAACCTTGTCCAGCCGGGCATTGGTGACGACCGCGCCGATCGTGGTGTGCGTCCGGGCCGCCGGATCCAGCGAACCCAAGAGGGTGAACGGCTCCAGCGTGATCTCGGTGGACCCGTCATCGATGTCGCCGAAGGCATTCACGACGCAGATGGCGCCGACAACCAGGTCGTTCCAGCGCCGCTCGGCATAGCCGACCCCGCCGGGTACCCGCTCCGGGCCGCGCCACTGCGAGGTGTAAGCGCCGGTACCCGCGCCGACCCGGCCGGTGAGGTATTGGTCGCCGGTGGTAGCCTTGGCCGCCGCGTACCCGCTCTCGGCTGTCGGCCTGGCCGTCGGATCGCCCGCTGCCAGGTCGAACAGCGCCAGGGCCGGCACGATCGGGACATTGCCGCCTGGGGTGGGCACGCCGCGCCCGAGCTCCTCCAGGTAGCGCATGACCCCGTCGGCCGCGGCGAGGCCGAACGCCGAGCCGCCGGTCAGCACCACCGCGTCGACGAACGGGACCGTCTTGTCCGGTGCCAGCACATCCAGCTCGCGGCTCGCCGGTGCGCCGCCGCGGATCTCGCAGGACCCGATCGTGCCCGCCGGAAATATCAGGACTGTACATCCGGTTTCCCCGTCCGGATCGGACCAATGGCCGACCCGGATGTCCGGAATCCCTATTGTCATGCGCCACCTCGGCTCGTTCGAAAACTTCAGGGAATAGGCGTCGACAGAATCAATGCGGTCTTCACCCGCTCCGATTTTACGCCCGGAACGCCGCCCGGGACGGCACTTCTCGCATTGCCGATCATGCGGAAATTTTCTCCTCTTCGGTGGCGCTGTGGATCAGAAATTCAACCTCATCTGTATCGAATTGTTGACCGGGCCCGCCGCATGGGAGGGCTGTGACTTCACCGATCCCTCCCGGTGGACACTCGCGCTAGATTCGGGGTGATATTCGCGGACTAGGGCCGGCATTGCGGTGTCCCGCGAACTCGTCGACGGCCGCGGATTCGATGTGCTCCGCGGGTTCCGGTGCGCTGATATCCAAAATTGCCGAGTCGGGGATCTCGCCGACGCCTCGACCCAGGGTACCCGACCAACGAGGAACTACTATTTCACATCGATAGTTCGGATATGGGTCGGGCTGCTCTGCTCCCGCTCCTCCGAGCGCGGCGTAGACAGCGTGCTCACCAGTAATCACCGGGCATTCTCTATTCCAGGTTCGACTACGACAGCCGCGACGAGCAGGCCGAGGGCGAATTTCGCTGCAATCGAAAACAATATGGTCGTCCACTCCGGGCCGGTCTTCCCGGGACGGGACGCCGCCCCGGTGGATCAGTCGGGCGCCAACCCGGTGATCAGCACGCGGGCCGCTCGGGCGGGGACATTGGTGATGTTGCGGACGCGGCCGCGCTCGGGCGGGCCCGGCAGCGTCAGCCGGTAGCGGGTCAGCACGGCGCGCAGCACGACGGTGCCCTCCATCAGGGCGAAGCCGGCCCCGACGCAGCGGCGCGCGCCGCCGCCGAACGGCAACCAGGTATTCGGCGCCACGCCGCCATCCAGGAAGCGGTCGGGCCGGAACCTGCCGGGCTCCGGATGCTCGGCCGGATTCTGGTGGGCGAGCACGATCGACGCCGACACCCGGGTGCCGCGGCGCAACCGGACACCGCCAATGGTCATGTCCCGGCTCGGCTGGCGTTGCACCCGGCCGATCACCATGCGATGGCGCAGCGCCTCCTTCAGCACCGCCTCCAGGTAGACGTCGTCCCCGTCCCGGGCCGCCAGCCGGGCACGGTCCTGGATCCGGGGAGCCGCAGCCAGCTCGTGCAGTGCCCACGACAGCGCCGATGCGGTGGTCTCGTGCCCAGCGAGCAGCAGCGTGACGAGCTGATCGCGCAGCTCGGCATCGCTCAGCGGCTCGGTCGCCGCGGCGTCGCCGGAGCCGGCCACCAGTAGCCGGGCCAGTACGTCCGCGTGCGGGTCGGCGTCCGGTCGTGCGCGTCGGCGGGCGATCTCGGCGTAGAGCAGCCCGTCCAGGTCGGTGAGTGCCGCGCCGAGCCGGCGCCACGGCCCGAAATGGCGCAGCGGGCGCCATTTCCATCCCAGCAGCACTGCGGGCCCGGCTCCGGTGATGCGACGCAGCTTGGGGATCAGCTCGCTTCTGCGCTGCGCGTCGGTGACCCCGAGGATCACTCGCGTGATCACCTCGAGCGTCAGCTCCTCCATGCGGTGCAGGATCGGCTCAACGGTTCCCTCGGCCCATCGCTCGACCTGGGCGGCGGTGATCTCCGCGATCAGCGAGCGATAGCCCTGCAGCGCCGGGCCGGTGAAGGCCGGCATCAGCAGCCTGCGCGCCCGCGCGTGTGCGGCTCCGTCGGTGACCAGCACGGAGTGTTCGCCCATGATCATGGCGAGTTCTCGGTAGGCGGCGCCCGCGTGTAGCTGGGCGGGGTCGGCGGCGAAGATCTCCCGGATGTGTGCGGGCCGGGAGAAGATCACCGTGCGGGCGGGGTAGGGCGGGGCCAGCCGAACGCTGAAGACGTCACCGAAGCGGCGGCGCTGAGCAGCGAGGAACCGGTCGTGCCTGGTGGTGTGCAGCACGGTCTGTATCAGCCGCGGCAGCCGTGGTGCCGGGGGATGGGTACGGGTCACGGGGTGGTCCTTTCCGCCGGGTCGCGATGCTTCCCGGGTGGCGCTGCCGTCCGCCTGCTGTGGCTCTCCAGCAGGGCGAAAGCGAGCGCGCCCAGCGCGGCCGCGCAGATCGGCAGTGCCAGTGGGCTGAGCACCGAGAGCGTGAGGCCACCGGCGATGCTGCCGATCGTCACGCCCAGGTAGGTCGAGGACGAGTTGAGTGCCAGCACCTGCGTTGCCGATTCCGGCGCGGCATCGAGCAACATGGTCTGCATCGTCGGGGCATTCCAGTAGAGGGAGAGCGACCAGACGAGAGTCAGCAGGACCAGGACGGTCATCGGGACCGGAGCCACTGCGGTCAGCGCGGAGAGCGCCACCATCGTGCCGAGGAAGATGCCGAATCCGACGCGCAGTGCCGCCGGGCCGCCTCGCTTGTCCGCGAAGATGCCACCGGCGACGGTGCCTGCCAGCCCGGCGAGCCCGGCCACCGCGAACAGCAGCCCCCGTTGCCGCAGCGACGAATTGGCGAAGGCGTGCGCGAACGGCCCGAAGTAGGTGAACAGCATCAGCGAGCCGCCCAGCAGCACGGTATTGCCGAGCAGTACGACCAGGACCGGCCGGCTCGCCAGCGCGGCCACGTGAGTTCGTGCCGATACCCGCTCGCCGGGCACGGCGAGGTGCCCCCGGACGGTCCACAGCAGGAGCAGCGCAACCACGCTCAGCCCGGCGAAGACCAGGAAGTTTCCCCGCCAGCCGAAGAAGCTCGCGCCAACCGTGCCCAGTGGCACTCCGATCGCCAGCGCACCGACCATGCCGGAGGAGACGACGCCGATGTAGGCGCCCCGCTTCTCCAGTGGGGCGAGCGTCGGCACCACCGCAAACATGGCGGGTAGACAGGCTGCCGCGGCAGCCGCGCTCAGTACGCGCAGGATCAGCAGCGCGGTGAAAGAATCAACCTGCGCGGACAGCAGATTGGTGACGGTGAAAGCGCTCGAGCCAGTCGCGAAGACGGCGAGCCTGCTGCACCGCGCCGTGACGAAGGCGAAAAACGGCGCACCGGCGACTAGCACCAGTGAGTACACCGAGACAAGCTGTCCCGCGGTGGATTCCGATACGCCGAGATCAGCGGCGAGTTCGGGTAGTACACCCGCGATCATATAGTCGTCGGTATAGAAGACGAAAACGGCGAAGGTGACCGTCAGCAACCAGAAGGGCATCGGGGCTCCTGCGGTGTCGGTGGTGGCGCGACGAGGAAATCGGGGTCGATCACCCGGGGATCCACCCGCAGCCACTGCTCGCACGGTGTACCGGTAGCGGCGGCGGCGTAGATAGTGGCCCAGTCGCGGTGGTACAGCGGATCTCCGTCCCAGGGCCGCCAGGCAATGTGCGGGGTCCGCGTGATCCGGCCGCAGGCGACCCACGGCGCGAGTGCCCTGGCCTGGTCCCCATCGTCGACGTCGGTCGTCAGGTGACCCGTCCCGGCGGCCAGCCAGCGCAGCAGCGCGGCCCGCTCGACCGGCGCGGAGCGGGCCGGGTTGATCAGATGCCCGTCGAGCGCGAGGCAGCGCAGCAGCGTATCGCCGGCGAAATCCGACAGCGCGGAAACACCGGGGAGCGCCACCACCATCAGATCGGCGAATCGGTCCGGAAGTTCATCGAGCGGAACGGAATCCGCCGCGCCGAGCCGGATCGCGACGCGCGACCGGGGACGGACCACGGTTACCCGGGCACCGAGCCGGGCGAGGACGTCGGCGACGGTGCGCCCGACGGCGCCGTACCCGAGGACGACGGCGGCGCGGCGGTGGAACGGCTTCGGCACGGCGGTGGCGGTGGCCGTGCGCAGGACGTGCTGGGTGACTACGTACTCCGCGAGCGAGGGTGCGTAGGCACGTGCGCTCCGGGTCACCACATTGTGCCTGGCGAGCGCGGGGACGTGCGGATAGTCGGGGGCGGACGACACCAGGTGGACCCAGGAGCCCCTCGTGCTGGTGGCGATGTGGCGAAGCTGCGCGCCACTGAGGTCGTGTGCGGCGAGCGCGACCATGCTGCCTCGCAGGGCAGTGCCGGGGGCCACCGGCTCGACCCGTACGCGATGGCCGCGCAGCGCCTCGGCGACGACCTCGGGGTCGGTGGAGCTGCCCACGCAGTAGAGCGTCGACCGATCGACGGTGACGGCTCGCATCAGGAACCTCCGATGAGCATGAGCGGAACCCGGACGTGGCCGTGCAGCACCACGGAGTCGCGCCATTGTCTGCCGGGCAACAGCACGGCGTCCGGGAACACGGACAGGAAGCGGCCGACGGCCACCTGGCCCTGCACCTTGGCAAGCGCGGCGCCGAGGCAGCGGTGCGCACCGGTGGAGAAGCTCATGCCGGTGTGCTCAGCGACGTTTCCGACGTCGAGCCGGCCCGGGTCGGGGTATATCCGGCTGTCGTAGTTGACCGCACCCACCCAGATCAGTGCACCGGTGCCGGACGCGACGGCCTTACCGTCCACGACCGTGTCGACCCGGGCCGTGCGGTGCGTGAGCTGGATGGGGGAGTCGTAGCGCAGCAACTCCTCGAACCAGGCATCGGTCACCACGCCGTCGGCGACAACGTCGGTGGCGATGCCGTGTTCGAGCACCGCGACGATGGCGTTGGCGATGAAGCTGACGGTGGTCTCGAAGCCCGCCGCGAAGACGAAGCCGACCAGGGTGAGCAGTTCGGGGAAGGTGAGTTCGCCCGCGCGATGCAGGCGAACGCACTCCGAGAGGAACCCGTCGGGGAGTTGTCCGGGCTCGAGGACGCAGCCGCGGACGAAATCGGTGAATTTGCGCGCCTGCGTCATCCCGCGCCGGTAGTCCAGGTAGGGGATGCCGACATCGAGCAGTTTGGCGCCGCGGCTGCCCAGCGCGTCGAGCAGGTCGGCGTCCAGCTGGGGCATGCCGAGGAAATCGGAGATTACGCGGATCGGGATCTTGCGCGCGAAATCCGCTACGAGGTCGATCTCCCGGCGGCCGTCCAGCTCCGCGAGTACCGCGTCGGTGTGCGCAGTGATGATGTCGACCGATCGGAGCACCGCGCGCTTGGTGAAGAGCGGAAAGGCGATGCGCCGCAGCCGGGTGTGCTCGGGCGGGTCGACGAAGACCAACGCGGGCGCATCGAGCGCGATAGGTACCGCCCGCCGGGAGAGCCGGCGATACAGCCCGGCCGCGGCCGGGATCGCCACCGGCTGTTCGGCCGACCAGTCCGGACTGCGCAGGATCTCTTCGCTCTCTCGGTACCCGGTTACCACGAGTCCCGCCGCGCTCCGATGCACGCCGGGCTCGGCGCCGAGCTTCGTCAGGATGGCCCGATAGGGGTCACCCTTCGCGGGCGGCCTCAGGACGAGCCTGCCCGGGTCGTCGCGGTCGCCCAGTAACGCGTCGGGGAGCAGCCGCAGCGGGCCGTGCAGCAGGAACCAGCGAACCGGATCACTGAGCAGCGAGTTCACGAAGTACATTGTCGACACCCCCCTGTTCGGTCATCGCGGCGTAGAAATCGTCGCGTTCGAAGCGGAACAACGCGGCGCGCTTGTGTGGCAGGTCGATCTCGCCGAGCTCCCGCCCATTCGCGATCGCGCAGACCGCGCGGTCGAGCGCGCGCACCTGCCGATTGGCGGCGGCCGGATCGGAGACCACTCCGGTGCAGTCCGGGTGCGCCGCGAAGATCCCCGCGATCAGCGCGACCCAGAAGGGCAGCGCGAAGCCGAAGTACTCCGGATCGCCGATGCAGCCGTGCATGCCGATATCGAATTCCGGCGTCTCATAGCAGTCGGCGACCACGTCCAGCGCGACCCGGTACAGCTCGGTGTAGCCGCCCCGGCGGCCGCCCTGTCCCACCAGGAACGGCCTGGTCTTGGTGTCGGAGAACTGGAACTCGATCTCCTGCTGCCACCCGTCGCGCCCCCAGTCCTTGTTCATCGCGAGCTTCACGTGCGGCTCGGCCATCCACCGGGACACCTGGTCGATCTCAGCCGCGCTGTGCGGAGTCACCGGGGTCAGCTCCCACGGCGCCGGGAGCGTGATCGGCACCCAGGGTCGGAAAGCGAAGTCACCCAGCGGTTCTCCGTAGCGCCGGGTGCGATCTATCGGTCGTCGCAGCCCGGTCGTCACGGTGCCTCATTGCTGATCGCCAGCAGCTCCAGCGCGGTCAGGACGCTGTCGGTCGGGCCGGTGATTCTGGCCCGGCCGCCGAGCGTGATCCAGTCGAAGGTGGCGCGCACCGGAAGGTGGCCGATCCGTTCCGCGCCGGTGATCGGCTCCCGCACCCGCCACAGCCACGCGGCGGACGCCTTTGCGTCCGCTACGGGCATCTTCCACGGCAGCCCGGCCTGGATCGAGAGATTGAGCAGTTCCAGATCGACGCCGGTGATCGCCCGGGACTGGAAGGGCACCTCGCCACCGGACGCGCGGGCGCAGACCTCGCTGACCACGATATCCTCCGGCGCGGTGCCGCCCGCGAGATACTCGACGTGGGCGGTGAACGTGCCGTCCAGCCCGAGCGCCCTACAGGTGCGCACGGCGAGCTGGGCGAGGAGGGGCTCGGTCGACGTGTCGGCCCGGGCCGAGCCGGACGGACCGCCGCGGGTCAGATCGAGCAGGGAGCGGACGTAGCGGCCGGAGAACAGGTGCGTGACCGCACCGTCGGCCACCAGCACTTCAGAATGGTATTGCGGGCCGTCCAGCAGCCGCTCGACGAGGCCGTTGTCGAGCGCGAAGAGATCGACGTCCGCATATCTCTCGATCCGGATGCCGCGGAGGTTGGCCTCGGCGGCCGGTTTGACGACTACCATTTCGTCGGGGTCGAAACCGCCGAAATTCCCGGCCTTCGTCACGATTCCGGCAGTCACGATCAGCGACTCGGTGACCGGCAGCCCGGCCTCCTCCAGCGCCCTCCGCATCACGCCCTTGTCCCGATAGTTGTTCCACGACCCGGGGATCGGAGTGCGCAGCCCCCGTTCGTCGCAGAGCGCGCGGGCGGTGTCGAGCAGGTACTCGTCGTTGGTGACGATGGCGACGGTCGAGTCGGGTAGCAGTGCCCGCCACTCGGCCGGGTCGGCGATCCGCTCGTCGCCGATGCCGTCGAGCGCCACGTCGGCGTCGCGGACCAGCGGAGTTTCGCCGGTCCGGAGAATCCGCAAATCGGCTCCGGCTCCCCGCACCGCCGCGGCGAAGTCCGTAAGACCGACGCTGCCGAGTGACTGTTTCGCCTGGAGCAGAACTACTGTCGCGCGCTCAGCTGGTGACAACACGCCTCCACGTCTCGAGGTGCTGGTCGACGCGCCGGCAGCCCGCGATGACAGACTCCGGATCGCGCGCCAGCGATATCCGGATCAGGTCGGTGCCGCGGTCGGGCCGGTCCCAGTAGAACAGCTCACCGGGGAGCACATGCACCCCTCCCGCGTCCAGCGCGGTGTAGAGCGCGTGCGCTTCGACCCCCTCCGGAAGCTGGAAGGTGTCGACCGAGATCCGGGAGTCGGGATAGGCCGGCGAGAGCTTGATGTGGTCGCGCGCCAGGGCGCGGTTGTGTCCGATGTGCGCGCGCAACCGGTCGTAACCCCCGCGCCTGCCGTCCTCGGCGAACAACTCGACAACCCGCAGGATGAACGGTGATGCGGAGAGCATGTGATCGGAGTACATCCGCGCCAACGGGAGCGGATTCCCGGTGTTCCAGTTGAGGAAGCCGGTCTTGAGCTCCTGGAGCGGCCAGAGCTTGCCGGTGTCCTCGATGACCACCCAGTCCGGTTCGTGCCTGGCGAGCGTGGCGTACATGTCGTACTGGGCGCGTAGATCCTGGGCCCGGAAGCAGGAATCGATGACCAGGACGGTGTCACGCTCGGCGCACGCGGCGGCGATCAGCGCGAGCCGTTCCGGATCCAGTACGGTGCCGGTCGGATTATTCGGTGACACCAGGAAGAGCACCCCCCCGGTCGGCGGCAGCTGGCCGAGCGGCCCCGCGGTGACCGCGGATTCGGCGACCGGATGGATCCGCAGCCCGTGGCCGGCGAGCAGATCGTGCAGGTTGTCGAAGGTCGGTTCGACCATGGTCACCGGCCTTCCGGTGATCCGGATCGCCTTGCCCACCATGTCGATGGCGGTCGAGGAGGAGTAGCAGCTCCGGAACTCGATATCGTCGGCGAGCGCGCCGTGCTGTCCGATCGAGGTCAGGAAGGTCGCGCGCGCCTCGCGTTCCACCACACCGACGGGGATCCGCCGGGTCGACGCGAAGATGTCGGGGAAGCCGAGCACGATCTCGGCCTGTCCGGGTGACAGTGACATCCGCGGGTGCCCGTCGGAGAGGTTCACCCCCTCGACGAGCGCCTTGACCTCGAGATCGGTGATGTTGTCACGCATGGCTGCCGCCGTCCTGACGTTGCCGGCTCCGCCGGGCCGCGACGAGCGCCATTATCTCGAAGATCACCGCGGCCCCGAGGTGGGCGGTGATGTCGGCCGTGTCGTACGGCGGGGCGATCTCCACGACCGAGACGGTTCGGATGTCCGGCAATTCCAGCTTCCGGAGCAGCCGCAGCGCGAAGGCGGAGCTGGGGCCTCCGACCTCGGGTGTGCCGGTGCCGGGCGCGCAGGACGGATCGACGAAGTCGATGTCGAAGGTCAATGCCACCGGATTCGAGCCGACCGTCTCGGCGATACGCCTGGCGAGTTCCGCGCAGCCGAGCTCCATCGCCTCGTCGCTGTGCACGACGGTGAATCCGAGGCCGTCCTCGGCCAGGTCCTCGCGCGGAACGCTGCCGCGCATCCCTATTTGGATACTGGTCGACGGATCCACGAGTTCCTCGTCCACCGCGCGGCGATACACCGTGCCGTGGAAATGCGCGACGCCGAAGTAGTCGTCGAGCACGTCTCGGTGCGCGTCCAGCTGGATGAGCGAGAGCGGACCGTGATGCCTGGCCGCCGCGCGCAGTTCGGCGATGGCCAGGCTGTGATCGCCCCCGACCAGGATGGGCAGCGCACCGGTCTCGTGTACAGCGTCCACCGCGGACTCGATCAGCTCCAGGGTCCGCAGATGGTAGCCGGGCACGACATGGACGTCGCCGCCGTCCACCACGCGCAGGACATCGGTGATGACCAGTTCCCGCTCACGGCTGCCCAATCGGGCCAGCGTGCTCGCCGCGCGTACCGCTTCCGGTCCAAAGCGGGCGCCACTCCGATAGCCGGTGGCGCCATCGACCGGTACCCCGAGGATTACCGCGTCCACACCGGATTCGGGGCTCAGCTCGGCGACCGGTCGGTGCGGGAGCCGGAAGAAGGTGCGCGGGCCGGAGCTGAGGCGGGAGACAGCCTGGCTGTCGGTGTAGTCAGTCATCGCCGGTCCCGCTGCGTCGTAGCAGGGTCGCGGTCACGATCCCGGTCTCGTCGAGACCGGGGGTGTCGGCGTCGGCGTCGATTACGGTGAGCCCCGCGCTGCCGTACAGGTCGGTCCAGTACTCCTTGGTCGCGAGGCGCTGGTCGGTGAACGGGTGCAGCAGGAAGTAGTGGTTGTAGTAGTTCGTGCGGTGTGGATCACGCATCCGCTCCGCATCGTCCCAGCAGTAGTCGATATCGATGACCAGCAGCTCGATGTCCGGATTGGTATCGAAGAGGGCGCGCAGAAATGCCCGCACCCCGACTTCGCCGCTTTGGCCGAGGATTTCGTGGATGACGAAGCTGATGATGCCGAAGTCATACCGGGCTCCGGTATTCTCCAAATGGCCGATGGCGTCGGCGGTCACGATGTCGATCCGGTCGGCATACGGTGATTCGCCGACGAAATCCGCTGCCGCAGCAGCTCCTTCGGGGCTGGGCTCGATACCGGTGAGGCGCATCCCGGGGTACTTCGCTGCCAGCGTTGTGAGGAAGATGCCGCTGCCGCAGCCGAGGTCGATGCCGCTGCGATAGCTACGCCCGCGCCGATCGAGGACCCGGTCCATGAGCGGGATCGCGTCGTGAACGCTGATCTCGCAGCTGCCGATGCCGACCATCCGCCCGTCCCGCGGGACCGCGGCGGGGGAGCCGAAGCCGCGGCCGATCTCCAGGAAGGTGCGGCCGTATCCGCCGATCATCATCTGGTACCAGCCGCGTGCCTCCCAGATCCGCACCAGCTTGTCGGTGGCCCGGTCATCGACGACGTACCCCGCGGTGCGCAGGAACAGGGCGAGCGCGTCCACCCGTTCCGGGGTGGTGACCACCGATTCCAGTGCTTTGCGCGCCGAAACCCCGTTCACGACGAGCTGCTCCACGACACCGTGTTCGAGCAGGTTGTACAGCACCGCCGACTGCACGAATCCGCTGAACGGCTCGAGCGCGTCGATGAGACGATTCCGAGTGAGCATGTCGTGTACCTCTTCTTTCGCAGTATTCTCTGCGGATCAGCCGGCGGCGAGCCGGTCGGGATCACCCACGAACGCGAGTTCGTATTTGTTCTGCCGGTAGCCGTAGGCGCCCGAGCACAGATTCGTGAAGAGTGTCCAATCGGAGAGTTGCGGCGCCGCCGGAATCAGCCCGGTCCGGTTCGCCCTACCTGGTTTCGCGCAGATAAGATCGAGGCCGGCGATCGAGGCAAGAATCGCAGTCGCGGTTTCGATGCGTTCGGTAAAATTAGCGATTCCGTGCAACAAAAGTTCCCGATCCGCGGCCCAGAATCCGCAGCGTTCGTCGAAGCCCGCCGATTCGAGCGCGGCCTGGAAGTCCCGCTCGGTATTCGCGGCGAAGCGGGTGAGTTTCGCCAGGGCGATCCCGGGCTCCTTCGCGGAGGTCGGTCCGCTGTCCAGCACCCGGGCGGCCAGTGCGCGGTACATCTGCGCCTTCGCCGCCATCCGGGCCAGCGCCTGGATCCAGGCCGGGCCGGTCATCCCGGTGCCCGCTCGCAGGGTGTTGCAGCGCTCGACCGCGCGGTCGAGGAAGACCAGGGAGTGCGGGACGAACGCGTGCTCCAGCTCGACGATCGCGTCCTGCTCGTCGAGCACGTCGATGGATTCGTCCGGCAGCTCGTGCGCCCCACGGAATCCGGGGCGCCGATGGATCATCACCCCCGCGGTATCCGGCTCGACTGCGACGCACAGCGCGGCCGGCGCCTCCGCCGGGGACAGCATCCGGTACGGGTAGATCAGCAGCAGATCGGCGTACGGGGCCAGGGTCGCCAGCTGCTTGAAACCGCTGAGGTACACGCCGTCCGCATCCCGGTCGACCACCCGGAGCAGCCGGGCGCCGTCGACCTGTCCCCGCTCGGAGACATCCGAGATCGCATGGGTGAGGACCCGGCCCCGAGCCCGGCACTCGGCGTGGAACTCGCGCACCCGGTCGGCGCCCGCACCGAAATGCGCGGCATTCACCGCCCACGCGGAGACGATGCCAGCCAGGAAATCCGGGCTACGGCCGAGCAGGCCGCCGCTGTACTCGGCGAAACGCCGAATCTCCCCCACGTACGTCAGGAATTCATTCTCGGTCGCCGGTGCCGTCCAGATACTCTCCCAGAAAGTCGTCAGCGCGGGATCGGCGCGCAATCCCCCCAGGGTTCTCCCGAAGGGAGATATTTCGGTCGAAGTCGCGACCTGCTGAGTTTCCAATGGTTATCCTTGCGCTGGCCCGCGATCGGATTTTGGTTGTGCCGGTTTTCGGCAGCTCGGTCCCACGGTAGACGACAGGCCGGTTGCCGCAATCCCCCCGATCGGGGGGTTGATGGTCCCGCGAATTCACAGAGAATATGTTCGACCGAATATTTGTGCCATTCCCGGGTCCGGAGGGGGTATCGGTGTTGCCGAACGGGATGACTGCCGCCGCCATCGACCGGCCCGCTATCGAGAGCTGGCTGGCCGCGCGGATCGGCGAGATCGCCGGGATCGAAGCGGCCGCCGTCGACCGCACGGCTGCCTTCGCCGACTACGGCCTGACCTCATCGGATGCCGTCGGCCTCTCCGGCGAGCTGGAGGAGATGCTCGGGCGCACACTCAGCGAAACGCTGCTGTACGAGTTCCCGACCATCGAGTCGGTGAGTGCAGCGCTGGCCGGACCCACCGCAGCCGCTCGACCGGCCGGAATCGGCACCAGATCGCATCCGGATGACCCCGTCATCGGCATCACCGGGCTCGCATGCCGGTTTCCCGGTGGCGCGGATTCCCCAGAGTTGTTCTGGCGCAACCTCGCCGACGGTGTCGACGCCGCGGCTGAGGTGCCGCCGGACCGGTGGGACGCCACCGCCTGCTTCGACCCCGACCCCGGGCGGCCGGGTACCGTCTACACCACCAGGGGCGCGTTCGTCGACGATCTCGCGGGCTTCGATGCCCGATTCTTCGGTATCTCCCCCCGCGAAGCGGCGCGGATGGACCCGCAGCAGCGGATGCTGCTCGAGGTGAGCTGGGCAGCGCTGGAGGACGCCGGCCTGTCCTCCGATCGGCTCCGCACCACGCGCACGGGCGTCTTCGTCGGCATGATGGCAGACGGCCGATACGCGAATCTGCTCGTCGACCGTGGCGGCCACGGTGAACTCGATGACCCGTATCTCGGGCTGGGGAACGCCTCCAGCGTCGTGGCGGGGCGGCTGTCTTACCTGCTCGACCTGCGGGGACCGAGCGTGGTCATCGACACCGCCTGTTCGTCATCGCTGGTGGCACTGCACCTGGCGGTGAACAGCATCCGGAACGGCGACTGCGATCGGGCAGTGGTCGCCGGGGTCGGCGCGACGGTGCACCCCAACACCTTCCTGCAGGCCTGCAAGATGCGGATGCTCGCGGCCGATGGCCGCTGCAAGACCTTCGACGCGGCTGCCGACGGCTTTCTCCTCGGCGAGGGATGTGGCGCGGTCGTCATCGAGCGGGCCGGCGACGCCGCCGCGCGGCAGCGTCGGGTGCTGGCTGTGGTGCGCGGCTCGGCGGTGAATCAGGACGGCACGAGCAACGGGCTCACCGCGCCGAACCCGGCCGCACAGGTGGCGGTGGTCCGGGAGGCGCATCTCGGGGCCGGAATCGACCCCGATGATGTCGGGTACGTCGAGGCACACGGCTCCGGAACCCAGCTCGGTGATGCCATGGAGATCGCCGCGCTGACCGAGGTGTTCGGCGGCCGAGCGGCGAGCCGGCCGCTGTACGTGGGTGCGGTGAAGACCAATATCGGCCACCTGACCGGGGCGGCGGGTATCGCCGGGCTGATCAAGGCCGTCCTGGTGCTCGGGCGTCGCACCATCCCTCGGAATTTGCATCTGTCCCTGCCGAATCCGACCATCGACTGGACTGCCGCGCCGGTTCGTCTGCCGCACGAGAACATTCGCTGGCCGGGGACGGAGATTCCGGTGGCCGGAGTCAGTTCGTTCGGCTGGTCGGGCACCAACGCGCACGTCGTGCTCGCGGCCGCGCCGCCGGCCGCGAAGCCGGACCCCGGATCCGGGCGGTGGCATGTGCTTCCGCTGTCGGGGCGTGCACCGCGGGCGGTCACCGACGCGGCGCGGGCGGTCGCCGAGCACCTGCGCGCCAACCCCGGGGTGGACCCGGCCGACCTGGCCGCCACGCTGCAATCCGGGCGGACCCCGATGCCGCATCGCGCCGCCGTCGCGTTCCGCACGATCCCGGAGGCGGTCCGCGAACTCGACGAGATCGGCCGCCGGATACCGGTGCGCGCGGTGCCCCGCGGTGCTCCGCCTGCCGTGCGTTTCGTCGTGCCAGGCACCGGCGACCAGTTTCCCGGCATGGCTCGCGAGCTCTACCGGTCGGAGCCCGCCTTCCGCACCGCGCTCGACCAGTGTGCCGAGGTCGCGGCCGACGCACTGGGATGCGACCTGCGCGCGGCGCTCTATCCACAGGACTCGGTGGCCGCGCCGGACCCGTTCGCCGCGCTGCGCCGCGGCCCGGCCGCGCCGACCGGCGAACTCGTCACCCGGATCGACCTGGCCCACGCCGTGGTCTTCGCGCTCGGCTACGCCTCCGCGCAGCTGTGGCAGGCATACGGTATCGAGCCCACCGGCCTGCTCGGCTACAGCCTCGGCGAGTACACGGCCGCGTGCCTGGCCGGAGTCATCGAACTTCAGGTCGCACTCCCGCTGGTGGTGCGGCGGGCGCGGCTCGTGGCGAGCGCCGCACCGGGTGCCATGTTGACAGTGGCGACCTCGGCGGAGCGCATCGTCGGCTATCTCCGGCCCGGGCTTTCCTGCGCTGCGCTCAACAGCCCCACCACCGTCGTCGTCGCCGGCCCGGAACTCAAGATCACCGCGCTCGAGCATCGCCTCTCCGCTGACGGCATCGCGAGCCGGGCGGTGCCGGCCACCCGGGCCATGCACACACCGCTGCTGGATCCGCTTCGTGCCGAACTGCGCGCGCTGTTCGACAACGTTCCGCTGCACAAGCCGCGGATCCCGCTGGTGTCCAACCTGACCGGCTCCTGGATCACCGACGATCAGGCCCGCGACCCTGGCTACTGGGCGGAGCACCTGTGCTCACCCGTCCAGTTCGCCGACGGCGTGCAGACCCTGGTCGGTTCGGACCCGTGCGTCGCGGTCGACCTCGGCGCGGGGCAGTTGGCGAGCCTGGTCGGGCAGAATGTCGCCGACCGGGTGGTGGCCATCCCCACGCTGCGCGGCGCCGCCGTCCCCGACCCGGGACCGAAGGTTCTGTGCCGCAGCATCGGCCGGCTCTGGGCGGCCGGTGCGGAGGTGGACTGGCCGCGCGCAGGCGCCCGGGGAGCATCGATATCCCTGCCCACCTACTCGTTTCAGCACCAGAGGTTCTGGCCGGATGCCGGGCCTGCGGTCGCGGCCGCGAGCAGCGGGCCGGAGGTGCTCGAACCACACTGGGCCGCGGCACCCGCGACAGGAAGCGCGGTGCCGGGTCGTGGGCCCTACCTCGTCTTCACCGACCCAGGCACCCGCGCGGTCGGACTCGCCGCACTGGTACTGCAGGAACTGGACGGTGCCGACTGCGTCACCGTCGTTCCCGGCACCGCTTTCGAGGAGAACGGCTCCGACGGGTATCGGGTCCGGCCGGACAACGCGGCCGATCACCAATTGCTGCTGGGCGCACTCGCAGAGCGGGATCTGCTGCCCGCGACCGTGATCCACCTGTGGTCGGTGAGCGGCACGCGGGTGGACCCGGTGACTGCAGAAGGCGTGAACGCGCACCGGCGGCGCGGCTTCGACAGCCTGATGGCGCTGGTCCCGCCGCTCGGCGGGCACTGCGTGGACGGGTGCCGGGTCCTGGTCGTGACCGACCACGCGCAGCTCATCGACCCGGCGGACGTGCTGTATCCCGGGAAGACAACCGTCATCGGGCCCGCCTTGGTCGCCGGCCAGGAGCACCCGGGCCTGTCGGTGCGCCTGCTCGACGTGCTGACGCCGGTGGACGACCCGGCCGTTTCGTGGCCCGCCGTCGCCGCCGCCGTGGTGGGCGAAACCTGCTGGCCTGGAACTGATACGGTGCTCGCCCAGCGCGGCAGACGCAGGCTGGCGCGGCGCTTTCGGCCGTTGGCGCTGGACCCGCCCGCTCGCTACGTCCGCGACGGCGGCGTGTATTTGGTCACCGGTGGCACCGGACAGATCGGGCTCCGGGTCGCGGCGCGGCTGGCTCACGCGGCCACGGATATCGCGCTTGTACTGCTCGCGCGCAGCCCGCTGCCGGAAGACGACGAGCAGCTCGGCGCCGCGCCGGAGCAGCTCCGGGCCCGGGCGCTCGCGCTCCGGGAACTCCGCGAGTCCGGCGCCCGGGTCGAGGTCGTGCCCTGCGATATCGGGGATGCCGCCGCGGCGGCCACCGCCGTCGCCGCCGTCCGGCGCCGGTACGGTCCGATCGACGGAGTGGTGCACGCCGCGGGAGTGCTGGCACCGGAAGCCTTCACCACCATCGCGGCGTCCCGGCCGGAGTTCAGGGCGGCGCACTTCCGGGCCAAGGTGGACGGCACGCTGGCGCTGGCCGCCGCGCTGCACGGCGAACGCCCGGATTTCGTGGTCCTGCTTTCGTCCATGGCGGCGGTGCTCGGCGGCATCGGCTTCGCCACCTATGCGGCCGCGAACGCGTTCCAGGACCACTTCGTCACCCTGCGCAACCTGCCCGGCGGCTCCGCATGGCGCGCGGCGTGCTGGGACACCTGGCAGGACACCGTCCGCCCCGCCGGGGACGGCGGCACACCCGGCTCGCTGACCGAGTATTCCTTCCCCCCGGACGCGGCGCTGGCGGTGCTGGACCGGCTCGTGGCCGACGGGCCCGCCCGAGCGGTGGTCTCCGCGGGCCGACTGCGCGAGCGGTTGGATGCGTGGGCGGGCGGCGACCCGTTCGAAGCACCCGTCGCGGAGGCGCCGGATGGGGTGCCGACGGGCATCGACGCCTACCGGGAGCGGCTCGCACGATTGTGGCAGGACGCGCTCGGCATCGACCGGGTGGGCCCGCACGACGACTTCTTCGAGTACGGCGGCAATTCCCTGGTCGGACTGCAACTGGTCACCGCGATCAACAGGCAGTTCCGGGTGGCCGTTCCCACCGAGACGCTTTTCGAGGCTCCGACGGTGGCGGACATGGCCGAGTACCTGCGCACGGCGACCGCGACGGAAAGGAAGTCCCGGGTATGAAACTGTTCGGAGTGGTCGGTGCGGGCGTGATGGGAGCCGGTGTCGCGCAGACGCTGGCGGCGCACGGCTTCTCGGTCGTCCTGGTCGACAACGTGCGTGCCCAGCTGGAGCGCGCGGAGGCCGAGGTCGTCCGGTACTACCGCACCGGGCGGCTGTTCGGGCACGACACCGGCAAGCACGGGGACCTCACCCAGCGCGTGCGGTACAGCACCGAGCTGGACGATCTCGGTGCTGCGGAATTCGTGGTGGAGAACATCACCGAGGACTGGTCGCGCAAGGCGGAGCTGTATCCGCGGCTGGATCGGATCTGCCCGCTCGAAACGGTTTTCGCGGCGAACACCTCCTGCATTCCGATCAGCAGGATCGCCGCCGAAACAGAACGCCCCGATCGGATTATCGGGATGCACTTCATGAACCCGGTCCCGATGAAGCCCGCCGTCGAGGTGATCCGCGGTAGCCGGACCTCCGATTCCACCGTCGCGACCGCGCTGACCCTGCTCGCCGAGATCGGCAAGCGGGGCATCCTCGTAGGCGATATGCCGGGTTTCGTGTCCAACCGGGTGTTGATGCTCACGATCAACGAGGCGATCGCCCTGGTACGGGACGGCGTCGCGGAGCCCGGCTCGGTGGACGACGTCTTCCGCTCGTGCTTCGGCCACGCCTCCGGCCCGCTGGAGACGGCCGACCTCATCGGCCTGGACACCATCCTGTACAGCATCGAGGGGCTCCGGGAGCACTACGGCGACGATAGGTTCCAGCCCTGCCCGCTGCTCCGGGAGATGGTGGACGCCGGACTGCTCGGTCGAAAATCCGGCCGCGGCTTCTTCTCCTACCCCTAGCCGGTTCGGCTACCCGGACCTCCGCCTCCGCTATCGACAGGACCGCAGCCCATGTTCACCGACGCCCACGCCCAGATCCGTGAATTCGTCGCGCAGCGAGTGCCCGAGGACCTGCTCCGCGACGACCGCGACATCTTCGAAAGCGGCTTTGTCAACTCGCTGTTCGCGATGGAGCTCGTCATGTTCATCGAGCAGCACCTGGGCGCGCGAATCCCCAACGACGACCTGATGCTCGACAACTTCCGCACCATCGACGTGATGGCCGCGCTCGTCCGCCGATTGCGCCACGACGCGGCGGAGGCGGTGTGATGGCGGTCGATACCGGTGTGCAGTCCGGCTTCGCGTGGTCGCGGGGCGAACTCGGCGCATTCGTCGACGAGGTGGTGGCGCCGCGTGCCGCCGAGGCCGATCGCACCGGCCGGATCGATCCGGATGTCCTGTCGGCGTGCGCCGCACGCGGGCTGTGGGGCGCGGTGCTGCCGGTCGCCCAGGGCGGCACCGGCGTCGGGATGGTGGCGCTGGCCCGGCTACACGAGGAGGCCGGCCGGGGCTGCTCCGCCCTGCGCAGCCTGCTGACTGTGCACTCCATGGCACTGTACGCGCTGCACCGGTGGGGGACCGACGGCGTGCGGCAGCGCTGGCAGGCGGCGCTGGTTGCCGGTGAAGCGCTCGGCGCCTTCTGCTTGACGGAAGCCGAGGCGGGCAGCGACTTCGCCGCGATTCGCACCTCCGCCCGGCAGCGCGGGGACGGCTGGATCCTGGACGGCCACAAGCTGTGGGTGACCGGGGGTCAGCTCGCCGACGTCCTGCTGGTCTTCGCCCGGACGCAGACCGGGCCCGCGGCGTTCGTGGTAGACGCCGCGAACCCGGGCGTGCGCCGGATCCCGGTTCCCGGGGTCACCGGTACCCGCGGCAGCCAGGTCGCCGAGATCGTGCTAGACCACTGCGAGCTGCCCCTCGACGCCATCGTCGGACCCGAAGGCATGGGGCTGGCCGTCGCCACCGGGGTACTCGACATCGGGCGGTTCAGCGTCGCCGCGGGCTGCGTCGGCATCCTGCAGGCCTGCCTGCGGGCCTGCGTCGACTACGCCGGCCTCCGGCGCCAGGGCGGTGCGCCGCTCCGCGACCACCAGCTCGTCCAGCAGCTGATCTCGGCCATGGCCGTCGACACCAGGGCGGCACGCGCCCTGGTGGGGCAGGCCGCGCGGCTCAAGGACGAGGGCAGCCCGGACACCATCATGGCGACCTGCATCGCCAAGCAGTTCGCCGCCACCGCGGCGGTGGCCGCGGCCAACGACGCGGTGCAGTTGCACGGCGCCCGCGGGTGCAGCGACGACTACCCCGTCGGGCGCTATCTCCGCGATGCCAAGGTCATGGAGATCATCGAGGGCAGCACCCAGATGCAGCATGTCCTGATCGCCGACGACGCATGCCGCAACCGGGCCCGCGTGGTCATCGTCGAGTGAAGCGGGGGCTTGCGATGAATTCGATACGTCAGCGCCAGATCAAGTGCGTGGTCTGGGATCTCGACCACACTCTCTGGGACGGAACCCTGTTGGAGGGAGCCGAGATCACCGACCTGCGGCCCGGAATCCGGGAGACGCTCGTCGCCCTGGACGAGCGCGGCATACTGCACTCGATCGCGAGCCGCAACGATCCCAGCGCCGTCGCGGCCACGCTGGCCGAGCTCGGCATCGCCGACTACTTCCTGTACCCCCAGATCGGCTGGCAGAGCAAATCGGTGTCGGTAGCGACGATTGCCGAGCGGCTCGGTATCGGCATCGACACGCTCGCCTTCGTCGACGACCAGGAACTCGAACGGGACGAGGTGCGGTTCGCCCATCCCGAGGTGCTGTGTATCGACGCGGAGGAGGCCGCAGGGCTGGCCGGTCGCGCGGAGCTCCGGCCGCGCGCGGTGAGCGCGGACGCCAGGCGCAGGCGGCACCTGTACCGGGCGAGCATCGAACGCACCGAGGCCGAGGAACAGTTCACCGGCACCAGCGAGGAATTCCTGGCCACCCTGGGGATGCGCTTCACGATCGGCCCCGCCACCGCCGCGGACATCGGCCGTGCGGAAGAACTGGTGGTACGGACCAACCAGCTGAACTCCACCGGGATCATGTACTCCGCCGACGAGCTGGCGGCCTACGCGAACTCCGATGAGCACGTCCTGCTGATGGCCGAGCTGGAGGATCGGTACGGGAGCTACGGCCAGATCGGCCTGGCGCTGGCGGAGCGCGGGATCAGTGAGTGGCGGCTGAAGCTGCTGCTGATGTCGTGCCGGGTGATCTCGCGCGGCGTCGGGACGGTGCTGCTGCACCACGTCACGGCTCTGGCCCGCGCCGCCGGGGCCCGCCTGATCGCCGAATTCGTCGGCACCGAGCGTAATCGGATCATGTACATCACCTATCGGTTCGCCGGGTTCGAAGAGGCGGGCGAGCACGACGGCATCACCTTGCTCGCCGCGCCGCCCGGCCCGCCGCCGCCACCACCGCCCTACCTCATCGTGCAAACGCCCGCGCTGGAGCGTGGGGCGTGAACGCGTCGGCGATCGATATTCGCCGGTGGATGCCGTACCCGCCCGCAGGCAGCGGCGCCACCGCCCTGTACTGCCTGCCACACGCCGGTGCGGGCGCCTCGGCCTACCTCCCGTGGCGCAGGCAGCTCGCCCCCGGAGTCGACGTCGTGCCGCTGCAACCACCCGGCCGCGAGATCCGGTTGCGCGAGAAACCCTTCGAGCACATCGACCATCTGCTCGATGATCTGGTGGCGGCGATGGACGGCCACTGGCGGGAGCCGTTCGCGGTGTACGGCCACAGCCTCGGCGCGCTGCTGGCCTACGAACTCACTCGCAGGCTGCTGGTTTCCCGCGGGCCACGGCCGGTGCGGCTGCTGATCTCCGGCAGGCGTGCGCCACACCTGCCGTCCCGGCTGCCGCCGTTGCGCACCGCGCCGGAATCGACCGTGCTCGATGTGGTCCGCGCGCTCGGGGGCACCCCGGATGAGATACTCGGCGACGATCGGATGCGCCGCTCGGTGCTCGCGCTCATGCGCGCGGATCTGTCGGTCGACCAGTCCTACCGCTATCAGCCGGGGCCGCCGCTGGCGCTGCCGATCACCGTATTCGGCGGCAGTGGCGACACCCACGTGCTGCCCGCCGAACTCCTGCAGTGGTCGGAGTACGGCGTGGCGGGGGTCGACATCCGGATGATTCCCGGCGGGCACTTCTTCCCGATCACCCACCAAGACGCCGTCATCGGGCACATTCGGCACTCGCTGGGCAGCCCGGCGTGACCGGGGGCGACGTCGAGCTCCGGTGGTGCGCGCTGACCGGGACACACGCGGCCGCCGATCTCCGGGTGCTGTCCCCGGCCGAGATCGCGCGCAGCACCCGGTTCTGGTCAGCCGAGCACGCGGCCGATTTCGTGCGTGCGCGGGCGATGCTGCGCCACGTGCTCGCCGACCGCACCGGACGCCGGCCCGATGACCTTGTCTTCACCGAGGGGAAGCGCGGAAAGCCCGAATTGTCCGACCGTGCGGTCAGCTTCAACCTCACCCATACCCGGGGGCTCGCCGTGGTCGCGGTCGCCGCGACCGGATCACTCGGTGTCGACGTCGAGGCGGTCGACTCCGGCGCGGTCCCGGTGTGGCTGGCGCCGCGGGTGCTCACGGCACGGGAAGCCGCTGCCGCCGGCACCGACCGGCGCCGCTTCCTTCGGTACTGGGTGGCCAAGGAGAGCTACCTGAAATGGCTGGGGAGCGGGCTGACGATCGCGCCGGACACGCTCGAAACGGGGCTCGACACCGAGGGGCGCGCCGTGGTGACCGAGGTCGAGGGCGGACTCCGAACCGGCTACCTCCATCACTTCGATTTGGGCGCGGGCTACGTCGGGGCCTTCGTCTACGACCACCACGTTCCGTACAGCTCGCCACGCCCGGCGGAATTCCATCGCACGTCAGGAGCACGCGGATGACCACTGTCTCCCCCGTCGGGATCGCGACCCTGGTCGAATTGCTCGCTGCCCGCGCCGCGGCCACCCCGGACGAGGTGCGGTTCCGCTTCCTCGGTGACGGCGACGAATCCACTGCGGCGCTGACGTTCGGTGAGCTGGAGCTCGGCGCCCGCGCGGTGGCCGCGCACCTGGGGCAGACGGCGCAGCCGGGGGATCGCGCGTTGCTGCTCTACGCACCCGGCCTGGAGTTCCTGACCGCGTTCTTCGGCTGCCTCTACGCCGGGGTGATCGCGGTTCCGGTCGCGCCCCCGCACCCGGGCAAACCGGAGGCGGGGCTGGCCCGGCTGGCGTCGATCGCCCGCAATTCCGGTGCCCGCCTGCTGCTCACGGCCTCGGACATCGCTGAACCGGTGACCGCGATCCTGGCGGCGGAGGAGTTCGCCGGGCTGCGGATGGTCGTCACCGACCGAATCGACAGGGCCGAGGCGGATCGCTACCGGGACCCCGGTATCACCGGTGATCGGGTGGCCTACCTGCAGTACTCCTCCGGATCGACCGGGGAGCCGAAAGGGGTCGTGCTCACCCATCGCAATGTGCTCGCCAACCTGAGCATGGTCGCCGCCCGGATCGGGCCGGGGGTCGGGGTGAGCTGGCTGCCGGTGTTCCATGATATGGGGCTGCTCACCATGGTGACGTACCCGGTATATAGCGACTCCACCGTCATCGGGATGTCGCCGCTGGCCTTCGTGCAGCGCCCGGCCCGCTGGATAGCCGCGATGTCGCGCTTCCGGGCCACCCACACGGTCGCGCCCAACTTCGCCTTCGCCCTCGCCGCCCGCCGGGTAACGGCCGCGCGGGTGGAGCGCTACGACCTGTCCCAGCTGCGGGTGGCGCTGTGCGGCGCCGAGCCCGTCCGCCCGGACACGCTGACCGGATTCGCGGAACACTTCGCGCCTGCCGGATTCGATCCCGCCGCCCTGTTCCCCTGCTACGGCCTCGCCGAGGCGACGCTGTTCGTGAGCGGCGGCCCGCGCGGCACCGGACTCAGCACCGTTGATGTCGATCCGCTCGCGTTGACCAGAGGCCGGGTACTGCCGGTCGCAGGCGGCGGCCGCACCCTGGTGGCGAGCGGGCGACCCGACGACGGCTACCACCTCGTCCTGGTCGATCCCGGGTCCGATACACCCGCCGCGGCGGACAGGGTCGGTGAGATCTGTCTGCGCGGAGACAGTATCGGTCTCGGGTACTGGGATGCGCCGGAGGCATCGGCGGCGACCTTCGGCGCTACCGTGACCGGCTACCGAGGGCGGTTTCTTCGTACCGGCGATCTCGGATTCGTGTATGAGGACCGGCTGTACGTCACCGGGCGGCTCAAGGATCTCGTCATCGTGGACGGCGCCAACCACTACCCCTCCGATATCGAGAACACCGCGACGGCCGCACATTCGGCGCTGCGGGCCGATCGATGCGCGGCCTTCCAGGTGCTCGACGACGAACGCCCCCGCCTCGTCGTGGTCGCCGAGCTGAACCGGGATTACGCCGCCGATACCATCGATCCGGCCGGTATCGTCGCCGCGGTGCGTGCCGCCGTCGGCGCCGGCCACGGATTGCGGCTCGATGACGTCGTCCTCACCTCGGCCGGCTCCATTCCCGTGACCTCGAGCGGCAAGGTGCGCCGCTTCGCCGTGCGCGAACGGTATCGCGACGGCGCGATCCCCGATCTGCCTCACATCCGGCCGTTCGACCCCTAGGAGAACCATGAACCCGCTGCCGTCGGTGCCGATAGGTGCTACGGCCTGGCCGAACTCGGCAGGCCGTCGATGCTGCTCGGCGGCGTCGGCCCGGACTTCGCGCCGCACGCACGAGCATTGGCGGCGCGCGGGGTAGCTCTCGACGGAGTCCGGCTGATAGGCGGCGCGCACACGGCACGGTTCACCTGCACGACCGATGTCGATATGGCGCAGCTGGCCGGCATGTACCCCGGCGCGATGGCGCGGGCGGCCGAGGTATCGGTGGCCGAACCCGCCGACCGGCACGGGCCGCCGGAGCTGGTGGTGATCGACGCCAATGATCCGGCGGTCTCCGGCACACCGCCGACTGCCGCCGCCTCGGTATTTCGTTCGCCGCGGACCCGGCGCAGCGGCTGGCTTTCCGGGGTTCCGGTAGTAACCGCCGAAAATCGGGCGGATATGGCGTAGCTGGCTGGCCGGATGTTCGCGGACGAGGAGTTGGAGCGTCTGCGGGGGCCCGGAGATCAGTCGCGAGGCGTTGTTCCGGTTCTTCACGCTGACTCGGGCGGATCTGGCGTTCGTGGACCCGGGCCGCGGTCGGGGCGCGGGCTGGGCGCGGATCGTCTGGATCTGTCGATGCTGCCCGCGGAGCGGCGCCGGTTCCTGGCCGCGATGGGCCGCCGAGCCCCGCGACCTGCTCGACGCCGCCACCGCGACACACGGGCCAGGAACCTGATGGGATCTGCACCAACTCCGGCAGTCGGGCCTGACCCACCTCGGCGAATCCGGCGCCGGCCTGCTCGAACTGATGGCCAAATCCCGGCACCGCAAAGCCGAGAACCTGCGCCGATACTTCAAACCATCCCCACAGGCGATGCGCGAGCTGACCTCGATCTTGGGACCGGGAGCCGACCGCCGCCGCTGACCGACAGCACCGCCATATCCGCCCGATTTTCGGCGACTACTACCGGAACCCCTTTCCTGGACGGCACGGCCATCCGGGGGCCTGATCGGCGGAACGGCTAGATCCGACCGGGCCGGGCCATGCCTTCCGCGCCGGGGTTCCTGGATGTCCGCCTGTGCGTCGGTGACCTGACCTCCGCGGCGCAGCTCGGCTGCGCCGTCGCTGTCGTCATCCCCGAATCGGCCCGCAGAGCTGGTCCTGGGACGCCGGGAGCGGGCATCGGCGCATCGCCGCCACCTACGACTCCCGGCTGCCGACCGGATCGCCCATATCCTGGCCGGTACCCACGCTGTTGAGCGACAAGGTGTTGTCATGACGGATGATGCATCGGAGCGGTCCGGTGTTCGGTTATGTCGCTGAGCCACAACGTATTCGGACGGTCAGCGGTGAAATCACGGAGGACGAGATCGTCATGGACCGGTGGACCCGGCCGTTTACTCTTGCCGCGGCGGGGTTTGCCGAACACCGACCACCACCTGTTGACCGAGCAGATCCGCCACGCGGTCCGCACCGCCATCGGCTCACCCGCCGTCTCGGCTTCGTCGGCCAGGAACCGGTGCCCGAACTCCGGGTCGTCACGGTGAGCGTCGAACAAGGCGTTCGCGCGATAGGCCTCACCGAGCTCGGCGGCGGTGACCGGTCGGGCCAGCCACCGGTAGAACGGTTGGCGAGCGAGCTTCAGTACCCGGCACGTCACCACCACGGGGATCCCGTCGGCGGCGAGCTCGCTCACGAGCGGGTAGAGCCTTTTCCCGGCAGATTCGCCTGGGACAGGTAGGCTGCGGCCCGGCGCAGGACCTCGTTCTCCTGCTCGAGCAATCGGGTCCGGCGCCGCAGTTCCCGCAGCTCAGCGGACTCGCTGCTGCTGGTTCCGGGCTTGTTGCCCTCGTCGATGTCGGCTTGGCGCATCCATTTCGACAGCGTCATCGGATGGATCCCGAAATCCGCGGCGACCTGTTCCAGGGTCACCCCGTCCTCGCGGTTGCGGGCGACCCGGACCACGTCGTCACGGAACTCTCGGGGGTAGGGCTTGGGCACGATGAACATCCTTCCAGGCCGGCCTCTTGGCAAGCCAGATCGATGTCACCCATCCGTGCAGCAGCCCCCGAACAAGATGCCCTGGAACACCAGCCGATCGTCCATCCGCGCCGGGCCTGGTGTTCCCGCCGGCTTGATCGGCAGTAGCGGTTCGATCACTGCCCACAACTCGTCGTCCACGATCCAAGGTGCTGCCACGACCGAACATGCTGCACCACAACGACACTCGCCGCCACTCAGACGATCATGTTAGGAGCTCTCAGCAACTGACGAACCCCGGCATCACGAAATTTGGGCCAGATCCAGTATTCACCTGCCGTCGACAGCCCGGCGCCGCCTGACCGGCCGGGGATGCTCCTATAGATGTCAAGCGGCTGGAGCGGGCTTGTTGATGGTTTCGGTGGGTGGGCTGGTCAGTATGCGGTAGACCTCGCGTGCGACGAATCGTTTGAGGCATCGCATGATCTCTTTCTTCGACATTCCATGTTTGGTGCGGCGTTCGACGTAGGCGCGGGTGCGTGGATCGTGGCGCATGCGGACCAGGACGATGGTGTGCAGGGCGTTGTTGGCGGCGCGGTCGCCGCCGCGGTTGAGGCGGTGGCGGTGGGTGCGTCCGGAGGACGCGGGGATGGGCGCGACGCCCGCGAGGTGGGCGAACGCGGCTTCTGAGCGCATGCGTTGCGGGTTGTCGCCAGCGGTGGCCAGCAGCTGTCCTGCGGTTTCGGCGCCGACGCCGAACATGTCCAGCAGGGCGGGGGCTGCCTGGCGGACCAGTGGACCGATCTGGGTGTCGAGTTCGGTGATTTCGGTGTCCATCCCGAGATGGCGGCGCGCCGGTCGGCGTAGGGCCGCCCGTGTCGCGGTGAGCGGGTCGGACAGGTCGGATCCGGGGCGCAGTGCGGCGAGGGTGCGGATCAGGGTGGCTCGGTCCATGTCCATGGTCTGCTCGCGCAGCCTCGCGGGCGCGGAGACGAGCAGTCCCCGGATCTGGTTCACGGCCTGGGTGCGGGCCTTGACCGCGCTGCGGGGTGCGGCCCGAAGCACTCGCACGGATTCGACGATGCCGTCGCGGCTTTTCGGAATGCCGGTAGCCCGGCCTGACAACACGGCAGTGGCGGCGGCATAGGCGTCGATCGGGTCCGACTTGCCCCGCATCCAACCCAGCAGCGCACGGTACCCGCCGATGGTGGCGGGGAATTCCCGATCGGCCAGATGCCTTCCTACCGAGTCGATCACTGCGCCGTGATGGGTGAGACCGTGGGTATCGACTCCACCGGTGACCGCGATGTCGTTGTGGGTCATGCTTGTCGTGTCCGTCCTTGCTCATCCGTTCCGAGGGCGGCACGCGCCGGTCGGGCGGGTGGACAAGACTGTGGCGGGGCTTCTGGACCAAGCTCCTATGAAGTCACAAGCACCCGTCCGGCCGCGTGCGTGGTGACGCCCGAGCGAGTCGACAAATCCCAAACCGGACAGTCGAAGACGTCAGTCAGTCGGAGGGTCAGACCCGCCCGCAGCGTCACCAAGATCATCATCACAGTCAGTCGACGGTGAAGTCGCGCCAGGCGGCGGCGAGCCCCTGGCCGCGCAGCGAGGTGCTCCGGCCGTCGGCGAGCGGGTGCAGGGTGATGATGCCGAAGCCGATCCGCACCCGCTCCGGCAGCGCGGCCGCGCGCACCGCGTAGATCGGGGTGCCGGCGGCCCGCCACTCCACGCGCTCGGCCGCGCGGTCGATGGTGACCGCGTAGTGCTGGAACTCCCCGGCCTTGACCGCCTCGCCCACCAGCGGGGCGTGCACCACGTGGGTGAACGCGTCGGCCGGGTCGACGACGCCGGGGACGAAGAGCCGCTCGTGGATGGCGTAGGCGTGCCGCCCGGTGGCGATGGCGTCGAAGACCTGCGCGGTCGCCATGTCCAGGACATTGAAGGCGGCGAAGCCGTCGCGGTAGTCGGCGCCGTCCGCGCCGAGATTGGTGGCGGCCATCCGCACGCCGAAGGTGCGCGGCCCGGCGGTGAGGTCGAACTCCGCGGTGGAGACCATGAGGAACTTGGGGTTGTCCAGGATCTGCGCCGCCGGGCAGGCCAGGGTGAACTCCGGGATCCGCACCGCGACGGCGCCGCCCGCGACGGTGACCTCGGCGGCCGGGTCGGCGTAGCGCCATGCCTCGCCGGGGCCGGTCGGGACCTCGAGGAACTGCCAGCGCGCGGGGTCGACGGCGCCGCCGGCGAAGTCGTCGTAGCCGGTCATCGCGCGCCCGGCTTGAATCCGAGGCCGCCGAGCAGCAGCCGCTCCTCGGTGAGCCGGGGGCGCAGCGCGGGGCCCGGCGGCCACCAGTCGTCCAGCTCGACCAGCCCCGGCTCGACGATCTGCAGGTCGCCGAAGTAGGTGGCGATCTGCTCGGCGGTGCGGTACCAGCCGGAGCCGAGCCCCATCTCGGTGAAGCGGCGCTGCAGTTCGAGCGCCATGTCGTGCGCGGGCCCGCCGTCGGCGGGGTCGTAGAAGTGCGTGATGCCGACGTAGGAGCCGGGGGGAAGCGCCTCGATGTAGGAGCGCATGATGCCTGCCGGGTCGAGCGCGTCGTCCACGTGGTGCAGGATGCCGCAGAGGATGAGCGCGAGCGGGCGCTGCAGGTCGAGGTGCGCGGTGACCTCGGAGTGCCGCAGCAGGGTGTCCGGCTCGGTCAGGTCGGCCGGGACGAAGTGGGTGAACTCGTTCTGTTCCAGCAGCACCCGGCCGTGCGCGTTGCAGACCGGGTCGTTGTCCACGTAGACCACGGTGGCCTCGGGGTTCTGCTGCTGGGCGATCTCGTGGGTATTGCCGACGGTGGGCAGCCCGGCGCCGATGTCGAGGAACTGGTCGATGCCCACGGTGCCCGCCAGGTAGCGCACCACCCGGTGCAGCCAGCGGCGATTCATCCTGGCCACGTCGCTCTGCCGGGGCGCGACCTCGGCGACCCGGTCGCGTACCTCGCGGTCGATCGGGTAGTTGTCCTTGCCGCCGAGGGTGGCGTCGTAGACGCGGGCGATGCTGGCCCTCGTGGTGTCCACGCCGACCGGGGCGCGGACGCCGGTCTGCGGAGTGGCTTCGGGCATGGGGACCTCTCTGTGCGGGTGCGAGGCCGCGGGCTCGGGCGCCGATGCGCCGCGGCGGGCTCAGCCTAGAAGCGCCGCCGACACCGCGGCAATAGCCGAATGTGCTGGGCGAGTTGCTGATTCGGGTTCGACATCAGTGCGGCGCCGGGCGCTCCAGCACCCGGCCCGGCAGCAGGCCGCCGCCGACGTGGGTGACCCGCCACCAGTCCACGGTGATCTCCACCGCCTCGACCGGGGCGGCGAGGAAGGGCCGCAGCGCGGGCTCCTTCGCCACGACTGTGCGGAATATCTCGTCCCGCGTCTCCGGTTCGGTGCGCACCGCCGCGGTGCCGACGCCCTGGGCGAAGGGTCCGAGGAAGCCGGTGGGCACCACCTTCACCCCGACGCTCGGGTTGGCGCGCAGCGCGTCGAGGGTGCGGCCGCCCGCCTCGAGCACGATCAGCAGCCGGAAGGGATCGCCGGAGCGCTCGGCGAAGAAGGCGGTGGAGCACCAGTTCGCGCCCGCCCTCGAGGTGGCGAGATCGATGCTGGTGCTGGTCAGGATGGCGGACAGCCGCTCGGCCACCTCGCCATCGGTGAGCTGGAGTTCGTTCGACGTCACGGTCGGCCCCCTGGCACTCGATCCTGGTAGAGCTGCGGTGAGAATGCCCGAGTACCCCGCCCCGGCACCGCTTGCCGGGCACTTTACGCACCCGCCGCGCGCTCCGCTCGATAACCGGGGAACCGATCGCATTGCCGGAGAGCGGGTTTCGCGGTAGCCGACAATCGGGCCGGTCGGTACGGGACACGTCCTCGAAAACACCCGGTACGCGAATTCACGCTAATACCAAGGGAAACCGGGCGCTCCGGGGGCGGTGCGAGGCGGTAGTATCGGCGCGCGACGCGGGGGATGGCGGGTGCCGGAAGCGACTTTCGCGTGCAGGGGTATTCGTTCACCGGCCGGAGGCGGTCCATGACCAACGACGACAACAGCGGCTTCGCCGAGTTCCTCGCCGCCGAGCGGGGGCCGACGGTGCTGCGCGTCGCACTGGGGAGCAGGCTGCGCCAGCTGCGCCAGGAGTGCGAGATCAGCCGGGAGGCGGCGGGGTACGCCATCCGCGGCTCGCACGCCAAGATCAGCAGGCTGGAGCTGGGGCGCACCGGGTTCAAGGAGCGGGACCTGCGTGATCTGCTCACCCTCTACGGGGTGAACGATCCGGTGGCGCGCGAGCCGTTCCTGGAGATGGCCAAGCGCGCCAACGACCCGGGCTGGTGGCAGAGCTACAGCGACCTGCTGCCCAGCTGGTTCGAGACCTACATCGGGCTGGAGCAGGCGGCCACCACCATCCGCACCTACGAGGCGCAGTTCATCCCCGGGCTGCTGCAGACCCCGGACTACGCCCGCGCCGTCATCGAGCTGGGCAATTCCGACGAGACCGATCGCCGGGTGGACATGCGCATGCGCAGGCAGCGCATCCTGACCAGGCCCGCCCCGCCGACCCTGTGGTCGGTGCTGGACGAGAACGCGCTGCGCCGCCCGGTCGGCGGCGCCGAGGTGCTGCGCGAGCAGGTGGCGCACCTGGTGGCGATGGCCGAGCACGCGCACGTGCGGATCCAGGTGCTGCCCTACGCCGCGGGCGGGCACTCGGCGGCGGGCGGGCCGTTCAGCATCCTGCGCTTCCCCGAGCCCGAGCTGCCCGACATCGTCTACACCGAGCAGCTCACCAGCTCCATCTACCTGGACAAGCAGCGCGACGTGGAGCTGTACCTCGCGGTCATGAACCGGCTCGCGGTGCAGGCGCTCTCGCCCGCGGAGAGCACCGGCTTCCTGGAGGACCTGCTGCGCGAGATGCGGAGGGGTTAGCGCTCGTGCAACAGGTCGCCCTCCTCGATCGCGGCCAGCGAGAGGCTGCGGCACCCGGCCTCGGTGAAGAGCACCGTCACCGTCTCCGGTTCGCGCCGGACCACCTCGCCGTCGCCGAACTCCGGGTGCCGCACCGCCGCGCCCGCCGGGAACGGGCCCGCGACGCGCTCGATCGGCGGCGCGGTGCCCGCCAGGCAGGTGTCGCAGTTGCCGCACCGCTCCTCGCGCACCTCGCCGAAGTAGCCGAGCAGGAACTGCCTGCGGCACAGCGGGGTCTCGGCGTAGGCGCGCATGGTCTCCAGCCGGGAGCGGTCGAGCCGGGCGCGGCGCTCGGCGATCTCGGCGGCGCGCTCGGGCGCCGTCTCCGGGTCGGCGCCGGTGCCGCGGAAGCGGCCGTCCGCGGTGCTCTCCACCTGCCCGGCCGCCTCGAGCAGGTTCAGGTTGTTGAGCGTGCGGCGGCGCGAGCGGTCGCTCGCCGCGGTGAGCTCGGCGAGCGTCGCGGGGTCCGGCCTGCGGTGCAGGGTGCGGGCGAGGGCGCGCAGGCCGTCGGTGTCCACCCGGCGGCCGGTGAGGAAGCGCTGCAGCCCGAGGTCCTCGGCGCGGAAGCACAGGATCGCCTCGGCCGGATCGCCGTCCCGGCCCGCGCGGCCGATCTGCTGGTAGTAGGAGTCCAGCGAGTCCGGGACGGCGGCGTGCACGACGGCGCGGACGCCGGGTTTGTCGATACCCATGCCGAAGGCCGAGGTCGCGACCACCACCGCGACCCGGTCGGTGCGGAAGCGCTCGTGCACCGCGTTGCGCTCGGCGGCATTCATCCCCGCGTGGTAGGCGGCGGCGTCGACGCCGCGCTCGCGGAAGGCGGCGGCCAGCCGCTCGGTGTCGCGGCGGGTGGCGGTGTAGACCAGGGCCGGGCCGGTGCTGACGAGGTCGAGCACGGCGGCGTCGCGGTCGTCGGCGGTGTGGGTGGCGCGCACCGAGAGCGCGAGGTTGGGCCGGTCGAAACCGGCGACGATGGTGGCCGGGTCGCGCAGGCCGAGCACGCGGGTGATGTCCTCGCGGACCGGGCCGTTGGCGGTGGCGGTGAGCGCGAGCACCGGCGGCCTGCCGACGCGCTCGGCGGCGTGCGCGAGCCGCAGGTAATCCGGGCGGAAGTCGTGGCCCCAGGCCGAGACGCAGTGTGCCTCGTCCACCACGAAGAGCCCGGGGCGCAGCGCCGCCACCCGGTCGAGCAGCTCGGCCTTGGCGAGCTGCTCGGGGGCGAGGAACAGGTACTTCGCGGTGCCGTCGGCCAGTGCGGCCCACGCCTGCTCGGTGGCCGCGGCGGACTGGGTGGCGTTGATCGCGACGGCGAGCGGCGCGTCGGTCCGCGCCAGCTGCTGGACCTGGTCGCGGTGCAGCGCGGTGAGCGGGGAGACGATCAGCGTCGGGCCGTCCAGCAGCAGCGTCGGCACCTGGTAGACCGCGGATTTCCCGGCGCCGGTCGGCATGACCGCGAGCACGTCGCGGCCCGCGGTGAGCGGGAGCATGGCGTCGAGCTGGGCGGCGCGCAGCTCCGGCCAGCCGAAGGTTCGCTTCGCGACCCGGCAGAGTTCGCGCCGCCGCGCGGCCGGACCGGTCTTGCCGCGCCGCACGGCGGCCTTTCCCGCGCGCCAGAGTGCGGCGACGCCTCGTTCGCGTCGCTGCGCGGCGGTGTCGTTTCGGGGCACCGCCGGGCATTTCCCGCTTGCGCGGCAACGAAACTCAGCTGAGCAGGACCGGCAGCGCGGAGAGATCGTTCTGGGTGAGCACCGGCATGTTCGGCAGCGCCGCGAGATCGCCCGCCGCGCGCAGATTCGGGAAGCGGGCGAAGAGCGCGGGGAGCGCGAGGGTCGCCTCCAGCCGGGCCAGGGTGGCGCCGGGGCAGATGTGCGGGCCGTAACCGAAGGAGATATTGCGGTGCGCGGTGGGGCGGGCGCTGTCGTAGACGTCGGCGTCCACGCCGTGCACGCCGGTGTCGCGGCCGATGGCCCGGTAGGAGATCACCACGCCGTCGCCCGCGGGGATGGTGCCCTCGTCCAGCACGATGTCCTCGGTGGCGAAGCGCATGAGCAGGTGGATGACCGGGCCGTCGAAGCGCAGCGTCTCCTCGACGGCGTCGGCCCAGGAGACCTCGTCGGCGCGGATCCGCGCCAGCTGCTCGGGGTTGCTCAGCAGTGCGCGCACGGTGGCCAGGATCAGGTTGACGGTGGTCTCGTGGCCCGCGGCGACCAGCGCCTCCAGGTTGCCGATCACCTCCTCCTCGGTGAGCGGCTCCTCACCGTCGCCGTTCTCGTGGATCAGCGCGGAGGTGAGGTCGTCGGCCGGGGTGGCGGTCTTCTCCCGGACCAGCGCGGTGTAGTAGGTGGTGAGCCGGTCGATGGTGGCGAGCCGCTCGTCCTGCGGGGTGAGCAGCGAGAAGAACGCCTTGTACCAGGTGAGCAGCTGCTCGTGGTCGGTGCGCGGCACGCCCATGAGCTCGCTCACCACGCGCATGGGCAGCGGGTAGGCGAAGACCTGCTTGAGGTCGACCGGCTCGCCCGTGGCACCGGCGGCCTCCAGGTCGTCGAGTAGCTCGGCGACGTAGCGCTCGACGATCGGGCGCAGCGCGTCCAGCCTGCGCCGGGAGAGCGCCTGGGTGGTCTTGATCCGCAGCCGGCGGTGCTCGGCGCCGTCCACGGTGAACATCGAGCGCTTGACATCGATCATGCCGATCAGCGGCCACTCCCTGGTGACCACGCCGTCGCTGAAGAGCTTCCAGGCACCGATGTCCTTGACCAGCCGGGGATCGGTCAGCAGCTGCCTGGCCAGGTTGTGCTGCGTCACCGTCCACGCGGGCACGCCGAGCAGCTCGATGCGGGTCAGCGCGCCCGCCGCGCGCAGCCGATCGGTCTCACCCGCGAGATCGCCGACCATCGGATCGATGGGCACGGCATGCGGGCAGGATGAACTCACAGAAAACCTCCGACTGCGGGGACTGGCGTGAAATGTACCGGGAGCGAGGTCATTCCGCGCAGGAACGCCGACGGCCTGCGCACCAGGCTGCCGGGGGCGACGGCCAGATCGAGGTCGGGCAGCCGGTCGAGCAGCACCTCGAGCCCGGTCCGCGCGATGATCTCGGCGATCTGCTGCGCCGGGTACGGGCAGCGGTACTCGCCGTGGCTGAACGCGAAGTGCGCGTTGTTGCCGGAGTGGGTCGGGTCGGTGCTGCCGCCCGCGCCGTCGGCGTGCTGGCGCACGTGCGGGTCGGCATTGGCGGCGGCCAGCCCGAGCAGCAGCATGTCGCCCGCCCTGATGGTCTCGTCGCCGAGCCTGGTGTCGCGGGCGGCCCAGCGCCCGGCCAGGATCTGGGTGGGGGTGTCCTCCCAGAGCACCTCGTTCATGGCCTGGCCGATGCTGTGCCGCCCGGCGCCGAGCGCGGCGGCGAAGCGGTCGTCGGTGAGCATGAGCCGCACCGAGTTGCCGATCCAGTCCGCGGTGGGCAGGTGCCCGGCGGCGGTGATCGCCATCAGGTCGAGCACGTACTCCTCGTCGGTGAAGCGCTCGTGGTGCTGCAGCAGCCGGGCCACCAGGTCGTCGCCGCGCCGGGACTTGGCCAGCGCCAGCAGGTTCTGCATGAGCTCGCCGAAGGCGCCGTAGGCGGCCTGGGCGTCGGCGCCGCCGTCGGCGAGGGTCTTCATGGTCCAGGCCAGCTGGGCGCCGTCCTCGTCGGGGAAGCCGAGGATCCAGGCGAGCGCGAGCACCGGCAGCGGCTCGGCGTACTCCGCGACCAGGTCGGCCTCGCCGCGGCCGCAGAAGCCGTCGATGAGCCGGTCGGCGAGCAGCTCGCAGGTGCGGCGCAGCCCGAACCCGTCGACCGCCTCCAGCGCGGGCTCCACCATGGCCAGGTGCCTGCGGTGCTCGGCGCCCGCGCTGAAGTAGATCGAGGGCATGGGCCGCCCGACCATGGGCAGCAGCGGCCAGTCCTCGGGGATGTTCGGCCACTGGTTCCAGAGCCCGACGTCGCGCGGGAAGAGGTCGGGGTCGCTGGTCACCTGGTGCAGCTCGCGGTAGCCGATGACCAGCCAGGCGGGCACCCCGCCCGGCAGCTCGACGGCGACCACCGGGCCGTGGTCGCGGCGCATCTCGCCGTAGAGCCGGTGCGGGTCGGTGTGGAAGCGGGGGCCGCTGAGCGGCACCGCGGCCTGCGGGCTCACCGGGCAGCCCGCCATCCTGGCGGTGTTCTCCGGGCGCGTCACGGGCGCGCTCCGCGCACCGGTGCGGCCAGGGCTGGGACGAGGTCGGGCACCATGGTTCTCCGGCGGGTCCGGCGGCCGGGCGGCCGCAGCTGAGGGGGTGGGGTCGGGCTGCCGCTCACCGGGCGGGGGTAGTGCCGCTGCGGGTCGGTGTGGAGGCGCGGGCCGACCGGCGGCACCGCCCGGTGTTCGGCGTGGGTCAAAACCGCGCCCCGGGGGCGACGATGCCGCGTCCGGGCGACGCCACGCCGGTGGCGGTGCCGTGCAGGTGCTCGACCAGGGCGATGAGGACGTGCTTGGCCGAATCCCTGGAGCGCGCGTCGCAGTCGAGCAGGGGGACGTGCGGGTCGAGGTCGAGCGCGTCGCGCACCTCCTCCAGCCGGGACGCGCCGCCGAAGTTGTTGCAGGCCACCACGAATCGGGTGCGCTGCGCCTCCAGCCGGTCGATGGCGTACCAGGAGTCGGCGATCCGGCGCCGGTCGACCAGCACGATGGCGCCGAGCGCGCCGGCGAAGAGCCGGTCCCAGAGGAACCAGAACCGCTCCTGGCCGGGCGCGCCGAACAGGTAGAGCACGTGCTCGGCGTCGATGGTGATGCGGCCGAAGTCGAAGGCGACGGTGGTGGTGGTCTTGCCCGGCGCGCCGGTGGTGTCGTCGATGCCGAGCCCGGCGTCGGTCATGGTGGCCTCGGTGTCCAGCGGGCGGATCTCGCTCACCGCGCGCACCAGCGTCGTCTTGCCGACGCCGAATCCGCCGACCACCACGATCTTGAGCCCCTGATTGGTGCTGGCCAGCAGCGGGGCGTCGGCGCGGCTGGGCCGGTGGTCAGAGATTGCGGAGTCCAACGAGCACCTTCTCCAGAGTGGTCGAGTCTGCGGGCGGCATCCGGTAGGCGCCGTCCGCCCCGTGCGGATGGCGCACCGTGATCTTCCCGGCGTGCAACAGATCCGACAGCAGAATCGTGGTGATGCCGACCGGGAGCCGCAACTCGGCCGCGATCTCGACCACCGCGATCGGCGCCCGGCACAGCTCCAGGATGGCGGTGTGCTCGGACTGCATGCCCGGCGCCGGGTCGCACTCGCCCACCACCAGGGTCACCAGATCGAAGGCGTCGGAGTCCGGGCGGGTGCGGCCGCCGGTGAGCGTATAGAGCCGATCGGGGTCGTCGTCGCGACCTGGCCTGGTCACGACAGGCTCGCTCCCGTGACCCGCGGTGCCATCGCGAGGTGCTCGCCGAGCTGCTCGACGATCTCGCGCATATTGTGGCCGACCAGCCCGGCGTCGGCCTCCTCGTCGCCGAGCACCGCGATGTGCGATCCGCGCCCGGCCTCGACGATGAACAGGATGCCGCCGTAGAACTCGGTCATCGACTGCCTGACCCCGCTGCGGCCGTCGCCGAACTCGGCCGAGGCGCCGTGCGAGAGGCTCTGGATGCCCGCCGCGATGGCGGCGAGCTGATCGGCCTTGTCGACCGAGAGTTCGGGGGTGTGGCAGATCTTGAGCCCGTCACCGGAGAGCAGTAGCGCGTGCCTGGCGTGCGGCGTGCGGGCGAGCAGCTGTTCCAGCAGCCAGCCCAGTTGCGCGGGTGTGGAGGTAGTCATCGATCGTTCTCCAGGGCGGGTGAGGGGGAGGAGTGCGGCGGCGCGACGGCATCGTCGCGGCCGGTCACCGCACGCTGGAAGGCGCCGAGCGCGGAGGGCTCGACCTTGTGCGCGGCGCTCGCGGCCCTCGCCGGGGCGGCATCGGCGCCGATCCCGGCGGGGTGCACGGCCGCGAGCGTGCTGCCGCGGCGGCGCTTGGGCAGCGGCGCGTCGCCGGCGGGCAGCGCGGCCGGTTCGGCCTCGGCGCGCTCGACGGCCAGTGCTGCCTCCGCCGGTCCGGCGGGGGCGAGCTGGGGGCGGCGGGTGCGGTCGACCCGCGCGGTGAGGTCACGCGGCACCACGATCACCACGGCGGTGCCGCCGATGGCCGAGGGCCGGTAGGAGACGGTGAGGCCGTGCTTGCGGGCCAGGTGCCCGACCACGGCGAGGCCGAGCCTGGTCCCGGTCAGCGAGGCCAGGTCGGCCGAGGAGATGCCGCGGCCGCCCGCGCCGGCGCCGGAGACCGCGAACTCGGCCCGGCGCAGCGCGGACTCGCTCATCACCAGGCCGCTGTCCTCGATGGTGACGACGACGCCTGCGGGCACCTCGGCCGCGTAGACGTGCACCTCGGTGGTGGGCGGGGAGAAGTTGCAGGCGTTGTCGAGCAGCTCGGCGAGCGCGTGCATGACGCCCTCGGCGGCGTGCCCGGCGATCCCGACGTCGGCGACGGCGCGCAGCCGCACCCGCTGGTACCCGGAGACCCGGCCCATCGCGCCGCGCAGGATGGATTCCATCGCGATCGGCTTGGCCCAGCGCCGCCCGGAGCGCGCGCCGGAGAGCACCGCGATGCTGTCGGCGAGCCGCCCGGCCTGCGCGGTGCGGTGGTCCAGGTGCAGCAGGTCGGCCAGCACCTTGGGGTCGGCGTGCTTGTGCTCCATCTCGCGCAGCTCGGCCAGCATGCTGGTGGTCATGGCCTGCATGCGCCCGGCGGCGCCGGCGAAGGCGGCCATGGCGGCGGCCCTGCGGTGCTCGCTCTCCCTGGCCCGGCCGACCGCGTCGTCGGTGGCGGCGCCGTCCTGCGCGCGCATGGCCTCGGCGCCGGCCGCCCGGTGCTCGGCCTCGGCGATCCGCTCCTTCGCCTCCGCGTTCCCGGCCTCGACGGCGGCCTGCGCGGCCGCGGCCGCGGCGGCGGCCTCGGCGGCCTTGCGGTGGAACCGCAGCCCGACGAGCACCGCGACGGTGAACAGCAGCCCGCCCGCGGCGCCGACCACGGAGAGGATGACCCGGGTATCACCGGAGGTCAGCACGCCGGGCGGGACCACGAGCCCGACGATGACCACCACGATCGACAGCAGCGCCACCACGAGGGGGCGCGACCCTGGACTCGCGGGCTCGTCGGCCCGCGGCTTGGAAGAATCCGACACGTCCTGCACTTTCGCGCTCGCCGGAGGGCGTCGTGTCGGCGCCTCCGACCCTTGCTGCGGCGATCTGGATAACCGAAGTCGCAGCCCGGCAAGCAGATCCGAAAATTTCGCGGTTGAGAATAGCGGCCACGGGGTAAAGCCGCCACTCGAGATTCCGTGACCGGGGCGGGCACCGCCCACGGGGCGGGAAAGGTGAATCAACCTTGTCGGACGCCCAGGTTCGGGACGGTCAGCAGCGCGCGCACCGCGGCGGCGAGATCCTCGGCGAGCCACTCCGGCGGGGCGGGGGAGTGCCTGCGCAGCGCGGCGTAGGGGAGGTCAACGACGGCGCGGCTGACGGCCTCGACCGCGCGCGCGCCGGCGGCGCCGGTCAGGGCGGTGGCGAGGTGGTCGAGGCGGGCGTAGAGCGGGACGTTGAGTTCGTCGCGGCGAGCGCGGAAGGCGGCGTCGGGGCCGCCGTCGAGGAGGTCGGCCGGGCGCACGCCGAGGAGCAGCCGGGCGTCGTCGGGCAGGTCGCGGCCGAACTCCAGGGTGGCGAGCGCCATGGCGATACCCGCCTGGACGGGATCGGCGGCCGCGGCGGCGGCGAGCGCCCGGCGCTGGAAGCGCTCCAGCGCGCGCAGCCAGAGCGCGCCCAGCACGCCGTCGCGGTTGCCGAAGCGGTGGTAGAGCGTGCCGACCGGGGCGCCGCTGGCCGCGGCGATGGCGGCGACGCTTGCCGCCCGCGGGCCGTCGCCGAGGACGAGCGCGCGGGCGGCGTCGAGGATCACATCGGTGTCGTGCTTGCGGGGAGGTGCCACTACTAGTACGTTCCTTCTATATGGAGCGTTTACCCTATATCGATGAGCATGCCAGATCCTTCGCCGCCGAGCCCGAGCGGGTGTGGCGCGCGCTGCTGACCATGGTCTGCCGCGACCCCGACGACCCCGCGACCGTCCCGCTCGGGTTCCGGCTCGGCGAGGCGGATGCGCCGCGCCGGCTCGCGCTGCGCGGCCAGCACTGGTTTTCCCGGTACGAGCTGATCTTCGAGCTGGACGACCTCGGTCCGGATGGCACCCGGGTGCGCGCGCAGAGCTGGGCGGAGTTCCCCGGGTTGCACGGGACGGTCTACCGGGCGCTGGTCATCGGCTCCGGCGGGCATCGGATCGTGGTGCGCGAGATGCTGCGCCGGATCGGCGCCGCGCTGCCGGGCATCCCGGTGACCCGGGCCTGACGATTCAGCGCGAGTTCGCGGCCTCGAGCGCGGCGGCGCCGACCCCGGCGAGGACGTCCTGGGTGTGCTCGCCGGTGTCGCCGATCGTGTTGGCTACCACGACGTAGCCCGCGCCGAACGAGGCCGAGGCCACCTCCGAGATCCCGGTGTCGGACCAGCCCCACTTGGTGCCCTGAACGCCGGGTACCTCGGCGGTACCCCAGTTCTGCTCGGTGCCGTCGGCGGCGACCGGCGCGGCGTCGGCCATCCAGTCCAGGATCGGTGAGCCGGGGTCGGTGCAGAGTTTGGTGAGCAGGAAGGTGGCCACGTCGGCGGTGCTGGTGGTCGAGGTGCCCCAGTAGCCGCCCCCGGTGTTGGTCAGCCCGTACTCGGCGGCGATCTCGGCCACCGCATTCGGGTAGGCGGCGTCGAGCGTGTCGGCCGCGGCGTCGTCGGAGAAGCGGATGGCGCGTTCGGCGGCGGCGAGGTCGGCGGGGACGCCGCGCCGCACGGCGTAGTCGGCGAGGTAGAGCTTGGCCAGCGAGAGCGCGGCGCGCGGCTCGTTCTCGTTGGCCGAGCCCCACCGGTCGCCGCGCAGCGTGCGGGCCGAGAACGCGGTCCTGGCGGGCACCTCGTCGGTGGCGATGGTCACCGGGGCGGGCTCGGTCACCGGGGCAGGCTCGGCACCGGCGACCGGTGCGGGCAGGACACAGGACGCGGCGACGGCGAGCGCGATACAGAGCAGTCGAGCAGGCACGGAAACCTCCGGCGGAAATCGGTGACGCGTGCCGGTGGGTCACCGCGGGTGAGTACAGACCGCATGCCCGGTTTCGCCGCGGCGAAACCCCGGCGCGGCCCCCCACGGTGCCGCTGCGCGGAAGTTCGGCCGCGATGGCGAACTCCGATGCAAGGTAGCACGATCCGGCTCGGGCGGCGAATGACGCAGCGGCCCCGGCATACTCAGCCGGGCAGCACCGTGTCCGCCACGGCCGCCGCGATCCCGGCGAAGACATCGGCGGTGTGCTCGCCGGTGCCGCCGGTGGTGTGCGCGACCACCACGAAGCCGGGGCCGAAGGAGGCGGAGGCGACCTCGGGGGTGCCGGTGTCGGACCAGGCCCACTTGGAGCCGATGACGCCGGGGACGTCGGCGGTGCCCCAGTTCTGCGCCGTGCCGTCGGCCGCGGTGGGGGCGGCGGTGGCCATCCAGAGCAGGAGCGGGGAGTTCGGGTCGGTGGTCTGCTTGGCGAGCAGGAAGGTGGCGACGTCGGCGGTGCTCGTGGTGACGGTTCCCCAGTACTCGCCCGCGGTCCGGGCGAGCCCGTATTCGGCGGCGATCGCGCCGATGGCCTGCGGGTAGCGGGCGCCGAGGGTGTCGGCGGCGGCGTCGTCGGAGAAGCGGATGGCGCGTTCGGCGGCGGCGAGGTCGGCGGGGACGCCGTGCCGCACCGCGTAGTCGGCGAGGTAGAGCTTGGCCAGCGAGAGCGCGGTGCGCGGCTGGGTCTCGTTCCCGGTACCCCAGCCACCGAGCGGGGTGCGCAGGGCGAAGGCGGTGCGCGCGGGGACGCCGTCGGCGGCCGGGTCGGCGCCCGCCGCCGGGGCCCCGGTGAAACACACGCCGACGACGAGACCGGCGAGGACGAGACGGCGAGCGAACACAGGAGCCTCCGGGTGTGCGAGTGGTCGCCGGTCGGCAACCGGCGCGGATGCACCCCGCTTGCCCCCGCTCGGGCCACGGAAACCTCCGCGGTGGGCGGTGACGATCCGCTCGGGGGCGAGGACGACGGCTGCGTGCGCGCCGTGTTCCGCCGGTGAGCCGGAACGAGTCCGGGCCGGCCCCGAAGGACCGGCCCGGCATTGATGAGCGACGATCAGCGCAGGTCGAAACGATCGTTCTCGGCGACCTTGGCCCACGCGGCGGCGAAGTCGTTCACGAACTTCGCGGCCCCGTCGTTCTGGGCGTACACCTCGGCGAGCGCCCGCAGCTGCGAGTGCGAGCCGAAGACCAGGTCGTTGGCGGTGGCGGTGTAGACCGGGGTGCCGCCGCGGGTTCCCTCGTAGACGTTCTCCTCGGACTTCGAGCCCTTCCACTCGATGTCCTGATCGAGCAGGTTGACGAAGAAGTCGTTGGACAGCACACCCGGCCGGTCGGTGAACACGCCGTGCTCCTTGCCGGCGTAGTTGGCACCGAGCACGCGCAGCCCGCCGATCAGCACGGTGAGCTCGGGAGCGGTGACATCGAGCAGGTAGGCGCGGTCCAGCAGCAGCCGCTCCAGCGGCGCCTTCTCACCCGGGCGGACGTAGTTGCGGAAGCCGTCGGCGCGCGGCTCGAGCACCGCGAACGACTCCACGTCGGTGTCCTCCTGCGTGGCGTCGGTGCGCCCGGGGGAGAACTTCACGGTGATCTCGTGACCCGCGTCCCGGGCCGCCTTCTCCACGGCCGCGTTGCCCGCGAGCACGATGGTGTCGGCCAGCGAGATCTTCTTGCCGCCGCTCGCGGAGGCGTTGAAGTCCTGCTGGATCTGCTCCAGCACCGGGAGCACCTTGGCCAGCTCGGCCGGCTCGTTGACCTCCCAGTTCTTCTGCGGGTCGAGCCGCAGCCTGGCGCCGTTGGCGCCGCCGCGGAAGTCGGTGCTGCGGAAGCTCGACGCCGCCGCCCACGCCGTCTTGACCAGCTGCGCGACCGAGAGCCCGGACTCCAGCACCGTGGCCTTGAGCACGGTGACGTCCTGCTCGTCGACGAGCTCGTGGTCGACGTCGGGGACCGGGTCCTGCCACAGCTGCGGCTCGGGCACCCAGGGGCCGAGGTAGCGGCTGATCGGGCCCATGTCGCGGTGCAGCAGCTTGTACCAGGCCTTGGCGAACGCCTCGGCGAGCTGCTCGGGGTGGTCGAGCCAGCGGCGGGTGATCTCGCCGTAGATCGGGTCCTCGCGCAGCGCCAGGTCGGTGGTGAGCATGCCGGGGGCGCGCCGCGGTCCGTCGAACGGGTCGGGGACGGTGCCCTCGCCCGCGCCGTCCTTCGGCTTCCACTGCCAGGCGCCCGCCGGGCTCTTGTGCAGCTCCCACTCGTAGCCGTAGAGGTTCTGCAGGAAGCCGTTGCTCCACTGGGTCGGGGTGGAGGTCCAGATGACCTCGAGCCCGGAGGTGATGGCGTCGCCGGCCTTGCCGCTGCCGTGCGTGCTCTTCCAGCCCAGCCCCTGCTGCTCGATCGGCGCGCCCTCGGGCTCGGCGCCGACCAGATCGGGGTTGCCCGCGCCGTGCGTCTTGCCGAAGGAGTGGCCGCCGATGATCAGCGCGGCGGTCTCCTCGTCGTTCATCGCCATCCGGCCGAAGGTCTCGCGGATGTCCTTGGCGGCGGCCAGCGGGTCCGGGCGGCCGTTCGGGCCCTCCGGGTTCACGTAGATGAGCCCCATCTGCACCGCGCCGAGCGGGCCGGAGAGTTCACGCTCGCCGCTGTAGCGCTCGTCGCCGAGCCAGGTGTCCTCCGGGCCCCAGAAGACCTCCTCCGGCTCCCACACGTCGGGGCGGCCGAAGCCGAAGCCGAAGGTCTGGAAGCCCATGGATTCCAGCGCCACGTTGCCCGCGAAGACCAGCAGGTCGGCCCAGGAGAGGCTGTTGCCGTACTTCTGCTTGACCGGCCACAGCAGCCGGCGCGCCTTGTCCAGGTTGCCGTTGTCGGGCCAGCTGTTCAGCGGGGCGAAGCGCTGCGCGCCCTGCCCGCCGCCGCCGCGGCCGTCGGCGATCCGGTAGGTGCCCGCGGCGTGCCAGCTGAGCCGGATGAACAGCCCGCCGTAGTGCCCGAAGTCGGCGGGCCACCAGTCCTTGGAATCGGTCAGCACCGCGGTGACGTCGGCCTTGACCGCGTCCACGTCGAGCTTCGCGAACTCCTTGGCGTAGTCGAAGTCGGGCCCGAGCGGGTTCGACTTCGAGGAGTGCGCGTGCAGCACCGAGAGGTCGATCTGCTCCGGCCACCAGTCCTGGTTGGTGTGCGGGCGGCGCTCGGGGTGCGCGGTCGGGGACTTGAGCGCCGGGTTCTCGCTCTCGCTGTTGCTGCTGGTGGCAGTGTCGGGAGCGGGCGGACGGCTATCGGATGTCACGACGTTCCTTCCTGAGGGGGTGATGGGCTGCGATCAGGACTTGCAGGCGGGGCAGCGGCCCCAGTAGATGACCTCGGCCTCGTCGATCGAGAAGCCGTGGTCGTCGGTCGCGGTCAGGCACGGGGCCGGGCCGGTGGCGCAGTCGACGTCGGCGATGGCGCCGCAGTCGCGGCACACCACGTGGTGGTGGTTGTCGCCGACCCTGGTCTCGTAGCGGGCGACCGATCCGAGGGGCTGGATGCACCGGATCAGCCCCACCGCGGTGAGGGTGTGCAGCGAGTCGTAGACCGCCTGGTGCGAGACGGCGGCGAGCCGGTCGCGCACCGCGCGGATGATGGAATCCGTATCGGCGTGCGGGTTTTCGTGCACCGCGCTGAGCACCGCCATGCGCGGGGCGGTCACCCGAAGCGACACGCCCCGCAGCATCTGCTGGAACTCGGTCGCCGTCGGCACAACCGAGAGTCTCGTTCTTTCTTTGGATTCAGTCAAGGGTTTGCTCGAGTTTGTCGGCTCGTAAGACTCGCCCCCGGCGGGTCAGGCTGTGATGGGCTGGTTCCAGTCGATGCGGTGGCGCTGTTCGGTACCGAGCATCTTCTCCGGGTCCATCATGCGCATGGCGATCGGCATGAGCAGGTTCATGACGACCCGGGCGACCGGACCGGGCGCCTTGCTGTGGTTGATCTTCGCGGCGCGCGCGGCGATACCCTCGACGCGCGGGCGGCGCAGCGCCTCGTAGGCGGCGAAGGCGGCGCCGGGGGTGGGCAGGTCGCGCAGGCAGCGGGCGAGTTCGACGGCGCTCTCGATGGCGAGCGAGGCGCCCTGGCCGGAGCTGTTCGACGGCGCGTGCACGGCGTCGCCGACCAGGACCAGACGGTCGCGGTACCAGTGCGGCACCGGCGGCATGATGTGCAGCGCGCCCCAGACCTCCAGCGTCTCCGGGGTGGTGGCGCGGGTGAGCGCGGCGCCGGGGGTGTCCTCGGCATAGGTCTCGCGCAGGGTGCGCAGCCACTGCTCGGCGGGGATCGCCCTCGCCTCGGCGGAGGTGAGGTATTCGGAGTGTGGCAGGTTGGCGCCCCACATGACCCGGCCGTCGCCGAGCGGGCAGTACAGGTAGTAGGCGCGTTTGCCGTACGCGAACTGCATGGTGCCCGCGGGAATGCCGACCTCGCACGGCACGACGGCGCCGAAGCCGAGCATGCCGGTGTACTCCGGGCCCGGCGCGGCCGGGTCGATCAGCCCGCGCACCGCGGAGCGGATGCCGTCGGCGCCGATCAGGATGTCGGCGGTGGCGGTGCGGCCGTCGGCGAAGCGGGCAGCCACACCGTCCTCGTGCTCGTCGGCGCCGGTGAGCCTGGCGCCGAACTCGAACGGCACACCGGCGGCGGCCGCGTGCTCGCGCAGCACCCGGACCAGCCCGGCGCGGTCGACCAGGGAAAGCGGCGGCAGGTCGTCGAGCCCGGGCAGCTCGTGGGTGTGGCGCCCGACCGACATGCGGGTGCGCTGGACCGGGACGTCGATGGCGCGCACGGCGTCACCGGCGCCGATGATGTCGAGCGCGGCCAGCCCGTTGGGGGCGAGCGCGAGCCCGGAGCCGGGCCAGGCGGCGTCGGCCGGATGGGCCTCGTACACGCGGGCGTCGATACCGGCCATGCGCAGGGCGGTGGCGGCGACGGTTCCGGCGATGCCGCCGCCTGCGACGATCGCGGTGCGGATTGCGGAAGTGGACATGGGGATTCTCCTGATTCGGGCAGCCCGAACCGTCCCGCGCGCCCACCCGGATATCCTCGTGGTGCCAGCCTCGTGGCCGGGTGCGCTCTGCGGGCGCGGTTCGAGACGGTTGATCCGGGCTCGGCTTCGGTGTTGCCGCACCGTTGCCGGGCCCGGTGTGCGATGTTCGCGGGCGGCGGCCCGCGCGGTGACTTCCGCTCAGCCTCGTTCCGTCGACCACCCCTCGGCCGCGGGGTCGAACAGGGCGCGGTTGAGCTGCCGCCAGGTGTCGACCTCGGGGAAGGTGCCGTCGGCGAGCTCGGCGCGCAGCCCGCGCACCCAGCTCAGCTCGGCCTCCAGCATGGCGACCCCGAACTCGGTCTCGATCAGGAACAGCCGAGGCAGCCCCTCGACCGCGCCGACCTGCGCGCGGATCTCGGCCAGCGTCTCCTCGAGCGCGGCGGCGCGCTGCTCGAGCAGGGTCACGACCTCGTCGGGGGAGAGCACGGCGAGTACCGAGAGCCCCGCCACGAAGCGGCTCTGCTCGCGTTGCGGGCGGGCCACCAGGTCGCGGGTCCACTCCACGAGTTCGGAGCGGCCCGCCTCGGTGATCCGGTAGATCACCCGCTCCGGGCGGGCGCCCGCGCGCTCGCTGCCCACGACCTCCAGGAAACCGGCCTTCTCCATATTGCGGACCACCGTGTAGAGCGAGCCCCACTTGATGTCCATGTCCTGGTCTTTGCCGTGCGAGCGCAGGGTGGCGGCGATCTCGTAGCGGTGCATGGGCCGCTCGACCATGACCGAGAGCACGGCCAACGCCAGCAGATTGTCGACCTTGCGCGCTCCCACGATCCCGCCTCCTGTACTCGCAGACGAATATACGCCCGCGAGTAAAGAAGCGGAATCCGGGGAAACCCCCAGCCGCGCGCGGCCGCCGGCGTCCCGAGCAGGGTGAGCGCCTCGCTGCTCGCCGAGCCCGGCTCGGCGTGGTAGACGACGAGCTCCTGCCCCGGGCCGGAGCGCACGTCGACATCGTCATCGACGGCATGACAGCTTCCATCTACCCGATCTCGGCGAAACACGTCGGCCGCCGCGCGCTCCCGACGCCCCGGACGAGCCGTGAACGGTGTTCTCCGGGCGCGTGTTTCAGCCTTGGGCGACCACTCGGGTCGGGGTGAGCCGCAGGACGACACGGTCCTCGCGCGGGGCGGGAAAGGTGTCGGGATCCTGGCCGTAATGACGGACGACGCGGTCGAACAGGGCGAGGTCGGGGTCGGGTTCGATGGCCGCGGTCGCGCGGATCTCGAGGGTCCGGTACGGGTTGGCCGGGTCGACGATGAACAGGGTCGCTTTCGGGTGGGCGACGATGTTCTTGTATTTCTGGCGGCTGGTCATCAGGGATGTGGCGACGGTGTCGCCGTCGGCGAGGTACCACAGGGCGGTGACCTGCGGTGTGCCGTCGGCGCCGACAGTGCTCAGGGTTGCGATGTGTGCGCCGTCGATCAGGTCGCGGTGGGTGTCGGGAACGGTGTTCATGGGTTCCTTTCCGGGGGTTTTCGTTTCGGTCAGTTGCGGATGGCGGGCATGGCCAACCGGCGATTTTCGCTGGTCCATCGGTTGCAGCACGGAAGTGGCACCGGCTTCCCGATTCGCACGGTGAGTGTAACCACGGAAGTGGGTAGGGTGTTCCACTTGGGTAGAGTAGTGACTGTGACATCCCCCGAACCCTCGGCCGCCGGCTCCGATGAGCAGCGCGAACTGCGCGTCGATGCCGAACGCAACCGCGAACGCATCCTGGCCGCCGCACGAACCCTGTTCGCGTGCGAGGGCCTGGGAGTGTCGATGGCCGCGGTCGCCCGCGAGGCCGGGGTCGGTAAGGCAACCTTGTCGCGGCGGTTCGCCAGCCGCGAGGAGCTGATCACCGCGGTGTTCGCCGACCGCATGGACGCCTACGCCGCCGCGACCGACACCGCACTGGCCGACCCCGACCCCTGGCGCGGGTTCGTCGGCTACGTCCACGCGGTCTGCGCGATGCAGGCCGCCGACCGCGGGTTTGCCGACGTGCTCACCATGACCTTTCCCGCCGCCAAACCTCTGGAAGCCCGCCGCGCCCAGGCCTACAACGGCCTGCTCGAACTCATCACCCGCGCCCAGGCCGGCGGGCAGCTGCGCCCGGAATTCTCCGATCGGGACATGGTGATCCTGCTGATGGCCAACGCGGGCGTCATCGCCGCCACCGGCGACGCCGCCCCCGACACCTGGCAACGCCTCGTCGGCTACCTGCTGCATTCCTTCGCCACACCGGGCACCGAACTGCCCCCGCTACCCCCGCCACCGGAACCACGGGCTCTCTATCGGGCGATGGTCCGTCTTACCCGTCCCTATCCGCCCGGCACCGGAAACCGGTCGCGGCACCCGGCGTGACCGGCACCCGGGATCAGCGGCTCGACCGCCGACCCGCCGCAGGGTCGCTGTCGGCTCGATAGCGGCCCGCGCGGCAGCGCCGACGGTTCAGCCCATCTCGATGATGGCCCGGCCGACGATCTCGCCGCGGGCCAGCGCCTGGTACGCCTCGTCGGCCTGGGCCAGCGGGTAGCGGCGGGTGATGAGTTCCTGCGGGGCGACCGAGCCGGCGGCGACCAGGCGCAGCAGCGCGGGCATGTCGGTGCGGGCCTTGGCGCCGTAGGAGCCGCGGATCTCCAGCTTGCGGCGCACCAGCCGGGCCAGGTCGACGGCGCCGGTGGAGCCGGCGGGGGCGATGCCGACCACGACCGCGCGCCCGCCGTCGTCGAGGATGTCGAGTGCGGTGCCGAAGGTGGCGGCATTGCCGAGCGCCTCGAAGGCGATGTCGACGCCGTGCCCGTCGGTGAGCTCCCTGACCCGGGCGACGACGTCCTCGGTGGCGGCGTCCACGGTGTGCGTCGCCCCGAGCTCGGCCACCGCGGAGAGCTTCTCCGCGCCGAGATCGACCGCGATGATCTGTGCGGCCCCGGCCGCGGCGGCGAGCTGCACGATCGAGGAGCCGACGCCGCCCGCGGCGACCACCGCGATCCGGGCGCCGACCCCGAGTTCGGCGGTGCGCAGCGCGCCGAGCGCGGTGAAGGTGCTGCACCCGAGGATGGAGACCTGGTTCAGCGCGACCCCGTCCGGCACCCGGAACACGTCGGTGGCCGGTACCACGCAGTACTCGGCGAGCCCGCCCATGGAGTACATGGCCAGCGGTGAGCCGTCGGCGGCGGTGAGCCGCGACTCCCCGTCGTACAGAGCGCCCTTCAACCGGTTGTAGGCGAAGAACTTCTCGCAGAGATCCTCCATGCCGCGCACGCAGTGCCTGCAATCCCCGCACGGCATGATGAAGCTGCACACCACCTCGTCGCCGACGGCGACGCCATCGACGTCCGGCCCGAGTTCGGCGACCACGCCGGAGACCTCGTGCCCGAGCACCGCGGGCGTGGGGAAGGCGACCTCGGAGCGCAGCACGTGCAGGTCGGTGTGGCACACCCCGCAGGCGCTGACCCGAAGCAGCACCTCCCCGCGCCGGGGCGCCGGGCGCGGGATGTCCTCGATCACCAGCCGGGGTTCCGAACCGTAGTAGACGGCTGCCTGCACCGCGCCCTCCTCACCTCGCCGCTCCCACCGCGCACCCGCCGGTGGCTCTCGCGGCCATCGTTCCAGCCGGGCGGGCTATCCGGCGGCGGAATCCGGGGTGCGGCGCGCCGGATCGGCGGCACCGGCTTCGAAGGCGCGGGCGATCAGCGCCGAGCGCAGATACCACAGCCCGTGCGCCTGGCCGGGGTCGAAGCCGGTGAGCTGCCCGATCCGGCGGAAGCGGTGATCGACGGTATTGGCGTGCACGTGCAGCGCGCGGGCGGTGCGCTGCCGGTTCAGGTCCTTGGCGATGTAGGTGCGCAGGGTCTGCAGCAGGTCCGGCTGTTCGTCGAGCGGTTCCAGCGCGGCGGCGAGCACGGTGCGCGCGGGGCCGGGGCGGGCCAGCTGGTATTCGAGCACCAGGTCGTCGAAGCGGTGCAGCCGGTGCGGCCAGCCGAGCCGCTGCACCACGTCGAGCAGTTCGTGTGCCTGGTCGGTGGCGAGCGGGATGCTCTCCCGCTCGGCCCGCACGGTGGTGGCGACCAGCGGCACCTGGGCGGCGACCGAGAGCTGGTCGATCAGGGAGTCCAGGGTCTGCTCGGTGCAGCGGTCGGTGGGCAGCAGCACGGTGCCGCCGTCCACGCTGAGCAGGGCGAGCGCGTCGCCGCCGCAGCGGTCGGCGAGCGCGGCCTGCAGCCTGCGCAGCTTGCGCCGCGCCACGACCTGGGCGTCGAGGGCGATATTGTGCTCGTCGCGGTGCGGCGGGACGGCAAGCGCGAGCACGTGGTACGAGTCCGCGATGGCGACCGCGCTCTCCCGCGCCATGGTGGAGGTGCTGCGCCCGCCGAGCAGTGCGGAGGTGAGCGTGTGCACGGCGGTGTGATGCTCGGAGACAACCGATTTCAGCTCGCGCACGTATGCGGTGGAGACCGCGCGGGTGATCCGGTCCTGAATTCCCATGAACCGGCGCGCCAGGTCGACCATGGCGGGGGAGTCCTGCGCGCCCGCCTTGGCCAGGATCAGGTCGAAGCCGATGCGCAGTCCCTCGTGCACCGCGTTGTGGATGGCGTCGATCGGGATGCCCTCGCGCGCCCAGTCGGCGGCGGCCTCCTGGACCCGCTGTGTCTTCTCCGCGGATTCCCTGCCGTCGAGCAGGTCGAGCGCGAGCTCCAGGCAGATCCGGGTGACCACGGTGATCTCGCCGCTCAGCGCGTCACCGGGCAGGGTGCCGCAGGGCACCACATTGTCGGCGAAGTGCCCGACCAGGCGGCGTGCCAGGGTTCGGACATCGCGCAGGTGGGCGGATGCGGGCCGCCCCGATACGAGCAGATCCGCCGTGGCGGGCGCGTTCTCGATCACCGTAGCCCTCCTGCCGGGGTCGCCGATCGACTTGATCAGCCAGTGGCAACTGTCACGATTGAAGGGTACGTGATCGTCCACCGAGGCGGAACAGGTTTCGTTTCCGGGTTTTCCGTAGTGAACGCTATGGTAAGTGAGAGTTTGCTGCCACTTCGTGGTGGGATGGTTGCCGGTCGGTGGCCGTCCCCGGCGCCCGGTGGCAGGATCGGGCGGCACCGCGGGCGGCGCGGCGCGGCAGCAGGATCGAGCGACGCGAGGATGGCCGGTGGACGAGCAGCGTGAGTACCGGGTCGCCGAACTGGCCGAGCTGGCCGGGATCCCGGTGCGCACGCTGCGCTACTACCAGGAGCGCGGGCTGCTACCCGCGCCCCGCCGCGAGGGCCGCACCGCCTGGTACAGCGGCGCCCACCTGGAGCGATTGCGGCTGATCGGCGACCTGGTCGCCCGCGGCTACCGGCTGGACGGCATCGAGGAGCTGCTCACCGCCGCGCAGAAGGGGCGCGGGCTCGCCGAGATCCTCGGCTTCGGCTCGGCCGCCACCGTGGATTGGGCGCGCAGCGACCCGGTCGAGCTCACCGCCACCGAGCTGCGCGCGCGCTTCGGCGAGCAGCTCACCCCCGACGTGCTCGCGGAGGCGATCGAGCTGGGGTACCTGCGCCGCCGCGGCGAGCACTACCGCCACCCGAGCGCCCGGTTGCTGGAGGCCACGCTGACCCTGGTGGCGGCCGGCATCCCGCTGCGCACGGTGCTGGCCATGAGCTGGGAGATCGAGGCGGCCTTCGACCGGATGGCCTTCTCCTTCGTGCACGCCTTCCGCAACCACGTGCTGGACCGCATGCTCGACGACCCCACCCCGGAGAATCTGGAGCGGCTGATCGGCGCCGTCGCCGAGCTGCGCCCGGTGGCCCGCACCGTGGCCGACGAGCAGTTCGGGCGGGCCATGCGCAGGCGGATCCGGCGCGAGATCGCCGAGATGACGCAGCTCATCGCCGAGGCGGCGGGCAAGGAGAGCGATTAGCCGACGCTCGCGCGCCAGTGCGTGGCGATCTCGTCGCTGGTGCCGAGCCGGCCGTCGGGCCGTGCGGCGAGGCAGGCGAGCGCCTCGTGCGGGTGGCGGGACCGGCCGTCGTAGCCGCGTCGTCAGCTCGGTACGGCGACCTCCCGGACGAGGTCGGCGATGGCCGCCGGGTGGTCGAGATGCAGGGCGTGCGCGCCGGGCACGACCCGGCTGCGCACCCCGAGCAGCCCGGTGAGGGCGGCGTTCGCTCGGTAGCGCGGCTCCGGGGAGTCCGCGCCGACGGTCAGCAGCACCCGTGCGGCGACCCCGCCGGGCAGCGGGCGGGGCTCGAAGGCCCGGAACATGCGCAGCTCGGCGGCGATGGTCGCCGGGGTGGCGACGGTGAGCCCCTCGTGCCAGGAATCCCCGTACAGCGCCCGGGCGAAGGCGCCGGTCCCGCCCGCGGCGAAGGCGGCGGCGACCGGCGCGAGCAGCCCGGGCGCCAGCGCCCCGGCAGCCGGTTCGTGCAGCACCGCGGCAGCGAACGGAACGCCGAGCGCGGCGAGCTCGAGCCCGAGTGTGGCACCGCCACTGACCCCGACCACGACCGCCCCGGCGCAGCGCGGCGCCAGGAATCCGATCTCGGTGCCGAGATCACCGGACTGCGGCCGGGTCGGGCACTCGACCTCGAACCCGTCGCCGAGCGCGGCGACGACTCCTGCCCACACCCGGCCGTCGGTGGCGGTGCCGTGCACCAGCACGACCCTCACGCGCCGGGCACCTCGAAGACCACGGTGATCCCGCCACCGCCGGGCGGCCTCTCCGGCACGTCGGGGTCGGCGAGCACGGGGTGGCGCAGGCCGAAGAGCAGGGTGGCGGCGGACGGGGATTCCGCCGAGGCGAGTACGGACACGGGGACCTCCGGGTTTCTGCTGAGCTACGCCCATTTCGTATACAGCTTCTGTTGCGTGCCGATTTCCGTCCGGGTGAATCGCGTTAACTCACCGTGGGCGGTGCGGCGTTTTCGGCGTGTTTGTATACAAAATCAGTCGTCCAGTTCGTCGAGCAGCGCTTCGTCCCTGGCGATGTGCTCGTCCATGAGGAAGCCGGCCTGCACCGGCGAGCCGGAGAGGATGGCGCGGGCGATGGCGGCGTGGTCGCTCCAGGATTGCTCGCTGCGGGTGTCGAGGTGCCTGCCGTAGAGCCAGGACACCCGCCCGAGCAGCTGCTCGAGCAACTGGCGCAGCTGGCTGTTGCCGGACGCCTCGGCCACCAGTTCGTGGAAGCGCAGCACCAGCGGCGGCAGCTCGGCGCGAGCGGCGGCGGAGTGGCTGAGGTCGCGGCCGAGCTCCACCACGCGGGCGAGTTCGGCCGCGACCTCGCCACCGCGCCTGCGCGCCGCCAGCTGCGCGGCCAGCACCTCGAGCCCGCGCCGCACCTGGACCAGCTCCCTGGCCGCGGTGCCGGACGGCACCGAGACGGTGGCGCCCCGGTACCGCACCAGGGTCACGAACCCCTCGTTCCGCAGCTGGGAGAGCGCCTCGCGGACCGGGATGCGGGACACCCCGAACCGCTCGGCGAGGTCGGTTTCGCGCAGCCGGTCGCCGGGGGCGAGCCGCCCGGCGAGGATGTCGGCGCGCACCGCGTCGGCCACGGCGTCCCGCGGCGCGGGGTCGGGTGCGGCGGTCACGGGATGAGCGTAGCGAGGCGGCGCTGCGTGGGGGCGAAGCGATGGGGTAGCCCCGGGGAAAGCCCGCCCTCGAGAGGATCCCGCCATGCCCAGCCACGTGCTCGTCGTCGTCTCCGCCGCCGACCGGTTGCCGCTGCAGGGCGGTGGTGACGCCCCGACCGGCGTCTACCTGGGCGAGCTGGTGGCGCCGGCGGCGGCGCTGCGCGCGGCCGGGGTGCGGCTCTCCTTCGCGACGCCGGGCGGGCGGGTGCCGACGCTGGACGGCACCTCGTGCAGCCTCGCCTACTTCGGCTTCTCCCGGGCCGCGCGCGATGCCGCCTTCGCCACCTTCGCGCGGCTGCTCGACGCCGGGCTCGGCACCCCCGTCCCGCTGGAGAAGCTGCACACCGTCGACCAGTACGACGGCCTCCTCGTGCCCGGCGGCCACGCCCCGCTGGTGGACCTGCTCTACCGCGACGCCCACACCGGCGCCGCACTCAACGGGGACTTCGGCGCGCTGCTCGCGCACTTCCACGCCGCGGGCAAGCCGACCGGGCTCATCTGCCACGCCCCCGCCGCGCTCGCGGCCGCGCCCGAGGAGGACGGCCGCTGGCTCTACGCCGGCTACCGGATGACCTGCTTCAAGACCGTGGTGGACACGATGCTGCAGACGATCCCGCTGGCGCGGCGCTTCCCCGGCAGGCTCTTCGAGCCGGACCCGGCGCGGCTGCTGCGCGAGCTGGGCGCGGAGGTCGAGCAGACCTTGCTGCCCATGGGCAGCAAGGTGGTGGTCGACCGGGAGCTGGTCACCGGCCAGGACCCGTACTCGGCGCGCGAGTTCGGCGCGGTCTTCACCCGGCAGCTGCGGGCCGCCGAGCGTGCCGGGCTCGACGGGGTCAGGACGGAAGCCCCCGCGTCCGCGCCGCGTCGGTGAGGAACTGGCGCAGCTGGCCGGGTGCGGGGCGCCCGAAGCGCTGGCCCGGCTGGTCGGGGGAGGCTCCTGCCGCGGCCGCGCAGGGATCGCCGATGGGGATGGTGCCCGGAGCGAACCAGTCGCCGGGGACGTCGGCGCTCGACACGGTGCGGCCGGTGCGGGCCTCGTAGACGGTGAGCCGGTAGCGGCCCGCGATCAGGGCCAATTCGGAGCCGTCCTGGTTGCGGCAGGTCGCGACCGGCTGCCCGATGCCGGTGCGGGTCGCGCAGGCCACCCACTGGACGTCCTCGGGGCGGGCGGCGCGGGGCAGGGCGGGGTCGTTGGGCGGGCTCAGGGCGTTGAGGTCGCGTGCCGCGTAGACCCCGACCGGGCCCGGTTTCGGCTCGGCCGCACCGCCGAAGGGCCGCGGCTCGTCGCACATGGCCGCGTAGTCGGCGAGTGCGGGGCGGTTCTCCCCGGCCACGTGGACGACGACGAAGAAGACGGCGACCACGGCGGCGAGGGCGAGCAGCACGGCGGTGCCGCCGATCTGGAAGCGGGGCCAGGATTCGGTGTCGAAGGCCGCGCGCAGTTTCGCGCCGCGCGTGGGTGGTGGGGAGTAGTGGGCCCTGGGGCGCAGGGGTCGGGGGTCGGCGCTGTACTCGAAGCGACGGGGTGGGCGTTGTTCGGCGGGGGGTGGGGTGGGGCGGGGGCGCTGGGTGGGTTGGGGGTCCGGGTTCCGGGTGAGGCGGACGCCGTTGGCGTGGGGTTTCTGCTGGGCGAAGGGTGGGGATGCGGGTGGTCGGGCCGTGGAATGCGGTACGGACGCAGTGCCGGTGAGCGGCGCTCGCGCTGCCACCCCGCTTGCGTCCGCTGCCGACTGCGCAGGTCCGGCCGCCGCCTGCTGCGATCGCCAGGTCTGCGCCGGCGCGGCGTTCCGGGCCCCGGCCCACCCGGGCTGCCCGGCCGCGGCTGCCCCGGGGACGGGCTCGGCACGGCCTGCCGCGGACGGCGCGGGACGCGGCGTATCCACCTCGGTGATCGCGCTCGGCTCCGCCATCCGGGCGGCGGCGCGGCGCGGCCGCTCCGGCAGCGGTGGGATCGGCGCGAGCCACGGCGGACGGCTGGGCGCGGCAACGGCCATGGCCGGAACCCGCTCCGGTGCCGCGGAATTCGCCCGCCGCGGATCGTCCGGTTCGAGGTCGTCGTCGGCGAATGTCGGTTCGATGTCGTCGTCGGGGGAGGCCGGTTCGCGGTCGTCGTCCGCGGAAGCCGGATCGCGGGCGTCGTCGGCGAGCACCCGCGTGGCCGGAGTGGCCGCGACATCGTCCGATTCGCCGGCGACCCGGGCAGACGGCTCCGCGACCACTCCCTGACCACCACCGGCGTCCGAGCCGGGAGGGGCGACCCCACCCCCTCCCGACGCTGGTTCGGCGGCAGGCGTGCCGGCCCCCTGCGCCGCCACCTCCGCCGCCGAAATCTCCCCTGCCGCAGTGAAACCCTCGCGCTCGAGCACCTCGACGGGCGGCAGCAGGTCCCCGAGCTCGAGCTCGGTGAAGGCGGCGGTGAGCGCGGCGACATCCCAGAGCGCCGCACCCTGGCGCCGGAAGTACCGCTCGACCGCGTCGGGATCCGCACGCCCGGCGACGATCACCCCGACCGGCTCCAGCGGCTCGGGGTGCGTCACGGCCGAGCCGGGCGCGGTCACCAGAACGGCGAGCTCACCGACGAGGTCGGGCAGCCCGGCCCGCTTCAGCCGCGCCCGCAGCCCGGTGGCGGTCTGCGCCGCACGGACGTCGGGGGTGAGGCCGGCGACGGGAAGGTCGAGATCGGCGGGGGCGGAGCCGATCCGCCACCGCTCGCCGGTATCGAGCACCCCGGATTGACTGCGCCGCAGCCCCGCGATCTCGACGACGGTGCAGTGCCCCGGCGTCCATACCAGGACGTCGGCCCTGCGGCCGGGCCCGCCTGCGACGCCGGGAAGCTCGCAGCCGAAGACGGCGAGGCCGCCGAGCCCCCGATCGGGGCCGTGCCAGCTCTCGAACCATCGCCGGACAAGTTTCTCGGGACCGGAGAACGTGCTGTCCCGCGCGATCACGATCATCTCGCGCCCCCTGGACGGGAAAGTCGAACGGCTCAGTGCCTCAACAGAATACGATGCCCTGCCGGCAGCGTTTCCAGTGCCTTCCCCCGCGGTGGCGGTAATACGGCGGCGCAAGGGCGGCGTCTTGGCGGGGTCGTCGCGTGGTCCCGATGGTCGCTCACAGTTTGCTGTACTCGGTCTCCGGGTACGCGACGGACAGGACGACGGGAAGGAGCGAGGTGGCGACGATCGCGCACGCGAAGAAGAGGCCGAGCCGGTGGCCGGCGACCGCCGCGCTGGCCAGGACCACGCTCGGGGTGGCGACCGCGGCGGTGGTCGGCTCGGCGGCGACCACGCCGGGCAGCGGCTGGTATCAGCAGCTGCGCAAGCCGCGGTTCCAGCCGCCGCCCGCCGCCTTCCCGGTGGCGTGGACGCTGCTCTACGCCGATCTGGCGGTCACCTCGGCGCTGGCGGTGGAGAACGCCCCCGACGAGCGCTACGCCGAGCGGGTGCAGCGCGCGCTGGCCGCCAACCTGGTGCTGAACGCGGGCTGGAGCTGGGTCTTCTTCCGCGCGCACCGCCTCGGCGCCGCCACCCTGACCGCGGCCGCGCTCACCGCGAGCAGCGCGGACCTGACCCGCCGGGTGGCTGCGGCGGATCCACGCGGCCGCGCGCTGGCCGCCTACCCGGCCTGGTGCGCCTTCGCCACCGTGCTGTCCGCCGCGCTCTGGGGCCGCAACCGCCACTGACACCGGGTCGCGCCGCCGGCACTTCGCGCCCCGACCTGGCAGCGGACCGGCCAGAGTCCGCACCACGGCCCGCGCCCGAGCGGGCGCCGGGCGTGGTGGCCTCGGCTCAGCCCGCCGCGCCCGGGCCCTCCCCGAGGTAGAACGCCGTGGTCCGCTCGGCGGCCGCCAGCGCGGCCTGCTCCGGCGACCCACCCTCGACGGCCGCCCGCCCCCACGCCGCCGCGGCTTCGCGCATGAACCGCTTGGCCTCGTCGCTCTGCTCCCACTGCGTGGCCTCGGGCGGCAGGTTGTGGCCGGTCAGATGCGAGGCCATCCCGAGGAAGGCGAGATCCCAGCCGACCCCGACCGCGCCGGGCCCGAACTGGTCCCACATCTCGGCGGGGGTGTCGCCGGAGTGCCGCAGGGTGAGCCGGGCCGCATCGTCTCCCACCGCCTCGAGCGCGACGTCGACCCAGGTGACGGCGCCGCCGAACTCCCAGGTGACGCGGAACGAGTGCGGCGGCTCGCACTCCTCCACCACTCCGCCCGCGTTCCCCTCCACCTGGAACCGCCCGCCCAGCCGCAGCTCCCCGGTGACGGGCGCGAACCACCGTGGCAGCCGCTCGCCGGTGGTGCAGGCGTCCCACAGATCCTCGACGGTGGTCGCGTACACCTCGCTCAGCTCGACGATGGTCGGCACGGCGGCCGCACCGGCCTCGTGCGCGCCGATGGTGACGCCGCGCCGCACCTCGTGCAGCTGACGGTCGACATCGACGGGAGCGGTGACCTGATCATCGGTCATGGGGTGGTTCCTTCCTCGGTTCGCCGGATGCGTTTGCCGCGGGCGATCTCGGTGTCGAGGGCGAGCAGCCTGCTCGCCCAGAAGTGCCGGAAGTGGCCGATCCAGCGGTCCACCTCGCGCAGCGGCTCCGGCTCGACGGCGTAGAGCCGCCGGGTGCCGTCGGCGCGGACGGAGGCGAAGCCGTTGTCCCGCAGCACCTTCAGGTGCTGGGAGACGGCGGGCTGGCTGATCCCGAACTCCGCCCGCACCCGCTCGGCCAGCTCACCGGCCGAGCGCTCCCCGCCGGCCAGCAGCTCGAGCAGCCGCCGGCGCACCGGGTCACCGAGAACATCGAACGCGTGCACGTCCCGATACTTCAGGAAGAACTTATATAAGTCAAGACTGAACTAAACTCCCTTGGGCGCCTGCTGCTTCATGAAGCCGAACAGGTACCCGGCGACCCGGCGCAGCTGGATCTCCTCGGCGCCCTCGGTGATGCGGTAGCGGCGGTGGTGGCGGTAGATGTGCTCGAAGGGCTTGTGCCGGGAGTAGCCGAGCCCGCCGTGCACCTGCATGGCGCGGTCGGCGGCCTCGCAGCAGAGCCGGTTGGCCCAGTAGTTGCACATGGAGACCTGGGCGGAGACGGTGAAGGCGCCGTCGCGGTCCATGGTCCAGGCGGTCTTGTGGATGAGCGCGCGCAGCATCTCGCACTGGGTGTGCAGCTCGACCAGCGGGAACTGGATGGCCTGGTTGGCGGCGAGCCGCTTGCCGAAGGTGCGGCGCTCGTTGGCGTAGGCCACGGCTTCGTCGATACAGTACTGGGCGGCGCCGAGGCTGGAGGCGGCCTGCCGGATCCGGTTCTCGTTGAAGAAGTGCTGCACGACGGCGAGCCCGCGGCCCTCGCGGCCGAAGATCGCCGAGTCCGGCACGCGCACCGCCGCCAGCGAGATGCGGGCGTGGTCGGTGGGCATGTTGAAGGTCCAGAGGAATTCCTCGACGGTGAAGCCGGGGCTGTCGACCGGGACCAGGAAGGCGGTGATGCCGGTGCCGTCGCCGGGCTCGCCGGAGGTGCGGGCGAAGATCAGGTCGGTGTCGGCCCGGTGGATGCCGGTGTTCCAGGTCTTGGCGCCGGTGATGACCCAGTCGTCGCCGTCGCGCACGGCGGTGGTCTCCATGTGGGTGGCGTCGGAGCCGTGGTCGGGTTCGGTGATGCCGAAGGCGAAGCCGCGGGCGCCGGTGGCGAGGTCCTCGAGCCATTCCGCCTGCTGTTCGGCGGTGCCGTACTCGAGCATGAGCAGCAGGCCGACGTTGTTGCCGACGACGGCGTGCTCGTTCTGCAGGTCGCAGTGCAGCCCGAGGCCCCGGCGGGCGAGGTGCTCCCGGATGACGGCCATGTCGAGGTTGCCGCCGCCGCGGCCGCCGTGCTCGACGGGGAAGGGGTAGCGCAGGTGCCCGGCGGCATCGGCGCGGCGGCGGGCCTCGTCGAGCAGCGCCTCCCACTCGGCGCTGGGCAGCCCGCCGCGGTCCCAGTCGGTGCGGGCGTCCTCGCGGCGGTGGTCGAAGAAGCGGTCGTTGTCGTCGGCGCGCTGCAGCGGCACGATCTCGCGCTCGATGAACTCGTCGAGTTCGGCGAGGTAGGCGGTGAGCGCGGCTGGCAGCTCGAAATCCATGCTTCTCCCTTGTCAGGACGGCCGGGTCTGCATGAGCAGGTCCCATTCGATCTCCGGGATGCGCCGCCCGCTGGCGGCCATCACGATGTCGCGGACGCTGCCGTCGAGGTGCGCGGCGGCCTGCCCGGCCAGCCCGATGCCCCAGGCCAGCGTGGCCAGCGTTTTCCACCAGCGGAAACGATCCGGGTCGAAGTCGCCGCCGGCCTCGGTGTAACCGCGGACGAAGGGCTCGCGGCCGGCGAAGCCGCCGAATTCGCGGTCGTCGGCGCCGAAGCGCCACATGCGCAGCGCGGCCCAGGCGGCGTCGCGCATGGGGTCGCCGAAGCGCTGCGCGCCCTCCCAGTCCAGGACGGCGCGGATGCCGTCGGGGCCGATGACGAGGTTGCCGTTGCGCAGGTCGGTGTGGATCAGCGCGGGGCGTGGCGGCGGGGCGGGGACGTCGCGGGCGAGGCGGCGCAGCGCGAAGGCGAAGGCGGGGCGGTCGGCGAGCAGCGCGGCGACCCCCTTCTCGGCCTCGGCGAGCGCGGCGCCCGCGGGGTCGGTGCCCGCGGTGCCCGGCAGGTCGGCGGGGGCGCGCGCGGGGTCGACGGCGTGCAGCCGGGCCATGGCCGCGCCGAGCTGGACGGCGATCCGCTCGCCGTTGCGCTCGGCCTCGACCAGCCGCAGCACCCGGCGCGGCACGGTCTCGCCCTCGATCCGGGCCGAGAGCAGGAAGGGCTCGCCGACGACGGCGGGGTCGGGGCAGACGCTCACCAGCTCCGGCACGGCGACCCCGGCGGCGCGGGCCAGCTCGCGCACGGCGGCCTCGGCGGTGACCGGGAGCAGCTGGACCCCGGCGGGGACCAGGGTGGCGACCAGGGCGAGGCGCCCCCCGCCGACGGTGGCGTCGACGGCGATATTGCGGCGGCGGGCCCCGGCCGAGAGCGGTCGCACGGCATCGACGGTGGCGGGTTCGCCGAGCGCGGCGCCCAGGTGCGCGGCGAGCCCGGCGGCGAGGTCGGGGCTCATTCGCCGGTCCAGGCGTCGTAGCCGGGTTTGGCGATGGCGAGGTCGGCGCGAGCGATCTCGACCAGGGCGGCCCATTCGGCGCGTTCGTCGCCGTCGGGCAGGGCGGCGAGTGTCTGCCGCTCGCGGGCGGCGGCGGCCGGGCCGAGCTCGGCCTCGCGGGCGAGGATGCGGGCCAGGTTGGCTCCGACCCTGGCGCGGTGCCGCAGCTCCGGCGGGAGCGCGGGCAGCAGGACCTCACCGAGCAGTTCGGCCAGGTCGCCGAGGAGTTCCCGGGCCGGGGGACGGTACTGCATCCGCGCCGCCTTCCGTCACGTCGTCGTGGCCGTTCGTACCGTAGCGCATCCTACGGCCGTTGTGCGGGCGGCTGCTGTCAGTTGCCGGAGCCCGGCGAAAAAGATTGCGTGCGAGGGATTTCGGTGCGGGCCGGTCAGCGCGCGATTTCGAGTCCCGCCGTTTCACGCCCGCCCACCCGGGTAGTTGCCGAACCGTGGCCAGGTGTGCGCGCCGACACTCGCGGGCCGACGGCGCAAAACCGGTCGGCCCGGCGTCGCAGCGGTTACGGTGTCGCCCGATATCTCCTTCTCGCTCCACCGATCACGTCCGATCGCTCCCTTGCCGCGCGCGCCGGCGGCAACCCCGCACGAGGAGGCCCGATGAGCACGATGTCCGGAACACGCCAGGCTGCCGGGAGTTCGCCGATCCCGCTGACCCCGCCCGGCCTCCCGGAGGCCGAGGGACCGGACGGCGCCCCGCTGCACATCGCGCTCGTGGCCCCGCCCTACTACGAGGTGCCGCCGAGCGGCTACGGCGGCGTGGAGGCGGTGCTCGCCGACCTGGCCGACGCGCTGGTGGCGCGCGGGCACCGGGTGACGCTGCTCGGGGTCGGGCGCCCGGGCACCGGCGCCCGCTTCGTCGCGGTCTCCGACACCCCGGCCGCGGCCCGGCTCGGCGAGCCGTTCCCCGAGGTGGTGCACGCGCTGGCGGTGCGCCGCGCCATCGAGGCGCTGCACGCCGCCGACCCGGTCGACGTCATCCACGACCACACCTTCGCCGGCGCGCTGAACGCCCCCGCCTTCGCCCGGCTCGGCATCCCGCCGGTGATCACCGTGCACGGCTCGGTCGATTCCGAGCTCGCCGACTACTACCGCGAGATCGGCGACAGCGCCGCGCTGGTCGCCATCAGCGACCGGCAGCGCGCGCTCGCCCCGGACCTGAACTGGGTGGCGCGGGTGCACAACGCGCTGCGCCCGGCGGATTGGCCGTTCGAATCCGCCAAGGGCGACTACGCGCTGTTCCTCGGCCGCTTCTCCCCGGACAAGGGCCCCGACCTGGCGATCCGCGCCGCGCACGCGGCCGGGGTGCCGCTGGTGCTCGCGGCCAAGTGCAGCGAGCCGGGGGAGCGCCGCTACCTCGAGCAGACCGTGCGCCCGCTGCTCGGCCCGGACGACACCCTGGTCGGCGAGGCCGACGCCGGCACCAAGCGCAGGCTGCTGGCCGGGGCGCGCTGCCTGCTGTTCCCGGTGCGCTGGGAGGAGCCCTTCGGCATGGTGCTGATCGAGGCGCTGGCCTGCGGCACCCCGGTGGTGGCGCTGCGCGCGGGCGCGGTGCCCGAGATCGTCACGCACGGGGTGACCGGCATGATCGCCGACGACCCGGCCGAGCTGCCCGCCGCGCTGCACCGGGTGACCGCGCTCGACCCGCGCGACTGCCGCCGCGACGCCGAGACCCGCTTCGGGGTGGAGCGGCTCGCGGCCGGGTACGAGCAGGCCTACCGCGCCGTGCTCGCCCGCCGCGCGCCGGTCGGGGCCGGAGGCCGCGCATGACCGATCCGCAGACCCTGCCGCACCGCAGTGAGCTGCCCTTCGACACCAGCCCGCAGACGGTGACGCTGGTGGAGGCGACCACCTTCTGCGCCTCGGACCCGCGCGGCGATATCGGCGGCGCCGCGGCCGGGCTCTACTACCGCGACACCCGGCTGCTGTCGCGCTGGGAGCTGCTGGCCGACGGCCACCCGGCCGAGCAGCTCGCGCTGGACATGCCGGAGCCGGACGAGGCCAGGTTCGTGCTACGGGTGCCGCCGCGCGCCGGGCTGGCCGACAGCACGCTGCTGATCGAGCGGCGCAGGCTGGTCGGGGAGGGGCTGGCCGAGACCGTCACGGTGCGCAACCTGGGCCACGAGGACACCGTGCTCGGCCTCGTACTGCATGCCGACGCCGACTTCGCCGGGCTGCTCGCGGTGAAACAGGGGCGCGCGCACCGGGTTCCGGTAACGGCGACCCCGGCCGAGCACGAGCTGCTGCTGCACGACCAGAGCGGCACCGGGCACGGGGTAGCGGTGCGCGCCGACGGCCCGGCCCCGGTGATCGTGCCGGGGCAGCTGCGGTGGCAGGCGGTGGTGCCCGCGCAGGGCGAGTGGGAGGTCCGGCTGCTGGTGCAGCCGATCAGCGGCCACCGCCGGGTGGAGGTGACCTGCGTCGACCGCTGCGCCGAGCACCCCGCCCGGCACTGGCGCGCCACCCCGACCGCGCTCACCGCGAGCGCACCCGCGCTGGATCTGGTGCTGCGCCGCGCCGACACCGACCTGGGCGCGCTGCGCATCGACGACTCCGCGGCGGGCGCGGGGTACGTGGCGGCGGGCGCGCCCTGGTTCATGACGCTGTTCGGCCGCGACAGCCTGCTCACCTCGTGGATGACGCTGCCGCTCGACCACGGGCTCGCGCTGTCCACGCTGCGCGAGCTGGCCGCGACCCAGGGCACCCGGGTGGACGCCTTCACCGAGGAGCAGCCGGGCCGGATCATGCACGAGCTACGCCACGGCGGCCGGGACTGGCACGACGCCCTCACCTACGGCTCGGTGGACGCCACCCCGCTGTTCGTGGTGCTGCTGGCCGAGGCGCGGCGCTGGGGCGCCCCCGACGAGGAGGTGGAGGCGCTGCTGCCCGCGGCGGACGCGGCGCTGCGCTGGATCACCGAGTACGGCGACCGGGACGGCGACGGCTTCGTGGAGTACCGGCGGCTCTCGGATCAGGGGCCGGTGAACCAGGGCTGGAAGGGCAGCTTCGACGCGGTCACCGACGCCAGGGGCCGCCCGGCCGGGCCGTCGATCGCGCTGGCCGAGGTGCAGGGGTACGTGTACGCGGCGTACCTGGCGCGCGCGGAGCTGGCGGCGGCGTTCGGCGACACCCGCACCGCCACCGCGATGCCGGCCGCGGCGGAGGAGCTGCGGGCCCGCTTCGACGAGGCGTTCTGGATTCCCAAGCACGGCTGGTACGCCTTCGGCCTGGACGGCGACAAGCAGCAGATCGACGCGCTGACCAGCAATGCCGCCCAGTGCCTGTGGACCGGGATCGTGGCCGACGAGCGCGCCGAGGAGGTCATCGAGCGGCTGGCGGACCCCGGCATGAACAGCGGGTTCGGGCTGCGCACGCTGGCCGACGGAATGGGCGCCTACAACCCGATGAGCTACCACAACGGCTCGATCTGGCCGCACGACACCGCGATCGCGGTGGCGGGGCTGGCCCGCTACCGGCACGTGAGCGGGGCCGCGGAGCTGGCGGAGTCGCTGGCGGCGGGGCTGCTCGATGCCGCGGAGCGCTTCGGCGGGCGGCTGCCCGAGCTGTTCTGCGGGTTCCCGCGCGAGCGGTTCGACCCGCCGATCCCGTACCCGGCGGCGTGCGCGCCGCAGGCGCTGGCCAGCGCGGCCCCGCTGCTGCTGATCCGTGCCCTGCTCGGCCTCGAGCCCGACTTGCCGCGCCGCACCCTGCTGCTCACCCCGCGGCTGCCCGCCGCCTGGGGCGAGGTGCGCCTCACCGACCTGCGCCTGGGCGAGGCGAGCGTGCACGTCGTCGCCCGCGGCGACACCGCCCGGGTCGAGGGGCTACCCGCGGGCTGGCACCTCGACATCCGCTGAAGCCGGGCCGGTGAAGCCGGGCCGGTGAAGCCGGGCCGGTCCGGGGTCGCGCCCGCCTCGCTGTCCGGTGGCCGCGGCGCAGGCACCGCAGGTGCGAGCCGTGGCCGCCGGACAGCGAGGCCCCGAAGGGCGCGACCCCCGTCGTGCCGGAGGCACGACCGACTACTCGGCCTCCGGTTTCCCGGCCCGGGAGGGGTTGTTCTCGGTGGCCTCGGGGGCGGGTTCGGTGACGACGTCGATCTGCTCGCCGATGTAGCGCACCACCACCGCGACGATCGCGGCGACCGGCACCGCGAGGAACGCCCCGACGATCCCGTAGAGCGACCCGCCCGCGGTGACCGCGAGCAGCACCACGACGGCGTGCAGCTTCATGCTGCGGCTCTGCAGCACCGGCTGCAGCACGTTCCCCTCGAGCTGCTGCACCGCGATGATGATGCCGAGCACGATGAGCGCGGTGGTGAAGCCGTTGCCGACCAGCGCGACCAGCACCGCCAGCGCCCCGGCGACGAAGGCCCCGACCACCGGCACGAACCCGCCGATGAAGGTGATCACCGCGAGCACCATGGCCAGCGGGACCCCCAGGATCACCAGCCCGGCCCCGATGAAGATGGCGTCGATCAGGCTGACCAGCGCCTGGGTGCGGATGAAGCCGCCGAGCGTGACCCACATCCGGTTGAGGACCTCTTCGACGTGGCGCCCGCTGCGGCTGCCGAGCAGCAGGTGCAGCCAGGGCAGGAACCGCGGCCCGTCCTTGATGAAGAAGAACACCAGCACCAGCACCAGGAAGATGCCGATGAGCGCGGAGGTGGCGGTGGTGACGCCGGTGAAGACCCCGCCGGCGATCTGCTCGGCGCTGGATTGCAGCCGCTGCACGATGGCGTCGACCGCCGTGTCGAGCTGTTCGTCGCGGACCCGCAGCGGCGGGCCGCGCAGCCAGTCGCGCACCTGGTTGACGCCCTCGGTGGACTTGTCGGCCAGGTCGGGAGATTGGTCGACGACCGAGGGGACGATCAGCGCGATCACCCCGGCCAGCGCGCCGATGAAGCCGAGCAGCGAGAGGCCGGCGGCCAGCGCGGGGCGCAGCCCGTGGTTGACCATCCAGCGGGTCGGCGGCCAGAGCACGGTGGCCACCACGATGGCCATCGCGACCGGCAGCAGGATGACCCACAGCTTGGCGATGATGTTGCCGAGTACCCAGGCCCCCGCGGCGACCGCGACCAGGCACAGCGACCACTTGGCCAGCCAGAGGAACCCGTCGCCGATCACCTCGCCCCGGTCGGGGGCCCTGCCCGGCTTTGGCTTGGTGCCGTGCTCGACGGCGTCGTCCGCGCTCACGCGGTCAGTTTCGCACGGCGGGGCGCGAAGCGCGCCGGGCCGGGTTGGGTTGTCCGATCACGGCTTCCGCGATTCCCGCTGCGGGTGCGGGCAAACGTGGCGGCCCCGGTGGAATGGGCAGGCGCGCATCACGTTCCGTCCGGTGTGTGCCGCGCCACGCCGGGCCGGTGCTTCGGATTCCGACGGGATTGACGGAAAGATTGCCGGGCAATCTCGAATCACGGCCGGGCGCTGACCCGGCGCCGGGCCCGCGGGCCAGGTGGATCTGGAAGGAGTGGGAGGAATGGCGCGCCGGGAAGCGGAGTTGGTGGCGGCATTCGTCCGTCTGGCGGACACGCTCGTGGACGATTACGACCCGATGGACCTGGTCCAGTACCTGCTCGACCGTGCCGTCGAGCTGCTGCCGCCCGCCGACAACGGCGCGGTGCTGCTGGTGGACGAGCACGGCGAGCTGCAGGTCTTCGCCTCGACCGACGAGACGGCGCGCTGGCTGGAGCTGCTGCAGGTGCAGTCGCGCAACGGCCCGTGCCTGGAGTCCTACCGGACCGCCGAGCGGGTCGTCACCGAGGATCTGCGCCGTGACGAGCAGCGCTGGCCGGAGTTCGCGCCGAGCGCCTACGAGCAGGGGCTGCGCTCGGTGTACGCGCTGCCGATGCGGCTGCGCGACGAGCGCCTCGGCGCGATGAACCTGTTCAGCTCCGAGACCGGCACCCACCTGTCCGACGACGATCTCGCGGTCGGCCAGGCGCTGGCCGATATCGCCACCATCGCGCTGCTGCGGGCCAGGCAGCTGGCCGACACCAGGACGGTGAACAACCAGCTGCAGCACGCGCTGCAGTCCCGGATCGTGATCGAGCAGGCCAAGGGCGTGCTCTCGGCGCAGGGCGAGCTGCACCCGGAGACGGCGTTCGCCGCGCTGCGCGGCTACGCCCGCCACCACCGGCGCCGGCTGCCCGAGCTCTCGCGCGAGGTGGTGGAGCGCTCGGTGGACGCCGCCGCGGTGCTCGCCTTCGCCGCGGCCCGCGCCGGCGAGCCGTAGCGGTCAGGGCTCGGGGTGCCCGTCGTCGCCGGCGCGTTCGTGCACGGTGAGCAGCAGGTGGTCGAACCTGGTGCGCAGCTGCACGTCCGCGTCGGCGGTCGCGGTGAGCTCGGCGATGAGCCGGGCGGCGAGCGTGCGCAGCTTGACGTTGGTCTCCTGCGAGCGCCAGGCGAGCACCCGGAAGGCCTGGTCGGCGCTGATCCCGTAGACCAGCATCATGGCGCCCTTGACCTGTTCGATGGCGGCGCGGGATTCGTAGAGCTCGGGCAGCACCCCGTCCAGGGTGGCCTTGCGGCTCTCGGCGAAGGTGTCGGTGACGTCGATGTAGTAGCCGCTGGTGCCGAGCACGGCGCCGTCGTCGCCGATCATGTAGTCGCCGACGACGAGCACGTGCCGCACCGCGCCCGCCCGGTCGACGATGCGGTGGCTGCTGCAGAACGGCTCGCCGGTGTCGACGGTCCGGGCGATGGTGGCGGCCACCTGGTCGCGATCCTCGGGGTGTTTGTGCGAGAGCAGCAGCTCGGTGGTGGCCTGCACGGTGCCCTCGGCGTAGCCGTGCATGGCGGCGACCTCGTCGGACCATTCCCAGCGCTGGTCGGCGAGCCAGAACCGGAACCCGCCTGCCGCCTGCCTGCGGCCGCCCGCGAGCAGATCGGCGCCGCCGGGCAGCCCGTCCTCGTCGGGCACCCGCAGCGCGGCGCCGAGCACGACGGCATCACTGTTCGCCTGGTCCATACCCCTACCTCTTCCGACGAAATATTCTTCGCCGCAGGCCACCGGGGTCTGGGGTGGCGCGTGACTGCGACCAGGATACTGAATTCCGGTGCCGGGCGGGTCGCGGGGGCGCCCGTGTTGATCTTGAAACCGGCCGGTACTTCCGATCGGGCCGATCGCACCGGCGGCAGCCCGCCGGTTCCTGATGGTAGGAAAGGGAACGTGTCCGCAACTGGCGAAGCATCCGGTACCCGTCCCGACTCCAGCGCCGTCGCCGAGGTCGTCGATCTGGTCAGCGCGCTGATCCGATTCGACACCTCGAACACCGGCGAGCCGGCGACCACCAAGGGCGAGGCCGAGTGTGCCCGGTGGGTGATCGAGCAGCTCGAGGAGGTCGGCTACCCGACCGAGTACGTGGAGTCCGGCGCGCCCGGCCGCGGCAATGTCTTCGCCCGGCTGCCCGGCGCCGACCCCGCGCGCGGCGCGCTGCTGATCCACGGCCACCTGGACGTGGTGCCCGCCGAGGCCGCCGACTGGAGCGTGCACCCGTTCTCCGGCGCCATCCGGGACGGCTACGTGTGGGGCCGCGGCGCGATCGACATGAAGGACATGGTCGGCATGTCGCTCGCGCTGGCGCGGCAGTTCCGCCGGGAGGGCACGGTGCCGCCGCGCGATATCGTCTTCGCCTTCCTGGCCGACGAGGAGAACGGCGGCAAGTGGGGCTCGCAGTGGCTGGTGAAGCACCGCCCCGATCTGTTCGAGGGCATCACCGAGGCGGTCGGCGAGGTCGGCGGCTTCTCGCTCACGGTGCCGCGCCGGGACGGCACCGAGCGCCGCCTCTACCTGGTGGAGACCGCGGAGAAGGGGCTGGGCTGGATGCGGTTGCGCGCCAAGGCGCGCGCCGGGCACGGCTCGTTCCTGCACGAGGACAACGCGGTGACCATCCTGGCCAGGGCGGTGGCGCGGCTGGGCACGCACACCTTCCCGCTGGTGGTCTCGGATTCGGTGGCGGAGTTCCTGGCGGCGGTATCGGAGGAGAGCGGGCTGGAGTTCGATCCGGCGGGCCCCGATATCGAGGGCAGGCTGGCCAAGCTGGGCACGATCTCCCGGATCATCGGCGCCACCCTGCGCGACACCGCCAACCCGACCATGCTCTCGGCCGGGTACAAGGCGAACGTGATCCCGCAGACCGCGGAGGCGGTGGTGGACTGCCGGGTGGTGCCCGGCCGCCTGGCCGAGTTCGAGCGCGAGGTGGACGAGCTGATCGGCCCGGATGTGGAGCGCGAGTGGATCACCGAGCTCGACTCCTACGAGACCACCTTCGACGGGCACCTGGTCGACGCCATGAACGCCGCGGTGCTGGCGCACGACCCGAACGGGCGCACGGTGCCCTACATGCTCTCCGGCGGCACCGACGCCAAGGCCTTCGCCGAGCTCGGGATCCGCTGCTTCGGTTTCGCGCCGCTGCGGCTGCCGCCGGAGCTGGATTTCACCGCGCTGTTCCACGGCGTGGACGAGCGGGTGCCGGTGGAATCGCTCGAATTCGGCACCCGGGTACTGGAACACTTCCTGCTGCACAGCTGAACCGAACCGAGAGAGGACCCATGAGCCACAACCCGTACGACGCGCTGCCCGATGTCCCGTCCTTCACCGTCACCTCCGACGACATCGCCGACGGCGAGAAGTTCGGCAACGACCAGGTGAGCGGGGTGTTCGGCGCGGGCGGCCGGGATATCTCGCCGCAGCTGTCGTGGTCCGGTTTTCCCGAGGGCACCAAGAGTTTCGCCGTCACCGTCTACGACCCGGACGCCCCGACCGCGTCCGGGTTCTGGCACTGGGCCGTCGCCGACATCCCGGCGGGCACCACCTCGCTCCCGACGGGCGCGGGCAGCGGCGAGGAGGGCGGGGCGCTCCCCTCCGGGGCGATCACGCTGCGCAACGACGCCGGCTTCGCCGGGTACGTGGGCGCGGCCCCGCCCGAGGGGCACGGCCCGCACCGCTACTTCGTCGTGGTGCACGCGGTGGATGTGGAGAGCCTGGGCGTGCCGCCGGAGGCGAGCCCGGCGTTCCTCGGGTTCAACCTGTTCAGCCACACCCTGGCGCGCGCCACCCTGGTCGCGACCTACGAGCAGTAGCTCTTTCGGTGGAAACGGCCCCGGACTCGATGTCCGGGGCCGTCCTCCTAGACCGCGATCACGCGCCCGCCCGCCTCCGGGCCGTAGAGCGCGGTGATCTCGGCGGCGTAGGACTCGGCGATCGGGACCCGCTTGAGCGACATCTTCGGGGTGAGCTCCTCGCCGCCGGGCTCCCAGACCCGGTCGACGACGGTGAAGCGCTTGATCTGCTCGACCCGCGACAACTTCGTGTTCCCCGCGGCGACCGCGGCGCGCAGTTCGTCGACGATCTCGGTGCGGGCGACCAGCGCGGGCAGCTCCTCGCCGGTGGCCTCGAGGTCCTTGGCGCGCAGCGCGAGCACGTCGGGGTCGACCATGATCAGGGCGGTGATGTAGGGCCTGGCGTCGCCGATGGCGACGATCTGCCCGACCAGCGAGCTGGCGGCCTTGACCGCGTTCTCGATGGCGGAGGGGGCGATGTTCTTGCCCGCCTCGTTGATGATGAGTTCCTTCTTGCGGTCGATGATGCGCAGGTAGCCGTCGTCGCCGAGGCTGCCGACGTCGCCGGTGTGCAGCCAGCCGTCGGGATCGATGGCCTCGGCGGTCTTGTCCGGCATATTGCGGTAGCCGCGGGTGACGATCGGCCCCCGGATCAGCACCTCCCCGTCCTCGGCCAGTTTCAGCTCGACCCCGTCGACGGGCCGCCCGACCGAGCCCGGGCGCGGGTTGTCCAGGTCGGTGAAGGTGCCGACGCCGGTGGTCTCCGACATGCCCCACACCTCGCTCACCACGAACCCGAGCCCCAGGTAGTACTCCAGGGTCTCCGGCGGGATGGGCGCCGCGCCGGAGGAGGCGACGCGCAGCTGGTCGAGCCCGAGCGCGGCGCGCAGCTTGGACAGCACCAGCTTGTCGGCGAGCGCGTGCTGCGCCCTGAGCACCGGCGATCGCCCCCTACCGGCGAGATCGGCACGCGCGGCGGCGATCCCGGTCTTGACGGCCCAGTCCGCCAGCCCGCGCTTGACCGGGCTCGGCTCGGCCGCGAGCTTGCCCTCCACCCCGGCCTTGATCTTCTGCCACACCCGCGGCACGCCGAAGAACGTGGTGGGCCGGGCGTCGGGCAGTGCGGCGGCGATCTCCCTCGGGTCCGGCACGGTGGTGATCTGCACGCCGGTGAGCAGGCTGATGGCGTGCCCGGAGATGCGGTCGGCGACGTGCGCGGCGGGCAGGTAGGAGACCGCGCGGTCGTCGAAGCCGACCTTCAGCGGCCCGCTGAGCAGCGCGATGATCTGGGCCAGCACATTGCGGTGGCTGATCTCCACGCCCTTGGAGGGCCCGGTGGTGCCGGAGGTGTAGATGAGGGTGGCCAGGTCGTCCGCGCGCACCGCCCGCCAGCTCGCCTCGAAATCGAAGTCCGCCCCGGGGTTCGCCTCCAGGTCGGCGAGGGTGAGCGCGCCGGTGGCGGGCCCGTCGACCACGATCAGGTGCTCGACCGGGGTCTCCACCTGCGCGATCACCGGCAGGAACGCCTGCTCGGTGACGACGACCCGGTTCCCCGCATTGCCGAACTGATGCGCGATCTGCTCCGCCGAGCTGGTGTTGTACACCGAGAACGGCGTCGCCCCCAGGTGCAGCGCCGCGGTGTCGACCAGGTTGAACTCGGGCCGGTTGGTGAGCATGATCCCGACGGTGTCGCCGTGCCCGACGCCGAGGTTCGCGAGCCCGGCCGCCAGCGCCTCGACCCGCTCCGCGTACTGCCTCCAGGTGATCTCCTGCGTCCCCCCGACCGTGCGCAGCGCCACCTGATCCGGGCGCAGCCGCACCGTTTCCTGGAACGCGGCGGGCACGGTGTAGACGGTGGCGCCCGACTCGTGGGCGAATCCGATGTCCGGTGTAGTCATGTCGTTGTCCCGATCGTCGAGCGTGGCCACACGCAGCCCCTGACAGACTGGGGTTGATCTTATGTCACCGTGTCAGGGTTCAGGGTGCGCGGGAGTGGTGTGGGTCACGTCGATCGTAGCGGGGAGGGGGTCCGGGTCGCCCGGATTCGGGTTTCTACTCGGGGAGCAGGTGTCCGCGCCTGATCCGCTTGGCCGCGAGGTACCGGCGGGCCTCCTCCGATTGCGGCTCGGTGTGCAGCGGAACGACATCGACCTCGATATCGGCTTCCCGCAGCGCGGCGACCTTGTCCGGATTGTTCGTCATCAGCCGGACCCGGTCCAGCCCCAGCGCCGCGAGCGCGTTCGCGGCGGCTTTGTAGTCCCGCAGGTCCTCGTTGAGCCCCAGGCGGTGATAACTCTCGAAGGTGTCGAGCCCGTCGCGCTGGCCCAGCCCCAGCCCGCGTGCCTTCATCGACAGCCCGGCCCCCCGGCCTTCCTGTTCCAGATAGACGAGCACCCCGGCCCCCTCGGCCTGGATGAGGTCCATGGCGGCCTCGAGTTCCGGCCCGCAGTCGCAGTCCTGGAAGCCGAGCACCTCGCCGTACAGGCAGCGGGAGTGCAGCCGGACGAGGCAGCCGTTGGTGGCGTTGCCGAAGATCAGGAGATGGCCCCCGTTGATGGCGTCCGATAGTTCTATGACCTGGACGTTCAGCTCGCTCCCCTTGCGCGGGCTCCGATGTGCGGCCTCGGGCCGATCACACGCGGTCGATGTCAATGCTTCCTCCGAAGCGGTCTGGGATCGTGCATGGCGGGGCAAACGTACATCATGGGTGGCCGCCCGGCGGGTCGGCGATCCGATCAATCGCCTCCTGGCTCGGCATGGCCTCGGGGACGTCACCCGCGAAGGACTGCGTGGCGGCCATCGCGCCACAGATCCAGTGGAAGTCGGGCTCGCCGCCGGTATGCACCCACTGGTGCGCGAGCGCGCCGCAGAAAGCGGCGTGCGCGCCGGGTGCGTCGTCCATCGCGGCGAGCCGGGGCCGGGGAATGTCTACCGTGCCGTGCTTGCCGCGCAGCTGGCAGCTGAAGCCCTCGATCGCGCAGACGGTGCCGACTCCGAGGGCGAGCAGCTTGGGCGCGGTCTCGTCGTCGAACACGCGCAATGCCTGCTCGGGGGTGTACGGGGTGGCGGAGACCAGGCGGCTGAGCTGCCAGGTGCTCCCGACGACGTACTCGATCCCGTCGAGGAACTGGTAGAGCGAGGCGGGCTGCTCGTGCGGCGGAGCGGCCTGTAGCACCCGCGTGGGGGGCCGCGGGGCTTCCCGCAGGATCGACAGCGCCTGCTCCACGACGGGCAGCGGTGATTCGAGGGTCATGATCACCACGTCGGAGCTGACCAGCGTCGCGGCCACCTCGGGGTCGAGCAGGTCCTGCTCGGTGAACTGGATCTGATGGCCCATGGGGCTGATCACGCTGGTGCCGCCGCCGGGGGTGACGATGAGCGCGGCCACGTCGGTGTCGGCGTCCCGGACGATCTTCATCATCGAGGTGTCGACGCCCTCGCGTTCGAGCAGGGCCAAGAGGTGGCGCCCGGCATCGTCGCCGCCGACGGCAGCGAGCAGCCTGGTGTTCATACCGAGCCTCGAAGCGGCGACCGCCCGGTTGAGCCCCTTGCCACCGAGACGTCGTTCGAAGCGCCCACTCGCCGTGCCGCCTGCCACCGGGAGCCCGTCCACGCGGTAGAGGTGGTCGACGACCGCGTTGCCGAGGACCGTGACCGTGCCGGTGGCGCCGAATCGGTCGGCGATTTCGTCTGCGTGCCGCGACACCCGCGCCGACGAGTATTTCCGGCTGCTGGCCGGGTCGTCGACCAAAGCCGCGGCGAGGGCGGTGAACGCCCGTCTTTCCGGTGAGGATCGCAGGGTGCGGACGCTCGGGGCCGGTGGCGGGGGCGCGGCGCCGAGCACGGTGTGCAGCAAGGCCCACGCCTGCGAGAGGTACTCGCGCCGCTCGCCGAGATCGCCCGCGTAGAGCCGGCCGGTGTCCACCTCGGCGTCGGCGATCAGCCCGAGCGCCAGCGCGGCGTCGACGACGAGCCGGTCGGTGGGTGGGAGTTGTTGCGCCACTTCGCGAACGACCGGCAGCACCGCTTCGGCGGAGTCCACTCTCGTGCGGCGCGCGCGTGCGCGAATAGCGGGCAATTCCAGCAGGGGCGAGACATCGATTTCGGTGGTACGCACCCGCTCGGCACTGAGCCCCGACCGCTTCCCGAGCCGGGTCAGAATTTGCCGGACAGCGATGACCTGCCCGTCCAGCGGCCCGCTCACGGCCTCACCTCCCGCTACCGCTCCAAACTACCGCGCCATTTGCCAGAGTGCGTCCGCCCGATGACATCTGATAGGTCGCAGATTGGCATACTCGCCGGAATATCCCCCCGCACAGCGGGATTGCTGGTCGTCCACCCGCCCTGACATCAGGTTTACCCCAATGTTCACATGTCAATTCCCATGACTCGATGGCAATTGACCGCTTTCAGCGGCAACTGTCACACTGAAATCGGCTCCTCCCGTCGGGGAAGAGGCCCGAGGGGCCGGTGAGGAGGGATCATGCCAATCCACATCACCGACTCGCGGATGACGAGTGATGTCTCCCCGGAGTACGCGTTCCGGGTGGATTTCGGGGGCCGGAAGCCGTGGCGGCTGAGCTGGTGGCGGGATCGTCCGCTCACCGCGGATCAGGCGCGGGCGGGAATGGAATTGGACGAGCTGGTGTCGGACCCGGCGCTGGTCGATGATCCGATGGCGTTCGCGCTGATGCAGGAGCGGGCGCACCGCGTCGGACTGGTATTCGCCCAGGCGGTGCTGCTGCTGGCCAAGGCGATGGCGGCGCGGGCGGTGCACGGCGTGGTGGAGATCGCGCCGGGTGAACCTGCCGAGGGGGCGCGGGGTGGCGATACCGGGATTCCGCGGCGCCCGCGGGCGCACGGCCCGAGCCACGGGCTGGAGTACTTCACCGACCGGTGCAGGCCGCACACCGAGCCGCCGGTGGTGTTCCCGTGATCAGGCCGGGTCGAGGTGCTTCGCGCCGACGGCCTCGGCCAGTTCCCGATATCCACCGGCACGCAACCGCGCGGCGATCCCGCGGTGGATGCGCCGCGCCCAGAACGGCCCCCCGTAGATGAACCCGGTGTACCCCTGCAACAGGCTCGCCCCGGCGAGAATCCGCTCCCACGCCTGATCCACGGTCTCGATCCCGCCGACCGAGACCAGTACCAGCCGGCCGCCGACCCGGCGGTGCAGCCGGCGCAGCACCTCGAGCGACCGGTCGGCGACGGGCGGCCCGGAGAGCCCACCGGCCCCGCACGCCTCGACCTCGGCGACCGGCGTCCGCAACCCGTCGCGCTTGATGGTCGTATTGGTGGCCACGATCCCCGCCAGCCCGAGTTCGAGGGCGAGGTCGGCGACGGCGTCGATGTCGTCGTCGGAGAGGTCGGGCGCGATCTTGACCAGCACCGGGACGGTGACCTCGTCGAGCACGGCGCGCAGCAGCGGGCGCAGGGCCTCGACGGCTTGCAGATCGCGCAGGCCGGGGGTGTTGGGGGAGCTGACGTTGACGACGACGAAGTCGGCGTGCGGGCCGAGCAGGGCGGCGCTGGTGGCGTAGTCGGTGGCGGCCTCGTCGGCGGGGGTGGCTTTGGTCTTGCCGATATTGGCGCCGATGGGGACGCCGCCGGGGCGGCGGGTGCGCAGCCGCACCGCCGCCGCGGCGGCGCCCTCGTTGTTGAAGCCCATGCGGTTGACGAGGGCGCGGTCGGCGGGCAGCCGGAACAGCCGGGGGGCGGGGTTGCCGGGCTGGGCGTGCGCGGTGACGGTGCCGATCTCGGCGAAGCCGAAGCCGAGCGGGGCCCAGGCGTGCACGCCGTCGGCGTTCTTGTCGAAGCCCGCGGCGAGGCCGAGCGGGGCCGGGAAGTCCACGCCGAAGACGGTGCTGCGCAGGATCGGGTCGGGCCCGGCGAGCACCTTCGCCAGGGCCGCGCGCAGGGGCGGGACCCGGGCGGCCCAGCGCATGAGGGCGAAGGCGGTGTGGTGGGCCCGCTCCGGCGGAAGCAGGAACATCAGGCGCAGCAGCAGGCCGTACATCAGATCCCCGGTTCGGATTCGGGTAGCGCGGCGTTGCGTCGCCTGCGCAGCAGCACGCGGCGGCTGCCGTCGGTGTAGGCGCGGACCCGGGACAGCTCCCAGCCGCCGTACTCGGCCTGGATGGCGAGGCGCATGGACGCGGTGACCCGGGTGACCTCGGGTGGCAGCCGCAGTGGCACGTACTCGTAGTCGTCGCCGCTGGTCTCCCAGCCCGCGGGGAGCGCGGTTCGCGAACTCCGATGCTTCGGCGCCATCACTGACCTCTCTTCCGATCCGTCGCGGCGATCCGCTGGACGCCGTCGCCGGCGGCCGATGCCACGAACAGGTCGCCGGTGCGCGCGTCGACGGCGAGCGCGTCCGGCTGCCGGACCGTCGGACGACGGTCCACTTCCACCGGTATCCCGGTGCCGAGGTCGAACCCGACGACCTCGTTGCTCTGCGTGCACGACACCCAGACGGTGTCCGACATGGCGTCGTAGGCGAGTGCGTAGGGCGAGGAGCCTACCGGGAACCGCTGCCGCAGCACGAGCGGCGCGGTGGTGTAGACCAGCAGTTCTCCGTGGTCGGTGTCGGTGACGAGGACCCGGCCGAGCGGGTCGGCGAGCAGGGTGGTCGCGCCGTCGCCGGCGCGCAGCCCGAGCCCGAGCCGGTCGGCGCCGGTGTCGAGTTCGGCGATCATGCTCTGGCGGCGATCGAGCACGGTGATCTGCCCGCCGACGACGGCGAGCGCGTCGGCCGAGACCAGCCCGTCCGCGGTGGCGCGGACGGCGCCGTCGGGACCGATGGTGCGGATCGCGCCGTCGCCGGTGCCGACGACGAGGGTGTCCTCCGGGCCGGGCGCCACGCTGCGCACGTCGCCGTCGACCCGGACCTCGCTGCTCGCACCGGTGCCGAGCGCGACCCGCACGACGGCGCCCGGCACGGCGGCGAGTACCTCGCCGGGCCGTCCGGGGACGAGCGCGGCGGCGGCACCGGGCAGGGTGAGGGTGCGGGCGACGGCGACCGGCTCGGCGCCGGGGTCGAGCACGTCGAGCCGGGTGCCCGCGGCGGCGGCGAGCAGCCCGCTGCCCGGGTCGGCGGCGAGCAGCGGGTAGGTGGCCCCGGGGAGCGCGGTGCGCCCGGCGGGCGGGACGGCGGGGGCAGGCGCGGCGGCGGGGGTGGCGGGTGCCCTGGTGGGGACGTCGGGGCCGGAGCCGTCCGCGGAGCAGCCGGTGAGCAATGCCAGCGCCACCAGCCCCGCCGCCAGTGAACCAACCGGACGCATCCGCCGCACTCCCTTTCCACCGCTCACCCGCGACACCGCCCCGGCCCGATCACGGCCCGGGGCGAAACGCCCGCCCCGCCGGGGCCGACATACGAGCAGACCGCATCGACCCATGATGACGCAACATCGCTGCGCCGGATGAAACCCCGCCCGGCCGCGACGGTGTTTCGGCCGTTCGCCCCGGGGTTACCGTGAAGGTGACCACCACCGACCCAGGGAGACCCGGTTGCCGCCCGACCGATCATCCGGCTTCGCCGTCGACGACCTCACCGTCGGCCCGTACGCGCACGGCTTCGGCAGCACCGCCGATGGGCACCCCTTCGCGTTCCGGACCGTCCGGTCCACTCTCTTCGTGGAAATATACCGGCACGACGCCGACCTGGAGGTTCCCGGCCCCGAGGACGTGGTCGCGGTCGCCGACACCCCGGTCACCGACATCGACCTCGACGACCCGCGCAGCGTCACCGCGCTGGTGCGCGACCTGCTGCCCACCGCCGTCCCGGCCCGGGGCACGGCGGCGGGGGAGCCGACGATCGTGCGCGCCCTTCTGGGACGGCTGGGGGCCGTCATCGACGGCCGCTGACCGCATACGGTATCCCTGTAGGTGATGCTTCCCACACCGCTGCACCCCATCCGCCGCGCGCTCGGCACCGCGCTGGCCGCCGCCGCCGTGTTCACCCTCACAGCCTGCGGAGACGGGGTGGACGAGAACGCCGTGGCCGCCGCCCGCTCCTCGGCGAACGCCGCGGTCACCTCCTCGATCGCGGCGAGTTCGTCGGCGGTGGCGAACCGGCACATCCCGACCGCGGCCGAGCTCGACGCCAGGATCAAGAGCGCCCTCGACCCCGCGCTGCCCGACGCCGAGCGCACGAACCTGATCGAGGACGGCGCCGCCTTCCGCGACGCCATCCCGGACATGTACCGGGCGCTGCAGGACAATCCGCGCGCCGTGTACGGGGTCACCGACCCGGTCTTCGACAACCGCGACGGCACCCTGACCGCCACCCTGCGCCTGGACAAGGACGGGACGGGCAGCAATATCCGCACCACCGTCGTGCACTTCGTGTACCTGGACGACCAGTGGAAGATCTCGCGCACCGACCTGTGCGGGATCCTGCGCTCGGCCGACTACCGCACCCCCGCCTGCGGCTGAGGCGCGCGTGCTGCACTCCGGCTCCCTGCGCTGGGGCAGGTTCGTCCACCGGCACCGCGTCGTGGTGCTCGCGCTGTGTGTGTTCGCGGTGCTCGTCACCGGCTGGTACGGCCGCGACCTCGGCGACCACCTGACCCAGGAGGGCTGGTTCGACGAGAGCAGCGAATCGGTGGCCGGGTCGAAGATCGCCGACGACACCTTCGGCCGCGACACCGACAGCGACCTGATCCTGCTCTTCACCGCCCCCGCGGGCAGCACCGTGGACGATCCGGCGGTGCGCGGCCCGGTCACCGCCGCGCTCACCGCACTGCGCGAACAGCACGCCGACCGGGTCGCGAAGATCGACAGCTACTGGGACAGTCCGTTCGCCGCCTCCGCCACCGACGAATCCCGCACCGTCGCCTTCGCCGTGGTGGGGCTGCGCGAGCAGGGCACCGAGGCGATCGAGAACTTCCTCGCGCTCAAGCCCGCGCTCGGCGCGAACGGCGACGGCACCGGCCCCGGCGGCACCACCGTGCAGCTGGCCGGGCTGCAACCGGTGGTCGAGGGCATCAACACCGGCATGCAGGACGATATCCGCCGCGCCGAGGTGATCGCGCTGCCACTCGTGGCGATCCTGCTGTACTTCGTCTTCGGCGGCATCGTCGGCGCGCTGCTGCCGGTGCTGATCGGCGGCATGACCATCCTGGCCGGACAGGGCGTGATGCGCGGGCTCACCGGCTACATCGACGTCAACGTCTTCGCCGGGGCGGTGGTCACCCTGGTCTCGCTCGGGCTCGCCATCGACTACGGGCTCTTCGCGGTGACCCGGTTCCGGGAGGAGCTCGCCGCGGGCCGCGCGGTCGAGGACGCGGTGGCCAGGACCGTGGCGACCGCGGGGCGCACCGTGCTGTTCTCGGCGCTGATCGTCGCGATCAGCCTGGGCGCGCTGTTCATCTACCCGAACGGGGTGCTGCGCTCGGTGCCCTACGGCGGCATCTCCTCGGTGCTGATCGCGGCCGTGCTCTCGGTGACGGCGCTGCCCGCGCTGCTCGGCATCGTCGGGCACCGCATCGACCTGTGGGGCTGGAAGCGGTTCTCCCGGGGCAGGACCGACGCCGAGATCGACGCCGGGTTCTTCGCCCGGCTGGCCCGGTTCGCCATGCGCCGCCCGTGGCTGGTGATCGTGCCGGTGCTGCTCGCTATCGCGCTGCTCAGCTCCCCGTTCCGGCACATCGAGTTCGGCGGGCTCAGCGAACGCTACCTCGACCACGACCACCCGGCCCGGGTGGCGCAGGAACGCTTCGACGAGCTCTTCCCCGGACTGCGGCTGGAGCCGGTGAAGCTCGTCGTGGTCGGCGCCGACCCGCAGCAGCTCGCCGACATCCGGTGGGCCGCCAACCAGGTCCCCGGGCTCACCGGCCGCTTCGAACCCGCCGCCGCCACCCGCGACGGGGTGAACGTGCTCAGCGCCGGGCTGCGCGAGGACCGCGACGCCGACCGGGTGGTGCGCGCGCTGCGCGAGATCCCGCAACCGGACGGGGTCCGGATGTATGTGGCCGGAGTGCCCGCGCTGGAACGCGACAGCATCAACGGGCTGCTGGCCGGGCTGCCGTGGCTGCTGCTGATCCTGGTCAGCGCGTCGCTGGCGCTGATGTACGTGGCGTTCCGGTCGCTGGTGCTCGCGGTGAAGGCGGTGGCGATGAGCGCGCTCAGCCTCGCCTCCACGCTCGGGCTGCTGACCTGGATGTTCGTCCAGGGGCACGGGTCGGAGCTGCTGCGCTTCACCCCGGGGCCGCTCATGTTCGCGGCGCTGGTGCTGATCGTCTGCGTGATCTTCGGGCTCTCCACCGACTACGAGGTGTTCCTGCAGTCCCGGATGGCGGAGGCGCGGGCGGCCGGCGCGGACCCGCCCGAGGCCATTCGCTACGGGATCGCGCACACCGGCGGGGTGATCACCTCGGCGGCGGCGATCCTGATCGTGGTGACCGGGGCGTTCGGCTTCTCCGACCTGGTGCTCATGAAGTACATCGCATACGGCATGATCGCCGCGCTGGTGCTGGACGCGACCGTCATCCGCATGCTGCTCACCCCGGCGGTGCTGAAGCTGGTGTGGCGGCGCTGACCCGGCGCACCGGCAGCACGAGCTGCGCGCCGGTGACCGGGTGGTCGATGACCTCGACCGGGTGCCGGTAGACGGCGCTGAGCAGTCCGGTGGTCAGGACCGCGCGCGGGGCGCCGTCGGCGGCCACCCGGCCGCGATCCAGGACCGCGACCCGGTCGGCGTAGGCGGCGGCGATGCCGAGGTCGTGGACCACGATCACGACGGCGGCGCCGTCGCGGGCGCGGTCGCGGGCCAGGCCGAGCACGGCTTCCTGGTGGCCGAGGTCGAGGGCGGCGGTGGGTTCGTCGAGCAGCAGGGTCGCGGTGTCCTGGGCGAGGACGCGGGCCAGGGCGACGCGGGCGCGTTCCCCGCCGGAGAGCGTGGGGAAGGGGCGTGCGGCGAGGTGGGTGACGTCGGCGGCGGCCAGGGCGGCGTCGATGGCTGTCTCGTCGTCGTGGTCGCGGTCGGTGCCCGCCCAGGGAGCGCGGCCCATCGCCACCACCTCGCGGGCGGTGAAGGGGAAGCCGACGGTGTGGCTCTGGGGGAGAACCGCGCGGCGGCGGGCCATGTCCAGGGCCGACCAGGCGGTGACCGGGCGGCCGTCGAGTTCGACCGCGCCGGTGCTGGCGGGCAGTTCACCCGCCAGCGCGGCCAGCAGGGTCGACTTCCCGGCGCCGTTCGGGCCGACCAGGGCGACGACCTCGCCGGTGGCGACCTCGAAGTCGACGGTCGTCAGGACTTCTCGCCTGCCGCGGGCGACGGTGACACCGCGGGCGCGCAGGGTGACCGCGCCCCGTTCCAGGGGCTCGGGGGGAGCGGCACCGCGGCCGAATATCCGGCGCCGACGCGGGCCGCCGACCGGTGCGCCTGCCCGCTCGGCAGCGGCGCTCATGCCCACCCTCCCGAGCGGGCGCGGGTGCGGCGCAGCAGCCAGAAGAAGAAGGGCCCGCCGACGAGGGAGGTGAGCATGCCGAGCGGGAGGTCGGCATTTGTGACCAGGGTGCGGGCGCCGACATCGGCGGCGAGCAGCACCACCGCGCCGAAGACGGCGCTGAGCGGGATCAGCACCCGGTGCGCGGGGCCGACGAGCATGCGCACCACGTGCGGGACGACCAGCCCGACGAACATGATGATCCCGGTGAACGCCACCCCGGCGGTGGCGAGCAGCGCGACCACCGCGATCACGATCGCCCGCAACCGCTCGACATCGACCCCGAGGTGCCTGGCCACCGATTCGCCGAGCGCGAGCAGGTCCAGTCTCCGCGCCACCAGGACCGCGGCCCCGATCCCGAGCGTGGTCAGGGTGGCGACGATGCCGACCGCGTCCCAGGTGGCGCCGTTGAGGCTGCCCAGCTGCCAGAACACGATCTGGTCGCGCGCGGCGGGCTGCGCCACGAACAGCAGGAAGGCGAGCAGCCCACCGGCGAAGGCATTGATCGCGACGCCGGTGAGGACCAGCGTCACCACCTCGGTGCGCCCGCCCGAGCGGGCCAGCAGGTACACCAGCATGGTGGTCGCCAGCCCCGCCGCGAAGGCGGCCGCCGCCACCGACCAGGCCGCGACGAACGCGCCACCCACCACGATCACCGTGCCCGCGCCGACCGCGGCACCCGCCGAGACACCGATCACGCCGGGCTCGGCGAGCGGGTTGGCGAACACGCCCTGCAGCAGCGCGCCCGCGGTGGCGAGCGCGGCGCCGACGAACGCGGCCAGCAGCACCCGCGGGAACCGCACCTCCCACAGCGTGACCTCGCCCGCCGGGTGGGCCGGGAGCGGGCCCAGCTCGAGGCCGAGGCGGTGCAGGACACTGCCCGCCACCTCGGCCGGCGTGGTCGGCACCTGGCCGAGGGTGGCCGAGAGCAGCGCGAGCGCGATCAGCGCGGCGACCGCCACGATCGACACGGCCGCGATCCGGGAGACACCGCGGCTGCGCGGGGCGACCGGGGCGGGGGAGTGCGGCATGAGCGTCGCCGGATCGGCGCCGGAGGTCCGGCTCATGCGCCGTAGACGGCATCGCTGAGCGCCGCGACGACCCGCCCGGTGTTCGGCCCGAAGGACAGCAGCACCGCATCGGACATGTCCACCACCCGCCGGTCCCTCCCGGCCGGGGTCTGGGCGATGCCCGGCACCTTCGCGAGCCCGTCCAGCCCGCCGACCGATTGCAGCCCGTCGGTCATGACCAGGATGACGTCGGGCGCGGCATTGATCATGCCCTCGCTGGTGATGGCGGTGAACGGCTCGCTCACCCCGGCCGCGGTCCCGGCATCGACCCCGCCGATGGCGGCGATGAGCGCGTCCGCGCCGGACCCGGGCCCGGCGATCATGGTGATGGCGGTGGAGCGCAGGTACAGGAAGGCGATGCGCAGCGGCGGGTCCTGCTCCGGCACGGCGGCGGTGGCGGCGGCGATCTCGTCGCGGGTGCGCTGGGCCAGCTGCGCGCCCCGGTCGGGGACGCCGAGCGCGGCGGCGACCGCCTCGATCTGCGGCACCACCCCGTCCATGGTGCGCTGCGGGTCGAAGTAGACGACGGCGAGCCCGGCCGCGCGCAGCTGCTCGCGCACGGCCGGGGCGGCGCTGGTGGTGTCGGTGAGGAACACCGTCGGCCGCAGCGCGAGAATGGACTCCACATTGAGCGAGCCGCTGCCGCCGGTCACGTTCGGCACGTCGCGCACCGCGGGGAAGGCGGCCGCGGTGCTGCGCCCGACCAGGTTGGCGCCGAGCCCGAGCGCCCACACCGTCTGCGCCAGCGTGCCGTAGCGGTCGGCGGCCACGATGCGGTCCGCGGAGCCGACGGTGACCTCGGTGCCGTCGAAGGAGCGCACGGTCACCGGCAGCGCGGGGGCGGGCGGCGGGGTGAGCGGCACCGGGTCCAGGTCGGTGAGCGCGGCCGTCGCCGGGCCGCGCTGCCCGCCGCTCGCCCCGGTCCCGGTGTCCCCGCAGGCGGTGAGCCCGGCCGCCAGGATCACCGCGAGCACCGCGAGCACGGCACGGATTCCCCCGGAACGAACACCACCGCCACACCTCATGCCGCCCAGGCTAGCGGGGCGCCCGCACCGTGCGGGCCGCACGGTCGGTGCCGGACGACACCAGTCCCCGCCGGGGCTGTCGGGCAGCCCGCTCACCGGAACCGGCGCGCCGCCCGCCCCGCGGGCGGACTACTCGTGCCCGGTCTCCGGGCGCGCGCTCACGTCGTCGAGCGCGGCGGCGATGGCCCGCGGCAACTCCAGCGTCTCGGCGGCGAGCACCCCGGTGAGCTGCCCGATATCGCGCGCCCCGACGATCATGCTCGCCACCCCCGGCCGATCCCGGATCCAGGCCAGCGCCACCGCCAGCGGTGAGGTGCCGAGCCCGTCGGCGGCGGTGACCAGCGCGTCCACCACGCGGTTGGCGCGCTCGTCGAGCCGGTGCGTGATCTCGTCGGCGGTCGCCTCGTCCGCCCCGCGCGAATCGGCGGGCACCCCGTCGCGGTACTTGCCGGTCAGGATCCCGCCCGCGAGCGGAGTCGCCGCGATCAGCCCGGTCCCGTGGTGCCGCGCCGCGGGCAGCAGATCCTCCTCCGCGCCCCGCGCGAGCAGCGAGTACGGGTGCTGCGCGGCCACCACCGGGGTCAGCGCGGCCAGCGACGCCAGCTGCCAGGCGCTGAACCCGCGCACCCCCACGTAGCGGGCCTTCCCGGCGCGCACCGCGTGCTCGAGCGTGCCCGCGACCTCGTCCAGCGGGGTGTAGGGGTCCCACTCGCCGACGCTCCACAGATCCAGGTGGTCGGTGCCGAGCTCGCGCAACGTCCGGTCCAGTTGCGCCAGCAGCCCGCGCCGGGAGGCGTCGACGGCGGGGCGCACCGGCTCCGGCAGCGCGGGCCCGGCCTCGGCCGCGGACATCGGGACCACCCCGGAGCAGCCGCTGAGCACCAGATCGTCGCGGTTGACGAGATCGCCGAGCAGCTCGGCGAGCACCCGCTGCGCGCCGCCGGCCGCGTAGCCGGGGGAGGTGTCGACCAGGGTGCCGCCCACGTCCAGGAACGCCGTCATCTGCACCGCCGCCTCGTCGGCGCCGGTACGGTCGCCCCACGTGTGGGTGGCCAGGCCCATCCGGGACACCCGCAGCCCGCTGCGGCCGACCGTCCGCTGTTCCATTACCGCGTCCACGCTCTCGTCACGGCGCCAAGCCTAAGCCGTCAGCACCGCGGGAGAGCCAAGCCGGCACCGCGCCGTCCCACACAGTGCCGCCCCCGCCTCCGCGCCGGGCCCGGACAGCGGCCTGTACTGTCGCTGCGTGATCACGGCGGGCCGGCGAGCCCAACTGTCGGTTCGGAACGGATATTTCGGACAGCCGCGGCGGGCGGTCGCGGCCGGCGCCCGCCGCGACCGGGGCGGCGCGAACGCCCCGCGCACTAGGCTGACCCCATGACGGTCATCCTGCTGCGCCACGGCGTCTCCACCTCGAACACCGCGCGCACGCTCGCCGGACGCAGCACCGGCGTCGAACTCACCGAGCGCGGCGCCGAGCAGGCCGCCGCGGTCGCCGACCGGCTCGGCGGGCTCCCCATCCGGCACATCGCGCACTCCCCGCTGCTGCGCTGCCAGCGCACCGTCGGCCCGCTCGCCCAGCGGCTCGGGCTCGAACCCGAGTACGACGACCGGCTGCTCGAGGTCGACTACGGCGACTGGACCGGCCGCCCGATCAGCGAACTCCTGGAGGAGCCGCTCTGGTCGGTCGTGCAGCGGCACGCCTCCGGCGCGGTCTTCCCCAACGGCGAGGGGCTGGCCGACGTGCAGCGCCGCGCGGTCACCGCGATCCGCGACATCGACCGCCGCCTCGCCGACGCCAATGAGGGCGCCGACGTGCTCTGGGTCGCCTGCACGCACGGCGACGTGATCAAGTCGGTGCTGGCCGACGCGCTCGGCATCCACCTCGACGGCTTCCAGCGCATCGTGGTCGAGCCGGCCTCGATCAGCGTGATCCGCTACTCCCCGCACGCCCCCTACGTCTGGCGGCTCAACGACACCGGCGCCGACCTGTCCGCGCTCGCCGCCGCGCCGCCCGCCGGCCCCGCCAAGGCCGGGGCGCCCGCTCCCGGCCCGGTCCCCGGCGGTGAGGTGACGCCGGGCCCGGTCGCGGATAATGGGAATGCGGAGCGCCGCGATCCGTTGTAGAGACGTCACACGGGGCCCCCGGCTCGCCCCGGCGTCTGGAAAACGCCACGCCGGGTAGTCGAGAGGGTCAGGGTTCGAGGAGGGTGCAGATGGCACGAGCAATCCACGTATTTCGCACCCCCGATCGCTTCGTCGCCGGGACCGTCGGTGAACCGGGTGATCGCGCGTTCTATCTCCAGGCCGTGCAGGATCCGCGGGTCGTCAGCGTGCTGCTGGAGAAGCAGCAGGTCAAGGTGCTGGCCGATCGGATGGGGCTGCTGCTGGACGAGGTCGCGCGCCGGTTCGGCGCCGAGGTGCCGCCGCAGGCCGAAGCCGTCGGGGACACCGATCCGCTGGTCACCCCGGTGGACGCGGAGTTCCGGGTCGGCACCATGGGGCTCGGCTGGGACGCCGACGCAGGCGCGGTGGTGGTCGAGCTGCTCGCCATCACCGAGACCGAGGTCGACGAATCGGTCGTGCTCGACGACACCGAGGAGGGCCCGGACGCGGTCCGGGTATTCCTCACCCCCGTCCAGGCCCGCGAGTTCGCGCTGCGCTCCACCAAGGTGATCGCCGCCGGGCGCCCGCCCTGCCCGCTCTGCGGGGAGCCGCTCTCCCCGGGCGGGCACATGTGCGTGCGCACCAACGGCTACAAGCGCGGCGACATCTTCGGCGCCGCCGACCTGGAAGAGGAGTGACCCGTGCCCGGCGGTGACGACCCGCTGTTCCGGGCGGGCGACCTGGCGGTGCTCGGCCGGATCAGCACCGCCAGCAACCTCACCCTGGTCTGCGACATCGCCACCGCCGACCCGAGCACCCCGCTGCGCGTGGTCTACAAACCGATCCGCGGCGAACAACCGCTCTGGGACTTCCCCGACGGCACCCTCGCCGGCCGCGAGGTCGCCACCTACCGGATCGCCGAGACCCTCGGCTGGCACACCGTGCCCGAGACCATCCTGCGCGACGGCCCCTTCGGCCCCGGCATGGTGCAGCGCTGGATCGACACCACCGACCACGCCGACACCCTCGACCTCGTCGACCTCACCCCCGCCGGTGTCGTCCCCGACGGCTTCCGCGAGGTGCTGCGCGCCGTCGACCCCGCAGGCACCGAGGTCTCGCTGGTGCACTCCGAGGACGCCCGGCTGCGCCGCCTCGCCGTGCTCGACGTCATCGTCAACAACGCCGACCGCAAGGGCGGGCACGCGCTCGACGGCGCCGACGGCACCGTCTACGGCGTCGACCACGGCATCTGCCTGCACGCCGAGAACAAGCTCCGCACGGTGCTGTGGGGATGGGCGGGCGAGCCGATCCCGGAGGAGTTGCTGCCCGCCATCACCGGGCTGGTCAAGGAGATCGGCGGCGACCTCGCCGACGAGCTCGCCGAGCACCTCACCGACACCGAGATCACCGCGCTCGCCGACCGTGCCCGCCGGTTGCTCGACGACCCCGTCATGCCGCTCCCCGACACCGCGCGCCCCATTCCCTGGCCCGCGTTCTGACCCGCCCCGCCGCCCCGCTCCGCCCGGGTGCGGCGAATCTCCCGGACGCCAACGGTTGACTTCACCGGGGCGCCGCCCCGCCGCAGGTCGGCCCCGCCGCCCCGGGTGCGGCGAGGGCGCCTGCCAGCGGGGCGCGGCACCGCCACCCCGCCCGCACCTCTACCCTCGAACCATGCAGTCCTGGTCCGACACCCCCATCCCCACCATCCCCGGAACAGGGCCGCCGCTGCGGCTGTTCGACACCGCCGACCGCGCCGTACGCCCGGTGACCCCCGGCCGCACCGCCACCCTCTACGTCTGCGGCATCACCCCCTACGACGCCACCCACCTCGGCCACGCCGCCACCTACCTGACCTTCGACCTCGTCAACCGGCTCTGGCGCGACGCGGGGCACGACGTGCACTACGTGCAGAACATCACCGACGTCGACGACCCGCTCTTCGAACGCGCCACCCGCGACGGCATCGACTGGCGCGACCTCGGCGCCCGCGAGATCGAGCTCTTCCGCGAGGACATGGCCGCGCTGCGCGTACTGCCCCCGCGCGACTACATCGGCGCCGTCGAATCCGTCGACGAGGTCGTCGAACTGGTCGGCAAACTACTCGCCGCGGGCGCCGCCTACACCGTCGAGGACGACGAATACCCCGACATCTACTTCCGCGCCGACGCCACCGAGCAGTTCGGCTACGAATCCGGCTACGACCGCGCCACCATGGAGACCCTGTTCGCCGAACGCGGCGGCGACCCCGAACGCCCCGGCAAGAACGACCCCATCGACCCGCTGCTGTGGCGCGCCGCCCGCGACGGCGAACCCTCCTGGCCCGCCCCCTTCGGCCCCGGACGGCCCGGCTGGCACATCGAGTGTACGGCGATCGCCCTGAACCGGCTCGGCTCCGAGTTCGACGTCCAGGGCGGCGGCTCCGACCTGATCTACCCGCACCACGAATACTCCGCCGCACACGGTGAAGCCCTCGGCGCGGGCCGCCGCTTCGCCCGCCACTACGTGCACACCGGCCTCATCGGCCTGGACGGCGAGAAGATGTCGAAATCCCGCGGCAACCTCGTCTTCGTCTCCGCCCTGCGCCGCGCAGGCACCGACCCCGCCGCCCTGCGCCTCGGCCTCTTCGCCGGCCACTACCGGCAGGACCGCATGTGGACCGACGAGATCCTGCGCACCGCCGAGCAGCGCCTGGCCCGCTGGCGCGACGCCACCGCCCAGGCCGCGGGCCCGGCCGCCGACGACACCGTCGCCCGCCTGCGCCAGCACCTCGCCGACGACCTCGACACCCCCAAGGCGCTCGCCGCCGTCGACGAATGGGCCCGCCAGGCGATCGCCTACGGCGGCGCCGACCCCGACGCCCCCGCCGCCATCCGCACCGCCGTCGACGCCCTGCTCGGCATCGAACTCCGACCCGCCCGGTAGCGGGCGAACCGATCCGGCGACCGCGCTGACCCGGTCACCGGTGTCGTCGACGAAGGCGTAACTCGCCCGCACCCCGCCACCGGGCTGACCCGAAACGACACGAAAGCCGACAGCCGGTGAAGATGTGCACGCGGTTCGCCGATTTCGCCCCGTCCAGCCGCCGGGCGCAGGCAGGCGCATGAGGTACTCTTCGGCCTCACTCCCGTCCCTGCGAGCAGATCGGCGACCCATGTCCCGCGTGGTCACCAAGGATCAGTACTTCGACATCGCCCTCGAGGTGCTGGCCGAACTCGGCTTCAAGGGCCTCAATATCGGCGTGCTCTGCCGCCGCCTCGGCGTCACCTCCGGCTCCTTCTACCACCACTTCGGCAGCTGGCAGGGCTTCGTCGACCTCCTCCTGGAGACCTGGGAACACCGGCAGGTACTCGTGCTGCGCGCCCGCAACTTCGGCCGCAGCACCCCCGACGACGACATCCGCGCCCTCTACGACCTCGCCTGCGGCCTCAACCACCGCGCCGAAGCCGCCATCCGCGCCTGGGCCGCCAACGACGAATCCGTCGCCGTCGCGCTCAAACGCGTCGACGAATCCCGCCGCCGCACCGTGCACAAGGCCATCGACGGCATCGTGCACGACCCCGACATCGCCGGCGTGCTCACCGCACTCGGCATGGCCACCCTCATCGGCTACCAGCAGATCGCCCCCGGCGCCGAAGAACCCCGCCTCGACCGGCTCCTCACCGAATTCGCCCGGCTCATCTACTCGCACCGCCGCTCACCCCAGTAACTCGTCCACGTAACACCACCGCCACGCCTCGCCCGGCTCCACACTCCGCATCACCGGATGCCCCACCGCCGCATGATGCTTCGACGCGTGATTCCCCGCCGACGAATCACAGCACCCCACATTCCCGCAGGCCAGACACATCCGCAGGTGCACCCAGGTCAGCCCCTCCGCGATGCACGCCGCGCACCCGTCCACCGAATCCGGCACCCGCACCAGCGGCGCCGCCCGCAGATGCGCGCAGCTCTCCGCCCGCTCCGGCGCCGTCAACGGCTCCGGCTCCGCCACCTCCGCCTCGTCGAACCGATCGATGATCGACTCCTCCAGATCCAGCCGCGCCATCACCGCCTGCAGGATCTCGTAATCCAGCGCGCCCTCGTCACGGGCCCGCAGTACCGTCTCCCGCTCCGCCCCCAGCATCGCCAGCCGCAACCGCCGATACTCCGCCGTCGGCGTCGCCAGCTCCGACTCCGCCCGCCCCAGCCGCTCCCACGCCGCGTTCGTCCGGAACGCCAACCGCTCCCGCAGCGCGCGCACCACCTCCTCCGGCGTCTCCGGCGTCACCCGCCGATCCAGCTCCGCCGAGCCGGCCGCCGCCGCCCGCTGCAACAGATTCGCCTTCTGCAGCGCGTCCTCCGCCCGGCTCGGTCCCCGCAACTTCAACGCCCGCACCACCCACGCCAGCGTCGACCCCTGCACCAGCAGCGTCCCCGCCACCACCAGCAGCGCCAACAGCTTCAACACCGCCAGCTGCGGCGTGTCCTCCGGCAGCAGCAGTACCGCCGCCACCGTCACCACCCCGCGCATCCCCGCCCACGACACCACCAGCCCGTCCCGCAGCGACTCCTCACCTCGCCCGCGCGCCCGGCTCAGCCACGCCCACGGCAACACGAACAGCGGCCGCGCCAGCATCGCCGCCGCCGGCACCGCCACCACCGCCACCAGCAACGTCGCCTGATCCAGCCCCGACGCCAGCGCGTCCTCCACGATGTGGCGCACCTGCAACCCGATCACCAGGAACACCGAGCTCTCTAGAATGAACTGCACCGTGCGCCAGTTCGTGCGCTCCGCGATCCGCGACGCCGCGCTCTGCCAGCGCGGCGCACCGTGACCCAGGATCATCCCGCACACCACCACCGCGATCACCCCCGACGCGTGCACCTCCTCCGCGGGCAGGTACGCCGCGAAGGGCGCCAGGAACGACAGCGTCGTATCCAGCACCGGATCGGTGATCCGCCGCCGCAGCATCGCGAGCACCGCCGCCACCAGCACCCCCACCAGCGCGCCGCCCCCCGCCGCCAGCACGAAATCCCCGCCCGCCTGCCACACCGACACCGAACCCGCCGACGCCGCGATCGCCGTCCGCAGCGCCACCAGCGCCGTCGCGTCGTTGAACAGCGACTCGTCCTCCAGGATCGTCACGATCCGCCGCGGCATCCCGATCCTTCTCGCCACCGCCGTCGCGGCCACCGCGTCCGGGGGAGCCACCACCGCGCCCAGCGCCACCGCCACCGCGAACGGCACCGGAAGCAGCAGCCACACCACCGCGGCCACCGCGAACGTGGAGAACAGCACCAGCACCACCGACAGCAGCGCGATCGTCGTCGCGTTCTTCCGGAAATCCAGCAGGGAGGTGCGGATCGCCGCCGTGTACAGCAGCGGGGGGAGGACCCCGAGCAGGACCACCTCGGGGTCCAGGTCCACCTGCGGGACGAACGGCAGGTACGAGGCGGCTACTCCCGCCACCGTCAGGACGAGCGGCTCCGACAGCCCCGCCCTCCGCGCCAGCGCCGCGAGCGCCACCGCCGCTGCCACCAGGACCACCAAGCCGACAGCCACATGCATCGGAGCATTGTGTCACCCCCTGCCGGGAGGGGGAGGACGACCGGGCTCAGCCTCGGAACCCCAGCCTCCGGGGGAGAGAGCAAATACCCCGCAGGGGAGTAGCCCCGTCCCGGAGCGGCGCGCCGCGCGCGGAGGGGCCGCGCTCGCTCTGGTCAGCCGGGGATGGCGGCTTCCTTTTCCTCGGGCCGCTCGGCGACCTCGGGGGCGCCAAGGGCGGGGGCAACGGTGACCCAGGTTCCGTTGACCGCGGCATTGCCGGTGAAGGGATCGGTCGCCTTGGGATCGTGCAGCAGGTTGACGTTCGCGCCCGGAAGACCGGCCGCGACCGTCCAGCCGACACCGGGCTCACGGTGGCCCCACCCATGCGGAATCGCGACCGTCCCGCGACGGATCTCGTCACTCGCCTCCACCGGCACCACGATCGCCCCGATCCGGGACGACACCAGCGCCGGATCACCGTCGGCCAGCCCGCGCGCGACCGCGTCATCGGGGTGCATGAGCACCGTGCACCGCGGCTTCCCCTTCACCATCGACGGCAGATTGTGCAACCACGAGTTATTACTCCGCAGATGCCGCCGCCCGATCAACCGCAGGTGGAACCCGTCCGCCGGGGCGGTCACCGCCGCGCCGCGCTCGGCCTCCGCGATCAACTCCCGCGCACCCGCCACCAACGGCTCCGGCGCCAGGTGCACCTTCCGATCCCTGGTCGCGATCAACTGCCGCAACCGCGGCCGCAACGGCCCCAGATCGATCCCGCCCGCCGTCTTCCGCAACTTCGACACCGTCACCCCGCCCAGCCCCTTGCGCAACACCCCGTACGGCCCCACCGCGACCCCCGCCGTCGCCAGCCGCAGCGGACTCAGCCGATCCAGCACCGCCGTCACCGCCCGCCCCGTCACCGGCCGCACCGGCAGCGGCAGAATCTCCGCCACCAACCGCGCCAGGATCTCCCAATCCTCCAGCCCGTCCGCGGGCGGCTCGAACACCCGCGGATTGAACCGCAGATTGTTCCGCACACTGAACACCGTCAACAGGATGTCCATGTCCTCGCGCTCCAGCGGCGAGATCGGCGGCAGGATCAGATCCGCGTGCCGCGTCGTCTCCGTGACGTACATATCCACCGCGACATAGAAATCCAGCCCCGCCAGCGCCTCGTCCAACCGCCCGCCCTGCGGCGTCGACAGCACCGGATTCCCGGCATAGGTCACCATCGCCCGGATCCGCCCCGGCCCCTCGGTCAGCATCTCGTCCGCCAGCACCGCCACCGGCAACTCCGACCGGAACGATTTGAACCGCCCCGACCGATCCGTCCACTTCCCGTACCCCGCCAGCGGAATACGCCGCGCCAGCCGCGCGGCATCCACCGCGGGCGTCGCGAACATCTGCCCACCCGCCCGGTCCAGATTCCCCGTCACCGCGTTGATCACATTGATCAACCAGTGCGTCAACGTCCCCGTCACCTGGTGACAGACCCCGATCCGCCCGTACATCACCGCCGACGGCGCCGCCGCGTGCTCCCGCGCCAACCGCCGGATCACCTCCGCCTCCACCCCCGCCAGCGGAGCCGCCCACTCCGGCGTCGCCGCCGCCACCAGCGCCCGCAACTCCTCGAACCCGGTCGTGCGCGACCCCACCGCCGCGCCGTCCACCAACCCCTCGCTCACCAGCACGTGCAGCATCCCCAGCAGCAGGTAGGCGTCACCACCCGGCGCCACCGCCACGTGCTCGTCCGCCAGCTTCACCGTCTCCGTGCGCCGCGGATCGATCACCACTACCGTGCCACCGCGCTTGCGCACCGCCCTGATCCGATCCCGCGCGCCAGGCATCGTCGTCACCGACCCGTTCGACACCGCCGGATTCGCGCCCAGGATCACCAGCCGATGCGTCCGATCGATATCGGCCACCGGCATCAGCACATTCGACCCGAACATCTGCCACGCCGCGAACTCCTGCGGGAACTGATCGATCGACGACGCCGTGAAGAAATTGTTCGTGCCGAGCGCCGCGCGCAGCATCCCCCCGTAGATCACCGACGAACTGTGCGCCGCCGGATTCCCCAGGTACATGCCGACCGCGTGCGCGCCGTGCTCCGCCCGGACCCTCCGCAGCCTGCGCCCCACCTCCGCGAACGCCTCGTCCCAGCCGATCGGCACGAACTCCGTGCCGACCCGCTTCATCGGCGTCCGCAGCCGATCCGGATCGTGGTGCAGCCCGCCCATGGCCGTCGCCTTCGGGCAGATATAGCCCTTGGACAGGACATCGTCGGGATTTCCCTCGATCCGGGTCACCTGCAGATCCTCGACCGTCACCAGAATTCCGCAATGGGCCTCGCACAGGGTGCACTGCCGGGCAACGGTGGTCGCGTTCATCAAGCTTCGTCACCTTCTGCCGAACTTTTCGACCAGGTTACCCGCGTCACACCCGCCGCCATAGAGCGGTCAACGGTCAGGGCTTCACGAACATGCCCAGCCCCTCCTGCTCGTAATAGGCCAGGATCAGCCGATTTTCCTCGAACCGGGCCGTCGACAGCGACCCCGGATTGGCGCCCTCACCCTGCGGCGCGAAGACGAACTTGTCCCCGTCCCAGTGCCGCATCGGCATCCGCACCCCCGCCGGACCCATCGTCAGCACCAGCGCGCCATTGTCCACCGACACCACCGCGGGCCCGAAGTAGGCATTGTCGTAGGTGCCCGCGTACTCCTGCAGCGGCCGCGCCGGCTTCGCGTTCGCCGGCGGCTCCTTGCCCGCCAGATCCCCGAACGGCGCGTTGATCTGCTCGAACACCCCCGCGAAGAGCTTTCGCCAATCCTCCCGCACCTCCCCGAACTGCACCAGGTCCGCGAACTCCGCGTTCAACGTCTCCGGAATCCCGATCGGCGCCGCGTTCGTCAGCGTCACGATCCCCACATCCGCCGACGGAATCAGCGTGAACGCCGTCCCCGCACCCCGGTTGAACGCCCCCGAATGCCCCAGCGTCACCCGCCCCGCCGGCGAGGTCCCCACATTGAAGCCGAACCCGTAGAACCCCGCCCGCGAATCCGGCGAGGCCGGGGGAGCGGACATCGCCTGCGGCGACACCGCGGGCAGCAGCGCGCCCGGCGGCACGATCTCCGTGCCCTCGAACGTCCCGTCCGCCAGCATCATCGTCATCCAGCGCGTCATATCGTCCACCGAGGAGCTCACCCCGCCCGCGGGCGCCTGCGGATCCGGGTCCCGCGGCGGATCGGCGGGCCGGTACTCACCGTTCACCAGGATGTGCCCGACCGCGCGGTCCGGGCGGCTCACGAACTCGTCGTACCGCGAACTGGTCGACGCCATGCCGAGCGGCCCGTAGATCTCCCGCTGCGACAGCTCCTCCCACGAGGTGCCCGCCGCCTCGGCCACCGCCACCGCGGCCGCCGTCAGCCCGTAGTTGGTGTAGGCGTAGGAATCGCGGAACGTCTCGAGCGGCAACTGCCGCAGCCGCTCCAGCACCTGGCCCCGGTCGTACCCGAGGTCCTCCAGCAGGTCACCAGCGTGATCCGGCAGCCCCGACCGGTGCGAGTACAGATCGCCGATCGTCACGTTCTCGGTCACGTACGGATCGCGCAGCGCGAACCCCGGCGACAACCGCCGCACCGGCGTATCCCAGGCCACCCGGCCCGCCGCCACCTCCCGCGCCACCACCGTCGCACCGAGCGGCTTCGAGACCGAGGCCAGCTGGAACACCGTTCCCGAGTCCACCGGCTGCCGCGTCGTCACATCCCGCACCCCGAACCCCTTGCTGTACACGACCTTGCCGCCGTGCACCACCGCGACCGCCATCCCCGGAATCTTCGACGAACTCATGAGCTCGTCGGCGATCTGATCCAGCCGGCCCACCGCCCGATCGATCTGCCCGTCCGGGATGGCCACACCGGCGACCTGCCCCGGCGACTCCTGCTGCGCCGTGCCGCTCGGCGGCGCCGGGCTCGAGGACGCCGTCCCGCCGCCCGAATCGTCCTGCGCGCAGGACCCGACGACGAGCACCGCCGCCACCGCCAGCCCGATCGCCACTCGGCTCCGATCCCGCACGGCCACCACCTCCTTGGTGTGATGCACAGCACAATGCGACGAGCCTAGCGGTCAGCAACCAACTGGCAATGAGTTTTGCCGGGTTCCCGCGCGGCGCGGCCAATACGTCACAGTGACGTAAAAGAGCCGATCGAGGTGTCACTGTGACACATTGGAGGAGTGCGGTCGTCGTCACGCAAACCGGACTGGATCACCCAACCTCGCAGCCTCCGCCGACTTGGGGGGCGTGGGCGGGCAACACAGCGTGCAGAGCACATGTGCAGCGAATGCCGGTCCGACCCGAAAACGTCGGGTCGTAATTTGCCGATAATCTACATTATGTCAACCTGTACCGCTCTCCCCGGTGAGTCGCATGTGGACCAAAGATCGATAACGTGAGTGCGTGCTCGGACATTCTCACGCGACCAGCGGCGCACTCGGCTGGTCGGCGGCCGCCGCGACCCTCCCGGTCTCGACCCTGACCTTCCCGGTGATCGACGTCGTCGGCGATCACCACCTCGGAACGGTCGACCTGCTGCTCGGCGTCTTCCTCACGGCGGGCGCCGCGCTGCTGCCCGACATGGACCACCCGGACGGCACCATCGCCAATACCCTCGGCCCCGTCTCCGAGCTCTTCTGCACGGTCGTCTCCTGGCTCGCGGGCGGCCACCGCAAGGCCACGCACTCCCTGCTCTTCGTCGCCTTCGCCGGCGTCGGAACCTGGGCCGGGATGACCTACCTCGGCAGACCCTTCACCCTGGGGCTCATATTCGTGCTGCTCGCGCTCGCGGTGCGGGCGCTGCATCTCTGCCCGCCCGGCAAAGGCATCCGCGCCTGGGGCACGGTGTTGGCGCTCGCGCTCGGCGGCACCTTTGCCATGACGCACTGGATCTCCGACGCTCCCCCGTGGCTGCCGTTCTGCGTCGCGCTCGGCTGCCTGGTGCACATTCTCGGCGACTGCCTCACCGACCGCGGGTGTCCCCTGCTGTGGCCGTACCGCAAGCGGTTCGGGATCGAGATCATCAGCCGGACCGGGAACAAGGTCGAGACGTGGGTGCTCGCTCCCCTCTTCATGGCAGGAACGCTTGTGCTGCTGTGGTTCACGATCACGCAGCTGCCGTAATCGGCAGGTTCTCCCCTGTCTGTGCTGGGCTTTTGTTTTTTGGTTGCTGGCAGCGACTTGTTTGATGCGCATAGTCGCATACATGCAATGTTTTTGGTAGGCGCAGTGGGTGCGCGATCACGAGCACGACGGGAGCCACCACGCCTCGGTGCTCAACCGGGGACGGATTCGGCACCTCACGGCCGATCTCAGGCTTTCGGCGACGGTCCGTGGGCCGCTCCCTCCCCCGGTGCGCGCCGGCAATGGTCGCTGACATAGTTTGATGCGCATATCGCGGTACTAACATCTCATGACGGTGCACATCTGGATCCTGACGTCGTGAGCATCGTCGGCGCTGGCGGACAGCGAACCGCCCCCCGAGCCGGGGCTCGGGGGGCGGTTCGCCGTGCAGACCGGGGTCAGGCCTCGGCGACCTGCGCCTGCCACATCCAGTGCAGCTGCTCCAGCCGGCCGGCGATCTCGATGATGAGATCCTGGGTGACCGGGTCCGCCTTCTCGGTGGCGTCGATACGCTCCCTGAGGCCGCGGATCACGGAGGCCAGGTTTGTCACGACGCCGTTGATGACGTCGGTGTCCTTCTGCCAGCCGTCCGGGAAGCCGTCGGCGGCGCTGTCGCGGGCGATGGTGGCCGCGCGACCGTCCGGGCTGACACCGATGGCGGTGGCGCGCTCGGCGGCGGCGTCGGTGAATTCGCGGGCGGCGGTCACCAGTTCGTCGAGGGCGAGGTGCACCGAGCGGAAGTTGCGGCCGACGACGTTCCAGTGCGCCTGCTTGGCGATCAGGGACAGGTCGATGAGGTCGACGACGGTGGCCCGCAGGGCCTCACCGGCGATGCGCTGCTGTTCGGCCTCGAGGGTGCTGGTGATGGGTTGCGACATTGCTGTACCTCTCTCTCGTCGTCGGTCCCGATGTCCTCTCCGTTGGCTACCCGGCATCGCCGGGTTCACGCAGCGGAACAGCGTGAACGTGATCTCACTCCTCCGGCCAGGTACCGGTGACCTTCTGGAATCCTTCCGCCCCCGCACGGTCGATGGCGGTCTTCACCAGACCGAAAACGGCGCCTTGGATGGCGGCGGCGAGCAGCACCTCGCGCCAGCCGTAGTCCTCGGAGGTGGCGTGCGGTGCCTCGTCCTCGCCGCTGATCGTCTGCCAGATTTTGCCGAAGATCGCATTGGCGAGGAGGCCGCCGAGGACGCTGACGACGAGCCCGAGCGGTTTGTAGGCGAGCTTCATCGCCTGCCTCGCTTCCGCAGCACCTGCCAGAGCACGACGCCGCTGACGACGCCGATGGCGACCGGCACCGGGTTGGCGCGGACGAAGTCGGCGGCCTGGCGCCCGCCGCGGGCGACCGGCTCGGGCGCCTTCTCCTTGGCTACGGTCGCTGCCTCGGCGGCCTTCTCCTTCGCGACGGCGGCGGTGTCGGCCGCCCGCTCCTTGGCAGCCGTCGCGGACTCGGCGGCCCGTTCCTTGGCGACGGCGGCGGTCTCGGCGACCCGCTCCCCCGCGTGCTGCGCGCTGTCGGCGACCTTGTCCTTGGCTCCGGCCGCGGCGGCCCTGGTGTTCTCCTTGGCCTCCGTCACCTTCTCCGAGGCGCGGGCGGGCACGTCGAGTTTGTGGGTCAGCTCCTCGACGGCCTGACCGAGCTCCTCGCGGGCGCGGTCGCGGTCGGCGGCGACCAGTTCCCTCTCGGTCTTCGGGTCGATATCGGGGTCCGGGCTCACTGCCTGCGGCTCCTCTCCTTGATGGTGGCCACGTCCTGTTGCACGCCGTGCACGGCGTCCTCGGGAAGCGGCGGGGTGGCGCTCTGCACGTTCTTCTTGCCTGCGACGGCGAGGAGGCCCGCGACGACGAGCAGCACGGCGCCGACGACGAGCGCGGCGGCCCAGGCGGGCAGCGGCTCGGCGAGGCCGATGATCGCCGCGGCGACGAGCGCGCCGACGCCGTAGAGCGCGAGGACGGTGCCCGCGCCCGCGAGCCCGGCGCCCTTGCCGACGCGTTTGCCCTTCTGGTGCATCTCCAGGGTGGCGAGCCGGATCTCGTCGCGGACGAGGCGGCTGAGTTGCTCGCCGGCGTCGCCGACGAGTTCGGAGACGGAGCGGGCGTCGGCGGGCCCGGTCCGGTCGGTCGGTGCGGCGTTGGTCATGCTTCCCTCCTTCGGTCGGGTGGCGGTTACCCGGGGCCCAGCGGGGCAAACGCCGCGTTCGGGGCGCCGGAATCGGAATGAGCGCAACGGTGTTCGGGGCGGGAATATCGAATTCTCGTATGCGTACGCGATCGCGGCGCTGGGAACGGAGTTGCCTGCAGTGCGCCGCCACCGCGTTCTGCCGTGATTTGTTCGCCGAATTATCGGGCGTGATCTCCTGGGCTACAGTGATTCTGTCGCGTTTTCGTCGCATTCGAAGAGGGAGAGCTTCATGGCACGCAAAGTCGTGGTCACGGTGGTGGACGATTACGACGGCATCTCGGCCGCGGATGAAATGGTCGCTTTCGGAGTGGACGGTGTGTCCTACGAGATCGATCTCTCCGCGGAGAATGCGCGTTCGCTGCGGAAATTCCTGGAGCAGTGGACGCCGTACGCGCGGAAGACCGGGCGGGCGGCGCGGAGCAAGAATGCCGGCGGGGCCCGGTCGTCGGCGAGCCGGGAGGATGTGGCGGCGATCCGGGCGTGGGCGAAGGAGAACGGCCACGAGATCTCGAGCCGGGGTCGTATCCCGTCGGAGATCGTCGCGGCCTATCGGGAGGCGCAGCCGGCCTGAGCCGGGTCAGTCCTGGCCGGGCGGGATGCGTTCGTGGCCGGTCAGGAGCAGGTGGTCGAAGACGGTGAGGGTGTCCGGCCGGGGTGGCGGCACCTGCGGCAGGTCGGCGACGAGCTGGGCGGCGAGGGCGCGCAGCTTGGTGTTGGTCTCCTGGGAGCGCCAGGAGAGCACCTTGAAGGCCTGATCGGCGCTGATGCCGTACATGCGCATGAGGACGCCCTTGGCCTGTTCGATGACGGCCCTCGACTCGACGATCTCGGGGACGACGTCGCTGACGGCGGCCTGGCCTGCGGCGTCGATGGTGTCGGTGAGGTCGATGTAGCAGCCGCTGGTGCCGATGGGTTCGCCGTCGGCGTCGAGGATGCGGTTGGCGACGACGAGGACGGTGTGCTCGCAGTCCTCGGTGTCGATGATCCGGTGCCTGCCGGAGAAGGGCTCGCGGTGGGTGCGGGCGCGGGCTATCAGCTTCGCGACCAGGTCGCGGTCGTCGGGGTGGTTGTGCGCGAGCACCAGTTCGGTGGTGGGTTCGACGGCGCCGGGCTCGTAGCCGTGCAGCCGGTAGACCTCGGGTGACCATTCCCAGCGGCCGTCGGCGAACCACAGCGTGAAGCCGCCCGTCACCTGGGGGTCGACCGACTCGGGGAGATCGGCGAGCGGGTCTTCCCTGCACTCGGGAACTGCGGACTCGGACACCCTGGAACAATAGCGCGACCTGCGGGGACGACACACCGGTCACGGGTGTGGCCGGGGCAACTTCACCACCCGGACGAAGAAGCCGTCGATCTGCTGGATGGCGGTCATGAAGGCGTCCAGGTCGACGGGTTTGGTGACGAAGGCGTTGGCGCGGGCGCGGTAGCTGCTCTCCACGTCCTCGGTGGCCGAGGAGGTGGTGAGGACGACGACCGGGATGGCGGCCAGCTCGGGGTCGGCCTTGATCCGCTCCAGTACCTGGCGGCCGTCGTACTTGGGCAGGTTGAGGTCGAGCAGGATGAGGTCGGGGCGCACGGCGCCGGTGTGCGCGCCGCGGCGGTAGAGGAAGTCCAGCGCCTCCTGGCCGTCACGGACGACGTGCAGGGTGTTGCCGAGGGTGTGGGTGTCGAAGGCTTCGCGGGTGATGAGCTCGTCGCCGGGGTCGTCCTCGACCAGCAGCACGTCGATCGGGTACTCGGCGTCGGGCACGGCGGCCTCCCAGGTGTCCACCGCGCGCGGCGGAGTGCGGATGCCCCGGCCCAGCTGGGCGGTCGAGGTGCGGTCAGTCAACCAGATCCGGTGCGGCGCTGTGCCTCAGGGGCCGGTGAGGACCCGGCCGAGGTGGGCGCCCTTGCGCGGGTTCTTGCTCCCGGTCTTGCAGGCGGCGATCTGCACGGTGCCGCTGCCCGGGTTGTAGTAGGCCATGCCGACGAGCGGGCCGTTGGTGGAGGCGGGCAGCCAGCTCCAGCCGGGTTCGTCGCCGGTGTAGGCGTCGAAGCGGTGGTCGCCGTGCGCGTCGAAGGACTGGCGCTGCAGGACCAGGTACTCGGGAACGGTGAGCCCGGACCAGCCGTGCGCGGTGAGCGCCTTGCGCAGCCCGGGTGCGGTGCGGCCGCGGGTCCAGGGCTGGATCCGCTCGGCGGGCAGGACCAGCAGGTAGGGGTGGTCGGGACGGTCGATATCGCCGTCGAGGAGGTCGCTCGCGACCTCGGCGGGGCGGTCGTAGGCGGCGAGGGCGAGCAGCGCGGGCAGCTGCGCGCGCTGCGCGGCAGCGGGCGGGAAGGCGAAGCCGACGGCGGCGTCGGCGGGCAGCGGCAGCTCGGGTGCGGGGCCGATGGCAGCGGCGCCGAGCGGGGTGTTGGCCTGCCACCAGTGCGCCGATCGCCGCCAGATGTCGGCCGTGCTGTTCGCTTCCGGTCCGCCGATGCCCGCTCGCATGGCGCGGACTCTACTGGGCGGGGCCGACATCCCTGGTCTCGGCGACTTCGGTCCAGTCCGCTGACCGGGTCAGCGAGTGGCCGCGGTCGGCGAAGAGCTCGGCTGCCAGGAGGTGTCGTGCAGCCCACAGGGCCGTGCATGAGGAAACGGGGTGCGGGTGGTCTCCTCGGGGACGCGGAACGCTCGGGAATGGCGGACCGATCCGGGTCGGTTCGCGCGCCGAGCTGCGCGTTTTCGCCTCGGTCGCCCGGGTAGCTCCGGGGTGATCGCTGATTTTCCCGAACCGTGAGGAGCCGCGCATGAGCAAGGACCGATCGTTCAGCAGGGGCGACAGGGTGGAGTGGAAGAGCCACGGGAGCACCGCCGAGGGGAAGGTCGAGGAGAAGATCACCTCCGACACCGAGGCGGCGGGGCGGACCGTGCGCGCGTCGGAGGACGACCCGCAGTACCGGGTGCGCAGCGAGAAGAGCGGCCGCGATGCGGTGCACAAGCCCTCGGCGCTGAAGCCGGCCGACGACTGACGGCGCGCGGACGACGGCCGAGTTCGCCGCAGCGGTCGACTTGACCGGCGCGGAGCTGCGGCCTCGGCACGAAGTGCGCGACCCGCCGATGAACCGCAGCCGCGATCCGCTGTAGAAGGGCTACTAGCCCACGCGGGCGACCTTCTCGACGTGCAGGACGAGCCGGACGAGGTCACTCGCGCGCATGGTCGCGAGGGCGGCGGCGCGGGCCGGGTCGGTGAGGTCCCAGTAGCGGGCGGCGAGCCGGTCGCAGAGGTCACGGGCGCCGTCCGGCTCGACGGTGACCCGGCCGGCGACCGAGACCCAGCGCTCCGGCTCCCCCACCGGTGCGGCGACCACGAGCGAGGCGCGCGGGTCGGTGCGCAGGCGGCGGAGCTTGGCGCTGCTCCGTTCGGTGAAGATGTGCACGGTGCCGTCGCCGGCGAGTTCGAACCAGACCGGGCGCGGCTGCGGTGGTATCGGGCCCGCGGCGACGGTGAGGAAGCCGTGCAGGGGGCGGCGGAGGAAGGCGGTGTCGTCGGGGGTGAGGGTGGTGTCGGTGCCCATGGGTTCGATTCAACGGGGCCGGGCCGGACAGAGCCATAGGTGAGAAACCGAATTGCCTGTCCATTCGTCTAATCTGGCGGGGTGGATGTCTTCGGTGACCTGATTCGCGGGGTGCGGGCCCAGGGTTCGTTGTTCGGCAGCTCGACGCTCACCCCGCCGTGGTCGCTGCACTTCGTGGACGGCGCGCCGCTGACGCTGTGCACGGTGCTGTCGGGGGCGGGCTGGATCGTGCCGGAGGCGGGGCCGCCGGAGCGGGTGCGCGCCTACGAGACGGCGGTGGTGCGCGGCCCCACGACTTTCACCTTCGTCGACGATCCGGGCACCGATGCCGAGGCGGTGCCGTGCGGGGCGTCCTGCTCGGGGCCGGAGCAGGGCGGCACCAGGTACCGGCTGGGGTGGGCGGGCTGCGGCGAGCCCGCGCCGGGGGCGACGACGCTGATCGTCGGCGCGTACCCGGTGCGCGCCGAGCTCGGCGGCCGGTTGCTCGAGGCGCTTCCCGCGGTGCTGCGGGTGGGGTCGGGCGGGACCGGGGACGCGGTGCTCGACCACCTGGCGGCCGAGGTCGCCACCGACGTGCCCGGCCAGCAGGTGGTGCTGGACCGGCTGCTGGACTGGATGCTGGTGTGCACCCTGCGCGAGTGGTTCGACCGGCCCGGCGGCGAGCCGCCCGCCTGGTGGGCCGCGCAGCGCGACCCGGTGGTCGGCGACGCGCTGCGGCTGCTGCACGCCGAGCCCGCCGCGCCATGGACGGTGGCGGCGCTGGCCGGCCGCACCGGGGTGTCGCGCTCCACGCTGGCCAAGCGCTTCGCCGAGCTGGTCGGCGAGCCGCCGCTGACCTACCTCACCCGCTGGCGGATGACGCTGGCCGCCGATCTGCTCGCCGAGCGGGAGACCAGCATCGCCGAGGTCGCGCGGATCGTCGGCTACGCGGACCCGTTCGGGTTCAGCGCAGCCTTCAAGCGGGTGCGCGGGGTGGCGCCGAGCGAGTTCCGGCTGCGGCGGCGCGAGCCGGCCTGATCAGGCCGCGCAGTATCCGGCGGGGCAGGCCCGGCCTCTTGTTCCGGCGAGGGGGTAACCAGGGAGCCGGGACGTTACTTGTCCGGCTTGGGTGGCTTGGTTTTGCCATTGCCGTTGTTGCCGCCCGGCCCGTTTCCATTGCCGGAGTTGCCGTTGCCGTTGTTGCCGGGGCGCGGCTCGGGGGGCGGGGTGATCGGCTGCGGTGCGGCAGCCGGCGGTGCGGGGATCGGCTCGGGTCCGGCTGCGGGCGGCGGGGGTCCAGCCGTTTCGGTGCCGCAATCCGGGCAGGGGGCGGGGGTGGCCGCGATCGGTGCCGCGCTGCGCGGGGGCGCGGCCTTGGCGCTGGCGGCGGGCAGGGTGGTGGCGGCGGGCGGGGTGGTCGGGGCGCCGTCGATGATGCCGACGGCGACCGGGCGGTTCAGGTAGAGCGCGCCGCCGATCACGGCGGCGAGCGCGGCCAGCGCGGTCGCGGCGATCCGGGGTCGATTGCCGCCCGGCGCCGGGGTTTCGGGGCGAGTGATCGGCGCGAGGTGCCGATAGCTGGGACCGGGAACGGTCGCGGGCGCGAGGTCGGCGGTCACGATGTCGCGGCCGCCGACGGCGGCGCGGGCAGCGGCGGCGAACAGCTCCACGTCCGCGAAGCGCTCCCCCGGCTCCTTCGCCATGCCGCGGGCGATCACCGCGTCCAGTTCGCGCGGCACCGCGGGGTTCAGCGTGCTCGCGGCGGGCGGGGCGGTCATGAGGTGGGCGAGCACCTGCTGCGGGGAGTCGCCGTCGCCGAAGGGCCTGCGGCCGGTGAGGAGTTCGAAGAGCACGCAGGCCAGCGAGTACTGGTCCGAGCGGGCGTCGGCGGCGCCGGAGAAGCGCTCGGGGGCCACGTAGCCGAGGGTGCCGACCAGGTTGCCGGTGGCGGTGATGGCGGGCTGGCCGTCGCGAGTGGCGGTGCCGAAGTCGATGAGGTGGACGAACTCGCGCGGCGTCACCATGAGGTTGGACGGCTTCACGTCGCGGTGCACGAGCCCGATCCGGTGCGCCGCCGCCAGCGCGGCGCCCGCCTGCGCCACGATGCCGGTGGCGCGGCCGGGCGCGAGCCGGCCCTCGCGGCGCAGCAGGGCGGCGCCGTCGATGCCGTCGATGAGCTCCATGTCCAGGTAGAGCAGCCCGTCGAGCTCGCCGAAGGCGTGGATGGCGACGGTGTGCGGGCCGCGCAGCTGGGCGGCGAGCCTGGCCTCCCTGGTGAAGCGGCGCCGGAAGCCGGGGTCGGCGGCCAGGTCGGCGGCGAGCACCTTGAGCGCCACGTCCCGGGCGGTGGCGGTGTCGTGGGCCAGCCAGACCCGGCCCGAGCCGCCGCTGCCGAGCAGCCGATCGAGGCGGTAGTGGCCGAACCACGTCTCGCCCATGTGCAGAACCTCCCGTGCGCGCTCCCCCGTCGCGGGATAACCACTGCGCCGCGACGAAACCCCGCGGGGCGAACCACCGCGGTTGTGCTGATCCTCGCGTGCTCACCCGGCCCCGGTGCGGAGTTCGGTGGAATGCGTGGTCGGCGCGGTTCACGGTAGCCCAGGTGCGGCAGCCGCCCACGGCGGCCTTCAGGCGTACCCCTAGGGCGTATATGGCCGGCGACCGTACGAGCGGCCGGGGCACGCACCACGGGCACGGGGAGCCCCCGCCGCGCACGGCCCCGCCCGGCACAGCAGGCTCCACGGTGCTGCACGCGCCGAGCGACGGCGCCGTGGCCGGGGCGCTCGCGCGAGTGTGAGTCCGGCCACCGTGAGCCGCAGCCGTTTCCGGCGCGACGGCGCGCGGCGCGGCTGCCAGAATCAGCACATGCGGACCGAATCGGTGGCGGTGACCGAGGTCGGTCTCGGGGATGTGGTGGCCGATCCCGCCGGGACCGGGCTGTGGCGGCGGGTGCGCGAGCTGCGGCACGGCCGCGCCCCGCGGCGGGACGGCAGCGGGCGGGAGTGGACCTACTACGCCTTCGTCGGCCCGCTGGTCGACCCCGCGGCCGCGGCCGAGGTGATCGGCAACCAGCCGCGCATCGACCGGTTCGTCTTTCGCGAGGACGAGTCCGTCACCCGCACCGTCGCGGAGACCGACGTGGCGGGATCGGGATTTCGCGAGGACACTCGGGGGACGGAGTGAATCGTCTCGTCCCCAGGAGCACATGCGATGGCAACCAACGGCCCCTTCGGCCTCGACCCGGAAGACATCGAGCGCGCGCTGCGCGAGGCGGGAATCGAGCTGCGCGACCTGATCGGCAAGGCGGGCGGGTACCTGGAGCGGGTCGACGGCGCGAGCATCGGCTCGCTGGCGGCGCTGCTCGGCCAGTTCGCGCCGCAGCCGGAGAAGCCGCGCACCGCACCGCAGCCGGAGGGCGAGACCGCCGGCGCGACCGGCAGCGGCGTCTGGGTGATCTACACCGTGGACGAGGACGGCACGGCCCGGGTCGACCAGGTCTTCCCCAGCGAGCTGGAGGCGCTGCGCGCGCACCGCGACAACACCGACGACCGCCGCCGGGTGCGGTTCCTGCCCTACGGCGTGCCCGCGGGCGTGCTGGACGCGCCCTGATCCGCGGCCGATAGCGGGCAATGGTTCGCACCGCAGGCCCGCAGCCGCGATGATGGTGCGATGGCCGAGCAGGTGAGCGCATGCGCGCGCTGGTGATACTGATCGTGGTCGCGGCGATCGGGCTGATCGCGGGCGACCGGATCGCGGTGGTGCTGGCGCAGAACGAGATCGGGCGCCGGATCGCCGCCGAGTACGCGCTCGACCGCGACCCGGCGGTGGATATCGGCGGCTTCCCGTTCCTCACCCAGGCCGCCGACGGCCGGTACGAGACCATCGACATCCGGGCCGACGAGTGGAGCGACCAGGAGGTCACCGTGCGCGACCTGCGGCTCACCCTCACCGACGTCACCGCCCCGCTCGCCGACCTGGTCGCGGGCAATACCTCGACCCTGGTCGCGGCCGGGGCGACGGCCGAGGCAGTGCTCCCCTACGACACCGTCCGCCGCTTCGCCGACGACGGCGTCCGGGAACTCTCCGACAGCCCGGACGGGCTGCGCGTCACCGGCACCTTCCCGGTGGACGGGCTCCCCTTCCCCGTCCCGGCGACCATCGTCTTCGCCATGGCGCCCGCCGACGACGGGATCGAGCTCACCCCGATCTCGGTGCAGTCCGCCGTCGGCGGCCCCGCGCTGCCGCTCTCGGTGGTGAGCCGCGGCCTGGCCTTCACCATTCCGCTGCAGGACCTGCCGCTCGGCGCGCGGATCACCGCCATCCGCGCCGCCGCCGACGGGCTGCACGTCACCGCGGTGGCCGCGGGCGTCCGCTTCGACGACCTCTCCTGAACCGGGGGCTACGGAACGTAGAGGTACCACTCGGCGAACGGCCCCTGGATCGGCCAGCTGCTCGACATGATCTTGGCCGGGCCCATCCCCACCCACAGGTCGACGGTCACGGTCTCGCCGCGCACCGCGCCGGTGCGCACGTACACGTCCTGGTGCCGGAAGCCCGCCGAGCCGACCCAGCCGATCATGACGCGGTTGCCGCACGGCCCGCTCAGGTACCCCTGCGGCGTCACCCGCGCCCGCACGAACCCCGGCTTCTTCGGCGCGGCCTCGAGATCCACGGAAATCGCTCCGGCGCAGAAGTTCGCGTCACCGAAGGTGTAAAGCGTGGTGCCGATCGGCGCCCACTGCGGGAGCGGATCCGCCTGCGCCGGAACGGCTGTCGCCCCGCCGAGCACCCCGATCCCCAGCGCTGCCGCGATTCCCGCGCCCAGTCGTCGAATGTTCATGGTTCGAGCCCTCCCCCGTCGAGCATTCGGTTCTTGCTCACCGCCGGCGTCGGCATCGACGGGCCAGCGGCGGAAGTTGTTCGCCCACCGAGCATATCGGGTCTATCGGGCCGCCGGGGAACGTTCCGGACGGTCTCGATAGCGGGCGGCGAAGCGGGTCGGGGGCTCGCCCAGCATGCGGGTGCAGTCGCGGACGAAGTGCGCCTGGTCGGCGTAGCCGAGGTCGGCGGCGAGCAGTGGCCAGTCGATCTCGGCGCCCCGCTCGAGCCGCCGGGCGAGTTCGCGCACCCGGTAGCGGCGCAGCACCCACTTGGGGCTCACCCCGACGTGCTCGGCCGAACCACCTGCTGTACCGGGCGCCCGGGCTCGCCGGCGCGGGCTGGGACGACGACGTGCTCGCCCTCCTGCTCGAGCAGGTGAGCGCGACCGGTGCCGATCCCGGACTCCGCACCGACGCTTAATCGGATTCTGGCCACGACCGGGCGCATTCCGCAGTGGGAGCCCATCGCGGTCTGATCCCCCATCCCCCTTTCACTGTATACCCGATTTCGCGCGCTCATGAGCCGCCGATCTGTGGTCCATACTCGCTCCCGTCGTAGGAGAAACCCCAGGTGAGGAGTGGCGAATGGCCTATGTGCTCGGCTTCGCGGAGATCGACCGGACCCAGGTCGCGATCGTCGGCGGCAAGGGCGCGAACCTCGGCGAGCTGTCGCGCGTCGACGGGGTGCGGGTGCCGGACGGGTTCTGCGTGACCACGGCGGCCTACACCGCGGCGGTGGCGGGCGCGCCCGAGCTGGAGGAGCTGTTCGACGAGCTGTCCCGGCTCGAGCCCGGCGACCGGGAGGCGGGCCGGGTGCTCAGCGCGCGGGTGCGCACCGCGATCGAGGAGCTGGAGATCCCGGGCGAGGTGGCGGCGGAGATCGTGGCCGCGCACGCCCGGCTCGGCGCGGAGGGCGCCTACGCGGTGCGCTCCAGCGCGACGGCGGAGGATCTGCCGACGGCGTCCTTCGCCGGGCAGCAGGACAGCTACCTGAACATCTCCGGCGCCGACGAGGTGCTCGAGCACGTGCGCCGCTGCTGGGGTTCGCTCTTCACCGAGCGGGCCGTGGCCTACCGGCAGCGGAACGGGTTCGGGCACAGCGGGATCCGGATGGCGGTGGTGGTGCAGGCCATGATCTTCCCGCGTGCCGCGGGGGTGCTGGTCACCGCCGATCCGGTGACCTCGGACCGCACGGTGACCTCGATCGACGCTGTCTTCGGGCTCGGCGAGGCGCTGGTCTCGGGGCTGGTGAACGCCGACAACCTCCGGGTGCGCGGTGGCGCGATCGTCGAGCGGGCCATCGCGTCCAAGCAGCTCGCGATGGAGGCGGCACCGGCCGGGGGCACCCGGGTGCGCGAGATCGCGCCCGAGCATCGCGACGACCCGGTGCTGACCGATGCCGAGGTGCTCGAGCTCGCGCGGCTCGGCCGCCGGATCGAGGCGCACTTCGGCAGCCCGCAGGACATCGAGTGGTGCCTGGCCGACGACGGCGTCCGCATCGTGCAGAGCAGGCCGATCACCACGCTCTTCCCCATTCCCGAAGCGGCGGACGGCGGCACCCGCGTCTACGTCTCGGTGGGCCACCAGCAGATGATGACCGATGCCATGAAGCCGCTCGGCATCTCGCTGTGGCAGCTCACCAGCGGCGCGCCCATGCGGGACGCGGGCGGGCGGCTCTTCGTCGATGTCACCCCGGTGCTCGCCGCGCCCGGCTCCCGCGCCGCGCTGGTGGCGGCGCTCGGCAAGTCCGATCCGCTGCTCGGCGACGCCCTGCGCACCCTGGTGGAGCGCGGCGGCTACGTCGCCGAGGCGGCCGAGCCGGATCGTCCGGTGCCGGGCACCGTGCCCGCACCGGCCGAACTCGACCCCGCGACCGTCGGCGAACTCATCGCGGAGAGCGAGGCATCACTGGCGGTGCTGAAGCGCGAGATCGAGGGCCACACCGGGGCCGCGCTGCTCGACTTCATCCGCGCCGATATCCAGGAGCTGCGCCGGGTGCTGTTCGACCCGCGCGGCCTCGCGTTGATCACCGCCGCCATGCAGGCCTCCGAGTGGCTCAACGACCGGCTCCTGGAGTGGCTGGGCGAGAAGAACGCCGCCGACGCGCTCACCCGCTCGGTCCCCGGCAATATCACCTCGGAGATGGGGCTCGCGCTGCTCGACGTCGCCGACGCCATCCGCCCGCACCCCGAGGTCATCGCCTACCTGCGGCAGATCGAACACCGCGCGCAGGCGGGCTTCCCGGACCGGCTCGCCGCCGGCGAGCAGCGGGTCGCGACCGAGGAATTCGCCGACCGGCTGCCCGGCCTGCCCGGCGGGGAGCAGGCACGGGCAGCGCTCGAGGGCTTCCTCGAGCGGTACGGCATGCGCTGCGCGGGCGAGATCGACATCACCCGCCCGCGCTGGAGCGAGCGCCCCGCCACGTTGCTGCCCGCCATCCTCGGCAATGTCGCCGGGTTCGAGGCCGGGGCGGGCGCCCGGCAGTTCGCCGACGGCCTGCACGCCGCCGAGCAGGCCGGGCAGCGCATCCTGCGGGAGGTGCGGGCGCTCCCGGACGGTGCCGCGAAGGCCGCCGAGACCGAGCGGATGATCGACCGGGTCCGCACCTTCTCCGGCTATCGCGAGTACCCGAAGTACGGCATGGTCTGCCGCTACTTCGTGTACAAGCAGGCACTGCTGCGCGAAGCGGACCGGCTCGTGGCGGCCGGGGTGCTGCGGGCCGCCGACGACATCGACTACCTGCGCTTCGACGAACTCCGCGCGGTAGCCGCCTGCCACCGCGCCGACGCGGAGCTGATCGCCGCCCGCCGGACCGCGTTCCGCGCGCACCAGGCGCTCACCCCGCCGCGGGTCCTCACCTCCGACGGCGAGGTGCTGACCGGCGCCTACCGCCGCACCGACCTGCCCGCGGGCGCGCTGCCCGGCACCCCGGTCTCCGCCGGGACGGTCGAGGGCCGCGCCCGCGTCGTCACCGATATCGCGCACGCCGACCTGCAGCCGGGCGACATCCTGGTCACCGCCTACACCGACCCGAGCTGGACCCCGCTCTTCGTCGCCATCGCCGGGCTGGTGACCGAGGCGGGCGGGCTCATGACGCACGGCGCCGTCATCGCCCGCGAGTACGGCCTGCCCGCCGTCGTCGGGGTCGAGCACGCCACCGCGCTCGTCCGGGACGGGCAGCGCATCCGCGTGCACGGCACCGACGGTTACGTCGAACTGCTGCCCGGCCGGTGAGCGGTCTCCCCGGGGCCGAGCCCACCTCCCGACGCGAAATGTTTCCAGTCGGACATTCCCGGGACGGTGTTGTAGGGTCTCCGATCATGATCACCCGGCACGTCTGGCAGTGGCGCCACTAGGCGCCCCGTCAGCGTGCGATCGCTCCGCTCAGAGGCTGCCTTCCCGTCGGGACGCGCCTCTGGCGAGCAGGGGTTCGGAGTTCGGGCAGGCGATACGAAAGGGTTCCCGGTGTCCGAGCTGTTGATCGAGGTCCTCGAAGGGCAACACGACTGCTTCGCGCTGCTCTGCCGTGACGGCAGCACGCTGGACGTGCTGACCGGCAGCGCGCGCGAGGTCGCCGCCATCGGCGACATCCCGCTGCCCGAGGCGGCGGACGGCCCCGCCGTGCTCGCCGCCATCCCGTACCGGCAGATCGGCGAGCGCGGCTTCGCCTGCCACGACGACGGCGCCGCGCTCACCTGCCTGCTGATCGAGGCGCGCGACACCGCCGCGGTCGCCGACGCCGTCGACCTGCTGCCCGCGGGCAGCCCCGGGCTGCGCGCCGGCGAATTCACCACCTCGGACAGCGATTACGCGCAGATCGTCAAGCAGATCGTGACCGACGAGATCGCGCACGGCGCGGGCGCCAACTTCGTCATCCGCCGGGACTTCCGGGGCCGGATCGGCGGCGACCACGTGCGCAGCGCGCTGGTGCTGCTGCGCCGGCTGCTGCGCCACGAGGTCGGCGCCTACTGGACCTTCGCCTTCGTCACCCCCGAGCTGGCGCTGGTCGGCGCCACCCCGGAGCGGCACGTCTCCGCGCAGGCGGGGACGGTGCTGATGAACCCGATCAGCGGCACCCTGCGCCACCCCGGCGCCGCGCCCGACCCGCGCGCCGTGCTCGAATTCCTCGGCGACCGCAAGGAGACCGACGAGCTGTTCATGGTCGTCGACGAGGAGCTCAAGATGATGGCCGCCGTCTGCGACCGCGGCGGCCAGGTGCTCGGCCCGTACCTCAAGCAGATGGGCAACCTCACCCACACCGAGTACCTGCTGCGCGGCGCGAGCACCCGCGATGTCCGGGACATCCTGCGCGCCACCATGTTCGCCCCCACCGTCACCGGCTCCCCGATCGAGAACGCCGCCCGGATCATCCACCGCTACGAGGAGGGCGGCCGCGGCTACTACTCCGGCGTGCTCGCCCTGCTCGGCCGCGACGAGCACGGCCAGACCCTGGATGCCCCGATCCTCATCCGCACCGTCGAGCTGGGCGCCGACGGCACCGTGAAGGCCTCCGTCGGCGCGACGCTGGTCCGCGCCTCCGACCCCGCCACCGAGGTCGCCGAGACGCACGCCAAGCTCGCCGGCGTGCTCCAGGCGCTCGGCGTGCGGCGCGGGCACCGGCCCGCCGCCGGGCGCACCGCACTGCACGAGCACGCCGAGATCCGCAAGGCGCTGGCCGCGCGCAACGGCTCGCTCGCCCAGTTCTGGCTCGACCGCCAGCCCGCCTGCACGCCGCGCACCGGCGCCGAGCCGGTCACCGCGACGATCGTCGACTGCGAGGACGAGTGGTCGGCCATGCTCGGCCACCAGCTGCGGCACCTCGGGCTCACCGTCCGGATCCGGCGCTGGAGCGACCAGCCCGACTCCGACCCCGCCGACCTGCTCGTCATGGGCCCCGGCCCCGGCGACCCCACCGATGCGGCCGAGCCGCGGATCGCGCGCATCGACGCCCTGCTGCGACACCGGCTGCGCGAGAGCCGCCCGCTGCTCGCCATCTGCCTGAGCCACCAGCTGCTGGCCGCGCGGCTCGGGTTGCGGCTGGTCCGGCTGGCCGCGCCGAACCAGGGCAGCCAGCACACCATCGACCTCTTCGGGCGGCGCACGACCGTCGGGCTCTACAACAGCTTCACCGCGGTGGGCGCGGTGCCGCCGCCCTGGGTCGCCAGTTGCGTCGACGGGGCGAGCGGGGCCGTGCACGCGCTGCGCGGGCCCGGATTCGCATCGGTGCAGTTCCATCCGGAGTCGGTGCTGAGCACCGACGGGATCGAGATTCTCGGTGAGCTGGTGACGCACGCGCTCGCCGGGCGGTGACCTGGGGCGGGGCGGGCCGAGGCGGGTTGCGGTGCGGCCCCTCGGCCCGGGACCCGGCCGCACCACCGGGGCGTTAGGCCGGGGCCGACTCCTCGGCAGGCGCCACCGCTGCACTCGGCCCGGCGATCGGCGGGATCGTGACGGTGGCGAGCACCGAAGCGATCGCGATGCCGAAGCAGGCGATGGTGTACCAGAGACTGCCGATGGGATCACCCTTGCCGGTAACGCCGTCCTCCGCGCCGAAATAGAACGGAAGCGCGGTCACCCACAGCACCCCCATCACCACCAGGTACACGACGGCATAGCACTGCACGAACCCATTGCGATCACCGCGCGGCGACGAGGCGTTGGCCCGCAGCTCCGACCACCGCCGGCACAGCAGCACCACCGCCACCACCGCCAGCACGACCAGTTCCGCCGCGTACACGATTCCGCGAACCGTGTCGCTGCCGACCCCGATCACGGTGGCGGGCAACGGCAACACGAAAGTGCCGACCGAGGCGAGCAGTCCGATCACCACGGTCCGCCGAACCAGTTGCAGGCCGGTGAACTCCACCCCGGCATCCACCTGCCGCCCGACGAAGAACTGCACGCACAGCGCCAGCGACATCGGCCAGAGCGCGGCGAAGACGACCACGCTCGGCAGCGGCACCGCGGCGAAGAAGGGCTGGTTGATGGGATTGTCCAGCGACCACTCCCACCAGCGCAGCTGGGGGCCGATGTGGTCGAAGATCTCGTAGAAGGCGTGGTGCACGAAGCCCACGCACACAGCGCCCGCCAGCACCCCGTACCGGCGGAACACCCCGAGCATACGGACGATCTCGAAGGCCAGCGTCGCCATGAGCGGATAGATCGCGACGATGTAGAGCGGTAGCCGCCCCCACAGGAAGTCCACGGTGAAGACGTTGTGCGCGAACATGGTGTCGACGTGTTCCTCGATACCGAACGCCGCCGGGAAGTACAGCGGCGGCTCGATCACGAAAAGGTAGGCGGTGGCGCCGAACCAGAGCACGAGGTTGGTCGGGTCGCGGTGGCGGCGCAGCCGCACGATGGCGTGGACCAGGGCGAGGATCGAGCCGAGCACGATGGTCGCCTCGAGCACCGGCAGCGTCCAGTTCTCCAGCGCGGCCGGGTTGCGGAACTCGATCAGCCCGCCCGCCTCGTCGCAGGAGAAGCCGAGCCGCACCGCGAGTTCGGCGAAGGTGGGGGCACAGAGGTCGCTCATCCCCGCACCGCCAGCGGCGTTTCGGCGGTGTACCAGCGGGTGCAGTCGTAGCCGGCGTCGTAGCGCGCGAACCACTCGCCCGCCAGCGTCGGCAGCTTCTCCGTGCCGGGATCGTGCCCGGGCAGCTGGCTGCGGAACACCCCGGCCAGCGCGGTGAGCTGCTCCCGGCGCGGCAGCCCGTCGAAAGCGCGCGGCATGGGGCCCTTGGTCAGGTAGGGCGCGACGGAGCCGAGCACCCGCTGCTTCACCCGGTGGGTGGCGAACATGGAGAGCGCGTCGACCTTGCGCTGTGCCAGCGGGATGTGCTGATTGAATCCGGCGCAGGCGATCCGGATCACCGTCATGACGTGCGCGAAGATCGAGGGCGCCATCCGCATGCGGTACAGCTCGTTGCCGACCAGCGCGTTGAACAGGATGAGCGCCGAACTCCGGTGCTCGACCTCCTCCACGAAGTGCCAGAGGAAGAGCGAGGCCACCCGGTCGTCGCCGGGGCGGAAGAGGGTGTCGGCGTGGTCGAGCATGAGCTTGAAGACCGGCGTGAAGGTGGCCTCCAGATCGGCGGTGTAGGCCAGCCGGTAGTCGGTGGAGGTCGCCTCGGTGAGCAGGTCGAACTCGCCGATCACCGCGTCGAGGGTGTTCTGCAGCCCGGGGTACTGCGCGATCAGCGCCTTGACGTGCTGGCGGTGCGCGGTGGAGTGGTGGCCCTCCTGCCGCATGAAGGCGATCGCCTCCGCGGCCACCTCCGGGTCGGTCAGCACCGGCTTGAGCTGCATGATCAGCTTGACGATCATCTTCTCGAAGCCGACAGCCAGGAACGAGACGGCATTGGTCATGCTCGACCACGCGGGGTTCTCGGGGTTCCAGCAGAACGGGACGTCGGCGGTGTCGAAGCCGAAATCCATCTTCCGCGGTTGCAACTGGGTCATCTCTCGCCTCATACGTCGGGGCCGTTTGGGTCACCATACACAAAAGCGCATCGCTGTATGATTGCTTTCGCGCTGGTAATGTCCGGTCGGTGGCGCGCAGACGCGGATGGGGCGGCAGTCCGCCGGCCGACGACGAGGACGCGCAGCGCCGTATCGTCGCCGCCGCCGTCGAGCTGATCGGCGCGACCGGCGCGGCGATCACGATCGCCCAGGTCGCCGAGGTGCTCGGGGTGATCCGGCAGACCGTCTACCGCTACTTCCCCACCGCCGAGGCGCTGATGACCGCCGCCGCCATGGCCTCCGTCGACGGCTTCCTCGACCGGCTGACCGCACACGTGGCGGGGCTGGAGGACCCGGCCGAGGCGATGACCGAGGGGGTGCTCTTCACCCTCGTCGAGGTGCGCCGCACCCCGCACCTCGGGCTGCTGCTCTCCAGCTCCTACTCCGGGCGCGACCCGGACAGCCTCACCTCCGAGCAGGCGCGCACCTTCGGCATGACCATGATCCGGCGCTTCGACGTGGACTGGGAGCGGCACGGGTACGACGAGGAGGCGCTGCGCGAACTCGTGGAGTACGTGCTGCGGACCATGCAGTCCTTCTTCGTCTCGCCCGGCGATCCGCCGCGCACCGAGGCGCAGCTGCGGGGCTATCTGCGCCGCTGGATGGGCACCGCCATCGCCGCGCAGTCGCGGGTCGGCTGACGCCGCCGAAAGTTTGCCGGTACGCACCGGGGGTAGCAGCCCATCGTCACCTGTGATCAGCGGCGAAAGGACGGACCCGGCATGGTGCGAACTCCTGGCGGGCAGCGATGACCGAGGCCGTGCTCGCGCCGCCGCGGCGGCCGGGCGCGCCTGCGCCGATCCGGGTGGCGTCGGTGCCCGCCTCGCACGTTTACGTGCGGCACCTGGGCGACCCCGGCGACGCCGACGGCGTGCTCCGGCTGCCCGACCCGCCGCCCGCGGACGGCCGCACGGTGCCGGGCGGCTGGTGGCCGCCGCTCATGCTCGACCCGGCCTGGATCGACGCGCACCACGCCGAATTCGACCTCATGCACGTCCATTTCGGCTTCGACAGCGTCGAGCCCGCCGCGCTGCACGCAATTGCCCGGCGGTTGCGGACACACGGCAAACCGCTGGTCTACACCGTGCACGACCTGCGCAACCCGCACCACCCCGACCCCGGCGACCACCTCGCCCAGCTCGACGTCCTGATCGAGGCCGCCGATGTGCTCATCACCCTCACGCCCGGCGCCGCCCGCGAGATCGAGCGCCGCTGGGGGCGGCGGCCGCACGTGCTGCCGCACCCGCACGTGGTCGAGGCGGAGCTGGTGCGGGGCGAGCGACCGCCGACGCGGCAGTTCGGCGTCGGGGTGCACGTGAAGAGCCTGCGCGCCAATATGGATCCGCTGCCGGTGCTGGAGGTGCTCGCCGGTGTCGTCGCCGAACTCTCCGGCGCGGTGCTGCGGATCAACCTGCACGACGAGCTCTTCGACCCGGGAAACCACTGGTACGACCCACGCACCGGCGCCGCGCTGCTCGCCTTCCGGGACCGGCCGCAGGTCGAGGTCCGGGTGCACGGGTACTTCTCCGACGCCGAGCTGTGGCAGTACCTGTCGTCGCTCTCGGTCTCGGTGCTGCCCTACCGCTTCGGCACGCACTCGGGGTGGCTGGAGGCCTGCTACGACCTCGGCACCGCGGTGCTCGCCCCGGACTGCGGCCACTACGGCGACCAGCGCCCCTGCCACACCTACGGATTCGGCGCGGACGGGCTGGACGCGGGATCCCTGCGGCGCGCCGTGCTCGCCGCGCACGCCGCCCCGGCGCCCCGCGCGACCTGGCCGGAGCGGCTCGGCGAGCGCCGCGCGCTGGCCGCCGCGCACCGCCGGCTCTACGAGCGGGCCCTGTCGTGAGCGGGCTGCGGGTCGCGCTCATCGCCTCCAGCAGGCACCCCATCGCCCAGCCCTTCGCGGGCGGGCTGGAGGCGCACGTCTGGCACCTGGCCCGCGCGCTGCGCACCCGCGGCCACGCGGTGACGCTCTTCGCCGCGGCAGGCAGCGACCCCGCGCTCGACGCGGCGACCGTCACCGAACCGGCGTTCACCCCGAGCCCGCTCGCCGCCGCCGACCCCTCGGCCGCCCCGCCGGCGTTCCTGGCCGACCACCACGCCTACCTGAGCCTCATGCTGCGCCTCCAGCGCACCGGCGCGGCGGATTTCGACGTGGTGCACAACCACAGCCTGCACTACCTGCCGGTGGCGATGGCGGCAGGCGTCGCGGTGCCGATGCTGACCACCCTGCACACTCCGCCGACGCCGTGGCTGGAGTCCGCGGTCGGGGTCGCCGGGGCGGGCGGGTCGGCGTTCGCCGCGGTCAGCGCGCACACCGCGCTGTCGTGGCGGCCGCTGCTCGGCGAGATCCCGGTGATCGGCAACGGCGTCGACGCGCGCCGCTGGCCGGTCGGCCCCGGCGGCCATGACCTGGTGTGGACCGGGCGGATCACCCCGGAGAAGGGAACGGACCTGGCGATCGAAGCAGCGGCGGCGGCCGGGCGCAGGCTGCACCTGGCCGGGCCGGTCAGCGACGGCGGCTACTTCGCGCGCGCGGTCGCGCCGCGGCTGGGGCCGGAGGTCGTCTACCACGGGCACCTGCACCAGGCGGCGCTCGCCGAGCTGGTCGGCTCGTGCGCGGCCGCGCTGGTCACCCCCTGCTGGGACGAGCCGTACGGGCTGGTGGTGGCCGAGGCGCTGGCCTGCGGGACGCCCGTGGTCGCCTTCGCCCGCGGCGGGATTCCGGAGATCCTCGATTCCGGCTCCGGCGTCCTGGTCGCACCCGGCGACACCGCCGCCATGGCGGCCGCCGTCGACCGGGCCGCCGCGCTGTCGCGGGCGGAGGCGAGGCGGCGCGCCGAGACGCACTGCGCGCAGTCCGGGATGGTCGATGCCTACCTGCGCCGCTACGCGCAGCTGATCGGCCGCGGCACGGAGGCGGCCGCGTGATCGGCTACTACGTGCACCACCACGGCTCCGGGCACCTGCATCGGGCCCGCGCCGTCACCGCCGAACTCGGGGAGCCGGTGACCGTGCTGACGTCGCTGCCCGACCCCGGCGCCGGATTCGCCGACGCGGTGCTCCTGCCCCGCGACGACGAGGGCGCCGACCCCACCGGCACCGACGCGGGCGGCGCGCTGCACTGGGTGCCGCGCGGGGACCGCGGGCTCGCGGACCGGATGGCGGCGATCGCGGCGTGGATCGCCGCGGCGCGGCCCGCCGCCATGGTCGTCGACGTGTCGGTGGAGGTCGCGCTCCTGGCCCGGCTGCACGGGGTCCCGGTGGCGACCATGGTGCTGCCCGGCGTGCGCGGCGACGACCCGCACCGGCTGGTGCACCGCATCGCCGACCGGGTGATCGCGGCCTGGCCGGGCGAGCTGAACGATCCGCCCTACCTGCGCGGCAACGATGTCCGCTTCGTCGGCGGGATCAGCCGTTTCGCCGGGCGCGCGCGGGTTCCGGATCCGCGGGCGCCCGATGTGCTGGTGCTGGCAGGCGCGGGCGGTGCGGACTTCGGCGCGCGGGAGGTCGCGGAACTGGCCGCGCGGCACGGGAACCGGCGCTACCTCGGCCCGGGCGCCTGGGTGGATGATCCGTGGCCGCTGCTGTGCGGGGCGGGGGTCGTGGTCACGCACTGCGGGCAGGGCGCGGTCGCCGATATCGCGGCGGCCGGGGCGCGGGCGGTGCTGATTCCCGCCGCGCGCCCCTTCGGCGAGCAGCACGCCACCGCCGCCGTGCTCGACGCCGCCGGGCTCGCGGTGGTGGCCACGCGATGGCCCGCGCCCGGCGCATGGCCGGGGCTGCTCGAGCGCGCCGCGGAGCTCGACCCGCGCCGGTGGACCGCGTGGCGCACCACCGGCGCCGCCGCCAGGGCCGCCGCGGTGATCGAGGAGCTCACCGGCGCGCGCGAACGGCGGGCATCGTGACGACGGCGGTCATCACGCTGTGCGGCAACCGCCTGCCGCACCTGCGCAATCAACTGCGCGGCATCGAACTCGGCACCCTGCGCCCCGATCATCACATCGTGGTCTCCCTCGGCGACCACGCCGTCGCCCCCGCGCTCACCGGCACCCCGGCGCGGGTGGTCGAATGCGATTGCACCGCTCCGCTTCCCCTGGCCGCCGCGCGCAACCTCGGCGCCAAGGCCGCGCTGGCGGCCGGGGCGGAGGTCCTGATCTTCCTCGATGTCGACTGCGTCCCCGGCCCGGAATCGCTGGCCCGCTACCGCGAGCTGGCGGCCGCCGGCGAGCAAGCACTGTGGTGCGGCCCGGTCACCTACCTGCCCCCGCCACCGCCGGGCGGCTACGACCTCGAGCGGCTCGAAGCCCACCGGTCCCCGCACCCGGTCCGCCCCGACCCCGGCCCCGGGGCGGTCCTGCGCGACGGCGACCACGACCTGTTCTGGTCCCTGTCCTTCGCCTCGACCGCCGAGACCTGGCGAACACTCGGCGGCTTCCACCCCGGCTACCGCGGCTACGGCGGCGAGGACACCGATTTCGGCGCCAAGGCCGCCGCGGCCGGGATACCGCTGCACTGGGCGGGCGGCGCCGACGCCTACCACCAGCACCACCCGGTCTCCGACCCGCCGGTGGAGCACCTCGCCGACATTCTCGCCAATGCCGCCCGCTTCCACCGCCGCTGGGGCCGCTGGCCGATGACCGGCTGGCTCCGGGCCTTCGCCGAGGCGGGGCTGGCCGAGTACCACCCCGCCCGCGACGCCTGGACCGCGCGCGCTCACACCCGCAGCAGCTCCCCCGAGCGCGCCCCCGCGTGATCGTCGGCGAGCGCGGCGACGGTCTCCGCCGCGCACACCCGGTTGTCGCCCACCCCGCCGACCGGCCCGCGCTTGGCCCACCCGGTGACGTAGAGCCCGGGGACCACGTCGCCGGTCGCCGGATCCACCACCCGGCCCGCCCGGTTCGCCACCGTGCCGCGCTCGCTCAGCGGGACGCCGCGGATCGGCGTCACCTGGAACCCGGCGGCGCTGACCACGGAGTTCGCGCCGAAGGTGCGCCCGGCGCTGGTCGAGACCCGCAGTGTGCGCCCGTCGGCGATCTCCAGCCCGGTCGCCTCGCTGCCGAAGGAGAAGACCACCCGGGTGCGGCCGCGGGCGGGCGGCTCGGCGATGTCGACCGCGGGCAGCTCGCCGATATCGCGGACGAACGGGGTCGCCACCGCGCCCGGCGCCAGCCCGGCCCCGTCCCTGGCGAGGTCGACATCGCGCAGCTGCGTGAGCTTGTGGAAGACCGAGGGCGTGAAGGCGACCCGATCGGTGCGGGAGAGCACCAGGATCTGCTCGACCGGACGCCCGCCCGGGTTCACCGCGTCCCTGGTGACGATGTGCCGGACCAGGTCCATGGCGACATTTCCGCCGCCCACCACCAGGCACACCGGCCCCAGGTCACCGGCCCCGGCGGGCGCGGGCAGCCCGGCATTGTCGGCGGCGATGATGTCGATGGCGTGGTGGAAGCCGGGGATCCGGCGGTGGTTGTCGTGGCCGAGGGTGCGCGGGCGGGTCGCGCCGCAGGCCAGCACGGTGGCGTCGAACTCCCGGCGCAGCTCGTCCACGGCGATGTCGACGCCGATCTCGGTGCCGAGCAGCACGGTCACCCGGTCGTCGCCGAAGGGCTTGCCGAACAGCCCGATCATGTCCCGCACCCGGCTGTCGGCGTGCGAGACGCCGCGGCGCAGCAACCCGCCGACCTCCTCGTGCTTCTCGAACACCGTGATCCGCGCCGAGCCGGAGCGCTGCAGCAGCTCCCGCACGGTGTAGAGCGCGGCCGGACCGGCGCCGACCACGGCGATCCGCAGCGGCGCGGGCAGCGCGCGGTGGCCGGTGCCGCGCGGCGCGGGCACCCGCGGCGAGCGCGGCCTACCCCGGAAGAACTCCTCGTTGATCCGCGCGAAGGGCAGCTCGGTGCTGGTCAGGTCGAACTCGGACTTGATCGCCGAGGCCGGGCAGGCCTCCACGCAGGCGGTGCAGTCGATGCAGGTGCGCGGATCGATGTGCAGGGTCGAGGCGGTCGCGAAACCCGGCTCCCCCGGCGCGGGGTGGATACAGTTCTGCGGGCACACCGTGACGCACGAGGCGTCCTTGCAGCAGTGGCCGAGGATCACATGGGTCACGCGGGTTCCCTCACAGCAGGTTCGACTTGCGGTAGATCCAGCGGGAGCCGCGGTCGAGCAGCTCCTCCCGGCTCAGGAAATCCATCAGCGGCTCGGCGGCCCGGCGGAACATCATTCGGTGGTGCTCGTTGCCGTCGATCGCCCGCTTCACGGTCCCCCAATCCAGGCCGAGGTCCTCGTAGACCCGCCGGTTGATCAGGCTCTTCCCGATCACGTGGGTGCCGATCGCGATGATCAGCGCGCAGACCCGGCGCCGCAGCCGCGAGCGCCCGGCCAGCTGGTCGCGGATATTGCGCCGCGCGAACTGCATGTGCCGCGACTCCTCCACCACGTGGATGTAGGAGGTCTGGCGCACCGCGGCGGCCACCTCGGCATCGGCCATCCAGTCGCGCTGCATGACGTCGAAGATCTCCTCACCCGCCAGCACCAGCCCGTAGACCGCCTCGCGCCAGGCCACGTAGCGGAACAGCCAGCCGAAGACGGTGAAGGAGAAGTCCCTGCGGTGGAAGCGCGCCCCGATCCCGGCCACCGCGTTCACGAACATCAGCGAGTGCATGTTCTCGTCCGCGCACTCGTGCAGCAGGAAGCGGGTGTCCGGGCGCGCCGGGTCGGCGTTCACGTGCCTGCGCAGCAGCGCCGACTGCAGCAGCAGCTCCAGCCAGATCGCGACACCGAGGAACTGGGCCACCTCGGCCCTGGTCACCAGAACCTGCCGGTCGGGCGGGAGCGCGCGCCAGGCCGCGGTGTCGTACAGCGGCGACCAGCGCGGCGACATGCCGTGCGAGCGGTCGTCGTGCTTGGCGTCGGCGAAGATCGCCGGGTCGCGGGCGTCGAAGGACAGCCGCGCTGCCGAGGACAGCAGATCTTCGAACAGGGCATCGCTGTCCGCAGACGTCATCGTCACTCCTTCGGTCGGGCGGTGTCGAGCCGAGGTCCCACAACATTCGGAGCGCCGAACGGCTGGGACTGCTCCCGCGGCAGCCGTATGTCCCTGACCGGATCACCGGTCGGATTCCACGCGGTCAGCGGACCCCCGGCCGCTGTTCACCGACGTTTCACTCCGGGACCGGTCGGTTGCGATCCCGTAGCGATCGTCACGTTTACCTCCCCGAGGGTGCGCTGGAGGAGTAGATATGGCAGGCTGTCCGGTGAGCACGGGTTGTCGCAGCGATCTCCCGGCTCTCAACAGAAAGCAACACTAAGTAAATGACGCAAGGCAGTGTGAAGTGGTTCAACGGCGAAAAGGGCTTCGGGTTCATCGCGCAAGACGGTGGCGGCCCTGACGTGTTCGTCCACTACTCCGCGATTTCCGGCTCCGGGTTCAAGTCCCTCGACGAGGGGCAGCGTGTCGAGTTCGAGATCGAGCAGGGCCAGAAGGGTCCGCAGGCTCAGAGCGTCCGCGCCATCTGAGAGCAGCCAGAACCACGGAAACCCGCGCTTCGGCGCGGGTTTCCGTGCTTTCCGGGGTCGGTCGGCCGGCGCTGCCGGGATCAGCGGGAGCCGGTGATGGGGGCTGCCGTCGGTGTCGGTGATCTACAAGACCCGTGTCGGTGCCCCGGCCCGGTCAGACGACCACGTCGCGACCGCGCAGCAGTTCGTCCGGGATGGGAACGTGCCTGCTCAGCACGTACTCACCCATGGATTTACCCAGCTGATCGACGCGCAGGTTCGACGAGCCGCCGGTGCCGAGCACGCCGAGCGCCACGAAGTGCACGGCCCGCAGGTGCGGGAATTCGTGGCGGACCACGCCGCCGACGGCCAGTTCGGGGAACCACTGGGCGAAGCGTTCGGCGGTCAGTGTTCCCGCCAGCCACTCCCACGCGGCCGGATCGGGAACCCAGACGCCGACATTGGCGTTGCCACCCTTGTCACCGCTGCGGGCGTACGCCACGGTCGCGAGCGGCCGCGCGGAACCCTCGGCGGATCGCGGCTGTCCGGGCTCGCTCGGCACCGGCGTCACCGGCTGGGTCTGCGGCGCCCCGCCGATGGCGACGGTCTCGCCGTCGGCGGTGCACAACCGGTGCTCGACCACGGTCGTGTCGAGCAGCGCCGGCCAGTAGTCGGTGCGCAGCATGGGCGGGTAGGCAACCGGCGTGGCGCCGTCCTGGTGGAAGCCCGGGTAGCTGGAGAGGTAGAGCCCGGCCAGGGCGGGGCCGACGATCCGCAGCGCCTTGGCGTCCCGGGCGGTGGCCATGACGCGCACCGCGACCGTGGCCTCCCACTGCGAGGCGGGGTCGTCCGCCGGGCGGCCGAGCGCGGTGATGTCGAGGGTCTCGACGACGTCGCCGAGCTGCGCGGTCAGCTGCTCGCGCAGCAGCGCCAGCTTGGCCTCGGCGCGCGGCGAGGTCAGGTACGCGTAGTGGCACACCTGGTAGCCGATCGGCGCGAACAGCGCGACCTTCGCGGTCGGCGTGGGCGGGGACCCGACAACGGGTGCGATCGCGACCCGATCGGCCTCCAGCTGGGTGAGCCGCACGGACTCGAGGTGCACGGTCACGTCCGGATTGAGATAGCGCGGGCCCTGGATCTCGTAGACCAGCTGCGCGGTGACGGTGTCGACGGTGACGGCGCCGTCGTCGCCCCGATGCTTGGTGATCACACTGCTGCCGTCGGCCGCGATCTCGGCGATCGGGAAGCCCGGCCGGGTCAGCGCGGACAGCTCGTCGAATCCGGAGAAGTTGCCACCGGTGGCGTGGGCACCGCACTCGATGACGTGTCCGGCGGTGATCGCGCCGGCCAGCGCGTCCCAGGCATCCTGCGGCCAGTCGTGCCACCAGGCGGCCGGACCGCTGGTCAGGGAGGCATCGGTGACGCGGCCCGTGATCACGATATCCACGCCACGACGGAGCGCCTCGGTGATCCCCCAGCCGCCCAGGTAGGCGTTGGCGGCGTACGGTTCGGTCTGCCACGTCCGCAGCGGCTTCCCGGAGTCGAGGTGGGTGAACTCGTGGCCCTCTTCCTGCAACCGGTCGAGATCGGGGAGCAGGTTGTCGCCCTCGATATGCGCCACCTGCAGGGTGAGTCCCTGCTCGGCGACGAGATCGCGGACGGCCTGGGCGAGCCCGGCCGGGTCGAAACCGCCCGCGTTGGTCACCACCTTGAGCCCACGCTCGGCGATGGCACCGAGCTCGGGGGCGAGCTGACGCAGGAACTTGGCGACATAGCGGGGTCCGGGATTCTCCGCGAGCTCACCGGAGAGCGCCGCGAGCGTGACCTCGGCCAGGTAGTCACCGATCAGGACGTCGACCGGATCGCCGTTGACCGCCTCGGCGATGGCGGTGTTCCGGTCACGGATGTAGCCGGAGAAGTTGGCGATCCTGATCGCGCGTCGAGTCATGGTGCCACCGTAGAGCCGCACAGCGGGGAGGGGAACGACCGATTCCGGAAGGTCACATGACCGCTGCGGTCACATGCTACGGTCGGGCGGTGGAGATCTTCCATCTGCGATATTTCGTCACCGTCGCCGACGAGTTGAACTTCTCCCGTGCCGCCGCCCGGCTCAACATCTCGCCCTCCCCGCTCAGCCAGCGGATCAAAGACCTCGAGAACGCGGTCGGCACGACGCTCTTCTCCCGCACACCGCAGTATGTGCGGCTCACCGCGGCCGGTCAGGCACTGCTGCCACAGGCCCGCGATGTGGTCGAACGGTTCGACGCCCTGCAGCGGAATTTCGCGCGGTCGCATTCGACGGCCAGGCTCCGGGTGGGCGTGGCCCCGGATGTGGGCACGGCCGTCCGGCAACGGGTGTCAGCGGCCGTCCGGGATTCCCGGATCGCGCCCGGCGTGCGGTTCGTGCCGGGCAACACCGCCGAGCTGACCGCCGCGGTTCGTGCGGGCGCGCTGGATCTGGCCCTGGTGCACGGGGTGCGGCGAGCGGCGGCGCTGCGCACGCGCAGGCTCGCTTCGCAGCCCGTCGGTGTCGCGCTCAGCGCCGAGCATCCGCTCGCCGGCCGGGACAGCGTGGCGCTCGAGGACCTGCGGTCGCTGGCCTGGGCCACCATCAACCACCTGGCCGCCCCGTCGGTCTACGGCCGCACCGACGCACTCCTGGCACGGTACGGCGTGCTGGCGCGCGCGGTGGTCGACGGCACGAATGTCGCCGACCTGCTGCACCTGGTGCTGGAGGGCACTGCCTTCGCGCTGGTCGGGCTGGAAACCGGAGCGACCCGCAAGGCATTCCTCGGCGAGCCCGTGGTGATCCTTCCGGTGCGGGGGCACGAATTGTCCCTGCCCACCGACCTGATCTGGCGGCCGGACAGCATCGACGCCGATTCGCTCTCCGCGCTCCTGGCCGACGCGCCGGGGACGCAATCGCCCTAGTTCCGTCCGCCGTCGCGCTGCTCGGCGGTCACCGGGATCAGGGGGCGGATCCCCGTATTCGCAACTCGGGCTGGAATCGGTGGTGCTCGAACGGCCGCGTCGGATCGTCGAGCCGGCTCAGCAGCTTCGCGACGCCGAGTTCGGCTATCTGCTCCACCGGCTGCGACAGGGTGGTGAGGTCGAACAGATCCCACGACGCCATCTTCACGTCGTCGTAGCCGATCACCACCGCATCGCGGGGAATCGCGACACCGCGTTCCCGGGCGGCGTCGAGAACACCGAAGGCGACGACATCGTTGACGCAGAAGAGCGCGCGTGGCCCGCCTGCTTCGGAGAACAGGGCGCGCGCCGCGGATTTCGCGGAATCGTGGGAGAAGTCGGTATCGATGACGTACTCCGGCGGTACCTCGACCCCCTCCTCGCGCAGCCGATCGAGAAATCCCGCGCGCCGCTCCCGGCTGGTACTGACACCGTCATCGCCGCCGATGACCGCGACATCGCGACGTCCCCGCGCCAGGAAGTGCTCGGCGGCCAGCGCGCCACCCGTCAGATTGTCGCTGGTGATCTGATCGCAGCGCGCGCCGTCCAGACTTCGGATGATGAGGACCGCGGGCAGATTCGCCCGCAGGGCCGCGGCCAGCGGCGGCGACCCCTTCGTCGCCGCGGTGAAGACGACACCGTCGACCAGACGGCCGCGCATCGCCTCCATCGCCGCTCGCTCGCCGGAGTCCGCGTCGGAGGCCCAGAGCGTCATGCGGAGCCCGCGCCCGGTGATCGCGGTGCCGAGCGCATCGATCAACTCGGGGTAGAAGGGGTTGGTGATCCGCCCGGTGACCACCCCGATCGTGCCGGTGCGCCGCGTCCGCATCGCCCTGGCCTGCTCGTTCGCCACATAGCCGGTGCCGTCCAGAACCGAGAGCACCTTCTGCCGGGTCTCCTCCCTGACGTTCGGTTTACCCAGGAGGACCCGCGACACCGTCGTCTGCGACACGCCTGCCAGGCGCGCGATGTCTTTACTCGTTGGCACTCGATCTGCCTCGTGACGGTTCAACTCATCCTCACGATCGACGCTTCGGCGACTCCTCCCCGGTATCGGTGCCGATCAGTTCGCTTCGATGCGATCCACCAATTCCCGGGCGAGGCTGAATGCCGACGTCGCCGCCGGCGACGGTGCGTTCCTGACGTGGGCCACGGCGCCGGACCGGGAGATCGCGAAATCGTCGAGGAGCGTGCCTGCCCGATCCACGGCCTGCGCGCGGACACCGGAGTGGAATCCGCGCGCGAGGCTGTCCATCGTCAGCGACGGCACGTACCGCGCGGCAGCGGCGACGTAGGCGCGCTTGCTCGTGGCCAGCCGGATCTCCTCGATGCCGGTGCGCCAGAATTTGCGCGCGATCTTCCAGGTGCCCGGCCACGTCGCGGTGTCCCAGATGTCGCGACCGCGCATGGTGCGGAACAAGTAGCCGTCCCGGGAGGGAACCAGCATCGCGGTCGGGCCGAGCATTACGTGCCCGTCGATGTGCTTGGTGACGTGCACCCCGAGGAACGGCAGGGTCGGGTCCGGTACCGGGTAGACCATGCCGCGCACCACCGGCTCCGCCGTCGCCGCGAGTTCGAGGTAGACACCGCGGAACGGCACGATGCGCGGGCTGGCGTCGGCGCCCGACCTCCTGGCCAGCCGGTCGGACCAGAGACCGGCGCACACGATCACCTGCTGACCGACGATGGGCCCGGCATCCGTGCCGACAGTGCACGAGACGCCGTCCGAGATGCCGGTGACCGTCGTGTCGAAGAAGAACTCCACGCCCTCGGCTCGCAGTTCGCCCTCGATCGCGCGCGCGACCGCCGGGTAGTCGATGATGCCGGTGTTCGGCGCGTGCAGCGCGGCGATGCCGGTCGCGTTCGGCTCGATGTCGCGGATCTCGGCGGCGCCGACCCGGCGCAGCCCCGGCACCCGGTTCGCCTGACCTCGCTGCTCCAGCGCATCCAGGCGCGGGAGCTCCGCGGCGTCCACGGCGACGATGAGCTTGCCGCACCGCTCGAAGGGGATGGCGTGCTGCTCGGCGAACTCGTACATGAGGGCGGCGCCCTCGACGCACAACCGCGCCTTCAGCGAACCCGGCTCGTAGTAGATGCCGCCGTGCACCACGCCCGAGTTGTGACCGGTCTGGTGGACCGCGACTCTCGGCTCCTTCTCCACGACGGCGATGGTCGCTGCCGGGCGCCGGATCAGCACCTCGCGTGCGACGGCCAACCCGACGATCCCGGCACCGACGACCACGACATCGAACTTGGTCAACCGAAACCCTCCTTGCTCCGAGCCGGAACCACAGTGGTACCAGGCGCTATGACTACGTAACCACTGTAGGGCAGCGCCGTCAGGCGGTGAGGGCGGCCCTGAGCCCGTCCGGTAGTGCCGCCTTGCCCTGGAGCGCCGCGTCGACGATGACGTACACGCCCGCCGCCGTGGCGCGCACCTCCCCCGCGACCAGGAACCGGTAGTCGAGACCGAGGCTCGTCGTCCCCACGTTCCCCGGCATGACCTCGACCACGAGCGGGTCACCGTAGCGCAGCGCGGACGTCCAATCGATCCTGGTGTGCACGACCTGGATGTCGAATCCGGCGCCGAGCAACGTCTCCAACGAATAGCCCTGCGCCGCGAGGAATCCATTGCGGGCTTCCTCGATGAAGGCCATGTACCACATGTTGAAGGCCACGCCCTGCTGATCGAATTGGTAGTAGTGCGTGCGGATCGGCACCTGCACGGTCATCGTCTGCTCCTGAATGCGCCGAGATTGGGGGGAAACGTCTGCGACAGATCGCGGGATCGTCATGCCCGGCGGCCGTCGCTGCCCGACCGGGCCATCACCACCTGCCCGATCAGCGTGCGCCGGTTCATGGCGACGAGGGCGCCGACGAGCTCGGCGACGTCGCTGGTGGGGATCATCGACTCGGGCGCGAGCTCGCCGTGTTTCCAGGCCGCCATGTCGGTGTCGACGTAGGCGGGCGCGATGGAGGTCCCGGTGATGCCGGAGGCCGATTGCTCGATGTTCAAGGTGTCGATCAGCAGGCTCAGCGCGGCCTTGGTGGCGCCGTAGATTCCGAGCTGCGGCTCGGCGAACACGCCGGTGATGGAGGCGAGCGCGACGACCTTGGCGCCGTGCACCTCGTCGGCCTCGGCACCCTTCCGCAGCAGGGGGAGCGATTGCTGGAGGTAGTGCAGCGGCGCTCGGAGATTGAGGTCGACGACCTTCTGGAAGCGGTTCATGGGGATCTCGCCGATGCTGCCGAGGGTGCCGACGCCCGCGTTCAGGACGAGCGCCGACATCGCCCCGTAGGCCTCGTGATGGGCCTGCGTGACGGCTTCGACAGCGCTCGGATCGCCGAGTTCGCCTGCCAGCGCGACGACCCGGCGTCCGCTGCGCTCGCGCAGGCGCTCGGCCACCGCCGCGAGCTTCTCCGGGTCGCGGGCCGAGATCGTGATGTCGAAACCGTCGGCCAGGAGCCGCTCGGCGATGGCGAGGCCGATGCCTCGGGAGGCGCCGGTGATCAGTGCGGTCCGGGTTGCCATGGACTGGTACCTCGTTTCGAAGGGGCCGTTGCCGTGATGTCTGTCACCTGTATATGGTTACGTAGTCATCCGTACGCAGTCGTGAATGATAGACGAGGAGGCGATCGGCTGTGGCTTCCGCCGACATTGCCGAGTTTCTCTTTCCCCGCAAGGTGGTGCGCCGGGCGGGGGCGAGCGCCGAGGTCGGAGCCCTGCTGTCCGCCCAGGGCGTGCGCTCCGGCTCGGTCTTCATCGTGGCCGACCGCTTCGTGCACGAATCGGGCATGACCAGCGCGTTGATCGCGGGCCTGCACGAGGCCGGGTTCGAGACCCGGGTGTTCTCCGGCATCGTCGGCGAACCCAACCTGGACATGGTCCAGGAGGCGGCCGCTTCGGCCGCGGCCGTGCAGGCGGTAGCCGTGATCGGCATGGGCGGGGGCAGCGCGCTCGATACGGCCAAATTGGTCAGCTACCAGACCGTCTCCGGCGCTTCGCTGCGGGAGCTGAAGGGGCCCGTCCCGTTCCTGGCGAACCTGCCCGCGCTGGTCATGATTCCGACCACGACCGGCACCGGCGCGGAGGCGACGAAGGTCGCGATGTTCGCCGTCGACGGTGCCAAACGCGCCGTCCTCTCGGCGCAGTTCGTCCCGGACATCGCGGTGCTCGACGCCGATCTGGTGGCCGATCTGCCGCCTGCCGTGCTCGCCGCGACCGCCCTGGACGCGCTGTCCCATGCGATCGAGTCGATGATGTCGACCACCTCGAACGAGTTGACGTGGCACTTCTCCGGCGAAGCGGCGCGCCGGATCTTCGCGCAGCTCCCCCGCGCCTTCGACGGCGACCGGGAGGCGCGTTCGGACCTGCTCTACGCCTCGTTCCTGGCCGGCGTCTCGCTGAACGCGGGCGTCACCCTCGGGCACTCGATGAGCTACATCCTGGCCGCGCGGCACCACCTCGCGCACGGGGTCGGATGCGCCCTCGCGCTGCCCTTCGCCCTGGCCTACAACCAGTTGATGCCTGCCGAGGAGGCCGATGACATCGCCCGGCTGGTCCTCGATCGGCCCGATGCCACACTGCGTGAACTGGCCGAGGACGTTCAGCGGCTGACCGCCGCGGTCGGTATCCCGACCGACCTGACCGGGTTCGGGGCCGAGGACGAGTCGAGCACGCTCGGGCCCGCGGTGGCCCGTGACTATCCTCGCCCCACCAACCCGGTGGCGCTCGAGCCCGAGCGCCTCGCCCTTCTCTTCAGTCATCTCCGGACCGGCGATCTGGCCGGCGCCTGGACCGCGATGGGAGTTCCCGCATGAGTGAACCGGTTGTCCATCAATCGCATATCGACGGCCGGTGGCAGGACGCGGCCGACCACGTCGATGTCCGCAATCCGTCGGACTGGTCCGACATCATCGCCCGCGTGCCCGCGCTGGCCCCGGAGACCATCCGCGCGGGCATGACGACGGCACGGCGGGGCGCCAAGATCTGGGGGGCGACCAACGCGCTCGCCCGCGGCCAGGTGCTGTACCGCGCCGCGGCCATTCTGCGAGAGCGGCAGCCGGCGCTCGCCGAGCTGCTGGCGCGGGAGAACGGCAAGACACTGGCGGAGGCCACCGGCGAGGTGGGCAAGGCCGCCGAGTTCTTCGAGTTCTACGGCGGCATGGCACGGCTGCCCTACGGCGACCTGATTCACGACGCGCGCCCCGCCACGATCACGACGGTCCAGCACGTTCCGGTCGGTGTCGTGCTCGCCATCACGCCGTGGAACGATCCGCTGCTCACTCCCGCCCGCAAGCTGGCGCCCGCGCTGGCGGCCGGCAACGCTGTGGTCTTGAAACCCGCCAGCGACACCCCGGTGATCGCCCTCGAGCTGACCCGCGCGCTGCTCGACGCCGGGCTCCCGCCGGAGGTCATCACGACCGTCACCGGCCGGGCCCGCGATATCGCCGCGTTGCTGGTGGACGCGCCGGAGATCGACGCCATCACCTTCACGGGATCGACAGAGGTGGGGCTGGATCTGCAGCGCAGTGTCGCGGGCCGCAATCAGCGCATCCAGTGCGAAATGGGCGGGAAGAACGCCGCCATCGTGCTGGCGGACGCCGATCTGGAGCTGGCCGCGCAGACGATCGCCGCGGCCGGGTTCGGGCAGGGTGGGCAGCGGTGCACCGCCACCAGCCGCGTCCTGGTCGAATCGCGGGTCGCGGACCAGTTCGTCGCGCGCTTGGTGGAATTGGCCGGTGCGATCACCGCCGGGCCGAGCCTCGAACCCGGCGTGGCGCTGGGGCCGCTGGTCAGCAAGGGACATCAGTCCGAGGTCCTGGCGCATATCGACCGCGCGCGGGACGAGGGCGCCGCCATCCGGGTCGGCGGTACCCAGGGCGACGGCGACGTGCTCGCCAAGGGCTGCTATGTCCTGCCCACGGTCGTGGACGATGTCACCGCCGACATGAAGATCTGGCGCGACGAGGTGTTCGGGCCGGTGATCGCCGTGCTGCGGGTCGACAGCCTGGACGAGGCGATCGACCTGGCGAACGCCTCGGAGTACGGCCTCTCGGCTGCCCTGTTCACCACCAGCCTGGCGGCAACCCACAGCTTCCTCCGGGACATCGAGACCGGCCAGGCCGCGGTCAATCTCCCGACCTCCGGCTGGGACGTGCATCATCCGTTCGGCGGCTTCAAGCTCTCGGGATCGTCGTTCAAGGAACAGGGGCTCGAAGCCTTGCACTTCTACACGCGAACCAAGACGTGCGCCGTGCGAGCGGTGTGACCCTCCGATGAACGCAGGGGCCGGCGCACGGCCCCTGCGCGGCCCCGAACCGAGCGGATCAGCGAGATGAACCCGAGCCGGCGCCTGCGACCTGTGCCCGGTCTCGACCAGAGCCGCCGCGGGGGCGATCCGGCCGATGCCCCCCGGCGCGGCGCACCGCGCAGCCGGCCGGTCCGGCCTGCTCGGATCACGGCCTTCACCGCCACCGTTGTCGCGATGCGCGTGCGCGAGATCCTCGACTTCTTCGAGAGCTGCCCGGCGTGCGGATACGCCGCCCAGGCCGTCGCCGTCGAACGCGATCTGCCCGATGGGCGGACCGACGTGGAGGTGCGCGTCGGCTGCGCCCTGCCGTGCGGGTGGCAGGACGAGCCACGCGGGCCGCACGCGTCCGGTGGGGCCGGTCCGCGCTGACCTCCCGGCTCCGGGGCAAACCGCGAAACCCCGGTGCGCACCGGGTAGCCGGTGCGCACCGGGGTTTCGGCGGGCGCTACCGCGCGCCGCGGACCAGCTTGCCCGGCAGCGCGTCGGTCTCGGCGCCGTCGGTGTAGGTCTCCTGGCCCGCGACCACGGTGTGCAGGTAGCCGTCGACCCGCTGCAGCAGCCGCTTGCCGCCCGCGGGCAGGTCGAAGCGCACCTCGGGGCGGTGCAGGCGCAGATTCTCGATGTCGATCACGTTCAGGTCGGCCCGGAGGCCGGGGGCGAGCACGCCCCGGTCGGTGAGCCCGACCGCCCGCGCGGTATCCCTGGCCTGCCGCTGGATGACGTACGGCAGCTCCAGCCGGGCGCCGTCGCGATCCCGCACCCAGTGGGTCAGCAGCGTGGTCGGGAAGCTGCCGTCGCAGATCGTGCCGACGTGCGCACCGCCGTCGGACAGCCCCGGCAGCGCGTAGGGGTGCCGCAGCATGTCGTAGACATCGTCGAGGTTGCCGAACCTGTAGTTGGCGCTCATCACGTTCAGCATGTCGCCGCGGGCGATGATGTCGTAGGCCAGCTCGACCGGTTCGCGGCCTTCCCGCGCGGCGCGGGCGGCGATCGAATCCTCGGGCGACGGCTCGTAGTTCGGCGGATCGCCGAGTTCGTACATCAGCTCGTACTTGTGGATCAGTGCGCCGCCGAGGCGACCCCGCTCCTTCTCCAGGGTCTGGGCGGACAGGATCGCACTGCGCAGTTCGGGATCGCGCATGCGCGCGGCCTGCTCGGCCGGGCGCAGGTCGGCCAGCTGCTGCCACACCGAGTTCAGCATGAACGGGTTGAGCGTGTTCTCCAGCCCGATCAGCAGCCCGACGCCGCGCACCGCGACCTGGGCCTGGATCGGCATCCCCGCGCGCTGCGCCTCGTCGGTCAGGGCCAGCAGCGTCTTGTGCTTGTCGGTGTCGAACGGGAACTGCAGCAGCGAGTAGGAGAGCGGGCGGCCCGACGCCGTCACCATCTCGCGGATGAGCTGGAATTCCTGCTCCGGCTCGGGGAAGTCGCTCACGAACTGCAACACCCCGGTGCCGGTCTGCCCGACGGCCCGGGCGATCGCCACGAGTTCGTCGGCCCCGGAGCCGTAGGAGGGCGTCAGCTGACCGTCGACGCTCTTGTGGTTCAGGGTCCGCGACGTGGAGAAGCCGAGCGCTCCGGCCTGTACCGCCTCGGCGGCGATCTTGGCCATCAGCGCGATCTCCTCGGGCGTGGCCTCCTCGCGCGCGGCCGCCCGGTCCCCCATCGCGTGCACGCGCAGCGCAGCGTGCGGCACCTGGACCGCCAGGTCGATATCGAACGACCGCTTCTCCAGCAGGTCCATGTACTCGGGGAAGGTCAGCCAATCCCACGAGAGGCCCTCGTGCAGAGCGATGCCGGGGATGTCCTCCACGCCCTCCATGAGATCGATCAGGCGGTCGTGGTGCTCGGGCTTGGCCGGGGCGAACCCGACCCCGCAGTTCCCCGCGACGACCGTCGTCACGCCGTGCCACGACGAGGGCTGCAGCCGCGAATCCCAGGTCGCCTGCCCGTCGTAGTGGGTGTGGATGTCGACGAAGCCCGGTGCCACGACCGCGCCGTCGGCCTGGATCTCCCGTTTCCCGGTGCCGTCGACGCGGCCGACCTCGGCGATGCGATCCCCCACGACGGCGACGTCCGCGGTGCGCGGGGGCCCGCCGTTGCCGTCGACCACCGAACCGCCACGGATCACCAGATCGTACTCGGCCATGAATGAAGCTCCTCACGATCGTCCGTCATTCGGAGCTCGCAAATAGGGGCTCCGAGGCCCCTCCGTCGATCCGAGAGGGACCATCCTCTTCCACCATGCTGCCTGCCGAGGCAGCAACAGTCAATATTTCAGCATCCTCTTTTCGCCTTTCGGCGTGTTCCTGGCTGCGTCAAGTATCGGGAGCAGACGCTTTGAGTGTTCCTTTTGCGCGGGGCTCACGGCGTGATATCAGCGGCCAGTCCGTCGGTGAACAGCCTGCCGGTGTCGATAGGAGGGCCGAAGGGGCGCAGCGCTCCGTCCGGGAGCACGTCGAAGCCCTGCAGGGTCGACGGCCCGGCGCTGCTGAGCGAGCCGAGTGTGACGACGTAGAGGCGCTCGCCGTCGCGATCGAAGAAGGACAGTCCGGGCGCGCTGGGTATTGCCCCGGCGCTGTAGGGCGACCCCGGCAGCGGCGTGAGGCCGCCGTCGGCCCCGAGGCGATATCCGGAGACGCTGTTGAGCGCGTGCGCCACGTAGGCGCGGGACGAATCCGCGCTGAACGTGATCCCGCGGTTGCCGGGCAGCGTCGGGAACGGCGAGCCGGGCAGCGGAGTCAGCGTTCCGTCCGCGGCGATGCCGAATCCGGTGAGCGTGCCGGTCACCTCGTTCGACACGTACAGCAGTTTCCCGTCCGGGCTCACCGCCGGATTGATCGGAGTGGCGCCCGCGGCGATCCGCTGCCGGGGTTCCAACGCGATTCCGTCGGAGTCGAGGGGCAACCGCAGGATCTGGCCGCCGACGTAATCGTCCACATAGAGGGTGCGCCCGTCGGGAGCGACGGCGAGGAAGGCGAAGTGCGTCGTGATGTCCAGCGGCGTCGTGGCGACGCGCACGGGCAGCCCCCCGGCGATCGAGTAGGTGATCACGGCTCCGCGCACCCCGTCGGTCGTGGTCGCGTACAGGTGCCGCCCGTCCGGCGCGGCGGCCACCGCCACGATCCGATCCGCGGTCAGCAGCGGCGATCCCGGCAGCTCGGTCAGCGTGCCGCCGGGCGCGATGGCGAACGCGGCGATCCGGTTCTCGCTCGAGGAGGCGACGTAGACGTATTTCCCGTCCGGAGTCACCTCCACGCTGTAGGACCCGGAGGGGGCCGGGACCGTCGCGCCGACCGGTTTCGGATCCGCGTCGGGGCGCACCTCGAAGCCGGCCACGCCCTCGTTGAACGCACCGCCGACGTAGATGTACTGCGCGCCGGGCTCCGCCCGGGCCGGCGCCGCACCCATAACGACAGCGAGCGTCGCTACCACGGGTAGCAATAACAGTATCCTCATAGCCACGCCACCCTCTTATGCTGCCGCCGAACGATCACTCTTTCCTAGAGATCAGTACCCGATAAAGACTCCGGGCCGCCAGTGTTACTTCGTCCAACACCGACGATCGGGCCCTTGACATTTCGATCGTTAACATCGCTTACTTGGTTAGAAATGTAATCCGCCGCAGGAGGGCCCGTGTCCGTCTACCGCATCGATCACGTCCTCGATGTCGAACATCCGGCCCCGCCGGGCCACCTGCTCGAGCCGCCGGCCACCGCGGCTCCGGACTGGGAGACGGCGGCGCCGTGGTTCGAGGACGGTTGGCTGATGCCGATGGGCGGATTCCTGCTGCGCTCGGCGGACCGCACGATCCTGGTGGACGCGGGTTTCGGACCGGCGACCGACATCTTCGAGCGCAGCGGGGAATTCATGAAATCCCTGGACGCGCTCGGGGTCCCGCCGGAGCAGATCACCGACATCGTGGTCACCCACCTGCACCTGGACCATCTCGGATGGCTCGCCCCGACGGGGGATCCGGTCTTCCCGAACGCGCGGCACGTCTGCCACCGTGCCGACATCGACTGGATCCTGGACCACTCCGGCACCGGCCCCGAGATGGCCGGGGTCCGCGACATCGTCCATCGCGTATCCGATCTGCTCGTCCCCGCCGAGGGCGACCGCACCGAGATCGCCGATTCGGTGACGATGCGCCTCTTCGCCGGCCACACCCCGGGCAACAGCATCGTGGAGATCGATACCCCGGACGGCCCACTGCTGCTGATCGGCGACACCGCCCACCACCCGGCCGCGCTGGTCGAAGACGGCTGGGGCGATCTGTTCGACGCCGACCACGCCGGGGCGGCCCGCTCCCGCGCCCGGCTCGCCGACGAGATGGAGCGCACCGGCGCCGTCGCGATCGGGGCCCACTTCCCCGGCACCGGGGGCGGGCGGATCACCCGCGACGCCGGCGGCGATCGCCGCTGGGTTCCCGTCGCGGTCTGACCCTCGCCGCCGGTTGCCCGGCGGCGAGGGCCGACGGCCGAGTTCAGCCCGCGAGCGCGCGGCGGAAGAACTCGTCCCGGGTGGCCCGCGCCGCCCGGGAGACGGCGGCGGCCGGAATCAGGTCGAAGCCGTGGAACGCGCCGCCCCACAGATGCAGGTCCACCCCGACCCCGGCTTCGCAGAGCCGCTGGGCGAACTCGATGACCTCGTCGCGGAAGGTCTCCACCGTGCCGACGTCGAGATAGGTGCGCGGCAGGCCGGAGAGCTCCTTCGCGCGGGCAGGCGCCGTGTAGGGCGAGACGTCGTCGGTGCCGCGCCGCTCACCGAGCAGCGCGGTCCAGCCGAACAGATTGGTCGCGCGGTCCCAGATCGCGCCGCCGTCGAGCATGCGCGCGCTGTAGGACTCGCAGCGATCGTCGAGCATGGGGCAGCGCAGCACCTGGTGCGTGATCGTCGGATAGCCGCGGTCCCTGGCGAGCAGGGCTGTCCCGGCCGCGAGCCCGCCGCCCGCGCTGATGCCGGTGATGATGATGCGGGTGGGGATCGATGCCGAGCGACTCGGCGTTGTCCGCGCACCACCGGAGCCCGGTGTAGCAGTCGGTGATCGGCGCCGGGTCGGGGTGCTCGGGGGCCAGCCGATACTCGATCGACGCCATCACCGCGCTCCCGTCGGCGGCGTAGGGCTGCAGGTCGCCGAGCCCGAGGAAGCGGTCCCCCGAGATCATTCCGCCGCCGTCGATGTGAAAGATCAGCGGCCGCACCCCGTCGGTCGCCGGTTTCAGCACCGTGAGGACGAGTTCGAGCCCCTCCTCCGGCCTCAGGATCGTCAACTCCTCCACCCGCACGGCGCCGTTGCCCGTCAGGTCGGGCCGCATGGCGATCGCGATCTCGGAATTGGCCGCTGCCCGCAGCTCCGCGATCGGCACATCGCCGCCGCTGAGCCAGGGGAACTGGGCGAGCTGAGCGTCCACCAGCGGAGCCAGCTAGGGATCCAGCGGCGGCGCGGCGCGTTCTTGCTCCGACCGCGGCGTCGTCTCGGTCATGATGGCTGTCCTTCTGTTCTGCGGTCAGTACTGGGTCGAACCGGCATCGACTGCGAGCGCGTGCGCGGTGATGAATTTGCTGGCGTCGGAGGCGAGGAAGGCGACGGTGTCGGCGACGTCCTCCGATTCGATCGCCTCGACCGGCAGGATATTGGTGAACATTGCCCCCGGCCGCGGGTTGGCCTCGATCGCGCGGCCGAGGACATCCTGGATGGTGCCGGTCCCCATGGGGGTGTTCACCGCCGTGGGATGGACGCTGTTCACCCGGATGTGATCCTTCGCCAATTCGACGGCGAATGCCTTCGCCATGCCGGTGACGGCGAATTTGCTCGTCGTGTAGTGAACCATGAAGGGCTGGACCTTGAGCCCCGCCGCCGAGCTGATGAGGATGATCGAGCCGCCCCCCGCCCCGGCCAGGTGGTGGGCCGATGCCATCACCGTGTTCCACACCCCGGTGACGTTGATGTCGAGGGTGTTCGCGAACACCGCGGGCGTGACCTCATCCCAGGGCAGCGGCGTGCAGATGCCCGCGTTCGCCACGACCACATCGAGCCGGCCGAGCTCGGTCACCCCGCCGGCGACGAACTCGCGCATCGTGCCGAAATCCCTGACATCGCATTCGGCGGTCAGCACGCGGCGGCCCTCGGCCTCGACGAGCCGGGCCGTCTCCTTCAGGTCCTCCGGGGTGGCGTGGTCGTAGGACACGTCGGGAAGCGGACCGCACACGTCGAGCGCCAGGATGTCGGCGCCCTCACGGGCCAGCCTGGCCGCGTGCGCCCGCCCCTGCCCACGCGCGGCGCCGGTGACGAAGGCGACCTTGCCGTCGAGTGTTCCCATGATCGAGTTCTCCTGTCGGTGTTTCGAAGCGTGGCGACCTGTCGGTCAGTGTTGCCATCCCGCCGGGATCTTCGGTCCGGCGACCGTTCCGCTCTCGTAGAGAGCCTTGATCCGCTCGGCGGAGTAGCCGAGTTCGGCGAGAATCTCTCGGGTCTGCTGTCCGATGATGGGAGCGGACCGCGGTAACTCGAGGCGGAAATCGTCGAAGTGCCAGAACGCTGCGACGACCCAGTTCCACTGTGAGCGGCGACACATAATTCAGTCACCTCATTACAGTCGGCTGCGGGCGCGAACGCCATTGCGCATTCCGCCACGGCGCACGTCCGGACGCGCAACACCCGGCTGCCGAGACCGGCCGCGGGCCACGCTCCCGGCCCGGCACGGGTCAGCGCCGGGCCTGCCCCGAAGGGCGAACGGCCCGGCGCGCGCGTCGGCGGATCGTCGGCCCGTGATCACCGCGCAGGGCCCGTCCGGGAAGATGAGCCCGGTGTCCACCGCGCGTTCCGACTCGCGCAGGGCGCCGTCCGGAAGCACGTCGTAGGTCCGCACGTGCGCGGAGCCGCGGTCGGAGAACGAGGCGACCTCGATGATGTAGACCCTGCGTCCGTCCCGGCTGGTCAGGGCGCGCCCGGAGGAATCGATCGGGATGCCGCCATAGGGTGAGCCGGGCAGCGGCGTGAGCCCGCCGTCGGGGCCGATGGCGTAGCCCGCGATCGTGTTCAGGATGGCGTGCGGCACGTAGGCGCGGGTGGAATCCGGGCTGAACGTCACCCCGTGCGGGATGATGCCGGTCCGGAACGGCGAACCGGGGACTTCGGTCAGCACGCCGTCCGCGGCGATCCGGTAGACGGAGACCGTTCCGCTCTCGTTGGGCGAGAAGAGAAATCTGCCGTCCGGGGTGACCCCGGGGCTGACCGGCATACCACCGGCGGGGATGCGCTGCCCGCCCGGTCGCGCGATACCGTTCCCATCCACCGGCAGCTGCACGATCTGGTTGCCCGCTCCGTCCGCGAGGTAGAGATTGCGGCCGTCCGGCGCGATCGTCAACATGCCGAAGTGGCTGGTGGAGTCGAGTTCGGCGAAGGCGACGGCCGGACCGGGCAGGCCGCCGGGCCCGATCTCGTAGGTGCTGACTCCACCGCGCAGCCCGTCGGTGGTGGTGCCGTACAGGTGCTTGCCGTCGGGCGCCACCGCGAGGGTCGCGGTCGGGCCCGCGGTCGCGACCGGCGAGCCGGGGAGGTCGGCCAGTGTGCCCTCCGGGTTCACGGCGAACGCGGCGATACCGGCTCCGACCGTGAGCCCGACGTACACGTGGTCGCCGCTCGGAGCGGCGACCACACTGAGCGAACCGTACCCGGTGGGAGCGGCGCGACCGGCGATCACCGGGGGCCGTCGGGGCGAACGTTCAGACCGACGACCGCGTCGGACAGCGCCCCCGCCACATAGATGTGCTGAGCGTCGCCGCCGGGCGCGACCTCGTCGGCCCTGGCCGGGGCGGCGGCCACCGCCGGCGCCAGGACGGCGACGGCAGGGAATGCCACCGCCTGCCACAGCGCAGCGGTTCGCCTGCTGCGCGGGGAATTCAGTGCGTGCAGCACGACAAGAACCTCGATGACTCCGGAGATCGGAGCCCGCCAACGGGGACGCGGGTGGTGACACGGAGCCACCGCGACCGGACCCGTTGGCCGGGATGGTGACGCCGGGCGGCGCCGGCGCTACTCGGTGACCTCCGGGTCGGCCGGCTTCCCGTCCCGCATCGTGACCCGCACCTGGGAGAGGCTGCAGATCGTGGGAAGGCCGGGGACCGATCCGTCGCAGGAGAAGGAGATGCCGTGCCCGAGCGGCAGCGGCACGTTCCGTGCCGCCGCGATGGCGGCGCCGACCGCCGCGGCGCTCGGCTCCCCGGCGAGGGCCTGCGATGCCCGGACCACGCCGAGCATGCCCTGGTAACCCGCGTAGGAGGCGCCGCCGATCTCGGCGCCGCCGGCGTACCTGTCGAGCACGTCGCGGTAGAGCACCGCCTCGGGGTCGTCGGAGGAGACATCGGCACTGGAGAACACGCTGGCACCCTCGATCGCGTCGCCGACGGCCTCGACGGTGGAGGCATCGCTGCACGGCGAGATCAGCAGCTTCTCCTGGGTGGCGCCGAGTGTGTCGAGCGCCTTCAGCACCGAGGTGCACACCGTCGGGTCGGTCGCGACGGCGACCGCGTCGGCGTCATCCCCGATCGCCGAGCTGACCTGCGGAGTCGCGTCGGGGGTGCCGGGCGGGATGGGAATCACCCGCAGCTCGATCCCCCGCGCCTCGAAGGCCGCTCTGCCCAGGCTGTTCGCGGTGGCGACCGAGGCGGGGGAATCGAACACCACGAGCGATACCTTCTTGTGACCGCGGTTCCCCGCGTAAGCCGCCATCGACTGCAGGGTGCCGGGGTACCCGCCGGTGAGCGAATAGGCCCCCGGTGTGGTCATCTCCGCGGCGCTGGCCGCGTTCGCCACGACGTAGGGAATTCCGGCGCCGGTGATGATCGGAACCATCGTGTCGCCGAATGCCGATGCGGTGACGACGACGGCGGCGACCTTCTGCTCGACCATGCGGTTGGCGCAATCGCGAGTGGACGCCGGATCCTCTTTCATCGCGCAATTCACCGCTTCGATGCGATGTCCGGCAATGCCGCCGAGATGCGCGTTGGCGTACTGCACCGCGGCTTCTGCGGCTTGCCTGGCTCCGGGCAGCGACACCGTCGGGCCGCCCTCCGGATTGATGATGCCGATCTTGATCGGTGTTCCGGTGGCGGGAAGATCCGGAAATGCGGCGGTCGGTGGCTCGTCGCCCGGACTGGAGGAGGAGTCCTCGGCCCCGCAGGCGGCGATCACGACCAGGGTCGGCAGCAGGGCGGCGAGGGCCAGCCGGCCGGCGCGGGTGCCGCTCGAACCCTGTCCACGGCGTTGGAAGATCATCGGGGATTCTCTCTCTCGACGGAGCCGAAGCCCCGGCAATCCCGTGACGGAGATCACAGAACCGGGGGCCAGGACAATCTAGATCGAGAGAATTCCTCTGTCAATAAGCTATCTAGGTTAACTAGGTAGTGCCCGTCCTGCCGCGTCCGCGTTTATGACTTTCGACGATGGCCGGGCGACCACAATGGTGCCACTCATTTAGCCATGACCCCCGTCGAGCACCGGTTTTCCGCCGCAGCTCCGCTCGATTCCCGCCACTCGGATTCGCCGGCCGACGGCGACGTTGTGAATGAGCTGTCTCGGTGCACCCGATAGCCCCGAATCGCATGCCGACGCCGACGGTGGTCAGCACATCTCAGTGACCAGCGTCGGCGTCGGCACCGTCGTCGGCATCACGGTCCGCCCCTCCCCGAGGAGCGGCCGAAGGCGCGGGCCGCCGCGCGCGATCAATCCCCGCGCGCGGCGGCCGCGTTGATGTCGGCCGTTTCCAGGACCCGCTCGGGCGCGCCGTCGCGGATGATCTGGATCATCGCCTCGCCCAGCCGCAGGCTCGTCGTGACGTGGCGGGGTGCGAGCCGGCGCAGCAGCGGATAGAGCGGGGTGACGACCCGGTAGAGCGCCACATAGGCCTTGGTCTTGGCCTTGGTTCCCTGCAGCGGCACGATGAACGCCGGCCGGAACATGTAGGCGTTCGGCGACATCTCCATCAGGGTGTTCTCGAGTTCGCCCTTGACCCGCGCCCACATCATCCGGGTCTTGCCGGTGCCGTCGGTGCCCGCGCCGGAGACGTAGCAGAAGGTGAGCTCGGGGTTGGCGGCGAGCAGCGCGCGCGCCGCGGCGAGGGTGTAGTCGACGGTGATCGCCCGGTAGTCGGCCTCGCTCATGCCGAGCGCCGAGACGCCGAGGCAGAACAGGCAGGCGTCCCACCCGGTCAGCTGATCGGCGATGGGGCCGAAGTCGGTGAAGTCCTCGTGCCGGATCTCCCGCAGCTTGGTGTGGCTGCGTCCGGTCGGCGAGCGGCCGATCACCAGGACCTCGGTGACCGCGTCCGCCCGCAGGCAGGCCTCCAGGACGCCCTGGCCCACCATGCCGGTGGCGCCGAAGATGACGATGCGCATCATAGTCCTGTTCTCGTAGGCTCGGTCAGTTCAGGCTGTAGGAGACGCCGGTGAGATCCTCGGAGACCTCCCACAGCCGGCGCGCGATCTCGGTGTCGTGCGACTGCTTGCTCGATTCGGCGAGCACCGGGTGGCCGCTCAGCCCGCCGACGCCGCCGGGGCCGTAGTACTGCCCACCGCGGGCCGCCGGGTCGGTGCCGGCGCGCAGGGTCGGCAGCGCACCCATCGCGGCGGACTGGGAGAACAGCTGCATCGCCGGTACCCGGATCACCGCAGGCAGGTGCCTGCCCAGATCGGTGTTGGAGCCGCCCGGGTGGGCGGCGAGCGCGGCCGTGTCCTGGCCCGCGGCGGCCAGGCGGCGCTGCAACTCGTAGGTGAACAGCAGGTTCGCGAGCTTCGACTGCCCGTACCCCTCGAGCTTGCTGTACTTCTTGTCCAGGTTCAGGTCGTCGAAGTGGATCGACGCGCGGATCCGGTGCCCGACGCTGCTGACGGTCACCACGCGCGAGCCGTGCACCGGCAGCAGGTGCTCGAGCAGCAACCCGGTCAGCGCGAAGTGGCCGAGGTGGTTGGTGCCGAACTGCAGCTCGAAGCCGTCCGCGGTGTACTGCTTGGGCGGGTACATCACCCCGGCGTTGTTCACCAGCAGGTCGATGCGGGGATGGGCGGCCTTCAGCTCCTCGGCGGCGGCCCTGACCTGGGCCAGCGAGCCGAGATCCAGCCGCTGCAGCTCGACCCGCGCGGCGGGCGTGTCGGCGATGATGCGTTCCGCGGCGGCCTTACCCTTGTCGAGGTCCCGCACTGCCAGCACCACGCGAGCGCCCTTGGCGGCGAGCGCGGTGGCGGTCTCGAAGCCGAGCCCGGAGTTCGCACCGGTGACGATGGCGGTGCGCCCGGTCTGGTCGGGAATATCGGTGGTGGTCCACTTCGCCATGAAGGCTCTCCTCCGTAGAATCGGTATTCGGAGCGCTTGCTCCGCTTCTACCGACCACTATACGGAACGCGCGCCCCGTTTTCAGGTGGGGTCGCGCACAGGAGGTGAAATCCCCGTGGCGGACAGTGCCCGACCCCTGCGTGCCGACGCCGTCCGGAATCGGGAGGCGGTGCTGGAGAACGCATACCAGGCTTTCGCCGAGATCGGGTCGGCGGTGCCGATCGATGAGATCGCTCGGCGCGCCGGGGTCGGCGCGGGCACCGTCTACCGGCACTTTCCCACCAAGGACGCGCTCTTCGCGGCTGTCATCGCCCATCGTCTCGGTCAGATCGTCGCCGCCGGTCGAGCCCTGCTGGAGACCGGCTCGCCCGGTGCCGCGCTGGCCGGCTTCATCCGCGCGATGGCGCTGGAGTGGGGCGCCGCCGACCAGGGGCTGGCTCAGGCCATCGCGGGTGCGGGCGCCGACAGCGATGTCGTGCCGCAGGCCGAAGCGCAGTTCATGGAGTTGCTCGCCGAACTGCTCGCCGCGGCGCAGCAGGCCGGAACGGTGCGCGCGGACCTCACCCTGCGGGAGGCCAAGGCGATCATCGTGGCCTGCCAAGCGGTGCGCAACCACACCCCCGACGTCGCGCACCGGGTCGTCGCCATCATCCTGGACGGACTGCGGCCGTAGCGGGCGCGGTGCGAGCCGGGTCACTCGGGTGCGGTACCACCAGGGCCGAGGTGCTCGACGAGCGTCAGGCAGAAGGCGCGCACCCGCTCGGCGTACTCCGCGCCGGCCGGATCCAGCCCGGTGACCATCTCGACCACCTGCGGCAGCAGGGTCTGGCTCATGTTCAGCAGCGACCAGACGACGGTCAGCATCTCGGCATCGAGCTGCGGGGCCAGCTCGCCCGCCGACTGCGCGCGCCGGAACAGCTCGGTCACCCCGGAGTAGGCCTTGGTGCGGCGGCTCTGCAGCACGATCTTCTCGTCACCGCGCGACCCCCCGTACTCGATGCCCTCCCAGGCGAGCAGGCGGGACCACGCGATGTCGTCGTCGTCCTTGGCGGCCAGCAGCCGCCGGACGCCCGCCATCAGGTTCGACTTCGCCGTCTCCTCCCACATGGCGACGTTGTTCTCCACCATCATCTGCAGGACCGCGGCGTAGAGCTCCGCCTTGGAGCCGAAGTAGTAGTAGATGAGTTGCTTGTTGACTCCGCTGCGGCGCGCGATCTCATCGATGCGCACCGCGGCCTCGCCCTTGTCGGCGAACTCCTCGGCCGCGGCGCGCAGGATTCGATCCTTGCGACTGGCCTGATCGTCGTTCGCCGGTGACTTCGGAGCGCTCACCGCGCCGAGGTTACCCGGCGGCGGGGTGCCTGCCGCGGCGGCCGAACGTCTCGGAACCATTGTGCGTGCCCGGCTTCAGCGGTCCGGGCGGGTGGTGGCCCAGCGCGCGGCCGACGAACCCGGATTCTCGGCGGGCCGGTCCCAGAACAGCTCGACTCCCTCGAGCCGCACCGGGAATTCGAGACGGCGCGACGGCCGCCGGTTCATCTCCCGGACCCGCGGCCGCTCGGCCGCCGCGAAGGGCAGCTCCACGAACCCGGCCGCCGGGGTGAATCGCGGCTCGGTGAGCAGCCCCGCGGTGCGCGCGAGCGAGAGTTTCGTGATCGATCCCGTTCCTTCCGTCAGTTGCCTGCGCAGCCCGGCGATCGCCGCCGCCGCCATCGCGTAGCCCGTCGCGAAGTCGAGGATCTCGATCGGCAGAATCCGGGGCCGGGATCCGTCCACCCGGTGCCCGAGCGAATTCAGCGGCAGCCGTCCGGGATCGGCGCTCCCCCACCGGGCGAATTCGTCGGCCAGCCCGGAGGCGAACTGCACGATGGTGTCGAAGCCGCGCCGCCCGCGCAGCGGGCCGGTCCAGCCGAAGGCGTCCAGCGTCACCTCGACCAGCCCGGGGCTGATCTCGGCGCGCGCCTGCTCGTCGAAGCCGAGGCCGTCCACCGCGCCAGGCCGGTAGCCGTGCACGAGCACATCGGCCGAGGCGAGCAGTTCGCGGTAGCGCTGCCGCCCCTCCGGGGTTCTGGCATCGAGCAGTGCCCACCGCTTGCCGAGGCAGATGTCGGTGGGGCCCATCATGGCGACCTCGTCGCCGTCGGGCGGGTCGATCCGCAGTACCTCGGCCCCGAGCGCCGCCAGCATCCGGGTGGCCATCGGACCGGCCACGATCCGGGTCATGTCGAGTACCCGGACGCCGAGCAGGGGCCGCTCCGGATGCGGCGTCCACCGCGCGGTGCGGGTCAGCGTGGTCCGCCCGGCGGCGAAGGGCTCCCACGCGACCGCGCTGCCCTGCGGGCTGTGCCGCCACTCCGCCAGGGAGCGGCCGACCGCCGCCGCGGCTCCCGCCGCGGTGATCCGCCGCTCGGCGTCCTCGGCCGCCAGCTCGCCCAGCGCGCGGCCGATCTCGTCCGGATCCTCGCGCACGCCGAGCGCCGCGCAGAGCCTGCGGCGCAGCGTCGGGAAGGAGGCCTGCACGCGAATCCAGCGCGCGTCCGCGGTGCGGAACTCCGCCATCCACCCCGAGTGCACCCCGTGCGGCTCCGGGGCGTCGGCGTAGCGGGTCGGCGCCAGCGGAACGTCGAACCAGGTGCCAGCGGAGAGCCGATCCACCGCCACCGCGGGCGCGTCGTGCCCCGCCGCGCGGAGCAGCTCCGCGACGGCCGCACCGGTGACGGCGAAGCTCGCCGCCGCGAGGTCGAGCAGCGGGAACGGGGTGCCGAGGTCGCCGTCCCCGGTGACGGTGACGGCACCCGGCAGGGGTGCGCCCCCGCCGATCTCCGACCAGAGCCGATCGGTGAACCAGCGCGTCAGCGCGGGCCCGCCCGCCTCGGCGAGCGCCGCCGCGCCTTCGGCCCGCGCGGTCACAGCCCGAGCCAGATCGACTTGGTCTCGGTGTACTCGCGCAGCGCGTCCGGGCCGATCTCGCGGCCGACGCCGCTGCTCTTCACCCCGCCGAAGGGCACGTTGTTGCTGAACGCGCGCCAGGTGTTGATCCAGACCACGCCGGACTCCAGGCGCCGCGCGAGCCGGTGCGCGCGGGACACATCGGTGGTCCACAGCCCGGCGACGAGGCCGAACCGCGTCTCGTTGGCGATGCGCATCGCCTCGTCGTCGTCGCGGAACCGGATCACCCCGCCGACCGGGCCGAAGATCTCCTCCCGGCGGATGCGCGACGACGGTTCCGGCGTCGCGTACAGGGTCGGCTCCACGAACCGCCCCGACTCGATGCCGTCGATCTCGCTCCCGCGCCGTCCACCGAAGAGCAGCTCGGAACCCTCCGCCGCGGCGATGTCGAGATACCCGGTCACCTTCTCGTACTGCGGACGCGAGGCCAGCGGACCGATCACCGACTCGGGATCGAGCGGGTCGCCGATCCTGACCTCGCCGAGCTTCCGGCACAGCGCCTCGACCACCTCGTCGTGGACGTCGTCGTGCACCAGCACCCGGGAACCGGCGTTGCACGCCTGCCCCGTTCCGGCGACGATCCCGTTGACCAGCGACGAGGTCGCCGCGTCGAGATCGGCGTCGGCGAAGACCAGCTGCGCGCCCTTGCCGCCGAGCTCGAGCGTGGTGCGCACGAACCGCGCCGCGGCGCTGCGGGCGATCCGCGCGCCGGTCGCGCTCGACCCGGTGAAGGCGATCTTGTCGATCCCGGGCGATTCGACGAGCGCGGCACCGGTGGCCCCGGCACCGGTGACGACGTTGACCGTCCCCGGCGGCAGCCCCGCCTCCCGGCCGAGCCGGGCGAGCAGCAGCGTCGAGGCCGGAGTGACCTCGGAGGGCTTCACGACGACGGTGTTGCCCGCGGCCAGCGCGGGGAACAGTTTCCAGGACAGCAGGCCGAGCGGGTTGTTCCACGGGGCGATCGCGGCGACCACCCCGATCGGCTGCCGCAGCGTCCACGCCTCGTGCCCGGGCACCTCGGGCTCGATCGTGAGCCCGACCGGCCCGAGCGCGAGTTGCGCGAAGTAGTCGGCGGTCATCGCGAGGAACTCGCTCGCGCCGCGCATCTCGGTGATCGTCTTGCCGTTCTCGTGCACCTGCAACCGCGCGAGCGCCTCCACGTTGTCCCGGATCAGCTGCGCCCACCGCTGCAGGATCAGCGCGCGCTGCAGCGCAGGCGTCGTCGCCCAGCCCTCGAAGGCGGCGCGGGCCGCGGCGACGGCGCGCGCGACGTCGTACTCCCCGGCCAGCGGCACGTGGCCCCACTCCCGGTCGTCGAAGGGGTCGAAGCAGCGGAAGGTCGCGCCGTCGGCCGCGGCCACCCAGTCGTCGCCGATGAGCATCCGGTACTGCTCCTCGGGCCGGAACTCCGGGAACCTGTTGCCGACGGTGCCGACGGGATTCGAGACGGTGGCGGTCATCGTTGAGCGGCCTCTCGTGCGGGAAGGTCTTCGGTATCGGGGGACGCTTCGGCGGGCACGGCCGCGGCGCCGGGATCGCAGAAGATCGCGTCCGCCGCGCGCAGGTGCTCGATTCGATCCTCGTCCAGGACGAGCACCTCCCGCAGCACCTCGGCGGTGTGTTCGCCGAGCCGTGGGGCCCGGCGGCGCACGGCGGCGGGGGTCCGGGAGAGCCGGGCCGCGAAGCCGCGGTGCAGCAGGGTGCCGCCCGGGGTGCGCTGCGGGAACCCCAGCGCCGCCAGCTGCGCGTCGGCGAGCACCTCACCGGGGGTGAGCACCGGCGCCGCGGGCACCCCCGCCGCCTGCAGCTCCTCGGCGAGGGCGACCTTGTCCCGGTTCCGGCAGGCAGCGGCGAGCAACCGATCGAGCTCGGCGCGCGCGGCGATCCGATCCGCCGTGGTCGCGTACCGGGCGTCGTCGGCCAGGTGCGGCAGGCCGAGCACCGCGCACAGCGCGCGCCACTGCCGGTCCGTGGCCACGGCGACGGCGATCCACCGGTCGTCGCCCGCCGCCGGGTAGACACCCCAGGGCGCGCAGGCGGGGTTGGAGTTCGATCCGCGCGGCGGGCGGGGCAGTCCCCGGCTCGCGCGCACGATCTCCTCCCCCATCGCGCTGGTCACCGCTTCGCGCTGGGCATGGTCGACGTGCACCGCGATCCCGGTCGAGTCCCGCAGCCGGAGCCCGGCCAGCGCCAGCCCGGGGGCGATCACCGAGACCAGCTGGTCCGGGTAGTTGATGTTGTTGCCGGTCCAGACCGGCCGGTCCTCGGCATAGCCGGTGAGCGACATCAGCCCGCCGATGCCCTCCAGCGTCGAGCCGAAGGAGATGTAGTCGCGCTCCGGGCCGGTCGAACCCTGGCTGCTCAGCGAGAGCAGCACGATCCGCGAGTTGACCGCGCGCAGCCGGTCGAACCCGATACCGAGCCGTTCGAGGACGCCGCGGCGGAAGTTCTCCACCACGATGTCGGCCTCCTCGACCAGCGCGAGGAAGAGCTCGCGGCCCGCGCCGGTCTTCAGGTCGACGGCGATGCCGCGCTTGCCCCGGTTCACCGCGTGGAAGGCCGGGCTGGCGTTGAGGTCCCTCGATCCGCCGCCGGTCACCTGGGTCCAGTTGCGGAACGGGTCGGTATAGGTGGTGGACTCGACCTTGATCACATCGGCGCCGAAGTCGGCGAGCACCTGCGACGAGGCGGCGCCCGCGGTGATGATCCCCAGGTCGAGGACGCGGACGCCGGCCAGCGGAAGCGTCATTCGGAGGTCTCCCCTCGGACGGAGTCGTTCGGTCGGTGCGGGGGAAGGGCGGGCGGCCCGGCGCTGCGCGCGCCGTTGAAGGTCACCGGCAACTCCGGCCGGACCCCGTCGCCGCCGAGCGGCGTGAAGAAGGCGCGCTCCGCGTACTGCGGCGAGCCGAGCAGGTCGGCGGCGTCGAAGACCGGCCCGACCGGCACCCGCTCGGCCTGCAGCCTGCGGTACAGCTCGTCGCGGCGGAGGTCGCGGGAGAGCTCGTCGAGCACCGCGATCAGCTCGTCCTGGTTGGCGCTCCGGTCGGCGTGGGTGGCGAAGCGGGGATCGGACAGCCGCGCGGAGCCGAAGACCCGCAGGATCGCAGGCCAATCGATCTCCCGGTAGTAGAAGCCGAAGTACCCGTCCGCGCACCGCGTGACGATCGGGCCGGAGCGGTCTCCGCGCCGCAGTTCGTTCCCCGCCTGCTGGTACATCCGCCCCTTCCACTCGATGTAGGCGGCGGTCTCGAACAGCGAGGTCTCCACGATCTGTCCGAGCCCGTCGCGGTCGCGGGCGCGCAGCGCCACCATGGTCGCGGTGAACGCGGCGACTCCCGCGGTGTATTCGATCTGGTGTCCGCCCATGGCGAGCGGCGCGTCGTCCGCGTCGCCGATCAGGCTCATCAGCCCGGAGGCGGCCTGGGCCAGGAAGTCGCCGCCCTGCCACCCGGCCCGCGGCCCGGTGCGGCCGAAGGGCGACACCACGACGGCGATCACGTGCGCGGGCAGCTCGGCAGGCGGGCGGGTGCACAGCAGGATGTCGTAGGCGCCCGCCTCGCGCGGGTCGAACGGCTCGGCCGCGGCGCGCTTGTCCGCACCGAGGTAATCGGCGAGGGCGGAGTCGGCCCCGCGCTCCGCGGCGGCGAAATCGGTGAGCTCCGCGCCGAGCCCGGCGAGGTACATGCCGCACACGGCGAGCGCAGGCGAATGGTCCAGCTCGGCCACGCGCAGCCCGGCCAGCGGCCGCAGCCCGCTCACGGCGCGGCTCGCGGGACGGGCGGCGCCGCCGCGGTCGGTGGAGCGGAATGGTCGTGCGGCATGTCGTTCCTTTCGTGCTCGCTGCACAGGGCTGAGGGCCGCGATCGGGCGACGAACCGGGGCCTGGAGCACCGGCCGGTTCTCCTCGTCGAGCGGGTGCCGCATAGACTAACCAACTAGTTAATTGAGTGTCAACCGTTTGGTTGGCGGCGCATTCACGCTCTACCAGGCTCGTTGACTTTCAACCAACTCGTTGGTTAACGTCGCAGAACCATCCGAGAGCACCCGATAGGAGAATTCCGATGTCCGATACCGGCGAGTCACCACGCCCGGGCGTCACCACGGAACGAGACGGCGCGATCCTGGTCGTCCGGCTCGATCGGGAGGAGGTGCACAACGCCCTCGACCCGGATTCGATGGTGCTGCTGCGCCACGCCCTCGAGGAGTTCCGCGACGACAGCTCGCTCGCGGTCGCCGTCCTCACGGGGGCGGGGCGGCGCGCGTTCTGCGCCGGCTCCGACCTGCGCCGCACACCCCCGGAGGGCGCGCCCTTCGCGGCGGCGCTGCTCGCCCCCTGGGAGCAGGGAGTGGCCGACGGCGGATACGTCCGGGCGATCACGCTCAGCCAGATCGCCGTCGGCAAACCGCTGATCGCCGCGATCAACGGCCACGCCGCGGGCGGCGGGCTGGAGATCGCGCTCGACTGCGATCTGCGGATCGCGTCCAGCAACGCGACCTTCTCGCTGCCGGAGGCCCGCTGGGCGAGCCTGCCCGCGGTCGGCGGGCTGTCCCGCCTGCTGCGCGCCGTCCCGCCCGCGGTGGCGATGAAGATGCTGCTCACCGGCGACCGGATCGACGCCGCCGAGGCGCTGCGCGTCGGGCTGGTCAGCGACGTGTACGAGCCGGACGACCTGCTGGAGGCGGCGCTCGGGCTGGCCCGCCGGATCGCGGCCAACGGCCCGCTCTCGGTCCGCGCGATCAGCAGCCTCGCCCAGCGCAGCTACGACCTCCCGCTCAGCCACGCCATCGCGATGGAGCAGGCGATGTGGGGGCTGCTGCGCGATACCGCGGACCGGGCCGAGGGGCGCCTGGCCTTCACCGAACGACGCGACCCTGCCTACGGAGGTCACTGATGTCCACCGAGACCGAATCTTCCACTCCCGCCACCGAAGTCGTGGCCGGTGCCTACTTCACCCACGACGACGGCGGCGTGCGGCTGCGGATCACCGAGTGCCACACCTGCCACAGCCGCTGGTTCCCGCCGGTGTCGATCTGCTCGCACTGCGCCGGAACCGACGTCGCCGACATCGAGAGCGGTCCGACCGGGGTGGCCTACGCCTCCACCGTCGTCCGGGTCGGCCCGCCGGGATTCCCCGCGCCCTATGTGCTGAGCTACGTCGATATCGACGGGGTCCGGCTGCTCGCGCACACCGCCGCCGACGCGGCGCTCACCCCGGACACGACCGTGCGGCTCGAGCTCGGCGAGATCGGCGACCGGAACGGCACCACGCTCCTCTCCTACGTGGCCCGCCCGCTTCCCCACGACATCAACGCCCCGACCGAAGGTGGCCAGCAGTGAAGAACGTCTATATCGCCGGCGCCGCCGTGCACCCCTTCGGCAAGCACCGGGACATGTCCGCAGCCGACCTCGGCATCTCGGCGGCGGCGGCGCTGCTCGCCGACACCGGCGTCGCGCCGGAGGCGGTGCAGGCCGGATTCGTCGGCTCGGTCTACGGCGGCTCGCTCGTCGCGCAGCGCATCCTGCAGCGCGTCGGGGTCTCCGGCCAGCCGGTGTTCACCGTCGAGAACGCCTGCGCCAGCGGCGGATCCGCCGTGCACCTGGCGTGGCAGGGCGTCGCCGCAGGCGTCTACGACTGCGTGCTCGTGGTCGGCGTGGAGAACCTCTCCGCCTTCGGCGGCGGGACGCTGCCGCTCACCACCGCCGATATCGAGATCGACCAGGGCGTCGTGATGCCCGCGACCTACGCCATGCGCGCCCAGCGCTACCTCTCCGAAACCGGCGCCACCGTCGCCGACCTGACCAATGTGGCGGTCAAGAACCGCGGCAACGGCGCCCGCAACTCGCGCGCGCACCTGCGCGCCGCGGTCACCGCGGAGCAGGTCGAGCAGTCGCGCCCGATCGCCGATCCGCTGCACCTGTTCCACTGCTGCCCGAACAGCGACGGCGCGGCGGCGGTGCTGCTGTGCAGCGAGGACTTCGCCAGGGAACTGGGCAGGCCGACGGCCAGGGTCGCCGCCAGCGTGGTCCGATCGGGACAGTTCCACACCTCCTTCCGCGACATGACCTGGCCCGACATCACCGCTCGCGCCGCGGAGGCGGCCTACGCCATGTCCGGGATCACCCCGGCCGATCTCGACCTGGTCGAGCTGCACGACGCCTTCGCCATCGCCGAGTTCCTGCACACCGAGGCGCTCGGGCTGGCCGAGCGCGGCAAGGCGTACCGGGCGGTGGCGAACGGCGAGTTCGCCGTCGACGGCCGGGTGGCGGTCAGCCCGAGCGGCGGCCTGCTCTCCCGCGGCCACCCGGTCGGCGCCACCGGCGTCAGCCAGCTCGCCGAGTCCTACTGGCAGCTCATCGGCGCCGCCGGCGACCTCCAGGTGCCCGGTGCGCAGGTCGCGCTGACCCACACCACCGGCGGCGGCATCTTCGGCGTCGACAACGGCGCCTGCTCCGTCCACATCCTCACCGCGGAGGCCTGACATGCCCGTCGTACGCATCGAATCCGAACCGACACCGCTCACCGAGATCGTGTCGGCACAGCTGCTCGAGTCGGGGTGGGAGGTCACCGCGGACCGCGACAGCGCGGTCGACGCCGTCGTCGTGGACGCCGGGCTCGCCGGCGGCCGGGCCGACAGCGGGGTCGTGGGGCGGTTGCTCGACGGCGCGCGGCGCTGGCGCTTCCGGGACGCCGCAGGCGGCGGTGGCGCGATCGTCGTGATCGGCAGCCGCGACCAGCTCGGCAGCGCGCAGCGGGCGGAGGCGGCCGCGATCGCCGGGGCGCTCGCCTCGGCGGTGCGCAGCCTCGCCCTCGAGCTGGCGCCACGGCAGGTACGGGTGAACCTGATCGCGCCCGGCGACCCCGCGGCCGACGACGTGCGCGGCCTGCTGCCCGAACCCGTCGCCACCGAGGACGTCGCGGCGACGGCGGCCTTCCTCGCCGACCCCCGCAGCAGCTACATCACCGGGCAGGTCCTGTTCTGCTGCGGCGGATCCAGCCTGCTGTCCAGCCTGAGCGTGTGAGAGGACCAGCATCGTGAATCTCCGGGGAAAGACCGCCGTCGTCACCGGCGCGGCCCAGGGCATCGGGCTCGCCATCGCCACCGAACTCGCCGCGCAGGGCGCCGCCGTCACCATCGCGGACCGCTCCGCCGACGGCGCCGAGCGCGCCGCGGCCGCGCTCACCGCGGCGGGGCACACCGCCGCCGCGGCCGCCGCCGACATCACCTCGGCCACCGACGCCGACGCGATGGTGGCGGCCGCCGAGGAGCGCTACGGCCCGCTCGACATCCTGGTCAACAACGCGGGCATCAGCATCAACGGGGCGCTCCGCAAGCTGACCGACGAGGACTGGAACCGCACCATCGCGGTCAACCTGACCGGGGTGATGAACTGCTCGCGCGCCGCGGCCCGCGGCATGATCGGCAGGCGCTCCGGCCGCATCGTCAATATCGCCTCCAGGGCCTGGCTCGGCTGGTTCGGGCAGTCCGCGTACGCGGCGTCCAAGGGCGGGGTGGTCTCCTTCACCCGCTCCACCGCCATCGAGCTGGCCCGCTACGGGATCACCGTCAACGCGATCGCACCCGGGCTGATCGACACCCCCCTGATCCGCAACGAGACCCCCGAGGTCATGGAGCGGCTGCTCGCCGCCCAGCCCACCGGCGTCATCGGCAAGCCCGAGGACGTCGCCTGGGCGGTGTCCTACTTCGCGGGGCCCGCGGGCGGCTCGACCACCGGGCAGCTGCTCTACGTCTGCGGCGGCAAGAGCCTGTACACGCGGCCGTCCTGACCGGCCGACGACATCGAGTAGGCAGTACATGACAAGCCTGGAAAAACCGATCCCGATCCCCACCGAGGCCGACCGGCCCTACTGGGACGCCCTGCGCGAGCACCGGGTGGTGCTCTCGCGCTGCACCTCCTGCGGCTGGTACAGCCAGCGGCGGCGGATGCTCTGCCCGGAGTGCCTCGGCGAGGAGTTCGCCTGGACCCAGGTCTCCGGCCGGGGCACGATCTACGCCTTCACCGCGGTGCACCAGACCTGGGTGGCCGCGTTCGCCGGCGACGTGCCGTACGTGCTCGTCTCCGTCGCCCTCGAGGAGCAGCCCTCGCTGGTGCTGGTGACCAACCTGGTCGGCGAGTACGACTTCGACGCCCTCGACATCGACCTCCCGGTCGTCGCGGACTTCGAGCCGCGCGGCGACCAGGTGCTGCTGCAGTTCCGCTTGCGAGGAGACGACGATGTTCAGCCCTGACAACCCGGTCGCGATCGTCGGCGTCGGCTACTCCGAGGTGGGCCGCAGGCTCACCCGGCCGCTCGGCCTGCTCGCCAAGGACGCCGTGCTCGCCGCCGTCCGGGACGCGGGCATCGAGCTCGACGACGTCGACGGCGCCGCGACCTTCCCGCAGTTCCCGGAGGGCCCCACCGACGGCACCCAGTTCGTCAGCGTCGGCTGGCTCGTGCACAACCTCGGCTTCCGCAATATCCGGTGGTGGGCCGAGACCCAGAACGGCAATGTGAGCACGGCGATCGAGCAGGCCGCGCACGCGCTCGCGCACAACCGCTGCGACTACGCCGTGGTCTGGCGGGCCATGTCGTTCGTGGCGGGCGGCAGCTACCAGCCGATCGAGAGCGACGTCGAGGCGCCGGGGAATCTGGCCTACACCCTGCCGTACGGCAAATCGAGCGCGATCGCCGAGTTCGCCCCCGCCTACATGCGCTACATGAAGCGCTACGGCGCGAAACGCGAGCACCTGGCGACGCTCGCGGTCGCCCAGCGCAGGGGCGCCAATCTCAACCCCAACGCGTTCTTCCGCGACACCCCGCTGACGGTCGAGGAGTACATGAACGCGCGGATGATCGCCGATCCGATGTGCCTGTTCGACTGCGACATCCCGGTCGACGGCGTCGCCGCCATCGTCATGACCAGAGCAGACCTCGCCGGGGAGCTGCCGAACCCGCCCGCCTACATCACCGGGCTCGGGCAGTCCGGCATCAAGAAGGGGCTGGAGCCGCGCTCGATCAGCGGACTCGTGAGCGGGATCGGCCCGCGCATGTTCGAACAGATGACCCACACCGCGGAGACGATCGGCCGGGGGCTGTGGAGCACATCGGGGTTGCGCCCCGCCGACATCGACGCCGCCATGCTCTACGACGGCTGGGCGCCCGACGTCTACTTCTGGCTGGAGGGACTCGGCTTCTGCGGCGAGGGCGAGGCGTACGAGTTCATCCAGGGCGGCCGGATCGACATCGAGGGCGAGTTCCCGATCAACACCCACGGCGGCAACCTGAGCGAGGGCAGGCTGCACGGCATGGGGCACTGGGTCGAGGCCACCCTGCAGGTCCAGGGGCGCGCCGGGCCGCGCCAGATCGCGAAGGCGGACAATGTCGTCGTGGTCAGCGGGCTGATGAACATCGGCTCCGGCGCCGTGCTGAGCAGATCGCCGGTGTGATATCCCGGCACGACGGTGCCTGCCGGGATTCCCGGCAGGCACCGTCGTGTCGTCAGTCCTGGATGACCGCGAGCACCGTGTCCTTCTCCACCGCATCGCCGGGGTGCCGGTGCACGGTGACCACCCCGTCCCGATGGGCGACGATGTGGTTCTCCATCTTCATCGCCTCCAGGATGCAGATCAGGTCGCCCGCGGTCACCGGATCGCGGTCGGCGACCGCCACCTTGACCACCGTGCCCTGCATCGGGGCGGTGAGTTCGGGGCCGGCGTGCACCGGATCGGCGGCCCGGTCGGCCCGCTCCCGCTGCCGCCGGGTCTGCGCCGCGGGCTCGGGCGGCGCCGCCGCGGCGCCGTACACCGTCACGTAGGTGGCGCGGCCGCCGATCGTCAGTTCGACGTCGCGGACGGACCGCCGCTGCGGGCTGCTGGAAACCATGGACTGCTCACTTTCTCGATCGCCGGTGTCGTGCGCGGGCAGCCCGCTCAGCTCCCATTCCCGCTCGACGGAGACGGTGGAGTGCTCGACCGCGGCGAACTGCGGGTGGCGCACGGCGAGCCGGTGAAACGGCGTCGTGGTCGGGATGCCGGTGATGACGAGTTCGTCGAGGGCGAGCCGCAGGCGGGCGATGGCGGTGTCGCGGTCCGCCGCCCACACCACCAGCTTGCCGATCAGCGAGTCGTAGTACGGCGGCACCTCGTACCCGGCCCGTGCGGCGACGTCGAAGCGGACGCCGGGCCCCAGCGGCGGGGCGAGATCGACGATGGTCCCCGGGGTCGGGACGAAACCCCGGTGCGGGTCCTCGGCGTTGATCCGCGCCTCGATGGCGTGGCCGCGGGGGCGGATGTCGTCCTGGGTCAGCCCCATTCCCGCGCCCGCGGCGATCCGCAGCTGAGCGTGCACCAGGTCGACGCCGGTGATCAGTTCGGTCACCGGGTGCTCGACCTGCAGCCGGGTGTTCATCTCCAGGAAGTAGAACGTCTCGCCGTCGGCGTCGAGCAGGAATTCGCAGGTGCCCGCGTTGACGTAGCCCATGGCCCGCGACACCTCCACCGCGGCCCGCGCGATGGCGGCGCGCACCGCCGGGGCCAGGCCCGGCGCGGGTGCCTCCTCGATGAGCTTCTGATGACGGCGTTGCAGCGAGCAGTCCCGGTCGCCCAGGTGGATGACGGTGCCGTCGGTATCGGCCAGGATCTGCACCTCGATGTGGCGGGGCCGCTCCAGATAGCGCTCGAGGTAGCACTCGCCGCGCCCGAACGACGCCGCCGCCTCACGCTGCGCGCTCTCCAGGGCCTCCGCCATCGCGGCGGCATCGGTGACGATCTTCATGCCGCGGCCGCCCCCGCCGAACATGGCCTTCACCGCCACCGGATACCCGTGCTCGGCGCCGAAGGCGATGGCCTCCGCGGCGTCGGTGACCGGGCTGGTGGTGCCGGGAACGACGGGGACGCCCGCCTTGCCCGCGACCTCGCGGGCGGACAGCTTGTCCCCCATCGACTCGATGGCCGCGGCCGGGGGCCCGACGAACGCCAGCCCGGCGTCTGCCACGGCACGGGCGAATTCGGCGTTCTCCGAGAGGAATCCGTAGCCGGGGTGGATCGCCTCGGCGCCCGCCTCCCGCGCCACCCGGAGAATCCGCGCGACATCGAGGTAACTCTCGCTCGCGACCGCGGGGCCGAGCAGGTGCGCCTCGTCGGCGAGGCGGACGTGCGGAGCATCCCGGTCGGCCTCGGAGTAGACGGCCACCGTGCGCACCCCGAGTTCCCGGCACGCCCGGATCAGCCGGCACGCGATCTCGCCTCGATTGGCGATCAGCACTGATTCGAACACCAAGAACCCCTATCCGCCACGGTGGCCGCTGAATTGCCACCGATGCTACCATTCGACTTAACGGTAAGTAAATATTCGAGGAGACCGATGGAACGGCAACTGTTCGAGGCCGAGCACCAGGAGTACCGGGAGAGCGTGCGGCGCTTCGTCGCCAAGCACGTCGTCCCGCACCGCGAGCGGTGGGAGCGGCAGGGCGCCGTCGATCGGGACCTCTTCCTGGCCGCGGGCGAGCTCGGGCTGCTCGGCGTGGCCGCGCCCGAGGAGTACGGGGGCGGCGGCATCGAGGACTTCCGGTACAACGCGATCCTCGCCGAGGAGCTGGCCGCCGCCGATGTGCTGACGGCCGGGCTCGGGCTGTCGCTGCAGGCCGATATCGCGCTGCCCTACCTGCTGCACAACTGCACCCCCGAGCAGGCGAAGCGCTGGCTCCCCGGCGTGGTCACCGGGGAGACGATCCTGGCGCTGGCGATGACCGAGCCGGGCGCGGGCTCGGATGTCGCGGGGATCGCCACCACCGCGATCAGGACCGGCGACGAGTACGTGATCACGGGGTCGAAGACCTTCATCACCAACGGTCTGAACGCCGACCTGGTGGTGGTGGCGGTCAAGACCGACCCCGCCGCGGGGCGCAGGGGGATCTCGCTGCTGGTCGTCGAGGCCGACCGCCCCGGCTTCTCCCGCGGCGCCAAGCTGGTGAAGGTGGGCCAGCACGCGGCGGACACCGCCGAGCTCTTCTTCGACGGGGTGCGGGTGCCCGCCGGGAACCTGCTCGGCGCGGAGAACCGCGGCTTCTACGTCATGATGAGCCACCTGGTGCAGGAGCGGCTCGCGGTCACCGTCCAGGCCGCCGCCCAGGCTCGCCGGGCCTACGAGCTGACGCTCGCCTACGCCACCGAGCGCCGGGCCTTCGGACAGCCGGTCGGCAGCTTCCAGCACAACCGCTTCGTGCTCGCGGAGATGAAGACCGAGACCGAGATCGCCCAGGCCTACGTCGACCGGATGATCCTGGCCTTCGTGGCGGGCGAGCTCACCGCGACCGAGGCCGCGCAGGGCAAGTGGTGGACCACCGAGCTGTGCCAGCGGATCGTCGACCGCGGCGTCCAGCTGCACGGCGGCTACGGGTACATGGCGGAGTACCCGATCGCGCGGGCCTGGATCGACAGCCGCATCCAGACCATCTACGCAGGCACCACCGAGGTCATGAAGGACATCATCGGGCGCTCACTGGGGCTGTGACCGGCGCCGCGCATCGGGCGGGCCTGCGCCGCGCGGCGCAGGCCCGCCGCGCCGGGGATCAGCGCCGGAACCCGGACATCAGCAGCCGCGCGATCTCCTCGGCGACCCGGTCCCGGGGCAGCCGCCCCTCCGGGTCGAACCACGTGTAGGACCAGATCGAGGCGCCGAGCAGCGTCGACGTGGCGACGGCCGGATCCACGTCGAGCAGCTCGCCGGCCGCGACGCCCTCGGCGTACAGATCGCGGACCACGCGCGTGTATTCGCGCTCGCGTTGGCGGATGTCGTGCTCCCGCTCGGGCGAGAGCATCCCGCGCGAGCTGTAGAAGATCGTGTTGGGTTTGAGATTCCCGAGCACGGCCACGGTATTGGCGACCAGCAGATCGTAGAGCCGCTCGGCGGGCGAGCCGCCGCGCCCGGAAATGGCACGAATTCTGGAGAGCGCGGCGTCGACATTCGAGTCGACGATCTCGAAGAGAATGTCTTCCTTGCCCTTGAAGTAGTAGTAGATCGCGGGCTTGGTGAAGCCGATGACCTCCGCGATATCACCCAGGGAGGTCTCCCGGTACCCCTTGCTGTGGAAGAGATCGATCGCCGTCGCCACGATCTGCTGTTTGCGTCGCGATTCGTTCGCGGAATTCGTTATCCGCGTAGCCACTGAACGGTCACCGGCTCTCCCCTTCGTTTCTGTCACCTCGTCGCGGTCATTATCACCTAGGGCGCGGTGAAGCCCTCCGCACGGCGGTAGGCGCGCAGCCGCCCCGGCGACCAGGTGTCCTGGTCCTCGCCGTAGGCGGTGCCGCCGTCCGGCAGGGTCCAGCGCACCGACGAGACGAAGACGACGTAGGGGCTGGTGTAGAGCGTCATCTGGCCGCGTACCACGCCGGTGATCTCGTGCTCGCCCGCGGCGTCGCGCACCCGCAGGGTCACCGCGACCGGGCGGCCCGCGGCATCGCGTTCGACGGTGCGCTCGGCGTCGAGCAGCTCGGTCGTCGCGCCGTCGGCGAGGAAGAACCCGGTCATGAACCGGGAGGTGTCCTCGGCGTCGAACCGCACCGAGCAGTGGAAACCGCGGCCGTCCCGGTCGGCGCCGTAGCTGTAGCCGAGCCGGGTCTTCTGCTTCAGCTCCCGCCGCGGCCCCCAGGTGCGGTCGCGCATCTCGATGCTGTCGACCGCGATCGTGCGACCGCGGAGCTCGACCGTGCCCCGCAGCCGGCCGAACTGGTCGATGTGCCCGATGCCGCCGCCGACCCCGAGCTCGTGCGGGTCGTGCAGCGCGGTGAAGGTCAGGTCGGCGCTGAATTCCCCGGCGTCGTCGTAGCGCAGCCGGTAGCGGCGCAGCGGCTCGAGCACCTCGTAGCTCAGGCTGTTGGGCAGGCGCAGCTCGCACGGGCCCTTCGCCTCGGGCGGGATCGCCTGCTGCCACACCTGCCGGTAGTACTGCATCTCCCACGGCTCGGCCGTTCCCGGCCCGAAGACGTAGATGCCACAGGACATCACCCCCAGCTCGGGACGGAAGAGCGGGTAGAACCAGATGACCAGGTCCTCGTCGGGAACGTCGGCCGCGAACCAGGCCGTCTCGGCCCAGTGCTCGGGCTCGCGGACGACGGGGTGGAAGCCGTCGTCGCTCGGTGTCATCGCCATTGTCTCGGTCCCTCTTCGCGATTCGTGTCGGTCACAGTGTCGGCAGCGCGGTCGCGGCCATCCGGGCCGAGCGCGGGAGCACGCTCAGCTCGGCGGCGGCGACGGCGGCGAGTTCGCGCAGCCGCTGCTCGGCGGTGGCGTCCGCGTACTCGCCGGGCGGCGGCGGCACCCGCACATTCCAGGTGGCGGCGAGCTGGCCGGCGAGCCGCCGCATCAGCCGCACCCGGCGCGTGGCGTCCGGATCCGCGGCGACCGCGGGCAGCAGCTCGGCCAGCCCGGCGGTGATCTCGTCCAGCAGGTGGCCGCCCGGCCGCGCCGGGCCGTCCGCCGGGGCGGGGGGTGGTGCGGGCGGGGCGAAGCCTGCCACCTCGGCGACCTTCGCCGCCAGCACCCACTCCAGCGTCGGCCGCAGCGACAGGTGCACGAAGCGGGTGCGGCCCGGCTCGCCGTTCTCGATCGCGGAGAGCACCACGATCAGGTTGCGCAGCAGCACCACCGCCTGCCAGTAGGCGAAGCGCGCGGAGTCGAGCGCGGTGCCCGCGGGCGGCCGGTAGCCGCCGCGCACCCGCTCCGCGAAGTCGGGAAGATCGACGCCGAACATCCACGCGCGCACGCTGATCCACGCCAGGTCGTCGTGCGGGTCGCCGAGGTGGGAGAACTCCCAGTCCAGCAGGGCGGTGACGCGCTCCCCGTCGTGCAGGAAGTTCGCCGGCCCGGCGTCGCCGTGGCAGAGCACCGGCTCGATCTCGCCGGGGTGGCAGTCGAGCAGCACCCGGTGCGCGATCTCGACCAGCGGCGACACGGTCGCCGCCTTCCGGTCGTGCACCTCCCACCAGAGCTCGAGATCGGCGCGGGAGGAGCGGGCGAAGCCGGGCAGCGCGAGGTCGTCCACCGGGACCGCGTGCAGCGCGCCGAGCTCGCGCAGGTACGGCTCCAGCAGCCGCGGCTCCCAGCGGTCGTCGCCCGCGGCGAAATCGGTGATCAGCGCGTCCCCGCCGGGGCGCACCGCGCGCAGCCGCGGCACCGCGACGCCCCGGTCCGCGAGCGCCGCGTAGACCACCTGCTCGCGCCCGAGGTTCAGCGGCGTTCCGCTCAGCGGCCCGGAGCCGGGCTCGTGGCGCACGACGTACCGGCGCACGATGCCGTCGGCGCCGCGCGCACCGACCTTCCACGACGTCCGCGAGTTGCCCGCGGAGAGCCGCACCACGTCGACGACGTCGCCGCCGAGCGCCGCCGCCACCCACGGCTGCAACGCACCCCACTGCCCCGCGAGCGCCGGACCGCTCACCGCGGGCGCCGGTAGGCGACGGAGTTGAACGTCGCGGGCTGCTTGTTCAGGAAGGCGGCGAAGCCGAGCCGGAAATCGTCGGAGTCGAAGGTCTCCAGGAAGACCTCGCGCTCCAGGTCGAGGCCGTCGGCGAGCGGGAGGCGGGTGCCGAGGTCGATCGCGGCCTTGGCGGCCTGCACGGCCACCGCGGGCAGCGCGGCGAGCTCGCGCGCGAGCGCGAGCGCGGTCTCCAGCACCTGCTCCGGCGGCGCCGTCTGCTCGATCAGCCCGAGCCGCAGCGCCTCCGCCGCCGGGATCACCCGGCCGGAGAGCAGCAGGTACTTCGCGGCGCCGATGCCGATCTTGCGGCTCAGCCGCTGGGTGCCGCCGCCGCCGGGGATCAGCCCCAGCTTCGTCTCGGTGAGCCCGAACTTGGCCCGCTCGGAGGCGATCACGACATCGCAGAGCAGGGCGAGCTCGAGGCCGCCGCCGACGGCGCTCGCCTGCACCGCGGCGAGCACCGGGATCGGCAGCGCCTCGATGCGATCGAAGAGCAGGCGGCTGGAGGCGGCGCGGGCGGGCATCGTGCCCCGCTCGATCATCTCCGCGAACTCGCTGATGTCGGCGCCTGCGACGAACGCCTTGGTCCCGGTGCCGGTGAGCACCGCCGCGCGGATCGCCTCGTCGGCCTCCAGCCGATCGACCACCGCCGTCAGCGCGGTCAGCACCTCGCCGCTGAGCGCGTTGACCGGCGGGTGGTCGAACCGGACCGTCGCCACGCCGTCGGCGACCTCGAGCAGCACCAGCGGATCGCTCACGACGACTGCCCTTCCCGGTAGTCGCTGAGCCCGTGCCCGGACTTGCGGCCGAGGCGGCCCGCGTTCACCAGCGAGCGCAGCAGCTGCGGCGCGCGGAAGCGGTCGCCGTAGTGGTGGGTCATGGCCTCGGCGGCGAAGAGCGTGGTGTCCAGCCCGCCGAGGTCGAGGGTGTCCAGCGGGCCCATCGCGTGGTTGAAGCCGAGCACGCAGGCCTTGTTGACGTCCTCGACCGAGGCGATCCCCTCCTCGACGATCCGCATGGCCTCGAGGTTGAACAGCAGGATCAGCCGCGAGGTGACGAAGCCCTGGTTCTCCTTCTGGCAGACGATCGTCTCCTTGCCGCAGGCCGCGGCGAGTTCCCTGGTGGTGGCCAGCGTCTCGGCGGAGGTGCCGATGCCGCGGACGATCTCGATGAGCTTCATGATCGGCGGCGGATTGAACCAGTGGGTGCCGATGACCCGGTCCGGCCGCGCGGTCGCCGAGGCGATCGCGCTGATCCCGAACTGCGAGGTGTTGGTCGCGAAGACGGCGTGCTCCGGCGCGACGGCGTCCAGCCGGGCCATGACCTCCCGCTTCAGCTCCAGCTCCTCCGGCACGGACTCGATCACGTAGTCCACTCCCCCGGCCGCGGCCTCCAGGTCGGTCGACGGCACGATCCGGTCGCGGGCCGCCGCCGATTCGTCGGCCGTGATCCTGCCCTTCTTCACCAGCCTGCCCAGGCTGGACTCGATGGCATCCAGGCCGCGCCGCAGCGCCTCGTCGGTCACGTCGACGAGCCGCACCTCCTTCTCCGCCTGCGCGAGAACCTGCGCGATGCCGTTGCCCATCGTGCCCGCGCCGACCACGAGCGTTGTCTTCACCATGTCCCTACTCACCTTCGATTCTTCGATGCGTCGTCATGCGTGCTGTGAACTACCGCGCTGCGCAGGCTCGTGATACCGCTCGGCCAGCGCGCGCCGGATGACCTTTCCGCTCATGGTGCGCGGGAGTTCGTCGACCACTTCGAGCCGGACCGGACGTTTGTAGTCCGCGAGCTCGGCCAGTACCGGCTCCAGGTCGGAGAGCGTCAGCTCCGGTTTGTCCGAGACGACGACCGCCACCGGCCGCTCGCCGAATTTCTCGTCCCGCGTCGCGACGACCGCGACTTCCAGGACATGCGGATGGCCGGCGAGCACCCGCTCGATCTCGGCGGGGTACACATTCAGCCCGCCGGAGATGAGCATGTCCTTCTTCCGGTCCACGATCTTGACGAAGTTCTCGTCGTCCAGCTCCACCAGATCGCCGGTGCGCAGCCACTCACCGTCGAAGGCGGCCGCGGTGGCCTGCTCGTCGTTCAGGTAGTGCGACATCACCGCGGGGCCGCGCACCTGGAGCTCGCCGACCCGGCCCGGCGCGCACTCGCGGCCGTCCGCGTCGAGCACCCGGATCTGGTGGTGCAGGATCGGAACGCCCGCGGAGCCGATCTTGCGGCTCGCCTCGGCGGCAGGCAGCTGCAGCGCCAGCCCGGAGGCCTCGGTGAGCCCGTACGAGCCGACCAGCGCCACCCCGCGCTCCTGCCAGCGCGCGATCAGCGACTCGGGGATCGGCGAGCCGCCGCTGCGCGCGCTGCGCAACCCGGACAGCTCCGCGCTCCGGAACCGCGGGTGCTGCTCCATCTTCTGGTAGACCAGCGGAACCTGGGACAGCACCGTCACGCGCTGCCGCTCGATGGCGTCGAAGATGTCGTCGATGTGCGCCTCCTTGGCCAGCAGGATGCTTGCCCCCGCCGCCACGAACGGCATGGCCGTCGGCAGCAGCGGCCCGGTGAAGGCGAGCGGGACGGCGATCAGGACGCGGTCGTCGCTGCCGACGCTGTCGCAGCGGCCGGAGGCCTCCGCCACCGCCGCCACGTTGCGGTGCGTGAGCACCGCGGCCTTGGGCAGCCCGGTGGTTCCGCTGGTGTACAGGATGGCGACGGGGTCGTCCGGGGTGACGTCGGCCGCCGCGCGAACCCCGTCGCCGCCGAGCAGCTCGGCCATGGACGGCCCGTCGATCTCCGTGCTGCGCGCGGCCGGGATCAGATCCTCGAACCCGGCCGCCGTCCGCGCGAACGACGCGTCCCGGAAGAGCCAGACCAGGCCGCTGTGCGTGATCTGATACCGCAGTTCGGTGACCGAGAGCCGGATGTTCAGCGGGACGATCACCGCGCCGATCCGCGCCGCGCCGAGCACCACGTGCAGGTAGTGCGGGTGGTTCTGGGCGAGGATGCCCACCCGGTCACCGTGCCGCACGCCGTTGCGGCGCAGTCCGCCTGCGATGTGGGCCACCGCGTGCTCGAATTCGGCCCAGGTCTCCGTGCGGCCGCCGAACACGATCGCCGGGCTCGCCGGAGCGTAGCGGGCGTTGAATTCCGGCCAGTCGCTGATGCCGCCCATGGTCAGAGGTCCTTCCCGCCGGTGCCGTGCTCCGCGCGCAGGGCGACGGCGTCGCCCTGCGCCAGGCCGCCGCAGATCGCCGCGGCCCCGCGGCCACCGCCCCGCGCCGCCAGCTGCCTGGCGAGGGTCAGCACCAGCCGGGCGCCGCTGGCGCCCGCCGGATGCCCGATCGCCACCGCGCCGCCATTGACGTTGGTCCGCGCCAGGATCTCCGACGCGGGCACGCCGGTGTTCTTCTCCAGGACGGCCGCGGAGGCCAGCGGGACGCAGGCGAACGCCTCGTTGATCTCGATCGCGTCGACCTCGTCCAGCCCCCACCCGGCACGGCTGAGCACGGTCTCGATCGCCTCCGCGGGCGCGATCGCCACCTCGCGGGTCGGCCGCGCGATGCTCGCGGTCGCCGCGATCGTGGCCAGCGGCCGCAGCCCGTGCTCCTCGGCGAAGGCCCGGCTGGCGAGTACCACGAAGGCGGCACCGGTGTCCTGGCCGGGCGCGGTTCCCGCGGTCACGAGGCGGGTGCCGAGCACCGAGGCCAGCGCGCCGAGTTTCGCCAGGGAGCTATCGCGCCGGGGCAGTTCGTCGCGGTCCAGCGTCGCGGAATCGTCGGCGTAGGCGATGATCTCCTCGTCGAAGAAGCCCCGGTCCAGCGCTGCGAAGTAGCGCTGGTGCGAGCGCAGGGCCCACTCGTCGGTGCGGTCCCTGTCGATCCCGAACTCCTCGGCGACCGCGCCGGCGTCGTAGGCCACGGGGTTGCCGCCGATATCGGCCCCCGGGTCGGACATCGGGTCCTTGAGCACCGGGGCGCCGCGGCGCAGCCCCCAGCGCACGTCCGACGGCACCAGCAGCGGCGCCCGGCCCATGTTGTCGGTGCCGCCCGCCACCACCACCCGCGCCTCGCCGGAGGCGATGTCCTTCGCCGCCATCGCGACCGCGGTCATCGACGAGCAGCAGGCCCGGTCGATGGTCAGCGAGACCCGATCGACCGGGATGCCCGCGCGCACCGCGGCGACCCGGGCCGGGATGGTCCCGTCCAGCGCGACCTCGGACGGCGTGGTCACGCCCAGATAGGTGCTGTCGACCTGGTCCGGTCGCACGCCGGTCGCCGCGAGGGCCCGGTCCAGCGCGAAGGCTGCCAGCTGCACGCTCGGAACGGCGCGCAGCGCGCCGCCGAACTTGCCGAACGGGGTGCGGCGGCCGCCGAGTACAACGACGTCGCTGTAGTCCATCGGAGCTCCTCCTAGTACGAGCGCGGCAGGCCGAGTGCCGACGACGCGATGTGGTTGAGCGCGAGTTCCCGCGCCACCGGGACGGTCTGGTTGAGCCGCAGGTGCGCATAGCGCTGGTAGACCATCGACTCGCTGGTGAAGCCGCTGCCGCCGAAGGCCTGCAGCGCCGCGTCGGCGGCGGCGAGCCCGGCGTCGCAGGCGGCGACCTTGGCCGCGTTGCACATCGTGCCCGCGCCTGCGATGCCCGCCGCGGCGGCCTCGGCCGCCCGCTGGGTCAGCATCCAGGCGGCCTCCAGCCGCACCCAGGCCTCGGCGAGCGGATGCTGGACACCCTGGTGCTGCCCGATCGGGACGTCGAAGACCACCCGGCTCTTCGCGTGTTCGATCCCCTTGGCCAGCGACCAGCGGCCCATGCCGATGGCCTGCCCGGCCACCGCGAGCCGCTCCGGATTCAACCCGTCGAACAGCGCCTTGTTCCCGGCGCCGACCGTGCCGACCACGGCGTCGGCCCCGACCGAGACGTTGTCCAGGTGGACGGTCCACTGCCGCTCGAAGGTGGCCAGCTCCAGCTCGACCGGCGTCAGCGCGATCCCCGGGTGCGGGAGCGGCAGCAGGAACAGGGTGATGCCGCCGGTCTCCTCGTCCTTGGCGGCGAGGACCACCGCCTCCGAGTCGTCGATGGCGGAGATGTAGGTCTTCTCCCCGCTGATGCTCCAGCCCTCAGCGGTGCGGCGGGCCCTGGTCTTCATCCGGTTCAGGTTCGATCCGGCCCCGGCCTCGGTCATCGCGAAACAGAAGCGCGCCGAGCCGTCGGCGATCCGGGGCAGCCACTCCGCGCGCTGGGCGTCGCTGCCGTGCCCGGCGAGGATGCTCGCCGCCACGCCCTGCGAGATGACCAGCCGCCCGCAGGGCAGGCCGCCCGCCGCGATGCGCTCGATGGCCAGGCACAGGTCGAACAAGTCGCCGTCGCCGCCGTACCGCGGCGGGATGGCGAGCCCGGTGATCCCGGCCTTGCGCACGAGTTCCCACTGCTCGGCCGTGGCCGCCAGGTCGTCGAAGCGACGGTCCTCGAAACGTTTGCCGAGCTCGTAGCCGAGCTCGGCGAGCGCCTGCTGTTCCTGGGTCAGCTGGACGAAACCCGAGTGCCGTTGGCGATCCATCGGGCACACCTCCTTGGTTGTCAGATGTCTGCGATCAGGCGGCCGAACGCCGAGCACCAGAGCTCGACGTGGGCCGCCATGAGGTCCGGCGGCACGAAGGGCAGCAGGGACCAGGTGAAGATCTCGGTCACCAGCCCACCGGCGTAGTGCTCGCGCACCAGCCGCGCCGCCTCGTCCGGTGTGGCGATGACCAGCCCGCTCATGCCGCGCCCGAGTCCGCCCGCCCGCGCCTCCGGCGCGCCGACGGGGACGGGCGCCCGCGCGCCCGCGCGCCGCGCCCGGTCCCGGTAGGTCTGCCACAGGTATTCGTAGGAGCGCTCCACGATCGGCGCGACCCGGCCGGGCTCCTCGCTCAGGAAGATGTTGACCGGCCCCGCCATCTCCGCCGCCGCGGCGTCGTGCCCGGCCGCGCGGAAGGCCCGCAGGTAGGCCGCTTCCCGGTCGCGATCGGCCGAGAGCAGCCGCAGCCCGCGGCGCCCGGTGGCCCGCACGCCGAGCGGGCCGCCGCAGGCGACCCAGATCGGCAGCGGCGACTGCACGGGTTGCGGCGTGATCGCCGCCGAGCCGAGCGCGGCCGTGACGGCGGTGATGGCCTCGAAGAACGTGCGCACCGTCGGCGCCTCCGGCCTGCCGAGCAGCTCGCGCTCGTCCGGCAGGTACCCGGCGCCGAGCCCCAGGTCCAGCCGCCCCCCGCTGAGCAGGTCCACGACCGTGGCCTCCTCCGCGAGGTGGACGGCATCGCGCAGGGTGACCAGCGTCGCGGCGGTGCCGATCCGGATCGAGCTCGTCCGGGCCGCCACCGCCGCGGCGAAGGTGAGGGGCTGCGGCAGGTACCCGTCCGCGAACCCGTGGTGCTCGGTCAGCCAGACCGAACGGGCGCCGTGCCGCTCGCCCTCCTCGATGGTGCGCAGCGCGCGCTCGTAGAGGGCGGGCCAGCCCGTGCCGCCGGGATTGCGGAGATCGAGGTAGAGCCCGGCCCTCATCGCCGGACCCGAGGCCGGCGGCGTGCTCCGTGCGGTGCGGGCACCACCCACCTCCTCTCCTGATTTTACTTAATGGTAAGTCGAATTCTGGAGCCGGTCAAGGATTCGCACCGGATACGCCCGGCGCTCCGTCAGCGGCTCGAGAACGAGGTCAGCGCCGCTGCTCCGGGGTTGCCACAGCCCTGTTCCGCCAGTCTCGCAGAACATCGGCGGCGGTGGCCGAGCCGGTCGGGACCGGTGGCCGCGGGGCGGGCGCGGGGGTGCGGGAGAACCGCGGGGCCGGGGCCGCCTGGGTCACCCCGCCGATCTCGGCGACGGTCCCACGGGCGGCCAGGTGCGGATGGCCCGCCGCCTCGCCGTAGGAGAGCACCGGCGTGACGCAGGCGTCGGTGCCCGCGAAGGTGGCCGCCCACTCGTCCCTGGTGCGCGATCCGAAGATCGTGCGGAACCGCGCCCGCAGAGCGGGCCAGCCTGCCCGGTCGTACTGCTCGATCGCGCCGGGTTCGATTCCCAGCGTGGCCAGCAGGACGGCGAAGAACTGCGGTTCGAGCGCGCCCACCGCCACGAAGCGGTCGTCGGAGCAGCGGTAGGTGTCGTAGAAGGGAGCGCCGCCGTCCAGGACGTTGGCCGCGCGTTCGTCGGTCCAGCCGCCGGTGGCGCGCAGCGCGAACAGCGGCTGGTTCAGCAGGGCGACGCCGTCCACCATGGCCGCGTCGATCACCTGCCCCCGCCCCGAGCTCGCGCGCTCGTACAGCGCGGCCAGAATGCCGGCCAGCGCCAGCATCGAGCCGCCGCCGTAGTCGCCGACCAGGTTCAGCGGCGGCGCGGGCGGCTCACCCGCGCGCCCCATGGCGTGCAGCGCGCCGGTGACGCTGATGTAGTTGAGATCGTGGCCCGCGGTGGTCGCGAAGGGGCCGTCCTGGCCCCATCCCGTCACCCGGGCGTAGACCAGCCCCGGGTTGGCTTCCGTCACGCGCTCCGGGCCGATCCCGAGCCGCTCGGCGACCCCGGGCCGCATCCCCTCCAGCAGGACGTCCGCCCGCTCGACCAGCCGCAGCACCGCCTCGAGGCCGTCCGCGGTCTTCAGGTCGGCGACGATCGAGCGCCGGTTCCGCAGCCCGTGGTCGGGGCGGCTCCGGTCGCCGATGCGCAGCGACCGGCCGGGCGGGCCGTCCACCCGCACCACGTCGGCGCCGAGGTCGGCCAGGATCTGCGCGGTGTGCGGGCCGGGCCCGATCCCCGCCAGCTCGACTACCCGCAGCCCGGCCAGCGGGCCGCCGCGGGCCGGTTCGTTCCGTGCCGCGGTCGTCGTCTCGTCGCGCGCGTGCTCCGCGCGGGGTGCCGTCGTCGCCATCACCTCACCGATCCTCGAAGCGGGGAGCCCGCTTCTCCCGGAAGGCCGCGACGCCCTCGCTCTGGTCGGCGGTGCCGTGCAGCAGCGCCGTCGCCTCCAGCGCGTAGTCGTAGCCCTCCTCGCTGCCGCGGTTCAGGATGCGCTTGGCGACCCGCAGCGCCGTGGCGGGCTTGGTCGCCACCTGCTCCGCGATCCGCAGCGCCGCGCGCAGGTGCTCGCCCTCCGGGGTCACGATGTTCACCAGCCCGGCCAGCCTGGCGTCCTCGGCGCCGATCCGCTCACCGGTGAAGATCAGGTACTTCATCCAGTGCAGCGAGGTGTTGGCCCGGCCCCGCACCACGCCGAGCCCCGGCATCAGCCCGACGCTCGCCTCCGGGACCCCGAACCGGGCCGTGGTGTCCGCGACCACGATGTCGGTGACCATGGTCAGCTCACAGCCGCCGCCGAGGGCGTAGCCGTGCACCGCGGCGATGGTCGGCTTCGCGAAGCGCTCCCAGGCCTTGAACGCCGCGAAGGCGTCCTCCTGGTAGGCGCGGCGCGCCGGCACGTCGTCCAGCGCGCCGAAACCCGCGATGTCGCCACCGGAGGAGAAGCACGGACCGCTGCCGTGCACGACGAGTACCCGGACCGAATCGTCCGCCTCGGCATCGGCCAGCAGAACCCGCAGCTCCGACCAGAAGGCGGAGGTCAGACTGTTGTATTTCTCGGGTCGGTTCAACGTGACGACGGAGACTCCGTCCGCCACCGACACGTCGAGCATCCCGTAGCGTGCTTGCACCAGAACTCCTTGTCGATCGATGTCCGGGCGCTTCGCGCGGCGGATCGTCAGGGCTCGAGCTGCCCGGCCGCGCCGGTCAGCGCCCTCGAGCCCGCGTCGCTCGCGATGCCCCGGACCGCCATATCGGCGAATTTCGCCCCCACCGTGTGCGCCGAATCGCGGCCGTCCGGCCGGAACCAGCGATAGACCCAGTTGGCCGAGCCGAGGATCGACAGCGCCGCCAGGCGCGGGTCGACCTCGGAACGCACCTCGCCCGCGTCGAGCGCCTCGGCGATCAGCCCCCGGAAGACATCCTGGTAGGAGTGCTCGCCGAGAACGATGCGCTGGCGCTCCTTCGACAGCACCCCCAGCTCGTGCAGGAAGACCGTCGTGGAGATGAGGTTGTGGCAGGTGTGCTCCACGTGCCCGCGGACGACCCGCTCCAGCCGCACCAGCGGTGAGCCGGTCCCCGAGGCCAGCGGCCGGATCACGTCCAGGCCCCGCTGATGCACCGCGGTGATCACCTCGAAGAGCAGGTCGTCCTTGGATTCGATGTAGTAGTAGAGGCTGCCCTTGAGCATGCCCATGCGATCGGCGATGTCGCGCAGCGAGGCGGCTTCGTACCCCTTCTCGTAGAAGACCCGCGTGGCCACCTCGAGCAGCTCGGTCCACCGCTCCTCCCGAGGCTTCCGCTCACGCTGGGAGCGACGGGAAGCCCGCCCGGTCGGCTGTGCCATCTCACTCCTGGTCTGTGGCTCGCGCGGCGTCGTCACGACGACGGATATCGAAGTCTACGGGGGCGCATCGGCGATGCCGTCCGGCTCAGGGCGCGGCGGGCACCACGGACCGCGCGAATCCCACCACCGCATCGATGGCCGCGGCGTAGACGTCGGGCAGCGCCGCCGGGAACATGATGTCGCCGGTGTGGCACAGCCCGAGATTGAGCTGAGCCCTGGCCGCGACCCCGGCGCGAACGAGCCGCCGGTAGTAGGCGATTCCCTCGTCGGCCACCGGATCCAGCTCGTTGACCGAGATGACGTGCGGCGGGAGCCCGGCCATGTCGTCCTCGCTCGCGTGGTACGGCCAGCAGGTCGCCTCCTCGGCATGGCTGCCGCCCGGGTCGTACGCCTCGGCCATCACCTGGAGCAGGTCGAAGCTCAGGAAGTAGCCGTCGTTGGCGCGCAGCGACGTCAGCTCCGGCGGCGGAGTGCCGGTGCGGCCGTGGATGAACGGGCACTGCACGTGCACGCCGGCGATCTCACCGGCCCAGCCCTCCCGGTTCGCGGCGAGGGCGACCGCGAGCGCGAGGTTGCCCCCGCCGGAGTCGCCCGCCACGACGAGGCCGGAGCCGCCCAGCGCGCTCAGGTTCGAGATCGCCCAGCGCACCCCGGCTTTGCAGTCCTCGAACCCGGCCGGATACGGGTGCGCGCCGAGCTTCCCCGCGCCGTTGCGGAACTCCACGCCGATGGCGACGGCGCCGCGGACCGCGATCTCCTGCCGGAGCCGGATGTAGCTCGGCTCGGCGGCGGACATGATCACCATGCCGCCGCCGTGGATGTGGAACACGCACGGCAGCGGCCCGGTGGCGGCGGCGGGCCGGTCGATCGTCAGCTCGATCGCGTTGCCGCCGGTGCCCTCGATGGTCACCCGCTCGGAGCGCAGCCCCTCGATCGGCTCCAGCCCGGCGAACAGCGCCTCGTAGACCTGCTCGAAGCCCGACTCCATGCCGGCGAGCATGGCGAGCTGGTCCGCGCGGGCACCGTTCGCGGGCACCGCGGGGGGCGCGGCATTGGCCGCCATGCCCAGCTGCGCGAGCACCGCCACCATGCGCTGGTCCGCGCGCGGATCGGTCCCCAGCGAGAGTTCGGGTGCTCCGATCCTGCCCGGCGCCTGCTGCCTGTTGCCTGCTAGCGACACGGTGTCCTCCTCGATTCGGTGGAACGGGCGCGAGCCCGGATATCCGGCGTCCTCATTTGACGATCAGATCCTGTCCGAAGAACGGGCTGACGACCTCGGAGACCGCGACGCCCGCCCTCGGCTCCACCGGGCTGCGCAGCCACTTCCACATGTCGCGGACATCGATCGGGTTGTTGATCGACGAGCGGCCGTGCTCGTTCCGGTAGTAGTTGTTGGCGCGGTGATCGAGCCAGGTCTTGTCGGCCTCCCGCCGGTCGACCTCCTCGTTGTACCGCCAGTACGCCTCGTCGGAGACCTCCACCGTGCCCGCGCCCTGCTCGACGAGCCCGCGGATGCACTCGAGCGCGAACCGCCCCGCGAGCTCCATGGTCGAGATCGTGTGCAGCCCCGAGGTGGGGCTGGTGTTGGGGCCGTACACCATGAAGAAATTGGGGAACCCGGGGACCATGGATCCGATGTAGGCGCGCGCGCCGTCGCGCTCCCACACCTCGGCGAGCGCCTTGCCGTCGCGGCCGCGCACCTCCATCGGCCACAGGAATTCGTTGGCCTTGAAGCCGGTGGCGAAGACGATGACATCGACCTCGTGGTACTTCCCGTCACCGCCGCGGAACCCGTGCGCGTCGATGTCGCTGATGCCCCCGGTGACCAGCGAGACGTCGTCCCGGAGCAGCGCGTCGTAGAGCGAGTAGTTCGAGTCGACCAGGATGGGGCGGCTGGACAGCGGCGGATGCGCGGGCGTCATCGCCTGCAACAGGTCCGGCCGGTCGGCGAACTTCGCCCGCATGAACTCCCGGCGCTGCTCCAGCACCAGCTTGTTCTCCGCGCTCAGCGCGTCGGGATCGCCGGTGTAGGCGAGATCGCGGGTGTAGACCTTCAGGATCACCTCGGGGCCGTAGATCCAGGACGCCTGGAACCGCGCGAAGTTCTTGTGGTAGGGCAGGTTCCGATCCAGCCACAGCACCTGGGGCGGGTAGGTGGCGGTGTAGCCCTCCAGCTCGTAGCACCAGTCCGGCGTGCGCTGCACGACGTAGGTGTGCGCGGCCTTGCCCGCCACGGCCGCCGACAGCTGGAACCCGGTGGCGCCGGTGCCGACCACCGCCACCCGCTTGCCCGCCAGGTCCAGATCGGCGGGCCACTGCGAGGAGTGGAACGCCGCACCCTCGAAGGTCTCCAGGCCGCTGATGGTGGGCAGCTTCGGGCGGACGAGGAAGCCGACGCAGGTCAGCACGGCACGCGCCCGGTAGACCGTCCGGCCCTCGGGGCCGTCCGCGGTCAGCTCCCAGTGCTCGTCGCTCTCGTTCCAGACCGCCGAGACGACCTCGGTGCCGAGCCGCACGTGCTCGCGGATTTCGAACTCGTCGGCCACCCAGTCCAGGTAGGCCTGATTCTCCGCGCCCTCGGCGAACGGCTTCGACTGCTCGTAGCCGGCGCCGAAGACGTGGTTGTACCCGCGGCTGGGCGTGTCGACCCGGACCCCGGGGTACCGGTTGGCGAACCAGGTGCCGCCGACGCTCGTATTCTTCTCCAGCACGGTGAAGCGCAGCCCCGCCCGCTTCAGCTGCACCGCGGCGTTCAGCCCGGCGAAGCCCGCGCCGATCACGACAACCGAGAACGCCTCCACCCGCTCGGCGTCCGGCTCCCTCGACCACTCCAGCGACCGCGCCCACGGGTCGATCGCGAGCTCTTCGAGCCACATCTCCAGGTCCGCAGCCTGGATCTCCTCGCCCGCGGTGAGGCCGAGGCTGTCGACCAGCCGTTCCGCCGGGCCGATCGGGACGTCACCCGCGCCGGCGTCGCGGTACGCCTTCAGATAGGCGACGGCCTTCACGCGCAGCAGCGCGACGTCCTCCTCCGCCGTGACCGCGTTCAGCGACAGGAATCCGAAGGGGACCTTCGCCGTCCCGGTCGCGCGGATGCTCTCGTCTCCGGTGAGCTGGTAGAGCAGCCCCCGGAGCACCATGGGATCCGCGTAGCCGACCGCGTCCTCGATCGTCTCGTCCGAGGCGTCGAGAAGTTCCCGCCTACTGATCATGGCTCTGACCTCCTGGGAAACACTTATCTAACGTGCGTTTGTTAGATGGGTGTGGGTAAACTAACATGGACGCCGAGGCCGCACAATGCCTTTCGACTTCGGAGCGGTTCTTCCAGCACAGACATGCAAATAGCTGTCTGCTATCACGCCTTGAACGGAGTTTCGATGGAGCCCTTCGTCGCCCTGATGCGCCGCTACGTCGTGGAGTACACCAACCGCCACGACACCGCGGTCTGCGCGCAGATCATGGCGCCCGGATACACCCTGCGCATGGGCGCGCACGTGCTGCGCGGCCGGGACGAGCACTACGTCCCCGCCGCCGCGGCGCAGTTCCGGCAGTTCCCCGGACTCGGCCTCACCGTGCACGAGATCGTGACCAACGGCAGCGAGCTCGCCCTGCGCTTCTCCGAGCACGGTGCGTCGATCCGGCACGGCGGACGGCGCGCGGCCTGGTCCGGCATCGGCCTGTACCGCTGGGACGGCACCCGGCTGCTGGAGAACTTCGTCGAGCAGGACTACCTGTCCCGGCGGCGGCAGCTGGCCGGGGGCGGCCCGATCCCGGTGCCCGCCCCGGCGACGGCGCCGTGGGACGAGCGGGCCCGCCCGGCGAATCCGCGCGCCGAGGCGGCGGTCCGCGCCTGGATCGCCGACGGCATGCCGGGCGGCACGGTGCGGCGCGACGACGGTACGGCGGGCCCGCGCCTGCGCGACGCGAACAGCACCATCGACGTGCTGTTCTCCGCGGGAGAGGCGGTGGCGTTCCGGGTGACGCAGGTGGGCGCGTACGACGGCGGCCTGCCCGAGACCGGCGCGGAGCGCGGCGCGCGCGAGGTCCGATTCCACGTCGTCGGGCTGGTGCACACCGAGGGCGACCGGGTGCGCGGCGGCCACCTCGTCGGCAACCGCCTCGACGTGGTGCGCGAGCTGGAGCGGCCCGCCGACCTCCCGCTCCCGGCAGGCGAGCCCGCCTGAGCCGACCGCCCCGGCCGCGCCGGAGCGTTGACCGGGCGCGGAATTTGACTTATCGTTAAGTAAATTCTGGCCCGGCCGCACTCGCGGTCCCGGCTCCCGCCGACTGCACACCTCCGCCCGCGGGGCGTGGCGCGGCAGAACCCACCACTGTGCGCCCGCCCGCACCCGACCCGCTTGTGGACAGGAAGGTCATGACCGATCAGCCAGCAACGATGGCCGAGCACCTCGACGAACTGCACCGCCGCCGTGAGATCGCGTTCGGCATGGGCGGCCCGGCCAAGGTGGCGCGCCATCACGCCTCCGGGCGCCTGACCGTCCGCGAGCGCATCGACGGCCTCTTCGACGCGGGGACGTTCTTCGAGATCGGCCTGCTGGCCGAGCCCGAACTGCGGCACGAGCGGCCGATCCCGGCCGATGGCGCGGTCACCGGCTGGGGCCGGATCGACGGCAGGCTGGTGTGCGTGATCGCCATCGACGCGACGACGCTCGCAGGCACCACCGCCCCGATCAGCATGAAGAAGCAGAACCGGATCGCGGAGATCGCGGCGCGCAAGGGCCTGCCGCTGATCCTGCTGTGCGATGCCGACGGCGGCCGCATCCCCGACGTGATGGGGTGGCGCTTCTCCGGGCTGCCCTTCGACTTCAGCACCTTCCTGCAGGTGCCGGCGGGGTACCCGGAGATCCCGCGGATCGCGGCGGTGCTCGGCCCCGGCTACGGCGACTCGGCGCTGCACGCGGGCACCGCCCACGTGATCGTGATGACCGAGTCGTCGTCGATCGCGCTCTCCGGGCCTTCGGTGGTGGCCGGCGCGATCGGCGAGAAGGTCAGCGACCACGACCTCGGCGGGCCGGAGTACGCGCAGGAGGTCGGCACCGCCCACCTGGTGGTGCCCACCGAGAAGGAGGCGTTCGCCGCCATCGCGGCGTTCCTGTCCTACCTGCCCAACAATGCCGCGCGCCCGGCACCGGTGGCGCCCGCGGCGGAGCCCCTGCGCGCCGCGGCAACGCTGCGCGAGGTGGTGCCGACGGCGGCCAAGCAGGCCTACGACATGATGGAGGTCATCGACGCCGTCGTCGACGCGGACACCGTGCTCCCGTGGCGGCCGGAGGCGGGCAAGGCCGTCATCACCGCCTTCGCCCGGGTCGCCGGGCAGCCCGTCGGCATCCTGGCCAACCAGCCCCGGTTCGGGGCGGGCGCGCTCGACGCGCGGGCGCTGGAGAAGCTGCACGGCTTCGCCGACATGTGCGACACCTTCAACCTTCCGCTGGTCTTCCTGCAGGACGTGCCGGGGCTCATGATCGGTGTCGAGGCCGAGCGCCAGGGCATCGTGCTGTGGTACGAGCGGCTGGTCGCGCGGCTCGCGCGGGCGACCGTGCCGCAGGTCTCCGTCGTCGTCCGGAAGGCGTACGGGGGCGGGCACTACGCGATGGGCGGCCGCCCGACCAAGCCGGATCTGCTGGTCGCCTGGCCCTCGGCGCAGCTGGGGTTCATGGCGCCCGACATCGGGGTCAAGACCGTCAATCGGCGGCGGCTGGAGGACGCCGAGGCCGAGGGCGGAATCGCGGCGCGGCGCGCGCTCGAGGACGAGCTGACCGGGCACTGGCTCGACGAGTCGGCCCCGTGGGAGGCGGCCGCGCACGTGTACCTCGACGACATCATCGATCCCGTCGACACCCGGCGGGTCGTCCTCGCCGGGCTCGAGCTGGGCTGGGGCGATCGGGACGGGGTCAAGTGACCGCCGCGCACCTGTTCGACGTGGCGGACCGGACCGTCCTGGTCACCGGCGGCACCAAGGGCATCGGCGAGATGATCGCGCGCGGCTTCCACGCCGCGGGCGCGCGTGTGCTGCTCTCGGCGCGCAATGCCGACGAGTGCCACGCGCTCGCCGCCGAACTGGGCGAGCGCGCGCACGCCGTCCCCGGCGACGTCGCGACCGCGGCGGGGTGCGCCGCGCTGGCGGCGGCCGCCGCCGAGCACGTCGGCCACCTCGACGTACTCGTCAACAACGCAGGCACCACCTGGGGCGCACCGCTGCGGTCCTACCCGGACAGCGGATGGGACAAGGTGCTCGCGGTCAACCTCAAGGGGCCCTTCCACCTGACCGTCGCCTGCCTGGAGCTGCTGCAGCGGTCGGCCACCGCGGCCGCCCCCGCGCGCGTGATCAACATCGGGTCGGTGGACGGCATGCACGTGCCGATGTGGGAGTCCTACGCCTACTCCGCCTCGAAGGCGGCGGTGCACCAGCTGACCAGGCACCTCGCGAGCACGCTCGCGCCCGAGCACATCACGGTCAACGCCATCGCCCCCGGCTTCGTGAAGTCCCGGATGACCTCGTTCGCGTTCGAGGATCCGGCGGCGAGCCCGGCCGCGAGCACTCCGCTCGGGCGCACCGGCGGCCCCGACGACATGGCGGGCGCCGCGATCTTCCTCGCCTCGGCGGCGGCGGCCTGGATCACCGGCGTGGTGCTGCCGGTCGACGGCGGCTACGTCACTCTGCAATGACCCCACCGGCACGGTGAAGGAGAACAGGACCTTGTCCGATCAGGCATACATCTACGAGGCGATACGCACCCCGCGCGGACGGGGGAAGGCCACCGGCGCGCTGCACGGGGTGAAACCGGTGGACCTGGTGGTCGGGCTGATCCGGGAGCTCCGCGCGCGCTTCCCCGAGCTCGACCCCGGCCACATCGACGACGTCGTGCTCGGGGTCGTCGCCCCGGTGGGCGACCAGGGCGCCGTGATCGCCCGCACCGCCGCGCTGGCGGCGGGGCTGCCGCACTCGGTGGCCGGGGTACAGGTGAACCGGTTCTGCGCCTCCGGGCTGGAGGCGACCAACCTCGCCGCGCAGAAGGTGCGCTCCGGGTTCGAGAACCTGGTGATCGCCGGCGGCGTGGAGTCGATGTCCCGGGTCCCGATGGGGTCCGACGGCGGCGCGATGTTCACCGACCCGGCGACCGTCTACGACCTGAACATCGTGCCGCAGGGCATCGGCGCGGATCTGATCGCCACGATCGAGGGCTTCTCGCGCCACGACGTCGACGCCTACGCGGTGCGGTCGCAGCAGCGCGCCGAGGCCGCGTGGTCGGGCGGATACTTCGCGAAATCCGTTGTGCCGGTCGTCGATATGAACGGGGTGCCGATTCTCGAGCACGACGAGCACCGGCGGCCGGGCACCACCGTGGAGTCGCTGGCGGGGCTGCGGCCGTCGTTCGCGGCGGCCGGGGCGGCGGCGGGCTTCGACGCGGTGGCGACCCAGCGGTACCCGTGGCTCGAGCGGGTCGAGCACGTGCACCACGGCGGGAACTCGTCGGGGATCGTGGACGGCGCCGCGCTCGTGCTGATCGGCAACGAGCAGGCGGGCGAGCGGTTCGGGATGGCGCCGCGCGCCCGGATCGTCGCGACGGCGGTCACCGGCACCGACCCGACCATCATGCTGACCGGGCCCACCCCGGCCGCGGCGAAGGTGCTGGCGCTGAGCGGGCTGACCGTCGCCGACATCGACCTCTTCGAACTCAACGAGGCCTTCGCCTCGGTGGTGCTCAAGTTCCAGAAGGATCTCGACATCCCGGACGAGAAGCTCAATGTCAACGGCGGCGCCATCGCCATGGGGCACCCGCTCGGCGCGACCGGCGCGATGCTCGTCGGCACCATGGTCGACGAGCTGGAGCGGCGCGGCGAGCGGCGGGCGCTGATCAATCTCTGCGTGGGCGGCGGCATGGGCATCGCGACCATCATCGAACGGGTCTGAAGCGGGAGCAGGTACTCACATCATGAGCGAATCGAACACCATCCGGTGGGATCAGGGCGCGGACGGCATCGTCGTGCTCACCCTGGACGATCCGGCCCGATCGGCCAACACCATGAACGCCGCCTACGTCGAGTCCATGGCGGCCACCATCGACCGGCTCGAAGCCGAGCGGGACACCGTCACCGGGGTGATCATCACCTCGGCGAAGAAGACCTTCTTCGCCGGCGGCGACCTGCACGAGCTCGTCGCCTGCACCCCCGCCGACGCGCCGGCGATGACCGCGCACACCAACCGGATCAAGGCACAGCTGCGACGGCTGGAGACGCTGGGGCGCCCGGTGGTCGCGGCGATCGGCGGCGCGGCGCTCGGCGGCGGGCTGGAGATCGCGCTCGCCGCCCACCACCGGATCGTCGCCGACACCGCGGGCACCGTACTCGGCCTGCCCGAGGTGACGCTGGGGCTGCTGCCCGGCGGCGGCGGGATCGTCCGGACGGTGCGGCTGCTCGGTGTCCGGACCGCGCTGACCGAGGTGCTGTTGCCCGGCAAGCGCTTCGGCCCGGCGGAGGCGCACCGGCTCGGGCTCGTCGACGAGCTCGTCGAGACCGCCGACGCGCTGATCCCGGCGGCGCGGGCCTGGATCGCCGCACACCCCGGCGCGGTCCAGCCCTGGGACGCCCCCGGCTACGCCATCCCCGGCGGGAGCCCGTCGGACCCGGAGCTCGCGGCCCAGCTGCCCGCGCTGCCGACGGTGCTGCGCAAGCAGTTCCGCGGCGCCCCGGCACCGGCGCCGCGGGCCATCCTCGCCGCCGCCGTCGAGGGCGCCCAGGTCGACGTCGACACCGCGGCCCTGATCGAGACCCGCTACTTCGTGCACCTGGTGACCGGTCAGGTGTCGAAGAACATGATCAAGGCGAACTTCTTCGACCTGCAGGCCATCAGGTCCGGGGCGAGCCGCCCGGCCGGATTCGAGACCGTCACTGTGACGAAGGTCGGCGTGATCGGCGCAGGCATGATGGGGGCGGCCATCGCCTATGTGTCGGCGAAGGCCGGGATCGATGTGGTGCTGAAGGACGTCACCCTGGAGGCAGCGCAGCGGGGCAAGGCCTACGCCGAGAAGCTGGAGCAGAAGGCCCTGGCCAGGGGCGCCACCACGCCGGAGGCGTCCGCCGCGCTGCTCGCCCGGATCACCCCGACCGAGAAGGCCGCCGACTTCGCGGGCGTCGATTTCGTGGTGGAGGCGGTCTTCGAGAGCGTCGAGCTCAAACACCGGGTCTTCCAAGAAATCCAGCACATCGTCGCCCCGGATGCCGTGCTCGGCTCGAACACCTCGACGCTACCGATCACGCTGCTGGCCGAGGGCGTGGAGCGGCAGCAGGACTTCATCGGCATCCACTTCTTCTCCCCCGTCGACAAGATGCCGCTGGTCGAGATCATCACGGGGCAGAACACCGCACCGAAGACGCTGGCGCGGGTCATCGACTACACCCTGCAGATCCGCAAGACCCCCATCGTGGTCAACGACAGCCGCGGCTTCTTCACCAGCCGGGTCATCCTGACCTTCCTCGGCGAGGCCCTGGCCGCGCTCGGCGAGGGCGTCGACCCCGCGGTCATCGAGCAGGCCGGAGCACAGGCCGGGTACCCCGCCCCGCCGCTGCAGCTGCTGGACGAGCTCACCCTGACCCTGCCGCGCAAGGTGCGCGCCGAGACCAGGGCCGCCGTCGAGGCCGCCGGTGGCACCTGGGCCGAGCACGGCGCGGACCCGGTGCTCGCGGCGATGATCGACCGGCACGACCGCAGGGGCCGCTCGACCGGGGCCGGCTTCTACGACTACGACGAGTCCGGCAGGCGCACCGCGCTCTGGCCGGGGTTGCGCGCGGCATTCGGCTCGAGCAAGGCCGATATCCCCCTCGAGGACCTGCGGGAACGCATGCTCTTCGCCGAGGCCGTCGAGACCGTCCGGTGCTTCGACGAGGGCGTGCTCGACTCGGTCGCCGACGCCAACGTCGGTTCGCTGCTCGGCATCGGATTCCCCGCCTGGACCGGCGGCGTCGTGCAGTACATCGAGGGCTACCCCGGCGGGCTGCGCGGCTTCGTGGCCAGGGCCCGCGAACTCGCCGAGCGTTACGGCGACCACTTCACGCCGCCCGAGAGCCTGGTCGGCAAGGCACTCGCGGGCCAGGAGCGCTGGTAGCGGAGGCGGCAGCACAACGAGGAGCCGGAGGGCGCGCGGCGCGCCCTCCGGCTCGGCGCGTTTCCGGCGTCCAGCCGACGCGGGCGTCAGTTCTCCGGCGCTCGGAGCCGCGTGATCACATCCGAGATGAACTGCTGCATCCGCGCGGCGAACTCGGGATCGTCCGGCCCGTACCCGGTGACCATGCGGACGAACTGCGGGAAGATTCGCGGCAGCAGCGGCCAGAGCGTGAACGTCAGCGACATCATCTCCGGATCGAGCGCCGGATCGAGTTCACCCCGCTGCTGCGCCCGCACGACCAGCTCGGTCTGGTGCCGCAGCGACTCGATCCGCTCCTCCTCCAGCGGCACCGATCCGGGGCCGCGGTCGTCGAGCCCCTCCATCACCATCAGCCGCGACCACGGGACGGTGTCGGAGCGGCGGGCCCACTCGGCCGACATCTCGAACCAGTTCGCGACCGTCGTCTGCGAAGCCAGGTCCCAGAACTGCTGGACCGCGGGGATCAACGTCTCGAAGACGGCGTTGTAGAGCCCCTCCTTGCTCCCGAAGTGGTAGTAGATCAGCGCCTTGTTGCAGTCGGCGAGCTGGGCGATCTCGTCCACCCGGACCGCGGCGAAGCCCTTGGCGGCGAACTCCCGCACGGCGACGGCGAGGATGCGGTCCTTGCGCGAGAGATCGCGGGAGTCGGCCGTGGCGGTCACCGGACGCCGATCCTCCTTCGCGCGAAAACCACGGAGAGCGCCGCGGCTCCGCCCACTCTAACAAAGCCCGAACTCGGCAACACCCCGGCTATTGCCTAACTAGTTGGTTAGTTTTACTATGGCGAGTGCCACAGCCTCCCGCCGTTGTGAGTGGGCTTACCGAGAAAGACCTGAAATGACCACAGAGACAGTGAGTTTCGACGGCCAGTGGGACGTCGTCATCGTCGGCCACGGCGCCGCAGGGTTGAGCGCGGCCGTGTCCTTCCTGGAGACCTACCGGGGCACGGCGCCGCGCGTCGCGGTCCTCGACCGGGCCGACTACGAGCACCGGGGCGGCTCCTCGGCCTGGACCACCGCCGGATTCCGGCTCGACGCCGATACCCAGCTGGATTCGGACTGGGGCGAGATCGTCCGCGAGACCTCCGGCGGCGACGCCGTGACCGAGGCCTACATCGAGGCCTTCTACGAGAACGCGGTCGACACCCTCACCTGGATCCGCCAGCGCGGTGTCCCGCTCGCCAAGGCGCCGGTCGGGCTGCCCGGCACCCGGGTCAAGTACGGCTACAGCATCGAGGGCGGCGGGCGCCGGTTCGTCGACGTCTTCACCGAGCTGGCCCGCGAGCGCGGGGCCACCTTCTTCTACGAGGTCGAGGCGGTCGGGCTGGAACGCACCCCCGGCGGCCCGATCACCGGCGTCCGGGTGCGCGACGCCGCGGGCGCGGAGCACCTGCTCTCCACCGGCGCGGTCGTGCTCGCCTCCGGCGGCTTCGAGGGGAACCAGGAGCTGCTCGGCAAGCACATCCCCGGCGGCCAGAAGCTGGAGCCGGTCTCGCCGGGCACCCGGATCAACAACGGCGGCGGTATCGAGATCGCCGCCGCCATCGGCGCGGCGCGCTCGGGGCAGTACTCCGGCGCCCACCTGGAGCCGGTCGATCCCCGCTCGGGCAATATCGAGGCGCTGGTCAACACCTGGATGGTCGGCATCGTGGTCGACGCCGACGGCAACCGCATCGTCGACGAGATGTCCACGACCTACGACATGCAGTTCGATTACATCGCCAACGCCGTGCACCGCAAGGCGAACGGGGTGGCCTACGCCATCACCGACGCGGCGGCACGCGAGGCGCTGCCGCACCTGTCGCAGATCAACTTCACCACCGAGCCCGGTATCCAGGCCGACACGCTCGCCGAGCTCGCCGAGCTGCTCGGGATCGATGCCGAGGGGCTGGCCCGCACGGTCGCGGCGTTCAACGCCGCCACCGACACCACGCCGATCGACCTGAGCAGGCTCGACGGCAAGAGCACGGTCGGGCTGGAGCCGCCGAAGTCGAACTGGGCCTACCCGCTCGCGCAGGGGCCGTTCGAGGCCTGGCCGATCGTGCCGCAGATCTGCTTCACCTTCGGCGGCATCAGGGCCGACGGCGCGGCCCGGGTACTGGACGAGGCGGGCGAGCGGATCGAGGGGCTCTACGCCGCAGGCGAGATCGTCGGCACCTTCCACGGCACCTACCCGGCGGGCACCTCGGTGCTGCGCTCGCTGACCTTCGGGCGGATCGCCGGGCAGCAGGTGGCAGCCACCGCGAGCGCGGCGGCATCGGTGGCGTAGCGCACCGGCCGAATCCGATTCGGGGAGAGCGGCTTCGGGCGGCGCGGCACCGCCCGAAGCCGTCGGTCTCCCGACCGGATCGGAGGGAAACCGGCCAGTTCGGTCCGCCGGAGTGGCCGCGCGCATTAGGGTCCGATGGTCTCGACCTACCGGCCTGCACCGCGCGGCCACTTCCCCTGGAGAACGATTGTTCAGCCATCCCTCGGATCTCGTCACCGGTGACGGGCAGCGAGTTCCCCTGTACGCCCTGGAGTTCGGCACCGAGCCGGCCCGCGTCTACCGGACGATGCGCGAAGCGCACGGGGCCCTCGTCCCGGTCGAGCTGGCGCCGGGCGTGCCCGCGACCCTCGTCATCGGCTACCGCACCGGGCTGGGGATCCTCAACGACCCGGAGCACTTCCCCGCCGACCCCCGCCCGTGGCAGGCGACCGTCCCGCCCGACTGTCCGGTGCTGCCGGTGCTGCAGTGGCGACCGATCCCGATGCGCAGCACCGGCCACGAACACGAACGGCTGCGCGCCGTCGTCGCCGCCGCGCTCGCCGATGTCGATCTGCACGCGATCAACGCCGTCGTCGAGCGCAACGCGGTTCCGCTGATCAACGCCTTCTGCTCCGCCGGGGCGGCCGAGCTGGTGGCGGAGTACAGCGCTCCCCTGGTCTTCACGGTGGTCAACGAACTCCTCGGCTGCCCGCCCGCGATCAGCGAGCGGGCCGCCGATGGCGTGGCCGCCGTCCTCGAGGGCAGCGGCGCCCACGAGGGCAACCGGATCTTCGAGGACGCCATCCGGCAGCTGCTGCAGTACCGCCGGGCCACCCCGGGCGCCGACATCACCAGCAGCCTGCTGCGGCACGGAGCGGAGCTGAGCGACGAGGAGCTCGTGCAGCAGCTCAGCGTGTTCTACGGGGTGGGATCGGAGCCGGTACAGGCCCTGATCGCCAACGCGCTGCGGCTGCTCCTCACCGACCACCAATTCGGCGACGGCGTCCTCGCCGGGACGCTCTCCACCCGCGACGCCATCGACCACGTGCTGTTCCACGATCCGCCGCTGCCCAACAACAGCTTCACCTACCCGCGCAGGCCGGTGCTGGTCGACGGGGTGTGGCTCCCCGCCGACCAGCCCGTGGTCGTCAGCCTCGCGGGCTGCAACCAGGATCCGGAGATCGCAGGCGACCACACCGGCAACCGCGCGCACCTGGCCTGGAGTGCGGGCCCGCACCGCTGCCCCGCCCGATCGCTGGCCTACCTCATCGCGCAGAACGCGGTGGACCAGCTGCTCGACGCGCTGCCCGAACTCCGGCTCGCCGTCCCGCACGACGAGCTGCGCTGGCGTCCGGGGCCGCTGCACCGCACCCCAGCCGAGCTGCCCGTCACCTTCGAGCCGGCGGCGCGGCTGCCGCTGCCGTGACGCCCGCTACGGGGTGATCGTCGTGGTCGGGCCGTCCACGAAGAGCTGACCGGTGTCGAGCGGCGCCTCCGACTGCTGCAGCGACCCGTCCGGCCGCACGTCGAAGGTGAGCAGCCGCGCGGTGACGGCGATGTCCGGCGTGCCCGCTCCGATCGAGTACAGCCGGCCACCGTCCCGGCTGGCCTGCAGCTGGATCGGCAGATTCACCGGTGCGGTGCCCGCGCTGTACGGCGACCCCGGCAGCGGGACGAGCGCCCCCTCGGCGTCGATCCGGAACCCGGAGATGTCGTTCGAGCCGGTGTTGGGCACGTAGATCCGGGAGCCGTCCGGGCTCGAGGTGATCCCGTGCGGCGCCATCCCGACCGGGAACGGGGAGCCGGCGAGCTCGGCCAGCGAGCCGTCCGGGCCGATGCGGTACCCGGAGACGTTGCTGGTCACCTCGTTGCAGACGTACAGGTACTTGCCGTCCCGGGAGATGCCCGGGTTCTCCGGGCCGAACCCCGTCGCGATGCGCTGGCCCGACGCGGTCGCGACGCCGTCCGCCCCGATCGGCACGTGGATGACCCTGTTGCCGAAGTAGTCGGAGGCGTAGAGATTGCGGCCGTCCGGGGTCACAGCCAGCATGGCCCACAGACTCGTGACGTCGAGCTGCACCGTGCTGATCCGGACGGGCAGCCCGTTGGTCAGCGCGTAGGTGGTGAGCGTGCCGCCGCCGTTCTCGTGCGCGGAGACGTACAGATGCTTGCCGTCCGGTGCCACGGCCAGGGTGCCGAGCGGCCCCGAGGGAACCGGTGAGCCCGGCACCTCGGTGAGGGTGCCGTCGTCGTTGATCGCGAAGGCCGCGATGCCGGGGTCCCCGACCGGCCCGGCGTAGAGGTAGCGGCCGTCCGGGGAGGCGGCGACCCCCTTGAACGAGGGGATCGAGCTGAGCCGGGTGGACGGTCCGACCAGCCGGGGTGCGACGCCCGGGGCGACCTGAATGCCGACCACCCCGTCGGAGGCGATCCCGGCGACGTAGATGTGCTGGATGTCGTCGGTGCGGGCCTGCGCGGGCATGGCCGCGGGGCCGGCGGCGACGGCGGCCGCCAGTACGGCCACCACCGGCATCATCATTCTCCGGGACATCGGGGCGTGCACTCCGGGTAGCCGGTTCTGGTTGCTCACGTCGCGGGTCACGGCGTGATTACCGAAGCGGGGCCGTCGACGAAGTTCTGGCCGGTGTCGAGGGGAGCCTCGGACTGCCGCAGCGACCCGTCGGGCGCGATGTCGAAGGTCAGCAGCCGAGCGGAGGGCGGAATGGCCACCGTGCCGACCCCGACCGCGTACAGCCGTTGGCCGTCGCGGCTTGCCAGCAGCTGTCCGGGCATGGCGGTCGGATCGGTGCCGCCGCTGAACGGCGACCCCGGCAGCGGGGTCAGCCGCCCGTCCGGCGCGATCCGGAACCCGGTGATGGCGTTCGCCGCGATGTCGGGGGTGTAGAGCCGCGAGCCGTCCGGGGTGATCGTGACCCCGTGCGGGCCGCCGCCGGTGGCGAAGGGCGAACCCGCCATCGGGCTCAGCGCACCGTCCGGCGCGATGTCGTAGCCGGAGACCACGGCGTTCAGCTCGTTCGCGACGTAGAGGTGCTTGCCGTCCGGTGTGATGGCCGGGTTGAGCGGGGAGCCGTCGGCCGGGATGCGCTGGACCGGCGCGCCGGCGAGGCCGTCCGCGCCGATCGGCAGCCGGAGGAGCTCGTTGCCCAAGCCCGCGGCCACATACAGGTTGCGGCCGTCCGGCGCGATGATCATCGTCCCGAAGTGGGACGAGAACTCGAGCTGGGCCACGCTCTCCCGGACCGGCAGGCCGCCGGGGCCGATCGAGAAGCTGGTCACGACCCCGCGCGCGTCCTCGGACGAGGAGACGTACAGGTGCTTGCCGTCCGGGGCGACGACGACGGTCCCCACCGGCCCGGAGGACGGAACCGGGGAACCGGGCAGCGCGGTGAGCGTGCCGTCGTCGTTGATCGCGAACGCGGCCAGACCCTGGTCCAGGAAGGGCCCCACGTACAGGTACTTGCCGTCCGGCGAGACCGCGGCGTTCTTGAACAGCCCGCCGGAGGGAACGGCCGTCGGCGGCCCGGCGAGCCGGGGCGCCGCGCCGGGGCGCACGGTGATGCCGACCAGCTGGTCGAACCCGACGCTCGTCACGTAGATGTGCTGATCGCGCTCGGGCCGGGGCTCGGCCTGGACAGCGCCGGAGCCGGCGCCGATGGTGACCGTGCACACGGCCACCGCGGCGAGCAGAAGGCCGCGCCGCACGGGGCGCCGGGCGGGATTCGCGCGGCCGGGAAGAACGGTAGTCATAGTGGAGTGAGATTCCTTTTCGCAGTGGTCGAGGGCTGGGATCGCCCTCATCCGGTGATGGTGGCCGAGGGGCCGTCGGTGAAGAGAATGCCGAGATCCACCGGGCTCCCGGTCGGGGTGAGGGCGCCGTCGGCGCCGATGACATAGGCCTGCAGGCCGATGGTCAGATTGCCAGGCAGCCCGAACTCCTCGATGGAATAGAGCCGCGTGCCGTCGCCGCCTGCCAGGGTGCGCCCGACGATGCCGCCGGGTTCGGCGTGGTAGGGCGATCCGGGGAGCGGTGCGAGGCTGCCGTCGGGGCCGATCGCGTAACCGTCGATGCTGTCGCTGGTGATGCTCGGAACATAGACGCGGCGGGAGTCCGGCGTGATCGCGACCCCGTGCGTGCCCCCGCCCGCCGGAAACGGCGAGCCGGGGACGGGGCTCAGCGAGCCGTCCGGGCCGATCCGGAAGCCGGAGACCGATGAGCCCAGTTCGTTGGCGGTGTAGAGGAATCGTCCGTCCGGCGACACCTCCGGGTTCACCGGGGAGCTGCCCGCGTCGATGCGCTGCCGCGTGGGCAGCGCGGCGCCGTCGGGCCCGATCGGCAGGTGGATCATGGCGCTGCCGAAGTAGTCGGTCGTGTACAGGTGACGCCCGTCCGGCGAGATCGCCATCATGCCGAAGTGACTGGTGTACTCCAGCTCGACCGGTTCACCCAGCTGCACGGGCAGCCCGCTCGGGGTGATCGCGTAACTGACCACGGCGCCCCGCAGCCCCACCGTGGTGGAGGCGTACAGATGTTTGCCGTCGGGGGCGACGACGATGGTGATGACCGGGCCGGGTGCCGAGACCGGGGAGCCGGGCACCGGGGCGAGCGTGCCGTCCGGGTTCGCGCGGTAGGCGGTGATCCCGGCCTCCGCGGCCGACCCGGCGTAGACGAAATCGCCTGCGGGTGCGGCGTCCACGGCGAGCGCGCCGAGCGGGCCAGGCGCGGCCTCGCCGAGGAGCCGGGGGGCGGCACCGGGCGAGACCTCGACGCCGACCACACCGTCGCCGGCCGCGCCGACGACGTAGATCCGCTCGCTCCGCGCCGAATCGGGCTGCGCCGTGGCCGGTACTCCGGCGCCGACCATGCCCAGAACCGCGGAGAGCGGCAGCAAGCCCCGCAAGCCCACTCTGACCGCCCTATTCAGGATACTCATGGGGATATCGTCGCCGATTCGCCCGGGTTTCGGTTCTGTTTCGTACTGTTTTTATGACAAGTTGGTAACTGGTGACCGGGCTGCTGTCGGAACCATAATCAGGACACTGTAATTGGGCCGCACGCGGTCCGGAGCGGAACCGATCCCACTGCGGCGCGGACGACGGCCGGTCAGCCCCGCTGCTCGCCCGGCACGATGTCGCGCCTGCGGACCTTACCGCTCGGCAGCCGCGGCACCGGCCCGAAGGCGATACTCCGCGGCGCTTTGAAGGAGGCGATCCGCGCTCGGCAGTACTCGATCAATTCCCGCTCCAGCGCCGGGCCGGGCGGCTCCGCGTCCGGTACGAGCTGGACGAGGGCATGCACCCGCTCGCCCATCTCCTCGTCCGGCAGCCCGACGACGGCGACGTCGAGGACCGCCGGGTGCAGGGTGAGCACATCCGCGATCTCCCGCGGATAGATGTTCACACCGCCGGACAGGATCAGGTCGGAGCGGCGCGCGGACAGATACAGGTAGCCCTCCTCGTCGAGGTGGCCGAGATCGCCGAGGGTGTTCCAGCCCCGGTGGTCGAAGGCGGCCGCCGTCTTCGCGGGATCGCCGAAGTACTCGAAGCGCTTGACGTCGCCGAACCAGACCGTGCCCACCTCGCCCGGCGGGAGCTCGGTGCCGTCGTCGTCGCAGATGTGGAGCACGCCGCGGACCGCCCGGCCGACCGAACCCCGGTGGCTGAGCCACTCCGGGGTATCGATCATGCAGAACCCCGTTCCCTCGGTGGCCGAGTAGAACTCGGTGAGCACGGGGCCGAACCACTCGATCATCCGCAGCTTGACGGCCACGGGGCAGGGCGCCGCCGCGTGCACGACCAGGCGCAGGCCGGAGACGTCGTAGCGTTCCCGTACCGCGGCGGGCAGCTTGATCATGCGCACGAACATGGTGGGGACGAATTGCGCGTGGGTGACGCGGTGGCGGTCGATGAGCCGCAGCGCCTCCTCGGCGTCGAAGCGCTCCATGACGACCGCGGTGCCGCCGTTGCGCACGGTGCCGAAGGTCCACCCCAGCGGCGCCGCGTGGTAGAGCGGGCCGGGGCTGAGATACACCGTGTCCGGACCGAAGCCGAAGGCGGAGGCCATGAGGTGATCGATGCCGAGGCCGGTACCGAACGGATCACCGGTGAGCGCGGGGAGGATGCCCTTGGGGCGGCCGGTGGTGCCGGAGGAGTAGAGCATGTAGTAGCCCTCGCACTCATCCGGGATCGGCGTCTCCGCCATGTCCGCGATCGCGTCGTCGAGATGCTCGTCGGCGGTGCCGGCGCCTGCCACGATCCGTGCTCGCAGCGCCGGTGCGCCCGCCGCGGCGGCCGCGGCCAGCTCGGCCAGCTCGGCCGAGTAGACCAGCATCCGCGCCCCGCAGTCCGCGACGATGTAGGCCGCCTCGTCAGCGCCCAGGTGCCAGTTGACCGGCGTGTACCGGAGTCCGGCGCGCTGCGCGGCCCAGACCACGGGGAAGAACTCGAGTTCGTTGCGCATCAGGATCGCGAGCGGATCGCCGGGCCGCAGCCCGCGGGATCGGAACATCCGGGCGATCCGGTTGGAGCGTTGCTCCAGCTCCCGGTAACTCAGGGCCGCGGCCCCGAGCACGATCGCCGGCTTGTCCTCGTAGCGCGCGGCGAGTTCGGTGAGGTTCATGCCGTGCGCGCGGGCCGGTAGCACGCCGCCAGCAACGCCACCCCGGATACCAGTCCCAACCCCGCCGAGACCGCGAGCGCGGTCCAGCCGGTCACCGGATTGCCGTCGAATATCACCCAGTCCAGGCTGATCCGGCCCGCCCCGGTGACCGCGATCGCGACCGCGCCGACGGCGAGCACCAGGTTGTACTCCCAGCCGTTCTCGGCGACGAAGAACCCGTGCTCGCGGTGCACGGTCCACGCCGCCACCACCATCAGGGCGACGAAGGCGGCTGCCGCGAGCGGGGTGAGCAGCCCGAGCGCGAACAGGATTCCGGCACCGGCCTCGGTGCCAGCGGCGAGCCAGGCGTGCACCGTTCCCGGGCGCATGCCCATGCCGTCGAACCAGCGGGCGGTACCGGGAATACGGCCGCCGCGGAACAGTTTTCCGTAGCCGTGCGCGGCCATGGTGAGCCCTAGGCACACCCGCAGCAGGGCCAGTCCGGCGTCGATCGCGGTCACGGGGATCTCCTTCGGGGTTTCAGGACAGCCGGGCGAGCACGGCGCTCGCGGCCCGGTCGCGGAGGTTCTCGGGCCGGGCGAGCGTCGCCTGATTCGCGATCGCCCGGCGCAGCAACAGGTGGGCGGGGTGATCCCAGATGAAGCCGAGGCCGCCGTGGATCTGCAGGCAGTGCTCGGCCGCCTGGACCGCGGCGTCCAGCGCGGCGGCGCAGGCGATCTCGACGCCGACCCGCGCCTCGGCATCGACCGCCTGCCCGTCCGCGGCGGCGAGCACCAGCGCACGCGCCCCCTCGGCGCTGATCAGCATATCCACGCAGCGATGGGAGATCGCCTGGTAGGAGCCGATTCGGCGGCCGAACTGCATCCGCTGCACGGCCCAGCCGACGGCCAGCGCCAGGGCCCGGTTCGCGACGCCGACCGAGTCGGCGGCCAGCAGCAGCTGGGCGACCGGTCCGGCGGCCTCCAGGATGTCGATCACCTCGGCGCCGCGCGCGACGAGCACCGGCTCGACATCGTCGAGCAGCACGCTGCCGATGGTCCCGGTGACATCGAAGGATTCCGCCGCGGCGAGCCCGACCTGCGCGGGGGTGACGATGCCGAGCGCGAGCTCCCCGGTGACGGCATCCCTGGCGAGCACGACCAGCTGATCGGCGACCGGCGCGCCGGGGACGAGCCCGACCGAGCCCGTCACCCTGGCGCCGACCAGGCTCGGCAGTACCCCGCCGAGTGCCAGGCCGCCGTCGTCGACCGGCGCGACCAAGGCCGCGGTGGCGCCGGCGCAGATCGCGCGCACCGCCTCGTCGGCACCGGCGCGCCGCAGCACCTCGAGCGCGATCAGGGTCGGCACCAGCGGCACCGGCGCGAGCGCGTATCCGACCTCTTCCACCGCCGCGGCGAGCAGCCGCAGGGCCGCGCCCGCGCCACCGTGCGTCTCGGGTACCGCGAGGCCGGGCAGACCGAAGCCGACGAGCTCGTCCCAGAGCCCGATGTCGTAATCGGCCTGCTCGAAGGTCCAGCTCAGCAACCGCTCCGTGGTCGTGTGCGGAGCCAGCAGCCGGGCCAGCGTGGCGCGCAGCGCGGCCTCCTCCGGCTCCGGCGCGGTCTGCGGCCGGCCCGGCGCGACCGGCACCGCCCGGACGACGTCGTCGCGGTGCGACGGCAGCCCCAGAACCTTCTCGGCAATGGTGTTGCGCTGGATCTCGGCGGTGCCCGCGCCGATCGTGGTCGCCCTCGACATCAGATAGCCGTATCCCCAGCGGCCGCCGTCGACGGCGCACTCCGCGCGGCTGCCCGCCACGGCGCCGGGGCCGGTCAGCCGGAGCGCGAGCCGATGGAGCTGCTGCTCGAACTCCGACCTGACGAGCCGGGCGATGGCGGCGGCCCCGGCCGGATCAGCGCCGCGCAGGACGGCGTCCAGGGCGCGCGCGCTGTGCGCCGCGATGGCCCGGACGCCGGTCTCGACCGCGGCCAGCTCCTGGCGAATCAGCGGATCGCGGCCGTAACCGCGGTTCGCCGCGAGCGTGCAGACCCGGTCCACCAGGCCGCGGTAGCGGAATTCGTCGGCCAAGAACGCGGTCGCGCGCTCGTGGCCGAGCGAGGTGCGCATCACCGACCAGCCCGCGCCCTCGGCACCGACGAGATTCTCCACCGGTACCCGGACCTCGTCGAAGAAGACCTCCGCGAAGCGGCAACCGCCCGCGGCGTCGCGCAGCGGCTGGACCCCGATGCCAGGGGAGTCCATCGGGATCAGCAGGTAGCTGATCCCGTCGGCGCCCCGCCCGGCCGGGCCGGTGCGCACCAGGGCGAACATCCAGTCGGCGGCGGTGGCGTAGGTGGTCCAGATCTTGCGGCCGGTCACCCGGTAGTGATCGCCGTCGCGGACCGCCCTGGTCGAGAGCGCGGCCAGGTCGCTGCCCGCGCCGGGTTCGGAGAAGCCCTGGCACCACAGCTCGTCGGCGCGCAGCAGGGGCGCGAGGAAGCGCTTCTTCTGCAGTTCGGTTCCGTGCACGATCAGGGTCGAGGCCACGATGAAGGCGATGGGGTTCGGGTGTTTCGGCGCCCCGGCCGCGGCCAGCATCCGGTGGTACTCGATCTGGTCGTCCAGCCCGAGACCGAGGCCGCCGTCGGCCTCCGGCCAGCCGGGGGCGGCGAGACCGGCATCGGCCAGCTCCGATTGCCACGCGCGCGCGGCCGCGGCGCGCTCGCGCGACGTGCGGGGCCGCGGCCGCTCGGCGTAGTCGGCGAGCAGCGCGGCCAGCCGCGCGCGCCAGTGCTGTGCGCTCGGCGCCGTCACCGGTAGGCCATCTCCTGCGCGAGGCTCGCGACGATCTCGCCGCCCGCGAGCAGCGAACCCGTGTACCAGCCGCGCTTGCCCGCCGTCCGGCCGGCGCCGAGGTCGGCGAAGAGCCAGTCGTTCCAGAGCGGGGGGCGATGGAACCAGAGCGCGTGGTCGAGGCTCGGACCGAGTACCTGGCCGCCCACGGTACGGGCGAGCCCGGTCGAGAAGTCCGACGCATAGGCGATCGCCGCCGCGTGCAGCAGCGGATCGTTCTGCGGCAGATCGCCCTTCGGCCGGACCCAGAACCTGGCCGGGTAGCTCCGCTGCGCGCAGGACCAATCCTGCACGCGGGCTTCGAGCGCGATCTCCGGGCGGACCGCCACCGGTGCGCACTGCCCGGGAGACAACAGCGGCAGCACCTCGGCACCGGTGTGCTCCGCGCCCGCGGTGGCGGTGCGGAACGACGCCGACATGCTGAAGACGACCTCGCCGTCCTGCACGGCCACCCCGCGCCTGGCCGAGTACGCCCGGCCGTCGCGATCGCACTCGACCCGGTACAGCACCGGCCGCGCGGCGTCCCCGCGGCGCAGGAAGTAGCCGTGCAGCGAATGCGGCACGCGCCCCGCGCCGGTGACCGTCGCGCCACACGCCAGCAGCGCCTGCGCCATGACCTGGCCGCCGTAGAGCGGATGCGAGCTGTCGAACAACTGGACCGAGCGGAACAGATCCCGGTCGATGCGCTCCAGGCGCAGCACCTCGGTGAGCGCGGTGGCCGTTGCCCCCGCCGCCCGGTTCGGCACCGCGGTCTCAGGCATCCGAGGTCCGCTCCACGGGCCGCTTGCTGCCGTACCGGTCACCGACATCGGAGCCGTCCGGGCGCCAGGAGGCGCCTGCCTCGGCCTCCAGGCCGAGCGCGTGCGCGACCGACGCGCCCGCGCCCTCTTTGAGCAGCCGCAGCATGCGCCGTACCGCCCCCGGATGCGCCGCGGCGATCAGCTCGGCGATCGCGAGCGTGCGGCGCATGAGCTGATCGTGCGGCACGACCTCGTTCGCCAGCCCGATCCGCAGCGCCCTCGCGGCGTCGATCGGCTCACCGCTGAGAATGATCTGGATCGCGGCGGGCAGCCCGACCATCCGGGGCAGCATCGCGCTGCCGCCCCATCCGTTGAGCAGCCCGATGGATGCGTGCGTGTCGGCGAAGACCGCTCGCTCGGAGGCGATGATGAACGAGCAGTTCACCGCGAGCTCGAAGGCACCGGTGTAGCAGGGCCCGTTGATCGCCGCGATCACCGGCTTGCCGATGGCGCGCAGCACCTGGGTGGGGGTCGTGCCCTCGGTGCGGGGCGCGGGGCCGCGCAGTGCCTCGGGCAGGTCGACGCCGCCGGAGAAGGCCGTCCCGGCGCCGGTGATCACCACCACCCGGACGTCGTCGTCGGCGTCGAGCCGCCACAACTCGCGCTTGATTCCCTTGCGCATCGCGCGGTTGATGGCGTTGCGCCGGTCGGGCCGGTTCAACGTCAGGATCGCGACGTGGCCGTCCCGGGTCACCAGCACCGGCTCGGCCACGGTCTCGCCGTTGTTCTCGCTCATCCCCAACTCCTTCGTCGGTCAGCGGACTTCGGCCGGAACCGGGTCCGGAATGAGGGCCACGGAGCGGCGCAGCACAGTCTCGGCCTCTGCGGCGATGCGGCGGACCAGGTCGCCCGCGGTCGGGATGTCGTGAATCAGCCCCTGCACCATGCCGACGGTCCAGATCCCCGCGTCCGGGTCCCCGTTCTCGTAGACCTTACGGCCGCGGGTACCCGCGACCAGCTCCTGCACGTCGGCGAAGGTACCGCCGCGGGCGAGGATCTCGACCACCTCGGTGCTCACCGGGTTCTTGGCCGTGCGCAGCGTGTTGCGCAGCTGCCGGAACACCAGCTGGGTGTCGCGCTCGGTCGCGGTGACGATCTGCTCCTTGATCCGCTGGTGGATCGGGCTCTCGACAGTGCACATGAAGCGGGTGCCCATATTGATGCCGTCGGCGCCGAGCGCGAGCGCCGCGGCGAGGCCGCGGCCGTCGGCGAAACCGCCGGAGGCGAGGATCGGCAGGGTGATCCGGTCCGCCGCGGCCGGGATCAGCACCAGTCCGGGGACGTCGTCCTCACCGGGATGCCCGGCGCACTCGAAACCGTCGATGCTCAGCGCGTCGACGCCGAGGCTCTGCGCCTTCACCGCGTGCCGCACGCTGGTGCACTTGTGGATGACCTTGATTCCGTGCTGCTTGAAATGCTCGACGTGCACCTGCGGATTCGAGCCCGCGGTCTCCACGATGGGGACGCCCGCGTCGATGATCGCGTGCCGGTACTCCTCGTAGGGCGGCGGATTGATCGACACGGTGAGGGTGAGGTTGACCCCGAACGGCTTGTCGGTCCGTTCCCGGACCCGGGCGATCTCCGCGGAGAGCGCCTCCGGCGTCGGCTGGGTGAGGGCGGTGATGATTCCCAGGCCGCCCGCCTCGGAGACGGCCGCCGCGAGCTCGGCCCGCCCGACCCACATCATCCCGCCCTGCACGATGGGGTGCTCGACGCCGAACTCTTCGGTGAATCGTGTCTTCAGCATGGCCGCTCCTGAGTGCTCCCCGCTCGATCGAGCTTTACATAGATAACATAGTTGACTATCTAGGCCAGGGCAAACAGGTACCGGCATCGCCGAGGATATCTGCTTCTACCTGCAAATTCGGACCCGCGGATGGCACCCGCCAGCACATCCTGTCCTTAGCTTGTCTCATTTTTTTCCGAGACCTGGTCAACCTAGATTGCTCATTGACATATCTGGAGCGCCGCCATACGTTTGCTTCACTCCCCCGGATCTGTGACCCACATCACCGGTGAGCAAAGGCTGCTCAGCGGCCCCCGAAAGAAGGAATCCCATGACCGACAAGCGTCACCATTGGCGATCCACCAGGGCCCGGGTCGGCCGGCTCTCCCTGCTGGCCCTGGTCCCCGCACTCGCGCTCGCCACGGCTTGCGGCGGTGACGACTCGTCGTCGAGCTCGACCGACGATGCGCCGGAGACCACCCTCCCGGACAACGCCGCCACCGGCAGCCCGATCCGGATCGGGCTGCTCAGCCCGGAGGGCGGCGCCGCGATCTCGCTGCCCGGCAACCGCGAGGCGGCCGAGGCCGTGGTCGCCTACGCCAATGCGAACCTCGGCGGCATCGGTGGCCATCGGGTAGAGCTCGTGACCTGCGCGACCAAGGAAGATCCGGCGTCCAACCGGGACTGCGCCAACCGGATGGTGGAGGAGCGGGTCACCGCCGTCGTGGTCACCGCGTCGGCCTTCGGTGACACGATGGTCCCGGTCATCGTCGGTGCGGGCATCCCGTATGTGGTGGCGAACGCATCCAGCGCCGCCGAGATGACCACCCCCGGCGCGTATTCGCTGACCGGTGGCTACCCCGGCGTATTGCAGGGGATGGCGACCTACGCCGCCGAGCGCGGCCACAAGAAGACCACCATCTTCGTCCTGGACTCCCCCGCCACCGTCGTGACCGCGAATTCCATGGGCAAGGCGGCCTTCTCCGCCAAGGGCATCGAGCTGAACGTGGTGCCGATCCCGGCAGGCACCCCCGACGCGACCCCGCAGGTGAGCTCCGGCATCGGCAGCGATGTCGGCGCGGTCGCCATCGCGGCCGACCCGACGCTGTGCACCTCGGTGCTGAAGGCACTCGACACGCTCGGCGCCGGCCAGGACAAGATGCTGGTGCAGCCGTGCTCGGACCCGTCGACCGTGGAGGCGGTCGGTGACGCGCTGGACGGCGCGCAGGTGTTCTCCACCTCGGACCTCACCTCCGACGACCCCGAGGCGGTGCTCTACCGCACCGTGATGAAGCAGTACGCCCCGAACACCGAGCTGAGCGGGCTGACCTACGCCGGCTACCAGAGCACCCTCGGCCTGGTGCGCGCGGCCCAGGGGGTCACCGGCGAGCCGACCGCGGCTGCGGTCTCCGCCGCGCTCACCTCGGCCCGGAACGTGCCGCTGCCGGTCGGGCACGGGATCACCTTCTCCTGCGACAGCTCCGTGCCGCAGCTGCCCGCGCTGTGCAGCACGGACATGGTGCGGGTCACGCTGCGCGACGGCGTAGCCACCGACCCGCAGGTCACGAAGTAGCTCCGGTTCGCGAGACATTGATGCAGGCGAGGAGCTTTCCGTGATGGATCATCTGGTCTTCCTTACTCTAGGGCTCGGCAGCGGGGCCGTATACGCGGCGCTGGGGCTCGCCCTGGTGATGACCTTCCGCAGTTCGGGTGTGGTGAACTTCAGCACCGGAGCGATTGCGCTGTACGTGGCCTACACCTACGGACTGCTGCGGAAGGGGGAACTGCTCAACCCGATTCCCGGGATGGCCAAGACCGTCGACCTCGGAGAGCGCCTCGGCCTGTGGCCCGCGATGGCGATATCGCTCGCCATCGCGGCCGCGCTCGGCGCGCTGATCTACGCCGTCGTCTTCCGGCCGCTGCGCACCGCGCCGCCGGTCGCGAAGGCGGTGGCCTCCATCGGCGTGATGCTCTTCGTACAGGCGCTGCTCGCCGTGCGGGTCGGCACCACCCCGGTCTCGGTGAAGGACATCCTGCCTTCCGGGGTGATCTCGCTCGGGGGCTCCCGGATCCCCGTCGACCGGCTGTGGTTCGCGGGGGTGATCGTGGCCCTCGCGGTGGTGCTCACCCTGGCCTACCGCTGGACCCGCTTCGGCCTCGCCACCCGTGCCGCCGCCGAGTCGGAGAAGGGCGCGCTGGTCACCGGGCTCTCGCCGGAACGCATCGCCTTCGGCAACTGGGCGCTGAGCACCATGGTGGCGGGGCTGAGCGGCATTCTGATCGCGCCCATCGTGCCGCTGGTGCCGGTCTCCTACACCCTGTTCATCGTTCCCGCGCTCGCCGCCGCACTGGTCGGCAACTTCACCTCGCTGTCGCTCACGGTGGTGGCCGGGCTCGGCATCGGCATGCTGCAGTCGGAGACCACGCACCTGCAGAACACGGTCGACTGGTTCCCGAAATCCGGGATGGCCGAGCTGGTTCCGCTGGTGCTGATCCTCCTCTTCCTGGTCGTGCGCGGCCGCCCGCTGCCCACCAGGGGCGCCGTCATCGTGCAGACGCTCGGCCGGGCACCGCGGCCGCACGGGCTGGTGGTTCCCACCGTCGTCTCGGTCGTGGTGGCGGTCGCCGCGCTCGCGGCCACCTCCGGCAGCTACCGGGCCGCGATCATCACGACCCTGATCGTGGCGATCGTCGCGCTCTCCCAGGTGGTCGTCACCGGCTTCGCCGGCCAGATCTCGCTGGCCCAGCTGACCCTCGCCGGGATCGGCGCGTTCACACTCAGCAGGCTGACCACGGATCTGGGCGTGCCGTTCCCGATCGCACCACTGCTGGCCGCAGTGGCCGCCACGGTGATCGGCGTCGTCGTCGGGTTGCCCGCGCTGCGGATCAGGGGGCTGCCGGTCACCGTCGTGACCCTCGCCCTCGCGGTCTTCCTCGACGCCTTCTGGTTCCGCAACAGCAACCTGAACGGCGGCCTGGAAGGGGCGCGCATCGAGAATCCGACGCTGTTCGGCCTCGATCTCGGCATCGGATCGGGCGAGGGGTATCCCCGGATCGCCTTCGGCATCGTGTGCCTGACGGTGCTGGTCGTGGTGGCGCTCGGCGTGGCTCGGCTGCGGACCAGCAGGCTCGGCGCCTCGATGCTCGCGGTCCGGGCCAACGAGCGGTCGGCCGCGGCCGCCGGAATCGACGTGTCCCGCACGAAGATCAAGGCCTTCGCCATCAGCGCGTTCATCGCAGGCCTCGGCGGCGCCCTGATGGGGTATCAGCAGACGGTCGCCACCGCCGAATCGTTCGCGGTGCTCGCGGGCGTCGGCTTGTTCGCGATCATCTACATCGCCGGAATCACCTCGGTCTCCGGCGGTGTCCTCGCCGGGGTCCTCGGCGCGGGTGGCATCCTGTTCATATTCATGGACCGGGTGCTGCACCTGGGCGACTACTACGCGATCATCTCCGGCGTGCTGCTGGTGGTGACGGTCCTGCGCTACCCCGAGGGCCTGGCCGGGCAGCTGCACCGGATCACCGCGTACGGCCGCGGCCTGCTGCGGCGGCCACCGCAGGCCGAGACCGAAGCGGCGGCCCCGGCCCCGGAGCCGCCGCGGCGGCGGGTCAGGGAGGTCTCCGGCGAGGTGCTGCTCTCGGCCACCGGCATCGGCGTCTCCTACGGCGGTGTGATCGCGCTCGAGGACGTGAGCTTCACGGTCCGCAGCGGCGAGATCGTCGGGCTGATCGGCCCCAACGGCGCGGGCAAGACCACCTGCATCGACGTGCTCAGCGGTTTCGCCTCCGCCTCCGGCACGGTCGCCCTCGGCGAGCGCAGCGTGGACGGGCTGGAACCGCACCGCCGCAGCCGGCTCGGGCTCGGCCGGACCTTCCAGGGCATCGAGCTCTACGACGACCTCACGGTGCGGGAGAATGTCGCCGTCGGCACGGTGGCCGCCGCCGAGCGCAGCAAGGGGGCCGCGCCCCCCGATATCGATGCGCTGTTCCGGGTGCTGCACCTCGACGAGGTGGCCGACCGGTCGGTCAGCGAGTTGTCGCAGGGCAGGCGCCAGCTGGTCTCGGTGGCGCGGGCACTGGCGGGCAGGCCGCACATCGTGCTGCTCGACGAACCGGCCGCGGGGCTGGACAGCACCGAGAGCCGCTGGCTCGGCGAGCGGCTGCTCGCGGTCCGGGACGCCGGGGTGACCGTGCTCATGGTCGACCACGACATGGAGCTCGTCCTCGACATCTGCGACCGGATCATCGTGCTCGACCTCGGCCGCGTCATCGCCGAGGGCACGCCCGAGCAGATTCGGTCCGATCCCCGGGTGGTGCAGGCCTACCTGGGCACCACCCACGCTCCCACGGAGGTACCGGCATGAGCGCCGTCCTGGAATGCGCCGGCCTCGACGCGGGCTATTCGAACGGTCGCCCCTGTGTCCGCGGCCTCGACCTGACCCTCGCCGCCGGGGAGGTGCTCTGCCTGCTCGGCCCCAACGGGGCCGGCAAGACCACCGTGCTGAACACTCTCGCCGGGCTGCTCCCCCGGCTCGGCGGCACGGTCCGGATCGCGGGCGCCGAGATCGGGTCCGGCCGCGCGCGCAAGGCGTCGCGGGCCGGGCTGGTGCTGGTGCCGGACGACCGGGCGCTGTTCACCGGCCTCACCGTGACCCAGAATCTGGAGCTGGCCCGCAAGCGCTCCGGGCCCGCCGTCGCCGATATCGTCGAGTACTTTCCCCGGCTCGGGGAGCGGCTCGGCGTCCGCGCGGGCATGCTCTCCGGCGGGGAGCAGCAGATGCTCGCGATCGGGCGCGCGCTGATGCAGAAGCCCACGGTGCTCTTGATCGACGAGCTGAGCATGGGGCTGGCCCCGGTCATCGTCGAAGCGCTGCTCCCGGTGATCCGCCGGGTCGCCGACGACCGGGGCACCGCGGTGATCCTGGTGGAGCAGCACGTCCGCCTCGCGCTCGCGACCGCCGACACCGCCGTGGTGCTCGCGCACGGGCAGCAGGTCCTGCACGGCCCCGCGGCCGAGCTCGCGGCCGATCCGCAGCGGATCGAGCGGGCGTACCTGGGCGCCGCCGAGGGCGCGACCGCCTGAGGCCCGGCCCAGACGACGAAGCCGCCCCCGTCGGAGACGGGGGCGGCTTCGTCGTTGTCCGGCTCAGGCGGAGCGCGCCGCGAGCGTGGTGGTCACCGCGCCTGCCAGACCGGCGGCCGCTTCTCGGCGAAGGCCCGCGGCCCCTCCTTGGCGTCCTCGCTGGTCATCAGCTCGTTCCACTCGTACTCGGAGTGGCCCCACCGGTCGTTCTCGGCGAGCCGCTCGCCGCTGTGGATGCCGAGCGCGATCCGCTTGCTCGCCTGCACCGACAGCGGGGCGTTGACCGCGATCCGCTCGGCCAGCGCGAGCGCCGCCTCGACCACGGTGCCGTCCGGCACGACCTGGTTGATCAACCCGTACTCGCGGGCGGTAGCCGCTGAGATCGGATCGCCGGTGAGGATCATCTCCATGGCCAGCCGCTGCGGGATCTGGGCGGGCAGCCGGAACACCCCGCCCGCGCCGGCCAGCAGCCCCCGCTTGACCTCGGGCACCCCGAAGGTCGCGCTCTCGGCGGCCACGATGAGGTCGGCGGCCAGCGCCAGTTCCGTGCCGCCGCCGAGCGCCGTGCCGTTGACCGCGACGATGGTCGGCTTGCTGATCACGTGCCGCACGAACCCGGCGAAACCCCAGTGCTCGTTCCCCGGCGCGAACAGCGGCTCACCGCGCGCGATGGCCTTGAGGTCGGCCCCGGCGCAGAACGACTTGTCGCCCGCGCCGGTGAGCACGACCACCCGGATCTCCGGGTCGGCCTCCGCCTCGGCCAGCGCGCCGCCGACAGCGGCGCTCACCGCGGCGTTCACGGCGTTGCGCGCCTCCGGGCGGTTGATGGTGACCAGCAGGACGTTGCCCTTCCGCTCGACCAGCGCGGCGGCCTCGGTCGCGGCGGTCATCCCCGCACCAGCTCGAGAATCGAGGCGTTGGCCTGCCCGCCCGCCTCGCACATGGTCTGCAGGCCGTAGCGCAGGTCGTTGCGGCGCATGTGGAAGATCAGGTCGGTGAGGATCCGGGCGCCCGAGCCGCCCAGCGGGTGGCCGAGCGCGATCGCGCCGCCATTGGGGTTGAGCTTCTCGTCCGGGGCGCCGATCTCCTTCTGCCACGCCATCGGCACCGGCGCGAAGGCCTCGTTCACCTCGAACACGTCGATCTCCGCGACCGAGAGCCCCGATTTCCGCAGCGCCTTCTCGGTGGCCGGGATGGGGGCCCCGAGCATCATCACCGGGTCCGCGCCTGCCAGCACGGCGGTGTGCAGCCGCGCGATCGGCGTCAGCCCGTGCCGCTCGGCGAACTCGTCGCTGACGATGAGCAGTGCCGCGGCGCCGTCGGAGATCTGCGAGGCGTTGCCCGCGTGGATGACGCCGTCCTCCTTGAACACCGTCTTCAGCCCGGCCAGCCGCTCGACGGTGGTGCCGCGGCGAATGCCCTCGTCCTTGGCGAAGACGGTGCCGTCGGGCAGGGTGACCGGCACGATCTGGTCGTCGTAGAGCCCGGCGTCCTGCGCGGCCGCGGCGCGCTCGTGCGAGCGCGCCGAGAACGCGTCCAGCTCGGTGCGCGACAGCGCCCACTTCTCGGCCATGATCTCCGCCCCCATGCCCTGGTTGGGCGAGACCCCGTAGCGCTCCAGGAACCACGGGCTGTGCGGGGTGCCGTTCGCGGCCACCGTCGAGCCCATCGGGACCCGCGACATCGACTCGACACCGCCGGCCACGACCGCGTCGTAGTGGCCCGCGATCACCCCGGCCACCGCGAAGTTCAGCGACTGCTGCGACGAGCCGCACTGCCGGTCCACGGTCACCCCGGTCACCGACTCCGGCCAGCCGGCCGCCAGCGCCGCGGTGCGCGCGATGTCGAAGGTCTGCTCACCGACCTGCCCGACGCAGCCCCAGACGACGTCGTCGATCACCTCCGGATCGACGCCCGCCCTGGTCACCAGTTCTTTCAGGACGGTCGCCGACAGATCGGCGGGGTGGATGCCGGAGAGCGAACCGTTCCGTTTTCCGATCGGGGTCCGGACGGCCTCGACAATTACTGCGCCCATAGCGAGTTCCTTTCTACAGTCCGAGCGAACGCCCGATGATTTCCTTCATGATCTGGGTGGACCCGCCGTAGATCGTCTGGATCCGGGCATCCGCGTACGCCTTGGCGATCGGGTACTCCATCATGTAGCCATACCCGCCGTGCAGCTGCTGGCAGGTGTAGATGAGCCGCTGCTGCAGCTCGGTGGTCCACCACTTGGCCTTGGCCGCGTCGGTGCCGTCGAGGGTGCCCGCGTTCAGCGCGGTGATGCACCGGTCGACGTACACCTGGGCGATGTCGACCTCGGTCTCCAGCGTCGCCAGCTCGAACTTGTTGGCCTGCAGCGAGCCGATCGGCACCCCGAAGGCCCGCCGCGACTTCACGTACTCCAGCGTCGAGTCCAGCAGCGTCCGGCAGGAGGCGACCGCGGTCACGGCGATCGAGAGCCGCTCCATCGGCAGGTTGCGCATCAGGTGCACGAACCCGCGGCCGACCTCGCCGAGCACGTTCGCCGCGGGCACCCGCACCTGGTCGAAGTGCAGCTCCGCGGTGTCCTGGGAGTGCATGCCCAGCTTCTCGAGATTGCGGCCACGGGTGAATCCCGGCATGTCGCGCTCCACCCCGAGCAGGGTGAAGGCGCCGCTCGCCCCGGCCTCCGGGTCGGTGCGGGCCACCACGATGACGAGGTCGGCGTGGATGCCGGAGGAGATGAAGGTCTTCGACCCCGACACCACCCAGTCGCCGCCGTCGAGGTGCGCCGTGGTCCTGATCCCCTGCAGGTCGCTGCCTGCCCCCGGCTCGGTCATCGCCACCGCGGCGACCAGCTCACCGCGCGCGAACGCGGGCAGCCAGCGAGCCTTCTGCTCGTCGGTGGTGAGGTCGAGCAGGTAGGGCGCGAGCACATCGTTCTGCAGCGGGAAGGCGGGCCCACCGGAGGAGGCCCGTGTCACTTCCTCGTTGACGATCGTGTTGTAGCGGAAGTCGTCGGCCATCCCGCCGCCGCCGAACTCCTCGGGCACCGCGAAGCCGAGCAACCCGAACTCGGCGGCCTGGACGTAGAGCTTCCGGTCGATGATGCCGTCGGCCTCCCACTGCTCCTGATGCGGAGTCGCGTAGCGGGCGAGGAATTCCCGCACGGTCGCCCGGTACTGCTCGTGCTCGCTCTCGAAGATCTCCCTGCGCACCGGGCTACCCTCCCGTCACTGCGGAGACCGACGCGGACTCGTCCAGCTCCGCGACGAGTTCGAGCAGCCTGCGCCGGTCGACCTTCAGCGAGACGCCGCGGGGCAGCTCGGCGACGGTGTAGATCCGCACCGGGATCTCGTAGGCGGTCAGCTGGGCGCGGCAGAATTCCTTCAGCTCGTCCTCGGGAACCGGGGCCGCGCCGTCGCGCAGCTCGACGACCGCCACCGGGACCTTCCCCAGCCGCTGGTCGTCCCGGCCGTACACGGTCGCGTCGGCCACCGCGCTGTGGCCGCGCAGCGCCTCGGCGACCGTTTCCGGTTGCACCTTGAACCCGCCGCGGATGATCGCGTCGTCGGCGCGGCCCTCGATGTAGATGAAGCCGTCCTCGTCGATCCGGCCGAGATCGGAGGTGCGGACCCACTCATCCCGGCCGTTCCCGGTCTGCCCGGCGCTCACCTCGAGGCGGCCGGACTGCCCGGGCGCGAGCACGGCGCCGTCCGGGCCGACGGCGCGGAGCTCGACACCGGGCATCGGGCGGCCGATGCTCCCCCGCTTCCTGGTCCACCACTGCTCGTGCATGGATTTGGTCCAGCCGGCGATGGCGCCGGAGAATTCGGTCGCGCCGTACATGATCAGCACCGGGATGCCGTACTTCGCGGTGAACTCGTCCGCGAGGTCCGGATGGACGAAAGTCGTGCCTGCGGTGATGGCACGCAGGCTGGACAGGTCGGCGGGCGGGATGTCGGCGGCGATCACCGCGCGCATGGCCGCGGGCGGGAGCCCCGCCACGGACGGCCGATGCTCCCTGACCGCCGCGCACCAGCCCTCGACGGTGAATCGGGGCAGCAGGACGAAGGGCCTGGCCTCGGCCAGATTCTGCAGCACGCCCCACAGCCCGCCGATGTGCACGATCGGCAACGTGACCAGGGCGACGCGGCCGCTGAGCGGTACTCGATCCGGCGGCGCCGCCGCCCCGGTGTGGCCGTGCACCGCGCCGAGCGCGGCCGCCAGCTGGCGGTAGGTGAGCGGGATACGCTTGGGCGGGCCGGTGGTGCCCGAGGTGAAGATCTCCAGCGCCACCGATGCGGGGCCCTGGTCGCCCGAGTCCGGGGCGGGACTCGCGGGCCCCGCCGTGGTCGGCACCACCGCATCCCCGTCGACCGCGAAGCCGGCGATCGACCCCTCCTCGGCCGCGGCCCGGAACACCGGGTCGCTCCACATCGACGCCGAGGCCAGGACCACCGGCGGAGCGGCCGCGCGCAGGTCCGCGGTGAGCCGGGCGACCGGCTGCATCGGATTGAACGTGATGATGGTGCGGCCGTTGCCGAGAACGGCGATCAGCGCGGCGATGGATTCGACCCGGTTGTCGAGAACGACGCCGATTCTGCTGCCGCTGCCGCACCCGGCGGCCGTCAGCGCGCTGTCCAGGCTCTCCGCGAGGGACCTGACCTCTCCCCAGGTGAACCAGGTATCGCCCTGTTTGACCATGGCGGCGTCGCTGTCCGCCGCCCACAGCCGGGCGAGCGCGCCCTCGATGCTTGTCATGCGAAACCTCCCACACCTGCGGTACCGGGCCGTCGGGTGGACCGCGCACCCTTGGTCAAAATAACTGACAAGGTTAACTAGGTCAACAATCACAGGGTACTCTGAAGCAATGAAGAACACCCGTGCCGCCGTGTCCCGCGGGCTCGCCGCCGCAGGAACGCCGCTGCGCACGCCCAAGACCGCGGAGCTGGTCGCCATGCGGCTCCGGCGCGATATCGTCCGCGGCGAGCTGCTGACCGGCGACGTGCTGCCCACCGAGGCCGAGCTGATGACGCAGTTCGGCATCTCCCGGCCGACGCTGCGCGAGGCGATCCGCATCCTGGAGGCCGAGTCGCTGCTCAGCAGCCGCCGCGGCACGCGCGGCGGGGCGCAGGTGACCGGGCCCGATATCGCGGTCGCGGCGCGCTACATCGGCATGATCCTGCAGATGCAGGGCACCACCCTCGCCGACATCCAGGAGGCGAGAATGCTCATCGAGCCGATCTGCGCCGGGCTGCTCGCCGAGCGCCACACCGCCAAGGATCTGCGCGATCTGCGCGCGTGCGTCGAAGTGCTGCACCGGATCGCCGACCACGATGCCACCGCACCGGCGCCCGGCGCCGAGTACATCGAGTTCGTCGCGCAGTTCCACCGGCTGGTCGTCGAACGGGCCGGTAACCGGAGCCTGGCCGTGCAGGCCACCGTGCTCGGCACCGTCATCGCCGCGCACCGGGCGCACACCGCCGCGGACGGGGCCGGGCCGCACCGGTACGGCGCCGACCTCGGCTCGCTGGACGAACTCGTCGGGCTGATCGCCGCCGGTGACCGCCGCGGTGCCCAGGAGCACTGGGCCGAACACCTCCGGGTCACCGGCGGCGGGCTGCTCCGGGGCCGACCGGGTGGCGCGACCGTCGTCGACCTCTTCGCCTGATGGCCCGCCCGCGCCGGAGCGCGGGATGCGGGCCGCGGCGGGAGGCAGAGGTGGGGCCTCCCGCCCGCGCCGGGAATCCGGACCGCGCAGCGAGTGCACGGCCCCGCTCCCCCGTCGCAATTACACCGCGACGTCGCCCGAGGTGATCCGCTCGAGCACGTGCCTGCGCACCAGTTTCCCGGTCTCGGTCCGCGGGAGTTCGTCCCAGTACACGATGCGCTCCGGAGTCTTGCTGCCGCGCAGCACCTTTCGTACGTAGTCGCGCAGCTCCTCGGCATCGGGCACGGCGCCGGGGCGCGCCACGACGGCGGCCTCGATCCGCTGGCCCCACACCTCGTCCGGCACGCCGACCACGGCGACGTCGAGCACCGCGGGATGCCGGAGGATGACGTCCTCGATCTCGGCGGGCGCGATGTTCTCCGCCCCGCGGATGATCGTGTCGTCGACCCGGCCCCCGATGAACAGGTAGCCCTCCGCGTCCAGGTACCCGTGGTCGCGGGTGTCGAAGAAGCCGCGCTCGTCGACCGCGCGGCCGATACCGGCGTACTCGGCGGAGACCTGCTCGCCGCGCACGCAGATCCGGCCCGGGATCCCGGGGCCGACGGGTGCGCCGTCCGCGTCCCGGATCTCCAGGTCGATGCCGGGCACGACTCGCCCGACCGACCCGAGCCGGGCGCGCACGGCGGGATCGGAGCCGGTCAGCGCCGCCCGGTGCTCCTCCGGTCCGAGTACGGCCACCGTCGAGCTGGTCTCGGTCAGGCCGTAGGCGTTGACGAAGCCGACCTCCGGCCAGATCCGCAGGGCCTTCTCGATCACGGCGATCGGCATCGGCGCTCCGCCGTAGGCCAGGCTGCGCAGCGACGGCAGCGTCTTGTCCTCGTCGGACTCGACGATCCGGGCGAGCATCGTCGGCACCACGAGCGCGTTGGTGATCCGCTCCGCACGGGCGACCCCGAGCCACTGCGCGGGGGTGAACCGTTCGAGCACGATGGTGCGCCGCCCGGAGTACAGGCTGGTGATGGCATTCGCGACGGCGGCGATGTGGTACGGGGGCACGCTGATCAACGCGGCGTCGGTCTCGTCGGCCGAGGCGAACTCGACCGATCCGAACACGTACGAGGTCAGGTGCTCGTGCCGCAGCAGCACCCCCTTCGGTGCCGACGTGGTACCGCTGGTGTAGATGACCACCGCGGGAGCCTCGGTGTCCTCGGCGGGTAGCGCGGCGGCGCCGGGCTCGGCGGTCGCGGCCAGCCACTGCTCCGGAGTCCTGGCCGCGACGCCCGCGTCGCGCAGAATCGGCAGCTGCGCCTCGTCGGCGATCCCGAGCGCGCGCGGATGGTTGGCCAGAAGTGCCTGGATCTGCTCGTGGCCGAGCCGGTAGTTCACCGGAACCAGCGGCACCCCGGCCAGCGCGGCCGAGAACATGGCCACCGGAAAGGCCGGTCCGTTGACGGCCAGATAGACGACCGAATCCGCGCCGGACTCCCGGATCACCGCCGCTCCCGCGGCGGCCATTGCCCCGAGCCCGGCGGCGGTGATGCCGTTCTCCCTGGAGCCGATGACGACCCGGTCACCGAAACCATCGATCGCCATGTCCAGCAGCATCGTCAGATTCATTCGCCACTCCCAAGTCCGCATCTCAGCCGCATCGTCGCCGATCGAACGCCGAGCCGCAAGCGCTCACATAGTTATCATAGTACAACAAGTGGACGGTCGCTCCGATTGTCCGCGGTCGCCACAACTATGACCTAGTTATATAGTGGATCGATGTCCAGCAGCCTCGAGCTCGGCGCGATCGATCCCGCGCCCGGTCCGCATCCGCCGCTTCCGCGCATCCTCGACCTCGAGGAAATCGACACCGACCTGTTCCTCGGCCGGACCCACAACGACGAAGCGGTGCGGATCTTCGGCGGCCAGGCCGTCGCCCAGGCCCTGGTCGCGGCGGGCCGGACGGTGCCGCCGGAGCGCCGGGCGCACTCGCTGCACGGCTACTTCATCCACCCCGGAAATCCGCGCGCGCCGGTCGTCTTCCACGTCGAGCGGGTCCGGGACGGCGGAAGTTTCACCACCCGAACGGTCCGGGCCACGCAGCGCGGGGTGGCCGTCTTCGTGCTGACGGCGTCGTTCCACCGGCCGGAGCCGGGCTTCTCCCATCAGCTCACGCGCAGCACCGCGCTGCCGCCCGAAGAGCTCCCCGCCTTCGAGGACTCGATTCCGCCCGATCATGTCGACCACACCGCCTGGCTGCCGCTGATGCGCGCCAATATCGCGATCGATTTCCGATTTCCCGAGGAGTACCCGCGGGTCGCCATCGCGCGCGGAGAATCCCGGCCGCCGCGGCAGCGCGCCTGGGTGCGCACCCTCGACCGGCTCCCCGACGATCCCCTGACGCAGGCCGCCGGCTTCGCCTACGTCTCGGACATGTTCCTGCTGTCGTCGACCCTGTCGCCGCACGGCATCACCGTCGATGATCCGCGACTGCAGCACGCGAGCCTCGATCACGCGATCTGGCTGCACCAGGAATTCCGTTCCGACGAGTGGCACCTCTACGAGCAGGAGGGGGTGTGGACCGGGGGCGGGCGCGGCCTGGCCAGGGGCCACCTCTACGACCGGGACGGCGTGCTGGTCGCGAGCACAACCCAGGAGGGGCTGCTCCGGCTGCGAGCGTGACCGCTGTCGAATCGTCCGTGCAGCAGGAGGTAATCGAATGGCAGTGGAGATTCCGATCGGCCTCGTCGCGCGGGGGCCCGCCGGACCGACCCCGCCCCGCCGCCCCGGCTCGGTCCGGCGCACCTCGACCGTGGACATGCGCTGGCCCGGCGGGCAGGGCACCCAGCTCCGGCTCACCGGGCGCGCCCGCGATCTGCTGACCCCGGGCGACGGAACTGCCCCGGTACCGCTGCGCGAGGACGCCATGCGGGTCGGCGTCGACCCCGCGACGCGCACCATCGAGGAGATCGAGACCACGCCCGCGCATCCGCGCGTCGCCGCATTGGCCGGGCTGCGCGGCGGCAGCAACTCCCGGGGCGTGCTGGCCGAGACGATGGCCGACGAAGCCGCCGCGGGCACGCCGCTCTACCTGTTGCTCGACGACATCTCGGGCTCGTCGCTGATCGCGGGCTTCGCCTACTCCCGCTGGATCGACCACGACGTGTTCGTCCAGGCGCTCGCCACCCGGCCCGCCCGCGACGTGACCGGGGTCTGCGTGGGGCTGCAGGCGGGATCGTCCGCGCTGCGGCCCGACGGGTCGGCGAAGTGGGACCATCGGGTCCGGCCGGTCGGGCCACTGCCGCGGGCGGACGACCCCGCGGGCTGGCACGCGCTGGAAGAGATCACCGAGGTCTCGATGCGCCGGGCACGCCGCATCGACGTGCACCTGGACGATGTGATCGTCATCGACTCGATGTTCCAGGACAGCTCGACCACGCCCGCGGGCGGACGGGTCGCCGTGCACGAGTACCGGGTGCGCGCCACCGCCGACCCGGCCACCGGACGGCTGCTCGGCGTCGACGCCGATCCGCGGGTACTTCCGTACGCCGAGTGCCCGCTCGCCGCGCTGAATGTCGGCACGGTGATCGGCACTCCACTCGCCGACCTGCGCAGCGTCGTGCAGCACGAACTCGCGGGCACCGCGGGGTGCACCCACCTCAACGACGCGCTGCGGGCGCTCGCCGAGGTCCCCGCCCTGGTCCGCGCGCTGCGCGCGGAGCGCTGACCGCGGCAGGCGCACGCCACCCGCACCCCGCTTTCGCCGCCGCCGGTATCGGTGCGTGCCGCCGCGGAACCACCCCGGACCTCCCGCTGCCGCGCAGGCGACCCGGCCGGAATCCTTCCGGCCGGTATGCCGAAAGAGACGACCTATTTCCCCGCATCGGGCATCGCGTCCCCCGCGCGGAGTGGCGGGCCGTTGCGGGTCCGGCAACGCGAAAATCGCTGTCATCCCACCATAGACGGCCATATGGACGCCGGTGGTCGCCGCACCGTTGGTAGCAGGTACGCATCGCAAATCAGTAGAATCAATTGTCCGAAACAGCTATCCCCTGAACGAACCACCGGCTAGGTTGGATCGGGTGTTCAAGGCATTCCGCACGCTCCGCGCGCGCCTGTCGGCCATCGCGCTGATTCCCAGCCTCGCGCTCCTGCTCATCGGCGGCGGCGGGGCCGCATACCTCGTGCTGGATGGTCAGCAGCTGGAGAACTGGGCCGCCGAACAGGAGGACCAGGCCGCCCCAGCGGTCGACTTCGCCCGCACGGTGCAGACCGAGCGGCGCGTGACGCTGCTCCGGATCGCCGGAGACCGCGAGGTCGCCGACGAACTGCAGAGCGCGCGAGCCGGGCTGGACACCACGATGCGCCACAGCATCGAGGCGACCGCCGCCTACGAGGCCGCCAAGCCCGGCTCCGCCGCCGGCGCGCAGAAGGTCTTCGAGCAGCTGGGGCGCGAACTGCTGTCCATGCGGGCCCGGGTCGACACGAACGCCGTCGCACCCCTGGATGCCTACGCCTTCTACAACCAGCTGATGGCGGTCTCCCGCGGCGCCATGTCGGCCTACGCGCACAGCGCGCCGGATACCGAGATCGCGCTCGGCCTCGCCACGGTCGTCGACCTGATCGCCGCCACCGACGCCTTCACCCGCGCCCACGACCTGGCGATCGCGGGCGCGACCGCGGGCGGCTCGGCACCCGAGGAGCGCGCGGAAGTCGTGCAGCAGATCGGGTTCTTCCGCAACCAGATGATGATGGTCGAGGCCGCCCTCGCTCCGGAGGCGCAGGCAAGCTGGCAGGAGCTGACCGCGTCCGCCGAGTGGCAGCGGCTGCAGGAGGCGGAGCGCGTGCTGCTGCAGGGCACGAGCCCGGACACCGCCGCCGCGCGAACCGGAACCCGCAGCGGCGCGGCCGAGACGAGCGAGCCGCCGCCGATCCCCATCGCGGAGTGGCAGGCGGCGGTGGTCGCGGTGACCGATGGCCTGCTGCGCGTCTGGAACGCGCAGATCGATCGCACCACCGTGCTCACCCACGCCACCGGCGACAACAGGGCGAATCGCTCACTGGTCGCCGGGCTCACGATCCTCGCGGTCAGCATCGTCGCCCTGGTGACCGCGTTGCAGCTGTCGAGCCGGATGATCCGGCGCCTGCACCGGCTGCGCGACGAGACGATCACCCTGACCGACGACCAGCTCCCCGACATCGTCGGCAAGCTGCGCCGCGGCGAGCAGGTGGACGTCGAATCATCGCTGCAGCGTCTCGAATTCGGCTCGGACGAGATCGGCGAGGTGGCCGATGCCTTCAACCGCGCCCAGCTGACCGCGGTGCGGGCCGCCGAGGCCGAGGCGCAGACCAGGACAGGCGTGAACACCGTCTTCCTGAACATCGCCTACCGCAGCCAGGTCGTGCTGCACCGGCACCTCAAGCTCCTCGACGAGGCGGAGTACGAGCAGGAGGATCCGAAGGTACTCGACCTGCTCTTCCGGCTGCATCACCTGGCGACCCGGGAGCGCCGCAACGCGGAGAACCTGATCATCCTCGGCGGCGAGCAGCCGCGGCGGCAGTGGCGCAATCCGGTCCGGCTGGAGGACCTGGTCCGTGGCGCGGTGGCCGAGGCGCAGGACTACATGCGCGTCCGGGTGGTGCGGCTGCCCGACGTCAGAGTGATCGGCAGCGCGATCGCCGACCTCATGCATCTGCTGGCCGAGCTGGTCGACAATGCGACGTCGTTCTCGCCACCGGACTCGCGCGTGGAGGTCTCCGGCAATGCCGTCGGCCGGGGCGTGGTGGTCGAGATAGTCGATCAGGGCCTCGGGATTCCCGCGGATCGCATGGCCGAGCTCAACGAGATGCTCTCCTCGCCACCGGATTTCGCGCTCGCGGCGCTGACAAGGGACAACCGGCTCGGCATGTTCGTCGTCGCCCGGCTCGCGGCGCGCATCGATGTGTCGGTCCGGCTGGCCGAGTCCGAGTACGGCGGCGTCAAGGCCGTGGTGCTCGTCCCGGCCGCGCTGCTCTCCGCCGACGACGACCCCGGGCGCGAGCTGCCCGCGGGCGCCGACCGCGCGCCCGCGCCTGTCGATCGGGCGCCGTCGGCGATGGCCGACCCCGGCGGATACCACACCGCCGGCGGCGGTGCGCACTCCTGGCAGGGCGGGCATGCCGTCGGTGCGGAACAGCCGGGACATCGGCTCGACGGGCCCGTCGCGGACCGGTACGCCGACCAGGCTCCGCCCCCGCACGACCCCCGCCCCGACCTGCCGCGCCGGCGCCGCCAGGAGAGCCTGGCACCGCAACTCGCGCACACCCAGCCCCCGGAACAGGCACCGCACTCGGAACCGCCCGCCCAGCGCTCGGCGCACGAAGCCAAGGCCCTCTACACCGCGATCGAGAACGGGACCCGCCAGGGTCGCGTGAATCCGCCGCGGTACCCGAACTCCACCGGCACCGACTACTGAACAGGGAACACCAGTGACGACCTCTTCCGGCACCACCAGGAATCTCGACTGGCTCCTCGACGATCTACTGAACCGCTTACCCGGTATCGAGAGCGCGGTGGTCCTCTCGACGGATGGCATGCTGATCAGTAAATCCAGCTCCCTGACCCGCGACAGCGCCGAGCAGTTCTGCGCCATGGCCTCGGCGCTGCAGGGGCTCGCCCGCAGCGCGGGCGGGCACTTCGGCGTCGGCGGGGTCCGCCAGTCGGTCATCGAACTGGACCGCGCGATGCTGTTCGTGACCTCCGCGGGCGACAACGCCTGCCTGGCGGTGCTGGCCGACGACACCACGAACATGGGCATGGTCGCCTACGAGATGAACCAGACCGTCACCAGTGTCGGATCCTTCCTCTCGACCGGCACCCGGCCGCATCCGGGCAACGACATGGGATATCGATTGCCATGACCGCGCAGGACACACCCTGGTTCGACGACGACGCGGGCCCACTGGTGCCCGCGTACGCGGTGACGCGGGGACGCACCAGGAGCAACAGCCACGAGCTGGACATGATCACGCTGGTGATCACGATGTCGACCGGCATCGGCATGACCAGGGCCGAGCCCGAGTACCGGGAGATCCTGCGGCTGTGCGGTGTCCCGAAATCGGTCGCCGAGATCTCGGCCGCGATCCGCAGGCCGCTCGCGGTCACCAAGGTGCTGATCGGCGATCTGATCAACGACGGGTACGTGGCCTACCGCTCGCCACAGCCCATGAACGCCGATTCAGCGGACATCAATCTACTTCGGACGGTACTGGATGGTATTCGCGCACTCTGAGCTCCGCGACCGGGATCCGGTGTCGATCACCGCGGTGAAAATTCTGATCGCGGGCGGTTTCGGCGTCGGCAAGACCACGCTCGTCTCCACGATCAGCGAGGTCGTTCCGCTGCGCACCGAGGAGGTCATCAGCGAACTCAGCATCGGGGTGGACGACCTCTCGGGCGTGGAGTCGAAGACCACGACGACGGTCGCGTTCGACTTCGGCCGCATCACGCTCACGCCGCAGTGCGTGCTGTATCTGTTCGGCACGCCGGGGCAGGACCGCTTCTGGTTCCTCTGGGACGAACTCTCGCGCGGCTCGCTCGGCGCGGTCGTGCTGGTCGACACCCGGCGGCTCGGCGACTCGTTCGCGGCGGTGGACTACTTCGAGAGCAGGCGCATCCCGTTCGCGCTCGCGGTGAACTGCTTCGACGCCGCGGCAAGGTACTCCGTGGAGGAGGTCAGGGCCGCGCTCGACCTCGGCCCCGACACCCCCATCGCCTTGTGCGACGCACGGCATCGGGAGTCGGTCAAGAACGTCCTGCTCACCCTGATGGAATACGTGCTGGCGCGCGCGAATCGGCTGGTCGAGATGCGGCCCGGGCATCTCTCGGGCGGCTAGCGCGGTGCCGGGCCTGCGCGCGCAGGCCCGGCACCGCCGCTACGCCGATTCGGCTTCGGCCTCGACTTCGGCGACCAGCTCGAGTAGCCGCCGTCGATCGACCTTGAGCGAAACGCTGCGCGGTAGCTCGTCCACCACGTACACCGCGACCGGGACCTCGTAGGCCGTCAGCTGCTTGCGCACGAACTCCTTGAGTTCGGCCTCGTCCACCGGAGCCGCACCCTCGACCAGCTCGATCACCGCGATCGGCACCTGGCCGAGCCGCTCGTCGGCCCGGCCGAAGACCGAGGCGTCGAGCACCGAATCGTGCGCGCGCAGGGCATCGCACACCGTCTCCGGCTGCACCTTGAAACCGCCGCGGACGATCGCGTCGTCGGCGCGGCCGTCGATGTAGAGGAACCCGTCGTCGTCCAGGTGGGCGAGATCGCTGGTACGGACCCACTGGTCGGTGCCGGTGCCGGTCTGGCTCGAGCACACCTCGAGCCTGCCGGTGGTGCCGACCGGCAGCACTGTCCCGTGCTCGTCGACGGTGCGCATCCGCACGCCGGGGAACGGCCGGCCGACGCTGCCGCGCTTGCGCTTCCACCACTCCCGGTGCAGTGGTTTCGTCCAGCCGGCGATGGCGCCGCCGAACTCCGTCGCGCCGTACATGATCAGCACCGGCACGTCGTAGCGGGAACTGAACTCGTCCGCCAGGTCCGGGCTGACGAAGGTGGTGCCCGTGGTGATGGCGCGCAGACTGGCCAGCTTCTCCGCGGGCACCCCTGCGTCGAGGACCGACCGCATGGCGGCGGGCGGCAAGCCGGCGAGGCCGAGCCGGTGTTCCGACACGGCCGTCACCCACCCCTCGACGGTGAAGCGCGGCAGCATGACGATCGGGCGGGCCTCGGCGAGGGCCTGGATCACGCCCCACAGCCCGCCGATGTGCACGATCGGAAGCGACACGAGCGCGACCCTGCCGGTCAGCGGCTCCCGCCGCTCCAGCCCTTTGCCGGTGTGGCCGTGCACCGCCGCGAGCGCCGCCTCCAGCTGCCGCCAGGTCAGCTTGATGCGCTTGGGCGGGCCGGTGGTGCCCGAGGTGAACATCTCGACCGCGACCGGCTCCCGATCGTGCTCAGCGGCACCGAGCTCGACCTCGGGCCCCCCGGTGCGCTGCACCACCTCGACGCCGTCGACGGCGAAGCCGAGAACGCCCGCCGAGGCCAGCGCCGACGCGAATTCCTCCTCGTCCCAGAGGCTCTGCGGGGCGAGCACCACCTGCGGAAGCGCGGCGACCGCGTCCGCGGTGACCCGCGGCAGCGGCTGCATCGGATTGAGTGTGATGATGGTGCGGCCCTTGCCGAGCACAGCGATCAGCGCGGCAACGGATTCCATCCGATTACCGAGCACCACCCCGACCCGCGAGCCCTCGCCGCAGCCGACCCGGCCGAGTTCGATATCGACCTTCTCGACCAGCGCGCGCACCCCGCTCCAGGTATGCCACGCCGCATCCTGCTGAACCAGTTTCGCGTCGTCGGATGCCGACCACAGCAACCCCAGCGCTTCCCTGATACCCGTCACTCGATGCTCCTACTTCTGCCGACGGGAAGAACTGGAGTTCGTTCCGCAGCGGTCCCGTTGTCCTGCGGTTTCCCGCGCTAAGCCGAGAGAACCATGTGGCCCAAAGATAGATCACATAGTTAACTAGGTCAATCGGGAAAACCCCTACCGAGGCATCCCGAGCCCCCGCTCGGCGATGATGTTGCGCATGATTTCCGAACTGCCGCCCGCGATCGTGAAACCGCGCGCGTACAGGAACTCGTCCTGCCATCGGCCCCGGTCGACGGCCTTCGGATCACCCTCGACGAGAATCCCCGCCTCGCCGGCGAGTTCGAGGGCGAAGCGGGCGATGTCGACGCCGAGCTCGCTGAACATCAGCTTCGCCATCGGCGCGTCGTAGGGCCGTTCGGTCTTGCGCGACCACCGGCTGATGTTCGCGTAGACCAGCGCCGAGAGCGCCGCCACGGACGCGGCCAGCTCACCGATCCGGTCCTGGACCGCGCCGTCCTCGATCGCGGGCCTGCCGTTCCTGGTGACGTTCTTCGCGAGGTCCTTCAGCGCCTCCACGTTCTGCTGCAACCGCACCGCGCTCGTGGCCACGCCGCTGCGCTCGTGCGACAGACTGGAATTGGCGATCGTCCAGCCGCGGTTCGGTTCCCCGATCAACGCGTCCGCCGGGAGCTCGACACCGTCGAGGAAGACCTCGTTGAAATCGGAGGTCCCCGTCATCTCCCGCAGCGGCCGCACCTCGACGCCCGGCAGCCGCATATCGACGATGAACGCGCTGATGCCTTTGTGTTTCGGCGCCTCCGGATCGGTGCGCGCGAGCAGGTAACCGTAATCGGCCCAGTGCCCGTTGGTCGTCCACACCTTCTGACCGGTGACCCGGTAGCCACCGTCCTCGCCGGGCACCGCCCTGGTCCGCAGGGAGGCGAGGTCGCTGCCCGATCCGGGCTCGCTGAACAGCTGGCAGAAGATCAACCGGCCCGAGCGGATTCCGGGCAGGTACGCCCGCCGCTGCTCGTCGGTACCGAAGTCGATGAGCGCGTGCGCCACCAGCTGCGCGGCGCCCTGCACGGGGGCAGGCGCACGGCCGCGCGCGATCTCCTCGCCGACGACCACGTCGCGCTCGGAGGAGTGCGCGGCCCCCCTGCCGCCGAACTCTTCGGGCCAGTCACCGCCGATATAGCCCGCGGCGAACAGCTTCCCGGTCCACTCCTTCAGCAGCGCCAGCTCTTCGGCGCTCTCCGCGCTGCGGACTCCCGCCTTCACCTCGACGGCGGGCTTGTTCGCGGCGATGAAGTCGCGGACCTCGGCACGGAACTTCTCCAGCTCCGGGGTCATCCCGAAATCCATGTCAGCGCACCTGGTACTCGCGGGTCGCGACCTCCGAGCGGACCACCTCGGCCCGGCCGAGGGGGTTACCGATGTCGGTGTAGTACATGCCGGTGGCGAGCGCGGCGGTGCGGCCGGTGTTCTTGGACTCCCAGATCGCCCGCACGCTGCCCTGGATGGCGGCCGCGGGCTTGGCCGCGATCCGCTCGGCGAGTTCCTGGGCACGCGGCCACAGCTCCGCGCGGGTCACGATCTCGCTGATGAAACCGATCTCCAGCGCGCGCTTGGCCGACATCCGCTCGTCCAGCCCGAGCAGCACCATGCGCAGCACCTCGCCGATCGGGATCCGGTGCGCGAGCCCGATCGGTTCGAGGGCGGCGACCATGCCGTAGGAGACGTGCGGATCGAAGAACTGCGCGTCCTCGCTGGCGATGATGATGTCGGCCTCGTTGAGCCAGTAGAGCGCGCCGCCCGCGGCCATTCCGTGCACCGCGCAGATCAGCGGCTTCCAGCAGCCGTTGTGCTTGGGCGAGAGGTCGATGCCGGGATCGCGGCGGCTGAAGACGTTCTCGGAGAGGAAGGTGCCCTCCTTGACGTCGGCGCCGGTGGAGAAGGCGCGCTCGCCGTTCGCCCGCAGCACGATCACGTGGACGTCGGCTTCTTCCCTGGCGTAGGCCCAGAGGTCGAAGAACTCCCGGCGCATGGTGTTGGTGAACGAGTTCAGCCGGTCGGGGCGATCGAGGGTGATCGTCAGGACGTGGTCCTTCAACTCCGCGATCACCGTCGTCAAACCGCTCAGATCCACAATTCCTCCTGAAAGATACGGGTCGCCGGCGGCGACGGTGGCCGGCTCGCCCATGGTCATGCCCGCGCGGCGCGCCGCTGCTCGGCACGCAGCCGGCCGTGGCGCGCGAGCATCTGCGCCGCGACTCGCTCCAGCTCGACCGGGGCCGTCGGCAGGATGGCGAGACCGGTCTCCCGGCTCGGCAGCACGACGGTCGCGGTGGCCGGGCAGGTGACCTCACCGCGCTGGCTGGTACCGCGCAGCTCGATGTCGATGAGGTTGCGGTCGCCCTCGACCCGCTTGCCGACGACCTCGCCGGTGATGGTGTGGGTGTCGCCCTGGTAGTTGAACTTGCGCATCTGGCTCGACATCGACTCGAGCCAGCCCTCGTCCCCGATCCAGTCGGTGAGGTAGTGGGTCAGCCAGCAGTCGCGCATCATGCCGTAGTCGTAGGCGGCGGGCACGCCGATCGAGCGGGCGTACTCACTGTCCCAGTGGATGCGCTGCGCGACGTCGGGAACGCCCTGGCCGTTGGGGATGTAGAACGGCGCGATGCGCTTGCGGTTCTTGTAGGCCAGCCGGCTCGCGGTGGGGGCGTACGGCGCGAAACCGTAGCCGCCGGAGTGGAAGACGACCATGTCGGTGGTGGTCAGCGGCCCCTTCGCCATCACCCCGACGGAATCGCCGACGGCGACGTCCTCGAAGTAGCGGGTGTTCGCACCGCGCGGCGACTCGGCGGCATAGATCTCGTCGATCTTCGCGATGTCTTCCGGGGTGTAGGACGCGGGCTCGATGGCGTTGTACTTCTTGCGCTTCTTCGATTCGTGCCGCTCGGTGTGGATGGTGATCACCCGCTGGGTCTGCACGACCTCCGCGCGCTGGTTGAACTGCACGTGGATGCGCGTGACGATCAGCGACCGGCCGGCGAACTCCGACTCCTTGAGCTCGACGCTCTCGAAGCCCTGGAAGGAGTGCAGCGTGTCACCGTCGTAGACCGGCCGGTACCAGTCGGTGGTCGTCCCGGAGACGAACACGTGGATGCCGCGGAAGGACGGGCGGCGCTGCTCCTTCGGCACCGGATCGGCGAGCAACCCCTTGGTGAGCGCGATATTGATCATCGGCGGCGCGATCTGCCCGCCCCACCGGGTGTCCTGGCCGTACTCCTCGTCCACGAACAGCGGATTGTCGTCACCGTAGCTGCGCGCGAAGTTGCGCATGACGTCCGGGGTGGCGCGGGTGTACTGCTCACGCTGGGTCACCGCCTGGAAGACGCCGACCAGGTCCTTCGCCCGCTGGATGTCCTCCTCGCGGAACGTGTAGACCTCGGGTCCGGTGTCCGTCTTCTCCGATGTGCTCAAGGAGTGCCTCCGTGGTCGATAAGTTCGGTTCTTCGTCAGAGTAAGTGAACCTAGTGCAATATGTAAGACCGCAGCGGGGGCGAGACTCCGACGGGGGCGGAATCAGTCCGAGGACGGCAACTGCTTGGCGGCCTTGAGCGGCAGCGCGCGGCCGTCGAGCTCGAGCCTGCCGGTCCCGGGCTTCGTGCAGAGCAGCTCCAGGCCGGCCCCCTCGTCGGCGTAGCGCTTGCCCAGCTGCGCCCCGCCGACATGCTCGGGCCCGATCCCGGAGCCGTCGCCCGTACCCTTCCTGCCCACAACCATCTCGGCCCCGCCGCAGGTCAACGCGACATCCGCGGTGGGCGCGCGCACCACGATCACGGTGGTGGCGTCGACGGAACTGGCCAACGACTGACCGACCTTGAGAATCACTGTTCCTCCGTTCGAATGGACTGCACGCCCGGGCCCGCCCCGGGGCCGAAGCAGCCGCGGGGTAGCGCCCATCACATAGTTAAGATAGTACTATAAGTATTCCACTCGATCCCAGGAGTCCGCATGCAGCTCACCGGAAAGAAAGCCGTCGTCGTCGGAGGCGCCTCCGGAATGGGAAGGGCCACTGCCGAAGCGCTGGCCGCCGGTGGCGCCCAGGTCGCCATCCTCGATCGGGAGTCCAGTGACGGGAAGGCGATCGCCGAGACGATCGGCGCGGCCTTCCACCCCGCCGACATCACCGACTTCGACGGCACCGAGCAGACCCTGGCCGCGGCCGTCGCCGAGCTGGGCGGGCTGCACATCATCGTCACCACCGCGGGCGGCGGCCGGGTGGAGCGGACCCTCGGCCGCGGCGGCCCGCACGACCTGGACAACTTCCGCCGCGTCATCGACCTCAACCTGATCGCGACCTTCAACCTCGGCAGGCTCGCCGCCGCCCACATGGCGGGTAACGAACCCGAGGACGGCGAACGCGGCGTCATCGTGAACACCTCCTCCATCGCGGCCTTCGAAGGCCAGATCGGCCAGGTCGCCTACACCGCCGCCAAGGCGGGGATCGCGGGCATGGCGCTCACCATGGCCCGGGATCTGGGCTCGCTCGGCATCCGGGTGCTCGCCATCGCGCCGAGCCTGTTCGCCACCGGAGCCACCGCCGGGCTGAAGGACGACCAGGTCGGCGCGCTGGTCGCGGACGCCGCCTTCCCCAAGCGTATGGGCAGGCCGGAGGAGTACGCCAAGCTGGCCCTCGCCATCATCGACAACCCCATGCTCAACGGGCAGTGCCTGCGGCTCGACGCGGGCCAGCGGTTCGCCCCCCGCTGAGCGCGCCCCCGCACCCGCCCCGACTCCGCTAGGAACCCTCCATGCCACTCGCGATCACCGACGAGCACCGCGACATCGCCGATGCGGTCCGGTCGTTCCTCACCGGCCACGACGCCGCGGGGCTCGCCCGCAGACTGGTGGATGCACCGGAGACCGACACCACGCCGCTGTGGAAGCAGCTCGCCGAACTCGGCTGGCTCGCCCTGCACCTGCCTTCCCGGTTCGACGGTGCGGAGGCCGGGCTGCCGGAGCTGGCTGTCGTCGCCGAGGAGCTCGGGCGCCTGCTCGTCCCCGTCCCCTTCCTGCCCGGCGTGGCGGTCTCGGCGACCCTCGCCGCGACCGCCGACGACGAGCAGCAGTCCCGGTGGCTGCCGGGGCTGGCCGACGGCTCGACGCTCGCCGGGCTCGGCATCGGCGGGACGCTCACCCGCTCCGGTGACACGGTCTCGGGCGACGCGGGCCTGGTCGTCGGCGCGGTCGGCGCGGGCGTGCTCGCGCTCACCGCCGGACCGGACCTCGTGCTGATCGCCGCGGACGACCCGGCGATCACCGTCGCGCCCGCCCCGGATTTCGAACCGACGCTGCGCCTCGCGCACGTGGTGCTGAGCGACGTGACGCCCGCGGCACTCGTCCCCGGCGCCGCGGCGCGGCTGCGGCACATCGCCCGGACCCTCGCCGCGGCGGAGGCCGCCGGCGGCTGCCGTGCCGCACTCGACGCCGCGCTCGGCTACGCGAAGGTGCGGGAGCAGTTCGGCAGGCCGATCGGGTCCTTCCAGGCCGTCAAGCACCAGCTCGCCGACATGCTCGCGACCGCCGAGCTCGCGACCGCGGTGGCCTGGGACGCCGCGCGCGCAGGCACCGCGGGCGACCAGGCGAACCTCGCCCTCGATGCCGCGCGCGTGCTCGCCTTCGACGCCTTCGTGAGCAACGCCGAACGGAGCATCCAGATCCACGGCGGTATCGGGTTCACCTGGGAGCACGACTGCCACCTGTTCCTGCGCCGCGCGCAGGCGCTGCGCGCGCTCTTCGGCGACCCCGCCGCCGCCCTCGATTCGATCGCCGCCGCCGGCGCCGCGGGGCTGCGCCGCCAGCACGCGGTCGATCTTCCCGCCGAGGCGGCGGATTTCCGGGTCCAGGCACGCGAGTTCCTCGACCGGTACCGCGCCGCGCCGGAGGCAGAGCGCCGCGCGCTCCTGGTCGACTCCGGCTATCTCATGCCGCACTGGTCCGCCCCGTTCGGCCGGGCCGCGTCGCCGGTGGAGCAGCTGGTGCTCGACGAGGAGTTCGCCGGTGTCGAGCTGCCGAACCTCGGGATCGGCGCCTGGATCCTGCTCACCCTCGTCCAGCACGGCGACGCCGCGCAGATCGAGCGCTGGATTCGCCCCGGGCTGATGGGTGAGCTGGTGTGGTGTCAGCTGTTCTCCGAGCCCGGCGCCGGCTCCGACGCCGCGGCGGTCGCGACCCGTGGTACCAGGGTCGACGGCGGCTGGCGGATCACCGGGCAGAAGGTGTGGACCTCCAGCGCCCAGTACTGCAACCGCGGCCTGGCGACCATCCGCACGAATCGGGACGTGCCCAAACACAAGGGCATCACCGCGGTGGTGGTCGATATGCACGCGCCCGGGGTGACCGTGCGGCCGCTGCGCGAGATCACCGGCGAGGCGGTGTTCAACGAGGTCTTCTTCGACGACGTCTTCGTTCCCGACGAGGATGTGGTCGGCGCGGTCGACAACGGCTGGACCGTCGCGCGCGCGACCCTCGGCAACGAGCGCGTGTCGATCGGCGGCGGCTCGCCGGGCACCGACGACCGCTCGGCCCTCGGCCTGCTCGGCCTCGCGGAGCGCCACACCCCCGGCGACGACGCGATCCGCCGGGCGGTGGCCGCGCTCGCCGCCCGGGAGCAGGCGATGGCGGTGCTGAACGTCCGGCGGGTGGTGCGGGCGGTGGCCGGCGGCGATCCGGGACCGGAGGGCAGCATCACCAAGCTCCTCGCCGCCGAGCATTCCCAGCACGTCAGCGAGCTGGGGATGCGGATCGCCGGCCCCGCCGTGGTAGCCGGGGACGAGCCGCAGCGCGCGTACAACTACCTGTTCTCCAGGGCGATGACGATCGCGGGCGGCACCTCGGAGATCAACCGCAACGTCATCGCGGAGCGGGTCCTCGGCCTGCCGCGGGAGCGCATCGCCAACTGAGGCGATATCCGTCATCCGGGGCAGCGCTCATCGCACGGGCCGCTGCCCCGGATACCCTCGTGTATTTTAACTAGGTACGCGAAGTCATTCACAGCTGGAAGGTGGTCCCGTGACCGAGGAAGCGTTGGCTCCCCTCTTCGCCGTACGCAGCGAGGCAGGGCGGTCCGTACGCCCGCCGAAGACCGCCGAACTCGTCGCGCGCAAGCTGCGCCGGATGATCGTCGACGGTGAGCTCAAGGACGGCGACCACCTGCCGCACGAGGCCGAGCTCATGGAGCACTTCGCGGTGAGCCGCCCGACCCTGCGGGAAGCAGTGCGCGTGCTGGAGGCCGAACGGCTGGTCGAGGTGCGTCGCGGCTCCCGCTCCGGCGCTCGGGTCGGCGTGCCCGGCCCCGAGGTGCTCGCCCGGCCGGCCGCGCTGCTGCTGGAGCTGTCCGGCGCCACGGTGGCCGACGTGTACGTCGCCCGCGAGGCGATCGAGCCCGCCGCGGCCCGGCTGCTGGCCGAGACCGGGACCGAGGAGGCCTTCGACGAGCTGGAGCGCATCGTCGACGAGGCCATCCCGTCGTCGTTCGCCGCGGGCACCTTCGCCAAGACCGCGACGGAGTTCCACCTACGGATGGTGCAGCTGGCAGGCAACGCCACGTTGGCCCTGATCGCGGGGATGCTGCAGGAGATCTACGAGCGCCACACCACGACGGTGTCGGCCGAGAGCCGGGACACCGCCTGGGAGCGCTACGAGGCGAATTACAAGCTCTTCGTCCGGTCCCAGCGCAAGCTGATCAAACTGCTCCGCGCGCGGGACGGCGCGGGCGCCTTCGCCCACTGGCAGAAGCATATGGTGGTCGCGCGGGCGCTGGTCCTGCGCGACCGCGAGGACACGCAGGTCCGCGACCTTCTCGAGTGAACGGCGCCTGCCGGTGCGGCGGGGCCACACCGGCAGGCGTCGAAAACAGCCGACAGCGCTGTCAGTCCTCGATGGCGATGGCCCGTTCAGGGCACGATTCCGCACCGAGCCGAGCCGCGCGCTGCTGCTCCGCGGGCACGTCGCCGTCGACCGTCACGGCATAGCCGAGGTCGTCGAGGTCGAAGACCTCCGGGCTGTTGGCCGCACACAGGGCGTGGCCGGAGCACTTGTTCGTGTCGACGTGAACCTTCATCGAACCTCCCGGTCGAAGTGGTGGCAGGAGTCGAAGGCTTCGACGTACTGCCTGAGATCAGTGTACTGATACGGGCAATCGGCGGCCATAATTGTCGGCCGAACCCCGGATAAGTAGCCGGAGTCGGCCCCTTGCCATGCCCGCCTCCAGCCCCGCCGCGACGCCGACCCGGAGCACGGAAGCCGCACGGCAAGGCCCTGCGGCTTCCGAGTGGCTCCGGGACGGCTCGGTGAATCGGCGCGCTAGCGGTCCGCGGTCGCAGCGGGCTGCGCGACCGCGGAGGGCACGGGGGTGGTGGTAGCGGCCACGACCGCCAGCGCCTCCTCCGTCGACGCCCCGCGCGCCAGCAGCGCACGGAGCTTGATCATGGTGCGCGGTACCCCGCCGCCGACGGCGCCCGTCACCGTGGCACCCCGGCTGTACAGCGCGACGAAGCGGCGGCCGTCGTCGAAGGCCACCGCGACCTCGTCGTCGGGGCCGAAGTGCCCGAAGCCCTGGAGCTTCACGTCGTACTGGTCGCTCCAGAAGTACGGGACACCGCGCTCGGCGCTGCCGGTCCCGCACAGCTCACCGGCGACGATCGCGGCCTGCTCCCCCGCGCCGGTCCAGTGCTCGACCCGAAGGTGCCTGCCCGAGGCCGGATCCCACCAGGCGGCGACATCGCCGACCGCCCAGACCCGCGGGTCGTTGGTCCGGCCCCGTTCGTCGCAGCGGACTCCGTTGTCCAGGACCAGACCGCTGTCCTGCAGCCACTCGACCGCGGGGCGCGAACCGATGCCGCTGAGCACCACCGGCGCGGCCACCTCGGCGCCGTCGGACAGCCGCGCGCCGCGCACCCGGTCCGTACCGAACAGCTCGGCGACCGAGACCCCGCACCGCAGATCGACTCCGGCCGCGCGGTGCAACCGCGCCACGAGCTCGCCGACCTCCGGGCCGAGCACCCCGGCCAGCGGCTGCTCCTGCCCCTCGACCAGCACCACGTCCTGCCCCGCCGAGCGCAGCCCGGCGGCGACCTCGCAGCCGATGAAGCCGGCGCCGACCACCAGGACCGACGCCGCCTCCGCGAGTTCGGCCCGGAAGGCGAGCGCGTCATCGATCGTGCGCAGGACGTGGACGCCGGCCAGCTCGGTGCCGATCGGCAGCCGCCGCGGGGTGATTCCGGTGGCGACGACGAGATGGTCGTACTCCAGCACCGTCCCGTCGTCGAACTCGACCTTCCGGCTCATCCGGTCCAGCCGCGTCGCCTTGGCCCCGAGCCGGAGCGTGACGTCGAGTTCGCGCAGCGCGTCCTCGTTCCGCAGCACGACCTGATCCGGGGTCATGGTCCCGGCCAGGATCTGCTTGGACAGCGGCGGGCGATCGTAGGGCGGGTGCGCCTCGGCACCGGCCAGCGTGATCGCGCCGCCGAATCCCGCCCGGCGCAGCTCTTCGACCGTTCGCAGACCGGCCAGCCCCGCTCCGACGACAACCACGGATTCCGACATCAGGCTCCTTACCTACATCCGGCCGACGGGCCGGTCAGCCCGCCGCGTGCGCCTGCGGCATCCCGTGATCGATCACGGTGCCGGGCGCCTCGAACTGGAAACTCGAATCGTGGGGGGTTTCCGGAGCGTCGATTCCGGTCAGCAGCGCGATGCGCCACTCCCCCTGCTCGCGCCGGAAGCGCACGTCGTAGAGGGCATCGACCACGACGATCTTGGTGCCGCCGCCGTCCTGCGGCAGGACCAGGTGGGCGATGCCGTGCACGAATCCGGTCGCCTCGTCACCGTCGACCCTGATGTCGACCCCGCCGAAGCCGGTCGGGTTCTTCGCGATCGGCGCCATCATCGCGAAGAAGCCCTCGGCCTGCGCCGTGACCGCTTCCCGGCCGACCGCCGCACCCCAGCGGCCGTCCTCGGTGAACAGCGCCGCGAGCTCCGCGGCGTTCCGCGCGTTCTCGGTCCACCAGTACTTCTCGATCAACCGGCGACAAGCGAACTCGTCGAGCAGGAGCTGAGTGTAGGAATCGAGCATGACTACCTCCGAAATCGGTCGAACTGGCTACGCGCGCACGGTCGAACGCTCGACCTGGTCCATCGCCCTGCGGGTGGCGAGGCCGTCGCGGAAGGTCGCGTAGGCGCCGGTCTCCCGCTTCCCGGCGATGACCTGCGAGAGGTCGCGAGCGAACTCCTGGAACATGAAGGGCAGGTGCATCGGCTCGGCCACCCCGAGCCCGCAGCGGCGCAGCAGGTCGGGGGCGCCCTGCACGCCGACGTCCTCGGTAGCCGTGAGCTCGCGGAGCTCCTCGCCGCTCCGCGCTCCGCGCAGCACCCCTTCGCCGTCCAGCGTGAGGATGCCTTCGGTGCCGTGGATCTCCCAGGCCAGCCCGGTGGGGTGCTGCACGGTCCAGCCGGAGCTGACGGTGAGCACGGCGCCGGTGGCCGTCGTGGCCAGCACCGTCACGACATCGTCGCCGTCGACCTCGACGGTGCCGATCGTCGGCGCCTCCGCGCCGAGCTCGAAGAGCTTGGCGGGGCTGATCGACGGGTCGAGCACCTGTGCGGTGGTCTGGTAGGTGGTAGCCCGCCCGGTCGCCTCGGTGATCGGGCCGACGATGCTCTGGATGAGGTCGATGGTGTGCGAGAGGTGCTGCTGCATCACGCCGCCGCCGTCCGCCACCATCCGGGGCCAGCAGGAGTAGAAGGTCGAGAACTTGGGGTTCGTCGCGTAGTTCGTGAAGTCGCGCGCGTTGACCACCACCGGGCGGCCGATGAACCCCTCGGCGACCAGGTTCTTCGCGTGCCGGTGCAGCGGGTCGTAGCGCATCTCGTGACCCACCGCGTGCACGACGCCCGCGGCTTCCGCGCGCTGGAGCAGGTCGGCGGCCTCCTCGGCGCTGACGCCGAGCGGCTTCTCGGAGAGCACGTTCTTCCCGGCCGCGATCACGTCCCGGCTGATCGTCGCGAGATACACGGGCGGAACCACCACGTGCACCAGGTCGATCTCGGCACGCTCGAGCAGCTCCTCGTGGGTGGCGTCGACGTTCGGCACGCCGAACGTCTCGGCGGCCGCCTTGGCCCGCTCGGGCACGACGTCACACACCGAAACGACTTCGACACCAGCCGCGACGTAATTGTTGAGGGACAGATTCGCGTACATTCCAGCGCCGATTACGCCGACCCGCATATCTCGATCCTTTCGCTCAGCATTGATACGAAAACCCAGGTTCAACTTCTGGCTGCGGCGCCGTTGCCGCAGGTAAGCGGCACCGTTGCCACCCTCTGAGCGAACTTGGTTTACTAAGTAACCTAACGCTAAACGGTGCCCTCAACTGTGTCAAGGACCACGTTCCGCACGGAATCCCTACCACTCCGCCGCGCCGTCCGTGGGGGAATCCGAGCCGACGAGGAGCCTTATCCGGCCGCGCGGCGCCAGCGCAGGAACAGTGGCAGCTGAGTACCGGGGATCTGTGGCGTCGGCACACTGAGCTCGAGCTCGTCGCCGAAGAATTCGACCCGCCGTTCCTGCAGGGTCCCGATGAGATCGGGATCCAGGCAGAGTTCGAAGTGGTGCCGGACGAGCGCGCGCTCTTCGTACAGCTCGTACGGCCCGCTGTAGGCGAGATAGGTCCGAGCGAGCACGCCGGCGAAGGCATCGTCGAGCTCGTCCAGCCGGGTGCCGTGCTCACCCCGGGGCCGGTCGGCGCGCATCAGGTTCACCGACACGAAGCCGTCCGCGGAGTACAGCAGGTGCCCGGTGGCGTGCTCGCCCATGAGGTGGATCGTCCGCCCGGACCGGGTGCGACCGGTGAAGGTCACCAGCCGCCACGCGCCGACCAGGCGCTCCCGGAGCCCGCGGGGGGCGGTGACGGTGCGGGCGGGATCGTTGTCTGCCACGTGTTCTCCACTTCGCCGGGGAGCCGACGGGCGGGAAGTCCGGCCGTCGTGCAGGAGTTGAGTCTCCTCTTCTGAATGAATCAGAGGGTAGGTGCGAAAAGCTGGGCTTCCGCAAGGGTAAAGAGTACACTGCATTACTGCACGGCGCGGCACCCCGCTCCGCGACCGAAGTTCCCCAGGAGGTTCTGTGCAGATACTTGTGACCGGCGCACGCGGCAAGGTCGGCCGCCACGCGGTGGCCGCCGCGGTGGCGGCGGGACACCGGGTGACGGCCAGCGACATCGGCGCCCCGTCCTACGGTCCGCCGATCGACCCCGCCGCGCCCCCGTACATCCGCGCCGACCTGCGTGACTACGGGGAGACGGCCGGGCTGATCCAGACGGTGCAGCCGGACGTCGTGGTGCACACCGCGGGTCTGCCCGACCCGGTCCACGATCCGGCCCACATCGTCTTCGGCACCAATACGATGACCACCTTCAACGTGGCCGAGGCGGTGTTCCGGTGCGGGGTGGGCCGGCTGGTCTACACCTCCAGCGAGACGGCGACCGGGTTCATGAGCGCCCAGGGTGGCCCGCAGCTTCCGGACTACCTGCCGGTGGACGAGGAGCATCCGATCCGCCCGCACGAGCCCTACGCGCTCTCCAAGTACCTCGGCGAGCAGATCCTGGACGCGCTGGTGCGCCGCTCGACGGCGACCGCGGTGTCGGTGCGGCCCTCGCTGGTGCTGGAGCCGGGCGAGTACGCGTCGTTCGTCGCTCCCCTGCAGGCGTCGGCGAAGAAGGCCGTCAAGCCGTTCTTCAACCAGTGGAGCTATGTCGACGCCGACGATCTCGGCGAGCTCATCGTGCTCGCGGCGACCGCGAACACTCCCGGCCACGAGGTCGTCTACGCGGCCCAGCCGGACAACATGCTCGGCAGGCCGCTGGCCGAGCTGCTCGAACTCGCCTACGGCGATTCGGCGCCGCCGCTGGGCACGCTGGACCGGCCGGACGCGGGCCCGGAGTCGATCGCCAAGGCGCGCAAGCTCTTCGGCTGGGATCCCAAGCGCTCCTGGCGCGACCACCTGCCGAGCTGAGGAGACGACATGGACTACGTGCGTTTGGGCCGCAGCGGCCTGCAGGTCTCCCGGCTGGCGCTCGGCTGCATGAGTTACGGCGACGCGAGCCGCGGCGGGTACCAGTGGGTACTGGACGAGGAGGCGAGCCGGCCGTTCCTGCGGCGGGCGATCGAGCTCGGGATCAACTTCTTCGACACCGCCAACGCCTACTCCGGGGGCAGCGGCGAGGAGATCCTCGGCCGGGCGCTCGCCGATTTCGCCCGCCGGGACGAGGTCGTCATCGCCACGAAGGCGTTCATCCCGTGGCGCGAGGGCCCGAACGGCGGTGGGCTGTCGCGCAAGGCGCTGATGACCGCGATCGACGACAGCCTGCGGCGCCTCGCCGTGGATTACATCGACCTCTACCAGATCCACCGCTGGGATCCGCACACTCCGATCGAGGAGACGATGGAGGCGCTGCACGATCTGGTGAAAGCGGGCAAGGTCCGCTACCTGGGCGCCTCGTCGATGTACGCGTGGCAGTTCGCCAAGGCGCAGTACACCGCCGACCTGAACGGGCTGACCCGGTTCGTCAGCATGCAGGATCACTACAACCTCCTCAACCGCGAGGAGGAGCGCGAGATGATCCCGTTCTGCCGCGACCAAGGCGTCGCGATCCTGCCGTGGAGCCCGCTCGCGCGCGGCAGGCTGACCCGCGACCCCGGGGCGGACAGCGCGCGGTCGTCCTCGGACCTGATGATGGGCAGGCTGTACGAGAAGACCGAGGAGGCCGACCGCGCCGTGGTCGAGCGGGTCGCCGAGGTGGCGGAGAAGCGCGGGGTGCCGCGCGCGCAGGTCGCGCTCGCGTGGCTGGCGGGCGCCCCCGGCGTGACCGCGCCGATCGTCGGCGCCACCAAGCCGCATCACCTGGAGGACGCGGTGGCCGCCCTCGAGCTGGAGCTCGACGACGAGGAGCGGCGGCTGCTCGAGGAGCCGTATATCCCGCACGGTATCGTCGGCTTCTGACTCCGCACCGACATACGCTGCCGCACAAGTGATTCCGGCGCCGAGCCTGAAGGCTCGGCGCCGGTTCGGCGTGCTGCCCGCGGCTATCGCGGGCCGCCCGACGCCGTGACCACCTGACCGTTGACGTAGCTCGCCTCGTCCGAGAGCAGGAAGGCGACGAGCGCGGCGATCTCCTCCGGCCTGCCGCCCCGGCCCGCGGGCAGGTTCTGCACCATGCGCTCCAGGGTGGCCGGATCAACCGTGCCCACCCGCGGCGTCTGCACGAACCCCGGCGCGACCGCGTTCACCCGGATGTTGTCCTTGATCAGCGCCAGCGCCGTCGTCTCGGTGAGCGAGTTCAGCGCGGCCTTGGAGGCGCCGTAGGCCATCATGGCGGGGTCGGGCTTCAGCGACGAGGTGGAGGAGATGTTCACGATCGCCCCTCCCCCGCGGGCGCGCATATCGTCCTTGGCCAGCCAGGTGAGGTGGAACGCCGCCTCGGCGTTCGCGGTGAACATCCGCCGCCACAGCTTCACGGTCATCTTCTCGGGGTCCACCAGCCGGGTGTAGGCGGCGTTGTTGACCAGCAGGTCGATCGGTCCCAGCTCGCCACGGACCCGGTCGACCATCGCCACCACGGCATCCTCGTCGGCGATGTCGGCGGGCACCAGCAGTGCGCGCCTGCCGAGCGCCGCCACGGCCGCCGCCGTCTCCTCGGCGGCCTCGGCGTCGCTGCGGAAGTTGATCGCGACGTCCGCCCCGTCCGCGGCCAGCGCCAGCGAGATCGCGCCGCCGATGCCCTTGCCGCCACCGGTGACCAGCGCGATCTTGCCCTCGAAGCGAGTGCTCACCCCGCCACCGCCGACGCCAGCCCGGCCGCCGCCGCGAACTCCTCGATCCCGGCGATCGCCTCGCGGCTGCGGCGCCACGGTGTCGCCACCACGCGGTGCACCCCCGCGGCCTCGTAGCCGGCGATCACCTCGGCGTCGAAGCCCTTGCCCCACCCGGTCAGCACCGTGATCTCGAACGGCTCGTCGGCCGGCCTGCCGTACTCCGCGCGCAGCTCGTGCAGCCTGCGCACGATCCCGGCCACCTCCTCGGGGCCCTGCTGGCCGCCGTACCACCCGTCGCCGGCCCGCGCGGCCCGGCGCAGCGCCGCCTCGGAGGAGCCGCCGACCAGCATCGGCGGGCGCGGGCGCTGCACCGGCTTGGGCTCGAAGCCCATCTCCGGCAGCGAGTAGAACCGCCCGGTGTAGCTCGGCCGCTCCTGGGTGAACAGGGCGTCGAAGATCGCGAGCATCTCGTCCAGGCGCTTGCCCCTGGTAGCGAAATCCTGGCCGACGGCCTCGAACTCCTCGCGCATCCAGCCGACCCCGAGCCCGACGCTCAGCCTGCCGCCGGAGAGCACGTCGACCGTGGCGATGGAGCGGGCCAGCGACAGCGGCGCGTGCAGCGGCAGGATCGCCACCCCGGTACCGACCCGGACCCGGGTCGTCACCGCGGCCAGATGCGCGAGGGTGGCGAACGGCTCGGTGAAGTGGGAGTCCGGCGCGAACGGCGGCTTCCCGTCCCCGCCCGGGTAGGCGAGGTCCAGCGAGACCGGGGTGAGAATGTGCTCGCCCACCCAGAGCGACTCGAACCCGAGCCGCTCCGCGCGCTGTGCCACCTCGGTCAGCTCCGTGAGCCGCACCGGCACCATGTTCAAGCCGAAATGCATCGTGAGTTCCTCTCGTTTCCGGCGGTTCTCCCCGCCGGCGGCTCGGGCCGGGTCACCGCGCGTCGCGGTGCCGCCGCAGTTCCGCCCGCGCAAGGGCGTTCTTGTGTGCTTCGTCGGGGCCGTCGGCGAGGCGCAGGGTGCGGATGCTCGCGTAGGCGGCGGCCAGGGTGAAGTCCTGGGACAGCCCGCCCGCCCCGTGGGTCTGGATCGCCTTGTCCAGGATCCACTGCACGGTGATCGGCGTGGCGATCTTGATGGCCTGGATCTCCGCGTGCGCGCCCCGGTTGCCGACCGTGTCCATCAGCCACGCGGTCTTGAGCACCAGCAGCCGCAGCTGCTCGATGCGCACCCTGGCCTCGGCGATCCAGTCCCGGATGACGCCCTGTTCGGAGAGCGGCTTACCGAAGGCGACCCGCTCGTCGGCGCGCGCGCACATCAGCTCGATGGCACGTTCGGCGACCCCGATCGAGCGCATGCAGTGGTGGATGCGGCCCGGACCGAGCCGGGCCTGGGCGATGGCGAAGCCGTCGCCCTCGGCGCCGATCAGATTCGCCGCGGGCACCCGCACATCGGTGAAGCTCAGCTCGGCATGGCCGCCGTGATCGTGGTCGTCGTAGCCGAGCACGCTCATGCCCCGGTGGATCTCCACCCCGGGAGCGTCCCGTGGCACCAGGATCATCGACTGCTGCCGGTGCCGCTCCGCGCCGGGGTCGGTCTTGCCCATCACGATGAGGATCCGGGCGTTCGGGTTCATCGCACCGGTGATCCACCACTTGCGCCCGTTGACGACGTAGGAGTCGCCGTCGCGCTCGATCCTCGTCGCGATGTTGGTCGCGTCGGAGGAGGCCACGTCGGGCTCGGTCATCGCGAACGCCGATCGGATCTCGCCCTCCAGCAGCGGATCCAGGTACTCCTTGCGCTGGGCCTCGGTGCCGAACATCGACAGCACCTCCATGTTCCCGGTGTCGGGAGCCGAGCAGTTCAGCGCGGGCGGAGCCAATTGCCCGCTGCGCCCGGTGATCTCGGCCAGCGGCGCGTACTGCAGGTTGGTCAGCCCCGCGCCGTGCTCGCCGGGCAGGAACAGATTCCAGAGGCCGCGGCGCCGCGCCTCGGCCCGCAACTCGGCGAGCACCGGGACCGAATCCCAGGCCCACCGATCCGGCAGCCGGTCGAGCTGCTCGTAGAACACCGGCTCGGCCGGGTACACGTGGCTGTCCATGAAATCCAGCAGCGTGGCGCGGCGTTCCTCGGTCTCGGCATCGAACGCGAAGTCCATCAGCGAAGCTCCTTCAGTGCGGTGAGCCCGATATCGAGCAGGGGTTGCACCACGGCGCCGACGTGGTCGAAACCCGCTCCGACGGTCTGACCGTGGATGTAGCGATAGTGGATACCCTCGTGGATCGCCGCCGACTTGAAGGCCGCGAGCGCGAGGTAGAACCCGAATCGGGAGAGGTCGCGGGAGCTGCGCGCGGCGTAGGCGTCGAGGATCTCGGTCTCGGCGAGGAAGCCGGGCGCGGAGGCGGCGTCGGGCACCGCGCGGCCGCGGTCCACCCGGCCGATCCGCTGATAGACCACCAGCAGCGCCAGGTCGGTCAGCGGGTCGCCGAGGGTGGCCATCTCCCAGTCGATCACCGCCGTCACGCGATCGTCCTGGTCGACCAGGACGTTGTCCAGCCGGTAATCGCCGTGCACGATACCCGGCGCCGACTGCGGCGGGACCTCGGCGAGCAGCCGGGTGTGCAGTTCGTCGGCGGCGGGCAGCTCCCTGGTCCGGGAAGCCTCGAGCTGCCTGCGCCAGAGCCGGATCTGCCTGGCCAGAAAGCCCTCGGGCCTGCCGAAGTCACCGAGCCCGACGCCGGCCGGATCGACCTCGTGCAGCTCGGCCAGGGTGCGCACCAGGCTGCCTGCGATGGCCCCGGTGCGCTCCGCGCCGAGCGGCTCCAGCTCGGCGGCGTACCGATACGGCGTCCCGGCCACGCGTTCCATGACATAGAACGGCGCGCCGAGCACGCTGTCGTCCCGGCACAGCGCGTAGGTCGCGGGCACCGGGACGGCGGTGTCCCGCAGCGCGGCCAGTACCGCGTACTCGCGCGCCATGTCGTGCGCGGTCGCCAGCACGTGGCCCAGCGGCGGCCGCCGCACGATCCAGGTCGAGCGGCCGTCGGTGACCTCGTAGGTCAAGTTGGACTTGCCGCCCGCCAGCAGGCGCGCGCCGAGCCGGCTGCCCGCGCCCGGCACGGCCTCGGCGAACCAGTCGCCGAGGCGGGCGAGGTCGAGGCCGGCCACCTCGTCCGCGCTCATCGGGTCGCCCGGATCGGCTCGCCCGCGTCCGGCCCGCCGGTCAGCGTCACGCCGCCGTCGATCACCAGGACCCGGCCGGTGATCCAGCCGGCGTCGGCGGAGAGCAGGAAGGCCACCGCTCCGCTGATGTCGGCGGGCACGCCGAGCCGCGCGAGCGGGTAGGCCGCCGCAGCCACGTCCTCGCGGCCCTCGTAGAGCTTGCTGGCGAACCGGGTCTTCACCACCGCCGGAGCGACGGCGTTGACCCGGATCCCCGGTCCGAGCTCGACGGCGAGTTCCTCGGTGAGGTGGTTGAGCATGGCCTTGCTCGCACCGTAGAACCCGATGCCGGGGGCGGGGAGCACCCCGGCGACCGACGACACGTTCACGATGGATCCGCCGTGCTCGGCCATCCAGGCGCGGTATACCTGCTGGGTCCACCCGAGCGCGGCCAGGCAGTTGACCTCGACGACCTTGCGCGCGGCCGGGAGATCCAGCTCGATCAGCGGCCCGTGGACCGGGTTGATGCCGGTGTTGTTCACCAGCATGTCCACGCTGCCGAAGGTCTCGATCGCCCGGGCCACGGTCGCGGCCCGGTGATCGGGATCGTCGGCGCGGCCGGGCACGCCCACCGCGTACTCCGGCCCGCCCAGCTTCTCCACCGCGGCCGCGAGCGCCTCCGGCCCGCGCGCGGTGAGCACGACCTTCGCGCCTTCGCCGGCCAGCCGCTCGGCGACGCTCAGCCCGATGCCCCGGCTCGCCCCGGTGACGATGGCGGTCCGGCCCGTGAATCGGCCCGGCGCAGTCACCATTCCAGCGGCAGCGCGTCGTACCCCGACACGGTTCCGACGTGCTCGGTGAAGACGGTGCCTTCCGGTACCCGGTAGTCCGGCAGCCGCTTGTGCCACTCCTCGATCGCGATCCTGAGCTCCAGCCGCGCGAGGTGCGAGCCGAGGCAGCGGTGCGGACCCGCGCCGAACGCGATGTGGCGGTTGGGGCGCCGGTCCGGGATGAAGGTGTCCGGGTCCGGGAACTGCTCGGGATCGCGGTCGGCCGCGGCGGTGCAGTACAGGATCCGATCGCCCTTCTTGATCCGGAACCCGCCCAGTTCGGTGTCGGTGGTGACGACGCGGGCGCCGGACGCGATCGAGTAGTACCGCAGGAACTCCTCGACCGCGTCCGGGATCAGCTCCGGCTCCTCGATCAGCTCCCGGCGCAGCTTCGGGTCCTCGGCCAGGTGCCGGAACATGTAGACGAGCATGTTGGCGACGGTGTCCAGCCCCGCGAGGTAGAGCAGGAAGCCCATCGCGTAGAAGTCCTCGGTGCTCACCGGCTCGCCGTCGATGGTCTGCGCCAGCAGATGCGAGACCAGGTCGTCGGTCGGGTGCGCCCGGCGCAGCTCCAGCACCGCGTTGAGATCGCCGATGATCTGCGCCGCCGCGGTGCCCTTGATCGAACCGTCCGGGTCGTTCTCGGGCAGGGTGCGCATGATGATGTCGGCCCGCTCGATGAACTGGTCGCGCTGCTCCACCGGCAGCCCCATCATGCGCAGGAAGATCGTGGTCGGGAACTTGAGCGCGAACTCCTGCTTGAAATCCCCGCCGCCCTTCGCCACGAATTCATCGATCAGCTCGCCGCAGAACTGCCGGATCTCGTCTTCGCGATTCTTGATCACGCCCGGGGCGAACGGCCCCGCCAGGGTGCGCCGGTACTTGCCGTGCTCCGGCGGGTCCAGCTCCTCGGGGATCAGCTTCTGGTGCGGCTCGTCGAGGTAGTTGACCGAACTGCTGGAGAACGTCGCCGTGTCCTGCAGCGCCGCCAGGTTGTCGGCGTAGGTCATCAGGTAGTTGATGTCGTACTTGGGGGTGATGTCGCTGCGGAAGATCGGCGTCTCCGACCGCAGCCGGTTCCAGGTCTCCCGATGCTGCGCCAGCAGTTCCGGGGTGGTCGAGTGGTCGAAACCGGCCCGCATCGGGGCGAGCGGGCAACCGGATGTCTGCGCTGCCTCGGCGGTACTCACTGACTCCATGGCTCTTCCTTTGTTGGCTCGAACGGCGAATGTGTCGGCGGCTTCAGCGAACCGTGAAGCCCGCGTCGAGGGGCAGCGCCACGCCCGTGATGTAGTACGCCTCGTCGGACACCAGCCACGCGACGGCGTTGGCGATGTCCTCGGCCTGCAGGATCGGGATCGGCAACGCGTTCTGCATCGCGGAGATCGCGTTGTCCTTCGACGCCGCGGCCTCGGCCATCAGCCGGTCCATCACCGGGTTCTGCGTCATCCCCGAGACCACCCCGGTCGGATGGATCGTGTTCACCCGGATCGACTCCGCCGCCAGATCGTTGGCCAGCGTCTGCATGAACCCGACGAGGCCGCGCTTGGCCGCCGCGTAGGCCTGCGAACTTGCCACCGCCGAACCGGTGCCCTTCAGCCCCGCGGTGGAGCTGGTCAGCACGATCGAACCGCCCCGCCCGCCCTGCTTCAGGGCGGGCAGCGCCGCGCGCACGGTGTGGAAGACGCCGGTGAGGTTGGTGTCGATGACCTCCTGCCACTCGCTCAGGAAGTCCTGCTCGTCGCCGAGCCGGATGATGCCCGCGTTGGCGATGACGATGTCGACCCGGCCGAACTCGGCGTAGCCCTCGTCGAAGGCGGCCTTCAGCCCGTGGTAATCCCGGACGTCGGCGACCCGGGCGACGATCCGGCGCCCCTCCTTCTCGACCAGCTCGACGGTCTCGGCGAGGTCGTCCTCGGTCGCATTCGAATAGTTCATGTGCGGGTAGTCCGCGCAGATATCCACCCCGATGATGTCCACGCCGGCGCGGGCGAGGCGCACCGCGTGCGCCCGGCCCTGGCCGCGCGCGACGCCGGTGATGAAAGCCACGCGGCCTTCGAGAGATCCGGCCACTGTGAACTCCTTCGTTCGTTGTCCTCCAGGCGCGGGCTCCGGAGCCGCCTCCCTGCATGCGCCTGGTCCACCGGCGCTGCGCGGGCATACCGCCCGGTCCGCCGCTGTGAGCGACAGCACAGTATTCAGTCACCTCATTAGAGCCGACCCGGCCGGGGATCTCAATTGCCGTTTCCGCGACGCGGCGTCCCGCAACACGCAACACCGGACCGACCGGCCGGGCGGCCCCTGCTCAGAGCGCCGGAATGGCCGCGAGGATGGCGTTCAGGATCGCCTCCTCGCCGCGGTCGGCGCGCCAGACGACCCCGACCGTCATCTCCGGTCCGTCGGCCAGCCGCCGCACGCGGAAGGACTGCTCGTAGTAGACCCGGGTCGCCCCGGTCTGCACGTCGACGAAGGACAGCGAGAGGTCGCCGGTGCGCCGCACGTGCTCGGCGAGGCGGATCACATCGGCGGTGGGGAAGACCCGGACGTCGCGCGCGCCCTTCTCCTCCAGCTGCCGCTTGAGATCGGCCACCACCGGGGGTACCGGCACCACCGAGACCGAGGGTAGCTGAATGGTGCGGCCGATCACGTCGGACACGGTCAGCTCGCCGGGACGCGCCGCTATCGGGTCGTCGGCGCGCATCGCGATGCCCATCCGGTAGCCGGCCACCGCGCGGGCCCGCAGCCCGGGGCGCTCGACGGGCAGGTACTCGACGGCGAGATCGAGCACTCCGTCGGCCACCATGCCCGAGAGTTCCGCCGGGGGCAGGATCTGCAGGACGACCTCGCGGTCGGGCACCGCCTTGCGCGCGCACTCGACCACGGTGTCGAGCACATCGGGTTCGGTGAGATGGCTGCTGCCCACCCGGATGACCCTGCGCGCGGCATCCAGCTCGGCGAGCAGGTCGGGCAGCAGCGCGTCGAAGGCCGAGACGACCGTGGCGCCGCGCGCCGCCAGCCGCGCGCCGGCCGCCGTCGGCGTCACCTCGCGCGGGCCCCGGACCAGCAGCTGTGCTCCGATCTCGCGCTCCAGGTCGCGGACGGCCCTGCTGACCGGCGAGGTCGTGAGGTGCAGGCGTTCGGCGGCGCGTCCGAAGTGCCGCTCCTCGACCACCGCGAGAAAACACCGCAGCTGGTGAACGTCCACGACGACGAGCCTCCTCCGGACCACGACGCGAGCGCGCGCCCGCTCCCCCATGATGGCCCGCGCGAACTCGCGCGGCGCCGATTCGGCGGCAATCGGCCCGGTTGCGCCGGGACGAAGCTATTGAGTTTACTGATTACATGGTCGCATCGAGATCCCCGGCAGCCGGAGGGCACCCGCTGGCAGGCCGGGTGGCGCTGGTGACCGGGGCCGGAGCCGGGCTCGGCCGGGCGCACGCGCGCGAGCTCGCGCGGCTCGGCGCGGCGGTGGTCGCGGAGGATCTGGACGGTGCGGCCGCGGCGGCGGTCGCAGCCGAGATCACGGAGGCGGGCGGCCGCGCCATCGGGTTCGCCGGCGACGCCGCGGACTGGGCGACGGCGCGGTCGATGGTGGAGGCGGCGATCGAGACCTTCGGCGGGTTGCACGTCCTGGTCAACAACGCAGGCATCAGCAGGCCCGCGATGTCGTTCTCGATGACCGAGGAGGCCTGGGACTCGGTGCTCAGGACCCACCTCACGGGCACCTTCGCCCCGTCCCGCTTCGCCGCCGCGTACTGGCGCGCGGAAGCGAAGGCAGGCAGGCCGGGGCAGGCCGCGGTGGTGAACACCTCCTCCGGCAACGGCCTGGACGGCGGTGATCCCGGGCACGTGAACTATTCGGTGGCGAAGACCGGGATCAACACCATGACCACCGCCATGGCCAAGGAGCTGGCGCCCTACGGCGTGCGGGTCAACGCCATCGCGCCGCTGGCCTACACCGCCATGACCGCCCCGCTGTGGGGCACCGAGCTACTGCCAGCCGAGCGCCGCGCGGAGCTGGAGCCGGAGAGCGTCGCCGCGGTCGTCGGCTGGCTGGCCGCGCCCGCGAGCGCTCCCATGACCGGCCGGATCCTCGCGGTCACCGGGTCCAGGGTGGTGCTCTGGCGCGGCTGGGCCCCGGATACCGTGGTGACCACCGACGGTGCCTGGACCCACGAGAAGATGGCGGCGGCCGCGGCCGCGCTCGGCACCGCTGCGCAGCAGCGACCGCTCGGTTGACAATCGCGGACCGGTCACCTCTACTGAACGAAGATAAGTACTCTCAATTACTCCTCGGCGCGTCGCCGGCCCTCCTCGGAAGGACTCCACAATGCTGTGTTCTCCCCGCTCTACCCGGGAGGGAGGCGCATGACGACGGCTCCGGATGTGGCCATCGTCGGTGTCGGCGCCACGGACTACTACAAGCGCGGCCGGTCCTGGCCGCGCACCATTCCCGACCTCGCGGGCGAGGCGATCATCAATGCCTGCGACGAGGCGGGGCTGTCGGTCACCGACATCGACGGATTCGCCTACTACTCGGGCGCGGGCGCGGGCTACGTCGACAAGATGGACACCGCGGAGTTCATGGAGACCCTCGGCATCCCCGAGGTGACCTTCACCGCGGCGCTCACCGCGGGCGGCGGCGGCGCGGCCGGGTCCATCGGGCTGGCCAGGGCGGCGATCCTGGCGGGCGACGCGAATGTCGTCGTCACGGTCATGGCGCTGCAGCAGAACCCGCACTCCCGGCTGGGCGCCGTCGGCGCCGCGGCGGCGCCGAACCCGACCAACTCGTTCCTGCAGCCGGCCGGGCTGGCCGGGCCGGGGCACTCGATGTCGGTGCTGACCCGCAGGCACATGCACGACTACGGCACCCGCCGCGAGGCGTTCGCCGAGATCGCGGTCTCGCAGCGGCAGAACGCGCTGAATCGCCCGAAGGCGATCTTCAAGGACCAGCCGATCACCACCGAGGACTACTTCGACGCCAGGATGATCGCCGAGCCGCTGTGCCTGCTCGATTTCTGCCTGGAGACCGACGGCGCCATCGCGGTGATCACCACCAGCCTCGAGCGCGCCCGGGATCTCAAGCAGAAGCCGGTGCCGGTGATCGCGGCCGCGCACGGCGGCAGCCGGGACTGGGGCCGCGCCTTCGGCTGGTTCGGCATGCCGCAGGAGACCTTCGCCTCCTCCGGGCATGCCCCCGTCGCCCAGCATCTCTACCGCCGCGCGGGCGTCGGCCCGGAGGACATCGACGTCGCGCTGCTCTACGACCACTTCAGCCCGATGGTGCTCATGCAGCTCGAGGACTACGGCTTCTGCAAGAAGGGCGAGGGCGGGCCGTTCGTGGAGAGCGGCGCGATCCGCTACCGGGGCGGCTCGCTGCCGGTCAATACGCACGGCGGGCAGCTCTCCGAGGCGTACATCATCGGCATGACCCATATCAAGGAAGGCATCGAGCAGATGCGCGGTACCGCCATCAACCAGGTGCAGGGCGCCGAACTCGCGCTGTGCACCGGAGGCCCGGCGCACATCCCGGTCAGCGGGCTCATCCTGGGCAAGGCGCTCTGATGGCGGGCGCGGCGCAGGCACTGCCCGGCGATCACGTGCGGATCACCACCAACCCGGTGACCGAGCCGTTCTGGCAGGCGGCCAAGGAGGATCGGCTCGTCGCGCTGGCCTGCGGCGACTGCGGCACGTTCCGGATGCCACCGACGCCGTACTGCCCCAACTGCCGCTCCAAGGCGCAGAACTGGGTGGAGCTGTCCGGACGGGCCACTGTGTTCTCGTTCTCCATCGTGCGCGGCTACCCCGGTTTCCCCGACATCGTCATCGCTGCGGCGGTGCTCGACCTCGAGGGCGCGCCGGGCGCACGGCTGGTCAGCGACATCATCGAGGTCGATCCCGACGCGGTGTACATCGGCATGCCGGTGACCGTCACCTTCAGCCCGATCACCGAGGGCTGGAAGATTCCGCTGTTCCGCCCTGCCGAGAACAGCTGAGCGGGCACGAGCCCGCCCGCACCGGCCCGGTGGCGATCCCACCGGGCCGGTCGCGTCAGACCGCCCGGAACATCCGGTCGCCGCCCGCGGTGATCACCCGCCCGAAGGCGAGCTCCGGGAAGTGCGCGCCGACCACGAGATCCGGCGTATCGGCGACCTCGTCGGCGATCTCGTTGCGCACCCGGCTCGCGGCGGCCGGGTCGACGTCGAACCAGGCCTCCCAGTCGCGCTCGCCGAGTTCGACCACCGAATGCACGACATCCCCCAGCAGCAGCGCCCGCTCGCCGCGGTCGGAGACGACGTAGACGGTCGAGCCGGGGGTGTGCCCCGGCGCGTGCCTGGCGTCGATGCCGGGCGCGATCGGCCCGTCCGAGCCGAACAGTTCGAGCTGCGGCGCCAGCGGCGCGAGTTTGCGCACCGCGCCGGGCAGCGCGTCGGGCGCGGTCACGAAGTGCGCCCAATCCGCCTCGTGCACACGGTAGGTGGCGCGCGGGAACACGATCCGGCCGCCCCGGGTGGCCCAGCCGACGTGGTCGAAGTGCAGATGGGTGAAGACCACGTCGGTGACGTCCTCGGGCGCCACCCCGTAGCCGCGCAGCCCGTCCAGGAAGCGGCCGCCGGTGTAGCGGTCGTTGGCGATCGCCCCCGCTCCCGCGTCCACCAGCACCGTCCGATCGCCCGACCGGACCAGGAACCCGCCCAGCGGGAACACCAGCACGCCGTCGGCGTCGAGCTGCTCGGCGTGGCACGCCCAGGCGTCGGGGACGCCCGGCCGGTTCAGCATGCCGGTGGCGAGTTCACGCCCGGTGCCGTCGACGACGGGAAGGATCTCGATGCTTCCGACCTTCACCGGCTCTCCCCCGCTGCTCCCGATTGCGCATGCACTGTGTGTCCCGTCCTTTCGCTCGGCTTCGGCCGCGTCAGCCGAAGTGGGTCTCCCGCAACTCCGCTTTGCGGACCTTGCCCAGCGCCGTGCGGGGCAGCTCCCGGACGACCACCAGCCGCTCGGGTGTCTTCTGTTTCGCGAGGCCGGAGGCGGCGAAGTGCGCGCGCACCGCCGCGAGATCGATCTCGGCGCCGGGTGCGGGCACCACCACCGCGGCCACGACCTCGCCGTAGCGCGGGTCGGGAGCGGCGACGATCGCCGCCTCGGCCACCGCGGGGTGGGTGGCGAGGACGTCCTCGAGCTGGCTCGCCGAGATGGTCTCGCCCCCGCGGATCACCACGTCCTTGAGCCGGTCGGTGATCGTGAGCCTGCCCTCCGGGTCCAGGTGCCCGAGGTCGCCGGTGCGCAGCCAGCCGTCCGCCGTGAAGGCGGCCGCGTTCAGGGTCGCGTCCCGGTACCCGACGAACTGGTCGGGGCCGCGGGTGAGGATCTCCCCGTCGACGCCGACCGGCACCTCGGCGCCTGCCCGGTCGACGACGCGCACCCGCACGCCGGGCAGCGGCGCACCGTCGGTGCGATGCCGGGCAGCCTCCGGTTCGCCGGGGCTGCCGCAGGTGACGGTGGGGTGCTCGGTCGAGCCGTAGCAGCGGTAGGTGCTGATGCCTGCCTCCGCCGCGCGCCGGAGCAGTTCCTCGGGCACGGTGGCCGCGCCGATCAGGAATTCGCGCAGGGTCCGCAGTTCGCTCCGGACATCGCCGAGATCCAGCAGGCCGGCCAGGTGGAAGGGGGTGCCCGAGGTCGCGGTGACCCGGTACCGCGCGATCAGCGCGACCGCCGTGGCCGCCTCCCACGACTCCATGTACACGGTATCGATGCCGTGCAGCAATGGGCGCAGCACGCTCGACACACCGGCGATGTGGCCGGGCGGGAAGGAGACGAGCTGCACCGAGTCCTCGGCGTCGAGCAGCGAGCGTGGACCGGAGCACAGCTCGGCCAGCAGCGAATTGTGGCTGTGCTGCACGCCTTTCGGCGCCGCGGTGGTGCCCGAGGTGTAGATCAGCAGCGCGACGTCGTTCGCGTCGACGCGCGGGGGCCGGTACCGCGCGCTCGTCCCGATCAGCTCGGTCCAGGCCGACGCGCCCGCAGGCACGTCGTCGCCGACCACGATCACCCGGTCCAGGGTGGAGATCTCGGCGTAGCCGGGGAGCCGGTCGGCGTACTCTGCCGAGCGTACCCGGGCCGGCTGCACGAGCACCTCGGCGCCGGATTGCTCGAGGATGAAGCGCACCTCGTTCGGGCCGTAGACGTGCACGATCGGCACCAGGACGGCGCCGGTCAGCAGCACCGCCGCGTAGGCGATGGAGGCTTCGATGCCGTTGGGTAGCTGCACGGCCACCGCGCGCCCCGGCCCGATGCCGCGGAGCTGCAACGCCGCGGCGGCGCGCTGGGCCAGCGCGAAGATCTCGCCGACGGTCGTCACCAGTGGCGTGCTTTCGCCCGCGGCGTAGACCACGGTGGCCGCGGCACCCGCCGCACAGCTCCGGGCGAGCACCTCGGGCCAGGTCCGGCTGCCGTGGAACCCCTCGCGGTTCCACTGCGCGGCCGACGCGGACAGGTTCTCGGTTGCTGCCATAATCATCTCTCGGGTTCGGGTGCTGCGCGATCGACGACGCCGTACCGTGGTGTAGCGACGGGCACGTGCCCAACAAAACTAACCTATATAACTTTCTGCTGGACCAATTCCGACTCGAATCCCGGCCGGCGCGCTCGCGGGCAGCGCTTCACCAGGACCGTCACCCCCCGGCTCTTGACCAACCAAGTAATCTAAGTTACCTTCCGAGTGAGCTGTGACACGCGCCACCGGACCCGCCTGTCGCCGGAGCGACCGGCGGGGGGATGCGGACCATCGAGGAAGGGACCAGGGATGAAGGGCATCGAGTCCGGCCGCCGGGCCGCACTGCTGATCTCGGAATGTCAGAACGCCATCACCAATCCCGCCTACGAGACCAGCCCGCTGATCGAGCAGGTCGTCGAGCGAGAGATCATCGGCAAGATCAACGATCTCGCGGCGGCCTTCCGGTCCCTGGATCTGCCGGTCGTGCACTGCACCATCAGTGCGCGCCCCGACTTCGTCGGGTTCCGGACGAATTGCGTTCTCGCCGCGCGGATCAAGAAGGCGGGCCGGTTGATCGCGGGCAGCAGGGAAGCCGCGATCCACGACGAGATCGTCTGCGCGCCACAGGATGTCGTCAGCGACCGGCACCACGGCATGGCGCCGTTCACCGGCACGGACCTGGATGCGACGCTGCGTGGGCTGCGCGCCGACACCGTCGTGCTCGCCGGCGTCTCCACGAATATCGCCCTGCCCGGCGCCGCCACCGAGGCGATCGCGCACGGCTACGACGTGATCCTGGTGGAGGACTGCACGGCGGGCGGCACCGCGGAGACCCACCGGATGCAGGTAACGATGCATCTGCCGCTGCTCGCGACCATCACCGACAGCTCGACGCTGCAGAAAGAGTTGCACGCCGCGGCCTCCCCCGCGCGCTGACCACCCGCCCTCCGAGCTCGAACCACGACGAGGAACTTCCCTATGACCGACGGTATCCTCGAGGGCCTGCGGGTCGTCGACCTCACCACCGGGCTAGCCGGGCCCGCCGCCACCCGCACGCTGGCCGAAGCCGGTGCCGAGGTCGTCAAGGTGGAATCCCGCTCCGGCGACCCCGCTCGCGCAACCTCTGCCTTCCCGACGCTCAACCGCAGCAAGCGCAGCGTGATCGCCGATCTGGAGACCCCGGAGGGGCGGGCCACCCTCGAATCCCTGCTGGCCGGGGCCGACGTCCTGGTGCACGGGTACACCCCCGCCGTCGCCCGCGGGCACGGCCTCGACCCGGAGACGCTCGGGAACCGGTTCCCCGCCCTGGTGGTGTGCTCGGTGACCGGCTACCCGGTCAACCACCCCGACGCCGAACTGCCGGGGCACGATCTCCTGGTCCAGGCGCGATCGGGGCTGATGGGCGAGGCCCTCGGCCATCGCGACGGCCCCATTCCGATGCGTTTCCCGCTGCCGAGCTGGGGCGCCTCGGCGCTCGCGGCGGGCGGGATCCTGGCCCGGCTGCTGGTGCGGGAGCAGACCGGGCGGGGCGGCAGCGTGCACACCAGCCTGCTGCAGGGCATGCTCAACACGGTCTCGCTGTTCTGGAATCGAGCGTCGAATCCCATCCCCGAGCTGTTCCTCACCAAATACGAGACCGCACCGACCACGGCCCTCTACGAGTGCGGCGACGGGGTGTGGCTGCAGCTGATGAACCCGGGCGAGAAGGTTCCGCTCCGATCCATCCCCCTGGTCCGCGAGCTGGTGTCCGAACTCGGAGCCGAAGCGGAGTCGATCACCCCGGGGGGCGACGAATTCCGGTCGCTGGTGCGCCTGCGCCCCAGCTCCGAGTGGCTCGCGGCGCTGCGTGGCGCCGATATCGCGGTCGAGCCCGCGCTGCACCTGGGCGAGCTGCTCCGGGATCCCGACGTGCTCGCCAACGACTACACCGTCACCCTCGACGACCCGGAGCACGGACGGATCCGGCAGCCAGGGCTGCCCTTCGAGATCGAGCCGCCGCTGCGGGTGCGCGGCCCCGCTCCGCTGCTCGGGCAGGACGACGCCGCGGAACTCGCCGCGGCCGCGCCCGCCCGCGCCACGACGGCCACCACCCCCGGGCCCGACCTGCCGCTCTCCGGGCTGAAGATTCTCGACCTCGGGTCGTTCCTCGCCGGTCCGATGGCTCCCATGCTCATGGCCGACCTCGGCGCCGACGTCATCAAGGTCGAACCGGTCTCCGGCGATCGGCTGCGCTACAAGGCGTGTTTCTGGGAAGCCTGCTCGCGCAACAAACGCGCCATCGCCCTCGACATCACCTCCGAGGACGGCCAGGGCGTGCTGCGCCGGCTGGTCGAGTGGGCCGATGTCGTGCACCACAACCAGCGGGCGCGCGCTGCGGTCAAGAACGGCATCGACGAGGAAACGATCCGGCGGATCAACCCGGACGTGGTGTTCGGCTACGTCTCCAGCTACGGCGAGCGGGGCGGGAAGACCGACAACCCCGGGTACGACTCGGTCTTCCAGGCGCTGGGCGGCTGGGAAGTCGAGAACGGCGGGACCGGCAATCCCCCGCAGTTCTCCCGGCTCGGCACGCTCGACGTGCAGACCGCCCTGACCTCGTTCGTCGGCACGATGCTCGCGCTCTACCACCGTGCCCGGACCGGTCGCTCGACCACGGTCAAGGGCTCGCTGCTGCGCTCCACCACGATGACCCAGAGCGAAACCTTCCTGCGGCTGGCCGACGACACCCTGGCTCCCTATCCGCGATTCGACGCGGAACAGGTCGGATACGGGCCCGGAAATCGTATTTATGAAGCGGCGGACGGATGGATCGCGGTCGTGACCGAGTCCGGCGAGCAACTGGCCGAATTGCGTGCCGCGGTCGGCGCGGGCACGGATTCCGATATCGCAGGCGCGATTCTGAAATACGAATCCGGCGAACTGCTGGAGCGGCTCGCGACTCGCGGAATTCCCGCGGAACTCGTGCGCGAAGAATATCAATTCGAGTTCTTCGATCGCCCGGAGAACATCGAAGCGGGGCTCATCGTCGGATACGACCACGCCTTCTTCGGCCGGATGGAACAGCCCGGCGCCTACTGGCACTTCCCCGATTTCGACCTCCGATTCGACCGCGCGGCGCCGATCATCGGCCAGCAGACCCGCGAGGTGCTGACCGAACTCGGCTACTCGCCCGATTCCATCGACGCGCTGTACGACGGCAAGGTCGTGGCCGGGCCGGTGATTCCCGCGGGCTGGTCACACTGACCGGAGCCCGGGCGGGCACGGTGCCGCCCGGAGGGAGCTGACGCCGCTGCGCACGGAACTACCGATTCAGTCAGCTGATTCCGCCTCGCTGCGTCGACTTTACGGTGCAAAGCCGGTTACGACTACAATAAGGGCTCCTGACATACGAACGTGAGGGGCGTCGTGCCGAGCTCAACAACGGGTGCCCCCGTAGGCGCCGACTTCGACGACCCCGTCTCCGCCCCCGGCTCGGTCGGCGTGGGGAAGCTGGCGTCGCAGGTAGCACGGCGAATCGAGGGCGAGATCATCGGCCGGGGCTGGCCGGTGGGGGCGGTGCTGGGGTCGGAGCAGGATCTCCGGGTGCGCTACGGGGTGTCCCGGTCGGTGCTGCGGGAGGCGGTGCGGCTGGCCGAGCATCACCAGGTCGCGCGGATGCGGCGGGGGCCGAACGGTGGGTTGCTGGTGCGAGCGCCGGACGCGATACCGGCGACGCGTGCGTTGGTGATCTTCCTCGAGTACATCGGCACCACGGTCGAGGACTTGATGTTCGCGCGGTTGCTGCTGGAGCCGCTGGCTGCCGGCTTGGCGGCGGCGCGGATCGATGAGGACGGGGTGCTGCGGTTGCGCGAGTGCCTGGCCGAGGAGCAGCAGCGGGCGGCCGAGCCCGGAATCTTCGCGCAGGACGTATTGCACGTGCTGGTCGGCGAGTCGTCGGGGAATCCGGTGCTGGGGTTGTTCGTCGATGTGCTGGCCCGGCTGACCGCGCGGTACGCACACGCGACGCGGTTGGTGTCGCGGGACGAGGTGACGCGGGGGAAGGCGCACGCGCACACGACCCACCTCGAGATCGTGGAGGCGGTGATCTCCGGAGACGGGGGGCGGGCCCAGGCGGCGTCGGCCGACCACCTGCGGAGGGTGTCGGCGTGGCTGCTGGAGCGGCGGACGCGGCGGGTGCGTACGGGGGTGGCGACGCGCCAGCCCAGTGAGCCGGGGGCGAAGCTGGCCGAGGTGGTGGCGGGGCGGATTCACGACGAGATCACCCGGCGTGGCTGGCCGGTGGGGCAGGTGCTGGGGTCGGAGGCGGATCTGCTGGCGCGGCACGGGGTGTCGCGGGCGGTGCTGCGGGAGGCGGTGCGGTTGCTCGAGTACCACTCGGTCGCGCGGATGCGGCGGGGGCCGGGCGGTGGGCTGGTGGTGACGGCGCCGGATCCGCGGGCGAGTATGGAGACGATCGCGTTGTACCTGAGTTATCGGCGGGTGAGCGCCGAGGACCTGGTGGTGGTGCGCGAGACGGTCGAGGTGGGGGCGCTGGGGCGGGTGCTGGCGCGTCGCGACGATCCGGCGGTGGTGGCGGGGCTGGGGCAGGCGGCTGCCGGCGACGGGTTCCATGCCGGGCTGGCGAAGCTGTCGGAGAATCCGGTGCTGGAGATCTTCCTCGGCATCCTGACCGAGCTCTGGGCCCGGCATCGGGGGGCCGAGGGCGGCCAGGGCGCGGCATGCACCGGCAACGGCGGCAACGGCGACGGTGGCAGGGTGCATCAGCGGATCGTGGAAGCGGTTCTGGTCGGCGACGAGGGGCTGGCCCAGCACCGGCTCCGGCGCCACATCCAGCACCTCACAGCCTAGGCACTCGGCTGCCACTCCCCCGCACACGCAAAGAGACGTGCCCGGGAATCTCCCGGGCACGTCTCGAGGTTTCGCGGTGGAGCTACTTCCACACCAGCGGCAGCGACGGGAATCCGGTCCCGGCGTAGATCTGCTCGGTGAGCTCGGTCACGTCGACGCCGAGCCGGTAGCTCGGGATCTGCTTGTGCCATTCCTCGATGGCCACGTTGCGGGCGAAGCGCGCCCAGTGCAGGCCGATGCAGCGGCGCGGGCCGTAGTTGAACGCGAGGTGCGGATTCGGCCTGCGCTCCACGTCGACCTGATCGAATCCGGGGCAGCGCGGATCCCGGTTGACCATCGAGTACATGACGAACAACTGCTCGCCGCGGTGCAGCTGCACGCCGTGGAAATCGATGTCCTTGGTCACCACGCGGCTGTGCCCGAACGGTGAGCGGACCCGGAGCAGCTCCTCGCCGAGCGCATCGATGGCATCCGGATCCTCCGCGACCAATTTCTGGTGCTCGGGATGATCGGCGAGGTGGCGGAAGATCTCGCCCAGATGCGCCGTCACCGTATGGGCGCTGCCGAGGACGGTGATGGTCATGATCCCGCGCACCTCCTCCTCGGTCAGGGGGGTGCCGTCGACCGTCGTGTGGACCGCGTAGCTGGTGAAGCTGTCGTCCGGGTTGACCCGCTTCTCCGCGATGAGGCCGCTGACGTACTGCAACACACTGTTCATCGCCTGCCCGGACATGTGCAGCATCCGGTCGCCCTCGGTCGTGGGCTTGAGCTGGAAGATCTCGTGCTGCCACTGCACGAGCTGGTCCCAGTCCTTCTTGGGCGCGCCCAGCCACTGCGCCGAGAGGTAGGGGAAGAAGTACTTCGAGTACTCGTTGACGAAGTCACACTCGCCGCGATCGCTGAACCTGGCCAGTAGTTCCCTGGCGACCTCGTGCATCCGGGGTTCCCAGGTCTTGACGTACTTCGGCGTGAAGTGCTCCATCACCGCCCGGCGGAGCCGGACCTGCCGGTGCGCGCCCGCGACGGCGTCGAAGTCGTCGGTCGGCTTGAAGCCGGAGCCGTCGAGCAGGGCGTCGTGGCTGCCGAACTGCTGCACCCAGTTCGGCTCGTAGAAGGTCTCCCCGTCGGCGAACAGCTCGCGGGCGGTCTCGTGCCGGGTCACCCAGATCGTCTTGTCCTCGCCGACGCGGAAGAGCGGGAAGGCCTCCCGCAGTGCGTCCAGCTGGCCGCGCCAGTCGACGTCTCCGCCGACCACCTGCGGCACGAAGGCCGGATCGACCATCGGAATGCCCCGCTCGTCCACGCCGATGGCTTTCACCGTCGATGCTGCCGTCATGCCGTCCTCCACATCTTTCTCTCGCCTCGAGAGCGAAATCCGCAATTCCGTACACGTTTTAACGTGGCCCGAATCACTGTATAGTGACTCGCAGCGCCTGACTAGTCCTAATCAGGATACGGTTTATGTCGCAGGTGCTGGTTCCACGCCAATCGAGAGCGTGGCGGCGCCGATTCCAAAACATTTCCCTCCCAGGAGTAGGCCAGTGACCGATACAGCCCATCAGTCCTCGTCGTCACCGCACCTCGAGATCGCCGTCGACCACGAACTCTGCTTCGGCACCGGCGCGTGTGCCAGGCAGGCACCCGACGTCTTCGCGGTGACCGGCGAAGCCGAGACCGGCAAGGCGGAGGTCCGCTCGGATGTCGAGTGGAGCAAGGTCGACCCGGCCACCGTGCGCAGCGCCGTCCAGGCGTGCCCGTGGGGCGCGATAGAACTCGGCGACTGACCGATGCGGCCGCCCGGCCCGAAGGGGCCGGAACCGGCTGGAAAAGTGCACTCTTTGCGGCACCACGACAGGTGCGGGAAGGCCGCGCGGCTCCGCGAACGGATCCGCGCGGCGGGCACCCCCGGCGGGCGGGCTCCATCGGTGCGATGAGCCCGCCCGCCTCGGTGTGGCACCACGGCCGGCGGCACCACTCAGGCGATGCCGACACCCTTGGTGAACAGATACTCCTCGATCCCCGCGCGGCCGCCCTCCTTGCCGAGGCCGCTGAGCCCCAGGCCGCCGAACGGCCGGGTGGCGACCAGGCTGGCCGCGCCGTTGATCTTCACCTCGCCGGTCACCAGCTCCTCCGCGACGCGCAGCGCACGACCGATGTCCTTGGTGTTCACGTAGCCGGAGAGGCCGTAGCGGGTGTTGTTGGCGATCTCGATCGCGTGCGCCTCGTCGCGGAACGGAATGATCGCGAGCACCGGCCCGAAGACTTCTTCCTGGGCCAGATCGGAGTCCGGGTCCACATCGGCGAACACGGTCGGCTGCAGGTAGTAGCCGCCGGCCAGATCGCCGTCGAGCTGCACCGGCGCGCCGCCGGTGACCAGCCGCGCGCCGTCCTGCGCGGCCTTGGCGATCGCGCCCTGGATGCGCTCGAACGCGGCCTGGTTCACCACCGGCCCGGTGAAGGTATCCGGTGCGAAGGGGTCGCCGACCACGATCGTCTCCGCGATGGCCTTGACCCGCGCCACGACCTCCTCGTAGATCGACTGCTGGACGAGCATCCGGGTCGGGAACGCGCACCCCTGCCCGGCGAGCAGGCCCACCGACATGATGGTGCCGAACCCGCACGCCGCGTCCAGGTCCGCGTCCTCGAAGATGATGTTGGCCGACTTGCCACCGAGCTCGAGCACCGCTGGCTTCATCGTCGGGGCGCAGGCGGCGAGGATCTTGGACGCGGTGGCGGGGCCGCCGGTGAAGGAGATCTTCTTCACCTGCGGATGCTCGACCAGCGCGGCGCCGGAGGCCGCGTCACCCGGCAGGATGTTGATCACCCCGGGCGGGAAACCGGCCTCGGCGACGAGCTCGGCGAACAGCTCGCCGGAGAACGGCGTCAGCTCGGACGGCTTCACCACGACCGTGTTGCCAGCGGCGACGGCGGCCGGAATCTTCATCGCGAGCGAGATGAGCGGCCCGTTCCAGGTGATGATGATGCCGATCACGCCGTAGGGCTGGCGCAGGGTGTACCCGAGGTCGCCGCCCGCGGTCAGGGTCGAGGTCACCTCGGAGGTGACCTTGTCCGCCCAGCCCGCGTAGTACCGGATCCACGAGGTCGACAGGCCAACGCCGCCCGCGCCGCCGCTCATCGGCGTCCCGTTGTCCATCGCGCCGAGCCGGGCGAAATCCTCGGTCCTGGCATCGATCAGATCCGCCAGCCGGTTCAGCAGCCGCGCCCGTTCCGCCGGAACGGTGCGCTTCCAGGTGGCGAAGGCCGCCGCCGCGACGGAGACCGCGCGGTCGACCTCGGCGGGCCCGGCCAGCGGGATGATCTTGTCGACCTGCCCGGTCGCCGGATTCACATGCTCGAAGGTGCCCGCCGAGCCCTCGGCCAAGCGCTCGGTGCCGATGTGAAGATGCACATCGGGACGGCCGAGATCGGTGGTAGCGGTGGTCATGGGTCGCTCCTGGGGTCCGGTCCGGATCGGTTGGTGGGTCGTCGACGGTGCGCGACGCCGGAGTGTCCCGCTCGACGGCTCGCGACCGCAGCCACGGAGACAACAACGCTAACTTAGACGCATATGTAGTCTCCGTCACAGGCTATTACGGTCCACCGGCCCCGTGCAAGGCCCGAGACCGGCCCTGAGCTAGGGCTGGCCCGGCTTCAGCTCGACGAACAACCCCTCCGCCTCGGCGCAGAGCACGTCGCCGTGGCGGAGCTCGCCGCGCAGGTAACGCTTGCGCCCCTCCTCCCGCTCCACCCAGCCCACCGTGCTGAGCTCCACCCCGATGGGCGTGATCGATCGGTAGTCCACGTGCAGGAACGCGGTGCGGCACGGCGTGCGATCGGTGCCGGCCAGCCGCCCGAGCACCTCGTCGAACATCAGCGGGATGGTGCCGCCGTGCGCCGCGCCGTTGCCGCCGAAGTAGTACTGCCCGAAGGTGACAGTGCCCGCGAGCCGATCCCGGCTCCAGTGCTCGGCGCGGACGGCGGGCGACATGCACTGCGCCCGGCCGGGAACGTCGAGGTGCCCGAAGGGCCGACGCCGCTCGGGTACCTGGAACTCGGCCAGGAGCTGCCGCACCTCCGCGAAGTGCCCGGCCACCCGGTCGACCACCGCGAGCGGCGGATTCGCCCCCGCCAGCGCGTCGAGCATGGCCCTGGCGCCTGCGATCATCTCGTCGTAGGGCTGGGGGTGCTCGTCGTGGATGCCCGCGTCGAAACCGCGATTGCGGACCGCCGTCCAGCCGCCACCGACGCTGACCTCGTCGAGAGCGGTCTCCTGATGATTGTCGGTCATGTACGCCTCCGTCTTCGAATGAACCGGTCGGTTCGAACTCTAGGATTGCCCCTGCCCGCGAACGCACACAGGACGTAGATTACATGGTTAACTAAGTCATCACCCGTGACCGAAGGAGTGACATGGACTTCGCGCTGAGCGAGGAGCAGGAAGCCCTGGTCGAGGCCGAGCGCGCGTGGCTCACCCGCAACGACCCGATCGCCGAGCGCAGACCCGGCATCGATGCGGGCCCGGCGCAGCCGACCCCGGGCGCCGTGCGCCATCTGGCCGAATCCGGCCTCATCGGCCTGCTCACCGCCGACACCGGCGGCACCGCGGTCGACCTCACGGTTCTCGTCGAAGAGCACGGGCGGGCGGGCAGCCCGCTGCCGCTGGCCGAACTCGCGGTCGCGGCGCGGCTGCTCGAGCAGCTCGAGCACCCGGCGCTGGCGCAGGCGGAGTCGGGCGCCGAGCTCGTGCTTCCCGCGCTTCCCTCGCCCGAGACCGCCGCCCCGCACGCGCGGATCGACGGCGCCCGGCTGCGGTTGCAGGGCAGCACCGCCCCGGTGACCGGCCTGCTCGGCGCCGCCTCGGTGCTCGTGCTCGCCGCGACCGACACCGGCGCCGAGGCGGCCGCCGTCCTGCCCGTCGAGGGCCTCGGCCTCCGCACGCTGCAGACCTTGGACCTGACCCGCTCCTGGTCGGTGCTCGATCTGGACCACACCCTGGAAGCGGGGCAGTGGTCGGCGCTGCCCACCGGCACCCTGGCCTGGGCGCAGGACGTGCTCGCGACGGCCAGGGCAGCGGACGCCGTCGGCGCGGCCGCCCGGCTGGTGGACATGACCGTGGAGTACGCCGGCCAGCGCACCCAGTTCGACCGCCCGATCGCGACGTTCCAGGCGGTCAAACACCACTGCGCGAACATGGCGCTGGCCGTCGAGACCTCGCGCGCGGCGGTGTGGGCGGCCGCGGTGGCGCTCGACGGCGACGATGCGAGCGCCCGGCTGCGGGCGGTGGCGGCGGCGGCGGCGTACGCGGGCGCGGCCACCAGCACCGCGGCGCAGACGGCGCTGCAGGTGCACGGCGGCATCGGCTTCACCTGGGAACACGATGTGCACCTGCTGATCCGCCGGATCAAGGTCGACGAACTGCTCGACGGGTCGGTCGCGCAGCACCGGCGCAGGCTGGTCGGCGTCTGAGCCCCGAGCGGCCGCACCCTATTCCGGCCCCGCGGCGCCGTCGCCGCGCAGGCGCCGGAAGCACCGCTCGGTCTCATCGATCAGGCTCTCGGCCTCGGCCTCGGTGGCGATGCCGAAGAGCGCGATGGTGGTCTCGTTGCGCATGGCGATGAGGAAGTCGCCGAAGAGCCGGTCCCGGCGCGAGGGGCCGAGCTCGAGGATCGCGAGCTCGCTGTCGCCGCCCGCCCGGCTCCGCCTGCGGCGCTGGGCGTCGAATCCCGGTGGAGTGTCGCCCATGGCGATCACCCTGGCCCTGGACCGGTTCTCCCAGATCAACCGCAGATAGCGCCGGATTCCGACGATGAAGAGCTCGAACGGGTCGGTCTCGCCCGCCGCCCGCGCCGACTCGATGCCCTCCTCGACCTGGCGGCGCAGCAGCGCGCCGAAGTTCTCCCAGATCGCGTTGAAGACCTCGGCCTTGCCGCCGAAGTGATGGTAGATGCTGCCCACGCTGACACCCGAGCGCTCGACGATCTCGGCCATCGTGGCCGCCGTGAACCCCCTCGCCCCGAAAACCTGCACCGCGGCGTCGAGTATCCGCTCCTTGGTGGCCGACGTACTCGTCCACGTCCGGGCCTGTGCGGGCCCCTTGCTCTGCAGCATCGTTCCTCCCTCGCCGGTGCGCCGGGGGTTGACTCCGCGCCTCGGCCGCTTCATAATCAGCTTACATCCTAGAATGCGATTCTAGAATATCTACCAAGATTCGGATGGACGAACGGAGACCGATCGTGTCCAACAAGCTGTGGGCCAATTCCGGCGATTCCCACTTCCTCGAGCCCTCTGACCTGTGGCGTTCGCGGCTGCCCTCGGATCTGGCCGAGCTGGTCCCGCGCTCGGAGAAGGACGAGGACGGCAAGTGGGAGACCGTCTACGTGGACGGGCAGGCGTTCCGGCGGCGGTTGCCGAACATCGCGCAGGAGGAGTTCTACGCCGCCAGCCATCGCGCGCCCGGCGCGGGCAATGTCGAGCTGCGGTTGAAGGACCTCGACGAGGAGGGGATCTGGACCGAGCTCATCTTCCCCTCGCTCGGCATGTGGTCGAGCTCCTTCCGCACCCCGCGGGTGCTGCGGGAGGCGCTGCGGGTCTCCAACGACTGGGCGAAGGAGGCGATCATGGACTACTCGCCGCGGCTGATCCCCACCGCCCAGGTCTCGACCCTCGATATCCAGGACGCCTGCGACGAGCTGGAGCGCTGCGGCCGGATCGGCTACCGCGCCGTCTTCCTCCCGGTCTCGCCGCACCCCCTGCAGAAGGACTACAACCGCGACGATTGGGAGCCCTTCTGGGCGCTGGCCGAGGACATCGGCATGGTCCTCGCGTTCCACATCGGCACCGAGCCCATCGATTTCACCACCGGCAGCACCCCGGGTGCCACCTACCGCGGCCCCGGCGGGGCGGTGCTCAACTACACCGAGACCACCTTCGGCGGCCAGCGCGCGGTCATGAAGCTGGTCGCCTCCGGCGCGCTCGACCGCCACCCCGGCCTCAAGGTGCTGGTCTCCGAGGGCGGCGCGACGTGGGTGCCGTTCGTCGCCGACCGCATGGAGGAGGGCTACCGCCAGCACTCGATGGCGGTGCGGCCGAAGCTCTCGCGCTCGCCGAAGGAGATCATCTACTCCCAGGTCTACGCCTCGTTCCAGCACGACGAGTCGGCGGTCGCCGCACTCACCGGCATGGGCTACAACAACGTCATGTGGGGTAGCGACTACCCGCACATCGAAGGCACCTACGGGCACACGCAGCAGACCCTGCACGACCTGTTCGACACCGTGGACCAGAAGGTCAAGGACCGGATCACGCACGGCACGTTCGAAGAGCTGTTCCCGGATGCTCCCAAACTCCCCGCGGCAGGCACCGAGAAGCCCGAGACCGCCACCGTCTGACGGCGACGCGCCATGCCACCGACCGAAAGAGCACTCCGATGAGCGACAGCGTTCTCTACGACCTCCCGGGCGAGTTCGTCTCCTCCATGGCCGAGGCCTCCGGGTACTGCGACACCCAGGCGGTCCTGCCCAAGGGCGATCACTACATCGCCTTCTGCACCTGCGGCAGGTGGGACACCACCGTCCCGACCCGAGCGGAAGGACTGGAGCTGGCACGCGCGCACACCGCCGAGACCGAGCGCGGGTAACCGCTTTTTCCCCGGACCGGAAGCGGGCCGTGCGCGATTCGCGCACGGCCCGTTTTCTGTCCTGGACACCCCCGGCCCGGCAGCGAAGCCGGGGCCGACGACAGCACCGAGCACCATCGGAGGAGAGCACAGCATGGCCCGGGTAGCAGGCAAGACCGTCCTGATCAGTGGCGTGGCGCGCGGGCAGGGCCGCGCCCACGCCGTCCGGCTGGCCGAGGAGGGCGCCGACATCATCGGCTTCGACCTCTGCGCCGACATCGCCTCGAACAACTATCCGCTGGCGACCCCGGACGATCTGGCCGAGACCGTGCGTCTGGTCGAGCGGACCGGCCGCCGCATCATCGCCGAGGCGATCGACGTGCGCGACCGCGTGGCGGTCGAGCGGTTCCTGGACCGATCGGTGACCGAACTCGGCGGTCTGGACGTGGTGGTCGCGAACGCGGGCATCTGCCCGCTCGGCCTCGACCGGCCGCTCGCCGCCTTCGTCGACTCGGTCGACGTGGACCTGGTCGGGGTCGTCAACACCGTGCACGCCGCGCTCACGCACCTCACTCCCGGCGGCTCGGTGATCGTCATCGGCTCGGTCGCGGGGCTGCTCAGCGCGGGGGCGCCGACGCAGGGCCCGCAGGGGCCGGGCGGCGCGGGCTACAGCCTGTCGAAGCGATTCGTCATCGACTACGTGAATACGCTGGCCGTCCAGCTCGCGCCGAGCGGAACCCGGTGCAACGCGGTACATCCCACGAATTGCGACACCGTCATGCTGCAGAACGACGCGCTGTACCGGACGTTCCGGCCCGATCTGGAGCGGCCGACGCCGGAGCAGGCGGCCGCCGGCTTCCGCCGGCTGCAGGCCATCCCCGTCCCGTGGGTCGAGCCCGACGATGTCGCGCACGCCGTGGTCTACCTCGCCTCCGACGAGTCGCGCTACGTGACCGGCATGCAGATGAAGATCGACGCCGGGGCGATCGTCAAACAGGGGCGATGAGCGATACCGGAGGCCGCCGGACGATTCGCGAGACATTCGCTGCCATGCAATATCCGGCTGGACGGCCCGACCCTGAGCGGCGGCCTCCGGGAACCGGCCTGCGGCCGATGCCACCGGCCGGGTGGCGCGGGCCCGCCGCTCGGTTCCGGGGCGGTGGCTGCCGGGTGCGCAGAGCCGTCCGGGCCGCCGCAGGTCGTCCGGCGCCCAGGGGCCGGGTAGCCGAAAACCCCGGCGCGCTGCGACATCGCCCGGTACCGAGCTCGGAACGGCCCGCGGTAGCGCCGATCGAGGCGATCGGACCCATCATGGTGCAGAACCACAAAACCCCGGAATTTCCTGTGACAGCTCACACGTGACAGCGGCGAAAAAGGATTATTCCTACACATCGATCGAACACTTTGTCCGAATTTCCGAGCGTCACACGCTCCGCCCGCCCCGGCCCCCGATCGGGATCTGCCCAGGTAAACGGGGTAATAGCTCCCCCGCGGAGGCGGCAGCGACCTTGCGTAGCCAACTAGGTCAACTTAGTATGGTTCGATCTCCACCATAGCTGGCAACTACCGCGCAGCGGCCTCCACCCGGTTTCACCCGTCGGGCGCGGATTATCAGCACGGCACGCAACGGAGCGACAAACAAATGGCTCACGAAGTTATAGATTCGTCAACTGTTTCGTCCGGCAACGCTTTGCAAACCGAAAGGTCGGTAGCGTTGGCGACACCGCCGAGCCCGGACGAGATCGCCGCCCATCTGGTCCGCCGTTCCGATCTCGACCTCTCCCCGTGCGACGCGGCACCGGGCCCGACCACCATCGCCCTCGCCCGCTGCTGCCTGGATCTGGTCACCGAGATGCTGCAGACCCAGGTCGTTCCCGCCCGGGACCGGCTCGGCACCATCGCGGCGACCGCGACCGAGTGGGCTCGCGACGGCGTTCCCCTCTCCACCACCCTCCGGATCTGCCACGAGGCGACCCGGGTCGCCTTCAGCCTGACGGCGCTCGCGGTGGAGGGGCCGGACGTCGACACGCTCGTGGCGGCCAGCGACCTCACCATGCAGCTGCTCGACACGGTCTCCGCCGAGGCCGCCGACGCGTACGCGGCCGAAGCGCGCCGCGCCGACGACGAATCCGCGGCTCAGGCGCTCGCAGTCGCGCTGCTCAGCGGCCGGGCCGACACCGCGCTCGCCCGCGAGGCGGGGGTGGAGATCGCGAATTCGTACCAGGTCGTCGCCGTCGCCATCCCCGAACGCGCGACCGGGCGGCGCGGCAGGGACAATCAACCACTCGACGTGGCCCGGCGCGGACTGAACCGGCTGCTGGCCGAGCTCGGGGCACTCTTCGAAAGCCGGATGCTGCCACTGCTCGATTGCCATGGCGGCACCGTGCTGGTCGCGCTCACCGAGGACGCCACCGAGCTGGACTCCGCGACCCTGGCCCGGCTCTCCAAGGCCGCCGAGGTCCCGCTCACCGCGACCACGGTGATCGGCACCGCCGAGGACATCCCGGAGGCGGCCGAGCACGCGCACGAACTCCTGGCCCTGGTCCGGGCGGGCAACCGCCCCCCCGGCCTCTACCCGATGGCCGATATGGCCGTCGAATACCAGCTGATGCGGGGCGGTGCGGTCTCCCGGCTGATCACCGCCATGCTCGACCCGCTGGAGACCGCGCCCGAACTGCTGGAAACCCTGCGCGTCTATCTGACCTACGACATGAATCGGCAGCGGACCGCGCGCCGGCTGCACGTGCATCCGAATACCGTCGATTACCGGCTGCGGCGGATCACGCGATTGACCGGCCTGGATCTGACGACGGCGGTGGGCATCTGCCGTGCCGCGCACGCGCTGATCGCGTACGACCATCGGCGCAGCTGCTTCGATTGCGAACTCCATTCGCCGGTCAGACCTTTTCGCTGACCCCCCTCGCCGCGCGAAATCGGTCCGGCGATTTACCGGCAACCCACCCGATTGACCGGCTCTGCCTGTTTCCGATCGCCGACGGATCTACCTGTATTACATAGTAATATAGGTACGCACCACAGCGGCGAGCGGAGGACATGGACATGAGAATCACCGACAGTGTTGCGGTCGTCACCGGCGGAGCGTCGGGTCTCGGCGCGGCCACGGCGGAGGCGCTGCTGGCCGCGGGCGCACGGGTGGTGATCGTGGACCTACCTTCCTCCCGAGGCGAGGCGGTGGCGGCGGAATTCGGCGAGCAGGCGCGCTTCGTGCCCGCCGACGTCACCGACGAGATCGCCATCGCGACGGCGCTCGACGTCGCGGAGTCGCTCGGCCCGCTGCGCATCGTGGTGAACTGCGCGGGCATCGGCACCGCGATGCGCACCATCGGGAAGAAAGGACCCTTCCCCCTCGAATCCTTCGCCAAGGTCATCGACGTCAATCTGATCGGCACCTTCAACGTGCTGCGGCTCGGCGCCGAACGCATCGCGCGAACCGAGCCGATCGAGGGCGAGCGGGGCGTCATCGTCAACACGGCCTCGGTCGCGGCCTTCGAAGGGCAGATCGGGCAGGCCGCCTACTCGGCGTCGAAGGGCGGTGTGGTCGGGATGACCCTGCCCATCGCCCGCGATCTGGCCTCGCTGCTCATCCGGGTCAACACGATCGCGCCCGGGCTCTTCGAAACCCCGCTGCTCGGCACCCTGCCGGAGGAGGCACGGGAGTCGCTGGGCGCCCAGGTGCCGCACCCGTCCCGCCTCGGCCGCCCCGCGGAGTACGGAGCCCTCGCCGCGCACATCGTCGCCAACCCGATGATCAACGGAGAGGTCATCCGGCTCGACGGAGCGATTCGCATGGCGCCCCGGTGAGATCGGCGCGGCGATGACACGCACTCCGCCCGACCTTCGCGACCGGCCCCGCGCCGCGCCCGTGGGACTCGTCCCGGCCGCCCGCCCGCGCGGCGTCGAACCGGGCTTCGTCTGGGATCTGCTCGCCCGCAGGGCGGCCTCCCCGGCCCGCGACGACGTCCTGCTCATCGGCGAGAACGGCGAGACCCTCACCGCGGCGCAGGCCGTCGCCGCGGCCGAGGCACTGGCCTCGGCACTGCTCGCCCGCGGCATCCGGCCGCAGATGACCGTCGCCTGGCAGCTCGACAACAGCATCGCCGCCGCGCTGCTCGTGCTCGGGCTGGCCCGGCTCGGGGTCGTCCAGGCCCCGGTGCCCGCGGACGCCTCGGAGACCGCACTGACCTCCGCACTGACGGCCGCGGCGGCGGAGGTCCTCGTGGTGCAGAACGAACGCGGCGAACGCGGGGGCGCGCCGGCCGCGGCACCCGCCGCCGGTGTCCGGCTGCTCACGCTGGAGCCGGGCTGGACCCTCCCCCGCGCCGGCATCCGGCTGCCGCCGTACCGGCGCGGCGAGTGGAGCCCGCGCTGGCTGTTCACCGGCGCCGCGCCTGCCGCCGGTTCGTCCGCCGTCCAGCACACGGACGTGTCGCTCGGCAGCGCGAGCCACGCGCTGCGGGCCGGGGGGCTCCTCGGTGGCGGCGGGCGGGATGTCGGTGCCCTGATGCTTCCGCTCTCCAGCGTGTGGGGGGTCGTTCACCTGGCCGCGCTGATCGAGTGCGGGATACCGATCGTTCTCATGCAGCCGCACGCGCCCTCCTTCACCGTCGGCGTGCTGCGCCAGTTCGGCGTGACGGTCGGGTGCGGGGACAGCGCACTCGGCCTGGCGCTGCTCCGGCTGCGGCGGGCGCTGCCGCGGGGAAGCAGGCACCTGGTGCCCGAGGTCAGGGCGCTGCTCGCCAACTGGCGGCCGGAGGTTCCGGATATCGACAGGCTGGTCAAGCGGGAGCTGGGCATCACGATGTCGCACGACTACGGCCTGGCCGAGGCACCGCTGATCCTGCACGGCGCCAGGACCGGGATCACCTCCGCCCGGACGCTGCATCTCATCGGCACGCCGGTGCCCGGCATCGACGTCAGGATCGTCCGGCACGGGGTCCGGGTCAGGGCGGGGATCTCCGGCGAGATCGAGGTAACCGGTGCGGGGCTGTTCGCCGGGTATTCGCGGCGCGCGGGCAGTGCCCCGGCCTTGACCGCCGACGGCTGGTTCCGCACCGGAGATCGCGGGCGGCTGAGCATCGACGGCAGGCTTCAGGTACTCCGGCCCCGTGCCGGATCGGACGCCGAACGGGAGGCGTGGGCAGCCGGAGCCGACGGGCGACAGTGACGCCGTGCGCGCCCCCGGGCGCACGCGCCCGGGGGCTCACCTACCCTTCGGATATGCCGCCCCTCCCGCGGCCCGCCGAGAGTCAGGAGCAGTCCGATGGCATCACGTCACGCGCGCGCCGCCGTGGCTCGCACGGCCGCCGCGGGGGTGGCCGCGGCCCGCTCGGGCCGTGACGTCCTTTCCGCGCTCGGCGCCGCGCCGAAGGGCGACCGCGCGGCCCGGATCAGCCGGTCCCCGCAGTTCCGGGACGGCGCCTTCCGCAACGAGGTCCCGGTACGGATGCTCTCGACCGCGGGAGCGCTCCGGACGCTGCCCGAGTTCGTCGCCGGTGGCACCGCGCGGGTGCCCGCCGGTCCGATTCCGGTGCTGACGCCGGTGGCGGCGCCGTCGGCGCCCGATGGACTGTACGTCACCTGGTACGGGCACGCCTCGGCGCTGGTCGAGCTCGAGGGCGTCCGGGTGCTGCTCGACCCGGTCTGGAGCGCGCGGTGCTCGCCGTCCGCGCTGGTGGGGCCCCGGCGCCTGCACCGCGTCCCGGTACCGCTGCGCGAGCTGCCCGCGCTCGACGCGGTGCTGATCTCCCACGACCACTACGACCACCTCGACGCCGCCACCATCCGCGAACTGCTCCGGCTGCAGGCCGCGCCGTTCGTGGTGCCGCTCGGCGTCGGGGCGCACCTGGAGCACTGGGGTGTGCCCGCCGCACGGATCGTCGAACTCGACTGGCACGAGAGCGCCACCGTCGCGGGCATCCGGCTCACCGCGGCTCCGGCCAGGCACAACTCCGGGCGCGGGCTCTCCCGGGACGGCACGCTCTGGGCCTCCTGGGTGCTGGCCGGGAAGCGGCGGCGGGCGTTCTACACCGGGGACAGCGGCTACTTCCCCGGCTACGCCGCCATCGGCGAGACCTACGGCCCCTTCGATCTCACCCTGGCCCAGATCGGCGCCTACGGAGACCGCTGGCCCGACATCCACATGACACCGGAGCAGGCCGTGACCGCGCACCGCGAACTGGGCGGCGCTCTGCTCGTCCCGGTGCACTGGGCGACCTTCGACCTCGCGCTGCACGGGTGGGCGGAGCCGGCCAGGCGGATCACGAAGGAGGCTGCGGCACACCGGGTCAGGCTGGCCGTGCCGCGCCCGGGCGAGCTGGTCGACGTCGGCGATCCGCCCGCCGTCGACTTCTGGTGGGAACCGCTCGACCGAGCCGCTCCTGGCGCGTCCGCCCCCCGCTGATGCCCGCGCGCCTGGGCTGCTCGCGCGACCGGCGATTCGGCTCTCCGCATCCGACAGGTGTCGGAAAGGGCGGCGCACATACCCGCCAGCGGTGAAGTGACGCACGACACTCCGAGCGCGAGGATGGCATCATGACCGAATTCCCCACCCTGGATCCCGAACTCGCGGCCGCGGTGACGATGATGCCGCCCTTCGACTTCGCCCACCCCGTCACCGCCCGCGTCACCCTGGACGAGATGCGCGCGCCGGAACTCGCCGAGCTCTCGATGGACGGGGTGTCGCTGCGGGAACTCGCCGCACCCGGCATCGGGGACGCGCCCGACGTCGGCATCCGCCTCTTCACCCCGGAGGAGAGCGGCGAGGGCCCGCTGCCGGTCCTGCTGTGGATCCACGGCGGCGGTTTCGTCGTCGGAACCGCGCAGGGCGACGACCCGTTCTGCGTGGATGTCGCCCGGCAGCTGCGGATCGCGGTGGCGAGCGTCGACTACCGGCTCGCCCCGGAGACCCCGTTTCCCGGGCCGCACGACGACTGCTGGGCCGCGCTGACCTACCTGCGCGCCGCGGCGGCGGAGCTCGGTATCGACCCGGAGCGGATCGCCGTCGGCGGTCAGAGCGCGGGTGGCGGGCTCGCCGCGAGCATCGTCCTGCGCGCCCGGGACGAGGGCGCGCCGGTCGCCTTCCAGCTGCTGGAGATCCCGGAGCTGGACGACCGCCTGGAGACGGTCTCGATGCGCACCTTCGTCGACACCCCGGTCTGGCATCGGCCCAATGCGATCCTCTCCTGGCAGTTCTACCTGGGCGAGTCGTACGCCGGGCCGTCGGATCCCGACGTCTCCCCGTACGCCGCACCCGCACGGGTGACCGACCTCGCCGGCCTGCCGCCGACCTACCTGTGCACCATGGAACTCGATCCGCTGCGCGACGAGGGCATCGACTACGCGCAGCGCATGATGCAGGCGGGGGTCAGCGTGGAGCTGCACTCCTTCCCCGGGACCTTCCACGGCTCCACGCTGATCGGCGCGGAGGTCAGCAAGCGCAGTCAGCGCGAACTGCGGTACGCGCTGGCCCGGGGCTTGCGCGTGCAGGCGCCCGCCTCGTAGCGTCACCGGATGCGAGGACTGATGTACCGGCTGGCGGAGCTCGACGCGGACTCCGCCGGCCTGGTGCGGGTGATCGACTACTTCGACACCCTGGTCCGGCACGGCGCGGACGCGGCGGCCGTGGTGCGAGCCGGCGCGGCGCTCGCCGGCTGCACCGCGGGCGTGGACATCTCCGGCCGGGCGGGGTGGCCCGCCATCCGGCTGCGCTGCGACCAGCACGGCCGCCGCTCACCGGAGCCGGTGGGCACCCCCACCGTGTGCCGGGCCATCGTGGTCGACGGGGAGGTGGCGGGGACCGCGTGGATCGAGCGCGGCGGAGCCACGCTGGCGCTGGACGAGATGCTGGTGGACCGCATGGCGCTCACCACCGCCATCGTGCTGCACCCCGCGCAGGCGCCGACCTCGGCCGAACACACGAGGGCACTGCTGGTTCCGGCAGGCGAGGCCGCGATGCTGGCGTCCTGCGGCGCGCTCGGTCTCACGCCGGACACCCAGGTCCGGGTCGTCGTGACGGCTGCCGACTCCGCAGGGCGCGGCGCGGGCGCGACGGCCGGGCGCTCGGTGCCGGTCGTGCTCGACGGTGACCTGGTCCGGCTCGCGCCCGCACAGATCGCCTGCCCCCCGGACAGCGCGGGCCGGGTCGGCGTCTCGCTGGCCGGTCCGGTCTCCGCGGCGCATCGCTACCTCGACGAGGCCCGGTTCGCCCGCTCCCAGGCGACCGCGACCGAGCCGGTCGTCCGCGCCGACGAGCTGGGCGCGCTCGTCCTGCTCGGCTCGGCCGATCCGACTCTGCGGCAACGGATTCCCGACCTGATCCGCGCCGACGCGCTGGCCGCGGAGGAGTCCGGCCGCGACCTGTTGCAGACGCTGCGCGTGTACCTCGCGGCCGGAACCCTGCGCGCCGCGGCGGAGACGCTGCACCTGCATCACAGCAGCGTCGGCCATCGCCTGGCGCGGCTCTCCGACCAGCTGGGCTTCCCGGTCGACTCGGTCGCCGGGCGCGCCAGGGCCGCCGCACTGGTGATGGTGCTGAACACGATGCCCTGACGGCCGGGCACGCCGGGCTGCGCCGGCGATCCGCCCGCGGTCGGCCTCCGGTCACGTCGGCTCGGCCACCGGAGCACTACTCTGTCGCGCTATGAACGTTCGTGACCGGGTCCTGCACGCCGCACTGGAGTGCTTCTCCGAAGACGGGTACGAGCGGACCTCGATCACCAGGATCCGGGAGCGCAGCGGGGTCTCCAACGGTGCGCTGTTCCATCATTTCGGCAGCAAGGAGGCGATCGCGGGCACGCTGTACGTGGAGGCGATGGGCGCGGTGCACGCCGGGTACCGGGAGGTGCTCTCCGCGCGGCCGGCGACGGTGGCGGACGGCGTGGGCGGGGTGATCGCGCAGCAGTTGAGCTGGGTCGAATCCGATCCGGTCCGCGCTCGGTTCGTGTATTCCCAGGGCCGGCTGGACTGGGCTTCCGAGCCGGGCGAGCGGCTGCGGGCGATGAACGAGGAGATCGCGGCGGCCTACCGCGAGTGGCTGACGCCGTTCGTCGCCACCGGTGCCGTGCGGGATCTGCCGATGGCGGTGATCGTCGCGATCGTCACCGGCCCCGCCCACGCGCTCGCCCAGCAGTGGCTGGCCGGGCAGCTGTCCGGCACGGTCTCGGCGCACCTGGACGACCTGGTCGACGCCGCGGTAGCGGGGCTGTCCGGAAGCCCCGCGCCGCCGCGGCCCGCTGCCGCGGCTGTCCGGGGCCGGCTCCGGATTCAGCTGCTCGACGCGGCCGGCGGGGTGCTCGCCGAGGGGGAAACCGAAGCCGCGCTGCGAGCTCCGCGGTAACCGAGGCCGCAGGAACCTGACAGAGCAACACTCTGGAGTGTTACTCTGTCAGCGTTGTCGCGCGTCCTTACCCACCGGGAGTAGCCATGTCCTTTTCCATCCCCGAAGCGCAGCCGATCGACCTCGGTCCGCAGTACCGGGCCGTGCGGGCGCGGGCGGCCTCGGCGGCGGCGCGATTCACGGCGGACGCTGTGGCGATCCGCGCGTACACCATCGAGCACGGCGCCGTCCGCCCCGATGTGTGGCAGGCGTTCCGCGAAACCGGTTGCCTGGGTTCGGCGTTCGACGGACCGGAGGGGGCGGGGCTGCTCGGCGCCGCGCTCGTGCTGGAAGCCTTCGCCGAGCGGGGGATCGTGCTGTGGATGCCGGTGCTGTCGATCGCCATCGCCCGCGCGATCGACCGGGCGGGGCCGCAGGCCGCGCGCACGGCCTGGTTGCCCGGCGTCGCCTCCGGTTCGGTGCATCTCGCCATGGCGGCGACCGAGCCGGAGTCCGGGCACAACCTGTTCGCCGCGCGGACCGAAATACGCGCGCAGGGCGATGATTTCAGCGTCTCGGGGCGCAAGCGGATCAGCTCCGGCGTCGATCTCGCCGAGCGAGTGCTCGTCCTGGGGCGAACCGACGGCGGCCACACCACCGTTCTGGTGGATCCGCGGTCGCCGGGGGTGACCGTCACCGAGGTCCCTATGCGGTACCGGGAGGGAGTGCGCCAGTACCAGCTCGACTTCGAGGACGTGGTGGTCCCGGCCGAGGCGGTCGTCGGGACGCCGGGGCAGGGAATGCGGGTGCTCTGGACCTTCGCCGCCGTCGAACGCATCCTGACCGCCGCGCTCTGCACCGGTTCGGCCACCTATGCGCTCGATCACGCAGTCGCACACGCGAAATCGCGTGTCGTCACCGGAAGTACCCCGATCGGCGCGCACCAGGCGATCGCGCATCCGCTGGCCCGGCTGCACGCCCGCGCGGCCGCCGTGCGGCTGCTGGTGTGGCAGGCCGCGGCCGGGCACGACGCCGAGCGGGGGCAGGACGCCGCCGGTGCCGCCGAGGCGGCCAAGGTGCTGGCCTCGGACCTCGCGTTCGACTGCGCCGACCATGCGGTGCAGGTGCTCGGGGCCGAGGCGTGGGACGAGCGCAACGGCTGGCTCGACCACTACCTCGACGCACGGCTGTCCCGATCCGGGCCGGTCAGCAACGAGTTCGCGCTCAACCATCTCGCCGAACGCGTGCTCGGCCTGCCCGCGCACCGATAGCGCCGGGCCCGGCCGCGGCCGGGCCGTCAGGCTTTGAAGCGGTCGTCGATCGCCTTGTCGGGATCGTCGGAGAGGTAGATGTCCATCTGCCGAATCTTCCACGCGTCGCCTGCCCGGACCAGCGCGACATCGTAGCGCCCGGCGCCGCCGACGTTGGGCGCGATCCCCTCGGCCGGATTCCAGGAGATCCCGAGCAGGTAGCACCGCAGCCGGGCGGTGTCCCCGTCGATCTCGACGATGTGGTTCGAGGTCGAGTGCATGACCGCGCCGCCGGTCACCTCCGCGGTCAGCTTGCACAGCGCCCGGATGCCGTCGTGATTGCGGTACGTCCCCATCGGACCGCAGGTCCACGTGGCATCGGCGGTGAAGACGTCCACCAGCGCGTCCGCGTCCCCCCGATCCAGCGCATCGCAGTACCGGCTGTGGGTCTCGACCACATCGAATTTGTCGCTCACGGCGTTCCTCACTTGTCGGATGGCTGCGAGATGTGCCGCAACAGGGAGGCCGGGCGACGGTTCGGACGCGCACGGCGCGAGCCCCGATGACCCGCTTCATCTGTCAGTCATGCGCATCAATTCAGTAAGCGCAGTCACAATATCCCGGCGGTCGCCGCCGGACAAGGGGCGGACGGCGCGCCCGCTGTGGCACAATGACCGCACCTGCGGTCGGGTGAACGGTCCGTACCATCGACGAAAGGCGAGGGCGTGACCCGTCCCCCGCTGCGCGAACGGCAGCGACTCGCGGTACGCGCGGAATTGCAGCGCACCGCCCTGGAGATGTTCGTCGAACGCGGCTTCGACAATGTCTCGGTCAACGACATCGTCGACCGGGTCGGCGTGGTGCAGCGGACCTTCTACCGCCACTTCTCGTCCAAGGAAGACGCGGTCATCAGCCTGTTCGACGAGGTGGCGCCCGTCGTCCACAGGCACGTCCGCGATCATCCGGGCGGCGAGCCGCCCTGGCGGGTGCTGATGGGAGCCATGGTGGCGACGGCGCGCGAGTGCGCCGCCGTCGACGCCGCCGTCGTCCGGTTGATCTACGACACGCCCCGGCTGCTGTCCGCCTACACCGAGCGGGAGCGGCACTGGGTCCGGATGGTGGCCGACATCATCGCCGAGCGGATGGGTGTGCGGCCCGACGACGACGCCCGGCCGATGCTCTGGTCGTCGTTGGCCTTCACCATCACCGACCGCGCCAGCTTCGAGAACGCCGTGCTGAACCGGCAGCCCCGGCTGCTCGACCATCTCGAGGACCGGTTCGAGCAGGCGGCCGAACTCTTCACCGGCCGCCTGCCGTAGCCGTAGCCCGGATCCGGCGGGCAGAGGTCAGCGGTTGCGCCACACCGGCGCCCGTTTGGCGGCGAACGCGGTCAGCCCCTCGGTGGCGTCCTGGCTGAACATCAGCTCGTCCACCACGTCGGTGGGCGCCGCGACGGCGGCGACGGTATCGGTGATGCCCTCGGTCTGCTCCATCAGCTTCAGCGACAACCGGACCGAGGTCGGCGAGTTGACGATGATCTCCGCGGCCAGCCTGCGCGCTTCGGCCAGCGCGCCGCCGGCGGGCGCGACCCGGTTGACCACCCCGAGCAGCGCGGCCTCCTCGGCATCGATGCGCCGCCCGGTGAGGATCAGCTCGGTGGCGAGCTTGCGCGGTATCGCTCGCGGCAGCCGGATCACCCCGCCCGCACCCGCGACGAGCCCGACCTTGACCTCGCTCAGGGCGAAGGTGGCGTCGGCGCCCACGACCACGAGGTGGCAGGCGAGCGCGATCTCGAACCCGCCGCCCATGGCGAAGCCGTTGACCGCCGCGATCACCGGCTTGTGCATCGCCCTGCGGGTGGTGATCCCGCCGAATCCATTGCGCGGCACGTACATCGGCTTGCCGGTGGTGCTGTAGAGCAGGTCGTTGCCCGCGCTGAACGCCTTGTCGCCCGCGCCGGTGATGATGGCGACCCAGAGATCCGGGTCGGCGAAGTAGGCGTCGAATACCTCGTCGAGCTCCTCGTGCGCGGGCGGATGCAGCGCGTTGCGCACCTCGGGACGATCGATGGTGATCTCCAGCAGATGGCCCTCGCGTCGCACCGTGAGGAATTCGTAGTCGTCGCGCAGCCCCGGCGTCCGGGCCGGGAAGAGCTCCGCGGCGGTCTCCTCGGTGCCGGTGACCCGGTTGCCGTAGCCGAGCGCGGTCACGAACACCCGCAGGCCGACCGGCTGCTCCGCGGTCTCCAGCAGGGCAGGCAACGCGTCGTCGCCCGGCGCGACCTGCGCGAGGAACCGGCCGCCGCCGTCCTCGAGGCGGCCGATCACGATGCCGATCCGGCGCGAGCGGGTGTGCTGCACGGTGTAGGCCTCGATCCGCGCCCAGCCGCTCGGGTGCCGGACGTGTTCGGGGGCGGGCGCGGCATCGATGGCGCGCTGCAGCGCGGCGCTGTCGTCGGGCCGCAGGGCGCGCGGCGTGGTGCTGTAGATGCCCACCGAGGTCTTGGAGAGCACTCCCCCGTTGGCCGAGACCAGCGCGCGGCTGCCGGGGGCACCCCGCACCCGGCCGACCGCCTCGGCGATGGCGTGCATGGAGTAGTTGTTGCCCGCGCCGCCGAAGAACGGCAGCCCGCCGGTCAGGGTGAGCCCGCGCGGATCATCCGGGGAGAGCCCGATGGCGTCGGTGATATTGCTGACCGCGATCGGGAAGCAGCTGTAGAAGTCGAAGAAGCCGATATCGGACAGGCTCACCCCGGCCACCGCCAGCGCGTGCTCGACGGCGGCCACCGCGGACGGCGCCGATCCCAGTTCGGCGCGTTCGAGCAGCGGGCGCTCACGCAGATCCGCCTGTCCGTGCAGGAACACCCACCGGGCGGGGTCGACCCCGAGCCGCTCCGCCGTCCGCACCGAGGTGAGCAGCACGGCGGCGGCCTGGTTGACCTGGTCGCGCGCCACCAGGAAGCGCGGGTAGGGATCGGCGATCGGGCGGTTGCGCTCGGTGCGGGTCACCAGTTCCTCGGCGGAGCGCCGCTGCGGCGCCGCCGAGAGCGGGTTGGCGGCCGCGACGGCGGTGAACGGCGCGAACAGCGCGCCCATCGCCGCGTCGTACTTCTCCCGGCTCTCGCCCCTGGCCGCCCGGCGGGCATTCTCCAGCAGGGCGTACTGCACGGGTGCGGTGGTGAGGCCGTGTGCGGCCTGTTCGAGCGAGGTCAGCCCGGCCAGCCCGAAGCCCCGGTCTTCGTAGTCACCGTCCGGGTCGTCGGTGAAATCGGGCTTGGTCTCGGCCGCGGCGAGGTGACGGATGGTGGAGATCGCCTCGGCGCCGGCCAGCAGGACGACATCGGACTCGCCCGCCGCGATGGCCCTGGCGAACTCGGTGACCAGGTGCTGCGGCGACTGTCCGCCCGCGACCTCGAGGATCGTCCGGCGCGGCGCGGCGCCGAGGCGGCGCGCCACCGAGACGGGGTACTTGGCCGATTTGCCGAGCGGCGCGGGCGCACCCGGCACGGAATCCTCGAACTGCCTGGTCGTCGCCAGGGTGTCGATGGCCGCGATGAGCGTCTCCGGTTCGGCACCGGCGTCGGCGACCGCCGCCCGCGCGGCCGCCACTCCCAGATCGACCGGGGAGAGGCCGCGGTACTCCGGGTCGTCGATGCGTTCGGCCACCTGGCCGACGCCGATGATCACCGGGGTCCGGGGATCGAGGTCGGGGTAGATCGTCATGGGTTCCTCCGGAATCCACCGCCGAGCGGGGCGGACGGGGCTGGTGAGAGCGCGGGTCGCGGCGACGAGCGCGGCCGACTTACTGAACATCACACGTTCGGTATCGCCGGCAGCGACAATACCTAGACACAAACTGTTCCGCAATGCGCCCGCAGGCCGTAGCCTGCACCCATGGCCAGCACTGCGGCCGGCGCCCCGGCGGCTCCGGCTTCCGGGCGCCCGCGCGACCCCGATGTCGACCGGCGCGTCTACGACGCCGCCATGGCGGTGTTCGGCGAGGTGGGCTGGGCGGGCTTCAGCATGGTCGCGGTCGCGCGCCGGGCCGGAGCCGGGAAGGCCTCGGTCTACCTGCGCTGGCCGAACAAGACCGACCTGCTCATCGACGCGGTGCGCGCCCGGGTGGCGCTGGTGACCGACCCGGAGTTCGACGACGTCCGCACCGAGCTGCTCTCGCTGACCAGGCAGATGCTGGCGATCTACCTGCCCGACGGCGGCCGCGCCGCGCTCCGGCTCAGCCTGGAGGCCCACCTCGTGCCCGGCCTGGCCGAGCACTACCGGGAGGTCTCCGGCTCCCAGGTGATCGCCGTCCGCGCGATCGTCCGGCGGGCGATCGATCGCGGCGAACTCCCGCCCGAGACCTCGGTGACGCTGCTGCTGGACGCCCTCTGCGGCGCGGCGATGATGCATGCCCAGGCCGCGCCGCCGCAGCTGCGCGAGCGCCAGCTCGCCGCGGCCGACAGCTACGCCGAGCAGTTGGTCGACTTCGTCCTTGCCGCGACCGGGGCGCGGCACCGGCGCTGAACCACCGTCGGCCGCGACGATCTGCCTATTGCCAACATTAATTGTCGGTATTAACATCGGTCATGACGCAAGTCACATCCGAACGGCGTACTGACATCGGACAACGCCGAACCACCGGGCACGCGGCCCCGGGAACGCAGGCCGCCGGTCCATTCCTTCGTGGCCGCCCGAATCGACGAGAGGAATCCGCGATGGCGTGCTGCCTGTTCGTAGCCACCCTGTTCACGTCGTTGAAGACCCGCATGATCCGGCGCGGGCGCCCGTCGTTCAACGACATCGTGATCGAGGCCGAACGCCGCCGCGCGGCCGCCAGGGCATGACCCCCCTGGCTCGACCGGCCCTCAGCAACCCTCACCCACTCCACGGGAGCACCGAAACATGAACAGACGCACTCGACGCCGAGTCGCACGCAGCTCGCTGGCACTGGCGGCAGGCGCGGTCGGCGCGCTCGCCACCGTCGCACCGCCCGCGCGGCGGAGCGAGCTGCTCGCACACCCCGACCTCGACGCGGGCGCGGTCTACCCGTCGACGATCGTGATCCCCGAACGCAGGTACCGCAACGGCCCGCTCACTCGCGCCAGGCAGCGGCGCACCTTCGCGATTCTCGGCGCCGTCGAGCTCGCCGGGCTCGGCCTGAGCGCGCTGGCCGGCTCCCGGCGCGGGCGCGCGACCGGCCTCGGGCTGATGCTGCCCGGCGGCGGCTACGCCTACGCGGGGAAGCCGGTGCGTGGCGCGCTGTCCGCGCTGACCAGCGCCACCGGCCTGATCGTGTGGATCGGCAACGGCAATATGCTGATGACCCCGCTGACCTGGCTCGGCAGCGCCCTGCTCGCGGGCGGGGCAGCCGAGAAGTCGTCGAAGGTGCACGACGCGGCGCGGGTGGCCGTGCCGCTGGCGGTGGCCGGCGCGACCGCGTGGCTGGTCCAGCGCGCCAGGCAGGACCTGCACAAGCAGCAGGCGGTGGCGACCGAGACCAACAAGTACCTGGAAGCGTTCTCCCCGCCGCTGCGCGGCGACGACCGGCCGGAGCCCTTCGTCGGCCCCGAGCTGACCCGCGACGAACTGCTGCTCGCGCGCACCGTGCTCGACGTCGCCAGGCAGGACGCCGACGACTGGTCGAACTACGACATCCTCGAGCAGTTCCAGCCGACCGCCGTGCGCTACCAGATCAACCAGGTCGGCTGGGCACTGTCGATGCTGCAGTACGCCCGGATGCCCGCCTTCCACGGCTACCTCAGCGCGGCGCAGCGCAACCTGATCGCGAAGTACCAGCAGCGCAAGGTGTGGAGCTACTGGTGGCTGGAGAACCTGTGGGGCAACCTGGAGAACAACCCGGATCCGGTCCGCAAGCAGAACGTCATGCTCACCGGGTTCTACGGCCTGCAGATCGCCACCTACCAGTCCGCCACCGGGGATCTGCGCTACCTCGAACCCGGCTCGCTGCGCTTCACCTGGGACGCCGATCGCCGCTACGAGTACTCGCTGAGCACCATGTGTGATGCCATCGAGGCCGACCTCGGCGAATCGCCGTGGTCGATGATCGTCTGCGAGCCCAACTGGCTCTACCCGTTCTGCAACGGCACCGCCGCCAACACCTTCCGCATCCACGACCGGATGCTCGGCACGAACTACTGGGATCGCATCAAGCACGGCTTCACCAAGACCATCGACGAGGAGTTCCACCGCCCCGACGGCACCTCGCTGATGTTCAAGTCCACCCGGACCGGCTACGGCAACGGCGCGGTCCCGTTCACCAGTGTGGAGATGCGGCCGCTCGTCCCCGAGCTCGCGGACCGCGGCTGGGCGCTCACCAGGGCGGGGGTGTGGACCTACGACGAGAACGGCGCGCCGACCGGAACGATCTTCAAGGACATGCCCCGCGGCTTCGACCACGGCAATGCCGGGGGCGGCAAGCTCGCGCAGTACGGCGGAATCATGGATGCCGCACGCGAGGCCGGAGACGAGGAGCTGGCACGGGCGGCGTGGGACGAGGCATTCGAGGTCACCCCGTCGAACCGGGAGAACGGCACCCTGCAGTTCCCCGGCGCCTCGCTGTCCGCGGTCGCGCTGCTGGCCCGCGGTGCGTTCACCCGCAAGGGCGGCTGGCTGGATCTCGTCGAGCGCGGCCTGCCCGAGGCGTGGAGCACCGGCCCGCTGCTCGACCACGTCGAGTACGACGACGCGATGGTCGCCCGGGCCGAGACCGACGGCGAGCGGCTCGATTTCGTGCTCTACCCGGTCGAGGGCACGGTCCGCACCGAGGTGCGGGTCACCCGGCTGCGCCCCGGCGGCGGCTACCTCGCCGACATCGCGGGCACGACCACGCCGGTGACCGCCGACGAGACCGGCACCGCGCGGTTCGAGGTCCCGCTGGCCGACCGCACCCCGGTCGCGCTGCGCCCGGCCGCCGACAGCTGACCCCATCCACCGAAGGGAATCCCCATGACCAACGACGAGAAATCCGCTGCCGGACGAGCACTCGACGCGCTGCGCGGAGTGGAGTCCACCGCGGGCGCGATCGTGGACAACTGGATCAGCGTGCCCGCGTGGTACATGCTGATCACCGCCATCGGGCTCACCCCGGGCCGTCCGCTGCAGCGGCTGGCGATGCGCGAGTTCTACGCCAGCCGATGACGCCCTGGCGCCGCGCGCGGCACCGCGGCCGGGAGGCCGATCATCCGCGCGCGGCGCCCTGCGGCAGCCCGGCCGCCGAGAGTGCCTGTGCGACAATCACTTCGAGCATCGCCCTGGCCCGGACGGCACGCTCCTCGTCGTCACCGACGTCCTGATTGAGCAGCGCGTGCATCAGGATCGCGCCGTCGATGGACTCGGTGAAGATCGCGATGTCGACATCGCCGAGGTCCGCCCCCGCACTCGCCAGCAACCGCTCCAATGTCTCGTGCAGCCGGCGCTGATTGGGCTCGACCACCTGATCGCGGTAGGCCCGGTACACCTCCGGGAAGCGCTTGGCCTCCATGTGCACGCGGAGCAGCACCGCGCCGTGGCCCGCGGTGAAGAAGTCGTAGACCGAGTGCGCGTAGCGGCGCAGAACGGCGGCCAGGTCGTCGCCGGGCTCGGGCGCGAGCTGCGGGTGCTCGCCCTCGAGCACCATGGCGTGCAGCAGCCGGCGCGGGTCACCGTGCCTGCGGTAGATGGCGTCGCGGCTCACCCCGGCGAGCTTGGAGACGGCGTCGAGCGTGAAGCCCGCCCAGCCGTGCTCGGCGTAGACCTCGCGCGCGGCGGCCAGGATGCGCTCGTCGATCCGCGGGTCACGCCGCCGCCCGCCGCCGGGGCGGCGTTTGCGACCGGGCGGCACCCCGCCATCGTCCACCAGCTCGGGTCCGGCGGCCGGGTCACGAACCACTCGTTGCGCTGACACCTGATGATCCTACCCAAGCACCGCGGCCCCTCCCGCCCCAACCGCACTATTGCCAACAATACCTGTCGGTATTAAGGTGAGATGACGCGGGTCACACTTCGACCCCCCTTCTCCCAGTCTCCCGGCCTCCGCTCCCGCCCCGGGCTTCGCCGACCGCAGAAAAGGAAATCCAGCCATGACCGTGCTCGACAACACCGAGACCCCGGTACTGTCCACCGACCCCTCCGCGGCCGAGCTGCGCGCCCTCCTCGACGCGCAGCGGCGGGCGGCGATCGCGGAGGGCATCCCCGGCGCCGAGGTCCGGCTGGACCGGGTCGACCGGTTCGTGGCCGGGGTACTCGAGTACGCGGAGGAGATCTCCGCCGCGCTCGACGCCGACTTCGGCAGCAGGCCGCGGCTGGCGAACCTGATGAGTGACATCATCGGCGGGGTCGGCGCGCTCGCCGACGTGCGCGCGAATCTGGAGAGCTGGATGGGCGATCGCCCGCTGCCGGGTACGGCCGAGACCGGGACGCCCTCGTTCGTCCAGGTCAGGCCGAAGGGCGTGGTCGGCGTCATCGGGCCGTGGAACTTCCCGGTCGGGCTCGTGGTGCACCCGGCGATCGAGGCGCTCGCGGCGGGCAACCGCGTGATGATCAAGTTCTCCGACATCCCGGAGCGCACCGCCGAAGTCTTCGCGCGGGCCGTCGCGAGCCGGATGCGGGAGGAGGAGGTCGCCGTGGTCCGAGGGGGCCTGGAGACCGCCCGCGCCTTCTCCGACCTGCCCTTCGACCACCTCTTCTTCACCGGCTCGCCCGCGGTGGGCGCACACGTCGCCGAGGCGGCCGGCCGTAATCTGGTGCCGGTGACCCTCGAACTGGGCGGCAAGAACCCGGTGGTGATCGCCGCCGGGGCCGATCTGACGAAGGCCGCCGAGCGGATCGCCGGGTTCCGGCTGACCAACGGCGGGCAGATCTGCCTGTGCCCGGACTACGTCTTCGTCCCGCGCGGCCGCGAGGACGCCTTCGTCGCGGCCTACGAGCGCGCGGTCCGCGCTTACTTCCCGGGCTACCTGACCAACCGCTCGGTGGTGTCGATCATCGACGAGCGCAACTTCGACCGGGTCAACGGGCTCATCGAGGACGCGGTCGCCAAGGGCGCGCGGGCGGTCACCATCGCCGATCGCGGCGAGCTCGCGCAGCTGCCCGACCGCCGGTCCCGGCGGATCGCGCCGACGGTACTGCTCGGCGTCACCCCCGAGATGGCGATCGCCACCGAGGAGATCTTCGGACCGGTCATCGTGGTCTACGGCTACGACGACAGCACCGAGGCCGTCGACTACATCAACCGGCAGCCGAGCCCGCTGGCGGCGTACTGGTTCGGCGACGACGACGCGGAGTTCCGGCATTTTCTGGCGCACACCACCTCCGGTGGTGTCACCCGCAACGACATCGCGCTGCACTGGGGCATTCCCGGCGCGCCGTCCGGCGGCATCGGCCGCAGCGGCATGGGCGCGTACCACGGCGAGACCGGCTTCCTCACCTTCAGCCATCTGCGCACGGTGGCCGCGAGCGAGCTGCCCGTCGGCGTCATGGCCGGGGCGCTGCCCCCGGCGGGCGAGGCCGAGGCCGACGGCATCGCGGCGCTCATCGGCCAGACGCGGACCGAGATCGAAGCGCGCGTCGCCGGCCGCCCGCGGAGCTGAGCGCACCGCCGCCGGGACCGCCTCCCCCGACCGAATCGACCACCAGGACCAGCCATGCCAGCACCCACCGCCCCCCGGCCCGCAGCGCAGGAGCCGCCCCGGCCCCGGCTGCTCCGGCTGGCCGGGCTGGCCGCCGTCGAGCTGCTCGTGGCCTGGCTGCTCGCGCAGGGGCTGATCCGCCTCGGCCGCCTGCTCTCGGCGCGGAGCGCGGCGGAGCCCGAGCCGCTCCAGGGTGCGCACGGCGGGCACGGGCAGGGCGGCGGCACCGCGGGCGCGCACCTCTCCCCGGTGACCGGAACCGTCACGCTGGCCGTGGCCTGCGCGCTGGCCGTCACGGTATGGCTGACCCGCCGCCGCGGCGGCGGGGACGAATGGCGGCTCCTCGCGGTGATCGCGATCGTGGTCGTCGCCTTCCTCCCGGTGGCGCAGGCCGCCGCCGGGGCGTCACACCTGGCGATGATGATCCGGCTGATGCTGCTGCTGGTGATCGCACCGTCGCTGCTCGCCTCGCTGGTGTATCGGCACCGTCGCGCCCCCGCGGCGGTGGTACGGCGGCTGGCGATCCCGGCGGCGCTCGGCTACGCGCTGATCATGCTGCTGTGGCACCTGCCGACCCCGGCCACCGGCCCCGGCTCCGCGCTGTTCGCCCTGCTCACCTTCGCCGCAGGCGTGGCGCTGTGGGTCGGGGTGCTCGGCGACCCCGACCCCGTCCACGCCACACCCCAGCGAGTCGCGGTGTACCTCGCCGGGATTCCGGCCGGACTCATCGGCCTGGCCCTGATCCTGGCCGGCGAACCGATCCTGCCCGGCCACCCCCATGCCGGAGCCGGGCTCTCCGCGGTGGCCGACCAGCGCGCGGGCGGCCTGCTCATGATGATCGTCGAGGCGATCTTCCTCCTGCCCGTGCTGACGCGGGCCGCGCGGCCTGCTTCCTCCTGAAACCCCCTGTCCACTCGATTTTTTCGGAGATTTCCCATGCACACAACAGCGGCGCTGTCCTATGGCCCCGAGAGCCCCTTCACCCCGGCGCGGGTCGAGCTCTCCGACCCCCGCGAGAACGAGGTGCTGGTGCGGATCGTGGCCGCCGGGATCTGCCACACCGACCTCACCAGCAAGGCCTACTCCGCCCCGGACACCCCGGCCGTCTACGGCCACGAGGGCGCGGGCATCGTGGAAGCGATCGGCGCGGCCGTCACCGGAATCGCGGTCGGCGACAAGGTGCTGATCAGCTACAACAGCTGCGGTTCCTGCGCGCGGTGCGCGGCCGGGCACCGCGCCTACTGCGCGAACTTCGGCCCGCTCAACGCCGCAGGCGCGCGCCCGGACGGCACCACCCCGGTGAGCATCGACGGCGACCCGGTCTGGTCGGCCTTCTTCGGCCAGTCCAGCTTCGCCCACCACGCCATCGCCACCGCCGAGAACGTCGTCGTGGTCGACCCGGAGGTCGACCTGCGGATCGCCGCCCCGATGGGCTGCGGCTTCCAGACCGGCGCGGGCGCGGTGCTCAACATCCTGCGGCCGCAGGCCGATTCGAGCGTCGTCGTCTTCGGCGTCGGCGGCGTCGGGATGGCCGCGGTCATGGCCGCCCGCGCGCTCGGCGCCCGCACGGTCATCGCCGTCGACCTCTCGGCGCAGCGCCGCGAACTCGCGCTCGAGGTCGGCGCCACGCACGCCATCGACGGCGCCGCGGATGACCTCGTCGCCGCGATCACCGAGATCACCGGCGGCGGCGCCAGCCACGCGCTGGACACCACCGCCGTCCCCGCCGTCATCGCGAACGCGCTCGCGGCGCTCGATGCCCTCGGCACGCTCGTCACCGTCGGCATCGGCAGCCCCGAGCTGACCGTGAACATCGTCGATCTGATCAGCAACGGCAAGACCGTACGCGGCAGCATCGAGGGCGACGCCAACCCCGCCGAGATGATTCCCACGCTGCTGAACTGGCACGCCGAAGGGAAGTTCCCGGTCGAGAAGATCATCACGGTCTATCCGTTCGAGAAGATCAACGACGCGGTCGCCGACATGCACGGCCACGCCATCAAGCCGGTGCTCCACCTCCCCTGACCCCGGGAAGGACGACGCTGTCCCGGCCCCGGGCGAGCGGCCCTTCGCGCCGACCCGGCCATTCGGTCCCCCACCCCCCTTCGCACCGAGGAAGACCCTCCATGTCTGTCGCCATCACTCCCGAACGGCTCAGGACCCTGTTCCGGCCGCGCAATGTCGCGCTCGTCGGCGCCTCGAACAAGTCCGGATTCTCGGTGAGCGCCTACCACAACCTCGTCCGCCACGGCTTCGGCGACCGCACCTACCTGGTCAACAGGCGCGGGGCCGAGACCCACGGGCAGCCCACCTACACCTCCTGCCGCGAGATCCCGGTCCCGGTGGATCTCGCCTACGCGATGGTGCCCCAGGCGGGCACGCTGGAGGCGCTGACCGACGCGCACGCCGCCGGGGTCCGCAACGCGGTGATCCTCTCCTCCGGGTACGGCGAGGCGGGCCCCGAGGGGCGCCGCGCCGAGGCCGAGCTCGTCGCGCACGCCGAGTCGCTGGACATGCTCGTGCTCGGCCCGAACATGCTCGGCTTCGCCAACTTCGCCGACGGGATCGCCGCCACCTCGGTGCCGGTGACCCAGCGGGGGGCGGGATCCATCGGGCTGCTGTCGCAGAGCGGGGCCAGCTCCTCGGCCATGGCCGATTTCGCCGCCATGATCGGCGCCGACCTCTCCTACCTGGTGACCCTGGGCAACGAGGCGATGATCACCGCAGGCCATGTGCTCGACTTCCTCGTCGAGGACGAGTCCACCCGGGCGATCGCGATCTTCATGGAGACGATCCGCGACCCCGAGGTCTTCCGGCGCGCCGCGCTCAACGCCGCGGCCAAGGGCAAAGCCATCGTCGCGCTCAAGGCCGGCAGCAGCGAGCTCTCCGCGCGGACCGCGGCGGCGCACACCGGCGCGCTCGTCGGCGACGACCGGGTCATCGATGCCGTCTTCGACGAGCTGGGCATCATCCGGGTCACCTCGATCGAGGACATGATCGCCACCGCGCACACCGCCGCCCAGGTGGGGCTGCTGGACCGGCCGGGGATCGGGGTCGTCTCGATCTCCGGCGGCGCCTGCGACATCGTCGCCGACCGCGCCCAGGATCTCGGCGCCGAGCTGCCCGAACTGGCGCCGCCCACCCGGGATCGGCTGCAGGAGTTCTTCGCCGCCTACGGCACCGTGCAGAACCCGCTCGACGTGACCGGCGCCGCCGTGATCGACCCGAGCCTGTTCACCAAATCCATCACCGCCCTCGCCGACGATCCGTCGATCGGGGTGATCGCGGTGATCAGCTCGATTCCCTGGGCCGGGAGCGGGCCGAACCCCGGTACCCCGCTGCTCGCCGCGATCGGCGACGGGATCGCCGCGGCCGCGGTGCCCACCGTCTTCGTCAACCAGGTCGTGCAACCGGTGACCGGGTACAGCCGCGAGATCATGGCCGAGGCCGGGATTCCGACGGTGCTGCCCGGTCTGCAGGCCGGAGTGGTGGGGTTGCAGCACGTCGTCCGCTGGTCCCAGCGGGTCCGCGCACTCACGGCGACCCCACCGCACATCGGTGCGGAGATCGAGGTGCCCCCCGCCGCCGCGCGCCGCGGCTCGTGGTCGGAGGCCGCCGCCCGCAGGCTGCTCGCCGACGCGGGCATCCCGGTGGTGCCCGCCACCCTCGCCACCACGGCCGCGGAGGCGATCGAGGCGGCGGAGAAGATCGGCGAGCCGGTGGTGCTGAAGATCGCCTCGCCGGACATCCTGCACAAGAGCGACATCGGCGGGGTCCGGCTGAATGTCAGCGGCGCGGACGAGGTCCGCAGCGCCTACGACGCCGTGCGCGCGGCGGCCACGGCGGTCCCCGGCGCCCGGGTGGAGGGCGTGCTGATCTCGCCCATGCGCCCGCCCGCCACCGAACTCCTGGTCGGGGTGGTGCGCGATCCGCAGTGGGGGCCGGTGCTCGCCGTCGGGCTCGGCGGCATCCTCGTCGAGGTACTCGACGATTCCGTGCTGACCACGCTGCCCATCGGCCCCGACCGGGCCGGGAGCCTGCTGGATCAGCTCCGGGGCGCCGCGGTGCTCGACGGCGTGCGCGGCGGCAGCGCCGTCGACCGCGACCGGCTCGCGACCGTCATCTCCCGGATCGGCGACCTCGCGGTGGCGCTCGGGCCGGATCTGGTGTCGCTCGAGATCAACCCGCTGCGCGTCGACGGCACGCGGATCGAGGCGCTGGACGCCGTCGTGGAGTGGACCGACCGCACCTGAGAACCGGCTACAGCGCGGCGTCGTGCCGATCCGCGGTCGCCGCCCAGGTGGCCAGCAGGGTGAGCGCGTCGCGGGAGGCGCTACCCGGCTCGGCGGTGTAGGCGGTCAGGGTCAGCCCCGGGTCGGCGGGTAGCGGCATGGCCTCGAAGGCCAGCACCAGCTCGCCGACCGCGGGGTGGTGGAAACGTTTGGTTCCGGTGTGGTGCAGCCGGACGTCGTGGGCGGCCCAGCGGGTGCGGAACTCCTGGCTCCGCGTCGAGAGCTCCCCGACCAGGTCGGTGAGGTTGCGATCGTGCGGGTCGCGGCCTGCCTCGGTGCGGAGCAGCGCGACCGAGGTGTCGGCGGCGCCGTCCCAGTCGGGGTAGAGCTCGGTGGCGGCGGGGTCGAGGAAGCAGAAGCGGGCCAGGTTCGGCGGATTGCCGTGGACCGGGGAGTAGAGGGCGCGGCCGAGGGTGTTGGTGGCCAGCATGTCCAGGCGGCCGTTGCGGAGGAAGGCCGCGGTGTCGGTCATGGCGTCGAGCAGCTGCTGCATGGCGGGCCGGACCCGGGCGCGCGGGCGGGGTCTGCGCGCCCGCGCGGTGGCCGGGACTGCGGCGCGGGCGAGGTCGAACAGGTGCGAGCGCTCGGCGTCGTCGAGGGCGAGGGCGCGGGCCAGCGATTCCAGGACCGGTTCGGAGACGCCGGTCAGGTTGCCGCGCTCGAGCCGCGCGTAGTACTCCACGCTCACCCCGGCCAGCAGCGCCACCTCCTCGCGGCGCAGCCCCGGCACCCGGCGGTGCCCGCCGTAGCTGGGCAGCCCGGCCTGCTGCGGGGTGATCTTGGCACGCCGCGAGGTGAGGAACTCGCGGATCTCGCTCCGGCTGTCCATACCTCGAGGTTACGACGGCCGCCGCGCGCGTGGGGTGCCCTGCCGGTACACCTCACAGCGGTGCCTCCCACCACCCCGGCGCGGCTGGTTGCATAGATTTCGCCCCAGGGGCAATCCCGCAGCTATCAGTGTCGACGGAGGCCCGATCCCTCGATGAACCGTGCCAGAGCTTTCCTCACCACCGCGGTCGCCGCGCTCGTCGTGACCGGCACCGCGGCCTGCACCTCGGCCAAGGAGACGACAGTGCCCCCCTCCCCCACCGATCCGAGCGCGGTCGCGCCGGTACTGGCCCACTACGACAGGGCCGTGCTCGACCAGGTCTGGGCCCGCCCGGATCTCTCCCCCCGCGATCGCAGCCTGATCACCGTGGCCGCCCTGATCGCCCGCAACCAGACCGCACCGCTCGGCGCGCAGCTCGAGCGCGCGCTGGACCACGGGCTGAGCCCGGCCGAGATCTCCGAGACCATCACCCACCTGGCGTTCTACGCAGGCCGGGGCAATGCCGATGGCGCGGTCGCGGTCACCGCCCCGATCTTCCAACGCCGCGGCGTCACCGCCGCGGAGCTGCCGCCGGTCACGCCGGAGAACCCGCTACCGCTGGATCTCGACGCCGACGATGCCCGCGCGGCCGGGGTGGAGCGCGATTACGGCGCGGTCGGTGCCGGGGTGGGGCAGTACACCACCGATGTGCTGTTCCGCGACCTGTGGCTGCGCCCCGGGCTGGCGCCGCGCGACCGGTCGCTGGTCACGGTCGCGGCGCTGATCGCCACCGGGCAGACCGCCCAGATCACCTACCACCTCGGCCGCGCGCTCGACAACGGCCTCACCGCGGCCCAGGCCGCCGAGACCCTGACCCACCTGGCCTTCTACACCGGCTGGCCACCGGTCTTCTCCGCGCTGCCCGTCGTGCGCGACGTGCTCGCGAACCGCTGACCCCCGACCCCCGAAGGAGAAACCGCATGCGCGGCACCGTTATTCACGCTCCCGGCGACATCCGCAGCGAGCAGCTCCCCGACCCGGTTCTGACCGCACCCACCGACGCGATCATCCGCACCGTCGCCACCTGCGTGTGCGGCTCGGACCTGTGGGACTACCGCGGTATCAACCCGGTCGATCAGCCGCAGCCGATGGGGCACGAGTACGTCGGCATCGTCGAGGAGGTCGGCGGCGAGGTCACCGGCGTGGCACCGGGGCAGTTCGTCATCGGCTCGTTCTTCGCCTCCGACAACACCTGCCCGCACTGCCGCAACGGCTACCACACCTCCTGCGCGCACAGGGAATTCGTCGGCGGCTGTCAGGCCGAGTACATCCGCGTCCCGCTCGCCGACGGCACCCTGGTCGCCACCCCCGACCAGCCCGACCCCGACCAGATCCCGAGCCTGCTCGCGCTCTCCGACGTGACCGGCACGGGCTGGTACGCCGCCGTCGCCGCCGAGGTGCGCCCCGGCTCGACCGCGGTCGTGGTCGGCGACGGCGCCGTCGGGCTCTCGGGCGTGCTCGCCGCGCGGCAACTCGGCGCCGAGCGGGTCATCGCCATGAGCCGGCACGCCGACCGGCAGAAGCTCGCGCTCGATTTCGGCGCCACCGACATCGTCACCGAACGCGGCGACGAGGGCGTCGCGCGGGTGCTCGAGCTCACCGACGGCGTCGGCGCGGATTCGGTGCTGGAGTGTGTCGGCACCCCGGAGGCCATGGACCAGGCGCTGCGCTCGACCCGGCCCGGCGGAAATGTCGGCTTCGTCGGTGTCCCGCACGACGTGGCGATCCCCGGTGAGCAGCTGTTCTACTCCCACGTCGGGCTGCGCGGCGGCCCGGCCCCGGTGCGCCGGTTCCTGCCCGATCTGATCGAGCGGGTGCTGTCCGGCGCGATCACCCCCGGCCAGGTGTTCGACCTCACGCTGCCGCTGGACCGGGTCGCCGACGGCTACGCCGCCATGGACGAGCGGCGCGCGATCAAGACCCTGCTGCGACCGTGAACGCGCCGCGCGCGGTGAGCCGCCGCGGCCGCTTCATGATCCACCTCGCGCTGTGGGAAGGTGACGAGGTCATCTGGCTCGAACACGTCACCGACGACGAGTACCGGCGAGCCGACACCGACGCCTGACAGCACGACCGCACGACACCAGGAGCCAGACGGTGCCATTCCCCCGCACGACCCGGCCGATCGTCCGCGCCGCCGTCGCGGTCGCCGCCGCCACCGCGGTCGGCTGTTCCGCCGCGCCGGACGGCGCCACCGACCGCCCGTCGACCACCGCCTCCGCCGCCTCGGCGACCGGCGCGCCCCAGGAGGTTCCGCTCATGCGGATCCAGCTCACCGTCGGCACGGCGACCGCCGCCGCCACCCTCTACGACAACCCCACCGCCCGCGACTTCGCCGCCCTGCTCCCGCTCACCGTCACCCTGCGCGACCTCGGCGGGCGGGAGAAGGTCGCGCCGCTGCCCCGCGAGCTCACCGACGGGCGCGGGCAGGACGGCTACCGCGCCGGGCAGCTCGGCTACTGGGCGCCGAGCGCCGACCTGGCCATCTACTACCTCGACGACGGCTTCCGCGTCCCCGCCCCCGGCATCGTGCTCATCGGCGAGATCGAGAGCGGGCTGGCGGCCGTCACCGGCGCCGCCGACGGCTCCACCCTCACCGTCACCGCCGCGAGCTGACCCGCCCGCTCACCCGGCCTCGGCGGCGATCGGCTGCCCCGGCGCGACGGCACCGAGCTCGTAGCTGTGCGCCACCAGCGCGGCCTGCAGCGACCACAGGCCGTCGACGTGCATGGGATCGAGGCCGGTCAGCGCGGCGATGCGGCGGAGCCGGTGATCGACGGTGTTGTCGTGGATGAACAGCGCGCGCGAGGTGCGGCGGCGATGGCGGTCGTACCGCAGGTAGGCGGCCAGCGTCGCGAGCAGCTCCGGCTGGGCCCGGAGCGGCGCCAGCACCGCGGCCAGCTGCCGCCTGCCCGGTCCGGGGCGGCTGACCTGGTACTCCACCGCCAGATCCGCCATCAGGTAGATCCCGGACGGGCGCTCCAGCCGCTCGGCGAGCTCCAGTAGCTCATGGGCGCGCCGGGCGGCCTCGGGAACGTCGCCGCGCGCCGCGCGCACCGCGCCCGCGCGAATCGGCGCCCCGATGGTGGTGCGCAGCCGATCGAAGACCTCCCGCGCGGCGGCGTCACCGCCTTCGGGAACCAGCAGGGTACCGCCGCCCACCCCGAGCAGCGCCGGAATCCGGGCAGCGGCGAGTTCGGTGCGCGCCCGGCGGAGCGAGCGATCGGCATCGCGATGCGGATCGCCGAGGCCGAGGGCGAGCACCACGTAGCTGTCGGCGATCGGGAATCCGGCGGCCCGCGCCGTGGCCGGGACCGCGGCTCCTGAGGTCAGCGCGGTGGCGAGTACGGCGCCGATGGCGGCGGCGCCGCCGTGCTCGGTCCGTACCTCGCGCAGATAGGCGCCGGTGAAGCTGGCCTGAACCCGGTCGAAGACCACGGCGAGGCGCTGGCCGGCCAGGGTGACCGCCTGCGCGTCCGCCCGGCCCGCGTGCCGGGCCAGGCGGTCGTGCACGAAGCGGAACCCGCGGTGCATGGCGTACTGCACCGCTTCCAGCGCAACGCCGTCGGCGGCCCAATCCCCGATCCGGGCGCTCAGCGCCGAGGGAACCTCCGTCATCCGGCCGTCCTGCAGCGCCGACGAGACCAGCTCCAGGCACCCGCCGACCACTTCGGCGGCCTCGCCCCAGGACGCACCGCACGGCAGCGCGGCACCCGCCCTGGCCCCATGCCCGGACACGTGGCCGAGCAGCTGCTCGCGCAGCGCGCGATCGCCACGCAGGAACCCCGCCGCCGGAACTCCGGCGATCCGCAGTTCTGCCCCGGTGTCGAGGGCGCTCGTCAACATCGGCTCGCACCTTTCCCGTGTCGGGCGAATCGAGCCTCCCCGCGCGTCGCCGGCGACGCACCTCAACTCTGCCAGTCATAAGTGTGATCGGAGGGTACATCTCCGCAGCTGTGCCGTCCAGGACCGAGACCAACCGGCACGACGGCCAGTTATCACTGAGAAGGTTGCAGTAAGATCGTCACAGCAGGCCGATCGGCACCGACGGGGACGAGGTAGGGATGACAGGCCGGGAGTACCGGATCGCGGAGCTCGCCGAGGCGGCCTCGGTGCCGGTCCGCACCGTGCGCTACTACCAGGAGCGCGGACTGATCGGCGCCCCTGGCCGCCGCGGACGGCACGCCGTCTACACCGAGGCGCACCTGGAGCGGCTCGGTGTCATCGCCGACCTGCTCGACCGCGGCCACAGCCTCGACGGCATCGGCGAGCTCCTGGCGGGCGCCGAGAACGGCAGCAAGGTCTCCGAGCTGCTCGGCTTCGAGACCGCGGCCTCGACCGCGTGGGGCGACGGCGAGATCACCATCGACTTCGCCCAGCTCCTGGACCGCTTCGGCGAGCAGGCGACGCCACAGGCGATCACCGAGGCGGCCGCCCTCGGCTATCTGCGGGTCGAGGACGACCACTTCGTGTGCAGCAGCGGCCGGCTGCTCGACGCCGCCACCGGTTTCGTCGCCGCGGGCATCCCGCTGCGCTCGGTCCTGGCCCTGAGCTGGGAGATGGAGGCCGCCTTCGACCGGATGGCCTTCGGCATCCTGCAGGAATTCCGCACCCACCTGCTCGACCGGGTGGTCGCCCACCCCTCCCCCGCCGAGCTGCACGAGCTGGCGGACACCCTGGAGCGGCTCCGCCCCTTCGTGCGGCAGGTCGCCGACGAACAGCTGGCCCGCGCCATGGACCGGCGCATCCAGGCCGATCTGCCCGAGGTCTCGGACCGGCTGCACCGCACCGCGGAGGCAGGCCACCCGGGAGGCAGGCAAGGGCCGCGGGTCAGCTGAGCGGGTGCACCGCGCCCATGGCGGTGTCGAGCAGCTCGCTCAGCGATCGCTCGCCGTCGCCGTCCAGCCAGCGCAGCTGTGCGCTGTGCAGGCACGCCAGCGCGGCGCCCGCCAGGGCGTCGGCCACCATGGCGCGCTCACCGCGATCGGCGATGTCGCCGAGCCGCGCGTCCAGCGCCTCCGCCATCGCCTGCCGCCAGCTCGCCTGTTTGGCCTGATGGCTCGCCTGCAGCGACGGGCTGTTCATCATCAACCGGGTCATCGCCCGCGCCTGTTCGTCCCGTGCGGTCTGCGCGACCAGCGGCGCGAACGCGTGCCGCAGCGCCTCCCAGGGGGCCTCGGCGCCGGGCCGGGCCCGCAGCGTCGCCGCGATCTCCTCCCCGGTCGCGGCGGTCGCCTGCACGAGCAGGTCGTCCTTGCCGGCGAAGTACCGGAAGAAGCTGCGATACGACAGCCCGGCGGCGGTGGCGATCTGCTCGATGGTGGTGCCGTCGTACCCCTGGGACAGGAACAGCTCGATCGCAACACCGACGATCTCGCGCTGCACCGCGCGGCGCGCGCGTTCCCGCAGCCCGAGGTCTTTCGCTTCGCTCATGACATACATCCTAACGAACCCGCCAAGCTTGACACACTGTGCCATGCGCGGCAGTGTGGGTCGTACAGGTCGGGCCGATGCCATCCCGCCGGCCCGTCCGAGTCCAGTCCGCATACCGAGGAGTCGAAACCATGACCGACAAGACCGTTGTGATCACCGGTGGCAGTGACGGCATCGGCGAGGCCGCCGCCCGCCACGCCGTGCGCCAGGGCCATCGGGTGGTGATCGTCGGCCGCAACCCCGACAAGACCCGCGCGGTCGGCGCCGAACTCGGCATCGACCACCACATCGCCGACTACGCCGACCTCGAGCAGGTCCGCGCCCTCGGCCGGACGCTGCTCGAGAGCTACCCGCGCATCGACGTGCTGGCCAACAACGCGGGCGGGCTGATGGGCGACCGCGAGGTGACCGTCGACGGCTACGAGAAGACCTTCCAGGTCAACCACCTCGGCGGCTTCCTGCTGACCAACATCCTGCTGCCCACCCTGATCGAGAGCTCGGCGAAGGTGCTGCAGACCTCCAGCGTCGGGGCCAAGGCCTTCGGCAAGATCGACATCGACGACCTGCAGAACGAGCGCAAGTACTCGCCGATGAAGGCGTACGGCGACTCCAAGCTCGCCAATATCCTGTTCACCCGCGAACTCGATCGCCGCTACCGCGACCAGGGGATCTCCGCCGCCGCCTTCCACCCGGGCAACGTCTCGACCAGCTTCGGCAACTACACCAACCAGACCTTCATCAAGGTCATCTACAAGTCGCTGAAGTGGGCGCTCATCTCCCCGGAGAAGGGCGCCGACACCCTGAACTGGCTGATCGCGGAGCAGCCGGGCGCGGTGTGGGAGCCGGGGAAGTACTACGTGAAGCGCAAGCCGGCGAAGACCTCGCCGCAGGCCGACGACGCGCAGCTCGCGGCCCAGCTGTGGGAGCGCAGCGCGGCACTGACCGCCCTGGTCCCCTGAGTCCCGCCGCTCGGACGATCGACGGAGCCGGGCCCGGGTCCCGGACCGCTGTTCCCGTCCGGGCGTGTGGTCGCGAGCGAGGATCGCCGCCGGTAGCGCTCGGCGCACCGGCGGCGACCGTCGCCGGTCAGCCGAGCCTGCCGTACTCCCGAGGGTGGCGCAGTCCGCTCAGGATCAGGCGCATGTAGCGATCGACGACGTCGTCCGCGGTGAGCGGGCCGTCCGGCCGCAACCAGAAATGCACGAAATTGAACAGACCGAGAACGCCGCGGACGAGCACGGCGTCCGGCTCCACCCAGCCGCAGGATTCGTGACCGGCCCGCAGGGTGTCCGCCCACAGCTGTTCGTAATTGTTGCGCAGCGCGTTGATCTCGGCCTGCCTGGCCGGCTCGAGGGCGAAGGTCTCCCGGGTCGCGACCGTCCATTCGAATCGCTCGCGCAGCAGTTCCACGACCAGACCGCGGGCCAGCGCGCGCAGTTGCTCCGGCGGGTCCCGCTCCTCGCGCAGCAACTTCTTCGCATCCTCGTACACCGCGGTGAGCGGCCGCCGGATGATCTCGAAGAGCAGGTTCTCCTTGGTCTGGATGTGGTAGTACAGAACGCCGCGCGCGACCCCGACGGCCTCGCCGACCTCCTGCACCCCCGTCGCGTGGTAGCCCTTCTCCGCGAAGAGCTGAGCGGCCACGCGCAGGATCGCGGATTTGGTCGACTCGCCCTCGTGGCGCGTTACCGGGGGACTCGATACGGGCAACTCGTCCATGGGGGGCAGGGTAACGGAGAGGCCACGGCGGGCCGCGCGGGCGGGATCGGATTTCATCGGACCTCGAGCAGGTCGAGTAGTCGTTCGCGATGGTCGTTCCCGGTGCCGAAGAGGACCGCGCCGGTCGCCGCTCGCCGGACGTGCAGATGGGCCGGATGCTCCCAGGTGAACCCCATTCCGCCGTGCACCTGAACCGTCTCGGCACTGATCCACGTGTAGGCATCGGCGCAGGCCAGCGCGGCGGTGGTGGCGGCGAGCGGGAGTTCCCCGCCGTCATCGGCGGCGGCCGCGACGGCCCAGAGCGCCGCCGAACGGGCCGAGTCCAGGAGCAGGGCCATGTCCGCGCAGCGATGCTTGATCGCCTGGAAAGTCCCGATGGGCCGCCCGAACTGGACCCGAGACGAGGCGTGGGCGACCGAGAGCTCCATCGCCGCGGCCGCCCCGCCCACCTGCTCGCAGGCCAGCGCGGCGCGGGCGCGGTCGAGGACGCGCTGCACCGCGATCGGTGCGGCGCCCGCCCGGCCCAGCCGGACGGCCGGAACCCGATCCAGGACCAGCCGGGCCAGCGGCCGGGTGGGATCGAGGGTCGGCATCGCCGTCCGCCGCAGTCCGTCGGCAGCACCGTCGACGACGTAGATCGACGTGCCCGCCGGGTCCCTGGCCACGACGAACAGGACGTCCGCGGTCGTTCCCTCGACGACGAGGGTCTTGGTCCCGGTGAGCCGCCAGCCGTCTGCCGCCTCGATCGCCTCGGTGGCGACCGCGCCCGCAGGCCCGCCGTCGAATTCCTCGCGATAGGCCAGGGTCGCGGTGGCCTCGGCGGTTGCCAGCCGGTCCAGCAGGGTGCGGTGGGTTTCGCCCGCGCCGGCGGTGTGCAGGAGGACACCGACGCCGAGGACCGCTGTCGAGAACCACGGCAGCCGGACGAGGCAGCGCCCGAGCTCCTCCGCGACGATGCCGACCTCGCGGAAGCTCGCGCCTGCGCCACCCAGGTCCTCCGGGACGTCGAGGGCGGCCACGCCGAGCTCGACCGCCAGGCGGCGCCACACCTCCGCGTCCCAGCCCTGCGACCGCGCGGGTTCCCGGAGCACACCCGCGGTGCCGGTATGTTTCGCGAGGAATCCGCGAACCACCCGGCGCAGCTCCTCGGTCTCGGCCTCCGGGGTCAGCCGGGGGGTCACGAGGAACCCTCGGCGGCAGCGACCCCGGCGAGGACGCCGGCGAACCGCTCGTGCGCCGCGGCCCGGCGAACGGGGGTGATATAGGGCGGGAAGAGCCCGTCGTCGGGCTCGGTGCCGCGCAGGAGCGCCTGCGCGAGGTTGATCTTGTGCACCTCGGTGGCTCCGTCCGCCAGCCCCATGTTGTACGACTCCAGCACCCACTTGCCGAACGGCAGCTCCTTCGACACGCCCAGCGAGCCGTGGATCTGGATCGCCCGCCCCGCGACGTCGGCGAGGACCTTCGGCATGGCCGCCTTGACCGCGGAGATGTCCGCCCTGACCTTGCGGTAGTCGTTGTGCCGGTCGATCAGCCATGCGGTGCGCAGCACCAGCAGCCGGAACTGCTCGATCTGGATCCAGGAGTCGGCGATCATCTCCTGGACCAGCTGCTTGTCGGCCAGCCGCTCGCCCCTGCTGCTCCGCGAGACCGCGCGCCGCTTCATCATCTCGAACGCGGACTGCACCAGCCCGACGGTGCGCATGGCGTGGTGGATCCGTCCGCCGCCGAGCCGGGTCTGGGCCACCGCGAAGGCTTCGCCGCGGCCGCCGAGCAAATTCTCCGCGGGCACCCGGACATCGGTGTAGCGCAGGTACTGGTGGTCACCGACGGCGTGCTCGTGGCCCCACACCGCGACATCGCGAATGCGCGCGATCCCCGGGGTGGCTGCCGGGACGACGAACATCGACATCGATTTGTGCGGCGGCGCGTCCGGGTCGGTGACCGCCATGACGATCAGGAACTCGGCGAACAGCGCGTGACTGGAGAACCACTTCTCCCCGTTGATGACCCACTCGTCGCCGTCGCGGACCGCGGTGGTGCGGAAGCCGGTCGGATCCGAGCCACCGAGCGGCTCGGTCATCGAGAAGCACGACACGATATCGCCCTCGACCAGCGGCTCGAGGTAGGTCTTCTTGAGGTGGTCGGTGCCGTAGTGCGCCAGGATCTCGGCATTGCCGGAGTCCGGGGCCTGGCAGCCGAAAACCACGGGACCGGAGTGCGTGCGCCCCAGCTTCTCGTTCAGCAGCGCGAGCCGCAGCTGGCCGTAGCCCTTGCCGCCCAGTTCCGGGCCGAGGTGGCACGCCCACAGCTTGCGCTCCCTGACCTGTCGCTGGAGCGGTTTGATCAGCGCGTTGCGAATCGGGTCGCGCGGATTCCAGGCGTGCTCGATGACCTGGTCGACCGGCTCGACCTCGGTCGCGACGAATTCCTCGACCCAGTCCAGCTCGTCCTGGACCTCGGGGTCGTTCTCGAATCCCCAGCTCATGGGAGTGCTCCTAGCGTGTGAGAACGGTGCAGGCGGAGATACCCGGCGCACCGTAGACGTGGGTGAACCCGACGCGCGGGTCGCCCGGGACCTGGTGCTCGCCCGCGTCGCCGCGCAGCTGGAGCACGTTCTCGTACACCTGCCGCAACCCGGAGGCCCCGATCGGCTCGCCGTTGGCGATGCATCCGCCGTCGGTATTGATCGGCAACCTGCCCTCGATCGCCGTCGCACCCGAGAAGATCAGCTCCTCCTGCGCGCCGTGCGCGCACAGACCGGTCTCGGCCATGTGCATCAGCTCGGCGCCGGACTCGGTGTCCTGGATCTGCGCCACATCCACCTCCGACGGGGCGATGCCCGCCGCGGCGAACGCCGCCGCGGCGGCCTCCACGGTCGGCGAGTCCGACCGGTCGAGCGCCAGCCATGGCGAGAACACCTCGAACGAGCCGTACCGCCGGCTGCGGAACGCGGCGCTCCGCAGGTAAACCGGGCGATCGGTGTAATCGCGGGCCCGGTCCGCGCGGCAGAGGACGAGCGCGACGGCGCCCTCCGCCGGGGAGCAGTACATGTACTGGGTCAGCGGATGCGAGATCATCGGCGCCGCCTCGATGGCCGCCGCCCCGATCTCGGTGCGCCGCCACGCCATCGGGTTGCGCGCGCCGTTGCGGAAGGCCTTCTCCGCGATCGCGGTCAGCACACCCGGCGCGATGCCGTGGTCGTGCAGGTAGCGCTGGATCTTCATGCCGAAGAACTGGGTGGTGACCATCATCCCGGTCTCGCCGTACCAGGCGCCGATGCCGTGTTCGGACGGGTCGGCGTTGAACGCCCCGCGCGGGTGCTTGTCGAAGCCGATCACCAGCCCGAGGTCGTGCTGCCCCGACCGGATCGCCGAATCGGCGCCGATCAGCGCCGACCCACCGGTGGCGCACCCGTTGTAGACGTTGATGAACGGCAGGCCGGTGAGCCCCAGCTCGGACACCAGGGTATCGGCGTCACCCGCGGAGTAGGAGCCGCCGAAGGCGAATTGCATGTCGTCGAAGCGCACTCCGGCATCGCGCAGCGCCCGGCGCGCGGCGTGCACGGCCTGCGCCCGCCCGGAGACGCCCTCGGTGCGGCCGAACGGGTGCATGCCGATGCCGACGATCGCGACCTCAGTCATCGGTGGCCCTTTCGAAGGCGAAGGTGTGCACGGGGCCGTGCTCGTCGTCGCGGAACGGGACGAGGACCATCCGGACCGGCATGCCGATCGCCAGCCGCGCCGGGTCCGATTCCACCAGCCGCGTCTCGACGATCAGCTGCTCCGGCAGGTGGACGTAGCCGACGCCGTACGGCTCGTAGGCCGATCCGCCGCGGTAGGGCGGTTTCGGGGTGAATCCCTGGACCGTCCAGGACCACAGTGTCCCGGCCGGGGACAGCGGCACCTCGGTCATCGATGACCCGGTGCAGCGCGGACACCCGCTCTGCGCCGGGAAGGTGTGGCCGCCGCAGTCGTCGCACCGGGTGCCGAGCAGCACCGGCCCGTCCGGCGTCTCCCGGAACAGGGTGTCGTCGACCGTCCGCTTTCCGTCGATCACGGCGCCGCCAGCCTGCCGCCGTCCACGGCGAGCAGCGCGCCGGTGGTGTAGGTGGCGTGCGGCCCGCACAGGTACAGCGCGGCGCCGACGATCTCCTCCGGCTCGCCGACGCGGCGGGCGGGCCAATCCCGCGCCATGAGATCGACCGCCGCCATGTCCCAGGATTTGCTGACATCGGTGGCGAACGGCCCCGCCAAGATGGTGTTCACCCGCACGGTGGGGCCGTACTCCTGGGCGAATCCGGCGGTGAGCGTATTCAGCGCGGATTTCGCCGCGGCATAGGGCAGATCGGACGCGGTCGGCCGCAGCGATCCCATGGAGGAGATGTTCAGCATCACGCCACCGCCGCGCTCGACCATGCGCCTGCCCGCGGCGGCCATCAGCCGGAACGGTCCCTTGACGTTGACCGCGAAGACCTTCTCGAACAGCTCCTCGCTCACCGCGTCCAGGCGCGGGTACAGCGGCGCCATGCCGGCGTTGTTGACCAGGATGTCGACCGGGCCGAGGGTGTCCTCCACCTCGTCGAGCAGGACGCCGAGCCGGCCCCAATCCCCCACGTGGGCGCCGTGCGCGCTCACCCGTCTGCCGGTCGCGTCGGCGAGCTCCTTCGCCAGCGCCGCGCAGGCGTCGCCTTTGCGCGACACCACGGCGACATCGGCGCCCGCGGCGGCGAAGGCGATCGCGATCTCCCTGCCCAGTCCCCGGGAACCGCCGGTGACCAGCGCCGTCCGGCCCGCGAGCGGCTGATCGGTGCGCAGCGAGGCCTCGACGGCCTGCTGAAGCGTTCGTGTCATCTCGGGATGTCCTTCCAGGCGACACCGCGATCGGCGCGCGGTTCCGGTGGGAGCCCGAGCAGGCGCTCCGCGATGATCGTGCGCTGGATTTCGTCGGAGCCGCCCGCGATGCGGTAGCCCGGAGCTCCGAGGTAGTGCTCGATCCAGCGAAAGGTGCCGTCGCCCGCGTCCGCGACCAGCCGTGGTCCGAGCAGCACCGCCGCGGACTCCGAGACCAGCTTCATGCGCTGGGTCCAGGCGAGTTTGCGCAGCGAGCCCATCGCGCCGGGTTCATCGCCCGCCAGCCGGGCTTCCCGGCCGCGCTGAACCGAGAGCGCGGCGACCTTCTCGGCCACCCACACCGCGGCCAGCATCCGGCGCACGTCGTGATCGCCGGTTCGGCCGAGCTTGCGCGCGTCCTCGAGCAGCTGGGCGTAGCCGCCGCCGAGTTCGGCGTTGGCGCCGGAGAATCCACGCTCGAAGCCCAGCGTGGTGAGCGCGACGCTCCAGCCCTCGCCCACCGCACCGAGGCGAAGCGAGTCCGGGATTCGGACGTCGTCGAGGAAGACCTCGCAGAACGAGGAGCCGCCCGACATCTGGCGCAGCGGCCGTACCTCGACCCCCGGCGTATCCATGGGCAGCAGGAAGGCGGTGAGCCCCCGGTGCTTCGGCAGCTCGGGATCGGTCCGGGCGATGAGCTCGCCCCAGTCCGCGAACTGGGCACCCGAGCTCCACACCTTCCGGCCGTTCACCACCCACCCGGCGCCGTCGCGGACCGCCTTGGTGGCCAGCCCCGCGAGATCCGACCCCGCCCCGGGCTCGGAGAACAGCTGGCAGGCCAGCTCGTCGCCGCGCAGCAGCGGGCGGACCAACCTGCGCTGCTCTGGCGTGCCGAAGTGCTGCACGGTCGGCGCGATCAGCGCGGTGCCCACCGAGGTCAGCTCGTGCTGCCCCGGATGGGCGAACTCGCGCTCGACGTCCGCGAACGCCTCCTCGTACAGCGGCGAGAGCCCGGCCCCGCCCTGGTCGGCCGGCCAGGTCAGCGCGCCGTAACCGGCGTCGAACTTGGTCCGGAGCCACTGCTGGATGCGCGTGAGCAGCGCGCGCTCCCGCTCGAAGGACAGGTCGCTGAACACCGCGACCGACGGGTTCGGACCGTCCCGCCGAGCCAGGTGACCCGAGAGCCAGGCGCGCGCCTCGGCGGCGAACTCGTCGAGTTCGTCCGCGGTCGGGGTCGCCCCGACGGCGATGTCATGCGCGGTCACGGCAGCCTCCGTCCATGGCCTCCGCGCGTCTGCGGAGTTCGCCGGTGAGCACCTTTCCGCTCATGCCGCGGGGCAGCTCGTCCAGCCGGAGCAGGTGCCGCGGGCGTTTGTAATCCGCGAGCAGCGGCCGGAGGAACGTGGTCAGGTCATCGAGGGTGAGCTCGCCCCGCACCGGCACCACGCACGCCACCGGGACCTGTCCCCACCGTTCGTCGCGGCGCGCCACCACGGCCACCTCCCTGATCTCCGGATGGGTGACCAGCACCCGTTCGATCTCGGCGGGGTAGACGTTGAGCCCGCCGGAGATGATCAGGTCGGAGCGTCGCTCCAGCACCGTCACGTAGCCCTCGTCCATGCGCACGACGTCGCCGGTGTGCAGCCAGCCGTCGCACACCGTGCGGGCGGTGGCCTCCGGCTCGTCGTCGTACCCGAGCATCACGCTCGGCCCGCGCAGCACCAGCTCGCCCTCGACCCCGTCGGCGAGGGTCTCGCCCGCGTCGTCGACGACCTTCGCCTCCAGGCCGGGCATCGGCACCCCGGCCGCGCCGAGACGCGTCATGGCCGCGTGCCGGGGGACCTGGATCGACAGCCCCGACGCCTCCGTCAGCCCGTACGAGTTCACCACCGGCAGGCCGCGTTCGACGAAGGCCCGCAGCGTCTCCTCCCGGATGGCGGCGCCACCGGTCTTCGCGACCCGGACCTCGTCGAGCACGAGCGAACCGAAGTCCGGCCGCGCCGCCAGTTGCTCGTAGACCACCGGCACGACCTGGAACATCGTCGCCCACCCCGAGGTGAGGTCCTTCGCGAGCGAGTCCAGGTCGAGCTCGCGCTCCAGCCCGACGGTCCCGCCTGCGGCCAGGACCGGCAGCGACGCCGAGACCAGCGGACCGGTGTAGGCCAGCGGGACGGGCAGCACCAGCCGGTCCTCGGGCCTGGTGCCGTCGAAGGCGCGCGCACCCGCCGCGGTGGCGTACACGTTCCGGTGGCTGAGCAGCACGCCCTTCGGCCTGCCCGAGGTCCCGCTGGTGAACAGCATGAGCGCCGGATCGGTCGCGTAGACGAGCTCCGGCGCACCCGCGTCCGCGGAGTATCCGGCGAGCGTTTCGTACGCCCGGCCGGTCCGGCCGGGCGCGTGGTCGACGACGAGCACCCGATCTTCCGCGATGACGTCGCCGAGCGCGCCGAGCACGCCGTCGAAGTGCGGCTCGGTGACCAGGGTGGTGATCCGGCCCCTGGTCACACAGTCGGCGACCTCGGGACCGGTCAACCGGATATTGAGCGGAGCGGCGACGGCGCCGATGCGGGCCGCGGCGAACACCGTCTCGTAGAAGGCCGGGTGGTTGCGCAGCAGCAGCCCGACCCGTGCGCCGCGCTCGACCCCGAGCGAACGAAGGCCCGCCGCGACCCGCCGGATCCGATCGTCGAGCGCGGCCCAGGTGACGGTCCGGCCCTCGAAGCGCAGGGCGACCCGGTCGCCGGAGTAGCGGGCGTGGAAGGCGGGCCAGTCGGCGATATTGCCGACCGGCAGGCCGGCGCCTGTCGCGGTTCCCATCAGCTCGCGCCCGCCGGGACATCCCATTCCACGACGACGGTGCGCATACCCCACACCGCGCCGAGCCGGGATTCGGCGCGGACCGGCCGGTAGGCCGGGATGGCCGCGTGGAACTCCTCGAGCGCGACCGCCAGGATGGTCCGTGCCAGTGCGGCTCCGATGCACCGGTGCGGTCCGAGGCCGAAGGCAAGCTGACGGAACGGGCCCCGGTCGAAATCGACGGTGTCCGGGTTCGGGTACTCGCCCTCGTCCCGCGCCGCGGCCTGGGCCAGGAAGTTCACCCTGTCGCCCGCCTTGATCCGCACGCCGGCGATGTCGACGTCGCGCAGCGCCGTCCGCAGCGGCCCGACCGGCGCCGCCCAGCGCAGGATCTCCTCGACGAATTCCGGGATGTGGTCGGTCTCGGTGCGCAGCTGGAGTTGCAGGTCCGGGCGGCCGGCCAGCAGGTTGATCGCCTGGGAGGTGATGCTCTGGGTGGTGTCGAGGCCGCCGGTGAGCAGGATGACGACCAGCGACAGCAGCCGGTGTGGCGGGATCGGCGCGCCGTCGATCGTGGATTCGACCAGCGAGTTGGTCAGGTTGTCGCCCGCGCGCTGTTCCTCGAGCTGCTTGCTCAGGTAGGCCATCATCTCGGCCATCGCTTCGGCCTGGATGCGCTGGTTGGCTTCGGGGGTTTCGCCGGGGACTCCGTTGACCTCGCGCTCGACCAGGTCTTCCAGCTTCTCGCGGTCTTCGAGTGGCCAGTCCATCAGTCCGAGGAACATGGTGCTCGCGACCGGGCGGGCGAAGTCGGTGACGACGTCGCAGTGGCCGCGCGGCACGATCTCGGCCAGTGCTGTCCTGGCGACCTCGCGTGCCCGGTCGGACAGGGTCCGTACCCGGCGTGGCGCGAAGAACGGGTTGAGCAGCCGCCGGTAGGCGGCGTGCTCGGCGCCGTCGAGTTCCAGGGGGACCAGCGGTTCCCGTTTGCCGGTGTCGACGAGTTTGATCCCCCGGCTGGCGCTGTCGAAGGTCTCCGGGTCGGCGAGATCGCGCCGGATCCGCTCGGGGTCGAGCACGAGCCAGTACCCGCCGTTGCGGTCGGTCCAGAGCACCGGGCCCTTCTCCGCGCGCCAGGCGCGGAACCGCTCGTGGGCTTGGTCGATCTGCATCCGGCCGAGGGCGTCGTAGTCGACGACGAGTTCGGCGGGCACGTGCTCGGGCCGCGTGACCGGGCCGCCGGTGGCGGTTCCCGCGCTCATCGCTCGGTTCCGATCGCGCCTTCGGGGCAGTTGGCCGCGGCCCGCCGCATCGTCTCGGTGTCGGCGTGTCCGCCGTCGGCGACGAAGGCGCGTCCCTCCCGGTCGTCGAAGTCGAAGAGCTCGGGGGCGATCGCCAGGCACATCGCGTGTCCCTGGCAGCGGGTTTGATCAACACTGACGTGCATCGGCGTTCTCCTTGGGGATGCGAGTGTCATTTCGCGGTCCTGCCCCGGTCCACGGGGAGCTGGATTCCGGTGATGTGCCTGGCTTCGTCGCCCGCCAGCCAGAGCACTGCGGCCGCGATGTCATCCGCTTCGCTGATCGTCTCCGGCCACGGGGTGGTGAAGTAGTCCCGGTAGTGCGGCTCGGCGTCGAGCAGCGCGCCGAGCTCGGCGACCCGCATCTCGGTGTCGACGCCGGAGGGGAGCACGGCGTTGACCCGGATGCGGTGCGCGGCGAGCTCGTTGGCCAGGACCTTCGCCAGGCCGACGACGCCGTGCTTGGACGCCGAGTAGGCGGCCAGCCCCGGCAGTCCGTGGGTACCGGCGACCGAGCCGATGAAGATCAGCACCCCTCCGGTCCCCTGCTCGAGCAGGATGGGCACGGTCGCCTTGGCGGTGTGGAAGGCGCCGGTCAGGTTGACGTCGATGGTTTCGCGCCACTGGTCCGCGGTCGTCTCCCAGGTGCGGCCGGCGCTGACGATGCCCGCGTTGGCCACCACGATGTCCAGCCGCCCCAGCCGCTCCACACCGGCGGCGACGGCCGCGCGCAGCGCCTCCTCGTCGCGGACGTCGACCGCGGCGGCGACCACCCGGCGGCCGCGGGCCTCGATCTCGGCGGCGACCGCGTCCAGCTCGGCCCGGGTGGCGGGCGGGTAACTCGTACTGGTCACCGGTCCGCACAGATCGACCGCGACGACGTCGGCCCCCTCGGCGGCGAATCGAACCGCCTCGGCCCGGCCCTGACCACGAGCCGCACCGGTGACCAGCGCGACCTTGCCGGCGAAGCGCGGCCCCACGCCGGCGTCGGAAGAAGATGTCATGAGGGTTGTCCGATCGTGTTCGAGGAGAGGTCGCGGGGCGCGGATGCGGCGCCGAGCAGCGCCAGCCCCGCGGCGATCAACGCGTCGACGACGGGGGGAAGCTGTTCCTGCGCGGGATCGTGGTGGCGGCCCTCGCGATGCCTGCGGAGGTTGTGCCCCATGATCGCGGCCATCTTCATCCGGCTCAGCGCGGCGAACCAGGTCGAGTCGGCGTCGATGCCAGCGGCCGCCACGCCGCGGCGGGCCCGGTAGACGTCGAGGAGTTCGGGCCCGGCCGGCAGCCCGTCCACCCGGGCGCCGATGCCGGGGAACAGCCGCCCGTCGGTGAAGACCTCGAACCACCCGAAATCGACACGGGGATCGCCGATCGACCAGATCTCCCAGTCGATCAGGGCTCGCGGCTCGGCACCGTCGAAGAGCAGGTTTCCCAGCCGGAAATCACCGTGCACGAGAACCGGCGCGACGGGCGCGGGCACCGCGGCCCTGAGCGCCGCCACCAACTCGGCGCCGCCCTCGGCGAGATCGCCCGGAACGGCCGCCATCGTCCGCGCCCAGCGCTCGAGCTCGTCGGCCGGGCCGAGCGCCGGCGGCGCGGACTGCCCGATGCCCGACAGCGCGGACTCGAGCTCGGGGATCGGCACGGCGTGCAGCCGGCCGAGGACCTCCGCGGCGGCGAGCATGCGGGCGCGGGCCAGCGGTACCGGGACCGAACCCGCCGGGTCGAGCACGGGCTCGATCGCCTCGCCCGGTTCGAAGGTCATCGCGAACCACGCGGGCTCCCCGGCCTCGCGGTGGGTCACCCGCGGTAGCGGAACCCCGGTGTCCCGCAGTGCCTCGATCAGCGCCGCCTGCCGGAGTACGTCGTCGCGGCCGCGCGCGGGCCTGCCCGCGGGCCCGGCCCGGACGACGCGCGCCCGCTCGCCGTCCCGGACGACGAAGGTGCGGCCGGAGTGGCCACCCTCGAGGACGTCGAGCCGCGCGGAGTCGCCGCAGCCGAGCGCAGCGCGGACACGGGCGGCCAGCGCCGGGTCGGCCACATCGGCCGGAACGGATTCATTCACGGTGGGTACTCCGAGTTCGATTCGATGGTCACAAGAGCGAAGGATAGGTATCTGCCGACCGGCCGGTCTGGTAATCGGGCACACCGGAGGCCGGCCGCAGGCACCGTGCTCAGCTCGTCGTCAGGTCACCGCCGAAGTACGGCTTGACCCCGGCGAGTTCGGGAATGTCGGCGCGCCGCTGGGCGGGGCTGCGCGTCCAGTTCCACAGCAGGCGGCCGTCCATCGGGAAGTTGACCGCCGAGCGGTCGAACTCGTTCGTGTAGTAGGTGTTCGCCCGCTTGTCCAGGTAGGTTCTGGTCGCCTCCCTGCGGTCGATCTCGGCGTTGTAGGTCCGGTAGCCGGCCTCGTCCACCTCGACGGCGCGCTGCCCCGATTCGATGAGCCCGTGCAGGCACTCCAGCGCGAACCGCAACTGGATCTCCTGGATGTCCACGACGTTCAACCCGCCGGTCGGTGCGCTGTTCGGGCCGAAGATGACGAAGAAGTTCGGGAAGCCGGGCAGCATGGTGCCCAGGTAGGCGCGGGCGCCGTCCTGCGCCCAGAGCTCGGCGGGCGTGGTGCCGCCCGCGCCACGCACCTCCATCGGATAGAGGTAGTCGTTGGCCCGGAACCCCGTCGCGTACACGAGCACATCGACCTGGTGGTGCGTGCCGTCGGCGGTGACGAAGCCGTCCGGGACCACTCGCTCGATCGACCCCTGCACCAGCGAGACGTCCTCGCGCACCAGCGCGTCGCAGATGCTGTAGTCGGAGTCGACCAGGATCGGCCTGGTCGACATCGGCGGCGCGGTGGGGAGCATCGCCTCGAAGAGCTCGGGGCGGCCGTCGAACTTCTGGCGCAGGAATTCCACCCGCTGATCGCGAATGAGCTTGTTCAGCGGGCTGCGGGTATGCGGGTCCTCGAACTCGGGATCGACCTCGAAGGCCTGCCCGAGCCCCTCGGGCCCGAACATCCAGGCGCCGCGGAAGCGGGCGAAGTTGAGGAAGTACGGGAAGTTCTTCTCCAGCCAGAGCAGTTCGGGCGGGAAGGGCGACAGGTACCCGGGGACGTCGTAGACCCAGTTCGGCGTCCGCTGCACGAGCGTGGTGTGCCCGGCGGTGCCTGCCAGCGCCGGGACCAGCTGGTAGCCGGAGGCCCCGCTGCCGATCACCGCGACCCGCTTACCGGTGACGTCGAGATCCTCGGGCCACTGGGAGGTGTGGAACGACCTGCCCTGGAAGGAATCCGCACCCGGGAATTCGGGGACGGCCGGGCGCGACAGGAAGCCGACCGCGCTGATGATCGCGTTCGCGCGCAGTTCCAGGGGCCCATCCGGGCCGACGGCGGTGACGGTCCAGAGCCGGTCGGCTTCGTCCCAGACCACCGACCGCACCTCGGTGCCGAACCGGATGTTCTTGCGCAGATCGAATTCGTCGGCCACCCAGTTGAAGTAGGCCTCGTTCACGTGCCGTTCCGAGAACGGCCCCGGGAAGGGAAAGGTGGCGCCGTAGGTGTTGACGTAGCCGCGGCTGGGGGTGTCGACCCGGGCGCCGGGGTAGCGGTTCTGATTCCAGGTACCGCCGACGCCCAGGTCCTTCTCCAGCACCGTGTAGGAGATTCCGCTGCGCTCCAGGTGCACCGCCGCGTTCAACCCGCCCATGCCCGCGCCGATGACGGCCACCGAGAACTCGGCCAGCGCCGCCTCCGACGGCCGCTGCCGCCACGGCACGGCGCGCGCCCACGGATCCAGCGCCATCGTCTCCTGCCACAGCTCGAGCTGGAGGCCGGAGATCTCCGAGCCGGCGGCCAGGCTGATACTGCGCGGCAGCCGCTCGGCCGGACCGATGTCGATCGACGGCGCGCCCCGGTCGCGGTGCGCCTTCAGGAACTCGATCGCCTTGGTCTGGATGAGCTCCAGATCCTGCGGATCGGTCACGCTCTGGATCGGGAGGAAGCCGAAGACGACCTCCTGGGTTTCGGTCCTGGCGAGCGACTCGTCGCCGGTGAGCTGGTAGACCAGTGAACGCAGGACCATGGGATCCGCGGTCCGGACCGCGGCCTCGATCTGCTCGTCCGTCGAATCGACCAAGTCGGTATCGGAAAATTCCACTGTTGCTCCAAGTACTCTGTGCGGCCCGCGCGGCGGGCCCCATCGGGGTGACGCCCGGCTCCCGGGGCGTCGAGGACTGCTACGGGGACGGCGACCGGTTCAGCCGGCCGACTTCGCGAAGCCGGCCACCGCGGCGACGCTCGCGGCGTAGAAGTCCGGCATCGCCGACCGGAACATGAGGTCGGCGTCGTGGCACACACCGTGATTGGTGACCGCGACGGCGGGCACACCCGCGCGGACGAGCCTGCGGTAGTACTCCAGTGCCGCGTCGCGCAGCGGATCGAGTTCGTTCACCGAGATGAGGTGCGGAGGCAGACCGGCGAGCTCGTCGTCGGTCGCCCGGCCCGGCCAGCACAGCGGATCGGCCTGGTGCCGCCTCCCCGGGTCGTACGCCTCGTTCATGATGGCGAACAGCCCCTCGTGCAGGAAGTAGCCCTCGTTCTCGGTGAGCGACGGATAGCGGGGGCTCTCGCCGTCGCGGATTCCGAGCACCACGGGGCACTGGGCGTACACGCCGGCGATCGCCGAGGCCCATCCCTCGGCCGCCGCGCGCAGCGCCACCGCGAGGGCGAGCCCGCCGCCGCCGGAGTCCCCGTTGACGATGATCTGCGCGACGCCGAGCTCGTCGCGGTGCGCGGCGACCCAGCGCAGCCCGGCCGCGCAGTCGTCCGAGCCGGCGGGGTACGGGTGCGCGCCGAGCGCGCCTGCGCCGTTGCGGAACTCCACACCGACCACGACGACGCCGGCCGCGGCCAGTTCCTCCCGCCACCGGACGTAGAACCCGTGCCCGGCGCGCATGATCACCATGCCACCGCCGTGAATGTGGTAGACGCAGGGCAGCGGCCCGGGAATGCCACGCGGACGCGAGATGTGCAGGCGCAGGTCCCCGCCGGGGCCTGCGATCGTGGTCGTCGACGACTCCACCCCGGCGACCGGCGGCAGGCCATCGACGAAAGCGCCGAGCAATCCTTCGAAGCCGCCCTCGGTGGCGGACAGGAATTCCAGTAGCTCCGCGCGCTCCGCGGTCCAGTCGAGCGGGGGCGCGGCCGCCGGGCCGTCGAGCTGGAACGCCGCCAGCGCCGCGATCATGCGCGGATCGGCCCGCGGGTCGGTGCGCAGGGATCGCGATCCGCCGTTCGCCGCGGCGGACGGAGCCGCCGCCGGCCGCTCGGTCGTCTCGGAGTGTTCGGTCATCAAGTTTCCTCTCCATTGGGGAACCTCGGGATGGATGAGCGACGGCATCCGATCGGTTTCTCGATCATCCGGCGCCCGGGAAGCGGGCCGGTCCGGCGAACCGCACGGGACTGTCCCATCAGCGGGTTCGCGGGGATTCGATCCTTGCCCCGGAGCGGCTTCCAGGCGCTCGAGTGGCGTACCCATCATCTAGTCCGACCGGTCGGACTATACGCGGGAGAAAGGAGGCCGGTCAAGACCCCGGCAGCGAGTCCCGCATCGATGACCCCGCCCCCGAGGGCAGGCGAAAACGCGGCGTGACCTGCTGTCCGGAACCGGCGCGGGCCGGGGCGGGCGGCGCGCACCCGCGGTGTCCGACCCGCGGGCGCGGGCGGAACCCGGCCGCGGGCGGAGTTCGCCCGCGGCCGGGTCACGGATCGCCTCAGCTGGCGATGCACATGCCGAATCCGCCGCCTGCGCTGAACTTCACCCCGGTGACGAATGCCGCCTGCGGCGAGGCGAGGAACGCGACCACCGAGCCGACGTCCTCGCGTGAATTCGCCACCCGGCCGAGCGGCACCAGCTTCAGTACCCGCTCCAGTTCGGCATCGCTGTGCTTGGCGGCCATCTCGCTCCGGTTGAAACCGGGGTGCACGGCGTTGCAGGTGTAATCACCGGAGTCCTTGCGCGCCCAGATCGCCATCTCCTGGGCCACGTTCATGGTCAGCCCCATCAGCCCCGCCTTGGCGGCCACGTAGTTGGTGTTGCCCACGCTGCCGACCAGCGCGCCCTCCGAACAGATATTGACGATGCGCCCGTAGCGGCGCTCGCGCATCTGCCGGGCGAAGGCCCGCGACATCAGGAACGGCGCGGTGAGGTTGACCCGCAGCACGTCCGACCAGTCCTGCTCGGTCATCGTGTCGAACCAGGAGACCCGCTGGATGCCCGCATTGTTGACCAGGATGTCCAGCCCGCCGAATCGCTCGCCGATCTGCTCGAAGAGCCGGTCCACCGTCGCCTCGTCGGAGACGTCGCCCAGCAGCACGGTGCTCTCGTGGCCCTCCGCGGCGAGCAGCTCGACGGTCTCCTTGCACGGCGCCTCGTAGAGGCCGTTCACGATCACGGTCGCGCCGACCTCGGCGAGTTTGAGCGCGATGCCGCGGCCGATGCCGGTCCCGCTTCCGGTCACCAGTGCCGTCCGGCCGGTCAGATCGATCATGGGGAGACCACCTCCTGGGTCAGATGCGCACCGATGCCGGCGCGTTCGCGGACGATCCGCGTCATGGTCCGGTGTTCGCGCCCGGGCCGAGCCTGCGGCGCGGTGCTCATCCCACGGCCTCCACCGCGGCCGCGGTCAGGCGGAAGTCGTGCAGCAGCGCCTCGTCCGCCAGGGCGATCTCGGCATCGATCAGGTAGCCGGTCACCGGGCAGATGTACTCGCGCAGCACGACTCGGTCGGCCGCCTCGTGGTCCCAGTAGTCGAACTCCACCCCGAGGGTGCGGATCGGCGCCTCCCGGCGCACGGTGCTGATCTTGTAGTTCTCCTCGACCGCTCCCAGATCGGCCCCGTTGCACCACCAGCGCCCGGCGACGATGTGCAGCAGCTCGCCGATCCGCCGGGCTCCCGGCGGCGGCGGCAGCAGCTCCCGCGGATCGCGCCCGCCCAGCCGGGCCCGGCGGACCGCGAGCCGCCCCCGCGCGGTGGCCTCCGCGTCGACCTGCCCGTCGGCGTCGAGCACAACGGCGTACAGCCGTTCGGCCGTCGGCGCGTCCAGCATGCGGCCCGCCACGTCGGCGGCGACCGCCGCCGGATCCCGGCGGACCGGATCCCCGTACCCGGGGGTACTCGGGCAGATGGCCTCCCAGACGTCGCCGTCGACCAGCTCGATCGGCGCCCCCTTGAAGGTCAGCAGCTCCTCCGAGCCACCCGTGGCCTCGAAGGACTGGGCGGGGCCCGCGGTGGCCAGCCGGGTCAGGGCCTCGGTCGAGCGGGCGAGGCGGAACCCGGCGCGGCTGCCCGGGCTGCCGCCGAAGAGCCCCTCGGCCTTCGGGAAGGACTCACCCATGTGCACCTCGATGCGCACCTGCCGGGAGCCGCGCGGCGTGAACGCCTCGGTGAAGCCGACCCCGGCCCGGTGCCGACCGGCACCGTCCAGGCCCGCGGTCAGCATCCGCCGATACAGGCAGAGCAGCGGGACCTGGGCCTCGAAGTCCTCGACGTTCATGGCGATGGCGTCCGGGATCCACCACTGCCCGCCGACGTCGACCCCGTCCCGCGACGGCCGGCCCGCCAGCGAGCCGAGCAGCGTGTCGGTGTTCGGGAAGACGAAGAACGTGCCGTCGGCGGAGACCCCGTTGGTGATCTGGGTGTAGCCCTGAGGCACGCACGAACCGAGGATGAGATCCTCGGTCTGCTCGCTGCTGGCGAGCATCTTCGCGATGGCGAGGCTGGCCACGCTGAGCTGCATCTCGGTGGTGGTCGCGCCGGACGCGCTGACCGCGGCGGGGAACTCCGCGCAGTTGGCCAGGCCGCTGGTGGGCCGGAACTCCACCCGCCGGTACACCCCGCCGTACGCGCCGCCGAGATCGGAGGTGGCCTGCTGGGTGAGCGCGGCCAGCACCGCGCCGGCGAAGGCGGCGAAGCTGACGTTGATCGCCCCGATCTGCCGGTCGGTGCCCTCGTTGTCGACGATCAGCCTGTCGCCGGACTTGGTGATGTTGACCTGGTAGGCGTAGACGCCGCGGTCCCCGCTCACCGCGGCCTCGGTGAAGCCGCGGTGCGACCACGTCCCGTCCGGAATGGTGGCCAGGCGCCGGCTGAGCAACCGCTCCCCGGCGTCGAGGGTGCGGTGCATGACGCCCTTGACGACGTCGGCCCCGTATCGCTCGACGAGGGCGAGGATCTTCGCCTTGGTGGCGGTGTTCGCCGCGATCGCCGCGTGCAGGTCCATCTTGCTCTGCACCGGGACGCGGCTCTGGCGCGCGAACAGGTCGACGACGTCGGCCTGCAGCCTGCCCGAGGTGATCAGCTTGACCGGGGGCCAGTTCAGCGCCTCCTGCCAGGTGTCGGTGGCATCGATGCAGAAGCCGCCCGCGATCGGCCCGCCGACGTCGGCGTGGTGCATCGAGTTCGCCACCCAGCAGAACAGCGCGTCGCCGACGAATACCGGGGCGGCGACGCAGATGTCGTTCTGGTGGGTCCCGCCCACGAAGGCATCGTTGCCGATGAACATGTCGTCCGGCCCGACGCCGGGGTTCTCGACCCGGTTCTCCAGCAGCCACTTGGTCATCAGGGAGTGCGCGTTCGAGAAGCACTGCACGTTCGGGCCGAGGAAGACCAGGTCGCCGTCCTCGGTGAGCACCGAGGACTGGCAGTCCCGCGCCAGCATCACAACGGGCGAGACCGAGAGCCTGGTCAGCAGCGCCGAGTGCTCGAGGTTGGCATTCATCAGGGCGTAGCGGACCACCTCGTAGGTGATCGGGTCGATATCGTCGGTCCGCTCGCGGTGCAGGGTCAGCGCGGGCGAGATCTGCAGCTCCGCGGGCGGGATGTAGGACCGCATGACGCCGTCCCAGTACCGCGGCTGCGCGGCGGATGTGCTGTTCGAGGGGTGCGCGGGAAGTTCGGTGGTCGACATGGGGCTCCGATCAGCGGGGGGTGGAGGTGGCGGAGGCGAGCCGCTGCGGCGGGTCGGCCGCGACGAGCTCGAGCACGAGATTGCCGAGGCCGTCGGCGGTCAGCCGCCGGCCCGCGGGGACCGTGACCGTGGTGTGCGGCAGCTCCACCAGCGCGGGTCCGACGATCTCCCGCCCGACGCCGATCGTCCCGCCGTCGTAGACCGGGGTGGTGACCCACGACGCCCCGCTCGGCCAGTAGACGTCCCGGTCGCCGAGGGGCGCGGGCGCGCCGGCGTGCTCCGCGCCGTCCCGCCCGACCGGTGCTCCGGCCAGCGCCACGGTCGCCGTCACCCGCAGCGAGAAGATCTCCACGGCCGCGAACGCCGCGAGCGCCCCTTCGCCGTAGAGCCGCGAGTACTCCGCGTCGAACAGCGCGCCGAGCCGGGCCACCGCGGCGTCGTCGACGGTCTCGGGCACCGGGATCTCGATCACCTGCATGAGCTGTTCGGCGTAGCGGGCGTGCGCCACCGCCGTGAGGCCGACCTGCCCGGCATCGAAGCCGAGCTCGGCGATGCCCGCCAGGGCGCGCTCGCGCAGCTCGGCGATCGCCGCCCGCAGCGCCGCCGCGTCGAACGGGGCCCGGATCGCGACCTGGGTTTCGTACACCTGCACGACATCGCTCGACGCGATGCCGAAGGCCGAGAGGGTCGATGCCCCGTTACCGAGCGGAACCACCACCCGGTCGATGCCGAGTTCCTCGGCGAACGCGAAGGCGTGCACCGGACCGGCGCCGCCGAACGCGTAGAGCACGAAGTCGCGCGGGTCGAGCCCCTGCTCGATGGTGCGCTGCCGGATCAGGGTCGCCGCCTGCACGCCGTTGATGTGCACGATCCCCGCGGCGGCGTCCTCCACGGACAACCCCAGCCGGTCGGCGACCGAGCCGATCGCGCGCCGGGCCGCCGCCAGGTCCAGTGTCATCGCGCCGCCGAGGAACGACTGCGATCCGATCAGGCCGAGCACGAGATCGGCGTCGGTGACCGTCGGAGCGGTCCCCCGCCCGTAGCAGGCGGGCCCCGGGGTGGCGCCCGCCGACTCCGGGCCCACCCGCAGCGCGCCGCTGTGCTCGTCGACCGAGGCGATGGAGCCGCCGCCGCAGGCGATCGAGCGCAGATCCAGCCGAGCGGTGTGGAAGGTGTACTGGTCGATGATCTCCTCGCGCGCCTGCACCGGTGCGCCGTCGATGAGCAGCCCGACCTCGAACGATGTTCCGCCCATATCGGTGGCGATCACCCCGCGGTGCCCCTGCGCCGCGGCCACCGCGGTGGTTCCGGCCAGGCCGCCCGCCGGCCCGGAGCCGATGGTGTGCAGCGGCCGGCGGATCGCCGCCGACACCGGAACGACACCCCCGTTGGCCTGCATGATGAACGGCGGCAACGCGAGCCCGCGCGCGGCCATGGCGGCGGCGAACTCGTCGAGGTAGGCCGCCGAGGCCGGTCCGACGTAGCTGTTCACCACGGTGGCGACGGTGCGCTCGTACTCCCCCTGCCGGGGCGAGGCCTCCGACCCGAGGCTGACCAGCATGTCCGGCCGCTGCTCGTGCACGAGCTCGCGCAGCCGCTGTTCGTGCACCGGGTTCAGGAAGCCCCAGAGCAGCGCGATCGCCACCGCGTCGACGTCCTCGGCCAGCAGCGCCGCGATCGCCGTGCGGGCGTGCTCCTCGTCCAGCGGGGTGAGCACGGTCCCGTCCACCGCGACCCGCTCGATCACCTCGACCGTCCGGCGGCGCGGCACCAGCTCGCGCGGCTTGTCGGTGGCGTGCACGTTGAACAGCTGGTCGATCGCGATCCCTGCGGTGCGGCCGTTGCCCCGCATCATGGTCAGCGCGTCGCCGTGCCCGATGGTCGCGATCAGCCCGACCCGGGCGCCCTTCCGCTCGACCACCAGGTTGGTGCCGATCGTGGTGCCGTGGCAGAGCCGGTCGGTGGCGCCGAGCAGCGCCTCCACATCGGGCCTGCCGGTCGACTCGGCCAGCAGCGCCAGCCCGGCGAGCACTCCCTCCACCGGTGAGGTGGCGTGCGTGGACGGGGTCTTGGCGTGGTGCCTGCGGCCTGCGTCGTCGAGTGCGACGCAGTCGGTGAAGGTTCCGCCGATATCGATGCCAATGAGGTACGTCATGAGTTCGTCCGATCTCATCGTTGAGACTGCGGTGCCGGTGCCGGTTTCTCAGCGCGTTGGGGCTCGCGGTCGAGCGACTCCTGCCGCCCGACCGGCAGTTGGTCCGACCGGTCGGACTATAGGCGTGACGTCGCGCGATGGTCAATAGCGTGCGCTACGGCCCGGACAGCGAAAGTCAGTGCCGCGACATCGGTGCGCGGAGCCGATCGGGGTGGCAGGCCCGATCGGCCGTCACCGCGCGCGAGGGCCGGGTTGCGCGATCGCCCCGGCGTCGAACAGCGCGTCGACACGGCCGGGGTCCAGACCCCAGTCGAGCAGCACCGCGCGGGTGTGTTCGCCGGGATGCGGCGGCGGGCCGGAGATCGCGGGCGCCGTCCGGGAGAACCGCGGCGCCGGGGCCGGCTGCTGCACCCCGCCGACCTCGACGATCATCCCGCGTGCCACGTGGTGCGGGTGCTCCGCCGCCTCGCTCATCGTGAGCACCGGGGCGTAGCAGGCGTTGCCCGCCGCCAGCACCTCGTCCCACTCGTGCAGCGGCCGCGACGCGATGACCTCGCTCAGCCGTTCGCTCAAGCGCGGCCACCGCGTCCTGTCGTTCTGGTCCTCGAACTCCGGGTCGCCGTCCAGCCCCGTCGCTCGCAGCAGCTCGGCGTAGAACTGCGGCTCGACGGCTCCGATCGAGAGGTACTTGCCGTCACTCGTCCGGTACACGTCGTAGAAGTGCGCACCGGAGTCCAGGATGTTGGTACCCCTCGCGCTCTCGTCGAACTCGCCGATCGAACGATGCGCCCAGAACATGGCCATGAGCGCCGCGGCGCCATCCACCATCGCCGCGTCGACCACCTGCCCCCGGCCGCTGCTGTGCCGCTCCAGCAGCGCGCACACCACGCCGTAGGCGAGGAACATACCGCCGCCACCGAAGTCGCCCACCAGGTTCAGCGGCGGAACCGGGCCCTCCCCCCGCCTGCCGAAGTGGGCCAGCGCACCGGCCATGGCGATGTAGTTGATGTCGTGCCCCGGCGCGTTGGCGTAGGGGCCCGACTGCCCCCAGCCGGTCATCCGACCGTAGATCAGCCGTTCGTTGCGGCTCGCGCACTCCTCCGGGCCGAGTCCGAGCCGCTCCATGACTCCCGGGCGGAAACCCTCGAGCAGCACATCGGCGCCCTCCACCAGCGACAGCAGCGCGGCTACCCCGTCCGGGTGCTTGAGGTCGATCGCGACACTGCGGCGGTTGCGCTGCATGATGTCGTAGTGGGCCGCGGCCGGGAGTTCCGCGGATACTTCGCCGGGCCGCTCGACCCGAATCACCTCCGCCCCCATGTCCGAGAGCATCATCGCGGCGAAGGGCGCCGGCCCGAGGCCGGCCAGCTCGATGATCCGATAGCCCGTCAGTGGTCCGGACACGTGCCATGTCTCCTTGTCATGAGGGGAAGGTGGAAACTGTCCGCCGGTGGAGCCGGAGCCCGGATCCCCTCGTGCGCCCGAGGCCCGGCGCCTCGATACCCGCCGTCAGCGCGCGCGGCCGGTGACCCGGGCCAAGAGCTCGGTGAAGTACTCGTCCTCCCGGCGCAGGAGTCTCGCCAGTTCCCGCCGCCGCTGGACACCCGACAGCAGGTCGAGCTCCCGGATTCCCAGCGGATCGACCGCGTCGAGGAGATCGAGCTCCTGCTTGGTCGGCGGCGTGGTCGTGGCGAGATCGTCCGCGGTCTCGATCTCGAAGCCCGTTGCGGCCCGGACATCCTCGACCTCGACGCCCGGATGCACCGAGCGAAGCAGCCACCTGCCCTCCGCCAGCTCCATCGTGCACAGGTTGGTGACGACGAAGCCGATCCCGCCGGGGGTCTTGCCACCCCGGCGGGTGGCGTCTCCGGCGCCGGAGACGAAGTCGACCTCGGGCACGAAGGTCCGGGTCGAGTGGTCGGTGACGTAGACCGTGACCTTCTGGTCCATGACGCACAGGGCATCGATGCCGTTGGAACCCGGGCCGCGGAGCTTGGGTTTGCGCGGATCGCCGATCAGCGCCGAGTTGATGTTGCCGTGCGCGTCCACCTGCAGCGGCAGGACGAGTTCGAAGTCCATGCCGCGATGCTGGGCGAGGTCGAACAGATCGATGGCGGGCAGCGATTGCCCCGCCACCAGCGCCATCCCCTCGGTGTGGCTGTAGGAGAGGGGGAACCAGCGGTCGACGCGCGTGGCGTTGAAGGAGATCGGGTACAGGATCGCGTTGCCCGCATGCCCGGCCTTGGCCCACATCGTGGCGGCCATGGCCAGCGGCGTGAAGGCTCCGCAGCCGACCACGGAGCCGTCGACCACGCGCCTGCCCAGTTCGATGGCGATCAGATCGGCGGGCGAGTACGCGGGCGTGCCGGTTGCGCTCATGACAGCTCTCCGTCGAATCCGGACGCCAGCAGCGCCTCTCCGAGTGCGACCGACAAGCTCATCCGCCGCTCCAGTCCGGCTCCGTCCGCGCCGATGACGTGCTGCCGATAGAACTCCTCGTCCCGGCCGATCCAGGCGTCGCTGTACCGCTCCCATCCGCCCTCCCGCACCTGGTCGTGGTACTCGAGCTGATGGAGCAGATCGTCGGAGTACAGCGGGAAGCACGAGGTCGGGTGCGCGCCCCACGGCGCGTGCACGACATGCGACGCCGCGTAGTGACCGGTACTGACCCCGTTCGCGTGCGTCCTGGCCACCTCGAGCAACTCCGCCGTCCCGACCAAGCGCTCCGCGGTGATGATCAGCCGATCGGCTGCCTTGGCCAGCAGACCGTCGAATCCCTCGCCCCACAGCAGGTACTGGCCCTCGGGGGTCGCGTAGGGCACGTGCAGGATGGCCACGTCGACATCGATCGCGGGGGCCGCCCAGTACGACTGACCGTCGATCTCGATCTGCCAGCCCGGGTGGAACTCGTCGATCTGCGACCCGATCCAGGTGCGAATCGGGATCCACGGCACCCGCAGGGTCGTCGCCTGCAGCGATCGGACGATCGTCTGGTCACCGTAGTCGTAGTAGACGAGGTCGGGATTGGGCGGCCGGGTGAAGGCAGGCGCCAGCCCCACCGCCTCCAGGCTCACGAACCCGAAGGTCACGGAGGCAGCGGCGTCGCCGGCGATCAGCATGTCCGCGTCGATGCCGCCGATCGGCGCGATGACCCGCAGGTGCCTGCGCCCCTGCCGGACGATCTCGCGGACCGCCGCCATCGGATGCCGGTAGTGCAGGAAGCCCCCGAGGGCGACCGCGTCACCATCGCCGATCGATGCGATGGCCTCCGATAGTTCACACGTGCGATCCGCTGTTCTCATCCTCGGCACGATACAACCTTTCTTACACTCTGTGCAGATAAAGTGAACACCGCGTTCACCTATACTGATCTGAGTGAACAGTCTTATCTGACATCATGACCGGATTCGAGATCCGGCTGTTAGCCTGTCCTCGCCGACGGCGCTCGGCTTGCGGAACGATGCACAGGGAAGGAGCCATCGGTGACCGAGCCGAAGCTCCCCAGAACCCGCCGGAGCAGTGCACACCGGACGATCGCCAGGATTCTCGAGGCGGCGCAGGGCGTCTTCGCCGAGCGGGGCTACGCCGGCACCGAGGTCATCGAGATCGCCGAGGCGGCCAAGATCTCGCGCACCACGTTCTATCTGTACTTCGAGTCCAAGCATGCCGTCCTCCGCGAGCTGATCACCGCGCAGCTGCCGGATATGTCCCGGCGCGATTCCCGGGACGCCGCCGGGGGCCGGGAGTTGTCCCCCTTCGAGCGCATCGAGGCCGCCAATCGCGCCTACCTGGAGGCCTACCGGCGCAACATCGTCCTGATGAAGGTCTGGGCCGAGGCGGCCTTGCAGAGCCCCGAGTTCCAGGATCTGCTCATCGAGTCGCGCCTGCCCTTCGTGCTGCGGTCCGCCCATTACATCCGGGAGTTGCAGCTGCGCGGACTGGCCGACACCCGGCTCGATGCCGACTCGGCGGCGCACGCCCTGACCGGGATGGTCGCGGAGTACGCCCACACCTGGTTCGTGGAGGGGGCCGAGCGCGACCTCGAGCAATCGGTGGAGACGCTCACCCGGCTCTGGGCCGGAGCGATCGGATTGTCCGGCTCGGCGGCCGAGCGCACCGGGGCGGGCCCCGCCGAGGCTCAGGCGAAAACGTACTTGCCGCCGTCGACGCCGATGGCTTGACCGTTGACGTATCCCGCTCCGGCGCTGGCGAGGAACACCAGTAGCGGAGCGCAGTCCTCGTACGGGGTGCCGAAGCGGCCGAGCGGAATCGACTCGGTGAGCAGCTGCGCCGCGGCACGCCCCTGCTCGCTCAGGTCGTACGCCGGCGTCCGCACGACCGGCAGGAAGGTATTGGTGACGATCCCGAACTTGCCCCACTCCTGCGAAGCGTTGCGGGTCAGCGCCATGATGGCCGCCTTGGCCATCTCGTAGGCCGCGAAACCGGGGAGGCCGAAGACCGCCGAGTGGGAGGCGGTGTTGATCACCCGGCCGTACCCCCGCTCCTTCATGTGGGGAAGACACTTCTGCATGAACAGCATGCTCTGGATCGGCCCCGTCACGACGCTGTCCAGGACGTTGCGCGGCGTGGTGGCATCCAGGAATGCCATGTCCCCCATGCCGCCCTGAGCGATATTCGCCAGGATGTCGATGCGGCCGTAGCCGCCGATCGCGGCGGCGACGACCGCCTCGATCTCCTCTTCCTTCGCGACATCGCAGGCTACCGCCAGAGCCCCGCCCCCAGCCTGCGTTATCTCGTCCGCGATGTCGCGAACTCCACCCTCGTGAATATCCGCGAGCACGACCGCCGCACCCTCGGCGGCGAACCTCCGCGCGCAGCTACGGCCGATGCCGCCTGCCGCGCCGGTCACGATCGCTACACGCCCCTCGAGCTGCCCCATTGCATGTCCCTTCTCCGGTTGCGTGCGCCCTTTCACCGCGTCGCCGGGAGTACGATCCCGCGGGGCGCCGCGCCTGTTCGCACATCTGGTCCGACCGGTCGGACTATAGCGTGATCTGCGCTTTCGGGCAAGATCCGGTCCGGCGACCAGATCGCCGGGCGGCGCAAGGGGCCGTCGACGCGGCAGGCACCACAGGCGGACAATGGCGACCGCGCGTGGCGCCGAGCAGGCACTGCCCGCGGCCCCGTCGATATCGGGTCTTCGGACCCCGAGTTCCGCAGCCGGGCCGGCCAGGTCGGTTAAGCTCCGGGAATGCCTTCTTCGTCGAGCGCCACCGCAGCGGCCCCCCGGCCCCGGCGGCACTCCGAATGCGAGGAAAACCCGTGCGCGAGTGGATAATCAAGCTCAGCGCGATCGATGGGGACGCGGCGGCGGCGCTGCGGGTGATCGAGCATTTCGACACTCTCGCCGATCAGGGCGCCACGGCGCTGGCCATGCTGCGGGCCGCCGCGGCGCTCGCGGATTGCCCGGTGGGCATCGACGACCCCGATCGCGGCCTCCGCATCGGTGCCGATGCCGACGGTCGCGCCCTGACCGCCGACTACCCGGTGGGCCGGTCCCGCCGGGTGGAGCGGTTCGAGGGAATCAGCGTCTGGCTCGATCGGAGCGAACCACCGTGGCCGCTGGACGAGCTGATCCTGGAGCGATTCGCGCGCAGCCTGCACGCGGTCAAGACCGCGCGCCGCACCCGGTCCGTCTCCGGCGTGCTGCGGACGCTGTGCGACCCCGGCACCGAACGGCCCGACCGCGAGCGGGCACTGCGCGAACTGGGGCTGCGGCCGGGCTCGATGGTCACGATCGTGGTCACCCACCGCGCCGATGCCGACGCCCTGCCCGCGGGGCTGATGATCGAGGAGCATCAGCTACACCTGTTCGCGTCGCCCGCACCCGCGGCGGCGATCCCCGCGAGCATCGCCGCCGGTACCCTCACCTGCCCCGCGGGCGACATCGGGCAGCGGTGGCCGCACGCCCGCACCGCGCTGCGCGTGGCCGCGGACCCCGCGACCGCCGGTCCGGCGCATGTGGCCTACGAGGACTTGGGCGGCATCGCGGTCGTGGCCGAGAGCGTCGACGCGGCGGCGGCCGCCCGTGCCGACGACGTCCGGCTGCTCGAAGAGCTGCGCGCGCACCGGCCGTGGGTCGTCGAGGTCATGAACGCGGTGCTGGGGCATGCCAGCATCCGCGAAGCCGCGCGGCGGGCGAACCTGCACCACTCCACCCTGCACCAGCGCGTCACCTGGCTCCAGCACCAGCTCGGCTACACCCTGCTGAGTACCGAGGGCTACCTCCGCGGCGCCACCGCCGTGCTGCTGTGGCGCATCGCCCGCGCGGCCGAGCTCAGCCGATCGGCCGCCGCCGATCCGATCGCGACCGCCATTCGTCGGTAGCCGGGCCGGAGACACGCGTCCCGTGTCGGGTGTGGCCCCGCTCACCCGAAGCGTTGACTGGTGCCCGAAGGAGGTTTCGATGACCCAGACCACACCGATTCCGGAACCCACTCCGGCACGGCCGCCCTTCGACCCCGAGCTGCTGCCCGCGCTCGAGGCCTACGCGGCGCACTTCCCGCGGTTCAGCGACGAGACCCTGCCCCAGCTCCGCGCCGTCATGCGGGACGGCATGCCCGGCCGGGAGAAGACCGATTTCACGGCAGGCGGCGCAGTCGTCGTCGAGGAACTGACCATCCCGGCCGGTGACGCCGAGCTCGAGCTCACGGTACTGCGCCCCGCGCAGGGGCAGGGACCGTGGCCGCTCATCTACCACACCCACGGCGGCGGCATGATCACCGGAACCCGCTACAGCTCGCTGGAGGATCTGCTCGCCTACGCGGTGGAGGCGAGGGCGGTGGTGGCGTCGATCGAGTACCGGCTGGCTCCCGAGCACCCCGACCCGATCCCGGTCACCGACTGCTACACCGGGCTGCGCTGGTGCGCCGACCACCACGAGCAGCTGAACATCGATCCCGCCCACATCATCGTGACCGGCGCCAGTGCCGGCGCCGGTCTGGCCGCGGGCATCGCGCTGATGGCCCGCGACCAGGGCTACCCGCAGCTGACCCACCAGGTGCTCAGCGCCCCGATGATCGACGATCGCACCGACAGCGCGAGCGCCCGCATGCTCGGCGACGAAGGGGTGTGGGACCGCAACGACAACCTCTACGGCTGGACCGCGCTGCTCGGCGAGCGCCGCGGCACCGACGATGTCTCGTACTACGCCGCGCCCGCGCGCGCCAAAGACCTGAGCGGGTTGCCGCGCACCTACATCGATGTCGGTGCGGTCGAGACCTTCCGTGACCCGGCGATCGACTACGCCCGGCGGCTCTCCGAGGCGGGTATCGGCGTCGACCTGCATGTCTGGGGCGGCGCGTTCCACGGCTTCGAGGCATTCCCGCAGGCGGCGGTCTCCCAGGCCTCCATCACGACCCGGGTCGAGTTCTTCCGGCGCGCGCTGGAGCGATGAGCCCGCCGGTCGGCGGCCGCCGCTCTCCGTCCGCCCGACGGGAGCCGCGGCCGCGGACCGAGGGGTGCGAACACCCGCGTCGCGAGCCCGGCCGCGGGCGGGCGGCCCCGGGATGGTCACCCACGGCCCGCCGCCCGCGCGACGGCGTGGAAGGCGTCGAGATTCTCGGCATTTCGCGCACCCAGCTGGGCACCGTAGCGCACTACCAGCCCGGTGAGCTCGGACTCCACCCACGGCTTCGCTCGCGTCCGGATCCGCTCGACCGGCCCGACCAGCCACCCTTCGTCGATGTACTCGTCCGGAACGGCATCGACCGCCTCCGCGAACCGGTCGGCGGCGGTGAGCTCGGCGAGCCGGTCGGCCAGCTCCGCATAGCCCCTGGCGACCATGAACGGCCGCTGCAGTGCGGCGTAGGTCGCCGTGTACACCTTGAACGGGTGCATCGCGGCGCGCACATCCGGGTCGACGAGCACATCGACGTGCGCCCAGATCTCGAAGCCGGCGCCGTCCGCCGGCTTGCCCGCGCGCTCGAAGCCCGCGTGCAGCAGTCCGTTCATCGGCGCCAGGGCGCCGGGCGTGAAGAAGGACGGCATCCAGCCGTCCCCGATCTCGGCGGCGAGCTCGACCATCTGCGGTCCGGATGCGGCGATCTGCAGCGGAATATCACTGATCCGATCGAGGCCGATCCGATCGAATTCCGCACGAAGCGCGGTGACGTACTCGCGCATCTCGCGGATCGGGCGATCGGAGCGCGTCCCGCCCAGCCCCGCGAGCACCCGGCCGCCCCCGGACAGGTGATCGAGCGTGGTGAGCGCGCGTGCCGCAACCTCCGGTGCGCGGCCGTAGATCTGCAGAATCCGCGTACCCAATTTCAGTCGCGTCGTCTGCCCCGCGACGAAGCCGAGCGGTGTCAGCGCGTCGGAGCCCAGCCCCTCGGCGCTGAACACCGCGTCGTAGCCCCACTGCTCGGACAGCCTGATGCGCTCCATCGGAACCTCGAACAGACGATCCTGCCAGCGGATTTCGGTTGCGAGGTACTCGATCAACGGTTCATCCCTTCGCCGCGGAAGTCGCGGAACGGCTCCGCTCCACGCCCGGCCAGGATAGCGTGACACCGGAGAGCTGGTGCCCAATTAAGTAACCTCTTATCTGGATGGAACGGGTGTCCTATCGAAGGGAGCAACTCCGTGCACATCGGGATCAACCGCCCACAGTCCCCGCCCTACCCGGTGCCCGATATCGACGCCGCGATCGTCGCGGCCCACGCCGAGCGGCTCGGGTTCGAGTCGGTGTTCTACGGCGAGCACCCCATTCGCCCGGTGCAGCAGGCCGGATACGCCGTCCACCACGACGGCGTCCCGTTCTTCCAGGACACCCTCGTCGCGCTTGCCCGCGCTTCGGCGGTCACGACGACCCTGCGCTTCGGCGGCGGCGTATTCCTCGTCCCGGAGCACAATCCGGTGCAGTTCGCCAAGGAGCTCGCCAGCCTCGACCATTACTCGCACGGGCGCCTGATCGTCGGCTGCGGCGCGGGCTGGAGCCGGGTCGAGTGCGAACTGCTCGGCGGCCACTGGGACCGCCGGTGGGCGCAGCTGGAGGAATCCGTGCGGATCATGCGGCAGCTGTGGACCGAGGACACCGTGACCTACGACGGCGAGTTCTACCGGGTGCCGCCGGTGCAGCTGTTCCCCAAACCCGCGTCGCAGCCCCATCCGCCGATCCTCATCGGAGCCGGAGCCTCCGAACGCACCTTCGCGCGCGTCGTCGGCTTCGCGGACGGCTGGCTCCCCGCCTTCGTCACCAGGCAGGCCGCCGCCGACGCACCGGCGGTGATCACGGCGGGCAGGCGGCGCCTCGACCAGCTCGCCGCCGAAGCCGGCCGCGATCCGGCCGCGCTGCAGATCACCGCAATCACCCGTGGGCTCTCGCGGGCGGGCGCGCCGGAACTGCGCGCTCGCCTGGACGAACTGCGCGCGGCGGGCGCCGATCGGGTGCTGCTCTCGATGCCGACGGTGCACTCGGAGCAGGAGGCGACGGAGGCGCTGGATCGCTTGGCCGAAGCGGTCCTCTGACCCGCCGGTGCCTTGTCCCGAGTGCGCGGCACCGCTACCATCACACTTATCTATCTAAGTGATCTGTGTCATATAGGTCGCCGGTTCGGCGACCGCTGCTCTGACGCCCACATCGAAGGGGATGATCGACCATGACGAAGGCAGGACGCATCGACACGGCGCACCGGTGGGTGCCGCCGCTGGGCGATTCGGAGGTGCGGCGGTGAGCAGGCTCGCGGGCAAGGTCGCCATCGTCACCGGCGCCGCGGCGGGGCTCGGTGCGGAGTTCGCCCGGCAATTCGTCGCGGAGGGCGCGCAGGTCGTCCTCGCCGACATCGCGGAGGCCGAGGGCGCGGCGGTCGCGCACGACCTCGGGAAGAACGCCCATTTCATCCGCCTCGACATCACCGATCCGGCCCAGTGGCGGACCACCGTCGAGGAGACCAGGGCGATGTTCGGCCCGCCGACGGTCCTGGTGAACAACGCGGGGATCGTCGAATTCGGCTCCTTCCTCGACGCGAGCGTCGACAGCATGCGCCGCACGCTCGACGTCAACGTGATCGGCGCCTGGCTCGGGATTCAGGCGGTGGTGCCGTCGATGACCGCGGCGGGCGGCGGATCCATCGTGAACGTCTCCTCGGATGCCGGGATGAAGGGCTATCCCCGGCTCAGTGCCTATGTCAGTTCCAAATGGGCGGTACGCGGCCTGACCCGTTCCGCCGCGCTGGAGCTGGGCCACCGCGGCATCCGGGTGAACGCCGTGCTCCCCGGCCTCATCGACACGCCGATGGGGCGTGGTTCGCTGCACGGCCTCGATCCCTCCGATGTCCTCGCCGACTCGCCGACGCCGCGGATCGGCAGGCCCGAGGAGGTCGCCGCGCTGATGGTGTTCCTGGCCTCGGACGAATCCGGTTACTGCTCCGGTGCGGACTATCAGGCCGACGGCGGCATGCTCGCGGGGAACGCCCTTCGCGGCGAATGAATCCGCCCCGGCTCAGCACCCGAGGAAAGGAACGATATGGCCGAGACCGACGAGCCGGATAACGCGCGACTGCGGGCGATGCTGGATGAATGGGAGTGCGTCAAGCTCCAGCAGGAGTACTGGCTGGCCGAGACGAGACAGGATCCCGATCGGCTGGCCGGCGTCTTCACGACCGATGCGACACTGGGTTCCGTGCGCGGCAGGGAGGAGATCCGCGGCTGGGCGGCCTCCCGGATGGGCCCGGGTTCCTTTCTCGCGTCGTTGCTGCACCGCTACTCGTCTCCGCCGGTCATCGCGGACTTCGCGGTCACCGGTGACACCGCCCGCGGCACGGTCTACGGCTTGTCGATTCACCATTTCCGCTCGCCCGAGGGTGTGGAGCGGGTGCGAATCGTGTCGGCGGGCTACGACAACCGCTACCAGCGCACCGCCGACGGCTGGCGCATCAGCTCCATGCACGGCATCGAGAACCCCGACGGCATCCAGGACATGCATTGGCGGTTCGAAGGCGATATGGCGACCGGCCCGCTCTTCTGATCGTGGCCGTTCGGTGACAACACCCGCGGGGAAGGCGGCACGCCGGCATCCCGCTCAGCTTTTTACTCACACTCGGAAAGGAACGTCGATGAGTGCATTGTTCTGGCACGTGGGCATAGTGGTGAAGGATATTCACGCGGCGATCGAATCGTTCAGCAAGGCTTTTCAGGTGACGTTCAACGAACCGAGCCGGCTCGTCATCGACGTCGAGGGAGACGACGGCCCGCCCCAGCGCGAGGTCATCGCGACCTACTCCCAGCAGGGGCCGCCGTACCTCGAACTGATGCAGGGGCAGGATTCCGGCTATCTCTCCCTGGAGAACGGGGAGGGCGTCCACCACCTCGGCCTGTGGGTGCCGCCGGGCACGACGCCGTCCAACACCGCGCAGTTCGAGGCGCTGCACACCGAGGCCGTGATCAGCGGCGGCAGGCAGCTCCTGACCACACCGGCGAGCCTGCACGGCGTCCGCGTCGAACTGGTGGACGAGGCGAACCGGGCGGCGATCGAGAGCTGGATCTCCGGGGTGTCCTCGTAGGGAACATCGTTCGCGGCGAGCCACTCTCGGCGGCCGGCCGGGGTCGCGGCGCCGGGTACGTTCCGGGCCGCGCGAGCCGGGCCCTCGACTCCGGATTCCGTGGCAGGTGCGGCCGGGTACTGAACCGCACCGGGCCTGGCGGATACCCGCCAGGCCCGGTGCGACAGTCCGGCGATCAGGGAGTGATATCGGCGAGCGGCCCGTCGACGAAGAGCTGGCCGGTATCGAGCGGCTCCGCACCGGGGCGCAGCGACCCGTCGGCAAGCACATCCATCGTCAGCACGCGCGCGGTGACCGCCACATCGATCGTGGCGACCCCGACGGCGTAGACGCGGTCGCCATTGCGGCTGCCGAAGATCTGGCCGGGCAGACCGATGGTCTCCCCGACGCTGTACGGCGACGCGGGCAGCGCGGTGAGCGCCCCGTCGGCCCCGACGCGGTACCCGGAGATGCTGTTACCGCCCGCGTTCGGCACATACACCCGCGAGGCATCCGGGCTGAAGGTGACCCCGTGCGGAGCGATTCCCGCCGGGAACGGTGAACCCGGAACCTCGGCCAGCGATCCATCCGCACCGAGGCGGAAAGCGGTTACCTGCCCGAACAATTCGTTGGACACGTAGAGGAACCTCCCGTCGGGGCTCACGCCGGGCATGACCGGCGTGCCGCCGGCATCGATGCGCTGCCGGGGCTGCCCCGGGATCCCGTCGGCCCCGAGCGGCAACTGGATGATGTGGTTGCCGAAGTAGTCGGCCACGTACAGATTGCGTCCATCCGGGGCCACGGCCATCATGCCCGCGTGGGTGGTCAGATCGAGCTCCACCGAACCCGAGCGCACCGGCAGCCCGTCGGCGTTGATGGCGAAGCTGGTCACCACGCCCCGCGCGTTCTCGGTCGTGGTCGCGTACAGGTGCTTGCCGTCCGCGGCCACCGCGAGACTGCCGAAGGCATGCGACGGAGCGGGAGACCCCGCCACCTCGGTCAGCGTTCCATCGGGGTGGACCGCGAAGGCCGCGATCCCCTCGTCGCCGAGCGGCCCGACATAAACGAATTTCCCGTCCGGCGACGCCGCGACACCCTTGATCGAGATGCCGTCCGGAATGGGCGTCGGCTTACCCGCAAGGCGGGGCGCGGTCCCGGGGCTCAGGTTCACCCCGGCCAATCCGTCGGCGGCCACACCCGTCACGTAGAGGTGCTGCACTGCGTCGGGCGGCTGGCCGACGGCCTGGGGCACGCTCGTGCCTCCGGCGAACGCGACGGCGAGGGCCGTCACTGAAACAAGCAAGATCCGTCTCATCAGAATTCTCTCTCTCGAACCAACTCGCGCGCGGAACAAGGAACTGGACCGGAGCCGGTCCGCTGAAATTGTTTGGTGCCAGCAGGATTCGCGTCCGCAGGCGATCCGGTCTTCGATGGTTCCGGTATATGAGTAGCCTATTAACCGGATCGATAGCGATAGTAAAAACTCACAGGAATCACGCCCTCGAAGCGGCGCTGCCGACCGTGACAAGTCTTACTCGGTCATAGTTCTCGATTGGTCCCGTCCGGCTCGGGTAGCCCCTCGACGAGCGGAGCAGACGCACCGCCACACCGGAGAGTGAGGAGAATCCCGTGCCGAAGTGGACCACCACCGACATCCCGGACCAGACCGGGCGCACCGCGATCGTCACCGGCGCCAACTCCGGCCTCGGTTTCGAGACGGCGAAGGCGCTCGCCGCCAAGGGCGCCCGTGTCGTCCTTGCCGTGCGCGACCTCGACGAGGGCGGCGCCGCTCGTGACCGCATCATCGCCGTCGCTCCCGGCGCCCGTATCGAACTGCAGCGTCTCGACCTGGCCGAACTGGCCCAGGTACGGGAAGCCGCGCGGGAACTGGCGGCCGATTATCCCCATGTCGATCTGCTCGTCAACAACGCCGGCGTGATGTTCCCGCCCAAACAGTCGACCCGGGATGGCTTCGAACTCCAGTTAGGCACCAACTATCTCGGCCATTTCGCGCTCACCGGCCTGCTGCTCGAGCACCTGTTGCCGGTGCGGGGGTCGCGGGTGGTGACGATCAGCAGCCTCGCCCATCAGATCCGCGCGAAGATCCACTTCGACGATCTGAATCTCGACCGCAATTACAGCAGGGTCGCCGGGTACGGGCAGTCCAAGCTCGCGAACCTGATCTTCGCCTACGAACTCCAGCGTCGGCTCGCCGCTTCCGGCGAGCAGACGGCCTCGCTGGCCGCCCATCCGGGCAACACGACCACCGACCTGGGCCGCTACATGCCTTCCGTGCTGCGCACACCGGCGATGCACCTGGTCGCCCAGCCCGTGGACATGGGCGTCCTGCCCATTCTTCGCGCCGCGACCGACCCGACGGCACTGGGCGGGCAGTACTACGGCCCGGACGGCATCGGGGGAATTCGGGGCTACCCGATCCCCTGCTCCTCGAGCAAGCGGTCGCACGACACGGAGACGGCGCGGCGGCTGTGGGAGGTCTCCGAGGAGCTGACCGGGGTGACCTTCTCCCTCGACAGCGTCCGGCGATAGAGCTGTCATCTTTCACTATGGTGCAACTCTCTCGTAATAGGCTACTCATTTAGTTGTGACGCCCGCTGTCCCCAGCAGCGGAGGTGCGGTGAGCGCCTCCGGGTGGACCGGCGACATAGCGGTGACTCGTCACCGGCTTCTCGCTCATGAGTCCCCTACCAAGAGAGATATCGAGATGAAACGCGCAGTTCTGTTTCCGGTCGTGGCGGCGCTCGCCGTCGCGCTCGGCCCCAGCGTGGCCCACGTCCAGGCCGAGCCCCAGGGGTCCCAGTACGTCTACGTGACGGGTCTGGCAACCGACTCGGTGGCACGGATCGACGTCAGCGCGGGCACGGCTCCCCGGCTGGTCGGGTCGCCGACTCCGATTCCGCCGGGGTTGCTCGGCAAGGGCGTGGCCGCGTCCCCGGACGGGCGGTACGTCTACGTCGGGCCGATCGGGGACAACGGTATCGCCGCCTTCTCCGTCGGCGCCGACGGCACCCTGACCGAGCTCCCCGGGTCGCCCGCCCCCTCGAACGCCTTCGGCAGCCTGGCGGTCGCGCGCGACGGCAAACACCTGTACGCCACCTCGAGCGTGGACGGCAGGGGCCTGGTGACCACCTACTCGATCAACCCCGACGGCCTCCCGGTGCGAGCCGGCTCGGTGCAGCTCGACTTCACCACGCACGCCGGGATGATGGCCGTCACCCCGGACGGCCGCAACCTGTACGTGGCCGACTTCTTCGCCGGCCGCGTCATCCACCTGCCGATCGGCGCGGACGGGATCGCCGGCGAGCCCCGCGCGCGCCTCGACGCCGGCCTGAGCCCCGTGCTGCCGGGCGTCAGCCCGGACGGCAAGTTCCTCTACCTGACCAACGAGACCACCGGGACGGTCACCGGGTTCCGCATCGGGGCGGACGGTGCGCTGGCCTCGATCCCCGGCTCACCCTTCCGCGCGGAGACCGGAGCCCACGGGGTCACCTTCAGCCCCGACGCGACCCGCCTCTACGCGCCGAACGTGGGTGGCAACAATATCTCCGGCTACCGCATCGAGGCGAACGGCGCCCTCACGCCGCTGCCCGGCTCGCCGTACAGCCTCGGGGACACGATGAGCATGCCCGGCCTGATCTTCACCAGCCGGGACGGCAACCGCGTGTTCGCCGTCGGGATCGCCACCATCGACCTCCAGGTCACCGGGCGCCTGCTGACCATGGATGTGCTCCCCGACGGATCGCTGCGCCCCGGCGCCGCCCCGGTCGACACCGGTCAGCTCTTCGTGGACGGTCCGTGCGCCGCCATCACCCCCTGACCCGGCCGACCTCGTGAAAAAGGAGCCCCCCGCGCGTATGCGCGGGGGGCTCCGGTTCCTTCGGGCTGGTCGGCGTCGCGGGAGTCCGCCCGCGACGCCGATCGTCCGGCTACGGAGTGATGGCCGAGGCGGGACCGTCCGGGAAGATCTGGCCCGTTTCGACGGCGGGCTCCGACGGATGCAGCGCTCCGTCCGCCGACACGTCGAAGGTCAGCACCCGCGCGCCGAACGACGTGGACAGCGTCAGCACGCCGATCGCGTACATACGCTTCCCGTCCCGGCTGGAGAACAGCTGGCCGGGCGCGCTGATCGGGTCGGCGCCGGTGCTGTACGGGGATCCGGGCAGCGGGGTGAGCGTGCCGTCGGCGTTGATCTGGTAGCCGGTGATGTGGTTGGACAACCCGTTGGGCACGTAGACCCGCGACCCGTCCGGGCTCAGCGTCACCCCGTGCGGCGCCAGCCCCGACTCCACCGGCGTATCCGGCGTCTTGACCAGAGAACCGTCCGGGTTGATGTTGAAGCCCCCGATGGTGGCGTTCAGCTCGTGCGCGACGTACAGGTGTTTCCCGTCCGGCGTCACGATCGGGGTCAGCGGCGGACCGCCCGCGTCGATGCGCTGCACGGGGGCGCCCGCGACCCCGTCCGCACCGATCGGCAACTGCATCATCTGATTGCCGAAACCGTCGGCGACATACAGGTTGCGGCCGTCGGGGGCGACAGCCAGGGTGCCGAAGTGACTCGACAGATCCAGCTGCGTCGTGGCGATCTTCACCGGCAGCCCCGACGCGCCGATGGCGAAGGTCGTCAGCACGCCCCGCGCGTTCTCCGTCGAGGACGCGTAGAGATACCTGCCGTCCGGTGCCACCGCGAGCGTCCCGACCGGTCCCGACGAGGCCACCGGCGAGCCCGCCAGCGGGTCGAGCGTGCCGTCGGCGTTGATCGAGTACGCCGCGATCCCCTGGTCGAAGAAGGGGCCGATGTACAGGAATCGCCCGTCGGGTGAGGACACGATCCCCTTGAGCGTGCCGCCATCGGGGACCGGTGTCCGGCTGACCACGCGGGGTGCGTCCGTCGGGCTCACCTGGACGCCGACCACCTCGTCGGTCAGCACACTGGTGATGTAGATGTGCTGGGGTCGCTCCGGCTGGGCCGCCACCTGGGTGGCGCTCGGACCGCTCACGGCCGCGACCATCAGCGCCGCCACCGCGGGCATCAGCAGCGCGCGCTTCACCCTTCGCCTCGGGTTACGGACGACGGGATCGGTTTCCTGCGGAGTCGAGGCCGGGATCGCGGTATGGCGCTGCGAGCGGTCTTTCCCGGCTCGGCGTCGATACGAGAGCATGTGTATTCCTTAGGATGAGAGCAGAGTTCGGGTCGCCGCGCGGACGGCGTCCGGTCAGCCGCCGGTGATGACAGCGCAGGGTCCGTCGGCGAACGCGATGTCCAGGTCGACGGCGCGCTCGGACTCGCGCAGCGCCCCGTCGGGCAAGACGTCGTAGGTACGCAGGCGGGAGGAGCCGCCACCGGAGACCGAGGCGACCTCGACGACGTAGACGCGCTTGCCATCACGGCTGGTCAGCGCACGTCCCGGCGCGCTGAGGAACTCCCCGTCGTAGGGCGAACCGGGCAGCGGGGTGAGCCTGCCGTCGGGCGCGATGCTGAAACCAGCGATGGTGTTGGAGACCGCGTGCGGGATGTAGGCGCGGGTGGAGTCGGGGCTGAAGGTGACGCCGTGCGCGATGGTCCCCGACGCGTAGGGCGAGCCGGGCACCTCGGTCAGCGCACCGCTGGCGCCGATGCTGTACACCGAGACCGATCCGGTCTCGTTGGGCGAGAACAGGAATTTGCCGTCGGGGGTGACTCCGGGGCTGACCGGGATGCCGCCGGCCGGAATACGCTGCCCGCCCGGCCGTGCGATGCCGTCGGCACCGATCGGCATCTGCACGATCTGATTGGCGGGGCCGTCGGCCATGTACAGGTTGCGCCCGTTCGGGGCGATCGTCAGCATGCCGAAATGACTCGTCATGTCGAGTTCGGCCGAGCCGACGGCAGGCCCGGGCAACCCGTTCGGGCCGATCGGATATGTCACGACCGAACCGTGCAGGTCGTCGGTGACCGTGCCGTACAGGTGCCTGCCGTCCGGCGCCACCGACAGCGTCGCGACCGGCCCGGATGCCTTGACCGGTGAGCCGGGCAGCTCGCGGAGCGTGCCGTCGGTGTTGATCTCGAAGGCGGCGATGCCCAAGCCGAGGGTCAGTCCGACATAGAGGTACTTCCCGTCCGGCGAGGAGGCCAGCCCCAGCGTGCCGTAGCCGGTCCGCACCGGGTTGGCGAGCAGCTGCGGAGCGCCGGTGGAGCTCACGTTGAGGCCGACCACCACATCCGACAAAGCGCCGACGGCGTAGACGTGCTCGGGGCCGCCGGTCCCCGCGCCCGGAGCTGCCTGCCCGGGCGCGCCCGCGGCGACCGAGAGCGCCAGCATCGCCACCACCGCGACCATCGACCTGCGCTTCATCACGCCGCCCGCCTCCCGGCGCTCGGGCGCGGCCCTCGCCGCGCGTGCTCCGTGTCCAACGGCAGGGCATAGAGTGCTCCCAATACCGCACCGGCCCCTGCGCGGTCCGCGGTAGCTCTCATCGAAATCGGGTCGGATCCGACACCTACCAGGAAGATCCGAGGGCGTAGCGTAGACAGCGTTGTCGTCGTTCTCATGCAGAAATAAGTATCCTACTTGGAGCGACTGTGACTACAGTAACAATTCATAAAGGTTCGCCCGGTCGCCGCCGCTACCGCGGACTCTCGCGCGGCGCGGCGTCGAGCCAGGGGACGCTGGGCCGGGGAGCGAGGTTCGGTCAGCGTGCCGCGGGCGCTTCGGTCGAACTCCGTGCGCCGTGCGCCTCGAGCGAGAGCTCATTCCATTGCTGCCACTCCGCCAGGCGCTGCTGGTAGACGTGCGGAGCGATCAGGGTCGGCTGCTCGCCGAAGAACACCCGGAGCGGAGGCCGCTCGGCATCGACGATCTTCAGGATCGCGGGGCCCGCGGCGGTGGGATCGCCCGGCGTCGACGAGGCGGAGGCGGAGCGCAGCATCTCGCGCACCGGCTCGTACTGGGGCTGCGGCTCGGCGTGCACCGCGCTGCTGCCCGCCCAGTCGGTGCTGTACGGGCCCGGCTCGACGAGGGTGACCTTGATGCCGAACGGCTTCACCTCCTGGGCCAGCGATTCCGAGAGGCCTTCGAGCGCCCACTTCGACGCGTGGTAGCCGCCCAGCGTCGGGAAGGCGGCCACCCCGCCGATCGTCGAGATCTGCACGATGTGCCCGGAGCCCTGCTCGCGCAGGATCGGCAGCACCGCCTGGGTCACGTGCAGGACGCCGAACAGGTTGACCTCGAGCTGATCGCGCAGCTGCTGCTCGGTGATCTCCTCGACGGCGCCGAAGAGGCCGTAGCCGGCGTTGTTGACCACCACGTCGATGGTGCCGAAGACCGTCGCGGCCGCGGTGACCGCCTCGAAGACGGCCGCGCGGTCGGTGACGTCGAGGGTCAGCGGAAGTACCGCCTCGCCGTACTTCGCGGTCAGTTCCCGCAGGTCGTCCGCATTGCGCGCGGTCGCGGCGACGCGATCGCCCCGCCCGAGGGCGCTCGCGGCGAATTCCTTGCCGAAGCCGCGTCCGGCACCGGTGATGAACCAGGTCTTGCTCATGGGAGAACTCCTCGAGAGATCGACGGATACGAGTGACACTGTACGCCCGATCTGTCACTTAGTGTCAAGTTGGCTACTAAGTTATAGTTGACATCATGAGCACCGACCCTCCGCGGCAGATGGAGTCACTCCGTCAGCGCACCCGGCGCGCGGTGACGTCCGAGCTCCTCGACCGCGCGCAGGATCTGTTCGCCGCGGACGGCTACGACGCGGTGACCATCGACCAGATCGCCGCGGCCGCCGGCATGTCCAAGCGCAGCTTCTTCCGCTACTTCAGCAGCAAGGACGCCCTCGTCCTCGGCAAGTACGAGCGGCTGGGCGAGCAGCTCGCGGCGGCGATCGCCGCCCGCCCCGGCGACGAGCCCGTCTGGGTGTCGCTGCGCCGGATGTTCGACGTGGTCGTCGCCTCCGTCGCCGACCCGGCGCTCGCGAAACGCGCGGCCGAGATGGATCGGGTGATCGACGGGTCCGAGGCACTGCGCGCCGGGCGGCTCGAACGGCTGCAGCGCGGACAGAGCCTCGTGGTCGAACAGATCGAGAAGCGGAGCGGCGGCGCCCTCGGTGGCGTGCGGGCCGCGGCCGTGGTGGCGGCGGCCTTCGCGGCCCTCTCCGTCGCGCACGCGAACACTCGGAACAACGGGGGCGCGTTCGGCGCGACGCTGGACGCCGCGATGGACGCGGTGGCCGCCCAGGGCACCTGCCCCACGGCCGGACTCCCTGGACCATGACTCATGGTTCGTGACAGATCACGCCCCGTGCCCCAAGCCGACGAGACGCGCGCTCTCGTCCCAGAGTTGGTCGCAGCGCGTGGGATCGGTGGTGTGGGGTGCGGTTGTGACAGCGTTGCGCTCGACGAAGAACTGTCCCGTGACGGTCTCGACCTCCGGTGCCGTCGCCAGCCACGTCGGCGTATCGGCGCCGGTGTCGGGACTGCCGGAGGAGAACAGTGTCGAGGCGGCCGCGAAGGCCCGCAGCAGCCCACGACGATTGCCGTGGCCGAGACGGGTCCCCCGGATGATGCCGGGGTGCGCGCCGTTCACGGTGATCCGAGTTTCCCGGAGTCGGCGGGCGAGGGCGTAGACGAGCATGGCGTTCATGTTCTTGGTGCGGCCATAGGCGACCAGCGGGCGCAGGCTCGGCACGCTGCCGAGGTCGTGACTGGTGTTGCGTGCCAGGTCATCGACGTCGATCGGCATCCGTGCCAGCCCCCGCGGTGACGCGCCGACGATCACGAACCGTGCCGGGCGGGTACCGATGGGCTCGATCAGCGAGCGCAACAGGAGGTAGGGCGCGAGGTGGTTCGTCGCCAGGGTGCGTTGGTGCCCCTCCACGGTGTGATCCGCGACATCGGCGATGATCGCGGCATTGCTCACCACGACGTCCGGGGGCGGGTCGGCCAGCCGCTCGGCGAGGCTTCGGACCTCGCCGAGCAGTGACAGGTCGGCGCGTTCCGAGGTCAGCTCGGCATCCGGGATGCCGGCGAGGATGCGCCGCCGCGCCTGATCGAGCCGATCGCCGTCGCGGCCGACCAGGGTGACGCGCATGCCCCCTGCGGCGAGGTTGCGGGCGATGGCCGCTCCGATACCGGAGGTGGCCCCGGTGACAACGGCGCTGGTCCTGGACATAACGCTCTCTCCCTTGCGGTCACACGTGCGGTTGACGACGTCAACCTACCGCGCCTGGTTGACGTCGTCAACCGCAGGTGGTGGGGTGCTATCGGTACCGCGCGGTAAGGTCGATCGGTGCCTCCTCACACTCGCGAACTGCTGATCGCCGCAGCGGTGGAGCTGCTCGACACGGGCGGGCCGGAGTCGGTCACCCTCCGGGAGGTCGGCCACCGAGCCGGGGTGTCGCACAATGCCCCGTACAAGCACTTCGCCAACAAGGAGGCCCTGCTCGCGAGCGTCGCCGCGGCGGAACTGACGAAGCTGGGCGAAGCGTTGACCACCCTGCGGGAGGCCGCTCCGCCGGAGGGGGAAGCGCTGCGCTCGGCCCTGCGGAAGTACGTCGCCTGGGCGCTGGGCTATCCGGCCCGCTATCAATTGGTGTACGGAGTCTGGTCGGCGCATTTCGAGGACCTGGCCGCGGCCGCGGAGTCCGGCCGCGGCGCGCTACTGGCCATGGTCGAGGCCGCGCAGCGGGCCGGGCAGCTCCCCGCGGGCGGCACCGAGCGGGTAACCGCGCTGCTCCAGGCCGTAATCCACGGCGCCGTCGACCTGACTCTGGGCGGGCACCTCGCGATCGGCGGCAAGGGCGACACCGACGCCGACGGTCTCGTGGACGACCTACTGCACTACCTTCGTGTTGTCTCGGAACGAGATTCGAGCCATAAGACTGCGGACTCCGGACGGTGACCATCGCCCGCCGGAGTGTTGCACGAACCGCGTAACCGCCGAGGAAATGGCCGCTGCGGCGCTGTGGCCGTGTAGCCCCGGCACCTCCCACGTCGTCGGCGTCGCCCGGCCCGACGGCCCGGCCGCGCCGCTCGGCCCTTGTGCCGTGGATCACCCCGTCGTATATTTGGCCTAACCATTTCAAACACAGACACATCGGGCCGCAAATTGGCCCAGCCAATCGAAGGGTGCCACCCGTGCAGATCACCGCGGCCGTCAGCGACGGTCCCCACCGGGACTTCGACCTCCGCACGCTCGACCTGGCGGAACCACGCGCCGGCGAGATCGTGGTGGAGATCCGCGGGGTGGGGGTGTGCCACACCGATATCGCCGCCAGGGACGGCGGCTACGGCCTCCCCTACCCGCTGGTCCTCGGGCACGAGGGCAGCGGCGTGGTCACCGCCGTCGGCGCCGCGGTGACCACGGTCGCCCCGGGCGACCCGGTCGCGCTCTCGTTCAGCAGCTGCGGGCGCTGCCGTCCGTGCACACAGGGGCGCGAGGCCTACTGCGTGGACTTCGCCCAAGAGAACTACATCGGCAGCAGACCCGACGGATCGGCGACGCTGAGCGCGGCGGGCGCCACCGTGCACGGGCACTTCTTCGGTCAGTCCTCGTTCGCCTCGCACGTGCTGACCACCGAGCGCAACACCGTGAAGGTCGAGACCGACCTCGACGTGGCGCTGGTCGGCCCGCTCGGCTGCGGCATCCAGACCGGCGCAGGCGCGGTGCTGAACTCCATGTCCTGCACCCCGGGCAGCGCGCTCGTGGTGCTCGGCGGCGGCCCGGTCGGGCTGGCCGCGGTCATGGGCGCCGTGCTGCGGGGCTGCTCGGCGATCGTGGTCGTCGAGCCGGTCGCCGCGCGCCGCGAGCTGGCGCTGCGGCTCGGCGCCACGCATGTCCTGGACCCAGTCGGCGCCGACGTCACCGCGCGAATTCTCGACATCCTGCCGGAGGGCGGCGATTACGTCTTCGACACCACGGGGCGGGTGCCGGTGATCGAGGCCGCGATCGCGGCCGCCGGGCAGAACGCCACGGTCGGCCTGGTCGGCGTCCCCGCCGACTTCGCGACGAACCTGCCGCTCAACATCGTCGCGGCCATGCAGAAGGGGCTCACGGTGCGCGGCATCGTCGAGGGCGACAGCAGGCCGCACGAGTTCATCCCCGAGCTGCTGCGCCACCACGCCGCGGGCCGGTTCCCCTTCGACTCGCTGATCACCACCTACCCGTTCTCGAAGATCAACGACGCGCTCGCCGCCCAGGAGCGCGGCGAGGTGACCAAGCTCGTCCTGATCCCGGACGCCTGACCCCCTATCGATCAACCACCCGAAAGGCCCATCGACGATGATCCGCCCCGAGGACGCCGACCTGCACCCGGTCGACCCCGCGCTCACCACGTGGACCGAAACCATCGGCTTCTGGTTCGCGATTCCGGAAGAACGCATCTACGGCAACGTCTACGTCCTGGCCCGCCCCAATGTCGGGGCCGCCATCTCCTCGATCAACGTGGTGCAGGGGATGAACAGGTACCCGTTCACCGTCGATCTCACCGACCCGCAGATGCACTGCCCGTGCCCGGACTCCATGCTCGATTTCCAGCTGCAGAGCGGGCTGCGGGTGGAGGTGCCGCGGCCGCCGAACCACTATCGGTTCCGCTACGACAACATCGCGGGCTCCTGCTCGTTCGACATGACCCTGGACGGCGCCATGCCTGCCTGGGACGTCAACGACCCGGCCGAGAACCCGCTGCTGGCCGCCGACGCCGATCACGGCCTCGGCGACGCCTGGGCAGGCGGGCACCTCGACTTCCTCGGCCGGGTGCGCGGCGAGCTGACCCTGCGGGGACGCTCCTACCGGATCGACGCCATGGGCGGGATGGATCGCAGCTGGGGCACCCGCACCGAACTGGGCCGGGCCGCGATCGCCTACATCCACATCCCGTTCGACGAGGATCTCGGCATCCACCTGGTGACCGGGGTCGAACTGGTGGGCGGTGCGGCGGTGTACGGGCCGCTGCGATTCGGCTATGTGCACGAGGGCGACAAGGTACTCGGCATCGTCGACGCGACGGTCACCGGAAGCCAGCAGGGGCTGACACCGATGCACAACGAGATCGCGGTGACCGACACCACCGGGCGCACGCTCACGGTGCGCGGCACCGCGATCGCCGCCGCCCCCTGGTACACCTTCAGCCCCTCCTACGTGACGTTCCAATCGCTCATGCACTACGAACTGGACGGCAGGCACGGCTACGGCCTGCAGGCCGACACCTACGGCATCGAATTCCTCGCCGACCGCACCTCCCGGCACGGCGCCCGCACCGCCGCGGCGTTCGGGCCCGGGATCTGAGCCCGAGAGTCAGGACAGGACATGACCCACACCGTGGCTCCGGCAGCGACGCCGGGCACCGACACGACCGCCGCGGTCCGCGACCGCTACCCCACCGACCCGGCCCGCCAGCGCGCCGTCGACCGCAAGTACGCCCGGCGCGCGGGGCCGGGCTGGACCCCGATCGGCCTCGGCGAGCTGGCGCACGCCGTGCGCGGCCTGCTCGCCGAGCAGCTCGGCGGCGCCGCCTTCGAGGTGCGCGACCCGCGCTGGCTCACCGGCGGCGCCTCGAAGATCCAGATGGCCTTCGACCTGGTGACCGGCGCGGACGCCCCGCGGCGGCTGCTGCTGCGCATGGACCCGCCCGAGTCGCTGAACGCCACCCTCAAGACGAGCGAGTTCGAGGTGCTGCGCGGGGTCGCGGGCGCGCTGCCGACCCCGGAGGTGCTGTGGGTCGACGACGCGGCGCGGCATTTGCCCGAGCCCGGCCTGATCTGCGGGTTCGTCGACGGCGTCACCAAGCCGACGCGCACCACCTCCGGCCAGGTCAGCGGCCTCGGCACCGACTTCGGCCGCGCGCTGCGCGCACCGCTCGGCGCGCAGCTGATCGGCCATCTCGCCGCCCTGCACACCCTCGATCCGAGCTCCCTCGAATCGGCGGCGCTGAGCCTGCCCGCCGCGGGCAGTACCGAGTGCGCCGCCTGGCAGCTGGGGTTCGAACGCCAGCTGTGGACGCTGGACCGGCTCGGCGAATCGGCGATCATGGAACTCGCCGCCCACTGGCTCGCCCGGAACCTGCCGGTGCTGGACCGGGCGAGCGTGGTGCACGGCGACTTCCGCAGCGGCAACTTCCTCTTCGACGAGGGCACCGCCACCATCACGGCCTGGCTGGACTGGGAGTCGGCGCACCTGGGCGACCGGCACTACGACCTCGCCTACTGCGCCCAGGACCTGTTCGGCCACTACGACGAGAGCGGGAAGACCTTCCTGGTCTCCGGGCTGGTGCCGCGCTCGGAGTTCTTCGCCCGCTACGAGGAGGCCTCCGGGCTGCCGGTCGATCCCGAGCGGCTGCGCTGGTACACGATCTTCTGTGGCTTCTCCGCCACCGTGAAGACCCTGGCCACCTGTCTGCGCATCGCACAGCTGGGCCGCTCGCACCAGGACGTGCTGCTGGCCCGGTTGGAGGGAACCGTGCCCATCCTGCTCGGCCAGCTCGGCCGGCGGCTCGAGGAGGTCGTCTGACCATGGAGTTCATCACCATCACGCTCGGCGCCGCCGCCAAGGCCATGACCGACGCGGTGCTGCCCGCCCTGCTCGCGGCAGGCGACCGGCAGGCGCTCGAACAGGCGCACCTGGTGCGCGACGCGATCGAGTTCGCGCGCGACCGCGCCGAGCTCATCGGCGAGCGCCGCCGGGCCGAGGCGCTCGGGCTCCTCGAGCTGCTCGGCGAGCTGCTCACGCTGGACGCACCCGGTTCCCCGCTCGCACCCCGGCTCACCGAGCTGCGCGCCGCCGCGCTGCGATCGCTCGCCGACCCCGCGGCCGACGCCGGACGGTGGGCCGGGCTCGGCGCCCGGATGGGGCAGGCGGTCACCGCCGTGCTGCGCGCGGCCGACGACCTCGACCCCGGCCCGCGGGCCGCCGTCGAACGCACGGTCCTGCGGCACGCGCTCCGCGGGCTCGAGCTGGACCGCGCCTGGCTGCTGCCGCTCGGCTTCGACCCGGAGCCGGGCAGCGTGCGGGAGCTGTCCGAGCTGCTCGGCACCGGTCGGCGCTGACCGCCCGCTAGCGCACCCAGGCGAGCGCGTTCGCCAGCTCACCGGGGGGATGCCAGATCGGCAGCCGGATGTGGGTGCCGAAGCCGTGGCGCACCGAGAACGCCGGGCCCGCCGCGATCCGGATGCCGTGCGACTGCGCGGCCATCGCGTAGGCGATGGCATCGGCGCCGGTGTCGACCCAGAGCCCGCTGCCGCCCTCGGGGGGCAGCGGGCGCCACTCCGGCCGGAGCTCGGTGACGGTGCGCAGGGTGGCCGCGGTGTGCTCGAGCAGCAGCAGGCGCCGCTCGGCGATCGCGGAGTCCGCGTCGAGCAGCGCCTCCGCGGCCAGGAACTGGTCGACCACCGAGGTCGTGATGTCGATCGTCTGTTTCAGGTCGGCGATCCGGGCCACCAGCGACGGTTCGCTCCGGATCCAGCCGACCCGCAGCCCGCCCCAGAACAGCTTGGACAGCGTGCCGATGGTGACCAGCCGCTCGGGGGCGACCTGCCCGGCCAGGCCGGTGTTCTGCAGCTCGGCGTCGTGCACGAGCTCGGCGGCGCTGCGGTCCTCGATCATCAGCAGCCCGGTCCGGTTCACCGTCGCCGCGAGCGCGCGGAGCAGCTCGCCGGAGCGCACCTGCCCGGTGGGGCTGTGCACCGACGACTGCAGGTAGGCCACCGCGGGCGGGCGGCGCAGCTCCGCCAGGGTGTAGTCGTCCGCCGGTCGCGCCTCCACCCGCAGCTCCATCCCGGCCAGCACGGCGAGCACCCCGCGATAGGTGGGATCCTCGACCAGCACCGTGTCGCCGCGCTCGGTGAGCGCGTGCACCGCCAGCCAGAGCGCCTGCTGCGCCCCAGCGGTGACCAGGATCTGCTCGGGCGCCGTGGGAATGCCGGCGCGGGTGAGGTGGCGGGCGAGCGCGGCGCGCAGCGCGGGCAGCCCGAGCGCGTGGTGGCCGTCGGTCTGCAGATAGGGCCGCAGCGCGGTCGGGCCGACCCGGCTGAGCACGGCCGCGAAGGCGTCACCGGCCGGGAGCGACTGCGTCGACAGGTCGACCGCGATCGGCCGCACGCCGGGAGCGGCGCTGCCCGGCAGCCGCAGCCGATGCCGATTGGGCGGGCTCACAGTCGAGCCGCGCCCGACCTCCGCGGTGACGTACCCGCCGCCGGCGAGGATCTCGTAGGCGGTGGTGACGGTCCCCCGCGAGATCCCGAGCTCGGCGGCGAGCGCTCGCTGCGCGGGCAGCCGCACCCCGTCGGCCAGCTTCTCCGCCTCCACCAGGTGCGCGATCGCCGACGCGAGCCCGATTCCCAGCGTGGCTTCGCCGGAGCGCCACGCTCCCAGCATCGACACCAGATCGCGCACGGCGAGTGACGCATTCGGCTCCGGCACGGTCCCGATCCTCGCACAGTGCCGCCGGCTCGCTCGGGTGGCGAGCCCGGCGCGCGGGTGGAGCGGCACGGCTGAGCGCGGCCCGGAGCGCTCCCCCGAAAGGGGCAATCGGTAGTCGGGGACGCCGGGAACGCGGTGCCGGGCTTCTAGGGTGATGCCAGCGCGACAGACGTACCCGCGAAGGAGGTCGCCGTGTGCCCGAGGCGAGCCCGGCTCGACATCGGCGCCGTGCACGTGCCGCGGCCCGCCGAGGTCTACGCCGACCTGATCCGCGAGAAGATTCTCAGCGGTGAGCTGGCGATCGGCACCCAGCTGCCGCCCGAGCGGATCCTGGTGGAGGAGAGCGGGCTCACCCGCGCGGCGGTGCGCGAGGCGCTGCAGCGGCTGCAGCAACAGGGCCTGGTCACCACCAAGCCGGGGCGCGGCGGCGGCTCCGTCGTGTCGCGGCCGGACGCGTCGATGTTCATGAGCTCGGTCGATCTGCAGCTACAGGGCTGGGCACCCGGAACCCAGATGCTCTTCGAGTCCCGGCAGGTCATCGAGCCGTGGTGCGCGTACTTCGCCGCGGAGCGGCGCACCGAGGCCGATCTGCGCACACTGCGCGCGATCGAGCAGCGTGCCGCCGCCGCGACGGCGGAGCTGGAGACCTTCATCGAGTGCAAGGTCCGGTGGCACATCGCGGTGGCGACCGCGAGCCACAACGACCTGCTCTCCACTTTCATGGAAGCGGTCTCCCGGGCGATCCTGCGCCAGACCGGCAACGACGCGCACCGGGATCCCGCCGCGATGTCGCGGTCGCTGGCGGCCCACCGCGCCGTCACCGACGCCATCGTCGCCCGCGATGCCGCCGAGGCGTTCCGCCTGATGACGCAGCACACCCGGACGCCGCCGATGATCGAGCTCGCGGAGGGCGAGGCGGAGTTCTCGCCGCGGCCGGAGCGCAGACACGCCTGAGCGACCCGCTTCTTGCGTAAATGGTCACACCATATTATGGTCGATATTTAGTGTGATTCAGCTCACGCGCAACGCTGTGCCGTTCCTCCGGCACCTGGCAGAACGGATTGCCATGGTTCGCTCGCTCCACGCTCTCGGGCAGCCGCCGGTGGCTGTCCCCGGGACGGACCGGTACGGCCCGGAGCCCCTGCCGCCCGACCTGGTCGTGCAGGCGCTCGATACCTTTCGCGCGGTGCGCAGACGGGTCGCGATGGCCGAGCTGCACAACCTGCGCGACGAGGACGGCATCGCGCTCGCCATCGGCCGGGCCTGGGAGGCGATCTCGGCGAGCCTGTGCCACGAGACCGGCGACACCCGCGATCTGCTGGACGCGCTGCTGCTGCTGCGCCGGCTCGAGGCCCTGGTCTCCGCGCACCGCAGGAACGCCGTGATCGCGCTGCACGAGCGCGTCGGCGAGGCACTGATGCGGTTGAGCCGGTGCGCGGGCGCCGACGAGCTGATCTCGGCGATCCCCCGCGAGGTCGTGCGGCTCGGCTACGACCGCGCGCTCTTCTCCCTGGTCACCGGCGGCACCTGGCGGCCGCGCGCGATCCATTCCCGCCAGGACTCCGGCTGGGCCGACGGTTACCTGCACGGCCACCGGGAGATCGCGCTGGCGCTGCCCGCCGCGGCGGTGGGCAAGCGGACCGCCCACGTCGACGAGACCACCATGCTCGGCCGGAGCGAGCGCGACACGGGATTCGAGCTCTGGCGCCGCTCCAAGTCGAAGACCTTCTGGATGGTGCCGATCGTCCACGATTTCCGGTTGGTCGGCATGATCCACGCCGACTGCCGGTTCCGCGAGCGGCCGGCGACCAGGACGGAGGTCGACGCCCTCGAGTACTTCTGCAGGCAGCTCCCGCTCGCCCTCGACCGCCGCGCGACCGGTGCGGCCGCGCACTCCGCGGGGCACCCCGAGTTCGATGCCGCGCCGCCGAACCGGGCGGAGCGGCTCCCCCGCCCCGCCGTCGAGGCGGGGGAGGCGGAGGGGCAGCTGTCCCTGCGCGAGATCGACGTCGTGCGGCTCATGGCCGAGGGGCTGACGAACGCCCAGATCGGGCGGCGCCTGACGATCACCGAGGGCACGGTGAAATCGCATGTCAAACGCATCCTGCGGAAGACGGGGGCGGCCAACAGGGCCGAGGCCGTCGCCGTCTGGATCCACGACCGCAGGCTGACCGCGGTCTGAAACACCTCCGCCCCCGGTCCGCAATTCCGGACCGGGGCGGAGCCGTGCACCCGCCGATCAGCCGACGGTCACCTTGCCGCTGCTGCCGTCGACGGTGAGGATCGTGCCGTCGACGATCCGGGTCGTGCAGTCCTGCACCGACACCGCCGCCGGAATGCCGAGTTCCCTGGCGACGATGGCGGCGTGCGAGATCGCCGCACCGGTCTGGCACACCACGGCGCCCGCCGACAGGAACAGCGGCCCCCACGAGGAGTCCGTGGTCATCGCGACCAGGACGTCACCGGGCTCCAGGTCGACGTCGTCGATCAGCGAGCGGACCACCCGCGCCGGGCCGGTGTGCACCCCAGGCGCCACGCCGAGCCCGGCCAGCACGTCGCCGGCGGCCACCGGATCGACGATCGAGGTGTCGCGGTCGGCGAACGACTCGATGGCGGGCGGGGCGCCCTCGAGGATGAACGGCGGCCACTTGCGCTCCAGCAGCTCCAGCGTCTGCTTCCGCTCCGCGACGACGGCGGCGTACGCCTCCGGTTCGGCCAGGAAGGCGTCGAGCTCGTCGTCCATGAGCAGCAGGACGTCCGCCCAGCGCTCCAGCACCCCGCGCGCGACCAGGCGGCCGCCCAGCTCGCGCATCGTCATCCGCGCCTCCTCGCACAGCCGGGTGCACTGCACCTTGGTCGCCTCGCGCGCGGGCAGGAAGAGGGTCGCCCCGTTGGCCGCCGCCAGGAACTGTGCGCGGGTCTCCTCGTCGAGCTTGCCCGCGATGGTCGCCACCGCCTCGGCTCGCTGCGCCGCCAGGTGGGCGGTGCGCTGCTGCGGCGACTGCTCGTCCGGCACCCGGCGCGCGTGATCGAGCATGCGCAGCGGAATCTCCGGCGCGGAGCGGTAGGTGGGCGAGCGGCCCTCCCACACACTCGGGCCGAGGAATCCCCACGCGTCGAGGAAGGCGTCCCAGCCCGCCAGGAATTCGCTCACCTCGGCGGAGTCCAGTGCGCCGATCCGCTCCAGGACTCCCCCGATGCCCTCCGCGAAGGCGCCGGTCAGCGCCGCCGAGTTGCGGACAAGCCGCGACAGCCGCCACAGATCGAAGGACTGCTGCGCGGAGTCGACCTCACCGAGCCCCGCGGTCACCTTCGCGACCAGGTCACCGTCGCCGACCGCCGCGCCCACCTGGGCGATCAGCCCGGTGAGGATGTTGGTCGCGTAGAGGTGCACGATGTGGGTGGCGAAGACCGGGCGCATCTCCGGAACCATCGAGCGGTAGCGGGCGGCCAGCTCGGCGTCGGTGAGTTCGCTCAGCCGCGGCCGCGCGGCCACGACCTCGTCGATCCGGCGCCGGTGTGCCTCGACTTCGGGCACGTCGGTGGCGCTGAACAGCGACCCCATCCACGCCACCATCCGCTCGGTGCATTCGGCGTTCTCGTCGTCGGGGTGCGGGGCGTACGGGCGCACGTCGGGGTGCTCGCCGAAGAGCGAGCGGTCGATCGCCTCGGCGGTCATCCCCGGCGTCCGCACGGCGAGCACCCGGGAGATCGAGACATTGATGTAGACGTAGCCGCCGAAGCACCCGACGACCTCGCACTCCCCCTCCGGCCGGAAGTCGGCGGGGGTGAAGACGCCGATCTGGTAGAGCGCGTCGCGGTAGGCCGCGTCGTAGACGCCGCGGCCGAAGGCGCTCCAGGTCAGCGGCGTCGCCGCGTCGGTGAACACCTCGCCGGTGTTCGCCCGCGTGAAGATCGGGAAGCGATCGCTGGGTGCGTCGTCGCAGGGCCACGCCACGCTCATGGCAGTTCTCCTCGGGATCAGAGCTGGTGAAGTGGCCGGCCCGACTCGGGCGCCACCTCCACAGGTCTAGGCCGCCGCGCCCGGTGTGGTGAAGCCCACAGTTCGCTCTTATCCCCTTCGAGGGAGGCCGGGCGGGCGGCGCGCTCCCTCCAACGAGGGATAGCACCGCGTTTCCGTTGTCCCGCGGCCCGGCACTTTGCCGACAATGGCGCATGATCAAGCCCGAGGACGCCGAATTCCACCCGCCGACCACCGACGCTCGAATGTGGACGGAGACCAACTACTTCGGGTTCGAGATTCCCGAGGTGCCGCTGCACGTGGGGCTGTACGCGCTGTTCCGCCCGAACATCGGCGTGGTCAATTCCGCGATCTTCGTCAACTCCCGCCGGGTGACCTCGGCGTGGGAGATCGATTTCTGGGACAGCCGCGCGTATCTCCCGATGCCCGAGTCGGGCAGCCTGCTCGACTACCGGCTCGCCAACGGCCTCGCGATCACCTGCGTCGACCCCAATCGGGTGTGGGACCTCCGCTTCGACAACGGGGAGTCGCTGCGGATCGATGTCCGCTACGAGGCGCTGATGGAGGGCTTCGACATCCACGATCCGGCGATGGATCCGCGCGCGCAGAACACCAAGGGCGATCTCTCCGCCAGCGCCGCCTACGCCGGCCACTTCGACATGACCGGCAAGGTCACCGGCGAGGTCGTGCTGAACGGGGTGCGGCACCGGGTCGACTCGATGTCGACGATGGACCACAGCTGGGGGGTGCGGGAGGAACGCCAGCTCGGCACGATGACCTGGCTGCAGGCGCATTTCGGCCATGATCTGGCGATCCACTCGATGTTCGCGTTCGACCCGGCGATCGGCCCGGATCGGGAGGTCGTCGCCGACATCACGCACGGCTACGTCATGGACCACGGCAAGGGAATCGGCCTCGCGGAGGGAACGGCGACCATCCGCCGCCGCGGGATGTACGCGAAGACGATCGATCTGCATCTGACGGATGCGCAGGGCCGGGTGTGGGAACTCACCGGGGAGGCGCAGACCCAGTTCCCGTGTCAGTACTGGCCCGGCTCGATGGCCTTCATGGTGCTGCCGAAGTGGCGGATGGGCGACCGGACCGCCTTCGGGACCAGCACCGACTTCCTCGACCTGCACCACTTCACCAAGCTGTACAACTGAGCGGAGCACGCAGTGACCACACCCCCCGTGGCGGACCGGATGCGCGCGCTGCGCCCGCAGCTGTGGTGCGCGCTGGCCGGGCCGGTCGCGATCGTCGTCGCGCTGGCCGGATGGCTGATCGCCGGCATTCTGCCCAAGCCGCCCGCAGCGGATCTGTCCACCGCCGAGCTGGTGCGCTTCTACGCCTCCGACCCGGCCGCGTTCCAGGCAGGCGTGACCATCTCCATCTTCGGCATCTCCGGGATGGGGGTGCTCGCCGGGGCGATCACCGTCCGGCTGCTCGACGCCGAGGGGCGTTCGCCGGTCCTGTGCTTCACCCAGCTCATCGCGGGCACGGTCACCTGGGTCCTGCTCGTGGTCCCGCTGGTGATCATGAACGTCGCGGCCTTCCGGCCGGAGCGCTCACCCGAGCTGACCGTGCTGCTGAACGACCTGGCGTGGCTGCTGTTCGTGCCCCCGGTGGCGCCCTTCGTCGTCCAGAACGTGGCCATCGCCCTGGTCGTGCTGCGGGACCGCGCCGAGCGGCCGGTCCTGCCCCGGTGGGTGGCGTACGCCAATCTGTGGGTGGCGTTCCTCTTCCTGCCCGGCGTGCTGTCCTACTTCTTCAAGAGCGGCCCCTTCGCCTGGCAGGGGCTGTTCTCGTTCTGGCTCGCGTTGAGCTCGTACGCCGCGTGGGCGTTCATCATGGGCTTCGCCCTGCGCAATGCCCTGCTCGAGGAGCACGCGGCCGCCGGGGGCGCGGGGTGAACCACGCGCCGGAGAGGGCGGAACGCCCGCTGTTCCTGCGCGGCGAGCCCACCCCGGCGCGGGTTCCGCGACCGTCCGCGCCGCCGCGGGCCGCGGCCGGCCGGATCCCCGGAGAGCCGGGGCTCTGGGTCTTCGTGCTCGGCGACATGACTCTGTTCGGGGTGTTCTTCGTCGCCTACGTCGCCGCGCTGGACCGGCAGCCCGCGCTCTTCGCGGCGGGCGCGGCCGCGCTCGACCGGTGGTCCGGGCTGCTGAACACGACGATCCTGCTGGCGAGCTCGTTCTGCGTGGCAGGCGCGCTGGCCGCGGGGCGGGCGGGGCGCACCGGCACCGCGCGCCGCTTCTTCGGGCTCACCGCCGTGCTCGGTCTCGCCTTCGCCGTCGTCAAGCTGGCGGAGTACCGGCACCTGGCCGGGCTCGGCTTCGCGCCGGTCACCGACCTGTACTTCACCTACTACTTCGTGCTCACCGGAATCCATCTGACGCACGTGCTGATCGGGCTCGCGCTGATCCTGGCGTGCCTGCGCGGCTGCGGGCGGCCGGGGTTCGCCGCATCCCGCTTCCCGGAGGGCGCCGGCGTGTACTGGCACATGGTCGACGCGCTCTGGATGGTGCTCTTTCCGCTGCTCTACCTGGTTCCGGCCGTGTGACGATCACAGGAGTCCCCCGTCGTGTCCGCGTTTCGCACCAGCGCGCTGGTGCTCCTCGTCCTGACCGCGCTGACGGTCTTCGGTGTGGTGGTGATCGACTCGCACTCGGCCACCGCGCTGCTCGGCCGCGAACTCTGGATCGCGGTGGTGCTGCTCGCCGCCTTCGGGAAGGTCGGCGCCATCGGCTACTGGTTCATGGAGCTGCGGACCGCGCCGCCGCGGCTGCGCTACCTGTTCTTCGGGTGGTGCGCGGTGTTCGCCGCCGTACTCGTCGCGCTCGCCTGGGCCTGAGCGCGGAACACGCGCTGACCACGGCGGCGTCCGCGAAGCGCGGAACCCGGTCGCGCCTCGCCACCGGGCCGTCGACCCGAGCGGCGGCACCGCGCCCGTTGTGCGGGAAGTCCAGAAACGCTACTGTTATGCAAATGGTCAGTCCGAATGACCACAACGACGGACGTGCGGTTCAGCACAGGAGAGGACACCGAAGTCTGATGGCCGAATTCACCGACATCACCTACGAGGTCGACAACGGGCTGGCCTGGATCACCATCAACCGGCCCGAGCGCTACAACGCCTTCCGCGCCCAGACCGTCGACGAACTCGTGTTCGCCTTCAAGCGCGCGTGGGCCAGCAGCGAGGTCGGCGTGGTCGCGCTGACCGGCGCGGGCGACAAGGCCTTCTGCGCGGGCGGCGACCAGAAGCAGCGCATGGAGACCGGCGACTACGGGCCCTCGGCCTCCGGGCTGTTCGAGGTCGAGGCGCTGCACCGGGTCATCCGCGACACCCCCAAGCCGGTGATCGCGGCCGTGAACGGCCTCGCCATCGGCGGCGGTCACGTGCTGCACGTGCTCTGCGATCTCACCATCGCGGCCGACACCGCGCAGTTCGGGCAGAACGGGCCGCGCGTCGGCTCCTTCGACGCCGGGCTCGGCTCGGGCTACCTGGCGCGCGTGGTCGGCGAGAAGCGCGCCCGCGAGATCTGGTTCATGCTGCGCAGGCTCTCGGCCGAGGAGGCCCTCGACTGGGGTCTGGTGAACAAGGTCGTCCCGGCCGCCGAGTTGAAGGCGGAGGTCCGCGCCTGGGCCGACCAGATGCTGGACTTCTCCCCCACCGCGCTCAAGGTGCTCAAGCAGTCGATGAACACCGACACCGAGCACTTCGTCAGCATCGGCACCATGGCCTACTCGACGCTGGAGATCTTCGGCGAGACCCCCGAGGCCCGCGAGGGCATCACCGCCTTCAACGAGAAGCGCAAGCCGGACTTCTCCCCCTACCGGGGCAAGTGACGGTGCGGTTCTCCGCCGAGCAGCAGGAGTTCGCGGCGGCGGGTGACCACCGCCGCCGCGCACCGGCGACCGTGGCCAAGCGCGACGGCGGTACCAACGAAATCCAGCGCGAGATCATCGCCAAGCACATCGGCCTGTGAGGTATACGATGACCGACTCGACCTTCTCCCCGCAGCTGCTCGCAGGCAAGCGGATTCTGATCACCGGTGGCGGCACCGGGCTCGGCCGCGGCGTGGCCAGGCACCTGGTCGACCACGGCGCCGAGGTGCACCTGTGGGGCCGCCGCGAGGCGGTGCTGGCCGAGGCCGCCGCGGAGGCATCGGCGGCCCGGCCGGGCGCGGTGCACTTCCACACCGTCGACGTGCGCGACTACGACAATGTCGACCGGACGATGGGCCGCATCTGGGCCGAGCACGGCCCGCTCACCGGCGTGCTGAACAACGCCGCGGCGAATTTCATCGCCCGCACCCAGGATCTGAGCCCGCGCGCCTACGCCGCGATCACCAGCACGGTGATGAACGGCTCGTTCCACACCACGCACGCCGCGGGTACCCGCTGGATCGCCGAGGGGCTGCGCGGCAGCGTGCTCTCCACCCTCACCACCTGGGTGTGGACCGGCTCGGCGTACGTGGTGCCCTCGGCCATGGCCAAGGCCGCGGTGCACTCGATGACCATGTCGCTGGCGGTGGAGTGGGCCAAGTACGGCATCCGGCTCAACGCGGTGGCGCCCGGCCCGATCCCCACCGACTACGCCTGGGAGATGCTGAACCCCACCGACAAGAGCGCGGTCGGCGCCACCCAGGCCGACCAGATCCCGGCCGGGCGTACCGGCACCGTCGAGGAGCTGGCCAACCTGACCATGTTCCTGCTCTCCGACGCCTGCGACTACCTGACCGGGCAGACCATCGCCATGGACGGCGGCCAGATGCTGGCGGGCCCCGGGACCTTCGCCGGGCTCACCGGGCTCACCGATGCCGACTGGCAGCAGATCAAGGAGACCAGCATGGCGGCCTCGGCGTCGAGCAAGGCGCAGCGCAACGTCTGAGAACGACCCGAAGGGGGCGGCATCCGGATCGGATGCCGCCCCTCTCCGCGTGCGCTCAGTCCAGCGTGGGCCGGTACCGGTAGGAGCTGCTGCGGGTGAGCGCGAATTCGAAGATGCCGGAGCCGGCGACCCCGTCCAGGTCGAAGCGGCACAGCCGGTCGGTCAGGGCGGAGTCGAGGGTGCGCGGGGAGACCGAGCCGTCGAGCGGGTAGCGGTCGGACTCGATGTGCTCCGCGCCGTGCGAAACCCCGTGGTGGCCGCCGTATCCCGCGCCTGCCATGTAGCCGCCGCCCGCGCCGGCGTCGGCGTGCGCGCGGTAGCTCCGCCCGGACGCGGTGTGCACCCGCACCACCCCGCCGATCAGGTCGAGACCGTCGGTGAACTCCAGGGCGTGCCGCACGTCGATGATCGGGTCCAGCGAGCCGTCCTCGCCCATGACCGCGCCCTCGAGCAGCAGCCGCTCCCCCGTGCGGGTCTCGACCAGCAGGAAGCCGATGGCGAACTCCGGGAACTGGGCCTGGTACCAGATGTGCAGCCCCTGCCCGCCGGACATGGTGCGCAGCCCGCGCGAGCGATCGCGCTGGCCGTACCAGCCGTCCACCGGGACGGTCTCGCCGTCCACGGTGAGCGTGCCCGCGTAGCGGCCGGACTGGAAGAGGTGGTCGAAGCAGGTGCGCGCGGCGGAGCTGTTGCCGACCTCGATCGTGCCCCACCAGGCGGGGGTGCGGGCCCGCCAGGTGAGGTCGAACTCGGCGCCGATCTCGTTGGGCGCCAGGGTCAGCCGCCACTGCGCGTTCGGCTCGACCACCCGCACGCGCAGCGGCCCGGCGCCGTCCCGCTCGGTGGCGCCGAGCAGGGTGGAGAACCGCAGGTTGCGCTGTTCGGCTCCGGTGGTCAGCAGCACGAAGCCGTCGGCGGTGTCGCGGGCCGGGTAGATCCCGTACCCCACGATCACCGAGGGGGAGGCGGCGTCGGCGGGGTGCAGGTTGAACATGAGCCGGTCGAAGAACCCGTCGGGCAGCTCGGGCACGCCGGGCTGCACCAGCGGGTCGTGGAACTCGGCGTGCTCGGTGCTGGTCATCGTGCTCCTCTGTCGGGTCGGGGCTCAGGGGCGGGCCGTGGCCGGGGTGAGCCCGGCGCTGCGGCGGGCGTCGTCGAGAAACCGCCCGACCAGCGCCGGGTCGGCGTAGTAGGGGTCGCCGATGCCGTCGAGCACGCGGCGGCGGCTGTATTCGTAGAGCACCGCCAGCTTCCACAGCGCCAGCGTGGTGTACCAGGACAGCGCGCCGACATCGCGACCGGTGCGCGCCGCATAGCGTTCGGCGAGTTCGGTTCTGCTCGGGTAGCCGTCCTCGAGCATGGCTGCGCCGAGCTCGGCGGTGGGGTTGGGCGCGCGGCCCGGCTCCGGGACGGTCGCGAGCAGGTAGCCGATGTCGAGCAGCGGGTCGCCCAGGGTGGCCAGTTCCCAGTCCAGCACCGCGGCCACCCGGCCCGGCGCCTCCGGGGCGAGCACCAGGTTGCCGATGCGGAAATCGCAGTGGATCAGCGCGGCTCCGGATTCCGGGGGAGTGTGCTGGTCGAGCCAGGCGTCGATTTCGGCGAACTCCGCCGGTGCCGCGCCGCTGTCGTCGGCGATCAACCGGCGCATCCGCCGCAGGTGCCGCCGGTTGAATCCCTCCGGCCTGCCGATGCGCTCCAGACCGGCTGCGCGCCAATCGACCTCGTGCAGCTCGGCGAGGGTGTCGACCAGGCTTTCGCCGATCTCGCGGCGCTGCCGCGGGGTGTCCAGCGGGGCGGGGGTGCGCGCGGTGACGACCGGTCCGGGGGCATAGCTCATCACGTAGAACGGGACGTCGAGGACCTCGTCCCGCTCGGCGACGGCGAGCACCCGCGGCACCGGGACCGCGGTCGGGTGCAGCGCGGTCAGCAGCCTGGCCTCCCGGAGCATGTCGTTGGCGCCCGGCGGGATCGGGGGCGGCGGCGGGCGGCGCACGATCACCCGGCGGGCGCCGTCGCTGACCAGGAAGGTCAGGTTCGAGTGCCCGTCGCCCACCGGGCGGGTGGTGATCGGTCCGGACACGATGCCGTGCCCGGTGAGGAACCGCCGCAGCGCTTCCGTGGTCTCGGGGGTCCAGTCCCAGGCCATCGCGGTCACCGGCCGGTGAACTCGGGGGTGCGCTTGGCCTTGAAGGCCGCCAGCGCCTCCGGCATGTCGTCGGTGCGGGTGAGCAGCGCCTGGCCGCGGTTCTCCAGCTCGAGCGCGGCCTCGTAGGAGCCGATCTCGGCATTGCGCTGGATTGCCCGCTTGGACATCCGCACCCCGCCCGGCGAGTTCTGCGCGATCTGCCGCGCCATCGCCAGCGCCGCGCCGAGCAGCTCCGCGGTGGGGACGACCTGGTTCACCAGGCCGATGCGCAGCGCCTCATCGGCCTCGACGATCCGTGCGGTGTAGGCGATCTCGGCCGCGCGGGCCGGCCCGACCAGCCGGGTGAGGGTGAACGAGGTGCCCAGCTCGCCGATGGAGAGCCCGACCTTGACGAAGGCGGCGCTCATCTTCAGGGTGGGCGCCGCCAGCCGGATGTCGCAGGCCAGCGCGAGCGCCAGCCCGCCGCCGGTGGCCGGGCCGTGGATCGCTGCGAGCACCGGGAACGGCAGGTGGCGCAGGGATTGGATGCCGCCGGTGGCGGTCTCCTGGAAGCGCAGGAACTCCCGCACCCCCATCTCGGTGAGCACGCCGATCTCGTCGAGGTCGAAGCCGGGGCAGAACGCGCGCTCGCCGGTTCCGGTGACGATCAGCGCGCGCAGCCCGCTGTCGCGCAGCGCCCGGCCCGCGGCCAGGTAGTCGTGGAACATCCGCACCGTCTGGGAGTTCATCCGGTCCGGGCGGTTCATCCGCAGGATGCCGATGCCGGGCTCCGGCTCCTCGAAGGTCAGCGTCTCGAGCGCGGGAAAGTCGATGGTCATGTCGCGGCCTGTCTGCTGGTGTGCGGGATCGGTCTAGGTGCCCTGGAAGTGCGGCGCGCGCTTCTCCTTGAAGGCGCTCAGCGCCTCGGCCATGTCCGGGCTGCGGGTGAGCAGCGCCTGACCCCGGTTCTCCAGCTCCAGCGCGGCGGCGTAGGAGCCGACCTCGAGGTTGGCCTGCAGCGCGCGCTTGGACAGCTGCACCCCGCCCGGGGAGTTGGTGACGATCTGCTCGGCCAGCGCGATCGCCGCGGCGACCACCTCGCCGTCCGCGCAGACGGAGTTGACGATGCCGAGCTCGGCGGCCTCGGTGGCGTCGACGATCCGGCCGGTGAAGCAGATCTCGCTGGTCTTGGCTGGGCCGATGAGCCGGGTGAGCAGCCAGGAGGTGCCCAGATCGCCCGCCGAGAGCCCGATCCGGACGAACGCGGCGTTGAACTTGGCGGCCGGGCTCGCCAGCCGGATGTCGGCGGCCAGCGCCAGCGCCAGCCCGCCGCCCGCGGCCGGGCCGTTCACCGCGGCGATCACCGGCACCCGCAGCGAGCGGATCGCGGTGAGCGCGCGGGCGGCGCGCTCCTGCTGGTCGAGCATGCCGAGCGCGCCGAGTCCGGGCAGGTCGTCGGCGTCGGCCAGGTCGTAGCCGGAGCAGAATGCCCGGCCCGCGCCGGTGAGCACGAGCACGCGGGCGCTCTCCTCGGTCTCCAGCCCCCAGGCCAGCCGCTCCAGCTCGACGAACATGGTGTTGGTCATGGCGTTGTAGCGGTCGGGCCGGTTCAGGGTGGCGACCACGATGCCCGGCGCCACCTCCTCGGCGCGCAGGGTCTCGAATCGTTCGTCCAGGGTCTTCATCGCGGGACTCCTCGGGGTCAGCGGAAATTCGGGGCGCGCTTGCCGACGAAGGCGGCGATGCCCTCGGCCGCCTCCCCCGCCTCGAACAGCGACTGGATCTGCTCGACCTCGACGCGGGCGCCGTCGGCCAGCGGCAGATCGTGCGCGGCGTCCACGGTGCGCACCACGGCGAGCTGCGCGGGCAGCGAGGGGCCGAGCAGCTCGGCGGCGAACCGCAGGGCGGCGTCGAGCGCGTCGCCGTCGGTGCGCCGGTCCGCCAGCCCGATCCGGTACGCCTCCTCGGCGTCGGCCTGGCGCGCGGTGAGCATGATGTCGAGCGCCCGGCCCCGCCCGACCAGCCGGGGCAGCCGCTGCGTGCCGCCCGCGCCGGGGATGAGGCCGAGCTTGACCTCGGGCAGCCCGAACCGGCCGTCCGGCCCGGTGACCCGCAGGGTGCAGGCCAAGGCGAGCTCGAGCCCGCCGCCGAGCGCGATCCCGTCGACCGCGGCGATCGAGATCCACGGTGCGGCCGCCAGCCGGTCGTTGACCGCGCGCATGAGATCGCCGTAGGCGGTGAAAGACGGGGCATCGATCGCCGACAGGTGCTTGATGTCGGCGCCTGCGGCGAAGAACTTCCGCAGCGCCGAGGCGATCACCATGACCTTGACATCACCGGTCTTCTCGGCGGCGTCCATGGCCGCGTGCAGCCCCTCGAGCAGCGGTACGCCGAGAGCGTTGGCCGGTGGGCGCGCCATCCGGACCACGGTGATTCCCGGCAGCACGGATTCCCACGTGACCACGTCGGCAGCACGGTCCGTCATCGCACCCTCGTTTCGCCTCGGCACCGGCACAGCTCTCCTTCGGAAACTAGACTCGAACCAACTTCAAGTCAACCATTATTTTGGTCGTACCAAATACAAATGTACTCGTCGAAGTCGCCGTTCGGTACCCTCCCTGGTAGATTTAGGTACGACCAAATGCACAGAAAGCAGGTGGCAATGACCGAATCGCCCGCCACGGGCACGGTTGCGCGCCGACCGGTCCGGTTGCAGCCGATGCAGGTCCCGAAGGCCTCCGATGTGCTCGCCAACGATCTGCGCGAGCGCATCCTGCGCGGCGATTTCCCCCCCGGCACCGCGCTGCCGCCGGAGCGCGAGCTGGTCGCCCAGACCCAGATGAGCCGCACCACCGTGCGCGAGGCGCTGCGCATCCTCGAGGTGCAGGGCTTCGTCGTCATCAAGACCGGCCGCTCCGGCGGCGCCTTCGTCCAGCAGCCGGGCGGCGAGGCGGTGGCGACCTCGGTGAGCCTGCTCATCCGCGGCCAGCAGCTGCGGCTGACGGCGCTGCTGGAGACCCGCGAGGCGATCGAGCCCGCGTGCGCCGGGCTGGCCGCGAAGTACCGCACCGAGCAGGATCTGGCCGCCCTCGACGCCGCCAATGTCGCCGTCGGCGATCCGGAGCTGCCGCTCGAGTCTTTTCTGCAGGCCAATGTGGACTGGCACCTGGCAGTGGCCACCGCCAGCCACAACGAGCTGCTCACCGGCTTCATGTCCGCGCTGTCCAAGGCGATCTACAGCTCGACCGAGAACCAGGCCTTCGTCGACGACGAGGTCCGCAGGACCACCTACCGGGCGCACAAGACGATCACCGACGCCATCCGGGCCGGGGATGCCGCCGCCGCCACCCGGCGCATGGGCAAGCACGTGCACGGCTACGCCGAGGCCGTGGTCCAGATCGAGCAGCGCACCGAGATCGAGCTCGGCGACTCCTGAGCCGCGGCCTCACACCGCCGCGGCCAGGTGGGTGCGCAGCCCGGCCAGGATCGCGGCGTTCGTCGCCGCGGTCTGTTCCGCGGAGAGCCCCCACGGCGGGGCGATCAGGTCGAGGTGATCGAAGCAGGCGGGCAGCCGGTCCAGCGCCGCGGCGAACTCGCCGGGCGTGCACGCGATGGTGATGGCATCGATCATCTCGTCGCTCACCGCGCGGATCAGCGCCGCGCGGTCGCGCGCGCGGGCCGCCTGCCGGATGCGCTGCTGCGCACCGCTCCAGCCGTGCAGGGCGAACAGCCGGTCGTAGACCCGCGAGGCCGCGTACTGCCCGATCGCGAAAGCCGCCTGCGCGCGGGCGATCTCGATGTCGTCGTCGATCGCGCACATGCGGATGCCCATCACGGTCACCGCACCCGGATCGCGGCCGGCGCGCGCCGCGCCCTCCGCGAGCGCCGCGACCACAGGGCCGCGCACGTACTCGGCGGTGAACAGGGGGTGCCCGACCAGCCCGTCGGCGTGCTCGCCTGCGGTGCGCAGCATCAGCGGGTTCACCCCGGCGATCCAGATCGGGATCCGCGGCCGCACCGGTTCGGGCACCTCGGAGGTCGGGGTGAGGTGCACCCGATAGAAGCGCCCCTCGTGCCGCACCGGCCCCTCGTGCAGCCGCCACAGCGCGTTCAGCACCGTCACCAGCTCGGCCATGCGAGCAGCCGGAGCCTCGCCGCTGACCCCGTGCCAGGCCTCCATCATGGTCGGGGTGCCGTTACCGAGCCCGAGAATCAGCCTGCCGCCGGACAATTCGTCCAGATCGCGGGCCTCGGCCGCCCAGATAAGCGGGCTGCGCCCCACCCCGTAGGCGATATTGCTGCCGATCGCGACGGTGCTGGTGCCCGCCGCGAGCGCGGCCAGCGGAACGGTGGCCGAGCGGTTGTAGAGCTCGCTGGTCCACACCGCCGCGCAGCCGATCGCCTCGGCCTCGCGGGCCAGAGCGGCCATGGACTCGAACCGCGCCCGGCCGCGGCCGGTGCCGAAGGCGTTGATCCCGAATGTCGTCATCGAACTCTCCCTGTCGTGCTCAGGCCAGGCGCGGGAAACGGTCGCTGTCGGCGGCGATGGTCAGGTCGCAGACGATCTGCACATGATCCGGGCGATACCGACCTCGGTGCGGGCGTAGTCGACGTCGTCGTAGCGGCGTACCGTCGTCCACTCCACCGCGGGGGCGCTCACGCCATCGTCAGGCCGCCGCTGACCGACAGCGTCTGCCCGGTGACGTAGCCGGCCTCGTCGGAGGCGAAGAAGGCGACCGCGGCGGCGACATCCGCGGGCGAGGCGAGCCGCTTCATCGGAACCGCGCGGGTCATGCCGCCGAGCACCTTGTCGGCGTCCTGGCCGGAGTTGTTCGCGAACTTGCGCAGCGCCGGGGTGTCGGTGGGACCCGGGCACACGGTGTTGACGGTGACGCCCTTGGTGGCGACCTCGCGGGCGAGCGTCTTGGTGAAGGCGATGATGCCGCCCTTGGCCCCGGAGTAGACCGCCTCCAGCGAGGAGCCGACCCGGCCCGCGTCGGAGCCGATATTGATCACCCGGCCGAAGCCGCGCTCGATCATGCCGGGCACCACCGCGTGGTTCACCCGCAGCGCGCCCTTGAAATTGATATCCAGAATCTTGTCCCAGAACGCCTCGTCGGTCTCCAGGAAGGTCATGAAGTCGTCCCAGCCCGCGTTGTTCACCACGACCTCGATCGGGCCGAGCTCGGCGGTGGTGCGCTCGACCGCGGTGCGCACCGCGGCGGTGTCGGTGACGTCGATCGGGACGGCGACGGCCTCGCCCCCGGCGGCCACGATCTCCTTGGCGGTCTGCTGGGCAGCCTCGAGGTTCAGGTCGGCGACGGCGACCCGGAAGCCGGCCGCCGCCAGCCTGCGCGAGATGCCCTCGCCGATGCCCTGGGCGCCGCCGGTGACGAGTGCGATTCGGTTGCTCATGGTGTCGTTCCCTTTCGGTGGGGTCAGGATGCGGTGTGGATCGCGCGGGCCAGGTCGTCGCGGAATTCCGGGGCGGCGATCGCGATCAGCCTGCGCCTGCGCTCGGCCAGCGGCTCGCCGCGCAGGTGCGCGACGCCGTGTTCGGTGACCACGCAGTCCACGTCGGCGCGGGCGGTGGTGACCACGCCCTCGTCGAGGGCGAACTTGATCGAGGAGCGGCCGCGCACCGTCGAGCGCAGCGCGACGATCGAGCGCCGTCCGGTGAGCGCCGCGGCGCGGGCGAAGTCGACCTGGCCGCCGACCGCGCCCAGGTAGGTGCCCTGGCTCATCTCCGCGCCGACCTGGCCGGTGAGGTCGACCTCGATCGCGAAGTTCACCGCGACCAGCGAGGAGAGCCGGGAGAGTGTCTGCGGGGCATGGGTGTAGCTGGTGGGCCGGAACAGCAGCGGCAGCTCCGCGACCCGGGCGTAGAGCTCCGCGGAGCCCAGCGCGGTGCCCGCCACCGCGAGCCCGGTGTCGATCTGCTTGCGGGCGCCGGTGACGACGCCCTTGTCGATCAGCGTGCGCACGCCGTCGGTGATCATGCCGGTGTGCACCCCCAGGTCGCGGTGCCCGGCGAGCGCGTCGAAGACCGCGGCGCCCAGCGAGCCGATCCCGACCTGGATGGTGTCGCCGTCGTCGATCAGCCCGGCGATGTGGGCGGCGATCCGCCGGTCGGCGTCGGAGGCGGGCCTGCGCTCCTCCTCCTGCAGCGGCCGGTCGGTGCGCACGGTGGCGGTGAAGCGGCGCAGCGGAATCCGCGGCGAGCCGGGGACCGTGGGCATCTGCGCGTTGATCTCCGCGACCAGCACCCCGGTGTGCTCGAGCGCATCGGCCATGTAGTCGACGCCGATGCCGAGCGAGCACATGCCGTCCCGGTCCGGCGGCGCGACCTGCAGCAGCCCGGCATCGCACGGCAGCCGGTGCTCGGCGAACATCCGGGGCAGCGCCGAGTAGTGGCAGGGCACCACGTCGAGCTGGTCGGTGGCGCCCAGCTCGCGCAGCGCGCCGAGCCCGCCGTAGGAGACCATGATGTCGGCGGGCGAGATCGACTGTGCCAGTTGGTCGTTCCAGCTCAACCCGGTGAACAGCCGCAGCGGACCGAGCGCGCCCGCCTGGGCGAGCAACGCGTCCACCAGCGGCCGGGGCTCGGCGGCGGCCTGGCTCCACCAGACCCCCGAGCCCGGCCGCAGCAGCGCACCGAAATCGATCACCGGTCGACCCGTTCCAGCAGGGTGCCGGTGCCGAGCCCGCCGCCGCAGCACATGGTGACCAGGCCGAGCGCGCTGTCGCGGCGCTCCATCTCGTTCAGGGCGGTGGCGATCAGCCGGGCGCCGGTGGCGCCGACGGCGTGGCCGAGCGCGATGGCGCCGCCGTTGACGTTGACCCGCTCCTCGTCGGCCTTCAGCTCGCGCTGCCAGGCCAGCACCACCGAGGAGAACGCCTCGTTGACCTCGAACAGGTCGATGTCGTCGACGGTGAGGCGGTTGCGTTCGAGCAGTTTCCTCGTGGCCGGGATCGGGCCGGTGAGCATGATGATCGGGTCGACGCCGACCGTGGTCTGGTCGGCGATGCGGGCGCGCACCCGCAGCCCGTGCCGCTCGGCGGCCGCCCTGGTGCAGAGCACGACCGCGGCGGCGCTGTCGCAGATCGGGCTCGAGGTGCCCGCGGTGATCCGCCCGTTCTCCGGGCGGAAGACCGGCTTCAGGTTGCCGAGGGTCTCCAGGGTGGTGCCGGGCCGGACGGTCTGATCGCCGAGCCGGACCTCGCCGTCGAGCTCCATGCGCACCATCTCGGCGTCGAAGCGGCCCGCGGCGACCGCCGCGGCGGCCAGCCGATGCGAGCGCACCGCGAACTCGTCCATCTCGGTGCGGGAGATGTCCCAGCGGTCGGCGATGAGCTCGGCGCTCTCGCCCTGGGTGACGAAGTCGTAGCGGGCGCGCAGCTCGGCCGGCCACGGCTCGCCGTAGAGCTCGCTGATCTTCGCGGGCGAGTTCATCGGAACGTGCCCCATGTGCTCGACGCCGCCCGCGATCACGATGTCGTGCACGCCGGCGGCGATCAGCGCGGCCGCGAAGTTCACCGCGGTCTGCGCCGAACCACAGCGCCGGTCCAGCGTGGTGGCGGGCACCTCGGCCGGGTACCCGGCCTGCAGCCAGGCATTGCGGCCGATATTGCGGGACTGCTCGCCGAAGGGCGCGGTGCAGCCGATGACCAGGTCCTCGACCGCGGCCGGGTCCAGCCCGGTGCGCGCGATCAGATCCTCGTAGCACGCGGCCAGCAGGGCATTCGGGTGGGTGTCGCGGAACCACCCCTTCTCGGGGTGGGACTTGCCGATCGGGGTACGGACCGCCTCGGCGATCACGACTTCGCGGCCGGCGGAGACGAACGGGCCGGAGACCTTCGGGCTCATCTCAGATCACCGTCCCGCCATCGACGGGGAGCACCTGACCGGTGATGTAGGCCGCGGCACCGGAGGCGAGGAAGACGAACGAGGGCGCGATCTCCGCCGGGCTCGCCCAGCGTGCGAGGGGAATCCGGGCCAGGGTCTTGGCGGCCAGCTTCTCGTTGCCGCGGATGTTCGCGGTCATCGCGGTCGCGGCGAGCGGGGCGATGGCGTTGACCGTGATCGCGCGGCGGGCCAGCTCCCTGGCCAGCGACTTGGTCAGCCCGACGATGGCGGCCTTGGCGGCGCCGTAGTTGGCCTGCCCGATGGTGCCGGTCAGCCCGGCCGCCGAGGTGACGTTGATGATGCGGCCGGTGCCGTCGTCGGGCAGGTACTCCAGCGCGGCCTGGCTGCAGTGGTAGCTGCCCATCAGGTGGGTGTCGAGCACCCGGCGGAACTGCACCTCGTCCAGCTGCGGGAACATCGCGGGCGCGATCACCCCGGCGTTGTTCACCAGGATGTGCAGCGTGCCGCCGCCGAGCCGGGCGGCGGCGGCCGCGGCGTCGCGCGCGTTGCCCGCGTCGCAGACGTCGAGCGCGAAGGGCTCGGCGGTGCCGCCCGCCGCGGTGATGCGCGCGGCCACCTCGGCGGCGGCGTCCTTGTCGATGTCGGTCACCAGCACCGCGGCGCCCGCGGCGGCGAACGCCTCGGCGACCGCGGCGCCGACTCCGCCGCCCGCCCCGGTCACCAGCGCGGTGCGGCCGTCGAGGGTGAAGGCCCGGATTCCCGGTGCCGGGGTGTGGTCGGTCATCAGTAGCTCCTGGGCAGGCCGAGGACGTGGGAGCCGAGGAAGTTCAGCACCATCTCCTGGCTGATCGGCGCGATCCGGGTGAGCCGGGCCTCGCGGAAGTAGCGGGCGACGTTGTACTCCTCGGAGTAGCCCATGCCGCCGTGGGTCTGCAGGGCGCGGTCGGCGGCGTCGAAGCCGGCGTCGGCGCACAGGTACTTGGCGGTGTTGGCCTCGCGCCCGCAGGGCAGGCCGTTGTCGTAGAGCCAGGTGGCCTTGCGCAGCACGAGTTCGGCGGCGTCCAGGCGGGCCAGGGAGTCCGCGAGCGGGAACTGGATGCCCTGGTTCTTGCCGATCGGACGGCCGAACACCTCGCGGTCGTTGCCGTACTTCACCCCGGCGCGCAAGGCCGCGCGGCCGATGCCGAGCGCCTCCGCGGCCACCAGCATCCGCTCGGGGTTGAGCCCGTCCAGGATGTAGGTGAAGCCCTTGCCCTCCTCGCCGACCCGGTCCTCGACCGGGATCTCGAGGTTGTCGATGAACAGCTCGTTGGAGGTCACCGCGTTGCGGCCCATCTTGTCGATGGGACGGATCTCCACCCGGCTGCGGTCCAGGTCGGTGAGGAACAGCGTCATGCCGTCGGTCTTGCGCGGCGACTCGTCGAACTTCTGGGTCCGGGTCAGCAGCAGGATCTTCTCCGACTCCACCGCCTTGGAGATCCACACCTTGCGCCCGTTGACGATGTAGCGGTCGCCCTCGCGGCGGGCGAAGGTGGTGATGCGGGTGGTGTCCAGCCCGGCGCCCGGCTCGGTCACCCCGAAGCAGACGTGCAGGTCACCGTTGACGATGCGGGGCAGCGTGCGCTGCTTGAGTTCCTCGCTGCCGTGCACGATCACCGGGTGCATGCCGAAGATCGACAGGTGCATAGAGCTGGCGCCGTTCATCCCGGCGCCGGAGGCGGCCACCTGCTCGAGCAGGATCGAGGCCTCGGTGATGCCGTAGCCGTGGCCGCCGTACTCCTCGGGGGTCGTGATGCCGAGCCAGCCGCCTGCGGCGAAGGCGTCGTAGAACTCGGTCGGGAACTCGTGGGCGGCGTCCTTCTGCGCCCAGTACCGATCGTCGAACTTCGCCGCCAGCTCGGCGACCGCGTCCCGGATCGTGATCTGATCCTCTGTCAGTTCGAAATCCACTGTGGGTCTCCATCCCTTCGATGCGGTAACTATATCAATGGACTGACCAAATAGGGAAGGGGTCAGCCCGCCGCGGCCGGGATGGTGAGCAGCGCGGCCGCGATGCGCTCGTTCCACCCGGCCGGTGCGCCGAAGAGCACCCGGTCGAGCTTGGCGCGCTTGTAGAACAGCTGCAGCTCGTGCTCCCACGTGTAGCCGATGGCGCCGTGCACGGTGAGCGCCGAATCGGCGAGCCCGGCCACCGGCCCGGTCACCTGCGCCTTGGCCACCGCCGCGACGGTGGCCGCGTCGTCCTGCCCGGCGTCGAGCGCCGCGGCCGCGTAGAGCGCGGTGGAGTACGCGGCCTCCACGGTCACCAGCATCTGCGCCGCCGCGTGTTTGACCGCCTGGAAGGCGCCGATGGGCCGGCCGAACTGCTTGCGCTGCCTGCTGTAGCCGACGGCCAGCTCGAGCATGCGCTCGGCGGCGCCGAGCGCGTCGGCGGCGACCAGGACCGCGGCCAGGTCGGCCACCCTCGGCAGCGCGTCGGCGGCCCCGAGCTCGGCGATCGGCGCCGCGGCGAACTCGACGGTGGCCACCGCCCGCGAGCGGTCGAGCACCTGCTCCGGGGTGCGCACCGCGGCCGCCGCGGGCACCCTGGCCACGCCGGGACCGTCGGGGCCGGTGACCGGGACGAGCAGCACGTCGGCTCCGGCCGCGCCGAGCACGTGGGCGACGGTGCCGCTCAGCTCGGCGCCGCCGGCAGGCAGCGGCGCGGCGCCGGGGATCCGGTCGGAGCGCACCGCGACGGCGAAGCGCCGCTGGCCGGACAGCTGCGCGGCGAGCTCGGCCGGGGTCAGCAGCGGCGCGGCGAGCGCGGCGGCCAGCCAGCCGGAGTCGGGCACCGCGGCCCGGCCGAATTCCCGCGCGGCCAGCGCCAGTTCGAGCACGCCGCCACCCTGGCCGCCCGCCTCCTCCGGATAGCCGACGCCCCACCAGCCCTCGCTCACGAGCGCGGCGGTGAAGGCGCGGTCCTCCCCCGCGGCGTGCAGCTCCCGGACGGCCTCGACCGGGAATTTCGCCGCGATCCACTCCCGCAGCGAAACGGCGAACAGCTCCTGTTCCTCGGACAGCTCCCAGTGCATCTCCGGCTCCTCAGCTCACCGCCGTGCCGTGCACGACATCGCGAATGGCCTCGACGGCGTCGGGGTTCTCCGCACTCGACAGGTCACCCGGGTCGGCACCGAGCGCCGCGGCCCGCACCGCGCGCCGCAGGATCTTGGCCGACCGGGTCTTGGGCAGCGCGCGCACCGGCCACACCGCGGCGGGCGCGAACGGCTTGCCCACCCCGGTGGCCACCAGCAGGCGCAGTTCGTCGGAGACACCCTCGGTGTCGGCGCCGGGGCGCGGCACCCAGAAGACCCACACCGACTCGCCCTTCTTCGGGTCGGGCACCCCCACCGCCGCCGCCTCGGCGACCGCCGGGTGGGTGGTGAGCACCGACTCCACCTCGGCGGGGGCGAGCCGCTTGCCCGCGATGTTCATCACGTCGTCGGAGCGGCCGAGGATGTACCACTGCCCGTCCTCGTCGACGAGCGCGAAATCGCCGTGGCACCACATGCCCTCGAAGGTGGACCAGTAGGACTCCAGGTAGCGCTCGCGGTCGCGCCACACCCCGCGGGTCATCGCGGGCCAGGGCTGGCGGCAGACCAGCTCGCCGATCGCGCCGCGCAGCGGCGCCCCGGTGTCGTCGACGACGTCGACGTCCATGCCGAGCGAGGGGCCGCCGAGCGAGCAGCTCGGGATCGGCTCCACCGGGTAGGGCGCCAGGAAGGAGCCGCCGACCTCGGTGCCGCCGGAGAAGTTGATCACCGGCACCCCGGCGCCGAAGACGTCGCGGGCCAGCCAGTCGTAGTGGTGCGGATCCCACGGCTCGCCGGTGGAGCCGAGCACCCGGACCGAGGAGAGGTCGCGGGCGGTGATCTCGGCGAGCGGGGTGGCGGCGAGCGCGCGGATCAGCGTCGGCGAGACGCCGAGCATGGTGATCCGGTGCCGCTGCACCAGATCCCACAGCCGGGCGCCGTCGGGGGTGTCCGGCGAGCCCTCGTAGAGCAGCAGGGTGGCGCCGTTGGCGTGCGCGCCGAAGGCCGAGAGCGGCCCCATCACCCAGCCCATGTCGGTGATCCAGCAGAAGACGTCGCCGCGGGAGATGTCGAACGAGTACGCCACCTCGGTGGCGACCTTGACGGTGAATCCCGCGTGCGTGTGCACCGCGCCCTTCGGCTTGCCGGTGGTGCCCGAGGTGTAGCCGAGCATGAGCGTCTGCATGGCCGGGAAGGGCCGGAAGGCGTACGGCTTCCGGCCGGGGGCGGCGAGCGCGTCCCAGGTGGTCACGGTGGCATCGGGAGCGCCGAGATCCGGGTCGCCGCCGATGTTGGCGACGGTGATCACGGTGCGCACCGAGGGGCAGTGCGGCAGCGCCGCGGCCAGCTCGGCGGCCATCGGCACCGCGCGGCCGCGCCGGATCGTGCCGTCGGCGACCACCACCGCCTTCACCTCCGCGTCGGCGAGCCGGGCGGCGATGGCGGGGGCGGCGAAGCCGGAGAAGAGCGGCACCAGGATGGCACCGATGCCTGCCGCGGCGTAGCAGGCCACCACCGCCTCGGGGATCATCGGCAGGTAGATCGCCACGGCATCGCCCGCGCCGATCCCGAGCTCGGTCAGTCCGGCCGCGACCCGGCCCACCTGCGCGGCCAGCTCGCCGTAGCTCAGCGTGCGGACCGAGCCGTCCTCCGCCTCGTGCACGATCGCGGGGCGGTCGGCGTCGGTGGCCAGCCAGCGGGTCAGGCAGGCGTCGACGGCGTTGAAGGCGCTCCCGGTGAACCACTCCGGGAACTGGATGCCCGCGGACACGTCGAGCACCTGCTCGTACGGGGTGGCGAACGGGATGCCGAGATCCTCGACGGCGGCGTTCCAGTACCAGGCGACGTCGGCGGTCGAGCGGCGTCGCAGCTCCGCGATCGTCTCGATGCCGTGCGCCCTGGCCAGCCGCGTAACATTGGCCGCCGCGATCCGCTCGGGGGTCGGGGTCCACACATAGCTGCTCATCGCGTCGCCTCTCAGCTCCGTGGCATGCCGAGCACCCGCTCGGCTGCGATATTGCGTTGGATGAAGGTCGAGCCGCCCGCGATGGCGGTGCCGCGGGCCTGGTAGGCGAGGCGCAGCCAGCGCTGCTGGTCGGCGTCGGCGGGCTCGTCCTCGGCCGCGAGGCCGAACTGACCGCCGAAATCGCTCAGCGCCAGCCCGAAGTCGGCGATGTCCTCGACCAGCGGGCAGAAGTACAGCTTGCCGATGGAGGTGACCGGGCCCGGCGGCTCGCCCGAGGCGGCGCCGGTGATCACCCGCTGCCCGATCAGGTAGTGGGTGAGCGCACGGCCGTACAGGTCGGCGAGCTGCTGCCGCACCTCGGGTTTCGCCGCCAGCGGGCGCCCCTCGTCGTCGGCGCCGCGCTCGATCTGCGCGACGAGGTCGCGCACGGCCCCGGTGGTGTTGACCCGGCCGGTGGCGATGCCGACCCGCTCGAAGGCGAGCGTGCCCATCGCGACCTTCCAGCCGCCGTCCACCTCCCCGACCACCGCCGAGTCCGGCACGAAGACGTCGTCGAGGAAGACCTCGTTGAACTCCGCCTCGCCGAGCATGTGGGGCAGCGGCCGCACCGAGACGCCCGGCGCCGACATCGGCAGCAGGAAGTAGGTGATGCCGCGGTGCCGCTCGCCACCGCCGGTGCGGGCCAGCAGGATGGCGTTGTCGGCGATCTGGGCGCGCGAGGTCCAGATCTTCTGGCCCTGGATCCGCCACCCGCCCTCGGCCCTGGTCGCCCTGGTGCGCAGGGAAGCGAGGTCGGAGCCGGACTCCGGTTCGGAGAACAGCTGGCACCAGATCTCGCTGCCGTCCAGGATGGGCTGCAGGTAGCGCTGCTTCTGCTCGTCGCTGCCGAAGGCCACGATGGTCGGGCCGGCGAAGTCCTCGCCGATGATGTTCAGCCGCTCCGGCGCACCGGCGCGATCGAGCTCCTCGGTGAAGACCGCCTTGATCTTGGCGTCGGCACCGGCGCCGCCGTACTCGGTGGGCCAGGAGAGCCCGGCGAAGCCGGCCTCGAAGAGCCTGCGCTGCCACTGCGACCACCAGGCGCGCCGGTCCTCGAGCCGGGCCGGCTCCGGCCCGGGCAGCGTCGGCAGGGTCTCCGCCAGCCAGGCGCGCACCCGCGCCCGGAACTCCGCCTCCTGCGGTGAATCGCTCAGCTCCATCGGCACCTCCCACTTGTTACGGACCAACGTTACAATAGGTCAGACCAAATGACTAGGAGGATGTATGGATACCTCGACGGTCCTGGATGTGGTGTCCTTCGAGGTGGAGGCGGGCAAGATCCGGGAGTTCGCCCGCGCCACCCACACCGCCGATCCGGTGCACACCGATCCGGCGGCGGCCACCGCGGCCGGGCTGCCCGCCGTTCCGGCCACCGCGACCCACGTGGTCGTCGCCGGGCACCACCGCGACCAGCAGCGCTTCGTCCGCGACCTCGGGCTGGCCATCGAGCGGGTGGTAGTGGGCTCGGTGGAGTGGGAGTACCACCGCCCCCTGCTCGCCGGGGACTCGCTCACCGGCACCCGCCGCGTCGTCTCCGACACCGTCAAGGAGGGCAGGCGCGGCGGCAGCATGCGGCTGGTGACCCTGGAGACGAGCTGGGCCGACGCCACCGGCGAGACCGCGGTGGTGCAGCGCGAGGTGCTGATCGAGCGGGGCCGGTGATGGCGCGCCCGCCGCTCGCGCTCACCGCGGGACAACAGCTCGGCAGCAGGGCGATCGGACCGATCACGCAGACCGACATCGTCCGCTTCGCCGGCGCAGGCGGCGATTTCAACCCGCTGCACCACGACACCGGCTACGCGAGGCGGGCCGGGCTGCCCGATGTGATCGCGATGGGTCAGCTGCAGGCGGGGCTGCTCGCCGCCTGGCTCACCGACCTGGTGCACGTCGAGCATCTGCTCGGCTACACGGTGCGGTTCGCCTCGCCGCTCGCGCTCGGCGAAACGCTGGAGCTGTCCGGACAGGTCGAGGCGGTGCACGGCGATATCGCCGAGACAGCGCTCACCGCCCGGGTCGGGGAGCGGGTCGTCATCACCGCCACCGCCAGGGTGCGGGTCGCCGCCGCGCGGTGACGGCGCGGTGCCGGTCCGAGCGGGTCGGCACCGCGGCGCGCTCACGGCCGCAGCACGATCTTTCCGAAAGCGGTACCGGCCTCCAGCAGCCGATGCGCCGCGGCGGCCTCGTCGAGCGGGAAGACCTCGGCGATCGAGGGCGGCGCGACAGCACCGGACGCGACCAGCTCGAGCAATCCGCGGAAATCCGCCGGGCCGCCCATGGTGGTGCCGAGCAGGCTGTACTGGCCGAAGAAGAAGGCGCGCACATCCAGGTGCGCCCGCTCGGCGACATTGGCGCCGAGCACCACCAGCCTGCCGCCGGGGCGCACCGCCCGCACCGACCGGTCCCACACCCCCACCGGGTCGAGCACCACATCGAAGCCGGCACCGCCGGGGGCGCGCCGGGCGATCCGGTCGGGCCAGTCGTCGCCGGTGTGCACCACCCCGCCCGCCGCACCGGCCGCGCGGGCCCGCTCCAGCTTCTCCGGGTTCGAGCCGGTGACGAAAACGGTCGCGCCCACGGCGTTCCCGAGCGCGACCGCGGTGGTCGCGACACCGCCGCCCGCCCCGACGACCAGCAGCGACTCCCCCGCGCGCAGCCCGGCCCTGGTCACCAGCGCGCGATAGGTGGTGACGCCGACGAGCGACAGCGCCGCGGCCTGCTCCCAGGAGTACCGCGCCGGTTTGGGTGCCAGGCACTCCTCGGGAACCGACACGTACTGCGCGTAGGTGCCGGGGATCCGATCGCCGAGGATCTCGAAGCCGGGGCCAGGCGCCTCGATCCGATCACCCCAGAACAGCGACGGCAGGATCACCACCTCGGCGCCGGTGTCGGTGCGGACCCCGGCTCCGTCCGCGCCCGGGACGTGCGGCAGCGGCGATCCGTACCGCCCCCGCCGCACCAGCACGTCGTGCCAGTTGAGCGCGCTCGCGCGCAGCTCGACGGTGACCCAGCCGGGGCGCGGCGCCGGATCGGCGACGGTGCGCGGCACCAGCTGCTCGGCGGCCCCGAAGCCCGCCAGCGTGATCGCCCTCATCGCACCCGCTCCTGCAGCACCACCGTCGCGATGGCGCACGGCTTGTTCGCGGAGTTCAGCGCCGTGACCCGGACCACCGCGAGCGACCGCCCCCGGTGCAGCACCCGGGGGCGGAACGTGGTGGCGCCGCGCGCGTCCGCGGGCCGCACATAGGTGATGTCGACGCTGGTGGTGCGGAACTCACCCGTGGCGCCGAGCGCCCCCGCGGCGGCGAACTCCGCGCTACAGATCAGGATTCCACCGTGCAGGTTGCCCATGCCGTTGGCGGTGTACACCGAGGGCGGCAGCTCCAGCACGCCGGGATCGGCGGCGCGCACGCCGAGCGCCGCCCGCAGGGAGACCCCCGCGCCGGGCGGCGGTGGCGCCGGGGTGGCGCCGGACGGTGCCTCGTCCACCGCCACCAGGTGCGAGCGCTGCACCACCAGCGCGAGCAGGCCGCCGCGCGCGTCGGTGACGGTGCCGCGGGTGGTGCCGCCGCGCTCGTCGAGCCCGGCCAGCTCCCCGCGCGCCGTCAGCGGTGAGCCGTCCAGCGGCGGGTCGGCGAGCAGATCGAGGCGGATGCCGAGGCTCACCGGCCACCGGCCCGGCGGCGCCGCGGCGGCCACCAGGAAGCCGGTGACGTCGTCGAGCGGTACCCCGAGCGCGCCGCGGCTGCAACCGGTGACCGGGTCGCGCAGCCACGGACCGGATTCGACGGTGAGCTGCCCGCCCGTCGGCGTCACAGTGACGGGGCCGACCCGCACCAGCGCCTCCGCGCCGCCGAGGACGAGTTGCGGGGCCGAGGCAGCCATGCCGCTCAGCGCGCGCCCGCCGCGGCGGGGGCGTTCAGCTCCTCGGCGATGCGCTTGCGCAGGATGTGCTTCTGGATCTTGCCGGTCGCGGTCATCGGCAGCTCGGGCACGGCGACCACCCGTTCGGGGGTCTTCTGGATCGCGACTCCGCGATCGACGAGGTAGCCGCGCAACTCCTCGACCGTGGGCGCGGTGTGGCCGGGCTTGGCGACGACGAAGCAGCAGACCTTCTCGCCGAGCCGCTCGTCGGGCATGCCGACCACGGCCAGCGCCACCAGGTCCGGGTGGTCGGCGAGTTTGTCCTCGACCTCGCGCACGCTGATGTTCATGCCGCCGCGGATCACGATGTCCTTGGTGCGGCCGGTGACCCGCACGAACCCGTCGGCGTCCATCACCCCGAGGTCCCCGGAGCGGGAGAACCCCTCGGGGGTGAACAGCTCGCCGGTGTCGGCGGGGCGGTTCAGGTACTCGATCATGTGCGAGGGGCCGCGGTAGGCGATGTCGCCCTCCGCCCCGCGCGGCAGCTCGGCGCCGTCCGCACCGACCACCCGCACCTCGGCGCCGGGCAGCGCCGCGCCGTCGGAGGTGATGGCGCGGCGCGGATCGTCGGCCAGGGTGCAGGTGGTGGTGGAGAGGTTCTCGCTGCGCCCGTACAGCGAGAGCACGCTGGTGGTGGGCAGCGCGGCCTTGGCGTGCTCGACCACCGACGCCGGAATCGGCGAGCCCGCGCAGGTCCAGACCCGCAGCGAGGAGAGGTCCGCGTCCGGGTGCTCCTCGGCGGCGGCCAGCAGCGTCTGCAGGAATGTCGTCGCGGTCACCGCGGCGGTGCAGCCGTAGCGCTGGATCTCGCCCAGCGCCCGCACCGGGTCCCACTCCGCCATGATGTGGCTGGCCGCCCCGGCCAGCAGCGGGATGAGCACGCTGGTGACCAGGCCGGTGGTGTGGGTGATCGGTGAGGGGCCGAACTGCACGTCGCTCTCGGAGTGGCCGAATGCCACCGTCAGGGCGCGCGCGCCGGAGGCGTAGGTGTTGAAGGTGTGCACGCAGCCCTTGGGCCGCGAGGTGGTGCCCGAGGTGTAGACGATGACGAACGGGTCGTCCGGATGCACCCGGAAGCCGAGTTCGGCATCGACCTGCTCCGGGGTGACGTCGGCGACGATCAGCTCCTCCAGCACGTCGATCCCGCGCCGCGCCAGCGATTCTCGCGCCGCCGCGGGCGCGCGCACCGCCACGATCGTGTCCAGGCCGGGGGCCTCACGGCGGATCTCCTCGAACATGCCCGCGTAGTCGAACCCCTTGAACTCGACCGGCGCGATGGCCATCCGCACCGCCGCGTCGGCCACCACGTGCGCCACCTCGTCCCTGCGGTAGATCGGCATGATCGGCACGGTGACCGCGCCGAGGCGCGCGACTGCGGCCGCGACCAGCACGAAGGCCGCCCAGTTCGGCAACTGGACGGCAACTCGATCCCCCTGGCGCAACCCGCGCCGGTGCAGCCCGAGCGCGAGGCGCTGCGCGGACTCGTAGAGCTCGGCGAAGGTCAGCGCGTAGCTGCCGTCGGTGACGAAGACCTTGTCCGGGTTCGCCGCGGCGCGCGAGCGCAGCAGATCGGTGAGGTTCTCGTCGGTCCACTGCCCGCTCGCGTAGAACTCGTCGATCTGGGCCCGGGTGTAGCGGCCGAGGTTTCGCTCGCTGGTCATGGTGCCGTCCTCCGTTGCTCCGTCGCACACTCTGTCTGAAGATTAGAATGGTTGGACCGAATAGCGCAACACCCTCCGACCCCAGTCAACGCTGGTCACCCCGGCTCGACGAGGGCATTCGCCGCACAATCACCCGTTCGGGGTAGCGGGAGGTCCATCGGAGTGAGATTATTGGTCATACCAAACAAACCATTGATAATTTTCCGACATTTGACACACTGAGAGTGACGCCGTTCACACAGCGAGGAGCGAGATGACGTCCATCGACTACCGCGAGTTCTACATCGATGGGGGCTGGCAGAGCCCGGCCACCGGCAGCACCATCACCGTGCACTCGCCGACCACCGAACAGGCCATCGGCAGCGTGCCCGCCGCCGCGACCGCGGATATCGACCGCGCCGTCGCCGCCGCCCGGCGCGCCTTCGACGACCCACAGGGCTGGTCCACCTGGCACCCCAAGCAGCGCGAGGCAGCGCTGGAGCGCTTCGCGCTCGAGCTCGAGTCACGCGCGGGCGAGACCGCGCGCCGGGTCTCCCAGCAGAACGGCATGCCGATCTGGCTGGCCGAACAGTTCGAGGGCGGGTTCCCCGCCGTGGTGCTGCGCTACTTCGCCCAGCTCATGGTGGATGCCCCCGAGGTCGACGAGCGTGCGGGGATGCTGGGCGGCACCGCCCGCGTCACGCGGCACCCGGTGGGCGTCGTGGGCGCGGTGGTGCCCTGGAACGTGCCGCAGGCCATCTCGTTCCTGAAGCTGGCCCCCGCGCTGGCGGCCGGGTGCACCGTGGTGCTGAAACCGGCCGAGGAGACCGTGCTCGACGCCTTCCTCATGGCCGAGGCCGCCGCGGCCGCCGAGCTCCCGCCCGGCGTCCTGAACGTGGTGCCCGGCGGCCGCGACATCGGCGCCTACCTGGTGGAGCATCCCGGCATCGACAAGGTGTCGTTCACCGGCTCGACCGCGGCCGGACGCAAGATCGCCGAGGCGTGCGGGCGGCTGCTGCGCCCGGTGACGCTGGAGCTGGGCGGCAAGTCCGCGGCCATCCTGCTCGACGACGTCGATCTGGATGCCTCGCTGGAGTCGCTGTTCGGGGTCACCTTCCTCAACAACGGCCAGATCTGCTGGCTCAACACCCGGGTGCTGGCGCCGCGCTCGCGCTACGGCGAGGTGGTGGACGCGCTCACCGAGCTGGCGCGCTCGCTGACCATCGGCGACCCGCTCGACCCCGCGACCAGGATCGGGCCGCTGGTCTCGGCGCGGCAGCGCGAGCGGGTCGAGGGTTACATCGCCACCGGCCGCGCGGAGGGCGCGCGGCTGACCACCGGCGGCCGCCGCCCCGATGGGCTGGACACCGGCTTCTTCGTCGAGCCCACGGTCTTCGCCGACCTGGACAACTCCGCCACCATCGCCCGCGAGGAGATCTTCGGCCCGGTGCTCAGCGTGATCCCGTTCGCCGACGAGGACGAAGCGCTGGCCATCGCCAACGACAGCGAGTACGGCCTCGGCGGCTCGGTGTGGTCGGCCGATGTCGAGCGCGCCGCCGGCCTGGCGACCCGCGTGCAGTCCGGCACCATCGGGGTCAACCACTACAGCAACGACCCGGTCGCGCCCTTCGGCGGGATCAAGAACAGCGGGATGGGACGCGAGCTCGGCCCGGAGGGGCTGCACACCTTCCAGCACCTCCGCACCGTCTACCTGCCGCCCGCGAGCTGAGACACCGACACCGGACCAGCTGGTAGCTTTGTGTCATACATCACGTAAGCGGAGAGTCTGATCCATGGCGGTGATCGAACGAGATTTCCCGGCGCGCGGGCTGCGCCGATTCCTCGACCGGCTGCAATCCGCCGGCGACGATGCGATCGGCGCGGCCGTCGCGCGGGAGGCCTGCGAATCACTGGGCTTCTCCAAGGCGATGTTCTCCCGCGTCGGCGGCGCGTCGTGGGTACCCGAGCACGTCCACGTGTCCTCGGAACTCGAGGACAACTTCGGGGAGCTCCGGCGCGCTGTCGACGGCACCGCGGTGCCGCTGCTGCGGGCGCCGCGCGAAGCCGACCTGGTCCGGCTGCGGCGCCCGTATCTGCTGGGCAGGCGCGCCTACCATCGGGAGGCCTACCGGCCGCTCATCGATCTGTCCGACCCGGTCGCCTACGCGGCTGCCCCGATCGTCGCCAACGGCCGCACGGTCGGCATCCTGCACGTGGACCGCAACCGCGACGCCGTCACCGAGCAGGACATGCGGCTGCTGCTGATGGCCGCCCGCATCACCGGCCTGGTCGTGGCCACCAGGGAGAACAGCGATCAGCTCACGCGGCAGCGCACCGCGCTGCAGGACATGGTCGCCCGCGTCGTCGGCGCCGACGCGGGCCGGGCCGGGCCGGTGCTCGGCCCGGCCAGGCAGGCGCCGCCGCCACCGGCCGTCCCGGCCGGACCATCGATGCTGACCGACCGCGAGGACGAGGTGCTGCGGCTGCTGGCCGCCGGCGCGAGCAACCGGCAGATCGCCGGGCAGCTGTTCATCTCCGACGGCACCGTCAAAGCGCATGTGCGCCAGATCTTTCGCAAACTCGGCGTGGAATCACGCGCCCAGGCGGCCGCCCGTTTCCGGCAGCGCGGCACGGGCGCGGCCGCCCTGCCGTGAGCGCCGCGAACACCGACCTGGACGAGGCGCTGGAGGCCGTCACCGCGGCGCCCGACCGCGCCACGCTGGCCACCGCCCTGTGCGCGGCCGCCGCCGGGATCACCGGAGCCTGCTCGGCGCTGCTCGCGACTGTCGACGGCGCGGCGGTGCGGGAATTCGCCCGCTACGACCGGGACGAGATGTCGGCCTGGCTGCGCGCCACCCACGCACCGCAGGCGGAGCGGGACACCGCGGCCGGCGGCCGTACCGTCGACACCGCGGCCGACGGCCGCACCGTCGACACCGCGGCCGCCGGCCGCACCGTCACCGCCCTGGAGATCGGCGGTCCCGGCATCGTGCTACTGCTCGACCGCCGCGTCGCGGAGCGGGATACCGAAGCCGTGCTCCTGCTCGTCGACCTCGCCGTGGCCGCGGCCGAGCGCCTCGACAGCGAGGAACGGCTGCGGCTGCAGCAGGCGAGGCTGCGCGCGCTGAGCAACCAGATCCGCACGCTGGATTCCGCCGCGGCGGACCCGGCCTTCCCGGAATCCGAGCGCGCCGCCGAATTCGCCGCCGCGGCCGCGGGGCTCACCGAGCGCGAACGCGACATTCTGGAGAACATTCTGCAGGGCGCGTCGAACGCGGCGATCGCCGATATTCACACCCTCTCGATCGAGACGGTGAAAACACACGTCAAACACATTCTCCGCAAAATGGGCGCCGCCAACCGGGCGGAACTCATCGCCCGGTCCGGCTGACCCGATCCGCTACACCGAGGAATCGACCACCTCGACGTGTACCTCGGCCTGCCCCCCGATGATCAGCTGGCACGAGAGCCGCGAATTCGGCTGAGCTCCGGCGAGGAACTCCACGAGCTCGGATTCCTCGTCGCTCGGCGGATCGAACAGCGCCGCCGAGGCGCCGGGCAGGTAGACGTGGCAGGTCGCGCAGGAGCAGCTGCCGCCGCACTCGGCGACGATGCCGGGGAGATTGTTCCGGACCGAACCGTCCATCACGCTCTGGCCCGCGGGTACGTCGACGGTCTGCACGGATCCGTCGGGCAGGTGGTAAACGACTCGCGCCATTGCTTCTCCTCGTCCGATTCGTCGAGGCGATGTCGCCTCGGTATTCATCGTCAATCCGCGACGACGTCCGGATCATCACCACGGGGACCTATTCCGCGAGCCTCAGGAGGGAGCTGGATCACAATTCCCTCTCCGGACTCCGCGATTACCTCCTCGGGGTGATGAGAGTCACGTGACCCACGGCACAGACTGAAAGAGTTCCAGCCCCGAGCGATAGGACACTCCATGACCTCGACGACGCATTCCCCCAGCGATCTGCGAATCCCCGACGATGTGGCCAAGCAGATCGTCCTGCCCGAAGGACATCGCGACGATGCGCGTCTGTTCGAGGCATACCGGTGGCTGCGTGAGCACAACCCGCTCGGCGTGGCGGAGGTGGACGGGTACGACCCGATCTACCTGGTGAGCAAGCACGCCGACATCATGGAGATCGAGCGCCAGCCCGACATCTTCACCAGCGCGGGCGGCGAGGACAAGGGCCGCTTCAACCCGATCCTGGCCAACCAGGCAGGCGACGCCTTCACCAAGTCGATCAACAACGGCAGCCTGCGCATCCTGGAGACGCTGACCTACCTCGATCCGCCCGAGCACACGGTGATCAAGGACATCGCCGCCGACTGGTTCCGGCCGAACAACCTCAAGCGCTGGGAGGACACGATCCGCACCCTGGCGCGCGAATCGGTGGACCGGCTGCTCGCCACCGACGGCACGATCGACTTCGTCAAGGATTTCGCGCTGCAGTACCCGCTGCACGTCATCATGAGCCTGTTCGGCGTGCCGGAATCCGACGAACCCCGGATGATGGCGCTCACCCAGGAGTTCTTCGGCACCGCCGACCCGGACGCCGCGCGCGCCGATGTCGAGCCGCTGACCCCCGATGCCGCCGCCAAGCAGTGGGTGGCGACCATCCAGGACTTCTACGCCTACTTCGACGGCCTGCTCATGGACCGCCGCGCGAACCCGACCGGCGACCTGGCCTCCATCATCTCGACCGCCAAGGACGAGAACGGCGAGTACTTCGCCAAGGAGGTGGCCTACGGCTACTTCATCGCCATCGCCACCGCGGGGCACGACACCACCTCCTCGACCATGGCGGGCGCCGTGCACGCCCTGGCCGGGAACCCGGGGCTGCTGGAGCGGCTGCAGGGTGACCTGTCGCTGGTGCCGAACCTGGTCAACGAGGCGCTGCGCTGGGCCTCCCCGGTCAAGCACTTCATGCGGACGGCGCTGCGCCCCTACGAGCTGCGCGGGCGCGAGATCGTGCCCGGCGACCGGTTCATGCTGCTCTATCAGTCCGGCAACCGCGACGCCGAGGTCTTCGACCGTCCGGACGTCTTCGACATCGACCGGCGCCCGAACCGGCACATCGCCTTCGGCTACGGCCCGCACATGTGCATCGGCCAGCACCTGGCCAAGCTGGAGCTGAAGATCATGTTCGAGACCCTGCTGCCGCGGCTGCGGGCCGTGCACCTGGCCGGGGACACCAAGTTCATCCAGACCAACTTCGTCGGCGGGCTGAAGAACATGCCGGTCGAACTCGAGTTCGACCCACGATGACCGGCACCGGCGATCCGGTCGTCATCGTCGGCGCCGGGCACGGCGGGGCGACGCTGGCGGCGCTGCTGCGCCAGTCCGGGTACACCGGCGGCGTCGTCCTGGTCGGCAGCGAAGTGCACCACCCCTACCACCGCCCGCCGCTGTCGAAGAAGTTCGCCGGGCCCGAGGCACACCAGCTGCTGCGCCCGGCGGAGTTCTACTCCGGCAACGACATCCGGCTCCGGCTCGGAACGGCGGTGACCGCGATCGACCGGTCCGCGATGCGGGTGCGGCTCGCCGACGGCACCGAACTCGGCTACCGCGCACTGGTCCTGGCCACCGGCTCCACCCCGCGCCCGCTGCCGGTGCCTGGCGCCGACGCCGCCGGGGTGCTCACCCTGCGCACCCTCGACGACGCCCGCGCGCTGGGCGCCGCGCTCGAGCGCGGCGACCGGCTCGCCATCGTCGGCGGCGGCTACGTCGGCATGGAGGTGGCGGCGGTCGCCCGGTCCTCCGGTATCGCGGTCACCGTCGTCGAACGCGAGGAACGGGTGCTGGCCCGGGTGGCAGGCGCCGAACTGTCCCGGCGGCTCACCGACGCGCACCGGTTGCGGGGCACCGAGATCCGCACCGGCGCGCAGGTGCGCGCGATCCGCACCGCCGACGGCCGGGCCCGCGGCATCGAACTCGCCGACGGCACGCTCGTCGCCGCCGACACCGTGCTCGTCGGCATCGGCGCCGCGCCCGACGACGGGCTGGCGCACCGCTCCGGATTGGCCTGTGACGGCGGGGTTCTGGTGGACGAGCAGGGCCGAACCAGCGACCCCGCGGTGTTCGCGATCGGCGATGTGGCCCGGCGCCCGCTGCCCGGCACCGACGGCCCGGTGCGGCTGGAATCGATCCCGAACGTCACCGAGCAGGCCAGACAGGTCACCGCGGCGCTGCTCGGCGCCGCGCACCCGGCCCCCGAGGTGCCCTGGTTCTGGTCCGACCAGTTCGATCTGAAGCTCAAGATCGCCGGGCTGGTCGGCCCCGGCCACCGGGTCGTCGCCCGCGAGGGCCGCAAGCCCGGCGCCTTCGCGCTGTTCCACCTCACCCCGGGCAACACCGTCGCCGCGGTCGAAACCGCCAATGCCCCCGGCGATTTCGTCGCGGGCAAGAAGCTCGTCGGCGACCGCACCCCGGTGGACCCGGTCCGGCTCGCCGACCCGGCGGTGTCGCTGCGCGATATCGCCGCCACCGGCGCAGGCGTCTAGATCCACCCGAAGACCCCCAGGAGAAACCATGCAAGCACAGGCCGCGCTGCTCACCGAAGCGGGCAGCGACTTCACCCTCGCCGAGATCGAGGTCGACGATCCGCACCCCGGCGAGGTGCTCGTCCGGATCGAGGCGGTCGGCATCTGCCACACCGATCTCGCGGCCCGCGACGGCGTGCTGCCGCTGGAATTCCCCGGCGTGGCCGGGCACGAAGGCGCGGGCACCGTGCTCGCCGTCGGCACCGGCGTGACGAAGGTGGCGGCGGGCGACAAGGTCGGCATCACCTTCAACAGCTGCGGCGAGTGCGCCACCTGCACCACCGGGCGCCAGTCCTACTGCGAGAACTTCACCGAGTTCAACTACGGCGGCACCCGCCGCGACGGCAGCAAGCCGCTGCGCCGGGACGGCAGCCCGATCGGCGGCATGTTCTTCGGGCAGTCCTCCTTCGCGCGGGTCGCGCTGGCCGGCGAGCGCAATGTGGTCAAGATCGACGCCGACATCCCCTTCGCACTGCTCGCGCCGCTGGGTTGCGGGGTGCAGACCGGCGTCGGCGCGGTGACCCGCTCGCTGCGCGCCGAGAAGGGCTCGGCCATCGTCATCGCGGGCGGCGGCTCGGTGGGGCTGTCGGCGGCGATCGGCGCGGTGATCGCGGGCTGCGCCACCATCGTCGTGGTGGAGCCCACCCCCGCACGCCGCGATCTCGCCCTCGAACTGGGCGCCACCCACGTCGTCGACCCCGCGGCCGGCGACGTCACCGGACAGGTGCGCGCGATCGTGCCCGAGGGTGTGGACTACATTCTCGACACCACCGGCATCCCGGCCGTGATCGACGCCCTGATCGGCGCGGCCCGGGTGCGCGCCACCGTCGGGCTGATCGGCGTCCCCGGTGACCCGGCCGCCGCGGTGCAGCTGAACATCATCGCCACGCTCACCCTCGGGCTGACCGTCACCGGCATCATCGAGGGCGACAGCGTGCCCGACGAGTTCATCCCGGAACTCGTCGGGCTCTACCGCGACGGCCGCCTGCCGCTGGACAAGCTGGTGACGACGTTCCCCTTCGAGCGCATCAACGACGCGGTCGCCGCGCAGCACGCCGGCGCGGTGGTCAAGCCGGTGCTGGTGTTCGACTCGGCGGACTGAACACTCCCGCAACACGATTCGGCCCCGTCCGCGCCCACCGGGCGGACGGGGCCGGGTCGCGTCCTCGGCTCAGCGACCGGCGAGCGCGAGCACCCGCTGCGCCTGCCGCAGGTGCGGCAGGTCGAGCATCCGGCCGTCGAGCGCGACGGTGCCGACGTCGTGGGCGAACGCCGCGACGACCCGTTCGGCGAACTCGATCTCGCCTGCCGAGGGGGTGAACGCGGCGTTGATCGTCTCCACCTGCCCCGGATGGATCGCGATCCGGCCGCTGAAGCCCTCGGCACGGGCACGCCGCGACGACTCGGCCAGCCCCGCGTCGTCGCGGATGTCGACATACAGCGTCTCCACCGCCTCGACCCCCGCGGCGCGCGCGCCGAGCAGCGTCAGCGAGCGGGCCAGCTGGTACGTGGGCGCCCAGCCGCCGTCGGGGCCGGTATTGCCCGAGGCGCCCAGCGCGGCGCTGAGATCCTCGGCGCCCCAGGTCAGCCCGTAGAGGCGGGCGATGCTCGCGGCCGCGAAGTCACCGAGCCGGAAGGGGGCGAGCGGGGTCTCGGTGGCCACCGGAAGCAGCCGCACGCCGCCCGGCTCCAGCCCGTGCGCGGCCTCCAGCACCTCCAGGTAGTGGTGCACGCGCAGCACATCGACGGGGCCGTCGATCTTCGGGAGCACGATCCCGGCCGGTCCGGCGGCCACCACGGCGGCCAGATCCGGCAGGGCGTGCTCGGTACCCAGCGGATTGATCCGCACCCACAACCGCGGCCCGTCCGCACCGCGGTGCGCGGCGACGAACTCCGCCACCAGCTCGCGCGCCACCGGCTTGCGGGCCTCCCCCACGGCGTCCTCGAGGTCGAGGATGACGGCGTCCGCGGCGGAGGCGGCGATTTTGCCCAGCTTCTTCTCGCTGTCCCCCGGCACGAACAGCAGCGAGCGCAGCACCGCGGTCACCGCGGCCGCTTCCGCTGCAGCCCGGCGCGCTTGCAGGAGGCGACCAGGTCGCCGTGCTGGTTGTAGGCGCGGTGCGCGAACACCACCACCCCCTGCTCGGGGCGCGACTTCGACTCGCGCAGCTCCAGCACCTCGGATTCGACATGGACGGTGTCGCCGTGGAAGAGCGGCTTGGGGAACCGCACCTCGTCCCAGCCCAGATTCGCCACCGCCGTGCCGAGGGTGGTGTCGCCCACCGAGATGCCGACCATGAGCCCGAGGGTGAAGGCGCTGTTGACCACCCGCTGCCCGAACTCGGTGTCCTTCATGTACTCCTCGTCGAGGTGCAGCAGCGCGGGGTTGTGCGTCATGGCGGTGAACAGCACGTTGTCGGTCTCGGTGACCGTCCGCCGGATCGGGTGCTCGAATCGCTGCCCGACCGTCAGATCGTCGAACCACACTCCAGCCACGTCAAGACCTCCCAATTAGTCGACTAATTGAATGGTACGACCATTGAGTCCTAGCAGCAACAACGCGGCCGGAAGCGGCCGGCTACCCGGCCGCGATCGCGTCGAGCCGGGCGCGCAGGGCCCGCTTGCCGACCGTCGCCTCCGGGGCCAGCCATTCGAAGGCGTGCGGCGCGCCGGGGACGACGTGCAGCTCGCAGGAGACGCCCGCACCGAGCAGCGCGGACGCGTAGGCGATCGTCTCGTCCCGGAAGATATCGAGATCACCCACCTCGAGGTAGGCCGGAGCCAGCCCCGCCGGATCGGCCAGCCGCGCCGGAGCGGCTACCGGCGACACCGCCTCCCCGCCCCTGCCGTCACCCAGGAGCGCGTGCCATCCGGTGAAGTTGTTGTCGTAGGTCCACGTCGCGGTGGCGGCGAGCTGTGGATCGGGCTCGACGTTGCGGTCGTCGAGCATCGGGTAGATCAGGATCTGACGGCTCACCGCCACCGCGTGGTCCCTGGCCAGAATCGCGGCGCCCGCGGCCACCCCACCGCCGCCGCTGTCGCCCATCAGGGCGATCCGGTGCGGATCGACACCGAGCTCACCGGCGTGTTCGTGCAGCCACACCAGCCCCGCGAAGACGTCCAGGGCGAGCCGCTCGCCGGTGTGTTCGGGGGCCAGGCGATAGTCGACGGAGAGGAACGGGACCCCGGTGCTCTCCACGTAGTAGCGAACCATCGGATCGTAGATCTCGGCCGATCCGCAGATCATCCCGCCGCCGTGGGCGTACACCACCGCGGCCCCGGAGCCCGATTCGGCCGGGGTGTACCAGCGCGCCGCGACCGCGGCGCCGTCGTCGGCGACGAGCTCGACATCACGGCCCAGGACGGAATCGTCGTGCGGGATGGCCCCGTAGAGGCTCGTCATGGTGACATCGGTGACCGCGCGCAGCGCAGCGGCATCCCCGCGCGGGGTCGGCGGGATCGGCTGGGCGGCGCTCTGCGCCGCGGCGGCGGCGAGCACTTCGGCGATCTCGGGGTCGTAATCGATGGTCATGACGATCCTTTCAGGAATGCGATCCACGTTCGGCGGATCGAGCGAAGAAGAGTGCGGCACCGGCCTCCGGGGCGGCTCGCACTCACCGGACCAGCAGGTTCGCGCGCACAGCGTCGACGACCCGGCCGGACACTCCGGCGACCTCGGCGAGGTAGCCCGCGGCGCCGCCGAAGCGCTCGTCCAGGTAGCGCAGGGTCGCCTCCATCGCCGCGGCGGGCGACCCGAACAGCGCCCGCGCGGCCTCGACGTCGCGGCTCGCGGCGGCGAACCGCTCGGCGTAGGCGTCGATCCGGTTCGGCCGCAGCACCTCGGTCAGGGCGTAGTCGCGCACCACGTGCTCGCCGGGTACACCGAGCGAGGAGAGCACCAGCGCCACGAAGACGCCCGTGCGGTCCTTGCCCGCGGCGCAGTGCACCAGGACCGGGAGGCGCTGCGGTTCGGCCAGTATCCGGTAGGCGGCCCCGAGCTGCCCGGCCCGCCGGAGCAGCATGTCGGTGTAGAACGTCGTCATGTCCGCGATGCCGAAGCCGGCCAGCTCACCGTCGAGCAGCATGCGGAGGTAGTTGGTGTCCGCGCCCTCGCCACCCTCGGCGACGGGGAGCCGCACCAGCTCCGCGCCGCAGGCCCGCGCCCAGGCCGACGGCGCCCGCTCGGTCTCCAGGTCGGCCCGCAGGTCGATGACGGTGCGCACGCCGAGGTCGCGGTACCGCGCACCGGCGGATTCGTCGTAGATCGAGTGCAGCGCCTCATCGCCGCGTACCACCAGCGCCTCGGCGCGGTACAGCCGTCCGGTCGCCACCGTCCGGCCGTCGTGCGCCGGATACCCGCCTGCGTCACGGAGATTCGAGGTCCCCGGGATCGGGATGCGGCGGATCGTGGACTGCGCGTCGTGGTTCATGGGTCCCTTCGGCTCGAGCCCGGCTGGTCAGTTCTCGACGGCCAGCGCGCGGACCGGGCAGCGCCGGACGGCGAGCTCGACCGCTGTGCGCTGGTGCTCCCCCGGGGTCTCGTCGAGCACCTCGAGCCGACCGTCGTCGTCGATGGTGAAGAGCTCAGGCGCGGCGTACTCGCACTGCCCGTGCCCCTCGCAGAGATCCCAGTCCACCTGGATCTTCATCGTTCCGCCTCCTTCTCCACCCGCACCCGCAAACGTTTGAAGGCGTGGAACTGGTTGGTGTGCAATCGATCCGGCTCGCCGAGCGGGCGGATGCGCAAGCCGCGGTCGAGCAGCTGGGTGAGGAAGGCCGTTGCCTCCGCGCGCGCGAGGTGCGAGCCCATGCAGGCGTGGATGCCCCAGCCGAAGCCGACGTGCTCGTTGTCCTCGCGGTCGATGCGCACCGCGTCCGGCTCGGCGAAGACCGCCGGATCGCGGTTGGCCGCCTGGAACCAGCAGACCACCTTGTCGCCGGCCTTGATCGTGCGGCCGTACCAGTCGACGTCGGCGGTGGCCGTGCGTCGCATGGCCCGGATCGGCGTGATGTAGCGCAGCATCTCCTCGATGGCCGGTTTCAGCAGCATGCGGTCCTCGGTCAGCCTGCGCCACTGCTCGGGGAACTCGTCGAAGGCGAGCACCGTGCCGGTGAGCAGGTTCCTTGTGGTCTCGTTGCCCGCGCCGACCAGCACGAAGTAGTAGGCGGCCAGGTCGTCCCATGGCAGCGGCTCGCCGTCGAGCTCCGCGTGCACCAGCTTGGAGACGATGTCGTTGCGCGGCTCCCGGCGGCGCTGCTCGCTGAGTTCCCGGAAGTAGGCGAACATCTCGGTGCGGGCGCGTTCCTTCTCGTCCGGCCCGCGCATGTACTCCGGGTCGTCGGAGACGACGCGGTTGGTCCAGTCGAGCAACAGCCCGCAGTCCGCCAGCGGCACGCCGAGCACCTGTCCCAGCGCCTGGATGGGCAGCAGCGCCGACGCCGAGTGCACGAACTCGACCTCGCCCCTGGCCTCGATGTCGTCGAGGATTGCCGTCACCGACCGATCGATGACCTCCTGCCACTCCCTGATCCGCACCGCGCGCAGGTGCGGGGCCGCGAGCCTGCGGAGCTTGCCGTGCCGGGGCGGATCGGTGTTGTGCACCGTGCTGGTCCCGCCCTCGACCTTGCGGCTCAGGATCTGGGTGCCCTCGCCGTTGACGAAGGTCACCGGGTCGTTCACCACCCGGAGCACGTCCGCGTACCGGGTGACCGACCAGAACCCGGGGCCGGTCGCTTCGTCGTTCCAGTGCAGCGGCTCGTGCTCGCGCAGCTGTGCCAGCACGGCATTCTCCACACCGTCGATGAACGGGGTGAGGTCCATCAGGTCGACGGACCGCTGATCCATGATCATTCCATCCTCAGCTTCTCGGACATCGTGCCCTGCGGTGGCCACGGGGATCTCGTTCGCGCGAACGATCGGACCATGGGCGGAAGCATGTGAGCGCGCCCGCGGCGGCGTCAAGACAGCCGGGGGGACTCCCGCGGAACTTCCCCCGTTCGGGATAGTGCCCGCCGAATCCGCCGGTCGGAGCCGGTCACCGCCGGTACCCCGAAAGGGGGAAAGTGCGCCCCGCGCCGGTTGTGCCGCTTCCCGGCGGCCCGGACGTCCCGGTACATTCCGGCAATCTAGTAAAGGGTCTGACCAAAGGACGGGAAGACAAGTGACTGGCGTCTATTCCTTCGACCACGATCACGGCGTGCCCGCCCGGGAGCTGGGATATCTCCTCGGCGGGAAGGGGGCGGGGCTGGCCGAGATGACGGGCGCGCTCGGCCTCGCCGTGCCGCCCGGGTTCACCATCGCCGTTCCGGTCTGCCGTGACTACCTCCGCGCCGGCTGGCCCGCGTCGCTCGACGACGAACTCCGCGAGCACGTGGGCCGCCTGGAGCGGGCGCTGGGCCGCCGGCTCGGCGATCCGGACGATCCGCTGCTGATCGCGGTGCGCAGCGGCGCCCCGGTCTCCATGCCGGGAATGCTCGACACCGTGCTCAACCTCGGGCTCAACGACGACACCGTGCTCGGCCTCGCCCGCAGCTCCGGCGACGAGCGATTCGCCTGGGACAGCTACCGCCGGTTCCTGGTCATGTTCGCGACCACGGTGCTCGACGTCGAGGGGCACGCCATCGACGCGCTGCCCGCCGACGCGTCGGTGGCCGGGTTGCGGGCCCACGTCGCCGCTCTGCGGGCGACGATCGCGGAGCGGGCCGGGCGCCCGGTCCCGGCCGACCCCTTCGACCAGCTCCGCGCGGCGATCGAGGCGGTCTTCCGGTCGTGGGGATCGCGGCGCGCCCGCGCCTACCGCTCCCGCGAGGGGATCGACGAAACCCTCGGCACCGGGTGCAGCGTCCAGGCGATGGTCTTCGGCAACCGGGGCCCGAACTCCGGCACCGGGGTCGTCTTCACCCGCGACCCGGCCACCGGCGAGGCCGCGCCCTACGGCGACTACCTGCCGTGCGCCCAGGGCGAGGACGTGGTGGCAGGCACCAGCCGGACCCTGCCCATCGCGCACCTGGCCGAGCACCTGCCCGGCGCCTACGCCGAGCTGACGGCGACGCTGCGCCGGCTCGAGCTGCACTACCGCGATCTCTGCGATGTCGAGTTCACCGTCGAGGACGGCAGGCTCTGGCTGCTGCAGACCCGGATCGGCAAGCGCGGCGCCGTGGCCGCCGTGCGGATCGCGGTCGAGCTGGCCGACGACCCGGAGATCGCGCTCTCCCCCGCCGAGGTGCTGGACCGGGTGCCCGCGGCGACCTTGGCCCGCGCCCGCGCCGAGATCGAGGCCGCGGCCGGGGCCGCCGACGACGATGCCGCGCTGCTGGCCACCGGGCTCGGCGCCGCACCGGGCCGGGTCAGCGGGCGGGTGGTGCTCACCGCGGAGGACGCCCTCGCGGCCGACGACGACGTCGTGCTGGTGCGCACCAGCACCAGCCCCGAGGATGTCGCGGGCATGGCGGCCGCGGTCGGCATCCTCACCACCCGCGGCGGGCTGGTCAGTCATGCCGCGGTCGTCGCGCGCGGCTGGGGCGTGCCAGCGGTGGTCGGCGCCGAGCGGCTGACCGTCGAGGGCGAGCAGGTGCGCGCCGAGGGCGGCCGCGCCGTCCGGGCCGGCGACACGATCACGATCGACGGCGGCAGCGGCCGGGTCTGGGTCGGCGCGGTGGCGCCCGGCGCGACCGGCGGCGCGAGCACCGCGGCAGAACGGCTGCCGCACCTGCTGCGCATCGAGCAGTGGGCGGGCCTGCGCGCGGTGTCACCGGCATGACCGGCTCGCCGATGTGCCGGTCGGGGAGCCGACCGTGGTCGCGGGCGGCTGGAACAGCGACGATCTCGTCGCGCTCTACCGCGACGGCGAGCGGCTCGCGGGGGCGCTCACCGTCAACCGCCGCGGCGACATCATGAAGTACCGGGCGCGCATCGCGCGCCTCGGAACCTGTTCCGCCGCCGTAAAATTCGCCGCCCAGCGCACCGCCGCCACGGCGCCCGCGCGGGCCTGACCGCCTCCGGAGGCGCACCGTGCACGATCACGACGACGTATTCATCGGCGGCCGCTGGGTCACCGCGCACAGCACCCGCCGCACCGAGGTGGTGAACCCGGCGACCGAGGAGCCCTGGGCCCGGGTTCCCTGCTCCGACGAGCGCGACATCGACGACGCGGTCCGCGCGGCGCGCTCCGCCCTGCCCGGCTGGGCTCGGACGAGCGCCGGGCGCCGGGCCGCGCTGCTGCACCGGCTCGCCGACGAGATCGACTCCCGGGCAGCGGATTTCACCGCGATCATCACCGCGGAGAACGGCACCCCGGTGGCCGAGAGCGGCGCCGCGCCCCGGCACAGCGCGGGCCACCTGCGGCTGACCGCCGAGCTCGCGCCGGTGCTCACCGATCCCGACGACCGGCCGAACCCGATGGCCCCGGGGCACACCGTCGTGCGCCGCGTCCCGGCCGGGGTGGCGGCGCTGATCACCCCCTGGAATTTCCCGCTCGGGCTGATCGTCGTCAAACTCGGCCCGGCGCTGCTGGCCGGGTGCACCGTGGTGATCAAACCGGCGCCGGAGACGCCGATGGCCGCCCGGCTGCTGATGGCGGCGGTGGCGGCGGCCGGAATCCCCGCGGGGGTCGTCAATCTGGTCACCGGCGGCACCGTCGCCGGGCGGGCGCTGGTCGAGCACCCCGGCGTGGACAAGGTCTCCTTCACCGGCTCCACCGAGGTCGGGCGGGCCATCGCGCGCAGCTGCGGCGAACGCCTCCGCCCGGTGACCCTGGAGCTCGGCGGCAAGTCGCCCGCGATCGTGCTCGACGACGCCGACCCCGCCGTGCTGGCCGCGAATCTGCTCGAGGTGACCATGCGCAACACCGGCCAGACCTGCAAGGCCTGCACCCGGCTGCTGGTGCCCGCGGAGCGCCACGACGAGCTGGCCGACCTCGCGGCCGCGGTGGTGGCCGCGGCGCCGCTCGGCGATCCCCTCGACCCCGCCACCTTCTTCGGACCGCTGGTCTCGGCCCGGCAGCGGGACCGGGTGGCCGGCTACCTGGCGGCCGGCCACGCCGCCGGCGCGAAGGCGCTGACCGGCGGCGGCGTCGCCACCCGGTTCCGGCGGGGCTACTACGTGGAGCCCACCGTCTTCGCACACGTCACCCCGGAGATGCGGATCGCCAGGGAGGAGATCTTCGGGCCGGTGCTCGCGGTGCTCCCCTACCGGGGGCTCGACGAGGCGGTGGCCATCGCCAACGACTCGCCCTACGGCCTGGCGGCGACGGTCTTCGGCGCCGACGAGCAGCGCGCCACCGCGGTGGCCGAACGGCTGGCCACCGGCAATGTCGGCATCAACCACTACGGCTCCAACGCGGCGGCACCTTTCGGCGGCCACCGGGACAGCGGTCTCGGCGCCGAGTTCGCCGCCGAGGGGCTGCACGCCTACCTGCAGTTCACCTCCATCCACTATCAGTCCTGACGACCGGAGAAGACGATTCTGATGAGAGCAGCCGTGATGTGGGGGGCGGGAAAGCCCTTCGAGGTCCGGGAGATCGAGATCGCCGACCCCGGCCCCGGCGAGGTGGCGGTGGACCTGCACAGCTGCGGTGTCTGCGCCTCGGATCTCTCGCTCACCACCGCGTTCGGGCAGCCGACACCGGTGGTGCTCGGGCACGAGGGGGCAGGCGTCGTCGCCGCGGTCGGCGCGGGCGTGACCTCGATCGGGGTGGGCGAGCACGTCGTGCTGGTCTGGGTTCCACCCTGTGGCCGCTGCGCGCCGTGCCGCCGCGGCGACGATTACCTGTGCGCCAATCGCCGCTCCTCGGCGGATGCCCGCGCGGGCAAGGCGGCCCGCCCCTCGCCGCTGAGCGTCGGCGGCACCGCCATCCACCAGGGCATGGCGACCTCGACCTTCGCCGAGCGCACCGTCGTCCCCGCCAACGCCGTGGTCCGCATCGACGACGACGTCCCGTTCCCGGTCGCGGCCATGATGGGCTGCGCCGTCCCCACCGGCGTCGGCGCCGCACTGCGCAGCGCGCGGGTCCGCCCCGGTGACGACGTGGCGGTGATCGGTTGCGGCGCCGTCGGATTGAACGCCGTGATGGGCGCGGTGGTGGCCGGGGCGGCACGGGTCGCCGCCGTCGACCCGCTGCCCGAGCGGCGCGCACTGGCCGAGACCGTCGGCGCGACCGAGTCGGCGCCGCCCGAGCACCTCGCCCACCTGCGCGAACTCGACATCGTGATCGATGCCGTCGGCGCGCCCGCGACGGTGGCAGGTGCCTGGAAGGCCGTCCGCCGCGGCGGCACCGTCACCGTGGTCGGCGCGGGCAGGCCGGACCAGGTGGTGGAGCTCAACGCCTACGAGCTGTTCCACGACGACAAGCGCCTCACCGGCAGCTTCCACGGCGGCATCAGCATGCACCGGGACCTGCCGATCCTGGTCGGGCTGTGGCGCACCGGCCGCTTGCCCATCGAGCACCTCATCGACTCGACGGCCGATCTGAGCCGGATCAACGAGGTGGTCACCGCGCAGCAGAGCGGCGCCGCGCTGCGCATCCTGCTCTCCCCCCGCTCCTGAAAGAGGTCGACCATGAGCTACACCCCCGATGACGAATACGCGGTCCTGCACGGTCTGCGGATCAAGGGAATGACCGCCCCGGCCGAGATCGCCGCGGCGATGGGTATCGAGGCCGCGCTCGCGCAGGAGGTGCTCGACGACGCGGTGGCGCGCGAGCACGCCCGGCTCCGCACCGGCGGGCGGCTGCAGGGCTACCTGCTGACCACGGCGGGCCGGGCCAGGTACGGCGAGCTCGCCGCGACCCGCGGCCCCGCCGACAGCGAGCGGCTCGACACCGCCTATCGGGCGTTCCTGGAGCCCAACCGCGCGTTCAAGACCCTTACCACCCGCTGGCAGACCGAGGCGAATGGGCACATCGAGGTCGTCCTGCCCGACCTCCGCGAAGTGCACCGCAGCGTGCTCGCGGTGCTGACCACGGCCGCGCAGGCGGTGCCCCGGATGACGACCTACGAACAGCGTTTCGACGCCGCGCTGGAATCCTTCGCGTCCGGTGAGGCCGCCGCGCTGGCCCGGCCGATGTCCGGCTCCTACCACGACGTGTGGATGGAGCTGCACGAGGATCTGCTACTCACCCTGGGTCGTGAGCGATCCGGCTCCGACGAGTGAGCCCGCAGGTCCACTGCCGACCACCGCGCCGTCGGCGGCCGTCGCACCGCATCCGGGGGAACCCGACCGCCGGCTCACGCTCGCTTGCCAGTCGCACCTATTGACCGTAACCGCCAGTTATTTTCCGGCCGGGAAAAACGCGGGCGGGAAGGAGTAAGCAGGACGCGAGAATCCCGTTCAGCAATTTCGAGAACGTGAGGTACCGATGTCGGCGCAGAGCTATCGGGTCGTGCAGTGGACCACCGGGAATGTGGGGAAGAGCTCGGCCAGGGCGCTGATCGCGCACCCCGCGCTGGAGCTGGTCGGGTGCTACGCGTGGTCACCGGAGAAGGCGGGGAAGGATGTCGGCGAGCTGGCCGGGCTGGACCCGATCGGCATCGAGGCCACCGCGGACAGCGCGGCGCTGCTGGCGCTGAAGCCGGACTGCGTCGTCTACAACCCGATGTGGCTCGATGTCGCCGAGCTGGAGGAGATCCTGGCCTCCGGCGCCAATGTGGTGACGACCGCGTCCTTCATCACCGGCCACAACCTCGACGCCGACCGGGCCCGGCTGGAAGCGGCCTGTCGCCGCGGCGGCTCCACCATCTTCGGCTCCGGGGTGAGCCCCGGCTTCGCCCAGCTGCTCGCCATCGTGGCAGCGAACGCCTGCGACCGGGTGGACACGGTGACCATCGCAGAGCAGGCCGACACCACCTTCTACGACTCCCCCGCCACCGAGCGCCCGGTGGGCTTCGGCACCGCCATCGACGATCCGGCGCTCGACGGCATGGCGGAGCAGGGCACCGCGGTCTTCGCCGAGGCGGTGCGGCTGCTCGCCGCCGCGCTCGGCGCCGAGCTGGACGAGATCCGGTGCGTCGCCGAGTACGCGCGGACCACCGAGGACCTCGATCTCGGCTCCTGGACCATCGAGAGGGGCTGCGTCGCCGGCGTCTTCGTGAGCTGGCAGGGCATCGTCGGCGGTAGGACCGTGGTGGACCTGAATGTGCGGTGGCGCAAGGGCCGGAGCCTGGACCCGGATTGGAAGCTGGACGGCGACGGCTGGAAGATCACCGTGGCCGGCCGCCCCACCGTCACCATGAACGTCGGCTTCCTGCCGCCCCCGGACTTCGCCGGCGAGACCATCGCCGACTTCATGGTGCTCGGCCACATCATGACCGCCATGCCCCCGATCCACGCCATTCCCGCGGTGGTGCAGGCGGGACCCGGCATCGTCACCTACACCGACCTGCCGCTCACCCTGCCGCGCGGCATCCTGAGCGCGCCGTGACCGGCCGCCGCGCGGTACCGGGCGGCCACCGCCGACCTGCGGTGACCGCAACCCCGACTGCGCGGTATGCCCCCGTAGGCTGGGCGGATGAGCGAGGGGGCGGGGGCACCGCGGCGGCCGGGACGACCGGCCAAGCTGAGCCGGGAGCGGATCGTCGCCGCCGCCAGGGAACTCCCGCTGGAATCGCTGACCATGCAGGCGGTCGCCGATGTGCTCGGCGTCGACCGCAAGGCGCTGAACTACTACGTCAGTGACCGCGCCGGGCTGCTGCAGCTGCTCGCGCTCGACGCCTTCGAGACCGAACTCGCCGGGCTGCGCTTCGGCCCGGACATCGGCTGGCCGGAGCTGCTGCGGCTCACCGCGGCGGCGATCCGCACGGCGCTCATCCGGGTCGGCGGGCTGGTCTCGGCGATCGACTTCGGCGGGGTGCGCGGGTCGGAGGCGCTGGACACCGTCGAGCGCATCCTGACGCTGCTGCTCGCGGCCGGTTTCACCGCGCAGGAGGCGGGGCGCTCGCTGACCCTGCTGGCCGAGATCGCCCGCGCCGCGGCCGGGGAGGCGCTGGCGACCAGGGGCGGGCCGCCGGAGCCGCAGGCGCGCAATGTCGTGCACGTGCTGGCCGGGGAGCCGAGCGGCCAGTTCCCGGCGCTGCGCCGGATCGCCGCCGAGCGCGATGCGATCCGGGATCGGGGCGTCCAGTTCGAGTTCGACCTCGATGTCCTGCTCGCCGGGCTCGCCACCCGGCTGCGCCGGGAGTCCTAGCGCGGATCGGGTTTCGGCAGCCCCGCTCAGCGATAGCCGGTGCTCTCGGCCAGCTCGGCGGCGTCCCGCATGAGCTTCGGCACGAGTTCGCCGAATGCCCGCAGCTTGGGGTTGTCCCCGGCCCGCTGATAGCCCTGCTCCAGCACGATGGCGAGTTTCCAGCGCGCCAGTATCAGGTAGTAGTCGAAGTCGTCGACCTGCCGCCCCGACACCTCGGCGAACCGGGCCACCAGCCGATCCCGGCCCGGCATGCCGTGCACGCCGACGTGGCCCGCGGTGGCCCCTGGGTCGTCGGTGGACTCGGGCCAATCCTTCAGGGCCCAGGCCAGATCCAGCTTGGGGTCGCCGATGGTGCCCATCTCCCAGTCCACGATGGCGGCGAGCCGGGCCGGGCCGCCGTGCCCGAACATGACATTGGCCCACTGGTAGTCGCCGTGCATGAGCCCGGGAACGAAGTCGAGCGGGCGGTGCGCGTTCAGCCAGGCGGTGGCGGTGTCCATCCCGTCCAGCTCGCGGCCCTTGATCCGCGCGAACATGCCGGTCCAGCGCTGCACCTGGCGGTCGTGGAAGCCGTCCGGCTTGCCCAGGTCGGCCAGGCCGCGGGCCCGCCAGTCCACGGTGGTCAGCTGCGCGACGCCCTCGACCAGCCGGTAGGCGAGGTCGGCGGGGTCGGCCTCGAAGGGCTCCGGCCACCCGTCGCGGTGGTCCATCGGCGCCCAGCCGTCGATGTGGCCCATGAGGTAGAAGGCGCGGCCGAGCACCCCGGGGCCGGGGCAGACGGCGATGCCGCGGGCGTGCGGGACGTCGGTGCCGTCCAGTGCCGCGGTGATCCGCCACTCCCGCAGAATCCCCCTGTCGCGCTCGGCGGGGGCCGTCGCGGGCGGGATGCGCAGCACGCTGTGGTGCTCGCCGCGGCGGAGTTCGTAGATCTCGTTCTGCGCGCCGCCGTAGAGCTGGGTGATCGCCAGCGGTGCGCCCGCGCCGAGGCCCTGCTCGTCCAGCCAGGCGGTGAGGCGCGCGGTGTCGAGCCCGGTCACTGCTCGCCGCCGAGGAAGTCGGCGTACTGCGCGAGCGCGGCCTCGCGTTTGCGGGGCAGCCACTCGGTGGGCCAGAGGTCGTCGGTGCCGGTGTGGTCGCGCAGCACCTGGCGGGCGACCGTGGTCTTGTGCACCTCGGTGGGGCCGTCGGCCAGCCCCATGACGGCGGCGCCGGAGATCATCTTCATGAGCGGCACCTCGTCGGTGACGCCGAGCGCGCCGTGCACCTGCATGGAGCGCCAGGCGATATCGTGCAGCACCGTCGGCATGACGACCTTGACCGCGGCGATATCCTTGCGCACCTTCCGGTAGTCGTTGTACCTGTCGATCTTCCAGGCGGTGTGCAGCACCAGCAGCCGGAACTGGGCCAGCTGCGCCCAGGAGTCGGCGATGTAGCCCTGCACGAACTGCTTCTCGGCGAGCGGGCTGCCCGCGGTCTCCCGGCTGAGCGCTCGCTCGCAGAGCATGTCCAGCGCCCGCTGCGCCAGCCCGATGGTGCGCATGGCGTGGTGGATGCGGCCGCCGCCGAGCCGCGTCTGCGCGATCACGAAGGCCTGCCCCGCCCCGCCGAGCAGCGCCGAATCCGGCACCCGCACCCGGTTGTAGTGGATGAGCGCGTGCTGCCCCGCGGCCTCGGGCTCGCCGTAGAGCCGGACATCGCGCTCGATCTCGATACCCGGGGTGTCGGCGGGAACCAGGAACATCGACATGCCCCGGTAAGCGCCTGCCTCGGGGTCGGTGATCGCCATGACGATGTAGAAGGCGGCGGTCCTGGCATTGGAGGAGAAGTACTTGCGGCCCTCGATCACCCAGTCGCCGCCGTCCCGCACCGCGGTGGTGGTGAACTGGCGCGGGTCGGCGCCCGCCTGCGGCTCGGTCATGGAGTAGCAGGAGAAGAGCTCGCCGTCGAGCAGCGGGCGCAGGTACCGCTCCTTCTGCTCCGGGCTGCCGTAGTGCGCGAGGATCTCGGCATTGCCGGTGTCGGGGGCCTGGCAGCCGAAGACGATCGGGGCCCACGAGCAGCGGCCGAGGATCTCGTTCAGCAGCGCGAGCTTGACCTGCCCGTGGCCCTGGCCGCCGAGCTCGGGGCCGAGGTGGGTGGCCCACAGCCCCTGCTCGCGCACCTTCTTCTTGAGCGGGTCGATGGCATCGCGGCGCTTGCCGCTGAGCGGTACGAACTGCTCGTGCGGCCAGACCAGGTCCAGCGGCTCCACCTCGGTGCGGACGAAGTCGTCGGCCCAGTCCAGCTTGGCCTGATACTCGGGATCGGTCGCGAAATCCCACGCCATGTCGTACTCCTGTTCGGTCGGGGTCGGGAGGTTCAGGGCATGCCGCCGTCGGAGCGCAGGGTGGCCCCGGTGGTGAAGCTGGCGGCATCGGAGGCGAGGAAGAGCGCGGCGCCGACGATCTCCGGCGGGCGGCCCGCGCGCTGCAGGGCGTGCGCGCCGAAGGGGTTGGGCACGGCAGCGATGTCCCAGCCCGCGGTGGCGCCGGTCAGGTGCGGGCCTGCCATCAGCGTGTTGACCCGCACCGCCGGGCCGAAGGCGAGCGCGAGGCCCTCGGTCATGGCATTGAGCCCGGCCTTGGCGGCGGCGTACGGCACGATCGAGGGCCGCGGGCGGATCGAGCCGGACGAGCTGACGTTGATGATCGAGCCGCGCCCGGCCGCCACCATGCGCTCGCCGACGAGCACCGAGAGCCGGAACGGGCCCTTGAGGTTCAGGTTCAGCACGGCGTCGAAGAGCTTCTCGCTCACCGACCCGAGGGTGTCGTAGACCGGCTGCATGCCCGCGTTGTTGATCAGCACGTCGACCTTGCCGAAGCGGTCGTAGGCGGCATCGACCAGGCCGTCCAGCTGGTCCCAGCGGCCCACGTGCACCGCGTGCGGCAGCGCGGCCCTTCCGGTCTCGCGCTCGATCTCCGCGCAGGTCGCCGCGCAGCTCTCGAAGTCGCGGCTCGCGATCACCAGGTCCGCGCCGCAGCGCGCCGCGCCGAAGGCCATCTCCCGGCCCAGGCCCCGGCTGCCGCCGGTCACCAGCACCACGCGGCCGGTCAGATCGAACAGTTGGTCGGCGTAGCCCATGCGTCAGACTCTCGCTCTCATCTTCCAGAATGCTATTCTTGATTTCGAGAGTGACATACTCGGGCAGCGCGCACAAGGAGGTCGTCATGCCGATGCCAGGGCCGATCCGGCAGATCGGGTACGTGGTCGCCGATATCGATGAGCGGATGCGGAGCTGGGTCGAGCTCGGAGTCGGCCCGTGGTTCGTGCTGCGCGGGGTCGAACAGCGCGGGGTGTACCGGGGTGCGCCGTGCGCGGTCACGCTGAGCATCGCCTTCGCGCAGTCCGGGGAGCTGCAGGTGGAGCTGATCCAGCAGGAGAACGACGCGCCGAGCATCTACGCCGGCCACACCGGCTTCCACCAGCTCGCCTGGTGGGCCGAGGATTACGAGGCCGCGGTGCGCGCGGCGGGGCGGCCGGTGCTGTGGTCGGGGGACGCAGGCACCCGGTACGCCTTCTTCGACGGGGCGGGCGGCCCCGCGCCGTACCTGGAGCTCAGCGAATACACCGAGCGCACCGCCGGGCTGGCGGGGCTGGTCCGCGGCGCCGCCGAGCGGTGGAACGGCGCCGACCCGGTGCGGTCGCTGTGACGTCGGGCGGGAAGGCGGCATCCGCCGCGCGGGCTCGGCGGCACCGTGCGGCATCGAGCGCAGGCAATGTTGCCGAATGCGGTAATGACCCGGCCGGAGAGTTGCGTTCGCGGTAACAACGCTGGTCACGGCGGCCTCGAGGCGATGGGGTAGCCTCCCGGAAATGACAGATCCGGTCGATATGAAGCCGCGCAGCCGCGATGTCACCGACGGGATGCAGCGGGCCCCCTCCCGGGCCATGCTGCGCGCCGTCGGGCTGACCGACGACGACTGGGACAAACCGCAGATCGGCATCGCCTCGGCCTGGAACGAGGTGACCCCGTGCAACCTCACCCTGCGCACGCTGGCGCAGCGGGCCAAGGCCGGGGTGCGCGCGGCGGGCGGGGTGGCGCTGGAGTTCGGCACCATCACCGTGAGCGACGGAATCTCCATGGGCCACGAGGGGATGCGGGCCTCGCTGGTGAGCCGCGAGGTGATCACCGACAGCGTGGAGACGGTGGTGCACGCCGAGCGGCTGGACGGCTTCATCGGGCTGGCCGGCTGCGACAAGTCCATCCCCGGCATGCTCATGGCCGCCGCCCGGCTGGACCTGCCCAGCGTCTTCGTCTACAACGGCTCCATCCTGCCCGGCAACCACAACGGCACCTCGCTCGACATCACCAGCGTCTTCGAGGCGGTCGGCGCCTGCGCGGCGGGCAGGATCGATGAGCACGAGCTGGGCCAGATCGAGCGCAAGGCCTGCCCCGGCGAGGGCGCCTGCGGCGGCATGTTCACCGCCAACACCATGTCCTCCATCGCCGAGGCGCTCGGCCTCAGCCTGCCCGGATCGGCCTCCCCGCCCGCCGTGGACCGGCGCCGCGAGGACGACGCCACCGCGGCCGGTGCGGCCATCGTCGGCATGCTGCGCCTTGGCATCCGGCCCAGCCAGATCCTGACCAAGCAGGCCTTCGAGAACGCCATCGCGGTCACCTCCGCGCTCGGTGGCAGCACCAATGCGGTGCTGCACCTGCTCGCCATCGCCAACGAGGCCGGGGTCGAGCTGCACCTGGACGACTTCAACCGGATCGCCGCCCGGGTCCCGCACGTCGCGGACATGAAGCCGGGCGGGCGGTTCCACATGCTGGAGCTGGACCGGGTCGGCGGCGTCCCGGTGGTGCTCAAGCAGCTGCTCGACGCCGGGCTGCTGCACGGCGACTGCCTCACCGTCACCGGAAAGACCATGGCGGAGAACCTGGCCGCGATCGACCCGCCCGCCCCGGACGGCGTCGTGGTCTACCCCATCGACCGCCCGATCCACCGCGACGGCGGCATCAATATCCTGAGCGGCTCGCTCGCCCCGAAGGGCAGCGTGGTCAAGGTCGCCGGGCTCACCGCCGACCAGATGCGCTTCGAGGGCCCGGCCCGGGTCTTCGACGGCGAGGACGGCGCGATGGCCGCCATCCTGGCCGGGGAGATCGAGCCGGGCACGGTGCTGGTCATCCGCTACGAGGGCCCCAAGGGCGGGCCGGGCATGCGCGAGATGCTCGCCATCACCGGCGCGCTCAAGGGCGCCGGGCGCGGCGCCGACTGCGCGCTGGTGACCGACGGCCGGTTCAGCGGCGGCACCTGGGGCTTCTGCATCGGCCACGTGGCGCCGGAGGCGCGGGACGGCGGCCCGATCGCCTTCGTCCGGGACGGTGACCGGATCCGGGTGGACGTGCACGAGAAGGCGCTGGACCTGCTGGTCGACGAGGCCGAGCTGGCCGCGCGCAGGCAGGGCTGGGTGCCGAACGAGCCGCGCTACACCCGCGGCGTGCTCGGCAAGTACGCCCGGCTGGTGCAGGGCGCCGAGACCGGGGCGATCACCAACCCGCGCTGACCACGGTGTCGATCTCGGCGGCGAGCCGCGGCGTGCGCGGCTCGTCGCCGAAGTCGGCCGCGCGACCCCGCCGCCGGCTGCCGGTTCATGGAGGTCGGGCAGGCGCCGCGCCGGCACCGACGCCCGGCCGGCCGTGCTGTGCGCCCGGATCTACCCCTGCGGCTGATCGCCCTCCTTCGCCTGCTTGCGCCGCCGCGACCAGCTCAGCGCCAGTACGACGGCGCCGCCGATCACGATGCCGGAGGAGAAGGTGCCGATCCAGGTGTCCACCGCGGCGGGCGCGCCGTCGAGCAGCAGCTTCACGGCGACGTAGCCGATGGCGGCGAAGATGCCTGCCAGGATGAACCGGTTGACGGGGTTGTTCACGAGGTGCTCCTGCGTCCGGGGGGCCGCCCACCGCGGGCGGCACCGGGTAATCAGCGCGGCCGCGCGATTCGTTTACACGCGAATCGCCGCGCCACCCCGGTACCGGGACAGGAGCGCCGATCGGCGGGAGAATGGCCGGGGACAGGGGGTATACCGATGGACGAACGCGACCCGCTACCCGAGCACGACTGGCCCCGCGCCCTCGCCCGCGGCACGGCGCTGGCCACCGAGTACCTGGCCGGGCTCGCGCCAGGCGCGGCCGGGGTGCTCTACGGCCTCGCCGCCGAGCAGGAGGTGCACGGCTTCGAGGGCAGCAGGGAGCAGGCGCTCGCGCACCTCGCCGCCATGCTCGGCACCTATCCCGACGAATCGGTGCTCCGGGTCTGGCTCGGCTCGGCGGGCGCCGGGGTCGAGCAGCGCACCATCGGCCGCGCCGCCGAGGTGCGGGTGCACACCCGCGGCTGGGATCCGGCCGTCGGCCGGCTGCAGTACCGCCTCGCGCACGCCTCGCCCTGGGCCACCACCGCCGATATCGAGCACCCCTCGCTCACCCTGCGCCGCGACGGGACCGCGCCGTCCTGGGAGATCACCTTCATCGAGACCATCTTCGACGACGACGGCGAGGTCGGCACCACCATCGACCTGGGGCTGAGCTCCGCCTCGTTCGCCGCGCTCACCGACCTCCCCGCCGCCTTCTGGGCCACGGTGCAGAGCGCGGCGACCCTGGACCAGGTGATCGCCGCCGTGCGCCGCTTCGGCGCCGGCGACGCCACCGCCGACGCCCGCCCCTCCTGGATGTTCGGCCCCGCCGCGCCGCCCGACCCCGCGGAGGTCGAGCACGCCCGCGAACTGCGCAGCCGGTTCTGGGCGGTGATCGCCGACGCGCACCTCGCCGCCCGCGACGAACCGGACACCGACCGGGCGCCCGGTTCCTGAGCGGTTCCAGGAATTCCGGTGGAGCGAATACGGTGCGCGGGCGGGCTATCGGAATCAGATCCCGGGCCGCCCCGGTTCGTAGCGCAGGGCGGCGGCCGCCGCGGCGCGGGAGCGGACGCCGAGCTTGGCGCGGGCATTGGCGATGTGGCGGTGCACGGTGTGCGGGCTCAGCGTGAGGCGCTCGCCGATCTGCGCGTCGGTGAGTCCGGCGGTGACCAGGTGCAGAATCTCGCGTTCGCGCTCGGTGACGGCGGCCGGGCCGGGTGGCGCGGGGCGCGTGCGCACCGGGTGGCCGAGACCCCGCAGGGTGGCGGCGGCGACCGCCGCGGCATCGCCGCGCCAGGGGAAGTGGTCGTCGCCGGTGAGCTCGACGAAGGTCGAGCCGCGGACGCGGCGGGCCACGTCGCGGCCGAGGGTGAAGGGGACCGCGCGGTCGTCGCGGCGGTGCAGCACCGTGGTGGGGACCGAGACGGCGGCCAGGTAGCCGGTGGCATCCAGGTCGTAACTCTCGGCGAGGGCGGCTGCGGCCTGGCCCGCGGTGGCGGAGAGCCGCTGGAAGCGCGCGAAGCGCTCGCGCTCCGCGCTGCTCGCGCCCGGCACGAAGACATCGGCCAGCAGGCGGGATCCGAGGCCCCAGTGCGCGGCGACGGCCGCCACCATGGCGCGCCGGGCGGGCTCGGGGGCGATATCGGCGCCGCGGGCGAAGGCGCCGTAGAGCACCAGCCGCCGCACCCGCCGCGGCAGCCGGGCGGCCAGCCCGGCGGCGACCGCGGCGCCCGACGAGCCGCCGAGCAGGGCGACCCGCTCCACCCCGAGCGTGTCGAGCAGCTCGGTGACCACCGCGATCTCGCCGTCCAGATCGGTGGTGGCCGATGCGGAGAGCCCGCGGCCCGGCCGGTCGTAGCGGATGACCGTGAATCGCTCGGCCAGGCGCGAGATATAGCCGCGGAAGAGCGGATCGTCCCAGTTCAGGGCGAGGTGACTGCACCACCAGCCGCCCATCAGCAGCGCGGGCCCCGACCCCGTGACCGCGTACGCGAGCGCGCCGCCGCCCTCGATCGGCAGGTGGCGAACGGTCTGATCCTCGGCGCGCAGCACCCTCCGATAATGGCCCGTTCCGGCCATGCGCGGCAGCCCCCGCCCGGACCACACTGATCCCATGACCGCTTCGACCCTCGGGCAGCGCTGCTTCGCCGCCTGGTACCCCCGCTTCATGGACCGCGTCGACCGGGCCGGGCAGGCCGGGCTGCGCCGCGCCCAGCTCGCCGCGGCCCGCGGCCGCACCCTGGAGATCGGCGCGGGCAACGGCCTCTCCGTCCCGCACTACCCGGCCGAGCTGACCGAGCTGGTGCTGCTCGAACCCAATGCCGCCCTGCGCGAACAGCTCTCGACCCGCGACGACCTGCCGCTCACCGTGCTCGACGGCGACGCGCACGCCCTCGCCTTCCCGGACGCGAGCTTCGACACCGTCACCGCGTCGCTGGTCTTCTGCTCGGTCCGCGACCCGGCGCTCGCGCTGGCCGAGGTGCACCGGGTGCTGCGCCCCGGCGGGCGGTTCCTCTTCCACGAACACGTGCGCGGCACCGGCGCGCTCGGCGCGCTGCAGGACCTCCTCACCCCGGTGCAGCGCAGGCTGGCCGACGGCTGCCACGCCAATCGGGACTTCGAAGCCCTGCTCGCGGCCTCGCCGCTGACCGTGACCGAGGTGTTCCACACCCGCATGCCGACCGCGCTGCCGACCATCGCGCCGCTGGTGATCGGCACCGCCGAGCGCCGATAGCTCACTCCGGCCGCAGCGCAGCCAGCGCGAGCCGCGCGTACCGCCGCCAGACCGCCGGATCGCGGATCTCCAGCCCGATCAGCGCCCGCGCCACCCCGGACACCAGCACCTGCACATCCATGGCGGTGGCGTCCGGCCGCAGCCTCCCCTGCGCGCGGGCCAGCGCCAGGATCTGCTCCAGCTGGTGGTCCAGCCGCTCGTCCTGCATGCCGTCGACGCCGCTGAGCACCTCCACCATGAGCCGGTCCTCGGCGAGCCGGGCGACGATCCGCTCCAGCAGCTCCTCCAGCGCGCGGTAGGCGTCGGTGCGGGCGGCGGCCAGCGCGGCGGCGCCGAGCTCGGTGAACCAGGCCAGGTGCAGCAGCGCCAGCTCGCGCACCAGGTCGGCCTTGGTCGGGTAGCTGCGGTAGACGGTGGCCTTGCCGACGCCCGCGCGCGCCGCCACCTCCGGGATGGTGGCCTCCAGCCCGTGCTCGGTGAAGACCTCGATCGCGGCTTCCAGCACCCGTTCGGAGTTGTGCTGCGCATCCACCCGGCGCCGCCGTTGCCGCCGGGGTGCCGTCATCGCTCCACTCCTTCGCCGAGCTGTGTTCAGGGTCTCCGCCGCTCACGTGAGTTGCCGCACGATCGGGGCGCTGAAGTGGACCCTTCAGTCCGCATCCTCCTACTCTAGACCCTATCCGGACCGTGTGGTCCACAAAGTCTTGGAGGACGCGCATGGCGTGGCAGTTGTTCCGGCTGGGCCGGTGGTCGTTCGCGCACCGCAGGGCGGTCGCGGCGATCTGGGTGGTGCTGCTGGCCGTGCTCGCCGTCGGCGCGGCAACGCTCTCCGGCACGACCAGTGACCGGTTCGAGCTGGCCGGGATCGAGTCGACCCAGGCCTTCGACCTCATCGAGGAGCGGGCCCCGCAGGCCGCCCCGGACGGCGCCACCGCGCGCGTGGTGTTCGAGGCGCCCGAGGGCCGCGCGCTGACCGAGCCCGGCTACAGCGCCGCGGTCGGCACCGCGCTGCGCGAGCTGGGCACCGAGAACGTGGCCGCGGTGACCGATCCCTTCGCCGGCGGCACGCTCACCGGCGACGGCCGGGTCGGCTACGCCGCCGTGAGCTACAACAAGACCGCGAACGAGCTCACCGACGCCGACCGCTCGGCGCTGGAGAACGCCGCCGACAACGCCGAGGCGGCCGGGCTGAACGTCGCCATCGGCGGCGACGCCATGAACGAGGTCGCGATGCCGCTGGCCGAGGTCGTCGGCATCGCGGTGGCGCTGCTGGTGCTCGCGGTGACCTTCGGCTCGCTGGTCGCGGCCGGGATGCCGCTGCTCACCGCGCTGGTCGGGGTCGGTATCGGCATGCTGGCGATCACCACGCTCACCGGCTTCGTCGAGCTCTCCTCCACCACCCCCGCGCTCGGCACCATGCTCGGGCTGGCGGTCGGCATCGACTACGCGCTCTTCATCATGAGCCGCTACCAGAGCGAGGTGCGCGCCGGGCGCTCGCTCGAGGAGGCGGCCGGGCGCGCGGTCGGCACCGCGGGCTCGGCGGTGGTGTTCGCCGGGCTCACCGTCATCATCGCGCTGGTCGGGCTCGCGGTCTGCGATATCGGCTTCCTGACCCAGATGGGGCTGGGCGGCGCCTTCACCGTGGCCGTGGCGGTGCTCATCTCGCTCACCCTGCTCCCCGCCATCCTCGGCTTCGCCGGTGCGCGGGTCATGAAGGGCAAGCCGCGCTACCTGGCGAAGGCCGCCGCGGGCGCGGAGCCGCGCACGCACGGCCGCCGCTGGGTCGAGGGCATCGCCCGCAGGAAGTGGGCCGCGCTCGCCGGCGGTATCGCGGTCGCGGTGCTCGCCTCGATCCCGGTGGCCTCCATGCAGCTCGCGCTGCCGGACGACGCGAGCAAGCCGGCGGGCAGCGAGGCCCGCACCGCCTACGACCTGATCGCGGAGAACTTCGGCCCCGGCGCCAACGGCCCGCTGGTCGTGGTGGTCGACACCGCGAACGCCGCCGACCCCGCGGGTGCGGTGGCCAGGGTGACCGACGACCTGCAGACCATGGCCGGCCACGCGGGCACCGACGTCGCCACCGTGATCCCGGCGCTCACCAGCGACACCCCGCAGGCGCAGCAGGCCTTCGCGCAGCAGCTCGCGGCGGTGAGATTCGCGACCATCACCGTGATTCCGGGCTCCGGGCCCTCCGATCAGGCCACCAAGGACCTGGTCGCGGAGATCCGCGCCACCGTCGCCGACCTGCCCGCGCAGACCGGCGCCCGTGCCCTGGTGACCGGCCAGACCGCGGTCGGGGTCGATATCGCCAACGAGCTCACCGCGGTGTTCCCGATCTACCTGGCGGTCGTCGTCGGGCTGGCGGTCTTCCTGCTGATCGCGGTGTTCCGCTCGCTGTGGGTGCCGCTCAAGGCCGCGGTGGGCTTCCTGCTCTCGGTCGGCGTCGCGCTCGGCGCCACCGTCGCGGTCTTCCAGTGGGGCTGGCTCAACCAGCTCATCGGCCTGGACACCACATCACCGGTGCTGTTCATCCTGCCGATCCTGCTGACCGGCATCCTCTTCGGGCTCGCCATGGACTACGAGGTGTTCCTGGTCAGCCGGATGCGCGAGGCGTACGCGCACGGCACCCCGGCCCGGCGGGCCGTGATCGACGGCTTCGCGCACAGCGCGCGGGTGGTGGTCGCCGCCGCGATCATCATGGTCGGCGTCTTCGCGGGCTTCGCGCTCACCGACGACGTCATCCTCAAGACCATCGGCTTCGCGCTCGCCGTCGGCGTGCTGGCCGACGCCTTCCTGGTCCGCATGCTCATCGTGCCCGCGTTCATGCTGATCGTGGGCGAGCGGATCTGGTGGATGCCGAAGTGGCTGGCGCCGCTGGTGCCTGCCTTCGATATCGAGGGTGAGGGGTTGACCAGGCGGCTCGATGCCCCCGCGGCGGCGGCGGAGCAGATTCCGGCGCTGCGCTGAGGTTTCCGGTACGAACGGCCCGCTCCCGGGATCCGGGGGCGGCCGTTCGGCGTTCTCAGCGCGGCGTCCCGGGCGGGGGCCACGGCTCGATGACGACCGGCATCTCGACGCTCCAGCCCGGCTCCGGCGGCGGGTACGACAGCTCGCTCAGAAGCATATCGGCACCGAAGATCACCATCGCCAGGCCGGACAGCACGCCGAGCCCGACCCGCAGCGACTCCCAGCGGGAAGGCCATCTGTTCATCCCCTGCTCCGTCCCTCGCTACGAGGTCGATCGCCAGGGCGCCGATCGGCATTACAGCGTTCCGCCGCGGGAATGTCCGGGCGCGGCTCCGCTGTTGTGCCGATTCGTGACACGCTGCGACAGAACCCGCGAGCTGCGCTGGGTCGGCGCCGCCGACCCACTGGTGCGGCCGCTGCTCGACGAGCTGGCCCGCGAGTACGAGACCCGCTACGGGCCGAACGATGAGATGGGCAATACCGACCCCGCTGACTTCGAGCCGCCGGACGGTGGGCTCGTGCTGCTGCTCGAGGATGAGGGGGCGGTCGCGGGCGGTGGGTTCCGGCGCATCGACGAGAGCACCGCGGAAGTTAAGCGGGTGTGGACGCACTCCGCGCATCGGCGGCGCGGGCACGCTAGGACGGTGCTGGTCGAGCTGGAACGGGCAGCGGCGGATGCCGGGTACCGGATGATCCGGCTCACCACCGGGCCGCGGCAGCCCGAGGCGGTCGGCCTGTACCTCAGTACCGGGTACGAGCCGAAGTACGACATGACCACCGACCCGGCGACATTGCCGTATCTCACCTTCGAGAAGGTGCTCGAGTTTCGCTAGCCGCTTCACCAGCACCGCTGCTCGGCGGAGTCGATCGAGCCGAGTCTGCTCAGATCGGTCACGACGAGGTGGCGAGCCGGGATCAGGTGGGCGAAGCGCCGAACGAAGTATTCACGCTCGCCATCGCGAGCTTCGAGTGCGGCCTGAACGTAATCGGGCACGGCCGCCACTCGGTGCTGTGGCAGGAAGAAATTCCTATCGAAAACGACTCGTCCGGGACTGTCGTCGTACACCGAGGAATCGGCCAGGAGGCGCCGGTGCACGACATCGATCGGATGCCAACCGGTGGACGGCACGCGTTCACCGCGCGGAGGGTCGTCCCGGAAGAGCATCGACCAGGGCAGGTCAAGTCCAGGTCCGTCACATCGATGGGCGGGAAGCCACCAGATCGAAGAACGCGGCGGCCACCAGGGAGACGGGAGGATCGGCATTCGCGCGCAGCAATTGGAGGATCTCCAGTGCGCGAGTACCGGGCAACTCGACCACCGCCTGAATGAGCCGGATACGAACGTCGGAGTCGGCTGCGTGCGCGGCCAGCGCATCGGTCAGCGCGGTCAGGATGCGCTCCGCGGCCGCCGCCTCCTGGGACAGCGCACCCAGCGCCTCGCCCGCGTCGACATCGTTCGTGCCCGCCACCACCATGCTGACCAGCACCGGCTCCGCGGCGGTCACCCCGCGGCCACCGGCGGCCAGCGCCGCCGGACCGCGCACCGCCGGTGAAGGATCGTCCAGCGCGGCGGTGAGCAGCGCAGTGGCGGCATCGCCGGGAATCTCCGCGACCGCGAGCACCGCCCGCCGCCGGACCTCCGCATCGGCGGATCGCAGTCCGGGCGCGAGCCCCGCCAGCCCGTCGGTCCCGGCCCTGGCGAGCGCCCAGCGCAGCGCCCCCGCCATATTCGGCTCGCTCTCGGCGAGCACCGCCGCGGTGAGCAGCTCGGTCGGGACCGGCTCGTTCGCGGCGGGGTTGAGCACGGTCTGCAACCGCCGCGGCGGGTCGGCCGAGCCGAGGTTGCGGACCAGCTCCACGATGCGCAGCACATCGCGCCAGTCCCCGGGCTCCGCCCCCTCGACCGCGCGCAACCGCTCCAGCAGCTCCCGCTCCCCGGACAGCCGCTCCTCGGTGCGTCGGATGAGATCGCCGACCAGGGATTGCGGCGCGAAATCCGGGTCTTCCAGCGCGCGGGCCACCTCGCGCAGCGAGAGGCCGAGCGTGCGCAGGCTCTCCACGTGGAAGATCCGCCGGATATCGGCGTCGGCGTACTCCCGGTACCCGCCGACGGTGCGCCCGGTCGGCCGGACCAGCCCGAGCGCGTCGTAGTGGCGCAGCATCCGGGTACTGACCCCCGAACGTCGCGCCACCTCGCCGATCAGCACGGGGCGCCGTCCAGCGCGGCGATCCGCTTGGCCGCGTCGATATCGAAGGCGGCGTCCGGGTCGCGCAGCAGCTGCTCGGTGACCAGGGCGTGCGCCCGCACGTCCGGGTCGGGGCTCGCCTTCGCTCTCGTGAGCACCGGCTCGACGATCTCGCCGAGCGCGGCCAGTGCCCGGCTCAAGCTGCGCCGCACATCGCGGTCGCCGCGAGCGAGCTGCCCGGCGAGTTCGGCGGCGAGGGCCGGACGCTCGTCCTCCGGGACCAGGACCGCGGCGGCCCGCCACGCGCTGCGCGCCACCTCGTCGTCGGGATCGCGCAGCAGCGCCGGGGTGATCGCAGACCAGGTGGCCGGGTCACCGATCTTGGAGAGCGTGTGCAGCGCCTGGCTGCGGGCCTGCGTGGTGCCGGACGCCAGCTCGGCGAGCAGCGCGGGCACGGTGTCTTCCCGCGGGAGCCGGGTGAGCGCCCAGGTGAGCATGTCGCGGACATAGAAGTCCGGCTCGACGGCGCAGCGGGCGAGCAGTTCGGGGAGCAGCGCCGGGTCCGGGTGCGTGCCCGCGGCGAGCGCGGCCTGCAGCCGGGTCGAGGCGCTCTCCGCGTTGAGGGCGGTGCGCAGTCTCGGTGTCGGGTTCATGGGAACCACCTCCTCCCGTTCAGTGAAGACGTTGTCACTGTGTCAAGGTCAAGCGCTGACGACTTCGAGTGCGCGGACCCGCCCCGGACGAGGACAGGGACGACCGGGGCGGGCCTGGCCCCCGGATCGCGCGACGCGCGAGAAAGAGCGATCCGGGCACCAGTCTCCGAGATACCCGGCCACATCGGATCCACGCCGCCGAGCGGGCGCCGAAATCACGACCCGCGTTCCGGCACCGGTCCGCCCGGCACCGTGTTACTCCGCGTAACAACAAGCGACGCAGGGATTCTCGGGTGTCCCGGCGTGCGGCCCGAGCGGGTCGCTGTCGGCGGTCCGATCCTCCGGTTCGAGGACCGAACCGCCGTCGATGACCCGCTACGCGCCGGCGCGCAGCGCCCCGATGAACCACTCCCAGGCCGGAACCTGCGGCTCGCGGGCGGGCCACCCGTTCAGCACCCCGAGCAACTGCCAGTACCGCTCGACCCGCCGGTCGGTGAACACCGCCATGGAATCCGCCAGCCGCACCCGATCGGCGGCAGGCAGAGCCGGGCCGACGAGCTGATCCAGCAGCTCCCTGCCCCGCACCGAATCGGGCGAGACCCCCTCGCTCAGCGCCTGCGCGGCGACCGCGGACACCCGCCCCGGGTCCGGCGCGAACTCCGGCTGGGCGCCCTCGGCCCCGGTGACCGCCATCTCCCGCACCCGCTCCTGGAACCCGGAGTCGCCGACCAGCTCGGCCAGCTCCACCCAGGCATCCACCTGCTCGGGGCTCGGATCGTCGGGCAGCTCCGTGGGCAGCGACCGCATCTCCCGCGCGATGTGCGCACCGGGTGCGTCCGCCGGGATACCGGCGACCGTCGCGTCCACGAAATAATCGATCACCTGCTGCCGCTCGGCGGCGGACAGCTTCGCCATCTTGTGCATGATTCTCATCTCCTCGGTCGAACTTCCTCGGTGAGCGACCGAACGCAGCACCGCCCGCCGGACCCGCAGGGTGCGGATCTCGGCGTCCAGCGCCCGCACGTGCGCGGCGGCCACCTCGGCCACCGAGCTCTGGCGCAGCAGCACCTTGTGCACGGTAGGCAGGTCGAGCCCCAGTTCGCGCAGGGTGCGGACCAGGTCGAGCCGGGCCACCGCCTCGGCGTCGTAGAGCCGGTAGCCGGTCGGCGACCTGTCGGTCGGCGGCACCACCCCGGCGTCGGACCAGAAGCGGATGGTCCGCACCGACAGCCCGGTGCGGCGAGCCAGCTCGCCGATGGGGAACAGTTCGTCGCGGTCACTCACGGGAATCAGCCTCGGGTTTCCAGTAGCTGGAGAGTCAACACCGATTCTCACCGGGATCGCTCGCGGATCCGCAGCGGATGCGCGAATATAGGGCGTGATCTGCCCGCACTGCCAGACCAGCCTGCTCTACCGGCAGCGCCCGAACCGTGTCTGCTCGTCGTGCGGGCGGCCCTTCGCGCTGGAGCCGAAGGAGAGCCCGTTCCGCCTGCACGACCTGCGGCTGCGGCGCCTGGCGGAGAAGCTCTCCGACGGCAGGGGGCTGCTCTACACCGGCCCGCAGCTGTATTTCGCGGCCGGCCGCAAGACGCTGCCGAGCACCGGGCGGCACTACCACTTCGCCGCGGTCGGCTACTCGGTGCTGATCGGGATCATCGGGGTCGTGCTGCTGCTCATCGGGGTCCCGGTAGGGCCAGGACTGGCCGGGATCGCCGCGACGATCCTGGTGGTGAACCTGATCCTGCTGCTCATGCGGCCGCAGCTGGCGCGGCGCTCCACCGTTCACCCGGAGCCCGGCTACGCCGACTTCAGCACGCGGGTGCTGCGGCCGTGGCAGCGGATCTACGGTGGGCCGCCCGCCGGGCTGACCCGCGACGACTTCCGGCCGCAGGCGGTGCCGCAACCGCGAGTGGCGCTGCTCTGCCCGGACCGGCCCACCCTCACCTGCCTGGCCGCGAACGGCGCGTCGGCCAGCTGGCAGCTGGCGCTGTGCGAGCGGCCCGAGCAGGTGCCGCCCGGGATTCCGGTGCTGGTACTGCACGATGCGGGTATCGCCGGAATCGGCTGGGCGCGCCAGGTGCGCGCGGCATTCGGCCCGCGCGCCGTCCTGCTCGGCCTCTCCCCCGCGACCGTGCGCACCGCGAAGTGGGCCGTGCGGGTCAAGGAGCGGCCGGTGGAGTCGGCGGAGCTGCCGCCCGCCATCGGCGCCGAGGACCGGCAGTGGCTGCTGGACGGCTGGTGGTCCCCGGTCGCCGCGCTGCCCCCGGCACGGCTGCTCGCCCTGGTGCAGCGCGGCGTGGACCGGGTGGCCGAGGCCGCCGACCCGGACCACCGCCGCGCCGGGCAGGTAGGTTTCCTGACGTGGCCCACCCCGGCGTGATCGAGCGGCTGCTGCCGCTCGCCGTCGCCCGCGCGACCGCCCCGAGTGGGCTGCAAGTCACCGAGCGCCAGCTGTACTACGAGCTGTGCCGCCTGCTCGCCCCCGCGCACCGGCTGCGCACCGGCCCCGGCTTCACGCTACGAGTTCCACTGCGCTACAGCACCTTCCGGGCAGCGCTCGGCGAGCAGCCCGTACTCTCCGTACCGCCTCCCGACCGCGAGGAGCCGGGCCGCCACACCCCCGAACCCGACCTGTTCGACTACGGCCTCCCCCGCCTGCTCATCTGCCGATCGCACGAGATCGCGCACATGCTGCGCGCCAACGGCCTCCCGATGGAGTCGGCCTGCCCGGTGCTCAGCGCCGCGGAACTCCCGGTGCACCCTGGTGTCGCGAGCATGCTGGCCGGCGTCTCCGGCACCGCCTACGTCCTGCACGACGCGAGCATCGCGGGCTTCGCATTCGCCGCCCGGGTCCGCGAACTCGCCGCCCTCCCGGACGAGGTCGCGGTGGTCCCCCTCGGCCTCCGCCCCCGCCACGCCGAGGCCATGCACCTGTTCCACCTCCCCGGCCCGCCCACCGAGCCCCCGCCCGCCCCGGACGACCGCGAACGCCGCTGGCTCGCCCGCGGCCACACCGTCGAACTCGAGGCCGTGCGCCCGGCCGCCCTGCTGCGCACCGTGCACCGCCTGGTCCGCGGGGTCCGCACCCCGCGCGCCCCGCTGTCGGAGCTCCGCCGCACCAGGGACTCGGGTTTTCTCACCTGGCCCGTCGCATGACCTGCACCCCGAAAGGAGCCCGCCGTGCCCCCGTACCGGCAGGTCGACTACACCGATGAGCTGCTCGCCGACGGCACCGTGCACCGCCGCTACGGCGACGGCCGCCAGGAGTGGCGCAGCCGCGGCCCCGGCGGCACCGTGCTGTGGCGGGACAATCAGGGCCGCTCCGGCCGCGACGAGCCGCTCGGGCCGAAGATCATCCGGCGCGACCACCCCGGCGGCGTCCTCTACGGCCGCGAGGCGGGGTACGGCCGCACGCTCTGGGGCGACGGCGTGCTCACGGTGAACCGCAGCTCGTTCGGCGGCCGGATCGGCGCGGTGCTCGCCACCGTCGCGGGCGGCGCGCTGCTCGGCGCGCTGATCCTGCCGCCGCTGGTGCTGAGCCCCGACGAAGAGGAGGAGCTGCGCAACCAGGCCGCGGCGGGCAGCCGCTCCGGCGGCGGGGACGACGGCGGCGGCTCCGGCGACTGGGACGACAGCTACGGCGACGACGACGATTTCGGGTGATGTGATGTCGCGCTGGTGCGCCTTCCAGGCGACCGACCCCGCCGGCCACGTGCGGGCCGTCGGGGCCGAACTCCGCACCCGGCAGGGACCGCACGCCCTCGGCCTGCTGGACGGCCCCGGCGTGGCCGCGGGCCCCTTCACCGCGGGCGCGCTCACCGCCGTCGGCGAGGTCACCCTGTTCAACACCGCCGAGCTGCGCACCACCCTCGGTCCGGCCGCACCACCGCCGGGCAGCCCGGACGGTCTCGTGCTCCTGCACCTCTACGAACGCTTCGGCCTGCCCGGCATCGCCGCCGCCGACGGCATGTTCGCCCTCGCCGTCATCGACGGCCCCGACCTGGTGCTCATCCGCGACCACGTCGGGGCCCGCACGCTCTTCCACGCGCACGCCGCCGCGGGCTGGGCCGCCTCCACCTCCCTGCGCGCCCTGCGCCGCTGGCCCGCCCTGCGCACCGGGCTGCACCTGCCCGCCGTCCGCACCTTCCTGACCTTCGCCTACCTCCCCGGCCGCGAGACCCTGCTGCACGGCGTGCACGAGGTGCTCCCCGGCCGCTGCGTCCGGCTGCACCCCGACGGCACCAGCAGCGAGGAGACCTATTGGGAGCCAGAGGAACTGATCGACGACCGCCCTGACCACGCCTTCGCCCTGCGCGCCCTGCTCGAACAGGCGGTCACCCGCAGGCTCCCGGTGGGTGAGCCGGTCGCGGTCCTGCTCTCCGGCGGCATCGACAGCAGCCTGGTGACCGCGCTCGCCGCCGAGCTGCACGACCACCCGGTGCGCACCTACTCGATCAGCTTCGGCGACACCGCCCCCAACGAACTCGGCTACTCCGGTCTGGTCGCCGCGCACTGCGGCACCGAACACCGCGTGCTCACGGTGCCCGGCGCCACCGTCGCCGCCCGCCTCGCCGACACCATCGGCCTGCTCGACTCCCCGGTCGGCGACCCCCTCACCGTCCCGAACGCCATGCTGGCCGAGGCGGTCGCCGCCGACGGCGCCACCGTCGCGCTGAACGGCGAGGGCGGCGACCCGGTCTTCGGCGGCCCCAAGAACCTGCCCATGCTCGTCTTCGAGCTCTTCCGCTCCGACCCCGCCCCGGATGCCCGCGCCCGCGCCTACATCGACAGCTATCGCAAGTGCCACGCCGACCTGCCCGCCCTGCTCACCCCCGGCACCCTCGCCGCCCTGGAATCCGCCCCCGGCCCGGCCGGACACGTCGCCCCCTACCTGCGCCAGGGCCGGATGTCGACGCTGCTGAACCAGCTCCTGCACGTCAATCTGCGCACCAAGGGCGCGCACCACATCCTGACCAAGGTGGAGCGGCTCACCGCAGCCAGCGGCATCGAGGGCCGGGCCCCGCTCTTCGACCGCGCGGTGATCGACCGCGCCTTCGCCACCCCGCCCGCGCTGAAACTCGCGGGGACCAGCGAGAAGTGGATCCTCAAGGAGTCGGTGCGCGACCTGCTCCCCGCCACCATCGTCGACCGCCCAAAGAGCGGCATGCGGGTGCCGGTGCAGCAGTGGCTGGACGGCCCGCTGCGCGACCTCGGCCACGACCTGCTGCTCTCCCGCGCCGCGCGGGACCGCGGGCTCTTCCGCCAGGAGACGGTGCGCGGCTGGCTGCGCGGGGAGGGCGCGCTGCTCCCGCGGCAGGGTGGCAAACTCTGGCTGGTGCTGTCGCTGGAACTGTGGTTGCGCTCGTTCGACGTGGGCGGGCCGGTCGGATGACCCGGCTCAAGGTGGCGGCCGACGCCGAGAACGAGATCCACGACCTGGCGACCTTCGCGGACCCGGGCCGCAATGTGGTCACCCCGGTCGCCCGCTTCGCCCCCGAGGTCGCCGCCGCCGTGGTCGGCGCCTTCGCGCAGATCGTGCGCACCGCCAAGGCCAGCTCCGCGGCGACCACCGCGGATTCCGACGGCATCGTCCGCTCGCAGACCTTCGAGGAGGGCGACGTCTACATGGTCGAGAAGCCCTTCGACGGCTTCTTCGCCGACCGCTACCTCATGGACTTCTACGACACCGCCGAGCGCGGCATCTGCTCGCGCATGCACCTGCACACCGGGCTGCGCTTCGTCCGCATGATGACCGGGCCGGGCACCAGCATCCGGGTCGGCAGCCTGTCGCCGTTCGTGGTCACCGACGTCCCCGGCGTCACCCCGTTCGCGCCGCGGCAGTTCACCGACGACCTGCCGGGCACCCCGCCCGGCGTGCACCGCACCCGGCACAACCTGATCGTGCCGCCCTGCTCCTTCGTGGACATGCAGATCCCGCGCGGGGTGAGCCACCAGTTCAATGCCGTCGGCCCGCACGCCGTCATCGACTCGGTGCACCCGGAGGAGTCGGTGGAGGTGTTCCGCGAGCGCATGTCCGGCTACCGGATGATGGCGCAGACAGTCTTTCTCGCTCCCGAGCTCGCCGCCGCCGAGACCTGTGCCGACCCGGAGGAAAGCCGGTGACGCGCGAACCGGCCACCGCCTCATCGACAGGCCAGTTACCTCATAGCGAACGGTAACGGCATCGGGCGAACGACGGACAGGAAACCGGCGCCGGGCCGGGTAGAACTACAGGGTGCACCCGGGACGGACCGCTCATCTCCGGTCCGGGTGCGGCTCCGCCCCGGATCCCCTGCCAGGGTCGACGACAGTCCCTACCGGGGCGGAGCCAACCAAAGGCCACCCGATGGACCGGACGAAGCGCGCCGCGATTCCTTCGACCGATGAACTTCGGCCACCTCCGTCGTCGGTATACCCGACACCACGAGAAGGAGCCGTCCATGGTTATCGTCGCAGGCCACATCACCGTCGACCCCGCTGATCGCGAGTCCTACCTGGCGGGATGCGTGGCCGTGGTCGAGCAGGCGCGCCGCGCGCCGGGCTGTCTCGACTTCTCGATCAGCGCGGATCTCCTCGATCCGGGGCGGATCGATATCTTCGAGCGCTGGGAGTCGCAGGCGGCGGTGGAGGCGTTCCGGGGTAGCGGGCCCGGGGCGGATCAGAGCGCGCAGATGCTCGCCGCGTCGGTGGCCGAGTACGACATCGCCGAGGTGCGCTCGCTGACGTAGGGCGGCCGGCCACCCCCGGGGCGGGGCCCGTCACCCTTCGGAGCACGACGGCGACGATGATCGACCGGACCACCGAAGAAAGGACAGGGCGCTGACACCACCGACCCCGCAACCCATCCTCGCAGGCACTCCGGGCTCCTTCGCGCGCGCCGTCTTCCACGAACGCCACCCGAAGCTCATCGAGCGCGTCCTGAGCGCCCTCCCGTACCCGCCCGCCCAGCGCGCCGCGCTGGAGGAGCTGCTCGCCGAGAGCACCACCGGGGTGATGCGGCCGCTGGCGGAGCCCACCGCCGACCGCGACCGCTGGCTGGCCTGGGGCGCCGAGCACTACGGCAAGCCGTGGGCCGAGGCGCCGTTCCTGTGGGCGGAGAGTTTCTTCTACCGGCGACTGCTCCAGGCCACCGGTTACCACCGCCCCGGCCCCTGGCAGGGCATCGATCCCTTCGCCCCGTTCAAGACCGCCGAACTGCACGGCGCCACGGTGGCCGGCCAGCTCGACACCCTCGCCCGGCTCGACACCCCGGACCGCGAGCAGCTGCTGCTGGCCTGCCTGTGGGGCAACCGCGCCGACCTCGGATTCCAGCTCACCGCCACCGAGAGCGAGGCCTCCGGCGCGCTGCTCATCGACGACAGCGCCGTGCTGTGGTCGATGCTGGCGGAGGCACCGCGGCTGGACCTGATCGCCGACAACGCCGCGGGCGAGCTCCTGCCCGACCTGGTCCTCATCGACCACCTGCTGACCGCCGGGCTCGCCGCCGAGGTCCGCCTGTGGGTCAAGCCGGCGCCGTACTACGTCTCCGACGCCACCACGGCCGATGTCCTGGCCACGCTCGCGCTGCTGCGCGATACCGCCACCGGCCTCGGCCGTCGCCTCGAAGGCCACATCACCACCGCGCGGCTCAGGATCGATACCCACGACTTCTTCTGCGCCCCGCTGCCGTTCACCGAGATGCCGGAGGATCTCGCCGGGGAGCTGGCGGGCGCGCGGGTCACGGTGCTCAAGGGCGACCTGAACTACCGGCGCCTGGTCGGCGACCTGCACTGGCCTGCCACCACGCCGTTCGCCGAGACGGTCGAGCGGTTCCCCACCGCCGTGGTGGCGCTGCGGACCGTGAAGTCCGATGTCGTGGTCGGGCTCGGCGCCGAGCAGGAGAGCACCCTCGACACCCGCGAACCCGGTTGGCGCACCCGCGGCACCCACGCCCTCATCAGCGCCGCACCCGCAGCCCGGGGGTGATCGGGAACCGGGCCCGAGGTCTTTCTCCACCCCCGAACCGCGACGAATGTTTCGACCCACCGGGTTTCGCCGCCCGGCACCGGGTCTCCCCGCCCCACGGCACGGCAGCTGGACCAGGAGGCCACGGCGGCGAGCGCGATGCGGCCCTGTGACGCAGGTCGCTCTACTACCCTCTGTCGGAGATTCGGCGGCGGGGCTAGCCTGACTCGATCACGTTGCTCGACAACGCAATCGGCACGGATCGTCGCTGGGGCGGTCCGCGTGCCCATTCCGCGAGGAGTCTCGATGTCACGGCCGACCAGCCCGATCACCCGCCGCCGGATGCTCGCCGCCGCCGCACTGCTGATGGTTTCGGGGTGCGCGTCGACCGGGTCGCACACCGACGACAGCCCGCCGCACTGGGATTACGACGCGGACGGGCCTGCGCACTGGGCCGAGCTCGACGGCCGCTACCGCATGTGCGGCACCGGCGCCGGGCAGTCCCCGATCGACCTCGGCCATCCGACGCGGGTGGCGCCCGCCGACCACATCGAGATCGGCTACGGCCCGGTGCGGGGCGTCGAGATCGTCGACAACGGCCACACGATCCAGGCGAACATCCCCGCGGGCGCCGGTCAGCACGTGACCGTCGACGGGCGGCGGTTCGCGTTGACCCAGTTCCACTTCCACGCGCCGAGTGAGCACACCGTCGATGGTGTCGGTGCGGACATGGAGCTGCACCTGGTGCATGTCGCCGAGGACGGGGCGATCGCCGTGCTCGGAGTGCTGATGCAGGTCGCCGAGCAGGGGGCGGCTCTGCTGCCGGTGCTCGGGGAGCTGCCTCCGGTGCGCGGGTCGCGCCTCGCCGCCGCGCTCGATCCACGGACCTTGCTCCCCGGCGACCTCGCGCAGTTCCGCTACACCGGCTCGCTCACCACCCCGCCGTGCACCGAAGGGGTGGCCTGGACCGTTCTCCGGCACCCGGTTCCAGTGGCACGGGACGAGGTGGAGCGCTATCTGGCGCGCTTCCCGCACACGAATCGGCCCGCGCAGTCCGCCAACGGCAGGGCGGTCGTGCTCGCGGGCGGGTGAGTTCTCGCCCGGCGCCCGGAATCGGTGCGGAAGCGCCCGGAAAGCGCTGTCGCACAGACTGATTCCATGACCGAGACGTTCACCGCCCTGGAGTCCGACGAGCAGCTCACCGTCTACGCCGATGGCGCCGCGCTCCGCGGCCACCTGCGGATCCCGCCCGGTGCGCGCGCCATCGTGCTGGTCGCGCACGGCAGCGGCACCTGGCGCGACAGCCCGCGCAACGCACACATCGCGGGGCAGCTGACCGCCCGCGGCCTCGGCTCGCTCACGCTGGACCTGCTGACCCCGGCCGAGGCAACCACCGACCTCGTCTTCGATGTCATCCTGCTCGGCAGGCGGCTGCTCGCGGTCAGGCACTGGCTGGCCGGGTCCCCGCACAGCTGGATGCCGGTCGGGCTGTTCGGCATCGGCTCGGACGCGCCGGTCGCGCTCTGGACCGCCGGAGAACCGGACATCCGGCTGGGGACCGTCGTGGTGCACGGCGCCCGCCCCGACCTCGCCGCCGACCGGCTGACCCAGGTCCTCGCCCCGACCCTGTTCGTCTCCGGCGGCACCGACGAGCGGATCCGCCGGTGCGTCCGGACGGCCGCGGCGCTCGTCCCCGCCCCGACCCGGATCACCGAGCTGGCGGTGACCACCCAGCCGGTCCCGCGGGACCGGCTGGGCAGCTGGTCGGCCTACCTGGCCTCGGTGTGGTTCGGCGAGCACCTCGGCCCGGACCACTCCTGACCCGCTACTCGGCGAAGACCGCGCGCAGCTTCCGCTCCTGCTCGTGGCTGAGGTTGGTGGTGACGAGCTCGGCGGTCTGGTGCCGGAACTCCTCGTGCACCCGGTCGAGCTCGGCGTCGGAGGAGAGCACGAACAGCGCCGATGTCCCGGGGGTCAGCTGTTCCTTCAGCCGGGCGATGAACGCGTTGTCGATCCCGACATCGGCCAGCGAGGCGGCGAGCGCCCCGATGCCCGCGCCGACGGCGGCGCCGAGCAGCGGCACGAAGAACAGCAGCCCGAACAGCAGTCCCCAGAAGGCGCCGCCGAGCGCGCCCGCGCCGGTCGGGCTGTGCAGCTGCTTGGTCTTCGGCCTCGGCGCTCCGGCGGGCCAGCTGACGATCGCCGCGTCGTGCACGGTGACCAGCCGCTGCTGGGTGAGTTCGCGCAGGCTGGTCGCGGCGGTCTCGGCGCCGGTCTCGGTGGGGAACTTCCAGACGGTCAGGGTTCCGGCCATGGGCTTCTCCTTCGTCGGGGGAACGTACGCCGGGCGACGCTAGTGACGGAGGCGGCGGGCGGGGTCATCCATACCGGGTGAGCAACGGATCGGCGCAGCTCAGGCTATGGAGGCGTGCGGGTCCGGGCAGGCGAGGACCGGGGCGGGCGCGCCGGCGCAGCGGGCGGCGACGAGGTCGGTCTGCGGGCGGATGGACTCGGCGATCCCGCGCAGGTGCTCGCGCTGGGCGGCGGCCCGCTCGCGCAGGGTGCGGGCGGAGACCTCGTCGCCCGCGGCCTCGGCGAGCCGGGCGAGCACCAGGTCCATGGGGCCCATGCCGACCAGCCCGGTGTCCAGCCCGACGGTCGAGCCGGACCAGGTGGTGAGCCGTTCGAAGAGCAGCGCGGCGGCCTCGCTCTCGCCGAGCGCGGCGGCGGCGCAGGCGGAGAAGGCGGTCATGAGCGGGCGGCCGGGGCCGCGCTGCAGCGGCGGGTTCTCCCGGAAGATCAGCCGGGCCCGCGCCGGCTCGCCCGCCTGCGCGAGGGCGAGCGCGTAGACGTGGGCGAAGCGCTCCGGCTCCTGCGCGTAGCGGCGCTCGAGCACGTCCCGCAGCGGAGTGAGGTCGCCGCGGTCCCAGGCGACGGCGAGATCGGTGAGCAGCAGGGCGTCCGGCTGCCAGGCGCCGACCGCGCGCGCGGCGGCGCGGCACTCGGCGTAGCGCCGCTCGGCGGCGGCCCGGTCGCCCCGGATGAGGTCGGTGGCCGCCACGAAGCACAGCAGGGCCTGGCGCAGCTCGGGGAAGTGCCCCGGCTCGGCCGCGGCCAGCGACTCCAGCGCGCAGCGGGCCGCGGCCACCAGGTCGCCGCGCCTGCACGCGTCGAGGAAGCGCAGGTACAGCGCGAGCGCCTGGTGCTCGGGCGATTCGGTGAGCGCGGCCACCCGCACCAGCTCGGCGGTGGCCGGGCCGCACAGGTCGGCGGCGCCCGCGTCGACCAGGGCGCAGGCGACGGCGTTCAGCGCCGCGCAGACCAGCGGGTGGTCACCGGCGTGGTAGGCGAGTGCCAGTGCCTCGCCCGCGTGTGCGTACCGCTGGGCGGCGGGCACCGCGCCGTCCGACTCGGCGGCGAGGGTGATCAGCAGCCGGGCCCTCGTGTGGTCGGGGAGCGGCTCGGCGAGTGCGTGTTTGAGCGCGGCGCGGATGCGCGGGCTGCCCGTGCCGCGGTAGCGCATGCCCGGGATCACCGGGGCGGTCAAGCAGGTGAGCGCGCGGGCCACCGAGGCGGGGTCGGCGAGGCTCTCGGCGAGGTCGAGCGCGCGCTCGCGGGCCGCCGCGGCGGCGGTGCGGTCGCCCTCGTGGGCCAGCGCGTCGGCGAGCAGGCACAGCGCGTCGATCAGCGCGGCGCGCTCGCCCGCGGCCTCGGCCTCGACCGGGGCGGCGCGCCGGTTCAGCTCGGCGGCGGCTCGCCACAGCGTGGCCGCCTCGCCGCGCCTGCCCGCCCCCGCGCAGCGCCTAGCCGCCTCGACCAGCCGCTCCAGCACCCGGCCCGCGCTGGCCGGGGTGCTGCCGTGCAGCGCGTGCACGGCGAGCGCGGCCGGGCCCGCCTCGTCGAGCGCGCCGCCTGCGATCCGGTCGGCGGCGAACTCGGCCATGTGGCCGTGCATCCGCCTGCGCCGCATGGGCGGAATGCTGTCGCGCACGATGCGCTGCACCAGCTCGTCGCGGACGGTCACCCGGCCGGTGCCGTCGAAGCGCACCAGCGAGGCGGCCATGGCATTGTCGAGCAGGTCGGCGACCCGCTCCTCGGCGAGGTCGGCGAGCCGGGCCAGCGCGTCGACGTCGATCGGCGCACCCCAGAGCGCGAGCGCGCGCAGCACCGCGAGCGAGCCGGCGGGCAGCCGCTCGGCGACATCGAGGACCAGGGCCCGGATCCGGTGCGGCGGCTCGCCGGAATCCGGGCGCGCGGCGATCACCTGGGCCCAGATCCGCAGCAGCATGGGGTTTCCGCCGGTGCGCTCGTGCAGGCTGCGCACCAGGGCATCGTCACCGCCGTCGATGCCGCCGCGGCTCAGGAACTCCCTGGTCCCGGCGAGATCGAAGCCGGTGAGCTCGACCCGGTCGGTGATCAGGTCGGCCAGCGCGGCCTCGGCGGGCGCGTGCCCCGGCTCGGTGTCGCGCACCGCGACGACCACGAGCACCGCCTCGCCGTGCAGCCAGGTCATGAGCTGCCGGATGCCCTGCAGCGTCGCCGCGTCGGCGCGGTGCGCGCCGTCCAGCGCGATCACCACCGGCCCGCGCAGCGCGAGCTCGTGGCTGCGCCGGTAGACCGCGCGCACCACGCCGAAGACGCCGTCGGCGGCGGTGACCTCGGCGGCGCCGGGCAGCCCCTCGAGCAACTCGCTCCAGGCCCATGCCTCCGGCGCGCCGTCGAGTTCCGGGCAGGAGGCGTACGCGGTGTGGCTCCCGCGCGCGGCCAGTTCCGCGAGAACGCCGGTCAGCAGCGTGGTCTTGCCCGACCCCGCGGCGCCGACCAGCCACAGTAGTCGCGGCTCCCCGGCCGCCGCCGCGGCGGCCGCGGCGTGGACGGCGGCCGCCTCGTCCGGGTAGCAGGCCGACCGCGGCGGCGGTTTTTCCGGGCGCGGCACGGCGGCCACCACCAGCGCGGTGCCCGGCGGCGGACTTTCCGGTTCCAGCGAATGGTTCAGGATCGCCATTTCCAGTTCGTGCAGCGGCCTTCCGGGGTCGATACCGTATTCCGAGCGCAGATGTTCGCGGGTGCGGCGCACGGTCTCCAGCGCGTCGATCTGCTGTCCGAGCCGGTATTGCGCGGTGGCCAGCAATCGCGCGCTCTCCTCGCGGCCCGGATTGTCGCGGGCGAGCTGGTGCAGTGCCGCGACGACATCGGCGTCCAGCCCCATCTCCAGCGCCGCGCGGGCGCGCATTTCCATGGCGGTGGACCGCAGATCCGACAACCGGGAAACCTCAGCAGAGGCCCACGAGGCGGAGGCGAAGGATTCGAACGCCTCACCGTGCCAGCACGCCAGTGCCTCGTCGAGCATCCGGTACCGCTCGGCCGGGCCGGTGTCCCTGTGCTCTCGCAGATGATGTTCGTACCGGGCGAGCAACCGCTCGAAATGCCAGGAATCCACGCTGTCGGCATCGAGCCGGAGCGCGTATCCCCCGTCCTCGGAGACGAGAACGCACGCGGGCGTCCGCGGCGGCCTCGCCGGCTCCAGAACGCGCCGCAGATTGTGCACCTGCACCTGCAGCACCGAGGCGGCCTGAGCCGGCGGGCTGCCCTCCCACACATCCTCGATCAGGCGATCCACCCGCGTTGTCGTGCCGCCGGCGAGCACGAGCCTGCCGAGCAGCGCCTGCTGCCTTCCCGCCTGGAGGCGGGCGGCCCTGCCGTCGAGCACCACCCGCAGCGGACCGAAAACCTGAACTCGCACCTCTGTCATGAAACGACACCCCTCAGCCGCCGGATATTTCACATCCGGTCCTCGAGCACAGATAAACCGACCGGTAAATTACCGCCCGTTCACACAACTGACAAACGGTAGGTAACAGTTGTGCTCACAAACACGATCGCGCGCGAGATTTCGGCTCAAACCGGAACCTCGGCGAATCCGCACAATTCACAGGACCGCTCGGCGGCACCCGGATCCAGTACCCGCCAGCAGCGCACACACCGCCGCTGCCGCACCCGCCCCGCGGAAATCTCGCGCAGCATTTCGTGCGCACGCGGGTCGGCCGAAAGCCAGACTCCGGCCACCACACCGTGCCGCTGCCCGGTACGCAGCGAACTCTCGGCACATTCCACGAGAGCCGGACAGCGACGGCAATATTCGAGCGCCTGGCGCGGGTCGCCCCGCGGCGGCAGCGGGGGCAGGAAGAGCCCCGGCGCGATCCCAGTGCACGCGGCGCCACTGCGCCAATCCATAACTCCGCCTCTCGCCTGTCCCCGACCTCTCCGGAGAACACCGACACTCTATTCACGACATCCGCGTAACTACCATCCGAAAAAGGTCAACACTGCATAACAAAGAATCTCCGAAGAAATACGGAATCGGCGCGGAAGTGAATATTCAGCGGGGCAGGCGAATATTGCGCAGGAATTGTCTCCGAGTCGAACGGGAGTTGCCCATGACCGCCACCGGCACCGACATCGCCGCCCCGGCCCCGCCCGCACCGCGCCCTTCCGCCCCCGAGCCGGCCGCACCCGGCGTCTACCGCGATCGCGACGGCGACGTCTGGGTGCGCGCGGAGCACGGCTGGCTGCTCTGCCTGCAGAACGGCGTCGCCGTCGACACCACGACGGTCTGGCAGTGGGTGGACGGCCACGTGCGCGACTACGCGCCGTTCGCCCTGCTGCTGCCGTCCTGAGAGCCACCGCACGCCGCGCGATCCCGGAGTCTCCGGGGTCGCGCGGCCCGGTGTCCGGCCGCTATTCCCCCACCCGAGCAGGAGAAGATGACCCTTTCACCCGAATTCGCGTTCGACCCCGTCCCGCGCCGCCGGATCCAGCGCATTCTGGATTCCGCGGTGGCCACCCGCCCGCGCCGGGTGGTGCTGATCTGCGCGCCACCGGGCAGCGGCAAGACCGTGGCCGTGGCGGAATGGTTCCGCAAGTTCCGGGAAAGCGCGCCGGAAGCCGAGATGCACTGGGTGACATGTCATCTCACCGGCCCGCCGATGGCCGAGCTGCTGCCACCGGCGCGGACCGGCGGGGCCGCCCCCACCGGCCCCGCCGCTCCGGCGCGGGTGCTGGTCATCGACGACGCGCATCTCGTCAGCGATCCCCGTTCGCTGGCCGCGGTGGACTACCTCATGCACCACGGCGCGGACACCGCGCTGGTGCTGATCGCGCGCCGCGACCCGCCGCTCGCGTGGCATTCGCTGGTGCTGGAGACGCGGGTGGTCCGGGTCGGCGCCGCCGAGCTCGCGCTGAACCGCGAGGAGACGTCACAGCTGCTCGCCGGGTGCGGCATCCGGCCGGAGCGGGTCGATCTGGACGCGCTGCTGCGCCTCACCCACGGCTGGGCGGCGCCGGTGCGGATCGCCGCCACCGAGCTGGCGGGCCGCCCCGACGTGCGCGCGGCGGCCGCCGCGCTGCTCGACCCGAGCACCGAGGCGGGCGCCTTCCTGACCGAGACCCTGGTGGCGCCGCAGCAGGCGCCGGTGCGAAAATTCCTGATCCGCACCAGCATTCCGGAGCGTTTCACCACCGCGCTGGCCGGGCGGCTGGCCGGCGAGGCCGCGCCGGAGATCCTGGATCGGCTGCTGCGGGAGAACTTCCCGCTGGCGCCGGTCTACCGGGACGGCGCGCTGTGGTTCGGCTACCACCCGCTGGTCCGCGCGCACCTGCTCGGCGCCGCCGAGCGGGCCGGGGCCGGGGCCGAGTGCCATCGGATCACCGCCGCCTGGCACCTGGGCGCGGGCGCGCCCGCCGCCGCGCTGCCGCACGTTCTCGGCGAGAACGGTCAGCGTGGGCTGCCCGCGTTCCTCGGCGACCCGGCGCTGCGCATGATCCTGCAGGGCGCGGGGCGGGCGCTCTTCGACGGGCTGGCGGGCGCGCAGAGCGTCGAGGCCGACGACCCGGCCGTCTGGGCACTGCGGGCCGTCGACGCGGTCGAGCGCGCCGACCCCGCGCACGCGCTCACCTACCTGGACCTGGCCTGCCGCCGCACCGGCAACGGCACCGCGGTGCCGCGCGGGCAGCTGGTCGCGCTCATCCTGGCGGCCACGCTGGCCACCGCGCTGGCCATGGCCACCGGACTCGACGACGTCCAGCTGCCCGACGTGGTCCCCGCCTCCGGCAGCCCGGGGGTGGACGCCTACACCGCCGTCCAGTCCGGCACCGCCCGCGCGATGCGCGGCGACCGCGCGACCGGGATCGATGACCTGTACCGGGCGCTGGCACTGGCAAGGGTGGCAGGCGACCCGCGGCTGGTACTGCGCGCGGAATCCCGGCTGGCGACGCTGCTCGGCTGGAGCGGGCGGCTCACCGCCGGTGCCGAGCAGGCCGCCGCCGCGCAGGCGACAGCGGCGGTCTCCGGCCTGAATTCCGCACTCGACGAGGCGAATTCGGCTGCCGCCTACATCGCCCTCCTGCGCGCCGCGGAGCTGCCGCCCGCTACCCGGGGCACGCTCGGGGCCGTGCTGGACGGGCTCACCGCCACCGGCGACGACGCCGACCGGCACCGCCGCGCCGACCAGCTCCGCCACCACATCACCGAGCTGCTGCGCACCGGCGCGCTCCCCGACCGCGTCGCCGCCGAGCTGCTGCTGCCGCACGTGGTCCGGGCGCTGCTCGACGCCGGAACGCCGCGCACCGCGCGGCTGCTGCTCGGCCACGCCCGCGCCGAACTCGGCGACCGGCCCGGCGTGCTCCTGGCCAGGGCGGTGCTCGCCGCCGGGCTGCACCGCCCCGACCTCGCCCGCGCGCTCCTCGACCCGCTGCAACGCGACCCGTCCGCGACGGTTCCGCAGCACACGGTGCTGGTCCACCTGCTCGAAGCGGGCGCGCACACCGCCATCGGGACACCGGGCAAAGCCCGTGCCGCGCTGGCCCGCGCACTGGAGCTGGCCGGGCCGGAGCGGATCATCCGCCCCTTCCTGGAGACCCCGGGCATCCTGAAGCTGCTCGACGACAACGCGGGCACCTTCACCGCGCACAACACCTTCGTCACCGCGATCCGCACCCACCCCGGCGCCGAGCGCGCGGCCGCCCCGCTGCTCACCGAGACCGAGCGCACCGTGCTCGCGCAGCTGCCGAGCGGCCGCACCGCCCGCCAGATCGCCGACGCGCTCGGCGTCTCGGTGAACACGGTCAAGACCCACCTGCGCCGCATCTACGCGAAGTTCGGCACCAGCAGCCGGGCGGGCACGCTCCAGCACGCGCGGCGAGCCGGGCTGCTCTGACCGGCCCGCCGCGGGGCTCAGCGGCCGATCACCGAGTCCTTGATCCGAGCGAACTCGGCCTCGGTGATCGTCCCGCTGTCCAGCAGGCGGCCCGCCTCGCCGATCCGGGCGACCGTGTCGGTGCCCGCGATCACCCGGATGTAGTCGTTGCGCGCCTCCCACTCGCGCAGCGACGCGGCCTGTGCCCGCTCGGCCATTCCCGGCCCGCGCAGCACCACGTAGAGCACCGCGGCGAGCAGCGGCAGCAGCACCAGCGCGACGATCCAGCCCGCCTTGCCCCACCCCGAGGTGGTGTGGTCGCGGAACAGATCGGTGACGATCCGGAACAGCACGATCAGGTAGGCCGCGAACAGGAACGACACCACAACGACTCCGACGATCTCCCAGAACGACACGGCAGTTCCTCTCTCCCGGATCCGGCTGACGAGCTCGAGTGTCGCGCCGCGCACCCCACCCCGCCCTCATCCGATCCGGGTGACCCGCACCACGCACCCCGCCCCGGGCGCAGATCACCCACGCGGGGTGACCGGCTCCCTCGGCAGCAGGGCGGCCGCGGCCAGCCCGCCGAGCGCGAGCACGCCGAGCAGCACCATGGCCGCGCCGTACCCCCTGCCCCCTGGATTCAGCACGAGCACGGTCCCCGCGACGGCGGTGCCGAGCGCCGACCCCAGATTCGAGACGCAGCGCGAGAGCCCGGAGATCTCCCCCTGCCTGCGCTCGTCGAAGGCCGACTGCACCAGGTCGACCGATGGCGTGAGCATCACTCCGAGGCCGAGCCCGGCCAGCCCGAGCCCGGGCGCGAGGGCCCATGCCGACACCGCCGCCGCTCCGGGCAGCAGCAGGAGCGCGATCCCGGCGGCGGTGAGCGCGAACCCCGCCTGCACCAGCGTGCGGCGCGGGTGGCGGCGCACCAGCCGTCCGGCGGCCAGCGAGGAGACCAGCAGCCCGGCGGTGGCCGCGGTGAACACCACCCCGGTCCCGATGGCGCTGTAGCCGTGCTCCACCTGCAGGTAGGCCGCGACCACGAAGGAGATCCCCATCAGCAGCAGCCACTGCAGGTTCTGGGTGAGCAGCCCGAGGTCGGAGACCCGATTGCGGAACAGGCCGAGCGAGAGCAGCGGCCTGCGCCCCGCGCGCTCGTCGGCGCGCGCGGAGACCGCGAAGCCGGCGAGCAGCAGGATGCCGAGCACCACCAGCCCCAACGTCACCAGCAGGTTCGTGGCGGCGGCCAGGATCCCGGCGACCATCAGCACCAGCCCCGACGCCGAGAGCAATGCCCCGCGGACGTCGATGCGGCGCGCCGGGTCCGGGGGCAGCGGGTCGCGGATGCGCCTGCTCGACACCAGGATCAACACCACGACCACCGTCTGGAAGGCGAAGGACGCCCGCCAGCTCACCGCCGTGGTGATCACCCCGCCGATCAGCGGCCCGGCCGCCGCGCCGACCCCGCCCGCGGCCATGATCGCGCCGAATGCCGTGGCCCGCTCGGCGGTCCCGGTGCACAGCAGGCTGGTGAGGATGTAGATCGGCGGGATCAGCAGCGCGGTGCCGATCCCCTCCAGGATCGAGTTCCCGAGCATCAGTATCCCGAGCGTGGGCGCGAACGCGCTGAGCGCCGCCCCCAGCCCGTAGATCGCGAGCCCGGCGGTGAAGCAGCGCCTGCGCCCGAAGCGGTCGGCGAGCACCCCGCCCGGGATCATGAGCGCCGCCATCACCAGCAGGAACAGCGTGATCGTCACCTGCACGCCGTGCACCGTGGTGTCCAGGTCGGCGCTGATATCGCTGATCATCACCGTCATGTTCGACCCGGCGAAGCTGCACAGGAACTGGGCGAGCGCCAGTGGGATCAGCACCCCGCGCCCGGTCACCGGAACTCCGCCGCCACCCCGGCGCCCGGATCCGGCCGCGATTCGGCCCGATCCAGCTCCTCGTCCAGGGCCAGCGCCGCCGCGATCTGCGCCAGGTGCGTGAAGGCCTGCGGGAAGTTGCCGAGCTGCTCGCCGGAGGCCCCGATCTCCTCGGCGAAGAGGCCCACGTGGTTGGCGTAGGTGAGCATCTTGTCGAAGCCGTAGCGGGCCCTGGTCAGCCGCCCCGCCCTGGCCAGCGCCTCCACGTACAGGAAGCTGCAGAGCGTGAAGGTGCCCTCGGCCCCGGCCAGCCCGTCCGGCGCGGCGGCCGGGTCGTAGCGGTACACCAGGCTGTCGCTGACCAGCTCGGCCTCCATGGCGTCGAGCGTGCTCAGCCAGTCCGGGTCGCGCGGGGAGAGGAAGCCCATGCGCGGCATGAGCAGCAGCGCGGCGTCCAGCACCTCGGTGTCGTAGTGCTGGGTGAAGGCGCGCCGCTTCGCGTTCCAGCCGCGGTCGAGGAGCTGCTCGAAGACGGCGTCGCGGGCCGCGGTCCAGCGCGGCAGGTCGGCCGGGCGGGCGTGTGCGGTGGCGGCGCGGACCGCGCGGTCGAAGGCGACCCAGGTCATCAACCGGCTGTAGGTGAAGTTCTGCTGTCCGCCGCGGGTTTCCCAGACGCCCTCGTCCGGGCGGTCCCAGTTGTCGCAGAGCCAGTCGACCAGCCGGGCGAAGTACTGCCAGCCGCGCACCGCGATATCGGTGGTCTGGGCGAGCGCGTCGGCGGCCTCGCCGTAGATGTCGAGCTGGATCTGCCCGGCCGCGCCGTTGCCGATCCGCACCGGGCGGGAGTTCCGGTAGCCGGCCAGGTGGTCGAGGGTCTCCTCGGTCAGCTCGGGATCGCCGTCGACCCGGTACATGATCTGCAGCGGCTCCCCCGACGCCGTCGCGCCCGCCTCCAGCCGGTCGCGCAGCCAGCGGCGGAAGGCCTGCGCCTCGGCGGTGAACCCCAGGTCGTGCAGGGCGCGCACGGAGAGCGAGGCATCCCGGATCCAGGTGTAGCGGTAGTCCCAGTTGCGCTCGCCACCGACCTGTTCGGGCAGCCCCGCGGTGAGCGCGGCGATCGGCGCGCCGGTCGGGGCGTAGGTGAGCAGTTTGAGGGTGATGGCCGAGCGGTTGACCATGTCGCGCCAGCGGCCGCGGTAGCTGCTGCCGCGCAGCCAGGTGTGCCAGAAGCGGCAGCAGCGGTCGAAGGCGGCGAAGACCGATTCGGCGTCCGGGGCGGGTGGGGGCGCGCTGTTCGATTCGGCGGTGGTGAGCACGATCGCCGCCGTCCGGCCCGCCTGCAGCGTGAAATGCGCGGTGAGATCGCTGTTCTCGCTGTGGAGCTCGATCGGGCCGCTGATCTGGACGTGCAGGTCGAGCCCGGGGCCGCGGAAGACGGCGTCGGTGTTCAGCTCCAGGGTGTGCTCGGCGCGGGCGTAGTCGAAGCGGGGGCGGCAGGCGAGGTCGAAGGTCATGCTCCCGCGCACCACCCGCACGACGCGGACCAGCCGGTGCCGGTCGGTGGCGACCGGGTCGCGCAGCGGCTCCATGAAGTCGGCGATCTCGCCGACGCCGCCCGCGGTCATGAACCGGGTGATCAGCACGGCGGTGTCGGAGAGGTAGAGCTGCTTGGTGGTGACCTCGCCCGCGGCCGGGTCGGCGGTGATGGTGCAGGAGCCGCCGCGCTCGGCGTCGAGCAGCGCGGCGAAGAGGCTGGGTGAGTCGAAACGCGGGGCGCACCACCAGTCGACGGCGCCCGCCGACGACACCAGCGCGGCGGTCTGCAGGTCGCCGACCATTCCGTGGTCGGCAATGGGTGGGTAGGCGTACACGGTCGCCCTCCTTCACGGGTCCGTGAATGCGGTGTCACGCGACGAGCGGCCGCACTGCCACCCGAAAGCCGATCGCTCAGCGCGGCGCGCGCCCCTTCCTCCGCGTGAGCAGCGCGCCGGTGAGCAGCCCGATCAGGAACATGATCAGCAGGATGAGCCACATCGGCGAGGTCACCGTGACCAGCAGGAACTCGATGTTCACCCGCCCCCGGTTGGACACGACGAAGATCAACGCCAGCACCACGAACACCAGCGCCAGCCACTGCCCCGTCGAGACCTTGGCCAGCAGCGACTGCCTCGGCTGCGCGGAATCGGTTTTCGCGTGCACGGCGCACCTCCCGGTCGGAATCGGCGCCTCCGATGATCCGCGTCCGTGGGGTCGTGGTCATCACCCGTTCGGGGTGATATCGGTTGCCGAGCCCCCTCGATCCCGAGGAGCTGTTTCCGCGCGCCGTTCCGGTCAACTCCCCGATCATGAGCGACCCCGAAGAGCGGAAGAACAGCGTCGAAGCCGGCCGCGACGACGTCGAGCACCGGCCGGACTCCACCGACCAGACCCCGCCGAACACCGAGGAGCAGGCGGCGGAGATGCAATCCGAGGGTGACACCCCTTCCTGACCTCGCCACGCGGTAGCGGGGGTATCCCACGGCCTTCGGCCGGTCCGGCAGGCAGACCGGCTGACGGCTTCACGCTGGCAGGATCCGGCCCCGCACCTCACCGAGTTCGACGCGGGTGCCGTCCGGCCCGGGTGCGGCGGCGGCGATGGTGACCTCGTCGCCGTCTTCCAGGAACGTGCGCGGCTCGCCGCCGATCGCGATCGGCTCGGCGCCGTTCCAGGTCAGCTCGATGAAGGAGCCGCGCTGGTCGCGGGCGGGGCCGGAGACGGTGCCGGAGGCGAAGAGGTCGCCGGTGCGCGCGGTGGCGCCGTTGGCGGTGAGGTGGGCGAGCATCTGCGCCGGTGACCAGTACATGCCCGCGTACGGCGGGCGGGAGACCAGCCGGCCGTTCCAGCGGACCTCGAGGTCGATATCAAGGCCCCAGCGTTCGGCCCCGCGCAGGTACGGCAGCGGCTCGGGGTCCTGGATCGGGGTGCGGATGCGGGCGGCGTCGAGGGCGGCCAGCGGCGTGACCCACGGGGAGATCGAGGTCGCGAAGCTCTTGCCGAGGAACGGCCCGAGCGGCGCGTACTCCCAGGACTGGATGTCCCGGGCGGACCAGTCGTTCACCACGACGACGCCGAAGACGTGCTCGGCGACGTTCGCCGGGGTGATGCGCGCACCGCCCACCCCCACCAGGAAACCCAGCTCGGCCTCGATATCCAGCCGCCGGGAAGGCCCGAAAACGGGGCCGTCCGGCGTCGCGAGCTGGCCGCACGGCCGGACGATATCGGTCCCGGAGACGACCACGGTCCCCGCCCTGCCGTGGTACCCGACCGGCATGTGTTTCCAATTCGGCAGCAGCGGAGCGGCATTCGGCCGGAGCAGTTTTCCGAGATTGCTCGCGTGGTGTTCGGAGGCGTAGAAATCGACGTAGTCGGCGATCGCCACCGGCAGCCGCGGAGTGACTTCGTCCAGCGCGTATGTCGCGTCGAGTTCGTTTACGCGCGAACCGATCTCGGCCCACCTCCGGGGCCCCTGCGCCATGAAGGCGTTCAGGCTCGGCCGGGCGAAGACCTCGTCGCCCAGCTCGGCCGCCAGATCGATCACCCCCTCCCCCACCCGGACCCCCACGCGCGGCGCACCCCCCGCGACCGAGAACACCCCGTACGGCGCGATCACGCCCACGACCAGGCGTACTCCGGGTCCTCGCAGGCCAGCCCGCCCGCGCCGAGCCCGAGCGGGGCGAAGGTGTCGACCATGACCGCGGTCTCCGCGAACCGCTCCGTACCCAGCGAACGCTCCGCGGCACCGGGCTGCGGGCCGTGCGTGTGCCCGCCGGGGTGCAGCGAGATCGAGCCGAGCCCGATCCCCGAACCCCTGCGCGCCTCGTAGTCACCGCCGCAATAGAACATCACCTCGTCGGAATCCACATTGGAGTGGTGGTAGGGCACCGGGACGGCGAGGGGGTGGTAGTCGACCTTGCGGGGCACGAAATTGCAGATCACGAAGTTGTGGCCCGCGAAGACCTGGTGCACGGGCGGGGGTTGGTGGATTCGCCCGGTGATCGGCTCGAAGTCCTCGATATTGACGGTGTAGGGGTACAGGCAGCCGTCCCAGCCGACGACGTCGAACGGATGCGCGGGCAGCAGGTAGCGGGTGCCGGTGATTCCGTCGACGCCGCGATGCTTGACCAGAAGCCGCACGTCGGTGCCCTCGCGCAGCAACGGTGCCGTCGGGCCGTGCAGGTCCCGCTCGCAGTAGGGGGCGTGCTCGAGGAATTGCCCGAACCGCGACAGGTAGCGCCCGGGTGGTGCGATGTGCCCGGTCGCCTCGATGATGTAGGCGCGGACCGTCGTCCCTTCCGCGGGTAGCCAGCGGTGGATGGTGGCGCGGGGCACGAGCACGTAATCGCCGGTGCGGAAATCGAGTGCGCCGAAGACCGTCTCCAGGACGCCCGAGCCTCGCTCGATGTAGACGCATTCGTCGCCGGTGGCGTTGCGGTACAGCTCCGACGGCTCCGACGCGACCGCGTAGGAGATGCGCACGTCGGCATTGCCGAGTACCAGCCGGCGTCCGGTGACGATGTCCGCGGTGGCCGTGCGGAACAGGTCGTGCAGGCGCAGGTGCCGGGGAAGCAGCGGCGCGTTGGGTGCCAGACTCAGATCGCCGGGCTGCCACGGCTCGGCCGCCGTGATGGCCGCCGGGGTCCCGCGGTGATACAGCAGGGAGGAGTCCCCGGAGAAGCCGTCGGCACCGGCGAGTTCCTCGGAGTACAGCTCGCCGGAGTCTTGCCGGAACTGCGTATGACGCTTGGGGGGAATTCGCCCGACGGTGCGGTAGTAGGCCATGCGGAACCTTCTCCCTGCAGCCGGGTCAGAGGCTGCGTCCCGTGCCGCACGAGATCGGTGCGACTCCCACCGACAGGGGTTCCCTTCGCGGTCTCAGCTCGAGCGGCAGTCCGAGTCCCGGTGATCACGTGACTTCGACTGTAACGCCTGGCACGGTCGTCGCCGCATAACCGCGCGGACAGGTACCACCCGGTTCTCCGGGACTGCGACTGTAATGTGCGTCACTATCATGCGCCGTCCGATCCCGATGGGTGACCTGTGACGCACGGTTACGGTCTTCCCGTGAGCAGGTCGAGTCGAGTTCAACGCGAGGTGTCGAGGAGTGCGCCGTTCCAGCTGGCGGCGCGGGCGGGACTGGTGGCATACGGCGTGGTCCACCTGCTCGTGGCGTGGCTCTGCGTACAGCTCGCACTCGGTGATGCCGTCGGCAAGGCAGACAAGACCGGCGCGCTGCAGAGCCTCGCGGAGAACGGCGAGGGCGCGTTCGTGCTGTGGCTCATCGCGGGCGGGCTCGGCGTCGCCGTGCTGTGGCAGCTGCTCGAGGCTGCCACCGGCGCCCGGAGCAGCCGCAAGGACAAGCTGCTCCGGGCGATGAACGCCGGTGAGGCGGCGCTGTTCGGCTACCTCGCCTACAGCGCGGCCAAGCTCGCGAAAGGCTCTCCCGCCTCCTCGACCGACCAGGCGCAGTTCGCGATCATCGACGGCCTGCTCCGGCAGGAGTGGGGCAGGGCCGTGGTGATCGCCATCGGGCTCGCCATCGTGGTCGCGGGGCTGTTCATCGCGCATCATGGCTGGTCGAAGCGGTTCCGCGAGGAGCAGGACTTCCGCGGTGCGAGCCGGACGACGGAGCGGGTCGTGCTCCGGCTCGGGCAGGTCGGGTACGCCGCCGTCGGCGCGGTGTACGCGGGCGGCGGGGTGCTCGTCATCGTGGCCGCGGTGCAGAGCAGGCCGGAGAAGGCGACCGGGCTGGACGTGGCGCTCAGGACGCTGGCGGCGCAACCGTACGGCCCCGTGCTGTTGCTCGTCGTCGCGGCCGGGTTGACGGCGTTCGCGTTCTTCGCGTTCCTCGATGCGCGGTTCCGCAAGGTCCACTAGGGAGTACCCGGTAGCGGACGACGGGGCGGCACGGGTGCGGACGTCGCCCTCGTGCCCGACGCACCGCCCTCAGCCGCGCAGCGTGGCGCTGGGTGAGCGGCCGTAGAGCTTGCGGTAGGCGAGCGCGAAGCGCCCCGCGTGCGCGAAGCCCCACTCCCTGGCGATGGCGGCGACGGTCCGGCCGGTGCCCGGCCCCGCGGTGATGAGCTGCTCGTGCACGGCGTGCAGCCGCAACCGCTGCAGGTACTGCAGCGGGGTGGTGTCGAGGTGCTTGCGGAAGGCCAGCTGCAGGGCGCGCGGGGTGACGAAGGCGGCGGCGGCGACGTCGGCGAGCGCGATGTCCTCGCGCAGGTGCGTCTCCAGGTAGGCGATGGCGCGGCGCACGGTGTCGGGGTGCGCGTCGCGGCGGTCGGTGGCGGTGGGGTCGGCGAGCGCGGTGGTCGGCATGGTGGCGAGCACGGTGGCGGCCAGGTAGTCGGCGGCGGTGCCGGCGACCAGCGAGTCCGCGGCGAACTCCGGGCCTGCGGCGATCTGCTGCAGGTGCTTGATCACGGCGGTGAGGCGCTCGCCCGCGGCGGCGTCGAGGGGGCGGTGGCCGGTGAGCCGCACCGGCTCGCCGCCGCGCGCGGCCACCCGATCCAGCCGGGCGGGGTCGAACATGGTGATGTCGTAGCGCGCGGAGCGGATGACCCCGGAGAAGGGCAGGTCGTGCGGGGTGAGCAGCCCGGTCTCGCCGGGCAGGAAGGTATCCGGCCCGACATCGTGGTAGTTCTCCTCGACCGCGCCGGTGTAGACGCTGACCAGGCAGATCTTGTGCAGCGGCGCGGCGTCGTAGGCCATGTCGAAGGCGAGGTGCAGCCGGTCCAGGCTGACCGGGCCGAGCAGGTCGCGGCGGACGTGCGTCTCGGCGGCCCGCCTGCCGACGTTGCCGATCTGCATGCTGGTGTAATTCCGGTTCAGGAACTCTTCGGTCTCGCTCAGGTTCGTGCTGTCGAACGTGAGGTTCCGCACCCGTCACCGCCCTCTGCCCAGTGCCGCGGCGGGCTCGGCCCGCCCCGCGCACGGCTGCTGGCTGAACCGTGTGTCGCTGTTCAGTGAACTACATCGTTCGCGATAGTCAACCCGCATCCACCCGCGCGTTACCGGGCCGGCGCGTCGATGTCAGCGCGCGATTTCAATCGCACTATCCGAAAACACCCTGACAGCGGGGTATTTCAACGAATAAGTTTCCGATCATTCCGCGCTGCGCTACGGTGGTGAAGTCCGCCACGGTGGAGGTGCGCGACACCGATGCGGCGGACGGTTCCCCGCGGGCGGGCCGCGGCCCGTCGCGCGCGGGCGCGGCCCGCTCAGGCGGCGGGCTCGGCCAGCGCCTGTTCGCGCAGCCGCTCCAGGGTCCGGCTCAGAATCCGCGAGACCTGCATCTGGGAGATGCCGAGCCGGGCCGCGATCTGGCTCTGGGTGAGGTTCTCGAAGAACCGCCAGACCAGGATCTGCCGCTCCCGCTCGGGCAGCTCGCGCAGCAGCGGGCCGACCGTCATGGCCTCCTCGAGCAGGCGGTAGGACGGGTCGACGGCGCCGCTGCGCTGCTCGACGGCGGCGGGCGCGGAGCCGGAATCGTCCCCGCCCGCGCTCATCGCCTCCAGCGACTCCGAGCGGTAGCCGTTGCGGGCCAGCAGCGCCTGGGTGACCTCGACCACGTCGACATCGAGCTCGGCGGCGATCTCGCGGGCCGTCGGCATCCGCTGCAATCGCTGCGAGAGCAGCTCGACGGTGGCGCCGAGCCGCTGCTGCAGCTCCTTCACCGGGCGCGGCACCCGGACGCCCCAGGACTTGTCGCGGAAGTGCCTGCGCACCTCGCCCATGACGGTGGGCACCGCGAAGGCGAGGAACGGGCTGCCGAGCCCGGGATCGAACCGGTCGACGGCCTGGACCAGCCCGACCACGGCGACCTGGGTCAGATCCTCCAGCGCCTCGCCGCGGCCGCCGTAACGGGTCGCGATGTGCTCGGCAAGCGGCAGCGCCGCGGTGATGATGTCGTCGCGCAGCCGGGCGCGGGCCGGATCGCCGTCGTCGAGCGCGGCGAGTTCGGCCAGCCGGGGCTCGAGGTCGTCGTAGGAATCGGGGCCGCGCCGGGCGCGCACAGCAGAGTTCGTCGGGCGCATCGAGGCACCTTCCGTTGTGAAACGCATAATTCAGACCCAGCCGACCCTGTTCAGCGGTTCACTCCACCCAGAGGGTTCCTGGCGGGCCGCCCCGCGATGACCGGAAAGAGATATGTCGAAGCATCGGCTCGCGGCGGCCTTACCCTTCCGTACCCTACGCGCCGTCGGCTCGCGGCGAAACCCGTCGGCCGCAGCGGAGCATCCCGAGCGACGAAAAGCATTGCCTCCCATGCATGCGCGCGCAATGTCCGATTTCGCCCGATTCGCTCCGGCCGCACCGGGCCGGAGAAGGAGACGGGGACGGGTAGGGTGGAGGCATCCGGCAGACGTATCGCGGCCTTTACTCGGCGCACGGCGCCGGAGCCCGACGGCGCACGGCACGATCAGGACAGGAGCTTTCCGGACCACGGCCCGCGCCGCGGCCACCCGGCGGACCCCTTCCGGTCCCCGCCGGGCCGCACACCCGGAGCCCAGCTCCCCCAGCATTCGATTTCGAGGACCCTGTGACCAGCAACGACATGCCCGAACTGTTCAGCCATGCCCCGGCAGCGGAGCAGACCGAGCAGCAGCCAGACACCGGCGCGGTGCCGACCCCGGTGTTCAGCAACCCGAACTCCACGCAGCCGCGCGACCTCGACCCCGCGCCGCACCGCCGCCCCCGGCGCTGACCCGCCGGGCAACCCGGGAGGATCCCCCCATCGCCATCACCCAGGTCGGTGCCTACGCGCACCTGAGCCCCACCGACATCGACGAACTCGGGCGCGAACTCGACGCCATCCGCGCCGACATCACCGACAGCCTCGGCGCGAAGGATGCCGCCTACATCCGGCACACCATCGCCGCGCAGCGTGCCCTGGACGTGGTCTCCCGCGCCCTGACGGTGTTCGGCCGGTCGCGGACCGCGGTCGTGCTCGGCACCGCGGGCACCGCGCTCGCCAAGATCATCGAGAACATGGAGCTGGGCCACAACATCGGCCACGGCCAGTGGGACTGGATGAACGACCCCGAGATCCACTCCGCCACCTGGGAGTGGGACATGATGGGCGCCTCCGAGCACTGGCGGTACTCGCACAACTACCAGCACCACGTCTACACCAACGTCATCGACCACGACGAGGACCTCGGCTTCGGCGTCATGCGGGTCACCAGGGACCAGGAGTGGCGCCCGGCGCACCTGCTGGCGCCGCTCCAGAACCTGCTGCTCGCGCTGACCTTCGAGTGGGGCATCGCCCTGCACGGGCTCTACGCCGAGCTGGACCGCTCGATCAGCAAGGGCGAGCGCAGCGGCCACCTGGCCGCCATGCGCGCCAAGATGCTGCGTCAGCTCGGCAAGGACTACCTGGTGCTGCCGCTGCTGAGCGGGCGGCGCTGGAAGCGCACGCTGGCCGCGAACGTCACCGCCAATGTCGTCCGCAATGTCTGGGCGTACCTGGTGATCTTCTGCGGCCACTTCCCGGACGGCGCGGAGAAGTTCGATCCGAGCGTCACCGAGCGGGAGAGCCGGGCCGAGTGGTACCTGCGCCAGATGCTCGGCACCGCCAACTTCGACGCGGGGCGCACGCTCGCCTTCCTGAGTGGCAACCTCTGCTACCAGATCGAGCACCACCTGTTCCCCGAGCTGCCGAGCAACCGGTACGCCGAGATCGCGGTGCGGGTGCGCGCGGTCTGCGAGCGCTACGACCTGCCCTACACCAGCGGGCCGCTGCTCGCGCAGTACCTGCTCACGCTGCGCACCATCCACAAGCTCTCGCTGCCGGACCGCTTCCTGACGGCGGACTGTCACGACGCCCCGGAGACCGCATCCGAGCAGAAGTTCGCGCACGCCCCGCTGCCGCCGGTGCGGATTCCGGGGCGGCCGCACACCGGGCTGCGCACCGCGCTGCACCGGCTCGCGGCGCGCGGCTGATCCCCGGAAATTTCACCGGCTGGAAAGCGTTGCGGCGCAGCCCGTTCGACCCGCTGCCGGTCGAACGGGCTGCGCCGCCCACGTTTTCCCCCGGCTTCCCGTGGCATCACCCCTCATGCAAAGACATTCGTGCAGCAGGAGGCGATGACAATGGCGGAGAGCCACCGTTCGGCGGAGACCGGCGAGTACGTGAGCGAGCAGACCGCGGCACGGAACCCGCGCACCACGCTCGGCGAGAACGAGCCGCACGACGGCGACGACCGGCGTGACCGATCGGCCATCACCGGCCACTTCGTCAAGCCGGAGACCAGCCGCAGGCACCCGGACACCACCGTCACCGAGAACGGCTGACCCGTTCACGGCGGCCGCTCCGGGGTACCACCCCGGTACCCGACGAGAGGAGCGGCCGTGACCGAGCCCGAGCACACCGACGACGAGCCGAAGGGCGGCCGACCCGGCCCGACCGATCAGGGCGGGGACGGCGGCATGGCCACCCGCGAGCATGCGCCGGAACTCACCGAACCGGACGAGGACGACTCCCAGGGCCGCTGAACCACCGGGTCGCGCACCTGGCCGTTACCGCCGACCTCGGCGTAAAGTGTGACCCCCATCACAATCACTTCCGGGGGCGCGAGCACCGAGGAGATCAGTCATGTCCAATTTGGTACGGAAGAATTTCGATTCACCCGAGGAGACCCGCCCCTTCGAGCGGGACACGGGCCGCCTCGATCTGGTCGAGCTGGACGGCGGGCCGGTGGGCCGGGCCGTTTTCCAGCCGGGCTGGCGGTGGTCGGAGCACGTCGCTCCGATCGCAGGCACCGACAGCTGCCAGGCGCCGCACCTGGGCTACTGCGTCTCGGGGCACCTGGCGGTGGTCATGGACGACGGTGAGAAGCAGGAGTACGGACCCGGCGATCTCATGGTCGTCCCGCCCGGGCACGATGCCTGGACCGTCGGGGACGAACCCTGCGTCATGATCGATTGGCAAGGGGTCGCCGACTACGCCAAGCGCTGATCCCGGGGACCGGACCGCGCCCTCGATACCGACCGCCGGTCGGCGCCGCACCCGAACCGGGCGATATGTTTCGCCCGGCCGTTACACCGGACCGCACTGCCACGACACAGTCCCGGAACTATCGGGCAACTCGTCGGAAGGCAGGTCAGGTGAGCAGGTCAGGAATGGTCGCGGTGGGTGCGGTGCTCGCGCTGTGCGGTGCGGCGCTCGGGTCGGGCCCCGCCGGCGCCGACATGTCGCTGAACGGCACCGACCCGGTGGCGACCGGCTGCGCGGCGAAGGCGGTGGTCGCGGCGAACCTGCCGCTCCCCGACGAGCGGGGCGAGACCACCGCGCTCACGCTGCGGGTGCTGCGCTCGGCGGCCTGCGACACCACCTGGGTGGAGATCGACAACCCCTACCCCGCGGCCGAGGTGCACCTCCTGATCGCGGTGGCCGCCACCGACATCCGCTACCAGCGCACCGCCGCGCGCACCGGACGGCAGATCTCGCCGCAGGTGTTCGCGCCGGGCCGCACCTGCATCAAGGTCGGGGCCTCGGTGACCGAGGCGGGCCGGGTGCTGGCCGGCGGCGGGCCCGCCACAAAAATCTGCTGAAGCGCGGGGGCCGCGGTCAGATGTAGCGGGAGACGACCCGGCCCCTCGCGAAGGCGATCACCCTGGTGCCCGGCAGCACCGCCGGTTCGCTCAGCTCGTGCAGCAGCTGCTCCAGCACGGTCGCGGCGGGCACCGGCTCGGTGCCGTCGGTGCCGCCGGGGAAGCGGTGCCGGTTCTCGGCGGTGTAGATCCAGGCCCGATCGTTCCGGATCCCGATCCGGACCACCTGCTCGGCATTGACGAAACCCTCGAACTCGTCGCCGAGGTCGATGAAGGTGGCCATCCACGATCCCTTCGCTGTCGTGCGCGGTGCGCGCACGCCGTCGGACTTCCCCGGATCGGCGCCGCCGAACCCGCCCGGGCGGCACGTGTTGCGGCAAGCGACGTGCGCGCGCCCGGCCGGTCTGGTTGACTTCCGAGGTGACCTCGAGTCGCCCGCTTCGGGCCGGGGCACGGTGTAGCCGCCCGCCCGTGACGAGCACCGACCCGATGCCACGCCGCGCGTGCTCCGGGCGCCGCTCCGACCCGACTTGAAAGTCCCTCGGAGCCATGCTTTCACAGCGACGATATCGGTTGCACGCCCGCGCACGCATTTCTGCGAACACAGCGAGCCCGGCGGGTGCGATCCCGGCCCGGCCCGGCACCCCGGAACGAGGACGGCCATGATCGAGACAGCGTTGCCCGGCGACCAGGTGGAGCTGCGACAGCTGCTGGCCGGGCTTACCGCGGTGCGGGACGGCGATTTCGGCACCAGGCTGCCCGCCGACGCCGACGGGCTGCTCGGCGAGATCGCGACCGTCTTCAACGGCATGGTCGACCAGCTCTCGCTCTTCACCTCCGAGGTGACCAGGGTGGCCCGCGAGGTGGGCACCGACGGGCGGCTGGGCGGCCAGGCCGAGGTGCCCGAGGTCTCCGGCACCTGGAAGGACCTCACCGATTCGGTCAACGCCATGGCGGGCAACCTCACCGCCCAGGTGCGCAATATCGCCCAGGTGACCACGGCGGTGGCGCGCGGCGACCTCACGCAAAAGATCCGGGTCGACGCGCGCGGGGAGATCCTGGAACTCAAGGAGACCATCAACACGATGGTCGACCAGCTGTCGTCCTTCGCCGACGAGGTGACCCGCGTCTCCCGCGAGGTGGGCACCGAGGGCCGCCTGGGCGGGCAGGCCGATGTGAAGGGCGTCTCCGGCACCTGGCGCGACCTCACCGACTCGGTGAACTTCATGGCGGGCAACCTGACCGCGCAGGTGCGCTCGATCGCCCAGGTCGCCACCGCGGTGGCCCGCGGCGACCTCACGCAGAACATCACGGTGGACGCGCGCGGGGAGATCCTGGAGCTCAAGAACACCATCAACACCATGGTCGACCAGCTCTCCTCGTTCGCCGACGAGGTGACCCGGGTGGCACGCGAGGTGGGCACCGAGGGGCGGCTCGGCGGGCAGGCCGACGTCAAGGGCGTCTCCGGCACCTGGAAGGACCTCACCGAGTCGGTGAACGTCATGGGCGACAACCTGACCGCCCAGGTGCGCTCGATCGCCCAGGTGACCACCGCGGTCGCCCGCGGCGACCTCACCCAGAAGATCCGGGTCGACGCGCGCGGCGAGATCCTGGAGCTCAAGGAGACCATCAATACGATGGTCGACCAGCTCTCCGCCTTCGCCGACGAGGTCACCCGCGTGGCCCGCGAGGTGGGCACCGAGGGCAATCTGGGCGGGCAGGCAACCGTTCGCGGGGTCTCCGGCACCTGGAAGGACCTCACCGACAACGTCAATGTGATGGCCTCGAACCTGACCAACCAGGTGCGCTCGATCGCCCAGGTCGCCACCGCGGTGGCGCGCGGCGACCTGAGCCAGACCATCACCGTGGAGGCCAAGGGCGAGGTCGCGGCGCTGGCCGGGGTGATCAACACCATGGTCACCACGCTCTCCGCCTTCGCCGACGAGGTGACCCGCGTGGCCCGCGAGGTGGGCACCGAGGGCATGCTCGGCGGCCAGGCCAGGGTGCCGAATGTGGCGGGGACCTGGAAGGACCTCACCGACAACGTCAACTCCATGGCCAACAACCTGACCAACCAGGTGCGCAATATCGCCCAGGTGACCACCGCGGTGGCGCAGGGCGACCTGACCCGCAAGATCGACGTGGACGCGCGCGGCGAGATCCTGGCGCTCAAGACCACCATCAACACCATGGTCGACCAGCTCTCCGCCTTCGCCGCGGAGGTCACCCGCGTGGCCCGCGAGGTGGGGTCGGAGGGGCGGCTCGGCGGGCAGGCCGAGGTCGAAGGCGTCTCCGGCACCTGGAAGCGGCTCACCGAGAACGTGAACGAGCTGGCGGGCAACCTGACCAGGCAGGTGCGTGCCATCGCCGAGGTCACCAGCGCGGTCGCCGAGGGCGACCTGACCCGCTCGATCACCGTCGAGGCCTCCGGCGAGGTCGCCGAGCTCAAGGACAACATCAACTCGATGGTCGGCTCGCTGCGCGAGACCACCACCGCCAACCAGGACCAGGACTGGCTCAAGACCAATCTGGCCCGGATCTCCGGGCTCATGCAGGGCCAGCGCGAGCTCGACGTGGTGGCCGAGCTGATCATGGACGAGCTGGCCCCGCTGGTCTCCGCCCAGTTCGGCGCCTTCTACCTGGCCGACGACACCGCCGAGCGGCCGGAGCTGCGGCTGATCAGCTCCTACGGCAGCCCGGAGAACAGCGCGCCGCGGCTGGCGTTCGGGCAGTCGCTGGTCGGGCAGGCGGCGCGCAGCAGGCGCACCATCGCGGTGGACGAAGTGCCGGGCGACTACGTCACCATCTCCTCCGGGCTCGGCCGCACCGCGCCGATGAACCTGCTCGTGCTGCCGATCGGGGTCGAGGACCAGGTGCTCGGCGTGATCGAGCTGGCCTCGCTGCACCGCTTCACCCGCATCCACCGCGACTTCCTGGACCAGCTCATGGAGACGGTCGGGGTGAACGTCAACACCATCATCGCCAATGCCCGCACCGACGAGCTGCTGGTGGAGTCGCAGCGGCTCACCACCGAGCTGCAGGCCCGCTCCGAGGAGCTCCAGGTGCAGCAGGACGAGCTGCAGCGCTCCAATGCCGAGCTGGAGGAGAAGGCGGCGCTGCTCGCCACCCAGAACCGGGATATCGAAGCCAAGAACCTGGAGATCGAGCAGGCCCGCCAGGAGCTGGAGACCAGGGCCCAGCAGCTCTCGCTGGCCTCGAAGTACAAGTCGGAGTTCCTGGCCAATATGAGCCACGAGCTGCGCACGCCCCTGAACAGCCTGCTCATTCTCGCCCAGTTGCTCGCGCAGAACCCGAACCGCAACCTCACCCCCAAGCAGGTGGAGTACGCCGGGATCATCCACTCGGCCGGCTCGGACCTGTTGCAGCTCATCAATGACATCCTCGATCTCTCCAAGGTCGAGGCGGGCAAGATGGAGCTGGCCCCCGAGCAGGTGCCGCTGCGCAAGCTGCTCGACTACGTCGAGGCCACCTTCCGGCCGATGACCACGCAGAAGAGCCTCGGCTTCCGGGTCGGCACCGCGCCCGGACTGCCCGCCGAGCTGCTCACCGACGACTCCCGGCTGCGCCAGGTGCTGCGCAACCTGCTCTCCAACGCGGTGAAGTTCACCGAGACCGGGTCGGTGGAGCTGCGCATCGAACCGGCCGCGCCCGGCGAGCTGCCCGCGGCGGCGCGCAGGCACGGCCCGGCCATCGCCTTCCGGGTGATCGACACCGGCATCGGGATCGCCGAGCACCAGCTGGAGTCGATCTTCGGGGCGTTCCAGCAGGCCGACGGCACCACCAGCCGCAAGTACGGCGGCACCGGGCTCGGGCTCTCGATCAGCCGGGAGATCGCCTACCTGCTCGGCGGCGCCATCACCGCGGAGAGCTCGGTGGGCAGGGGCAGCACCTTCACCTTCTACCTGCCGGTGGCGCGGCCGGACTTCCGGGAGGCCCCCGCGCGCGAGGATGTGCGCAGCCCGGAACCGATTCCGCTCCCCGCCGGGCCGCCCCAGCCGCGGCGGCTGCTCGTGGTCGAGGAGCGGCCGCAGGGGCTGCTCTCGCTGGTCGCGCAGAGCGCGGTCGCCGATCTCGCCGACAACAACGACCCGCGCGGGCCGGTGCAGGTGGTGACCGCGATCGGGGTGCAGGAGGCGGCCGCGGCAATGGCGGCGGAGGTGTTCCACTGCGTGGTGCTGGAGCTGAACATGCCGGGCGACGCCGCGCTGCGGCTGCTCGCCACCATGGACGGCGACAGCGCCGCGCGCACGGTTCCCGTTCTCGCGCACAACAACCGCAGGCTCGGCTCCGAGCAGGAGCGGCTGCTCCAGGAGCGCACCGCGCAGCGGCCGCTGGAGCTGCTCTCCAGCCTGGACGAGCTGCGCGAGCGGATCGCGCTGCACATCACCGCCGAGGCGCCGGGCGACGTGCTGCCGCTGGTCCGCGGCGAGGAGAAGCCCGCGCCTGCGCCGCAGCGCCCGGACGGGCGGCTGGCCGGGCGCACCGTGCTCATCGTCGACGACGACGCGCGGAACCTGTTCGCGCTGAGCAGCATCCTGGAGCTGCACGGGGTCACCGTGCTGCACGCGGAGAACGGCCGCGAGGGAATCGAGGCGCTGGTCGCGCACCCGGAGACCGACCTGGTGCTGATGGACGTCATGATGCCGGAGATGGACGGCTACACCGCCACCGCCACCATCAGGGAGATGCCGCGCTACGCGAAGCTGCCGATCATCGCGGTCACCGCCAAGGCCATGCTCGGCGACCGGGAGAAGAGCCTGGCCTCGGGCGCCAACGACTACGTCACCAAGCCGGTGGACGCCGATGCGCTGCTCACCTGCATCCAGCACTGGCTGGGGGCGCGGTGAGCGGGGCTCGGATCGAGCCGGGGGGTGGCGTTCCCGGCACGGCGGGGGGCGCATCCGATGCGGCGGAACCGGTGGTGACCAGGCTCGCGGCGACCGTCGAACGGTTGCGGGCGGAGGTGCAGCTGGCGCAGGCGGGCGCGGATGGGCGGGCGCTGGTCGAGATGGCCAAGGGCGTGCTCATCGAGCGGCTGCACTGCGGCCCGGCGCAGGCGGCGCGACAACTGGACGCGCTGGCCAAGCGCTCGGGCGTGAGCCCGCTGGAGCTCGCGGCCGAGCTGGTCGACCGGGCCGCGCCTGCGGAGGGCAGCGCGCTCCCGGTGTCGCGGCAACCGGCCGAGGCGGTCCGGCTGCGCACGGCGGAGAGCGGGCTGCTGGCCGCGGGCGACCCGCAGCGGGTCGCGCAGTCGCTGCTGGAACACGCGGCGGCGCCGCTCGGCGCCACCGCCGTGGCGATCTGGGCGGTCGGCGCCGACTCCTCGCTCACGCTCGCCGGTTTCGCCGGTATCGACCGCGCCGAGGCCGAGCGCTGGCGCTACCTGCCGCCCGGCGTGGTGACCCCGGCCCGCCAGGCGCTGGCGCTGCGCGCACCGCAGTGGATCGCCGACATCGCCGGCTCCGGGCTGCCCTCCATCGGGGTGCGGGCGGGCGGGCGCGCCGCCATTCCGGCGGCGCTCGGCGGCCGGTTGATCGGCGTGCTCGAGGTGTGCTGGCCGACCCCGCTGGCGCCGCAGCCGCCGCAGGTGCGGCGCCAGCTGGAGGCGCTGGCCGAGCTGTGCGCGCACACCCTGGAGTCGGACCCGGTGGCGGTCGGCGCCCCGGCCAGGCCCGGCGTGGCCGACCTGGTGCGGCTGGCCGACAGCCTGTTCGACCCGGCACTCGTGCTGCTCCCCCACCTCGGCCCGGACGGCACCCTCACCGATTTCCGCATCCACCACCTCAATGCCTCCTTCGTGGACCCGGCGGGCCGCCCGCGCGGGCTGGTCGACGGCGCGCTGCTCTTCGAGGCGTACCCGATGGCGGCCAGCGAGGGCAGGCTCTTCGAGCACATCGAGCACGTCTTCGCCACCGGCGAGACCTACCGCGCCGACCGGGTGCAGCTCACCGAGCTGGTGGACCAGGTGCCGCTCACCGTCTCCGCGGCGCTCGGCATCAGCAGGCACGGCGTCGCGGTGCTCGTGGTGTGGCGGGTGGAGGACGAGACCGCCCGGCTGGCCGCGCTGCTGCAGCACGCCCAGCGGCTCGGCCGGGTCGGCGGCTTCGAGGAGAACGCCGCCAGCGGCGACATCACCTGGAGCAGCGATCTCTTCGCACTGCACGGCCTCGCACCCGGCGCCGACCCGATCCCGCTGGCACGGCTCCCCGAGCACGTGCACGCCGACGACACCGAGGCGGTGCGGCGGCTGCTGCGCGCGCTGCTGCGCTACCGCCGCCCCGGCTCGACGGCATTCCGGCTCATCCGCCCCAACGGCGACACCAGGCACATCCGGATCATCGCCGAGCCGGTGGTCGACAGCGCCGGCCACCTGCTCGCGGTGCGCGGCGCCTACCAGGACATCTCCGCCCAGCACTGGACCGAGGTCGCGCTCTCGGCCACCCAGGATCGGCTCGCGCACACCGAGCAGCACGCCGCCGAGCAGAGCAGGCTCGCCCGGCAACTGCAACAGGCCATCATGCCCGCCGCGCAGCCCGCCATCGAGGCGTTCGGGCTGCAGATCGCGGTGCGCTACCGCCCCACCGAGCAGGACCACCTGGTCGGCGGCGACTGGTACGACGCCATCGTGCTGCCGAGCAAGCAGATCATGGTCTCGGTCGGCGACATCACCGGTCACGGCATCCGGGCCGCCACCGGAATGGTGGTGCTGCGCAACGCGTTACGTGGCCTGGCCGCCACCGGCGCCGGGCCGGGCCAGATGCTCACCTGGCTCAACCTGGTCACCCACCACCTCACCGACGACATCTTCGCCACCGCCGTCTGCGGGCTCTACGACCCGGAGACCAGGGTGCTGCGCTGGGCCCGCGCCGGGCACCTGCCCCCGATGCTCATCCGCGACGGCACCGCGGTGAACCTGCCGGAGCTCTCCGGCATGCTGCTCGGCGCGGTCGCCGAGTCGGTCTACGAGGAGGGCGCCGAGCAACTGGCGCCCGACGACATCCTGCTGCTCTACACCGACGGCCTGATCGAGCGCCGCGACCGCTACCTCGACGAGTGCGTGCAGCGGCTGCTCGACATGAACGCCGGATTCACCGGCACCCTGGACGAGCGGCTCGACCACCTGCTCGACCACAGCGACGCCAACAGCGACGACGACACCTGCGTGGTCGGGATCCAGGTCGGGCGCGGCGACGGTGCCGTGGGAAGTCTCCCGGCACCGAGTGCGTAGCGGTCTTGCGCTCGGCCGGAGGGAACGGCCGCCTCGTGCAGGCTCCTGCACCGTCGAGAATCACGGCCGGCTCGGCAGTGTCGGCGGCTGCCCGCGCCTACACCGCCGCGCGGCCACTCCCCGCCTCGTACCCTGAACCCGTGGTGAACCGCGACACCTTCGACCTCGGCGACGTCACGCTGCACGCCCTGACCTGGGGTGCGCCCGGCGCCCCGCTGGCACTGTGCCTGCACGGCTACCCCGACACCGCCTGGACCTGGCGCCACCTCGGCCCCGAGCTGGCCGCGCGCGGCTTCCACGTGGTGGCGCCGTTCAGCCGCGGCTACGCCCCCTCCGAGATGCCCGCCGACGGCGACCTCTCCACCGGGGCCAGGGTGGCCGACGCGCTCGCCATCGCCGCGCGGATCGGCGCGCCGGAGGCGGTGCTGATCGGCCACGACTGGGGCGGCTGCACCGCGACCGCGCTGGCGGCGCTGGACGGCACCCCGTTCCGCGCGGTGGTGAGCCTGGCGGTGCCGCCCTTCGCGAGCATCACCCCGGCCCGGGACAACCTGGTTCCGCACCTGGCCCAGACCCTCGCGCAGTCGCGGAACAGCTGGTACGTCCTGGCCAATCAGCTCCCGGCGCTGCCGGAGCGCGCCTTCGTCCGGCTCACCGCGTTCCTCTGGCGCACCTGGTCGCCCGGGTACGACGCCACCGAGGACCTGGCGCACCTCGCCGCCGCCACCCCGACCCGCGCGCACCGCGCCGCCGCCACCGACTACTACCGCTTCCTGCTGCGCCGGCGCGCCCGCAGCCCCCGCAACCGCGAGCTGGACCGGCTGCTGCTCGCCGAGCCGCGGCACCCGCTCCTCGTGCTGCACGGCGGCACCGACGGCTGCCTGCGGCCGGGGCTGTTCCGCGGCCTGGAGCGCCGGCTCCCGGCCGGGAGCCGGGTCGTGACGGTCGAGGGGGCGGGGCACTTCCTGCACCTGGAGCAGCCCGCCCTGGTCAACCGGCTGATCATCGAGCACCTCACGGCGGGCTGAGCCGCGGGCTCACACCAGCCCGTGCCGCACCGCGTACACCGCCAGCTGGACCCGGTTGCGCGCCCCGGTCCGCGCCATGGCGGCGGTGAGGTAGGACTTCACCGTGGTGACCCCGACGTGCATGGCCCGCGCGATCTGCTCGTTGCTGAGCCCGGAGCCGACGAGCGCGACGAGTTCCCGTTCGCGCGGGGGGAGCGGTACGGGCGCAGGCGGCGGCACGGTGGCGACCGCCCGGCCGACGAGCCGGCGCAGCACCTCGGGGCTGACAGGATCAGCGCGGTGGCGTGCTCGGCTCGCCGGTGCTCAGCTCGAGCGTGCCGTCCGGGTGCGCCGAGCACCGCTCAGAGCGTGCCGATACCGGCCCGGACGTACCGCTCCAGCTGCACCGGATCGAGCCGGTCCGGCGCGGTGAGCAGCGTGCTGCGGACGGTCTCCGGGAGGGCGGGCTCGGCGCGCGCGGCGAACGCCTCGACCACCCGCGCCCAGCCGGGCATCCCGAACCAATTCCCGCTCACCGCACCGAAACACGATTTCACCGCGATGAACCAGGCCATGTCGTGGTCGTCCGGGCCGGTGAGCCTGGCGTAATAGCGGACCGCCTCGGCGCAGTCGGCGGCCCACTCCCGGTAGTGCTCGCCGAGCAGGTCGGCGACGGTCCGGCGGCCGGCCGCGACGCGCTCCGGGTCCACGAGGGTGTGCGAAAGCCGCTGCCACGCTTCGGGGCTGCGGTCCGCGGCGGTGAGGAAGGCGCGCATGATGCGGAAGGCCCCCACATTGGCGGCGAACATCTCGCCGTCGCTGATCCGGTTCAGCCCGTCGCCCGCGTGCGCGTCCTCGACCAGGGTGGTGCGCCAGGCGCCGAGCACCATGGAGTAGGCGGCGGCGGGCAGCTGGTCGGCGCCGAAGCGCTCGGCGTGCCTGGTCGCGTAGTACTCGCGGCCCTGCTCGAGGGTCCAGGTCGCCATATCCAGGGGGCTGTTCACCGGCCGGTAGATATCGCCGTACTCGCTGCTGCGCTCGATGGCGACGAAACCGGCCGAGGCCAGCTGGGAGAGCTTGTCGCGCAGCGTGCCGACCACGCGGGTATCGATATCGGCCTCGTCGATGTCCCACATGCCCGGGTAGGTCATCCGGGCGATCCGCCGGGCCTGCACGCCGTGCGGGAAGCGGTCGACCACATCCACGAGCTGGCGGTACTCGACCGGCAACGCCGTGTAGACGGCGAACTCGGCTTCGCTGCGCATGCGGTCTCCTCCCGACGATCACCGACGGCCCTCGGCCGGGGGCCGCACGGCGCCGGGCGGCCTGCGGTGGTCAACTGCGCTCCCGCCCGGCGGCTTTCGCCGCGATGCGCAGCCCCACCAGCAAGAACGCTACAACCAGGCACCCGGTCTCGCATCCGCACGCGCGGCGGCGCCGCGCCCGGTGCCGGTCAGACCCGGTCGGAGCCGTCCGGCTCCCAGTCCGGCATCCAGTCCGGGTCGAGCACCGCCATCCGCTCGGCGCCCGCCTCGGCCATGAGCGCCGCCCGGTGCATGCCGTCGACCCACTGCGCGCCGTTCGCGGCGATCTCGATGGGGCGGGCGAACAGCTCACTCCAGGCGAACAATTCGTAGCCGCGCAGCCCGAGCTGCCGCCCGTGCTCGCGCCACTCCCGATGCGTCCACCCCTTGGGCCGGGCGCTCACCGCCTCCGCGCTGGCCTCGGCCACCACCCGCCAGTCGACGGCGGCGCCGCCGCGGCGGGCGATATTGTCCGCGGCGACCCGGGCGGGCAGCGGCGGCGCGTCGGCGACCTTCCACACCACGAAATCCATCGTGTCCTCGCCTCTGCTCACCTGCCATCGCCCCCGGATAGTCCGACGCCCGCTGTTGCCTGATTCCACCGTATCGAGGAGTCGGCGGGATACCGAATCACCGGTTCGGCGAGCGCCGCGTTCCGTCCTGTTCCGGGGGCTCACGGCGCGGCGGCGACGGCACACCCGCCGAGCACCGTCGCCGGCCCGGCGCGCTCGACCGGTCAGGCCCTGGCCGCTTCGTGCCTGCCGGCGAAGCCGAGCAGGTGCGGGATCACCTCGTCCGGGTTCGCCCACAGCAGGTCGTGGCCGATGCCGGGGTAGAGCCGGGTCTCCACCACCGGGATGTGCGCGCGGGCGCGCGCGGCCGCCGCCTCGGCGTCGTTGACCACCGTCTCGGCGCCGAAGAGGACCAGCGTCGGGGTTACGGTCAGTACTTGAGCGCGCCGCCGTCGACCGGGATCTGTACCCCGGTGAGCGGCCCCGACCCCGGGCCGGCCAGCCAGCCGACGACCTCCGCCACGTCCCCGGCGGGCATGAACCCGCTCTGCCCGTCGGAGGCCGTTTTCAGCGGCACCGGCGGGAAGCTGTGCAGGAAGGACGGGTGCTCGCCGAAGAGCTTCAGCATGGCGTCGGGCTGGATCATCGGAGTGTCCACCGAGTAGGGGTGGATGGAGTTGACCCGGATGCCGTACTCCCCCGCCTCCAGCGCGAGCGTGTTGGTGAGCGCGACCAGCCCGTGCTTGGCGGCGGCGTAGTGGCCGTTGCCCGGCGTGGCCTTGAGCCCGGCCGACGAGCTCACGATGATGATCGAGCCGCCGTTGCCCGCCTCGATCATGGCGGGCACCGCGGCCCGCACGGTACGCCAGGTGCCGGAGAGGTTCACCTGGACGACGCTGTCCCAGTGCTCCTCGCTCAGCTCCCAGAGCCGGCCCCAGCTCAGGATTCCGGCATTGGCGACGAGCACGTCGAGCCGTCCGAAGAGCGCGACCCCGTCGGCGACCAGCTGCTGCTGCGCGGCCAGGTCCCTGATGTCGACCACGCGGCTGAGCACCTTGCGCCCGGCCGCCTCGACCAGCCGGGCGGTCTCGGCCAGGTCGTCGGCGGTGGGCGCGGGGTAGGTGACGGTGGGCGAGATGGGCGCGCACACGTCGGCGATGATCAGGTCGGCACCGAGCTCGGCCAGGCGCACGGCGTGCGCGCGGCCCTGGCCCCTGGCGGCGCCCGTCACCAGCGCGGCTCTGCCCAGTAGCGGCTCGGTCGGATCACCCATCGCAGGACCTCGATCATCGTCTCGGGCTAGCGGCCGGAGCCACCGCGGTACAGCCCTGAAATTAGACGGATGTCCATCCGGCCGTCAAGACAGCTGCGCGGCGCGCGTACTACCTCGCCACCACCTGCTTCGGCGACCGCACCATGGCCGCCGCGACCACCAGCACCAGCGACAGCACCCCCGCCGCCAGGAACGCCGTGTGCACCCCGTCGGCGGTGGCCGCCACCGCCTCGGTCCCGGCGCGCAGCGCCGATTCGGTTCCGCGCGTCATCAGGGTGATGAACAGCGCGGTCCCCGCCGCCCCCGCCACCTGCTGCACCGTGCTCACGGTGGCGCTGCCGTGCGAGTACAGCTCCGGCGGCAGGGCGCCGAGCGCGGAGGTCATGAGCGGCGTGAGCCCGCAGCTGATCCCGGCGCTGACGATGACGTGGGCGGTGATCACCAGCGCGATCGAGGAGTGCTCGTCGAGCGTCGCCAGCACCCAGACCCCGGCGCTCAGCGCGATGGTGCCGGGCAGCACCAGCGGCCGCGCGCCCCAGCGGTCGAAGAGCGCGCCGACGAAGGGCGCGAGCAGCCCCATGACCAGCCCGCCGGGCAGCAGCACCAGCCCGGTGGTGAGCACATCCTTGCCGAGCACGTTCTGCAGGTAGATGGGGAGCACGATGAGCGCGCCGAACAGGGTGAGCATGAGGCTGCCCATCAGCGCCACCGCCAGCCGGAACGGCCCGACCGCGAAGGTGCGCAGGTCGAGCAGCGCCCGCCCGCGGTCCACCAGTTCGAGCTGCCGCACCACGAAGAGCGCCAGCGCCACCGCGCCGACGGTGAGCGAGACCCACGGCGGCACCGGCGCGTGCCCGGAGGCCGATTCGCCGATACTGCTCAGCCCGTACACCAGCCCGCCGAAGCCGAGCGCCGCCAGCGGCACCGAGACGACGTCCAGGTGGGCCGGGCGCGGCTCGGTCACGTTGCGCACGAAGATCCCGCCGAGGATCAGCACCGCGACCGCGATCGGCAGCACGATCCAGAACATGGCGCGCCAGCTCAGCGACTGCAGGATCAGCCCGGAGACGGTGGGGCCGACGGCGGGCGCCACCGAGATCACGATCGACACCAGCCCCATGGTCCGGCCGCGCGACTCCGCGGGCACCACGTTCAGAATCGTCGTCATGAGCAGCGGGATCATCAGCGCGGTGCCCACCGCCTGCACGACGCGCGCCACCACCAGCACCTCGAACCCCGGCGCCAGCGCGGCGATCAGCGTGCCCGCGGTGAACAGCGCCATGGCGGCGATATAGATCGCGCGCAGCGAGAAGCGCTGCAGCACGAACCCGGTGGTCGGGATGACGATCGCCATGGTGAGCAGGAATCCGCTGGTCAGCCACTGCGCGGTGGCCGCGGTGATGCCCAGGTCGACCATCAGCGTCGGCAGCGCGACTGACAGAATTGTCTCGTTGAGGATCACCACGAAGGCCGCGATCAGCAGCAGCCCGATCAGCAGGATCGTGCCCGGCTGCCGCCCGGCCGCGCCGGTGGTGCCGTCGGCCGCCACCTCGGTCTCTGTCACGTGCTCATCCGATCCTCGCAGTAGCGGTACCGGGGCAGACTATCCAATAATGTCAGTGACTGCCATGTTGACATCGCACGCCGGTGCGTATCCTGACCCGGTGAATTCTCAGGCCGCGCCCGATCTGCGCGCGCGCAGGCGGAACGCGACCCGCACCGAGATCCGCGCCGCCGCGCTCACGCTGTTCGAGCGCCAGGGCGCCGAGCGCACCACCGTCGACGAGATCGCGGCCGCCGCGGGCATCTCCCAGCGCACCTTCTTCCGCCACTTCGCCACCAAGGAGGAGTGCGTCCTCTTCGACATGTTCGGCTTCGACACCGCGCTCGACCGCTGCCTGGCCGACGCCGACCCGGCCACGCTCACCCTGGCCGACGTGGAGGCCGCCTTCACCCCGGTGATCGCGAGCATCGGCGCCGACGAGCAGGGCGAGGTCGCCGAGACCGCCCGCCGGATCCAGACCCTGGTCGCCACCGACGCCGCGCTCAGCCGGGCCGCGGTCGCCGCCCACGCGGGCAGCACCCGGCGCTCGCTGGCGCTGCTCGACGGCCGCTGCGCACCCGCGGACCGCGCCCGGCTCCGGCTGATCCTGCAGGTGGCGCAGATCGCCCTGCATCTCGCCTTCGAGGAGTGGGTCGAGGCGGACGCGGGCGCCGGGCTCGCCGCCATCTACCGCGCGGTCTGCGCCCGCGTGCGCGCGCTCTGACCGCGGGCGGCGTGCTCGAGCCGCGGCCCCGGCCCCGAGGGACGTCGCCGACCTGCCCGGCACTACCGCCGGGCGCGCCCTGCTGCTGGAGCGCACGGAGTGCTAGTGGAATCGGCTCCGATCGTGGTAGCGATCCAGCGCCGCCCGCAGGTGGGTGATGGTGTCCGCGCTGAGCCCGCCGCCTGCCGAGACCGGATAGCTCGACGGCGCGGCACCGGCGGCGGTGCGCGCCCGCGCCTCCGCCTCGGTGAGCAGCCGGTCCGCCTCCAGGCTGGCCCGTCGGAGGCGGTGCCGCTCGTGTGCGTCGAGGGTGCTGCGTCTGCACCGGGCGTCGAGCTCGGCGTGCTGCTCGCGCAGCTCCGCCAGCCTGCTCGGATCGGGCACCGTGGCGATCTCCTCGATGGCCTCGACGAGATCGGTATAGCGCTGTTCGAGGCTCGCCATCGTTCTCCCGGGTCGGTCCGTCCCCCAGCCCGTACAGCGTAAGACAATCCCCCTGTCCGCGAGGAGCTTTCGGTTCAGCGAACCGTGCGGTGCGCGCCCGTCGCCGCACCTGCCAGCGGAGACGCCGATCGCGGCCCGGGCAGGGTGATCGGGAGGGGCGCGGAGGTGGGCGACAGGTGGGTGTCGACGTGCGCGAGCAGGTCGTGCACGGCGAACGGCTTGGGCAGGTAGCCGTGCGCGCCCGCCGCCATGGCCGCGGCGATCACCCCCTCCTCGCGGGTGGCGGAGACGATCACGATCGGCGCCGCGCAGACCGCGCGCAGCGCCCGGCAGACCGCGACTCCGTGCAGATCGGTGAGCATGAGATCGAGCAGGACGAGCCCCGGCCGGTGCCGCCGCGCGTACTCGGCCGCCTCCCCGCCCGCCGCGAGGTGGTCGACGACCAGGCTCTGGCCGGCGAGCACGATGGCGATCATCTCCGCGGTGGCCGGGTCGTCCTCGACCAGCAGCACCCGCGCCGGGCTGGCCCAGTAGTCGCGCAGGCACACCGGGCGCGCCCGCCCCGGCGGCGCCGTCGTCGGCCTAGGTTTCTGACCCATCGCGCACTCCAGGGGACCCCGATCCGGCGGGCTCCGCCGTGATCACGAACGTGGTGGGGTTCGACCGTAGGCCGCGCGGTGCAAGGCGGCAATACGGGAGCGGTGTGGGGCATCGGGTGGTGCCGATCGAAATCACTACGCCGCCAAGCTGTTACCGGACCGTCGCCCGGCCGGGGCAGCCGAGACCGGATCGAGATCCGCGGCGCGGGAAAGCGCAGGTCGCGCGCGCCTCCCGGCAGTTCGCCGGGTGGCAGCCCGCCACCCGCGAGCAGCGCCCGCTCCGGACGCCCGCCGGGGTCGGCGCAGGTCACAACTCCGTCGCATACCGTCACCCGCCGTCCCTGCTGCTATTCTCCCACCCCGTCGAGTTGGACTGATCATTTGATGCGCATAGCGCAATGTGTACATGTTTGCGACCCGGCCGGAGACTACCGAGACCCGAAGGTCTCGGCAGCTCGGTATCCGAGATGATGCGACCCGCACCGGCGGTGCGAGCCCCATCGGCGGTCATGCTACCGCCGCCCCCGCGGAAAGCAATGGCCGATCCCCCGAAACCTCTGCGGCGCATCGGCGTCGGGCCTGGATCTCAGTCCCCGCCGCCGGAATCGCCCCCGCCGTCGAACCGGTCGCTGTCGCCGGACGGCCACTCCCCCGGCTCCGGCGAATCCTTCGACCGCCCCGCCACCGAGGCGATGAACCCGATGACGAGCACGACGGCGAGGAGCAGCGCCGCGATCAGGAGCAGGAAACCCACCGTCGACATGCGCCGATCATACGGTCGCGGACCGCTGGGGATCAGGCGCTTTCGCGGGCGGCGGCGCGTCCGGCGGCCCGCCCGGAGAAGAGGCAGCCGCCGAGGAAGGTGCCCTCCAGCGCGCGGTAGCCGTGCACTCCCCCGCCGCCGAATCCGGCCGCCTCACCCGCCGCGTACAGCCCGGGGATCGGGGCGCCCGCGGCGTCGAGCACCCGTCCGGCGAGGTCGGTCTGCAGACCGCCGAGGGTCTTGCGGGTGAGGATGTTCATCCGGATGGCGATCAGCGGCCCGGCCGCGGGGTCGAGCAGGCGGTGCGGCTCGGTGGTGCGGGCGAGGCTGTCGCCGATGTAGGCGCGGGAGCGGCGCAGCGCGACGATGCCGGGGTCGGTGCTCGCCGGATTGCCGATCTCGGCGTCGCGGGCGGCGATCTGGGCGTGCAGGTCGTCGTGAGCGATGAGGTCGGCGCCGGTGAGCCGGTTCATGCCCGCGACCAGCTCGGGGAGCGCATCGGCGATGACGAAGTCCGCGCCCCGGTCCAGGAAGGCCCGCACCGGCGGGGGCGTGTCGTCGAAGGCCCGCATGGCGAGGTAGCCGACGAGATCCTCGGCGGTGAGCTCCGGGTTCTGCTCGGAGCCGGAGAGCACGAACTCCTTGTCGACGATTCGCTTGTTCAGCACGAACCAGGAGTAGTCGTAGCCGGTGGCCGCGATCAGCTCGAGCGTGCCGAGGGTGTCGACGCTGGGAATGCCGGGGGCGGGAAAGCGCCGCCCGGTGGCGTCGAACCACATCGAGGACGGCGCGGCCAGCACCCGGATGCCGTGGCCGGGCCAGATCGGCGAGTGGTTGGTGATGCCCTCGGTGTAGTGCCACATGCGGTCCCGGTTCACCAGCCGCGCGCCCGCCGCCTCGCTGATGCCGAGCATGCGCCCGTCGACGTGCGCGGGCACCCCGGTGATGAGCCGGGCGGGCGGCGCGCCGAGCCGCGCGGGCCAGTTGCGGCGCACCAGGTCGTGGTTGGCGCCGATGCCGCCGGAGGTCACGACGACGATCGGGGCGCGCAGCTCGAAATCGCCGAGCTCGGTGCGGGAGCTCGGCGTGCCGCGCGCGGCGCCGCTCGGCTCCAGGATGCGCCCGCGCACCCCGGAGACGGCGCCGCCGGTGGTGACCAGCTCATCGACCCGGTGCCGGAAGGCGAGGGTGAGCAGCCGCTCCGGCGCCTGCCGCACCTTGCGCTCGAACGGCTCGACCACCCCGGGCCCGGTGCCGAGGGCGAGGTGGAAGCGCGGCACCGAGTTGCCCGGCGTCTCCGGCCCCTCGCCGCGCTCGGCCCAGCCGACGATCGGCACGAAGCGCACGCCCTCGGCGAAGAGCCACGCCTGCTTCTCCTCGGCGGCGAAGTGCAGGTAGGCCTCGGCCCAGCGGGCGGCCCAGTAGTCCTCGCCGAGCGGGTCGTCGACCCCGCGGTCGAAGCCCGCCGTACGGAACCAGTCCGCGCGCGCCAGCTCGACGGAGTCGGCGATCCCGGCGGCCTGCTGCTCCAGCGAGCCGACCAGGAAGAGGCCGCCGAGCGACCAGAACGCCTGTCCGCCGAGGCTCGCCTCCGGCTCCTGGTCGAGCAGCAGCACGCGCCGCCCCGCGGCGACGAGCTCGCTGGTCGCGACCAGCCCCGCCAGCCCGGCGCCGACGACGATGGCATCCGCGTCGGCGCCGGCCGGCGCGGCGAAGGCCCGGTTCGCGCCGAGCGCGGCGATGGTGGTGGCGGCCGCCGCGCCGCCGAGCAGGCCGCGGCGGGTGATTCCGCCGGTGCCGGGATGGGAAGGCATCGTCGCAGTCCTCGTGGGCAGGGGGTCCGGTTACCGGATGGTAGGTAGCCGCTGGGCGAGGCGACAACCGGAAAACTGGTCAACTGACCGAATCGGCTCACCGCTTGACGCAACCCATAGGTTGCAATAATGTCGATAGCAATCAAATGGTTGCCATAAAGGAGCACATCATGAGCTTTCCCGATCGCATCGTCCGCACCGTCGACCTCGCGCACCGGCCCGCCGCCGTCTGGGCTGCCATCACCACCGCCGAGGGGCTCGGCGGCTGGTTCGGCGACAGCGCGAGCATCGACCTGCGCCCCGGCGGCGCCGCACAGCTCACCTGGTCGGGTGAGCACACCGCGCACCTGCGGGTGGAGCGGGTCGAGGAGCCGTCGGTCTTCGGCTTCACCTGGCACATCCACGGCCTGCCCGAGGAGGATCCGCGCCGCACCTACGTCGAGTTCACCCTGGAACCCACCGGCACCGGCACCAGGCTCACCGTGGTGGAGACCGGGTTCGCCCAGCTCGGCGCGGACGCACACAAGATCGCCTTCGACGGCAATACCGACGGCTGGGCCAAGGAGCTCGCCGAGCTCGACCGGTACCTCGATGCCGCCTGAGCCGGAGGCCACCGCCGAGCGGGTCTTCACCGCGCTCGCCGACCCGAGCAGGCGCGCGATCCTCGCCGAGCTCGCGGCGGCGGGCCCGGCCACCGCGACCGACCTCGCGGACCGGCTCCCCATCACCAGGCAGGCGATCGCCAAGCACCTCGCCCTGCTCGCCGAGGCGGGGCTGGTGATCGCCGAGCCCGGCGAGCGCCGCCGGGTCCGCTACCGCCTCGATTCCGCCCCGATGCGGGTGGCCCAGCAGTTCCTCGCCGCGCTGGCGCGGGATTGGGACGGGCCGCTCGCCGCACTCCGCCACCATCTCGATACCCAGGAGGGAAAACCCCATGAGTACAGCTGATTTCACCGTCGCCATCACCGTCGACGCCACCCCCGCCGATGCCTTCGCCGCCGTCAACGACGTCCGCGGCTGGTGGTCGGAGACGATCGAGGGCAGCTCCGGCGCGGTGGGCGACAGCTACCGCTTCGAGGTGCCCGGCGTGCACCGCTGCACCATGACCACCACCGAGTCGGTCCCGGGCGAGCGCCTGGTCTGGCACGTGACCGACTCGTTCCTCTCCTTCGTCGCGGACACCGCGGAGTGGGAGGACACCGACGTGGTCTTCGACCTCACCGAGCGCGACGGCCGCACCGAGATCCGCTTCACCCACGTCGGGTTGCGGCCGTCCGGGGAGTGCTACGACGTGTGCGCCAACGCCTGGGGTGGCTACCTCACGACCAGCCTGCGCGACCTGATCACGACCGGGTCGGGCGACCCGTTCCGGCGCGGGACCACCCTGGCGACCGAGGCCGCCAAGCACGGCAATACCGAACTCCTCGGGCTCGCGTGATGCGCTGACCCGCGACGCCGCCCGCGCGACCCGCACTGCCCGTCGGCGATCCGACCGGATTCCGGCGGCAACGGAGGAGTAGCCGTATGCCCGTCGTGGACGAGGAATCCAGCGGCACGTTAGGCTAATGGTCATTAGCCCGCACCTGCCGATGGGCGGGCGAGACTCCGAAGGGCGCGCCATGACGGTGGAGCTGTCGTATTCGGACGAGGTCACCGGCCTCGTCGCCCGCACCGAGGCCTTCGTGCGCGAGGTGGTGCTCCCGGTCGAGGACGCCAATGGCGGCGATATCGCCGTCGCGGGCTCCGACAAGATCCGGGTGGAGCTGCAGGGCGAGGCCAGGAGCCGCGGTGTCTTCGCCCCGCACGCGCCGGTCGAGTACGGCGGGCTCGGGCTGGGCATGAGCGATCGCGCCCCGGTCTTCGAGGCCGCCGGATACTCGCTCTTCGGGCCGCTCGCGGTGAATATCGCCGCGCCGGACGAGGGCAATGTGCACCTGCTCGCGCACGTCGCCGACCCGGCGCAGAAGCAGCAGTTCCTGGCGCCGCTGGCCCACGGCGACCAGCGCTCGGCCTTCGCCATGACCGAGCCCGCCCCCGGCGCCGGCTCCGACCCCTCCGCGCTCACCACCCGCGCGGAGAAGGCGCCCGGCGGCTGGAAGATCAACGGCCACAAGTGGTTCATCACCGGCGCGGACGGCGCCGGGTTCTTCATCATCATGGCCCGCACCGCGGGCGCGCCGGGCGACCGCGGCGGCGCCACCATGTTCCTCAGCCCGGCCGACGCGCCGGGGCTGCGGGTGGAGCGCCACATCGGCACGCTCGACCGGTCCATGGTCGGCGGGCACTGCGAGGTCTTCTTCGACGATCTCTTCGTCCCCGACGAGGCCGTGCTCGGCGCGGTCGACCAGGGCTTCGCCTACGCCCAGGTGCGGCTCGGTCCGGCCCGGATGACGCATGTCATGCGCTGGCTCGGCGCCGCGCGGCGCGCGCACGACATCGCGGTGGCGCACGTGGCGCAGCGCCGCGGCTTCGGCTCGGCGCTCGGCGATCTCGGCATGGTGCAGCAGCTGGTGGCCGACAACGAGATCGACATCGCCGCCACCCGCGCCCTGCTGGTGCGCGCCTGCTGGGAGCTGGACCAGGGCGAGCCGGCGGCCGATGCGACCGCTATCGCCAAGACCTTCGGCGCCGAGGCCATCGGGCGGATCGTGGACCGTTCGGTGCAGATGTGCGGCGGGCTCGGCGTCTCCGACGACCTGCCGCTGGCCCGGCTCTCCCGCGAGGTGCGGCCCTTCCGGATCTACGACGGGCCGTCCGAGGTGCACCGCTGGGCGCTGGCCAAGCGGGTCGTCGGTGCGGCCAAGCGGGCCGCACGGGAGCAGGCGCGGTGACCGCCACCGTGCACGAGGGGCTGGATCTGGTTGCGCTGCAGCGGTTCTTCGCCGAGCGGGGTGTCCCGGTCGAGGGCGAGCTGCGGGCCGAGCTCATCTCCGGCGGCAAGTCCAACCTGACCTTCCTGATCGCCGACGACCGCACCCGCTGGGTGCTGCGCCGCCCGCCCACCGCCGGGCTCACCCCGTCGGCGCACGACATGGCGCGCGAGTACCGGGTCTGCCACGCGCTGCGGGGCAGCGGGGTGCCGGTGGCACCGACGGTCGCGCTCTGCACCGACGAGCGGGTGATGGGCGCGCCGTTCGCGGTGACCGGGTTCGTGGAGGGGCGGGTGGTCCGCACCGCCGACGACCTCGCCGCGTTCGCCGACGCCGAGGTCACCGCCTGTACCGACGAGCTGATCCGGGTGCTCGCGGCGCTGCACGAGGTCGAGCCCGGCGCGGTCGGGCTGGACGGCTTCGGCCGCCCCGAGGGGTACCTGACCAGGCAGGTCACGCTGTGGGGGCGGCAGTGGGAGCGGGTGCGGACCCGCGAGCTGCCCGACCTGCACCGGCTGCACGACCGGCTCGCCGCCGCGATCCCGGCCCGCTCGGCGGTCGCGATCGTGCACGGCGACTACCGCATCGACAACACCATCCTGGCCGCGCCGGGGCGGGTCGCGGCGGTGGTGGACTGGGAGCTCTCCACGCTCGGCGACCCGCTCGCCGACCTGGCCCAGATGTGCACGTACCGCCACCCCGCGCTCGATACCGTCATCGGCGTGACCGCCGCCTGGACCAGCCCCCGGCTGCCCGCCGCCGCCGAAATCGCCCAGCGCTACGCCGAGCGCACCGGGCGTGACCTCGAGGCGTGGGGCTTCTACCTGGGGCTCGCGCATTTGAAGCTGGCGGTGATCGCCGAGGGGATCACCCATCGGCACCGGGCGGGGGCGACCGAGGGGGACGGGTTCGAGCACGCGCATCGGGCGGTCGGGCCGCTGGTGGCGGCGGGGTTGGCGGCGCTCGGGGAGTAGCGACGGCGGGCGCGACCTCGCCGTCGAACGCTCGAGCACCGCCGCTTCCGGCGCGAGCGCGGGGTCCGCGCCGGCGTCACCGCCCCCTCACCCGTCGCCGTCGACGATCCGCTGCACCAGCGCACCGTAGCGCCGGATCAGCGCCTCGTCGTCGATGGCGGCGGGGTCGAGCAGCTCCAGGTGCCGGAGCGCGGCGGCGAGCCCGAGCAGCTGGGCCATGACGAGCTGGCTGCGCAGCCGGTCCGGCGCGGTGTCGCCGATCCGCCCGGCGACGACGTCCAGGTAGCGGGTGCGGATATCGGCTCGGGTGCGCGCCGGATCCTCGGACTCCCGGATGAGCACCGGCGCCATGGCCCACGGCTCCGGCTCGTCGGCGCGGCGCCGTTCCACCAGCCGCCGCACCATGAGGAAGCCGGGGGGTTCACCGGCAGGCGGAGGCGCGTCGTCCAGGGCGGCGCCGGAGGGGTCGGCCGCGGCGAACAGCTCGGCCTTGCTGCCGGTCAGCTTCATGACCAGGGCGGGGGAGCAGCCCGCCGCGGCGGCGATGTCCTTGATGGTGGTCGCGGTGTACCCGCGGCGGGCGAAGAGCTCGCGGGCGGCCGCGATGACGGTGTCGCGGGAGGAGCGGTCGCTCACCGGACGGCCAGCAGCGCGGGGTCCAGCTCGAAGTCGACGGCGGGCGGCCGGGTCAGCACGGCGACGTGCTTGGTGGCGGTGCGCCGGTCGGCGGCGAGCACGGTCACCAGGTAGCGCCCGCTCGGCGGCTGCGCCAGCTCGTAGCTGCCGTCACCGCCGGTGACCGTGGCCGCCACGTACTCCCCGGTGACCTTGACCAGGCTGATCATCGCGCCCGCGCACGGCACCCCCGCCGCCGTGACCCGGCCCCGGAGGCTGAGCCGCCGGGTGAGCACCACCCGCGGCCGCTCGGAGCCCGCGGCGAGGTCCATCACCCGGGATTCCGGCGCCCACCCGTCCGCGCCGGTGATCACCAGGTACGGCCCGGGCGCGGGCAGCACCACGGTGAACTCCCCCGCGTTGTCGGCCCGCCCCCAGTCGGCGGGCTCGCCGGTGGTGCGCAGCACGGTGACCACCGCGTGCCGGATCGGCTCGCCGCCGCTGCCCTGCACCGTGCCGGTGACCACCAGCTCGTCCGGGATCCGCTCGTCGTCGGGTGCCGGATCGGCGGGCGGCTCGACCCGCGGAATGCAGAGCGCGACCGCCGTCGCTACCGCGGCCGCCACCGCCGCGATCACGAACACCAACTGGAAGGCCGCGAGCGCGGGCAGCCGCTCCCCGTTCACCTCCACGGTGACGGTGGTGAGCAGCGCGGCGATGAGTGCGCTCGAGGTCGCGGTGCCCACCGAGCGCAGCAGGGTGTTGAGCCCGTTCGCCGACGCGGTCTCGGTGATCGGCACCGACCCCATGATCAACATGGGCATGGCCGCGTAGGCGATGGCGGTGCCGACCACCACGAACATGGCGCCGCCGATGATCAGCGGCACCGAGCCGTTGAGCAGCGCGCGCACCACATAGGCGACCGCGAGCAGCGACGTCCCCGCCACCAGCGTGTGCTTGGCCCCGATCCGCCCGATCATCCGCGCCGAGACCGGCGCGAACACCACCATCATGAGCCCCGCCGGCATCATGCAGAGCCCCGCCGTCAGCACCGAGAGCCCGAAGCCGTACCCGGTGCTCGCCGGCATGGTCAGCTCCTGGGTGGTCGCCAGCATGTTCGCGTACATGGAGACGCCACAGAGCAGCGCCGCGACATTGGTGAGCAGCACCGGGCGCCGCGCGGAGGTGCGCAGGTCGACCATGGGCAGGCTCACCCGCAGCTCGAACGGGAACCAGAGCGCGAACCCGAGCACCGCGATCGCCGCAGCGCCGAGCGTGTACCCACTGGTCCATCCCCACGAGCCGCCCCGCGAGATCACCAGCAGCAGCGCCACCAGCGCGATCGAGAGCAGCACCGCCCCGCCGATGTCGAAGCGCCCCCGGGTGCGCACCGCGGACTCCGGCACCACCGCGAGCACCGCCGCGAAGAGCGCCGCCGCCGCGATGGCGGAGAGCCAGAAGATCGACTCCCAGCCCAGGTGCTCGTAGAGCACGCCGGGCAGCGGCAGCCCGAGCGCCGAGCCGATGCCGAGCGTCGCGCTCATCATGGCCGTCGCGCCTGCGACCTTGCCCCGCGGTAGCTCGTCGCGCAGCATGGCGATGCCGATCGGCACCAGCGCCGAGGCCAGCCCCTGCAGCCCGCGACCGACCAGCACCGCGAGGAAGGTCCCGCCGACCGCGGCGAGCACCGACCCCGCCACGATGGTTGCCAGCGAGACCAGCATCATCAGCCGCTTGCCGAACATATCCGCGAGCCGGGACAGGATCGGCGTCGCCACCGCCGCGCTGAGCAGCGTGATCGTCACCAGCCAGGAGGCGCTCGCGTAGTCGACCCCCAGAATCTCCGGAAATGTGCCGAGCAGCGGCACCACCAGGGTGTGCTGCAGCGCCACCACGATGCCGGAGAGGCAGAGCACCGCGGTGAGCAGCCGATTCGGCGGCGCTTTCGCCGGACTGTGCACACGGGCTCCTTACCGAGACAAACGAACGTTCCCTGTGAGGTGAACACACGTTCACCTCTGGATGCAACCGGGAATGCGCCGTGCGACCATCGGGGGATGACATCGTCGCCGACCCTGACCGCCGTCTCGGTGCGGGAGCTTGCCGAGAGTGCGCTCGGCGCGTCGTTCAGCACGCTGGATGCGGACGGGGTTCCGTCGACGCCCCTTGTCGTCGTCGAACTCGACGGCATCGGCCGGGACGCCTCGGTGGTGCGAGCCGCTACCGCGGTGCTCGCGCACCCGGCGAGCCCGGTCGCCATCGGTATCGCCACCCGCCGTCCGCCACCGGCGGCCGAGCCGCTGCTGCAGGCGCTCACCTGCACGCTGGGGCCGGAGGAGTGGTCACCGCAGGTGGTCGCCGCGCCCGGCAGCCTGCCGTCGATCGCCGCCGCGGTCGACCGGGCGCCGCTCGCGGCGCTGGCCATGAACGGGCTGCTGCGGCTCACCGCCGGTGCGCCGGTGGGGCCTGCGCTGGTCGCGGAGTCGCTGGCGTACTCCATGCTGCTCGCGGGTGCGGAGTTCGCCGCGTGGCGCGCCGCCCGGCCGGTGCGGCCGATTCCCGCCCCGAGCGCTCCGCCGGTACTGGCCGAGCGCAGCGGGAATCGGCTCGACCTCACGCTCAATCGGCCCGAGCGGCGCAATGCCTTCGCGCGGGAGGTCCGCGAGGCGCTGCTGGAGGCGCTCGATATCGCGGCGCTCGACCCCGATGTGCGGGAGGTGCACCTGCACGGGGCCGGGCCGGATTTCTGCAGCGGCGGCGATCTGGACGAGTTCGGGACCGCCACGCACGGGCCGACCTCGCACGCCGTCCGGCTGCAGCGCAGTGCCGGGTACGCGGTGCACCGGCTGGCGACCCGGCCGGGGACGACCGTGCACGCGCATCTGCACGGGGCGTGTATCGGGGCCGGGCTCGAGGTTCCCGCCTTCGCGACCCGCGTGCACGTCGCCGCCGATGCTCGGCTGCGGCTGCCGGAGTTGTCCATGGGGTTGGTGCCGGGGGCGGGCGGGACGGTCGGGGTGGTGCATCGGATCGGGCGCTGGCGGGCGGCGTGGATGGTGTTGACCGGGGCGTATGTGGATGCGGCGACCGCGGTGCGGTGGGGGCTGGCGGATTCGTCGCGGGAACGGGAGTAGGGCCGCGGTGCTGCCGGAGGCCGATGCCGAGCGGGCGCTGGCCGGGTGGGCGCGCTCGGGTGCGATGGCGCTGACCGGGTACGCGGCCGGGCCTCCCCTGGCCGCGCCCGGAACGCCCGCCCTCGCGGTCGAGCGAGCGCTGGAACGGGTCGCCGCCGCGGCGGCCGTGCGCACCGGCAGCGCACCGGAACTGCCCGGGGTCGCCCTGCTCGGCGAGCGCGCCGCGTTCACCGGCTTCGCTCGCAACGCGCCCCTGTCGTGCGGGGGCGGCTTCCGCGCGGTGCCCGCACGCGACGGGTTCATCGGCCTGTCCCTGGCCCGCCCGGACGACATCGCCCTCGTCCCCGCGCTGGTCGAGAGCGATGAATGCGCCGATCCCTCGGCCGCGCTCGCCGCATGGGCACGGAATCTCCCGGCCCGGGTCGCCGACGACCGCATCGCCCTGCTCGGCCTGCCGGGTGGCGCACTGGGCTCCCCCGCCACCCGGAAACCGGTCCTCCGCACCACCGGCGGCCGCCGAGCGCGCCGAGCCGAGCGACCCCGCGTGATCGATTTCAGCGCCCTGTGGGCAGGCCCGCTCTGCACCCACCTGCTGACCCGGACCGGCGCCGAGGTCATCAAGGTCGAGAGCCGCAGCCGCCCCGACGGCGCCCGCACCGGTCCCACCGCCTTCTACGACCTCCTGCACCACGGGCAGCACAGCGTCGCGGTCGATTTCGACGACGCGGCGGAGCGCGACCGCCTGGCCCGGCTGGTCGCCGGTGCCGACCTCGTGGTCGAGGCGTCCCGTCCGCGCGCCCTGCGCCGCCTCGGCCTCGACGCCGACGCGCTGGTGGCCGCCGGAGTCTCCTGGCTGTCGATCAGCGCCCGCGGCCGCGGGTCCGACCGCGTCGGCTTCGGCGACGACATCGCCGCCTGCGCCGGGCTGCACGCCACCGCGGGCGGAACCCCCCTCCCCTGCGGCGACGCCCTCGCCGATCCCCTCACCGGCGCGGTGGCCGCCGCCGAAGCCGCCGAAGCACTGCTCGACGAGCACGCCCGCCTCATCGATATCTCCATGCACGACCTCGCGGCCGAGACCGCCGCCGGGCCGATCCCCGCGCACACCGTGGCGCTGCGCGCCGGACAGTGGTGGGTCGAGTGTGCGGCGGGCGAGGTCCCGGTCGCCGCCCCCGCCCCGCGCGCCGCACCCGGCCCGGCCCCGGAATCGGGCGCGCACCCCCTGGAGTCACTGCTGTGAGCTGGCTGATCCGCGATGTCTCGCTCGCCGACGGCCGCGCCGGCCTCGACGTGCGCCTCGGCGGCGGGGTGATCACCGAAATCGGCCCCGGACTGCGCACCGGTGCGGAAACCGAGGTAGACGGCGGCGGCGGCGTCCTGCTGCCCGGCCTGCACGATCACCACATCCACCTGCACGGCGCGGCGGCAGCCCGCGAATCCATCGACTGCACGGGCGGTTTGGCTGCGCTGACCGGTGCGAGCTCCGCCCGTATCCGCGCGGTGGGAGCAGGCGTCTCGGTCGACAGGCACACCCTGGACCGGCTGGTCCCCGACCGGCCGGTCCGCGTCCAGCACCGCTCCGGCGCCCTCTGGATGCTCAATACCCCGGCGCTCGCCGAACTCGCCCCCCTCCCCCACCTCCCCGGCGTCGAACGCGATGCCGCCGGCGAGCCGACCGGCCGGCTCTGGCGCCTGGACTACCTGCTGCGCGGGACCTGGCCTCCCCGAGGCGATCTCACCGCCCTCGGCCGCGAACTCACGGCCTTCGGCATCACCGGCGTCACCGACGCCACCCCCGGCCTCACCGAACCCCCCGCACTGCCCCAGCGCGTCACCCTACTCGGCGCGCGCAAACTGCTGCTGCACGACCACGACCTCCCCGGCTACGACGAGCTCCGCGACCGGATCGCGGCGCTGCACCGACGCGGCCTCCCGGTGGCGGTGCACTGCGTGACCAGGGTCTCGCTACTGCTCACTCTGGCTGTGCTGGACGAGGTGGGCATGCTCCCCGGTGACCGGATCGAGCACGGCGCCGTCGTCCCCGACCCGGAGCTACTGCGCGGCCTGACCGTCGTCACCCAGCCCGGATTCGTGGTCGCCCACCGCGAAAGATATCGCGCGGAGGTCGATCCCGAGGACCTCCCGCACCTCTACCCCTACGCAACCCTGCTCGCCGCCGATGTCGCGGTGCTGCCGAGCAGCGACGCCCCCTACGGCCCGCTCGACCCGTGGGCGATCATGCGCGCGGCCGCGAGCCGGGACCTCGGCCCGCACGAGCGCGTCCCGGTACGCACCGTACTCGACGGATTCCTGCGCGATGCCTGCCTCCGCCCGCGAGCAGTCGCCGTCGGCGCGCCCGCGGATCTCCTCGTGCTGGCCGCACCCCTGCGCACCGCACTCGACACCCCGGACGCGGCACTGGTCCGGCTTGTCTGGATCGACGGACAGCTCGCGAGCCACCGGTGACCACCGTGCCGCCCGATCAAAGCAGGCGACGCCCGGAAACGTCAGGGTCACCGGTTCCGCCGGCGCGCACGCACGGGTCCGGCTAGGGGATGTGGCGGGCGATCTCGCGCAGGGTGGCGAAACGCGATTCGAGGTAGTCCAGCTCCGCCTGGTCGACCACCGTGCGCTGGATACCGGCCTCGACCAGGAACGCGCCCTGCCGATGGTCATCGATCGCGTCGACCTCGATGGCGATCGCGACGTAGTCGGGGGCGCCCGGCATCGGGTCGGCCAGCACCCGCGCGCTACCGTGCGCGGTCAGCGCGACATTATCCCCGCCGAGGATGGTCAACACCACCTCCGAGCGGGCCCGCAGCCGTGCCAGCGAGCCACGATTCTCCCGCAGGCTCAACAGGATTCGCCGGTCACCCGCTCGGACCGGCCACGAGACCGGGATCGCGTGCAGGGCGTCGTCGGCGGTCGTCAGGACCGCGATGGTATCGCGCGGCCACGACGGCAGGACCGGCAGCGAGGGGTGCTCGGCCCCCTCGGACGCCTGCCCTACGGGGCGCGGGCTCGCAGTGCTGGGCAGTGGGTGTGACGCCGTCACCTTGTTCTCGCTGATCTCACGTCCCCCTCACGTGCCGAAGCGTTCGTCCCGGTGTGCATTCTACGCCGGTCGCGCGGCGCCAGGGAACCGACGAGGGCGACGGGCGCCCACCGTCGATATTCGCCGGGTCCGGTTCGGCGCCCCCGCCACCCGGCGGCCGTCACGCCACGGTCGCGGCAACCACGATGTACCCCTTCGGATCCCGCCACACCGCGCCCGGCCGCTCGGCGAACCAGCGCTCGACCTCGTCCGACACGTCCCCGAGAACCTGTGCGCGACGTGGCTCGCCTGCCGCGACCCCGCAGAACGAGAACAGCGCCTCGGCGAAGGCGATCAGCGGCCGCGGCCGGTCGAAAATCAGGGCGTTGTCGTAGTTCTCGACCGTGACGTCACCGAACACCTCCCGCATCATCGGCGGCAGGGTAGCGCTGTGCACGGCGTCGTTGAGCATGCCGTCCGGCGGTCGCAGGCCGTGGCTGCGCGCGTGCAGGCAGACCAATTCTCTCGTGCGGGCGCAGGTTCGAGCGTGGTTGACGGTCAGCACCACCGTCCCGCCCGGCCTGGTGACCCGGCGCAGCTCCCTGAGCGCGGCGGGCGGGTCGGGCACGTGGTAGAGCATGTGCCGAGCGGTGCAGACATCGAATTCGTCGTCGCCGAAGGGCAGGGCGCGGATATCGCCGGGGACGCCGTCGACACCGGGAACCGCGTTCGCGGCGGCGATCATGGCGGGAGCGGTGTCCACCCCGACGAGCCGCCCCGCGTGCCCGCCCGCGCTCAGCCGCGCGAGGAACCGGGCATCACCACACCCGATATCCGCGAGATCCTCGGCACCGGTCAACCGCACTGCCGCGAGAACGGCCGCGGCGGGGTCGTCGGCCCGCTCCGAGTAGTCGCGATGCGCGGCTATCCGGACCTGCAACGGCGTCGGATCGGCGTACTCGCTCGCCAGCGACGGACCGCTCATATCGGCTCACCGGCCGAGACGGGCAGCGAGGCCACCTGGCTCCGCATCGGCGATGAACACCCACAGCACATCGAGCAGCGCCTCCTCCGCGTGCACGGGACCCCGGCCGGTCCGGCTTTCGAGGTCGCGTCAGTAGACCAGATCGGGCGGTGGGTTCGCCGGCGATCAGGCCGGGGACAGCACGGTGGCGGGCACGACGATGCTCGGCGCGGGCTGCCCCGGCGCGGGCGGCGGGAGGGTGTCGATCGCCCGGGCCACGAGGTCGTAGACGGCGGTGGCGAGTTCGGGGTCGTCGGCGGAGATGCCGCCGTGCGCGTTGTGGTCGAGCGCGACGAGGTAGTCGGCCATCTGCTCGCCGGTCAGGTCGATGCGGACCATGCCGTCGGCCTCCGGGACCAGCGTCACCGGGTCCTCGACGCCGGGATCGCCGAGCCGGACGTCGGTGCGCTGCCACACCTGCTCGGGCATGTGCAGTTCGAAGCGCGGGACCGCGGCGGCGCGGTCCTCGCGGCCGAGTTGCTCGGGCGGCGATTCGGCGCATCCCGCGAGCAACGCCAGCCCCAGCACGCCCGCTATCAGCCGTGCCCTGGAGAATCCCGCGACCATCTGCCCGTCCCCTGTCCCGCCGTCTGTCCGCCCTCGCATTTCCACCGGCGCGGCCGCGTAAACGTAGCCGCTCCGAGCACGTGTTATGTTCTACGGACATCGAACGTGACCCACGCCACTGCGGAGGCGCAATGAGTACACCGCATCAGTTCGACCGGCTCGCCTCCCTGGTGGCCGGGGTGGCGCCGGTGGCGCGCACACCGCTGGACTCCCCGTACGACATCTCCGGCGAGCTCTTCGCCGCGCTGCGCCACGTGCTGCACGACGTCGGCGGCCAGCCCGACCTCCCGGTCCCCTACCTGGAGAAGACCGAGGAGGCATGGGAGATGAACACCTACGTCACCTGCGAGTGCCTCGGCTGGCGCGGGGTGTGGAACTCCGAGGAGCGGCGCCGCGCCGAGAACGACCTCGGCGCCACGCTCTACTTCGGCCTCCCCTACTACGCCCGCTGGGCCATGGTCGCCGCCAAGACCCTGGTGGCGAAGGGGTACATCACCCCCGACGAGCTGAGCGCCAAGCTCGACGAGGTCCGCGGCAGGCAGGCGGGGCGGTGACCGGCCGCCGGTTCGAGGTCGGCGACCGGGTGACCGTGCGCGAGGCCACCACCCTGTTCCACACCCGCACCCAGCTCTACACCCGCGGCCGCACCGGAACCGTCGTCGAGCACCGCCCGGAGTGGGTGATCCCCGAGGACGAGGCGTGGGGCCGCGACGACGGCCGCACCGAGCCGTTCTACGTGGTGCGCTTCCGCCAGCACGACCTCTGGCCCGGCTACACCGGCTTCCCCGCCGACACCCTGCAGACCGAGATCTCCGAACACTGGCTGACCCCCGCACAGGAGGACGACCCGCAGTGAGCCACGACCACGACCACACCCCCATCGAAACCGCGGGCCAGATCAGCGAATTCGAGGTGCTGGAGACCGCGATCCGGGAGCTCGCCATCGAGAAGGGGCTCTTCTCCCGCGAGGACCACCGCCGCTTCGCCGAGTGGGCCGAGACGGTCGGCCCGCACGGCGGCTCCACACTGGTGGCGAAGGCATGGACCGACCCCGCGTTCAAGGCCCGGCTGCTCGCCGACGGCACCGAGACCTGCAAGGAGGTGGGGATCGACTGGCGCGACCCCACCGGCTCCGGCACCCCCAGCGACTACACCTACTTCTACGTCCTGGAGAACACCCCCGAGGTGCACAACGTCATCGTCTGCACGCTGTGCTCCTGCTACCCGCGCCCGGTGCTCGGCATGTCCCCGGACTGGTACCGCACGCCGAACTACCGGAGGCGGCTGGTGCGCCGGCCGCGCGAGGTGCTCGCCGAATTCGGGCTGCACTTCCCGGCCGAGGTGGACGTGCGGGTGCACGATTCCAACCAGAAGTCGCGGTTCATGGTCATGCCCATGCGCCCCGCGGGCACCGAGGGCTGGACCGAGGAGCAGCTGGCCGCCATCGTCACCCGCGACACCATGATCGGGGTCGCGCTCCCGCAGGTCGGCTGGACCGCGCGGAAGCCGCCCAGCCAGGCCGCGGACGCCGTGCCCGGGGAGGTCCGCGCATGACCACCCCCTACGACGTCCTGCTCGCCACCCTCCCGGCCGGCGCCGAGCGCGAGCGCACCCTGCCCGACCTGGACCGCAGGCCCGACCCCTGGGAATCGAGTATGCAGGCCACCTGCGAGTGCCTCTCCTGGCGCGGTGCACTCGACAACCTGGAGCGCAGGCACGCCGAGGACGCGCTCGGCGAGACGCTCTACCGCGATTTCCCGGTCCGCACCCGGTCGGCGGTGGTCACCGCGCACACCCTGCTGGAGCGCGGTGTCATCGCGCCGGACGAGCTGGCGGCGCGGATGGCGGCGGTGCGGGAGCGGTTGCATCGGGAGTAGCGGGCGGGTGACGCCGTTTCGCCCGGCACCCCCCGGGTAGAGCAGACCTACTGCTCCGAGAGATGGGTGCCGCACGGCGAACGACGATGACCGAGAACGATATCGAAGGCGCCTACCTGGCCGCCGGACTCGCGCTCCTGCTGGCGGCCACCCTCCCCCGCCTCTTCAAGGACCGCGCCATCACCGCCCCGATGCTGGTCGTCGCCATCGGAGCCCTGGCCGGGCTCGCGATCGGCAGGACCGGCATCGACGTGGTCTCCCCGCTCGCGCATCCGGCGGTGATCGAGCACCTTTCCGAGCTGTGCGTGATCGTGGCGCTCATGGGTGTCGGGCTGGCGATCGACCGGCCGCTGGACTGGCGCACCTGGCGCTCCACCCGGCGCCTGCTGCTCATCGCGATGCCGGTGTGCATCGCGGCGGTGGCGGTGTTCGGCTGGTGGGCGGTGGCGCTGCCGCCCGCGGCGGCGGTGCTGCTCGGCGCGGTGCTGGCCCCGACCGATCCGGTGCTCGCCTCGGACGTGCAGGTCGAGGGGCCGACGCCGGGCGAGGGGTCGGACGAGGAGGACGACGAGGTGCGGTTCGCGCTCACCTCGGAGGCCGGGCTGAACGATGCCCTCGCCTTCCCCTTCGTCTACCTGGCGATCATGCTCGCGACCGCGGGGCCGGTGCTGACCTGGCTGCCGGGCTGGGTGGCATGGGAACTCATCGGCAAGGTGGTGCTCGGCGCGGCGGCCGGATTCCTCGCAGGCGATCTGCTCGGCCGCGCCTTCTTCCGCTTCCCCCTCCGCAATGCCAGGCTCGCCGACCGCGGTGAGCCGATCGTGGCGCTGGCGGCGGTGCTCGCGGTGTACGGGTGCACCGAGCTGATCGGCGGGTACGGCTTCATCGCGGTCTTCGCCTGCGCCATCGCCATCCGCCGGATCGAGCGCGACAACGACTACCACGAGGAGATGCACAGCCTGGTCGAGCAGCTCGAGCACGTCCTCACCCTGGTCGTGCTGCTGCTGCTCGGCGCGGCGCTGACCTCGGGGCTGCTGGCGGCGCTGGACTGGCGGGGCGCGCTGCTCGGCGTGCTGCTGGTCTTCGTGGTGCGCCCGGCGGCGGCCTGGCTGTCGCTGCGCCGCTGCCCGGAGCTGGATGCCGGGGAGCGCCGGGTGACGGCGTTCTTCGGGGTGCGCGGCATCGGCTCGGTGTACTACGTCGCCTACGCGCTCGCGCAGGCCGATTTCGGGCAGGCGGGCGAGACCATCTGGGCGGTCACCGCGTTCACCATCGTGCTCTCGGTGCTGGTGCACGGCGCCAGCGCGGGGTGGGTGATGAGCCGGCTGGACCGGGAACGCAGCGTGCCGACCTGAGCGCTACTCCGGCGCCGCCCCGAAGAAGTCGGTGAAGCCGCTCGGCCGGTGCACGCCGATCACGCCGTGCTCGTAGAGCCCCCACCCGGCCTGCGGCTCCTTCCCCTCCTCGTGCCACACGGCGCGCCCGACATTGTCGGTGAACCCGAAGGGCAGCCTGCCGACCACCTCGGGGGCGCTCATGTCGTAGTCGCGGCGCTCGGTGAAGTTCTCGCCGTGCCACTGGCCGTGCAGCCAATCCGGGTCGGGGCTGTACCCGCCGCCGACGCCGATGGCGAGGAACAGCTTCGACTCCAGCTCCACCCGCACCTCGACGCCGTCGCGGGTGCGCAGCGCGAGCGTCCCGGTGGCGGGCAGCCGGGTGCCGGGGTGGTAGCGGGTGCGGACGAGCGGCCAGCCGAGCTGCTCGGTGCGGCCGTCGGGCCAGATGCGGTGGCAGTCGTTGAGGCTGCGCTCGCCGTCGGCGTCCTCCTGGATGATGATCACGACGGCGAAGTCCTCGAAGGCGATGGGGGCGTAGAGCCACCACATGCCGCCGAAGGACGGGTCGGCCGGGCGTCCGGCGGGCTCGGCCTCGCCGATCGGGCGCAGCCCCCAGGAGCGGTCGCGGGTGCCGGTCCAGCGGTCGGGGGTGACCTCGTAGGTGGTGCCGTCGACGCTGATCGTCCCCTCCCAGGTGCCGACCTGGGCGAAGCGCTGCGCGTCGATGATGGTGCGGTGGCTGCCCGAGCGCATGACGTGGCGCTGCTCGGGGATGGCCGGGAACGAGGCGCGCCAGGTCATGTCGACGGCGATGCCGTCGGTCTCGGCGATCACCAGCCGCGAGGTGGCCAGCGGCTCGATCACCTCGAGCCGATAGTTGCCGCAGTGCTGGTTGAGCCGGTCGCTGTCGATGGCGTCGCCGAAGTGCAGGGCGATCTGCTCCGCGCCGCGGCGGAGTACCAGGAAGGCGTCCTTGGTGCCGAGGTTCGGGTAGTAGCCGATGCCGGTGATCAGCATGAGCTCGCCGGAGTGGTCGAGCGCGTTCCAGTAGGAGCGGTCGTAGAAGTTGCGGTCGCCGCCCACCCATTCGATGGGCGCCGGGATCTGGTGGATGGGGTACTCGTCGAGCGGGAATACCCCGGGCGCGTGCTGCACGTTCGGCTCCTCGGATTCGGTTCAGGGACGGCTGAGCAGGGTCACGATGCCGCGGTCGCCGTCCACCCGGACGCGGTCGCCGGTGCGCAGCGCGGTCGTCGCCACCAGGGTGTTCACCACGCAGGGCAGGCCGTACTCGCGGGCGACGACGGCGCCGTGCGAGACCGAGCTGCCGATATCGGTGACGAGCGCGGCGATCACCGCGAAGTACGGCGTCCAGCCCACGTCGGTGACCGGGGCTACGAGCACCTCGCCGGGCCGGAGTTCGCGCGCCTCGACGATGGACTGCGCCACCCGGACGACGCCCGCCACCACCCCGCGCCCCGCCGGTCGCCCGGCGAGTTCCCCGGCCGCCGGGACGGCGACGGCGGCGCGCGGCGGCGCGGGCTCCGGCCGCCCGACCGAGACGTCCGGGAAGTGCAGCGCGGCCTGGAACGGCAGTGCCCGGCGGCGCTGCTCCGCCCGCGCCACCAGCGCGGTGTCGCCCGCCACGAGCCGGGCGAGCTCGGCGCGGTCGAAGAAGAAGACCAGGTCGGAGTCGGGGAGGTCGCCGCGCTCGCTCAGCACCGCGCCGAGGTGGCGGTAGCCGCGCTTGAGCCGGTGCGCGACCTGGGCCATGCGGGATTTCGTCTCCTCCCGGCCCCTCGCGCCGCCCTGTGCGAGCCGGGCCAGGATGCCGAGCGCGCCGCGGCGCGGGCCGGGGGCGGCGGTGTCGTCGCGCTCCGGCGCGGGGGCGCGCAGCATGATCTGCATCATCGAGCCGAGGCCGTCCGGGTCGTCGGCCCAGGACGGGTCGCGCATGCACAGCTCGCGGTAGCCGCGGTGGCCGTGCCGCGCCAGGAACCCGCGCAGCGCCGCACCCGCCGGGCCCGCCGCCGCCGCCAGCCGTCCGACCGCGTCGGCGGGCGCCGCGGCGAGGAACGCCGCGGCGGCATCCGGATCGGTGGCCAGCAGGGTGATGACGCCGGTCAGCTGCTCGACCATGACGACGCTCTCGACGCCGGTCGCCCCGGCCAGCAGCCGGATGGCCTCGGCGCGCCCGTCCGCTTCGCTCGCACCCCGCCGGACCGCCGCGCGGATCAGCCGCTCCTCCAGGATGTTCGCCGCCACTGCCGCCCGCGACGACGAGCGCACGTGCGTGAGCGTCACCCTGCGATACAGCTCGACGCCTGCTTCCAGCCGGGCCAGGATCACCCGCGGATCACGCCCGGAGATCGGCGGAAACCCGTCGATCTCGGCGGGCAGCCGCCGGATGGCCGGACCCACGCCGAGCGTGAAAGCACTCAGCCGCACCGTATTCCGCAACCGCTGCCCGAACGGCCGGGGCGGCGCCGCCGCGAGCTCCTCGACCACCCGTCCGCAGACCGAGAGCGAGAACTGCTCGCGCGAGTTGCCGAGAATGCCCGAGCTCAGCGCGGTCCCCTCGGTGAGATTCAGGAACATGTGCCCGTAGAAGTAGCCGACCTGCGGCCAGCGCTCCTCGTACCCCCGCTGCACCCCGCCCGCGACCTGCACCATCTGCATGGCGTAGTCGATGGCGTGGCCGCTCACCGCCGCGGTGAGCGGGCAGAACGCGCCCGGCATCATCTCGCCGATATTGCAGCGGGTGTAGACGTGGCCCGGGGAGACCGGGGTGTCCATCTCGTCCAGCTCGCCGGGCAGGGTGGTGATCGGGCGGGCCTGCAACCACCACAGCGTCCCGGCGCGGTCGATGGCCCACTCCAGATCGAGCGGCCGCCCCCAGTGCTCGGCGGCCAGCTGGGCGCCCCGGCGAATGGCGGTGAGCCGGCCGGGCGTGAGCACCGGGCGCGGGCCGACCTCGCTGGTCACCGGCGTGCCGGTGGCGGTGAGGACATGGTGCTCCGAGTGCGCGGAGCCGTCCACCAGGCTCTCCCCCAGCCCGTGCACGGCGTCGATCACCAGCAGGTCGCGGCGCCCGGAGACCGGGTCGGCGGTGAAGACCACCCCGGCCGCGGCGGCGTCGACCAACTGCTGGACCACCACGTGCATGGCGCCGCCCGCGCCGTAGTGCGCCGCGCGGCCATCGGCGGAGGCGACGCAGCGGTGCACGGCGGCGACCAGGTCGCGCTCGGTGCCGACGCCGAGCACCGTCTCGTACTGGCCCGCGAAGGAGAGCTCGGCTCCGTCCTCGCCCGCGGCCGACGAGCGCACCGCCACCGGCGTCGATCCGGCCACCCGCATGCGCGAGAATCGTTCCATGACGGCAGCAGCAGGGACCGCGGCGGCGTCGGCGATGGCGAAGCCGGGCGGCACCGGCAGGCCGAGCCGCATGAGTTCGGCGAGCCCGCGCGCCTTGCCGCCGAAGCTGTCGTCCGTGATGTCGCGCAGGTCGGCGACGACGGGTCCGGGTGTGCCCACCCGGGAAACGTTACGCGTGGCACGGAAATGACGGGCGAGAATGGCCGGCCCCGCGACACCAGGATCGATGCGGCGGTCCTGAGCGCGGCGGCCGAGCTGCTCGCCGAGGTCGGCTACGCCGATCTGACCATGGCCGCCATCGCCGACCGGGCGGGCACCTCGCGTCCCGCCGTCTACCGGCGCTGGCCGAGCAAGGCGCACCTGGTGCACGAGGCGGTGTTCCTGGAGGCCGACACCTCGGCCGTCGCCGCCACCGGCTCGCTGGAGGCCGACCTGCGCGCGATCGTCACCCGGACCGTCGCGCTGCTCACCTCGCCGCTGGCCCGGCTCGCGGTGCCGGGGCTGATCGGCGAGGCCGCCGCCGACGCCACCCTGAACCAGCGGCTGCTCGACCGCTTCGCGGCGCAGGGCTGGCGCGGGCTGGACGGCCACCTCGCCGCCGCTGTCGAACGCGGCGAGCTGCGGCGGGGGTACGACGGCGGGGTGCTGCTGGAGGTGGTGATCGGCGCGGCGCTGGCCGCCCTGCTCTTCCGCGGGCCGGACGGCCTCGGCGACGACTGGGTGGCGAGCACGACGCGGCTGCTGCTCGACGGGTTGCGCGCGCCCTGATCGGCGACGCCGGCCCGGAGTGACGATCCGGATGGTGCCGGGCCGAGCTGCGAAGCGCACCCCGACCCGGACCACCGGTATCCGAATCGCCCGGGTCGTGGCGGCTCAAGCCGAACCCGGACACTGCGAGTGTAGCCGAAAGCTAGGGACTTTGGTCCTCGAAATGGCATTGATTTCGGTGAGTTTCGGCGGGTACCGCGGATTCCCGCTCCACCTGCGAGGTTGCCGAGGGCGCCCCGGGCGGGCAAGTCCCAGTTCCGGGACAGCACGACGCTGTCACCGGCCCCGGCTACGTTCTGCCGCATGAGAATTGCGCTCCGGGGCCAGGCCGGACCGCGCACGACATTCTCGAATTGCTGCGCACCGCACCGGCATCCGGCTCCTTCGCCACTGACGGCACCCGGACCGCCGAGGTGGACGGGGTCGGCCCGCCGGCCGCGCCGGTCCCGCCCGAGCGGGCGGAAAAGGAGTCGACGGCGCCGCGGGCGGATTGATACCGTGCCATCGACCGTGATTCGCACGCGAGGAGGTGAGCACCATGTTCGTTGCAAACAGGTGGGTGCTCCCACTCGTGTCCACGGTCGGGCGGCTGTCGTAGGTGTCGCCGGGAGCGCCCGGAATCGGCACTTCCGAGAGGCACTACCATGCACTTCACCTCCGAGACATCGTCGAACGGTGTCGTCGAACGGCACTTCACGCTGGACGGGATCACCGGCGTGCTCTGGTCACCCGCGGCCGCCACCGCGGGTGCGCCACTGCTCCTGCTCGGCCACGCGGGCGGCATGCACAAGCGGGCGCCCGGGCTGGTCGCCCATGCCGCGCACAGCGTCACCACCGCCGGGTACACCGTGGCCGCGCTCGACGCCCCCGGCCACGGCGACCGGCCCCGCACCGAGCGGGACATGCACTGCGGCGAAGCCATTTACCGGGCGAGGGCGGCAGGCGAGCCCATCGCCCCGATCGTCGCCGATTACAGCTGGTGGGTGGCCGAGCGGGCGGCACCCGAATGCCGCGCGGCGCTGGACGCCCTGCGAGAACTCCCCGAGATCGGCGCCGATGCCCCGATCGGCTACGGCGGCATGACGCTGGGCGTGGTCACCGGGCTGCTGCTCGCGGCGGCCGACCCCCGGATCGGGGCGCTCAGCCTCGGCGCGGTCTTCGTCACCGAGCCGCTGCTCGAGGTCGCCGGGCGGATCGGCGTCCCGGTACAGTATCGGATCCCGTGGCACGACGACGATTTCGACCGCGCTTCGGGGCTCGCGCTCTTCGACGCCTTCGGCTCGGCCGAGAAGACGCTGCACGCGCACGCGGGCCGCTACCACGAGGTGCCCGCGTCCGAGCGTGCGAGTTCGACGGCGTTCCTCGCCGAGCACCTGGGCCGTGGCGTTCCGGCCTGAGCCCAGGGCGGAATCGGCGTCCGGCTCCGCGCCGGGCGCCGGTCCCGCCGGCTATTCGTCCGCGTTCTCCGGCTCGTCCAAGAGCTGCGCCTGGCCGGTGACCACGGTGGTCAGGATCTCCCGCGCCACCCGCAGCAACTCGGCGACCTGCGGCGACGTCAGCGCGTAGGTGACCGAGAGCCCTTCGCGGCGGGCGGTGACCAGCCCGGTGCGGCGCAGGATGGCGAGCTGCTGGGAGAGATTGGCCGGCTCGACGTCGACCTCGGGCAGCATCTCCGCCACCGTGTGCTCGCGCTCGCTGAGCAATTCCAGCACCCGGATCCGCGCCGGGTGCCCGAGCGTCTTGAAGAAGTCGGCCTTCATGCGGTACAGCGGCCGGCGCACACCGCCCACGTCGACCCTCCAACCAGCGCACCGGCGCACCGAAGATTTGCTCGCCAACCCTAGCAAATCGCCGACGCCGGACCCCTCGGCCGCGCCGAGCCGCCGATCAGACCTCGAGCTCCCTGGTGACGGCCGCGAGGCTGTGCCGCGCGAGCGCCAGGTTGCCGCGGCCGCGGTCGAGCACCACGTAGACGAAGAGCCCGTTGCCGGTGGGCCGCAGCAGGTGGAACTGGGTGCGCAGGGTGATCAGGATGTCGTCGATCTCCTCGTTCAGCCCGAGGTCGCCGATGGTCCGCATCTTGGCCCGCACGATCTCGGTGGTGCCCGCCGCGGCCAGGTCGATATCGAAGTCCCTGGAGCCGCCCGCCGTGCCGAGCGGCATGCCGCTGCCGTGGTCGACGACGGCCGCGGCGATCGCGCCGTCCAGCATCATCAGATCCTTCAACGCGACTTCCATGTGGGCCACAGCGATTCCTTCCGTCGGTGCGCCCACCGTACTCCATGAGATGCGCAATTGCAGAGATACGCAAACAGGCAAGCGGCCCCCGGCCCGCGGGATCCCCGGCAGGGGGTAGCATCGGCCGCTGATCCCGCCGCCACGCGGCCGGGCGATTGTGCTCCACCGAGCCGGTGCGGGTGTCAGGCCGCGTTTCGGGCCCGTCGGTTCGTTGATCTCGATGCTTCGTTGACCGGATTCAACCGATATCGATACTGGGGGCGCCAGATGTCGAGTTCTGCCGAGGCGGTGCGGATATGACGCACGTCGACGATGTTCAGCCGGTGGCCGATTCCGTGGATCTGGCGGATCGGTACCGGAGTTCGACGGGTCCGGTGCTGCTCACCGGGGTGCAGGCGATCGCGCGGCTGCTGGTGGAGCAGCACGAGCGGGATCGGCGGGCGGGGCGGCGGGTCGCGACCTTCGTCTCCGGGTACCAGGGCAGCCCGCTGGCCGGGCTGGACCGGCTGCTCGCCGGGCTGCCGGAACTGGCCGCCGAGCACGACGTCCGGCTGGTGCCCGGGGTGAACGAGGAGCTGGCGGCGACCTCGGTGTGGGGCAGTCAGCTGGAGCTGCCCAAGGGGACGCGGACCCACGACGGGGTGATCGGGGTCTGGTACGGCAAGGGGCCGGGGCTGGATCGTGCGGGTGACGCGCTGCGGCACGCCGCCATGTACGGCGCGCATCCGGCCGGTGGGGCATTGGCGCTGGTCGGGGATGATCCCGCCGCGAAGTCGTCGTCGGTGCCCGCGGCCAGTGAGCGGTCGCTGGCGGCGCTGTCGATGCCGGTGCTGTTCCCGCGCAATGCCGAGGAGGTCGTGGCGTTCGGGCTGTACGCGGTGGCGCTGTCGCGGGCGTCGGGGTGCTGGCCCGCACTGAAACTGGTCGCGGACGTCGCCGACGGGCTGTGGACGCTGGACCGCGATTTCACCGATTTCCGCATCACCGTGCCCCGGCTGGAGTGGGAGGGGCGGCCGTGGACGTACCGGCAGCGGGTGCTCGCCGCCCCGCCGGACAGCGTGCTGGCCGAGGCGGAGCTGTACGGCCCGCGGTGGGCGATGGTGCGAGAGTTCGCCGCCGCCAACGACATCGACCGCATCGAGGTCGATGCGCACGATGCCTGGCTCGGCATCGTCGCGGTCGGCACCGCCTACGACGCGGTGCGCCAGGCACTGGAGGAACTCGGGGTGGACGACCCGCGGCGGGCGGGGGTCAGGATCCTGCGGGTGGGGATGCCCTATCCGCTGGACGCGGGCAAGGTCCGCCTGCTCGCCGCGAGGGTGGAGACGGTGCTGGTGGTCGAGGACAAGACCGCGTTCGCGGAGTCCCAGGTGCTCGAGGCGCTCTACGGCACCGCGGGGGCGCCGCGCATCCTGGGCAAGCGCGGCGCCGACGGCCGCCCGCTGGTCCCCGCCGACGGCGAGCTCACCGCGGCCCGGCTGCTCGGCCCCCTGCGAAGTGTTCTGCGCGAACGGGTCCCGCTGCGCACCCCGCTCCCCGCGCCCCTCCCGTTGAGCGTGCTCGACACCAAGCGCACCGCCTTCTTCTGCTCCGGCTGCCCGCACAACCGCTCCACCGCGATCCCGGACGGCTCGCTGGCAGGCGGCGGCATCGGCTGCCACACCCTCGTGACCATGTCCGCGCGCACCGATTCCCAGGTCACCGGGCTCACCCAGATGGGCGGCGAGGGCGCGCAGTGGATCGGCCAGGCGCCGTACACCGATATCGGGCACATCTTCCAGAATGTCGGCGACGGAACCTATTTCCACTCCGGGCAGCTCGCCGTGCAGGCGTGTATCGCGGCCGGGGTGAACATCACCTACAAGATCCTCTACAACGCCGCCGTGGCCATGACCGGCGCCCAGCCCGCCGAGGGCGGCCTCTCGGTGCCGCGGCTGACGCACAAGCTCGCCGCCGAGGGCGTGGCGAAGACCATTGTCTGCGCGGAGGATCCGGGGCGGCACCGCGGCGCCTCGTTCGCGGCGGGCGTCCTGGTATGGGATCGCGACCGCCTCGACGAGGCTCAGCGCCTGCTGCGCGAGGTGCCCGGCGTGACGGTGCTCATCTACGACCAGCCGTGCGCGGCCGATACCCGGCGCAAGCGCAAGCGCGGGGAGGCGCCGGTGCGCCGCACCCGGGTGCTGATCAACGAGGCGGTCTGCGAGGGCTGCGGTGACTGCGGGGTGAAGTCGAACTGCCTGTCGGTGCGGCCGGTGCAGACCGAGTTCGGCCGCAAGACCCGCATCGACCAGACCGGCTGCAATACCGACTACAGCTGCCTGGACGGCGACTGCCCCGCCTTCGTCACCGTCGAGCTGCCCGAGGTGCCCGCGCCGCGGGCCCGCACCGCGGCCCCCGCCCCGCCGGAGGTCCCCGCCCCGGAGCTGCCCGAGATCGACGGCACCTTCGATGTCTTCCTGGCCGGGGTCGGCGGTACCGGCATCGTCACCGCCAACCAGGTGCTCGGCACCGCCGCGCTGCGCGCCGGGCTGCACGTGGAGGGGCTGGACCAGACCGGGCTCAGCCAGAAGGCCGGGCCGGTCACCTCGCACCTGCGGCTGAGCAGGCGCGCGGCCGGCGCCGCCAACCGCATCGCCCCGGCAGGCGCCGACTGCTTCCTCGCCTTCGACCTGCTCACCGCCGCCGACGACCGCAACCTGTGCTACGGCAGCGCCGAGCGCACCCTGGTCGTCGCCTCCACCAGCCGCACCCCGACCGGCGACATGGTGCACGACGCCTCGGTGGCCTACCCGGCGGAGAGCGTGCTGCTCGACCGGCTCGCGACCGTGGGCAGGGCGGTGCTGCGGTTCGACGCGGTGGCCGCCGCCGAGGTGCTGTTCGGCGACTCCGCGACCGCCAATTCGCTGCTCGTCGGCGCGGCCTACCAGGCGGGGGCGCTGCCCATCCACGCCGCCGCGATCGAGGAGGCCATCGCGCTCAACGGGGTCGCGGTGCGCGCCAACCAGCGGGCCTTCGCCTGGGGCCGGGTCGCCGTCGCCGACCCGGACGCCTTCGCCGCGGCCACCCGCGCGGGCGAGCGCGCGCACCGCAGCGACGATGCCCCGCTGCCCGCGCGGCTGCTCGCGCCGCTGCGGGTGACCGGGGCGGTGCGCGCGGCGGTCGAACGGCGCGGGGCCCAGCTCGTCGCCTACCAGGGCGAGGCGCTCGCCGCCCGCTATCTCGGGCGGGTGCAGGAGGTCTGGGCCGCCGAGCAGGCGATCGGGGCGGGCAGCGAGCTCACCGCCGCGGTGGCGCACGGGCTGCACAAGCTGCTGGCCTACAAGGACGAGTACGAGGTGGCCCGCATGCTCGCCGACCCCGCCTTCCTCGGCGCGGTGCGCGACGAGTTGCCCGGCGCGGGCGCCCTCACCTACAAGCTGCATCCCCCGGCCCTGCGCGCCCTCGGCCGGAACCGGAAGATCGGGCTGCGCTCGCCCGCCGTGCTGCGCGCGCTCGCCCGCGGCCGCGGCCTCCGCGGGACACCGTTCGACCCCTTCGGGCACACGCGGATGCGGCGGCTCGAGCGCCGCCTGGCGGCGCACTACGAGCAGACGATCCGCGCCCTGATCGCCGATCTCACCCCCGGCAACCACCCGCGCGCCGTCGCGGTAGCCGAAGCGGCCGACCTGGTGCGTGGGTACGAGGAGGTCAAGCTGCGCACCGTCGAGACCTACCTGGCCCGGCTGCGGGCCCTCGGCATCGACACCGCCGGAATCCGCGCCGGTGGCCCCACCTGAGGGGCCCCGCTGCCCCCCACCCGAAGCTACCGCACCGCCGCACCCGATGAGTTTCCGGCGCAGAGGAGGTCTACCCGGCATGAGACGACTGATCTACGGCTTCGGCGTGTCCCTGGACGGCTATATCAACGACCGCGACGGCAGCATCGACTGGTCCGACCCCGACGACGAGCTGCACCAGCACCACAACGACCGGTTCCGCGAGCTCGAGCTGGTGCTCAACGGCCGCAGGCTCTTCGAGCTCATGGCCGAGTACTGGCCGCATGTGCCCGGCGACGCGCCGCCGGTCGAGCGCGAGTTCGGGCAGCTCTGGACGGCGGTGCCGAAGGTCGTCTTCTCCCGCACGCTCACCGAGGTCGCCTGGAACAGCACGCTGGTCACGGGTAACGCGGTCGAGGAGGTGCGCAGGCTCAAGGCCGAGGGCGACGGCCTCGCCGAGATCGGCGGCGCGGACTTGGCCGCCGCCGTCATCCCGCACGGCCTGATCGACGAGTACCACGTCTACATCTCCCCGGTGGTACTCGGCGGCGGCACCCCCATGTTCCCGGCGCTGGCCGAGCGCATCCGGCTCCGGCCGATCGAGTCCAAGCGCTTCGCGTCCGCGCAGCTGCTCCGCTTCCGCGCCAAATAGCAACCTTCCAGCAATAGACTGGTGGGCGTGAGCACCCGGCTGCGCGCCCTCGAGCGCGAGGATCTGCCCTTCGTCCACCAGCTCTTCAACGACGCGCAGATCATGTCCTACTGGTTCCACGAGCCCTTCGAGGCGCTGGTCGAGCTGCGCGACATCTACGACCGGCACATCCACGACGAGCGCGAGCGCCGCTTCGTCCTGGATGTGGAGGGCGCGCAGGCCGGGCTGGTGGAGCTGCGGGAGATCGCGCCGGTGCACCGCAACGCGGAGTTCCAGATCATCGTCGCGCCGGAGTACCAGGGCCGCGGGCTGGCCTCGATCGCCACCGGCAAGGCGCTGGACTACGCCTTCGCCGTGCTGAACCTGCACAAGGTGTACCTGATCGTGGACGTGGTGAACGAGAAGGCGATCCACGTCTACCGCAAGCTCGGTTTCCAGGACGAGGGCATCCTGCGCGACGAGTACTTCGCCGCGGGCCGCTACCGGAACGCGCTGCGCATGGGCATCCTCCAGGGCGAACACCTGGGCGAGTGAGCGTGATCCCTTCCGTGCTCCAGCGCGCTAGTATCTAGTGCACTATGGAATCACGCGCTAGAGAATGGAAGGGCGAGCTGGGCAGGCAGCTCTCGTTCGCGCTGTACGGGGCGGCGAACCGCATGATCCGGCACCACAAACCGATCCTCGAACCGCTGGGGCTGACCTTCCCGCAGTACCTGGTGGTCCTGGCGCTCCTCGACGGCGCGCCGCGCACGGTCGGCGCGCTCGGCGGCTGCCTGGAGATGGACACCGGCACCATCACCCCGCTGGTCAAGCGGCTGGAGACGGCCGGGCTCGTCACCCGCCGCCGCGACCCGGGCGACGAGCGGCGGGTGCTGGTCGACCTCACCGAGCGCGGACGCGCGCTGGAGGCCGAGGTCCGCGCGGTCACCGCCAAGGTCGACGAGGTCTGCCCGCACACCGCCGACGAGCTCGAACACCTCCGGCGCACCCTCGACGAACTCGGCCGCCCCACCGGCCGCTGACCACCCACCGACGACGCCCGCCGTGGCGAAGGATTGGTACCAACCATGACCCTCACCCTCTCCCTGCTCGACCTCGTCCCGCTGCGCACCGGCCAGACCACCGCGCAGGCGGTCGCGGCCTCCATGCAGCTCGTCCGGCGCGCCGACGAGCTCGGGGTGCACCGCTACTGGTTCGCCGAGCACCACAACATGCCCGCCATCGCCTCCAGCTCGCCGCCGGTGCTCATCGCCGCGGCCGCGAGCCGCACCGAGCGGATCCGGCTCGGCTCGGGCGGGGTCATGCTGCCGAACCACTCGCCGCTCATCGTGGCCGAGCAGTTCTCCACGCTCGCGGCGCTGGCCCCCGGCCGCATCGACCTCGGCATCGGCCGCGCGCCCGGCAGCGACCCGGTGATCACCCAGCTGCTGCGGCAGTCCGGCGCGACCAGCGACGTCGACCGCTTCCCCGACAACATCACCGACATCATCGCGCTCGCGCATCCCGACGGCGCGAGCCTGCGCTTCGCCTCCGGCGGCGAGTACACGGTGAAGGCCACCCCGGTCGCGACCAGCACGCCCGAGGTCTGGCTGCTCGGCTCCAGCGACTACTCCGCGCGGCTCGCCGCCCAGCTCGGCCTGCCCTACGTCTTCGCCAACCACTTCGCCGGCGACCACCTGGAGCACGCCATGTCGCTCTACCGGACCCAGTACCGGCCCTCCGCCGAGCATCCGGAGCCGAAGAGCTTCCTCACCGCCAACACCGTCGTCGCCCCGACCTACGACGAGGCATTCGAGCGCGCCCTGCCGCACCTGCGCATGATGGCACGCATGCGCTCGGGGCTGCCGCTGCGCGCCGCCGAGACCGTGGACGAGGTGCGCGCCGCCCCCTCCGACGAGGCCGAGCGGCGGATCATCGACCTCCAGGCGCGGAACTGGTTCATCGGCGAGCCGGGCGACGTGGCCAAGCGGCTGCGCGCCTTCGCCGCCGAGCACGGCGTGGACGAGATCATGATCTCCGCCGCCGCCGGGCAGTTCGAGGCCGAGCCGCTCGACGAGAGCACGGGCCGCATCCAGACCCTGGAGCTGCTCACCGCCGCGCTGCGCTGAATCGGGCGGAGGTGTCCCGGCGCTCCGATGGGGAATATCCGGAGCGGGCGGTTCGTCCGCCGCCCGCGACGGAAGGAGCCCCGCCATCGAATCCGCCCCACCCGACGGCCTGGCAGGCTGGGCCGTCGACCTGATGGAAAGGCTCGGCGGCCCCGGCGCCGGGCTCGCCATCTTCCTGGAGAACCTCTTCCCGCCGCTGCCCAGCGAGGTGGTCCTGCCGCTGGCCGGGTTCGCCGCCCGGCTCGGCGACTTCTCGCTCGTCGAGGCGATCGCGTGGACCACGATCGGCTCGCTGCTCGGCGCCTGGCTGCTCTACGGCCTCGGCGCGGGGCTCGGGCACCAGCGGCTGCGCCGCGTCGCGGGCCGGATCCCGCTGCTCGACCCCGGCGATGTCGACCGCTCGGCCGCCTGGTTCGGCAGGCACGGCGGCAAGGCGGTGTTCTTCGGCCGGATGATCCCGATGTTCCGCAGCTTCATCTCCATCCCCGCCGGGGTCGAGCGGATGAACTTCCTGTACTTCAGCGTGCTGACCGCGGCGGGCAGCCTGATCTGGAACACGGTCTTCGTGCTGGCCGGGTACGCGCTCGGGGCGAACTGGCATCGGGTGGAGCCGTACACGGAAGTGCTCCAGTACGGGGTGATCGCCGCGGTGGTGCTCGCGCTCGGCTGGTTCGTGACCAGGCGAATGCGCCGCCGGCGCACCGGCAGTGTGTGAGCCCGAGCGCTCTGTTCTTCAGCGATCGAGGTTGACAACGTCAACCCGGTCTTCTACCTTCGGGTTGACGACGTCAACCCGAAGAGGGCGCCACCGTGATCACTTCCGTCATCAGCACATTGCTCGCCGCACTCGCCGTGGCGCTGAGTTCCGTCGCCGGACAGGCCCCGCCGCCCGCACCGCCCGCCTACACCGAACCGCGCTGCTCCACCCGCTGGTCGCCGTCCAGGTCGCGCAGACCATGCCCGCGGTCATGCGGGAGAGCCTGACCGTCATGAAGACCGGCGCCGAGTCCGCTCTGCGCTGATCCCGGTTCACCACGCCCGCCCAGCGCGGCGCCACCGCCGGACCGGAAGCACCGGTGGCCGGGGGCAGCGCACGGCACGCCGGGCCGGCGCTGAACGCGCTGCCCGGCCGGCCGAGGTCAGTCGCGGAGGGCGTCCTTGACCTTCTCCCCCGCCCCCTTGAGGTCGGACTTGGTCTGATCGGCCTTGCCTTCGTTCTCGGTGCGCCGATCGCCGGTCACCTTGCCCGCCGCCTCCTTGGCCTTGCCCGCGAGATCCTCGACCTTATTCTTGGCCTTGTCGGTAGCGCTCATCGCATGTCCCTTCCGAAGTGGGGCTCGCGGACCTTGACGTCCGCGAGCCTGCACCGATGCGATAGCCCGAGCGCGGGCCGGTAAACACGACGTAGGGTCGGACGATGGTTGTGCGACGCCTCGAATCCCCGGCTCGGGCCCCTGACCTCGACGATCTCGCGCTGCGCGAACTCTACGGCTATCCACCGGAGCTCACCCGGCCCTACGTCCGGGTGAACTTCGTGAGCAGCGTCGACGGCGCGATCACCGACGGCGAGACCGTCTCGTCGCTGGCCACCCCCGCCGACAAGGCGCTGTTCTTCGCGCTGCGCGCCGTCGCGGACGCGGTGCTGGTCGGCGCCGCGACGGTGCGCGCGGAGAACTACGGCCCGGCCGACGGTGACGACGAGGTGCAGCGGTGGCGCGCCGCGCACGGGCTGGCCCCGATCCCGCCGGTGGTCGTGGTCTCCGGCTCGGCCGGGATCGAGCCGGACGCCCGGCTGGTCACCGCCGCGCGGGTCGCGCCGGTGCTCGTCACCGCCGCGACGGCCGACCCGGGGCGGGTCGCGGCGCTGGAGCGGGCGGGGGTGCGGGTCGTCCGCTCCGCCGGGCCGGAGGTGACCAGCGCCGAACTGCTCGCCGCGCTCACCGGGCTCGGGCTGCTTCGGGTGCTCTGCGAGGGCGGCCCGACCCTGCTCGGGCAGCTGCTCGGCGACGACGCCGTGGACGAGCTGTGCGTCACCACCTCACCACTCGCCCTCGGTGGGCGGGCGAGCCGGATCGCGCACTCCCCCACCGCCACCCGCCGCCCCCTGCGCCGGGGGCATATGCTCGCGGACGACGACGGCACGCTCATGGTGCAGTGGATTCGCGACCGCTCCTGAGCCGCGCCACGAAGGGACGCACATGACGGACAGCATCAGCGAGGCGGGCTCGACCTGCGAGGCGGTGATCGCGGCCGCGGACTTCCCGGTCTTCGTGGTCACCACCCGCGCCGGCGAGGAGACCAGCGGCTGCCTGGTCGGCTTCACCGCACAGGTCAGCATCAATCCACTGCGCTTCCTGGTCGGGCTCTCCCAGCGCAACCACACGCACCGGGTCGCGCAGCGCGCCGAGCGGCTCAATGTGCATCTGCTCGGGCAGGACCAGGTCGAGCTGGCGGCGCTCTTCGGCAGCGAGACCGGCGACGAGATCGACAAATTCGCCCGCTGCGCCTGGCACCCGGACTCGACCGGGCTGCCGGTGCTCAGCGCGGCCGCGGGCTGGTTCGGCGGGAAGATCCTGGAACGTCACGACTTCGGTGACCACACCGTAATGCTGCTCGCGCCCGACACCGGGGTGGCGCCGCCCGCGGACGTCGAGACCCTGCGCTTTCTCATGGTCGATCACCTCGAGCCGGGGCACGACGCCTGAAAATTCCATCCGGACGCACGGACTGCTCAGGTCCGGGGCGAAGCACCGGCCCGCCGCGTGGCTTCGGCGACAAGCTCCCGCCCGCCCTCCTCGTAGAGCGCTTCGAGGACGATCCGGCCGATGCGCCACGCTCCCCCGACCTTCCTGGCGTCGACGAGGTAACGCCCCGCGATCATCCAGACGCCGGACACCGCACCGGTCCGCAGCACGTGATAGGCCCGCACCGGGGTGCGCAGCTGCGCGATATCGCCGTCGACCTCGGCGAGCACGGGCCCGGTGAGGTGCTGGGTGGCGTCGAACCCGGGCAGCAGGCCCTGCCAGCGGCGCACGACCTCCGCACGGGCCACCGTTTCCACGGCGCCGCCGAAGAGCGAGGTGTAGTCGAGCTCGACGGAGTCGGCGAGAGTCGCCTGGACCCCGTCCCAGTCGAGCAGGTCGATCGCCCACAGCAGGCGGGTCAGGGTGGTGCCGGGTGTGGTCAACGGGGCTCCAATGCGGTGCGGAAGTGGTCGGCGGCCGCGTCGGCGGCCAGGGTGACCTGGGCGGGGCGGTCGTAGTGGTCGGTCTGGCCGCCGGCGGATTCGATCAGGGCGGCGCGGGCGCCGAGCCGGGTGGCGAGGTCGCGCACGATGTCGGGGAAGACGCAGTCGGCGGAGTGCACGAACAGGCTGGGCACGGTGACCGCGGCGGCGGGGGTGATGCCTTCGTAGCCGAGCCAGGGCTGCCAGCTCAGCTCGGCCATCCGGTTGGGCCAGGCGTCGATGGCACCGCGGGCGGGGTCGGCGTAGTAGTCGAGGTCGATGAACATTCCGGCGCGGTCGTTGCCGGGTTCGTAGGCGGGGACGGTGGTGACCTGCCCGGTGCTGCGGTAGTGCTCGAGCGCGGCGGCTCCGCGCCGCAACCGCAGGTCGACGCCGTCGCGGCCACCGTAGAAGGGGGCGACGGTGGCGGTGTCGTGGAACCAGCCCGCCACCGAGGCGAGCGCGGCGACGGGGGCGCCGGCCGCCGCCGCGGCGAAGCCGTACTGGGCGCCCGCGCAAACGCCCAGGTACCCGACCCGGTCACCGGCCACCACCGACAGCGTGGCCGCGTAGCGGACGGCCGCGGTGATATCGGCGATCTTGCGGCCGGGGAGCTCGGCCGCGGCCGGATGGCCGGGTGATTCGCCGAATCCGGCATGGTCGAGGGTGAGCACGGCGAAGCCGCGGGCGGCGAGCGCGGTGGCGTAGGTGTGCGCCATCTGCTCCTTGACGGTGAGCCAGGAGCCGGTGACGACGATGCCCGGGTGCCGGGCGAAGGGGTCGGCGGTGGCGCGGTACAGCCGGCCGGCCAGCGTGCCGTCGCCGCCCGCGAACATGACCGGGGTCGAAATGATCTCCACCCCCGCGATCCTGGCCACTCACCGGCGGCCCGGGTAGGTCGGATCTTGCTGTCCTCACCCGGTGCGCAGCTGGGCGGCCGTGGCCCCGGTGTGCCGCACCAGCAGCCGCCGGAAGTGGCCGACGTTGGTGTAGCCGACCGCGGCGGCGACCTCGAGCACGGTGCCGCCCGGCCTGCGCAGCAGCGCGACGGCGGTTTCGATCCGCCGCGCGGTCAGGTATTCCAGCGGTGTCATGCCCGTGGTCGCCCGAAAGGTGCGGGCGAAGTGGAAGGGGCTGACAGGGACTGCGGCGGCGAGGTTTTCGATTCCGATTCGCTCGCTCAGGTTCGCACCGATGAAGTCGTCGACCCGGCGCAGGTCGCGGAGGCCGAGCCGGCACGGCGGGCGGGCCCCCGCCGCGTAGGTGCCGACGAGGTGCGCGGCCAGCAGGACGACGACGCCGCGGGTGGTGAGCTCGCCCCAGTTCGCGTCCAGCCGGATGTACTCCGAGCGCAGGCCGGGAATGGACAGCGTGCCCACCGGCTCGGCGTGGGATGGCGCAGTGTTCCGCATGCGTGCCCTCTCCCTCTGTCGCGGGAACACCAGCTTGATGCATCCCGGCCCCACCACGGCTGATGTGCCCAGCGGCCCCGATCTCGGGTCGACGCTTCGTGGCACCCGAAGCCTCGGCGCAGACCAGAACGCGCGAGACCTGTGCCTGCTGAGCACCAAGCGGACAGAAGGCCATTTTGGTAGAGTTTCGACAGAAAGCGGCCGATATTTGCAGCGAGGTACCGTGCTGATCAGATTCGAGGTAGAGAATTTCCGCTCGGTGCTCGGACCGGCCGAGCTGTCCATGGTCGCCGTCGACGACCGGCCGGAAGTACGGTCGTTTCCCGGTTTCGGCGCCTCCCTCGTACCGGTGGCCGGCATCTTCGGGCCGAATGCCTCCGGCAAGTCCAACATGCTGGCGGCGCTCGCCTGGCTGCGCGAAGCGGTGCGGAACTCGCTGCGGAACTGGGACGACGAGATCCCGGTCGAACCGTTCGCCTTCGGTGACGCGCGCGGCCGTGACTCCTCGTTCGCCCTCGAGCTGGAGATCGAGGGCATCCGCTTCGAATACCTGCTCGACCTCGGCCGGCATCGCGTCACCTACGAGGCGCTCTTCCACTACCCGGAGAAGAAGCGGCGCCGCGTCTTCGAACGCGACGGCAACGAGCTGACGCTGCAGCGCGGGCTCGGCGAGCTGTCGGGCACCCGCGCCCTGCTGACCGACCGCTCCCTCGCCCTCTCGATCATGCGCCGCTTCGACGAGCCCCTCACCTCGGCGTTCGCCCGCACGCTCCTGCACATCGCCATCCTGGGGCAACCGCTGCTGCGTCACCGGCGGAACCCGGCTGCCACGCTGTCATCGACCCTGCGGCTGTTCGACGGGCGCCGCCCCGACGAACTCGAACTCGATGTTTTCGACGACGATCACCCCGATGGGCCCGAAGAACGGGCGGTCCGGCAACGGGCGATGTCGCTGCTGCGGCTCGCCGATCTCGGGGTGGCGGATGTCGAGATCGAGGAGACCCGGATTGATTCCGGCCGCGGAGACTCCTATAGGCGGCGATCCCCGCAGCTGATCCACACGGTGAACGACGAACGAGTCCCCTTCGAGTACCGCGACGAATCGGCCGGGACGCGGGCATGGTTCGAACTGATCGGCCCGGTGCTCGAGGCGTTGCGCCGCGGCGACACCCTCGTCTTCGACGAGCTGGACGCCGGCCTGCACCCCACCCTCACGGCCCGGCTGATCGATCTGTTCGAGCGACGCGGTTCCAACCCGCACGGCGCCCAGCTGATCTTCACCTCCCACGACACCAACCTCCTCAACCATCTGAACCGCGACGAGATCTGGCTCACCGCCAAGGACGACAGCGGGTCGACCCGCTTCGCCGCGATCTCGGACTTCGCGGGCGAACGGGTCCGTCGCTCGGCCAACCTCGAGAGTGGCTATCTCAGCGGCCGGTTCGGAGCGCTGCCCGACGTGTCCCGTGCCGATGTGCTGCGCGATCTGGGACTGATCGGGTGAGTGCCAGGGAACGAGGCAGGAGAGGCAAGGCGCTCGAACGCAGCTCCGGGACCGTGCCTGTCCGCGCGACCTTCCGGGTGTACACGGAAGGGAGGCAGACCGAGCCCGACTATATCGACGCCCTGCGACGGCTTCCGGAGCTCGCCGACTCGGTGGCGGTGCAGATCGTGGTCGAAGAAGCAGGGGCGACCCCGATGCACCTGGTCGAGAGCGCGCGCGACGACAAGCGGCGCCGCGATCTCGACATCGACCACCACTGGTGCATCTTCGACGTCGAGTATCCGACCCGCCACCCCCACCTCGACCGTGCCCGGCAGATGGCGCGCGACAACGGGATCGAGCTCGCGATCAGCAACCCCTGCTTCGAGCTGTGGCTCGTGCTCCATCATCGACGTCAGCACGCACACCTGAGCACCGAGGACGCAGTCCGGCTCCGGCGCGAGCTCGACGGCTCGGACGGCAAGAACGTCGACGGGCCCCGCTACCTGGCATCCCTGGCGAAGGCCATCGGGACGGCACCGCGTTCCCGGACGACAACCCGTCCTCGTCGGTGGACCTGTTCGTCGCCCACATCCGTGCGGCGGCGGACTCCCCCCGCACCGAAACTTGACTCACCGCGCCCCGGACGACCGTCGGCCCCGGCATCCGACACCGTGGCGCGCTGCACGTTCGCGCATCGTTTGCGCGTCGGCCCGGCCGGGTACGGCCTCGAAACCGGGAGGCAGTGGAGAACAGGGCGAGGTGAATGGTGAGCGGTGAGGTCACAGACGCTGTCCGGGCGGCGCCGGAGGCGGTGGCGGTGGTGATTCCGGTGCACAACGAGCAGCGGTTGCTGCCGCACTGCCTGCGCGCGGTGCGGCGCGCGGCCGCCGCGGTGCCGATACCGGTGCGCACGATCGTCGTGCTGGACACCTGCACCGACGATTCCGCACGCCGGGTACCCGGCTGGGCACACACCGTCCCGATCGGCGCGCGCAGTGTCGGCGCCGCCCGCGCCGCCGGATTCGACGCCGCGGCGGCGCACTTCGACCACCTGGATCCGCACCGCGTGTGGTACGCGACCACCGACGCCGACTCGGTGGTCCCCGCCGACTGGCTGACCACCCAGCTCGAGCACGCCCGCACCGCGGACCTGGTCGCCGGAACGGTCACGGTCCGCTGGCGCGAGCACCACCCCGCCGTGCGCGCGGAGTACGAACGCCGCTACCGGGCCGTTCCCGGCGCGCACGGGCACGTGCACGGCGCCAACCTCGGCTTCCGTGCCGCCTGCTACCACGCGGCCGGCGGATTCGCGCTGCTCCCCGCCGACGAGGACGTGGACCTGGTGGCCCGGCTGCGGCGCGCGGGCGCCCGCACGATCTGGGCCGAGCACCCGCCGGTGCTGACCGGCGACCGAAGCGACAACCGCGTCGACGGCGGGTTCGGCGGCTACCTGCGCGACCTGGCCGACGCCACCCCGGACTGCGCATGACGACACCGCGCCGCGACGAGATCCCCGCCGCCGAAGCCTCGGCCTGGCCACTGCCCGGCCACGGCGACACCCTCGCCCGCTGGCAGGCCCTGACCAGCGCCTGCCGCACGGACATCGTGATCGGGAGGCTGGCCGAGGCGCACGCCGACGCCTGCGCGATCACCCGCGAACTCGGCGCCCCTCCCCCGCGCCACGGCGAGCTCTGGGGCGTGTGGGCGGCCGAGCCGCCCGAGCCCGTTCTGCGCGCGGAGACCACCCGCGGCCGGACGCTGCTCTCCGGCCGCAAACCCTGGTGCTCGGGAGCGGGGATCTGCACCCACGCGCTGGTCACCGCCGAGACCGGACGGGGTGCGGCCATGTTCGCCGTCGACCTTTCCGAGCCCGGCGTCGCGGTGGTCCCCGGCAGCTGGCACGGGGTGGGCATGGCCCGCTCGGCGACGCTGTCGGTGGACTTCGACGCCGTGCCCGCGCGGCTCGTCGGCGCCGAGGGCGCCTATGTGGACCGGCCCGGGTTCTGGCACGGCGCGATCGGGGTGAGCGCGTGCTGGCTCGGCGCCGCGCAAGCCGTGGCCGAGCCCCTGCTGCGGTCCCGGCGCGACGACCCGATCACCGCCGCGCACCGCGGTGCGGTGGATGCCGCCCTCTACGCGGCGCACTCCGCGCTGACCTGCGCCGCGGCCGAGATCGATGCCGGGCCCGGCGAGCTCGGCGCCGCCCGGATCCGGGCCAGGCGGGTGCGCGCGATCGTCGAGGCCGCCGCCACCGGCACCATCGACCGGGTGGGGCGCGCACTCGGCGCCGGCCCGCTCGCCCTCGACCGCGTCCATGCCGGGCGCGTCGCCGATCTGACCGTCTACCTGCGCCAGAGCCACGCCGAGCAGGACCTGGCCGACCTCGGCGCCCTCGTCGCCCGGTCCTGAATCCCCGGAGGTGCCGCCATCCCCGCCCGACACTTCGATCCCGCCGAACCGGGAACGCCGACCGCGACCTGGCAACCCCTGGTCGCGGCGTTGCCCGTGGCCGAACCCCGGATGGCCGCCCTGGTCCTGATCGCTCCGCACCCCGACGACGAGGTGCTCGGCCTCGGCGCGCTCACCGCCGCGCTCACCGACCGCGGGGTACCGGTCACGATCATCGCCGTCACCGACGGCGACGCCTCCCACCCCGGCTCGCCGACCCACACCCCCGCCGCGCTCGCCGAACTCCGCCGCCGCGAATCCGCAGCCGCCGCCGCGGTACTCGGCGTCACCGAGATCGTGCACCTCGGACTGCCCGACGGTGCCGTCGCCGCCGCCGAGGAACGGCTGGGCGAGCTGCTCGCCCCGCACCTGCCCGCCGGCGCGACCGTCGCCGTGCCCTTCCACGCCGACGGCCACCCCGACCACGAGGCCACCGCCCGCGCGGGAACGGCCGCCGCCCGCGCCCGCGGCCTGCCGGTGCTGGAATACCCGATCTGGCTGTGGCACTGGGCGCACCCCGACGACCCGGACATCGACTGGACCCGCGCCCGGCGCCTGCCCGCGGCCCCCGCGCACGCCGAGCGCAAGCGCCGCGCCGCGGCCGCCTTCACCTCCCAGATCGCGCCCCTCTCCCCGCACCCCGCCGACCGCGCGGTGCTGCCCGCGCACATCCTGGCCCGGCTGCTCGACCTGGAGGAGGTGGTCTTCGCGTGAACCCGCGCAGCGACCCGGAGTTCTTCGACGCCATGTTCCGTGCCGATCCCGACCCGTGGCGCTTCGACACCGCCTGGTACGAGATCCGCAAACGCACCCTGCTGGCCGCGATGCTGCCCGCCCCGCGCTACCGCCGCGCGCTCGAACCCGGCTGCGCCAACGGCCACCTCACCCGGGTGCTGGCCGGGCGCTGCGACCACGTCACCGCCACCGACATCGCGCCGAGCGCACTGGCGCTGGCCCGCGCCCGCTGCGCCGAGCTGCCCCACGTCACCCTGCGCGAATGGGCCTTCGGCAGCCCGTGGCCCTGGACGGACCCCTTCGACCTGGTCGTGCTCAGCGAAGTCGCCTACTACCAGTCCGCCCCCGACCTCACCGCCACCATCGCCGACCTCGGCACCCGCCTCGACCCCGGCACCACCGTGCTGGCCGCGCACTGGCGCCACCGCGAACCCGACCACCACCTCGACGGCGACCGCGCCAACGACATCGTCCTGGCCACCCTGCCGCACCACCGGGTCGCGCACTACCGCGACGACGACGTGGTGATCGACGTCCTCGCCACCCGCTGAGCCGCGCGTACAACCGCGCCGCCCGGGTATAGCGAACGCGCGGCGAAAACCGAGAGCGCCGAAGGTATCTCGGACAACGGAGCGGGCGGTACACAGGTGAGATCGACGAAGCGGAACCCTGGGTCCGGCCGGGCGGGCGTCGGCGCGCGCGGCGCGAGCGCGACGATGCGCAGGCTGCTCGCGCTGCCGCCCCGGATCAAACGCCGGATCGCGGGCCCCGCCGTCCACCGCGACGGCCTGGAACTGGACCTCGACACCCAGATGCTGCTGCGGATCAACAGCGCGTGGCCGCGCCCGCGGCTGGATCCGGTGACCTCGCCCCCGCGGATGCGCGCCGCGGCGCGCCGGATGGCCGCCGTCGGGGCGGGCCGGGCCCGCGCCGTTCCGGTCACCGACATCACCGTCGCGGGCGCCGCGACCCCGCTGCCCGCCCGCGTCTACGCGCCCGCGACCGGTGGCGCCGTGCTCGTGTGGTTCCACGGCGGCGGCTGGGTCGCCGGTGACCTCGACACCCACGACGCACTCTGCCGCACCCTCGCCGACCGCGGCGCCACCACGGTCGTCTCGGTGGCCTACCGGCTCGCCCCCGAACACCCGTACCCGGCCGCGGTCGAGGACGCCCTGGCCGCGTACGCCGACATCGTCGCCCGCGCAGCCGAATTCGGCGCCACCCCGGATCGGGTCGCCGTCGGCGGCGACAGTGCGGGCGGTTACCTCGCCGCGCTGGTCGCCCAGCAGGCGGCGGACCGCGGCACCCCGGGTCCCGCGGCACAGCTGCTGCTGTACCCGGTCACCGACCTCACCGGCGCCTGCGCCTCCCGCCGGACCCTCGCCCGCGGCTTCGACCTCACCCGCGTCGACCTGGAGTTCTTCGCCCGCTGCTTCCTGCCGCCCGCGCTCGACCGTGCCGCTCCCGGCGTCTCGCCGCTGGCGGCCCCGAGCCTGGCCGGAGTGGCGCCCGCGCTGATCGTGACCGCCGGATTCGATCCGCTCCGCGACGAAGGCGAGCTCTACGCCCGGCGCCTGCGCGAGCACGGCGTCCCGGTCACCGCACACCGCTTCGACGGCTACACCCACGGCTTCGCCAACAACGGCCTCGCCTTCGGACCGGCGGTCGCCACCATCGCCGACCTGTTCGCCGCCACCCTCGCCGCCGCGGCACGCACCCAGCGCGCCGACGCCGGTCCGGCCTGAGCGAGCCGCGGCCCTGGCGTTCAGCGTGCGGGCACGCGGTCCCGGGCGCCGGCGGCAAACCGACCTCGCATCCGGCTCGGCGCGGCGCCCCGGAAAGGGCGGGTTCAGGTGCGGGTCCCGGTGGCGACGATGATCGGCAGCGCCAGGAACAGCCGGTCCGCCCGCGCCCGCGCGATCTGCTCGTCCAGCCAGGCGCCCTCGCCCGCGAGATCGGCGAGCACCGGCAGGCAGGTGCCGTCCGTCCACACGATCGTGTGTACCTCGGCGGTGACGTCGGCGAACCCGTTGTCCAGCAGGAGATTGCGGTAGCGGCGGGCCACCAGCGGGTGGGCGACCCGCTCCGCGCGGGCACGGATCAGCGCCCTGGTGCGGGCGGGGTCGCCGGACTCGATCACCCAGGTGTCCCAGTCCTGTCCGAGCAGCACCGCACGGCCGTTCGGCGCCAGCACCCGTCGCGCCTCCGCGACCGCTCGCCCCGGCTCGGCGACGGCGTGCAGCACCTTGTCCGCGCGGTATCCGGTGACCGACCCGTCGGCGAGCGGCAGCGCGGTGGCGTCGCCGACCCGGAACTCCCCGCCCGGCCAGCGCTCGGCCGCCGCCTCGACCATGCCGGGATGCAGGTCGACGCCGATGGCCGCGACCCCGCGGGCGACGAGCTCGCCGACGGCGCGCCCGCCGCCGCAGCCGACGTCGACAACGGCATCGCCGAGCCCTCGGTAGGTGAGTTCGCGCAGCGCACGGGCCTGTGGCAGCTCGTCGAAGGCGTCGAGCAGGGAAAGCAGTGTGGACATGGCCGCCATTCTTCGAGTTAATGTCGACATGAAGTCAATTGGTGAGGTGGCGGCCCGTTTCGGCCTGCCGACGCACGTCCTGCGGCACTGGGAGACCCAGGGCCTGCTCACCCCCGCCCGCGCGGGCGTCCGCCGCCGCTACACCGATGCCGATCTGCACCGGGTCGCGGCCATCATGATCGCCAAGGAGGCGGGCTTCGGTCTCGCCGGCATCCGCGACATGCTCACCGCCCGTCCCGCCGCCGCCAGGCACGAACTCATGTCCCGCCACCGCGACGCGCTGCTGGCCCGGATCGCGCGCGCCGAAGCCGCGCTCGCCATGCTCGACGGCGGCCTCGAATGCCCGCACGACGACATCATGACCTGCCCGCACTTCCGCGGGCGGCTCGCCGACCGGCTCGGCTGAGCCACCCGCGCGGCCGGCGCGATTCCGCGGTCGGTCCAGGGCGACGCCGAGTCCGGCGGCGAAGGTGCGGATCATGTGCTGCACCCCGAGCTCGTTGCGCCCGATGACCATGTGGTCGTGCTGGCCGTGCCGCACCAGCTGTGCCGGACCGTGCAGCGGGTGCATGGAGTACCCCCACACCCTGGTAACCCTCCAGCATCCCGGGCGACCATGAACGAAACCACGCTCGGGAACCGCCTCCGGAAAGGTCACCCCCATGACTCGCACAGCAACCCACTCCCACTTCGCCCGCGCCGACCGGGTACGGGCTCAGGAACTCGCGCTCACCGACTCGCCGTTCACCATCGAGGTGCGCTTCGTCGGCGGCCTCACCGACAGCCAGGAGGCCGCCTTCGCGGCGGCGGCCGACCGGTGGGCGACGCTCATCGTCGGCGATCTCCCGGAGGCGCGGATCCCGGACGGCGCAGGCGGCACCATCGCCGTGGACGACGTGCTGATCTTCGCCGAGGGACGGCAGATCGACGGCCCCGGCACCATCCTCGGGCAGGCGGGCCCGACCTGGATCCGGCGCGATTCCCTGCTGCCCATCGCGGGCGAGATGACCTTCGACTCCGCGGATCTGGCCGGGCTGGAGGCCGACGGGCGGCTGGGCGACACCATCACCCACGAGATGGGGCACGTGCTCGGCATCGGCTCGCTCTGGAGCGACCACGGCCTGCTGCGGGACGCGGGCACCGACGGCCCGGTCTTCGTGGGGCCCTCCGCCATGGACGAATACGGGGCGCTCACCGGGTCGGCCGCCGAGCCGGTGCCGGTGGAGGACAAGGGCGGGCCCGGCACCGCGGGCGCGCACTGGCGCGACGCCGTCTTCGGCACCGAGCTGATGACCGGGTTCATCTCCGCGGCCGGGATCGCCAACCCGATCAGCCGGATCACCGTCGGCTCGCTCGCCGACATGGGCTATCTGGTCGACGTCGCCGCCGCCGATCCGTTCACGCTGCCCGACCTGCTCGCGGTGCGCGAATCGGGCCTCCCGGAGCGGCCCGCCCGCTCCGGCTACGTGCTCCCGACCCTGCCGCGACGGGTCTGATAATCCCGGCCGCAACCCGCGACGGCTGGACAGAAAACGAACTAAACTCCCATTCCATGGGTGGGAGCTGGCAACTGCTCGAACGCCCGGCCGAGTGCGACGCCGTCCGCGCCGCGCTGACCACACCCGCCGCGGGCGGGATCGTGCTGGTCGGCGCTGCCGGGGTCGGCAAGACCACGCTGGCCCGCGCCGTCACCGCCCAGCTGGCGGCGCCGGTGCGCTGGGCGGCCTGCACGGAGTCCTCCCGCGCGATCCCGCTCGGCGCCTTCGCGCCGTGGATCAGCGCGCCCGCCTCGCGCGATCCGCTGGCGCTGCTCTCCTCGGCGCGCGACAACCTGGTCGCCGGGGCGGAGCCGGTGATCGGCGTGGACGACGCGCACCTGCTCGATCAGCTCTCGGCGACGCTGCTGCACCAGATCGCGGTGGAGGGCAGCGCCCGCATCGTCGCCACCGTTCGCACCGGGGAGAGCGTTCCCGGCGCGGTGACCTCGCTGTGGAAGGACGGCTACCTGGAGCGGCGCGAGCTGGCGCCGCTGGAACGGCAGCAGTGCCTCGACCTGGTCGAGGCGGTGCTCGCCGGGCCGCTGGAGGGGCTCAGCGCCGACGTGGTGTGGGAGTCGTCCGGCGGCAATCCGCTGTACCTGCGCACCCTGGTCGAGGGCGCGGTGGCGGCGGGCGGGCTGAGCCGGGTGGGCGGGATCTGGCAGCTGCGCGGGGCTGCCGCGGTGCCGTCGGGGCTGGCCGAGCTGCTGGACGAGCGGCTGAGCCACGCCGACGAGGCGGTGCTCGACGTTTTGCGCATGGTGGCCCTGCACGAACCCTTCGACCTGGAGCTCCTCGCCGACCTGGAGAGCGCCGACGCGGTGGACGCCGCCGAGCTGGCCGGGCTGCTCCGCATCACCACCGACCACGGCGCCGAAGCCGCGCGCTTCACCCACCCGCTGCTCGGGGAGGTGGTGCGGGAACGGATCGGCCGGGTCTCGGCGCGGCGGCGGCGGGGCCGGATCGTGGCCGCGCTGCGCGGGCAGCCGCTCGACACCGCCCCCGCCCGGCTGCGGATGGCGCAGCTCTGCGTCGACAGCGACCAGCCGATCGACACCGGGCTGCTGATCACCGCCGCGAAAGACGCCGTGGCGCTGTCGGATCTGCCGCTCGGGGAGAAGCTGGCGCGCGCGGCGCACGAGCGCGACGGCGGGCTCGCCGCCGCCGAGCTGCTGTCCCGGGCGCTGCTCTGGCAGGGGCGGGCGCGCGACGGCTACGCCGTGCTTGCCGGGTTCGATCCGGCGCACCTCGACGAGCTGGAGCTGGTGCAGTGGGGGTTCCCGGTGGCGAGCCTGCGGTTCTGGGCCGCCGGCGACGCGGCGGGCGCGCACCGGACGCTCGCCCTGCTCACCGACCGGGTTCGGCATCCGGTGCTGCGGCTCGCCGTTGACGCGCTGCGCGCCGCCGTCGCGGTGCACGAGAACCGCATCCCGGACGGGATCGCACTCGCCGAACACGTTCTCGCGCAGCCCGGCTCGCCGTCCCAGGCCGTGGATTTCGCGGCCTTCGCCGCCGGGCTGGCCATGCCGGTGGCCGGGCGCGGGCTCGATTTCGCCCCGATCGCGGAGCGCTGCCGCGCGGAGCACAAGCCGACCGACGGCGTCATCCGGGCCATGATCCGCTACGGCGAGGCGCTGGCCCTGGTGAGCGTGGGCGCGCTGGACGAGGCCGAGGCGCGGGCCACCCGCTCCGGGCAGTTCTCCACCTCCGGCCAGTTCGCCGGCTGGGCGATCGAGAAGATCTGCACCGCGACGGTGGCGGCGGCGCGCGGCCGGTTCCGCGAGGCCGTCACCGCGCTGGAGCAGGCGCTGGCCGCGCTGGTGGCCGAGACCGCGCTCTCCTGGCAGCTCCCCGCGCAGCTGCTGCTTGCCCGCGCCTACGCCACCCTCGGCGACGTCGCCGCCGCCGAGCGGGTGCTCGCGGCCGCGGGCGAGCACGACGGCCCGCACACCGCGCTGCACGAACCGCACCGGCTGCTGGCGGGCGCCTGGCTCGCCGCCGCGGGCCACAATGTCCATTCGGCCATCGCATGTGCCCGCGCGGCTGCCGATCTCGCGCACCGTGGCGGCCAGCTCGGCTTCGAGGCCGAGGCGCTGCACCACGCGGCGCGCTTCGGCGACCGGACCGTCGCCGCCCGGCTCGGTGCGCTGGCGCCGCGGGTGCAGGGCCCGCTCGCCGCGCTCTACGCCCGCCACGCCGCCGCGCTCGCCGCGCCGGGAACCCGCGCGCTGGCGGCGGTCAGCGCGGAGTTCGAGGCGGCCGGGCTGCTGCCCGCCGCGGCCGATGCCGCCGCCCAGGCGGTGACCAGGCACGAGCGCGCCGGGCAGCGCAGGCCCGCGGCCGAGGCCGCCGCCCGCGCGCTGCGGCTCGCCGCCCGCTGCGACGGGGCGAGCACCCCGGCGCTGCTCGCGGCGGCCCGGCCGCTGCCGGTGACCGCGCGCGAGCGCGAGATCACCGCGCTCATCTCGCGCGGCCTCACCAACCGGGAGATCGCCGAGCGGCTGGTGGTCTCCATCCGCACCATCGAGGGCCACATCTACCGCGCCTGCCAGAAGCTCGACACCACCGACCGGGAGCAGCTCGCCGCGCTGATCTGGCCCGACACCCCGCGCTGAGCGATTGGGGTAGTGGCCTACCCGGTCGCCCCTGCCGCACCCGGTCCCGGACTCGGCTCGCGCGGCCGGAGCGGTGCGCCGACCCGGGCAGCGCCGGAGACGCGGTCCCGATTGGCGTACCCCGCTACGCACGCTCCCGTCGGTCCATCAGGCCCATGCTTGGCGCACAGTCCGCAAACACTCTGCACTCCGAGGTGATCGGGATGGGTACCGGTAGCGACGCACAGACCACCGCGCGATGCCGACAGGTCGAGGCCGCGTCGCAACGCTTCAGCGAGCACGCGGCCGAGCGCGCGGAGGTGGATCGGCTCCGGGCGCGCCGCAATACCGCCGTCGTCGACGCCCCCGACCAGATCGAGGCCCGCGCCGAGCGGTTGCGCGCCACCGGCGAGGTGCCGGCGCGGACCACGGTCGAGAGCCTGCGCGCGTTGGAGCGCATCATCGACGAGGCCAACGAACTGCAGGCCGTCAATTTCCTCACCCGCGGCGTCCGCGCCGCCGACACCGTGGCGCGGATCTCGCTGTGCCACAACGGTCGCGAGATGCCGCTCGGCACCGGCTCGCTGGTCTCCCCGCAGCTGCTGCTCACCAACAACCACGTGCTGCCGTCGGCCGAGCGGGCCGCCGCGGTAGTGGTCGAGTTCCGCGCGGAGGCCGGGATCGACAACACCCAGGCCGCGCCGGTGCGGCTGCGGCCGGCGCCCGCGGACTTCTTCGTCACCGACGCCGGCCTCGACTACACCCTGGTCCGGGTGGCGCCCGGCCCGGACGGCAGGGCACCGGGCGCGGTGTTCGGCTGGAACCCGCTCATCGCCGACCAGGGCAAGATCGTGATCGGCGAGGCGATGAACGTCATCGGGCACCCGATGGGGCGGCTCAAGGAGATCTCCATCCGGAGCAACCGCCTCGACCTGCAGCTCGACGACTTCCTGCACTACTCCTCCGACACCGAGCCGGGCAGCTCCGGCTCGCCGGTCTTCAACGACCAGTGGGAGCTGGTCGCGCTGCACCACTCCGGGGTCGCCGCCACCGACAGCGACGGCCACCCGCTGCGCACCGACGGCAAGCGCTGGCAGCCCGGCGACGGCGAGGACGCCGTGCACTGGATCGCCAACGAGGGCGCCCGGGTCAGCGCGCTGCTGCGCGACCTGCGCGGGCGCGCCTTCGACGCCGCCCAGCGCGCCCTGCTCGACGAGCTCGGCCCCGCCGCATCGCTCTCGACCGGCGCGGAAACGCCCGCGACCCGGGAGGCGCTGCCCATCCCCGGCCGCGGAATCCGCGCCGCCACCGGCGCCTTCGCCGGCCGGCGCACGGTGGTGTTCCTGCACGGCCGCGGGCAGCAAGGGCGCGACCCGGCCGAGCTGCGGCGCGGCTGGGCGGCCGGGCTGAACAAGGGGCTCACCCTGGCCGGGCTGCGCCCGGTCGACCCCGCCGACATCACCTTCCCGTTCTACGGCGACCAGCTGGCGGGCAGCATCGGACGGGAACGGCTCGCCGACGCCGAGACCCCGCTCTACGCGGACCTGGTCGCCGAGGCGGCGCGACGGGTCGGAATGCCCGAGACCGGCGCCACGCCCGTCGATCCGGTGGCAGACGAGGCATTCGCCGACGTGCTTTCCCTGGCACGCACCGGACTCTCCTGGGTGGCCGCGCACAGCGGGCTGGACTCGCTGCTCATCCGCGCGATCTTCCGCGACGTCGCCGCCTACCTGGAGGACGAGGCGGTGCGCCGCGGGGTACTCGACGCCGTGCGCGCCGACCTGCCCGCGCGCGGCGAGCTGATCCTGGTCGCGCACAGTCTCGGCACCGTCGTCGCGCTCGACCTGCTCACCGAGCTGCCGCCCGAGGTGGAGGTGAGCCTGCTCGCCACCGCGGGCAGCCCGCTCGGGCTCGACGCCGTGCAGCAGCGGCTGCTGGCAGGCGGGCCGAAACGCCCCGAGCGGGTCGGCGAGTGGATCAACACCTTCTACGGCGGCGACCCGATCGCCATCGGCTGCCCGCTGCAGCGCGCCTGGGGCGGCGACCTGCGCGACCTGCCGGTCCAGAACCCGAAGGAGCGCGCCCACGACATCGCCGAGTACCTCGCCCACCCCGCCGTGGCCACCGCCATCGGCAGCAAGCTCTCCCGCTGACCACTCCCGAACCCGAGGTGTCCCATGATCATCGACAACTCCGCCGGGGCCGTGCTGGACGGCCGCGAGCGCACCGCCGCCACCGGCTACGACCCCGCCTTCCTCGCCACCGCCGTCCCCGCGCCCGCGCACGCCGACAGCACCCCCCCGCTGCCGTACACGCATTTCTCGCTGACCATGAGCCCGGCCCGCCGCCTGGCGATCTGGGTGGCGTGGAATATCGACGGCGCGGCGCTGAAACGGCTTCCCCGCACGGACCTGGAGTTCGTCAAGGACCGCAGGCTGCCCGACGACGCGCAGATCGGCAATGAGCTCTACCGCGACAACCGCCTCGACCGCGGCCATATCGCGCGCCGCGCCGATCTGCTCTGGGGTCCGCTGCGCGAGGCCGAGCGCGCCAATGCCGACTCGTTCTTCTACACCAATATCGCCCCGCAGATGGACGACTTCAACCAGAGCGCCCGCGCCGGGCTCTGGGGCAGGCTCGAGGACGCCGTCTTCGACGACGCCGAGGTCGACGCGCTCGAGGTCAGTGTCTTCGGCGGCCCGGTCCTCGCCGCCGACGACCGCGTCTACCGCGGCGTCCCGATCCCGCGCGAGTACTGGAAGGTCCTGGTCTTCACCGAGCGCGGCGCGCTGCGGGCGCGCGCCTTCCTGCTCGGCCAGAACCTGGCGCCGCTGGAGGCGCTGGAGCTCGACGAGTTCCGGGTCTTCCAGGTGCCGCTGACCGCGATCGAGCAGCGCACCGGGGTGCGGTTCCCGGCCGTGCTGCACGAGGCCGATCTGCCGATCGGCGCGGAATCGGCGGCCGCGCCGCTGGATTCGCTCGCGGCGATCCGCTGGTAGCCACGAGGCGCGCCGCCGGCCGCCGCGCGGTTCGAGTGGCCGCCGTTCACCGCGAGCATGCCGGGCGACCCGCACCCGAGGGGCTCGCTCGGCCGCGAGTACTCCCACCGGCGGGGCGAGCGCGGGCACCCGGCGCGAACGGTCAGGGGGTGACGATGGGGAACCGGGGATCGGGGGTCTCGACCAGGCCGGTCAGCGTGGTCAGCAGGGAGTCGTCGCCGTCGATGCCGACCCCGTCCAGCCCGGCGCCGCCGAGCACCCCGAGCAGCTGCGGTTTGGTGAGGGTCAGGGTGACGTCGGCCTTGCCGGGCAGCGGCGTCTCGGGGGTGTCGGTGCGCTGGGTGAGGGCGCCGCGGGAGAGGGTGAGGCGGATCGTGCGGTCGAGGTCGGTGAGGTGCCAGTCCATGGTGAAATCGGTGGCGGCGGCACGCATTCCGTCGATCCGGATGGCGAGCGAGTCGACGAGCATCTCGACCGGGAGGGCGAGCATCATCTGCGGGTCGGCGGTGTCGACGGTCACGTCGGTCACCCCCGTGCGGAGTTCACCCGCGCCCACCAGGAAGAAGTTGCGCCACGTGCCGTTCTCGGCGCCGTGGCCGAGGCGATCGTAGACCTCGGCGAGCGCCGCACGGGCGCCGTCGTGGCCGGGCTCGGCGAAGACGGCGTGGTTGAGCAGGGTGGCGGCGAAGCGCAGGTCGCCCTGCTCGGCGTAGTCGCGGCCCCTGGCGACCAGCGCGTCCACGCCGCCGTAGTCGGCGGCGAAGCGGCGGGCGGTCTCGACCGGCGGATGTTCCCACAGGTGCGCGGGGTTGCCGTCGTACCAGCCCATGTAGCGCTGGTAGACGGCCTTCACATTGTGCGAGAGCGAGCCGTAGTAGCCGCGGTTGGCCCACAGCCGGTCCAGGGCGGGCGGGAAACGCAGTTCCTCGGCGATCTCGGTGCCGGTCATGCCGCGGTTCAGCAGCCGCAGGGTCTGGTCGTGCAGGTAGGCGTACATGTCGCGCTGGCCGGTGAGCCAGCTGGTCCAATTCTCGGCGCCCCAGGTGGGCCAGTGGTGCGAGGCGAAGGCGACGTCGGCCCGCTCGCCGAAGAGCGCGACGGCTTCGTCGAGGTAGCGGGCCCAGACGCGGCTGTCGCGCACCACCGCGCCGCGCAGGGTGAGCACATTGTGCATATTGTGCGTGGCGTTCTCCGCCATGCACAGCGCGCGGCGCTCCGGGAACAGGAAATTCATCTCCGCGGGCGCCTCGGTGCCCGGGGTGAGCTGGAAGACGATGCGGACCCCGTCCACGGTCTCGGTCTGCCCGGTGGCGGTGATGTCGACCGTCGGCGGGATCAGGGTGACGGCGCCGGTGGAGGTGGTCATGCCGAGCCCGCAGCCGACCTGCCCGGCCGGGCCGCGCTCCAGCCCGGTGCCGTACATGAAGATCGCGCGGCGGGTCATGGCATTGCCCGCGTAGACGTTCTCGCTGACGGCGTGTTCCAGGAAACCGGCGGGGGCCAGCACCGGCACCTGCGCGTCGGCGTCGGGCAGTACGCCGCGGGCGCCGCCGAAGTGGTCGACGTGCGAGTGCGTGTAGATCAGCCCGGTCACCGGCCGGTCGCCGCGGTGGCGCCGGTAGAGCTCCAGCGCGGCGGCGGCGGTCTCGGCGGAGATGAGCGGGTCGATCACGATCACCCCGCGCTCGCCCTCGACCAGGGTCATGTTCGACAGGTCCAGGTTGCGGACCTGGTAGATGCCCTCGCACACCTCGAAGAGCCCCTGCAGGTTGCACAGCTGCCCCTGCCGCCACAGGCTCGGGTGCACGGTGTCCGGGCAGGCGCCGGTGAGGAAGTCGTAGGCGGTGCCGTCCCATACCGGGCGGCCGTCGGCGGTGGTGATCACCGCGGGGTCGAGCGCGCCCAGGTAGCCGCGGGTGGCGCTGTCGAAGTCGGTGGTGTCCTCGAAGTCCAGCTGCTCGGTCATGCCTACCTCCGTGCGAGTGTCAGGCCAGGGCCTTGGACTTGAGCTGCTCGAACTCCTCGGCACTGATGGTGCCCTCGTCGAGCAGCTTCTTGGCGTCGGCGATCTGGGCGGCCGAGCTGGTGCCCGCGGTCTCGCGAATGTAGGCGGTTTGGGCGTCGTGCGCCCGGCGCGCTGCCTCGGCCGAGCGCTCGGCCATCCCGCGGCTGTGCACGATCAGGTACACCAGCGAGGTCAGCAGAGGGAACACGAACAGGAACACCACCCAGATCGCCTTCACCCAGCCGGAGCTCTCCCGGTTCCGGAACAGGTCACCGATGATGAAGAACAGCAGCAGCAGGTAGGCGATGAAGGCGAAACTCACCACGACCAGCCACAAGGCTTCCCAAACCGACATCTTCCGGCTCCCTCCGGCACCGCGCGGTCGGCGGCGTCAGCGGCGACGGTATCGGCGCTAACGGTGTTCGGGTATCACCCGTTTCGGGTGATATCGCCGCCGCTCCCGCGGGCCTACGGTGATGCGGGCGGTACGGAAGGACGGTCCGCGATGCAGCATCTCCTCCCCACCGAGCAGCGGCGTTCGGTGTCCGAGCTCCACGATCGCCTCGACCTGTCGGCCGGCGACCGGCTGGCCAAGCGGTCGGCGTTCTGGATCATGCTCACGCTCTCGGCGGTGATCGCCGTCTCCGGGGTGATCGGCGACTCCACCGCGACGGTGATCGGCGCGATGATCGTGGCCCCGCTGTCGGTGCCGATCCTCGGTATCGCGCTCGGCATCGCGACCGGCAGTGCCGCGCTGATCGCGCGCAGCCTGCTGCTCGTGCTCGCGGGGGTGGCGCTGGTGGTGGGGCTGGGCTTCCTGTTCGCGCAGGTGCTGCCGAATCCGGGTGATGTGCTGGCCAATTCGCAGGTGCTCGGCCGCACCTCCCCGAAGCTCATGGACCTCACCGCCGCCCTCGCCACCGGTCTGGTCGCGGCGGTCGCCGTCACCCGCCGCGATGTCGGCGATGTGCTGCCCGGGGTGGCGATCGCGATCTCGCTGGTCCCGCCGCTCGGCGTGGTCGGCGTGTGCCTCGGCTCCGGGGCCCCGGCGTCGGCGCTGGGCGCGCTCGTGCTGTTCACCTCCAATGTCCTGGCCCTGATCGTCACCTGCACCGTGGTGCTGGTGGCGGCCGGCTACGCCACCGGGGGCGCGGGTTCCCGGCGCGGGCGCGCCTACGTCGTGCTCGCCGCGGCCCTGCTGCTGGTCGCGATCCCGATGGTGGTGAACTCGCTCTCCACCCTGTGGGCGGGCCGGATCGCCGACGCGGCGCAGAGCTGGATCGGCGACGTTCCCGGCGCCCGGGTCACCGACGTCTCCGTGGACGGCCACACCGCCACGATCTCGATCCTCGGCCCGCCGCAGCTGCCCGACCCCGCGGAGCTGCGCCGCCGCGTCGCCGAGATCGTTCCGTGGGAGCCACGGATGGTGATCGTGCACACCGTCGGTTCGCGGACCGTCGAGTAGGGCGGCCGCGAGGCCGGCGGGCGATATCACCCCCGGGTAGTTCGTGTACGGCCGCGATCGCGGCACCCGGTAACGTTCGGCGGCGGAAGGCAGGGAACACCGGTGCGAATCCGGGGCTGTCCCGCAACTGTCACCGAGGAGTGACCCGCCGATTTCGTGGCCACGACCTACCCGGGTCGGAAGGCCGGTGGGGAGCGTCGATCCGGGAGCCAGGACACCTGCGTCCGCGGTACCGGGAACACACCCCACGAGGATGGCAATGCACAACTCCACACCGCGCGCCCGCATCGGCAGGCGCGGATTTCTGCTCGGCACGGCCGGGCTGACGCTCGGCGGCGCCGCGCTGCTCACCGGCTGCGGCACCGGCGACGGCCCGCTGGTCGCCGAGGGACCGCCGCGGCGGGGCGGGCGGCTGCGCGCCGCGATCGCGGGCCGCTCGGCGGCGGCCGACGTGCTCGACCCGTACGAGGCGGGCAGCTCCGCGGGCGGGGCGGTCGCGAAGAACGTCTGGGACAAGCTGGTCGCCTACAACAACGACCTCACCCTGCGCTACCGCCTCGCCGAGGCGTTGGAGCCGAACGCGGACGGCAGTGTCTGGCGCATCGTGCTGCGGCGGGGCGTGCGCTTCAGCGACGGCTCCCCGCTGACCTCGCGCGACGTGCTCTTCAGCTTCGAGCGCATGCTCGACCCGGGCAAGCCGTCGGCGGGCGACCTCGCCATGATCGACCTGGCGAACACCCGCGCCGACGGCGAGCACGCGGTGGTGGTGCGGATGAAGTACCCGCTCGCCGACTTCGGCTCGGTGCTCGCGGGCTGGTACTGCTACGTCATCAAGGCGGGCACCACCACCTTCGACGCGCGCACGCTCCCGGTCGGCACCGGCCCGTTCGCCCTGGCGCACTGGGCGCCCGGCGACCGGACGCTGCTGCGCCGCAACGACCTGCACTGGGACGGCCCTGCGCTGCTGGACGAGGTCGAGATCATCCAGATCGCGGAGACCGAGGCCAGGATGAACGCCTTCCTCTCCAACGCGGCCGACGTGGTGCACGAGATGAGCTACCTGCAGGCGAGCACCCTGGCCGGCGACCCCGATGCCAGGGTGATCGTGCCGCCCGCCGGGCTCATGGGCGCCTTCCAGATGCGGGTGGACATGGCCCCCTTCGACGACGTCCGGGTGCGCCAGGCCATGCGGCTCGCGGTGGACCGGCAGGCCATGGCGGATGCGCTGTACTACGGCTACGGCGAGGTCGGCAACGATATCTACGGCAAGGGCGCGCCCTTCTACCACGACCGGCTGCCGCAGCGCGGCTACGACCCGGAGCGGGCGCGGGCGCTGCTGCGCGCGGCGGGCAAGGAGAACCTGACCGTCACGCTGCCGACCGCCGACGGGCTGCCCGGCCAGGTGGAGGCCGCCACGCTCTTCGCCGAGCACGCCGCGAAGGCAGGCATCACCATCACGCTGCAATCCGCCCCCGCCGACACCTATTTCTCGCAGATCAGCGGCAAGCAGCCGCTCACCCAGCTCGGCTGGTGGAACTACAGCCTGGACTACTTCTACGGCCAGACCGCCACCAGCACCTCGCCGAGCAATGGCACCGGCTGGCGCCGCCCCGGCTGGGACGCGAAGTTCGCCGAGGCCCGCGCCGCCATGGACCCGGCCCGCCGCACCGCGCTCTACGCCGAGCTGCAGGAGGAGCTCTGGAACGAGGGCGGGCTCATCCTGCACAGCTTCGCCAAGCGCCCGGACGCGGCGCGCGCGAAGGTCGGGGGGATGCGGGACGGGGTACCGGGCACCGACGACTGGGCCAACTACGCCACCACCTGGCTGGCGGGGTGAACGCGGCGCTCACCCGGTGGGCGCTGCGCAGGCTCGGCACCGCCGTCGTCGTCCTGGCGGCGGTGGCGGTGCTGGTCTTCGTGCTGTTCGAGGCGCTGGACTCCGATGCCGCCACGGTCGTGCTCGCGCGCCGGGGCGGGGCCGAGCCCAGCCCCGAGCAGCTGGCCGCGCTGCGCGCCGAGCTCGGGCTGGACCGGCCCGCGCCGGTGCGCTTCGCCGACTGGGCATCGCGGTTCGCGCACGGCGATCTGGGCACCTCGCTGCTCTCCGGGCGGCCGGTGGCGGACGTGCTGCTCGGCCGGATGGCGAACAGCGCGGTGCTGGCGCTGGTGACGGCGGTGCTGCTGGTGCCGCTGGCGCTCGGGCTCGGGTTGCTGGCCGGGGCGCGGCCGGGCTCGCGCACCGATCGGGCGATCAGTATGGGGGCGCTGACCGCGGAGTCGTTGCCGCCCTTCGCCTCCGGGGTGGTGCTGATCGCCACGGTATCGCTGACGCTGCGGCTGCTGCCCGCGGTCTCGCTGCTGCCGACCGGGGTGCCCGCCTGGAGCCGGCCGCAGATCCTGGTGCTGCCGGTGCTCTGCCTGCTCGCCGGGCTGGCGCCGCACCCGGTGCGGATGGTGCGCGCGCAGACCGCGCAGGTCGTCGCGGCGCCCTACATCCGCACCGCGCGGCTCAACGGGGTGCGCGGGCCGCGGCTGCTGCTGAAACACGTGGCGCCGAACGCCGTCTCGGCGGCGGTGCATCCGCTTGCCGGCTCGCTGGTCGGGCTGATCGGCGGGGTCGCGGTGGTGGAGACGCTGTTCGGGTATCCGGGGGTCTCGCAGGAGCTGCTGCGCGCGGTGGCGGGGCGGGACTTCCCCTTCGTGCAGTCCGCGGCGGTGCTGCTGGCCGCGGCCGGGATCGGGCTCTACCTGCTCGCCGACCTGGTGACCATGCTGACCTCGCCGCGCGCGCGTGATCTGGTGCTGGAGCGGCGATGACGCGGATCAGAACCGGGTGGGCGCTGGTCGCGGCGGCGGTGCTCCTGCTCGTGCTGACCGGGCCGGTGCTCGCACCGCACTCCCCGACCGCGGTGATCGGCGCGCCGTTCCGCTCCCCCGGCGCGGGGCACCCGCTCGGCACCGACGTGATCGGCCGCGACGTGCTCTCCCGGGTGCTGCACGGCGGGTTGCCGCTGGTGTCGATCGCGGCACTCGCGCTGGCGCTGAGCTACGCCGCCGGGATCGGGCTCGGGGTGGTGGCCGGGCTGCGGCGGCGCGCCGATCCGTGGATCAGCCGCCCGGTGGACGCCGTGGTGGTGCTGCCGTGGTTCCTGCTGCTCGCGGTGCTCGCCACCGCGCTCGGGGCGGGTCCGGTGGCGGTGGCGACGGCGACCGCGCTGGCCTCGACACCCTGGATCGTGCGGATCGTGCGCACCGCGACGGTGGAGATCGCCGCCACCGGCTACGTGGAGAGCGCGCGGGCACGCGGCGAGCCGCTGTGGCGGCTGGCGCTGGTGGAGGTGCTGCCGAATCTGCGGCCGGTGCTCGCCGCCGATGCCGGGGTGCGGCTCTCGGCGACCGTGTCGATCGTGGCGGTGAGCAGTTTCCTCGGGCTCGGGCTGCGGCCACCGTCGGCGGACTGGGCGCTCATGATCACCGAGAATCGCCAGGGGTTCGCGGTGCAGCCGGTGGCGGTGCTCGCCCCGGCGCTGCTCATCATGGCGCTGGTCGTCGCCGTGAACATGGTGAGCGACCGCGCACTCGACACCGGCCGGGCAGCGCGCCAGCCCGGTCGGGGCGACGGGGACGGCCTGCGGGTGTGCGGGCTCGGTGTGCGGGCCGCCGATGGGACTCGGATTCTGGACGGGATCGATTTCGCGCTCCCTGCCGGTAGCGCCGTCGCCGTGATCGGGCCCTCCGGGGCGGGGAAGACGACGCTCGCGCACGCGGTGCTCGGTGCGCTGCCGGACGGGCTCAGCGCGGAGGGGCAGGTGTCGACCGGTGCCGGAGACGGGGCGCGCACCGTCGGCTATGTGCCGCAGGACCCGGCCACCGGGCTCAACCCGGCGCTGCGGATCGGCACCGCCATCGCCGAGATCGCCCGCCCGCACGGGGGCGCCCCGGTCGGCGCGGCACTGCGGCGCGTGGGGCTGCCGGACGACCGCGAGTTCCGCCGCCGGTATCCGCACCAGCTCTCCGGGGGGCAGCAGCAGCGGGTGCTGCTGGCCATGGCGCTGCTCGGCGACCCGGCGGTGGTGGTGCTCGACGAGCCGGCCACCGGGCTGGACGCCGGGGCGCGGGAAGAGCTGGTGGCCACCCTGCGGCGGCTGCGCCGTGACACCGCGAGCACGCTGCTGGTGATCACCCACGACCCGGCCGCTCTCGGCTCCGTCGTGGACCACATCGCCGAACTGGATCGCGGCAGGCTGGTGTCGCTCCGGCCCGCGGGGGTCGCCGTTCCGCCGTCGCCTGCCATCCGGAAAGCGCCCGCCTGCACCGAGACCGAGCCGATCCTGCGCGTCACCGGCCTCACCATCGGGCACGACCGCGCGGTGGCCGCCGAGCTGTCGTTCACGCTCCGGCCCGGCCGCTGCCTGGCCGTCACCGGGCCGTCCGGGGTGGGCAAGACCACGCTCGCCCGCACCCTGGCCGGCCTGCACCCGCCGCGCTCGGGGAGCCTCACCCTCGACGGCCGGGCGCTGCACCCGCGGGTGGACCGGCGGACCCGCGCGCAGCGGCGCGCGATCCAGCTGGTCTTCCAGAACCCGGCCACCTCGCTCAACCCCGCGCACTCGGTCGGCGCCCAGATCACCCGGCCGCTGCGGCTGCTGCGCGGCATGACCGCGGCCGAGGCCGCCTCGGAGACCCGGCGGCTGCTCGCGGCGGTGCGGCTCGATCCCGGGCTGGCCGCGCGGCGCCCCGCCCAGCTCTCCGGCGGGCAGCAGCAGCGGGCCGCGCTGGCCAGGGCGCTGGCCGCCGGTCCGGCGGTGCTGCTCTGCGACGAGATCACGGCCTCGCTGGACCGGCGCACCGCCGCGGCCGTGCTCGATCTCCTCGGCGAACTCCGCGCCGCCGGAGTCGCCCTGCTCGTGATCAGCCACCAGGAGCAGGTCGTCGAGCGGCTGGCCGACGAGGTCATCGAGCTCGGCGCACAGCGCCGCCTGCCGCCGGGTGAGCGGATGGTGACCGCGCCGCAATTGCCGAGAAAATCGCCGGTCATCTCCGGTGGTGAGGATCATCGCGGTAGTGGTCGCAGGTGAGCGGAGGAGCCCGGTGTGGACGTGATGACGCGGGCGGCCGAACCGGGCACCGCCGTGGCGGTCGCCGGGATAGCCGCCCTCCTCGCCGAGGGGATCGCCGCGCTCGCACCGCGCGCCTGCTCCCCCGCGGCGGGGTTGCGCGCGACGCTGGCCGCCGATCTGGTGACGGCGACCGCGCTGCCCCTGGTCGACACCGCCGCCATGGACGGCTATGCGGTCGCCGGAGCCGGGCCGTGGGTGCTGCGCTCGGAGGTCGTGCGGGCGGGCCACCCCAGCAGCCGCACCCTCGCGGGCGGGACCGCGGTGCGGATCGCCACCGGGGCGCCGACCCCGCGCGGCACCACCGCGGTGCTGCGCTCGGAGGTCGTGCGGCTGCACCGCGAGGGGCAGCGCGCCACGGTGGTGCACGATCGCTCCGAGCCGGCGCGGGACGACACCCGCCGCGCCGGTGAGCACTGGCCGCAGGGGCAGCTGCTCGCGGCGGCAGGCACCAGGGTGTGCCCGGCGGTGGTGTCGGCGGCGGCCAGTGCCGAGGCGGTGCAGCTGTGGGTGCGCGGCCCGGTCGAGGCGGACGTGGTGCTCACCGGAGACGAGATCCGGACCGACGCGGGGCCGCTGCGCCACGGGCAGACCCGCGACAGCCTCGCCGCGGTGCTGCCGGAGTACCTGCGGGCCGTCGATATCGGCTGCGCGGAGCTGCGGCACCTGCCCGATTGCCCCGACCTGCTGAGTGCGTGGCTCGGTGCCGAGCAGCGCCGCGAGCTGGTGATCATGGTCGGCGCCACCGGCCGGGGCAGCGCCGATCATCTGCGCGCGGCGCTCGCCGCGCTCGGTGCGCGGGTGCTGCTCGACGGGGTCGGGTTGCGCCCCGGCGGTTCCCAGCTGGTCGCGGTGCTGCCCGGCGGGCAGGTGCTGCTGGCGCTGCCGGGCAATCCGCTCGCGGCGGTCGCCGCGCTGCTGGTCACCGCTCCCGCCATCGTCGACGCGCTGACCGCCCGCAGCACGCGGGCGCGCCGCTACGGCCGGGTCACCGGGGCCGCGATGAGCGGGACGGTGGCCCGCGCGGTCCCGGTGCGGCAGCTGCCCGGTGGCGTCTGGCAGAGCATCGGCGCGGTGCAGACCCCGCACCTGGCCGGGCTCATCGGCGCCGACGCGCTGGCGCTGCTCGATCCCGCCGCCGATCGCGGTGGCCCGGTCGAGCTGCTGCTCCTGCCGCGCTGACCCACCCGACCGGGGCCGCGTCGCTGTCCCGCTAGGCGACCGGGGCGTAGAGGAACCCGTACCCGTCGCGCAGCAGGTGCCCGTCGTCGGAGCGGACGGCATAGTTCACCGTGTAGACCCCGGCCGGGCCGAGCCCGCGCAGCACGGTCGAGACCTGCCTGCCGGAGACGACGGTGGCGGTCTGGTACTGCACCCCGTCCGGGCCGGTCACGGTGAGCGCGGCGGCGTCGGGCAGCAGCGAGGCGGCGAAGGTCAGCGTGACCTGCTGCGGGGCGACGGTGACGACCGAGGCGGGCGCGGGATCGGTGGTGCTGAGCGAGGTGTGCGCACCGGCCACGGCGCTCGGCGCGAGGATCACCGCCACCGCCGCCATCGTCAGGACCAGCATTCGCAGCCACTTCCGCATACCCGCATCACTCCTTCGCATCACGACCGGCGGGGCAGCTCCGCCCGGACCGGTTCACCCGCAACAGCATTGCACCCGACCCCGGCGCGGTGCCGCCCGGGCACCGGCCTACGCTGACCGGCACGGTGCGAAGACCGTACGGCAGGGGGTGGATGCGGCGATGACGTCCGGCGCGGGAGCGCTCCCCGCCCTACGGCTGTGCCGGTCGGCGTTCTTCGCCCTGCTCTGCGTGGCGCTCTCCGCGGCCGGGCACGCCGACGCCACCGGTGCCGCGGTGCCGGTGCCGACGCTGGTTTCGGCGCTGCTCGCGGTGGGGGCGGTGGCCTGGGTGGCGGCCGGGCGGGAGCGGGGGCCGGTCGCCGTCGCCGGCGGGCTGGCCGCCGGGCAGGTCGTGCTGCATCTGTGGTTCGGGGTCGAGCACGGTGCGCACGGGGGCGGAGCGGGGATGCTCGCCGCGCACGGGCTGGCCGCGCTGCTCTGCGGGCTCTGGCTGCTGCGCGGGGAGCGGGCGCTGTTCGCGCTGGTGCGCGCGCTGTACACCCGGGTGGTCCTGCCCGTGCGGTTCACGGTGCGCGTGCCGCCGGGGGTGGCGCCGGTCGAGTGCCCGGGTCCGGTGCCGCTGCGCGGGGTGTGGTTGCGGCACGCGCTCTCCCGGCGTGGGCCGCCGGTGGCCGCGGAGTGGCCGAGAGAGCTCGCGGTTCGCTGAGGTCGGCGGACCGCTGAGCGCCCGCGCACCGGCACGGCGGTGTGCGCCGCCCCGACCCGGCGCCGATCTGCGCCCGGGTCTCGCCCGAACCGAGGTAGACGCCCATGTGCCCCGCCCGTCCCGAGCCGCGATGGTGACCCCGCCCGCGGTCCCCGCCCTCCTCGACCCGCTGGTGCGCCAGTTCCTCGAGATCGCCCTCCCGGCGGTCGCGGAGCACCACGGCACTCCCCTGCACCTGGTGTTCCCCCAGGTCTTCGCCCGCAATGCCGGGAACCTGCGCGATGTGCTCACGGCGCGCGGTATCGACCACCGGCTCTGCTACGCACACAAGGTCAACCGATCGCAGGCCTTCGTGCGCGAGGCCCGACGCCTCGGCCTCGACATCGATGTCGCGTCGGCCGGGGAGCTGGACAGCGCGCTGCGCGCGGGTTTCCCGGCGGCGCGCGTCGAGGCCACCGGCCCCAAGGGTGAGCGCTTCCTGAAGCGGCTGCTCGCGGCAGGGGTCACGGTCAATGTCGACAACCGGTGGGAACTCGACCGGATCATCGCCCTCGCCGAGCGGCCCACCCCGATCCTGCTGCGGGTCAGCGGATTTCCCGGCACCGCCGCGAGCCGCTTCGGCATGCCGCCGGAGGAGGTGGAACGGCTCTGGCCGGTGCTGGCGGCCTGCCGCGACAGCGTGGAGCTGCGCGGCCTCTCGTTCCACCTCGACACCGGTGCGCACCGCGACCGCCTGCGCGCCGTCGCCGGCTGCCTGGCCCTGCTGGAGAGCGCCTGGGCAGGCGGCCTCGCCCCCGACGTCCTCGATATCGGCGGCGGCCTCCGCCAGGTCTTCACCGCCGACCCCGGCGCCTACGACACCTACACCCGCGCGCTGCGCGAATCCCTGCTCGACCGGCAACCGGGCCTCGCCTGGTCCGGCGCCACCTTCGGCTACCGGATCGGCGACACCGCGACGCACGGCACACCGGTCTTCCACAAGTACGCCAATACCGTCCCCGCCGCCGAGGAGCTCGCCGCGCTGCTGGATGCCGAGATCCCCGGCCACCACCGCTCGCTGGCCGCCGTCCTCACCGACAACCTGCTGCAACTCTGGCTCGAGCCGGGCAAGGCACTGGCCGACCACGCCGGGATCACCGTCGCGGCGGTGGAGTTCACCAGGGACCTGCCGGACGGGACGGTCCTGGTCAACCTCGACCTCAGCCGCGACCAGGTGACCCCGGCCGACCAGGAGACCCTGGTCGACCCGCTCCTCCTCCCCGCGGAACCGGCCGCCCCCGCACCGCTCGGCGCATTCCTCGCCGGACACCTCTGCCTGGAGCGCGACATGGTCAGCACCCGCGCGATCCGCCTCCCCTGCCGCCCCCGCCCCGGCGACCTGTTGGTCTTCCCGAATACCGCCGGCTACCACTCCGACCTCTCCGCGGCCACCGCGGCCATGCACCCGGCGCCGCCCCGGCTCGCCGTCACCCGGGAGCGGTCCACCTTCAGCACCGGCCCCGACGCCGGCTACCGCCCCACCGAGGAGGGCCCGTGCGCGCCTACGACGACATCACCGAACTGATCGGCGACACCCCGCTGCTCCGCCTCGACCCGGCCGTGCACGGCATCGAGCGGGTGCGGCTCTTCGCGAAGCTGGAGTCGCACAACCCCTTCGGCTCGGTGAAGGACCGCGCCGCCTGGGGCATGATCCGCGACGATCTGCCGTCGCTGCGCGGCCGCGGCTTCCTGGAGGCGTCCAGCGGCAATACCGCCAAGGCGCTGCGCGTGCTCGGCGCGAGACACGGGATCGGGCTGCGCGCGGTGACCAATCGGATCAAGGTCGAGGAGGTGCGCGATACGCTGCGGCTGCTCGGCACCGAGATCGTGGAGCTGCCCGGGCTCTCCGAGTGCCCCGACCCCACCGCCCCCGACGACGTCTCCGCCGTCATCGCCGCCACCCTGGCCAGGGAACCGGGGAAGTGGTACCACCCCTCGCAATACACCAACGAGCGCAATGTCGAGGCGCACTACCGCGGCACCGGCCGGGAGATCCGCGACGCGCTCGCCGGGAGCGGGATCGACCGGGTGGACTACGTGATCGGCGGGCTCGGCACCACCGGCTCCACCCGCGGCACCGCCACCGCGCTCGCCGAGCACAACCCGGCGCTGCGCACCGTCGGCGTGGTCGCCGCGCGCGACGACTTCATCCCGGGTATCCGCTCGGAGACCGAGATGTGGGACGTCGGGCTCTTCCAGCCGGATTTCTACCACCGGATCGTCGCGGTCGCCGCCGAGCACGCGGTGAGCGCCACGCTGCTGCTCGCGCACCGCTACGGCGTGCTCGCCGGGCCGACCTCCGGCGCCGCCTACGCCGCCGCCCTGGACGTATTGCGCCCGGCCGCAGCGGAATTGCGGCCCGGTGACCCGGATCTGGTCGCCGTGCTCATCGTCTGCGACCGGCTCGAGCCCTACCTGTCCTACCTGCGGGCCCGCCGCCCCGAGCTCTTCGACGACCCCGCCCGCCCGGCGCCGCCGCACCCCGCCGAGCTCGCCGCGGTCCCCCGGCTCACCCCCGCCGAGCTGGACGAACTCGACCGCGGCACCCGGATCACCATCGTCGACACCCGCGGCGCCATGGCCTACCGGGTCGCGCACATCCCCGGCTCGATCAATCTGCGCGACGACCTGCTCGGCGACCTGCACCCCGATCAGCTGCCGTTCTGCCGCTCGCGCCCGCTGATCTTCGTGTGCCCGGTCGGGCGGATCTCCCGGCACTTCGCCGCGCTGACCCGGCGGGCCGGGTACGACGCGCACAGCCTGGCGGGCGGTATCGCCGCCTGGCGCGATGCGGGGCTGCCGCTGGAGCGCCGGCGTTGAGCGGTCCCCCGGTCCCGCCGAACCGGTTCCGGGACAGGTGGGCCGAGCGCGCCGATCGAGGTGCCGGTCGGAGCCATCGCGCCGGCGGCGATCTCGGTCACGTCCTCAGCGCTCGGTTCCGGGCCGGTACGCGGCCAGGATGGGTTCGAGCTCGGCGGGGGTGGCGCCGTGCAGGATGACGCGATCGGCGCCGTGGTCGAACTCCTGCCGGATGCGGGCGGCGCACTGCGCGGGGCTGCCGGTGGCGGCGGGCTCGAGCCACTCGTCCGGCAGCAGCCCGGCGATGTGCTCGATCTGGTCCGGGGTGGCCCTGTGGTCGATGCCGCCCGGCACCGAGGTGACGACGGGGTCCCGCCGGAAGCGCTCCAGCACAGCGGGATCCCAGTCGTTGGTGCGCACCAGGAGGTCGCCGTAGCCCTGCAGGTAGGTCGCGAGCCTGGCCACGGTCTTGCGCAGCCGCAGCTCTTCGGGAAGGTGGTCGCCGACGGTCGCGAAGCACGACCACACCCGCACCTCGCCGGGGTCGCGCCCGGCCCGCTCGGCGGCCTCCTCCACGATGCGCACGCTGCGGCGCACGGTCTCCGGGGTGAAGAAGGTGTGCAGGACCACGTCGTCGAAGGCGCGCCCGCCCAGTGCGAGGGTCCGCGGGCCGAAGGCGACCAGGGCCAGCCGAATGTCCTCGCGGAACTCCGGGTCGAGCACCAGCACCGGGTATTCCCCGATCGGGCCGGTGTGGTTCACGATCACCTCGCCCCGCCACAGCCGCCGCATCACCCCGGCGAAGTCCTCCAGCTGCGCGGTCGTGACCGCCGGGACGCCGAAGGCGGTGTGGACAGCGGCGATTCCGCGCCCGATGCCGAGGGTGAACCGCCCGCCGGAGAGCCGGTGCATGGTCGTCGCCCATGCCCCGGTGATCAGCGGGTGCCTGGTGTTGTGGTTGGTGGCTGCGGTCGCGATCCGCATCCGCTCGGTCACCGCGCAGGCCGCGCCGACCAGCGAGGACGCCTCCTTGACGTTCCACCGCTCGGAGATGAAGGCGGTGCCGAGGCCGAGCGCCTCGCCCTGCCTGGCCTCCTCGACCAGGGTGCGCGGGTCGCCCGCGCCCGCGAGCAGGTAGTAGCCGAGATCGTCGAGCGTTCTGCGCACGCCCGGGTTACCCGACGCCACCACCTCGCGGGCGCTGCGCGGCGGGCTCACGCGGCGGCGATCAGGTCGAGGGTGCCGAGTTCGCGGATGGCGCGGCAGCCGCGGTCGAGCATGGTCGCGATCATGTCGTCGCCGCGGTCGGTGGCGGCGGCGAAGGCGAAGCCGAGCGCGGTCAGCACCGGGATCTGCAGCATGCCGACGCGGTAGTCCTGCCAGCAGGTTTCGGCGGTGTAGCCGGTAACGCCGTACCCGGTGAGCTCGCGGTGGTAGTGGGCGACGAGCTCGCGCTCCCGTGCGGCGCGCACCGGAGGCAGCAGGCTGGTGCCGAGGAAGTAGGCGAGGTCGCGGGCGGGCAGCCCGACGCTCACCGTCTGCCAGTCGACCACGGTGACCCGGGTCCCGCCGGGGTGGAAGAGCAGGTTGTCGACGCGGAAGTCGCCGTGCAGCACCGCGAAGCGGTCGGGGGCGTAGAGCAGCCAGGGCTCGGTCAGCTCGGCGACCAGGGCGAGGGTGGCGCGGTCGGCGAGGCGGTCGCCGAGCTTGTCCAGGGTGATGTCGAGGGCGGTGCGGGTGATCGCGGCGAGCCCGGCGGCCAGGTTCGCGTCCGGTTTCGGCATGGCGGTACCGGTGAAGGTCAGCCAGGCCGGGTCGCACCAGCGCGGGCCGTGCAGCCCGGCGAGCGCGGTGACCGCGGGCTCCGCCTGCTCCGGGGGGCAGCCGGCGAGCTGGTCGCCCTGGGCCGCCGGGGCGAGGTCCTCCAGGAGCAGCACGAAATCGGTGGCGCTCTCGGTGATGTCGCAGTGGTAGACGGCCGGGAGCGGCACCGCGACCGAGGCGGCGACCTCGTCGTAGAAGGCGCACTCGGAGCGGTAGCCGAGTGCGCAGCGCTCGCGGATCGCCGGGTCCCGGGCGGGGAGCTTGGCGACCAGGGTGGGCGGGAGCCCGGATTCCGGCGGGGCGGTGGGCGTCACGCGGTAGGTGGCGCCGGTCTGGCCGGTGCCGATGGGCTCGACGCGGACGGCGTCGACGGCCACGCCGAGCACGTCGGTGAGCCAGTGCGCGGTGATGTCCCGCGGACCGGACGGGATCGAGTGGTTCGGCATCGAGACCGGCGTCCTTGCTTTCGGGATCGGTGATCCGATCACGCTACCCAAGTCGTAGTCAGTCGTCCAGACAGGTGTCCACTTTACTTTCCGTGGCCGCGAGGACCTCCAGGAACCGCGCCGCGGCCGGGGACGGCTCCGGGGTCGCCCACGCCGCCGCCAGCGGGACCGCGGGCGCGCCTGGCACCGGGCGGAAGACCACGCCGGGGCGGGTGGCGCGGGCGATCCCGCTGGTCACGAAGCCGACCCCGGCGCCTGCCGCGACCAGCCCGGCCAGCGTGGTCATCGGAGTCGCCTCCTGCACGATGCGCGGCTCGGCGCCCGCCGCGCGGAGGCGGGAAACGAGCGCGTCGAAGAGGGCGGGGCCGATATGCCTCGGCGCGGCGAGCAGGGGTTCGCCGCGCAGGTCGGCGAAGCCGATATCGGGCTGCCCGGCGAGGCGGTGCCCGGCCGGGACGGCGAGGACGAGCTGCTCGCCGGGCAGCTCGGTGCTGCGCAGGTGCGGGCGCTCCAGCGGCGGGTGCAGCACGCCGAGGTCGATCGTGCCGCGGTCGAGCGCCTCCTCCAGGGCGGGCGAGTTGACCTCGGTCAGGTCGACGGCGACCTGCGGGCAGGCGCCGCGGAAGCGCTGCACCGCGTGCGGCAGCGCGGTGTAGGAGGCGATGACAGTGAAGCCGAGCCGCAGCCTGCCCCGCAGTCCGCGCGCGGCCCCGCGGGCGGCATCGGCGGCCTGTTCGCCCCTGGCCAGCGCGGCCGCGGCCGGGTCGCGGAAGGCGACGCCCGCGGCGGTGAGCCGGACGCCGCGGCGATTGCGCTCCAGCAGCGCCACCCCGACCTCGCGCTCCAGCGTGCGGATACGCTGGCTCAGCGCCGGCTGACTGAGGTGCAGGTCCTCGGCGGCCCTGGCGAAGTGCAGGGTCTCCGCGACGCGCAGGAAGCACTCGATCGATCGCAGGTCCACCCCCGTGATCGTAGTTCCTTATCACGGAGTCCGAACTTCCGATTGATTGCCGATCACCGGGCGCTCGACACTGAACAGGTGATCGGATTCAGACTCTTCGCGGCCTGCTCGGCGGCCGCCCTCGTCACGGCCTGCGCGGCCGACGACGCGCCTGCCGGGCCGACCATCGACCGCATCGTCACCATCGCCGACGGCGACCACCTCGCCAGCACCTACGGTGACGGCATCCTCGCTCCCCCCGGCAACCAGGACCTGCTCGTCACCTCGGCGCTCCGGGACGGCCAGGTCACCGCGACCGGGGAGGTGGCGGTCTCCAATTCGGTGACCGCGCCACCCGAGGTCGTCGATCTCACCCCGGACGGCTCGGTCGCCTTCGTCGCCGAGCGGCTGGGCAGGCCCGCGCCGGGGGTCACCCGGGCCGCCGAGTTGCCCGCCGGTGCGCTCGTCACCGCGGTGCGGCTGCCGGATTCCGGAGCACCGGAGGTCGTCGACACCGTCCGGGTGCCGTCGCCGGAGGCGCTCGCGGTCTCCCCGGACGGGGAGTGGCTGGCGGTGGTCGCCAACGCAGCAGCCGCCGAGCTGTGGCTGCTGCCCTGGGCGGGCACCGCCTTCGGCGACCCGCTCCGCTTCGACCTGGCCGCGCTCGGCGTCACCGGCGCCGGGCCGGGCCCGCGCGGCGGGGTCACCGCCACCAATGTCCAGTGGCACCCCGACGGCAGGGCGCTCGCGGTGAACGTCGACACCCAGGACCGCGTCGCCTTCCTGACCGTGGACGGCCCCACCGTGCGGCCGTGGGGCGCGCCGGTGCCGACCGGCCCCGACCCCTTCGTCGGCCGCTTCACCCCCGACGGCCGCCACTACCTGACCTCGAACTGGGGCCGGAACCTGACCGCGCCCAGCTTGGCCGAGCGCCTCCCCGATCGCGCCTCCACCATCAGCCTGATCCGCCTCGACGACACCGGCGCGCACACGGTCGTGGCCACCGTCGATTCCGGCGAGTCCGCCGAGGGGCTCGCCGTCAGCCCGGACGGCCGCCACGTCGCCACGGTGAACATGCGCGGCTCCGCCCTGCCGCCGGGCACGCCCGGCCACGACGACCGCTCCTCGGTCACGCTGCTCCGCCTGGACGGCGAAACCCTCACTCGCGTGGGCGAATACCCGCTCGACGGGGTGCTGCCCGAGGGTGGCGCCTTCGACCCGGACGGCCGGTACTTCCTGGCGACGGTGTTCCAGGGGTACAGCCCCGACCGGCCGGGGTCGGGGCTGCAGGTCTACGAGCTGGGTGCCGAGGGGCTCACCCCGGTGCAGCGCATCCCGCTACCGCACGGGACGCACCACGTCGTCGTGCGCTGAGCGGGGCCGCGGGCCGGCGTGCCGGACCGCGCGCCGGAGGGTGAGCGCCAGCCACACCGTGCCCGCCCCGCCGACCACGTGGCCGATCCGCACGATCGGGGTCGGCAGCAGGAAGGTCAGGCACAGCGCCGACAGCCCGAGCACGTACAGGGCGACCGCCGCCGCAGATGATGCCCGCGACCGCACTGAGCCGCAGCACGGGCGTCGGCCAGTACTCGGCGCCGCTGGCCGAGCGGCTCGCCGCGCTGGCCCGCCCGGCGGCCGCGCCGATCGCGCCGACCGAGCGCAAGACCCTGCTCTGAAATCGGCTTGCGCGCCCTGCGCCGCCGCGGTTTCCTGGGGGTACCCGAGGCGGAGAGGAGGCGGATCGTGGCGGCGGACCTCGCGGTAACGCGGGCACTGGTCATTCCCGCGTCCGAGCTGCGTGAACGGTTCTCCCGGTCGTCCGGGCCCGGCGGGCAGGGCGTCAATACCACCGACAGCCGGGTGGAGCTGTCGTTCGACCTCGCGCGCTCGCCATCGGTGCCGGAGCGGTTGCGCACGCGGATGGTCGAGCGGCTCGGCTCCCGGCTGGCCGACGGGGTCCTGACGATCGCCGCCTCCGAGCAGCGCGCGCAGCTGCAGAATCGCGCGGCGGCGCGCGAACGGCTGGCCGCGCTGCTGCGCGCAGCCGCTGCCGCGCCGCCCCCGGTGCGCCGGGCCACCACACCCTCGCGCGGGTCGCAGGAGCGGCGGATCGCGGCGAAGAAGCGGCGCGGGGTCACCAAGCGGAATCGTCGCGCGGCGTTCGACGACTGAACGGCGGGTGGTGAAGGGGGTTGCGCGGCGCGCGGGCACCCGGTCCCCGGAGCGCCGGAATCTCCGGGGCGGCAGCGTTTCCCGCACGGCGGAACGGGCATTGCCGAACCAGTCCATCCCAGCTCAGGAGTCGAGATGCCCACCTTCGCCCGCCGTCGTTCCGCGACCCGCAATACCAGCCTGCTCGGTGTGATCGTGCTGGTCTGGCTGCTCATCGGCGTGATCGCCGGAGCGCAGCGCAACTACTACGACAGCGCCCCGACGAACTGCGCGAGCACCGGCACCATCGCGCTCACCATCATCGCGGGCCCGCTGAACTACCTGGGCGCCAACCCGAAGACCGACTGCGACGTCGACCTGCCGCAGCCCAGCCAGTAACGACTCGGGCGGGCTGCCTGCCTCGACGGTGAGCGGCAGCCCGCACCGGATCGTCGACCATTGACTCCTCCTGCTCCGAAATATGCCTTGCCAGACATATAACCACAGAGGTATCTTTACCCGGTGACGAGTGACCCGTTCGCGGTGGTGGCCGAACCCCAGCGCCGCCGGATCCTGGAGCGGTTGCGCACCGGCGAGGCGACCGTCGGCGACCTCGTCGAACACCTGGAGCTGCCGCAGCCCGCCGTCTCGAAACACCTGCGCGTGCTGCGCGATTCCGGCTTCGTCAGCTGCGAGGTGGCCGGGCAGCGCCGGATCTACCGGCTCGCCCCCGCCCCCTTCCAGCAGCTGGAGGGCTGGCTGACCCCGTACCTGCGGCTCTGGGACCACCACCTCGATGCCCTCGCCCGGCATCTCGACCGGAAGGACCCTCCCCCGTGACCACGAATTCCTATGAGCCCGGCCCGATCCGGAAGGCCGAGGTCACCCGCAGCGGCGACCGGTGGGCGCTGATCTTCACCCGCGACTTCCCGCAGCCGCCCGCCGCGGTCTGGGCGGCGCTGACCGACCCGGACGAGCTCAGGCAGTGGTCCCCCTACACCGCCGACCGCCCGCTCACCGCCACCGGCCCGGTCACGCTCATCGCGATCGACGACGCCGAGGAGCGCGCGCTGCCCGGCGAGATCACCGCCGCCGATCCGCCCGCCCTGCTCGAATTCACCTGGGACACCGATGTCCTGCGCTGGGAACTCACCGAAACGCCGGACGGCACCAGGCTGCGCCTCACACACCACCTCACCGACCCCGCGAGCTCGGACATGGCGGCCGCGGGGTGGCACATCTGCCTCGACGTGGTCGAGCTGCTGCTCGCGGGCACCCCGGTCGGCCCGGTCACCGGGCCGGACGCGCTCGACCACGGCTGGACCGAGCTCAGGGCGCGCTACGCCGAGCAGCTCGGGCTCGGCACCCCGCGGTAGGCAGCGCCGTCCCGCCGTCGGTGTCGCACCCGTCCGAGGCGGGCAGCCGTCGGCATCGACACCGCCGGGGCGATCGGCCCGAGCGGGTCAGGGCGCGGCGGTGGTGGCGGCCGGGTCGAAGCCGCCGGGGATCTCGTAGATCGAGCCGGTGAAGGTGGCGGCGAAGAGGCGGCCCGCCGAGAAACCGGTCGCGCCGCGGCCGTAGGTGACGACGCTGGTGAACGGATTCCCGCTGCTCAGCACGCAGTACCGCTGGGGTGCGTCGATGCGGACGACCTGGCCCGCGCTGTTGAACGGGACCACGGGGCGCTCCGCGGAGTCGAGCGTGAGCCCGTCCGGTGCGGCGAGCGCGTCGGCGCCACCGAGATCGAGCAGCGACTGCGGGGTAGCCGGGTTCGCCAGCGGGATACGGCTCACCCCGGGGTTGCTGAAGGTGCGGCCGACGTAGAGGTACTGGCCGGCGCGGTCGAGGGCGGCGCCGTTGGCGCTGGGGAAGCGGGCCCAGTCGGGCTGCACGGCGCCGCCGGGGGCGACCCGGCCGACGAGGCTGCCGAAGTCGTTGGTGGCGTAGATGGTTCCGTCGGCGGCGACCGCGAGACCGTTGGCGGCGCTCAGCCCGCTGGCGACCGGGGTGGTGGCGCCGGTGTCGGGGTCCATGCGGACGATGCCCGCGGCGCGCAGCGCGTCGCCCGCCAGCACCCTGGCGTCGGCACCGTAGCCGACGAGCAGCCCGCCGTCCGGGGTCCAGGCCAGCGCGCCACCGCCGCCGCTCGGCACGGTGCCGACGGCGACCGGGGCGGCGCCGGGCGCGTCGATCCGGTAGACGCGGCCGGTGACGATATCGGTGGTGAAGGCGCGGCCACGGGGATCGACCGTCAGCCCCTCCAGCGCGCCCGCGACGGTGGCGGCGGGCAGCGTCGGCTGCCCCGCGCCCGCGCAGACCGGGGCGGCCGCGGCCGGCGGTGCGACCACCGCCGATACCGCCGCGAGGACACACGCACCGAGGAGGACCGCCGCTCTGCTCATGCCCCCATTGCACACCGTCGGCGCCGATGCCGCCCCGGAACGCGCGGGAATCGCCGGAACACCGCTAGGGTCGGGGGCGTCCGTGCCCACCTCGACCCGTCGGTGGTTGCCTGTGTCGCTCGTACTCGTCCTCGCGCTGATCGCCGCCGCGGAGGCGGCCGGGCTGATCGTGCTCGGCGTCCTGCTCGTCCGCACCCGGCGGGAGCTGGCGGCGGCGCGGCGGCGGATCGATGCCAGGCAGGCGTGGGTGAGCGGCTCGCGCGAGGCGGTGAAGACGGTCTGGGGTGCGGCGAGCCTGCTGCGGCGCAGGGGTTTCCGCGGCGCGCTGCTCAGCTCGATCGAGGACCTGGCCGGCTGGGCCCAGGTCGAGCGGCCGGATCTGGCCACGCTCGCCCCGGACGGCCACGTCGCGATCGCCTTCTCCGATATCGAGGGCTCGACCGCGCTCAACGAGCGGCTCGGCGACCGCGCCTGGGTGCGGTTGCTGGCCAGGCACGAGCGGCTGGTCGGCAAGCAGGTCGCCGCGCACGGCGGGCACGTGATCAAGAGCCAGGGCGACGGCTTCATGATCGCCTTCGCCGAGGCCGAGCAGGCGGTGCGCTGCGGCCTCGACATCCAGGCGGCCCTGGCCCGCGGCACCGAGCCGGAGGAGCGGATCCGGGTGCGGATCGGCATCCACATGGGGGTCTCGGTGCGCCGCGGCGACGACCTCTTCGGCCGCAATGTGGCCATGGCCGCGCGGGTCGCCGGGGCGGCGGGCGGGGCCGAGGTGCTGGTCAGCGCGGAGGTGCGGGACGCCGTCGCGGCGCTGCCCGGGATCGCGGTGACCGCGACGCGCGAGGTCAGGCTGAAGGGGTTCGACGGGGTGCACCTGCTGTCGACGGTGGAACGGGGCTGATCCGGGGCGGCGGCGCGGGCGCTGTCGGTGCGGATGGGCCCCGAGTTCGCGCGGATCGTGGCGGAGGCCGCGGGGGTGCGGACGGCGGTCGCGCCGCTCGCGCGAGCGCCGCCCGAGACAAGCCGCGCTGCTGGACCCGCCCCCGGGCGACGCACCACGTCCGGACGATCGTGGTATCGACGTTCTTCACCGCGGCCCGGGCGCGTTCGTGCAGTACCCCGAGATCGATTTCTCAACCGGTACGGCGCGGTTCCCTCACTCCGGACGCGGCGCGGGCGCGTGCGGGGCACCGATCCAGTGCAGCAACCGGTGGATGGTCTCGTCGGTGAGCCGGTACCGCATCACCCGCCCGGTCCGCGTCGCGGTGACCCACCCCTGGTGCCGCAGGATGCGCAGCGCGTGCGAGGCGGCGGTGGCGCTCATGCCGACGGCGGCGGCGAGCTCGGTGACGTTCTGGTCCGGGGTGTGGTGCAGGCACACCAGCAGCCGCAGCCGATTGGCGTCGGCGAGCAGTTCGAAGCGCTGCGCCCAGCCCGCGATCCCGGTGGTGTCCAGGCCGGGGACGGCGGGCTCGGAGCCGAGCGAGGTGGGGGCGGGCACGGCTCCACTCTGCCGGTCCGGGGACGGCGGGGCCAGCCCGCGCGCCGATATCGGTCTGCATGTTCAGATATTCCGAGTATTATCTCGGCGGGTGAACGTCAGCACCTTCGCCATGCACATGAGCGACGGCATCGTCGACGCCCCCACCTCCGCGATCTTCGCGGTGCTCGCCGCCGCCGGGCTCGCCGTCGCGGCCTGGCGGGCGCGGGCCGAGCTGGACGAGCGCGCCGCGCCGATGGCGGGGCTGGTGGCGGCCTTCATCTTCGCGGTGCAGATGGTGAACTTCCCGATCCTGCCCGGGGTGAGCGGGCACCTGCTCGGCGGCGCGCTCGCCGCCATCCTGGTCGGACCGTACGTGGGCGCGCTCTGCGTGGCGATCGTGCTGGTAGTGCAGGCGCTGCTCTTCGCCGACGGCGGGCTCAGCGCGCTGGGCACGAACATCACCAATATGGCGCTGATCGGCGTCGGGGCGGGGTACCTGGTCGCGCGCGGGCTGCTGCCGGTCTTCGCGCGGCGCGGCGGGATCGGGGTGGTCGCCTTCGCCGCCGCGCTGATCGGAACGCTCTGCGCGGCACTGGGGTTCGTACTGGAGTACGCGATCGGCGGAGCCGCCGGGTCCACGCTCGGCGCGGTGACCGGGTACATGCTGATCACGCATGCGCTGATCGGCGTCGGCGAGGGGCTGATCACCGCGCTCACCGTGGTCGCGGTGGCCGAGGCCAGGCCGGATCTGGTGTACCTGCTGCGCAGTTCCGGTGCGCCGCGGGTCTCGCTGAACGCCTTCCTGTTCGGCTTCGCCGCGGCGGCGGTGCTGGTGGCCGGGGCGCTGTCGTACCTGGCCAGTTCGCAGCCGGACGGGCTGGACGCCACCACCCAGCGCGGCTGCACGGTGGTCGCCGAGCAGCTGGAGGGCGAGTGCATCGCGCAGCGCGCGGAGGAGCACGGGCTGGCGGACTCCCCGCTGGCCGACTACACGATCGGCGGTGACGCCGCGCTCACCGGCATCGCCGGGATCCTCGGGGTCGCGGCTACCTTCGCCGTGCTGTTCGCCCTGGTGCGCGTGCTGAAGCCGAGCCGGAGCCGGGCGGGGTGAGAGCGGACCGGCTCTACCTGCCCGGCGGCTCCGCGCTGCACCGGGCGCCCGCCGAGGTGAAGATCGCCGGTGCGGTGCTGCTGGTGGTGGCCGTGGTGGCGACCCCGCGCGACACGGTGTGGCCGTACGCCGTCTTCGCGGCCGGGCTGCTCGCGCTCTGGGCGGCGGCGCGCATTCCGCCGCGGTGGATCGCGCCGCGGCTGCTCATCGAGGTGCCGTTCCTGGTGCTCGCGCTGCTGCTGCCCTTCGCCGCGGGCGAGCCGCGGACGGTGCTGCTCGGGCTCTCGCTCTCCACGGCCGGGCTCTGGGCGGCCTGGGGCATCGCGGTGAAGGGAACGCTCGGCCTCGGCATCTCGCTGACGCTGGCGGCCACGACCGCGGTGCGCGAGCTGCCCGGCGGGCTGACCAGGCTGCGGGTTCCCGGGCTGATCGTCACCATCGTGGTGCTCATGCTGCGCTATGTCGACGTCGTCGCCGACGAGGCCGCCCGCATGCGGCTGGCCCGGATCTCGCGCGGCGACGACCCGCGCTCGCTCGCCCAGATCGCCGCGACCGCGCGCGGGGCCGGGGCGCTGTTCCTGCGCTCCTACGAGCGCGGCGAGCGGGTGCACCTGGCCATGCTCTCGCGCGGCTTCACCGGCAGCGTCCCCGCGCCAGGCACCGGGCCCGCCGCACCCCGCCACTGGCTCACCGCGGCCGCCGCCGTGCTGGCCGCGGCCGCTGTCTGCGCCTGCGCCTGGCTCGCGCGATGAGCATCGCCCCCGCGGTGCGGCTCACCGACCTGACCTTCGCCTACCCGGACGGCACCCGCGCGCTGGACGGCCTCTCGCTCACCGTTCAGCCGGGCGAGCGGGTCGCCGTGCTCGGCCCGAACGGCGCCGGGAAGTCCACGCTCATGCTGCACCTCAACGGGGTGCTCAGGGCGAGCTCCGGCGAGGTGCTGATCGGCGGCACCCGGCTGGAGCGCGGGACCGTGCGGGAGATCCGCGGGCGGGTCGGGGTGGTGTTCCAGGACCCGGACGACCAGCTCTTCATGCCGACCGTGGCCCAGGACGTCGCCTTCGGACCGCACAATTTCGGCGTCCGCGGCGCCGAGCTCACCGCCGCCGTGGATTTCGCGCTCGATGCCGTCGCCATGGCGGGCCGCGCCGACCGCTCCCCCACCCGGCTCTCACTCGGCGAGCGCCGCCGCGCCGCGCTCGCCACCGTGCTCGCCTGCCGCCCCGAGGTGCTGGTCCTCGACGAGCCCGCCGCCAACCTCGATCCGGTCGCCCGCCGCGAGCTCGCCGAGATCCTGGCGACGCTGCCCGCCACGCTGCTGCTGGTGACCCACGACCTCCCGTACGCCGAGCGGCTGTGCTCGCGCGCGGTACTCCTCGACGGCGGGCGGATCGTCGCCGACGGGCCGATCGGCGACATCCTCGGCGACCACGACCTGCTCGCCCGGCACCGGCTGCGCTGACCGGGCCACCACCGGCCGCCGCGGGCGACGATCCGCGCCGGGATCCGCGGCCATTCGGCGTACGCGACCCCACGCTGCCCACCGCGGACGACATCGAACCTCGCGCCACGACCTGCCCGAGAGCGGGGTCACCGCTTACCGCACCGGCCCGCGGGGTACCCGATAACCACGAATGTGCGGGCGGGTTCTCCCGTCCCGGAAGGTGGTGGCGATGTCGTGGCGCGATGGGGTGGCTGCGTTGGTGTTCGGGGCCGCGGTCGGCGGCGGGCTGGTGGTGGCGCCCGCCGCCACCGCCGACCCGCTGACCCTGCCGACCTACAGCTGCCGGCTACTCGACCAGAACATCACCGGGGTCACCACCGGCCGGGAGAACTGCACCGCATCGGATGGCGCGCCCTCGGGTTCGGTGCGCCGGCCGCTCCGGCTCGAGTTCCCGGCCGCACGCACCGTTTTCACCTGCAAGGAGGGCGTGGTGCGGCTCCCCGACGACGTGCAGGGGCTGCGCTGCGTGCAGACCGAGGGGCCGTGGGGCCGCTGACCCGCAGCGCGAGCGATCGTCGCCAGGAGGTTGCCGGATTTCGGATGTAAGTACATTTGCACAGTTCGGACCGACCAGTCGGCGTCACCAGAGGATTTGCTGCGAAGCGCGTCCGAGACGGCGTGAAATATGTTGTGCTGAACGCAATGAGCACAGCACTGGAGATCCCGATGATTCTGGTGGGCCGGGTCGACCCCTGCGGCGACTACGCCACCGAACCCGCAGTCGCGCAACCGGATCCGGAGCCGGCGGCGAGCCACCGGCTGCGCTGGGCACGCGCCCGCGACACCCCCGAGCCGTAGTCACGCCGGGCGCGGCAGCCGCCGGCTGCCGGAGCGGCGCAGCCGCGGCTCCGCCGGGGCGGGCACCTCGGTCACCAACTGCCGGTCCGGCGCCTCGGCGTAGAGCGATTCCAGCAGCTCCGCGTAGCGGCGGGCGATCACCTCGCGGCGCACGGTGAGCTTCGGGGTGAGCTCGGGGCTCCCCGGCTCCCAGACGTGGTCGAGCAGCACGAAGCGCTTGATCTGCTCCGGCCGCGAGACCCTGGCATTGCCCTCGCGCACCGCCTCGGTGATGCGGTGCCCGATGGCCGGGCGCCCGGCGAGAACGGCGACGTCGGCGGCCACCACCCCGTTGCTCGCCGCGTCCGCGGCGATGGCGGTGGTGTCCAGGGTGATCAGCGCGGTCAGGAAGGGCTGCTGCTCGCCGAAGACCACCACATTCCCGACCAGGAACGAGGCCGCGCGCACCGCGTTCTCGATCCGGGCGGGCGCGATGTTCTTGCCGGAGTCGTTGATGATCATGTCGCTGCGGCGGCCGACGATGCGGTAGTTGCCCGCTTCGTCGCGCTCCCCGAGGTCGCCGGTGCGCAGCCAGTCGCCGCGGTAGAAGGCCCGGCGGGTGCGCTCCGGGTCGCGGTGGTAGCCGCGCATCACCATGGGGCCGCGCACCAGCAGCTCGCCGTCGGCGGCCAGCCGCACCTCGGCGCCGCGCAGCGGCTCGCCGACGGTGCCGAGCCCGGGGTTGCCCGCGGTGGTCGTGGTGGTGACCCCGGCCGCCTCCGAGAGCCCCCACACCTCGGTGAGCCCGACCCCGAGGCCGTGGAAGTACTCGAGCACCTCCGGCGGGATGGGCGCCGCGCCCGAGGCCGCGAAGCGGATGCGGTCGAGCCCGATCCCCGCGCGGATCTTCCGCAGCACCAGCCGGTCCGCGATCCGGTAGCGCAGCCGCAGCACCGGGCCGGGGCGCCCGCCGCCGAGCGTGGCCCGCGCGTGCGCGCTGCCGGTGCGCACCGCCCACCCGGCCACCGCGCGCTTGGCCCGGCGCGGCTCGGCCTCGATGGCGGCCTCGATCCCGGCCCGCGCCTTCTGCCACACCCGCGGCACGCCGAAGAGCACGGTGGGCCGCACCTCGGTGAGCACCTCGCCCATCCGGGCCGGGTCGGCCAGCGAGATCACCTGGATGCCGCGGGCCGTGGCGGCGTAGTGCGCGGTGATCCGGTCGGCGATGTGCGCGGCGGGCAGGTAGGAGACGATGCGGTCGTCGAAGTCGGCGGGCAGGTGCTCGCCGAGCGCCACCAGCTGGGCCAGGATATTGGAGTGTGTCAGCTCGACGCCCTTGGGTGAGCCGGTGGTGCCCGCGGTGTAGGTGAGGGTGGCGAGGTCGTCCGGGCGCACCTGCTGCCAGCACGCGTCGAAATCGAAGTCCGGGTCGGCGTTCTCGATGAGCCGCGCCAGCGAGATGGCGCCGGAGCCCGGCTCGTCGACGCAGACGACGGCGGCGAAGTGCAGGCCGGTCCGGGTCAGCCGGGGCAGCAGCGCGCGCTCGGTGATCACCACCCGGTTGCCGGCATTGCCGCAGACCTCGGCGATCTGCTCCGGCGCCGCGGTGTTGTAGAGCGAGAACGGCACCGCGCCCAGGTGCAGCGCGGCGGTGTCGACCAGGTGGAACTCGGGGCGATTCGCGAGCAGCAGCGCGATGGTCTCGCCCGGCCGCACCCGCAGCGCGGCCAGCCCGGCCGCGATGTCGCGCACCGCGTCGCGGTACTGCGCCCAGGTGTAGCTGCGCGCCGGGTCGAGTCCGCGTAGCGCCACCGCGTCCGGGCGCACGGTGACGGTGGCCTGGAAGGCCTGCGGCAGCGTCGACACGTGCCTGCCCGAGCAGTGCGGAAAGCTGACGAACGGGAAGCGGCTCGGGTACATCAATTCTCCACTCTCGACGTCGAGGCAGAATCAACGGTAACTTATGTGCCCGGGTTTCGACCTGTTCTTCGTGATCGGAGCAAGTTTCCATGTCTATCTCACCTGAATCCCCCAGCAACATCTCCGGGCCGATCCTCGACCGGATCGGCGGCTACGAGGCCCTGGAGGCGGTGGTCGCCGACTTCTGCACCCGGGTGCTCGCCGACGACCGGCTGGCCGGCTTCTTCACCGGGGTGAACCTGAACCGCCTGCGCGGCAGGCAGGTCGAGTTCTTCGCCGCCGCGCTCGGCGGCCCCGAGCCCTACACCGGCGCCCCGATGAAGCGGGTGCACCGGGGCCGCGGTATCACGCCGGAACACTTCGGGCTGGTGACGGGGTACCTCGCGGACGCGCTCACCGACGCCGGGGTGCCGCGCGAGCTGACCGGGGAGATCATCGCGGCGGTCGCGCCGCTCGCGGGCGACATCGCCTCGGGCTGAGCCCCGTCAGTCGTCGAACCCGAGCCCGGCAGGAAGCGGCTCGGCCGCCGGGTCGGAGCGCAGGTCGGCGCTGTTGGCGACCAGGGCGAGGCACAGGTACGACCCGGCCACGAAGAGCAGCTCCAGCAACTCGGGGGCGTCGTGGTGCGCGGCGAGCTCGCGCCAGGTGTCGTCGCCGACCCGGTGCCCGGCCAGCAGTTCGTCGGCGGCGCGCAGCAGCAGGCGCTCAGGGCGCGGCCAGATCGCGGCGTCCTGGCCGTGCTTCACCGCGGCGACCTCCTCCGGGGAGAAGCCGTGGCGCAGCGCGATTCGCGCGTGCTGCTCCCACTCGTAGCGGCAGCCGGTGCGCCAGGCCACGCGCAGGATCAGCAGCTCGCGGGAGCGGGGGGCGAGGGTGCCGCGCTCCAGCAGCAATCCGTTGTAGCCGAGCCAGGCGGCGCCGAGCTCGGGGTGGTGACCGAGCACGCCGAGGATATTCGGCAACGGCGGGGCATCCGGGGCGCCGGAGAGGTAGCGGTCGGCCATGCCGACCCGCCCGCGGAAGAGTTCGCGGGCGTCGTCGTCCCACTTCTCGATCGGCAGCGGGGGCAGCCGCGGCTCGCTGTGCACCCGCTCAGCGTAGCGGGGAATCCCGCTCCGCGGGAGGCCGCACCCGCTCCCCCTCGACCGTGCGCAGGAACTCCTCGATCACCGCCACCGTCTCGGCGTGCCCGGTGTCGATGTCGAAGAACTCCTCCATCCGCAGCAGCCGGGAGACGCTGGACATGAGCATGACCACCGTGGTCGCGGTCCACGGCGGCGGCACATCGCGGTACCCGGCCAGGATCCGCCCCACCTCCGCGAGCTGGAGCTCGCGGAAGCGCCGGGAGGACTCCGCGATCTCGGCGCGGATCGTCCTGCGGTGCACCGCCATCGAGATGAACTCCATGGTGAGCGCGGTCTGCGACTGCCCGTGCACGGCCTCCCACAGCCCCCACAGCGGCTGCGCGTCCTCGAACACCTCGCGCTGGTGCCGGTAGCTGCGCTCGGCGCCGCGCCGGAACAGCTCGACGAAGAGGTTGTCCATGGTGTCGTAGTAGTAGTACACCAGCCCCGGGTTCACCCCCGCCCGCGCGGCGAGGCGCCGCGAACTCACCGCCGCGTAGCCCTCGTCGAGCATGATCTGCTCGGCCGCGTCCAGCAGCGCGACCCGGGTGGCCGCACCATCGGCCCTGCTCGCCCGTTCGGTCTTCACCGCCACCTCCATCGGCCCTTGACATCGGGATCGAGCCCACCCTATAACTTTAACCACCCGATCAATTTAACCGAGTGATCAAACTACCCGAGGATCGGAGGACGCCATGGCACCCGACACCCCCGCCAGGGTCACGGTCCGCTGCGGCAACCGCACCGCCACCGGCGAGCACCGGGACGGCAACACGGTGCTGCAGATCGCCCGCATCCTCGGGCTGAATCCGCCCTCCTCCTGCGAGATGGGCAACTGCGCCACCTGCATCGCGCGGGTGACGGAGGGCAGCGCGGTCATGCGCGTCAACGACGCGCTGACCGCGGACGAGGTGGCCGAGGGCTGGGTGCTCACCTGCCAGGCCGTGCCTGCGACCCCGCTGCTGCGGGTCGATTACGACGACTAGGAGCCACCGATGCCCTCATCCCACACCGCCGTGGTCACCGGCGGCGCCTCCGGCATGGGGCTGGCCATCGCACAGCGCCTGGCCGGCCGCGGCGACCGGGTGGCGATCCTGGACCTGGACGGCGCGGGCGCCGAGCGCGCCGCCGCCGAGATCCGCGACAAGGGCGACACCGCAACGGGTTTCGCCGCCGACGTCACCGACCGCGCCGCCGTCGACGCCGCGCTGGCCGCGACCCGCGCGACCTACGGCCCGATCGACGTCCTGGTCACCAGCGCCGGGCTGGTCGCCTTCCAGCCGTTCACCGAGATCTCGCTCGAGTCCTGGAACCGGGTGCTCGCGGTGAACCTCACCGGGACATTCCACTGCGTGCAGGCGGTGCTGCCGGACATGCTGGCCGGCCGCTGGGGCCGGATCGTCACGATCTCCTCCTCCAGCGCGCAGCGCGGCTCGCCGGGCATGGTGCACTACACCGCCTCTAAGGGCGCGGTGATCGCCATGACCAAGGGGCTCGCCCGCGAGTACGCCGCGCGCGGCATCACGGTGAACACCATTCCGCCGTCCGGTATCGACACCCCGATGTCGCGCTCCTCGCAGGCCGCCGGGCAGCTGCCGGACAGCGCCACCATGGCGAGCGCGATCCCCGTCGGCTTCCTCGGCACCGGCGACGATATCGCCGCCGCCTGTGCGTTCCTCTGCTCCGACGACGCCCGCTACATCACCGGCCAAGTGGTCGGTGTCAACGGCGGCACCGTCATCTGACCCGACGAAGGAGTACCCGCGATGACCGATTGGCCCAAGCCCGCGGCGGGCAGCTGGACCGAGCACTACCCGGATCTGGGGACCGGGCCGATGTCCTTCGAGGACTCGGTCTCCCCGGAGTTCTACGAACTCGAGCGCACCGCGATCTTCGAACGCGCCTGGCTCACCATCGGCCGGGTGGAGCAGCTGCCGAAGGCAGGCAGCTACTTCACCAAGGAGATCGCCATCGCGCGCACCTCGATCCTGGTGGTGCGCGACCGTGAGCGGCAGATCCGCGCCTTCCACAATGTGTGCCGCCACCGCGGGAACAAGCTGGTGTGGAACGAGTTCCCGCGCGACGAGGTCACGGGCACCTGCCGCCAGTTCACCTGCAAGTACCACGGCTGGCGCTACGGCCTGGACGGCGGCTTGAACTTCGTGCAGCAGGAGGGGGAGTTCTTCGGGTTGGACAGGGGTGAGTTCGGGCTGGTCCCGGTGCACTGCGAGATCTGGGCGGGCTTCGTCTTCGTGAACCTGGCGCCGGAGCCGCCGCAGACGCTGACCGAGTTCCTCGGCCCCATGGTCGGCGCGCTGGCGGAGTACCCGTTCGAGCGGATGACCGAGCAGTACGAGTTCAAGGCGGAGAACGCGAGCAACTGGAAGCTCTTCGCCGACGCCTTCCAGGAGTACTACCACGTCCCCGGGCTGCACTCGCAGCAGGTGCCGGGCGCGGTGCGCCGGCCGGACACCGGATTCACCTGCGCGCATTACCAAGTGGACGGCCCGCACCGGATGGTGAGCACCGGTGGCGCCCGCCGCTGGACGCTGCCGCCGGAGTTCATGTACCCGATCGAGCGGGTCACCCGCAGCGGCCTGGTCGGGCCGTGGGAATCGCCGGACATCGGGGAGCTGCCGCCCGGCATCAACCCGGGCCGCATCGACCCGTGGGGCATCGACAACTTCCAGATCTTCCCGAACGTCGAGATCCTCTTCTACCGCGGCTGGTACCTGATCTACCGCTACTGGCCGACCTCGCACAACACGCACACCTTCGAGGGCACGCTCTGCTATCAGCCCGCCGACTCGGTGCGCAAGCGGATCGAGCACGAGGTCTCCTCGGTGGTGTTCAAGGAGTTCGCGCTGCAGGACGCCGGCATGCTCACCGGCACCCAGACCGCGCTGGAGCAGGCGTACCGCACCGCGGGGATCACCGACTACCCGGTGAACGACCAGGAGATCCTGGTGCGGCACTTCCACAAGACCGTCGCGGACTGGGTCGGCGCCTTCCACGGGGCAGGGGTGCGCTGACATGCCGATGCTGCCCGCCGCTTTCGCCGAGTGCGAGCGCTTCGCCGCGAGCTGGTGCCTGCCCACCGAATCGGAGCGCTGGAACAAGCGCCTGGCGAGTTCGATGGCCGAGCTCACCGACTTCTACGACGCCTTCTTCCCGCGGCTGGACGACGCCATCGTCTACTGCGACAAGTTCCCGCTCGACGACCTGCCCGACGACGCGCTGAACCTGCTGCACCTCGTGTACTCGCTGGTCCAGGCGGCGATGGCGGTGGAGATCTTCTCCCAGCCCGCCCCGGTGGACAGCGCCGACGCCTATCTCGACCGGGTCGGCGAGCCGACCCCCTGAACGGAGACCACCATGACGACACTCACCGTCGAGAAGCTGGGCCGCGAGGTCGGCGCCGAGATCATCGGGCTCACCCCGGAGCGACTGCTCGGCGATCCGGGCGTGCCCGCCGCGATCCGGCAGGCGCTGGAGGACAACGGGGTGCTGGTCTTCCGCGGCCTGCACCTGGACCCGGAGACCCAGGTCGAGTTCTGCCGCACGCTGGGCCCGATCGACACCTCCCCCGGCCACCACCCGGTCGAGGGGATCTACCGGGTCAGCCTGGACACCGCGAAGAACTCGTCGGCGAGCTACCTGCGGGCCACCTTCGACTGGCACATCGACGGCTGCACGCCGGAGGACGACGCCTACCCGCAGATGGCGACCATGCTCTCGGCCAAGGCGGTCGCGGAGTCCGGCGGGGAGACCGAATTCGCCAGCACCTACTCGGCCTACGACGATCTCGACCCCGCCGAGCAGCGGTACCTGGCCGGGCTGCGGGTGGTGCACTCGCTGGAGGCGTCGCAGCGCCGGCTCACCCCCGACCCGGCCCCGGAGCAGCTCGCGGCCTGGCGACGGCGGCCGGTGCGCGAGCACCCGATCATCTGGACGCACCGCTCCGGGCGGCGCTCGCTGGTGCTCGGCGCCTCGGCGGGCGAGGTGGTCGGGCTGGACGCCGAGCAGAGCCGGACCCTGCTGGACGGGCTGCTGGACCGCAGCACCGCGCCGGAGAAGGTGTACCGCCACGAGTGGACCGTCGGCGACACGGTGATCTGGGACAACCGCGGCGTCATCCACCGGGCCGCCCCCTACGACGCCGAATCGCCGCGCGAGATGCTGCGCACCACCGTGCTCGGCGACGAACCCATTCAGTGAGGAGTACGACCATGCCGCGTTGGCCCAAGCCCCCCGAGGGCAGCTGGACCGAGCACTACCCGGACCTCGGCACCGACCCCATGTCCTACGAGGACTCCATCTCCCCCGAGTTCTACGAGCTGGAGCGCAAGGCCATCTTCGAGCGGGCCTGGCTCAATGTCGGCCGGGTGGAACAGCTGCCGAAGGTGGGCAGCTACTACACCAGGGAGATCGCCGCCGCGCGCAGCTCGGTGATCATCGTGCGGGACCGGGAGAAGCAGGTCCGCGCCTTCCACAATGTCTGCCGTCACCGCGGCAACAAGCTGGTGTGGAACGAGTTCCCGCGCGAGGAGACCTCCGGCACCTGCAGGCAGTTCACCTGCAAGTACCACGGCTGGCGCTACGGCCTGGACGGCGGGCTGAACTTCGTCCAGCAGGAGGGTGAGTTCTTCGACCTGGACAAGGGCGCCTACGGGCTGGCGCCGGTGCGGTGCGAGGTCTGGTCCGGGTTCATCTTCGTCAATCTCGCCGCCGAACCGGCGCAGACCCTGCGCGAATTCCTCGGCCCGATGGTGACCGATCTGGAGGGCTACCCCTTCGACCGGATGACCGACCGCTTCACCTACCGCGCCGAGGTGGGCGCCAACTGGAAGCTCTACATGGACGCGTTCCAGGAGTTCTACCACGCGCCGGTACTGCACGCGAGCCAGTCGCCGGACAACTACGCCACCGCCGCCCAGACGGCCGGTTTCGAGGCGCCGCACTATCAGCTGGAGGGGCCGCACCGGCTGGTCAGCACCTCCGGTGTGGTGACGTGGGAGCTCGACCCGAGCATGCGCAAGCCGATGGAGGACATCACCCGCAGCGGGCTCTTCGGCCCGTGGCAGCAGCCGGAGCTCGGCGAGATGCCGAGCGGGCTGAACCCGGCCAAGTGCGACCCGTGGGGGCTGGACTCGTTCCAGCTCTTCCCGAACTTCACCATCCTGATCTGGTCGGCAGGCTGGTACCTGACCTACCACTACTGGCCGACCGCCTACAACCGGCACATCTTCGAGGGCAACCTGTACTTCGTCCCGGCGAAGACCCCGCGCGAGCGGTTGGCGCTGGAGATGGCGGCGGTGACCTTCAAGGAGTACGCGCTGCAGGACTCCAACACCCTGGAGGCCACCCAGATCTCCTTGGAATCCCGCGCGGTGCGGCGCTTCCCGCTGAACGACCAGGAGATCCTGCTGCGGCACCTGCACAAGGTCGCGGGCGAGTGGGTGGGCGCGTACCGGAGCGAGGCGGTCCGATGAGCGCGCTGCTGCCCGCCGAGTTCGCCGACCTGGAGCCGTGGGCCGAGACCTGGTCCCTGGCCACCGAACCCGAGCGCTACGACCGCCGGATGGCCGGCTCGATGCCCGAGATGCAGGCCTTCTACGACGCGATCACCCCGCGCGCCGAGGCCGCCCTGACCTACCTGGACCGATTCACCCTGGACGATCTGCCCGACGATGCCCGCAGGCTGTTGTGGCTGCTGCACTCGATGATCATGGTCTCCTTCCCGGTCGAGGTGTGGAGCCAGCCGAGGGTGCCGGATTCCGGTGCGGCCGCGCTGCACTGCGTGCTGGAGCCGCGCTCGTGACGGTGGTCCTGCGCGCCGCCAGGTGGCTGGACGTGGACACCGGGGAGCTGCACTCGCCCGCCGTGCTCGTGGTGCGGGGCGAGCACATCGCGGCGATCGACCCCGACGTCGTCCCGGACGGCGCGGTGCTGCACGACCTCGGCGACGTCACATTGCTGCCCGGGTTGATGGACATGGAGATCAACCTGCTCATCGGCGGCCCGGAGACCCCGACCGGGCTACCGCTGCCCATGCACGGGGTGCAGGACGACCCGGTCTACCGCACGCTGCGCGCCACCGTGAATGCCCGGATCACCCTGGAGGCCGGGTTCACCACGGTCCGCAACCTCGGGCTGATGGTGAAGACCGGCGGCTACCTGCTCGATGTCGACCTGCACCGCGCCATCGAGCAGGGCTGGTTCCCCGGCCCGCGCATCCACTCCGCGGGCCACGCCATCACCCCCACCGGCGGGCACCTCGACCCCACCATGTTCCAGCGCCTCGCCCCGCACATCATGCCGCTGGCGGTGGAGGAGGGGATCGCCAACGGCGTCGACCAGGTGCGGCACGCGGTGCGCTACCAGATCAAGTACGGCGCGCAGCTGATCAAGGTCTCCGCCTCGGGCGGGGTGATGTCGCACAGCACCGCGCCCGGCATCCAGCAGTACTCGGACGAGGAGCTGGCCGCCATCGTGGACGAGGCGCACCGGGCCGGGCTGCACGTGGCCGCGCACGCGCACGGCGACGCCGGGATCCGCGCCTGCATCCGCGCCGGGGTCGACTGCATCGAACACGGCTCACTGGCCGGCGACGACACCATCGCCATGATGGTCGAGCACGGCACCTACCTGGTGCCGACCAGCTACCTCTCGGAGGGGCTCGACGTCTCGAAAGCGCCGCCCGCACTGCAGGAGAAGGCAGCGGAGGTCTTCCCGCGGGCGCGCCGCATGCTGGGGAAGGCCATCGCGGCCGGGGTGAAGATCGCCTGCGGCACCGACGCGCCCGCCGTCCCGCACGGCGACAACGCCAAGGAGCTGTGGGCGCTGGTCGACCGCGGCATGACCCCGGCGCAGGCACTGCGCGCGGCCACCGTGGTGAGCGCCGAACTGCTCGGCGTCACCGACCGCGGCAGGCTCGAACCCGGGCTGCTCGCCGACATCATCGCCGTACCGGGCGATCCCACCATCGACATCACCCGCACCCAGCACGTCGCCTTCGTCATGAAGGGCGGCGTGGTGCACAAGAACACCACCGCCTGACAGGAGTCACCATGCCGACCGGAATCCTCTCCGTCGAATCGAGCCCCGAGTCCGCGGACGAGGCCGCCGCCTACCACGACCGGTCCGAGAACACGTCGCCGCCGGTGGGGCTGCGGACCGATCCGCCGCCGACCGTCCGGCTGCTCCGCGACATCGCCTGCTACCGGCCCTGAGATGGCCGTGCCACCACCGCAGCCCCACGATCGGCTGTACATCGGCGGGCGCTGGCAGCCGCCCACCGGCGACGGCGTCCTCGAGGTCGTCTCCCCCCACACCGAGGCGGTGATCGCCCGGCTCGCCGCGCCCGGCGTCGCCGATGTCGACGCCGCTGTGCTCGCCGCCCGCGAGTCCTTCGACCACGGCCCGTGGCGCCGTACCCCGGTCGCCGACCGGGTCGCGGCGATCCGCACCCTGGCCGATCGCTACGCCGCCCGCGAACCGGAGCTGGCCGGCCTGGTCACCGCCGAAATGGGCGCACCTGCCCGCTTCGCCCGCTCCGCGCACGCGAAACTGCCCGGCGTGCTGATGCGCGCGCTGGCCGACGTGGCGGCGACCTTCCCGTGGGAGCAGACCCGCCCCGGCTACCTCGGGGCCGACGTGCTGGTCACGCACGAGCCGGTCGGGGTGGTCGCCGCGATCGTCCCGTGGAACATGCCGGTCTTCCTCACCGTTGCCAAGCTGATCCCGGCGCTGCTCGCGGGGTGCAGCGTCGTCCTCAAGCCGTCACCGGAGACCCCGCTCGACGCCTACCTCATGGCGGAGCTGCTGTCGGACAGCCCGATTCCGCCCGGCGTCGTCTCCATCCTGCCCGGCGACGGCGAACTCGGCGCCCACCTGGTGGCACACCCCGGCGTGGACAAGGTGTCGTTCACCGGCTCCACCGCGGCGGGCAGAAGGGTGGCGGCGGCCTGCGCCCCCGCACTGCGCACGGTGAGCCTGGAGCTGGGCGGCAAATCGGCCGCGGTGGTGCTCGACGACGCCGATCCCGAGCAGGTCGCCACCGGCGCCCAGGTGGCCGCGCTGATGAACGGCGGCCAGGCCTGTGTCGCGCAGACCCGGATCCTGGTGCCGCGCCACCGCTACCGCGAGCACGTCGAGGCGCTGAGCGAGATGGTCTGGAAGCTGCGCGTCGGCGACCCGGCCGACGAGGCCACCGACATCGGCCCGCTGGTCTCGGCCGGGCAGCGCGACCGCGTGCACGGCTACCTCGAGGTCGGGCTCCGCGAGGGCGCGAAGGCGGTGGTCGGCGGGACGGGCGCGCCGCCCGGCTGCGAGCGCGGCTGGTACGTCCGGCCCACGCTGTTCACCGAGGTCGAGCCCGGAATGCGGATCGCGACCGAGGAGATCTTCGGCCCGGTGATCACCGTGCTCACGCACGACGGCGACGACGACGCCGTCGCGCTGGCCGACGCCACCGCGTACGGCCTCTCCGGCTCGGTCTGGTCGGCCGACCCGCAGCGGGCGCTGGCGGTGGCGCGCCGGATCCGCAGCGGCACCGTCGGGATCAATGCCGCTTACAGCATGGATCCGGTCGCCCCCTTCGGCGGGGTCAAGGCCAGCGGGATCGGCCGCGAGTTCGGCCGCGAGGGGCTGGCCGGCTACCTCACCACCAAATCCGTGTCCGGAATCTAGAGGAGACGCTGTGCGGTTGTCGTTCGACCCCGAGGAGCAGAAGCGCGAGTGGGCGGTGCCGATCCTGCGTGCGCAGATCACCGCGGCACTCGGTATGAGCGAGCCCGGCGCGGGCGGCACCTCGGAGATCCAGCGCACCATCATCGCCCAGCGGGTACTCGGGCTGCCCCGGAGCTGACGCTCAGGGCAGCTCGATCACCGACATGTACATCTCCAGGACGGGCCGATGAAGATCGATGTCGTCGAGCTTGGTGCCGAGCACCACCGCGTCGGTGGTGTGCACCAGGATCCGCGCGAAGGTCAGCGGCGGGATGGCCAGGGTCGCGCCGACCTGCGCCATCCCCTCGGTGATGAAGCGGGCCACCGCCTCGACCACCTGCTCCCGCCTGGCCGCCACCCGCTGCCTCGCCTCCGGATTCCGCAGCAGGTACAGCGTGAACTCCATGCCGAGCGCGGCGTGCTCGGCGCCGCGGTCGTCGCTGAGCCGCTGCCAGAGCTCCGCGATCCGGTCCAGCTCGTGCGCGCCGGCCTTGGCCGCCGACACCACCTCGGTGAAGGTGTCGAAGTAGCGCTGCCAGTACCAGTCGTTGACCGCGAGGAAGAGCTCCTCCTTGGTCGAGAAGTGCTTGTAGATGGCGCCTTTCGTGTATCCGGCGGCGTAGGCGATGTCGTCGAGGGTCGCGGCCGTGAAGCCCTTCTCGGCGAAGACCTCCTGCGCGGCCTCCAGCAGGAGCCCGCGCGTGTGCTCCAGCCGCCGCTCCCTGGTCCATCGTTCCGCCATGGCAGCGAGTATGCCACCGAATCTGAGAAACTCTTCCCCTCCTGAGATACTCATTGGTATCTTGAGAACTGCTGAGTCACCGAATTAGGGGTCTGCGATGAGCGCACCGGCAGAGAACAAGAAACCCTCCACTGTCACCGAATCAGTCGGCGCGACAGCGGATCTGGGATCGAAAACACCATCCGCCTCCAGACCGGTGGTGATCTGGGCGATCATCGGCGGGCTGATCCTCGCCTTCCAGATCTACATCTGGGCGAGCTGGGCGATCGGGCCGCACTTCGAGCGGGTACCGACCGGGCCGAGCGATCCGCCGACCTGGATGAAGATCATCCTCGGCACCTGGACCACCGTCATCCTGGCCGGCTGGCCGGTCGGCGTCTGGTGGTTCATCGTCCGCCCGTGGCGGCGCGAGCGCCGGATCACCCTGGACGGCATGCTGCTCGTGGCCTGCGGGCTGCTGTTCTTCCAGGACCCGCTGCTCAACTACTTCAACACCTGGAGCACCTACAACACCTGGATGTTCAACCGCGGCTCCTGGGTCGCGGAGATCCCGGGCTGGCGCTCCTACGCCGAGCCGGGCGCCATGATGGCCGAGCCGCTGCTGATGAACGCGGCGGGCTACTCCTACGGCGTGCTGCTCTGCACCATCCTCGGCTGCTTCGTGATGCGGCAGGCCAAGAAGAAGTGGCCGAACATCAACAACTACGGGCTGATCGGGATCCTGATCGTCTGGACGTTCTTCTTCGACCTGGTCATCGAGGGGCTGTTCCTGATGCCGATGGGGCTCTTCACCTACCCCGGCGCCATCCAGTCGCTCTCGATCAACGCGGGCACCTACTACCAGTGGCCCATCTACGAGGGGCTCATGTGGGGCGGGGTGCAGGCGGGGCTGTGCGCGCTGCGCTACTTCACCGACGACCGCGGCCGCACCTTCGTCGAGCGCGGGCTGGAGCGCACCGGCGGCGGCTTCGTCCGGCAGCAGGGCACCAGATTCCTCGCCATCTTCGCCGCGTGCAGCATCTTCTTCTTCGTCTGCTACAACCTGCCCGCGCAGTGGTTCGCGATGAACGCCGACCCGTGGCCGGAGGACATCCAGAAGCGCTCCTACTTCGACATGGGCGTCTGCGGCGACGGCACCGGCAGGCTCTGCCCCGACCCGGCGCTGCCCATCCCCGGCCGGGACACCGCCTACATCGACCCCGACGGCAAGCTCGTCCTCCCCGACGGCGTCGAGCTGCCGAAGATCGTCCCCCACGAGCGAGGTAACTGACATGACCCTGACCACCGAACCGCGGATCACCCGCGCCCCGTTCTACCGCTCGGTCGGCGACGAGACCGAGGTCTTCCGTGCCGCCGCGCGCCGCGGCTCCCCGGTCCTGCTCAAGGGCCCGACCGGCTGCGGCAAGACCCGCTTCGTCGAGGCCATGGCGCACGAGTTCGGCCGCGAGCTGATCACCGCCGCCGGGCACGAGGACATGACCGCGGCCGATCTGGTCGGCCGGTTCCTGCTGCAGGGCGGGGAGACGGTCTGGGTCGACGGCCCGCTGACCCGCGCGGTGCGCTCGGGCGCGATCTTCTACCTGGACGAGGTGGTGGAGGCCAGGCAGGACACCACCGTTGTCATCCACCCGCTCGCCGACCACCGGCGCGAACTCCCGATCGACCGCCTCGGCACCAGCGTCCCGGCCGCCCCCGGTTTCCAGCTGGTGATCTCCTACAACCCCGGCTACCAGAGCGTCCTGAAGAGCCTCAAGGAGTCGACCCGACAGCGCTTCGTCGCCATCGAGCTGGACTTCCCGCCCGCCGAGATCGAGACCGACGTGGTCGCCTACGAGGCGGGGATCGACGCGGAGACGGCGGCCACGCTGGTGCGGCTCGGCCAGGCCATCCGCCGCATCGACGGGTCGCCGCTGCGCGAGGCGGCCTCCACCCGGCTGCTGATCCTGGCCGGCGGGCTGGTCGCCGAGGGGCTGCCGCTGCGCGCCGCCGTGCAGTCGGCGGTGGTGCGGACGCTCTCCGACGACGCGGACGTGGTGCGGGCGCTCGGCGAGCTCGCCGACGCCGTGCTGCCCCGGTCATGACCGTCGTGCGGGCCGGCGATGTCGGCCACCTCCGGCTGCTGGCGAGCTACGTCGCCGGCCGGGCGGTCGATGTCGCGCGGGCGCCGGCGGGCGAGAGCGCCCACACCACCGGCAGTGCCGTCTACGTCTCGGCCGACGGCTCCGCCGCCGCGCAACGCCGGGAGATGCTGCTGCAGGCGGCTCTGCTCGGCGCGGGCAGCCTGGACAACCACCTGGTGCGCGCACTGCGGGCACGGCCCGCGGCGGCACGCCGCTACCTGGCGCTGGAGGGCAGCCGGGTGCTGGCCGGACTCGGCGCCGTCCTCTCCGAGGCGGCCGTGCCCGGCTCGTACGAGCCGCCGCGCACCGCGACGGCCGAGGAGTCGCTCGCGCTGGCGACCGGCCGAGCGCCGGTGCCCGACCCGCCCGCGTGGTTCGGAGTCATCAAACCCTCCCGGCTGCTGGCCCGGCAGCCGGGGGCGGGCGGGAAGGCCACCGCCAAGGAGCTGCGCCTCGAGTTCGACCCGATCGAGATGCCCGAGGGCGAGGAGGACGACGACGACGGCGGCGACCAGGTCGGCGGCAGCAAGATCCTGAAGCTGTTCGAGAACCCGCTCTTCAACTCCCGCGCCCTCTCCGACCAGCTGCGCAAGCTCTTCGGCAACTCCCGCTCGGCCGGCGACGGCCCCGCCGGGGCGGAGATGCAGGTCCGCGCGGTGCGCAAGGTGCAGCGGGTGGGCGCCAGCGCGCAGCCGCTGCCCACCAGGATCCAGTTCACCGAGGACGGGAAGCCGGGCGCGGCGCTCGGGATCGGGGGCGCGCTGCACCCGGAGTGGGACGTGCACGCCAGGCGCTACAAACCGGACTGGTGCCGGGTGCTCGACTTCCCGCTCACCGTCGCCGCCGATATCACCGACGCGGGCGTCGCCGACGACGACGTCCTGCGCCGCCGCCTCTCCCGGATCGGACTCGGCCCCACGGTGCTGCGCAGCCGTCCCGATGGCGACGAGCTCGACATCGAGGCGCTGATCGACCTCGTCGTCGACCTGCGCTCCGGCCACTCCCCCGCGGAGAACATCTACCTCGAACGCCGCAAACTGGAGCGCAACCTCGGGGTGCTGATCCTGCTCGACGCCTCCGGCTCGGCCACCGACACCGACACCGACGGCCTCGCGGTGCACGACCACCAGCGCCGCGCGGCCGCCACCATGGCGCACACGCTGGAGGAGCTCGGCGACCGGGTCGCCGTCTACGCCTTCCGCTCCCAGGGCCGCCACGCCGTGCACCTGCCCGCCATCAAGACCTTCGACCAGCGCTTCGGCGCGGCCGGGCGGGCCAGGCTGAACCAGCTCCGACCCGAAAGCTACACCCGCCTCGGTGCGGGCATCCGCGGGGCGGGCGACATCCTGAAGAACCGAGCCGGAACGCAGAACCGGCTGCTGGTGGTGCTCTCCGACGGCCACCCCTACGACGAGGGGTACGAGGGCCGCTACGCCGAAGCCGACGCGCACAGGGCGCTGGCGGAGCTGCGCGCCGACGGCGTCGCCTGCCTCTGCCTGACCATCGGCGCGACGACCACCGACGACGCCCTCGCGCGGGTATTCGGCTCGGCCGGGCACGCCAGTGCCACCACCCTGGGCGAGCTCAGCCCGCGCATGGACGAACTGTTCCTCACCGCGCTGCGCGAACTCGCCGTCTCCCGCTGACCGGCCAACGACAGGAGGCCCGGAATGACCACCGATCCGGTCCCGATTTCCCCGCCAGCCACCGAGATCACCGACTGGGCCCGCGGATATGCCCGCAGGCACCCCGGCGCCGCGCTGCGGACCGTCGGCAGGCAGGTCACGCTCGGGCAGCGGGCCGTGCGGCACCTCGTCACCGACATCGCCACCCGGCGCTTCCCGTTCGGCGAGTTCATCGCCCAGGCGGCCTTCATGGTCAAGACCTCGCTGCTGCCGACGGTGGCCGTCGCGCTGCCGATCAGCGCGACGCTGTCGATCCAGTTCGGGTTGCTCGCCGGCCAGGTCGGCGCGACCGCGCTGGCCGGGGCGGCGAGCGGGCTCGCCGTGATCCGGCAGTCCGCGCCGCTGGTCACCGCGATCCTGCTCGCGGCGGCGGTGGGCTCCGCGCTCTGCGCCGACCTCGGCTCGCGCACGATCCGGGACGAGATCGACGCGCTGGAGGTCATGGGCATCTCGGTGCTGCGCAGGCTCGTGGTGCCGCGGCTGGCGGCCGGCGTCATCGTCGCGATGGCGCTGACCGGGGTGAGCTGCTTCGTCGGGTTCCTGGCCGGCTACCTGTTCAACGTCTACGTCCAGGACGGGACGCCGGGCAGCTACCTGGCCACCTTCTCCTCCTTCGCGACCTCGGGCGACCTGTACCTGGCGATGGTGAAGGGCGCCGTGTTCGGGGTGATCGTGGTGGTGGTCGCCTGCGAGAAGGGGCTGAACACGAAGGGCGGGCCGGGCGGGGTGGCGAACTCGGTGAACGCGGCCGTCGTCGCCTCGATCGTCGTGCTCATGGTGGTGAACCTGGGCTTCACCCAGCTCTACACCATGCTCTTCCCGAGGACGACGCTGTAATGGCCAGCGTCTACCACCCGCCCGGCGTGCGCACGGTGGCCGCGGTGGCCGGGCCGCCCGCGCGGGGGATCATCGGGCTCGGGCACATGGTCACCTTCTTCACCCGCGCGGTGCTGGCGATCCCGCTGACGCTGCGGCAGTACCGGCGCGAGACGCTGCGCATCATCTCCGACGTCACCTGGGGCAACGGCTCGCTCATCGTCGGCGGCGGCACCGCGGGGATCATGATCATCCTGGGCGCGGCGGCCGGCGGCATCGTCGGCATCGAGGGGTTCAACGCGCTGAAACTGCTCGGCATGCAGCCCGCCACCGGCATGATCGCGGCCACGGCCGCCACCCGCGAGCTGGCCCCCATCATGGCCTCGATCGCCTTCGCCGCGCAGGCGGGCTGCCGGTTCACCGCGCAGCTCGGCGCCATGCGGATCGCCGAGGAGATCGACGCGCTGGACTCGATCGCGATCCGCCCGGTCCCCTTCCTCGTCACCACCAGGCTGGTCGCCGCCGTGGTGGCGATGGTCCCGCTCTTCCTGGCCGCGCTGGCCGCCGACTACCTGGCGGTGAAGCTCTTCGTCGGGATCGCCGGCGGCCAGTCCTTCGGCACCTACGACCACTACTTCGACCTGGTGCTGAGCGGAACCGACATCGTCTACTCGCTGCTCAAGGCCATCGTCTTCGTCATCGTGACCACCACCATCCAGTGCTACTACGGCTACTACGCGCGCGGCGGGCCGCAGGGCGTCGGCATCGCGGCCGGGCGCGCGATGCGCGCGAGCATCACCGTGATGATCACGGTGAACCTGCTCATGACGCTGGCGCTGTGGGGTTTCGACGCCGGCTCCAGGATCAGTGGGTAGCGCCGTGGCGATCGTTTTCGAATCCGACGACCGGAATCTCTCCAATGCCGGGCTCTTCGTGCGCGGCCTGGCCGTGCTCGCCGTCATCGCCGCCACGGCCACCGCCATGATCGCCCGCTCCGAGGGGGCCTTCGCGCGCACCGTCGAGGTCACCGCGGTGCTGAGCGATGTCGGCGACGGGCTGCCCGCCCGCTCCGACGTCAAGTACCGCGGCGTGCTGGTCGGCAGCGTGCGGGAGGTGGTGCGGGCGGAGGCGGGCAACGCGGTGCGCATCGACCTGCTCCCCGCGCACGCGGGCGGGATCCCGGCGACGGTGACCGCCCGCGTCGTCCCGAGCAATGTGTTCGCCGTCCCGTCGGTGCAGCTCATCGACAACGGGCCCGGCCCCGCGCTGAGCGAGGGCGCGCGCATCCCGGAGGACCGCAGCAGGGCGGGCGTGCAGCTGCAGACCTCGCTGACCGCGCTCAGCGAGCTCGCCGCCGCCGTCGGGCGTCCGGGCAACGACCCCACCGTCGGCATCCTGGAGACGCTGGAGCGCGCCACCCGCGGCCGCGGCGAGGAGGCGCTCGCCGCCGCGGGCCAGTTGGAGCGGATCGTGCGTACCTATCGGGCCGAGGCGACCGCACCCGGCCGGCCTTCCTACCTGGTGGCGCTGCTGGAGGGGGTGACCGGGCTGCAGCAGTCGTCCCCCGACCTGCTCACCGCCCTGCACGAGGCGGTCGTCCCGCTGCAGACCGTCGCGGCGAAGCGCGCCGACCTGACCGCCCTGCTGACCGGTGCGGGCACCACCACCTCCACCCTCGGCACCGCGTTGACCAGGCACGGCGACACCCTCATCGGCGTGAACAGCCGGATGGGCCCGGTGCTGCAGCTCCTGGCCGCGGGCAGCGGCAACTTCGTGCAGATGACCACCTCGCAGACCCGGGTCGCGCGGGTCTTCACGAACGAGTTCTGGAACGCCGAGGACCAGAGCGGCACCGCCAAGGTGATCGTCGAGCTCACCCCGCACCGGGAGTACACCCGCACCGACTGTCCCCGCTACGGCGAGCTGACCGCCCCGAGCTGCACCGCGGGCCCCGCCGCGGGCCCCTCGGTGATCGACTCCCTCGACAGCCCCGAGCAGCGGCGCGAACTCACCGAGCTGCTCGGCCTCCCACCCGAATCCGGCGCGCTCGCCGAACTGTTCGGTGTCGCGCCATCCCCGGAGGAGCCACGATGACCCACCGCCGCGACCTGATCGGGCTGACCGCGTTCCTGCTCGTCGCCGCCGTGCTGACCTGGATGGTGCAGGTCACCCTGCAGCGCGACGTCACCGGCGAGACCGACACCTACTCGGCGCTCTTCAGCGACGTCTCCGGGCTGCGCGTCGGCGACGACGTCCGGGTGGCCGGGGTGCGGGTGGGCCGGGTGGACGCCATCGCCGTGCACGGGCAGCAGGCCGAGGTCACCTTCCGGGTACACCGCGACCAGCCCCTGCACGGCGACACCCTCGCCTCCGTCACCTACCAGAACCTGATCGGCCAGCGCTATCTCGGGCTGAGCCGCGCCGACTTCGGCGACCCCGCACCGCTCGCCCCCGGCGCTCGCATCCCGCTCGAGCACACCCAGCCCTCCTTCGACATCTCCGGGCTGCTGAACGGCTTCCAGCCGCTGTTCAGCACGCTCGACCCCGCCGACGTCGACAACCTGACCTCCGCGCTGATCCGCGCGCTGCAGGGCGACGACGGCGCCGTCACCGCCCTGATCGCCCGGACCGCCGCGCTCGCCCGGACCTTCGCGGGCCCGGACCAGATCCTCGGCACCCTGATCGACAACCTCGCGTCGGTGATGACCACCCTGGCCGCCCAGAGCACCGGCCTGCGGGACACCCTCGCCCAGACCCGCGCCCTGCTCGACGGCCTCGCCGCCCACCGCGACGCCCTGCTCGACCAGACCGACCGCATCGCCACCGTGGTCGCCGACGCCGCCACCGTCGTCGAGGGCGCCGCCCCCGCGCTGACCGAATTCATCGGCCGCGAGCCGGGATTCGCGCACCACTTCGTCGAGGGCAGCGACCGCTTCGCCTACCTCGGCTTCAACCTGCCGCCGCTGCTGCAGGCCATGGTGCGCGCCGTCGACAGCGGCGCCTTCGTCAACGCCTACGTCTGCGACATCGGCCTTAGCCTGATCCCCGGCATCGACCCGGTGATCGACCGGGTCCTGGCCGGCTCCTCACCCACCGGCCGCCCCCAGCACTCCCCGATCTGCAGGTGAACCATGACAAGCTCGCGCCCCGAGATCGACTCCGCGCTGCGGGTCGGGATCATCGCCGCCGCGGCGCTCACTGTGGCGCTCACGGTGCTGGTGGTACTCGGCACGCTCCCGATCGGCGGCCGCACCTACCGCGCTGACTTCGCCCAGGCCGCCGGGATCAGCGCCGGTGACGCCGTGACCTGGGCGGGGATCCCGGTCGGCACGGTCACCGACACCCGGCTGGCCGGCGACCACGTCGAGGTGACGATCCGGATCGAGGACGACGCCGTGGTCCTCGGCGCCGACACCCGCGCCGCGATCAAGCTCACCACCCTGCTCGGCTCCCGCTACCTGGAGCTCACCTCCTCCGGCGCGGGCACGCTGCCCGGCAACCGGATCCCGGTGTCGCAGACCACCGTCCCCTACGACCTGGAGACCGCGCTGCAGGACGTCACCACCACCTTCGACGGCATCGACGCCGACCGCATCGCCGAGTCCATGACGACGCTCTCCCGCGAACTCGACGGCGTGCCCGCGCTGATCCCCGGCGTCCTGCGCGACGTCCGCGCGCTCTCCGGCATCATCGCCCAGCGCCGCGACCAGATCGGCGCGCTGCTCACCAGCACCGGCGAGGTCGGGGCCGTCATCGACCGGCAGCAGGCCGATCTCGCCGCCGTCGTCGGCGAGGGCCGCACCCTGCTCCAGCAGATCAATGCCCGCCAGGCCGCGCTGAGCCGATTGCTCACCGCGACAACGGGGCTGGTGCAGCGGCTGGAGCCGATCGCGGTCGGCGAGCAGGCCGAGATCGAGCAGCTGCTGTCCGACCTGCGCGCCATGACCGCCATGATCGCCGCGCACGACGACCTGCTCCGCAATATCCTGCAGATCCTCCCGGTCCCGTGGCGGCTCTTCGCCGACGCCACCGGCAGCGGCCCCGAACTCGACGCCAACGCCCCCGACGGCGCCTTCATCGATTCCTGGATGTGCGCGCTGAGCGCCACCGCCGTCGCCGCCGGCCGCGACCCCTACCTCGAGGACTGCCGATGAGCCGCACCCTGACCATGGTGAAGCTGGCCGCGGTGACGCTCACCGCCGCCTGCCTGGCCGGCTGCGGAACCGGCAGCGGCGACACCACGACGGTGACCGCCCGCTTCGCGAACGCCAACGGCCTCTACGAGGGCAATGCCGTCGCCGTGCTCGGCATGCGCGTGGGGAAGATCGTGCGGATCACCCCCCGCGGCACCGACGTCGAGGTGGAGATGCGGATCGAGGACGGGATCGCGCTGCCCGCCGACGTGCAGGCGGTGACCATCTCCGACTCCATCCTCACCGACCGCCACGTCGAGCTCTCCCCCGTCTACCGCGGCGGCCCCACCCTCCCCGACCACGCCGTCCTCGGCACCGACCGCACCAAGACCCCGGTCGAGTTCGACGCCCTGCTCGCCATGGCCCGCGAACTCTCCACCTCGCTCGGCGGCGACGGCGACGGCGCGGGCCCGATCGCCGACCTGATGTCCCTCGGCACCGCCGCGACCGCGGGCAACGGCCCCGACATGCGGGCCGCGCTCAGCGAGCTCGCCCGCGCGCTGCAGCTCGGCCCCGACAACGGCGCCGCCACCCGCGACGCCGTCACCACCGTCGTCACCCACCTCGACACGCTCACCGCGACCGCCGCGCGCAACGACGCGACCCTGCGCGACTTCGGCTCCGCCGTCGCCCGGCTCAGCGACTTCCTGGCCGGCCAGCAGCTCGGCTCCGGCGACGCCGGCGCCGCCCTGAACCGGATCATCGTCCAGGTCGCCGAGCTGCTTACCCGGCACCGCGACACCATCGCCGGGCTCACCACCGACGTGGGCACCCTCGCGGGCACGCTGGCCGACTACGACGGGAACCTCGCCGAATTCCTGGACGTCTTCCCCCTGGTCACCGACAACGCCTACAACGCCATCGACCACAATGTCGGCGCGCTGCGCGCCGCGATCGACATCAACCGGTTCCTGCTCGACGGCCAGATGGTCAAGGAGATCTGCAACCTGCTGCAGCTGCAGAACCTCGGCTGCGCCACCGGCACCATGCGCGACATGGGCCCCGACTTCGGCATCACCGCCATCCTGGCGGGCCTCGCGGAACGGAACAGCCGATGACCCGCTACCTGCTCCCCCTGCTCACCGCCGCCCTCACGCTGACCGGCTGTGCGGGCGGCCTGGACCGGCTCCCGCTCCCGGCGCCGGGGCTGAGCGGCGAAACCTACAGCCTGACCGCCATTTTCAGCAACGCGCTCAACCTGCCCGCGAAGGCGAAGGTGAAGCTCGACGGCGTCGACATCGGCCAGGTGGACGCCATGACCGCCCGCGACTACACCGCCGCGGTGACCCTGCGCGTCACCGCAGGCGTGCGGCTCCCCGCGGGCACCTCCGCCGAGCTGCGCTCGGCCACCCCCATGGGCGACGTCTTCGTCGCGCTGCGCCCGCCCCCGGAGGCAGGCACCGCGTTCCTCGCCGACGGCGACACCATCCCGCTGACGGCGACCTCGGCCGCCAGCACCATCGAGGAGCTGCTCACCCGCGCCTCGTTCCTGGTGAGCGGCGGCGCCATCGAGCACCTGACCTCGGTGATCTCCGCGCTCGGCGAGTACGCGGGCGGGCGCGGCGAACGCCTCGCGACGCTCCTCGCCGAAACCCGCGCCCTGCTCGACACGCTCACCGCCCGCACCGGCCGAATCGACGAAATCCTGCACACCGCCGCCGATCTCAGCACCACGCTCGCCGCCGGACAGCCAACGCTCACCGACGCCGTGACCGCCGCGGGCCCGGCCGTGCGGACGCTCGCCGAGAACACCGACGCCCTGCTCACCGTGGTCGACCGCATCGACGCCCTCACCACCCAGCTCGCCCGCTTCCCCAGCGTCGCGGGCACCAACACCACCTCGATGGCGGCGAACATCAACCAGCTCGCCGCCGGGCTGAACGCCGCCGCGCTCAACCCCGAGGCCGACCTGAACGAGCTGAACATCATGCTCGGCGTCGTCATCAAGATGATCAGCGGCCCGAACGGCCACGTGAACGCCGACATCACCCAGATCGCCGTCGGCGCCGTCCCCGACCCCGGCTTCCCCGGCACCGCGGGCGCCAGGCTCCCCGACCCGACCGACTGGACCGCCTTCGTCGGCTCGCTGCAGCACATGCTCGACCGCCTCGGCTCCCGGCTGCAGGAGCCGCCGCGATGATCGCCCGGCTGCTCGTCGGCGCCGTGCGGCGCGCGCATCGGCGGCGGCTCGCGCTCTCGCTGGCCGGGCTGCTCGTGATCCTCGCCGGGTCGACCGCCTACCTCGGCATCGGCACCCTGCGGATGGACCCGTTCGACGAGCCGTACCGGGTGCGGGTGGAGCTGGCGCAATCCGGCGGGCTGCTGCCCGGCCAGGACGTCACCCTGCGCGGGGTCCGGGTGGGCAGGGTCGAATCCGTCGAGGTCGCCGGGGACCGGGTCGTCGCCGTCGCCGCCATCGGCGAGCGCGACCGCATCCCCGCGGCCGGGCTCGTGCGGGTGGCCGCCCTCTCCGCGGCCGGTGAGCAGTACCTCGACTTCCAGCCGAGCACCAACGACGGCCCCTACCTCGCCGACGGCGCCGTGATCACCGCCGACCGCACCGCCACCCCGGTCCCGCTCGCGGAGATGCTGGAGAGCCTCGCCGGCACCCTGGCCCAGATCGACCCCGAGCGGCTCGCCGCCATCTCCCGCGAGCTCGGCGTGGGCCGGGCGGGCCCCGACAAACTGGCCGCCATCATCGACGGCGGCACGTTCCTGGTCTCGACCCTGGACACGGTGCTCCCGCAGACCGTGAACCTGCTGCACAACAGCAGGGTCGTGCTGGCGACGCTCGGCAGCCCCACCCTGGAATCCACCGCCGCCGACCTGGCCGTCACCGCGGGCGGGCTGGGGGCCATGACCGGCGGCTACGAACAGCTCCTCGCCCGGACCCCGCCCCTGCTGAGCAGCGTCGACGCGCTCCTCGCGCAGAACTCCCCCACCATGGTCCAGCTGCTCGGCGACCTGGCCACCGTCTCCCAGGTCGCCTACACCCGCATTCCCGCGATGGCGGAGTTCTTCTTCCCGCAGCAGCGCGCCGGCTCGGCGCTCGACGCGGTCGCCTCGACCTTCCACGACGGCGGCGTCTGGGCGCTGGCCAGCATCTACCCCCGCTACGCCTGCGACTACGGCACACCGCGCCGCCCCGGCTCGGTCCCCGACTACGCTCCGCCCTACCTGAACGCGCGGTGCCCCGACCCCACGCTCATCCCGCGCGGCGCCGCCAACGCCCCCCGCCCACCGAACGACCCCGTCCCCGCCGACCCGCCCGGCGATCCCCTGCAGACCGCCGACCCGCCGCCGGTCGGCCCGCAGTCGATCCCCACCCCCTACGGCGGCCCGCACGCCCCGGTGCCGCGCTGAGCCGCTAGTCGGTCGGCAGTACCTCGGCCAGCGCGCGCAGCGCCGCGAGGTAATCGTCGTCCAACGCCTGGATCGCGACGTGATCCGCGCCCGCATCCAGATGCGCCAGCACCCCGTCCGCGACCTGGGCAGGCGAACCGTGCACCGCCAGCGCATCGATCAACCGATCGCTCCCCGGCTTGGCGAGATCCTCCTCGGTGAATCCGAGGCGACGCAGATTGTTCACGTAGTTCGTCAGCCCCAGATAGAACGGAACCATGCGCCGGGCGACCTCCCGCGCCCGCTCCGCGTCCTCGTCCAGCACCACCTTCTGCTCGGCCACCAGCAGCGAACCCGCGCCGAGCCGCGCGCGGGCATTCCGCGTGTGCTCCGGCGGCGCCAGATACGGCAGCGCCCCCGCCGACCGGTCGCGCGCGAGGTCGAGCACCCGCGGTCCGAGCGCCGCCAGCGCCCTGCTCTCGACCGGCACGCCCGCCGCGTCGAGCTCGTCCAGGTACCGCACCAGCGCCTCGTACGGCTTGATCGCCTCCGACCCGTCGTTCTCCCGGTGCCCGACACCGATCCCGAGCAGGAACCGACCCGGGAACCGGGCCTCGATCCGATGGAACGACTCCGCGGTGGCCTTCGCCTCCGCCGCCCAGATATTCACGATGCTCGTGCCGACCGTGAGCCGCTCCGTCGCCTCCAGCAGTGCCTCCACCACCGGCAGCTCGGCCGGCGGGGAACCGCCGAGCCACAGCGCGCCGAACCCGAGTTTCTCCAGTTCCGCGGCGTCCTCCGGGGTGAACCCCTGGTAGCCGCGCCACACACCGAACTTGCCGAGATCGTATTTGGCCATAGCCGGACCAACCCGGTGGTCGAGCGGATCTATTCCACCGACAGCCCCGGTCGCCGACACCTCCGCGAACTCCGGCAGGAGCCGGGTGCACGATCGCCGAGGTCGCGCGGCTCGTCGGGCGGGGAGCGACGTGCGACGATGGCGACGCATTCATACCCGGCTGAGGAGAACATGCGATGGCGGAGACCTTCACGACGCGGGTCGAGCTCGATGGCAAGACGGCGACCGGGCTGCCGGTGCCGGACGAGGTGGTCGAGGCGCTGGGCGGCGGGAAGCGGCCCAAGGTCTCGGTGACGATCGGCGGGCACACCTATGCGAGCAGCATCGCCGTCCGGGGCGGCGGGCACAAGATTCCACTGAGCTCGGCCAATCGGGCGGCGGCCGGGATCGCGGCGGGCGACACCGTCGAGGTGACGATCGAACTCGACACCGCCGAGCGAACGGTCGAGATCCCGGAGGAACTGGCGGCGGCGTTCGCGGAGAACCCCGCCGCGCGGGCCGCGTTCGACGCCCTGTCCTACAGCAAGCAGCGGCAGCGCGCCGAGCCGGTGGCGGCGGCGAAGCAGCAGGAGACAAGGGACCGGCGGGTGGCGGCGATCATCGCCGAGCTGAGCGGCGGCGGCTGATCAGTTCTGCCTGGGGGCGAGTTCGGCGACGAAGCGGTCGATGAAGCCGTCCACCGGTTTGCCGCTCGCGGGGACCACGACGAACTTGGTGAGCCCGGCCTCCAGGTACCCGTCGATCAGGCGGTGCAGGTCGGGCCAGCTGCCTGCGATGACGTCGGCGGGGTCGGTGTCGGGGCGCTGGCTGCGGATGCGGGAGGCGAGGGGGCCGGGGATGCCGTCTTCGGCGAGGAGCAGGGTGATCCCGAAGTGGTCCGCTTCGATTTCCCGCGCGGCTTCGGCGGCCTCCCGGTTGATGGCGACAACCCCGGCGGCGGCTTCGGCGGGGGTGAGGAAGCTGCCGAGCCAGCCGTCGCCGTACCGGCCGATGCGGCGGAAGGCGGCGGGGGCGCGGCCGCCGAGCCAGATGTCGAGCGGGCGGCCGGGGCGCCTGCCCACTCCGGCGCCGCGCACGGTGAAGTACGCACCCTCGAAATCGACATCGTCCGAACGCAATACGGCGCGCAGCAGCGCCAGGGATTCGTCGAAGACCTCACCGCGGCGGCCTGCGACCGGGAACAGGTCGCGCTCCCCCGGCCCGGCCGGTTGCAGACCGAAGACCGGGAGCACGCGCTTGGGAGCGAGCGCGGCCAGCGACGCGAGTTGCTTCGCCACCAGGACCGGGTGCCGGCCGGGCAGGATCGCGACCGAGGTGCCGACCTTCAGATTCCGGGTACGCGACAGCGCGAACGCCATGCCGACGACCGGGTCGACAGCCGGTGAGTAGATCAGCTCGGAGAACCAGAGCGAGTCGACACCGGCCTGCTCGAGCCCGTCCACCAGCCCGGCCAGCTCCTCCGGGTCGGTGTTCGCGCCGATGCCGACGCCGAATCGAATCTTCACACCCCGGACAACACGCGCTCCGCGCTCAGCATTTCCGGGGCGGGTGGCAGGAATGCGCCGCGCGCTCCAGCAGCGCCTCGCCCTTGCGTGCCGGTCGGCGCCGCCGGCGGGCGCCACGGCGGTTCCGCAGCAGCAGCCGGTGCAGCGGAGAGCGCGTGCGATACCGGCGGCGCAGCCGATCGCGGGTGGTGACGAGTTCGACGGCGGCGCGTGGCGCCAGGTAGTAGCGGGTGCTGCGCTCGTGCGCGGTGTAGACGCGGCCGACCACGTACTCGGCGTCGGCGCCGAGCGCGGTGACCAGCGGTTCGGTGAGTTCCCGGTACGGGTCGTCCAGGAGCGCCAGCTTGGCGTCGGGGTCGAGCCGGGCGAACCACGCCGGGACCCGGCCGCGCTTCCTTCTCGATCGCATCGCGTCTCCCGCCCTCCGGAACTCGTCGTGCGCGAGTTGCCTACCCCGTTTCCGCCGCGGGAACCCGGAACCCGCGGACGGTGACCCGGGGTGCGGGTGCGCCCTCAGCCACCGACGACCTGCGTGCCGCCGGCGAACTTGTCGTGCCATCCCTGCTTGGTGCGGCTGGAGCTGATGGTGACCGCGATGTAGATCGCCGCGATGAACCAGAGCAGCCCGCCGACGCACGGGATCAGGTTGAGCAGCATGTAGGCATTGCGCTTGGCCGAGTCGACGATGCTCGGCTTGGCGGCGCCGCCGGAGCCGCGCACCCGCAGGCCGAGCAGCTTCTTACCCGGCGTCTCGCCGGTGAGCACCTCGAAGAAGAGGAAGTAGAGGAAGCCGAAGCCGGCGCCGGGCAGCACCGAGACCCAGTCGGGGGTATTCACCGACCGGTCGAGCAGCCAGAAGACGACGAGGCCGATGGCGCCCGCGATGATCCAGTCGATGAACCGGGCGCCCGCGCGTTTGCCGAGGCCGCCGGGGGAACCGGTCGTGGGCGTGATCTGGGGGTCGTAACCGCTCGTGCTCACGTGGTCCTCCTCGGTATCAGCAACCGCACCGGCTGTCCCCCGAATCGTAGAAGATCGAGGGAGCCGCCGCGAGGGCCTGAACCCTGATTCGCACCCTGAATCTCGCACCGCCGCAGGGGCGGTGCTCAGCCCGCGTCGGTGTCGCGGAGCCGGTCCGGCCGGCCGAGCCGCAGGTGCTCGCTGTGGTAGACGGCCTCGTCCAGCAACTGCGCCACGTGCGCGTCGTAGAGGCTGTAGACGATGGAGCGGCCGCTGCGGTTGCCGACCACCAGCCCGAGGTTGCGCAGCAGCCGCAACTGGTGCGAGACCGCGGACTGCTCCATGCCGACGGCCTCGGCGAGCGCGGAGACCGGCCGGGGGCCGTTGCGCAGCTCGGTGAGGATGAGCAGGCGGCTCGGGGTGGCGAGCGCTTGCAGGGTGGTGGCGACGTGCGCGGCCGCGGCGGCGTCGAGGCGTGCGGCCGGTCGGCTGCGGCCCTCGACTCCGTGTCCCATGAGCGCGCATCCTACTCCGGTCCGTATGCATGAATAGGTGTTCATCTCTTCTGTTAGTCTCGAACGGGTTCGTGCCCGCATCGCTCCGGAGGTTCGCCCGTGGTCGTCCCGACCCGCCCATCCGCGGCCTCCGCCGGACCCGTGCGGCGCACCCGGCTCATCGCGCTGGCCGAGGTGCGCTGGGCCGCACTGGCTCTCGCGCTCTTTCTGGCCGGGCTGACCGCGCAGCTCACCGGCGCGCCGGAGTGGTTGTGGTGGGGGCTCCACCTGGCCTGTTACGCCGCGGGCGGCTGGGAGCCGGGGCTCGCCGGGCTGCGGGCACTGCGGGAGCAGACGCTGGATGTGGATCTGCTGATGGTGGTGGCCGCGGTCGGGGCGGCGGCGATCGGGCAGATCACCGAGGGGGCGCTGCTCATCGTCATCTTCGCGACCTCGGGGGCGCTGGAGGCGCTGGCCACCGCGCGGACCGAGGATTCGGTGCGCGGACTGGTCGATCTGGCGCCGGAGACGGCCACCCGGCTCACCGACGGCGGCGAGGAGCCGGTGCGCGCCGCCGACCTCGCCGTCGGGGACGTGCTGCTGGTGCGGCCCGGCGAGCGGATCGCCGCCGACGCGACGGTGCTCGCCGGGGGTAGCGAGGTCGATCAGGCGACGATCACCGGCGAGCCGCTTCCCGTGGACAAGACCGCCGGCGACGAGGTGTTCGCCGGGACGTCGAACGGCACGGGGGCGCTGCGCGTCCGGGTGGATCGGCGGGCGGCGGATTCGGTGGTGGCGCGGATCGCGGCGCTGGTCGAGGAGGCGAGCCGGACCAAGGCGACGACGCAGCTCTTCATCGAGAAGGTCGAGCAGCGGTACTCGGTGGGAATGGTCGCGGTGACGGTGGCGGTCTTCGCGGTTCCGCTGCTGCTCGGCGAGACGGTGCAGCGGGCGCTGCTGCGGGCCATGACGTTCATGATCGTGGCCTCGCCGTGCGCGGTGGTGCTGGCGACCATGCCGCCGCTGCTCGCCGCCATCGCCACCGCGGGGCGGCACGGGGTGCTGGTGAAGTCGGCGGTGGTGATGGAGCGGCTCGGGACCACCACGCGGGTGGCGTTCGACAAGACCGGGACGCTGACCCGCGGGACGCCCGAGCTGGTCGAGATCCGCTGTCTCACCGAGAATTTCGACGCCGACGCGGTGCTGCGGCTCGCGGCTTCGGTGGAGGTGCCGAGTGAGCATCCGCTGGCCGCCGCCGTGGTGCGGGCGGCCCGTGCGCGCGGGGTGGCGCCGGGCGCGGTGCGACATTTCGTCGCGCGGCCGGGGCGCGGGGTCGAGGGGGTGGTCGGGGATTCCCCGGTCACCGTGGTCTCCCCCGCCGATTTTCCCGGGCTGGCCGAGGTGGCGTCGCTACAGGAGCTGGGGCACACCGCGGTCGTGGTGACCGTGGACGCGGAGCCGGTCGGGGTGCTCGGGATCGCCGATCGGACGCGGTCCGAGGCGGCCGGCGCCGTCGCCGCGGTGACCGCGCTGACCGGAACGGCTCCGGTGCTGCTGACCGGGGACAATCGGGTGACGGCGGAGCGGCTCGCCGCCGAGGTCGGGATCGGCGACATCAGGGCCTGCCTGCTGCCGGACGACAAGGTCGCCGCGGTGCGGGAGCTGGAGGCGGCCGGGGAGCGGGTCACGGTCGTCGGGGACGGCATCAACGACGCGCCCGCCCTGGCTGCCGCGCACGCCGGGATCGCGCTCGGCGGGGCGGGGTCGGATCTCACGCTGCGGACCGCGGATGCCGTCGTCGTGCGAGACGATCTCGGCGCCGTCGCCGCCGTTATCGCGCTGTCGAGGCGGGCGCGTCGGGTGGTGATCGCCAACCTGGCCATTGCCGCGACCTTCATCGTGGTGCTGGTGACCTGGGATCTGCTGGGCACGCTTCCGCTGCCGCTCGGGGTGGCCGGGCACGAGGGGTCGACCATCCTCGTCGGATTGAACGGATTGCGGCTGCTGCGCTCGTCGGCCTTCGTGTCGGAGCCGCGTGCGCGACTGCGGGGGTGACCGAAGCGGCTGCGGCGCGCCCTGTTCGACCCGCACCCCTCGCGCTTCCGGCCGAGCCCGGATCGCAGACTTCTGGAAGGTCATCCACAATTGGAATGAGTTATCGTCCACCCGTGACCGGCACCGCGCCGACCCGGACGCCGTGCTCCCGCCGCTCGCGACAGCGGTCGGCACGGGGCTGCTGATCCCGAACCCCGACGAACAGAAATGCAGGTGACGGCAGATGCCGAAGATCGTGTTGTTCGGCGCCACCGGCTACACCGGCCGGCTGACCGCGCGGGCGCTGGCCGACGCGGGCGCGAGCCCGGTGCTGGCCGCGCGCAACCCGGACGCGCTGGCGAAGCTCGCGGCCGATATCGGCGGCGCGGAGACCGCGGTGGCAGATGTGACGAACCCGGACTCGGTGCGGGCGCTGCTCGGCGCGGGCGATGTGCTGATCACGACCGTCGGCCCGTTCCTGCGGTTCGGCGCACCCGCGCTGGCGGCGGCGCTGGCGGCGGGGGCGCACTACTTCGACTCCACCGGTGAGGGGCCGTTCATCCGCACCGTGTTCGACCACGACGCGCAGGCCCGCACGGCGGGGGTCGGGCTGCTGAGTGCCTTCGGGTTCGACTACGTGCCAGGCAATCTCGTCGCCGCGCTGGCGCTGGCGGAGGCGCCGGAGGCGACGCGAGTCGATGTCGGCTACTTCGTCGAGGCGCCGGGGACCAGCGGCGGCACCAGGGCCTCGATCGCGGGGATGCTCTTCGAGCACGGGTTCGCGCTGCGCGGCGGCCGGGTGGTGCCGGAGCGCCCGGGGGCGCGGATCCGGAGCTTCGACGTGGTGGGCAGGCAGCGCACCGGCGTCTCCATCCCCGGCTCCGAGCACCTCGCGCTGAGCCGGGTCCACCCGGGGCTGCGCGAGGCCGACGTCTTCCTCGGCCTGCCGCCGCTCGCCGCGCGCGGGCTGCGGGGCGGCGCGCTGGTCGCGGGGCTGCTCGGGCGGGTCGCCCCGGCGAAGGCGCTGGCCGAGGGCGCGCTGGCGAGGGTGGTGCAGGGCTCGACCGGGGGGCCGGGGCCGGAGTCGCGGGCACGCACCCGCTCCTGGGCGGTCGCCGAGGCCGCCGACGCGAACGGGACGGTGCTGGCCACCGTCACACTGAACGGCAACGACCCCTACGACTTCACCTCGGCCATCCTGGCCTGGGGCGCGATCACGGCCCTGGACGGCGGCCTGCGCGCCACCGGCGCGCTCGGCCCGGTGGACGCCTTCGGGCTGGAGGCGCTCACCGCCGGATCGGCGGCGGCGGGGTTCCGGCGCTGACCGGCACCGCCGTTCGAGCAGCCACGCGTTCGCCGTCGCCGAGCGCGTCGGCTCCCGGGTGCGGTGCCGTGCCGGTCACCAGCTGTCGACGTGCACGATCGCGTCGAGGTCGGTGCGGGCGGCAGGCTTGAAATCGGTGCCCCTGGTGTAGGCGACGGGCAGCAGCGCGCCCTGCGACACCTTCTCGTAGGGAATCCCGAGCACCTCGGCGGCCTCCCGCTCGTAGCCGAGATGCAGTGTGGTCCAGGTGGTTCCGAGCCCGCGCGAGCGCGCTGCCAGGCAGAAGTTCCAGACCGCGGGGAAGAGGGAGCCCCAGTAGGAGGCGCTGGCCGCGCTCGGTGCATTGTCCACCCGGCCGGAGAGGCACGGCACCAGCAGCACCGGCACCTCGCCCATCTTTTCGGCCAGGTACTCCGCCGAGCTCGCCACCCGGCGGCGCGCGGCGTCCACCTCGGGATCGCCGCTGACCTTGCTGCCCAGGTAGCCGGGGTCGGCCCGGTAGGCCTCGAAACCGCGCCGGTACAGCTCGCCGAGCGCCCTCCGCTTCGCGGGATCGGTGACCACCACCCAGTGCCAGCCCTGCCGGTTCGACCCGCTCGGCGCCTGCACCGCGAGCTCCAGACACTCCCGCACGACCTCCAGCGGGACCGCGCGATCCAGATCGAGCCGCTTGCGCACGGCCCTGGTGGTGGTGAGCAGTTCGTCCGGGGAGAGCTCCAGTTCGATCGGCATGGCTCCGACCGTACCGGTCCGGCTCAGCGGCGGAAGTGGCCCGGCCAGCGGTCGTACGGGATGCGGCCGATATCGAGCACCTCCCCGATGGTCGACCACTCGTCGCGGCCGAGCCGGGCCAGCGGCCGCAGCCGGTCGACGGCCGGGAGGCTGACGCCGTGCTCGTCGGTCACGAAGACCTCGGGGTCGATGGCGGCATGCAGCACCCGGCCGATCACCACCGTGGAATCGCCGAGCTCCACGGTGCGCTCCAGGCGGCACTCCAGCGCGACCGGCGACTCCGCGACGCGCGGCGGGGCGACGGTGGCACTCGGCTCCGGGGTGAGCCCGACCTCGGTGAACTCCGAGAGCTCGGCCGGGAAGTCGGTGCCGGTGGCGTTCACTCGCTCGAAGGCGGGCTCGGTGGCGAGGCAGACCACGAACTCGCCGGTATCGAGGACATTGCGCAGCGAATCCTTGGCCCCGACCGAGGTGAACTGCACCATGGGCGGGCGCACGCAGGAGACGGTGAAGAACGAGTGCGGCGCCAGATTGTCGATGCCGTCGGCCGAGCGGGTCGCGACCCAGGCGATCGGCCGCGGGACGACGACGCTGGTCAGGATGCGGTAGAAGCCGCCGAAGCCGAGTTCGCCGGGGTCGATGTCGGTGCGCACGGCTCCACCGTAATCCGCGGGCCGGGAGGCTCGCGGCTACGAGCCGGCGTTCCCCTCAGCGCCGGGCGATGAGCGCGGAGACCGCGCGCGGGTGCTGCAGGGTCGGCAGGTGCCCGGCGTCGTCGAGCACCACGAACTCGGCGCCGGAAATGCCCCGCGCCACCTCGGCGACCACCTCCGGCGGGGTGCCGGGATCCTGCGCGCCCGCGACGACCAGGGTGGGGGCGGTGATGCGGGCGAGGTCGGCGCGGCCGTCCCACTCCCCCAGCGCCGCGCAGCATCCGGCGTACGCCTCGTCGTCGGTGCCCGCGATCATGGCGGTGCAGCGGGCGGCGATCTCCGGGTGCGCGGCGGTGAAGCCGGGGGTGAACCAACGGGTGAGGGCGGATTCGGCGAGGCTCGCGGTGCCGTCGCGGCGCACGAGTTCGGCGCGCTCGGCCCACATCGCCGGGGTGCCGAAGCGGGCGGCGGTGCAGAAGAGTGTCAGCGCTTCGACCCGGTCCGAGTGATGGGCCGCGATCCACTGGGCGACAGCGCCGCCCAGCGAGAGCCCGACCAGGTGGGCGCTGCCGATCCCCCGGTGGTCGAGCAGCTCGAGCACATCCCCGGCCAGCTCGGGGACGGTGTACGGCCCGGCGGGGGCGGGCGAGCCGCCGTGCCCGCGCAGGTCGACGGCGAGCGCGGGGCCGCCGAGCTCGTCCAGCTGGGGCCGCCACATGGTGCGGTCCGAGGCGATCGAGCCGAGGAAGACCAGCGGGGTGCCGGTACCGGCCAGGGCGGTGTGCGCGAGCATCACGCCTCCGGGGCGCGCCGCACGCCCGGCCCGACCAGCTCCGGCCCGGTCACGGCATCGCTCCGGCGGCGCACCGCGGCCACGACGGAGGCGAGGGACATGGCGTGCACCGGGCCATGGTAATCGCGCCCCGCTGGGTATACAGCGACCGGAAGCGGAGGAGGCGGTCGGTGGACCCTGCGGTATTGCTGGTGGCGGGCTGGGCGACAGCGGTGTTCGGCACGGTGCGGATGCGCCGGGAGCCGCGCCGCCTCTCCACCGGACTCCTGCTGCTGGTGGCGCTCTCGCTGGTGCTGGTCGGCGCGGCGACGGCAGTCGCGCGGGTGGCGGCGCCGGATGTCCTGGACACCATCTCGCTGGCGGTGCGCGGGCTGTTCCTGCTCGCGGTGCTCGCCACCGGGTTCGGGCTGCTCGGCAACGGCATCGCGGTCATGCTGCGCGAGGGGGTGCGGCCGATCACGCTGACCCCGGTGCTCGCCGGGGTCGGGCTGCTGATCCTCCCGGTGGCGGTCGCGTCCGCGCTGCGCAGCGGGCCGGAGGTGCCGCCGTGGCTGCTCCTCCTCGCCACCGCGACCACACTGGCCGGCGGGTACCTGCTGGCGCACCTGCTCGCCTTCGCCGGGCACGCGGTGGTCTACGACCGGCTCCCGGACGAGATCGGCGCCGACGCCATCGTGGTCCTCGGCTGCGGGCTCAACCGCAACAGGGTGACCCCGCTGCTGGCCTCGCGGCTGCAGCGAGCGCTGCGCGTCTACCGCGCCGAGACCGCCGCCGGGCGCGGCCCGCTGCTCGTCACCTCCGGCGGCAAGGGCAGCGACGAGGCGCTGAGCGAGGCCGACGCCATGGCGACCTACCTCATCCGGGCCGGGGTCTCGGACGAGTCCATCGTGCGCGAGCGGGAATCGCGCAATACCGAGGAGAACCTGCGCAACAGCCTCGCGCTGCTGCGCGACGGCGGCATGGACCTCGGCAACGCCCGAATCACCGTGGTCACCAGCAACTTCCACGCCCTGCGCGCGGCCGCGCTCACCCGGCGGCTCGGGGTGCAGGCGCAGGTGGCCGGGGCGCGCACAGCGCTGTACTTCATCCCGGCGGCATTCCTGCGCGAGTTCGCGGCGGTGCTCACCACGCACTACCGGCGGCTGCACGCCGGGGTGGCGGCGCTCGCCGTCACCGCGGTCTCGGGCGCCGCGGCGCACGCCTACCTGCTCACCTGAGGCCGAGGGTTGTGCGCAGCCCGCGCCGAACGATTGCCGGTGCGGGGGCCGTGCGGAACAGTTCACCGCGACACAGCGCAACCGGACCCGAGGACGGTGCCATGGCCCCCACTGACCAGACGCGCACCGGCTCCCAGGCGGTCGAGCGCGCCATCCACCTGCTGAATTGCTTCGAGGGAGACGACCCCGAACTCTCCGTGAGCGAGCTGGCCACACTGGCCGGGGTGCCGGTGAGTACCACGCACCGGCTGGCCCAGGCGCTGGTGCGCGGGCGGTTGCTGGAGCAGGATCTGCTCACCGACCGCTACCGGGTCGGACACGGGCTGGCGACCCTGGCTCGGCCCGCGCTCACCCGGCTCGGGCTGGACTCGGCGGCTCCGCACCTCTACGCGCTCTCCGCCGGAATCACGATCACGACCAGTCTGAGCGTGCTCGACGACGACGCGGCGCTCACCGTGCTGGAGGCCCGCCCGCCGGTGCTGTTCTGCCCGCACCAGGTGCCGCGGCAGCGCAGGCACCTGCGGCGGAGCGCGCCGGGGCAGGCGTTGCTGGCCTGGTCCGGCGCACGCGACGGGCTGCGGACCGATCTCGACGTGGTGCGCCGCAAGGGGTTCGCCTCCGAGGAGTTCGAGTTCAAGGAGCTCGACGACGACCCCATCCGCTCGGTCGCGGTCCCGGTGTTCGACCGGGACCGCAAGGTCTGGGGCGCGCTCGGCGTGCAGGCGCGCTGCGCCCGCCTGGACGATGCCCTGGTCAGGGACATACTTCCGGCCATGCGGCAGGTCGCCGCGCGCGTCGGGGCGGTCGTCCGGCAGAGCGGCTGTCCCGCACCGTCATTCGGCTCACCGTGATTTCCACATTGTGGAAAGGCTGTTGTCGGCAGGATCGCACCGCGCTCACGATGAGAGCCAAGCCACCCTGCTTCACCTCGACGAAAGGTGCCGACGTGCTGTCTCGCACCGCGCTGATCCGCCGTCGCGCGATCGACCTGATGCGCACCCCGCACGGGATATGTCGCCGCTGATCCAGCGCCCCTTTCCTTTTTCCGGGAATTCTCCCGTTCTCCCCGCATGCCCGGCCGGGCCTGCCCCCAGAAGGAACAACCATGTTCTCCACCGCAAGACAACGAATCGCGGCCGCCGCGCTCGCCGCCCTGGCCGGGCTCTCGATGCTGACCGCCTGCGGCGGGTCCGGCACCGCCACCACCGCCGACGGCAGGACGGTGCTGCGCTACCAGGGCCAGACCGGCCAGGTCACCCCCTTCGAGCTGGCCAAGGACCTCGGGTACTTCGAGAAGATCTCGCTGCAGTGGGAGGGCGACACCACCAGCGGCCCCGCCAATATCCAGGCGGCCGCGACCAACCAGGTCGAGTTCGGCAGCGCCTTCAACGGCGCGGTGGTCAAGCTGATCTCCGGCGGCGCCAGGGTAACCTCGGTGCTCAGCTCCTACGGCGCCGACGAGAAGTCCTTCAGCGGCTACTACGTGCTGGACGACTCGCCCATCACCAGCGCGCGCGACCTGATCGGCAAGAAGGTCGCGGTCAATACCCTCGGCGCACACCACGAGTTCATCACCAGGGAGTGGCTGCACCAGCAGGGGCTCTCCGAGGCCGAGATCGAGCAGGTGCAGCTGGTGGTGGTGCCACCTGCCAATACCGAGGACGCGCTGCGCAAGGGGCAGGTCGACGTCGGCACGCTCGGCTCGGTCTTCCGGGACACCGCGCTGGAGCGCGGCGGGCTGCGGCCGCTCTACACCGACACGGCCATCTTCGGCGAGTTCGACTACGGCACGTACGTGTTCCGCGACGACTTCATCGGCAAGAACAGGGAGGCCGTCGCCGACTTCGTGCAGGGCACCGCCCGCGCCACCCGCTGGCTACAGGTGACCCCGCGCGACGAGGTGGTGGCCAGGTTCGCCACGATCATCGAGAAGCGTGGCCGCCAGGAGAACACCGAGCTGCTGAAGTTCTGGAAGAGCTCCGGGCTGCCGGTGCCGGGTGCGGTCGTAGCGGAGAAGGAGCTGCAGATCTGGATCGACTGGCTGGTGCGCAACGGCGAGCTGAGGGAGGGCCAGCTGAAGGCCATCGACCTGTTCACCAACGAGTTCAACCCCTACGCCAACGGCACCTACCAGCCCGCGAGCGGCCCGGCCGGGGAGGTGCTCGCCAAGTGAGCACCGCGACCAAACTCGCGCTGAGCGGGGTGCGCAGGCAGTTCTCCGTGCGCGGCTCGGCGCAGAAGTTCACCGCGCTCGACGACATCACGCTCGACGTGCGGGCGGGCGAGTTCCTGGTGCTGGTCGGGCCGAGCGGCTCGGGCAAGTCGACGCTGCTGGACCTGCTCGGCGGGCTGAGCAAGCCGACCTCGGGGCAGATCCTGCTGGACGGCGCCCCGGTCACCGGGCCGGGGCTGGACCGCGGCATCGTCTTCCAGCAGTACGCGCTGCTGCCGTGGCGCACCGCGCGCGCCAATATCGAGTTCGGGCTGGAGGCCAAGGGGCTCCGCAGGAAAGAGCGGCGCGAGATCGCCGACCGCTACCTGGAGCTGGTCGGGCTCACCGGGTTCGGCGACCGCTACCCGCAAGAGCTCTCCGGCGGCATGAAGCAGCGCGTCGCCATTGCCCGCAGCCTGGCCTTCGACCCCGAGGTGCTGCTGATGGACGAGCCTTTCGCCGCGCTCGACGCGCAGACCAGGGAGGCGCTGCAGGACGAGCTGCTGCGCATCTGGCGGGCGACGGGCAAGACCATTCTGTTCATCACGCACGGCATCGATGAGGCCGTCTACCTGGGGCAGCGGGTGGCGGTGCTTACCTCGCGGCCGGGCCGGATCAAGGCGGTCATCGAGGTCGAACTCGATCGGGAGAGCGGCGAGGACATTCGCTCCACCGAGACCTTCCGCGCCTACCGGCACGAGATCTGGTCACTGCTGCACAGCGAGGTGAAGCGCGCCCAGGACCAAGAACGCCAACCCACCGAGAGGCCGAAGCCATGACCACCGCAGCCGAACTCGTCCGCGACGCCGCCCCCGCGACGGCGCCGAAGCCTGGCACCGCCGCACCGGATCCCGGTACCGAAGCCGCGCCCGGTACCGGACCGGCGGCTGAGGCACGCGGTGTCCGCGCCCGGATCGCCGGGCCGGTGTTCCGCACCCTGTTGCGGTTGCTGAAACCGCTCATCGCCATCGCCGTCTTTCTCGCGCTCTGGGAGGTCGCGCCGCGCGCCGGGCTGGTGGACGAGGTGTTCCTGCCGACGTTCAGCACGGTGGTGCAGGCCTTCGCCGACCTGCTCGCCAGCGGTGAGCTGTGGATCCACATGGAGGCCAGCCTCGGCCGCTCGCTGACCGGCTTCGCGCTGGCGCTCGCCATCGCGGTGCCGCTCGGCATCGCCATCGCCTGGTACAAGCCGGTGGCCGAGCTGCTCAACCCGATCCTGGAGCTCTTCCGCAATACCGCGGCGCTGGCGCTGCTCCCGGTCTTCGTGCTGATCCTCGGCATCGGCGAGACCTCGAAGGTGGCGCTGGTGGTGTATGCCAGCGTCTTCCCGATCCTGCTCAACACCATCACCGGCGTGCGCACCGTGGACCCGCTGCTGATCAAGTCGGCGGCCTCGCTTGGGCTGAGCCCGCTGCGACTGTTCCAGAAGGTGATCCTGCCCGCGGCGATCCCCGCTGTCTTCACCGGGCTGCGGATGGCCGCGGCCAGCTCGATCCTGGTGCTGCTCGCCGCCGAGATGGTCGGCGCGCGCGCCGGGCTCGGCTACCTCATCACCGCCGCGCAGCAGAACTTCCAGATCCCGGACATGTACGCGGGCATCCTGGCCATCTCGCTGCTCGGGCTGACCTTCAACGGCCTGCTGGTCGCGCTGGAGCGCCGCTTCTCGCGGTGGCGCGTGCCGAACGACCGCTGACCCGGAGGGACGTGGCATGACTGCGAGACAGTTCCATCTGAACGCCTCCCTGATGGGCGTCGGCCACCACGAGGCGGCCTGGCGGCACCCGCGCACCGAGGCGCACCGGGTGCTCGAGGTGGCGCACTGCCAGGAGCTCGGGCGGATCGCGGAGCGCGGCCCGCTGAACTCGCCGCGCAGCCCGCAGGGCAGGCCGCTGCTGGTGCAAGGCCGGGTCGTCGGAGATGACCCGGGCAGCGGAGGCAGGGGGGCGTCCACCGCTACGTGCTGGTCAAGGAGCTGGCGGAGAACGAGCGGCTCACCGTGCGGGAGCTCATCGGCAAGCTCGGCGGCGGGCGCGGGCACCGCTCCTTCGCCGGGATCCCCGAGCAGATCGCCGACGACCTGCAGAGCTGGTTCGAGAACGGCGCCGCCGGACGGCTTCAACATCATGCCGTCCTACCTGCCCGGCGGACTCGAGGACTTCGTCGGGCAGGTGGTGCCGATCTGCAGCGGCGCGGCCTCTTCCGCAACGAGTACACCGCCGACACGCTGCGCGGCCACTACGGACTCGAGCCGGTGGCGAGCCGCTTCGCCGGCGACCGCGCCGAAGCAAGCGCATGAGCCCCGTGCGCCGATCCTGGATCTTCGAGGAAAGGGTGATCCGATGACCGACCCGATCGATGTGCCCCGGCGCGGCTGTCGCCCGGCCCGCCCGCGATCCGCATCCCTACTCCCCGAGTGAGCCTCCCATGACCGCAGTCCACGAATCCGCCGCCACCACCGCCGTCCGGGTCGACCCGGTCGCCGGGCACATCGGCGCCGACATCTCCGGCATCGACCTGCGCCAGCCGCTGACCGACGAACAGGTGCACGCCGTCACCGATGCCCTGCACACCTATAAGGTGCTGTTCTTCCGCGACCAGCAGATCGGCCACGCCGAGCAGATCGCCTTCTCCCGCCGGTTCGGCGCCGTGACCCCGTCGCACCCCTACGACACCGACGCCCCCACCGAGCACCCGGAGATCCTCGCTGTCGACAGCAGGCTCTACGAGAAGCGTTTCGGGGTGCGAAAGTTCAGCTACACCAACCACTGGCACACCGATGTCTCGGCGCTGATCAACCCGCCCGCCGCCTCCATTCTGCGCGCCGAGATCGCCCCGGAGCGGGGTGGCGACACCCGCTGGACCAACCTGGTCGCCGCCTACGAGAACCTGCCGGAGGCGCTGCGCGTCTTCGCTGACGGGCTGCGCGCCGAGCACCGCTTCGGCGGCAGCAAACCCGCCTGGTCCGACGACAGCGACTACGCGCGCAAGGTGGCGGCGGCACCGCTCGTCACCGAGCACCCGGTGGTCCGGGTGCACCCAGTGACCGGGGAGCGCGCGCTCTTTGTGAACCCCGGCTTCACCACGCGAATCATCGGGCTGAGCCCTGCCCAGTCCGACGCCGTGCTGAAGCTGCTCTTCGACCAGATCGCCGAGCCCGCCTTCACCGTCGCGCTGCGCTGGCGGCCGGGCACCATCGCGTTCTGGGACAATCGGGCGACCGCGCACCTCGCGCCCAGCGACCTCGACCACCTCGAGGTCACCCGGGTGCTCTACCGGACGACGCTGGAGGGCGATATCCCGGTGGGGGTCGACGGCGAGCCGTCCATCTCCATCTCGGGCGAGCGCTTCACCGGCGCCTGACCCCGGACAGCGCGGACGGCCGGCGATCGGGTGATCGCCGGCCGTGCGCGCGGGATGGTTCAGCGGGAGAGCGAGTTCCGCAGCTCGGTGACGGTGCCGCGGCGCTCGTAGGCGATCCAGGCGAAGATCGCGGCGAGCACCAGCGGGAAGATCGCCATGCCCGGCATGTCGGCGATGAACGCCTGGGTGCCCGCGGCGAGCACGGTGAGCACCGAGAGCCCGGCGGCGGCCAGCGCGCTCAGCTTGCGCACCATGAGGCCGATACCGCCCGCGACCTCGGCGATCCCGATGAAGATGAGGAGCGCGAACGGGATGGAGAGATTCGCGGAGGCGTTCTCGCTGAGCGTGCCGGGCATGATGAGCTTGGGGGCGCCGGAGGCGATCACGAAGAAGAGCCCGAGCAGGATCTGCAGGGTCCACAGCACGCGGTTGCGGACGGTTCCGGGGCGGGTGGCGGCGGGGGCGGTGGCGGTGGTCATCTCGGGTCCTTCGGGTCGGTGGGGGAGTCACTGGATACGACGGAGCATCCCGGGAGAACTCATCGCTGCCGCGGCAGAAATTTCCGGCGGGCGAAACCCGTTTGGCTCGGCGAGGATTGGCTATCCACTGTGCGAACCAGGGAGGTAGCCATGCCCATCAAGTACCGTCAGCGGAAGTCCTTCGGGCCGCTGAAGTTCAATTTCACCCAGAACGGGATGTCCTCGTGGGGGATCAAGATCGGCCGTTGGTCGTGGAACTCCCGCACCAAGAAGAACAGCGTCGATCTGCCGGGGCCGCTGAGCTGGCGCCAGCGCTGACCCGCATCCCCGCGTACCGGCCCGGAGGCAGCTGCCTCCGGGCCGGTACCGCATTCCCTACGCCGTGAACCAGGCCGCGAGCAGCAGCACCGACACCACCGCGTAGACCGGCAGCGCGATCCGCCGCGCCCGGGCAGGCAGCGCGAGGGCGCAGATCAACCCGGCGGGCAGGGCGAGTACCGCGCCGAAGATCAGGGCGTAGCCGTGCGGATTTACCGCCGGATCGGTCGTGCAGCGCGATTGCAGCACCCGGAATGCGCACAGCAGCCAGAACGCGCCGGAAGCGGCGGCGATGATTCCGGCCACGATGCGCACCGCATCAGCCTGCCATGGACGAGCGCCGCGTCCTCAGCTCGGCCTGCGGCCTGCGACCTCCCCTCGGGGGAGGTGCAAGGGCAATCCCTCCGCACAGGGATAATCGGGGGTGATAACTCGGCGTGTGCCGAACCGGACCCGATCAGGGAGGTGCCGTGAGCACACGCCAGGAGCCGCCTGCGACCACCGCCGCGCCCCCGGAGCGCAGGGCCGGATACCGGGAGGATCTGGACGGGCTGCGCGGCATCGCCATCGCGCTGGTGGTGGTCTTCCACGTCTGGTTCGGCCGGGTCTCCGGCGGGGTGGACGTGTTCCTGGTGCTCTCCGGGTTCTTCTTCACCGGGCTGCTGCTGCGCCGTGCGGAGCGGCAGGAGCCGGTGCCTGCGGGCGCGATTCTGCGCCGCACCGCGTGGCGGCTGCTTCCCGCGCTGGTGACGGTGCTTGCCGCGGTGGTGGTGGCCACCGTGGCGCTGCGCCCGTACACGCAGTGGTCGACGCTGGCGCAGCAGACGCTGGCCTCGCTCTTCTACTACCAGAACTGGCAGCTGGCCTGGTCCTGGTCGGACTACCTGGCCGCCGACCCGTCGGTGAGCCCGCTGCAGCACCTGTGGTCGATGGCGGTGCAGGGCCAGTTCTACCTGGCCGCGCTGCTCGTGGTGGTCGCGGTGACCTGGGTGGCGCGGCGCCGGGGCGGGACGCCGCCGGTGCGCGGCGCGCTGCTCGCCATCGTCGCGGTGCTGTTGCTCGCCTCGCTGCTGCACGCCACCCGCGGCGCCGCGACCGCACAGGGCTGGAACTACTACGACAGCCTGGCCCGCGGCTGGGAGCTGTGCGCGGGCGCGGCGCTCATCCTGCTGGCCCCGGTGCTGACGCCGCCGCGGCCGCTGCGCTCGGTGCTGGCGGTGGCCGGGGTGCTCGGCGTGGTGGGCTGCGGCTGGCTGATCCTGGACGGCGCGAACCGCTTCCCCGGCCCGGCCGCGCTGCTGCCGGTGGGCGCGGCGGCCGCGGTGATCGTCGCGGGCAACGGGCCGGCGGCCCCGGACCGGCCATGGCCGAACCGGCTGCTGGCCTCGCGTACCGCGCGCCGGCTCGGGGAGATCGCCTACCCGCTGTACCTGTGGCACTGGCCGATCCTCATCTTCTACCTGGCCGACCGCGGGCAGCCGCGGGCCGGGTTCGCCGACGGGCTGGTCATCATCGGGATCTCGCTGGTGCTGGCCTGGATCACGCACCGCTGGATCGAGGAGCCGCTGCGCGAGCGCGCGGCCGCACCGGCGGCGGCGCGGCGCGGGCGCGCCGGGGTGCTGGTGCTGGCGGGCGCGGTGCTCGTGGCAGGAGGCAGCTGGCTGGTGATCACCGACCGGCTGCACCCGGGGTCGGCGGTGGAGGCGCTGGACGCCCGGCTCTACCCCGGCGCCGAGGCGCTGGTCGCGGGCGCGGCGGTGCCGGAGATGCGGATGCGCCCGACCCTGCTGGAGGCGCCGACCGACGGCCCGCCGCCCACGCACGACGGCTGTATCGCGGACTGGGACACCCGCGAGGTGATCAGCTGCACCTACGGCGACCAGGAGGCAGGGCGCACGCTCGCGGTGGTCGGCAGCTCGCACGCCGAGCACTGGCTCCCGGCGCTGCAGGTGCTGGCCGCGGAGCACTCCTTCCGGATCCAGGTGTACCTGAAGATGGGCTGCCCGCTCACCCTGGACGACGACGTCACCTACAAGGGCGAGCCCATCCCGGACTGCCGCGATTGGAGCCGCGAGGTCATCGACCGGCTCGGCGCCGACGCCCCGGACTGGGTCTTCACCACCGGCACCCGCCCACGCCCCGACCTCGGCGACGAGACCCCGGCCGAGTACCTCGACGTCTGGTCGGCGCTCTCCGACCGCGGGCTGCGCACCATCACCATCCGCGACACCCCCTGGCTGCGCCGCGACGCCGTCCGCTACAAGGCGGTGGACTGCCTCGCCGCCGGCGGTAACCGGCTGAGCTGCGGCATTCCGCGCGGCGCCGCCCTGGACGAGGTGAACCCGCTGCTGGAACCGGCCTCGCACTACCCGGCGGTCTTCCCCATCGACCTCACCGACGCCGTCTGCGAGCCCGAGGTGTGCGCGGTGGTGGAGGGCAACGTGCTGGTCTACCACGACGAGCACCACCTCACCGCGAGCTACTCCCGCTCGCTCGCGGGGCCGCTCGGCCGGGAACTGCAGCCCGTGCTCGAGTGGTGGTGAGCGTGCCGCGCGTGACGATGTGGTCGATGAACTGCGATTTCCGCGCGCTGCCCCGGCGCGGGCGGGTCGGGAGCTCCGGCGGCAGCTCGGCGACCGCGAACCCGGGGCCGAGCCCGGCCACCCGCTCGGCGACGGCGGCATTGCGCGCCGCCTCGTCCGGCCAGCGCAGCGCGACCGCCTCGTACCAGTTCTCGGCGTGCACGCGGTGCAGGACGTTCCAGGAGGCCACGGAGATCACGGGCCACCCTGGCCCGCGAGATGCCTGCTGATCACCAGCCGCTGGATCTGGTTGGTGCCCTCGAAGATCTGCGTGATCTTGGCCTCGCGCATGTACCGCTCGACCCGGAAATCGCGGGTGTAGCCGTAGCCGCCGAGCACCTGCACCGCGTCGGTGGTGACCTTCATGGCCGCGTCGGTGGCGACCAGCTTGGCCACCGAGGCGTGCCGGGAGTAGGCCAGCCCGGCATCGCGGCGGCGGGCGGCGTCGAGGTAGGTGGCGCGCGCGGAGTCCACCGCGGCGGCCATGTCGGCGAGCAGGAAGCCGAGCCCCTGGTGGTCGATGATCCTGCGGCCGAACGCGGTCCGCTCCTCGGCGTAGGCCACCGCCTCGTCCAGCGCGGCCTGGGCCAGCCCGACGGCGACGGCGGCGATCCCGAGCCGCCCGGAATCCAGTGCGCTGAAGGCGATCTGCAGCCCCTGCCCCTCGGCGCCGATCCGCCGCTCGGCCGGGAGGAAGGCGCCGTCGTAGTACGCGGAGGTGGTGGGGACGGCGTGCAGCCCCATCTTCTCCTCCGGCTTGCCGAAGCTCAGTCCGTCGAGCTCGCGCGGCACCAGGAAGCAGGAGATGCCCTTCGTGCCGTCGCCGGTGCGGGCGAAGAGGTTGTAGAAGTCGGCGATGCCGCCGTGCGTGATCCACGCCTTGGCGCCGGTGACCAGGTAGCCGCCGTCCGCGGGAACCGCCCTGCAGGTGAGCGCCGCCGCGTCCGACCCGGCCTGCGGCTCGGAGAGGCTGTAGGCGCCGATGGTGGCGCCGCCGAGCATCTCCGGCAGCCACCGCCGCTTCTGTTCCTCGGTGCCGAAGGCGAGCAGCGGGTGGCAGGCGAGGCTGTGCACGCTCACCGCGACCGCCACCGCGGCCCAGCGCGCCGCCAGCTCCTCGAGTACCTGCAGGTAGACCTCGTACGGCTGGCCCCCGCCGCCCCACTCCTCCGGGTAGGGCAGGCTCAGCAGCCCGGCTTCGCCGAGCGTGCCGAAGACGCCGTCGGGGTAGGTCTCGGCTTTCTCGTGCGCGTCGGCGATCGGGGCGAGCACCTTGTCCGCCAGCTCGCGGGTGAGCCCGATGAGGTCGCGCGCCTCGTCGGTGGGCAGGAGTCGGTCGACGGCCACAGGCTCTCCTCGAACTGGGTACGGGCATCAGTACTCGATGCCACCTCAGAGTACTGTCGGCCCGCTGGATGCCATCGCGGCCAGGCTGCGCTGCTCGAAGTCGGCGCTCTACACCCTGGCGGGCAGCAAGGAGCGGCTGGTCACCGCCGCGACGGTGCACTTCTTCGAGCGCGCGACCGACGCCGTCGAGGCGAGCCTCGCCGGGATCGACGCGCCGCGCGAGCGGATCGCCGCCTACCTGACCGGGATCGCCGGTCCGGGATTCGGTGCGTCCGGGCGGGGTACCGTCGGCAGGTCCCTTGCAATCGGTACCGGGCAGGAGAACGGCCATGGCCCCACCGGCAGCGCTGCCCATCCGGCACGCGGAGTTCCGCGCCGCCGACGCCGACGCGGCGACCGCGGTGTTCGAGCAGCTCTACGTCGGCAACCACACCGCCTTCCACGACGTCGGCCCGGACGCCGCGGTAGCGGTGGCGACCGCGAGCAACGGCCTGCTCGCCGCCGATCGGATCAGCTCCACCATCGGCTACCGGGTGGACACCGAGCCCATCGACTACCTGTTCGTCACCCGGCTCACCGCGGGACGGCTGACCGTCGGCGGCGCCGACCGGGAGCTGCGGCAGTACGCGGGCGGGCCGACGGTGCTCTTCCCGCTCGGCACCGAGCTGCGCTTCGACGCCGACCGGGTCGACATGCCGGGGCTGCGGCTGCCGCTGGCCCCGGTGCTGGCGGCGGCGGCCGAACTCGGCACGGCGGCGGGCGATTTCCGCTTCCTCGGCTTCCAGCCGGTCTCGGAGTCCGCCTCCCGGTGGTGGAACGGGCTGTTCCACACCGTCTGCCGCGAGCTCTTCACCGCCGGCTCGGCGCTCGGCAATGCGCTGGTCGCCACCGAATTCGCCGCGGCGCTGGCCGCTTCCGCGCTCGCGGTCTTCCCGAACACCACCATGACCGGCGCCGCGCCGCAGACCGGCGCTGCCGCGGGCACCGCGCTCGGCCGGGCGACCGAGTTCCTGCACGACCACGCCGCGGAGCCGGTCACCGTCGCCGATATCGCGGTGGCGGCCGGGGTCACGCCGCGCGCGCTGCAGTACGCCTTCCGCACCCACCACGACACCACCCCGCTCGGCTACCTGCGCGAGATCCGGCTGGAGCGCGCCAACGCCGATCTGATCGCCGCGATCCCCGGCGACGGCCAGACCGTCGCCGGAATCGCGCTGCGCTGGGGTTTCTCCAGCCCCGGCCGGTTCGCCGCCGCCTACCAGCGGCGGTACGGCCGCCTCCCGGTGCGCACGCTGCGCGGCTGACCCGGTCCCCGGATCGCCGCGGCGCGGACCGTTCCCGGCGCCCCCGCCCGCCGGGGGCGCCACACGGGCACTCGGCTACCGGAGCCCGCGCGGCGCGGCTGCGTCGTATTCGGTGCTACTGCTCCCCGGCCGGGCGGTCCATGATCTCCGGCTGCCGCCTGCGCAGCGCGGCGAGCAGCCCCGGGGTGTACTCCGGCGGGGCCGCGTGCACGGAGAGCTGGTTGGCGACGGCGAGGTAGGCGTCCACGTCGGCGCGCTTGTCCAGGTAGAGCGCGCTGGTGAGTTGCTGCAGGTAGACGATGTCGGGCAGGTCGGGCTCGGCGAAGCGGAGCACGGTGAAGCTGCCGTCGGCCACCGCGGGGCCGCCCACGTGGTCGGCGATCACCTGCACCGTGACGTTCGGCCGCGCCGCCGCCTGCTCCAGGTGGTCCAGCTGGGCCTGCCAAATCATGGAGCCGCCGATCGGGCGGCGCAGCGCGGCCTCCTCGACCACCAGCCAGAGCTGCGGCGGGTCGGGACGGTCGAGGATCTCCTGGCGGCGCATGCGCAGCGCGACCCGGCGCTCGATCACGTCCTCGGTCTCCCCCGGGTGCGCGAGCGCGATGAGGGCGCGGGCGTACTCGGGGGTCTGCAGCAGGTCGGGCACCACGCGCGGCTCGAAGCCGCGGATCAGCCGCGCCGCGTTCTCCAGCCCGAGGTAGGTGTCGAACCACTTGGGCAGCCAGTCGTTGTCCCGGTGCCACCAGCCGGAGGCATTGGCCTGCCTGGCCAGCTCCAGGTACTCCGCGCACTCCTCGGGATCGGTGACGCCGTAGAGCGCGAGCAGGTCGTTCAGGTCGCGCTCGCGGAAACCGGTGCGGCCCAGCTCCAGCCTGCTGATCTTGGAGTGCGAGCCGCGGATCGCCTCGCCCGCGCCCTCCCTGGTGATGCCGCAGGCCTCACGCAGCCTGCGCAGCCGGGCGCCGAGCACCATCCGCAGCGCGGTCGGCCCGCCCTCACCCCCGCGGGCCGGAACCGAATCGGGCGATTCGTCTGAAGATTGCACTTCTGAGTACCGCGTTTCGCTGTTCCGCACGGGGGAGAGTCGTCCTTGCGAGGCTCGCATGGACCGATACTGCCATGGGGATACGACATGAATCCACGATCACCGACGCCGGTTCACATCGGCGCACTCATCTGTGCTTACATCTGCACGAACAGCGAATTCCGCACCGGCGCAGGGCAATCGCTGAGCATAGCGGAACACGCTCCGGCCTCGCCGTTGTGATCGACCGGCACCGCGACCGGGCTCCGCGACCCGGCATCGCCCCCCGCCCTGCCCTGACGGCTCAGCGCAGCAGCACCTCCGCGCTCGCCTTGCCGAAGAGTTTGCTGCCGCCGCAGGTGGCGCCGATGCTCAGGGTGGCCGAGCGGCGCACCGGATCCAGCGCCCTGACTCGTCCGGTGAACCGCACCGATGCCGCACGGGCGGCGGCCACCGGCGCGAAACCGCTGAACCGGACGCCGTATTCGACGACCGCGGCCGGGTCGCCGAGCCAGGCGCTGAGGTAGCCGGCGCCGAGCCCCATGGTGAGCAGTCCGTGCGCGACCACGTCCGGCAGCCCGATGGCCGCCGCGATCTCGTCGCTGAAGTGGATCGGGTTGGTGTCGCCGGAGACCCCGGCGTAGTTCACCAGGTCGCCGCGGGAGAGCGGGAAGGAGCGGGCGGGCAGCTCGTCGCCGACCCGCAACTCCTCGAAGGCGAGCCGGGTGCGCGGGATGCGCACCGCCGACTCGTGCACCCCCGGCGCGGCGTCCGGCTCGCCGGTGACCGGGACGAGGCCCGGCTCGGCCGGGCCCGCCGCCGCGCCGGTGCGGGCGCTCAGCGAGCTGCCGGTCATGATCACCCCGTCCACCGCGTCGGCGAAGCCGGTGACCCGGGCCGGGCCGGTCTGCGCGACCACCGTGGTGTGCGCGGTCTGCAGCACCTGCCCCTCGGCATCGGTCAGCACATTCCGGCTGACCAGGAAGTCCTTGTCGCCGAACTGCCGGAACGACTCGAACCAGGCGTCGCAGCCGAGCACATCGCCCGCGACCAGCGGCCGGTGCATCCGGATGCGCTGCTCGGTCTGCAGCATCTGGCTGATGTCGTAACCGGTGAGCACCGACTCGAAGAGCGCGCGCTGCATGAGCATCCACACGATGGACGGGAAGGTCAGCGGGGCGATGACGCCCTTGTACCCGAGCTCGGCGGCGGCGTCCTCGCGCCAGTGCGCGGGGTGGTGGTCCTGCACCGCCCTGGCGAACTCGCGGATCTTCTCCCGCCCGACCTCGAAGTGGTCAGCGAGCCGGAAGTGCGACCCGACCAGGGCCTTCGCCTGGTCGGAGGCGACGGTGGTGCTGTCGTTCATCTGGTTCTCTCCGCGAACTCCGCCCGCCGGGTGCGACCGGAGCGGCTCACGGTACCGCCCCCCGCGCCGCGGACCGCGCCGCCGCCGCCGATTCTGTGCCGGGCAACAATGCGGACGCACGGCGTGCGCCGAAGGCTCACATCAGCACTCCGAGATCGCCGGAACCCCGCCGAGTCGCTGGTCCAGCCAACCCACCGCTTCCGGGTAGCCGGTCGCCGCGCCGATGATGTGCTCGCCGAGCACTCCGCGGTAGACGGCGTTCGCGCCGAGCGCGCACTGCTCCCGGTACAGGTTGCGCGCGCCCTCGGCCGGGATCCAGAACTCCTGGTCGCCGTTGTAGATGTAGAGCGGCACCGGGGTGCGGATGCCGGGCATCCTGGTCACCTCGTAGATCTCGGCGGCGAGCTCGGAGCCGAGCGGGTTCGCCATGTCGGCGGCCACGTCGATCGGCAGCTGCAGCAGCCCAGGCAGCGCGAAGACCCCGATGCACTCGTCCTTGATCGGCGAGAGCGCGACCCAGCGGCCCAGGTGGTTGATCCGGTCCAGGATCTCCGGCCGCTCCCGGCCGATGGCCAGGATGGCGCCCATGAACACCCCGGACGCCAGGTTCGCGTTCATGCTGCGGGCCAGGATCTCGAAGTCGGCGGGCACCCCGCCGAGCGCGGCGCCGACCACCGCGTCGGCGAGCTCGGGGGCGTAGCCGGGCAGCATCTTCACCGCGCCGTGGGTGGCGATCGCCCCGCCGGAGTACCCGGTCATGGCGAAGCGGCTCTCGGCGAACTCCTCGTGGTTCCAGCCGCGCGCCGCGCGGATGGCATCGAGCACGGCGTGCCCGGCGACCACCGGCTCGGCGTAGGCCATCCACGGCCCCTCGTGGTCCGGGATGAGCACCGCGTAGCCGCGGGCGGCGGCCAGCGCGGTGGTCGGCGGGACGAAGTCGGTGACATTGGTATCGAAGGAGAGGCCGTGCGCCATGGTGTAGCCGGGAGTGCAGCGCTTGCCGAGCGCGTCGATCGGCAGGTTGTTCACCAGCACCGGCCGCGGGCCGTCGCCGGTCCACGGCGCGGCGGGCACCACCAGCGTCGCGGTGGCGAAGGAGGGCGCGCCGTGCGCGTCGGTGGTGCGGAACTTGAGCAGCGTGGCCTGCCGGATCGGCACCAGCATCAGCGGCGCCGCCGAGGCGGTGACGTCGCGGATCTCCAGCACCTCGCCGGGCAGCCGGTCGGCGAGGTCGAGCGGCCAGCCGTCGAAGAGCGGGTCACCGGTGGCGGCGGGCAGCACCGCCTGCCGGAACGCCGCGAGATCCGGTGCCAGCTCGGGCACTTCGCCCCCGGCGGCAGGCACCGGGAGCATCGGCACCGGCGGGGCGGGCACCAGCGCGTCCACCAGCTCGTGCAGCGGCGGCACCGGGATGCCCGCCGCCGGGGCGGGCGCCGGCAGCACCGGCAGCGGAATCGGCGGCAGCCCGGGCAGATTCAGCATGGGCGGAGCCGGCGGCGGCTCGGCAGGCTCCGCGAACGCGGCCGGCGCCGCGATGATCGGAAGGCAGAGCAACAGCGTGACGACAGTGGCACGAGTTCGCATGGCACACATCCCCGGGTGCGGTGGCGTTGCCACGGCATCGGAGAAGTGCGGACTCCGGCCCCCGAAATCCCCCCTCCGGCACCGAGGCCAGGGAGATCAGTGTGGGGGACGAAGGTTGCTCGCAGGTGCGTGTATTCGTTCCGTTGGGGGTGCGTCGCCGATTCGCAATCGGAAACCGGGCGCCGAGACAATCTCGCGACCCGTTTGTCACGCCTCAGCAGTTGCTCGGCGCCGGATCTCCCCGGAAGCGGCCCTCCAGCCAGGTGAGGGCGCCGGGCACGCCGAGCACCGCGGCGGTGAGGTGATCGGGCACCGGGGTGAGCTCGGCCTGCAGCGGGGTGCCCGCCGCGCACCAGCGCCGATCGGTCTGCACGATGGCGTCGATCGGGATGAGCCCGTCGATCGGCGAATGCCATTCGTAGATCGGCATGTCCGGGACGCCGTCGTAGAGCTCGAGGCTGTTCTCCTCCACCACCGCGCGGGCGGTGGGGCTGCCGATCATGGAGGTGGTGCGGGCGAAGTCCATGACGCCGCGGCCCGCGCCCGCGGCGATGATGCCGTTGGTGCAGCTGTTGGCCATGACCGCGCGCGCCGCCAGGCCGCGGTCGTTGAGCTGCTCGCTGAGCGGGAATCGGTCCGGGTACTCGCGCTCCAGCCCGAGCCCCGCGGCCAGCGCCAGCCCGAAGACCGGGTGCGCGGCGAAGCCGAGCCGCTCCATCATCGACACCAGGTTCATCGGCACCCCGCCGAGCGCGGCGCCCGCGATCTCCAGCTCCGGCGCGTAGCGCGGGGCGAGCGCCGCCGCCCACGCGGTGGCCATGCCGCCGCCGGAGTACCCGGCCATCGTCACCGGCGAGCCGCCGACACCGAGCTCGCCGACCTGCCTGACCGCGCGGATGCCGTCCAGGGTGATCATGCCGCCGAGCTTGGCGGCGCCGTAGGCGAAGTTGGGGCCCAGGTGATCGGGAAGCGCGACGCTCCAGCCCCTGGCCAGCGCGAGGTTCAGCGCGGGCGCCTCCTTCACGGTGAGATCGGGGTCCGAGGTGTAGAGCACCCGGGAGACCGAGCACTCGGCACCGAGGCCGTTGATGATGTGCTGGTAGGAGAGCAGCGGCCCGTCCGGCCGGTGCCCGCGCGGGGTGAGCACGGTGGTGGTCGCCGCGATGGGCGCGCCCTCCGAGCTGGTGGAGCGGAAGCGCACCACCGTCACCGCGGTCGCCGGGAAGGCGGGCAGGGCGGGCATCGGCCGCACCGCGATCACGTCGCCCGGCGCCAGCTCGGCGATGTCGGCGGGGGCGGAGTAGAAGGGGTCGGGGTCGGGATCGGGGTAGAGCGGGGCGGCGGTGCCCGGCGGCGCCGCGGGCGCCAGCCCGATGGCGAGGGCGGCGAGCACCACCAACCGTCTTCGCGATCCCCGCAGAACGACCCGCGTACGACCCATGGCTCCGCCCTTCTTTGGCTACGAGCTACCGACCATCACTGTTCGCAAAGACCCCGGTCCGACGAGCGCGATGACAACATACCGACACGTCACAACCACCGGGCGGTTTCGCTGTGAACCGGACGTGGGTCCCCGCTGGTCCCCCTCGTGAGAACGCCACACCGGCCCCGGAGGGGGCTGTGAGTTGTCCAAGCCCCGCGACGGAACATGTTCCCGGCCATGGTGCTGGATTTACCGTCGAGGGGCGGCGTCGCATTCCGGCGCCGGAAAGGAGACGGCGTCATGGACAGCACGGTCACCAGCACGGCCCGCTACCCACTCGTCGGCACCGAGGAGGTTCCCACCCGCCGGATCACCGTCTACTTCGACGGCCCGAGCCCGGACGATCTGCTGGTCCTGGAGTACGCGGCCACGCACACCGAGGCATGGGAGTTCACCTCCGCCGCGGTGCAGGCCGGGCTCACCGTGACCGTGGACGGCAAGGTGCGCCCCGAGCTGGGCAGGCTGCCCTGCCGCTCGCTCTGGCACTGACCCGCACCCGCTAGGCTCGCCGGGTGCCGAACGGGGAGGACCGGAGCGTGTCGAGGCGGGTAAGCGGAGTATTCGCGGCGGTCTCGGCCGCCGTCGCGCTCACGGCGGGGTGCGGTGCGGACGAACCGGCCGCCGCCGTTCCGACCACAACGACGGCGCCGGCCCCGACGGCAACGCCGAGTACCAGCAGCACGCTGCCCCGTCCCGCCCCCGAGCTGACCGCGGCCGGGCTGCCCACCGTCGACCCCTACGCCGGCCTGCCGCTCATCGACCGCACCGAGTGGACCGCGGGCCAGGACGGCGCCCGGCTGCTGGTCTTCCCCACCGAGGCCGGGCGCCGCACCCCCTTCCCCGGCGCCGAGAACCGCGCCTGGCTGGAGATTCTCACCGGCGCACCGGACGCCGACACCCCCGGCATGTACGACCAGTTCCGCTGCCACTGGGTATGGGCGCGGCTGGCCGCTCCCACCAAGCCGAGCTGGAATCTGGAACCCTGGCGTCCGGCCGTCGGCTACGACGCGGTGGTGCAGGCGGCCTGTAATCCCGGCGGCCCGGAGCGCTGATCTCCGGCGCCGGGCGAAGCGAACCGGAAGGAGATCACCATGCGTGTCGTCCTGGTGGGTGGACACGGCAAGATCGCCCTGCTGCTGGCGGGGCTGCTCAGCGAGCGCGGCGACGAGCCGGTGGCGCTGATCCGCAATCCGGCGCACGAGGCCGAGGTGGCCGCCACCGGCGCCCGGCCGGTGCTGCTCGATGTGGAGAACACCGGCCCCGATGAACTCGCCGCCGCGCTGGCGGGCGCCGACGCCGTGGTCTTCGCGGCGGGCGCGGGGCCGGGCAGCGGCGCCGCGCGCAAGTACACCGTGGACCGGGACGGCTCGGTGATGGCCGCCACCGCCGCCGAGGCCGTCGGCGTGCGCCGCTTTCTGCAGATCTCGGCCATGGGCGCCGGCGAGCCCGCGCCCGCGGGCACCGACGAGGTGTGGCGCGCCTACCTGGACGCCAAGACCCAGGCCGAGCAGGATCTGCGCGACCGCGACCTGGACTGGACCGTGCTGCGGCCGGGCCGGCTCACCGACGACCCGGCCACCGGCTCGGTCACGATCGGGCAACGGGTCGGCCGCTCCGACATTCCGCGCGCCGATGTCGCGGCGGTGCTGCTGGCGCTGCTGGACGCCCCGGAAACGGCCGGAGCAACCCTGGAAGTGGTCGCCGGGGAAACTCCGATCGCGGCGGCGCTCGCCGCGCTCCGGTAACTCCGAAATAGCCGTCGGTGCGCGCCCGGCTTTCTCCCGGCAAATAAAGCGGAAAGGCCTGCCGCCATTCCCGGCAATTGGCCCGGGCGCGCACCCGGCACGGCGGGGAGGAATACCGGATACCGAGCGCCACAGGCAACTGGTCACCCGTCCGAATAACTCGATTCCCGAATGAGCTTCACAGGCAAACCGGGCCGGACCGGCGAATACGCAGAGTCCGCCGGTTCTCAACCGGAATATTTACGGCCACAGCTGCCTCCGGCGCGGGATTCGCAGATCTGAAAGACTCGTGGTGCAGCCCCCGGATGCCCACCGAAAACTGGCGCTCCAACCACCCTTTACCACGCGTAATTACTGGTCCGTAACGTTTTGGCCGGTGTTTCCGACAGTCAGGCGGATGTACAGATGTGCTTGCATTTGAAAGGCGGGCAGCCCTAAACTCGGTCGCGCAACGCACGACAGGGGACACAGGGAGGCCACGGCAGGGAGTGGCCGGCGATTTGTTGCCGGGTGTTCACTGCCGTCGGAGGTAAGGGGTTAATCGAATGAATCCACCACTACACGGCGATCGCGACGGCGCCGCCGGGATCGCACTGGCCGACGGGCCGGCGAACGGTTTGATCATGAGCACTTTCTCGGCCCGGTACGGGCAACAGGCAGCGATGATCGGCACGCGGGAGTCCGCGACGGCCTTCGTCATCCATGCGGTCGAATCGACGGGGGCGGCCACCCGCGCCGACTTCGACATCGACCGCATCGTCAGCACGGCGCACGCGCTCTCCGACGACTGGGATGTCGAGGCACTGCAGCCGGACACCTTCTGGCGGATCGCCGCCACCTGCCTGACGCCGTGATCCGCACCGCCCGCGCGGCTCGCTGAGCCCGGCGCGGGCGGGCGCCGCATCCGCGCGCGACGGCGCCGATCCGCCGCCGCGCCGGTGCCGTCGCGCCCGGCACCCGCCCGGCCACCGTCACGAACGGTCCGGCGGGTGGCGGGCCACAACCGAACAGGACTTCGGCGTACCGCGCGCGTCCCCACCGGCGCGCGCGAGCACGGGGCCGAGAACACCAGCGCCGCACCGGTATTCACCGGTGCGGCGCTGGTCTGGGGATGGTTCCTACCGCGGGTCGACCTTCTCGGCGTACTCCGCGAAGAGCTTCAGCGACGCCTCCGGCGTCGCGGCCTGCACGCTCAGCCGGTCCATGACCGAGAGGTAGAGCGCCAGATCCTGCCTGCGGTCGAGGTAGAGCGCGCTGGTCAGGTGCTCGAGGTAGACGACGTCGGGCAGCTCCTGCTCGGCGAAGCGCAGGATGCTGAACGAGCTGCCCGCCGCGGCGTGCTCGCCGGCGGTGTAGGGCAGTACCTGCAGCGTGACATTGGGCAGCGCGGCGAGCTCGATCAGGTGCTCCATCTGCGCGCGGTGCACGGCCGGGCCACCGACCGGGCGGTGCAGCGCCGCCTCGTCCACGACCGCCCAGACCACCGGCGGGTCGGTGCGGGTGAGGATCTCCTGCCTGCGCATCCGCATGTCGACGCGACGTTCGGTATTGGCGTCCTCGTAGCCGAGCGAGACCACGGCCCTGGTGTAGTCCGGGGTCTGCAGCAGCCCGGGAATGAGGTGCGCCTCGTAGGTGCGGATCTTGCTCGCCGCCTGCTCCAGCCCCAGGTAGGTGCCGAACCACGAGGGCAGCAGATCGTTGTAGTGGTGCCACCAGCCCGGCTCGTTCGCCTGCCGGGCGAGCTCGAGGAATTCGTCGCGCTGCGCTCGATCGGTGACGCCGTAGAGCGTCAGCAGATCGCGGATGTCGCGCTCCTTGAAGCCGGTGCGGCCGAGCTCGAGCCTGCTGATCTTCGCGTGCGAACCGCGGATGTGATCCCCCGCCTGCTCACGCGTGATGTTCTTGTGTTCCCGGAGCTTCCGGAGCTGGCCGCCGAGCGCGATGCGCAGCACGGTGGGCCCGCGATCGGGGGCGGGGGTGCCGCGGCCGCCCGATGCGGGGACCGCGGAGCCGTCGAGGCTGCCGGAGCCGGTTGTGCCGTCGGTTTCGTCGAAGCCGTCGGGTTCAGCGATCATGGAGGTTCTTCTCCGATACTCGGGGATAGCCCACAGTGTGCCACCACCGCTCCGAGTTTCCGCTGTTTTCTCGTTTGCACGAACAGCTTTACTCGCCGAACACCCTTCGAGCCGTGGGGCACACCGCACCGATCGCCAATACTACCGCTCAGGCGGTGAGATAGTCGAACTCTCCCGCTTTCGCGCCGCGCACGAAGGCGTCGATCTCCGGGCGGGTGTAGTAGATCACCGCGCCGTCCGGCTCCCGCGAATTGCGCACCGCCACCAGGCCGTTGCTGGTCTCCGCGACTTCCACGCAGTTCCCGCTCGGATTGCTGAAGGTGCTCTTCTTCCACGCGTCGTCGGCCGGCCGCTCCGTTGCACGCACCGATGTTGCAGACATTCTCGGTCTCCTGTTTTCCTACGACAGATCGCCAGAATTTGCAGATGCACACGCAAACGTTCTTGCATCTGTACCCACAGTCCGGACTGTAGCACGGGCGCCGGGGTCAGGGGCGGTCTCGGGGAACGTCGTTGACCTGGCGTTTACCCCCACGTCGCCACTGCCAGGCCGGATCTCGCGATCAAGTGCCCTTACCGGCCCGGCTTCCCAGCGCCACCCACAGGGAGTGCCCTGCCTGTCGCGCGCCAACCCAAAGACGCCGCGCCGCAACCGATCCGCGATCGTGGCGGATCCGGCAACTCTGGCACGGCGCCGCCCGGCACGGCACCGGTATCCTCGACCCCACCCGGCCCGGCGCGCGCGGCCCTTCTCCCGGACCGGCGGCGAGGCCGGAAGGGCGTGAGGCACAACGGTGATCGGCACCAGCAAGATCGGTGAGCCCGACCGTCGCGGACGTCGATCGTTCGTACAGATGTACTTGCATTTGTAAGCGATGAATGTAAAACTCGACCTCGAAAGTCGGGGAGGCACGCGGTATCTCCATCTCGGCCCGGCGGGCCGTTCCCGCTGGTGTCGACGCCTCCCGCAGCCAGACGTGAGGGGCGGTCCAGATGAGCCAGCCATTCCGAACCTCCCACCGGACAGGGATCGCCGGGGCCACCGCGATCAGCGCGCAGATTCCGCGCCCGGTGCCGGATTCGACTGTGCCGGATTGCAATTCGGAGCCGCGCGGGCTCACCTACCGTCAGGCGAGGGAGATGCTGCGGGCGCACGACGCGCACGGCCCCAGCTGCAGGCAGTGGCTCGCGGCGGCGGCGTATCTCTCAGCCGGCCTGGACGACGAATAACCGCTTCGATATTCGGCACGAGTGCCGGTTTTCTCGAATTCCGATGTTCACCCGGCTAGAACAATTCCAGGCGGTCGGTTTTTATTCTTGGAAGAACGGACCCGGCGATTTCGGCAATTCATCGAAAACCTTCCGTTCGGTATGTCGATTCCCGTTTGCCGGAAACCCGCGGAGCCGCAGGCCGGAGCCATGACCACCACCGACTAGGGTGAGGCCGTGCAGACCGACAGACCAGCCGACGACACGGGAGCCCGGATCTGGGGTGGGACCACGCTCACCGAGCGCCGGGAGGCCCGCCGCGCCGGTCTGCTGGACGCGGCGCTCGACCTGATCGGCGAATCCGGCGCCGCCGGGGTCACCATGCGGGCCGTCTGCCGCCGGGCCGGGCTCACCGACCGCTACTTCTACGAGAGCTTCGCCGGCCGCGACGAGCTGCTCGACGTGCTGTACCGCCAGGTCGCCGAGGAATTCCTGGAGCCGATGACGGCCTTCGCCGTCGCCGACGACCCGTCGAGGGACCGGGCGCTCTCCGAGCTGCTGGTGGACAAGGTGCTCGACGACCCGCGCAAGTCCCGGCTCTTCCTGGTCGAGCCGTACTCCAGCACCGGGCTCGGGCAGACCACCATCGCGGTCATGCCCGCCTTCACCCGGCTGCTGCAGGACCACCTCTTCGCGCACATCGCGGATCCGGTACGACGCAGGCTCGCCGCGGTCGCCATGGCCAGCGGCAATGCCGGGGTCTTCGCGGCCTGGCTGAACGGGTCGCTGCGGGCCACCCGGGACCAGATGACCGACCACCTGGTGGCGACCATCACCGCCTACCGCGCGCTGTATCGGCCCTGATCCGCGGCGGCGCCCGACAGAAGGCGGCTTTCCCCCGGCCCGCTCCCGCCCCCCGAGCTACAGTGGCCGCACGGCGACGGCGAGGAGCGAGTTGGTGGCCATCGGGAAATTGGTGTCGTTCGACGCCGCACGTGGATTCGGGTTCATCCGCCCCGAGGACGGCGGCCCCGACGTCTTCGTCCACGTGAACGACATCGGCCTGGACGAGGACGAGCTGCGCCAGGGCAGGGTCTTCGAATTCGACATGACCGAGGGTGACCGCGGGCCGAAGGCGATCAACCTCACCGCCGCCGGGCCCACCCCCGCGCCGCGGCAGCACCGGCGCGATCGCGCCGCCGGGCCGCTCGGGGCCGAGGAGCACAAACGTCTCGTGACGGAACTGCTGCTCGAGGCGAGTCCGGCGCTCACCGCCGGTGAGATCCTCACGATCCGCGACCGGCTCACCGAGTTCGCCGAGCAACACGGGTGGATCGAGGGTGGTGTTTGATTACCCGGCTGCGCCGGGCGGGTTACCTCCGGGGGCTCTGAAGACTCGCCCCCCTTGTGGTCGGGTTACGTCCTGAGGCTCGTGCAACGATGAGTTTCGGGTTGTCGGGGCGTCTGTCTTTCGACCGAGGAGGTTGCGTGGATCTGCCTGTGATGCCACCGGTACGGCCGATGCTGGCGAAGACCGCTCCCGCCGTGCCGCGGGAAGCGGGGCTCGCGTTCGAGCCCAAGTGGGACGGGTTCCGCTGCGTGGTGTTCCGCGACGGGGACGAGGTCGAGCTGGGGTCGCGCAACGACCGCCCGCTCACCCGCTACTTCCCCGAGGTCGCCGAGTTGCTGGCCGAGGCGCTGCCACCGCGCTGCGTGGTGGACGGCGAGATCGTGGTGGTCACCGACGACGGCCTCGACTTCGACACCCTGCAGAACCGCCTGCACCCCGCCGCCTCCCGGGTCGCCAAGCTGGCGAAGGAGACCCCGGCCAGCTTCGTCGCCTTCGACCTGCTCGCGCTCGGCGACGAGGACCTCACCGAGCAGCCCTTCGCCGAGCGCCGCCGCAGGCTGGAGGGCATCCTCGACACCACCCTGGCCCGGGTACACCTGACCCCGATCACCCGCGATCCCGAGGTCGCCGAGGACTGGTTCACCCGGTTCGAGGGCGCCGGCTTCGACGGCGTCATGGTGAAGCGCGACGACGAGCCGTACCAGCAGGACAAGCGGGTGATGCTCAAGGTCAAGCACGAGCGCACCGCGGACTGCGCGGTCGCCGGGTTCCGCTGGCACAAGGACGGCGAGGGCGTGGGCTCGCTGCTGCTCGGGCTCTTCGACGACGAGGGCAGGCTGCATCACGTCGGCGTGGCCAGCAGCTTCACCGCGGCCCGGCGCCGCGAACTCGTCGACGAGCTGGCCCCGCTGCGGGAGAACGCGCTGGCCGAGCATCCGTGGAAGGAGTGGGCCGACGCCGCCGCGCAGGCCGCCGCCGAGGGCAAGATGCCGGGCGGGGTGAGCCGCTGGACCGGCGGCAAGGACCTCTCCTGGGAGGCGCTGCGCGTCGAGCTGGTCGCCGAGGTGCGCTACGAGCACGTGCAGTCCGGGCGGCTCCGGCACGGCGGCAGGCTGGTCCGCTTCCGCACCGACCGCACCCCGGAATCCTGCACCTACGCCCAGCTCGACGAGGTGGCCCCGGCCGAGCTGCACGCCCTCTTCCGCGAGGAGACCCGGTGAGCACCAAGGGCATCGAGATCGAGGCAGGCGACCGCACGGTCACCATCAGCAACCCGGACAAGGTCTACTTCACCAAGCGCGGCGAGACCAAGCTCGACCTGGTGCGTTACTACGAGGCCGTCGCCGAGCCGCTGCTGCGCGCCATCGGCGACCGCCCGCTCATGCTGGAGCGCTACCCCGACGGCGCCTCCGGCAAGTCCTGGTTCCAGAAGCGGGTGCCTGCCAACGCCCCGCACTGGCTGCACACCGTCGAGGTCGCCACCCCCAACGGCACCACCGGCGACGCCCTGGTCGCGCACGACCTCGCGCACGTGCTCTGGGCGGTGAACCTGGGCTGCCTCGGCTTCCACGTCTGGCCGCACCGCGTGCCGGAGATGGCGATCGCCGACGAACTCCGAATCGACCTCGACCCCTCCCCCGGCATCGGCTTCGCCGAGCTGCGCGCCGCCGCCCTCCGCGTCCGCGAGCTCTGCGCCGAACTCGGCATGCGCACCTGGGTCAAGACCTCCGGCTCCCGCGGCCTGCACCTCTACATCGACCTGGAACCGCGCTGGGACGCCTACCAGGTGCGCGCCGCCGCCGTCGCGCTCGCCCGCGAACTCGAGCGCAGGTACCCGGAGACCATCACCGCCGCCTGGTGGAAGGAGGAGCGCGGCAGCCGCGTCTTCGTCGACTACAACCAGAACGCCCCGCACAAGACGGTTTTCGGCGCGTGGTGCGTGCGCCCGAAGGTCGGCGCGCAGGTCTCGACGCCGCTCACCTGGGAGGCGCTGGCGACCGTGGTCCCCGAGGAGCTCACCATCGCCACCGTCCCCGCTCTGCTCCGCGAGCACGGCGATCCCTGGGCCGGCCGCACCCCGCAGTCCATCGCCACCCTGCTGGAGTGGTCCGAGCGCGACCTGGCCGACGGCCTGATGGACGCGCCCTGGCCACCCAACTATCCCAAGATGCCGAACGAACCGCCGCGGGTACAGCCGAGCAAGGCGCGCAAGGAAGGCTGACCGGCGGGCGTCCCGCGGCGATAGGGTGCAGTCGGACCGGAGGTGCTCCGGCGATCGACGAAGGGACGCAGACGATGCCGGAGACCACCGAGGTGCTCCTCGACGACTTCGAGAACACCGCGCGCTGGACGCCGGCCGGCGCGGGCGCGGCCCGCACCCACCTCACCACCTTCGCCGAGGGCGCCCCGGACAAGCAACCGGTCGGCTACGCGGACGGCAGGCGCGGAGCCGACCGGCGGGCCCTGGTACTGCTGGTGCGGGACGCCGAGAACGACCTGGATATCGAGCTGGAAGCGCGGCCGGACCCGGCGTTCGCGCCGAGCGGCGAGGTGTCGGCGGTCGGGGTGTACGTACGCTCGCCGCACGCCGAGATCCGGGTCTCGGCCGATCTGGTCACCGCGGACGGCGCGCGCTGCGAAGTGCCGCTGGGCCGGGTGCCCGCTGCCGGGGACTGGTGCCGGATCGGCCACGAGCCGGTGCAACCGCTGGTGGGCGCCGAGGTCAGGGCGCTGCGGGTGCGGCTGGTCGAGGTGGTGCCGCGCGCGGGCGAGGTGATGATCCTGCTGGACGATCTGACCGCCCGCACCACCCGCTGACTACTCGGTGGTCCAGAGCCCCCACACCGTACCGCGCGAGCCGTTCTCGCAGATCAGGGCGCGATTGTCGCCGGTGCGGGCGGATTTTCCCTTGCTCGGGTCGCAGCTGCCGCCCGGCTGCTGCACGGTGGTGTTGATGGTGAAGGGGCCGATCCAGGTCTGCCCGGCGGAGCTGCCGAGGCAGAGCATGGTGTCGCCGTCGGCGGTGGTGCCGATGGCGCCGACCGGCACCTCGGTGCAGGAGGCACCCTCGCGCGCGACGGTCGCGACCGGCTCCGGCGCGCCGGGCCCCGCGTCGCCGGTGGTGGGGACCGCGACCGTGGCGGGCAGCGTCGGAGCCGGCGCCTGCGGCAGGCTCACCGCGGAAGTCTGACTGGTGTCGCGGACGGTGTTCTGCGCCCGGTCGAGCACGTCCTCCCAGGCCGAGCCGCCGAGCACGAAGAGCCCGGCCAGCACCGCGGCCTCGGCGCTGCCGAGCAGCAGCGCGAAGACCGCCATGGTTTTGCCGCGCGGGTGCGCGAAGGCGATCAACCCGAAGACCAGGGCGATGGGGAAGAGCAGCAGCAGCGCGCCGACCAGCGCGATCACGGCGTACGGGTTGACCAGCGGACCGCGGTCCCCCTCGTCGTCGTCCTCGACCCGGGGCCACTGGCCGGAGGGGCGTTCGTCGCGCTCCTCCTCGCTCCAGCGGTCGCCGTAGCGGTACTCCGCGCGGCGGTCCTCGACCCAACGATCGGTCCGTGCCATCTGGTCCCTCTCACCTCGTCTCGCGGCGAAATGCCCCGATAACGCCCCGATAACGGAGAAGAATAGGGGCAACTGCCCGGGAGCCAGGAAGGAAACCGGCAAGCGGTCGGGAACGGTCGCTACTTCCGCGGCCGATCGATCTCCGGCATCGTCGTCGTCACCAGGGTGAGCAGCACGTCTGTCAACAGAATGTGGACTTGGTCACGTTCCAGCGACCCCCGCATTATCCACTCCCGCCCGGCGACTTTCACCAGCCCGCCGAAGGCCCTGACCACCGCGCGCAACTCCTCGCCGTGCGGTGATTCGCCGAGCCCGACCATGGAGAGCAGCCGGTCCGCGGCGGCGTCGTCGGCTTGGTCGAGGAGCTGCTGCACCTCGGGGTCCTCGCCGACGCCCTCGTGGCTGGTGACCTTGACCCAGGTGCTGCCGTGCTCGGCGATGGTGTCGAGCAGCCAGGTGACGCTGGCCCCGACCCGCTCCCGCGGCGAGCCGACCGGCACCACCATGTCGTCCTGGTGCGGCAGGGTCACCATCCGGCGCACGACCGCCAGGTAGAGGTCGCGCTTGCTGCCGAAGTAGTGGTTGATCAGGCCGCGCGCGACCCCGGCGCGCTGCGCCAGCTCGGCGGTGGAGACGGCCGCGTACGGTCGCTCCCCGAACATGTCGATCGCGCACGCCAGGATCTGCGCGCGCCGCTCGTCCGGCTCCAGCCGACGGCGGCGCGGCGCCTCCTCCGGGCCGGCCTCAGAGCGAGCGGGCAACGAGATCCTTCATCACCTCGTTGCTGCCCGCGAGAATGCGCAGCACGCGGGCGCCGGTGTAGAGCTGGGAAATCGGATACTCCGTCATGTAGCCGTAGCCGCCGAACAATTGCAGGCAGCGATCGACAACGATACCGAGCTGATCGGTGAGCCAGTACTTCGACATGGCAGCGGTCGGGATATCCAGCTCGCCGTTCAGGTGCTTGGCGATGCAATCGTCCAGGAAGATGCGGCTCACCCTGGCCAGCGTCGCGCACTCGGCGAGTTCGAATTTGGTGTTCTGCAGCGCGAAGAGCGGCTTGCCGAACGCCTCGCGCCCCTTGGTGTACTCGACGGTGAGCTGCACCGCCTGCTCCATCATGGCGACCGCGATGATCGCCGTGACCAGCCGCTCCTGGGCCAGCAGCTGCATCATCTGATAGAAACCCTGGCCCTCGGCCTCGCCGAGCAGGTTCGCGGCGGGCACCCGCAGGCCGTCGAAGAAGAGCTCGGCGGTGTCCTGCGACTTGCCGCCCATCTTGTCCAGGATGCGGCCGCGCTCGAAGCCCGGGGTGTCGTCGCTCACCTCGGCGAAGATCAGCGAGACACCCGCCGCGCCCTTGGTCGGGTCGGTCTTGGCGGCGATGATGATGCCATCGCAGAGCCAGCCGTTGGTGATGAAGATCTTCGAGCCGGTGATCACGTACTCGTCGCCCTCGCGGACCGCGCGGGTCTTGATGTTCTGCAGGTCGGAGCCGGTGCCCGGCTCGGTCATGCCGATCGAAAGCACCATCTCGCCGCTGGCCGCCTTGGGCAGCACCCGCCGCTTGAGCTCCTCGGAGCCGAAGTGGTGCAGGTAGGGCGCGATGATCGAGGTGTGCACCGGCATCCCGAGCGAGCCGTCGCCCGCCCGCGTCTGCTCCTCGATGATGGCGGCCTCGTGCGCGAAGGTGCCACCGCCGCCCCCGTACTCCGTCGGGATGCCGGTGCAGAGCAGCCCGAGCTCGCCCGCACGGTTGTACAGCGCGCGGTCCGGGTGGCCCTGCTGCACGAACTTCTCCGCGTGCGGCACGACCTCCTTCTCGAAGAACGTCCGGGCCAGCTCCCGGACCGCCTCGACCTCGTCGTCACTCCACACGGCGCGTGCCATCTCTGCTCCTCGTTCGGGTTCGCTCCAGATTCAAGCACTATTGGCGCGCTGTCAACAAGCGGTGCGGGGTGGGGTGGGCTACTGCGCGGCGTTTGGGAGAATGGGCAGGTCGTTGTCCCACTCTCGAAAGATGCCGCACGCCGCGATGGCCGAAACCACGATCGATCCCACCGACCTCGCGACCTGTCTTCGCGTCCTGGAGCAGGCCGGGCGGCTGGACAGGAACCACCCCGATTCGCTCGTCGTGCAGCGGGCGGTGGGGCACATGTTCAAGAAGCTGAAGCAGGCGCGGCGGGACGCTGTCCGCGAGGCTGTCGCGTCGGCGGACAAGGCGGTTGTCGCCGCTACCGCGACCGGGTCGCCCAATCGGATCGACGACGAGACGGCAGGCATCCGGCTGACGTCCACTGCCGCCGGGGCCAGTGCGGGCACGCTGTTGCGGCCGCGGCCGTGCTACATCTGCAAGCAGCGGTACACGCGGGTGGATGCGTTCTACCACCAGCTCTGTCCGGAGTGCGCTGCTCGAAGTCACGCCAAGCGGGACGCCGGTACCGATCTGAGCGGGCGGCGGGCCTTGCTCACCGGTGGGCGGGCCAAGATCGGGATGTATATCGCGTTGCGGTTGCTCCGGGACGGTGCGCATACCACCATCACCACGCGGTTTCCGAATGATGCGGTGCGGCGGTTCAGCGCTATGGAGGACAGTGCGGACTGGCTGCACCGATTGCGGATCGTCGGGATCGATCTGCGGGATCCGGGTCAGGTCATCGCGCTCGCCGATGATGTGGCCGCGCAGGGGCCGCTGGATATTCTGATCAACAATGCGGCGCAGACCGTGCGGCGTTCGACCGGAGCCTACAGCGCGCTGGTCGAGGCGGAATCGGCGCCGCTGCCGTCCGGGCCGCGCCCGGACGTGATGACGCTGAGCTCCGGGGTGCAGCAGCACCCGACGGCGCTCACCGCCGCGCTCGCGCCCGAGTTGACCGCCGCCGACGTCGCCGAGCTGGCGTTGGTGGCGGGGTCGGCTACCCCCGAGCGGATCGCTCGCGGTGTTGCCATCGATGCCGGTGGGCTGGTTCCGGATGTCACGCATACCAATAGCTGGGTGCAGACCGTTGCCGAGGTGGAGACGACCGAGCTGCTGGAGGTTCAGCTCTGCAACTCGGTCGCGCCGTTCATTCTGGTGTCGCGGTTGCGTCCGGCCATGGCGGCTGCGGCCGCGCGGCGTAAGTACGTGGTGAATGTCTCGGCCATGGAGGGGCAGTTCGGGCGGGGGTACAAGGGACCGGGGCATCCGCACACGAATATGGCCAAGGCGGCGCTGAATATGCTGACGCGCACCAGCGCCCGGGAGATGTTCGAGACGGACCGGATTTTGATGACCGCGGTTGATACCGGGTGGATTACCGATGAGCGGCCGCATCACACGAAGATCCGGCTTGCGGAGGAGGGGTTTCACGCGCCGCTCGATCTCGTGGACGGGGCGGCTCGGGTTTACGATCCGATCGTTCGCGGGGAGTCGGGGGAGGATCTCTTCGGCTGCTTTCTCAAGGACTACGAGCCGTCCCCCTGGTAGAGGTGCCGACGGCACGTCACGGATGGTCGCGAGGCTGGTGACCGACGAAGCCGGACCGAATCACCACCGGTCGGCTTCTGGCGAGCCGGCTCCGCCCGCGTCAGTCCAGTCGGGGAAGATCCTTCACCGGGTCTCTGAAATCAGGGATAGTCCGGGTGATTCGCGCCGGACGAACAGGGAGCCGGACAAGTGCGACGAGTTGGCGTGGTTCGCGCTCGACGCGCTGCCGGAGCGGATGATCCCGTACTGCCGGGAAGCACTGCGGCACATCGCTGCCGAGCGCCGCTTCTCGATCTACGGCTGGTAGCAGCCCCTGTCACCGGCGGAGGCCGCCGAATACGGCGGCTTCCGCGAGAATCTCGCTCAGATGATCTTCCACTCGGTGCGGGAGTCGACCGGACGGCACCGATCGAACACGGTAGAAATGCTCATGGCGGACGCGAATACCGCGCGTAACCTGGGTTCATGCTGTACCGCCTGCTCGCCGACGGCACGATGGCCGTGCATTACGCCTTCGTGGGGTACGTCGTCGTCGGCGGGTTCCTCGCCTGGCGCCGACCGCGCACGATCTGGGCGCACACTGCGGCGGTCGCCTGGGGGTTCGGCGGGATTCTGATCGGCTACGACTGCCCCCTGACAGCGCTGGAGAGCTGGGCCAGGGAGCGTGGCGGGCAACAACCGCTGCCGGACAGCGGATTCATCGCGCACTATCTGACGGGGGTGCTCTATCCGGCGAGCGCGCTGACGCTGGTGCAGGTCGGGGTGGCAGCGCTGGTCCTGAGTTCGTGGGCCGGGGTCGCGGTGCTGCGCCGCCGGGCCGAGCCGGCTACCGCGTGATGTGGTCCACAGCACCGGACCGGCCGGGCCGGGCCGGAAACAGCCGTCGATAGGCTCCGGGCATGACCACGCGCCCGGGGCGAAACCGTTGACCCTGCTCACCATCGGGCTGGTCGTGGTCGCCGGGTTCTTCGCGGGGCTGATCGGCTACGTCACCGGCATCGCCTCGCTGATCTCCTACCCGGCGCTGCTCGCGGCGGGGCTCCCGCCGGTCGCGGCCAATGTCACCAATACCGTCGCCATGGTGGCGGTGGGGGTCGGCTCGACGGCCAACTCGGGCTCGGCGCTGCAGGAGGACCGGCGCACGTTGATCCGGTACGGGCTCTGCGCGGCACTCGGCGGGGCGATCGGCGCCGGGCTGCTGCTCGGCACCCCGGCCACCGCCTTCGAGATCGCCGTACCGTTCCTGATCGCGGCGGCCTCGCTGAGCCTGCTGCTGCAACCCACGCTGCGCGAGCTGGCAGGACACCGGACGTTCCCGCGCGCCTACCCGATCGGAATCGTGCTGATCTCGGTCTACGGCGGCTACTTCGGCGCGGGAGCAGGGGTGATGGTCCTGGCGCTGGTGCTGGTCGCCTCCGCCTCGGACATCTGGCGTGCGAGCATCATGAAGAGCTACCTGCTCGGGATCGCGAATCTGATGGCGGCACTGGGTTTCGCGCTGTTCGGCCCGGTGCACTGGGTGGCGGCACCGGCCATGGCGCTGGGGGCGTTCGCGGGCGGCTGGTGCGGCCCGGCGGTGGTGAAGGTGCTGCCCGCGCGACCGCTGCGCTGGGTGATCGCGCTGTGCGGATTCGGCCTGGCGATCTGGCTGATCCCGCGGTGACGATCAGCGCAGCCGGGCGGAGATCGCGGCCGCCACCTCGGCCACGGCGGCGTCCAGGTAGAAGTGCCCGCCGGGGAAGACGATCCGCTCGAACGGGCCCGATGTGTGCTCGCGCCAGGCGTCGGCCTGCTCCGGGGTGGTGGTCGGGTCGGCGTCGGAGACCAGGGCGACGATCGGGCAGCGCAGCGGCTCGCCCGGCTGGTACCGGTAGGTCTCGACGGCCCGGTAGTCGGCGCGCACGGCGGGCAGTACCAGCTCGGCCAGGCCGGGGTCGTCGCGCAGCACCGCGACCGAGGCGGGGTCGTCGGCGAGCCGCTCCAGGTCGGCGAGCAGCGCTGCGTCCGGGGCCTCGTGCAGCGCACCGGGTTCCACGTAGCGCGGGTCGGGCCTGCCGGAGACGATCAGGACCGTCGGCCCGCGTCCGGCGGCGCTCAGCCTGCGCGCCGTTTCGAAGGCGACGGTGGCACCCATGCTGTGCCCGAACAGCGCGACGCCCGGCTCGATCGGCAGCCGGATCAGATCCTCGGCAACCGCATCCGCCATGGCGGCTATGCTCTGCACCCGCGGCTCGCCGAAGCGGTCCTGCCTGCCGGGGTACTGCACCGCGGCCACCGTGGTGCCGGGGGCGAGCTCGTTCGCCAGCTCGCGATACGCGGAGGCCGAGCCGCCGCCCGGTGGGAAGCACACCAGGCTGCGAGTCGCCGCGGGCTCGGCGCGCAGGATCCGCAGCCATGCGGTCGCCTCGAGGGTCACCGGCCGACGATACCGGACCGCCGGGTTTCCGGCCCGCGCACCGGCCGGCTCCTGTACACCTGTGCGGAGCACTGTCCACACAGAACGGGGAACGAGATGACCCAGCGGGTGAGCATCGTGATCGGCGGCGCGTCCGGCATCGGGCTGGCCACCGCTCGCAGGCTGCATGCCGACGGCGAAACCGTGGTGATCGCCGATCGCAACGAGGCGGACGCGCGCAAGTACGCGGCCGAGCTCGGCGCCGAGGCGCTGCCGGTCGAGGTGACCGACGAGGCGAGCGTGCAGGCACTGATCACGACCGTTGCCGAGAAGCACGGCGGCATCGACACCGTGGTGGACTGCGCAGGCATCTCCCGCCCCGGCGCGCTCACCGACCTGACCGCCGAGGACTGGCGCGCCACCGTCGACGTCTGCCTCACCGGCGCCTTCCTGGTGGTCAAGCACGCGGCGCCGGCGCTGCGCGAGGGCGGATCGATCGTGCTCATCGCCTCGCTGAACGCCACTCAGCCGGGCGCCGCCATGGGCGCGTACTGCGCGGCCAAGGCCGGCGTCGCCATGCTCACCGAGGTGGCGGCGCTGGAGCTCGGGCCGCGCGGCATCCGGGTGAACGCCATCTCCCCCGGTTTCGTGCCGACCGCGCTCACCAGGGGCGCGGCACTGGTGCCCGGTCTGGTCGAGGATTTCGTGGCGAACACTCCACTCGGCCGGGCCGGAACCACCGAGGACATCGCGGCGGCGGTCGCCTTCGTGGCGTCGCCCGCGGCGGGCTGGATGACCGGCTCGAACATCGCGCTCGACGGCGGCGCGCACACTCAGCGCTACCCCGACCTGCTCGGGCACATCAGGGCGCTCGCCGAGAGCTGAACCGGGCGGGCATGAACCTTTCCCGCCCACCCCGGTTCGCGGCCGAGACACGGCCCACTCCACCGCGACACGGCGTCGCTCACTGTGGAACGATGTCCCCTCGTGAGTCACGAGCACGTCGCAGAGGGGGGTTCCGTGCCGGTGAACACCCACGATCCGCTGGTCCATGCCTACGAGACCGGGATCGGGATCACACCCTCCGGCGCCGCCGCCGTCGTCGAGGCGGGTAACCACCTCGCCGCCACGCTGCCGGTCTGGACGCTGGCGGCCGGCTCGCTGACCGCCGTCACCGCCGCCGCCAACCGCCTGCGCGCGGTGCGCGGGCTGCCCGTCGCGCCGATCGAGCTCGACCCGGCGCGGGTGAGCACCGCCTTCGCCTCCGACCACGTGCTGCGGCTCGACGGCGAGCCGGTGAGCGCCTTCGGTGATCTCTCCGGCTTCTTCCCGACCTTCGACGGCTGGATCCGAACGCACGCGAACTACCCGCACCACCGGGCCGCGCTGCTCTCCGCGCTCGGGCTGCCCGCCGACGCGAGCACCGACCTCGCCGTCACCCACCTGGCCATGAACCGGGCGGGCGACCTGGAGGACCGCGCCGCCGAGCACGGCGCCATCGTGGTTCGGGTGCGCACCGAGGAGGAGTGGGCGCAGAGCGAGCAGGGGCGCGCCGCCGCCGCGGGGCCGCTGGTCGCCATGGACCGGCGCGCCGATATCGGCGGCGACCGGGTGAAGCTCGGCACCGATCCGGCGCGCCCGCTGCACGGACTCCGGGTGCTGGATCTGACCCGGGTGATCGCCGGGCCGGTCGCGACCAGGGCGCTGGCCCTGCTCGGCGCCGACGTGCTCCGGATCGACCCGCCCGAGCTGCCCGAGATCCCGCTCCAGTTCGCCGACACCTGCCAGGGCAAACGCTCCGCGCTGCTGGACCTCGGCACCGATCTCGACCGCTTCCACGAGCTGCTCGCCGAGGCCGATGTGCTGGTCACCGGGTACCGGCCGGGCGCACTGGAGTTCGCCGGGGTCGACCCGTCGGTGCGGCCAGGGCTGATTCATGCCAGGGTGAGCGCGTGGGGTGAGAAGGGCCCGTGGGGGCAGCGCCGCGGCTTCGACTCCATCGTGCAGGCCGCTGCCGGGATCGCGGTGCTGGAGGGCGCCGAGGTGGCGCCGGGCATGCTGCCCGCGCAGGCGCTCGACCACGCCACCGGCTACCTGCTGGCCGCCGGCGTGCTGGACGCGCTGGCGCTGCGCACCGTCGACGGCTCCGGCCGGGACGTGCGCGCCGCGCTGGCCCGCACCGCCTCCTGGCTGCTCGCCGCGCCGGACCGCACGCCGCGGCACCCGGCCGCCACCCCCGCCGCGCCGGAACTCACCATCACCGGCGGCGGGGCGACCACCGCGCGGCCCGCCTTCGCCGAGTACCCCGAGTATCCGTGGCCCGCGCCGAAGTACGGGTCGTCGCCGCTGGAGTGGGCGGCCGCGCTGCGCTGAGCCGCGATTGCCCGGCCGGTCCGCGCGCCGGTGGTTTCCGGCGTGGCGGCTGTCGGGGCGACGACCGCGACAGCGGGGACGACCGCCCGGCTACGCTCGCCACGTGCGGATTCTGCTCGACGTCGACACCGGGATCGACGACTCACTGGCGCTGCTCTACCTGCTCGCTTCGCCGGAGGCCGAGATCGTGGGCATCGCCTCCACGGCGGGCAACGTGGCGGCCGCCCGGGTCGCCGCCAACAATCTGGCCTGGCTGGACGTGTGCCGCGCACCGGAGATCGAGGTCGCGCTGGGCGTCGCCGACCCGCTGGCCATCCCGCTGCGCACCACCGAGGACACGCACGGCCCGCACGGCGTCGGTTACGCCGACCTCCCGCCGACCACCCGCGCGCTCTCCCCGCGCACCGCCGCCGAACTCTGGGTGGACACCGTGCGCGCGCACCCCGGCGAGATCACCGGCCTCTGCACCGGCCCGCTCACCAACCTGGCGCTCGCGCTGCGCGCCGAACCCGCGCTCCCCCGGCTGCTGCGCCGCCTGGTGATCATGGGCGGCGCCTTCAACCACCCCGGCAACACCACCCCGACCGCCGAGTGGAACATCCACGTCGACCCCGAAGCCGCCGCCGAGGTCTTCGACGCCTTCTCCGGTGCGCCGCAGCGCCCGCTGATCTGCGGGCTCGACATCACCGAGACCATCGAGATGCTGCCCGAGCACCTCACCCGGCTCGCCGAGCGGGCGGGCAGCGCGCCGGTCGAAACGGTCGGCCCGGACGACCCGATCGCCTTCCGCAGCGCGACCTCGAACCCCATCGTGCGGCACCTCACCGACGCCGTCCGCTTCTACTTCGACTTCCACCGCTCCTACGACCTCGGCTACCTGGCGCACATGCACGACCCGTTCGCCGCCGCCGTCACGCTCGACCCCGCGCTGGCCGTGACCCGCGCGGCGACGGTCGCCGTCGAGCTCACCGGGGCGCTCACCCGCGGCACCACCGTCGCGGATTGGTCGGGGATGTGGGGGCGGGAGCCCAACGCCGACATCGTGGTCGGCACCGACCCGGAGCTGTTCTTCACCCGGCTCATCGACCGCGTCGGCGACTTCGCCGGGGCCGTGTACCGGGAGGCGCCGTGACCGAGGCCGAGCGGCTCGCCGCGCTCCGCGCACGGCTGCGGATTCCCGGGATCGTTGACGTGCACACGCACTTCATGCCGCACAACGTCATGCGCAAGGTGTGGGCCTACTTCGACCAGGTCGGGCCGCTGACCGGGCGGGAGTGGCCGATCACCTACCGGGCCGGCGAGGACGAACGGCTCGCCACCCTGCGCTCGTTCGGCGTGCGGGCGTTCACCTCGCTGGTGTACCCGCACAAGCCGGAGATGGCGGCCTGGCTCAATGCCTGGACCGCCGCGTTCGCCGCGGTGACCCCCGACTGCCTGCACACCGCGACCTGCTACCCCGAGCCCGAGGCGAAAACGTATGTGGCGGAGGCTGTCGAAGCCGGAGCGCGGGTGTTCAAGGTGCACGTGCAGGTCGGCGCCTTCGCCCCCGACGACCCGCTGCTCGACCCGGTCTGGGGCATCCTGTCCGACGCCCGCGTGCCGGTGGTGATCCACTGCGGCTCCGGCCCCGCGCCCGGGGAGTTCACCGGCCCCGGCCGGATCGCAGGCGTGCTGCGCCGGTTTCCGCGGCTGCCGCTGATCATCGCGCACATGGGCCTGCCGGAGTACACCGAGTTCCTCGATCTCGCCGCGCGGTACGAGGACGTCCGGCTGGACACCACCATGGTCTGGACCGATTTCAGCGAGGAGAACGCGCCGTTCCCGCGCTCGGAGTACGGGCGGGTTCGCGATCTCGGCGACCGGATCCTGTTCGGCAGCGACTTCCCGAATATCCCCTACGAGTACGCGCACGCCGTCGAGGCGCTGGAGCGGTTGGAACTCGGCGACGAGTGGGTGCGCGGGGTGCTGCACGACAACGGCGCCGAGCTCTTCGATCTGGATCGGCCCGCTCGGCAATAGCGAATTGCACTGACAGGCAACGGCGGAGTCTAATCTCCGTCGAACGCCCGGACCAGCTGCTCGGCGGCGAGGGCGGCGGTCAGCGTCCCCTCCCGCACCTGCTTCTCGACATCGCCGCGCACCGCCTTCACCGATGGATTCTCGGCGAGCCGGCGCAAGAGCTGGTCGTGCACCATGGTCCAGGTCCAATCGACCTGCTGCCGCCGCCGCTTCTCGGCGAACTCCCCGGCGTCGGTGAGCACCCGGCGGTGCTCGAGCACGGTGTCCCAGAACTTGTCCAGCCCGAGCCCCTCCAGCCCGCTCATGGTGAGCACCGGCGGTTTCCAGAGCGCGTCGTGCGGGTGGATGAGCCGGAGCGCCCCGGCGAGTTCGCGGGCGGCGGCCTTGGCCTCGATCTCGTGCTTGCCGTCGGCCTTGTTCACCGCGACCAGGTCGGCGAGCTCGAGCACGCCCTTCTTGATGCCCTGCAGCTGGTCGCCGGTGCGGGCCAGGGTGAGGAAGCAGAAGACGTCGACCATATTGGCGACGGTCACCTCGGACTGGCCGACGCCGACGGTCTCCACCAGGATGACGTCGTACCCGGCGGCCTCGAGCAGGACGATGGTCTCGCGGGTGGCCTTGGCGACGCCGCCGAGGGTGCCCGCGGTGGGGGACGGGCGGATGAAGGCGTCGGCTTCCAGCGAAAGCCGGGCCATGCGGGTCTTGTCGCCGAGGATGGAGCCGCCGGTGCGGGTGGAGGACGGGTCGACGGCCAGCACCGCGACCTTGTGGCCCTTGCGGATGAGGTCCATCCCGAGCGCGTCGATGAAGGTGGACTTGCCGACACCGGGCACGCCGGTGATGCCGACCCGGTTGGAGGCGGCGACCTCGCCCTCGGGGGTCAGCCGGAGCAGCAGCTCCTGCGCCCGATCCCGGTGGTCGGAGCGGGTGGATTCGACCAGGGTGATGGCGCGCGCCAGCGCGGCCCGCTCACCCGAGCGGACCGCGCCTGCCAGTGCGTCGACATCGATGACGCGCTTGCTCATTCCGCGGCGCCACCGCCGAGCTCGTGGCCGAGCGCACCCGCGAGCTTGCGCAGCAGGTCGATCGCGGCGTCGGCGATGACGGTGCCGGGCGGGAAGATCGCGGCGGCGCCCGCTTCGTAGAGCTCGTCGAAGTCACCGGGCGGGATGACGCCGCCGACGATGACCATGATGTCGGGGCGCCCGACATCGGCCAGTGCCTGCCGCAGCGCGGGCACCAGCGTGAGGTGACCGGCCGCCAGCGAGGAGACGCCGACCACGTGCACGTCGTTGTCGGCCGCCTGGCGCGCCACCTCCTCGGGGGTCTGGAACAGCGGGCCCACGTCGACGTCGAAGCCGAGGTCGGCGAAGGCGGTGGCGATCACCTTCTGGCCGCGGTCGTGGCCGTCCTGGCCCATCTTGGCGACGAGGATGCGCGGGCGGCGGCCCTCGGCCTCCGCGAACTCCTCGACCAGCTCGCTCGCGGTGCTGATATTGGTGACCTTTCCGGCTTCGTCGCGGTACACCCCGGAGAGCGTGCGGATCTCGGCCTGGTGCCTGCCGTACACCTTCTCCAGCGCGTCGGAGATCTCGCCGACGGTGGCCTTGGCGCGCGCGGCGGCGATGGCCAGCGCGAGCAGATTGTTCTGCATGCCGCCCTCGGACGAGGCGGCGGCGCGGGTGAGTTCGGCCAGTGCCCGCTCGACTGCGTCGGAATCCCGCTCGGCGCGCAGCGAGCGCAGCTTCTCCAGCTGCTCGGCGCGCACCCGGGAATTCTCCACCTTGAGGACCTCGACCTGCTGGTCCTCTTCCACCTGGTACTTGTTCACGCCGATCACCGGCTGCTGGCCGGTGTCGATGCGGGCCTGGGTGCGGGCGGCGGCCTCCTCGATGCGCAGCTTCGGGATGCCCTCGCCGATGGCCTGGGCCATGCCGCCGTGCGCCTCCACCTCGGCGATGTGCGCGCGGGCGCGGTTCGCGAGCTGGTGGGTGAGCCACTCGACGTAGTACGAGCCGCCCCACGGGTCGATCGGGCGGGTGGTGTTGGACTCCTGCTGGATCAGCAGCTGGGTATTGCGGGCGATCCGCGCGGAGAAGTCGGTGGGCAGCGCCAGCGCCTCGTCGAGCGCGTTGGTGTGCAGCGACTGGGTGTGGCCCTGGGTGGCGGCCATGGCCTCGATGCAGGTGCGGGCGACGTTGTTGTAGGCGTCCTGCGCGGTGAGCGACCAGCCGGAGGTCTGCGAATGGGTGCGCAGCGACAGCGACTTCGCGCTCTTCGGCTCGAACTTCGCGACCAGCTCGCTCCAGAGCAGCCGCCCGGCGCGCAGCTTGGCTACCTCCATGAAGAAGTTCATGCCGATGGCCCAGAAGAAGGAGAGCCGGGGCGCGAACTTGTCGACCTCCATGCCCGCCGCGATCCCGGCCCGGATGTACTCCACGCCGTCGGCGAGGGTGTAGGCCAGCTCCAGGTCGGCGGTGGCACCGGCCTCCTGGATGTGGTAGCCGGAAATGGAGATCGAGTTGAACTTCGGCATCTTCGCGCTGGTGTAGGCGAAGATGTCGGAGATGATCCGCATCGAGGGCTTGGGCGGGTAGATGTAGGTGTTGCGGACCATGAACTCCTTCAGAATGTCGTTCTGAATGGTTCCGGCCAGCTGCTCGGGGGCGACGCCCTGCTCCTCGGCGGCGACCACGTAGAGCGCCAGGATCGGCAGCACCGCGCCGTTCATGGTCATCGAGACCGAGACCTGGTCCAGCGGAATGTGGTCGAAGAGCTGCCGCATATCGAGGATGGAGTCGATCGCCACGCCCGCCATGCCGACGTCGCCCTGCACCCGCGGGTGGTCGGAGTCGTAGCCGCGGTGCGTGGCCAGGTCGAAGGCGACCGAGAGCCCCTTCTGCCCGGCCTGCAGGTTGCGCCGGTAGAAGGCATTGGAGTCGGCGGCGGTGGAGAAGCCGGCGTACTGCCGGATGGTCCACGGCTGGTTCACGTACATGGTGGGGTACGGGCCGCGCAGGAAGGGCTGCACGCCGGGCACGCTGTCCAGCGGGTAGCCCTCGGCGGCGACGGCGTCGCGATCGGCCTTGGTGAAGACCGGCGGGACGTCGATGCCCTCGGGGGTGGCCCAGGTCAGCTGCTCGGGGGCGTAGTTGGTGGCGGCCGCGGCCGCGGCGACGAACTCCGCGACCGCGTCCGGGCCGACGTCGGCAGGCGCGGGGGCGTGCTCGTGCAGCGGCACGTCGGCGAAGCTGCCGATCACGTGCTCGATCTCACCGGTCGTCATGCTCCCACCTTCTCCAGCAGCCCGGACAGCGCCGCCACCGCATCGATCTTCGCGGCCAGGTAGCCGTCGGGCTGATCCGCGACCCCGGCCACGGCCTTCGCCGAGCCGGCCAGCAGGACCGTCTGCACGCCCGCCGATTTCAGCGCTCGCACCGCCTCGCCCGCCTGCTCGGCGTAGCGCGCGTCGGAGCCGCAGAGCACCGCGATGCTCGCGCCGGACTCCTTCGCGGCGGCGGCGATGCCGTCGATCGCCAGCGGGCCGGGGTTCACCGACTCGATCCCGCCGGAGGCCAGCAGGTTCGCGATGAAGGTCACCCGGACATTGTGCTCGGCGACCTTGCCGAGCGGTACCAGCAGCGCCCGCGGCCGGGCGCCGTTGGCGGCCAGGTACACATCCGAGCGGTCGCGCAGCGCCTCGAAGGCGGCACCGTAGCGGGCCACCCGGCCGGGCTCGCGGGCCTGCTCGGAGAGCGCGGCCTCGGCCAGGTTCGGGAATTCGTTCACGCCGGTCACGGCGAAGCGGCGGTGCGCGACGTCGGCGTCGCGGGCCGCCCTGGTTGCGCCGATCCGCTCGGCGAGCAGCCCGGCGCCGAGCGCCGCCCGGTACCCGCCCGCGGCCTCGATCTCGCGCATGAACTCCCAGGCGGCCTCCGCCAGCCGCGCGGTGTGGTCCTCGATGTACCAGGAGCCGGCGCCGGGGTCGTGCACGTGGCCCAGGTGCGACTCTTCCAGCAGCAGCAGCTGGGTATTGCGCGCCATACGGTCGGCGAAGTTCTGCGAGACGCCGAGTTCGCCGGCCGGGAGTGCGGAGTCGAAGGGCAGCACCGTCACGGTGTCGGCGCCGCCGACGCCCGCGCCGAAGGCGGCGAGCGTGGTGCGCAGCAGGTTCACCCAGGGGTCGCGCTGCGCCATCATGGCCGCCGAGGTGACCGCGTGCTGCGGCGCGCCGCCGAACTCGGGGGCGCCGCAGACGTGCGCGACCCGGGCCCAGAGCGTGCGCCCGGCGCGGAACTTGGCGATGGTGGCGAACTGGTCGTCGGTGGCGGCGAGCCGGAACTCCAGCTGCTTCAGCGCATCCGCCATATCGGTACCGGCGGCGGTGAGCGCGCGCAGGTACTCCAGCCCGGCGGCGACCGCGGCGCCGAGCTCCTGCGCCTCGGAGGCGCCCGCGTCGTGGAAGGCGGTGCCGTCCACGGTGATCGCGCGCACGGTCTCGGGGCGGGCGACGGCGGTGCGGGCCAGGGCGATCGCGTCGTCCAGCGCGACTCCGGCGATCCCGGCGAACTCGTCGGTGAGCGGCGAGGCGGCCAGCGCCACGCGGATGGCGGTGCGGTCGGTGGCCTGGTAGCCGTCCAGCGCGGCGAAGAGCGCCTCGGCGGCGGCACCGACCTCGGTGCCCGCGTCCAGCGTGATCGGGGCGAGGTCGAAGAGCAGCCCGCTCAGCGCGGTGCCGAGCCCGGCCACCGGCACGCCGCGCTCGCCGACGCCGAGCCAGAGCGCGGAGAGGCCGTTCTCCAGCCCGGCCAGGATTCTGCGGTTGGCCGCGGCCGGGTCGGCGTCCGTGACGCGGCCCGAGACGAACCAGCCGCGGTGCACGTCGCGGTTGGCGTCGACGCCGCGGACGAACGGGAACGTCCCGGGCAGTGGCGGTTCCGGGCGCTCGTCACGCCGGGTGTAGAGCGGGGCGACCGCGAGACCGTCGTAGGTGGTCTCGGTCAGCAGCGTCTCCGGCTCGTCGGGCAGCTCGGCGGCGTCGACCTTGCGCGCCTTCGCCAGCACCCCCGCCACACCCCTGCGCCACGCGGCGTACTCCGGCACCGGCTCGGTGGCCGGATCTGAAGCAATCGGCATCGCTGCTCTTCTCTCTCCCCTCGCCGGGACGGCACCGCGCGTGCACCGGCCCGAACCGGGTATCCGCCCAGCTCAGCGGGGCTTCCGGTTAACGAGGATTCGTCTGTCGTCACTTCGATGCTAGCGGCCCGCTCCCGGCCGCCGACCGAGGCCCGGCACTACCAACCGGTAACCTCGCCCGGGTGATCCAGCTCATCCGCTCCCCCCGCGCCCTCGCGCTGCTCGCCGCGGTGCTTGTGGTGTGCGCGGCGGCGCTGTTCGCCCCGCTGCCCGGCCCGGCCCGGGTGCAGGAGTGGGCCGATTCGGTGGGGCCGGTGTTCCCGCTGGTCTTCTTCGCCGTCTACGCGCTGGTGACCATCGCGCCGGTGCCGCGAACCGTGCTCACGGTGAGCTGCGGGGTGCTCTTCGGGGTCGCGCTCGGGCTCACCGTCGCGCTGGCCGCGACCACGGTGAGCGCCGCGCTGGCGCTGCTGCTGGTGCGCAGGCTGGACGGGCGCCGGGTGGCGGCGCGGCTCACGCACCCCGCGGTGCGCGCGGTGGACGAGCGGCTGCGGCGCCGGGGCTGGCTGGCGGTGTGGTCGCTGCGGATGATCTCGTTCGCGCCGTTCTCGGTGGTGAACTACTGCTGCGCGCTCTCCGCGATCCGCTTCGGGCCGTATCTCGTGGCTACGGTGCTCGGGTCGCTGCCCGGCACGGCCGCGACCGTGATCCTGGCGGACGCGCTGGTCGGCGGGGCCTCGCCGGAGATGATCGCGGTGTCGGTGGCGTGCCTGCTGATGGGGGTGGGCGGGCTGGTGCTGGACAGTCGCTGGCAGCCGGCGGCCGAGACCGATGGCGCCGTCGTCACCGCGGGCTCGCCCCCGAATACCGCCGCACCGCTACCGGAGCCGCGAGGCTGAGCAGCGCGGCGATCCAGAGCAGGCTCGCCGCGACGGGATGCCGGAGCGGCCAGCTCACGTCGGCGGCGGCAGGCGCGTCGGCGAGGAGCAGCCGCAGCGCCGCCACCACCGCGCTCACCGGGTTCCACTCCGCGACGGCGGCGAGCACGGCGGGCATGGTGCTGGTCGGCACGAAGATGTTCGAGAACATGATGGTGCCGAAGATCAGCGGCGCCGTCTGCTGGAGTACCTGCTCGTCCCGGATGGTCGCGCCGAGCGCGACGCCGAGCCAGGCCAGCGCGAACCGGAAGCCGACGAGCAGCGCGAGGGCGAGCGCGATCTCGCCCGGACCGGCGGTGATCCGCCAGCCGGAGAGGAAGCCCACCCCGGCCATGACGCCGAGCGCGAGGATGCCGATGAGCGTCTCCGCCACGGCGATCCCGGCGGGGGCGGCGACGGGCGCGAGCGGCAGGGCGCGGATCCGGTCGGTGAGCCCGCTGCGCAGGTCGGCGGCGGCGGTGACCGCGGTGGCCACCACACCGGTGGCGGCGACCAGCACCAGGATGCCGGGGGTCAGGTAGGAGCGGTAGGCGACGACGTCCTGCCCGGCGGCGAGCGCGCCGCCGAAGACGAAACCGAAGAGCAGCATCATGCCCGCGGGGGCGGCCAGGGTGATGGCGGGCAGGGCGGGGTTGTTGCGGTGGTCGGTGAGCACGCGGCGGACCAGGACGCGGACCGCGGTGCCCGCCGAGGTGGCGCGGTCGGGGGCGGTCACGCGGACCGCCGGGCGGTGAGCGCGAGGAAGGCGTCGTCCAGGGTGCCGGTGCGCCTGCCGATGTCGCGCGCCTCGACTCCGGCGGCGTCCAGGGCGCGGACCACGGTGAGCAGGGCGGGGGCGGCGGCTCCGAACGTGTAGGCCGAATCGCTGTGCGGCACCGGCGTTCCGCCGAGGCGGACCATGACCGCGGCGGTGGCAGCGCGCTGCTCGTCCGGCACCGCCACCTCCAGCCGGACGCCGACGGTCCGCACGATCTCGGCCAGGGTTCCGGTGGCCACGATGCGCCCGGCGTCCAGGATGGTGACGGCGTCGGCGAGCCGCTCGGCCTCGTCCAGGTACTGGGTGGTGAGCAGCACGGTGGTGCCCGCGGCCACCGCCTCGGCCAGGTAGCGGTGGATGTCGTCGCGGCTGTGCGGGTCGAGGCCGGTGGTCGGCTCGTCGAGGAAGAGGACCTCGGGGCGGACCACGGTGCCCGCCAGGATGTCCAGGCGGCGCCGCATGCCGCCGGAGTAGGTGCGCACCAGGCGATCTCCGGCCTCCGCGAGGTCGAAGCGGGCGAGCAGCTCGTCGGCGCGGCGGCGGGCGGCGGGGGCGGCGAGACCGTTGAGCCGGGCGAACATCACCAGGTTCTGCCGTCCGGTGGCCAGCGGGTCGACGGCGTGGAACTGGCCGACCAGCCCGATCCGCCGCCGCACCGCGCGCGCCGCCGTCACGGTGTCGTGGCCGAGCACCCGGGCGCGGCCGCCGGAAGGGCGCAGCAGGGTGGCGAGCATGCGCACGGTGGTGGTTTTGCCGGAACCGTTCGGGCCGAGCAGCGCGTGCACGGTGCCCTCCGGCACCCGGAGATCTATGCCGTCCACGACGGCGCGCTCGCCGTATTGCCTACGGAGCGCTTCGGTTTCGATGGCGGACACCACAACCCCTCGTTTGGGAACAACGTTCGCAGTTCACGCTACCTGACCGCGTACAACGTTCGCAATTATCGGCTCGAGGCATTCTGGTCCGATGTCATCCGCGAACTCACCGTGGCTGCGGGCCGAGCAGGTGCGGCCGGGGCCGAGGCCCGCGCACACCCTGGACGACATCGCCGCCGCCTGCGTGCGGATCGCCGACGAGTCCGGGCTGGCGGCGGTGGCCATGCGGCGGGTGGCGGAGCGGCTCGGCACCGCGGCCGCCTCGCTGTACCGCTACGTCGACGGCAAGGACGATCTCTTCGCGCTCATGGTCGACCACGTGGCGGCGGAGTACGAGCTGGCGCCGCTCACCGGCGATGTGCGCGCGGACGTGCTCGCGGTGGCGGAGCAGGCGCGGGCGCTGCACCGGCGGCATCCGTGGGTGCAGCGGGTGATTCCGACCGCGCTCGGGCCGAACTCGCTGCGCTACCTCGACCACCTGGCGGGGGCGCTGGCCCCCGCCGGCTTGGACGGCACCACCGTCATGGTCGGGATCGCGCAGCTCACCGGGTGGATCAGTACCTTCGCGGCACAGGAGGGGGCGGGGGCGGTTGGGCAGGATCCGAGGGCGATGCTCGCCATGGTGGCGCGGGGTGACTATCCGCATCTGGCCGCGCTTTTCGCGGGTGCGCCCGCCGCGGGTGGCGGGTTCGATGCCGATGCGGCGTTCCGGGCCGGGATCGATGCGCTGCTGTTCGGGATCGCCGGGAAGGGTCAGTAGGCGCGGAGCGGGAGCGTCGCGGCGGTGACGGCTCGTCGAGAGTCACCGTCCCTGGCGCCGACCCCCGTGCCCGAGAAGCATTCGGATCGGCGCGATCCGATCAGGAGGGCAGCCACTCCGGCGGGGTCACCTCGACGGTCACCACGGTGCTCGCGCGCAGCACCGTCACCGCCAGCGCGACCTCGATCGCCTCGGCGAAGAGCAGCCGCTGCAGCTCCCGCGCGCCGGTGAGCACGGCGTCGCCCGCGCGCAGCAGCAGATCGCCGCGCTGGATCCCGGCCCGGTCGCCGGGGCCGCCGCGCACCACCGCGGTGACCCTGGCCGCGGCGGCCTGCCCGGCCGCCGCCCGCAGCTCGGGCGGCACCGGCGCCGCCGCGACCACGATCCCCAGGTAGGCCCGCCGCACCCGGCCCTCGGCGAGCAGCGCGTCGAGCACCCGGTGCGCGACCGCCCCGATCGGCACCCCGAGCCCGCCGATCCCCGCGACCCCGGTGAGCACCCCCACCACCCGCCCCGCGGAATCGGCGAGCGGCCCGCCGGCGGCGTGCGGCTCGCAGCGCACATCGGTGTGCAACACCTGCTCCACCAGCCGCCCCGCCCGCCGGGAGAGCACCGGCACCGCGCGGTCGACGGCCCCGACCACGCCCGCGCTCACCGCGCCGCCGGGCCCGGCCGGGTCGGCCAGCGCCACCACCAGCCTGCCCAGCGTGAGCGCGTCGGCATCGCCGAGCCGCGCCGGGGCCGGGCCGCCGCCGCGGGCGCGCAGCACCGCGAGGTCGCTGAGCGGGTCGCCGCCGGTCACGTCGGCGACCGTGACGGTGCCGTCGGCGAACCGCACGTCGGCGCTCTCGGCCGGGCCCAGCAAGTGCGCGCTGGTGAGCAGGTGCCCGTCATCGGTGAACACCACCGCCGAGCCGGCCGAGCGCCGGGTGGCGACCCCGGCGACGGCGGGCAGCACGGTATCGGCGACCGCGCCGACCGCGCGCGAGTAGGCGTCCGGCACCGGCTCCCCGGCCTGCGCCGGTTCCGGCAGCTCCTCGGGTTCGAACTCTCGCGACACCGCGCACCACCCCTGCTCACCGGCTGGATACATCCCCGTTCAGGGTGCACCGATCCGGCTGCCGCCACGCCGAAAACATCGGTCTCACGGCGTGTTTCCCGGCGATTGTCCCGCCGGCCCGGCCCGCTCGGATCAGCGGGTGCGCCGCGCCACGACGGCGAGCGCGACGGCCACCGCGAGCATGGTCAGCGGCACCGTCGCGAGCACCACGTGCTGCCAGGAGAGCTCCGGCATCCAGCTCGCATCGATGCCGTAGAGCGCGGCGATCAGAATGGGCGGCAGCAGCACCGCCGAGAGCACCGCCGACGCCTTCACGATCCGGGTGTGCTCGGCATCCAGCCGGGTGCGCAGCGACTGCTGCAGGTAGCCGACCCGGTCGTGCTCGAACCCGGCCTGCTGCGCGACCCCGTCGATATCGTCGAGCAGGTCGTCCAGCAGCGGCCGCAGCGCGGCGCCGCGGCCCGCGGTCTCGGCCCGTAGGTGCCTGGCGGCCCGCGCCAGCCGCACCTGGGAGCGGCGGGCCATGGACAGGATGTCCTCGGCGGCGCCGATCCGGCTCATGAGCTCGCGCACCGCGGTGGGGGCGATCTCCCGGCCGTAGTGCACCCCGCCGGGGCCGTCGATATCGTCGCGCAGCGCGTCGAGCAGCGCGCCGCCGTGCCCGACGACCTGCTCGGCGGCGTCGTTCATGGCCCAGAGCAGCGTGTACATGACGCCGTGCGGGGAGGCGGTGAGCTCCGCGCGCCTGCGCATCTCGACGATGGCGGCGTCGAACGGCGGGAAGTGCTCGCGCGGCTGCAGCGTTACCAGGAACTCGCGCCCGAGCGCGAACACCACGCTGCTGTGCTCCACCCGGCCCGCGCGCAGGTGCTCCAGCGCGACCGGGACGTAGAGGAAGTCCTCGGTGGCCCAGATCCGCTCGCCCGCCTCGGCGAAGTCGACGCCGAGCCGCTCGCGGAGCACGGCGGCGGTGTCGTGGTCGCCCGCGGGCAGCGGTATCCAGTGCTTCTGCAGGACCTCGGTGTCGAAGCGGACGGGAGAGGCGGCGGACACGGCCACGGCGCCCTATCCTCCGTGCGAGACTGCTGCTGCCGCGCGGAGAATGCTTGCGCGCGGGCACTTCTCGGCGGTCGGGTGGATGGTGGTCATGGCAGGCCCTTCCAGTCCGTGAGCGAGGGTCCCCGGAGCGCACCCGACTTCCGCGCACGAGCTCCAGGGGTGGACGCGCGACGTGCGCCGCCGACCATTAGAAAACCCGCTGTGCCCGTTCGTCAATCGCACAGACGGATGTTCGCGTCCACGTCACCGTGGCGAAAGCCGGAACGGGGCGAGACCGCTCGGTCTCGCCCCGTTTCGCTACTGGAAGGTGCCCGGCGGCTGCCACGGCTTTCCGTGCGGGTCGTCCGCCCGGGGTGCGGGCGGACGCTGCTGCGGCTCCGGCTGCGGCTCGGGCTGCTGCGGCTGCGCCGGGGGGAAGGCCTGCTGCGGCGGGAGCACCGGCTGGTGCGGCGAGGGCTCGCGCCTGCTGACGCTCCCGGTGGGCGGGGAGGCGTCCACCGGGGTACGGGCGGTCTCCTCGGCGGCGCGCACCGCCTGCGCGATGTCCGGGTCGGGCGCGGTGTCGAACCAGTCGGCGACCTCGTCGTCGCCGTCCTCCGGGCGGCTCTGCGCGGTGTCGGCGGCGGGCGGTTCGTAGCGGAAGACGCCGTCCGCGCCCTGGCTGCCGAAGCTCTTCGCGAAGCCCTCCAGCGCCTTGCCGAAATCGCTCGGCACCAGCCACACCTTGTTGGCGTCGCCCTTCGCGACCAGCGGCAGCGTCTGCATGTACTGGTAGGCGAGCAGCTCCGGGGTCGGCTTGCCGGACTTGATCGCGGCGAACACCTTCTCGATCGCCTTCGCCTGGCCCTGCGCCTGCAGGTAGGCGGCGGCGCGCTCGCCCTGGGCCCGCAGGATGCGGCTCTGCCGCTCGCCCTCGGCCGCCAGGATCGAGGACTGCTTGCCACCCTCGGCGGCCAGGATCTGCGCCTGCTTCTGGCCCTCGGCGGTCTTGATCTGGGATTCCCGGGTGCCCTCGGCGGTGAGGATCATGGCCCGCTTCTCCCGGTCCGCCTTCATCTGCTTCTCCATCGACTCCTGGATCGACGGCGGCGGGTCGATGGCCTTGAGCTCGACCCTGGCGACCCGCAGGCCCCAGCGGCCGGTGGCCTCGTCGAGCACCCCGCGCAGCTGGCTGTTGATCTCGTCGCGGGAGGTGAGCGTCTCCTCCAGGGTCATGCCGCCGACCACGTTGCGCAGCGTGGTGACGGTGAGCTGCTCGACCGCCGCGATGTAGTTGCTGATCTCGTAGACCGCCGCCTGCGGGCTGGTGACCTGGAAGTACACCACCGAGTCGATCTGCAGCGTCAGGTTGTCCTGGGTGATCACCGGCTGCGGCGGGAAGGAGACCACCCGCTCGCGCAGGTCGACCTTGGCGCGCACCCGGTCCGCGAACGGGACCAGGAACGTCAGCTGACCGGAGACGGTGCGCGAGTAGCGGCCGAGCCGCTCGATGACCGCGGCCTCGGCCTGCGGCACCAGCGCGATCGACTTGAACACCACCACCACGACCAGCAGGACCAGGACGGCGGCGACGATCAGTACAGCCATTACGGCCCCTTCCAGACGACGGCGGTCGCGCCGTCGATCTTCATCACGTACACGCTGGCGCCCTCGTCGTAGGTTTCGTCCGGATTCAGCGGGCGCGCGGTCCACACCTCGCCGTCGATCTTGACCTGCCCGGCGTGCTCGGCCACCCGCTGCAGTACCAGCGCGGTCTTGCCGGGCAGCGCGTCCACGTTGGTGGCGATCGGCGGCGGCGTGCCGAACTTGCGCCGCAGCACCGGCCGCACCCCGGCGAAAAGTACCAGCGTGATGGCGGCGAATACCAGCGCGTCGACGACCAGCGAGGTGTCGAACGCCGCGCTCACCCCCGCGGTGCCGAGCGCGGCCAGCCCCAGCGTGAGCAGGGTCAGCTCCCCCGTGAAGATCTCGGCCGCCGCGAGCAGGATGCCCGCGACCAGCCAGACGATTGCGGCCACGCCCCAACTCTAGCCGCCGGGGCCGACGTTGCGCGCGGTTGCGCGCGGCGCGGCCGGAACCGGCGGGCCGCGGGGTAGTTTCGGGAGCCGTGAGCGGGCGCGACAGGTACGGCGGCGATATCTTCTCGGGGCATTCCAGGGCGAAGCGGCGCGCGGTTCCGGAGGTCACCGCCGAGCGCGACCTGGTGGTGGAGGACGCGGCGAGCGGATTCTGCGGGGCCGTGGTCGGATTCGACCGCAGCTACGACGGCGAGTTCGTGAAGCTGGAGGACCGGCGCGGCGTGGTCCGGCTGTTCGCGCTGCGCGAGGCGGCGTTCCTGCTCGACGGCGAACCGGTCACCCTGGTGCGCCCGGCTGCGGCGGCGCCCGCGGCGCCGACCCGCTCGGCCTCCGGCTCCACCCGGGTGGAGGGGCTGCGCGCCCGGGTCGCGCGGGGCAGCCGGATCTGGGTCGAGGGCGTGCACGACGCCGCGCTGGTGGAGCGGGTCTGGGGGCACGACCTGCGGGTCGAGGGCGTGGTGGTGGAGCACCTGGAGGGGCTGGACAACCTGGCCGCCCGGCTCGCCGAGTTCGGCCCCGGCCCCGGCCGCCGGGTCGGGGTGCTCGTCGACCACCTGGTGACCGGGACCAAGGAGGACCGGCTGACCCAGGGGCTCGGGCCGTATGTGCTGGTCACCGGGCATCCCTACGTCGACGTGTGGCAGGCGGTGAAGCCCGCCGCGCTCGGGATCCCGGAGTGGCCGCAGGTACCGCGCGGCGAGGACTGGAAGACCGGGATCTGCACCCGGTTGCGGTGGGGTTCGCCACAGGACGGCTGGCGGCGGGTGCAGGCCGCGGTGCACAGCTTCCGCGATCTGGAATCGCCGCTGATCGGCGCGGTGGAGCGGCTGATCGACTTCGTCACCGAACCGGAGTGACCGCCGTTCGCCCGGTTGCGCCGGTGCCGCCCTCGACGTCGCCCGCCGCTCGCGGACAGCCTCTATGCTCGAATGTCATGTGCTCCCCCAGTGCCACGCTGACGGTCTGGGCCGGCTCCTGGCTGGCCGGCTGCAGCGCACCCGACGACGTCCTGGAGGCGCTGCAGGCCTGGTCGCCGACGCACACCATCGCGGCGGGCGACCCGGTGACCGGCGGCCGCACCGACCTGCCCTGGTCCGCGCACGGCAATGCCGGAGCCGGAATCATGGCGCTACTCAAGGTGATCCGCGAGGCGATGGCCGAGCCGGGCGCCCGCATGCGGCTGGTCCTCCCGGTCCCCGGTGACCTGCGCGGCCTGCCGCCGGGCACCGCGTTCGCCGCGGACGCACTGGAGGCCGAGGAGGGGCTGCTGATCGGGGTCCCCGGCGGCGAGGGCACCGGGCTGATTCCGCACTGGACCGACGAGGGCACCCTGCAGTGGACCGTCTACAGCGCGCCGGTACGGCCCGAGCACGGCCAGGACATGTCGCTCGGCGAGGCCGAGTACGCCATGCGCGAGGCCGTCCGGGATGCTGCCGACGCGCTGCAGCAGCTGCACACCACCGCCATGGGCGGCGGCTCCGGCGATCCGCGCGAGCTGATCGAGGCCGAGCTCGCCGACTATTCCCGGCACGACTACCCGGACTCGGTTCCGCTGCGCGCCAGGCGAATTCTGGACACCGCCGACCATGTCGCCGCCATTCTCACCGTGGCGCAGCGGGAACCGGCCGCGCGCCCCACCTCGGCCAGCTCGCACGGTGCGCAGGAGACGCTGCTGCGCCCGCTCTGGGACGCCATTCGCGCCGCCCGGCTGGTCGCCGTGCACGCCGCGGCACGCCCCACCTGAGGACCGCCGTTCGGCGGCACGGCACGGCACGCCCCGCCTGCGGACCCGCCGCGCGGCACTGTTCGGCAGCGATCCGCGCGCCCTTCGGCCCGGCTGCCGCTCAACCCGGGAACCGGGGCCGGGGTGCCGTCGGCAGCCGCCAGCCGAAGAGCAGGCCGAGCAGCCGCAGCACGGTCGCCGCCACCGCGCCGATGACCAGCCACACCGACTGCGCGACGGCGGTGTAGGTGCCGCCGAGCGCCACGATCGCCGCCCCGAGCACCGCGGGCACCGCGTACAGATCCGATGGCTGCAGCAGCAACGGGATCTCGCGGACCAGCACGTCCCGCAGGATGCCGCCGCCCACCGCCGTGAGCAGCCCGACCAGCGCCGCCGCCGACGGGCTGCTGTGCAGGTCGAGCGCGATCGCGGCGCCGGTGGCGGCGAAGAGCCCCATCCCGATGGCATCGAACACCAGGATCGTCCGGCGCAGCGCGGTGAAGGCCGGATGGAAGAAGAAGACCAGCAGCGCCGCGAGCGAGGCGATGCCGATCGGCACCCAGTCCTGCACCGCGACCGGCGGTACCCGGCCGAGCAGCACGTCGCGCAGGATGCCCCCGCCCACCCCGGTCAGCACGCCGACCGTGAGGATGCCCCACAGATCGAGGTCCTTGCGCACCCCGACCAGGGCGCCAGAGGCGGCGAAGACGGCGATGCCCGCGCCGTTCAGGATTTCCGGCAGCATCACAGCATCGTGCCGTATGCAGGCGATTTCGCTTCTCGGCGGGCGGTGTGTAACGTAGGGGATGCGACGCGGGGTGGAGCAGCTCGGTAGCTCGCTGGGCTCATAACCCAGAGGCCGCAGGTTCAAATCCTGTCCCCGCTACCACCGTGGCCCCGGAGAAATCTCTCCGGGGCCACTCCTGCTTTCGGCACCAGCTCGCCTTCGCTCAGGAAGGGCGTCGCGGGGGTGCGCAGCAGCCGACGGCGCACGGGGTGCCGTCAGCAGTCGATCCGAAGCCGGGGACGGTGCCGAGTTTGCGGGCGGGGGCGGCGGCGAGGTGCTCGTCGATCAGCTCGAGGACCAGCTGGGCGAAGCGGGGGTCGGCGCCGGGGGTGCCGGCGCGGGCGAAGGCCATACCGAGTTCGCGGGCGCGCTCCTCGGCCTCGTTGTCCAGATCCCAGATGACCTCGAGGTGGTCGGAGACGAAGCCGATCGGGCAGACCACGACGGCGTCGATTCCCTTGCCGCTCAACGCGTCCAGGTGGTCGACGATGTCGGGCTCCAGCCACGGGATGTGCGGGGGGCCGGAGCGGGACTGCCACACCACGTCGAAGTCGGCGAACCCGGCCGCCTCGGCGCAGAGCCGGGCCGCCTCGGTGACCTGGCGGGAGTACAGGTGCCCGCCGAGCGCGGGCGGGCCCGCGGTGCCGTCCGCGGCGACCGGAACGGAGTGCGCGGTGAAGACCAGCCGTGCCCGGTCGCGCCGATCGGCGGGCAGCTCGGCCACAGCGGTTTCGACGGCGTCCGCGAACGCCGCGATGAGCAGCGGGTGGTCGAAGTACTGCCGCAGCTTCAGCAGCCGCGGCGCGGAATCGCCCACCGCACCCCGGGCACGGGCGATGTCCTCGTGGTACTGGAGGCAGCCGGAGTACCCGCCCCACGCCGAGGTCGGGAAGACCAGCGCCGAGCGCACCCCGTCGGCCGCCATCCGGCGCACGGTGTCCTCCACCATGGGGTGCCAGTTCCGATTGCCGAAGTACACCGGCAGCTCCAGCCCGGCGGCCGCGAGCTCCGCCTCGACCGCGGCGATGATCGCCAGGTTGAGCTCGTTGATCGGCGACCGCCCGCCGAAGTGGTGGTAGTGCTCGGCGACCGCGAGCAGCCGCTCGCGGGGGACATTGCGGCCCCTGGTCACGTTCTCCAGGAACGGCATCACGTCCTCGGGACGCTCCGGGCCGCCGAACGACAGCAGCAAGAGTGCGTCGGCCTGTGCGGCCACGGGAGCCTCCTCGGGGTCGGTCAGTTGAAGCTCTCCGGGAGCCAGGTGTTGTGGCTGGCGCCGCCGTCCACGTAGACGATGGAGCCGGTGGTGGCGGGCAGCCAGTCGGAGAGCAGCGCCACGATGGACTTGCCCACCGCGGTCGGGTCGTCCACGTTCCAGCCGATCGGCGAGGCACCGTCCCAGTACTCGTTGAGCTGGTTCAGCTTGGCCGCGTCGTCGGTGGCGGTGCCCGCGATGGCCTTGGCGGCCAGCGTCTTGATCGGGCCCGCGGCGACCAGGTTGGAGCGGGCCCGCTTGGCCTCGCCGACCTCGCGCGCCACGTACCGGTTCACCGACTCCAGCGCGGCCTTGGCCACGCCCATCCAGTTGTAGTACGGCATGGCGGTGCGCGGGTCGAAGTCCATGCCGACCAGCGAGGCGCCCTCGTTCAGCACCGGGAGCACCGCGCGGGCCAGCGAGGCGTAGCTCCAGGCCGAGATCTCGAAGGCCTTGGCGGCGTCCGGGCCGGGGCCCTCCAGGAACGGCTTGGCCTCGGGGCCCATGAGGGTGCGCGGGGCGAAGGCGATGGAGTGCAGCACGCCGTCCAGGCCCTGCGGGGCCAGCTCGCGGACCTTGCCCGCCAGCGCGTTCAGGTCGTCCTCGTTGGTGATGTCGAGGCCGATCGCGGGCGGGACCTCCTTCGGGAGCCGCTTGGCGATCCGATCGATCAGCCGCAGCCGCTCCGGGATCCCGGTGATCAGCACGGTCGCGTCCTGCTCCTGCGCGATCGCCGCCGCGCGGAACGCGATGGACGCGTCGGTGATGATCCCGGTGATCAGGATGGTCTTGCCTTCGAGCAGTCCGCCCATGGGTTCTCGGTTCTCCTGAGGTTCGTGAGAGTGTCGGAAAGCGGGGGTCAGTGCCCCATGCCCATGCCGCCGTCGACCGGGATGATCGCGCCGGAGACGTAGGCCGAGTCCTCGGAGGCCAGGAAGCTCACCACATTGGCGACGTCCTCCGGCTTGCCGAGCCGCTGCAGCGGGATGAACTTCTTCGCGGTGTCGCGCAGGTCGTCGCCGAGCTCGGCGGTCATGTCGGTCTCGATGAAGCCGGGCGCCACCACGTTCGCGGTGATGCTGCGCGAGCCGAGCTCGCGGGTGATCGAGCGGGCCATGCCGACCACGCCCGCCTTGGAGGCGGCGTAGTTGATCTGGCCGGGGCCGCCGCCGAGGCCGACCACCGAGCCGAGGAAGATCATCCGGCCCCAGCGGGCCCGCAGCATGGCGCGGTTCGCGCGCTTGGCCACCCGGAAGGCGCCGGTCAGGTTGGCATCGAGGACCCGGGTGAACTGCTCCTCGTCCATCCGCATGAGCAGCGTGTCGTCGGTGATCCCGGCATTCGCGACCAGCACCTCGACCGGCCCCTGGTGCTGCTCGACCTCGGTGAACGCGGCGTCCACCGACGCGCTGTCGGTGACATCGCACTTCACCCCGAACAGCCCGTCGGGCACCCCCGAACCACGGTGCGTCACGGCGACCTTGTGACCGTCGGCGAGCAGACGCTGGGCGACCGCGAGCCCGATGCCGCGGTTTCCTCCGGTCACCAGGACCGAACGGGATGTGGTGTTCGACATGCGATCAACCTACCCGCTCGAATCCCGAGATCACGACGAGGCCACCAGGTTTGTCCGACCGTCATTCGCGCACCGCCGCCGCCGTGTGAGACAGCACAACGGATCACGGCAGCCGCTGGCGCCGGAGCAGCCCGGTGACCACGCCGGCGGCGACGAGCAGCATGCCGAGCAGCAACCAGGGGCGGCTGGCGTCACCCCTGGTGAGCTCGTAGCCGATCTGCTCCTCCAGGGTGTCGTAGACCGAGGTCAGCTCCTGCAGCGAGGACGCCGTGTAGAACTCGCCGCCGGAGAGGCGGGCGATCTCGCGCATGGCGTCGTCGTCCACCTCGACCCGGACGTCGTCGGTGCCGCCCTCGGGCCGCGGGATGTGCACCACGCCCCACTTGGTGCCGAAGGAGATGGTCGAGATGGGGACGTTCTTGGTCTTGGCCAGCCGGGCCGCGACGAACTCGTGCCGGGGATCGTCCTGGTCGTTGAAGTCGGGAACGGTCTGCTTGCCGTCCGACATCAGCACGATCCGGGCGGGCGGCGGCTCCTGCGCCCCGCCGAGCACCGAGGCGAGCGTGTCGATGGCCTGCAGCGCGGTCAGGATGCCCTCGCCGGTGGCGGTGCGCTCGGCGAGCTTCACATTGTCGATGGAGGCCTTCACCGCCTCGTGGTTCGTCGTCGGCGAGACCATCACCGAGGCGGTGCCCGCGAAGCTCACAAAGCCGATGTTCAGCCCCTCGGGGAGCCCGTCGACGAAGTCCTTGCCCGCCTTCTGCGCGACCTGCAGCCGGTTCGGCGCGACGTCGGTGGCCTCCATGGAGAGCGAGACGTCCATGACGATCATGACGGTCGCGCGGTTCCGCGGCACCTTCTGCACGCTGGTCGGCCCGGCCGCGGCGATGGTCAGGAAGATCAGCCCGACCAGCATGAGCGCGATCGGCGCGTGCCGGAACGGGCTCGGCCTGGCAGGCGCGACCTTCTCCAGCAGCTCCATGTTGCCGAAGCGCAGCATCTGCCGGTGCCTGCCGCGCTGCACCAGCACGTAGCCGAGCACGATGAGCGCGACGACGGCGAGGAATCCGAGCCAGATCGGTGTGGTGAAGTGGGAAATGCTCACTGCCGGGGCACCCCGCCGGTCGGGGCGCCGAAGCTGTGGCGCCGGGTGGACACGAACCGGACCACGTCGGCGATCCAGTCCCGGTCGGTACGCAGCGGGAGCACCGGCGCACCGCAGCTGCGCAGCGCCTGCTCCACCTGGGTACGGTGCTGCTCCGCGGCGGCCGCGTAATCGGCCCGCAGGGTGTTCGTGACGGTGAACTCGCGGGTGCGCCCGGTCTCCGGGTCGTGCAGCACCACGTCGCCGACGTCCGGCAGGGTCAGGTCACGGGGGTCGAGCACCTCGACGGCGAGCAGGTCGTGCCGCGCCGAGATGGCGCGCAGCGAGCGCTGCCAGTCGATATCGCCGAGGAAGTCGCTGATGATCACCGCGAGGCCGCGTTTGCGCTGCGGCCTGCGCAGCGACTCGATGCCCGCCCTCAGGTCGCCGCGCACCCCGTCGGCGGCGTGCGGGGTGGTGGCGATATCGCGCAGCAGCGACTGCGCGTGCACCCGACCGCTGCGCGCGGGGATCCGCACCAGCCGCTCGCCGGTCGCGACCACCGCGCCGATCCGGTTGCCGCCGCCGCTGGTCAGGTGGGTGACGGCGGCCGCGGCGGCGATGGCGAGATCGCGCTTCTGGCAGAGCGCGGTGCCGAAATCCAGGCTGGCCGAGAGGTCGACCACGATCCAGGTCTCCAGCTCCCGGTCGGCGATCATCTGCCGGACGTGCGGGTTGGTGGTGCGGGCGGTGACCGACCAGTCCATCTGGCGCACGTCGTCGCCGGGCTGGTAGATCCTGGCCTCGCCGGGCTCCGAGCCGGGGCCGGGGATGAGCCCGAGGTGGTCGCCGTGCAGCACGCCGTCGAGCCGCCTGCGCACGGTGAGCTCGAGTGTCTTCAGCGCCGCCGTCAGCTTCGGGTCGGTGAGCTCGCCGGCCCGGAACGAGGGCGGGGCGTGGGTCGGATTCATCACGCGGGCAGCCGGTTCGGAGGCCGCCGTCACTGCGACTGGTTGTTGGCGGCCTGCGGGACCGGCGTGCCGTACGGCTGCTGCTGCGGGGCGGGCTGCGGCGGCACGGCCTGCTGCTGCGCCGGGTTCGGCTGCTGCTGGGCCGGGACCGGCGGGGCACCCGCGCCGTTGCTGCCCGCGACCGCCTGCGGCGCCACCTGCGGCAGCCCGACGGTCTGCAGCACCCGCCGGATGACGTCCTCCGGCGAGACCTCGTCGGCCAGCGCGTCGTAGGAGAGCACCAGCCGGTGCCGCAGCACGTCCGGGATCACCTCGACCACGTCCTGCGGGACCACGTAGTCGCGGCCGCGGATCAGCGCCACCGAGCGGGCGGCGGCGATGATTCCGAGGCTGGCGCGCGGCGAGGCGCCGTAGGCGATCCAGCTCGCGACGTCCTGCATGCCGAACTCCAGCGGCTTGCGGGTCGCGGCGATCACCCGGACCACGTAGTCGACGAGCGCGTGGTGCACGAAGGTGTCGGCGGCGAGCTTCTGCAGCCGGATCAGGTCCTCGGGGGTGAGGATCCGGTTCGCGGTGGGCGGGGTGACGCCCATCCGGTAGATGATCTCGCGCTCCTCCTCGACCGTGGGGTAATCCACCACGACCTTGAAGAGGAAGCGGTCGCGCTGCGCCTCGGGGAGCGGGTAGACGCCCTCGCTCTCGATCGGGTTCTGGGTCGCCATGACCAGGAACGGATCCGGCATGGGGTAGGTCTTGCCGCCGATCGAGACGTGCCGCTCGGCCATCACCTCGAGCAGCGCCGACTGCACCTTGGCGGGGGCGCGGTTGATCTCGTCGGCGAGCACGAAGTTCGCGACCACGGGGCCGAGCTCGGTGTCGAACTCCTCCCTGCCCTGGCGGTAGATCCTGGTGCCGACGAGGTCGGTCGGCACCAGGTCCGGGGTGAACTGCACCCGGGAGAACGAGCCGCCGACCACGGTGGCGAAGGTCTCGACGGCGAGCGTCTTGGCGATGCCGGGCACGCCCTCCAGCAGCACGTGGCCGCGCGCGAGCACGCCGACGAGCAGCCGTTCCACGAGCCGGTCCTGACCCACGATGACCCGCTTGACCTCGTAGATCGCCTTCTCGAGGAGCTGCACGTCACGCTCCAGGGTGCTGCCGGGTGCGGGCGACTCCTTCGCCAGACCTACCCCGCTCACACCATCCGTCGAAGTCACCAACATCCCCGCTTTCGCCTCGGTCCTGTGCGTGCTGCCACAACTATTCCAGGTAATGGGCCGCTGCGCCGCAACCGGTGCGACTTCGCAGGCCGCGCACCCGGTCAGCCGGTGACGATCCGCACCGCGTACGGCATGATCCCGCCCGTGCGGACCGGCGACACCTTCACGACGTCGCCGGACTGCGGTGCCTCGATCATGGTGCCGTCGCCGAGGTAGAGCGCGACGTGCTGGCTCCCGCCCGCGCCCCAGAAGAGCATGTCGCCGCGGCGCCGCTGCTCGACCGGGACGCGGGTGCCCGCGTTGTACTGGTAGCCACTGTAGTGCGGCAGCGCCACCCCGATGCCTGCGAAGGCGTAGAGCATCAGCCCGGAGCAGTCGAAGCCGACCTTCTTGTAGTCGCCGTGCTGGTCGGCGACGCCGCCGTCCCTGATGCCGAGGGTGGGGCCGTCCTCGTCGCCGCCGCCCCAGGCGTAGGTGACGCCGAGCTGGGACATGGCGCGGTCCACCACGGTCTCCACCGCCGCCGAGCCGTGCACCGAGGGCGAGGAGGGCTTGGCGGGCTTGGGCTTCTTCGGTTTGCCCGGCGTGGACGGCGTCGCCTCCAGCTGGGTGTGCGGCCTGCTGCCCTGGTTCAGGGTGGCGGCGCGGTCGCGCGCGGCCTGGTCGACGGCGGCGCGGGCGGCGGCCGCCGCGGCCGCCGCCCTGATGGCCGCCTCCTCGGCTTTGCGCTGCCGATCCCAGTCGATCCAGACCGCGCGCTGGTCCTGTAGCCCGGAGACGGTGGAGCGCGCCGCGTCCAGCCGGCCCTGGGCGGCGTCGCGGGCCTGCTGCAGCACATTCCGCTGCACGGTCTGCCGGTCCAGCTCGGCGGTCGCGGCGGTCACCGCGTTCTGCGCCGCGTCCTTCTTGACCTCGGCGTCGGCGGCGGCCGTGTCGGCGACCGACTTGGCGTGGCGCGCCTCGGAATTCCGGTTGCCCTGATCGATCTGCGCGCGGCGCAGCCCGTCCAGCACCGACTGCTGCCGCCTGGAGACCAGGTCGAGCACCTGGGCCCGGTCCAGCGCGGCGTCCGGGGTGGCGGCGGAGAGGTAGCTCACCATGGAGGTGGCGCCGGGGCGGGTGTACGCCTCGGTGGCGAAGTCGTCGAAGTCGGAGCGGGCCCGGATCACCTGGTCGCCTGCGGCGGCGAGCGACTGCAGGGTGTCGGTCACGTGCGCCGCGGCGGCGTCCGCGGTGTCCCTGGCGTTCTGCAGGTCGACCAGCGCCTTGTTGACCTCTTCGCGGGTGCGCGCCACCTCGTCGTCGAGCACCTGCAGCTGCTGGTCGGCGACGGCGACCTCGTTGACGAGGCCGCTCACCTCGGTGACGCCGGAGTCCACCGCCGCCCCGGCCCGCGCGATGTCCTGGTCGCTGGGGTTCGGCGGCGGGGGCGGCACCGCGAGCGCCTGGCCGGTGCCGACCAGCAACACCGCGGCGATCAGCAATCCCGCAGCGACGCGTAGGGGACGGCTTTTCTTCGATTTGCCACTGTTACGCATCGGCACCTCCAGCGGGACACCACTACTCAGAAGCAACAGCAGACCCGCCGGGAACGTGGGTTGCTTTGAAGCCCTTCCCCCACTATTTCCCCAGGCGCATCACGTTGAACCGTACGTCACAGGAGTTACCGAAGGAACTTTTCCCGGTGAACTACACCCGCGTAATTCGGACATTGCCACGAATTTGCCGGAGGGGTATCGGGATGTTCCGCGCGAAACGAACCGAGCGTTCTAAAAGTTAGCTGGAATTTCGACGGCGGGCCGAAAAAAGCCGCCACCGGAGCGGTGACGGCGCGTCGGCTCAGGAGTGCTCGGCGGCCCGCCTGCGCGCCTTGAGCCAGGCCAGCCCGCCGACCAGCAGCACGGTGACGGCGATGAGCACACCGGTCAGCACCGCCCAGGAGATCCCCTCCGGCTGCTCCAGCCGGTTCGCGAAGACCTCGACCGCCTCGGCGGTGTCGCCGCCCTTGTACTTGGCCGGGTCCTCGGCCCACTCCAGCCGGACCCGGCTGATGCTGTCGCTGTCGGTGCCGATCCAGTCGTCGCTGAAGACCGCGACGGTGCCGTGCTGAAACTTGCCCACCTCGGTGGCGAGATCGCGCAGCTGCGAATCGTGCCACGGGTTGCCCGGCACCACGACCACGCTCAGCTCGATGCCGTCGGCGCGCGCCGCGGCGACCAGATCGGCCAGCTCCGACTGGTCCTTGCCGCTCGGCGCGGCCACGTGGTCGCCGGCCAGGTCCGCGCGGATCTCGTCGAGGTCGGCGCCCTCGGGCAGGCCGGTGGCCATGGGGCCGAAAACCGAGTGGGTCACGGTGGTCGCATCCATCCGATCTCGCGTCGCCTCGACAGCGGAGGCTCCTGGTTCCTACAGTGGCAGCGGTTCTCCGGCATCCGACCGGCACACGCCCGAGAGCACAGTACGCGACCGGGCCGTCGGCGCTCCGCCTGCGGCACGCCGGGCAGCCCCCTGCCGTTCACAGGACAAGCGTACTGTTAAGGTCGGAGCCGCGAGGAAAGCAGCGTACCGAGCCCTTCGGGACGCCACACGACCCTCGAAAGACTCGGTCACCGGCACAGCCCCGCCGATGACCAACCCTCATAGACGAGTGGAGCTGACGTGACGACGAGCAACGACACCTTCGGCGCCAAGGGCACCCTCGAGGTCGGAAGCAACTCCTACGAGATCTTCCGCCTCTCGGCCGTGCCGGGCACCGAGAAACTCCCCTACGCCCTCAAGGTGCTCGCGGAGAACCTGCTGCGCACCGAGGACGGCGCGAACATCACCGCCGACCACATCCGCGCCATCGCCGAGTGGGACCCTTCGGCCGACCCGAGCATCGAGATCCAGTTCACCCCGGCCCGGGTGATCATGCAGGACTTCACCGGCGTCCCCTGCGTCGTCGACCTCGCCACCATGCGCGAGGCCGTCACCACCCTCGGCGGCGACCCGAACAAGGTCAACCCGCTCTCCCCCGCCGACATGGTCATCGACCACTCGGTGATCCTCGACGTCTTCGGCCGCGCCGACGCGCTGGAGCGCAATGTCGACCTGGAGTACCAGCGCAACGGCGAGCGCTACCAGTTCCTGCGCTGGGGCCAGGGCGCCTTCGACGACTTCAAGGTCGTCCCGCCCGGCATGGGCATCGTGCACCAGGTGAACATCGAGTACCTGGCCCCGACCGTCATGGTCCGCAACGGCCAGGCCTACCCGGACACCTGCGTCGGCACCGACTCGCACACCACCATGGTCAACGGCCTCGGCGTGCTCGGCTGGGGCGTCGGCGGCATCGAGGCCGAGGCCGCCATGCTCGGCCAGCCGGTCTCCATGCTGATCCCGCGCGTGGTCGGCTTCAAGCTGACCGGCGAGATCCAGCCCGGCGTGACCGCCACCGACGTGGTGCTCACCGTCACCGACATGCTGCGCAAGCACGGCGTGGTCGGCAAGTTCGTGGAGTTCTACGGCGCGGGCGTGGCCGAGGTGCCGCTGGCCAACCGCGCCACGCTCGGCAATATGAGCCCGGAGTTCGGCTCCACCGCCGCGATCTTCCCGATCGACGGCGAGACCATCAACTACCTGCGCCTCACCGGCCGCAGCGACGAGCAGCTCGCGCTCGTCGAGGCGTACGCCAAGGAGCAGGGCATGTGGCACGACGCCGAGCGCGAGCCCGCCTACTCCGAGTACCTCGAGCTGGACCTGAACACCGTGGTGCCGTCGATCGCCGGGCCGAAGCGCCCGCAGGACCGCATCCTGCTCAGCGAGTCCAAGGTGGCGTTCCGCAAGGACATCCACAACTACACCAGCGACGCCGAGGGCGCGGTCGCCGCGGACACCCCGCACACCCAGCTGGACGAGGCGGTCGAGGAGTCCTTCCCGGCCAGCGACCCGGCGGTGCTCTCCTTCGCCGACGACGGCGCGGTCGACGCCCGTCCGTCCGCCGCGAACGGCGCCGAGGGCCGCCCGACCAAGCCGGTCACGGTGCGCTCGGCCGAGCGCGGCGACTTCGTGCTCGACCACGGCGCCGTCGTGGTCGCGGGCATCACCTCCTGCACCAACACCTCCAATCCGTCGGTCATGCTCGGCGCGGCCCTGCTCGCCCGCAACGCGGTGGAGAAGGGGCTCTCCAGCAAGCCGTGGGTGAAGACCAATATGGCGCCCGGCTCGCAGGTGGTCTCGGACTACTACGAGAAGGCGGGGCTCTGGCCCTACCTGGAGAAGCTCGGCTTCTACCTGGGCGGCTACGGCTGCACCACCTGCATCGGCAACACCGGCCCGCTGCCGGAGGAGATCTCCAAGGCGGTCAACGACAACGACCTCTCGGTCACCGCGGTGCTCTCCGGCAACCGCAACTTCGAGGGCCGCATCTCCCCCGACGTGAAGATGAACTACCTGGCCTCGCCGCCGCTGGTCATCGCCTACGCGATCGCGGGCACCATGGACTTCGACTTCGAGACCGACCCGCTCGGCCAGGACACCGAGGGCAACGACGTCTTCCTGAAGGACATCTGGCCCTCGGCCCAGGAGATCGACGACACCATCAAGTCGGCGATCAGCCAGGACATGTTCCGCAACTCCTACGCCACGATCTTCGACGGCGACGAGCGCTGGCAGAACCTGGCCACCCCGGAGGGCGACACCTTCGCCTGGGACGAGAACTCGACCTACGTGCGCAAGGCGCCGTACTTCGACGGCATGGAGATGGAGCCGGCCCCGGTCGAGGACATCAGGGGCGCCCGCGTGCTCGCGCTGCTCGGCGACTCGGTGACCACCGACCACATCAGCCCGGCCGGGCCGATCAAGCCGGGCACCCCGGCGGCGCAGTACCTGGACGAGCACGGCGTGGAGCGCAAGGACTACAACTCGCTCGGCTCGCGGCGCGGCAACCACGAGGTCATGATCCGCGGCACCTTCGCCAACATCCGGCTGCGCAACCAGCTGCTGGACGACGTCTCGGGCGGCTACACCCGCGACTTCACCCAGGACGGCGGCCCGCAGGCGTTCATCTACGACGCCTCGCAGAACTACCAGGCGGCGGGGATCCCGCTGGTCGTGCTCGGCGGCAAGGAGTACGGCTCCGGCTCCTCGCGGGACTGGGCGGCCAAGGGCACCCGGCTGCTCGGCGTGCGCGCGGTGATCACCGAGTCGTTCGAGCGCATCCACCGCTCGAACCTGATCGGCATGGGCGTCATCCCGCTGCAGTTCCCGGCGGGCGAGTCGGCCAAGTCGCTCGGGCTGACCGGCACCGAGGTGTTCGACATCGAGGGCATCACCGCGCTGAACGAGGGCAAGACCCCGAAGACGCTGACGGTGACCGCCACCAAGGAGGACGGCGAGAAGGTCACCTTCGACGCCGTGGTCCGAATCGACACCCCCGGTGAGGCGGACTACTACCGCAACGGCGGCATCCTGCAGTACGTGCTGCGCAATATGATCCGCGGCTGATCTCAGGTTCCGTCACGGAGTGGGTCCGTGCATCGCGCGGCGATGCGCGGACCGCTCCGTATTCCCCCGAGGAGCCCCATGCCCAAGGTCAGCGATGACCACCTCGCCGCGCGCCGCAGCCAGATCCTGGACGGCGCCCGGCGCTGCTTCGCCGAGTACGGCTACGACGGCGCCACCGTGCGCAGGCTGGAGGACGAGATCGGGCTCTCCCGCGGCGCGATCTTCCACCACTTCCGGGACAAGGACGCGCTCTTCCTCGCGCTCGCCCAGGAGGATGCCGAGCGGATGGCCGATGTCGCCGCCAACCAGGGCATCGTCCAGGTCATGCGGGACATGCTCGCGCACCCGGAGGAGTTCAACTGGCTCGGCACCCGGCTGGAGATCGCGCGCAGGCTGCGCACCGACCCGGAGTTCAGGGCCGGGTGGAGCCAGCGCTCGGCCGAGCTCACCGCGGCCACCCTGGCCCGGCTGGAGCGCCGCAAGGCCGCGGGCGCGCTGCGTGACGACGTCCCCACCGACGTGCTGCTCGGCTACCTGGACCTGGTGCTCGACGGGCTGATCGCCCGGATCGCCTCCGGGCACACCAACGAGAACCTGACCGCGGTGCTCGACCTGGTCGAGGCCTCGGTCCGGCGCCGGGCCTAGGCCCGGTCGCGGAGCCCGGCCGGACCGAACTCCGGCCGGCCTACCCCTCGGACTCCAACCCCGCCAGCAGGGTACGGGCGATGCGGTCCAGCTCCCTGCGGTCCGCCGCCGGAAGCACCGCGAGCAGCCTGGTCTCGTTCTCGGTGTGCGCGCGCACCGCCCGGTCCACCAGGGCGCGCCCCTGCGTCGTGAGCGCCACCTTGATCGCGCGGCGATCGGCCGTGTCCGCGTCGCGGCGCACCAGCCCCGCCTGCTCCAGCCGGTCCAGCCGCCCGGTCATCCCGGCCCTGGAGAGCATGAGCGTGTCGGCCAGCGCGGAGGGGTTGAGCGCGAACGGCTCGCCCGAGCGGCGCCGCGCGGCACGGTCACCATGCGCCTGCTCATCGACGCCGATGCGGCAGGCGGCGCCGTGAGCACGCTCGAGGTCACCGTGCCGCGCGGCGCCGACGGGGCCTCCCCGCACTTCCACACCCGCTCCGACGAGCTCTTCTACATCGCCGACGGAGAACTCCAGCTGCTGGCGGGCGACCGCATCGTCACCGTCGGCGCGGGCGGCTCGGTACTGGTCCCCCGGCATATGCCGCACGCCTTCGGCGCCACCCCGGACAGCGGCGCCCGCATCCTCATCGCGCTGGTCCCGGGCGTGCGCCGCTTCGAGTACTTCCGGCTGCTGGAGCGGATCTCGCGCGGCGAGTCCACCCTCGACGACCTGGCCGCGAGCCAGGAGGAATTCGACAACCACTTCGTGGATGCCCCGGACTGGTGGCGCGAACGCAATGCCAATCGCCGTTGACAACCCGGCATTACGTGCGCCCGAGCCGCGTCAAAGCCCCGTGAAACGCACCGCCAGGCGCTAAGCTTCGGACAGGTGCATCGGCCGCCCGCAAACTCGGGGCATCGGGTGGTCAACGGCTCGGCGGGCACGGTGGCAGCGATGGCTCGAGTATCCCGGCGAGCTGGTACTCGCCGGATAGACCCGACCTCGAGCAGCAGAACCGAGCAGGACGGAGCCCCCGATGATCGCGACCGACCGCTCGGCCCGCGCCCGCTCCCTCCGGTTTTCCCGCGCTTCTGGCGATCCATCGGCGAACTCTCCGCAATCGGGACGACGAGGGGGGTGAGCGCCGGTGACAGCACACGGCTCGAGTTCGGTCCTCGTGGTCGCCGACGCCGACGACCGGCACGCCGCCGCACTGGCGACGATCGTGCGAGAACAGCACGGCCTCAACGCCATCCGGCTCGACCCGCGCGAATTCCCCTCCCGCACCGGCAGTTTCCGGGTGGATCGGAGCGGCACCGCGCGCTCGCTCGCCCGCATCGTCGGGCTGGACGACGTGCGCTCGGTGTGGTGGCGGCGCACCACCGGGCACACCGTCCCGCGCACGGGCGGCGCGGAGGCACAGTCGGAGAGCGACGGCTTCCTGCAGGGGCTGCTCTGGTCCATCCCCGCCTACTGGGTGAACGACCCGGGCGCCGACCGCACGGCGTCCCGGCGCATCGTGCAGCTGGAGACCGCCGGGCGGGCCGGCTTCGCCATCCCGGAGACCCTGATCACCAACGACCCGGACGAGGCACGCAGCTTCGTCGGTTCCCGGCCGGGGGCGGTGGTGCGCAAGCGCGGGAACGCGGGCGGCCGCGCCCGCACCCGGCTCTGCACCGATGCCGACCTGGGCGATATCGAGGCCATCCGGAACACCCCGACCGCGTTCCAGGACTACATCGCCGCCGAGTGCGACCTGCGCGTGGTCTGGGTGGACGGGGTGGAGTGGGCGGTCCGGGTGGTGCCCGGCCACGGCGATCGCGGCGTGCACCCGGTCCACCTGCGCCCGGAGCGGCTGCCCGCCTCGGTGGGCAAGTCGCTCACCACGCTCATGGGCGCGCTCGGGCTCAGCTTCGGGGTGCTGGACCTGCGGATCGGCCTGGACGGCGAGTACTACTTCCTCGAAGTGGACCCGCAGGGCCGATTCGCCCACCTGGCCACCAGGGCGGAGCTCCCCATCTTCCGCAGCCTGGCGAACCTGCTCGTCCGCGGGGACGGTGCGGTGGCCGACCTGTGAGCCGGGTGCTCGGCCGGACCACCGTGCGCCGCAATCGTTCCCGGGCACAGCCGAGCCACCCGGACGAGCCGGGCACCGCCGGAGTCCGGCGCTAGGACGCTGCCTTGCGCCGGTTCGCTCCGCCGCGGCTGCGCAATTGCACATCCGATTCCACGAGCACATTGTGGATGAAGCCGTACGAGCGGCCGGTCGACTGGGCCAGCGATCGGATGCTGGCTCCGGCTTCGTACTGCTTCTTGAGCTGGGACTGCAGCCGATCGCGGGACTTCCCGGTGACCCGGGTTCCCTTCGCGAGCGGCGGCTCACCGGCGGCCTTCGCGCCGGCCGATCTGGTAGAGGCTGTCCTGGGCGCGGCAGTCTTGCCGGTTCCGGGCCGATCCTTGCGTGTGGGCCTGTCGCTCATTGGCTTCCTCCGAGTCGCCGAGCAGCGCTCATTCCAGGCTAGACAAGGCACCGGCCACGATCAACGGCGATTTGTGATGAAACTCACGCGAGCTGAATCAATTCCAGATATTCGGCCGACCAGTGGTCCTCGGCGCCGTCCGGGAGCAGGATCACGCGCTCCGGATTCAGCGCCTCGGCCGCACCCGGATCGTGCGTCACCAACACCACCGCGCCCGCGTAGGTGCGCAGCGCGTCCAGCACCTGCTCCCGGGAGACCGGGTCCAGGTTGTTCGTCGGCTCGTCCAGCAGCAGCACGTTCGCCGCCGAGGAGACCAGCCCGGCCAGCGCCAGCCTGGTCTTCTCGCCGCCGGAGAGCGTGCCCGCCTGCTGTTCCAGCTGCGGCCCGGTGAACATGAAGGCGCCGAGCAGGCCGCGCAGCTCCTGCTCGCCCGCGTCCGGCGCGGCGTGCCTGATGTTCTCCCAGACGGTGGCGCGATCGTCGAGGGTGTCGTGCTCCTGGGCGAAGTAGCCCACCTTGAGGCCGTGCCCCGGGTCCAGCTGCCCGGCGCTCGGCTGCTCGACCCCGGCCAGCAGCCGCAGCAGCGTGGTCTTGCCCGCGCCGTTCAGCCCGAGCACCACCACCCGGCTGCCGCGGTCGATCGCCAGGTCGACGCCGGTGAAGATCTCCAGCGAGCCATACATCTTCGTCAGGTTCGAGGCCATGAGCGGGGTCTTGCCGCAGGCGGCCGGCTCCGGGAACTTGATCCTGGCCACCTTGTCGGCGACCCGCACGTCGTCCAGCTCCGCGAGCAGCCGGTCGGCGCGCTTGGCCATCTGTTGCGCCGCAGTGGCTTTCGTCGCCTTGGCGCCGAGCTTGGCGGCCTGCGCCTTGAGCGCGGAGGCCTTCTTCTCGGCGTTGGCGCGCTCGCGGCGGCGGCGCTGCTCGTCGGTGGCGCGCGCGTCCAGGTACTTCTGCCAGCTCATGTTGTAGACGTCGGCCTCGCCGCGCACCGCGTCCAGGAACCACACCTTGTTCACCACGTCGGCGAGCAGCTCGACGTCGTGGCTGATCACGATGAGCCCGCCGTCGTGGTTCTGCAGGAAGCCGCGCAGCCAGGTGATGGAGTCGGCGTCGAGGTGGTTGGTCGGCTCGTCCAGCAGCAGCACCGTGTCCGAGCGGCCGCCGCTGCCGTCCGAGGCGGCGAAGAGGATGCGGGCCAGCTCGATGCGGCGGCGCTGGCCGCCGGAGAGGGTGCGCAGCGCCTGGCCGAGTACCCGGTCCGGCAACCCGAGGCTGCTGCAGATCCGGGCCGCCTCGCTCTCCGCGACGTAGCCGCCGAGTGCGGAGAAGCGCTCTTCCAGCCTGCCGTACTTGCGCACCGCGCGCTCCCGCTCGGCATCGTCGGCGACCTCGGCCATCAGCGCCTGCTGCTTCTCCATCTGCCGGATCAGCGCGTCCAGGCCGCGGGCGGAGAGCACCCGGTCCCTGGCCAGCACGTCCAGGTCGCCCTCGCGCGGATCCTGCGGAAGGTAGCCGACATCGCCCGAGCGGATCACCGTGCCCGCATAGGGCTCGCCCTCGCCCGCCAGGATGCGCAGCGTGGTGGTCTTCCCCGCGCCGTTCCGGCCGACCAGGCCGATCCGGTCGCCGTTCTGCACCCGCAGCGCCGAGCCGGGCGCGGTGAGCAGGGTGCGGACTCCGGCCCGGACCTCCAGGTCGGTCGCGGTGATCACAGGAAAATCTCCTCGCTTTTCGTCTCGGACGGCGGGGCCGATCGGTTCTCTTCGCGCAGTGTGCGCGGCCCAGGCGCCCCGGAACCACCGATTTTACCGGTCGCCGTGCGGGGCCCCGCCGGGGCTGCCGATCTGTCCGGTCGGAGTGCGCCGGTCCGCTGGGCGCAGCCGGCTCCTCGCCGAGGAGACGGTTCGGATCGGCGGCGCGCTGTTCGCCGCCGGACGACGCTACGGGGTTTCCTCCGGGGCCTTCGGCGCCGCGGTGGTCTTGCGGGGTGCGCGCCCGGCCGGGGTTCTGGTCGCGCCGTTCGCGGAGGTTTTACGCGCGGTCGTGCGCTTGGCCGCTGCCTTCTTCGCGGGAGCGGTTGTGGTGGAGGGGGTTTCGGGTGCGAGCGGGGTCGCGTCGGAGAAGAGCGGCAGTGGTGTCGGGGCCTCGGCGGGAGGGGCGGGTTCGACTGGGAGGGCGGCGTCGGCCGAGAACTCCGGCTGCGGCGCGGGGGCCGGAGGTGCGGCCTTGCGGGGCGCCCGCTTGGCCGGCGTCTTCCGTGCCGCCGTCTTGCGGGCGGGAGCCGCCGCCGACGCTGCCGTTTTCCGGGCAGGCGCCTTGCGGGGCGCGGTCTTCTTCGCCGGGGCGTTTTCGTCCCCGGCAGGGGCAGGAGCCTGGGCGGCGGGGGCCTCGAGCGGCACCTCGGCCTGCGGAGCGGCCGCCTTGCGGGCGGTCTTACGCGGAGCAGCCTTCTTCACGGGCGTCGGCTCGGCACCGGCAGGGGCCGCCGACGGGACGGGAGCTGCGCCCTCGACCGGTGCCTGCGGTTCCGAGACCACCCGCTTGCGCGCAGCGGTCTTACGCGGGGCAGCCTTCTTCGCGGGCGTCGCCTCGTCCGCCGCGACGGCCGCGGCCGTCTTCTCGGCGGGCGTCTTCCGCGCCGCGCGCTTGGCAGGCGCCCCGCCCACCGCCGCGGCCGATGCCTCGGCCGCCTTGCGCGGCGCACGCTTGGCGGGCGCCTTCTCGAGGGGAGCCTCGGCCTCGACGGGCTCTGTCACGACAGCCCTCCGCGGCGTGCGCTTCCGCACTGTCGCCTGCTCGGCGGGAACGGTCTCCGCAGCCGCAGCCCGACCGGGCACCTCCACCATGGCAGTTCCGGCAGCGGTCGCGGTGACCGAGCCCTTGTCCGCAGCCGCCGCGTCGGCCGAGTCCGCGGCGACCGTCTCGCCGGACTTCGCCCCCGCCCCTTTGCTCGGCTCGACGACCGGGTCCGCAGCGGTCGCCGCTGCATCGACGTCGGCAACCGGCAAGGCGTCGCGGTCCGCGTCGGGCACATCCGGCGTGCGATCGACCTCGGCGACGCGCGCCGCGACACCGCTCTCCGGACAGGCGGGCTCACCAGCCTCCGGCACCGCTTCAGCGACGGGCGCGGCGACATCCTCCTTCGAGACGACGGGCTCGGCGGGCGCGGGCGACGCCTTCTCGGCAGCGGACGCGGCGACACCGCCCTTCCGCACGGTGGGCTCGGGGGCCGCGGGCGACACCGCCTCGGGCTCCACCGAGGCAATGGCTTCGCCGACCTCCGCGACCTCGGCCGAACGCGCCGAACCCCCGCGAACCCCGGACGGCACCGCCCGCGCGGCCGCCGAACCACTCCGCTCGACGGCGGACCGATCCCGCGTCCCGGACCGGAACGCCGACGACTCCCGCGCCGGAACCGGAGCGGGCGAAACGCTCGGCTTCTCGTCGATCAACCACCGCGCGGGCGCGGCGGCCGCAACCGGCTCCGGCGAACCCTCGCCGAACCCGAACCGCTCGTGCACCCGGCGCAGGAACCCGGGCGCGTACCACACGCGATCCCCGAGCAGCTTCATCCCGGCGGGCAACAGGAACCCGCGCACCAGGGTGGCGTCGACCAGGACGGCGAGCGGCAACCCGATGCCGAACGCCTTCATGAAGGTGATGTCGGAGGCGAGGAAGCCGAGCAGCACCAGCGAGATGAGGACGGCGGCGGCGGTGACGATCCGCCCGATCCGCTCCAGCCCGAGCGCCACCGCGGCCTCGCTGTCGCCGGTGCGCCGGTACTCCTCGCCGATCCGGCTGAGCAGGAATACCTGGTAGTCCATGGCGAGGCCGAAGGCGACGCCGAAGAGCATGACCGGGACGGTGGGCGGCAGGTCGCCGGTGACGGTGAAGTCGAGCAGCCCGGAGAGATGCCCGTCCTGGAAGATCCAGACCAGCGCGCCGAAGGTGGCGGTGAGGCTGAGCGCGCTCAGGATCAGCGCCAGCACCGGGAGCACCACGCTGCCGGTGAGCAGGAAGAGCGCGACGAGCATGAGCACGATCACGAAGCCGAGCGCCCAGGGCAGCGCGGCGGTGACCGAGGCCAGCGCGTCGCCATTGGTCGCGGCGAGGCCGCCGATCAGCACCGGCGAGGGGGCAGGCACCGCGCGCACCTCGTCGACCAGGCGGTCGAGCGCGGCGGGGTCGTCGGTGGCGGGGACGATGGTCAGGTAGGCGGCGCCGTCCGCGCCGAAGCCGGAGTGCAGCGGGCCGGGCGCGGCGAACTGCGCCCCGCCCGCGTAGCTGCCGGTGACGGTGTCGACGCGGCGCACGTCGGGCAGTTCGGAGAGCGCGGTGGCGTACCCGCCGACGCCGTCGGCGGAGTCCGGCAGCACGGCGAAGAGCCCGTTCTGCTCGGTGATCCCGAAATCGGCGGCGAGCGTCTCGGCGATCTGCCGCGACGCCATGTCCCCCGGCAGTGCCCGCTCGTCCGGGAATCCCAGGTTGACGTGCAGGAACGGCGCGCCGAGGAGCAGCAGCAGAGCGGCGACGGCGAGCCCGATGGGCAGCGGGCGGCGCATGACCAGGGTGGCCAGCCGGTGCCAGAAGCCGTCGGCGGCGGCGCCGGTGGCGCGGCGGCGCGGGCGCAGCCGCCCGCTGTCGATCCGGGGCCCGAGCAGCAGCAGGAGCGCGGGCAGCACGGTCAGCGAGACCACCGCGGCGAGCGCCGCGACCAGCAGCCCGGCATACCCCATCGAGCGCACCGCCACCAGCGGGAAGAACAGCAGCCCGGCGAGCGCGATGGCGACGGTGACGGCGGAGAAGGCGACGGTCCGCCCGGCGGAGCGCATGGTCGCGGCGAGCGCGGCCGCCGGCTCGGCGCCGCCGTCGAGTTCGTCGCGGAATCGGCTGATCAGCAGCAGGCTGTAGTCGATGGCGAGGCCGAGGCCGAGCAGGGTGGCGACATTGCTCGCGGTGGCGGCGACATCGGTGAGGCTCGCGACGGCGGTGAGCGCGCCCACCGTGAGCAGCACGGTGACGGCGGCGACCACCAGTGGCAGCGCGGCGGCGACCAGCCCGCCGAAGACGAAGAGCAGCGCGATCAGCGTGACCGGGAAGGCGATGGATTCGCCGAGCACGACGTCCTTCTCGGTCTGCTGCACCGTCTCGCGCAGCAGCATGGCGTAGCCGCCGACCCGGACCTGGACCGGGTCGTGCGCGCCGCCGAAGCGCTCGGCGAGGTCGCCGATCCGCGCGTCCACCTCGGGCTCGGTGCCGAGCACACCGGCGACGATCAGCCCCTTGCTGCCGTCGGCGCTGCGCAGTGCTGCTGGTTTGCCGTCGGTCCAGTAGGAGCTGACGCGGGCCACGCCCGGCTCCGCGGCGAGGTCGCGGGCGAGGGTGGTGGCGGCGGCGGCCGCGGCGGCGTCGTCCACCGAGGAGCCGGTCTCGACGAGCAGCACCAGGTTGGGCGCCGCCTCGCCGAAGGTATCGCGCAGAACCGTTGCGGCACGGGCGGATTCACTGCCCGGATCGCTGTAGCCGCCGCCCTGCACCTTGTCGAACAGCCCCGATCCGAACGCGCCGAGGCCGAGGGCGAGCGCCGCGAAGACGACGAGGAGCACCCGGGCGCGGCGCCTGGTCAGTTCGAACACCGAGAGTCCCCTCGTCCTGCGATCGTCACGTTTCGCGCCGCCGACCTGGGCGATCACCGCCGTACCGGCCCGGCACGCGGCGATAGTAACAATGCCCGCCGCAACGTCGCTGAGCGCGAAGGTGATTCCCGTCGCACCGGGCGGCGGCACCGGCGGACGATAGGCTGCCGGGCGAAACCGGAGGAGCAGTATGGCGGATTCCGCACACGGGGTGTTCGACGTCGTGGTCTGCGGCCAGGGGCCGGCCGGGCGCGCGCTGGCGCACCGGTGCCTGGCGCACGGCCGCACGGTCGCGGTGGTCGACCCGGCGCCGGAGCGGCGCTGGCGGGCCACCTACGCGGTGTGGGCGGACGAGCTTCCCGGCTGGCTCGATCGGGGCGTGATCGCGGCGACGGTGCCGGAGCCGGTGGCGTGGGGGCGCAGCGAACACCGCCTCGCCCGCGCCTACGCGGTACTCGACACCGGGCGGCTCCAGGCGGCGCTCGCCCCCGACGGCGCGACGGTCTTCGCCGACCGGGCGGTGCGCTGCGAGCCGCACAGCGTGACCCTGGCCGCCGGCACCGAGCTGCGCGCCGAGCGGGTCGTCGACGCGCGCGGCCTGCGCCGCGACCCGGCCCGCGCCGAGCAGACGGCGCACGGCGTGCTCGTCCCCGCCGCGCGGGTGCACGGCACCGAGACGCTCTTCATGGACTGGCGCCGCGACAACGGCGCCGACCCCGCCGCCCCGCCCTCCTTCCTCTACGCCGTCCCCCTCGACGCGGGCACCGTCCTGCTCGAGGAGACCTGCCTGGCCGGGCGCCCGGCCCTGGACGACGGCGAACTGCGCCGCCGCCTGCACCACCGCCTCACCGCCCGCGACATCACCCTGACCGGCGCCGAGGAGATCGAACGGGTCCGCTTCCCGGTGCAGGGCGGGCGGCCGGGCCGGGAGCGCTTCGGCGCGGCGGGCGGCCTCCTGCACCCGGCTACCGGCTACAGCGTCGCCGCCGCGCTCGCCGCCGCCGACACCGTCGCCACCGGCGGGACGTACTGGACCCCGCGCGCCAGGGCGGTCGCGGTGCTGCGCGCGGCCGGGCTGCGGGCGCTGCTCGCCCTGCCGCCGGAGCGCGTCCCTGACTTCTTCGACGCCTTCTTCACCCTGCCGCCGCACCGCCAGCGCGCCTACCTCTCCGGCCCGGACGACCTGCCCGGGGTGCTCGCCGCCATGGCCGGGCTCTTCCCGCGGCTCCCCCGCCGCACCCGGCTCACGGTGGCTCGCGCAACCCTCGACCTGCGCGTCCTCTCGCAGAGACCGGGCGGTTCGGCCATGATGGAGTGATGCGGGCTATCTGGAAGGGCTCGATCGCGTTCGGGCTGGTGAACGTCCCGGTGAAGGTCTACACCGCCACCGAGGACCACGACATCCGGTTCCATCAGGTGCACGCCAAGGACGGCGGGCGGATCAAGTACGACCGGGTGTGCAGCGTGTGCGGGGAATCCGTGCAGTACGCCGATATCGACAAGGCCTACGAATCGCCGGAGGGCGCGAAGGTCGTGCTCACCGACGAGGACTTCGCCAAGCTCCCCGCGGCGGAGAAACACGAGATCCCGGTGCTGCAGTTCGTGCCATCCGAGCAGATCGACCCGATCCTGTTCGAGAAGAGCTACTACCTGGAGCCGGATTCCACGACGCCCAAGGCGTACGTGCTGCTCGCCGCGACCCTGGAGCGCATCGACCGCACCGCGCTCGTGCACTTCACGCTGCGGCAGAAGACCAGGCTGGCGGCGCTCCGGGTGCACGACGGGGTGCTGCTGCTGCAGACCCTGCTCTGGCCGGACGAGGTGCGCGCGGTCGACTTCGAATCGCTGCAGGACGCCTCGAAGCCGCGCCCGCAGGAGATCTCCATGGCGGAGACGCTGGTGGAGTCGATGTCCGACGACTTCGAGCCGGAGCAGTTCACCGACGAGTACCAGATCGAGCTGCGCAAGGTGCTGGACGAGGCCATCGCCAATGGCTCGGACACCCTGGTGAGCCGCCCCGAGCCGGAGAAGGAGCAGGTCGACGCCGAGGTGGTGGATCTGGTGGCGGCGCTGCAGCGCAGTCTGGAGGCGAGCGGGCGCCGGGCCGCGGGTGGTGGCGCGACCAAGAAGGCGCCCGCCAAGAAGACCGCGAGCAAGGCCGCCGCCAAGGAACCGGCGAAGAAGACCGCCGCCAAGAAGACCGCGAGCAAGAGCACCGCGAAGAAGACCACCGCGCGCAAGGCGCCCGCCAAGAAGGCGCAGGAGCGTAAAGGCGCCTGACGCTCCGGTACTGCTGCGCGGGCGCGAAGTCGCTAGGGTCGGGCGTCCGACGGCGCGTACCGGACGCGCTCGCACAGGAGGCTCCGTGTCCCGCATCCGTGCCCTCGCCCGCACACCCCTCACCTGGGCTGTCACCGCCGTCGCGCTGCTCGGCGTCGTCGCCGGGCTCGCCCTGTTCCAGCCATGGCGGCTGGTCACGAACACCACCGTGAACGAGGCCGCGCCGGTACTGCCGAGCACCGGCTCCGGCGTCCCGGACGTGCAGCCCCGGCTGCTCGCGCGCGGCGATCTGATCGCGCACGAGCACGGCACCACCGGCTCCGCGGCGGTGATCGCGCTGCCGGACGGCAGCCGGGTGCTCCGGCTGGAGAACCTGGACACCTCCGACGGCCCCGACCTGCACGTCTGGCTCACCGACGCCCCGGTGCTGCTGGGCAGGGACGGCTGGTTCGTCTTCGACGACGGCGCGCACACCGACCTCGGCGCGCTGAAGGGCAACCGCGGCAACCAGAACTACCCCATCCCGCCGCAGACCGATCTCGCCGCGGTGACCAGCGTCACCATCTGGTGCGACCGCTTCGACGTCTCCTTCGGCGCCGCCGAGCTGCGCCCGGTCTGACCCCGGGAGCCGCTGCGCGAGCGCCCTTTCCGGCGAAAAAATGAGCGGACAGCCGCCGATCCGGTGTGCCACCATGTCCGCATACCGCCGATCGGGCGGAACGAGCACAGCGAAGGAGGTGACGGCCGTGATCGACAGCTACCCCGGAGACGGAATGCGCGGTGTGCATCGTGACGGCCGCCGCCTCACCGAGGCCGCGGCGGGCACCGAATCGCGGACACCGCCCGGCCACCGGCGGCAGCGGTACGGCGTCCAGGGCAACCCGGCCGCCTGACCCGGCGCCGCTCCGCTTCCTCCTCGCTCGCCCGACCCCGAAGGCCGGTGTCCCATGACGCTCTCCGTCGTTTCCGCGCACCCTCCCCCCACCGCCGAGAACTGGATCCACGCCGCCGTGCTCGTGCTGAATGCCAGCTACGAGGCGCTGCACGAGGTCACCGCCGACCGCGCTGTCACCCTGGTGCTCGCCGGGGCGGCGGAGGCCATGTTCGCCCGCGAGCCCTACTTCCCGATTCGCTCGCAGCGCTGCGAGATCGCGCTGCCGGAGACCATCCGGCTGCTGCGGTACGTGCACGTGGCGCAGCGGCCCGCCGTGCACGACGAGAGCCCGGCGACCGCGGCGGGCGTGCTGCGCCGCGACGACCGGCGCTGCGGCTACTGCGGCGCGCGGGCGCACACCGTCGACCACATCCGGCCGCGCAGCCGGGGCGGCCCGAACACTTGGGCCAACCTCGTCGCCTGCTGCGCGCCCTGCAACACCGCCAAGGCGAACCGGACGCCCGAGGAGGCGGGGCTGAGACTGCTCTGGCAGCCGAAGGCCCCCGACCCGCTGGCCAAACGGCAGCGGGACATCTGGCGCCGGCTCGCCGAGTGACCACCCGAGAAAGGAGAGGGACGTGACCGTCGACACCGCTACCACCCTGGCCGTACTGCTCCCGCTCTCGGACGCGCGGGGCTGGCACCGGGCCGCGTGCCGGGGCGACCCGAACCACGAGGCATGGTTCCCGTACCCGTCGGAGGACTTCGGCTACGCCCGGGCGATCTGCGCGAATTGCCCGATTCGCGCCGGGTGCGCCGAGTTCGCCGCGGACACCGGCCAGTCCGGGGTCTGGGGCGGCCGCGAGTACGACCGCGGCCGGCTCGTGCGGGAGTGAACGGTGCGCGCCGCCGCCGGAACAGCGGTGGCGGCGCGCACCCCCGGACGCCACATAGACTGCCGCTCCGTGGGAACTCATCGCAGCAGCGAATCCGGTTCGCGGGGCGTCAGCGCAGGCGTGATCGCCGCAGTGGTGGCGGTGGTGGTGCTGATCGTGGCGGTCGTGGGCTGGTTCCAGCTGCGCGACCGCGGCGACAGCCGCGACACCGCCGCCGCCGCGGAGTGCGTGGAGGGCACCGCCACGCTGGACGTGACGGTCGACCCGGTGCTCGCCGATCCGGTCCGGGCGATCGCCGACCGCTACAACGCCACCGCGCCCCGCGTGCGCGACCACTGCGCCGAGGTGCACGTGACCGCCCGCGCCTCCGCCGACGTCGCCGCCGCCTTCGCGTCGGGCACCTGGACCTCGCCGCTCGGCGCCCAGCCCGCGCTCTGGATCCCGGACTCCACCCGCTCGGTGGAGGCGGTCCGGGTGCCTGGGCTGATCGAGGGAAACCCCACCTCGGTAGCGACCAGCGCCATCGTGCTCGCGGTCTCCGAGCCGCTGCGCGCCGCGCTCGACCAGGCCAAGGCGGCGTGGTCGGATCTGCCTCGGCTGCAGCAGGGGTCGCTCGGCGATCTCGGGCTGAGTGGCTGGGGCGGGCTGCGGATGGCGCTGCCCGCGGGCGACACCTCCACCGCGGCCGCGGTCGCCGTCGGCTCGTCGCTCTCCGGCGCCGACCCGCTCACCGTCGAGGCCGCGCGCACCGGTCAGGTGGTCTCGGCCATTTCCGTGCTGGCCGCCGAGGCGCCGCAGTCCGCGGACCCGCTGACCGCGCTCATCCAGGCCGCCTCCGACAATCCGGACGCCCCCGTGCACGCCGTCGCCGCCACCGAGCAGCAGGTGCGGGCGCAGGCCGGGGCCGCGATCTACCGGCCGATCGGGGCCGCCCCGCTCGCCGACTACCCGGCCGCGCTGATGACCGGCGGCTGGGTGGACGAGACCGAGAACCTGATCGCCGGGCTCTTCACCGACTACCTGCGCGCCCCCGCGCAGGCCGCGCTGCTCGCCCAGGCCGGGTTCACCGCGCCCATGGCCGTGCCCGGACCGGACAAGGCCACGCTCGACGCCGTGCGCCAGACCGTGGAGAACCCGGTGCTCGGGGTGAGCACCACGGTACTGCTGGATGTCTCGTCGTCCATGGGCACCAGGGAGGGGGCCATGACCCGGCTGGCGAACTCGCTGGCCGCGCTGCGCTCCTCGCTCACCACCCTGCCGCCCGACTTCGGGCTCGGCGTCTGGACCTTCGGCAAGAACCTGGACGGCAGCAGGCCGTACCAGGTGCAGACCCCGACCGCCGCGCTCACCGACGCCCAGCGCAGCACCCTGGACACCGCGCTCAACGCGGTCAAGCCGTCGGACTCCACGACCGATCAGGCGTACCCGACGCTGCTCGCCGCCTACCAGGAGGTGGCGGCCGAACCGGCCGCAGGCCGCACCAACTCCATCCTGCTCATCACCGACGGCCCCGACGACGACTCCGCGCTCACCGGCGCCGAGCTGCTCTCCCGGATCGCGGAGGCGGGTGGATCCACGCCGGTCCGGGTGGACGTGGTGGTGATCGGCACCGGTGACGGCGATACGCTGCGCACCCTCGCCGCGAACACCGGCGGCACCTACGCCACCGTGCCAGGCACCAACGACCTGAAGTTCGGCACCGCCGTGGTGCAGGCGCTCACCAACCCCTGACCCGCACCGGCGCCCCCGGCTCCCGCGCCACCCGGAGCACGCCCTCCGGGCCGACGGTGCGGTTCGCGGCCGGGCGGCGCGATGCCGTGCGGCGCGCTCCGGTGTGCGGCCCACTCGGTGAACCAGGGGCGCCGACCACGATGGCCGAGCGCACGGCGGTCAGTCGGCGTACGCCTCGACCGGCGGGCAGGAGCAGACCAGGTTGCGGTCGCCGAAGGCGCCGTCGATGCGGCGCACCGGCGGCCACACCTTGGCGCGGGTGTGCGCGACCCCGCGCGGGTAGACCGCGACCTCGCGGGAGTAGGGGTGGTCCCACGCCCCCACCAGCGATTCGGCGGTGTGCGGGGCGCCGCGCAAGGGGTTGTCGTCGGCGGGCCACACCCCGGACCCCACCTGGTCGATCTCCCGGCGGATGGCGATCATGGCGTCGCAGAACTCGTCCAGCTCGGCCAGGTTCTCGCTCTCGGTCGGCTCGACCATGAGTGTCCCGGCCACCGGGAAACTCATGGTGGGGGCATGGAAGCCGTAGTCCGCGAGCCGCTTGGCGACGTCGTCGACGGTGACGCCGGTGCGCTTGGTGATGGCGCGCAGGTCGAGGATGCACTCGTGCGCGACCATGCCGTGCTCGCCGGTGTAGAGCACCGGGAAGTGCTCGTCCAGCCGCCGGGCGATGTAGTTGGCGGAGGCGATGGCGGTGAGGGTGGCGCGGCGCAGCCCGTCGGCGCCCATCATCCGGATGTAGGCCCAGGTGATCGGCAGGATCGAGGCCGAGCCGTTGTGCGCGGCGGAGACCGCGTGCGACCCGGTCACCAGCGGATCGCCGGGCAGGTAGGCCGCCAGGTGCGAGCGCACCGCCACCGGGCCCACGCCCGGCCCGCCGCCGCCGTGCGGGATGCAGAAGGTCTTGTGCAGGTTCAGGTGGCTGACGTCGCCACCGAAGCGACCCGGCCGGGCCAGCCCGACCAGCGCGTTCAGATTGGCGCCGTCCACGTATACCTGCCCGCCGGCGTCGTGCACCAGCGCGCACAGCTCGGCGACCTCGTGCTCGTAGACGCCGTGCGTGGAGGGGTAGGTGATCATGATGCAGGCCAGCCGCTCGGCGTGGTCGCCGATCTTGGCGCGCAGGTCGTCCAGGTCGACGTCGCCGTTCTCCCGGCAGCGCACCACCTCCACCCGCAGCCCGGCCATGGCCGCGGAGGCGGCATTGGTGCCGTGCGCGCTGGACGGGATGAGGCAGGTGTCGCGGTGCGTGTCCCCGCGATCGAGGTGGTAGCGGCGGATGGCGAGCAGCCCGGCGTACTCGCCCTGGCTGCCCGCGTTGGGCTGCAGGCTCACCGCGTCGTAGCCGGTGATGGCGCAGAGCCAGCCCTCCAGGTCGGCGATCAGCCGCAGTGTCCCGGCCGCGTCGGCCGCGGGGGCGTACGGGTGCAGCCGGGCGAAGCCGGGCCAGGTGATGGGCTCCATCTCGGCGGTGGCATTGAGCTTCATGGTGCACGAGCCGAGCGGGATCATGCTGCGATCCAGCGCGATGTCCTTGTCCGAGAGCGCACGCAGGTAGCGCAGCATGCCGGTCTCGGTGTGGTACCGGGTGAAGGCGGGGTGGGTCAGGTACGCGGTGCCGCGGGTTTCGATCTCGACCGGCTCGCCGCCGGATTCCGCCGCGGCGCCGAAGCTCTCCAGCACCGCGGCGATGTGCGCGCCGGTGGTGGCCTCGTCGCAGGCGACGGCAACGTGGTCGGCGTCGACCCGGCGCAGGTTGATGCCGCGCGAGCGCGCCTTGTCCAGCACCGCGTCGGCGCCGCCGGGGACGTGCGCGAGCACGGTGTCGAAGAAGCTGCCGTGCACCACCGCCGCGCCGAGCCCGGCGGCGAGCGCGGCGGCGTGGCCGTGCACCCGGCGGGCGATGGCGCGCAGCCCGTCGGCGCCGTGGTAGCTCGCGTACATGGCGGCCACGATGGCGAGCAGCACCTGGGCGGTGCAGATATTGGAGGTGGCGCGCTCCCGGCGGATGTGCTGCTCGCGGGTTTGCAGCGCGAGCCGGTAGGCGGGGGCGCCGTCGGCGTCCACCGAGACCCCGACCAGCCGGCCGGGCAGTTGCCTGGCGTGCGCGGTGCGCACCGCGAGGTAGCCGGCGTGCGGGCCGCCGAATCCCATGGGAACGCCGAAGCGCTGGGTGGTGCCGAAGCAGACGTCCGCGCCCTGTTCGCCGGGCGGCGTCACCAGGGTCGCGGCCAGCAGGTCGACACCGGCGGCGACCAGGGCGCCGCGCTGGTGCGCCGCGGCGACCAGCCCGGTCCAGTCCACGATCCGGCCGGAGGCGCCCGGGGTCTGCACGAGCACGCCGAAGAAGTCACCGTCCGGGAGCTCGCCGCTGCTCAGGTCGGCGACGACGATCTCCAGCCCGAGCGGCTCGGCCCTGGTCGCGAGGACGGTGTGGGTCTGCGGGAAGACATCGGCGTCCACCAGCACCCGGCTGCTCTTCGAGCGGCTCGCGCGGTGCAGCAGCGTCATGGCCTCGGCGGCGGCGGTGGCCTCGTCCAGCATGGAGGCATTGGCGACCTCCATGCCGGTCAGGTCGCAGACCATGGTCTGGAAGTTGAGCAGCGCCTCCAGCCTGCCCTGGCTGATCTCCGGCTGGTAGGGGGTGTAGGCGGTGTACCAGGCCGGATTCTCCAGCAGGTTGCGGAGCAGCACCGGCGGGGTCAGGGTGTCGTAGTAGCCGAGCCCGATCATGGAGGTGGCGACGGTGTTCGCGGCGGCGAGCTCGGCCAGCTCGGCCAGCACCTCGTGTTCGCCCGCGGCGGGCGGGAGCACGTCGAGGCCGCCGCCGTCCAGGATGTCGGCGGGCAGCGCGGCGGCGGCGAGGGCGTCCAGCGACGCGACACCGGTCACGTCGAGCAGCCGGGCGACCTCGGCCGCGTCGGGGCCGATGTGGCGGTCGGCGAAGGAACGGGTCACGGCTACTCCAGGGTCGGGCGGCGGGCCCTCCCCCTCTGTCGTGGTGCCTGAGAGATTCGGCGGCCGGATCCGGCCCCTTTCCCCATCGGCGGGCGGCCCGGAGCCACCGCTTTCCAGAGGCGCCGGTGACCGCACGGTCCCTGGTGCCTGAGAGATTGACGGGGAGGTGCTGCTCCTTCGGCGCCCGGACCTCGTCGGTGCCGGAACTCTCCCGCACGGCGACGACGCACCGTCAGTCTAAGCCGCGACGCGGTGACCGGTCGCCCGCCCGCGCCGGTCTGTAGCGCTCGTCACGTCCGGCGCGGATGCCGGCGCGCCCGGGTGCCGCGACCCGGCGGACGACGGTCCCAGCTCGGGGCCACGTCGCCGGGAACGCAGCCCGGCGGACGACGGTCCAGCCTGGGTTCACGTCGCCGGGGAACGCGGCCCGGCGGCAGCGCCCCGCTTTCGGGCATTGCGGGCAGCGCCCCGCGCTCGCGCATTGCGGGCAGCGCCCCGCGCTCGGGCACTGCGGGCAGCGCGCCCCGGCACCGGCGATCGGCGGTGTCGGGGCCCGTGTTCCGGACGCCCCGCGTCACACCGGAAGTCCGGCGCGCACGCGCCCCGCGGCGAGGACGACGGCGGCCGCCTGCACCGCGACCAACCGGTCGATCGGCACCCGGAACCCGGGCGCGCCGGAGTCGATGGCCGCGCACCACTCGGCGAAGACCGCGGCGAACCGGTCCCGCTCGGCCGCGATGCGCGGCGAGTCCCCGGCCTCGGCGGCGAGCAGCCGGCTCAGCATGCCGCCGACCCGGAGCCGGAGCATGCCGGTCCAGACGTACTTCTCCACGAAGATCTCGCCGAGCGTGGCGGGCCGCTCCCGGCCAAGCGCCTCCTTGGCGGCGGCCAGCCCGGGGATATTGCCGAGCACCGCGCGCACCGCCCGCTCGAACGGGCTCCGCCCGCTCAGCTCCCCGGCCACCCGGTGCAGCACGGCGCCGACGATGGCGCCGGTCTCCCGGTAGTCGGCGGCGGTGGCGGCGAGCACATCGGCCAGCGAGCGGTCGGCGGGGGTGCGGTCGGCGACCCGCGGGTCGATCCACAGCGGCAACTCGCTGACCAGCAGCGCGGAGCCGAATCGGGCGGAGTAGTCGCGGCTGCCCCCGCCGCCGAGCGCCGCCACCGGCTCCACCCCCGCGGCGGCGAGCACCTCGGCCATCTGCCCGAACGGCGGCAGCTCGAAGACGCCGGGCGCCCACACCCGCGCGCCCGGCGAGTCCGGCTCGCCCCGGTGCAGCGGCAGCTCGGCCGCCGCGAGCAGCTCGGTGAGCGCCGCCCAGTACCCGGGGTCGCCGCCGGTGGTGTAGAAGAACCCGCCACCGAACTCGGCGTTGTGCAGCGAGGCGATGAGCGCGGGCCGGGTGCGGTCGATGAGCGCCATCAGCGCCTCGGTCTCCGGCAGCGGCACCCCGACCCGGCGCCCGCGCCAGGTGGTCGGGAAGCACCACTCCGGCTGCTCGGCCGCGGGCGGGCGGTAGAAGTGCCGCGCGACCGCGGTGCGGGTGTGCGGCCCGGCGTACCACTCCTCGTTCAGCCGGGTGCCGTCCGGATCGACGCAGAGCACGAAGTGCCAGGTGGCGCCGAGGCAGTCGTGCTCGGGCGCGGCCAGCCTGCCGAGCAGGTGCCTGATGGTGGCGAGCCCGATCGGCTCGTTCGGGTGCGGATTGCCGAAGACCAGGATGTCGTGGCCGCCCGACCCCACGCGGACCGCGCGGATCGGGGTGCCGCCGCGGGAGCGGCCGAGTTCGCTGATCCGCACCCGGCCCGGGTGCGCGGCGGCCAGCCGGTCGGCGAAGGCGTACAGCTCGTCCACCGTGGGGAAGGCGTCGATCCGGCCGACCCGGCCGACGACCTCGGCCACCCCCATCACGTCCCCCTGGCTCACGTCCCCCCTTTACCTGCCGATCCGCACCAGCCGCTGCGCGGCGGCACCGGCCGGCCCTCCCGGCCCGGCGCCGCCCGTCCCCCGTGGCTCAGCCGGTCTTGCGGTTCAATTTCGCCTTGCGACGGTATGCCAGCTCGTCCTCCGGGCGGTCGGTGGCCGAGGTGGCCCGCTCCGCCGGGAAGTTGGCGATCACGCCGGTGAGTTCCCGCATGGCGCCGCTCACCGCGATTCCGAAGACGCCCTGCCCGCCCTGCAGTAAATCGACGACCTCCTCGGCCGACGTGCATTCGTAGACCGAGGTGCCGTCCGAGAACAGCGTGATCCCGGCCAGATCCTGCACGCCCCTGCTGCGCAGATGATCGACCGCGATCCGGATGTTCTGTAAGGAAATACCGGCGTCCAGCAGGCGCTTCACGATCTTCAGGACCAGGATGTCCTTGAAGGAATAGAGCCGCTGGCTCCCCGAACCGGCCGCACCGCGGACGGACGGCACCACCAGGCCGGTCCTGGCCCAGTAGTCGAGCTGACGATAGGTGATGCCGGCCACCTGGCAGGCGCTGGGCACGCGATAACCGACCAGATCGTCGGGCACCGTGTCGTCGGGAAACAGGCCTGGCTGTACTGCGTCCTGCGATTCCTCTGCCACTGACCACTCCCTTGCTACGCGACGCCGCACCCGACCGGCGCGCACCCGATGCATCCCGGCACCGAGCCGCGCTCACCTCACGGCTCTGGTCACCGTCCGGCTTTGTCACCACCGGTTCCCCGCACCTGGGGTCCCGATCCAACTTTCGAGATTACTCTTCCTGATTCTCGGTGGAAGGGCATCATCGAACCAAACGCGACGCGCGGTCAATGTCTCGACCTGTACCTCAGGTCAAGACATTTTCCGGCTCAGCTGTCGGTGGCCTTGAAATCATCGGGCGAAACCGACTCGAGGAATTCCTTGAATTTCTCGACTTCGTCCTCGCGCTCGTCCGGCATCACCAGCCCGGCCTCCTCCAGCACCGGCTCCTCGGCATAGATCGGGCAGCCGACGCGCAGCGCGATGGCCACCGAGTCGGACGGGCGGGCGGAGATCCGCTTGTCGTTGTCGAATACCAGGTCGGCGTAGAAGGTGCCCTCCTGCAGATCCACGATGCGGACCTCCTTGAGGGTGTGCCCGAGCTCGGAGACGATCAGCTTGATCAGGTCGTGGGTGAGCGGCCGGATCGGGGTCACGCCCTCCTGCTCCAGCACGATCGCGGTGGCCTCGGCCTGCCCGATCCAGATCGGCAGGTACCGGTCGCCGGAGACCTCGCGGAGCAGCAGCACGGGCTGGTTCTGTGGCTGCTCCACACGGATGCCGATCACGCGCATTTCGCTCATCGCACTGCCTCCCATACCTCGCCGGCCAACCGGCATGACGCCGCGGAGCTCGCCGCACCACGAGTCTAAGCGAATTCCGAGCGGCACCGCGATGACCCGGATCTCCGCCGTGCGCCGGGCCGGAAGACCGTTGCCCCAGCATGACCGGGGTCCGGCGGGGCCGGGGTCAGCTACCGAGCGCGCGCACGCCCGCCTTCACCAGGCAGGCGTGCAGGGTGAGCGAGAGCGCGGCCAGCTCGCGCACGGTCTCCTCGGCGCGCTCCCGCGCGCCCTCGTCCCTGCTCTTGGCGATGGGCGCGACGATCTGGGCCACCAGCGCGGCCTCCCGATCGGCGGCCAGCTTGAAGGCGCGCAGGTGCCTGGCCTCCAGCCCGAACTCGGCCATCGCCCGCGCGACCCTGGCCAGGGTGACGGCATCGCCGTCGAAGAAGCCGGCCGCGCCGGGGGTGATCAGCCCGGCGCGGATCAAATCGTTGAGGAAGGCATCGGTGATCTCCGCCTGCGCGAGCAGGTCGGCCCTCGTCACCCGGATCTGGTGGTCCACTCGCAGCTCGTCCGCGCTGATCTCCCCCGGAACGACACCGAGCCGGCGCGGCGGCGGCACGCTCGCCGGACCGCGCGGCGCGCGGTCGGCCGGACGCTCCGGCGCCGCCGCCCGCGCGCGTGCCTCCCGCACGCCGAGCGTCGCGGCGCCACTGTCGATCGCTTCGAGCTGCTCCTTGATCACCTTGAGCGGGAGGTACTGATCCCGCTGGGCGGTGAGCACGAAGCGCAGCCGCTCGCAGTCCGCCGGCGAGAAGCGGCGATACCCCGACGGCGTGCGCTCGGGGCGGATGAGCCCCTCGGATTCCAGGAACCGGATCTTGGAGATGGTGATGTCCGGGAAATCGGGGCGCAGCAGATCCAGCACGGAGCCGATCGACATCCCTCCGCGTGCCCACTGCGCCGCCCCGGTCACCGCAATCCGTCCCTTTCCTCCGTCCGGAACCGTGCGCGGCGCCCGCGGCCCGGCGGTGACCCACCGCCCTGCCCCGGCGCCGCCGGTCTCACCGGCTGCCCGCGCCCGTCGACGGCTCGTTCACCGAGGCCCGCGGCCCGGTGAGGAAGACCAGACGGAACTTGCCGATCTGGACCTCGTCGCCGTTCTGCAGCTCCGAGGAGTCCACCGGCTCCCGGTTGACGTAGGTGCCGTTCAGGCTGCCGACATCGACCACCTGGAACGAATCGTCGTCCTGCCGGAATTCGGCGTGCCGACGGCTCACGGTGACGTCGTCGAGAAAGATGTCGCTGTCCGGATGGCGGCCCGCCGACGTGGTCGGCTGGTCCAGCAGGAATCGCGAACCCGCGTTGGGACCCCGCTTGACGACCAGGAGGGCGGCCCCGACGGGCAGCCCCTCGACCCCCTGCACCGGCTGTTCGCCGGTCGGCTCTGCGGAGCGCGACGCGTCGACCTCGTTCAGGAAATCCGCGCGGAAGACCGACGTGGTCTCGGCCGCGCTCTCCCCGTAACCCGGGTCATTGTTCTCGCTCACCGTTTCTCTCCTCCTCGAACCTGATTATCCATGCAAGCAGGTGAAGCCATGTCCGACACGACTGTGCCGCGACGCCGGATTTCCGCACTCGGCGACGGCCGATGGCGTTGGCATCGACCGTACCCTGCCAGGGTGTCGCTGTGCAGGGAGAACCGGGAAGGCCGGATCAGCCCCCGATAACTCCTCGGTAACCCTCCGCGTCGAGCAGTTCACCGAGCGTTTCATCGAGGCCGCCCGCGTCGGCGACCTCCAGCTCGAAGAGCCACCCGGCGTCGTACGGGTCGCTGTTCAGCGCCTCCGGCTCCGACCCCAGATCGCCGTTCACCGCAACGACTCTCGCGGCCAGCGGGGCGTAGATGTCGGAGACGCTCTTGGTCGACTCCACCTCCGCGATGCCGTCGCCCGCGGCGACCTCCTTGTCGACCTCGGGCAACTGCACGAACACGACGTCACCCAGTTGTGACTGGGCATAGTCGGTGATGCCGACCCGGACCCGCGCCGGGCCGACCCGGCGCACCCACTCGTGCTCCTCGGTGTACCGCAGGTCCTCCGGAGTCAGGGTCACGGGCCGTCCTTTCGTCGTGAACGTCGGGGCAACTCTATGCGAGGTCCGCCACCGGCGACCGGCGGGATCGCCCTCGCCACCGCGATGGCCTTTCCGAGGTAGAGCAGGCCGGTCCAGACGTACACGGCCGTGCCCCAGATCAACAGGGCACCGCCGAAGGCCCGTCCGAAACCGTCGGCGGGCCAGTCCATCTCCCCCGCCAGCAGCCACGGCAGCGCCGACATGAGCGCGAAGGTGGCGGCCTTGCCCAGGTAGATCACCTCCGGCGGGGGCAGCTCGCGACGCCGGTAGATCGAGAGCGTCGCGGTCAGCACCAGGTCGCGGCCGACGAGCACCAGCGCCACCCAGAGCGGAAGCAGGTCGCGCAGCACGAAGGCGGCCAGCGTGGTGACCAGGAAGAGCCGGTCCACGAAGGGGTCGAGCAGCGCGCCGAGCCGGGAGGACTGGTCGAGCAGCCGGGCCAGCTTGCCGTCCAGGAAGTCGGTGACGCCGCTCGCGATCAGCAGCGCGAAGGCCCAGCCGTCGGCGCGCTCGACGAGCAGCAACCAGAGGAAGACCGGGACGCCGACCAGGCGCAGCACACTCAGCACGTTGGGCACGGTGAGGATCCGGTCGCTCGTCACGCCCCGTGCTTACCGCACCGGCGGCCACCGCGCCACGGCCGGGCCGGTGTTTCCCCGACCCCGGCACCAGCGAGTGTGCGCAAGATCATTTCCGCGGCGCGGGCGAAACGGACGTTCCGGACCAGCCACGTCGGTCTGCCCGGCAACCGGCTAGCGTATTCCTTCGTGTCCGATGAGCTGCTCGACCTGCGCACCTACCTGCCCGCCGCGGAGATGCGCGAGCGCGGCCGCGCGCTGCGACAGCGCACGCCGCTCATCGCCCGCGACCGCCCCGCCGAGGGGGCGCACCGGCCCGCGGTGCTCGATTTCATCGCGGCCAGCAACCGCGAGCGGCTGGCGCACCTGATCCCGCTGCGGATGGGGCGGATGGCGGCGTCGCCGTTCAGCTTCTACCGGGGCGCCGCCGGGCTGATGGCCGCCGACCTGGCAGGCGGGCCGGACTCCGGGCTCACCGCGCAGCTCTGCGGCGACGCGCACGCCGCCAATTTCGGGCTGTACGGCAGCGCCGCCGGCGAGATCATCATGGACATCAACGACTTCGACGAGACCGTCGACGGCCCGTGGGAGTGGGATCTGGAGCGGCTCGCCGCCAGCCTGGTGCTGGCCGGTCGGGTGGCGGGGGCGAGCGAGGACGACTGCCGCACCGCGGCCCGCGATGCCGCGCGCTCCTACCGCCGGGCCGTCGACGAGCTGGCCGAACTGCCCTTCATGCAGTCCTGGTGCGCACTGCCGGACGAATCGGTGCTGGAGCGGGCGCAGGCGCACGGGCTGATCGACGACTTCGAGAAGGCCGCGAAGAAGGCGCGCAAGAACACCAGCGCCAAGGTGGTCGCCAAGTGGGTGGAGGAGAGCGACGAGCACGGCGCCGGGCTGCGCAGGCACCGCTTCGTCAGCGACCCGCCGCTGCTGACCCGGGTCGAGGAGAGCGTGCGCGAGGCGGTGCTCGGCGGGCTGGAGCGGTACGGCGCCTCGCTGCGCGAATCGCGGCGCAACCTGCTCTCCCGGTTCGCGCTCTCCGACGTGGCGTTCCGGATCGTCGGCACCGGCAGCGTGGGCCTGCGCACCTACGTGGCGCTGCTGCACGGCAACCACGGCGAGTCGCTGGTGCTGCAGGTGAAGCAGGCGATCCCCTCCTCGCTGGCGCCGTTCCTGCCAGGCACCCCGCCCGCGCACAACGGCGAGCGGATCGTGCAGGGCGCCAGGCTGGTTCAGGTGGACACCGACATCCTGCTCGGCTGGACCTCGTTCGACCCGGACGGCACCGGCACCGAGCTGCCCTTCATCGTGCGGCAGTTCCGCAACCTCAAGGGCAGCATCGACCCGGCCGGGCTCACCAGCCGGGACCTGGACGACTACGGCAGGCTGGCGGGCGCCCTGCTGGCCAGGGCGCACACCCGCTCGCTCGACCCGCGGCTGCTCGCCGGATACCTCGGCGACGACGCGGAATTCGACACCGCGATCGAGAACTTCGCGGTGCGCTACGCCGACCGCACGGAAGCCGACCACGCCGAGCTGACCGCGGCGATCCGCTCCGGCGTTGTCGCGGCCGACGACCCCCGGTAATTTCGAACACGTCACTTTCGACGCGAAGGGCGGTTCTCTCGAATGCTCGTCCGCATGCAGAACTCCGGGGGCAGCAATGCCGAACGCGCCCTGCTCGACTGGCTGCGCACCTGGAAGGACCCGCGCAGCCCGCACGGCGTCGCCACGCTGAATGTCAGCCTGTTCCACACCAATCGGCTCTTCCCGCTGGACGCGGTGATCTGGACGCCGACCAGCTGCGTGATCATCGAGGCCGAGGCGCTGGCCGCGCGCCAGGACGGTGTCCTGCGCATTCCGCTGAACGGGCCGTGGACCATCGACGGCGAGCCCGCCGCCCTGGAGGGGCGGGATCGGCGCACCCCGCTGGAGCGGTCGCGGGAGCACACCTTCGCGCTGCAGGACTGGCTCTCCGCGCGCGGGCTCGGGCAGCGGGTGGTGCACGGGCTGGCGCTGGTGGTGCCGATGCGCGGCGCCGACGTCTCGGTCGAACAGGGCTGGAGCGACCCGAGTTTCGACGTCATCCTCGGCGACGACCCGGAGCGGCTGCGGCACTACTTCCAGACGCTCGCGGTGCAGGAGAAGCACCTGTGGACGGCGAACGACGTCGCCGTCGCCTTCCGCGGCCTCGGCATCCTGCCCTACCTGCCCGCCCCGCAGGAGCTGCTGAACGAGGGGTTCCTCGGGCCGATCGACATCACGCTCTGGCACGGCGGGCCGAACCAGGCGCAGGCCGAGGCGTACGCCGCCGAGCAGGCGGCGGGCACCGACACCCGCCTCCCCCTGCTCTCCGTGCAGTCCCCCTGGTACAGCCCCTGGAAGCTGTACCCGCGCAAGCACGGCGACATCGACTTCGGCCAGGCGGTCATGCGCACCGGCCTCGCCCTCGGCATGTTCGTCGCCTTCGTCTGGATCCTCTGGTTCGTCGTCACCGCCATCCTCACCGTCGCCACCTGAGCCGCCGTGTGCCGTGCGACCGCGACCTGCGATGATCGTCGTCATGGGCGCACCTGACGGAAGCCGCGAGCGTCATGTCACCGCCGCGGAGTTCGCCGACGGGGCAACCTCGGAGCTGGGTGACATCGAGATCGTGAACGGCCGGGTCATCCGCATGATGGCGCAGAGCCGCCTGCACAGCCGGGTCGTCCGACGGCTTGCCGGGCTGCTCGAGGCGGCCCGGCGCGACGGCGGGCCGTGCATGGAGGTCGACTCCGACGTCGCGGCGCGGTTCGCGGATGCCGAGGCGCAGGCGGCGGATCGGCGACTGAACATCCGCTACCCCGATATCTGGATCCGGGACTGCGAACCGTACGACGTGAACACGGTTCGCGACCATCTCCTGCTGGTCGTGGAGGTGACCTCCGAGTCGACCATCGACGCCGACATCACCGACAAGCGGATCCAGTACGCGACCGCGGGCATCCCGCGCTACCTGATCGTCCGGCTCGACCAGAAGGAAGAGCGCATCGAGGAGATCGAGGACTACCGGCTCGACTGGTCGGGGCGCCGGTACCGGGTGCACGCCGTCCACCGGCGGGTGCTGCTCCTCGACGACCCGGTGGAGGCGACCATTCCGTTCGACGTGCTCGAGCAGCCCTGACCCGGGCCGGGCCTTCGGAGCGGGCCCGGCCCGGTGGGATCAGGTGCGGTCGTAGACGCTGGCGTCGCTGAGGAGGGCGGCGCGGAGCATGGAGTCGGGAACGCCCATGGCGTCGACCAGGGTGAGGACGTCGGGGCGGAGGCGGTCGACCAGCTCGTTGACGCCGCGGCGCACCGCCTTGGCCCGCTCCACCGACATGAAGCGGTGCATGATGTACCAGTCCGCGTTCTCCTCCAGGGTGGCGAAGACGAAGAGGTCGCAGACGGTCTCGGCGAGGGCGCGGGCCTCCGGGTCCGCGATGTCGGCGATGCCCTCGATGAAGGCCTCCAGCACCAGCCGGTCGATGTGCGCGGTGCCCGCGGTCAGGATGTGGTCCTGGGCATTGTTGAAGGCCTCGAAGGGGCCGGTCTCCTGCGCCCTGGCGCGCAGCCGGTGCGCGGCGGTGCGCACCAGGTAGTCCTCGCGGTCGGCGAAGAGCGAGAGCTGGGTGGAGCGGCGGGAGAGGTCGCCCTCGTCCACGGTGTCGTCGCCGCGGTCGCGCAGCGTCTGGATGAGCTGGCGCACGCCGGAGCGCTTGCGCACCACGTCGCCGGCGGTGGTGGCGACGAAACGCACCCAGCCGAGCGCGTCCAGGTCGCGCACCTCGTCGGCGTAGGCGGTGAGCAGCTCCTTGGCGACGAGCTGGGTGAGCACCACGTTGTCGCCCTCGAAGGTGGTGAAGACGTCGGTGTCGGCCTTCAGCGTCACCAGCCGGTTCTCGGTGAGGTACCCCGCGCCGCCGCAGGCCTCGCGGCACTCCTGGATGGCCCTGGTGGCATGCCTGGTCTGCGCCACCTTGAGCCCAGCGGCGCGCTTCTCCAGCGCCCGCTGCGAGCTGGTGTCCAGGTCCTGCCCGGTCTGGATGAGGTGCATCCGGCGCACCAGGTCGTTCTGCGCGAAGGCCAGCGCGTAGGACTTGGCGATCAGCGGGATCAGCCTGCGCTGGTGCGCCCGGTAGTCCATCAGCACGACCTCCTCCCCGGTGTCCGGGTCGGAGAACTGCCTGCGCTGCACCGCGTACTTGACCGCGATGCTGAGCGCCACCCGCGCACCCGCCGCGGCGGCGCCGCCCACGCTGATCCGGCCGCGCACCAGGGTGCCGAGGGTGGTGAAGAAGCGCCTGCTCGGGTTCTCGATATCGGAGGTGTACTCGCCGTCCGGGGTGACGTCAGCGTACCGGTTGAGCAGGTTCTCGCGCGGGATGCGCACCTGGTCGAAGACGATGCGGCCGTTGTCGACGCCGGGCAGCCCGCCCTTGAGGCCGTCGTCGGAGGTGGTGACGCCGGGCAGGTCGTTGCCCTCCTCGTCCCGGATCGGCACCAGGAAGCAGTGCACGCCCTTGCTCTCGCCGCCGGTGATGAGCTGGGCGAAGACCGCGGCCATCCGGGCGTGCTCGGCGGCGCCGCCGATGTAGTCCTTGCGCGCCGACGGGGTCGGCGAGTGCACCACGAACTCCTCGGTCGCCGGGTCGTAGGTGGCGGTGGTCTCCAGGCTCTGCACGTCGCTGCCGTGGCCGGTCTCGGTCATGGCGAAACAGCCGAGCAGATCCAGCGAGATGAGCCTGCGCACGTACTCCCGGTGCCGCTCGGTGCCGAGGTTCTCCACCGCGCCGCCGAAGAGCCCCCACTGCACGCCGGATTTCACCCAGAGCGAGAGGTCGGCGTAGGCCAGCATCTCCAGCCCGACGACGGCGGCGCCGGGCTCCCCGGTGCCGCCGTTCTCGCGGCGGAAGTTGCGGTCCGCGAAGCCGAGCTTCACGATCTCCCGCATCTGCTCGAGCACCCGGGTGCGGGCCGCCCGGTAGTCGAGAGTCGGATCGCCGGCGAACTTGTCGTCCGCCAGCGCCGCTCTGGCCTCCTCCCGGACGGCGCCCCACGGACCGTCCAGAGCACCGCGCAGGTGCGTGATCACCGGGTTCTCAGTCGTCGTCGACGTGCCGCTCTCCATATTCCAGACGATAGCCCGCCGGATGCCGGGCAAACCGTGACGAACATCGTGTCGCCGCATCCTGTCCCCTTGTGGATTGAACGGTTGTTTAATATGCTGAACGGGTGTTCAACGACCGTGCCGACCTCAGCACTGCCGCCCGCATCCGGGACGCGGCGGTGCTGGAGTTCGGGCAGCACGGCTTCGGGGTCGGCGTGCGGGCCATCGCGGCCCGCGCCGAGGTCTCCCCCGGTTTGGTCAACCATCATTTCGGCTCCAAGGAGGGATTGCGCCGGGCCTGCGACGACCATGTGCTCGGCTTCGTCCGCGATCAGCGGGTGGAGGTGCTGACCGGCGGCGATATGGCGGGCGGGATGCTCGCCGCCATGGCCGAGATGGAGGAGTACGCACCGCTCTTCGCCTACCTGGTGCGCAGCCTGGAGGACGGGGGGCCGCTGGCGGATTCGCTCTTCGACCACATCGTCGACGATGCCGTCACCTACACCGAAGAGGCGGTGGCGGCCGGAATCATCAAGCCGAGCCGGGATCCGGCGGCCCGCGCCCGGTATCTCATGCTGCTCAATCTCGGCGCCACGCTGCTCTACCTGCGCATGCGGCGCCGCCGCGATCCGGAGCTGGACGATCGGCAGGCGCTGCGCGATCTCATGTCCGAGTTCGCCCTCCCGGCGCTGGAGATGTACACCCAGGGCCTGCTCACCGACCCCGCCGTTCTCGATTCCTTCCTCCAGGAGAAGTGATGTCCGTTATCGACATCGAGGGCCTGCGCAAGACCTTCGGCCACGTGGCCGCGCTCGACGGGCTGGAACTGTCCGTCGCCGAAGGCGAGATCCACGGCTTCCTCGGCCCCAACGGGGCGGGGAAGTCGACCACCATCCGGGTGCTGCTCGGGTTGCTGCGCGCGACCTCGGGCGCGGTCGCGCTGCTCGGCCGGGATCCGTGGCGCGACGCGGTGGCGCTGCACCGGCAGCTGGCCTACGTGCCCGGCGATGTCACGCTGTGGCCCTCGCTCTCGGGCGGGGAGACCATCGACCTGCTGGCCCGGCTGCGCGGCGGGATCAATGCCGGGCGGCGCGCGGAGCTGATCGAGCGCTTCGACTTCGACCCGCGAAAGAAGGCGCGCACCTACTCCAAGGGCAACCGGCAGAAGGTCGCGCTGATCTCGGCCTTCGCCTCCGACGTCCCGCTGCTGCTGCTCGACGAGCCGACCTCGGGGCTGGATCCGCTGATGGAGCAGGTGTTCCGGGAGTGCGTGCGGGAGGCGGGGGCGCGCGGGGCGACGGTGCTGCTGTCGAGCCACATCCTCTCCGAGGTGGAGGCGCTGTGCGAGCGGGTCACCATCATCAGGGCCGGGAAGACGGTGGAGACCGGGTCGCTGGCGCAGCTGCGGCATCTGAGCCGCACCTCGATCACCGCCGAACTGACCGGCGACCCAGGTGATGTGGCGGCACTGCCCGGTGTCGCTGATGTGCAGCGCGACGGGTCGGTGCTGCGGTTGCAGGTGGACGCCGAGCACCTGGGCGCCGTCGTCCGGCTGCTCGGCGACACCGGGGTGCGCAGCCTCACCAGCACGCCGCCCACGCTGGAGGAGCTGTTCCTGCGGCACTACAGCGCCGACGGCGCCGAGCCCGCCGACCGGCAGCGGGTGCGGGCATGAGCGCGCCGGAGCGGGGAGCGGAAGCAGCGCGGAGGCACGCGCCGGATCGCCCCGCGGCGAGCGGCGCTCGCGCGCCGCGCCGGGCGGCGGATCTCACCGGTACCCGCCGGTTGCTGCTGCTCTCCCTGCGCCGGGATCGCGTGGTCGCGCCGCTGTGGGTGCTGGTGATCGGGCTCATGCCCGCCCTGCAGCTGGTCAGCGTGAAGGACCTGTACTCGTCCCCGGAGCAGCTGGAGCAGTTCGCCGTGACCACCGCGGCCAGCCCGGCGCTGCTGGCCATGTACGGGCCGGTGTTCGGCACCTCGCTCGGCTCGATCGGCACCTGGAAGGCCGGGGCGATGTACACCGTCATCGCCATCGCCACCATTCTCACCGTCATCCGGCACACCAGGGTCGAGGAGGAGACCGGGCGCGCGGAGCTCGTCGGCGCCACCGGCATCGGCCGCTTCGCCGGGCTCACCGCCGCGCTGCTGCTCACCGGCGGCGGCTCGCTGCTGGCCGGGCTGGTCTGCACGCTGTCGCTGCTCGGCAGCGGCGAGCCGCTCGCCGGATCGCTGGCGTGGGGAGCATCGCTGGCCGCGTCCGGGCTGGTCTGGGCCGGGATCGCGGCGGTCGCGGCCCAGGCGAGCACCGGCGCCAGGGTGGCGCGCGGCATGGCCTTCGCGGCGCTCGGCACCGCCTTCGCGCTGCGCGCGGCGGGCGACGCGGGCAATGGCGTGCTCTCCTGGTTCTCCCCCATCGGCTGGTGCCTGCAGATCCGCCCCTTCGCCCAGGAGCGCTGGTGGGTGCTGCTGCCCCTGCTCACCGTCGCGGTCTTCGCGGCCGGGTTCGCCTACGCACTGCTCGACCGGCGCGACACCGGCGCCGGGCTGCTCGCCGAGCGCCCCGGCCGCCCGGCCGCCGGGAACTCGCTCTCCGGCGCGTTCGGCCTGGCGGCGCGGCTGCAGCGCGGCGCCCTGCTGGGCTGGACCGTCGGTTTCGCGCTGTACGGGCTGCTGATCGGCGGCGCGGTGGGCAGCGTCGGCGACCTGCTCGGCGACAACGACACCCTGCGTGACCTCATGGACCGCATGGGCGGGTCGACGGCGCTGGAGGACTCCTTCATCACCTACGCACTCACCCTGCTCGCCGCGGTCGCCGCCGCCTACTCGGTCTCGGCGCTGCTCCGGCTGCACGACGAGGAATCGAGCTCCCGGATGGAGGCCACCCTGGCCGGTGCGGTGAGCCGCACCCGGCTCGCCGCCGCGCACCTGACCTTCGCCCTCGCCGGCCCCGCGCTGCTGCTGGTCGTGGCCGGCGTGGCCGTCGGACTGGTCTACGCCCCGCAGACCGCCGACCCCGAGCACACCTTCGACGCCACGGTGGCCGCGGCGGCGGTGCAGCTGCCCGCGGTCTGGGTGGTCACCGGGATCGCGGCCGCGCTCTACGGCCTGCTGCCCCGCTTCGCGCCGTTCGCCTGGGGTGTGCTCAGCGCCATGATCGTGGTCTACTTCGTCGGCTCGCTGGACGCGCTGCCGCAGTGGGTCATGGACCTGGTGCCGTTCACGCACCCGCCCAAGCTGCCCGGCGCGGAATTCACCGCCGAGCCGCTGCTCTGGTTGCTCGCGATCGCCACGATTCTGCTCGCGGCGGGGGTGATCGGCTTTCGGCGGCGTGATCTGCGCTGACACCGACCGGTCTTGGTGTGATCGGAGCCATTTCCGGCCGGGGGCGGATGCGGCGACCGCCCGAACGTGACTACTTTCGCGGGCATGGTGCGAGGAGATTTTCCCGGGGTGGTCCCGGCCCGCGATGGTCGCGGGCCGGGCCGGGCCCCGCGCGCCGACGTCCTCGGTGGCGGATCCGGAGTGGATGCGCTCTCGCGCGGCGTCGGCGCCGACGAGACAGCGGGCGGCGCGACCGCCCGGAGCACGCGACAGCACGGGTGGCGGCGCGGGCCGTGGCGGCGGCGCAGCCGGGTCTCGCCGGTGGTGAGCCAGGCGGTCGGCCTGCTGGTCGCCGACCGGCAGGCCACCGCCGACACCATCGTCGCCGCCCCCGCGCCGCTGCAACCCATCGACCTCGGCGACGACGCCCAGGTCACCGAGGTGCTCGACCTGGCGGTCCGGGTCGGCGAGGTGGTGCTCGCCTCCGGCACCGGGGTGGTCGACACCACCACCCAGGTGCAGTTCATCGCCGCCACCTACGGCCTGGCCAAGGTCGACGTCGATGTCACCTACGACAGCATCCGGATCTGGGCCGACCGCGGCTCGCTGCTGCCGCCTGCCAGCACCATGCGGGTGGTGCGCTACCGCTCGCTGGACTTCACCCGGCTCGCCGCGGTGGACCGGCTGACCCGGCGCATCCGCTCCGAGATCGTGCCGCCCGGCGACGCGCGCGCCGCGCTGGACGCCATCACCGGTGCGCCGCACCCCTACCAGCGCTGGGCGGCGACGCTGGGCTGGTCGCTGCTGGCCGCCTCGATCGCCGCGCTGCTCGGCGCCGGGCCGATCGTCGCGCTGCTCGCCTTCCTGACCACCGCCGCCATCGACCGGACCAACCGGCTGCTGAACCGGTACGGCCTGCCCTTCTTCTTCCAGCACATGGTGGGTGGCGCGCTGGCCGCCGCCCCGGCCGTCGGGCTGGCCGCGGTGGCCGGGCCGCTCGGCCTCACGGTGGACCCGACGCTCATCATCGCGGCCGGGATCACCGTGCTGCTCTCCGGTTTGTCGCTGGTCGGCTCGGTGCAGGACGCGATCACCGGGGCGCCGATCACGGCGGCGGCCCGGATGCTGGAGGTCGTCATGATGACCGGCGCGATCATCGCCGGGATCGCGCTGGCGCTGCGGGTCGGCGAGGTGATCGCGACCCCGGTGCTGCCGGTGGACATGAGCCCGCCGCGCGCGCTCACCGACCTGCCGGTGCAGATCATCGCGGGCGCGATCGCGGCAGCCGCCTTCGCGCTCGCCTGCTACGCGGAGCGGCGCGCGCTGGCCGCGGCGGCGTTCAGCGGGGCCGCGGGCACCATCTGCTATGTGGTCGCCGGGCACATCGGCTTCGGGCCGGTGACCGGCTCCGGCTTCGCGGCCGTCGTGGTCGGGCTCGCCGGTGGCCTGATGGCGCGCCGCGCGCTGACCCCGCCGCTGGTCGTCGCGGTCGCCGGGATCACCCCGCTGCTGCCCGGCCTCGCGCTGTACCGGGGGCTGTACGGGCTGCTCAACGACCAGCTGCTGCTCGGCTTCAACCAGCTCTTCGGCGCCATCGGCGTCGGCTGCGCGCTGGCCGCAGGCGTCACGCTGGGCGAGTGGGTGGACCGGACCGTGCGCAAGCCGCGGATCCTGCGCCGCTTCGGCGCGCTGCGCAAGCCGACCATTGTCCGGCGCCCGAAGATCTCGCTGCGCCGCAAGCGCTGACCCGGCCCCCGGCGGTGCGCCGAATCGGCGGGGGTCGCGCACAACGCCGCTATCGCGCACAACGCCGCTATCGCGCACAACGCTGCTGCGGCCGACAGACCCGCCCGGTATCGTTCGTAGCGTCAATCAGGTCCTCCGGCGGGTGCCGGGCGGCGAGTCGAGGTGGAGGCCCGCTCATGTCGGATACGGTTCCGTTCTCCGTTCAGATCCGTACCGCCACCGAGCGGCAGCACACCGAGGCGGAGAACTCCCGCTTCATGGCCGACATGCTCGGCGGCATGCTCGGCCTCGACTCCTACCAGCGCTACACCGGCCAGCTGTGGTTCGTGTATCGGGCGCTGGAGGGCCGCTGGGCCGAGCTCGCCGACGATCCGGTGGCCGGTCCGTTCATCAAGCCGGAGCTGGCCCGCACCGCCGAACTCGAGCGCGACCTGACCCACCTGGTCGGCCCGGACTGGCGCGACGGCCTCACCGCGCTGCCCGCCACCGCCGCCTACGCCGCCCGCATCGACGAGTGCGCCCGCGACTGGCCGGCCGGCTACATCGCCCACCACTACACCCGCTATCTCGGCGATCTCTCCGGCGGCCAGGTGATCCGCGGCACCGCCGAGAAGCTGTGGGACCTGCCGCACCGCGGCGACGGCGTGCGCTTCTACGTCTTCGAGGGCGTGCGCAATCCGGCCGCGTTCAAACGCGAATACCGCGCCCTGCTGGACGAATTGCAGCTGGACGACCTGGAGCGGCGCCGCGTGCTCGACGAGGGACAGCGCGCCTTCGCGCTGAACACCGCGGTCTTCGCCGAGCTGGACGCCGAGTTCGCCGAGCGCCGCCTCTCCTGACACCAGATCGACATATTTCTGGTAATCCCCTGCGGCACTTGGTGATCCGTTCCGTGCGGCATCTGGCCAGGTAGCGGATCACATTGCCCCCGGTGCGGGTGCACCATTACCATCGACTATCAGTCGGGACGACGACGTTCCACCCGCGGGGGCCGGCAGGCAGCGCGCTCGCTGCTCCCGCACCAGGTTCCCCGCACCGCTACCGCCCGAATGCCGCTGTCGCACACCCTTTTCGCGGCGTGATGCCGCAACACAGGCCGGTCCGCACCGCGCCTCGGGCCAGGGCGCGGGGAACCTCACGGGAGGCACCGCCGCCTCCGCACGCACCCCAGCCGACCCCGGAGGAGTCATGGTTTCGTATATCGTCACCGGCGGCAGCGAGTTCCTGCGCGGGCGAGTCGTGCGGCAACTACTCGACGCCGACGGCTCGGCCGTCGTGCACGTGCCCACCGACCGCACCGGCGCCACCCTGCTCGCGCTGCCCGCGGGGGTCAGGGTGCCGCAGCGCGACGTCGCCGCGGTCGACCACATCGTGCACCTCGGCCCGGTGAGCGGCAGCACCGCGCAGGCGAACCACCTCACCGAGCTGCGCTGGACCCTGGCCTCGGCCGCGCGGCTCGGCGCCACCCTGAACTACCTCTCCTCGGTGGCCGTCGCGGGCGCGCACCCCGGCAAGTTCTTCGAGGACGACTTCGATATCGGCCAGCCGCTCACCTGCGCCGCGCACCGGCTCGCCTTCGCCGCCGAGGAGCTGGTGCGGCGCGCCCGCGACGTGCGCTGGCGCATCTTCCGCTCCGGCATTCTCTCCGGCGACTCGCGCACCGGCGAGATCGACCGCGCCTGCGGCACCGCGCCCTTCCTGGCCGCGGTCGCCCGGCTCACCGAGCTCCCCGCCGAGCTGCCGTTGATCCTGCCGGACTGGGGCACCACCAATGTGGTGCCGGTCGACTACGTGGCCTCCGCGCTGGCCGAACTGGTGCGCAGGCCCGGCCAGCACAGCCGCACCTTCCACCTGGTCAACCCGGCCAGGCAGAGCTTCGGCGAGCTGTACGCGGCGCTGGCCCGCGCGGCGGGCGCCCCGCGCGGGATCGCGGTGCCCGGCAGCGGGCTCCTCTTCGACCGGCTCGCCAAGCTGCCCGGCTACCCGCTGCTCCGCGACCACGTGCTCGACCTGCTCGGCATCCCCGCGCACGCCCCGGCCCAGGTCCGGGTGGCCGCCGAGTTCATCGACGACACCACCCGCGCCCGGCTGCGGCACACCGGCATCGCGGTGCCCGGCTTCGACAGCTACGCCGACCGGCTCTGGGCCCAGTGGCGACGCGAGGCCGCGACCGCCCCGCTCGCGCTCACGAGCGTGCACCGCAGCACCGCGGCCGCCCCGCGGCGCGCCATGGCCGAGGTCTGATCGCCGTTCCCGCTCGATACACGGACGTATCTGATACGTTCGCGTATCGAGAGGAAGGGGCGATGATGCCCGCGATCGGCGGCAAACGGGTCACCCGGCGGCGCGAGGAGACGCGCGCCCGGCTGCTCGCCGCCGCCTACGAGGTCTTCGCCGAGGACGGCTTCGGCCGCGCCACCGTCGAGAAGGTCTGCGAGCGCGCCGGATTCACCCGCGGCGCCTTCTACTCCAACTTCACCTCGCTGGACGAGCTCTTCCTCGCCATGTGGGAGCAGCGCTCGGCCGCCATGGTCGCCGGGGTGGCCGCCGCCCTGGACGAACTCGCCGCGGTGGCGGAGCCCGATCTCACCGCCATGGTCGCCCGCTTCGAGCGCGCCGTTCCGGTCGACGAGCCCTGGTACCGGATCACCGCCGAATTCACCACGCACGCCCTGCGCAACCCCGCGCTGCGCCGGGTCACCGCCGCGCGCGAGGAGGCCATCGTGGCCGCGCTGGTGCCGACCGTGGTTGCCGCGCTCGCCCGCGCAGGCCGCGCCGTTCCCGACCCCGCCGGGCTGGGCCGCGCGCTGGTCGCGGTGCACGACGGCACCAGCCTGCAGGTGGTGCTCGCCCCCGGCGACCCCGCGGTGCGGCGCGAGCGCACCGAACTCTTCCGGCGGGTGGTGCTCGCCTACAGCACCCCCCGGCGGACCACCACGGAAGGAAGACCATGACATCGATCGGCAGCGACCCCGAGGTGATCGTCGTCGGGGCCGGGCTGGCCGGGCTCGTCGCCACCTACGAGCTCACCCGCGCCGGGCACCGGGTGCGCGTGCTCGACCAGGAGAACCGGGCCAACCTGGGCGGGCAGGCGTCCTGGTCGCTGGGCGGGCTCTTCCTGGTCGACACCCCCGAGCAGCGCAGGCTCGGCATCTCCGACTCCTACGAGCTGGCGCTGCAGGACTGGTACGGCTCGGCCGGGTTCGACCGCGAGGACGAGGACCACTGGGCGCGCCGCTGGGCCGAGGCGTACGTGCGCTTCGCCGCCACCGAGAAGCGCGAGTACCTGCGCGAACTCGGGCTGCGGGTGACCCCGCTCGTCGGCTGGGCCGAGCGCGGCGGCGGGCTCGCCGACGGCCACGGCAACTCGGTGCCGCGCTTCCACCTCACCTGGGGCACCGGCCCCGAGGTGGTGCGGGTCTTCCTGGAGCCGGTGCTCGCCGCCGAGCGGAGCGGACTGGTGACCTTCGAGTTCCGGCACCGGGTGGACGAACTCCTGGTCGAGAACGGCAGCGTCACCGGGGTGCGCGGCAGCGTGCTCGAGCCGAGCGAGCTGGAGCGCGGGCGGGCCTCCTCGCGCGAGGTCACCGGGGAGTTCGAGTTCCGCGGCAGGGCCGTGGTGGTGACCTCGGGCGGGATCGGCCACAACCACGACCTGATCCGGCGCAACTGGCCTGCCGAGCGGCTCGGCAGGTGCCCGGAGACGCTGATCTCCGGCGTCCCGGCGCACGTGGACGGCCGGATGCTCGGCATCGCCGAGGCCGCGGGCGGCCGGATCGTGAACCGGGATCGCATGTGGCACTACACCGAGGGCATCGTCAACTGGGACCCGATCTGGCCGGACCACGCCATCCGCATCATCCCCGGCCCCTCGTCGCTCTGGTTCGACGCCGAGGGCAAGCGGCTGCCCGCCCCCTGCTTCCCCGGCTTCGACACCACCAGCACCATGAAGGCCATCCTGGCGGGCGGCCACGACTACTCCTGGTTCGTGCTCACCCAGTCGATCATCGAGAAGGAGTTCGCGCTCTCCGGCTCCGAGCAGAACCCGGACGTCACCGGCAAGGACCTCACACTGGTGCTGAAGAGCCGGGTGGCCAAGGGCGCGCCCGGCCCGGTGGAGGCGTTCAAGAAGCACGGCGTCGACTTCGTGGTCGCCGACACGCTGCCCGCCCTGGTCGACGGAATGAACGCCATCGCGCGCGGGCCGAAGCTCGACCTCGGCGACCTGGAGCGCCAGATCGTCGCCCGCGACCGCGAGATCACCAACAAGTTCACCAAGGACGCCCAGGTGATGGCGATCCACAACGCCCGCAACTTCTTCGGCGACAAGGCGGGGCGGGTCGCCAAACCGCACCGCATCCTCGATCCCGAGGCGGGCCCGCTGATCGCGGTCCGGCTCAACATCCTCACCCGCAAGACGCTGGGCGGGCTGCAGACCGACCTGGACTCCCGGGTGATCGGCCCGGACGGCGGCCCGCTGCCCGGGCTCTGGGCCGCGGGCGAGGTCGCCGGGTTCGGCGGCGGCGGGGTGCACGGGTACAACGCGCTGGAGGGCACCTTCCTCGGCGGCTGCATCTTCTCCGGCCGCTCGGCCGGGCGCGCGATCGCCGCGGAGCTCGCGCGGAGCTGAGCAGTAGCGGCCGGGCCGGGCGATCGACGGCGGGTCAGTGCCTGCCGGTGGGCTGCGGGCGCAGTGAGCGCCCGCACTCCTTGGCCACCTCGACCAGCAGCCCGGCCAGCCGGGCGGTGTCGATGGCGGGGAGTTCGGCGCCGACGCGGGCGGAGAGCGAGAGCGCGGCGACCACCGCGCCGCGGGCGCGCACCGGGACGGCGACGCAGGTGACGCCGGCGAAGGACTCCTCGCTGTCCACCGCGACGCCCTGCCTGCCGCGGATCCGGGAGAGCTCGCGGTTCAGCTCGATCCGGTCGCAGATGGTGCGCGGGGTGAGGCGCGGCAGCGGCTCCCTTGCCGCGGCGACGACGCCGCGCTCCTGGGCGGCGAGCATCGCCTTGCCCAGCGCGGTGCTGTGCGCGGGCATGCGGCCGCCGAGCCGGGTGGGCAGGGTGGGGGCGGAGCGGCCGACCTTGTCCAGGTACAGCACGTCGCGGCCGTCCAGAACGCCGAGGTGGCCGACCATGTCGGCACGGTGCGCGAGGTCGTGCAGCAGCGGGCTCACCGCCTCCCTGACCTCGTTGTGGTCGGCGGCGAGCCCGCCGAGCTCCAGGGTGCGGGAGCCGAGCCGGTAGCCGCCAGGGGCGTGCGTCAGCCAGCGCAGCTTGATCATCTGATCCAGGATGCGGTGCACCGTCGAGCGCGGCAGCCCGGTGCGCTCGCAGAGCTCCACCAGGGTGAGGGCGGGCGAGGCGGCGTCGAAGGTCTCCAGGATCAGCGTCATCCGCTCGATCATCGAGACCGGCGCGGCGCCGGGACAGCGGCCCGCGGTCGAGCGGGCCCCGTGGTCCGCGTGGGGTAGCGCGTCGACCGTCATCACAACATCCTCCAAAGCCTGGCGGGACCAGCTTAGGGGGATTCCGTCCGTGGACACACCATTCCTGGCGGTTCTAACGTGTGACACGTCACAGGAATTCGGTGGCCGTCGCGGCGGCAACCTCGACGCGGACCGGCCGGGGTCAGGATTCGGTGCGCTCGGCCTCCGCCGCGTCCTGCAGCTGCTCGCGAATATTGCGCTCGGCGAGCAGCGGCAGGAAGGTCTCGACGGAGGCGCCCTCGGCGACCTCCTGGTGCGAGTCGTGCAGGGCCCGCTCGATGGTGGTCTCGTCGGCGACGTCGCCGTACTCCTGCTCCAGGCGCCGCGCGGCGGCGTGCAGGGCGACGTCGGGATCGAGGGTGGGGTCGTGCTGCGGGGGCGGGGCGATGTGCTCGTCGCTCATCGGAGAACTCCTCGGTGTGCGGGTTCGGCACGGCACGGTTCCCCCGTGCCGTTCGTCCGGTTACCCGGCGGGTGCCGCGCGACACCGCGCCCCGGGTGAACACCGAGCGCCGCTCCGGTTAACGGCGAACCCGCCCCCGCGCCGCGCACCGGGGCGGTCCGGTCAGCGCGCGGCGGGCGCGGTGATGAGCGGGATGTCGAGCGCGGTCAGGATGCCGGGGTCGGCGGCGACCACCGCGGGCACCGCGTTCACGATCCGCATCGCGGTGCCGACCAGGGTGGCGTAGTTGTGGTCGCCGTGGCGGCTGGAGGCGACGAGATCGAGCGCGTACGACGGCTCGCCGGTGATCCGCACCTGGTAGCAGCCCTCCGGGTGGGTGGGCTGCGGCCACTCAGGGCACAGGTCGGGGCGCAGCCGGGTGACGTGCTCGAGCACCGTCACCACCCGCTCCCCCACCATGCCGCGCACCTCGAAGCGCAGCGCCGCCGCGCTGCCCGCCGCGATGTGCCCGGTGGCGATGTCGAACGCCTCCGGGGCGGGCGCGCGCTCGTAGCTCTCGGTGACGGCGTCCAGTTCGATCCCGATTCCGGCGGCGAGCTGCCGCACCACGCTGCCCCAGGCGAGCGAGAGCACGCCGGGTTGCAGCAGCATCGGGGTCTCGTCCAGCGGTCTGCCGAACCCCATGATGTCCACCATGACCGCGCGGTTGTCGTAGCTGGCATAGTCCACGATCTCCAGGCAGCGCACCTGCTCGACCGCGAGGCAGGTGCCGGTGAGCGCGAGCGGCAGCAGGTCGTTGGCGAAGCCGGGGTCGATGCCGTTGACCCAGAGTGTGGCGCCGCCCGCCGCCGCGGCCTCCTCGATGGGGCGCAGCAGGTCGTCCGGGAGCACGCCGTACGGGTACTGGAAGAAGACCGGGGCGCAGGCCACCACGTCGATCCCGGCGCGCAGGATCGCCGCCAGCTCCTGCACCGCCTCGAACAGGCGGTTGTCGGTCATGGCGCAGTAGACGACGCAGTCCGGCCGCGCCGCGAGCAGCGCGGCGGTGTCGGTGGTGGCGGCGACGCCGGACAGGTCGGGCAGCCCGGCGAGGGTGGCGGCGTCCACCCCGGCCTTGGCGTCGGAGCTGACCCGCACGCCGGCGAGGTCCAGCCCGGGGTGGGCGATGATTCCGGCCAGGGCGTGCCGCCCCACGTTGCCGGTGCCGAAGAGCGCTACGCGAAGTGTCATGTCACAGATCCGGGATCGGGAGTTCGAGGTTGGGAACGATCAGGCCGCCGTCGACCTCCAGCACCTTGCCGGTGAGGTAGGCGCCCGCGGGCGAGGCCAGGTAGACGGCGGCGGCGGCGATGTCCTCCGGGGCGCCGAGCCGGCGCAGCGGGGTGTGCTTCTCGATCTCGCCGCGCATGCCGGGGTCGTTCGCCACGATCTCCAGCGCCGAGGTGTGGATGGCGCCGGGGGCGATGGCGTTCACCCGGATCCGCGGGTTCAGGTCGAGCGCGGCCAGCCGGGTGTAGTGCGCGAGCGCGGCCTTGGCGGTGCCGTAGGCGGCGAAGGCGCGGCCGGCCAGCCTGCCCATGGCCGAGGTGATGTTGATGATGGAGCCGCCGTCGGCGTGCTCCAGCAGGTGCGGCACCGCGGCCCTGGTGAGCGCGTGCGCGGTGCCGACATTGAACTCGAAGGCCGCGGTGAGCGCCTTCGGCGTCAGGTCGAGCAGCGGCGCGGGCGGGGCGCCGCCGACATTGTTGACCACGATGTCGAGCCGGTCGAAGCGGGCGACGGCGGCGTCCGCGAGCCCGGCGACCGCCTCCAGGTCGCGCAGGTCGGCCGGGACCACGTGGGCCTGCCTGCCGCGCGCCGTGACCCGCTCGGCCACCTCGTGCAGCTGGTCCTCGGTGCGCGCCGAGATCAGCACGTCCGCGCCCGCCTCGGCGAAGGCGAGCGCGATGGCGGCGCCCAGCCCGCGGCCCGCACCGGTGACGACGGCGACCCTGCCGTCGAGCCGGAACCTGTCGAGGATCATATCCCTGCCTCTCGTCGACTATTCGACACAAAAACGACTAATATTCGTCATGGTACGAACCAGTGCGCGCGGATCACAAGGGCTCGCGCGGAATCCGCTCCGGAGGTCGCCGTGGAACGCTCGCCATCGCCGCCGACCCGGCGGGCGCTCGAGGTGCTCACGCTGCTGGCGGATGCCACCGAGCCGCTGTCGGTGGCCGCGGTGGCGGACCGGCTCGGGCTGGCCCGCGCCACGGTGACCGCGATCCTGGCCGAGCTGGCCGCGGCGGGCTGGGCGCAGCGCGATGGCGAGCGGCGCTATCGGCTCGGCCCCGCCCCCGCCGCGCTCTTCGGCGCCGCCCCGGCGAACGGAGTCGCCGAGGCGCTGGCCGCGCTGGTGGCGCGCACCGGCGCGGGCGCGACGCTCGCCCGGGTGGACAGCGACGGCCTCACCGTGCTCGCGGTGCGGCACGGCCCGGACCGGGACATCGCGGGCGTGCCGCTCGGGCACCGCATTCCGATCCGCTTCCCGGTGGGCGCGGCGGTGCTGCCGTGGCGGCCGCGGGCCGAGCTGCGGCGCTGGCTGGCGACGGCGGCGGACGCCGAGCGCGCGGCCGCGCTGCCGGAGCTGGTGCGGGCCCGCGGGGTCGCGGTGTTCGGGCCGCGCCCCGAGGACGCGAACACCGTCGAGCTGCTCGCCGACCTGCTCACCGCGCTCGGGCCGGAGATGCTGGAGCCGCGGCTGCGCACCCGCACCCTGCGCGGGCTGAGCGAGCTCACCGCCCGCCCCTACACCGCCGCCGACCTGGACTCCGCCGACCCGCTGCCGGTGAGCTACCTGGCCGCCCCGGTCTTCACCGGCTCGATCGCCACACACGAGGTGCAGCTCGGGCCGCTGCGCCCCGCCGTCCCGCGGGCCGAGCGCGACGCGTACGTGGCCGCGACAATCGCTGCCGCGCAGCGCATCAGCACCGCGCTCGGCGGCTAGGGCGGATTCGTCAAACGGCGGAAATCCCTGCGACACAGCGATTCATACCGTCCCGATGCCCGTGTCCCCGGCAATTACCCGACGCCCGTCCGGCTTTCGGCGCTCGCACCGGACCGGCCGGGCCGGAGATCGCCGCGCACAAGATCAACGGTCGGTAAATCGGCGCAAAGTTGTTCCCCTTCAACAATTTTCGGCACTGGCGGGCGCGGGCCGATCTCAGCTACCATCGTGAGCGCACCATTCTTTAACCGGGGGATTGCTGCTCCAGCCCTCCGTGTTCGCGCTCGGACGTCATCTGTTGTACGCACGCATACCGCGAAACGAGAGAAGCCCATGACCGAACTGGCTGAACCTGTGTCCGCGCTCGACGAGGCTCCGCAGTCGAGCCTCAGCACCGATGCCGCGCGAAATCTCGCGACCACCACCAAGTCCACTCCGCAAATGCAGGGCATCACCTCGCGGTGGCTGCTGCGTTTGCTGCCCTGGGTGCAGGCCGACGGCGGCGTGTACCGCGTCAACCGCCGGCTCACCTACACCCTCGGCGACGGGCTGATCACCTGCGTCACCACCGCGGGCGAGACCAAGGTGCTCGCCCGCGACCTGCGCGAGCTGCGCTACCTGCGCGATTTCGCCGACGACGACGCGCTGCGGGCGCTCGCGGACCGCTTCGTCGAACGGCGGTACGAGCGCGGCGAAGTCATCGCCGAGGCCGGGAACCCGGCGACCGAGCTGGTGGTGCTCGCGCACGGCAAGGCCGACAAGCGCGGCACCGGCCGGTACGGCGAGGACACCAGCCTCGAGGTGCTCTCCACCGGCCGCTTCTTCGGCGAGCAGCTGCTCGCCGGCGACGGCACCCCCGCGGAGTTCACCGTCAGGGCCGTCACGCCGTGTACCGTCCTCGTCCTCACCGAGCGGGCGCTGGCCGAGGCGGGCGACCGCATCGCGCCGCTGCGCGAGCACGCGAGGACCGCCCGGCTGGCCGAGACCAACCGCAACGGCGCGGCCAATCCGTACGGCGAGGCCTCGATCGACCTGCTCTCCGCGCACCAGGGCGAGCCGCAGCTGCCCGGCACCTTCGTCGACTACGAATTGTCCCCGCGCGAATACGAATTGAGCGTCGCGCAGACGGTGCTGCGGGTGCACAGCCGGGTCGCCGACCTCTACAACAAGCCGATGGACCAGATCGAGCAGCAGCTGCGGCTGACCATCGAGGCGCTGCGCGAGCGGCAGGAGGACGAGACGGTCAACAACCGCGACTTCGGGCTGCTGCACAATGCCGCGCCGGAGCAGCGGATCAGCACCCGCTCGGGCCCGCCCACGCCGGACGACCTGGACGAGCTGCTCGCCACGGTGTGGAAGGAGCCGAGTTTCCTGCTCGCGCACCCCAAGGCCATCGCCGCCTTCGGCGCCGAGTGCAGCAAGCGCGGCATCTACCCGTCGACCACCGAGCTGAACGGCCATCGGGTGCCGTCCTGGCGTGGAGTCCCGCTGCTGCCCTGCAACAAGCTCGGCGTCTCCGCGACCCGCACCACCTCGATCCTGCTGCTGCGCACCGGCGAGGCCGCGCAGGGCGTGATCGGGCTGCGGCAGACCGGGATTCCGGACGAGTACGAACCGGGGCTGAACGTGCGCTTCATGGGCGTGGACGACCGGGCCGTCATCTCCTACCTGGTCAGCACCTACTACTCGGCGGCGATCCTGGTGCCGGACGCGCTCGGCGTGCTCGACGACGTGCAGCTCGGCGCCGAGAGCTGAGCTCGTGCAGCCCTTCGAACTGCCGGAGTTCTACACCGCGCACCCGGCGCGGCTGAACCCGCACGTGGAGACCGCGCGCACGCACACCAAGCGCTGGGCGTACGCGATGGGGATGCTCGGCGACACCGTCGGCGGCGCGGTGGTGTGGGACGAGCAAGCCTTCGACGGCATGGACTATGCCGGGCTGTGCGCGTACACCCACCCGGAGGCGGACGCGCCGACCCTGAACACCGTGACCGACTGGTACACCTGGGTCTTCTACTTCGACGACCACTTCCTGGAGCGGTTCAAGCGCACCGGCGACCTGAGCGGCGCGCGCGACTACCTCGATCGGCTGGCCACCTTCATGCCCGCCGACGGCGCCGCCGCGCCGGAGCCGACGAACCCGGACGAGCGCGGCCTCGGCGACCTGTGGGCGCGCACGGTGCCCGCCATGTCGGCGGGGTGGCGCGAGCGGTTCGCGCAGAGCACGCGGAACCTGCTGCTCGACTGCGTCTGGGAGCTGCGCAATATCAACACCGCGCGGGTGCCGAACCCGATCGACTACATCGAGATGCGGCGCAAGGTCGGCGGCGCGCCGTGGTCGGCGGATCTGGTGGAGTACGCGCGCGGCACCGAGATCCCGGAGCCGCTGGTCGGGACGCGAGCCATGCGGGTGCTGAAGGACACCTTCTCCGACGCGGTGCACCTGCGCAACGACATCTTCTCCTACCAGCGCGAGACCGAGCAGGAGGGCGAGGTGAACAACGGCGTGCTCGTGGTCGAGCGGTTCTTCGGCTGCTCGCCGCAGCAGGCCGCGAATATCGTCAACGACCAGCTCACCTCGCGCATGCACCAGTTCGAGAACACGGTGCTGACCGAGCTGCCCGCGCTCTTCGAGGAGCGCGGGCTGGATGCCGGGCAGCGCGCGGCGGCGCTCTCCTACGCGCAGGGGTTGCAGGACTGGCAGTCCGGCGGGCACGAGTGGCACCTGCGCTCCAACCGCTACATGAACGCCGCGGCGGGCGCGCACGCGATGCCGCTGGGGCCGAGCGGAATCGGCACCACGCTCGCCCGCCCCGGGTTCTGGCGCGGGCTGGCCGGGCCGGGCGGTGCGCGCAGCCACACCCGGGTGCCGTTCGCCCGCACCGGACCGCTGCCGCTGCCCGAGTTCGACGTCCCGTTCGATCTCGGGCTGAGCCCGCACCTCGGCACCGCGCGGGCCGAGAGCGTGGAGTGGGCCGAGCGGGCCGGGTTCCACGATCCGCTGCCGGAGCTGGGCGGGCGGCGGCTCTGGACCAGGGCCGATACCGTCGGCTTCGATTTCGCGCTGTGCTCGGCCGGGCTCGACCCGGACGCCACCGCGGCGGAGCTCACCCTCTCGGCGGAGTGGCTGACCTGGGGCACCTGGGGCGACGACTACTTCCCGGTGGTCTTCCCGGCCGCCGGCTCGATCGGGTCGATGGCCGCGGCGAAGGCGTGCGCCGCCCGGCTGGCGGAGTTCATGCCGGTCGAGCCGGGGGCGGGCCCCGAGCCGGGCAATGCCCTCGAGCGCGGGCTCGCCGACCTCTGGCCGCGGACCGCGGGGCCGATGGCGCCCGCGGCGCGGCGCACCTTCGCGGCCGCGGTGAACTCCATGGTCGAGAGCTGGCTGTGGGAGCTCGCCAACCACATCCAGCACCGGGTGCCGGATCCGGTGGACTACCTGGAGATGCGGCGCCGCACCTTCGGCTCGGATCTCACCATCGCGCTCTCCAAGCTCGCCCGCGGCGGCACCGTGCCGGACGCGGTGTTCGAGTCGAGCACCATGCGCGGCATCGAGCACGCCGCCCAGGACTTCGGCTGCCTGATCAACGACCTGTTCTCCTATCAGAAGGAGATCGAGTACGAGGGCGAGCTGCACAATGCCGTGCTGGTGGTCGAGGTGTTCTTCGGCTGCGGGCGGGCCGAGGCCGCCGCCGTGGTCGACGATCTCATGCGGGCCAGGATGCGGCAGTTCCAGCGGCTGGTCGCCGAGGAGCTGCCGGTGCTCTTCGAGCTGCACGGGCTGGATGCCGCGGCCCGTGCCGGGGTCACCGGCTACATCGGCGAGCTGCGCGACTGGATCGCGGGCATCCTGCACTGGCACCGCGGCACCAGCCGGTACCGGCCGGAGAATCTGCGCTACCCGGTCGGGCACCCCGCGGCCGAGGCGCCGCGGCTCGGCGCGCCGCGCGGGCTCGGCACGTCGGCGGCCCGGATCGGCTCGCGCGCACACGGTCATCGCACGACTGCTCCCGCACTCGACGGAAGGACCGCTTCGTGACCACCTTCGACTCCGCCGAGGTGCGCACCGCACTCCACCCCGCGGCGGCGCGGACCCTCGCCACCACCACCAAATCGGTCCCGCAGATGCAGGGCATCACCCCGCGCTGGCTGCTCCGCATGCTGCCCTGGGTGGAGGTGGACGGCGGCACCTACCGGGTGAACCGGCGGCTCACCTACACCGTCGGCGACGGCCGCATCACCAGCACCTCAGCCGGCGGCGAGTACCGGCTGGTGCCGGGCGAGCTTCAGGAGCTGCGGGCGCTGCGCGGGCTCGACGAGGACGCGCTGCGCACCATCGCCGCCGCGTTCCGGCAGCGCGAGTACCGGGCCGGGGAGACGCTGTGCGAGTTCGGCAACGAGGTCGACGGCATCCACGTGATCGCGCACGGCCGGGTCACCGTCGGCGCGCCGAACGCGTACGGCGAGCAGGTCCGGCTGGAGGTGGCCGACGCGGGCGCGCACCTCGGCGCCGAGCTGCTCACCGGCTCCCGGCCGATCTGGGAGTTCACCGCCACCGCCGAGACCGCCTGCACGGTGCTCACCCTGCCGCGCGGGCGCTTCGACCCGCTTCGAGCCGAGATCCCCGGTCTCGCCGCGCATCTCGATTCCTTCCGGGAGGTGACCGGGGTCGACAAGCACGGCCAGGCGGCGATCGAGCTGGCCGCGGGCCACGACGGCGAGCCCGCCGTCCCCGGCACCTACGTCGACTACGAGCCGCGGCCTCGGGAGTACCAGCTCGGCGTCGCGCAGCTGCGGCTCCGGGTGCACACCCGCGTCACCGACCTCTACAACAAGCCGATGAACCAGCTGGAGCAGCAGCTGCGGCTGGCCGTCGAGGCGCTGCGTGAGCGGCAGGAGCGCGACCTGCTCGGCCATCCCGAGTACGGCCTGCTGCACAGCGTCGACGCCACGCAGCGGCTGGTGCCCGCGACCGGCCCGCCGACCCCGGAGGACCTGGACCGGCTGCTCGCCCGCCGCCGCAAGACCGCGTTCTTCCTCGCGCACCCGCGGGTGATCGCCCAGTTCGGCCGGGAGTGCACCGCGCGCGGCCTCTACCCCGAGCCCGCGCTGGTCGAGGGGGTGCGGGTGCAGGCGTGGCGGGATATCCCGCTGCTGCCATCGGACAAGATCCCGATCTCGCGCGCCGGGACGAGCACCGTCCTCGCCATGCGGATCGGCGAACGCGACGACGGCGTGATCGGGTTGCGGCAGACCGGGGTGCCGGACGAGTACCGCCCCGGAATCTCGGTGCGCTTCACCGGGATCGACGACCACGCGGTCGCCACCTACCTGGTGAGCGCGAACCACGCCGCGGCGGTGCTGGTGCCGGATGCGCTCGGCGCGCTCACCGGCGTGCAACTGAGTCTGTAGACCCTCCCGTCCCTGCGAACCGATCAGGACACCGCTCATGACCCGGGAAATCGCCAAGGATCACCACACCGACACCTTCGCCCAAGGCCGCGCGGCCTGCGCCGCGACCCTGCGCAGCGCCGTGCACACCATGCCGCCCACCATCCGGCACATCGCCGGCTACCACTTCGGCTGGTGGGATCGGGACGGCCGCCCCGAGCAGCACGCGGGCGGCAAGGCGCTGCGCCCCGCCTTCGTGCTGGCGGCCACCACCCTCACCGGCGGCGATGTCGCCGACGCCGGGAACGCCGCGGCCGCGGTGGAGCTGGTGCACAACTTCTCGCTGCTGCACGACGACGTCATGGACCGCGACACCACCCGCAGGCACCGGCCGACGGCGTGGGCGGTCTTCGGCGTCGGCCCCGCCATCCTCGCGGGCGACGCGCTGGCCTCGCAGGCCTTCGCCCTGCTCACCGCCACCGCGGACGGGAAGGCGGCGGCCGCCGCCGAGCTGCTGGACCGCGCGGTGCTGGAGCTGGTCGAGGGCCAGTGCGCGGACCTGAGCTTCGAGGGGCGCCGCGACGTGACCGTCACCGAGTGCCTGGCGATGACCGACCGGAAGACCGGCGCGCTCTTCGGCTGCGCCGCCGAGCTCGGCGGGCTCTTCGGCGCCGCTGGGCCGGGCGAGCTGCTCCGGCTGCGCGAGATCGGCAGGCTGGTCGGCCGCGCCTTCCAGCACGTCGACGACCTGCTCGGCATCTGGGGCGACGTGCACAGCACCGGCAAGCCGGTCTACTCCGACCTGCGCCGCAGGAAGAAGTCGCTGCCGGTCGTGTTCGCGCTGAACTCGGGCACCGCGGAGGGCGCCGCGCTCGCCGCGCTCTACCACCGGGAGCAGCCACTGGACGACGCCGAGCTGCTCACCGCGGCCGACCTCGTCGAGGCGGCGGGCGGCAGGGCCTGGAGCCGGGAGCAGGCCGCCGAGCTCTGCGCGGGCGCCAGGTCGATGATCGCCGAGCTGGCCCGCGATCCGGCGGCGGGCGCCGAGCTGGACCGGCTGGCCGCGCTGGCGGCGGACCGCACGTGGTGAGCCGGGAGCAGCTGCCGGTGGAGCTGGTGGACGGCACGGGGATCGCCGTCGGCAGCTGCTCGGTGGCGCGGGCGCACCGCTCCCCCGGCCTGCTGCACCGCGCCTTCTCGGTGCTGCTCGTCGACGGGGCGGGGCGGGTGCTGCTGCAGCAGCGGGCGGCGGTGAAGACCCGCTTCCCGCTGCGCTGGGCCAACAGCTGCTGCGGCCACCCGGCGCCGGGGCAGCCGGTCACCGAGGCCGCCGGGATCCGGCTCGGCGAGGAGCTCGGGCTCGGCGCCGAGCTGCGCGAGGCGGGCACCTTCACGTATCGGGCCGCGGACCCGGGGACCGGCCGGGTGGAGTACGAGTTCGACCACGTCGTGACCGGGCTGCACCTCGGCGGCGAACTCCGGCCCGACCCCGACGAGGTCGCCGACTACGCCTGGGTGGAGCCGGCGCTGCTGAGCCGCGACCTGGCCGAGCATCCGGAGCGGTACGCGCCGTGGCTGGGCGGGGTGCTCGAGCGCGCCGTCCTCACCCACCTCCGCCCGTGCTGATCAGGGCTCGTCGGCCTCCAGCGCGGCGAGCCCGGCGTCGAAGCGGGCCAGCGCGTCGTCCATGACGCCGAGCGCGGCGTCGAAGCCGCAAGCGCCGTCGAGCAGGCCGGTGAGTTCGTCGCGCAGCGCGTGCATCTCCGCGACGGCCGGGTCGACCCGCGCCCAGGCCACGCTGCGATGCCACCACGCCGCCTCGTCCAGCCAGGACACCAGCACGTCGCGGACCAGCACGGCGTCGGAGGTGTAGAGCTGGAACCGGTCGCCGCCGTCGCCGTGCTCGAGTTCGTACACCCCGTCCGGCAGCCGCCGGGCCAGGATGTGGCAGGCGCCGCGGCGGAGCTCGAGCAGCGGCGTGCGGTTCTCGGCGGACACGAGCCCGAGTGTCGCAGATACCGATGACTTCCGGGGCCGCACGCCGTCTCCATTCGGGAAGGCAATTCCGAAGGGAGAGGTATGTCCGAAACCGAGGTGCGCGCCAGCATCGCGGCAGAGCGCACCGAGCTCGCCGAGGTCTTCGCCGGGCTGGACGCGGCGGCGTGGGAGGCGCCGACGCTCTGCGCCGGGTGGCGGCCGCGCGAGGTGCTCGCGCACATGACCATGGCCTATCGCCTGTCGCTCCCCCGCTTCGCGCTGGAGATGGTGCGGGCGCGCGGCAACTTCAACCGCATGGCCGACCGCCGGGCCCGCGCCGATGCCGCGGCGCTCACCCCCGAGGAGCTGGTGGCGAGCCTGCGCGACCATGCCGGCCACCCCTGGAAGCCGCCAGGCAGCGGGTACGAGGCCACGCTGGCGCACGAGGTGATCCACGGGATGGACATCACGGTCGCGCTCGACCTGCCGCGCCGGGTCCCGGTCGACCGGGTCGCGGTCGTGCTGGCCGATACCAAGCCCGAGCAGGTGCGGTACTTCGGCACCGACCTCACCGGCGTCGAGCTGCGCGCCGAGGACCTGGAGTGGGGTCTCGCGGGCGACGATCCGCGGTCCGTGGTCACCGGCGCCGCCCAGGACCTGCTTCTCGTGCTCTGCGGGCGCAGGCTCCCGCCCGGGCGGCTCGCCGGCGAGCAGGCCGGGCGGTACGAGGCCCGATAGCGCGGCGCTCCCCGCCCTCGAGGGGTCGGGTGTGCAGCTGCTCACCTCTGTGGCTCCCACGTGCGAAGCGACCATCCGGTTACGGTTACCGTGAGGGGATGAACGAACAGCGGCTCGACCCGGCGCTGCCCAGCGCCGACCACCACGAAGGCGGCTTCCGGCCGATAGTCGAGCTGATCGAGGCGAATGCGGCGCCGGATGCGCGGAAGCGCGGCGGCGAGCTCTACGGCGACTTCATCGAGCAGGTCCGGATCCTGATGGACCGGGCCCGCATGGCCGACCCCGGCGACGAGCTCTCCCAGCACATCATCACCCAGCTCACCAAGCTGAACGACGAGCTGGCAGGCGCCGCGGTGGACGAGTGGTCGCTGCCGAACTGGACCCGCACCGACCTGCCCGCCCGCGGCAACGTCACGCTGCCCCCGTACGAGGTGGAGTCCGCCGACGCCACCGGCGTACACGCCCGCATCGTCTTCCGCCCCTTCCACCTCGGCGGCAACTCGGCCGCGCACGGCGGCCACATCGCGCTCGGCTTCGACGACCTGCTCGGCATGGCCGCCGCGCTCTCCTCCGCCTCGATCACCCGCACCGCCTCGCTCACCGTCGACTACCGCGCCATCACCCCGCTCGACCGGCCGCTCGCGCTGCACGCCTGGACCGAGCGGCAGGAGGGCCGCAAGGTCTTCGTGCGCGCCACCCTGCACGACGGCGAGCGGCTCTGCGCCGAGGCGCACGGGCTCTTCATCGTGCTCCGGCCGGGTCAGCAGTGATCAGCCGAAGTGCGCGGCGCGGTAGGCCGCGAAGCGCTCGTCCACCTGCCCGGCGGTGAGGCCGTAGTCGTCCAGCGCGTACCGGTGCTGCGGCCGGGCCGCGCCGGAGGTGCTGCGGCCGTGCAGCGCGATCATCCGCTGCTCGGCGGCGGGGCTCAGGTCGATGCCGAAGTGCCGGTAGATGCCGCGCACCGCGGCGATCGGGTCGGCCACGAAGTCGTCGTAGTAGACGTCGATGAACTGCGCCGGGTCGTACTTCGCCCGATCCGCCAGGAAGCTCTCCGCGCCGCGCGCCCACAGCTCGAGCTGGGTGCTGCCGACCACGTCGCCGCGGAACTTCTCCGACCACCCCGCGCTCGCCTTCTCGTTCAGGCTGCACACCGAGGCGATGATGGTGCTCGGCTCGCGGTGCAGCTGCACCACCAGCGCGTCCGGGTAGACCGCGAAGAGCGCGTCGAGCGCGAAGAGGTGGCTCGGGTTCTTCAGCACCCAGCGCTGCCCGGCATCCGGTAACCCGATGAGCTGCAGGTTCTTCCGGTGCCGCCGATACGCCGGGGTCCAGTCCTGCTCGCGCAGCCACTCGGAGTAGGTGGGCAGGTAGGCCAGGCACTCGTAGGAGATGGACATGGCCGACTGCCGGAGCAGCTGCCAGCACTCCTCCACCTGGTCGGCCGAGATGTGGTGCACGCCCATGAATTCCGGGTGCTCCACGTGATGTTTCTCGTACCCGGCCGAGATGCCCCGGTATACCGGGTTCTCCGCCCAGGTGGCGCGCGGCGGGCGCGGTTGCGGCATCTCGGTGAGCCACATCTCCAGCCCCTGGTGCATGGGGTCGGCGGTGAGCAGCCGGTGCACCGCGGTGGTGCCGGAGCGCGGCAGCCCGGTGACGAAGATCGGGCGCTCGATCGGCACCCGCGCGTACTCCGGGTACCGCTGCCAGGCGCTCTCGCTCAGCGCCCTGGCGATCAGCGCGCCGCGCAGCAGGGCCCGGTTGATCTTGTTCCCCCACGGCGTGAGTTCGGCGTCCGCGGCATAGGACTCCAGCAGCACCCCGAGCCCGGCCCGGTAGTCGTCGGCGCCGAAATCCGCCGGCCCGATCACCTTCGTCGCCGAGGCGTGCAGGTCGTCGATCGTGCCGATCTCGGCACGGCCCATCGTGGTCATGACAGGGCTCCTAGTGGTGGAATTCGCCGGCGTTGACGTCGAGGCAGGCGCCGGTGACGATGCGGGAGAGCGGGGAGGCGAAGAAGAGCACCGCGTCGGCGATCTCGTCCGGCTCCGGCAGTTTGCGCAGGTCGGTGGTCTCGGCGGTCTCCGCGTAGACCTCCTCGTGGGTGATCCCGCGCTCCTCGGCCTGGTAGTCGAAGTACCACTTCAGGCTGCCCGCGTAGATGTAGCCGGGCGCCACCGAGTTCACCCGGATGCCCTGCGGGCCGAGCTCGGTGGCCAGGCTCTGCGCCAGCGCCAGCAGGCTCGCCTTGGCCATCTTGTACGGGCCGAAGGTGCGCCTGGAGTGCCGCAGCACCGCCGAGTTGATCATCACGACCGAGCCCTTCGCCGCGGCGAGCGCGGGGACGAAGAGCCGGGTGAGCCGCAGCGCGGCCAGCACATTGGTCTCGAACCCGGCGCGCACGCCGTCCAGCTCGACGGTGGCGAGGTCGGTGATCGGCGGGATGGCGAAGGCATTGTTCACCAGCGCGTCCACCCGGCCGAGCTCGTCCACGGTCGCGCGCACCAGGTTCCCGGCGGCGGCCTCGTCGGTGATGTCGGTGGGGACGACCAGGGCCTTCCGGCCGATCTCGCGCACTTCGGCGGCAACCTTGGCCAGCCGCTTCTCGGTCCGCGAGGCGAGCACGACGTCGGCGCCCGCCCGCGCGGCCCGGACGGCGATCGAGCGGCCGAGCCCGGGGCCGATTCCGGAGACCACGACGACCTTGCCCGCCAGCAGCCCCGCACCGCCGAGCGCGGCATCCGCGGCCGCGTCGTGGTCGTTCGGCTCCGCACCCGGCGTCGAATCCTGCCCCGCGACAGTGGCTTTCGGGCCGCTCATCCCAGCATCCGATCCGCGTGCGTGCGCTGGCGGTGGGCGATCCGCTCCCGCCACTGCTCCGGGGTCACCCTGGCCTCGTCGTAGTAGGGCAGTTGCTCCGGGAGTTCGTCGAAGGAGACGAGCCGCACCTCCGGCCCGTCCTCCGGTTTCAGGTCGCGGGCCAGCCGCTGCCAGCGGAACTGCAGGTAGCCACGGTCGTGGCCGGTGCGCTCGACCCAGTTGGCCAGCCCGGGGTCGCGCTCGCTGACGACCAGCCGGATCTTGCCGTCCGGGTCCACCCGGGACTGGTCGGCGTTCAGGCTGGTCTGGTGGTTGATGTAATCCAGCGAGAAATACCAGATGGTGCCGAGCTGGAAGCCCTGGTAGGGGGCGTCGGACTTGGGCACGGTCAGGATGAGCACCTGGTCGTCGGCGAGGTCGTAGTGGCCGACCGAGGAGAACTGGGTGGCGAGCCCGCCGGGGGTGCGGCGCGGCTCGGTCATGGTGTTGACCGGCAGGTTCAGGTAGAACCACTCCGGGAAGGCGAGGAAGGTGCGCAGCCGGGAGGTCAGGTTTCTCGCCGCGACCCGGTACCGCTTGGCCAGCAGGTCGCGGGTGGGCGCGGGCGGCGCGTCCCCGACGGTGTCCACCCGCTCGATCCGGATGGTGCCTGGCCGCTCGGACCAGTCGCCGTAGACCTCGCGCACCGCGAGCATGGACGAGTCCGCGGCCAGCTGCACGTAGCCGGGGCGGGCCGGGCCGGGGCCGAAGCGGAGCTCGTACCTGCCGTCCGGGGCGATATCGAGCTCGCGGTCGTCGAAGGCGGTCAGGCTGTCCGGCACCTCGGCGGGGGTGTAGTTGCCGTTGAGCACCTGGAAGCTCAGGTCGCGGGTGCTGCCGCGGACGCCGGTGACCAGGTACTCCGCGTCCGGGCGGAGGAAGGCGTGGAAGTACAGGGTGTCCGGGTTGTCCAGCCCCATCTTGGTGTAGGGGCCGGTGGACCTGGCGAAGAACGGGAAGTCGCGGTCGTAGGCCCAGGCGAGCTGGAGCGCGGCGCGAATGCTGCCGCCCAGGTAGTCGTACCCCTCGACGAGATCCTGTTCGGACTTCACCTGCGCGGCCGAGGTGATGATCTCCTCGGCCTCGGCGATCGCCTCCGCGAACGGCTTGCTGAGCACGTAGCCTCCCGGTCGTGTTCCATATATGTACCGGCGTGGTACATTTCGTCTGTTCGCAGATTAGAACTTGTTCTAGGAGTGGTCAACAGTGTCCGAGGTCGCGATCGGAGACGGCGCCGTCGCCCGGCGCTCCGCGCCCACCGTGCGGGTGCTGCGGGTGCTGGATTTCCTGGTGGCCAACCGCGGCTCGCGGTACGGCCTCTCCGAGATCGCGCGCGAGCTCGGGCTGGCCAAGCCCACCTGCCTCGGCATTCTCACCGAGCTCACCGCCGCCGGGTACCTGATCCGGGATCCGCGCACCCGCGGCTACGGCCTCGGCCCCGCGCTGATCGGGGCCGGGCGGGCGGCCAAGGAGAACTTCGCGGTCGCCGCGCTGGCCCGCGCCGAACTGGAGCCGCTGAGCGAGCGATACCGCACCACCTGCACGGCATCGGCCGTGGCCGGGGAGAAGATCGTAGTGCTGGACGCCACCGGCCCCGGCCGGGTGCAGGTGGGCGCCACCTACCCCTTCGCGCCGCCGGTCGGGCTCATGTACGTGCTCTGGGATACCGACGCCGCCTTCGACGCCTGGCTGCGCACCCCGGCCACGGTGCCGCTGGAGCAGGACGAGCACCGGCTGCGCACGGTGGTGGCCGAGTGCCGCGAGCGCGGGTACCTGATCGAGAGCGTCTCCGCCGCAGGCAGGCGGCTGTACTCGCTGCTGGCCGGCGCGGCGGGCAAGGACATGCCCGGCGAGCTGCGCGAACTCGTCGCCGAGCTGGTGACCAGCCTGGGTGAACGGGTGTACCTGGGCAGCGATCTGCGGCCGCGCAAGGAGCACCCGGTGAGCCTGCTCGCCGCGCCCACCTACGACGAGCGCGGCAGGCAGAGCATGGTGCTCACGATGGACGTCGGCCGCGCGATCACCGGGGCCGAGATCGAACGCCGCGGCACCGCGCTCGCCGCCGCCGCGGCTGCCGTCACCGCGGCTGCGGGCGGGCACGCGCCACGGCGCTGAAGCGTTGACGGTTCGATAGAAACGTGTTCTAGTTTTTTCTCGTGAGCCCGAACCAGAAGTCCGCTACCGGCTGGGAGCTGTCGCACCTCGACGCGCTGGAGGCCGAATCGGTGCACATCTTCCGCGAGGTGGCCGCCACCTTCGAACGCCCGGTGCTGCTCTTCTCCGGCGGCAAGGACTCGGTGGTCATGCTGCACCTGGCCGCCAAGGCGTTCTGGCCTGCGCCGCTGCCCTTCCCGGTGCTGCACGTCGACACCGGCCACAACTTCGACGAGGTGCTCGCCTACCGCGACCAGACCGTGCGCAGGCTCGGGCTGCGGCTGCTGGTCGGCAGCGTGCAGGACGACATCGACGCGGGCCGGGTCACCGAGGAGACCGGCCCGCGCGCCAGCCGCAACCGGCTGCAGACGCACACCCTGCTGCGCGCCATCCGGGAGGGCGGCTTCGACGCCGTCTTCGGCGGCGCCCGGCGCGACGAGGAGAAGGCGCGCGCCAAGGAGCGGGTCTTCAGCTTCCGCGACGAGTACGGCCAGTGGGACCCGCGCAACCAGCGCCCCGAACTCTGGAACCTGTACAACGGCAGGCACCGGCGCGGCGAGCACATCCGGGTCTTCCCGCTCTCCAACTGGACCGAGCTGGATATCTGGAGCTACATCGCCGCCGAGCGGATCGCGCTGCCGCCGCTCTACTACGCGCACCGCAGGCAGGTGGTGCAGCGCGACGGAATGCTGCTGGCGCGGACCAGGTTCCTGCGACTGCTCGACGGCGAGCAGCCCTACGAGGCCACCGTCCGCTTCCGCACCGTCGGCGACGCCACCTGCACCGGCTGCGTGGAGTCCACCGCGGCGACCCCCGACGACGTGGTGCTCGAGGTGGCCGCCACCCGGGTCACCGAACGCGGCGCCACCCGCGCCGACGACCGCATCTCCGAGGCGGGGATGGAAGACCGCAAACGTGAGGGGTACTTCTGATGACCACCCTGCTCCGGCTGGCCACCGCGGGCAGCGTCGACGACGGCAAGTCGACGCTGATCGGCCGCCTGCTCTTCGACTCCAAGGCGATCTTCGCCGACCAGCTCGCCGCGGTCGAGCGCACCAGCAGGGAGCGCGGCGCGGGCCAGACCGACCTGTCGCTGCTCACCGACGGCCTGCGCGCCGAGCGCGAGCAGGGCATCACCATCGATGTCGCGCACCGCTACTTCACCACGCCCCGGCGGAAATTCGTCGTCGCCGACACCCCGGGCCACATCCAGTACACCCGCAACATGGTGACCGGCGCCTCCACCGCCGACGTCGCGCTCATCCTGGTCGACGCGCGCAAGGGCATCGTGGAGCAGACGCGCAGGCACGCCTTCCTCGCCGGGCTGCTCGGCGTCGCGCACCTGGTGCTCTGCGTGAACAAGATGGACCTGGTGGACTGGAGCCAGGAGCGCTTCGAGCAGATCAGGGACGACTTCACCCGGTTCGCCGCGCGGTTGGAGGTCAGCGACCTGACCTTCGTCCCCGTGTCGGCCCTGCACGGCGACAATATCGTGCACCGCGGCGCGAGCATGCCCTGGTACGAGGGGACGCCGCTGCTGCACCACCTGGAGCAGGTGCACATCGCCTCGGACCGCAACCTCATCGACGCGCGGCTGCCGGTGCAGTACGTGACCCGCACGCACGACCCGGATTTCCGCGGTTACGCGGGCACGGTGGCCGGTGGGGTGTTCAAGCCGGGCGACGAGGTCACGGTGCTGCCGTCGGGGTTCAGCAGCACGGTGGCGGCGCTCTACGGCCCCGGCGGCGCGGTACTGGCCGAGGCCTTCCCGCCGCAGGCGGTGACGGTGCAACTCACCGACGAGCTGGACGTGGCCCGCGGCGACCTGCTCTGCCGCCCGGCGAACCGCCCGCAGTCGGCGCGCGACCTGGACGCCATGATCTGCTGGTTCGCCGAGGAGAGCGCGCTCACCCCCGGCGCCACCTACACCCTGCGGCACACCACCCGCGCCGAGCCGGTGCGGGTGCAGCGGCTGGACTACCGCCTCGACGTCAACACCCTGCACCGCGACGAGACCGCGAACGCGCTGGCGCTCAACGAGATCGGCCGGGTGCAGCTGCGCACCCGGCGGCCGCTGCTCTTCGACCCGTACCGGCGCAACCGCGGCACCGGCAGCTTCGTGCTGGTCGACGACACCACCAACAACACCGTGGCCGCGGGCATGATCACCGGGCCGACGCCGACCACCGGCGGGGTGGTGTGGCACCGCAGCGCGGTCGAGCGCACCGAGCGTGCCACCCGCGGCGGCACGGTGTGGCTCACCGGGCTCTCCGCCTCCGGCAAGTCCACCGTCGCGGTGGAGCTGGAGCGCAGGCTGATCGCCGCCGGGCGGCCGGCCTTCCTGCTGGACGGCGACAATCTGCGGCACGGCCTCAATGCCGACCTCGGCTTCGCGCCGGCGGACCGCACCGAGAACATCCGCCGGGTGGCCGAGGTGGCCAAGCTCTTCGCCGAGGCCGGGGTCCTCGCGGTGGTCTCGCTGATCAGCCCGTACCGGGAGGACCGGGAGCGGGCGCGGCGAGCGCACCTGGACGCCGGGCTCCCGTTCCTGGAGATCTTCGTCGACACGCCGCTCGCGGTGTGTGAGGCTCGCGATCCCAAGGGGCTCTACGCCAAGGCGCGCGCGGGCGAGGTGCGCGGCTTCACCGGGATCGACGCGCCGTACGAGGCGCCGGAGCAGCCGGACCTGGTGCTGCGGCCCGAGGACGGCGACCCGGCCGGGCAGGCGGCGCGGATCGCGGAGCTGCTGCGGTTCTGATCCGGCGGGTGCGCGTATTTGATACTCTGCGCGGTACGTGTCTCGAAAGGACGGCGTATGCGCACCCTGCTGCTCAACCCTCGCGATCTGGAGTTCCTGCTGTACCAGTGGCTCGACGTCGAGGCGCTGACGAAGCACCCGCGCTTCGCCGAGCACTCGCGGGAGACCTTCGACGCGGTGCTGGCGCTCAGCGCCGAGCTCGCCGAGACGCACTTCGCGCCGCACAACAAGAAGGCCGATGCCAACGAGCCGCGGTTCGTGGACGGCAGGGTGGAGCTGATTCCCGAGGTGGCGACGGCGCTGCGGGCCTTCGCCGAGGCGGGGCTGCCCGGCGCGACGGTGGCGGCCGAGCTGGGCGGGATCCAGCTGCCCGCGGTCGTGGCGCAGGCGTCGTTCGCGTGGTTCCACGCCGCCAACCCGGGCACCGCGGCGTACCCCTTTCTCACCATCGCCAATGCGAATCTGCTCGTCGCGCACGGTGAGCAGTACGTGGAGCGGTTCGTGCGGCCCATGCTGGAGGGTCGTTTCTTCGGCACCATGTGCCTCTCCGAGCCGCAGGCCGGGTCGTCGCTGGCCGACATCACCACCAGGGCCGAGCCGCAGGGCGACGGCAGCTACCGGCTCTTCGGCACCAAGATGTGGATCTCCGGCGGCGATCACGAGCTGGGCGAGAACATCGTGCACCTGGTGCTGGCCCGGATCCCCGGCGGCCCCGCGGGAACCAGGGGGATCTCGCTGTTCGTGGTGCCGCGCTTCCTGGTTGGCGCGGACGGCGCGCTCGGTGAGCGCAACGACGTCACGCTGGCCGGGCTGAACCACAAGATGGGGTTCCGCGGCACCGTCAACACGCTGCTGAACTTCGGCGAGGGCACGCACACCCCCGGCGGCGCGCCGGGCGCCGTCGGGTACCTGGTCGGCTCGGAGCACCGGGGGCTGAGCCTCATGTTCCACATGATGAACGAGGCGCGGATCGGGGTCGGGCTGGTGGCGACGGCGCTCGGCTACACCGGGTACCTCAAGTCGCTGGAGTACGCGCGGGGCAGGCCGCAGGGGCGGGCCAAGATCGGCGCCGACCCCGGCAGCCCGCAGCGGCCGATCATCGAGCACGCCGACGTGCGGCGCATGCTGCTGGCGCAGAAGAGCTACGCCGAGGGCGCGCTCGCCCTGGTGCTGTACTGCGCCCGGCTGGTGGACGAGCAGCGGATCGCGGAGAGCGAGGAGGAGCGGCGCTCCGTCGGGCTGCTGCTCGACATCCTCACCCCGATCGCCAAGAGCTGGCCGTCGCAGTGGTGCCTGACCGCCAACGACCTGGCCATCCAGGTGCTCGGCGGGTACGGGTACACGCGCGAGTACGACGTCGAGCAGCACTACCGGGACAATCGGCTCAACCCCATCCACGAGGGGACGCACGGAATCCAGGGGCTCGACCTGCTCGGCCGCAAGGTGACACAGCAGGGCGGGGCGAGCCTGCTCGCCCTGAACGCGCGGATCACGGCCACGCTGGCGGCCGCCGCAGCCGCGGGCGACGAGGCCGCCGAGCTGGCGGCCGGGCTCGGCGCGGTCTGGCAGCGGCTGACCGAGGTGACCGGCGGGCTCTACGCGAGCGGGGACATCGAGGCGGCGCTGGCGAACAGCAGCGTGTACCTCGAGGTGTTCGGGCACACCGTGGTGGCGTGGATCTGGCTGGAGCAGTACCTGGCCGCCGCGGGCGGTGACGATGCCTTCCACGAGGGGAAGCGGCAGGCGGCGCGGTACTTCCACCGGTACGAGCTACCCAGGACCGGGCCGGGGCTCGACCTGCTGGCGAGCCTGGATCGGACCACGCTGGACATGCGCGCGGAGTGGTTCTGAGCGCGCCGGGCGGCGGCGGGGCGGACGGACGCCCGGCGGCGGCCGGGCTCGCGCGCGGGCCGGGAGCGCGGTCGGCACGGCGGCCGGGGCGGCCGG
>NZ_BDBH01000003.1 GCF_001612885.1 Nocardia harenae NBRC 108248 | reverse complement strand
GGCCGGCCGCCGCCACTCCCGGGGAGGTCGTCGCGGCGGCGCGGGCCGCCTTCCTCGCGGGTGAGCGGATCGATGTGCAGTCCATCGCCGCCGGGCTCGGGCTCTCCCGCGCCTCCGTCTATCGCTGGTTCGGGTCGCGCGAGGGGCTGCTCGGGGCGGTGCTCGCCGGGGAGTACGAAGCGCTCGTCGCGCGGGCCGACAGCCGCAGGCGCAGTGCGGGCGGGCTCCGCGTGCTCGAGGTGCTGGCCCGGGTCAATCGCTGGATGAGCGACAACGAACCCTTCCGCCGCTACTTCGAGCACGAACAGCGGGCGGGGTTGCGCACCCTCACCGCCGGGGACGGGCCGGTGCAGCCGCGCGCGGTGCGGGCCGTCGAGGAGCTGGTGCGGCGGGCGGCCCGGGACGACGGGTACGAACCGCCCATCGCGCCCGACCTGCTCGCCTACGCCATGGTGCGGCTCGGCGAGGCGTTCCTCTACAACGACAGCGCCGTCGGCATCACCGGCGACGTCGAGCGGTTGCGCACGGTCCAAGCGGCGCTGCTCGGCCTGCCCGCCGACAGCTGAACCCGGCACCGCGCCATTCCGATCACCATGATCGCAAGGCCCCGCCCGTACGGCGCAGTGGCGCAATGACCGGAGCCACCCAGGTCGCGCGCACCCGGCCCCGGCGCATTCCGGGCGGGTGAACGCGGTTCACGCGAACCGTGGCCGGCGCGGCCCTCCCGGGCCGTTATCGTCGGTTCATGCAGGTCAGAGGTGTGAATCCGGCTCCGGAGGGAGGCGAACCGCAGGGCAGGGCGCCGGTGCGCAGGCTGCGGGCGGATCAGGCGCGGCGGGTGGCCGATGTGCTGCGGCACCAGATCCACACCGGCGCGTTCCCGGACGGGCTCCCGGCCGAGACCCGGCTGGCGGAGGAGTTCGAGACCTCGCGCAATACCGTGCGGGAGGCGCTGGCGCTGCTGCGCGACGAGGGGCTGATCGACCGCGCGCCCCGGGTCGGCACCCGGGTGGCGAACCGCAAGTACGACCACGGCCTCGATGCCCTGCTCGGCCTGCAGGAGACGCTCAAGGGCCACGGCACCGTGCGCAACGAGGTGCGTGCCGCCACCAGGATCGCCGCGCCGCCCGCGGTCGCCCGCAGGCTGCGGCTGGAGCCGGGCGAGCGGGTGGTCTACCTGGAGCGGCTGCGCTACCTGGGGGACACCCCGCTCAGCCTGGACCTGACCTACCTCGCGCCCGACATCGGCGCCGCGATCCTCGACCTGGACCTGGCAGGCACCGACATCTTCGTGCTCATCGAGCAGGTCAGCGGCCAGTCGCTGGGCTCGGCCGATCTGGCGCTGGAGGCGGTCCCCGCCGACCCGCACACCGCGGCGACCCTGGAGGCCGCCGACGGCGCCGCGCTGCTCATGCTGGAGCGGCTCACCCGGCTGGAGGACGGCAGGCCGGTGGATCTCGAGTACATCCGGATGCGCGGCGACCGGATCACCATGCGGGGCAGCCTGTCCCGCACCGCACCCGAGTGGAAGGTCCTGTAGATGGCCCTCGCGAACAACCGCGCCGACGTGCCGGTGACCATCGACGAATCGCTCTGTATCGAGGGCTGCACGCTCTGCGTCGAGATCTGCCCGCTCGACTCGCTCGCCATCGACACCACGACCGGCAAGGCGTTCATGCACGTGGACGAGTGCTGGTACTGCGGCCCGTGCGCCGCCCGCTGCCCCACCGGTGCCGTCACCGTCAACATGCCGTATCTCCTGAGGTGAATGATTCATGAAACGCCTGATCGCGGTGGCCGCCGCCGCTGCTCTCGCCCTGACCGGCTGCTCGCTGGAGCAGGCCGCCGCGGGCGGCGACACCGTGCGCGTCGTCGTCGGCTACCAGTCCAAGACCATCAACACCGTCACCGCGGGCACCCTGCTGCGCGCCAAGGGCTACCTGGAGCAGCGGCTGCGGCAGATCACCGACGCGGGCGGCGCGCGGTACGAGGTGGAGTGGCAGGACTACGACACCGGCGCGCCGATCACCGCGCAGATGGTGGCGGAGAAGATCGACATCGGCTCGATGGGCGACTACCCGCTGCTCATCAACGGCTCCCGCACCCAGGCCAACGAGCGCTCGCGCACCGACTTCGTCTCGGTCACCGGGTACAACCCGAGGGGCGCGCTCAATATGGTCGTCGTCCCGCCGGATTCGCGCGCGACCACGCTCGCCGACCTGCGCGGGCAGAAGATCTCGGCCAGCGTCGGCTCGGCCGGGCACGGCACGCTGGTGCAGGCGCTCACCCGCGCCGGGATCGACCCGGGCACGGGGGTCGAGGTGCTGAACCAGCAGCCGCAGGTGGGGGCGTCGGCGCTGGAGTCGGGCCAGGTGGCGGCGCTCTCGCAGTTCGTCGCCTGGCCGGGGCTGCTGGTCTTCCAGGACAAGGCCGAGCTGCTCTACGACGGCGCCGAGCTGAACGTGCCCACCTTCCACGGCGTCGTCGCCAGGCAGGACTACACCGAGCGGCACCCGGAGGTGCTCGACGCCTTCCTGCAGGCGCAGCTGGACGCCACCGAGTCCCTGCGCGGCGAGCCGCTGGCGGCGGCGGAGATCGTGGCGGACGGGTCGGGGCTGCCGCAGGAGGTGGTGTACCTCTACAACGGGCCGGGCGGCACCTCCTTCGACACCACGCTCAAGCCGAGCCTGATCGCGGCCTTCAAGGACAACGTGCGGTACCTGAAGTCCATCGGTGACTTCGCCGAGCTCGACATCGATGGCTTCGTCGACGACGCCGCGCTGCGCAAGGCCTTCGCCGAGCGCGGCGGGACCAGCTACGACGCCGCGCTCGCCGACAACGCCAACGCCACCATCGGCTCCGGCAACGAGGTCTGGGTGGACGGGCAGCAGCGGACCAGGCCCGCCGCCGACCCGACCGAGCTGCTCCGCGTCGTGAAACAGGCTCGGGCGCAGGGCGATACCGTGCGCACCGCGTACGTGCTCGATGCCGAGCTCGGCACGCGCTGGTTCGCCGACGAGTCGGTCTGGTTGCGCGACGGGGATCGCTACCTGCCCTTCACCACCGAGGCGGCGGCGCAGCGCTACCGGGCCGCACACCCCGGCGCGGTCCCGGTGAGCTACGACCAGGCGGTCCAGGAGGTGCGGGCATGAGCGTCGAGACCGCGGTCCTTCGGGAGGGCAACGCCCCGCTGGTCGAGGCCGGTCCCGCAGCGGCGGCGCTGACCCCGGCCCCGGCGAAAGCCACCGGCTCCCCCTGGCCTGGTCGGATCACGAAACTCGCCTCGGTGCTGACGGCGATCGGCGTCTGGCAACTGCTGACGGCGAACGACGTCCGGCTCTGGCTCCGCTTCGACACCCTGCCCACGGTGACCGAGATCCTCACCGCCTTCGCCCGCACGCTCGGCACCGACACCTACTTCCTCGACCTCGCGCAGTCGCTGATCCGCATCCTCAGCGGCTTCGGCCTCGCCACGGTGGCGGGCGTGCTCACCGGCATCGCGCTGGGCCGCTCGCGCAGGTTCGCGAACGTGGCGGGCCCGCTCACCGAGCTGGCCCGCCCGATCCCGGCCATCGCGGTGGTGCCGATCGCCATCCTGCTCTTCCCGGACGACGAGGCGGGCATCGTCTTCATCACCTTCCTCGCCGCCTACTTCCCGATCATGGTCAGCACCAGGCACGCGGTGCGCGCGCTGCCGACGCTGTGGGAGGACTCGGTGCGCACGCTCGGCGGCAGCCGCTGGGACGTGCTGCTGCGGGTGGTCTTCCCCGGCTCGCTGCCCGGCGTCTTCGGCGGGCTCTCGGTCGGGATCGGGGTGGCGTGGATCTGCGTCATCTCCGCGGAGATGATCTCCGGCCGATTGGGCGTCGGGTACCGGACCTGGCAGGCGTACACCATCGTCGACTACCCCGGCGTCTTCGTCGGCATCATCACCATCGGCGTGCTCGGCTTCGGCACCTCGGCCGCGGTGGAATTGCTCGGCAGGCGGGTTACCCGCTGGCTGCCGCGCGGAGCGGAGAATGCGCGATGACCACCGTCGAACGCACCGGCACGGGGCTTTCGCTCGCCGACGTGCACCTCTCCTACGGCGGCGACCCGGTGATCGCCGGGCTCACCCTCGACGTGCGGCCGGGCGAGATCCTGGTGCTCACCGGCCCCTCGGGGTGCGGCAAGTCGACGGTGCTGCGCGCGCTGGCCGGGCTGCTCCCGCCGGACTCCGGGCGCGTGCTCGCCGACGGCGAGCCGGTGCGCACCACCTCGCGCGACCGGGCGGTGGTGTTCCAGGACAACGCGCTGCTGCCGTGGCGGACGGTGCGCGGCAATATCGAGCTGGCGCTGAAGCTGCGCGGCGAGCCGAGGCAGGGGCGACGGGCGGCGGCGGAGCGGTGGATCGACGAGGTCGGGCTGACCGGGTTCGGCGACTTCCTGCCCAAGAGCCTCTCCGGCGGGATGCGGCAGCGCGTGCAGCTGGCGCGCGGACTGGCCGGGGCGCCGCGCGCGGTCATGATGGACGAGCCCTTCGGCGCGCTGGACACCCAGACCCGCGCCACCGTGCAGCGGCTGCTGATCGACACCTGGCACACGCACCCCGCCACCGTCGTCTTCGTCACCCACGACGTGGACGAGGCGCTCCTGCTCGGCGACCGGGTCGCCGTACTCGGCCGGGCCGGGCAGCCGCTGCGCGCCCTCATCGATATCCCGGCCCCGCGCACCGGGGCCGATCGTTCCGCCGAGCGCGCCGAGATCGTGGCGGCGCTCTCGTGACGGGCTGCTGTCCGCGCCCCGGCGCTCCCGCGACCCGCGGCCGGCTCCGGCTCGATGCCTCGGAGCACCATCCCGCGAGACCCGACGCTGCTCCCCCGCTGCCCGCACTCCCCCGGACCACCGCGTCCCGCGGCCGCGCCCGGCTCCGCTGCGCCCCGCACTCCCCGACCGTTGGAGGCCCCGCATGACCGCCCCCGCTCCGACGCCGAGCATCCCCGAACTCGCGAACGCGATCCGCCTGGACTGCGACGTCCTGGTGATCGGCGGCGGCACCGCGGGCACCATGGCCGCGCTCACCGCCGCCGAGCGCGGCGCGAACGTGCTGCTGCTGGAGAAGGCGCACGTGCGGCACTCCGGCGCGCTCGCCATGGGCATGGACGGCGTCAACAACGCCGTCGTCCCCGGCAAGGCCGAGCCGGAGGAGTACGTCGCCGAGATCACCCGCGCCAACGACGGCATCGTGGACCAGCGCACCGTCTACCAGACGGCGACCCGCGGCTTCGCCATGGTGCAGCGGCTGGAGCGCTACGGCGTGAAATTCGAGAAGGACGCCTACGGCGAGTACGCGGTGCGCCGGGTACACCGCTCCGGCTCCTACGTGCTGCCCATGCCGGAGGGCAAGGACGTCAAGAAGGCGCTGTACCGGGTGCTGCGCCGGCGCACCATGCGGGAGCGGATCCGGATCGAGAACCGGCTCATGCCGGTCCGGGTCCTCACCGCGGGCGGCCGCGCGCTCGGCGCCGCCGCCCTGAACACCCGCACCGGCGAGTTCGTCACGGTGGGCGCCAAGGCGGTGATCCTGGCGACCGGCCCGTGCGGCCGCCTCGGGCTGCCCGCCTCCGGCTACCTCTACGGCACCTACGAGAACCCGACCAACGCGGGCGACGGCTACGCCATGGCGTACCACGCGGGCGCGGAGCTCTCCGGGATCGAATGCTTCCAGATCAACCCGCTGATCAAGGATTACAACGGCCCGGCCTGCGCCTACGTCGCCAATCCGTTCGGCGGGTACCAGGTGAACGCGCACGGCGAGCGCTTCGTCGACTCGGACTACTGGTCCGGGGCGATGATGGCCGAGGTCAAGCGGGAGATCGAGTCCGCGCGCGGCCCCATCTACCTCAAGGTGTCCCACCTGCCGGAGGAGACGCTCTCCACCCTGGAGGGCATCCTGCACACCACCGAGCGCCCGACCCGCGGCACCTTCCACGCCAACCGCGGCCACGACTACCGCACGCACGACATCGAGATGCACATCTCCGAGATCGGGCTGTGCGGCGGACATTCCGCCTCCGGCGTCTGGGTGGACGACCACGCCCGCACCACCGTCCCCGGGCTCTACGCCGCAGGCGACCTGGCCTGCGTGCCACACAACTACATGATCGGCGCCTTCGTCTACGGCGACCTCGCCGGCGAGCACGCGGCGGGCACGCTCGGCGATCTCGATGCGCCGGGCGAGCTCCCCGCCGACCAGCTGGCCGCGGCGCACGAGCTGATCTACCGGCCGCTGCGCAACCCGGAGGGGCCGCCGCAGCCGCAGGTCGAGTACAAGCTGCGCCGCTTCGTCAACGACTACGTGGCGCCGCCGAAGACCGCGGCCAAGCTCGCGCTGGCGGTGGAGACCTTCGAGCGCATGCGCGCCGAGGTCGCCGGGATCGGGGCGCGCACCGCGCACGAGCTCATGCGCGCCGCGGAGGTGTCGTTCATCCGGGACTGCGCGGAGATGGCGGCGCGCAGCTCGCTGACCCGCACCGAATCCCGCTGGGGGCTCTACCACGACCGCGCCGACCTGCCCGAGCGCGACGACGTCGACTGGCGCTACCACCTGAACCTGCGCAAGAACGGCGCGGGCGAGATGGAGTTCGTCAAGCGCGCGGTGGCGCCGTACCTGGTGCCGGTGCCGGAGTTCGACGACGTGCCTGGCGCGCTGCCCGCCGAGGTTCCGGTGCGCACTCCGGAGCCGGTGCTGGTCCGCGGCAGCGAGCAGCCGGTGCCGGAGCGGATCGAGCCGGTGCTGCGCGAGGAGGCGCCGTCGCCGCGGATCGTCACGCTGCTGGCGCTGGACGCGCCGGACGTCCCGGAACTCCAGCCGTACCTCGCCGACCCCGACTCGGTGGTGCGGGTGGCCGCGCTCTCGGTGCTCACCGAGCACACCCCGGACGGCTTCGCCGCAGCGCTGATCCGGGCGCTGGACGACCCGGCGGCCACCGTGCGCCGGGCCGCCGCGGACAGCCTGCGCGAGCTGGTCGAGGTGCTGCCGGGGCACGCCGGGCTGCCGGAGCGGATCGGCTCGCCGGACGCCGCGGTGCGCGCCACGGTGGTGGATCTGGTGCGGGCGCGGCGCGGCGGCTCGCCCGAGTGGTTCGCCGCCGCGGCGCGCGACCCGCACCACCGGGTGCGGCTGGAGGCGGTGCGCGGGCTGGTCTCGCTGGACGAGGCCGCGGGCGTCGCCGCGCTGGCCGGCGACCCCAGCCGCGAGGTGCGCGTCGTCGTCGCGCAGGGGCTGGCCGAGATCGGCCCGGTGGCGGTGGCCGCAGGCGTCCGCCCGGTCATCCGCGCCCTCGCCGCCGACCCGGACCCCCTGGTTCGCGCCGCCGCGCTGGCCGCCTTCGGCCCGCTCGGCGCCGAGGGGCCGTCCACGGCCGTCGGCTCCGAGAGCGTCGCCCCGCGCGCCGCGCGCACGAAGGCGCCCGCGCCGGGCGACGACGTGGCGCTGCTGATCGCGGCGCTCTCCGACACCGCCTGGCAGGTCAGGGTGGGCGCGGCCAAGGGGCTGGCGGGCGCCGCGCCCGACGCCGCGATCCCGGCGCTGAGCACCGCGCTCGACGATCCGCACCTGGATGTGCGCAAGGCGGCGGTACTGTCGGTGAGCGCTCGTGCCGAGCGGGACGACGCGCAGGACGCGCTGGCCCGCGCGGTACACGACAGCGATGCCGACGTCAGGGCGTACGCGCGCCGCGCGGCGCGGTTGCTGCCCCGCTGACGGATCGCTAGTTTGTCGGCGTGACCGTGGCCGACCCCCGAGCGGCCCGCGGTTGCCGGGCGCGGTCGGCTCGGTGCAGGGTCGGCTCGGGCCGGTGGACGGGAGACGCGGCGTGACGGTGGCGATCTGGCTCGATCTCGTCGTGCTCGTCGCCGCCGTGCTCGCCGCACTGGTCGGCTGGCGGCGCGGCGCGATCGTCGGGCTGCTCGGCTTCGCCGGGGTGATCGTCGGCGCGCTGCTCGGTGCGCTGCTGGCCGGTGGGGTGCTGAACCGGGTGCAGCCGGGCTGGCCCCGGATCACGGTGGTGATCGCGGTGGTCGCGATCTTCCTGATCACCGGCGAGCTGATCGGCCACCGCATCGGCCGCTCGGCCAGGAACGCCGTGCACGGCAGCGGAACCCGCAGGGCCGACGCGATCGGCGGCGCGCTCACGCACGCCGCCGCGGTTCCGGTCCTGGTCTGGCTGGTGGCCGGAACCGTGGCGGGCTCGGCCCAGGCGCAGGCGGTGCAGGGCTCGGTGGTGCTGCGCACCGTGGACGACCTGGCCCCCGGCTGGGCCGCCGACCTGCCGGAGCGGATCGCCGAGCCGCTGCGCGACGCCGGGCTGCCCGCCGCCTCCAACTGGCCGCGCGAGGAGACCCCGCGCTCCCGCGAGCAGCCGGACCCGGCCGTCGCCGGGCTCCCGCTCACCACCGCCCTGGAGCCGAGCGTGCTCCGCATCCGCGACACCGCGGCCGACTGCGGATTGCGGCAGACCGGAAGCGGTTTCGTGATCGCACCCGAGCGGGTGCTGACCAACGCGCACGTGGTCGCGGGCGCCACCGACATCTCGGTCGACACCGCCGACGGGCCGCTCGATGCCCGGGTGGTGCAGTTCGAGCCCGCCATCGACATCGCGGTGCTGGCGGTCCCCGGCCTCACCGCGGCCCCGGTGCCGATCGCGCCGCTGCCCGCCGACCCGGGCGCCGACGCCGTCGTCCTCGGCTACCCGCAGGGCGGGCCGTACACCGCGAGCGCCGCTCGGGTTCGCAGCCGGTTGCAGCGCCCGGTGCGCGACATCTACCGCACCGCGGGCGTGGAGCGGAAGTTCTACGCCGTGGCGGGGGAGATCCGCGGCGGCAACTCCGGTGGGCCGCTGGTGGATCCGGAGGGCCGGGTGCTCGGCGTGGTGTTCGGCGTCGACGAGGAGCGCGGCGAACTCGGCTACGCCTCCGGGCTGCCGGACGTCCTGGACCAGCTGGGCGGGCGCTGGCGCGCGGGCACCCCCGTCGGCGCAGGCAACTGCGCCCCCTGACCCGGCTCCGCGCGCCGGCGGCGGCGACTCAGCGTGGCAGCGCGAGCCAGCCGCTTTCCAGCGCCGCGGACAGCTCGCCGTAGCCGATCTCCTGCTCGGCCAGCGCGGTCCAGGCCGCGTGCATCTCGTCGCTGCCCGGATCGATGGTCATGAGCAGGTCGAAGGCGCGCTCGCAGGCGGCCGCCATCCGGTCGAAGACGATGCCGAGCGTCTCCGGGTGCCGCCGCACACCGGGGCGCGGCGCGGGCAGATTGCGCCGCACCCAGGCGTCGATGCGGCGCACCAGATCGAGGCGCTCGCGGTCGAATTCGGTGGCGCGGGCGGGCAACCTGCGCCGGGCCCGGTGCAGCTCGGCCAGCGCGTGCGCCTCCCGGCACAGTGGGCCCTGCAGGTAGTGGCCGCGCAGCGCGGCCAGCAGCTCGTCCTTGGACGGGAGCACCGGCTCGGCGGGCGGCTCGATCGCGGGCAGCGCGCGCCGGGCTTGGTGCGCTGTCATCGGACCGACCTCCCGTCCACGGCGACACGAGTCACATCACGTCGAATTCACGCCCCGCGCCGCCCGGAAACCGTGGCGCAGATCGCGTTTCCCCCGCTGCGACATGATCCGTGGTCAGCCTCGCGCGCCGGCCACCGCGGCCGGGCGTAGCCGCTCGGGGGCGAGCGCGGTGAGCTCCGCGGCGTGCTGCCGATCGGCGGTGATGGCATCCAGCCGCCTGCCGAGCGCCTTGACCTCGTCGCGCAGCGCCATCACCCGGTCCAGCGGGTAATCCACCTCGGCCAGCACGGATTCCACCATGCGCCGGGCCTGGCGCTGCAGCGCGCGCCCCGCGTCGGTGGCGCGCAGCTCGACCGCGCGCCGATCGTGCGCGCTGCGCACGCTCTCCACCAGGCCGTGCGCCTGCAGCCGTTGGATGAGCGGAGAGACGGTGCCGTAGTCGAGGTGCAGCTTCTCGCCGAGTTCGCGCATGGTCATGCCGGGGCGCTCCCAGAGCGCGAGCAGCGCCAGGTACTGCGGGTAGGTCACCCGCATCTCGTCCAGGAAGGGCCGGTAGGCCGCGGTCATCGAGCGGGAGGTGGAGTACAGCGCGAAGCAGAGCTGAGCGGTGAGCGAGAGCGGGTCGGCGCCGGGTAGCGCGGCCCCTGCGCTCCGGTGCGGGCGGAATTCGGATTCTCGGGTGGTATCGGGCAACGGTGCCTCGGACATAGCTGCACTGTACGCACCGGGCCGACCCGGGCGGGCCGGGTCGGCCGGGTATACCGCGCGGTCTCTCCCCGATCAGCTCGCGGCGCTGGTCTCGGCCACCTTCAGCTGCACGTCGACATTGCCTCGGGTGGCGTTGGAGTAGGGGCACACCTGATGCGCGGCGGTCACCAGCTGCTGCGCGCGGGCGGTCTCGACGCCGGGCAGCGCGACGGTCAGGGTGACGGCGAGCCCGAAGCCGGTGCCGTCCTGGCCGATGCCGACCTCGCCGGTCACCGAGGAATCGGCGATGCTGACCTTCTCCCGCCGCGCGACCATCTGCAGCGCGCTGTGGAAGCAGGCGGCGTACCCGGCGGCGAAGAGCTGCTCGGGGTTGGTGCCCGCCCCGCCGGAGCCGCCCATCTCGGCCGGGATCACCAGATCCAGGTCGAGCGCGTCGTCGGAGGAGGTCACGTGGCCCCCTCGGCCTGCGCCGGTGGCGGTGGCCGTCGCGGTGTACAGGATCTTCATCGTCGAACTCCTCGCGGGTCGTGTTCGTCGGACGTTTCCGACAGTAGCCAGCAATTCAGTTGTGCACAATGTTTGTGATGAGCCCCTCCGGCAATCCCCCGGCATGTGGTGAACGACGTCGAGAAGCGCTGGAACGACCCGGGCGCCGTGCGCGGCGCGGTGCGCTACCTGGCGGCGATGCTGGTGGTGACCGCCGTGGTTTTCGGCGCCTGCGTGCTCTGGGCGAGCCGCCGCGACGCCTGCGCCGGCGAGCGCATGCTCTGCGACGGCGCGGCGCAGGGTGTCACGCTGCTCGTGCCCGCGGCGGCGCTGCTGCTCGGCGCGATCGGCGCCTTCGTACGGACCTTCCAGGTGTGGCGGCGCGGCGGCGGCTGGCCGATCTGGCAGGGCGCGGGCTGGTTCGCGCTGGTCCTCTTCATGGCCTACCTGTCGATCGGCGGTACCGCGTCGGCCCGCTGACTACACCGGCAGCGTCGCCCAGACCACCTTCCCGGACGGCCAGCACGGCGCGCAGCCCCATGCCCGCGCGAGATGAGCGACCACGTGCAGCCCGTACGCCCGTACCTCGCCCGCGGCGGGTTCGCGCAGCACGGCGGGGTGCGGATCGGCATCGGAGACCGCGACGGTGAGCCCGCCCGCCCGCAGCTCGAGCCGGACCCCGACATCGCCCGCGCCGTGCCGTACGGCGTTCTCCACCAGCTCGTCCAGCGAAACGATCAGTGCGCGCGGCTGCTCCATGGCGAACCGCACCAGGTCGGCGCCGAAGCGCCGGGAGGTCGCCGCGTCGAGCACGCCCCGCGGCCGCAGTACCGCGCACTCCCCCGCGGCCTCCGGCCGCCAGAACACCTTTCCGCCGCTGATCCGCTCCACCCGGATCGGCTACCCGTCCGCCTCCCGCTCAACCGCGATTCACGCCGGGGCCAGCGGGTATAGCGGGCGCACAGCACAGGGGAACGATCGAGAAAGGAACGCCACATGACCGAGACGGCCACCGGAAGCACCGCGTTCACCGACCGCCCGTCCCCCGAGCATCGCAGGCCACCCGGGGTCGACGACGCGACGGTCGCGGCGGGCGGCAAGCTCTCCGAGGCGCTGGAGACGATCGAGCGCGCCCGCGGCCACCTGTACGAGCTGCACCAGCTGATCGGCGGCGCCGACCTGCGGCTGGACGAGGCGGCGTCGCAGTTCCGGGCGGCCGGGCACCCGGAGATCGCGGAAGGCATCGAACGCGAGCTGATCGGCCGGAACGTGCTGCCGGGGCGCTGGACCTTCCAGATCGTCGAGGAGTTCGACGACGGGTACTACACGCGGTTCCGGGAGTTCGAACGAGATGTCCGGGACAAGCTGTTCGATGGCAAGCGCCACCTATTCGAGGCGGAGCTGAAGGAAGCGAGGCGGACACCCGGGCGCAAGGGCCATTCGGCCGTTCCCCCCGAGTAGGAATAGCGCGTCAGCCGCCCGCGGGCCGCTCGGGCAACTCGACCGCGGCGCGACGCGCTTCCAGCCAGAAGGTGGCGCCGACCGTCAGATACGAGGCGACCACCGCGAGCACGGGAAGACAAGGACCATCAGCAACACCGGGAACATCGACATGACCCGCGCCCCTCTCCGCACTCCGTCCCGGGCCCGCTGCCCGGGCTCGGCGACGCCACCTGCGCCTGCTCGGCTATTACCCCCAACTCATCGCCACACGCGATCCATACCGCAACACCCCTGTGAAATGGGTCACCGGCACCCGGCAATTCACCGGGGCCGAATTGGCGCAGCGGCGGCGCGCCGCTCCGGGTACGAATTCGCTATCGATTACCAATAGACCGGAGCATCGCGCAGCGCGGAATCGGATGTAATGTCGTGCTGTCGAATCCGGCGTCCGGAAAGGGGCAAAACACAAGCATGGCCAAGAAGGTCATCGTCCAGACCATCGACGATCTCGACGGCGAGTCGGTCGCGGACGAAACGATCGAGTTCGCGCTCGACGGAATCGGTTACGAAATCGATCTGTCCAGCGCCAACGCGAAGAAGCTGCGCGACGAGCTGGAGGCGTGGGCCAAGCACGCCCGCCGGGTGAGCGGCAGACGGCGCCAGCCCAAGACCCCGGCCCCGCGCGCCAAGTCCGCCGACAATCGCGAGCAGACCGCCGCGATCCGGGAGTGGGCCCGCAACAACGGGTTCGAGGTCTCCGCCCGCGGCCGGATCCCGGCCGAGGTGCAGCAGGCCTACCGCGCCGCGAACAGCGACGCGGAGGACTGACCCGCCGCGCGGCAGGCGGGCCGTCGCAGGTTTCCCCGGCCCGCCCCCGCTCGCGCCGGTTTCCGCCCCCGCGCGGCGTCGCGCCGGGCAGAATGGAGTTCGGCGCACCACCGAACCAACGACCCCAGGATCGCGGGATGGCCCAACGGCGTAGCCTCTCGCAGCGACGAGCTGCCCTCGAAGCGGAATGGGCCCGCCGGGTCCCCCGCCCGCCCGGCACGGATGCCATCCGGCCCACGGCCGATGTCGCGCCGCCCGGCGCGCTCGACTCCGCGGTGGCGCAGTCCTGGGTGCGCTCGCTGCGTACCGTCGACCCGGGCCGCGACCACGCGCCCGGCGACGCCGTCGATGTCAGGACCCGCTGGGCCGCGTCCCCGCTGCGCACCCCGGTACTCGAGCTCGCCGATCAGCTGCGCGCGGTGGCCGATGGCTCCGATTTCGTCGCCGCCGTCACCGACGAGAGCGGCACCATTCTCTGGTCCTACGGCGGGCCGGTGATGCGGCGCCGCGCCGAACAGGTCAATTTCGCGCCCGGCGGCCGCTGGGACGAGCCGCACATGGGCACCAACGCGCTCTCGCTGGCGCTGCGCACCGAGCGCCCGCACACCGTCTTCTCCGCCGAGCACTTGGTCGCCGCGCTGCACGGCTGGGTCTGCTACTGCGCGCCGATCCACGGCCCCGACGGCAGGCAGCTCGGCGTCCTCGATCTCTCCACCGCCTGGGATCGGGCGCACCCGCTCGCCATGTCCACCGCCATGGCGCTGGCCAGCGCCATCGAGGCACGGGTGCGGGCAGGCGCGCCCGCCGCGCCGGGCATGCGGCTGCGCTGCCTCGGCGGCGCGGAGCTGGTGCGCGCGGGCGGGCCGGTGCGGCTGCGGCCCCGGCACCTGGAGATCCTCACCCTGCTCGCGCTGGAGCCGGAGGGGTTCACCCACGAGCGGCTGCACTTCGCCGTCTACGGCGACCGGCCGGTCGGGACGAGCACGCTCAAGTCGGAGATGTCGTACCTGCGCCGGGCCACCGACGGGGAGATCAGCAGCCGGGTCTACCGGCTGGCGCACCCGCCCGCCTGCGATGCCGTGGAGCTGCTCGCCGCGCTGGAGTCGGGGGATACCGGCACCGCCGTCGAGCTGTACCGCGGGCCGCTGCTGCCGGGGTCGGACACCCCCGGAATCGTCACGTGGCGGGACCATCTGGAGGTCGCCATCCGCACCGCCGTGCTCTCCAGCCCCGATCCCGCGCACGCCCTCCGCTACGGCGAGTTCGCCGCCGCCGATATCGCCGTGCACGAGCACGCGCTCACGGTTCTCGCCCACGGCGACGCCAGGCGCGCCATCGCCGCGGCTCGGCTGCACTCCGCCCTGCGCGACTGAGAACCCGGCGTCAACGTTTCGCCAACCTCGTCGGCGCATAGTGACACACGTCACGGCCGAGCGCCGTGCGTTCACTGTCGCCAACAGCGAGGAGTCGGTCGCCATGATCTACGCGAAGCCGGGAGCCGAGGGCAGCGTCGTCGAGTACGCCCGCCGATACGACAACTTCATCGGCGGTGACTGGGTGGCCCCGGCGGAGGGCGGCTACTTCGAGAATCCCTCGCCGGTGGACGGCGCCACCTTCACCGAGGTCGCCCGCTCCACGGCCCCCGACATCGACCGCGCGCTGGACGCCGCGCACCAGGCCGCCGACGGCTGGGGCCGCACCTCCACCACCGAGCGCGCGAATATCCTGAACCGCATCGCCGACCGCATCGAGGAGAACCTCACCGCGCTGGCCGTCGCGGAGTCCTGGGAGAACGGCAAGCCGGTCCGCGAGACGCTCGCCGCCGACCTGCCGCTCGCGGTCGACCACTTCCGCTACTTCGCCGGTGCGCTGCGCGCCCAGGAGGGCGGCATCTCGGAGATCGACGGCGACACCATCGCCTACCACTTCCACGAGCCGCTCGGCGTTGTCGGCCAGATCATCCCGTGGAACTTCCCCATCCTCATGGCCACCTGGAAGCTGGCCCCGGCACTGGCCGCGGGCAATGCCGTGGTGCTCAAGCCGGCCGAGCAGACCCCGGCCTCCATCCTCGCGGTGGTCGAGCTCATCGCCGACCTGCTCCCGCCCGGCGTGCTGAACGTGGTCAACGGCTTCGGCGTCGAGGCGGGCAAGCCGCTGGCCTCCAGCCCGCGGGTGGCCAAGGTGGCGTTCACCGGCGAGACCACCACCGGCCGGTTGATCATGCAGTACGCCAGCGAGAACATCATCCCGGTCACCCTGGAGCTCGGCGGCAAGAGCCCGAACATCTTCCTGCCGGATGTGGCGGCCGCCGACGACGAGTTCTTCGACAAGGCGATCGAGGGCTTCGTCATGTTCGCGCTGAACCAGGGCGAGGTCTGCACCTGCCCGTCCCGCGCGCTCGTGCACTCCTCGATCTACGACGAGTTCATGGAGCGGGCGGTGGCGCGCACCGAGGCCATCGTGAGCGGCAATCCGCTGGACGACGCCACCATGATCGGCGCGCAGGCCAGCAACGACCAGTTCGAGAAGATCCTCTCCTACATCGATATCGGGCGGCAGGAGGGCGCCGAAGTGCTCACCGGCGGCGGCACCCGCACGGTCGAGGGGCTGCCGGACGGGTACTACGTGGAGCCGACCATCTTCAAGGGCCGCAACGACATGCGGATCTTCCAGGAGGAGATCTTCGGCCCGGTCGTCTCGGTGACGACCTTCGACTCGGTGGACGAGGCGCTCAAGATCGCCAACGACACCCTGTACGGCCTCGGCGCCGGCGTCTGGTCGCGGGATATGAACACCGCCTACCGGCTGGGCCGGGAGATCAAGGCGGGCCGGGTGTGGACCAACTGCTATCACGCCTACCCGGCGCATGCGGCGTTCGGCGGCTACAAGAAGTCGGGCATCGGGCGGGAGAACCACCGCATGATGCTGGAGCACTACCAGCAGACCAAGAACCTGCTGGTCAGCTACTCCCCCAACAAGCAGGGCTTCTTCTGATGGCCGTGCCTCGGGTGGAGCTCACCGGGAAGGCCGCCGAGCTGCTGCACTCCCTCGAGGCCAGGCACGGGCCGGTGATGTTCCACCAGTCCGGCGGGTGCTGCGACGGCAGCGCGCCGATGTGCTACCCGCGCGACGAGTTCCGGGTCGGCTCGGCCGACGTGCTGCTCGGCCGGGTGGACGCCGACACGCCGTTCTGGATGAGCGCGGACCAGTACGAGTACTGGAAGCACACGCACCTCACCGTGGACGTGGTGCCCGGCCGGGGCAGTGGCTTCTCGCTGGAGGCGCCGGAGGGGGTGCGGTTCCTCATCCGGTCGCGGCTGCTCACCGACGACGAGGTGCTCGCACTCGCGGCGGAGCCGCCGCCCGCCACCGGGGCCGAGTTCGAGGGGTGAGTCTCGACGCCCGGCACCCGATGCCGGGCCGGCGGGTGCCGGGTGTCCACCGGCACCCTCGGTCCGGCCGCACCGGCGGCGGGAGCGCCACCCTCGCGCCCGGCGGCGCCTGTCATGACCGCCCCCGAGCCGCCATGGCATCGGCCACGTTACGGAAACGGACCGATCGGGTACCCATGACACATGAGACCGATAGACACCCGGGAAAGGGAGGACACGGCGCCGCCCGCGGTGAGCGGGTCCGGCCACCATGCCGGCGGGCACCAGTGGCGGCGCATCCGTGACGTGATCGCGTCGCGGACCGTGGCCGACGGTGCGCGACCGGTCTCCATCGATATCGGGGCGCCGCAGGTCGCCGCCGAGACGCAGGGCGTGGTGTGCGGATTCCGCATCGACGGGATCGGTGAGCGCTGGGCCTCCGGCACCGATTCGCTGGCCGCGCTCTACCGCGCGCTGCTCGGCGTCGCCGACGACCTGGCCGCCGCCAACCGCCGCGGTGCCCGCTTCGAGCTGCTGGACCCGGCCGACCTCGCCTTCCCGGCCCCGGCCGCGAGTTCGACGCAGCGCCCGGCCGACCCCGAGCACACCCCGCAGTCGCTGGTCGCCGCGCGCACCCTGCACGGCGCGGACGGCCCGTACTCCATCATCATCGGCCGGCCGTACCCGTCCGAGGACGGGCGGTACGCGCTCTGCCGCTTCCACATCAGCGAGCACCGCCCCGCCGTCGCCTCCGGGGTGGACGGGATCCAGGCGCTGCTCACCGCGTTCCGGATGATCGCCGGGCTGCGCGACCTGCCCGCGGACTGGCCGGTCAGCCGCCTCGCCTGAGGGCTCTAGTATTCCCGGGTGACCCGCTTCCGCCAGCCCGCCCTCGACCTCGACCTCCCCGACACCTCGGTGCTGCCGCCGCGGCAGCGGCAGATCCTCGCCGCCATCCGGGATTGGGCCGTCGCACACGGGTACTCGCCGTCCACCAGGCAGATCGGCGACGCGGTCGGGCTGCGCTCCACCTCCACCGTCTCCCGGCACCTGCGCGATCTGGAGGAGCGCGGCTTCCTGCGCCGCGGCCCCGCCGCCACCCGGCCCATCGACGTCCGGCTCTTCCTCGCCGCCGACGGCGAGCGCGCGGGCTCCCCCGACTCGGTCCAGGTGCCGCTGCTCGGCGATATCGCCGCAGGCACCCCCATCACCGCCGAGGAGCACTTGGACGAGGTGCTCGACCTGCCGCGCGAGCTGGTCGGCCGCGGCGAGCTGTTCGCGCTCCGGGTGCGCGGCGACTCCATGGTCGACGCCGCCATCTGCGACGGGGACACCGTGGTGGTGCGGCGCCAGCCGGACGCGCACTCCGGCGAGATCGTGGCCGCGCTGCTGGACGGCGAGGCCACCGTGAAGGTGCTGCGCCGCCGCGGCGGCCACGTCTACCTGGAGCCGCGCAACCCCGCCTACCCGGTGCTGGACGGCGACGAGGCGGCGGTGCTCGGCAAGGTCGTCTCGGTGCTGCGCCGGGTCTGAGCCAGGAGCCGCCCGCCGGTCGGCGCCCGCCTCGATTCGCGGCACCACCCGGTCTCCGGCGCGCCGGGAATCCGGCCGCGCGCACGGCGTTTCCCGCCTGAGTTCGCCGAAACGATTGCCCCGCATCGCAGCTCACGCGAGAATGAGCGGGCCGAGTGCCCCCGTGGCACTCCGGCACGCAGGGGACGCACCGGCCGCGCGCCGAGTTCGATCCCGCGCCTGCGGGCCGGTCGAAACCACCGGCCGCACCGCGGGCGCGTGCGCCGCGCTCGGCGTGGCCGGATCTCCCACTCGGGTGCCGCGCGGCCGTATCGAACTCGGCCGCCGTTGCCGAGAGACAGTGGGGAAATCATGAGAATCGATCGAATCGCAGCCACCGCCGTGCTCGCCGCCGCCGCCACCGCGGCCGCCGCCGGGGTGGCGCACGCCGCGCCCGCCCCGGCCGCCGCCGTCTCGGTGCAGGGCAGTGAGCAGGGCATCGCCTTCACCACCGCGCCCGCCGCCGACGGCAGACTGGTCACCACCGTGGCGTCCGGGGCTTTCGCCGTCACCGGCGGGGCGGTCACGCTCAGCGACGCGGCGGGCACCGTCGTGGCCGCGCTCCCGCTCACCGTGCAGACCGCGGGTGGCGCGCTCGACCTGCGGCCGGTGGTCGCCGACGCCGGGCGGACGCTCACCCTCACGCCGGTCTCCCAGACCGGCGAGGTGCAGCCCGTGCAGGACGAGACGACCGCGCGCAAGCAGTACAACGCCGGGGTCGGCGCGATCATCGGGGCCGGGATCGGCGCGGTGATCGGCTTCTTCCTCGGCGGGGTCGGGGCGCTGGTCACGGTGCCGATCGGGGCCGGGATCGGGGCGCTCATCGGGTTCTCCACCCCGTGAGCGAAGTCCCGTCGCACCACGCGCGGCGCGCCTGCCCGATCCGGTCAGGCGCGCCGCGCGCGTTGCGGAGCGGATTCGCGTGGTGACGGTGCCGATGCCGGAGCCGGCGGTGGCGCCGGAGGAGACCGTGGTCACCGTGCGGATCCCGGCGGCGGTGGAGCGGCTGGCGACGCTGCGCGCGCTCGCGGTCGCGACGGCGGTGGCGGCCGGGTTCGGGGCGCGCGAGTCCGGGGAGGTGCGGGACGCGCTCTACCGGATCGCCGAGGCATTGCTGACCCGCACGGTTCCCGGCAGCGCCGTGGACGGCACGCTCACCGCCCGGACCGGAACCGTGCTGGTCCGGCTGCGGGCGGTGACCAGGGCGGGGCCGATCCCGCGGTACACCGTCGGCGCTGCCACCCCGTCGCTGGCGCACAGCGCCGCCGCCTTCCGCGCCCCCTTCGACGGCGCCGCGGGCGGCCACCCGACCGTGGTCGATCTCGGCTGGACCCGCCCGGAGTGAGACCGGGCGCGCCACGCCGCCGATCCGCGTGCGCGGCGGCCCGCCGAATGTGGCACAGTTGCGCGGCGGAACCGGTGCCCATGCCGGCGACGCGGGACGAGCGAGGAGGCAAGGCGCATGCTGTCCGGGCAGCGGGAGGCGGCGGGCGGCGCCGCGCGCGCGGAGGTCGAACGCGTCGCGGCGGGACTCGTGCACTCCGCCACCGATTTCCAGGATCGCACCGGGCCCACCGTGCTGCTGGTCGAGGACGACCGGGCGGACGCGCTGCTGGTCGAGGAGCTGGTCGCGGACGGCGCCCCCGGCCTCCGGATGACCTGGGTGCGCAGCATGGCCGAGGCGGGCGAGCACCTGGAGCGGCACCGCCCGGACTGCGTGCTGCTCGACCTGCACCTGCCCGACGCCAGCGGCATGGAGGCGGTGGCCCGGATCCTCGGCTTCACCGACCAGGTCGCCATCGTGGTGCTCACCGGCCTGGACGAGGAGCAGACCGGGCTCGCCGCGGTCGCCGCGGGCGCGCAGGATTACCTGGTCAAGGGCCGGGTGGAGCCGGAGCTGTTCGGTCGCGCGGTGCGCTACGCCATCCAGCGCAAGCAGACCGAGGCCGCCGCCGTCGCGCTGCGCGCCAGCCAGATGCAGGCGCAGGAGAACTCCCGGCTGGAGCGCGGGCTGCTGCCCACCCCGCTGCTGCGCGGCGAGCGGGTCGCCGACATCTACACCCGGTACCGCCCCGGCCGCGCCTACGCCCTGCTCGGCGGCGACTTCTACGACGTGGTGCAGGACGCCGACGGCACCGTGCACGCGCTGATCGGCGATGTCGCCGGGCACGGCCCGGACGAGGCCGCGATCGGCGTCGCGCTCCGGCTGGCCTGGCGCACCCTCGTGCTCAGCGGGATCAGTGGGTCCAGGCAGCTGGAGCTGCTGGAGGAGGTGCTGCTCGCCGAGCGCGCGGGCAACCACACCTTCGCCACCCTGACCACGCTGGTGCTCGATCCGCGCAAGCGGGTGGCACGGGTGATCCGCGCCGGGCACCCCGGCATGCTGGCCCGCACCGACTCCGGCACCGCCTGGGTGGAGGTGGCGGGCGGCCCCGCGCTCGGGCTGCTGCCCGGCCGGGCGGTCTGGCCGAGCCACCAGTACCCGATGAGCGACGACACCGGGCTGGTGCTCTTCACCGACGGCCTCTACGAGGGCCACATCGGGCCGGGCAACCAGCGGCTCGGCGAGGACGGGCTCTACGAGCTGGTGGCCTCGGTGCCGCGGATCGACCCGAACGTCTTCATCGACGCGCTGATCGCCAAGGTCGAGTCGATGGCCGACGAGCACGGCGGGCTCGCCGACGACGTGGCGGTCATGTACCTGCGCTGGGCGCGCCCGGAGTCCGGCGCATGAGCGGCGCCGCGAACGGCATCTCCGGCCGGTTGACCGTCCAGACCTGGTTCCAGCTGGTGCTCGGTGCCATGGTGCTGATCGTGCTGCTCGGCGGCGCCGCGGGCGCCCAGGTGATCGCCGACACCAACAACAGCACCGATCGGCTGCTGGACCGGATCCAGCCCGCCGCCGCCGAGGCCTACCTGCTGCAGGGCGCGCTGATCAACCAGGAGACCGGGGTGCGCGGCTTCGCCATCGCCGCCGACCCCCAATTCCTGCAGCCCTACACCATCGGCAGGCAGGAGGAGGAGCGCGCCGCCGCCCGGATCCGCGAGCTGGTCGGCGACGACGCCGCGCTCATGGCCGACCTGGACCTGCTCGAGCGGCTGGCCGACCAGTGGCGCGCGGCCTACGCGGACCCGGTCACCGAGGCCACCACCCCGGCGGCGGCCAGGGAGATCGCGGACGCGGGCGTGGAGCGCAGCAAGGCCCTCTTCGACCAGCTGCGCGCCCAGTTCAGCACGCAGAACGACGGTTTCGCCGTGGCGCTGGCCAGGGACCGCGAGGATCTCGCCCACACCAGGAACATCCGCAACGCGGTGCTCGGCGGGGTGGTCGGGATCTTCGTGCTGGCCGCGGTGCTGCTCACGGTGATCGTGCGCAGGCTGGTGGCGCGGCCGCTCGCCGAGCTGGAGCGGGCGTCGCTGCGGGTGGCCGGTGGCGAGTTCGATCACCACATCGAGGCACGGGGCCCATCGGATCTGCGCACGGTGGCCGAGGCGGTGGAGGACATGCGGCGCCGGATCGTGGCGGAGCTGCAGTCCTCGCGGGCGCAGGAGGCCAAGCTGGGCGAGCAGGCGGCAGATCTGGACGCGCAGACCGTGGAGCTGCGGCGGTCCAATCAGGAGCTGGAGCAGTTCGCCTACGTGGCCTCGCACGATCTGCAGGAGCCGCTGCGGAAGGTGGCCTCGTTCTGTCAGCTGCTGGAGAAGCGGTACGGCGACCAGCTCGACGAGCGGGGTAAGCAGTACATCGACTTCGCCGTGGACGGGGCGAAGCGGATGCAGGTGCTGATCAACGATCTGCTCACCTTCTCCCGGGTGGGCAGGCTCACCGACGCCGCCGAGCCCATCTCGCTGGACGACACCCTGGACAAGGCGCTGACCAACCTGGCCTCCATCGTCGAGGAGACCGGCACCGAGGTGCGGCGGCCGGAGCGGCTGCCGGAGATCGTCGGCGACCGCACGCTGCTGACCATGCTGTGGCAGAACCTGATCGGCAACGCGGTGAAGTTCGCGGCGCCGGGTCGGGCGCCGGTGATCGAGGTGGAGGTCGCCGAGGAGGGCGCCGAGCACCGGTTCGTGGTCACCGACAACGGCATCGGCATCTCGCCGGAATTCGCGGAGAAGGTCTTCGTGATCTTCCAGCGACTGCACAACCGGGAGGAGTACTCCGGGACCGGGATCGGGCTGGCGATCTGCAAGAAGATCGTGGAGTTCCACGGCGGCCGGATCTGGATCGACACCGAGTACACCGGCGGCGCCCGCTTCTGCTTCACTCTTCCACGCACGGCCGACCTCGAATCGTCCACCAGGACCGGGGCCGACGAGACCACCGACACCGAGGAGCCCTCGTGACGAGTTCCGGCCAGCCCATCGACATCCTGCTGGTGGAGGACGATCCCGGCGACGAGCTGATGACCAGGGAAGCCTTCGAGGACAACAAGATCGGCAACAACCTCTACGTCGCCAGGGACGGCGAGGAGGCGCTGGAGTTCCTCTACCGGCAGGGGCCGTGGGGCGAGGCCCCGCGGCCGGATCTCATCCTGCTCGATCTGAACCTGCCGAAGTACGACGGGCGGCAGGTGCTGGAGCGGATCAAGTCCGATCCCGATCTGGCGTCGATTCCGGTGGTGGTGCTCACCACCTCCGCGGCGGAGGAGGACATTCTGCGCAGTTACAAGCTGCACGCCAATGCGTACGTGACCAAGCCGGTCGATCTCGATCAGTTCGTGGCGGCGATCAAGCAGATCGATGACTTCTTCGTGCAGGTGGTTCGGTTGCCGCGGCAGCGGTAGGGGTTTTTCCGGGGCTCCGCCCCGGATGCCCCGGTAGCCGCGTGCGGCGGGGCATGGTGGCCGGCGGCACCGACTGCGACGGGCCCGGTGAGTCCTTGTGTGGCGGCGGGAACACGCGCCCGCGACTGGCCGAGCGGCGGCTCACGCCCCAAGACGAGCGGAGCGGCGGTAGCTCGCGAGCGGCGATGAACCGCACCCGCCAGCCGGCGGAAGGCGGGCAGTCCGCGCCCGTCACCTCCACGCCTCCCCGGCGGCCGCGGCGGCCCGGGCCCGATGGCCCGGGAGCCGCACCCCGCGGAGTGCCGCATCCGCGGGGGGACTGCTCGCGCCGGGACCACGGAGCTCCCGGCGCGCGGCCCGTCACTCGGACGGGCGAACCTCCTCCGACGCGAGCGCGTCGTCCCTGGTCGCGAAGACCTGGAGCACCCGGTCCAGCCCGGTGATCTCGATCGGCCTGCGCACCGGCTCGGACGCCACCACCCGTAGCGAGCGCTCCGGCGCCGCCTCGGCGGCCACGAGCAGCACGCTGAGCCCGGCGGAGCCGAAGAACCCGACGCCGGACAGATCCACCACCAGTACGGGCGGCTCCGCCCGCAACGCCTCCTCCACCGCCGACTGCAGGTCGGGCGCCGACGCCATGTCGATCTCACCCGCCGCCGTCAGCACGACGGTCGACCCGACCGTCTCGGTACGGACGTCCAACGCCCTGTCCTCAGCGCTCACCGGGCGACCGCTCCGCCAGTGTCCGGGATCATCATCAACAACCTCCGCCAATGTCGAGGCCGCCCACGTGCCCGTGGCTGGACACCGGGTGGCCTTCAGCGGCCAAACTACCTCATCGGGACGCGCCGATCCGACACACCGGCATGGACGGGCCGTTTCGGTGGTCGCGGGCCGCTCGGCGGCGCACGGCCGGGATCGGCCCGGCCCGCGGGGTGAGCCCGGCCGCCACGGTACGCACCGCCGCGGCGCGCACCGCGTGCGCCGCCCGGCCGACCAGGGCGGGCCGCCCCGCGCGGCGATCGGGGCGTAGCGTTGTAAGGCAACCCTTATCGCCGATATCGGAGGTAGCCCCGTGGCTCGACCCCGCACCACCCTCACCGTGTTGCGCACCGAACAGCTCACCCCGCACCTGATCCGGGTGCACTTCGGCGGCCCCGGCTTCGCGGCGTTCCGCCCCAGCGAGCACAGCGACTCCTATATCAAGCTGATCTTCCCGGAGGAGGACGGCCACGAGGTGCTGCGCACGTACACGGTGCGCAGCGTCGACGTCGAGGCGGGCACGCTGGCCGCCGACTTCGTCTACCACGGTGCCGAGGGCATCGCCGGGCCGTGGGCGGCCTCGGTCACGCCGGGCACCACCATCGACGTCTACGGCCCCGGCGGCGCCTACACGCCGCGCGCGGACGCGGACTGGCACCTGCTCGCCGGGGACGAGGCGGCGCTACCCGCCATCGCGGCCGGGCTGGAGGCCATGCCCGCCGAGGCCGTCGGGGTGGCCTTCGTCGAGGTGGCGGGGCCGGAGGAGGAGCTCGAGCTGGTCAAGCCGGACGGGATCGAGCTCACCTGGCTGCACCGGGGGGCGCGGCCGCCGGGTGAGCTGCTCGCGGAGACCGTGCGGGAGGCCAAGTGGCGGGACGGGCAGGTACAGGTCTTCGTGCACGGGGAGGCGCAGGCCGTCATGCACGAGATCCGGCGGTACGTGCGCCGGGAGCGGAAGGTGCCCGCCGAGTGGGCGGCCTCGATCTCCGGGTACTGGCGCCGGGGGCGGACCGAGGAGGGATTCCGGGAGTGGAAGTCGGATCTCAAGAAATCCGGGGACGCCGACGACTGACCGCCCGGCGACGCGTCGCCCGGCCGGAGCCACGGCGCACGGCGCTCCGCCGGGGCAGGCGGCGCGGGCGGCGGTAGCGTCGAGCCCATGAGTCTCGATGTCGCGATCATCGGCTACGGCCTGGCCGGATCGGTCTTCCACGCCCCGCTGATCGCGGCCGACCCGCACCTCCGCGTCGCCACCGTGGTCACCGGTTCGGCCGAGCGGGCGGAGCAGGCGCGCCGCGAACACCCCGGCGTCCGCGTCCTCCCCGACCCCGGCGCGCTCTTCGCCGACCCGGCGGGCACCGCCCTGGTGGTCGTCGCCTCCCCCAACCGCACGCACGCCCCGCTGGCGGAGCGGGCGCTGGAGGCGGGCATCCCGGTGGTGGTCGACAAGCCGTTCACGGTGACCGTCGCCGAGGCCGAGCGGCTCATCACCCGCGCGGAGGCGAGCGGGCTGCTGCTCACCGTGTTCCAGAACCGCCGCTGGGACGGCGACTTCCGCACCGCCCGCCGCCTGGTCGACGAGGGCGTGCTCGGCCGGGTGCACCGGTTCGAGAGCCGCTTCGAGCGCTGGCGCCCGGCCCCGAAGGGCGGCTGGCGCGAGGTCGGCGGCCCGGCCGACGCGGCGGGCATCCTCTACGACCTGGGCCCGCACCTGGTCGACCAGGCCCTGGTCCTGAACGGCCCGGTCACCACCGTCTACTGCGAGCTCGACCGGCTGCGCCCCGGCGTCAGCACCGACGACGACGCCTTCGTCGCCCTGCACCACGCCTCCGGCGCCCGCTCGCACCTCTGGGCGAGCGCGCTGGCCCCGCGCCTCGGCCCCCGCTTCCGGATCCTCGGCGACCGCGCGGGATACGAGGTCGACGGCCTCGACCCACAGGAGGCCGCGCTGCGCGACGGCCGCCGCCCGGACGACGGAAAGCCATGGGGAACAGTCGACTCCGCGCACTGGGGTACCGTTGGCGCGGAGCCGGACGCCGAGCCGGTTCCCACGCTCCCCGGCGACTACCCCGCCTTCTACGCCGGCGTCGCCGCCGCGCTGCTCGACGGCGGGCCCGCCCCCGTCGACCCCCGCGACGCCGTCACCGGCCTCCGCATCCTGGAAGCCGCCCGCCGCTCCGCCGAAACCGGCGCCGCCGTGCGGCCGTGATCTCCCGGCCGCGCCCCGCCGCCGGCGGCGCGCAGGGCGTACCACCGCTGCGGGTGCGGCCCCGATCCCGCTGCGGGGCACCGCGATCGGGCCCGGCCCGGTAGGGTGCGGCGGTGGACTCCGCCGAGTTGATCGACCGAGGCAGGTCGCTCGCCGACAACCTGACCTCGACCCAGCTGCCGCCGCCGTGGTGGCTGGTGCTCGCCACCGGTGCGGTGGCCTTCGCCCTGGTGGCCTACTCGCCGGTCTGGCGGGTGGCCCGCGCCGCGGTGACCATCGCGCACGAGGGCGGGCACGCCGGGGTCGCGCTGCTCTCCGGGCGCAGGCTGAGCGCCATCACCCTGCACTCGGACACCTCGGGGCTGACGGTCTCCAGCGGCAAGCCGTACGGCATCGGCATGATCCTCACCGCGTTCGCCGGGTACCCGGCGCCGCCGCTGGTCGGGCTGGGTTTCGCGGCGCTCCTCGGCGCCGACCGGATCACCCTGGTGCTGTGGACCACGATCGTGCTGCTGGCCGCCATGCTGATCAAGATCCGCAATCTGTACGGCGCGCTGACGGTGTTCGTGGTCGGCGGTGCCGTCTTCGCGGTCTCCTGGTTCGGCAGCGACCTGCTGCAGGCCGGGTTCGCCTACCTGACCACCTGGTTCCTGCTGATCGCCGGGATCAGGCCGGTGGTGGAGCTGCAGCGCACCCGCAGCCGGGACGGCTCCCGGGATTCCGACGCCGACCAGCTGGCCCGGCTGACCCGGCTGCCCGCCGTCTTCTGGGTGCTGATCTTCGCCGCGGTCGCCATGTTCGCGCTGCTCATCGGGGGTCGCATGCTGCTCGCCGATGCCACCGGGGTGTGCGTGCCGTACCTCTCCGACGCCCGCTGCCCCGGGCCCGAGGTCACCGCTCCGTAGCCGTGCCGGGGTTTGCGCTCCTCCGCTCGCGGCACGCCTACAGCGAAGGCACGACCCGGCTCACGGAAGGAGCGACCCCACCATGACCGCGAACCTCGACGGCGTGCGGGCCCTGATCATCACCTCGCAGACCGGGGTGGAGCACGACGAACTCCACGACCCCAGGCAGTGGCTGCTCGGCAAGAACGCCATCGTCGTGCACGCCGCCCCGGAACCCGGCGACGTGCAGACCTTCCGGCACGACACCGAGAAGGACGAGGTCGCCACCGCCGACACCGCACTGGCCGACGTCTCCGCCGCCGACTTCGACATCCTGGTCGTCCCCGGCGGCACGGTGAACGCCGACAAGCTGCGCACCGAGCCGAAGGCGGTCGAGCTGGCCACCGCGTTCGCGCGGGCGGGCAAGCCCATCGCGGCCATCTGCCACGGCCCGTGGCTGCTGGTCGAGGCCGGGCTGGTGCGCGGCAAGACGCTCACCTCCTACCCCTCGCTGCGCACCGATATCGGCAACGCGGGCGGCGCCTGGGTGGACGAGGCGGTGGTGCGCTCCACCGATGACGGCTGGACGCTCATCACCTCCCGCAACCCCGGCGATCTGCCCGATTTCGAGACCGCCATCGGCTCCCAGCTAGCGGCCGCCCGCTGAGCCGGGAAACCCGCCGCGCGCTCACTCCGGCCGCGGGTTCCCGACCAGCGATTCCAGCTGCGTCACCAGCTGTTCCGGCGGGCCTGCCGCGGCGATCGTCCAGCCGGGCTCGGCCGGGCGCAGCGGCTCCAACGCCGCCAGCTGGCTGTCGAGCAGGCTCGCAGGCATGAAATGGCCGCGCCGCGCGGCGAGCCTGCGCGCCAGCTCCGCGCGCGGGACGTCGAGGTGCGCGAAGCGGACCCCCGGCACCAGCTCGCGCAGCCGATCCCGGTAGCGCAGCGCCAGCGCCGAACAGCTCAGCACCCCGCCGGTGGCGGCGAGCCGGGCGCCGGCGGCGGCCAGCCACGGCCACCGCTCGGCGTCGGTGAGCGGAATCCCGGCGCGCATCCGGGCCAGGTTGGCGGGCGGGTGCAGCTCGTCGCCCTCGACGAACGGCACCCCGAGCCGGGCCGCGAGCAGCCCGCCGACCGTGGACTTGCCGCTGCCGGAGACGCCCATGAGCACCAGCGGCGGTCGCCTCTCGCTCTGCATACCGCCTGTCTACCCGGCCGAACGGCGACCACCCCCCGTCGGCCACCTGCGGCAGGATGGTCGGCATGGAACTGCGTATCTTCACCGAACCGCAGCAGGGCGCGGACTACGACACCCTGCTGACCGTCGCGCGCACCGCCGAGGATCTGGGGTACGACGCGTTCTTCCGCTCCGATCACTACCTGGCCATGGGCGGCGGCGACGGGCTGCCCGGCCCCACCGACGCCTGGATCACGCTGGCCGGGCTGGCCCGCGACACCTCCCGCATCCGGCTCGGCACCCTGGTCACCGCCGCCACCTTCCGGCTGCCCGGCCCACTCGCCATCCAGGTCGCGCAGGTGGACCGGATGTCCGGCGGGCGCGTCGAATTCGGCCTCGGCTCCGGCTGGTACGCCGACGAGCACACCGCCTACGGCATCCCCTTCCCGGACCGGCGGCTGGCCCGGCTGGAGGAGCAGTTGGCCATCGTCACCGGGCTGTGGTCCACCAAGCCGGGCGACACCTTCGACTTCAGCGGCGAGTTCTACACCCTGGCCGGCTCCCCCGCGCTGCCCAAGCCGGTGCAGGACCCGATCCCGGTGCTGGTCGGTGGCGCGGGCCCGACGCGGACGCCGCGGCTGGCCGCCCGCTACGCCGCCGAATTCAATATGCCGTTCGCCTCGATCGAGGACTCCGCCGCGCAGTTCGACCGGGTGCGCACCGCGGTCGCCGAGCGCGGCCGCCGGGACGACCTGGTCTACTCCAATGCCCTCGTCGCCTGCGTCGGCGGCGATGACGCGGAGGTCGCTCGCCGGGCCGCCGCCATCGGCCGCGAGGTCGGCGAGCTGAAGCGGAACGGCCTCGCGGGCTCACCCGCCGAGGTGGTGGACAAGCTCGGCCGCTACGCCGAGATCGGCACCAGCCGGGTCTACCTGCAGATTCTCGACCTCGAGGACCTCGACCACCTGGCGTTGGTCGCCGAGCAGGTGCTGCCACATCTGTGATCCACGCCTCGAATGCCGGGTATTCGCCGGGATAAGCCGATTCGATCCACTACTCGCGGGTAAGCCATCGTTGTCAGCAATGATCCCGAGTTTCGGAGGACATCGTGGCCGAGAACACCAGTGGACCCCGCGAGGGCATCAAGGGCGTTGTCGAGGACGTGAAGGGCAAGGTCAAGGAGGCCGCCGGGATCGTCACCGGCAGCGATCGCCTCGAGGGCGAGGGCCGGGCCCAGCAGGACAAGGCCGAGTCCCAGCGCGAAGTCGCGCAGAAGGAGGCCGAGGCCGAAAAGGCTCGTGCCGAGGCGGGCCTGGACGAGGCGCGGCAGCGCGGATATCAGAACGGCTGAGTCGTCGCGGCGGCCCGAGAGGGCTGCGGGTGGGCTGTCCGAACGGGCAGCCCACCTTCCGTCGGTTCGGGCAGGGAACCGGCGCAGCACAGTTCACCACCAGTTCGAACGCGAGGATGTCCCGATGACGCGCGAGACCGCCGCGGCAGGCCCGGCCGGGGGTTCGACCGACAGCTACGAGAACATCGAACCCTGGTTCGAGAAGCTGGCCGCGCTCGCGCCGGGCGACCCGAATCGGGAGGCCCTGCGCGCCGAGATCATCGCGCGCTGCCTCCCGCTGGCCGCGCACATCGCGCGCAAGTTCTCCGGGCGCGGCGAGTCCTTCGACGACCTGCTGCAGATCGCCCGGCTCGGGCTGGTGCTCTCGGTGGACCGCTTCGACGTGCGGCGCGGCTCGTCCTTCCTGTCCTTCGCGGTGCCGACCGTGATGGGCGAGGTCCGGCGGCACTTCCGGGATCACACCTGGTCGCTGCGGGTACCGCGGCGGCTGAAGGAGGTGCAGCTGCGGATCGGCCCCACCGTGGAGGCGCTCTCGCACTCCCTCGGCCGGATGCCGACCGCCCGCGAGATCGCGGCCGAGCTGGAGATCGACCTCGCCGAGGTGACCCAGGCCATGGTGGCCGGCAATGCCTACCAGACCAACTCGCTCGATGCCGCGAGCAATGACGACGGCGAGCGCACCCCGCTCGCGCTGCGCGACACCCTCGGCAGCGTGGAGCCCTCCTACCAGCTGCTCGAGGACGCCATCGCGGTGCGCCCGCTGCTCGCGGCGCTGCCCGAGCGCGAGCGCGAGGTGCTGGTCATGCGGTTCTTCGAGAACAAGACGCAGACCCAGATCGCGGCGCAGCTCGGCGTCTCGCAGATGCAGGTCTCGCGGATCCTCAGCAAGACGCTCGCCGCGCTGCGCGCGCAGGCGCTCGGCGACGAGACGGCCGGCCGTGTCGCCTGACCCGGCCGGCGAGGAGCCGGAGGTCCCCGAGTCCGAGCGCACCGCGGCGCTGGCCGAGCGGGTCGCGGCCGCGACCGCCCGCACCGGGCGCACCGTCGCGGTGGCCGAGTCACTGACCGCGGGCCGGATCGCCGCCGCGCTCGGCGCCGCGCCGGACTCCGGCACCTGGCTCCGTGGCGGCGTCGTCGCCTACGCCGCGGAGGTCAAGCACACCGTGCTCGGCGTCCCGGACGTGCCGGTGGTGACCGCCACCGCCGCCGGGACCATGGCCACCGGCGTGCGCGGGCTGCTCGGCGCCGATGTCGCGGTCGCGGTGACCGGGGTCGGCGGGCCGGACCCACAGGACGGCGAGCCCGCCGGGTCGGTGTGGTTCGGGGTGACCGCCGGGGACACCGCCGCGACCTGCCACCACGTCTTCGACGGCGATCCGGTCGAGGTGCTCGAGCAGACGGTGACCCGCGCGCTGGAGCTACTGCGCGACGCGGTGGCGACCGGCGATGCGGAGCCCGCCGACCGGGTGTCCGAATAATCCGGATACTGGACGGTATGCGCCTTCGCCGCCCCGCCCGCGCCCTGATCGCCGCCTGCGTCGTCACCACCGCCGTCGCCTGCGGCGCGGACGATCCGGACGACTTCCCGCCGCCGCCCAGCGGCGTCGCCACCGGCCCGGTCGCGACATCGGCCGCCCCGAGCAGCCCGGGCGGCACCCCCGACCTGGACACACCGGCCGAGGTCGGCACCGGGCTCGACGTGCCGTGGGGGCTCGCCTTCCGCCCGGACGGCACCGCCTTCGTCGCCGAGCGGGACACCGGCCGCATCCTGCGGATCGCGCCGAGCGGCGGCGCGCCGGAGCCGGTCTACCAGGTGCCCGGCGTGGTGGCGCGCGGCGAGGGCGGGCTGCTCGGCCTCGCCGTCTCGCCCACCGACCCCGAGCTGCTCTACGCCTACTTCACCGCGGAATCCGACAACCGCATCGTCCGGTTCCGGCTCGGCGAGCAGCCGCAGGTGGTGTTCCAGGGGCTGGCCAAGGCCGGAAACCACAATGGCGGGCGGATCGCCTTCGGCCCGGACGGCCTGCTCTACGTCGGCACCGGCGATGCCGGGGAGCCACGCCGCGCCCCCGACCCGGCCGACCCGAGCGGCAAGATCCTCCGGCTCACCCCGGACGGCCGGCCCGCGCCGGGCAATCCGGAGCCGGGCTCACCGGTCTACAGCCGCGGGCACCGGAATGTGCAGGGGCTGGCCTGGGATGCCCGCGGCAGGCTCTTCGCCGCCGAGTTCGGGCAGAACCGGCTGGACGAGATCAACCTGATCGAGCCGGGCCGCGACTACGGCTGGCCCGCGGTGGAGGGCACCGGCGGGGCAGGCCGCGGCTACGCCGACCCGCTGGTCACCTGGGGCACCGACGAGGCGTCGCCCTCCGGCATCGCCATCGCGGGCAATACGCTCTACGTCGCGGCGCTGCGCGGGGAGCGGCTGTGGACGGTGCCGCTCGGGCAGGATGCACTCGGCACGCCGCGCTCCGCACTGGACGGCCGCTACGGGCGGCTGCGCACGGTGACCGTGGCGCCGGACGGCGCACTCTGGGTGACCACCTCGAACACCGACGGCCGCGGCGATACCAGGGACGGCGACGACCGGATCGTGCGCTTTCCCGCACGCTGATCCGGCCGCCGCCGGTCTTTCGGTCAGGGGCACCGGCCGCGGTGGGTCAGAGGTACTGGCCGCAGACCGGCCACGCGCCGGCGCCCTGGGTGGCGAGCACGTTCTCGGCGACCCGGATCTGCTCCGCGCGGCTGGCGTTGTGCGGCATGCCGCTACCGCCGTTGGCGGCCCAGGTGCTCGGGGAGAACTGCAGCCCGCCGTAGTAGCCGTTGCCGGTGTTGGTCGACCAGTTGCCGCCGCTCTCGCACTGGGCCACCTGGTCCCAGTTGTTGCCCGCGGCCGAGGCGGTCGCGGCCATCCCGAACGGCACCGCCGCGAGTGCGCCGGTGACCGCCGCGACGCCGAGCGCGCGGCCGATGGTCCGGGTCTGCTTGGTCTTCCGCTGCTGGGACATACGCTTCCTTCCCCGCTGCCCGCCGGTCCGCACCGCGAACCCCCGCCCCCGGGACGATCTCGGGGTCGGCCGGACCGCGGGGCGGGGTCGCCGGCTTGCGCCGGTCCGGCTCGGGCTGCGCGCCGAGCGCAGCCGGGAGCGACGATAACGAAGCAATCTCGGCAGATCACGTACCGGTAACTGACTCGCCATTTCCATTGTTCCGGCGAATTACCGCGATCATTCCCAGGTGGAAAGCATCTTCCGGTTCCGACCAAAACCGCGATTTCCGGGCGAAAAAGTGACAATTGTCACTTGCTTTTCGTGTCCTCGAGCACGGCCATGGCCGCGTTGTGCCCGCCGATACCGCTCACCCCGCCACCGCGCACCGCCCCCGCGCCACAGCAGAACACCCCCTCGTGGCCGGTGGCGACCCCCCAGCGGGTGGCCGGGCCGGGCTCCTCGCCGTCCTCTCGGAAGGGAAAGGCCAGGTCACCGTGGAAGATGTGGCCGCCGGGGAGCCCGATTTCGCGCTCCAGGTCGAGCGGCGATTTGGCCTCCAGGCACGGCCTGCCCTCGGCATCGCGGGCCAGGCAGCCCGCGATGGGCTCGGCCAGTACCGCGTCGAGCCGGGCCAGCGCGGCGGCCACCGCGCGCTCGCGCGCGGCTTCCGGATCGGCCTCGAACAATCGCGCGGGGGTGTGCAGCCCGAAAAGGGTGAGGGTGTGCATTCCGCGCTCGGCGGAATTGCGATCGAGAATCGACGGGTCGGTCACGGTGTGGCAATAGATCTCCGAGGGCAGCGCGGGCGGGAGCGAGCCCGCCGCGGCGGCCCGATAGGCATCGGCCAGTTGCGAATACGTCTCGGCGATATGGAAGGTGCCCGAGAATGCCTCGCGCGGCGTGATTTCCGGGTCGCGCAGCCGGGGCAGCCGGTCCAGCACCATATTGATCTTGAGCTGCGCGCCCTCCGGCTTCGGCCCCCGCGCGCGGCCGAGCAGCCGATCCAGTTCGTAGGGCGCGGCATTCACCAGGATGTGCCCGGCGGCCAGCTCGCTCGCCGCGCCCGTCGCGGTGTCGGTGCAGGCCACCGCGCCGGTCTCGATTCCGGTGACCGCGCACCCGGTGACGATCTCCGCCCCGGCCCGCACCGCGGCCGCCGCGAGCTCGCCGGTGAGCGCGCCCATGCCGCCGATCGGGACGTCCCAGTCGCCGGTGCCGCCCCCGATCACGTGGTAGAGGAAGCAGCGGTTCTGCCGCAGCGTGGGATCGTGCGCGTGCGTGAAGGTGCCGATGAGCGCGTCGGTGAAGACCACGCCGCGCACCACGTCGTCGGTGAAGGTGCGCTCGATCAGCGCACCCAGCGGCTCGGTGACGATCGCCGCCCAGAGCGCGTCGTCACCGAGGCGGGCGCGCAGCTCGGTGCGGGTGGGCAGCGGTTCGGTGAGGGTCGGGAAGACGGCGCGGGCCAGCGCGCCGGTGCGGGCGCCGAACTCGGCCCAGGCGCGGTGCTCGCGCTCGGCGCCGGTGATCCGCCGGAAGCTCGCGGCGGTGCGCGCCCGGTCGCCGGAGTCCACCAGCAGCCCGGTCTCGCCGACCGGGGTGTAGGAGGAGATGCGGCGGCGCGCGGTGCGGAAGTTCAGCCCGAGGTCGGCGACGATGCGGGCGGGCAACAGGCTCACCAGGTACGAGTAGCGGGAGAGCCGCGCCCCGACCCCGGCGAAGGTCAGCGCCGAGACGGCGGCGCCGCCGGTGTGCGCGGAGCGCTCCAGCACCGCGACCCGGCGGCCGGCCCTGGCCAGGTAGGCCGCCGCGACCAGGCCGTTGTGGCCGCCGCCGACGACCACCGCGTCGTACTTCCCGTGCTTCGGCCGCATGCCCCCTCGTTACCATCCCGCGCGCGGCGCACGGCCGAGGCAGGGCCGGCGACACGCCGGATTCCGGCACAAAGACCGGGCTACCGCGCTGTGAGTGTCACAAACTCCGCCCTGACCGGCAGCTTCCCGGCGATCCCGCTCCTACCGTGAGGTAGACCACACTTCCCACCTTCCCGAGAGCGACCCATGAACGACACCGACGGCCCCCTGGTGGTCTACTCGCGCGAGACCGAGATCCTCGACTACTTCGGCAAATGCGAGGCGTGCGGCTACCCGGCCCGCGCCTCGGCCACCACCGAGATGCTGGCGGGCGGCGGGGTGCAGACCGCCGTGGTCGCCGCCTGCTCGCTGCCCTGCGGCTGGACCGGACGGGTCCCGCTCACCACCATGACCGGGCGGGTACGGCGCTGACGCTCAGCCGCCGGTGACCACGCAGGCGTAGCCCAGGTGCACGCCGGTGCCGACCCGGACGTCGCCCGCCACGGTCGGCTCCCGGTCCGGCGCCTGCACGGCCTCCAGCCGATGCGGGCCGGGCACCGCCGGGATCCAGGTGAACAGCGCATTGCCGCTGTCCGGGATCCGCACCGCGATGGGGATGCCGTTGTCCAGCAGCGTCACCGGCTCGATGGCGTTGGTCACCAGTACCTGCACGGTGTAGGTGCAGCCGGTGCCGTAGGTGGTGGCCGAGCCGAAGTTGATGTCGCCGAGCACCCGCATCTGCGTGGCGGTGGCACCGGCCTCCGGCGCGGTCGCCCAGCCCAGCGCTCCGGCGAGCGCCAGGGTCACCGCCACCGGCAGGGCAGCGCCACGCCGGGTCCGGCACGCCTGGTTCCCGGCCGGCCGCACCGGGTCCCGCGGCCGGGCCGGAACAGGCGGCACCCCGCCGGGGAGGAACTCCCCCCTGCCACCCGGTGGCGGGGGGTCCGGGGCTTCCCGGACGGCACGGGGCACGGCGCGATCCATGGCGGTCCCTTCGACGTCGGAGGGCGAGCAGACCTCGATCTTCGCCCGTCCGCCCGGCCGTGGGAGCCGGAATCGCGGAGCACGCTGGCCCGCAAGGGCGTTCGCGCTCAGCCCCCGGCCCGCACCACCACGATCGGAATGTCCACCGAGTGCAGCAGCCCATTGCTGGTGGAGCCGAGCAGCATGCCGGTGAAGCCGCCGCGCCCCCGGCTGCCCACCACCACGAGCTGGGCCCGCGCCGATTCGTCGAGCAGCGAGCGCACCGGCCGGTCGGCCACCACGATGCGGCGCACCGGCACATCCGGGTACTGCTCGGCGTAGCCGGCCAGGCTCTCGGCGAGCGCCGCCTCCTCGCTCTGGCGCACCCCCTCCCAGTCGTCGATCGGCAGGTCGAGCCCGCTGGTGTCGCGCCAGGCGTGCAGCGCGGTCAGCCCGACCCCGCGGAACGACGCCTCGGCGAAGGCGACCTCCAGCGCGCCGACGCTGTTCGCGGTGCCGTCCACCCCGACCAGCACGGGTTTGCTCGCGGCCACCGGATCGGTGGCGGCCGGGGTGCGCACCACCGCGACCGGGCAGTGCGCGTGCCCGGCCACCGCGGTGCTCACCGAGCCGAGCAGCCCGCGCCGGAAGGCGCCGAGCCCGCGGCTGCCGAGTACCAGCCGGTGCGCGGTGCGCGAGCGGTCGAGCAGCGTCGGCACGATGAAATCGAAGGTCAGCTCGGCGGTGACGGTGATCGGGCCGCCCGCCGCGGCCTCGGCGATCCGGCCCGCCTCGCGCAGCGCCCGTTCGCCCTCGTCCCGCAGCCAATCGCGCTCGCCTTCGGGCAGCGTCGGGTGCTCGCCGTAGCCGAACGGAACGGCCATCGAGCAGAGCAGGTGCAGTGGGCGGCCGTGCAGCCGCGCGTCCACCGCGGCCCAGCCGGCGGCGTGGTACGCGGTCTCCGAGCCGTCCACCGCGGCGACGATCGGGGCGTTCGGGGCGGGCGTCGGTTCCGGCACGATACTTCCTCTCCGTCGGGGAAATCCCCCTCCATCATTCCCCGCCCCCGTCCCCGGCGCGGGGAGCTGTCGCCGTGGTGTTGCGCACCGTAGCGTTCACCCCGATAACCAGGCGGAAGGGAGCCGAACACATGACGGATTCCACGGCCGCTCCGCCACCGGACGCCGGAGTTGCCGAGACCGCCGCTGAGGTGCGGGCGGGCAAGACCACCGCCGCGGAGGCGGTGGACCAGGCGCTGGCCCGGATCGAGCGCGCCCAGCCGCGGCTGCGCGCCTTCGTGCTGGTCATGGCCGAGCGCGCGCGAGCGGAGGCCGCCGAGCTGGACGCGCGGCAGGCCGCAGGCGCGCCGCTCGGGCCGCTGCACGGCGTGCCGATGGCGGTGAAGGACGAGCTCGACGTCGCCGGGGTGCCCACCGGCTACGGCGGCGCCGCCGGGGGCGGGCCCGCGGCGGCCGACGCCGAGGTGGTGCGGCGGCTGCGCGCGGCGGGCGCGGTGATCGTCGGCAAGACCGCCATGCCGGAGTTCGGCATCTGGCCCTACACCGAGAGCGTGGCGCACGGCCACACCCGCAATCCGTGGTCGCCCGCGCACACCCCCGGCGGGTCCAGCGGCGGCTCCGCGGCGGCGGTGGCGGCCGGGCTGGTGCCCGCCGCCACCGGCGCCGACGGCGGCGGCTCGATCCGCATCCCGGCCGCCTGCTGCGGGGTGTTCGGGCTGAAACCGCAGCGCGGCCGGGTCAGCAGCGCCCCGCGCCCCGACCTGTGGGGCGCGCTCGGCACCGTCGGCGTGCTCACCCGAACGGTGGCCGACAGCGCGCTGCTCTACGACGTGCTCGCGGGCACCGTCGCCGCCGACCGCTGGCACGCGCCCGCCCCCGCCGCCCCCTACGCCGACCCGGAGCCGGGGCCGCGGCTGCGGATCGGGCTGCTGCTGCGCACCGCCGTGCCCGGGAGCACCGCGGCGCCGTCCTGCGTGGCCGCGGTGCGGGAGACCGCCGAGGCGCTGGCCGGGCTCGGCCACGAGATCGTCGAGGACCGGTACCGGCTCCCCGACCCCACCGACACCTTCCTGCCCCAGGTGCTCGGCGGCGTCCGGGCGGACGCGGGCCGGATGCCGCACCCGGAGTTGCTGGAGCGCCGCACCCGCGCGGTGGTCCGGCTGGGCCGGGTCGCGGTGCCGCCCCCGGTGCTGCGCTGGGCCGAGCGGCGCGGGGACCGGCTCACCGCCCGGGTTTTCGCACTCTTCGACCGCTACGACGTGCTGCTCACCCCCACCCTGACCGGCCCGCCGCCGCCGATCGGCCGGATGGACGGCGCCGGCATGCTGCGGGGTGCGCTGCGCGCGGTGCCGATGGTCGCGTACACCGCGCTCTGGAATGTCTGCGGCAACCCGGCCGCCGCCGTCCCCGCCGGGTTCGCCGACGGGTTGCCGCGCAGTGTCCAGCTGGTCGCGCCGCCGAACGGCGAGCACACCCTGCTGCGGCTGGCCGCGGAGCTGGAACGGGTCCGGCCGTGGGTGGCGGTGCCGCCGGGCTAGGCCGGTTTCGCCGTGCGCGGTCCGGGCATCTCACCTGCACCCGGACCGCCCACCGAGGAGGAACCCCATGTCCAGCGACGCCTACGCGCTGCGCGCCGAGCTCACCATGGGCGTCGAGGAGGAGTTCCTGCTCGTCGACCCGGAGACCGGCGCCCCCGCCGCGGCCAACCGCGCGGTCGCCGAGACCGCCGCGGCCGACGGCGTCGAGCTCCAGCTGGAACTCACCCGCTGCCAGGTGGAGACCAGCTCCGACGTGCACACCGACGCCGCCGCGCTCGACACCCAGCTGCACGAGCTGCGCAGCGCCGTCGCGCACTGCGCCGAGCGCAACCGGGCCACGCTGCTCGCGGTCGCCGCGCCGCCGACCGTGCCGCACGAGTTCCCGGTCACCGATACCCCGCGCTACCGCGCCATCGGCGATGCCTTCGGCATGATCGCGCACGAGCAGGGGCTCTCCGGCTGCCACGTGCACGTCGGGGTGCCGGACCGGGAGGAGGCGGTGCGGGTGAGCAACCACCTGCGGCCGTGGCTGCCGGTGCTGCTCGCGCTCGGCGCCAACTCCGCCATCTACCGCGGCTCGGACACCGGCTACGCCAGCTGGCGCAGCATCCTCTGGCGGCGCTGGCCGAGCGCGGGGCCGCCGCCCTACTTCCGCTCGGTGCGCGAGTACGACGCCGTGGTCGACACCATGCTCGCCTGCGGCAGCATCCTGGACCGCAAGATGGTCTATTGGGACGTCCGTCCGTCGCTCTCCTACCCGACCATCGAGGTCAGGGTGGGCGACGTGCCGGCCACCGCGCGCGAGAGCACCCTGCTCGCGCTGCTGGTCCGCGGCCTGGTCCTGAACGCGCGGAGGGCGATCGCGCGCGGCGAGGAGGCCCCGGAGATCCCGCACGAGATCCTGCGCGCCGCCTACTGGACCGCCGCCCGCTCCGGCCTGGACGGCGAGGCGCTGGAGCCGGTCTCCGGCCGGGTGCTCCCCGTCCCCGCACTGCTCGACGACCTGGTGCACCGCATCACCCCCGAGCTGGACGAGCTCGGCGACCGCGCCTTCGTCACCGACACCATCGCCGAGGTGCTGGCCCGCGGCAACGGCGCCCGCAGGCAGCGCCGCGCCTACGCCGCGCGGCACGACCCGGCCGACGTGATCGCCGAGCTGAGCCGCGCCACGCTGGAGGGCTGCCGGTTTTCGCCCGGCGCTCCCCGGGTAGCCGCCCGCTGACGACGAGGAGGACCCATGAAAGCGGTTACCTGGCAGGGCAAGCGCAAGGTCGCGGTGGACACCGTGCCCGACCCGAGGATCGAGGACCCCACCGACATGGTGATCCGGGTGACCTCGACCGCCATCTGCGGCTCCGACCTGCACCTGTACGAGGTGCTCGGGCCGTTCATGACACCTGGCGACATCCTCGGCCACGAACCCATGGGGATCGTCGAGGAGGTCGGGAGCGAGGTCTCGTCGGTGCGGGTCGGCGACCGCGTGGTGATCCCCTTCCAGATCAGCTGCGGCCACTGCTTCATGTGCGGCCATGGCCTCTCCACCCAGTGCGAGACCACCCAGGTGCGCGACCAGGGGTCGGGCGCCGCGCTCTTCGGCTACTCCAAGCTGTACGGGCAGGTGCCCGGCGGGCAGGCGCAGTACCTGCGGGTGCCGCACGCCGACCACACCCACGTCCAGGTGCCCGCCGGCCCGCCCGACGACCGCTTCCTCTACCTGTCGGACGTGCTGCCCACCGCCTGGCAGGCCGTCCGGTACGCGGCGATCCCCGACGGCGGCTCGGTCACCGTGCTCGGCCTCGGCCCCATCGGCGACATGTGCTGCCGGATCGCCGCGCACCTCGGCTACCGGGTGATCGGGGTCGACCTGGTGCCCGAGCGGCTCGCCCGGGTCGCCGCCCGCGGCATCGAGACCATCGACCTCACCGAGGCCGGGGACGGCATCGGCGAGGTGATCCGCGACCGCACCGACGGGCGCGGCACCGACACCGTCATCGACGCCGTCGGCATGGAGGCGCACGGCTCCCCCGTCGCCTCCTTCGCCCAGAAGACCACCGGCTTCCTGCCCGACGCGGTCGCCGAGAAGCTCATGAACAGCGCGGGCGTCGACCGGCTCGCCGCCCTGGAATCCGCGATCGACATCGTCCGCCGCGGCGGCACCATCTCGCTCATCGGCGTCTACGGCGGCATGGCCGACCCGCTCCCGCTGCGGGTGCTCTTCGACAAGCAGATCCAGCTGCGCATGGGTCAGGCGAACGTCAAGCGGTGGGCGCCGGAGATCCTGCCGCTGCTCACCGACGAGGATCCGCTCGGCGTCGATTCCTTCGCCACCCATCGCCTGCCGCTCATCGGGGCGCCGCAGGCGTACGAGAAGTTCCAGCAGAAGAAGGACGGGGTGGTCAAGGTGGTGCTCGACCCGGCGTGATTCGTCCTGGATGCGAAGGCGCGCGGGCATGTCCGGCCTTCGCCGGCGCGGCCCGCAACCGCACGCCGAGGAAGTCCAGCGATTATCCCCGGAGCCCTGGGAGCAACGCCTCAACGCCGCGCGTAGTGGGCGATGATGACGCCGGTGCCGGTGGTGACGCTGCGGGTGAGCTCGAACTCGGTGAGCGGGGCGGGGCCGTCGAAGAGGCGGGTGCCGGTGCCGAGGGTGAGGGGGTGGATGAGGAGGGAGTAGCGGTCGATCAGGCCGGCGGCGTGCAGGGTGCGGACGAGGGCGGCGCTGCCGATGACGGAGAGGTCGCTGCCCGGGGTCGCCTTCACCGCGGCAACCGACTCGGCGGCGTCGCCGGGGAGGAGGGTGGAGTTCTGCCAGGCGTCGGTATCGGCCAGCGTCCTGGAGGCGACGTATTTGGTGGCGGCGTTCATGTGCGCGGTGAAGGGGTTGCCGTCGGTGGCGGTGCCCCAGGCCTGGTGGAAGTCCTCCCAGGTGCGGCGGCCGAAGAGCATGTCACCGGGCTCGGCCATGCCGCGCGCCATCTCCGCGCCCATGATCTCATCGTTGTACGGCAGGCCCCAGCCGCCGTGCGGGAACCCGCCGCGGGTGTCCTCGTCGGGGCGGCCGAGCCCCTGGACCACCCCGTCGAGGGTGACCGACATGGTGACCGAGATCGAGCGCATTCATCGTCCTTCCGCTGCCTGACGTCAACAGCGGTGCAGACGGCGCGGAAATCCGAAAGTAATCGGCGCTCAGAGCGGGTGGAAACCGGCTCCGACGGCGCCGCGCGCATCGAGGTCGGCGACGATGGCCGCCATGGTGGTCCCGACCTCGGGCCCGAGGCACCCGATCGCCAGGTACGCGTTGACCATGCCGACCAGCGTGCTGCCGACCATGACCGGCGCCCCCGAGTCCCCTTCGAGCACACACAGCTGGGTCCACGTCTCCTGCGCGGTGTTCAGCACATCGCCCCAGGCGACGCCGCAGGTCTCGCCGCTGGTGCGGCCCTTCTTGCAGACCACGGCGGGGAACTGGGCGGGGGCGCCGATGCCGGTGATGGTGGCGTTGCCGACCCGGTTCACGGGGGTCACCTTGGCGGGGTCGAACTGGATGACGGCGTAATCCAGGTTCGGGTCGGAGTGCACGAAGCGGCCGACGACGCCGAGGTCGTGGTCCCGCTCGGCGACGACGGTGGCGCCCGCGTCGCCGCAGTGCCCCGCGGTCAGCCCGACCAGGCGGCCCGCGGCGTCGTAGCCGATGGTGGTGACGGTGCACTGCGCGGTGTTGCCGACGACGATGCCGGAGCCCCCGCCCACCGGCACGGGGGCGTCCTGCGCGGCCGCCGCGCCCGCCCCGAGCGGGACGAGGGCGAGCGCGGCACCGGCGGTGACGGTTCGGGCGAGGCTGCGGTTCATGTCGGTCTCCCGTCGTACCGCGGGGCGCGCGTCGTCCCCGGCGTATCCCTCGTCTACCCGGGCCGCCGCGGGCGGAAACGGCGCTCAGTGGCCGGGCTGCACCCCGCTCAGCTCGTTCGGCGTGCCGGGCAGGGTGGCGGTGGCGGTGCGCTCGCCGGTGGCCAGGTCGATGCGGTGCACCTGCTTCGTGGCGGGGTCGGAGACGTAGGCGGCGCCGTCGCGGACGAAGAGCGCCGGGCGGGGCTGCTGCCAGTCCAGCGGCTCCTGCCAGGGGGCGAGCACCGGGATGCTGCGGGTCACGGCGCCGCGCACCGGGTCGATGACGTGCAGCGCGCCGTCGGTGCCGAGCACCAGCGCCTCGCCCGCGGGGCCGCGGCCGAGCGAGCGGAAGGTGTAACTGGTGCCGAGCTCGACCAGGCGGAGCCCGCCGGTCGCGGTGTCGATCAGCGAGACCTGCTGCGGGCGTTCGAGTTCCGCGTCCTTGTCACGCTTGTAGTCGCCGAGGACCACGGGCGAGGCGGCGCTGCCCGCCTGGTTGCCGATCCGGCCGTACGGGGTCGGGCTGGTGACCTTGGTGATGACGCCGTCGCGGTAGATCAGCGCACCGTTCTGGCAGCCGATCACCACCGCCTCGCCCTGCGCGGTGGCCTCGCCGTGCACGCCGGGACAGTCCTCGCTGCGGGCGATCTCGCGGCGCTCGGCGTCGAGCACGAGGATGCCGGTGCGGCGCTCCTCGGTGCCGAGCGAGACCACGAGCCGGCCGTCGGCGAGCTCGATGGCGACGCCGTGGTGCGGCGCGGCGGCGGTGTAGACCTCGGTCCGCGGCGAGCCGTCGGCCAGCGCCGCGGTGTCGAAGGCGGTGACCTCGCCGCTGCCGTCGGCGAAGAGCACGGTGCGCCCGGCGTGCCGCACCACGTGGCCCGGCTCCTGCGCCGGGAACTCGGTGCCGGTGAACTGCCCGGTGGCGGCGTCGAGCACCCGGAAGGCGGAGCCGCTGGTGACCACGACGTGGCGGTCGTCGCCCGCGGGGTTCAGCCGGGTGAAGCCCTCCAGGTCGACGGTGTGCCCGACCTCGAGCGTGCTGCCGTCCAGCACCGCGATGCCGCCGTCGTAGGTCACCGCCACCGGATCGGCGACGGTGGCGGGCTCGTCGCCGCTGCCGCAGGCGGCCGCGGTGAGCGCCAGCGCGCAGGCGCCGGCCGCGAGTGCGCGGAACTTCATGTGCTACCTCATCTTTCGGATCACCCGGCGACGATGGCGTCGGTGTTGGCGCGCATCATGTCCAGGTAGGTGGGGGCGCCGCCGTCGGGCGGGGTGAGCGATTCGGTGTGCAGGGCGGTGACCCGCACCTCGACGCCCGCCTGTTCGGCGAGGACGCGGGCGAGCCGGTCGGGCTGCGAGGAATCGGCGAAGATCGTGGTCACCCCGGCCGCGCGGACCGCGCCGGCCAGCCCGGCCAGGTCGGCGGCGCTGGGCGAGGCGAGCGCGCTGCCGCTGGGCAGCACCACCCCGACCACCTCGAGCCCGAAGCGCGCGGCGAGGTAGCCGAAGACATGGTGGTTGGTGACCAGGGCGCGGCGGTCGGCCGGGAGCGCGGCGAAGCGCTCGGTCATCCAGCGGTCCAGCTCGTCCAGGCGGGTCAGGTAGGCGTCGGTGCGGGTGCGGACGGTGGCGGCGTCGATGCCGGGGACGTCGGCGAGCACGCGGTCGCGGATGGCCTCGACCGCGGTGCGCACCCGGGCGGGGTCGGTCCAGAAGTGCGGGTCCGGGTTGCCGCTGTCGCGATACGGCAGGGGGCCGATCCGCTCGCCGACCAGCAGCGCCGGGGTGCCCGCCGCGGCGGCGGACTCGACGTGGCGCAGGACGCCCTCCTCCAGGCCGAGGCCGTTGGCGACGATCAGCGCGGCCCGCTCCAGCCCCGCCGCCTGCTTGGCGGAGACGCCGAACGAATGCGGATCGCCGCCGGTCGGCATGAGCACTGTGACCGGTGCGGCGTCGCCGACCACCGCGCGGGTGAGGTCGCCGAGCAGGTCGGTGGTCACCACGATCTCGGCGCGCTCCGCGGTGCCGCCGCAGGCCGCGGTGAGCATCGCCAGCGCGGTGAGCACCGCCGTGAGCAGGCGCTTCATCGGCCGGCCTGGGCGAGGAGCCCGGGGGTGATGTCGAGCGGGAACTCGCGGGCGACGCGCAGGGCGTCCAGGTAGTCGATCTCGTACACGGTGCGGCGCTCCGGGTCGGTGAGGTAGGCGCGGGCGGTGTCGACGGCGATGCGCGCGGGCGCGCCGGGGGTGGTGAGGGGGCGGCGGGCGAGTTCGGCGCCGGTGGCGGGGTCGAGGGCGCGGAGTACGCCGTCCGGGGCGAGGGCGAGGACCGGAGTGCCCTCGCCCGCCGTCGCGGCGGCGAGCACGGGGCCGGTGTCGAGGCGGGTCCAGGTGCCGCGGGCGACATCGAGGAGCCAGAGGCCGCTGGTCCCGGCGGAGGCGGTGAGGGTGCTCGCGCCGGGGCGCTGGGTGAAGGTGGTGGCGCGGTCCCCCGGGGCGGTGCCGGGTGGGTACGGCACCGTGCGCGCCGTCTCGCCGGTCACGACGAGCGCGCCGGTGGCGCAGCCGAAGACGGCGCCGCGCCTGGTCACGGCGGTGCCACGGGGGTCGGGGCAGGGCTCGCCGACGGCGCGGCGCACGGATCCGTCGCGCTCCAGCAGTTGCACCCGGCCGGTGCCGGGGTCGACCGTCACGAGGGCGCCGTCGACGGGGAGCGCGATCCCCGGCACGGTCACCGGGTCGGGGATGCGGCCCGCGTCCAGCGCTGCGCGATCGAGGACGGTCGCGGTGGCGCCGGTGTTCAGCACCGCGACAGCGCGATCGGCGGCGGCCGCGAGGCCGGGCGGCGCCGGTACGGTGAGCTCGCCGCGGACGCCGGGGGCGGTGCGGTAGTAGTGCACGTGGTCGCCGTGGTCGACCATCCAGGAACCGGCGTCGGCCACCCGCACGCCGCCGGGCGCGGCGAGGTAGGCGTAGCGGCCGTCGCCCGCGGCGGCGGTGACGCCGGGGAGCGGGGCGAGGTCGGTGAGCTCCGCGGTGATCAGGTCGAGGACGCGGACCGCGCCGGTTCCGGTGTCGGCGAGGAGCAGCCGGGGCTGCGCCTCGGCGGTCTCCTCGGCGCCCTCGACGTAGCCGTGCGGGACGTCGGGCTCCGGGGCGGGCGCGGAGTCGGCGCCGCAACCCGCCAGCAGTCCGGCGGTGGCCGCCACGGCGACCCCGGCGACCCGGCGCGGGCCACGAGGACCACGCCGCAGCCGCTCGCGGCAGGCGGCCAGCAGCGCCGAACCGAAGAACAGCCCGACCGCGCAGGCCGCGATGGTGGCCCCGGCGGCGGTGCCCGCGTGCCAGGAGACCAGCAACCCGACGACCGTCGCCACCGCGCCGAAGAGCGAGGCGAGCAGCATGGTGGTCGGAATCCGGTGCGCCCAGTAGGTGGCGGCAGCGGGCGGGGCGATGAGCAATCCGAATACCAGCAGCGTCCCGGCCAGGTGGAACGAGCCGACCACGGCCAGCGTCACCAGGGCGAGCAGCCCGATCCGGGCGAGCCGCGGCCGCAGCCCGAGCGTCTCGGCGATGCGCGGGTCGAAGGTGAGGGCGGTGAACCCGCGGTGCCCGGCGGCGGCGAGCACCGCGGCGAGCAGTACCGCGCCAGCCAGCAGCCGGAGGTCACCCGCGTCGATGGCGAGCACGTCGCCGAACAGGTAGCCGGTGAGGTCGACGGCGAAGCTCTCCGAGCGGGAGACGATCACCACGCCGAGCGAGAGCATGGCGATGAAGAGCAGCCCGATCGCCACATCGGGGGTGAAGCGCCGGTTCCGGCCCAGCACCGAGACCCCGGCGGCCATCGCCACCGCGCTCACCGCGGCACCGGCGAGCAGGTTGCCACCCAGGAGCGCGGCGATGGCGACGCCGGGGAGCATGCCGTGCGCCATGGCCTCGCCGAGAAAGGCCATGCCGCGCACCACCACCCATGTTCCGGCGATGGCGCACAGGCAGGAGACGAGCAGGCCGCCCAGCAGTGCGCGCTGCACGAAGGTCACCGCGAAGGGGTCGACGAGCCAGTCCATGATGCGACACCCTAGAATGGAAATGATTTTCATTTCAACTGTAGTGACAGGGGACACACATGGGCGCCGAGGTGCGGCTGGCCGGGGTCGTCGCCGGGTACGAGAGCGGGCCGGTGCTGCACGGGGTGGACGCGGTGCTGCCCGCCGGGCGGGTGACGGCGCTGGTCGGGGCGAACGGGTCGGGGAAGTCGACCTTGCTCTCGGTGCTCGCCGGGGTGCTGGCACCGACGTCGGGCACGGTGCTGCAGCCGCTCGGGCGCCCCGCGCTCGTGGTGCAGCACAGCGCGGTTCCGCCGACACTGCCGATCACGGTGCGGGAGACGGTGGCGATGGGGCGGTGGGCGAAGCGCGGGTGGTGGCGCAGGCTCACCCGGGACGATCGCGCCCTGGTGGACGAGGAACTGACGGCGCTCGGGCTGGGTGCGCTGGCCGGACGCCGGTTGGACACGCTCTCCGGCGGGCAGCGGCAGCGAGCCCTGCTGGCGCAGGCACTGGCGGCTCGGTCGCGGCTGCTGCTGCTCGACGAGCCGGGGACCGCGCTGGACGCGGAGGCTCGTGCCGCCGTGCACACGGCGCTCGACCTGGCCAGGGAGCGGGGGGTCACCGTCGTGCACGCCACCCACGATCGGGCCGACGCGTTGCGCGCGGACCACTGCGTCGCGCTGACCGCGGGCCGGGTCACGGACGCGGGCGTGCCGGAGGCCGTGCTGCGCGCCGCCGGACTGTCGAGCGCCTCACCGGGCGCGACCGACGCAACAGACCGATCCGGGTCGTCGGATACCTCCCTGACCGAGCCCCGCGCGACCGACCCGCCTTCCCGGCCGGGCACGGGATCGCCCCGGCGCGGCGCGACGAGTTCCGCCGGCCCGAACCGCGTCTTGACGCCCGACGTGCCCTCGACCACACTTCCTACCAGCCGGTAGCCGGACGCGGGTGTCCGGTGGTCATCCGTGTTCCGGCGCAGACGAGGATCGGATCATGCAGCAATCTCGTCGGTCTCGCGCGCTGCGGGCCGCGGCCGCGACGGTGGGGGCGTGCGCGTTCGCGGTGGCGGGGGCCGGCGCCGCGCCTGCGGCACCGCAGCCCGAGGTGTATGTCGCGCTGGGCGACTCGTTCTCGGCGGGGTCCGGGATCGCGCCCGCCGCGCCGGCCAGCGGGATTCCCGGGGACTGCACCCGCTCGGCGCTGAACTACCCCAAGCTGGTGGCGCAGGCGCTGCGGCCGAGCGAGTTCCGCGATGTCACCTGCGGGGCGGCGGTCTCCGCGAATCTGGCGGGCGGACAGCTCGGGCTGAGCGGGCAGGCGGCGCCGCAGTACGACGCGCTGACCCCGGACACCACGCTGGCGACGCTCGGTATGGGCGGAAACGATATCGGGCTGGTGCAACTCGGGGTGAGCTGCATCAACCCGCTGCCGGAGCCGGACGGGGTCTCCTGCGCGGCGGTGCAGACCGCGGGCGGGCGGGATCGGGTCGGCGAGCAGATCGAGCGCTTCGCCCCGACCTACGGGGTCATGATCGAGGAGATCCGGCGGCGCTCCCCCGCGGCGACCATCGTGCTGGTCGGCTACCCGATCGGGATCCGCGACGGCGGCTGCCCGGAGAGTCAGCCCGCGTGGGCGGCGGATGCCACCTATCTGCAGGGCAAGATCAACCAGTTGAACGACGTGATGCGGCGGGAGGCGGGGGCGCACGGGGCCCTGTACGTGGATCTGGAGCCGTCCACGCAGGGGCACGACGTGTGCGCGGAGCCGGGGGCGAGCTGGATGGTGGGCGCGGTGCCGACCTCGGCCGATGCCGTCGTGCCGCTGCATCCGAATGCGGCCGGGCATCGGAACACCGCGAAGCAGGTGCTGGCCGCGCTCGGGCGCTGAGCGGTCCCGGCCGGTCGGGCCGCGCGGCGCATCGCTCGGGGGCGGCGGTGTCGCACACGCGCCCGTCCGGTCGATGCCGGGCCCACCGATACCCGGGCCCGGCGCACCGCGACGGCCCGATTCACATCCGCGATTCGAGCCGGTGGAAGAGGAATTCCACCAGCGTGATCAGCGAGCGCAGACAGGTGCCGCGATTGCGGGCGTCGAGTCGGACGAGCGGTGTCTCCGGCGCGAGGTCGAGTGCGTCGCGGACCTCCTCCAGCGGGTAACTACGCGCCCCGTCGAACTCGTTGATCCCCACCGCATACGGCACCCCACGCTCCTCGAGCACCGACAACACCTCATCGGCCCT
>NZ_BDBH01000002.1 GCF_001612885.1 Nocardia harenae NBRC 108248 | reverse complement strand
CCGGCGATCAAGCTGTACGAGCAGGTACTCACCGACCAGAGACGAGTCCTCGGCGACGACCACCCTCACACCTTGAACACCCGCCATAACCTCGCCCTCGCCCGTCAAGGGGCAGGCCAAATCAGCTTGGCGATCGAGCTGTACCAGCAGGTACTCATTGACTACCAGCGAGTCCTCGGCGACAACCACCCCCACACCCTCAACACCCGCCACAACCTCGCCCTCGCCGGCCAAGAGGGAGGGCTAGAGCGGGAGCAGTAGAAGGTCGGGGGCAGCTTCCAGAGATGCAGCCGGAGTTCACTCGGCGTGGGTACGACTGAGCGCCGGTACCAGGCAGTCCAGCCATCTGGCGACGCGACAACGTCCAGCCAGCGGAGAGTCCCGCTGGCTGGACGTAGACCGGGAAACTATCGCCCGCGGCGGGCGAAGATCGAGCGGGACCAGAGGAAACCGGCGATCCCGATCCCGGCGCACCAGGCGAGCGCGATGATCCAGGAGTTGCCGATCTCGGTGCCCATGAGCAGCCCCCGCACCGTCTCGGTGATCGGCGTGAAGGGCTGGTACTCCGCGAATTGCCGCATCACGACCGGCATGGTGTCCGTGGCCACCAGCCCGCTGCCGAGGAAGGGAAGCAGGACCACCGGGAAGAGCATGTTGCTCGCACTCTCCGGGTTGGCCGCCAGCAGCCCGCAGGCGACCGCGAGCCAGGTCAGCGAGAAGACCAGCAGCCCGAGCAGCCCGGCGGCGGCCAGCCACTCCAGCACACCCGCGTCCGGCCGCCAGCCGATGAGCAGCGCGACCAGCGCCATGCCGGTCAGCCCGAGGAACGACTGGATCAGGGTGCCGAGCACGTGCCCGGCGAGCACGGCGGGCTGCGCGATGGCCATTGTGCGGAACCGGTTCACGATCCCCTTCGTGGTGTCGGTGCAGACCGCGACGCAGACCGAGACGGTCATGTACGCGGGGATCATGAGCAGCATGCCTGGCGCGAGGTAGTCGATGTACTTGCCGCCGGAGGAGAGCTGGAGCGCGCCGCCGAAGACGTAGTTGAAGACCAGCATGAGGATCACCGGCATCACGATGACGCCGAAGACCATGCTCGGATACCGCCTGGCGTGCAGCAGGTTCCGGCGCAGCATGGTGAGCGTGTCGGCGATGGGCGCGGGCCGCGGAGCGGAAAGCGTGGCGGTCATCGGACGGTCTCCTTCGAATCGGTGGCGTGTCCGGTGAGGGTGAGGAACACGTCGTCCAGGTTGGGGGTGTGTACGGCGAGGCCGGAGGGTTCGAGGTCGTGCAGGTCGAGGCGGTCGAGGATGGCGCGCAGGGCGGCGACGCCGCCGTCGCTCGGGACCGCGAGGGTGAATTCCTCGCCGACGATCTGCGCGGAGTCGAGGACGGCGACGGCCCGGTCCAGCGCAATGGCGTCGGCGAAGCGGAGGCGGATGTGGCCGCCCGGCACCAGCCGCTTGAGCTCGGCGGCGGTGCCCTCGGCGACGATCCGGCCGTGGTCGAGCACGGCGATCCGGTCGGCGAGCTCGTCCGCCTCCTCCAGGTACTGCGTGGTCAGGAAGACGGTGACGCCGTCGTCGTCGACCAGGGAGCGGATGATCTGCCACATGGAGCGGCGGCTGCGCGGGTCGAGGCCGGTGGTCGGCTCGTCCAGGAAGATGATGCGCGGGGCGCCGACCAGGGTCATGGCCAGGTCGAGGCGGCGGGTCATGCCGCCGGAGTAGGTGGCCGCGGTGCGGCCGGCTGCCTCGACCAGGTCGAATCGGGCAAGCAGTTCGTCCGCGAGCCGCCGCCCCTCGGCCCGGGGCAGGTGGTGCAGATCGGCCATGAGCAGCAGGTTCTCCCGGCCGGTGAGCAGCTCGTCGACGGCCGAGAACTGCCCGGTGACGCCGATGGCGCCGCGCACGGCGGTGCGCTCGGTGGCGACATCGTGCCCGGCCACCTGGACGGTGCCGTCATCGGCGTCGATCAGGGTGCTGAGGATCTGCACCGTGGTGGTCTTGCCTGCGCCGTTCGGGCCGAGCAGGGAGAAGATGGTGCCCTCCGGTACGGAGAGGTCGATGCCGTCGAGCACGGTCTGCTCGCCGTAGGACTTGCGCAGGCCGCGCACGGTAATCGCCGATGACATGGCGGTTCCTTTCATCAATAGATACGAATGTATGCATGGTTTAGCCACACCGCCCCCCGGGGGCGGAGATTCGGTGTGTTACGGGGTCAGATGTCGAGGTCCTCCACCTGGGGGTGACCGGCGATATCCGCGATGCGCTCGTAGAGCTTGTCCGGGATCTTGCCCTTCAGTTCGGGGTAGTCGTCGACGATCTCCATGCGGAAATCGCCCCAGTCCATTTCGCCGATGCCGAGCATGCGGCGCCAGCTCTTCCAGTCGCGCAGCGAGCCGGTCTCGGTGGGGTACTCGTTCCAGTCGCTGTAGCGGGTGTGCGCGACGAATTTGCCCTTGCGGCTGCGGTATACCCGCACGTGCAGCGCCCGCTCGTCGTCCATGTCGCTCACCTCGCCGAGCAGCACGCCGGAGAACCGGACCTGCCGCGCGCCGTTGTGCCCGACCCGGAGCACGATCTCCTCGAAGCCCTCCAGCCGCCCCTCCTCCAGCTCGATGAAGCGGCGCAGCGCCGTGGTGACGGCACCGGAGAGGTTGCCGCCGACCAGTTCCTGCGCCCGCTGGAAGAGCGGAAGGTCGGTGTCCGCCACGTAGATCGTCTTGTTGGGCATGCAAATGACTATACGTAGATGTATATGTAGAACGCAACCCCGGATTTCCGGCGACCCGTGAACCGGTCGCGGGGGCCACCCCGTGTCTTCTCCGAGGATCGATCGGGCGCGGCTGTGAACGCCGCGCGGATGGTCCGCGATGACCTAGGTGGGCTTGCACTTCGGCCCCCGGAGGAGGTGGAACCCGTGCCCGATCGAGTGGCCGATCATCTGGTCCGCGCCGTCGCCGCGCTCGGAGCGCGCCAGCTCTTCGGCGTGGACGGCGCCAATATCGAGGACATCTACGATGCCGTCTTCGCCGCCGGCGACGCGGTGCGGGCGGTGGTGGCCAAGCACGAGTTCTCCGCTGCCACCATGGCGGACGGGTTCGCGCGGGCCTCCGCCGGGATCGGTGTGGTCGCGGCGACATCCGGGGGTGGGGCGATGAATCTCGTTCCCGGGCTTGCGGAATCGTTCACCTCGCGGGTTCCGGTGCTGGCGCTCATCGGGCAGCCGCCGCGGGCCGGGGAGGGGAACGGCGCCTTCCAGGACACCAGCGGGCTGGCCGGGACCATCGACGCGGAGGCCCTCTTCGCCACGATCACCGGGTACTGCGCGCGGGTGCGGGGCGGGGCCGAATTGCCGGGGCACCTGGACGGCGCCGCGCTCGCGCTGCGGCGTGGGCTGCCTGCGGCGCTGTTGCTGCCCAAAGATATTCAGCAGGAGGTGATCGAGCTTCCGGCGTGGACGCCGCCTGCCGCTGTGCCTCGGCACGATACGGCTCGGCTGGCCGAGGTGCGGTCGCTGCTCGCCGCCGCGCGGGTGGCCGGTGGGGTGCTGGTGCTGGCAGGCGCGCAGGTCGGGATGGACGATGCCAGGGCGGAGCTGGCCCGGCTGACCGGGTTGCTCGGTGCGGCGGTCGGGGTCGCGCCGGACGCCAAGGATGTCTACGACCAGGGTGCGCCGGGTTTTCGCGGGGTCGCGGGGACCATGGGGCATCCGGAGTTGCCGGACGCGCTGCTGGGGGCGAGTGTGTGTCTGCTGGTCGGCACCACCTTGCCCGGGCCGGCGCGGACCGGGCTCGAGCTGGACGGCGTTCCGGTGCTGTCGATCGGGCACAGCGAGCCGCACCCGCGTGCCCTGCACGCGCACAGCTCGGATCTGCGGTACACGCTCGGTACCCTCGCCGACGCGCTGGAGCCGGAGTTGTGCGCCGCGGCCATCCGCGCGCCGTTGGCCAGGAACGGAACGCCGCCGATCGAGCGGGGGGTGGACCGGGTACCGAGCCGCCCGCCCACGAACGCGTCGCCACGGATCACGGCAGGCCGAGGACCAGGCCAACCGGCTGCGAACAGCCACCGCGACCCGTGCGGGCCGGCTCACGAGTCCGCCTCGGGGAGTGACGGCACCCCGACCCGCCTCCCGGTCCCGGAATCCACCGGCCCCGGCCTCCGCTACCGCGCCGTCGTCGACGCCGTCACCGCCGCCCTCCCCCCGGGCAGCGACGTCTTCGCCGACGCGGGCAATACCGGCGCCTCCGTCGTCCACCACCTGCGAGTCCCGCGGGACGGCCGCTTCGTCGTGGCCTTGGGCATGGGCGGCATGGGCTACGCCTTCGGCGCCGCCATCGGCGCCTGCCTCGCCCGCGGCAGACGCACCGTCGTGATCGCCGGCGACGGCGCTTTCTACATGCACGGCATGGAGTTCCACACCGCCGTGCAGCTCGAGCTCCCCCTCACCGTGATCGTCCTCGACAACAGCGCGCACGCCATGTGCCTCACCCGAGAGCAGATCTACTACGGCGACCGGTACAGCTTCAACCGATTCCGCCCCGCGGAGCTCGGTGACGGCATGGCCGCGATGTTCCCCGGCCTGCCCGCGTGGTCGGTCCGCACCGACGCCGACCTGCCCACCGCGCTCCCCGCGGCATTCGACACCGAAGGCCCCTCGTTCGTCGCCGTGACCTGCGACCCCGACGAGATCCCCCCATTCCTGCCCTTTCTCTCCGCCAACCCCTCCAGGAGTACCCCGTGACCGCTCTCAGCGATATCCCCGTCCCCGTCGTCCCCGGCGTCCTGCGCATCGAGAACTCCGACCGCGACGCGACGCTCCCCGTCATCCTCGAGCGGCTGCGCTCGGTGTACCCGCACGAGGAGGTGTTCGGCGAGTACTGCCCGGTGCAGATCGTGATCGACGCGCCCCCGCGCGAGGTGTACGAGTACCTCGCGCACACCCAGTCGCTGTCCGAGTGGACCTACAGCCTGCGCGGGTTCGCCGAGACCGACGAGCCGGGGCTGTGGGAGGCGTACGACCGGCTCGGCGAGGACACTCCCATCTACACCCGCACCGTCGCCTACCCGGACTCCATGACCGTCGACTACCACTGCGCCTGGGACCAGGGCGAACACCTGTGGATGATCTACCTCATGCGGGTGGTCGACGCGCAGGTGGTGTTCGACCGGCCCGGCTCGGTGGTGCTCTGGACCAACTGCCACCACCCGTTCTACGAGAAGAACCCGTTCCCGGAGAAGGCTCCGGAGGGCAGGGAGTCCTGGGTCGGCGACTTCTGGCCGCTCTTCGGCCCCGGCCACCAGCTGGAGCTGGACAACCTCAAGGCCATCTGCGAATACCGGGCGGCCAATGGCCTGCCGCTGACCCCGGAGTGGATGCGATGAGCACGGTCAGCCTGGTCGACGTCGCCTCCTACCTGCCCGGCGACCCGGTCGGCACCGAGTACTTCACGCGGTACTCGCGCTCCGAGCGGCAGGCGCGCAACGTCATGTTCCGAGCGCCCGCCGCCCGGCACCACATCGCGCCCGGCGAGACGGCGGTGGACATGATCGAGCGCGCCACCGCGCCGTTGATCGAGCGGCACGGACGCGATCTGATCAGCAATGTCGACGTGCTGCTCACGCACACCCAGCTACCGGACAACCCGGTGCTCGGCGCGGGCCCCGAGGTCGCCCGCAGGCTGGGTGCGCGCCCGGAGCACGTGCTCGACGTGCACAACGGCGGGTGCGCGGCCTTCATCCACATGATGGCGCTGGCCGCGAACCTGCTGCGGGCCTGCGGCGGCCGCACCGCGCTGATCGCGGCGGCGCAGAACTGCGCGGGGCCGGTCTTCACCCAGTCCGAGATCCGCGGCATGCCGCAGGCGCCGGTGCCGGGCGACGGCTGCGGGGTCGGGCTGCTCGTCCTGGACGACAGCGCGCCGATCCTGGAGACCGAGTGCCGCACCTACCCGGAGTACGCGGGCGACATGGCCTTCTCCACCGGCAGCGAGCGCCGCTACTGGGAGCCCGGCGACGGGCAGGCCTGCGTGCGCTTCTCCGAGTCCAAGGTGGCCGCGGTGCTCGCCCGCGGCAATCGGCTGGTGCCGGAGGTGGCGTTCGCGGTCTGCGATCGGATCGGCACCAAGAGCAGCGAGGTCGACACCCTCGTCACCAACCAGCCGAACCGGCTCTTCCTGCGCAACTGGCACGACGCGCTGGAACTCCCGGCCGAGCGGCACCCGGACACCTTCGACCGCTGCGGCAACCTCTTCGCGGCGGGCATCCCGGTGACGCTGGACCAGGAGAACCGGGCGGGCCGGCTGCGCAACGGGTCGACGGTGCTGCTCTCCGCCTTCGCGCACGCGGGCGATTTCGCGGCCGCCGCCGCCGTGCGCTGGGGTGCGGCGCGGTGAGCGTCCGGGTGTACCCCAGCGACACCACGCCGCGCGACGGCACCTCGAGCGGGGTCCGCCGCTTCGACCTGAGCCTGAGCGAGAACCCGTTCCCGCCGCTGCCCTCGGTACTGGAAGCGGTGCACCGGGAGCTGGCCGGGGCCAATCGGTACCCGGAGTTCCTGCCGGAGAAGTTGCCCGCGCTCATTGCCAGGGAACTGCGGGTGCATCCCGACCAGGTGGTGGTCGGGGCGGGGGCGACCGGTGTCGCCATGCAGGTGATCCGCACCGTGGTGGAGCCGGGGCGGAGCATGGTGTTCGCCGCGCCCACCTTCGACGGGTATCCGATCATGGCCGAGATGGCCGGGGTGCGGGCAGTGCCGGTGCCGCTGGATTCCCGCGGTGGGCAGGATGTTCGCGCCCTGCGGCGGGCGATCGACCGGCACACGCGGTTGCTTGTGGTGTGCCGCCCGCACAACCCCACCGGGACGGTGCTTCCGCTGGCCGAGCTGGATGCGCTGCTTGCTCGGGTGCCGGGGCGGGTGACGGTGCTGCTGGACGAGGCGTATATCGAGTTCCTGGATCGGGCGGATCGGCCCGATCTGCACCACCTCATCGCGAAGTACCGGAATCTGCTCGTGCTGCGGACCTTTTCCAAGGCGTACGGGCTGGCCGGGCTGCGGATCGGGTACGCCGTCGGCGATATCGAGCTGGCACGGCGGGTGCGCACGCAGCAGCTTCCGTTCGGGATCGGCGCCACCGCCGGGGCCGCCGTCGCCGCCTCGTACGCCGCTGCCGACGAGCTGCGGGTGCGGGTCCGGCGGATCACCGAGGAGCGGGATCTGCTGCGGGCTTCGCTGTACTCGATGGGAGTCGAGGTGCCGGAGAGTCACGCCAATTTCCTGTATCTGCCGGGGCCGGGAGCGGCGAATGCGCTGCGGCGGCGGGGGGTCAAGGCGCGGTGTTATCCGGATGGGAGCGCGCGGATCGCGGTCGGAGACCCGGAGGCGGGGCGGGCGGTGTTGCGCGCCATGCGGATTCCGCACTGAGGGTTCAGCGGCGGAACCAGCCGCGCTTCTGGTGGAGGCCGTTGGCTGCGGCGAAGGCCGCGGCGTCGTCGGCCACCGAGGTGGAGGGGCGGCCCTTGGCCCAGGTGATGAATTTGTCCGGGAAGTCGGGGCCTGCCTGCTGGGCGAGCAGGGGGTAGCGCTTGGCTACCAGGCCCGCGCGTTTGCGGAGCAGGGCGGTGGCGGTGGGGGTGAGGTCGTCCGGGGTGAAGCCCGGTGGGGTGGGGCCGTTGGCGACCAGGGCGCGGATCAGGTCGGCCTGGCGGGTGGCGAGGTCGGTGGGGTGCGCGCCGTCCGGGGCCGCGGCATCCGGAGTCACGCCGCCGCACCGCCTACCCCCACCTCCGAACCGCCGGTGATCCGCTCCCGCCGGGTGACATCGGCGATGGCGTCCAACTCGGCGAGCAACTCCGCCGCGGGCGGGTAGTTGCCGTCCCGTTCCAGCATGAGCGGAACGTCGCGGTCGGCGGCGAACTCGCCGACCAGCTCGAGTACCGCCTCCGCGACGGCGGCGGTGTGCGTGTCGTGGTAGCGCCCATCCACCTCGTACCCACCGGCGATGTGGCAGTAGGCGATCCGCTCGGCGGGCAACCGGCGCAGCTCGGTACCCGGGTCGCGGCCGCGACTGCGGGCATTGGCGTACACATTGGCGATATCGAGCAGCAGGTGGACACCGGTGCGCTCGACGAGTTCGGTGAGGAACTCCGACTCGGCGAGTTCGTCCTCCGGCCAGTCGAAGTGGCTGGTGATGTTCTCCATTGCCAGCGGAACCGGCAGCTCGGCGGTGGTGCGCGCGATATTCGCCGCGAGTGCGTCGAGTGCCGCCCGCGTCCGTGGCACCGGCAGCAGGTGGCCCGCCTCGAGCCCGCCCGCGCGGACGAACGCCACGTGTTCGCTGGCCAGCGGCGCATTCAGCGCCCGCGCACTGTGCGCCAGGTGCGCCACCCGCTCCGGACTGACCGGCTCCGCACCGCCGAGCGAGAGCGAGACCCCGTGCGGCACCACCGGGACACCGCGGTCACGCAGCGCGGCGAGCTCGTCCGGCACCCCGTGCGCCACCGTCTCCGCGATCACCTCGCAGAACCCGAGCCCCGGCAGCCCGGCGACGACCCCGCAGATCTCCGGCCGCCACCCGATCCCGAGTGCCCGCCCCGGCAGCGGTGAATTCACCGCCCCGCCCCGGACCGGCAAACCCACCGCACGCGCGACCGACAATTCGCCCGGCTTCCGGCCCGCGGCGAACTATCCACCGCAACCGCCGCCTCCGCCGCAACCTCCCCCGCCACCGCAGCTACTCCCGCTGCTGCAGCTACTGCCACTGTCCCCGCTGCTCCCCCCGCTGTCCCAGCCCGAGGATGATGGCGGCTCCGCCGCGCTCGCCAGCCCGGCATCGAAGGTGAGCAGCGCCGCCCCACCGAAGAGCGCGGCACCGAGCGCGGCGGTGTGCAGCCCGTACGTCTCGTAGGAGGGCGAGTTCTGCGGCCGCAGGTACCCATTGGCGATCACGGCCTGCGTGGTGGCGGTACGCCCGAGCGCGGTCAGCCGGGGCACCCGCGTCACCAGGAACCCGGCGAACCCGAGCGCGATCAGCAGGACCACCAGGAACCCGACCCCGTTCCCGTTCGCGATCCCGGCGATCAACCGCACCGCCCCCAGCAGCCACACGATCAGCACCGGCATCCCCGCGTCCCGCAGCTCCCGCCGGAACGCCGGGTGCGGCAGGTAACCGCGCTCGGCCAGCCCGGCCCGCAGCAGCTTCAGATCCGGCGCCACCGCCATGGCGAGCACCGCGACCTTGACCGGCGTACCAGCCGCGATCCGGTCGTAGACCGCGCCGGTGAACGGATCCAACCGGCTCCGATCGGCCGCCGTGATGGCCCGCGCGGGCGTGCCGTCCGACCCGATCAGGTTCTCCGCGCGCAGCAGCGCGAGCGCCGCGAGCACCGGCCGGTTGTCGTCGATCAGCAACCCGAGCTCCGGAGCGCTGAGCTCGGAGCCCGGCTGCTCCAGCCGCGGCTTCACCTCGTCCCGCCGCATCACCCCGCGGCGCAGCCAGAACGCGGCGAGCACCGCAGCCACCGCGACCGGGATGTACAGCGCGAGAAAGTCCGGCCCGGAGATCCCCCAGGTGTCCGCCGCCGTGTCGAGCACGCTCATCTCCACCTCACGATTCGCCGCGTTTCGCCTGATTATCGAGGTCGGCCCGGCCGCGCGCCAGATGGTTCCATGAACCCATGGCGAATTTCCCCCGGCTGCGCCCCAACCCGCCGCCCGCGCACGGCACCGCCAGCCGCGAATGGTTCCGCCGCACCCTCGGCCATCGCGAGTACGTCCTCCGCCAGACGGTCATCGATCCCGGCGGTAGCAGCGGCTGGCACTACCACGACGGCACCCTGCTCGTCCTCGTCACCCGCGGCACCCTCGACCACCCCGACGCGCGGCTCACCCCCATCCGCTACCCCCGCTTCCGCGTCTTCCGCGAGCCCAGTGGTCCGCGCCACCCGCACGTGGCCCGCAACTCCGGCCCCGGGCCGGTCACCATCTGGGTGCTCTATCGCAACCCGCCGGGCGCCCCGCTCTCGCAGCACATCGAGCCGCTGGACAGCGGCGGCTGCTAGAGTGATATCGCACCGTCCTGGTGCGGAGATCCGGGTTCAGACCCCGCCGGTTCACGACCGGAGATGTCCACGGAAGCGGGAGATCCGGGATGCACGCCCCGGTCGGCCGAGAGGTCGATAGCTCAAACCGTAGAGCCCCGCTTTATCAACTCATCGACCGGCGATCTCGGTGGTCAGCTCGATATCGGTCAGGCCGATCGCCCGGTAGTGATGCCTCGCCACACCTTCGCCTTACGCAGCGCGACCTTGCCGTCGTGCAGGATCTTGGGGTGGTCGGCCACGACCTCGTCCACCACCAGCCCCGCCCAGCAGCGCCGGGGCAGTGCCCGCTGCAGCCCGACGTTCGCCTCCCGGTCGAGTCGGGTCGTGACGGCGAGCGCCGCGATCATCTCACCGTGGCCGAACTCGATCCGATCGCCGACAGCGAGCGTGCGTGGATTGCGTCCGGCCAGCTCGACCCAGGACTTCTCCCTGGCCGGCGTCCACCCGGCCAGTTCGGCGCACCGGCAAGCAGCGCCATCATGGCGTTGTTGGCCTCGGCCTTGCGTCGCTCGTAGTCACGGAAGGCCCGGAACCGCACCATGCTGCCGCGCGCAGGCGCGCCACTCCCCATTCATCCCCCCCGGGTTGATCACGGAACTTCTCCGGCCCCCTACGCCGGTTCGCACGCGGAGCGCAGCGAGCACGCACCGCACGCACTCCCACATCCCCCGACCTGCTCCGGCACCATCGGCGCGACCACCCGCTCAGCGGCATTGGCCCCCGCCCCGAGCGTGAACACCGCGACCACCCCGACGACGGCGGCGACGACCAGCGCAACGAGCCCGCCCGCGGCGAGCGCGACCAACCCGCCCGCGAAGAGCAGGAACCCGGCGGCGACGGAGGTGGGGGCGGCGACCCGGTTGGCGAGCCGGAAGGTGTTCTCATCGGTGAGCGCGGCGGAGCTGTGCACGCCGACGAAGCGGTTGCGCGGCAGCCGTCCGGTCAGCCCGAGCAGGCCGGTCGCGACGGCGACTGCGGCCGCGGCGAACAGGAGGAGAGCGACGACGAACACCCGGGTAGGTTATCTCACGGGCCCTGCGCATCCGCGCCGGCATCGTCAGGTGTGACGCCCGCTACCAGCGCAGATCCGTTATCCCCAGACCAGTCGGGATCTTTTTCGAGCTGAGCGGGTGCACGTTCTACTCTGATAACCGGGTTCCGGACGAACAAGAAGGAAGGCTGAGCGGTGGAGGACACGCGGGCGACCGAGAGCGCTGGCACCGAGAAGGACGCCCCGCGGCATCGGTACAGCGCCGAGCTCGCGGGGCGCATCGAGCGCCGCTGGCAGCAGACCTGGAGCGAGCGCGGCACCTTCCACGCGCCGAACCCGGTCGGCCCGCTCGCCGGCCCGACCCCGGCCGACAAGCTGTTCGTGCAGGACATGTTCCCGTACCCGTCCGGCGCGGGGCTGCACGTCGGGCACCCGCTCGGCTACATCGCCACCGACGTCTTCGCCCGCTACCACCGCATGCGCGGCCGCAATGTGCTGCACGCGCTCGGCTACGACGCCTTCGGCCTGCCTGCCGAGCAGTTCGCGGTGCAGACCGGCACCCACCCGCGGGTGACCACCGAGTCCAATATCGCGATCATGCAGCGCCAGCTGGACCGGCTCGGCCTCGGCCACGACCGGCGGCGCTCCTTCGCCACCACCGACCCCGAGTACTACCGCTGGACGCAGTGGATCTTCCTGCGCATCTACAACGCCTGGTACGACCCGGAGGCGAACCGGGCGCGGCCGATCGCGGAACTCACGGCGCAGTTCGCCGACGGCGCCCGCCCGACCCCGGACGGCCGCCCGTGGGGCGAGCTGGCCGCGGCCGAGAAGAACGCCGTGATCGACTCGTATCGCCTGGTCTACCAGACCGATTCGATGGTCAACTGGTGCCCCGGCCTCGGCACCGTGCTCTCCAACGAGGAGGTCACCGCGGACGGCCGCAGCGAGCGCGGCAACTTCCCGGTGTTCCGCAAGCGGCTGTGGCAGTGGATGATGCGCATCACCGCCTACTCCGACCGCCTGGTCGACGACCTGGACGGCCTGGACTGGCCGGAGAACGTGAAGACCATGCAGCGCAACTGGATCGGCCGGTCCCGCGGGGCGCAGGTGAAGTTCGGCACCGAGGCCGGGTTCATCGAGGTCTTCACCACCCGCCCCGACACCCTGTTCGGCGCCACCTACGTGGTGCTGGCACCGGAGCACGAACTGGTCGACGCGCTGACCGCCGAGCAGTGGCCGGCCGGCATCGACGAGCGCTGGACGAACGGCAACGCCGCGAACCCGCGCGAGGCCGTCGCCGCCTACCGCGCCGCCATCGCGGCCAAGTCGGATCTGGAGCGGCAGGAGAACCGGGAGAAGACCGGCGTCTTCCTCGGCACCTACGCCATCAACCCGGTGAACGACGCGGCGGTGCCGATCTTCGTCGCCGACTACGTGCTGAGCGGCTACGGCACCGGCGCCATCATGGCGGTGCCCGGCCACGACCAGCGCGACTGGGATTTCGCCACCGCGCTGCACCTGCCGATCACCGAGGTGATCGCGGGCGGCGACGTCACCGCCGCCGCCTACAGCGGCGATGGCAAGCTGGTGAACTCGGGCTTCCTGGACGGCATGGCGGCCGACGAGGCCAAGGCAACGGTGATCGCCCGGCTGGAGACGGTCGGCGCGGGCACCGGGACCGTCCAGTACAAGCTGCGCGACTGGCTCTTCGCCCGCCAGCGGTACTGGGGCGAGCCCTTCCCGATCGTCTACGACGAGCACGGCGCCCCGCACCCGCTGCCGGAATCCATGCTGCCGGTGCGGCTGCCGGAGCTCGAGGACTTCGCGCCGGTCACCTTCGACCCCGATGACGCGAGCTCCGAGCCCTCGCCGCCGCTGGCCAAGGCCACCGACTGGGTCGAGGTCGAGCTCGACCTGGGCGACGGCGTGCGCAAGTACCGGCGCGACACCAATGTCATGCCGAACTGGGCGGGCAGCTCCTGGTACCAGCTGCGCTACGCCGACCCGACCAATACCGACGCCTTCTGCGCGCCGGAGAACGAGGCGTACTGGCTCGGCCCGCGCGACGCGGCCGACCCGGGCGGCGTCGACCTGTACGTGGGCGGCGTGGAGCACGCGGTGCTGCACCTGCTGTACGCGCGGTTCTGGCAGAAGGTCCTCTTCGACCTGGGCGACGTCACCGGCAGCGAGCCGTACCGGAGGCTGTTCAACCAGGGCTACATCCAGGCGCACGCCTACACCGACGAGCGCGGCGCCTACGTGCCCGCCGCCGAGGTGACCGAGCGCGACGGCCAGTTCTTCTGGCAGGAACAGCGGGTGTTCCAGGAGTACGGCAAGATCGGCAAGTCGCTGAAGAACGCCATCTCGCCGGACGAGATGTGCGACCTGTACGGCGCCGACACCTTCCGCTTCTACGAGATGGCCATGGGCCCGCTCGACACCTCGCGCCCGTGGGCAACCAAGGACGTCGTCGGCGCGCACCGCTTCCTGCAGCGGGTCTGGCGGCTGGTGGTGGACGAGGAGTCCGGCGCGGTCCGGGTCACCGACGCCGAGCCGAGCGCGGAGACGCTGCGGGTGCTGCACCGCACCATCGCAGGCGTCGACGAGGACTACGCCGCCATGCGCGACAACACCGCGGGCGCCAAGCTCATCGAGCTGACCAACCACCTCACCAAGGCGTACCCGGACGGCGCGCCGCGCTCGGCGGTGGAGCCGGTGGTGCTCATGCTCGCCCCCATGTCCCCGCATATCGCGGAGGAGCTCTGGGAGCGGCTCGGCCACCCCGAGTCGCTGAGCGCCGGCCCCTTCCCGGCCGCCGACCCGGCGCTGCTGGTCGAGGAATCGGTGGAGTACCCGATCCAGGTGAACGGCAAGGTGCGCAGCCGGATTCAGGTGCCCGCCGACGCCGACAATGCCGCCATCGAGGCCGCCGCGCTGGCCGACGAGAAGATCGCCGCGCTGCTCGAGGGGGCGGCGCCGCGCAAGCTCATCGTGGTCCCCGGCAGGCTGGTGAATATCGTCCGGTAGGCGCTACTCGACCACGCCGGGCTCGGTCTCGGCGAGCACCCAGTCGCGGTAGCCGGGGTGCACCACCGCCACCGGCACCGCGACCACCTGCGGGGTGTCGTAGGGGTGCTCGGCGTCGGCGCGGACGATGATCTCGTGCACGTGGGCGCGGCGGGTGTGCAGGGTGACCAGCGCCTCGGGCTCGTCGGCGATGGCGCCCTCCCAGCGGTAGAGGCTGCGGACGGCGGGGTGCAGGTTGCCGCAGGCCACGAGGCGGTCGGCGAGCAGGCGGCGGGTGAAACCGGCGAGCCAGTCGGCGTCGGCGGCGGTGATGCTGACGGTGACCAGTTCTTCGTCGACGGACATGAAAACCCTCTCAGCTTCCGTACGGGCGGATGACGATCTCGGTGGGGTGCGCGTCGCGCGGGGTCTCGATGGCGGTGCGCACGGTGCACGCGACCGTGGCGGGGGTGAGGAATTCGGCCGGGTCGTACTCCCGGCCCTCGCCCGCGATGATCTCGCGCTGCATATCGGTGTCGATCCGGCCGGGGTGCAGGGAGGTGACCCGGAGCCGCGGCTCCTCCTGGCGCAGGGAATCGCCGAAGGCGCGGAGCGCGAACTTGCTGGCGGCGTAGGAGGCCCAGCCGGGGTGCGCCCGCAGCCCGGCGCCGGAATTGATCAGCAGCACATGGCCGTTCGCCGCGCGCAGGGCGGGGAGCAGCAGCCGGGTGAGTTCGGCGACCGCGATCACGTTGGCTTCGAGGGTGCGGCGCCACTGGTCGACGGTGGAGTCCGCGACGGTATCGATATCGGCGATGCCCGCATTGTGCACCAGCACGTCGAGCCGCTCGATGGGCGCGGTCGCGGCAGCGACGGCGGCGTAGTCGGTGAGCTCGACCGGCCAGCCGGTGGCGTCCGGGATCTCCGCGAGCACGTCGGTGAGCGAGGGCAGGCTCCGGGCGCCGAGCAGCAGCCGGTGGGTCGGCGCGAGTTCGCGGGCGATGGCGGCGCCGAGCCCGCGGGCGGCTCCGGTGACGAGGGCGACGGGTTTCGCGGTCATGCGCCCCACGGTAGCGGCTCGTCCGACCCGGCCGATCCGATCTGAAAAGCTTCCGATCGGCACGAAATGAGCGCGCGTGGCCCATACCACCCGGCGCCGAACAGGCGGAACCGCCGAAACCGCCGCAGAATGAACAAATGCAGCACCCCGGTTTCACGCCGACCCAGCTCGCGGCCCGCGCCGCCTACCTGCTGCGCGGCAACGACCTGGGCACCATGACCAGCGCGGCGCCCCGGCTCTACCCGCACATGTGGAGCTGGGACGCGGCCTTCGTCGCGGTCGGGCTCGCTCCGCTCAGCGTGGAGCGAGCGGTGATCGAGCTCGATACCCTGCTCTCCGCGCAGTGGAAGAACGGGATGATCCCGCACATCGTCTTCGCCAACGGCGTCGACGGCTACTTCCCCGGTCCGGCCCGCTGGGAGTGCCGCAGGCTCGCGGCCAATGCCCCGGACGGCCCGGACACCTCCGGCATCACCCAGCCGCCGGTGCACGCCATCGCGCTGCAGCGCATCCTCGACCACTCGCGCAGGCACGGCCGCAGCACCAGGGCCGCCGCCGACGAGTTCCTGAACCGGCGCTGGGCCGACCTGGTGCGCTGGCACCGCTGGCTCGCGCATGCCCGCGACCCGAAGCACACCGGCCGGATCACGCTCTACCACGGCTGGGAATCCGGGATGGACAACTCGCCGCGCTGGGACCGCGCCTACTCCAACGTCGTCCCCGGCGACCTCCCCGCCTACCACCGCGAGGACGTGCTGGTGGTGAGCGACCCCTCGCAGCGGCCGACGGACCGGGAGTACGACCGCTACCTCTGGCTGGTCGAGCAGATGCGGCGCTCCGGCTACGACGACTACCAGCTCGCCTCCACCATGAGCTTCGCCGTCGAGGACGTCTTCGTCACCGCCATCTTCGCGCTGGCCTGCGATGTGCTCGCCGATATCGGCGAGGAGTACAAGCAGCCGCACGCCGACGTGCGCGAACTGCACGGCTGGGCCGAGCACTTCCGCACCGGCGTGCTCGCCACCACCGACCCGCGCAGCGGCGCCGCCCGCGACTTCGACGTCCGGCTCGGCCGCTGGATCGATACCGAGACGCTGGCCATGTTCGCCCCGCTGCTCTGCGGCGGGCTGCCGCGCGACACCGAGCGCTCCCTGCTCCGCCTCTTCGAGGGCCCGCGCTTCTGCGGCCACCCCGACCTGCGCTACGCGCTCCCGCCGTCTACCTCGCCGGTGGCCAAGGACTTCCGGCCCCGCGAGTACTGGCGCGGCCCGGTCTGGCCGGTGATGAGCTGGCTCTTCTCCTGGGTCTTCGCCCGGCGCGGGTGGGCCGAGCGCTCGCTCACGCTGCGCGCGGAGGGGTTGCGGCAGGCCGGGGACGGGAGCTTCGCGGAGTACTACGAGCCGTTCACCGGGGCGCCGCTCGGCAGCATGCAGCAGTCATGGACCGCGGCGTCGGTGCTGGACTGGCTGGGTTAGCCGCTTGCCAGGGTGCGGGCCACGGTGAAGCCGAATTCGGCGGTTCGGCGGACCTGGTCGTCGGTGAGGGTGAGGGGGCCGGTGGTGGTTCGGGCGGCGGTTTCGTCGACCCGGAGCGACACCCAGGACTCGCTGTCCAGAAGAAGCAACCCCAGCGACGCGGCGGGGCGCAGATCGGAGATCCACGCTCGTCCGGATACGCCCTCCAGGCGCAGGTACCCGGGGGTATCGATCTCGGACTCATCAGCATTCTCCCGGTGGCTGACCACGATGGAGCCGACTCGGTCCGGGCCGGACGCGACGTAGCAGCGGCCGGCACCCCGCAGTCGCGCAGCAGGTGGTCGCCGCACTCGTACGGGTCGTCGTAGTGGTTGTGGAACCCGCCGCTCATCGGTTCGGCCAAGGCTCCCCCCTCGGTACGGTCGGCAACCGGGCTCCCCACCCGGCTACGTCTGCGGAGTGTAGCGACCGGGGTGGCGCCGGGCAGGGCGCCACCCCGGTAACACTCAGACGCCGATCCGGCCCTGACCGGCCTTCCACGCCACCACGACCGAGGGCCGCGGCTGGCTGGTGCCACCGTCGGGCCAGTGCGAGGCCGGCTTGTCGGCCGAGGCGTCGTCGGACTCGCCCGGGTGCTGGACGCAGACCAGGACGCGGGACTCGGTGACAACGGGCCCGCAGGTCTCGGCGTCCTTGGGGACGGTGAGGAACTGCTTGGTCTCGCCGCGCCGGTCGCCGTCGAGCACCACCGAGAAGAGGCCGTCGTTGCTCTTCAGCGCATTCCCGTCGGTGGAGATCCAGAGGTTGCCGTACTGGTCGAAGGCCAGGTTGTCGGGGCAGGAGATCGGGCTGACCTGCGTCTTGTCGAAGCCGCCGTAGTAGGTGTCGGCGGCGTTCGGGTCGCCGCAGACGAGCAGCAGCGACCAGCTGAAGCGGGTGCCGGTGTGGTCGTCGTCGATCTCCAGGACCTGGCCATTCTTGTTCAGGTTGCGCGGGTTGGCCTCGTCGGCGGCGGTCTTGCCCTCCTTGCCCCGGTTGTCGTTGTTGGTCAGCGCGACGTAGACCTTGCCGGTGACCGGGTTGGCCTCGAAATCCTCGGGGCGGTCCATCTTGGTGGCGCCGACCTTGTCCGCGGCCAGCCGGGTGAAGACCGCGACCTCGGCGGCGCTCATGCCCTCGACCCTGGAGGTGCCCTTGCCGTCGGGGCCGGTCTCCAGCAGCGGGATCCACTCGCCGGTGCCGGTGAAGCCCTGCGGCGCGGGGAGTTTGCCGGTGCCGTCGATCTGCGCCGCGTGGTCGCCGGTGAGCTTGGCGACGTAGAGCGTGCCCTCGTCCAGGATGGTCATGTTGTGCCGCATGGCCGAGGCGCCGGTGCCGGACTGCACCTTCTTGGCCGAGATGAACTTGTACATGTAGTCGAAGCGCTCGTCGTCGCCGGTGTAGGAGACCACCGCGCCGTCGGCGGTGACGTAGATGCTGGCGCCCTCGTGCTTGAGCCGGCCCATGGCGGAGTGCTTGACCGGCACCGAGGTGGCGTCCCAGGGGTTGACCTCGACCACGTAGCCGAAGCGGTTCGGCTCGTTGGGTTCCTGCGCGAGGTCGAAGCGCTTGTCGGTGCGCTCCCAGACATTGGTGCTCGCGCCATCGGCGAAGCCGTAGCGCTTCAGCCGGGCCGCGGCGGTGGCATCGGTGACGGCCTGCGCGTTGGCGAAGTAGCCGTGGAAGTTCTCCTCGCCGGAGAGCACGGTGCCCCACGGGGTGGTGCCGCCCGCGCAGTTGGCGAAGGTGCCGAAGACCTTGGTGCCTGCGGGATCGGCGGCGGTCTTGACAAACTCGCTGCCGGCGGCGGGGCCGGTGAGCAGGAATTCGGTGTTCGCGGTGATCCGGCGGTTGTATCGGCCGAAGCTGGGGGTCAGCCTGCCGGAGCCGCTCTCGCCCTCGACCTCGACCACCGTGAGGCCGACCGCGGCCTTGCTGATGGCGATCTGCTCGTCGGTCGGGTTCTCGGCGTCGTAGCCGCGGAACATGTGCGGGCCGGTGGTGTATTCGTGGTTCACCACCAGCAGGAACGAGTTGGCCTGGCCCTCGATCGGGAGCAGCGCCGCGAAGTCGTTGTTGTAGCCGAACTGCTTCTCCTGGGCCGCCGCGGTCTGCCGGTCGAAGTCGAAGGCGGGGGCGTCGGCGAAGAGCGGATCGCCCCAGCGGATCACGACGGACTGCTCGTACCCCTCCGGAACCCGCACGGCGTCGTCGGTGTTCGGGGCGACGGCGGTGAAGGAGGTGCCGGTGCCGTCGGAGGCCGCGGCGGCCCTCGAGGTCTCGGTGGAGCCGCCGTCGTCGCCGCAGGCCGCGAGCGCACTCGCCGCGCCGACCGCGAGCACCGCGGCCGCGCCGCCCTTGAGCAGCCCGCGCCGATTGAGACCGCTGACGATATCGCCGAAGTAGGCGCCGTCCGAGGTGTTCGGAACCGGGTGGAAGCAGGCATTGGCGCACTTGTACTCGCAGGTCACGCGGGCGCGCGCGGACTGGCCGTCGTGCGTGGTGAAGAGGGTGAGGGGTTTCGGGCTCACTGCGGCTCCTACATTTCGGCGGTCGGCCGCACGGTAGACGATGTTCCCCAGTGGGAATCGACGGCGAGGTGAACAGCCTGCCAATTAGGTAACCCTCAGTTTGCCGCGCAACCGGTGAGCATCCGGCCGACGCGGCGATCCCGGTGTCTCTGGGAGACACCGGGATCGGTGGGGGGCGGGGCTCGGCGGCGGTGGCCGTCATGCGCTGACCGGGATGGCGATGACCACCTCGCTCTCGTCCTGCGGCAGGTAGTGCACCCGGAGGATGCGGCCGACCTGCACGTGTCCGACCGCGGTCGGCGGCACGAACTTCTCGGTGCGGGCGGTGAAGGTGCTGCCGTCCGGGCGGGTGATCGCCAGCCCGAGCACCACCTTGGTGTGGCCGTCGCGGATCTCGCCCGGCACCGAGAGCGTCTGCACCACGCCCTGTGCGGCGATGCCGCGCTCGGCGATGTCGAGTTTGCCGCGAGTGGTGAAGCCCTTGCGCAGCATGGCCTCGTTCATGGCGTGCTGCGCCGCGCGCTGGTCGCCGGAGAGGTCGAGCTCGACCCTGTCGGTGCGGTGCGGCAGGTAGCGAACCGGCAGCACCAGGCCGGGGCGGAGCATGGCGATCTGGTGGTGCGGGACGACCGTCTTCGCCACCGAATCGAAGACCTTGCCGTCGGCGCCCTCCACGCTCAGCTCGATCCGCAGCTGCGGCTGGTGGTTCAGGGTGACGCCGGTGTGCCGGACCGCGCGCACCGTGCCGAGCCCGATCCGGGCGTGCCGGTACTCGGCGGAGTTGGTGCCGGTGAGCGCGGAGAGGATGCCGTCGCCGGTGAAGGCGAAGACGATCGGGGTGAGTGTCAGCGCGATGATGGGCAGCGCCATCTGCGGGCCGACCCAGGCCAGGATGGACTGGCCGTAATCGGTGGGGCCGTCGTAGGTGAGGCCGTGCAGCAGGTAGTAGCCGCAGGCCATGACCAGGAAGGCGGCGGCGATGGCGCGGGCGATGGTCTTGACGTTCATGGGGTGCTTTCCGGTAGGGGTCCCGCCCGAGGGCGGGACCGGGATCAGCCGTTGACGACGGTGGTGCAGGCGAAGGTGATCTCGAAGGGGACGTTCTTCGGGCCGGCGAGGGGGTTGGTGAGGTCGACCCCGCCGACGCCCTCGCCGGTGACGGTGTAGGTGGTGCCGTTCTTGGTCAGCGTGGCCGAGCCGCCGGGGGCGCCGGCGCCGTAGCCGACGGCGTAGGGGGTGCCGCTGTCGCCGCCCTTGGTGCCCGCGATGGCGACGGCGGAGACGGTGTCCTCGCCCTGGATGGTGGCCGAGACGCTGAGGTTGCCGTAGGTGGTGTTGCTCAGGTCGGTCAGCGCCAGGGCGAGGGTGCCTGCCTGCTTGGCGCAGGTGGTGTCGAAGCGGGCGTCGATGGTCTTGCCGTCGACCTCGGCGGTGGAGGTGCCCGCGTTCGCCTGGGTGGTGGGGTTGCCGGCGGGGGTGGCGGTGTCGGTGTTGTCGCTGCAGCCGGTGACCAGCAGGGCGAGGGCGGCGGCCGCGGCGGCGGTGGTGGCGGCGAGGCGGGTGGTGGTGCGCATGGTTCGTTCCTTCGTTCTCGGGTTGTTCGGCTTCGGGGTGAGGCCGTTGAGATGAAGGTAGGAAGGGTTCGCGCCCTACCGATCCCAGCTTTCGGCCGGGGCAAGGCGCTAACCTGGTGCGATGCGACGACCCCGGGCCGCTGTGCTCGACGAGGTGTGGCGCGGGCTCGATGGCTTGGCACCGCTCAGCGGTCCGCAGGGCGGGCCGCTGCGCCGCACCGTGAAACTGGTGCTCGACCCGCTGGTCATCCGGCCGGTGCAGCACCCGGCCTGCGCCGGGCCGGTGCTCGACGCCGACGGCATCGCGCTGCTCACCGCCCGGCTGCACGCCGCCGCCGACGACCTGCGGGCCACCGCCGCCTGGTTCACCCTGCTCAAGCAGGTGCGCCGGGCCGTCAAGATCACCGACGGCAATCCGCAGGACCTCTACTTCCAACGCTGCTTCGAGCTGGCCGTCACCCGCGGCACCCCGGAGCCGCTGCGCGACCGAGCCATCGCCGAGGCGGCGCTGCGCGAGATCCACGACAGCCCGGCGGGCCGCACCGTCGCCGTGCTCCGGGCGCACCTCACCGACCCGGCCCGCGCCGCCGAACTCGCCGCGCTGCTGGCCACGGCTTGGGCCCGCCGCCCGCTCACCGACGCGCCCACCCCGGACCACGGCGATGACCTGCACACCCTGCTCGACGCCTGCGCCGCCGCCCGGCTCACCGACGGCGCCGACAACGGGCTGCAGACCTTCGACGACCTGCTCGACGCGCACGCGGGCACGCACGCCGGGATCGAGCTCTGGCAGCTGGTGACCGGCTGGACCGCGGCCGAGCTCGGGCTCACCGCGCGTCCGGTGCCGCCGCAGCCCGCGGTCGGCAGCTCCGCCGCGACCGCGCAGCTCGGGCTCCCGTTCGACCGCACCGTCTACGAGCGGGTCTTCACCGTGCTGCAGGGCGGCTCCGAGCGGGCCGACCTGCCGACCGTGCCGGAGCTGGTCGCCGCCGAGGTCGCGCGCAGCTGCGCGCCGCTGGCACTGCTGGACGAATCGCTGCGGCTCACCGCGACCGCCGGGATCGCGCTCGCGCTCGGCCTCGCGCCCGCCGGGGCGACCGCTCCGGCGCCGGATGGCACGCCGGGCACCGCGCCGGATGCCACCGCCGCGCACCGGATCGTGAACGGGCGCTGGCAGCGCGAGGCGTATGTCCTGGCGGCCCGGCGGCTCTCGGTGGCCGGTGCGCCCGGTGCCGATGCCGAGCCGCTCGCCGCCGTCGCCGCCGATCTGGCCCGGCCGTGGCGGCCGTACCTGCGCAGGCTCTGGGTGCGGTTGCACGGGCGGGATGTGCGCGCGGCGCCGGTGTACGACCCGGACGAGCTGTGGGATCTGCTCGACGGGGTCGCCCGGTCGGTCATGCTCGATCACCGGATGCGGGTGAAACAGGTGCTCAGCGCGCGTGCCGAGCTGGAGACCCCGGCGCAGAGGGCGGGCTGATGGCGATCGTCGAGCTGTCCGGGGCGGACGGGCTGACCGTGCTCGCTCCCGCGGGGGCGCCGACCGTGCTGGATCCGGTGCCGGGGGTCGGGGTGCTGGTGCTCGAGGTGTCGGGTGGGCACCTGACCTGGGATCTCTTCGATGACAGCGGTGTTGCGGCGGCGGTATTGGACGACCCGGCGGCCGCGCAGGATTGGTTGTGGGCGCTCTACGGCGAGGCGGCAGCGGTGGCCGTGGCCGATCGCGTTTCCGGGTCGCTCGACCTCTCGCCCGCGGCCGCCGGGCCGCTCGACGTCTCGCCCGCCGATCCCGCGCAGGCCGCGGCCGCCAGGCAGCTCGCCTACGCGCACTGGGCCGCCCGCTGGTGGCCCGCCTCCACCCTGGACGGGATCGCCGCGCTCGACCAGGGGCTACTGGACGCCGAGATCGCCGAGCTGACCGCCGCCTGTGACGCGCTGGTCGACGGGGCCGACGCGGTCGCCCCCGTTCCGGTCGAGGTGACCGCGCGCGCCGAGGACTACGCGCTGGCCGCCGGGGACGGGGCGCCGGCGGGGATGGTGCTGCGGCGCGGCAGCACCGGGTGGGCGTGGCATCGCTGCCCGCCCGGCGTGATCGATGCCTCCGAACAGGCGCTGACCTGGGAGTCGGTGCGGCAGGGTGGGGCCGGGGTGCTGCGGGTCGAGGTGGTGGCGGCGCCGCGGACGGTGCCGGTGCTGGTCCCCGCGCACCTGCGGCCCTGGGTCCGGGTCGGGGAGTTGCGCGTGCCGCTCGATGCCGCCGCCGATCGCTGGGTCACCACGCTGGCCACCGGCGATGCCGCCGAGCCGGAGCTCTTCGTGCCCGGAGTCGGGTCGGCGCAGGCGGATTCGGCGGCGGATCGGGTCCGGGTGCGGGAGTTCGCCCGCACCCGGCTCGCCGGAACCGGCTCCCCGCTGCGCGCCGAGAGTGCGGCCGCCGCCGATGACTCCGACTTCTGACTCCGGCGGCGCGCGGCCGGGCGCGCTCGGTGGGCCGGCGCCGGAGCTACCGACGGGCGCGGCCGAGTCGGGCGCATCGGAAGGTGCCGCGGCGGCCGGGTGGGAGCTGCTGGCGGCCGGGGCCGCGGCGTACGGCCGGGGCGAGGTCACCGAGGCACTTCGGATCTTCCGCAAAGCCGCTTCCAGCCCGGACGAGGCCGTGCACCGCGCCGCACTGACCAATGCCGCGAGCATGCACGACGAACTCGGCGACCATGCCGAGGCGCTCCCGCTGCTGCGCGAGGCGCTCGCGCTCATGCCCGCCGACGCGGTGCGCGTGCGCCCGCACGCCCTCATCACCCTCTCCCAGGTCCAGCAGCACCTCGGCGACCTCGACGGTGCGCGGAACTCCCTCGAGGAGGCCCGCACCCTGCTGGCCGACAGCACCGACCCCGATCTCGGCCGGGTCCGAGTGGCCTGCCTGCTCTCGCTCACCGCCGTCGCCATCCACCGCGACCACTGGGCCCTGGCTCTGGAACTCGCCACCGAATCCCTGGACGCCGCCGTCCGCTTCGCCCCCGAACTGGCCGGGCACCCGCTGCTCAACCTGGCCGCCGCCCACTTCGAGACCGGCCGCACCGACCTCGCCCTCGACTTCGCCGCCCAGGCCGGAGCCGCCTTCACCGAGGCGAACGACCTCAATGCCCGCGCCGAGACCGATCAGAACACCGCCGCCATGCTTGCCCGCACCGGCCGCCTGGACGAGGCCGCCGAGCCACTGCGCCGCAGCCAGGAGTACTTCGAGCGAGCCGGGCTCGCGCACCGCGCCGGAATCGGCGCCAAACTGCGGGGTTTCCTGGCCGAAGGGGCCGATCGGCCCGCCGATGCCGAGGGGGCGTACCGGCAAGCCCTGGCCCGATTCGAGAAATCCGGTGCGGTGCTCGACGCCGCCGAGGTCCGGGTGCGGCTGGCGACCGTCGCCGCCCGCACCGGCCGCCTCCCCGAGGCTGAAACCCTTCTCGACGAGGCTTTTTCGGCCTGCGCGGAGCGCGGCATGACCACCCGCTGCGCCCGGATCGACTACTGGCACGCCGCGCTCATCGAAGCGGCCGAGGACCCGGCCCGGCTGGCCCGCGGCACCGAACTCGCGGTCATCGCCGCCCTCGCCCTCGACGCCGTGCGCTTCACCTTCCCCGACGGCACCCAGCGCGCCCGCTGGAACGACGAGATCGCCGACCCGGCGGCCCGGATCGCCTTCCGCCTCGCCTACGCCTCCGGCAATGGCCGGCTCATCGCCGAACTCATCGAAACCCGCTGCGCCGGAACGACCATCGACCTGGACCGCAGCACCGGCACCGCGACACCCCCGACTCTGCCGCTGACCTGGATCGATCCTCCGGAGGAGGTGGGTGGTGCACTGACCGCGGGCGGCCCGGTCGAGCTTGGCATCGCGCTCGCCGAGGTCGCCGCGGCCGCCGGACTCGCCGTCGCGCCGCCACCGCGAATCGCCCTGCCGGACGGCCGGATCGCGCTCGCCGAGCACCTCGCAGCCGCCGAGCAGCGGTATGGCAGGCCGGTGCGGGCCAGTCGGGTGGTGCAGATATGACCCCAACGGCCTACATCCGCATGGCCGACGCCGGCGACCTCTACCTCTGGTGGCGCTGGGAGAACCACACCGCCGCACCGGGAATCGGCATCGTCCCCGAGGCCCAACTCCGCGCGGTCCTCGCCGAACTCACCGCCGCCCTCCCCGACCCCGGTACCCCCGGCAGCCTGGAGAACGCGCTCACCGCGGGCGCGCTCGCCGACCCGCGACGCGAACAGCGCCTCGCCGAAGAACTCTCCCGCGCCTTCCTCCCCTACAACCTCGCCACTGCCCTGCACGAGCTGATGACCAGCGGAATCCGCCCGCACCTTCGCATTCAGCCGGCGCCGCGGGTCGCCCAGATCCCCTGGGAACTGCTCGCCCCCGACCCCGCCATCCGGCTGCTCGAGATCGCCGATATCAGCCTGCTGCCGCCGGTCAGCGTGGTCCGCGCCCGCGAGCCGCGCCCGTGGGACCCGGCGCTCCCGGTGGTCGCCGTGCTCGACCCGCGCGTCCCCGGCTTCCGCGCCGACTCCGCGCTCGGCTCGGTGCTCGGCCGCCCCGACCCGGCCATGCCGGTGGCCCGCCGCATCGCCGAGTACGCCGCGAACGACCGGCTCGCCCCGAAGGCCGCGACCCCCACCGACGCCTTCCGCCGCACCGACCTCGACCGCGACCTGCTCGGCGAGCTGCTGCGCGCGGGCGCGAGCCGCCTGCTCTACGTCGGCCACGTCACCGCCGCCGCCCCGGAGTCCGGCCGCAGCGAGGAGGCCGCCCTGCACCTCGCCTGCCCCGCCGACCGCCCCGGCTTCGCCGCACCGATCCGCACTCACCGCCCCTTCACCGCGAAGGACCTGCTGCTCGGCTCGCACACCCGCGACCCCGACCCGCGGCCGGGCAACGAGCTCTGGCCCATCCCCGCCCGGGTCGCGCTGATCGCCTGCGAGAGCGGCGGCGACCTCCGCTTCGGCGAGGCGCTCGGCCTGGTCACCGCCATGATCGCGGGCGGCGCCGAACTCGTCACCGCCTGCCGCTGGGCCCTCCCCACCGACCTCGCCCTGCAGCGCCTGGCCGGTGCCTCCGGCAGCCCGCTCCAGGACACCATCTGCGCCGTCGATACCGCCCACGAACACCCCGACCCCGTCACCGCGCACGCCGACTGGCAGCGCACCCGCCTCACCGCCTGGCGCACAACCCCCTCCGCCGCCACCGCCCCGATCCTCTGGGCGGCACCGGCGACGATCTACAGCACCTGATCGAGGAAGGTGCGCAGGCGCGCGGTTTCGGCATTGTCGAAGACGGCGTCGGGGGCGCCGTGCTCGACCACGACCCCCCGGTCCATGAAGACGACGGTGTCGGAGACCGAGCGGGCGAAGCCCATCTCGTGGGTGACGACGACCATGGTCATGCCACCGGAGGCGAGCTCGGCGATGAGCGCGAGCACGCCCTTGACCAGCTCCGGGTCGAGCGCCGATGTGGCCTCGTCGAAGAGCATGAGCTCGGGCTTCATGGCCAGCGCGCGGGCGATGGCGACGCGCTGCTGCTGGCCACCGGAGAGGTTGCCTGGCCGCGAGTCGACCTTGTCGGCGAGCCCGACCCGCTCGAGCTGCTCGACGGCGAGCGCGCGCGCTTCCTCGGCGGAGAGCCCCTCCAGCTTGCGCGGGCCGAGCGCGACATTCTCCGCGACCGACTTGTGCGGGAACAGGTTGAACTGCTGGAAGACCATGCCGATGCGGCGGCGCAGCCGGTCCGGGTTCTCGGTGAGCACCGACTTGCCGTCCAGCAGCACGTCACCCCTGTCCGGTTCGTGCAGCCGGTTCAGCACCCGGAGCAGGGTGGACTTGCCTGACCCGGAGGGCCCGATCACGGTGACCGTGCGGCCCGCGTCGACGTGCAGGTCGACGCCGCGCAGGATGTGGTTGCGGCCGAGGGTGAGGTGCAGCCCGGTGCCGGTGAGCGAAGCACTCATGATCAGCGTCCTTCGGTGATGGCGGCCTGGTCCGCGGGGTCGATGGGCCGGTCCGGGCGGCCGGTGCGCATCCGCCGGTCGATGTAGTTGACCAGGTGCGTGAGCGGGATGGTGAGCAGCAGGTACACCAGCCCGGCGGCGACCAGCGGCGAGAGGTTGCCGGTCTGCGCGTTGAGGTCGCGGCCGACGGCGAAGAGCTCGCGCTGGCTCACCAGCAGGCCGAGGAAGTAGATCAGCGAGGAGTCCTTGATCAGCGCGATGAACTGGTTCATCAGCGCGGGCAGCACCCGGCGCACGCCCTGCGGGATGATCACCAGCGTCATGGCCTGCCGGTAGCCGAAGCCGATGGCGCGCGCCGCCTCCAGCTGCCCCGGCTCCACCGACTGGATGCCGGAGCGGAAGATCTCGCCGATGTAGGCCGAGGCCAGCAGCGCCAGCGCCACCGCGCCGAGCCAGTACGGGTTGTTGCCGGTGATATTGCGGACCACCGGGCCGATGCCGAGTCCGATGATCAGGATGATCACCACCGCGGGCAGGCCGCGGAAGATATCGGTGTAGACCCGGGCGGGCCAGCGCAGCCACCGGGTGCGGGCGATGCCGGCCACCGCGAGCAGCATGCCGAGCACGGTGCCGAGCACACCGGAGACCACCGCCAGGATCAGGGTGTTCGGCAGCCCGGTCTTGATCAGCTCGGGGAATGCCTGCTTGTACAGCGACCAGTCGAAGAAGGTGTCGCCCAGCTGTTCCAGCGTGGACTTGGGAGCGGCGGCCTCGGTCTGCTCCGGCTGCGCGTTCTGCGCGGCCAGCGCGCGGAAGTCGGGCAGCTCGGGGGTGGGCGCGGCGCGCGAGCCCGGCTTCCACCCCGGCGGCAGCTCGCGCGGCACCCAGTCCTGGTAGAGCCGGGCGTAGGTGCCGTCCGCGATCACCGCGTCCAGGCCGCTGTTCAGCGCGTCGATCAGCGGCTGGTTGGTCTTGGCGGCGGCGTAGCCGACGAAATTGTCCAGGCTGAAGGTGTTCTCCGCGACGGTGATCGGGTCGCCGGGCGCGATCGCGCCCTCGGCCTGCGCGGACGGCGCCACCCAGACGTCCACCTGGCCGGACTTCAGGTTCGCGTAGGCGGTGTTGTAGTCCGGGAACTTCACCGGGTCCAGCCCGAGCTGGTTCACCACGAACTCGTCCTGCACGGTGCCCTGCACCACCGCGATCCTGGTGTCCGGGTTCAGGTCCGCGAAGCTCCCGATCGCGCTGCCGACGGGAGTGACCAGCGAGAAGTAGCCGAAGTCGTAGCCATTGGTGAAGCCGACCAGCTGGCGCCGCGCGTCGGTGGTGGTGATGTTGGACGAGCCGACGTCGTAGCGCCCGGCGGCCACGCTGGCGAGCAGGCCGGAGAAGTCGGTGCTGGCGAAGTCGACGGTCAGCCCGAGCTTGGCCGCGATGGCCCGCAGCAGCTCGTTGTCGAAGCCGGTGACCTGGTTGCTGCCGTTCACGCAGATGCTCGGCGGGGCGTCGGAGAGCGTGCCGACGCTGAGCCGGCCCGGCGTGATCAGCCCGAGCCTGCTCACGTCGATGGAGCTCAGCGGCACCACGTCCGGGGTGGTGTAGCGGTCGGCGCCCGCGCCCTGCGGGGAGGCCAGGTTGGCGGGCGCGGCGGCGGCCGCCGTCGGCCCCGGCGGGGCGCACAGATCACGGGCCTGCCCGCCGCCGTCGCCCGAGCCGCACCCGCTCAGCACGAGCGTGGCGACCGCGAGCACCGCGGCGAGCAGGGCCGACGAGCGGAACGCGCGGGAAACCGACATGGGAAACCACCCTAGTCGCGGGGTGGCGAATCCCCCGCTATCAGGCGTCTCACAGCGCGAAACCCTTGCGCGCCGGTCAGGAGAGCCCGACCACCGACTCCGGGTTCACCTCGTCCCGCCACCGGATCGCCGCCTCGACCTGGCTCAGGTCGTAATCCGGACCGCTGGTGCCGACGGTGAAGAGCGTGACGCCCGCCTCGTGGAACTTCGCCGCCTGCTCGACCCCGGGCCACGCCGTCGACTTCTCGATCCGACCCGCGTCGGTGCCGACCGCGGCCGCGTGCTCGGCCAGGATGCCGCTCTTGCGGGTGAAGGTCTCCAGGTCGCCGAAGCTGTGCCAGATGTTCCCGTACTCCGCCACCAGCCGCAGCGTCTTCTTCTCGCCACCGCCGCCGATCAGCACCGGAATGTGTCGCGTCGGGGCCGGGGTCAGCTTCTTCAGCCGCGCATCGATCCGCGCCAGCCCCTCCTTGAGCAGCGCCAACCGGCTGCCCGCGGTGCCGAACTCGTAGCCGTACTCGTCGTAGTCCCGCTCGAACCAGCCCGCCCCGATCCCGAGGATCAGCCGGCCGCCGCTGATGTGGTCCACCGTGCGCGCCATATCGGCCAGCAGGTCGAAGTTCCGGTACCCGCCGCCGGTGACCAGCGCGCCCAGCTCCACCCGCTCGGTCTGCTCGGCGATGGCGCCGAGCATGGTCCAGCACTCGAAGTGCGCGCCCTCCGGGTCGCCGGTGAGCGGGTAGAAGTGGTCCCAGTTGAAGACGATGTCCACCCCGACGTCCTCGGAGCGCAGCACCGCGTCCCGGATGAGCTGGTAGTCGGGGGCGTGCTGCGGCTGCAGCTGAACTCCGATGCGAACCGGTCGGCTCATGCTCTGCTCCTCGTCGTCCGTTGGGTGTTTCCGGGGGCGAGGCTACCGGCGGGCGGGGTCGGGCGCCGCGCGCGAATGATCATCGAAACCGATGACTGGTCGGCGCCGCGCGCAACACCGATACTGGGCACATGGGTGAGGGCCGATGGTTCGACGTCGTGGCCGCCGATGCCGCGCTGGCGGAGCTCATCGACGCGGTGCATACGATCGCGGTGGCGCCCGCGCCCGCCGACCGGGAGCCGGACAATGTGCGGCGGCTGCGGGCGGTGCGGGCCAGGGACCGCAGCGCGGCGGGGCGGGAGCCGGGGCGCGGGGTGGAGGTCGCGGCGGTCACACTGGTGAGCAGCGACGGCTTCTCGGTGGATGTGGCGTTCGAGCTGCTGGCGGGCACCGCGGCGGCCCGCTTCCGGCTGGGCGGGCGGGCCGGCCCCGGCGGGGTGCACAGCGCCCGCGCGCTGGCCGGGTACCTGGCGAACGCCACGCTGCACCGGCTCACCGCGCAGGGCATCCGCGCGGTGCTCACCGGGCCGTGAGTCAGAACTCGTCGAGGCTGAGCAGTTCGTCCTGCACGGCCCTGGCGAGCAGCTGGGCCTTGGTGACCGCGGGGCGGCCGACCTCGTCGTACTTCCGCCTGGCGCGCGCGAGGTGGGTATTGACCGTGCCGGGAGCCAGGTACAGCTTGCGGCAGACCTGGTTCTTGTTCTCGGCCAGCAGCCACTCCCTGACCACCTGGGCCTCCCTGGCGCTCAACCCGGGGTCGGCGTACCGCAGCGGCTCGGGATCGGGCATGGCGGTTGCGTTCCGGTTCATGACGCGTCTCTCTCGTGTGCCGCCCGGAAGAGCGGTCGATCTGTGTGATCCTCTCCATCTGATTCGATCTGCACGCATCCTTCAGTCCGCGCTGTGACACCGATCCGTCGCTCGTGAGACAATTCCGGCTCACGGGCTGCGACGGTTTCGGCACTTTCGGGGATGTGCGCTGCGGGAACGCCGTTCGGAGCCGGAGCCGAGGACAGCGCAAGGCGAGGGGGATCGCATCGATGAAGGCCGCGGATCCGATAACTGCCCGGTTCATCGAGGCGGCGCTGCGCACCCTCGCCGAGGAGCCCGCGCGGGTGCTCGACCGCGGCCTGAACCGGGATCGGCTGGTGGAGCTCTCCGGCGCCGCGGCGGCCACCTTCTCCCGGAAGTTCCGCACCAAGCAGGTGTTCCTCGACGCCATCGCCGCCACCCTGCCGCCGCCGGTGATCTGCGGCGCGGACGAGCTGCGCGCGGAGATCGAGCGGATCGACGCGGCGGGGCAGCGCGGCGACCGGGCCATCCACGAGCTGGTGCTGCGCCGGTACCAGGCGCTCACCGAGCCGCGCCGGTTCGCCGGCCAGCTGCTCGCGCACTGGCTGGCGCCGTCGGATGGCCGGCTGCGCGCCCGGCTCCGCGATTCCTACCGGCAGCGCGACGACGCCGCGCACGCCGTGCTGGACGCCGCCTTCGAGCGGGTCGGGGTCACGCTGCGCCGCCCACTCGGCGCGGGCACCCTTGCCGTCGCGGTGAACGCCCTGCTGGAGGGGTTGCAGCTGCGGATGCGGGCGGAGCCGGAGGTCGTCACCGCCGAGCTGCTCGCGAACGCCGTGTCGGCGCTGCTCAACGGGGCCATCGACGTCGAGGAGCGGCACCGGCCGGTCGGCGATCCGGCGCCGAAGCGGGCGCCGGTGGCGCTGCCGAGCAATCCACGCGCCGCCGTGATCGCCGCCGCCCGGCTGGAATTCGGCAACCGGGGGTACTTCAACACCGGCATGGAGCACGTGGCCGAGACCTCCGGCGTACCGCGGGACAAGCTCGAGCTGCTCTTCCCCAGCAAGATCCACATCATCGAGGCGGCGCTGCGCACCCCGTTCGATCAGCTCGGCACCGAGATCACCGATGCCGCCGCCTTCGACGTCGACGCCGCCACGACCATCCGCCGCTACCTGCTCGGCTGCGCGCGGCTGATCGGCGCGGAGACCGTCTTCATGGACACCCTGCTGGTCGCCGTCGCGCACGACACCTACGGCGCGCCGGAGCGCATTCGCTCGGTGAAGACGCAGCTCAACCTGCCCGCCATCATCGAGCCGGTGGTCGAGCGCGGCCAGAAGCGCAGGGAGCTGGCCGACGACCACCCGCCCGCCGAGGTCGCCGCCTGGCTGACCAATGCCATCCTGCTGCGCTGCTTCACCTTTCGCGACCGCTCCGCCGAGGAGAACGCCGCCTTCGCCGCCGATGTGGCGCTGCGCGGGGTGCTGCTGGACTGAGCGGTGTCGGCGCGCATCGGCCCCGGGCCGGTGTCGCGCCGCCGGGTGCGCAGATCGGCCCGGCATCAGGCCACCTGCCGCATCGGGCGGTGCTTGACCCGGTAGGAGTACTCCGGGCTGTCGAATTCGTCCAGCAGCACGGTGGGTTCGGCGCGCACGCCGGAGACCCGGTGCAGCTCGCGGTACTCGCTGCTGACCCGGCACAGCGTGGCCACCGTCGCCTGCCTGACCAGCGCGGCGAGCCCGGGCTCCGGGCGGATGCCGGGGCGCAGCTGCACCCGGAGCACCAGCTCGGAGCGGAAGCGGTCGTCCGCGACGGTGTCGAGCAGGTGTTTTCCGGTCAGGGTGCGGACCAGCCTGGCGTCGGCGAGCGCGGTGCGCACCGCGTCCGGGGTGATGTTGACCGAGTAGAAGGTGGCGGCGACGTCGGTGCGGCCGTTGAGCACCAGGTAGCGGGCACCGCGGGTGATCGGGCGGGGCGGCGGGCAGCCGGCGTCGCGCAGGGCGGCCCGCAGCTCCCGGCTGCCGAATACCGTTCCCTCGTCGTTGATCCGGTAGCGCACCAGCGGGATCGCATTGTGCGCGGTGAAGAGCAGGGCGCCGCTCGCGTCGGGCTCGACGTAGCGGTAGCCGGGGTCGTACTCGACGAAGGTCGGCGTGCTGCCCGCGTCGCCGAAGAGCAGGCGCCGGAGCGCGGGGAGCCGCTCGGCGTACCTGCGCACGGCGATGGTGGTGGCGGTCTCGTGGCCGATCATGCCCAGGTCGGCGGTGCCGTAGATCAGAGTGGAGAACTCCGGCCTGCCCGGCTTGCCCGCCAGCTCGAGCACGTGGTCGCGCCATGGCTCGCCGATGTTCTCGCCCGCCATGAGCAGCCGGAGGTCGACGCCGTCGGCGATCCCCGGCTCGTCGAGGACGTCGCGCAGGAAGGGCGGGTACCCGGCCAGCACCACCCGTCCGTACTGCGGGCCGAGCGTGCGCAGCCCCGCGCGGATGGCGGCGACATCGACCCCGGGCGTGATCACCGAGACCGGGAAGCCGCGCCGGTGCAGCGCGGTGATCGCCTGGTAGGTGTAGGTGCCGCCGATCCAGCTGCCCATGGCGAAGCCGATCACCACCAGGGTCGGCCTGCGATCGGCGCCGAGGCCGCGCAGGATCCGGCGGTGCAGCTCGATGGATTGCCGCAGCGCGACCGGGCCGCGCGCCCAGTAGGTCGGCTCGCCGGACGAGCCCGAGCTGGCCGACCAGGTCTCCGCCCCGGTGATCCGGCCGTGCGGGAGCAGCTGGTGCGCCGGGTAGACGGCGATGTAGTTCTGCTTGGTGAGCGCGGGCAGCGCGGCGAAATCCGCCGCCGTCCTGATGTCGCCCGGCGCGATACCGCGCACCCGCAGGAAATCCCGGTAGGCGGGTACGTGCTCGGCCGCGTCCCGGAAGACGCGGAGGGCACCGGGCAGTCCAGAGGTGCGCGAGAGAGGGGGTGGCAGCACGCCGTGGCTCCTTCCATGACCCGGCGCGGCCTGTCCGCCGCGCCGTCCGGCTGTACGACGCGGCAGTGACACATTTCGACCATCGGTCCGGCCGCGGGCGGCGCACCGCCCCGGCTCGGATAGCATCCCGGCGATTCCTCTACTCGGATCGTCCGGCACGTTCCTGCCGGTGAAGGGATGTTGATCCACCGTGGCCACGGTTACTTTCGAACACGCCACCCGGCTTTACCCGGGCAACCCCACCCCCGCCGTCGACCGCCTCGACCTGGAGATCGCCGACGGCGAGTTCCTCGTCCTCGTCGGCCCGTCGGGCTGCGGCAAGTCCACCTCGCTGCGCATGCTGGCCGGGCTGGAGGAGGTGAGCGACGGCCGCATCCTGATCGGCGCGGACGACGTCACACACGCCGAGCCCAAGGACCGGGACATCGCCATGGTGTTCCAGAACTACGCGCTCTACCCGCACATGACGGTCGCGGAGAACATGGGCTTCGCGCTCAAGCTCGCCAAGGTCGCCAAAGCGGAGACGCAGGCGCGGGTGCTGGAGGCGGCCAAGCTGCTCGACCTGGAGCAGTACCTGGACCGCAAGCCGAAGGCGCTCTCCGGCGGCCAGCGCCAGCGCGTCGCCATGGGCCGCGCCATCGTCCGGCAGCCGCAGGTCTTCCTGATGGACGAGCCGCTCTCCAACCTGGACGCCAAGCTGCGCGTGCAGACCCGCACCCAGATCGCGCAGCTGCAGCGGCGGCTCGGCACCACCACGGTGTACGTCACGCACGACCAGGTCGAGGCGATGACCATGGGCGACCGGGTCGCGGTGCTCAAGGACGGCAAGCTGCAGCAGTGCGCCACCCCGCGCGACCTCTACGGCGACCCGGCCAATGTGTTCGTGGCCGGGTTCATGGGCTCGCCCGCCATGAACATCTTCACCCTCCCGGTGTCCGACGGCGCCGTGCACCTGGGCGGCTGCCCGATCCCGGTGCCGCGCTCGGTGGCCGATGCCTGCTCCGGGACGCTCACCGTCGGCATCCGGCCGGAGCACTTCGAGCTCGGCAGTGACACGGGGATCGCCATGGAGGTGGATGTGGTCGAGGAGCTCGGGTCCGACGCCTACCTCTACGGGCGCACGCTCGGTGACTCGCCCACCGGGGCGGGGGAGACTGTGGTGGCGCGGGCGGATTGGCGGAATCCGCCGCCGAAGGGGGCGAAGTTGCAGCTCGGGGTGGGTGCGGAGCACGTGTACTTCTTCGATCCGGTGGATGGGAGCCGGCTCAACTGAGTTCGTGCCCAAGTGGAAGTGGTTGAGGTTGTTCGGCATCGAGAGCAGAGCCGAACAGCCTCCTCGCCTGCCGACCGCCGAGGAGATCGAGCGCAACGAACGCATCCTGGAAGAGTTCAGCAGGCAGGTCCGCGCGACGAAGCCGCGCGCTCAGGATGGACTGCCGCGCTCGAACGCACATATCGCCGACCTCAACGGGACTCGATTCGAGGGCTGGTTCCGGCTGAACGACAGGTGGCACGACGCGGACGGAAACGTCCTCTACACCCTTGACCGCACTCGCGGCTGGTACGACAACGACGGCCGCCTCGCCTACGACCTGCTCGGTGACGCGATCGAGTAGTGCGGAATCCGTTGAGCCGGATGGTGATCGGCGCGACTTCCAGGAACTGCGCCCGGGCCGCCATGAGCGCTTCGCGGACCTCCCGCGGCTCCGGGTTGGGACACCGGAACCAATGGGCGAGTGCGGAATTGTAGTCCTGCCATGCCCCTTCGTATTCCGTCAGAATCCGCTGCGGCGAAGGCGCGGTGTGATCGGCCACCTGGACGGTGGACGTACGGCAGTGCGCGACTCGAAGAACCCCGCTGGCCCCGTCCTGGACTTCACCCCGTCCGAATGGACAGCATTTGTCGCCGGGGTACGAGCCGGAGAGTTCAACCAGGCGTAACCCCCGTAACCAGCCGACACAGTCGCCGACCCCGCGCCAGCCTGGGGCTAGGGTGGCACGGGTGAGCACAGCATCGAGCTCGGACGCGGGTCCGACCGGGGTTCTGCCGGTGCAGCAGTACGTGGCCGGGTTGGCGCGTAAGCGGATGGCCGCGGGAATGTTGTTCCGTGACGAGCTGGGCCGGGTGCTCCTTGTGGAGCCGACCTACAAACCGAATTGGGAGATACCGGGCGGTACCGTCGAAGCCGACGAATCACCGTGGGGGACGGTACGCCGTGAACTGCGTGAGGAAATCAGCTGGGACCACCCGGTAGGCCGACTGCTGGTGATCGATTACGTGCGTCCGCAGGATAATCGGCCCGAGGGCGTGGTGTTCGTCTTCGACGGCGGCGTGCTCACCGACCTCGATATCGCCTGTATGGTCCTCCATCCCGGAGAGATCCGCTCGATCGGGTTCTATACCCTCACCGAAGCCGCGGCTCGGGTGAAACCGCTGTTGGCCGACCGCTTGGCGATGGCGCTAGCGGCGGTGCGCGAGGGCGCTACGGTGCTTTGCGAGCAGGGGCGACGTATCGGCTGACCGGTACGCCGCCCCTGGCGGTGTGGTCATGCTGACAGCGACAACCGCTGCGAAGCAGGTCGTTGGCTCGATGGCGCGATGCCGGCGTGGGTGATGTGCTGCTTGCCGGACGCACGGTAAAGGCTGTCGTGGATACCGTCAGCATAGAGCAGCCCGCCCAGATCACGCCGGATCTTGATCAGGGGACTGTCGGCACGAAACCCGGCCGCGCCGACCAGCGGCATCAGGTCGGCGGCGACCTGGTTCGCCAAGTCGACGCCGTGGGATTTCGTCCCCGCCGACCATCGCTCGGCATGGGAATACCCGGATTCGGCGAGCGCGGCGGAGGCTGCCGCGCCGAGCAGGGCACTGACGAGTTGGGCGTGGGCTCGTCCGATCGACAGCAGAGCGGTGTCGCGCAGCCGTGGCACGCCACCGGTGGTGTGCCGGTCCGCCAAGGTCGCGGTGACCATATCGAACAGTGCGGCCGCGGCACCGGCCGCCGTCGCGGTAACCAGCGGCCGGTACCTGGCGAAATGGCTGCGCAGCAGAGTCATCCCGTCTCCGCGCAGTACGTCCTCGGGCCGGATGGGAACGCGGTCGAGATCCAGGATTCCCCAGTCCCAGCCCGCGAGCCCGGCCGGTTCGACGAGCCGTCGGTGCAGACTCGGTTCACCGGCGTCAACCGCCGCCGCGGCCAAACCGCCGTCGGGGGCCCGGAAGAAGACCATGAACACCGCTGCCTCGCTCAACCGGCTGATCCAGCTCTTACTACCGGTCACGCGCCATGTACCGTCCGGCGTACTGACCGCGCGGGTCGCCGTGGCGGTTGGATTCGATCCTCCGTGCGCTTCGGTAATCGCGATCCCCGCCAGTTCACCGGCCAGCAGCCGCGGAATCCAGTGCTGGCAAACCGCTGAACCGCCGTAGCGTGCGACGAGCGCACCGTGACCGAGGCCGGTGGAATCGCGCATATCGATATCGCGGTAGCCGCAGACGAACTGGGCCAGCACGGCGAATAGAGCCGGCTGTCGGGTGGTGTCGAGCAGGCCGTGATTCGCCAGCTCGATCCGGATCGCGTGTAACTGGTCACCGGGCCGACGACCGAGGCCGACGACGATCGGATAGGTCTCGGCGGCATCGTCGACGATCGCGGCGAGCGCAGCCAGCCGCGGCCAGTCGACCCGGCTCGCAGGGTCGATCAGGGGTTGCAGTGGCTTCAGCCAGGTCTCTACGGCCTCACTCGAGGTGATAGCGGTCATCGGTTCACCTTCCCGTGGACGCGGGCGGGGTGGCCATAGGCCAGCGCACCGGGCGGGATATCGCGGGTGACCAGCGATCCCGCGCCGACCAACGCTCGTGCGCCGATCGTGACACCACCCATGATCACCGATCCGGTGCCGACCTTGGCGCCGGTTTCGAAACGCGGTGGGACCAGAATCGGTTCTCGATTCGGGTCACGCCAGGTCAGGGTCTTGTCATTGACCGTGCGCACCCCCGCACCCAGGAACACTTCGTCGGCAAGGTGAGTGGAGCTGGTGATGTGCGAGCCTGGCGAGCATCGCACCCGCTGCCCGATCCAGGTGCCGCGCTCCACACACAGGTGATGGCCGAGCACAGTCTCCGCACCGACACGAACCCCGGTACGCAATACCGACTGGTGCCCGACCACTGTGGCGGCGGCTACCTCGACATCGGCGTAGACAATGGCACCGGAACGAATCACGCTCTCGGCGCCGAGCAGCGTCATCCCGCCCGCACCGGGATGGATTCGGCCGACCGCGTATCCGTGCTCGGGTTTACCGATCACCGCCTGCTCCTCGACCAGGGCGTTTTCGGCAAGCGCGACACCGCCGTGCACGGTCGCGAACGCGCAGATCACCGCACCCCCGGCAACGACAACCGGGCGCAGCACACCGAGGTGGTCGGCAGGCACGAAAAGTGCGAATCTGCTGATTCGAGCGGTGGGTTCAGCGTGCAGCAGACCGACACGGTCGAGTTCGGTCATGGTCATCGCCGAATTGGCCATCGGGGTCTGTGGCCTCGGTGATCCCGAGGCGGGGTGGACAGTCATGATTCCTCCTGCGCCGCGGCGAGACGGGTGTGCTGCCACAGCGCCTATCAGAAGACAACGAACCCGCGCTCGGTGACCACGCGCTTTGCGGCACACGGAAAGCTGTTGCGAGATCTGCAAAACCGCTGGCGTAGTGCGTGCTGCGGTCGCTACCGTCAAAGTTCGGTCCGAGTAAGGAACGCGACGATGGACCCAACCGCGCGATCTGGGATACCCGCGCGGTACGTGATGCTCTGGCCCGAGGTGACCTCGGCGCAGTCGTCCGTGCCGTACGCCGCGCCAACAACATCACCCTCGCCGAGTTGGCCGCTCGCAGCAACTACTCCATCTCGACACTGTCCCGGCTCGAACGCGGCAAGCAGTCACTGCGCGACACGCACGTGCTGCGCAGCCTCGCCGCAGCGCTGCAGTTTCCGCCCGAACTACTTGGAGTGGCCGACCCGCCGAGACTTCCGATGCACCCCCTGCATCCCCCCGCTATCGTCGGGCTCACCCGTGGCCCGGACGAGGAGACCGAACCCATGCGCCGTCGCACGCTGCTGACCGGACTGGCCGGCACCGTCACCGTCCTCGGCGTCGCGCCCTCCTCCGGCGTAGCCCAGGCAAGCGACCCCCTGCACCAGCTCGAGCGCGCGCTCCTGGCAACACCCACCACCGGCGTCCCGGTCCATCTGCGGCAGCTGGACCAGCAGGTCACGGCCGCCCGATCAATGTTCGACCACGGGCACTACGCCGCACTCGCCAACGGCCTGCCCCGGCTGCTGTCCACCGCGACCGCGACCCACTCGAGCGGCACCACCAACGACATTGCCGCAACCAGCGCGCTTCTCGCGCGCGCCTACGTGGTCGCTGCTCAACTCAGCGTCAAATTCAGCCACGACCAACTCGCTTGGACTACCGCCGACCGTGCGATGCAAGCCGCCCAGGTCAGCAACGACCCCCTCATCCGAGCACAGGCTCGCCGATCGTGGGCGATCGTACTTCGCCGCACGGGACACACCGACACCGCCGCACAACTGATCCTCGACACCGCGGCGTCACTCCAGGCACAACCACACCGGGACGTCAACAACCTCGCCACATTTGCGGCGTTGCTGTCCACCGCTGCCTACACCGCCGCCACCTCGGGCGACCGAGACGGCGCGCGGACGCTCATCGACGAAGCGGCACATGCCGCCGCTCAGGTCGAGCACAACCACCCCGGCGCCGTTGCCGGATTCGGTACCGGCTCCGTCGTGCTTTATCAGGTCAGCATCGCCAGGGTCCTCGGCGACGCCGGAACCGCCATCGACACCGCGCGTCGAATCGACCCCGCCTCGATTCGGTCTGCCGAAACTCGCGCCCGCTACTGGTCCGACGTCGCGCGTGCCTTCCATCAGTGGGGCAAGTTCGAACAGTGCTACGGGGCACTGCGTGCCGCCGAGCATGCCGCCCCCGACGAAGTCCGCTACCGCAAGCCCATCCAGCAAATCACCTTCGACCTACTCCAAGACCCCCACTCCGCAGCATTGCCTGGCCTGCGATCCTTCGCCGACCGCACAGGCACCCGCGCACCGTGACACCGTTAAGGGATCACAGGCGGCACTTCCGGACGAACTCCTCGTTCAATTGAACCCCCAGTTCCTCCAACCCGATCTCCGCCCCGGACCCACTGCGCACCTCCACCCGCACCGACTCCCCCGTCGCCGCCTCGACAAGCAGCAACGGCGCAGGTCCGGGCTGTAGGTACCGATCCCCCCACTGCTGGAGCGCGAGCACGGCGGGAAGCAGATCCCGACCCATCGGGGTGAGCACGTACTCGTGCCGAGTCCGCTGCCCCTCCTCCCGATACGGCTCCTTGGCGAGCAACCCCGCGGCGACGAGTTTGCGCAACTGCGAAGCCGCGGCCGCGTCGGTGATCCCGACCCGAGCGGCGAACCCGTCGAAGCGGGTGGTGCCGTAATACGCCTCGCGCATGATGAGCACCGCCGACCGGGTGCCGACGATGTCCAGCGCCTTGGCGATCGAGCACTCGGTCGGCCGCCAGGCGGCGAGATCGGCGAGAGGTCCTTCCATCACGGCTGCCATGGCGCACATCATACCCCCGCTGACTTGACCGGACTATTGCCAGAGTGGAGACTTGGCTATGTCGAGGTAGAGCCAGACGGCTCCCCGGACGGAAGGAAGCACGATGCGAGACGCAGTCATCGTCGAAGCGGTCCGCACTCCGATCGGCAAGGGCAAGCCGACGGGCGCGCTGCACGGGGTACATCCGGTCGATCTGCTCGCCCATTCGCTGCGCGAGGTGGTGCACCGGGCGGGGATCGATCCGGCCCTGGTGGACGACGTCATCGGCGGGGTGGTGACGCAGTCCGGCGAGCAGAGCGTGAACATCACGCGCAGGGCGGTGCTGGCGGCCGGGTTCCCGGAGGCGGTGCCCGCCACCACGGTGGACCGGCAGTGCGGCAGCAGCCAGCAGGCGGTGCACTTCGCGGCGCAGGGCGTGATCTCCGGCGCCTACGACGTGGTGATCGCGGCCGGGGTGGAGTCCATGAGCCGGGTGCCGATGGGCGCGAGCGTGCAGGGCGCCGACGACATCCTGGGCGTCGGCTTCGCCGACCGCTATCCGGAGGGGCTGGTCGGGCAGGGCATCAGCGCCGAGCTGATCGCCGCGCGCTGGGGGCTGAGCCGCACCCGGCTGGACGAGTTCGCGCTGGCCAGCCATGAGCGGGCGGCACTGGCCACCAAGAACGGCGCTTTCGCGGCCGAGCTCGCGCCGCTGGCGGGGCTCGCCACCGACGAGGGCATTCGCACCGGCAGCAGCCTGGAGTTGCTCGGCGGGCTGCGCCCGGCCTACTACGACGAGGCGGTCGCGGCGCGCTTCCCGGAGATCGGCTGGAACATCACCGCGGCCAATGCCAGCCAGATCAACGACGGCAGCGCGGCGGTGCTCATCATGAGCGGCGCCAAGGCCGCCGAGCTGGGACTCACCCCGCTGGCCCGGCTGCACAGCTTCGCCGTGGCGGGCGACGATCCGCTGCTCATGCTCACCGCCGTCATCCCGGCGACCCGCAAGGTACTGAGCCGGGCCGGGCTGGAGCTGGCCGATATGGACCTGGTCGAGATCAACGAGGCGTTCTCCTCGGTGGTGCTGGCCTGGGCCGACGACACCGGGGCCGACCTCGCCAAGGTCAACGTGAACGGCGGCGCCATCGCGCTCGGCCATCCGCTCGGCGCCTCCGGCGCGCGGCTCACCACCACGCTGGTGCACGCGCTGCGCGAGCGCGGCGGGCGGTACGGGTTGCAGACCATGTGTGAGGCGGGCGGGCTGGCGAACGCCATGATCCTCGAAACCCTGTAACCCTCAGCGCAGTTCACCGAGGGCGAGTGCGAATACCAGGCCGAGCAGCCAGGCCTCGACGATCACCGGGACGGCGACCACGGGGCCCCAGCCGATCGGCCTGCCGTACCGCACTCGCTCCCACACGTGTGACACGGCGACCACCGCCGCGAACACCAGCCCGCCCCAGGCGATGAGCGCCGCGGGCCAGACCTCGCCGAGGCCGTCCCGCTTCTCGTCGGCGAAGAGGCCGTAGAGCGGGACCAGGGCGACGGCGAGCCCGGCCACCAGGAGCGCGAGCAGGGCGCCCGCGACGGTGCGCAGCAGGTCGAAAGGGGACGCCGGGCGGGGGTCGCGCCACTCCGGTCGCCGCTTGTCGAACCGTGCCATGTCGCCCCCCTTCCCCTTCAGCATGACCCGAAATCGCCGCGCGCACACCGCGAAGGGCAGCGGCGAGCAGCGTTGGCACGGCTACCGCGGCGGCCCGCCACCCGACGCCGGTCACGCCGAGAAGCCCGCCGAGACGATGCTGTAGCCCCAGAGGAAGCCGCCCACGACGACGATCAGCGGGATCACGCCCCAGATCCAGAGCGGCCAGCGGCGCCAGGCGGCGATCGGCAGCATGACGGCGCCGATGACGACGGTGAGCGCCGCGCTGCCCCAGGCGACGCCCATTCCCGAGCCGACATAATCGCAGCTCTTGCCGTCGTAGCTGCAGGAGTCGGCGGCAAAGGCGAAGAAGATCGTCGCGTAGGCGGAGCAGGCGGCGAGGACCAGCGCGACCGAGTACAGAACCACCCCGAGCGTCACATCCAGCGGATTCAGCTGCTTCCTCGGCGGCGGGGGCGGCATAGCGTCGTACCGCGGGTCCGGATAAGCGGTCATCATGCATCGATACTGGTCGCGGGCGCGGGGCGCGGGTACCGGGAAACTACTCAGGTGGGGCGGGGAGTTTCCGGTGCTGGGGCAGAATCCGGGCATGCTGGTTTACGCGATTCCGCTGCGCACCCGGTTCCGCGGGATCACCGTGCGTGAGGGCGTGCTGGTGCAGGGGCCGCGCGGCTGGGGGGAGTTCTGCCCGTTCCCCGAGTACGACGACCGGGAGGCGGCGAACTGGCTGGCCACCGCGCTGGAGCAGGCGAACGAGGGGTGGCCGGCGGCGGTGCGGAGGCGGATTCCGGTGAACTGCATCGTGCCCGCGGTCGAGCCGGAGCGGGCGCACCGCATCGTGGCCGAATCCGGCTGCGGCACGGCCAAGGTGAAGGTCGCCGACCACCCGGACTCGCTCGCGGAGGACATCGCGCGGGTCGAGGCGGTGCGGGCGGCGCTCGGGCCGGGCGGCGCGGTGCGGGTCGATGCGAACGCGGTGTGGGACGTGGAGACCGCGGTCGGCCGGATCGGGGCGCTGGATCGGGCGGCGGGCGGGCTGGAGTACGTGGAGCAGCCGTGCCGCACCATCGAGGAGCTCGCGGCGGTGCGCCGCCGGGTCACGGTGCCGATCGCGGCGGACGAATCCATTCGGCGCGCGGAGGATCCGCTGCGGGTGGCGGTGGCGGGGGCCGCCGATATCGCGGTGATCAAGTGCACGCCGCTGGGCGGGGTGCGGCGGGCGCTGCGGGTGGCGGAGGCGGCGGGGCTGCCGTGCGTGGTGTCGTCGGCGCTGGAGACCGGGGTCGGGCTCGGGGCGCAGCTGGCGCTGGCCGGGGCGCTGCCGGAGCTGGATTACGCCTGCGGGCTCGGCACCGGCGCGCTCTTCACCGGGGATGTGCTGGCCGAGCCGGTGCTGCCGGAGAACGGATTCCTGGAGGTGCCCGCCGTGCCGCCGACCCCGGACCCGGAACTGCTCGAGCGCTACCGGCACCCGGACCCGGAGCGCACCCGGTGGTGGCTCGATCGGCTGGAGCGGGTGCGCGCGCTGGTCGGGGGATAGACCGATCCGGCGGATACCGGACAGTTACGGACAGATCGGTTACCGGTTCCGGCCGGGCCGTGCGCGCCGCACGAACCCGCCGGGCGGCTCCCTCACCCGATCCTGGCCCCGGTGCCGTGCAGCGCCGAACGCAGCAGCAGCGCCGCCTCCGGCCCGATCACCCCGTCCACGAGCGCCAGGTAGCGGGCGCAGAAGGCGGGGCCGTGCGCGGGCTCGGCGGACGGCGCCAGGTGGTGCGCCAGCTCGTGCAGCACCACCAGCTCGCGCAGCGCCCACACCCGCTCGAACGGCACCGCGAGCACCGCGCCGTCGGGCTCGTAGTGCGCCGCGGACGCCCCGCGCCTGGCCCGCACCCGGACCGGAACCGCCGCCCGCTCCCACCCCGCCCGCACCCAGTTCAGCGCCAGCACCCGCTCGACGTACCCGGCCACCGACTCCACCGACCCGAACCGCCGCTCCACCGGCAGCGTGAGCTGCGAGCCGAACACCTCCACGGTGCGGTTGCCGAACTCGTCGGCGCGCTCGAAGGCGCCGCGCACCAGCTGCTCCGCGTCGTAGACGGCGCCACGCTGGCTATCGCGCGCGGTCACGGCGCCTCGTCGACGGCGGAGCGCCGCACAACCCGCGCGATCACGGCGTCCCGTCGACGGCGGAGCGCCGCATATCCCGCGCGGTCACGGCGCCTCGTCGACGGCGGAGCGCCGCACAACCCGCGCGGTCACGGCGCGGGCAGCTCGCCGCGCGGGGCGCCGAGTTCGGGCGCGGTGCCGAGCCGCGCCACCCGGCCCGCGCGGTCACCGGCCCTGCGCGCGTCGGCGGACGGGGTGAGCGAGGCAGCGGCGCCGCGCCAGGTGCCCCTGGCCTCGGAGGTCCTGCGGTAGAAGTCGGTGAGCTCCAGCTCCTTCTCGCGCAGCGCGAGCGCGGTGCCTGGCGCACCGGCCTCGGCGGGCGCGGCGTCCCGCACCACCTCGGCCTTGACCTCGGCGAGCCGCTTGCCGACCCGCGCCGCGAACGCCGCCTGGAAGTTGAGCCGCGCGGTCACCGGCGCGACCGGCGCCGCGACCCGGCGGCGCACGGTGCGCCCGAGCCGCTTCTGCACCACCACCTTCTCGACGGTGGCCGAGCGGTAGCCGCCGGACTTGATGTACTGGTCGCTGGCCCGCACCATCTGCACCAGCAGGCTGGTGTACAGCGCCTCGCAGACGTCGATGTCGCCGGCGAAGCCGTAGGCGTAGACCTGGGTGGAGGTGCGCGCGACATCGCAGCGCACATCGTTGGCCGCGGCGATGGCGACGAACAGCTGCACGTACGTGCGCAGACCTTTCCGGCCCGGCTCGCCGATCGGAATCACTCGCTGGATCGGCGTGGCGCGCCGCTGCCTGCCCGCCACGTGCGCGCGGGCGACGGCGAGGTCGATCGAGGAGCGGGTGGCCAGCCGCTGCGCGGCGGCCAGGAACGCCTCGGCCTCGTGCTCGTTGTCGGTGGACTCGGCCTGCCGCAGCAGGCCGCCGATCCGGGTGAGCATCCGGTCCGGAACCGCGTTCGGCGAAGTCATCCTGGCCAGCCTAGCGAGCGGGGCCGAAGGGGAATGCGCTCCAGCGCTCCCGGTGAACACCATGTATCTTGCCTTGTGCGTCGGCTGATGTGCCGCCGCTCACGTCTCGACCCGGGAGTGTTCGCGATGGCTTTGAAGCAGGTGTCGTCCCTTCGTTCGTCGCTCGTACCGCGGGCGTCGCTGGCGATCGCCTCCGCGGCGCTGCTCACCGCGACCATGGCCGCGGGCTGCTCCAGCGGCGACAGCGGCAATCCGACCTCGGAGAATCTGGACGGCCGCGGCCCCATCACCTACGTGGAGGGCAAGGACACCACCGAGACCGGGGTGGTGAAGCAGATCATCGAACGCTGGAACGCCACCCACCCGAACGAGCAGGTGACGTTCAAGGAGCAGTCCAACGACGCCAACCAGCAGTACGACGACCTGGTCGAGCACATGCGCTCGAAGCAGTCCGGGTACGACGTCGTCGCGCTCGACGTGCCGTGGACCGCGGAGTTCGCGGCCAAGGGCTGGATCCAGCCGCTGAAGGACAACTTCGCCATCGACACCGCCGCGCTGCTCTCCCCCACGGTCGCGAGCGCCACCTACAACGGCACGCTCTACGCCGCGCCCCGAAACACCAACGGCGGCCTGCTCTTCTACCGCAAGGACCTGGTCCCCACCCCGCCGCGCACCTGGACCGAGATGCTCGGCCAGTGCCAGGTGGCGCGGGACAACAACATCGGCTGCTACGCCGGCCAGCTCGCCCCCTACGAGGGCCTCACGGTGAACACCGCCGAGGTGATCAATGCCTACGGTGGCACCTTCGTCGGCCCGGACGGCAAGACCCCGACGGTGGACAGCCCGCAGGCCCGCGCCGGCCTGAACACGCTGGTCGACGCCTACAAGGCGGGCGACATCCCGCGTGAGGCGATCACCTTCAAGGAGCCGGAGAGCGGCAACGCCTTCGCCAGCGGCAACCTGCTCTTCCTGCGCAACTGGCCGTACTTCTTCGGTGAGGCGGGCGGCGACGCCTCCCAGGTCAAGGATAGGTTCGGGGTGGCCCCGCTGCCCGGCGACAACGGCGTCGGCGCCTCGACGCTCGGCGGCTACAACGCGGCGATCAGCGCCTTCTCCAAGAACAAGGCGACCTCGCTGGACTTCCTGCGCTTCCTGATCTCGGAGGAGGCGCAGCAGATCGTCGCCTCCGGCGCGCTGCCCTCGGTGCGCGCCTCGATGTACGACGACCCCGCCCTGATCGCACAGATGCCGTACCTGCCCGCGCTCAAGGAGTCGATCGCGAGCGCGGTGCCGCGCCCGGTCACCCCGTTCTACTCGGCGGTGTCGAAGGCCGTGCAGGACAATGCCTACGCCGCGCTGAACGGCACCAAGTCGGTGGACGACGCGATCATCGGCATGCAGAAGGGCATCGAGACCGCCGGTAACTGACCGGCGGAATCACGCCAGGCATACCGACGACCCGTAGGAGAGAGAACGTGTCGGATCCTTCGGGAACGGCCACCCTGGTCGAGGAACAGCGGCCGCGGCCCGAGGAGCGCAAGCCCGGCTTCGGCGCGGCGCTGGCCACGGAGTGGCGGAAGTCCCGCCGGGCCTGGCTCTTCGTGCTCCCGGTGCTGACCGCGCTGACGGTGGTCATCGGCTATCCGGTCTTCCGGGCACTCTGGATGTCCTTCGAGAAGGACGCGGGGCTCGACCCGGCCACCGGCATGTTCGTGGAGGGCGGCGGCGCCGGCTTCACGAACTACACGCACTGGCTGCTGCAGCAGTGCCAGGCCGCGGGCGGGGTGGTGCCCTGCCCCACCGGCACGCTCGGCTCGCAGTTCTGGATGGCGGTCGGGATCACGCTCTTCTTCACCGTGGTCACCGTCTCGCTGGAGGTGGTGCTCGGCCTCGCCATGGCCGTGGTGATGGGCAAGACCTTCCGCGGCCGGGCGCTGCTGCGCGCCGCGGTGCTCATTCCGTGGGCCATCCCGACCGCCGTCACCGCGCGGCTCTGGGAGTTCATGTTCCAGTACGACGGCGTGGTGAACCGGATCCTCGGCACCGAGATCCTCTGGACCTCGGACGCCTGGCCCGCCCGCTTCGCGGTGATCGCCGCCGACGTCTGGAAGACCACGCCGTTCATGGCGCTGCTGCTGCTCGCCGGGTTGCAGGTGATCCCGGCCGACGTGTACGAGGCGGCCAAGGTGGACGGTGCGTCGGCCTGGCAGCGCTTCGTGCACATCACGCTGCCGCTGCTCAAGCCGGCGCTGCTGGTCGCGGTGCTCTTCCGCACCATGGACGCGCTGCGCATGTTCGACCTGCCCGCGATCATGACGCTGGGCAACCCGGCCACCAAGACGCTCTCGATCCTGGTGGTCGAGCAGGTGCGGCAGGGCCCGAACAGCGCCGCCGCGCTCTCCACGATCACCTTCCTGATGATCTTCGCGGTGGCCTTCGTGCTGGTGAAGGTCCTCGGCGCGAACGCCGTCCGCACGCAGGAGGAGCAGCGCAAGTCATGAGCACCGCCATCGACACCCGCAAGCCGGACCCCGCCCGGCCTCCGGCTCCGCACCGGCAGCCGTGGACCAAGCGGCTCGGCACCGTGCGGCTCTACCTCGGCGCGCTGATCGTGCTGCTCTGGGGGCTGGCGCCGTTCTACTGGATGACGGTCACCGCCTTCCGCGACCCGGCCTACCAGTTCGAGAACACCCCGTGGCCGACGCACGTGACGCTGGAGAACTTCCGCAACGCGTTCGACACCACCCGCGGCAACGACTTCGGCAAGGCGCTGCTGAACAGCGTGATCATCGGCTTCGCCACGACGGTGGTGGCGCTGATCCTCGGCATCCTGGCGGCGTACGCGCTGGCCCGGATCCAGTTCCGGGGCAAGTACATCGTCTCCGGGCTGATCCTGAGCGCCTCCATGTTCCCGGTGGTGGTGCTGGTGACCCCGCTCTTCCAGCTCTTCAGCGACATCGGCTGGATCGGGCAGTACCAGGCGCTGATCATCCCGAACATCTCGTTCGTGCTGCCGATGACGGTGTACATCCTGGCCTCGTTCTTCGCCGAGCTGCCCTGGGAGCTGGAGGAGGCCGCGCGGATCGACGGCGCGACCAAGCTGCAGGCCTTCCGGCTGGTCATGCTGCCGCTGGCGGCGCCTGCGGTCTTCACCACCGCGATCCTCGCCTTCATCGCGGCGGTCAACGAGTACCTGCTGGCCCGGCTGCTCTCCAACGGCAGCACCGAGCCGGTGACCGTCGCCATCGCGCGCTTCTCCGGCAACGACCCGCTGGTGCAGCCGTACGCGGCGATCATGGCGGCGGGCACCATCGTCACGGTGCCGCTGGTGATCATGGTGCTGCTCTTCCAGCGCCGGATCATCTCCGGGCTCACCGCGGGCGGCGTCAAGAGCTGATCGGGGCGGCCGCAGCGGGTAAAGTCGGGGGACGTCACCGCGGGGTTCGCGGGTAGCCGCACCGGGAGTTCGCCGACGCTTTCGGAAGGAGAGGCTCGTGAGCTCGTCCGAAGAGCCCCCCGCACCCCGGAGCGGCCCGCCGCCGGTCTACGACGAGACAGCGCACTGGAAGCCGCTCCCCGGCCCCGCTGTCCCGCGGCGCGGCACTCCGCCCGGCGCGCCGGTCCGGCGGCACCGCACCCGGGCCCAGCGGCTGCGCCGGTTGCTGCTCGCGCTCACCGTCGTCTTCGTCGTCGTCCCCGCGCTGCTCTTCGTGCTGGTCTACTGGAGCGCCGAGATCCCGAGCCCGGAGGACGCGCGGACCGACCGGATCGCCACCGTGCTGGCCGCGGACGGCAGCACCGTGCTCGCGACCGTGCTCCCGCCCACCGGCAACCGCACCCCGACGCCGCTCGCCGACGTCCCGGTCCCGGTGCGGCAGGCCGTGCTCGCCGCCGAGGACCGCGACTTCTACCGCAACCCCGGCTACTCCATTTCCGGCTTCCTGCGCGCCGTCCGGGACAACCTGCTCGGCCACGACAACGCGGGCGGCGGCTCCACCATTACCCAGCAGTACGTCAAGAACGCCTTCCTCGGCCACGACCGCACCGTCACCAGGAAGATGCGCGAGCTGGTGATCGCCGCCAAGATGGCGCGGCAGTGGAGCAAGGACGACATCCTCGCCGCCTACCTGAACACCATCTACTACGGCCGCGGCGCGTACGGCATCGCCGCCGCCGCCACCAATTACTTCGGCAAGCCGGTGCCGGAGCTGACCACCGCCGAGGGCGCGGTGCTCGCCGCCGTCATCCGCTCGCCCTCCATCCTGACCCCGGAGACGCACCTGCCGCAGCTCCGCGACCGCTGGCGCTACGTGCTCGACGGCATGGTCGAGCTCGGCACGCTCACCGCCGCCGAGCGCGACGCCACCACCTTCCCGGACATCATCCCGGTCACCGCCATCCCGGATACCAGCACCGCGCTCGGCCCGGAGGGGCTGCTCCGCACCCAGGTGCTGCGCGAACTCGCCGAATCCGGCATCGACGAGCAGCAGCTCAACACCGGAGCGCTGCAGATCACCACCACCATCGACGCCCGCGCGCAGCAGGCCGCGCTGGACGCGGTGGCGAACCGGCTCGGCCCGCAGCCGCCGCAGCTGCGCGGCGCCGTCGTCTCCGTCGATCCGCGCTCCGGCGCCGTGCGCGCCTACTACGGCGGCGCCGACGGCACCGGCTACGACTTCGCGAACGCCCCGCTGCAGACCGGCTCCGCCTTCAAGGTCTTCGCCGCCATCGCCGCGCAGCAGCAGGCCATTCCGCTCACCCGCGCCTTCGACAGCGGCCCGGTCACCGACCGGAACGCCACCATCACCAATGTCGGCGGCGAGAGCTGCGGCAAGTGCAGCCTCGCCGAGGCGCTGAAGCGCTCGCTCAACACCGTCTACTACCGGCTCACCATGTCCATGTCGGACGGCCCCGGCTCGATCGCCGACGCCGCGCACCTGGCGGGCATCCCGGAGGAGCTGCCCGGCGTCGGGAAGACGCTCACCGAGGACGGCGCCCCGCCCTACAACGGCATCGTGCTCGGCCAGTACCTGGTGCGCCCGATCGACATGGCCTCCGCCTACGCCACGCTCGCCGCGGGCGGGGTCTACCACCCGCCCTACTTCGTGCAGAAGGTGGTGACCGGCAGCGGCGACGTGCTGCTCGACCGCGGCGAGCCCGGCCGCGGCGAACAGCGCATCCCCCGCGCCATCGCCGACAACACCGTCCGCGCCATGCTCCCGGTCGCCGGGTACTCGAACAACCACGGGCTCGCCGATGGCAGGCCGTCGGCCGCCAAGACCGGTACCACCCAGCTCGGCGAGACCGCCGCCAACAAGGACGCGTGGATGATCGGGTTCACCCCCGCGCTCGCCACCGCGGTCTGGGTCGGCACCGACCTGCCGCAGCCGCTGCGCACCGCCCGCGGCGGCGACATCTACGGCTCCGGGCTGCCCGCCGACATCTGGAAGGACACCATGGACGGCGCGCTCGCGGGCACCCCCGTCGAGCAGTTCCCCGGCGCGGACCCGGCCGCCGCGCCGCCGCAGCCCACCGCCCCCGGCGGCGGATTCGGCATGTTCGGGCCGGGAACCAGCTCCGCGCCGAGCACGACGCCGGCGGCACCCTTCATCGTGATTCCACCCGCCACCTCCGGCCCCGCCCAGCCCGGCGAGCTCTTTCCCGGTCTCAGCGGCCGCTGAACGTGTCGAGTCAAGATCACGGTTACGCCTACCCCGTCCCCGCGGAACCGCGGACGTGGCAGCATCGTTGGCCAGAGTGAGAGCTAACCGGAGTGAGAGCGACGCATGGGCCGGACCTCGGTGGTCTCGGCCGGCCGGAACCGCGCCGACCTGCGACGAATCCGCACGAAGGGCTCGAGCCGCGAACGACGCGCCGGGCGCGGGGCCGACAGCGTCGCCGGGCGGGCGATGCGGGAGGATAGCGCTCGAGCGACGACGAAAGACGAGACATAGGGGCTACGCCGGTGGATTTCAATGTCGTTGACCGTCCCGAGACGCTGGTGGCGGGAACAGTACTTCGCAGCCCGGCGCTCGCGGTCGAGGGGCCGCGGCGGGCGAAGGTCGAAGAGGCGTGGAAGCGCAACCTCGCCCGCCGGCTCCCCGGCCCGCCGACGACGGCCTACGTCGACCACGCCCCCGAGATCAACTCGTACCTCACCCACATAGTCGGCTACCGCTGCCGCGGCCTGGACGACCTGCAACCCGGCGACGTGCTCGCCCGCGTGCCAGCCGGACGCTTCGCCCGCTTCACCGCGAGCGGGGCGAACCTCGGCGACACCATCGTCTCCATCTGGCGCACGGTCTGGGACGCCGAGGCCGCGGGCAAGCTGGTGCGCTCCTACACCGGCGATGTCGAGCAGTACCCGGACGCCCGCACCGTCGAGGTGTTCGTGGCGCTGGCCGACGAACAGGCGAACAGGTAGGACATGGCTGTGGACTTCGAACTGGTCACGTTGGACGAAATCCTGGTCGCGGGTCTCACGGTGCCGCTGACGGGGCGTGAGGTGGCTGCCCGGGATCTGGACCTGGTGAACTTCACCTGGGATCGGTACCTGGCGCGAGAGAAGACGGTTTCGCGGGCCGCCGCCTACATCGGGCAGAACGACCACGCGGTGGCGGTGCTCGGGTACGAGGTCTCCGGGTTGGGGGAGCTGGACCCGGGAGATGTGGTGACCCGGATTCCGTCGGGGCGGTACGCGCGGTTCGTCGTCTCGGACAAGCCTTACGACCTGCTGCGCACAGCCTGGGCGCAGGTGGCGAAAGCGGAGGCGGCGGGGACCATTACGCGGTCGCACACCGCGGAGTTGGAGCGGTATACCGGGCCTACGTCTGTTGAGGTGTACGTGTCACTGGATTGAGTGGGTGATCTCACCAGCTGTGTTTGATTTGCCCGGCTCCGCCGGGCGTGTTCGCGGCCCCAGGGAGTCTCGCCGTTCAGCACTCGAGACTCGCGCCTGCGGCGCATGCGCTTTCGAGTGCTGAACGGCGAGACGGGCCGCGAACGGGGCTCGTAAGACTCGCCCCCGTGCGGGGCTGGGAGGCCTCGCACGGGGGCTTTGTCCAGAGGTATACCGCTTACTCGGCGCCGATGATGAAGGCCTCGAGCTGGGTGCGGGCTACGTCGTCCGCGAGCTGCTTCGGGGGGGACTTCATGAGGTAGGCGCTGGCCGGGATGACGGGGCCGCCGATGCCGCGGTCCTTGGCGATCTTGGCGGCGCGGACGGCATCGATGATGATGCCCGCCGAGTTGGGGGAGTCCCAGACCTCGAGCTTGTACTCCAGGTTCAGCGGCACGTCGCCGAAGGCCCTGCCCTCCAGGCGGACGTAGGCCCACTTGCGGTCGTCGAGCCAGCCGACGTGGTCGGAGGGGCCGATGTGGACGTCGTTGGCGCCGAGCTCCTTCTTCAGGTTGCTGGTCACCGCCTGGGTCTTGGAGATCTTCTTGGACTCCAGGCGCTCGCGCTCGAGCATGTTCTTGAAGTCCATGTTGCCGCCGACATTGAGCTGCATGGTGCGGTCGAGCTGAACGCCGCGGTCCTCGAAGAGCTTCGCCATGACGCGGTGCGTGATGGTCGCGCCGACCTGGCTCTTGATGTCGTCACCGACGATGGGGACGCCGGCGTCCACGAACTTCTGCGCCCAGACCGGATCCGAGGCGATGAAGACGGGCAGGGCGTTGACGAAGGCCACGCCCGCGTCGATGGCGCACTGGGCGTAGAACTTGTCGGCCTCCTCGGAACCCACCGGCAGGTAGGAGACGAGGACGTCGGCCTTCGCGTCCTTCAGCGCCTTGACGACGTCGACCGGCTCGGCCTCGGAGAGCTCGATGGTCTCGGCGTAGTACTTGCCGATGCCGTCCAGCGTCGGGCCGCGCTGCACCGTGATGTCGGTCGGCGGCACGTCGGAGATCTTGATGGTGTTGTTCTCGCTGGCGAAGATCGCCTCCGCCAGGTCGAAGCCGACCTTCTTGGCGTCCACGTCGAACGCGGCGACGAACTTCACGTCGCGCACGTGGTAGGGACCGAACCTGACGTGCATCAGCCCGGGCACGGTCGAGGATTCGTCCGCGTCCTGGTAGTACCGCACGCCCTGGACCAGCGACGAGGCGCAGTTGCCCACACCTACGATGGCGACGCGTACTTCGGTGGCGTTGTCAGCCTTGTCGATGTCACTCATGGCCGATATTTCCCTCTTTCTGTGGTGCCGCCTTCGTCGATTGCTCTGCGGCAATCAACTCGTTGAGCCAGCGCACTTCGCGCTCGCTCGATTCCAGTCCGAGCTGATGGAGCTGCCGGGTGTAGCGATCGAGCGAGCCGCTAGCCTTCTTGATGGCCTCCCGGAGTCCTTCTCGGCGCTCCTCGACCTGGCGCCGCCTGCCCTCCAGAATCCGCATCCGCGCCTCGGCGGGGGTGCGGCTGAAGAAGGCGAGGTGCACGCCGAAGCCGTCATCGGTGTAGTTCTGCGGTCCGGTGTCGGCGAGCAGCTCGGTGAACCGTTCCCGCCCCTCCGGAGTCAGGTGGTAGACGCGCCGCGCCCGCCGCATCGTCGCGCCGGTGACGCTCTCCTCCGCGATCAGCCCATCCGTCTGCATACGCCGCAGGGTGGGGTACAGCGACCCGTAGGAGAACGCGCGGAACGGCCCGAGCAGCCCGGTCAGCCGCTTGCGCAGCTCGTAGCCGTGCATGGGTGCGTCCAGGAGCAGCCCGAGGATTGCCAGCTCGAGCATCGGGCCTCACCCCCTGACTTGTCGACAGATCTAACCGATGGATGCGACTTCCCACTATATCGCGCCGATATAACATTGCGCGCAGTAGCCCTGTGCAAGCGGAATAGCAGCAGGTCAGGAGGGCTTATTGATTGCCAGCGGTTCCCCGCCGAGCGTGGTCTCCAGGTAGCCGGAGCGGTTGTCGGCGCTGCGCACATAGATCCGGGCGATCGGCGCCGCCTCGCTGCGCGCCCCGGCCTCGCGCTCCACGATGATGTGGCTGATCACGCCGTCCGGCAGCCCGACCGTCTGCGGCGCGCCCCCGAGCAGCCCGGCCAGCCGCCGCACGTCGAGCTCGGCGAGATCGAGGGTCGGTTCGTCCGGCTTGCGGCCGGTGCTCGCGGTGTACCGGCCGAAGCCGCCGTCGTAGTGGTAGTCGGCGGTGCTCTGCGGGCTGCCCGGCAGCGCCCGGTCCACCAGCACGTACTCCGGGTAGAAGGTGACCTCGTCGGCGACGGTGTCGCCGAACTCGGCGCGGTACTCGGCGAGGAAGTAGGCGATGCCCGCCCCGCTGGTGAGCACCGGCAGCTGCTCATCCGGGCCGCCGGGGCCACCGCAGCTGCTCAGCAAACCCGTCAGCAAACCGAGCGCGGCGGCGGAGGCGAGCACTGCGACCGGCACCTGCCAGCGGCGCGGGGTGCGCCGGTCGACCCGGACGATCGGGGCGTCCACCAGGTTCGCCGGGATCTGCAGGTCCGCGACGAGCGCGTCCAGCTCGCCGAAGGACTTCGCGCGCATGGCCGTCGCGGTGCGCGCGGTGTGCTCGGCGGCGCTCAGCTGGCCGTCCGCCAGCGCGGCGTCCAGCACCGAGCAGGCATCCACCCGGTCCCGGTCCCGCGCCCGGACGCCGTCGGTTCGCTGCGCCATCCGCTCGCTCCTCACTCCTCGAACGGCCAGACGTTGGCGATCCGCCCGGTCTGATCCAGCAGCAGCCGCCCGGACTCGGAGAACTCGTTGCGCACCGAGATCTCGACCGAAATCACACCGCGCGGCAGTCCGTACCTGGCGTAGAAATCGGTGGCGACCGGCTCGACGCTCAGGTGCGAGACCGCGCCGTCGCGCACGTTCGCGGCGCCGGGGGCGGCGGCGAGCGCGGCGCCGATGCCCGCCGAGTCGAGCACGCCGAGGTCGACCACGGGGGTGTCGGTCTTGCGCGTGGTGAGGTCCCGGTCCTGCTCGAAACCGCCGCGGTAGGTGTAGTGCGCCAGGCGATTCGGCTGGCCGGGGAGGGCCCGCGCGATGCTCGCGTGCTCCGGGAAGAGGTCGATCTCATCGACCTGTAGATCGCCGAACTGCTCCCGGTACCGGCGCAGGAACTCGGCCAGCCCCTCCGCGGTGACCAGCGATGGCGTCGCGATCACCACGGGCTCGACCGCGCCGAGCTCGGCGATCCCCGGGTACGACACCGGGGGCGGCTCGACCTCGTCGCGGTGCGTCACCAGGAAGCCGCCGGTGGCGGCGGCCAGCGCGAGCACGGTGACCAGCGCTATCCGCAACCTGCCCCGGTAGCTGGGCGGCTGCCGGGGCGCGAGGCCGGGGCCGGGCACGCGCTGCAGGTCGTCGACGAGTTCGGCGAGGTCGTCGAGCGAGCGGGCGGCGGTGAGCAGCTCCAGCCGCTCGGCGTGCTCGGCGGCAGTGAGCTGCCCCTCGCCGTGCGCGGTGTCGAGCACCGCGCGGGTGCGCTCGCGATCGGCGTTCCGCGCGCGGGTGCGGCCGGGGTAGTGGCCCGCGCCACCCTGCAGCGGCCGCCACCCGGTGCCCGCCTGCACCCCCTCGGTGGCGGCCCTGACCCTGGCCGCGGGCAATTGCAGATCGTCGACCAGCGCGCGCAGGTCGCCGATCGTGGTGGCGGCGGCGACCTCGGCGGCGCGATCGTGATACTCGTCGCCGCCGAGCTGCCCCTCCGCGTAGGCGGCGTCCAGGAGCCCGGATGCGTTCACGCGATCGAGGTCACGCGCTCGCATGCGGCCGGATGCGGCGGTTGACACAGCCGAATCCTAGAATGTCGCGGCCGGAAACGCGCCTGTTGGCGGTGGATTGCCGCCGCCGGGACCCCGCCCGCGCCGGGGCGGGGGCTTCCCCGCACCGCTACTCTGGGTGGCGTGCGAATTCAGCGGCAGGTGGTCGACTACGCCCTCCGGCGTAAGTCGCTGCTCGCCGACGTCTACGCGGGGCGGGTCGCCGTGGCCGAAGTGTGCGATGCGAACCCCTACCTCCTCCGGGCCGCGAAGTTCCATGGCCGGGGCAGCGAGGTCACCTGCCCCATCTGCCGGAAAGAGCAGCTCACGCTCGTATCCTGGGTCTACGGTGACGGGCTCGGGCAGACGGCGGGGTCGGCCAGAACGCCCGAGGAGCTGGCCAGGCTGGCCGACACCAAAGAGGAGTTCTCGGTGCACGTGGTCGAGGTCTGCCGCTCGTGCCACTGGAATCACCTGGTGCAGTCGTACGTCCTCGGTACCGATCCGGCGCCGCGGCGCGGCCGGTCCGGCGCGGGCGGGAACCGCGAGAACCGGCCCGGCTCCGGCCGGCGCAGCGCGGCCGAATGAGCCGCGCACCGGCTCGTCCGCGCAGCCAGCGGAGGAGCCGTGACACCGCCGAGCGGTGAACCCGACGCCATGAGCGTGCACAGATACGAGCAACGGAGATTTTGTCAGTGAATTCGCCCTACGAGCGTTCCCCCTACGGCGAAGAACCGCACGGCGGCCGTACGCAGCGCAGTTCACACCAAGATTTCCAGTCCAGGCCGCAGCCGCAGCGCCCCGGCGGCCCGCCGCCCGGCGCCGGGCGCCCGATGCCGCCGGACGGCAGGCCGATGCCGCCGCGCCAGGGCGGCGCCCCAGGGCAGCGACCGGGGCCGCCGCCCGGTCGCCTGTACCAGGGCGGCCCTCCTCCGGGCAGCCGCACCGCCCCTGGCGCCCCGTCGCCGAACGGCCGCTCCACCCCTGGCGCCCCGCCGCCGAACGGCCGCCCCGCGCCCGGCGCCAGACCGCCGGGCCAGCCGGGCCGCCCGCCGCGCCGCGACGGCATGCCCTCCGGGCCGATCCCCGCCCCCGGCGACCCTGCCAACCGCACCCAGCGCATCGCGCGCCCCGGCGAGGCCGCGCAGCGCGCGGGCGGCGCCGAGCGCACCCGCCCCGGCACCAGCGACGGCGTCAGGCGGCCCGCCCCCGGCGAGCCTGCGCGCCGCACCGCCGCGGGCACCGGCGGCAGGACCGCGGTCCGCCGCGACGGCACCGCCACCGGCGAGCGCAGCAGGCAGGGCGGCCCGCCCGGCCCGCCGAACCGGCGCGGCGGCGGCAAGGGCGGTGGCCGCGGCGGCGACGGGCGCAAGCGGAAGTTCCCGTGGAAGATCGTGCGACGCACCCTCTACGTGCTGGTCGCGCTGATGATCGTGGTGCCGAGCGCGGTCTTCCTCGTCGCCTACAGCACGGTCACGGTGCCCAGGCCGGGCGACCTGGAGACCAACCAGGTGGCCACCATCTTCGGCTCCGACGGCAGCACCGTGATCAGCAAGGTGATCCCGCCGGAGGGCAACCGCACCGAGGTCGGCATCGACCAGATCCCGCCGCACGTGCGCAATGCCGTGATCGCGGCCGAGGACCGGGACTACTACTCCAACCCCGGCTTCTCGCTCTCCGGCTTCGCCCGCGCCGCCAGGGACAACCTGCTCGGCAAGGAGAGCGCGGGCGGTGGCTCGACCATTACCCAGCAGTACGTGAAGAACGCCATGGTCGGCGACGAGCGGTCGCTCACCCGCAAGATGCGCGAGCTGGTGATCTCGGCCAAGATGGCGCGCCAGTGGAGCAAGGAGCAGATCCTCGCCGCCTACCTGAACACCATCTACTTCGGCCGCGGCGCCTACGGCATCGATGCCGCCGCCAAGGCGTACTTCGGCAAGCCGGTGCAGGAGCTGACCGTGGCCGAGGGCGCGGTGCTCGCCGCCACCATCCAGCTGCCCTCCGCGCTCGACCCGGAGAAGAACCCGGAGGGCGCCAACACCCGCTGGAACTACGTGCTCGACGGCATGGTCGCGGGCGGCAACCTGCCCGCCGCCGAGCGCCAGTCCATGCAGTACCCGCCGGTGGTTCCGCTGGCATCGCTGCAGGACAACGAGCTGGACCAGGGCCCGGAGGGGCTGATCAAGACCCAGGTACTGCGCGAACTCTCCGCCGCGGGCATCAGCGAGCAGCAGCTCAACACCGACGGCCTGCAGATCACCACCACCATCGATCCGCAGATGCAGGAGGCGGCGGTGAACGCGGCGCGCACCAAGATGGAGGGCGAGCCGGAGCAGCTGCGCACGGCGGTCGTCTCGATCGATCCGCGCACCGGCGCGGTCCGCGCCTACTACGGCGGCGAGGACGGCCAGGGCTACGATTTCGCCAATGCCGGGCTGCAGGTCGGCTCCTCGTTCAAGCCGATCGGGCTGGCCGCGAACCTGGAGCAGGGCATCCCGCTCTCGCAGATGTACGACAGCTCGCCGGTGACGGTGAACGGCATCAAGATCACGAACGTCGAGGGCGAGCAGTGCGGCACCTGCACCATCGCCGAGGCGCTCAAGCGCTCGCTGAACACCAGCTTCTACCGCATGCAGCTGGACATGCAGAACGGCCCGCAGAAGATCGCCGACATGGGGCACAAGCTCGGCATCCCGGAGTCGCTGCCCGGCGTCGGCAAGACGCTGACCGAGCCGGACGGCGCGGGTCCGAACAACGGCATCGTGCTCGGCCAGTACCAGGCCAGGGTGCTCGACATGGCGTCGGTGTACGCGACCTTCGCCGCGTCCGGGATGTACCACACGCCGCACTTCGTCTCCAAGGTCGTCGCCGCCGACGGCACCACCCTGCTCGACCGCGGCGACGTCCCCGGTGAGCAGCGGATCTCGGCGGCGGTGGCGGACAATGTCACCGCGGCCATGAGGCCGATCGCCGCCTACTCGCGCAACCACGGCCTGGCCGGCGGCCGCGATTCCGCGGCCAAGACCGGTACCGCGCAGCTCGGCGACACCGGCGAGAACAAGGACACCTGGATGGTCGGGTACACCCCGTCGCTCGCCACCGCGGTCTGGGTGGGCAGCACCGACAACTCGGCGCTGCGCAACTACGGCGGCGCCATGATCTACGGCTCCAGCCTGCCTTCGGACATCTGGAAGCTGACCATGGACGGCGCGCTCAAGGGCACGCCGAACGAGACCTTCCCGAAGCCCGCCCCGATCAAGGGCCAGGCAGGCGTCCCCGAGTGGACCGCCCCGTACACCGCGCCGTCCAGCACCGAGCAGGAGCCGATGCCGCCGGTGGTGATCACCCCCTCGCAGGTGGAGATCCTGCCCGGCATCACCATCCCGGTGCCGGGGGTCGCGCCGCAGACCCAGCAGCAGCGCCCGCAGCAGCAGCAGTCCCAGCCGGACGCGGGGCCGCTGCCCGGCCAGCCGGTGGCGCCGAGCGGTACCCCCGCACCCGGCGCGGAGGACTCGGAGGGCGGCGGGCCGAACGGCTCCCGGTAGCCTCGGATTTCGTGACCGAGCAGCAGGTGGCCGATGAGCGGGCGGCCGGCGGTATCGTGCCGGCCGCCGGTTCGCCCGGCACCGGCAAGGACGCCGTGTACCACCCGCTCCCCGGCTACATCTCGCCCGCGCCGCTCGCGCCCGACCTGCGCTCGGCCGACGGGCGGGACAAGCCGAGCCGCAACGATTCGCTCGCCGCGCAGCTCAGCACCGCGGTGGGCGGCCCGGTCGGCGACCACGCACTGATCGGACGGGCCGGGTACTGGACGCCGCTGCGTGTGCTGCTCGCCTTCGCGGTGCTCTTCCTCGCGCTGGGCTGGTCCACCAAGGCGGCCTGCATCCAGCAGACCTCGGACGGCAACGGCCAGCTCTCGCTGGACTGGAACAACGGCAGGCAGTACGTGGCCATGTGCTACTCCGACACGGTGCCGCTGTACGGCGCGGAGCGGCTGAACGAGGGCGCCTTCCCGTACAAGAAGTACTGGGTGGAGCAGACCCCCGAGGGCGGCACCGAGGTCAGGTACATGGAGTATCCGGTGCTCTCCGGGCTCTACCAGTACCTGGCCATGCGGATCGCCAAGACCTACGACATGCTGCCGCTGCCGGGCTCGGGCGCCCTGCAGGTCGTCATCTACTTCGATGTGGTGGCGATCGGGCTGGCGCTGGCCTGGCTGGTCACCGTCTGGGCGACCACCCGATCCGCGGGCAGGCGACCGTGGGATGTCGCGCTGCTGGTCTGCTCGCCGCTGGTGATCGTGCACGCCTTCACCAATTTCGACGCCCTCGCCACCGCCTTCGCCGCCACCGGGCTGCTGGCCTGGGCCCGGCGCAGGCCGGTGCTGGCCGGGGTGCTGCTCGGCCTGGGCGGCGCCGCCAAGCTGTACCCGCTGCTGCTGCTCGGCCCGCTGGTGATCCTCTGCCTGCGCGCCGACCCGCTGCACCGGACGCCGAACGCCGCGACCGGCCCCGGGCTCGGCTCGGTGCGCGACCTGTCCACCTTCCTGGACTGGTGGGACGGGCGGCGGCAGCGGCTGGAGGCGCTCAGCGCGCGCCCGCTCGGCGCCGCCGGTGCCACCGTGGTGGCGGCACTGCTCACCTGGGGGCTGGTGAACCTGCCGATCGCCCTGCTCTACCCGCAGGGCTGGCGTGAGTTCTTCCGGCTCAACACCACCAGGCACGCCGACCCCGACTCGATCTACAACGTGATCACCTCGTTCACCGGCTGGGCGGGCTTCGACGGAGAACTCGTGCACGGCGAGGCCCCGAGCATCCTGAACCTGGTCTCGCTGGTGGCCTTCGCCCTCGCCTGCCTCGCCATCGCGTACCTGGCGCTCACCGCCCCCCGCCGCCCCCGCCTCGCCCAGCTCTGCTTCCTGCTGATCGCGGCGTTCCTGCTGACCAACAAGGTGTGGAGCCCCCAGTACTCGCTCTGGCTCGTCCCGCTGGCGGTGCTGGCGCTACCGCACCGCCGCATCCTGCTGGCCTGGATGACCATCGACGCCCTGGTCTGGGTCCCCCGCATGTACTACTACCTCGGCACCGACCGCAAAGGTCTCCCCGAGCAGTGGTTCACCGGCACGGTGCTCCTCCGTGACCTGGCCGTGCTCGCGCTCTGCGCCCTTGTGGTCCGGCAGATCTACCGCCCCGACGAAGACCCGGTCCGCCGCGACTACGCCGACGACCCACTCGGCGGCGTCCTCGACCGAGCCCCCGACCCCCTCCTCCCCTGGCTCCCGGACCGTCTCCGCCCCAAACCCAGCCACCTCTGAGCCCCCCACCCGGGGGCGAGTCCTACGAGCCCCGTTCGCGGCCCGTCTCGCCGTTCAGCACTCGAAAGCGCATGCGCCGCAGGCGCGAGTCTCGAGTGCTGAACGGCGAGACCCCCCGGGGCCGCGAACCCACCCGGCGAAGCCGGGCAAATCAAACACAGCCGGGCCAATCAAACACCCCCGGGCAAATCAAACACTCCGCAGGAACCTCGCCTGCCTTCCCGGCTCCTGGGGAAGGAGATCGAGCGCCAGCTCCCAAGCCGATCCCGTCCACGGGTCGAACAGCGGCGTACCGGCGATGGTCGGCAGGTGGCGACAGGACTGGGAGAGGGCGGCGAGGGCGCTCTCCGTCGAGCCGGATTCATTGGTGCCGACGACGACGACCGAGAGCCCGATCAGCCCGCCGCGCAGCACCAGGGTGGCGAGCCGCTGCACGTCGATCCCCTGGTACCCGTGCGGGAAATCGGCGGCCACCAGGATCCGGTGCTCCCCCGGCGGCACCCCCGCCCCGCCACTCGCGGCCAGCTCGGCGAGCTCGACAGCCTCGACCAGGGCTTGCAGCCGGGCCGAGATGTCGGTGTGGTCGGTGATCGGCGCCCCGGCCAGCACGGGGGCGAGCAGCGGGGTGAGGCTGCGGAATCCCTGGGTGAGGTCGATGAGGTCGACCACCGTGCGCCGGTCGGGGACCGCGGAGATGAGCCGCGCGAGCAGCGCCCCGACCACGGGGGCCACGGCGGCGCTGGATTCGGTGTCGATCCAGAGCGGGCGGTTGAGCGGCACCGGCACGCAGTACGGGATCCGCAGCGAGCCGCGCTCGATCGCGTACAGCTCGCCGAGCCGGATGCCGTCCGCGGCAGCGGGCGGGCGGTCCCAGGCGGGGGCGTCCCAGGAGGCGAGTGCGGGTGGCAGCTGCCGGTCCGCCTCGGCGAGTTCGCGGAGCAGCTGTTCGCTGTCCCTGCGGTGGTTGCCCTCGGCGATGCCGATCAGCTCGTCGTAGCGCTGCTGGGCGAGCTGCCTCGCCTGGTCGGCGGCCGGGGTGTTGCGGGTAGCCGGGTCGGAGACGGCGGCGGAGAGTTCCTGATCCAGCCGCTTGTCGGCGTAGTCGCGGGCGGCGATGAGCGCCGCCGCGGAGCGCGCCGCGTCCTCGAAGATCATCCAGATGCGTTCGAGGCCGTGCGCGACCTCGAGCGGTGCTCCCGCCGCGGGAGCGGCGCCGGGCCGAGCGCCCGGGGCGAGGAAGGCGGACGCGCCGCCGCCCCCGAAGGCACCACCGATGCCCGGCGCGTCACCGAATCCGGAGGCGCCGCCGACGCCGGGTGCGGGGGCCGCTATCCCGTGCGCGGGGAGCAGCGCACCCATCCCACCGGCGTACCCCTGCCCGACCGCGCGCAACTTCCAGCCGCTCCCCCTCCGGTACACCTCGAAGCAGATGAGCGCCGTTTCTCCGGCCGACGGGGTGAAGGTGAACCGGGCGATCCCGCCCCCGTCCACCCCGGTGAGCACGGCCTCGACGGAGCCGAGCCCACCGGGCGGCACCGGCGCCGCCGGGTCCGCCGCGACGACGAGCAGCACCGCCTGCGCATCGGCCCGCACGGCGGCCGGGTCGACGACGACGGCGCTCCCGGCGAGCGCCACCCCCGGCGCGCCCGGCCGCTCGGCGGAGACGTGATCCTCCGGGCCGGTGACCCGCAGGTTGTCCGCCACCACCAGGGCCGCGAAGCGCAGCGCCGCACCGGCGGACGCCTCGAATCGCACGGCCCCGCCGGTGAGCGGGGTGTTCTGCCCGGCCTGCAACTGGATCACGACATCCGCTCCGCTCAGCTGCTCACCAGGAACCGGCCCAGCTGCGGGACCGCCTCGCCCGGGTGCTTGGCCTGGAATCCCTCGCCGAGCGCGACGAACTTCCAGTCGCCGCCCGCGCGGTAGATCTTGGCCATCGCCATGGCGGTGAACGGCATGCCGCCTGCCAGGGTGAAGCGCGCCAGCTCGGCATTGTTGCTGCCGTCGACCAAGCGGCAGAAGGCGTTCTGCACCTGCTCGAAGGAGTGCCCCTTGTAGGAGGTGACGATGAAGAGCAGCGTGGTGACGTGCGCGGGCACCCGGGTGAGATCCACCAGGATCACCTCGTCGTCGCCGTCACCCTCGCCGGTCAGGTTGTCGCCCTGGTGCCGGACCGAGCCGTCCTTGGAGCTGAGCTGGCCGTAGTAGGCCACGTCGACCAGGTTGTTGTCGGCGAACATGGTGACCGAGGCATCCAGGTCGATATCGACGGTGCGGCTGCCGAACATGCCGCGGGTGCGCACCGGATCCCAGCCGAGCCCCATCTTGACGAAGGTCAGCTGGGCGCCGCCCTCTTTGCGCAGCGTGACCCGCTGGCCCTTCTCCAGGCTGACCGGCCGATCCTTGCTCAGGCTCACCTCGGCGGGCGGCTGCTGCGGCGGCGCGGCGGGCGGGTACCCCTGCTGCGGCTGACCGCCCTGCTGCGGGTACCCACCCTGCTGCGGCGGCGGGTACCCGCCCTGCTGCTGCGGGTAGCCACCCTGCGGGGGCGGCGGCGGGTACCCCTGCTGCCCGCCCTGCGGCGGGGGCGGGTAGCCGCCCTGCGCGGGCTGCTGCGGCGGCGGGTAACCCTGGGTCGGCGCGTACTGCTGCTGCGGCGGCGGGTAGCCCTGCGTCGGCTGCGCGACCTGGGTCGGGGCCGGCGGCGGGGGCGGCGGCGCGCTCTGCGTCTGCGGGGCGGGCGAATCGTCAACGCTCACGCCGTGATCGGTGACCAGCGCGGCGAAGCCGCCCGCGTAGCCCTGCCCGACCGCGCGTACCTTCCAGGCGCCCTGGCGCCGGTACAGCTCCAGCGCGATCACGATGGACTCGCTGGCCAGGCCATCGATCCGGTACTCGAAGAGCTGGTTCCCCGATGCGTCGGAGACGATCGCGGTGGGCGCGGGGAACCGGCCGAAGTTGCTGGACGCGTCCTCCAGCGTGATCACCGCGCGGATCTGCGCGATATCCGGCGGCACCTGGGCCAGCGAGACCGCGAGCGCGGCGGGCCCCCCGGCCGCCGGCACCAGGTTCACGCCGGGACCGCTCGGCTGGTTGAAGAAGACGAAGTCCGCGTCGGAGCGGACCTTCCCCTGTTCGGTGACGAGCAGCGCGGAGAGATCCGCGGGAGCCGTGAGCTGGATGGAGACCACGACGTCGTTGACTGCCAGTGGGCCGTTCTGGCCTTTGGCGAGTGATGCGGACAAGTTAGACCCTTCGCTTGTCGGTGCGTTCGAAGCCACTCTACGAGAATCGCCGGTCGGCGCGGCAGCGTGAACACCCCGGAGACATTTGGGGACAAATCGGAACCTGTGCACAACCGTGGTTCGCGAAGACCGCAGGCCACAGCCGGATCGGTTAGTGTGTCGCTCGCACGGAACACCGCGAACCCTCCGCCGTTCCCCCGAGACCACAGGCGATTTCCTATGGCACAGCTGTTCGAGCAGTCGAAGAAGGTGATCGAGGCCCACCTCGCCGGCACCAGTGTCCGCGCGATCTCCGGCTCGATGATCGCCTACGAAGGAAACGTGCAGTTCAAGTCCGCCGGCTTCGGCGGCGGCGACGGCGTGCTCGCGGGGCTCAAGCGCCGCGCCACCGGCGAGAAGCTCTCGCTCATGGAGTGCGGCGGCAACGGCCGCGTCTTCTTCGCGGTGAACGGGCAGAACGTCACCGTGGTGAACCTGAACAACGAGACGCTGCAGGTGGAGTCGCAGCAGCTGCTCGCCTTCGCGGGCAACCTGCGCACCGACATCCGCTTCGCCGGCGTGCGCGGCGCCTCCACCGGGCAGGGGCTCTTCACCACGACGGTCACCGGCCAGGGGCAGGTCGCGCTGCTCTCCGCGGGCGGCCCGCTGATCCACCTCGAGGTCAGCCCGCAGTACCCGCTGATCGTCGATCCGGATGCCTTCGTCGCGGCCCAGGGCAATCTCAACCAGTCCTTCGTCACCGACGTCTCCTGGCGCACGGTCATGGGGCAGGACGCGGGCGAGGCGTTCTCGCTGCGCTGGGACGGGCAGGGCGTCGTACTGATCCAGCCCGCGGAACGGTAAGGGGCGCTTCCATGTTCGAGAAGGTCAACGGCAAGGTCGTCAAGGTCAACGTCGGGATGGCGGGCGGCGTGGTCGCGCGCAAGGGCGCCATGCTCTTCTACACCGGCGACGTCTCGTTCTCCCCGCACCAGATCGCCGGGACGGGCGGCGGCGGGATGGGCGGCATGGGCGGCGGCATGCTCCGCATGGCGGGCCGGATGATGGCGGGCGAGCACGAGAGCACCATGCTGGCCCAGGGCAACGGCGAGGTGCACTACGGCCTGGCCGGGCTGGAGATCCACGTGGTGCAGATGCAGCCGGGCGCGGTGCTCCGGGTGGAGGCGTCCAGGCTGCTCGCCAACTCCGCGCAGCTGCAGAGCTCGATCGTCTCGGTGGCGAGTTCGGGCGGTGGTGGCGGTGGCGGCGGCGGCATCATGGGCGCGCTGCGCGGCGCCGCCTCCGGCGCCCTCACCGGGCAGGGCATGTTCACCACCCAGCTCAGCGGGCAGGGCTCGGCGGTACTGCTGGCGCACGGCGGGTTCCTGGAGCTGCAGGTGGGCGGGCCGAATCCGATCGTGGTCGATCCGCAGGCCTTCGTGGCCGCGTACGGCAATGTGCAGACCGAGCTGAAAACGGCGATGAGCTGGCGGGACGCGGTCGGCCGCGGCGCCGGCGAGGCGATGCAGCTGCACTGCGTCGGCCAGGGCATCGTCTACGTGCAGGCCTCCGAAGAGAAGTTGTGAGCCATGAGCCAGATCCTGAACCCCATGAATCTCGGTGAGAGCGACAACATCCCGGGAAACAGCTACGCGTACTCCATCGACCTGAACAAACCCTGGTTCATGCGCAAGGGCGCGATGATCGCCTACTACGGACAGATGAACTTCCAGGTGCTCACGCACGGCCTGCACGGCGGGCTGCTGCACATGGTCTCCACCCAGTTCTCCGCGCCGCTCTTCACCGGCGACTACGTGGTGGCCGAGGGGCACGGCAAGCTGATCATCGGCGACCGCGGCTACGACATCAACTCCTACGATCTGGACGACGGCAACCTCACGATCCGCGCCGCCAACCTGCTCGCCTTCGAGCCGGGGCTCTCGCTGAACCAGTCCATCGTGCCCGGCTTCCTCACCCTGATCGGCACCGGCAAATTCCTCGCCTCGTCGAACGGCCCGGTGATGTTCGCCGAGCCGCCGCTGCGGGTGGATCCGGAGTCCCTGGTCGGCTGGGCGGACTGCCCGTCCCCGAGCCACCACTACGACCAGCGCTGGATCACCGACTTCCTGGCGGCGGGGGCGGCGCGGTTCGGCGTCAGCTCCGGCGAGGAGCGGCAGTTCGACTTCACCGGCGCGGGCACCGTGCTCATCCAGTCGAGCGAGAAGGTGCTCAGCGATTCCCAGGTGGTCCGCACCATCGAGGGGCAGTTGCAGAGCGGGATGACGGTCGGCGGGCTGCAGCGGTTGCAGGGCGTGATCGCCCAGCAATTGGCGGGTCAGCAACAGCAGTACTGAAAAGATCGGCGCGCCGGTATATTCGGGCGCGCTCCGCCGATCGGTTCGGCGGGCCGCGGATCTCGCGGTAGCAGGACGAACGAAGGACGAGGATGTCGATCCGCCGCGCCGGTAGGCGAACCATGGTCGCGGCGGCACTCGCCGCCGGCCTGCTCGGGTCGGTGAGCCCGGCGCTCGCCGAGCCGGCACCGGCCCCGAACGTCGTGACCGCCAAGGCGGTCGCGCCGGGCGGCTCCTCCGTGGAGAAGGTGGAGGCGCTGGACGCGCGCAATGTCCGGCTGCACATCCACTCCGCCGCCATGAACCGGACCCTGGTGGTCGACGTGCTCCGCCCCGCCGACACGTCGGCGCCGCGGCCCTCGCTCTACCTGCTCAACGGCGCGGGCGGCGGCGTCGACTCGGCCTCCTGGCAGCGGATGACCGACGCGCTGGAGTTCCTCGGCGACAAGAACGTCAACGTGGTGCAGATCATCGGCGGCGCCTGGACCTTCTACACCGACTGGAAGTCGGCCGACCCGGTCCTCGGCGTGAACAAGTGGAAGACCTACATCAGCGAGGAGCTGCCGCCGCTGATCGACGAGGTGCTCGGCACCAACAGGGTGAACGCCATCGCCGGGCTCTCCATGTCCGGGGTGTCGGTGCTGAATCTGGCCATCGCCAAGCCCGGGCTGTACCGCAGCGCGGCGGTCTACAGCGGGCTGGCCCAGACCAGCGACCCCATCGGCCAGAACATGGTGAAGGTGACCGTGGAGACCTGGGGCGGCGGCGACGCCGAGAACATGTGGGGCCCGGCGGACGACCCGCTGTGGCGGGAAAACGACCCCATCGTCAATGCCGAGAAGCTGCGCGGCACCGATCTCTTCGTCTCCACCGGCAGTGGGATTCCCGGCGTCTACGACGAGCCGGGCGGGAAGTTCCGGCTGGAGAAACCGGCCGATACCCCGCAGACCGTCGCCATCGGCGCGGTCATCGAGGCGGGCGTGAACTGGTCCACCCACAACCTGGACAATCGCCTGCAGGAGCTCGGTATCCCCGCCACCTTCGTCTACCGCGACAGCGGCACCCACTCCTGGGGTTACTGGCAGGACGACCTCAAGGCCTCCTGGCCGGTCCTGGCGAAGGGCCTCGACTCCCAGCCCTGAGTCCGCGCTTGCGGCGCCCCGGCCGAGGCCGGGTGGGGTCCGCGGCCGCGCGCCTTCGCCGAGGCATGCGCCGCGAGCTCGCCGACCGGCGGTCTCGGGTGGGGTGCGGGGTAGGCCGACAGGCCTACCCCGCGAGTTCTTTCGCCGCTGTGGCGGCGGACGCACGGACGCCGGTGTGGAACCACTCCACGATTTCGGCCCCCGCATCCGCCCCACGCGTCTCGGTCAGCGCCAGATTCGGGCTGGTCCAGCCCAATTCCTCCAGCTCCCCGTGCCGCGGCCGAATAGCGAAATCCGCCGCAGCCAGCAGTTCCGCGTCCAACGCCCCGTCACCGGCGGCGAACAACGGCGCCTCGGGCGCCAGCTCCCCGGACTCGAGCAGCCGCGTCCGCACCTCGGCGACGGCAACGCTCTTGCACACCGCCTGCGGCATGGCGTAGATCTTCCGCCCCTGCTGCGAAGCCCCCCACCCGTGCGCCCGGCACCACCCGTCCCACTCCGCGAGAAACCCCGGGGGCATGGCCGCCACATTCACCACCAGGTAGCAGAAGAGCTCGTCCGCCTCCCGGAACTTGAGCACCCACGAGTCATCGATCCGCCGCAGCAACTCGGCCCGCACCTCGGCCAGCCCGGCTCCACCGGCCGCCGCAGCCCGCCCGGCCGCCGCCCGCCAGGCGCTATCGGGCTCGCCGTCGACCAGCACATTCCCGCCATTGCTCGTCACCGCGTACCGGAACGGCCCGCCGGGCAGCGCGATCCTCCGGTACTGCTCGATGGTCCTTGTCGTGGTCGGCAGCACCGCTGCCACCCCGGCCAGCTCGCCGAGCCGCGCACCGGCGCGCTCGGTGAGGTACGAGATCGGCTCCCCGTCCAGGTGTTCCACGCAGACCAGCGATTCGGCGTCGCCGCTCGCCGCCCGCGAATAGATCATGGTGCGGTCCAGATCGGTGGCCACCAGGGCCGGTAGAGCAGAGCTCACTGCACGTCCTTGATCAATCCCATACACGAATAGGCCAGCTCGGGCACGACCTCCACCGGAACCCCCCTGGCGGCGGCCAGCATCCGGATGTGCGCGTGCTCCGGCGCGTCGGCCTCGCGCACCAGCACCCGCCACGGCACCCGGCGCAGCAGCACCCTGGTGGTCTCCCCGACCCCCGGCTTGACGAAGTTCACCGTGCCGATGCCGTACTCGGCGCGCACCCGCTCCACCGAGGCCCACCCGGTCCAGGTCGGGGTGCGGTCGCTCGCCCGGATCGCGGCGACCGCCGCGGGCACCCGGTCGCGCACGGTGTCGAAGGCCTCGGTCACGGTGTCGAGCAGCCGCCCGGAGACGTCGTCGGCGGCCAGCTCGCGGTAGAACTTGGCGCCGTGGAAATCGCGCGCGCCGATGAGCTCGGCGTTCAGCACGGTCCGCGAGACCAGCCCGGAGACGGTGGAGTTCAGGCAGGCCGAGGCGATGAGGAAGTCGTCGCGGGTGCCGAAGGTGCGCACGCAGTGGCCCGGGTCGGCGAGCACCGCGAGCCCGTCGTCGAAGCGGGCGCCGCCCGCGGCGCGGTACGCGTCCAGCGCGGCGGTGAGCTCCCTGGCGATGGCGCCCTTGCCGGTCCAGCCGTCGACGAAGACCACGGAGGCGGGGTCGTGCTGCGCCGCCAGGTAGTCCAGCGCCACCGCGTCGATGCCTCGATCGCGCACGATGGACACGGCATAGTGCGGCACCTCCAGTGCCGGGCTCCGGTGCCGCAGCCAGCGCCGCATGAGGATCCCGATCGGCGTCCCCGCCCTGGCCAGCGAGGCGAGCACGACATCGTCGCCACGCTCGGCGACCACCAGCTCGGCCACCGTGCCGACGGCGAGCGCGAGCCGCTCCGCGCTCTCCGCCAGCACCTTGTCGAAGAGCTCGCGGTAGTCGGCGTCCGGCTGGAACTCGATCGGCAGCGACTCCGCGTAGTGCGCCACCCCGGCCTGGATCCGGCGCTCCCGCTCGGCCACATCGGCCTCCAGGTCGAGCGCGGAGAGGTCCTTCAGCAGCCAGGCCACCTCGTCGGCGGCGTAGGAGCCGAAATCCGGGCCGTACAGCGGCTGCGGCAGCGCGCGGGCCGCGCGCAGCAGCCGCGGATCGGCGCCGGGAACCACCGCGACCAGCACGTCCGCCCCGGCGGCGGTGAGCACGTCGAGCAGCCCGCCCGCGGCGCTGAGCGCGGTGGTGTCGGCGGGTTCGTCCAGCACCAGCACGAGCAGCGGATCGGCGCCGGGCCACGCGGCGTTGTAGAGGTAGCGCGGCGCGTCGTCGCCGGACTCCGGCGCGGTGAACCGGAAGCCGCGGCGCAGCGGGTAGTCCGGCTCGTCGAGGACGTACGCCGGGGAGCGGGTGGTCGTTTGGAATCGCGCGGGCGTCCCCGCCGCTGCCAGCGCGCCGGCCAGCCGCAGCGGGAGGTACATGAGCTCCTCGTGGCCGATCACCACGACCGGGCGGGCCGGATCGAGCGCTTCCCGCAGCGCGGCCACGGCCGCCGCCAGCGCCCGCTCGAACCCGGGCTGATCGGCGCGCAGGAACCCGTGCCGCCCGCCCTCGGGAACGTCGGCGGGCCACGGCAGCCGCACCCGCGCCACCGCACCCCGCCGCGCGCCGACCGGGTTCAGCCGGTGCTCGGGCAGCGCCGTCACCGCTTCGGGCAGGTCGGCGGGCAACTCGACGCGCCCCGCCGCCAGGCACACGGTGTCGATCCGCGCGCCCAGCTCGGCGGCGGCTGCCTCGACCAGCGCCCGGTCCGCCGCGGTGCGCATGTCGACCAGGCTGGCCAGCACGTAGTGCCTGCGCGGCGCGAAGGCGTGCAGCGCCCGCAGCGCCTCCAGTGCCGTCTTCCCGGTGGAGATCTCGTCGTCCACCAGCACCAGCGGCAGCCCGTCGGCGAAGACCGCGGCCGGCTCCGGTTGCAGCAGGTGCGAGGTGGCGTGCGAGTGCCCCTCCTCGAAACCGGCGAGCGTCCGCGCGGCAGGCACGGCGCGCCGGGTGGAGTGCAGGTAGCACCTGGCGCCGATCCGGGTAGCGACGCAGTGCCCGAGCCCGGTCGCGGTCTCGGCGAAGCCGAGCACCACCGCGTCGCTCTCGCCGAGCCGCTCGCGCACCAGGTCACCGAGGCGCTCGCCGGCGCCGCGCACGACGGCGGGGTCGGTCGGGATGTGCTTGCCGAGCACGGTGGAGACCAGCAGGTGGGCGCGGCGCGGGTTGCCCCTGCGCAACCCCGGCTCGATCAGCGCGGGCACGGTGCCCGGGTGCGCCGCGGCACCGCGCTCGTGGTGCACACCGAAACCGAGCTCCCTGGTCGCCCAGCTCATTCCGTCACCAGCGCGGTGAGCAGGTCGACGAAGGAGACGCCCTTGTTCGCCACCCCGAAGACCCGCGCGCGCAGCACGGTCTGCCTGGCCCAGCTGCGGTGCGGGCGCATCTCGTTCATCTTGTTCCGGTAGCCGGAGGCGGCGACCCCGCCGACGTCGGCGCGCAGGATGTCCAGCGCGTCGGAGTACTCCTCGTGCGTCACCACCGAGAGCGCGTGCACCGCCGCCACGTGCGACGGGTGGATCACCGTCTTGCCCTGGATCCCGTTGACCCGGTCCAGGGTGATCTCCCTGAGCAGCCCGTCCAGATCCCGGCTCACCAGGTACTGGCGGAATTTCACCGCGTCCGACTCCTCGAACGGCGCGGTGCGCAGCAGCGGCCGGAACATTCGCTCGTGGTCGGCGAAGTACTCCCAGACCGGGCCGGTGATCACGAAGCCGGAGCCGTCCGCGCGGCCCAGGTAGTTCACGATGTCGGCGATCACGTCGGCGACCACCCGGACGTCGTAGATGGTGAGGTCGCGGTCGCGGCGGATGCCGAAGGTGGCGCACATGTCGGTGGCGCCGACCCGCACCGCGAGCACCTGCTCCCGGTGCGCGGCCAGCAGCTCCGCGATCCGGCCCAGCTCCAGGTCCCTGGTCTGCCGGTGCACCAGCGCCGCCGACTCCAGCACCGGCATGGCGTACACGGTGCGGCCGAGCCGCTGCGTCGCCGCGGCCAGCGCGGTGAAATAGGAGGGGCCGCTTCGGCTGTCGAACTTGGGGAAGACGAAGCCGGTGAGCACGGCGGCGCCGGGGCCGAGCGCTTCCGCGATCTCGGTGATGGTGGCGGCGTCGCGCACCCGGACGAAGAGCATCGGGTTGGGGTCCGGGTCGGCGGCGAGCTCGTCGAGCACCGCCACCGCCTGTACCGTCGCCCACTCGACCTCGTGGTCGGCGACCGCGTCCTCCAAGTCGATCACCATGGAGCAGACGCCGCGCGCGGCCCGGCGCCGAATGGTGGCGGCCAGATCGTTCCTGGTCGCCGGGACATATAGCGTCGCGCCGAGCGCGATGGCGAGCAGCTCCCGCTCGTCGCTGTCGCCGAACGGCTGCGGCCGCCGGTGGAACAGCTCCGGCGCCCGCCCGCCGGGCAGCTGCCGGAAATGGCACAGCGGCTTCCGTTTGCGCAGGGAGACCTCCTGCGCGACGGCAATGCTCGCGGTCATCGCGGCCCCGTCCTCATCCTCGTCGTTGTCCTGGTTCTTTCCGCATTCGATCCACCACGCCCGCGATGAAGTCGGCGATGGTGTCGAGCTCTGTGACGTATGCCCAATAGTTCGGGTGCCTACCGGTCAGGGCGGCGACGGCGCGGTCGATTCGGTCGATCTGGGCATCGAGTACCGAACCCCATTCGGCGACGAGCCCCCGGCTCACCGCGAGCATCTGCGCGTCCCGCAGCCGGAATCGTACGGCCTCGGCCTTCATATTCGGGTGCGCGGCGACCTCGCGCAGCAGGGTGAGTCGCCGGGTGACGGCATCGACCTGCTGCTCGGCCGCCGCGAGGCTGGCGCGCGCGGAAGTGGTCAGTTCAAGCGCGGTCTCCGGATCGTGCTCGGCCGCCGCGGCCCGCGCTCCCGCTAGTGCGGAATCGGCGGCGGCGACGGCCTGCTGGCTCTCCCGCTCATTGTTGGTCAGATCGGCCGAACTCGCAGCGTTGAACTCGCGCAGCAGCGCCGAGTAGGCCGCGCCGAGCCCCTCAGCCCTGGTCCGCACCGCGGCGATGCGGGTGGTCACCGAGGCGATCGCATTGGCCGCGGCGCCGCGCCGAGAAGGGGCCTGCGCCAATGCTTCCGACAGCAGCGCGGTCACCTCGCGCAGCGCGGTGGCGGCGGCGCGCACCCGGCCAGGCCCCTCGGCGGTGGCCGCGGCCAGTGTGAGCAGCGCCTCATCGACGGCGGCGACCCCGGAGCGAATCGAGCGGTACCCGGTGTACTCCGAACTCGCGGCGGCGGTGAGCACCCGCTCCGCCTCGGCCCGCACCTCCTCGGCGAACCGGGGCACCGCGCCGAGCACCGCGACCGCGTCCTCCAGCCGCGCCCGGTGCGCGTTCCAGAACTCGTCCACCGCGCGCCCGGCCTCTGCGAGCTGCCTGGTGACCTGCTCGGCGCGGAGCGGGCCGCCCGGCACCGGGGTGCCGTCGCGCTCCGCCGCCTCCAGATCGTCGTTCAGGGCCAGATACACCCCGGCCGCCGCGTAGCAGCGGTTGCGGACCGGTTCCCAGGCCCGGGCGAGCGCCGCGTCCGGCCGGACCTCCGCGGCCGCGAGCACCGCCGAATCGGCCGCGCTCTGCCGTCGGTCCATGTCGAGGAAGGCCGCGACCACACCGGCCCGAGCCTGCTCGATCCACTCGTCGCGCCCCGACGATCGGAACCATCCACGCCTGCGCCCTGCCACGCCCCGATCGTAGGAGATCCCCTGAGCGCCGGTTCCTACGCAAGTTCGCCGAAACCTACTAGTGTCGTATGGCGTACCCGGCGATTCGGACATGTCGGGACCACACACCGACCATCGAAAGGGATTCCCGCATGGGTGTCAGTTTGTCCAAGGGCGGCAACGTTTCGCTGAGCAAGGCAGCCCCCAACCTGACGGCCGTCGCGGTCGGCCTCGGCTGGGACGTTCGGACCACCACGGGCACCGACTTCGACCTGGATGCCAGCGCGATCGCCACCGGCGCGGACAAGAAGGTCGTGTCCGACCAGCACTTCGTGTTCTTCAACAACCTGAAGTCCCCGGAGGGCGCGATCGAGCACGCCGGCGACAACCGCACCGGCGAGGGCGAGGGCGACGACGAGGTCATCAACGTCGACCTGGCCAACACCCCGGCGACCATCGAGAGCATCGTCTTCCCGGTCTCGATCTACGACGCGGAGACCCGCCAGCAGTCCTTCGGCCAGGTGCGCAACGCCTACATCCGGGTCTCGGATCGCAGCAACGGCGAGGAGCTCGCCCGCTACGACCTCACCGAAGACGCCTCCACCGAGACCGCCATGGTCTTCGGCGAGCTGTACCGCAACGGCGCCGAGTGGAAGTTCCGCGCCATCGGCCAGGGCTACGCCTCCGGCCTGTCCGGCATCGCGCGCGACTACGGCGTGAACGTCTGACGCACGACCGCGTGTGAGGGGGCCCGGGGACGGGCCCCCTTCTCGTGCCCGGCCGCCTCCGGTGGACAACGCGCGCCCGCGCATCCAGGCTGGACGGCGGCTACGTCCGGCCCCGACAACGAAAGGTCCCTCCGGTGGTCCTGCGCATATTCGGCCTCTCCGGCCTCGTCACAGTGCTTTCACTGGTCGTGGCCTTCCTCTACGGAGGCCCGACCGCACTCTTCCTCTGCGCCATCCTCGGCATTCTCGAGGTGTCGCTCTCGTTCGACAACGCCGTCATCAACGCCACGGTGCTGCGGCGGATGAGTGAATTCTGGCAGCGGATCTTCCTCACCGTCGGCATCCTCATCGCCGTCTTCGGCATGCGGCTGCTCTTCCCGCTGGCGATCATCTGGGTCACCGCCGGGCTGAATCCGGTGCAGGCATTCGACCTCGCGCTGAACCCGCCGGAGGGCGACGCCGCCTACTTCCCGGACGGCAGCCCGAGCTACGAAACCCTGATCACCGACGCGCACCCGCAGATCGCGGCCTTCGGCGGCATGTTCCTCGCGCTGCTCTTCCTGAACTTCATCTTCGCCGAGCGCGAGATCACCTGGCTGAGCTGGCTGGAGAAGCCGCTGGCCAAGGCGGGCAGGCTGGACATGCTCTCGGTCGTGGTCGCCGGTATCGCGCTGGTGCTCGCCGCCGAGTTCCTCGCCGACGACGACAACCGCGCCACCGTGCTGCTGGCCGGGCTGCTCGGCATGATCACCTACATCGCCGTCGACGGCCTCGGCTCCATGTTCCACACCGAGGAATTCGAAGAGAACCTCGACGAGGCGGGCAAGGAGCTGGAGGGCAAGCGCACCGGCCCATCCGACCTGGCCAAGGCCACCGGCAAGGCCGGCTTCTTCCTCTTCCTCTACCTGGAGGTGCTGGACGCCTCGTTCTCCTTCGACGGCGTGATCGGCGCCTTCGCCATCACCGCCGACCCGATCATCATCGCGCTCGGCCTCGGCCTGATCGGCGCCATGTTCGTCCGGTCGATCACCGTCTACCTGGTGCGGCAGGGCACGCTCTCGGAGTACGTGTACCTGGAGCACGGCGCGCACTGGGCGATCGGCGCGCTCGCCACCATCCTGCTGGTCTCGATCGGCGTGCACATCAACGAGATCATCACCGGCCTGGTCGGCGTCGCCTTCATCGGCGCGGCGCTCTGGTCCAGCATCCGGCGCAACCGCAAGGCCGCCGCGGAGACCCCGGACGAGCGGGAGGCCAGCCCGGTCGGCTGAGCACCGCGCGGTACCCGCTCCGGAGCGGCAGCGAATTTTCGCTGCCGCTCCGGGCATTTCCGGGGTCGCGCGCGTTAGGCTCGGTGCCACCTGACCACCGTGTCGAGTTGGAGGGGGATGGCGATGGCGGCCGACAACCGGGCCGGAGCCGGCGGCGTCGACCTGAACAAGGTGACACTCTCGAAGGCGGCGCCGAGCGTCGACCTCGCCAAACCGGGGGAAGCGCAGGGCGTTCTGCGCGTCAACCTGCGCTGGACCAGCGGCAAGCCCCGGCTCTTCCGGCGCGGCGGCTCGATCGACCTCGACCTCGGCTGCCTCTACGAGCTCGCCGACGGCAGCAAGGGCGTGGTGCAGGCGCTCGGCAACAACTACGGCTCGCTCGGCTCCCCGCCCTTCATCGAGCTGGACGGCGACGACCGCAGCGGCGGCTCGGTCGGCGGCGAGACCATGCGCATCGATCTCGGCCGCCCCGAACAGTTCCGCCGGGTGCTGATCTTCGCCCTCATCTACGAGGGCGTGCCGAACTGGGCCGCCGCCGACGGCGTGGTCACGCTCGTCCCCACCAGCGGCCCGCAGATCGAGGTGCTGCTCGACTCCCCGGTGAACGGCGCCCGCTCCTGCGCCATCGCGCTGATCGGCAATACCGGCGGCCGGATCTCGGTGCGCCGCGAGGTGAACTACATCAGCGGGGCCCAGCAGGCGCTGGACGAGGCGTACGGCTGGGGGATGCAGTGGCGCGAGGCGCGGAAGTAACCCGGTCGTCGCGCTGCGCCGCCCGCACGAACAGCACGAAGAACACCGCGAGCAGCACCGCCCGCCCCCAGACCCCGAACTGCACCACGTTCTCCAGCGGCTCGACCCCCTCGCCGGTGCCGAGCGCGTAGAAGTAGCGGAAGACGCCGACCCCGATCGCCACATCCGCCACCAGGTACGCGCCGACCAGCCACCACGGCACCACCAGCAGCACCAGGAAGGGGATGAGCCAGAGCGTGTACTGCGGGCTGTGCACCTTGTGGAAGAGCAGGAAACCGCAGAGCATGGCGCCGCTCACGCCGATCCACGGGTACACCCCGGTACTCCGCCCGCGCCGCCACCCCAGCCACAGCGCCAGCGCGAACGACACCAGGATCAGCAGCGGCGAGGCGATCGAGACGGTGTGCTGGAAGTTCTCCTCGCCCGCTTCGCTCGCCGGATAGAGCGGGCGCAGCCCCCAGTACCAGAGCGAGTTCGTGGTGATGTCGGCGCGGCGCAGCTGCTGGAAGGCGAAGGACGCCCGCCAGCCCTCGAACCCGGCCAGTGCGAACGGCAGGTTCACCAGGATTACCGTGCCCGCCGCGGCGGCGCCGGTGAGCAGCGCGCCGCGCACATCGCGTTTCCCGTCCGGCTCGGCGCCGCCGGTGAGCACGTACGCCATGAGCGGGAGCACGAAGATCCCCGGATAGAGCTTGAGACAGAAGCCGAGCCCGAGCAGCACCGCCGCCGCCACCCCGCGGGTACGCAGCGACCAGCGCGGCACCGCCACCACGTACACCGCCGCCACCGCGGCGCAGACCACCGGCAGCTCCCAGTTGTGGAATGCGTAGAGCACCAGCGGAGTGCCGATCGCCCACAGCAGCGCGGCGCCGCCGGCGAGCCGGGCCAGCATCCACGCCGTGAGCAGCGCGAACGGCGCGAGCAGCAGCGCCGACCAGCGCAGGAATTCGGCATCGCTGTGCGCCGGGAGCGCGCCCAGCCACATGAGCACCCCGCTCAGCACCGGGTACTCGACGACGCCGCCGATCAGCGCGCCGTCCGGGGTGATCGTTCCGTCGATGTACGGGAAGACGTGGTTGTCGATATCCCGGCCGAGCCAGAGGAACTGGATGTCGGAATAGCAGACGTCGGCGTCCTTGGCCATGTCGAAGACCGCGCTGCGGCCGTCCGGGTGGAACGGGGCGCCCGCGCACCTGGCCTTGTTCAGGTAGCCGAGTATCAGGGTGAGGGCGCAGAGGAGCAGCACCGCCGTCGCGAGCGCCGCACGGCGGGTGACCCGGCGCTCGTTCGGCATGGGGCCCACCCTAGAGGAGGGGGTCCGTGGGGACGGGGTCGTCCCCACGGACCCCCATCGCGCCGCGACCGGGGCTCACCGGCTCCGAGTTCGCCTTCGCCAAGGCGTTAAGCGCGCGTACGGCACTGCGCCGGGGCGCTACCGCAGGCGGGGCATCGATTTCGCCGGTCAGGGGCCGGTCGGGTAGCCTTGCCGGGTTGCTGACGCAACGACCCTCCTGCCACGGAACGTCCGTGGCCGATTCGAGTCCACAGGAGGTGAATGGTCCGTGCGTCAATATGAAGTGATGGTCATCCTCGATCCGAGCCTGGATGAGCGCACCGTCGGTCCGTCGCTGGAAAATCTGCTCAGCGTCGTCCGCACCGATGGCGGCAAGATCGACAAGGTCGATATCTGGGGCCGCCGCCGGCTCGCCTACGAGATCAGCAAGCAGGCCGAGGGCATCTACGCCATCGTCGACCTCACCGCCGAACCGGCGACCGTGAGCGAGCTCGACCGCCAGCTCGGCCTGAACGAGACGGTGCTGCGCACCAAGGTGCTGCGCCACGGCAAGAAGTAATCGCGCCGCTGCCCCTTCGGAATGCGTCGGTGCCTGTCTCTAGGCTCTAGCGCAACCGAGCGAGCAATCGCTGATCCCCCCTCTCCAGGAGGAACCACAATGGCAGGCGACACGGTCATCACCGTCATCGGAAACCTGACGGCCGACCCCGAACTCCGATTCACACCCGCGGGCCAGGCGGTGGCGAACTTCACCGTGGCCTCCACCCCCCGCGTGTTCGACCGCAATTCGAACGAGTGGAAGGACGGCGAGGCCCTCTTCCTGCGCTGCAATATCTGGCGGGAGGCCGCGGAAAACGTCGCCGAGAGCCTCACCAGGGGCGCGCGGGTGATCGTCAGCGGCCGGCTCAAGCAGCGCTCCTACGAAACCCGCGAGGGTGAGAAGCGCACCGTGGTCGAGCTGGAGGTCGACGAGGTCGGCCCGTCGCTGCGGTATGCCACGGCCAAGGTCAACAAGACCAGCCGCGGCGGTGGCGGGGGCGGCGGTTTCGGCGGTGGCTCCGGCGGGGGCGGCGGATACAACGCGAACAGCGGGGGCGGCGGCAACCGGGGTGGCGGCGGCGGTGGCACCAACAGCGCCGACGACGATCCCTGGGGCAGCGCGCCCGCGGCAGGCTCCTCCTTCGGGGGCGGCGGCCGCAATGACGACGAACCGCCGTTCTGACGAACGGCTTCCCGGCCCTGGCGATCAGGGCCACATGAAAACGGAGTAGAAGACCATGCCGAAAGCGCCCGCGCGCGAAAAGGTGCTGAAGAAGAAAGCGTGCCAGTTCTGCAAGGAGAGCAAGACCGGCACCGTGCACATCGACTACAAGGACACGACGCTGCTGCGCAAGTACGTCAGTGATCGCGGCAAGATCCGCGCGCGCCGGGTGACCGGCAACTGCGTCCAGCACCAGCGCGATGTCGCGGTCGCCGTCAAGAACTCGCGTGAGGTGGCGCTGCTTCCTTACGTGTCCACCGCTCGCTGAGAAGGAGGCACGCAGATGAAGTTGATTCTTACCGCTGACGTGGACAACCTCGGTGCCCCCGGCGACACCGTGGAGGTCAAGGACGGATACGGCCGCAACTACCTGCTGCCCCGCGGCCTGGCGATCGTTGCCAGCCGCGGCGCGCAGAAGCAGGTCGAGGGCATCCGCCGGGCGCAGGATGCCCGCCGGGTGCGCGACCTCGGCCACGCCAACGAGCTGAAGCAGGCCCTTGAGGGGCTGACCGGGGTCTCCCTGTCGGTCAAGACCGCGGGCTCCGGCAAGCTCTTCGGCTCGGTCACCCAGTCCGACGTGGCCTCGGCCATCAAGACCGCCGGTGGCCCGGTGATCGACAAGCGCAGCATCGAGCTGCCGAAGTCGCACATCAAGAGCACCGGCAAGCACGACATCGTGGTGCACCTGCACCCCGACGTGGCGGCCAAGCTCGGCGTCGAGGTCGTCGCCGCGAGCTGATTCGCACTCTCGGACAGGCCGTTCCCGGAGCATCTCCGGGAACGGCCTCTCCGTGCGCGCGCCCGGTCATGCATGCGGGGGCGCCGGCGCGAATCCCGCCACACTTCCCGGTTGCGGCCGATTAGCCTCACCCCCGGTGCTACCGCGCGGAACCTTCCCGGTGCCGTCACCTGCACACACTCCCCACTGTGGGACAGCCCTGTGGATTACCGGAAAAACCGACCGGCACTGCTGTGATTCAGGTCATGTTTCTTCCATGTCCCGTTCACTCAACACGCCCGGCTGTTCATCTCCCCCGACACGCCGCAGTAAATTTGATCCACACCTGTGAGACCTCGTAAATAGCCGTTCATCTGGGCATTTTCGCGCTGTGACCTGCGTTTTCCCCAAGTTATCCCCAGGGGCTGCACATCGATTGGTTAACAGTCCCCACGTTATCCACAGGTACATCCCCAAGTCGGTTTGGCAGGGGTCCGCGGGCTCCCCTAGGTTCATCGCCGCGGCCGTTTCCGGCGGCGGCGTCCGGGTGGCGGCACGGCGGTAACTGACGTTCCGGTTCCGGCGGCGGCGTTCCGGATCCGCCCCGGCGCGCCGAGCCACGACCTGTCGTACCCACGCGGTAGAACCGAGGCAGTCGCGGACCAGCAGGTGGTTTCACGGGCCGCGCTCGTGCGGAGAGAGGACGGTCGAGTCAGGTGGCAGTCGTCGACGACCGCGGGCACGCCGAGTACCCGCCGGATGCCCCCGGCGAGGATTTCGGCAGGCAGCCGCCGCACGACATGGCGGCCGAGCAGTCGGTGCTCGGCGGCATGCTGCTGAGTAAGGACGCCATCGCCGACGTGGTCGAGGTGATCCGCCCCGGCGATTTCTACCGCCCCGCGCACCAGGCCATCTACGACGCCGTGCTCGACCTCTACGGCCGCGGCGAGCCCGCCGATCCGGTCACCGTCTCCGCCGCCCTCGACCGCCGCGGCGAGCTCAAGCGCATCGGCGGCCCGCCCTACCTGGTCACCCTCACCCAGACCGTACCCACCGCCGCCAACGCCGGCTACTACGCCGAGATCGTCGCCGAGAAGGCCGTGCTGCGCCGCCTCGTCGAGGCGGGCACCAGGATCGTCCAGTACGGCTACGCCGGCGCCGACGGCCAGGACGTCGCCGAGGTCGTCGACCGGGCCCAGGCCGAGGTCTACGAGGTCACCGAGCGGCGCACCACCGAGGACTTCCTGCCGCTGGAGGAGCTGCTCCAGCCCACCATGGACGAGATCGACTCCATCGCCAGCCGCGGTGGCATCTCGCTCGGCGTGCCCACCGGGTTCTCCGAGCTCGACGAGGTGACCAATGGGCTGCACCCGGGGCAGATGATCATCGTCGCGGCCCGTCCGGGCGTCGGCAAGGCGCTTGCCCTCGACACCCCCCTGCCGACACCGACCGGCTGGACCACCATGGGCGAGGTGCGCGCGGGCGACCTGCTGCTGGACGCCGACGGGAGGCCGACCAGGGTGGTCGCCGCGACCGAGGTGCTGCACGGCAGGCCCTGCTACGAGGTCGAGTTCTCCGACGGCACCGTGCTGGTCGCCGACGAACAGCACCAGTGGCTCACCGACACCCGTGCCTCGCGCCGCTCCCGCCGCACCCCGGCCGCGGTGCGCACCACCGCCCAGATCGCCGCCACCCTCCGCTGCGAGACCGCCGACCGCCGGATCAACCACTCCATCCGCACCACCCGCCCCCTCGACCTCCCCGCCGCCGACCTCCCCGTGCCCCCGTACACCCTCGGGGCCTGGCTCGGCGACGGCTCGCCCGACAGCGCCACTCGCACCAGCGCCGACCCGGAGATCGCGGTGCGGATCGAGGGTGAGGGGTTGGTGCGCACCTGCGGCGGCCGGGCCCGCTTCGTCTCGGCGCCGGTCGCGGCTCCGGCCTGCCCGCAGCGCGGTGGCCCGTCCATCGGCCTCCGGCTGTGCCAGGGCTGCCGCCGGGCGGTCGGCTCGGTCCAGGCTCGGCTGCGGACTCTCGGTGTGCTGAACGCCAAGCACATTCCCGGCCCGTACCTGCGCGGGTCCGAGGCGCAGCGGCGGGCGCTGCTGGCCGGCCTGCTCGATACCAACGGCACGGTGACATCCGGCGGTTCGGTGCAGTTCAGCGCGGTCGACGAGCGGCTCGCCGCCGATGTGCGAGAGCTCGTGGTGAGCCTCGGCTACCGGGTGCGGCTGAGCACCGGAAGGGCCGACGGCCGCACCGAGCAGAGCAGCACCGCCTCCATCCTCACCTTCGCCACCGACGACGAGGTGTTCGGCCTGCACCGGAAGGCGCTGCTGCACAAGCAGCGCCGGGCCGTGGCGAGCAGCACGCGCTCCGAGTGCCGCTACATCGTGGACGTCCGCCCGATCCCGAGCGTCCCCGTGCGCTGCGTCGAGGTCGACAACACCGAGCACCTGTACCTGGCAGGCCGCGCCATGGTGCCGACGCACAACTCCACCCTCGGCATGGATTTCATGCGCAGCTGCTCGATCAAGAACGGGCTGGCCAGCGTGATCTTCTCGCTGGAGATGAGCCGCACCGAGATCGTCATGCGGCTGCTCTCCGCCGAGGCGAAGATCAAGCTGGGCGATATGCGCTCCGGGCGGATGAGCGACGACGACTGGACCAAGCTGGCCAGGCGGATGAGCGAGATCAGCGAGGCGCCGCTCTTCGTGGACGACTCGCCGAACCTCACCATGATGGAGATCAGGGCCAAGGCGCGGCGGCTCAAGCAGCGGCACGATCTCAAGCTCGTGGTCGTCGACTACCTGCAGCTGATGACCTCGGGCAAGAAGGTGGAGTCCAGGCAGCAGGAGGTCTCCGACTTCTCCCGGAATCTCAAGCTCCTCGCCAAGGAGCTGGAGGTGCCGGTGGTGGCGATCAGCCAGCTGAACCGTGGTCCGGAGCAGCGCACCGACAAGCGCCCCATGGTGTCTGACCTGCGCGAATCGGGGTGCCTGCCAGCCTCGGCCCGGGTGTTGCGCGCGGATACCGGTGCGGAAAGCACGCTGGGTGAGCTGCTCGAGTCCGGAGAGCAGCCTTTGGTCTGGTCGCTGGACGAGCGGATGCGCATGGTGGCGCGGCCCATGGTGAAGGTGTTCCCCAGCGGGCGCAAGGAGGTGTTCCGGCTGCGTCTCGCGTCGGGACGCGAGGTCGAGGCCACCGGCAACCACCCTTTCCTCACCGTGGACGGATGGATCCCGCTGGACCGGCTCGGGGTGGGCGATCGGCTGGCCACGCCACGCCTGGTGCCGGAGCCGGTACACACCGAGCGCATGCCCGACGCCGAGGTGGTCCTGCTCGCGCACATGATCGGCGACGGTTCGTGCGTGCGCAGGCAGCCGGTGCGGTACGCCAGCATCGATGAAGAGAACCTCGCCGCGGTCAGCACGGCGGCCGAGCACTTCGGTGTCGCCGCGGTGCGCGACGACTACCCCGCCGCCCGGGTCACCACGCTTCGATTGCGTGCCCCGTATCGGCTCACCCGCGGGAAGCGGAACCCGATCGCGGAATGGCTCGACGGCCTCGGGCTATTCGGGTTGCGCAGCTATGAGAAGTTCGTACCCGCGCGGATCTTCGCGCTGCCGACCGAGCAAGTCGCGCTCTTCCTGCGGCATCTGTGGGCCACCGACGGCTCTGTACGTTGGGACGAGAAGGGCAACCAGGCCCGCGTCTACTACGCCTCGACCAGCAGGCGGCTCGTCGACGACGTTGCGCAGCTGCTGCTGCGGGTCGGTGTGCACGGCCGCATCAAGCAGGTACGCAAGCCGGACTATCGGCCGTGCTGGCATCTCACCGTCGATGGTTCGGAGAACCAGACGATCTTCCTCCGCGATGTCGGCGTCCACGGTGCCCGCGGCGTTGCTGCGGAGCGCACGCTCGAGCAGCTGGCGCCGCTGGCCCGCAACACCAACGTCGACACGGTGCCGAAGGAGATCTGGTCGCAGGTAAAGACGCTGCTCGCTACGAAGGAGATGACCCACCGCGAGTTCGCCTCCGCGATGAACTCGCGGTTCTGCGGCTCCACCATGTGGAAGCGCTCGCCCAGCCGCTCCCGGCTCGCCCGGGTCGCGAACGTGCTGCAGGACGCCGACATCGAGATGTTCGCGACCAACGACGTGTTCTGGGATCGCGTCGTCGACATCACCAGCCTCGGCGAGCAGGACGTCTTCGACGGCACGGTGCCCGGCACACACAACTTCGTGGCGAACGGCGTCGCGCTGCACAACTCGCTGGAGCAGGACGCCGACATGGTGATCCTGCTGCACCGCCCCGACGCCTTCGAGCGCGACGACCCGCGCGGCGGCGAGGCGGACCTGATCCTCGGCAAGCACCGCAACGGCCCGACCGCGACCATCACGGTGGCGCACCAGCTGCACCTGAGCCGGTTCGTGGATATGGCCAGGGGCTAGAGCTCCTCCGCCAGCCCGACCACGATCCCCTCCGGCCCGCGCAGGTAGCAGAGGCGGAAGAGCTGCTCATAGCGCTCGATGGTGCCGACGAGTTCGGCGCCGCGGGCGCTGAGCCGGGCGACGGTGTCGTCGATGTCGTCGACGGCGAACATGATGCGGCGGAGGCCGAGCGTGTTGGTCGGCGCGTCGACGGGGGTGCTGCGCCGGGCGGCCGGGGCGTGGAACTGCGCGAGTTCGACCTTGCCGTGCCCGTCGGGGGTGCGCAGCGTGGCGACCTCCTGCCGGACGTCGTCGAGCCCGATGATCCGCTCCACCCAGCGCCCCTCGGCGGGGCCGCGGTTCGCCAGCTCCATCCCCAGTTCGACGAAGAAGCCGATGACGGCGTCGAGATCTTCGACCACGATGAGCACGTTGTCCATGCGTTGGATCGCCATCCGGAGAAAATATCGCCCGGCGATGTCGAGAACGCGCGGGCCGCTCCGTCCCAGGGGTACACGAACCGAACGAAGGAGCACGACATGGCCAAGTACCTGCTGCTGAAGCACTACCGCGGCGCCCCCGCCTCGGTGCACGACGTGCCCATGGACCGGTGGACGCCGGAGGAGATCACGGCGCACGTGCGGTACATGGAGGATTTCGCGGCCCGGCTGGAGCGCGACGGCGAGTACGTGGATTCGCAGTCGCTCACCGCGACCGGTACCTGGGTGCGCTCGGACGGGCCGGGCAGGCCGCCGGTCACCGACGGCCCGTTCGCCGAGACCAAGGATCTGATCGCGGGCTGGATGATCATCGACGTGGACTCCTACGACCGCGCGCTGGAGCTGGCGGGCGAGCTCTCCGCGGCGCCGGGCAAAGACGGCATCCCGATCCAGGAGTGGCTGGAGATCCGGCCGCTGATGACCGCGCACGGCCCCACCGCGGAGTGATGACCGAGCTCCGCGAGCTGATCCCCGGTGTGCTGGCGGCGCTGGTGCACCGGGGAGCGGATTTCGCGACGGCCGAGGACGCGGTGCAGGAGGCGCTCATCCGCGCGCTCGGCACCTGGCAGGCCAAGCCGCCCGCCGACCCGAAGGGCTGGCTCATCACCACGGCATGGCGCTGCTTCCTCGACCTCGCCCGCTCGGACGCCGCCCGGCGCAACCGGGAGGTCATGGTGTTCGACGAGCCGGAGCCGGGGCCCGCGGCGAGCACCGACGAGACGCTGCGGCTCTACTTCCTGTGCGCGCACCCGAAGCTGACCCCGGCCTCGGCGGTGGCGCTCACGCTGCGCGCGGTCGGCGGCCTCACCACCGCGCAGATCGCGCGGGCGTACCTGGTGCCGGAGGCGACCATGGCGCAGCGGATCAGCCGCGCCAAGCGCACGGTCAGCGGGGTCCGGCTGGACAGCCCCGGCGATCTCGGCACCGTGCTCCGGGTGCTGTACCTGGTGTTCAACGAGGGGTACAGCGGCGATGTCGACCTCGCGGCGGAGGCCATCCGGCTGGCGCGGCAGCTCGCCGCGATCAGCGACGATCCCGAGGTCGCCGGGCTGCTGGCGCTGTTCCTGCTGCATCACGCGCGGCGACCGGCCCGCACCAGCCCGGACGGCAGCCTGGTCCCGCTCGCCGAGCAGGACCGGAGCCGCTGGCAGCGCCCGCTGATCGCCGAGGGGATCGATATCCTGCAGGCCGCACTGGCTCGCGACCGGCTCGGCGAATTCCAGGCTCAGGCCGCCATCGCGGCGCTGCACGCGGACGCGCAGACCGCAGGCGAGACCGACTGGGTGCAGATCGTCGAGTGGTACGACGAGCTGGTCCGGCTCACCGGCAGCCCGGTGGTGCGGCTGAACCGCGCGGTCGCGCTCGGTGCGGCGGACGGCCCGCGGGCCGGGCTGGCCGCGCTCGCCGAGCTGGATCCCGCGCTTCCCCGCTACCTCGCCTCCGCCGCCTACCTGCACGAGCGGGCAGGCGACCTCGCCACCGCCGTGCGGCTGTACGTCGAGGCCGCCGGCGCCGCGCACATCCTGGCCGAGCGCGACCACCTCACCCGCCGGGCCGCCGAGCTACGCGGACGGCTATGACCCGGCGCGCCCGCCGTAGGTCGCGATCTTGTACTCGGTGGCGGCCAGCGAGAGGGTGAGCTCGCGGATGCGGCGGCGGATGGTGTCGCGGTGCTCGAGCAGCATGTCGAGCCGCTCCGGCACCGTGTCCTCGCCGGTGTCGACCAGCCGGACGTAGTGCTGCAGGTCGCGCATGGGCATGCCGGAGAGCCGCATCCGGGTGATGAAGACCAGCCTGCGGATGGCCTCGGCGTCGTAGCGGCGATAGCCGGCGCTGTCCCGGCCGACCTCGACCAGCCCGGCGCGCTCGTAGTAGCGCAGCGTGTGCGGCGAGATGTCGAGCAGCTCGGCCACCTCCGCGATGGACAGCGGCTGCGCGGGCTCGCTCGCCTCGGCCAGGCGGTGCAGCACCTCGATCGAGGCCGCGGCGTCGTCCTCGTCGCCGAGCATGCTCAGCGCCCGGTCCATGAGTTCGTCGGTCGCCATCGGTTCAGTTTAGAACGGGCGGACGGCGGGAGCGGCGTCGGCGAAATCGGCGCTGCGGGCGGTCTCGGCCCAGCGCTCGACCTCGGCGAGGTCGCGACGGTACCCCGCGGTGAGCCGTTCCACGGCCTCCCCGCCGAGCGGCAGCCGCAGCGGCACCTCCTCGCTGTGCGCGAGCCGCACGATGATGGCCGCGGCCTGTGCCGGATCACCCTCCTGTGCGCCGTCCACCCCGGCCATATCGGCGCGCATCGCGGCGAGCGCGTCCCGGTACTCGGCCGCCACCTCGGTGAACTCGAGCTCGGCGTTGAAGGCGGTGCGGAAGCGGCTCGGCTCCACCAGCAGCACCCTGATCCCGAACGGCGCGACCTCGGCGGCGAGCGCCTCGGACCAGCCCTCCAGCGCGAACTTGGAGGCGCTGTAGGCGGAGACACCGGGGAACGAGATCCGCCCGCCCTGGCTGCTCATCTGCACGATGGTGCCGCCGCGCCGCGCGCGCAGCGCAGGCAGCGCGGCGCGGACCAGCGCGGCGGGGCCGAAGAGATGCAGGTCCATGAGGTCGCGCAGCTGCGCGTCGCCGACCTCCTCGACGGCGCCGATCAGCCCGCGGCCCGCGTTGTTCACCAGCACGTCGAGCCGGCCGAACCGCTCGAGGGCGGCGTCGACCAGGGTGGCCGCGGCGGCGGTGTCGCGGGCATCGTGCCGGACCGGAAGCAGGGCGTCGCCCGCCAGGTCGGCGATGCTGTCCGGGTTGCGCACCGCCGCCACCACGGTGTCGCCCGCGGCCAGCGCGGCCTCGGCGAGCGCCCGCCCGAAGCCCTTGGAAGCACCGGTGATGATCCAGTTCAGTGTCGTCATGGCGGCGACGCTACGGATTCGAGCGCGCTCGAACGCAAACACCGGCCAGCAGAACTGAAACGTGTTACATTTCCGCTCCAGCCGGTTCACCGCCGACCCGGCACGGCGCTGCGGGAGGCCGGAATGGAGTCCATCCGAACGAGCAGGGCGCGCTCGCTCGCCGTGGTGACCGGGGCCTATGTGCTCGCCGTCGCGGTGGCGGCGGCCTGGCTGGTGGCCGGGCCGGACACCGGCATGCTCTGGCTGGACACGCTCATCGCGGACATCCTGGCCACCCTGGTGATCTTCGCCTGCAGCCGCGCCGTCGGAAATTCCAGCTGCTACGACCCGTACTGGTCGGTCATCCCGCCACTGCTGCTGCTCTACTGGTGGCTGGAGACGCCGGGGGCCGACACCGTGCGGTGCGCGCTGATCGCGCTGGTGGTGGTCGTGTGGGCGGTGCGGCTGACGGCGAACTGGGTGCTCTCGTTCCCGGGGCTCCGGCACGAGGACTGGCGCTACCCGCAGCTGCGGGAGCGGGCGGGGCGCGGGGAGTTCCTCGCCGATCTCTTCCCCATCCACCTGATTCCCACGGTGATCGTCTTCGCCGGAATGCTGCCGGTGTACGTGGCGGTCACCGCGAACGGGGACGATCTGGCCTGGCTCACCGGGGCGGCCGTGGTGGTCGGGCTGGCGGCGGTGTGGCTGGAGCTGGCGGCCGACACCCAGCTGCGGCGGTTCGCCCGGGATAGGCAGCCGGGCGACGTCATGGATCGCGGGCTGTGGGGGTGGTCGCGGCATCCGAACTACTTCGGCGAGTTCGGGTTCTGGGTGGCGATGGCGCTCTTCGGGATCGCGGCGGCGCCGAGCCAGTTCTGGTGGCTCTGGCTCGGGGCCGCGGCCATGCTGGCCATGTTCCTCGGCGCGAGCATTCCGATGATGGAGCAGCGCAGCCTGGAGCGCAGGCCGGAGTACGGCGCGGTGGTGGAGCGGGTTCCGCGCTTCGTGCCACGGCCGCCGCGCCGGGGCTGACGGTGACCGAAACGGGCGGCGCACGCGCCGGGCGCCGGGTGCTGATCGCCGGGCTCGGGGACAGCGGCGTGCTCACCGCCATCCGGCTGGCCCGGCACTTCGAGGTGGTCGGCGTCTCGGCGGCGCCGGGGCTGGTGAGCGGGCAGGAGCTGGGCTTCCGGCTCACCCGGCCGCGGGAGTGGGCGCGCGACTACTGGATTCCGTTCGACCGGTTCCGCGGGCTGGACCGGGTGCGCACGGTGCATGGCACGCTGACCGGCGCCGATCTGGCGGCGCGAACCGTGACGCTCCGGGATGCCGATGGGGCCGGAAAGCAGGAGCCGTACGACATCCTGGTGATCAGCACCGGTGTGCGCAACGGCTTCTGGCGGGTACCGGAGCTGCGCTCGGATACCGAGGTGGCGCAGCAGCTCCGGGCGGCCCACGAGCAACTGCGCGCGGCACGCAGGATCGCGGTGGTCGGCGGCGGCGCCGCCGCGGTCGGCACCGCCGCCAACCTGGCCCGCACCTGGCCGGAGAAGCGGATCGCGCTCTACTTCCCGCGCGACCGGGCACTCACCGCGCACCACCCGCGCATCTGGGACCGGCTGCGCCACACCCTCACCGCGCTCGGGGTGGAGCTGCACCCCGGCCACCGCGCGGACGAACCCGCCGACGCCATCACCACCGCTCCCGTGCGCTGGCAGACCGGCCAGCCCGACAGCACCGCGGACGCGGTGCTCTGGACCGTCGGCCGCACCACCCCGAACACCGGCTGGCTCCCCGCCACCCTGCTCGACGAGCACGGATTCGTCCGCACCACACCGGAACTGCGCGTCCCCGGCCACCCCGGCGTCTTCGCCATCGGCGACGTCGCCGCCACCGACCCGCTGCGCGGCTCCGCCCGCAATCGGGCCGACGGGCTGCTCGCCCGCAATATCCGCGCCGAGATCGCGGGCCGCGAACTGCGGAGCTACCGCCCACCCCGACGGCGCTGGGGCTCGGTGCTCGGCCCGCAGCCCGATGGCCTCGACGTCTTCGCACCGAACGGGCGGCCGTTCCACTTCCCCGGCTGGTCGCTCGACCGGGTGCTGCGACCGTGGATCGTGCGATGGGGTATCTATCGCGGGGTCCGCGCCAACGCGCCGCTGGATTGATCCGGAGGAACCCATGCCCGACGAAGCCGTCGCCGCAGCCTACGACGCGGTGGCCGAGCTCTACACCGACGTCACCCGCGACCAGGTCGCCACCGACCCGTACGGCCGCGCCCTCTTCACCGCCTTCGCCGAGCAGGTGCGCGGCCCGGTGCTGGACGCGGGCTGCGGCCCCGGCCGGATCACCGCGCACCTGCGCGACCTCGGGCTCGCGATCAGCGGGCTCGACCTCTCCGAGCGATTGATCGAAACCGCCCGGTCCGCGTACCCGGATCTCCGCTTCGACCTGGGCGATCTGAGCGCGCTGCCGCACGGGGACGGCACGCTCGGCGGGATCGTCTCCTGGTACTCGTTCATCCACATCCCGCCCGAGCGGCTGCCGAGCGTGTTCGCCGAGTTCGCCCGCGCGCTCGCGCCCGGCGGAAAACTGCTGCTCGGCTTCTTCGCCGAAGAGCCGGGGGCGCAACCGGCCCCCTTCGACCACCGGGTGATCCGCGCCTACCGCTGGGCGCCGGACCGGCTCGCCGAGCTGCTCGCCGCCGCCGGGTTGACCGCGACCGCCTGGCTGCTCCGGGAGCCGTACCCGAAGGAGCGGTTCCGGCAGGCGATCGTTCTGGCCGAGCGGCATCGGCCCGACGTGTTCCGGTGACCCGGACGGGTATCCGATCCGAGCACGTGATATCCACCACAGTGGGCGCACGCCTCGTGCACACCACCACTGTTCGAAGGGCCTACGCATGGAACTGATCGCACCGATCGACGCCGTTTTCCTGCTGGCCGAATCCCGCGAGCAACCCATGCATGTCGGGTCGGTGCAGATCTTCGAGCCACCGGAGGGGATCGGGCGCGAGTTCGCGCAGACCATCCACGACCACCTGCTCGACTGCGACGAGGTGCAGCCGCGCTTCCGCAAACGTCCGGCGACCATCTTCGGCGCCCCGCGCGCGGCCTGGACCTACGACGACCACGCGGACCTGAGCTACCACGTCCGGCGGGTCGGGCTACCGACGCCCGGCGGCCCGGAGCAGCTGCTCGACCTGGTCTCCGGGCTGCACGGCGCGCTGCTGGACCGGCATCGCCCGCTCTGGGAGTTCCACCTGATCGAGGGGCTGGCCGACGGCCGCTTCGCCATGTACTCGAAGATGCACCACGCGCTGATCGACGGGGTGACCGCGCAGCGGCTGCTGCAGCGCACCCTCTCGCCGGAACCGGCCGAGCCGGGCAATGTGCCGTGGAACCTGCCGCGCCGGGAGAAGGCCGAGAGCGCAAAGGGCAGCTTGCTCGGCGGCGCGCGCGAGCTGGTCTCGATGGCGGCCGGGCCGACGCTGGCCAAGCTGGTCGGGAAGACCGTGCTGAAGCAGCAGGTGGCGATGCCCTTCGACGCGCCGCGCACGCTGTTCAACGTGCCGATCGGCGGCGCGCGGCAGACCGCGGCGCGCTCCTGGCCGCTGGAGCGGCTACAGCAGGTGCGCAAGGCGACCGGCGCCACCATGAACGACGTGGTGCTCGCCATGTCGGCCGGCGCGGTGCGCTCCTACCTGCTCGACCACGACGCGCTGCCGGACAAGCCGCTGATCGCCATGGTGCCGATGTCGCTGCGCGCGCCCGGCGAGGCCGACACCGATGGCGTGAAGGTCGGCGCCATGCTCTGCAACCTCGGCACCGACCGGACCGACCCGGTGCAGCGGTTGCAGGTGATCTCGGAGTCGATGCGGGCCAGCAAGGCGGCCTACGACTCGCTCTCCGCCGTCCAGGCCATGGCGGTCTCGGCGCTCATGCTCAGCCCGCTCGCGGTGACGCTGGTGCCCGGCCTCATCCCGTGGACCAGCCCGCCGTTCAACCTGGTGATCTCCAATGTGCCCGGCACCAGGAAGCCGCTGTACTGGAACGGCGCCCGGCTGGACGCGGCCTACCCGCTCTCCATTCCGTTCGACGGCCAGGCCATGAACATCACGCTGGCGGGCACCGGCGACAACCTGGACTTCGGGCTGGTCGCCTGCCGTCGCACGGTGCCCGACCTGGAGCGCATGCTCGACCACCTGGAGAACGCCCTGAAAGAGCTGGAGCACGCCACCGCCTGAGCATCCCTGTACGGCAAAACTAGAACGTGTTACATTCGACCCGGGAGCCTCGAACGCGCCTGTGCGCGCGGCGGGGCCGCCGAGATTTTTGCAACCCGTTTCACGAGTGCTACAGGGAGACGAGCAGGCCATGCGCACCGAGATCTGTGATCGGCTGGGAATCGAGTTCCCGATCTTCGCCTTCACGCACTGCCGCGACGTCGCCGCCGCCGTGAGCAATGCCGGTGGCCTCGGTGTGCTCGGCGCGGTCGGCTTCACCGCCGAGCAGCTGGAGGTCGAGCTGGCCTGGCTGGACGAGCACGTCAACGGCGTCTACGGCGTCGACCTGGTGATCCCGTCCAAGTACGAGGGCAAGGGCATCGAGGGGCTGAGCCCCGAGGAGCTGGAAGCCCAGCTGGCGCAGATGGTTCCGCAGGGGCACCGCGATTTCGCGGAGAAACTGCTCGCCGACCACGGCGTGCCCGCGCTGCCCGAGGGCGAGCAGCACGCGCAGCTGCTCGGCTGGACCGCGACCACCGCGGGGCCGCAGGTCGAGGTGATCCTGCAGCACCCCAAGGCCAAGCTGGTGGCGAACGCGCTCGGCACCCCGCCCGCCGACGTGATCGAGCAGGTGCAGAGCTCGGGCCGGCTGATCGGCGCGCTCTGCGGCTCGGTCAAGCACGCGCTGAACCACAAGAACGCCGGGCTGGACTTCGTGGTCTGCCAGGGCACCGAGGGCGGCGGGCACTGCGGCGAGGTCTCCTCGCTGGTGCTGTGGCCGCAGGTGATCGACGCCGTCGGCGAGCTGCCGGTGCTGGCCGCGGGCGGCATCGGCAACGGCCGCCAGGTGGCCGCGGCCATGGCGATGGGCGCCGCGGGGGCGTGGACCGGCTCGATCTGGCTGACCGTCGAGGAGGCCAATGTGCCGCCCGCGCAGATGCAGAGCTACCTCGAGGCCACCAGCCACGACACCGTGCGCTCGCGGGCCTGGACCGGCAAGCCGGCCCGGATGCTCAAGAACGACTGGACCGAGGCGTGGGAGCAGGCCGACACCCCCGACCCGCTGCCCATGCCGCTGCAGATGATGGTCGCGCTGGACGGCGTGAAGCGGGGGCACCGCTACCCGGAGGCGGCGAAGGACGTGAACTTCAACCCGGTGGGTCAGGTGGTCGGCCAGCTCAACAAGGTCGAGCGCTCCGCCGACGCGGTGAACCGGCTGATCCAGGAGTACGTGGAGGCCTGCGACCGGCTCACCAAGCTGAACAGCTGACAGGAGTGCGCGCTGTGTAGTCGGCGGGCGCGAGGCGCCCCGGGATCAGGCGGTCGCCGCCCGGGGCGCGTCCTCCTCGGCGGGGCCGAGCAGCAGCTCCTCGAAGCGGGTGACCACCTTGTCGTGGTACATCCCGAAGAGATCCTCGAAGAGCGCGAGCTGCGCCTCGGAGGGCTCCGAGCCGGAATCCCAGACCGCGAGCAGCGCGCGCCAGACCAGCACGTGCAGGTCGGCGGCGCCGGCGAAGTAGGCCTGCACCGCGAGCGGCACCTCGAGCACCATCTCGCCGATGGAGTTCAGGATGGCGCGCTGCATGCTGGAGCCGAGCGCGGAGAGCAGCCTGCGCACCAGCCCGACCTCCAGCGCGAGGATCCGGTGGTGGTCCGGCTCGTCCTGCCTGGCCAGCGATTCCAGCTCGTCCACGGTGGCCTTGAGCTCGGCCGGGTCCAGCCGGTCGGCGCAGCCGGTGTAGGCGAGCAGCGCGTCCATCACGATGCCGCGCTCCACCTCGACGATGTCGTGGAACATCTCCACCGCGACCTCGGGCATCGGCACGGAGAAGCGGAAGAGGTGCCGGTAGACGTCGAGGCCGCCGGCCTCGCGCACGTCGCGAATGGTGAACCCCTTGCCGCGGCGGGCCTCGACGAAGCCGTAGGACTCCAGCCGGCCGAGGGTGAGCTGGGCAGTTGCCCGGTTCATCGAGAACTCCTCGGCCACCTGCCGCACCGAGGGCATGAGCTCCCCCGGGCGGTATTCCCCCGCTGCCACCCGCCGCGCCAGTTCGTCGGCGACATCGGCGACAACCGTTTGGGAACCCATTTCTTCGACAACCTCTCATCTGTGGCGCGTGTCACGTCCCAGACAGTCTAAGGCCTGCGAGGTTCGTTCGCACGTGTGCGAAACTGAGCATCGCACAATGTGAGGTGGCTCATGACCGAACGCGGGGGCACGAGCACTCCCGGCTCCGAAGCCGGTGGTGAGCGGGTTCGCCGATTCCGCAGGGGCGCGGGGTCGGCGGCGGGTTTCGGCCGCACCGGGAACCGGGATGCGGGGCGGTTGCCGGTGCGCTCGGCGGTGCGCGGGGCACGGATCGCCGTACTTCCGGTGGCGTACGCGGGGCGGCAGGCGGCGGGGCTGGGGCGCAAGGCGATCGGGCGCCCGGCCGACGAGGTCGACCGGGATATCCGGCTGCGCACCGCGCAGCACATCTTCGAGGTGCTCGGCGAGCTGAAGGGCTGTGCCGCGAAACTGGGCCAGCTGCTTGCCATCTACGAGCTGGCGCTGCCGGCGGAGATCGCCGAGCCCTACCGGATCGCGCTCTCCCGGCTGCAGGACTCCGGCCCGGTCATGCTGCCGTCGGTGGTGCGCGCCGTCATGGCCGAGAGCCTCGGCCCCGAGTGGCGTTCGCGCTTCCGGGAATTCGACGACCGGCGGGCCTGCGCGGCCTCGATCGGGCAGGTGCACCGCGGGGTCTGGCAGGACGGCACGCCGGTCGCGGTGAAGCTCATGTACCCGGGCGGGCGGGCCGCGGTGGCCGCCGACCTCAAGCAGCTGCGCCGGCTCAGCACGGTGGCGAAGGTCTTCCTGCCCAGCGCCGACGTGTTCGGGGTGACCGAGGCGATCTGCGACTGCGTCGAGCGGGAGCTGGATTTCGCGGCCGAGGCGGAGAGCCAGCGCGCCTTCGCCGCGGCCTACGCCGACGACCCGGACATCCGCGTCCCGCGGGTGATCGCGCAGTGCGGCGACGTGCTGGTGACCGAGTGGCTGGACGGCACACCGGTTCCGGCGGTGGTCGAGCGCGGCAGCAGGGAGCAGCGGGACCGGGTCGGCATGCTGCTCGTCCGCTTCATGGCCTCGACCTGGCTGCGCAGCGGGCTGCTCTACACCGACCCGCACCCGGGCAACTTCCGGCTGCTGCCGGACGGCAGGCTCGGCGTGCTCGACTTCGGCGCCTGCCTGCCCTGGCCGCCGGAGGGGTTCGACGCGCTCGCCGAGGACTACACCCAGGCGCTCTTCCGTGGCGGCCCCGACGATCTCGGCAGCACCGCGCGCAGGCACGGCTTCGCCGAGCCGGACCGGCCGATCGACGACGGCGCGCTCTACAAGGTGGTCTCGTCCTGCATGGAGCCGCTGCGCCACGACACCTACCGCCTCAGCAACCCGTGGCTGCGCAAACACGTGCTGCGGGTGACGAATCCGCGGCTCTCCAACATCATGCGGCAGCTGACCATGCCGGTCTCCATGACGCCGTTCGCGCGCGCGGTCCTGACCGCGGTCGGCGCGCTCTGCCAGCTGGAGGCGGAGACCTCGTACCGGGACGAGATCGCGCGCTGGTTCCCGCACCTCGACGCCATCGCGTACGGGACGGCGGAGCCGGGCGAGCCGGAGGACGCGCCGGGGCGGCTGCAGGGCCCGGTCGAGCTGGCGCTCGTGCGAGAACGCAGGCGTCAGGGCAGGCAGCCGCGCTCCTCCATCGAGCGAACCGGGTAATCGGGCGGGTCGTCTGAGACACATTGTCTCAAGATGATGTGACCACCGACACGCAGATCGACCGGCGGCATCGGACCGCCGCGTACCCGGCGCAACCACTGTGTGCTGGTATGTATCGTGCGCCTGGGAGCACGCGGCCCCGCGTCTCGAAGACGATCCGAAAGTACCGATACGCCATGCGAGTCGACGGGCGGGAAATTCCGGTCACCGGCAGCCTGTTGCCGCCGCTGACCAGGCGTACCAGCGATGTCATTCGCGTGGTGCTCGCCGCGCTCGGCGTCGGGGTGGTCGTGATCGGCTCGGTGATCACCCGGCCGGAGTGGCTGGCGCTGGAGCGCTCGGTCTCCAACATCATCGGCTTCCTGAACCCGGCGCAGTCCAATCTGGTCTATCTCTGCTATGGCGTCGCCATTCTGATCCTGCCCTTCGCCATCCTGATCGAGCTGGTCTGGAAGCGGCAGTGGAAGCTGATGGCCGGGTACGCGGCGGCCGGGCTGGTGGCCGGGCTGCTGCTCTCCATCACCGGCACCGGGCTCTCCGCGCCGCAGTGGCACCTGCAGGTACCGGACCGGCTGGACACCTTCCTCTCCCAGTTCCTCGACGACCCGCGCTGGATCGCGGGGGCCGCCGCGGTGCTCACCGTCTCCAGCCCGTGGCTGCCGACCAGGGTGCGGCGCTTCATGTGGTTCCTGCTGCTCGCCTTCGCCCCGATCCACCTGGTGGTGAGCACGGTGGTCCCGGCCCGCGCCATGTTCGGGCTGGCGGTGGGGTGGCTGGTGGGCGCGGTGATCGTGCTCGTGGTCGGGACGCCTGCGCTGGAGGTGCCGCTGGACGCCGCGGTGCGGCTGCTGGCCGGGCGCGGCCGCACCGTCACCGCGTTCACCGTGGTCCGCCCGGCCGGGCCGGGCCCGCTGGTGCTGGCCGCCGCGGTGGACGGCGCCGAGCGCGAGCTGATCGTCGACCTCTACGGCAAGAACCAGCGCAGCCACAGCGCGCTGCGCCAGCTCTGGCGCTGGCTCACCTTCCGCAGCAGCGAGACGCCGTCGCCGTACGGCTCCATGCACCGCGCGGTGGAGCACCGCGGGCTGCTCGCGCTCGCGGTGCGCGATGCCGGGGTCGCCGCGCACGAGCCGATCGCGGTGAGCAGGCTGGCCCGCGGCTGGTCGCTGTACGCGCACTCGGTGCCGCACGGCAGGCCGCTCGCCGAGTCCGACGCCGGGATCCTGCCCGCCGTCTGGGCGGCGCTCGGCGCCCTGCGCGAGCGCCAGATCGCCCACGGCGACCTGCGGCCGAGCGAGATCCGGGTGCGCGACGGCGCGGTGCTTGTCGGCGGCTTCGCCAGCGCCGAGTACGGCGCCAGCGACACCCAGCTGCAATCCGACATCGCGCAGCTGCTGGTGACCACCACCTCGCTCTTCGGCAGGGAGGCCGCGGTGCGCGCGGCCATCGACGCGCTCGGCGAGCAGGCGGTGCTGGAGGCCTCGCGGCGGCTCACCAAGTTCGCGCTGCCGCCCGGTATGCGGCGCTCGGTGCCGGACTGGAGCGACCGGATCGCCGAGGCCCGCTCCGAGGTGCGCAAGCAGACCGGGCAGGACCGGATCGAGGCACAGCAGATCACCCGGTTCAGCCGCAACCAGATCATCCAGCTGGTGCTGCTGGTCGGGCTGGTCTACGTGGCCTACCCGTTCATCAGCGCGGTGCCGACCTTCTTCACCCAGCTGCGCACCGCCAACTGGTGGTGGGCGCTGCTCGGGCTCGGCATCTCCTCGCTCACCTACGTCGGCGCCGCCGCCGCGCTCTGGGCCTGCGCATCCCGCGGGATCAGCCTGTGGGGGCTGATCGTCATGCAGATCGCGAACACCTTCGCCGCCACCACGACACCGGCCCGGGTCGGCGGGCTCGCGCTGAGCGTGCGGTACCTGCAGAAGGGCGGGCTGGGCGCGGTGCGCGCCACCGCGGCGGTCGCGCTGCAGCAGGCGGTGCAGGTGCTGACCCACATCGTGCTGCTGCTGGTGTTCAGCGTGGCCGCGGGCACCTCCGCCGACCTCTCGCACTTCGTGCCGGACGCCACCGTGCTCTACCTGATCGCCGGGGTCGGCGTCGGGATCGTCGGCACCTTCACCTTCGTGCCGAAACTGCGCGGCTGGCTCAACGATTCGGTGCGGCCGCAGCTGCAGGAGGTGCTCGGGGAGCTGGTCCTGCTCGCCCGCGACCCGAAGCGCTCGCTGATCATCGTGGTCGGCTGCGGCGCCATCACGCTGGGCCAGGCCGGGGCGCTGTGGGCCTCGGTGCAGGCGTTCGGCGGGGGAACCACCTTCATCACGGTCACCATCGTCACCATGATCGGCGGCACGCTGGCCTCGGCGGCGCCGACGCCGGGCGGGGTCGGGGCGGTGGAGGCGGCGCTGATCGGCGGGCTCGCGGCGTTCGGGCTGCCCGCCGAGGTCGCGGTGCCGTCTGTGCTGCTGTACCGGGTGCTGACCTGCTGGTTGCCGGTGTTCTGCGGGTGGCCGATCATGCGGTGGCTTGGGGCGCAGAACAAGATCTAGGCGGGTGTCAGGGTGCCGCGCAGGGTGGTGCCGAGCGGGCCGGGAAAGCTGTAGCCGATGCTGCCGTCCGGGTTGGCGGTGAGGGTGGAGACGCTGCCGTCGTCGGTGCAGTCGGCCGGGCCGCCGGTGAGGGTCGCGCGCAGCGAGACCTCGGTGTCGCTGGCGGCGAGCAGGGTTTCGGTCCGGCTGCAGGTCTGGCTGAAGATCACGCCGGTATTGCTGGACTCGCCGACCTCCTCGCCGACCTGGCCGGCGCGCAGAGTCAGCTCGATATCGAGCGCGGCCAGGCCGTCGGTGACGCGGCCCTTCCAGGTGCCCGCGAAGCGGTCGGGGAGGGCGGGGATCTCGCCGGTGGCCTCGGTGGTCTCGGTCGGGTCGTCGCCGGAGGTGGGTTCGGCGGTGGTGGTGCCGGTCGTCACGGTGACGTCACCGACGGTACCGCCGCCGCCGCGGAGCGCGAGCGTGACGCCCGCGGCGATGGCGAAGACCAGCAGCACCGCGGTCACGGCGAGGAGGGCGTTGCGGCGGACGGTCCTCCGAGGCGCCCGGCCGGGGACGGCGGGGGCGGTGCCGTGGTCGAAACCGGCCGGTGCCTGGACTCGGTAATACGCGGCGGGTGGAGTGTGCGGCGCACCGGGGTGGTTGTGCGCGGAGCCCGCCTGCGGGATGCCCGGGGCGTCGACGGTGGCGGCGAGGCGCTGATCGTGGCCCGTGGGCGGGGTGAACCGTGCGGCGGGCGGCGGGGTGTGCTCGGCGCCGGTCGCCCAGTTCACCGTGGCGGGGGCGACGGTGGCGGCGGTGCCGTGGTTCCAGGCGACCGGGCCGTCGGTGAGCGCGCGGCGCGCGGCGTCGACGAGCTCGGTGGCGGTGCCGAAGCGGTCGGCCGGGTCCTTGGCCAGGGCGCGGGCCAGCACGTCGTCCAGCGCGGGCGGGACGCCGGGGCGCAGCTCGCCGAGGCGCGGCGGCGGTTTGTAGAGGTGGCCGAAGATCTGCTCGGCGACGCTCTCGCCCGCGAAGATCTTGCCGCCCAGAATGCACTCGGCAAGCACGCAGCCGAGCGCGTAGATGTCGGCGGCCGGGCCCGCGACGCCCTCGAACCGCTCCGGCGCCATGTAGGCGATGGTGCCGAGCGAGGCGCCGGTGCTGGTGAGGCCGGTTTCGTCGTCCGGCTTGGCAATGCCGAAATCGATCAGGTAGGCGAAGCCGGTGCGGTCGATGAGGATATTGCCCGGCTTGATGTCGCGGTGCACCAGCCCGGCTGCGTGCGCGCCGTCCACCGCGGCGCCGATCTGGGCCAGTAGTTCCACCGCGCGCACCGGCGGCATGGGGCCGCGCTCGCGCAGCAGTGCGCTCACGTCGACGCCGTCGACCAGCGCCATATCGATGTAGAGCTGGTCGCCGACCCTGCCGAACGAGTGGATCGCCACCAGGTGCGGGTTGCTCAGCCGCGCCGCCACCCTGGCCTCGCGCTCGAAGCGGCGGCGGAACTCCTCGTCGTCCGCGAGCTCGGCGGGCAGCACCTTGAGCGCGACGAAGCGCTGGGTCGGCTGGTGGAAGGCGCGCCAGACCTGGCCCATGCCGCCGCGGCCGATCACGGAGTCCAGGCGGTATTCGCCGAACCACCTGGTTGCGTTCACAGGGGGGTGCCCGCAGGCAGCGGCGTCGGCTCGGTGGTCGAAGTGGTCACGTCGGAATCATGCCCCGGTGCGGAGCTGAGGGTGGGGGTACCGGTCACCCGCGCGGAGGTGGTGGTCGGCTCGGTGACCGGACCGGATGCCGCGGTGCCCGGCGCCGGACCGCCGGGCTCGGTGACCGGGCCGGATGCCGCGGTGCCCGACGTCGGACCGCCGGGCTCGGCTACCGGGATCGGTGCGGGCTCGATGGGGGCGGCGGCGGGCTGGGTGGGGAGGCTCGGCTGGGTGGTGGTCTCGGTCGCCGTCGTGGTGGCGGGGGCCGTCGTCGTCGGCGGCGTGGTCGGTGGCTCCGTCGTGGTGGGCTGGGGCGTGGTCGGCGGGAGCGTGGTCGGCGGCGGGACGGTGGTCGGCGGCGGTGGCGGCGGCTCCGGCCTGCTGGTGATCGGGGCACCGGCAGGCACCGAGGGCAGGGGCGGACGCACGGCCCCCGCCGGCGGTGCCGGTATCGCCGCTTCGCCCACCGGCGCCGGTACGAGCACGGGTTCGGGGCGCGTGCCCGGCATCTCCACCGCGATCGGCGCGCCCGAGGTGGGCGCCGAGTGCGGCGACGGCGCGGCCACGCCGGGGAGCTGCGGGCCGGGCGAGCTTTCGGCCGGGCCGATGATCGAGGTCGGGGCGGTGCCCGCCTCCTCACTCGGGCCGTCCGGAGCTGCCAGCAGCAGGGTCGTGGTCAGCACACCCGTGCCGAGGACGCCGAGCACCACCGCCGCCGCGCGGACCGGAAGCGGTTTCGGGATGGGCGGTTTGGGCGCGACGTCGATCGGGTCGCGCAGGATCACGCGGTTGCGGCCGATGGGTGGCGCCGGAACCGGCTCGGGCAGCACCGGCGTCGGCTCGCCCGCGCTCGGGCGGTCCGATTCCGGCTCCCCGGCAGGTGGCTCGACGTCGTCCGCCGACGGCGCTGCCTTTTCGGCGGCGGGATCCGGAGCGCCGTCCGCAACCGCGAGAACCGGCGCCGCAGCGTCACCCGCGAGCGCGGGCGCCTCCGCGTCGGCGGCCGCGGGCGTGGGCGCTTCCCCGTCGGCGCCCGCGAACGCTTCCGAGTCGGCAGCGGCGGGCGTGGGCAGCTCCGCGTCGGCGGCGCTCGAGACGGCAGCGGCGGGCGTGGGCAGCCCCGCGTCGGCGGCGCTCGAGACGGCAGCGGCGGGCGTGGGCAGCCCCGCGTCGGCGGAGCGCGAGACGGGATCGGCGGGCGTCGGCGCGAGCAACTTCGCGACGGCATCCGGCTCCACCGCGTCCGCAGGCACCTCCGCCGCACTCGGCACCGGCTCGGCAGCCGCGGGCGTTTCCGCGACGGCGTCCGCGGGATCAGCTTCGCCGGCGACTTCCGGCGCGGGATCATCGTCGCCAGCGACTTCCGGCGCGGGCTCGGCAGCCGCGAGCGCGGGCGTCAGCGCCGCGGAATCCGCGGGACGGCCCTCGGAAACGGACTCCGAATCATCCGGCAGCACCGGCGTCGCGGCGGCTTCGAACTCCGCCGAAGCCACGGACTTCGCCGCACGCGCGGGCGACTCCGTCTCGTCCCCCGCCCCGAGCACAGGCGTAGCAACCCCGCGCACCACCAACCGCTCGGCCCCGGACTCCGCCGAACCCGGCGACGGCGAAACCACCGCAGGCAGCACCACCGGCTCGGAGAGGGGCACTTCATCCGCCTCCAGCGCCGCCCAGGCGGCCAGCGCGAACTCGGTAGCGGTCGCGAACCGGTCCTCCGGCTTCTTGGCCAGCGCCTTCGCGATCACCCGATCCAGCGCGGGCGGCACGCCTGCGACCACCGTGCTGGGCCGGGGCGGCGCGTGGTTGAGGTGCGCGTTGATCTGCTCGGCATGGCTGTCACCGGGAAAGGCCCTGCGCCCGGTGAGGCACTCCACCAGCACGCAGCCGAGCGAGTAGATATCGCTGCGCGCCGTCGCCACGCCGTCGAACCGCTCCGGCGCCATGTAGGCGATGGTGCCGATGGCGACGCTGCCGGTGGTGAGCGCCGTCCCGTCCCGCGGCCTGGCGATCCCGAAGTCGATGAGGTACGCGAAGTCGTTGCGGCTCACCAGCACATTGCCCGGTTTGATGTCGCGGTGCACCAGCCCGGCGGCGTGCGCGGCGTCCACCGCGGAGGCGACCTGACCGAGCAGGTACACGGCCCGCTCGGGGGCGATCCGCCCGCCGTCGATGAGCAGCGCGGCGAGATCGTCACCGTCGATCAGCGCCATATCGATGTAGAGCTGGTCGCCGACCCGCCCGTAGGAGTGGATGGCGACCACGTGCGGATCACTGAGCCGCGCCGCGACCCGCGCCTCCCGCTCGAAGCGACGGCGGTACTCCTCGTCGTCGGCCGCGGCGGCGGGCAGCAGTTTGAGCGCGACGAACCGCTCGGTCGGTGCGTGCCAGGCCCGCCAGACCCGGCCCATCCCGCCCCGGCCGACTTCCCGGTCGAGCCGATACTCGCCGAACCAGCGCTCCCCCGCCTCTGTCATTCCTTCTCAACCTGCCGATCGCCGTCGGCCCACCACGCGCGCGACGGGCCGACCCCAATTGTTCCACGATCGGCCCTTCCGGTGCCCGCCGGATTCCGCCGGGCACCGGAACAAGATCAGGACGAGAACTCTTTCCGCAACTGCACCTTCACGACCTTGCCGCTGGCATTGCGCGGCAGCTCCGCGACCACCACCAGATCCTTCGGGTGCTTGTACCGGGCCAGGCTCTCGTTCAGGAAGGGCTCCAGCTCCTCGAGCGTGAGCTCGGCATCGGCGTCGAGCAGCGCGACCACCGCGACCGGCACCTCGCCCCACTTCTCGTGCGCCCGCCCGATCACCGCGGCCTCGCGGATCTTCGGGTGCGCGAAGAGCACGTTCTCCACCTCGGCGCAGTAGATGTTCTCGCCGCCCGAGATGATCATGTCCTTCTTGCGGTCGACCACCCAGACGAAGCCCTCGTCGTCCTGCTTGACCAGGTCACCGGAGTGGAACCAGCCGCAGGCGAAGGCATCGGCGGTGGCCTCTGGCTTGTTCCAGTAGCCCTGCATGAGGGTCGGGCCGCGGTAGACGATCTCGCCGATCTCGCCGGGGGCGACGTCGTTCATCTCGTCGTCGACCACGCGGGCCTGGATGGTCGGGATGGGCTTGCCGACCGACCCCAGCTTGCGCAGCGCGTCCTTGCCCTCGAGCACGCAGGTGATCGGCGACATCTCGGTCTGCCCGAACACCGCGACATTGGAGGCGTTCGGGAAGCACTCCGCCATCGCCTCCAGCACGCTGTTCGAGGCGGGGGCCGCGCCCCAGCTCAGCACCTCGAGCGCCGTCTTGCGCTCCTTGACCCCTGGCACGGCGCAGATGGCCTGCCACTGCGCGGGGACGCAGAAGGCGGTGGTCGCGCCCTCGGCCTCGACCGCGTCCAGGAACTCGACCGGGTCGAAGGCGCCGAGCGGGTGCAGCACGGTCTTGGAGCCGAGCATGAAGGCGGGCGCGAGGCTGCCGAGCCCGGCGATGTGGAAGAGCGGCGAGGTGCAGAAGCCGACCGTGTCCGGGGTGGAGGAGAGCGCGCGGATACAGGTCAGCGCCTGCCCGTTCATGTTCGCGTAGGAGAGCACCGCGCCCTTGGGGCTGCCGGTGGTGCCCGAGGTGTACATGATGAGCGAGGGGGTGTCCTCCGGGATGTCGCGCGGGACGTGGCGCTCGCCCTCCTCGGCAAGCGCGTCGTCGAAGCCGATCACGCCGTCGCCGGAGGCGCCGTTGATCACGAAGACCGACTCCAGCCCCTGCGCCTGCGCCCGCACCGCGACGGCGAGCGGCTGCAGCAGGCTGTCGGTGACGACCGCCTTGGCGCCGCTGTCGCTCACGATGTAGGCGACCTCGGGCGGGGTGAGCCGGAAGTTCACCGGCACCGCGATGGCGCCGAGCGCGTTGATGCCGAACACCGCCTCCAGGTACTCGGGGTAGTTCAGCGCCAGGATGAGCACCCGGTCGCCGAAGCCGACGCCGCGGCGGGCCAGCGCGTCCGCGAACTTCAGCGAGCGCTCGTGCAGCTGCCGCCACGTGGTGTCGGCGCCCTTGAACCGCAGCGCCACCGCGTCCGGCCGCATCAGCGCGTGCGTCGCGAGCTGGTTGTTCCAGTGGTTGCGACGCGAGCGGATCGGCTCGTCCAGCGCCTGTGCACCTGTGGTCATCCCACGAACTCCTCTCGAACCGCCACCCGCGGTGAGTCCTGAGTGACCCACGCCACCGACGGCAGGTTTCGGGCCAGAATAACAACTAACTTTTCCGGTGGGCAACAGCTCCGGATGGGAATCTCGGTTCAGGAGACGAATCTGGGTTTTTCCTCTCAGTATCGAGGTGGAACTGCTGTTTTTCCCTCCCCTCCGGGTGATCTTCCCGGACAATCACGGAGGCCGATTGCGAATCTCGGCTCACTTGTGGGTTGTAGCCGGGTGGATCGCCGTGTCACGATCGTCGGGTGCGGGGCGATTTCCGGCACGCCCGCGCGAACACTGAGGAGAGAGCGCAATGCTGCGGACCAGGTTCACCGAGACATTCGGCGTGGAGCACCCGATCGTGCAGGGCGGCATGATGTGGGTCGGCCGGGCCGAGCTCGTCGCGGCCGTCGCGAACACCGGCGCGCTCGGCTTCATCACCGCGCTGACCCAGCCCACCCCCGACGACCTGCGCAAGGAGATCGCGCGGACCCGGGAACTCACGGACAAGCCGTTCGGCGTCAACCTCACCATCCTGCCCTCGATCAACCCGCCGCCGTACGAGGAGTACGCGCGGGCCATCATCGAGAGCGGCATCAAGATCGTCGAGACCGCGGGGAGCAACCCGGAGCCCTTCCTGCCCGCCTACCGCGAGGCCGGGGTGAAGGTGCTGCACAAGTGCACCAGCGTCCGGCACGCGCTGAAGGCGCAGAAGATCGGCGTCGACGGCGTGAGCATCGACGGCTTCGAGTGCGCCGGGCACCCCGGCGAGGACGACGTGCCCGGGCTGATCCTGATCCCGGCCGCGACGAGGGTGCTGGACATCCCGGTGATCGCCTCGGGCGGTATCGCGGATGCCCGCGGCCTGGTCGCCGCGCTGGCGCTGGGCGCGGACGGGGTGAACATGGGCACCCGCTTCCTCTGCACCGCGGAGTCCTCCATCGACCAGAAGGTCAAGGAGCAGATCGTGGCCAACTCCGAGCTGGACACCCAGCTCATCTTCCGCACCCTGCGCAATACCGCGCGGGTCGCGGACAATGCCATCAGCCGCAAGGTGGTCGAGATCGAGAAGGCGGGCGGCACCTTCGAGGACGTGCGCGAGCTGGTCGCCGGCGCGCGCGGTCGCAAGGTGTTCGAGGAGGGCGATCTGGATGCGGGCATCTGGTCGACCGGTCTGGCGCAGGGGCTGATCGAGGACATCCCGACCTGCGCGGTGCTCGTCGAGCGGATGGTGCGGGAGGCAACGGAGCTGATCACCGCGCGGCTCGCGGAGCTGGTCGCCCCCTAGGGACGTCGCCGCCGCGAACGGCGAAAAGCGGCGGTGACCTGGGTGCCGCGCAGGGGAGGCCCTGCGCGGCACCCGCATTTCTGCCGGGCGTGTCGGGCCGGCCCTGCGCTAGCGCTGCGGATTGCGGGCGGCGCGGGCGGTGACCGCGGCGTGGTCGTGGCTCGCGATGAGCTCGATGCCGTCGGGGAGCGTGTGCAGGCGGTGGATGGTGGCGAAGGCGGCGTCCCGGTCGGCGTCGAAGAGCTGACCCGGCATGGGAGCCTTCTCGCGCAGCGTGTCCACCTGGAGTTTGCTCCAGACGGCGTCGCCCGCGAGCAGCACCCGGCTGCCGTCGTCGACCGCGAGCAGCACGCCGACGCTGCCTGGGGTGTGGCCGTGCAGGTCGACCAGCAGCACCGAACCGTCGCCGAAGAGGTCATGGCTGCGCGGGAAGCCGAAGACCGGAGGGCCGTCCAGCTCGAGCGGCTCGGTGCCGCGGCCGCGCAGCGGGCCGCGGGCGACGCCGATGGGGGCGCGCGGCCCGGCCAGCGCCCAGTCCCGCTCGACGGCGGGCAGCCGCAGCGGCACCTGCTCGGGCAGCTCGAGCAGGCCGGAGACGTGGTCCCAGTGCAGGTGGGTGGGGAGCACGAAGTCGATCGAGTCCACCGCGACGTCGCGCGCGGCCAGCGCGTCGGCCAGCCCGAGCACCGGCTTATCCGGGGCGACCAGCAGCGGCACCGGGAAGGGCAGCTCGGGCAGCACCCGCTCGTGCACGCCGGAGCAGAGCGCCGGGTCGACGAGGAACCGCGCCTTCGGGTGCTCGATGAGGAAACTGCCCATGGCCAGCGTCGTGCGGCCGAGGTCGCGAACGCCCTCGGCGAGGATGGTGGTCGGCACGTGCATGGTGGCCTGGGTGATGGCGGTCAGCGCGACCGTCGCCCGTGCGGGCGGCGGGTCGGTGAGCCGTACTCCGGCGAGCAGCGCGGTGTCCGGTTTGCGGGGGCGGAGCAGCCGCCCCGGGGTCGCGGCGAGTGCGGCGCAGCAGCGCAGCAGGGTCGGCACCGTCGCGGTGCGGTCGTCTCCCGGCATGGGGCCACTGTAGCGACGCCCGGTCCCGGCGGGAGCGCTCGGCGGCCTGCCCGCGGCGGGCCGGGCCGCGCCTCGATGGCCCCGTGGCCTCGGCTTGCGCGGCAGCGCGGATCGCGCACCGCCCGCGCGCTGACCCTCCGCCGCCCCGATCTGCGGGGCCCGGCGTGAAAGACCCAGCTGCGCAGCGCATTCGCCACTTCCCTCGGGCATAATCGCTGAGGGATTCCCGGCCGCGAGCCGGGCAGAGGGAGGTCGCGATGCGCGCCGGGGTACCCGAGGGAAGGGCCGCACGGCGGGCGGCCTTCACGGCCGCGGCGGTCGCGGCGATCACCGCGCTGCTCCCGGCCGACGCCGGGCCGGTCTCGACCACCGCGCCCTTCACCGAACTCGGGCTGAACTCCACCCAGCTGGCCCGGCTCACCGGCGAGCTGGAGGAGGCGCTCGGCGTGGCGATCCCGCTCGTCGCGCTGTACGACCATGCCAGCATCGAGCAGCTGGTCGAGCACCTCACCGCATGACCCCGATCTCCCTCGTCGGCATCGGCTGCCGGCTTCCAGGCGCGGACGGCCCCGCGGAGCTCTGGCGGCTGCTGTCCACCGGGCTGGACGCCACCGGGGCCCCGCCGCCGGACCGCCCGCTCACCCGGCACGGCGGCTACCTGCGCGGTATCGACCGCTTCGACAACGGCCGGTTCGGCATCCAGGACCGGGAGGCCGCGGTGATGGACCCGCAGCAGCGGCTGGCGCTGGAGGTGACCGCCGAGGCGCTGGACGACGCCGGGATCGGCTATCGGGCACCGGGTTCCGGCGCCGCCGTGCTCTTCGGGGCCTGCACCTTCGACCACGGCATCTCGGTGCTCGGCGCGGGTGGCCACGATGCCCCGTTCGCGGTCACCGGGTCGGCGCTCAGCATTGTCGCCAACCGCATCTCCTACGCTCTCGACCTGCACGGCCCGAGCCTGGTGCTGGACAGCGCCTGCTCGTCCTCGCTCGCGGCGGTGGATCTGGCGGTGCGGCTGCTCGCCGACCCGGCGGTGCCGTTCGCAGTGGTCGGCGGGGTGAATCTGGTGCTGCTGCCGCACACATCGGAGTACCTGGCCGACGGCGGTTTCCTGGCGCCGGACGGCCGGTGCAAGCCCTTCGCCGCCGCCGCCGACGGCTACACCAGGAGCGACGGCTGCGCGGTGGTGGTGCTGCAGCGCACCGCCGACGCGGTGGCGTCGGGGGCGCGGATCTACGCCGAGATCGCGGGGAGCGCGGTCGGCTCGGACGGGCGCTCGAACGGGCTCTACGCGCCGAGCGGGAAGGCGCAGCAGGAGGTCGTGCGCGCGGCCTGGCGGCGGGCGGGGGTGGAGCCGGAGCGGGCCGGGTACGTGGAGTGCCACGGCACCGGGACGCCGCTCGGCGACGCCGTCGAGGTCGGGGCGCTGGCCGCGGTGCTGGGCGGGGAGCCGGATCGGGAGCCCGTGTGGCTGGGGTCGGTGAAGTCGAATCTCGGGCACCTGGAGGCGGCGGCGGGGGTGGCCGGGCTGATCAAGACGGCGCTCGCCGTCCGGCACGGGGTGATTCCGCCGACGCTGCACGCGCGCACGCCGAACCCGCTGCTGCGGTTGGGCGAGCACCGGCTGCGGCCCGCCGTGCGCGCGGTGGACTGGTCGGCGGTGCCGCCGGGTGCGCGGTGGGCGGGGGTGAGCTCGTTCGGGTTCGGGGGGACGAACGCGCACGTCGTCGTGCGTGGGGTGGCGGCAGGGCCGTCGGGGGTTGCGGGACCGGTATTGATTCCGCTGACCGGGCGGGATGCGGAGGAGGTGCGGCTGCGGGCAGGAGCCGTCGCCGACGCGCTCGCGGCGGGGATCGATGGCGACGCGCTCGCGGCGGGGATCGAAGGCGATGCGCTCGCACGGGGGGGCGAAGGCGATTCCTCCGGCGGTGCGCGGCTCGCCGCACTGGCCACCGCCGAGGCGCGCAGGCTGCCCGAACCCGCCCGCGCGGCGATACTCGCCACCGACGCGGATTCGGCGATCGAGCGGCTGCGCGCCCTCGCCGAAGCCAGGGACGCGCCGGGCGTACTCGCGCCAGGAACCCCGGCCCCCGGCGGCCTCCTCTTCGTCTTCTCCGGCCAGGGCGGACAGTTCGCGGGCATGGGCGACGCCCTCGCGGCCCGCTTCCCCGCCTTCGCCGCCGGGCTCGCCGAGGCGGCCGACGCGGTACTGGCCGCCGGTGGCCCGCGGGTCTGGACCCCGGACGGCGGCTTCACCGCCGACGAGGCGACGGCGACCGTGCAACCGGCGCTCTTCGTCTACCAGGTCGGCATGCTGCGGCTGCTCGCGCACTGGGGCGTCCGGCCGGACGCGGTCACCGGGCACAGCCTGGGCGAGGTCGCGGCGGCGGTCGCCGCGGGCGCGCTCCCGCTCGCGGACGCGGCCCTGGTCGCGGTGGCGAGGGGCGCCCTGCTCGGGCGGCTCGACGGGCGCGGCGCCATGGCCGTGCTGGAGGCCGAGCTGTCGGTGGCGGAGACGCTGGTGGAGCCGATCGCGGCGGAGGTGGCGGTGGCGGCGGTGAACGGCCCGCGCTCGGTGGTGATCTCCGGATCCCGCCGCTACGTGGACATCCTGCTGCGCCGGGCGAAGCGGCGCGGGCTCTTCGCGCGCCGGGTCGCGGTGCGCTTCGCGGCGCACAGCCCGCAGGTGGCGCCGGTGGCGCCGGAGCTGCGCGCGGCGCTGTCCAAGATCGAGCCCCTGGTGCCGCGGCTTCCGCTGTACTCCACCGCGCGGGCGGGCCAGACCATCGGCTCCGCAGGCACCGATGCCGGGTACTGGGCCGAGAACGCCGTCGGCACGGTGCATCTCGGCGCGGCGCTGGAGCGCGCGGGCGCGGACGGCTTCGGCACCGCGCTGGAGATCGCGCCGCACCCGGTGCTGCTGCCCGCCATCCGCGACATCCCCGCCTTCGCGCACAGCGCGCACGCCACCGCCGACCGCGCCGACGAGGTCGCGGCGCTCCTGGCCTGCCTCGGCGAATTGCACGTGGCGGGCCGCACCCCGGACTGGTCCGCGCTCGGCCCGCTGACCGAGCCGCCGCCGCGCCGCCGCTGGCAGCGCCGCCGCTTCCCGCTGCTGGTGCCGGCGCCGCCCGCGCTCACCGAGGCGGCCTTCCCGGCCGACGATCCGGCCGACCACGTGGTGGCGGGGGTGCCGCTCATCCCCGCGGTGTACTGGCTGCTGCGGCTGCTGCACGCGGCGCGCGCCCGGACCGGGGCCTCGGCGGTGCGCGGCTTCGCGGTGCACGAACTCACGCGCTCGGATGCGGTGCCCGCGGTGGCCTACCGGGAGGAGGCGGGCGGGCCCGGCCTGCGGGCGGGGGTCACGGGTTCCTCGGCGCTGGCTTCGACTCGGTCCGCCGGTGACCCCACGCCCGGGGATATCGTCGCATGGATGCGGGTGGTCGATACAAATCGAGCCGCCCGGCCGCGCATGCGGGACGTCCCGGTAGCGCGCTTCTACGCGGAGCTGCGCGAGCGCGGGCTGGAGTACGGCCCTGCCTTCCGCCCGCTGCGCGGGCTCGCGGTGGATCGGGATCGGGCGGTCGGCGAGCTGGACGCCGCCGACCCACAGCGCTCGGCCACCCTCGACGGGTGTCTGCACGTGCTGGCCGCGGCCGCCGACGGGCTGCCGGAGGGGCGGGTGCCGCTGCCCATCGGCATCGAGAACGCCTGGCTCACCACCGAACCCGGGCGCACCGTCGGCGAGGCGCACGCCCTGGTTCGGGAGCGGTCGGGGGCCGGGCTGGTGGGCGATGTGGTCGCCACCGACCAGCACGGCATTCCCATGCTGGCGCTGCTCGGGGTGCGGGTGCGGTTCACCGATCCCGCGTTGCCGGTGCACTCCGCGCCGCACCGCGCCGACGTCCTGCGCACCGAGCACTGGGTGCCGCTGGCGGTGACCGCTCAGGGGTGGCCCTCGGCAGACCCCGGGGCTCGGGCGGTGGCCGCCGAGGGGGACGAGCCGCAGGCGACGGCCCGCGCGGTCACCACACCGGGCAGTGCCGCCGCGGGCAAGCCCGCGACGGACATTCGCCGCGCGCTGGTGATCGGCGACTCCGAGGACGCCGTCCGGTTGGCCCGCGCCCTCGCGCGCACCCTGCCGACCGAGCGGATCGCCCGCGACCCCGACGCCGCGCTCCCCCTGGTCCAGGCGGTGCTCACCGGCCACACCGCCGCGGCCCGGCTCGCCGTGGTCCTCGCCTGGCCCGCGAACCCGCAGCCCGAGAGCACCACCGTCGCCGCCCTCACCCGCACCCTCGCCCTCCTCCAGCACGTGACGGCGGCCCCCGCGACGGCCGCACTGACCGTGCTGCTCCCGATCGACGAGGCGCCGTCGGCAGCCGGGTTGCACCCCGCCGCCGCACTGGCGGGGCTGGTCCGCAGCCTGCAACTGGAGTCCGCGCTCCGAATCCGCCTGGTGTGGCGGGCCACCCGCACCGACGACGCCCTGCTCCGCGCGGTCACCGACTCCGCGCTCCCGCCCGAACTCCGCGTCGCCGGAACGACTTCGGTGCGCCGTTTCGTCCGCGCCGACCCGGAGGCGGCGACCCCGGTCTCGATCGATGCCACCGGCACCTACGTGGTCACCGGCGGCCTCGGCGCGCTCGGTTCGCTCGCGGTGCGCTGGCTGCTCGCCGAGGGCGCCCGCGACGTCGTGGTGCTGACCAGGGCGCCGCGCCCCATGCCCGCCGTCCTCGACGGCCTGGAGGACCGCATCGTGGTGGTCCGCTGCGATGTCACCGACCGCGCCGACCTGGCCGCGGCGCTGCACGACATCCGCGAGTGGGGCTCGACGGTACGCGGCGTCATCCACGCCGCGGGCACCCTGCGGGACGCCGCCTTCCCGGATGTGACGCCGGAGCAACTCACCGGCATGCTCGCAGCGAAGGCCACCGCCGCCAAGCACCTGCTCGAACTCACCGCCACCGATCCCACCGACTTCGTCCTGCTCTTCTCCTCCGCGACCGGCGCCTTCGGCTCGCCGGGCCAGGCGGCGTACGCGGCCGCGAACGCCGCCATGGACGCACTCGCCGCCGCGCAGCGCGGCCGCCGGGTGACCAGCGTGGGCTGGGGCGTCTGGTCGTCCGGGCTGACCGAGGCGGCGGGCGGCGCGGGCCACCTGCGCCGGGCCGGCATCCGGGCCTTCGATCCGGAGTGCGGCGCCGCGCTCTTCGCGGAGGTGCTCCGGCACGAGGCGCCGTACCTGCTCGCCCTCGACTGGGCCGGCCAGGGCGACCACTCCCCCGTCGGCGAGCGGCTCACCCAGACCCTCGGCGGCACAGCGGAATCCACCGCGCCCATCCATCCCGACGCCCCGCCCCGCCCCCTGACCCAGATCGTGCGCGCCGCACTGGCCGCCGCCCTCGACCGCCCCGCCGACGAGGTCGACCCCGCCGCCGACTTCAACGATCTCGGCCTGACCTCGCTGCTCGGCATCGAGCTGCGCCGAGTCCTGGAATCCCGCCTGCAGGTGCGGCTCTCCACCGCCGAGATCTTCGGCCACCCGACCGTCGCCGCGCTGGCGGCCATGCTCGCGGAGCGGCTGGGCCGCGGTGACTGAGAGTCTTGTCGACCGGCTGGCCCGCTGGGCCCGCGAGCGTCCGGATGCCCCCGCCTACACGGCCCTCGGCTACCCCGCCCCCGGCAGCCGGGACGGCACCGACTACATCCCGCACACGCTCACCTACGCGGAGCTGTCCGCCGCGGTGGCCGGACTCGCACGAGACATCCGCGCCCGCACGGCACCGGGCGCTCGGATCGCGCTGCTCACCGGCCACGGCCACGGCTATGTGCTCGCCTTCCTCGCCTGCCTGGCGGCGGATCGCCTCGCCGTCCCGCTCTTTCCCGTCGGCAGGCACCCCGAGCGGCTGACCGGGATATTCGCCGACGCCACACCGCAACTCACCCTGATCGACCCCGGCGACGAGATCTCCGCGCAATTCGCCGGGAGTGTGCTCGCCATCGAGCCGAATCGCACGGCGGATTCCCCCGAGCTACCGAAGGGCAAAGCTCCCGCATATCTCCAGTACACCTCCGGCTCCACCGGAGCACCGACCGGAATTCGCGTGGAATCGGCGAATCTCACCGCCGCACTGGAACAACTCCGCGCGGTAATCCCCGCCGCGCGACACAAGCCCATCGTGGGCTGGCTCCCCTTCTTCCACGACATGGGGCTGGTACTCACCCTCGCACTACCGATCTGGTCCGGGGTGCATGGCATAACCCTCGCCCCGGTCGATTTCGTGAAACGCCCCATCCGCTGGCTCCGCGCCTGCTCCGACTTCGGCGCGGGCACAACGGGCGCACCGGATTTCGCGCTGGCGCTCACGACAGCGACGACCACGAAACGTCAAGTGACGGAATTGAATCTGACGTCCCTGGATGCCATCCTCAACGGCGCCGAACCGATCCGCGCCGCCACCCTGCGCGCCTTCACCGAAACATTCACCCCCGCGGGCTTCCGCCACCGCGCGCACGCCCCCGGCTACGGCCTCGCCGAGGCCACCCTCACCGTCACCCTGACCCCGCAGGACCGCGAGCCGACCTTCCTCGACCTGGACAGAGCGGCCCTGAGCACCGGCTACGCTCGACCGGCGAGCACCGAACCCGCTGTCACGCTGGTCGGCTGCGGCCCACCGGCGGGTCAGCGCATCAGAATCGTCGACCCGGAGAATGGCAGACCGCTGACTGCGAACCAGGTGGGCGAAATTCAGGTATCCGGCCCGAATGTCTGCGCCCCCGATGCCGAGAACTGGCTGCACACCGGCGATCTCGGCTTCGAGCACCATGGCGAGCTCTACATCGTCGGCCGCGCGAAAGACCTGGTGGTGCTGGACGGCCGTAACCACCACCCGGCCGATCTGGAGCAGACAGCGGCGACGGCTGCGCCGAATATCCGCCTGGTAGCCGCCTTCGGCCACGACGACGGCCACCGGGAATCCCTGGTGATCGTGGCGGAGACACCGAGCGTCGACATCGAGACAACGACCAGGATCCGATCCGCCATCACCCGCGTCCACGAGGTGGTGCCGCGAACGGTGCTCCTGGTCCCACCGGGAGAGATCCCGCGAACATCCAGCGGAAAGATACGGCGCGGCGAATGCCGCAAACGCTTCGCGGCGGGAGAGCTACACCCGCACTAGTTCTCGGTACGCCCGAGCAGCCGATCGGTCTCGCGGCGCTCCCGCTTGGTGGGCCGGCCACTTCCCCGATCCCGCCGCGGCTGGGAAGCGAGAACTTCCCTCGACGGCGGCGGCGGGCTGCGGTCGATCAGGCACTGAGCGGCAATGGGTGGCCCGACTCGCTTCGTGACGATGCGTTCCACGATGACGATGCGTTCCACTCCGGCGGCCCGGATCCGGACTTCGTCGCCGAGCTTCACCTGCTGCGCCGGTTTGGCGGTGGCGCCGTTCACCCGGACGTGTCCGCCGCGGCATGCCTCCGCGGCGGCCGAGCGGGTTTTGAACAGGCGCACCGCCCAGGTCCAGGAGTCGACCCGGGCCTGTGCCGGTGCGCTCTGCTCAGGGGGCAATCGTCAGAGCACGCGGCGGGCGGTGACGACCTCGTCCGCGGAGAGGTTGGTGTAGGAGACCGGGGTGCCGGACTGCACCGCGTTCAGCAGCTTGCCGTCGCCGGCGTAGATGCCGACGTGGCCGCCGCCATTGGTGATCACGATGTCACCGGCGCGCAGGTCGTCGAAGGCGACCGGGGCGCCGACGTGCGACTGCTCGAAGCTGGTGCGCGGCAGCTCGACGCCGGCCTGCTTGAAGGCCCACTGCACCAGGCCGGAGCAGTCGAAGCTGCTCGGGCCGGTGGCGCCCCAGACGTAGGAGGCGCCCACCTTGGACTTGGCGGCGTCGAGCGCGATGTCGCCCGCGGTGCTCTCCACCTGCGGGGCGAACATGCCCTGCAGCTCCGGCGCGGCGAAGCCGGGGAGTGCGGGCGCGCCCTGCGGGGCCGCGGGCAGCGAACCGAGCGCGGCGGTCAGCTGCTGCTCCAGCTGCTGGGCCGGCTGTTCGAACTCCTGCGGGACGTCGAACGAGCCGAGACCGGGAATGTCGATGGTGGCCGCCATGGCAGGGATCGCGGGCATGGCGCCCGTCGCCGCTACCGCACCCATGACCAGAGCACCCTTGACGGAACCCGGAACGCGTGAATCCCGCTGCAAGCTGTGTTTACCCACCGAGCCGATTCTCCCTCTTTGCGCATCACCCGCCAACCGGCGCTCCCGGCGCGACGAAGCCGGCGAACCCAACGGGCCCCGACAGCCGCTATGACGGCGACCAAGCGGCGCCGCTCCTTCCTCACGAAGCGACAGACTCCACTAAGTCACGAGAAGATTACGACCCGCGCGCGTTGTTGTCCAGCCCAAAGAGCAGGCACTTTTACCCCACTTATTTCAAAACAAGCCCCAAGCTGGGACATGGCGATTCCAGTCAATATCACGGACTGGTCACGGTGCGCCTGCGGTGCCCGTCACCGCTCGATAGTGCTCTCTAGCACATTGCTTAGAAATACCCAGATTCCGCGGACGAGGCACTAGCGTGTCGGGGCATGGACCCCGTGCGGAACCCGTATGCGCCCGGCGCCGGGCAGCGCCCGCCCGAGCTCGCGGGCCGAGGAAAGCAACTCACCGCGTTCGACGTCGTGCTGGAGCGGATCGCGCGCGGCAGGCCGGAGCGCAGCGTCGTGCTCACGGGGCTGCGCGGGGTCGGCAAGACGGTGCTGCTGAACCAGCTGCGCTCCGGCGCGGTCGCCAGGGGCTGGGGCACCGGCAAGCTGGAGGCGCGGCCGGACCAGGAGCTGCGCAGGCCGCTCTCCTCCGCGCTGCACATGGCGGTGCGCGCCATCGCCACCTCGCACCGGAACCCGGAGCGGGTCGACGATTTTCTCGGCATCCTCAAGGCCTTCGCGCTGCGCGCCACCGCGGACCGGGGCATGCGGGACCGCTGGCAGCCAGGCATCGATGTCCCGGCGGTGACCGGGCGCGCCGATTCCGGCGATATCGAGATCGACCTGGTCGAGCTGCTCGGCGAGGCCGCGGCGCTGGCGGGCGATATCGGCGTCGGCATCGCGATCTTCATCGACGAGATGCAGGATCTCGGGCCCGCGGACATCTCCGCGATCTGCGGCGCCTGCCACGAGCTGAGCCAGGACGCCGCGCCGCTGATCGTGGTCGGAGCCGGGCTGCCGCACCTGCCCGCGGTCCTCTCCGCCTCGAAGAGCTACTCGGAGCGACTATTCAGCTACCACCGCATCGACCGGCTGGACCGGGACTCCGCCGACCAGGCGCTGATCGCCCCCGCCGAGCGCGAGGACGTGGAGTTCACCCCGGCAGCGCTCGACCTGCTCTACCAGAAGGCCGACGGCTACCCGTATTTCGTGCAGGCCTACGGCAAGGCGACCTGGGATCAGGCGCCGCGCAGCCCGATCGAGGCCGAGGACGTCGAGGTGGCCGCGCCCGCCGCCGAGGAGGAGCTGGCGGTCGGCTTCTTCGGCTCCCGCTACGAGCGGGCGACCCCGGCCGAGCGGGAATACATGCGGGCCATGGCCGACCTGGCGGGCGACGACGGCCCGGTGGCGACGGCGGCGGTGGCCAAGGAGCTGGGCCGCAAGCCGGCCTCGCTCTCTCCGGCCAGGGACGGGCTGATCAAGAAGGGGCTCATCTACTCGGCCGAGCGCGGCAGCATCGGCTTCACCGTGCCGCACTTCGGCCGGTATCTCAGGACTGTCTAAGCGAATCTAGGACACAGCGAATACTGCGCGATACTCGCATGATCTCGGCACGACTCGGTTCGGCCACGGCTGCGTAACGGCAGGTGCGGGGGGTTAACGGCGGGCTTGCGGGGGGCGACCATCCAGGCAAGGAAACGTCCAAGCCCCGGAGGTGTTGCCATGACCACGTCGATCGCTCCCGTCGCGGACCGTCGGGTCACCGTGGCCGCCGACGACGGCACCCCGCTGGCGGCCAGGGTCATCGGCGCCGACAGCGCGGAGGTCACCCTGGTCTTCGTGCACGGCCACTGCCTGCGCGCCGACACCTGGTCGTTCCTCGGCGAGCGGCTGGCGCGGGAGTGGGGCGGCAGCGCGCGGCTGGTGAGCTACGACCACCGCGGCCACGGCCACTCCGGGGCGGGCGCGGCCGCGAGCTATACCATCGACCAGCTGGCGCACGACCTGGAGGCGGTGCTCCGCACGCTCGCCCCGACCGGCCCGATCGTGCTGGTCGGGCACTCCATGGGCGCCATGACGGCGCTCGCGCATGCCCGGCTCTTCCCGCAGTCGGTCGGCACCAGGATCGCCGGGCTCGCGCTCATCGCCACCGCCGCGAGCGGCCTCACCGAGGTCGGGCTCGGCCGGTTGCTGAACCGCCGCGCCATCGGCGCGCTGCAGCGGGCGGTGCTGCGGGCGCCGCGGTTCATGGGCGCCTCGCACCGGCTCTCCCGGCGGCTGCTGGAGCCGATCATGGGCGAGGCGAACCTGGGCACCGCGCCGGTGAGCCCGCGGGTGCGGGCGCTCGCGATCGCCATGTTCAACGAGACCCCGCTGCTCACCATGACCAGCTTCCTGGAGCCGCTGCGCACCTTCGACGAGACCGATGGGCTGCACCGGCTGGCCGGGATCCCGGCGCTGGTGCTGGCGGGCTCGGCCGATCTGGTGACCCCGTTCGCGCACTCCGTCGTGCTCGCCTCGCAGCTCGCCGGGGCGGAGCTGGTGCGGGTCGACGGCGCCGGGCACGGGGTGATCATCGAGCGCGTCGACGAGGTGGCCGCGGCGCTGTCCGGGCTGGTCCGGCGGGTGCTGGCCGGGTCACGCGGGTACGCCATGGCGGGCTGACAACGCCGACCGGTTCCGCCCCGATTCGAGATCGCACGGACACGAGGGGTTTCCTCGGTTACTGTGTTGTAGATCACGGTGTGCGGTGGGTCACATGATCTTGTGGGCCACAACAACCCTGGGAGGTAACGATGACACGCAGCGATATCGCGGAACTCCGCTACGCGGTCGGTCAGCTCCAGCGCTCCATCGGGGCGCTGCGCTCGCACTACGGCGATGCGTCGCCGGTCCGTCGGCTGGAGAACGACCTCGAACGGCTCGTCATCGACGCCGACGAGTTCGAGCAGACGCCGCCGCCCGAACTCGGCCGCAGGCCGCGCGACACCATCTACGTGCCGGACAGCAAGAGCGACGAGTCCGCCTGGATGGGCGCGCAGGACGAGGGGCTCGGCTTCCACTCCCGGCCGCGCACCCCCTGACCCGCGCTCAGGCCCGGTGCCGCCCCGCCCGCCGGGACGGCTGCACGCCGTGGAACCGGGCCCCGCGCGGCGGCGCGGCGGGCGGCGCCGCCACCGCCGACTCGAAGAGCGCCGCGATGCCGTGGTCGTGCCCGAGCGCGATGGCCTCCAGGCCGTAGTGACCGCCGCTGCGCTCGAGTTCGTGCAGCATCGTGGTCATGATGCGCAGCCCGGTGGCGCCCACCGGGTTGCCGAGCGCGATCGAGGAGCCGTTGACGTTCAACCGGTCCGCCGGGTCCAGGTCCCACTCCCTGGCCAGCGCGAGCACCTCGACCGCGAAGCCCTCGCTGACCTCGATGAGGTCCAGGTCGTCCATGGTGTAGCCGTTCCGGCCGAGCACCTTCGCGACGGCGGGAGCGGCGCCGAGCGAGGCGATATCGGAATCGCAGCCCGCGGCGGCCCAGCCGACCAGGTAGGCCAGCGGGGTCAGCCCGAGTTCGTCCAGCCGGTCCTCGGCGACTACCAGGCAGGCGGCGGCGCCGTGCCGGTGCGCGCTCATATTGGCGCTGGTCACCACGCCACGGGGGAGCAGGGGGCGGAGGTTGGCGAGGGTGTGCGTAGTGAGATCCGCGCGCACCCCCTCGTCCCTGGCGATGCGGTGGCCGGGGTCGAAGTCGGCCGTGGTGCGGGCGTACGGGTCGGCGGTGACGCCGACCGGCACCACCTCGGCGGCGAAGGCGCCCTGTCGCCAGGCCCGCGCGGCCCTGCGGTGGCTGGCCACCGCGAACTCGTCCGCCTCGGCCCGCCCGATCCCGTAGTGCCTGGCCAGCTCCTCGGCGTTCACCAGGTCGGCGCGGTGGCCCGGGTCGCGGGAATATTGACCGCCGACCGCGTTGTATTGGGCGCCTCCGGCATCGGAGGAGCACTCGACGCCGCCGGCCACGACCACGTCGGCCGCGCCGGTCTGCACCATCATGGCCGCGGTGATCACCGCCTGCAGCCCGCTGCCGCCGCGCCGATCGGTGAGGAAGCCGGGCACCGCGAAGGGCAGCCCGGCACCGCGCGCGGCCAGCCTGCTCAGGTGCGGCACCGTCGGCCTCCGCGGATCGATACACGCCATGGCGACGTCCTCGATGCGTAGCGGGTCGATCCCGGAGCGGTCGATCACCGCCGAGAGCACCGTGGTCGCCAGCCATTCCGGCGGCATCCCGGAGAGCGCCCCGCCCGCGACCCCACCGGGGGTGCGAACCGGAGCCACGATCGCGGCCCTTCTCATCGTGGTGGCCCCTTCCTGCCGATTTCCACGCGTCACCGCACGTCAACGGGCGATTTGTCAGGAAAAGGGCACCATGCGGCTGTTACCGGAGTGTGACAATCAGGCCGCGATTGCGGTTGTGTCGAAGATCACTGCTGGGCGGATGCGCCAGGAATGGCGGTACCGGACTCGAGCGATAGCGCCCCTGTCGTAGGGTGCTCGTCATCACATCGGATCGCGGGCCAACCCGACGAGCCCGCAGAGCAGATCAGCGAGGCATCCACCGTGACTGCCGCACCCACCGGCGTCTACACGACGACCAGAGCACGGATCTCCGCACGCACCCTCCGCACCGACCGCTGGTGGCTACCACCGCTGATCACCGTGCTCGGCCTCGGTGCGTTCGTCGTATACGCGACGGTCAGGTCGTTCGTGCGCACCGCCTACTACGTTGCCGACTACCACTACCTGACGCCCTTCTACTCACCGTGCCTGAGCACCTCGTGCGTGGCGGGGGCGAGCCACTTCGGGACGCCGTTCGGCGACCTGCCCGGGTGGATCCCGCTCGGCTTCGTGGTGCTCCCGTTCCTGCTCGGCTTCCGGCTCACCTGCTACTACTACCGCAAGGCCTACTACCGGGCCGTGTGGTTCTCCCCGCCCGCCTGCGCGGTCGCCGAGCCGCACGCCAAATACACCGGCGAGACCAGGCTGCCGCTGATCATCCAGAACGCGCACCGCTATTTCTTCTATGTGGCGCTGCTGGTCTCGCTGATCAATACCTACGACGCGATCGTCGCCTTCCACGGCAAGAGCGGCGGATTCGGTTTCGGCCTCGGCAATCTGGTGCTGCTGCTGAATGTCGTCCTGCTCTGGGCATACACGCTCTCCTGCCATTCCTGCAGGCACATCGCGGGCGGCCGGCTGAAGAATTTCTCGGCGCACCCGGTGCGCTACTGGTTCTGGACCCAGGTGTCGAAGCTGAACACCAGGCACATGGCCCTGGCCTGGACCACGCTCGGCACGCTCGTGCTCACCGACTTCTACGTCATGTTGGTGGCCAGCGGCACGATTTCGGACCTGCGGTTCATCGACTGACCGCCTCATACAGGAGTTTTCCTCGATGCCAGAAGTTGAACGGCACAAGTACGACGTGGTGGTCATCGGCGCGGGTGGCGCCGGGCTGCGCGCGGTGATCGAAGCACGGGAGAACGGCTACAGCGTCGCGGTGGTCTGCAAATCCCTGTTCGGCAAGGCACACACGGTCATGGCCGAGGGCGGCTGCGCCGCGGCCATGGGCAATGCGAATTCCAAGGACAATTGGCAGACGCACTTCAAGGACACGATGCGCGGTGGCAAGTTCCTGAACAACTGGCGGATGGCCGAGCTGCACGCGCAGGAGGCACCGGACCGGGTCTGGGAGCTGGAAAGCTACGGCGCGCTCTTCGATCGGACCCCGGACGGCCGGATCAGCCAGCGCAACTTCGGCGGCCACACCTACCCGCGGCTGGCGCACGTCGGCGACCGCACCGGGCTGGAGCTGATCCGCACCATGCAGCAGCGGATCGTCGCGCTGCAGCAGGAGGATTTCGCCGAGACCGGCGATTACGAGTCCCGGATCAAGGTTTTCGCCGAGTGCACCGTGACCGAGCTGCTCAAGGAGGGCGACCGGATCTCCGGCGCCTTCGGCTACTGGCGCGAGTCCGGCCGCTTCGTGCTCTTCGAAGCGCCCGCGATCGTGCTGGCCACCGGCGGCGTCGGCAAGTCCTACAAGGTCACCTCGAACTCGTGGGAGTACACCGGCGACGGCCACGCGCTCGCCCTGCGCGCGGGCGCCTCGCTGATCAATATGGAGTTCCTGCAGTTCCACCCGACCGGCATGGTCTGGCCGCCGAGCGTCAAGGGCATCCTGGTCACCGAGGGGGTGCGCGGCGACGGCGGGGTGCTGAAGAACACCGACGGCAAGCGCTTCATGTTCGACTACATCCCCTCGGTCTTCAAGGGGCAGTACGCCGAATCCGAGGACGAGGCCGACCAGTGGCTGAAGGACAACGACTCGGCCCGCCGCACGCCGGACCTGCTGCCCCGCGACGAGGTCGCCAGGGCGATCAACTCCGAGGTCAAGGCCGGGCGCGGCACCCCGAACGGCGGCGTCTACCTGGACATCGCCTCCCGGCTGCCCGCCGACGAGATCCGGCGCAGGCTGCCGTCGATGCACCACCAGTTCAAGGAGCTGGCCGACGTCGACATCACCGCCGAGCCGATGGAGGTCGGGCCGACCTGCCACTACGTCATGGGCGGGATCGAGGTGGTGCCGGACACCGGCGCCGCCACCGTGCCCGGGCTCTTCGCCGCGGGTGAGTGCTCCGGCGGCATGCACGGCTCCAACCGGCTTGGCGGCAATTCCCTCTCCGACCTGCTGGTCTTCGGCCGCAGGGCCGGGCTCGGCGCCGCCGAGTACGTGCGCGCGCTCGGCGATCAGCGCCCGGCGGTGACCGACGCCGACATCGCCGCCGCCGCACAGGCCGCGGTGGCGCCGTTCGACCCGCCGGAGACCGGGCAGGGCGAGAACCCCTACACCCTGCACACCGATCTGCAGCAGGTGATGAACGACCTGGTCGGCATCATCCGCACGGAGCAGGAGCTGCACCAGGCCGTGGAGCGGCTGGAGCGGCTGCGCGAGCGGTACGCCGCGGTCACCGTGGAGGGGCACCGGCAGTTCAACCCCGGCTGGCACCTCGCGCTCGACCTGCGGAACATGCTGGTGGTGAGCGAGTGCGTGGCGCAGGCCGCGCTGCTGCGCACCGAGAGCAGGGGCGGGCACACCCGCGACGACTACCCGGGCATGGACCCGGGCTGGCGGAACACCCTGCTGGTCTGCGAACTCGACGGCGACGACCGCGGCGCCACGGTGCCTGGCGTCGCGGTGCGCCCGGCCGACCAGGAGCCCATGCGGGCGGACCTGCTCGCGCTCTTCGAGGTCTCCGAGCTGGAGAAGTACTACAAGGGAATCGAATTGGCGGGACACCCGGAGAACGCGCGCCCTGCCCCGGAAGGCGAGGCGTGACATGGGATACGACGCCAAATTCCGCGTCTGGCGCGGCGATCTGGACGGCGGCGAGCTGCGGGACTTCACCGTCCAGGTGAACGAGGGCGAGGTGGTGCTGGACATCATCCACCGGCTGCAGGCCACCCAGGCCCCCGATCTCGCGGTGCGCTGGAACTGTAAGGCGGGCAAGTGCGGCTCCTGCTCGGCCGAGGTGAACGGCAGGCCCAAGCTGCTCTGCATGTGCCGGATGTCGACCTTCACCGAGGACGAGGTCATCACGGTGACCCCGATGCGCACCTTCCCGGTGATCAAGGACCTGGTCACCGACGTCTCGTTCAACTACGAGAAGGCCAGGCAGATCCCCTCGTTCACGCCGCCCGCGGATCTGAAGCCGGGTGACTACCGGATGAAGCAGGTGGATGTCGAGCGCTCGCAGGAGTTCCGCAAGTGCATCGAGTGCTTCCTCTGCCAGAACACCTGCCACGTGGTGCGTGACCACGAGGACAACAAGGAGGCGTTCGCCGGGCCGCGCTACCTCATGCGGATCGCGGAGCTGGAGATGCACCCGCTGGACGTCGCGGATCGGCGGGATCTTGCCCAGTCCGAGCACGGCCTCGGGTACTGCAACATCACCAAGTGCTGCTCCGAGGTGTGCCCCGAGCACATCGCGATCACCGACAACGCGCTCATCCCGATGAAGGAGCGGGTGGTCGACCGACGCTACGACCCGATCGTCTGGCTCGGGAACAAGCTCTTCCGGCGCTGAGCGCGGGGTGGTCGCGCTACAGCAGCGCGACCACCCCGACGGCCACCGCCCACACCAGCGCGCCGACGAGCAGCGCGGAGAGCCACGAACCGGTGAGCACGAAGACGCCCACCGATGCCACCGCCACCAGCAGTCCCACGATCAACCACTCCACCCAGTAACGGGGATGCGGTGTCCGGTACCGGGGTGGGGAATTCTTCAACCCACGGTCCATGAAGAAGGGTGTACCCGACCGGCTTTCCGGGCAAACCGCGATATCAGCTCGGCGGGTCGAACTCCCCGTCCAGCACGCCCGCGGTGAAGGCGTCCCACTCGCCGGGGGTGAAGATCAGCACCGAGCCCTCCGGGTCGCGGCCGTCGCGCAGCGCCACGTGCCCCTCGGCCAGGAACGCCACCTCGACCACGGCCTCGCTGTCCGGCGCGGTGCCGGAGGCTGCCTGCCAGCGCGCCCCCGCGATATCGATCTGCGCGCCCTCGCCGATACTCATGCCGCGTACTCCTTCGCTACCCGCCGCAGCAGGTGCCGGCTGGATGGGATGTCGAGCGCCGAGCCGCGCAGGCACTCGTGCGCCGCATCGTACCGCCGGACGTCGCGCTCGGACTCCAGATACAGTCCGCCGGTGAGACCTTCGGTGTACACCACCGGCGGCTCGATCGACCGCCCCCTGCGGTCCGCGCCGAAATCCAGCACGGTGAACGGCGCGACCGTGCTGCCCACCGGCGCCCCCGCCGCGAAGGGGAGCACCCGCACCCGGACATTGCCCCTGGTACCGAGATCGGCCAGGTGCCGCAGCTGGGCGGCCATCACCCGCGGCCCGCCGACCATGCGGCGCAGCACCGACTCGTGCAGCACCGCGTCCACCGTCGCGGGCATTGCCTTGCGGGTGATCAGGCTCTGCCTGTGCAGCGTGCGCTGCACCCGGTCCTCCGCGCCGCCTGCCAGCGCGCGCAGGTACTCCGCGGTGCGGAAGAGGACGGGGACCAGCTCCGGCTGGTACGTGCTGAGGTGCCTGGCCGAGGCCTCCACGCTGCGGTACACCTCGAAGTGCTCCGGGATGAGCTCGCCGAAGGCGTGCCACCAGTGCGTGTCCGCGGCCTGCCTGGCCAGCCCCTGCAGCCCGAACGTGATCTCGTCCGGGATGCCGTATACCCGGCACAGCTCGCGGATGTCGATGGTGCGGATCCGGTCCGCCTGCCCCTTCTCCAGCCGCTGCAGGGTGGTCGCGCCCCACTCCATGAGCCGCGCCGCCTCGGCGATGGTCAGCCCGGCCCGCGTACGCCACTCGCGCAGGTGTCTGCCGAGCTGCCTGCGCGGCAGCGTCGACGAATCGTGCTGCGCCGCCACCCGTTCCGGCACCGGATAGATCTCCGCGCGCCCCGCCCGCACCGGTCTCGTCGCCACCCCGCACACTCCGTTCCACGCTTGTCGCATCACCGCAGTGCTCCGCGGACCTTCGTCCACAACGGATATTTTCGCTCCTCGGGACGGATTCTGTGCTGGGAATTCGCGGAATGCCGCTCCGGTGCGCGGATATCCGGCATCTACTCGGCGTACAGCTGGTGTGCTGGATGTGTGCCGAAGCCCGTCGTACCGGAGGTGACCGTGTCATTGGCCGAGTTCGATCCGCGCCTCGCCGCTCTGTACGCCTGCGCCGCCGACCCCGGCCCGCTCACGCCGGAGCAGGCGCACACCGCCATGCAGCTGCACCTGGACTGCACCGTCGACGAGTGCCTGGCGCGCAGGCGGGCGCGGCGCACGCTGGTGGAGGCCGGGCGCTGCGTGCTCGACGCCCGCGCCCTGCCCTCCTAGTGCCAGGAGTGGTCGGTGAGCGGGGTACGGGGTGCGAACTTCGGGCGGTGGGCCTGGCCGCTGATCTCCAGCAGCCGGACCGCGCGGTAGCGGTGCGGGCGTAGCGGTTCCAGGTACTCGACCATGCCCGCGTCGTCCAGGGGGCGGCCGAGCAGGGTCCAGCCGACGATGGCGGCGAGGTGGTAGTCGCCGACCGAGAGGGCGTCGGGGTCGCCGTAGGCGCGCTGGGCGACCTCGGCGACGGTCCAGATGCCGATGCCGGGGATGCTGCGGAGCCGCTGCGCCGCCGCGGCGGGGGTGAGGGCGGCGGTGCGGTCGATGGCGGCGGCGGAGCGGGCGGCGCGGACGATGGTCGCCGAGCGCTGCGGGCCGACATTGGCCTGGTGGTAGGCCCACGAGGGGATGTGCCGCCAGGTCTCGGGGGCGGGTGGGAGCAGGAGCTCGCCGGGGCCGGGGGCAGGTTCGCCGTAGCGGCGGACCAGGGCGCGCCAGGAGCGGCGGGCCGAGATGGTGTGCACCTTCTGCTCCAGGATCGCGGGGACCAGCGCCTCGAAGACCAGGCCGGTGCGGAGCATGCGGAGGCCGGGGTTGCTGCGGTGCGCCTCGGCGATCTTGGGGTGCTCCGGGGTGAAGGTGTCGAGGCATTCGTCCAGGCAGAGCATGTGTTCGAGGCCGGTAAGGAACTCGTCGGCGCCGGGGCCCCACGCGGTCGCCTCGATGCCCGTGCGGCCCGCCTGGCGGAGGCGGTAGGTGACCGGGCCGGTCGGGAGGCGGGAGGCGTGCCAGTGCGCGCCGTCCGGGGTGACGCGGTGGCAGGGGTCGCCGGTGCCGCGGGAGAGCGGGGCGAGGGTGGTCGCCAGGTCGAACGGGCGGTCCGCGGTGAGGGTGCGGGTGGTGCCGTCGGCAGGCACGCGGCGGTTGCCACCCCTGGTCACCTCCGCCTGCCGTCGCACCCGACCATTGTGCGGGGTCCGGCGCGGCGCCACCCGCGCGACCCAGGCGCCGCGCGATAGCGGTCCGCCGGGTGACTCTCAACATCTGTGGAAACTAACGGCGCCGGGTAAATTCCGGGATCATGGTTTCCGCTCGACGGCCACGCCAGGATTCCGCGGAACGGCGTGCGCGAATCGCCGAGGCCGCATTGCGCGTGCTCGGCGAGCAGGGCCCCCGAAAACTGACCCACCGCAATGTCGACGCCGCCGCCGAACTTCCGCCCGGATCGGTCAACTACCACGCGCCGAATCGCATGCGGCTGCTGCAGATGGCCGCCGACGAGCTCTTCGCCCAGGACATGCAGATCGCGGCCAGGCACTTCTGGGAGCCGCACCCGCGCGCGCTCTTCACCGTCGCCGTCGCGGTGATCACCGAGATGACCGCGCCCGCGGCCAGGTACCGGGTGGTCGCCAGGCACCACCTGCTCGCCGAGGCACGCACCGACGAGGAGCTGCGCAGGCACTTCGACGACGGCCGCGCCGCCTTCGTCTCGCTGGTCAGGCAGGGGCTGGCGGATGCCGGGCTGGAGGCGACCACCTCGGCCGCCGAGCTGTGCGTCGTCACCCTGGACGGGCTGGTCAACCGGCAGGTCTTCTTCCCGGGGACGGCGCTGAACGAGTCCGAGGTGCGGCGGCTGGTCGCCCTGCTCGGCAAAGCGACCGGCCCCGGCACGCGGTGATCGCGCTGTGATCTGCGGCCGAATTCCCGACGAGTGGTAACACCGGTTGTGACCGCGCCGATATCAGCGTGATCGGCAAACTGCCGGCACTCGGTGGCGAAGGGTTATCCGCGATGATCACGAACCTGCTCAATTTCCTGCTCGACGCAGTCGGCGGCTTTGCCGCGGGTAGCAGCGGCTACCACATTCAGCCCGGCACCCTCCCCTTCGGGAGCTGACCGCGACGCCGGCTCCCTACCGCAGCGGGGAGCCGGCGCCGCCCTCAGTCCTCCCGGAGAAACTGGGCGAGATGGCGGGCTTCGCGGCCGGCCAGCTCCGCGGCCTGGGTCCGGCAGGAGAAGCCGTCGGCGAGCAGTACCGCATCCGCCGGGGCACCGTCCAGTGCGGGGAGCAATCCGTTTCCCGCGATTTTCACGGAAATGTCGAAATGGCCGGCCCGCATTCCGAAGTTGCCGGCGAGGCCGCAGCAGCCGCTGATCTCATGAACCCGCACGCCCATCGCAGCTAATATTTGGCGATCTGCCGAGAACCCCGCGGTGGCGTACTGGTGGCAGTGCGGCTGCACCACGACGGTCCGGCCGTCGCGGCGCGGCGGAGTCCAATCCGGCTGTGCCAGGAGAAATTCGGCGAGGGTGCGGACCGCGGCCGCCGTCGGCGCTGCGCGCGGATCCGCCGGGAGGAGTTCCGGCAGGTCGGCGCGGAGTGCGGCGGTGCAGGAGGGTTCGAGGCCGACCACCTGGCCGCCCGCCCGGATGTGGTCGTCCAATTCGTCGAGGGTGGAGCGCATTCGGGCGCGGGCGGTGTCGAGCCTGCCGGTGGTGATCCAGGTCAGGCCGCAGCAGACCCGGCGTGCGGGCAGCCGGACGCGGTAGCCGAGCGATTCCAGGAGTTCGGTGGCGGCGGTGGCGATGGCCGGATCGAAGGCATCGGTGAAGGTGTCGATCCAGAGCAGGACCTCGGGGCCTGCGCCGCCGGTCACTCGCGACCGGTCGACCCGGCGCTCGGCCAGCCGGGGGATCTGACGGCGCGGGTCGATCCCGGCCGCGCGCAGGCCGATCCGGCGCAGCGGGCCCACTCCCGCCAGCGCGTTCGCCAGCCGTGGAACGCGGCGGGCGAGTGCCAGCCAGCGCGGTAGCCCACCCAGCGTGTAGTGGTCGATCGGGCGCGGTCTCCCCCGGTAGCGGCGGTACAGGACCTCGGACTTGTAGGTCGCCATATCCACCCCGGCCGGGCAGTCGGTCGCGCAGGCGCGGCAGGCCAGGCACAGGTCGAGCGAATCCCGCACCTCGGGACCGGCGAGGGGGAGCGTGCCGCGCACCACCTCCTGCAGCACCCTGGCCCGGCCGCGGGTGCTGTCCTTCTCGTCCGCGGTGGCGCGGAACGAGGGGCACATGAAGCCGCCGGAATCCGCGCGGCACGAACCGACCCCGACGCAGCGGTGCACGGCCGTGGCCAGGTCGCCGCCGTCGCCGGGCAGCGCGACCCCGCGCGCGGGCACCGGGGCGAGCCCGGCCACCCGCAGGTCGGCGTCGATCGGCCGGGGCGCGACCAGCACCCCGGGATTGAGCAGGTCGAGCGGGTCGAAGAGCGCCTTGAAGCCGCCGAACGCCCCGAGTACGGCGGGGGAGTACATGCGCGCGAGCAGCTCCGAGCGGGCCCGCCCGTCGCCGTGCTCGCCGGAGAGCGAACCGCCGTGCCGCACCACCAGATCGGCGGCATCGAGCAGGAAGGCGCGGAACCGGCGCGGCGCCTCGGCGATCGGCAGGTCCAGCCGGACGTGGATGCAGCCGTCCCCGATGTGCCCGTAGAGCAGCCCGTCCACCCCGTGCTCGGCGGTGAGCGCGCCGAATTCGCGCAGGTAGGCGCCGAGCCGCTCGGGCGGAACGGCGGCGTCCTCCCAGCCCGGCCACGCGGGCTTGCCGTCGGGGGAGCGGCCGGCGAGCCCGGCGCCGTCGGCGCGGATCTGCCAGAGCGCGGCGGTGGCGGCGCGGTCGGTGACGATCACGCTGTCGAGTGCGCCCGCGGTGCGGCAGAGCTCGCCCGCGGCGTCGCGGGCGGAATCGGCGGTCTCGCCGCTGGTCTCGACGAAGAGCCAGGCGGCGCCGCGGGGCAGCTCCGGCACGGTGCCGCGCTCGGCGCGCACCGCGTCGACCAGCCTGGCGTCGATGCCCTCGACCGCGGTCGGCCGGACGGCGAGCACCGCGGCCACATCGTCGGCGGCGGCGGCCATGTCGGGGTAGCCGAGCACGCTGAGCACGGTCGCGCCGGGCAGCGGAACCAGGTCGACGGTGGCGTCGAGCAGCACCCCGCAGGTGCCCTCGCTGCCGACGAAGGCGCGCGCCACCGCCGAACCCCGCTCGGGGAGCAGGTGTTCCAGCCCGTAGCCCGATGCCTGGCGGTCGAAGCGGCCCAGGTCGGTGCGGAGCAGCGCCAGCTGCGCGCGGGTGAACTCCGGGAGCCCGGGAAGCGCCGCGAGGTCGGTGCCGAGCAGCCGCTCCGTGCCGGTGCCGTCCAGAATCCGCAGCGTGCGCACATTGTCGGCGGTGCGGCCCCAGGCGACCGCGCGCGGCCCGCAGGCATTGTTGCCGATCATGCCGCCGAGCGTGCAGCGGCTCTGGGTGGAGGGGTCGGGGCCGAAGCGCAGGCCGTGCGCGGCGGCCGCGCGCTGCAGCCGCGCCAGCACCACGCCCGGCTGCACCGAGACCCGGCGGCCGTCCGGGTCGATCGCTCCGATGGCGTGCATGTGCCTGCTGAAATCCAGGACCAGGCCGGTGCCGACGGCGTTCCCGGCCACCGAGGTACCCGCGCCGCGCGCGGTCAGCGGCAGCCCGTGCTCGCCGGCGAAGGCGAGCGCGGCGGCCACGTCCGCGTCGTCCCGCGGGAAGACGACGGCCGTTGGCGGCACCCGGTAGTTGGAGGCGTCCGAGGAGTACTCGGCCCGCCGCCGCGCCGACCCGTCCACCTCGCCGCGCAGCCGCGCGCCGAGCGCCCGAGCGATGAGTTCGGGCTCCTCCGGCCGTCCTTTCACCTGCACCAGGGTAGGCCCGGCCGGAGATCCCTTGCTCTCAACCTTTGTTGAGGTCTTAGTGTCGGTGGCCCGGGGTGGAATGTCCCGGAGCGGGAGAGGAGCGATCGGATGAGCATCGAATCCGTGGCGTGGAGTCAGATGTACCGGCAGATGAACGCGCCGGACGAGCGGCGGCCGTTCCGGCGGGCGACGGCGGCGCGGATTCTGCGGTTCGCCACGCCGCACCGGCGCACCATCGCGCTGTTCCTCGGGTTCAGCGTGCTCTCGGCGCTGATCTCGGTGGCGACGCCGGTGCTCGCCGGGCGGGTGGTGAACGACATCGTCGGCGGGGCCGCGGCGCGGGTGGTGGTCACGCTGGCGCTGGTGATCGGCGTGCTCGCGGTGGTCGATGCCGGGCTCGGGCTGGTGGTGCGGCGGCTGTCGGCCGGGATCGGCGAGGGGTTGATCCTCGACCTGCGCACCGCCGTCTTCGACCACGTGCAGAAGATGCCGGTCGCCTTCTTCACCCGGACCCGGACCGGCGCGCTGGTCAGCCGCTTGAACAACGATGTGATCGGCGCCCAGCGGGCCTTCAGCGACACCCTCTCCGGCGTGGTCACCAACCTGGTGACGCTCGCGCTGACGCTGGTGGTGATGATCGGGATCTCCTGGCAGATCACCCTGCTCGCGCTGGTGCTGCTTCCGGTCTTCGTGCTGCCCGCGCGGCGCATGGGCACCAGGCTCGCCGGTATCCAGCGCGAGGCCGCCGACCTGAACGCCGCCATGAGCACGCAGATGACCGAGCGCTTCTCGGCGCCGGGGGCGACGCTGGTCAAGCTGTTCGGGCGGCCGGAGCAGGAGTCGGTCGAGTTCGCGGCGCGGGCTCGGCGGGTGCGCGATATCGGGGTGCGCACGGCCATGCTGCAGACCGTCTTCGTCACCGCGCTCACCCTGGTCTCGGCGCTGGCGGTGGCGCTGGTCTACGGCCTGGGCGGCTGGTACGCGCTGCGCGGGCAGCTGGACGCGGGCGCGGTGGTGGCGCTCTCGCTGCTGCTGACCCGGCTCTACTCGCCGCTCACCGCGCTGGCCAGCGCGCGGATGGAGATCATGTCCGCGCTGGTGAGCTTCGAGCGGGTCTTCGAGGTGCTGGACATGACGCCGCTCATCGAGGACGCGCCGGGCGCGGTGCCGGTGCCCCCTGGGCCGGTCGCGGTGGAGCTGGACGGGGTCGGGTTCGGGTACCCGTCGGCGGACAAGGTGTCGCTGGCCTCGCTGGAGGAGGTGGCGACGCTGGACACCAGGGGCGGCGTCCCGGTGCTGCACGAGGTGTCGCTGCGCGCCGAGCCGGGGCGGATGGTGGCGCTGGTCGGCTCGTCCGGGGCGGGCAAGTCGACGATCGCGCAGCTGGTATCGCGGCTCTACGACGTGGATTCCGGCGCCGTCCGGCTGAACGGGGTGGACATCAGGGAGCTGAGCACCGCCTCGATCCGGGAGACGGTCGGGCTGGTGACCCAGGACGGGCACCTCTTCCACGAGACCATCCGGGCCAACCTGCTGCTGGCCCGGCCTGCGGCGAGCGAGGCCGAGCTGTGGGACGCGCTCACCCGCGCCCGGCTGCGCGACCTGGTGGAATCACTGCCGGATCGGCTGGACACGGTGGTCGGCGAGCGCGGGTACCGGCTCTCCGGCGGTGAGCGGCAGCGGCTCACCATCGCCAGGCTGCTGCTCAAGCAGCCGCGGGTGGTGGTGCTCGACGAGGCCACCGCCTCGCTGGACTCCACCTCGGAGGCGGCCGTCCAGGAGGCGCTGACCGAGGCGCTGGAGGGGCGCACCGCCATCGTGATCGCGCACCGGCTCTCCACCATTCGCGCCGCCGACGAGATCGTGGTGCTCGAGCACGGGCGGGTCGTCGAACGCGGAACCCACCAGCAGCTGCTGGCCGCCGGTGGCCGCTACGCCGAGCTCTACCACACCCAATTCGCTGGGTCTTCTGGCCCGCCTCCGGCGGGCGTGTTCGCGGCCCTGTGAAGTCGCGAACGGGGGTTCGTAAGACTCACCCCGGGGGTGGCGCGGTCGGCTCAGAACTCGCCTGCGACCGCGAATATTGTGCGGCCGCGGTGGGATCCGTCTTGGATCGAGCGGAGCACTTGTTCGGCGTCGGTGATGGGGGCGACGGTGGTGAGGGCGGTGAGGTGCCGGGGGCGGAGGTCGCCCCCGAGCTGGGCCCACAGCTCCCTGCGGTGCTCGATGGGCAGGTTCACCGAGTCGATGCCGAGCAGCGAGACGGCGCGCAGGATGAAGGGCATGACGGTGGTCGGCACCCCGGGCCCGCCGGTGACCCCGCTGGCCGCGACCGCGCCGCCGTACCCGATGGCGCTCAGAATGTAGGCCAGCGAGGCGCCGCCGACGCTGTCCACCGCACCGGCCCAGCGGGCCGAGGTGAGCGGCCGCCGCTCGGCCTCCGGATCCTCGGGCAGCCTGCCGATCACCGCGTTGGCGCCGAGCTCGGCGAGCAGGTCGTCGGCATCGGTCTTGCCGGTGGAGGCGACGACCTCGAAGCCGAGCCCGGAGAGGATATCGATGGCGATGCCGCCGACCCCGCCGGTCGCGCCGGTCACCAGCACAGCGCCGTCGTCGGGGGTGAGGCCGTGCTCGAGCAGGGCGCGCACGCTGAGCGCGGCGGTGAATCCGGCGGTGCCGATGGCGGCGGCGTCCCGGGTGCTCAGCCCGTCCAGCTTCACCACCCAGTCGGCGGGCACCCGAGCCAGCTCGGCGAAGCCGCCGTTGCGCGAGACACCGAGCTCGTAGCCGTGCGCGAGCACCTGGTCGCCGGGGGCGAAGGCCTCGTCGTCGGAGGCGACGACCTCGCCCGCCAGGTCGATGCCGGGCACGATCGGGTACTGCCGCACCACCCCGCCGCGCGGCGTGATGGCAAGGGCGTCCTTGTAATTGGCGCTCGAGTAGTGCACCTCGATCGTCACCTCGCCCGCCCCGAGGAAGTCGTCGCCGACCTCCTCGCGAGAGAGGACGATCGCACCGTCCGAAGCGCTGGCCACCATCGCCGAGAAGGTCATGGCGGAAGCATACGAGGGGCTCACTCGGGAACGAGTTCCAGGCGCACGCCGAGCAGCCGGACCGGGCGGTCCAGCTCGAACCGGTCCAGCACCGCGACCGCGGTCTCCGCGATGAGCGCGATATCGGCGCTCGGCTCCGCGAGTTTGCGCTGCTTGCTGCGGGTGAAGAAGGTGCTGGTCCGCACGGTGACCGAGACCCTGGTGCTCACCCGCCCCGCCGCCGCCAGCTCCTCGGCCAGCCCGGTGGCGAGCCGCGCGACCTGGGAGCGGATCTCCGCGCGGTCGGTCAGGTCGGTGCGGAAGGTCTCGGAGCGGCTGCGCCCCACCGCGGCCCTCGGCTCGGTGCTCACCTCGGTGTCGCCCCTGCCATTGCCGAGCACCCACAGGTAGGGGCCGGTATTCGGGCCGAACTCGGCGGCCAGCCGCTGCCGGTCGGCGGCCATGAGATCGGCCACCGTGTGGATGCCGAGCGCGGCCATGCGGGCCGCGATCCGGCGGCCGACGCCCCACAGCGCGTCGGTCGGCCGCTGTCCCATGACCTCGACCCAGTTCGCCGCGGTGAGCCGGAAGGTGCCGGTCGCGGCCCCGGCCCGGTGCTCGGGCTCGGCGCCGGGGTTGGCCGCCGACGCCTTGCCGATCGACTTGGCGAAGCCGGTGGCGAGCTTGGCGGTGAGCTTGTTGTCGCCGATCCCGATCGAGCAGCTCAGCTCGAGTTCCGCGACGGCGGCGCGGATGGCGGCGGCGAGCGCCTCCGGGTCGTCGGTGTCGGCGGCCAGGAAGGCCTCGTCCCAGCCCCAGACCTCGACCCGGCCGGGGAAGCCGCGCAGCACCGCCATGACCTCGTCGGATGCCTCGTCGTAGGCGGCGGGGTCGAGCGCGAGGAAGACGCCGTCGGGGCACTTGCGCTTGGCGCTGCGCAGCGCCATCCCGGCCCGCACGCCGAAGGCCCGCGCCGGGTACGAGGCGCAGGTGACCACCTTGCGCGGCTCCTCCGGATCGCCGTTGCCGCCGACGATCACCGGCAGGCCGCGCAGCTCCGGGTGGCGGCGGAACTCCACCGCCGCCTGGAACTGATCGAGGTCGACGTGCAACAGCCATCGGGCCACCGCTTCGTCTTACCACCCGGCCACCTCCGCCCGCGAGAGGCTGGACCGCCGGCCGTTCGCGCACCTCATCGGCACCACTGTGCTGACCGGCGGGTACCGAAAGGCCGGGCCACGGGGGGTGGCCCGGCCTTTCCGGCGTCAGGCGGTGGCGGCGTAGGCCCGGCCGTCCAGCGCCGGTTCGGCGACCGGCTCGATGGCGTAGCCGAGGATCTCCGCCACATCCGCGACCGGGCGCACATCCAGCGCCTCGAGCACGTCGGCGGGCACCTCGTCCAGGTCCGGCTCGTTGCGCGCCGGGATGAAGACCGTCTTCAGCCCGGCCCGCTGCGCGGCGAGCAACTTCTGCTTCACGCCGCCGATCGGCAGCACCCGCCCATTCAGCGTCACCTCGCCGGTCATCCCGACGTCACCGCGCACATTCCGGCCGAGCGCGAGCGAGACCAGCGCCGTCACCATGGTGACGCCGGCCGACGGGCCGTCCTTCGGCACCGCGCCCGCCGGGAAGTGGATGTGGATATCGCGGTCGAGCACCGCGGGCTCGAGCCCGATCTCGGCCAGGTGCGAGCGCACGTAGGTGAGCGCGATCTGCGCCGATTCCTTCATGACGTCGCCGAGCTGCCCGGTGAGGGTGAGCGAGCGCTCGCCATCGGCCGCGTTGGCCTCGATGTAGAGCACGTCGCCGCCCGCGCCGGTTACCGCGAGCCCGGTCGCGACGCCGGGCACCGAGGTGCGCTCCATGGAGTCCGGGGTGAAGCGCGGCCTGCCCAGGTACTCCTTCAGTTCGTCGAGGCCGATGGTCAGCGGCCCGGAGCCGTCGGCCGAGAGCTTGGTGGCCGCCTTGCGCAGCCCCTTCGCGATCAGCCGCTCCAGCTGGCGGACGCCGGCCTCGCGGGTGTAGTTCGCCGCCATCTCGCGCAGCGCCGGCTCGGTGACGGTCACCTCGTCGGCGGTCAGCGCATTGCGCTCCAGCTGCCGGGGGACCAGGAAGTCGCGCGCGATGGCGACCTTGTCGTCCTCGGTGTAGCCGTCGACCGTGATCAGCTCCATGCGGTCGAGCAGCGGGCCGGGGATGGTCTCCATGACGTTGGCCGTCGCGACGAAGAGCACGTCCGAGAGGTCGAGGTCCAGGTCCAGGTAGTGGTCGCGGAAGGTGTGGTTCTGCGCGGGGTCGAGCACCTCGAGCAGCGCGGCCGCCGGGTCGCCCCGGTAGTCCGAGCCGACCTTGTCGATCTCGTCGAGCAGCACCACCGGGTTCATCGACCCGGCCTCCTTCATGGCGCGCACGATCCGGCCGGGCAGCGCGCCCACGTAGGTGCGCCGGTGCCCGCGGATCTCCGCCTCGTCCCGGACGCCGCCCAGCGCGACCCGGACGAACCTGCGGCCGAGCGCCCGCGCCACCGACTCGCCCAGCGAGGTCTTGCCGACGCCGGGCGGGCCGACCAGCACCAGCACCGCGCCGGAGCCGCGGCCGCCGACCACCTCCAGCCCGCGCGCGGCGCGCCTGGCGCGCACCGCCAGGTACTCGACCATCCGGTCCTTGACCTCGTCCAGGCCGTGGTGGTCGGCGTCGAGCACCGCGCGAGCCGCGGTGACGTCGGTGTTGTCCGTGGTGCGCTCGGTCCACGGCAGGTCGAGCACGGTATCCAGCCAGGTGCGGATCCAGCCCGACTCCGGACTCTGGTCACCTGCCCGCTCCAGCCTGCCGACCTCGCGCAGCGCGGCCTCGCGCACCTCGTCGGGAAGCTCGGCGCGCTCGACCCGGGTGCGGTAGTCGTCCGCGCCGTCGGGCTCGTCCTCGCCCAGCTCCTTGCGGATGGCGTTGAGCTGCTGGCGCAGCAGGAACTCCCGCTGCGTCTTCTCCATGTTCTCCCTGACCTCGTCACCGATCTTCTCGGTGACCTCGGCCTCGGCGATGTGCGCGCGGGTCCACTCGATGAGCCTGGTCAGCCGGGCCACGGTGTCCGGGGTCTCCAGCAGCTCGCGCTTCTGCTCGCCGGTCAGGTAGGAGGCGTAGCCGGCGGTGTCGGCGATCTCGGAGGGCTCGGCCAGCTGGTTCACCGCGTCGATGATCTGCCAGGCCTCGCGCCGCCGCAGCACCGAGACCACGAGCTTCTTGTACTCCTCGGCCAGTTCCCTGGTGCGGCCGTCGGCGGGCGGGATGTCGACCGGCTCGGCCTCCACCCAGAGCGCGGCGCCGGGCCCGGTCACCCCGTGCCCGATCCGGGCGCGGCGCTCGGCCTTCAGCACCGCGGCCGGCGCGCCCCCGCGCAGCCTGCCGACCTGTTCGACGGTGGCGACGACGCCGTACGTCGCGTACCCCTCGTCCAGCCGCGGCGCCACCAGCACCTGGCCTTCCTTCGCGGCGCGCGCGGCATCGATCGCCGCCTGCGCCGATTCGTCCAATTCGATGGGCACGACCATGCCCGGCAGCACGATCGGATCGGTCAGGAACAGCACCGGCAGGTTCCGAGGTGTAGTCACGATATCGACCCTTCTGAAAGTTGAGCTATGCCCACTCAACCCAGGGGGCCGGACCTTTGTTCCAGACCGATCCGATGTTCGCCGAGGGTGAACCGGAGAACGCGACCGCCAGGGAGCTATCCGCTCCGACCGGAGCGGCGGTCAGACCCCGACGCCCTGCTTCCGCGCCACCGGCTTCAGGCTCGCGGCACTCAGCCCGAGATGGTCGCGCAGGGTGCTGCCGGTGTAGTCGGTGCGGAAGAGCCCGCGGCGCTGGAGCTCGGGGACGACGTAGTCGACGAAGTCGTGGAAGGTGCCTGGCGCCTGGGCGGCGGAGAGGATGTAGCCGTCGGCCTCGCCGCCGCGGAACCCCTCCTCGATCTGGTCGGCGATCTGCTCGGCGGTGCCGACGAACTGGGGGAGCAGGACGCCCTGGGCGTAGAGCTTGCCGATATCGCGCAGGGTGAGGTCGTCGCGGACGCTGAGGCGGCGGGCCACGTCGAAGAGGCCCTGGGTACCGGGGACGACCACGTCCTCGATGGGGGCGTCCAGGTCGTACTGCGAGAAGTCGTGGTCGGTGTGGACCGAGAGCGTGATCAGGCCGGAGATCGGGTCGGCGAGCTCGTTGTGGTACGCCTGCTTCTCCCGCGCGATGGACTCGGTCTCGCCGACGAACGGCACGAAGGACGGAAAGATCAGCAGTTCGTCGGGGTTGCGGCCGAAGTTCGAGGCCCGCGACTTCACGTCGTCGTAGTACGCCCTGCGGCCCTCCTTCGTCGGGTCGATCTCGAAGATCGCCTCGGCCCAGCGGGCGGCGAAATCCTTGCCGATCGGGGAGGAGCCCGCCTGGATGATCACCGGGCGGCTCTGCGGCGAGTGCGGCACGGTGAGCGGGCCGCGGCTACGGAACCAGGTGCCGTCGTGGTCGACGGTGCGCACCTTGTCCGGGTCGGCGAAGCGGCCGGAGGTCTTGTCCTGGACCAGGGCGTCGCGCTCCCAGCTGTCCCAGAGCTTGTAGGCGACCTCGAGGAACTCGTGCGCGCGCTCGTAGCGCTCGTCGTGGCCGAGGTGGTCGTCGATGCCGAAGTTCTGCGCCTCGGCCTGGTTCAGCGAGGTCACCACGTTCCACCCGGCGCGGCCGCGGGAGAGGTGGTCGAGGGTGCCGAAGATCCGGGCCACCTCGTAGGGGTGGAAGTAGGTGGTGGACTTGGTGATCGCCAGCCCCAGCTTCTCGGTGGCGTGCACCAGGCTGGCCGCGACCAGCGCCGGGTCGATGGTGGCCGAGGCCTGGGTGCCGCTGCTCAGCGGCACCCGGATGTCATTGCCGTAGCGCACGGGGGTGGCCAGCAGGTCGGCCCAGAAGAGGAAGTCGAACTTGCCGCGCTCCAGCGTCCGCGCCACCCGGCGGTAGTAGTCGGGGCCGAGGTAATCGGTCTCGGAGGCGGGGTGGCGCCAGGCGGCGTGCGAGTGGGTGACGTGGGAGGCGATGAGGAAGCCGGCGAGGTGCAGTTCACGGGACACGGGGAGATCCTGGCTCTGTCGGGAGTGTGCGGGGCGTTTGCTCCAGACTCCCGACAGAACCGGGTGTGGTCAGTAGTTGAATTCGCCGTGAGCCGAACTCAGCTCAGCGCGCGCTCGAGCAGCGCGCCGAGTTCGCGCAGGTGCCGCGCGTCCGCCTCGGCGTCGTAACTGGCCAGGTCGCGCTGGGTGAAGCCGTGCGCGGCGCCGGTGTAGACCTCGGCCCGGTACCGAACCCGGGCCGAGTCCAGCGCCGTGTTCAGCCGGTCGATCTGCTCCGGCGGTAGCGAGGCGTCGTTGTCGGCGTGGCCGAAGTACAGCTCGGCGGTGATCCGCTCTACGCCCAGGTGCGGGCTGTCGGCGGCGTCGCTCGCCAGGTTGCCGCCGTGGAACCCGGCGCCTGCGGCGACCCGCTCCGGGTAGGCGGCGGCGGTGCGCAGCATCAGTGCGGCGCCCACGCAGTAGCCGGTGAGCCCGACCGGGCCCGCCGTCACCTCGGGCGCGGCGGCCAGCCAGTCCAGGTAGGCGCCCGCGTCGCGGAGCGCGAGCTCGGGGGTGAGCTGCTGCATGAGCGGGCGGATGCGGTCGAAGATCTGGTGCCGGTTGCCGGGATCGACGACCGTGGGCAGCTCGACCACCGGCGCCCGCCCGGCCCGGTAGAAGAGGTTCGGCACCAGCACGGCGTAGCCGCGGGCGGAGACGGCCTCGGCGATCTCGGCGAGCGCCGGGCGCGGGCCGAAGGCATCGGGGAAGAGCAGCACACCGGGGTGCTCGCCGCTGCCCGGATGGACGAACAGCGCGTCCGCGGTGCCATCCGGGGTGGCGATATCGACGGTCTGAATCGGCACGGGGATCCTCCTTCTGCTGCGCTGTCGTGGCGCGTTGACACCGGTTCGAGCGCAATGAGAATGTTGGGACCCTGACATCTCACCACCCGGCAGGACCGAGGGGGACCGCGCGCCGTGACTGCTCTCGCCTCCGGGCTCTTCATCGACTGGGAAGAACTCACCGGGCAGTCGAAGTTCGTGGTCGAGCTGATCACCTTCCCGATCTTCGCCGGGCTGGCCGGGTGGCTGACGAACTGGACCGGCGTGCTCATGCTGTTCTGGCCGCTGCAGTTCCGCGGGGTGCGGATTCCCGGGCTCTCGGTGCTCTACCCGTACTTCCCGCGCCGGGTGCAGGTGCTGCCGACCTTCTCCGGCGACGGCAAGCAGCTCGGCTTCCAGGGCTTCATCCCGGCCCGCGCGGAGAAGATGGCCAGCATCTGCGTGGACATGGCGATCCTGCGGATCGGCAGCCCCAGGGACTTCATCCGCGAGCTGGACCTGGACGGTATCGCCGACTACATCGCGGTGCTGGCCCGCGAGCAGGTCGAGCCGCTGGTCGACGAGCTGATGGAGCGGGAGAACCCGGAGCTCTGGCGCAGCCTCCCGCGCGCCGTCCGGCAGCTGCTCTACCAGCGGGTGGACCGGGAGCTGCCCGCGCTGTGCAGGCGCGCCTTCGAATCGCTCGGCGACAATGTCGACCAGCTCATCGACATCAAGAGCTTCGTCATCCGCTACCTGCGCCAGAACCCGACCATCCTCAAGGACCTGACCACCACCATCGCCGCGCCGGAGCTGCGCTTCATGGTGAAGATCGGGCTGCTCGGCGCGCCCTTCGGGCTGCTGCTCGCGCTCTACCTGCACCTGCACCGCACGCTGCCGGTGATCAGCGCGATCCCGGCCTGGGCGGTGGTGCTGCTCGCCTCGGCGGTGATCGGCGTGGTGGTGAACATGATCGCGGTGAAGATGGTCTTCGAACCGGGCGAGCCGCAGCCGCGCTACAAGTACCTGTGGCGGCAGGCGCTGCTGGCCAAACGGCAGCCGCAGGCCGCCGTCGACCTCGCGCACATCCTGGCCTACCAGGTGCTCACCCTGCCGAATCTCTCCGCGGAGCTGTTGGACGGCCCGAACGGCGACAAGACCAGGCAGCTGCTGGAGCGGCTGATCGCCGAGGAGATCAACCGGCAGCTCGGCCGCACCACCTCGGTGGTGCGCGCGGCGTTCGGGCGCAGGCAGTTCGACAACCTCAAGGTCACCGCGGCGGGCGCGGCGGTGGGGCTGGCGCCGACGCTGGTAGAGGACGCGGAGTTCGCCCACGAGCAGGCGAAGAAGATCGACGAGTACGCCGCGCGCAAGCTGGTGCTGATGAGCCCGGGCGAGTTCATGGAGATGTTCTACGCCTCGGTGGAGCAGGACGCCTGGCTGCTCTACCTGCACGGCGCGGCACTCGGGCTCGGCGTCGGCGCGATCCACCTGGTGCTGTTCGGCTGGTGAGATAAACAAGCACGCGCGCTTGTCTTTTTCGACGGCCGCTGCGATGCTGGGTCGCATGGCCGACCTGGACGCGCTGCTCGCCGACTTCGCCGCCGAATCCGCCGAGCTGGAACGCCTGGTCGCGCCGCTCGGCCCGGACGGCTGGCGGCTGCCGACCCCGGCCCCCGGCTGGACCATCGCGCACCAGATCGGCCATCTGGCCTGGACCGACGATGTCGCGGTACTCTCCGCCACCGACCCGGCGGGCTTCGCCGCCATGCTCACCGCGGTGGGCCCGCGCGCCGCCACGTTCGTCGACGAGGCGCCGAGGAGGCGGCGGCCGCCCCGCCCGCCGCGCTGCTGGAACGCTGGCGCGCGGGCCGCGCCGCGCTGGTCGCGGCGCTGCGCGCGGTGCCGGAGGGCGCGAAGGTGCCGTGGTTCGGCCCGCCCATGCGGCCGGGTTCGATGATCACCGCCCGGCTCATGGAGACCTGGGCGCACGGCCAGGACGTGGCGGACGCGCTCGGAGTGACCAGGGCGCCGACGCATCGGCTGCGCGCGGTGGCGCATATCGGCGCCCGCACCCGCGACTTCGCCTACACGGTGCACGGCCGGACCCCGCCTGCCGCCGCGTTCCGGATCGAGCTGGCCGCGCCGGACGGCACGCTCTGGACCTGGGGACCGGCCGAGGCGGAGCAGCGGATCACCGCCCCCGCGCTCGACTTCTGCCTGCTGGTGACGCAGCGCAGGCACCCGGACGACCTGGCGGTTCAGGCGGAGGGGGCCGATGCGGCGGAGTGGCTGACGATCGCGCAGGCCTTCGCCGGGCCGAGCGGGGCCGGGCGGGCGAAGGGGCAGTTCGGCTGAGTCACAACGGGGATTCCCACAACCGTTGTGGATCGCTTCGGGGCCGGCGAGCGTCACGTCGATGTGCGCCGTACGTATCGACGGCCGGACGCCTTTGGCCGGGAGTCTGAGGGGCGGGTCGAACACGACGCTCGCCGACTGACGTGGGTTTACCCGTTCTGCGCAAGATCGAAACCCGCTACCCCGTCCGGCGTCGACAATGGGGGTAGCGCACCGTCGTGATGCTGTGTGATCGATGGCCCCCGCGCTTCCACCGCCGGGCCCGACCCCATCACCCTGCTCACCGGCGGGTATGCGCGCTCCGTCCGGGTTCCGTAGCCTGGACGCGCGTCCGGCTTCCGACGGTGCGGGCCGGGCGCGACCACAGAACCGAAGGGGAGTTCGGTACGCAGGGAGAGGACCGCATCGTGACCGAGAACCAGAGGCCGGGCGAACCCGGGCCGGGTCCGGAGATCCTGACCGTGACCCCGCGCCGCGGCATCGCCCGCAATACCGCCATCGTCCTCGCGGGCACCGCGAGCATCGCGCTCACCGCCGCCGCGGGCTCGTACGTCGTGAACAACCTGCCGGATCGGACCCCGGGCCCCATCGCCGCGGTCCCGGCCGATCCGGTGCCCGCCGCGGTGCAGCCGCACCGCCCCGCCGGGCCGAACCGGCCGTACGTCAGCACCGCGCTCTTCGAGCGCAGGGAGGTCGCCGCGATCACCGGAACTGTGCAGGCCCGCCCGGAGAGCGTGCCGCCCGCCGTGCCCGCGCAGCCGCCGCAGCCGCCGCGGCCGGAGGCGGCCGTGGCGCCGGAGCCCGCCGTCGACCGCACGGTGCGGGTCGGCGACGCCTACCTGGACGCGCACGTGGGCGAGTCGGCGAGCGGCGGCGTCACGCTGACCGTCGACACCAATGCCACCTTCGCCGCGCTCACCGGCGGCCTGGTCGATCCGCGCGCGGTGGCGACGCTCCGGACGGAGATCGGTACCGGCGGTTCGGTCACTGTGACGTTCAGTGATCCGACCCTCGGCGACCACGATCTGCGGCTGGCGGGCACCGAGGTCCCGGCCCGCGTCACCACCTGAGTTCCCGCTCGCCGATCTACGGCCGCACCGGCCGGGATCGCCGACTCGGGGCGCTGACCAGCAGAAAAAGAGCCGACCGCCCAGTTCGTGATCCCAGGATTCCCGCGGCGAATTCCTCGAATAAAGAGGAGTGCTGTAGTACTTTTGACCGCAGCCGTGGATCAGGGAGGGCCTATGGGCCACATCAGGTATGCCAGTGACGTGGGAGCTCCGGTCGAGGTGGCGTTCACCTACGCCGACAACCATCGCTTCGTCCCGGACTGGATGTTCGGTGTGGCCGGGTTCCGACCGGCCGGGGAGCTCGATCGCGGCCGCGGGGCCGTGTTCAGCGCGGATACCAGGGTCGGGCTCTGGCGCTCCACGCTGGAGTGCGAGATCACCGACTACCGGCGCAATGTCGTCATCGGCTACAGCCTGCGCGGCCGGCTCTCCGGCACGCTCACGCTGCGGTTCGATCCGCTCGGTTACGGCCGGTCGGTGCTCACCTCGGAGGCGTACTACGCCACCCCCGCCGGGCCGATCGCCAGGCTGCTGGCCCGGCCCGTCGAATCCGCGGTCCGGGCGGCGCTGCGCCGCACCGAGGCCCAGTTGCGAAGGGAGATCGAGGCATTTCACAAAACAGATCTTGTCGGCCGGATTGCGTAGGGTGCCTGCCATGATCATCGTGAGCACCGACGGATCCTGCCTCCGCAATCCGGGCGGCGCGGTCGGCTGGGCCTGGGTGAACCACACCGGTGGCTCGGCGAGCGGCGGCGCGCCGACGGGCACGAATCAGCTCGCCGAACTGCGCGCCATCCTGGAGGCGATCGTGGCGCACCCGGGTCCGGAGCCGCTGCTGCTGGAGAGCGATTCGCTCTACGCCATCAAGTGCGCCTCGGAGTGGATCTCCGCCTGGCGGGTGAACGGCTGGCGCACCTCGACCGGGGGCGCGGTGAAGAACGCCGAGCTGGTCAAGCAGATCGACCGGGCCATCTCCGGGCGGCCGGGGCCGGTGCGCTTCCGCTGGGTGCGCGGGCACGTCGGGAACTACTACAACGAACAGGCCGACGCGCTGGCCGGGGAAGCGGCGCGGAAGGCGGCTGCCACGGCGGCCGTGGCGGATGCCGTGACCGCGGAGATTCCTGCGGTCACGGCGGAGCCGGTCACGGTGGTCCGGCCCGAGCGGCCGGCGCCGTCGCTGACCCTGTTCTGAGCCGAAGCGAACGGACCGCGTCCGAGCCGGACCGGAGCAGGTCCGTGCCCGGACGGCGGCGGGCCGAGGGCGATGGCGGATCAGCGCCTCCCCGGGCGGGCCGAGGGAAACGGCGGATCAACGCCTCCCGGCCCGCCCGATGTTCGAGGTCGCCGGGGTCGGCGATGGCACCGCGAGCCCCTGACCGGTCCCGGCGGCGGAGGTCAGCCGCCCGGGGTCGGAGCGGGCGCCGGGGCAGGCGTCGCGCCGCCGGGAGCGGGGGTGCCGGCGCCGCCGGGGAGGCCACTGCCCGCGCCCCTGAGCATGGGCGAGTCCAGCTTGCCGACCAGCCACCTGTCGCCGGACTTCGTCAGGTCGGCGATGACCACCACGTACTGCCGGTCCGGGGTGGGCTGGGTGAAGTTGGTGCGGTACTGGGTGAGCGTCACCAGCACCTGCGCGCTGGAGTCGTCGCCGGACTGCCAGCCGCACTGCACGTCGTCGGTCCAGGACTTGACCTGGGCCTGGGTCATGGCGTCGGTGAGCGCCTGCTGCGCGTCGGCGAACTCCTTCAGGAAGTCGCCGGTGGCGCCGTCCTTCACGGTCTGGAAGTACTGGTCCAGATTCTTCGAGTAGTCGTACTCGGAGACCGCGCGGCCGAACTCGCAGGCGGCGCTCTTGGCCCCGGTGACGGCGTCCAGCTCGGCGCCGCGCTGGTCGGCCTGGCGCCAGAACACCACGACGGCGGTCACCGCCGCGACCGCGAGGATGCCGGCGGTGAAGGCGGCGATCAGCGGCAGCTTGGACGGGCTCTCGCCCGAGCCGCCCGCTTTCGCCGCGGCACCCGTGCCCGCGGCGGCCTTGCCCACGGCACCCTTGCCCGTGTCACCCTTGCCCGCGGCATCGGGATCCGCGCCGGTCCCGGCCTCGTCGGTGGTCTTGCCGGCGTCGTCGGTGCTCATCGATACAGTCCTGCGCTTTCCCGGCGCTGGCGCGCCGATTCGGTCGTACTGCCGCGAGTATGCCCGCTCAGCGCACGGGCGGGAGCGTGCGCTCGTTCGGATCGACTCCCGGCGGGATGTAGGCGCCGTTGTTCGGCACATCCGGCCGCGGCGCGTTGGCGGCGCCGCGGATCTGCTGGCCGGGCGGCGGGTTCACGCAGTAGTTCCAGCGCGGCAGGGTGTCATCGGTGATGATCTCCGGCTTCAGGTAGTCCGACTGGTAGTAGCAGGTCGGCCGGGGCCAGATGTCGACGATGGTGTGAAACTCGTTGTCGTGCGCAGGCACGCCGAGCGCGTCCAGCCCGAGCGCCAGCGAGGGGAAGAGCGCGCTCAGCGCGGGGGTGCGCAGCTGGGCGCCGCGGGTGATCGCGACGAAGTTGGTCGCCAGCCCGGTGATCGGGTCGGTGGTGTCGCTGAGCACCGCGCCGAGATCGCTGAAGTACTGCGGCGACTGGTCGAGCAGCGCCTTGAGCTCGGCATCGGCATTGTTGAACTGGGTGAAGAGCTCGCCCGAGTTCGCCGTGAGCGTGGCCAGGTCGGGCTGCGCGTTCGAGGTGGTGGCCGCGATGGTCTGCAGGTTGGCGATCAGGTTGGTGGTCTGCGGCAGCAGCGAATCCAGCCCGGCGGCGGCCAGGCTGAGGCCGTTGATCATGCCGCGCAGCTGGTCGGGGCCGCTGCTCAGCGCGATGTCGAGCTCGCGCAGGATGGTGCCGAACTTCTTCGGGTCCACCTGCGCGATGAGCGCGCTGGAGTTGTCGAGCACCTGCCACACCGGGGTCGGGGTCTTGATCTTCTCCGGGTCGAAGCGGATCTCGGCGCCGTCGGCCAGGTACGGGCCGGAGTCGGTGGCCGGGCGGAAGTCGATGTACTGCTCGCCCGCCCCGGAGAGCGCCTGCACCGAGATGTCGGTGTCCACCGGGATCCGGTACTCGCCGTCGATGGTCGCCTTCGCCGCGATCAGCCGGCCGCGGTCGGTGAGCGTGATGTCGTCGACCTTGCCGATCCGGAAGCCGCGCAGCGTGACGTCGTTGCCCGGCTGCAGCCCGCCGGAGCGGTCCAGGTAGACGGTCACGGTGTACTCCGAGCGCAGCGGGTTCACCCGCATGACGCCGACCGCGAGGTAGGTGGCGCCTGCGATCAGCACCAGCACCAGCCCGATCCCGGAGAGCACCAGTTTGTTCCGCAGCAGGTTCATCGCGGTGCTCCGTTCACCCGGCTCTGGACCACCTGCAGCACCTGGATGAAGGTGCCGACGAAGTCGTTCAGGTCGGCCTGGTCCGGCAGCTTGCTGTTCGGCGGGTCGGTGAGCAGCCCGATATCCAGGTTGGAGACGGTGGCGAAGACCGCGAGGCTATTGCCGCGGAAGCTGGCGTCCACCTTCGGCGCGATGAGGCGCAGCTGCTCCATGGCGGCGCCGAAATCGTCGCCGGTGGCGGCGAGCGCGTCCATCAGGTCGCGCAGGTTGTCCAGCAGCGAGGCCAGGTCGGCGCCGGAGGTATCGGCGTAGTCGCCGAGCGCGGCGCTGGTCACCGCGATGCGCTGCAGCAGGTCGCCGAGGGCCCGGTTGTTCTCCGCGATGGCGCCGATCATCTGCGGCAGCGTGTCCGCCACCTGGCCGAGCTCGGCCCGGCGCGAGTCCAGCGTGGTGGAGAGCGCGCCGAACTCGCCGAGCACGCTGTCGATCCGCGCGCTGTTGTCGTTCAGGCTGCCGACCACGCCGGTCATCTGGGTGATCAGGTGCGCCAGCTGCTCGCCGCGGCCGCCGACGATGGAGTCCAGCTCGGAGCCGAGCCGGGTCAGGCTGGCGATGCCGCCGCCGTTGAAGAGCATGGAGACCGAGACCAGCAGCTCCTCGACGGTGGCGCCGGCCGAGGTGGCCTCGATCGGCAGCGTGGCACCGTCCTTCAGGGTCGGGGTCCCCGGCGGCGCGACCGGCTTGGAGACCGCGACGAAGACATCGCCGAGCGGGGTGGCCTGGCGCAGCTCGGCGGTGGTGCCCTCGGGCAGCTCGATATCCGAGCGGATCTGCATGTCGACGAAGGCCTGGAAGTTCTTGGTCGAGATGTCGGAGACCACCCCGACGTCGGAGCCGCCGATCTTCACCTTGGCCTGGTCCGGCAGGTTCAGCGCGTTCTCGAAGACCGCGCGGATGGTGTAGGTGTCGCCGGAGGCGCCCGGCTTCGGCAGCGGCACGTTCTCCACCGAGATACCGCAGCCGGTGAGCACCGCCACCGTCGCGGCGGCGGTGATGGCGACCACCGTCCGGCGCACTCCGATCATGCGGCGCGTCATTTCGTCAGTCCGAGCAGTGCGGCGGTGAGCCCGTAGTCCGGGCCGAAGTCCTGCATGTTCCCGGTGCGGCAGCCGTCCGCGCGCAGCTGGATGCGCTGGCAGAAGACGCTGATCACCTCGCCGGAGAGTGCGGTGCCGATCAGGCCGCGCAGCCGGATGAAGCCCTGTTCGCGGTTCATGGTCATGTCGATGTTCTGCAGCAGCATGGGCGCGACGTCGACCACCTCGATCAGCCCCGCCGCGTTGTCGCGCAACTGCTGCGTGACGTTGGTGAGCCCGACCAGGCTGCCCTCCAGCTGGTCCTGGTACTGGGTGAGGACGCCGCTGGTATTGGCCAGGAAGTCCTGCAGTTGCTGCAGCGTGGCCTGCAACCCGGGGGCCTGCTCGGCGAGCAGCCCGGTCATCTGGGTGACCTGGTTGCTGAAGTCGCGCACCGACTGGTCGTTCTGGGCCAGCATGGTGGTCAGCTCGTTGAGCTTGATGATGATGGTGGAGATGGCGTCCCGGTTGTCCACGCCCACCTTCAGCGCCCCGGAGAGCGCGTTCAGCGTGTCGCGCAGCTTCTCGCCTTGGCCGTCCAGCATGGGGTAGAGCACCCGGCCGGAGAGCGGGCCGAGCCCCTCCTGCCCCGGCTGCGGCTTGAGCGCGGCGGCGAACTGGTCGATGGTCTTGATCATCGTGTCCAGCTCGACCGGGGTCCTGGTGCGGGAGAGCGGCAGGTGGTCGCCGTCGGCCAGCTCGGTGCCGCCGGTGTACGGCGGGGTCAGCTCGATGTGCCGGTCGGTGACGATGGAGGGCGAGACAACCGCGGCGATCGCCTCGGCCGGGTACTTCTCGCTCGACTCCAGCGACATGTGCACCTCGACGAAGGTGCCGCGCGGGACGATCTTGTCCACCTTGCCCACATCGATGCCGAGCACCCGGATCGGATTGCCCTCGTACATGCCCGCGATGTTCTCGAAATCGGCGGTGATCTCGATGGTGCTGCCGATGGCGTTGTTCACCGAGCTGGGCAGCAGTGAGCAACTGGCCAGCGCCAGCGCGGTGACGCCGAGCATCGCGCCCCTGACCACTCGCCGGTCCACCCGGAACGGAATCCTCATCCCTCGCACCCCTCGATCGCCTGCGCGAAGCAGAGCCAGTTGTCCGGGAACAGCCAGGGCAACCCGACCTCCGCGTAGTTGCCGTTGCCCCACGCGTTGGTGAGGTAGCGGATCGACGGCGGCATGATGCTGAGCAGCCGGTCCAGGTTGTCCTTGTTCTTCTGCAGGCCGTCGGCCATCACGTTGAGCTGCTCGATGGTCGGGCCGAGCTGGTTGTCGTTCTGCGCGCCGATCTCCTGCAGCTGCCTGGTGAGCGTGGCGACATTGTCCAGCAGCTGGCGCAGCAGCCCCTGCCGCTCCATCACCCGGGCGGCGATGGCCTCGCCCTGGGTGATCACCAGCAGCACGCTGTTGCGGTTGTCCGCGAGCAGCTGGGTGACCCGGTCCATGTCCTTGAGCAGCTGGTCGACCTCGGCCTTGCGCGAGTCCATCACCTTGGCCAGCGCGCCGACGCTGTCCAGCGCCTGCACCACCAGCTGCGGCGAGTCGCCGAGCTGCTGGTTCACCAGGTTCAGTGATTCGGCGAGCTGCGCGGTGTCCAGCTCCTCGAACTTGGGCGTGCCGATCTGCACCACGTCGGCCAGGTTGTACGGGACCGCGGTGTTGGAGAGCGGGATCCGGTCGTCCGGCAGCCCGCTGCCGTCGCCGGGCTCGACGTCCACGTAGCGCGCGCCGAGCAGGGTGGCCATCTTGATCGCGGCCCGCGCATCCGGGCCGAACTCGACATCGCGGTTCACATTGGCGGTGATCACCACGTGGCCGCCGTCGAGCTCGGCGCCGGTCACGGTGCCGACCGCGACACCCGCGACGTTCACCCTGTCCCCGACCCTGATCCCCGCGGCCTGCGCGAACTCCATCTCGAGCGAGCGCTCGCCGACGCCGAGCATCCGGAACGAGCTGGAGATGATCAGCATGAGCACGATGACGAGGGCGCCGAGGACGCCGAGCCAGAAGTAGCGGTTGCTCTCGAAGCGGGAGCGGAGTTTCGCGATCACGGCCTGCACACCGCCGAATGCCCGTTGCCACCGATCTGCGAGAACAGCCCGCGCGGGAAGAGCACCCCGTACAGCGAGACGTCGAGGCCGCAGAGGTAGGCGTTGGCGTAGGTGCCCTCGGAGACGAAACCGCCCGCGTTGGCGAGCACCCCTGGCAGGTCGATCGCGGCTTGGTCGAGGGCAGGGCCGTTGGCGATCAGCAGGGTCAGCGCCGCGCTGGTGGAGTTCTGCGCCGCCGCCAGCTTGGGCTGGATATTGCCGACCATGCCGACCAGCGCGTCGGCGGCGTCGGCGATCTGCACGGTGGACTGCTGCAGGCTCTGGCCCTGGTCGTACAGCCCGCCGATCAGTGCCCTGGTCTGGGTCACCAGCGTCTCCAATTCGTCACCTCGCTTGGCCAGCCCCGACATCACGCCGGAGAGGTTGGTGATCACGTCGGTCAGGATGGCGTCGCGACGCTGGAAGTCGGTGGCCAGCGTGGCCGCCTGGGTGATGAAGGCGCTCAGCGAGACCCCGTCGCCCTGCAGCGCCTGGATGAAGGTTTCGGAGAGCCGGTTCACCTGCTCCGGCTGCAGCACCTGGAAGAGCGGCTGGAAGCCGTTGAGCAGCGCCGAGATGTCGAACGACGGCTCGGTCAGCTCCAGCGGGATGGTGCCGTTGTTCCGCAGCGGCTGCGAGTTCGGCGAATCGCCGGGGGCAAGCGCGATGTACCGCTGGCCGATCAGGTTCTGGTACCTGACCAGCGCCTTGGTGTCGTCGAAGATGGTCTGGTCGCGCTGCAGCACGAAGGTGACCCTGGCGTCGTTGTTGGTGTCCAGGTCGATCTTCTCGACCTTGCCCACCCGGACGCCCGCCATCCGCACATCGTCGCCCTTCTTCAGCCCGAGCACGTCGGAGAAGGTGGCGGTGAAGGTATTGGTCTCGCCCTCGACGACCCGGGCCAGCGTGTTCCAGACCAGCACGGTGACCAGGATCGAGACGATGGCGAAGAGGCTGAACCCGATGAGCGGCTTGCGGATGCTCATCGGCTGTCACCGCTGGTGGTCAACGTCATCCCCTTCGTGATCGAACCGAGCAGCAGGTACTCCGCCGCGGTGGGTTGCCTGCCGAGGTACCTGGTGATCGCGGCATCGCCGGTGTAGGCGATGGGCGCGGCCGGTGCGGCGGGCGGGTCCACGGGCGGGTCGGCGGGTGCGGCGGGTTCCGCGGGGGCCGCCGGAGCGGGGGCGGGCCCGCCGAGCTGTGGTGGCAGCATGGGGAAGAGGCCCTCCAGCGGGGTTCCGGCGAACGGTACCGGCGCGGTGCCCGCGGCAGGCGCGGGGGCGGCCGAGGTGGTGATGCCGGGCAGCACCGGCATTCCGGGCAGCTGCACCAGCGGGGGCAGCCCCGCGGCGGAATCCAGCCTGCGCGGCGAGACCGACTCCGGCATGGGCGGGATCTCGGCGACCGCGGGCGCGGTGAAGCAGCTCGGTCCGGCCAGGTCGCCGTAGCGCGGGCAGTCCGCGACGGTATTCGGCCGGTAGGGCGTGAAGGTGAGCCCCATGTTCCAGACCATCTGCTGCTGCGGACCCCACGTGAACACGGTGTTCAGCTTCTGCATCGAGCGGTTCAGGTTGACGATCGCCTGGGTGATCGAGGCCGGGTCGGAGGCGAGCGAGCCGAACATGCTGCTCGTCCCCGCGGTGACCTGCTTGCCGACATCCGGGTTCTGCGCGAACAGATTGTTGACGGTGTCGAAGGTGCCGCCCGCGCCGGTGATCAGCGCGACCAGCTGCGACCTGCGGTCGGAGATGGTGGTCGCGGTCTGCACCGAGCTGCCGAGCACGTTCACCAGCTCCGGCGCCGACTCGTTCAGCGCCTGGAAGGAGCTGGAGAAATCGCTCAGCATGACGCCGAGGTTCGGGATGGACTGGTCGACGGCGGTCAGCCAGCGGTCCACCCGCTCGATGGTGGAGCCCGGCATCCGGCCGCTGCCGTCCAGCGCCTGCGAGAGCGTGCCGAGCACCCGGCCGAACTGCATCGGGTCGATCTCGTTCAGGATATTGCGGACGGTGGTCAGGGTGTCCTGCAGCGCGATGGTGCCCTTGCTGCGGTCCTCCTCGATCTGGTCGCCCTCGGTCAGGTACTCGTCGGAGGGGCCGTTGAAGACCAGCTCCACCGAGGTGACGGCGAAGAGGTTGGAGGGGACGACGCGCGCGGTGACGTTCGCCGGGATGCCGCCGGCGAAGTCCGGGTTCAGCTCGATCTGCACCTTCTGCAGCTCGCCGCGGGCCGCGACCTCGACATCGGCGACGGTGCCGACCAGCACACCGCGGAACTTCACGTCGGCCTCGGCGGGCAGCCCGTCACCGGTGGTGGTCAGGTTGGCCACCACGTTCACCTTGGCGACGAAGTAGCCCTGGTAGCGCGCCATGAGAAAGACCAGGAGCACCGCGAAGACGGCGAGCCCACAGACGCCCGCGATCAGCATCTGCCGGACGGTGGGCCCACGCCCGCTGGGATCGATGATCATCGCCCTACCCCGAGATCCGGATGCCGGGGTTGACGCCCCAGATGGCCAAGGTCATGAACAGATCGGCGAACACGACCACGATGATGCACATCTTGATCGCGCGGCCCGCCGCCACGCCGACGCCCTCGGGGCCGCCGGAGGCGAAGAAGCCGTAGTAGCACTGGATGAAGGTGGTGATCGCGACGAAGATGATCGCCTTGAGCAGCGAATACAGCACATCCGTCGGGATCAGGAATTGGTAGAAGTAGTGCTGGTAGGTGCCGCTCGCGGTGCCGCCGATCAGCTGCACGGTGAAGGCGCAGGAGACGTAGGCCATGGCGAGGCCGAGGCAGTAGAGCGGGACGATGGCCAGGATGGCCGCGAAGATCCTGGTGCTCACCAGGTAGGGCAGCGGCCGGATGGCCACCGACTCCAGCGCGTCGATCTCCTCGGAGATCCGCATGGCGCCGAGCTGCGCGGTGAACCGGCAGCCCGCCTGCGCGGCGAAGGCCAGCGCGGCGAGCAGCGGACCGAGCTCGCGGGTGGTGGCGAAAGCCGAGATGGCGCCGGTGATCGGGCTCAGCCCGAGCAGGTTCAGCGAGGTGTGGCCCTGGATGCCGACGGTCATGCCGCCGAAGGCGCTCAGGATCAGCACGACGCCGATGGTGCCGCCGCCGACCACCAGGTTGCCGTTGCCCCAGGTGACGTCGGAGAGCAGCCGCCAGACCTCCTTGGGGTATTGGCGCAGCGCGAGCGGGATCGAGCCGAGCGCGCGCAGGAAGAAGAACACCTGGTGGCCGAGGCGGGCGAGCAGGTCGACCGGGGCCTTGGCGGTGCGCTTCAGTTGGTTCAGCGGCCGCAGCAGCGGCGGCACATAGGTCGACGACACCGGCTCAGACCACCTGTGGGGGGAAGATTGCGTTGTAGATCTGCGTGATGATCAGGTTGACGCCGAAGAGCATGATCGCCGAGCTGACCACCGCGGAGTTCACGGAGTTGGCGACGCCGCCGGGGCCGCCGCGGGTGTTGAGCCCGGTGTCGCAGGCGATGATCGCCGCGAGCAGGCCGAAGATCGTCGACTTGACCAGGGCGACGAGCAGGTCGCGGGTGACCGCGAACGAGGAGAAGGTGCCGACGTAGCTGCCCGGCGTGCCGTCCTGCGCGAAGATATTGAAGATGTAGCCGGTCAGGAAGCCGACGAAGACCACGAAGCCGCAGAGCAGCAGGCTGACCAGCATGGCCGCGCCGAGCCGGGGGGCGACCAGGCGGCGCAACGGGTCGACGCCCATCACCTTCATGGCGTCGATCTCCTCGCGGATGGTGCGCGAGCCGAGGTCGGCGCAGATGGCCGAGCCGACCGCGCCCGCGATCATGATCGAGGTGACCAGCGGGGCGCCCTGCTGGATGATGCCGAGGCCGTTGGCCGCGCCGATGAACGACGTGGCGCCGACCTGCCCGGCCACCGCACCGACCTGAATCGAGACGATCACGCCGATCGGAATGGCGACCAGCAGTGTGGGTGCGGCGGCGACGTTCGCCATGAAGGCGCATTGCCGCACGAATTCCCCGAACGGGAATCTCCGGCGAAATATGGCGACGAACAACTCGGACACCGCGGCAATCCCCATGAGGATCTGTCTGCCGAAGGTCTCCAGGGATCGCTTGGGGTGATCATCCCAGTACCCCTTCGTCCAATCGACCGCGCCACTCAGCCGCGACCCCGTGGGCGGACTCTCGGTCGACTGCACTGTCTCACCCCTTCTCGACGCCGGTTACCTGCCCCGACGACTTGCGTCGCTCGGAGCACCTTACTACGGGGTAGTCCCGAACACAGCACACCCCTGTGATTGGCGTCATAGATACCGGTCACTGCACGGAACCGGCTATGAATCGTGACAACACCCCGGACATTTTCCGACTTCCGGTATCCAACCAATAAGAACATCTTTGTGGAAGACCCCCGTGAGCGGGGGTTCCCGAGTGCACGGGTGTTATTTTTCGAATCGCTTTCATCGAAATTCGAATCAGGCAGGACACAGCCCGAGGTCGCACTTCGCTCACGAGCGGGACCGGCGGGTTCCACACTGTAATACGTCAGTGCTATCACCGGATGGAAGAAACACGGCGTGGCGTCTGTCGAAATCACAGATCGCCTCGCGGATGCCCCACCCGGCCGCGATTACTGACACGATGTGCGGGAGCGATTGATATCGAGCGGGCTTTCGGCAGATCTGGAGGGACATGTTCAGCACACTCGCCACGGTGGTACGCGCCGCCTGCACCGTCGCGCTGGGAGCGGCGCTGCTCGGCCCCGTCGCGGGCGCCGCGCAGGCGCAGCCCGGCGCGCCGGTGCTCGGCGGCGGCTCCGGCATCGTCATCGACGACGCCTTCGAGTGCACCCTCACCACCGTTGGCTTCGACGGCGCGGGCAGGCTGGTGGGGATCACCGCCGGCCACTGCGGCGATCCCGGCGCACAGGTGTACGCCGAAGCGGACCGCGGTGCCGGGGCGGTCGGCCGCTTCGTGCACTCCGACCCGCGCCTCGACTACGCCGTCATCCTGTTCGAGCCGGGCCGCGTCACCCCGGTGAACCGGGTCGGCAATGTCACCATCGCGGGCATCGGCGGCCCCGCCGCGTTCCCGATGATCGTGTGCAAGGAGGGGCGCACCACCGGCAATACCTGCGGCATCTCCTGGGGCGATGTCTTCGCCACCAATATCGAGACCTGGTCGCAGATGTGCGTGGTCGAGGGCGATTCCGGCGCGCCGGTGGTGGTCGGCAACCAGCTGGTCGGCATGGTCAACGCCTACCTGGCCTTCGCCTGCTACGGCCCCGAGGTCGGCACCAATATGACGACGATCATGGACGACCTGAACGGCCGCAACAGCATCGGCTCCGGGTTCCGCCCCATCTGATCCGGCAGACAGAAAAGGAGCGGGTGGGCCGAACCGGCCCACCCGCTCCTTTTTCGTCGCGCGTACCGCTACAGATCCTGCACGCAGACCACGAAGCGGCGGTCCGAGTACTTGAAGCCGGAGCCGCTGCTGCAGGCGCTCACGTCGTCGGTGCCCTGCACGATATTGGTGACCCGGATGCCCTCGATGGCGGATTCGGTGCAGTCGATCCGCTTGGGGTCGTCGCCGCCGACGTCCATGCAGCCGCCGACCACCCAGTCGATGTCCAGGCAGAGCGCGCCGGTCTGCACGTTGTTGATGGTCTCGGCGTAGTAGTTGTCCCGGTCGCTGATGCACTCACCGCTGGTCGGCGCCTTGCCGATGACCTTGTAGTTGGAGGCTCGGCTGCCGCAGGACGCCTTGGCGATGGTGGCGTCGTCGATGGTGCCGCCGAGCGTCACGCAGTCGCCGATCGCGGCCTCGAAATCGACGTCGCCGCCGTTGTTGGCATTCGACGGGGTCGGCTTGCCGCTGGAGGGCTTGCCGGACGGCTTCGGGGTGCTCGTGGTGGAGACGGCGTCGACGGTGCCGTTGCCGATCTCGGGCTGCGCCGTACCGGTGACGGTGGAGCTACACGCGATGAGGGTCAGCGCGGCGACCGCGCCGAAGGTGGCCGTGAGCACACGGCGAACGACGAGACGAGACACGAAACAGTCCTCCCGAGCCTGTAACGCTCCGAACTCGTACCCCCGTATGAATCCGAAGTGGCATAGCGATGCTGGAAATATCAAGCAATGAATACACCATCCCGAGGTATCGCGTCGAGTGGACGCAGACGGATCGGGGCTGCGTATGGTGGACACCGGGGGCGAAAGGGGACTCGACATGAAGCTGATCAGCGCCATCGTCTGCTCGGCCGCCGCGGTCGGCACCTCGCTTCTACTGCCAGGCCCCGCCTCCGCCGCGCAGGTGAGCTGCGCCTCGGCGAATGGCGTCGACGTCACGCTGATCGAGGGGCAAGCCGGCTGCCGGACCATTTCCGATGCCTCCGGGCGGGCGCACGCCGCCGGGCTGGACGGCGTCGGCTACGCCAGCGCGGCGACCGGCGCCAGGGCGTTCGGCATCGGCGCCGCGGGCGGCGTCGGGGTGAGCGAGGGCAGCGCGGGCATCCCGATCGCGCTCGGCTACGGCAGCGACGCCGTCGCGCGCACCACCATCACCCCCGAGGTACCGGCCCGCTCGCTCGCGGTCACCGTCGCGCTGGACGGCTCGCGCGCGCAGGTGCGCACCGAGACGGGCGAGGTCGTCTGCCTCGGCACCGCCGCGCTCGCCTGGGACGCGGCCACCGGCCGCGGCTGTGTGGCCACGCCGTTCGGACAGACCGTCTTCGAGTGATTTAGCTCACCGAAAAGTTTGGGTAGCGGGCGATTCCAGATGGCGGGCCACCGCCCGCCGCCGCCCGTGCGACCGCTATGAGCGGCACCTTTCTCGCGCCCGCCGCCGCGCCGCCGCACGCGGTGATCCGGCTCACCGTTCGGATACGGCGCTATGACCCGTCCCCTGAACTGGCCCCGACCCGGGGTGGCCCGGTAGGAATGACGCCAGGGTCGGGTCGTCATCAAGTGCGGGGTCGTGTCGTAGGGCTCCGCGTCACCGAGGAATCTCATCCGCCGGCAGGCGTTACGCGCACGCGCGCCGCGCCGGTGGGCGTGCAGAGATGGAATGGACGAGAAACCTATGCATGTCGCTCTGAGCAGCGGGACCGTGAGCCGGGTCCGGCGGGGCATCCTGCTGTCGGCGGCGATCGCGGCGGCCTCTGCCCTGATCGTCGCGCCCGCACAGGCCCAGCCGCTGCTTCCCGGGATCGACACCGGCTCGGCGAACAACGGCCAGGTGCTCCCGCCCGCGGAGCCGCAGGCGAACTTCGCGCCGCCGTCGATCAATATCGCGGACGGCGAGACGGTCGGCGTGGCGCAGCCGATCATCATCACGTTCAAGGAGCCGATCGCCGATCGCGGCGCGGCCGAGCGGGCCATCAAGGTCACCGCGTCCACCGAGACGCCCGGCCACTTCTACTGGCGCTCGGACCAGCAGGTGCGCTGGCGGCCGAACGACTACTGGCCGGCCAATACCGACGTCACGGTGAAGGCGGGCGACACCACCAGCGCCTTCCGCATCGGCGACGCCGTGATCGCGACCGCGGACGACAACACGCACACCCTCACCGTCACCCGCAACGGCGAGGTGATCCGGGAGATGCCGACCTCCATGGGCAAGCCCAAGCACGAGACGCCGAACGGCATCTACTACGTGGGCGAGAAGCAGCAGAAGATGACCATGGACTCCTCCACCTACGGCGTGCCGATCACCGACCCCGAGGGCTACAAGCTCGAGGTCGAGTACGCGACCCGGATCTCCAACAGCGGCATCTTCGTGCACGCCGCGCCGTGGTCGGTGGGGCAGCAGGGCCGGGCCAATGTGAGCCACGGCTGCCTGAACCTCAGCACCGAGGATGCTCGGTGGTTCTTCGAGAACGCCACCAAGGGCGATCCCGTGGTCGTGGAGAACACCGACGGCGGCACCCTCTCCAGCACCGACGGCCTCGGCGATTGGAACCCCTGAGCCGTCCTTCCCCTTGCGGGCGAGCGCCCCCGGTCTCCGCGACCGGGGGCGTTCGTCGTTTCACCAGATCTGCACGCGCTCCGCGGGCTCCAGGTAGAGCCCGTCGCCCGGCCGCACCTCGAATGCCTCGTGGAAGCTGTCGATATTGCGGACCACGGCATTGCAGCGGAACTCCGGCGGGGAGTGCGGATCCACCGCGAGCCTGCGGATCGCCTCCTCCGGCCGCGCCTTGGTGCGCCACACCTGCGCCCAGCCGTAGAAGACTCGCTGCAGCCCGGTGAGGCCGTCGAGCACCGGCGGCTCGGCGCCGTCCAGCGAGATCCGGTAAGCCGCCAGCGCGATCGAGAGCCCCCCGAGGTCGCCGATGTTCTCGCCGATGGTGAACTCGCCGTTCACCGTGTGCTCGTCCGGCAGGGCCCGCGGGGAGAGCACGTCGTACTGGGCGATCAGCGCCTTCGTGCGGGTGCCGAACTCGGCGCGGTCGGCATCGCTCCACCAATCGACCAGATTGCCGTCGCCGTCGTACTCGGCGCCCTGGTCGTCGAAGCCGTGCCCGATCTCGTGGCCGATCACCGCGCCGATGCCGCCGTAGTTGGCGGCGTCGTCGGCGTGCATGTCGAAGAAGGGCGGCTGCAGGATGGCGGCCGGGAAGACGATCTCGTTCATGCCGGGGTTGTAGTAGGCGTTCACCGTCTGCGGGGTCATGAACCACTCACCGCGATCCACCGGGCCGCCCAGCTTGCCGAGATCGCGGTCGAACTCGGCGGCGTAGCCGCGGCGGTAGTTGCCGACCGGGTCGGCCGGGTCGATCACGATGGCCGAGTAGTCCCGCCAGCTGTCCGGGTAGCCGATCTTGGGGGTGAACTTCTCCAGCTTGGCCAGCGCCGCGGTCCTGGTCTCCGGGCTCATCCAGGGCAGCTCGGCGATATTGCGCCGGTACGCCTCCTGCAGGTTGCCGACCAGCACCAGCATCCGGTCCTTCGCCTCCGGCGGGAAGTGCCTGGCCACGTAGAGCTTGCCGACCGCCTCGCCGAGCAACTCCTGCACCAGCGCGACGCCGCGCTTCCAGCGCTCCCGGTTCTCGGTGGCGCCGGTCAGGGTGCGGCCGTAGAAGGCGAAGTTCTCGGCGACCAGCTCGTCGGTGAGGTAGGCGGCGCGGGCCCGCAGCACCTGCCAGGCGGCCCACGCCTGCCAGTCCGCGAGCGGGCGCTCGGCCCAGGCGGCGGCGAAGACGCCGAGGTAATCGGGCTGGCGCACCACCAGCTCGGCGAAGATCTCGGAGCCGGGGCGGTCCAGCCCGGCGGCGAGTTCGCCGATCCAGGCGGCCCAGTCGAAGCCGGGGTGCTCGGCGGTGAGCGCGGCCAGGGTGGTGGGGTTGTAGCTCGCCTTGGCGTCGCGGCGGCGCACCACGTCCCAGTGGCCGGCGGCGAGGGTGCGCTCCAGCTCCAGGATGCGGGCGCCGATGCCCTCCAGGTCGGCGGGGAGCAGCGGGCGCACCCGCTCGTCGGCGGCGGCGACCGCGAAGATCCGGCCGATGTGCGCGACGTACTCCTCGCGAATGCCCGCGTACTCCTCGGCGCGGTAGTACGACTCGTCGGGGAGGCCGATCCCGGACTGGGTCAGGTACACCAGGTAGCGGGAGGAATCCTTGTCGTCGGTGTCGACGTAGACGCCGACCGCGCCGCGCACCCCGGTGCGCTGCAGCCGGCCGAGGAGGGCGGCGAAGGCGGAGCGATCGGTGACCGCGGCCACCGCGGCGAGCTCGTCGGCGATGGGCTGGGCGCCTGCCGCGGCGATCGCGGCCTCGTCCATGAAGCTGCGGTAGAGGTCGCCGATCCGGCGGGCGTCGCTGCCGACGGGCGCGGCGGAATCCGCGGCCTCCAGGATGATCGCCTTGACGTCCCGCTCGGCCTGGTCGTACAGGGTGCGGAAGGCGCCGTCGACGGCGCGGTCCGCCGGGATCTCGTAGTCGGCCAGCCACTTGCCGTTGACGTGCGTGAACAGGTCGTCCTGCGCTCGCACGCCCTCGTCGAGGTAGCTGAGATCGATACCGGAAGGACGGGTGAGTTCATCGGAGGTCACGAATCCAGTATGCCGACGCACCCGCCCTTCCGTGGCCGGGTCAGTTGGTGGGGCCGGGGGTGAGGGTGATGCTGAACCGGTCCTGGACGTTCTGGTTGAACTCGTCCTCGCACCGCTGGATCTCGGCCTGGTCGTTGCCCGCGTTGCTGACGCAGTCGACGAAGTCGGTGAAGCCGGCGTCCTCGAAGATGTTCCAGAAGAACAGCCCGATCACCACGCTGATCACGATGCCGGCCAGGCCGAGCAGCGCGCCCGCGACGGCCATGCCGCCGCCACCCGCGGTGCCCGCCCGCGCCTTGATCCCGGCGATCAGCCCGAAGATGATGGCGAAGACGCCGAACAGGATGCCGCCGACCAGGGTCCAGCAGCTGAGCAGCGCGATGATGCCGAGGACGAGGGCGGTGATCGCGAGGCCCTTGCCCTTGGGCGACTCCTGCCAGTAGCCGGGCTGTCCGGGCGGCGGGGGGTACTGCCCGGACGGCGGGTACTGGCCCGGGGGCGGGTAGTGCGACATGGCTGTCCTCTCGGTTCGGGTGCCGTGCGCCGGACCGGTGCGGTGCGGCATGCGCTCGCCGAATGGATCGCACCGGTAGGGATGGGATGTTAATGATCCCAGGGCAGGATGTCCGGTCGGCGAGGTTCAGCCCGCGCCGAGCCGCGCGTGCATCTCCCAGATCAGCACCTCGGACGGGCGCAGCGCGGTGATCCGCTGGCCGCCGGTGCGGGTGGCGCGCACCGCGTCGCCCTCGTCCAGCGGGCCCGCGCCCTCCATCGTGACCTCGCCGCGCGCCACGAAGACGTGCAGGTAGAGCGCGTTCGGCAGCTGCACCGTCTGCTCCGGCGCCAGCCGGGCCACGTGCAGCGCGGCGTGCGAGCTGTTCAGCGTGATGGCGGCGTGCTCGCGGTGCCGCGGCATGCCGGAGGCCACCGTGATCAGCCCGCCGCGCGCGAGCTCGTCGTCGATCTCGCGCTGCTGGTAGCCGGGGGTCAGCCCGGGCTCGTCCGGCACCACCCACATCTGCACGAAGTGCACCGGCTCGTCGTGCGCGGAGAAGTGCGGGTCGGCGCGCCAGGAATCGTTCTTCTCCGAGTGCAGGATGCCGGTGCCCGCGCTCATGCGCTGGGCCAGCCCCGGGTAGACGACGCCGCTGTGGCCGAGCGAGTCCTGGTGCACCAGGCTGCCCTCCAGCACCCAGGTGACGATCTCCATGTCCCGGTGCGGGTGCGTCTCGAAACCCTGGCCGGGCGCGACCACATCGTCATTGTTCACCAGCAGCAGCCCGTGGTGCGTGTTCTCCGGGTCGTAGTGCGGGCCGAAGGAGAAGGAATGCTTGGAATCCAGCCAGGCGATTCGGGTCTTCATTCGATCGCTGGCCCGATGGATGTCGATGTGCGGTGTGGTGAGCGTGGACACCCGCCCTCCTCTCGGTCTTTCTTCAGGCTAGGAGCACCCCTGGTCGCGGTTCCCCGAATTCCTCGTGAAAAGTCCGGCGCCTCGGACTTTACGCGGACGACCGCCACATGAACGGACCGTGACGAAGCGGGCGCGATTCGCTCGCTGCCATCGGTATACGGCAAAGTGGACGAACCGGTGCGGGGGAACGGCTGGGCGGAGGGCGGGATGCCGAGCGGCACAACGTGAGCGGAGGTGGCGGGTGATGCGACCCGAAGGGCTCGAACGGCTGGAGCGCGAACTCCGGAGTGTCGCCGCGCGTGACGGAATTTCGGATTTCGTGGTCGGCGTGGCGGTGTTCCGCGAACGCAAACTGCTGGTGGTCCGCCGGGTGCCCGGTGACTATCGGGGCGGTTTGTACGAGTTGCCGGGTGGCGGGGTGGAATCCGGCGAGACATTCGCGGAATCGGTAGCCAGGGAACTGCTGGAGGAATCCGGGCTGCGGCTGCGCCGGATCACCGAATACCTCGGCGCCACCGACTACGCGACCCGGCGCCGGGCCCGCGTGCGGAAATTCGGATTCCTGGTGGAAACCGAGCCGGGGGAGGTCTCGCTGGCACCGGGCGAACACGACGACCACGCCTGGATCGACGCGGAATCGCTCTCCGGGCTGCCGATGGCGGCGGACGTGCGGGAGGCGGTGCGGGCCCTCGTCGAGCAGCCGAGGGCCTCGTGACCGGTAGCCTCGCCCCGTGACCGGTGTGCGGGAGCGGTGGGATTCGGGTGCGGGCGCGATCCGCGCCTACCCCGCCGCGCTGCGGCTGGCCCTGGTCCGGTTCGCCGCGCAGTTCGGCGACGGGGTGTTCCAGGCCGCGCTCTCCGGCGCCATTCTCTTCAACCCGGAGCGGGAGACCGATCCGGCGGCCATCGCCGCCGGTTTCGCGGTGCTGCTGCTGCCGTACTCGCTGATCGGGCCGTACGCAGGGGCGTTGCTGGACCGCCTTGACCGGCGCCGGGTACTGCTCGGCGCGAGCCTGCTGCGGCTGCTGCTCATTGTCGCGGTCAGCCTGAGCCTGCTCGGCGGGGCCTCCTCGGAGCTGCTGCTGATCGGTGCGCTGGCGGTGGTCGGGATCAGCCGGTTCGTCTCCGCCGGGGTCTCCGCGGCGCTGCCGCTGGTGCTACCGGCGCGGCTGCTGGTGCCGACGAACTCGGTGCTCGCCACGGTGGCGTCCGGGTGCGCGGCGGGCGGCGCCGCGGTGGCGGTCGCGGTCATCGGCATGGTCGGGGCGGGTGACACCGCGTCGGCGCTCGCGGTCGCGGTGGCCGGGAGCGGGCCGCTGCTCGGTGCGCTGCTGGTCGCCGGGTTCCCGCCGGGGCGGCTGGGGCCGGGTGCCGATACCGGGCTCGGCGCCCACCGGGGGCCGGGCGCCGGGCCGCGGACCGGCCAACCCGCCGATCTCGCGGCGACGGCGCGCGCCGTCGCGGCGGGGCTGCGCACCGGCGCGGTGGCGGTGTGGCGCTCGGCGGAGGTCACCACCGCCATGGCCGGGATCGGCGCGCACCGCGTCGTCTTCGGGATCAATACCCTGGTCATGGTGCTGGTGCTGCGCCGCCCCGACTCGGCGGCGGCGGGCGTCGGCGCCGGGCTGCTCGGCTTCGGGGTGGCGATCGGCGTGACCGCCGCGGGCATGCTGCTCGCCGCCGTGCTCACCCCGCTGCTGATTCCCCGGCTCGGCCGCCCGCGCACGGTGCTGGCCGGGCTGGTGCTCGCCACCGCGGTGCAGCTGACCCTGGTGACGCCGATCGCGGTCGCCGACGCGGGTCCAGCCGCGCAACGCGCCCAGTACCTGCTGCTGGCCGGCGCCTTCCTGCTCGGGCTGGCCGGGCAGACCATCAAGCTGACCGGCGACGCCACCATGCAGCTGGATATCGACGACACGCACCGCGGGCAGGTCTTCGCCCTGCAGGACACCGTCTTCAACATCACCTTCGTGCTGGCGCTGGCCGCGACCGCCGTCGTGGTGCCCGCCGACGGTCGTTCGCTCCCGGTCGTGCTGGTGGGTGCGGGCTGCTACCTGGCCGGGATCGCCGCCGTCCTGCTCGTCGGCCGCCGCGCGCGGGCCGAGGTGCGGGTGCCCTGCGGGTAGGTCGCCGACCGGCGGCGAGAAGCCGCGGGCCGGAGCCGCGCCAATGATGGCGAGAGGCCGCGGGTCAGGGTGGTGCCGGGATCGAACCCCGGAGTTCGGGCAGCGGGCGGTGCGCGGGCGGCGGCAGCTCGGCACCCGGCTGCGGCAGTGCGTGCGGGCGCTCCGGCCAGGCGATATCCGGCCGCCCGATATCCGGCCGCGGCACCTCGGCGGCGGCACCCGCGGGCCCGACCCGGACGGTCCAGCCGAGCGGCTCCGCCTCGGCATCCTCCGGCACCCCGGTGACCAGGTGATTCCAGGTGCCGAGGCCGGTGGGGTCAGTATAGAAGTGGTCGAGCACACCGTCGTCGGTGAGATCGAGCGCCGCCAGCTCGGCGACCCCGTCGCGATCCGCATCCCACAGCGCGTCGTCCAGCAGGCCGTCACCGTCGAAATCCAGCCGCACCGCGTCGAGCGCACCGCCGAGCGACAGGTCGGCGGGGCTCGACCAGCCGTGCACCGCGCCGTCGCCGGTCCCGAAGACGTACTCGATCTCGCTCATACCGGCTTGGACGCGGCGCGCCGGGCGCCGGTTCCGGGTAGGTTGTGGCTGCTCGGCCGTACCACGTCCTCGCCTCACCCCCGACGATAGGAGTGCTCCGCAGATGGGTCGTGCCGGAAAGCGCGTACCGCTGATGTCCGCGCTGGTGCTGGCCGGGACGTTCGGCATGCCGAACGCGCAGGCCGCGCCGCACCCGTGGGCGCCGCCGCCGGTGAACAGCTGCGGCGAGACCGGGTTCGACCCGCTGCTTCGCGCCCCCGACCCGAACGCGCCGCCCCCGCCGCCGATCCAGCTCCCGGAGACCATCGAGATCCCGGTGATCTGGCCGGAGCTCACCCCGGTCCCGCTGCCCGACCCGCCGCAGAACGGCACCCGCGTCGACCAGCCACCGCTGCCCGCCGACCCGTGCCGCAACCCGTGCCCCGACGTCCGCGATTCGGTGCGCCCGGAGGAGCCGTCCACCGGCACCGACCCCGACCCGCACCCCGGCGCCGCACCGGAGCAGAAACCGGACTCCGGCTCCGGCTCCGGCAGCGCAGATACCAGCGGCTCCAGCTCAGGCTCGAGCGGCTCCGGCTCCGGCTCCAGCTCAGGCTCGAGCGGCTCCGGCTCCGGCTCCGGCTCCGGCTCGGGCTCGAGCGACTCGGGCTCCGGCTCGGGCTCGGGCTCGGGCTCGAGCGACTCGGGCTCCGGCTCGGGCTCGGGCTCGGGCTCGGGCTCGGGCTCGGGCGAGCCGATCAAACTGCCCCGGGTGGTGATCAAGCCGGAGATCGAGCCCATTCCGATCCCGGTGCCCGGCGGCCCCGGCCCCGAGCCGCAGCCGGCCCCGCCGCCGGTGCTGAACCCGGTGCAGCCGGGTCCGGTCGCGGCACCGGTGGCCGCGCGCTCGGTGCGTGAGGTCTCGCTGGTGCGGCAGCTGACCGGCCCCGGCTCCGAGAACCGCACCGATATGCGCTGGTCGGTGGATGGCACCGACCTCGGCTTCGTCTACGAGAGCAAGCCGGGCGAGGTGGCCGTTGTCTTCGGCGACACCTTCGGCGCGGGCTGGGGGCCGGGCGGCGCAGGCGCGGTGGACGAGGACTGGCGCAGCAATGTGCTCGGTTTCAGCACCGACCGCGACCTGGCCGATGGCATGACCATCGACACCATGGTGCAGGACAGCCCGTGCCACGCCGCCGAGGTGCTCGGCAGCCGCAAGATCAAGAACTGGGAGACCACCACCATCCCGACCTCCGGTTTCGCGCTCGGCGACCGGCAGTACCTGAGCTACATGTCGGTGAACCGGTGGAGCCGGATCCCGGGGCTCTGGTGGACCAACCACGGCGGGCTGGCCTGGTCCGACGACGGCGGCCGCACCTGGACCAAGGATCAGCACGCGCGGTGGGAGAACCTCTTCGGGCTCGGCCGCTTCCAGGTGGCGGCGATGGTGCCGCACGACGACTACGTCTACATGTTCGGCACCCCCAACGGCCGGATCGGCGTGGCGGGGCTGGCCCGGGTGGCGAAGGCCGATGTGCGGAACAAGTCCGCGTACCAGTACTGGGTGAACGGCAGCTGGGCCCCGGCTGCGGAGAACGCGGCGACGCCACTCTTCCTCGGCATGGCCAGCGAGGTCTCGGTGCGCCACGACGCCGCCTCCGGCCAGTGGCAGATGATCTACCTGGATTCCCTGGCCGGCGCCATCGTGCTGCGCACCGCGCAGGAGCCGCAGGGCGTCTGGAGCGACCCGGTGCCGCTGGTCTCCACCGCCGATTACCCCAAGGCCTACGGCGGCTTCATCCACCCCTGGTCCACCGCGAACGACCTGTACTTCCTGCTCTCGGCCTGGGACAGCTACAACGTCTACCTCATGCGCGCCCGGCTCACCGAGCCGCGCTGAGCGGGTGGAAGCGCAGGGCGGTGCCCGGGCGCAGCTGCGCGACGGTGCCGAGATCGGCGGCGGCGACAACCCCGATCACCGGGTAGCCGCCGGTCACCGGGTGGTCGGCGAGCATGATCACCGGCTCGCCGCCGGGCGGCACCTGGATGGCGCCGAGCGGCAGCCCCTCGGTGGGTAGCTCGGCGGTGATCGCGCGCCGCAGCGCGGGGCCGCGGCTGCGCTCCAGCCGCACCCCGACCCGGTCCACCTCGCTGGTCACCCGCCACTCGCCCGCGTAGAGCGCGGCCGGGTCGGCGAACCAGCCGTCCCGCGGCCCCGGCCGCACCCGCACCGGAACCGGCGCCTCGGGCAGCGGCGGCACCGGGGCCTGGTCCACGATCGGCCAGTCCCGCGGCGGCGGCCCGATGGGCAGCTCGTCGCCTGCCGCGACCGGCTGCGGCCCGAGCCCGGCCAGGGTGTCCCGGCTGCGCGAGCCGAGCACCGCGGGCACCTCGATGCCACCGCGCACCGCCACGTACCCGCGCAACCCCACCGCGGTGACGCCGAGCGCGAGCACCGACCCCGCCGCCAGCGTCAGCACGCTCGCGTGCCCCACCGGCACCCCGTCCACCGTCGCGGGCAGCGGCGCCCCGGTCACCGCGACGGTGATCCGGCGGCGGGCGCGCAGCACCACCCCGCCGACGAGCACCTCCAGCGCCGCCGCGGTCTCCGGATTCCCGACCAGCCGATTGGCCAGCGCGAGCGCCGCCGGGTCGGCCGCGCCGGAGCGCCCGACCCCGGAATCGGTCCACCCGGGACGCCCCAGATCCTGCACCGTGACCGCCGGGCCGACGCGTTCGACCAGCACAGCGGGGTCGGTCACCACGGTCGTGGCGGGTCGCTCCGCATCCGCAACGCGCGTTGCACCGCGGGTTGAGACAAAGCGAACCGTGGTCCCGGGGTGGATGAGCGCGGGCGGCTCGCGGCGCAGATCCCACAACGCCAGGTCGGTACTTCCGATGAGCTGCCAGCCGCCCGGCGTCGCCCGCGGATAGACGGCGCTGTACCCGCCCGCCAGCGCCACCGCCCCGGCCGGGATGGCGGTGCGCGGGCGGTCCCGGCGCGGCACGGCGAGCCTGCCGTCCGGCGCGCGCAGGTACCCGAACCCCGGCGCGAACCCGACGAAGGCGCACTGCCAGAGCACCCCCGTGTGCGCGGCGATCACCTCGGCGGTGGTCAGCCCGAGCTGCGCGGCGACGGCGTCCAGATCGGCGCCGTCGTAGCGCACCGGCACCTCGAGCGGGTCGGCGGAACCGGCGGTTTCACGGGAAACATGGGCTCCCGGTTCGGCGGCGATCCGGGTGAGCGCGGCGGCCACCCGCTCCAGCGCCGCGGCGGAGCGCACCAGGACGAGCACGGTCTCGGCGGCGGGCACGAGCTCGAGCACGCCGGGCACCGCGCGGACGGTCAGGTGCTCGGCGAGGGCGATGGGATCGGCCCCCGGCGCGAGCGTGAGCAGGAGCGCGGTCTCGCCCGCCGGGCTGATGTCGAATGCCGGATCCTCGGTCATGGCGCTCCTCCTCGATGACAGGCGGGGGAGTGTCCAGGATCGCAGCCGCGGCGCGGCGCCGCGCCGAATCGACGCTGTGCCCGAAGCCACTGCGGTATACCCCCGTTCACGCTCCCCGGCTAGGCTCGGATCGGTCATGGCCACTTTCGATCCGAGATCCTGGTCGGCGCTTCCGCTCTGGTCGCCGCTGCGCGCCATGGACGTGGGCAAGAGACTGCTGGACCAGTCCTGGGCCACCCAGTGGGTCGCGGCGACCACGGCCTGGGTCGACCCGGTCGCCGACCTCGGCGCGGGCACCGTCACCGCGCTCCTGCCCGACGTGCTGATGACGCTGCTCAGCGAGGGCATCCTGAGCCGCTTCGGCGGCCGCGCCATCGATGTCACCGTGCTCGGCCACGAGCTGCACGCCACCCTCGAGGTGCTCGGGGTGCGCCGGGCGGGGGCGCACTTCCGGACCAAGACGGTGCTCGCCGGGCTGCGCTGGGACGGGCACCCGATCGAGACCGTCACCGTGATCGCGCACGGCGTCCGGCTGGTCCCCGGCGTGCCGACCCGGGTGCGCGCCGCCCGGGTGGACGTGGACGGCACCGTGCGCCTCGCCGCGCTGCTGGAGTGGCTCGGCACCAGGCAGCTGGAGTGGGCGCTGGCGGCCGAGCCGGACGGCCGGATCCGGGCCACGCACCGGCGCCGCCGGATCACCGCCTGGGTGGACGCGGAGATCCGCGAGGGCGCGCTCACCATCGACGTGCACAGAGCGCGCTGGTCCGGCATCCCGGTCCCGCGCCGCATGCTCGGCACCACCACGGTGCCGCTGGCCGAGCTGCCCTTCGGCGCCCGCGTGGTCTACGGCACCCGCGAGGGCGACCTGGTGCGCTTCCGGGCCGAGGTGGCATCGGTGAGCGCCTCCTTCGACCTCGCGCAGATGCGCTCGGCGATCGTCACCGGAACGGCGCTGATCCTCTTCTGATCAGCCGTTCTGCCCCTTCCACCAGGCGACGAGCGCGGCCTCGGCCTCGTCCCGGTCCAGCGGGCCGCGGTCGAGCCGCAGCTCCTTGAGGAAGCGCCACGCCCTGCCGACCTCGGGGCCGGGGGCGAGGCCGAGCAGCTCCATGATGGCGTTGCCGTCCAGGTCCGGCCGCACCTTGGCCAGGTCCTCCTGCGCCCGCAGCGCGGCGATTCGCGACTCCAGCTCGTCGTAGGTGGCCTGCAACGCGGCCGCCCTGCGCTTGTTCCTGGTGGTGCAGTCGGCGCGGACCAGCTTGTGCAGCCGGGGGAGCAGGTCGCCCGCATCGGTCACGTAGCGCCGCACCGCGGAGTCGGTCCACTGCCCCTTGCCGTACCCGTGGAAGCGCAGGTGCAGGTAGACCAGGCGCGCGACCTCCTCGGTGAACTGCTTGGGATATTTGAGCGCCTTCATCCGCCTGCGCACCATCTTGGCGCCGACCACCTCGTGGTGGTGGAAGCTGACGCCGCCGCCCGGCTCGTTGCGCTTGGTATCCGGCTTGCCGATGTCGTGCAGCAGCGCGGCCCAGCGCAGCACCGGGTCCGGGTCGCCCTCCTCCAGGTCGACGGCCTGGCGCAGCACGGTGAGCGAGTGCCAGTAGACGTCCTTGTGCTGGTGGTGCTCGTCGATCTCCAGCTTCATGGCGGGCACCTCGGGCAGTACGTGCTCGGCCAGCCCGGTCTCGCACAGGATGTCGATGCCGTCGATCGGGTGCGCGCCGCAGATCAGCTTGTCCAGCTCGGCCCGGACCCGCTCGGCGGTGATCCGCTCGATCTCGCCTGCCATGGCGGTCATGGCGGTGCGCACCCGCGGCGCCACCGCGAAGCCGAGCTGGGCGACGAAGCGCGCGGCGCGCAGCATGCGCAGCGGGTCGTCGTCGAAGGAGTCCTCCGGCGCGGCCGGGGTGTCCAGCACGCCGGCGAGCAGCGCGGCCATGCCGTCCAGCGGGTCCTCGAACTCCATCGAGCCGTCGCCCGCGATCCGCACCGCCATGGCGTTCACCGTGAAGTCGCGGCGCACCAGGTCGCCCTCGAGGGTGTCGCCGAAGGTGACCTCGGGGTTGCGCGAGACCCGGTCGTAGCTGTCGCTGCGGAAGGTGGTGATCTCCAGCTGCTGGTCGCCCTTGGCGGCGCTCACGGTGCCGAAGGCCAGGCCCCCGGTGTCCCACAGGTGGTCGGCCCAGCCGCGCAGCAGCTCCTGCACCCGCTCCGGGCGGGCGTCGGTGGTGAAGTCCAGATCGGTGCCGAGCCTGCCGAGCACCGCGTCCCGCACACTGCCGCCGACCAGGTAGAGCCGGTGCCCGCCGGCCGCGAAGAGCTCGCCGAGCGGGGTGAGCACCGGGCTGAGCCCGCCGAGCGTCACCGCGGCGGCGGCGAGCAGCCTGGCTCGGCGTTCCCGGTCGGCCCCGGCGGCGGCGGGCGGGCTGTCGGACGTCGGAGAAACCACGAGTCAGCAGCTTACCGAGCAGCGTCGAGCGAGATTTTTCGCGCGCACCCCCGCCGTCACGCGGCGACCGGACCGGCGCACAGTAGGATTACCGGGTGTCCCAGGCCGATCGCGCGAACAGCAGACGCCGCCAACCGCGGCGCCGCGGTTCGGCCGCCGACGGGTCCCGGCCCCGGCTGCGCACGGTCCGGGAGACTTCGGCGGGTGGCCTCGTCGTGGACGGGCTGGACGGCCCCGCCGCAGGGCGCAGCGCCGCCCTCATCGGGCGCACCGACCGGCGCGGGCGGTTGCTCTGGTCGCTGCCGAAGGGACACATCGAAGAAGGGGAGACCGCCGAACAGACCGCGATCCGCGAGGTCGCCGAGGAAACCGGCATCAACGGACTCGTGGTGGCCGAACTCGGCAGCATCGACTACTGGTTCGTGACCGAGGGCAGGCGGGTACACAAGACCGTGCATCATTTCCTGTTGCGTTCGGTCGGCGGCGAGCTGTCCGACGCCGACGTCGAGGTCACCCAGGTCGCCTGGGTGCCGCTGACCGAACTGAACTCCCGGCTCGCCTACGCCGACGAACGGCGGCTCGCCGAGGTGGCCAACCGGCTGATCGACCGGATGGAGACCGGTAAGCGATGACACGCGGGCTGTTCCGGGTCGCCGCGGCGATCCTGACCATCCTCGGTTCGATTCTGGTGGTGGCCCCGCTGACGGGTCAGGCAGCGGCCCAGCCCAACGTCGCGGGCGATGCCGACCAGCAGATCGGGGCGCCGAAGTTCCTCAAGCTCTCGCTGGATTCGGTGACGCCGACCGCGGTGACCACCGCCAGCGACCCGGTGGTCACCGTGACCGGGACCGTCACCAATATCGGCGACCGGGTGGTCGACGACATCAGCGTCCGGATCCAGCGCGCGCCCGCGATCACCGAGCCGGGCGGGGTGCGCAGCAGCCTGCGGCTGGACCAGGTGAACTACGAGGTCGTCGGGCCGTTCCAGGATGTCGCCGAGCGGCTCAGCCCCGGGCAGCGCAGGCAGTTCATCCTGACCGTCGCGATCCGCGGCGCGACCGACGGCTCCGAGGGCGCACTGGAGATCACCGAACCCGGCGTCTACCCGCTGCTGCTCAATGTGAACGGCGAACCCGCCTACGGCACCCAGGCCCGGCTGGACGACGCCCGCTTCCTGCTTCCGGTCCTCGGCGTCCCGCCCGCGGGCGGGAGCGAGCCCGCGGTGCCCGCCGCCCCCGCGCCGCCGGTCGCCACCACCGTGCTCTGGCCGCTCGCCGACCGCCCGCGCTGGGTGCCGACCGAGCCCGCCGAGGATCCCGGCCAGGTGCTGCTCACCGATGACGAGCTCGCCGCCTCGCTCGGCAAGGGCGGCAGGCTGGACCAGCTGCTCGGCGCGCTGGAGAACGAGATCGGTGTGGACGGCGCCAGGAACCGCACCCTGGCCGATGGCATCTGCCTCGCCATCGACCCCGACCTGCTGCTCACCGCCGCCGCCATGACCGACGGCTACCGGGTGCTCGCCAGCCCGTCCGACCCGGACGGCCAGACCAGGGCGGGCAGCGGCGCCGCCCAGGCGCAGGCCTGGCTGGACCGGTTGCGCGTAGTGGCCGCCGCGAACTGCACCGTCGCGCTGCCCTTCGCGCAGGCCGACCTGACCGCGCTGGCCGCCGTGCACGACCCGGCGCTCACCGCGCGGGCAGTGCGCGAGCCCGCCGATATCGTCGACCGAATCCTCGGCGCGCGCTCGCTGCGCGGGGTCGGCATCCCCGACTCCGGCAGCATCGACCCGAGCGCGGGCGGGCTGCTCACGGAACAGAACATCCGCACCGCCGTGCTGGCCGAGAGCGCCGTCGCCGAGCAGGGCACGGCGGGCGCGAGCGGCGCCGACGACCTCACCCAGGGCCCGTCCGGGGCCGAGCCGACGCCCGCCGAGCCCGCGCGCCCCGAGGTGGTGCGGATGCCGGACATCGTGCCCGCCGGCCCGGTCGCCGCGCTGGCCGAGACCCCGGCCGGGGAGGGCCCCGGCGCCAGGCCGGACCCGGCGCTGCACGCCGTCACCTACGACATCTGGTCCGCCACCGCGCTCGCCGCCGTCGGCTCCAACCCGCCGACCCCGTCGTTCACCCCGGCCCGGGTGCGCTACGACGTCACCAACGACTCCAGGACCGCCCGGCTGCAGGACGCGCTCGGCGCGCTCACCTGGACCGCGCTCAACCCCCGCCCGGACCGCCCGCGCGGGCAGCTGCTCGTCCCGCCGCAGCAGTGGGGCGCCAACCGGGAGGAGGCCATCACGCTGCTCCGCCAGGTGGACGCGCTGCTGACCAGCGGCATGGCCACCGCGCGGACGCTGCCCGACTTGCTCGCTCAGCCCGCCGACCCGCGCCCGTACGAGCCGGACCACCTGCCGCGCGCCGTCGCGGACGGGGTCCCCGAAAGCTTCGTCGCGCCGATCCGCGACCAGGGCGCCCGGATCACCGCGCTCTCCCGCGCGCTGGTCGAGGTGCCGGAGCTGGAGCTCACCCCGACCGAGTACGTGACCCCGCTGCGCGACGACCTGATCCGCGCGCTCACCCTCTCCGACCGGCGCGCGGGCGGCACCGCCCAGCCCGACGTCTACGCCCAGCGCAGGCTGGACCGCACCGGAAGCACCATGGACCGGATCTACGGCTCGGTCACCGTGCTCCCGCCCGGCGGCGTCTACACCCTCGCCTCCGAGCAGAGCCCGCTGCTGCTGGTGGCGCGGAACGAGCTGCCGGTGGCGATCCGGGTCAAGTTCCGCATCGAGGCGCCGCCGGAAGCCGCCATCGACGACACCGGCGAACAGATCCTGCCGCCGAACGGCACCCGCTCCTTCCAGATCCCGACCGAGGTGAACGACAGCCGCAATCTCGTCATCCCGATCTCGCTCACCACTCCCGACGGTGTCGCACTGGGTAACGCGACCTCGGTGTCGGTGCGTTCGAACGCCTACGGCCAGGCGCTGGCGATCATCACCGCGTGCGCGGCGACGCTGCTCCTGCTGCTGGCCGGACGCCGCCTCTGGCACCGGTTCCGGGGCAGGCCCGACCCGGCCGACGAGACCTTCGATCCGGAGGTCGAGCGCCAGGTGAGCCGCTACCGGAGGTTCCTCGCCCGGGCCGTCCGCCGCCGGGAGCCGCTGTGAGGGACAATCACGGTGCGCGAGTAGCACAGCAGGAGGCAGGATGAGCGACGAACATCCGACCGCTCATCGGCCCCACCCGGAGGACGAGCCGGACGGCGCCCGCGTGCGCCGCGCCCCCACCGCCCCATGGGAACGTCAGCTGCACCGCCCTCGGGTGGATCCGGAAGGGGGAGCGGGGATGTCCGAGGGTGCCACCGAGCGGTTCGGTGACGATCCGCCGCCGCAGGTTCCGCAGGTCAGCAGGGGTGAGCCCGGGCTGCGCGGCCCCGACGGGGCGCGGCGCGTTCCGCCTGCGGGCCGGAACGGGGCGCCGCCGCCGCGCCCGGTCGGGCCCGCGCCGAGCGGTGGGATGGGGCGGCAGGCGCCGCCGTCCGGCGGGATGCCGCAGGCGCGGCCCGCGGGGCGGTCACGGGCGGTGCCGCCCGATGCGCCGCCGTCCGCCGGGAGGCCTCCTCAGGCGCCGCCGCCTGGACCTGCACCGCAGTCGGCCCGGCCCGGCCCGGCCCGGCAGGCGCCGCCGAGGGACCCCGCCCGGCCCGCAGGTGAACCCGCGCGGCCGCCCGTCGACCCCGCGCGGTCTGCGGGTGATCCCCCGCGGCAGGCACCGCCGTCCAGGGATCCTGCCCCGCCCGCGCGGCAGGCACCGCCGTCCAGGGACTCCGCCCGGCAGGCGCCGCCGTCCGGCGCGCTGCCTCGGCAGCGCCCGTCCGGTCCCGTGCACGGCGACCGGCACATCCCGCCGCCGAACTACGGCGAACGTCCCGCACCACCGCCGCGCGGTGAGCGCCCCCCTCGGCCCGCGCCCCCGCTCGACGAGCGTGGAATGCCGCAGCGCCCGCCCGCGCAGCGCGGTGAGCCGATCTCCCCCGCCCCGGGCGACCGCCCCGCACCGCACAAGCCGGCCGCCCCGCCGCGCGCGGAGGCGGCTCCGCCGACGTCGCACCGCGGTACCGAGGCCCCACCGCAGCCCCCGCGCGGCACCCAGGCCCCGCGCGACGCCCGCCCCCTCTCGCACGGCGAGCCGATCCCCGGTGAACCCCGCCGCGCCGTACCCCCGCGCCGCCCCGGCGCCCAGCCCGCCTCCGGCGGCATGCCCCGCCAGCCCGCGCACCCGGGCCGGCAGCGCTACCCGGCCGAGCCGAGCCGGGACCGCAAGCACGCACACGAGGCCCCCTCGCAGCGCCCGGCCCCGCAGCGCATCCCGGCGTCCGAGCCCAAACACGCCCGCCCGGCCGAGCCCGCGACCTCGCGCTACGCGCAGTCCGCCGGAGCGGCAACCGCGCTCGCCCCCGAGCCGGAGCGCCCGGAGTCCAGGGAGAGCGCGAACGCCCGCCTGCTCCGCGACTCCGGCTCCATCGCCATCGCCACCCTGATCAGCCGGATCACCGGCTTCGGCAAGCAGCTGCTGCTGCTCGCCGTGCTCGGCCCCGCCGTGGCCAGCTCGTTCGTCTCGGCGAACCTGATCCCGAACATGATCGCCGAGCTGGTGCTCGGCGCCGTGCTCACCGCCATCGTGGTCCCCACCCTGATCCGCGCCGAACAGGAGGACGACGACCACGGCGCCGCCTTCGTCCGCCGCCTGGTCACCGCGGCGTTCACCGTGCTGGCCGTCGCCGCGCTGCTCGCCACCGCCGCCGCCCCGATCCTGGCGACGCACGTCTTCGTCTCCTCGGACGGCAAGGTGAACACCGAGCTCACCACCGCGCTCACCTTCCTGCTGGTCCCGGCGATCCTCTTCTACGGCATGTCGGCGCTGCTCACCGCGATCCTGAACACCAGGCAGGCGTTCCGCCCCGGCGCGTGGGCGCCGGTGCTGAACAACGTGGTCGTGCTGATCATGCTCGGCGCCTACGCGCTCACCCCCGGCGAGATCAGCCTGAACCCGGTGACCATGGGCGATGCCAAGCTGCTCGTCCTCGGCCTCGGCGTGACCACCGGCGTCTTCGTGCAGGCCGCCAGCCTGCTGCCCGCCATCCGCAGGCACGGCATCGACCTGCGCCCGCTGTGGGGTATCGATGCCAGGCTCAAGCAGTTCGGCCGGATGGGCATCGCGATCATCCTGTATGTGCTGATCAGCCAGGTCGGGCTGATCGTCGCCAACAACATCTCGTCGCACGCCGACGAGGCGGGCCCCGCGATCTACTCCAATGCCTGGCTGCTGCTGCAACTCCCGTACGGTGTCCTCGGCGTCACCCTGCTCACCGCGATCATGCCCCGGCTGAGCCGCAATGCCGCCGCCGACGACACCCCCGCCGTCGTCGACGACCTCTCGGTCGCCACCCGGCTCACCATGATCGCGCTGGTCCCGGTGGTGATCTTCCTGACCCTGGCAGGCCCGCAGGTCGGCGAGGCGCTCTTCGGCTACGCCCGCTTCGCCGAGGATGCCGAGCGGCTCGGCCAGGCGGTCAGCTGGTCGGCGTTCGCGCTGATCCCGTACTCGATGGTGCTGATCCACCTGCGCGTCTTCTACGCCCGCGAGCAGGCATGGACGCCCACCTGGATCGTCCTCGGCATCACCGCGGTGAAGATCATCTTCTCCGCGCTCGCCCCGGTGCTCTCCAGCGACAGCTCGCACGTGGTGATCATGCTCGGCGCGGCCAACGGCCTCGGCTACACCGCGGGCGCGTTCATCGGCGGCTACCTGCTGCACCGCAGCCTCGGCGATCTGCGGATGGCGAACGTCGGGCGCACGGTCTCCCGGGTGGTGCTCGCCGCGATCGCGGGCGGCGCGGTGATGCTCATCGTGGACCGGGTGCTCGGGCTCGGGCGGCTCTCCGAGTCGTTCGGCGGCCCCGGCTCGCTGATCCGGGTGGCGATCCTCGCGGTCGTCATGTTCGGCGTCGCCTTCGGGCTGATGCGCCTGGCCGGGATCCCGGAGATCGTGGCGATCACGGTCGCCGTCTCGCGCCGCCTCGGCATCACCCCGCCCGCCCCCGACCTCGACCTCGACTCGCCCGCCGCCGAGGAGGCGACCCGGGTGCTGCAGCGCCGCGACCAGTACGAGTACCCGCGGTTCGACCCCTACGGGGACTCCACCCAGACCATGGTGCTTCCGGTCATCCGGCCGGACGCCGTTGGCCGTACCGGTTCGGGGCACTTCCCGTACCCTGTTCGGCAGAGAAGCACAAGTGGCGACGACGAGACTTCGACGTATCCGGCCGAAGGAGGACCGAGGGTGAGCGACGACGCGGTGGGCGGCGTCCCGGCCGACGATTCTCCAGGGAACCGGCCCGCCGGGCTCTCCACCGAGCATCGGCCCGCGGAGCAGCCGTTGCAACCGGAGCAGGGCGGGCGGGTACCGCCGCGGGCGTCCGGCGCCCCGGTGCCGCCGCCCGGCGCGCCCCAGCCCGGCCCGGTCCCGCCGGACGCCCAGGCGACGGTCCGGATCGGCCCCGGCGACCTTCCCCCCGAGGCCGCGGTGCCGCCAGGCGCGGGCCCGGACACCGGCTCCGCGCACGCGCACCCGCCGCGCGATCCCCTGTACGACACCGGCATGCTGCCGATCCCGCCCGTCGGCGGCGAGCAGGGCCCCGGCCGCCGGATTCCGCGCGGCCCGAAGCTCATCCCCGGCGCCTCGGTGGCGGGTGGCCGGTACCGGCTGCTGGCCGACTGCGGCGGCTCGCGCGGGCTCAAGTTCTGGCAGGCGCTCGACATCAAGCTGGACCGCGAGGTCGCGCTGACCTTCGTCGACGCCGATCAGAAGTCCGGCGACAACTCCGGGCAGGACGGCCCGCAGGCCATCCTCTCCCGCACGCTGCGGCTCGGCCGGATCAACTCGCCCGGCCTGGCCAGGGTGCTCGACGTGGTGCGCGGCTCCTCCGGCGGCATCGTGGTCGCCGAGTGGACCCCCGGCCGCTCGCTGCGCGAGATGGCCGAGACGGTGCCGTCGCCGATCGGCGCCGCGCGCGCCATCCGGGTACTCGCCTCGGCCGCCGAGCTGGCGCACCGCGGCGGCGGCGCGCTCTCCATCGACCACCCGGATCGGGTGCGGATCAGCGCCTCCGGCGACGCCGTACTCGCCTTCCCCGGCACGCTCAGCGATGCCGACGCCCAGGGCGACGTGCGCGGCCTCGGCGCCATGCTCTACGCCCTCATCCTGGCCCGCTGGCCGATCCGCTCCGGCGGGCTGAGCGGCCAGGCCGCCACCGTCGGCGGGCTCCGGCTCGCCGACTTCGGCCAGGACGGCACCCCCGTCGAGCCGCGCCAGGTGCGGCCCGAGGTGCCCTTCGAGATCTCCGCGGTCGCGGTGCGCTCGCTGGAGTCGAACAAGGGCGTGCGCACCGCCGCCACCGTCCAGCACGTGCTGGAGCAGGCCTCGGTCGTCGACCAGAAGACCGATTTCATCCCGGTGCTCCGGCTCGGCCAGCGACAGCAGCCGCCGGTCGAGGAGTCGCTCGCCGACCCGGAGCTGCTCGCCGCCGAGCGGGAGCGCTCGCAGCGCATGCTCTGGATCATGGTCGGGCTCGGCATCCTGGCCGCGCTCGTCGTCGGCATCGTGATCTGGTGGATGGTCAGCCTGTTCGCGGGCGGCGAGCCGTCCGAGCCGCTCGACCAGTCCAACAATATCGGCCTGACCAGCGAGACCACCGCCCCGCCCGCCGCGCCGATCGGCCCGGCCGAGCCCGCCGCGAACACCGGCGTCGCGCCGGTGCCCGCCACCGCTGTCGGCGTCTTCTCGCCGGAGGGCACCCCGGACGGCACCGGCAACGCCGACGCCGTGATCGACCGCGACCCGGCCAGCACCTGGCGCACCGACCAGTACTTCCAGCAGTTCCCCGCGCTCAAGAAGGGCGTCGGGCTGCTGGCCACGCTGCCGACCCCCGCGCGGCTCAGCTCGGTCGCCATCGAGTCGCCGAGCGCGGGCAGCACGGTGGAGATCCGCACCTCGCCCACCGAGTCGCCGACGCTGGACCAGACCCAGCTGATCGGCTCGGCCCGGCTGGCGAACGGCGTCACCGACATCCCGGTGCGCACCGATCAGGCCGCCCGCTACGTCCTGGTCTGGATCACCGGCCTCAGCAGTGACGGCGGCCGCTTCCAGACCACCATCGGCGAGCTCCGCTTCAACGCCACACCCTGAAAATCCCTGCGTAACAGGGGTTACCCGGCCCACGCGGTCCGGTTGCTCCCGAATCGTCACCGACGCTATGATCGCTGCGCGCTCTCGGCAGGGGAGCTGGTGCCGGCGACCGCCTGCACCGCAGGGAGCGCTGTCCAAGGGGTTTGGCATTGTCGTCCGAAGTGAACCGCGGGGGGAAGTCGCGGCTGTTCGAGCCCGATGCGCCGAGCGATATCGAGCTGCTGCGCGCGCACGTCGCCGGGCAGCAGCACGCCTTCGCCGAGCTGCTGCGCAGGCATCGGGATCATCTCTGGCAGACCGCCATGCGCATCGCCTACACCAGGGAGGACGCGGCCGATTCGCTGCAGGACGCGCTGCTGAACGCGCACCGCACCGCCGGCTCCTTCCGCGGCGACTCCGAGGTGCGCAGCTGGATGCACACCATCGTGGTGAACGCCTGCCTCGACCGCATCCGGCGGAACAAAGCCAGGCGGGCGATCTCGCTCTCGCCGGAGACCATGCCGGATCCGGCGGATCCCCGGGATGGAATCGCCGAATTGGAAGTTTCGTTGATGCTGGGGCGGGCATTGTTCACTCTGCCGCCGGATCAGCGCGCGGCCGTGGTCGCGGTGGACCTGGAGGGGCTCAGCGTCGCTGAGACGGCGGTGCTGCTCGGGGTCGCCGAGGGCACCGTCAAGAGCCGGTGTGCCCGCGCCCGGCTCCGGCTGCGGGAGCAGCTGGAGGATCTCCGTGACCCGGGGAACCGGACGTAGTGGCGGTGCGTCATTAATAGTGACGGACCGCAGCGCGATGACCGTGACGACCGCCCCCGTCGCGAAGGGGATCTGAGTGCCATGTCGGATGAGAACAGCGGAGGTGCGATGGTGACCCGTTCGGTCCCGCAGCCTCCGTTCTCCGCGGACATTCTGGCCGATCTGCATGCGGGGAATCTCGAGCCCGAGGTCCGGGCGCAGATGTGGCCCGCGGTGAACCGCGATCCCGAGGCGCTCCGGGTGCTCCGGTCGTTGGACGAGGTGAGCACCAGGATCCGGGCGCTCGGCTCCGAGGAGCGGGTGGTGCAGGCCATGCCCGCCGATATCGCCGCTCGGTTGGAGCGGTTCGTCACCGATCTCGATGGGGTCGAGCCGACCGAGCGGGGTGGGTATCGGGGCGGCGCGGACGAGAGCGGTGCCCGTGGCGCAGCGGTAGACATGCCGAGGCCGGGCAGCGTCGAGGCGACGACCCCGCTCACCCTTGATTCCGGCGACATCGAGGCGGGGGCGCTACTCGGTGCTCCGGTCCCCGGCACCGCGTCCCCGGCGGGGTCGGGGACGGGCACCGTCGTCCCGCTGGCGTCCCGGCGCAGACGGCGCGCCTCCCTGCTCTCCGCGGCCGCCGCGGCGCTCCTGATCCTCACCGTCGCCGCGGGCATCACCGCCGTCCTGCGCACCGGCACCGAGCCCGGCACCCCGACCGCGCAACCGCCGACCGCGCTGAACGTCGGCGACCAGCTCACCTCGGCGGCGGCGCTCGGCGTCATGGGGCGCAACGACGTCACCGGCGCGCTCGGCAGCGCGGCCGCCCTGCAGCGCTGCGTCGCCGCCAACGGCCTGGAGCGGCCGGTGCTCGGCTCCACCGACGTGGTCTTCCGCGGCGGCCCGGCGGTACTGATCCTGCTTGCGGGGCCGCGCTCGCCCGGCGTCACCGCGCTGGTGGTCGGCACCGGCTGCACCACCGGCGATCCGCAGCAGCTCACCCGCACCGACATCGGGTGATCGCCCGCACAGCCCGCGATTTCGCCGCCGAGCGGCCCGCACCACACCGGGAATTCCACCCGATACCCTGGTGTTGACCGAGACGTCCGACGTCCCACTCCTTCGGAAGGGCCCCATGAGCACGCCTGTTCGCGACCTGATCATCGTCGGCTCCGGCCCCGCCGGGTACACCGCCGCCGTGTATGCCGCGCGCGCCGAGCTCGAGCCGCTGCTGTTCGAGGGCACCCAGTTCGGCGGCGCGCTGATGACCACCACCGAGGTGGAGAACTTCCCCGGCTTCCGCGCCGGCATCATGGGCCCCGACCTCATGGACGAGATGCGCGAGCAGGCCAAGCGCTTCGGCACCGAGATCCGCACCGAGGATGTCGACGCCATCGACCTCTCCGGCCCGATCAAGACCGTGACGGTCGGCGACGAGACCTACCGCGCCTACGCCGTCATCCTCGCCATGGGCTCGGCCGCCCGCTACCTGGGCGTCCCCGGTGAGGAGAAGCTGCTCGGCCGCGGCGTCAGCGCCTGCGCCACCTGTGACGGCTTCTTCTTCAAGGGCCAGGAGATCGTAGTGGTCGGCGGCGGCGATTCGGCGATGGAGGAGGCGATCTTCCTCACCAAGTTCGCCACCACGGTCACCATCGTGCACCGCCGCGAGGAGTTCCGCGCCTCCCGCATCATGCTGGAGCGCGCCAAGGCCAACGAGAAGATCAAGTTCGTGCTGAACACCGAGGTCATCGAGGTCAACGGCGATTCCGCGGTGACCAGCCTGACGCTGCGCGACACCAAGACCGGGGAGACCTCCGAGCTCGCCGCCACCGGCCTGTTCGTCGCCATCGGGCACGACCCGCGCAGCGAGCTGGTGCGCGGCCAGGTCGAGCTGGACGCCGACGGGTACGTGCAGGTGCAGCACCCGACCACCGCCACGAAGATCCCCGGCGTATTCGCCGTCGGCGATCTCGTGGACCACATCTACCGCCAGGCGATCACCGCCGCGGGCACCGGGTGCCGCGCCGCGATCGACGCCGAGCGGTGGCTGGGCGAGCAGGGCGACATCACGTCGAACACGCTCGACCACGCCGGTTCCCCGGTGACCCCGGTGTCCTGACGGACCCCGTTCCAGCACAAGGAGATACCCCGTGTCCGACAAGAAGACGGTGACCGTCACCGACGCCTCGTTCGCCGACGACGTCCTGCTCAGCGAGAAGCCCGTACTCGTCGACTTCTGGGCCGACTGGTGCGGCCCGTGCAAGATGGTCGCCCCGGTCCTGGAGGAGATCGCGGGCACGCACGCCGACAAGCTCACCATCGCCAAGCTGGACGTGGACGCCAACCCCGACACCATGCGCGACTACGGGGTGCTCTCGCTGCCGACCATGATGCTGTTCTCCGGCGGCAAGCCGGTCAAGAGCATCGTCGGGGCCAAGGGCAAGGCCGCGCTGCTGCGCGAACTCGACGGCGTCATCTGACGCCGGGAAGCGCCGACTCGCCGTAGGATGCCTGGGACCCGCGATTGCGGGGTTGTGGCCGAGGTCTGAGACAATCGACCGACGTTCCGGTCGTGCGAGGGTTCACACCGTCGCATGAGTGGGTACCCGGGTTCAACGGAAGGAAAGGGCCCTCACGCATGCACCGACTTCGTCACGGCGACGGCGGTCCGGCGGTCGCGGAAGTCCGGAGCACCCTGGCGAGTCTGGGATTCCTGAACTCTCATGCGGGCGCCGATCAGAACGACCCGCCGGAGTACTGGAAGGACGTCGAGGCCTCCTTCGATCACCCGCTCGACTCCGCGGTGCGCGCCTTCCAGCAGCACCGCGGGCTGCTGGTGGACGGCATTGTCGGCCCGGCGACCTACCGGGCGCTCAAGGAAGCCTCCTACCGGCTCGGTGCCCGCACCCTCATCTACCAGCTCTCCGCGCCGCTGTACGGCGACGACGTCGCCACGCTGCAGCGCCGGCTGCAGGATCTCGGCTTCTACGTGCACCGGGTGGACGGCTACTTCGGCCCGCACACGCACGAGGGGCTCACCGCCTTCCAGCGCGAGATCGGCTTGGCCGCCGACGGCATCTGCGGGCCGGACACGCTGCGCTCGCTCGAGCTGCTCGGCGCCCGCGTGACCGGCGGCAATCCGCACCGGATCGCCGAGGAGGAGGTCGTGCACCGGGCCGGGCCGCAGCTCACCGGCAAGCGCATCGTGATCGACCCCGGCCTCGGCGGCCCCGACCGCGGCTATCCGGTGCCGACCGAGTTCGGCGACGTCTACGAGTCCGAGATCCTCTGGGATCTGGCCAGCAGGCTGGAGGGCCGGATGGCCGCCACCGGCATGGAGACCTTCCTCTCCCGGCCCTGGAACGCCAACCCCAGCGATGCCGAGCGCGCCGAGACCTCGAATGCCTTCGACGCCGACCTCATGATCTCGCTGCGCTGCGCCACCAACCCGAGCCCGTCGGCGAACGGTGTGGCCGGCTTCTACTTCGGCAACTCGCACGGCTCGGTCTCCATGATCGGCCAGGTGCTGGCCGGCTACATCCAGCGCGAGGTGGTGGCGCGGACCTCGCTGCAGGACTGCCGCACGCACCCGCGCACCTGGGACCTGCTCCGGCTCACCAAGATGCCGACGGTCCAGGTCGATATCGGCTACCTCACCAACGAGTACGACGCCTCGGTGCTCACCACGCCCCGCATGCGCGACGTGATCGCCGAGGCCATCCTGGTCTCGGTGAAGCGGCTGTACCTGCTCGGCCAGGACGACCAGCCCACCGGCACCTACACCTTCGCCGAGCTGCTCGCCGAGGAGCTGGCCGCGGCCGACCGGATGTAAACCAGGACAGCAGTGGCCCGCCCGATTCCGGCGGGCCACTGTCGTCTCCGGTTCAGCAGGTGGCGCCGACGCGGGCGGGCGGGGTCATCGAGGCGGCCGCGAGCAGCTGGTCCAGCGCGCGCTCGACATCCTCCTTCCAGCCGTGGTCGGAGTCGATCTCCAGCCGCAGCCGCGGGAAGCGGTGGTGCGGCGCCACCACCTCGAAGCCGACATCCTCCAGGAAGCCGGCCTCGATCATGCAGGTCTCCGGCGAGCACGGGCCGATGGCGGCGCTCGCGCTCGGCGCCGCGCCGAAGGAGGGGCTGTCGATGCGCTCCAGCAACCGCATGGAACCCCCCGTGCGTTCGCCGAGCAGGGTAGCCGGGGGAGCGGCGCGAATGCCGAAGGCCTCCAGCGCGCGGACGCCGCGGCGCACCAGATCGGCCACCACGGCCTGGATCAGCTGGTGGGTAATGTCTCGGTCGGCGTAGAGCGATTCGGCCCGCAGCGTGGTCAGCAGGATGGCATCCGGGCTCACCGGCGAGGTCGGGAAGAGCCCGGCGCGCGGCACCGCGCTCGGCGGGGAGTAGAGCGCGCACCCCGCGCCCTGTCCGTCCACCTCGGCGATCTGGCCGCAGGAGCCCCACTCCAGCATGACCGTGGAGAGCCAGGCCTCCTTCTCGAAGACCGGGTCGCTGAATTCCCTGGAGTCCTCGGCGACGGCGGGATCGATCTCCCAGAACACGCACCGCCGTGCGTGCGTGGGCAACTTGTCGAGCTCCCCGAGGGTGAGTGCTGTGACGCTGGTCGACACCGCTCTGCTCAGCCTCCAGCTGTCCGATTCGTCTACGCTCACTGGTCTCGCTCGCAAGAATAGGCGATCCGTCGAAATCCGAAACCCTTCGGGGCCGACGCCGCTTTCGCAGTCGGATTTCCGGCACTGTCACAGTGACGTTTCAAGCCTGGCCTCTCGGTCATCGGCTGACAGCGCCGAAAATCCACATATGGGTCACCCGCCGTGCTGCTGCTGCTCCATCATTCCGACGATGCGCTCCAGGTCTTCGACCGAGCCGAACTCGACCACGATCTTGCCCTTACGCTTACCCATGCTCACGACCACCCTGGTATCGAACGACTCGGAGAGCCGCTCGGCCACGGTCTGGAGCCCGGGCATGTGAATCGGCTTGCGGCGCACCGGCGCGGGCTTGATCACCGAGTCGAGATCGCGGTTGGCTAGGGTGACGGCCTCCTCGGTCGCCCGCACCGAGAGCCCCTCGGCGACGATCCGGGCGGCCAGCACCTCCTGGGCGTCGGCTCCGGCGTCCAGCCCGAGCAGGGCGCGAGCGTGGCCCGCGGAGAGCACCCCCGCCGCGACCCGGCGCTGCACCGCGATCGGCAGCTTCAGCAACCGGATCATATTGGTGATCACCGGGCGGGAGCGGCCGAGCTTGCCCGCCAGCTCCTCGTGCGTGACGCCGAACTCCTCCAGCAACTGCTGGTAGGCCGCCGCCTCTTCGAGCGGGTTGAGCTGCACCCGGTGGATGTTCTCCAGCAGCGCGTCGCGCAGCATGGAGTCGTCGGCGGTCTCCCGGACGATGGCCGGAATGGCGGTGAGCCCAGCCTCCTGGCTGGCCCGCCACCGCCGCTCGCCCATGACGAGCTGGTAGCGGTCGGCGCCCGGCTGCACCCGGCGGACCACGATCGGCTGCATGAGCCCGAACTCGCGGATGGAGTGCACCAGCTCCGCGAGCGCGTCCTCCTCGAAGTACGTGCGCGGCTGCTTGGGGTTCGGCTCGATCTTCTCCGGCGGGATCTCGCGGTAGACCGCGCCGCCGGTGTCGACCAGGCCGGTGAGGTCCGGGAGCTCGGTGGCGCCGATCGGCACCGCACGGGGGAGGGGAGTGGGCGCCGGAACGGGGTCGCTCAGGGCGGTGCCGTTACCGGGCGGCCCCACCGGGCCCGTCGGAATCAACGCGGCCAGCCCGCGTCCCAATCCGCCCTTCTTCGCCTGCGTCATCGGCCTACCGATCCCTTCCTTGTTCGCCACCGGCCCGGGTTCTCAATCGTCGCAGGCGGTCAGGCACTGGCGGCGTCGTTGCGCTGCGCCACGCCGCGGGCGGCGATTTCCCGGCCCGCGTCGAGGTAGCTCATGGCGCCCCGGGAACCGGGATCGTAGTCGAGCACCGTCATGCCGTAGCCCGGCGCCTCGGAGACCTTCACACTGCGCGGGATCACCGAGCGCAGCACCACGTCGCCGAAGTGCGCGCGCACCTCCTCGGCCACCTGGTCGGCCAGCTTGGTCCGGCCGTCGTACATGGTGAGGATGACGGTGGAGACGTGCAACTCGGGGTTGAGGTGCGCCTGCACCAGCCCGATATTGCGAATGAGCTGCCCGACGCCCTCCAGCGCGTAGTACTCGCACTGGATCGGGATCAGCACCTCCTTCGCCGCCACCATGGCATTGACCGTGAGCAGCCCGAGCGAGGGCGGGCAGTCGATCATGACATAGTCGATGTTGTAGCCCGCGAGGTTGGCCTCCTGGATGGCGGCCTTGAGCCTGCCCTCCCTGGCGACCATGGAGACGAGCTCGATCTCCGCACCGGCCAGGTCGATGGTGGCCGGGATGCAGAGCAGCCGCTCGCTGTGCGGGCTGACCTTGATCGCCTCCTGCACCGTGGTCTCCCCGATGAGGAGCTCGTAGCTGGAGGGCACGCCCGAGTAGTGGTCGATACCGAGCGCGGTGCTGGCATTGCCCTGTGGATCGAGGTCGATCACCAGCACGGTCATTCCCTGGTGCGCCAGCGCGGCCGCCAGGTTCACCGCCGTGGTGGTCTTGCCAACACCGCCCTTCTGGTTGGCGATCGTCAGGATGCGCTGCTCACGCGGCTTCGGCACGGTCACACCTCCTGGATGAAGCACTTGACTGGCCCGATGCGCTTCCACGGCGATCGGGGTCTCGCTCGCGGAGATGTGCCCGAAGGGCGTATTCCCGAACGACTCCGCATCGAAGTTGCTGGAGTCCAGCATCCCCGGAACTCTCGACGTGGTTTCCCGTGAAACATTCGCCGGCCCGCTCGACATAACTGCTCCTAACCCGAGAACTCACGACCCGTACACCGGCACGCACGTGCACGGAGTCGGATCGTTCACAGCCGTGTCGGGGGATCGAGATGCGTTGTTCGGATTCGCGAGACCCGATGGTCCGAGCGGAGCTTGCTGCTTCCGCCGTGACATCCACATCCCTTCGTGGCAACTACGCTCACGCCGACGGTGACTACTTTGCCAGCAGTGCGGGCGGAACGAAAGCTGAATCGCGGCGGGGCGTGGACGACACGCGGAATCTGCATTGTTTCCCGTGAAACATCGAGCATTTTCCGTAGTTCCGGTTGGTTCAGGGGGTTTGTCGGGGGAGTGGGGTTGGGTCGGTTTCCCGTGAAACATGAGCAGATCCCGCGAGGGGCTCTGCTGCTCGTGGAGCGGGCGGCGAGACGTGTCCGGACGACCCGTCGCGGGCGGTCGCTGCCCCAGGGAGCTGCGCCAGGGAGACGGAGCAACAAGTCCACTGCGCCACGCTGCTGCGCCGCTCGCGTGCTCGCCTCCCGGGCGGATGCGGTGTCAGGTTCGCCGCAACCCGGAGCCGGGGCGGCGAGCGCTGTTCCGCATCGGCCGTACCTGAGTGGGAACGCGCGCCGCCTCCCACCTGTCGACGATGGCGAACCGATCCACGTGAAACAAGCACGCCCGAGATTCGATGACGGAACTCCGCGCGGTACACGCGGGTCGCAGCCCGCCCTTCCGCCGAAAGAAGCCAGGAGCGCTTCCCGCGCTGTTCGCGGTGGGCCGGCCAAAACAAAGGAACCACTCCGGCACTGGCAATCGTCCGCGTCTCCCCATCGGGCAGGTCTGGTTCGGCGCCGTTGCTGCCGGCAGCGTCGAGGCCGTCATCGACGGCCAGCACCGTCGCTCGACGGCTGTGCACCACGCGCGCACCGAACAGGACGTGGGCGCTCCCGTCGGACATCGCCGCCACTCGTCAAGGTGGAGCCGGGAGCTTCGAGCGAGCGTCACCGCTCGTGTTTCACGGGAAACATAGGTGGCGCCGAAGAAGCGGTCGTCGCGCGTCAACGCGGACCGCAGTACGCCGGGTTCGCTCGGATCGGCCCGACCGTCGCGCCACCAACCAGCTCAGCGCCGATCCGTGGAGAGTGGAGTGCTCGGCGGCGCGAGGGGGACTCGGAGGGCAGGGGCGGATTTCCGATCCCCGGCGATGGCGATCCTGCACGTCGAACTTCCACCAGTGGCTCGCCAGAACCCCTGCCGCCGAACTTGTCGTTGATCGCGGGGCGGGAGCCACGAGGAAGCACCCAGCTTGTTGACGAGCCAGCGTCCACCGACCACCGCTCACCTCGCAGCACTCGACTGCCGCATTGCGACGGCGCCTCACCTGTCAGCCGAGGCGCTATCGGGACAGCGCCGCCGCCGCACCCACCCCCGTTTCACGTGAAACCACTACTTCCCCCGGACCCCACCCTTCCGCCCCTTCACCGCACGCCGCAGCGCCGCCCGCTCGGACCGGGGAAGCAGCTCCGCCGAGATCACCACCGTCGCAACCTCCAGAACTTCACCTCCGCACTCCAGCACCGCCACGCCCCCTGCACCGGCCCGCGCGAGATCGTGCGCATCCCGCTCGATCTCTTCCCGCGCACTGCTTCCCTTGAGCGCGAGCATCCGCCCATGATCCCGAAGCAATGGCATCGACCACTGCGCGAGCTTCCCAAGCGGAGCCACGGCCCGGGAGGTGACGACATCCGCCCCACCGACCTCCTTCAGCACCCCGTCCTGCTCGGCCCGCCCGCGCACGACGGTCACCGGCAGCTCCGCCTCCTCGAGGAACTCGCTGAGGAACACGGTCCGCCGAAGCAATGGCTCCACGAGCGAGATGCGAAGGTCCGGCCGCGCGATGGCGAGCGGAATCCCCGGCAGCCCGGCACCGCTCCCGACATCGACCACGGTCGACCCCGCCTCGATCAGCTCTCCGAGCACGGCGCAGTTGAGAATGTGCCGATCCCACAGCCGGGGCACCTCCCGCGGCCCGATGAGCCCGCGCTCGACACCGGACGAGGCGAGCGCGGCGTGGTACCGCACCGCGAGCGGCAACCGGTCGCCGAAGATCAGCGCGGCGGCCGGCGGCGGCTCGACGAGGCTCGGCTCGACGGCACCGAGGTCAGGTTCCACGTGAAACATCCTTCCGACACAGGAGGGGGCCGGAGACGGCGAGGGCCTCCGGTCCGGAGACCAGAGGCCCTATCCAATCATCCGCCGCGGCGGGGTGCGTCACGCAGGCACGACCACCACGTGCCGGTTCGGCTCGACGCCCTCGCTCTCGCTCGCCACGCCCTCCACCGACGCCACCGCGTCGTGCACGATCTTGCGCTCGAACGGGGTCATGGGGACGAGCGGCTCGGGTGCGCCGCTGGCCAGCACCCGCTGCGCCGCGGCCTCGCCGAGCGCGCTCAGCTCGGAGCGGCGCTTGGCCCGCCAGCCCGCGACGTCGAGCATGAGCCGGCTGCGCTCGCCGGTCGCCTGCTGGACCGCGAGCCGGGTCAGCTCCTGCAGCGCGTCGAGCACCTCGCCATTGCGGCCGACGAGCTTGGCGAGATCCTTGCCGCCGTCGATGCTCACCACAGCACGGTCGCCCTCGACATCGAGGTCGATGTCACCGTCGAAATCGAGTACGTCGAGCAACTGCTCGAGGTAATCGCCGGCGATCTCGCCCTCTTCGATGAGCGCCTCTTCCGCGTCGCTCTCGACCTCGTCGGTCTCCGGATCGGCGTTCACAGTCGTCGTCGCCACGGTGGCGTCCCCTCCGTCGATCTCAGCAGTCATGTGATTTTCCTTCATCTGTTCTCCGCGGGAAACGGTTCGCCTCGCCCCGTAACCCGCGACAACGGACAGCTGTCAACGCCTGCGCTTCTGATTGGCGCGGCCGCGGTTGGCCGGGCGCTTCTGCCCGCCGGGACGCTTCTGACCGGAGGTCTTCCCGGACGCCTTCGCGGCCGGCTTGGCGCTGGGCTCGGAGCCATTGGTGCTCGCGGGCTCCTCGGTATCGGCCGCGGGCTGCCGCGGCTTCTTCCTGGTGTCCACCGGCTTGGCGCCGGGCTTCGGCGCGTTCTGCGACCGCTGGTCCAGCTTCGCCTGCTTCTTGGCCAGCTCCTCCTGCTCCATGCGGCCGAAGACGAGGTGCTGCTGCCCGTAGGTCCAGATGTTGTTGGAGACCCAGTAGAGCAGGACGGCGATCGGCAGGAACGGGCCGCCGACGAGCACGCCGAGCGGGAAGACCCAGAGCGCGAGCTTGTTCATGATCGCGGCCTGCGGGTTGGCCGCGGCCTCCGGCGTCTGCCTGGCGACCGAGGCCCGCGCGTTGAAGTGGGTCGCGACACTGGCGACCACCATGAGCGGGATGGCGACCAGCGCGATGCTCAGCTTGCTCGGCACCCCGCCCCAGTCGGCGAAGGCCTGCAGCTCGGAGACGGGCGCGGTGATGAACGCGGAGATCGGCGCGCCGAAGATGCGGGCGCTCAGGAAGGACTGGACGTCGACCGCGCTGAAGACGTAGTTCGGGGTGTGCGCGTTGTCATAGGCGTTCATGCCGAGCTGGCCGATGCCGTGGCCGGTGCGGTTGAACGAGCGGAGCACATGGAACAGCCCGAGGAAGACCGGCACCTGCGCGAGCACCGGCAGGCAACCCATGAGCGGGTTGAAGCCGTTCTCCTTCTGCAGCTTCTGCATCTCGGTCGCCATCTTCTGGCGATCGTTCTTGTACTTCTTCTGCAGCTCCTTGATCTGCGGCTGCAGCTCCTGCATCTGCTTGGTGGTCCGCACCTGGCGCACGAAGGGCTTGTACAGCACCAGCCGCAGCGTGAAGACGAGGAACACCACCGCCAGCGCCCAGCTGGCACCGTTGTCCGCGCCGAACACGAACCCGAATACTCGGTGCCAGAACCACAGAATCCAGGACACCGGATAGTAGATGAAATCGAGCACGGTTCTGTGTACTCCCGTCGTTACGTCTCGCCGATCACCGCGCGCGGCGATCCTTTACCAAGCCTTCGGCCCCGCCGCGTCCGCGGTGCGGCGCGCGCCTCGTTTCCGTTCCGGAACCGGGTCCCACCCACCAGGGTGCCAGGGCGCGCATTTGACCAGTCGCACGACCGTCAGCAACAGCCCGATCACCAGCCCCCGCGTGCGCAGCGCGGTGACCGCGTACTCGCTGCAGGTGGGGGTGAATCGGCAGATCGGCATGCGGGTGGGGGACACGTAGGTCCGATACAGCTCGATCAGGAAGATCAGCGCGTTCGCGGGCAGCCGCGCGATGCGCGTCACAACGGGCTGCCCGCCCGGTCGGTGAGCCCGAGCTTGCGCAGCGCCGTGCGGAGCTGCCGGAGCAGGTCGTCCGAGCCGGCCGCCGCCGAGCCGGGGAGCGCCCGGATCACGATGTCGATCTCCGCGGGCAGCTCGGCCTGCACCTGGGCGCAGATATGACGCAGGCGGCGGGCCACCCGGTGACGGATCACCGCGGAGCCCACCGCCTTGCTGACGATCAGGCCGAACCGCGGACCGCCGATGCGGACCGCCGGTTCGGTCGGTAGAGCCTGTACCGGCTCCCTCCCGGTGGCTGCGGACGCGCCGGAGCCCTGGTCGTGCTCGTGCGTGAACGCGTGCACGACCAGATCTCGTCTCCCGATTCGCTGGCCGCGGCGCACCGCCCGGGAGAAATCGGCACGATGATGCAACCGATACGGCTCAGGCAACACCCGAGCGTCCGAGAGCGATCGGGATCAGGCAGTCAGTTCGGCGCGGCCCTTGCGGCGGCGCGCCGAGACGATGGCGCGACCCGCACGGGTGCGCATCCGGAGGCGGAAGCCGTGCACCCGCGCCCGACGACGGTTGTTCGGCTGGAACGTCCGCTTGCCCTTGGCCACGGTTGAACACTCCTCGAGTCGGTGGGCACCCCGCGGCGCCCGAAGCTTGTCGGTGAAACATCCGTCCGGCCTCGCGGCGCGGATCGGCCCCGGCGCACAGTCGGTCGATCACGACCGATTTCGGTCAGCACAGGACCACCCATCACACCGGGGGATGACTGTATGAGGGTACTGAGACCGTTCGACCAGGTCAAACTCGCCCCCCGGGTTCCGCGCACCCCCTCCCTTCCGCGGGTCCCGCGCACCGGCTATCGTGAGTTCGTCCACATCCCCTGACGCTCGTGCCCCGCCCGCCGGACCGCAGTTGCTCATCGGTAGCCACAGAAGTGCAGGTCCAGGCCCCGCAGCGGCGCTCACCGGGGCTTTTGCCTTCATCCCCAGGGTTCTCCACATCTGTGGATAGATTGTGTGGAAAGTCCGGCCGAGTGGCATATTCGTAGGGCCGACGGTGCCACGCCGCGGCCCGGACGGGGGATTCGGGCAGCTTCGAGCCGGCTTCGGATGTATGCGGGATCACGGGTGCGCACCCGCTCCGCCGCGCGTCCGGCCGTCTGCTCCACTCGACCGATTCCGGGGAGGCAATTGCATGGACGACGAGCAGAATGTGCTGGCCACCGTCTGGCCCGAGGTGGTCGCCGAGCTCACCGCCGGTTCGCCGGACGGCGCGATCGCGGCGGTCTCCCGCGCCCAGCAGGCCTGGCTCAAGCTCGTCAAGCCGCTGACGGTGGCGCAGGGTTTCGCGCTGCTGTCGGTGCCATCCTCGCTCGCCCAGGAGGCGATCGAGCGCGACCTGCGCGAGCCCATCCTGCGCTCGCTCGGCCGCAGGCTCGGGCCGCAGGTGGAGGGGCTCGGGGTGCGGATCGCGGCGCCCGCGCCCGGCGCCGCCGAACGCGCGGGCACCGGGGCGCGGCACGCCAGGATGACCTCGCGCCCGGAGGGCGAGCACGCCCGCACCGGCTACGGCAGGTACGAAGCCGCCGAGCCCGCCGAGCCCGCGCCGCGCGAGGAGTACCGCGGCGAGCCCGGCTACCAGGGCGGCGCCCGCTTCGCCGAACCCGGCTACCCGGAGGAGAACGAGTACGCGGGCGACACCGCCTACCGCACCCGGCCCGGCGGCTACGGCTACGCCGGCGAGCCGGAGGCGCCCGCCCGCTACCCCGGCTACGGCGAGCGCGGCGGCTTCGGCAGACAGCCCGAGGAGGAGCATGCCGAGCGCAGGCCGTTCCCCGGCGCCGATGACACCGGGTACGAGGACGGCCCCCGCTACGCCGAGCCCCGCTACTCCGAGCCACCCCGGTTCGGCGAGAGCGACACGCCGCGCGGGTACGACGGCGAGCGGCCGCGGCCCTACCCCGACGGCGAGCGCCGCGGCCGCGACGGCGACCAGCGCGGCTTCGACGGCGCGGAGAGCCCCTTCCGGGAGCCGGGCGCCGAGCGCAGGGACGGCGCGCGGGCGGGCCAGGACACGCTCTTCGGCGCCGACCTCCCCGGCCGCGGCTGGAGCCGGGACGACGACGAGGACGGCAAAGCGGCACCGCAGCCGGAACCGGTCACCGCGCCGGACGACGAGCCGGTGGTCCCGGTGCGCAATGCCTGGCCGACGTATTTCGCCAAGAGCCAGGAGAGCGCGACCCCGCCCTCCTCGGCGAGCCTGAACGCCAAGTACACCTTCGAGACCTTCGTCATCGGCGCGTCGAACCGCTTCGCGCACGCCGCGGCAGTGGCGATCGCCGAGGCGCCCGCCCGCGCCTACAACCCGCTCTTCGTCTGGGGCGCCTCCGGCCTCGGCAAGACGCACCTGCTGCACGCGGCCGGGCACTACGCGCAGCGGCTCTTCCCCGGCATGCGGGTGAAGTACGTCTCCACCGAGGAGTTCACCAACGACTTCATCAACAGCCTGCGCGACGACCGCAAGGTCGCCTTCAAGCGGCGCTACCGGGAGACCGACATCCTGCTCGTCGACGACATCCAGTTCATCGAGGGCAAGGAGGGCATCCAGGAGGAGTTCTTCCACACCTTCAATACGCTGCACAACGCGAACAAGCAGATCGTGGTCTCCTCGGACCGGCCGCCCAAGCAGCTGGCCACCCTGGAGGAGCGGCTGCGCACCCGCTTCGAGTGGGGGCTGATCACCGATGTGCAGCCGCCGGAGCTGGAGACCCGGATCGCCATCCTGCGCAAGAAGGCGCGGATGGACCGCCTCGATGTCCCGCACGACGTGCTGGAGCTGATCGCGAGCCGGGTCGAGCGCAATATCCGGGAGCTGGAGGGCGCGCTGATCCGGGTCACCGCCTTCGCCTCGCTGAACGGCCAGCCGCTGGACATCTCGCTGGCCGAGGTGGTGCTGCGCGACCTCATGCCGGACACCGCAGCGCTGGAGATCAACGCGGCGACGATCATGGCGGTCACCGCGGAGTACTTCAACACCACCATGGAGGAGCTCACCGGGCCGGGGAAGGCGCGGCCGCTCGCGCAGGCCAGGCAGATCGCCATGTACCTCTGCCGGGAGCTCACCGACCTCTCGCTGCCGAAGATCGGCCAGGCCTTCGGCCGCGACCACACCACGGTGATGTACGCGGAGAAGAAGGTGCGCAAGGAGATGACCGAGCGGCGCCGGGTGTACGACCAGGTGCAAGAACTCACAGCCCGAATCAAGCAGCGCTCGCGCTGATCCTTCACTAACACCTGTGCACTGCCCCTGACCAGGGGCAGTGCATTTTTTGTGCCTGTGGATTCCTCGAGGAATCCACAGGGAATCCTCGAGGAATCCACGGGGTTGTCCACCGATTCGTCCACAGGCTCGGCGCGGAGCTTCGGGAGCACTGTGCACAGGTGGGGAATCCCCAGTTTCCACAGGCGATTTCACTCCCAGGCGCTGAGCTGGGCAGATGCCGGTCAGCGCCCTGTGGATTCCTCGAGGAGTTCCTGTGGACTCCTCGAGGAATCCCAAGGTAGTCCACGGATTCCTGCACATGTGTGCACAACTGGGGTTCGATGGTGGAACAACCGGTGGATGACTCGAGGATGGATGGTGGACAACTTTCGCCCGTCCACAGCCGCCCCTCGTTCATCCTCGAGACACTCACCGTCCATCCCCACGGCACCACGCCGTCCCACCTGCGGAATCGCCTGGAGTCCACAGATTCCACAGGACCTACTACTGCTTCATTTCTCTTCTCAGAGAGATCTCTTTTGAAACAGGCTGTGTGGAAAACGGTGCGACGACCTCGCGGCCGGAGCGCGACGGGGAGCAGGGAGGCGGAGGCGGGGTTCGGGCGATATGCGCTCGACCGCGCGAGTACGGTTTGATGTCGGTCGCGTGTGCCAGACTGCGTGGGCAGCGATCGGGTCGCCCCGCCGAGCGCAGCCGCGGGTTCGCCGCACGCAGATCGACGGAACTGGACGCCAACGGGAGAGGACGGGTCAGGCGATGGAGCTTTCCGGCATGAAGTTTCGGGTCGCCCGCGAGGACTTCGCCGACTCCGTGGCCTGGGTGGCGCGCAGTCTGCCGTCCCGGCCACCGGTGCCGGTGCTCGGCGGCGTGCTGCTGGTCGCCGACGAGGACGGGCTGACCGTCTCCGGCTTCGACTACGAGGTCTCCGCGCAGATGCGGGTGGCCGCCGAGGTCGCGGGGCCGGGGCGGGTGCTGGTGTCGGGGCGGCTGCTCGCCGACATCACCAAGTCACTGTCGAACAAGCCGGTCGACGTCTCGCTGGACGGCACCCGGGTGCTGATCGCCTGCGGCAGCGCCAAGTTCTCGCTGCCGACCATGCCGGTGGAGGACTATCCCCAGCTGCCCGAGGTGCCGCAGCAGACCGGCTCGGTGGGGGTCGACGTGTTCGGCGCCGCCGTCGGCCAGGTGGCCGTCGCCGCGGGCCGGGACGACACGCTGCCGATGCTCACCGGCATCCGGGTGGAGATCGAGGGCGAGAAGGTGGTGCTCGCCGCCACCGACCGCTTCCGGCTCGCCGTGCGGCACCTGGAGTGGCAGCCGGCCCGCCCCGACGTCGAGACCGCGGTGCTGATCCCGGCGCGCACGCTCTCCGAGGCCGCCAAGACGCTCAGCGCCTCCGACGCGCCGGTGCAGCTCTCGCTCGGCTCCGGTGCGGGCGCGGACGGGCTGCTCGGCATCGTGAACGGCGGCAGGCGCACCACCACCCGGCTGCTCGACGCCGAATTCCCCAAGTTCCGCCAGTTGCTCCCCAAGGAGCACACCTCGATCGCCACGCTCGGCGTCGCGCCGCTCACCGAGGCGATCAAGCGCGTCGCGCTGGTGGCCGAGCGCGGCGCCCAGGTGCGGCTGGAGTTCTCCGCCGACGGGCTGCAGCTCTCGGCCGGCGGCGACGATGCCGGGCGGGCCGAGGAGTGGCTGGAGGCCGAGTTCCGCGGCGAGCCGCTGACCATCGCGTTCAACCCCGGCTACCTGGTCGACGGCCTCTCCGCGCTGCACGCTGAGCGGGTAACCTTCGGCTTCACCACGCCGAGCCGCCCCGCCGTGCTGCTGCCCGCGGCCGAGGAGGAGCCGCAGCCGTCCGAATCGGGGGCGTTCGCGGCCATCGAGAGCCCGTACACCTACCTGCTGATGCCGGTCCGGCTGCCGGGCTGAGCCGGGTGAGCGGAGCACTGCCCGGCCGTTCCCCGCGGGGGTAGCGGATGTTCGTGCGCGCGCTCTCGCTGCGCGACTTCCGCTCCTGGGAACAGCTCGATGTCGAGTTGTCCCCAGGCCGCACGGTGCTGCTCGGGGCGAACGGCAACGGCAAGACCAATGTGCTCGAGGCGGTCGGCTACCTTTCCACGCTCGCCTCGCACCGGGTCGCCGCCGACGCCCCGCTGATCCGCACCGGCGCCGAGCGCGCCCGGATCGGGGCCGCGGTGGTGAACGCGGGCCGGGAGCTGCGGATCGATCTGGAGCTGAACCAGGGCGCGGCGAACCGCGCGCAGATCAACCGCTCGCCCGCGCGCAGGCCGCGGGAGATCCTCGGGGTCCTGCACACCGTGCTCTTCGCCCCGGAGGATCTCGCGCTGGTGCGCGGCGACCCGGGGGAGCGCCGCCGCTTCCTGGACGAGCTGGCCACCGCCCGGCTGCCCCGGCTCGCCGCCGTGCGCTCGGACTACGACCGGGTGCTGCGGCAGCGCTCGGCGCTGCTCAAGACGGCGGGGCGGCAGGTGCGGTCGCGCGCCGACCTGAGCACCCTCGACGTCTGGGACGGCCACCTCGCCGCGCACGCATCGGTGCTGCTCGAGCACCGGCTGCGGCTGGTGCACGACCTGGCGCCGCACCTCGCCGGCTCGTACCGGGCGCTGGCGCCGGAGTCCAGGCCGGCCGCGATCGGCTACCGCAGTGGCTACCTGCCCGCCGAACTGCTCGATCCGGCCCGGCCACCGGCGGCCACCGACCGGGAGGAGCTGGAGGCGGTGCTGCTGCGCGAGCTCGCGGCGGCCAGGACCAGGGAGCTCGAGCGCGGGGTCTGCCTGGTCGGCCCGCACCGGGACGACCTGGAGCTGCTGCTCGGCGACGGCCCGGCCAAGGGCTTCGCCAGCCACGGCGAGTCCTGGTCGTTCGCGCTGGCGCTCCGGCTCGCCGCCTTCGACCTGCTGCGCGGCTCCGGGGCCGAGCCGGTGCTGCTGCTGGACGACGTCTTCGCCGAACTGGACCGGCGCAGGCGCGCCGCGCTCGCCGCGGTCGCGGCCGCCGCCGAGCAGGTGCTGATCACCGCCGCGGTGCCGGAGGACGTCCCCGCCGAACTGGATGCCACGCCATTGCGGGTGCACACCACCGGCGACCCGGAGAGCCGGATCTCCGTGCTCGCCGCGGACGCGGGCGCTGCCGTAGAGTGACACGGCGCGCGCAGCCATCGGATCCCGTTCCCCGTTCTCCCCGGCCGGTACCGGGAACCTGTGGAGAAAATTGGGACAACCCTCGCGGCGGCGACCGGGAAACCGCAGCTCGAGGCGCTCCGCAAGCCTTTCGAGCAGTGGAAAAACCTATCACGAACAGGCGTTCGACGGATGAGGTCAAGACTCGGTCACGGCGTGGCGAGCGCCGAGCAGCACCTGTGGATAACGTGCCAAAACTGGGGATAACTCCCCGCCGCAGCGGGGAAGGGAGGGGCGGGAGATGACCGATCCCGACGACCGGCCCGGCCCGTCCGCAGCGCCGTCACCAGCGCCGACGACCGGCCCGGACGGGGAGCCGGAGCTCCGCGGAATCGACCTCGCCCGGCGTGCGCTGGAGGAGGCGCGGGCCGCCGCGCGGGCCGCGGGCAAGTCGGTCGGGCAGGGGCGCGCGTCGCCGCGCCGGGCCGCCAGGCGCGCCGGCCGCAGGCGCAGCGGCTGGTCCGGCGCCAGGCCGGACGATCGCGACCCGCAGCTCTTCTCCGCCCTCACCGGCTCGCTGGTGCGCAGCCGCGGCTGGTCGGCCAAGGTCGCCGAGGGCGTGGTCTTCGGCCGCTGGGCCGGGGTGGTCGGCGAGGACGTCGCCGCGCACGCCACCCCGCTCTCACTGCGCGAGGGAGTGCTGCACATCCAGGCCGAGTCCACCGCCTGGGCCACCCAGCTGCGCATGCTGCAGAGCCAGATCCTGGCCAAGATCACCGCGGCGGTCGGCCCCGGCGTGGTGACCTCGCTGCGCATCGCGGGCCCCGCGGCGCCGAGCTGGCGCAAGGGCGACCGGCACATCAAGGGCCGCGGGCCGAGGGACACCTACGGCTGATCCCGTCGCCTTTACCTGATACTCGGTGTTACATTCAATCCCGACGAGCCGGCCCCGGTTTCACGTGGAACCGATCGTGCCCCGCGAAAGGATTGTCGATGGCCTTCCCCGCCGAACCCGCTCGGACCGTGCGCCGCGGCGACGTCGACCTGGCCGTATTCGAGACCGGCGACCCCGACGGCCCGCCGGTGCTGCTGCTGCACGGCTGGCCCGACACGCACACGCTCTGGGAGCCGGTCGCCGCCGAGCTGGCCCCGGACCATCGCGTCATCGCCTTCGACAACCGCGGCGCGGGGGCGAGCACCGCCCCCGCCGCGGTCTCGGATTACCGCATCGAGGAGCTCGCCGCCGACGTGCGCGCGGTGCTCGCCGCCAGCGCGCCCGGCGAGCGGGTGCACTTGGTCGGCCACGACTGGGGCGGCGTACTCGGCTGGGAGGTGGCGGCCGCGCCGGACGCCGAGTCCGCCATCGCCTCCTTCACCTGCGTCTCCGGCCCGAACCTCGACTACCTCGGCGCCTACCTGCGCGGCCCGCGCACCGTGCGCCGGGTGGCGGGCGCGCTGCGGCAGTCGGTGGCCTCGGCCTACACCGTCGCCTTCCAGATCCCGAAGCTGCCCGATCCGGTGCTGCGGCTGCTCGCCCCGCGCTGGCCCGCCTTCCTGGCGTTCTTCGACGGAATCGACGCCGCCCTGGTGACCCCGGCCCCGACCCTCGCGCGGGATATGGTGCACGGAATGCGGTTGTACCGGGCCAATATCCGGCGCAGGCTGCGCGCGCCGCGGCCGCGCCCGGTCGAGCTTCCGGTGCAGCTGGTGATCTCGACCGGTGACCGCGCGGTGCGGCCGGTGGTGCACGCCGAGGCGCCGAATTGGGTGCGCGACCTGCACACCGTCCGGCTGGCGGGCGGGCACTGGACCCCGCTCTCGCACCCGGCCGAGCTGGCCGCCGCGGCCGCGGGATTCATCGCCGGGGCGGGCGCCGCGCGGGTGCGCTGAGCCGGGCACTCCGCACTGGCCCCTGATCGCCCGGAGATGCCTTTCGGAGCCTCCGGTGGCGGACCGGTCCCGCCGAATTCCGATTTCTCCGCTCCTGGAAGCTCTCAGGGGTGTCGCAGGTACCGCGTATGTCGGCCCTACCAGTAGGATGGTGAAGTAACCAGCGGCGAGGCGCTCGGCTCGATCGGCACCGCCACCCGTGGATCGGCGTGATCTCTCCCCAACCGCACCGGTCGGGGGCCACGTGTGCGCGAGCCGGGCGAGAGGCCGGGATCAGCAAGTAAGGAGAGCTACCGACCAGTGGCTGCCAAGGACTCCAACGCATCGAGCTCGACAACGGGCAAGCAGGACTACGGTGCCTCCTCCATCACGGTGCTCGAAGGGCTGGAGGCGGTCCGCAAGCGCCCTGGCATGTACATCGGCTCCACCGGTGAGCGCGGCCTGCACCACCTCATCTGGGAGGTCGTCGACAACTCGGTCGACGAGGCGATGGCCGGGTACGCCAGCAAGGTCGAGGTGACCCTGCTCGCCGACGGCGGCGTCGAGGTGGTCGACGACGGCCGCGGCATCCCGGTGGAGATGCACGCCCAGGGAGTCCCGACCGTCGAGGTCGTCATGACCCAGCTGCACGCGGGCGGCAAGTTCGACTCCGACTCGTACGCGGTCTCCGGCGGTCTGCACGGCGTCGGCATCTCGGTGGTGAACGCGCTCTCCACCCGGGTCGAGGTGGAGATCGATCGCGACGGCTCCCACTGGAGCCAGACCTACAAGGACGCCTCGCCCGGCAAGCTGATCCAGGGCGACGCCACCTCCGCCACCGGCACGACGGTGCGGTTCTGGGCGGATCCGGAGATCTTCGAGACCACCGACTACAACTTCGAGACGGTCTCGCGCAGGCTGCAGGAGATGGCGTTCCTGAACAAGGGGCTGACCATCAAGCTCACCGACCAGCGGGTGACCGCGGAGCAGGTGACCGCGGACGAGGCAGGTGACACCGCGGAGGCGCCGAAGCAGGCCGAGGAGGCGGCGGCCGAGCAGACCGAGCACAAGGTCAAGACCAGGACCTACCACTACCCCGGTGGCCTGGAGGACTTCGTCCGGCACATCAACCGCACCAAGCAGCCGATCCACAACTCCGTCGTCGGCTTCACCGGCAAGGGCACCGGGCACGAGCTCGAGGTCGCCATGCAGTGGAACTCCGGCTACTCGGAGTCGGTGCACACCTTCGCCAACACCATCAACACGCACGAGGGCGGCACCCACGAGGAGGGCTTCCGCGCGGCGCTGACCACGGTGGTGAACCGGTACGCCAAGGACAAGAAGCTGCTCAAGGAGAAGGACGGCAACCTCACCGGCGACGACATCCGCGAGGGGCTCGCCGCCATCGTGAGCGTCAAGGTCGGCGAGCCGCAGTTCGAGGGGCAGACCAAGACCAAGCTGGGCAATACCGAGGTCAAGTCGTTCGTGCAGAAGACCTGCAACGAGCACCTGCAGCACTGGTTCGAGGCGAACCCGGCGGACGCCAAGACCATCGTGCAGAAGGCGGTCTCCTCGGCGCAGGCGCGGGTGGCCGCGCGCAAGGCGCGCGAGCTGGTGCGCCGCAAGTCCGCCACCGACCTGGGCGGGCTGCCGGGCAAGCTGGCCGACTGCCGCTCCAAGGATCCGCAGAAATCCGAGATCTACATCGTGGAGGGCGATTCGGCCGGCGGCTCGGCCAAGTCCGGCCGGGACTCCATGTACCAGGCGATCCTGCCCATCCGCGGCAAGATCATCAATGTCGAGAAGGCGCGCATCGACCGGGTACTCAAGAACAACGAGGTGCAGTCGATCATCACCGCGTTCGGCACCGGCATCCACGACGAGTTCGATATCGCCAAGCTGCGGTACCACAAGATCGTGCTGATGGCCGACGCCGACGTGGACGGCCAGCACATCTCGACGCTGCTGCTCACCCTGCTCTTCCGCTTCATGCGGCCGCTGGTCGAGCACGGCCACGTCTACCTGGCCCAGCCGCCGCTCTACAAGCTCAAGTGGCAGCGCGGCGAGGCCGAGTTCGCCTACTCCGACCGGGAGCGCGACGGGCTGCTGGAGGCCGGGCTCGCGGCGGGCAAGAAGATCAACAAGGACGACGGCATCCAGCGCTACAAGGGTCTCGGCGAGATGAACCCGAAGGAGCTGTGGGAGACCACCATGGATCCCAGCGTCCGGGTGCTGCGCCAGGTGACCCTGGACGACGCGGCCGCCGCCGACGAGCTGTTCAGCGTGCTGATGGGCGAGGACGTCGAGGCCCGCCGCAGCTTCATCACCCGCAACGCCAAGGACGTCCGCTTCCTCGACGTGTGATGCGGTGACGCGCCGCCGCCCGGCGGCGGCGCTCCCGTGTCCGCGCACGTCAGCCCAGCAAGGAGACTTCCCGCATGACCGACACCACGCTGCCACCGAACGGCGCGGGCGACCGGATCGAACCGGTCGACATCCAGCAGGAGATGCAGAACAGCTACATCGATTACGCCATGAGCGTGATCGTCGGCCGCGCGCTGCCCGAGGTGCGCGACGGCCTGAAGCCGGTGCACCGCCGGATCCTCTACGCGATGTACGACAACGGCCACCGCCCAGACCGCGGCTACGTGAAGTCCGCCCGCCCGGTCTCCGAGACCATGGGCAACTACCACCCGCACGGCGACTCGGCCATCTACGACACCCTGGTCCGGATGGCCCAGCCCTGGTCCATGCGGTACCCGCTCGTCGACGGCCAGGGCAACTTCGGCTCACGCGGCAACGACGGCGCCGCCGCCATGCGCTACACCGAGTGCCGCCTGACGCCGCTGGCCATGGAGATGCTGCGCGAGATCGACCACGAGACGGTCGATTTCGTGCCGAACTACGACGGCAAGACGCAGGAGCCGGTGGTTCTGCCGAGCCGCGTGCCGAACATGCTGATGAACGGCAGCAACGGCATCGCGGTCGGCATGGCGACGAACATTCCGCCGCACAACCTCACCGAGCTCGCCGCCGCCATCTACTGGGCGCTGGAGCACCACGACGCCGACGAGGAAGCCACCCTCGCCGCCTGCATGGAGCGGATCAAGGGCCCCGACTTCCCGACCGCCGGGCTGATCGTCGGCACCCAGGGCATCCACGACGCCTACACCACGGGCCGCGGCTCCATCCGGATGCGCGGCGTGGTGGAGATCGAGGAGGACAACCGGGGCCGCACCACGATCGTCATCACCGAGCTGCCGTACCAGGTCAACACCGACAACTTCATCAACGCGATCGCCGAGCAGGTCAAGGACGGCAAGATCGCGGGCATCTCGGATATCCACGACGAGTCGTCGGACCGGGTCGGGCTGCGCATCGTGGTGACGGTCAAGCGGGACGCCGTCGCCAAGGTGGTGCTGAACAACCTCTACAAGCACACCCAGCTGCAGACCAGCTTCGGCGCCAATATGCTCTCGATCGTCGGGGGCGTGCCGCGCACGCTGCGCCTGGACCAGATGATCCGGTTCTACGTGAACCACCAGATCGAGGTCATCATCCGGCGCACCAAGTACCTGCTGCGCAAGGCCGAGGAGCGGGCGCACATCCTGCGCGGCCTGGTCAAGGCGCTGGACGCGCTGGACGACGTGATCGCGCTGATCCGCAGGTCGGCCAATACCGACACCGCGCGCACCGGGCTGATGCAGCTGCTCGACATCGACGAGATCCAGGCCACCGCCATCCTGGACATGCAGCTGCGCAGGCTCTCGGCGCTGGAGCGGCAGAAGATCGTCGACGACCTGGCCAAGATCGAGCTCGAGATCGCCGACTACAAAGACATCCTCGCCAAGCCGGAGCGGCAGCGCGCGATCGTCCGCGACGAGCTCACCGAGATCGTCGACCGGTACGGCGACGACCGGCGCACCCAGATCGTCTCGGCCGACGGCGACGTCGCCGACGAGGATCTGATCGCCCGCGAGGACGTCGTCGTCACCATCACCGAGACCGGCTACGCCAAGCGCACCAGGACCGATCTCTACCGCAGCCAGAAGCGCGGCGGGAAGGGCGTGCAGGGCGCCGGGCTCAAGCAGGACGACATCGTCAAGCACTTCTTCGTGACCTCGACGCACGACTGGCTGCTCTTCTTCACCAACAAGGGCCGGGTGTACCGGGCCAAGGCGTACGAGCTGCCGGAGGCCAACCGCACCGCCCGCGGCCAGCACGTGGCCAACCTGCTGGCCTTCCAGCCGGACGAGAAGATCGCCCAGATCATCCAGATCACGACCTACGGCGACGCGCCGTACCTGGTGCTCGCCACCAAGAACGGCCTGGTCAAGAAGTCGCGGCTGGCCGATTTCGACTCGAATCGGAGCGGCGGCATCGTCGCGGTGAACCTGCGCGACACCGACGAGCTGGTCGGCGCGGTGCTCTGCTCCGCCGAGGAGGACCTGCTGCTGGTCTCGGCGCAGGGGCAGTCGATCCGCTTCGCCGCCACCGACGAGGCGCTGCGCCCGATGGGCCGGGCCACCTCCGGCGTGCAGGGCATGCGGTTCAACGCCTCCGACGAGCTGCTCTCGCTGAACGTGGTGCGCGCGGGCACCTACCTCCTGGTGGCGACCTCGGGCGGCTACGCCAAGCGCACCGCCATCGAGGAGTACACCGCGCAGGGCCGCGGCGGTAAGGGGGTACTGACCATCCAGTTCGACGCCAAGCGTGGGACGCTTGTCGGGGCACTCATCGTCGACGACGACGACGAGCTCTACGCGATCACCTCCGTCGGGGGCGTCATCCGGACGGCGGCTCGGCAGGTCCGCAGGGCGGGCAGGCAGACCAAGGGCGTGCGATTGATGAACCTGGGCGAGGGCGATACCTTGCTTGCAATCGCACGCAATGCCGACGAGCCCGATCAGGTCGAAGACCTCGGTTCCTCCCAGCAGTAGTCCTCACAGCGGCGGCACAGAACGGACCCAAGGAATCCCATTGACCACTCCGAATCAGCCGAACGACGAGCGCCATCAGACGAACGGCGTGACCGAGCGGATCGCACCGTCACCCATTCCGCCGCGCCCGATCCCGCGTCCGGGAGGCGAGAACGGAACGGATGCGCCGGGCAATGGTCAGGGACAGGCGCCCTCCGCGCCGGCTCCGGGGCAGGGTCCGCAGAGCAAAGGTCCGCAGGGCGCGCCGGGCCAGCTGCCGCAGCGGCAGCCGGGCAGTTCGAATCCGGCTGCCGCACAGGGGCAGCCGAGCCGGCCGCAGGGCAACGGGGAGCGCGCACCCGAGACGCCGAAGACCGGTGACCAGGAGACCGTCCGGCTCGGCGGGAACTCCAAGGGGCAGGACAGCGGGCCTGGCACCGGCGGCCAGCAGGCGTTCAAGGACGGCGGCTGGGGCCAGCTGCCGCAGCGCGAGCCGCAGTCGAACCTGCCGCAGCGCGAGCCGCAGTCCAACCTGTACCGCCCGGGGCAGGCGCCGGTCACCGGCCGCCCGTCCGGGTCGGGCGGGCTCAGCGGCGGCGTCACCAATGCCCGCACCACCGCCGACCTCGCCGCCAAGGCCGCCCGCAAGGAGGCGGCCATGACCAAATCGGTCGGCATCGACGGCCCGACCCGGAGCATCTCGCGGCCGGAGCTGGTCAAGGACATGCCGGATCTCTCCGACATCCGGCACCCGCTGCCCCCGCAGCAGCAACAGCAGCAGCCCGACCAGGCGCTGCCGTACTACACCCCCGGCCAGCAGCAGCCGCCGATCTCGCCCTCCGCCCCGGTCGCCGTAGCGGCGGCGGTGCAGGCGGGCGAGCCGCTCCGCGCCACCGTGCAGATCCGCCGGATCGACCCCTGGTCGACCCTGAAGATCACGCTGGTCATCAGCGTCGCCATGTTCTTCGTGTGGATGCTCGCCGTCGGCCTGCTCTACATCGTGCTGGAGGGCATGGGCGTCTGGGAGCGGCTGGACACCACGCTCGGCGACATGGTCTCCCAGGAGGGCGGCTCGGCCAGCTTGATCGACGCGGGCACGGTCTTCGGCTACGCCGGCGTCATCGGGCTGGTGAACGTGGTGCTCTTCACCGCGCTCGGCACGGTCGGGGTGTTCATCTACAACCAGTGCTGCGACCTCGTCGGCGGCATCCAGGTGACGCTCGCCGACCCGGACTAGACCACATCGGCTGGTAGCGCCTCGTACAGGCGCTACCAGCCGTTTTGGTCCCGGGTCGGGGTGTTGTGTACTCTCGACACGTTCGATCCGGTCGAACGACACGGGCCTATAGCTCAGGCGGTTAGAGCGCTTCGCTGATAACGAAGAGGTCGGAGGTTCAAGTCCTCCTAGGCCCACATCCTTCATTCCCGGCCGGGATTCATCCCTTCGGGTTCGGCCGCATCGCCCGCAGAAAAGCCTCGACCAATGCGTCGGCGTACTCGGCGGTGAGCGGGCCGGAGCCGAGTAGCCAGCGCTGGTACACCGGCGCGTAGAGCAGTTCCAATGCCAGGTCGAGGTCGGCGTCGGCATCGAGCTGACCGGCTCGCTGCGCGCTGCGCAACCGGTCCTTCTTGGCCTCGTCCAACGGGCCGGCCAGCTTTTCCCGGTACTGGTCGGCAAGGGCGGGGTCGCTGATGATCTCGGCGTTGAGCGCCCGAATCGGTTTCTCGAAGGCCGGATCGGCGAATTCCGCCACCGTCGCGCGCATCACGTGCCGGAGGTCGGTGCGCAGATCACCGGTGTCGGGCAGCGCGATGCTCTGCTCCGGGCCCGCTTCGCTGAGCGCGAGGAAGGCGTCGAGGACCACCGCGCCTTTCGAGGGCCACCAGCGGTAGATGGTCTGTTTGCCTACTCCCGCCTTGGCCGCGATGGCCTCGATGGACAGCTTCGCGTAGCCCAGCTCGGATACCAATTCCCGGGCGGCGGAGAGGATGGCCTGACGAGACCGCTCACTGCGCCGAGACGGGTCGGGTGGCTTGACCATGATGCAGACGATATCAGCAACGAGACGAACCGCTCCGTCTTGACGGTGGAGACGGCGAGACGTACCGTCTTGTCTCGTTGGTATGCGAACAGTGGGAGGTGCGGCCATGAGCAGGGTGTGGTTCATCACGGGTGCTTCACGAGGTCTGGGCCGGGCATTCGCGGAAGCGGCGTTGCAAGCGGGCGATCGGGTGGTCGGGGTCGCGCGCAATGTCGAGCCGCTGGTCGAGCTCGCTCAGCGGTACCCCGAGGACCTGGTACGACTACCGCTCGATGTCACCGACCGCGACGCGGTGATCGCCGTTGTTGACCAGGCGCACGAGGCGTTCGGCAGATTCGACATCGTGGTCAACAACGCAGGGGCGATGCTCCTCGGCATGGTGGAGGAGGCCGGCGAGGAACAGATCAGAGCCCATTTCGACGTAAATCTGTTCGGCGCTGTCTGGGTGACCCAGGCCGTGCTGCCGTATCTGCGCGCGCAGGGCAGCGGGCGAATCCTGCAGGTCACCACCATGGGCACCGGTGGTGGGTTCCCGATGGTCGGCTTGTACGCGGCCGGCAAATCAGCGCTGGACTCGGTGAGCGAGGCCGTGGCGATGGAGGCCGAGCAGTTCGGGGTTCAGCTCACCATCGTGCAGATGGGCGGGTATGACACCGGCCTGTTCACCGTGGGCACCACGGCAACGACGCCCGCCCCGCAGTATCAGCGGCTACGCGACGAGCTGATCGCGATGTGGGGCGATGAGGCGGGTCCGGCCCCGGCCACCGCGGCCCCCGTGATCATGGAACTGGTGGACCTGCCGGACCCGCCCCGCCGCCTCGTCGTCGGGTCGGATTCCTTCGACCTGGTCCAGCAGGACCTGCGGGACCGGGCGGCGCAGTACCGCGCCTGGGAGCACCTCAGCCGCAGGGTTCCCGGGTGAAGCGCACGCCGAGGAACACGAGATCGGCCACGGCGGTCGTTGTCACCGCAGGACCACGGTCAGGTCGAGGCGAGCCAAGCGGACCGGGTCGGAGAGGATGTCGATCGCGGTGATGCGGTCGCCGGCGACGGTGAACTCGATGACCGAGAACGGATCCCCCTCGACGGTATTGACCAGCCCCGCACTGCCGTTCACGGTCGCCGGATGCACCGCACAGCGGGTGGCCATGCGCTGGAAGGTGTCGGCCTGGTCGGCTACTGCGGCCGCGCCGCGGAGCACGCGCACCGCTCCGCCCGCGTCGGCGCGCAGGACGACGTCGGGGTCGAGCAGCCGCAGGAGTTCGTCGAAATCGCCGCCGCGGGCGGCGGTGAGGAAGGCATCGACGACCCGGCGCCGACGGGGCAGGTCGGGAGCGGGCTCCGCCTTCGCCCCCTGGACTCGGCGGCGCGCCTGGCTGGCCAGCTTCTTCGCGGTCTGGGGAGTCCGGCCGACGATGGGGGCGATCTGTTCGTAGGGCAGGGCGAACATGTCGTGCAGCACGAAGGCGAGGCGTTCGGCCGGGCTCAGCGATTCGAGCACGACCAGTAGCGCCGTCCCCACGGAATCGGCAAGCAGTGCCTCACCTTCGGGGTCGGGCGTGTTCTCGCTGACGACCACCGGGTCGGGCAGATGTTCGAGCTCGAGGGGCTGCTCGTGGCGGATTTTACGGATACGCAGCATGTCCAGGCAGACTCGCCCGACCACGGTGGTCAGCCAGCCCCCGAGGTTGCCGACTTCGCGGGTGTCGGTGCGGGCCAGCCGTAGCCATGCCTCCTGCACGGCATCGTCGGCCTCGGTGCGCGAACCGAGCATCCGATAGGCGACCGCCCGCAGATGGGTGCGGTGCTCTTCGAATCGGTCGGCCAGGTATTGCTCCTCGTGCACGGGGTCCTCCTCGATGTCGCTCCCGTACCGATGACGACGGCGCGCCGGGAAACGTGACCCGGCTCGGTCTCTGTGCCGCGGTCACGTTTGCGCCCTGCCGTCCGTCAGTGCGGCAGAGGACGATTCGCCACATGAAGGGAGCACGGCCGTGCACGAAATCGAGATACACGGCACCGTCGCCGCAGGCTACGAACGAGTGCGCGCCGAGTTCGCCGCGGTCGTCGCCGAGGAGGACGGGGAGTCGGGTGCGCAGCTCGCCGCCTTCGCGCGGGGCCGCAAGGTGGTGGACCTGTGGGCCGGGCGAGAGGTGTCCGGCACCACTCTGACGGGGTTGCACTCCACGACCAAGGGCGCGGCCGGCCTGGTGGTGGCGCTGCTGATCCAGGACGGCGACCTCGATGTGGACCGGCCGGTGGCAGACTACTGGCCACGGTTCGCCGCGGCGGGCAAGGACCGCATCACGGTGCGCGACGTGCTCGTGCACCGATCCGGGATCGTCGGGGTCGACGGTGGTTTCACCGTCGAGGAACTCGCCGACGAGCGGGTCGTCGCCGAACGGCTGGTCGGCCAGCGGCCCTTCTTCGCACCGGGCTCGGTGCACGGCTACGGCGGGTTCGTCACCTACGCCATCGTGGGCGAGGTCGTGCGGGCAGTGACCGGCAGCACGATCCAGCATCTGTTCGAGCAGCGCATCCGCGCACCCCACGACCTCGACGTGTACCTCGGCCTGCCCGAGGAGCGCGAGCACCGGTACCTGCCGATTCTGCCCTGGCTGGCGAGCGCGGAGATGGCGGCGGATTTCGCCGCGAACGCACCCGCACCCCACGGCATCGCCGGTATCGCCTACAACCTCAACGCCCGCGGCTTCACCGCCGCCGATGTGATGGCACTGCCCAACCACCCGTCACTGCGGCGTCTCGGCCAAGCCTCGGCCGGCGGCGTCGGCAGCGCCGCCGGCGTGGCGGCGATGTACGCGGCGGCCGTCACCGGACTCGACGGACGGGAACCGCTGCTGTCCCTGGAGACCATCGCCACCGTGGCAGCCGTGCACTCCAGCGGGCCGGACCTCGTACGCGGCGCCTGCGCCCCCTACGCGCTCGGGTTCGAGGCCAAGAGCCTGCTCTACCCCTTTCTCGGCGCACACGCCTTCGGGCACACCGGCTCCGCCGGCTCCGACGGATTCGCCGACCCGCACAGTGGCCTGACCTACGGCTACACCCGCCGCCGGGCCGCGTTCGCGTTCACCGCCCCGGAGAACGCTCGCCTCGCCGCAGCCCTCCACCGCGCCGCAGTCGGCGACGACATCGCCTCGGCCGCCTGACTTCTCCGGCGATCACCCCCACCATCCAGGAGCACTACCACTATGTCCCCGCGCACCACCTCGATGATCAGCCGCGGCCTGAGACTCGCCCGCTTCGTCCCCGTGACCGCCGTACTCGCCGAAACCGTCGTCGGCGCCTACTGGGATCTGGCCCGCGTCTCCTACGTCCGCGACTCATTGGGCCACCTCGGCTACCCGCTGTACTTCGCCACCATCCTCGGCGTCGCGAAAACCGCCGCACTCGCCGCGATCCTGACCCCCGGCCACCCCCGGACGAAGGAATGGGCGTACGCCGGGCTGGTCTTCGTCTACGGCGGCGCCGCCACCTCGCACGTGGCCGCCGGAGACGGCCCGGGCAAGTGGGCCATGCCGCTCGGTTTCGCCGCCGCCACCTTCGCCGCCCGCGCCTGGCTGCCCCGCGGCGGCTCCGGCACCACCGCGTCGCGTGCGCTCGGTGGCGCGCGGCCCGTACTCCAACCCGCCTGACCGCCCCAACCATCCCCCGCAACACAGAAGAGGAACACCATGACCGCGAATATCGCCATCCAGCAGCGCGACGGCTCTCGGATGCCCAACCCCCAGCAACTCGTCCCCGAACTCGGCGAGATCGGTGCCGCGCTCTTCAAGGCCACCGGCAACGGGACGATTCCACGGACCACGATCGGCTTGGTGCAGCTGCGTGCCGGTCAACTCGTCGGCAGCACCTACCTGGTCATCCTGCACACCGGCAACCTGCGCAGCGCCGGGGAGACCGAGGAACGGATCGCGGCCGTCGCCACCTGGCGCGACGCCCCCTACTTCACCGCCCCCGAGCGGGTGGCGCTCGCACTGGCAGAAGCCGTCCTGCTGCCGGCCGGGCAGGGTGAACGGGTGCCGGAGGAGCTCTACGCCCTCGCCACCGAACACTACGACGACAGGGCACTGGCCACGCTCGCCATGGCCATCGGCCAGGTGAGCTTCTTCGTCCCCCTCGCCCTGATCGGCCAGCCCCTGCCCGGCCGCACCCCGGCCGAACAGTGGACCCCGGCGCCTGCCTGACCGGACGGGCCTCGGCTGTGCGACCGGTGAACCTCGTCCGGGCGCACAGCCGTCGGCGACCTGCGGCTTTGCGCCGCCGCCACCGGTGTCGCTAGGGTGAAGGCCCGCTCCCGAGCAGCACGCACGGTAGGGTGGGACCATGAAGCTTTTCCTCACGGTCGGTGTCGTGGTAGCGGTTCTCCTCGCGGTAACGAAGCTCCGCAAGCGGGACGAGGCCGATCTCTGGCACGAGGTCACCTCCCGCTGACGCGGTCCTCGGCTCGGGGCCTTAGCTCAATTGGCAGAGCACTGCCTTTGCAAGGCAGGGGTTAGGGGTTCGATTCCCCTAGGCTCCACTTCTCTTCTTCCTGTCCCGGCACTGTCGGCGCCTGCCCGTAGGGTGGGCGCATTGTCGGTGGACGTGTAGGGGTGCGCGTGGCGAACAGGGGTAAGCGGGCGCGGAGCCGGGGTGTGAACGGCGCCGTTTCGGCCGTGGTGGCGCTGGTGCTGCTCGCGGTGCTGGCGGCGCCGGTGTGGCGGTGGATCTCCGCCAATGCGGCGCTGGTGGCCCTGGCGGCGGTGCTGCTGGTCGGCGCGGTGATCGCGGTGAGCATGTGGTGGAGCGGGCTGGCGGCGCGCAGGCGGCTGCGGCGGGAGCGGCGGATCCGGGCGGCCCTCACCTTCGCGGAGATGAGCGCGGGGCAGTTCGAGCACGCGCTGGCGGATCTGTGCAGGCGGGACGGGTGCACCGGGGTCGCGGTGGTCGGCGGGGCCGGTGATCTCGGCGCCGACGTCGTGGCGCGGGCGCCGGACGGGCGGCGGATCGTGCTGCAGGCCAAGCGATATCGGGTGGACAACTGGGTGTCGGGGCCGGATCTGCAGAAGTTCGGCGGCACCTGCTTCGCGGTGCACGGCGCCGATGTCGCGGCGGTGGTCACCACGGCGGGCGGGTTCCGCAAGCAGGCGCGGGAGTACGCCGCGCACATGGGGATCGTGCTGGTCGACAACCACGAACTCACCGCATGGCACACCGGCGAGGGGCCGCCGCCGTGGGAGTGAGCGACCGGTTACCGTTGGGCGTGCTGCTCGATCACCTGCTCACCGGCGCGCCGGGCACCGAACCGCTCGATTCGGTCGCGGCGGCCTTCGCCGCGCACCGGCGGGTGACGGCGCGCTGCGCCGACTCGATCGACGCCGCGGTCCTCGGCGGCTGGGCCGCCGACCGGCTCGGCTACGCCTTCCTGGCCGGCTACCAGGAGGCGCTGCGGGCGCTGCTGCCCGGGCTGCCGTCGGCGGCGCTGGTCTCGCTGGCCGCCACCGAGGCGGGCGGGGCGCACCCGGCCGCCATCGAGACGGCGTTGCGGCCGGACGGGCCGGGTTGGACGGTCAGCGGCACCAAGACCTTCGCCACGCTCGGCTCCGAGGCCGACGCCCTCGTGGTGATCGCGAGCGCCGGGCCGGGCGCGGACGGCCGCAATACCCTGCGCACCGCCATGGTCGACCCGCGCGGCCCCGGCGTGCGTGCCGAGCCGCTGCCCGCGACGCCGTTCGCCCCCGAGATCCCGCACGCCGTCCTGACCTTCACCGAGGCCCCTGCGGTCCCGCTGCTCGGCGACGGCTACGCCGACCACCTCAAACCCTTCCGCACCTTCGAGGACGCGCACGTGCTCGCCGCCACGCTCGGGCTGCTGATCCGGGTGGCGAGGGATTCCGGCTGGCCGCCCGCGACGGTGCAGCGGCTGCTCGGCGCGGTGGCCGCGGTGCGCGGGCTCGGCCTCGGCAGGCCGTCCGGCTCGCCCGCGGTCCCGGCCGGTCCGCCGGATCCGGTACTCGCGGTGGCGAAATCGCCCGCGGTGCACATCGCGCTCGCGGGCACGCTGGATCTGGTGGATCAGCTGCTCGCCGAGATCGGTTCCCTGTGGAACTCCGCCGACCCGGCGGTACAGGAGCGCTGGGAGCGCGATCGGCGGCTGCTGAACACCGCCGAGCGGGTGCGCGCGCTGCGCACCAGCGCCGCCTGGCAGGCCATCGCGCGGCGGTGACCGGCGGATAGCCCGCCGCTCGCTCCGACCTCGGAAACGAGCTGCCGAGAAGGCGGAACAACCTCCAGGAAAAAGGGGAGCGGGCCTCGGCGAAGGGGGGGAGTTAGCCGAGGCCCGCGTGTGGTCGGCCCGGGGGGGAGGGGCCGACGAGAACGATCCTACGCCAAGATTCGCGTTCACGTGTGCGTGGCAAGCACCACTTTCGGAGAATTTTCCGCGGTGCCGGGGTGTGCCCCGAGCCGGTGGCGCGCGCGGTGTCCGGCCGGTCGCCGTGCCGGGTGCCCGAAGTTTGCCAAAACGGCTGGCCCGCATTGGTATACCCATCAACAACCCGGACATACACGACTGTGAATCGGCCGTGTTCCGGACGTGCGGGCGGCCAGGTGCGGCGGTGCCGAAATCCGGTCTTCCCGCGTGTCGCGGCGGTGCGCGGGGAGCGGACGAGTAGTCGACTACGCGTGTCCACCCGCGGGCGGCGACCCACGATGGGAACCGGCCGCGCCCCGCGGTAACCCCGAGCGCCGCGGGGTGCGGCCCTCCCGGTCGGCTTCGATCGGTATCAGCGCAGGTAGCGCATTAATTCTTCCGAAAAACCCGGACAATTCGATGGAATCTGTCAGACCCCGGGGTAATACTGGCGCCCGAATCGGTCCTAGCACCGATCAGCGACGTGGCGGCGCCGGTTTCGACGCGGCGCCGGAAGACCCAATGTTCCGACTTCCATCACGAACTCAGGAGAATCATGCCCGACGCAATCGTCGCCGAGGGGCTGGTCAAGCGATACGGCAAGGTGGTGGCGCTGGACGGACTCGATCTGTCGGTGCCGGAGGGCACGGTGACCGCCCTGCTCGGCCCCAACGGCGCCGGGAAGACCACCACGGTCCGGGTGCTCACCACCCTGCTCATCCCGGACGCCGGGAAGGCGACCGTCGCCGGGATCGATGTCCTCGGCGAACCGCGCAAGCTGCGCTCGCGGATCGGCACCTCGGGGCAGTACGCGGCCGTCGACGAGTACCTCACCGGCTTCGAGAACCTGGAGATGGTGGGCAGGCTCTACCACCTCGGGGTCAAGCGCTCCAAGGAGCGGGCCAGGGAGCTGCTGGAGCGGTTCCGGCTCAGCGACGCGGGCGACCGCCCGGTGCGCACCTACTCCGGCGGCATGCGCCGCCGCCTCGACCTGGCCGGCGCGCTGGTGGCGAACCCGCCGGTGCTCTTCCTGGACGAGCCGACCACCGGGCTGGACCCGAGGGCCAGGTTCGACCTGTGGGACGTGATCGAGGAGCTGGTGGCGGGCGGCACGACGCTACTGCTCACCACCCAGTACCTGGAGGAGGCGGACCGGCTGGCCGACTCCATCGCGGTGATCGACCACGGCACCGTGATCGCCCAGGGCACCGCCGACGAGCTCAAGTCCATGGTCGGCGGCGACCGGATCGAGCTCACCGTGGACGACCAGGCGAAGGTCACCGTGGCGCAACAGCTCCTCAAGGGGCTGGCGGACGGCGATATCCAGGTCGAGCCGGGGCTGCGCAGGCTCACCGTTCCGGTCGCCGACGGCTCGTCGGCGCTGGTCACCGCGATCAGCACGCTCGCCGAGAACGACGTCCGGCTGCGCGACATCGCGCTGCGCAGGCCCTCGCTCGACGACGTCTTCCTCACCCTCACCGGCCACGAGGCCGAGGAGCGGCTGCCCGCCGACGGCGAGGATGCCCCCTTCACCCCGGACGCGGCGCCGGAGAACGCCGCGAAGCAGCTCGAATCGACGGAAGGACGTACCCGATGACCGCCACGACCACGCCGGTGCAGGTGCCCGGCGACCCCGGGCTGGTGGAGCGGCTGCGCATCGTGGTGATCGACAGCGTCACCGTGACCAAGCGCAATGTCATCAAGATCAAGCGCGTGCCGGACGTGCTGGTCTTCGCGACGCTGTCGCCGATCATGTTCGTGCTGCTCTTCGCCTACGTCTTCGGCACCGCGATCCAGGTGCCCGGCATGGAGGGCGGGTACCGCGAGTTCCTGATCGCGGGCATCTTCGTGCAGACGGTGGTCTTCGGCGCCACCTTCACCGGCGCCGGACTGGCCGAGGACATGCAGAAGGGCATCATCGACCGCTTCCGCTCGCTGCCGATGGCGCCGGTGGCGGTGCTCGTCGGGCGGACCGTGAGCGATGTGGTGATCAACGTGGTGAGCCTGGTGGTGATGTCGCTGACCGGGCTCGTGGTCGGCTGGCGGATCCGCGGCTCGGTGCTGGACGCGGTGCTCGCCTACGTGCTGCTGCTGCTCTTCGCCTACGCGCTGTCCTGGATGATGGCGACGGTCGGGCTGCTGGTCCGCGCGCCCGAGGTGTTCAACAATGCCAGCTTCATGGTGATCTTCCCGCTCACCTTCCTGGCCAATACCTTCGTGCCGATCGACGACCTGCCGACGGTGCTCAAGGTGTTCGCGGAGTGGAATCCGGTCTCGGCGCTGGCGCAGGCCAGCCGCGAGCTGTTCGGCAATACCAGCCCGCTGGCGCCGCCCTCCGACGCCTGGTCCATGCAGCACCCGGTGGCGACGACGCTGATCTGGGTCGTCGTGATCCTGCTGATCTTCATCCCGCTGTCGCTGCGGCAGTACCAGCGGACGGTGAGCCGCTAGGACGCGGTTCGCGCGCGGCGGCGAATTCCGGCCGCCGCGCGCGAAGCGCGGGCCTTCGCCTCGGTCGATTCCGCCGTTCGGCGCGGGGACGCCTTGCTCCGCAGGGTGCCGCCTCCGGAGCGGGGCGCGCTCGCGTCAGGCGGTGGTGCCGGTCTCCGGCTCGGCCGCGGTGCGCGCGTGGCCGATGCGCGGCGGCGCGGGGGCGGGCGCGGGCGGCTGCGGGCGGCGGCTGCGGGCCACCGCGGCGGCAGCACCGGCGGCCGTGACGGCGGCCGCGGCGATCAGGCGATTGCGCGTGCGGGAGCGGGCGGATGCCCGCCGGGAAGCCGAGCTCATGGCACCACTGTGGCACACCGGCCGGAACCGTGCCGAATCCGCTCTCGACCTGCGCCATCGCGGCGGGATGGCAGGATGGCCGGTGGTACCGCCGCGTGGCGGGAACGGAGCGAGGAGACGATGCAACCACAACCGCCCGCCCCCGTCTGCGTCCGGCACCCGGACCGGGCGACCGGGCTCGCCTGCACCCGCTGCGGCCGTCCCGCGTGCGCGGACTGCCTGCGGCCCGCCGCCGTCGGGCAGCACTGCGTGGACTGCCTGCAACAGGATCGGCGCTCCGCCCCGCAGGTGCGCACGGTCGCGGGCGCGCCCGCGGGCACCGCGCCGCGCCCCCTGGTCACCTACGCGCTGATCGCGCTCAACCTGGTGATCTTCGGCATCACCGCGGCCCAGGCGAACAGCGTGGTGGACAACCAGCGCTCCCGGCTCTTCCTGCAGTGGGTGCTCTACCCGCCCGCGGTGGCCGACGGCGAGTGGTGGCGGGTGCTCGGCTCCGGCTTCCTGCACTACGGCCCGCTGCACCTGCTGGTCAATATGTTCGCGCTGTACGTGGTCGGCCGGGATTGCGAGCTCGTGCTCGGGCGGGTGCGGTACCTGCTGGTGTACCTGGTGGCGCTGCTCGGCGGCTCGGCGGGCGTCATGCTCTTCTCCCAGGACAGCCTGACGGCGGGCGCCTCCGGGGCGGTGTACGGCCTCTTCGGCGCGGTCACCGTGGTGCTGATCCGGCTGCGGCAGAGCCCGAATCAGATGCTCATCGTGATCGGCATCAATGTGATCATCAGCCTCTCGCTGCCCGGCATCTCGCTCTGGGGGCACCTCGGCGGGCTGGCCGCGGGCACGCTGGCCACGCTCGGGGTGCTCTTCCTGCCGCAGTGGGCGGGCGCGAAATCACCGGAGGCGGCGCGCACCATCGGCTGGGTGAGCCTGGCGGCGGTCGGGCTCGGGGCGCTCGCGGTGATCGGCGCGGCCGGGATGAGCCTCGTCGCCTGACCGATGTCGGCGCGCCGGAGCGGTGCCGCGCCCGGCTCAGCTCCGGTGCACCAGGTTGTGCCTGAGCATGGCGTCGAAGAGCTCCTCCGGGCTCGCGCCCAGATCCCAGCGGCCGAAGATGAGCAGGCGGTCGTCGTCGCTGTCCGCCCGCTCGACGTCGAGCTCGAGCATCGGCGTCTTCCGGCCCAGCCTGCGGTAGTGCGTGATCCGCGCGCGCAGGATCTGCGGGCGGGTGTAGGTGACCGGGCCGGTGAGCCCGCGCACCACCAGCCGCGGCTCGGCGCCGGGCAGGATCGTCACCCGGGGGCGCTGGCGCAGGCCGAGCGCGGCCAGGCCGAGCAGGCCGAGCGCGGCCACGCCGACCAGCACCATGCTCGGGGCGTCGGCGGCGAAGAGCGCGGCGATGCCGAGCGCGACCCCGCCCGCGGCCACGGCGGCCAGGGCGGGTGCGGGGGTGGTCCAGGTGGTGCGATCGTCGGTGTCACCGGCGTTCACGGGCGTTCTCCCCAGTTTGTCCTCGAGTTGTCCACAGAATCATCCACAGGTGTGCATGAAACACACCGGTGTGATTCGGGTGAGGACCAGGTCAGCGCCACCGCATGGTCATGATCAGCCCGACCACCATGAGCCCGAAGCCGATGAGAAAGTTCCAGGCATTGAGATCGGCCATCCACTGGATCTGCTCGGCGGCCAGGTAGTAGACGAGCAGCCAGACCAGCCCCGCCAGCATGAAGCCGAGCATGACGGCGACGTACCAGACCGGCGACGGGCCTACCGCCTTGACCTTCACGGGGGTGCGGCTGGCCGGGTTGACGGTGTAGTCGGTCTTCTTGCGGACCTTCGACTTCGGCATGGTGTCCTCGCGTTCGGCGTACGGGCGGGGTACCGGCCGCCCGCGTGGTCTCGGGTTCCAGGCTAGCCCACCAGGTCACGGCCCCGAATACCGGTTTGCGCGGGCCAGTACCCTCGTCTCATGCGCGTTCTGGTCGTCGACAACTACGACAGCTTCGTCTTCAACCTGGTCCAGTACCTGGGTCAGCTGGGGGTCGAGGCCGTGGTGTGGCGCAACGACGACCCGGAACTGGCCGATCCGGCCGGGATCGCCACCGAGTACGACGGGGTGCTGATCAGCCCCGGCCCCGGCACCCCGGATCGCGCGGGCGTCAGCATGGAGCTGGTGCGCGCCTGCGCCGACGCCGCGACGCCGCTGCTCGGGGTCTGCCTCGGGCACCAGGCGATCGGCGCGGTCTTCGGCGGCACCGTCACCCGCGCACCCGAGCTGCTGCACGGCAAGACCAGCGAGGTGTTCCACCTCGGGGCCGGGGTGCTGGCCGGGCTGCCCGACCCCTTCACCGCCACCCGCTACCACTCGCTCACCGTGCTGGAGGAGACGCTGCCGCCGGAGATCGAGGTGCTCGGCCGCACCGAGAGCGGGATCGTGATGGCCATGCGGCACCGCACGCTGCCGATCCACGGCGTGCAGTTCCACCCGGAGTCGGTGCTCACCAGGGGCGGCCACCGGATGCTCGCGAACTGGCTGGAGGTGTGCGGGCAGCGCCCCGCCGAGGGGCTGGTCGCGAGGCTGGAAGCGGAGGTCGCCGCGCTGGTGCCGCAGTGAGCGCGGGCGCGGCGCCCGGGCGGAAGCCCGATTCGGCCCAGCGGCCCGTGCCGGGGCGCGCGCACCCGAGGCCGCACGTGCTGCTGTCCGTCGCCGTCAGCGTCGACGGGTATATCGATGACGCGAGCCCGCAGCGGCTGCTGCTCTCCAACGCCGCCGATTTCGACCGGGTCGATCGGGTGCGGGCCGAGTCGGACGCCATTCTGATCGGCGCCGAGACCCTGCGCCGGGATAATCCGCGGCTGCTGGTGAACAGCGCCGAGCGCCGCGCGGCCAGGGCGGCGGCGGGCAAGCCCGAGTACCCGCTCAAGATCACGGTGACCGCGCTCGGCGACCTCGACGCCGGGCTGCGGTTCTGGCACCACGGCGGCGCCAAGCTCGTCTACACCACCGACGCGGGCCGCACCCGGCTCGGCGACCGGCTGACCGGGCTGGCCGAGATCCACAGCCTCGGCCCCGAGCTGGACCCGGCCGCGCTGCTCGACGATCTCGGCGTGCGCGGAATCGGGCGGCTCATGGTGGAGGGCGGCACCCGGATGCACACCGCCTTCCTGGCCGCCGGGCTCGCCGACGAACTGCACGTCGCGGTGGCGCCGATCCTGATCGGCGACGCGGCGGCCCCGCGCTTCGTCGGCCAGGCCGCGTTCCCCGGCGGCCCCGCGCACCGGATGCGGCTGGCCGGGGTCGACACCGTCGGCGACGTGGCCGTGCTGCGCTACCTGCCGCGTGCTGAGAGGGAGAGTTGATGCCCGGCGACGACCACCGCTACCTCCGGCGCGCCATCGACCTCGCCCGGCTCAGCCCGCCCAGCGCGACGGCCTTCTCGGTGGGCGCGATCGTGGTGGCGGACGGCGTGGAGCTGGCGACCGGCTACTCCCGCGAGGGCGACGAGAAGAACCACGCCGAGGAGGCGGCACTGGCCAAGCTGGCCGCCGACGACCCCCGGCTGCGCTCGGCCACGCTGTACAGCACGCTGGAGCCCTGCTCCCAGCGCGCGACGGCGAGCAGGCGGCCGTGCACCCAGCGCGTGCTGGACGCGGGCATCCCGCGGGTGGTGATCGCCTGGCGCGAGCCGGCCACCTTCGTGGCGGACTGCGTCGGCGTCGAGCTGCTCCGGCAGCACGGCGTCGAGGTGCTCGAGCTGCCCGAGCTGGCCGCGGCGGCGCGCGCGGTGAATCGCCACCTCGACCTCTCCTGAGCGATCAGGGCGGCCCGAGCACCCCGACCGTGAGCGAGACGGTGCCGTTCTTCGCCACCGACGACCCCGCGCTCGGCTGCTGGCCGATCACCTTGCCGACCGCGAGCGTGTCGAAGGTGCCCTGGGTGGACTGGTCGATCTGCCCGGCGCCGCCGGACCACCCCTCGGCGCGCAGCCGGTCCACCGCCTGCGCCACGGTCAGCCCGACCAGCGACGGCATCCGGACCTGCTCACCGCTCGACACCTGCACGGTGACGGTGGAGCCCTTCTCCGCGGTGGTGCCGCCGGACGGCGCTGTCGCGACCACCTCGCCCTTCGGCCTGCTGGACTGGACCTCCTGGATCACGATCTCGAACCCCGCGCTGTCCACCAGGTTCGGCTGCGCGACATTGATGTCCTGACCCACCACGTTCGGCACCCGGATCTGCTCGGGCCCGGTGCCGACGGTGACGAGCACCGCGCCGTCGACGTCGATCCGCGACCCCGCCGACGGCTCCTGCGCGATCACCTTGTCGCGCTCCTGGTCGCCGGAGGGTTCCCTGCGGACGTCGGGGTTCAGCCGCAGCCCCTTGGAGTTCAGCTCCTGCTCGGCCTGCTGCTGGCTGAGGCCGTCCAGCCTGGGCACCTGCACCTGCTGCGGGCCGGTGGAGACCTGCACGGTGATGGTGCTGCCCTCGTCCGCCCGTGAGCCGCCGAGCGGCTGGGTGGCGATCACATTGCCCGCCGCCACCCTGGCGTCCGGCTTCTCCTGGATGGCGACGCTGAAGCCGAGCTGCTGCAGCGAGGTCTGGGCCTGCGCGGCCGGCTTGCCGGAGAGGTCGGGTACGGCCCGCTGGTCCGGTTTGCTCCCGGGGCCGAGGAACACCCAGAACAGCCCGAACGCCACCAGCACCGCGGCCGCGACGCCGAGCGCCAGGTAGGCCGAGCGGCGGCGCTCGTTCTGCTCCGGCGGCTCCGCGTCGTCCGGGTCTGCGCGCCGCTCCACCGTGCGGTAGCTGCGCGGGGCGGGCTCCTCGGAGTCGAGGATGGTGGTGCGGTCCTCGTCGGTCATCACCATGGGCGCGCTCGGCTTCTGCCCGCCGAGCACCCGGATCAGGTCGGCGCGCATCTCGGCGGCGCTCTGGTACCGGTTCGCCGGGTTCTTGCTCATCGCCTTGAGCACCACGGAGTCCAGCTCGCGCGGTACACCCGAGTGCACGTGCGAGGGCAGCCGGGGATCCTCCCGCACGTGCTGATAGGCGACGGCGATCGGCGAGTCGCCGGTGAACGGCGGCTCGGCGGTGAGGATCTCGAAGAGCACGCAGCCGACCGAGTAGACGTCCGAGCGGGCGTCGACGGTCTCGCCGCGGGCCTGCTCGGGGGAGAGGTACTGGGCGGTGCCGATCACCGCGGCGGTCTGCGTCATGGGGTTGGCGCTGTCCGCGATGGCGCGGGCGATGCCGAAGTCCATGACCTTCACCGCGCCGGAGCGGTTGATCATGATGTTGGCCGGCTTCATGTCGCGGTGCACGATGCCCGCGTTGTGGCTGAAGTCGAGCGCCGCGCAGACGTCGGCGATGACCTCCATGGCGCGCCGCGGCGGCAGCGGGCCCTTGCCGCGCACCAGGTCGCGCAGGGTGTCGCCGTCCACGTACTCCATCACGATGTACGGCAGCGGGCCGCCGTCGATCTCCGCCTCGCCGGTGTCGTAGACGGCGACGATGGCCGGGTGGTTCAGCGCGGCCGCGTTCTGCGCCTCGCGCTTGAAGCGCAGGTAGAAGGTGGGGTCGCGGGCCAGGTCGGCGCGGAGCACCTTGATCGCGACGTCGCGGCTGAGCCGGACGTCGCGGGCCTTGTGCACCTCGGACATCCCGCCGAACCCGATGATCTCGCCCAGCTCGTACCGGGAGCCGAGATTCTTCGGGGTCGTCATCGTTGTCCTTGCCACGGGGAGAAGGGCGCGCGGGAAGTGGAGTCCGCCCCCTGGGCACCGGGGACATCGGGGAACGGCAGGTCGAGTGTCGGGAAGCGGGAGCGCGTCGTGGTGCTGCCCGCGGTGCTGCCCGCGGTGGTGGTGGGCTTGGTCGTGCTCGGCGCGCTGCTCGGCGGCGCCGTCGTCGCGGTCGGCGCCTGGGTGGTGGGCGGGGCCTCGGTCGTGGTCGGCGGCGGCTCGTAGCTGGGCTCCGGCTCCGGCGGGGGCGCCTGCCTGGTGGTGGTGATCGGCGCGGGCGGCGGCGGGGCCACCGGGGCCTGCGTCGTGGTCGGCGCCGGGGGGTTGTCCGGGTTGGTGTCGCCGCCGAAGAGCAGGTAGATCACGGCGCCGCCGAGCAGCACCGCGCCGATGCCGAGCGCGATCAGCCAATTCCGGGTGGTCTTGCTCTCGTCCCTGTGCTCCGGCCCGGGGCCCGCGGGCGGGATCCGCTGCGCGTGCGCGGTGGCCGGGGCGTGGCCGTGCGTCGGCGGGCCCGCGTGCGCGACCGCGTTGGCCGCGGGCGCCGAGTAGCGCACGGTGGCGCCCTCGTAGGTCTGCTGGCCGGACGGGATCATGGCGGTCGGCCCGGGCGGGAGCACCCGGGTGGCGCCGGTCATCGACCCGGTGGCGGGGGCGCGCGGCGGCGGCGGGCGGCGCCCGGCCTTGACCGCGGCCACGGCGTCGGCGAACTCGCCGCCGCTGGCGTAGCGCTGGTTCGGGTCCTTGGCCATGACGATCTCGATGAGCTCGCGCACATTGGCGGGCAGATCGGCGGGCATCGGCGGCGGTGCCTCGCGCACGTGCTTCATGGCGACGGTGATGGCGCCGTCGCCGGTGAAGGGCCGCTGCCCGGCCAGCGCCTCGTAACCGACAACGCCCAGCGAGTAGACGTCGGAGGAGGCGGTGGCGTCCTCGCCGACCGCCTGCTCGGGCGCGATGTACTGGGCGGTGCCCATCACCATGCCGGTCTTGGTGACCGGCGAGGCGTCCACCGCCTTGGCGATGCCGAAGTCGGTGATCTTGACCTGCCCGGTCGGCGTCACCAGGATGTTGCCCGGCTTGACGTCGCGGTGCACCACGCCGGCGACGTGCGCCGCCTCCAGCGCCCTTCCGGTCTGCTCCAGCATGTCGAGGCCCTGCACGACGGAGAGCCTGCCGAGCCGGTTCAGCACCGCGTTCAGCGGCTCACCCTGCACCAGCTCCATGACCAGGTAGGCCATCTCGCCGCCGGAGGGGTCGAGCGTCTCGCCGTAGTCGTAGATGCCCGCGATGCCGGAGTGGTTCAGCTGCGCGGTGGTCTTCGCCTCGGTGCGGAAGCGCTGCCGGAAGGTGGGGTCGGTGGAGAACTCGGCCTTGAGCACCTTGACGGCGACCCGGCGGTCCAGCCGGGTGTCGAGGGCTTCCCACACCTGCCCCATGCCACCGGTGGCGATGAGCCGGTGCAGGCGGTATCGGTCGGCGATCATGGCGCCGTTGTTCAGCACTGGGGCCCCCGTACATTCACTCGCACGTCCATATGTTCAGCCCCCTCGCAGCCCGGCGTCCAGCACCGCGCGCGCGACCGGAGCCGCCACCGAGCCACCGGTCGCGGCCAGCGCGCGATCCCCGCCGTTCTCGACGATCACCGCGATGGCGATCTTCGGGTTCTGGGCGGGCGCGAAGGCGATGTACCACGCGTGCGGCGGGGTATTCCGTGGGTCGCTGCCGTGCTCGGCGGTGCCGGTCTTGGAGGCGATCTGGTAACCGGACCGCCCACTGCCGGCGGTGTTGTTCTCCGAGGCGATCATCAGGTTGGTCAGCTGTGACGCTACCTGGGCGCTGACCGCCTGTCCCACCGAGACCGGCTCGGTGCGGGAGAGCTCGCTGAGGTCGGAGCCCTGGGTCTGGTCCACCAGGTACGGCTCCATCCGGACGCCGCCGTTGGCGACGGTCGCCGCGATGACGGCATTGTCCAGCGGGGTCAGCGCCACATCGCGCTGGCCGATGCTGGACTGGCCGAGCGCGGCCGCGTCCGGGATGCTGCCGACGGTGCTCTCCGCCACCGGGATCGGGATGCCGCGGTGCGGGCCGATGCCGAACGCGGCGGCCTCGTCCTTGAGCGCGGCGGCCCCCACCCGCTGGCTCAGCTCGACGAAGGCGGTGTTGCAGGAGAGCCGGAAGGCGTCGTACAGCGAGGCGGTGCCGCCCCCGCCGCAGGTGTTGCCGTTGTAGTTCTCCAGCGTGGTGCTGGTACCGGGCAGCGTGATCGTCGGCGCGGCGGTGAGCTGGTCCTCCGGCCTGGCGACATCGGCGGAGAGCGCGGCCGCGGTGGTGATCACCTTGAAGGTGGAGCCGGGCGGGTAGGTCTGCGAGACGGCCCGGTTCAGCATGGGCTGGTCCGGGTCCGAGCTGAGCTCCTCGTACGCCTGCGAGGTAGCGGCGCCGTCGTGCCCGGAGAGCCGGTTCGGGTCGTAGCTCGGGGTGGAGACCATGGTCAGGATCTTGCCCGAGGACGGCTCGATCGCGACCACCGAGCCGGTGTAGCCCTTGCTGGTGAGCTGGTCGTAGGCGACCTGCTGCATGGCCGGGTTCAGGGTGGTCACCACATTGGCGCCGCGCGGGTCGCGCCCGGCGATCATGTCGATCAGCCTGCGCCCGAAGAGCTGGCTGTCCGAGCCGTTGAGCAGCGAGTCCTCCGCGCGCTCCAGCCCGGTGCTGCCGTAGTTCATCGAGTAGAAGCCGGTGACCGGGGCGTAGGCGGCGGGCTCGGTGGGGTAGGTGCGCAGGTACTTGTACCGGTCGTCGGTCGCCACCGAGCTGGCGAGCACGGTGCCGCCCGCGGCGATCTGGCCGCGCTGGCGGGAGTACTCGTCCAGCAGGACGCGCGAGTTGCGCGGGTCGGTGCGGTAGTCGTCGGCCTTGATGACCTGCACGTAGGTCGCGTTCATCAGCAGCGCGACGATCATGACCATCACCGCGACGGCGACGCGGCGCAGGGGGGTGTTCATTCCTGGGGCCTCGCTTCCCGTCGGCGCCCGATCATCTCGGTCTGGGCCTCCGCGAGCGGGGCGGCCGGCTCCCGGCGCGGCGCGGGCGCGGGGGCCCGCGCGGCGTCCGAGATGCGGATCAGCAGCGCCAGCAGCGCGTAGTTGGCCAGCAGCGACGAGCCGCCGTACGAGACGAACGGGGTGGTGAGGCCGGTCAGCGGGATCAGCTTGGTGACGCCGCCGACCACGACGAAGACCTGCACCGCGATGGTGAAGGCGAGGCCGGCGGCGAGCAGCTTGCCGAAGCTGTCGCGCACCGCGAGCGCGGTGCGCAGCCCGCGCACCACCAGCATCAGGAACAGGATCAGCACCGCGGCCAGCCCGATCAGCCCGAGCTCCTCGCCGATCGTGGTGACGATGAAGTCGGTCTTGGCGAACGGCACCTGCGAGGGGCGGCCGCTGCCGAGCCCGGTGCCCGCGAGCCCGCCGGTGGCGAGGCCGAAGAGCGACTGCGAGATCTGGTAGCCGGTGTTGTTGTAATCCTCGAACGGGTGCAGCCAGGTGTCCACCCGCACCCGGACGTGGCCGAAGAGCTGGTAGGCGAAGACGAAGCCGACCCCGAGCAGCGAGAAGCCGATGAGCAGCCAGCCGACCCGCTCGGTGGCGATGTAGAGCATCACCAGCACGGTGCTGAAGATCAGCAGCGAGGTGCCGAGATCCTTCTCGAAGACCAGCACGCCGATGCAGACGATCCAGACCACCAGGATCGGGCCGAGATCGCGGGCGCGCGGGAACTCCATGCCGAGGAAGCGCTTGCCCGCGACGGTGAAGAGATCGCGCCTGGCGACGAGCACCGAGGCGAAGAAGATGATCAGCAGGATCTTGGCGAACTCGCCCGGCTGCAGGCTGATGCCGGGCAGCCGGATCCAGATCTTGGCGCCGTTGGCCTCGGAGAAGCGCCCGGGCAGCACCGCCGGGATGGCCAGCGCGACCAGCCCGACCAGGCCGAGGGTGTAGCTGTAGCGGGCGAGCGTGCGGTAATCGCGCAGCACCACGAGCACGCCGATGAAGACGACCATGCCGAGCGCGGTCCAGAGCACCTGCGAGGTGGCGTCCGGTGACGGCGCCTCGGAGCCGTTGTAGGCGGCGCTCTGCGCGGCGGCCAGGTCGAGCCGGTGGATGAGCACCAGCCCGAGACCGTTGAGCAGCGCGGCGATCGGCAGCAGCAGCGGGTCGGCGTATGGCGCGAAGCGCCGCACCGCCAGGTGCGCGACACCGAAGAGGGCCAGGTAGGCCAGCCCGTACTTGGCGATCTCCCAGGTGACCGACTGCTCCTGGCTCGCCTCGACCAGGAAGAGCGAGGCCGTGGTGATCACCGCCGCGAAGCCGAGCAGGAGCAGCTCCGCGTTCCGCCGCGTGCTCGGCGGTGGCGCGGGCGCGAAGCCGCCTGGCGGGCTGGGGTACCCCCCGGCCTGCGGCGGTGCCGGAGCGGACATCAGTCCGTCACCCGGCAGTTCTCCCCCGCGATCTGGGGGGTGGACGGCTGCGTCGGCTCCGGCCTCGGCGTCGGCGGCTGGTTCTCCTGACCCGGCTGCGGCTCGGCGGGCGGCGCGGGCGCGGGCTCCGGCGCCGGAGCGCCCGGCTCCGGCGAGGCGGCGGGCTGCGGCGCGGGGGTGCTCGGCTGCGGCGCGGGCGTGGTCGCCTTGACGCAGGCGGGCAGCAGCTCGCGCTGCGCCAGCACCTCCATCTGGTCCTTGGCCTTCTCCAGCGAGCCGGGCGGCAGCCCGCGCTCCACCTGGTCGCGGCCGGTCTGCTCCAGGTCGTCGACTCTCAGCGGCCGGCAGCCGGCGGGCTGGTCGGAGCCGGGCACGGCCAGCGTCAGCTGCCCGGTCTTGTTCACGCAGCCGACCAGGTCGACATCGTGCACGGACCAGCCGAGCACGGTGCCGGGCAGCCCGCGCAGGATCACCACCGAGCCGTTGTCGGCCCCGACGTAGTAATTGCTGCGAATCATCTTGTAGCCCACGATGAGCCCGATCCCGACCGCGATCACCAGCGCCACGGCCAGCGCGATCCAGCGCAGCTTCTTGGACTTGGCGGGCGGCTCCGGCTCCGCGTTCGCGGTGCTGCGCCGCGGCGTGCTCTGCCGGGGCGGGCGGATGGCGGCGGCCCGGCCGGCGGCGGTGTTCGGCGGCGGGGTGTCGTCGTCCACCCCGGAGGCGGCGCCCGCCACGATCGGGTGGCTCTGGCCGTAGTCCAGGTCGATGACGTCGGCGACGACCACGGTGACGTTGTCCGGGCCGCCGCTGCGCAGCGCGAGCTCGATGAGCCGGTCGGCGCACTCGTCGGTATTGCCCTCGCGCATGGTGTTCGCGATGGTCTCGTCGCTGACCACGTCGGAGAGGCCGTCCGAGCAGAGCAGGTAGCGGTCGCCCGCCTTGGCCTCGCGCATGACCAGCGTCGGGTCGATCTCGTTGCCGGTGAGCGCCCGCATGATCAGCGAGCGCTGCGGGTGCGTGTGCGCCTGCTCGGGGGTGATCCGCCCCTCGTCCACCAGCGACTGCACGAAGGTGTCGTCCCTGGTGATCTGGGCCAGCTCGGAGCCGCGCAGCATGTACGCCCGCGAATCGCCGATGTGCACCATGCCGAGCTTCTTGCCCGCGAAGAGGATCGCGGTCAGCGTGGTGCCCATGCCGTCGAGCTCGGGCTCCTCCTCGACCTGGTCGGCGATCGCGGCGTTGCCCTCGCGGGTGGCATGGTCCAGCTTGCCGAGCAGGTCGTCGCCGGGTTCGTCGTCGTCCAGGTGGGCCAGCGCGGCGATCATCAGCTGCGAGGCGACTTCGCCCGCCGCGTGGCCGCCCATGCCGTCCGCCAGCGCGAGCAGGCGTGCGCCCGCGTAGACGGAGTCCTCGTTGTTGGCCCGGACGAGACCGCGGTCGCTGCGCGCTGCATAGCGGAGAACAAGTGTCACGATCGGAGCTCGATCACTGTTTTGCCGACTCGCACCGGGGTGCCGAGCGGAACACGAACGGGGGTGGTGACTTTCGCACGGTCGAGATACGTGCCGTTGGTGGAGCCGAGATCCTCGACGTACCAGTCGTCACCGCGCGGTGAGATCCGGGCATGCCGGGTGGAGGCGTAGTCGTCGGTGAGTACCAGCGTGGAATCGTCCGCACGCCCGATCAGCACCGGCTGGGTGCTGAGCGTGATGCGGGTGCCGGCGAGTGAACCATGAGTCACCACAAGGAATTTGGCGCCCTTCTGGCCTCGGCTGAAGGAAGGCAGCACCGTCGACCCGCGTGTGGCCCTGGGCTGTATCCGGATGCCGGATGCCGCGTAGATGTCGCTGCGCAAGGTCCGCAGGATAGCCCACACGAACAGCCACAGCAGCAGGAGGAACCCCGCACGGGTCACTTGCAGAATCAGTCCCTGCACGGCGTTCCACCTCCTGTTCACCGTGTGCGCGGACGACGATGTCGGCTCGAGAGCCCCCATCGGCTTGCTGACCTCACCCGGCTCGGATTCGTCCCACGAGCCGCGCGTGGATTGGCAGCATCATAGGGCCGAAGGCCGGGTGTGAACACGGTACGACGGCGCCTATGGCTGCCGTCGTACCTGTGATCTGGTTGGCGAGCTTACGGGATCAGACGATTCGGATCAGGATCTCGGAGTGTCCGGCCCGGATCACATCGCCGTCCGCGAGCTGCCAGTCCTGCACCGGCGACCCGTTGACCAGCGTCCCGTTGGTGGAACCGAGATCCGAGAGCATGGCGGTCTGGCCGTCCCAGCGAACCTCGATGTGCCTGCGCGAGACGCCGGTGTCCGGCAGCCGGAAGTGCGCGTCCTGGCCGCGGCCGATGATGTTGCTCCCCTCCCTGAGCTGGTAGGTGCGGCCGCTGCCGTCGTCCAGCTGGAGGGTCGCCTGGAAGCCGGAGCCGGCCGCGGGGGCCGCGTAGCCGGGCTGGGCCGCGGGCGCCACCGCGCCGCCGCCCGCGTAGCCTGCGCGCTCGCCGTAGCCGGCCTGCTGGCCCGCGTAGCCGCCGCGCTCATCGGCGCCGTAGCCGCCGCCCTGGCCGTAGCCGGGCTGCTCGCCGTAGCCGGGCTCGCGGTACTCCTGCTCCTGGCCGTAGCCGGGCGCCGCGCCCGGCGCCTGGCCGTACCCCGCGGGCGCGGGTGCGCCGCCGCCCTGGTATCCGCCGCGATCGCCGTAGCCGCCGCCCGCCTGGCCGTAGCCCTGCTCGCCGTACCCGGCCTGCCCGCCCGCGCCGTACCCGGCCTGGCCGTAGCTCTGCTGCTCCGCGCCGTAGCCGCCCTGCTGCTCGGCGCCGTAGCCGGGGTCGCCGTAGCCGGGCTGGGCACCGCCGCCGTAGCCGGGCTGCTCCGCGCCGTAGCCGCCGCCCGGCTGGCCGTAGCCGCGCTCGGCGCCGTATCCGGGGGGCTGCCCGCCGTACCCGCCCTGCTGCTGCTCGTAGCCGGGCTCGGAGTAGGCCTGCGGCGCGCCGCCCGCGCCGTACCCGCCCTGCTGCTGGCCGTAGCCGCCGGGCTGCTCGCCGTAGGGCCTGCCCGCGCCGTATCCGGGCTGCTCGCCGTAGCCCTGCGGGCCGTAGCCGTTCTGGTAGTCGCCACCGGCCTGGTAGTCGCTATAGCCCTCCGGCGCGCCGCCGCGGCCGTAGTCGTCGCCGTAGGCGCCGTTCTGCGGCCTGCCGGCGGGCGGCGGTGCGTACCCGCGGTTGCGTGGATCGGACTCCGCGGGCTCACGGCTCGGGTCGTAGCCAGAGTTCTGCGTCATGGGGCCAGCTCCTGGTTGCGGGTTTGCGGGTCGTTGGTGCGCAGCTCCGGGCGGCGAAGCGGACGCCCCCGATCGGCCAGGAGCCGGAGCTCCGCGGCCGACGTCGGGATCCACCCGGCCGCTCGCCCTGAACTGTCCGGTGTGCAGCGTAGGGGATGCCTCGAATGCCACGTGTACTTCGCCGTACGTCTGCCACCCCTGATCGCGGATGTAGTCGTGCAGGTGCTTGGCGAACGCCTTGCTGGTGAGCTCGGGATCTGCGACGAGTTGCGGGTGATCCGACGCGTTGACGGTTATCACATAACTGTTCGGCGCGAGCAGGTGCCCGCCGCCGACGTCCTGGACCCGATCGGACGCCTCACGCTGCAGGGCCGCCTCCACTTCCTGGGGGACGACACTGCCACCGAAAACGCGAGCGGCCGCATCACCGACGGCGCCCTGCAGGCGCCGCTCGAACCTATCGACGATGCCCATCTCAGCCTCCCTCCGGTGTGTGGACTCCTACCGATCCGTAACAACGACACAACTGGGTGGCGTGTCGCCGTTCGAGCACGTTCACTGCATGATATCCACGATCCTCCACCCCTGTAACTCTTGGAAAGCCCGGGAGGTTCCCGGGTCGGTCAAGGACTGGTCACAGCCTGTCAACAGGCGATTTCGGTTTCGCCGAGGCTGCGTGATACGGTCTTCGAGTCGCTCGGGCGAGTGGCGGAATGGCAGACGCGCTGGCTTCAGGTGCCAGTGTCCGTAAGGACGTGGGGGTTCAAGTCCCCCTTCGCCCACAGATCGAGAAACCCGGTCCGTCGGACCGGGTTTCCGCGTCTCCGGGGCCGCTCACCCCGCCGCGCGCCGCCCGGCGAGCACGTGGAACGGGATCGCGGTGCCCTCCGGGCTGCTGCGCTGCACCCGGAAGCCGCTCTGCTCCAGCGCGCCCGCCACCTCGTCGGTGCTGCGCAGCCGGAAACCGTGCGCGGTGAAGGGCAGCTTCGCCATCGCCTCCGGGTCGCCGATGCCGACCACCGCGACCCCGCCGGGGCGGACGGTCCTGGCGAGTTCGGTGAAGGCGGCGGCCACGTCGTCGACGAAGTACACCGTGTTGACGGTGATCGCGGCGTCGAGCACGCCGTCCCGCAGCGGCAGCGCGGTGAGCGAGCCCTCCGCCACCTGCAGGGTGCCGGAGCGCACCTGCGGCGCGAACCGCTTGCGCGCGCTCGCGATCATGTCGGGGGAGATCTCGACGCCGTGCACGATGCCGCTGGAGCCGACCTTGTCCAGCAGCATGGCCAGCCCGGCGCCGCCGCCGAAGCCGAGGTCGGCCACGGTCGCTCCGGGCGCGATGCCCGCCGCGGCGACGGCGGCCGCCACCGCGGGGCGATTGCTCCGGTTCAGCATCCCGGCGACCACGGTGCCGAGGATTCCGTGCGGATTGCCGAGTTGCCCGGCCAGGGTGCCGAGGGCGCGAGCGCGCAGACCTGCCATACCGCCATGCTAGCGAGCCGGGCCCGCGGTGAATCGCGCTCTGCGCGGCTGGGACTCGGCCCCCGTCAGCGGGCGGCGGGGCCGGTGGCGAGGCCGCGCGCGACCACCCCGACCACGGCATCGATCGCCGCGTCCCGCTCCAGCCAGGAGAAGACCCCGTCCAGCAGCAGCGCGGCCACGCCGTGCACCGCGGACCAGGCGGCGATCTCGGCGTCGGGGCGGTCCTCGGGTGCGGTGTACCCCGTCGCCACCAGCTCGTCCAGGAGCGTGGACAGCAGCGCGAAGGCGGGCTCGTCACCGGCGAGCGCGCCGGTGTTGGCCGGCGCGCAGAAGGCGGTGCGGAAGAGCCCCGGCTCGCGCAGCGCGAAGGTGATGTAGCCGCGGCCCGCGGCGCGCAGCCGCTCGATGGCGGGCGCGCCCGGGTCCACCTCGGCCGACATGGCGGTGAAGAGCGTGCGCTGGGCCTGCTGCTGGGCCGCCTGCAGCAGCGCCTCCTGGTTGGTGAAGTGCCGGTACGCCGCCGTCGGCGTCACCCCGACCTCGCGCGCCGCGGCCCGCACCGTCACCGCGGCTGGCCCGCCGCCGACCGCCAGCGCGCCCGCCGCCTGGATCAGGGCATTGCGCAGGTCGCCGTGGTGGTAGACGCCCGCAGGCTTCTTCTTCGTCACCCGATCGATGTTGACGCCCGTACACATCGTATGGCAAGTTAACGCCCACAAAGTTTATGGATGTACACATTGAGGGAGCGGGGAAACGGGATGTTCGAGAAACTCGGTGGATTCGTCGTCCGCCACGCGCGACTGGTGCTGATCGCGGGCGTGCTCGCGCTGATCGCGGGCGGGCTGCTCGGCGCCACCGCCTTCGGCAAGATGCAGTCCGGCGGCCAGACCGATCCCGGCGCCGAGTCCAGCCTGGCCGCGAATCGGCTCGCCGCGGAGTTCGGGGCCGACAGCGACTACGTCTTCCTGGTCACCGCCGAGCGCGGCATCGATGACCCGGAGGCAGCGGCGGCGGGGCGGGCGCTGGCCGCGCGGCTGGCCGCCGACGACCGGCTGGTGAACGTGGTCTCGTACTGGGACACCGGCTCGCCTGCCATGCGCGCCGCGGACGGCGGCGCGGCGGTGGTGCTGGCCGGGAACGCCGCGACCGACCCGGCCGAGCAGGACCGCGTCGCCACGGAGATCGTGGCCACCTACCAGGCAGCCGGGCCACCGGTGCGGGTGCTGGTCGGCGGCGGCTCCGCCGTCTTCCACGCGATCTCCGAGCAGATCGGCTCGGATCTGGCGCTGGCCGAGGCCATCGCGGTGCCGCTCATCCTGATCCTGCTCGTCCTCGCCTACGGCAATGTGGTGGCCGCGCTGCTGACCCTGGTCGTCGGCGGTATCGCCATCCTCGGCACCTTCGCCGAGCTCTCGGTGCTCGGCTCGATCACCGACGTCTCGATCTACGCGGTCAACCTCACCACCGGGCTCGGCCTCGGCCTCGCCGTCGACTACGGCCTGCTCATGGTCGCGCGGTTCCGGGAGCAGCGGTCGGCGGGCCGGAGCCCGGACGAGGCGGTGGCGGGCGCCGTCGCCACCGCGGGCCGCACCATCGCCTTCAGCGCCGCGACGGTGGTGGCCGCGCTGGCCGCGCTGGTGATCTTCCCGCAGTACTTCCTGCGCTCCTTCGCCTACGGCGGCATCGGCGTGGTGGCGATCGCCGCGGTGGCAGGTGTCGTGGTGCTGCCCGCGCTGCTCGCGGTGCTCGGCCCGCGGGCGGATGCCTGGCGGGTGCCCGGCGTGCGCGGCATCCGCGGCGAGGCGGCGCCGTTCTGGCGGCGGGTGGCCGGTTTCGCGCTGCGCCGCCCGGTGCTGGCCGGGCTGCCGGTGCTTGCCCTGCTGCTGCTGGCCGCCGCGCCGCTGCTCGACGTGCGGTTCGGCACCCCGGACGACCGGGTGCTCCCGGCGAGCACCGAGGTGCGGCAGGTCGGCGACGCCATGCGTGCGGACTTCGGCGGCGGCGACCTCAACTCGCTGACCGTGGTGACCACCGGCGCGGTCGCCCCGGACGCCCTCGCCGGGTACGCCGCCGCGCTCTCGGCGGTGCCAGGGGTGACCCAGGTCGATTCCGCGGCGGGCAGCTTCGCCGGCGGCGCGCTGCGGGCGAGCTCGCCCGCCGACGCCCGCTTCGCCAGGCCCGATGCCGAGCGGCTGACCGTGCTCACCGAGTTGGACCGTGAATCGGCGCAGGCCCGCGAGCTGGTCGACCTGGTGCGGGCGGTGCCGGGCCCGGCGGGGACTACCGCACTGGTCGGCGGCCAGGTTGCGGAGCTGCGGGACAGCTTGGCCTCGATCGGGTCACGGTTGCCCTACGCCGTCGGCTGGATCGTGATCTCCACCTTCGTGCTGCTCTTCCTCTTCACCGGGAGCGTGGTGCAGCCGCTGCGCGCCCTGGTCTCCAATGCGCTCAGCCTGGCTGCCACGCTCGGGCTCATGGTGTGGATCTTCCAGCAGGGGCACTTCGCGGGGCTGCTCGGCTTCACCCCCGCGCCGCTGGACGTCTCCATGCTGCTGCTGCTCTTCTGCATCACCTTCGGGCTGTCGATGGATTACGAGGTCTTCGTGATCAGCCGGATCAAGGAGCTGCGTGATTCCGGCCTGGGCGACGAGGAGGCGGTGGTGCAGGGGCTGGCCCGGACCGGGCGGCTGGTGACCACGGCCGCGGCGCTCATCTCGATCAGCTTCCTCGCCTTCGTGGTGAGCGATGTGCGGTTCATCCAGTTCTTCGGCCTCGGCGCCGGGCTCGCCATCCTGATCGACGCCACCCTGGTGCGCGGCGTGCTCGTGCCGGTGACCATGCGGCTGCTCGGCCGGGCGGCCTGGTACGCGCCGCGCCCGCTGCGGCAGGTGCACGGCCGCTTCGGCCTGGCCGAGGCGTGACGACGGGTTCCAGAAGCTGATCTTGATTTCTGCCCGCACAACCGGACTCCGAGTCGGTTGTGCGGGCAGAATCTGGACGGACCCGGTCTCCGCTACCTTCGGACGATCATGAGGTCGCCCAGCGCGACCCGAGTTTCACAGAGTGTCCAGCGCGGGGTCCGTCAATCGTTCGCGTTAACGGCGGTTCCAATCGTTTCCGCAGGTCGCGGTCTGGGTGAGGCAAAGATCACACTGCGGATTCGGGTTGCGGTAGCGGTGCTCGGAGGGGGCTGCGGCGGGGGTCTTCGGGGGTGCTTCACAGGTGGCGTCAGCCGCGGTCGTACAGATGCAAGTACATCTGCGTGAACCATCGTGGACACGGCGTGTAGTGAATTGCATCTGGAACCAACTCGAGGTCTTTTTCCGTGCGATCAATCGGCGGCAACCTCCGTGAACGACCGGAAAACCCCTGGTGAAGTGGGGTGACGTCGAAACATTCCAATTCCCGATATCCGGTCCCGCAAACCCTCGTGCGGGGCCAACGGGAGGAGGGGAGCGTGCGTCGGGAAGCTCCACCGCGAGGGCTGGAGATGGCGTTTCCGGGGCCGCTTCGGCTCGGCCTCGCAGGTGCGGAAACGACCCGGCCGCGGAGGTTGCCGGCGGGCTGCCGCACCCCTGCTGACCTCGGCGGGGAGGGTTGCGTCCAGATAACGACTGTGTAGAGTTGTCGGTAACGCTGGCCGCAGTTGAGCGGCGACTCGCTGCGGCCAGCGCAACTCAATGGGGGAGCAGGGAATTCGTCCCAACAGGAACCTCGGTGCAGGCCCGTTCGCGGCCCCGTGGTAGCGCTCCCGGAACCCTCGCTTTTCCCCTCGTTTCCCGATGCGGCTGCTCGGAGTTGGCTGGGATGCGGGATTCGGTTCGCGGGATGGTGTCGTGAGATGTGCCGGATGCTAGTTCTGGGACGAGTTCCTCAGGACGCGAGTGCCTTCCGGTCGGCGGCCGCCGCGGCCCGCCGGCCGGGGCCGAAGACGTAGGCGAGGAAGGCGATCTCGGCGGCCAGCCCCACCCCGATGCGCAGCGGTGCGGGCCAGCCGCTCGGGGTCACGAAGCCCTCCAGCAGGCCGGAGACGAACAGCACGAGCACCAGGCCGAGCGCGATGGTCGCGGTGGCCCTGCCCTGCCTGGCGGCGGCCTCGATCCGGCTCAGCCTGCCCGGGTCGACAATGGTCCAGCCCAGCTGGAGCCCGGCGCCGCCGGCCACGAAGACCGCGGTCAGCTCCAGCATGCCGTGCGGCAGGATGAAGCCGAAGAAGGCGTCGAGCCGGCCCGCGTCGGCCATCAGCCCGCCGCTCACGCCCACGTTCACCGCGTTCATCACCAGCACGTAGACCGCGGGCAGGATGAGTGCGCCGGTGAAGAGCGCGACGGCGGCGACCAGGGCGTTGTTGGTCCACACCTGGGCGGCGAAGGCGTCGTTCGGGTGCTCCGAGTAGTAGGACTCGAAGGCGCCGCCCGCGTCGGTGAGGTGCGAGGTGTCGGACGGCAGGCCGAGCGCCCTGCGCGCGGAGCCCGAGCCTGCCACCCAGCCCGCCACGCCGGTGGCGACCGCGAGGAAGAGCAGCGTCACCGACGCCCACCACGGCCATGCGCGGTAGACCGCGGCCGGGAAGCGGTGCGTGAAGAACCGGCCGACCTGCGCCCAGTTGTCCGAGCGGGTGCGCAGCACCCGGCCGCGGGCCCTGGTCAGCACCGCACTCAGCCCGGCGACCAGCTCGGGGTCGGGGCTGTGCTGCTGCAGCCGGGCCAGCTGCTGCGAGGTGAGGCGGTAGCGGGCGAGCAGCTCGTCCACCTCCTGGCCGGTCAGGCGGCGCTTGGTGGCCAGCTCGTCGAGCCGGGCCCAGGACCGGCGATGGGTGTAGCCGTACGCGTCGACGTCCATTCGGTTGCCTCCCAGTCCCGCCGGTAGCAAGAATGCTAGGCGACATGGCTGCCTTCACCACGGGCGAAGCGGTCGCGCTCGAACTGCCGATCGCCCGCATCCCGACCCGCGCCACCGCGTTCCTCGTCGACGTGGTGCTCCAAGTCGTGCTCGCGCTGCTCGCGGCGGGCGGGTTGCTTGTGCTCGGCAGCAGGTACGACCTCGACTCCGCCTGGTTCGACGCGCTCGTCGTCGTGCTCATCGTCGGCGTCCTGATCGGCTATCCGGTGCTCTGGGAGACGCTGACCACCGGGCGCACGCCGGGCAAGTTCGTGCTCGGGCTGCGGGTGGTGCGGGCCGACGGTGGGCCGGTGGACCTGCGGCACACGCTGACCCGCGGGCTGGCCGGGGCCATCGTCGACTTCTGGCTGCTCGGGGTGTTCGGTGCGGTCGCGGTGCTCACCTCGCTCTGCTCGCCGAACGCGCGGCGGGTGGGGGATGTGCTCGCGGGCACCGTCGTCGTGCACGCGCAGCGGCGGCTGCCGCTGCCCGCGCTCGCGGTGCCGCCGCCGTGGCTGGCGGAGTGGGTCGCGCGCACCGACCCGACCGCGCTGCCCGACGATCTGGCGCTCGCGGTGCGCCGGTACCTCACTCGTCTGCCCGACCTCACCCCCGCCGCCGCGCACGAACTCGGGGTCGCGCTGGTGCGCGCGGTCTGCGCCGCGCTCGGCGTTCCCGCTCCGGGCGCGCTGCCGCCGGTGCAGATTCTGGGCGCCGTCGTCGCCGAGCGGCAGCGGCGGGCGCTGCCCGGGTTGCGCGGTCCGGTGCTCGTGCCGGGGGCCGGGAACGGTCTCTGGGCGGCGACGCCCCAGCCCGCGCCGATCGGTGCGGCGCCGGGCGGGCCGTCGCCGTGGAGTCCGCAGGGGGCGCTGCCGAGCCATGGCCTCGGGCTACCCGGCGCGCCGCCGAGCAGGACCGCGAGTGGCCCGCAGGGCGGGAACGGCTTCCCGCCGCCGCGCTGACCACGGCAGGCACCGCTGACCAGGAGTCCGCTCCGCTGGTCGCGGCCCTCCGATCTGGTTACCGACCTATCGCCGCGCAGCGCCTGACGGCAGGGCTGGGGCCCTACAGCGTCCCGGACTGCTTGAGCTCCAGGTACTCGTCCGCGAGCGCCTCCGGCAGCCGCTCCGGCCCGGCCGCGACAATGGCATACCCGCCGCGCCGCAGCGCCTCGGTGACCACCGCGCGCTCAGCCAGCACCTGCTCGGCGGCGGCCGCCGTGTACGGATCACGTCCGCGCCCGGCCACCGCGGCCGCGATCTCCGGATCGGTCACCGAGACCAGCAGCACCCGGTGCCTGCGGGCGAGCACCGGGAGCACCGGGAGCAGGTTCTCCCGGACGGCGGCGCCGTCGAGCGCGGTGAACAGCACCATGAGGCTGCGCCTGCGGCTGCGCCGGATGGCGGCGCGCACCAGCCCGGCGCAGTCGGTGTCCACCAGCGCGGGGGTGATCCCGGCGGTGGCGTGCAGCAGCCGCTGCTGCAGCTTGTTCCCGGTGACCGCGCGCACCTCGGCGCGCACCTCGCGGTCGAAGGCGAGCAGGTCGACGGTGTCGCCCGCCGCCGCGGCGAGCCCGCCGAGCAGCAGCGCCGCCTCGATGGCGGCATCCAGCCTGGTCCCGTCGCCGACCCGGCCCGCGGCCTGCCGCCCGGTATCCATGAGCAGCACCACGTGCCGGTTGCGCTCCGGCCGCCAGGTGCGGACCAGCACGTCGGTGGCGCGGGCGGTGGCGCGCCAGTCGATGGCGCGCACGTCGTCCCCGGCCACGTACTCCCGGAAGGAGTCGAACTCGGTGCCCTGGCCGCGCAGGTTCGCGACATTGCGGCCCTCCAGGTGCTGCAGCCGCTTCACCGCCGAGCGCAGCAGCTTCTCCGCGCGGAAGGCGGGCAGCGCCCGCACCCGGGCAGGCGCCGCGTACCGGAACTGCCTGCCCGCCAGCCCGAGCGGGCCGCGCAGCCGCACCGTCACCGGTCCGGCGGCGCGGTCGCCGCGGTAGGTGGGGGTGAGCGTGGTGCGCAGCCGGGTGGTGGTGCCCGCGGGCAGGTCGAGCGGGTGCTCGCGGCCGGCGGCGCGGGCGCTCTCCGGCCAGTCGTCCCAGAGCGTGCCGCGCGCGGGACGGCCGCCGGTATTGGTGACCATCAGCTCGACGCTCGCCTCCCGGCCGAGCCGGACCGTGGTGATCGGGGACCGGCGCAGCGTCAGCTCGTCCCGGCGGGGCAGCGCGAGCACGTCGACGAGCAGCGCGAAGGCGAGCGCGGCGGTGGCCGCGAGCACGCCGATCCAGGAGGGAAGCAGCAGCGCGACGAGCAGCCCGAGCAGCGCCGCCGCGGCCGCCGTCCGGCCGGTGACGACCATCGCTAGACCGGCACCGGGACGGCGTGCAGCAGCGCCGCCATCACCGCCTCGGTGCTGGCGCCGTCCAGCTCCGCCTCCGGCTTCAGCTGCAGCCGGTGTCGCAGCACCGCGACCGCGACCACCTTGACGTCGTCCGGGGTGACGAAGCCGCGGCCGTTCAGCCAGGCGAAGGCGCGGGCCGCGGCCATCAGCGCGGTGGCGCCGCGGGTGGAGGCGCCGTGCTGGACGGCGGGTGCGGTGCGGGTGGCCCGGCACAGGTCGACGATGTAGGCGAGCACCTCGGGGGCGAGCGTCACCTGGGAGATGGCGGCGCGCCCGGCCGCCACGTGCGCGGCGCCTGCCACCGGGCGCAGTCCCGCGGCGTTCAGGTCGCGCGGGTCGAAGCCGCCTGCGTGCCGGTGCAGGATGCGGAACTCGTCGTCCCGGCCGGGCAGGTGGATGTCGACCTTGAACAGGAAGCGGTCCAGCTGTGCCTCCGGCAGCGGGTAGGTGCCCTCCTGCTCGATCGGGTTCTGCGTGGCGACCACGACGAACGGATCGGGCAGCGGGCGCGGAGTCCCGTCCACCGACACCTGCCGTTCTTCCATCGACTCCAGCAGCGCCGACTGGGTCTTCGGCGGGGTGCGGTTGATCTCGTCGGCGAGCAGCAGGTTGGTGAAGACCGGGCCCTGCCGGAAGGTGAACTCGGCCGAGTGCGGGTCGTAGATCTGTGACCCGGTGACGTCGCCCGGCATCAGGTCGGGGGTGAACTGCACCCGGGTGTGCGTCAGGTCGAGCGCGGTGGCCAGTGCGCGGACCAGCAGCGTCTTCGCCACGCCCGGCACGCCCTCCAGCAGCACGTGGCCGCGGCAGAGCAGGGCGAGCACCAGGTACATGACGGCGTCGTCATTGCCGACCACCGCCTTTCCGATCTCGCCGCGCAGCGCGGTGAACGCGGCGTGCGCGTCCGCCGCCGTCGGCGTGTGCGTGGTGTCCGTGCTGGTCATCCGAGCTCCGCTTCGATCAGATCAAGGTGGGTGGCGACATGGTCGAGGGTGGCCGCGTCCGGCACCGGGCCGTACAGCGCGGCGTACAGCGGCGCGGGCTCCGCGCCGAGCCGGGCGGCGAGCACCGCGACCACCCGCTCCTGGCCGTCCTGCGGGTGCAGCCCGAGCCGCGGCCGGACCCGGCGCAGCGTGGCCCGGCGCAGCGTGGCCGCGAGGTGCTCGTGGTCGCCGGAGCGGCGGTACAGCGCGGCCTGCCCGGCCAGCAGCTCGTTGGCCCGCACCTCCACCGGGCGCGGCTCGCCGACCAGTGCGCCGCGCCGCCTGGCCCGCCACCAGACCAGCACCGCCGCCGCGATCAGCAGCTGCAGCCCGCCGAAGGCGGGCGGGGCCGGGAGGCGGCTGAAGATGGAGTCCGAACCGGGGCCGAAGCCGGGGAAGTCGATGTCGTCCGGGTAGTCGGTGGGCGGCGGGAGTTCGGGCGGGGGTGGCTGCGGCGGGCTCGTCGGCGCGCCGCAGCCCTGGAGCAGGGCGTAGAGCAGGAAGCCGATGGCGATCGCGGCGGCCAGCGCGCCCCAGAAGCGCGGGTTGCGCAGGAGCCGGGGTACTTCCGGCCGGGCGCGGCGGCGCCTGCGGCGGGGGCTCTCGACCTCGGGCCGCTCCGCCGGCTCCGGCGCCGGTGGGGGTGCGGCCGCGGAGTAGTGGTCGGCGTACTCGAGGTGCCGGTACTCGTCCTCGGTGGCGCGCCTGCCGCCGTAGACGACCTCGTCGAAGGAGCCTGCGGCCGGGTGCAGCGGGGTCGCGGATTCCAGGGGGAGGGTGGTGGAGGCGTCGTCCGCCGTCTCCTGCGCGGTGCGCGAGCGGCGGACCTCGAGCGTGCCGTTCTGCTCCAGGCCGCGCAGGACCGCGCGGAACCGCTCGCGCAGCGCGGTGTCGAAGTCGCGGCGCGCCGCCGCCGCCTCGGACGCGGCGCGGTGCTCGGCCGCGGGGCCGAGCCGCGGCGGGGCGGGCGCGTCGGCGCGGCCGTCGGATCCGTTCACCTCGGGGCGCTTGCCCAGATCCGGGCTCATCGGGGGCCGCCCGCGACCACGATGTCCCACCCCTCGCGGCGGCAGCGCCGGTCGACGTAGCAGACCACCCGCCCGGCGGCGTCGATCAGCTCGCCGATCGCGGCGATCAACAGCGCACCACCGGTGAGCAGCAGGATCACCGCCGAGCGGTGGGTGCCGGTGTAGTCGGAGAGGTAGAGCGGGATGGCGAGCAGCGGCACCGCGAGCACGGTGAGCAGCAGCATCCGGCAGAGCCAGAGCCAGGCGAGCGACCAGCTCGCGCGGTCGGCGAGCAGCCGGGAGCGGGCCACCGCCGCCGCGTACGGCAGCTGCTCGCCGAGCAGCAGCGGGATCACCAGGTAGTACCGCGCCCGCAGGTAGGCGAGCCAGAGCACGCCTGCCCCTCCGGTCAGCGGGAGCACGATCCCGCCGACCAGCACGCCGACCGGGGTGAACCAGAGCTGGTAGCGCAGCAGCCCGCCGAGCCGGGGGCGCAGCCCGGCCAGCGCGGCCACCGGCCCCTCCTTGCGGCCGCGCAGCGTGGCGAGGCCGAGCGCGACGGTGCAGCCCCGGATCAGGAAGCGCAGCAGCAGGATCGCGACCGCGGCGCCGAGCACGGCGCCCCAGCCGACGCTGGAGTCGGTGCCGCCGCCGAGTTCGGAAAAGAGCGCCGTCACCGCGAAGACCAGCGCCTCGCCCAGCGCGACCCCGGCGGCGGTGAGCACCGCGAGCGCGACGACGTTCGCCTGGATCAGCGCGAACGGCTCGTCCAGCTGTTCGCGGAAGCTGAGCGGGCGCACCGGGACCGTCGTGCCAGGGGAGCCTGGTACCGGATCACCTCCCACCCCGACGGCACCGGCCGGGGCAGCGGCAGGTGACACGCGGCGAGTCTAACCGGAGGGGCGGGCCAGCCGCGTCGGCTCCGGACGCCCGCGCAGCGTCACCGATTCGCCGAGCTCCCAGCGCGCGGCCTCGGCCGGGTCGGCGGCGCGCACCGTGCTCTCCGAGCTGAGGACCAGCAGCGGCTCCCGCTTGGCGAGCTCGCAGAGCCGGGCCGCCTGGTTCACCGCGTCGCCGATCACGGTGAACTCGTAGCGCTGCCGCGCCCCCACATTGCCCGCGACCACCCGCCCGGCCGCGACCCCGACGGCGGCGGTGAAATCGGTGTGGCCGACCAGTCTTTCCCGGATCGCGCGGGCACAGGCCAGCGCCGACCCCGCCGCGTCGGCGAGCGGCGCCGGGGTGCCGAAGACCGCGAGCGCGGCATCGCCCTCGAACTTGTTCAGCAGCCCGCCGTGGTGCTCCACCTCGGCCACCACCACGTCGAAGAAGCGGTTCAGAATCGCGACGATCTCCGGCGCGGGTTTGCTGGCGGCCATGGCGGTGGAGCCGACGATATCGATGAAGAGCGTGGCGGCGTCGGTCTCCATGCCGCCGAGCACCGGGTCGCGCGCCAGCGCCGCGGCGGCGACCTCGCGGCCGACGTGCCTGCCGAACAGGTCCCGGATCTGTTCGCGCTCGCGCAGTCCGGACACCATGCGGTTGAAGCCGCTCTGCAGCTCGCCGAGCTCGGTGCCGTCGTAGACCACGACGGCGGCGTCCAGGCTGCCGTCCTCGACCAGCCGCAGCGCCCGGCGCACGCCGTTGATCGGCGCGACCGTGGCGGAGAGCGTCTGCGCCAGCAGCACGAAGCCGAATACCAGGGTGGCGCCGCCGAACGAGAGCACGCACACCGCGAGCCGCGCCGCGCTGACATCGTCCCTGGCCAACGCCAGGATGGCGACCACCATGGTGCCCGCGACCGGCACGCCGGAGCCGAGCATCCAGACCAGCAGGGTACGGCCGAAGACGCCGATGCCACGGCGTCGCCTGGTCGGCGCGGCGTCCAGCACCCGCGCGGTCACCGGCCGCAGCGCGAACTCGATGAGCAGGTAGCTGTTGGCGCACACCACGATGGCGCTGAACGCGATGCCGAGCGCGACCTTGGGGATGAACCGCGGGTCGGCCAGCCCGGCGAGCACGGTGAGCAGCGTGACCCCGCCGAGCCAGAGCGCCGCCTGGTAGAGCACCAGCGTGCGCGGCACCCGTCCGGCCGCGATCTGCTCGGCCTCGGTCGGCACGTGGTCGGGGTCGATGGCCCAGCGCAGCGCGCGCAGCCCGCCGGTGGTGCCCCACCAGACCCCGATCAGGATCGCGACCAGCGCGTAGACCGGGGCCGCGATCACGCTGAGCAGCAGCTCACCGGTGAAGACCGACGGTCCGGGCAGCACGAAGCCGACCAGCGCGACCGAGACGACGATGCCGACGAAGTTCGCCAGCACGATGGAGACGGTGAGCAGCCCCTGGATCCGGAGCCGGCGCAGCCCGGCCGGCTCCTCCACGGTGCCGAGCAGCGGGGAGCCCCACGGCGCGCCGACCACCGTCGGCTCGGCCGGGGCCGGGTGCGCCGCGGCGTCAGTGTCGGGCATATCGGTCACCGATGGTCATGGACGCAGCCTAGAGACCGGGTAGCGCGCCCGGCTCGGGCTCACCGCGCAGCGGCGGGAGGGGTCGGTCCGGTTCACCGGGAGGGGAGGGCGCGCCGCTGCGCCGCGGCGACGGCGTCCGGCTCGGCGGGGTACCCGGCGCCGGCTGCCGAGTCGGGCTCGTGCCGGGCGGCGGTCTTCCGCAGGGAGATGTCCGGGGGTGGCACGGTGGCCACGACCGGGTGCTCCGGCTCGATGTCCAGCACCGCTCCGACCCGAACGGTGCGGGTGCGCCGCACGGTGAAGGTGATCTCCTCCCGCTCCTCCAGCGCTCGCACCGCGATCCGCAGTGGCTGCGCCGCGGTGCCGATGGCGTCGGCGACGACGCCGGGAACGAACGGCCGGAAGAGCCGGACGGCGGTGCCGGAGAACGGCACCGTGCCGAGCACCGGCAGCCGCACGGCATCGGGGTCGACGCGCGCGGGCAGGTCGGTCGCCCGCACCGGCTCCACCGTGCGCGCGGCGGGCAGCGCGGCCGGACCCTCCGGGTTACCCGGCAGGGCGAGCTCGGCCCCGGCCTCCTGCGGCGACGGCTCGGTGATCCCGATCTCCAGCCCGCCGATGGCCGCGATCACGCGGGTGCGCTGCCGCTCCCGATCGATCGCGGTATCCGCCTCGGCGACCAGCTCGGCGGCGGTGAGCTCCTGCTCCGCCCGAACCCGCTCGGTCTCGGTGCGGGTCCGCGCGCGCTGCACCGCGATGGCGGCGTCGGCCTCCCGCTCGGCCCGGTCGCGCACCAGGTCGGCGGCGATCCTGCGGTCGAAGGTGGTGTCACCGCGCCAGCGCCGAAGCAGCAGCGGCAGCAGTGCGAGCGCCACGAAGACCAGCAGGCCGAGCAGCCGCGGCAGCAGCGCCGCGCTCTCGTTCATGGCCGACCAGCGGGCGCCGAGCCCGCGATCGGTCCCGGTCGCCGCCGCGGTCGCGCCCAGCTCCTGCTCGGCGGTGCGAACCCGCTGGTCCAGGGCGGGCGCCCGCTGCTCGGCGGTGGCAAGCCTGGCGCGCGCGTCGGCGAGCAGCTCGTTGGCGGTCCGCGCCTCGGGGCCGTCGCCGGGCACCCCGGTGATCCTGGTGTCCGGGCAGCCGGGGCCGGGGTTGAACTCACACCGCGCGGTGACGAGAGCGGTGTCGATATCGGCGCGCGCGGTGGCGATGGCGGCGTCCAGCGCGGTGCGCTCGGCGCGGGCCAGCTCCAGCTCGGCGCGCGCGGCGGTGACCGCGGGGCCGGCCTCGGCCGCGGCGTGCGCGCGGTCGTCGAGCGTGCGGTCGACGGCGCCGGCGAAGAGCACGGTCGCGGCGAGTTCGGCGACGACGACGCCGGTCAGCACCGCGAGCAGCGCGCGCCCCGCGGTGCCGAGCGGGTCCGGCATCCGGCCCGGCCGCGCGGTGGCGCCCGTGCGCCCGACCAGGGCGGCGAAGACGGTGGCCGCGGCACTCGCCACGATCGCACCGGCGAGCGGAAGCGCGGGAATCGTGGCCGCGGCGGTGACCCCGCCCGCGACCAGGGCGAAGCCGAGCACGGCAGCACCGGTGGTGACGTACCCGGAGCGCTCGTGCGGCAGCGCGGGGGCGTCGGCCGGCGCTCCGCCGAGCCGGGTGAACAGTCCGGTCACGGTCATGGACTCCACATCCTCCGTGTCGGTGGCGGACCGGGGCGATCACAGAGTGACAGCATCCGGCCGACGCTTCGAGGGATGTGCGCGGCGATGTGGTCAGGTTCACACGGAATTGCTTGCCCCGCAGCGGGACAGGGTGCCGTTCGTGGACCGGCCGCCCGGTCTGTGGTGAACCCCACTCGACGTGGTAGCCGAAAGTGTGCTGTATTCCGCACCGGAACAAAGATGCCGGACGGTCGGATCGCGTCACCCGCTTGTCACATCCCTGTCATATCCGTCTCAGCCAGCACCTTTCCGAGTTAGCCGCGGCGCGGCTGGTTTGTACTCCCCGCCTCGGGGGAAGTCTGTATCGACGCAGGTGGGCGCTGCTTCTTCGGTTCCGCACCCGGGTTTCGACGCCGAAACCCGGGTGCGTCGCGCCGCTGGCACGCAGTGCCAGGGGATCGATCGACGCGCGAGCCCTGCCTTACACTGGACTACGCGCACAAAGTGGAGGACCGCATGAAGAAGCCCAGCTAGACCTGATTTCCGTTGAATCTGAGTTGGTTGGGCCTCGGACCTGACTTATCGTTTGCTCTTACGCCGGACACCGTCCGGCCTGTCGCCCCGCGCGCCGCAGCCCCGAGTCGGTGCTCAGGTAGCGGGCGGCCACCCGCACGGAGGTAGCGATCGCCCCAGCGCTCGTTACCGCCGAGCAGCCCACACGTAACACCCTGCGGGTGGACAACTGGAGACGTGACTGCACGCCGAGACCATCAGCGCGGCTGGATTCGGACCGTACGGACGCAGTCTTGACCAGGCGTTCGAACGAGAAGGCCGCTACTGCGATGGCCCCGCTCCTCGATCGCCTACTTCCTGAAGGCAGAGGCATGACGCAACTTCCCGGCCACCGGTCACCCGGACCCATCGGTCTCTACGATCCGGCGAACGAGCACGACGCCTGCGGTGTCGCGTTCGTCGTCGACATGCACGGCCGCCGCAGCCGCGACATCGTCGACAAGGCTATTACGGCTCTGTTGAACCTGGAGCACCGTGGTGCCGCGGGCGCCGAGCCGAACTCCGGTGACGGCGCAGGCATCCTGATCCAGCTTCCGGACCGCTTCTTCCGCGCCGTGGCCGGCTTCGAGTTGCCCCCCGAAGGCTCCTACGCCTCCGGCATCGCCTTCCTGCCGCAGGCCCGCCGCGAGGCGGCGCGGGCCGCGTACCGCGTGGAGAAGATCGTCAAGGAGGAGGGGCTCGAGGTCGTCGGCTGGCGCGACGTGCCGATCGACGAGACCTCGCTCGGCGCGCTCGCCCGCGACGCCATGCCGACCTTTCGGCAGATCTTCATCGCCTCCCCGAAGAATTCCGCCGAGCAGCTCGCGGGCATGGAGCTGGAGCGCAGGGCCTACGTGGTGCGCAAGCGGGTCGAGCACGAGCTCGGCAAGCAGGGCGCGGGCGAGGGCGCCACCGGCAGGGAGACGGTCTACTTCCCGAGCCTGTCCGGGCAGACCTTCGTCTACAAGGGCATGTTCACCACCCCGCAGCTGCGCGCCTTCTACCTGGACCTGCAGGACGACCGGGTGGAGAGCGCGCTCGGCATCGTGCACTCCAGGTTCTCCACCAACACCTTCCCCTCCTGGCCGCTGGCGCACCCGTTCCGCCGGGTGGCGCACAACGGCGAGATCAACACCGTCACCGGCAACGAGAACTGGATGCGCGCGCGCGAGGCGCTGCTGCGCAGCGAGGTGTTCGGCGTCGACCAGGCGGGCAAGAACCGGCTGGAGAAGATCTTCCCGGTCTGTACGCCGGGGGCCAGCGACACCGCCCGCTTCGACGAGGTGCTCGAGCTCCTGCACCTCGGCGGCCGCAGCCTCCCGCACGCCGTGCTCATGATGATTCCCGAGGCATGGGAACGCAACGAGACCATGGACCCGGCGAACCGGGCGTTCTACCAGTACCACTCCATGCTGATGGAGCCCTGGGACGGCCCGGCCTCGGTCTGCTTCACCGACGGCGAGGTCGTCGGCGCCGTGCTCGACCGCAACGGCCTGCGCCCGAGCCGGATCTGGGTCACCGAGGACGGCTTGGTCGTGATGGCCTCCGAGGTCGGCGTGCTCGACATCGACCCGGCCAAGGTGGTCAGGAAGGTCCGGCTGCAGCCGGGCCGGATGTTCCTGGTCGACACCACCCAGGGCCGGATCGTCGGCGACGAGGAGCTCAAGGCCACGCTGGCCGCCGAGCACCCGTACCAGGAATGGCTGGACGCGGGCGTCAAGAAGCTCTCCGACCTGCCCGACCGGCCGCACGTGCACATGTCGCACGACCGGGTGCTGATCCGCCAGCAGATCTTCGGCTACACCACCGAGGAGCTGAACCTGCTGCTCTCGCCGATGGCGAAGACCGGCGGCGAGGCGCTCGGCTCGATGGGCACCGACACCCCGATCGCGGTGCTCTCCGCGCGGCCCCGGCTGCTCTTCGACTACTTCTCGCAGATCTTCGCGCAGGTCACGAACCCGCCGCTGGACGCGATCCGGGAAGAGGTCGTCACCAGCCTGAAGCGCAACCTCGGCCCCGAGGGCGACCTGCTGCACCCGAGCCCGGAGTCGTGCAGGCAGATCGCCATCGAGGGCCCGATTCTGGACAACGACGAGCTCGCCAAGCTGGTGCACATCAACGACGACGGCTCGCAGCCGGGGCTGCGCTCGGTGGTCGTGCGCGGGCTGTACCCGGTCGCCAAGGGCGGCAAGGGGCTGCGCGAGGCGATGCGGGCGATCAACATTCAGGTCTCGGCGGCGATCGAGGGCGGGGCGCGGATCATCGTGCTCTCCGACCGCGAGTCCAACGAGAAGCTGGCGCCGATCCCGTCGCTGCTGCTCACCGCCTCGGTGCACCACCACCTGGTGCGCGAGCGCACCCGCACCATGGTCGGGCTGATCGTGGAGGCCGGTGACGCCCGCGAGGTGCACCACATGGCCACCCTGGTCGGCTTCGGCGCGGGCGCGGTGAACCCGTACATGGCCTTCGAATCGCTGGAGGACATGCTGGAGCGCGGCGCGCTCACCATGCCCGGCAGCACCGGCGACTTCCAGGCCGATTACCGCAAGGCCGTCGCCAACTACATCAAGGGCGCGGGCAAGGGCGTGCTCAAGGTGATGTCCAAGATGGGCATCTCCACCCTCGCCTCCTACAACGGCGCGCAGCTCTTCCAGGTCATCGGCCTGGCGCAGGAGCTGGTCGACGAGTACTTCACCGGGCTGCGCTCGCACCTGGACGGCATCGGGCTGGACGAGATCGCCGCCGACGTGGCGGCGCGGCACGGCGTCGCCTTTCTGGAGAACCGCAACGAGCGCGCGCACCGCGAGCTCGAGGTCGGCGGCGAGTACCAGTGGCGCCGCGAGGGCGAATACCACCTGTTCAACCCGGACACCGTCTTCAAGCTGCAGCACGCCACCCGCAGCGGGCAGTACTCGGTCTTCAAGGAGTACACCAAGCTGGTCGACGACCAGTCCGAGCGGCTGGCCTCGCTGCGCGGGCTCTTCCAGTTCCGCAAGGGTGCGCGCTCGCCCATCCCGATCGAGGAGGTCGAGTCCGCCACCGCGATCGTCAAGCGCTTCTCCACGGGCGCGATGAGCTACGGCTCCATCTCGGCCGAGGCGCACGAGACGCTGGCCATCGCCATGAACCGGCTCGGCGGCCGCTCCAACTCCGGCGAGGGCGGCGAGCACCCGGCCCGCTTCGAGGTCGAGGAGAACGGCGACTGGCGACGCAGTGCGATCAAGCAGGTGGCCTCCGGCCGCTTCGGCGTGACCGCGCACTACCTGACCAACTGCAGCGACATCCAGATCAAGATGGCCCAGGGCGCCAAGCCGGGCGAGGGCGGCCAGCTGCCCGCGCACAAGGTGTACCCGTGGGTCGCCGAGGTGCGGCACTCCACGCCGGGCGTCGGGCTGATCTCGCCGCCGCCGCACCACGACATCTACTCCATCGAGGATCTGGCGCAGCTGATCCACGACCTGAAGAACGCGAACCCGCAGGCGCGGATTCACGTGAAACTCGTCGCGGAGCCCGGCGTCGGCACCGTCGCCGCCGGCGTCTCCAAGGCGCACGCCGACGTGGTGCTGATCTCCGGGCACGACGGCGGCACCGGCGCCTCGCCGCTCACCTCGCTCAAGCACGCGGGCGGGCCCTGGGAGCTCGGCCTCGCCGAGACCCAGCAGACGCTGCTGCTCAACGGGTTGCGCGACCGGATCGTCGTGCAGGTCGACGGTCAGATGAAGACCGGCCGCGACGTCATGATCGCCGCGCTGCTCGGCGCCGAGGAGTACGGCTTCGCGACCGCGCCGCTGGTGGTCTCCGGCTGCATCATGATGCGCGTCTGCCACCTGGACACCTGCCCGGTGGGCGTGGCCACGCAGAACCCGGTGCTGCGCGAGCGCTTCACCGGCAAGCCGGAGTTCGTCGAGAACTTCTTCCTCTACATCGCCGAGGAGGTGCGCGAACTGCTGGCCTCGCTCGGCTTCCGCACCCTGGACGAGGCGATCGGCCGGGTCGACCTGCTCGACACCAGCAAGGCCAAGCAGCACTGGAAGGCGAGCAAGCTCGACCTCTCGGCGATCCTGGACGACGTCGAGACGGCGTTCATGTACCAGGATCGCCGCTGCACCAAGACCCAGGATCACGGCCTGGACAAGGCGCTGGACCAGCAGCTCATCACGCAGAGCCGGGATGCGCTGGAGCGCGGCAAGGCGGTGAAGTTCGAGACCAAGATCTCCAACGTGAACCGCACCGTCGGCACCATGCTCGGCCACGAGGTGACCAAGCTCTACGGCGGCGCCGGGCTGCCCGACGACACCATCGACATCACCTTCACCGGCTCCGCGGGCAACAGCTTCGGCGCCTTCGTGCCCGCAGGCATCACGCTGCGGGTGCAGGGCGATGCCAACGACTACGTCGGCAAGGGGCTCTCCGGCGGCCACCTGGTGGTCCGGCCCTCGCCGAACGCGCCCGCCGATTTCGTGGCCGAGGAGAACATCATCGCGGGCAACGTGATCCTGTTCGGCGCGACCAACGGCAAGGCGTTCATCAGCGGCGTCGTCGGCGAGCGGTTCGCGGTGCGCAACTCGGGCGCCGTCGCGGTGGTCGAGGGCGTCGGCGACCACGCCTGCGAGTACATGACCGGTGGCCGGGTGGTGATCCTCGGCGAGACCGGGCGCAACTTCGGGGCAGGCATGTCCGGTGGCGTCGCCTTCGTCTACGACCCGGACGGCACCTTCGCCGCGAAGGTGAACCCGGAGCAGAGCGAGGCGCTGGAGCAGCTCTCCGGTGACGACTTCACCTGGCTGCGCGATGCCATCACCGAGCACCGCGAGCAGACCGGTTCCGCGGTGGCCGATCGCATCCTCGGCGATTGGTCGCAGCAGGTGAACCACTTCGTGAAGGTCATGCCGCGCGAGTACAAGAAGGTCCTGTTGGCGATCTCCGAGGCCGAGAAGGCGGGCCGGGACGTCGACGCTGCGATCATGGAGGCCGCTCGTGGCTGACTTTCCCCGCGTTCAAGACTGTTGGCCCGCCGTGAGAGGCGAAGGTACGGGGCCGCTCGTGGCTGACTTTCCCGCCGTTCAAGACTGTTGGCCCGCCGTGAGAGGCGAAGGTAAGGAGGCCGCTCGTGGCTGACCCCCAGGGTTTTCTGAAGCACACCGCGCGGGAGCTGCCCAAGCGGCGCCCGGTCCCGCTCCGGCTCATGGACTGGAAGGAGGTGTACGAGGAGAAGTTCTCCCACGACACCCTCCGCACCCAGGCCAGCCGCTGTATGGATTGCGGTATCCCGTTCTGTCACAACGGCTGTCCGCTCGGGAACCTGATCCCGGACTGGAACGACCTCGTCTACCGGGACAACTGGCGCGACGCCATCGACCGCCTGCACGCCACCAACAACTTCCCGGAGTTCACCGGGCGGCTGTGCCCGGCGCCGTGCGAGGCCTCCTGCGTGCTCGGGATCAACCAGGACCCGGTGACCATCAAGCAGGTCGAGGTCGAGATCATCGAGAATGCCTTCGACGAGGGCTGGGTGGCCCCGGTCTACCCGACCCGGCTCACCGGCAAGAAGATCGCCGTCGTCGGCTCCGGCCCCGCCGGGCTCGCCGCCGCACAGCAGCTGACCCGCGCAGGCCACACCGTCACGGTGTTCGAGCGCGCCGACCGCATCGGCGGGCTGCTCCGCTACGGCATCCCGGAATTCAAGATGGAGAAGCGCTTCATCGACCGCCGGATGGCGCAGATGGAGGCCGAGGGCACCATCTTCCGGGCCGGCGTGAACGTCGGCGTCGACATCACCGCCGACGAGCTGCGCGAGCGGTACGACGCGGTGGTGCTGGCCGGCGGCGCCACCACCGCCCGCGACCTGCCGATCCCCGGCCGCGAGCTGAACGGCATCCACCAGGCCATGGAGTTCCTGCCCTGGGCCAACCGAGTGCAGCTCGGCGACGACGTCACCGACGCCGACGGCCTGCCGCCGATCCACGCCAAGGGCAAGAAGGTCGTCATCATCGGCGGCGGCGACACCGGCGCGGACTGCCTCGGCACCTCGCACCGGCAGGGCTGCGAGTCGGTGCACCAGTTCGAGATCATGCCGCGCCCGCCGGAGGAGCGCGCCGGCTCCACCCCGTGGCCCACCTACCCGCTCATGTACCGGGTCTCCTCGGCGCACGAGGAGGGTGGCGAGCGCGTCTTCTCGGTCAACACCGAGCGCTTCGTCGGCAGCGACGGCCGGGTCACCGGGTTGCAGGCGCACGAGGTGACGATGGTCAACGGCCGCTTCGAGAAGGTCGAGGGCACCGAGTTCACGCTCGAGGCCGACCTGGTGCTGCTCGCCATGGGCTTCGTCGGCCCGGACAAGGGTGGGCTCCTCACCGACCTCGGCGTCGGCTACGACCAGCGCGGAAATGTCCAGCGCGACAAGGGCTGGGCCACCAACGTCCCCGGCGTCTTCGTCGCAGGCGACATGGGCCGCGGCCAGTCGCTCATCGTCTGGGCCATCGCCGAGGGCCGCGCGGCGGCCGCCGCGGTGGACCGCTACCTGGAGGGTGAGACCGCGCTGCCCGCGCCCATCACCCCCACCATGGTCGCCCAGCGCTGACCTCGATTTTCCCCTGGTAGGGGAAGGCGGGCGCCTGTGGACAACGGAGTCCACAGGCGCCCTTCGCGTTCTCCGTGACCCGGCGATCGGTGTTACATGGAGGCGTGCAGCCTAGGGCTCCGTTGCCCGACGGGGATCCCGCGCTCGCCGGACCGGCGGATGGCGGGCATCGAGGGAATCGGACTAGTCCGGGGTTCGGATGGCACGACCATGGCGGTACCTCTATTGTGGTCGGCGGTGTGCCGGTGATCCTGGGATGGGGTCCGGCGGTGATGGCCCCGGGGTGGCAACTGTTCACCCGCCGTGCACAGGCGTGAAACGCATCGAGGACAGCATCGAGGCGGCAACTTGTCGGGCTCGCTCCTGCGGGGGCAACGGTTTTGGACTGGAGCGGAATGCAGTTGAAGAAGGTCGTCGCGGCACTTGGCGCGTCCGCGGCACTCGTTTCCGGCATGGTGCTCGGCGGTACCGGGTCCGCGGTGGCGGATCCCGGCTGCCCGAGCCTCTACGTGGTCGCGATCCCGGGCACCTGGGAGACCGGCAAGGACAAGGAGCCCGGGCCCGGCATGCTGGCCGGGGTCACCAACAACCTGCCGCGCTCGGCGAAGGTCGACTACGTCACCTACGCCGCCACCGCGTTCCCGTGGGAGGGCGAGGTCTACGGCAACTCCAAGAAGGAGGCCGTGAACAATGCCCGCGGGCTGATCGGCGATATGGCGCGGGCCTGCGGGGCCACCCGGATCGCGCTGGTCGGCTACAGCCAGGGCGCGGACGCCGCGGGTGACCTGGCCGCCGATATCGGCACCGGGCTCGGCGTCGTGCCGCCGGAGCGCATCGCAGGCGTCGGGCTGATCTCCGACCCGCGCCGCTCGCCGACCGACGTGCAGGTGGGGCCGGTGGCCGCGGGCGCGGGCGCGGGCGGGCCCCGGGTGGGCGGCTTCGGCTGGCTGAGCGACCGCACCCGCACCATCTGCGCGGTGGACGACCTGTACTGCGCCACCGCCACCGACGACTTCATCACCCGCTTCGCGGGCTTCCTCGCGATGAGCTCCGAGGCCGATGTCGCGAACCTGGGCCGCTACCAGCAGGAAGCCGGCTCCATCATCAACGACCTGATGGCGCACGGCGGGGTGCCGACGCTGCAGGGCCAGCTCACCGAGTCGGCCAACGAGCAGCGGGTGAAGGACCTGGAGCGGTTCTACCGCTCGCAGTCGCACACCCTGTACGGCAGCTACCGGGTGGAGGGCGGCAAGAGCGCGGTCCGCTGGATGCACGACTGGATCGCCGACATGGCCTGACGGCTCCGTAACCACGACGAAGGCCACCGCCCGATCCGGGTGGTGGCCTTCGTCGTCAGCTCGAAGCGCCGAGCCGGACGGTATCGGCGGGCGCGGCGGCCGAGGGCGGTGCCGGCGAGCTGGCCGACGGGCGAGCAGCGCGTCGGCCAGGGGGTACCGATAATGCGACGAGGCCGGCGGTCCGCTGTGCGGAGTCAGGGCGCCAGGTTGCGCGGCAGCAGATCCCAGACGTGCGCGTTCTCGTTCACCGTCGCGACCCGGCGATCGCCGTTGCGCGAGTACAGGATTCGGGTGATCGAGCAGTAGTCGATCGGGAAAGTGAGCGGGCGCTCGAGATCGAGCACGTCCTGCAGCGTCACGTTCACCACACCGCCGTGCGCGAAGGCGAGCACGGTATCGGCGGGGTCGGTGGCCTTCACCAGGTCGGTGACGACCGCCGCGACCCGGGCCGCGAAGGCGGGGCCGTCGATCTGCTCCGGCAGGTATCCGGCCTTGATCCGCTCGTAGGCGGCGCGGAACTCGGTCTTGGCGTCCTCGATCGGGATGTAGGTGGGTAGGTCGCGGTCGTACTCGGCGAGGTCGTCGAAGACCTCCACCTCCAGGCCGAGCGCGGCCGCCGCGGGCGCCGCCGTCGCCACGGCGCGCCGCTGCGGGCTGCTCACGACCCGGGTGATCCGGTGGTGGTGCCGCAGCGCCCCGGGCACCCGCGCCGCCTGCTCGACCCCGAGCGGGGCCAGCTCCGGGTCGGCGGGCGTGTCGGTGCCCTCGATGCGGACCGGCTGGGCATGGCGGACGAAGATGAGCTGCACCCGTCCACCGTATCCGGCGCTACTGCTGCTTCTTGCGCTTGGTGAGCAGGTAGATGCCGACCACGATGAGCACGACGATCAGCAGGCAGCAGATGCCGCCGAAGATCAGGCCGCCGCCACCGCGTGACTTCTTCTTCTTCTTGGCCGCCTCGTAGTCGATGACCGTGGACAGCACGTCCGGGCTGGCCCAGACCTGCGGGTCGAGCAGCGGAGCCTGGGTGAGCAGGTCGAGATACATGGTGTTCCCCTCGTCGGCGGGTGCGGCTTCCTCCCGGAGCCGGAATTTCTAGGCTAACCGCCGGGTTCGGGCGCGCGGGGCGGTTCCGGGCCGGTGGTCTGCATCAAGATCGCGGGTCGAACCGGTGGTGTTTACACGCCGCGGAATATTCCGCTCGGTGCGAGGACCAACCCGCCGCCCACGGTTCGGGGCGGGAGGCGATCAGCGCGGCTTCACCAGCGGGAAGGGCAGCGTCTCCCGGATACTGCGCCCGGTGATCAGCATGACGATCCGGTCGACGCCCATGCCGAGCCCGCCGGTGGGCGGCATGGCATGCTCCAGCGCCTGCAGGAAGTCTTCGTCCAGCTCCATGGCCTCCGGGTCGCCGTTGGCGGCGAGCAGCGACTGCTCGGTGAGCCGCTGCCGCTGGTCGATCGGGTCGGTGAGCTCGCTGTAGGCGGTGCCGAGCTCGACGCCCCACGCCACCAGATCCCAGCGCTCGGCGACCCCGGCGATGCTGCGGTGCGACCGGGTGAGCGGCGAGACCGAGGTGGGGAAGTCGCAGTAGAAGGTCGGCCGCTCGGTGCGTGCCTCGACCAGGTGCTCGTACATCTCCAGCACGATCTGCCCGGCGTCCCAGTTGTGCTGGAACGGGATGTCGGCGGCGTCGCAGAGCTCGCGCAGCCTGGTCACCCCGGTGCCGGGGGTGACGTCGGCGTCGAGCGCCTCGGAGACCGCGCCGTGCACCGTCTTCACGGTCCACTCGCCGGAGATGTCGACCTCGGAGTAGCCGCCGCCGTCGGTGGGGCGCAGCGCCACCTCCGCGCCGTTCGCGGCCACCGCCGCCTCCTGGATGAGGTGACGGCACAGGTGCATCATGCGCTGGTAGTCGCTGTGCGCCTCGTACGCCTCCAGGATGGTGAACTCGGGGTTGTGGCTGAAGTCGACGCCCTCGTTGCGGAAGGTCCGGCCCAGCTCGAAGACCTTCTCCATGCCGCCGACGCAGAGCCGCTTGAGGTACAGCTCCGGCGCGATGCGCAGGTAGAGGTCGAGGTCGTAGGCATTGATGTGGGTGCGGAACGGGGTGGCGTTGGCGCCGCCGTGCACCTGCTGCAGGATCGGCGTCTCCACCTCGAGGAAGCCGGCGCCGTGCAGCGAGTCGCGGAGCGAGTGCAGCACCGCGCTGCGCTTGGCCATGACCTCGCGGGTGTCGGCGTTGATCGCCATGTCCACGTAGCGCTGGCGCACCTTGGCCTCGGGGTCGGCGAGCCCCTTCCACTTGTCCGGCAGCGGGTGCAGGCACTTGCCGAGCATCCGCCAGTCGGCGGCGAGCAGCGAGAGCTCCTCCCGGCGGCTCACCCCGAGCTGGCCGCTCACCTCGATCAGGTCGCCGAGGTCGAAGTACTCGGTGAACTCCGCGCTGCGCTCGGCCCCGACCCGGTCGCGGTCGATGAGCAGCTGGATATCACCGGACCAGTCGCGCAGCAGCGCGAAGATCACGCCGCCGTAGTCACGAATCCGCAGCAACCGGCCGCAGACCCGGACCGTGGTCCCGCGCGGGGTGCGGCGCGCGGCCGCGATGGTGTGCGTCGGGGGGTAGGCGACCGGGTACGCCTCGATGCCCTGCTCGGTGAGCTTGCCGAGCTTCTCCAGCCGCACCCGGACCTGCTCCGGGCGGCGCGAGCGGATCTCCTCGGCCTCGTCCTCCGGCCAGTCCGGGGCGCTGCCGTCGGCGTGCAGGCCGGACAGGCTCGCGGGCGCGGCGCTGTGCAGCCCGGTGTGCACGGCGGTGTCGCTCTCCGCGCCGAAGCGGGGCAGGAAGCCTTCGGCGAGCGCGCTGGCCAGCGCCACCCGCGGCAGCTGCCTGCGCTCCTCGAAGAGGAAGAAGCGCGGCACCCAGGTGGGCTGGTACTTGACGTTGGACCGGTACAGCGCCTCCAGCTGCCACCAGCGGGAGAAGAAGAGCAGCACGCCGCGCCACATCCGCAGCACCGGCCCCGCCCCGATCCGGCCGCCCTCCTCGAAGACCGAGCGGAACACCGCGAAGTTCAGCGAGACCCGGGTGATGCCGTACTGCTCGGAGTTCAGCGCGAGCTGCGAGACCATCAGCTCCATCACGCCGTTCGGCGCCCCGGGGTCGCGGCGCATGAGCTCCAGTGAGGCACCGGTGCGGCCCCACGGCACCAGGGAGAGCATGCCGAGCACCCGCTCCTGCGGATTCACCGCCTCCACCAGCAGGCAGTCGGCGTCCTGGGGGTCGCCGAGCCGGCCGAGCGCCATGGAGAAGCCGCGCTCCTCGGCGGTGTCGCGCCAGGCGTCGGCGCGCGCGGTGATGCTCTCGAAATCCTGCGCCGGGATGTCGCCGTGCCGCCGGATGCGCACCGTGACGCCCTGCTTGCGCAGCCGGTTCGCGGCCTGCCGCACCTGCTTGAGCTCCGGCCCGGCCAGCGAGAAGGAGCGGGTGTCCAGGATCGCCTCGTCGCCGAGGCGCAGCGCGGCCAGCCCGGCCCTGCGGTAGGCGGTGGCTCCCGGTTCGCTGGCGCCCATCACCGCGGGCGCCCAGCCGAAGCGGTCGGCCAGCCGCAGCCACTCGTCGATCGCCTGCGGCCAGGATTCCCGCCTGCCGATGGGATCGCCGCTGGCCAGGCAGGTGCCGAGCTCGACCCGGTAGGTGATGGCGGCCTTGCCGTTCGGCGCGAAGACCACGGCCTTGTCCCGGCGGGTGGCGAAGTAGCCGAGCGAATCCTCCACATCGGAGTGCGCGAGCAGCCCGCGGATGGCGGATTCGTCCACCCCGGTCATGGCATTGGCGGCGCGCTGCGAGCGCAGCAGCACCAGCACGGCGGCGAGCAGCGCGAGCGCGCCGAAGAGCCCGAGCAGGAAGTTCACGAAGGGGTGCGGGTGGCCGTCGAAGTGCTCGTTGTCCGCGAGCACCGCCGCGGTGACCCGGTACAGCGACCAGCCGGGGCGCTGCCAGCCACCGGGCAGCGAACCGGGGAAGAGCTCGAGCAGCCCCCATCCCACGAGGAAGCCCAGCGTCAGCCCGCCGACGAGCACGCCGAGCGCCTTCCAGCCCGCGCCGCGCCGGACCCGGGTGTAGAACTCGCCCCACGAGGCCAGCAGCACGCCGATCACCGCGAGGTGCAGCACCATGGCGACCAGCGCGGCCACCTCGCCCCTGGTGGTGAAGGTGACGACATTGAGCACCGTGTACAGCGTCAGGTAGCCGACCAGCAACCACCAGGCAATGCGCTTGCGGCTGGCCAACGCCCCGGCGAGCAGCCCGACCAGCAGCGCCCACATGAGGTTGGTGTCGGGCGCGTCGAAGTAGTAGTCGTCGATGTACCGGCGCGGGGTGGCGGTGAGCCAGCGCAGCGTGGGCGAGAGACTCCACAGGAAGATCAGCACGGCGAAGACGCCGAGCACGGTGGCGGCGATGTGCGGAACCTCGCGCAGCCTGCCGTGACCGCGGTGCGGAACCGGCGGTGTCGGCCGATCCGGTGGTAGCTCGGTATCGGCGTGCGGCGGGGCCTGCGTGGAAGTCACGCAGACCAGTGTGCGTGCCGATCGGGCGGAATGCCGAGCCTTTCGCGCGCCGCGTGTCCGACCGTTCGCCGGATGGTAACTGAATCGGGACGCCGGACGCACCCGCCCGGCCCGGTGCCGGACCAGGTCCAACGGGGGAGTATGCATAGGGGCATGGCGGATACAGTCGACGTCCCGATTCAGGACGAGGCCATCAAACTCGGCCAATTCCTCAAGCTCGCCGACCTCATCGAGTCCGGCGCCGAGGCGAAGACGGTGATCGCGGCGGGGCTGGTCCGGGTGAACGACGAGGTCGAGACCCGGCGCGGCAGGCAGTTGCAGCCGGGCGACACCGTCGCCCTCGCCGGGCGGCAGGCCAGGGTGACCGGCGGCTAGTCCTCGGCGCGCACCACGACGCCGTCGTGGTCGCTGTAGAGCATCTCGCCGGGCACGAAGGTGACGCCGCCGAACTCCACCGGCACGTCCTTCTCTCCCGACCCGGTCTGGGTGCTCTTGCGCGGGTTGGTGCCGAGCGCCTTGACCCCGATGTCGAGGGTGCGCAGGATCGCGGAGTCGCGCACCGCGCCGTTCACGATCACGCCGGCCCAGCCGTTGTCCACGCCGCGCCCGGCGATGATGTCGCCGACCAGGGCGGTGTGCACGCCGGCGCCGCCGTCCACCACCAGTACCCGGCCCGCACCCGGCTCGCTCAGCGTCTGCTTGACGAGCAGGTTGTCCTGGAAGCAGCGAATGGTGACGATCCGCCCGGAGAACGCGGCCCTCCCCCCGAACTGCGTGAACTGGGTATCGCAGCTGCGGATCTCGGGGCCGATCTCGTCGGCCAGGTCGGCGGTTGCCACGGAGTCGAGGTTGGAAGTATCGGTCACGGCCTCGATTGTGCCCGGTCACCCGGTGTGATCGGCGCCTCCCCGGCCGTGTCTGCGCTCGTACTCGGCGCGCTCGGTGCCCGTGCTCGCACGTCGGTGTCGGCGAGCGCGGGGTCGAGGCCGTGCTGCGCGGTCGCCACTGTCATCGGCTGATTCCGGTCAGGCGGTGACGGCGAGGGTGGCGGCGAGGCCGAAGGCGAGCGCCATGATCAGCACCTCGGTGACGGCCCGGCGCAGCGACTCCTCGGCGCGCACCCGGTGGCCTGCGGCGCGCGGCACCCAGCTGCGCCGCCACCACCAGCCGAGCCCGGTCAGCGCCAGCAGCACGGCCGTCTTGGCCAGCATGATCCGGCCGTACCCGGAGTCGAGTAGCGCGCTCACCCCGCCCAGCCGGATCAGCCCGTTCAGCACCCCGGTCAGCGCGACCACCGCGATCAGCGGTCCGGCCAGCGCGGAGTAGCGGGGCAGTGCGGCGGCCCACTCGCCGCGGCCGCGCAGCACCAGCGCGAGCGCGACCAGCAGCCCGAACCAGAGCCCGGCGGCCAGCGCGTGCGCGGCGGCCAGCACCGAGCCGAAGGCCTGCTGCGACATGTGCCCGGTGATCGGCCGCAGCACCAGCGCCACCGCGGCGAAGACCAGCACCAGGTCGGGCGAGCCGTCCCCGGCCCGGTAGGCGACCGCGCCGTAGACCGCGATGAGCGCGGTGGCTGCCAGCACCGCCACCCCGACCTGCCCGCCGCTGGTATCCCGGACGAAGGCGCCGAAGGCCCCCGTCCCGAGTTCGCGGACCGGAATGTCGACCACCTCCGCCGCCTCGATGACGAGCACCGCGAACTCGGCCGCGCACCAGCCGCCTGCGACCGCCGCGAGCAGCCGCCACGGCGGCCGCAGCCGCTCGCCGATCCGGGGCAGCGCCGCCAGCCCGAGCACGGTGGCCCCGAGGCCGTCGGCGAGCATCCGGAACGGCGCCTCGGCCGGGGTGGCGCGGCCGAGCAGCCACGCCACCCCGACCCCGAGCAGCCCGGCCACCGGGAGCAGCCAGAGCGCGCGGCGTCGTGCGGTGGAGGGCGGGGTCACGCGCGTTTTCCGCGGCCCCTGCCGCCGGCCAGCGCCACCGCGAGGCCGCCGGCGAAGATCACGACGCCGCCCGCGACGAAGATCCAGACCGGGATGCCGCCCGACCCCTCCCCGTCCGCCGACACCTCCGCGCCCGGCGTGCCGCCGCCCGCCGCGGTGAGGGTGAAGGTGCGCTTGCCGTTCACCGCGTGCCCGTCGGCGGAGGTGACCCGGAAGGCGATCGTGTAGGTGCCCGCCGGGCCGAGCTCGCCGACCGGGACGCTCACCGTCGCGCCATCGACCACCGGGTCGCCCTGCTGCCAGAAGTGGTTGTCCGGGCCGACCACGGTGAGCGCCGGGAAGCTCGGCTGCAGCGGCTCGTTGAAGGTCACGCTGACCCGCTCCGGGCCGACCGCCACCGACGAGCCGTCGGCGGGCACGCTGCCGACCACGATCGAGTGCGCGGCCGCGGTGCCCGCGCCGACGGTGACGAGCAGCCCGGCCAGCGCGGCGACGGCCAGCGCGCGCAGCGGCCTCACGACCGGCGCCCGCGCAGCACCGAGCCGAGCCCGAGCGCCACCGCGAAGAGACCGAGCGCGAGGCCGATGCCGCCGAGCCAGCGGGCGGTCTCGTCGGTGCCGTCCGAGGCGGCGGCCTCGGTGCTCTCGGTGCCGTGCGAGTGGCCATCGGACGACGCCTCGGCGAGGTGCAGGCTCGGGGCGGGGCGCTCCGGCTCCGAGCCGTCCGCTTCGGCGGGCTGGTCCCAGCGCACCACGCTGCCGTCGCTGTAGCTCTGCGCCGCCGGGAAGCTCACCTCGTGCTCCTTCGGCAGCGGGCCGATGGAGACGACGAAGCGCTGGAACTGGCCGGGGCCGACACCGGGGTTGCCTGGGTCGGCGGTCCAGGTGACGGCGGTGACCTCGCCCGCCGGGTTCTTGTCCACCCTGGCGGACCAGCCGGGCAGCGGCTCGGTGCGCACGCTGCGCACATTCGGGATGGTGACGGTGAGCGCGGTGGTGCTCGCGGTATCGGATTCGGTCGGCACCCGGAAGGTGGCGACGGAGTAGCCGCCCTGGGCGGCGCCCGGCGCGTCAACGGTGACGTGCGCGGCGGCGCTGCCGCAGGCGGCGAGGATCAGGGTGGCGGCGGTCGCGGCCGTGACGGAGGCACGGGTGATCGTCGAGTGCATGGGGGATCGCTTTCGGTCGGTGCGAGTGTCGGTGGCGGGATCAGCGCCCGACCGGCGGGGCCCGCGGGCCGATCGCACCGAGCGGTCCGGCCGCGCGGAGCAGGGGGGCGCCGGGGAACCCGGCGAGCACAACGCGCGGAGGCCGCGGGCGCGGCGGGCCGAGCATGGCCCGCAGTGTGGTGGCGGCGAGCGCCGCGAACCGCTCCGCCGCCGGAATCGCCAGCGCGACGAGCAGGGTCACGAGCACGTGCGCGCCCGCCATCGCGGCCGCCCCGCCGGACAGGCCGAGCAGCTGTGCCGCCGCACCGGCGTCGGCCCCGATATCGGAGATCGAGCCGATATCGCCGCCGTCAGCGGCACCGAAGTGGCTTTCCGCGGCGACGCCGAGGTCACCGTGGGCGGCAGCACCGATGTGGCCGCTCGTAGCCGGACCGAGATGCGACGCCAGCAGCAGGTGCGTCGCGTACTGCCCGCCGGCGAGCACCGCGAGCAGCCCGGCCGCGTCGGCGAACCGCCCCGGCCGCCGAACCAGCACCGCGACGGCCCCGGTCAGGATTGAAACCGCTTGCAGCAGCGCGAAATCCGCACCGCCGGGAACCCCGCCACCGGCGGCACCGTGCGCCGCGACGGCGAGCGCGCCGACCAACCCCCCGACCACCGGCCCACGGAGGCGAGCGGAGTCGGGGGCGGCGGGCACGGGCGTCAGCGCACGCCGAGCCGCGCGAGCACGTCGGCCTCCAGGCCCTCGAGCTCGCTGGAGACGGCGGTGTGCACCGCGCGGCGGCGCGCGGCCGGCATCTGGTCGGCGGTGCGCACGGCGGCGCTCAGGCTCTCCAGCCGCTCCCTGGTGCTGCCGACGAAGGCGCGGGTGTCGTCCGACTTGCCCTCGCCGCTCACCTTCTCCAACGCCGCTTCGGTATTCGCGATCCGCGCCTGCAACCGGCCGCCGTGGCCCGCGTAGTCGCCGAGCTGATCGATCCCGATGCCGAGCTGCTGCGCGCGCCGCACGTCGAGCTGCCCGCGCACGAAGGTGGCGGCCCGGTAGGCCAGCGGCGCGAGCACCGGCACCAGGATGCGGGCGACGCCGAGGTACTTCTTCACCTGGCCCGGGCTGAAGGGATCGCGCTCCGCCTTGGCGGCCAGCTTGTCGGCGGCCTTCTCCTCGGCCTGGTAGGCGGCGATCTGCGCCTTGGCCACCTTGCGCTGGGTGCGCGCCTCGGCCCGCCGCGACTTCCGGTCGTTCTTGGCCACCAGCTTGGCCTCCAGCCCCGCCTTGTGCTTGAGGGCCTTGGCCTCGGCCCGCCGGCTCGGGCGCCGCTTGCGCTTGGTGAACAACCCCATCGAAGGCCCTCCGTCATGCCATGGTCACGAGCACGCAATTCGCGCCCAACCCTACTTGCTCAGGGGCGGGCCGCCACCGCCGGATTCGCGGAACTGTCGGGGGTAGGGCTCATACTGCTTCACGTGATCACGGGTGACGACGGGGGCAGAGCTCCCAGGGCCGACGAACCGGGCGAGCGCGTGCCCGCGTTCATCGATGCCCGCTCCCTGATCGGGTGCAGGCACCGGTTGCACCTGGACGCGGCGTACGGGCAGCAGATCGCCGGGGTCAGGGAGGACGCGGGCGTCATCGAGCGGCGCGAGGCGGCGGCGCTGCACCGGCGGCAGGTGCGCGCCGCGCTGGTCGGCGCGGCGCCGGAGCAGTGGGTGGTGATCGACCCCGCCGGGCGCGCCGCCGAGCGGGCCGCCGCCACCCTGCAGGCCTGCGCCGACGGCACCCCGCGGATCTGGGGCGCGCTGCTGCCGCAGGAGCCGGACACCGGCCGCCGCGGCGGCGCGGAGATCCTGCTCCGCGATGCCGAGCGCGGCGGCTACATCCCGGTGCTCGTGGTGAACCACAAGGTCACCGATCCGCGCAGGCCCGAGCCCGCCGACTTCCACCCCACCACCACCGACCCGTACGTCTGGAACCCCGCGCCCGACCCGCACCGCAGGCTGCGCCAGCAGCCGCGCGACCAGCAGCGCCTCGCGCACCTCTACCGGATGCTGCAGCGCCACGGCCTGGCCTCGCCCGCCCTGGTCGGCGGGGTGATCGGCTACGAGGGGAACCGCATCCTGGTGCACGACCTCGGCCCGCTGCTCGCCGAGTACGACCGGCGCTACGCGGATCGGATCGCGGTGGTCCGCGGCGAGCTGCCGACGCTGCCCTCGAAGGTCCCGGAGTGCAGGCAGTGCCCGTGGTGGAGCCGCGGCCCAGGGGGCAGTCCCGGTTGCGAGGGCGTGCTCGCCGAGCGCAGGGACGTCAGCCTGGTCGCGCCCGGCTCGCGCGCCGAGGTGCTGCGCGGGCACGGCGTGCAGACCATCGACGACCTGGCCGCCTGGCGCGGCCCGGAGCCGGAGGACTGGCAGCACGGCCCGTTCGTAGAGGCCGTGGTCACCGCGCGGGCCTGGATCGCGGGCGCGCCGCTGGTGCGCCGGGTGCGGCCGGTGCGGGTGCAGCGCGCGGACGTCGAGGTCGACGTGGACCTGGAGAGCTTCCAGGAGTTCGGCGCCTACCTGTGGGGCACCCTGCTCGACGGCGTCTACCGCCCCTTCGTCACCTGGGATCCGCTGCCGACGGTGGACGAGGCGCGCTCCTTCGGCGAGTTCTGGACCTGGCTCATGCGCACCAGGGCGCAGGCGCACACCGCGGGCCGCACCTTCGCCGCGTACTGCTACTCGCGCACCGCCGAGGACAAGTGGCTCTACGAGTCGGCGCGGCGCTTCGCGGGCAAGCCGGGGGTGCCGACCGTCGAGCAGGTGCGCGCCTTCGTGGACGGGCCGGAGTGGGTGGACATGTTCCAGGCCGTCTCCGAGCAGTTCATCTGCCCGAACGGCAAGGGACTGAAGAAGATCGCGCCGGTGGCGGGGTTCGCCTGGCGCGACCCGGAGGCCGGTGGCGAGGCCTCCATGAGCTGGTACCGCCGCGCCGTCGGGTACGAGGCCGCGCCGGACCCGACCCAGCGCACCCGGCTGCTGGAGTACAACGAGGACGACGTCCGCGCCACCCTGGCACTGCGCGAGTGGATGACCGAGCGCGCGGACCTGGAGGTTCCTGCTCTCGACGATTTCGCCCGTCGTATCATCGCGACGTGACAGAGCACGTCGAACAACTCGAGTTCCGGGCGGAGACCCATCAGCTGCTCGAGCTGATGATCCACTCGGTCTACTCCAACAAGGACACCTTCCTTCGCGAGCTGATCTCGAACTCCTCCGACGCGCTGGACAAGCTACGGCTGGAGTCCTACCGCGACAAGGATCTCGAGGTCGACACCTCGGATCTGCATATCGAGCTGGCGACCGACACCGAGGCGCGCACGCTCACCGTGCGGGACAACGGCATCGGCATGTCCCGCGCCGAGGTCGTGGATCTGATCGGGACGCTCGCCAAGTCCGGCACGGCCGAGCTCCGCAAACAGCTCGCGGAGGCCAAGAGCACCGACGCGGGCGAACTCATCGGCCAGTTCGGCATCGGCTTCTACTCGACCTTCATGGTCGCCGACAAGGTCGTGCTGACCACGCGGAAGGCGGGGGAGACCGAGGGCACCAGGTGGGAGGCCGCCGCGGGCAGCTCCACCTACACCATCGAGACCGTCCCGGACGCCCCGCAGGGCACCTCGGTCGGGCTGCACCTCAAGCCCGCCGACGAGGACGACCACCTCTTCGACTACACCCTGGAGTGGAAGCTCAGGGAGATCGTCAAGAAGTACTCCGATTTCATCGCCTGGCCGATCCGGATGCGGGTCGAGCGCACCGTCACCGAGGGCGAGGGCGAGGAGAAGACCGAGAAGACCGTCGTCGAGGACCAGACGCTCAACTCGCAGAAGGCGCTCTGGACCCGCCCCCGCTCGGAGGTCTCCGACGAGGAGTACACCGAGTTCTACAAGCACGTCAGCCACGCCTGGGACGATCCGCTGGAGATCATCCCGCTCAAGGCCGAGGGCACCTTCGAGTACCAGGCGCTGCTCTTCCTTCCCTCCACCGCGCCGTTCGACCTGTTCACCCGGGAGCACAAGCGCGGGGTGCAGCTCTACGTCAAGCGGGTGTTCATCATGGACAACTGCGAGGAGCTGATGCCGGAGTACCTGCGCTTCGTCAAGGGCGTGGTGGACGCGCAGGACCTCTCGCTCAATGTCTCGCGCGAGATCCTGCAGCAGGACCGGCAGATCCAGATGATCCGCAAGCGGCTGGTGCGCAAGGTGCTCTCGACGGTCAAGGACCTGCAGGGCTCGGAAGACACCGCGGACCAGTCCAAATATCAGACCTTCTGGCGCGAGTTCGGCCGGGTGCTCAAGGAGGGGCTGCTCAACGACTTCGACAATCGGGAGACGCTGCTCCAGGTGTCGTCGTTCGCCTCGACGCACTCCGACTCCGAGCTGACCACGCTGGCGCAGTACGTGGAGCGGATGCCGGAGGGGCAGGACGCGATCTACTACATGACCGGTGAGAACCGGCAGCAGGTGGAGAGCTCCCCGCACCTGGAGGCGTTCCGCGCCAAGGAGCGCGAGGTGCTCATCCTGACCGACCCGGTGGACGAGATGTGGGTCGGCTCGGTGCCGGAGTTCGACGGCAAGCCGTTCACCTCGATCGCCAAGGGCGAGGTCGACCTGGAGACCGAGGAGGAGAAGAAGGCCTCCGAGGCGCTGCGCGAGCAGCAGGACAAGGAGTTCGCCGAGCTGCTCGGCTGGCTCGGCAACACCCTCTCCGACCAGGTCAAGGAGGTCCGGCTGTCGTCCCGGCTGACCTCCTCGCCCGCCTGCCTGGTCGGTGACGTCTTCGACTTCACCCCCATGCTGGAGCGGATGTACCGCGCCTCCGGGCAGGAGCTGCCGGAGTCCAAGCGGATTCTGGAGCTCAATCCGGCGCACCCGCTGGTCACCGGCTTGCGCGACGCCTACGACACCCGCCGCGACGATGCCGATGCGGGCAAGGTGCCGGAGCTGGCGGAGACCGCGGAGCTGCTCTACGGCACCGCGGTGCTGGCCGAGGGCGGCGAGCTGAAAGACCCGGCGCGGTTCGCGCACCTGCTCACCGATCGGCTCACCCGGACGGTGTGATCTCCCGTCGGGGGCCGGTCGCGACCGGCCCCCGACCGCACGTCCGTTTTCCGCACGATTTCGCCGACCGCGGTTTGCCGGAAGGATGCGGACGTAGTCTGGTGCGGTCGGAAGGATCGTCGGAACATGTCGGGGAGTCCGCTGGAGACCGCTGAGGTCTGGGACGCGGTCGCGGCCGGGTACGGGGAATTCGCCGCCGCGATCATGCGGCCCTTCGCCGCGCTCGCGCTGGAGTTCGCCGCGCTGACCAGCGAGTCGGCGGTGGTGGATGTGGCCGCGGGCACCGGCGCGCTCACGCTGTCGGCCGCCGAGCGGGCAGGCCGGGTCTTCGCGGTCGACATCTCGCCGGGGATGCTGCGTTTGCTGGAGGCCGCGGCAGCCGCCGCCGAGCTGGACAACATCGTCACCGACGTCGCCGATGCCAGGGTGCTGCCCTACGCCGACCGCAGCTTCGACGCCGCCTTCTCCATGTTCGGGCTGATGTTCCTTCCCGACCGCTACCGCGCGCTCGGCGAGCTCTACCGGGTGCTCCGCCCCGGCGGCACCGTCGTCGTCTCGAACTGGGCGCCGATCTGTGAATCCCCGCTGCTGACGGTGCTGTACGAGGCGTTCGCCGAGGCGGTGCCCGAACTCGGCGAGCCGCAGCAGGACTTCCTCGGCCTGGAGAACCCCGAGGTGTTCCAGAGCGAGCTGCGCACAGCCGGGTTCCACGGGGTGGTGATCCAGCGGCACTCCATCGTCACCCGCTTCGCCGACGGCGTCGAGCTCTGGGAGACCATGGTGCGCAGCAGCGCCGCATTGCAGGTCATGCGGAAGCTGTGGGGCGCGGAGCTGTGGGCCGAGCGCTCCCGCCGGGTCCGGGAACACCTGGACCGGCGGTACCGCCCGAACCAGCCACTGCCCGCCATCGCGCTGCTCGGCATCGGGCACAAGCCGCAGCTGGACTGAGACGACGAACCCCTCGCGGCCGGAGCCGAGGGGGGTTCGGTCGAGGCGGGGAGCCTAGCGCGGGGCCATGCGCAGCGCGCCGTCCATCCGGATGGTCTCGCCGTTCAGGTAGTCGTGCTCGACGATGTACTGCGAGAGCTGCGCGTACTCGTCCGGGCGGCCGAGCCGGGACGGGAACGGCACGCCCGCCTCCAGCCCCTTGCGGTACTCCTCGGTGACACCGGCCAGCATCGGGGTGTCGATGATGCCGGGGGCGATGGTGTTCACCCGGATGCCGAACTGCGCGAGGTCGCGCGCGGCCGGAACGGTCATGCCGTGCACGCCGCCCTTGGAGGCGGAGTAGGCGATCTGGCCGACCTGGCCCTCGAACGCCGCCACCGATGCGGTGTTGATCACCACACCGCGCTGGCCGAAATCGTCCACCGGGTCGGTCTTCGCGATGGCGTCGGCGGCCAGCCGCATGACGTTGAACGAGCCGAGCAGGTTCACCGTGATGACCTGACGGAACAGCTCCAAATCGTGCGGGCCGTTCTTGGACAGGATGCGCCCGGCCCAGCCGACCCCGGCGCAGTTCACCACGATGCGCAGCGGGACGCCGGACTCGACGACCTTCGCCACCGCGGCGGCGACCTCGTCACCACTGGTGACATCGGCGGCCAGCAGCGTGACGCCGTCGGGTACGTTGTCGCCCGCGCGCTCGATCGACTGCGGCACGTCCAGTCCGAACACGGTCGCACCCAGGTCAGCGAAGCGCTTTGCGGTGGCGGCACCGAGGCCGGATGCCCCTCCGGTGACGATGGCGGCGGAACCCGAAATCTCCACGATGGTCCTCTCGTTCGTGACAGCCCATTGGCTCTGGGTCATTCGCACCCTAACCGGTCGGAATTTCCGGTCCGCCCGCGTCCCTGCCCGATGAATTGCGAACATCATTGTTCGTGAGGTGGTATCGTCGGGTCATGAAGCTGTCCGCCGGTGCTTCGCTAGCCGGCCGCAAGATTCTGATCACCGGCGCCGCGCGCGGTATCGGCGCCGCGCTGGCCAGGCAGCTGCACGCGCGCGGCGCCGCGGTGGCGCTGCTCGGGCTGGAGCCGGACCTGCTCGCCGATGTCGCCGCCGACTGTGGCGACGCCCCGTGGCGCTACTGCGACGTGGGCGACCAGGCCCAGGTGGAGCGGGTGGTCCGCACCCTCGTCGGCGAACTCGGCGGGCTCGACGTCGTCGTCGCGAACGCGGGCATCGCCCGGCAGTTCCCGCTGCTCGGCGGGGAGGCCGCGGTGCTGGAGGAGATGCTCGCGGTGAACGTGCTCGGCGTCTATTACACGCTGCGCGCCACCGGCCCGCACGTCGCGCACCCCGGCGGCTACGTGCTGCTGGTGTCGTCGCTGGCCGGGGCGGTGCACCTGCCGCTGGCGGGGGCGTACAGCGTCAGCAAGGCCGGGGTCGAGGTGCTTGGCAACACGCTGCGGCACGAGATCAGGCACACCGGCGCCAAGGTCGGCATCGCGTATTTCGCCGAACTGGACACCGACATGACCTCGCGCGGCTTCGGCACCGCGGCCGCGCGCGCCATCCTGGGCCGGGCCACGGTGTCCGGCGTCGCCCCGCTCGGCCCGGCGATCGATACGCTCGAGCGCGCCATTCTGCGGCGCAGGCGGCAGGTGGCCTCCCCGTGGTGGGTGGCCGGGGTGCTCCCCTTCCGCGGGATCGCCCAGCGCGTGATCGACCTGGCCCTGCGGCACGGCGTCGAGCAGGCGGTGGAGATCGCGCGCACCGAGCGGGCCGGCTTCACCACCGACCAGCCGTCGCGCACGCGCACGATCGAGCGATCGGCCTGACCCCGGGTTGTGCACAATGGACAGGCCTGGTGGCCCGTTCATGATCTCCGGCGGCGCTACCCCCGAGCTACGGAGCCGACCCACATGACCGAACCGACGCCGAGCCTCCGCCATCTGCCGCGCGGGCGGCACGGCCTGCCCCGCGAGCAGGTGGTGGCGTCGCAGCGGGAGCGCATCCTGAGCGCGATGGCCGAGGCGATGGTGGAGTACGGCTACATCGGGACGTCGGTGGCGGCCATCCTGAAGCGCGCCGGGGTGTCGCGGGAGACCTTCTACGAGCAGTTCCGCTCCAAGGAGCACTGCTTCGAGGCCACCTACGAGCGCGCGGTGACGCTGCTGCTGGACAAGATCGAGCGCGCGGCGGCCATGGTGGACGACCCGGAGACGGTGGACGAGCGGACCATGCGGAGCAACCGGATGGACCGGATTCTCGAGGCGTACCTCGACCACCTGGTCGACGACCCGGCCAGCGCGCGGGTCTTCCTGGTCGAGGTGTTCGCGGTCGGCTCGCCCGCGGTCGCCCGCAGGGCGGAGCTGCAGCGGCTCTTCGTCGAGCTGCTCGCCGAGGTGCTCGACGTGCAGACCGACGCGCAGATGTTCGCCTGCGCCGCGCTGGCCGCCGCGATCGGCGGCATGGTGACCGGGCGGATCGCCGCGGGCGATATGGCCGGGGTGCGCGCGCTGCGCGCGCCGCTGCTCGATCTGGTGCACCGCGGCGGGGTGCTCTACGGCAACGCCTTCGCCGAGCCCGCGCGGCGCTGAGCGCTCAGCGCTCGGCGGGCACCGGCGGCGCGGCGGGCCGCTCCGCGCGCCTGCGCCGCACCACCAGCAGCACCGTGCCCGCGAGCGCGGGGGCGAGCAGCGCGAGCGGCGCGGCGAGCGGCGTCGCGAGCACGGTGCCGAGCCCGGTCAGCGCGCCGAAGTAGAGGAAGAGCAGCCCGGAGCCGATGCCGATGGCGTGCTCGGGCAGGTGCCTGCCGAGCAGGATGCCGAGCGCGATGGCGAGCGCGTCGGCGGCCACCATGCCGACGGTGGAGCCGATCCACACCCCCAGCCAGTCGTAGTCGGTGGCCAGCGCCGCGGTGGCGAACATGGTGCGATCGCCCAGCTCGGCCAGCAGGAAGGCCGAACTGACCACGAAGAACGGCGCCGCCCTCGTGGCGAGCCGCGGCTCCTCCTCGCCCTCGTCGCCTGCGCCGCCCGCGTGCTCGCGCAGCGTCCACACCCCGACCGCGAGGAAGATCACCGCCGCCAGCAGCGCGATGGCCGTGGTGGGCAGCGCCGAGCCGAGGAAGTAGCCCACCCCGACCGAGATCAGGTGCACCCCGGCGGCGGCGACGGCGATCCCGCTCAGCACCACCCACCAGCGGTACTTGAGCGCGAATGTCAGCGCCATCAGCTGCGACTTGTCGCCGAGCTCGGCGAGGAAGACGATGCCGATGGCCAGCATTGCGGTGGTGAGCACGATATCGAAGCTACCTGCGGAAACGCGGGTAGGGCAATACCGTTCTCATCAAAAGGCAACCGCCACAATAAGTTTGGGAATCCCGGTGCAAAAAGTTAGGGAACCCTCAAGCGGCGAGCAGCATGGCCAGAACCGCGGTGTCGGGATCGCTGATCGGGTCCAGCCCGACCCGGCTGACCAGCGACGTCACCGTTCCGTCCGATTCCGCCTCGGCCCATGCCGCGCGGTGCTGGAGCCCCAGGTGCGGCACCCCGGGCAGCAGCACGCACCCGGAGGCCGCGCCCGCGCACTCCGGGAGTGTGGGCTTCGTCTCCGACGGCGGGTGCAGCATGATCAGCGCGGGCGGCACCGGGTCGGCGAACCGGCCGGGCGGCAGCGCCTCCTCGCCGAGCACCGGCCCCTCCGCGAGCACCATGCCGATGGTGCCGGGCGCCGGGTCGTCGGGCAGGTCTTCGCGCACCCCGAAGACGGTGGTGGTGGCGAGCAGTCCCGGCATGGAGGCCACCCGGACCGCCAGGATCAGGAACTGGGCCCACTCCTTGGTGCTGTCCGGCCAGCGGCCGGAGATCACGAAGCCGCGTAATACCCCGCTGGCGTGGAACGGCGTGATGCCGATGGGTTCGTTCGCGCGCATGGCTGCCTCCCGTGCGGTGGGAGCTTCGAGGATGACGCAGAGATCATCTGGCACACAAGTACCAACGACTGCCAGCGACCACGTTTCACCTGCCCGAAACACACGACGGCCCGCGGAATTCGTCCGCGGGCCGCCGGGGCGGGGTCGGCTCAGCCGAAGATCAGGCCCTTGGCCTGGCTGGTCGCCTTGGCGAAGCGATCCTGGACGTCCGCCCAGTTGACCACGTTCCAGAACGCGGTCACGTAATCCGCCTTCACGTTCTTGTACTGCAGGTAGAAGGCGTGCTCCCACATGTCCACCTGGAGCAGCGGGATGATGCCGAGCGGCACGTTGGCCTGCTGGTCGTAGAGCTGGAAGGTGAGCAGCTTCTGGCCCAGGGTGTCGTAGCCGAGCACGGCCCAGCCGGAGCCCTGCAGGCCGTTGGCCGCGGCGGTGAACTGCGCGCGGAACTTGTCGAACGAGCCGAACTGGTCGTCGATCGCGGAGGCCAGCTCGCCGACCGGCTTGTCGCCGCCGTTCGGGGAGAGGTTCTTCCACCAGATGGAGTGGTTGACGTGACCGCCGAGGTGGAAGGCGAGGTTCTTCTCGTGCAGGAAGATGGCGCCGTGGTCACCCGCTTCGCGGGCGCCCTCCAGCTTCTCCAGCGCGGTGTTCACGCCCGCCACGTAGGCGGCGTGGTGCTTCGAATGGTGAATCTCGTTGATCTGCCCGGAGATGTGGGGCTCCAGGGCGCTGTAGTCGTAATCCAGATCCGGCAGCGTGTACTCAGCCACGTTGTCCCTTCCTGTGTCGGGCCGGGGCGCGATCCGGCTCGACCGCACCCCCGACCATCATTCGTACACCCGCTGGGTATCAACCGGCGTCTCGGCACGGTATTCCGCGCACGCCGATCACAGCGGCGGCGCGATGCCGGGCCGGACCGCCCTCGGGTCGCCGGCGTCGTGCGCCGCCCACCAGCGCTTTCCGTCCGCCACGAAGTGCGCGGGGGAGAGCTCGGCGCCGGTCGCGTCGTGTACCGAGAGTTCATCGAACCACACCCGGACGTCCAGTTCCCGCGGGTCGACCCCCTCCTCCTGAGAGAACTCGAAGACGTGCGCGCTCGGACGCTCGGTGTCCAGCACCGCGTCGAAGCTGAGCAGTTCGCGCCAGAGCGACCAGCCGCTGTCGTCCACGTCGACGAACTCCCAGCCGTGCAGCCTGCCGCCGCCGAAGCTCTTGATCGCCTGGTCCAGCGTGTCGGGGGCGAGCGGGAGGATATCGGCGTCGACGTGGTTCCAGCGCTGGCTGCGCAGCGAGGCGGCCACCCGGCCGACCCCGCGCAGCGTCAGCCGGACCCGGCCGTCCCGGTGCTCAGCGGCGACCCCGGAGCGGGTCTCCGGTAGCCGCAGCACCTCCAGCTCCAGGCAGAGCGTGCGGCCGTGCGGGTCGAAGGCCGAGCCGAGGCAGACCGCCTCGGCGAGCGCGATATTCAGCCCCTCGCTGTCGAGCAGCGGGTCGAGGGCGCGGGAATCGTGCCCGGCATCACGCCGGGCCACCACCTCGCCGGGTGCCGCGCCCGGTGCGGTTTCCGGCGTCGAAGTGGGGTCGAGTGCCGTTTGCCGCGCGCCGCTGGTCATAGCGCCAGGCTACCGATCCTCCCGCCGGACGTCGGTGTTTCCGCAGGAAGAGTCCCGTGGACCGGCGGGGAGATCGGTAGTTGAGGGAACCGAATCACCCCCGGCGCCGTCCAACTAGATATCGGAGCCTCCCTGGGTTCCGAGCCGGCGGCGAGTGGCCGCTCCGGGATGTTTGGAGGGGAGTCCCGGATCGGTCGCTCCCGCCGCCGGCGAAACCGGCAGCCTGTGGATAACTCGGTGGACAGCTCACCCGGCGGTGTTCGCCAGGAGGTAACTGGTTCGCCGAGTGTGATAGTCGCCGCCTGTGAATCGCACACAAGGCGATAGCTGACCCCTGTGGATCAGGTTGTGGAATCTGTGGATAACTCGGTCATGGCTATGCACAACGCGGAGAGATCGAGGGCGGCGTCCGGCGCCGGAGCTTCGAAACCTACCCCATGCCCGTTCGCGCTGTCGAATGCGCGGGCGGGCGATGCGGAGATCCGGCGGGAGCGGTCAGCTGTGGATACCCGGGGCGCACAATCGCACGGCCGCCCGGCACGCATGGCAGGATCGAAACCGTGACGAGCCCCGATGTTCCGACGGTTCCGGTCCGGGAGGTTCCCGGCGCGTTCGACTCGGCCGCCCCGGCGGCGGTCACCCCACCGGCGATCCTGCTCGATGTCCGCGAGGACGACGAGTGGCGCCTCGGCCACGCGCCCGGCGCGGTGCACATCCCGATGGCCGACGTGCCCGCCCGGGTCGGCGAGCTCGACCCGGACGCCGACATCTACGTGATCTGCCGCCAGGGCGGGCGGTCGCTGGAGGTGGTGAAGTACCTGGCGACCATCGGGTACGAGGCGGTGAACGTCGGCGGTGGCATGGTGTCCTGGCAGCAGCAGGGGCGTCCGCTCGCCGCCGACGGCGACCACGAGGCGCGAATCTACTGAAGGGCGGGGTCCGTGTGAGTACGGTGGTGCAGCCTTGCGCCCGGTGTGGCGCGCGCTGGGCGGTGCACGGTGCGCCCATGCACTGGTGCCCGCGCTGCCGCGGCGTCCTGCTCTCGCCCGGGCCGGTGGACGCGCCGCCGGAGCGGCGCAACTACCGCTGGGTCGCGCGCGGACCCGAACACCGCGCCGCCCGCGGCGGCAGGCGTCCGCCGGAGGCCGTCGCCGGCACCCCGCGCTACACCGAGATCCCGCGCTGGGGCCTGCTCGACACCCCCGCCGAGCCGAGCGCCGCGCCGGCGAGCAGGCTCGACCGCGCCGCCGCGGCGGCCGGGAAGCTGCTGCTCTGGACCGCGGTCGCCTTCGTGCTCGCCGCGCTCGCCGAGCTCGGGCGCTACGCCATCCTGCTCTACAACCGCACCCGGCTGGTCGAGCCGCTGCTGCTCCGCATCTCGGACGCGGCGGTGCTCACCTTCGCGGTGCTGGCCGCCCTGCTCGCGCTGCTCGCCGCCATCGCCGCGGTGGCAAGGCTGATCCAGCTGCGCCGGGCCGCCTACGCCCGGGTCGGCAGGCGGGATCCGCGCTCGCCGCGCGCACTGCTGCTCGGCAGCCTGATCCCGGTGCTGAACCTGGTCTGGCCCGGTGTCTTCCTCACCGAGGCGCTCACCGGCCGGGATGACCCGCGCGCACTGCGGGTTATCCGGATCTGGTGGGCGGTCTGGGTGCTCGGCGGGCTGGTCGCGGTGGCCGCGCTCTGCTGGCGCACCGCCGACTCGCTGCAGGCGAAGGCGGACGGCGTGCTCGTCACCGCGCTGACCGACCTGCTCGCCGCCGCCGTCGCGCTGCTGACGCTCGGCGTGCTGAACGCCCTGGCGGGCCGCGACCTGCGCGGCCGCACCCGGATCTCGCACCGGATGACCGTCGCCGTCGACCCGGCGGTCCCGGTCATCGAGCCGCTGCACCGCACCGAGCAGCCACAATCGGCCGCCGACGCGCGCCCGGGGTCGGCGGCGGGTGACAATACCGGCGACGAAGCGGGCGACCGCGAACAGGAGGAGGTCGGGGCCAAGTGACCCAGGGCAGTCGCGCGCCGTTCGTGGTCGCGCACCGCGGCGCCTCGGCGGCGCGGCCGGAACACACCATCGCCGCCTACGAGCTGGCGCTCGAGCAGGGTGCCGACGGGGTCGAGTGCGACGTCCGGCTCACCCGCGACGGGCACCTGGTCTGCGTGCACGACCGCACCGTCGACCGCACCTCCGACGGCAGCGGCGTGGTCAGCGAGCTCACCCTGGCCGAGCTGGCCGACCTCGACTTCGGCGCGCCCGGCGCCCCGGCCGGGCTGCTCACCCTCGCCGAGCTGATCCAGCTGGTGCTTGATTGGCGCAGCCGCCCGACCAAGCTCTTCATCGAGACCAAGCACCCGGTGCGGTACGGCGCGCTGGTGGAGAACAAGCTGCTCGCCGAGCTGCAGCGCTTCGGCATCGCGACCCCGGCCTCGGCCGACCACTCGCGCGCGGTGGTGATGTCGTTCGCGGCGAGCGCGGTCTGGCGGATTCGCCGCGCCGCGCCGCTGCTGCCGACGGTGCTGCTCGGCGAGTCCTCGCGCTACCTCGGCGGCAGCGCGGCCACCACGGTCGGCGCCACCGCCGTCGGGCCGTCGGTCAAGACCCTGCGCGAGCACCCGGAGCTGGTGGACAAGGCCGCGGCGGCGGGCCGGGCCACCTACTGCTGGACCGTCGACGACCCGGAGGACGTCACGCTCTGCGCCGAACTCGGGGTCAGCTGGGTGGCCACCAACCACCCCGGCCGCACCAAGGCGCTGCTCGCCGCCCCCGCTTGACGCGCACCGGCGCCCCGACCCTGTAGGTTGACCCCCCGTGGGTAAGAGCAAGCGCAACACTCCGAAGCCCGACGGCAACCGGGCCAAGCGGCTCGCCGAGCGCCGGGCGGCGCAGGAGCAGGCGGCCAATGCCGTCACCCGGCCGTTCCAGGGACTGGCCGCGGAGTGCGACCTGGTCGCGCTCCGCGAGTTCGTGCCCTCCGCGACCGCGACCCTGAAGCTCGCGCCCGGCGTGGCCGCCGAGCGCTCGGTGGTGCTGGCGACGGTGCTGCCCGGCGCGGTGGCCGCGCTGGTGCGCGCCGGTGACGAGGAGGTCGGCTTCGTCGGCATCCAGGTGCAGCAGCAGGGCCCCGACCCGGCGGCCGACCTCGCCGCCGCCGTGCTGTGGACCCAATCCGCCGCGGGTGGCGAGTCGCTGAACAGCGCGGATGCCATCGAGGGCGGACCGACCCTGACCGACGTCCTCGATCCCGGCGCCGACCTCGAGCTGACCGTGCACCAGGACTTCGACTGGTGGGTGCCGGAGGGCGTCGTCCCGGACGCCCAGGTGGCCGCGACCATCGAGCAGGCCAAGCAGGCAATCATGCCATCGGCGCGGATCGCGCTCGGCCCGGACTCCGCCGGCGCCGCCTGGTGGGTGGATGCCGGGGAGAAGGCGCACGTGCGCTGGGTCCGCCCGGAGCCGGAGGACGAGCTGATGGCGGCGCTGGCCCGGCTGCACGCCGCCGGCGGGCTGCACCTCGGTGACGGCTCGCGCTTCGCGGGCACCTTCCGCACGCACGGCCTGCTCGTCCCCGTCTTCGACCTGGACCGCGAGCGGCACCCCGACGAATGGGCCACCCCCGCCGACGATTTCGCCGCCCGCCTGGCCGACGCCCTCGCCTCGAGCGAGCCGCTCAGCTCCGAGGAGCGGCGCTCCCGCGATGGCCTCCGCTCCCGCCAAGTCACCTTGCGCTGACGAAATGCCAACGGGCCCGGCTTCCTATGGAAGCCGGGCCGCACCACCCGGAGGGCGAGTTTTACGAGCCCCGTTCGCGGCCCGTCTCGTCGTTCAGCGCTCGAAGCGCATGCGCCGCAGGCGCGAGTCTCGAGCGCTGAACGACGAGACTCCCCGGGGCCGCGAACCCGCCCGGCGAAGCCGGGCCAGACAGCTCAGCTCAGGTGCCCGCCGGCGGCGTGCGGGGCGCCGGAGGTGTCGGACGGACCGTCCATCTCGCGGGCGATGAACTCCTCGAGATCGAACAGGTTGGCACCGGCCCGATCGGCGATGGTGAGCAGCGTGGTCATCCGAGCGACCTCCTCGACCTGCTCCTTCAGGAACCACTGCATGAACTGCTCGCCGAGGTAGTCGCCCTCCTCGCGGGCGGTGCTCGCGAGCTGCACCACCTGGTCGGTGACGGTCTTCTCCTGCGCCAGCGCCAGCGCGATGGGCTCGCGGGCATTCTCGAAGTGCGACTTGGCCGCGTCGACGCTGGTGATCTCGACGCTGATATCGCGATCGAGGAAGTACTGGACGATCATCATGGCGTGGTTGCGCTCTTCGACCGCCTGCTTGTAGAAGAGCTTGGCGAGCTGCGGCAGATCCGCGTTGTCGTACCAGACCGCTACCGCGATGTACTGGTGCTCCGCATTGAATTCATTGTGGATCTGATCCTGCAGCAGGCCGTGGAATTTACTGCGCGTTGGCTCCGGATGGGTCGACATGCTGACCAGATTAGTGCTGGTCAAAAGCCTTGTCATCCAAGTACACCCTTATTGAGGGTAGTGTTGCCTAAATTCCGCGCTGAATAGAATGTTAAATTCAGTTACCGCTCCGGGAAGCAATTCCGGGAATACGCGGTGGTGCCCCGGTGGGCGGCGCCGGGCGCGCCGACTGTTCCCGCGCCAGGAATTCCTCGACGTCGAACAGATTGCCCCCGGCCCGCTCCACCACGGTGACCAGCGTGTTCGCCCTGGCGAGCTCTCCGATCTGCTGCTCGAGAAACCAGCCGGTGAACTGCTCGCCCAGGTAGTCGTTCGCCCGGCGCGCCTGCTGCGCCAGATCGGTGAGGCGATCGCTGCGCTCGCTCTCCACGGCGCAGATGTACGCCGCCGCGTCCTGTGACGAAGCGAACTCCGAGCGGATGGGGTCTATTCCGGCCACCCCGACCGGCAGTTCCCGGTCCAGCAGGTAGCCGATCATGCGCAGCGCGTCGGTGCGGTTGTCCTCGGAGCGCCGGTACGCATAGGCCGCCGAGCGCGGCAGCCGGGCGGCGTCGAAATGCACCGCGAGCGCCAGGTACTGCTGCGACGTGGTCAGCTCGAAACGAATGTGGTCGCCGAGCAGCGCCGCGAAGGGCTGCTCCACCGATGCGCCTGCCATGGTTCGAAACTACCCCGTGCGGAGGTCCTCCGGAATCTGCTGATCGTTGGCGAGGGCGTCGAAGAACCGGCTGGCCCGGTCGCGGTCCCAGAGCAGCACATTGCCGCTGTCGGTGTCCTCGAAGCCGCCGATCGGCACCGAGGTGTTGACCGTGTCGCCGCGCATCGCCCAGCCGAGCGAGCCCAGGTGCCAGAGGTGGTCGCCCTCGTCCACCTTGAGCGAGCCGACGGTGTCGGTGGCCAGCGGCCAGAGCGTGAACGGATTGGCCAGCGTGCCCGCGCTGGTCGCCTTCTTCAGCAGCGCCGCCATGAACTTGCGCTGGTTGTTCATCCGGTCGATATCGGCGAGCGCGGTGGCCCGGCTGCGCACGAAGCCCAGCGACTGCGGGCCGTCCAGGGTCTGGCAGCCGGCGGGCAGGTCGATGCCGGCCAGCGGGTCGCTGATCGGGGCGTCCAGGCAGACGTCGATGCCGCCGAGGGTGTCGACCACGGAGGCGAAGCCGCCGAAGCCGATCTGCGCGTAGTGGTCGATGCGCAGCCCGGTGGCGCCCTCCACGGTCTGCACGAGCAGCGTCGGGCCGCCGAGCGAGAAGGAGGCGTTCAGCTTGTCCCTGCCGAAGCCGGGGATGCTGACGTAGGAGTCGCGCGGCAGGCTGACCAGCGTCGCCTGCCCGGACTTCGGGATGTGCACCAGGATGATGGTGTCGGTGCGCTCGGAGCCGACCTCGCCGCCGGTGGCGAGCTCCTGCTCCTGCTCCTCGGAGAGCCCGGCCCTGCTGTCCGAGCCGACCAGCAGCCAGTTGGTGCCGGGGGTGTCGGCTCCCCTGCCCTCGTAGGCGCCGAGCGCGTCGATCCTGGTCAGCGAATTGTCCAGGTGCACGACGGCCGCCACCATGCCGACGATCAGGACGAGCAGGATCACCAGGAACCAGCGGAAGGGGTGCCGCTTGCGGCGCCTGCGCGGGCGCTCCGGCTGCGGGGCGCGCGGGGGAGCGTTGCGGCCGCGGCCCGGGGGCGGGCGGCGCTCGTCCCGGTAGGGCTGCGGCTGCTGGGTCGGCGCGTGTTGCGCCCGCTGCGGCGGCTGCTGGGTCGGCGCGTGTTGCGCCCGCTGCGGCGGCTGCTGGGTGGGGTGCTTGGTGGTGTAGCGCCGGGTGGCCTGCTCCGGCTCCGGCGACTGCGAGTAGGCGAGGCGGTTCTGGTCGCGGCGGCCGTCCCGGCGCACGACCTGGGTGGGCTCGATGCGGCGCTCGCCGGGCGGTGGATCGCGGCGCGGATCGCCCCCGCGCGGCGGCGGCCCGCCGGGTGCCCGATTGCCCGCGCGCGGTGGCCCGCCTCTGCCCGGCTCCCGGTTTCCGTCGCGGTGCGGCTGTCCCTCCGGACCGGGCCCTCGGCTCCCGCCACGAGGCTGCCCGCCGGGCCCGCGCCCCTGGTTTCCGTCGCCGGGTGGCTGCCCGCCGGGGCCGAACCCCCGGTTCCCATCGCGGGGTGGGTTACCCCCGCCCTGCGCCCCCCGGCCGGGCGGATTGCCGCTGCCGGGCGAACCCCGGCCGCCCGCGGGCGCCCCCCTGCCGTCGGGGCCGCGATTTCCGCCGTGCGGCGGCGGCGGCCCCGGCCTGCGCCCTTGCGGTCCGGGCGGCGGCGTCCGGCGCGCGGGGTACTGGGGGTCCTCGCCGTTCATCATGCAGACTCTACTGATCCGTCGGTTCGATCGGGTGGTCCGCGGGAGGCCGGTGCGATCCCCCGCTCACGTGATGAATCACCAAGGGGGCCGCCGGTGTTAGCGGCTCAGGGCAACCAGCCGACGTGGCCGCGCAGCACCGTGTACCCGATGTAGGCGATAGTGTCGATCAGCGCGTGCGCGATCAGCAGCGGCCAGAGCCGCCCGGTGCGCTGCCACCAGCGCCCGAAGATCAGCCCCATCACCACATTGCCGAGCCCGCCACCGAGCCCCTGGTAGAGGTGGTAGCTACCGCGCAGCAGCGCCGAGGCCAGCAGCGACGAGTTCTCCGACCAGCCGAGGCTGCGCAACCGGGTGAGCAGGTACCCGATCACCAGGATCTCCTCGGCCGCCGAGTTGGCGCAGGCGGAGAGAATGAGCACGGGAAGCCGCCACCAGTGCTCGCCGAGCGAGCTCGGCACGATCGTCACGCTGAAGCCGAGCGCGTGCGCGATCAGGTAGAGCCCGAGCCCGGGCAGCCCGATCAGCGCGGTGAAGCCGAGCCCGGCCAGCAGGTCCCCGCGCCACCGGTCGCGGGCCAGCCCGAGCAGCCGCGGCCCGATCCCGCTGCGCCACAGCAGGTAGAGCCCGAGCGCCGCCCACGCCGCCAGCCGGAGCACGCCGAGCAGCTGGAAGGCCAGGTCGAGCAGGGGCTGGTCGGCGCGCGAGGCGTTCAGCGCGACGGTCCGGCTGCCGACCCCGCCCGGCCGCAGCGCGCTCTCCAGCAGCGAGAGCGCGGCGCTGAGCCCGCTCGCCCCGAAGGTGAGTACGAGGACCAGCACGACCTCGATCCGGAGCGCGCGCCGCTCGGACTCGTCGAGCGGAGTAGCAGGGGCGGGGCCGGCGGTCATGACAGCGAATCTAGTCAGCCGCGGAACTCCAGCTCAGATCCTGCGCAACCCGTTCAGAAACGGGCAGCCCGCCAGAGTGCGGACCGCGCGGCTGAGTTCCTCGATATCGTCGGCGGGGCTGCGGAAGGGAAGCCGGTAGTCGTGGTCCCCGTCCAAGCCCTCGATGCGCAGGGTGAGGCCGTAGCGGTCGATGGCGAGCGGGTGCACGATGCCGCGCTGCAGGTGCGCGGGGAGCTGCCTGGCGATCATGGCGACCAGGTCGGCGTGGTCGCTCTCCATGTGCTGGAGCCAGGCCGACTCCATGGCGCAGAAGGGGTCGGGGGCGGCGGTGCGGAGCTCGTCGACGTCGACCGATTCGGCGCCGGTGGAGTCGGCGACGACGGCGGACTTGATCACGACGCGGAGCAGGGTCAGGCCGTGCCCGACATCGAGCAGCATCGGGTGCGGCAGCTCCTTGGCGACCTCGCCCGCGAGCGCCCGCTGCGCGGGCAGCGGCACCGCGCGCACCCAGCCGCGCAGCCAGACCAGGGCGCGCACCGGCTCGCGGACCACGATCGGGGCGTTGTCGGTCAGCTCCAGGACCGCGGGCGCGCCGCCACCACCGGAGTTGGCGACCAGCACCGCGGCCACCGAGGCGCTCGGCACCGCGATCACCGCGTCGCCGCACTCGCGCACGTGGTGCACCGACACCGGTGTCGGGTCGATTCCCGGCATGGCGAGCACCGCCTGCTCGGCGTGCGCACAGGCGCTGCGCACCCGTTCCGCGGTCGACGGTGCGAGGGTCGAGTGCGGCATGAAGTCCTCCTGGTGCCCGCTCGCCCAGCTCGGCGAGAATTAGGTTACCCTAAGCTAAGTGAACGGACGATCTTGCGCAAGAGCTTCGATCCGGGTCGCGGGGACTCCCGGCCCGGCTGGGAGCGCGCGCCCGTGCCGGTCGAGGCGCGGCTACCGTGGTCGGATGACCGAGCCTTTCGTCGCGCGGGGCGCCACGGCACCCGAATCCGGCGCGCAGCCCGGGGTTGCCGGAACCGGCCACGGACCCGCGGACAGCGCGGAGCCGGTGCTCATGTCATTGAGCCCACCCGCCCGGCGCAGCCTGGCCGACGGACTGGTTCGCCCGCCGGGCCAGGTACCGCCGGGCATAAGGACACTCGGCCCCGAGGTCCCCGACGCCGAACTGGCCGACCTCATCGGCACGGTGGTGCACACCGCCGACGGCTTCATCGCCCGCACCGGGCACGCTGCCCGCGCCCTCGCGATCCTCGCCGCCACCGCGGCGGCGCTCTGCGGCGAGGATGTTCGCCGCGCGCTCGCCGCGCCGGACATCCCCTTCCTGACCGGGCTGAATCCGCAGGCCGTCGAGGCGGTGCGGGGCGTACTGCTGTGGATCGAGGCGGAGAACCCGGGCGAGTTGACGGCCGAGCTGGCGACCCTGCTTCGCAGGGGCGGCGAAGGCAGCGCAACGGCGGGATGAGTGCGCGGCGACGCAAGTAGTGTCATAGGCGTGCCGCGTATCGCCTACTTCGGACCATCCGGAACCTTCACCGAGATGGCGCTCGCCCGATTCGAATCGGCGGGCGCCTTCGACGGGCAGGTAGAGCGGGTCGCCGCCCCGAGTCAGGGCGCCGCGCTCGACCTGATCCGGGCAGGCGCGGTGGCCGGCGCCGTGGTGCCGATCGAGAGTTCGGTGGAGGGCTCGATCGCCGCCACCCTCGACTCCCTCGCGCTCGGCCCCCGGCTGCAGATCGTGGCCGAGACCGAGCTGGAGGTGACCTTCAGCATCCTGGCTAGGCCCGGCACCGAGCGCGCCGCCGTGCGGTTGCTCGCCGCCTACCCGGTGGCCGCCGGGCAGGTGCGCGAATGGGTGGCGCGCGAGTTGCCGGACGCCGCCTACTACACCTCGACCTCGAACGCCGCCGCCGCCGAGGACGTCGCGGCGGGCAAGGCCGACGCCGCCGTCTCCACCGCCCTGGCCGGCGAGCGCCTCGGGCTGGCCACACTGGCCGCCGGGGTGGCCGACCACGAGCAGGCCATCACCCGCTTCGTGCTGGTCACGCCGCCGCGCCCGGCGCCGCCCGCCACCGGTGCCGACCGCACCTCGGTGGTGCTGGAGCTGACCAACGAGCCCGGCGCGCTCATGCGGGCCTTCGCCGAGTTCTCCACGCGCGGCATCGATCTCACCAGGATCGAATCGCGGCCGACCCGCACCGGCATGGGCGCCTACCGCTTCTACCTGGACTGCGTCGGACACATCGATGACAGCGCGGTGGCGGAGGCGCTCAAGGCGCTGCACCGCTCGGCGCCCAGCATCCGCTTCCTCGGATCGTGGCCCGCGTTCGCCAAGCCGGGCGCGCCGCCGCCGCCGGATACCGATGCCGCGCTGTGGCTTTCCCAGCTACGAAAGGGGGTGGCGGACCGTTGAGCGCACGACTGATCCTGGTCCGGCACGGAGAGACCGAGGGCAACGTCGCCAAGCTGCTGGACACCAGGGTGCCCGGCCTGCCGCTCACCGAACGCGGGGTGGCACAGGCGAAGACGCTCGGCGCCGCACTGGCCGCGCCGCCGCGCGCCCTGTACTGCTCGGCCGCGCTGCGCGCCAGACAGACCGCGAGCTATATCGAGGAGGCCACCGGGGTGGCCGCCCAGGTGCTCGACCACACCTACGAGGTGCAGGTCGGGGATCTGGAGGGGCAGAGCTCGCCCGCCGCGCACGACCTCTTCCAGGAGATCTACCACGCCTGGCACGAGGGCGAGCTGGACCTCCGCCCGCCGGGCGGTGAATCCGGGTACGAGGTGCTCGCCCGCTTCCTCCCGGTGGTCGAGCAGCTGCGGCAGACCTGGTTCACCGACGGCGCCGACGGCGATGTGCTGCTGGTGATCCACGGCGCCGCCATGCGGCTGCTGACCCGGGTGCTCACCGATATCCGGCCGCCCTTCACCACCAACAACCACCTGGACAACACCGAGACCATCGAGCTGCTGCCGCGGCCGGACCGCGGCTGGGAGCTGATCCGCTGGGGCCGCTTCACCCCGCCCTTCGGCCCGGATACCGAGCCGCGGCAGGACGACCCGATGGGCTGAACCGCTACCGGACCGGGAACTCGTCGCGCTCCGGCAGGCCGTTGACCAGGTCGAGCAGTGCGGCGCGGAGCCGGGCCGGGGTGCCGCTGCTCAGCGAGGTCCACTTGCTGCCGTCGTCGGCCCGGCTCGCGGTGGCCAGGAAGCGGCCGTTGCGGGTGTCGAAGACGGCGATGTGGTTGTCCGCGTACTCGCGGGTGCCGTCGCGGTAGGCGACCCCGACGATCTCCGCGTGCGCCTGCAGGTGCACCAGCGCCGAGGCCAGCGCCTGCGCGTCCCGGTCGGGGGTGCCGACGGCGGCGAGCCGCCGCGCGGTGGCGGCGGCATCGCCGAGTTCGCCGAAGATCGGCACCAGATCGTCGGTGTAGGCGTTCATGCCGGTGAGGTCGAGCGGCTCGGCCGGGCCGAGCGCGGCCAGCAGCGGGGCGGGCAGATCCTCGTCCACCTCGTCCACGACGTACGAGTTCGGCCCGCGGAGGACGACGGTCACCAGATCGTCGCCCTTCGCGAGGCAGAGCCTGCTCACCCGGCCCTCCACCACCAGCCGCAGCGCGACCACCCAGTGCGGGCGGTTCAGCGTGCGCAGCCGGTCGGCGAGCTCCGGGTGCACCTCGCCGTCGGTCAGCAGGGCGCGCTCGGTGAGCGAATCGGCGGCCGCGGCGAGCGCGGCGTCGTGCTCGGCGGCATTGTCGTACCGGCCGATGGCATCGAGCACGACCGGCACGTCGTCGATCTGCAGCTCCTCCAGGAGGAACTGCATCTCGTCGAGCGAGAGCACCACCGATTCGAGGGCCGCGGGACCGCGGCCCGCACCGAGCACCGTCACCGAGAGGTGCCGGCGTCCGCGCCGATAACGCCGTCGGTGGCCCAGCGGCCGTCGTGGAAGTGCTCGTCGCTGCGCAGGTAATCCGCGGCGTCGTGCTCGCCCTCGTCGTCCTCGCCGGTGGCGCGGGCATTGCCGAGCAGCGGGCTCTGGCCGCTGGTCGCCGTCCGCACCGGCGCGCCGTCCACCCGGGCGACCATGGAGTCGCCGACCGCGGCGGCCGCGGGCATGCCCGCGCCGATCGCCGCGCCCGCGCCCCAGCCGTCGGGCAGGGTGAGCTTGGTGTTGCTGTTCGCCGAGCCGCCCGCGCCGACGCCGGAGAGCGCCGCCGAGCGGGTGCTCGCCGCCGCGGCGCCCGCGGCACCGGCCGCCCCGAGCCCCATCGGCGCGAGCGCCGCCGGGGCGGTGGAGCCTGCGCCGGTGAGCGCGGAGATGGCGGCGCCGCCGAGGTTGCCCGCGGTGGTGACGCCGGTGCCGACCACCGAACCGGCCACATTGGCGGCCTGGGTCGCGGCGCTGACCACCGCCGGGTTCTGCACGAAGGCGGCGGCCGCGGCGACCGCGCCCTGGATCGGATCGCCCTGGAACGCCGTCTCGGCCGCCTCCTCCGAGGCGCCGTCGGCCGTGCCCGCGCCGTTGGCGATGGCGGGCGGCCGGGCGAACTCACCCGGCGTGGTGACGAGTGCGCTGGTCGCGGCCTCGTAGGTCTCCATGACCAGGGCGGCGCGGATATCCATGGCATGTTTGGCGACTTCGGCCACCTCGAAGGCGCCGGAGAGCGCGCCGGGCGGGTTCGCCGAGGCGACCACCGCCGCGTTCACGGCGACGATCTCCGGCAGGCTCGGCATGGCGATCGAGGCGACGGTGTACGCGGTGGCGTTGGCTGCCGTCTTGGTGGCCATGGCGGCGGCCATCACGCCCTGCTGCTCGGCCCAGCCCATGAAGCCGGTGAGCCGGGAGAGCGCGGCGATGCCGTTGATGCCCTGCATCCCGACGCCGAGCTCGGCCATCACCCGCGCGACGGTGGCGGTCGCGTCCACCCACACCCCGGTGAGCGCGCCCCACGCCGTCGCCGCGGCGGAGATGGGAACGGCGTGCGCGCCCGCGTTCAGCGCGATCGAATTCGCCTCGGCCATGCGCGGCAGCCAGAAAACCCCGGTGATCCCTGCGGTCATTCTCGTTTCTCCCCTTGTCGAATTCGCTCGCGGATCAGGCGCCGATCGCGCCGAGCGCGGCGGCCTGGACGACGTCCGCGCCGACCTGCGCCGCGAGCTGGCTGCGCAGCACCGCGGCGGCATGGTGCAGCTCGAGGATGCCCTGCGCGACCGCCTGGTCGTGGGTGCCCGCGGCGCGGTTGAAGTGATTCGCCGCGAGCAGCGAGACCTCCTCGGTGCCGGACGGCAGCACGTGGGTGGCCGGTGCGGTAACGGTGGCGGCGGCCGCCAGCCGCTCGGCGAGCAGATCCAGCTCCGCCGCGGCCAGAAGCACGGCCTCCGGCGACATGAGTACGTGGCCAACCATGACTCGACTCCTTCTAGTGGCTATGGGGCGGAACCACGAGAATTCCCCCTACGAGTTCTAGGACGCGACGGCGACAGCATCGGTTCCCTCGAGTCCTCGAGTTCCCTGAGACTAACGCACTTCCGCGCGTTCGCTCCGGGAAAGCTCAACCCCAGCCGAGCTCGTGCAGCCGCGCGTCGTCGATGCCGAAGTAGTGCGCGATCTCGTGGATCACGGTGACCGCCACCTCCTCGACCACCTCGGTCTCGTCACCGCAGATATCGAGGATGGCGTCCCGGTAGATGGTGATGGTGTCCGGCAGCGAGCCGCCGTAGTGGCTGTCCCGCTCGGTGAGCGCGATGCCGTGGTAGAGCCCGAGCAGATGCGGGTCTTCCGGATTGCGTGGCTCGATCAGCACGACCACGTTGTCGATGGCGCGGGCCAGCTCCGCCGGGACGAGATCCAGTGCGTCGCCGACCAGTTCCTCGAATCGGGCGGCAGGCATGGCGACGGTCACCGCGGCGCCGGCTGCGGCGGCAGCGGGGCCGCGCCGGGCAGCGGGGCCGGGGTGGAGCGGCCGCTGTTCGGCGGCGGCACCGGGGCCTGCCCGTTGATCAGGATGTCGCCGCGCGCCGAGCCCTGGATCGGCGCGAAACCCTCGCGGTCCGCGCCCTTCCCGACCATGCAGTCCAGCTTGCGGCTGCCCGCGAGCCAGCTCCGCGCGTCCAGGTAGTCGAAGAAGAGGGTGAGCGTCTTGTTCCGGATGGCGTCCGGGCTGCCCAGGTAGTCGGTCGACGTGCGGGTGCACTCCTGCTCCATGAACTTGTCCTGGTCGTCCTTGGTCGGCAGCCCGCTGGTGAAGTGCGCGCCGAGGTCGATGGTGGAGACGATCTCGACCGCGTGCTGCTGGGCGCAGTCCACCGGGTCGGAGGGCAGGTTCTGGTTGATGCCGAGGCAGACGCCCGGCTCGTAGACCCGGGACTGGTCCTGTGCGGCGGCGCTGCCCGAGGTGGTCGGCGTGCCGGTGGCGGCGGCCACCTGCAGTCCGCAGCGCAGCGTGCGGTCGCCCGCCTGCCAGCCGTCCGCGCTCGGGTACATGAGCCCGACCACGTACCGCCCGCGCGGATCGAACCGCCCGCCCATGTACTTCTGCACCGCGGGCACGCAGTGCTCCTCCTTGAGCTCGGTGAGGCGCAGCGAGTCGGGGAAGCGGGAGCCGGGGGCGAACTCGCGGCCCGGGTAGCGGCTCATGTCCACCTCGGCGGCCACCTCGAAGAGGTGCTTGCCCGCGCAGCTCACCTTCACCAGGTCGCTGCGGTCGGTGGTGCTCCAGGTCAGGCAGTCGCCCGCGGCCGCGGTGCCGAAGGCGGCGTCGCGCATGCCCGCCGGGGCGGCGGGGTTGTGCGCCTCCAGCCCGGTCTCGTTGTCGAACCCGGTGACGAAGAGCGTCACCATGGCGGCGGCCACCGCGCCGACCGCGACCGCGAGCAGGCCCCAGCGCAGCGTGGGGGCGGAGAGGTGCAGTCCGCGCCTGCCCGCGCGGGGCGGCTCGCCCGCGCCCTTCTTTCCGGTGGCGCGGTCGCGGGGGTTCGGCTCGTCGGGAGACATCGCGATCCATCATGGCAGCGCCATCGCGCGGTGTGCCACGTTCGGGTGTATCGGCGGGGGTTCAGCGGGGTCGATTACGCTGGTCGCCCATGATCGACCTCCGATTCCTGCGGGAGAATTCCGACGTCGTCCGGGCCTCCCAGCGCGCCCGCGGCGAGGACCCGGCGCTCGTCGACGCGCTGCTCGAGGCCGACTCCGCGCGCCGCGCCGCGGTGGCGAAGGCGGACAACCTGCGGGCCGAGCACAAGGCCATGGGCAAGCTGGTCGGCAAGGCGAGCAAGGACGAGCGGCCCGCGCTGCTCGCCCGCGCGCAGGAGATGTCGGTCCAGGTGAAGGCGGCCGAGGCGGACCAGCACGCGGCCGACGCCGCGCTGGACACCGCGCAGCGGGCGCTCTCCAACGTGGTCCAGGAGGGCGCGCCCGCGGGCGGCGAGGACGACTACGTGGTGCTGGAGACCGTCGGCACGCCGCCGGAGTTCGGCTTCGAGCCGAAGGACCACCTGGAGCTCGGCGAGGCGCTCGGGCTGATCGACATGGAGCGCGGGGCGAAGGTCTCCGGCGCGCGCTTCTACTTCCTCACCGGCTACGGCGCGCTGCTGCAGCTCGGGCTGTTGCAGCTGGCCGCGCAGCGGGCGGTGGCGAACGGCTTCACCATGATGATCCCGCCGGTGCTGGTCCGCCCGGAGATCATGGCGGGCACCGGCTTCCTCGGGCAGCACTCGGCCGAGGTGTACCACCTGGAGGAGGACGATCTCTACCTGGTCGGCACCTCCGAGGTGCCGCTGGCCGGCTACCACTCGGGCGAGATCATCGACCTGAGCGCGGGGCCGAAGCGGTACGCGGGCTGGTCGTCCTGCTTCCGCCGGGAGGCGGGCAGCTACGGCAAGGACACCAGGGGCATCATCCGGGTGCACCAGTTCGACAAGATCGAGATGTTCGTCTACTGCGACCCGGCCGATGCGGATGCCGAGCACCGGCGGTTGCTGGCCTGGGAGCGCGAGATGCTGGCCGCCATCGAGGTGCCGTACCGGATCATCGACGTCGCCGCGGGCGACCTGGGCAGCTCGGCCGCGCGCAAGTTCGACTGCGAGGCCTGGGTGCCGACCCAGGGCGCCTACCGGGAGCTCACCTCGACCTCGAACTGCACCACCTTCCAGGGCCGCAGGCTCTCCGTGCGGTACCGCGACGCGGACGGGAAACCGCAGATCGCGGCCACCCTGAACGGGACGCTGGCGACCACCCGCTGGATCGTCGCGATCCTGGAGAACAACCAGCTCGCGGACGGTTCGGTGCGGGTGCCCGCGGCGCTGGTGCCGTTCGTCGGTACCGAGGTGCTCGCGCCGCAAACCAGGACATCGGCATGACGCCGCGGTAGCCGGACGTTCGCCGGGGGCCGAAAACGGTGATCGGGCTGTAGCACCGGTGGGTTGCCTCTACCCTGTTCTCGTGCGAGGAATCGGGTCTCGCGGCGATACCCGAACCCGGGTGCGGGCCGCGTCTGCGCTGGCGACGGCCATGGTCATGTCCAGGACCACCGGCGCCTTCTATGTCATGGGCGGTGCCCTCGGGCTGCTGCTCACCGCGATCGCCCCCGGCGACGAGGGCAATCGGGTGCTGGTCGGCAGCGCGGCGGCGGTCGCGCTGCTGCTCGGGCTGAGCCTGCTCGGCTGGGGTCCGCGGATGCCGCACAATGTGCACCACGCCTACGTCGCCATCGCGACGGTGCTGGTGACGGTGGCGGTGCACTCGTTCCCGAACACCGTCGGCGCGATCAGCCTCGCCGCCTTCTACGTCTTCGTCGCCTGCGACGCCGCGCTCTTCTTCGCCTGGCCGCTCGCGGTCGCGCACATCGGCTTCGCCATGGTCATGTGTCTGTGGGCGCTGCCGAGCCGGGACCTGCCAAGCTGGTCCGGGGTGATCCCGGCGGGCGTGACCTTCGGTGTCGGCGTCGTGGTCGGCATCCTGACCAGGATGGCCTCCGAGGCCGATATCGACACCCTGACCGGGCTGCTCAACCGGCGTGGCTTCGATCGGTTGCTGAACGCCGCCATCGAGCACGCCGGGCGTTCCGGGCAGAGCCTGGCGCTGGTCCTGGTGGACCTGGACCGCTTCCGCAAGATCAACGACCACCTCGGGCACCGGGCGGGCGACGCCGTGCTGCAGCGGGTCGCCGACGCCTGGACCGAGCTGCTCGCGCCGGACCAGCGGCTGGCCCGCTACGGCGGCGACGCCTTCGCGCTGCTGCTGCCGAACACCACCGAGCAGGCGGCCATCCTGCTCACCGAGCGGCTGCGCGCCGCCGTCACCACCGGCTGCTCGGCCGGCGTCACCTCGTGGCAGCCGGGGGAGTCCGGCTCGCTGCTGGTGAGCCGCGCCGACGTCGGGCTGTACCGGGCCAAGCAGGGCGGCCGGAACCGGACGGTGCTCGAGTCCTCGCGGCAGCAGCCGCTCGCGGTCGAGCTGCGCGACGCCATCGACAACGGCGCGCTCGACGTGCACTACCAGCCGATCGTCAGCCTGACCGAGGGCGGCGGCAAGGCGGTCGGCGTGGAGGCGCTGCTGCGCTGGTCGCCCGCGGCCCAGCCGGACGTCACCACCGAGGGGCTGATCCGGGTCGCCGAGGAGTTCAACCTCATCTCCGACCTGGACGAGCTGGTGCTGCGCAAGGCCTGCACCGACGCGGCCCGGCTGCAGGAGACCTTCGCCCAGCTCGACCTGACGCTCAACGTCAACGTCAGCGGGCTGGAGCTGGCCGAGACCGAGTACGCCGACCGGGTGGCCGGGATCCTGGAGCACACCGGCTGGCCCGCCGACCAGCTGGTGCTCGAGGTGACCGAGAGCGAGCTGGCGGCGGAATCGCAGACCGCCATCGCCAACCTGCATACGCTGCGCGAGCGCGGGGTCCGGATCGCCATCGACGACTTCGGCACCGGGTACTCCTCGCTGAGCCGGCTGGCCACGCTGCCCAGCGACATCATCAAGGTGGACCAGTCCTTCGTCGCCGCCATCCGCTCGGACTCGCCCGCGCCGCCGCTGCTCGGCGTGATCGCGGCGCTGAGCAACGCGCTCGACCTGCAGGTGATCGCCGAGGGGGTGGAGACCGAGTACCAGGCCGCGGTGCTCACCGAACTCGGCTTCGCGCTGGCGCAGGGGTACCACTACAGCGATTCGCACCCGGTGGCCGAGCTGATCACCGACCTGAACAGCGGGCGGGCCGAGCTCACCGCCGAACCGGCCGCGCCGCCGCGCACCGGCGACGACGACACGCACGAGACCGCCGACGGGTGGCTCCCGCTCGGCTGAGCGAAATTCCGTTGACCCGGCGCGGGGCGCGGCGCAGGATGGGCGCATGCACCTGCTGATCTATGCCTGTTGAGTTGTGCTCGGCCGCGCTGAGCGCGGCCGCACCGAGGTGGGGCTCGCGCTCCGCGCGGTGCTCTACACCGGCACGCGTGATTTCGTGCCGTACTACGCGCTGTACGCGCTGCTCTTCGCCGACCACGGGCTGAGCACCGCGCAGATCTCCTCGCTGCTCGCGCTCTGGTCCGGGACGGCGTTCCTGCTCGAGGTGCCCTCCGGGGCCTGGGCCGATGCCTACTCGCGGCGGGCGCTGCTGATTCTCAGCGGGCTGCTGCTGGTCGCCGGGTTCGGGGTCTGGACGGTGTGGCCGGGATATCTCGGGTTCGCGCTCGGGTTCGTGCTGTGGGGTGCGGGTGGGGCGCTCTCCTCGGGGACCTTCGAGGCGCTGCTCTACGACGAGCTCACCGCGCTCGGGTCGGCTTCGCGGTATCCCGCTGTGCTCGGGCGGACCAGGGCGGCGGGGGAGTTCGCGGTCGTCGTCGCGATCCTCGCCGCCGCGCCGCTGTACGCGTGGGGTGGGTATGCGCTGGTCGGATGGGTGAGTACCGGGCTCGCCGCGGTGCACACGCTCGCGGCCTGCGCGCTGCCCGCCGCGCCGCGGGCGGTGGGGGTCGGGGATGTCCCCGAGGACGGCGAGGAACTCGAGCCCGCTGAGCCGATCGCGGGAAGCGCCGCGCCGTCGGGGCCGGCGGGGGCCTGCGAGCGCTGGATCGGCATGCTGCGCAGCGGGATCGGGGAGGCGCTGACGCATCGAAAGGTGCGGCGGGGCGTGCTGCTCGGGGCGGCGCTGTACGGGATCACCTCGTACGACGAGTACTTCGGGCTGCTCGCCGAGGCGGGTGGCGCGGCCACCGCGGTGGTCCCGCTGCTGGTCGGGGTGACCGTCGTCGGTTCGCTGCTCGGCTCGCTGGCCGCGGGGCGCACCGAGACCCTCTCCGGGCGGGTGCTCGGCGCGCTCATCGGCGCGGGCGCGCTGCTGCTCGCCCTCGGCTCGGTGCTCACGGGCGGGGTGGGCGGCGCGGTGGCGGTGCTCGCCGGATTCCTCGCCATCGCCGTCGGGTACGGCATCGGGGTGAATGCCGAGGTGGTCGCCGATGCCCGGCTGCAGGAGGCGATCGACGGGCCTGCCCGCGCCACCGTCACCTCGGTCTCCGGGCTGCTCTCCGAGGTGGTGGCGCTCGCGGTGTTCGGCTTCGTCGCGCTGGCGACGGCGGTGCTCTCGCTGGCCACCACCATGGCGCTGCTCGGGCTCGCGGTGCTCGCCATCGCGGCGGCCACCCCGCGCTGGCTGCCGCCCCGGCGGTAGCGTGCCGGTAATGACCGGACGCACGCGCATCGGGGTGCTGCTCGGCTTCGGGATCGGCGCCGGGGTCGCCGTGCAGGCCAGGATCAACGGCGCGCTCGGCGCCCGGCTGCACGACGGCATCGCCGCCGCCACGGTGAGCTTCCTGGTCGGGCTGGTGGCGCTGCTGCTCGCCGCGCTGTTCGACCGCAGGGTGCGCGCCGGGCTGCACCGGGTGCGCGCCGCTGTCGCCGACCGGTCGCTGCGCCCCTGGCAACTGCTCGGCGGCCTCTGCGGCGCCTTCTTCGTGGCCGGGCAGGGACTCACCGTCGCCGCCATCGGCGTCACCGCCTTCACCACCGCGGCGGTGGCCGGGCAACTCATCAGCAGCCTGGTCGTCGACCGGCTCGGCCTCGCGCCGAGCGGCCGCACTCCGGTGACGCCCCGGCGGCTCGCGGGCGCGGTGCTCGGCATCGGCGCCGTCGCCCTCGCGGCCGTCGGACAGCACGGCGCGCCCGCGGCTGCGGTCTCGCTGCTCCCCGATATTCCACCCGTGCTGCTCGTGCTCCTCCCCGCGCTCGCCGGAGTCGGCCTGGCCTGGCAGCAGGCGGTGAACGGCCGCGTCGGCGCGGTGGGCGGCCCGGCCGCTGCCGCCCTGGTGAACTTCGTGGCCGGGCTGCTCCTGCTGGTCCCGGTCGCAGCGGCGGTCCTGGCGATACGCGGCCTCCCCGCCACCCCACCCCCCGAACCCTGGCTCTACCTGGGCGGCCTCATCGGCGTGGTCTTCATCGCCGTAGCCGCCTTCACCGTCCGCTGGATCGGCGTCCTCCTCCTGGGCCTCACCTCGGTAGCAGGCCAGCTATCCGCCGCGGTCCTCTTGGACGTCCTAACCGCCCCCGGCCTCTCCACCCCCGCCGTAGCCGCCTGCGCCCTAACCCTGCTGGCAGTCCTGACAGCCACCCTCACCCCCCGCCCACACTGAACGTCCCCACCCCCGGGGCGAGTCTTACGAGCCCCGTTCGCGGCCCGTCTCGCCGCCGAGCGCTCGAAGCGCATGCGGCGCAGCCGCGAGTCTCGAGCGCTCGGCGGCGAGACCCCAAGGGGCCGCGAACACGCCCGGCGAAGCCGGGCCAATCCAACCCAGCAAACTATTCTGCCCGCATGCTGATCGAATACGGGGTGTGGGTGTCGCGGTTGATGCTCGGCGTGGTGTTCGGGCTCGCCGCGGCGGGAAAGTTCCTGGACGCCGCGGCGACGCGGAAGGCGGTGGGGGAGTTCGGCGTACCGGTGCGCGCGGTACCCGCTGTCGCCGCGGCGCTGCCCTGGCTGGAGGCGGCGATCGCCGCCGGGGTGCTGATCCGGCCGCTCGCCGGGCTCGCGGCGGGCGCGGCGGTACTGGTCCTGCTGGTCTTCACCGGCGCGGTGCTGCGGCTGCTGCGCGCGGGTAAGCGCCCGGCCTGCGCCTGCTTCGGTGCGAGCGAGCGCCCCATCGGCCGGACGACGCTGCTGCGCAATGCGCTCCTGCTCGCGCTCGCCGTCATCGTGCTCGCGGGCGCGCTGCGCTACCCCGAGGTCCCCGCGATCCTGCCCGCGGCCAACAGCTTCGGGCTCACGCTCTTCGCGCTGCTCGCCGCGGTGCTGCTGTGGCTCGCCGGTGAGCTGCTCGCGGTGCGACGCAGGCTGGACCAGCAGGCGCTGACCACCCTCGGCGCCGAGGGTTTGCCCGCGGGCGCGGTGGCGCCCGAGTTCGAGCTGCGCCCGGCCGATCCGGACGCCCCCGCGGTAACCCTGGCCGACCTGCTGACCGGCGGCCGCGGCGTCCTGCTCGTCTTCGTGCACCCGGGCTGCGAGATGTGCGCGGCGCTGGCCAGGGAGCTGCCGCGCTGGCAGCGCCGGGTCGCCGACGCGCTCACCATCGTCGCGGTCGGCAACGGCGACCCGGCGGAACATGCCGCGTGGGGAGCGGAGCAGCGGCTGGGCGATATCCCGGTCCTGGTCCAGCAGGGAAACGAGGCGGCGCTGCGCTATCGCGTGCGCGGAACCCCGTCCGCGGTCCTGATCGACCGGGAAGGCCGGGTCGCCGCCCCGGTCGGGCGCGGCGCGATGGCCATCAGGGATCTGATCGTGCACCCGAAGCTGGCCGCCCCTCGGTAACCGCGGCGGTTCCGGGGGGTGTGCCCGAAATTCGCTGCCGGTCAATCGGATTCGCGGCGAAGGCTGTCAATCCCCATTACGATCGGCGGCGCAAGGCTCCATCGCCCGACAACCACCGAGGTGACATATGGCTGACTTCGCATTCACGGACTACTCCGGCAAGGAATTCATCATCCGGCTGAACAACGAGCAGCGGATCGAGGAAGCCCGGCGCATCCTGGCCGGAGAGGAGACGATGTCGGTCCACGTCATGGGCCGCATCCGCAAGCAGCGGGTGGAGTACAACCCGCAGTGGAGCTTCCACCTCGACCCCGACACCATCACCTTCTTCACCATGGCGATCGAGGTGTGCGACTCCTCCATCACCTACACCGAGGAGCACCTGGACGAGGCCTGCGGCGCCTTCCTGCCCGGCTGCTTCTGGTGCCCGTGGTCGTCCAAGCTGACCAGGGAGGTCACCGCGCGCGTCAGCGCCTGACCGCGCCGATCCGCCGGTCGGCCCGCTGCGGGGCAGGCCGGCGGATCGCTGTCAGTGCGCCTCCAGCTTCTTCGACCGCAGCTCGTGGCCCTTGGAGGTCTTGCAGCGCCCGCTCTCCAGGTCCCACTGCCAGCCGTGCAGGTTGCAGGTGAGGGTATTGCCCTCGATGACGCCGAAGCGGGAGAGGTCGGCCTTGAGGTGCGGGCAGCGGCGCTGGACCTCCCAGCCGTCCAGCTCGACCGAGGCGGTGTCGTCGTGTGCCTCGGAGAACCAGCCGTCGGCGTAGGCGATCCGCTCGTCGGTGAGGCACTTGAAGAAGGTGTAGAGGAACTCGTTGTAGCCGCCGATGCGCCAGGTCTGGAACCGGGTGGAGAGGAAGATGGTGTTCACCCAGTCCGGCTCGTCGTCGCGCAGCACGGTGCGCACCAGCTCCGGGGCGATGCGGAAGCCGTAGCGGTATTTGCCCTCGCCCTCGATGGGCGCGCGGACCACCCGCCGCGGGAAGTCGAGCACCACCGTCTCGTCGCCGAGCACGAGCCCGACCGGGTAGCCGATGCCGTCGCAGATGAGGTCGCTCTGGGCCATGATCGGCTCGAACTTGGCGCGCAGCGGCTCCAGCAGGGGGCCGGCGCCGTGGGCCCAGGTCCGCTTCTCCGCGGCGATGACCGGCGCCAGGCGCTCGGCCATCCGCTCGATGTAGGCGGCCTTGTCGCCGTAGATCGTCTGCGGGTCCACCGGGTGGGTGAGCTCGAGCTCCTTGCCGTGCACCTCGGCGACCGAGCCGGGGATCATCAGGATCCCGCCGGAGTTGCCGTTGATCCGCATCTGCTCCAGGAAGGTCTCCTGGTCGGGGAAGATATTGCTGTTCTCGGGGGAGAAGCGGTCCTCGGTGTCGTTGAGGTAGCGCAGCTCGGGGTCGAGGAAGGCCGGAGGGCCCGCCGACGGCACCACCCAGGTGGCGCCGACCTGCTCGATGTAGGAGCGGGCCCGGTCCATGCCGCGCTGGCGCTTCTGCCTGGCGAAGTTGGCCTTGGTGCGGGACGGGATGTCGTAGACCATCGGGTACCAGATGGCGCCGGAGTACTGCAGCAGGTGGATGTCGATGTGGCCGAAGGCGGCGTCGAGCACGTCCATGTCGACCGGGCGGGCGTCGTTCATGTTGAAGCAGGTGGTCTCGCCGTCGGAGACGACGATGCCGGAGTCGCCGATCGGGCCGTCGGCGGGCGCGCGCAGCGCGATGATCATGATCTCCAGCTCGCCGCCGGGGCCGGTGATCGTGTGCTTGACCGAGTCCTCGGTCTCGAAGAAGGTGTGGAAGCCCAGCTTCTCCAGCTCGCGGCGCAGGTCGGGAACGGGGTAGTCCGGCAGCAGCACGGTCGCGTTCTTGTTGACGTGCTCGAGCAGGTTCTTCGCGTCGAAGTGGTCGCGGTGCAGGTGCGAGACGTAGAGGAAGTCGACGTCGCCGAGGGCGTCCCAGTCCAGCCCGGTGTTGTCCGGGAACGGCACCCACGAGGCGAAGTAGGCCGGGTTCACCCAGGGATCGCAGAGAATCGTCCCGGCCGTGGTGCGGATGTGGAAACCGGCGTGTCCGACGCTGGTGATCTGCACGGAATACTCCTCCTGACCGTTGCCAGATGCCAAGCGTAATCCGTCGGAACGGCGCCTGCTCAGGGGGTGACGTCGCCGATGCAGTAGCCCCGGGCGGCCGCATCGCCGGTCCCGGTCCCGGTCGCGGACTCGTCGGTGAGGGTGAAGGTGCGGGTCTGGGTGGCCCCGGTCGCCTGCGTGACCGGCGCCCGCACGGTGATGTAGCCGGCGCCGAGCCAGGCGGAGGTGAGCTCGGTGTCGTCGAAGGCGGTGACGCCGGTGAGCGCGCCCGGCTTGTTCGCCAGCGGTGCGGGCAGCGGGGCGCCGGTGCCGCGCGGGTCCCAGGTGGCCGGGGTGGGGGCGCAGACCAGCGGGTGCTCGCCCTCGGTGTCGGCGGGGTCGAGCGGCTGCCCGACGAAGCGGGCGAGGTAGCGGCGCACCACGTGCCTGGCGTCGGCGTCGTCGTACTGCGGGGTGGTGCCGGTGGCGAAGACCCGGGGGCAGGCGTAGCCGGACTCGATATCGCGCAGCTCGGCGCGAACCGTCACCGCCGGGCCCTGCCAGCTCACGGCGGTGGCGGTGGCGGTGCCGGGCCGGGCGAGCGCGGCGAGCACCGGCGCGGCGTCGGCGTACATCTCCGCGACGTGCGCGGGCGCCAGCGTCCAGCAGGAACTCTGCAGCTCCTCGATCGGCTCGCTGGTCAGATCGGCGGCCCAGCGGCGCAGCGCGGGCGCGGCATCGGGGACGCCGGGCACCTCGCCGACCGGCGGCGCGTCCGCAGGCACCGGCGGCACCGCCGGGGCGGGCGGCGGTGCCGTGGTCGCGCTGCTCGGCGCGGTGGTGGCGGGCGTCGTGACCTGCGCCGCAGGGCTTTCCGGCGCGTCGCCCGGAATGCCGGAGACGGAGTCGCAGCCCGCGGTCAGCGCTACCGCGAGCCCGCCGAGCACCAGCCTTCGCGCCCGCCGCCGCTGCCGTCGCGGGGGAGCAGTGCGCGGGGCTCGCGGGTCGCGGTGCACGTCGACGTACCTCTTCTCTCGTGATGCGTGGTGCCGGATCGGGTATGCGGCGACTACGCTAGCGGAACTGTGGAACCCGTCTACCGCACGATCATCGGCCTGGCCCGGACCGTCTTCTTCGTGCAGGGCCTGAAATTCACCGTTACCGGCGATGAGCACATCCCCGCCACCGGGGGTGGCGTCGTTGCCATCAACCACACCGGCTACATGGACTTCACCTACGCCGGCCTGCCCGCGCGCACGCCGAAGCGGTACATCCGCTTCATGGCCAAGAAGGAGGTCTTCGACAGCAAGATCTCCGGCCCGATCATGCGCGCGCTCAAGCACATTCCGGTGGATCGCGGCGCGGGCGCCGACTCGTACCAGGCCGCGGTAGAGTACCTGCGCCGGGGCGAGCTGGTCGGGGTGTACCCCGAGGCCACCATCAGCCGCAGCTTCGAGATCAAGGAGTTCAAGTCCGGCGCGGCCAGAATGGCGATCGAGGCCCAGGTGCCGATCATCCCGATGGCGATCTGGGGCGCGCAGCGGGTCTGGACCAAGGGCCACCCCAAGCGCCTCGGCCGCACCAACACCCCGATCCACATCGTGGTCGGCGCGCCGATCCAGCCCTACGAGCCCGCCGCCGAGCTGACCGCCGAGCTGCGCACCACCATGCAGCGGCTGCTCCTGGAGGCGCAGCGCGAGTACCGGCACGAGGAGGGCGCCTACTGGGTGCCGTCCCGGCTCGGCGGCTCCGCGCCCACCCTGGACGAGGCGAACGAACTGGACGCCGCCGAGGTGGCGGAGCGGGCCGCCAGGCGCGCCGCCGCGAGCGAGGCGGACCAGCGCGATTTCCGGAATCCCGGAGCGGGCGGATAGAGTTTTTCCAGCGCCTCGCGGGGCGCGCGCGGATGTAGCGCAGCTGGTAGCGCATCACCTTGCCAAGGTGAGGGTCGCGGGTTCGAATCCCGTCATCCGCTCTTCAAATGATCCGGCCGGAGGTCGTCGGCTACCCCACTCGCAGGTGTGATCGCACCGCAGCCTTCCCGAAGCGGCGCGGATTGACTGAATCGGCCACTTCGTTCCGTGCGGCGGTAGCGGTGCGTCCGGGGTTGCTGAGGCCCGGAAACCGGCCCGGCGGCGGCCGATGCTGCCGCGGCGCCGCCCCGTGCGGCGGCGCGCGGGACGCAGACTCCGCCCCCGGGCGCGAAATTCGGGTGTGCCCTGCGGTAACGGCCTGTCACCTGGCACGATCTCCCCTGTGGACGCGTCGTGCATATGCACACGGCGACGCGGTCCGGCGCCGCGCGCGGCGACGTTGCACAGAATTCACCAAGGAATTTCTGGATACCGACCAATCGGTAGCCGCAGTCGTGTCGAATCGCCGAGGAGAGTGTGTTGTGCAAGAGCTCGAGGTGTGAACCCAATGGCCACAGCTGGTGTGTCCGCGGAACGGACAGTGGTGAGCGGGGTACTGCTCTCGCGATCGTCGACCGACGGCGCGAGCCCCACCGTGCTGCGCACGGCGGAGCGTGACGTCGCCGACGGCGCGACCGTCGAGACCATCGTCACCGTCCTGGACGAGGTGGGCACCGCCTCCGGTTCGGAGGTGACGATCGACGACATCGCCGTCGCCTACCGCTCGCCCGCGCAGCGCAGGGAGATCCTGACCGCGCTCGCCGGCGGCCCGTGGCGCACGGCGTCGCTGGTCTCGACCAGGTCGGCGCTGGCCGCCTTCGTGGCGCACCTGCCCGAGGTGGCGGGGAACGACACCGTGCTGGTGCTGGAGGCCGCGGATTTCCACACCACCTGCGCGGTGGTCGGCCCGGCCCGCAATCAGGCGCCGGTCGGCGATTCCTGGCAGACCGTGGTCGCCGATGCCGAGGGCATCGAGCGCACGCTGGCCCGGGTCCGGTCGGTGCTGACCGCGGTGGACGCCACCCCGGACGCGGTGGTGCTCTGCGGCTCGGCCGCCGACGACGCCGCGCTCGAAGCGGCGCTGCGCGAGGCGTTCGGGATGCCGGTCGTGCACCCCGCCGCTCCGGGCACGGCCGTGGCGCAGGGCGCCGCGCTCGCCGCGGCGGCAGGCAAGACCGCGCCGGTCGCGGCCGCCCCGCGCCGCCGCGGCGTCCGGCCGCTGCTGGTCGCGGGCGCGGCCGTGCTGTTCCTCGGCGCCACCGGTTTGGCGGCGGCGCAGGTGCTGGAGACCGGCCGCAGTGATCAGCAGCCCTCGCCCGCCGCCGTCGCCAGCTCGGTGCCCGCGCCGGCCGCGGCCACGTCGGAGCCGCAGGCGCCGCCCGCTGAGACCCCGCCGCCCGCCGAGGTGCCCCCGCCGGTCGAGCCCCCGCCGGCCGAGGTGCCGCCGCCCCCGCCCGCGGATATCTCCGCCGAGGTCGCCGAGCCGGCGCCGCCGCCGCCCGCGCCCCGGCCGGTGCCGCAGCGCCCCGCGCCGCCGCGCACCACGCAGGCTCCGCCGCCGCCCGCGCCGGAACCCGCCCCTGAGCCCGCCCCCGAGCCGCCGCCGGTGTCGGCCACGCCCATCGCGCCGCTGCCGAACGGGCTCTTTCCCGGCGAGTCCATGCCGCCCGCCGCGGATGCCGACCCGGAGGTGCAGCGCCGCTGGTGGGAGAACCACCTGAACATGAAGGAGCAGTGGCTCAATAGCGGCGGTTAGCGGAAAGTGCGCAGCCGCAGGCTGTTGCTGACCACGAATACCGAGCTCAGCGCCATGGCGGCACCGGCGAGCATGGGATTGAGCAGCCCGGCCACGGCCAGCGGGATGGCGGCGACGTTGTAGGCGAAGGCCCAGAACAGGTTGCCGTGGATGGTCCGCAGGGTGCGCCGCGCCAGCCGGATGGCGTCGGCGGCCACCCGCAGGTCGCCGCGGACCAGGGTGAGGTCGCTCGCCTCGATGGCGACATCGGTGCCGGTGCCCATGGCGATCCCGAGGTCGGCGGTGGCCAGCGCGGCGGCGTCGTTCACGCCGTCGCCGACCATGGCGACCACCCGGCCCCGCTCCTGGAGGTCGCGCACGGTGGCCGCCTTCTCCTCCGGCAACACGTCGGCGATCACCTCGTCGATCCCCACCTGCGCGGCGACGGCCCGCGCGGCGGCGGCATTGTCGCCGGTGAGCAGGACCGGGGTGAGCCCGAGCGCGCGCAGCCGGGTGACCGCCTCGGCCGAGGTCGGCTTGACCGCGTCGGCCACGACGAGCACGCCGCGGGCCCTGCCCTCCCACCCGGCCAGCACCGCGGTGCGGCCATCACCCCGAGCCCGCTCGACCGCTGCGCGCAGCTCGCCGCCGAGTTCCATGCCTGCCTCGGTGAGCAGTGGTTCCCGCCCGACCAGTACCGCGAGGCCGTCCACGGTGCCGCGGACGCCGAGCCCCTCCCGATTGCCGAAGCCGGCGACCGCGGCGAGCGCGCCGGTGTGCTCCTCGGCGGCGGTGGCGATCGCGCGGGCGATCGGGTGCTCGGAGCCGTGCTCCAGCGCGCCCGCCAGTGCCAGCACCCGATCGGCCTCCTCGCCGTCGGCCGGGACCACCTCGAGCAGCGTCATGGCGCCGGTGGTGACGGTGCCGGTCTTGTCGAGCACGACGGTGTCCACCCGGCGGGTCTGCTCCAGCACCTCCGGCCCCTTGATCAGGATGCCGAGCTGGGCGCCGCGCCCGGTGCCGACCAGCAGCGCCGTCGGCGTCGCCAGCCCGAGCGCGCACGGGCAGGCGATGATGAGCACCGCCACCGCGGCGGTGAAGGCGGCGGCCACGGCGCCGCCGGTGCCGAGCCAGAAGCCGAGCGTCCCGACCGCGAGCGCGATCACCACCGGGACGAAGACGCCGGAGATCCGATCCGCCAGCCGCTGCGCACGGGCCTTGCCCGCCTGCGCCTCCTCGACCAGCTTCGCCATCCTGGCCAGCTGGGTGTCGGCGCCGACCCGGGTGGCCCTGACCACCAACCGCCCGCCGACATCGACGGTGCCGCCGGTCACCGCGGCGCCCGGCCCGACCTCGATCGGCACCGATTCACCGGTGAGCATGGCGGCGTCCACCGCCGACGAGCCGTCGACCACGATGCCGTCGGCGGCGATCTTCTCGCCGGGCCGGACCACGAATTCATCGCCGACCAGCAGTTCGCGCACCGGAATCCGGCGCTCGACGCCGTCTCTGCGCACCGCGACGTCCTTGGCGCCGAGCTCGAGCAGCGCCCGCAGCGCCGCCCCCGCCTGCCGCTTGGAGCGCGCCTCGAAGTACCGCCCGGCCAGGATGAAAGTGGTGACGCCCGCCGCCGCCTCCAGGTAGATCGCGCCGGTGCCGTCCATCCTGGCGATGGTGAACTCGAACGGGTGCGTCATCCCCGGCGTGCCCGCGGTGCCGAGGAACAGCGCGTACAGCGACCAGCCGAAGGCGGCGAGCACCCCCATCGAGACCAGGGTGTCCATGGTGGCGGTGGCGTGCCGCAGGTTGGTGAGCGCCGCGCGGTGGAAGGGCAGCGCACCCCACACCACCACCGGCGCGGCCAGGGTGAGCGAGAGCCACTGCCAGTTGGTGAACTGCAGCGCCGGGATCATGGCCATGGCGATCACCGGGACGGTGAGCAGCGCCGAGATCGCCAGCCGGTTCCTGGCCTCGGCTGCCGGGTCGGGCGCCGCGACGGCGGGCTCTTCCGCCGCGGGCGGCGCGGGCAGCGCGGCGGTGTACCCGGCCTGCTCGACCGCGTCGATCAGCTGATCGGTGCGCAGCGCCCCGGTGACCTCGACGCTGGCCTTCTCGGTGGCGTAGTTGACCGTGGCGCGGACGCCGTCGAGCCGGTTCAGCTTCTTCTCGATCCGGCTCGCGCAGGACGCGCAGGTCATGCCGCCGATCACCAGCTCGACCCGCCCCGCGGGCTGCTGCGTGGCCGTGCTCATCGGGCGCTCCTCCCTCGGTGGGTTCGCCCTCTACCATACCCCCCTAGGGTAGTTTGTCCAGGCCGTGCAGGTGCCGCGCGGTCGGCGAGGCGGCGACGGCCTCCGGGGCCGGGTAGGTGCCGAAGAGCCGGTCTGCGGTGCCGGAGCTGGTCACCGTGAACCAGTAGTGCTCGTTCCGGTAGTGGTGGTGCCGGTGGTTGCGCCAGATGGCGCGGTAGAGCGCGTGCCTCGGCTTGTAGTCGGTGTGGATCAGGTAGTGCGTCCACTCGTACGCGAGGCCGAGCACAGTGATGGTCAGCAGGAAGGTGAGCCCCAGTTCGATCCGGGGGAAGGCGAGCAGCGCGATCGCGGTGAGCACCGCGATGGTGACCAGCAGCGAGCGCGGCGGGATGAAGATCAGCGGGATGGCGCGCGGGTCGGCGTGGTGCTCGCGGTGCTTGCGGGCCAGCTCGGAGTCGATCCACACCGGCCCGACCCGCCGCGGGCGCCAGTGCAGCACGGTCACGTGGATGATCCACTCGACGACCGGGAATGCCGCCAGCGCGAGCAGCGGGATCAGGGCGTCGGTGCGCTGCCAGTCGCCGAGTGCGAGCCGAGCGGTGAGCGCGGCGACCAGGGTGGCGCCGATCATCCAGGGTGCGGGGTGGCGCAGGAATTCCGCGAGCGCGGCGCGCAGGGTGAGGTTGCGGCGTACCGGCTTTCGGGGCGGTGCGGCGGGGCGGGCGACGGCCGGGTCTTCGGTGCTCACGGCTCCTCCTCGGGGCTGAGGATCTCGATCAGGGCGGTGGTCGCTGGCTCGAGCAGGGCGCGGGCGCGCTCGGCGGCCGCCTCGGGGTCGCCCGCCGCGACGGCGGCGGCCAGGCTCCGGTACGCCTCGGCATTGCCCACCTCGGCGGACATGACCGGGGCCAGCGCCGCCAGCGCGGGTTCGTAGGCGGCGCGCAGCATGGTGAACATGAGCCGGAAGACGATGGAGTCGGCGGCGTCGACCAGGTGATCCCAGAAGGTGAGGGCCGCCAGTTGCGCGGCGATCGGGTCCCCGGCCGCCGCGGCGACCTCCGCTGCGGCGGCGACGATCCCCTCGGCGATGTCGCCGCCGAGGCGGATCGCGGCCAGCTCGGCGATCTTCGGCCCATTGTGCAGCCGGACCTCCAGAATGCTGCGCGCCACCGCGGGCTCGAGCACGCCGTCGCGGATCAGCAGCCGGGGCAGGATCTCCAGCCCGGAGCCGTGCCGGTAGTCCAGCACGGTGGTCGCGTCGCCCTGCCGCACCGCGACCAGCCCGGCCCCGGCCAGCCGCTGCAGCGCCTCCCGCACGGCGGGCCGGGAGACGCCGAGCGCCTCGGCCAGCTGCCGCTCGCTCGGCAGCGTCGAGCCGGGCGGCAGCTCGCCACTCAGGACATCGGCCGCGATCTGTTCGAAGACGTCGGCCGAGACCGAGCGCTTGACCACCGGTTGCAAGGGCATGCCGGAATTCTGCGCCGCCATTGGTCAGAGGTCAAGTGGTCATACCAGTCAGCTGGGATCGGAGCCCCTGACCGCCGCGAGCCACAGCGCCGCCACCGCCGCCACCGAGCACGCCGCGGCGAATGCCCCGAGCCCGCCCCCGGCGATATAGACCCAGAACAGCGCCGCGAACGGTGCTGCGACCGCGGACTGCGAATCCAGCACCAGCCGCCGCCCGACCCCCGCGCGCGCCGCGGCTTCGGGATCCGGCCGGGACGGATTGTCGACCAGCTGTCCCGGCGGCTCGCTCCGCCGCACCGGGCCCGAGGGGAAGAGCCCCGCCGGCGCCGACCCGGCCGGAACCTCCCGTTCCACCAGCGTGAGCAGCGCCGGATCGAAGAAGACCGGCACCCAGACCGACCCACCGGACGCCGGGGTTATTTCGATCCACGACCGGCTGACCAGCCGATGCTGCTGCCGCACCCGCCGCACCCGCCCGGCGGGCACCCTGCCCCCGATCCACCCGAGCGCGAACGCCAGCTGCACCCCGCTGTACCCGAGCACCCCCAGTGCGACCGCCGCCAGCCCGCCGAGCTGGTCCGGATCGGCGAACGGCGCCCACGCGGCACAGACCGCGAGGGCGCCGATCGTCACGGACACCGGGTAGGCCGCCACTCGACGGCCCGCGCTCACTTCACGAAACCGATGATGGTGTAGTCCAGCGAGGCCAGCCCGGCCGCGCCGAAGTTGGCGAGGTCGGCGCGGACGGCCACATTGCCCGCCGACTGGTAGAGCGGCAGCGAGTGCCCCTCCTCGAAGACCTTGCGGTCGATCTCGTTCGCCAGCTCGATGGCCTTGGCGGGGTCGAGTTCGGAGATGGTCTCCTCGATCAGGGCGTTCAGCTCGGGCGAGCCGATCCGGCCGTAGTTGCCCTGCAGGTCGTCCGGGTTGTAGCCGTAGATCTGGAACAGGCTGCCGAGCGGGAACGGGTCGCCGACCCAGGCCCACTGCGCGACATCGAAGTTGCCGGGCTGGATCACCTCGGTGAAGTAGCCGCGGCCCGGCTTCGTCTCGATGTTCAGCTTGACCCCGACCGCGCTCAGGTTCTGCTGGATGATCTGCGCGACCTGCACCCAGGTGTCCGCGTCGTACATGATGTCGCGGATCTCCAGCCTGCGGCCGTCCTTGACCCGGACATCGCCCTCCAGCTTCCAGCCGAGCGCGTCCAGTTCGGCGGCGGCCGCGGCCGGGTCGAAGGGCAGGCTGTTGTCCCGGTACCCCTCCTGGCCCTGGAGGTAGATGTGGTTGTTCAGCGGCTTCGGATCCTGCACCAGCCCGTTCTGGATGGCGGTGGCGATGCCCTGCCGGTCGATGGCCTTGGAGATGGCCACCCGCAGCGCGGGGTCGGCCAGGATCGAGCCGGGCGCGCCGTTGAAGGTCAGGTGGGTCCAGCTGTTGCCCGGCGCGCGGCGGATCGCGATGCCGGGCGTGCTCTGCGCGGTGCGCAGGTCGTCGCGGGTGGCGATGCCGACGGCGTCGATCTCGTTGTTCTGCAGCGCCGGGATCTGCGCGGCGTTGTCGAGCACGCTGTAGGTGATGGTGTCGAGCTTGGGCTTGTTGCCCCACCAGCGCGGATTGTGCCCGAGCACGATCCGGCTCTGCGCCCGGTCCACCGACTGCACCAGGAACGGCCCCGCGGTCTGGCCGATGCCGTCCACCAGGCTCTTGTTGAACGCCTCCGGATTCCCCATCACCGCCTTGGGGAAGAGGAACGAGTTGCCCGCGAACTGGCCGCGCCAGTCGGCGAAGTGCCGGTCGAAGGTGAGGATCGCCTGCTTGTCGTCGACCCCGCGCTCGACCTTCGCCACCCGGTCGAAGCCGCTGGTGTTGGCGATCAGGTACGCCGGGTCGCGCCCGCTCAGCGCGTTCGCCTGGGCGGCGATGTCCTCCCAGGTGATCGGCGTGCCGTCGGACCACACCGCCGCCGGGTTGATGGTGTAGGTCACCTGCTGCGGCTCGGTGCCGGTGAGCTCGACGCTGGTGAAGTAGTCGGTATTGACCGAGAGCGCACCAGCGGCGTCGGTGCGGAACGAGCGCGGCATGACCGGCCGCAGCAGGCTGCCCAGCTCGGCGTCGTTGCCGTCGTTGGAGAGCGCGTTCCAGTTGGCGGGCAGCGCGGAGAGCGAGAGCCGCAGGTTGCCGCCGTCCCTGATGTCGGCCGGGTCGCGCGGGTTGATGTCGCTGGTGCTGCCGATCGCGGCTACCGCACCCTCCGGCGCGCCGGAGTCGTCCGCGGCACAGCCGGTCGCGATCAGGCTCAGCGCGATCAGGGGTATCGCGAGACGGGCCACCGTGGTTCTGGCACGCATGGCACTCCTTCCGGTCCGGTGCGGCGGGGTCACTTCAGGAACCCGATCTTGGTGTAGTCGTAGGAGGCGAGCCCCGGCGCGCCGTAGTTCGCCAGCTCGGCACGCACGGCGACGTTACCCGTGGACTGCACCAGCGGAACCGAGAAGCCGATCTCGAAGAGCTTCCGGTCGACCTCGTTGGCGAGTTCGATCGCCCGCTCCGGGTCCAGCTCGGCCAGCGTGCGCTCGATCAGCGCGTTGATCTCCGGCGTGCCGATCCGGCCGTAGTTGCCCTGCAGGTCGTCCGGGTTGTAGGCGTACACCTGCGGCAGGCTGCTCAGCGGGAAGGCGTCGCCGGACCAGACCCAGTGCGCCACATCGAAATCGCCCGGCTTGATGACATTGGTGAAGTAGCCGGAGCCGGACTTGGTGTCGATGCTCATCTTCGCCCCGACGGCGGCCAGGTTCTGCTGGATGATCTGCGCGATCTGCACCCAGGACTGCGCGTTGTACATGACGTCGCGGAACTCCAGCCTGCGCCCGTCCTTCACCCGGACGTCGCCCTCCAGCTTCCAGCCCAGCGCGTCCAGCTCGGCGGCGGCCGCGGCCGGGTCGAAGGGCAGGCTGTTGTCCACGTACCCGACCTGGCCCTCGACGTAGACGTGGTTGCCGAGTGGCCGCGGGTTCTGGACCAGCCCGTTCTGCACCGCGTTCGCGATGCCCTGCCGGTCGATGGCCTTGGAGATCGCCACCCGCAGCGCCGGATCGGCGAAGAGCGAGCCCTCCGCGCCGTTGAAGGTCAGGTGGCTCCAGCTGTTGCCCGGCGCGCGGCGGATGGCGATGCCCGGCGTCGCCCGCGCGGTGCGCATGTCGTCGATGGAGGCGATGCCGATGGCGTCGATCTCGTTGTTCTGCAGCGCGGGCATGGTGGCGTCGTCGGTGAGCACCGAGAAGGTGATGGTGTCCAGCTTCGGCTTGTCGCCCCACCAGCGCGGGTTGTGCGCCAGCACGATGCGGCCCTGTGCCCGGTCCACCGACTGCACCAGGAACGGCCCCGCGGTCTGGCCGATGCCGTTCACCTGGCTGTCGTTGAACGCCTCCGGGGTCGCTGTCACCGACTCCGGTACCAGGAAGGTGTTCCCGGCGAACTGGCCGCGCCAGTCCGCGTAGTGCTGGTCGAAGGTGAGGATCGCCTGCCTGTCGTCGACGCCGCGCTCGACCGAGGAGACCCGGTCGAAGCCGTTCGTCATCTTGATCAGGTAGCGCGGGTCGCGGCCGCTCAACGCGTTGGCCTGGGCGGCGATATCGCGCCAGGTGATCGGGGTGCCGTCGGACCAGACCGCGGCCGGGGCGATGGTGTAGACCACCTTCTGCGGCTGCTCGCTGGTGAGTTCGACGCTGCTGAAGAAGTCGGTGTTCACGCTGAGCGCGCCCGACGCGTCGGTATTGAAGGCGCGCGGCAGCATGGGCCGGACGACGCTGCTCACCCCGCCGTCGGCGTCGGTGTGCAGCGGGTTCCAGTTCTGCGGCAGCGCGGTGGCGGCGAGCCGCAGGTTGCCCCCGTCGCGCAGGTCGGCGACATCGCGCGGGTTGATGTCGCTGGTGCTGCCGAGCGCCGCGTCGCCGTCCGCGGCCGGGTCGTCGGGGCTCGCGCAGCCACCGAGCACCAGCCCCGCCGTCAGCAGCGGAATCACCCAGCGTGGTATGCGCCTGCGCACCGTCGTCCTCCTATCCGCTGACGACCGGAATCGGCACCGCGTCGATCAGCGTGCGGGTGTATTCGTGTTGCGGGTCCGCGAAAATCTGTTCCGCGGGCCCCGATTCGACGATCTTGCCGCGGTACATGACCGCGATGTCGTGCGCCAGATTGCGGACGACCGAGAGATCGTGCGAGACGAAGAGGTACGAGAGCTGGTGCTCGGCCTGCAGCGTGCGCAGCAGGTTCAGCACGCCGGCCTGGATCGAGACGTCCAGCGAGGAGACCGGCTCGTCCAGCACCAGCAGCTTGGGCGCGAGCGCGAGCGCCCGCGCGATGCTGATCCGCTGCTTCTGGCCGCCGGAGAAATCGGCCGGGTAGCGCTCCGCGTGCTCCGGCCGCAGCCCGACCTGGGCGAGCAGCTCCGGTACCCGGCGCGCGATCTCGGCGCGCGGCCGCTTATCGATGCGCAGCGGCTCGGCGATGGCGTCGAAGACCGGGAGCCGCGGGTCCAGCGAGGCGGTCGGGTCCTGGAAGACGATCTGCATGGCCCGGCGCAGCTCCCGCCTGCGCTCGCCGGTGAGCGCAGCGACATCGGTGCCGAGGATCTCGATCCGCCCCTCCTGCGGCCGGGCCAGGTCCAGGATCTGGCTCAGCGTGGTCGACTTGCCCGACCCGGACTCGCCGACCAGCGCGAGCGTGCGGCCCTCGCGCACCTCCAGGTCGATCCCGTCGACCGCGCGGACCTCGCCCTTCTTCCGCTTGAAGACCAGCCCCGAGGTCAGCGGGAAGGTCTTGACCAGCCCGGAGACTCGCAGCACCACCTCCGGTTTCGCGGCGGTGGCCGGCTCCGGCGGCGCGGCGATCTCGGCCCGATAGGCGCCGAAGAGCTCGGCAGAGGTGATCTCCCCGGTGCGGATGCAGGCCGCGCGGTGCCGCGGCGCCACCTCGGCCAGCGGCGGCTCCGCGGCCAGGCAGTCGTCGGCGGCGACCGGGCAGCGCGGGCCGAACGAGCAGCCCGGCGGCAGCGCGTGCATGGCGGGCGGGGCGCCGACGATGGGGATGAGCGGCCTGCGGGCCGGGCCGTCCATCCGCGGGATGGAGCCGAGCAGCCCGACGGTGTACGGCATCCGGGGTGAGCCGAAGAGCTCGGACGCGCTCGCCGTCTCCACGATCCGGCCCGCGTACATGACCGCGACCCGGTCGGCCAGGGTAGCGGCGATGCCCATGTCGTGGGTGATCATCACGACGCCTGCGCCGGTGATGTCGCGGGCCTTGCGCAGCAGCCCGAGGATCTGCTGCTGCACCGTGACGTCGAGCGCGGTGGTCGGCTCGTCGCAGATGATCAGCGCCGGGTCGTTGGCGATCGCCATGGCGATCACCACGCGCTGGCGCATGCCGCCGGAGAACTCGTGCGGGAAGGCCTTGGCGCGCAGCTCCGGCTCCGGGATGCCGACCAGGTCGAGCAGCTCCACCGCGCGCTTCGCCGCGGCGGCCTTGCCCATCTTCCCGTGTGCGAGCAGCGCCTCCGCGATCTGCTCGCCCACCCGGTACACGGGGGTGAGCGCGGAGAGCGGGTCCTGGAAGACCATGCTCACCGTGCTGCCGCGCAGCTTGGAGAGCTCGCGGTCGCCGAGGCCGAGCAGCTCCCGGCCGCGCAGCCGGATCGATCCGCGCACCCGCGCCTGGTCGGGCAGCAGGCCCATGACGGCCAGCGAGGAGACCGACTTGCCGGAGCCGGATTCGCCGACGATGGCGAGTACCTCGCCGTCGGAGACGGTGTAATCCACCCCGCGCACCGCGTCGATGCGCCCCTCTTCCCCGGGAAACGAGACCTGCAGATCCCGCACCTCGAGCAGCGGCTCACTCATGCTGTGCTCTCCGGGCATGGACGAGGGCCCTCCGTGGCTACGCTGCGCTCCCGCCTCCGGGCCTGACTCGCTCATGCTGTCTCCACTTGGCACGAGCGAGGGCCCTCCGTGGCTACGCTGCGCTCCCGCCTCCGGGCCTGACTCGCTCATGCTGTCTCCACTTGGCACGAGCGAGGGCCCTCCGTGGCTACGCTGCGCTCCCGCCTCCGGGCCTGACTCGCTCATGCCGCTTTCTCCGACTTCTTGGACCGCGCCCGCGCCGCGGTGGGATCGAAGGCGTCGCGGAGGCCGTCGCCGACCAGGTTGGCGCAGAGCACGACGAGGATCAGCAGCCCGCCGGCGAAGAGGAAGAGCCACGGGTAGGTGAGCGCGGAGCGAGTGCCCTCGGCGATCAGCGAGCCGAGCGAGACATCCGGCTTCTGCACGCCGAACCCGAGGAAGCTGAGCCCGGTCTCGGCCATGATCGCCGCGCCGACGCTGAGCGTGGTGTCGATGATCAGGATCGAGGCGATGTTCGGCACGATGTGGCTGATGATCACGGTCCAGGTGGAGGCGCCCATGTACCGTGCGGCCCTGACGAATTCGCGATCCCGCAGGCTCAGCGTGAGCCCGCGCACGATGCGCGCGCTGATCATCCAGCTGAACACCGCGAGCAAGACGATGAGCAGCACGATCGAGCCGCTGCCCTTGGTCCGCGGCGCGAAGATCGCGACGATGATGAAGCTCGGCACCACCAGCAGCAGGTCGACGAACCACATGATGGCCCGGTCGGTCCAGCCGCCGAGCAGCCCGGCCAGCGCCCCCGCGATGGCGGCGATGGCGGTGCTGAAGATCGCCACGAAGAAGCCGATGGTCAGCGATTTCTGCAAGCCGCGCAGGGTCTGCGCGAGCACGTCCTGGCCGATCTGGTTGGTGCCGAACGGGTGGCTCGGGCTCGGCGGCTGCAGCAGCGCGGTGTAATCGAGCTGCTGGTAGTCCCACTTCAGCAGCGGCGGCAGCGCGAAACTCGCGATCACCATGAGGATCAGCACGACTCCGCCGACCACCGCGGGCTTGTTCCGCAGGAAGCGGCGCAGCACCAGCTTCTTGCGCCCGGCCGCCGCGGCCGGCTCCGGCGCGCCCTGGACGATGAGCTCGGCTTCGGTCATCCCACACGCACCCGTGGATCGAGGACGGCGTACACGACGTCGGAGAGCAGCCCGGAGATCAGCACCACCAGCCCGGCGAAGGCGGTCACCGTCACCACTACGTACAGATCCTGGGCATTGATCGAGTCGACCAGCCACTCGCCCATGCCGTGCCAGCCGAAGATCTTCTCGGTGAAGGCGGCGCCGGTGATGAGCCCGCCGAAGCTGTAGGCGAAGAGCGTCGCCATCGGGATCAGCGCGGTGCGCAGCCCGTGCTTGTACAGCGCGCGGCTCCGGGTGAGCCCCTTGGCCCGCGCGGTCCTGATGAAATCGCTCTGCAGCACGTCGAGCATGGCATTGCGCTGGTAGCGGCTGTACCCCGCCATGCCGCCGAGCGCCAGTGCCAGCGTCGGCAGCACCAGGTGCTGCACCCGGTCCAGCAGCTGCGGCCCGAACCCGACGATGGCGTTCGCCGAGGTCTCGCCGGTGTAGAGGAAGATCTGCGTGCCGGTGGCCGTATTGATCTGTAGCGCACCGTACTTGAGCAGCGTCGCGAGCAGGAAGATCGGCGTGCTGAGGATGAGCAGCGAGACGATGGTGGTGAAGTAGTCGCTGAACTTGTACTGCCGGATCGCCCCCGCCGCGCCGATCAGCACGCCGAGCACGGTGCCGATGATCGAGCCGATGATCAGCAGCCGCAGGCTGACCAGCACCCGGCGGCCCAGCTCCTCGCTCACCGGCTGCCCGGTGAGGGTGGTGCCGAAATCGCCGTGCGCCACGCCTGCCACCCAGATGAGGTAGCGCTCCGGAATCGGGTCATTCAGATGGAGTTCCTCGGCCTTGGCGTCGATCACCGACTGCGGCGGCCGCGGATTGCGCTGCTCCAGGCTGTCCAGCGGGCGGAAGGTCAGCGAGGCGAGGCTGAAGGTGAGGAACGACGCGAGGATCAGCAGCACGACGTAGTTCAGCGCGCGTCGGAGCAGAAAGCCCGTCATCGGTCCCCTGGGTCACTCGTCGGCCGGATGTTGATCCCCGCATCATAGGGACGGCGGTCCCGGTCCCGCATGCTGTGTATCGGCGACCGCGGCTCCGCGCGATCCGGCAGGATGGGTGGGTGACCCGTCTGCACCTACCCAAGCCCGAGCTGGTGGCCTCCGATGTGGACGGCACGCTCATCGACCACGACGAGCGGGTGACCCCGCGGACCAAGGCCGCCGTCGGCGCGGTCGTCGCCGACGGCGTGCCGTTCGTGCTCGCCACCGGCCGCCCGCCGCGCTGGGTGCACCCGGTGATCGACGGCCTCGGCTTCGCGCCGCTCTGCGTCTGCGGCAACGGCGCGGTGGTCTACGACAGCGCGGCCGACCGGGTGCTGATCAGCCGCACCCTGGACGTCGAGACGCTGGCCTGGCTCGCCGACGTCGCCGAGCGCGCGCTGCCCGGCTGCGGCCTCGCCACCGAGCGGGTCGGGGAGAGCGCGCACGACGCGGTGACCCCGCAGTTCGTGAGCACCCCCTCCTACGAGCACGCCTGGCTGAACCCGGACGACACCGCGGTGGCGCGCACCGAGGTGATCGACACCCCCGCCATCAAGATGCTGATCCGGCTGGTCGGCGCGCGCAGCGGGGAGATGCGGGCGGCGCTGGCGGCCGAGGTGGGGGACGCCGTCGACATCACCTACTCCACCGACAACGGGCTGATCGAGCTCTCCGCGCCCGGGGTGACCAAGGCCTCCGGGCTGGCCGCGGTGGCCGAGCGGCTCGGCGTTGCGCCCGCGTCGGCGGTCGCCTTCGGCGACATGCCCAACGACGTCCCGATGCTGAGCATGGTCGGGCACGGCGTCGCCATGGGGAATGCGCACCCGGAGGCGCTGGCCGCGGCCGACGAGGTCACCGAGACCAATGCCGATGACGGTGTCGCCCTGGTGCTGGAGCGCTGGTGGAGCTGACCCCGGCCGGGGCCCTCGACCGGCCGGGGCCAGGTTCTCAACCCGCCGGTGCCGGTGCTGGTGCCGGGAGCGGCGCGGCGGCCGGGTCCTTGCGCATCTCTTCCTGGTACGTGTCGTTGTAGGTCTTCCAGATCGTCGTCACGATTCCGGTGATCTGGTTCAGGATGAGCGACCCGTGCTGGAAGTCGGCGCGCAGCCCGTCCGGCACCGGGTAGGCATTGGCCAGCGGCAGCCCGAGCACCCCGGCATCGGCCCCGAGTTGCAGAAAGCGGTCCAGGATTGCGCCGAGCACCTCGACCACCTGCCCGGTCGGCGCGGTGTAGACGTAGCCGTTGGTGAACCGGGCGTACTGCTGCCCCTGCGTCGCGGGCAGCGGCTCGGAGACGGCGTCGCCGAGCGGGCTCGCCGCGCCGCCCTTCTCCGCGTAGTACCTGGCGATGATGTTCTCGTTCACCATCTGCAGCAGCTTCCCGGTCAGGTTCGCGAGCGCGTTGAGATCGGCGCTGGAATTGCCCTGCGGCGTGCTCATCTCCGGACCGCCCGCGGCGATATCGCGGATCCGGTCCATCAGTTCGTAGGCGGCATCGCCGGGGCAGGTGGTGTGGCCGACGTCGCGGTGCGCGAAGACGATCGGCAGCGCCACCTCCTCGCCCTCGGCGTACGGGGTGAACTCGGTGCCCTCGGAGTACATGAGCGTCTCGCCCTTCGGGTCGAGCCCGGCGATCCTGGTGCGCCAGCCCACGTACTGCCCGACCGCGTTGATCGCCACGCTGGTCGGCGCCTCGGCCTCGTGGTTGCCCATCAGCGCGACCCCGGCGGTGTTCTCGTTGAAGCCGCCCGCGTGCGCGCCCTGCACCGGCCGCTCCAGCCCGCCGTACCGGCCCTCGAAGATCTGCCCGTACTTGTCGACCAGGGCGTTGTAGCCGATGTCGCACCACTCCAGGGTCTCCGCGTGGTAGGCGTAGATCGCCCGCACGATCCCCGCCGACTCGGCCCTGGTGTAGTCGTTGCGGCCCGCGGTGTGGTGCACGGTGACGCCGCCGAGCATGTCGTCGTAGGTGGGCTCGGAGCAGCGAATCGACTCGTCCGCGCCCCACTGCGCGCGGCCGATCACCCGCGGCCCGCCGTCCGGCAGTGCCCCGGCGATCTCGCTCAGCCCGCCGTCGATGTCGGCGCGGCCGGGGTCGATGAGCACGGCGGTGAGGTCGGGGGTGCCGTGCGCGGGGTCGATCTGCTCGGCGATCGGGGTGATCGACGGGCCTGGCTGCGCCGCCCTGGTGACCAGCACCTGCACCGCGTTGGTGCTGCCGACGTAGACCGGCTCAGTGCCCTCGGTGCGCGGCGGGCCGCTGTGGTCGGAGGCGCCGGTGTCCACCGGCTCGGCGTCGAACCACGGGCCCCAGCTGCCGTCCGGCGCCGCGGCGCGGACCAGGGCGCTGGTGCCCGACAGGTCGGCGGCGGTCAGCGCGACCATGCTGAACGGCTGCTCCCTGGAGATCTGCTTGACGCCTGCGCCGACCAGGTCGGCGTACTCGGCCGGGAGCGCGCCCGGCGTGAGCGCGGGGGTCGCCGGGGAGGTGCCCGGTTCCAGACGGCCGGGGTCGGCGATGAACCGGGTGCCGCCGAGCCGCGGCAGCGGGACCCGCGAGGGCAGCGCGACTCCCGGCGGCGCCGGAATTCCCGGCGGCACCGGGACCGACTCCGGCAGCGGCAGCATGCGCAAATCGGAGAGGCGCAGGTCGGGCAGGTCGAGCCCGGTCAGCTCGGCGAGCGGGAGCACCACGTCGGGGGCGGCGCTGAGCGCCGCCTCGGCCAATTGCGCTGGGATCGCGGCGAGTTCACTTTCGTTCGCTGCGTCGTAGCGGGCGGAATCGCTCAGGGTGAACGTCGCGAGGGGAGCTGCCACCGCCAGAATCGCCACAACCGGGAGAACGTAGGAGCGTTTCGGTTTGCGAGAGGGCACGAGCGTCTCCAATCAGGCGGAACGGTGGATCAAGCTGCGCAATTCGAGGGGTTGCGTGTCAGACGGTTCTGCTATCACACTAGTCACTATTGTCACATATCTAAACCTCTGGTCGAGGTTGAGGTGATTGCTCGAATGTAGCTTCCGATCTGCTAGTGCGGGCGCTACGACATGCCGTTCGAAGGGAGTTCGTCGTGCAGCGAATCCATCGACGCCGGGGGCGGCGCGGCAGCCGCAACCCGGACCCGGCGCTATTCCCGCGCCGGCTGCTGATCGCCTGCGGCGCGCTCGCACTCGCGGCGCTGGTGGCCACCCTCGCCTGGCCCGGCGCGCCCTACCGGGTGACCACCGGCGACGGTCACGGTCGCGGCCTGAGCCAGCACGGCGCCTTCGAGAGCGCGCAGGACGGCTGGAACGCGGAGCGCATCCTGGCGCACTACTACCCGGGCGCCGAACTCGGCCGGATCGCTCCGACGCTGCTCCGGGTCCGGCTGCAGACGCAGGACGATTCCTCGCTCGACACCTACGCCGACGCCGGCGCGATCGTGGCGGGCCGCGCGCTGGAGCCGGGGCAGGTCGCGCACCTCACGGCGCTGCCCGACGGCGGCGCGAACGTCCTGGTCACGCTCGGCTGCGACGGCGAGGTGGTGTGGCAGGGCGCCACCGACGACCCGTGGGTCTACCCGATCGACCTCGGCCCGAACCGGCCGCCCGCCGAGCACCTCAGGCTGTGCGGCGGCACCGGCTACCGCGGCGCGCTCGGCGTGGCGCTGGAGGACGGCGCGGCGCGCACCGTCAACGAGGTGGACGTCGAGGACTACCTGCTCGGCGTCGTCCCCACCGAGATGCAGGCGAACTGGGCGGACAAGGGGGCGGGCGAGGCGCTGCGCGCGCAGGCCGTCGCGGCCCGCTCGTACGCGCTCGCCGAGCAGCGCTACGACTACGCGCAGACCTGCGACAGCACCGACTGCCAGATGTACCCCGGCACCGAGCGGGAGGATCCGCGCGCCGCCGTCGCCGTCGCCTCGACCGCGGGCACCGTGCTGCTGCGCGACGGCCACCTGCTGCGCTCCGAGTACTCCGCCGCCCCCGACGGCGGCGAGCCCGCCGATATCGACACCTTCGAGATCGGCCCGCTCCCGGCCGACCTGCCCCCCAACCCCTACCTGCGTCCCGACCCCGTCCCGCAGGACCCGCGGGTCGACACCGCCATCGACGGCCCGACCGCCATCCAGGTCGAGTACCAGCGGATCGGCGGCGAGCAGAGCGCCGTCGGCGCCCCCGTCGGCCCCGAGCTCGACCTCCCGCTCGGCGCGGGCACCTACCAGCTCTTCGCCAACGGCGTCATCATCGCCACCGAAACCCTCGGCGCCCAGGTCGTCGACTTCGACACGCTGCTCTCGATGATCCCGGAGAATCCTTGACCTTGACGCTACGTCAACGCCCATCCTGATTTCACCGACGAGATCAGGGAGAGTCAGGGACATGGCAGCGGGCACGCGCGACGGCGAATGGTCCATCCAGGACCTGGCCAGGGCGGCCGGGACCACCAGCCGGACGCTGCGCCACTACGGGCAGCTCGGGCTGTTGCCGCCCACCAGGGTCGGGACCAACGGGTACCGCTACTACGACCAGGACTCCCTCCTGCGCCTCCAACGCATCCTGCTGCTCCGCGAACTCGGCATCGGCCTCCCGGTCATCGCCGAGGTGCTCGCGGGCGAGCAGCAACCCGCGGCGGCGCTGCGCACGCACCTGAACCTGCTGTGGCAGGAACAGGATCGGATCCGGCGCCTGATCGACTCGGTGACCACGACACTCGAGAAAACAGAGAGAGGTGAACGGCTCGTGGCATCCGAAGTATTCGACGGGTTCGACAACACGCAGTACCGGGACGAGGTCATCGACCGCTGGGGCAGGGACGCCTACGACAACGGCGACCACTGGTGGCGCTCGCTGACCGCCGAGCAGAAACAGCAGTTCCAGCAGACCCAGCTCGACATCGCCGCCGAGTACGGCCGCCTGCACGCCGCAGGCGCCGACCCCGCCGGCCCCGAGGCCAAGGCCCTCACCGCCAGGCTCCGCGACTGGGTCGCGCTCGGCTGGCAGGGCCGCCCGGTCACCCCGGAGGCCTTCGCCGGCCTCGGCGAGATGTACGTCGCCGACGACCGCTTCCGCGCCAACTACGACGTGCACGGAGCGGGCACCGCCGAGTTCGTCCGCGACGCCATGGCTGCCTTCGCGCTCGACATGTAGGTACCGCACGCCGGGCCAGTCCCTGCTGGTCCGGCGCCGGGACGCGGAGGACCCGGTGCTCACCGCCCCGAGGTCACCGACCGACCTTGCCGGAGGCGAGCAGGGCCGCGTCCAATTGTTCGGGGGTGAGCGGGAGCGCGGGGAGGGGGTGGGCGGCTTCGGCTCGCAGACCGTCCAGGAGCAGGCCGAGGTTGCGGCGCCAGGCTTCGGGGGCGATGCCCGCGGTGACGGCGAGGACGCGGGTGTGCGACCACATGACGAAGGCGAGGTCTTCGAGGGTCCAGTCGGTGCGGAGCACGCCGGCGCGGTGCGCGCGGGCGACGATGTCGCGCATGACGGCGTGGCCCGCCTCGCGGGCGGCGGCGATCTCGGTGCTGGGGGCGGCGCGGACCGCGAGGTCGCCGAGCAGGCGGTCGTCGGCCTGGAGCCGGCAGACACCCTCGACCAGGGCGACGAAGGAGTCCCACGGGTCGGCGACCGCGGCGGCGGCGCGCGCGACCTCGAGCCCGAGCTCCATGCGGTCCGCGACGGCGGCGGCGATCAGTGCGTCGCGGGTGGGGAAGCGGTTGTAGAGCGTGCCGATGGCGACGCCGGCGCGCGCGGCGATCTCCTTGAGCGGCGCGTCCAGGCCCTTCTCGTCGAAGACCGCGCGGGCGGCGGCCACCAGGGCGTCGCGGTTGCGCACGGCGTCGCGGCGGAGCGGCTTCTCGGTGGGCATCTCGCGATTCTACGAAGCGGGCTAGAAGTTGAGCTCGGGTTCAATTTGCTCTACCGTCGAGCAAGTTGAACCAATGCTCAATTTCTTCTGGAACAGGAGCTCCGGGATACCCCGGTGAACATCGGCCTGCTCAATATCGGCTCACTCATCGAGGGCAGTGCGGCCCAGATGATCGTCGACGCGCACCCGGAGGCGATCCCGCCCGGCCTCGAGCTGACCCGGATCAGCGGAGCCGAGCTGGGGGAACACGCCTGGCGGCTGCACACCGAGCGGGAGCTCGTCGAACTCGACGCCGGATTCCCGGCCTGATCGCACCCACCTGCGGTTCGGCGGGAGTTTCGACTGCGCCGGAAGCCGGGGATGGCGTCCGATACGCTGGGCCACCGTGACCGTCGCATCGTCCCCCGGTAACGCATCTGCCCCCTTCGATCTCATCGTCGTCGGCTCCGGTTTCTTCGGGCTGACCATCGCCGAACGCACCGCGAACCTGCTCGGTAAGCGGGTGCTCGTGCTCGATCGCCGCCCGCACATCGGCGGCAACGCCTACTCCGAACCGGAACCCGAGACCGGGATCGAGATCCACAAGTACGGTGCGCACCTCTTCCACACCTCCAACAAGCGGGTGTGGGATTACGTCACGCAGTTCACCGAGTTCACCGGCTACCAGCACCGCGTCTTCGCGCTGCACAAGGGGCAGGCCTACCAGTTCCCGATGGGGCTCGGGCTGATCTCGCAGTTCTTCGGCCGCTACTTCACGCCCGAGGAGGCGCGTCGGCTCATCGCCGAGCAGTCGGCGGAGATCGCGACCGGCGACGCGCAGAACCTCGAGGAGAAGGCGATCTCGCTGATCGGGCGCCCGCTCTACGAGGCGTTCATCCGCGACTACACCGCCAAGCAGTGGCAGACCGACCCCAAGGAACTGCCCGCGGGCAACATCACCCGGCTACCGGTGCGCTACACCTTCGACAACCGCTACTTCAACGACACCTACGAGGGGCTGCCCAAGCACGGGTACACGAAGTGGCTGGAGAACATGGCCGCCTCCGACCTCATCGAGGTCCGGCTGGACACCGACTGGTTCGACGTGCGCGACGAGCTGCGCGCGCAGAGCCCGGACGCCCCGGTCGTCTACACCGGCCCGCTGGACCGCTACTTCGACTTCGCCGAGGGCGAGCTCGGCTGGCGCACCATCGATTTCGAGACCGAGGTGCTTGCCACCGGCGACTTCCAGGGCACCTCGGTGATGAACTACAACGACGGCGACGTCTCCTACACCAGGATCATCGAGCCGCGCCACTTCCACCCCGAGCGCGACTACCCCACCGACAAGACCGTCATCATGCGCGAGTACTCCCGCTTCGCGCAGACCGGCGACGAGCCGTACTACCCGATCAACACCCCGGAGGACCGGGCCAAGGTCAAGGCCTACCGGGACCGGGCGAAGCGGGAGACCGCCGAGGCGAAGGTGATCTTCGGCGGCCGCCTCGGCACCTACCAGTACCTCGATATGCACATGGCGATCGGCAGCGCGCTGAGCAAGTTCGACAACGTGCTGCGCCCGCACCTGGAGAACGGCGCGCCGCTCGCCGACGACCAGGAGTCCTGAATGAGTCTGCTGCACAACGATTCGCACGCGCTGCTGGCGCGCGTCATCCTGCCGCGGCCGGGCGAGCCGCTCGACGTCCGCACCCTCTACCTGGAGGAATCGGCCACCAACGCGCGCCGCGCGCATGCCACCACCCGCACCTCGCTCGCGGTCGGCGCGGAATCCGAGGTCTCCTTCTGCACCTACTTCAACGCGCTGCCCGCCAGCTACTGGCGGCGCTGGAGCGTGCTGGACTCGGTGCTGCTGAAGCTGGAGCTCACCGGCCACGGCCGGGTGGATCTCTACCGCTCCAAGGCCGACGGCTCGCGCATCCACGTGCACGGCGAGGAGTTCTCCGGCAGCGAGCCGGTCGCGGTCATCTTCGAGGCCGACCTCGGCCCGTTCGAGGACGGCGGCTGGCTCTGGTTCGACATCACCACCGACACCGCGGTCGAGCTGCACGCGGGCGGCTGGTACGCGCCGATGGAGGCGCCCGGCCAGGGCACCATCGCCATCGGCATGCCCACCTTCAACCGCCCCACCGACGCGGTGAAGACGCTCGAGGCGCTCGGCTCCGACCCGCTGGTGCTCGAGCGCACCCGCGCGGTGATCATCCCGGACCAGGGCACCCGCAAGGTGGTCGACGAGCCCGGCTTCGCCGCGGCCGCCGCCGTGCTCGGCGACCGGCTCGCCATCCACGACCAGCCCAACCTCGGCGGCTCCGGCGGCTACAGCCGGGTCATGTACGAGGCGCTGAAGACCACCGACGCCGAGTTCATCGTCTACATGGACGACGACATCGAGATCGAGCCCGACTCCATCCTGCGCGCGCTGGCGTTCAGCCGCTTCGCCAAGTCCCCTGTCCTCACCGGCGGGCACATGCTCAACCTGCAGGAGCGCTCGCACCTGCACGTCATGGGCGAGGTCATCGACCGCGGCGTCTTCATGTGGACCGCGGCGCAGAACGTCGAGTACGACCACGACTTCGCCAAGTACCCGCTGCGCGACCGGGACAACTCCAAGCTGCTGCACCGCCGCATCGACGTCGACTTCAACGGCTGGTGGACCTGCGTCATCCCGCGCCGGGTGGCCGAGGAGCTCGGGCAGCCGCTTCCGCTCTTCCTGAAGTGGGACGACGCCGAGTACGGGCTGCGCGCCCGCGCCGCGGGCTACCCCACGGTCACGCTGCCCGGCGCGGCGGTGTGGCACATGGCGTGGAGCGACAAGGACGACGCCATCGACTGGCAGGCCTACTTCCACCTGCGCAACCGGCTGGTGGTGGCCTCGCTGCACCTGCCGGGCAACCCGCGCGCGATGGTGGTGAACACGGTCAAGGCGACGCTCAAGCACCTGCTCTGCCTGGAGTACTCCACGGTCGCCATCCAGAACCAGGCCATCCGCGACTTCCTGGCCGGCCCGGACAAGCTCTTCGAGCTGCTGCCGAGCGCGCTCGGCGCGGTGCACGCCATGCGCAAGAGCTACCCGGACGCGGTGGTGCTGCCCTCCTCGACCGCGCTGCCGCTGGCCAGCCACGCCGACGTCGGCGCGGTCGGCGAGCCGGGCAACCCGCTGGCCAAGGTGGCTCGGCTGGCGAAGGGGCTGGTGCACAGCGCTCGCCCGGCCCGCGCTCAGCACCACGAGACCCCGCAGCTGAACGTCCCGACGCTGGACGCCCGCTGGTTCCTGCTCTCCCAGGTGGACGGCGTCACCGTCACCACCGCGGACGGGCGCGGCGTGGTCTACCGCAAGCGCGACCCGCGCCAGGCGCTCGGGCTGTTCAAGGAGGCGATGCGGCTGCGCAGGGAGCTGCTCGCCCGCTTCCCGGAGATGCGGCAGCGCTACCGGGCCGCGCACCCGCGGCTCACCAGCACCGCCGCCTGGGAGCAGATCTTCGGCATCGGCGATGCGCCGAGCACCGTCCCCACCGTCGAGACCAGCGAGGCGGCGAAGTGAGTGCCGCGAACCCGGCCGAGCACGACGGTCCGGCCCCCGCGAGCGCCGCTGCCGGCGCCGGGCCCGCGTCTGCGGCCGATCGGGCAGCACCGGCCGACCCGGCGAATCGACAGCGGCCCGCGGATCCGGCCGGTCCGGCCCCGGCCGCCGCCCAGGCGAGCCCGCCGGAGGTGGCGATCATCACCGCGGTGCAGTCGGCGATCGGCGGCAACCCCGCGGTGATCTCCGCCGCCCGCGGCCTCTCGCACTTCGGCGAGCACGCACTCGGCTGGGTCGGCATCGCCGCCGCCGGTTGGCTGGTGGACAAGCCGCGGCGCAGGCAGTGGGCCGGGGTCGCGGTCGGTGCGGTGGGCGCGCACGCCGCCTCGATCGTGATCAAGCGGGTGGTGCGCAGGCCGCGCCCGCACGACCCGGCGGTGCGGATCAATGTGAGCACGCCGAGCAAGCTGAGTTTCCCCTCCTCGCACGCGACCTCCACCGCGGCGGCTGCGGTGTTGCTCGGAAAACTGACCGGGCTACCCTTGCCTGCGGTGCTCGTCCCCCCGATGCTGCTCTCGCGAGTCGTCCTCGGGGTGCACTACCCCTCCGACGTGCTCGCCGGGTCCGCGCTGGGCGCCGCGTCCGCCGCCGCCCTGCTCGCCGTCGAAAAGAGACTCGAGAGTGACCGCACGAGAAAGAGCAGTGATTCCAAGTGAGGAAGCGGCCGACATGAGCGAAGAGCCGACAGGCACCGACCTCGCGGAAGGCGTGACCAAGGGCCCGCCCAAGACGCTGGCCGGTGGGTTGATCAAGACCATGCGGCCACGCCAGTGGGTGAAGAACGTGCTGGTCCTCGCCGCCCCGCTGGCTGCGGGGTCGGCGACCGACATCGACGTGCTGATCCACGTCGCCATCGCCTTCGCGGTGTTCTGCCTCGCGGCCTCCGGGATCTACCTGGTGAACGACGCGATGGACGTCGAGGCCGACCGGGCGCACCCGACCAAGCGGTACCGGCCGATCGCCGCGGGCGTGGTCCCGGTGAACCTGGCCTATGTGCTCGCGGTCGTGCTGCTGGTCGCCTCGATCGCCATCTCCTTCGTGGCCGCCTGGCAGCTGGCCGTGGTGATGGCGGTCTACATCGGCATCCAGCTGGCCTACTGCTTCGGGCTCAAGCACCAGGCGGTGCTCGACATCTGCATCGTCTCCTCCGGCTTCCTGCTGCGCGCGGTGGCGGGCGGCGCGGCGGCGAATATCCCGCTCTCCCAGTGGTTCCTGCTGATCATGGCGTTCGGCTCGCTCTTCATGGCGGCGGGCAAGCGGTACGCGGAGCTGCAGATCGCGCTCGGCACCGGCGCCAAGATCCGCAAGTCGCTGGAGTACTACACCCCGACCTACCTGCGGTTCATCTGGACCCTGGCGGCGACGGCGGTGGTGGTGTTCTACGGCCTCTGGGCCTTCGAACAGGGCGACGCGAAGGACACGAACTGGTTCGCGATCTCCATGATTCCGTTTACCATCGCAATCCTGCGTTACGCGGTCGACGTCGACGGTGGCGAGGCCGGTGAACCCGAAGAGATCGCGCTGGGGGACCGCGTATTGCAGTTCCTCGCCATCGCCTGGATCGGAGCGGTAGGTGTCGCTGTCTATCTCGCCTGACGAGAGAGTGGCCGAGGGGGCCGGGACAACCGAAGACGAGCGCGAGCGGGCCGAGGACTCGGCCCGCTCCGCGCCGCGGTACACCCGGTTCTCCCGTCCCATCTTCGTCGGCGGGATCGCGGTGACCGTCGCGCTCTTCGCCATCGGCGGCTGGCAGCGCCGCTGGATCGCCGACGACGGCCTGATCGTGCTGCGCACCGTCCGCAACCTGCTCGCGGGCAACGGCCCGGTCTTCAACGCGGGCGAGCGTGTCGAGGCCAACACCAGCACCGCATGGACCTACCTGGTCTGGTTCTTCAGCTGGATTACCGGCGCCAGGCTGGAGTACGTGGTGCTCGCGCTCGCGCTGGTGCTCTCGCTCGGCGCCGTCGTCTTCGCCGTGCTCGGCACCGCCCGGCTCTGGGGCGGCCCGCGCGCGGCCTTCCTGCTGCCCGCGGGTGTGCTGGTCTACATCGCGGTGCCGCCGGCCCGCGACTACGTGACCTCCGGCCTGGAGAGCGGGCTGGTGATCTTCTGGCTCGGGCTGCTCTGGTGGGCCATGATCAGCTGGGCGAAGGCCGAGCGGGTCCGGGTGCCCGCGCTGCTCGGGCTGGTCTTCCTGGCCGGGCTGGCCCCGCTCATCCGCCCCGAGATGGCGGTGCTCGGCGCCGCCGCGCTCGGCATGATCTTCCTCGCGCCGCTGCCGGGCGAGCGCCCGGTGCTGCTCCGGCTGCTGATCGTCGCGGTGGCCGGGGTGCTCCCGCTCGGCTACCAGATCTGGCGGATGGGGTACTACGGCCTGCCCTATCCGAACACCGCGGTCGCCAAGGACGCGGGCGGCGCCAAGTGGGGCCAGGGCTTCACCTACCTCTGGAACCTGGTCGGGCCGTACTGGCTCTGGCTGCCGCTGCTCCTGCTGCTGCTGGCCGGCCTCGGCGCGCTGCGGCTGGCGAGCGAGTCCACCGCGCGCGGTGAGCGGGAGCGCGGCGAGCGGGTGCACCCGGTGACCCGGTTCCGGCGCTGGCTGCGCTCGCCGAGCGCGGTCGTCACGCTGGTGCTCGGCGGCGCGCTGCTGCTCACCGTCTACGCCCTGCGGGTCGGCGGCGACTTCATGCACGGCCGCATGCTGCTGCCGCAGCTCTTCCTCTTCCTGCTGCCGATCGCGGTGCTTCCCATCCGGGTGCCGCGCGGCGCCTTCCGGCCGTTCTCCCTGCGCGACGTGCGCTACCTGCTGGTCCCCGCGCTCTGGCTGGCCGTGATCGGCTGGGCCTTCTTCGCCGCGGGCACCACCGCCATCACCACCGGCACCAAGATCAGCTCGACCGGCATCGTGGACGAGCGGGTGTACTACGTGCTCAATACCGGGCACGACCACCCGATCCGGGCCGAGGACTACCTGGACTACCCGCGCATGCGGGCCATGGTCGACGGCATCGCCAACACCCCGGACGGCGGGCTGCTGCTGAACTCGCCCTCCTTCATGTTCTGGTACATCGCGCCGCCGCCGCAGCCCATCCCCGAAGGCGGCGCCGGGCACACCGTCTTCTTCCTGAACCTCGGCATGACCAGCATGAACGTCCCGCTGGATGTCAAGGTCGTCGACCCGATGGGGCTGGCCTACCCGCTCGCCGCGCACACCGACCGGCTGGCCGACGGCCGCATCGGCCACGATAAGAGCCTCTACCCGGACTGGGTGATCGTGGACGCGGGCATGGTGGACAGGAAGCCCTGGATGCCCTGGTACCTGGACGAAGAGTGGGTAGCCCAAGCCCGGGTCGCCCTGTCCTGCCCGGACACCCACGCGCTCATGCTCGCGCACCGCGACCCGCTCACCCTCGACCGGTTCAAGCACAACCTGCGCAATGCGCTGAACTTCGCCGCCTACCGGATCGAGCGGGTGCCGAAGTACGAGATCGAGCGCTGCGGTCTGGTGGACCCGTTCCCGCAGCCCCCGCGCTGATTTCTTGACCCTTTCCGACAGTCGCCGCCCGGTCCGCATCGGGCGGCGACGCTGCGTTGGACGGGGCCGCGCCGGACGGTCGTGATCGGGCACAAACAGCCCGCCGAATCTCTATTACATTTCGATAACGGCCACTCCCCGCTCCGCCGTTAGGCTCGGTGCGATTTCCGGACCAGGCACGCAGGAAGGCCCTTTGATGCGAGGCGTGAACATCCGAAGACGGAAGGGCGCCCGGCTCCGCCGGACCGCACTGCTGGCCCTGGCGGCGCTGCTGCCGGTCGGGACCGCGCTCGGCGCGGCCGCTCCGGCCTCGGCGGCATTCGACCCGGCAGGCATCGACGTCTGGGTCGACTCCCCGATGGGGCCGATCAAGTCGCGGGTCTTCCGCGCGGCCGACGGCAATACCGATCGCGTGGTCTACGCCCTGGACGGCATGCGCGCCAGGGAGGACCTGAGCGGCTGGGAGCTGCACACCGGGGTGCCGAGCCGGCTGGCCGCGGCGAATATCAATGTCGTCATGCCGATCGGCGGCCAGTCCAGCTTCTACGCCGACTGGGCGGCCCCGAGCTCGATGGCTGGGCTGCCGCCCGCCACCGGCTCGGCGGGCTCCGCCACCGGCTCCGGCGGGCTGCAGGCGCTCGACGCCGGCCCCGGTAAGAGTTACCGGTACCAGTGGGAAACCTTCCTCACCGGCGCGCTGCCGGACGCGCTGCGCGACCGGTACGGCTTCGCCACCGCGCGCAACGGCGTGATCGGGCTCTCCATGGGGGCGACCGCCGCGCTCGGGCTCGCCGCCTTCCACCCGGAGCGCTACTCCTACGCCGCCGCCTACAGCGGCATGCTCGATGTCAATGCCCCCGGCATGCGCGAGGCCATCCGGCTCGCCATGGTCGACGCGGGCGGGTACAACATCGATTCCATGGCCCCCGCGGCCAGCGAGCTGTGGCGGCGGTTCGATCCGTTCTCGTTCGCTCCGCTGTTGCGGGACAATGGGACACGGCTCTGGATCGCGGCCGCCGACGGCCGCCCGGTGCCCGCCGACGGCGCCGATTTCGACACCCTGAACGCCATCGTGCTGGAGAACCTGGCATCCGCCAACACCAGGTCGTTCCGGGCCCGGCTGGACGCGCTCGGGGTCTCCAACGTCACCTACGACTTCGCCAATGTCGGGGTGCACACCTGGCGGAATTGGGAGTCCGAGGTGGGCCGGATGCTGCCCGATCTCTCCGCCTCGATCGGCTGAGCGCGCGGAGCCGCTGATCGGGCCGGGTAGGCACGGGCCCGCCCGGCCGGGTACGGTCGGCGGTGGCGCCCGGTGGGCGTCCCCGGGACGGTCGGCAACGAATCGGTAGCGTCAGGGTGCGTCGGTTGTGGCTCGGATCACTATCCAGCAACATGGAGGCATGCGCTTCCGATGGATACAGCGGAAGCATGCGCCGAGGTCGCACATGTCCGTTATGCGAGGCAATGACGTGGCCTGGTGCCCGATGAGGGGCCGGTTTCGATAGCTTTCGATTTGCCAACCGGTCGCCAGAGCGAAAGGTTTCGACGAATGCGAAGTGCGCGCTGGAAACGCGGAGCCGGTGCGGGAGCACGCGGCTCCCGGCTCGGGCGGTGGAGTATGGCGCTGGCACTGGCGCTGCTCGCCCCGATGGGGATCGCGGTCACCGGGCCTGCGGCGCCGGCCGAGGCGGCGTTCAACCCCGCGGCCTTCGACTTCTGGGTCGACTCCGGGATGGGGCCGATCAAGTCGCGGGTGCTGCGCGCGGCCGACGGCAACCTCAACCGCGTGGTCTACGTGCTCGACGGCATGCGCGCCCCCGAGACGCTGAACGGCTGGGAGATCGAGACCCCCGTCGCCGAGATGCTGGCGGCCGCGAACATCAACGTCGTGATGCCGGTCGGCGGCATGTCCAGCTTCTACGCCGACTGGAATGCGCCGAGCACCTTCGTCGGTATTCCGGCCGGTACCGGCTCCAGCTCCGGCTCCGGCGCGCTGAACGCCTTCGCGGCCGGGCCGGGCAAGAGCTACCGCTACCAGTGGGAAACCTTCCTCACCAACGACCTGCGCAACGCGCTGCGCGACCGGCTCGGTTTCCGCTCGACCCGCAACGGCGTCTTCGGCCTCTCCATGGGCGGCAGCGCCGCGCTCACCCTGGCGGCCTACCACCCCGACCAGTTCAGCTTCGCCGGTTCGTACTCCGGCTACCTGAATATCTCCGCGCCCGGCATGCGCGAGGCCATCCGGGTCGCCATGCTGGACGCGGGCGGCTACAACGTCGACGCCATGGCGCCGCCGTGGGGCCCGCAGTGGCTGCGCATGGACCCCTTCGTCTTCGCGCCGCAGCTGGTCCGCAATGGCACCCGGCTCTACATCGCCGCCGGTAGCGGCCTGCCGACCGCGGTCGACGGCCCCAGCTTCAACACCCTCAACGCCATGGGGCTGGAGGCGATCGCGCTCGCCAACACCAGGGCTTTCCAGGTGCGGATGGCGACGCTGGGCGGCGGGAACACCACCTACTCGTTCCCGAGCTTCGGCGTGCACAACTGGATCAACTGGACCGAAGAGGCGAAGCGAATGCTGCCCGACCTCTCGGCGAATATCGGCTGACGCCGCCGTTCCCGGACCGCCCGGCACCGCCTACGGTGCCGGGCGGTCCGTCTTTTTCCGCCGTCCCGGAATTGGGGGTGATGCGGGATTCGTCACAGTGAAACCCCCGTATCCGCCCCCCGGTAACCGCGAATTCCGCTGGCGCGTGGCCGCATCTGTGGATAACGGAAACGAATCGGAACCAAGCGACGACATCAACCGGAGAACGCGATATGGTCTCCGCACGATCACAGCGCTCGCCGGTGGGTAAACGATCCCTCCGTCTTGCGAAGGAATCCGGGGTCGAATATCGTCCAGCGAGCGCGAGTGTGACCAGATCGTTGTAGTGCGCTCCGCAGGGCCGGTGGTCGGGATCCGGTCCTGCGGGGCCGCGCGTCTCGTAGGCAACACTGGTGCGGTCCCCGCCGGGGTGGGAGCCGCGCCACGACAGCAGGAAGAGAGCAGAATTCATGCGTTTCGGCAGGGCGGCCGCGCCGAAGAAGACGAAAACGGGATGGCGTGGCCGAATTCTGGCCGTCGGTGCTGCTGCGCTAGCGCTGCCGATCGCCGCCGGTATCGCGGCCCCGACCGCCGCCGTGGCGGCTCCCGCCCCGGCGCTTCGGGCGCCGGCGGGCGGGGTCGAGGACCTCATGGTTCCGTCCGGGATGGGCCCGATCAAGGTTCAGGTGCAGTGGGCGGCTCGCGGCGGTAACGCGGCGCTCTACCTGCTCGACGGCCTCCGGGCGCGGGACGACCGCAATGCCTGGTCGTTCGAGACCAATGCGCTCGAGCAGTTCAAGAACGACAACATCAGCCTGATCATGCCGGTCGGCGGGCAGTCGAGCTTCTACACCGACTGGTACGCCCCCAGCAACACCAACGGTCAGAAGTCCACCTACAAGTGGGAGACCTTCCTGACCAAGGAGTTGCCGGACTTCCTGGCGGGCTACGGCGTCTCCAAGACCAACAACGCGGTCGCCGGCCTCTCCATGGGTGGCAGCGCCGCCCTCGCGCTCGCCGCCTACCACCGCGATCAGTTCAAGTACGCCGCGTCCTACTCCGGCTACCTGAACATCTCGGCGCCGGGCATGCGCGAGGCCATCCGGGTCGCCATGCTGGACGCGGGCCGCTTCAACGTCGACTCGATGGCGGCCCCGTGGAGCCCGCAGTGGCTGCGCATGGACCCCTTCGTCTTCGCGCCGCAGCTGAAGGGGCTGCCGATGTACATCTCGGCCGCGTCCGGCCTGCCCGGCCAGCACGATCGCCCGAACTCGGCGATCGGCGTCTTCAACACCGGTAACGCGATGGCGCTCGAGGCGCTCTCGCTGGTGAACACCCGCGCGTTCCAGGTCCGGCTGAACTCGCTCAAGATCCCGGCCGCCTTCAACTTCCCGGCCGCGGGCACCCACTCGTGGAAGTACTGGGAGGGCGAGCTCTTCAACTCCCGCCAGGGCATCCTCGACGCCACCGGCGCTTGGTGACACCACCCCCGTTCGACGCCGCGGCGCCGTCAGCTTCCTCCGGGAAGCGGCGGCGCCGCTGCCGTTTCCGCGCTCCGCGCAAAGCGGGCAAATCTTGAGCATCGGCCTGCGGTTGGCGCGTCGCGCCGGGAAAAGCCTCGTGAGCAGGGTACAAACAGTGAATGGCAGGGAAGAGCGGGGGCGGTGACGAGCGACGACCGGGCCGTGCGGGCGCGCCGGCAACCAATGCGCGACCGCGCCGCCGCCTGCTGACGCTCGCCGCCGCCGCGGCCATGGCGCTCCTGCCCGCCGCCACCCCGGTCAGCACGGCCCAGCCCGCCACCGCGCCCGGCGGTGCCGCGGTGAGCAAGGTTGTCTGGCTGGACGACCGGCGGGTCGCGCTCTGGGTCGACTCGCCGTCCATGGGCGCGCCGACCCAGGTGCAGCTGCTGCTGGCCAGGGACTGGAACGCGCGCCCGGACGCCACCTTTCCGGTGCTCTTCATGCTGGACGGGCTGCGCGCCGCCGACAGCGAGTCCGGCTGGACCAAGGACGCGGGCGCGGAGAGCTTCTACGCCGACAAGAACGTCACCGTGGTGCTGCCGATCGGCGGCCAATCCAGCTTCTACGCCGACTGGGTGCGCCCGGACAACGGGCACAACTACCAGTGGGAGACGTTCCTCACCAGGGAGCTGCCCCCGCTGCTCGAGCAGCAGTGGCGGGCCACCGGTGCCCGCGCCGTCGCCGGGCTCTCCATGGGCGGCACCGCGGCCATGTTCCTGACCGCCCGCAACCCCGGCTTCGCGAAGTTCGCCGCCTCCTACTCCGGCTTCCTGACCACCACCACGCTCGGCATGCCGCAGGCCATCCAGTTCGCCATGCGGGACGCGGGCGGCTTCGACTCCAACGCCATGTGGGGCCCGCCGACCGATCCGGGCTGGCCGGAGCACGACCCGTACCTGCTCGCCGACAAGCTGCGCGGCGTCAGCCTGTACGTCTCCAGCGGCAGCGGCGCCACCGGCCCGCACGACCTGGCCTCCACCATCCCCGGCATCAGCACCAACTACGCGGGCACCGGGCTGGAGATCCTCTCCCGGCTCACCTCGCAGAACTTCGTCGGCAAGCTGGGCGAGCTGAATATCCCGGTGCAGGCCAACTACCGGGCCTCCGGCACGCACTCCTGGCCGTACTGGGACTTCGAGATGCGGCAGTCCTGGCCGCAGGTGGCCGCGGCGCTCGGGGTCGAGGCCGACAAGCCCGCCTGCGAGGTCGGCGGAGCCATCCAGCCGGTCACCGCGGTCAACCCCTGGCTCGGCGACTGCCTGACCAATGAGTACCCGGTGCCGGGCGGGGTGGCGCAGGACTTCCGCTCCGGCCGGGTGCTCTCCGCCGCCGACACCGGCGCGCACCCGGTGGCGGGCGCGCTGGCGGGCGGGTACATGGCCGCGGCGGCCGGTCCGGCGCCGCTCGGGCTGCCCACCGGCGACGAGGTGCTGCTGCCGGACGGCCGCGGCCGGTTCCAGAGCTTCCTGGACGGCTCGCTGTACTGGACCAGGGAGACCGGCGCGCAGGTGGTGCGCGGCGCCGTGCTCGGGGCCTGGGGCGCGCAGGGCTTCGAGCGCGGGCCGGCCGGCTACCCCGCAGGCCCCGAGGTCCGATTGCCCGATCGCGACGGAATGGTGCAGAGCTTCGAGCACGGCGCCTTCTACTACAGCCCGGCGACCGGGGCGCACCGGGTGCAGGGGCTGATCCTGGGCAAGTACGCGCAGCTCGGCTTCGAGAAGAGCCCGGTCGGGTTGCCGGTCGACGGGGAGCAGCCGGCCAGGGATCTCGGCCGGTACGCCCGGTTCGAGGGCGGCACGCTGTACTGGAGCCCGCTCTCCGGCGCCTGGGCGGTGCGCAACGGCCCGATCATGGACGCCTGGCGGGACGCGGGGTACGAGAACGGCAGGCTGGGCTACCCGATCAGCGACGAGTTCGCGGTGCCCGGCGGGGTGCAGCAGAACTTCCAGGCCGGGTTCGTCACGGTGCGCGACGGGAGGCAAGAGATCCACGGCATCTGAACGGCATCGGGGAGCGGCCCGCTAGCCTGGTGGGCGACCGACCCCCGAACGCCGACAAGCGAGGACAAGAATTCATGCATCGGACCCGTGGAAAGGTGATGGGCGTCGCCGTGGCGCTCGCCGCCACCGGCCTGCTCGCGGCCTGCGGTGACAACGACTCGACGGCGTCGAGCACCCCGTCGCTGAGCACCACCGCGTCGGCCGCGAGCCAGGCGCCCACCTCCGCCGCACAGGCGCCGGACCAGGGCGCGACCCCGTCGGCCGAGGTCTCGGCCCCGCCCGCCGCGGAGTCGCCGGAGCGCCCCGAGCCGGTGCCCACCGATGCCGTCCCGCCCGCGAACACCACGACGCTCGGCGACCGGGACCAGCAGTTCCTCGACGCGCTGGCCGCCAAGGGCGTCACCCCGTCCACCCCCGACATCGCGCTCAGCATCGGCGCCTACGTCTGCCAGGGCAGCGCGGCGGGCGCCTCGGATCAGGACCTGATGACCTTCGTCTCCGCGATGGCAGGCTCCGACCCGTCCTTCGACCCGGCCAAGATGCCGGTCGAGCAGGCCGGGAAGATCTACCTCGATACCGCCAAGCAGACCTACTGCTCGTGAGCGCACGCCGCGGTTCGTCGCCCCGCCGGTCCCGGCCGGCGGGGTGCCTGGTGTTCCTGCTGGTCGTCGCGCTGATCGTGATCGCGGCGCTGCTGCTCTGGTACCTGCTCGCCGGACGGCTGAAGGTGCCCGGCCCCGGCCCGACCCCGCCGGAGCCGCCCGCCTCGCAGCCGGCGGACTGCCCGGACGTGCAGTTCGTCTCGATCCCGGGCACCTGGGAGTCGAACAGCAACGACGACCCGCACAACCCGGTGGCGAACCCGGTGTCGCTCATGATCAATGTCTCCGCCCCCATCGCCGAGCGGTTCCCGGCCGAGCGGGTGGACGTCTACACCGTCCCGTACGTGGCGCAGTTCTCGAATCCCATCGCCATTCCGCCGGACGGCCAGCAGTCCTACAACAACAGCCGCTCCGAGGGCACCACCCGCGCCGTCGAGCTGCTCACCGAGGTGCACGAGCGCTGCCCGCTCACCTCGTACGTCATCGCCGGGTTCTCCCAGGGCGCGGTGATCGCCGGCGACATCGCCGCGCAGATCGGCGCGGGCGACGGCCCGGTCCCGGCGAAGCTGGTACTCGGCGTGACGCTCATCGCGGACGGCAGGCGGGCCCCCGGCACCGAGGGCGCGGCCATCACGATCGGGGCGGAACCGCCCGGCGTCGGCGCCGAGGTGGCGTTGAAGGGGCTGAACGTGCCCGGAATCACCATGACCGGCCCGCGAGAAGGCGGATTCGGCGAACTGGCGGGCCGCGTCTACACCATGTGCGCGCCCGGCGACCTCATCTGCGACGCCCCGCGCGACGCCCTGAGCCCGGCGAACATCATGGGCAGCGTGCTCACGCTGACCAGGGCCGTCGGCAACCCGGTGCACAGCCTCTACAACGGCTACGTCGTCGACGGGGCGGGGACGACCGCCACCGGCTGGACCCTCGACTGGGCGACGGGGTTGATCGAAGGTGCTCCGCGGCCACCTCATTCGTGAGGTCTCACAGCAGTGTGGCGCGCACGTTCGCGTGCTCGCCAGCGGTGCGGCCGCAACCGTTCTCGGGGGTTGCGGGACGCTGTAAAGTGCGCTGGTGATCGCACCTGGCCCCAGAGGAGCATGAGTTCATGACACACGCCGGAGCACCGGCCACCGCCGAGCCGAGCGCAGCGGCAGCCGAGCTGACCGCGCTGGGCACGCCGCTGCGCAGATTCCGGTTCGCGGCCGCGGGCGAGGGCAACAAGCAGGAGGGCGGCGCGCGCAAGTTCGTGCAGACCGCGCAGCAGGCCGAGGAGTACGGCTACGACACCTTCGTCGTGCCCGACCACCTCGGCGACCAGATCGGCCCGATCGCCGCGCTCGGCGCGCTGAGCCAGGCTACCGAACGCATCCGGCTCGGTACTTCGGTACTGGCCAACGGCTTCCGCCACCCCGTGGTGCTGGCCAAGGACCTGGCCACCATCGACGTGCTCTCCAGGGGCCGGCTCGAGGTCGGGCTCGGGGCGGGCTGGAAGCAGGACGAATTCCTCGCCGCCGGGCTGGAGTACGACTCCCCCGGCGTGCGGCTGGCCAAGCTCGACGAGGCACTCACCATCCTCGACGTGCTGCTGCGCGGAAGGGAGTGCACCTTCGAGGGCAAGTATTACCAGGTCAAGGGCATCAAGGGCACGCCGCGGCCGCGGCAGGGGCCCCGCCCGCCGATCTGCACCGGCGGCGGCGGACCGAAGATGCTCCGCCTGGCCGCCAAGCATGCCGACATCGTCTCGGTCGTTCCGGTCACCACCAAGAACGGCAAGGGTCTGCTCTCCGGGATCACCCTGGAGAAGACCGTCGAGAAGGTCGAGCTCATCCGGGAGGCGGCCGGTGACCGGTTCGGCGACATCGAGCTGAACTGGGCCATCACCGCCATCGTCATCACCGACGATCGGGAGAAGACCGCCGAGATGGCGCTCTCCGCCATCGAGCGCGGGCTGCACCCCGACCTCGAGGTGGACACCCAGCTCTCGGTCGAGGACATCCTGAACTCCCCGTACGTCGCCATCGGCTCGTTCGAGGAGATCGCGGAGCAGATTCGCCGGGTCCGGCAGCTCACCGGGCTGTCGTACGTGGGCATCTTTCCCACCCAGATGGATGCCTTCGCACCCGTGATTCCGCTGCTGCGGGAAGAGTGACCCGGTCTTCTCTGTAACATGACTCTGGTTTGAGTACATCTAGCCTTTAGCGGTCACCGCGCAGACCGCGACGAAATCTGCCGCGCCGGTGCTCGGACACGGAGTGCCCGCCCGGCGAAAGCGAGTCGGGGCCTCACAGGTATCAACGGCATCTCGCCGTCGGGCTGTTCGTGCCTCGGAGGAGAAGAAGGAATGGAAACGACTTTCGACGAGTACCTGGACGAGACCGGGAACATCCGTATTCCCGAGGATCACACCCTGGTCGACCACGTCGAGAAGCACACGCGGAACGACGCGAACACGCTCGCGTACCGCTACATCGACTACTCGCGCGAGCGGGACGGTGAGGCACTCGAGCTGACGTGGCGTGAGTTCGGTGTCCGGTTGCGCGCGGTGGCCGGCCGACTCCAGCAGGTGACCAACCCGGGCGATCGGGTCGCGATCCTGGCCCCGCAGGGGCTGGACTACGTGATCTCCTTCTTCGCCGCCATCTTCGCGGGGAACATCTCGGTGCCGCTCTTCGACCCGGACGAGCCGGGCCACACCGACCGGCTGCACGCGGTGCTCGGCGACTGCACGCCGTCGGCGATCCTGACCGCGAGCTCGTCGGCCGCGGGCGTGCGCCAGTTCTTCCGCTCGCTGCCCGCCGCCCAGCGGCCCCGGATCATCGCGGTGGACGCGATCCCGGACAGCGTCGGCGACACCTGGGTGCGGCCGGAGCTCGAGATCGACGACATCGCGTACCTGCAGTACACCTCCGGCTCCACCCGGACCCCGGCAGGCGTGGAGATCACGCACCGCGCGGTCGGCACGAATGTGCTGCAGATGGTGGACGCGCTGAAGATCGACATGAGCTCGCGCGGCGTCACCTGGCTGCCGCTCTTCCACGACATGGGGCTGCTGACGGTGATCCTGCCCGCGGTGGGCGGCAAGTTCATCACCATCATGTCGCCGAGCGCCTTCGTGCGCCGCCCGTACCGGTGGATCAAGGAGCTGGCCGCGGTCTCGGATGGTGCCGGTACTTTTGCTGCCGCCCCGAACTTCGCCTTCGAGCACGCCGCCGCCCGCGGCCTGCCCAAGAACGGTGAGTCGCTCGACCTCTCCAACGTGATCGGGCTGATCAACGGCAGCGAGCCGGTGACCACCTCGTCGATGAAGAAGTTCAACGAGGCCTTCGCCCCCTACGGCCTGCCCAAGACGGCGATCAAGCCCTGCTACGGCATGGCCGAGGCCACGCTCTTCGTCTCGGCGACCAAGCACGAGGACGAGGCCAAGGTCAACTACGTCGACCGCAACGAGCTGAACGCGGGCCGCATGGTCCGCGTCGACCCCACCCACGAGAACGCCATCGCCCAGGTGAGCTGCGGCTACGTCGCGCGCTCGCAGTGGGCCGTCATCGTGGACCCGGACACCGTGGAGAGCGGCGTCGGCACCGAGCTGCCGGACGGCCGGGTCGGCGAGATCTGGCTGCACGGCGAGAACATGGGCATCGGGTACTGGGGTCGCGACGAGGAGACCACCAAGACCTTCAAGAACCGGGTCGGCGAGCGGCAGCCCGGCGACAGCCGCGCCGAAGGCACCGAGAAGGACGCCGACTGGATGCGCACCGGCGACTACGGCGTGTACTTCGAGGGCGAGCTCTACATCACCGGCCGGGTCAAGGACCTGGTCATCGTGGACGGCCGCAACCACTACCCGCAGGACCTGGAGCACTCGGCGCAGGAGGCGAGCACCCAGCTGCGCCCCGGCTTCGTCGCCGCCTTCTCGGTGCCCGCGAACCAGCTTCCCGCCGTGGTCTTCGAGCAGAACTCCTCCGGGCTCCAGTTCGATGCCGACGACGGCTCCGAGCAGCTGGTGATCGTGGGCGAGCGCGGGCCGGGCGCGGGCAAGGCCGATCCGCAGCCGATCGCCGACGCGGTGCGCGCGGCGATCTCGCAGCGGCACGGCGTCACCGTGCGCGACGTGCTGCTCGTGCCCGCGGGCTCGATCCCGCGCACCTCCAGCGGCAAGATCGCCCGGCGCGCCTGCAAGGCCGCCTACCTGGAGGGAACGCTGCGGGGTGGCTACACCCAGCAGGCGTTCCCGGACGCACCCGACGAAGAGTGAGCACCGATTCCCGGCGCCCCGAGCGGCGCCGGGAATCGTCCCGTATGCCGGAGCCTCGGTGCACCGCTCGATTCCGGCGTTCGCCCGGTGCGACGCACGCACCCGAGTAGCTTGAGGAATTGATGGCTGACAACGAGGGCAACCCCACTTCGCCGTCCGGCGGCGCCGAGCGACCCGACATCTCCGTCGCCGAACTGCGGGAGTGGTTGCGCAACTGGGTCGCCGACGCCACCGGCCAGCAGCCCGACCAGATCACGGTCGACCGCCCGATGGAGGAGTTCGGCCTCGCCTCGCGCGACGCCATCGCGCTCGGCGGCGATATCGAGGAGCTGACCGGCGTCATGCTCACCGCCACCGTGGTCTACCAGCACCCGACCATCGCCTCGCTGGCCGAGCGGATCGTGAACGGCGAGCCGGAGGCGCCCGCCGAGACCACCGACGACGCCTTCTACACCTCCTACAGCCCCGGCGCGGCGCACGACATCGCGATCGTCGGGCTCAGCACCCGGCTCCCCGGAGCGGGCGACACCCCCGAGTCCACCTGGGACTTCCTCATCAACCGCGGCGACGGCATCCGCGAGCTGCCGGAGGGCCGCTGGTCCGAGTTCCTCGGCGAGCCGGAGGTGGCGCAGGCCGTCGCGGAGAGCAACAGCCTCGGCGGCTACCTCGATCAGGAGGTGGTGAAGGGCTTCGACGCGGAGTTCTTCGCCATGTCGCCGATCGAGGTCGAGCGGGTCGATCCGCAGCAGCGGCTCATGATGGAGCTCACCTGGGAGGCGCTGGAGCACGCCCGGATCCCGGCCAGCGAGCTGCGCGGCACCCCGGTCGGCGTCTTCATCGGCTCCTCCAGCAACGACTTTCAGCTCATCGCGGCGCTCGGGCTCGGCGCCGAGAAGGACCCGAACGTCCCGGCCTCGGCCGACGCCTACGCCATCATGGGCAGCGTCAGCAGCATCATCGCGAACCGCGTCTCCTACTTCTTCGACTTCACCGGCCCGTCCGTCACCATCGACACCGCCTGCTCGTCCACCCTGGTCGCGGTGCACCAGGCGGTGCGCGCGCTGCGCGAGGGCGACGCCGACCTGGCGCTGGCCGGCGGCGTGAACATGATCCTCGCGCCCTTCGCCAACCTCGGCTTCGACAAGAACGGCGCGGTGGCCAAGGACGGCCACATCAAGGCGTTCTCCTCGGATGCCGACGGCATGGTCCGCTCCGAGGGCGGCGGCCTGGTGGTGCTCAAGCGGCTCGCCGACGCCGAGCGCGACGGCGACCGCATCCTCGCCGTGGTCAAGGGCTCGGCCACCAACAACGACGGCCGCTCCAACGGGCTGCTCGCGCCGAACCCGGACGCCCAGGCCGAGGTGCTGCGCCGGGCCTACCGCGACGCGGGCATCGTGCCCTCCTCGGTCGACTACATCGAGGCGCACGGCACCGGAACCCTGCTCGGCGATCCCATCGAGGCGGATGCGCTCGGCCGGGTGGTCGGCCGCGGCCGGGACGACGACAAGCCCGCGCTGCTCGGCTCGGCGAAGACCAACTTCGGGCACCTGGAGTCGGGGGCGGGCGCGGCCAGCCTGGCCAAGGTGCTCATGGCCTTCCAGAACGACGTGCTTCCGCCGAATATCGGGTACGCCGGGCCGAACCCGTACATCCCGTTCGAGCAGGCGCACCTGAAGGTGGTGGACGAGCCGACGCCGTTCCCGCGGTACAGCGGGGTCGCCACCGTCGGCATCTCCGGGTTCGGCTTCGGCGGGACGAATGCGCACGTCGTGCTGCGGGAGTACACCGGGCCGGAGGGGGTGCCCGCCGCCGGGACCGCAGGCCCCGCGGTCGCCGCCGACTCCGCCGCGGTCGCGGCACAGCCCGCCGTCGCGGTCGGCTCCGCCGTCGCCGCGGACGAGCTGGTCGCCGATGCGACCGGCAACGCGGCCGACGACTCCGTTCTTCCGTCGGGCGGCACGATTGCGGCGCCGTCCGGCAACGGCGCCGTCGTGCCCGGCTCCGGCGACGCCGCCGGGCCGTCGAGCGCCGATGCCGCCGGTGCGATCGGCGCCGCGGCGGGCACCGGCGCTGATGTCGCCGGTGCCACCGGCAGCGATGTGGTCGCCGCCGCGACCGAGATCCTGGTCGAATCCGCCGAGCCCGCCGAGTGGACCGGCGAGCGCGCGGAGCCGCTCCCGGTGATCCTCCCGGTCTCCGCCTACCTCCCCTCCCGCCGCCGCCGCGCCGCCACCGAGCTGGCCGATTGGCTGGAGAGCCCGGCCGGGCAGGCCACCCCGCTCGCCGACGTGGCGCGGGCACTCGCCAAGCGCAGCCACTGGCGCTCGCGCGGCGTCGTGCTCGCCACGACGCACGAGGAGGCGATCGCCGGGCTGCGGCAGCTGGCCGCGAACAAGCCTGGCCCCGGCGTGTTCAGCGCCGACGCCCCGGCCGCGCAGGGCGCCGTGTGGGTGCTCTCCGGCTTCGGCGCCCAGCACCGCAAGATGGGCAAGCAGCTCTACGCCGAGAACGCCATCTTCCGCCGCACCGTCGACGAGGTCGACGAGCTGGTGCAGGACGAGGCGGGGTACTCGATCCGGGAGATGCTGCTCGACGACGGCCAGGATTACGACGTCGGCACCTCCCAGGTCGGCATCTTCACCATCCAGATCGGGCTCGCCGCGCTGCTGCGCGCGCACGGCGCCGAGCCCGCCGCCGTGGTCGGCCACTCCATGGGCGAGGTGGCAGGCGCCTATATCGCCGGTGGGCTCGCGCTGGCGGACGCCGTGCGGGTGATCTGCGCCCGCTCCCGCCTGATGGGCGAGGGCGAGGCCATGATCACCGACGACGACGTGCGCAATATGGCGCTCGTCGAGCTCAGCGCCGACGACGTGGCCGAGCTGCTGCACGACTACCCGGACGTCGAGGTCGCGGTCTACGCCGCGCCGACGAATACCGTGGTCGGCGGCCCGCAGGCGCAGGTCGCCGCGATCGTCGCCAAGGTCGAGGAGGCGGGCAAGTTCGCCCGGGTGCTGCCCACCCGCGGCGCGGGCCACACCTCGCAGATGGACCCGTTGCTCGGCGAGCTCGCCGCCGAGCTGGCCGGGCTGGAGCCGACCGCGCTGCGCGCCGGGCTCTACTCCACCGTGCACAGGGAGCAGTTCTTCAAGGCCGGGCACGATCCCGTGCACGACGAGGATTACTGGGTGAAGAACATGCGGCACAGCGTGTACTTCACCAATGCCGTCAAGCTCGCGGTCGACGCCGGGCACAGCACCTTCCTGGAGCTGGCGCCGAACTCGGTCGCGCTCATGCAGGTGCTCGGCACCACCTTCGCGGCCGGGCTGCACGATGCCCAGCTGATCCCGACGCTCAAGCGCAAGGAGGACGAGTCGGCGGGCGTGCTCGGCGCCTTCGCCCAGCTCTACGTGCACGGGCACCGGGTGAACCTCTCGACGCTGCTGCCCGCGGGCGGCTTCGGCGACATCCCGCGCACCTCGTTCCTGCGCAAGCAGTACTGGCCCAAGGCCGCCATCCGGGTCTCCGGCCCGGCCGGGGCGCCGGGCGCGCACGTCGCGCTGCCGGACGGCAGGCACGTCTGGGAGGTGCCCGCGGGCGCCGTCACCGATGCCGCCGCGCTGGTCACCGCGGCGGCCGCGCAGGTGCTGGCCGATCCGGCGCTCGGCGCGTCCCAGCTGCACGGCGCGCTGCCCGGGTCCGGGTCGCTCACCACCACGCTCACCCCGCACCCCGGCGGCGCCTCGGTGCAGGTGCACGCCAAGGAGGCGAGCGGTTTCCGGCTGGTGCTGGACGCGGTCGTGGTCTCCGGCGCGCCGCTGCCCGCGACCACGCTCGCGCCCGCTCCGGCCGCCGCGCCCACCGGCGATGCCGACATCGAGGTGGTCGAGAGCTTCGGCGACCGCTGGGACCCGAACGGCCCGCAGCCGCTCGAGGACCGGCTCGCCACCATCGTGGCGGAGTCCATGGGGTACGCGGTCGAGGACCTGCCCATGGAGATCCCGCTCATGGAGCTGGGGCTGGACTCGCTCATGGCCATGCGGATCAAGAACCGGGTGGAGTACGAGTTCGACATCCCGCAGCTGCAGATCGCCGCGGTGCGCGACGCCAGCCTGCGCGAGGTCGGCAAGGTGCTGCGCTACGCCATCGACCACCGCGAAGAGGTGCAGGCGATGGCCGACCGGCAGGCCGCGGGCGAGGGTGAGCTCGAGGTCGGCGGCGATTTCGTCGCGGCCGCGCGCGCCGCGCTGGAGGCGGGGGAGGATCCGCTGGCCGCGGCCGCGCAGACCGCGCCCACCGAGCTGTCGGACAGCACGCCGTCCCCCGAGGACACGGCGGCCCGACCCGCCGAACCCACCCCGGCGCAGGCCGCGGCGCCGGAGCCCGACTCCTCCTCGGACGAGGACGGCGTACCGCCACGTGACGCCGCCGAGCGGCTCACCTACGCCACCTGGGCCCTGGTCACCGGCAAGTCCCCCGGCGGCATCTTCGACACCCTGCCGATCCTCGACTCCGACACCGCCGAGAAGCTCGCCGCCCGGCTCACCGAGCGGGTCAAGGCCGAGGTCACGCTGGACGACGTGCTGGACTGCGAGAGCATCGAGCAGCTCGCCGACGTGGTCAGGAACCTGCAGGACAGCGGCGCCGACGTGGAGGGCTTCATCCGCCCGCTGCGCGCCAAGACCGACGGGTCGGTCCCGGTCTTCGTCTTCCACCCGTCCGGCGGCAACACCCTGGTCTACGAGCCGCTGCTCAAGCGGCTGCCCGCGGAGACGCCGATGTACGGCTTCGAGCGGGTCGAGGGAACCATCGAGGAGCGGGCGCGGCAGTACCTGCCCGAGCTGCGCAAGATCCAGGGCGACGGCCCCTACGTGCTGTACGGCTGGTCGCTGGGCGCCGTCTTCGCGCTGCAGGTGGCGCGGCTGCTGCGCGACGAGGGCGCCGACGTCCGGCTGGTCGGGCTGATCGACCTGGCCATCCCGGCCGAGCCCGAGGACAACAGCCCGGACGAGCGGCTGCGCCGCATCCAGCGCTACCAGGAGTTCGCCCGCAAGACCTACGGCGTCGAGGGCGACCTGCCGGAGGAGCAGCTGCGCGAGCTGGCCAATGCCTCGGACGACGAGCAGTACACCATCGTCAGCCAGCTGATCAAGCTGAGCGGCGCCAAGATCCCCGGCGGCGTGCTGGAGCACCAGCGCACCTCGTGGATCGAGGGCAGGCACCTGGCAGGCATGCAGCCCATCCGGTACGACGGCGACGTCGTGCTCTACCTCGCCGACCGCTACCACGACGGCATGATCGAGCTGGAGCCGCGCTACGCCGAGCGCAAGCCGAACGGCGGCTGGGGCGAGTACCTCTCGAACCTCGACGTCATCGAGATCCCCGGCGACCACCTGCAGATCATCGACGAGCCGCGGGTCGGCCGGATCGGTGCCGACCTCAGCGCCCGGCTCGACGTCATCGAAAAGTCGAAAGGGGACGCGTGACCAAAACCGCCGATAAACTCGCCGACCTGCGCAAGCGACTGGAGCTGGCGCAGGAGCCTGCGGGTGAAGCGGGCGTGGCCAAGCGCGCGACGAAGGGGATTCCGAGCGCGCGCGATCGCATCAATATGCTGGTCGATCCTGGCACCTTCGTGGAAATCGGTGCGCTGGTGCGCAAGCCGGGCGATCCGGCGGCGCTCTACGGCGACGGCGTCGTCACCGGGCACGGCCTGGTCGAGGGCAGGCCGGTCGCGGTGTTCTCGCACGACCAGACGGTGTACGGCGGGTCGGTCGGCGAGATGTTCGGCCGCAAGGTCACCCACCTCATGGAGTACGCGGCCAAGGTCGGCTGCCCGGTGGTCGGTATCAACGACTCCGGCGGGGCCAGGGTGCAGGAGGCGGTGACCTCGCTGGCCTGGTACGCCGAGCTGGGCCGCAGGCAGGAGCCGCTCTCCGGGCTGGTGCCGCAGGTCTCCATGATTCTCGGCAAGTGCGCGGGCGGTGCGGTGTACGCGCCGATCAATACCGACGTCGTGGTCGCCACCGAAGAGGCGTACATGTTCGTCACCGGGCCCAAGGTGATCCGCGAGGTCACCGGCGAGGACGTCAGCCTGGAGGAGCTCGGCGGGGCGCACAGCCAGGCCGAGTACGGCAATATTCATCACGTCGCGAAGGATGAGCCCTCCGCCTTCGAGTGGGTGCGCCGCTACCTCGCCTTCCTGCCGACCAGCTGCACCGAGCAGCCGCCGGTGGTGAACCCCGGCATAGAGCCCGAGGTCACCCCCAGCGACCTGGAGCTGGACGCGATCATGCCGGACTCCGACAATGCCGGCTACGACATGTACGACATCCTGCTCCGCATCTTCGACGACGGCGATTTCCACGAGTTCGGCGCCTCCGCCGGCCGCAATGTGATCACCGGCTTCGCCAGGGTGGACGGCCGCAGCGTCGGCGTGGTGGCGAACCAGCCCATGGTCTACGCAGGCGCGCTGGACGCCCGCGCCTCCGACAAGGCCGCGCACTTCGTCCGGATCTGCGACGCCTACGGCCTGCCACTGGTCTTCGTGGTCGACACCCCCGGCTTCCTGCCCGGCGTCGAGCAGGAGAAGATCGGCGTGATCAAGCGCGGCGGGCGCTTCCTCTTCTCCTTCGTCGAGGCCAGCGTGCCCAAGGTGACCGTGGTGATCCGCAAGGCATACGGCGGCGGGTACGCCGTGATGGGCTGCAAGCAGCTCGGCGCCGACGTCAACCTGGCCTGGCCGACCGCCCGGATCGCGGTCATGGGCGCGGAGAGCGCGGTCAGCCTGATCGGCGGCAAGCAGATCGCCGCCGCCCCCGAGGAGCAGCGCGCCGCCATCAGGCAGCAGATGATCGACTTCTACAACGCCACCATGGCGACCCCGTGGGTGGCCGCCGAGCGCGGCTACGTCGACGCCGTGATCGAGCCTTCGGCCACCCGGCTCGAGCTGCGCAAGGCGCTGAAGCTGCTGGCGGACAAGAAGGTCGCGCCGAGCCCGCGCAAGCACCACCTGCTCCCGCTCTGACGCGATCGGCCCGCCACCGGGGTCGGGGGCGGGCCGATTCGGGTTACCGGATCAGGCGAGCGTGGCCTTCTCGATGATCACGTCCGCCTTCGGCACATCCTGGTGCGGCCCCGCGCTCCCGGTCTGCACGCCCGCGATTTTGTCGACCACCTCGGTGCCCTCGACGACCCTGCCGAACACCGCGTAACCCCAGCCCTGACCGGCGGGCGCGGAGTGGTTCAGGAAGTCGTTGTCCGACACGTTCACGAAGAACTGCGCGGTGGCCGAGTGCGGATCGTTGGTCCGGGCCATGGCGACGGTGTACTTGAGGTTCTTCAGCCCATTGCCCGCCTCGTTCTGGATCGGGGCCTTGGTCGGCTTCTGCTGCAGACCCGGCTCGAACCCGCCGCCCTGGATCATGAAGCCCGGGATGACGCGGTGGAAAATGGTGCCGTCGTAGTGCCCGTCCTGCACGTACTCGACGAAGTTGCGCACGCTCTCCGGCGCCTTCGCCTCGTCCAGCTCCAGCACGATGGGCCCGTGGTTGGTCTCGAGATTCACCTTGGTCATACCCCCAGCTTTCCATCCGCGCGGCGCGAAGGGTGTATCCGGGGCCGTCATCGTCGCGGTGTCGCGCGGTAGCATCGGCAACTGGGGGTGGCGACGTCGCGGGTCGCGGTCGGATCGAGGGGGAATGGACGGCGAGCCGGATATCTACTACGAATGCAGTCGCCGATGTGTGCGCACGGCTGATCTGCTGGCGGGATATCTGCAGACACTGACGGCCGAGGTGGCCGAGTCCACTCGAGCCGCCGGTACCGACCCGGTGGGGTCGGAGTGGGGCAGACGTCACGACGCCCTGGCCGACGAACTCTTCGCGTTCCTGCACGGTTCGGTGATCCCCGCGCTCGATCACTATGCCGCGCTCCTCGTCGCGGTCGGCTACAACCAGGCACTCGCCGACCACCAGGCAACGCATCTGCCGAATTCGGCTGCACCGGCCCGACCCGAGTTCCCAGCCGAGCGACACCTGGTACCGCCCCGTTCGATCACCACCCGCATGCGCGACGGCAACGGCGTTATCGATAACGGTTTCAGCTTCGCGGATACGGTTGGTCCGGAGGTGAGCAACGCCCACAAAGATGAACTGGACCAGCTCGCCGGGGCATGGCGCGATGTGGATGCGGCCGCCTTGACCGCCGACCTCTTCGCGGCGGGCTCTCGGGTACAGGGGCTCAACGCCGACGATGCCGACGCCGTTGGCGACGACCTCGACGATCTCGTCGCCGTGATCGAAGGGTGCTGCCGTCGCCTCGCGCAACTCGCGAACTTCTGCGCGCAGCACTCGAAGGCGATCATCGCCCTTCGCGAGGAACGGCTACCCGCCTTGATCCTGGCGAACGCCGTCGCGCTCGGCGGCGTGGATATGTTCATGCACCAGACAGCGCTGGAGGTCCGTTTCCGGCCCGGAATCCTCTCGGCCACGGTAACCGCCCTCGCGAGGCTCGTTGTCGACGACGTGCGCGCGTGGGGTGCGGAGCGTCGTATCGCGATCGAGCGTTTCGCGGCCGAGGACCTCGGCGAAGCGCGGCGGATCACGGACGATATCAACGGGCGTCCGGTTGCCGATCTGGAGGATGGGAATTCCGGCGATTCCGCGGGGGCGACCGATGAGGGCGCCAAGGGCCCGCCGATGCATATCGACAAACGGCAGTTCGGTAAGAAGATCGGCAAGCATGCCGAAGACTTCGGGCTCGATCCGCGGGATCCATCGGCTCGGATCTGGTTGCGCCAGCACTTCGAGGAGGTCAGGAGCTCGCCCGATGAGGTGCGCAGCGGGCCGTACTATCCGGATTCCGGAGGCGGCAACGACTACTGGTTCTACCGTAAGGGGAACGACTTGCTGATAACCAAGGGTGATGGCGAATTCGTCACGTGCTTCCCGCTGACGGGCCCGAACGTGTGGTTCGAATCCGCGGTGCCCCAGTGAGTATCCGCGCGGGCGAGCTCGGTCCGCTGCTGGTCGGCAGAATCGTCACCGCGCTGCGACGCATTCACTATGTCTTCGAAGAAGCCGTCGACGCGGAGGAAGGCGCTATCGAGTTCACCTTCGAGGACGGCGACGTTTTTCTGTTCGACTCCGGTAGCGACGGGTCGGAGCTGCGCGTGCAGCGCGAGCGCTGGGTCGATCCCTTCGAGAGCCCGCTGCCACCCGAGAACGTCGAATACGTGGCGGAGTACGGAAAGTACACCGCGTTCGACGTGAGCTCCTCGACGCCCTACGCCGGGCTGATCGGGGCGTCGATAGACGCTGTGGACGAGATCCTGCTGCCGGACAGCCGGGTTTCCGGACTGGTGGTGACGGTAGGCGGATCGGTCGTGCGGTTCGAAACCCTCGCCGACGAACTGCGGGTGCAGATCACGTCCGGCGTGTGAGGTCGCTGGCTCGAATCTCGGCCTTCCCGATGGCGCGCGATAGCATTGCCTCGGGAGCGCGGAGGGGGATTGATGGCCGATCACGATGGGTTCGCGGTGGTGCCGGAAGAGGTGGCCGCCGTCGGCCGGTTCGCCTACCGCATCGCGAACGAGCTCCGCGACGGTGCGAATTCGCTGGACCGCGAGGTATCGATGCTGATGGATTCCTGGCGGGGTGCGGCAGCACAGTCCTACGGGGGTGGCTGGAACGAGATGCACTCGGGTGCCATGCGAGTGTGGGAGGAGCTACTGCAGCTGGCCGAGAAGCTCGGTGTCACGGCCGACAACTACCTGGCGCAGGAAGCGGAATCCGGAACGGCCGTGAGCCTGCTGAACATGGACCCTCCGCGATGACCGGAGGATATTCGGTCGACCCCGAGCAGCTTCGGAATCTCACGGCGAAACTTCACGGCTATCAGGATTTCCTCTCCGGCTACCTCGCGGAATTGGATCAGCAAGTCCAAGGGCTCTCGTCCAGCTGGTCCGGCGCAGCGGCCGATGCGTATGCGGAGGCGCATCGCGATTGGGCGACGGCATTGGACGATATTCGTGACGGTCTGAGCGCCCTCGAGCAAACGGCGGCTCGGGCGGCCGACAGCTATACGGCCGCGGTGACCGCGAATCTGCGGATGGTGGGGCGCAAACGCTGACCCAACCCACACCCCCTGTGCACAACCCCGGCCTATTGGGGGCGAGCGCCCGCCCGCGCCGACACGCGGGCGGTTAGCATTGCCAACCGTGCCCGACGCCGCTACCGCTGTCTTGACGAAGCCTCCGTCCGCGCCTCAGGTCGCGCCGCAGGATTACCGGATCGCGCGCCTGATCGCGCTGATCGCCGGTGTGCTCGGCGCGCTGCTGGCGCTGGCGACGCCGTTCCTGCCGGTCACGCAGACGACGGCGGCGCTGCAGTGGCCGCAGGGCGGCGTGCTGGAGAGCGTGCAGGCGCCGCTCATGTCGCAGGTGCCGCTGGAGCTGCGGGCCACGATTCCGTGCTCGGCGGTGGAGCAGCTGCCGCCGCAGGGCGGGATGCTGCTCGCCACCGCGCCGCCGCAGGGTACCGGCGCGGCGCTGGAGTCGCTCTTCGTCCGGGTCTCGGAGACCACGGTGGACGTGATCGACCGCAATGCGGTGGTCGCCACGGCGGAGCGGTCGCGGATGGCGGAGTGCGGCACCATCGTGATCGGCTCGGACAGCAGCGCCACCACGGCGGTGTTCGATGGGCTGCTCACCCCGGACGGCAGGCCGGTGGAGGGCACGCTCGTCGGCGACCTGCGCCCGCAGGTGGTCGGCGTCTTCACCGACCTGCGCGGCGACGTCCCGGCCGGGCTCTCCTTCGACATGGAGGTCGACACCAGGTTCAGCACCAGCCCCTCCTGGATCAAGCTGAGCGCGATGATCGGCGCGGTGCTGCTCACGCTGCTCGCGCTCGGCGCGCTGGCCAGGCTGGACGGCAGCGACGGCCGCGGCCACCGCCGCTTCCTGCCGCGCAACTGGCTGAAGCCGACCTTCGCCGACGGCGCCGTGATCGGCACCCTCGTGATCTGGCACTTCATCGGTGCCAACACCTCCGACGACGGCTACATCCTGAGCATGGTGCGGGTGGCCCCGCACGCCGGGTACATGGCCAACTACTTCCGCTGGTTCGGCGTCCCGGAGGCGCCGTTCGGCTGGTACTACTACGTCATCCAGGTCTTCTCCGAGATCTCGACGGCCAGCCCGTGGGTCCGGGTGCCCGCGCTGCTCTGCGCGATCCTCTGCTGGATGGTGATCAGCCGCGAGGTGGTGCCCCGGCTCGGCCGCGGGGTGCGCACCAGCCGGGTCGCGCTCTGGACCGGCGGCCTGGTCTTCCTCGCCTTCTGGCTGCCCTTCGACAACGGCCTGCGCTCGGAGCCGATCGTGGCGCTCGGCGCGCTGCTCACCTGGGTCTCGATCGAGCGCGCGGTGGCCACCGGCCGGCTGCTCCCCGCCGCGATCGCGATCCTGATCGCCGCCTTCACCCTGGCGGCCGCGCCGACCGGGCTCATGTGCGTGGCCGCGCTGCTCGCCGGAATCCGCCCCATGGTGCGGATCGCGGTGCGCACCAGGCGCAGGCTCGGCGGCAGCCTGGCCGCGACGGCCGCGCTGCTGGCGCCGATAGCGGCCTCCGGGCTGCTGGTGCTCACCGTGGTCTACAGCGACCAGACCTTCGCCGGCATCCAGGAGGCGAACCGGGTGCGCCAGGCCACCGGCCCCAACCTGGCCTGGTACGAGGACTACCTGCGCTACTACTACCTCTTCGTGGAGACGGTGGACGGCTCGCTCGCCCGCCGCTTCGCCTTCCTGGTGATGCTGCTCTGCCTCTTCACCACCATGCTGGTGCTGCTGCGCAGGCGCCGGGTGCCAGGCATCGCGGCCGCGCCGACCTGGCGGCTCATGGGCATCGTCTTCGGGACGATCTTCTTCATGATGTTCAACCCGACCAAGTGGACGCACCACTTCGGCGCGTACGCGGGGATCGCGGGCTCGCTGGCGGCGGTCACCGCGGTCGCGGTCTCGGCCTCGGCGCTGCGGGCGCGGAAGAACCGCGCCATCTTCCTGGCCGGGCTGCTCTTCGTGCTGGCGATCTCGTTCTCCGGGATCAACGGCTACTGGTACGTCTCCAGCTTCGGCGTGCCGTGGTTCGACAAGCGGATCTCGCTCTCCGGCTTCCAGTCCAACACGCTCATGCTGGTGCTCTTCGGCGCCGCGCTGGCGCTGGTGGCCTGGCTCTCGCTGCGCGAGGGGTACGCCAAGCCGCCGAGCTCGCCGCGCTCCGTGCGCGGGCAGCGGGTGCGCAGGTTCGCCGCCATCCCGCTCACCGTGGTCGCCGCGCTCATGGTGCTGCTCGAGGTGGCGTCGCTGGCCAAGGGCGCGGTCTCGCAGTACCCGGGGTACTCGCTGGCCCGCGGCAATATCGATGCGCTGAGCGGCGAGACCTGCGGCCTGGCGAACGACGTGCTGGTCGAGCCGGACCCGAACGGCGGCAGGCTGGAGCCGATCGCCGACCCGGCGAACCCGGCCGCCGACCCGCTGGCCGGGGCGAACCCGGTCGGCTTCGACCCGAACGGCGTCCCGGACGATCTCTCCGCGGACAGCGTCGAGGTCAAGCCGGGCACCGGCAATACCTCGACCCAGTCGGTCGGCGCCGCCTTCGCCGAGGGCGAGAGCGCGGGCACCGGCGGCGGCCAGGGCGCGCTCGGCGTGAACGGCAGCACCGTCGCGCTGCCCTACGGCCTCGATCCGGCGACCACCCCGGTGCTCGGCAGCTACCAGGAGGGCGTGCAGCAGCCCGCCAACCTGACCTCCAGCTGGTACCAGCTGGCGCCGCGCACGGCAGACCGCCCGCTGGTCGTGATCACCGCGGCGGGCCGCATCCTCTCGCACGACGACACCGGGGCCATGAAGTACGGCCAGCAGCTCCTGGTCGAGTACGGCACGCGGCAGCCGGACGGCAGCGTGCAGCGGCTCGGCACCTACGAGCCGCGCGACATCGGCCCCTTCCCGTCCTGGCGCAACCTGCGGGTCCCGCTGGACGAGATCGCGCCCGAGGCCGACGCGGTGCGGGTGGTGGCCAACGACCCGATCCTGATCGGCGACCAGTGGCTGGCCTTCACCCCGCCGCGCATGCCCGAGCTGCGCTCGCTCAACGGCTACCTGGGCCGCGAGCAGCCGATCCTGCTGGACTGGGCGGTCGGGCTGCAGTTCCCCTGCCAGCGCCCGTTCGATCACGAGTACGGCGTGGCCGAGGTGCCGAACTACCGCATCCTGCCGGACCGGCCGCTGGCGATCAGCTCGACCAATACCTGGCAGGCCCAGGAGTTCGGCGGCCCGCTCGGCTTCTCGCAGATGCTGGCCCGCTCCACCACGGTGCCCACGTACCTGGAGAACGACTGGGCCCGCGACTGGGGCTCGCTGGAGCGGTACGACCAGTACCGCTCCGCGGCTCCGGCACAGCTGCAGACCGGCACGGTGAGCCGGTCCGGGCTGTGGACGCCGGGTCCGCTGCGAGTGTTCGAGCAGTAGCCCGCCCGCGGGCAGGTACCGACAACGACGAAGGCCGTCGGGCGACGCTGGTTCAGCGCCTCCCCGACGGCCTTCGTCGGTTCATCCGTGCGCCCGGGCGACCCGGGCGTGCAGTCTCTAGACCTTGGTCAACCGCCGCCCCAATTCCCTGCGGAGCACCTCCTGGGGAGGAAGCTTGGACAGCATCCGCAGTACGGCAGGGCGCAGTTCCCGCTGCTCCTCCTCGTTCAGCAATCCGACGAGGTCGCGCAGCTCCATGTCATCGAATTCCGTGGTCATACCGGCCAGGGTACGTATCCATTCGGAAGTTCGCCGGGCATTCCGGCGGGCGGCTGCGAAGATGCGAAACCCTCCCCGGCGACCTGCCAGGACGGTAGCGGTCAGGTCGCCGGAGCCTTCGCACCCTGTGTGGAACGTTCGCTCCGGCAACGGTTTTGCCCCGCTACTTCACCCGGATCGGCGCCTCCAGCTCCAGCCCGGAGCGGGTCACCTCGGTGACCGAGACCACGGCCGGCGCCGCGCTCGGATCGAGCGGGGTGAAGCGCTCCAGCGCGCCCCAATCCCGGCCCCAGTCGTCGTCCAGGTAGGTCGGCACGGTCTGCGCGTCCAGCAGCAGCCCGGTCCAGCCGAGCGGGCCGCCGCCGATATCGTCCTGCCAGGCATTGGAGGCGTCCGAGCCGACCCGGTCCGGCAGGATGCGCCAGCGCGGCACCTCGGCCACCCCGTGCGCGTGGTCGAAGGGCCGCTGGCACGGGAACGCCAGCCCCACGTGCCAGTCCAGCAGCACCGGATCGGTCGTGCCGACCACGCTGCTCAGCGTGGCCAGCTGGGGCAGCCGCGGGGGAGTGACGGCGAGCCACTGCCGCGGCGTGATGTCGTTGTCCACCGCGACCAGCCGCACCGCGTTCGCCTCCGCCGGGATCTCCTCCAGCGGCACCCGCAGGTTCCGCCAGGACGGCGACGGCCCGATATCCAGCGGCAGCACCGAGCCGAGCACGCGCACCGATTCGCCGTCGCGCACCCCGTACTCGAGCTTCAGATCGGAGCCGTAGGTGGCGACGCCGTCGGCGTCGACCGAGCGGATCCGGCCCGCGGCGGTGATCACCAGCGTCCGGTAGGCGGGGTCGTGGCGCATGCTGTCGCCCAGGTTCAGGCCGTACCACTCGGTGGTCAGCGACGCCTGCTGCTGCACGCCATCCTGGAACGAGCCGAGCACCGGGGTGCGGGCGGGGTCGAGGCCGAAGGGCAGCGCGACCGTGCTGCCATTGATCCCGGCCTCGGCGGAGACGCCGCCGCCGGTGCCTGCCCCGGTGGTGTTGGTGGTCTTGTTCTCGGCGCCGCCGTCCACCGAGTTGGCGCCGCCGCTCGAGGTCTCCTCGGCATCGGCGGTCAGATCGGCCGCGACGCCGTCCGGGGTGAAGCCGGTGTTCGTCGCGGCGAGCCCGTCGGCGGGGGCGCCGGTGATCGGGAGCAGCACCGACCCGGCGGTATCGGTCTCCACCAGCACCTCGTCGGCGAGCGCGCAGGGCTGCCCGGCCAGCGCGCGGGCATTGGAGAGCGCGATGCTGTAGGCGGGCGCCTGCCCGGCCGCGCCCTTGAGCAGCGAGGCCACCTCGAAGAGCACGAGCAGCGCCGCCGCGATGGTGAGCGGCGCCGAGGCCGCCCGGTCGAAGCGGCCCGGCGCGGTGCTCGGGCGGAACGGCGCGCGGTAGTGCGCCCACGCCGCGACCAGCAGTGCCACCCCGGCCAGCCCGAGGAACAGCGTGGAGAGCCCGTTGCCCGCCACCAGCGGCGCCTTGTCCCACCACGGCACCCCGTAGCTGGAGACGTACCACCAGCCGTTCGAGCCGGTGAAGGTGATGGCGAGCACGAAGAGCACCGCCGCCGCGAAGAGCGCGCGGTTGCGGGTCTGTTTGATTCCCTGCGCGCCCACCGCGACGGCGGCGAGCGCGGCCAGCGAGGCGGCCAGCCCGGCGTAGACGCCGAAGTGGTGCGTCCACTTGGTCGGGGTGAACATCATGAGCAGCAGCGAGCCGAAGACGATGCCGAGAATCCGCACCGACGGTCCGCGCGAGGTGCCGGGAATACCGTTCTTGCGCAGCACCTGCAGCACGCAGACCAGCAGGCAGAGCAGCATGAGCAGGACGCCGAAGCGGCGCGCGAGCGAGCCGTCGGGTGCCAGCATGAGCAGCGAGTCCCAGCGGGTGCGCTCGTCGAACCAGGCCACATTGGGCCCGACCTCGGTGCGCACCCGGGTGGCCTCGCGCACCGTCGCCAGCGTCTGGTCGGCGAAGACCACCACCAGCACCGCGGTGCCCGCGGCCAGGATCGGCGCGCCGTAGGCCAGGTAGCGCAGCGCGGCGCCTGCCCGGCCGGTCGGGTTCGAGCCGCGCACCCTGCGCACCAGCACCACCAGCGTGGGGCGCGAACCGGCGAGCAGCGCGGCCAGGCAGATGAGCCCGGTCGGCCCGGCGGCCAGCGAGAAGGCGGCGATCAGCACGCCGAGCGCGGCCGGGAGCAGCCTCCCGGTGGCGATGGCGCGCTCGATCGAGCACCAGGTGAGCAGCGCGCCCGCGGCGATCAGCGGCTCCGGGCGCAGGCCGTTGTCGTAGGGCAGCCAGAAGGCGAGGAAGACCAGCCCGGCGGTCCAGAGCGCGATGCGGTTGCGCCGCACCCGCGCCCCGAGCCGGGGCAGCACCTCGCGGCTGATCACCAGCCAGCACACGATCCCGGCCAGTAGCGCGGGCAGCCGCATCCACGGGCTCGAGGTGGAGATCTTCGCCATCCACGCCAGCACCTCGTAGGACCAGCCGAACGGCGCCTCCGGCACCCCGAACCAGCGGTAGTAGTTCGCCAGGTACCCGGAGCGCTCCGAGACACGGGCCATATTCAGGATGTAGCCGTCGTCGGAGGTATTGGCGCCGATCACATGCCAGAGCGCCAGGGTGCCGAGCACCGCCGCGTCGGCGAGGGTGAACCGCCACCAGTGCGCCGGGAGGACGCGGCGCGCCCTGCGGCCGTCGGCCGTGTCCAAGAAGTGCAGCGCCACCAGCGCGATCAGGGTGGCGAGCAGGGCGAGCGCCATGACCGTCAGCTTGAGCGGGGAGGGGCTGGAGGTGAAGCGCGAATCCAGGTCGGCGCGCAGGGCGGCGCCGGTGAGCTGCTGTTCGCTCAGGTCGGTGAAGACGCCGACCAGCTGCGGGCGGATATCGCGGGTGACGGTGTTGCGGAACGGGGTCCCGTCAGCGCGCGTCGCGCCGGTGAACTCGACGGTGGCTGCCCGGTCGTCCGCCGTCAGGGTGATGGCGGTGCAGTTCCCGATCTCGGCCACCGGGGCCGCGAGCATGGGGACGTCGCGCAGCAGCACGGCGAGGGTGCCGTCGCGGACGGTGACGGTGAGCCCCTTTGCGCTCGCGTCCGGCGACTCTGGCGGAATCGTGGAGAGCAGCGTCGTGCCCCGCCCCGGCGCGGAGGTCGTGGTGGCACTGTCGCCCGCGCCGCTGTCGCCCGGTGTGCCCTGCTCGCGCGTGGCGCCGCCGCCGGTCGCCTCGGAACCGTTGGACGCGGCCGGGACGGCTTCCCCCACCCCGCCCGCGGCGGGGGTGCGATCGACCTCCGGCACCGCGCCGAGCAGCGCGCACGGCAGTGTGGCGTCCAGCCGGAGCGGGACGTAGGAGACGAGCGGCGCCTCCACCGAGGCCGTCCCGGCCTGCGGCCAGTCCAGCGCCGTCGCGTCCTGGCGCACCGGCAGCAGCGGTGTGAGCAGGGCGAGGACGAACCCGAGCAGCCCGGAGACGAGGGCGATCAGGCGGTAACGGGTGAACGCAGCGGTGGGTCGGTCCGGTCGCACGGTCGTTGATGCTATAGACCGGCCGCGGCGGCACCGAGCGCGCGCACGTCCCAGACCCACGCATCGGCCACCCGCACCGGCTCCGCGCCGACGAGCAGCGCGGTGGTGCCGCGCAGGACATCGGTACCGGCACCCCCCACCGGCAGCACCAGAACGTCGGCGCGCCAGTACCGCAGATCCGCCAGCGCCCGCTCGCGTGTCGCCGCATCGACCGCGGGCAGCCGCCCGGTCCGCTGCGCCTCGACCAGCAGCGCCGCCGTCGGCCGCGGCTGCGGGCCGTAGCTGCCCTTGCGATCGGCGCCGGTCGGCCCGACGAAATAGCCGTCCGCCAGCGGGAATTCGAACCCCGCGTCGGCCTGCCAGCGCAGCGCCCTCGCATCCGCAGGGCGTGGCGGCGGGAGCACCACCACCGAGCCGCCACGCAGGTACGGGTCGATGAGGTGCTCGGCGAAGATCCGCGGCGTCGGCTCCCGGTGCACCACCGGCAGCACCGTCGGCAGCAGCGGCAGCAGCGCCGCGACCAGCCCGAGCAGGAAGAAGGCGGGCCGCGGGTCGGTGCCGTCCGCCCGCGCGCGGGCCCCCATCCTGGTGCAGGCGAGCACCAGGATCACCGCGATTGCAGGCACCGCGGCGATGGTGACCCGGCTCTCCAGCACGGTGCCGAGCAGCGGCACCTCCTCGGCCCAGCGCCACGGCCCGGTGATGCCGGTCGGCTGCTTGCCGAGCATCACCTCCGACCCCAGCGAGAGCACCCCGAACACCACGATCACCGCGAGGGCGGCGCGCACCACCCGCTCCCGCCACAGCAGCGCCGCGGCCACCGCGGTGAAGAGCAGCAGCGGCCAGCCGAAGTAGGCATTCTGCTCGGTCGGGTTGATCGCGACATTCTGCCCCGGCGAGAGCACCCCGCCCAGCGACTCGGAGGGGAACTGGGTGAGCGCCTTCAGGTCATTGCCCATCGGCCCGTGATCGATGGAGCGGTAGCTCTGCGGCCCGAAGAACTGCCACCACAGCGGCACCGCACAGAGCAGCAGCGTGAGCACGGCCGCGGCGAGGACGGTCGGGGTGAGCGCCCGCAGCGCCCGCAGCCCGCGCCGCGGGTCGTGCAGGTGGTACACCACCCCGAAGAGCCCGAAGGCAAGCGCGAAAATGAGCAGCGGCTCCTCGCCGAGCGCGATCTGCGCGGCGACCAGCAGCCCGAGCGCACCGGCGGCCTTCCACCGCACACCGCGCGCCCGCCCGCGCCCGAGCCGGACGAGCAGCCCCGCGAGCACCGGGAGCAGCGGCAGCACCACGAAGTTCGGGTGCGCATTGGCGTGCGAGATCATGGCGGGCGCGAAGCCGCAGCACAGCCCGCCGAGAATCGCGGCGCCCCTGGAATCGGTGAGCTCGGCGGCGAAGAGCCGGTACCAGGCGTACGCGGTACCGGCGAGCCCGGCAGTGAGGACGAGCACGAAGGTGACCGTCGGCCCGAACAGCAGCGTGACCGGTGTGAGCGGCACCCCGACGCCGAACATCGCGGTATTGGCCATGAGGTTCACCCCGGCCGGGTAGTTCTGCAGGTCGGTGCCGAGCGGATTCTCCAGGTGCGCCACCGAGTGCGCGGTGACGGCGAAGAACCACTCCCACATGGTCTGGTCCTGGCCGCTCTTCACCAGGTACCCGTTGCCGGTGTCACGCCACTGCCCGGAGAGCACGGTGCAGGCGAGCGCCAGATACCCGGCGGCGACCGCGAGATCGGTGCGGTGTGCGCGCCTGAAGCGCCAGGCCCGCCGCCTGCGGGAGCCGGGACGACCGCGCTCGGGCGCGGCCGAGCCGGTGTGTGGCACATCGGCCGCGACGTCTCGCCCCTGTCGCACTCGGAAACCACTCCCCACACTCGCCGGTTACGGCCGCCCACCGTACCGGCTCCCGCCGCGGGCACGCAGTCGCCCGGAGCCGGGCGGCGCCTCAGCGCGCGACGGTGACCAGCGTGAACGGCCCGATATCGGTCACCGTGAAGGCCGGATCGGCGAAGAGCGCGGTGGGAAAGCTCACCGTGTAGCGGCGCACGTTCGGGTCGTTCGGGTAGACGTCGGCGGCCAGCCGCAGGGTGTAGCCGTCGCCGCCGCGCCGGAAGAGGAAGGCGTCCGGCGCGCGCCAGGGCGCGGCGTCCAGCGCGGCGAGCAGCTCGGCCGGGGTCTCCAGCTCGCTCCAGCCCTCGATGGTGGCGGCGCGGCCGGCGAAATCGGCGAGCGGATTGGCGTAGTGCGAGGTCAGCCCCTGGAAGCCGAAGTACGGGTAGTAGGCGAGGAAGCTGGTGTCGGCGGTGAGCAGCACGGTGTCGGCGGGCGCGCGGCCGGTCTGCGCGCGCAGCGTCTCGTCGATCTGCCGGTAGTACGAGACCGCCGAGGGGTTGCGCTTGTCGGCGCGGTTGCCGTCGCCGTCGGTGTCGGTGTACGCGGTGGTGATCTCGGCGGCGAGCACGTGCGGAATCTGCTGCGCGAAGGCGAGCGCGCCCGCCAGCGCCACCGCCACGGCGACCGCCCGGAACCGCTCCGGCTCGTTCAGCGCCTGGTAGATCGCGCGCGCCCCCTCCACGAACCCGAAGGCACCCGCCGCCGCGAGCAGCACGAGCAGGATCGGCTCCAGCCGGAAGGAGAGCAGGGTGGTGCCCGCCGCGGTCGCCAGCATGGAGAGCAGGGTCCACAGGTACACGGCGGCGACGCCGATCCCGAGCGCCTGCGCCCGCCGCGACGAGCCGATCCGGAGCACCAGCCAGACCAGGCCGAGCAGGCAGAGCGCGCCGCGCAGCGAGAACTCGGCCATCGGCAGCGGGAGTTCGGCGCCGGACTCCGGGAGGTAGTGGAAGGCGCCGCCGCCGAGCGCGACCTTCCCGGTCGCGGCCTCCAGCAGGTAGGGGGTCCAGACCAGCAGCGCCACCAGCGCGGAGATCCCGGCGATCACCGCGAGGCGGGCGAGCGGCGGCACCGCCGCCCGCCACGCGCCTCCCGCGGGAAGCCCGCGCGCCCCGGCCCCCGGGATGTCGGCGGGCTCCGCGCCCCCCGGCATGTCGGCCGGCTTCACGGCCCTCGAGGCGGCGGGTTTGAAGGCCCCCGGGATGTCGGCGGGCTCCTCGGCCCTTGAGACTTCGGCGGGCTCCGCGCCCCCCGAGGCGTCGGCCTGCGTCGCGGCCTCCGAGGTTCCAGCGGGCACCGGCCGTCCGTCGGCGGCGCTGCGCGCTACGGCGCTCCGGGCGCGCAACCCCTTGCGCCCCACCCGACGCGCCCGCACCGCGAGCCACGCCGCGATCGCCCCCATGAGCGCGACCGCGAAGGCCGCCAGCGCGGCGTACAGCGTGTAGAACGTCGCGCACAGCCCCAGGAACAACCCGGTGCCGAGCACCGCACCCCACCCGCCGGCGGACGAACCCCTCGGCCCCGGCCGGTGCAACGCACCCCACGCCAGCACCAGCGCGGGCGCGATGAGCACGACGAGCACGGCACTGTAGGCCTCCGGCGCGGCATACGCGAGCGTGAGCGCGACCGTCGCCGCCGTCACCGCCACCGCCCAGTCCGCCCGGATCAGCTCACTCCACAGCACCAGCGCGAGCACCGACGCCACCGCGAGCGCCACGATGGCGTACGGCTTGAACACCTCCCACCCGTCCATCCCGAGCAGGTTCGCGACCCGCCCGCCCAGCCAGAACCACCCCGCCGGGTAGAACGGCGGCAGGTCGGCATAGGTCATGTCGCGCAGCGCGGCGCTGTCGGTGAGCCGGGTCAGGTACTCGGTGCGAAACTCCTGGTCCACCGAGATCCCGAAGAGGTACAGCTTGGTGGCGGCCAGCGGCATCCCCAGCGTGACCGTGACGAAGGTCGAGATCCCCGCCCAGGAGAGCACCCGCGCCACCCACGGCAGCCGACGCCGCCGCAGCAGTACGATCGCGGCCACGAGCAGCACCGCCGCCCCGACCTGCCCCACCGTGGTGAGCGCCCGCGTCACATTGGACGAATTGAAGGCAGGCCATTCGACCAGCGAGAACGCCACGAGCAGCGCCGCGGCCACGGCGGCGGCCACCACCGCCGCGAGCAGCGCCACGCCCGCACCGGCCGTGGCGCGGCGGGACAGGATCGCCAGGGGGCTGGGGCGGCTGGTCAACGGTGCGGCTCCGTTCGGCGAGACAGTACGGCGACGCCGCACCGGCGCGGACGGGCGACGCGGCAGTGGTGCTCCGGCCGGCGCCCCTGGCCGGAGCTGCGCGCCGGGTTCCGCCCCCGGCGAACCGGGAAGCGGAACTAGATGGGCAGCTTGCGGAAGATCGGCCGCGGGATGTGCCGCAGCACCGACATCACGTAGCGGAAGGTGCCCGGCGCCCAGATGAGCTCCTTGCCCTTCTCCGAGGCGGCCACCGCGAGCACGGCCACCTCCTCCTTGTCCACGGTGAACGGCGCCTCCTTGGCCCCGGTCTCCGCCCAGTGGTTGACCGTGGTCGTGGTGCGCACCTGCCCGGGCCGGATCACGAGCACGCGCGGCCCGTACGGCCGCAGCGCCTCGCCGAGGCCGAGGTAGAAGCCGTCCAGCCCGGCCTTGGTGGAGCCGTAGACGAAGTTCGAGCGGCGCACCCGCTCACCGGCGGCCGAGGACATGGCGATGATCCGCCCGAACCCCTGCGCCTTCATCTTCTCGCCGAGCAGCACGCCGACCGAGACCGCGGCGGTGTAGTTGATGCCGGCGATCTGCACCGCCTTGCGCTGGTTCTGCCACAGCTCCTCGGCATTGCCGAGCAGCCCGAACGCCACGATCGCCACATCCACGTCGCCGCCGTCCCAGGCCGCGTCGATCACCTTGGGGTGGCTGTCGGTGTCGAGCGCGTCGAAGTCGACCACGTCGACCCGGCTCGCGCCCGCGGACTTCAGCTGGGCCACCGCGGAATCGCGCAGCGGGTCGTTCGGCAGCGCGGCCAGCACGATCCGCGCCTGCCCCTTCTTCAGGTACTCCGCGCAGATCGCGAGCCCGATCTCGGAGGTCCCGCCGAGCAGCAGGATGGTCTGCGGGTTGCCAACGGCATTGATCACTGGAGCTCCAGCCTTCTCGCCATGTCCGACATGAAAACGCCTGTGGGGTCGACGCTCCGGCGGACCTTGATCCACTCGTCGATCCGGGGGTACATCTGGTGGAAGGTCGCGGCGGAGGTCCGCGAGTCCTTGCCGGTGTAGAGCCGGCCGCCGAACTCCAGGACGCGGCGGTCCAGGTCGGTGACGAAGTCGTTGAGCCCGGCCGAGATCGGGAAGTCGACGCAGATGTTCCAGCCCGGCATCGGGAAGCTCAGCGGCGCCTGGTTGCCGGGGCCGAAGAGCTTGAACACATTGAGGAACGAGTAGAACCCCGACCGCTGGATATCGACGATGATCCGCTTGAACTCGTCCACCGACTCCGGCGGCACCACGAACTGGTACTGCAGGAAGCCGTTCGAGCCGTAGCCGCGGTTCCACTCCCCGAGCATGTCGAGCGGGTGATAGAACTGCGTCAGGTTCTGCACCTTGCCCCGGTAGGTGCCGGACTTGCGGTACCAGAGCTCGCCGATCGGGGTGAAGGTGTACTTGTTCGCCAGCCCGTTCGGGAAGACGTCGGGCAGCGTGAGGAAGGTCTTCCCGTTGAACTTCAGCGGGTCCTTCTGCAGCTTCTTCGGCAGCTGGTCCAGCGTGGCCAGGTTGCCGCGGGAGATCGCGGCCCGGCCCAGCTTGGGTGCGGGGCTGATCGCGTCGAACCAGGCCGAGCTGTACTCGTACCGGTCTTCCGAGCCGTCGCTGTGGAAAGCGATGGTCTCGTCCAGCGTGGGGGTCACGTCGCCGTCGGCGATGAAGTAGGCCGTCTCGGTCGGTGTCATCTCGATGCTCGCGCGCAGGATGATGCCGGTGAGGCCGCAGCCGCCGATGGTGGCCCAGAAGAGCTTGGGGTTCTTCTTCGGCGTGATGGTCTGCACCGTGCCGTCGGCGGTGAGCAGCTCCATCGAGCGCACGTGGTTGCCGAAGCTGCCCGCGCTGTGGTGGTTCTTGCCGTGGATATCGGAGCCGATGGCGCCGCCGATCGTCACCTGCCTGGTGCCGGGCAGCACCGGGACCCAGAGGCCGAACGGCAGCGCGGCCTTCATCAGCTGGTCCAGGTTCACGCCCGCGTCGACGTCGACCAGCCTGCTGTCGCGGTCGATGCGGTGGATCTTGTTCAGCGCGGTCATGTCGACGACGAGCCCGCCCGCGTTCTGTGCGTTGTCGCCGTAGGAGCGGCCGAGGCCGCGCGCGATCACGCCGCGGCGCAGGTGCGCGGGCTTGCCGTCGTTGTCCTCGGCGACCAGCGCCACGGCCTTGGCGATCACCTCGGGATCGCCCGTGGAGAGCACTTCGGAGGAGGTGGGCGCGGTGCGACCCCACCCGGTCAGCGAGCGGGTGCGCGTCGGCAGTTCGACGACGTCACCGGCGCTGCCGGTACCGGTGGACGGTGTGGTGGCGGTCGGAGCTTTCGTGGACATCGGCATAGAGGCTACAGGTAGCGCTCCGGGGTCGATCTGCGTCTGTCGTACTCCCCGGTACGGGGGGTTAGGCTCTCCCCGTGTCCGCCGAACCGCACCTCCCGCTGCCCGCCGAGCTGCCCCTGGTCGACGAGCCGGGCGGCACCGATGTTGTCCTGAAGACGCAGATCATCAGGTTCGTGCTCACCGGTGCGCTCTCCGCGGTGGTCGATTTCGGGCTCTACGTCCTGCTCTACAAGGCGGCCGGGCTGCCGCTGGACGCCGCCAAGGCCATCGGCTTCATCGCGGGCACCACCACCGCCTACCTGATCAACCGGCGCTGGACCTTCCAGGCCCCGCCCAGCCGCCTCCGCTTCCTCGCGGTCGTGCTGCTCTACGCCGTCACCTTCGCGGTGCAGGTGGGGATCAACTCGCTGATCAACCGCTGGCTGGACGACAACCTGGTCACCCTGGTGCTCGCCTTCGTCGTCGCCCAGGGCACCGCGACCGTGATCAACTTCGTCGTGCAGCGCGCGGTCATCTTCAAGATCCGCTGAGCGCGCCCCGGCTCGCCTTGGCGCCGAAGTAGTCGCCGCCCTTGGCCTTGACATTGTCGGTGCCCCAGTCGCGCAGCTCGCGCTCCGCCGGAACCAGGTGCGGGATGTGCTTGCGGCAGTGGATGTAGGCCTCCTCGACCTCGACCACCACCCAGCGCTCGGCCACCCGGCCGCGATGCTGCGCGGGCAGCCCCCGCACCCGCGGCCGGAGCACCTCGTCCTCCACGATGTGCGCGCTGCCATTGATGTGCAGCCCGATCAGATCGTCCACGAAATCGATCAGCAGGATGCCGACGTGCGGGTTCTCCAGGATATTGCCGAGGCTCGCCATGACCCCGTTGCCGCGATATTCGGGATAGGCGACGGTGCGCTCGTCCACCACGTGCAGGAATCCGGGCACCCCGGCGCGGAAACTGGAGTCGCATTCGCCTTTCCGGTCGGCGGTCGCGATGAAGGCCATATCCATCCTGGCGATGAACCCGATCATGGCCGGGTTGAGGTGGTCGAGCACCTGCTCGTCGTAGAAGCGCTCGGCCCTCGCGGTACTGCCGTACTGCTCCTGGAGGTCGCGCTCCCCGTCGCTGCCGTGTCGAGAACCAGGCATGGCGCCCCCTCCGGTCGTCGAACGAAAACGTCGACCAGTTTAGGGAGGCGCCCACCCGGCGTTCACCGGAATGCGAGGTATGCGTAGGGGAAAATGCTCGTGCACAAGGGTTTTCCGGGAATTTGCGGGTGCCGCGCAGGCGAATTCGCTATTTACTGGTGAACCGGTTGGTATGCGCCGGGCTCACGCGGGTGCGAGCGAGACCGGAACCCCGTTGAAGACGGCATTGCCGGACGGCACGTCCAGCACCGAATCGTCGGTGAGGATATTGGCGTTGACCCCGGCGTGCTCGCGCGCCACCTCCTGGCCGCTGCTGCCGTGGCCCCAGCCGTGCGGCAGGCTCACCACCCCCGGCATGATCGCCTCGGTCGGCTCCAGCGGCACCGTCACCGCGCCCGCCGCCGACTTCACCACCGCGTGCTCGCCGAGCCCGAGCCGGGCCACGTCGTCCGGGTGGATGTGCAGGGTGCAGCGGTTGCTTCCGCTCACCAGCCGGGGCAGATTGTGCATCCAGCTGTTGTTGGAGCGCAGGTGCCTGCGGCCGATCAGCACCACGTCCGGCGGGGCTGCGGTGAGCGCGGCGCGCAGCCGCTCGGTGTCGGCGAGCAGCGCCGGCGGTGCCAGCTCCACCCGCTTCGACGCGGTGCGCAGGTTGCCGGGGAGCCGCGGCCGCAGCGGCCCGAGGTCGATGCCGTTGGGCTGCTCGAGCAGCGAGTTCAGCTCCAGCGCTCCGCCGTTCCACGCCCCGTACGGGCCGAGCCGCAGCATGAGGTCGATGCGCTGCTCGGTGCTGGTCAGCCCCTGCAGCTCGGGCCGCCGCTCGTCCAGCCCGGCCCGGTGCAGCATGCCCGCGATCACGAACTCGTCCAGCGCGGCCAGCGCCCCTCGGTCGTGCGGCTGCCCGGAGACCGCCGCCGCCAGCCGGGCGACCACCTCGGATTCCGACGGCCGGTCGCCGAGCGGCACCAGCGGCCGCGAGTACCTGGTGTAGTTGCGCACCGCGAACTGCAGCAGCGCGAAGTCGTAGTGCGGCGACTGCAGGGTGCGCGGCGGCGGCAGGATCACGTCGGCGTGGCTGGTGGTCTCGTTCACGTAGCGGTCGACGCTCACCATGAACTCCAGCTCGGCGAAGGCCGCGTCCAGCCGCGGCCCGCTCGGCGCGGAGAGCACCGGGTTGCCCGCCACCGTCACCAGCGCCCTGATCCGCCCCTCGCCCGGGGTGCTGATCTCGTCGGCCAGCGTGGCCACCGGGAGCTCGCCCATGGCCTCGGGCAGCTCGCGCACCCGGCTGCGCCAGCGGCCGGGGCGGAACGGCTTGCTGCGCACGATGCCGAGTGCGGCGCCGGTGGCGAACATGGCGCCGCCGGGGGTGTCGAGGTTGCCGGTGAGCACGTTGATCACGTCCACCAGCCACTGGGTGAGCGTGCCGAACTCGGCGGTGCAGGTGCCGATGCGCGCGTACACCACGGCATTCGGCGCGGCGGCGAGTTCCCTGGCCAGCCGCTCGACGGTCGCCGCGGGGATGCCGGTGCGGCGCTGCACCGCCGCCGGGGTGAAGTCGGCGGCCGCCGCGCGCACCTCGTCCAGCCCGTTGACCGGCACCGTGACCTCGACGAGCCCCTCGGCGAAGAGCGTGTGCACGATGCCGAAGAGCAGGTAGGCATCGCTGCCGGGACGGATGAAGAGGTGCTCGTCGGCGATCTCGGCGGTCCTGGTGCGCCGCGGGTCGACCACGACCAGCCTGCCGCCGCGCTCGCGCAGCGCCCGGAGCCTGCCGGGGAAATCCGGTGCGGTGCAGACGGAGCCGTTGGACTCCAGCGGATTGGCGCCGAGCATCAGCAGGTAGCCGGTGCGGTCCAGGTCGGGCACCGCGACGGCGAGCGGGTCGCCGAAGAGCAACCCGCTGGCCAGCTGCTTCGGCATCTGGTCGGCGGTGCTCGCGGAGAAGAGGTTTTTGGTGCCGAGCGCCCGGATCAGCGCGGGGACGTAGAGCGCGCCCGCGACGGTGTGTGCGTTGGGGTTGCCGAGGTAGACCCCGACGGCCTGGCCGCCGTGCTCCGCCCGGATGGCGGGGATGCGCTCCGCGATCAGCGCGAAGGCCTCGTCCCAGGTGGCGGTGCGCCGGACCCCGGTCGCCCGATCCAGGATCAGCGGCTCGGTGACCCGATCGGGATGCTCGTCGAGCTGCCCGAGGCTGGCGCCCTTCGGGCAGATGAATCCCCGGCTGAACGGGTCGTCCCGATCGCCGCGGACCGCGACCACGTGGTCGTCGGCGTCGAGGGTGATCCGCAGACCGCACACCGCCTCGCAGAGCGGGCAGGTGCGCAGCAGGTTCCTGGTGTTCGAGCTCGCGGCCATACCCCCATCATCGTCCATTGTGAGAGGGACGACAGAAAAATCTCTCAATGCAGACGCGAACGACCGGTGCCCGCGGTGCCGGGGTGGGGAGTTCCTCGGCGGTGCGGACACCGGTCGTTGGTCGGTGGGGGTGCTACCCCTCGCTCAGCAGGCGACGCTGGTGAGCTGCGCGCGCCGGTTGGCCAGCGCGGCGCGGACGGCGGCGCCGATGGCGACCACCGGCGGAACCCAGCGGGCCTCGCCCGGCGCGACGCCCCAGGAGGCGGAGCCGGCGGAGAGCTGGGTGGGCGGCAGCGGGATGCCCGCGCCGTCGGTGTGCACGACCGCACCCGCCTCGCGCAGCGCCGCCAGCGCCATCTCGGCCTTGGCCACGCCGGTGACCAGGTGGATCTCGCGACGCTCGGCGCCGGGGATCTCGATCACCGGGCCGGTGAGGTTGTTGGCGCGGAGGAAGCGACGGACTTCGGCGGCGAGCTCGCCGGCGACCTCGATGCCGGCGACCGCCTCATCGGCGATCAGGCAGAGGCCGTTGGCCGTTTCGGCGACCGTCCATCCGCGCTGGGTGTAGTCCTGCGCGGCGGCGGTCATCGCGGCCGCCGAGACGGAAGTCGGAAACGTGGTACGCACTGTCTTTCTCCATTCCCCGGTCAGAGTCAGGTCCTGCATTCACGAGTGGTATCGGCGCGTGGTGTCCTCGGCGTTACGTGGTTCGCCGAAAAATTACGAACTGTCATGTTCGTCTCATTCCCGACCCGGACAGCCGATCTCTGGTAGTGCGCTCGGCGGCGTCCGGTGCCGGTGGCCCGAGCGATGATATACGGGGAGGATTCGGGCATGAGCAACGACTCCGACAGCACGCCGGTGCCGTCCGGCGAACCCCCGCTCAGCGCGGGATCGGACAGCGCGGAGGCGGTTTCGCCGCCGGGCGAGCCGCGGACCGCCGCCGACCCGGACCCCGTGCCTGGCGATCCGGACGCGGGCTCGCGCTGGGCGCTCTGGCGGGCGGCGGCGGCCAGGCGCTTCGCCCGCTCGGCCGCGGGCGAGCCGCGCGCCGCGCTGGAGCGCCGCGACCCCTTCGAGAGCAGGGCGGCGCTGCGCGCGTGGGTGGCCGACGCGGTGCGCGGGCTGCTCGATATCCGGTTCCGGCGCGAGGCCACGCTCACCCTGCTGCCGCTGGCCTACCTGCTCGGGCTGGTTTTCGCGTGCGCGGTGCCGATCGCGCTGACCGTCTCGCTGTGGCAGCTCTCCGCGGTGCTCGGGGTGCTGGCCGCGCTGGTGGCGGTGCCGCTCGGGCTGACCATCGCGGCGGCGGTCCGGCTGATGCTGGAGTTCCTGGTGAACGCGGCCAGGCTGGCGGGGCGGGTGGAGCACATCAGCGATCTCGCCGACGACCTCTTCCAGGTGCTCTCCGATGTCGCGGAGCCGGTGAACCAGCTCTCCGAAGACGTTCGCGCCGTGCAGTTCTGGCGCTTCCGGCGAGGATCACGGAAATGAGTACACCGGTGTCCGTCGATCGATCGACAGAAGCGGGCCGGGTGTACCAAGTGATCGTCATTGCCCGACTTACTGTGAAACAATGCCGTCCGAGTGCCCAGGTTTCGTAACCGGGTGTTCGTGATCGATCAACCCGCGTATCCGGCGCGGTCGTCGGCCAGAGGGGTGTGGCCGGCCACCCGCGGCTGCGGCGGGCAGTTGTGTACACAGGGGGGACGTGACGATGAACGCACGCCGGGTGACCGCCGGAGCAGGCGAACCGGGGGGAGTGACCGGCTCGACGCTGCCGCGCCGCCAGCTCGGCCGCCAACTGCGTGACCTGCGCAATCGCGCGGGGATGACGACCAGGGCGGCCGCTCGCCACCTGGAGTGGTCGGAGGCGAAGATCTGGCGGATCGAGACCGGCCAGACCTCGCTGCGCGGGCTGGACGTGGAGGCCATGTGCAAGGTCTACGCGGCGCCGGACGAGCTGGTCGAGCCGCTCACCGTGCTGGCGCGGCAGACCAAGGCGCGCGGCTGGTGGGCCGGGTACAGCGACGCCATCCCGGAGGGTTTCGAGGTCTTCCTCGGCCTGGAGGAGGCGGCGTCGGCGCTGCGCAGCTACGAGGTGGACACCGTTCCCGGGCTGCTGCAGACCGAGGCGTACACCCGCGCGTTGCTCGCGGGCGCCCGCCCCGGGCTCACCGCCGAGCAGGCCGAGCGCAGGCTGCGGCTGCGCGCGGTGCGGCAGGAGCAGCTCACCCGCTCGGCGGCGCCGCTGCGGCTGGATGTGCTGATCGCCGAGCCCATGCTGTGGCGCAGGCTCGGCGGCAGCGAGGTGGCGGGCGCGCAGCTGGACCGGCTGCGCGAACTGGCCGACCTGCCGAATATCCGAATCCGCGTGGTCCCCGCCGATTCCGGCTACCACCCGGGCATGGAGTCCGGCCGCTTCGTGGTGCTGGAGTTCGACCCCGGCGCCACCGCCGCCTACCCGGAGCCGCCGGTGGTCTACGTGGAGGCCTTCACCGGCCCGCTCTTCGTGGACAAGGAGCAGGAGGTCGCCCGGTACCGCGCCGCCTTCGCCGGGATCGAGTCGGTGGCGGTCGACGCCCGCCGCGGCATCGAGGACGCGCGCAACGCGCTGTGAAACCCGCTGCTAGACCAGCATTTCCGCGAGGACGGCGCGGTGCGCGGGCTTGGCCGCGTCGTACACTGCGCGGCCCTTCTCGGTGAGGCAGACCGTGACGGCCCTGCGATCGTCGGCGCACATGCTGCGCGAGACCAGGCCGTCGCGCTCCAGCCGGGCGACGGTGCGGGAGAGCGCGCTCTGGCTCAGGTGGCTGTCCTCGGCGAGCTCGCTCATCCGGTAGTCGCCGCAGGCCGCGTCGACCAGCCGATCCAGCGTCTCGAACTCGCTGAGCCCGATCCCGTGCGGCTGCAGCGCCTTCTCCAGCGCGCAGCTCACCGCCGCGTGGCGGTCGAGAAGCCGCCGCCACTCACCGAGCAGGTTGGACATGACCGCATTCTAGTGTCCACGGCAACCTCATGCAACGACATTTAATGTGTTGGAATCTAATGCATGTGCATGTAATGTTCCGGCTCATGACTTCCCCGGCAACGCAGCGCGCCGTCTCCGCGGCGACCGATCCGGCCCGATGGCCGGCACGGCTCTGGGCCATGCTGATCACCCTCTGCATCGTGCTGTTCCTCGACGGTCTCGACGTCTCCATGATCGGCGTCGCCCTGCCATCGATCGGCGCCGAGCTCGATCTCTCGACGGCCACGCTGCAGTGGCTGGTCAGTGGCTACGTGCTCGGCTACGGCGGGTTGCTGCTGCTCGGCGGCCGCACCGCCGACCTGCTCGGCAGGCGCCGGGTCTTCCTGATCGCGCTCGCGGTGTTCGCGGTGGCCTCGCTGACGGGCGGGCTGGTGAGCTCGGGTCCGCTGCTCATCCTGACCCGGTTCGTGAAGGGGCTGGCGGCGGCCTTCACCGCGCCGACCGGGCTCTCGATCATCACCACGAACTTCCCGGAGGGGCCCGCGCGTAACCGGGCGCTCTCCATCTACACCGTCTTCGGCGCGGGCGGCTACTCCTGCGGCCTGCTCTTCGGCGGGCTGATGACCGGCATCGGCTGGCGCTGGACCTTCCTGCTCCCGGTCCCGGTGGCGCTGGCCGCGCTCGCCGCCGCCCTGGTGCTGGTGCCGAAGGATCGCCCGGCCGACGAGGGCGGGCACGACCTGCTCGGCGCGCTCTTCTCCACCGCGGCCATGCTGCTGCTGGTCTACACCGTGGTCACCGCGCCCGAGGTGGGGTGGGCGACCGCGCGCACGCTCGGCTCGTTCGTCACGGTGGCGGTGCTCTTCGCGGCCTTCGTCGCGGTCGAGCGGCGGGTGCGGCACCCGCTGGTGCGGCTCGGCATCCTGCGCAAGCGCACCCTGGTCCGGGCCAGCCTGGCCGTGATCGCGCTCGCAGGCTCGTACTTCAGCTGGCAGTTCATCGTCACGCTGTACCTGCAGGACGGGCTGGGCTGGTCGCCGCTCACGCTGGCGCTGGCGCTGCTCCCGGTCGGGATCATGGTGACGCTCTCGGCGGTCTTCTCCGACCGGCTGGTCGACCGGGTCGGCACCGCGCCGGTGATCGCGGTGACGCTCACCGTGATGACCATCGGCTACCTGCTCTTCCTTCGCATCGACACGGCCCCGTCGTACCTCACCGTGCTGCTGCCCGCCGTGCTGCTCATCGGCGTCGGCTGGATCGGCTTCCCGGCCATCAATATTCAGGCCACCGCCGGGATCGACGACGACGAGCAGGGGCTCGCGGCCGGCGTGCTGCAGACCTCCATGCAGGTCGGCGCGGCCATCGTGCTCGCCGTGACGACCGCGCTCATCGCAGGCGGGGCGCACGACCACACCCCCGCCGCCATGCTCGACGCCTACCGGCCCGGGCTGGAGTTCGCCGCCGCGGTCACGGCGGTCGGCGCGGTGATCTCGCTGGCCGCGCTGGTGCGGCGGCGCGGGCGGCCGGTCGAGCCCGCCCTGGAGCCCGCGGGCTGAACCCCCGCCTACCCGACCGGGCGCCGCGAGGGGTGGCGCCCGGTCAGCGGGGTGTGAAGGGCGGCGCCGCCTCGTCCTTGGGCGAGCGCACCAGGGTGAGCGGCTGCCCGTCCCGGCCGACGCCCGGCCAGTCGATGCCGAGCGCGGGGTCGAGCGCGTCGATCTCGTGGTCGAACTCCGGGCTGTACTCCAGCGAGCAGAGGTAGGTCACCGTCGATTCGTCCTCGAGCGAGAGGATGGCGTGGCCGAGCCCCTCGGAGAGGAAGACCGAGCGCCGGTCCACGTCGTCGAGCAGCACGCTGTCCCACCGCCCGTAGCTCGGTGAGCCGGGGCGCAGGTCGACCACCACGTCGAGGAAGGCGCCGCGCACGCAGGTGACGTACTTGGCCTGGCCCGGCGGGTCCTCGGTGTAGTGGATGCCGCGCAGCACCCCGGCCGCGGAGACCGAGCAGTTCACCTGCTTCAGATCCAGTGGCCGCCCGGTCGCCTTCTCGAACTCCGAGGCCTTGAACTGCTCGAGGAAGACGCCGCGCTCATCGCGGAACTGCCGAGGTGTCAGCACCCAGGCGCCGGGGACCTCCAGCTCCCTGATCTCCATGCTCACCAGTCCCGTCCGCGCTCGAGCAGGTCGAGCAGGTAGCCGCCGTACCCCGACTTGACCAGCCCCTCGGCCGCGGCGCGCAGCCGGTCGTCATCGATATACCCCATCCGCCACGCCACCTCCTCCGGCACGCCGATCTTGAGGCCCTGCCGCTCCTCGATGGTGCGCACGTAGTTCGCCGCGTCCAGCAGCGAATCGAAGGTGCCGGTGTCCAGCCAGGCGGTGCCGCGGGCGAGCACATCCACCCGCAGCCGGTCCTGCTCCAGGTAGGCGCGGTTGATATCGGAGATCTCGTACTCGCCGCGCGCGGACGGCCGCAGCGAGCGGGCGATCTCCACCACGTCGTTGTCGTAGAAGTAGAGGCCGGGGATGGCGTAGTTGGAGCGCGGCGCCTTCGGCTTCTCCTCGATCGAGACCGCCCTGCCCTCGGTGAACTCCACCACGCCGTAGGCGGTCGGGTCGGAGACCCAGTAGGCGAAGACGGCGCCGCCGTCCAGCCCGTGGAAGCGGTTCAGGCTGGTGCCGAGCCCGGGGCCGTGGAAGATGTTGTCGCCGAGCACGAGCGCCGCGCACTCGGAGCCGATGTGGTCGGCGCCGAGGACGAAAGCCCTGGCCAAGCCGTCGGGTTCGGGCTGAACCACGTAGTCGATGGCGATCCCGAAGGCGCTGCCGTCGCCGAGCAGCCTGCGGAAGGCAGCGGCCTCCTCCGGCGTGGTGATCACCAGGATGTCGGTGATCCCGGCCAGCATCAGGGTGGAGAGCGGGTAGTAGATCATCGGCTTGTCGTAGACCGGGACGAGCTGCTTGCTCACCCCGCGCGTGATCGGGTGCAGGCGTGAGCCGGTGCCGCCCGCCAGGATGATTCCGCGCATGGCACGAGAGTCTGCCAGCTCGCCGGGGTGCCGGAGACGGGGAGGTTCCAGCCCGACCGCGAAATGGTCACGACGGGTTTGCCGAACAGGTCGGCCGGGGCATGGTTGTTGCACGGATCACACTTGTCGTGATCTTCTGGAGTGGGACGTCAGCGAGGATGTCCCGCCCGTGGGTGAGGTAGGTACCGCCATGACCGCGATCGATGACGCTCTCACGGGCCGGGTGATGAACCCGCACGGCCCGAGCCCGGCCGCCCGCCTGCTGCTCGCCACCTGCTCCGGCGTGGTCCGCCCGGTGCTGCGGCAGCTGCCGATCAACCGGCACACCATCCCGGTCGCCGCGGCCGCGGTGGACGGCCTCTCCCGGCTGCGCCGCGAGCCGCGCGGGGTGGAGCGCGAGCAGGTGCGGCTGCGCGGCTTCTCGCTGGAGATCCTGCGCCCGGCGGGCGGCTCCCGCGCGCTGCGCCACGGCGCGGTGCTCTATCTGCACGGCGGCGGCTTCGCGGTGTGCGGGCTGCGCACGCACCGGCCGATCGCCGCCAGCCTGGCCAGGCGCACCGGGCTCCCGGTGGTGAATGTCGACTACCGGCAGTTGCCCGGCACCTCGATCGTGCGGTCGGTGGACGACTGCCTGACCGCCTACCGCTGGCTGCTCGCCCACGGCGCCGACCCGTCGCGGGTGGTGATCGCCGGTGATTCGGCAGGCGGCTACCTGACCTTCGCCACCACGCTGAAGGCGCTGGAAGAGGGGTTGCCCGCGCCGGCCGGGCTGATCGGGCTCAGCCCGCTGCTCGACTTGGACCACGTGGCCAAGCGCGGCTACGTCAATGTCTCCAGGGACGCCTACATCCCGCTCTCCGCGCTGGCCGCGGTGGTGCGGCTGGGCGCCGAGATCGAGGGCGTGCTCGACCCGATCCTCTCGCCGGTCAACGGCAACCTGGCGGATCTCCCGCCGGTGCTGCTGGTCGCCGCGGAGGACGAGGTGCTGCGCTACGACAGCGAGCTGATGGCGGCCAGGCTGGCCGCCGCGGGCGTGCCGCACAGCCTGGAGCTGTGGCGCGGCCAGGTGCACGCCTTCATGAGCATTTTCCCCAGCCTGCCCGAGGGCAGGGCCGCGCTCGGCCGGGTCGCCCGCTTCGTGCGGGACCGGGTCGAGCACCAGGAGCGAGCTCGGACGGCCTGACGTCGATCGGCCGGACGAGTTCTGAACCTTGCCCCGCACCCGGTGCGGGGCAAGGTTCACCCGGAAACGACGGAACCCCGCCCCGGAACGCGATGTCCGGGGCGGGGTTCCGCGGTGCCGGATTACTTGGCCGGGGGCACGAACGGCTGGTTCAGGGTGCTCCAGTACTGGATGGCCGCACCGATCGCCACCGGGGCGGTGACCAGGATCTGGCCGGCCAGGGTGCCGAGCGCGCCGACGGCGAGGATGCCGCCGAGGCAGCCGATGGCGGCGGCCGGGATGAAGGGGCCGAAGAGGCCGACGATGGTCGCGGAGGCGACGGTGGCGCCTGCGATGCCGCCGAGCACGCAGCCGAGCGCGCCGCCGGACAGCCCGCCGATCAGGGTGCCGACGGTGGCGCCGACGGAGATGGTGTCCTTCAGCCGGTTGAACGCCGCGAGTTCACGGTCGTACTCGTTCTTCCAGGGCGCCTTGTCCTCGTAGGGCAGCGCGACCGGCTTGTAGACCGCCTTCTCCAGGTCGAGCTGCGGGGTGAGGGTCGCGTCGTTGCCGGAGATCTCGGCCGCGATCGGGAACTCGAACTCGTCGAGCCGGAAGCTCAGCGGGGTGCCCGCCAGCACGGTGCCATCGGCGGCGACGACCTTGAAGACGCCGTCCTCGGCGACCAGCTTGCCGGAGTCGGTGGAGATGAAGGTGGCGGTCTCGGTGGCGTGCGCGGTGAAGTTCACCGCGTCGGCCGGGGCTTCCGCCGGCGCCGCGTTCACGGTGCCCGCGGTGACGCCGAGCGCGGCGATCAGCAGAGCCGACGTCGCGGCGAATTTCTTGATGAACATGTGTTGTGAACCTCATCGAGCGGTCGGAGGGGGGACCCGATGATCGAAATCCAGGTCAGCTAACGAGTGATGAATGGGCTGTGACCGGGTGTTCAAATTACGTTCACCGAGCAGACCTGGCGGTTGGTGGGGTTATCGAAATCAAGGTTCTGATCAGGTGTTTTTGTGTGATTAAAACCGCCCGACATCGTCCTTTCCGGTCGGATTGTGATGCACATCACTGTTTCGGGAGAATCGAGGGGTGGGCAAATCGGACTGTTCGTCGGTGGCTGGGACTCCCGGACGTCTCCGCCCCGGCGGTAGAGTCGCGGAATGCGCTTGCTCGTCACCGGCGGAGCCGGGTTCATCGGTGCGAACTTCGTCCGGCAGACCGTGGCCGATCGCCCCGATGTCCGGGTAACGGTGCTCGACGCGCTCACCTACGCGGGAAATCGGGAATCGCTGGATTCCGTCGCCGACCGAATCGAATTCGTGAAGGGTGATATCGCCGATACCGCGCTCGTCGACGAGCTGACCGCGGAAACGGACGCGGTGGTGCACTTCGCCGCGGAATCGCACAACGACAATTCACTGGCCGACCCGTGGCCGTTCGTGCAGACGAACATCGTGGGAACCTTCGCGCTGCTGCAGGCGGTGCGCAGGCACGGCGTGCGCTTCCACCACGTCTCCACCGACGAGGTGTTCGGCGACCTGAACTCGGACGATCCGCCGTTCTCCGAGCTGACGCCGTACAACCCGTCGAGTCCGTACTCCGCGACCAAGGCATCCAGCGACCTGCTCGTCCGGGCCTGGGCGCGTTCTTTCGGCGTGCGTGCGACGCTGTCGAACTGCAGCAACAACTACGGCCCCTATCAGCACGTGGAGAAGTTCATCCCGCGGCAGATCACGAATCTCATCGACGGGCAGCGGCCGCGTTTGTACGGCGCCGGGCACCAGATCCGGGATTGGATTCACGTCGACGACCATAACCGCGCGGTCTGGGCCGTCCTGGAACGCGGCGAAGCGGGCCGGACGTATCTGATCGGCGCCGACGGTGAAACCGACAATCTGACCGTCATCCGAATGCTGCTCGCGGAATTCGGCCGCGATCCCGACGATTTCGACCACGTCACCGACCGCCCCGGCCACGACCAGCGCTACGCCATCGACGCGACCAGGCTCCGCACCGAACTCGGCTGGACCCCGCGGTACGCGAATTTCGGCGAGGGGCTGGCCGCGACCGTGCGCTGGTACCGGGAGAACGAGGCCTGGTGGCGGCCGTACAAGGAGCACACCGAGGCCGTCTACCGGAAGGCGGGCGAGCGAGTGCTTCCGCTGTAGCTCAGCCCCAGACCAGCACGTGGTATTTCACCGCGGCCGCGATCAGCGCGACCGCGGTGGCGCCGACGATGGTCAGCACCGCGCCCCGGCCCGGCGCCGCGCCGTCCGGCCGCGCCAGCCGCCAGGGCAGCCAGCGCAGCAGCACCGCGAAGGTGAGCACCGCCAGCGGCACGAAGTACCTGCCCTGCACGCCGTCGATGATGAAGTAGTCCACCGGCGTGAAGGACATGTAGAGCGTCACGTAGATCATGGCCACATTGGCGAGCAGCACCAGCGCCACGATCAGGGTGCGGCGGAAGGTCGCCGCGTCCGGGCGCAGCCGGTCGCCGATCCCGATGCCGAGCACGAAGGCGACCAGGCAGGCGAGCACGGCGAGCGCGGGCACGTCGATGTAGGCGAAGCCGAGCTCGCCGAAGAACTGGGTGAACCAGCGCTGGTCCCGGCGCGAAATGCTCTCACCGAAGACCTCGACGAAGCCGATCGGGTCGGTGAGGATGCCGCGCAGCTGGTCGTCCGGGCGGACGGTGCCCCACTGGTGCTCGGGGCGCATGAGGCTCATGCCGTCGCCGGTCGGCGCGGCCACCCTCATCCAGGCCGCGAAGAGCAGGCCGCCGACCGCCGCGAAGACCCAGTGCGTGTAGCGCCAGACGCCGCGGAAGCCGAGGCGCTCGCCGGGGATCACCACGACCAGCAGGGCGAGCAGGATGTACGCGGGCTTGCTCAGCGGGAGCGTGAGCGTGGCGGTGAGCAGGGCGGCGGTCTCGGCGCGGCGCAGGCCGTCGCCGAGGAAGAGCGCCTTCACCATGAGCGCGGAGATCAGGAAGGCGAGGGCGTTGGTCAGGGTGTCGGCGGTGACGGTGCCCGCCTGGAAGACCGCGATCGGCAGCACCGCGACGGCGAAGGCGAGCCACTGGATGCGGTGGGCGCGCAGGGACCACAGGGCGAAGCCGGTGATCGCCAGGTAGGCGGCCAAGCCGGCGAGCCTGGTCACCAGGGTGGTTGTGCCGACGTTCAGGTCGAGCGCTTCGGCCGCGCGCAGGCCGATGGCGCTCGGGATGTAGGGGACGGGGGAGTAGGCGGCGGTGTTGGTGAACCAGACCTGGTCCAGCTCCGCCGAGACCGGGGCATTCTTGTACCGGTCGTAGGCCGACGGGTCGGCGGCCATGGGGTTCTGCTCGTCGCCGTTGGTGGTGTAGTCGGTGAGGGCGTAGCCCATGAGGTCGGTGATGCTCTTCGGGACGTCGCCGCCGTAGGCGACGCCCCTGGTGTCCTCGATCTCCTGGGGGAGGAAGCCGCCGTGCGCCACCTGGTACGCGCGGCCGAACTGGGTGATCTCGTCGTGGCCCCAGAAGGGTGGGGTTATGACGGCGAAGACCGCGCCGAACAGTCCGGCGAGGATCAGGAACGCCGTGGTCGCAGGGCCCAGTTTCCGGACGAACCGGCTCGCGACGCCCGTGCGGGTCCGCACGGCCGTATCTCGCCCGGCCCGCGGCCGCTCGACTGGTTGGTCCACGGCGGACGTCGGCGCTGCGCCGACGCCTTCCGCCGGGTCCGGCTCGTCGCCGGATGGCGCCGCGGAGGTGCCGGTGGCCGACGCCGTCACCGCCGGGGTCCGTCGTCGGTGACGGCGCTGTAGCGCAGGTAGACGAGGCGCGCCGCCTCGTGGCGGGAGCGCCGGATGCCGTCCAGGATGAGCCCGGCGGTCCAGGCCAGGCTGCCGAGCAGCAGCAGGGTGAAGGCGAGGAAGAGGGTGGGGAAGCGCGGCACCTGGCCGATGTCGTAGTAGGTGATCGCGATCGGAATGCTGAGCACGAGCGCGATCGCCCAGGCCAGGGTGCCGAAGAGCCCGTAGAAGGCGACCGGCCGCTCGTGCCGCGCCAGCCCGGCGATCAGCTTCAGGATCTTGAACCCGTCGTGGTACGTGCGCAGCTTGGACTCGCTGCCCGCCGGGCGGTCGCGGAACCCGACCGGCACCGCGGTCCGCGGCACCCGGAGGTGCAGCGAGTGCACCGTCAGCTCGGTCTCGATCTCGAACTCGCGGGAGACCGCCGGGAAGCTCTTCACGAAGCGCCGGGAGAACACCCGGAACCCGCTCAGCATGTCCTCGACGTTCTCCCCGAACACCTTGCCGACCACGCCGTTGAGCACCTTGTTGCCGGTCTCGTGCCCGGCCCGGTACGCATTGCCGGACTCGTCCTGGCGGCGCACCCCGAGCACGTGGTCGTAGGGCCCGTCCAGCAGTGTCTTGATCATGAGCGGCGCGGCCGACGCCTCGTAGGTGTCGTCGCCGTCGATCATGAGGTAGACGTCGGCCTCGATATCGGCGAAGGCGCGGCGCACCACATTGCCCTTGCCCTTGACGTTCTCCCGGCGCACGATCGCGCCCGCTTCCCGCGCGCGCTCCGATGTCGCGTCGGTACTCAGGTTGTCGTAGACGTAGACCACGATCCCGGGCACGGCGGCCTGCAGGTCGGCGACGACCTTGGCGACCGAAGCCTCTTCGTTGTGGCACGGGACCACGGCGGCAATGCGAAGCTCGGAGGAGTCCACCCGGGTCAATCCTCGATCTCGGTGGGGTCGAACAGGGAACACGGGGAGGGTACAGGCCGGACGCGGCCCCCGCGTGCCCGGTGTACCGTCGGCGAGCGTGTCGTCCCGCGAGTCCGCCGAAACCGCTCCCGCACCCCTGAGCCGCCGCCTGCTGACCGCGCTGCGGCGGGGCGGCGCCTTCCTGGTGGTCGGGCTGATCGGCTTCGGAGTGGACGCCGGAACGTACAACCTGCTGGTGTTCTGGGGCGGCGAGGGCGTGCTGTACCACGCGCCGCTGCCCGCCAAGATCATCGCGATCGGGGTGGCGACGGTGGTCACCTACTTCGGCAACAAGTGGTGGACGTTCGCGCACAAGCAGGGCGGCAGCGCCGCACGGGAGTACCTGCTCTACGCGTTCTTCAATGTGATCGCGATCGGGCTGCAGCTCGGCTGCCTCGCCTTCTCCCGCTATGTGCTGGATCTCTCCTCGCCCCTCGCGGACAATATCTCCGGCACCCTGATCGGCCAGATCGTCGCGGTGCTCTTCCGCTACTGGGCCTACGACACCTTCGTCTTCACCGGCGCGCGGGCCGAGGTGGAGCACGAGATCGACGACGCGCTCGGCGACCGTGCTGAGCAAGCGCCCGGTTCGCCGCGTTGATATCCTCGGGCCCGCCGCGAAGGTATCCAGGGACGAGGGTGGAGATGGCACAGCTAGTCCCGTCGGCACGACACTGAATTTCGAGGACTTCATGGATCAGTCGGCTACGCAGGCCGTTACCGAAACGAACGACCGAGCTGTCGCCGAGGCGGCGCCCACCGCGCTGCGCTCCGATCACCGGGCTCCGGACCGCCTGGTGCTGCAGCGGGGAATCTTCACCGGGCCGTCGGCGAAGATCAACGACGAGCTCTACGCCGTCGTCACCAGGGGCCGCGCCCAGCGCGGTCGGCTCACGCTGCGCCTGGACAAGGGCGCGACGGTGCACACCAATACCTACTTCGGCCGGTTCGCGGCGGCCTACTGGCAGCGCTGGACCACCGTGACCGAGGTACAGGTCACGCTGGTGCTCGACGTCGCCGCCGCCGCCAGGCTGCGGCTGGTGGCCTCGGACATCGCCGGGCACCGCCGGATCGTCGACTCCATCGAGGTCTCCGCGAGCGGCCCGGTCAGCCTCGGCGCCAAGCTGGATCAGTACGTCGACGGCGGCGCGCTCTGGGTCGAGGCGGACGCGGTCGGCGGCGCGCTCGGCATCACCGAGCTCACCTGGTCGGCCGCCGCCCCGGAGCGGATGCGCCCGGTCGCCATCGCCATCTGCACCTTCAACCGCGCCGCCGACTGCGCCGAGACGGTCGCCGCGCTCGCCTCCGACCCGGCGGTGCTCGCCGCCATCGACGCGGTGTACGTGGTGGACCAGGGCACCGACCTGGTCGAGGAGCGGCCGCGGTACCGCGAGGTGCGGCCGGTGCTCGGCGAGAAGCTGCGCTACATCCGCCAGCCCAACCTGGGCGGCGCGGGCGGCTTCACCCGCGGGCTCTACGAGGTCTCGGCGGTGAACGAGCACGCCGACGTCATCCTGATGGACGACGACATCCTCTGCGAGCCGGAGACGGTGCTGCGGCTCAATGCCTTCGCCAACCTCACGGTGGAGCCGACGCTGGTCGGCGCGCAGATGCTCTTCCTGCTCAACCCGGACTACCTGAACGTCGGGGCCGAGGAGGTGCACCTGGACCGGCTCATGCACGGCCAGAAGGTCGCCAAGGCGCTGCGCAACACCAGCATGCTGAAGAAGAACCAGGAGCGCCGGGTCGACGCCGGGTACAACGCCTGGTGGACCTGTTTGATCCCGGCCGAGGTGGTCGCGAAGATCGGGCTGCCGCTGCCGATCTTCTTCCAGTGGGACGACGTCGAGTACGGCGTGCGCGCGCGGGAGCACGGTTTCGTCACCGTGACCCTGCCGAACGCCGCCGTCTGGCACGCCGACTTCTACTGGAAGGACTACGACGACTGGGCGCGCTACTTCAGCACCCGCAACTCGCTCATCGTCGGCGCGCTGCACACCGACCTGGACGGCAGGAAGATCGGCCGCCAGCTCTTCCGCAATATCGCCGAGCAGTTGGTGGCCATGCAGTACGGCCTGGTGCACACCACGCTGCAGGGCATCGAGGACTTCCTGCGCGGCCCGACGATCCTGCGGGACGGCGGAATCGAGGCGCTCGCCCAGGCCCGCGGCCAGCGCGCCGACTACCCGGAGACGATCAAGCACCCGGCCGCGACCCCGCCGGTGCCCGCGGCGCAGATCGCCGTGCAGCGCGCCTCCGGCGAGCCGAGCCGGGCGCTGCTCGTGCTGATCAAGCGGGCCATCGGGCAGTGGACCGGGCGCACCCGCCCCGGCCTGGTCGGCATTACCCGCGAGGACGCCTACTGGTGGCACGTCTCGCTCTTCGACCACGTGGTGGTGACCGATGCCTCGCAGTCCGGGGTGCGAATCCGGCAGCGGGACAAGGCCCGTGCCCGCGCGCTGCTGATCCGCACGCTCAGGGTGCTGCGCAGGCTGCGCCGCGAGCTGCCCGCGCTGCAGGAGCAGTACCGGGCCGCGGCGCCGGAGCTCACCAGCCGGGAGAACTGGGAAAGGCTCTACGGCATCCGTCGATGATTTCCGCCGGGGTGCTCCGTCTGATCCGGTAACCACACCGGATTGCCGAGGAGCACCCCATGCGCAAGGTCACCGCGAGTTTCTTCATCTCCCTGGACGGCGTCGTCGAGGACCCGCAGGACTGGCACTTCCCCTACTTCGACGACGCCATGGGCGCCGCCGTCGGCAAGCAGCTGGAGACCGCCGACACCCTGCTGCTCGGCCGCGTCACCTACGACAGCTTCGCCGGCGCCTGGCCGGACCGGGAGGCGGAGGGCGGCGAGGACGCGGTCTTCGCCAAGATCCTCGGCGATATGCGCAAGGTGGTCGTCTCGAGCAGCGAACTCGGCTTCACCTGGCGCAACTCCGAGCAACTGCGCGGTGACCTGGTGGCTGGCGCCCGCGCGCTCAAGGCCGAGCCGGGCGGCGATATCGCCATCAGTGGCTCGCCCTCGGTGGTGCGGCAGCTGCTCGACGCCGGGCTCGTCGACGAGCTGCACCTGCTGGTGCACCCGATCGCGGTGCGCAGGGGGCAGCGGCTCTTCGGCGCGGAGGAGAGCACACAGCCGCTGCGCCTGCTCTCCTCCACCGCCTTCGGCTCCGGTGTGCTGCACCTCGTCTACGGCCCCGATTCCGAAGCCCGCGCGGGCGGGTACGACGAGGCCAAAACGCACCTCTGATTCAGAGGAAGAGGTCCGTGGTGAGCGGGCCGTCGCCCGGCACCACCCGGTACTTCTCCAGGTCGGTGATGCCGTGCGCGGCGAGCACCTCGTCGTCGAGGAAGAAATTGCCGGTGGTCTCCTTGGCCGGCGAGGTGAGCACCAGGTAGGCGGCGTCGGCGTAGATGTCCGGGGTGCGCGAGGTGGCGACCATCTCCTCGCCGCCGAGCAGGTTCCGCACCGCCGCGGTGGCGATGGTGGTGCGCGGCCACAGCGAGTTCACCGCGATGCCCGCGTCCTTCAGCTCCTCGGCCAGCCCGAGCGTGGTGAGCGACATGCCGTACTTGGCGATGGTGTAGCCGAGCGAGCCGCCCGCCCACTTCGGGTCCAGGTTCAGCGGGGGCGAGAGCGTCAGGATGTGCGGGTTGCGCCCCGCCGCCGCGGACTCGCGCAGCGCGGCGATGCTCAGCTTGGAGAGCAGGAAGCTGCCGCGGCAGTTGATGTCCTGCATGAGGTCGTACTTCTTCATCGAGATCGCCTCGGTGGGCGAGAGGTCGATGGCGGAGGCATTGTTGACCACGATGTCGATGCCGCCGAAGCGCTCGACGGTCTGCCGCACCGCCTCGGCCACCTGCTCGTCCGCGCGCACGTCGCCGACGAACGGAAGCACCGTGCCGCCGGCCTCCTCCAGTTCGGCGGCGGCGGTGTGGATGGTGCCGGGCAGCTTGGGGTGCGGCTTGTCGGTCTTGGCGATGAGGGTGATGTTCGCGCCGTCGGCGGCGGCCCGCTTCGCGATCTCCAGCCCGATGCCGCGGCTGCCGCCGGACATGATGACCGTCCTGTTCGCGAGGGGCCTGGAAGCCTGATCCGTCATCGACTGCTCCTGTCGTGGGCGGGATGTGCCTGGACCAGGGTAGCGCGGTTATGCAATCAGTTGCATAGGGGGTGCGGAGAGAGGGCGCCCGCTCGCGGCGGACGCCCTGGTCGCGAGCTCAGGTGCTCGCGACTCCGACCAGAACGATCAGGTTGAGCAGGAAGACGAGGGCGACGAAGCCCCACGTGATGTAGAGGAAGAGCATGCCGGGGGCCTTCTGCGGCACCGGGCCGATCGCGCCGTTCAGCAGGATCACCACCGGGGCCTTGTAGTACACCCGGGTGCCCTGGCCCGGCTGCACCGGGACGGTTGCCGTCGCCGGGCCCATGTCGAAGAGCCACGGCGTGCTCACCCGCACGTGGTGCTGGCCGGGGCCGACCGGGATGTGGTTCGGGCCCCACCTGGTGACCGGCACCTGCTGCCCGTTGATCTGGATCTTGGGTTTGGTGATGGCGAGGAGGAAAGCGAAGGGGGAGTACGAGGCGTCGACCGTCAGTCCCGGTGGGTCCGGTTGCGGGAGTGATTGCTGCGGAAGTGCCTGCGTAGCAGGGTATCCCGGTTGCCCACCGGGGAACCCGCCCTGCTGCGCCCCCGGGTACCCCGGCACGCCCTGCTGCCCGCCGGGGTACCCGCCCGGCTGGGCATAGCCGGCCCCGCCCTGCTGCCCGCCGGGGTACCCGCCCGGCTGGGCATAGCCGGCCCCGCCCTGCTGCCCGCCGGGGTACCCGCCCGGCTGGGCATACCCCGCCCCGCTCTGCTGCCCCGCCACGGGAGCGCCCTGCTGCCCACCCGCGTATCCACCCTGCTGCGCATAGCCCGGCGAGCTCTGCTGCCCGGCAGGGGCCCACCCGACCTGCGGAACACCGGGAGAACTCTGCTGCCCGGCGGCGTAACCGCCCTGCTGCGGAATCCCCGGCGAGCTCTGCTGCCCACCGACATTCCCGCCCTGCTGCGGATAGCCCGGCGAGCTCTGCTGCCCTGCCGGAGCCCAACCGGCCTGCGAAGTTCCGGGCGAACTCTGCTGCCCGGCGGGAGCCCACCCCTGCTGCACGGGACCTGACCCCACCCCCTGCCCCGGCGAACCGAACGGTGGCGGAACGGAACCGGATGGTGGGTACCCCCCGGGCTGAGCCATATGAGCCTCCTGATAGACCGAATGTGCGAGCCGACCCTACAACGGCGAACGGAGTCTCACTTTCCGGAGCCTCGCTGCCGATACATCCGCCGCTGCTCTCGGCTGACCGTCCGCCACCCCCGCTCCCGCTCGGCAGCCAGCCGCTTGTCGGTCCGCGCCGCCATGTAGGCGTTCTCCCGCAGCAACTTGCGGTAGCTCGCCAGCCTGCGCTCGGTCAGCGCACCGGATTCCAGCGCCGCCCGCACCGCGCACCCCGGCTCACTCTCGTGCCCGCAGTCGTTGAACCGGCAGGCGGCCGCGAGGCTCTCGACATCGCTGAAGGTCTTCTCCAGCCCATCGGCGGCATCGAACAACCCGATCCCGCGCAACCCGGGCGTATCGATCAGCGTCCCGCCGTGCGGCAGCGGCCGCAGCTCCCGCTGCACGGTGGTGTGCCGCCCCTTGCCATCGACGGCCCGCACCGCCCCGGTCGCGAACGCCTCCTCGCCGAGCAGCGCATTCGCCAGCGTCGACTTACCCGCCCCCGACGGCCCGAGCAGGACAACGGTCCCGTCCAGCACCGCGGTCAGCACCTCGAGCCCGGCTCCGCTGCTCGCGCTCACCGCGAGCACCGCCGCCCCCGGCGCGACCGTGCGCACGGCATCAAGCGGAACCGATTCCGCCGCATCCACTTTGGTGAGCACCACCACCGGCTGCGCCCCGCTCTTCCAGGCCAGCGCGAGCAACCGCTCGATCCGCCCGAGATCCACATCGCCGTCCGCGGGCACGCAGATCAGCACGGTGTCCACATTCGCTGCGAGCACCTGCCCCGCGGAGCGCCCCGACACCGACGAGCGGCTGATCGCCCCGCGCCGCGGCAGCAGCGCCGTCACGGCGAGCGGAAGCAACCCGGTGGCGGGTTCGAGCAGCACCCAGTCACCGGTGCAGAACCCGGAATCGGCCCTGGGCAGCGCGGCCCTGGCGAGCCCGGAGGGCGTGGCGACATCGCATTCGCCCCGATCGGTCCGGATCACCCGACCGGGCACAGCGCCGTCCGGCACGGTGTACGAGGTGGTATTCCAGCCATACGGAATCAACAGGTCGTAATCGACCATGAGGGAAAATCCTTCGAGTGGGCGCCGAGCCCGACCCGGACTCAGCGAGAAATGAGTGAGGTGCGCGCGCGGCCGTACCCGGCCACGGCGACAAAGGCCGTAGTCACAGCGCACACCTCCATTCCTCGCGAGTTCGTCGCCGCCCACCTTGGCAGTCCACTCCGGCGGGCGCAACCGAATTAATCCGGCTTGCCGAACTGTTCGTTGCGCCCGAGCGAGCGCAGCCGGAACCACTCCTTCAACCCCGCCGGATCGCGCCTGGTCACCAGGAAGAACCAGGAGAACCGGATCCACTCCTGCGGCAGCAGCTTGCGCATGCCGGGCTGGGACATGAGGTAGCCGCGGTTGCGATAGGTGAAGTAGCGCTTCACCGGGTCGTCCGGGTACTGGGTGTGCATCCGCCCGCCCAGGATCGGCTTGAACTCCGACGCGCCGTTCGGGTGCAGATACGCGGTCTGCAGGCAGGTGCCGAAGGGCAGCCCGGAGCGCACCAGCCTGCGGTGCACCTCCACCTCGTCGCCGCGTACGAAGAGCCGCAGGTCGGGCACGCCGATCAGGTCGACCGCCTGGGCCGAGACCAGCGCGCCGTTGAAGAGCGAGGCGATGCCGGGCAGGAAGTCGTCGGCACCGAGCTCCGAGCGCAGCCGCCGCCAGACCACGCCGCGGCGCAGCGGGAAGGCCAGCCGGTCGGGGTCGTCGATGTCGCAGACCACCGGCGAGACCTCGGCGAGCCCGTGCTTGCCCGCGCAGGACAGCAGGGTGGAGAGCACCTCGGGCCCCTCCGGCCTGCCGTCGTCGTCGGCCAGCCAGACCCAGTCCGCGCCGAGCGTCAGCGCGTGCAGGATGCCGAGCGCGAAGCCGCCTGCGCCGCCGAGGTTGTGCCGCGACCCCAGGTAGGTCGCCTCCAGCGGCTGCTGCGCCACCAGCTCGGCGACCTCGTCCTCGTTGCCGTTGTCCACCACGATCAGGTGGTCGACCGGCCGGGACTGCGAGCCGACCGCCTTCAGCGACTCGGCGAGCAGCTCGCGCCGCTTGTGCGTGACCACGACCGCGATGATCCGCGCATCCGCCCCCGTGCCCGGCGGCACGAACTCCTCGAACTCCCCGACGCCTTCCGGTGACTCGCTCATGCTGTTCCCATTCGGCCTGAGCGAGGGCCCTGCGTGGCCACGCTCCGCTCCCGCCTTCGGGCCTGACTCGCTCATGCTGTTTGCATTCGGCCTGAGCGAGGGCCCTGCGTGGCCACGCTCCGCTCCCGCCTTCGGGCCTGACTCGCTCATGCTGTTTGCATTCGGCCTGAGCGAGGGCCCTGCGTGGCCACGCTCCGCTCCCGCCTTCGGGCCTGACTCGCTCATGCCTGGTTCGGCTCCAGTTCTCTGCCGCCGTCGGCGGCCAGCTCACGCAGCACCTGCGCCACGTGATTCCCCGCCTCCGGCCCCTCGTACGCCCGCACCACTTCCTCGATACCCCCGTGCTGCCGGATGCGCCCGTGATCGATCCAGAGCGCGGAATCGCAGAGCTGCGCGAGGAATTCATTGGAATGGCTGGCGAACACCAGAATCCCGGAACGCGACACCAATTCCTGCAGCCGCTTGCGCGCCTTCTTCATGAATTCCGCGTCCACCGCGCCGATGCCCTCGTCGAGCAGCAGGATCTCCGGGTCGATGGAGGTCACCACGCCCATGGCGAGCCGCACCCGCATCCCGGTGGAATAGGTGCGCAGCGGCATCGAGAGGTATTCGCCCAGCTCGGTGAAGTCCGCGATCTCGTCGATCTTGGCCATCATCTGCTTGCGCGTCTGGCCGAGGAAGAGGCCGCGGATGACAATGTTCTCGAACCCGGAGATCTCCGGATCCATGCCGACGCCGAGGTCGAAGACCGGGGCCACCCGGCCGCGGATCCGCGCGCTGCCGCGGGACGGCTCGTAGATGCCGGAGAGCAGCCGCAGCAGTGTGGACTTGCCCGCGCCGTTGTGCCCGACCAGCCCGATCCGATCGCCCTCCCGGAGCGACAGCGTGATGTCGCGCAGCGCCTCGACCACGACGACGTCGGACTGGTTGCGCCCGATCGCGCCGCCCGCCTTGCCCAGGAACGCCTTCTTCAGCGACCGCGACTTGGCGTCGAAGATCGGGAACTCGACCCACGCCTGGTGGGTCTCGATACTCACACGGTCGGTCATCGGGCTCCTATACCCAGTACGGGACGCGCGAACGGAACTGCTTCATCGCCAGGATCGCCACCACCCAGCCGACCAGCGTGATCACCCCGACGATCACCCAGTGCCGGAGCGCCTGCGGCTCCCCGAGCAGCGGTGCGCGCACGATCTCCAGGTAGTGGAAGGTGGGGACCAGCTCCACCAGCCGGGCCCGCTCGCTGCCCGCTCCCATCTGGTTCTCCAGGGTGGAGGTGGTCCACATGACCGGGGTCAGCACGAAGAGCATGAGCGTGGTGCTGCCGAGGATCGGCGCGATATCCCGGTAGCGAGTGCTGAAGATGCCGAAGACGATCGACACCCACATGGAGTTCAGGAAGAGCAGCAGGATCGCCGGGATGGCGAGCAGGCTGGCCCAGTTCACGTCCTCCCAGACTCCGAACGCAGCCAGCATCACCAGGTAGATCACCATATTGTGGGCGAAGAAGAGCAGCTGCCGCCACACCAGCCGGTAGATGTGCACGCTCAGCGCCGACGGCAGCTGTTTGATCAGCCCCTCGTTGGCGATGAAGACGTCGGCGCCCTCCAGGATGCTGGCGTTGATCACGTTCCAGACGATGAGCCCGACCGTCACGTACGGCAGGAACTCGCGCAGCGGCTGGTCGAGCAGCATCGAGTAGAGGATGCCCATGGCCGCGGCCTGCAGCCCGGTGGCGATGGTGATCCAGAACGGGCCGAGCACCGAGCGGCGGTAGCGCTGCTTGATGTCCTGCCAGCCCAGCGAGAGCCAGAGCTCGCGCTGCGAGAAGCCGGTGGCGAAGTCGCCGAAGGCGCGCGCGAAGGTCTGGGAGTCGGATTTCATCGGCGGCGCGGAGAGCAGGTCGCTCTCCGCGCCGGCGGCGGCTTGGGCTGCGGGGTCCGGTTCCGCGAGAGCGGTGTCGTTGTCCGCCGGCGCGACGGTGTCGTCGTCCGCTGGTGCGGAGTGGTCCGCCGTCGAGGCGGTGTTCTCCCGGTCCGAGTCGGGGCGAGCGGCAGCTGCGGGCACGGTGCCAGACACTACCCCGGTGGCCTCCTCGGCCGGGATGCCGCCGGGTGCATCGGGGCCCGCTGCCCGCGGGTGCTGATCGGTCTGTTTTTCAGAGATACTGTCCAGCACCCCCGGTGGCCTGGGTGTGCGGCCCGCCGCGCGGGTCGGCGACCGCGAGCCCGGGCGGCAGCGCCCCCTGGCGCATCTGCTCCAGCTGCGCCCGCGCCGCCATCTGCTGGGCGAAGAGCGCGGTCTGGATGCCGTGGAAGAGCCCCTCCAGCCAGCCGACCAGCTGCGCCTGCGCGATCCGCAGCTCGGCGTCGGTGGGCACGGTGTCGTCGGTGAAGGGCAGCGTCAGCCGCTCCAGCTCGTCCCGCAGCTCGGGGGCGAGCCCCTGCTCCAGCTCGCGCACCGAGGACTTGTGGATCTCCTTGAGCCGATTGCGGCTGGCATCGTCCAGCGGGGCGGCCCGCACCTCCTCCAGCAACTGCTTGATCATGGTGCCGATCCGCATCACCTTGGCGGGCTGCTCGACCATGTCCGCGAGCGATTCGCCCGGCTCGTCCTGCTGCTCCGGTTCGCCGGATTCCGGCGCGCCGGAAACCGCACCCGGCGCCCCGGCCTCAACGGGAATGCTCAGCGGCCGGCCGTCCGGACCGATCACGACGACGGAATTCGGGGTCTCGTCCGATGGCGTCATGGTCTCCATCATGTCGTGTGTCAGGCACCGTGACCACCTGACCTGTACCCGCCTCCGGCTACGGCCCGGCGTTCTATCCTGTTCGGGTGCTGATTCCCAGGTCGCCCTACTCCGCGGTACGGAAGCGGGGCAACGTGGTTACACAGCCTCGGTCGCTGCCCTTAGAGTGGCCGACATGACTTACGACGTCGCGAGGGTGCGGGGCCTCATTCCGTCCCTGGGCGACGGCTGGATTCACCTCGATCCGCAGATCGGAATGCTGGTGCCGGACTCGGTCTCGCGCGCGGTCTCGACCGGATTTCGAACGTCGTCCTTCTCGCACACCGGCAGGCATCCGGCGGCCGCGCGCAGCGCTCGAATCCTGGAGGCGGCGAAGGTCGCGGTGGCCGATCTGGTCGGTGGCGACCCGGCGGGCGTCGTGCTCGGCCCCGACCGCGCGGCGCTGCTCGCCTGGCTGGCCGAATCGCTCAGCTCCCGGCTCGGGCTCGGCACCGGCATCGTGCTCTCCCGCCTCGACGACGAGGCGAATGTCGCGCCCTGGCTGCGCATCGCCAACCGCTACGGCGCGCACGTGCGCTGGGCCGAGGTGGAGATCGAGACCTGCGAGATGCCCGCCTGGCAGTTCGAGGAGCTGATCGGGCCGACCGCGCGGCTGGTCGCGCTCACCGCCGCCTCGCCGATCGTCGGCTCGGCGCCGTCGGTGCGGGTCGCCGCCGACCGGGTGCACGAGGTGGGCGGGCTGCTGGTCGCCGATGCCTTCGGCGCCGCGCCCTACGCGCTCATCGATATCGAGGAGCTGAACGCCGACGTGGTCGCGCTGAGCGCGCCGTCGTGGGGCGGGCCGCAGGTCGGCGCGCTGGTCTTCCGCGACCCGGCCTTCCTGGACCGGATCCCCTCCATGTCGCTCAACCCCTACGCCAAGGGCTCCGAGCGGCTCGAGGTCGGCGGCCACCAATACGCGCTGCTCTCCGGGCTGACCACCTCCATCGACTTCCTGGCCGGGTTGGACGAGCGCGCCCGCGGCTCCCGCCGCGAGCGGCTGGAGCTCTCCATCACCTCGCTGCAGGACTACCACGACCAGCTCTTCGAGCACCTGATGGAGGTGCTCGACCGGGTCACCGGGCTCACCGTGATCGGCCGCGCCTCCACCCGCATTCCCACGGTGAGCTTCACCGTCGCCGGCATGCAGGCGGAGAAGGTCGCCGCCAAGCTGGCCGACGCCAGGATCGGCACCGTCAGCGGAATGCACGGCGGCAGCAGGCTGCTCGACGCGCTCGGGGTGAACGACGAGGGCGGCGCGGTGACCGTCGGTCTCGCCCCGTACACCACGAGGTGGGAGATCGACCAGCTCGGCCGGGCGCTCTCCGCGCTGGAGTAGTCAGCGCAGCGTGAGCAGCACCTTGCCGACGGTGTCCGCGCCGTCGAGCAGCCGGTGCGCCTCGGCCGGGTCGCTCACCTCGGCGTGGATCACCGGGACGATCGAGCCGTCCGCGACGAGCGGCCAGACTCGCTCCCGCACCCCCGCGATCACCTCGGCCTTGCCGCCCGGCCCGGTCGCGGGCCTGCCGCGCAGGTTGGTCGCGTGGATGGTGCCCCACTTGCGCAGCAGCGCACCGAGATTCAGCTCGGCCCTGACGCCACCCTGCATGCCGATCACCACGAGGTGGCCGTGCGGGGCAAGCGCCTCGATATTGCGGGGCAGGTAGGCCGCGCCCATATTGTCCAGGATGACGTCGGCCCCGCCGTGCTCGCGCAGCACCTCGACGAAGTCCTGGTTCTTGTAGTCGATCGCGATATCGGCACCGAGCTCGGTGCAGCGCGCGAGCTTTCCCGCCGACCCCGCGGTGACCGCGACCCGCGCCCCGAGCCGCTTCGCCAGCTGGATGGCGTGCGTGCCGATCCCGCCGCCGCCGCCGTGCACCAGCAGCAGCTGCCCCGCGCGCAGCCCCGCCGTGCTCACCAGGTTCGAGTACACCGTGGCCGCGACCTCGGGCAGCCCGGCCGCGGCGGCCAGATCCAGCCCCTCCGGCACCGGGAGCAGCTGGCCCGCGGGCACCGCGACCCGCTCGGCGTAGCCGCCGCCGGAGAGCAGCGCGCAGACCCGGTCGCCCACCGACCAGCCGGTCACGCCGTCACCGAGTCCGGCGATCACCCCCGAGCACTCCAGCCCGAGCGTCTCGCTCGCCCCCGGCGGCGGCGGATAGTTGCCCTGCCGTTGCAGCAGGTCGGCCCGGTTCACCCCGGCCGCGGCCACCTCAACCAGCACCTCACCGTGGGCCGGGGTGACGTCGGGCGCCTCGCCCCACGTCAGTACCTCGGGGCCACCGAATCCGTTCAATCGCACAGCGCGCACGGTTCCATCTTGCCCGCGGAGCGCCGGAACCGGCGATCACCCCGGCATTCGCGGCGCGCTCGCCGATCCCGGCGGGGGCTGCGCGAACCCCGCCGACGGACTAGCGTTCCCCGCGTGAGCAGCTTCGTCGACTTCCAGAACGAGATCTACCTGGGCGGAATGGGCGGGTTGCGCCCGGAGCTGCCGATGACGGCGGCGGGGCTTGCGGAGCGGGCGCGGCGCGAGCTGCCGCCGGAGGCGTACGCCTACGTGGCGGGCAGCGCGTCGGCCGAGCGCACCGCCGCGGCGAACGAGTCCGCCTTCGACCACTACCGGATCCTGCCCCGCATGCTGCGCGGCACCACCGCCCCCGGCGCCCGCGACCTCTCCGTCGAGGTGCTCGGCACCCGCCTGGCCGCCCCGGTGCTCACCGCCCCCGTCGGCGTCCTGGAGTTGCTGCACGAGCGCGGCGAGGTGCTGGTCGCCGAGGCGACGAAGGAACTCGGGCTCGGCATGGTGCTCTCCACCGCCTCCTCCTGCACCATCGAGGAGGTCGGCGCCGCCGCCGGCGACTGGTGGTACCAGCTCTACTGGCCCGCCGACGACGAACTCGCCCGCTCCTTCGTCACCCGCGCCGAGGCCGCGGGCGCCAAGGCCGTGATCGTCACCGCCGACACCCCCGCGCTCGGCTGGCGCCCGCGCGACCTCGAGCACGCGCACCTGCCCTTCCTGCTCGGCAAAGGCATCGCCAACTACCTCTCCGACCCGGTCTTCCGCGCTAAGCTCGGCACCCCGCCCGAGGAGAGCGAGGAGGCGCTGCGCATGGCCATCCTCACCTGGGTCGGGCTCTTCGGCAACCACTCCCTTCGCCCCGCCGACCTCGGCAAGCTGCGCGAATGGACCGACCTCCCGATCGCCGTCAAGGGGCTGCTGCACCCCGACGACGCCCGCCAAGTGGTGGACGCGGGCGCCGACGCGGTGATCGTCAGCAACCACGGCGGCCGCCAGGTGGACGGCGCCATCGCCGCCCTGGACGCGCTCCCCGCGGTCGTCGCCACCGTCGGCGACCGCGCCGACGTGCTCTTCGACTCCGGCATCCGCACCGGCTCCGACGCCCTCATCGCGCTCGCCCTCGGCGCCAAGGCCGTCCTCTACGGCCGCCCCTGGGCCTACGGCCTCGGCCTGGCCGGCCGCGACGGCGTCCGCCACGCCTTGCGCGTGCTCCTCGCCGACTTCGACTCCGCGCTCGGCCTTTCCGGCTCCGCCGCCGTCGCCGGGGTCGACCGGTCGCTGCTCTCCATCGTCCGCTGAGCGGGTCGTCCGCTACCATCGACGCACTGGAGACGTGGCAGAGCGGCCTAATGCACTCGCCTTGAAAGCGAGAGTCGCGAGAGCGACCGGGGGTTCAAATCCCTCCGTCTCCGCAAGAGCCAGCCACTCGAATTCAAGGATTCGCGCCCAACTCTGAAAAGTCGGCGACTGTTTTCGAGGTTGGGGCGGCAAGTTTGACTCGTTGTGCGCCGCGCCTCAGCCGCCATCCTGGTCACCGATGCCACCCAGCACCCCAACCGACTCCAGCGCTCGCACCCTTCACGAGGTCGGCTTGGGGGCACCTGCGCCGTCTTGACGGAGGCTTCGAATCTTCTGAGTAGGGGAGCTACCGGCTCCGTGCTCGAGTAGTCGCATGATCGGGACCCGTCATTCGCAGCGCGTAGCATTCTGTACACCGCGTAGCAGATCGGGTAACGTTGGGGCATGAGGACGATCCAGCAACGCGACCTCCGCAACGACAGCGGCAAAGTCCTCGCGGCGGTCGAAGCCGGTGAGAGCTTCACCATCACTCGCAATGGCAAACCTGTCGCCGAACTCAGGCCTCTGACACGGCGAACCTTCGTACCCATCACCGAACTCACTCGCACCAGCGCCCGCCTGCCGCGCATCGACTACAACGAGTGGCGCGCCGACATGGATGCGATGATCGACCAGGAGATCGCCGACGGTGAGTGAGCCCGCCATCCCCCGGCATGTGCTGCTGGACACTTCGGTTCTCATCGACTACTCCAATTTGCAGTCAGCACTGCCCGATGAAGCGGAAGCCGCCATCAGCGCGATAAGTCTCGCCGAGCTCGCTGCCGGACTTCACTCCACCAAAGACCCCATGAAGCAAGCTCAACGCCAACTCCAGTTCCAGTGGGTCGCGAGATCCTTCAACCCGCTCGCGTTCGACGGCGAGACGGCGAACGTGTACGGATCGTTGGCTTTTCTCCTCGAGCAGATCGGGCGCAAACCACGAGGACGAGTGGCTGACCTCCAGATAGCCGCCACAGCAGTCCAATACAGCTTGCCGCTGTACACCCGCAACCCAGACGACTTCAAGGGGCTCGGACCGCTACTGAACGTCATCGCCGTCTAGACGGGCGCGCTGAGGAAGGATAGAACTCGGCCCCGGAAACAGCTCACCCCGGTGCCGTGAACCGGCACCGGGGTGAACTTCTGTGCGCCCGAAGGGACTCGAACCCCTAACCTCTTGATCCGTAGTCAAGTGCTCTATCCATTGAGCTACGGGCGCATAGCCTGTTCAGTTGTACACCCGGGTGAACCCGGGCTTGGCGGAGGCGAGAGGATTTGAACCTCCGGTCCCCGTGAAGGGACAACTCATTAGCAGTGAGTCCCATTCGGCCGCTCTGGCACGCCTCCTGGAGCCTTCTCTTCGAGGGCACCGGCCCTTTCGGACCACCGAGCAGAAAGATTACAGCAGGCTACCTGCGGGCACCAAAACGGCTGGTCAGCGCAGATTGCTGTCGAACCAGTCGAAGATTCTGGTCTGCGCGTCGACGCGGACCGGATCGTCGTCCTCGTCTCCGGCGGGGCGGTCGGCGCGGTGCTTGGCGTCGGGGTAGGTCACCACGAGGGTGGCGACGGCGGCCGCGGCGCCGGCGTCGCGCAGCTTCTCGACCTCGTCGGCCGGGGCGTCGGCGCCGAAGAGGCCCAGCCAGGGGGCCTGGAGGCGGGGCGCGGCCTGGACCAGCGCCTCGGCCTCGGCGGTGAGCGGCTCGGTGAGCCCGCTCGCGCCGACGCTCACCGCGGCGCCGATGCGCCGGTTGGTGGCGACCAGGAAGGCCGCCGTGCCCGCGGTGTCGAAGCCGAGCACGCCGACGCAGTCCGGGAAGACGCCGTGCGCGGTGAGCCAGTCGAAGCAGGCGTCGAAGTCGTCGAAGAGCTCGTCGCCGAAGACCTCGCTCTCGCCGGTGCCGCGGTGGAAGAGGTCGGGGGTGACGACGGTCCAGCCCTCGGCGGCGAGCGCGGTCATGAGGTCGCGCAGGGCGCCGCCGCGCTCCCGTGATTCGTGCAGCAGCACGATGCCGCCCCTGGCATTGCCCTCGGGTTCGAGCACGGTGATGGGCACGCGGTCGGTACGCGAGGGGCTGCCGCCCGCTGTCGTCTGGTCGCCATCCGCCTCGTCGCCACGGCGTAGCGGGGCGATGTCGTCATAGGTGCCCGGCATGAAACCAGGGTAGGCGTACCCGTCGGTATCCGCGAGAATTTGCACGTGGGAGCACCGGACGCGCCGGATTTTTCCGGTTGCTCGGCGTTTCGGCCGTCGGGCGCGTGCGGGATGTCGGCGGGCGGTGTCCGCCGCCTAGGCTGGGAGGGTGACCGCGCACATCCGCCCCGACCTCGCCACCATCCCCGCCTACGTCCCCGGCCGGGATCATCCGGGCGCGACCAAGCTGGCCAGCAACGAGACCACGCTCGGTCCGCTGCCCGCGGCGGCGAAGGCGATCGCCGAGGCGGCCGAGCTGGCGAATCGCTACCCGGACAACCACGCCGTCGAGCTGCGCACCGCGCTGGCCGCGTTCCTCGGGGTGCCGGTGGAGCGGGTGGCGGCGGGCTGCGGCAGCGTCGCGCTCTGCCAGGAGCTGGTGCAGATCACCTGCGGCTCCCCGGCCGACGAGGTGATCTTCGCGTGGCGCTCGTTCGAGGCGTACCCGATCGTCACCCAGGTGGGCAATGCGACCGCGGTGCCGGTGCCGCTCACCCCCGGGCTCACGCACGACCTGGACGCCATGGCCGCGGCGATCACCGAGCACACCCGGCTGATCTTCGTCTGCAACCCGAACAACCCCACCGGCACCGCGCACGGCAGGGCCGCGCTGGAGCGCTTCCTGGACGCGGTGCCCGCGCACGTGCTCGTCGTGCTGGACGAGGCCTACTTCGAGTACCTGCGGCTGACCCCGGCGGAGCACCCGGACGGCGTCGAGCTCGCCCGCGACCGGCCGAACGTCGTGGTGCTCCGCACCTTCTCGAAGGCGTACGGGCTGGCCGGGCTGCGCGTCGGCTACGCCGTCGGCGATCCGGCGGTGATCACCGCGCTGATGAAGGTGCACATCCCGTTCAGCGTGAACCGGGTAGCGCAGGCGGCGGCCATCGCCTCGCTGGAGGCCCGCCCCGAGCTGCTCGACCGCACCGGCGCGCTGATCGCCGAGCGCGACCGGGTGCGCGCCGCCCTGGTCGCCGCCGGTTACCCGGTGCCGCCGAGCGAGGCGAACTTCGTCTGGCTGGCGCTCGGCGAGCACAATGTGGCGTTCGCCGAGGCGGCGGCCGCGGCCGGGGTGCTGGTGCGGCCGTACGGCGCCGACGGGGTCCGGGTGACCACCGGCGATCCGCACGAGAACGACCAGTTCCTGGCCTTCGCCACCAGCGCCGCGGTGCTCGCCCGCTTCGTCGGCTAGAGCCCGAGCCCGGCCGCGACGGTCGGCCAGGAGACCTCGAGCTCGTCGGCCCAGTACGGCCAGGAGTGCGTGCCGGTGGCGCGGAAGTGCGTGGTCACGCCGATGCCGAGCTCCTGCAGGCGGGCGGTGAGCCTGCGCGTGCAGTTGCCGGTGCCCGCCTCCAGCGGGCCGCCGAGACCGATATTGCCGGGGTAGTCGGGGTTGTCCGGGCCGTCGTAGACGCCGGGGATCCCGCTGCCCGCGGAGAGGTAGATGGCCTTGCCGCGCAGCGCCTCCGCGTGCAGCACCACGTCGTGCTGGAGCCAGTCGGGGTGCTCGGACGGGCCGAACATATTGTCCGGGTCGCCGCCGTAGGTCGCGATCACCGCGCGCGCCTCGGCCTGCCCGAGATCGGTGCCCATGCTGAAGCAGCCGCTGTACCCGGCCACCGACCGGTACAGCCCGGGGTGCCGGATCGCGAGCATCGTGGCCGCCTCGGCGCCCATGGAAACGCCGGAGACCGCGTTCCAGCCGTTCCCGTTGAACCTGGCGTCGATGGCGGGCGGCAGCTCCGCGGTGAGGAAGGTCTCCCAGCGGTTCAGCCCGAGCACCGGGTCCGGCTGCTGCCAGTCGGTGTAGAAGCTGGCCGGGCCGCCCACGGTGAAGACCACGTTCACCGGCTTGTCCTCGTAGAACTCCGCCGCGCGGCCCTTCTCCAGCCAGTTGTTGGTGTCCGGCTCGGCGCTGCGGCCGTCCAGCATGTAGACGGTGGGGCGGGGCTGCGAGCGGTCGCGCGGGAGCAGCACGATCACCTCGACCTCGCGCTGCATGGCGGGCGAGTCGACGAAGACCCGGACCCTGCGGTCGTCCACCGGCTCGATCCGGCGGATCGCCGGAGTGGTTGGCGGGGTCGCGGTGGACTGTTCGACGGGCTTGGGCGCGGGCGTCGCGGCGGAGCCGGAGTCCGGCGCGGCCTGCGCCACCGCCGCGCCGGTCGCGAGCGTGAGGGTGACGACGGCGCCGGCGCAACATCGCCGCAGAGCAGAACCACGCATAGCGGCAATCCTGCCAGAGCCCGCAAGACCCGACCGGTCACTCACGGCGTGTCGACATCGTTAGGGGTACGGACAGACCGGTACCATCCCGCGAACTCGCGCGACCCCGCTTATGGTGGTGGCTCCCTGTGCTCGATCTCGGTCAGTTCCCACCGCCGGAGACAACTGTGAGTTCAGCGTTACCCCTGTCGCCGCCCGAACCGCCGGTCGTCTCGGACCTGCCGCGCCGGCTGCGCGACTGCCTCGACTTCTTCCGCCTGCCCGAGCTGGCGCACCTCTCCTCGGAACGCGGCGTCGGCGCCGCCCTCGAGCTGCGCTTCAACGGCAGCTATATCCAGACTCCGGAGGAAGTGCTGATCGGCGCCCGCCTCGCCTGGCGCAACCACGCCCGCTGCGTCGGCCGGAAACATTGGCGCTCACTCAAACTCATCGACGCCAGGCAGGCGCGCACCGCCCGCGAACTGGCCGAGTTCTGCTTCCGGCACCTGCGCGAGGCCACCAATGGCGGCGCCATCCAGTCCACCATCACCGTCGGCCCGCCGCGCCGCGCCGACGGCGGTGAGTTCCGCATCCTGAATTCGCAACTCATCCGGTACGCCGGGTACCGCAACCCGGACGGCACCGTCACCGGCGACCCGGCCGGCCTGGAGATCACCGACCTGGCGCTGCGCACCGGCTGGCGCGGGGCGGGCACCCGCTTCGACATCCTCCCCCTGCTCATCAGCACCCCCGACGAGCCGCTCGCCCGCTTCGACATCCCCGCCGACCTGGTCCGCGAGGTGCGCATCGAGCACCCCGACCTCCCCTGGTTCGCCGATCTCGACCTGAAGTGGCACGCGCTCCCCGCCGTCGCCAACATGGATCTGGAGATCGGCGGCGTCACCTACCCCTTCGCCCCCTTCAACGGGTGGTACGTCGGGTACGAGATCGGGGCCCGCAACCTCGCCGACCCGGAGCGGTACGACATGCTCCCGGTCGTGGCCGCGCACCTCGGGCTCGATACCTCGCATCCGCGCACAATGTGGCGGGATCGGGCGCTCATCGAGTTGAATCGGGCTGTGCTGCATAGTTTTCGGGTGGCACGGGTGGCGATGGTCGATCACCACACGGTGGCGAAGCAGTTCTGTGAGCATGTGGAGAAGGAGGCGGCGGCGGGGCGGCGGTGTCCCACCGATTGGTCGTGGATCAATCCGCCGCTGTCGTCGGGGCTGGTGCCGACCTTCCATCGGTACTTCGACGAGCCCGAGCCGGAGTTGCGGCCGAATTTCGTGGTGCGGAGGTAGTCGGGTCTCGCGGTTTGCGCCCGATCTGCTCGAGCTGAAGACGCCGGGTATGCCGCAGCCCCCGGAAGCGAACTCCCGGGGGCCGCGAGAAACCCTGCGCATACGCCGATTACAGATCCTCCAACAGGATCAGCCCGTCCTGCAGCGCCCGGGCGAGCAGCGCGGCCTTGGTCTGGGCGGGCCGCCCGATGGCCTGGTACTTGTCCCGGATCCGGTTCAGGTGGGTGTTCACCGTGCCCATGGTGATGTAGAGCTCCTTGCAGGTCGCCGTCTTGGAGTCGTTGGCGAACCAGTGCAGCATCACCTCGATCTCGCGCGGGCTCAGCTTGGGCCTCGGCCGCTGCGGCGGTACGGGGGTGCCGGGGTGACGGTCGAGATGGATACCGGACAGAGCGCCCAGCGGCGCGGTGGCTGCATACATAGCGTCGTTCCTTTTGCGAGTGCGCGTGCTCATCTGAGAAGTAGTCGGACCCCGACAATCCGACGTTACTCAGTGTCGCAGGAAGAAAGACTCGCCGCGAGATACCAGAACTGGTACCACCGTTAGAACCCTGAATGAAACGCGTTCCGCCATCTCGGTGCAATTTGCCCGTAAACCTTGGTACCACTTTCAAATACCAGCAAAAACCCAGGTAGAAATGTGATTACCGACCTGTCGGTATAAATTCGGCACTCTCGGAGTGAACAGCGGGGAATTGCTGAGCCCTACCTTACCGGTGCGTACCCGGGGGCTCGCTCGGGGCATGATCCGCATGCGCTTCCGGATTCACTTCCCGGTAATTCCGGCGGCGAATGTGAGGACAAGGATATGTCCGTTCGGACGCGCTTTACGCCGTGTCCGCGCCGGACACGCTGAGCGTGTCGCAGTGCGCACGCGGAAATCGTGCGGCGCGGCCCGCCCTCGGCGACAATGGCCGCTCGGGGAGGAGGGGGTCACCAGGTGGCCGATCGGAGTGGTGGAGGACGATGTGGCGCGGCTGCCCGCGGCGGGGCTGAACGCGAACACCGGGGTCGAGCTGTACCAGCGGGCGCTGGCGGGCATCGTGCCCTACCCGCGCCGGTTCCGGGGACGCCCGCGATGAGCGCTGCGCTGCTCACCGAGACCGACTCCGCCGCCGAGCGGGTACTGCGCATCTTCGCCCGCTTCGTGGCCGCGGGGTACGTGTTCTACCTGGGGCTGCTGCTGCCGGATATCGCGCGCGGTACGCAGGTCACGGCATGGTGGTGGACGCCGGTCGCGCTGATCGCGGTGTACGGCACCGGGTTCGCGCTCGGGGTCGCGAGTTTCGGCGGCGCCGAGCGGCGGCTGCGGCTGCTGGCGAGCGCGGCCGCGGCCGGGTACCTGGTGGCGGTGCTGCTCTGGTGGCCCGCCTGGAACGGCGGGCAGCTGGCCGAGCTGCGCGGGATGTGGTTCTCGCAGTTCAACGGATTGGCCAGCCTCGCGGCGGCGGCGGCGTGGCGGCCGCGGTGGGCGGTGGCGCACCTGGTGGCGGGGGCGGTCGTGGTGCAGACCATCAATTACCTGGCGCGGTCGGGGCAGAGCGACCTGCTGCCGGAGATCGCGTGGAGCATCGGGTTCTGCCTGCTCCCGGTCTCGGCGGGGATCATGGCGGTGCGCACCGGCCGCATCCTCGACGAGACCAGGGCCGAGACCTACGCCGCCGCCGCGGCCGCCGCCGCCGCGACGGCACGGACGGTGGAGCGGGCCCGGTTCGACGCGCTCACCCACGACGGTGTGATGGCGACGCTGCTCTCCGCGGCGCGGCAGCCGATGAACCGGCTACTCAGCACCCAGGCCGCCAGCACCATGGCCAAGCTGGACACCTTCCGCGCGGGTGGCGACCCGGCCACCGAATTCGATGTGCCGGAGCTGGTCTCGCACCTCCGAGTCGCGGTGAACGAGGTGAACGACCGGGTCGGGGTGGAGTCGGTGATCGCGGGCGACGCGGGCGACGCCCGCTTTCCGGCGGAGGCGGCGCGGGCCGTTGCCGGGGGCATGGCCGAGGCGCTGCGCAACAGCTACCGGCACGCGGGGCCGGATGTCGAGCGCTGGGTGGTGCTGCACGTCACCGGGGACGGCTTCCGCGCCACGGTCGGCGACACCGGCTGCGGCTTCGAGCCTGCCGCGGTGCCCGCCAACCGGCTCGGCATCGCGGTGAGCATCGTCCGGCAGCTGAACGAGCTGCCCGGCGGCACCGCCGCCATCGAGACCGCGCCGGGCGCGGGCACCAGGGTGCACCTCTCCTGGAGCCGGGCCGCGTGAGCGACACCAAGGACATTCGCGACCTGCTCGGCATGCACACCGCAGGCGCGCGGGTGATGGTCGGCGCGTACGTGCTGCTCATCTCGGTGGTCACCGTCGCGATCTGGCCCGGGATGCGCACGGTCTGGCCGACGGTGCTGAGCCTGGTCGTGCTGGCCGCCGCCACCGTCGCGCTGATCGCGGTGCCGGGCGACCCGCTGCCGCTGCCGGCGACCGCGGCCATGACGCTGGCTGGGCCGGTGGCCTGCGCGATCACGCTGGCGGTTGTGCCGGTGCCGATGGTGACGCCGCTGCAGGCGTGGACGCACGGCGGGGCGACCACGGTGTACTGCTTCATGTGCGTGCGCGGGCGGGCGTGGTTCGCGTGGCTCGGCATCCTCGGGGTGGCGCTGGTGTACATGGCGTGGACCGGGCTCACCGGGCAGGGCGTGGTGGCCGGGTTCGGGCTGGTGGCGATCGAGATCGGGCCGCTCGGCATGGCGACGGTGCTCTCCTACACGCTGCGGCCGAATGCGCAGCTCACCTTCGAGCTGCGGGACGCGGCGCGGGATCGGTACGCGGAGGAGTCCGCGGCCGCGGCGACCCTGCAGGAGCGCGATCACCAGGTGACCCGGCTGGATCGGCTGACCAGGCCGCTGCTCACCCGGATCGCCGCAGGCACCCCGCTCACCGAGCGGGAGCGGCTGGACTGCGCGCTGCTCGAGGCGCATCTGCGGGACAGCCTGCGCGCGCCGGGGCTCAGCGACGAGCGCACCACCGCGCGGGTGCGGGCGGCGCGCAGCCGCGGGGTCGAGGTGGTGCTGATCGACGACCGGGGGATGGCGGAGTCGGCGCCGGAGGTCGGGGAGCGGCTGCGGGCCGCGGTGGTCGCGGCGCTGGACGGGACCACGGACGGGTCGGTGCGGATCCGGATCCTGCCGCCGGGGCGGCCGACGCTCGCCTCCATCCTGGTGCGGGCGGGCGCCGATGTGCGGCGGACCGAGTACGACCACGCCGGGCATCCGGCGGGATGACTTCCGCACGGCCGGACGAATGGGGCACGCCGGCGTCGGCTGCTCGGCGCGGCTCAGCGCCAGGTCGGAAGCTCGGGAAGCGCACCGGTGAGGCCATCGCGACCGCGGCCGATGAGCCAGGCGAGCAGGGCGTGCGCGGGGCCGGTGACGACGGTGCCCGGCGCGCCCGCGCCGATGGTGGCGCCGAAGCCGGTGTCGTCCGCCTTGACCTCGAAGGCCGGTCGATCACCCGCGTTCATCCCGTGCGCGGCGACCACTTCGGGCAGCAGCCGGGCGACGAAATCGGCGGGCCAGTCGGCCGCGGTGTACCCGGCGGCCAGGTCGACGTGGTGGATCTCGACCTCCTGCAACCGCATCCAGCCGATGGCGGTGGCGGCGAACTCCCGGCCCTGCCGGTTGCGCACCAGCGTGGCCCAAGCCGCGGACGGGACCCCGGCGGCCGCCTCGGCCCAGCGCGCGGCGGCGGTCTCGTTGTCCGGGTACTGCTCGGCGATCGGGCGGGCCGCGCCCGCGGCGATATCGGCGTCGCGGGCGCTCGGGTTCGGGTATTGCGGAGTCTCGATGCCAGTGCGCGCCCAGGTCAGCAGGTTCACCAGGCTGTCGGCATTGCGGGCGACGTGGGTCAGCAGGTGGCCGCGGGTCCAGCCGGGGAGCAGCGAGGGCGCGGCCAGGTCGGGGTCGGTGAGCCCGCGCGCGCTCGCCAGGAAGCGCTCGGTGGCGGCCGCGACGGCGGCCAGATCGGCGGGTACCGGCGGGGGTGCGGCGGCGTCGGTCACCCCATCGACCCTACCGCCGCGGCGGCGCCGCCCTGGCGACTTCGAGCGCGAGGGCGAGCAGCCACAGCGACATGGCGGTCACCTGGATGCGCTGCGCGACGCCGAGCAGGTAATCACCGGAGAGGTTGTCCGCCACCAGCATCCATACCGTCGCCGCGGAGCCGACGGCCAGCGCCACCGCACCGAACTCGCGCAGCGCGGGGCCGTAGCGGTAGCGGAAGGCGGCCAGGGTGAGGGCGAAGGCGGCGACGGCGATTCCGGTGACGGCGAGCGTGCTCGTCAGCGCGTGCGGCTGGCGCAGCTGCGGGAAGAGGCCGCCTGCCCCGCAGTCGGCGCAGTCGCGCAGCGGCACCCTGGCGTCGGCCACCGTCGCCGCGCCGAAGCAGAGCAGCGCGATCCAGCCTGCCACCGTGAGCGGCCTGCGCGGGAAGCGGGCCAGCGCCACCGCCGCGGCCAGCGCGGCGAGGACGCCCGCCACGGTGTCGGCGGTGGAGAAGACCCAGCGGTAGGGCTTGCCCTCGGCGTCCAGCTCGCTGAGAAAGGAGTGCACCGGGTCGGCGTGCAGCGGCAGCGCGAACTGCAGCACCCAGGCCGAGTAGCTCAGCCCGGCCACGGTCAGGGCGATGGCGACGAACCAGGTGGCGGGGCCGCGATCCGAGGTGAGCACGAGGTGCATTGTGGCCTGCGCGGCCGCTGTGCCGATGCACACCTGTTCCGGAGGGTGCACACAGGCTGGTGTCAGGTTCGGCGCGCAGGCTCGATGTCGACAAGGAGGTGAAGCGATGATCGCAATCGCGACCGCGGTGGCGGGCTGCGCGGTGATGGCGGCCATGGCCGTGTCCGGGTACCTGGCGCAGCAGGTGCCGAATACGGTGGTCAGGGCCAGGCGCTAGCGGATGGCGGCCTGGACGCGGTCGGCGGCGGCCGCCGGGTCCTCGTGCTCCCAGATCCGCACGACCTGCCAGCCCGCGGCCTCGAGTTCGGCGTCGGTGGCGCGGTCGCGGGCCACATTGCCCGCGAGCTTGGCCGCCCACCACTCGGCGTTGTTCTTGGGGTCGGTGGCGTGCTGCGGGCAGCGGTGCCAGAAGCAGCCGTCCACGTAGACGGCGATCCGGCGGCGCGGGAAGACCACGTCGGCGCGGCGCCGCTGGCCGCGCAGCGGCGCCCGGTCGACGAAGTAGCGCAGGCCGCGGCGGTGCAGTTCGCGGCGCAGCGCCAGCTCCGGCTTGGTGTGCGCGCGGCGCTGGCGGGACATGCGCGCGCTGGTCGCGGCGTCGGTGGCGGGGCGGGTCACGCGGCCCAGCCGCCCATGCGGTCCAGGTGCGTCTCGACGTCGTCGAGGAAGCCGGGCGGGAAGCGGAGCGTGCCCATGCCGGTGCGGCGCAGGAAGCCCGCGGTGGCGCGGGCGGAGAGCAGCCGGGAGCCGGTCAGGTAATCGGCGAGGCCCTCGTAGGGCTGGTGCACCGGCCAGGTGGAGACGGGGGCGCGGTAGGCGCGGCCGGCGCGGCCCCACGCGGCGCTCGGCCACGGCTGGCCGGTGGCCAGTTCGGTGCCGTCGGGAAGCGGGTCGGCGGTGCTGTCGAGGCGGCCGCCGACCCATTCGGCCATCCGGACGCTCACCGCGTTGCCGACCAGTTTCCAGCGGTGGCCCTGGCGGAAGCCGGGCACGGTCAGCGCGGGCTCGGTCCAGCCCGCGGTGAAGCCCTGCAGGCGCTCGCCGTCCTCGATGCCGGGCGTGACGATCTCGCCCGCGGGCAGCCGGACCGCGGGCGGGCTGGCGATGCCGAGCGCCGAGCCGCCCTTGAGGGTCGGGACCGCGTTCACCGCCCAGCCGAGGCCGCGGACGCCCTCGGTCCAGTAGAAGCCGCACGGGTCGAGCGCGGGGTCGCCCTGGTCCAGCGGTCCGGCGTCCTCGGCGAGCAGGACCCGGCGCGGGTCCTCGGTGCGCGAGGCCAGCAACAGAACCCGCTGCCTGCGCTGCGGCAGGCCGAAGGCGCGGGCGTCGACCACGCGGTAGGCCCAGGCGTAGCCGAGCTCGTCCAGTGCGCCGGTGATGTGCCGCATGGCGGCGCCGCGTCCTAGTTGCAGCATGAACGGGACGTTCTCCAGGAGCAGCCAGCGCGGGCCGCGGCGGCGGCGGACCAGGCGGAAGATCTCGTCCACCAGGCCGGAGCGGGTGCCGGAGATGCCTGCGGTGCGGCCGGCCTGGGAGAGATCCTGGCAGGGGAAACCCGCCGCTACCAGCTCGGTCGCCTGGGGGAGGGAGCGCAGCCGGGTGACGTCGGGGTGGACGGGGATATCGGGGAAGCGGGCCTCCAGCACGGCGCGGGCACCGGGATCGATCTCGCAGAGCAACTCGGTGTGCCAGCCACGCGCGGACAGTCCCAGCTCGAGTCCGCCGATTCCGGCGAAGAGCCCCACCATCCGCATGGGGATATATTGCCTGTGTTTGTTTGGCCCGGCTGCGCCGGGCGGGTTCGCCGCCCTTCGGGGGTCCCGTTGTTCAGCGCTCGAGACTCGCGCCTTCGGCGCATGCGCTTCGAGCGCTGAACAACGGGACGGGCGGCGAACCGGGGCTCGTAAGGCTCGCCCCCGGGGGGGTGGGTGGGGCAGAGGTGGTGCGGCGGAAATTCGGTTGGCGGGGGCGGTGTGCGGTGCCACTCTGGAGGGTCGGAGCCTGTGCCCGTCTTCCACCCGCCCATCCTGCCGTGACGGCGGCTGCCGTGGTGCGGGCCGCGAAAATCGAGGGGGAACCTTGTCCGTCGTGCTCGATCCCGCCGCCGAGCGAATACCCGCACCGCCTGCCCCGGCGAAACCGAGGGGCAGGACGGGTGCGCTGCGCCGGTTCCTGCCCTATCTGCGCCCGCACCGGAACCGGATCGCGGCGGCGACGGCGCTCGCCATCCTCGCCATGCTCACCGAGATCGTCATCCCGCTGCTGATCGCCCGGGTCATCGACGGGCCGATCGCGGGCGGCGACTACGGCTCGGCGATCCCGTTGATCGGGGTGGTGCTGCTGCTCGGGCTGCTGCAGGCGCTCGGCACCTGGGGCAGGCGGCGGATGGTGGCGCGGCCCGCCGCCGAGTTCGAGGTCGCCATGCGCGCCATGATCTTCGGCAAGCTGCAGCGGCTCGCCATCGGCAACCACGACTCCTGGGAGTCCGGCCAGCTGCTCTCCCGTGCGGTGGACGACCTCGGCACGCTGCGCCGCTTCGTCGGCTTCGCCGGGCCGTTCCTGGTGCTGCACGCGGTGATCGTGCCGGTGGGGCTGCTGGTGCTGTGGTTCCTGATCCCGCCGCTCGGCGCCGCCTTCACCGTGCTCGCCGTGCCGGTGGTCGCCGTCTGCTACCGCTTCGTGCAGCGCTACGAGGTGGCGTCGCGGCGCTCGCAGGACCAGACCGGCGATCTGGCCACCATCGCGGAGGAGTCGGCGCAGGGCATCCGGGTGCTCAAGGCATTCGGGCGCGGGCCGTTCCTGGCGACGCGGTTCGTGCGGCAGGCGCGGGAGCTGCGCGGCACCGAGATGGTCAAGGTGCGGCTGGACGCCACGCTGTGGTCGACCATGGTCGGGGTGCCGCAGCTCGCCATCGTCTTCGCGCTCGGCTACGGCGGGTACGCGGTGGTGCACGGCTCCATGTCGCTCGGCACGCTGGTCGCGGGCATCACGCTGGCCACCTTCCTGCAGTGGCCGATCATCTGGACCGGCTTCCTGCTCTCCGAGCTCAACCACGCGAGCACCGCATCGGACCGGTACTGGGAGATCCAGGACATCCCGCTGGACATCACCGACCCGCCCGATCCCGACCCGCTGCCCGCGCCGGTCCGCGGCGACCTGCGGCTTGACCACGTGCGGTTCGCCTTCCCCGGCGCGGGCACCGAGGTGCTGCGCGACGTCACGCTGCACGTGCGCCCCGGTGAGACGGTCGCGCTGGTCGGCGCCATCGGCAGCGGCAAGACCGCGCTGCTCAACCTGATTCCGCGGCTCTACGACGTCACCGGCGGAACGCTCACCGTCGACGGCGTCGAGGTCTCCCGGCTGCGCCTGGCCGACCTGCGCACCGTGGTCACCGCCGCCTTCGAGGAGCCGGTGCTCTTCTCCGCCAGCGTCAGGGAGAACGTGGCGCTCGGCGAGCCCGACGCCACCGACGCCGATGTGCGCGCCGCCCTGGAGATCGCCCAGGCCACCGAGTTCGTGGAGCGGCTGCCGTGGGGGCTCGACACCAGGATCGGCGAGCAGGGGCTCAGCCTCTCCGGCGGCCAGCGGCAGCGGCTGGCGCTGGCGCGGGCGGTGCTCGGCGCCCGCGCCGGGGGCAGCGCGGGCCGGGTGCTCGTGCTCGACGACCCGCTCTCCGCGCTGGACGTGGAGACCGAGGAGCGGGTGCAGGCCCGGCTGCGCAGCGTACTGGCCGGGGCGACCACCCTGCTGGTCGCGCACCGGCCCTCCACCGCGGCGCTGGCCGACCGGGTCGCGCTGCTCGCGGACGGCCGGATCGTCGCCGAGGGCAAACACGACCAGTTGCTGCGGACGAGCACCCGCTACCGCGAGCTGATGGGAGGGGCGTGATGGACACCACCACCGACGACCGCACGGACACCGACCCCGCCGACTGGCGCGGCATCGCCAACGAGGACGGCGAGGTCACCCAGACCGGCAACCTGGTGCTCGCCGCCCGCTCCCGCAGGCTGCTGCTCGACCTGGTCCGGCCGTACCGGGCACGGGCCGCCGTCGTGCTCGCGCTCATCGTGCTCGACAACGCGCTCAAGGTCTCCGGGCCGCTCTTCATTGCCTTCGGGCTGGACAGCGGACTGGCCGCGGCCCGGCGCGGCGACTGGCTGCCGCTCACCCTGACCGTGGCCGGCTTCGCCGCGGTGACCCTCGGCAGCATGCTGACCACGCTGGTCTTCCTGCGGATCTCCGGCACGCTCAGCCAGAGCGTGCTCTTCGACCTGCGCGGCAAGCTCTTCGCGCACGTGCAGCGGCTGAGCGTCGAGTTCCACGAGAAGTACACCTCGGGCAAGGTCATCTCCCGGCTCACCGGCGATATCGAGACGCTGCAGGAGCTGCTGGAGGGTGCGCTGAACCAGGCCCTCAGCGCCATGCTCTCGGTGGTCACCATCGCGGCGCTGCTCATCTACCTGGACGCCGGGCTGGCGGTGATCGTGCTGGCCGGTTTCGTGCCGCTGGCCCTGGTCACCCGGTGGGCGCAGCGCAGGCAGCGGGCCGGGTACCGGCGCACCAGGGTGGCGATCGCCCGGGTGGTCGTGCACTTCGTGGAGACCATGGGCGGGATCCGCGCGGTGCAGGCCTTCCGCCGGGAGGGGCGCAACCACGCGGTGCTCGCCGCCGAGGACAGCGAGTTCAGGGAGGCCAATGTCGCCGCCGCCTTCGGCATGAGCGACTACACCGGCCTGACCCGGCTGCTCGGCAACCTGACCACGGTGATCGTGCTCGCGGTCGGCGCCTGGCAGGTGATCGAGGGCAATCTCGCGGTCGGCGTGCTCGCCGCCTACCTGCTCTACCTCAACGAGTTCTACGGCCCGCTGGACGAGCTGGCCCAGGTGTTCAATGCCTACCAGTCGGCGGCGGCCGCGCTGGAGAAGATCTCCGGCGTGCTGGAGGAGGAGCCGTCGGTGCCGGAGCCGCGCGACCCGGTGCCGCTCGGGAAGCCGGCGGGCGCGCTGCGCATGGACGCGGTGTGGTTCGACTACGCCGGGAAGCGGGCGGGCGCGCCGGTGCTGCCCGAGTTCGACCTGGAGATCCCGGCCGGGCAGGTGATCGCGCTGGTCGGCGCGACGGGGGCGGGGAAGTCGACGCTGGTGAAGCTGCTCACCCGGTTCTACGACCCGAGCGGCGGCACGGTCCGGCTGGACGGCATCGATCTGCGCCGGATCGCCGATGCCGAGCTGCGCCGGGCCGTGGTCATGGTCACCCAGGAGGCGTACCTCTTCGCCGGCTCGATCGCGGACAATATCCGGCTGGGTAAACCCGAGGCCACCGACGCCGAGGTCGCGGCGGCCGCCGCGGCGGTTGGGCTCGATCCGTTCCTCGGCACGCTGCCGGACGGGCTCGGCACCGACGTGCGCAAGCGCGGCGGCAGGCTCTCCGCCGGGCAGCGGCAGCTGGTGGCCTTCGCCCGGGTGTTCCTCGCCGACCCCGCCGTCATCGTGCTGGACGAGGCCACCTCCAACCTGGACATCCCGAGCGAGCGGCTGGTGCAGGAGGCGCTGGAGCGGGTGCTGCGCGACCGCACCGCGGTGATCATCGCGCACCGGCTCTCCACGGTCTCGATCGCCGACCGGGTGCTGGTGCTGGAGGCGGGCCGGATCGTGGAGGACGGCGCCCCGGCTGAGCTGGTCGCGGGCGCCGGACGGTTCGCCGGGCTGCATGCGGCGTGGCGGGAGACGCTGGTGTGATGCGGCCGACGGCCCCGCGTCGCTTACCGTAGAAGGGTGACGAACCCAGGCCAAGGACCCGAAAGCCAACCGGAGGAATCCCGGTGGCCGGCGATTCTCACGTGGCGTGCCCACAACGGGATGCGCATGGAGTCGGTGCGCGCGACGCTCAATGGGAACCGCATCCGTGCCACCGGCCGCATGATCGGCGGCGCCTGCGCCGACCACCCGGCCTTCAGCGCCTCGTACGACCTGGTCACCGATGAGAACGGTGCCACCAAGCGGCTCTCACTGCGCACCACGACCAGTGTGGGCGAGCGGCACGCCTCGCTCGCGCGGGACAACGAGAACTACTGGCTCGTCGACGCGGGCGGCAGCCACGTGCGCGCCACCTTCGCCGGTGCGCTCGATGTGGATGTGGTGCTCAGCCCATTCTTCAACACACTGCCGATTCGCCGTTTCGGTCTGCAGCACGCGATGGAGGAGGTGCAGGTGCCGGTCGTGTACGTCCGGCTGCCCGACCTGCTGGTGCAGGAGGCGAATCTCGTCTACAGCAGCGCCGCCGACGGGATCAGCGTGCTGTCGCCGGTGTCGAGTGCCACCGTCACGGTGGACGAGGACGGATTCCTGCTGGATTACCCCGGGCTCGCGCAGCGGATCTGAGCTCCGGCCCGCACTTCCACCGTTGGCCGGCTCGCTCGAAACGCCGCCCGCGGCGGTCTGCCCACGCGTGCCCGCGGACCGGCCCGCCTCAGTCGATGGCGGTGATGACCGCGCCGCGGCGGCCCGCCGTGCGGAGCGTTTCCAGCCAGCCCGGTGCGCCGGGGACGATGCCGGCGATGGTCTCCGGGCGCTGGTCCTGGTAGCGGCGGCGGGCGGCGTGCCCGGCCTCGGCGAGCGCGGCCAGCGAGCCGCCGTCCAGGGCCCTGCGGGCCGCGGTGAGGACCTCGAGCGTCTCGTCCAGCACCGCGCGCAGCGCCTCGGCATTCGGCTCGCAGATGGCGCGCACCAGGTCCGGCGCGGTCCCGGCCACCCGCGTTCCGTCCCGGAACGACCCCGCCGCCAGCCCGAGCGCGAGCGCCCCGCCCTCGGCCCCGGCCTGCGCCAGCGCCTCGGCCAGCACGTGCGGCAGGTGCGAGATCCGGGCGACGGCGGCGTCGTGCTCGGCGGCCGTCACCGGCACCACCCGGGAACCGCAGTCCAGCGCGAGCCGCGCCACCCGCCGCCACACCGCGGGGTCGGTGCCGTCGTCGACGGTGACCGCCCACGCCGCGCCGCGGAAAAGAGCCGCGTCGGCGGCCGCCCACCCGGACTCGGCCGTCCCCGCCATGGGATGCCCGCCGACGAACCGCGCCGCCAGCCCGTGCGCCCGCACCGCCGCCGCCACCGGCGCCTTGACACTCACCACATCGGTCAGCGCACACCCGGGGGCATGCGCCGCCACCTGCGCGAGCACCGCGTCCAGCGCGGGCATCGGCACCGCGAGCACCACCAGCGCATCGGCCGCGGCCGCCCGTCGCAGCACCGCGGGGAGCTCGGTGCCGACGTCGAATCCGTCCGCGCGCGCGGCGATCTCGGACCGGTTGTAGCCGAAGGTCTCCCACCCGGCGGCGGCCGCCGCCCGGAGCAGGGAACCACCGATGAGCCCGGCGCCGAGCACACACACGGGCACGGGGCGGCTGGCGGTCATCGGTTCGGAGTTCTCCTACGACTTCAACAATTGAGCCCGGGCAGACTACCGTGGCGGCCATGGCAGCACAGCGCTCGGGCACGAACGGAGCGGCGTCGGACGATTACGACGACGTCGAGGGGTTCGCCGTGGCAGTTGTACGTGAAGAGGGTAAATGGCGGTGTAGCCCGCTGAGCAACGCCGCGCTCGGCGATCTCGTCGCTGCCGAGACCGAATTGAAGGCGCTGCGCAGCTCGGGCGCGGTGTTCGGGCTGCTGGACGTGGACGACGAATTCTTCGTCGTGGTGCGGCCCGCGCCGAGCGGCACCCGGCTGCTGGTCTCCGACGCCACCGCCGCCATCGACTACGACATCGCCGCCGATGTGCTCGAGGCGCTCAATGTCGAGGTCCCCGACATCGACCCGGACGACCTCGACGATGTGGAGCCGTGGGAGGAGGGCGATCTCGGCGTGCTCGCCGATCTCGGCCTGCCCGAGCCGGTGCTCAGCGTCATCCTGGCCGAGACCGACCTCTACCCGGACGAGCAGCTCGGCATGATCGCCCAGCGGCTCGGCTTCGCCGACGAGTTCGCCGCGGTGCTCGACAAACTGCCGCACTGAGGTGCCTGCCGACGCCGAGTTCATGCGGGCCGCGCTGGCCGCGGCGGGCGAAGCCGGGCCGCGCGACGTCCCCATCGGCGCCGTCGTCTTCGACGCCGACGGGCGGGAGCTGGCCCGCGCCGCCAATGCCCGCGAGGAACTCGGCGACCCCACCGCGCACGCCGAGATCCTCGCCCTGCGCCGGGCCGCCGCGGTGCACGGCGACGGCTGGCGGCTCGGCGGCGCCACGCTCGCCGTCACCGTCGAGCCGTGCACCATGTGCGCGGGCGCGCTCGTCCTCGCCCGGGTGGCCCGCGTCGTCTTCGGCGCCTGGGAGCCCAAGACCGGCGCCGTCGGCTCGCTCTGGGACGTCGTCCGCGACCGCCGCCTGAACCACCGCCCCGAGGTGCGCGGCGGCGTGCTCGAACCCGAGTGCGCCGCACTTCTCGACCGATTCTTTCGAGAACGCCGCTGACCAGCCGTTTCGGCGATCCGGAGCCGCCCGTGTATGGTTGTCGGCGGTGGCGTGTCCGAGCGGCCTAAGGAGCACGCCTCGAAAGCGTGTGAGGGGTAACCCCCCTCCGAGGGTTCAAATCCCTCCGCCACCGCCAGCGGCCCCTTACCTGATCTCAGCAGGTGAGGGGCTTTTTTTGGCCACGCGCTGCCCGGCGCTCGGGCCGCTGGGTCACAGTTCGGGCATCCCGCGCCTGGTCGCGGCCGCTCGGTGTCCACCCCCCTTACGCTGACACCCCCGGACATTGCTCCCGCCGCCGGATAGAACGCCGGACAGTGGGTATCCGCGCGGATAGATCTTGCGGGAAGGAAAGCGAAGCATGATGCGCCGCACGACTATCCGCACTGAGCGATGCGCGAGAGAAACATGAGAATCGGAAGTGTCATTGTCCTGGTCTGGCTGATCATCGGCATCATCGCCGCGGCTCAGCGCGACTACTTCGACAGCGGCCCGGTGAACTGCGCCGGGTTCGGCACGATCGCGGTCACCGTGATCGCAGGCCCGCTGAACTACCTGGGTGTGAACCCGAAGATCGATGACTGCAATGTGCCGCAGCCGAGCCCGTAGCGGGCAGGCGCTACCCATCGGGTAGCCGCGAGTCGGGGCCCTGGGTGTGGCGGCATCCGGGTTCTCGGGGAAGACAGCGCCCGGCAGGTGGAGAGCTCCTTCGGCAGCCACCGGCCGGGCGCTGTCATGTGCGCGGGCCCCGCACCCGGAAGGGTGCGGGGCCCGCCATTGCACGTCCGGGTCAGGAGACCGAGGCAGGCTCCTTCTCCTTCGCCTCGGTGCGGTTCTCGCGCAGCGCGACCAGCTTGGCGCCCTCGACATCGATGTCGGGCAGGATCCGGTCCAGCCAGGCGGGCATCCACCAAGCCCACTTGCCGAGCAAGGCGAGCAGGGACGGGATCAGGATCATCCGGACGATGAAGGCGTCGAACAGCACGCCAGCGGCCAGCGCGAAGCCCATCGACTTCACCACCGCGTTCGACTCGAGCATGAAGGAGCCGAAGACCGAGATCATGATGATCGCCGCGGCGATCACCACCCGGGCGCCGTGGTGGTAGCCGCTGATCATGGCGTCGACCGGCGACTTGCCGTGCACGTACTCCTCGCGCATCCGGGTCACCAGGAAGACCTGGTAGTCCATGGCGAGGCCGAAGACGAGGCCGATGAGCATGATCGGCAGGAAGCTGACGATCGGCCCCGGATCCTCGATCAGCCCGAGCGCGCCCTCCTGGAAGATCAGCACCGTGGCGCCGAAGGTGGCGGCCATGGAGAGCAGGAAGCCGAGCGCGGCGGTGAGCGGCACGAGGATCGAGCGGAACACCAGGATCAGCAGCACGAAGGCGGCGCCTGCCACGATCGCCAGGTACGGCGCGATCTTGCTGAGCAGCACATGGTCGATATCGGCGTAGATGGCGGTGGAGCCGGTGATGCCGTACTCCATGCCGTACTCGCTCTGCAGCTCGGCCTCGGCGTCCCTGGCCTCGGCGACCAGGTCCTTGGTGGCCTGGTCGTTCGGGCCCGCCTTCGGCACGCCGTCGATGAGCGCGCCGAGGCCGTCCTCGCTGCGCTGCGGCGCGGTCACGTAGTCCATGCCCGGGTAGGAGCCGAGCCGCTCCTGCAGCGCGGCCAGCGCGGCGTCGCGGCGCTCGGCCGGGACACCTTCCAGGTCGACGGCGACGTTGAGGATGCCGTTGCTGCCCTCGCCGAAGCCATCGGTGCGCAGCTCGTAGGCCTTCCGCACGGTGGTGTCGCGGGGCATGCTGTCCTCGCCGGGCAGCCCGAGCTGGAGCCCGGCCGCCGGTGCGGCGAGCGCGCCGAGCAGCACCACGCTGAGCAGCAGCGTCACCGCGGGCGCCTTGGCGATCACTCGCGCGATCCTGGTGCCGACGGTGACCACCGATTCGTCTTCGGTGTCGTGCTTGGCGATGAACGGGATCTTCGGCTTGAAGAGGAAACGGCCGAAGGCGCCGAGCAGCGCGGGCATCAGGGTGATGGCGGTGAGCACGGCGAACGCGGCGGCGACGGCGCCGCCGAGGCCCATGAAGGTCAGGAAGCGGACGCCGACGATGCTCAGCCCGGCCAGCGCGATGATCACGGTGAGCCCGGCGAAGACCACTGCGGAACCGGCGGTGCCGAGCGCGGTCCCGGCCGCGTCCTCCGGCGAATCGCCGACGCTGATCTCGTGTTTGTACCGGGAGACGATGAACAGCGCGTAGTCGATGGAGAGCGCGATGCCGATCATCGAGGCCAGGAAGACGGTGAAGGTCGGCATATTGATGAAGTTCGTGCCGACCATGATCAGCGACGTCGCGGCGCCGAGCCCGACGAGCGCGGTGAGGATCGGCACGAAGGCCGCCACGATCGCGCCGAAGGCCACGATCATCACCACCAGCGCCACCGCCATGCCGATCAGCTCGGACGTGCCGCTCGGCATCTCCGGCTCCTGCGCGATGGAGCCGCTCAGCTCGACCGTCAGCCCGGCGTTGCGCGCCTCGTCGGCCACGTCGTAGGCGGCCGCGCGGTCGTCGGCGGTGACGTCGGCGAACTTGGCGATGCCGAAGGGCACGCTCAGGATGGCGACCGAATCGGGGTTCGCCTCGTTGAGCACGTTCAGCGGCGCCGAGCTGCACGTCGACGGATCCCGGTCGGTGAGGCAGCCCAGCTGCTCGGTGGCCTCGATCGGGTCGGCCAGCGGCTTGGCGTGGTCGACGATGCCGAGCTCGTTCAGCTTGGCGATGAACGCCTCGACCGCGGCCCGGTTCGCCGGGTCGGTGAGCTTCTGCCCCGCGGGCGCGCCGATCACGTAGGTGCCGGTGACGGCGTCGAAGTCGAAGGCGGCCGAGGCGCCGGGGAAGTGCCTGTCCAGGATCTCGGTGGCTCGCTCCGAGGGGAGGCCGGGCAGGCTGAAGTCGTCGGTCATCGGTTTGCTCAGCGTGTTGCCGACCCCGGCGAGCAGGACGAGCAGTAAGAGCCAGACCGGAAGCACTATCCATTTACGGCGGAAAGCGAACTTTCCCCACCGGTAGAGAAGTACGGACACGAGAATCTCCTGACGATGACTGGGCGCGCTGAGTCGAGCGGTGGGAACAGCACCGGTGTAGACAGCACCCGCGGGGTCTTCGTCGGCCCCGCCTCCACAGATCGCTCTCTGCCTACCGTGCGGTAGGTAGACTAACCGCCGGACAGCGGCCGCGACAACACCGTTGCCGCGGGGTACAGGCACCGTGTACCCAAGCAGGAAAGGACCGAACATATGCCGAGCCGAAGCCCGGCTGCCGCCGTATCCGCAGGTGGCAGCACCAAAGACGCGATTCGCGATGCCGCGCTCGACCTCTTCGCGGTCAAGGGCTTCGAGCAGACGAGCCTGCGCGAGGTAGCCGATGTGGTGGGAATCACCAAGGCGTCCCTCTACTATCATTACGCCTCGAAACAGGATCTGCTAGGGGCGATCATCGATCCGATCGTCGATCACATGCGGTCGATAGCGACCGAGACCGACAGCGTCGTCTGGTCCGGCGCGAACGTGCGCACGGTCCTGCGCGACTATCTGCGCGGGATCGTGCGGCACCGGGACGCGGGTGTGCTGCTCCTGCGCGATACGGTCGCCATCATCAACGCGCTCAACGACCGCTACCCGGACTGGATAGACAGCAGCGAGCGGATCCGGTTGTGGCTGGCGGGGCCATCGCCGACCGACGAGTCCACGCTGCGCGCCGCCGCGGCGCTGGAGGTGATCACGGTGGCGCTGGTGAGCGCCGAGTACGTGCCCGGCGCACCGGAGGAGCTGGTGGAGCACCTCCTGCTGGACTGCGCCGTGACGGTGCTCGGTGGCCTCGCCGACCGGTGAGACGTTCCGGCGCGGGCGGATTCGGTCCGTGCGGCGCGTAGATTCTCCGGTGTCAACCGGGAGTCCTCCGATCGCCGAGTCCAGGAGCTTAGCCGTGCACATCACCGCGAGGGTCGACTACGCGGTACGAACGCTGCTCGAGATCGCGCGCGGCCAGGCGGCGGGCGCGGTGAAGGCGGACGCCATCGCCACCGCGCAGCAGATCCCGCCGAAGGTGCTGGAGACGGTGCTCGGCGAGCTGCGCCGCGGCACCCTGGTGACCAGCCGCCGCGGCCCGGACGGCGGGTACCGGCTGGCCCGCCCGGCCGCGGAGATCTCGGTGGCCGATGTCATCCGCGCGGTGGAGAGCCCGCTCGCCTCGGTGCGCGGGCAGCGCCCGGAGGACGTCAAGTACACGGGCGCGGCCGAGCCGCTGCAGCAGGTGTGGATCGCCTTGCGCGTCAACATCAGATCGGTGCTGGAGAACGTCTCGATCGCCGATATCGCCGCCGACGAGCTGCCCGGCTTCGTGGTTTCGCTGACGGCTGATCCCGGCGCATGGGCGCGGCGCTGAAAAGCCGGCGACGGCGTACCCGGCACCCGGTAGCCTCCCCCACATCATGTTGATCGGACTGCTCCGCACCCGTCTTTACCCCTACCGCAGGCAGCTCGCCGCGGTGGTGGCGCTCCAGCTGATCTCCGTCATCGCCATGCTCTACCTGCCGAGCCTGAACGCGGATCTGATCGACGACGGCGTCACCAAGGGCGATATCGGCTACATCTGGAGCACCGGCCTGTGGATGCTCGCCGTTTCCGGCGTGCAGATCCTGGCCTCGGCGACGTCGGTGTACTTCGCGGCGCAGGCGGCCATGGGGGCGGGCCGGGATATGCGCGGTGCGCTGCTGCACCGGGTCGGCACCTTCAGCGCGCGCGAGGTCGGGCAGTTCGGCGCGCCCTCGCTGATCACCAGGAACACCAACGACGTGCAGCAGGTGCAGCTGCTCGTGGTGATGTCGGCGACCATCCTGGTGATGGCGCCGATCATGTGCGTCGGCGGCATCATCATGGCGCTGCGCGAGGATCTCGGGCTCTCCTGGCTGCTGCTCGTCGCGGTGCCCGCGCTCGGCATCTCGATGGGCGTGATCGTGGCCTTCATGGTGCCCGGGTTCCGGCAGATGCAGGAGCGCATCGACCAGGTGAACCGGGTGCTGCGCGAGCAGATCACCGGGATCAGGGTGGTGCGCGCCTTCGTCAGGGAGCGGCAGGAGACGGCGCGCTTCGAGGTCGCCAACGACCTGCTCACCGCGGCTTCGCTGCGGGTGGGGCGGCTGATGGCGCTGATGTTCCCCACGGTCATGCTGATCAGCAATCTGACCGCGGTCGGGGTGATCTGGTTCGGCGGGCACGCGGTGGATTCCGGCGACATGCAGATCGGCTCGCTCACCGCGCTGCTCTCCTACGTCATGCAGATCCTGATGGCGGTCATGATGGCCTCGTTCCTGGCCATGATGGCGCCGCGCGCCGCGGTCTCGGCCGACCGCATCGGGGCGGTGCTCGGCACCGAGTCGTCGGTGCGGGAGCCGGCGGCGGCGGTGTCGTTCCGGGAGAGCCCGGCCACGATCGAGTTCCGCGGCGCCGAGTTCGCCTTCCCCGGCGCGGAGAAGCCGGTGCTCTGCGGGGTCCGGTTCCGGGTGGCGCCAGGCAGCACCACCGCCGTCGTCGGCTCCACCGGCGCGGGCAAGACCACGCTGGTCAACCTGATTCCGCGGCTCATCGACGTGACCGCGGGCGCGGTGCTGGTCGGCGGCACCGATGTCAGGGAGCTGGCGCTCGCCGAGCTGCGCGAGCGGATCGGGCTGGTGCCGCAGAAGGCCTACCTCTTCTCCGGCACGGTCGCGGAGAACCTGCGCTACGGCAAGCCGGACGCCACCGACGACGAGCTCTGGCACGCGCTCGAGGTGGCGCAGGCGGCCGGCTTCGTGCGCGAGATGCCGCAGGGGCTGGCGACGCCGATCGCGCAGGGCGGCACCACCGTCTCCGGCGGGCAGCGGCAGCGGCTCGCCATCGCGCGGGCGCTGGTGCGCAAGCCGGCGGTGTACCTCTTCGACGACTCGTTCTCCGCGCTCGACGTCGCCACCGACGCGCGGCTGCGCGCCGCGTTGCGCCCGGAGACCGCCGACGCCGCGGTGATCATCGTGGCCCAGCGGGTGACCACCATCCGCGACGCCGACCAGATCGTGGTGCTGGAGGACGGCGCGGTGGTCGGCATCGGCACGCACGAGGAGCTGCTCCGGGACTGCGCGGAGTACCGGGAGATCGTGGAGAGCCAGCTCTCCGCCCAGGAGGCGCTGTGAGGGACAATCGCGCACGCGCTCGCCGCGCCGACCGGGTGCGGGTGCCCCGCATGGCACAGGAGGCGCTGTGAGGGACAATCGCGCACGCGCTCGCCGCGCCGACCGGGTGCGGGTGCCCCGCATGGCACAGGAGGCGCTGTGACCAGGCCGATGGCGGTGCCCGGCGCGCCGGAGACCAAGCCGAAGTCGTTCAAGTCGTCGCTGAAGCGGCTGCTCGGGCGGCTCGGGCCGCACCGCGTGCTGGTCGGCACCATCGTGACGCTGGTGATCCTGTCGGTGGTGCTGAACACCCTCGGCCCGTACATCCTGGGCCGGGCCACCAACCTGATCTTCGACGGCGTTGTCGGCAAGAACCTGCCCTTTCCGCCAGGTACCACGCGGGACGAGGCGATCGCGGCGGTCAGGGCGAGCGGCCAGGGCACCTTCGCCGACATGCTCGGCGCGATGAACGCGGTGCCCGGCGTCGGCGTCGACTTCGAGGCCGTCGGCCGCGTGCTGATGCTGGTGCTGGTGCTGTACATCGGCGCGGCGGTCTTCGGCTGGCTGCAGGCCTTCCTGCTGAACCTGGTGATCAACCGGACCATCAAGCAGCTCAGGGCCGACGTGGAGGACAAGATCCACCGGCTCCCGCTGCGCTACTTCGACTCGGCGCCGCGCGGCGACGTGCTGAGCCGGGTCACCAATGACGTCGACAATGTCTCGCAGAGCCTGCAGCAGACCATGAGCCAGCTGCTCACCTCGGTCTTCTCGGTGCTCGGCATCCTGGTCGTGATGTTCTGGATCTCGCCGCTGCTCGCGGTGATCGCGCTGCTCACGGTGCCCGCCGCGATCGTGGTGACGGCGCAGATCGCGAAGCGCTCCAAGCCGCACTTCGTGGACCAGTGGAAGTTCACCGGCATGGTGAACGCGCAGGTCGAGGAGGCCTACACCGGCCACGAGATCGTCACCGCCTTCGGCCGGGTGGCCGAGGTGGGCGCGGAGTTCGACCGGCGCAACGAGCAGCTCTACCAGTCCAGCTTCAAGGCGCAGTTCATCTCCGGGCTGATCATGCCCGCGATCATGTTCCTCGGGAACCTCAACTTCGTGCTGGTCGCGCTGGTCGGCGGGGTGCGGGTGGCGACGGGCAACCTCTCGCTCGGCGACGTGCAGGCCTTCATCCAGTACTCGCGGCAGTTCAGCCAGCCGCTCACGCAGATCGGCGCCATGGCCAACCTGCTGCAGTCCGGGGTCGCCTCGGCGGAGCGGATCTTCGAGATCCTGGACGCGGAGGAGCAGGGCAAGGATCCGGTGGAGTTCGCGGAGCGGGGCGCGGGAAGGGGCCGGGTCGAGTTCGATCGGGTGTCCTTCGGCTACGACCCGGCGACGCCGGTGCTCGACGACCTCTCGCTGGTCGCCGAGCCGGGGCACGTGGTCGCCATCGTCGGCCCGACCGGCGCGGGCAAGACCACGCTGGTGAACCTGCTCATGCGGTTCTACGAGCTCGACTCCGGCGCCATCCGGATCGACGGCACCGACATCACCGCCATGACCAGGGACGCGCTGCGCGACCGGATGGGCATGGTGCTGCAGGACACCTGGCTCTTCCGCGGCACCATCAGGGAGAACATCGCCTACGGCAACGAGCACGCCACCGAGGACGAGATCCTCGCGGCCGCCCGCGACGCCTACGTGGACCGCTTCGTGCACGCGCTGCCGGAGGGGTACGACACCGTCATCGACGAGGAGGGGTCGGGGGTGAGCGCGGGCGAGAAGCAGCTCATCACCATCGCGCGGGCCTTCCTGGCCAAGCCATCCATCCTGATCCTGGACGAGGCGACCAGCTCGGTGGACACCCGCACCGAGCTGCTGGTGCAGCAGGCCACCGCGGCGCTGCGCCGGGACCGCACCAGCTTCGTCATCGCGCACCGGCTCTCCACCATCACCGGTGCCGATCTGATCGTGGTGATGGAGAAGGGCACCATCGTGGAGCAGGGCACGCACCACGAGCTGCTCGAACGCCGCGGCGCCTACTACCGGCTCTACAACGCCCAGTTCGCGGCGGCCACCGCGCAGGCGTGACCGGGGCGCCTGCGAGGATGGGCGGCGTGGCTGCCGACTTCTCGTTCCGCATCGATGCCAGGCTGCCGGGGCGGCACGGGCGCGCCGGGGTGATCACGACCCCGCACGGCGCGATCGCCACCCCCGCCTTCGTCCCGGTCGGCACCAAGGCGACGGTCAAGGCGGTGCTGCCGGAGACCATGGCCGAGCTGGGGTCGCAGGCGCTGCTGGCCAACGCGTACCACCTCTACCTGCAACCGGGCCCGGACATCGTGGACGAGGCGGGCGGGCTCGGCGCCTTCATGAACTGGCCCGGCCCCACCTTCACCGACAGCGGCGGGTTCCAGGTGATGTCGCTGGGCGCCGGGTTCAAGAAGGTGCTCGCCATGGAGGCGGTCACCGTGCAGAGCGACGACGTCATAGCGCCGGGCAAGGAGCGGCTCGCCACCGTGGACGAGGACGGCGTCACCTTCCGCTCGCACCTGGACGGCTCGGCGCACCGCTTCACCCCCGAGGTCTCCATGGGGATCCAGCATCAGCTCGGCGCGGACATCATGTTCGCCTTCGACGAGCTCACCACGCTGCTGAACACCCGCCGCTACCAGGAGCAGGCGCTGGCCCGCACGCACCGCTGGGCGCAGCGCTGCCTGGACGAGCACGAGAAGCTCACCGCGCAGCGCGCACACCGCCCCTACCAGGCGCTCTTCGGCGTCATCCAGGGTGCGCAGTACGAGGACCTGCGGCGCAAGGCGTGCCGCGAGCTGGCCGCGCTGCGCGGTGCGGAGGGGTCGGGGTTCGACGGGTACGGCATCGGCGGCGCGCTGGAGAAGGCGAAGCTCGGCGCCATCGTCGGCTGGTGCTGCGACGAGCTGCCCGAGGAGCGGCCGCGGCACATGCTCGGCATCAGCGAGCCGGAGGATCTCTTCGCGGCGGTCGAGAACGGCGCCGACACCTTCGACTGCGTGAACCCCTCGCGGGTGGCGCGCAATGCCGCCGTCTACCACCCGGACGGCCGCTACAACATCAACACCAGCCGCTTCCGCCGCGACTTCACCCCCATCGACGACGAGTGCGACTGCTACACCTGCGCGCACTACACCCGGGCGTACCTGCACCACCTGTTCAAGGCCAAGGAGATGCTGGCCGCCACGCTCTGCACCGTGCACAACGAGCGCTTCACCGTGCGGCTGCTGGACCGGATCCGGGCGAGCATCGTCGACGGCGGCTTCGACGCCTTCCGCGCGGAGACGCTGGGGCGCTGGGGTACCGGGAGGGCGGCCACGAACTGAGCCGCCCTCGCGCGGCTCACTCACTCCTCGACGGCGGGGCGCGGGCGGGGCTCGTAGTCCTCGTGCCGCTTCAGCCAGGCGATCACCCGGTAGGTGATGGGCAGGACGAGCACCTCGCACAGCGTCTTCCAGAGGAAGCCGACCACCAGGTAGTTCACGAATTGCTGCCAGGTGTCGATGCCGATGGCACCGGCCGCGATGGCACAGAAGAGCAGGGTGTCGGCGAACTCGCCGACCACGGTGGAGCCGATCAGCCGGGCCCACAGGAACCGCTCCTTGGTGCGCTCCTTGATCAGCACCAGCGTGACGGAGTTCAGCAGCTGCCCGACCAGGTACCCGGCCAGCCCGGCGAGCACCAGCCGCGGCGTGGTGCCGATGACGGTGCGGAACGCCTCCTGGTTCTCGTAGAACCCGGCGGCGGGCAGCCGGATGGCGATGGCGAAGCAGGCGACGGTGAGCAGCAGCGCGGCGAAGCCGTAGAGCACCGCGCGGCGGGTGGCGCGGAAGCCGTACACCTCGCTGAGCACGTCGCCGAGGATGTAGGCGAGCGGGAAGAGGAAGAAGGCGCCGTCGGTCGCGATCGGCAGGATCTGCACCGGTCCGAGCGTCAGCGACGAGCCGGCGAAGAACTCCACGCCCTTGGTGGCGCAGACATTGGAGATGATCAGGGTGGTGGCGAAGAGCGCCACGATCGGGGTGTAGTAGCCCCGTGCCGCCTGGGCGAATGCCGCATGGGCGGGCACGGGGCGTCCAGACCCGTCGTGGTCGTCGAGCTTGGTGGAATCGGTCACGCGCCTCATCAAACCAGGTCGTGGAATACGCTGTACCCATGACGAATCCCGGCGATTCCGACGAGTGGTGGAAGCAGTACGGCGGCCAAGGCGTGTCGCCGGATTCCGGCGCGCAGGGCTCGATGCCGCAGTACCCGACCTCCGACCAGCCCGGATACCCGTCGGCGCCACAGCAACCCGAGCAGCAGTACGGCCAGCAACAGCAGTACGGGCAGCCGCAGAGCCAGCCGCAGTACGGCCAGCAGTCCTATTCCAGCTACCCGCAGCAACCCGCCGCGCAGCCGTACGGCCAGCCGCAGCCGAACTACGGCAACCAGGGGTACGCGGGCGGCGCCTACCAGCCCTACGGCTACCCGCAGAACCAGGGCACGAACGGCCTCGCCATCGCCTCGCTGATCGTCTCGCTGGTCGGGCTCTGCACCTGCCTCGGCTCGATCGTCGGCATCGTGCTCGGCATCATGGCGCTGAACCAGATCAAGGAGCGCGGCGGCCAGGAGGGCCGCAATATGGCGCTGGCGGGCATCTGGATCGGCGCCGGCGGCATCGCGCTGACCATCGTGTACTTCGTGATCGTGCTCGTCGGCTCGGCCTGACCTTCGTCGAACGCGCGAGGGGCGCCCCCACCATCGGTGGGAGCGCCCCTCGTTCGTCGCGCTGTGGCCTACTGCCCGGCCTTGACGACCTGGGTGCCGCCGGCGAACTTGTCGTGCCAGCCCTGCCGGTTCGGGTCGTTCGAGATGGTGATCATGATGTAGATGATAAGGCCGAGCGAGATCAGCCCGCCGACGCAGGGGATCACGTTGGCGAGCATGAACAGGTTGCGCTTGACCGAGGTCTGCGGGTCGATCTTGGCCGCGCCGCCGGGGGCGAGCACCTTGAGGCCGAAGATCTTCTTGCCGAGCGTCGCGCCCTGCGAGGTCTCCAGCGCGACGAAGTAGGCGATGCCCGCGAGCGAGATCAGCAGGCCCGCGATGAACTGCCCGACGAAGTTGTCGTAGCCGATGAGCGCGGCGACGATGGCGACCGGGATGCCGACGATCAGGTTGTCGATGATCCGGGCCACGATGCGGATGCCGAGGTCGCCCGGCTGGCCGGGGCCGGTGTAGCCCGGCTGCTGGCCGTACTGCTGGCCGGTCTGCGGGTACGGCTGCTGCTGGCCGTACGGATCCTGGCCGTACTGCGGCTGCTGCCCGTACTGGGGCTGCTGGCCGTACTGGGGCTGCTGCTGGCCGTACGGATCCTGCCCGTACTGGGGCTGCTGGCCGTACTGCTGGCCGCCCTGCTGGGGGTATTGCTGGCCGCCGCCCTGCGGGTACTGCTGCCCGCCCTGCGGATACTGGTTGGGGTCGTACCCACCGCTCGTCATATGTATGTCCTCGTCCGTGATCAGTCGATCGGGTCGGGTGCTAACTTACGGACATTCCTTCGCTGGCGACAACCTATTCGGGTGCAGTGTCCAGGGATCGTGCGGCAACCGCGCTGGATCGAATCCGCCCAGCACAGCGGCGGGCGTGCGCCCGGTGAGACCGAGCGAACCCACCAGGAGCGCGAAAACCCGCTCCGCCGAATCGCCGAGGGCCAGGCGATCGGCGAGCGTCACCGCCCCGTCGCGCTTGGCCAGCCGCTGCCCCGCCTGGTTGAGCACCAGCGGAACGTGGGCGTAGCGCGGCACCGGGAGCCCGAGCAGGGTGGCGAGATACGCCTGCCGCGGCGCCGAGGCGAGCAGATCGTCGCCGCGCACCACCTGGTCGATTTCCTGCGCGCCGTCGTCGAGCACCACCGCGAGGTTGTAGGCGGGCACGCCGTCGCCGCGCAGCAGCACCACGTCGTCCACCGCACCCCGGTAGCGGCCGTGCAGCTCGTCCACGATCTCGAACTCGGTGACATCGGCGCGCAGCCGGACCGCGGCGGGCCGGCCGGCCGCCAGGAACTCGCCGCGCTGTGCCGGGGTGAGCGTGCGGCAGGTGCCGGGGTAGGCGCCCTGCGGGGCGTGCGGCGCGGTCGCCGCCTGCTGGATCTCCCTGCGGGTGCAGAAGCATTCGTAGGTGCGCCCGGCGGCGGTGAGCCGCTCGACGGCGGCGCGGTACCGCGGCAGCCGCTCCGACTGCCTGATCACCTCGCCGTCCCAGTCGAGGCCGATGGCGCGCAGATCCGCCAGCTGGCGCTCGGCGGCGCCGGGGCGCACCCGGTCCAGATCCTCCATGCGCAGCAGGAAGCGGCGACCGGTGGAGCGGGCGAAGAGCCAGGCCAGGATGGCGGTCCGGAGATTGCCGAGGTGCAGGTCGCCGGAGGGGCTCGGGGCGTAGCGCCCGGCGCCGGGGTCCGGTACGCCGACCGGCCGCGCGGTGCCGGGTGCGTGCTCGGCGGCCTGCCCCGCGGTGCCCGCCTCCGGCGCGCTCATCGGCGCAGCGCGGGCCGCAGGTCGCCGGGGGCGATCTCGGCGTCCGGTGCCAGCCGGGCGACCAGCGCGCGGGCGTATTCGATCAGCCCGGCGCGGTCGACGCCGTGATCGCCGCCCGGCTCCGGTTCGTACATCGCCAGCCGCTCGGCGGCGCGCAGCAGCAGGGTGCGCGCGCCCTTGGCGTTGCCGCGCTGGATGTGCGTGAGCCCCACCGCGAGCTGCGCCAGCCCCTGCCAGAGCTGCCGCTCGGCGAACGGCCCGTTCTTCCAGGCCGCCTCCAGCACCTCGTGCGCGTTGAAGGCGAGACCGTCGTCGAGCAGCTCCTGGGCGTAGCCGAGCGTGCGGTCCGGCGGGAGCTCCAGGTCGTCCGGGATCCGCGGCACCCCGATGCTGCCCGGCGGCAGCGGCCGCCCGAAGCCGTCGCGGGGCCTGGTGCTGCGTGCCCTGCCCTCGGCATCTCGTTCGCGGTCCTGCATCCGTCCATCATCCACGCCGGCGCCCATGCCCGGTTCGGCCACCCGACCGGATTAAAAATGAACGATCACGAACAAATCACGCCGGGTTGGAATGTAGACTTCAACTGTGGCCCGGTAATGGCCCGAGGTGCCCGGCAATGGTCGCGCAACATCCCGAACTCCACCGCTCGGCGCAGGAACGGAGTCGAATAGGTAAGCAGTGAGCAATTTTTCGGCGGACCTGCTACTGTCTAGCACGGGGCCGGCCCCGATCGAGGTGGTTCTCACCTAGGCGAACAGTGCGCTCGCGACGCACTGGGGATGTTCCACACCATCAACTCATTGACGTACCTGGGTTTCGCCTGCGCGAAGCCCGGTGCCGTGAACGAACTCTGAATTGTCGTTCTCGACGCAGCAAAGGAGCTAGTGCCGTGGAGGTTGATACAACCGGCGCTGTGTGGCGGAAGAGTAGTTACAGTGGGCCCGACGGGAACTGCGTGGAAGTCGCATTCCTGGTCGACGGCAACGTAGCGGTCCAGGACAGCAAGGCCGGTGGGCGTGGCCCGGTACTGGCCTTCGCCCAGAGCGAATGGAACACGTTCCTATCCGGGCTATCCGGTGCGGAATTCCGCCGCAGCTGATCCGGACGGATTCGCGAGCGGAATGATCGGCCCCGAGCCGGCGGGCTCGGGGCCTTCGCGCGTCCGGGTGTCATAGCCCGCACCGGCACTCCGTACCGCGCCGGTAGCCTGTTCGGCGATGGAAGCGCTGGCGGCACAGGACGCGACGATGTACTGGCTCGCGGCGCGCGGGCCCACCGATCTCTTCCTGCTCTACTGTTTCGCCGATACCGGACGTCCCGGCGCGGAACTGCGCGAATTCATCGCCCGGCGCAGCGCGCGCATCCCGGAACTGTCGGTCCGCCTCCGCCGGACCCCCGCCGACCTCGACCAGCCCTTCTGGACGCCCTCACAATTCCATTCAGAACAATTCCGGCAACATGAGATTCCCGATTCCGATTGGCACGCGGTGTCGCGGGCGCTCGGAGTGCTCCTCGATAGCCGGGTAGCGGCCGCGGAGTTTCCCTGGCGGCTGCATGTCTTCCGCGGGGTACGCAATGTCCCCGGGGCGGATGGCACCGGTGATCCCGCGCTCGTCGCGGTGCTGCAGGTGTCGCACGCGCTGGCCGATGGCCGGGGTGCGGCGCGCATCGCGCGGGCGCTGTTCGGGGCCGGAGAGCCCGAGGATCCCGGGCGCGCGGGAGCGGATCGGGGCGGAGTGAAAGCATGCTCGCCCGGTGCTTGCCGACCCGATCGTCTTTCCGGTGCACGTACGGATGTGCGTGCGGCAGGGGCGCTGCGGGCGGTGGCGGGCGCCGCGCTCTTCCCCTGGCGGATGGGGGCGACGGTGCTGCGCGGGGTCGCGGCGGCACGGGCGGCGCGCGAGCTGGCGGCGCGCACCGCGGCCGGGGAGATCCCGCCACCGGGGCCAGGATTCCCGCCGGGGCCGCTGAATCCCGCGGCGCCGCCCGCCGGGCACGTCGCGCGGGTGCTGGTGCTGCCCGCCGAGCGGCTGCGCGCCCCCGGCCGCACCGTGACCGTGCTGGCGCTGACCGTCGTCTCGGTGGCGATGGAGCGGTACCTCGCCGAGCGCGGACACCCGGCGGAGCGGCTCGGCGCGCAGGTGCCGGTGGCGATCGCGGCGGGCGAGGGCGGGCACCCGGTGCGGCGGTTCGGCGCGCGGGCGCCGGTGGCGGGTGCGGGCGGGCGGAACAACTACCGCAGCGTCGGAGTCGAGCTGCACACCGGGGTGCCGGAGCTGCGGGAGCGCTCGGCGCTGATCGCGGCCGAGCTGGCCGCGCGCCGCACCCGCGCGGCGCACCCGCTGCTCCGGGCGCAGGACCGGGTGACCGCGGTGCTGCCCGCGGCGGTGCTGCGCCGGGATCTGGAGCGGTACCCGGTGGATGCGGTGCCGGACCAGATCGCCGGGCACACCGTGCTCTCCAGCGTGCACCGGGGTCCGGCGGATCTCGCCTTCGGCGGGGGAGCGGTGCGCTGGTCCTGCGGCTTTCCCGCGCTGGGCAGCGTCATGCACCTGACGCACGGCGTGACCGGCCTCGGCGACACCCTGACGCTCTCGGTGCACGCCGACCCCGCGGTGCTGCCCGACCCGGATCGGTATCTGGAGCTGCTGGCCGCCGCGGTGGCCGAAGTCGGCGCCGCGCACCGGGATTGATCAGCGCAGGAGCCGGGCGCCGTGCCCGTCGGCTCCGTCGACGTGGACCACCGCGCTGTCCATTCCGGTGACCCGGCGCCGGTGCGGCGAGCGGATTTACCAGACGCTCGGCACGCACGGGTTGGGCAGGCTGGAGCCCGCGGCCAGATCGCAGACGCCGCTGGTGAAGATCTTGAACGGGGTGGTGACCAGCAGCACGAGGACGCCGATCACATTGCCCTGCTGGACCAGGTACTGCCCGGTGCGCAGCGCGTCGCCCGCGTGGTCCGCCCCCGAGGAGCCGGTGCTGTAGCTGTCGGCGACCGGCGCCGGGGCGGGCTCGATCGGCTGGGCCAGCGCGCCGGAGGCGGTGGCGACCAGGGCGGCCGCCGCGACCGAGGCGGCGGTGAGACGAAGGCTTGTACGCATCGATGCGCTCCTCTACTCGAAGAATTGCAATTAACTTATCAGCTTGGGAGCGCGGTGTAAGCCTGAATCGAGAGGGAATTCGTGGTCACTTAGGGGGCCGGCCGGTGGCACGGAAAAGGCCCCGGCCGGGAAGCGATGTTCCCGGCCGGGGCCGCTGCGGAGGATAGGGGATTTGAACCCCTGAGGGCGTTAACCCAACCCGCGTTCCAGGCGAGCGCCATAGGCCACTAGGCGAATCCTCCGTGCAGCAGCATAGCGAACCGGGCGCCGACGACCCAAACCGCCCCGAATTGGGCTACGGCGGGGGCAGGCCGCTACACTGGCCGACGGATCCCGCGCGGCGCGCATCCTGTGAACTCCCCCAGGGCCGGAAGGCAGCAAGGGTCAACGGGCTCTGCCGGGTGCGCGGGGTCCCCTACAACCTCTCCGGGTGCGGCGCTCGGCCGCCCGTATCTTCACGTCCCGGCCGTGCCAACGGCACCCCGCTCGGCGCCGGTCTCGAGTAACCTGGGCGGCGCTTCCACCCCCCCACGCCGCTTGAAAGGCTATTCAGGATGTCCCGGCAAACGCAGATCGGTTTGATGAGCCACGAGGAACTGGTGTCCGAGCACGAGACCCAGGCCACGAACTACGCGAAGCTCCAGACCGAGAAGCTCACGCTGGACCTCACCCGTGGCAAGCCGGCGCCGGAGCAGCTCGATCTCTCCGCGCGGCTGCTCACGCTGCCCGGCGATGGCGACTACCGGGACGGCTCCGGCACCGACTGCCGCAACTACGGCGGCCAGCACGGCGTGCCCGAGCTGCGCGCCATCTTCGGTGAGCTGCTCGGCATTCCGGTCGCGAACCTGATCGCGGGCAACAACGCCAGCCTGGAGATCATGCACGACGTGCTGGTCTTTGCCATGCTCTACGGCACCCCGGATTCCGAGCGGCGCTGGGCGGCCGAGCCGGTGGTCAAGTTCCTCTGTCCGAGCCCGGGTTACGACCGGCACTTCGCCATCACCGAGAGCCTCGGCGTCGAGATGATCCCGGTGCCGATCGGCCCGGACGGGCCGGATACCCGCCGGATCGCCGAGTTGGTCGCGGCCGACCCGGCGATCAAGGGGCTGTGGGCGGTGCCCAACTACTCGAACCCGAGCGGCGTCGTCTTCTCCGAAGAGGTTGCGCGCGAGCTGGTCTCGATGCCGACGGCGGCGCCGGACTTCCGGCTGCTCTGGGACAACGCGTACGCCGTGCACCCGCTCACCGACACCGCGGCGCCGGTGCTCGACGTGCTCGGGCTCGCCGCGGCGGCGGGGAACCCGAACCGCCCGCTGGTCTTCGCCTCCACCTCCAAGATCACCTTCGCCGGGGCGGGGGTCAGCTTCTTCGGGGCCGCGACGCCGAACCTGGAGTGGTACCTGAAGCACGCCGGGAAGAAGAGCATCGGCCCGGACAAGATCAATCAGCTGCGGCACCTGCGCTTCTTCGGCGACGCCGATGGCGTGCGGGCGCACATGCAGAAGCACCGGGAAATCCTGGAGCCCAAGTTCGCGCTGGTGCTGCGCATTCTGGAGGACCGGCTCGGCGCCTCGAAGGTGGCGTCCTGGACCGAGCCCAAGGGCGGCTACTTCATCAGCCTCGACGTGCTGGAGGGCACCGCGGCCCGGGTGATCGCGCTGGCGAAGGATGCCGGGATCGCGCTCACCGCGGCCGGTTCGGCGTTCCCGTACAAGAAGGACCCGGAGGACCGGAACATCCGGATCGCCCCCAGCTTCCCCGGGCTGCCCGAGCTGGAGCAGGCCATGGAGGGGCTGGCCACCTGCGTGCTGCTGGCCGCCACCGAGAAGTACCTGGGTAACTGAGCCGGGGCGGGCGGCGGAGCGCAACCGCCGCCCGCGCGCGGCTAGGTGTTTTCCGGCTTGTGCGCGAGCACCGCGAACATGGTCACCGAGAGGTGGATGTCGCCGGACTCCGCGCCGCGGGCGAGCTCGGCGAGCAGCTCGTCGCGCTGCGCCTCGGTGATCCGGCCGCGGGCCACCGCCATGGCGGAGATCTTGGTGACCAGCGAGCCAGCCCCGGCGGCGCGCTCCTGCACCAGCGCGTGCGAGCCGATGTCGTCGATCGTCAGCCCCGCCCTGGTGAGCAGGCCGGGGAGCCTGCGCCCGGAGAGCGGGTTCGTGGTGCTGGCCAGCAGCGTCTCGATCACCTCGCGGGTGATCTCCCGTGCGCCGGGGTGCAGGATCGCGGTGCCCCAGTCCACATCCATCACCACCGCCCTGCCGCCGGGCCGCAGCACCCGCTCGATCTCCCGCGCCGCGCGCAGCGGGGTGGTCAGGTGCTGGAAGACCCGCTCGCAGAGCACCGCGTCGAAGGAGTTGGCGCGGAACGGAACGCCGTAGGCGTCGCCGGGATGGAACTCCGCGTGCGCGCCGAGCTGGGTACCGCGGCGCTGTGCGGAGGCGAGCAGGTTCTGATCCGGCTCGACGCCGATCGCGGAGCCGGTGGGGCCGACCGCGTCGGCGAAGGCGAAGACCTCCGAGCCGGTGCCGGAGCCGATGTCGACCGCGCGCTCGCCCGGTGCCAGCGCGAGCGCTTCGTGCGCCCAGGTGCGCAGCCGGTGGATACCCGGTAGCGCGGCTTGCAGGTCGCGAACGTCGACCAGCTGGTCGTGCCCTTCGCGGTCGAATCGATCCGGTCGCAACCCGTCGGTGTTCATGGTGTGCTTTCCGTCCGTCTGTGGCGCCGTCGGCTGTGGCAGGGGCGTCGTCTGAGGCATGGGGCGAGCCTACGTGGGGGGTGATGATCGCGCGCGGCCGGTTTGTGAGGTGGGTCACCAGCGGTTCGCCGGCGCGTGGGGTGCGATGATGGGGACGCCCGCCCCGACCGAGGAGTACCGATGAGCCGCACGCTCTGCCTGGCCCAGGAGCCGGAGGCCGACGCACTGCTCAGTGCCGATCACTTCGCCACCCTGCTCGGCATGCTGCTGGATCAGCAGTACCCGATGGAGCACGCCTTCCGCGGGCCGAAGAAGATCGCCGATCGCATGGGCGGCTTCGATATCCACCGCATCGCCGAGGCCGATCCGGCGGAGTTCGAGGAGCTCTGCGCCACGCCGCCCGCCATCCACCGGTACGGCCGGTCCATGGCGCGGCGGGCCCAGGAGCTGGCGCGCTACCTCATCGAGCACTACGACGGGCGGGCCGAGCAGCTGTGGACCGCCGGTGATCCGGACGGCGCCGAGGTGCTGCGCAGGCTGCGCGAGCTGCCCGGGTACGGGGAGCAGAAGGCGAAGATCTTCCTCGCGCTGCTCGGTAAGCAGCGCGGGGTCGAGCCGGCCGGGTGGCGGGAAGCCGCGGGGGCGTACGGCGACGAGGGGTCGCGGCGGTCGGTGGCGGATGTGACCGATGGTGAGACCTTGGCGCAGGTGCGGGAATTCAAGAAGCAGGCGAAGGCGGCGGCCAAGGATGCCGCGGGGGCGGCGCCGGCGAAGAAGGCGACGGCGAAGAAGGCGACGGCGAAACGGGCAGTCGCGACGAAAGCGACGGCCGGTGCGAAGAAGGCCACTGCGGCTCGGGGCGCGAAGAAGTCCGCCGCCGAATAGCGCGGTCCGAAAAGCCCTGTCCAGGGCGCTTGAAGCAAACCGCAGCGGATACTTCGCGCGGCGGAGTCTTTTCGCTCGGGATGGAAAGAAGTCCGCCCGTACAACCCCGGGCCCTTTGGAATCGCCGTGCTTTTTTCCCTCGTCGCGTGACCCTCCCGTAACACATGCTTTCCGGCGAAAGCTCTACGAGATGAGGAAAGCGCCATGAGGATGAGGAAGCTGGCCGTGGTCGCGGCCCTGGTCACCGCGGTGACGGGCGTCGTATCCGGTACCGCGGGGGCAGCACCGCACGTCCCCGCCGAGCCCGGCGGCGTCAATTTCACCGCGCACGCCACCGATACCCAGTCGATCATCGAGATCGACCGGGGCTCGCTGGTGGTCGAGGACAACGAATTCCGCATCAAGGCACCGGACGGCACCGTTGTCGCGGGCACCGCGCTCAATTTCCGGATCGACGAGTTCGAGTTCCCGATCGCCGCGAATATCGCCGGGAACTCCGCCACCCTGACGCCGCTGGTCGACCTGGCGCACGCGCAGTACCGGCCGGTGGCGCTGCCCTACGAGGAGAAGGCGCCGTGGAAGAACGAGTACGACCGTGAGGTCGCGGCCTGGACCAGGCTGACCAGCACCATCAGCGCGGGCGCCACCATCGGCACCCTGGTCGGCGGCCTGGTCGGCGGCGCCGCGGGCTGCGTGCTCGGCGGCATCGCGGGCGCCACCGTCGCCTCGGCCACCATCGTCGGGCTCTTCGGCCCGTTCGTCCCGGCGGCGGTCATCGGCTGCTTCGGCGGCATCATCGCCATCGGCGCGCTCGGCACGCTTGCGGGTCAGTTGCTGGTCACCGCGCCGGTTGCCGTCCTCGCGGCCGTGCAGTACTTCCAGACGATCAACGCACCGGCCCCGGCGCCCGCGAAGTAGGCAGCCGCCCGCCGCGCGCGGCCGTGCCGGAACGTCGGTCCGGCACGGCCGCGCATCCCACCACGAAGCCCCGCCCGGCGCCGCACCCGCCGAGCGGGGTTTCGTGCTGCCGGGAGAACGTCCGCCAGCCCACCCCGCTCACGAAAACTATTCTCAGCAGGGGTGATTCGGCACCGGAATGAATCCGATCGGAAGGTATTACCCGGTTTTTCACCCCCGAAAGCTTGGTGCGCCCACGACCCCGGTGTTACCGTCTAGTTATGCCTGCCAGCCGGACCGCCGCCCCGAAGGTCACGTACGTGACCTTCGCGCTCGGCCTTCGGCTGCCGCTGACCCGGGAACTGTGTTGTTCCCGCTGCCGCGGCTGAGCCCACACCAAGGGTTCGTGCTGCCTCGTTGCCGCACCCCGTAGGTTATTCGTCCCGATCGGGACATTGCATAAGGAATTCCGATGTCGTCTTCCACGATGTCCACCCGTACCGCCGAACGAACTTCGCGGTCCGTGTCGACTGTCCGCACGCGTACCCAGCGCCCTGTCGTGACCCCTGAGCTCCGGGTCGCCGACAACCCCGCCGCCGCGGTGCTCCGCGCGGCGACCACCGGCCCGGTCTCCCGCGACGATGCGGCCCGGAGCACCGGTTCCAGCATCGCCACCGTGAACCGCCAGGTCTCCGCGCTGCTGGCGGCCGGACTGCTGCGCGAGCGGCCGGATCTCACCGCCGCGGGCGCCGTCGGCCGCCCGCGGGTCCCCTTCGAGGTGGACCACGAGAAGTACCTGACCCTCGGGATCCACATCGGCGCCGCGGCCACCAAGATCGTCGCCGCCGACCTGCGTGGCCGGATCCTCGGCGGCCTCGCCATCGCCACCCCGCAGTCCGGCCAGCAGTTCGCGGTCAACACCGTGGCCCGCAGCGCCCGCGCCTTCCTGCAGCGCTGGCACCGGCGCAAACCGCTCTGGGCGGGCGTCGCCATCGGCGGCCGGGTCGATCCGGTCACCGGCGTGGTCGACCACCCCAAGCTGGATTGGCACGGCGCCGCCGTCGGCTCGGTGCTCGGCGAGGTGCTCGAGCTCCCGGTCTCGGTCGCGCCGCACGTCGAGGCCATGGCCGCCGCCGAACTGCTGCTCCCCGTTCCGGATTCGGCCCGCGTCGCGGAGCAGCCGGGCCGCAAGCCCGGCGGCACCGCGCCGGGCACCGGAAGCAGCCTCTACTTCTACGTCCGCGAGACCGCGGGCATCGCCGTCACCCTGGACGGCCGGGTGCACACCCCGAGCAACGGCCCCGGCTCCATCGCGCACCTGCCCACCGGCTCGGATGTGCGCTGCGGCTGCGGCCGGACCGGCTGCCTCGAGGTCACCGTCGGCGATCGCTCGGTACACTCCCGAGCCGTCGGGCGCGGGATTATCCCGGCGCACAATGGAACCGGCGGCACCACCATCGCCGATCTGTACCGGGCCGCCGAGGCGGGGTCGGAGCAGGCCCGCGAGCTGCTCGCCGAGCGCGCGACCATCCTCGGCCACACCGTCGCGCTGGTCCGCGACATGCTGAACCCGGACCGGGTGGTGCTCGGCGGCCAGGCCTTCACCGCCTACCGGCCCGCCGTGACGCACGTGGCGAAGGCATTCCAGCAGGGCAGCCAGCTGCCGCCCACCGATATCCGGATCAGCGGATTCGGCGGCAAGGTGCAGGAATTCGCCGCGGTGGTGACCGCGCTGAGCGTGCTCTACGCCGACCCGCTCGGCGCCGTCCGCCGGCTCTCCGCCTGAGGCGCGCGGCACCCGCTCAGCGGGTGCCGCCGCCGAAGAGCCGCTCCAGCGCGGTGATGAAGTACGGGAAGTGCCCGGCGAAGCGCCGCAGGTCGCGATCCCGGTCGAAGCCGCCGAACCAGTAGAGCCCCTGCTCGCCGTCGGCGGTCGGATCCAGCTCGCCGAATACCCGGATCCAGTGGTCACCGCGGCCACCGACCACCGTGAAGGGCAGGGCACGGGAGAACAGCAGCTCCTGCTGATCGACCGGCACGTCATCGCGGCGGACGTGCTCCAGCCCGCGCTGCATGGCGCGGAGCTGGGCGGCCAGCTCCCGGCCACGGTCGGTGCGCAGCGGCAGCCTGCTCGGCAGCAGCAGCGCGGCCACCCCGCCGAGCGCGATGGCGACGCCGACCAGCGCGTGCCCCGCGGTGAGCGCCAGGACCACGGTCACCGCGGCGCCGACCGCGATCAGCGCGGCGCCGAGGTAGCGCGGCAGTGCGCGGCTGCGCGGGTCGGTGAAGGTGCCGCGCGCGACGGCGTCGGCGATCAGCCCGGCGCGCAGCGCGTCCAGCGACATCCGGCCTGGCGCGCTGAGCTCGGAGAAGCGGACGGTGTCGGCCCCGGCGGGGAGCAGCGTCTCGTAGACGATCCGCTCGTAGTCGCGCAGCTGGTCGTCGGCGGGGTTCACCCGCTCGATCCGCCAGTCCGCCTCCGCGATCCGAGTGATCCGCAGGTAGCGGCGGACCGCCAGGTCGACCACGGTGGCGGCGAGGTCGACCGGGTCGGCGTGTTCGTCCAGCAGCAGCCCGGCCTCGCCGGGCAGTACGCCCTCCGGCGAGGTGAACTGCACGGTGTTGCCGTCCCGCAGCAGCGGATCGATCACCCGGGTGCCGTCGTCGGCCGCCCCGCGCCGCGCCCTGACGACCAGCGCCGCCATGCCCGCCAGCGCGGCGAGCAGCACGCCGAAGGCGATGAGCGCGGGTGCGGAGAGCGCGAAGGGCGAGCGGCCCGGCTCGGTGACGTCGGCATTGGCGGGCACCGTGTTCGGCGGCAGCTGCAGCCGCAGGTCGATGGCGTCGCCGCGCCGCAGCCCGGTCTGCTCCAGGTAGAGCACGCCGTCCGGCTCGATGTGCACGTCCGCGCAGGGCCGGGTGGCGCCGATCGGGCCGAGTTTGCAGTCCACCAGCGCCATCTGGTAGCTCGGCGCGATCACGGTGGCGCTGATCGAGGAGACGTCGGCGTTGAGCAGCCCGACCCAGTTGAAGACCTGGCTCTCCGGCGCCACGCCGACGGTATTGCGCACGTGGTAGCGGAAGGTCGACTCGCCGGGGTTCGCCTCGATGCTGAACTGGTCGTCGGCGAAGGTCGTCGTGCCGGTGCCCTCGGTCGCCACGTCGGTGACCTCGAAGCGGCGCTCCCTGCCGTCGCCGAGGTCGAGCCGCAGCGGCAGCGACATCCGGAACTGCCCGCCCGCGGGCACCGAAATCGTCTCGACCACCTCGAGCACGCCGTCCCGGTTCAGCTTCAGATCGGCGATGATCGCGGCGCCGGGCGCGGGCTGGGCGGCGGCGCCCGGCGCGGTGGCGAGCGCGCCCGCCGCGGCCACGAGCAGGAGTGCGGCTCGGGCGCCCCCCCGAAAACTCAGCATGGCTGGATACTCTAGACGGGTTGCTATCCTTCGTCGGCGGCTGTTGAACCTGTGAAGCGGAGGGGGACGGTGGAGTGACTCGACCTCCGCACGGCCATGGTCCTGGGTCCGGAGGTCAGGGCCCGCCCGGCCCCTACGGGCCGCGGCCCGGGCAGCGGCCTCCGTCGGGGTATCCGCAGCAGCCAGGGCAGCGCAGGTCGCCCGGCTCCGCCCCGCCGCCCGGATCGTCCGCGCCGCCCCCCGGCCGTTCCGCGTCGCCCGGCCATGCCGCGCCGCCGTACGGGAGGCCGGGTTCGCCACCGGGGCACCGGGCGTCGCCGAGCTATGTGCCGCCGCAGGCGTATTCGCAGCAGCGGCCGCCGCCGCCCTACGGCGCGCCGCCGCCGTACGGGGCGCCGCCGCCCTACGGCAGGCCGCCCGCGCCGTACGGCCCGCCGGGACGGCCGAGCCCGCCGCGCGGGTCGGGCGGCGGCAAGGTCGTCTTCATCGTGCTCGCCGCGGTGATCGCGGTGGTACTGGGGCTGGTGCGGCTCGGCGCCGCCGCGACCACCGCCGACCAGGCCACCGGCCCCGACCCGAGCTTCGGCTACCAGCCGCCGGGCGACACCGACGCGGGCCCGGCCGAGACCGCGACCAACCCGCTGCTCACCGACACCTCCGCCACCCTGCTGCCCGCGGACTGCGACTACGCGCCGTGGGGCACCGGGGTCGAGGTGGCGCGCACCTTCTTCGAGACCGCGGCCGGCTGCCTGGCCGACGCCTGGCGCCCGGTGCTCAGCGCGGCCGGGCTGCCGTTCTCCGACCCCGCGCTCTCGGTCACCGCCTCCACCGCGGGCGTCACCACCCCGTGCACCGGCACGACCAGCGAGTTCGCCGCGTTCTACTGCCCGGCGAACCACACCATCTACATGCCGATCAGCCAGCTGCAGACCGACCTCTTCGAGGACAACTGGGTGGTCTACCTGTCGGTCTTCGCGCACGAGTACGGCCACCACGTGCAGGCGCTGAGCGGCATCCTGCGCAAGGCGAACAGCGACCGGGTGGACGCCGGGGTGCGCAGCGCGCAGGGGCTGGAGCTCTCCCGCCGGGTCGAGCTACAGGCCAATTGCTTCGACGGCATGTTCATCGGCGCCTCCTCGGAAGCAGGGGCACTGAGTTCGACCCAGCTCAACGTGGCCAGGCGCGATGCCTACGGCCGCGGCGACCAGTCCGGCGACATGCGCGACCACGGCACCGCCGAGAACGGCGGCCAGTGGTTCGAGACCGGGGTCGAGCAGAACCGGACCGCCCGCTGCAATACCTTCACCGCCTCGGCGGGGCAGGTGAACTGAGCGCGGGTCAGCGCGCGGCGAGCAGCTTCCGCGCCAGCGGGCCCGGCGCGGGCAGGTCGTTCGGGGTGGTCAGCCAGCCCGCGGTGACCAGCCAGAGCCGCTGCACGTGCGCGTCGGCGGTGTCGAAGAAGACCCGGCGGCCGCGGTTGTCCCGCAGGTCGTGGGCGAGCGTGTTCCACCGCGGCGAGCGCTCGTACCTGGTGCGATAGCCGTCGACGAACCGGGCGACCAGGGTGCCGATGGTCTCCACCGGCTGCAGCGAGACCCGCTGGCCGTACTTGGCGGCGTGGAAGCGGCGGCCCGCGCAGAGCGACCGCGGGCTGGTGTTGTAGGCGACCCAGCCCGCCCGCTGCGCCCGCTCCAGCAGCCACAGGTGCCGAACCGCGGTCGGCTCGACATCGCCGACGTACTCGCGGATCGCGGTGTGCACGACGGGGGCGTCGAGGATGTCGCGCCTGGTCGGGCCCGCACCGTGCCGGATCCAGTGGTCGTGCGTGAGCCGGGCCAGGATGCGCCCGAAATCGTCGATGCCGCACTGCGCCAGCTCACCGAGCCGGCCGACCCGCTCGGACTCCACCAGGAGCTCCTGCTGCGCGATGTGCGTGCGGACGGCGGCGAGCGTCGGCACCTCGCCGTACTCCAGCAGTTCCAGGATGGCCGCGGCGGTGGCGGGCTCGGCGGCGGCGGTGATCGGGAGCGGCTCGGGCTCCTGCCCCGGGGGATCGATGGCCCGGCTCAGCAGGGCGACCGCGGAGCGGTCGGCGGCGAACTCGGTCTGCGCGAGCCAGGCTGCGGCGATGGTGTCACACGACGGCACGGCGATACACACTCCTCGAACGAATCGTGGCGATCGTGTCGCCGCGGGAATCCGTGGTGGCGCTGGGTATTCGGGGTAGCGATTCCAAGGTAACCAGCAGATTGCACCCGTGCGCCGAGCCAAACCTGATGCGCGCGAGCGCGAAACCGGCGCCAGGTCCGCTTATCGAGCAGTTCGGAGATCTCGATCGGGAGAAGGGAGGTTCCGGCGCACCTGCGGCAGGGGGATAGCTCTCCGATAGCCCCTTGCGGTGTGGGTCCGACCTGGGAAAAGGGTACGAGTAATAGTGTGATTTGCATCACATATTGTGCTTGTCGGTGCGTCGGCGCCCGTTCCGAAGAGCCGGAGCGCGGCTGGCCCGCTGTCGGTGGCCGCCGGTAACCTCTGGCCGTGGCTCTGTACCGGAAGTACCGACCGGCAACATTCGCTGAGGTGGTGGGGCAGGAGCACGTCACCGACCCGCTGCGCACCGCGCTGGACACCGGCCGTATCAGCCATGCCTACCTGTTCTCCGGCCCGCGCGGCTGCGGCAAGACCTCCTCCGCGCGCATCCTCGCGCGCTCGCTGAACTGCGTCGAGGGGCCGACCTCGACGCCGTGCGGGGTCTGCCCGTCCTGCGTCGCGCTCGGCCCGGGCGGGCCGGGCAACCTGGATGTCACCGAACTCGACGCCGCGAGCCACGGCGGCGTCGACGACACCCGCGAGCTGCGCGATCGCGCCTTCTACGCGCCCGCCGAATCCAGGTACCGGGTGTTCATCGTCGACGAGGCGCACATGGTGACGACGGCGGGGTTCAATGCCCTGCTCAAGATTGTCGAGGAGCCGCCGGCGCACCTCATCTTCGTCTTCGCCACCACCGAGCCGGAGAAGGTGCTGCCCACCATCCGCTCGCGCACCCACCACTACCCGTTCCGGCTGCTCCCGCCCGCCACCATGCGCGGGCTGCTCGGGAAGATCTGCGAGCAGGAGGCGGTGCCGGTCGAGGACGCGGTGTACCCGCTGGTCATCCGGGCGGGCGGGGGTTCGCCGCGCGACAGTCTGAGCGTGCTCGACCAGCTGCTGGCGGGGGCCGGGCCGGAGGGCGTCACCTACCCGAGGGCGGTGGCGCTGCTCGGGGTCACCGACGTCACGCTGATCGATGGGGCGATCGACGCGCTCGCCGCCTCCGACGGGGCCGAGCTCTTCGGGGTGGTCGAGCAGGTCATGGAGGCGGGACACGATCCGCGGCGGTTCGCGGTCGACCTGCTGGAGCGGCTGCGCGATCTGATCCTGGTCAGGGCGGTGCCGGACGCCACCGAGCGCGGGCTGGTCGCGAGCCCCGACGACGTGCTGGAGCGGTTGCGCGAGCAGGCCGGGCGGATCGGGCCCGCCACCCTCACCCGCTACGCCGAGCTACTGCACCAGGGGCTCGGCGAGATGCGCGGTGCCACCGCGCCCCGGCTGCTGCTCGAGGTGGTGTGCGCGCGGATGCTGCTGCCCGCCGCCTCCGAGTCCGACGCGGCGACGCTGCAGCGGCTCGAGCGGTTGGAGAAGGCCATGGCGGGCGGGGTGTTCGCGGCTCCGAGCGGTTCGGGCGCCACCGTCGTCGTGACGCCGGATCCGGTGCCCGTCGCGGGCGCGGATCAGCCGCCGCGGCGCCGCGGGGCGGAGGCGTTGGCGGCGTTGCGCCGGGGGCGCGGGGGTGAAGGGGACGGTTCGTCCGGTGCCGATTCGGCGCCGGATGCGTCGGCGGGGCAGGGTGCCGAGGTGTCCCGCGGCCGGGATGACGCGCCCGGCAGCCGGGGGGAACCGGCCGGTGCTCCGGATGAGGGCCGGCCGGCCGCAGCCGAGACCAGCGCGGACGATCGAGCGGCGCGCGCCGCGGATCCGGCTGTGGCGCCGCCGGTGGCCGAACCGGGGCATGAGGCGCCCGAGACCGCGCCCGGTCGTCGGCCGTTGCCGGGAGCCTCCGCGGTCGAATCCGTGGCGGGCGACGTCGAGGAGTCGCCCGGGACCGCCGTCGCCGACGCGGTCCGGCCGATGACAGGCGGTGATCGGCAGTCGCCCGGAGACGCCGCGGCGCCGACTGGATCGGCGGCAGGCGGTGGCGACGAGCCCGAGGCATCCGCCCCGAGCGAGCCCCGTGGCATCGCTGCCGAGGTGCCCGCGCCCGACTCGGCGACGACGGCCGCCTCCGCGCCCGCGCCAGCGGACGCGCCTGCGGACTCGCCCGACGCCGCATCGGCATCGGGCGGAGCGGGGGAATCGGACGCCGAGATCCAGCGCATCGTCGCCGACTCCTGGCAGGAGATCCGCGGCCGGGTCAAGGAGTTCAGCACGACCCTGCAGGCCCTGCTCTCCGGCGCCTCGGTGCTGCGGGTGGAGCGCGGCGTCGTGGTCTTCGCGCACCAGAGCCCGCCACTGGCCCAGCGCCTCGCCGACCCGCGCAATGTGGAGGCGGTGCGCTCCGCCATCCGTGCGGTGCTGAACCGCGAACTCGACCTGCGCTGGGAGGTGGGCGGCGCCCCGCCGCCGCGCCAGCAGCCCGCGGCCAGACAGCAGGGCCGCGCCGAGCGAAAACCGGAGAAGAGCGCCCCCCGCTACTCCCGCCCGAGCCAGAACCGGGAGGCGCAGCGCGAGCCCGCCCCTGAGGACCAGGAGGGCGAACCCGCCTGGGGCCCGGCCACCCGCCCCGACCCGAAGCCGCCCACCCGCCCCGCGCCTGCCACCGGCCGCACCATCGCACCCCCCGCGGGCCGCGGCACGGCCGCCCCTGCCACCCGCACCCCGTACGACGACGTCCCGCCCCCGGATTACCCCGACCTCCCCGACGACCCGGGCCCGGACGGCGCCTACCCGCCCGACCCCGCCGCCACCAACGGAAACGGCTCCGGCACCGCCATCCCGCCCACCACCGCGGAAGAGGAGCGGGAGATGCTGGCCGCCGCCGCGGAACCGGTGGCGCCCGGCGATCGGCGCGACCCGGACGAGGTGGCGCTCGAGCTGCTGCGCAGTGAGCTGGGCGCCACAAGACTCGATGGTTGACAACCCTTGCCCTCAACACGTTAAGTTAACCGGAGTTCGCACACGCGGTAGTATGGTCGGGTGGCCGAGCTAGGTCGGGGCGCTGAAACGCGCCGATCGCTGCATGACCGGTTTTGTACAGCGTCAGGACGGTCGGTCCCAGGGCCGGTCGGCGAGGTAACCCCCGCGTCCCCTACCGCTCGCGGTACGGACACGAAGCGTCTGGACGGACGAGAGTCCGCACCGCCGCACCCCTAGGAAGGAACACTCCGATATGACCACTGAGGCCTACATTTACGAGGCCATCCGCACCCCGCGCGGCCGCAACAAGAAAGGCACGCTGACCTCGGTCAAGCCGCTCGATCTGACCGTGGGTCTGGTCCAGGAGCTGCGCAACCGCTTCCCGAACCTCGACGAGGACCGGATCTCGGACCTCATCCTCGGTGTCGTCTCGCCCGTCGGTGACCAGGGCGCCGACATCGCCCGCACCGTGGTGCTCAGCGCCCAGCTGCCGGACACCGTCGGCGGCGTGCAGATCAACCGCTTCTGCGCCTCCGGCCTCGAGGCCGTCAACATGGCGGCGCAGAAGGTGCGCTCCGGCTTCGACGATCTGGTGCTGGCGGGCGGCGTGGAGTCCATGTCCCGCGTGCCGATGGGCTCGGACGGCGGCGCCTGGGCGCTCGACCCGGCCACCAACTACGACAACTACTTCGTCCCGCAGGGCGTCTCCGCCGATCTGATCGCCAGCATCGAGGGCTTCAGCCGCGACGATGTCGACGCCTACGCGGTGCGCTCGCAGGACCTGGCGGCCAAGGCCACCACCGGCGGCTACTTCGCCAAGTCCATCGTGCCGGTGAAGGACATCAACGGCCTGGTCGTGCTGGATCGGGACGAGCACATGCGCCCCGGCACCACGGTCGAGGACCTGGCCAAGCTGAACCCCTCCTTCGCGATGGTCGGCGAGATGGGCGGCTTCGACGCGGTGGCGCTGCAGAAGTACCACTTCGTGGAGAAGATCAACCACGTGCACCACGGCGGTAACAGCTCGGGCATCGTCGACGGCGCCGCCCTCGTGCTGGTCGGCAGCGAGGAGGCGGGCAAGGCCTCCGGGCTGACCCCGCGGGCGCGGGTCGTCGCCACCGCCACCTCCGGCGCGGACGGCACCATCATGCTCACCGGCCCCACCCCGGCCGCCAAGAAGGTGCTGGCCAAGGCCGGGCTGACGCTGGACGACATGGACCTGGTCGAGATCAACGAGGCCTTCGCCTCCGTGGTGCTCAAGTTCCAGAAGGACCTGAACATCCCGGACGAGAAGCTGAACGTCAACGGCGGCGCCATCGCCATGGGCCACCCGCTCGGCGCCACCGGCGCCATGATCACCGGCACCATGGTCGACGAGCTGGAGCGCCGGAACGCGCGCTACGCGCTGGTCACGCTGTGCATCGGCGGCGGCATGGGCGTCGCGACCATCATCGAGCGGGTCTGACCCCAACCGGCAGCTGGAAATAGGAGACACAGAGCTGTGAGCGAAACCAACATGATCGGTTGGGAGAAGGATTCGGACGGCATCGTCGTGCTGACGATGGACGACCCGAACCAGGGCGCCAACACGATGAACGAGCTGTACAAGAAGTCGATGACGGAGACCGTCGATCGGCTGGTCGCGGAGAAGGACGACATCGCCGGTGTCGTGCTGACCTCGGCCAAGAAGACGTTCTTCGCCGGCGGCGACCTGAAGAACATGATGAGCGTCGGGCCGAACGACGCCGAGGCGCTCATGGACGAGCTGACCGAGATCAAGGGCGCCCTGCGCAAGCTGGAGACCCTCGGCAAGCCGGTCGTCGCGGCCATCAACGGCGCCGCGCTCGGCGGCGGGCTGGAGATCGCGCTCGCCACCCACCACCGGATCGCGGCCGACGTGCCCGGCTCGCAGATCGGGCTGCCCGAGGCGACCCTCGGCCTGCTGCCCGCGGGCGGCGGCATCATCCGCACCGTGCGCATGCTCGGGCTGCAGACCGCGCTCATGCAGGTGCTGCTGCAGGGCCAGCGCAACAAGCCGGCCAAGGCCAAGGAGATCGGGCTCGTCGACGAGCTGGTCGGCTCGATCGACGAGCTGGTGCCTGCCGCCAAGGCGTGGATCAAGGCCAACCCCGAAGGCGGCGTGCAGCCCTGGGACAAGAAGGGCTTCAAGATCCCCGGCGGCACCCCGGCCTCGCCCGCCTTCGCGGCCAACCTGCCCGCCTTCCCGGCGAACCTGCGCAAGCAGCTCAAGGGCGCCAATATGCCCGCCCCGCGCGCCATCATGGCGGCCGCGGTCGAGGGCTCGCAGGTCGGCCTGGACGACGCCTCGCTGATCGAGTCCCGCTACTTCGTGCACCTGCTCACCGGGCCGGTCGCGAAGAACATGATCCAGGCGTTCTTCTTCGACCTGCAGACCATCAACAACGGTGGCTCGCGGCCGAAGGACGTGCCGAAGCGGGAGATCAAGAAGGTCGGCGTGCTCGGCGCGGGCATGATGGGCGCGGGCATCGCGTACGTCTCCGCCAAGGCCGGCTACGAGGTCGTGCTCAAGGACGTCACCATCGAGGCGGCCGAGCGCGGCAAGAACTACTCCGAGAAGATCGAGGCCAAGGCGCTCTCCCGGGGCAAGACCACCGAGGAGAAGTCGAAGGCGCTGCTCGACCGGATCAAGCCGACCGCCGACCCGGCCGACTTCGCAGGCGTCGACTTCGTGATCGAGGCGGTCTTCGAGAACACCGAGCTGAAGCACAAGGTGTTCCAGGAGATCGAGGACGTCGTCACCCCCGACGCGCTGCTCGGCTCGAACACCTCCACCCTGCCGATCACCGGTCTCGCGAACGGTGTGAAGCGGCAGGAGGACTTCATCGGCATCCACTTCTTCTCGCCCGTCGACAAGATGCCGCTGGTGGAGATCATCCGCGGCGAGAAGACCTCGGACGAGGCGCTGGCCAGGGTGTTCGACTACACCCTCGCCATCAAGAAGACCCCGATCGTGGTCAACGACAGCCGCGGCTTCTTCACCTCGCGGGTGATCGGCACCTTCGTCAACGAGGCGATCGCCATGCTCACCGAGGGCATCGAGCCCGCGACCATCGAGCAGGCGGGGCTGCACGCGGGCTACCCGGCCGCGCCGCTGCAGCTGACCGACGAGCTGAACATGAAGCTCATGCAGAAGATCGCCAGGGAGACCGAGGAAGCCGCCAAGCGCGGCGACATCACCCTCGGCGATGAGCGGCACCCGGCGCTCGACGTCATCGACTTCATGGTCGAGCAGGGCCGCCCCGGCAGGCTGGAGAAGGCGGGCTTCTTCGAGTACGACGAGGACGGCAAGCGCCTGCACATCTGGCAGGGCATCCGGGATCACTTCAAGACCAGCACCGAGCTGCAGGTCCCGTTCCAGGATCTGGTCGACCGGATGCTGTTCGCCGAGGCCATCGAGACCCAGAAGTGCTTCGACGAAGGGGTGCTGACCTCGACCGCCGACGCCAATATCGGCTCGATCTTCGGCATCGGCTTCCCGGCCTGGACCGGTGGCGTGCACCAGTTCATCGTCGGCTACCCGGGTGGGCAGGAGGCCTTCGTAACCCGTGCCGACTACCTGGCCGAGAAGTACGGCAGGCGCTTCGAGGTCCCGGCCTCGCTGCGCAAGTAATCAGCTAGCCCGACGGGCCCGTCACCGCGCCGCGGTGGCGGGCCCGCCGCGTTTCGCCCTGCACGGATCAGGGGGGCGCGCACCGCGTTTCGCTGTGGCGAAGAGCACGGTGTTGGTAACCGGACGGTTTGTGGTGCTCTTCACTCCTACTCGCGAGTTCGGCTATTTTGATCGCGTGTTGAGTGGGCGGACGGGTCGGGCCGTTGCAGGTGTATTGGCAGGTGCGGCGCTGCTGCTACCGGGGGGAGTGCCGACGGCGGGTGCGGCGCCCGCGCCGGTCCGGCTGCTCGGTGAACAGGTGCTGCCGTTCGGGTTGGAGTTCGGTGGCACGACGGTGGGCGGGCTCTCCGGGATCGATTTCGCCGCGCGCACCGGCGAATACGTTCTGATCAGCGATGATCGCTCGGAGCGCGACCCGGCTCGGTTCTATACCGCGCGGTTCGCGGTGGACGACGGGGGCATCGGCCCGATCACGTTCACCGGCACGCACCTGCTGCGGACCGCCGATGGCGGCGAATACGGCGCGCTCTCGGTGGATCCCGAGGAGATCCGGGTGGATCCGCGCACCGGCGACTTCGTCTGGACCCAGGAGGGCGAGCGGTTCGAGGACCTGCTCATCGACCCCGCCACCCGGATCGCGCACCCGGACGGCAGCTATGTGGGCGAGCTACCGATCGCGGCGAACACCGCCGTGCGCGCGAACTCCGGGCCGCGCCGCAATGCCGGGCCGGAGGGCGCCACCTTCGCCGCCGACGGCATGCTCTTCATGACCGCGCTGGAGGGGCCGCTGCTGCAGGACGGCCCTGCCCCGACCGCCGCCGCGGGCGCGCCGATCCGGCTCACCGTGCAGGCGCGCTCCGGCCCGGTGCTCGCGCAGTACGCCTACCCGGTGGAGCCGGTCTTCGCGCCGGGCGACGGCAACAACGGCGTCGCGAGCATCCTCGCCGAGAACTCCCTCGACCCCACCAAGCTGCTGGTGCTGGAGCGCGGGTACGTGGCCGGGCAGGGCAACCGGATCCGGATCTACCGGGCCGATATCGCCGCGGCGGGCAACGTGCTGGACAAGCCGATCGGGGGTGCCAAGCCGGTCGGTAAGCAACTGGTGGCCGATCTCACCGAGCTCGGCCTCGGCCACGTGGACAATATCGAGGGGATGACCTGGGGGCCGCGGCTCGCGAGCGGCGAGCGCACCCTGATCCTGGTGAGCGACAACAACTTCGACGACAAGCAGAAGACGCAGGTCATCGCGCTGGCCCTGCGCTGATCGACATCGTCGATCGGCCGGGCGCCGCCGCGCCGGGCCGAAGCGCACCACTCGGGCATCCGGCGCGCTACGTTGGAAGGTGTGTACCGCTGCGTCGAGTGAGGTCGAGGTGGTCCGGTGAACCGACCCTCGCCGGAACGGGCGGCCCCCGACCAGGGGCAGGCCGTATCCGAGACTCGACGGCACCTGCCCGACGCCGGCCCGGCCGACGATCTGGCCGAGATCGTCGCCGAACTGGCCGGGATGGGGCTGGCCGAGGCGGCGACCATCGGCCGCGGCGGCTTCGGCGTGGTCTTCCGCTGCGTGCAGGCCGCGCTCGGCCGGGTGGTCGCGGTCAAGGTGCTCTCCTCGGATCTGGACGCCGAGAGCCGGGCCCGCTTCCTGCGCGAGGAGCAGGCCATGGGCAGGCTCTCCGGGCACCCGAACATCCTGGACATCCTGCAGGTCGACGTCACACCGAGCGGGCTGCCGATCATCGTCATGCCGTTCTGCGTGCGCGGCTCGCTCGACGACACGCTGCGCGAGCAGGGGCCGCTCGGCTGGGCCGACACGCTGCGCGCCGGGGTAAGGCTGGCGGGCGCGATCGAGAGCGCGCACCGGGCAGGCATCCTGCACCGTGACGTGAAACCGGCGAATGTGCTGCTCAGTGCCTACGGCGAGCCGCAGCTCACGGATTTCGGCATCGCCCGCATCCCCGGCGGCTTCCGCACCTCGGGGAATCTCATCACCGGCTCGCCCGCGTACACCGCGCCGGAGGTGCTCGGCGGCCAGGAGCCGAGCGTGCGCTCCGACGTCTACGGCCTCGGCGCCACGCTCTTCGCGGTGCTCACCGGGCACGCCGCCTTCGAGCGGCAGGCGGGGGAGAAGGTGGTGGCGCAGTTCCTGCGGATCACCACCCAGCCCGTGCCCGACCTGCGCGAACACGCCATCCCGGACGACGTCGCCGACGTGATCGAGCGGGCCATGGCGCACGACCCGGACGAGCGCCCGGAGAGCGCCTACGCCTTCGGCGAGCTGCTGCGCGCGGTGCAGCGGGCGCACGGCAGGCCGCCGGACGAGATGGCGCTGCCGCTGGTCGCCGATGCCGGGTTCGGCGGGCCGGACGGCGGGGTCGTCGCCGCCGGCGAGGATGCCGGCCCCGAGCCGACCCGGCGCGGCACGCCACCGGCGGGCACCGTCCCGCCGACCCCGGCCACCAAGTTCCGGCCGCCGACCCCGCTGCGCGCGCCGGTGCGCCGCGGCGAGCTGCTGCACCTGCTGCGCGCGGGCGGGCTGCGCAGGCTGGCGCTGATCCACGCCCCTGCCGGGTACGGCAAGAGCACGCTGGCCGCGCAGTGGCGGGCGGAGCTGCAGGAGCGCGGGATCGCCGCCGCCTGGATCGGGATCGACGCCGACGACGACGCCGCGAGCTGGTTTCTCGCGCACATGATCGAGGCCATCCACCGGGTGCGCCCAGACATCGGGCTCGGGCTCTGCCAGGTGCTGGAGGAGCGGCCGGAGGACGGCGTCGGCTACGTCGTCGCCACCCTCATCGATGAGCTGCACAGCTCGGACGAGCCGGTGGTGGTGCTGATCGACGACTGGCACCGGATCACCGACGAGGGCGCCCGCGGCGTGCTCGACACCCTGCTCGGCAACGGCTGCCACCACCTGCGCTTCGTCCTCGCCACCAGGGAGCTCGGCGCGCTGCCGCTGAGCAGGCTCCGGGTCGACGACGAACTGGTCGAGATCGACGCCGCGCGGCTGCGCTTCGGGCCGGAGGAGACCGGCGAGGTGCTCGCGCACGGCGAGCCGCCGACGCTGACCGACGCCCAGGTGGCGGCGATCGCCGCGGCCACCGACGGCTGGCCCGCCGCGGTCGCGCTGGCCGGGCTCTCGCTGCGCAACGGCGCCGATCCGGAGCTCCTCGTGCAGAGCCCAGGCGCGCACGGCATCGGCGAGTACCTCACCGAGAACGTGCTGGATTCCCTGGAGCCGCGGCTGCTGGACTTCCTCATGGACGTCTCCGTGACCGAGCGGGTCTGCGGCGCGCTCGCCACCGCGCTCACCGGCGACCAGGAGGCCGAGCTGCTGCTCGCCGACGCGGAGTCGCGGGAGCTCTTCGTCACCCGCAGCCACCAGGACCCGAGCTGGTTCCGGATCCAGCCGCTCTTCGCCGAGTACCTGCGCGCCCGGCTGGACCGGGTGCGCCCCGGCCGCTCGCGGGCGCTGCACCGCAAGGCGTCGCGCTGGTTCGCCGAGCACCAGCAGTTGCGCAGGTCGGTGGATCACGCGCTCGCCGCGGCCGACCTCACCATGGCGCTCGACCTGCTCGAGGGCGGCGGCATGGACCTGATCGACGGGTCGCGGCTGGCCACGCTGCTCGGCACCGTCTCCAAGCTGCCGATGCAGCAGGTGGCGTCGCGCTCCAAGCTGCTCATGGCGGTGGCGCGGGCGAATGTGAACCTGCAGCAGTCCGGGGCGGCGCGCAGCACGCTCGGCAAGCTCTCCAACCTGCTGGCGCGCGGGTCGTCGGACGATGTGGAGGTGGTGACGCAGCGCTGCGAGGCCGAGGTGCTCGCCGCCGCGGACGAGGTCGCGCGGGACCACACCGACGGCGTGCTCGACCGGGTGGCGGACTGCCTGGCCCGCGCCGACGAGCTGCCCGCCTGGACCGTCTCCACCGCCGCCAACCTGGCGAGCTTCGTGCACTGGGCGGAGTTCGACTTCGCCGAGGCGGCGCGGGTGCAGCAGTGGGCCGCCGGGTACCACGCCGGGTCGAAGGACCCGCTCGGCGCGGTCTTCGGGCTCTGCGGGGAGGGGGCGATCGGGTACGAGCTGCTCGATATCGGCGCCGCCGACGACCGGTACCGGCGGGCCTACGAGCTGGCGCTGGCGAAGTCGGGGCCGCGCTCGCACGCGGCCCGGCTGGCGGCGGCCATGCTCGGCGAGCTGCGGTACCGGCAGGGTGACCTGGAGGCGGCGGGGGAGCTGCTGGACGAGAGCCATCGGCTCGCCACCCGGATCGGGCCGGTGGACTTCCTGATCCCGGTCTATGTGATCGGGGCGCGGGTGAAGGCGCTGCGCGGCGACCGGGACGCCGCGCTCGCCCGGCTGGACGAGGGCGCCCGGCTGGCCGCGGGCAACGACCTGGCGCGGCTCGGTGCGCTCGTGCGGGCCGAGCAGCTGCGGTTGGGGGTCTCGCTGCCGGGCGAGCCGGACGGTGCCCCGTACGGGGGTGGGCGGCGGCGCGGGGCGGCGGCGCTGGTGGCCGAGGCGGAGGAGATCGCGGCGGTGCGCACCCTGCTGGTGCGGCACGCCCGCGGAGCCGATGGCGATCCCGCGGATCGGGCCATCCGGCGGGCGCGGGCGCTGCGCAGCCGGACGGTCGAGCAGCAGCGGCCGCGGGCCGAGCTCGACACCACGCTTCTGCTGGCCGAGTGTCTGGCGGCGGCGGGGTGGGTCGGTGAGGCGGCGCATCTCGTGCGGCCCGTCGCCGCGACCTGTGCGGAGATCGGCTGGCCTCGGCCCCTGCTCGATACCGGGCCCGGTATCACGGCGATTCTCCGCGTACTCGGGGCAGAGGAGTAGGAATTCATTCCACCCCTACGGGGTGGAGCCCCCTGCGGCTCCCGCCGGCCCTGCGGGTGCTGCCGTCCGGCGGTCCGGCCCTTCGACTGCGGAGCGGGTGCGGCCGGCGGCAGGACAGGTCCCGATCCCGCTGCGCCCGCATCGGGCGCCGGGCGGGAGCGCCCAACCCCGAGGGGTGGCATGAATATTTGCCCACCCCTCGGGGGTGGAACCTACGGGTTCCACCAGGGGCGCAGCGGGACGTTCCAGAGCCCATCGGGGCCGAGCTTGACCCCGAGCACCTGGTGCAGCTGCACCACATTGCGCTGGAAGCCGAGCCGGCTCCCGGCCATGTACAGCCCCCACACCTTGGCGGTGCCCTCCCCCGCCTCGGCGACGCAGGCATCCCAGTTCCGCACCAGATTCTCGCACCACTCGGCGAGTGTGAGCGCGTAGTGCTCGCGCAGGTTCTCCTCGTGCAGCACCTCGAGCCCGACATTCTGGATGTCGCTGATGATCCGGCCGGAGCCGATCAGCTCGCCGTCCGGGAACACGTAGCGGTCGATGAAATCGCCCGCCTTGGTGGTCCTGGTGTTGTCGTGCCTGGTGATGCAGTGGTTCAGGAAGAGCCCGCCCTCGCGCAGCTTGTCCTGGATGAAGCGGAAGTAGCTCGGGTAGTTGTGCACCCCGATGTGCTCGGTGAGCCCGATCGAGGAGACGGCGTCGAACCCGGACTCCGCGATGTCGCGGTAATCGCTGTGCCGCACCTCGGCGAACTCGGAGAGCCCCTCGTCCGCGATCTTCTTCTGCGCCCATGCCGCCTGCTCGGCGGAGAGCGTCGCCCCGATCACCCGGACTCCCCGCCGGGCGGCGTAGCGCACCATTCCGCCCCAGCCGCAGCCGATGTCGAGCAGCCGGTCGCCCGCCTTCAGGTGCAGCTTGTCGAAGACCAGCCGGTACTTGTTCTCCTGCGCCTGCTCCAGCGTCCAGTCCGGCTCGCCGTAGGCGGCGCAGGTGTAGGTCATCGAGGGGCCGAGCACGTGCTCGTAGAAGGTATTGGAGACGTCGTAGTGGTGGTGGATCGCCTCGGCGTCCCTGGTCTTGGAGTGCCGCAGCCCCTCCAGCGCCACCCGGCGCCAGCGCGGCAGCGTCTCCTGCGGCGGCGGCGGGACCGGGCGCAGCCGCTCCCAGCCGAGCGAGCGCGCGATGGTCACCAGGGTGAGCGCCGACGGCCGGTGGAATTTCAGCGACTGCATGGCGCGCAGCGCCGGGTACGGGTCGCCCGGGTGCACGCCGTGCGCGATCATGTCGCCGGCGATGTAGGCCCGGGCGAGGCCGAGGTCGCCGAGCGCGTTCACCAGGTAGTTGATGCCGCGCGGATTGCGGATCTCCAGGACGAACTCGGAGTCCTCCGGGCCGGTCGCGCTGCCGTCGAACGCGGTGAATCGAATCGGCACCGGGCCGTCGACCAGCGTTTCGATGATCTCCGCGATCGTCAATTTCGTTCCGAGTTCGGCCAATACGTCGGATCGGTCTCGGAAAGTGGTCATTGTCTCTGCACCGCCTTCGCATACAGGTCCAGCAGCCGCTGGTCCGGGTCGTAGCGTTTTTTCAGCTCGGTGTAATGGCTGCCGCCGTAGAGCGCCGCGAATTCATCCTTGTCGTAGAAGGAATCCGAGTACAGCGATTTGTGGCCGTCGAACTCGGTGACGGTGCGCTCGATGGCGCGGTTGGCCGCGCCCTCCGGCTGCCCGGGAACGGTCGGCACCGCCGACCAGAATCCGACATTCACATACGTGCGGCCCGGCGCCAGCGGGTAGAGCGGCCAGGTGCGGCCACCCGCGTCGGTCTCGGCAGCGCCGTCGCGCAGGCGCAGCGGGCACAGCCAGATCGGCTCGATCGGGATCTCCCGCAGGAACCACTCGACGAAATCGGCGGTGCGCTCCACCGGCACCTCGATGTCCTGCACCACCCGCTCCTGCGGCGGGTTGCCCTTCCGCGCCCCGAGCCGGTCGGCGATCCCGTACTTGCGATCGAGCGCGACCAGCTTCCAGTAGAAGCTGCTGCGCCGGTACCGCTTCGGCCAGAACCGGCGGATGCGCGGATTCTGCGTGCCGAAGGCGCGGGAGCACCAGAACCAGTCGGTGTCCCAGCGCCAGAGGTAGTCGGCGATGGTGAGCCGGTCCCGCTGAGGGGTGGCGCTGTCGTGCCTGATCGACTGGTAGAAGATCGACATCCCGGTGTAATCGCTGGTCGGGCCCGGTTCGTCGGTCTGCCTGCCGAGGACGAGGTAGCTCTCGTCGGCGGTGAAGACCACGCCGTCCAGGTAGTCCACCCGCTCGCCGTCGTGCGCGCGGTCGAGCACGATCCTGGTCAGCGCCGCCTCCAGCGCGCGCAGGTCGTGGAAGCGCAGGTGCCGCAGCTCGACGTAGGGCAGCACCGGCTCCAGTTCGATCTTCAGCCGGACGGTGTAGCCGAGCGTGCCGTAGGAGTTCGGGAAGCCGCGGAACAGGTCGGCGTACTCGCCGTCCGGGCGCACGGTGCGGATCTCGCCGGAGCCGGTGAGCACATCCATTTCCAGCACCGACTCGTGCGGCAGCCCGCTGCGGAAGGAGGTGGACTCGATGCCGAGCCCGGTGACGGCGCCGCCCAGCGTGATCGTCTTGAGCTGCGGCACCACCAGCGGCGCCAGCCCGTACGGCAGCGTGGCCGCCACCAGGTCCTCGTAGGTGGTCATCCCCGCGACGTCGGCGGTGCGGGCCTCCGGGTCGACCGCGATCACCGAGGCGAGCCCGGAGACATCCAGCCCAGGCGCGGAATTGCGCGCCCTGGCGCGGAACAAATTCGAGGTCTTCTTCGCCAAACGGACATTCGCGTCGGCCGGAATGGCGCGATAGCTCGCGAGTAGTCGCTCGACGCCTTCCTGATGCGCTGCGAAACCGGATTCGCGTGCGGCCGGGACGTGGCCGGCCTTCCTCATCGGACTCACTGCCACCCCTCGACGCTAGTACGTCGAACCGGCACCGGCTACCACGTTCACCGTGTCGGCCGAGAAATGTCACGGTGGGAGGCGAACAGGGAACAAGCAGGTAACACGGCGGTGTTGAAGAAGCCTCGACAGTGGGCGCGCATTCGTGCGGCAATCCCGGATCGGGCAGGATCGCAGGCGTCCGGGCGTTCGAGCCCGGACGTTTCGGTCAGCTTGGGCGCCGCGCCGGCGTCCGGAGAAGGAGTGCGAAGTGGGACAGGTCAGCGCCAGCAGTTCGATCACGGTGCCCGCGGATCCGCAGCGGGTGCTCGCGGCCGTCGCCGACTACGACACCGTCCGTCCGCGCATCCTGAGCGCGCACTACCGCGACTACAAGGTGGTCGAGGGCGGTAAGGGCACCGGCACCGTCGCCGAGTGGATCCTGCAGGCCACCGAGAAGCGGCAGCGCAACGTGCGCGCGGTGGTGACCGCGGCGGACTCCACCGTCACCGAGAAGGATTCGAACTCCACCCTGGTCAACACCTGGACCGTGAGCCCCGACGGCACCGGTTCCACGGTCACGCTGGGCACCACCTGGAACGGCGCCGGCGGGGTCAAGGGCATCTTCGAGGGCATCTTCGCCCCGCTCGGGCTGAAGAAGATCCAGGCCGAGGTGCTGGAGAACCTGAAGCAGGAACTGGCGTAGGGGTCTCGCGGTATTCGATGGGCGAGCCGCTAGCGCGACTCGCCGATATCGAAGAGGTTTCCCTCGGGATCGCTCAGCGTGGTCCAGCGCGCGCCGTACTCGTCGAACTCGCCGAGCTGCTTCGCGCCGAGGGCGAGTGCCCGCTCGACCTGCGCCCGCCGCTCCGGCGTGTGCAGGTCGAGGTGCACCGAGTTCTTGCCCGGCGTCTTGTCCGGCACCTTGATGAACATGAGTGTCGGGGCGCCGCCGACGGTGGCGAAGTACTCCGACGCCTCCGGATCGACCTTCCGGTCCAGCAGTTCGGCGTAGAAGCCGGCCAGCGCGGCGGCGTTCTCGCTGTCGATGGTGACGTGCGCGAGCTCGAGTGACATCGGGTTCCTCCTGAATCAGCGGATGGGCCAGCAGATTTCGGTGCGGTAGCCGGCCGGGTCGGCGATCACGTCCGGCCCGGCCAGGTAGATCTCGCGGATCGGCTCCGGCAGCGAGCTGTCGTGCGCGGCGACGTGGCTGCCGAGCGCGCCGTAGCTGCGGTCGAAGTCCTCGAAGCCGCCCTCGTGCACGGTGACGGCGAAGCGGCCCGCGGGGAGTTCGGCGAGTACCGGGGCGGGGTGCGTGGCCGCGGCGGCGGGCAGCGGCCCCGCGGTGCCCGGCGGCACCGGGACGTAGGCCGTCACCGCGCCGGCGTCCTCCTCGAACCAGGCGGTGGAGTAGGTGGCGCCGCCCGGCCCGGCCGGGGCGACCCCCGCGGCCTCCAGCGTGCGGTAGAGCAGGGCGAAGGCGCTGCCGCACCACGGCCCGATCTCGGCGCGGGCCAGCCCCTCGGTGACGGTGAGCGCCGGGAAGGCGGCCGTGGTCCGGTACTCCACCTGCAGCGCGCGCGACCCGGGGGCAAGCAGAGCCCGCAGCGACGCGACCACGTCCCTGGTGCGGTTGAGCTCCTCCTCCATCCGGAGCAGGTGCGCGCGCACGGCCTCGTCCCGCGCCGCGGTGTCGCCCGCGCCGAGCACGGTGCGAATCTCCGCGACCGGCATGTCCAGCGCGCGCAGGCGGCGGATCAGGTGCGCGGCGGGCACCTGGTCCACCGAGTACCGGCGGTAGCCCGAGCCGGGGTCGATCGCCGCGGGCTCGAGCAGCGCGATGTCGTGGTAGTACCGCAGCGCCTTGATGCTGAGGTAGGTCAGCCGGGAGAACTCCCCGATCGGGACGGTCGCTGTCATGGGCTCCAGCGAACACCCTCCCGTGGCGGGAGAGTCAACCGATCACGGCGTGGCGACCACGAAGGTGAGCAGCAGGATGTTCTGCAGCGCGCCGAGCCACCACGAGTAGCCGAACCAGACGCCGGGCGAGACCTCGCGGATCTCGTCGTGCACCTGCGGGGTCGGCGACGGTGCGTAGTTCAGCACCCAGGCCCGGCGGCCGTCGAGCAGCGCGGTGCCGCGGTAGATGTTCGCGGGCCAGGCGGCGATGTCGAGGCCGGTGACCCGGTTGGTCAGCGTGCCGCCGTCCGGGCCGGTGGCGAAGGTCTTGCCGATCCAGAAGGCGGGGGTGATGCCCTGGAGGTAGCCGGGGCGCACCATCCAGCCGCTCGTGACGCCCCGCGGCGCGGCGCCCGGCGCGGCCTCGTGGAACAGCAGATCCTGCTGCTCCGGCGAGCAGCGGAAGCGGAGGGCGTCGATGGTCGCCGCCCGGTTGCCGGAGTCCAGGACGCAGCCGCCGCCGTAGTCGGCGACCCCGGGGTCGGCGTGGGCGGTGCCGACGCAGGCGAACAGCACCATCGTCGAAGCGGCTGTGGTGAGAACGGAATTACGGAGAAGCGGGGACATCGTCGGCTCCAGGGTCGCTACCGGTCATTGATTGGCACGCCGGGAAAATCGCCGTGCGGTAGCCGATGCGGCACAATTCCCGGGCCCGACCCGAGTTCCATGATAAATCCTCGCAAAACCGGCGATATACCGGTCTCCGGCGCGGACTAGTCTGGACGCTGACATCCCCGGCCCGCTGGAAGGAATTCTCTCGTGCAACCCGATGGCCAGTTCGACATGCAGCAGCTCCTCGCACAGGCGCAGCAGATGCAGCAGGCGGTGATGGAGGCGCAGGCCGAGATCGCCGCCTCCGAGGTGCAGGGGCAGGCGGGCGGCGGCCTCGTGCGGGTCACCATCAAGGCCTCCGGCGAGGTGGTCGCGCTGACCATCGCCCCCGAGGTCGTCGACCCCGAGGATGTCGACGGCCTGCAGGATCTGGTGATCGGCGCGGTCAACGACGCCATGGCGAACGCGCAGCAGCTCGCGGCGGATCGGCTCGGCCCGCTCTCCGGTGGCTTCGGCGGCGGCCAGCTGCCAGGGCTGTAGAGGCCGTAGGTGTACGAGGGCCCGGTCCAGGACCTGATCGACGAGCTGGGGCGGCTGCCGGGCGTCGGTCCGAAGAGCGCACAGCGCATCGCCTTCCACCTGCTCGGGGTGGAGGCGCCGGAGATCGACCGGTTGCAGGCGGCGCTGCAGAAGGTGCGCGACGGCGTGCGCTTCTGCGCCGAGTGCGGCACCGTCTCCGACGGCGAGCTCTGCCGCATCTGCGTCGATCCGCGCCGCGACCGCACCATGATCTGCGTGGTCGAGGAGCCGAAGGACGTGCAGGCGATCGAGCGCACCCGCGAGTTCCGCGGCCGGTACCACGTGCTCGGCGGCGCGCTCGACCCGCTCAACGGGGTCGGGCCGGATCAGCTGCGCATCCGGCAGCTGCTCGCCCGGATCGGAAATCAGCGGGACGGGGTGGATGTCAGCGAGGTCATCATCGCGACCGACCCCAATACCGAGGGCGAGGCAACGGCCACCTACCTGGTCCGGATGCTGCGGGATTTCCCCGGGTTGTCGGTGACCAGGCTGGCCTCCGGCCTGCCCATGGGCGGTGACCTGGAGTTCGCGGACGAGCTGACCCTCGGCCGGGCGCTGTCCGGGCGTCGCGCGCTGTAATCGGGGCTGGTGTGCCGCGGCCCGGTGGATTAGCCTGCGGGCAATGGGGATCGAATTCCTGCTGACCACCCTGATCATCGCGGCCACGCCGGGCACCGGGGTGCTGTTCACGGTGGCGGCCGGGCTGGCGCGCGGCGCGCGGGCCTCGGTGATCGCCGCCTTCGGCTGCACGCTGGGGGTGGTGCCGCACGTGCTGGCCGCGGTCACCGGGCTGGCGGCCCTGCTGCACACGAGCGCCGTGGCCTTCCAGGCGGTCAAGTACCTCGGCGTCGCCTACCTGCTCTACCTGGCCTGGAGCACGCTGCGCGATCGCGGCGCGCTGGCACTGCCCGAGCCGGGCGAGGCGCCGTCACCGCGCCGGGTGATCGGCTCCGCGGTGCTGCTGAACCTGCTCAACCCCAAGCTGACGCTGTTCTTCGTCGCCTTCCTGCCGCAGTTCGTCCCGCTGGACGCGCCGCACGCGTACCGGCCCATGCTCGCCGCGGGGGGCGTATTCATGGCCGTCACCTTCGTGGTCTTCGCCTGCTACGGGCTCGGCGCGGCGGCCGTGCGCGCGAACGTCCTGGCCCGGCCGCGCGTGGTCACGTGGCTGCGCCGCGCCTTCGGCGCCTCGTTCCTGCTGCTGGCCGGTCGGCTCGCGGTGCAGGAGCGCTGAGCCTCAGAGCTCGACCGGGGCCCAGGTGACCGTGTCGAAGCTGCCGCGTTCGCCGCGGGCCCAGTCCCAGATGAGGGCGGCGACGGCTGCGGGGTCGGGGAGCGTGGTGCCGAAGTGGCGGTCGGGGGCGCCGTCGCGGTACTCCAGGGTGTACTCGCCGGACTCCTCGCGGTAGGTCTGGATGTAGTCGTGCGGGCCGCGATCGACCACCAGGTAGGGGTTGGGCGGGGCCAGCCCGGCCACCCAGTCGTGGGCAAGGCGCTCGGTGAGGTACGGGAACTCACCGGCGCCGCCGTGGCTGACGGCGAGCGGGAGGTGCCCGGCGGGGTCGATGAGCCAGGCCAGCTGGGGGTCGAAGAGCGCGTAGCCGCGGGGCGTGGCGAGCTCGAAGAGCAGGGCGCGGCCGAAGCCGATGGCGTCGTAGGGCATCGGCACCGGGAGGGTGGCGCCGGTGGCGTGGCCGCCGACGGGCGCGACGCTGAGGAACGAGTCGTCCTCCGGCAGCTCGCCATTGCGCCGGTTCAGCTCGGCGGCGATCTCGGCGATCACCGCCGACTCCGGCGCGCCCTCGTTGGCGTCCAGGAACTCCTCCGCCTCCGGCACCGTGGACGCCGCCCCCGATGGCAGCAGGACCAGGTCGTAGCTCACCCGGCGAGCCTACCGAGCCCGCGCTCCGCGCAGGCGCAGCCACCCGCCAGATCGGTGCACTCCACCACGAAGGCGTGCCGCACCACCTCGAACTCGAAGCAGCCGCCCTCGGTGCACTCGGCGAAGCGCCCGGCGTGCGCGATCAGCGTCCCGTGGCAGTGATCCGTTCCGGCCGCGCAGGCCGGGCATGCGTTCGCTCCCATGTGCTCCGGTCTACCACCGGACACCGACAGCGCGGATCAGGCGCGCAGCCGCTCCCGGCGCAGCTGCTCCACCTCGGGCAGCGGCAGCGGCGGCAGCTCCGCGACGCCGAGCGCCCGGCAGAGCAGCAGGTCGGCCAGCTCCGGGTTGCGGGCCAGCGCGGGGCCGTGCATGTAGGTGCCGATCACCGAGCCCTGCACCACGCCCTCCAGCCCGTCTCCGACGCCATTGCCGACGCCGCGCGTCACCCGGGCCAGCCCGGCCGCGTCGCCGCCGAGCTTCGTTCCGCCCCTGTGGTTCTCGAACCCGGTGAGCGGGGCGGTGAGCCCGGCGATGGCAGGCGCGGTGGTGACCTCGCCGATGGCCCGCTTCTCCTGTGGCGCGGTGGTGACGTCGATCATCCCGACGCCGTCCACCCGCTCGCCGGTCGAGGTCTCGTACCACTGCCCGAGCACCTGGATGGCGGCGCAGATGGCGAGCACCGGGGTGCCCTTCGCGGCCGCCTGCTGCAGCCCGGGGTAGCGCTGCAGGTGCCGGGTGGCGAGCCGCTGCGCGGAGTCCTCGGCGCCGCCGAGGGTGTAGATGTCCAGCGAGTCCGGCACCGGGTCGGCGAGCGTGATCTCCACGATCTCGGCGTCGTGGCCGCGCATCCGCAGCCGCTGCCGCAGCACGAGCGCATTGCCGCCGTCGCCGTAGGTCCCCATCACATCGGGCAGGACCAGCCCGATCCGCACCGTCACGAGACGTCCTCCAGATCGCGGTTGAGATCGCGGAACGCGGTGTAGTTTGCCAGCACCTCGACCTTGCCCGCCGGGCAGGAGGCGATGGCCCGCACCGGGTCGGCGACCGTGGTGTGCTCGACGCCGGCGTAGGTGAGCCGCACCGCGAGGTCGGTGGCGCGCTCACCCGCCGCCACCACCTGCACGCCCTCGAAGTGCTCGAATCGCACGTCCCAGAGCCAGGAGAGGTCCTCGCCGTCCGGCACCTGCCCGTTCACCGCGATGACCAGCCCGGCCGAGTCCGGGTCGATCATGGAGAGCGCCTCCTGCCAGCCCGCCGGGTTCTTGGCCAGCAGCAGCCGGGCGGCGTGCTCGCCGACCTGCACGGTGCGGTAGCGTCCGGCGATCTCGCGCACGGTGCCCGCCGCCGCGGCCGCCTGCGCCGCGTCCGCGCCGAGCGCCACCGCCGCCGCGACGGCCTGCGCCGCATTGCCGCGGTTGGCCCGGCCGGGCAGCGCGAGGGTGAGCGGCAGCCGCAGCTCGTCCGGGCCGCGCAGCTCGGTGCCGTCCAGCCACCACTGCGGCTCCGGGCGCTCGAAGTCGGCGCCGGTGCTGCGCCAGTGCGCGCCCTCCCAGACGATCGGCTCGCCGCTGCGCGGACAGCTGGTGGCATCCATCGACCAGCCGCTGCCCGCCGCCACCCAGACCACGTTCGGGTGGTCGTAGGCGATCGAGGTGACCAGCACGTCGTCGCAGTTGGCGATCACGACGGTGTCCGGGTGCCGCGCCAGCCCGGCGCGCAGCTTGCGCTCGATCATATTGATCTCGCCGACCCGGTCCAGCTGGTCGCGGCTCAGGTTGAGCAGCACCACCGCCTCCGGGTTCAGCGCGTCGGTGACGTGCGGCAGGTGCAGCTCGTCCACCTCGATGGCGGCCAGCGGGGCGGTGCGCTGCGTGCTCAGCGCGGCCACGATGCCCGCGTCCATATTCGCGCCGTCGGCCTGGGTGGCGACGGCGCCGAGCGTGCTCAGCGCCGCGGTGGTCATCCTGGTGGTGGTGGACTTGCCGTTGGTGCCGGTGATCAGCACGGTCCGCCTGCCGCGGCCGAGCTGGTCCATGAGCGAGCCGTCGATCTTCAGGGCGATCAGCCCGCCGATCATGGACCCCTTGCCGCGCCCCGCCCGCTGCGAGGCCCACGACGCCAGCGCCGCCGCCCGCAGGGCGAGCCGCCCGCGCACCGAAATATCCGCCATCCCGGTGAGTCTAGGGTGCGCGCCGGAGCTGCTCGCGCCGAGTGAGTGCGGCCACTCTCAGCCCCGGTACAGCTTCTTCTCGTACGCCTCGGGGGAGTAGTAGCGCTCCAGCTCCTCGACCGACTCGGTGACTCCGCTCTGCACCTCTTTCACCAGCCGGGCGGCGCTCGGCAGGGTGTCGTCCGGCCACTGCTCCGGCTGCCACAGCCCGCTGCGCAGGAACGCCTTGGCGCAGTGGAAGAAGATCTGCTCGATCGCCACCTCGACCGCGAGGATCGGCCGGTGCCCGCGCACCACCATGTCGTCGAAGTAGGGGGCGTCCCGCACCAGCCGGGCCGAGCCGTTGATGCGCAGCGTCTCGTTCCGCCCCGGGATCAGGAAGATCAGCCCGACGTGCGGGTTCACCAGGATGTTCCGGTACCCGTCGGCGCGCCGGTTGCCCGGCCGCTCCGGCACCGCGATGGTGTGCGCGTCCAGCACCCGGACGAAGCCGGGCGGGTCGCCCTTCGGCGAGGCGTCGCAGGTGCCCGCCGCGTCGCTGGTGCACATCACCACGAACGGGCTGAGCCCGATCCACTCCCGGTCGCGCGGGTGCAGCGCGGCGCGATCCTTGTTCGCCGCACGCGGATTCACCTCGCCGAGCAGCTCCCGCAGCTCGGCCTCGTCCGTGATCTCGCGCTCGAGCTCATTACCTGGGAGCGAGGGCCATTCGTGGCCACGCTCCGCTACCGCCTCCGGGCCCGACTCGCTCATAGGGTCCGATTGAAGCACCGCTCAGGGGCGGACGTCGAACACATTCGGCAGCCCCGACGCGTATCGATCGGCGTCCAGCTGCCGCACGGGCTCCAGTTCCGGCGAGCGCCACAGCGTGAAGCGCGGGCAGCGCGGCGCATCCGACCCGGCCACGTCGAGCAGCGCGTTCACCGCGCCGCGCGCCGATTCGTTGGCGCCCTCCATGGTCGCCAGGTCGATGCCGGTGCGCACGTAGTCGCCTGCGAGGAAGAGGTTCTCCAGCGGCCCGTGCGGCTCGGGGCGGGCATCCCACGACCCGGCGGTATTGATCAGCAGCGGGTCGGCATTGGTATTGCGGCCGCGCTCGGCGTTCCACGTGATGCCGGGGTCGATGAACCAGGAGTGCAGGTCGGCGTCGCGCAGCACCTCGCCGCCGTCGTTCAGGTGGGTGCGCAGCTGCGCCCACACCTCGCGGGCGATCTCCTCCGGGCTGCACTGCTCGGCCGGCTTGCCGTAGAGGATGCCGGGGGTGTGCCAGTCCGAGATGTCCACCGAGAGGCAGTCGCCGACCGTGCCGTCGCCGTACTCCGGCAGCTTGCGCCGCCACACCTGGTTCTGGTTGATCGAGGTCAGCGCCCACGGCGCGTCCACGAAGGCGGCGTGGCCGCGCACGATGTCGACCGGGGTGCGCAGGTAGTACTGGATGCCGTTCATCCAGTCCACGACCAGCCGGTCCATCGCCTGCAGCTGCGGCCAGACCGCGAGCACCTCGGCGGTCCAGAGCGTGCGGGCCTGCTCGGCGGGGAGCGCGACCACCACGTAGTCCGCCTCCACCGTGCGCGGGCCGTCCGGGGTGTTGATCCTGGCCGCGGCGATCCTGCGGTCCCGCACCGCCAGCTCGCGCACCTCGCTGCCCAGCTCCAGCCGGACCCCGAGCGAGCGCAGGTGCGCCAGCCACGGATCGATCCAGGCGGCGTTGGTCGGGCCGTTCAACGCCCGGTCCAGCGGGCCGTCCGCCGCGATCTCCAGCGGGTTGCCGAGGAACTGCTCGCCCATGGTGCCGATGGTGCGCACGCTGGCCAGGTTCTCCTTCGCCGCGACGAGCAGGCTGGTGAGTGCGCGGGAGAGCAGCGCGCGGAACTCGTGCGAGCGGGCGTGCCCGTCCACGAAGTCGAACCAGGAGGTGTACTCCCACTGGCCCAGCCTGCGCGCGTCGGAGCTGGTGTTGAAGACGAGCAGCCGGTTGGCGAAGAACAGCGCCTCGTCGTCGGTCATCCTGGTGGCGGCGGTGATCGCGCCGCTGACCGTCTCGCGGAAGGTGTCCGGGGTGAGCTTCACCGGCGCCCGCGCGCCGAGCGGCACCCGGAGATCGGCGCCGTCCGCGCGGGCCAGCCGCATCTCGGTCATGCCGACCAGGTTGTCCCGCACGCCATTGGCATTGCCGGGGAACGGGATGCGCCGCATGGTGTCCGGGATGTGCCGGTAGAAGCCGGGGAAGAAGCGGAAGCCGTGCTCGCCGGGGAGGTCGGGCCTGCCGTCCCGCGCGCTGCCCGGCACCGGCACGCTGCGCGCCTTGCCGCCCCAGGCCCGCTTCTCGTACACGGTGACCTCGAAGCCGCGCTCGGCCAGCTCGTGCGCCGCGGTGAGCCCCGCCACCCCGCCGCCGAGCACCGCGACCCGCCTGCCCTGGCTCGCGAAGGCCGGTACCGGCCGCGCCGTACTCGCGATGGCCCCCGCCACCCCCGCCGTGACCGTGCCCCTGAGGAGGGTCCTGCGCGACACGGTCGACCGCTGTTCTGTCATACGTGTTCTGCTGCCTCGTATTTCGGGCCAGCCGCGATCGGCGGCCCTGCTCGTGTTCGAACCTCCGCGCGCCGTGCCGCCCACCGCGCGCGCCGTGCCCCGGTCGCCGTCCCGGCGGACTCGGGCGGTTGCGACAGTACCGGGGCCAGCAGCGGCCCGTGCGCCGATGGCGGCGATTGCCGGGACTTCGCTTGACTGGGGCGTGTTTCAGATTGGTGTGGTCAGGGAGTTTGCCGCTCATTCGCCAGATTCGGTGCAAGGGGGATTGCGTGGTGGCGGTCACCCGGCGCGGGCCGCGCCGCGGTCAGGCCGTGCCTGCGCCGACCGGTTGCGGGGACGGTGCGGGCTGGGCAAGGGGTCCGCGCGCCATGGTCGCCGCACCGGCGCCCGCGATCACCACCAGCGCGCCGAGCACCGCGAGTCCGCTCGGCCGCTCGCCGAAGGCCGCCCACGCCGCGCTCATCCCCACCACCGGCACCAGCAGCGAGTACGGCGCCACCGAGCTCGCCGGGTAGCGGCTCATCAGGTAGGTCCACAGCCCCGACCCGGCCAGCGTGCCGAGCACGACGATGTACCCGAGCCCGGCGAGCGCGAGCAGCCCGTCCCCGCTGAAACTCGTCGCCAGCGCGTGCAATCCCGTGCCCGGCCCCTCGGCCGCCACCGAGAGCGCGAACATCGGCAGCGGCGGGATCACCGACATCCACATGGTCAGGTGCAGCGGATTCACCCCCGGCGCGTCCGTGGTCGCCAGCCGCGTCCCGATATTGCCGAAGGCCCACCCGAGCCCGGCCGCCAGCGTGAGCAGCACCGGAAGCAGCCCCGCGTACGGCAGCTGATCCCACCCGATCAGCGCCATCCCGCCCAGCGCCGCCGCGATCCCCGCCGCCTGCACCGGCCGCAGCCGCTCCCGCGCCACCAGCGCCCCGAGCAGCACCGTGAACGGCGCCGACGACTGCAGCATCAGGGCGGCCAGTCCCGTCGGCATCCCGATCCGCATGGCGGTGAAGAGGAAGGCGAACTGCGCGATCCCGAACCCGCCGCCGTAGAGCAGCAGCCACCGCGTCCGCACCCGTGGCCGCGGCACGAAGAGCAGCACCGGCACCGCGATCACCGCGAAGCGGAGCGCCGCGAAGAAGAAGGGTGGGAAGTGGTCGAGGCCGACCCGGATGGCCAGGAAGTTCAGCCCCCAGAGCACGACCACGGTCAATCCGAGCAGGCGGTCACGAGCGGTCACGCCTCCCATGCTGAGCCCGGCTAACCATCAGAACAACCGAATTGTTCCGAAGCGTATCGGTAGCATTTCTTCATGGTTGACGGCACGCCCATGGCGCCCGAGCGGCTCCGGGTCCTGCGCGAACTCGCCGACCGCGGCACCATCGCCGCCGTCGCCGCCGCGCTGCACACCACCCCGTCGGCGGTCTCGCAGCAGCTGAAGGTGCTGGCCAGGGAGGCGGGCGTGCCGCTGCTCGAGCCGGCGGGCCGCCGCGTCCGGCTCACCGACGCCGGCCGGGCGCTTGTGCTCCGCGCCGACGAGGTGCTGGCCGCGCTCGACCGCGCCGCCGCCGAGATGGCCCGCTACCGCGGCACCGCCCGCGGCCGGGTCCGGGTGGCGCTCTTCCCCTCCGGCGCGGCGCTGTTGCTGCCGAAGGTGCTGGCCGCGCTCGCCGACAGCGCCGTCGACCTGATCGCCAGCGACGAGGACCTCCCGCCCACCGAGGTGCCGCGGCTGCTCGCCGACTACGACGTCGTCCTCACGCACCGCGACGAGCGCGCCCCCTCGGTGGCGGGCCCCCGCGTGCGCGCCCTCCCGCTCATGCGCGAGCCGACCGACGTGGTCGTCGCCCCCGGCCACCGCCTCGCGCACCGCACCGCCGTCGACCCCGCCGAGCTCGCCGACGAGACCTGGGTGAGCGTGCGCGGCGGCTTCCCGGTCGACGACGTCCTCCGCTCGATCGCCACCATCACCGGCGTGCAACCACGGATCACGCAGCGCCTGAACGACTTCCGCGTGCTGGAGAGCCTGGTCGCCGCAGGCTACGCCATCGCCCTCATGCCCCGCTGGGCGGTGGCGCACCCCGACCTGGCGGTGCTGCGCCTGAGCGGCGTCCGCGCCGCCCGCCGCTACGAACTCGCCCTGCGCCCGCACACCGAGCACATCCCCGCGATCGCCGCCGTCCTCGCCGCCTTCGCCGCCGCGGCCCGCGACGTCGCAGGCCCGGACCCACTACAGTCCGGAACGGATCGCCCCGACCCGATGGAGCACCCATGACCGAACTCGACGGCGGCTACCTAGCCACCCCCACCGGCGACGGCCCCTTCCCCGGCGTCGTCGTCCTGCACGACGCCTTCGGCCTGACCGGCGAACTCCGCCGCGTCACCGACCACCTCGCCGCCAACGGCTACCTCGCCCTCGGCCCCCGCCTCTACCGCCGCGGGCTCTGCGTCCAGCAGGTCTTCCGAGGCCTGCTCCGCGACACCGGCCCGGTCTTCGACCAGATCCAGCGCGCCCGCGATACCCTCGCCGCCCGCCCCGACTGCACCGGCCGGGTCGGCGTCATCGGCTTCTGCATGGGCGGGCGGTTCGCCATCGTCACCGGCGGACGAGGCATGTTCGACGCCGCCTCCGTCAACTACGGCCTGCTCTTCTCCGGCAAGCCGGTCGACCACCTGCTCACCGCCCCCTGCCCGGTGGTGGCCAGCTACGGTGACAGCGATCCCTACGTCGCCACCGCCGATATCGAGCGGTACCGGAACGCGCTCGATTCAGCCGATGTCGCTACCGACTTCAAGATCTACCCGGGAGCGAGCCACTCCTTTTTCCAGGACTACTCCGGGGTGCCAGGCCTCTACATGAAAGTCATGGGCACCACCCACGACCCCGACGCGTCAGCCGACGCCTGGTCCCGCATCTTCACCTTCTTCACCGAGCACCTGAATTAGGTACTCCGCCCGATATTCGCGGTGTTGTCCTGCTCGGTGGCGGCATACGCTGCGCCTGCTTTGCGGAACATGTCGGCCATGGATTGGACGACGAGTATGTGGTCTTGCAAGGACGTACTCAGAGAGCCGGGACCTTCCCCGGTTGCGAGATCCCGGAACTTTCCTCCGAGCAGTCTCGCGGACTCCAGAGTGCCGAAAGATTCTACGAAGACCAGATCAGAGGTGCGTGCTCGGAGACCGATCAGAACTTGCACGTACTGATCACACTGTTGTGCGCAGGACTCCGCGACCTCTGCAGTGATCAGAAGCTGCCCGTCGGTCGCCGCACCCGCGAGTTCGGTGAATGCATTCTTCATCGCGGGATCCACTGGTCCACCGCCTTTGCTGCCCGGAGAGCCACGCCGCACGGATCCGCTAGCTCATCGCCCAATCCGTCGTCGACCAGATATATCTGGATGGTGCCCTGCGTCGTGGCGTAGAAGACACCGCAGTTGTTGGACTCTGTGGCTGCGCTTTGCAAGAAGAAGGTGGCATCCCGGCCCGGCAGCTCGGCGGCTCGAAGATCCTTCAGCTGATCGTTGCTCCGAAACTCGTCGGGGGTCCTGGTCGTCGCGAAGATGCGCAGTGCGTATCCATCGGACCCCCACCGGCATCCCCGCCAGCCGGTTCGAGGTACGCCGAAGGGATTGTCGTCCTTCCGCGCCGGATCCCCGCCGGCTGCGGCGATCGCGCTGTCCGGCAGCGTGCACGAATCGAACAGCGCCTCGGGCGCAACCGACGACGGCACGGCCGTCCCGCCGGTCCCCGACTCACACCCCGCAACCAACGGCACCACCGCAAGCACGCAAACGAGCGCGAAACAACCCCGCATCATCCCCCCTCCGTAGAAAGACCTAGCCCGGCCCGTGCCGATACTGCTGCGCCGCAACGTAACCGAAGTCATCCGCCACCATCGCAGCCAGTTCGAGCAACGCGCGCCGAGTCGGCTTGGACACCAGCTCCAGATCGATCTCGGCCCCCTCGGCGAGATGATCGTCGAACGGCACGACCTGGACGGCCCGGGTGCGATCGAGGAAGAGGCGACGGAGCTGGTCGAGATCGACGGTGGAGGCGCCGCGCCGGGAGGCGTTGACGACGACGACGGTGCGCTCGACGAGCTTGCTGTGCCCGTGGTGATCGAGCCAGTCGAGGGTGGCCGAGGCGCTGCGGGCCCCGTCGATGGCGGGCGAGGTGACGAGGACAAGGGAGCTGGCCATGTCGAGGACGCCCGCCATGGCGGAGTGCATGAGCCCGGTGCCGCAGTCGGTGAGGATGATGTTGTAGAAGGACTGCAGGATGCCGATGGCCTTGCGGTAGTCGGCTTCGCTGAATGCCTCGGAGACGGCCGGGTCCTGCTCGCTGGCGAGCACTTCGAGCCGGCTCGGGGCCTGCGAGGTGTGCGCCCTGACGTCCGAGTAGCGGGTGATGTGCTGGTCTTCGAGCAGGTTGCGCACGGTGGAGCGGGTCTGCCGCGGCACCCGGTGCGCGAGCGTGCCGAGGTCGGGGTTGGCGTCGATGGCGATCACCCGGTCGCCGCGCATGGAGGCGAAGGTGGAGCCGAGGCCGACGGTGGTGGTGGTCTTGCCGACGCCGCCCTTGAGCGAGAGGATCGCGATCCGGTAGTCGCCGCGGACCGGCTGGTTCACCCGGTCGAAGAGTTCGCGGTAGACCAGGTCGGCGGAGGATTCGCCGGGGTTGATCATGCCGCCGGAGACCTTGTGCACGGCCCGGCGCCACCCGCTGCGCGGCGCCCGGCGGGCCCGCTTGAGCAGGTTGAGGTCGTTCACCGAGTGCCCGGGCTGGCCGGGGGCGGGCACGTGCTGCGGCTGAAAAGGCTGCGGGTTGCCCTGCTGCCAGCCGGGGCCGCCGAAGCCGGGGCCGGGACCGGGACCGGGACCCTGCTGCGGCGGGGGGCCGGGCGGCATGCCGTAGCCCTGCGGGCCGGGGGCGCCGAGCATTCCGGGCGGCGGGCCCGGCTGCTGCGGCGGCTGGTAGGGGGGCTGCTGCGGGGGCGGCGGCGGAGCCCAGCTGTAGATCGGCCCGCTCGACTGCTCGGGCTCACGGTTCGGCCCTTCCGGGCCGAGATCGCCGTAACCCGCACCGGCACCGGGGTTCTGCGGCTGCACCGGATGCGCGCCGCTGCGGTACGGCTGGGCGAACTGACCCGACCCGGAGGGGTCACCCGGGGCGCTCGGCGGTGCGAAACCGTCGGCACCGCCGGGACCTTCGGGGAATCCGGCCGACGAGAACCCGCCCGGCTGCTCCGGGGCGAACCCACCGGGGCGCTCGGCGCTCGGCGGCTCGGCGGCGAACCCACTCGAACCACCGAACTCGCTCGCCGGCTCGGCGGACTCCGGCGCATCCTCCGCCCGCTCACCCGGCGAATCGTCCTGCGCCCGGCGCGCTCCGGCGTCGGTGTCGACATCACCCGCGTCCGCAGGCGCACTCTGCAGCCAGGGCGGCGAAGTCGGATTGTGGTCGTTGGTGGTCACAGTTCCCCCATCTGCTCGGTTTCTCGAGCAGAGAGCTCGGCCTGATTGCGAATCCACGCTAGCACGGGGGAGTTGGCCCCGCGCCCCGGTGTTGAGCCGCCCCCTGCCCCGGCGACGCGCCGATGAACAGCAGGTGACGATGCGAAACGGGGGTGGCTCCCGCACCCGGAGCCACCCCCGTTTGCACAGGCGTCAGTGCGCGCGATTCACCGCGGAGACGACGGCCCGCAGCGAGGCGGTGGTGATCGAGGTGGCGATCCCGACCCCCCACAGCACCGTGTCGCCGATCGCGACCTCGACGTAGGCGGCGGCCTGCGCGTCGTCACCGGCGGACATGGCGTGCTCGGAGTAGTCCAGCACCTCCACGTCGTAGCCGATCCCGGCCAGCGCGTCGACGAAGGCGGCCAGCGGGCCGTTGCCGGTGCCGCTGATCTCCTGCTCGACCCCGTCCACCTTCACCACCGCGGAGATGGCGTCGGTGCCGCCGTCGGTCTCGGCCGCGGTCACCTTCTGCCGGATCCGCTCCAGCGGCCGGATCGGGCTGAGGTACTCCTCGTGGAAGACGTCCCACATCTCCTTCGGGGTGACCTCGCCGCCCTCGCCGTCGGTGATCTTCTGGATCGCCTGGGAGAACTCGATCTGCAGCCGCCGGGGCAGCGCCAGCCCGTGGTCGGTCTTCATGATGTAGGCGACGCCGCCCTTGCCGGACTGCGAGTTCACCCGGATCACGGCCTCGTAGGTGCGGCCGACGTCCTTGGGGTCGATCGGCAGGTACGGCACCTCCCAGGTCAGATCCGCGACGTCGGTGTCGGCGGCGTCGGCCGCCGCCTTCATGGCGTCCAGCCCCTTGTTGATGGCGTCCTGGTGGCTGCCGGAGAAGGCGGTGTACACCAGGTCGCCGCCGTACGGGTGCCGCTCGTGCACCGGCAGCTGGTTGCAGTACTCGACGGTGCGCCGGATCTCGTCGATGTCGGCGAAGTTGATCTGCGGGTCGATGCCGCGGGAGAACAGGTTCATCCCCAGCGTGACCAGGCAGACATTGCCGGTGCGCTCGCCATTGCCGAACAGGCAGCCCTCGATCCGGTCGGCGCCGGCCTGGTAGCCCAGCTCGGCGGCGGCGACGGCGGTGCCGCGGTCGTTGTGCGGGTGCAGCGAGAGCACGATGGAATCGCGGCGGGCCAGGTTGCGGCTCATCCACTCGATGGAGTCGGCGTAGACGTTCGGCGTCGCCATCTCGACGGTGGCGGGCAGGTTGATGATCAGCGGCTTGTCCGGGGTCGGCGCGATGATCGCGGAGACCGCGTCACAGACGTCGAGCGCGTACTCCAGCTCGGTGCCGGTGTAGGACTCCGGGCTGTACTCGTAACGCCAGTCGGTGTCGGGGTAGCGCTGCTCGATCTCCAGGCACAGCGCGGCGGCATCGGTGGCGATCTTCTTGACCGCCTCGCGGTCGGCCCGGAAGACCACCCGGCGCTGCAGGATCGAGGTCGAGTTGTAGAAGTGCACGATCACATTGCCCGCGCCCGCGCAGGCCTCGAAGGTGCGCTCGATCAGCTCGGGGCGGCACTGGGTCAGCACCTGGATGGTGACGTCGTCCGGGATGGCGCCGTCGGTGATGATCTCGCGGACGAAGTCGAAGTCGGTCTGGCTGGCGGCCGGGAAGCCGACCTCGATCTCCTTGTAGCCCATCCGCACCAGCAGGTCGAACATGCGGCGCTTGCGGGCCGGGCTCATCGGGTCGATCAGCGCCTGGTTGCCGTCGCGCAGGTCGACGGCGCACCAGCCGGGCGCGACGTCGATGACCCGGTCCGGCCAGGTGCGGTCCGGCAGCGTGATCGGCTGGACCTCCTCGGCGTACGGCCGGTACCGGAAGGACGGCATGGCGGAGTTCTGCTGCCGGTTCCAGCCGGGCTGGTCGGCGGGGGCCGGCTTGGCGGGCGCGGTGATGGTGCGCGTGCCGGATACGAATGCATCAGCGGGGGACATGGAATTTTCTCCGTGGGTGTGGTGGATCCCAGTCAAGGGGGCGACCGACGCGGCAGAACCCCGCGGCGGGAGCCGGTCCGTTCAGACCCCGCCGCGGCGGCCGAGAAGAAGAGTCCGCTGCATGATGGCCGCGAGTTTACCGCGTCGGGGTGGAGCAGCCAAAGGAGGTCCCGTCTCGGGGTCGTCCGGACACAAGGCTAGCGTTCGAGCCGGAGGGAAGGAACGCCGCATGACACCGCTGGAGATGCTCGCCGTGCTGGTGGCGGGGATGGCCGCCGGAACCATCAACACGGTGGTCGGCTCCGGCACGCTGATCACCTTCCCGGTGCTGCTCGCCTTCGGCCTGCCGCCGGTGACGGCCAATGTCTCGAACACCATCGGGCTGGTGCCCGGCTCGATCAGCGGGGTGATCGGGTACCGCAGGGAGCTGTCGGGGCAGGGTGCCCGGCTGGCCCGGCTCGGGGTCGCCTCGCTGGTCGGCGGGCTGATCGGCGCTGTTCTGCTGTTGCGGCTGCCGGAGGGTGCGTTCGCGGCGATCGTGCCGGTGCTCATCATCCTGGCGCTGATCCTGGTGGTGGTGCAGCCGCGGCTCTCCCGCTGGGTGGCGCGCAGGCGCGAGCAGGACGCGGCGCCGGAGCACGGCGGGCCGGTGCTGTTCGGCGCGGTCTGCGCCACCGGGGTCTACGGCGGGTACTTCGGCGCCGCGCAGGGCGTGCTGCTCATGGGGCTGCTCGGGGTCTTCGTGCACGACGACCTGCAGCGGCTCAACGCGGTGAAGAATGTGCTCGCGCTGATCGTTAACGCGGTCGCCGCGGTGTTCTTCCTCGTGGTCGCCGAGGTGTCGTGGGAGGCGGTGGCGCTGATCGCGGTCGGCTCGATCATCGGCGGGCAGATCGGGGCCAGGGTCGGGCGGAAGCTGCCGCCCGCGGTGCTGCGCGGGGTGATCGTGGTGGTCGGGCTGGTCGCGGTCGCGCGAATGCTGCTCGGCTGACCGAACCGGCCACCCTGCCCCGGCGGATACAGCGGGCTGGTCGCCCATGCCCGCGGCCGGTAACCTTCGCTGCGCCCGAGGACGCAGGAGGTGGCCGGGTGGACAGACGCGCCTTTCTCAAGGCGACGGGTGCGGTGGCGCTCGGCGCGGCCGCGGGCGGCGCCACGGCGCATGCCCCGGCGAGCGCGAACCCGATCTGGAACGGGCTCTTCGAGGAGTGGGTGCCGGAGATCTTCGCCCCGCTCCCCGACGCCCCCGACCACTCCGAGGCGCTGATCGTCGGCTCCGGCTTCGGCGCCGCCGCCACCGCGCTGCGGCTGGCGCAGGCCGGCGTCGCCACCACCGTGCTGGAGCGCGGCTCGCGCTGGCCGAACGATCCGAAGCGCGAGATCTTCACCGGCGACGACCTGCCGGACGGCCGCGGCTTCTGGCACCGCACCAGCTTCACCGGGGTCACCAAGGTGCCCATGCACTTCGCCTCCTTCGGCGGCGTGCTGGACTGCACCGAGTACCCGGGCATCGATGTCTGGCGGGCGGCCGCGGTCGGCGGCGGCTCGGTGATCTTCACCGGCGCCATGATCGCGCCGGAGCGCCGCTTCTTCGACGAGGTCTTCCGCGGCGCGGTCGAGTACGGCGAGCTGGACCGGGTCTACTTCCCCCGGGTGCGCGAGATGCTGCGGCTCAGCCCGATGCCCGCCGACATCTACGGCTCGTCCCCGTTCACGCACTCCCGCGCCTGGGACGACCAGGTGCGCAAGGCCGGCTACCAGCCGCAGGCCAACGACTCCATCTTCAACTGGGACGTGCTGCGCGCCGAGCTGAACGGCAGCTCCAAGCCGTCGGCCACGGTGGCGCGCAGCAACCTGGGCAACTCCAACGGCGCCAAGTTCGACCTGAACCAGAACTACCTGAAGTACGCCGAGGCCACCGGCAACTGCGGCATCTTCCCCGGCCACCGGGTCGACTCGATCGGCAGGGACGGCAGCCGCTACACCGTCACGCTGACCAAACTCGACCCCACCGGCGCCGTGCTCGCCACCCGCACCCTCACCGCGGACCGGCTCTTCCTCGGCGCCGGCTCGATCGGCAGTACCGAGCTGCTGGTGCGCGCCCAGGCCACCGGCGCGCTGCCGAACCTGAACGAGCACGTCGGCGACGGCTGGGGCACCAACGGCGACGTCGTGCTGGCCCGCGGCGCGAGCTCGCTGGCCGGGCTCGGCCAGGGCGTGCCGAGCGCGAGCCGCATCCTGGACGAGAGCGCCGTCCCGCTCACCCTGGAGAGCTGGTACATCCCCGGCATCCCGTTCGAGACCGGCGCGCTGGCCTCGCTCGGAATGGTGCTCGACACTGCGCGCACCCGGCTCGGTTACGACGGCGCGACCGGCCGGGTCGGGCTCACCTGGTCGCAGCGCAACCGGGAGGACGTGGTGGCCGCGGCCCGCGCGGTGGACCGGAGGATCGCCGAGCGGGCAGGCGCCATGGTCGAGTACAGCGCGCTCGGCTACGACGCCAATGCCCTGTTCACCGCGCACCCGCTGGGCGGCGCGGTGCTCGGGAAGGCGACCGATGGCTACGGCCGGGTGCACGGCCACCCCGGGCTGTACGTCGTCGACGGCGCGGTGATCCCGGGCAGCACCGGGACGGTGAACCCGTCGCTGACCATCACCGCGCTGGCCGAACGCAATATCGAGGAGATCATCCGCGCCGGCCGCTGAGGCGCGGATTACTCTCGGCGACAACGTTGTCGAAGGGAAGTGACGTGTCCGCTGGCATCCCCGAGCCGGCTCCTCAGGAGCCGGAGGACTACCCGCGCAAACCCCCCGCGCTCTGGACCGATCTCGCCATGCTGCTGCTGGCGATCGTCTCGGTGGTGCTGGTCGTGTGGATCACCTTCTTCCCCGTGACCCCGGAGACGCACCGGGTGATCGTGATCCTGGACGTGAGCATCTGCGGCGTCTTCGCCGTCGAGTTCCTCTGGCGCTGGCGCCGCGCCGGGTGGCCGTGGACCTTCCCCTTCGTCTACTGGTACGAAGTGCTCGGCATGATCCCGGTGACCAGCCCGATCTTCCGCACCTTCCGGCTGCTGCGGATCGTGGTGGTGCTGGTCCGGCTGGCCCGGGTGGCCGACCGCGCCTTCGGCGACCGGGTGACGGCGGCGGTGCTCAACCGCTTCGTGCGCACCATCGTCGAGGTGATCAAGAAGCCGATCACCATGGCGGTGCTGGACGAGGTGGCCTGCGCGCTGCGCACCGGGCACTACACCCGCAATATCGCGGCGGCGCTGGAGGAGAACCGCTCCGAGCTGGACGAGATGATCGTCGACCTGATCAAGAACGACCCGCAGACCCGCCGGGTGCGGTACGTCCCCTTCCACGACGACATCATCCGCCTGATCGCCGACACCACCTTCCGGCTCACCTTCCAGGTGCTGGCCGACCCGCGCACCGACGAGCTGGTGGCCGACATGATCCGGGAGAACGTGGACCAGATCCGCCGGGCGCTGGCCGACGGCGTGAAGGTGGAGCCGTCGGCCTACGGCCCCACCGCCGCCGAGTTCTCGGTGCGGCACAAGACCGCGCACCTGTAGCGCTCAGGCCGCCGTGCCGTGCCGCAGCTGCTCCCTGGGGTCGGCGTAGCGCACCGTCTCGTACCCGATCAGCACCAGCAGCACCGCGCAGAGCAGGCCGAGCGAGGCCAGCGCGGGCAGCGCGGTCGCGAGCGGGGTGAGCGCCACGAGGACCACCACCGCGACCGCGCGCTGCACGCCGAACTCCCCGGTGGCGTAGTGCTTGGCGCCGATCAGCCCGGCCAGGAAGAGCACCACGCCGCCGTAGAGGCAGTAGAGCGGAATGCCGTAGAGCGCGTCGTGCAGCGTGTGGTGCGAGGCGTCGCCGACGTAGTAGAGCACCTTCTTCAGCCCCAGCGAGAGCGCGATGACGCCGACGATCATCGGGAAGTGCCAGAAGGTGTACGAGCCGCGCGCGATCTTGATCTGTCGCTCGCCGGTGGCGTGCTCGAGCTCGTGCTCCACCGCGATCGCCGCCACGTCGAAGTAGGCCCACCAGAGCAGCCCGGAGATGGCGAGGCCGAGCAGCGCGGCCAGCGTGATCGGCCAGGAGATGGGCAGCGCCCGCACCCCGATGCCGATCGAGACGATGGATTCGCCGAGCGCGACGATGATGATCAGGCCGTGCCGCTCCGCGAAGTGGCGCGCCGAGTTGAGCCGCCAGCCATTGCCCGCGATCAGCGTCCAGAGGTAGTCGCCCGCGATGGCGGCGACCCAGAGCGCGATCTGCACGGTGCCGTGCGTGGTGGCCGCGATCAGCAGCAGCGTGGTGCCGATGGTGATCGAGCCGAGCGCCCAGCGCACCACCTGGGTACGCAGCTGTGAGTCGTCGGCGCTGCACAGCCAGAACATCACCAGATGCACCAGCCGCACCACCAGGTAGGCGATGGCAAAGACCAGCGGGCCGTACCAGCCGCCGGGCAGGTCGGTGAAGGCCTCCGGGATGGTGAGCGCCGCGATGAAGCCGCCGCCCATGGCGGCGAACATGGCGATCCGCATGATGCCCTCGTCGGCCCTGACCACATTGCCGAGCCACGAGTAGGCGATCCACACCCACCACATGAGCGCGAGTACCAGCAGCGCGCGGACCAGGTTCTTCGCGCTGGTGTCGTCGGCGGCCAGATCGGTCACCACCGTGAAGGCGAAGACGAGCACGAGATCGAAGAACAGTTCGAGCTGGGTGACCGAGGATCCCTCGCTCATCGGCTGCAGCCGCAGCCGCTTGGCACCTGTCATGGCGACCATCGTCGCACCGACGGCGCTCAGACGGCGGTCTCTACCTCCGGAAATCGCTCCGCGAACGCCGCGAAGCGGAGTACCACCTCCTCCTGCGCCCGCTTGTTCTGGCGGTGCACCAGGAAGCCGGGAAGCGGGACCGGGAGCTGCTGTTCGACGTGCTGCCACACCTCGGTGCCGTCCGGGCGGGGAACCACCTCGTACCAGCCGCGACCGCGGACACCGCGGGTGCTGTCCGCGACCTCCCAGGAGCAGCGGTCCGGCGTCCAGCTGTACTCGAGCACCTGCAGATCCGAGCCGCCGGGGAGAGCTGCGGTGACGAAGACCCGGGCGGGCCGGTCGCGCTGGTCCCTGGTCGCCACCCGGACATCGCTGTAGGTGGACGACCACTCGGGCAGCAGCTCGACCGCGGCCAGCGCGGCCATCACCTGCTCGGGATCGGCGTCCACGACGACACGGACATCAGTCTTCGTTCGCATGCCATTCCTCCGCCCCTGGGGGTACCTCAGAGGCCGATTGTCACCAAATCGTGATCCCTCGTCAATACCGGGCAGAAGTCGCACTATTGCGAACTTGCGGCAGCTCAGGGTCTGTTTTGGGGCGTCGGAAGGGGCCGCCGGTTGCGGAAACGGCTGCCCGGCAAGCGTTCAGCGTCCGGGCGGGATCACCAGGAGTCGTTCCACGGCGGCCGCGACGAGCGCGCGGCCCTGCTCCTCGGTGAAGACGTCGGGCAGCGTGAGCCGATCCACGATCAACCAGTTCAGCGCGAGATAGAGCAGCAGAACGGTGGTCTCGTCGCCGGGCATGCCCGCGTCCAGGTGGGTGCGCACGTTGAAGTCGATATCCGCGCGCACCCGCTCGGTGAGCAGCCTCCGTAACTCGGGCCTGCGGGTGGCCTCGAGCCGGAGCTCGAGCAGGGCCAGATAGCCGCTCCGGAAGGCCTCTATCCGGTCCACGATGGTCTGCATGAGCCGGGTGACGGTGGCGCGGTCCTTCGGCTCCTCGACGAGCGGGCGCAGCAGCTCCGGGCCGGGCGTGAGCCGCTCGTAGAACCGGCTGCCCGCCTGGGTCAGCAGGTCGTCGCGGTCGGCGAAGTAGTTGGAGGCGGTGCCGGGCGGCACCGCGGCCCTGCGGTCGACCGCGCGGAAGGTGAGCCCGCGCGCGCCGTCGTCGGCGAGCACCTCGAGCGCGGCGTCGAGCAGCGCGTTCCGGCGCTCCGGATTGGTCCGCATATTGACACCACTCCATCTGTAGTACTACGGTCAAACCACTTCAATCAGAGTACTATGAATGGTGGTTCCGGTGCGCAAGCTGGTGTACTACGTGGCCGTCACGCTGGACGGCTATATCGCCGGGCCGGGCGGCGAGTTCGATTTCTTCCCGGTCAGCGCCGAGCAGGGCGCCGCGCTCAATGCCGACTACCCGGAGTTCGTGCCCAGGGCCTACCGAGGTCCGGCGGGGATCGCCGAGGACGAGCCGAACGCCCGGTTCGACACGGTGCTCATGGGTCGCCGCACCTACGAGGTGGGCGGCAGCAACCCCTACGCGCACCTCACCCAGTACGTCTTCTCGACAACGCTGGGCGCCGACCCGGACCCGGCGGTCCGGGTGGCGGGCGGCGATCCCGCCGCCTTCGTCCGGGAGCGGAAGGCCGAGCCGGGCGGCGATCTCTGGCTCTGCGGCGGCGGCGCGCTGGCCGCGGCGCTGCTGCCGGAGATCGACGAGCTGATCCTCAAGACCTACCCGGTGGTGGCAGGCGCGGGCGTGCCGATGATCGCGGGCGGCTTCCGGCCGGGGCTGTTCCGCCCGGTGCGGCGCCGCGAATTCGACAACGGCGCGCTGGTCGGCTGGTTCACCCGGGCCTGAGCCCGCGACTGCAAGGAGTACCCCATGCCCGAACTCGTCTACTTCGTCGGCGTCTCGCTCGACGGCTACATCGCAGGCCCGGCCGGCGAGATCGACTTCTTCCCGCTCGGCCCCGACTTCGTCCAGTGGCTCGGCACCGACTACCCGGAGACGCTGCCCGCGCACGCGCACCAGCACTTCGGCATCGCGCCCGGCACGCCGAACCGGCACTTCGGCAGCGTGCTCATGGGCAGGGCCACCTACGAGCCCGGCTCGGCCGCCGGCTTCCCGAGCCCGTACCCGCACCTCGCGCAGTACGTCGTCTCGACCACGCTGACGGCGTCGCCCGCTCCCGGCGTCCGGGTCGTCACCGACCCGAAGGCACTGGTCCGGGAGCTGAAAGCGGAGGAGGGGCACGATATCTGGCTGGCAGGCGGCGGCCGGCTCGCCGCGGCGCTGACCGCGGAGATCGACACCCTGGTGATCAAGCGCTACCCGGTGCTCGCCGGGGCCGGCATCCCGCTCTTCGCCGGGGAGTTCCGGCCGACGCTGTGGACGCCGGTGCACCGGCGCGGTTTCGAGAACGGAACCCAGGTGAGCACCTTCCGCCGCGCGGGCTAACCGCGCAGGAAGGAGAGCCGCACCTGCCGCTCGGGGTTGTCCACATTGAGGTCGACGAGGGCGATGGACTGCCAGGTGCCGAGTTGCAGCGCGCCGCCGAGCACCGGGACGGTGGCGTACGGCGGGATCAGCGCGGGCACGACGTGCGAGCGGCCGTGCCCGCGGCTGCCGTGCGCGTGCCGCCAGCGGTCGTCGGCGGGCAGCAGGTCGCGCAGCGCGGCGAGCAGGTCGTCGTCGCTGCCCGCACCGAGTTCGATGATCGCGATCCCGGCGGTGGCGTGCGGCACGAAGACGTGCAGCAGGCCGTCGCCACCCTGTTCGCCGGCGAACTCCGCGCAGCGCGGGGTGAGGTCGACGACCACCTCCCGGCGGCCGGTGGTCACGTCCAGGATGATGCTCTCCATGCGTGCGACGCTCCTTTCCGGGTGCGCGGTACCCCACCGGACACTCGCTATTCGGAATGCTCCACAGCTGTGTGCTTTTCCACAGGAGCCGGAGGTAGCGGCCGGAACGGCGGGGTCCGGCCGGTACCCTTGGAGCCTGTTACCTGCACGTTGCCGACCCTGGAGGACCCGCTGTGGCTCTCGTAGTTCAGAAGTACGGAGGATCCTCGGTGGCCACCGCCGAGCGTATCCGGCGCGTCGCTGAACGGATCGTCGAGACCAAGAAGCAGGGTCACGACGTCGTGGTGGTGTGCTCCGCCATGGGCGATACCACCGACGAACTCCTCGACCTGGCGCAGGAGGTCTCGCCCTCGCCGCCGGTGCGCGAGATGGACATGCTGCTCACCGCGGGCGAGCGCATCTCCAACGCGCTGGTCGCCATGGCCATCCACTCGCTCGGCGCCGAGGCCAGGTCGTTCACCGGCTCGCAGGCTGGGGTGATCACCACCGGCGCGCACGGCAAGGCCAAGATCATCGATGTCACCCCCGGCCGGCTCCGCGAGGCGCTGAACGAGGGCACCATCGTGCTGGTCGCCGGCTTCCAGGGCGTCAGCCAGGACAGCCGCGACGTCACCACGCTCGGCCGCGGCGGCTCCGATACCACCGCCGTCGCGCTGGCCGCGGCGCTGGAGGCCGACGTCTGCGAGATCTACACCGATGTGGACGGCGTCTTCACCGCCGATCCGCGCATCGTCGCCGACGCGCAGAAGCTGGACCAGGTCTCCTACGAGGAGATGCTGGAGATGGCGGCCTGCGGGTCCAAGGTTCTGATGCTGCGCTGCGTCGAGTACGCGCGCCGCTACAACGTGCCCGTGCACGTCCGCTCGTCCTACACCGACAAGCAGGGCACCTACGTCTACGGATCGATGGAGGACATCCCCTTGGAGCAAGCAATCCTCACGGGCGTCGCGCACGACCGCAGCGAGGCCAAGGTGACGGTGGTCGGGCTGCCGGACGAGCCGGGGTACGCCGCGAAGGTATTCCGCGCGGTCGCCGACGCCGAGATCAATATCGACATGGTGCTGCAGAACATCTCCAAGATCGAGACCGGCAAGACCGACATCACCTTCACGCTGCCCAAGGACGACGGCGCGCGTGCGGTCGAGTTCCTCACCAAACGGCAGGGCGAGATCGGCTTCTCCCAGGTGCTCTACGACGACCACATCGGCAAGGTGTCGCTGGTCGGCGCGGGGATGAAGAGCCACCCCGGCGTCACCGCGACCTTCTGCGAGGCGCTCGCCGAGGCGGGCGTGAACATCGACCTCATCTCCACCTCGGAGATCCGGATCTCGGTGCTGGTCAAGGATTCCGAGCTGGACCACGCGGTGCAGGTGCTGCACCGCGCCTTCGATCTCGGCGGCGACGAGGTCGCCGTCGTGCACGCGGGAACGGGGCGCTGACATGGTCGGGTCGAGCCCGGAGGCGGTAGCGGAGCGCAGCCACGGCGGGCTCCCGACCAGGTCGAAAGGAGCATGAGCCCATGGGTGTTCGGGTAGGAGTCGTCGGCGCGACCGGGCAGGTCGGCGCCGTGATGCGGAAGCTGCTGGAAGAGCGGAATTTCCCGGCCGACGAGGTGCGGTTCTTCGCCTCCGCTCGCTCGGCGGGGAAGAAGCTGCCGTGGCGCGGCGGCGAGATCGAGGTGGAGGATACCGAGACCGCCGATCCCAGCGGGCTGGATATCGCGCTCTTCTCGGCGGGGGCGACCATGTCCCGGGTGCAGGCGCCGCGGTTCGCGGCGGCCGGCGTCACGGTGATCGACAACTCCTCGGCCTGGCGCAAGGATCCCGAGGTGCCGCTGGTCGTCTCCGAGGTGAACCCGGAGCAGACCCGCAACCTGGTCAAGGGCATCATCGCCAACCCGAACTGCACCACCATGGCCGCCATGCCGGTGCTCAAGCCGCTGCACGACGCGGCCGGGCTGCGGCGCCTCATCGTCTCCAGCTACCAGGCCGTCTCCGGCTCCGGGCTGGCCGGCGTCGAGGAGCTGGCCGGGCAGGTGCGCGCGGTGATCGACGATGCCGAGCGGCTGGTGCACGACGGCAGCGCCGTCAGCTTCCCCGCGCCGAACAAGTATGTCGCGCCGATCGCCTTCGACGTCATCCCGCTGGCCGGGGCCATCGTGGACGACGGCAGCGACGAGACCGACGAGGATCAGAAGCTGCGCAACGAGAGCCGCAAGATCCTCGGGCTGCCGGAGCTGCTGGTCAGCGGCACCTGCGTGCGCGTCCCGGTCTTCACCGGGCACTCGCTCTCGATCAATGCCGAGTTCGCCGAGCCGCTCTCGCCGGAGCGCGCGAAGGAGATCCTCGGCAAGGCAGCCGGGGTGCGGCTGGTCGACGTGCCGACGCCACTGCAGGCCGCGGGGGCCGACGAGTCGCTGGTCGGCCGCATCCGCCGCGATCCCGGCGTGCCGGAGGGCCGCGGCCTCGCGCTCTTCGTCTCCGGCGACAACCTGCGCAAGGGCGCCGCGCTGAACACCATCCAGATCGCGGAGGTCCTGCTCAGCGAGCGCTGAAACGAGGTCGCCCGGCGCGGGCGGCGGCTGCTAGCCTGCGCCGATGGCGAATCCTCATGCCCAGGTGTTCTTCGGTGACCGGCTCGTCCCCGCCGCCGCGGCGACCGTCGGCGTCGCCTCCTCGGCGGTGCTGTACGGGCTGAGCGTCTACACGGTCTTTCCGGTGCACCGGACCGACGGGGTGCGCACCGCGTTCCGGCTGGCGGATCACTTCCGCAGGCTGGCGGAGTCCTGCAAGATCATCGGGATCGACCGGTTCGCGCTGGAGTGGGATTACCCGCGGTTCGAGGCCACGGTGCGCGAGCTGGTCGCGGCGAACGAGCCGCACGACGAGGTGTTCGTCCGTGCCTCGGTGCACGTGGTCGAATCGCTCCCCGGCACGCGGGTGCGCGGTACCGCCATCGCGGTGAGCATGTTCGTCTACGACGCGGTGCCGATCGTCCCGCAGGACGGCATGCGGCTGAAATCCAGCCCGTGGCGGCGCATTCCGGACAACGCCATTCCGTCGAGGGCCAAGGTGAACGGCGCCTACGTGAACTCGGTGCTGGCCAAGCAGGACGCCATCGACTCCGGCTACGACGACTGCATCTTCCTGGACGGCAACGGCCACGTCTGCGAGCTCAGCGCCGCCAATATCTTCCTGGTGCGCGGTACCACGCTCATCACGCCCGACGTCAGCTGCGACATTCTCGATGGGATCAACCGCCGCACCGTGCTCACGCTGGCGGCCGAGGACGGTATCCCGGTGCTGGAGCGCACCGTCGACCTCACCGAGCTGTACATCGCCGACGAGGTCTTCGTCACCGGCACCTCGGCGGGGGTGGCGCCGGTGCTCGAGGTGGACGGCCGGGTCGTCGGCGACGGCAGGCCGGGCCCGATCTCGCAGGCGCTGCGCAAGCGGCACCACGCCGCGCTGCGCACCGACGACGCGCACGGCTGGCGCACCCGCCTGGACTGATCAGCGAATGCCGGGCGTGCGCGGGTCGGTGCCGAGACAGGCGAGTACCGCGCACCCGGGCGGCGCGTCCGCGAAGGGCGGCGCGAGCGGGGCGCCCAAGCAGCTGAACACGGTGCAGCCCGGGTAGGCGGCCAGGCCGATGCCGAAGACGGCGAGCAGCAGCGTGCCGTCGATGAACTCGCCGGGATCCTGGGTGAGCGGCGGCTCCACGTAGGGGCCGGGGTCGGGCTCGCCGAGCGCGGGCAGCAGCCTGCGGAAGAACTCGTGCGGCAGCTCCCTGGTGTTCTGGATGACGCCGCTCGGGCCGTACCGGCTGACATTGCCGTACGCGCCGGTCCACACCACCATGAGGTCGAGCTCGGGCAGCACGAAGACGTTCTGCCCGCCGAACCCGGCCATGGAATACACCCCGGCGGGCAGGAAGTCGGGGATCTCGGCGCAGCCGGGGCCGAGCCAGAAGAGGTGGCCGTAGCACTCGTTCGCCGGTGACGGGGTGCGGGCCGCGTCCAGGTACGCGGCGGAGACCAACTGCTCGCCGCGCCAGCGGCCGTCGTTGCGCACCAGCATGCCGATCCGGGCGAGATCGACCGGCGGGATGAAGAGGTGCGCGTAGCCGTAGGTGGTGCCGGAGCGGTCGCGCGCCCAGTAGTAGTCGCCGCGCGGAATGCCGATCGGGTCGAAGAGCTCGCGCTGCGCGAACTGCTGCAGCGGCTCGCCGAGCGCGCGCTCGAGGGTGTAGGTCAGCAGGTCGACGGTGCGCTGGCTGTAGCTGAAGGTGGTGCCGGGTTCGTGCTCGAGCGGGACGCCGAGCGCCTGCACGGCGCTGTTCGGGTCGAGCGGGATGACGCCGGTCAGCCCCTCGGTGATCACCCCGACCCGCATGCCCGAGGTCTCGGTGAGCAGGTCGCGCACGGTGATGGCGCGGTGCGCCGCATCGCCGAGGCCGGGCGGCAGGTAGCGGTCGATCGGGGCGTCCAGGTCGATGAGCCCGCGGTCCCAGGCCATGCCGGTGAGCACCGAGACGACGCTCTTGGTGGCGCTCCAGACATTCCACGGCACGTGTGCGGTCTGCGCGTTCCCCCGCCCCTCACCGATCAGGCAGTTGTGCCGGAACACCTGGACGCTGAGCCGATTCCGGCCGGCGGCGAAGTCGAGCGCCGCGGCCAGCTGCCCGCTGTCCACGCCGACCTCTTCCGGTGTGGCCCTGGCGAATTCGCGGCCTGCGGGCTCGCCGCAGGATGTCGCCGCCGCCGCGCTGCCAACGGCCACGTGCCCGGTCAGCAGTGCGAAGGTGGCGAGCACGACCAACCAAGCCGCCCGACGAGTCATGGGGGAAAGGCTAGTCGGGCAGTGGCGGTGTCGAAACAGCAACACGGGGTAACCGTGCGAACACGAACGTTGGGGTGTCGACGCCCGGCAAGCGCCTCTCGGCGAGTGGTCGCTCGCAGCGACGAAGTGGATGCGGCCCGGGGCTGCCCAAGAGCGCCGACAGCTTCATTCAACCGCGCCCCGGTCGACGATCTTCCGGGAACGGAGGTGACCTGCGACACAACCCTCAGTTTTCTGGAGTAGCTAGTTTTCTTGACTAATTCCAGAAAGGCGGCATACTCGAACCCATGGAGACCGAACCCCGCGACTGGCTGCGCCGGGCGAACCTGCGGGTCACCGCCCCGCGGCTGGCGGTGCTCGAGGCGGTCGCCGCACATCCGCACTCGGATGCCGACCGGATCGCCGCCGCCGTGCGGAGCTCGCTCGGCACGGTCTCCACGCAGGCCGTCTACGACGTGCTGCACGCCTGCGTGCGGGCCGGAATCCTGCGGCGCATCGAGCCGGCCGGCTCGCCCGCGCGCTACGAGACCAGGATCGGCGACAACCACCACCACCTGGTGTGCCGCGGCTGCGGCGCGGTCGCCGATGTGGACTGCGTCGCCGGCGCGGCCCCCTGCCTGCACCCGAGCGACGCGCACGGCTTCGTCCTCGACGAGGCCGAGGTCGTCTTCTGGGGTCGCTGCGCCGCCTGCGCCCGTTCCACCGAAAGCCAGAGGAGGCTTCCGCTATGACCAAGCCGACCACGACCAACTCCGGTATCCCGGTCGAGAGCGACAACGAATCGCTGACCGCGGGTGCCACGGGCCCGATCCTGCTGCACGATCACTACCTGATCGAGAAGCTCGCCCAGTTCAACCGGGAGCGGGTGCCGGAGCGGGTGGTGCACGCGAAGGGCGCTGGTGCGTACGGCGAGCTCGTCGTCACCGCCGATGTCAGCCGCTTCACCAAGGCGAAGCTGTTCCAGCCGGGTGCGCGCACCGAGTCGCTGGTGCGGTTCTCCACCGTCGCCGGTGAGCAGGGCAGCCCGGACACCTGGCGCGATCCGCGCGGCTTCGCGGTGAAGTTCTACACCGAGGACGGCAACTACGACCTGGTCGGCAACAACACCCCGGTCTTCTTCATCAAGGACCCGATCAAGTTCCCCGACTTCATCCGCTCGCAGAAGCGGCTGCCGGGCAGCGGGCTGCGCGACCACCACATGCAGTGGGACTTCTGGACCCTGCGCCCGGAGTCGGCGCACCAGGTGACCTGGCTGATGGGCGACCGCGGTATCCCGAAGACCTACCGGCACATGGACGGCTTCGGCTCGCACACCTACCAGTGGATCAATGCCGCGGGCGAGCGCTTCTGGGTGAAGTACCACTTCAAGACCGACCAGGGCATCGACTACCTGACCCAGGACGAGGCCGACCGGGTGGCAGGCACCGACCCCGACTACCACCGCAAGGACCTCTGGAACAGCATCGAGAACGGCGACTTCCCGAGCTGGACGCTGCACGTGCAGGTGATGCCGGTGGCCGAGGCCGAGACGTACCGGTTCAACCCGTTCGACCTGACCAAGGTCTGGTCGCAGCGCGACTACCCGCTGATCGAGGTCGGCAAGTGGACGCTGAATCGCAACCCGGGCAACTACTTCGTCGACATCGAGCAGGCCGCCTTCGAGCCGTCCAACACGGTGCCCGGCATCGGCTTCTCGCCGGACAAGATGCTGCTGGGCCGAGTCTTCGCCTACGCCGACGCGCACCGCTACCGGGTCGGCACCAACTACGCGCAGCTGCCGCCGAATCGAGCGCGCGCGGCCGAGGTGAACTCCTACTCCAAGGAGGGCGCCATGCGCTTCGACTACAACGACGCGAACACCCCGGTCTACGCGCCGAACTCCTACGGCGGCCCGCACGCCGAGCCGGAGCTGGCGCCGGACGGCGGCCGCTGGGATTTCGACCCGACCATGGTCCGCGCCGGGTACCTCCAGCACGCCGAGGACGGTGACTTCACCCAGCCGGGGACGCTGGTCCGCGAGGTGCTCTCGGACGAGCAGCGCGACCGGCTGGTCGGCAATATCGTCGGGCACGTGCTCGACGGGGTCGAGGAGCCGGTGCTGAGCCGGGTCTTCGAGTACTGGCGGAATGTCGACGCCGAGCTGGGCAAGCGAGTGGAGGACGGCGTGCGCGCCGGGCTCGACGAGAGCTGACCCGACAGACGCGAAGGGCGGGCGGTGCCACCGGCACCGACCGCCCTTTCGCGCGTTCCGCGGGGCCCGTCTAGAGCAGCCCCCACCAGTACAGAACGCAGGCGAGCACCCAGACGACCACGGTTTCCATCGCTTGCTCCACTCTCCTCGATGTCGCTGTCCTCCATCATTCCCCTCCTGGCCGCCCACCGTTACGGCTCGCGCAAATTCCGGCATTTCCGCCCGCAAGGTCTTGTTAAGCGGGCCATGAGCGGCGGGTCGCACAGTGGTTCCCGTACCGGATCGCTTCTGAGGGGTTGCGAAACGGAACGAGGGGACGTCCGGCCGGACCGGTGCACGAGGGGTGATCGGTCCGGTCGGTGCGTCGGGGACTGATGTGCAGCAGGCTCTTCCGGGTGCTGAAGGAGCCGGCGCCGCGGGAGGCGGCCGACCGGCCACTGCCGAAGGTAACCGTTGCCGCCACTGCCCGACCCGTCCCATCGCGCGGCCGGGCCGGCCCCCGGGGGCCGGCCCACGGGGTCAGCGGGTTGCCAGGTAGGCCTTCCAGCCGCCGTGCTCGGTGATGTCGGTGCCTGCCACCGCGGCGTCGTAGCCGCAGCCGAAGCCGACGACGCTGCGCCCGTCCGCGAGATCGACGCTGGTCAGCGCCATGGGTGCGGGCAGCGCGGCAAGGAAGGCGCCGAGTCCGGCCCGCGAGATCAGGAAGAGTTCGCCCGCGATCGGGGCGCCGAGCCCGGGGCCGTGCCGCACCAGCCCCGGCTTCGGCGGCATCGTGTCCAGCGCGGCCAGCCGGTAGGCGTCGGTGGTGGCGATCTCCCCGGCGAAGCGCGCGTGCGCCGCGGTGAGCTGGTGGTGCAGCGGCTGCCCGCGCAGGTGCGCGCCGAAGACCGCGAGCGGCACCGCGTCCGGGATGAGCAGCGGCGGCTCGTCGCCGGTGAGCAGCGCCGCGATATCGACGGCGAGCTGGTCGGCGAAGGCGGGGACCACCACCATGACGCCGAACGGGAGCCCGGCCGCGGTCGGCACGCCTGGCACCGCGATCGAGGCCATGTCGAGCAGGTTGCAGAAGTTGGTGAAGGTGCCCATGCGCCGGTTCACGGTGTGCGGATCGGCCTGGATCTCGGCGATCGCCGGGTGCTCGGTCGTGGTCGGGAGCAGCAGCCCGGCGAAGCCGTCGAGTACCGCGGCCGCCTGCGCTTTCGTCCGGGCGAGGGTGTCCAGGTCGGCGGCGAAGGCGGCGGCGCTCGGGGTGGCGGCGGCGCCGATGATGGCGGCGACGGTGGGGTCGGCGCCGGGTGGGTCGGTGGCGAGGAACGCGCCGACCGCGGCGTACCGCTCGGCCACCAGGGCGCCGTCGTAGAGCAGCCGCGCGGCGTCGAGCAGCGGGGCGATATCGACCTCGGCGAGCTCCGCGCCACGCTCGCGCAGCAGCTCCAGCGTGCGCTCGAAGGCGGCGCGGTACTCGGGGGAGAGCGCGGTCAGGTTCGCCTCGACCGGCACCGCGACGCGGGGGGCGGCGGCGAGCGGGACGTCGGCGGGCCAGCTCCGGCTGCGCGGGTCGCGCGGCTCCGGGCCCGCCATCACCCGGATGGCGGCGACCGCGGGCGGGAGCCCGGCGGCGAAGACGGTGACGGCGTCGTAGTCCGCGCAGGCGGGGAGCACGCCGTGCGCGGGCACGATGCCGAGTGTCGCCTTGACCCCGACGATGCCGTTCAGCGCGGCGGGCACCCGGCCGGAGCCCGCGGTGTCGGTGCCGACGCCGATATCGGCGATGCCGAGCGCCACCGCCACCGCGGAGCCGGAGCTCGAGCCGCCGGAGACCAGCTCGGGGTGGTGCGCGTTGCGCACCGCACCGTACGGGCTGCGGGTGCCGACCAGCCCGGTGGCGAACTGGTCGAGGTTGGTCTTGCCGAGCAGTACCGCGCCCGCCGCGGTGAGCCGCTCGACGGCGGCGGCGGTCTCGGCCGGGTGCCTGGCGAAATCGGGGCAGGCGGCGGTGGTCGGCACCCCGGCCACGTCGATATTGTCCTTCACCGCGACCAGCAGCCCGGCCAGCGGCAATACCTCTCCGGCGGCCAGCCTGGCCTGCACCGCCTCGGCGTCGGCGCGCACCTCGGCCTCGGGGCGGAGGGCGATCCAGACCTCCGGGCGGTCCACCTCGGCGATGCGCCGATAGGCGGCGCGCACCCGGTCCACCGGCGACGGGTGCAGGGCGGGCTCGTCGAGCAGGGCGGTCATGGCGGCTCCGATCAGGGGTTGCGGTCGGTGGCCAGCGACATCGCCGCGACGGCCTTGGTCACGCGGTCGAGGACGACGTCCAGCGATTCGCCGATGTGGGTGTGCAGCAGGCGGTACGCCAGCGCGAGGTCGTCGGCGAGCACCGCGTCGAGGATGCCGAGGTGCTCGGCGATGGTGGTCTCGATCCGGTTGTTGACCATGAAGTCGTACATCCTGACGTGCCGGATCCGGGAGTTGACCTGCACCAGTGCGCGCACCAGCTCGGCATTGCCCGAGGCCGTCAGCAGCGTCACGTGGAATTCCTCGTCCCGCACCACGAACCCCGGCTGCTGCTCCGGCGGGTCGGCGCGCAGCTCCAGCCAGCGCTCGCGCTCGGCGCTCAGCAGCTCGCGGTCGTGGCGCACCGCGGGGTTGGTCATGGCGCGCTGGATGCCGCCCAGCTCCAGCGTGATGCGCAGCTCGTAGAGATCGCGGATGAGCGGGATGCTCGGCCGCACGGGGCTGAAGCCGTACTCCGCGCGCTGCAGCAGCCCGTCCGAGCAGAGCACCGTGAGCGCCTCCCGGATCGGGGTACGGGAGATGCCGAAGCGCGCGGAGAGCTTGGGCTCGGTGAGCCGCTCACCGAAGGTGATCTCCCCGTTCATGAGTTCGTCACGCAGCGCCTCGTAGACCACATCCCGCAGCGGGCGCCCCGCGGCGTCCGCGAGCGTGCTCAACCGTGTCGACATGGCTGTATACGCTATGGACGCCGTGTTTCGCGGGTGTGACGGCGCTGCGGCGGAGAGGTAAGCGGTTCCGCACCGGCCCGGAGAATTCGCTCGCGTTCCCGCGCCGCACCCGCGATTGTTCGCGTGTGCCCACACCCGTACCGGAAACGATATCCCCGCTCGCACGGCGGCGAACCTGGACGAGTTCGCCGAGAACGCGTTCTAGACATATCGGCAAATCTGTCTTACTCTCGGGACATGTTGCTCGATGAGTCTCGCGCCGTATTCCAGCCGTGCACCGGCGCCACCTGGGCCGAGCCCTGGCCGATGTACTCGGCGCTGCGCGAGCACGACCCGGTGCACCACGTGGTCCCGGCCGAGCGGCCGGAGCACGACTACTGGGTGCTCACCCGGCACGCCGACGTCTACGCGGCGGCCCGGGACACGGCGACCTTCTCCTCCGGCCAGGGGTTGACCATCGAGTACGGCGAGCTGGAACAGATCGGGCTGACCGCGAACCCGCCGCTGGTCATGCAGGATCCGCCGCAGCACACCGAGTTCCGCAGCCTGGTCGCGCGCGGCTTCACGCCGCGGCGGGTGGAGGCGCTGGAGCCGATGGTGCGCGCCTTCGTCCGGGAGCGGCTGGAGCTGCTCGCCGACGGCGGCGACATCGTGCGCACGCTCTTCAAGCCGCTGCCGAGCATGGTGGTCGCGTATTACCTGGGGGTGCCCGAGGAGGACCGGGACCGCTTCGACGGCTGGACCGACGCCGTCGTCGCGGGCGGCGTCTCCGGCAGCGAGCAGGCCCGCGCCGCCTCCATGGAGATGGTCGGGTACTTCGCCGAGCTCATCCGGCGCAGGCGCACCGACCCCGGCGACGACACCGTCTCGCTGCTGGTGCAGGCCGGGCTCGGCGCCACCGACTCCGACGTCACCGGGCTGGTGCAGCTGCTCGCCTACGCCTGGACCATGGTGGCGGGCGGCAACGACACCACCACCGGGCTGCTCGGCGGCGCGGTGCAGCTGCTGTACGCCAACCCGGTGCAGCGCGCGCGGCTGGTGCGGGAGCCGGAGCTGATCCGCGGCGCCGTCGAGGAGTTCCTCCGGCTCACCGCGCCGGTGCAGGGGCTCGCCCGCACCACCACCCGCGACGTCGAGATCGAGGGGGTGACGATTCCGGCGGGCCGTAAGGTGCTGCTGGTGTACGGCTCCGCCAACCGCGACGAACGGGTCTACGGCCCCGACGCCGCCGACCTCGACATCCACCGCAACCCGCAGCGGCTGATGACCTTCAGCCAGGGCCCGCACCACTGCCTCGGCGCCGCCGCCGCGCGCATGCAGGCCCGGATCGCGCTGGAGGAGTTGCTGGCCCTGCACCCCGGCTTCGCCGTCGACCTCGTCGGCGTCGAGTACGCCGACGGCCCGTACGTGCGGCGCCCCACCCGCGTCCCCTTCCGGAGCGCCGCGTGAGCGACTGGCTGGCCGGCCCGCGCACCGAGCTCGCCGCCGACCGCATCCTGGACGGGGTCCGCAGCCTCTTCCGGGCGCGCGGTCTGGCCGGGGTCTCCGGGGTCGGGATGGCCGAGGTCGCCGCCGCGGCAGGCTGCTCGCGCGCCACCCTGTACCGCTACTTCCCGAACCGGCAGGCGCTCTTCGTCGCCTTCGCCGACCGGGAGGCGCAGCGCGTCGTGGCCCGGGTCTGGCGCGAGCGCGGCGCCGTCGCCGACCCCGCCGCCCTGCTCGACACCCTGATCGCGGTGCTCGCCGCGGTGCGCGGCACCGAGTACCTGGCCGTCTGGTTCGAGCCGGTGAACGCGGGCGTCGTCGCCCAGCTCGCCGACTCCTCGGACGCCGTCGAGCTGCTCGCCCGCAACTTCGTCGCGAGCCTCCGCCCCGACCTGGAGCCCGCCGCCGCCCGCCGTCTCGGCCGCTGGCTGGTGCGCAGCGTGGTCTCGCTGCTCACCATGCCCGCCGAGCCGGACGAGGAGCGAGAACTGCTGCGCGCCTTCGTCATCCCCTTCCTGGAGAGCCCGCGAATCCCGGTCTGATCAGCCGCGCGGCGCGGTGTCGCCGCTGGCGATGGCCGCGCCGACGCCGTCGATGGCGCCGCGGATGAGGTCGCCGTACGGGTCCGGGCCGAGGGCCGGGGCGTGCTGCCTGGCCAGGGCGAGGTGTTCGGCGGCGGGGGTGAGGGAGCCGAGGCGGCGGTAGTCGTCGGCGAGGTTCAGGTGCAGGGAGGGGTAGAAGCCTGCGATGTGCAGGCTTTCGTGCACGTCCCGCACCCGGTCGTCGGTGACGGTGTCGGCGGCGTCGAGGGCACGGATATTCCAGGCGAGGGACTCGGCGGGGTCGTCGTAGAGGTCGGCGAGGTAGTGCGCGAGGGTGCAGCGGTGCAGCGGGTCGCCCGCCGGGCCGATGCCCGCCCAGAGCTCGAGCAGGGCGGTGCGGGCGGTGGCGGTGTCGCCGTCGCGGCCGGTGCCGACGGCGGCGAGGATGGCGGTCATGGTGGGGTCGGTCATGGGGTTCCGTTTCGTGGGTGGATGGGCATGGCGAGGGTGGTGAGGTCGCCGCGGTCGGCCGAGCGCAGGGTGATCGGCTGGGCCGGGCCGCGCAGGTCGAGCAGGAGGTCGGGGCCGATGGCGGTGGCGATGGCCGGGTGCAGGACGGCGGGGTCGAAGTGCAGGGTCAGTGGGCTGCCCATGACGGTCGCGGACAGCGCGGTGCCGCCGATGCGGACTTCGCCGGTGGCGGGTGGCACGGTGCCGCCGAGATTGGGTTCGCCGGTCGCGTGCATCGCGATCTCGCCGCCCCGATGCTCCTCCAGCGCGCGGAGCAGCGGTTCTCGGCCGACCGTCACCCTGGTCACGATTTCGGAGAGCGCGGCGAGCATGCCGCGGTAGTCCGGGAAGTCGTCCGGCAGGATGCGGCAGCTCCGCGCGCCCAGCTCCAGGCGGTGCGCGGTGGCGCGCAGCGCGACCACCGGTGTCCGCCGGATCTCCGGCACCGCCGCGCGCAGATCGGCCCCCGCGATCGTCCCCGCCCAGTTCGTGGCGGGCGCCTCGACCGGAGCCATGGTCCGGGTGGAGAGCCGATACCTGTCGGTGGCGGTCACGATCACCGCATCCGGCAAAGCCTCCAGGCACACCCCCTCCAGCACCGGCAGCGCCGGGTCGACACCGGTTGCCGCCAGCACCTGTTCGATCGCCGCCGCCAGCACCGGCCCCTTCACGGCCCCGACGACCACCTCCGGCGCAACCCCGAGCGCCGCCTCCAGCTCGGCAGCGGTGCGCTGCGCCAGCGCCGCCTCGGCGGCCACCGCGGCCGCGTGCTCCCGGACCAGCCGCACGGCCTGCTCCGGATCCCCGTCGAGCACGCGCAGCACCGGCCCCAGCGGCATCCTCATCTCCCGCAACCGGCGCAACACCCCGGCCCGCTCCACCTGCTCCGCGGCGTAGTACCGATACCCGGTCACCGCATCCACCTCGGCGGGCAGCAGCACCCCGGTATCGGCGTAGAACCGCAGCGCGCTGGCAGTGAGTCCGCTGCGGCGCGCGAATTCCCCGATCGGCATGAGTTCGTCCGGCATGCCGCCATCCTCGGGCTTCGAGCGGGTCGAAGGTCAAGCCGGAAACGCCGACAGCCCCCGGGCGGTCGAGCCGGCCGAGGGCTGTCGGGTGGGAGTCACCCGGACGGAACGGGTGCGCCTCAGCGCCCCTTGATCGCTTCCCGCGCGAGGTTGCCGAGGGTGCCGGCGAGACGGGCGAAATCGTTGACGACCTTCCAGTCCGCATCGCTGGCGTGGTCGGGGGAATTCTTCACCCGGGCGATGGCGTTGCGTACTTCCTGATCGGACTGAGCCATTTGTCTCTCCTTTGTGGGTTTCCGACGGAATCAGTGCTGTTGATCGGGGCTGTCGGCTTTGCGGTCGTATTGACCATTGCGCGTCCTTTTGACGATTTCGCCGATGTTCTCGTGTAGGAAGTCGACGATCTCGTCCGACGCCCGGACCCCGGGGCGTCCCAGGCTCTGCAGGAACAGCCACGGTGCCTCGGTGTCCCTGACGGCGAAGCTCTGCATGATCACAGCGCGGACTTCGTCGCCGCGCCCCGGCACATGCTTCCGCGCCGTCGTCTCGAGGATCTTGCCGAACACGCTCATGAGATGACCGAAATCGATCTCTGCCGGATTGCGGCCGGACTCGGCGATGACGCGATGGCAGAGTTGCACGAAATTCGGGTGCGGTGCCGGTGCGCGAGAGAACAGGCCCATTCGATACTCCGTTGGCGGATTCGGTAGCCGACTTTCTGGTTTCGACTCGGCTCTAGATTAGTGCCGTCGTTTTCGGAGATCAGTCGGTCGAACGCATGATTTGCCTGCCGGAGGGCACGTGGTCACCGACAAGAGAAGCCCCTGACCTGACGGCCAGGGGCTTCTTCGTGTCTCAACCACACGAGTCGGGGTGACAGGATTTGAACCTGCGACCTCTTCGTCCCGAACGAAGCACGCTACCAAGCTGCGCCACACCCCGGGGAGGAGAACCTGAAGTAGCTTACAACAGGGGACCTCTGGACGTTAAATTGGCAGGTCAGTCAGGGTTCGTAGGGTCGGATGGTGCTGAAGACGCGCTTGGCGCCCGCGGCGTCGAGCGCCTGCGGGACGCCGATGTCGGCGGCGATCACCATGACGAAGCTGCCATTGGTGCTCGGGGCGGCCCAGGTGTACACGGCGTACTCGGCGGCGCAGCCGGGCGCGGGCCGCGCGATCCGGCCCCTGGTCTCCACGAACATGCCCTGCTGACCGCCGTCCAGGGAGCGCAGTGGCTCGGCGGGGGCGGCGGCGCCGGGGTCGGCGTAGGCGAGGCGGGCCGCCTTGGCGCCGATGGCGGTGGCCGCGGCGGCGGAATCCCCCTCGTCGGCGGCGGTGAGGAAGGCGACGGTGCGGGTGGAGCCGGGGCAGTAGTCGCGGCCGTCGGTGGCGTAGCCCTTGCCGGTGAGCGCGTCCGGGGCGCGGCCGAATCCGGCCACGGTGTCCGCGGGGGCGATGTGCCAGCCCGCCGGGACGTCGTACGCGGCGTCGCGGTCCGGCGCGGCCACCACCCGGTAGCCGGGGAGCACCGGCGGCGGCACGGCGACGCTGGCCGGTGCGTCGCTGGTGAGCGCGCTGACCAGCGGGGGAGCCCCGCTCTCCGGATCGTCCGAGCCGCGGGCGACGGCGACGGCGGTGGCGGCGGCCGCGAACGCGAGCACGGCGGCGCCCGCGGCGGGCAGGGTCTTGCCCTGGCCGCTCGGCCGGGCGCGGTACTCCGCGAGGAAGGCGTCGAAATCGTGGGGCGGCGGTACCGCGGGCCTTCCGGGATCACGATCCTGGACCGCGGTGGCCGCCTGCCACGAGCCGGTCACCGACGGTGATGCGGAACCGGCCGGAAATGTCGGTCGCGGCGGGGCTTCGCGCCCCGCCACAGCGGATTCCGGAACTACTCGCGGCGCCCCCGGTTGCCCCCATACGGCCCGGTCGGTGCGTTGCGCATCGGTTTCTGCCAATGTGGCGCCCCCTGCCTGACTGTCAGCTTCGGGACGCGACCTTAGCGGGCGACGGCCGCCGAAGCCGAACGGCCTCGGCCGGTTTCGGTCGACGGCTGCTTGGGCGGCGCGGCCACCAGGGTCAGCAGCGTGGCCTCCGGGCGGCAGCAGAAGCGGTACGGCGCCCACGGCGAGGTGCCGATGCCCGCCGAGACGTGCAGCTTGGTGTGCTCGCCCCAGCTGGACGGCCCCTTGACCCTGGCCCGGTCGATGCCGCAATTGGTCACCAGCGCACCGAAACCGGGCACGCAGAGCTGGCCGCCGTGCGTGTGCCCGGCCAGCACCAGGTCGTAGCCGTCGGCGGCGAAGCGGTCGAGGACCCGGGGCTCGGGCGAGTGGGTGAGCCCGATCCGCAGGTCCGCCAGCGGGTTCGGCGGGCCGGCGATGGTGTCGTAGCGGTCGCGCTGCAGGTGCGGGTCGTCCACCCCGGCGGTGGCGATCCGGATGCCGCCGATCTCGAGATCGCGGCGTACGTGCGTGAGGTCGAGCCAGCCGCGCTCGTTGAACGCCGCGCGCAGATCCTGCCAGGGCAGCGGGGCGCCGTAGGTGCGGCGGTGGTCCTTCTGGAAGTACTTGAGCGGGTTCTTCGGCACCGGGGCGAAGTAATCGTTGCTGCCGAACACGAAGAGCCCGGGGCGGGAGAGCAGGCTGCCGAGCGACTGCACGACGGCGGGCACCGCCTTCTGGTGCGACAGGTTGTCGCCGGTGTTCACCACCAGGTCCGGCTCCAGCCGGTCCAGGTCGCGCAGCCACTGCTGCTTGAGCTTCTGGTTCGGCGTCATGTGCAGGTCGCTGATGTGCAGCACCCGCAGTGACGACGACCCGGGCTGCAGCACCGGCATGGTCGTCTCCCTGAGCACGAACGCATTGCGCTCGACGAGGGAGGCGTAACCGATTCCGGCGACCGCGGCTCCCGCGGCCACCGTTGCGGCGCGTCCGACGGCGGAGGTCGTGATGACGGGCATTTGCCCAGCATAGGTGAGCCCGGCCGGTCCTGCCCCGTGTGTTCTCGCACAGCGGGTGCCACGAGCGCAAATGCGCTGGGAGGTGGGCGCGGGACGGGCTAGCGTGGGGGTATGTCGGAACTGAAGTCGCAGCTGCGGGCGGATCTCACCACCGCGCTGAAAGCCAAGGACACCCTGCGTCTCGGCACCGTCCGGATGCTGCTCGCCGCGATCCAGACCGCCGAGACGGCGGGGTCCGAGGCGCGCGAACTCACCGACGCCGAAGTGGTCTCCGTGCTGCAGAAGGAGGCGAAGAAGCGCGGCGAGGCGGCGGAGGTGTACGCCCAGAACGGCCGCGGCGAGCTCGCCGCCAACGAGCACGCCGAGGCCAGGATCATCGACGAGTACCTGCCGACGCAGCTCACCGAGGCGGAGGTGGCGGATCTCGCCGACACCGCCATCGCGCAGGTCGCGGAGGAGCTCGGGGAGCGGCCGGGGATGCGGCAGATGGGTCAGGTCATGAAGATCGCGACCGCTCTCGCCGCGGGCAAGGCGGATGGCTCCCGCATCTCGGCCGCGGTCAAAGCCCGGCTCTGAGCGGTGCGGCCCCATCCCGGGCCTCCGGTTCGCGCTCCAGCCGAGCGCTTCTCCGCCCCTGCGGCCCTGGCCCTCGGCCCACCGCCAATTGCCCCCGGCCTTCGAGGCCGGGGGCAATTTCGGGTCAGCGGGGGATGGGGATCGGGATGGGAATCGGCGGCAGCCGCAGCGGCGGCAAGCCGGGCGCCGCAGGCGCGGGGGCAGGCCCCGGCGTCGGGCTCGGCGCTTGGCGCTGGGTCCCGTCGCTGACGTAGATCGTGATCACCGACCCCGGAATCGCCGATCCGTTCGGCGCGGTGCCCATGACCGTCCCCTTCGGGGCGGCCCCACCCTGCGTCACCGCGGTCACCTGGAACCCGGCCCTGGTGAGCGCCGAGGTGGCATCACCCTGGGACATATTGCTGACGTCCGGCACCTGCGCCTGGTTCGACCCGCGCACGTACTTGTCGTCCAGCGGCGGCAGCGCGGGCGGCGGGTACTGCCCGAGCACCGGCTTGATGGCGTTGAACCAGGTGCGCGCGGGCTCGTTGCCACCGAAGAGATCTCCGCTCCCGCAGTTGCGCAGCGGGAAGGAGCAGATCTCGCCGGGCGTCGGGCTGTCGCCGTAGACGTAGACCGCGGCGGCCAGCGAGTTGGTGAAGCCGAGGAAGCCGGAGGAGCGGTGGCTCTCGGTGGTGCCGGTCTTGCCGGAGGCGGGCGCGTTCCAGCCGGTGGCCCGCGCCGAGCCCGCGGCGGTGCCCTCGGTGTCGTCCTTGCTCATGGCGTTGGCGAGGGTCTGCGCCAGCCCGGGCTCGACCACCTGCTCGCAGGCCTGCTGGGTGAGCGGAACCTGCTTGCCCTGCCGGTCGATGACCTCCCGGATCGGCGACGGCGGGCACCACCGGCCGCCGGAGGCCAGCGTGGCCGCGACGTTGGAGAGCTCGAGCGGGTTGATCGCGACCGGGCCGAGGGTGAAGGAGCCGAGGTTCTGCTCCTTGACCATGTCGGCCAGGCTCTGGTTGCTGAATCCGGAGGTGCCCGGCTCGGTGTACGAGCGCAGCCCGAGCCGGACCGCCATATCGACCGTCGGCGCCACCCCGACCGCCTGGATCAGCTTGACGAAGGTGGTGTTCGGCGAGGTCGCGAGCGCCTCGGTGACCGACATCGGCGACTTGTACCTGCCCGCGTTCTCCACGCAGTAGGTGGCCGCCGGACAGCCCCGGGCGCCGCCGTTGCCCATCCCCTTGGCCTCGAAGCGATTCGGCACGTCCAGCTGGGCGTTGATGCCGAGCCCCTTCTCCATCGCGGCGGCGGTGGTGAAGAGCTTGAAGATCGAGCCGGCCCCGTCGCCGACCATGGAGTACGGCTGTGGCTGCACGGTCTCGTTGGCGTCCGGGTCGAGGCCGTAGCGCCTGCTGCTCGCCATGGCGACCACGTCGTGCGAGTTCTCGCCGGGCGCTACCACCGACATCACCTCGGCGATATTCGCCAGGTTGGGGTCGGCGGCGCCCGCGACCGCATCGCGCACCGAGTCCTGCACGGCCGGGTCGAGCGTGGTGCGGATCAGGTACCCGCCCTTGTCCACCTGCTCCCGGCTGATGCCCGAGTTGGCCAGGTACTGCAGCGCGTAGTCGCAGAAGAAGCCGCGGTCGTTGGCGGCGATGCAGCCGCGCGGCAGCCCCTTGGGCTCGGGCAGCACGCCGAGCGGCTCGGTCTTGGCGGCGCGGAACTCGTCGGCCCGGCTCGGGATGTTCTGGATCATGGTGTCCAGGACGGTGTTGCGCCGCTGCAGCACGCCGTCCTTGTTCGTGTACGGGTTGAGCTTGGACGAGCTCTGCACCATGCCGGCGAGCATGGCCGACTGTGCCACGTTCAGATCCGCGGCGTCGACGCCGAAGTAGGTCTGCGCGGCGTCCTGGATGCCGTAGGAGCTGTTGCCGAAGGGCACCAGGTTCAGGTAGCGGGTGAGGATCTCGTCCTTGGTGAGCTCGCGGTCCAGCGTCAGCGCCATCCGGATCTCGCGGATCTTGCGCGCCGGGGTGGTCTCGATCGCCGCGCGCCGCTCCGCGTCGGTCTTGGCGACCACGAGCAGCTGGAAGTTCTTCACGTACTGCTGGTCGAGGGTGGAGGCGCCCTGCTGCACCTCGCCGCTGGCCGAGTTGGTGAGGAAGGCGCGCAGCGTGCCCTGCCAGTCGACGCCCTCGTGCTCGGCGAAGCGGCGGTCCTCGATCGAGACGATCGCGAGCTTCATGTTGTTGGCGATCCGGTCGCTCGGCACCTCGAACCGGCGCTGCTCGTACAGCCAGGCGATCGGGTTGCCCGCGGTGTCGACCATGGTGGAGACGGCGGGGACGGTGCCCTCGACCAGCTCGGCGGAGACATTGTCGACGGCGTCGGCGGCGCGATTGGAGACGAACCCGAAACCACCGGCGAGCGGGAACAACAGCCCCGCGACGAGCACGGCGGCGAGCACGCAGCTGCCGGCCAGTTTCGCGAGTGTTCGTGTCATCGGCACGCCGCCAGACTACGGGGTGGACGGGATCCGTCTGCGAGGTGCGCACACCGAATGACACGCTGCCGGACGGCGGTGTCCGCCGAAGTGGGCGTGTCGTGGGGTTTTCCCAGCGAGTCGGCCCAACCGGACGGTTCGGTACTTGCGTCCCAGGCACGGACGTACCAAAAAGGTTCGAGCCCGGTCTTGCGTTGTCCTCAACCTTTACCTAGATTGAGAACCCAGTGTGATAGAGCTAACACTCAAAGTGGAATGTGGTGCAGTGCGCAGCGGGGTCTGGGTTGCCGCGTACTGAACGCGATTCCGGAGCGCCGGTTCATACGGTGTTCGGACTGCAAAGGGGCACACCAAATGCATATGACAACCCCCATCGCTCGGTTGAACGTGGAGCAGGCCGAGGCGCGGATCGCCTGGGTCTCCGAGGCCAGGTGCAAGGAAGTGGATCCCGACCAGCTGTTCGTTCGCGGTGCGGCGCAGCGCAAGGCGGCGACGATCTGCCGCCACTGCCCGGTGCTCATGCAGTGCGGGGCCGACGCGCTCGACAACCGCGTCGAGTTCGGGGTGTGGGGCGGCATGACCGAGCGCCAGCGCCGCGCGCTGCTCAAGCAGCACCCGGAGGTGACCTCCTGGGCCGACTTCTTCCAGGCCCAGCGGCAGCACCAGATCGCGATCTGACCCGGCGATGTAGCCCAGCTTCGCCCGATACCGGAATCCGAGCCCGCCACCGCGGGCTCGGTCCCGTTTTCAGGGGTGGACGTCGGCCGTGGGCCGGGGCCCGGCCAGCTGGTCACCCACCGCGCGCAGCGCGGCCAGGTCGGAGACCTCGAAGGGCAGCGCGCGCACCGCGACGATCGGCACCCGCGGGTGCGCGCCGGTGAAACGCTGCAGCAGGTGCTGCTCCCGCTTGGCGGTGGCCGCGCGCTGCGCGTGCACCCGCAGCACGGCGGCGGTGAGCGTGGTGTCGTCGCCGAGCTGCTCGGCCGCCGAGCGCGCGCGGTCGCCGGAGAGCCCGCTGAGCACCGGGTGCGTGCGGTTCAGCACCAGCCCGGCCAGCGGCATCCGCTCGGTGGAGAGCCGGTCGACGAAGAACGAGGCCTCACGCAGCGCGTCCGGCTCGGCGGCGGCGACCACCAGGAAGTGCGTGCCGGGCTGGGCCAGCATGGCGAAGGTGCGGTTGGCCCGCTCCTGGAACCCGCCGAACATGGACTCCAGCGACTGCAGGAAGTTCGAGGCGTCCTTGAGCAGCTGCCCGCCGACCACGGTCGAGACGCCCTTGAGCGCCAGGCTCATGGCGCCGGTGACGAACCGCCCGACGCCGCGGCCCGGCGCCATGATCACCCGGATCATCCGGCCGTTCAGGAAGGTGCCGAGCCGCTTCGGCGCGTCGAGGAAGTCGAGCGCGTTCCGCGAGGGCGGGGTGTCGACCACGATCAGATCCCAGTCCTTGCGGCTGGTCAGCTGGCCGAGCTTCTCCATCGCCATGTACTCCTGCGTTCCGCCGAAGGAGGAGGCGACGGTCTGGTAGATCGGGTTGGCGAAGATCTGCTGCGCCTTGTCCGGGCTGGTGTGCTCCAGCACCATCTCGTCGAAGGTGCGGCGCATGTTCAGCATCATGGCGTGCAGCTCGCCGGGGACCTCGGGGCCGAGCTCCACCCGCTGCGGGGCATTGTCCAGCTCCGCGACGCCGAGCGACTGCGCCAGCCTGCGCGCCGGATCGATGGTCAGCACCACCACCTTGCGGCCAAGCTCGGCCGCGCGCAGCGCGATGGCGGCGGCGGTCGTGGTCTTGCCGACCCCGCCGGAGCCGCAGCAGACGACGACGCGCGCGCTCGGGTCGGCGAGGATCGCCGCGACGTCGAGCCGGGCGCCTGCGTTCGGCGCTGTCATCGGACCCCCTGCTCGCTGAGCTTCTCGGCCAGTTCGTACAGCCCGCCGAGATCGATGCCGTCGGTCAGCGCGGGCAGGTAGAGCTGCGGCACGTCCACCGCGGCCAGCTCGGTGGCGCTGTTGTCCTGGGCACGCAGCCGGGCGGCGTGCTCGATCGTCTCGGTGACCAGGCCGTCGAAATCGGCGTCCGGCAGCGTGATGCCCGCGGCGGCCAGCCCGGACCGCAGCTCGTCCCGGTCCAGCTCGCCGTCGGCCACCGCGCCGCGCAGCTCGGCGGACAGGTAGCCCTGGCCTGCCCGGTTCACGACGACGGTGCCGATGCGCAGGTCTTCGGCGGTGAGCTGGGCGACGGCGTCGGCCGTCTCCTGCACCGGGAGCGCCTCCAGCAGCGTCACCAGGTGGATCAGCGTCTCGTCGGAGTGCAGCAGCTTGGAGACGCCCTCGGCCTGCCCGGCGATCGGGCCGCCGCGGGCGATCTCGGCCATCGCGGTGGTGACGTCGAGGAAGCTCGCGATCCGGCCGGTCGGCGGGGCGTCGACCACGATCTCGTCGTAGACCCGCTTCCCGGTGCCGCGATCGGTCCGGATCACGCACTCCTTGATCTTGCCGGTGAGGATGACGTCGCGCAGCCCCGGCGCGATGGTGGTGACGAACTCGATGGCGCCCATCCGGCGCATGGCCCGGCCGGCGAAGCCGAGGTTGTAGAACATTTCCAGGTACTCCAGGAAGGCGTGCTCGATATCGAGCGCGAGCGCCCACACCTCGCCGCCGCCGTCGGCGGTGGCGATCCTGGTCTCGGTCGGGGGCAGCGGCGGCAGATCGAAGAGCTGGGCGATGGACTGCCTGCTCTCCACCTCGACCAGCAGCACCCGGCGCCCGCCCCTGGCCAGCGCCAGCGCCAGCGCCGCGGCGACCGTCGACTTGCCGGTGCCGCCCTTGCCCGAGACGTAGTGCAGCCGGGCGCGGGTCGCCCGCTCCGGCCAGCCCGTCGTCGGCGCTGCTGATGGTGCTTCCACCCCAGCGAGCCTATAGGCCGCAAGACCGGTCCGTCCGTGTGATCCGCCACCGGCGGGTCGAATGGGTACAAGATGTACCGGTCGCGGAGTTCCGATCAGCGGCGGAGCCATGTCTGCCTGCGTCGGGGGCGCCCCGTTAGGCTCTGCGCATGAGCGAAATCACCCAGTGGGAGTACGCCACCGTGCCGCTGCTGACGCACGCGACCAAGCAGATCCTCGACCAGTGGGGCGCCGACGGCTGGGAGCTGGTGACGGTGCTGCCCGGCCCCACCGGCGAGCAGCACGTGGCCTACCTCAAGCGCGCGAAGTGACCGCGCCCGCCGAATCCGCGACCCCGTGGCGGGAGAATCTCGCCAAGCTCGGCGTCACGCTGCCCCCGGTCACCGCGCCGGTCGCGGCGTACGTGCCCGCGCTGCGCTCGGGCAGCCTGGTCTACACCTCGGGGCAGCTGCCGTTCGTCGACGGTGAGCTGGTGGTCACGGGCAAGGTCGGCGCCGAGGTGACGGTCGAGGCGGCCGCCGAGGCCGCCCGGCTCTGCGCCCTGAACGCGCTGGCCGCGGTGCACGACCTGGTCGGGCTGGACGAGGTGGTGCGGATCGTGAAGGTCGTCGGCTTCGTGGCCTCCGCGCCCGGCTTCGGCGACCAGCCGGTGGTGATCAACGGCGCCTCGCAGTTCCTCGGCGCGGTGTTCGGTGACGCCGGGGCACATGCCCGCTCCGCCGTCGGCGTCTCCGAGCTGCCCCGGAACACCCCGGTCGAGGTGGAGCTCATCGCCGAGGTCCGCTGACGCGCGGCCCCATCGAATCCCGAACCCCAGGGGGAGTGCCATGACCCTGACCCATCCCGCCTACGGGCAGCTGCGTCCGGTGACCCCGAACGCGTCGGTGCTGCTCGCCCGGAACCCCGGCCAGATGACGCTGGACGGCACCAACACCTGGCTCCTCAGGGCGCCGGCGAGCACCGAGTACGTGGTGGTCGACCCGGGGCCCAAGGACCGGGCGCACGTGGAGGCCATCGCCGAGGCCACCGGCGGTGCCATCGCGCTCACCCTGATCACGCACCACCACCACGACCACACCGGCGGCATCGACCGGCTGGTCGACCTGACCGGGACGGTGGTGCGCGCCAAGGACCCGACCTTCCTGCGCGGCACCGAGGCCGCGCTGGCCGACGGCGAGGTGATCGAGGCGGCCGGGCTGCGGATCGAGGTGCTCGGCACGCCGGGGCACACCACCGACTCGGTGAGCTTCGTGCTTGCCGACGGGGTGCTCACCGGCGACACCGTGCTCGGTTCCGGGACAACGGTGCTGGAGAACCGCCCCGGCGCGCTCGCCGACTACCTGGCCTCGCTGGATCGGCTGCTCGCCGCGGGCGACGGGCGGCCGCTGCTGCCCGCGCACGGGCCGGACCACCCCGATCTGGGGCCGGTGCTGCGCTACTACATCGAGCACCGGCACCAGCGGCTGGACCAGGTGCGGGCCGCGCTGGCCGAGCTGGGCGACGATGCGGGCGCCATGGCGATCGTGCGCAAGGTGTACGCCGACGTGGACAAGAAGCTCTGGCCCGCGGCGCGGAGCTCGGTGCAGGCCCAGCTGGACTACCTGCGCACTGCCTGAGAAAACAGCACAGCGCGCCGTGCGGGCGACCGCATCGGCGCGCTGTCTGCTGTGCGCGGAGCTCAGCGGGCGCGGCGCGCCAGCCGCTCCGAGTCGGAGATGAGCACGCTCTTGCCCTCCAGCCGCAGCCAGCCGCGGTGCGCGAAGTCGGCGAGCGCCTTGTTCACGGTCTCGCGGGAGGCGCCGACGAGCTGGGCGATCTCCTCCTGGGTGAGGTCGTGGGTGACCCGGAGGGCGCCCGCCTCCTGGGTGCCGAAGCGCTGCGCGAGCTGCAGCAGGGCCTTGGCGACGCGACCGGGGACGTCGGTGAAGATCAGGTCCGCCAGGTTGTTGTTGGTGCGGCGGAGGCGGCGGGCGAGCACCCGCAGCAACTGCTCGGCGATCTCGGGGCGCTGGTCGATCCATGCCTTCAGCGCGTCCCGGTCCATGGTGACGGCGCGGACCTCGGTGACCGTGGTCGCGGTCGAGGTGCGCGGGCCCGGGTCGAAGATGGAGAGCTCGCCGAACATGTCGGAGGGGCCCATGATCGTCAGCAGGTTCTCCCGCCCGTCCGGCGAGCGGCGCCCGATCTTCACCTTGCCGGTGGTGATGATGTACAGCCGGTCGCCCGGCTCGCCCTCGTTGAAGATGATGTGGCCACGCGGAAAGTCGACGGGCTGGAGTTGTTTGGCGAGGGCGGCCACCGCTGTGGGCTCGACGCCCTGGAAGATGCCTGCTCTGGCGAGGGCCTCGTCCACGAATGTGCTCCTTTGGGAAATGGCTTCCGTACCGGGACCGAATCGACCCGGCCACCAGCGGAGTCTACGCGGAGGCAGGCTCGGACAGTGACAGACACCACGTAAAGAGCGGATTGCGGGACGTCGATGGAACGAGTGACGGAAAGGTCGCGCGGCCGGCTCACTCGGGCCGGACGCGGGGGTGGGATGAGCTCAGCTGGCCCGGGCGACGTCGAGATCCTCGGTGCGCGAGCGGCGCTTGCGCATCCGGGCGACGGCGGCCGGAAGACCGAGCTTGGTCAGCTCGCTGACCTCGGCATTGCTTGCCTTGTCCAGGTACTGCTGGACCTCCTCGTCGGGTTCGACGAGTTTGCGGAGCCGGCTCTCGAACCGCTCCATGCCGAGTGCGAACAGCATCATCGCCACTGGGAAGAGCACCACAGCGAGTCCTTGCATGACGAGCAGTAAACACGGTCGAGGTCTCAGATGGAACACGGCGGGAGAACTGGCTGGGCAACAGTGTCGGGCGGTTCCGTATGGTGGACGCGTGCGTTCTCCCGCTTCCGCCGCCGCTGCCGACGGCTCCGCCCGTACCGCGGCCGGGGCGGCGAGCGGGGCTCCGCCGCGCGGCAAATCCAGGGCGCGACAGGCGGAAACACGGCTCGGCCTGGTGCGAAGGGCACGGCGGATGTATCGCACGCTGACGGTCGCATTTCCGGACGCGCACTGCGAACTGGATTTCGGGACGCCACTGGAATTGGCGGTGGCGACGATTCTTTCCGCCCAGTGCACGGACCAGAGAGTGAATCTCACCACTCCCGCGCTCTTCGCCAGGTATCCCGACGCCCGTGCCTACGCGGAGGCCGATCGCGCCGAGCTGGAGGAGTTCATCCGGCCGACCGGGTTCTTCCGCAACAAGACCAGCTCACTCATCGGGCTCGGTCAGGCGGTGCTGGAGCGGCACGATGGCGAACTCCCGCACACCCTGGGCGAATTGGTGCAATTGCCCGGAATCGGTCGCAAGACCGCGAATGTCATCCTCGGCAACGCGTTCGACATCCCCGGCATCACCGTCGACACCCATTTCGGGCGGCTGGTGCGGCGCTGGGGCTGGACCGAGCTGGACGACCCGGTCAAGGTCGAGCACGCGATCGGGGAGCTGATCGAGCGCAGGGACTGGACCATGCTCTCGCACCGGGTGATCTTCCACGGCAGGCGCGTGTGCCACGCCCGCAAACCCGCCTGCGGGGCCTGTCTGCTCGCCAAGGACTGTCCCTCCTATGGCGCGGGCCCGACCGATCCCGAGGTGGCCGCCAAGCTGGTGAAGGGGCCGGAGGCGTCGCACCTGCTCGAACTGGCGGGCCGGTGACGCGGTGGCCGGTCGCCGCCCGTCTCGCGCTGGTCGCGGTGATCGTCGCGGTGGCGGTGGCGGTGGCGCTCTGGCCGCGTGATTCCGGCGCGCCCGAGGACGGGCGTCCGGCGCCCGCGGCGGTGTCACCGGAGGAGCGGGCCGCCGCCGGGCTGAGTCCCTGCCCGGCGGGTGCGGAAGCTCGGGGAGCCGGGGTGCCGCCCGGGGCGGGCCCGCTGGCCGGGCTGACCCTCACCTGTCTCGCCGACGGCGAACCCGTCGACCTCGGCACCGCACTCGCGGGCAAGCCCGCGCTGCTGAACCTGTGGGCCTACTGGTGCGCGCCCTGTGCGCAGGAACTGCCCCATCTGCAGGAGTACGCCCGGCGGGCGGGTGACAGGATTACGGTGCTGACCGTGCACAGCGACCCGGAGGAGGCGAAGGCGCTCGGCCGGCTCACCGGTCTCGGCATCACGCTGCCGGGTGCGCTCGACCCCGGTGCCGCGCTGCGGAACGCGGTCGGCGCGCCCGCGGTACTGCCGATCTCGGTGCTGCTGCGCGCGGACGGCACCGTCGCCGATGTCGTGGTGCGCAGTTTCACCGACACCGGCGACATCGCGCGGACAGTCGCGGGCGAACTGGGAGTTTCGGCATGAGCGGGTCAGGCCCGGAGGCGGGAGCGGAGCGTGGCCACGGAGGGCCCCCGCTCAGGCCCCATGGTTACGGCATGAGCGGGTCAGGCCCGGAGGCGGGAGCGGAGCGTGGCCACGGAGGGCCCCCGCTCAGGCCCGATGGTTACGGCATGAGCGGGTCAGGCCCGGAGGCGGGAGCGGAGCGTGGCCACGGAGGGCCCCCGCTCAGGCCCCATCGTTACCGTACTAGTGGCAGGGTGGTGCCGGGTGTGCTGGTACAGGTAGTTGCATGAGCGTGCCCGCGTCCGGCTCACCGGACAACCAGGGTTTCATCGCGCCCGATCCGGACCCCGCCGCGGCGCCGGAGTGGCTGCGCGCCACCACCCGCCCGCCCGCCCCGGACTCCGCCGACACCCTGAGCATGGCCCGCACCCTGCGCCGCGCCATGACCATCACCGGCAAGCCGCGCCAGGCCGCCGTGCTCGTACTCTTCGCGGGCTCGCCCGAGCCCGACCCGAGCGCGCCGGGCGGCCTGCCCGCCGACGCCGACGTGCTGCTGACCCAGCGCGCCGCCACCATGCGGCAGCACCGCGGCCAGATCGCCTTCCCCGGCGGCGGCGTCGACCCGGGCGACTCCGGGCCGGTGCACACCGCGCTGCGCGAGGCGGAGGAGGAGACCGGGCTGGTGCCCGCCGGGGTCGCCCCGCTGGCGCTGCTGCCCGCGCTCTTCGTGCCGCCCTCGCGCTTCGACGTCACCCCGGTGGTGGCCTACTGGCGCGAGCCGAGCCCGGTCGGCGTGGTCGACCGCCGCGAGACCGAGCGGGTGGTCCGGGTGCCGATGGCCGAGCTGCTCGACCCGGCGAACCGGTTCCTGGTGCGCAGCGGCCTCGGTTACCGGAGCCCCGCTTTCTTGGTGGACAACATGCTGGTCTGGGGGCTGACCGGCGGCATATTGGCCGGGCTCGTCACCGCGGCGGGCTGGGAGCTGGACTGGGACCGCTCCGACGTGCGCGACCTGGAGGCCGCGCTCGCCAGCGTGGGGATGGAGCTGTGAGCCCGTCCGGCTGGCTCGATCTGGCCGTGCTGCTGCTCGCGCTGCTCGCGGCGTCCTCCGGCTGGCGGCAGGGCGCGGTCTCCTCCGCGCTCGCTTTCCTCGGCGTCGTGCTCGGCGCGGTCGCGGGCATCCTGATCGCGCCGCACCTGCTCGTGCACGTGGACGAGGGCAGGGCCAGGGTACTCGCGGGCGTGCTGCTCATCGTGGTGCTGGTGATCGTCGGCGAGGTCGCGGGCATGGTGCTCGGCCGGGCCGCGCGCAGCGGCATGCACAACCCGGTGGCGCGCGGGGTGGACAGCGCGGTCGGCGCGGTGCTGCAGGCGGTTGCCGTGCTGGTGACGGCATGGTTGCTGGCGCTACCGCTGGCCACCTCGTCGCAGCCCGCGGTGGCGGCCGCGATCAACGGCTCGCGGGTGCTCGCCGACGTCAACCAGGTCGCGCCGAACTGGCTGCGCAAGCTGCCCAACGAGTTCTCCCAGCTGCTCAACACCTCCGGGCTGCCCGACGTGATCGGGCCGTTCGGCCGCACCCCGATCGCGGCCGCCGAGCCGCCGGACGGGAGCGTGCTCGCCAGCCCGGTCGCGGCCTCGCTGCAATCGAGCGTGCTTCGCATCCGCGGGGTGGCGCCGAGCTGCCAGCGCGCGCTCGAGGGCTCCGGGTTCGTGATCGCGCCGGAGCGGGTGATGACCAACGCGCACGTGGTCGCCGGGACCACCAGCGTCGCGGTGGACACGGCGAGCGGGCCGATCGACGCCGAGGTGGTGCTCTTCGACCCGTCCAAGGACGTCGCGGTGCTCCGGGTGCCCGGGCTGAACGCGCCGGTGGTGCCGCAGGCGCCGAGCGCGGCGCGGCCGGGCGACAGCGCCATCGTGCTCGGCTACCCCGGCGGCGGGCCCTACACGGCCAGCGCCGCCAGGGTGCGCGAGACGCTGGATCTCACCGGCCCGACCATCTACCGCAACGGCACGGTGGAGCGCGAGGTCTACACGGTGCGCGGCCAGGTGCGCGCGGGCAACTCCGGCGGGCCGCTGGTCGACACCGGGGGGCAGGTGCTCGGCGTGGTCTTCGGCGCCGCGGTGACCGACGACGACACCGGCTACGTGCTCACCCTGGACGAGGTCTCCGCCGAGCTGGCCGCCGCGCCGACGGTGGCGAGCCCGGTCGACACCGGAGCCTGCGTCCTGAGCTAGCCGAGCAGCGCGCCTTGCCACCGGGGCGAGCCGCTGTTCAGCCGAGCAAGTTCGGCCGGCGCTCGCCCTGCCGCGTGGCCACGGTGGTGGTCGCGTGGCGAGCCGCTGTCAGCCGAGCAGTTTGGCCAGTTCGGCGGTGACGAACTCGGGGTTCTCCTGGTGCGCGTAGTGCCCGGCCCCGGGCACCGAGACCAGCCGCCGCTCCGGCGCGAGCGCGCGGCCGCGGTGGAAGGTGGCGGGCATGATGTACGGGTCGTGCTCGCCGCGCAGCGCGAGCACCGGGATCCGGACCGGCTCGCGCATGGTCGCCATGAAGCGCCGCCCGTCCGGCCGCCACTGGCTGCGGAAGGCCCAGCGCTGGTACTCCAGCGCGCAGTGCGCGGTGCCGGGGATCCGGATGGCGTTGCGCAGCCGCTCGGCGGTGTCGGCGAACTCCGGCCCCGCGGTGAACGCGGCGCCCGCCCTCGCCCGCAGCAGCCGCTCGGCCTCCGCGCCGTCGTCCCTGGTGAGCAGGTGCTCGGGGTAGCGCGGGATCTGGTGGCGCAGGAAGGCGGGCAGCCAGATCCGGCGCTGCCTGCGGTCGCGCAGGATCGAGCGCTTGAGCGCGGCCGGGTGCGGCGACCCGACCAGCGCGATCGCGCGCACCAGCCGGGGGTGCAGCACCGCCGTGGTCCAGCAGCCGAGCCCGCCGTCGGCGTGCCCGGCCAGCACCGCCTCGGTGTGCCCGAGCGCGCGGATCAGCCCGGCGATGTCACCGGCGGTGGTCCAGCCGTCGTAGCCGCGCGGCGGCTTGTCCGAGTCGCCGTAGCCGCGCAGGTCGACCGCGACCGGGCGGTACCCGAGGTCGGCGAGCGCGGTCAGCTGGTGCCGCCACGACCACCAGAAATCGGCGAAGCCGTGCAGCAGCAGCACCAGCGGGGCATCGACCCGCTCCGGCGCCGCCTCCACGATGTGCAGCCGGATGCCGTTGGCGCGGACGTCCCGGTGCGTCCACGGGCCCGCGTAGCGGACGCTGGACGGGTCAGGGGGAAAGGTCGCCGACACGCCGAAAGCCTAGTCGGTCAGGAGCGCAGTGCCTTCGGCTCGTCGTGGCTCGTGCCGAGCCCGCCGGGAAGCACGGTCTTGGCCTGCTTGAGCGAGTCGATGGTCTTCTCCGGCGCCCGCAGCTTCTTCACCCGCAGATAGCCGAGCAGCGCCAGCACCGCCGTCGCCACCACCATCAGCAGGAAGACGATGAGGAAGGCGGCCCAGCGCGCCAGCCAGACGTCGAGCAGCTCGCCGACGAAGAAGAAAAAGAAGAAGGTGCTGAACAGCAGCACGGTGAGCGCCAGGATGAAGAAGACGCTGCCCTGCAGCCCCTTCTTGACCTCCGCCGTCACCTCGGCCTTGGCCAGCTCGACCTCGGCCCGCACCAGCGTCGACATCTGCTCGGTGGCATCGCGCACCAGGCTGCCGAAGCTGGCCGAGCCCACCGGGTCGGCGTCGGAGAGCGGGATGGCGGTGACCGACCGGCCGCGCTGCGCGTCGTTTCCGTTACCGCCCTGTGTGAAGCTCACTTGGTCGACCCTTCTCCCTGTCCCGGCTCTCGCTGTACTCATACCCGCGTCGTCACATTCCAGCGCACCGGTTCCCCGCCGCGCGAATGGACACGCTCACGCGGCAACACTAGCGCCGAACCCCGGGGCGCCGTCGGCGACATCACCCCGGGGCCGGTCCGGGGTCAGGCCTTGTCCGCCCGGATCTGTTCGAAGACCGACGGGTCGACCAGGGTGCTGGTGTCGCCCAGCTCCCTGCCCTCGGCCACATCGCGCAGCAGCCGGCGCATGATCTTGCCGCTGCGGGTCTTGGGCAGCTCGGGCACCACGTGGATCTCGCGGGGCCGGGCGATCGGGCTGATCTCCCTGGAGACCTCGGCTTTGAGTTCGTTCACCAGCGTGTCGCCGGTGTTCTCGGTGGTCGCGGTGAGGATGACGAAGGCGACGATGCCCTGCCCGGTGGTGTCGTCGCTGGCCCCGACCACCGCCGCTTCGGCTACCCCGGTGTGGCCGACGAGGGCGGATTCCACCTCGGCGGTGGAGATGCGGTGGCCGGAGACGTTCATGACGTCGTCCACCCGGCCGAGCACCCAGAGGTCGCCGTCGGGGTCCAGGCGGGCGCCGTCACCGGCGAAGTACCAGCCCTGCTTGGCGTAGCGGTCCCAGTAGGTGGTCTGGTAGCGCTCCATGTCGCCCCAGATCCCGCGCAGCATGGAGGGCCAGGGCTGGTCGAGTACGAGGTAGCCGTTGGCCTCGGTCTCGCCGAGTACGACGGGGTTGCCTTCTTCGTCGACGACCTGGGCGGAGATGCCGGGCAGCGGGGTCTGCGCGGCGCCCGGTTTGGCGGCGGTGACGCCGGGCAGGGGGGAGATCATGATGGCGCCGGTCTCGGTCTGCCACCAGGTGTCCACGATGGGGGTGTCGCCGTGTCCGATCACCTCCCGGTACCAGCGCCAGGCCTCGGGGTTGATCGGTTCGCCGACGCTGCCGAGCACGCGCAGGCTGGAGAGGTCGTGGGCGTCCGGGATCTGCCTGCCCCACTTCATGAAGGTGCGGATGAGGGTGGGGGCGGTGTAGTAGATGCTGACGCCGTACTTCTCCACGATCTGCCAGTGCCGGTGCTCGTCCGGGAAGTTCGGGGTGCCCTCGTAGACCACCTGCGTGGCCCGGTTCGCCAGCGGCCCGTAGACGATGTAGCTGTGCCCGGTCACCCAGCCGATATCGGCGGTGCACCAGTACACGTCCTGCCCGGCCTTGTGGTCGAAGACGTAGTGGTGGGTGTAGGCGGCCTGGGTGAGGTAGCCGCCGCTGGTGTGCAGGATGCCCTTGGGCTTCCCGGTGGTGCCCGAGGTGTAGAGGATGAAGAGCGGGTGCTCGGCGTCGAAGGCCCGCGGCTCGTGGTGCGGGTCGGCGTTCGCGACGGTCTCGTGCCACCACAGGTCGCGGCCATCGGTCCACGGCACCTCGATACCGGTGCGCCGCACCACCAGCACGTGCTCGACGCTGTGCGGCACATCGCCGTTGGCGTAGAGCGCCTCGTCCACCGCCTCCTTGAGCGGGGCCGCCTTGCCGCGCCGCCACTGGCCGTCGGTGGTGATCACCAGCCGCGCGCTGGCATCGTCGACGCGCTGGCGCAGCGCCGAGGGGGAGAACCCGGCGAAGACCACCGAGTGCGTCAGCCCGAGCCGGGCACTGGCCAGAATGGCCACGATCGCCTCGGGGATCATGGGCATGTAGATGGCGACCCGGTCGCCCGCCTCCAGCCCGAGCTCGGTGAGGTAGTTGGCCGCCCGGCTCACCTCGTCGCGCAGCTCGGCGTAGGTGATGTCGCGGGAATCGCCCGGCTCGCCCTCCCAGTGGATGGCGACCTGGTCGCCGTGGCCGTCGATGACGTGCCGATCCACGCAGTTGTAGGCGACATTGAGCTTGCCGCCGACGAACCACTTGGCCACCGGTGCGCCGGACCAATCGAGCACCTCGGTCCACCGCTGCTCCCAGTGCAGCCGCTCGGCCTGCTCGGCCCAGAAGGCGAGCCGGTCGGCCTCGGCCCGGTCGTAGAGCTCGGCGCCCGCATTGGCCGAGGCCGCGAACTCCGCGGACGGTGCGTAGGAAGCCTGGTGTTCGGGATTCTCGGTCATCTCGTCTCGCCCTTCCGTGGTTCGCTCGGCCTCGACCTTAGTCAACGGTGCCGCGGTTGCCGTAGCGCCGGCTACGCTCTCGCGAGTTTCGCTGATGTTGCCGTGTGGGTAACTCCGGGGGATCGCGTCGGATGTTCCCATGACAACCTCGGCCGGTGTCGTTACTGTCCCTGAGCAAGCTCTCGATCTTCGCGAATGGGGGAGATGCGTTGCGATCGACACGAATCACCGCCCTGCTGGCCGCGGGCGTGCTCGCGCTCGGACTCGGCGCGACGGCCTGTTCGACCGGCCCGTCCGACACCGAGCTCGTCACCGTCAACGGCGGTGAGCCGCAGAATCCGCTGGTGCCGACGAACACCAACGAGAACCAGGGCGGCCGGGTCGTCGACCGGCTCTTCGCCGGGCTGAAGTACTACGACGCCGACGGCGAGGCGCACGACGAGATGGCGCAATCCATCGAGACCACCGACCGGCGCAGCTACCGGATCACCCTGAAACCGGACTGGACGTTCACCGACGGCTCCCCGGTGACCGCGAAGTCCTTCGTGGACGCCTGGAACTACGGCGCGCTGAGCACCAATGCCCAGCTGCAGAACTACGTCTTCACCCCAATCCTCGGCTTCGACGAGGTGGCCGCGGAGAACCCCACCCAGACCACCATGGCCGGGCTGAAGGTGGTGGACGACCGCACCTTCACCGTGGAGCTGAAGCAGCCGTCGATCGACTTCGAGTCGCAGCTCGGCTACTCCCCCTTCTACCCGCTGCCCGAGGCGGCCTTCCGGGACATGAAGGCGTTCGGCGAGAACCCGATCGGCAACGGCCCGTACATGTTCAGCGACACCGGCGCCTGGCAGCACAATGTGCAGATCGAGCTGAAGCCGAACCCGGACTACCCGGGCGGGCGCCCGGCGAAGAACAAGGGCCTGCGCTTCGTCATGTACCAGTCCTTCGACACCGCCTACGCCGACCTGCAGGCGGGCAACCTGGACGCGCTCGACACCGTGCCGGACAGCGCGCTCGGCACCTACCAGCAGGATCTCGGCGACCGCGCGATCACCAAGCCCACCGCGCAGAACCAGCACATCGGCGTGCAGAGCTCGGTGCCGCACTTCGGCGGCGCGGAGGGGCTGCTGCGCCGCAAGGCCATCTCGATGGCGATCAATCGGGAGCAGGTCGCGCAGAACATCTTCAACGGCACCAGGATTCCGGCCCGCGACTTCACCGCGAGCACGCTGCCCGGCTTCGACGGCAACCTGCCGGGGTCCGAGGTCTTCCGCTACAACCCGGACGAGGCGCGCCGGGTCTGGGCCCAGGCCGACGCCATCGCGCCGTGGTCCGGCCGGTACGAGATCACCTACAACAGCGACGGCGGGCACCAGGCCTGGGTCGACGCGGTGGCCAACAGCATCAAGAACACCCTCGGGATCGAGGCGGTCGGCCGCGCGCTGCCCACCTTCAAGAACGTGCGCGACGAGGTGGACGCGGGCACCATCGGCACCGCCTTCCGCTACGGCTGGCAGGGCGACTACCCCTCCATGCTGCAGTTCCTGACCTCGCAGTACTACAGCTACTCGGAGACCAACAACGTCGACTACAACAACCCCGAGTTCGACCGGCTGCTCGACGCCGCGCTGGCCGCGCCAACCCAGGACGAATCGCACCGGATCATCGCGCAGGCGCAGGGCCTGCTGATCCGCGACATGGCCGATATCCCGGTCTTCGACTACGTGGCCGCCGCCGGGCGGTCGGATCGGGTGTCCCGCGCCGAGCTGGCCTGGAACGGGCTCTTCGACTTCGAGAACATCGAGAAGTAGCCGCGCATGGGCTGGTACGCCGGGCGGCGGCTGCTGCAGATGATCCCGGTTTTCCTCGGCGCCACCCTGCTGGTCTACGCCCTGGTCTTCCTGATCCCCGGCAACCCGATCCAGGCGCTGGCCGGGGAGAAGCCGCTCACCCCCGCGGTGGAGGCGCAGCTGCGCGCCCGCTACCACCTGGACCAGCCGTTCCTGATGCAGTACCTGCTGTATCTCCGGGGGATCGTCACCCTCGACCTCGGCACCTCGTTCTCCGGGCGGCCGGTGAGCGAGGAGCTGGCCCGCGCCTTCCCGATCACGCTGCGCCTCGCCTTTCTCGCGGTGCTGATCGAGGGCGGCTTCGGGGTGCTGTTCGGGCTCTTCGCCGGGTTGCGCAAGGGCAGGCTCTTCGACTCGACGCTGCTGGTGGCCAGCCTGGTGGTGATCGCGGTGCCGGTCTTCGTGCTCGGCTTCCTCGCCCAGTTCCTGCTCGGGGTGAAGTGGGGGATCGCGCCGGTCACCGTCTCCGGCCGGGCGAGCTTCGGCGAGCTGCTGGTCCCCGCCATCGTGCTCGGCTCGCTCTCCTTCGCCTACGTGCTCCGGCTGACCAGGAACGCGGTGGCGGAGAACATGATCGCCGACCACGTGCGCACCGCCACCGCCAAGGGGCTGCCCCGGCGCCGCGTGGTGACCGTGCACATCCTGCGCAACTCCATGATCCCGGTGATCACCTTCCTCGGCGCCGACCTGGGCGCGCTCATGGGCGGCGCCATCGTCACCGAGGGCATCTTCAATATCCCCGGCGTCGGCGGCACGCTCTACCAGGCCATCACCCGGGTCGAGCCGCCGACGGTGGTCTCCTTCGTGACCGTGCTGATCGTGATCTTCCTGCTCACCAACCTGCTGGTGGATCTGCTCTACGCCGCGCTCGACCCGAGGATCCGCTATGGCTGAACGGCCCGGTCAGGAGTACTTCGTCGCCCCGGTGGACGACGAGCCGGTGGTCACCGACACGGTGCGGCTCACCGGCGGCCCGACCAGCGTCTGGCTGGACGCCTGGCACCGGCTGCGGCGCAACCCGGTCTTCCTGGTCGCGGCGGTGCTGATCGTGCTCGTGGTGCTGGTCGCGGCCTTCCCGCAGCTCTTCACCGACCAGGATCCGCGGTACTGCAACGGCGATGTCAGCATGGACCCGCGCGGGCCCGGCCACCCCTTCGGCTTCGACCGGCAGGGCTGCGACATCTTCGCCCGCACGGTCTACGGCGCGCGGGCGTCGGTGCTCACCGGGCTCGGCGCGACGCTGCTCTTCGTCGCCATCGGCGGCACGCTCGGCTCGCTCGCCGGCTTCTTCGGCGGCTGGCCGGACTCGGTGATCTCCCGGATCTCGGAGATCTTCTTCGCGCTGCCGCTCATGCTCGCCGCCATCGTGCTCATGCAGCTGCTCACCCAGCGCACGGTGTGGACGGTGATCCTCATCCTGGCCTCGTTCACCTGGCCGCAGGCGGCGCGGATCGCCCGCGGCGCGGTGATCGAGGCGAAGAGTAGCGAGTACGTCACGGCCGCCGAGGCGCTCGGCGTCACCAGGCCGGGGGTGCTGCTGCGGCACGTGCTGCCGAATGCCGCGGGGCCGCTCATCGTAATCACCACGCTCTGGCTCGGCGTCTTCGTGGTCACCGAGGCGACGCTCTCGTACCTCGGCGTCGGGCTGCCGCGCACCATCGTCTCCTGGGGCGGCGATATCGCCACCGGGCAGCGCGAGATCCGCACCGCGCCGATCCTCTTCTACCCGGCCACCGCGCTCGCCGTCACCGTGCTGAGCTTCATCATGCTCGGCGACGCGGTGCGCGACGCGCTCGATCCGCGGGCGCGGGTGCGATGACCGGTGACACGCCGCTGTTGCGGATCTCCGATCTCGACGTCGCCTTCGGCGCGACACCGGCGGTGCGCGGGGTGAACCTCGCTGTCTACCCCGGGCAGACGGTCGCGCTGGTGGGGGAGTCCGGCTCGGGCAAGTCGACCACCGCGCACGCCGTCATCGACCTGCTGCCCGGCACCGGCCGGGTGACCGGCGGCTCGATCGAGTTCGACGGCACCGAGGTCACCACCGCGTCGAAGCGCGCTGTCGTCGGGATCCGCGGCACCGGCATCGGGCTGGTGCCGCAGGACCCCATGACCAACCTGAACCCGGTGTGGAAGGTCGGCTTCCAGATCCGGGAGACGCTCACCGCCAATGGCATCGCGAAGGGTAGGGCGGCCCGCGAGCGCGCGGTCGAGCTGCTCGCCGAGGCCGGGCTGCCGGACGCCGCGCGCCGGGCCGGGCAGTACCCGCACGAGTTCTCCGGCGGCATGCGGCAGCGCGCGCTCATCGCCATGGCGCTGGCCTGCCGTCCCAAGCTGCTCATCGCCGACGAGCCGACCTCGGCGCTCGACGTCACCGTGCAGCGGCAGATCCTGGACCACCTGGATCGGCTCACCGGCGAGCTCGGCACCGCGGTGCTGCTCATCACGCACGACCTCGGGCTGGCCGCCGAGCGCGCCGAGCACGTCGTGGTCATGTACCGCGGCCGGGTGGTGGAAGCCGGTCCGGCGCAGCGCATTCTGCGCGAGCCCGAGCACCCGTACACCCGCAGGCTGGTGGCGGCGGCGCCCTCGCTGGCGAGCAGGCGCGGGGAGGTGGAGCGGGAGCGCGCGGCGGTGCGGGCCAGGGCGGCCTCGGCTGTCGAGAAGGAGCTTCCCGACCACGTCGTGGTGGCGGAGCACCTGGTCAAGACCTTTCCGCTGCGCGGCCGGGTGCCGTGGCGGAGCGAGACCCTGCGTGCGGTGGACGACGTCTCGTTCCGGGTCGAGCGCGGCACCACCACCGCGGTGGTCGGCGAGTCCGGCTCGGGCAAATCCACGCTGGCGCGTCTCGTGCTCGGCCTGCTCGCGCCGACCTCGGGCAGCGTGACCTTCGACGGCCGCCCGGTCACCGGGCTCGACCGCCGCGCCGAGCTGGACTTCCGGCGCCGGGTGCAGCCGGTGTTCCAGAACCCGTACGGCTCGCTCGACCCGCTCTTCACCATCGCGCGCGCCATCGAGGAGCCGCTGCGCACGCACCGGGTCGGCACCCCCGCCGAGCGCGCGGAGCGGGTACGCGACCTGGTCGAGCGGGTCGCGCTCCCCGCCGATGTGCTGCGCCGGTACCCGCACGAGCTCTCCGGCGGGCAGCGCCAGCGGGTCGCCATCGCCCGCGCGCTCGCGCTCTCGCCCGAGCTGGTGATCTGCGACGAGGCCGTCTCCGCGCTGGACGTGCTGGTCCAGGCGCAGATCCTGGAGCTGCTCGACGAGCTGCAGGCCGAACTCGGGCTCAGCTACCTGTTCATCACGCACGACCTCGCCGTTGTCCGCCGGATCGCCGACCACGTGCTGGTCATGCGGGACGGCCGGGTGGTGGAGGAGGCGAGCGCTGCCGAGGTCTTCGCGAATCCGCGCGAGGAGTACACCCGCGCGCTGCTCGACGCCATCCCGGGGCGGGAGCTGCGGGTGAGCTGAGCGCCGCCGGTAGCCTCGTACCCCGTGACCGACCCGCTGCAACCCCTCGTCGACCTGCCCGGCGTCCGCGCGGCCGCCGACCGCGCCCGCGAGGCACTCGCCGCGGTGCACCGGCACCGGAGCAACCGGCGCGGCTGGCCGACCACCGCCGCCGAGGCTGCGGTGCGCGCCGCCCGCTCCTCGGCCGCCATCGACGGCGGCAGCACCGAGCTGCCGAGTGTGGACGGCCGGGTCGACGATCCCGTCCTGGCCGGGGCGCTGCGGGTCGGGCAGGCGCTGGACGGCGACGCGCTGCGCAATCTGGCAGGCACCTGGCAGCGTGCGCCGCTGCAGGCGCTGGCCCGGCTGCACCTGCTCGCCGCCGCCGACCTGAGCGAGGAAGCGGCGCTCGGCCGTCCGCGCGCCGACGCCGGGGTGGCCGAGCGGCTCGACCTGCTCGCCCAGATCGCGCTGACCTCCACCGCCCCCGCCCCGGTGATCGCGGCGGTGGTGCACGGCGAGCTGCTCGCGCTGCGCCCCTTCGGCACCGCCGACGGCGTGGTCGCCAGGGCCGCGGCCCGGCTGGTCACGGTGTCCAGTGGCCTCGACCCGCATGCGCTCGGCGTGCCCGAGGTCTTCTGGCTGCGGCGCAGGCAGGCCTACGTGGACGCCGCCGCCGGCTTCGGCTCGGGCGAGCCGGAGGCCGTCGGCGGCTGGGTCATCTTCTGCTGCGGCGGACTGGAAGACGGTGCGCGCGAGGCGACCTCGATCGCGGACGCGGCTGCCACACAGTAGCCGGACACCACAGCGGGCGGTGTGTCGGCATCGACTCACCGCCCGCGAGCACGGATCACCGGGCTACCAAGCGTGCTCGGTGGGTTGTGTTCTCCGGCCTCGGCGGATGGACCGGACCCCGGCGGTTCATCCCCGCAACCTGTGCGAGGCCATCGCCGCCACCAATCCGGAACCCGCAGGCCCACAACGCTTCTGCCCTTTCGCGGCGCGCTCCGCGTGGGTACCTGGCGTCCGTGCTGGGGAAGAAGGTCGGGAGACTGAGCCTTCTCTTCCGGCTCCGCCCTGGCCTTCCGTCTTCCCGTGGCACCCATTCTTACATTGTGACCGCCCTCACATCAAGGGTCGATTTGCTGGATGTTTCTACCGCTTCCGGAGCAGCCGGTAGCTGACCGCGCCTGCCACCAGCGCGCCGAGCCCGACCGCCGCGGTGGCCGCCACCGTCGACGAGGAGCTCGGGAAGCGGGACCACAGCGAGACCGGGTTCGAGAAGGTCAGCACCGGCCAGCCGCGGGCCGTCGCCTCCCGGCGCAGCGCGCGGTCCGGGTTCACCGCCGTCGGGTGCCCGACCGCGCTCAGCATGGGCAGGTCGGTCACCGAATCCGAGTAGGCGTAGCAGCGCGCCAGCTCGTAACCCTGGTCCGCCGCGAGCTTGTCGATCGCGGCCACCTTGCCCGCGCCGTAGCAGTAGAAGTCCAGCTCGCCGGTGTAGTGGCCGTCCGCGACCACCATCCGGGTCGCCGCCACGTGATCGGCGCCGAGCGCCGCCGCGATCGGCGCCACGATCTCCTCGCCGGAGGCCGAGACGATCACCACGTCGTGCCCGCGGATCCGGTGGTCGGCGATCAGATCCATCGCCTCCGCGTAGATCAGCGGCTCCACCAGCTCGTGCAGCGTCTCCGCCACAATGGATTTCACCTGCTCCACGTCCCAGCCCGCGCACATGCTGGTCAGGTGCGCGCGCATGCGCTCCATCTGATCGTGGTCCGCGCCGGAGAGCTGGAAGAGGAAGTGCGCGTAGCTGCTCTCCAGTACCGAGCGCCGGTTCAGCAGCCCTTGGGCGTAGAACGGCTTGCTGAACACGAACGTGCTGGACTTGGCGATCACCGTCTTGTCCAGGTCGAAGAACGCGGCCACGGGCCCGGCCCGATCCGGGGGCTCGTTCCGCGCTAGGGGGTCGTCGGCCGTCATCGGTCCAGGATAGGCATGCGGGAGGCGAGTGTGCCGGTCCCTGCGCGCGTGCTGTCACTGCGGGTTTGCCACGCCGCCGCGCGGGCGCGCACAGCCGGCTCCCGGCCCGCTCACGGGGCGACACGGTGGCGGAGAATGTGGCACGTCGGACTTGCGTCCGATCCCGATCGTGGGTGTAGTATGGCCAGTACCTGGACATCGTTCCAGGCGTGTTCAGCCCGACCCCCCGGGGCTGAACCCCGACGGCCCCAGCCTCCTCCCCCCCCGGCTGGGGCCGTCCTCTATTTCCAGCCGGTTCGTGCCGTGTTCGGCGCGGGTCACGGCGGGACTTGTCCACAGGGTCGGAGTTATCCACATTCGTCGGGCGGGGGCTGTCGCGGTCCCCCCGGCTCCACCACGCTGAACTGCATGGATACCGAGAACGGTGGTGCCGCCCCCGCCCTGGCGCTGGTGGCCGCGAGCGCCCTGCGTGCCGAGGTGCGGCGGGTCGCGGCGGCCGCCCAGCGCCCGCTCACCGAGCAGTCGCCGCCGGTCGGCAGGCATGCCTGGAGCGCCGCCCCGCTCGTCGTGCTCGATACCGCCGCGGCCACCAGCTGTGCCGCGGCCGGGCACCCGCGGCGGGTCGGCGTCGTCCTGGTCACCGCCGGTGAACCGGAGCTGCCCGACTACCGGGCTGCCGCGGCCGTCGGAGCCGAGCGGGTGGTCGCGCTGCCCGGCGCCGCCGTCGAACTGGTGCAGAAGTTTGCTGAGCATGCCGAGCCGGCCGCCGGCGACGGCGTCGTCGTCGCGCTCGCGGGCGCCGTCGGCGGGGCAGGCGCCTCCACCCTCGCCGCCGCGACGGCGCTGCGCGCGGCGGCGCTCGAGTTCCGCGGCCACACCGTGCTGGTCGACGGCGCCCCGCACGGCGGCGGCCTCGACCTGCTCCTCGGTATCGAAGCCGCCGCGGGCCCGCGCTGGTCCGACCTCGCCATCGAAGACGGAAGGGTCGCCGCGAGTGCACTGCACAACGCCCTTCCCAGCGCCGCACCCGGCCTCGCCGTGCTCTCCTGCGACCGTCCCGCTGCCGGGAAGTTGCCCGCCCCCATCGGCCCGGCCGCGAGCCGCGCCGTCGTCGAAGCAGGCCGCGCCGCAGGCGATCTCGTGATCTGTGACATATCCGGCGAGCGGGGGCCGCACGCCGAGCAGATGCTGGACGCCGCCGATCTCGTCGTCCTCGTGGTGCCCGCGCGACTGCGGGCCCTCGCCGCGGCCTGCGCCGTCACCACCTCCATCCGCCGCCGAAACCCGAACCAGGGGTTGGTCATCCGCGGCCCCGCGCCCGGCAACCTGCGCGGCACCGAGATCGCCGCCGCTCTCGACCTCCCGCTGCTCGCCGCCGTCCGCGCCGAACCGGGGCTCGCCGGGAGGTTGGAACGCGGCGGCCTCGGCATCGGCCGCCGCACCCCGCTGACCAGGGCCGCCGATGCCATCCTCGCCGTGCTCGGCGACCGGAGCGGGCAATGAGCGCCCTCGTCACCGCCGAACTGCTGGACCGGGTGCGGGAACGGCTCGCCATCGGCACCGGCCCGCCCGAGCCCGAGCAGCTCGCCGACGCCATCCGCGCCGAAGCGGGTGGCGTGCTCGGCGACACCGACCTGCTGCGCGCGCTCCGGCTGCTGCAGACCGAGATGACCGGGGCCGGCGCCCTCGAACCGCTGCTGCACGACCCCGCCGTAGCCGATGTGCTGGTCACCGGGCCGGATGCGGTCTGGATCGATCGCGGTGGCGGGCTGGAGCGCACCAGTGTCACGTTTCCGGACGAAGCGGCCGTGCGTCGGCTCGCGCAGCGGCTGGCGCTGGCCGCCGGTCGGCGCCTCGACGATGCGCAGCCGTGGGTCGATGGCAAGCTGCCCGGCCATGAGGCGGGCCTCGGTGCCACCTTCGGGGTCCGGCTGCACGCGGTGCTCGCCCCGGTGGCGCACGGCGGCACCTGCCTGTCGCTGCGCGTGCTGCGCCCCGCCACCCAGGGGCTGGACGCTCTCACCCGCGCGGGAGCCGTCACACCGGAGGCACGGGAACTGCTCATCGGCATCATCCGGGCCCGTCTCGCCTTTCTGGTCGTCGGCGGAACCGGAGCGGGCAAGACCACGTTACTCGCGAGCCTGCTCGCCACGGTGTCACCGAGCGAACGCATCGTCTGCGTGGAGGACGCCGCCGAGCTCGCCCCACCGCACCCGCACGTCGTCCGGCTCGTCGCCCGCCCCGCCAATGTGGAGGGCGCGGGATCGGTCACGGTGCGCGACCTCGTCCGCCAGGCGCTGCGCATGCGCCCGGACCGGATCGTCGTCGGCGAGGTGCGCGGCGCGGAGGTCGTCGATCTGCTCACCGCGCTGAACACCGGGCACGACGGGGGAGCGGGCACCGTGCACGCCAACTCCCCCCGCGAGGTGCCCGCCCGATTGGAGGCGCTCGCCGCACTCGGCGGTATGGGGCGTGCGGCGCTGCACAGTCAGCTCGCCGCCGCCGTTCAGGTGGTGCTGCACGTGCACCGGCGGGCAGACGGGTCACGCGGGCTGCGCGAGATCGGGGTGCTGCGGCGAGTCGGGGATGCCGAAGTCCGCATCGAGGCGGCATGGAGCGCCGAGCGCGGCCCCACCCCGGGCGCCCCCGCCTTGAGCGCGCTCCTGGCCGAGCGCGGAGTCACCGGATGGTGGACATGAGCACCGGACTGGCCTGTCTCGCCCTGGCTCTCCTGCTGCTACCGCCCGCCGCCGCACGCAGGCGCTTCGCATCGTCCGGCATCCGTAGGGCTCCGCAGCCGACGGGCGGCTCCCCGACGAACACGGGCAGTCCGTGGTGGACCGCCGGTGCCACGCCGCTGCTCACGGGTGATTCGTCCCGGAGAGCCGGCGGCAGGTCCGTGCCGCGACGATGGCCCCTCCTCTCGGCCCACCGTGCCGAGGCCACCTGCCTGCTCGCCACCGCGGCGGCGACCCTGCTCGGCGCGAGCGCCGCTATCGCCACCGGCATCCTGGCCTGCACCATCCTGATCCGGATCCGTCGCTCCCGCACCGACCGAGCCCGCGAAACCGGCTCCGCCGACCTCCTCGACGCCCTCGAACTCGTCATCGCCGAACTACAAGTCGGCGCCCACCCCGGCGCTGCCGCGGAGTCCGCCGCCACGGATGCCCGCGGCGAAGCAGCCACCGCCTTCGCCGTAGCCGCGGCCCGCGGCAAGCTCGGCGGCTCCGCCGCCGACGGCCTGGAACGCCCCACCTCCCCGATCGCCCCCGAACTCGCCCGCATCGCCACCGCATGGCGCATCGCCGAGGAACACGGCCTCGCCCTCGCCGAACTACTCACCGCCGCCCGCACCGACCTACATGCCCGCCAACGCTTCCGCAGCCGCACCACAGCGGCACTGGCGGGCGCCCGAGCCACCGCAACGGTCCTGGCAGCGCTCCCGATCCTCGGCATCGCCCTCGGCCACCTCATGGGCGCCGCCCCCCTCCGAGTCCTCCTCGGCACCGGCACCGGCACGCTCCTCCTCCCACTCGGCGCCACCTTCGCCTGCGCGGGCCTCCTCTGGACCGACGCCATCACCCGATCGGTACTCCCATGACCATCCTCCGCACCCAGTCCGGTTGCCTGCACGAGGCACAGATCTCATGACCATCCTCCGTACCCCGTCCGGTCCCCAGCACGAGGCACGGCTGCCATGACCGCCGCGCTGACCCCCGCCCCGCTCCTCCTGCTCGCACTCGCCCTGCTGGCCGCACCGCCGCCCCCTCCGGTCCTGCGCCGATGGCACACACCCGCCGCAGGCCCGGAGCCGGAATCCGAAAGCGCCGCAGACCCACTCGCGGGCGCCTCCGTCTTCGACCTCTTGGCCGCCTGCCTGCGCGCCGGCCTGCCCATGGCGAACGCGGCCCGCGCGGTGGCCCCGACCGCACCACCCGCGGTGGCCGGAGCCCTGCGGCGCGCCGCGGAACTACTCGGCCTCGGCGCGGAGGCGAGTACCGCCTGGCACCGAGCCGCCACCGAGTGCGCGAACCGCCCCGGCGCCGAGGAGATCGATGCACTCGCCAGGCTGGCACGCCGCTCGGCTCGCTCGGGGGCGTCACTGGCCACCGCCGTCACCGAACTCGCCCGCCACCGCCGGGCAGCGGTCGAGGACACGGCCGCCGCCCGCGCCGAACGCGCGGGCGTCCTGATCGCGGGCCCGCTCGGCCTCTGCTTCCTGCCCGCCTTCCTCTGCCTCGGCATCGTGCCGGTGGTGATCGGGCTGGCAGGCCAGGTCCTCGGAAACGGGCTGCTGTGAGGCGGCACACGAACGTGCGGGCGCGCGGGGCGCCCGCCGAACCGGAAGGGGAGTGGGATGACCACAACGAAGCCCAGGCTGCGCGCGCGGCTGCGGCACGCACTGGAAGCCGACGACGGCATGTCCACCGTGGAGTACGCGATCGGAACGATCGCGGCAGCGGCCTTCGGCGCCGTGCTCTACACCGTGGTGACCGGCGACAATATCGTCGACGCGCTCACCGGCATCATCGACCGGGCACTGAACACCACCGTCTGACCGCCACGCTCCGAGGCGACCGCGGCGGCGTCACCGTCGAGGCCGCCCTCGCGATCGCCACCCTGATCGCGGTGCTCACCCTGTGCCTCGGAGCCCTGCTCGCGGCGTCGGCGCAGCTCCGCTGTGTCGACGCCGCCCGCGAAGCCGCTCGCCTCGCCGCGCGCGGCGATCGCTCGCACGCCGAAACCGCGGCCCGCCGGGTCGCACCACGCGGCGCCGACATCGCGATCCGCGACGACGGCGCCCTCGTCACCGCGCAGGTCACAGCCTCGGTCCCGCTGCTACCCGGCCTACGGCTCCGGGCGGAGGCCTTGGCAGCCGTCGAACCAGGAGGAGCCCCATGAGCGCACCCGCAGGCACAACCACGCCCGTCGAGAACGCGCGAGGCGGGCGCGGCAGCGCAACGCAGCTCGCGCGGAGACCGCGACGCGGAGTCGGCGCCGCACCCGGTTCGCCCTCGGCCGAGCGGGGCAGCGCGACGATCACCACCTGCTTCGCCGTCCTCACCCTGCTCGCACTCACCGCGATGCTCACCCATCTCGGCGCCACCATCACCGCGAGGCACCGCGTCCAATCCACCGCCGACCTGGCGGCCCTGGCGGCGGCAGCCGCACTCATCGAGGGCCCGGTGGCCGGATGCGCAGCGGCGGACGCCCTCTCGACTCGAGCCGGAACCCGCCTGCGCGAGTGCACCGTCGATCAGTGGGATGTGACCGTCGTCGCGGAAGTGCAAATACCGCTAGGTCTGTTCGGTGTGCGATTCGCCAGCGCAGCCGCTCGAGCCGGTCCGGTGGAGAAGATCGAGTGATCACGATGCGCTATTACGCAAGCCTCGGTATCGTCGCAATCGGCGTGAATTAATCGCGATTCTGCGGGAATTGCGAAGGGTCGTACTAATGCGCGGAGAACCAATCGAAACAGAACGAAATAAACCCGGCGGGTGCGATTGGGTGACGTGGCAATAGTCCAGTTAACATGAAATCAATCCTTTTTATTCCTCCAGGCCGCCCACGGGCCGGCTGTGGCCCGGTGGCGGCGGGCAGGCCGAGCTTCGACCCAGCGCGAGCGGCGGAGCGGTCACGAGGCGGCGTCGCGACCGTCACGGATCGGCCTTGCGTCGGTGATCTCCCGCAGCACCGCGCCGAGCAGGCGGGCCGCACCGTCCTTGTCCAGCGGATGATTCCCGCTTCCACACTTGGGTGACTGCACGCAGGACGGACACCCGGCCGCGCACTCGCAGGCGATGATCAGGTCCCGGGTCGCCGCCAGCCAGCGCTCCAGCGCCGCGTACCCGCGCTCGGCGAAGCCCGCACCCCCGGGCTGCCCGTCGTAGACGAAGACTGTCGGCAGCCCGGTATCCGGGTGCTCGGCGGTGGAGACGCCGCCGATATCCCAGCGGTCGCAGGTCGCGATGAGCGGCAGCAGCCCGATGGCGGCGTGCTCGGCGGCGTGCAGCGCACCGGGAACGTCCACGATCCCGGCCGCGGCCAGGAGCGCCGGGGTCATCGTGTATAGGACCGCGACAGAGGGGAGGATCTGCTCCGGCATATCGAGTTCGATCAGGTCGAGCACGGTGCCGTCGGCCAGGGTGCGCAGGTAGCCGACGACCTGCCCGGTTACTCGCACCTGGGCCAGTTCCGCCACCATCCGGCCGGAAACCCGCTGGTCCAGCGTGTGCACCAGCTCGATCGAGGTCGTCTGCCTGGCATGGGTGGTGTACCCGGGATCCCCCGCGCGGACGAAGGCGACGCCCTCGTCCAGGTCGAGCTCCTCCACCTGGAAGGTCTCGCCCTGATGCAGGTGGACGGCGCCGGGGTGCAGGGTCGCGAGTGCCCGCCCGGCGTCGGCGGTGCCGAGCAGCCTGCCGGTCTCGCCGTCCACGATCACCACCGGATCGCCGATGCCGCCGCGCACGTCCACCTCGTCGTGCGGCTGGCTGCCCGCGGTGGCGTGCCAGCGCGCGGGCTCGTCGGCGGTGCGCCCCGGCCGCCGCCGGATCAGCCCGTCGGCGGCGAGCTCGGTGACCACCGCGCGGGCGCCCAGCGCGTCGATCTCGTTCTCGGTGAGCGGCAGCTCGCAGGCCGCGCAGAGCAGATGCGGGCCGAGGACGTAGGGGTTGCGCGGGTCGGTGATGGTGGCCTCCACCGGCTTGCCGAGCAGCGCCTCCGGGTGGTGCACGAGGTAGGTGTCGAGCGGATCGTCCCTGGCCACGAGCAGGACCAGCGCGCCTTGGGTGCGCCGCCCCGCGCGCCCTGCCTGCTGCCGGAAGGAGGCAACGGTGCCGGGGAAACCGGATATCACCACGGCGTCCAGCCCCGCGATGTCCACCCCCAGCTCCAGCGCGTTCGTGGTCGCGACGCCGAGCAGTTCACCGTCGGAGAGCGCCGCCTCCAGCGCCCTGCGGTCCTCCGGCAGGTACCCGGCTCGGTACGCCGCCACCCGCCCGGCCAGCTCCGGATCGACCGCCGCGAGCAGCCTGCGTGCCTCCAGCGCGGTCGTCTCCGCACCGCGCCGGGAGCGCACGAAGGCCAACGTGCGGGCGCCCTCCAGCACCAGGTCGGCGAGGAATCGGCCCGCCTCGCCGGTCGCCGAGCGGCGCACCGGCGCGCCGTTCTCCCCGGTCACGCCGGTGAGCAGCGGCGGCTCCCAGAGCGCGATGGTGCGCGGGCCGCTGGGCGAGCCGTCATCGGTCACCGCCGCGCACTCCCGCCCGATCAGCCGGGACGCCGCGGCCGCCGGGTCGGCGGCGGTCGCCGAGCACAGCACGAAGGTCGGGTCGGCGCCGTAGCGCGCTGCCAACCGCCGCAGCCTGCGCAGCACCAGCGCCACGTGCGACCCGAAGACGCCCCGGTAGGCGTGGCATTCGTCCACCACGACGTAGCGCAGCCCGCGCAGTAGCCGGGCCCAGCGCTGGTGCGAGCGCAGCACGCTGAGGTGCAGCATGTCCGGGTTGGTGAAGACCAAGCGGGCATTGGCCCGCACCCACTGCCTGACCTCGGGCGCCGTATCCCCGTCGTAGGTGGCCGGATGCACTTCGCGCAGCGTCCCGGCGTGCGTGAGCGCGCCCGCCCCGCGCAGCTGATCGGCGCCGAGCGCCTTGGTCGGGGCCAGGTACAGCGCGGTGGCCCGCGGATCGTCGTGCAGGGTGCTGAGCACCGGCAATTGGTAGGCCAGTGATTTGCCGGAGGCGGTGCCGGTCGCCAGCACCACATCGGTGCCGCCGAACGCCAGCTCCGCCGCCCGCCGCTGATGCCCCCACGGTTCCGGCACGCCGCTCTCCCGAAAAGCCCCGATGACCTCGGCCGGAGCCCATTCCGGCCAGGAATCCGGCACTGCCGCCCTCGCCGGCAGCTCCAGCACGTGGGTCAGCTGCCCGTCGAATTCCGGGCCGCCGACCAGAACACGGTTGAGCAACGAGCGACCATAGGACAGGGCTGGGTCCAGCGCCGCCGCCTGCTCCCTACTCACAGGTAACCTCCCCTTCCGGCCGCCGCCGCTGTGAACAGTGTGTATCGGCGCACCGCCGGAGGTGTAATCGATACCAAATAGCGATCTGCATCACAGCCGTTTTGCCGTACTCGGACTTGGTTATCAGACGGCAAACAGACCTGAAGTTTGGATTCCACCAATGGGTTCCTCACCTGCGCATTCGCAAGATCAAGAATTTTGCAAATTGTCGGTAACTCGACTGTCGAATTGCCGGAAGACATGGTTCACTGGTTCCTGGTCGCAAGCTTCTGTGTTCGAGGGACGGATCCAAAGTCCAAACCGTCAGCAGGATCGAGTTGCGAACGGTGTGCTCGGGCTTTCCTGCAGGGGGAAACCAACAGTACAGCGGTCTCAACGGGCCCGGTGGACGAACCCAGTTGTCCGCCGTTCCGGGTAAGAAAGAGAAGGAACAGAATGGCACAGGGAACTGTGAAGTGGTTCAACGCGGAGAAGGGGTTCGGCTTCATCGCGCCCGAGGACGGCTCCGCTGACGTCTTCGTCCACTACTCCGAGATCCAGGGGGCGGGCTTCCGCACCCTGGAGGAGAACCAGAAGGTCGAATTCGAGGTCGGTCAGGGCACGAAGGGCCCGCAGGCCACCGGAGTGCGCGCGCTCAGCTGAGCCACGCATCAGCGTTCGTCCCTCACCACCGGCGACGGAGGTGAGGGACGAAGCTGTTTCAGGGGGAGGTCCGGGTCCGTCGCGGACCCCGCTCAGGGGGGTGCTCGTACCGCCGGCGTTTCCGGCGCGGAAGCATCGCGCTCGCGGTTCGGTGCATACTGAACCGCTGAGAGGTCGTACGCTCGGTATTTCCGCCGCGCTCGCGGTATGCGGGGCCGGGGGTATAAACGTCTCTGGTGGCGACGGTCGTTCCGCGCCGCCCACTGCAGCCGCGCCGGGCGCACACGCGCCGTGCGGGTAAGAACGAAAGGTGTGGAGTCGCCGGTGGCAACACGAGACCGCGGTACAGCCGACCAGGGCCGGCCCCTGCGTCGTCTCGTGATCGTCGAGTCCCCGACCAAGGCCAGGAAGATCGCCCCCTACCTGGGCCGCAACTACACGGTGGAGGCCTCGGTCGGCCACATCAGGGATCTGCCGCGCGGCGCCGCCGACGTGCCCGCCAAGTTCAAGGGCCAGCCGTGGGCGCGGCTCGGCGTCGACGTGGACAACGACTTCGAGCCCATCTACGTGGTGAGCCCGGACAAGAAGTCCAAGGTCACCGAGCTCAAGAGCCTGCTCAAGGATGCCGACGAGCTCTACCTCGCCACCGACCCGGACCGCGAGGGCGAGGCCATCGCCTGGCACCTGCTGGAGACGCTCAAGCCGAAGATCCCGGTGCGCCGGATGGTCTTCCACGAGATCACCGAACCCGCCATCCGCGCCGCCGCCGCCGACACTCGCGACCTGGACAGCGACCTGGTGGACGCGCAGGAGACCAGGCGCATCCTGGACCGGCTGTACGGCTACGAGGTCAGCCCGGTGCTGTGGAAGAAGGTCATGCCGCGGCTCTCGGCAGGCCGGGTGCAGTCGGTGGCGACCAGGGTCATCGTGCGCCGCGAGCGCGAGCGGATGGCCTTCCGCTCGGCCGAGTACTGGGATATCGCCGCCAAACTGGACGCGGGCGAGCAGGAGGCCGCGAGCAATCCGCGGATCTTCGGCGCCCGGCTGGTCAGCGTGGACGGCGCGCGGGTCGCCGCGGGCCGCGATTTCGACTCCAACGGCGCGCTCAAGTCGGCCTCCGGCGTCGTCGTGCTGGACGAGGCGCACGCGCGCCGGCTCGCCGAGGCGCTGGACGGCGTCGACCTGGCCGTCAGCTCGGTCGAGTCCAAGCCGTACACGCGCAAGCCGTACCCGCCGTTCATGACCTCCACGCTGCAGCAGGAGGCCGGGCGCAAGCTGCGCTTCACCTCCGAGCGCACGATGCGGGTGGCGCAGCGGCTGTACGAGAACGGCTACATCACCTACATGCGCACCGACTCCACGACGCTGTCGGAGTCGGCCATCGCCGCGGCCCGCTCGCAGGCCACCCAGCTCTACGGCGCCGAGTACGTGCACCCGACCCCGCGGCAGTTCACCCGCAAGGTGAAGAACGCCCAGGAGGCGCACGAGGCCATCCGCCCCTCCGGCGACACCTTCGCCACCCCCGGCCAGCTGCACTCCCGGCTGGACAACGACGAGTTCCGGCTCTACGAGCTGATCTGGCAGCGCACGGTCGCCTCGCAGATGGCCGACGCCAAGGGCACCACACTCACGGTCCGGGTCACCGGGCACGCGGGCACCGGCGAGGAGTGCGTCTTCTCCACCTCCGGCCGCACCATCACCTTCGCCGGCTTCCTCAAGGCCTACGTGGAGAGCGTGGACGAGGAGGCCGGCGGCCAGTCCGACGACGCCGAGTCCCGGCTGCCCGCGCTGGCCGAGGGCCAGGCCGTCACCGCCGTCGAGCTGAACCCGGACGGACACAGCACCAACCCGCCCGCCCGCTACACCGAGGCCTCGCTGATCAAGACGCTGGAGGAGCTCGGGATCGGCAGGCCGTCGACCTACTCCTCGATCATCAAGACCATTCTCGACCGCGGCTACGTCTACAAGCGCGGCAGCGCGCTTGTCCCGTCCTGGGTGGCCTTCGCGGTGGTCGGGCTGCTCGAGGCGCACTTCGGCAGGCTCGTCGACTTCGACTTCACCGCCGCCATGGAGGACGACCTGGACGCCATCGCGGGCGGCAGGGAGCGTCGCGGCGACTGGCTCTCCGGCTTCTACTTCGGCGGCGAGACCGGGGCGGAGGGCTCGGTCGCGCGCTCCGGCGGGCTCAAGCGCATGGTCGGCGAGCGGCTGGACGATATCGACGCCCGCGAGGTCAACTCGATCGTCCTGTTCACCGATGCCGAGGATCGGGAGGTGGTGGTCCGGGTCGGCCGCTTCGGCCCGTACCTGGAACGGCTGGTCGCCGACCCGGACGATCCGGAGGGCGACCCGATCTCGCAGCGGGCCAACCTGCCCGACGACCTGCCGCCGGACGAGCTCACCCCCGAGCTCGCCGAGAAGCTCTTCGCCACGCCGCAGGAGGGCCGCTCGCTCGGCTCCGACCCGGCGTCCGGGCACGAGATCGTGGTGAAAGAGGGCCGGTTCGGCCCGTACGTCACCGAGCTGCTGCCCGCTCCGGAGAAGACCGAGGCCACCAAGACGACGAAGAAGCCCGCCGCGGCCAAGCCGCGCACCGGCTCGCTCTTCAAGTCCATGGACCCCGCGACCGTCACCCTGGACGAGGCGCTGAAACTGCTCTCGCTGCCCCGGGTGGTCGGCAAGGATCCCGCCTCCGGCGACGAGATCACCGCGCAGAACGGGCGCTACGGGCCGTACCTGAAGAAGGGCACCGACTCCCGCTCGCTCGGCGACGAGAGCCAGATCTTCACCGTCTCGCTGGACGAGGCGCTCAAGATCTATGCCGAGCCCAAGCGGCGCGGCAGGCAGGCCGCCGCCACGCCGCCGCTGCGCGAACTCGGCGCCGACCCGGTGAGCGAGAAGCCCATGGTGATCAAGGACGGCCGCTTCGGGCCGTACGTCACCGACGGCGAGACCAATGCCAGCCTGCGCAAGGGCGACGAGGTGGAGAGCATCACCGACGAGCGCGCCGCCGAGCTGCTCGCCGAGCGGCGGGCGCGCGGTCCGGTGAAGAAGGTGGCCAAGAAGACCACCAAGAAGGCGGCGGCGAAGAAGGCGCCCGCCAAGAAGACGGCGGCCAAGACCGCGGCCACCAAGGCGACGGCGGCCGCGAAGAAGGCGCCGGTCAAGAAGGCGCCCGCGAAGAAGGCGGCGGCGCGCAGCACCAGCGAGTAGCTCCACCGGGGGCCGGCGCGGCCTTTGCCTCCGAGGTGCCGGCCGCCGTGCGGTGTCGGTGCACCCGGCTAGGGTGGTCGCCGTGGCGGGAGTCTTCGATCGATTGGTCGGGCAGGATGCGGTGGAGGCCGAGCTGACCGCCGCCGCGACCGCGGCCCGCGCGGGCCGGATGTCCGGCGCCATGACGCACTCCTGGCTGTTCACCGGCCCGCCCGGCTCCGGCCGTTCGGTGGCGGCGGTGTGCTTCGCGGCTGCCCTGCAGTGCACCACGCCGGGCACCCCCGGCTGCGGCCACTGCCAGGCCTGCGCCACCGTGCTCGCCGGCACGCACGGCGACGTGCGCCGGATCGTGCCCGAGGGGCTCAGCATCAGCGTCAGGGAGATGCGCGACATCGTGCAGATCGCCGCCCGCAGGCCGAGTACCGGCCGCTGGCAGGTTGTGGTGGTCGAGGACGCCGACCGGCTCACCGAGGGCGCGGCCAATGCCCTGCTCAAGGCCGTCGAGGAGCCACCGGAGCGCACGGTCTTCCTACTCTGCGCCCCCACCGTCGACCCCGAGGACATCGCCATCACCCTGCGCTCCCGGTGCAGGCACATCCACCTGGTCACCCCCTCGGTCCCCGCCATCGCGCGGGTGCTGCGGGAGCGCGACGGCCTCCCCGCCGACGCCGCCGAGTGGGCCGCCTCGGTGAGCGGCGGCCACGTCGGCCGCGCCCGCAGGCTCGCTACCGACCCGGAGGCGCGGGCCCGCCGCAAGAAGTCGCTCGCCCTGGTCGGCGCCGTCCGCCGCGGCAACGGCTACAGCGCCGCCGACGAACTGGTCAAGGCCGCCGACGACGAGGCAAAGGAGATGAGCGCCGACCGCGACGAACAGGAGCGCGAGGAACTCGCCACCGCCCTCGGCGCCGGCGGCACCGGCAAGGGCGCCGCCGGCGCCACCCGCGGCTCCGCCGGCGTCCTCAAGGATCTCGAGCGCCGCCAGAAATCCCGCGCCACCCGCACCGGCCGCGACGCACTCGACCGCACCCTCATCGATATCGCCGGCGTCTACCGCGACGCCATCGCCGTCCGCTTCGGCGCCGCCCGCACCGGCGTCTCCCTCACCCACCCCGACCTCAGCGACCCCATCCACGACCTCGCCGACCGCGTCTCCCCCGAGGGGCTGCTCCGCTCGGTCGAAGCCGTCCTCGCCTGCCGCGAGGCCCTCGACCTGAACGTCAAACCCCGCTTCGCCCTCGCCGCCATGGTCGCCGCCCTCATCGAAGCCCAAACGAACTGACCACCTGTTTTCGCGATCCAGGGCCGGGACGATAGACTGCCCTGGCCGAGAGGCACGCCGCCTTAGCTCAGTCGGTAGAGCGCTTCACTCGTAATGAAAAGGTCGGGGGTTCGATTCCCCCAGGCGGCTCCATAATTCCAGTCAGATCGCGGTTTCCGGTCTGCCCGGGTGTATTCGGCTGAGCGAGCCGAGAAGAAGCGGACGCGTTCGGTCCCGCACTCCGTGGCGGACGGCACCGGCACTCGATTCGACATGTATCACGCCATCGATCGTTATCGAATCAACAACGAAGGGCGGGGCCGAAAGCGGTATCGCGGGGGTCAGCAGCAGGGGGCGCCGGAGGCGACTGCCGCCGCCTTGGCGTCGCTGCCGCAGCACGTGCCCTCGGCGTCGGCTTGTTCGCGGGTGCCGCAGCACACCGCCACCGCCTCGGCGTCGCCCTCGCGGGAGGGCGGAGTGTCGGCGCCGAAGTGCTCGGTGTCGGCGAGCACGGTGTAGACCTCCCACCGCTCGGCGTCCGGCCCGGTCACCCACACCTTGTCCTGGGTGGCGAAACAGCACGTGGCCGCGATCTGCTCCTCGGTGAACAGCCCTGCTCGGGAGAGCCGGTCGATCTCGGAGTGGACCTGCTCGGAGGTCTCGACCTCGACGCCGAGGTGGTTGAGCTGCCCGCCGTGGCCGGGGTTCTCGATGAGGACCAGTTTCAGCGGCGGGTTCTGCACGGCGAAGTTGGCGTAGCCGGGCTTGCGTTTGGCCGGGCCGGTGCCGAACAGGGTGGAGTAGAAGCCGATCGCGGTGTCGAGATCATCGACGTTCAGGGCGAGCTGGATGCGGGACATGACCGCCACCTCCGGGGTTGTGTGATGTATGTCGAAGAACTTGCGAGGCCGAGTCTGCGCCACATCTTCGACATATGTCAAGAAGGTCGGTAGGGTGGGGGACATGCCCAAGACGCTGCCCGTGATCGACACGACCGCCCCGGTCTGCTGCGCCCCGGTCGCCGCGGCCCCGGTGGACGAGGACACCGCGCTGGCGATCGCGCTGCGGCTCAAGGCCATCGCCGACCCGGTGCGGGTGCGGCTGCTGTCGATCCTGCTCAGCGACCCGGGGGGTGAACGCAACAGCGGTGAGCTCGCCGAAGCCGTCGCGCTGGGCGAGTCCACCGTCTCCCACCACCTCACCCAGCTCCGCAAGGCCGGGCTCATCGGCTCCGAGCGCCGGGGAATGAACACCTACCATCGGGCCCGCCGCGAAGCCCTGTCCGCGCTGTGCGTGGTACTCGACCCCAACTGCTGCCGCTGAACCCGGGCCGGCCTCGTCACCTACGCCACGCCCACGGACCGGGCCGACCAGGAAGCGCACGGTGACCGGCGACGTGCCGGCTGCCGGCCGGCGCGCGGCGGTCAGGTCCAGGCGCGCAGTTTCTCCGGATTCCGGATCGCCCAGATGCGGGTGATCCGCGATCCCGCGACGTCCAGCGCGTAGACCGTCACGACGGCGCCGTCGAGCAGGGCCACCAGGCCGGGGCGACCGTTGACCGCATGTTCCCGCAACGTCAGCTCCGCGACCTTAGCGCGCACTTCGACACACGCGTGCGCGACCTGCTCGGCGCCGCGCAGCGGGTGCGGGTAGCCCCGAGCCAGGCCGCCGGTATCCGCGATCGCGGTGACGCCGGGGTCGAGCACCTCGACCAGCGCGTCGATATCGCCCGCCTGCCAGGCGCGCCGGAACTCGGCGACGACCGCGGTCTCCCTGGCCGTGTGCGGCACCGGGCGATGCGACGAACGCAGCCTGCGCCGTGCCGACGAGGCCAGCTGGCGGCAGGCGCCCGGACTGCGCCCGACAATGGCGGCGATCTCGGCGAACGGGTAGCCGAACACGTCGTGCAGGACGAAGGCGACCCGTTCGGCCGGGGTCATCGCGTCGAGCACCACGAGGAAGGCCATGCCGAGGGATTCGTCGAGGGTGACCCGGTCGGCGGGATCGGCGGCGCCTGCCTGGGGCTCGCCGAGCCATCCGATGCGACCGGGCACCGGCTCCGGAATCCATTCGCCCACATAGCGTTCGCGATGATGCACGACTACGACCGCTTCGCCGCGCTCTTCACCGATGACGGGGTGTGGCGGATTCCGGAGGCAGGCATCGAGCTGCGGGGGCGGGCGGCGATCCGCGCGAACGTCGAGCGGATGCAGGGTGCGTGGGAGTGCTTCGTGCAGACCACGCACCCCGGTCCGATCGCCCTCACCGGGGATACGGCATCGGGCCGCGCCTACGTCCACGAGTTCGGACGGCTGCGGGACGGCCGTTCGCATACCAACTACGCCGTCTACCACGATCGCTACCGGCGCGTGGGAGCAGGCTGGCGGTTCGCCGAGCGGGTCTACGAGATCACCTATCTGGACTCGACCCCGCTGGCGGGAACCGGGCGACGCCTAAACCCGCCGGGCGTTGACGGCCGCGGTCTCGATTGGCATGATACTGAACCAATAAGTTCAGTGAACCAAATGGTTCAATGACGAAGGAGAGCGACCATGACCACCACTTCGCCGCCGACGGCCGTCGATGCCTCCGCGAAATCGCTCCTCGCCTGCGGTGCGGTCGCGGGGCCGCTGTTCGTTTCCGCAATCGTTCTCCAGGCGATCACCCGGACCGGGTTCGATCCCGCGCGGCATCCGCTGAGCCTGCTCGCCCTCGGCGACTTCGGCTGGCTCCAGGTGGCGAACTTCCTGCTCGCAGGCGCGCTGGCGGTCGCGGGGGCGGCGGGGCTGCACCGGAGGTTCGATGCAGGCCGCCGATGGTCCCTGGTGCCCGGGCTGATCGCGGCCTACGGTGTCGCGTTGATCTGGGCGGGGGTGTTCCCGGCCGACGCCGCGGACGGCTTCCCGCCCGGCGCCACCGAGACCGTGTCCTGGCACGGCGTCCTGCACTCGATCGCCCCGGCCACGGCCGGGCTGGCGCTGGTCGTCGCCGCGTTCGTCGGTGCGCGCCGGTTCGCCAGGGCCGGCCGCCGTGGCTGGGCCGCCTACTCGGTCGGGACCGCGCTGGCCTACCTCGTGCTCTCGGCGGTGGCATTCGGGCTGCCCGACTACCGCTGGATGCTGCTCGGCGGGGCGATGCTGTGGCTGTGGCCATCGGTCATCGCTGTCCGGGCGCTGAATTCCGCGGACTGAATCACTACCGATACCCCTACCGAAAGGACTCGAACGATGAGCACTGGAACCGAGCACGGCCCGGACGCCGAACTGCGCCGCCTCGACCGGCTGACCGGAGCGTGGCGCGTGCGCGGCCCCGAGGTCGAGGGAGAAATCCGGTACGAGTGGATGGCGGGCGGATTCTTCCTGATCCAGCACGTCGAGCTGCACCAGTACGGGCAGCACATCCGCGGCCTGGAGATCATCGGCCGGGAGCGCCCGTTCGGCGCGGAGGCGCCCGCGCCCGACATCACCTCGCGCTTCTACGACAGCGCGGGCAACACCTTCGACTACGTCTACGAACTCGAGGGCGACACGCTCACGATCTGGGCGGGCGAGAAGGGATCGCCCGCCTACTACCGCGGCGTTTTCACCGAGGACGACCGCAGCAACGCGGGGGCGTGGGTCTACCCCGGCGGGGGCGGGTACGAATCGACGATGACTCGGCTCTGACCCGCGCGGGCGCCCGTACGGACCGGGCCCCGCGAACGCGAGGTCCGCGGCGGGTTTCCGTCGGAGCTGACGGTGAGTTCGGCTCGGCCACACCGGCCGGGCCGAACTCGTTCCCCGCACTCAGGTGGTGAGCACCGAGGCCGCGGCGGTACCGGGCGCACCGTAGACCTGCGCGAATCCCACCTTGGGGTGGCCGGGAACCTGCCGCTCCCCGGCCGTCCCGCGCAGCTGCTGCACGATCTCGTACACCTGCCGGATCCCGGACGCCCCGATCGGCTCACCGTTGGCGATCAACCCCCCGTCGGTGTTGACCGGCAACCGCCCGCCGATCTCGGTCGCCCCCTCGGCGAGCAGCTTCTCCTGCTCCCCGTCCTTGCAGAACCCGTTCTCCGCCATGTGGATCACCTCGGCGCCCGCGTCCGTGTCCTGGAGCTGGATGACGTCGACGTCCTCGGGGCCGATGCCCGCGGTCTCGAAGGCGGCCCGGGAGGCGTAGACGGTGGGCGAGACGTCCTCGTCGATGGCGGCCCAGGTGCTGTGCACCTCGTAGGCGCCGTAGCGGCGGGTGCGGATCGCACTGCTGCGCAGGTAGATCGGCTTGGTGGTGTAGCGGGCGGCGAGGTCGCCGCGGCACATGATCACCGCCGCCGCGCCCTCGTCGGGGGAGCAGAACATGTACTGGGTGAGCGGGTAGTTGAGCATGGTCGAGTTGAGGATGTCGTCCTCGGAGATGGGCTTGCGCCGGAAGGCATTCGGGTTGAGCGCCCCATTGCGGAAGTTCTTGGCGGCGACCTTGGCGAGGGTGCGCTGCGAGATGCCGTGCTCGTGGATGTAGCGATTGGCCTTGATGCCGAAGAACTGGGTAGTCACGAACTGGCCGTTCTCGGCGTACCAGGAGGGGAGGCCGAGTTTGGCCGGGTCGTCGGTGAAGGCGCCGCGCGGGTGCTTGTCCATGCCGACGGCGATGCCGATGTCGTACCGGCCGGAGCGGATGGCCTCGGCGGTCTGCTCGATCGAGCTCGCCGCGGTGGCGCAGGCGTTGAAGACATTGGTGAAGGGGATGCCGGTGAGGCCGACCAGGCGGGTGACGGCATCGGGGTTGCTCACCTCGTAGCTGCCGCCGAAGCCGAACTGGATGTCCTTCCACTGCACCCCGGCATCGGCGAGCGCGAGCTGGATGGCCTCGGCGCCGAGCTCGATGGCGGTCTTCGGGAAGCGGCCGAACGGGTGCAGCCCCACGCCGATGATGGCGACGTCGTTCATCTGGATCTCCTCACTGAACCGGCTGGAAGGCGCAGGTCATGACCTCTTCGCCGGTGTCGTCGACGTAGAGCGGCACGAAGGTCAGCTCGACGTCCATGCCGAAGCGCAGCACCTCGGGGTCGGACTCGGTGAGCCGCGTCTCCACCCGCACGTCGTCGCCGAGCTGCACGAGGCCGACGCCGAAGGGCTGGAAACTGTCGGCGTTCTCCTTGCCCGCGTACGGCAGCTTCGGCACGAAACCCTGGGTGGTCCAGGCGATCAGGGTGCCGGTGCGGGGCAGCAGCAGGTCGGCCATGTCCGGGCCGCTGCACCGCGGGCAGCGCGACTGCCGCGGCCAGGTGGTGGCGGCGCAGGCGGCGCACCGGCTGCCGATCAGCTGCGGGTTGTCCTCGGGCCAGGTCGAGACCTCTGCCGCAAGCGCTGTGGCCATGCGTAGTCCTCCTTGTGAGAATTATATTCTCATTTTGGAACTACAGATTTCCATGAGGGTGCTGCGCAGTCAACCGGCTGTTGCGTTGGCGCTGGTATCGGCGAGGTTAAGGGTCGGCGACTACGAGAATTGCATTCTCGACACGTGGCGTCAGCCGCAGCAGAAGGGGATGTCGCAGGGCTGCCCGACTTCGCTGCCGTAGACGGCGAACGGGCGAAGCGGGGTGAGTGCGGCGCGGATGGACCGGCGGCCCAGCCCGCGCAGGCCGGTGCGGAGCCCGGTCCACGGCTCGGGAGCGTCGGAGAAGTCGAAGCGGACCTGCCCGTCCACGAAGAGCGTGTACATCTCGTGGTCGGGGAACGGGTTCGCGCGCACCACCCACCAGCGGCCGTCCACCTCGGCGGCGGCGGGGAAGCGGGAGTCGCCGGTGCGGCCCCAGCGGACCGCGACCTCGGCTTCGGGGAAAGCGGTCAGCCCGCCACCGCCGTGACCCCACCGGAGATCCCCGCCATCCGGGCGATCTCGGCATTGAACCGCTCCGCCTCCTCGACATTCCCGAGGTGCCCGGTCGGCCACACCTGATAGTCGACCGTCCCACCGGCCTGCACGATGTGCTGCACGATCGGCCGGGAGAGCCGCTCGGGCAGCAGCTTGTCGTGCTCCCCGGCGATCACCGTGGTCGGCACCGAGGCCAGGTGCGCGGCGGCTTCGCCGAGGTCGAGTTCGGCGAGCGCGGCGGCGTGCAGGCCGCGGGAGAGCGGGCGGCAGGAGCGGACGACGTCGAGCGCGAAGGAGACCTGCTCGTCGGTGGCCCTGCTCGTCATCACCCGGTGCTTGAGCGCGAGCCCGACCGGCCAGACGTCGGGTACCGGTACCGGGGCGAAGAGCAGCGCCTCGGCGACGAACATGGGCATCCGGACGGCGGCGCCGAGCAGGGTGAGGGGGTTGCCGCCCACCGAGAGCTGCTTGTTCAACAGCGGCAGCAGGTCGGTCTCGCTCTTGATGTCCTTGGCGGCGGTATTGGCCAGGATGACACCGGCCGCGCGGCGGGCGACCTGCTCGGGGTAGCGCTGCGCCCAGGCCTGGATGGTGATGCCGCCCATGCTGTGGCCGACCAGGAGCGCCTTCTGCCCGGGGCGCAGCGTGGCGTCGAGCACGGTGGCGAGGTCGTCGGCGAAGGTCTCGCCGCTGGGGGCGAGCCGGCCGAGGCCGCTGTCGCCGTGGCCGCGCTGATCGTAGGAGATCACCCGGAAGTTCTCGGCGAAGGCGTTGATCTGCGGGTTCCAGTACTCGATACAGCAGCTCCAGCCGTGGATGAGCACGATGGCGTCGGCATCGGCGGGGCCGTAGGCGTGCACCCGGAGCTTGGCGCCGTCCACGGTGGTGACCGGGAAGATGTCGGGCTCGGCGGCGGGACGGTTCAGCGAGGCGGAGCCGTAGGTGCGTGAGCGCAGCCCGGCGCGGTAGGCGGCGGTGAGGGGTTCGGATCCGCGGAGCCCGGCGACCGTCCGCATCGACTTGACCAGCATGCGAGCACACTCCTTTGTGTCTACCGCCACACCATACGCCGCAAGCAAAGTGCTTGCCAGAGCAAGCGCTCCTCTCGGGAAATCCTTGCTCGTGCAGCGTTTATACCCAAAATTCAGAGCCCCATACGTGTTATGGACGGTGGATATATTGCGCACGATTGAAGAGCCTCTTTTGTGAGATCCGTCCAAAACCGTCGGACCGTTACGGTTGGCGGCGCCCGGGTATCCGGTGCGCTACCGTTGGAAGCCGTGACTACCGCTACCCGGAGCCGCTTCGGCGTGGTCGCGCCGCTGGCCGTCGCGGGCGCCGGAATCGGCGTCGCGGTGCTGCTGCACCTGCGCGATCCGCACGTGGAAGGCTCCTACGGGGTATGCCCGGTCTACGCGCTCACCGGGTGGTACTGCCCCGGCTGCGGCGGGCTGCGCGGTACGCACCTGCTCACCGAGGGCGACCTGCTCGGCTCGCTGCACAGCAATATCCTGGTGCTGCCGCTGGTGCTCGCCTTCGTGCTGTGGCTCGCCGACTGGACCCGCAGGGCCTGGCGCGGCGAGGGGGTGCGGCTGCCCGGGCTGGAGAAGTGGATGCTCTGGGCGTTCCTCGGAATGCTGGCGGTCTACACGGTGCTGCGCAACTCGCCGCTGGGCGGCTGGCTCACCCCGGTCTAGATTCGCCGACCGAGCGGCGGGAAGCCAATGGGTATGAGTGACACGTTGAAGGCCAGGATCCGGGAGAAGCTGGAGCGCCAGCTCGCCGAGGACGGCGCGCCCGATCCGGAGCACGACGACACCAGGCAGAACGCGGTCCGCACCGACCTCATCGACCTCGAGGCCGTCGCCGACGACGACCCGCTGGTCGAGGAGCTGGCCGCCCGCTACCTGGCGCCCTGAACCCCGCCGAGCGGCGGCAGCTGCGGCAGCTCGGCGCGGTGCAGCCAGGACTCCCAGAGCGGGCGCAGCGGGATCGTGGTGTAGTGCCCGGCCAGGTCGGTGAACTCCTCGGTGATCACCGAGGAGTGCCGGTAGCGGGTGGTCCACTCGCGCAGCAGCGCGAAGAAGGCGCGGTCGCCGAGCTCCAGCCGGAGTGCGTGCAGGGTGAGCGCGCCGCGCTTGTAGACCCGGTCGTCGAACATCCGGGCCGGGCCCGGGTCGCCGACCACGATGTCCTGCCGCTGCCTGGCCAGGTTGTGCCTGGCGGCGCGGGCCATTCGGTCGGCGCCCGGCCCGCCGCACTCCTCGGACCAGAGCCACTCGGCGTAGCAGGCGAAGCCCTCGTGCAGCCAGATGTCGCGCCACTGCCTGATGGTCACGCTGTTGCCGAACCACTGGTGCGCGAGCTCGTGCGCCACCAGCCGCTCGGCGCTGCGCCTGCCGTCGCAGTGGTTGGCGCCGAAGATGGAGATGCCCTGCGCCTCGATCGGGATCTCCAGCTCGTCGTCGGTGACCACGACGGTGTAGCCGACGAAGGGGTAGGGGCCGAAGCGCTCGGTGAAGAGCTCCATCATCCGCGGCTGCCTGGCGAAGTCGTGCTCGAAGGCGGCGCGCAGCCGGGTCGGGACAACGGCGTCCATCGGCACCGGGCTGTGCGCGGAGCCGATCCGGTGCCTGCGGTAGTGCCCGATCTGGATGGTGGCCAGGTAGCCGGCCATCGGCTCGGGCTGCTCGTACACCCAGGTGGTCTGGCTGGCCTTGGTCTGCTTGCGCACCAGGGTGCCGTTGGCGAGCGCGTAGTACGGCGAGTCGGTGGTGATGGCGATGCGGTAGCTGGCCTTCGAGCTCGGGTGGTCGTCGCAGGGGAACCACGACGCGGCGCCGTTCGGCTGGCTGGCGACCAGCGCGCCCTCGGTGAGCTCCTCCCAGCCGACCTCGCCCCACGGCCCGCGCACCGGCCGCGGCGTTCCGCCGTACTGCACGGTGAAGGTGAGCACGCCGCCCGCGGGGATCTTCTGCTGCGGGGTGACCACCAGCTTGTGGTGCTGGTGCACGTAGCGCGCGGCCTTCATGCCGTTGACGAAGACCTTGGTCACCCGCATGGCCTGCGAGAGGTCGAGCGCGAAGCGGTCGCGCGCCTCGGTGGTGACCGCGGTGATCACGGCCCGGCCGGTGAGCCGGTTGCCCGCCACCCGGTAGCCGAGCTCCAGCTCGTAGCGGGAGACGCGGTATCCCCGGTTGCCGTTCTGCGGGAGGTATTCGTCGATGGGGGCGTCGTAGAACTTGCCGCCCATCACACCGTCCCGGGGTCGTTCAGGTACCACGGCGCGATCGGGTTGCCCCACCAGCGGGTGGAGGCGGGCACCGTGTCGCCGCGCATGACGAGCGAGGCCGGGCCGACGGTCGCGCCGGCTCCGAGCGTGGCGGCGGGCAGCGCGACGCAGTGCGGGCCGAGCGTGGCGCCCTCCTCCAGCACGACGGTGTCCATCGCCATGATCCGGTCGTGGAAGAGGTGGGTCTGCACCACGCACCCCCGCTCCACTGTCGCGCCGTCACCGAGCGTCACCAGGTCGGCCTCCGGCAGCCAATAGGACTCGCACCATACCCCGCGGCCGATCTTGGCGCCGAGACCGCGCAACCACAGGATCATCACGGGGGTACCCGTCGCGGCCCGGGCGAACCACGGAGCGGCAACGGTTTCCACGAATGTGTCGGAGACCTCGTTGCGCCAGACGAACGAACTCCACAGCGGGTGCTCGTCCCGGCCGATCCGCCCGACCAGCAGCCACTTGGCCAGCACCGCGATGCCGCCCGCCACCGCCCCGGCCACCATCAGCACGATGCCACTGAGCAGTGCGGTCGCCAGGTGGCCGATTCCCCTGGCCAGCGCCGCCAGGGTGAACAGCACGCCGAGCCCGATGCCGAAGGTGACCAGCACCGGGATCAGCCTGCAGGTCTCCACCGCGGCGCGGGCCAGCCGCAGCCGCGGCGGCGGGTCGAAGGTGCGGGTGGTGTCGGCGTTCTCCGCGGCCCTGCGCAGCCGAACCGGCGGGCTGCCCAGCCAGGACGACCCCGCCTTGGCCTTCGACGGCGCCGCGGAGAGCACCGCGACCAGGCTGTTCTTCGGCACCCGGCGGCCGGGCGCGGTCATCCCGGAGTTGCCGAGGAAGGCGCGCTTGCCCACCTTGGCCTCGCCGATGTGCAGCCAGCCACCGCCCAGTTCGTAGCTGGCGATCATGGTGTCGTCGGCCAGGAAGGCGCCGTCGGCGACGGTGGTGAACTTGGGCAGCAGCAGCACCGTCGATGCCTCGACGCTCTTGCCGATCTTCGCGCCGAGCAGCCGCAGCCAGATCGGGGTCAACAGGCTGGCGTAGAGCGGGAAGAGGAAGGTGCGCGCGCCGTCCAGCAGCCGTTCGGTGGACCAGGCCTGCCAGCCGACCCGGCTGCGCACCGGGTGGTATCCCTCGGTCAGCCCGATGCTGAGCAGCCGCACCGCGACGATGGTGATCGCCGCGTAGACGCCGAGGCTGAGCAGCACGGCGGGCGGGAGCAGCAGGAAGGCGCGGAGCGCGCCCTGGCCGAGCGTGCCGGTGTCGCGGATGGCCCAGGCGAGGAAGAGCCCGCCCGCGGCGAGGCCGGCGATGGGCACCGCGGCGAGCGCCATCGAGGTGACGCCGAAGATCGCCACCCAGTGCCTGGCCCGGCCGGGCCGCTGCGCGGGCCAGCGGTGCCTGGCTTTGCCGACCTTGCCCGCGGGCGACCCCGCCCACTCCTGGCCGGCCTTGACCTTTCCGGCCACCGCCGAGCCGGGCGCCACCTCGGCGCCGCGCCCGATCTTGCTCCCGGGCAGCAGGACCGAGCGGGAGCCGACCACCGCGCCCGCGCCCACCACGATCGGGCCGATGTGCACCACGTCGCCGTCGATCCAGTACCCGGCCAGGTCCACCTCGGGCTCGACGCTGCAGCCCTCGCCGAGCTCCAGCATGCCGGTGACCGGCGGCAGGCTGTGCAGGTCGACGCCGGGGCCGATCTTGGCGCCGAGCGCGCGGGCGAAGGGCACCATCCAGGGCGCGCCGGAGAGGTTCTCCGCGCCCGAGGCCTCGGAGAGCCGGACCGCGGCCCAGAGCCGCAGGTGCACCGAGCCGCCGCGCGGGTAGCTGCCCGGCCGCAGCCCGGCCAGCAGGGTCCGCGCGCCGACGACGCAGAGCGCCATCCGGCCGGGCGGGGAGATGAAGAGCACGAAGGCGAGCAGCGTCCACCACCAGGAGAGCGCGGGCAGCCACGGCAGCGGGCCGGACCAGGCCGCCACATTGCCGACGATGGCCAGCCAGGTGAGCCACTGCAGCCCGGTCAGCGTGGTGAGCGGCACGGTGGCGAGCACCTGGGCGAGCTGCGCCGCGCGCGGGGTCGGGCGGACCGTGCGGTCCACGACGGCGACCGCGGGGGTGCTCTGGTCCAGCAGGTCGGCCATGGCGCCGAGCCGGGGATGGTCGTAGACATCGGCGACGGTGACCGTGGGGTAGCGGTCGCGCAGCGCGGTGACCAGCTGGGCGGCGGCGAGCGAGCCGCCGCCCAGGTCGAAGAAGTCGGCGTCGGGGCCGGTGATCTCGGCGCCGAGGATGGAGTCCCAGATCCCGGCGATCCAGAGCGCGGTGCCGGTGAGTTCGTTCTCCGGGTCGTCCTCGGCGGCGTTCGGCAGCGGCCAGGGCAGCGCATTGCGGTCGACCTTGCCCGAGGTCCTCGTCGGCATGTCGTCGACGATGGCGAGCCGGGGGACCAGCGGCGCAGGCAGCTGCCCGGCCAGCGCGGCGCGGGCGGCGCGCAGGTCGTAGTCGGTGTCCGGGCCGGTGAGGTAGCCGATCAGGATCTTGTTGCCCGCCTTGGTGGTGCGGATGGCGGCGGCCGCGCCGGTGACGCCGGGCAGGTGCTGCAGCGCGTTGTCGATCTCGCCGAGCTCGATCCGCCGCCCGCCCAGCTTGATCTGGTCGTCGGCGCGGCCGAGGAAGACGAGCCCCGCGCGGTCGTTGCGCACCAGGTCGCCGCTGCGGTAGGCGCGGTCCCAGCCGAGCGTCGGCAGCGGGGCGTACTTCTCCGCGTCCTTGACCGGGTCCAGGTAGCGGGCCAGCCCGACGCCGCCGATCACCAGCTCGCCGGTCTCGCCCTCCGGCACCGGCTGCCCCTCGGCATTCACCACCACCAGGTCCCAGCCGTCCAGCGGGAGCCCGATGCGCACCGGCGGCTCCCCGGTCAGCCGGGCGGCGCAGGCGACAACGGTGGCCTCGGTGGGGCCGTAGGTGTTCCACACCTCGCGCTCGGTGTCGCGGGCCAGCCGCTCGGCCAGCTCCGGCGGCACCGCCTCGCCGCCGAAGATGAGCATGCGCACGCCGTCCAGCGCCTCCGCGGGCCAGGTGGCGGCCAGCGTCGGGACGGTGGAGACAACGGTGATGCCGCGTCGCATGAGCCACGGGCCGAGGTCGGCGCCGGTGCGCACCAGGTCGCGCGGGGCCGGGACCAGGCAGGCGCCATTGCGCCAGGCCAGCCACATCTCCTCGCAGGAGGCGTCGAAGGCGACCGAGAGGCCGGCCAGCACGCGGTCGCCGGGGGCGATCGGGGCGTCCGGGAGGAAGAGGTTGGCCTCGGCGTCGACGAAGGCGGCGGCATTGCGGTGCGTCACCGCGACGCCCTTGGGGGTGCCGGTGGAGCCGGAGGTGAAGATGATCCAGGCGTCGTCGTCGGGGGTGGGGAGATCCGCCCAGTCGCTGTCGGCGGCCGCCGCGGCGTCGCGGGTGCCGGGCAGGATGCCGTCGGCGGTGACGATCGCCGCCACCTGCGCCTCGCCGAAGACCAGCCGGGCGCGCTCCTCGGGGTCGTCCGCGTCCACCGGGACGTAGGCCGCGCCGCAGTAGAGCACCGCCAGGATGGTGACGTACAACTGCCGATTGCCGGAAGGTAGCCGAATGCCAACGCGAGCACCGCGCCGCACCCCGGCCTCGGCGAGCCGGTTCATCGCCGCTTCGATCTCGACCACGAGTTCCAGGTAGCTGAGCACCGTCTCGCCGTCGTCGATGGCGGCCGCGTCCGGGAACTCCTGGGCGGTAGCGGTGACGATGTCGACGAGCGTGCGCGGGGGCGCGGCGAGCGCGCCGCGGCGCAGCGGGTCGGGGAGCGTGGCGGTGCCGGGCGGCGCCGCGCCGGGGGCAGCGGAATCGAGTTCCTCCGGATGGAGCTGTGGTCGGACCATGACGTCCCCACCACCTTTCATCGATGTGCCCACACTTCCCGCTCGTTCTGCCATGTTCGGGTTACCAGCGGGCGAACCCGGCGGCGACCGGTTGTCCACGGTACTCGGCCGCACGGGTATTCGCGCTGGTCGAACGGGTGCGCCGCTGTTCATCCGGCGTTCACCCCGGCATTCGTACCTGGTGGGGCCCGCGCGGCCGGGAGCTGTGATCTTCGCCGGAGCCGCCCTTGACAACCCCGGTTCGGCTTTGTCAGTCTCTTCCCCAGGTCATGAGTGCCAGCGTTCAGCCCCGGCTTGCTGGTCGGCAACCCTCCTCCGCGGCGGGGTGCTCCGGGTGACGACCGGGCCGCCGCCCGACCGGGCGCGGCAAGCGCGGACTCGACGGCTTCCGTTTGCGAGTCCCCGATAGTTGGGATTGACGTGATGACCGCTGTGCTCGAACCGACCTGTGCCCCGCTCGCGGCGACCTCCGGCGACAGCCTCGCCGTCCCGCTGGTGCAGGGCGGCACCGTCGGCTACGCGAACTTCGACTACGCCGCGAGCGCCCCCGCCCTCGCCGCGGTGACCGAGCGGGTCTCGGCGCTGCTGCCCTACTACGCCAGCGTGCACCGCGGCGCCGGGTACGCCTCGCGGGTCTCCACCGAGTGCTACGAGAGTGCCCGCGGCACCGTCGGCGCGTTCTTCGACGCCGAGGACGACCAGGTCACCGTGTTCACCAGGGGGACGACGGACGCGCTGAACCTGCTGGCCCGCTGCGTGCCGGGCGACACCGTGGTGCTCGATATCGAGCACCACGCCAACTTCCTGCCCTGGCTCGCCAACGGCCGCCGGGTGGTGACGGCGGCCGACACCGTGGCCGAGACGCTGCGCAGGCTGGTCGCCGAGCTGTGCTGCAAGCCGGCCGCGCTGCTCGCCGTCACCGGCGCCTCCAATGTGACCGGGGAGCTGCTGCCGCTGCGCGAGCTGGCCGAGATCGCGCACCGCTGCGGGGCTCGGCTGCTGGTCGACGCGGCGCAGCTGGCGCCGCACCGGCGGATCTCGCTGCGCGACACCGGGATCGACTACCTGGTGTGCTCGGGGCACAAGCTGTACGCGCCGTTCGGGGCCGGTGTGCTGGTCGGGCGGCGGGACTGGCTGGACGCGGCGCCGCCGTATCTCGCCGGGGGCGGCGCGGTTCGCTCCGTCTCGGTGACGGAGACCGAGTGGGCTCCGGCGCCGCAGCGGCACGAGGGCGGGTCGCCGAATGTGCTCGGGGCGGCGGCGGTTGCCGCTGCCTGCGAGGCGCTGGCGGCTTTTCCGGAGGAGCGGTTCGTGGCGCACGAGCGGGCGCTGACCGAGCGGTTGCGGGACGGGCTGGCCGGGGTGCCAGGGGTTTCGCAGCCGCGGATCTTCAGCGACAGCGGGGAAGGGGTGGGGATCGTGGCGTTCACGGTGGACGGGTTCGCGCCGGGGCACGTCGCCGCGTATCTCTCCGCGGAGCACGGGATCGGGGTGCGGGACGGGCGGTTCTGCGCGCATCCCTTGCTCGAGCGGCTCGGGTTGCCCGCCGCGCTGCGGGCCAGTGTGGGCGTGGGGACCACGGTGGAGCACGTGGACCGGCTGATCTCGGCGCTGCACACGCTGGTGCGCGGGGAGTCGGCGTGGTCCTACGCCGCCGAGAACGGGGCTTGGAGCCCCATCCCGGAAACTCGCCCCCTCGGCGCCGATGCTGTCGGCGCCGCCCCCTGCGCGGGATTCTGACCCCTGTATCGGGGCCGCAAGCGGCCGCCTCGGCTCGATATCGCGCCGCGAGGCGCGCTCGGACCACGATCCCGAACGTTCAGCCCAACTCGGTGGGCTGGTGGTAGCGGCCGTCGTAGTAGAGGAGCGGCGCCGCGGGTGACGCCCCTTGCGTCTCGTCGTGCACGCGGGTGACGAGCCCGGCGACGAAGGTGTGGTCGCCGATATCGAAGCGCTGGTGCACGACGGCGCGCAACCAGAGCGGGGTCTCGTGCAGCACCGGCTCCCCGGACTCCAGCTCGGCCCAGAGCGCCGGGTCGGCGAACCGCTCCGCGGCGCTGCGCGAGAAGCGCTGCGCCAGCTCCCGCTGGTGCGCGCCGAGGAAGTGGATCACCACCGATTCGGCGGCGCGCAGCGCCTCCAGGCTGGACGAGGTGTGCGCGATGTTGAACGACACCAGCGGCGGGTCGAGGGAGAGCGAGGCGAACGAGGTGGCGGTGAAGCCGACCGGGCCGTGCGCGGCCCGCAGCGTCACGATGGTGACGCCCGCCGGGTAGTGCCGCATGGAGGCGCGGTACTGCTCGGCGGTGATGCCGTTGGAACTGGGTGCACTCACAGCACCGAACCTACGCGTGCTCAGCTCATGTCGACCGGCTGTCCGGCGGTGATCCGCACCAACTCGGTGAACGAGGTGCGGAACAGCGTGCCGGGGTGCCCGCCCGCCGCCCACAGCTGCGGGTGCGCGGCGAGCGCGGTGTCCACCCAGGTGGAGAGGTTCGCCGGGTGCCCGAGCGGGGCCACCCCGCCCGCGGGCTGCCCGGTGACCTCCCTGGTGAGCGCCTCGGGGGCGGGGGTGAGCAGCCCCTCCAGCCGCGCCGATGTGCTCTCCAGCTGGACCTGGCGTCCGCCGCCGACCAGCAGCAGCACCGGTTCGTCGTCCAGCAGGAAGACCAGGGCCTCGACGATGGCGCCCGGGTCGACCCCGAGTGCGCGCGCGGCGTCCTCGGCGGTATCGATGGGCTCGGGCCGGGTCAGGATCACGCCGTGGTGCCCCCGCGAGATCAGGGTGTCGGAGACCCGGATCGCGCCCGGCGGCAGGCTCGACTTGCGCATGCGACCAGGGTAGGGCCGCAAGCCCGGTCCGGGGTCGCGGTTCGGACGCCGCGCAGTCTCGATGCGGCAGTGCGGGTCTCGCGCTCAGTACTCGGGGTAGCCGCCCTCGGGGCCGAGCATCCGCTCGATCCGCGCCGAAACGATCTTGGCCAGCGTCTCGACGGTGTGGTCGCCGCAGGCCTCGTGCACCACGGTGTCGAAGGCCCGTTCCAGGTCGCCCGCGGAGAGCGCGAGCAGCTCCAGTTCGACGGCATTGTGCAGGTCGTCGTGGTCCCGGTAGGGGCGCCCCGCGCTGATCCTGGTCGCCCAGGTGACGCAGCAGCAGCACTCGAAGAGGGCGTGCACGGCGCGGCCGTTCGGCATGGTGTTGAAGCGGTCGAGCCCGATTCCCTGATGCATGAGCATGGCGACCTCCGAGGGGCGAGAGGACCATCATCGGCTCCGCCGCACCGCGGAGACCAGCACCGGAGCCCGAAGTTTGCACAAGCTTTACAAGCGGCGGCACCGCCTCGATACGCTGTACAAATGACTGATTGGCAGGCCTTCACGGTCGAGACGAAGGACCAGGTCGCCCAGGTGACGCTCACCGGGCCGGGCAAGGGCAACGCCATGGGCCCGGATTTCTGGCGCGAGCTCCCGGAGATCTTCGACGGCCTCGCCGCCGACCCCGAGGTCCGCGCCATCGTGCTGACCGGCTCCGGCAAGAACTTCTCCTACGGGCTCGACCTGCCAGCCATGGCCGGGTCGTTCGGCCCGCTCATGGGCGACCGCGCGCTGGCCGCGCCGCGCACCACCTTCCTGAACGAGATCCGCGCGATGCAGGCGTCGATCACGGCGGTCGCGAACTGCGCCAAGCCGGTGATCGCCGCGGTCTCCGGCTGGTGCATCGGCGGCGGGCTGGACCTGATCGCCGCCGCCGACATCCGCTACGCCAGCGCCGAGGCCACGTTCAGCCTGCGCGAGGCCAAGGTGGCGATCGTGGCCGACGTCGGCTCGCTGCAGCGGCTGCCCGCGGTGATCTCCGAGGGCCACCTGCGCGAACTCGCCTTCACCGGCAAGGACATCGACGCCGCACGCGCCGAGCGGATCGGCCTGGTCAACGAGGTGTTCGACAACCAGGAGGCGGTGCTCGACGCGGCGCACGCGGTGGCCCGCGAGATCGCGGCGAACCCGCCGCTGGTGGTGCAGGGCGTCAAGGACGTGCTCAACGAGCGGCTCACCGCCGAGGTGGCGGCCGGGCTGCGCTACGTCTCCGCGTGGAATGCCGCGTTCCTGCCGTCGGACGATCTCACCGAGGCCATCCAGGCGGTCTTCGAGAAGCGGGAGCCCCGCTTCCAGGGTCGGTAGCGGCTCGCCCCAGGGGTGGGTGTCACCACCCCTAGGGGTGGCTGTACCAGGGGTTTTCCGCTCGTAATGTTCCTGTCGACGAGCACGAAGCAACACCGACAGGAGCACACGAAATGCGGATCAAGTCCTTCGCCATGGCAGGCCTGCTGGCTGCCGCCGCCGTCGCCGGGGTGTCGACGGCGGCGACCGCCTCCGCCGCGCCCGAGTACCGCACCGTCGAGACCATCTGGGTCGGCACCTACTCCACCTACGCCGCCTGCTCCGCCGACGGCGAGTACGGCCCGGCGCACCCGGACTGGAAGTACTACGAGTGCGTCCTGAACTACGACGGCGAGTGGGATCTGTACTACTCCACCTGGTGATCGGCGGGCATCCCCCTCCACCGCCCGGTCACCGCATGCGAAGGGCGGGAAGTCCGAATCCATCGGACTTCCCGCCCTTCGGCGCGTGCGGTCAGTGCCCGCCGCTGTCCTGCAGCCGCTTCAGCGAGGCCTGCACCTCGGCCTCGGCCTCGGCGCGGCCGACCCACTCCGAGCCCTTCACGAACTTGCCCGGCTCCAGATCCTTGTACCGCTCGAAGAAGTGCTTGATCGCGGCCAGCTCGAACTCCGGCACGTCCGGCAGGTCCTGGATGTGCTCCCAGCGCGGGTCGCCCGCGGGCACCGCGAGGATCTTGTCGTCGCCACCGGCCTCGTCGGTCATCCGGTACATGGCCACCGGGCGGGCCTCGACGATCACGCCGGGGAAGACCGATTCGGGCAGCAGCACCAGCGCGTCCAGCGGGTCACCGTCCTCACCGAGGGTGTTCTCGATGTAGCCGTAGTCCGCCGGGTACGCCATGGAGGTGTAGAGGTAGCGGTCCAGCTTGACCCGGCCGGACTCGTGGTCCACCTCGTACTTGTTCCGGGAACCCTTGGGAATCTCGATGGTGACGTCGAACTCCACGCCATCTCCTTCATCGGTCGTGCGGAGTCTGCCGACTGCGCCAGGTTGTACTGAGGAACGATTGCGCAACGAGGATAGTGTGGGCGTCGAGCACTCGGGTGCGGGAGGCGGCCGCGCGGGCGGCCGGAGGAGGAGCGGCGGACACGTGACGGGCGGGAACAACAGGAACACCGGCGAGCTGGCCGCGCGGCGCCGCCGCCGCACCCGGCTCTGGGCGGGGTTGGCGCTGGTCGTGCTGGTCTCCATGGTGGCGTCGGTGGCGCTCATCGTGCAGCCGTGGACGCCGGAGTTCCGGCACGGCGGGCTGACCGTCGCGGCGCCGCCCGCCACGGTGACGGTGGACCCGAAGATCGATCCGGCGCCCTCGAACGCCGCCGCCCCCAGCGCCGGCGGCATCGGGGCGGCGCTCGCCGGGGTGGTCGCCAACCCCGACCTCGGCGCCTTCTCCGGCCAGGTGACCGACGCGGACAGCGGGGCGGTGCTGTGGAGCGGCACCCCGGACACCCCGATGATCCCGTCCTCCACGCTCAAGGTGCTGACCACCGCCGCCGCGCTGCTCGCGCTGCCCGCGGACAGCCGGGTCACCACGCGGGTGGTCGCCGGGGCCGCGCCGAACGAGGCGGTGCTCGTCGCCGCGGGCGACCCGACGATCACCGCAAGGCCGGACGGCAAGGGTTACTACCCCGGCGCGGCCAGGCTCGCCGACCTGGCGGCCGGGCTGCGGGGCCGCGGCATCGACACCATCGTGGTCGACACCTCGGTCTACACCGGGCCGACCATGGCGAAGGGCTGGGACCCGGCCGATATCCCCGGCGGCTCGATCGCGCCGCTGGAGCCGGTGATGATCGACGGCGGCAGGCTCGACCCGCTGGTCGAGTACGCGCCGCGCAGCACCACCCCGGCGCTGGACGCGGGGCGGCAGCTCGCCACCCAGCTCGGCATCGACCCGGCGAAGGTCGAACTCGGCACCGCCGCGCCGGGCGCGGCCGAGCTGGCGAGCGTGCGCTCGGCGCCGCTGCGCGACCGGCTCAGGCAGCTCATGGTGTGGTCGGACAATGTGCTCGCCGAGACGGTGGGCCGGGAGGTGGCCGCCGCGCGCGGGCTGCCGCAGAGCTTCGACGGCGCGGCCACCGCGGTGCGCGCCGTGCTCACCGAGGCCGGGTTCGACCTCACCGGGGTGACCCTGCACGACACCAGCGGGCTCTCGGTGGACGACCGGGCGCCCGCCCGCGCGCTCGCCGCCGTGCTCACCGCCGCCGCCGAGCCCACCGGGGACGCCGTGGTGCGACCGGCGGGGACGAGCGCGCAGCCGGAGAGCGGCGCGCTCGCGGCGAAGCTGGCGCCGCTGCTCGACACGCTGCCGGTCGCCGGCGCCACCGGCTCGCTGGCGAGCCGGTACACCGGCGGCGATCCGGTGGGCGCGGGCTGGGTCAGGGCCAAGACCGGAACTCTCTCGGTCGCCAGCGCGTTGGTCGGGTATGTGCTCGATCGCGATGGGCGCGTGCTGACGTTCGCGCTGATGTCGAACGACCGGCCACCGGAGGTGAGCCGGCCCGCACTCGACGCCATCGCAGGCACACTGCGCAACTGTGGCTGCTCCTGACGGGTGGGTGAGATGAGCGAAGGATCCAACGGGGCCGACGTCGGCCTGGTCGAGGCGAAGCCGCGTTCCCCGCTGTCCGGGAGTGTGGACTGGCGGCTCGCCGCCCGCACCGGCGGCGCGCTGGTGCCCGCCGGGCCGCGCACCTCCCGCTACTCGGCGCAGCAGGTGGTCAGCGAGCTGGCCGAGGCATCGCGGCGGGCCGAGGGGCCGGTGCGCGAGGTCAGCATGCTGCTCGACGACCGACCGGTGCCCTCGGCCCGGATCGTGGACCGGCCCGGCTGGATCGAGGCCGCCGCCGCCTCCATGGCCCAGCTCACCGACGGGCCGGACGGTGCGGCCGGCGGCGGCCGGTTCACGGGCAAACCCGCCGGGGTGCAGGCCGGAGCCATGCTCGCGCTGCTCTCCACCGCCATCCTCGGCCAGTACGACCCCTTCACCGGCGAGGACGGCACGCTGCTGCTGGTCGCGCCGAACATCATGGCGGTGGAGCGCGCGCTGCGGGTCTCGCCGAGCGACTTCCGGCTCTGGGTCTGCCTGCACGAGGTGACGCACCGGGTGCAGTTCTCCTCGGCGCCGTGGCTGGCCGAGTACATGCGCGGCAATGTCGAGGTGCTCGGCGCTGCCGCCGACGAGCCGCCGGGGGAGCTCATCGGCAGGCTGCTCACCGAGGTGCGGCGCAGGCGCGGCGGCACCGGGTCGGACGACCCCGCCGACCGGGGCGTGATCGGGCTGCTGCGCGCCTCCCAGGCGCCCGAGCAGCGCGCGGCGCTGGACCGGCTGCTCGTCCTCGGCACCCTGCTGGAGGGGCACGCGGACCACGTCATGGACGCGGTCGGCCCCGCCGTGGTGCCGAGCGTGGAGCAGATCCGCGCCGCCTTCGACAAGCGCCGCAAGCGCGCGGTGAACCCGGTGCAGCGGGTGCTGCGCGCGCTGCTCGGCGTCGACGCCAAGCTGGCGCAGTACGTGCGCGGGAAGAAGTTCGTCGACGAGGTGGTGGCCACGGTCGGCACCGCCCGCTTCAATGCCGTCTGGACCGACGAGAGCACGCTGCCGCTGCCCGACGAGATCGCGGAACCGGGGCGTTGGGTCGCCCGTGTGCTCGGATAGGGGCGTCTCCGGGGCTCCGGCCCGGACCCCGGCCGGCGGCGGTGCGCCGAGCGGCCCCGGCGCGGGTGCCCTGCGATCCGGCCCCGCGGGTGGCCGTGGTGAGCCGGGCGCTCCCGGCTCGGGCAGCGCCTCCGGATCCGAATCGGGACGCGGCGGTGCGCCGGACCGGAGCCGCGTCGCGCCCCCATCACCCGCGAGCGTCCGGGCCGCGCGTGGGCAGCGTACCGCCCCGCCTCCGCTGCCGGAGACCGACGCCGCTCTGGTCCTGCGACGGTCGGTTCGCGACTGGCTGAGGGCGTACTCGGCGCCGGATGCCGAGGTGGCCGTCGCGCTTTCGGGGGGCGCCGATTCGCTGGCGCTGACCGCGGCGGCCGTCGCCGAGGCGGGGGCGGTGCACGCGCTGGTGGTGGATCACCAGTTGCAGGCGGGGTCGGGGCGGATCGCGGAAGCCGCGGCGCAGGCCGCGCTGGAGCTCGGGTGCGCATCGGCCACCGTGCTGCCCGTCGAGGTGACCGGCCCCGGCGGGATGGAGGCCGCCGCGCGCGCCGCGCGCTACGCCGCCCTGGACGGGGCCCGCGCCGGGCGCGAGGTACTCCTGGCCCACACCCTGGACGACCAGGCCGAAACCGTCCTCCTCGGCCTGGCCCGCGGCTCCGGCCCGCGCTCGCTGCGCGGCATGGCCCCGCACAGCCCGCCCTGGGGCCGCCCGCTGCTCGCGGTGCGCCGCACCGACACCGTGCGCCTCTGTGCCGATCTGAACCTGCGGCCGCACGTCGACCCGCACAACTCCGCCCCCGAGTTCACCCGGGTCCGGCTGCGCCACGAGGTGCTCCCGCTCCTGGAGGACGTCCTCGGCGGCGGCGTCGCGGCGGCGCTCGCCCGCACGGCGGCGCAGCTCCGCGAGGACACCGCCGTCCTCGATGCCCTCGCCGCGGAGTTGCTGACCACCGCCCGCACCCCGGGCACCGGCCCGCACCCCGACCTCGAGGTGCCCCCGCTCGCAGCGGCGCCCGCGGCGCTCCGGCGCAGGGCGATCCGCTCCTGGCTCCTGGAAGCGGGCGCCCGCGCCCCCGGCGACACCACCCTGCGCGCGGTGGAGACGCTGGTCGTGCGCTGGCGCGGGCAGGGAGCGGTCGCGGTCGGCGGCGGAACCCCGGCCCGCCGGTTGGTGGTCGCCAGGGAGCATGGCAGGCTGACCCTGCGGCTCCGCGGCCGGGCGGATGGTCCGTGATCGACACGGAAGGACACCAACGGACGTGTACGGGGACGACATCGCCTCGGTGCTGATCACCGAGGAAGAAATCGCCACGAAGACGAAGGAACTGGCCGAGCGGATCGCCGAGCGGTTCCCAGCCGGCGCCCCCGAGGGCGACCTCCTGCTGGTCGGCGTGCTCAAGGGCGCGATCTTCTTCATGACCGACCTGGCGAAGGCGCTGCCGATCCCCACCCAGATGGAGTTCATGGCCGTCTCCTCCTACGGCTCCTCCACCTCGTCCTCCGGCGTGGTGCGCATCCTCAAGGATCTGGACAAGGACATCGCGGGCCGGAACGTGCTGATCGTCGAGGACATCATCGACTCCGGCCTCACGCTCTCCTGGCTCAAGCGCAACCTCTCCACCCGCAACCCCGCCTCGCTCGAGGTGGTCACGCTGCTGCGCAAGCCGGACGCGCTGCGCACCAAGGTCGACGTCGCCATGGTCGGCTTCGACATCCCCAACGACTTCGTCGTCGGCTACGGCCTCGACTACGCCGAGCGCTACCGCGACCTGCCCTACATCGGCCTGCTCGACTCGAAGGTCTACGGCGGCAACTAGTCCGGTTCGGTGGGGGCCACCACCCGCTCCAGCGCCTTCAGATCCGCCTCCAGCGCGCGGAACAGCACGTAGGAGCCGATGAAGGCGACGATGCCGCCGACGCAGAGCACCCGCACGGCCACGATCACCGAGGGGATGTCCTGCGGTGGTAGGAAGGTCACCCCGGCCACCGCGAGCAGCGGCACCGAGGCGGCCACCGCCAGGTAGCGGGTGCTGCGCCGGGCCAGCCCGCGCAGCCGCACCGCGTCGCCCTCGTCCACCGCGCCGTGCCGGAGGAAGATCGGGTAGATGCAGCGCACCAGGTAGAAATTGGCGAGGAAGAACGGGTACGAGACGGCGATCGCGCCGCACACCACCAGTGAGGCGAGGAAGTGCACCACCGCCCCGCCGTCGATATCGCCGGTGGCGAGCCAGAGCGTGAACGGGAAGGTGATCCCGGCGATCACCCACATGGTGAAGGGGATCACCACCGCGCGGTCGCCGAAGGCGAGCGTCTGGTCCCTGGCCCGGCGGAGCGTAGCCACGTCGTACCTGCGCCCGCGCCGCAGCCCCGGTGGCACCGAGACGATGGTCCGCGACAGGTACACCAGTAGCAGGAAGCCGAGCGGGAAGAAGACCGCGTTCACTGTCCCGGTGGCGGCGGTGAAGGTGCGCTGCGCCTCCTCGGTGAGCCGCGCCACGATCAGGTTCTGGTTGTGGTGGATGTTGTAGAGCGAGGCGAGCACGTTCGGCACCCCGACCGCGATCGTCAGCACCGGGATCATCCAGGTCCGCAGCCGGACCCGCCAGCTCTCCGGTGCCGGGTCGACCAGCTCCCGCGCCCTCGGGTCAAGGCACAGCTCGAACTGCTTGGCCAGGTTGGCCCCGGTGGACCAGCGCCGGTCCCGGTCCGGGTCGAGGCAGGTGCGCAGGATGCGGAGCAGCGCGGTCGGGGTGCCGGGCGGCACCCGGTTCAGCGCGGTGGGCTCCAGGCCGCGGACGCGGCGCTCCAGCATGGCCTCGAAGGTGGTGTCGTCGCCGTGGCCGTCGGCCTCCGCGGTGCTGTCGTCGAACGGCTTGGCGCCGGTGAGCAGCTCCCACAGCACCACGCCGAGCGAGTAGATGTCGCTGCGGGTGTCTAGGTCGGCGGCGGTGCGGTCCATGCCGGGGTGGCAGGCCTCCAGCTGCTCCGGCGACATGTAGGCCAGCGAGCCGCCGAAGTAGGCGACCGGGCTCGTGCCCTCCACATTGCGGCTGAAGCTGATGTTGAAGTCGGCCAGCTTCGGCACCGCCTCGGCGGTGAGCAGCACATTGGCCGGTTTGACGTCGCGGTGCAGCACTCCGTGCTCGGCGGCGTAGTCCAGCGCCTCGGCCAGCCGCCTGCCCAGCCAGGCCACCGTCTCCGGCCAGCTCAGCGCGGCGATCTCGGCCCTGACGCTGGAGTCGGTCGGCCGGATCTCGCCCTTCTCCTCCATGGCCGCGTCCACCGCGTCCAGCAGCAGTTGCCCGGTGCGGTCGGCCTCCGGGGTGGCGCGCACCCAGCGCAGCACCCCGAGCAGCGTGCCGCCGGGCAGGAACTGCATGTAGAGCAGGCGCAGCCGCCGCACCGCCCGATCGCCCGGCTCGGTGTCGAGCAGCCGCTGGTCGAAGACCCGGACGATGTAGTCGTGGTCCAGCTGGGCCAGGGTCTGCGGCTCGGTGCCGTGGTCGGCGGAGATCTTCACCGCGACGAGCCGCTGCAGCGACCGCTGGCGGGCCAGGAAGACCCGCGCGAAGGCGCCGCTGCCGAGCCCGGTGAGCAGGTCGAAGTCGTCGATGCGCCGCCCGACCTCGATGCGATCGAGTATGTCCAGGCGGCCCGTGTCGGAAACGCCGGTCGATGGCGTGCTCGGGAGGGCGGTCGCGGTTCCGGTCAGGTCACCTCGGGGCACGGGGGTATAACGATGCAGCACCGTCTCCTGGTTCACCGCTCGGGTGGCATCCGAGTCCAGATCGGGGTCCGGGTCGGCCCTGCGGGTGCTCTGGTCCGGGTCGTCGGCATTGAGCAGCGCGCGCAGCGCGCTCGCCTGCGCCGGGTGCTCGCTGAGGCACTGGTTCGGGTCGAGCCGTTCGCCGCTGTGCCTGCGGATCACGAACTCCTCGTAGATCAGCTCGGCGGGCAGCGCGGCCGGATCGAGCTCGTCGAACTCGCCGCAGTATTCGCGCAGATGCTTGCGGGTGTGCTCGGCGGCGCTGCGCCCGACCCAGCGCTCCCACAGATCGACGCGGATCAGATCGATCAGCGCTTCGCGGCGCAGGGTGGCGGCGTCCGGCAGGTACTCGGCGAGCACCGGCGGGCCTGCGGCGGCGAGCACCGCCGACTCCCAGGCGGCGACGAAGGCAGCGACCCTGGTGTCGGTGTTGGTACCGCCCGTCGGCCCCGTCCCGAGCCCGGGGTTCGGTTGCGAATCGGCGCTCATACGTCTCGACGGCCTTCTGTTCCGGTGGCGCTGCCCGGTGGGCTGCCACGGCTGGGATGGCCCTGCTCCGATGCCCCTGCCCGGGGTTACCCGCGCGCCCGGGGGCGGGCGCCGGGCGGGAATTGAGCCCGGGAAAAGCTTATCGCGCTCGCGCGCGGATCACCCCGCCAGCGCCGCCGGCCGTCCCGCGAAGCCACCCTCGGTGGCCCGCGCCGCGAACTCCAGGATGGTCGGGCGGGAGTCGTCGGCCCGCCAGGCCACCGCGAGCTCGCACGGCGGCAGCCCGGCCACCGGCCGCGCCGCCAGCCCGGGCCAGCGGTACATCGGCACATTGTTCTCGGCGAGCAGGCAGACCCCGAGGCCGAGGCTCACCGCCTCCAGCCGGTCCTCCGGGGTGGTCGCCTCGGCGCCGATCCTGGCCTGGCGGCCGTGCCTGGCGTCGTTGCCGACCCAGAAGTCGCGCACCGCGCCCGCCTCGGCGGGCAGCGCGACGAAGATCTCGTCGGCGATGTCGGAGAACTCGATCCGGTCCCGATCGGCGAGCGGGTGCGTCTCCGGCAGCAGCACCCAGCGCGGCTCGCTGCGCAGCACCTGCCAGCGGTACCGGTTCGGGTCGGGGAGCGGGAGCCAGACCAGCGCCAGATCGGCCTGCCTGCCCGCGAGCCCGCTGGAGCCGTCGGTCCAGGAGGCGGCGTGCAGCGCGAGCCGGTGCCCGCTCGCCGACTCCAGCTCGTTGAGCAGCCCGCGGCCGAGCGCCGACTGGATCCCGACCCGCAGCACCTCACCCGCCTCCTGCAGCGAGGCGTTGGTGTTCTCCCAGAGTTCGAGAATCTTGCGGGCGCCGTCGAGCAGCTCCTTGCCCGCGACGGTCAGCGCGACGCTGCGCTGATTGCGATCGAAGAGCACCACGTCGAGCTGGCGTTCCAGCTGACGGATCTGCCGCGACAGCGTGGGCTGTGCGATGTGCAGCCGCTGAGCGGCGTTCGTGAAATGCAATTCCTCAGCGACGGCGACGAAATACCGCAGATCGCGCAAGTGCGGGTCCATAGCTCTTTGCTATCAGAATCGCTGTCCGATTTCCAGCCTAATCGAGCCTCGAAGTCTGAACTGGCGCAGAAAAACAGTCGTCAGGTTTGTTAGTTACAGCATATGGCGTGGATCGGTCTCTCGCATGCCGAGCCGAGCGAATTGCGGGCATTCGGACTTCCGTCCAACTCGGCTCGATCGCGCACCGGTGTGACCAGGCGGAATGTGAAAACCGGCAGTGTCGCTCGTGCAAGGCCGCGACCGGCGCGCGAATCGGGCGATCGGGCAGTGACGTCCGATGATGTGATGCCTCAGCCGGAGTGGCGCAGCACTCTGTGATATATATCACAGAGTGCTGCGTGGCCCGTGTCAAGGCCGCCGGGCAGGCGCTACACGCTGCGGGCGCGATCCTCGTATGCCTTACGGCGGTCGCTGTCCACATCCTCGAGGAAGGTGTGCGAGGCGCCGAGCGAGCGGGCGATGGCATCGCCGACCGACTCCGGCAGGAAATTGACGATCCGGGAGATCGCCCCCGCCACCGCCGTGATCCGCACCTTGGACCTCGGCTTGACGATCAGCGCGGCGATGGCCGCCGCGATGTCCTCCGGCTCGGCGGGCGGCATGATCTTCGGCGTGCTGACCCCGGAGCCGAGCTCGGTGTTGGTGAGCGTCGGCAGTACCGAGGAGAAGTGCAGCCCGGTGCCCCGGTACTCCTCGCGCAGCGTGTCGGTGAAGCCGAGCACCGCGTGCTTGCTGGCGTTGTAGGTGGCGAGCCCGGGGATGTGCGATTCGCCGGCCAGCGAGGCGATATTGATGACGTGGCCGCTGCCGCGCGGCAGCATCCTGGCCGCCGCCAGCTTGGAGCCCAGGATCACGCCGTAGACATTGATGTCGAGGATGCGCCGGGTGAGCGCGTCCGGCTCGTCCACGAGCCGGCCGGTGGGCATGATCCCGGCATTGTTGATCCGCACGTCGATCGGGCCGAGTTCGCGCTCCACCTCGTCCAGGAAGCGGGTGAACGACTCCGCGTCGGTGACGTCGAGCTTGCCGTAGACCTCGAAGTCGTGGTCGGTGCCGGACTGCTTGACCGTGGTCTCGTCGATATCGCCGATCGCGATCCTGGCCCCCTGCTCGCGCAGCGTGCGGGCGGTCGCGAGGCCGATGCCGCGCGCCCCGCCGGTGATCACGACGACCTTGCCGCGGACGGCGGTGCCCACTTGTCTCCTCCTTGGATCTTGCGCACGGTGGACAGGTCGAAGCGGCGCCTGCCGCGCGCGCCCGCCGCCCGCATGGCGCCGAGCGCGACCATGAGCTTCGGCATCTGGTACGGGAACCAGGTCAGTTCCTTCTGGGTGGTGGGCAGCAGCGGGGTGGTGATCGCCTTCTGCCTGCAGTACTTCCGCACGCCTGCCGCGCCGCCCCAGCGCGCGCCGATGCCGGACTGGTTCCAGCCGCCCATCGGCAGCGCGAAGTTGAAGAGGTTGGCGAAGACGTCGTTGATGTTCACCGCGCCCGCGTTCAGCTGCCTGGCCACCCGCTCGCCGCGGGCCTTGTCGCCGGTCCAGACCGAGGCGGAGAGGCCGTACTGCGAGTCGTTGGCCAGCCGGACCGCCTCCGCCTCGTCGGCCACCTTGACCACCGGCAGCGTCGGGCCGAAGGTCTCCTCGCGGATGCAGGACATGGAGTGGTCGACGTCGAGCAGCACCGTCGGCTGGAAGAGCGTGCCCTGGCCGGTGCGCCTGCCGCCGGTGGCGACCGTCGCGCCCGCGGCGACCGCCTCCTCGATGTGCCGCTGCACGATGGCTACCTGCGCCTCGTTCGCCAGCCCGCCGACGTCGTGCTTCGACTCCCTGCCGTCCAGCCCCTGCCGCAGGTTCGCGACCGCGTCGGTGAGCTTGGCGACGAACTCGTCGTACACCGGCGCCTCGACGTAGACCCGCTCCACCGAGATGCAGACCTGCCCGGAGTTGAACATGCCGCCGAAGGCGACGCCGTGCGCGGCGCGCTCGAGGTCGGCGTCGGCCAGCACGATCGCCGGGTCCTTGCCGCCCAGCTCCAGGCTGTACGGCACCAAGCGTTCGACGCAGGCCGCGGCGATCTTCTTCCCGGTCGCGGTGGAGCCGGTGAACTGGATGTAGTCGGCGTTGTCGACCACCGCGGCGCCGGTCGCGCCGCCGCCGGTGACCACCGCGAAGACCGGAGGGGCGCCGATCTCGGCCCAGCCGCGGGCCAGCTCCAGCGCCGACAGCGGGGTGACCTCGGAGGGCTTGAGCACCACCGCGGCACCCGCGGCCAGCGCCGGGATCACGTCGAGCGCGGGCATGGCCAGCGGGAAGTTCCACGGGGTGATCACGCCGACCACCGGGTACGGCGAGTACACCGTGGTCAGCCGCTTGACCCGGGCCAGCGGGCTGTGCGGGGACGGGTGGTCGTCGGCGAGGAACTTGCCGGCGCGGCGCGCGTAGAAGCCGATCAGGTCGGTGGCGAAGGCCGGGTCGATGAGGGCGTCGGCGCGCGGCTTGCTCGTCTCCGACTGCAACACGTCGGCCAGCTGCTCGGTGTTGTCGATGATCCAGTCCTGCAGCTTCATCAGCCATTCCTTGCGCCCGTCGGCGCCGATGGCCTCCCACTCGGGCTGGAAGAGCCGCAGCTCCCTGACGGCCGCGGCCACCTCGTCGGCGGTCTGGTCCGGCACGGTGCCGACCAGGTCGCCGGTGCCCGGATTGCGGACCTCGATCGCCGGTGTCTCGGCCTCGGTATTGGTCACGGCTGTACTCCCACCTCGTTGTGTACCGCGGAAACGCTGTGAATCAGCTCACCGGCCTATGAGGATGACACAATCGAGGGCGACATTCTTGGCCCGATCCGTCAACGGAGCGGCGCCGGTTTGTTACAGCGGCACAAAAGAGGGAGCGGCGGATGTCTTCCGGCACGCGCGACGAGATCATCAGGGACTGGCTGGCCGAGTACGCCTTCGAGACCATGCGCACGCAGACCCTGGACCAGGTGGTCGAGCGGCTCGACGCGGTGATCGTGGACCGGGTGCCCGAGCTGCGCGACCACGACATCCGGCGCGACCTCACCGCGAGCACCAGGGCACACGCCCGGCTCATGCTCGGCGGGCTGACCAGCGACAGCTTCGACGTCCCGCTGCCGGAGGAGGTGCACGCGCTGGCCCGCACCATCGCGCAGCGCGGCTACGACCTGCGGCTGCTGCTCCGTACCTACCACGTCGGGCTGGAGGCGGTCCTCGACTACCTGCGCGAATCGTTCGAGGAGCGGCAGACGCCGCCGGAGATCGAGCGCACCGTGCTTGTCCGTACCTTCGAGCGCGCCACCCGCTGGGTGAACACCTCGGTCGAGCTGCTCACCGAGACCTACCTGGCCGAGCGCGAGCAGGTGCTGCGCGCCGCCCTGAACCGCAGGGCCGAGACGGTGCGTGCGCTGCTGGCAGGCGACGACGTCGACCCCGAGCAGGCCGCGGTGCGGCTGGGCTACCGGCTGAACCAGCAGCACCTCGCCTTCGTGCTGTGGAGCGACGAGCCGTTCGGCGGCGAGGGCGACGTGATCGGCGGGCTGGACCGGGTGGCGCACCGGATCGGCGCCGCGCTCGGTAGCAACCGGCTGCTCACCGTCGCCTCCGGAGCCAGCGGGATGTGGGCGTGGGCCGGGCTGGACGAGGCACAGGCCGCGCGGCTGGCCGGGCCGGAGGAGCCGCTGCTGCCGGCGGCGGGGGAGGTCGAGGAGCCGGTGCGGGTGGCGTTCGGGGTGCCCGCCCCCGGCGCCGCCGGGTTCCGGCGCGGGCATCGGGAGGCGGTCTCGGCGCGGCAGGTGGCCGAGCGCTCGGGGGCGCCGGTCACGGAGTACCGCGCGGTGGAGGTCGCGTACCTGGTCGGGGTCGACCGCGCGGCCATGCACGGGCTGGTGCGGCGCGAGCTGCGGGCCCTGGCCGGGCGGGACGCCGCCACCACCCGGCTGCGCGAGACGCTGCACGCCTACCTGCGGCACCAGCGCAGCCCGGAGGCGACCGCGCGGCAGCTCGGGGTGCACAAGAACACCGTGCGCTACCGGATCCAGCGGGTCGAGGAGCTACTCGGGTATCAGGTCGAGGAGCGCGGGCTGGCGCTGGAGGTCGCGCTCACCTGCGTTGCCGCCTACGGCCCCGGCGCGCTGGACTGAGCTACTCGGCGCTGTTCTCCGCGGCCTCGCGCGCGGCGATCCGGCGCAGCGGCGGGTCGGTGCTCGGCGGCACCCTGCGGTCGGGCAGCTCGGCGAGCAGCTGGGTGGTCGCCGCGGCGATGGCGGCGACGGCCCGGTCGACGGCGGGCTTGGTGGTGCTGCTCAGGCCGGAGACACCACCGACCTTGCGCACGTACTGCAGTGCGGCAGCATAGATCTCCTGCTCGGTGGCGGCGGGTTCCAGGCCACGCAGGACGGTGATGTTTCTACACATGGATGCACGATAGCCCCCAGGCGCACCCGAGGTCAGGCCAAGAAGCGCAACTGAACCAGTGACCTGTGGGGGAGCCCCTAGACTCGGCGTATGCCTTCCCGCGGTAAAGCGACTCCGACACCCTTTCCGTACGAGGAGCTGGACAATCGCGAGGAGGACCACTGGTCCGGGGCGCACCTGGACGACGACCGGCTGCGCGCGCTCGCGCTCGGTGCCTTCTACTCCGCGCGCTGGGACGCCTTCCACGACGGGCTGCTGCTCGGCCCGGAGCGCGAGCACCCGCTCGGCGACCGCCGCGAGCTCGCCATCGACACCCTCACCGGGGCCTGGGGCATCACCGACGGCACCGAGGCGCAGGCCTCGATGGAGCAGCTGCTGAAGGGCATGCACGCGCCGCTCTACGCGCTGGTGCACCCGCTGGTCACCGCGGCGCTGACCGCGGGCGAGCGGGACCGCTTCGGCGAGCGCGCCGACCGGCACCGCGCTTTCCTCCGGCAGGTCGCCGCCTTCCGCGGCATGGAGAACCCGGAGGCGCTGGTCCGCGACTACGACATCTGGTGTCAAGCGATCAAGATCGGCTTCACCTCGCATCTGGCCCGCCCGGTCGCCACCTGCATCCACGCCTGGGACCTGGCCAGGGTGACGGCGGTGGCCAGGATGGCCTACACCGCCGGCTACCTGGAGGCCGACGTCGCCTGGAGCTACATGGCCCGCGCGCTGCCGCTGGCCCAGCGCAAGTACCGGAACTGGCGCCAGTTCGGCGACGCCTACCTGGCCGGCTGGACCTACTGGCAGGCCTGCGAGGATCTCGCCGTGCTCAAGGACGGCGGCGTCGACCGCCGAATGGAGCTGCTCCGGCTCTGGACCCGCCCGACCAGCCCGTGGCGCCGGGTCGCCCTGCACCCCCGCCCTGAGCCGGAGCCGCAGGACGCCGCCGCCGAGTAGCTCGGCTCAGCAGCGATCGGGCAGGGAGCGCAGGATGCCGCGGCCGAACCGCTGGAACTGGCTCTCGTCCACCATCCCGAGCGAGTGCCGCTCGACCAGCAGCTCCCACTCCGCGTAGAGCGTGGAGACGCCGGGGTCCGGCGGGGCGATGGCGCCGTGCGCCGCCTCCAGCCGCACCGCGAAGTTCACCGCGCGCGCCATCCGCTCCAGGTCGGCCCGCTCGCCCGCGACGAACTCCAGGGTCAGGAAGCCGTCGTGCACCGAGAGCACGGTGCGCATGTCGCTCTCCCGGTCGGCGCCGGTGCGCGCCCAGAGCACCGCCGGTACCGGCAGCTCGTGCGCGACCCGCAGGTCGAGCGCGATGAAGAGCAGCCTGGTCGTGGTCGCCGCGAGCAGCCCCTGGCCGGTGTCCGGCACCCGCGCCGCGACCACCGCCGTCTCCAGCAGGTACTCGTCCGGCGTCACGTAGCGCTGCAACGCCGCCACAGCCTGCCCGGCGCCGCGCCGCGGCGTCATCCGGTGGGTCGCCGCGTCCACATCTTCACGCGTCGGGCCGTTGCGGCCCCAGGTGGGGGCGGGCGGCGTCAGGTCCGGCTGCTCGATCTCGACCCGGCGCGCGGCCAGGATCTGGGTGTTCAGCTGGGCGACGATCTCGGTGGCCGCCGGGACGTCGTGCTCGGCGATCAATACCGGGAGCGGGGTGCGGTCCGCCGGTACGCCGACCAGCAGCGGCGCCGGGTCGCGCAGGTAGATCTCGATCACGACGGCATCGTCCGCGCGCCGGTTCAACCGCGCCTTGAGCAGGTCGGAGATCGGGACGTCGAGGACTGCCTCGCCCTCACCCTCGGTTCCTGGTCGCAACACCACCAGCCGGCCGCGCCCGTGCCGCAGGATCGCGGTTGGCGTCCGTAACTCGACTATGTCCATACCCCCTGCGCTCGTTCGGTTCGCTCGCGCGCCCGGGGTACTTCGCTGGCCACGCGATTCGCCGCCCGGCCCGTGGCCGACGCGGCTGTGTCGTCGCTCACCATAGGCCGGACATGCCATGATTGTTGCCACTTGCAATAAGCCGGACGGGGCTCCTCGGGAACCAATGCGGCGCCCCGGCCGTTTACCACGTCGACTGCACCTGGCAGCCGAACTGTGCGATGTATGCGAGTAGACCGTACGCGGTAACGTGGCATATCCGCATCCGAACCCGCATCGCTAGGCACGAACCGGAGACACCGGAAAGGACTGGCCGCCCGGCCTACGCTCTATGAACCGCAAGACAGTGTTCCGCACCCTGGCCATAGTCTCGGGCATTCTGCTGGTCATCTACGCGTTCAGCTGGTTCGGCAACGACACCCGCGGCTGGAAGAGCGTCGACACCTCGGTGGCCCTCAGCCAGCTGGCGGACAAGCCGAACGTCAAGAACGTGCAGATCGATGACCGCGAGCAGCAGCTCCGGATCGAGCTGAACAACGGCAACGACGCGACCGGCGGCGAGTCCAGGATCCTCACCAAGTACCCCGGCGGCAGCGAGACCTCCGCGCAGATCTTCGACGCGGTGCGGCAGTCCGGTGCCCCGTACAACACGGTGGTCAAGCAGGAGAGCTGGTTCACCCAGATCCTGCTGTTCGTGCTGCCGATGGTGATCCTGCTCGGCCTCTTCATCTTCGTCATGGCGCGCATGCAGGGCGGCGGCCGCGGCGGGATGATGGGCTTCGGCAAGTCCAAGGCCAAGCAGCTGAGCAAGGACATGCCGAAGACCACCTTCGCCGACGTCGCGGGCGCGGACGAGGCGGTCGAGGAGCTCTACGAGATCAAGGACTTCCTGCAGAACCCGGTGCGCTACCAGGCGCTCGGCGCCAAGATCCCGAAGGGCGTGCTGCTCTACGGCCCGCCCGGCACCGGCAAGACGCTGCTGGCGCGCGCCGTCGCGGGCGAGGCCGGGGTGCCGTTCTTCACCATCTCCGGCTCGGACTTCGTCGAGATGTTCGTCGGCGTCGGCGCCTCCCGGGTGCGCGACCTGTTCGAGCAGGCCAAGCAGAACAGCCCCTGCATCATCTTCGTGGACGAGATCGACGCGGTCGGGCGCCAGCGCGGCGCCGGGCTCGGCGGCGGCCACGACGAGCGCGAGCAGACCCTGAACCAGTTGCTGGTCGAGATGGACGGCTTCGGCGACCGCACCGGCATCATCCTGATCGCGGCCACCAACCGGCCCGACATCTTGGATCCCGCGCTGCTCCGCCCCGGCCGCTTCGATCGGCAGATCCCGGTGGGCAACCCGGATCTGGCCGGGCGCCGCGCCATCCTGCGGGTGCACTCGCAGGGCAAGCCGATCGCGGCCGAGGCCGACCTGGACGGGCTGGCCAAGCGCACCGTCGGCATGTCCGGCGCCGACCTCGCCAATGTGATCAACGAGGCCGCGCTGCTCACCGCGCGCGAGAACGGCTCGGTGATCACCGGCGAGGCGCTGGAGGAGTCGGTGGATCGGGTGATCGGCGGCCCGCGCCGGAAGAGCCGGATCATCAGCGAGCACGAGAAGAAGATCACCGCGTACCACGAGGGCGGGCACACCCTCGCCGCCTGGGCGATGCCGGATATCGAGCCGGTCTACAAGGTCACCATCCTGGCCCGCGGCCGCACCGGCGGCCACGCCATGACCGTGCCCGAGGACGACAAGGGGCTGATGACCCGCTCCGAGATGATCGCCAGGCTGGTCATGGCGATGGGTGGCCGCGCGGCCGAGGAGCTGGTGTTCCGCGAGCCGACCACCGGCGCCTCCTCCGATATCGACCAGGCCACCAAGATCGCCAGGGCGATGGTCACCGAGTACGGCATGAGCGCCAGGCTCGGCGCCGTCCGCTACGGCCAGGAGCAGGGCGACCCGTTCCTCGGCCGCTCGATGGGCGTGCAGTCGGACTACTCGCACGAGGTCGCGGGCGCCATCGACGAGGAGGTGCGCAACCTGATCGAGGCCGCGCACACCGAGGCGTGGTCGATCCTGAACGAGTACCGCGACGTGCTCGACGATCTGGCCACCGCGCTGCTGGAGCGGGAGACGCTGCACCGCAAGGATCTGGAGCAGATCTTCACCCAGGTGGAGAAGCGGCCGCGGATCACCGCGTTCAACGACTTCGGCGAGCGCGTCCCCTCGGACAAGCCGCCGGTCAAGACCCCGGGCGAGCTGGCCGCCGAGCGCGGCGAGAAGTGGCCGCCCGAGCCGATCGCCGCGCTGCCCGTGCGGCAGCCGAGCGGCGCGCACGCCGGTGCCAACGGCGCACCCGCGGTGCCGAACGGCGCCGCCGGGTACCAGGGCAGGCCGCAGGGGTACCAGGGCGGGCGCCCGCCGGGGCAGCCGCAGGGCCAGGGGTACGGCAGGCCGGGCGCCGGCGCCACCGGAACGCACGGCTCCCGCCCCGACTACGGCGCCCCCGCCGGCTGGTCGGCCCCCGGCTGGCCGCCGCGCGAGGACGACCCGCGCCAGGGCAACCCGTACGGCCCCGGCGAGCAGCAGCGCCCCGGCGCCAGGCCGTGGAACCGGGAGGGGCAGGGCCGCGGTTACCAGGGCGAGCCCGGCTACGGCTCGGAGCCGGGGTACGACCAGGGCTACCCCGGTGAGCAGGGCCGCTACCCCGGTGACGAGGGTCACCAGGACAACCCGGACTGGGACGGACCGAACGGTCGCCGCTGATTCGCTGCGCATTAGGCTCGGCACTGGGGTGTTCGGGTCTTTCGCCCGCACCGAGATTGGAGGTGTCCGTGATGACGGCCAACGAGAAATCGGCCAGCCAGAACGGCGGCGCCGTCGACCTGATGAACGAGGACGGCGTACGGATCGACGCGCCCGCACGCGACGCTGTCGCGCTGGCGACCGGAAGCACATTCGACCAGCCACGCGCCGAGGCCGCGGTGCGCGAGTTGCTGATCGCCGTCGGCGAGAATCCCGACCGGCCCGGGCTGCTCGACACCCCGTCCCGGGTGGCCCGGGCCTACCGCGAGGTCTTCGCCGGGCTCTACGAGGATCCGGACGCCGTGCTGAACACGACGTTCGACGAGGGGCACCAAGAGATGGTGCTGGTCAGGGACATCCCGCTGTACTCGACCTGTGAGCACCACCTGGTGGCGTTCCACGGCGTCGCGCACGTCGGCTACATTCCCGGCCCGCACGGCCGGGTCACCGGGCTCTCCAAGCTGGCCAGGCTGGTCGATCTCTACGCCAAGCGCCCGCAGGTGCAGGAGCGGCTGACCAGCCAGATCGCCGACGCCCTCATGCGCAAGCTGGACCCGCGCGGCGCCATCGTGGTGATCGAGGCGGAGCACCTGTGCATGGCCATGCGCGGCATCCGCAAGCCGGGCGCGAGCACCACCACCTCGGCGCTGCGCGGCATGCTGCAGTCCAACCCCGCCTCCCGTTCCGAGGCCCTGGACCTGATCCTGCGGAAGTGAGCACACGGTGACCGGGCTCGCCGGTATCGGCTCCCGGGCGGGCCGCTCCTGCCTGGTGATGGGCGTCGTCAACGTCACCAGCGACTCCTTCTCCGACGGCGGCCGCTACCTGGACCCGGAGCACGCCATCGCGCACGGCATAGCGCTCTACGAGGCAGGCGCCGACCTGGTGGACGTGGGTGGCGAGTCCACCAGGCCCGGCGCGGTCCGGGTCGACCCGGCGACCGAGGCGGCGCGGGTGGTCCCGGTGATCCGCGGGCTGGTCGCGGCCGGGGTCCCGGTCAGCGTCGACACCATGCGGGCGAGCGTCGCGGAGGCGGCGCTCGCGGCCGGGGTCACCGTGGTCAACGACGTCTCCGGCGGGCGCGCCGACCCGGACATGGTCCGGGTGGTCGCGGCCGCGGGGGCGCCGTGGGTCCTCATGCACTGGCGGGGCAGCACCGGCTTCCGGCACACCGGCCCGGCCGACCACTACGACGACGTGGTCGCCGAGGTGCTGACCGAGCTCACCGCCCAGGTCGAGCTCGCGCTGGCTGCCGGGGTTCGGGCCGACCGGATCGTGCTCGACCCCGGGCTCGGCTTCGCCAAGAACGCCGAGCACAACTGGGCGCTGCTCGCCGCGCTCCCGCAGCTGGTCCGGCACGGCTTCCCGGTGCTGGTCGGCGCCTCGCGCAAGCGCTTCCTCGGCACGCTGCTCGGCGACGCGGCCGGGCCGCGGCCGCCGGACGGCAGGGAGTCAGCCACCGCCACCATCTCCGCGCTGGCCGCGCTGCACGGCGCCTGGGGCGTCCGGGTGCACGACGTGCGCAGCTCGGCCGATGCCATCGCCGTCGTCGATGCCTGGCAGCGCGCCGCCCGGCCCCTCACCCCTGGAGTGCGCTGAATGACCCGAGCCGACCTCTCCCGCATCGAGCTGCGCGGCCTCACCGCCTTCGGCAGGCACGGCGTCTTCGAGCACGAGCGCAGGGACGGCCAGGAGTTCCTCGTCGACCTGACGCTCTGGCTCGATTTCAGCGCCGCCGCCGCCAGCGACGACCTGGCCGCCACCGTCGACTACGGCGCGCTGGCCGGGCGCGCGGTGGCGATCGTGCAGGGCCAGCCCCGCAACCTCATCGAGACGGTGGTCACCGAGATCGCCGACGACATCATGACCGACCCGAGGGTGCACGCCGCCGAGGTGGTGCTGCACAAGCCCTCCGCGCCGATCCCGCACACCTTCGCCGACGTCAGGGTGGTCACCCGCCGGGAGCGCGGATGAGCCGCGCGGTGCTCTCCATCGGCTCCAATCTGGGCGACCGGCTCGCCCGGCTGCGCGCGGTGGTCGCCGGGTTCGGGCCGCGGGTCGCCGCAGTCTCCCCGGTGTACCGCACCGCGCCGTGGGGCGGGGTCGAGCAGGACGACTTCCTGAACGCCGTGCTGCTCGCCGACGACCCGGCCTACGAGCCCGCCGACTGGCTGCGGCACGGCGCCGCGCTGGAGGACGCCGCGGGCCGGGTGCGCGAGGTGCACTGGGGCCCGCGCACCCTCGACGTCGACGTGGTGTGGTGCGGCACCGAGGCGGGGCCGGTGCGCAGCGCCGACCCCTGGCTCACGCTGCCGCACCCGCGGGCGCACCGCCGCGCCTTCGTGCTCGCGCCCTGGCTCGATGTCGAGCCCGACGCGGTGCTCACCGCCGCCGGGGCGACCCGGCCGGTGCGCGACTGGCTGGCCGCGCTCGACCCCGCCGAGCGGGACGGCGTGCACCGCACCGGCGACGACATCGGGGCGGCGGGGCTGCGGTGAAGCTGAAACCCGCCAGGGTCTTCGACCTGGTGGTCACCGTGCTGACCGCCGCCATCGCCACCTGGATCGTCACCAGGGTGGCCTACGGGCGATTTCCGCCGATCTCGGTGTTCGCGGGTGCGTCGCTGTACCCGGTGGCCGCGATCGAGGTCGCGCTGGCCTTCGTGATCAGGCAGCGCGTGCAGGACGACCGGATCGGCACCGGGCCGCGCAGGCTGCACCCGATCACCGCGGCGCGGGCGGTGGCGCTGGCCAAGGCGTCGATCCAGGTCGGCGCGCTGGTGTCCGGCATCTGGCTGGGTTTCCTGCTCTGGGTCTTCCCGCGCAGCGGCACCCTCGACGCCGCCGCGGCGGATGCGCCGAGCGCGGTGGTCGGGCTGATCGCCGGGCTCTGCCTGCTCGCGGCGGCACTGTGGCTCGAGTATTGCTGCCGCGCCCCCGACGACCCGACCGACGATGCGGCTACTACTTAGCAAATCTTTCGAATGGAAATAATCAGCGCGGCGGTGTTCGGTGCGGAGCAACCCGGCTACCCTTGCGGGCATGGTTCCACCCTCCCGTAGCAGCGCTTCCCGTCGACGGCGGGATGATGCGGGAAAGTTCTTCGTCGGCACCCTGGTCCTGCTCGGGCTGGTTGCCAGTATTTTCCTGGTCTTCAGCAACAGTCTGCAGTTCGTCCGGGTCGGGCTGGTGGCCGCGCTCTGGGCGGCGGCCATCGGCGCGCTCGCTGCCACGCGTTATCGCAAGGAATCGGCGGTCGACCGGGCCAAGGTCCGTGATCTGCAGACCGTCTACGAACTGCAGCTGGAGCGCGAGGTGTCGGCCCGGCGCGAGTACGAGCTCGGCGTCGAGTCGCGGGTCCGCCACGAGGTCGGGGCGGACGCCGCCGAACTGGCGGCGCTGCGCGGCGAGCTGGCCGTACTGCGCGCCAATCTGCAGCGGCTCTTCGACGGCGATCTGCCGGGGCAACGGCCCGCGCTGCACGCCGACGCCACCCGGGTGCACGAACTCCCTGGCCGCGCCGCCGCGGCGGCGAACGGTAGCTCGTCGAATGCCGAATGGCCGACCCCGGTCTTCGAGCCGGGGCACCCGGCGCCACCGAGCTTCGCCACCCCCTACGACGAGCCGGTCACCGCCGAGACGGCGACCGTCCCGGAGGAGGACCTGGACCGCGCCCCCGGCTGGTCGGGCGCCTTCAGCGAGGCGCCCGCCGACCCGCCGCACGGCTCCACCGTCTGGTCGCCGCCGGGGCGGGGCGCGGAGCAGCCCAAGTGGCCGTGGGAGGTCAAGGAGCCGCAGGGCGGTGCCGAGCACCCCGGCCGCCGGGCCCCCGGGCCGGACGACGACGCCGACACCGGCCCGCAGCGCGCGGTCCCGCCGCGGCTCAGCAAGCCGGCCGCCGCCGCGCCCGCGAGCAAGGCGGCGGGCGCGCGCCCGGCCGCGAGCAAGCCGGGCGCGCAGGCGTCGACAGGCAAGACCGCGGGGTCGTGGCCGACCGCGGACCACCCGGCGGAGCCGCGGCTCACCGTGCCCCCCGACCCGGCCGCAGGCGCCACCACCGGCCCGGTGGTGAACCCGGCCCGCGCCTCGGTCGGCACCCCGACCTCGTCGGTCTCCGGCTCGTCTGCCACCCCCGACGCCGCGGTCACCTCCACCTACGGCCTGCCGAGCACCCCGCCCGCCGACCCGGCGGATCCGGCCGCGACCCCGGGCAGGGGCGCGGGCGGCGCGATCGGCACCCCGAGCGCGCGGCGCCGCCGCAGGGCCGATACCGAGGAGGATCCGTCCACCCGGCGGCTCTCGGTCGCCGAGATCATGGCCAACCTGCAGTCGGAGCAGAAGCGCGGCAGCTGAGCCGCTGCGGCGTAGATCACCCTCGCGCCCCGTGGCGTCGGCTCGGCGTCGCTCTATATCCTCGTGTCGTACCGTCCGGTACCCGCCAAGCGGGACTGGAACGACATCGAGAGGACAGTGTTGACCTCGAGAAGCGTGGATTCTGCTGCCACGCCCGGCCTCGACCCCGCGCCCGCACGCCTGACGGTGGGAATCGTCTCGGCGGGACGCGTCGGTTCGGCGCTCGGCGCGGCGCTCGAGCGCGCCGGGCACGTGGTGTTCGGCGTCGCCGCCATCTCCGGCGCCTCCATCCAGCGCGCGACCACCCGGTTGCCCGACTCCGAGATCCTGCCCGCGCAGCAGGTCGCGGCCCGCAGTGAGCTGCTGCTGCTCGCCGTGCCCGACGCCGAGCTGCCCGGCCTGGTGGCCGGGCTGGCGACAGCGGGCGTGCTACGGCCGGGCACCATCGTCGCGCATACCTCGGGGGCGAACGGAATCGCCGTGCTCGCCCCGCTCACCGCGCAGGGCGCGCTGCCGCTCGCCATCCACCCCGCCATGACCTTCACCGGCCACGACGAGGACCTGGCCCGGCTGGGCAACGCCTGCTTCGGGATCACCGCCGCCGACGAGGTCGGCTACGCCATCGCGCAGTCGCTGGTGATCGAGATGGACGGCGAGCCGGTGCGGGTGCCCGAGGAGCACCGCGCCCTCTACCACGCCGCGCTGGCGCACGGCAGCAACCACCTGGTGACCGTGATCCTGGACGCCGTCGACGCGCTGCGCGCCGCGCTCGCCGGGCCCGGGCTGCTCGGCCAGCAGGCCGTCGACGAGCAGCCGGGCGGGCTGGCCGAGCGGCTGCTCGCCCCGCTCGCCTCGGCCGCGCTGGACAATGCGCTGCGCCGCGGCCAGTCGGCGCTCACCGGCCCGGTCGCCCGCGGCGACACCGCCGCCGTCGCCGCGCACCTGGCCGCGCTGTCGGCGGCCGACCCGCGGATCGCCGACGGCTACCGGGCGCTCTCGCTGCGCACCGCGCAGCGCGCCCGCTCCGCCCCCGCCCTGCTCGAACTGCTGGAAGGACCTCGTTGATGGACCCCAAGCTGCGCGGAACCTTCAAGGCAGGCCAGCTCACCGTGCACCACGACCCCGCGGTGCTCGGGTCGGTGGCGCGGGCGCTGCGCGCCGTCGGCCGCACCGTCGCGCTGGTTCCCACCATGGGCGCGCTGCACGAGGGCCACCTCGAGCTGGTGCGCCGGGCCAAGCGCACCAATCAGGTGGTGATCGTCTCGATCTTCGTCAACCCGCTGCAGTTCGGCGCGAACGAGGATCTCGACCGCTACCCCCGCACCCTGGACGCCGACGTGGAGCTGCTCCGCGGCGAGGGCGTCGAGCTGGTCTTCGCGCCATCGGTCGCGCAGATGTACCCGGACGGCCCGCGCACCACCGTGCACCCGGGTCCAGTCGGCGCCGAGCTGGAGGGCGCCAGCCGTCCGACGCACTTCGCGGGCATGCTCACCGTGGTCGCCAAGCTGCTGCAGATCGCACGGCCCACCGAAGCCTTCTTCGGCGAGAAGGACTACCAGCAGCTCACCCTGATCAGGGAGATGGTGCGCGACCTGAACTTCGACACCACCGTCGTGGCGGTACCGACGGTGCGCGAGCCGGACGGCCTCGCGCTCTCCTCGCGCAACCGCTACCTCGACCCCGAGCAGCGCGCCGCCGCGCTCGCGCTCTCCGCGGCGCTGGCCGCGGGCAGCCACGCGGGCGGGCTCGGCGCCGCCGCGGTGCTCGCCGCCGCGCGGCAGGTGCTCGACGCCGAACCCGGCATCGAGCCGCACTACCTGGAGCTGCGCTCCGCCGCGCTCGGCCCGGCCCCGGAGTCCGGGCGGGCCCGGCTACTGGTCGCCGCCAAGGTCGGCGCCACCCGCCTCATCGACAATGTCGCCGTCACGCTCGGCGCCCCGATCGACGGCCACCCAACCACCCCCGCGGCCACGGCGTCCGCGCAGTAGAGAGAGGCGACGACGCGATGTTGCGCACCATGATGAAGTCCAAGATCCACCGGGCCACGGTGACCCACGCCGACCTGCACTACGTCGGCTCGGTCACCGTCGACCAAGACCTGCTCGACGCCGCCGACCTGCTGGAGGGCGAGCAGGTCTGCATCGTCGACATCGACAACGGCGCCCGGCTGGAGACCTACGTCATCGCCGGCGAGCGCGGCTCCGGCGTGATCGGCATCAACGGCGCCGCCGCCCACCTCGTGCACCCGGGCGACCTGGTGATCCTCATCGCCTACGGGATGATGGACGAGGCCGAGGTGCGGGCGTACACCCCGCGGGTGGTCTTCGTGGACGATCGGAACCGGGCCATCGAGCTCGGCTCCGACCCGGCGCACGCGCCGGCGGGGTCGGGGCTGCTCACCCCGCGCACGCTGACGACCGCCTGACATGCTGCTCGCCGTCGACGTCCGCACCACGAGCACGGAGATCGGGCTGTTCTCCGGCAGCGGCGGGCACGCGAGCCTGGTCCGGCAGTGGCGGATGCGCACCGACCCGCTGATGACCGCCGACGAGTTCGCCATGTACCTGCGCGGGCTGGTCGGCGGGCGGCTGGACGAGGTGATCGGGGTGGTCGCGCTGGCCACCGTGCCGCCGGTGCTGCGCGAGCTGCGCACCATGCTGGAGCGGTACTACGACCACGTCGCGCACGTGGTGGTCGAGCCGGGGGTGCGCACCGGCATCCCGCTGCTGGTGGACAACCCCAAGGAGATCGGCGCGGACCGGATCGTGAACGCGCTCGCCGCCTACCACCGGTACCAGGGCGCGGCCATCGTGGTCGACTTCGGCACCGCGACCACCGTGGACCTGGTCTCGGCGAAGGGCGAGTTCCTCGGCGGCGTGCTCGCGCCGGGTGTGGAGATCGCGAGCGAGGCGCTGATCGAGCGGGCCGCGCTGCGCCGGGTCGAGCTGGCCCGGCCGCGCGGCGTGGTCGGCAAGAACACCGTCGAGGCCATCCAGTCCGGCGCCGTCTTCGGCTTCGCCGGGCTGGTGGACGGGTTGATCGACCGGGTGCGGGACGAGGTCGACGCCTTCGCGGGCAACGATGTCACGGTGGTCGCCACCGGCGCCGTCGCGCCGCTCATCGTGCCCGAGTCGGAGACCATCGACCACTACGAGCCCCACCTCACGCTGACCGGGCTGCGGCTCGTCTACGAGCGCAATCAGCAGCGGAAGCGGGGCTGACGTGGCCGAGCGCACAGCCGCTGGTGCCGCCCCCGCGGCGCTGCTAAGCTAACCGCCGTGATCAACGGCACGCGTCCCCAGGAGTGTTGTCGAGGCTAGCCGCCTCGACCGTTCGAGGCATCGCGCCCTCGACCGTTGCCGACTCCTGGAGATCCGCTCGTGCGTTCTTCCGTTCTCTCCCTGCCGCGTTCCTACACCGCGGCCCGTGATACCAAGTCCTCGCTGCCGCCGGTCGACCGCTCGACGGCGCCCGCCCTTCCCACCCGCTTGCGCCCCGCCGACCTGCTGCGCCTCACCGACGAGGGCGCCGAGGACGTGCTGGCAGGCCGGTACGACCACCTGCTCCCGCACGGCGGGCAGTGGCCGGTCGAGGAGCGCTGGGCCAGCAGGCTCAGCTCCGACGACGAGGTCGACGTCTGGCTGATCAGCTGGACGCCGGGCAAGTCCACCGAGCTGCACGACCACGCCGGCTCGCTCGGCGCGCTCACCGTGCTCAGCGGCGCGCTCGCCGAATACCGCTGGAACGGAAGCGAACTCAGGCACCGCACGCTGGAGGCGGGCGACCAGGGCTCGTTCCCGATCGGCTGGGTGCACGACGTCATGCGGGCGCCGGACTCCCCGGTCGCCGACCCCGCCACCGAACCGACGCTGAGCGTGCACGCCTACTCGCCGCCGCTCACCGCCATGTCCTACTACGAGGTGACCGGCCACGGCACGCTGCGCCGCACCCGTACCGTCCTCACCGACCAGCCCGAAGGTGATATGTGATGGCCACGCTGACCATCGATCAGATGCTGCAGAACGCCCGCGCCCGGCTGCGCAGGCTGCAGACGCACGAGTACCCGGCCGCGCTGGAGCGCGGCGCCGTCCCGGTCGACATCCGCCCGCAGGCCCAGCGGGCACGGGAGGGCGCGCTGCCCGGCGCGCTGGTGATCGAGCGCAATGTGCTGGAGTGGCGGCTCGACCCGAGCAGCTCCGCCCGGATCGCGCTCGCCGCCGACCACGACGTGGAGTGGGTCATCGTCTGCTCCGAGGGGTACACCTCCAGCCTGGCCGCGGCCGCGCTGCAGGAGCTCGGGCTGCACAATGCCACCGACCTCGCGGGCGGGTACCGCGGGCTGGAGGCGGCGGGGCTGCTGCACGCCGGGATCCGGGTGCCGCACTTCGCCAGGGAGGTCGCCTCGCTGGCGACGCTCTGATTTATCGGAGTCCTCTCGCCCCGGCTAGGGTTGGGGCTTGTGAGCACCGCGAACAGGTCATCGGCAGCGGGATCCCTCGATCCCGACGTACCCGAGCAGATGCGTATTCGCCGCGAGAAGCGGGAGCGGCTGCTCGCGGAGGGGCGCGAGCCCTACCCGGTGATCGTGCCGCGCACCCACACGCTGGCCGAGATCAGGGCCGCCTACCCCGAGCTCGCGGCCGATACCGCGACCGGGCTGCACGCCGGGGTCGCCGGGCGCGTCATCTTCGTGCGAAATACCGGCAAACTCTGCTTCGCGCAGCTGCAGGAGGGCGACGGCACCAAACTGCAGGCGATGATCAGCCTGAACGGCGTCGGCGCGGATTCGCTCGCCGCCTGGAAGGCCGACGTGGATCTCGGCGATTTCGTCTACGTGCACGGCGAGGTGATCTCCTCGCGCACCGGCGAATTGAGCATCATGGCCGATTCCTGGTCGATATCGGCCAAGGCGCTGCGCCCTCTCCCGGTGGCGCACAAGGAGCTGAGCGAGGAATCCAGGGTGCGGCAGCGCTACGTGGATCTCGTGGTGCGCCCCGAGGCGCGGCGCAATGCCCGCACCCGGGTGGCCGTGGTGCGCGCGCTGCGCTCCGCGCTGGAGCGCAGGGGCTTCCTCGAGGTCGAGACGCCGATGCTGCAGACGCTGCACGGCGGCGCCGCCGCGCGCCCCTTCGTGACCCACTCGAATGCCCTCGATATGGACCTCTACCTGCGCATCGCGCCGGAATTGTTCCTCAAGCGCTGCGTGGTCGGCGGCTTGGAGAAGGTCTTCGAGATCAACCGCAACTTCCGCAACGAGGGCGCCGACTCCACGCATTCGCCGGAGTTCGCGATGCTGGAAACCTACGAGGCATACGCCACCTACGACGAGTCGGCCCGGATGATCCGGGAATTGGTGCAGGAAGTGGCGCAGGAGGCGCTCGGCACACAGCGGGTGATCCTGGCCGACGGCACCGAATACGACCTGTCCGGGGAGTGGACCACGGTCGAGATGTATCCCTCGGTCTCCGAGGCGCTCGGCGCCGAGATCACGCCGGAAACCACGGTGGCGGAATTGATCGGCCATGCCGAGCGGGTCGGGCTGGAAATACCGCAGGGCAAGGGCTATGGCCACGGCAAACTCGTCGAGGAACTGTGGGAACACACCTATGGCGACAAGCTCTACGCCCCGACTTTCGTGCGCGACTTCCCGGTGGAGACATCACCGCTCACCCGGCAGCACCGGACCCGCGCGGGCGTCACCGAGAAGTGGGATCTGTATGTCCGCGGCTTCGAGCTGGCTACCGGATATTCGGAGTTGGTGGATCCGGTGATCCAGCGGGAACGGTTCGTGGATCAGGCGCGGCTGGCCGCTGCGGGCGACGACGAGGCCATGGTTCTGGACGAGGACTTCCTCGCCGCGATGGAACACGGCATGCCGCCGACGACCGGAACGGGGATGGGAATCGACCGGTTGTTGATGGCGCTCACCGGACTCGGAATCCGGGAAACGATACTCTTCCCAATTGTGCGACCGGTCACCCGCTGAGCCGTTCGTTTGCATGTAGGTTGCCGTCTTGGAATTCTGTGAATTCGAGGTATTCTTGCCTCGGGTATTCGGCCTGGCAGCAGGGTCGCACGATTTCGAAGGGACGTTCATCTCATGGCAAAGAAGGTCACTGTAAGCCTGATCGATGATGTCGATGGCGAGTCCATCGCGGACGAGACCATCGAGTTCGCAATCGATGGGGTCTCGTACGAGATCGATCTGTCCACCACGAATGCGGCGAAGCTGCGCGATGGGCTGGAGGAGTGGGTTTCGAGTGCGCGCCGGGTGAGCGGGCGGCGCCGGGTGAAGGCGGCCGCCACGGGCGCCACCGCCGCGCCGAAGAACCGCGTTCCGATCGATCGGGAACAAAGCGCGGCAATTCGCGAGTGGGCGCGCCGGAACGGTCACAAGGTTTCCGCTCGCGGCCGCATCTCGGCCGACATCACGGACGCCTACAACAAGGCCGCCAAGGCCTGAGCACCACCGGCGACGAGCCGCTGCCAGGGTGAATCGTGCGACACTCCGGCAGCGGCTCGTCGGCTGTCCGGCCCTTCGCCTTGCTCAGGGCACCTCGGAGACGGCACCATGAGAGCCGTTGGGTGACCGTCATCGGCGGTACGGGGAGAGATGAGGTATCGGGCGCGGTGACCGGAACGGGCGGCTCCTTCCTGCGTTTCACCGACGACACCGGGCGCCAGCACGAGCTGGAGCTCGCGCCGGAGAACCAGCGGATCACCATCGGGCGGGCCCCGCAGGCCGACGTGGTGCTCAACTGGGACGCCGAGGTGTCGCGGCTGCACGCGGCGGTCGAGTACCTGGGCTCGCAGTGGACCATCGTGGACGACGGGCTCTCCCGCAACGGCACCTTCGTCAACGGTGAGCGGCTGGTCGGGCGGCGCAGGCTGATGGCGGGCGACCGGATCCGGATGGGCACCTCGCTGCTCTCCTTCCACGACTTCACCGGCGGCGTCGACGACGCGACCCGCACCTCCACCGCCGCCATCCCCACGCTGCGCTCGCTCACCGATACCCAGCGGTCGGTGCTGGTCGCGCTGTGCAGGCCCTACAAGAACGGCACCGGGTTCGCCACCCCGGCCTCCAACCAGCAGATCGCCGAGGAGCTCTTCCTCAGCGTCGACGCGATCAAGACCCACCTGCGGGCGCTCTTCGCCAAGTTCGGGGTGGAGGATCTGCCGCAGAACCAGAAGCGGGTGCGGCTGGCCGGGCTCGCCATGCAGAGCGGGCTCATCTCCGATCGGGACCTGTAGACGATCCGGTAGGTGCCCGAGCTTCCGGCGTATGGAGTGCGGGCCAGCGCGGCGGTTGACTCGAAGCCGGAAGTTCCACCGACCGGCAGGAGAAGTCACATGAACGGCATTCGGATCGCCACCCTGATCGCGGCGGTGGTCGGCACCGGGCTGACCGCCGGGCTGTTCTACGCCTACGCGATCTCGGTGATGCCGGCGCTGCGGCAGACCGACGACCGTGTGGTGCTCGACGTCATGCAGCGGATCAACGTCGTCATCATCAATCCGTGGTTCCTGATCGCGTTCCTCGGGACCATCGGATTCACCGGGCTCGCCGCGGTGCTGCACCTCGCGCCGGAGAACCGCGCGGTGCTGCTCTGGATCGCAATAGGATTGGCGCTCAACGTGTTCGCATTCGCGGTCACGATCGCGCTGAACGTTCCGCTGAACAACATGCTGGACGCGGCGGGCGACGTGAACTCGATCCCCGATACGGCCGCGCTGCGCGTCGAATACGAATCCCCGTGGGTGCGTTGGAATGTGCTGCGCGCCGTTCTGCACACCGCGGCGTTCACCGTGCTCTGCGGCGCGCTGTTCGTCGCCGGAATTCGGCACGCCGAGCACGGCTGAGCGCGGTATACCGATTGCGGCAGAGACTTTTTCGACTGGAAGAGTGTGCGGAGGCGGTGGCGCGGGCGTTTTTCTCGCCCGAGCCGTTTCGTGCACGGGTGTATTTTTTCGGATGGCCGGTCGGCGACCGGTGCGCTAATTCGGGCGTTACGCTCCGTCCGGTGACAGGCGCCCCGGAAATTCTCGCGGGGCCGCGGCGCCGCCGGCCCTGGGAACGATCGGCTCGCCGGGGGAGCGATCGGCCCGGCGGGAACGATTCGGCCCGCCCCGGCGTTGGACCGGCGAAAGCTACCGGCCGCGCGCCCGCGGCACCGGAGGGGCGCCCGTTCGCTCAGAGCGGAACGGGGCCGGAAACGATTCCCCGACCCGCGGCGTTGGCAAGGAGACGATCGAGTCACCGGGCCGCAATAAGGTGGACCGGAAGCGACGCGATCCCCCGCCAACTAGAGTGGAGGCGAGGGGCCGCGAGCCCAGGGCTTCATGGCAGGCTGACGTGACACCAGTCCAGCTGGAAGCGTCGATCGCCGGATTGTCGGAGCAGGAGAGTGAGGGAGCGATGTTCGAGAGGTTCACCGACCGCGCGAGGCGCGTCGTGGTCCTGGCCCAGGAAGAGGCCAGGATGCTCAACCACAACTACATCGGCACCGAGCACATCCTGCTTGGGTTGATCCACGAGGGCGAGGGCGTCGCCGCCAAGTCGCTGGAATCGCTCGGCATTTCGCTCGAGGGTGTGCGCAGCCAGGTGGAGGAGATCATCGGCCAGGGCCAGCAGGCCCCGTCCGGGCACATTCCCTTCACCCCGCGGGCCAAGAAGGTGCTGGAGCTGAGCCTGCGCGAGGCGCTGCAGCTCGGTCACAACTACATCGGCACCGAGCACATCCTGCTCGGGCTCATCCGCGAGGGCGAGGGCGTCGCCGCCCAGGTGCTGGTCAAGCTGGGTGCCGACCTCAACCGGGTGCGTCAGCAGGTCATTCAGCTGCTCTCCGGCTACCAGGGTGGCAAGGAGGCCGTCGAGTCCGGCACCCGCGGCGAGACCGGCACCCCGTCCACCTCGCTGGTCCTCGACCAGTTCGGCCGCAACCTGACCCAGGCCGCCCTGGAGGGCAAGCTGGATCCGGTGATCGGCCGGGCCAAGGAGATCGAGCGGGTCATGCAGGTGCTGAGCCGCCGCACCAAGAACAACCCGGTGCTGATCGGCGAGCCCGGCGTCGGCAAGACCGCCGTCGTCGAGGGGCTGGCCCAGGCCATCGTCAACGGCGAGGTGCCGGAGACGCTCAAGGACAAGCAGCTCTACACCCTCGACCTGGGCTCCCTGGTCGCGGGCAGCCGCTACCGCGGTGACTTCGAGGAGCGCCTGAAGAAGGTGCTCAAGGAGATCAACACCCGCGGCGACATCATCCTGTTCATCGACGAGCTGCACACCCTGGTCGGGGCGGGCGCGGCCGAGGGCGCCATCGACGCGGCCTCGATCCTGAAGCCCAAGCTCGCCCGTGGCGAACTCCAGACCATCGGCGCCACCACCCTCGACGAGTACCGCAAGTACATCGAGAAGGACGCCGCCCTGGAGCGCCGGTTCCAGCCGGTCCAGGTGGGCGAGCCGACCGTCGAGCACACCATCGACATCCTCAAGGGGCTGCGCGACCGGTACGAGGCGCACCACCGCGTCTCCATCACCGACGGCGCCCTGGTCGCCGCCGCCACCCTGGCCGACCGGTACATCAACGACCGGTTCCTCCCGGACAAGGCGATCGACCTGATCGACGAGGCGGGCGCGCGGATGCGCATCCGCCGGATGACCGCGCCGCCGGATCTCCGCGAGTTCGACGACAAGATCGCCGACGCCCGCAGGGAGAAGGAGTCCGCGATCGACGCGCAGGACTTCGAGAAGGCCGCGCGGCTGCGCGACAAGGAGAAGCAGCTCGTCGCCAAGCGCGCCGAGCGGGAGAAGCAGTGGCGCTCGGGTGACCTGGACGTGGTGGCCGAGGTCGACGACGAGCAGATCGCCGAGGTGCTGGCGAACTGGACCGGCATCCCGGTCTTCAAACTCACCGAGGAGGAGACCACCCGGCTGCTCCGCATGGAGGACGAGCTGCACAAGCGGATCATCGGCCAGGAGGACGCGGTCAAGGCGGTCTCCAAGGCGATCCGCCGCACCCGTGCCGGGCTGAAGGATCCCAAGCGCCCCTCGGGCTCGTTCATCTTCGCCGGCCCGTCCGGCGTCGGGAAGACCGAGCTCTCCAAGGCGCTGGCGAACTTCCTCTTCGGCGACGACGACGCGCTCATCCAGATCGACATGGGCGAGTTCCACGACCGCTTCACCGCCTCGCGGCTCTTCGGTGCCCCTCCCGGGTACGTCGGGTACGAGGAGGGCGGGCAGCTCACCGAGAAGGTGCGTCGCAAGCCGTTCTCGGTGGTGCTGTTCGACGAGATCGAGAAGGCGCACCAGGAGATCTACAACACCCTCCTGCAGGTGCTCGAGGACGGCAGGCTGACCGATGGCCAGGGCCGCACGGTCGACTTCAAGAACACCGTGCTCATCTTCACCTCGAACCTCGGCACCTCGGACATCTCCAAGGCGGTCGGGCTCGGCTTCACCCAGTCGAACAACGCGGGCTCGAACTACGAGCGGATGAAGCTCAAGGTCAACGACGAGCTGAAGAAGCACTTCCGCCCGGAGTTCCTGAACCGCATCGACGACGTGATCGTCTTCCACCAGCTCACCAACGAGCAGATCGTCGAGATGGTGGACCTGATGATCAACCGGGTCGCCACCCAGCTGCGGAACAAGGACATGGCGATCGAGCTCGCCCCGCAGGCCAAGAGCCTGCTGGCCAAGCGCGGGTTCGACCCGGTGCTCGGGGCTCGGCCGCTGCGCCGCACCATCCAGCGCGAGATCGAGGATCAGCTGTCCGAGAAGATCCTCTTCGGGGAGATCGGTGCGGGTCAGACGATCGTCGTCGACGTCGAGGGCTGGGACGGTGAAGGGTCCGGCGAGGATGCCAAATTCACCTTCGCCGGCAAGGCCAAGTTGACCAAGTCGGTCGACGAGAAGCCGGAGGTCGTTCTCACCGGGGCCGGTGAGGGTTCTTCCGCCGAGGTGTCGGGCGAGTAGTTCTGGCTCGTGAATGGCCCGCTCCCCTCCGGGGGAGCGGGCCATTCACGTTGTGCAGGGGGTTCTTTTCCGGGGGCTTCGCCCCCGAGCCCTCACCGACAGGGTGCGGGGGTCCGGGGCGAAGCCCCCGAGGAATCAATTTTCTTCTTTTTTGAGGCCCGGGACGGCGGCCAGCCGGGCTTGGGAAGGGAGCCGCGCCGCTACGCGGAACCCCCCACTCGGCCGCGGCCCCGCGGTGAGCGCACCACCCAGCTCGTGCGCCCGCTCGCGCATACCGATGATCCCGTCCCCGCCACGCACCCCGGGGGTGCGGGGCGCAGGCGCGGCGGGACGCGTGTTGTCGACGGTGATATCGACCGAATCGGCGGCATAGCGCAAGGTCACCGTCGCTTCGGCCCCCGGCGCGTGCCGCTGCACGTTGCGCAGCGACTCGACGACGATCCCGGCCCCGACCGCATCGATCGCCGCGGGCAGCGGAGCGGCGCTCCCGATCACCCGATACGTCACCGCGACCCCGGCACTCCGTGCCCGCTGCATGATCCCATCGAGATCATCGAGGCTCGGCGCATCCGGCTTGGGCGCGGGCTTCGGCGCCGCCACGACCTCGGCGGCCTCCCGGCGCGGCTCCCTCGGCGGCCGCACCAGGAACCCGGCGGTCCGCCCGAGCAGCCCCTCGTCCCGAGGCGGATGCTCATCCCCTTCGACGGGCTCCTCCACCCGCACCCCGGTCCGGCGCAAACTGCTCAACAACTCCTGCGCGTCCTCCAGCGCGGCCCGGCTCGCCGTCTTCACCGCCGCCAGCGCGACCACCACCTGCTGCGGCTTCCGATCGGCCAGCTCCAGCGCCAGCCCGGACTGCTTGTTGATGGCGGAGAGGCTGTGCACGACCACCCCGTGCAGCTCCTCGGCGAGCGCGAGCCGCTCGGCGGCGCTCTCCCGCTCCCGCTGCGCGATCCCCTCCCACGGCTCCGCCTCCTCCAGCCGCTGCGCGTACCTCGCCAGCTCGGTGCGCTGCCGCAGCAGCTCCGCGGTCCCGGCCAGCGCGACGGCCCAGCCGAGCGCGCCGAGCGCCTGCCAGCCGTCGCTCTCCCGGCCGAGCAGCGCGGGCAGCGGCCAGATCATGCACAGGTAGGCCACCGGGATGGCCGGGTAGGTGTACAGCGGCGGCGCGGCGGCGGCCGCGGTCAGGAAGGCGGCGGCGGGCGCGGCGAGCGCGGGCAGGTAGTGGTGCCCGAGCAACGGGTAGGCGATCGCCACCGCGAACACCACGTACAGCACCGGCAGCGGGTGGTACCGGCGCAGCACCAGCGCCACCGGACCGGCGATGAGCAGCGCGGTTCCGAGCGCGTCGAGCGGGTCGGTGGCGACTTCGCGCAGGTCGAGCGCGAAGCCGAGCGCGAGCTGCAGCACCGCGACCCCGCCCGCGAGCCCCCAATCCCACACCACCGAACCGCGATTCGTCTCACCAGGCGCTCTCACCCCGCCAGACTATGCGCCCCGGCCGCCCGGTGCGGCAGGAGTCCACACCCCCGTGGCGCACACCGCGTACTCCGGGCACACCGCCGGTGACCACGGGTATGGTCTCGGGATGGTCGATCAGTCGATTCGTCTTCCGGATCTGTCCGCCCGGCCGCACGAGCTCTCGGTGGAGCGGGTCATGTCCGCCTCCGCCGGACTGCTCTTCGCGGCGTGGACCAGGGGCTTCGATCTGTGGCTGGCGCAACCTGATTCGCTGCTGCTCGCCGGTGAGGTGAACACCCCGTTCTTCTTCGAGACCGAGAACGGCGGGGTCAGGCACCCGCACTACGGCCGCTTCCTGCGGCTGGAGAGCGAGCGGCTGGTGGAGCTGACCTGGGTGAGCGCGGACACCCGCGGCGCCGAGACCGTGGTCTCGGTGCAGTTCGTGCGGCAGCCGCGCGGCATCCGGCTGCGGCTGCGGCACTCCGGCTTCGCCGATATGGCGGCACGGGACGCGCACCGGGAGGCGTGGCCCGCGGTGCTCGAGCAGCTGGACAAACGGCTGACCAGCACCGGGTAGTGGCGCGGCGCCGCGGCGAGTAGGTTCGGAGCCGCTATCCGCGAATTCCCCGCACTCCCTCCCGAAAGGATCGTGATGCCAACTCGTAGCGCGCGCACCGCCTGGACCGGCGGCCTGCAGGACGGCTCCGGCCAGGTCGAACTGGCCAGCTCGGGCGTCGGCAAGTACGACGTGTCGTTCCCCAAGCGCTCGGCCGACGACGCGAACGGCGCCACCAGCCCCGAGGAGCTCATCGCCGCCGCGCACTCCTCCTGCTACGCCATGGCGCTCTCCGCGCAGATCGCCGCCGCGGGCGGCACCCCGGAGAGCCTGGACGTCACCGCCGACGTCACGCTCGGCCCCGATCCGGCCGGCGGCTTCCGGATCAGCCGGATCGCGCTGACCGTGCGCGGCAGGGCGGCGGGCATCGACGCCGAGCAGTTCGCCACCGCGGCCGCCGAGGCCAAGGCGGGCTGCCCGGTCAGCAAGGCGCTGGCCGGTGTCTCCGATATCGCGCTGGACGCGACTTTCGAGTCCTGACCGGCGGGCGGTTCCGCCCGCGACCCGGGTGCCGCCGACGGCGTTCCCGCCTGTGCGGGAGCGCCGCCGCGTCCAGCGCTGAAGGACGCGGGCGCTCCCGCACGCTCCGGCGCACCGCATCCGGCAGGCGGCACGGGGTGTCGCCGAATCAGGTGAACCAGGTCCGCGCGGTGCCGATATACATGGCGGGTACCGCGACGAGCACCGCGAGCAGGTGCACCGCGCGCATCGCGGCGAGCAGCAGGCCGTGCCCGTCGAGTGCCGTGAACGGGTCGGCGAGCGAGCCGGCGGAGAGCAGCCTTGCCGCCGGCTCGAGTACCAGCGAGGCCACCCCGGCGACGCCGATGCCGACGGTAAGCAGCGCCCGCGCCACGCGGTCGCCGTGCACCATGCGCAGCACCACCGCGAGCACCAGCAGGTAGAGCGCCCCGCGCCAGAGCAGCGGGGCGGCACCGGAGTCGTCCACCCGCGCCAGCCCCTCCAGGGCGCCCGCGCCGAGCGCGGTGAGGAATCCGGCGCAGGCCACCCGCACCGGGCGCGGCGCCGCCGGACCGGTGGCGGGCAGGGAAAGCGAACGGGCAGTGTCGGCCATGACGCCGACACTGCCCGTCGTACTGCGAACCGCGGATCACGCCGCGGTAGCGACCTCGTCCCGTACCGGGGTACGGGGTGCGGCCGCGAACTCGCTGAGTGCCGCGAACAGCAACCCGAGCGCGACCCAGAGCGTGCTGGAGACCGCCAGCGACGAAACCCGGAACTCCCACAGCAGGCCGGCCGGGAAATCCGCGCTCACCTCGTTCACGCCGGGGAGCAGCACGTACCCGAGGATCACCACGGCCACGAAGGCCGCGACCCCGCCGATCAGCCGCACCGAGCGCAGCTGCCCGGCCAGCAACCGGTAACCGAACACCGCGGCCGCGACCGCGACCAGCCCGAGCAGCACGGCCGCCACCCAGAGCCAGGTGCGGTCGTTGATGGTCTCCGGGTCGCCGACAGCGGGCGGATTCGCCGGGTACTTGAAGAACGGCACGAGCACCACGGCCAGCCAGCCCGCCAGCGCCACCGCGAGGCCGAAGAGCGGCCCGGTGCCGAAGCGCCGCAGCAGATGCACCGCCGCGCCGACGAGCACGCCGAACGCCGCTCCGGCGAGGCCGAGCGCGAGGAATTGCCCCGCCTTCTGCCCGTCCCGGCTGACCAGGGCCTCTTCCTCGTCGTGCGAGTGCCCGGCCGGTTCGTCGGTGTGCGGGTGGCTCTCGGCGGCCGCCTCCTCGATGGCGATGGCCGCGTCGACCTTCGGCTCGCCGACGAAGTAGCCGACGGTGGCGGCGAGCAGCCCCGCGAGCACCCCGGCGAGCAGCCCGCGCAACAGCAGGGTCTTCAGGGATTCGGTCAGTGGCACGGAAGCCCCAGCAGGTGCCGTCCGTCGTGCATCAGCTCGTGCAGGTACATCCCGGAGCGGGAGACGGCACCCTGGTCGAAGCCGACCAGGTAGAGCGTGAGCAGGGCGAGCAGGACGACGCCGACCGTGACCAGGATGGTGGCGAGTGATTCCGGAACCCGGGATGCGGGGGAGTGCGCGATGGCCATGTGAATCCTTTTGGGGCGTACGCGTCCCCGTCGTGGTGGTGCGAGGATGCCGGTGTCTGGCTGTGAACAGTGGCGCGACCGCTCCGGAGTCTCACCGGATTACCGCAGCACCCTCGCTTCTTCCACGGAAACTGTGACATCGCAAAACCCCCCTCGTCAACAGCGGTGACGAGGGGTGATCGCAACCCGGGGTCAGCCCTGCGGCTTGCCTGCCACGTCGAGCACCACCTCGAACTCGAGCAGCGAGGCTCCGGTCGCCACCGGCTTGCGCGCCTCGCCCGCATGCGCCTCCCGCGCCGGGCCGTCACGCCAGGCCGCGAAGGACTCCTCGGAGTCCCACTGCGTCACCACGAAGTACCGGTTCTCCCCCGCGGTGGGGCGGAGCAGCTGGAAACCGAGGAAGCCGGGGGAGTTCTCCACCGCGTGCGCCCGGTGCGCGAAGCGCTTCTCCAGCTCGGCGCCCGCGCCATCGGGGATCTCGATCGCATTGATCTTCACAACAGCCATGGCTCCAACGTAGCGGCTCGCGCCGCCTACGCTCGGTCCCCATGCTCTACGACGAAGGCGGCACGGGGGTGCCCATCCTGTTGCTGCACGGGTTGATGGGGAGCGCGCGAACCTGGAGCGATCAGCTGGGGTGGCTGCGCGAGTTCGGCCACGTGTACACCTTCGACGCCGCCGGGCACGGGCGCCCGGCCCCCGCCGAGCCGACCACCGAGGCGTTCGTCGCCGATCTGGCCGAGGCCACCGCGGCCATCGCCGAGCCCATGGTCGTCGTCGGGCACTCCATGGGGGCGCTGCACGGGTGGGTCTTCGCGGCGGCACACCCGGAGCGGGTGCGGGCGCTGGTGGTGGAGGACATCGCGCCGGATTTCCGCGGGCGCACCGCGGCCGGGTGGGCGGCCATGATCGAGGGCTGGCCGCAGCCCTTTCCGGACGAGGAGGCGGTGCTCGGCTATTTCGGCGAGGTCGCCGGGCGCTATTTCCTGCGCGCCTTTCACCGGGATGCCGACGGATATCGGCTGCACGGGGCGGTCGCGACCTTCCGGGATATCTCCGAGGAGTGGGGCGGGCGCGATTTCTGGGCGCAATGGGCGGCGCTGCGGATTCCGGCGCTGCTCATCGAGGGTGAATTCACCATCACCCCGCCCGGGCAGATGCGGCGCATGGCGGAACGGGCGGACACCCGCTACGTGTGGGTCGCGGGTGCCGGGCATCTCGTGCACGACGAGCAACCCGACCGCTACCGCACCGAGGTGGAGTCCTTCCTGCGGGAAGTCCTCGCACGCTGAGAGCGCGATGCCCGAATGGCGGCGTGCTCGTGCGCGCCCGACTCCTATCGGCTCCCTTCGCCCGCCAGGGCGAACAACCCCTCCTCGGTCTGCTCGATCAACCCGTCCACGAGCAGCGAATCCAGCGCCCTCGCCCGCTGCCCGGGATCCCGAGGCCAGGCGAGGTCCAGCCGCAACCGCTCCACCGGCCCGTCGGCGGCGCGTAGCACGTCGAGCAGCCGCCCGCGCGCCTGGCGGTCGGTGCCCTCGTACTTCTGTACCTTCCGCACCACCTCGGCCGCCGGACGCCCCGCGTCGACCCACGCACACCGCGGCAGCGGACAGGCGCCGCAGGCGGGCGAGCGCGCGGTGCACACGGTGGCCCCCAGCTCCATGAGCGCGGCCGAGAAGACCGCGGCCCGCTGCACCCGGGCGGGCAGCAGCGCCTCGGTCTCCGGCAGGTCGCGCGGCGACGGGTTGCCCGCGTCACCGAGCCCGTGCACCGCCCGCGCCACCACCCGGCGCACGTTGGTGTCGACCACCGGCACCCGCTGCCCGTAGGCGAAGCAGGCCACCGCGCGCGCCGTGTAGGCGCCGATCCCGGGCAGCGCGAGCAGCGCCGCCACCTCGTCGGGCACCTCGTCGCCGTACCGCTCGGCCAGCACCGTCGCGCACTCGTGCAGCCGCAGCGCCCGGCGCGGGTACCCGAGCTTGCCCCAGGCCCGAAGCACCTCGGCCTGCGTGGCGGCGGCCATGGCGGACGGCACCGGCCAGCGGGCCACCCATTCCCGCCAGATCGGCTCGACCCGAACCACCGGGGTCTGCTGCAGCATGATCTCGCTCATCAGGATCTGCCACGCCGTCACCCCCGGCCTGCGCCACGGCAGGTCCCGCGCGGCGGCGGCGTACCAGTCGATCAGCACATCGGTGTCGATCGCGCCGTACGCGGGCAGCGTGCGCGCGGCAGCGCCCTTCCTCACCGTTTCCCACCTCGTCCTGCACAATGGTCGCTATGCCTGGATCCAACCCGATCAGTTCGTGGAAGTCCCTGCGCGAGGGTAACGACCGCTTCGTCAACGGCACGCTCGAGCACCCCGGTCAGGGTGTGGCCGACCGCGCGAAGCTCGTGCAGGGGCAGCACCCCACCGCAATCCTGTTCGGCTGCGGCGATTCGCGCGTCGCCGCCGAGTTGATCTTCGATCGAGGGCTCGGCGACATGTTCGTGGTGCGCACCGCAGGCCACGTGGTGGACGGCTCGGTGCTCGGCTCCATCGAGTACGGCGTCGCGGTGCTGAACGTCCCGCTCATCGTGGTGCTCGGCCACGACAGCTGCGGTGCCGTGAAGGCCACCATCGACACGCTGGACGGCGGCGCCGTGCCCGGCGGCTTCATCCGCGACGTCGTCGAGCGGGTCGCGCCCTCGATCCTGGCGGGCAGGCGCGAGGGGCTCTCCACCGTGGACGAGCTGGAGGCGCGGCACGTGGTGGAGACCGGCAATCTGATCATCGAGCGCTCGGCCATCGTGGCCGAGCGGGTCAAGGCGGGCACGCTCGCCATCGCCTGCGTGAACTACAAGCTCGCGGAGGGCAAGGCCTGGCTGCACCACGTGATCGGCGACGTCGGCGAGGCCGTCTGACCACATGTCCGGACATCCGCCCAGGTAGACCTGACCCGGGGTGGCCGGGCCCGCCCGACACGCCGAGGCCCTCGGCCCACGATCCAGGCGCTGCGCTTACCGTTGAGGCGTGCTGGAACCCACTGGGCCGCTGCCTCCCGAGATCTACTGGCGACGTCGTGTTTTCGCGATCGGCGTTCTGGTCCTCGCGCTCGCGCTGGTGATCTGGCTGGTGGTGATGGTCGCCAGGGGTGGCACCTCGCCCGGCGGCGCCGCCGCGACCAGCACCACGACCGAGGCGGCGCCCGCGGGCGGCTCGGGTTCGAGCGCGGCGAGCAGCACGGCCGACTCGGATGTCGCGCCCTGCTCGGACCAGTCGCTCGCGGTGAAGGTGAGCGTCGGCCAGCCCACCTACCGCAGGGGCGAGCAGCCGGTGTTCGGGATCGTCATCACGAATATCTCCGCGGTGCCGTGCAGCCGGGACATGGGCTCCGGCATGCAGCAGATCTCGGTGCAGACGCTGGACGGCACCCGCAGGCTGTGGAACAGCGTCGACTGCTACCCCGACGGGCAGCCCGACATCAGGACGCTGGAGCGCGGGCAGCAGGCGGCCTTCACCGTCACCTGGTCCGGCTCGACCTCGCAGCCGAACTGCGCGGGGGAGCGGGTGCCGGTCCCGTCCGGGGCCTACGCCGTGCTCGCCCAGCTCGGCGGAGTGAAGAGCACGGCAGAGCCCTTCAACATCGCCTGAGCCCGCGGGCGGCGCAGGCAGGTCGGGCGGCGGCTCAGGATCGCCGCCGGTCAGCCGTCCTCGGCCGGCGAACCGGGCGCTGTGGCGTGGTCGGTCGGGGCGAGGCCGGCCCCGGGTACTCAGCCCACCTCGGCGGGCGCGGCCGACCGTACGGGATCGGCGGAGCGCGAGCGCCGGAGCCCGGCCAACCGCAGCGCCGAGCGCACATCCGAGACCTCGTGCACCTTCATCCCGGTCTTCCCGGCATCGAAACCGGGCGGCACCAGCGCGGTGCCGAACCCGAGCCGCTCCGCCTCGGCCAGCCTGCGCGCGGCATTGGTCACCCGCCGCACCTCGCCCGCCAGCCCGACCTCGCCGAGGATCACCCACCCCGGCGGCAGCGCGACATCCCGCGCCGCGCTCGCCAGCGCCAGCGCCACGGCCAGATCGGCCACCGGCTCGACCAGCCGCATCCCGCCGACGGTGGCGGCGTAGACGTCCTGCTTGCCCACGTACACCCCGCAGCGGCTCTGCAGCACCGCCAGGATCATCGAGACCCGGTTGTAGTCCAGCCCGCTCACCGCGCGCCGCGGCGCGGGCGCCTGGGTGTCGACGGTGAGCCCCTGCACCTCGCTCACCAGCGGCCGCTTGCCGTCCATGGCGACCGTCACCGCGGTGCCGGGCACGGTGTCGGTGCGGTGGTGCAGGAACAGCCCGGACGGGTCCGCCACCCCGACGATGCCGTCGTCGTGCAGTTCGAAGCAGCCCACCTCGTCGGCGCTGCCGAAGCGGTTCTTGAGCCCGCGCACCATGCGCAGCGTGGTGTTCTTGTCGCCCTCGAACTGCAGCACCACGTCGACCAGGTGCTCCAGTGTGCGCGGGCCCGCGACGCTGCCGTCCTTGGTGACGTGCCCGACCAGCAGCACCGCGATCCCGCTCGCCTTGGCCAGCGAGGTGAGCGCCGCGGTCACCGCGCGCACCTGGCTGACGCCGCCGATCACGCCGTCCTCGGCCGGAGCGATCATGGTCTGCACCGAGTCCACCACCAGCAGCGTCGGCCGCACCTGCTCGACGTGGCCGAGCACCACCGCCAGATCCGACTCGGCCGCCAGGTAGACCCGCTCGTGCACCGCGCCGGTGCGGTCGGCCCGCAGCCGCACCTGCCCGGCCGACTCCTCCGCGGTGACGTACAGCGAGCGCTCGTCGCGCACGGCTGCCCAGCGGTGCGCGACCTCGAGCAGCAGCGTCGACTTGCCGACCCCGGGCTCGCCGGAGAGCAGCACCACCGAGCCGGGCACGACGCCGCCGCCGAGCACCCGGTCCAGCTCGGCCACGCCGGTCGAGCGCGCCCTGGTGACGGTGGAGTCGATGCTGGAGATCGGCGCCGCCGCGGTGCTCGGCAGCATGGCCCTGCGCGCGGCCGGGCCTGCCGCCGCGATGACCGGCACCGCCTCCTCGACGGTGCCCCACGCTCCGCACCCCGGGCACTTGCCCACCCATTTCGCCACCTCGTGCGAGCACGCGGAGCATCGGAAGGTCGGCTTGAGTTTGGCCACACCGGCACCTTACGGGCGGGTGCCGACAGGCGGCGGAACGCCGACGGCCGCCGCACCGGAGGGTGCGACGGCCGCCGGGAGTACGGGTCAGTGCCCGCCCGAGCCCTCCGCGGCGGGGCCGGACAGCTCGGAGAGGTGCCGGTCGACGGAGAGCCCGGCGTCCACCGGCACCGAGACCTGCACGGTGCCGTTCTCCCTGAAGTTGAACGAGACGTTGTAGGTGAGACCGGGCGCGATCGGCCTGGTCAGCCCGGTGATCTCGATCTTGGCCGGCTTCGCCTCCGGGTCGGTGCCGAGGGCGGGGGCGCCCTCGGTGTCGAGGCCGGGCACCGCGGTGCCGCTGGGGGCCGGAGTGGTGGTCGGAGCCTCGGTGGTGCTGCTCGCGGCGCCGCCGTGCCCGCCGGGGCTGTGCGCCTCCTCGGCCGCCGCGACCTCGCCCGCGGCGACGACGGTCCCGCTCGGCCCGATGACGACCCGGCTCTGCCCGGCGGGCGGGGTGATCCGCACCGGGCCGAGGTCGGTGGTGATGCTGGTCAGCTCGTCGGTGACGGTGCTGCTGTTGTTGACGATGGAGAGCGCGAGCGTCGCCGAGCCGCCGGCCTGCAGGGTCTGCGTCTCCTTCGGGTAGACGATGTGCACATTGAGCAGCGAGAGCTGTCCGACCTCGGCGTGGTTGCCGTTGATCGCGGCCTTCTGATCGGCGGTCTGCGAGATCTGTCCGGCGCTGCACCCGGTGAGCGCCAGAGCGGCACCCGCTGCCAGCGCGGCACAGGCAGTCACAGCTTTCATGGCAATCACGGGTTGTCCTCCATGTCGACCGGGCTCGTCCCTCGGGGGAGAGTACTAACTAGGCAGCGTAGTAGTCGAGATTCCGGCGCCGTGCGGGGGGCGGCGCTCCGAGCCGGACACGGGGCACCCGGCATCCGTTCGGTAACGGTTCAGCGACCGGTGCGGCGGGCCGTCGGTGGCCGTGGTCACGGCGCACGCTCAGGTACTGGCGATATAGCCTACGCGCACAACAGAATGCACACCCGTTCTCGCCTGTCAACCCCTGTGGTCTGCCCGTTGTGGCCCTGACCTGCACAGTTGATCGCACCGTTATCGAGCCGCATGTTAAACTGTGAACATCGAAAGGGGCACGGGACACATGATTTTTAAGGTCGGAGACACCGTCGTTTACCCCCACCACGGAGCGGCGCTGATCGAAGCAATCGAGACTCGCACCATCAAAGGCGAGCAGAAGGAGTATCTGGTCCTCAAGGTCGCACAGGGCGATCTCACCGTTCGAGTCCCCGCGGCGAATGCCGAATATGTCGGCGTCCGGGATGTTGTCGGGCAGGAAGGCCTCGATCGAGTCTTCCAGGTCCTGCGCGCGCCGCACACCGAGGAGCCGACCAACTGGTCCCGCCGCTACAAGGCCAACCTGGAGAAGCTCGCCTCCGGCGATGTGAACAAGGTGGCCGAGGTGGTGCGGGATCTCTGGCGTCGTGAGCAGGACCGCGGTCTTTCCGCCGGCGAAAAGAGGATGCTGGCGAAGGCTCGCCAGATTCTCGTGGGCGAGCTGGCACTGGCCGAGGGTACCGACGGCGACAAAGCCGACACCATTCTCGACGAGGTACTCGCCGCGGCTTCCTGACCGCGAGCACGCATTCTGTGAACAACGCCGACCGCGTCGTCGCGTTGGTGCCTGCCGCCGGCCGGGGTGTGCGCCTGGGTGAAACTCTGCCCAAGGCGTTCGTCCCGGTCGGCGGCACGCCCATGATCAAGTTGTCCGTCGATGGGTTGATCGCCTCCGGGGCGGTCGACGGGATCGTCGTGATGGTCCCGCCCGAGCTGGCAGAGAGCGCCGTTGCCCTGCTCCCCGGCTCGGTGCGGGTCGTCGTCGGCGGCGCCGAGCGCACCGATTCGGTGCGCGCCGGGCTCGCCGCCGCGGCCGATGCCACGCACGTCCTCGTACACGACGCGGCCCGCGCCCTCACCCCGCCCGACCTGGTGCGCCGCGTGGTCGCCGCGCTGCGCGCCGGGCACGACGCCGTGATTCCCGCGCTGCCCGTGGTGGACACCGTGAAGAGCGTCGATCGCGATGGCGTCGTCACCGGCACCCCCGATCGCGCGGGGCTGCGCGCCATCCAGACCCCGCAGGGCTTCGCCGCCGAGCCGCTGCGCCGGGCTTACGCCGATCCGGCGCTCAGCGCCACCGACGACGCCGGGCTCGTCGAGCGGCTCGGAATTCCGGTGCACACCGTTGCGGGTGATCCACTGGCATTCAAGATCACGACTCCGCTGGATCTGATTCTGGCGGGCGCGGTGCGCGCGGGCGAATGGCAGGCGGTGTGACAATGCGGGTCGGAATAGGCAGTGACGTGCACCCGATCGAGCCGGGTCGCCCGTGCTGGATGGCGGGATTGCTCTTTCCGGACGACGACGGTTGCTCCGGCCACTCGGACGGCGATGTCGCCGCGCACGCGCTCTGTGACGCATTGCTCTCCGCCGCCGGGCTCGGCGATGTCGGCGCGGTATTCGGCACCGGCCGCCCGGAATGGGCGAATGTCTCCGGGGCCGCGATGCTCACCGAGGTTCGCCGAATTCTGGACGAGGCGGGATTCGCGGTGGTGAACGCCGCCGTGCAGGTGATCGGGAATCGGCCCAAGATCGGGCCGCGCCGCGCCGAGGCGCAGAAGGTACTCGGTGCATTGCTCGACGCGCCGGTCTCGGTCTCCGGAACCACCACCGATGGGCTCGGGCTCACCGGCCGGGGCGAGGGGATCGCCGCGGTGGCCACCGCGCTGCTCGGACCGCGCCGTGCCGCGGCCGCCGGCTGAGATCGTGACGAGCCGGCAGCGGCGGCCGAGACAGCGCCACCGCCGCCGATCCGGACCCGCCGGCCGGCCACCGGGATCGCCCGGCCCGGCGTGCTCGGCGCGGAGCCGCCGCTCGGCGGCGTGTCGAGCGGAGCCGCCGCGACGGCGGGGATTTTATACCAGCTAAGATGAGCGCCCGTGACTCTGCGCCTCTTCGACACCGACACGCGGACCATGCGCGATTTCGCGCCACTGGTCCCCGGCCGTGCGTCGGTGTACCTCTGTGGCGCCACCGTGCAGGGTCAACCCCACATCGGCCACCTCCGCAGCGGCGTCGCCTTCGACATCCTGCGCCGCTGGTTGCAGGCGCACGGCAACGACGTGCTCTTCATCCGCAATGTCACCGATATCGACGACAAGATCCTGAACAAGGCCGCTGAAGCGGGCCGGCCCTGGTGGGAGTGGGCCGCCACGCACGAGCGCGCCTTCGACGAGGCGTACCGCACCCTCGGCGTGCTGCCGCCGTCGGCCGAGCCGAGGGCGACCGGGCACATCGGCCAGATGATCGAGCTCATGCACCGGCTCGTCGACCGCGGCCACGCCTACGCCTCCGACGGCAATGTCTACTTCGACGTGCTCAGCTACCCGCGGTACGGCGAGCTCTCCGGGCATCGCCTCGACGACGTGCACCAGGGCGAGAGCGCGGGCTCCGGTAAGCGCGACCCGCGCGACTTCACGCTCTGGAAGGCCGCCAAGCCGGGGGAGCCGAGCTGGCCGTCGCCGTGGGGCGCGGGCAGGCCCGGCTGGCACCTGGAGTGCTCCGCCATGGCCGAGTACTACCTCGGCGCCGAATTCGACATCCACTGCGGCGGCATGGATCTCATCTTCCCGCACCACGAGAACGAGATCGCCCAGTCGAAGGCCGCCGGTGATGGGTTCGCCCGCTACTGGCTGCACAACGGCTGGGTCACCATGGGCGGGGAGAAGATGTCCAAGTCGCTGGGCAATGTGCTCAGCGTGCCCAATGTGCTGAAGCAGGTGCGCGCCGTCGAGCTGCGCTTCTACCTCGGCAGCGCGCACTACCGCTCCAAGCTGGAGTACTCGGACAAGGCGCTGCACGATGCCGCCGCCTCCTACCAGCGCATCGAGTCCTTCCTGCTGCGGGTCGCCGAGCGCGGCGGCCCGGTGCCCGCCGGTGCCTGGACCGACGCCTTCGCCGACGCGCTGGACGAGGACCTCGCGGTGCCGCGCGCGCTCGCCGAGATCCACCACGTGGTGCACACCGGCAACAAGGCGCTGGAGGGCGGGCAGGCCGAGACGGCGCGCGAGCTGGCCGGGCAGGTCCGCGCCATGCTCGCCGTCTTCGGCGTCGACCCCTTCGACCCGCACTGGTTCGCGCCGAGCGATTCCGGCGCCGCCAGCGGCGCGCTCGACGTCCTGGTCCGCGCCGAACTCGACCGCAGGCAGCAGGCGCGCGCCGACCGCGACTGGGCCACCGCCGACGCCGTGCGGGATCGCCTGCAGGCGGCGGGCATCGAGGTCACCGACACCCCCGCGGGCCCCGAGTGGAGCCTCGGCGACGTGGCAGGAAAGGCCGACTGATGGCAGGCAATTCGCAGCGCCGCGGCGCGATTCGCAAGGGCAGCACGAAGAAGGGCGCCACCGTCGGCTCCGGCGGGCAGCGGCGGCGTGGGCTCGAGGGGCGCGGGGCCACGCCGCCCGCGGAGGCCAGGACCAAGCACCCGGCTGCCAAGCGGGCCGCCGCCAAGGCGAAGGCGGCTGCGCAGGGGCGGCCCGCCGGTAAGGGCGGACGGGCTCCCGCCGGGCGCAGGGGTGACGACGGGCCGGAGATGGTGCTCGGGCGGAACCCGGTCGTCGAGTGCCTGCGGGCCGGGGTTCCGGCCTCGGCGCTGTACGTGGCCGTCGGGACCGAGAACGACGAGCGGCTCACCGAGAGCGTGAAGATCGCGGCGGACACCGGGATCTCGATTCTCGAGGTGCCGCGCACCGACCTCGATCGGCTCAGCGCCAATGGGCTGCACCAGGGCGTGGCGTTGCAGGTGCCCGCGTACCGGTACGCGCACCCGGACGATCTGCTGCTGCGGGCCAGGGAGTCCGGTGGGCCCGCGCTGCTGGTGGCGCTGGACAATATCTCCGATCCCCGCAACCTCGGGGCCGTCGTGCGGTCGGTGGCGGCGTTCGGGGGTCAGGGGGTGCTGATTCCGCAGCGGCGCAGTGCCGGGGTCACCGCCGTCGCCTGGCGCACCAGCGCCGGGGCCGCTGCCCGGCTCCCCGTCGCCCGGGCCACGAATCTCACTCGGACGCTGAAGGATTGGGCGGCCCGGGGGATTCGGGTGGTCGGGCTGGATGCCGGGGGGACAACGACGCTCGACGACTTCGACGGGACCGATCCGACCGTCGTCGTGGTCGGCTCCGAGGGCAAGGGGCTCTCGCGGCTGGTCCGGGAGAACTGTGACGAGATCCTGAGCATTCCCATGGCGGGGGATATCGAGTCGCTCAACGCGTCCGTCGCCGCCGGCGTCGTACTCTCGGAGATCGCGCGGCAGCGGCGGCGGTGAGGCAGCGGTAAAGCCGCTCCGGGGCCGTAGAATTCGACCAATGGTGATACCGAACCAGCCGATCGGGCAGCCGGTCGAGCATCCCAACGCCACGGCGATCCTGTTTCTCGGGGCGGTGAGCATCCTGTGCTGCGGGCTCGCCGGGCCCGTGGCGTGGGCGATGGGGCGGCGGGCCCTGGATCAGATCGAGGAGTCCGGGGGCGCCTACGGCGGCCGGGCCCAGGTGCTCGTGGGGTACGTGCTAGGGGTGGTGGGGACCATTCTGATGGTGATCATCGCGATTCTGTTCGTGTTGATCACCCTGGGGGGCAATGCTTGAGTTTGTCTGGCCGAGCTGCGCTCGGCGGGTTCGCGCCCCCAAGGCTCGCGTTCCGACGGTCGAGACTCGCGCCTGCGGCGCATGCGCTTCGACCGCCGGAACGCGAGCCGGCGCGAACCGGGGGTTCGTAAGACTCACCCCTGTGCGGGGTCGGGGGTGGGACGTTCCGGGGTGTACCGGTGGGGGGGGTTAGTCCAGGCCGGGGCGCGGCTTCGGGGCGTCGCCCCAGGTGGGCCACTCCTCGCTGAGCTTGCCGGTCCAGGCGGGGCGGCGCTGCTCCTTGAAGGCCGACATCGCCTCGGTGCCGTCGATGCTGCGCGCCACCTGCTGGTTGAGGTCGGTCTCCAGGCGGCCGACCATGTCGGGGGTCATGCTGAGGCCCTCCCAGAGCAGCCGCTTGGACAGCGCTACCGGAAGGGGGGCGGAGCCGCCCGCGATGTCGTGTGCGACGGCGAGGGCCGTCGGCAGCACCTCGCCGCCCGGGAGGCAGGCGTTGGCCAACCCCATGGCCTGCGCTTCTTCGCCGTCGAAGGTGCGGCCGGTGAGCAAGATGTCCGCGGCACTCGCCATGCCGACGAGCCTCGGCAGGGTCCAGTGGGCGGAGCCGTCGGCCAGGACGCCCCTGCGCACCTGATTCAGGCCGTAGATGGCGTCGCGGGCCATGTAGCGGAGGTCGCATTGCAGGGCGAGGGCCAATCCGATGCCGACCGCGTGGCCGTTCACCGCCGCTATCACCGGCTTGCGGACCTTCCACGGCGGCGGGTCCAGGGTGCCGCTGACCTCGCCGACCCGGCTGGAGAGATCCGCCCCCGCGCAGAACGCGGGGGGCGTGCCGGTGATCACCACCGCGCGGATGGCGTCCTCGGCGTCGCACCGCTGGAGTGCGGCGCCGAGTTCGGCGGCCATCGCCGGAGTGAAGGCATTCTGCTGGGCCGGACGATTCAGGGTCAGCACGGCGATGCCCGCGGAGACATCGACGAGCAGTTCCGAACTCATGTCATGCGATGTTAGCCGACGGCGGCGGCGGGAAACCGGGAGTCGGCGGGGTTGCCCGGAGATCGCCTCAGCGCAGGATCTTGCGGCCGATGGCGTACTTGTGCACCTCGGTCGGGCCGTCGTACAGCCGGAACGCGCGCATGTCGCGGAAGATCATCTCGACAACCGTCTCGTCGCTGATCCCGATGCCGCCGAGCACCTGGACGCAGCGGTCGGCCACCTTGAACAGCTCCTCGGAGACGTACGCCTTGGCGATCGAGCTCTCGTGCCGCGCCTTCTCGCCGCGGTCCATCAACCAGCAGGCGTGCCAGATGGTCAGCCTGCACTGGTGCAGCGCGATCTCATTGTCCGCCAGCAGGAACGACACGCCCTGGTGCTCGCCGATCGGCTTCCCGAACGCCGTCCTGGTCTTGGCGTGCGCGATGGCGATGCTCTGCGCCCGCTCGGCCGCGCCGAGCCAGCGCATGCAGTGCGTGAGCCGGGCCGGGGCCAGCCGCAGCTGGGCGTAGCGCAGCGCCTGGCCCGCCTCGCCGAGCAGCGCCGCCTTCGGCAGCGTCAGGTTCTCGAAGCGGACGACGCCGTGGCCTGCCACGTAGTTGCGGTCCATGGTGTTCATGGTCCGCTCGATCACGATGCCCGGCGTGCCGCCCTCGGTGAGGAAGAGCGTCGGCCCCTCCGGCAGGTGCGGATTCGGCGCGAGCCGGGCCATGATGATCCAGGTCTTGGCGCCGTTCGCGCCGGTGATCAGCCACTTGCGGCCGTTGATCGTGAAGTTCTCGCCGTCGAAGGTGGCCTCGGTGGCGAGCTGCGCCGGGTCCGAGCCCGCGCCGTCCGGCTCGGTCATGGCGAAGACCGAGCGCTGGTGCCCGGCGATCACCGGGGCGAGGAACCGCTGCACCTGCTCCGGGTTCGCAATCTTGCTCAGCAGGTACATATTGCCCTCGTCGGGCGCGGCGCAGTTCATCGCGACCGGGCCAAGCGTCGACCACCCCGCCGCCTCGTAGAGCACCGCCTGCTCGGCATGGGTGAGTCCGCGGCCGCCCAGCTCGACGGGGGCTTGCACAGTGAGCAACTGCTCCGCCCTGGCCAGCTCCACGAGTTCCTGCCGCAGCTCGTCGGTGGGGCCGTGCTGGGTGAGCCGCGGGTCGCGCTCGAACGGGACGATCCGCTCGATCACGAACCGCCGGACGCGGTCGCGCTCCGCGGCGAGGTCGGCGGGAATCTCGAAGTCGATCATTGCGCACCATTCGGTCGGAGGGGCCGGTGCGTCGAAGCATACGAAATCTGGCGCGTCCGACTGAAGGCGGTTGCCATCAAACCGCGGCGGGTACCGGACGCCTGCCCGAGCTCCGCCGCCCGACCACCCGGCACACCAGGTAGATGACGAACGAGATGGTGGTGACGAAGGTGGAGACCGGGACACCGGGTGCCAGCGAGAGCAGGATTCCGCCCACCGCGGCCACCTCGGCGAAGAGCACCGCGAGCACGGTGGCCCGCACCGGGCTCGCGGTCACCTGCGCGGCCGCCGCGGCCGGGGTGATCAGCAGCGCGAGCACCAGCAGCGCGCCCACGATCTGCACTCCGAAGGCCGCGGTGATGCCGAGCATGACGGCGAAGACCACCGAGAGCGTCCGCACCGGGACCCCGCGCGCCTGCGCCACCTCGGGATCGGTGCTGGCGAAGAGCAGCGGCCGGTAGATCAGCGCCAGCACCGCCAGCACCCCGGCGGTGCAGGCGACGAGCAGCGTCAGCCCGCTGTACCCGACGCTCACCACCTGCCCGGTGAGCAGCGAGAACTTGGAACCCGCGCGCTCGGGGCCGAGCCAGAGGAAGAGCACCGAGAGCCCGAGCCCGAAGGAGAGCACCACCGCGATCACCGAATCGCGCTCCCGCGCCCTGCTGCCGAGCACGCCGAAGAGCACCGCCGCGATCACCGAGCCGACGATGGCGCCGAGCCCGACGCCGATCCCGGCGAGCAGCGCGGCGGCCGCGCCGGTGAGCGAGAGCTCGCTGGTGCCGTGCACCGCGAAGGACATCTGCCTGCTCACCACCAGCGGCCCGATCACCCCGGCGAGCAGCCCGAGCAGCGCCGCGGCGAGCAGCGCCTGCTGCACGAAGTCGTAGCCGATGAGATTGGCGGTGGTCGAGAAGTCGAAGGTCTTCGAGAGCACATCGCCGAGCTTGTCGATCACCGGGAGACCCCGTTCCTGGTGACGCCGGGCCCGAACTCCTCGGCGCCGTGGCAGTGCGCGCCGGCGGTGCCGAGCGCGTCCATGGTGTCGCCGGTGCCGACCACCACCAGCCTGCCGCGCACCCGCAGCACCTCGACATCGGTGCCGTAGAGCTCGGAGAGCACCGCCGAGGTCATCACCTCGTCCGGGGTGCCGATCCGGAAGCGGCCGTTCACCAGGTAGATCACCCGATCCACCAGCGGCAGCACCGGGTTGATCTCGTGCGTCACGAAGAGCACGGCGGTGCCGCTGGTCCGCCTCCGGCGGTCGATCAGCTCGGCGACCAGCCGCTGGTTGGCCAGGTCCAGACTGAGCAGCGGCTCGTCGCAGAGCAGCACCCGCGGGTCGCCGACCAGCGCCTGCGCCACCCGCAGCCGCTGCTGCTCGCCGCCGGACATGGATTCCAGCGGGGCGCCCGCGTACCCCTGCGCGCCGACGTCGGCGATGGCGGCGCGCACCCGGCGCGCGCGCTCGGCGCGGTGCCGCAGCCCGAGCCCCCAGCGGTGCCCGTCCACCCCGAGCCCGACCAGGTCGACGCCGCGCAGCTGCACCCCGGCGTCGATGGTCTTCTGCTGCGGCACGTAGCCGATGTGCGGGTTGCCGGTGCGCGCGGGCGCGCCCGCGACGGTCGCGCTGCCCCGGCTCAGCGCGAGCTGCCCGAGCAGCACCTTGAGCAGCGAGGTCTTCCCTGACCCGTTCGGCCCGAGCACGACAACGAACTCACCCGGCGCCACATCCAGATCGAGCCCTTCCCAGAGGGTGCGCGAGCCGAAGGTGAGCCGGGCATCGGTGAGCCGGACGGCGGGCGTGATCGCCCGGTCGACCGGGACGCCGGATTCGGTGGTCATTCGGACCTCACGAGGAACTCACCGCCGTGGCGAGCGCCTCGGCGTTTGCGGTCTGCCAGGCGATGTAATCGACACCTTCGGGCAGGGTTTCGGATACCTCCAGCACCGGAATGCTGTTCTGCTGCGCGAGGCCGCGCAGGTCCCGGGTGATCTGCCCCTCGGTCTGCACGTTGTACACCAGCACGCGGACCTGCTTCCCGGTGAGCAGGTCCCTGGTGGCGGCGACGGCGGCGGGGGCCGGGTCGGTCTCCTGCTCGATCGCCTCCTGGAACTCCGCCGGAGTCAGGTCGCGCACCCTCGCGGCGCGCAGCAGATAGTAGGCGAGCGGCTCGGTCTGCAGCACCGGGGTCTCCGGGCGCTGGGCGGCGATCCGGTCGGTCACCGCGGTGATGCCCGCGAGCTTGCCCGTGAACTCGGCGGCGCGGTCGGTGTAGCCCTGCGCGTGCTCGGCGTCGAGCTTGCCGAGCTCGGCGGCGATCCGGTCGGCGACGGTGGCGACCGTGGTCACGTCGTACCAGACGTGCTCGTTCTCCTCGGTCTGGTCGGTGCGCACCGCGTAGGCGTTGACCGACGGGGTGTCGCGGCCGTCCAGCGCCTGCTCCACGAACTCGTCGTAGCCGCCGCCGTTGAAGACCACCAGGTCGGCCTCGGCGATGTGCGCGGTCTCGCCCGCGGAGGACTCGTGCGAGTGCGGGTCGGCGGAGGGGTCGGTGATCAGCGACTCGACCTCGGCGTCCGGCCCGGCGACCGCCGCGGCCACGCTGCCCCAGACATCGGTCGAGGCCACCACCGACGGTTTGCCGGAATCCTCGGAGCCGCCGCAGGCGGTGAGGGCGAATACCGTCGCCACGCCGACGGCGAGACCGGCGGTGCGGAGGAAGAATCGAGTGGCCACGGAGCTGCTCCTGCGGGTAATGGAAACCGTTTCCGTTTCACTTTAGCAGGGTGAACAACCCGCCGCGCCTCGGGTGCCGGGAATGCGCCGGGCCCGTGCGATCACCGATCGCACGGGCCCGGCGAACACCTCAGACCAGCACTTCCGCCTGCTGGCTCAGCAGCTGGGCGCAGCGCAGCAACCCGAGGTGGCTGTACGCCTGCGGGTGGTTGCCGAGCGATCGCTCGGCCACCGGGTCGTACTCCTCGCTGAGCAGCCCGGTCGGCCCGGCCGCCGCCACCAACTGCGCGAAGAGCGCCTCGGCGTCCGAGCGCTTGCCGATCAGCAGGTACGCCTCGACGAGCCAGGCGGCGCAGAGGTGGAAGCCGCCCTCGCCGCCGGGCAGCCCGTCGTCGTGGTGGTACCGGTACACCGTCGCGCCGCTGCGCAGCTCCGCCTCGGTGGCGACCACGGTGGCGTGGAAGCGCGGGTCGGAGGGGTCGATCAGCCCGGAGAGGCCGATGTGCAGGGTGGCGGCGTCCAGGTCGGTGCCGTCGTAGGCGGCGGTGTAGGACTGCACCTCGTCGTTCCAGCCCTTGGTCTTCACCTCCGCCGCGATGGTGTCGCGGAGCACCGGCCACTCGGGGTCGATCGGGCGGTCGAACTTCTGCGCCAGGGTGAGCGCGCGGTCGACCGTGAGCCACCCCATGACCTTGGAGTACACGTGGTGCCGCGGGTTGCCGCGGATCTCCCAGATGCCGTGGTCCGGCTCCTGCCAGCGCCGCTGCACCGCGGCGACCATGTCCTGCACCAGCTCCCAGTCGGCGTCCGGCAGGGCGCCGGCCGGGTCGGTGATGCCGTGCCTGCCGCGGGCGGCGGCGAGGTTGGCGATCAGGTCGACGATCGGGCCGAAGACGTCGAGCTGCACCTGCATGTTGGCGGCGTTGCCGACCCGTACCGGGCGCGAGCCCGCGTAGCCGGGGAGCTGGTCGATCACCGCCTCCGGGGGCAGCGTCTCGCCGTAGATGGTGTAGAGCGGGTGCAGCCGCTCCGGGCCGGGCAGCGTCTCCAGCACGCGGTGCACCCAGGCCAGGTAGGCATCGGCCTCGCCGACCGAGCCGAGCGAGACCAGCGCCTGCGCGGTGAGCGCGGCATCGCGCAGCCAGCAGTAGCGGTAGTCCCAGTTGCGCACGCCGCCGATGTCCTCCGGCAGCGAGGTGGTGGCGGCGGCCAGGATCGAGCCGGAGGGCGCGTGCACCAGCCCGCGCAGCGTGAGCGCGGAGCGCTTCATCAGGTCCGGCTTGAGCGGCGGCAGCTCCAGCCCGGCGGCCCAGCCTGCCCAGTACTGCTCGGCCAGCGCCCTTCGCTCCGGCTCCGGCGTCATGGCCGGGGTCAGATCCTCGGTGCCGCAGCGCAGTTCGAGCACGACCGGGGCGACCGCCGGGTCAACGACGGCGTAGGCGTAGTCGTGCGAGCCGTCGCTGCGGATCTCCCACTGCACGCCGGGCGAGCGCAGCACCATGGGGTCGTTGGTGCCGAGCACCCGCAGCCCGGCCGGCTCGGCCTCGATGCTCACCGGCACCTGCCCGAACTCGGGGCGCGGGGCGAAGGTGATCACGGCCTTGGCGGTGCCGGTGATGACCCGGGTCAGGTCGGTGCGGTCCGGCGCGACGTCGTGCGGCAGGTAGTCGACGACGCCGAGGCTGGCCCAGCGGGTGTCGACGGTCATGGTGCCGTCCACGTAGCGCTGCGAGAGCGGAAGGCCGGGGCGCTCGGGGGCGATGGTGAAGTGGCCCGCCTGCGGGCCGCCGAGCAGGTGCGCGAAGACCGCGGCGGAGTCCGGCTCGGGGTGGCAGAACCAGGTGACGGTGGCGTCCGGGGTGAGCAGCGCGACCGAGCGCGGGCTCGCCAGCATGGTCAGCCGCTCGATCCGCGGGGCGCTGGCCCCTGCCAGCCAGGTGCGGCGCTCGTCCAGCAGGAAGGCGAGGGCGCGGGAGACATCCTCGGTGCTCTGCACCCGGTACGCCGCCAGGCTCTCGCCGGTGCCGACCTTGATACCGACGTCCGGGCCGGAGAGCACGCGGAACGCCTTCTCGTCGGTGACGTCGTCGCCGAAGAAGACCGCGGCCGAGGCGCCCTCCTGGTGCCGGATGGTGTCCAGCGCCGAGCCCTTGTCGGTGGGCACCACCGCGAGCTCGATCACCTCCTTGCCCTCGGTCACCTGCACCCCGACCCAGCAGGCCGCGCCCTGGCGCACCTTGCCCAGCGCGCGCCTGCCCACCTCGGGGCTGGCATTGCGCACGTGCAGCGCGGAGCTGGCCGGCTTGTTCTCGACCGTGGTGCCCGGGTTCTCCTCGGCGATCGTGCCGAGCTCGGCCTGCACCTCGCGCAGCAACTGCTTGGCGTCGTTGTCGATGGCATGCACGAAGCCCACGTCGAACTCCGAGCCGTGGCTGCCGATCAGCTGCACCTCGACCGGGAGCCGGGAGAGCGCCGCCAGATCGCGCAGGGCCCGGCCGGAGATCACCGCGGCGGTGGTGCCGGTGAGCCCCGCGAGCGCGCGTAGCGCGTTCACCGATTCGAGGTGGGGAAACGCCTCCGCCGGGTCGGACACGATGGGCGCGATGGTCCCGTCGTAGTCCGAGGCCACCAACAGTCGCGGCACGCGCGCGACCGTCGACAGAGCACGGCGAAGTTCCAGTGGCAGATCCTGTGCGCTCACGCATCCAACCTTGTGATCGGAGGGGGATGATTCCGGGCGCGGGAAACAATACTGAATCGTCTGCGCCACGCCCACGCGCGTGCGGTGTTTCCGCCCGCGCCTCACGAACGCCGGTGTACGTGCGCGCGAACGCGGCGGATTCGCACTCGCGCTACCAGTGGTTGTACCCCGTAAACGGGGTCTTCGCACGGGGAGCCCTGTGCGTTCGCTCGCAGACTTCGCCGTCTCGGTTCCCGTCCCCACCCCATGGTCCTCGCCCCGGCACACTCCGCGCAACCGGGGTCGAGGGGTCAGATACTGCGCTCGCCGAGGAGCAGGTCGACGGTGAGTTCGAGGCGCTCGCTGACGTCGGTGGCGGAGGCGCGGCGGGTGAGCCAGGCGACCAGGTTGGAGAGCCAGACGTCGCTGATGACGCGGGCGACGGCGAGCTGGCGCTCGGTGGGTTCACCGTCGTTCATGGCGCGGGCGAAGACCCGGTCCATGACCTTGCCGACCCGGTCCACCTCGGCCGCCGCGGAGGCGTCGGCGAACATGAAGGCGCGGGTCATGGCCTCGGTGAGCAGCGGGTCGCGCTGCATCATGCGGGTGATGTTGGTGAGCAGGGCGTGCATGCGCTCCTGCGGCGAGCCGCCGGAGAGCGGCTTGCGCTTCCCCTCGAACTGCTCGAACTCGCGGGCCAGCGCGGAGACCAGCAGGTGCACCTTGGACGGGAAGTACCGGTAGAGCGTGCCCACCGCGACGTCGGCGCGCTCGGCGACGGCCCGCATCTGCACCGCGTCGTAGCCGCCCTTGGAGGCCAGCGCCAGGGTGGCGTCCAGGATCCGCTTGCGCCGCTCCCGCTGCGCGGCCGAGCTGAGCTCGTCCTCGCTGAGGGTCGTGACCGGTCCGGTACGCGGCGCGCCCGGGTCGGCCTGCTGCGATCGCGAGGGACTGGCCATCGATGAACGTCCTTTCCGGGCACTCTGCTGCGCTCCGGGCCTGCTCTTGACTTCCGCCCGGCACAGATATTAGAACATGTTCTAGGTGTGGCAGTCACGCCGGAAAGGCGGTCAGGAGTGTGACCATCGCCACCACTGACGAGCACAAAGCCGTCCAGGAGTCGATGCGCGCGTGGTCCGGATCGGTCCGGCCGATTGCAACGATGCGCTCCGGCGAGGCCGGCTTCTGGCGTGGCTACTGGCCCGCGCTCACCGATCTCGGCATCTTCCGGGTCGCGGTCGCCGAGGAGGCGGGCGGCGCGGGCGGGTCGGTGACCGATCTCGCGGTGCTGATCGAGCAGGCCGCGCACGATCTCGTCGGCGGCCCCGTGCTGACGACGGCGGTGGCCCAGCTGGTCACCGCCGGCGCATTCGACGAGGAGCTGCCCTGCGGACTGGCGCTCGACGGCATCGGCGGCGCGGAGCAGAGCCTACCCGCCGCGCCGGGGGAGGCGTCGTTGACGGGGGTCTGGGAGACGGTTCTCGGCGCCACCCCGGATGCCGCGGTGTTGCTACCGGTCGCCGCCGAGGACGGCGTGCGCTGGGTGCTGATCCCGCCGGACACCGCCGGGCTCCGGGTCGAGCAGCTGGACTCCGCCGACCCCGGCTCGCCGCTGGCGCGGGTGCACCTCACCGACGTCGCGGTGCCCGCGGAGCGGGTCTTCCGATCGCCCTGCGCGGTCGGCGATCTGGTGCTCGCGCTGGCCGCGGCGGAGCTGGCCGGGATCACCGGGTGGTGCCTGGAGACCGCCGCAGGCTACGCGCGGACGCGCACCCAGTTCGGCAGGCAGATCGGGTCGTTCCAGGCGGTCAAGCACATCTGCGCGTGGATGCTCTGCCGCACCGAGCTGATCCGCGCGGTCGCCGCCGACGCCGCCGCCGCGGTGGACGAGGGCGGGGCCGAGCTGCCCATCGCCGCCGCCATCGCGGGTGCCATCTCGCTGGACGCCGCCGTCGAGACCGCGAAGGACTGCATCCAGGTGCTCGGCGGGATCGGCTTCACCTGGGAGCACGACGCGCACTTCTACCTGCGCCGCGCCCTGCTGCTCAAGCAGTTGCTCGGTGGTGGCGAGCACTGGCGCGCCCGGGTCACCGAGCTGACCCGCGCCGGGCACCGCCGCACCACCGGCGCCGAGCGCATCCTCGCGGCGGACGGCGTCGCGGAAACGGCACCCGGCGGCGAGCTCGCGGCCGAGGTCGCCGCCATCGCCGCGCTCCCCGCGGACGAGCAGCGCACCGCACTGGCCGAGGCGGGCATGATCATGCCGCACTGGCCCCGCCCCTACGGCCGCGCCGCCGATCCCATGACCGCCCTGATGATCTCGGAGGAGCTGCGCCGCGCCGGCGTCACCGTCCCCGACCTCACCATCGGGGGCTGGGCCGTGCCCACCCTCCTCCAGCACGGCTCCCCAGCGCAGGTCGAGCGGTTCGCCTGGCCCACCCTGCGCGGCGACGTCGTCTGGTGCCAGCTCTTCAGCGAGCCCGAGGCGGGCTCGGACCTCGCCGCCCTGCGCACCACCGCCAAGCGCACCGAAGGCGGCTGGATCCTGCGCGGCCAGAAGGTCTGGACCTCGCTCGCGGACCGGGCGAACTGGGCCATCTGCCTGGCCCGCACCGCCCCCGACGCCCCCAAGCACAAAGGCATCTCGTACTTCGTGCTGAAGATGGACTCGCCCGGCCTGGAGATCCGCCCGCTGGTGCAGATCACCGGCGAGGCCAGGTTCAGCGAGGTCTTTCTGGACGACGTCTTCGTCCCGGACGACGGCCTGGTCGGCGCGCTGGACAACGGCTGGAAGATCACCCGCACCACGCTCTCCGCCGAGCGGGTCGCCATGAGCGGCAGCGGGATCGGCGCCGCGCTGGAGGAGCTGGTCGCGAAGCTCCCGGCCACCGGCCCGGGCGCGGAGCTGCGCAACGACAAACTGGGCGCCCTGATCTCCGACGCCATTGCTGGATTGCTGCTGGAACAGCACGCCGCCGTGCGGATGCTCACCGGTTCCGACCCATCGGCGCAGAGCAGTGTGCGCAAACTGGTGGGTGTACGGCATCGCCAGGCGGTCGCGGAGTTCGCGGTCGAGGTGGCGGGCACGGTGGGCGCGCAGGAGACCGCTGAGGTCAAGGAGTTCCTGCTCACCAGGTGCCTCTCCATCGCGGGCGGCACCGAGCAGATCCTGCTGACCGTGGCCGGTGAGCGGATCCTCGGGCTGCCGAGAGAGCAGACGTAGGGACGGGGACGAACGTGGATTTCACCAGGGACGAGAGTCAGGACGCGATCGCCGAGGTGGTCGTGAGCCTGCTGGAGCGCAACGCCGCGCGGGACATGGAGCTGTGGCCGCGGCTGGTCGATTCCGGCCTGCTCGCGGTGCCGCTGCCGGAGAAGCTCGGTGGTGCGGGCATGGGGCAGGCCGAGGTGTCGGTGCTGCTCACCGAGCTGGCCACCGACGCGGTCGCGGTGCCGGCGCTGCCGACGCTCGGCTTCGGCGTCGTGCCGCTGCTCGGCGCGCTGCCGGACGAGCCGGCGGAGCGGGTCTTCGGCGCGGTCGCGGAGGGCGCGATTCTCACCGCCGCACTCAGCGAGCAGGCAGCGCCGTTCACCGTCAAGCCGGAGACCACCGCCGTGCGCGAGGGCGGCGAGGTGCTGCTCACCGGGCACAAGGTGGCGGTGCCGTACGCGGCGGAGGCGCGCTGGCTGCTGATCCCGACCGACGCCGGGATCGCGCTGGTCGAGGGCGATACCCCCGGCCTGGAGCTGGCCCCGAGCCCGGCCTCCGGCGGCAACCCGGAGGCGACGCTGCGGCTGTCCGGCGTCCGCATCCCGGAGGCGCAACTGCTCACACTGCCGCTGCCGGTGCTGCACCGGGCCGCGGTGGCCGCCATCGGCTCGGTGGCGGACGGGTTGCTGCGCGGCGCGCTGGCGCTCACCGCCGAGCACGTCCGGGTGCGGCACCAGTTCGGCAGGCCGCTGGCGCAGTTCCAGGCGGTGGCCCAGCAGATCGCCGATCTCTACGTGGTCTCGCGCACCGTCGGCGCCGCCGCGCAGTCCGCGAACTGGGCGCTGGCGCAGGACGACTCGAGCCCGGAGCACCTGGAGCGGATCGACGACGACCTCGAGGTGCTCGCGTACACGGTCGCCTCCGAGCTACCCGCCGCCATGCAGAAGTGTCACCACCTGCACGGCGGGCTCGGCGTGGACATCACCCACCCCATGCACCGCTACTACTCACAGGCCAAGGACCTCGCCCGCTGGCTCGGCGGCGCGTCCTTCCGACTCGATCGATTGGGGGCCAGATGTACATCGACCTGACCATCGAGCAACGCAGGCTGCGCGCCGAGCTGCGCGCGTACTTCGCCGACCTGGTGACGCCGGAGGAGCACGCCGAGATGGCGGTGAACCGGCACGGCGACGCCTACCGCGCCGTCGTCCGCCGGATGGGCCGGGACGGCCGGCTGGGGGTCGGCTGGCCCAAGGAGTACGGCGGCGGCGGCTTCGGCGCCGTCGAGCAGCAGATCTTCTACAACGAGGCGGTCCGCGCCGACGTCCCGCTGCCGCTGGTCACGCTGCTCACCGTCGGCCCGACGCTGCAGAGCTACGGCACCGAGGAGCAGAAGCGGAAGTTCCTGCCCGGCATCCTCTCCGGCGATATCCACTTCGCCATCGGCTACTCCGAGCCGGACGCCGGCACCGACCTCGCGGCGCTGCGCACCGGCGCGGTCCGCGACGAGGCCACCGGCGACTGGGTGGTGAACGGCCAGAAGGTCTACACCACCGGCGCGCACGAGGCCGACTACATCTGGCTGGCCGCCCGCACCGGCAGCGCCGAATCGCGGCACCGCGGCATCACGATCCTCATCGTGGACACCGCCGACCCCGGCTACTCGTGGACGCCGATCATCACCAGCGACGGCGCGCACCACACCAATGCCACCTACTTCGACAATGTCCGGGTTCCGGCCGGGATGCTGGTGGGCGAGGTGGACCGGGGCTGGCGGCTGATCACCACCCAGCTCAACCACGAGCGGGTGGGGCTCGGCCCCTCCGGCAAGATCGAGCAGCTCTACGACCGGGTCTTCGCCTGGGCGCGGCCGCGCGGCGTGCTCGGCAAGCCGGACGTGCAGCGCTCGCTGGGCCGGATGCACGCCATGGTGCGGCTCAACGAACTGCTGAACTGGCAGGTCGCGGCGGCCGCCGACCGCGAGGACGCGGACCCGAACGACGTGATCGCCGATGCCTCGGCCACCAAGGTGTACTCCACCGAGGCGCTGCAGGAGGCGGGCAGGCTGGCCGAGGAGATCGTCGGCAGCCACGGCGACCCGGCCGAGCCCGCCACCGCCGAGCTGCTCACCTGGCTGGACCGGCGGACCAAGCAGAACCTGGTGGTGACCTTCGGCGGCGGTGTCAACGAAGTCATGCGCGAACTCGTCGCCTCCTCGGGGCTGAAGCTGCCCCGGGTGCCCCGCTGAACAGCGCCGCCGCGCCCGCCAGCATCGACCGGAAGGAGCCGCGCGTGGCAGAGTCCAGCGCACCGGAGGCAATCCGTGCCGCCGCCGAGGAGATTCGAGCCAGGGGCGAGTCGGCGCCGCGGGCCGGGCGCGATCCGGTGAACCGGCCCATGATCAACAACTGGGTCGAGGCGATCGGCGACCGCAACCCGATCTACGTCGACGACGCCGCCGCGCGCGCCGCCGGGCACCCCGGCATCGTCGCCCCGCCCGCCATGGCCCAGGTCTGGACCATGCTCGGGCTGAGCGGCGAGCGCCCCGCCGACGACCCGATGACGGCGACCAACGAACTGCTCGACGCGGCCGGTTTCACCTCCGTCGTCGCCACCAACTGCGAGCAGACCTACCACCGCTACCTGGTGCCCGGCGAACAGGTGACCGTCACCAGCAGGCTGGACGAGGTGGCCGGGCCGAAGCGCACCGGGCTCGGCGAGGGCTGGTTCCTCACCTACACCATCACCTGGCGGGTCGGTGACGAGGTGGTCACCGAAATGCTGTGGCGGCTACTGAAATTCGCGCCGGGAACCGCGAAACCCGCGGTAGACGAGGCGCAGCGGGTCAAGCCGCTGGTCTCCCAGGACACCGAGTTCTTCTGGGCCGGAACGAAGGCGGGGGAGCTGCGCATCCAGCGCAAGCCGGACGGCACCCTTCAGCACCCGCCGATCCCGGCCATCTGGCAGGACAAGACCGAACCGGTCGACTACGTGGTGGCGAGTGGCCGCGGCACGGTGTTCAGCTACGTCGTGCACCACGCGCCCAAGGTGCCCGGCCGTTCGCTGCCCTTCGTGGTGGCGTTGGTCGAGCTGGAGGAAGGGGTGCGGATGCTCGGCGAACTACGTGGCATCGAACCGGATCAGGTGACCGTCGACCTGAAGGTCGAGGTCGGCTTCGAGCAGCTCGACGACGACACCGTGCTTCCCTTCTGGCAGGTGCGCGCATGAGCGTCGAGGTCGGTACCGTGCTGCCGGAGTTGGCGATTCACGCCGATCCCACCTTCGTGATCAGCACCGCGCTCGCCACCCGCGATTTCCAGGACGTGCACCACGACCGGGACAAGGCGGTGGCGCGCGGGTCGAAGGACATCTTCGTCAATATCCTCACCGACACCGGGCTGGTGCAGCGCTTCGTCACCGACTGGGCCGGGCCGCAGGCCATCGTGCGCTCCATCGCGCTGCGCCTCGGCGTCCCGCTGTACGCGGGCGACACCCTGACCCTGCGCGGCGAGGTGACCGCCGTCGACGGCGACGAGGTGCACCTCGCCGTGACCGGCAGCGACTCGCTCGGCGACCACATCACGGCGAAAGTCGTCATCACGAAACGGGATTCATCATGAGGGAGTCAGGCCCGGAGGCGGGAGCGCAGCGTGGCCACGGAGGGCCCTCGGTCATGCCGGGTGGGCACAGCATGAGCGAGTCAGGCCCGGAGGCGGGAGCGCAGCGTGGCCACGGAGGGCGCTCGTCCATGCCCGGAGGGCACAGCATGAGCGGACTGTCCGGGAAGGCGGCGATCGCCGGGATCGGCGCCACCGACTTCTCCAAGGAGTCCGGCCGCAGCGAACTCCGGCTCGCCGCCGAGGCGGTGACCGCCGCGCTCGCCGACGCCGGGCTCACCCCGGCCGACGTGGACGGCCTCACCACCTTCACCATGGACACCAACCTGCAGGTAGCGGTGGCGCGAGCGGTCGGCATCCCGCAGCTCACCTTCTTCAGCCACATCGGCTACGGCGGCGGCGCGGCCTGCGCCACCGTGCAGCAGGCGGCCATGGCGGTGGCGACCGGGGTGGCCGAGGTGGTGGTGGCTTACCGGGCCTTCAACGAGCGCTCGGTATCGCGATTCGGGCAGTTCTCCAGTTCGCTGGCGGCGGCGCCGACCTCGTCCGGGATCGACGCCGGGTGGTCGTACCCGCACGGCCTCGGCACCCCGGCCGCCCAGGTGGCGATGGTGGCGCGCCGGTACATGCACGTCTACGGAGCGACCAGCGAAGACTTCGGGCGGGTCGCGGTCGCGGACCGCAAACACGCCGCGGTGAACCCCGACGCCTTCTTCCACGGCAAGCCGATCACCCTGGACGACCACCAGAACTCGCGCTGGATCGCCGAGCCGCTGCACCTGCTGGACTGCTGCCAGGAGTCGGACGGCGGGGTCGCGCTGGTGATCGTCAGCGCCGAGCGGGCGAAGGAGCTGCCCAACCCGGCCGCGGTGATCACCGCCGCCGCCCAGGGCAGCGGCGCCGACCAGTACGTCATGACCAGCTACTACCGCGACGCGCTCACCGGGCTGCCGGAGATGGGGCTGGTCGGCGAGCAGCTCTGGGCGCAGAGCGGGCTGCGGCCGGACGACATCCAGACGGCGGTGCTCTACGACCACTTCACCCCGTTCGTGCTCATGCAGCTCGAGGAGCTGGGGTTCTGCGGGCGCGGCGAGGCGCGGGAGTTCATCGCCGACGGGGCGATCGAACTCGGCGGGCGGTTGCCGTTGAATACGCACGGCGGGCAATTGGGCGAGGCGTACATCCACGGGATGAACGGGATCGCCGAGGGGGTTCGGCAGTTGCGGGGGAGCTCGGTGAATCAGGTGCCGGACGTCCGGAACGTCCTGGTGACCGCCGGTACCGGCGTCCCGACGTCGGGGCTGATCCTCAGCGCGGCGTGAACTCGGCCCGGCCGCTCGCCCGCGCGGCATGGCTGGGATGCGCGCCGACCCGGCCGCGGTGAAGAGCCTGCCCGCGGCCCGATCCGCGGTGCTGCGCGCTCCGCTGGCACGCTGGGTCCGGCGCACCACCCCGCGCCGGAGAGGAGCGCCGCCGTGATCGCCCGGCACCTGGTCGATGTGCACATCCTGCTCACCGGGCAGGACGAGATCCTGCTCAGCCTGCGCCGCAGCGGCGACGAGTTCGAGGCCCGCTGGCACCTGCCCGCGGGCAAGCTGGAGGCAGGCGAACCGGCCGCGCTCGGCGCGGTCAGGGAGGCGCGCGAGGAGGCCGGGGTCGAGATCGACCCGGCCGACCTGCGCCTGGTACACACCGCGCACGTGGTGAGCCCGAATCGCGCTGCCCGCCTCGGCCTCTTCTTCCACACCGAGCGGTGGCGCGGCACCCCGGAGAACCGCGAGCCGGACAAGTGCTACGAACTCCGCTGGTTCCCGCTCGGCGCCCTCCCCGCGGACCTCATCCGCTACCCGGCACTCGGCATCGAGGGCTGGCGCTCGGGTGCCCCCTACAGCGAGTTCGGCTGGGCGGAGTGACGGCCGGGGCGGCGCCGACCGAACTCGCCCACTGTGCACCTGCTCACGACCACCGCCCGTATCAACTCCGATGCACTACAACCGAGTGCGGAGGTGCGCCGATGCTCGAACCAGCGCTCGACGCTGCGCAAGAGGCGGCCGCGGCCGCCCTCGACGCCCTGCTCGACCGCCGCGGCCGGGTCCGCAAACCTGGCGGCTCCCGCCCGGCGGGCATCTACCTGCACGGCCGCCCCGGCCGCGGCAAGACCATGCTCATGGACCGCTTCTTCGCCGCCACCAGCTCCAAGCGCAAGGCCAGGCTGCACTTCCACCGCTTCTTCGCCGACCTGAGCGCCGCCGTCCGGATCACCGGCTCCATGCGCACCGCGGTGGACATGGTGGTCGGCGATGTCGACCTGCTCTGCTTCGACGAGTTCCAGGTGGACGACATCGGCGACGGCATGCTCATCGCCCGCCTGCTCGACGTGCTCTTCACCCGCCGCGTCCTGGTAATCGTCACAGCCAACCAGGCTCCCGCGGAGCTGCTGCCGAACCCCGTCTTCCACGAGCAGTTCGAGCCGACCATCGCGCTCATCACCGGTCCCCGGGCTGGCCCGGATGCTCAGCAGGCTCGCCGAACTGATACCTGTTCCACCTCCTGAGACAGTGACGTGAGATTGCACAGCGGCCGCCCGTGTAGTTTGTGGCCGAACCCGACCGGTCGGCAAGAGCGCTGGTGAGAGCGGTTTGTGAGCCCTCCGGATGTCACCGATTCGGACTCGAGCGGACCACCCGGCATGTAACTATGTGGGCGAATTCGGTGTGATCGGGGGTTAGTGAACTGAACGTGGCAAGGGCGCGAGCGCCGATCGCACGCGTGGTCGTATCGATCGCGCTGCTGTGCTGTGCGCTCGTCGCGCTCCGCGGCCACCTGCCCGGCGCCGAGGCGGCCCGCCCGCCGGAGCCCGTCGCGCCATCCGCGCTCACCCTCGCGCTCATGCCGGTGCTGCTCACCGTCTCGGTGGTGATCCTGGCCGCCGGGGTGATCGCCTCCAGGCACCGGCTGCCGCTGGCGGTGCCCGAACCCGAGCGCGAGGAGGAGCGCGAGCTCGGCAAACTCGGCCCGCTCGGGGTACTCGTCGTCGCCGGGCTGGCGCTGCTGGCCATGGCGCTGGCGGTGGGGTCGGTGGCGTACCTGCTGCGGGCCACCGCGCCGGAGCAGGAGGCGGGCCCGGTCGTGCTGCCGCCCTCGCCGACCGGCACCGCCCCGCTCACCACCGACGCCCCGCCCCCCGACCCCGGCGCCGCCCCGCTCGGGCTGGACGGCACCGCGCTGCTGCTCACCGCCGTCACCGCCGCCGTGCTGCTCGGCGCCGCGCTGATCGGGCTGCTCGTTGTGCTCTTCTCCGGCCCGAACACCCGCAGGCGGGTGGCCGCGGCGCCGCTCGAGCCGGAGACCCCGAGCCAGATCGACACCCTGGCCCGCGCCGCCGAGATGGGGCTGGCCGCCATGAACGCGCCCGGCCAGGACGCCCGCACCGCCATCATCGCCTGCTACGTCGCCATGGAGCGCGGGCTCTCCGCCGACCGCGCCGCCGCCCCGCTCGCCTCCGACACCCCCATGGAGGTGCTGGCTCGGGCCTTCGAGCACGGCGCGCTGCGCGACGCGTCGGCCCGCGAGCTCGTTGCCATGTTCGAGGAGGCGCGGTTCAGCCCGCACGCCATGCTGGAGTGGCAGCGCATGCGCGCCGAGCAGCTGCTCCGGGTCGTGCTCGCCGATCTGCAGGGAGAAATGGCATGAACCGTGCCGGTGCGGTGGCGGCGGGGGCGGTGGTCGTCCTGTTCGTCGAGCTGATCGCCTTCCGGGTGGCGCGCGAGCTGGCGCTGCTCGTCGCCGCGGTGCCGCTGGTGCTGGTGCTCTGGGTGCTGGCCAGGTGGTGGCTGAGCGAGCGGCAGCCGTTCAGCGAGCCCGATCCGCCGCCCGCCGACATGGAGAACGGCCCGGCCGAGATGCTGGAGCGCTGGCAGGCGCGGGCCACCGTGCTCGCCGACCGCGCCGACGGGACCAGGGCCGATTGGGACAAGCACCTGCGTCCCATGCTGGCAAAGGAGTTCGAACTCTCCACCGGGCTGCGGATCGCCAAGAACCGGAGAGCCACCGAGGCTGCGGGGTTGCTGCAGTTCGGGCCGGAGCTGTGGCGATGGGTGGACCCGGCCGATTCGGCGACTCGCGATCACACCGGTCGCGCGCCAGGCCGGGCGGCACTGGACGAGATCCTGCGCCGATTGCAGCGACTGTGAAAATGGGGTCGAGGGAAATGCGGGTGTTCACATGACCATGCCGATGGACGCTACCGTCCACCGCAGCGAGGCCGTCCTCCGCGAACTGTCGCGGGTGGTGGTGGGTAAACGCGACGAATTGCAGCTGATCCTGGTGGCCGTGCTGGCCGGCGGGCACGTGCTGATCGAGGACCTGCCCGGCCTCGGCAAGACGCTCATCGCCAGATCGTTCGCCGCCACCCTCGGGTTGAATTTCACCAGGGTGCAGTTCACCCCCGACCTGCTCCCCGCCGATCTGCTCGGCTCCACCATCTACGACATGAACACCGGCCGCTTCAATTTCCGCCGCGGCCCGATCTTCACGAACATGCTGCTCGCCGACGAGATCAACCGCACCCCGCCGAAAACGCAGGCCGCGCTGCTGGAGGCCATGGCGGAGGGGCAGGTGAGCATCGACGGCGAGACCTTTCCGCTGCCCGATCCGTTCATCGTGCTCGCCACCGACAACCCCATCGAGTACGAGGGCACCTACCCGCTGCCCGAGGCCCAGCTGGACCGGTTCGCCATCCAGTTACGGCTCGGTTACCTCTCCGAACACGACGAGACCCAGATGATCCGGCGTCGCCTGGAGCGCGGGGCGGTGCCGCCGCAGGTCGGGCAGGTCGTCGATGCCCAGGGGCTGCTGGAGATGCGGCAGTCCGTCGAGTACGTGACCGTGCACCCCGACGTGGTCAGCTACGTCGTCGCCCTTGCCGCCGCCACCCGCGCGCACCCGCAGGTCGAGGTGGGCGCCAGCCCGCGCGCCGAACTCGACCTGGTGCAGATGTCGCGGGCGCGGGCGCTGCTGCTCGGCCGCGACTACGTCATCCCCGAGGACGTCAAGGCGCTGGCCGTGCCCGCCATGGCGCACCGGATCACGCTGCGGCCGGAGATGTGGGTGCGGCGCATTCGCGGCGAGGATGTGATCTCGGAACTGCTGCGCCGCCTTCCGGTGCCGCGCGCCACGAACTCATGAGGCATCGGAACGCCGGGGCCAGCGTCGAGGCGGAGTTGCGGTGGCGGCCCGCGCCGCTGGTCTTCATGCTGCTCGCGGTCGCAGGCATGTGTTTACTGCTCGCCCTGGTCCTACAACGGTGGCAGCTGGTGGTTTTCGCCGCGCCGATGATCGGTGTGCTGATCACCGCGCCGTGGCAGCAGTCGCGGACCCGGATCCAGGTGGACGGGTCGGGGACGATGCGGTGTTTCGAGACCGAGGAGGTGACCTTCGAGGTCGCCGCTTTCGTCGATGACGGGCATGCGCTGCTCCGGATGACGCCGGAGCCGCTGGCCGGGCTGGCCGTACACGTCGAGGAGAGTTCGGATTCCGGGCTCGCGCCCGCCGGGTTGCGGTTGACGCTCTCCGCGCGGCGGTGGGGGCGGTATCCGGCGGCCGTCCGCGTGTCCGCCCTGAGTCCGGCGGGGCTCGCCGTCGCCACCGCCGTGCTGCCCGCCGGGCAGTTGTACGTGTACCCGATTACCGATCCGCAGCGGCTGACGCTGCCGCGCATCGATATGCCGGAGCGGCTCGGAGTGCATCTGACCCGGAAACACGGGCCCGGTGTGGAGTACGCGGATATTCGCGCCTACGCGCCGGGCGACCAACTGCGGCTGGTCAACTGGCCGGTGAGTGCGCGGCGCGGGAAGCTCTACGTCACCGAGCGGTTCACCAATCGCTCCGCCGACGTCGTCGTGCTGGTCGACACCTCCCAGCAGGCCCCCGGCCCCGCCACCGACTCGCTGGAGCTCTCCGTGCGCGGGGCCGCCCAGGTGGTGCAGTCCACCCTGCAGGCCGGCGACCGCACCGCGGTTGTCTGCCTCGGCGAGACGCCGCGCTGGTTGCGGCCCGATATCGGGCGTCGGCAGTTCTACCGGATCGTCGACACGGTGCTGGATGTCGGCGACGAGCACATTCCGACCACCGGCACCCTCGCCCCGCACGCCGCTGTGCCGCTCGGCGCGATCATCGTGGCGTTCTCAACTTTGCTCGACACCCAGTTCGCCCTGGCCCTCATCGACCTGCGCAAGCGCGGTCACGTGGTGATCGTGGTCGACGTCCTGCGCGGCACCCCGTTCCGGGGCGGACTCGACCCCACCCTCGGGAAGATGTGGCAGCTGGAACGCACCGCCATGTACCGCGACATGGGGACCGTCGGCGTCGACATCGTCGGCTGGCCGGAGGACGCCAGGCTCGACCAGGTCATGAAGCTGATCCCCGAGCACCGCCGGATGATTCGAGCCCGCCGATGAAACGCTTCCTCGCCGCCCTCTCCGGGGTCCTGCTCGCCGTCTCCGTCGCGACGGTCGAGCCGCGGCTCGCGGTCGTCGTCCTGGTCCTGGCCGCCATCGGCCTGTGGTTCCGGATCGCCGCCGTGTGTGCGGTCCTCGTCGTGGTCGGGCTCATCGCTTTCGCCGACGTCGATCTGGTTGTCTGCGCCGCGGCAGGTCTGGTCGCCACCACGTACTTGCTGAATAGCGCGACGGTCACCGCCCCGGCCGGCGTCGTCCCCACCACCATTCCCTCGGTCGTCGGAGCGCTGTTCTTCTCCGGCTGCGCGGTCGCCGTAGCGAGCGTCCCCCTCGACCTTCCCTACGCCCCCCTCGCCGCCCCGGTCCTCGTCCTGGTCCTCAGCGCGCTCGTGCTGCTCGGAGTAGCCGTGCGGCGCAACGGTTCTGTGCCAACCCCTCCGACGGCTCCCGCTACGTCGGTGGAGCCCCAGCCCGACGCGAAATCTGCTGACGAGCCGACCACCGCTGAGCGATGATGAACCCGGGAGGGGAAATGGACAGGGGCACGATCCACCGCTGGAACCCAGCGACGGGAACGGGCGTGATCCGAATCGGAGAAACGCTCGTGTGGTTCCACTTCTCCGCCTTCGACAATGCCTCGGTGACCGATGTCGCCGAAGGCTTACCGGTCGACGTCGACGTCGACCACACGTCTCAGGGGGAATTCTCATGTCGCGCTGCGCGCATTCGGCTGTCATCGCCTGCATCCTGGCAATCCTGACCGCAGGTCCGGCGTCCGCGAAGCCGGGTCAAGCCGACTTCACTCCGTCGAACACGGCACACCGCTACAGCGGCGACCACGGCGTCTTCACCGCCGACGCTGTCTACGATCCGGCGAACCCCCGGCTCTTCTGGTCTCTTCGACTGTCGGATTCCGTGCGAGCGATCGTGCAGGGGCCGATGTCGTGCGGAGCTCATGTCGAGGGAAAGCGCGGATATGCCGACCACCACCCGTCCATTGCCGCGGACTACCAGTGGCACTCCGTCGTGCCGAACCTCCAACTGGATACGCGGTACCGGCTCGTCGCGAATTGCGCATTCACCGCGACGAACGGTCACACCACCGCGCCCGGCCGAGTCGACTACTCGGTCGTCTTCACCCTGCACTCCCGGTGAGCCATGGGCTACCTTTTGGACCGCCTTGAGCTGGAACCGCCGCGATGCGCTGAGGCTGCATCGCCCATTCTTCACCGAAGTATGGCGAGTATTCTCGTCATACTGGCATGCTATGACGCACATAGTCGCCATAAGCGGAAGGGGGTGACCGATGGCAGGCTACCGGATCGACCGACAGCTCACCTCCTTCGGCGAGCATGTCCGCGGCTGGCGCCTGGTCCTGGGCCTGACCGCGCAGCAGGTAGCTGAACGGGCCGACATCTCACGCGACACCCTGCGCAGAATCGAGACCGGCGACCCAGGTGTCAGCTTCCGCAACGTCGCCCAGGTGCTCCGCGCGCTCGGTGTGCTCAATATCGCTGTGGAGTCGATCGACCCGCTCCGCAGCGATATCGGCCGCTTGCGCGCGGGCAATCTCACCAAGAAGCGGGCGCGATGACCACCGTCGAGGTTCTGGTGGACGAGCGGGGGCACACCAGGTCCGTCGGCCGGGCCCATTTCACCCGTGATCGAGGTCAGATCTCCACCACCTTCTACTACGACCCCGGCTACCTCGCGGATGACGGCGTGGCGATCGACCCGGCACTGCCCCTCGTGTCCGGCGCTCAGCACCAAAGGGAGCTGATTCGCGCCTTCGCGGACAGCGCACCCGGACCCGGACCCGCTCCGGCCTCGATCGACCTTCATCGCGGGAGCCGACGCGCCGCCCGACGAGATCGAGGGCTTGCTGGCGCTGGCGCAGGATTGCGGGATGTCGGCCGAGCAGGCCCGTGAGCGAATGCGCCACGTCGCGGCAGCGCTGGCGAGCTGGCCCGACCAGGCGCGCAGAAATCAGCTCAGCGAGCGTGAGATCAGCACAATGGCCGGGTCGATCGAGCCGCGGCTGGAGGCTGTCGCCGCGGCTGCCCGGCGCTGACAATCGCGCAGGCAGACTCGGTCGTATGCACCCGGTGCGCCATGATCACCCGGTGCCCACCCTCTACCTGATCATCTGCGCCGCGGGTGAAGCTCATCGCGCCGCGGAGATGGTCCGCTCCGCCCGAGCCGATGGCTGGTCTGTCCACTGCATAGCCACGCCCGCCGCCGTCGAGCACTTCCTCGACATCCCTGAGTTGGAAGCCGTCACCGGCCACGAGGTACGCACAGCCCACCGCAATCCCGGTGACCCACCGCTGCCGCCCGCCGACGCGGTGATCGTCGCCCCCGCCACCTACAACACCATCAACAAGTGGGCCGCGGGCATCGGCGATACCTATGTCCTGATCAAGCTCGCCGAACTCACCGGACTCGGGGTCCCGATCGTTGTGGTCCCGTACGTGAACGCGGTGCTTGCCGGGAATCGCGTTTTTCACCGCAGCTTGGCCGAGCTCCGGGAATCGGGGGTCCGGGTGCTCTACGAGCCGCATGCGCCAGGCGGTGATTCGTCCGGCGGCTTTTCCTGGCCGGCGGCGCTCGCCGCTATCCGGCGCAGGCGGTAGCGTCGAGCACACTCTTTTGGAAACACTGGCCGCTCACGCCGATCTGGCAGTTGAAGGTCGGGGACGTTGTCTCGCCGTTAGGCGAACAGAAGCCATTTACGGTTCGAGAAAAAGGCGCTCGTTCGGAAGGCGCGGCGCATCCGCCGCACCATGCGGACTTACCCGAACCGTCTCCGCCAGACGATGGTGCTCGAGGTCGCAGACAAAGACCAAAGCGGCGGTGAGGCATGCGGCGAAGTTGAATTCGACTCCACCGATGCGAAGGGTGAGCCGGACGTCGGGCTCGTGCGGACGTGGTGAGGGCATTGTCACGCGCCGGTCCACCCGGTGAGCGCAGCGGCGAGGCGCTCGAGCAGTTCGCGTTCCGGCGGCCGGATGAGTGTCATCGGTGGGGGTATCGGCTTCGGTTTCCGAACGGGCAGCGGCTCCGGAGCGGGGCGGGCGGTCATCGCTGCGCCGCGCATCGGCGTAGGGCGGAGACCACGGCGCTTCTGGATGGGAAAGCAGTGCTGACCGGTGGGACGATCCAGATCCGTGCCGCCGCGTGCCTGGCACCCGGTGAAGGAAGCGGAATGTCCGTGTCGGTGACGATTCCGGCGTTCGCTGCGGCCATCCCGACCGGCTCTCTGTCGTCGGGCAGGTCGGGTTCGGTCAGGAACATCCAGCGGCGGGCGGGTGGGTAGCAGGAGATCGGTCCGTGGTGGCCGGCCGACATCAGGTCGGCTGCGACTGAGAGTCCGAGTATGCGGGGCATGGTGATGGCGGAAATCTCTGCACCGGGTGCAAGGATTTGCTGTGCACACCACTCGGGGATGAAGGCGGGGATGCCGCATGCGCGGCGGTAGTAGTCGCAGCGCTGTTGGGCGGTGGTGCCCCAGGGCGGTGGTTCGGTCCGCATCGGCCTCTGCTCTCGGATGTATGCCAGAGGCTCGCGTACTCCGGCTGGTGATTTGCGCCCATGACACAGCGGGTGCGGAGTAGGGTTCGCCGAATCGGGACGCCCGAAGGGGGATTCGTTCATCGGCCCTGGGATGTGCCCGTCGCAGGTGGGAGTACGTATTCGAAGCGGGTTGCCAGCGGTACCCGAAATGGGTACCCGGCTGAGCCCGGAACGGGGGAGTCATGGACCATGCGCAAACGGGATCGACGCTGCCGCGTCGGCAGCTCGGCCGCTACCTCCGCGAGTGGCGGTCGCGGGTCGGACTGACGCAAGCGGCGGCGGGCCGGTTGATCGAGATGAGCGCGAGTGCGCTGCAACGGATCGAGGCGGGAGAGACCACGCGGCTACGTGGCCGCGATATCGAAGCGCTGTGCGATGTGTACGGTGTGCCGCCGGAGACTACGGCGGCGTTCGCTCCAAACGCCGCAGTACGTGCACGATTTGATCCGCGCCCGGCAGCCGGAAGGTCCGGCACACGAGTGGGCGCAGCACGTCGAGTTCCGTGCGCATCGGCGGACGATCATCCAGCGGCGAACAGCGCCGGTCCGCCTCGATGTCGTGATCGGCGAGGCGGCGTTGCGGCGACCCGCGGGCAGTTCCGCCATGATGGCGAAGCAGTTGCGGCATCTCGCGGACGTGCCTGGCCAATTGCCGCACGTCACGGTCCGTGTGCTGCCGTTCGCCGCAGGCTTTCCGGGCGGGGTCTCGCTGCCGCCGTTCGTCATTCTCGGCTTCGGTGAGACGACTCCCGGTGAGCCCGTCGAACCGCCGGTGGTCTACCTCGAAGCGGTGGTCGGCAATCTCTACCTCGAGAAGCCGGAAGATACAGCGAAGTATCATGAGGCGCACGCCCACCTGGTGCGTGCTGCGCTGGATGAGGCGGACAGCAGGCAACTGCTCCGGCAGGTGGCAAGGGAGTATGAACGTGGACTATGACCTTTCGGACTTGGCCTTCCGTAAGAGCAGCTTCAGCCAGGCCGGTGGTGAGTGTGTCGAGGTGGCTGCGGCACCGAATGGCGACCACTACGTCCGCGACTCCAAGAACCCCGCCGCCGGAGCCCTCCGCTTCACCGCCGCCGAGTGGACCGCCTTCACCAGCGGCATCCGCACCGGAGAGTTCTGACCTGCGCCTCCTGCGAAAACCTGGGATCGGTAGGCGCCCAACCCGGCATCTACTTACCGCATGACATCTCCCCAGCAGAACCTGAACCCCACCGGCCTCGACAAGAAGACCAGCGCGATCCTCTCCTACGCCCTCGGCTGGCTCACCGGAATCGTCTTCCTCATCGTGGGAAAGCACGACCCCGACGTCCGCTTCCACGCCGCGCAGTCGACTGTCTTCTTCGGCGCCGTCTCCGTACTCAATATCGTCCTGAGCATCCTCGGCTCGCTCCTCGGCGCGGTCGGGATCATCCTCAGCCTGGCCGGATTCGCGCTCGGGGTGTTCGCCGCCGTCGTCTGGATCATGGCCATGCTGCAGGCGAACCGGACCGGCGGCGTGCGCGCCGAGCTGCCGATCGTCGGGAAGCTCGTCGCCCCCTACGCCGAGCGGCTGGCCGGGGCAGTCAACTGACGGCAGGAAGCCGGTCGCGAAGGTCGGTAGCGTCTCCCCGATGGACGACGCTGCCGACCTGATGCGGCTCTACCTCGCCGATCCGGATCAGCCCTTCCCGCCGGTCGAGTTGGCCGACCCCTCCGGGCTGATCGCTTTCGGCGGCGATCTGTCCCCGCGGCGGCTGCTGAACGCCTACTCCGCAGGCATCTTCCCCTGGTATGACCCCGGCGAGATCATCCAGTGGTACTGCCCGGACCCGCGCAGCATCCTGATTCCGACCGACCTACGCGTCACCAAGTCGTACCGGCGAGCCGTCGACAGAGCCGACTACGCGGTGACCATGAATCGCGCCTTCGCCACCGTGATGTCGAACTGCGCCGAACCCCGCGATGACGATGCCGGAACCTGGATCGGCGCGGACATGCTCGCCGCCTACCTCCGGCTGCACCAGCTCGGGCACGCGCACTCGGTCGAGGTGTGGCGCGACGGCGAGCTGATCGGCGGGCTCTACGGCGTCGCCCGCGGCCGTTCCTTCGCGGGCGAATCCATGTTCTCCCGAGCCCGCGATGCCTCCAAGGTCGCGCTCCACTGGCTCTGCACCCAGCTCACCGCGTGGAAGTTCCCCCTCATAGACTGCCAGATCGCTTCCGGCCACCTCACCTCCCTCGGCGCCATCGAGGTGTCCCGGGCGGACTTCCTGTCCCTGCACACCCGAGCCGCTGCCCTTCCCGGCCCGCCCGGCCGATGGAAGTTCGACCTTTCGGTGCCCGCCTCACCCGACCACCTGCCACTGTGAGCGCACATTGATAGTCCAAGGGTGGGCCGACGAGGCGGAAGCCGGTTACGACGTCGCGCGGCTGAGTAAACATCTCATCGCCACCATGGACGATGCCGATCCGGATTCCATCGAACTCGACATCGAATGGCCCGCGGATATCGCCGCAACCCCATCGGCGTAGTTCAGCGGAGTGTTCGCACCTGCGTCGACCAGGCGTCCCGGACGATCTCCTCGAGCTCTGAACGGCGAGGTGACCACCCCAGATCCGCGATCGCCCTGGACGGATCGCTGATCGAAACCGCAGGCTCCGGCGCCGCCGGACGGTACTCGAGCGGAACCGGCCGCCCGGTCACTCGCTCTACCGCGGCGACGACGTCCTTCACACTGCTCCCCACCCCGCTCCCGACGTTGTACGTCACCGCCCGCTCGACCGCGGGCAGGTGGTCGACGGCGGCGGCGAAGGCGTCGGCGGCGTCCGCGATGTGCAGATAGTCGCGGACCGCTGATCCGTCGCCGTTGACCGTGAGCGGCGCCCCGCATCCGGCGGCGGTGAGCGCGCGGGGGAGCAGGCGGGTGGGGTCGGGGTCGGTGCCGCCCGCGATGTTGAGCATTCGCAGGATGATGGCGGGGAACGAGGCGAGTGCCAGTTCGGCGGCGAGCTTGCCTGCGGCGTACGGGTGCGGCGGGGCGGGCGGCAGGTCTTCGGTCATGGGTTGTCGGTCCGGCGCGCCGTAGACCGAGCCGGTCGAGGCGAAGACGATGTGCCGGACGCCGGCGGCCGCCATGGCGTCGAGCAGCAGAAACGTCCCGGTCGCATTGGTGCGGAAGTAGCCGAGCGGGTCGGCCAGCGATTCGCGGGCGCGGGTGCGGCCCGCGAGGTGGCACACCGCGTCCACATCTCGAACGGCTTCCCGGAGCGACCGGGGATCGTGCAGGTCGGCGACCCGGACCGGGCTGGGTTCACCAACCCGGCCCGGAGCCCGAACCATCGGGATGGGTTCATGGCCACGGCCGCGCAGCGCTGCGACGACGGCCCGGCCGACATAGCCGTTCGCTCCGGTCACGAGTACCCGCACCGGGCCATCATGGCAGGTCGGGAGTTCGGATCGGGGCGCTTCCCCGCCGTCGCGCTGCCACGGATTTCGCGGTCGGGGCGAGTCGCCGCGCGCCGCCGAGCCGGGTGCGCCGACGCGCGGCGGTGTGCGGTCGGTCCGGCTACCCGGCGGCAGGGAATCCGAGCCGCGAGCCCGACGCTACCGCCGCGCAGGGCGTTGGTGCGGCCGCGGGTGCGGCGAAACCTACACCGCGATCCGCAACTCCACGTCGGCGAGCACCGGCGCATCGTCCCGCTCGACAACGGTCACCCCGAGCGTGACCACGTCCCCCGAACGCCATCCGCGAATCCGCAGGGTCTCACCCGGAAATACCACCCCGGCGAACCGCGCCCGAAATCCACGGACCTGCGAAACATCGCTGCCGAGAAGCGCATCCGTCGCCGCCTTGCAGGCGATCCCGTACGTGCACAGCCCGTGCAGAATCGGCGCGGGGAATCCGGCATCCGAAGCGAACGCCGGATCCGAGTGCAGCGGGTTGCGATCCCCGCTCATCCGATACAGCAGCGCCTGCTGCGGCAGAATCGGCACCAGCTCCTCGAAATCCGGAGCGGACGAGGGAATCTCGACCTTGGTCGACGGGCCACGCTCCCCGCCGAACCCACCCTCGCCCTTGGCGAAGATGGACGACCGATCGGTCCACAGCGGCTCCCCGTCGGAGCCCACGATGGTCAGCTCCCGCACGACGACCGCGGCGGAACCCTTGTCCCACACCTCGGTCACCCGACCGGAGAGCGTCGCCTTGCCGGAGGCCGGAATGGGCCGATGCACGACGATTTCCTGGTGCGCGTGCACCACCTTCGCCAGGTCGATATCGACGCCGGGGTAGCTCACGCGCGGCGGCTCGGTCTCGTGCACGGTCGGTGCGACAGCCGCGAAAGTAGGCAGCACCTGGGGCGCGACGTCGTCCAGGTAGCGCAGCTCGGCCGGGTCGAGCCAGCGCGTGCCCGCGCCCAGCCCCAGGTGGTAGACCTGCACATCCGACGGCGTCCAGGAGAAGGAGCGTCCGGGCAGTTCGGCGCCGAGCGCGCGTTCCAGATCGATGGGCATCAGCGACCCTCCTCGGCCTTCCGCTCGACGATATCCAGGACGGCCAGGTACCCGAAGGTCAACGCCGGACCGATGGTGGCGCCGGGGCCCGCGTACGTGTGCCCCATGACCGGCGCGCTCACGTTGCCCGAGGCGTACAGCCCCTCGATCACGCTCTGATCCTCGCGCAGCACCCGACCGGCGGTATCGGTGACGACGCCGCCCTTGGTCCCGAGGTCACCCGGAACCAGTACTACGGCGTAGAACGGCCCCTCCTCCAGCGCGCCGAGGCACGGGTTCGGCTTGACGGTCGGGTCACCGTAGTACTTGTCGTAAGCGCTGTCCCCGCGGTGGAAATCCGCATCGACGCCGGACTTCGCGAACCCGTTGAACCGCTCGACGGTGCCCGTCAATGTGTCGGCGGGCACGCCGATCTTCGCGGCGAGTTCGGCGAGCGTCGGCGCCGAGACGATGTGATCGTTCTCCAGCCACCGCTTGGGAATCCGCTGCCCCGGTTGCAGCCCGGCGAAGATGTACCGATCGCGGTACCGCTGATCGAAAACCAGCCACGCCGGAATGTTCTCGCCCGGCCCTTCGCCCTCCCCGTACTCTCCGCCGTACATGGTGTGCACCGCCTCGACATACGGCGCGGATTCATTGCCGAACCGCTCGCCGCGGTCGTTCACGATGATGCACCCGGGCAGATTCCGCTCGGAAAGGCAGAACCACGGCTTTCCGCCCTTGAAAATGGTCGGCCCCCACCAGGCATCCGCCATGATGTCGGTATCGGCGCCGAGCTCGATGGCGGCCCGGTGCCCGTCGCCGGTATTGGCGGGCGCGCCGGTGGTCCAGCCGGTGGTGATCGGGGCACGCTGGTACTTCGCGCGCATCTCCGCATTGTGGTCGAACCCGCCGGTCGCCAGCACCACCCCGCGCTTGGCGGTGAACCGCACCGCCTCCCCGTTCTGCTCGGCGTCCACCCCGACCACCCGGCCGTTCTCCACGACGAGCCCGGTGAGCGGCGTCTCCAGCAGCACCGGCACGTCGGCGTCCATCAGCCCCTTGCGGATGGCGGCGGCCAGCGCCTGCCCCATGCCGAGCAGGTGCTTCCCGGTCAGCCGCGCCCACGTGGTGCGCGCGCCGACCTTCGCCGCCCGCAGCATCCCGCGCGGGTGCCTGCGGATCAGGTTGAGCTGCTTGAAGTCGGCCTGGGTGACCACGACGTTCAGCGGCGCCTTGCTGTACGCGGGCTCCAGCTTGAACCGCTCGTCCCCGAGCACCTTGGCGTTGAACGGCCGTGGCTCGCACGAGCGTCCTGCGGCCAGCCCGCCGGGCGCCTCGGGGTAGTAGTCGGAGTACCCGGGCACCCAGCGCATCTTCAGCGGCGTGTGGTCGAGCACGAAATCGAACGCCTCGGCGCCGCGGTCGATGTAGGTGTCGATCCGGTCCTTCGGCACCACCTCGCCGATAATGCTGTGCAGGTAGGTCCTGGCCTCCTCGCGGTCGTCCGGCCGCCCGGACGCCTTCAGCGCCTTGTTCCCCGGAATCCACACCCCGCCCCCGGAGCGCGCGGTCGACCCGCCGTAGTGCGCGGCCTTCTCGATGACCACGACGCTGAGTCCGTGGTGTGCCGCGGTGAGGGCCGCGGTCATCCCGGCGGCGCCGCTGCCGACCACCACCACGTCGTATTCCCGATCGCTCATGTAGAACACGTTATAGAATGGTCGCGGCTTCGGTCTATGTCTGGTGGCAGATGACTTGATATGAGCCGGGTAACTCGTTTCAGTTCGGAGGGTGGATGGAGTGGGATGGCAGCGCTGACGTCGTCGTGATCGGCGCCGGGGCCGCGGGCGCCGCCGCCGCGCTGGAGGCGGCGGCAGCGGGGGCGCGGGTGCTCGCGCTGGACCGATTCGCCGGCGGCGGGGCGGCGGCGCTCTCCGGCGGCATCGTCTACGCGGGCGGCGGGACCAGCATCCAGCGTGCGGCGGGGGTCTCCGACGACCCGGCGTGGATGCTCGCCTACCTCCAGCGCGAGGTGGGCGACGTGGTCGCCCCGGAGACGCTGCGCCGATTCGTGGACGAGAGCCCGGCGCTCATCGACTGGCTGATCGAGCACGGCGTCCCCTTCGACCCCTCGCTCTGCCCCTACAAGACCTCCTACCCGAACGACGACTGGTACCTCTACCACTCCGGCAGCGAGCTCTCCGGCGCCTTCGCCGACATCCCGCCCGCGCAGCGCGGGCACCGGGTGAAGGGGCGCGGGGTGTCCGGAAAGAAGTTCGCCACCGGGCTGCTCGCCTCCATGCGAAAGGCCGGGATCCAGCTCGAGACCTGCACCCGCGCGACGACCCTACTCACCGACGACACCGGCGCGGTGATCGGCGTCGAGTGCGTGACCATGAACGAGGCACCCCGCCGCGTGCGCGACCGGTTCGCGCGGATGGCGGCGCTCGCGGCCAAGCCGGGCATCTACTACCCGCCGCTGCGCAGGGCGATGGAGCAGCGCATGGCCCGGCTCGAGCAGCGCTACGGCGTCACCCGGAAGGTGCTCGCCCGGCGCGGTGTGATCGTCAGCGCGGGCGGGTTCATCGCCGATCGGGCGATGGTGCTGGAGCACGGCCCGGAGTTCCGGCACGGCCTCGCACTCGGCACCACCGGCGACGACGGCAGCGGCATCCGCATGGCGCAGCGGGCGGGCGCCGTCACCGCGCACATGGACAATATCTCCGCCTGGCGCTTCCTCCTCCCGCCCAGCGCGTTCGCCGGAGCATTGCTGGTCGACGCGGCGGGCACCCGCGTGATCGACGAGACCCGCTACGGCGCGGCGGTCGGCGGCAAACTGGTCCGCGAGCACGGCGGCCTCGGCTGGCTGCTCGCCGACGACGTGGTCGCGCGCCGCGCCTTCGGGCAGATCCACAGGGAAGGCGCCTGGTTCCAGCGCGCCCAGTTCGAGCCGATCCGACGCCGGGCCGTCAAGGCCACCACCATCGAGGAGGCGGCCAGGCGGGCCGGCATCGACCCGGCGGGTCTGCGCGCCACCGTCGACGCGCACAACGCCGCCATCGCGAACGGCACCCCCGACCCCGTCGGCAAACCCGCCGAATTCCGCGAACCCTGCCACACCGGCCCGTTCTGGCTGTTCGATGTGGGTATCAAACCCAGCCTCACCAACCCCTGCCCGATGCTCACCCTGGGCGGCGTGGTGGTGAACGAGGAGACCGGAGCCGTGCGCGACCGCGACGGCGCCGACATCCCCGGCCTCTACGCCGCGGGCCGCACCGCCGTCGGGATCTGCTCGCGCTCCTACGTGAGCGGGCTCTCGCTCGCCGACTGCGTCTTCTCCGGACGTCGCGCCGGGCGGGCGGTGGCCGGGGCGGCGATGGTGGAAGGAACCCGATAGGTGCTCTCCGACGCGGTACGAATGGAGCTGGCCACCGAGCTCGCGACCGCCGAGCGCGAACGGGTGGCGATCGACCCGCTGGGCACCCCGAAATCGACGTGGTCGACGCCTACGAGATCCAGCTGCTGAACATCAGGGACCGGCTGGCGAGCGGCGCGAAGGTGGTCGGGCACAAGGTCGGGCTCTCCTCGAAGGCCATGCAGCAGATGATGGGCGTGGACGAGCCCGACTACGGGCAACTGCTCGCCGAGATGGAGGTCTACGAGGACCGCCGGTGCCCGCCGGGAACTACCTCTTCCCGCGGGTAAGGTGGAGGTCGGGTTCATTCTCGGCGCCGACCTGCCGCACTGCCGGGTCAGCGAGCAGGCGGACCGCAGCGGAAGTATCGATCAGGTAGCCGATCACCGCCGGTACTCGCGCTTGTCGAGCAGCACGTCGAAGTCGCCCTGTTCGGCCATCCCGACGAGGCCGTTGAGTGCCCGCACCCGCTTCAAGCGCCGGGCGACCTCGATCAATAGCTTCGACACGCCCGCTAGGCCATGAAGTGCCATCCGGCTGCTAGCCAGGTCCTCTGCCATGATCTTGCTAAGATCATGGCATGATGATGTTCCAGGTTAGTGACCTAGCGGGAGCGCGCCGGCGCGAGTTCCTCGACGAGGCCAAGCAGGACTCTGCGTCGCTGCGGGACACCGATGGCTCGGTCCTGGTCATGCTCGCGGCTCGCCGGGTGGCGGCGTTGCGCGAGGCGGCCTCGGTCGCAACTCTGCTCTTCGCCGTCGAAGCCGTGCTGGCGCGGACCGATAAGCCGACGCCGGTCGAACTGGGCGGCTTGGCCTGGCTGGTGGAATTCGACACGGACGACCGGGTTGAAGCGCTGTCCGAGATCAGGAATGCCGTCGCTCTCACCGTTGCGTCGGAGGATCCGGCGCCGCTGCGTGAAGTGCTGCAAGCATGGGCGACCACCGCCTCGGTCATGCGCGATCCCGCGCGCCGCGCGATCCACACCGCTTCGGCGGACGAGCTCGAGTTCGCCGAGGTCGATGCTCCGCGCCAGAGTGACGATGGCTGAGGGCGATCCGCAACCCGGCGCCTACCGCCCATTCGTCGCCGCCAGGTCGCCCGGTGGCAGACCGCGAGACAGACCTGATTATCGGGTGCTGGTGCACCGGCAGTACGTCGAGGTCTGGAACGAACTCGCCGACCGCGTCGGTTTGACCGCAGCGCGGCAGTTCTGGGACCACGTGTCGGCGACGCCAGGCCGACCTCCGGAGGTGGGCAGCTCGACAATGCTGCGCGGCAAACACCACGGCCCCAAGTGGCCGGGCTACTCCCGCACCATCCACTACGAGATCAGCGGCGCCGGACGCATCGACTACCAATACTGCAGCGATACGCGGGAAGGGGCAGAGGGCGATCCGCACGCGGTCGTCAAAATTCTTACCATCGACCTGGGCAGTCACTGAGGTGGTGTAGATCTCACGGGTTATCTGTCAGCTTCTCCGGACCTACGCGGTCTACCCGATAACCGACGAGCGAAGGAGCGGGCGATGAGGATCGCGGTGGCAGGTGGGACCGGGACGGTGGGGAAGCTGGTGGTGGAGGTGCTGCGCGAGCGCGGTCACGAGGCGGTGGTGCTGGCCCGCTCGACCGGGGTGGACCTGCGCACCGGTGCGGGGCTCGACCTGAGCGGAGTCGATGCGGTGATCGATCTGACCTCGATGGTCACCCGGTCGGCCGCGGCGGCGACGGAGTTCTTCGAGCAGGTCACCGCGAACCTGCACCGCGCGGAAGAGGCGGCGGGGGTGCGGCACCATGTGCTGCTCGGGATCGTCGGGAGCGATGCGGTGCCGTTCGGCTACTACACCGGGAAGATGGCGCAGGAGCGCGCCGTCGAGCGGGGGCCGGTGCCGTGGACGCTGCTGCGCGCCACCCAGTTCCACGAGTTCGCCGGGCAGCCGCAGGGCGGGGTACGGGTCGGCCCGCTGACGCTGGTTCCCGCCATGCGGGTGAACCCGGTCGCGGCGCGCGAGGTGGCCGAGCGGCTGGTCGACTTGGCGGTCGGTGCGCCGCAGGGCCGGGTGCGAGACCTCGGTGGCCCGGCGGAGTTGCCGCTGGACGACATGATCCGCCGGTATGCCGCCGCTACCGGCCGCGGCGATCGGGTGCTGCGGTTCCCGCTGCCGGGTAAGGCGGGGCGTGCGTTCCGGCAAGGGGCTCTGGTTGCCGGGCCGGATGCCGATCGCGGCACCCAGACGTTCGAGCAGTGGCTCGAAAACAGCAACTAGCAGCGGTTTATTGAGAGAAGTATACTTATCATAACTGTACTTCTCTCAGGAGCCGCCGTGGAAAAGCCAGCCGACGTCTTCGATCGGGATCGCGAGTGGACCGCGCTGAGCCGCTTCGTCACGGACGAGAGCAGCGGAGCCTCGCTCGGCGTCGTCTCGGGCAGGCGGCGGCAGGGGAAGAGCTTCCTCCTGGAGGCGGTCTGCGAGAGCGCGGGCGGTTTCTACTTCTCGGCGCAGGAAGCCGCCGATGCTGAGTCGCTCGCCTCCATCGGGCAGGCGCTGACCCGACACCTGCGGCCGGTGGTGCCGTTCGCACCCGCCGACTGGGGGCAGGTGATCGACGTGCTCCTTCGGATGGGAACGGAGCGGCCCGTCCCGGTGGTCATCGACGAGTTTCCCTACCTGGCGCGGGTGAACCCGGCCCTGCCCTCCATCCTCCAGGGTGCGTACGCCCCGCGGCGGAGCGAGCGCACCTCGTCCCGCACCCGGCTGCTGCTGTGCGGTTCGGCACTGTCCTTCATGGGGAAACTGCTGTCCGGCAATGCCCCGCTGCGCGGCCGCGCCTCGCTCGAGCTGCCCGTCCGCACTCTCGGATACCGGGAGGCGGCGCGGTTCTGGGAGATCGACGACCCGCGGCTGGCGCTGCGCGTGCACGCCGTGGTCGGCGGTACGCCCGCGTACCGCACCGAAATGATCCGCTACGACGCCCCGCGCGGGCTCGGCGACTTCGACGACTGGGTCGTCCGCGCGGTCCTCTCCCCGGGCAGCCCGATGTTCCTCGAAGCCCGCTACCTGCTCGCCGAGGAGCCCGACCTCCGCGACGGCGCCATCTACAACTCGGTACTCAACGCGATCGCCAACGGCAACAGCGGCCGCGGCGGTATCGCGGGCTATGTGGGCCGGAAGTCGAACGAGCTCGCGCACCCGCTGACCGTGCTCGAGGATGCGGGCCTGATCACCCGCGAAGTCGACGCCTTCCGCGCCAACCGCACCGATTTCCGTATCGCCGAACCGCTGCTCACCTTCTACCACGCGATCATGCGGCCCTACTGGTCCCAGCTCAGCGCGGCGACGGCCATCGAGCGCATCTGGGAGCGGTCCGCGCATCGCTGGACGAGCAATGTCCTCGGACCGCACTTCGAGCAGGTGTGCCGGGAGTGGGCGGCGCAGTACGGGCACGAGCGGCGGCTTGCGGACCTGCCTGTTCGGGTGTGCGCGGGCACCGTCAACGATCCCGACGATCGGACGACGCACGAGGTGGATGTGGTCGCGGTCGGTTACGCCGACGGGAATCGGCCGCCGCTGCTCGCGCTGGGCGAGGCGAAGTGGAACGACGTCATGGGGATCGGGCACCTGGAGCGGCTTCGGCGCATCCGCGATCTCGTCGGCCGTCAGGGACGCTACGACACCGAGGCGAGCCGCCTGCTCTGCTTCTCCGGGGCTGGATTCACCGACGATCTGGTACAGGAGCAGAGCCGTGGTGAGGTCGAGTTGATCGGCCTCGACGAGTTGTACGGCAGAGCGTAGGGGTCACGCCCGCAATTCCGCGAGCACCTTCCGCACCTGGTTCGCCCGCCCGACATCGGTTCGCGCTTTGGTCACCCGCAGGGAGAAGCCGTAGCGCGCACTGCGCCCCAGCGTGTCGAACCGGTCCCGGGCAACCGGGTCATCAGCCAGCGCGGCGGCCAGCGCCGCATGCGTCTCGCCACTCCGCTGCGGGGGATACGCCGCCGCCCAACGCCCATCCGCCCGTGCCGCCTCGATCGCCGCGAACCCGGCAGGCTGCATCCTCCCGGCTGCGATCAACGCCTCCGCCTTCGCCACATTCACCGCCGACCACGGGCTGCGCGCCCGTCGCGGGGAGTACCGCTGCAGGTAGTGCTCGCCATCGCCACCTCGCCGATGGCTGTCGATCCAGCCGACGCACAGCGCCCCGTCCAGCGCTTCGGTGATCGTGACGCTCGCCCGCGCGGCCCCCTTCTTCGCGATCCGCAGCCACACCTCGCCGGCCCCCTCGTGGTTCTCGGTCAGCCAACGCTCCCATTCGGCGGCATCCGCGCACTCGATGATTTCCATGTACTCCATGGTCCGCGGATAAGTGCTCATCCTGTGAACACTTTCCTAGCGAGAGTCGAGTTCCGGAGGTGGCTCGACCTCACAACCAGGTATCCAACGTCGTGGTGGTGAGAAAGTGCTCGAGATCCGCCCGCCAGGGCGCGGGCACCGTCTTCTCCGGTTCGATGGCGCTGTACTGCCCCCGGTAGAACAGCAGCGGCCGCCCCGACTCGCCCACCTCGGCGAGCGAGAGCACCCGCCCGATCACGATCCAGTGATCCCCGCCGTCGACCACCCGATCCACCGAGCACTCGATGGTGGCCAGCGCATCGTCCAACACGGGAAGCTCCAACGGAGAACGGTGCCACGCCGCCCCCGCGAACTTGTCCTGTTCCCGCGACCCGAAGCGGGCACAGAGCTCCCGCTGCTCCTCGGCGAGCACGTTCACCGCGAACCGCCCCCGCTCCTCGATCGCCGCCCACGACCGGGACGCCTTGCCCGGGCAGAAGAGGACCAAGGGCGGGTCGAGGGAGAGCGCCGCGAAGGACTGGCAGGCGAACCCGATCGGCGCGTCGTCCGCACCGAAGGTGGTGATCACGGTGATCCCGGTGCAGAACTGCCCGAGGACGTTCCGAAACGCCCGCCCGTCGATCTCCGGGTACTCGCTCATTGCTCGCGGAACCCGATCGTGAAGTCGTGCCCCCACAGGCTGACCGCGGTGGACTCCCGCGCGATCCAGTCGTCGTCCTCGACTTCCAGCCCCTCGCAACCGAATTCGATATCGAAGCCGCCCGGCGTCTTCATGTAGAAGGACAGCATCTTGTCGTTGACGTGCCGCCCGAGCGTGGCCGACATCTTCACCTTCCTGCGCAGCGCGCGGTCCAGCGCGAGCCCGACGTCGTCGGCGCTCTCCACCTCGAGCATGAGGTGCACGATGCCGCTCGGCGTCGGCTGCGGCAGGAAGGCCAGCGAGTGGTGCCGCGGGTTGCAGCCGAGGAAGCGCAGCCAGGCGGGTTCGCCGTCGGCGGGGCGGCCGACCATCTGCGGGGGGAGCCGCATGGAGTCGCGCAGCCGGAAGCCGAGGACATCGCGGTAGAACTCCAGCGCCGCCTTGTCGTCGGAGGTGCTGAGCACCACGTGCCCGAGCCCCTGCTCCTCGGTGACGAAGCGGTGCCCGTACGGGCTGACCACCCGGCGGTGCTCCAGCGCGACGCCGTGGAACGCCTCCAGCACGCTTCCGCTCGGGTCCTCGAACCGAATCAGCTCGTAGACCCTGCGATCGGCCAGCTCGGCGGCGGTGCCCTCCTTGTAGGGCACGCCTGCGGCGTCCAGCCGGGCGCGGATGTCCTGCAGTTCCTCGGCGTTCGCGGTCTCCCACCCGGAGACCTGCAGCCGGTCCTGCTCGCCGGGCACGATCACCAGCCGGGCCGGGAATTCGTCCATGCGCAGGTAGAGCGAGTTCGGGTCGGTGCCCTTCCCCTCCACCATGCCGAGCACCTTGAGCCCGTACTCGCGCCAGGCGACCACGTCGGTGGCCTCGATGCGGAGGTAGCCGAGGGAGCGGATGCCCATCACTTCTCCTTTACGCCGGCCAGGAAGTCGATCGCCAGCCGGTTGAACTCGTGAAATTTCTCCAGCTGCGCCCAGTGCCCGCAGCCGCCGAAGACGTGCAGCTGCGCGCGCGGGATGGACTTGAGCGCGACCAGCGCGCCGTCCAGCGGGTTCACCCGATCCTCGCGGCCCCAGATCAGCAGCACCGGCTGGCGCAGCCGGTAGGCGTCGCGCCAGAGCATGCCCTTCTCGAAGTCGGCGCCGGCGAAGGACTTGCCCATCGCGCGGGTGGCGGCCAGCGACTCCGGCTCGCTCGCCGAGGCGAAGCGCTCCTCGACCAGCTCGGGGGTGATGAGCTTCTGGTCGAAGACCATGATCCGGAGAAACGCCTCCAGGTTCTCCCTGGTCGGCTCGTAGTTGAAGGTGCCGAGCAGTTTGACGCCCTCGGTGGGGTCGGCGGCGAAGAGGTTGGTGCTCAGCCCGCCGGGGCCCATGAGGATGAGCTTGCCCGCGCGCTCGGGGTAGTCCAGCGCGAACCGCACCGAGGTGCCGCCGCCGAGCGAATTGCCCAGCAGGTGTACGCGGTCGGTGATGCCGAGGTGGTCCAGCAGGTCCTTCAGCGCCGACGAGCTGTGCACGAAGTACTGCGGGTGCTCGGTCGGCTTGTCCGACCTGCCGAAGCCGGGCTGGTCCACGGCGAGCACGTGGAACTCGCGCGCCAGCACCGGGATGTTGCGCGCGAAGTTGGACCACGAGGAGGCGCCGGGGCCGCCGCCGTGCAGCAGCACGATCGTCGGGCCGTTGCCGACGCCTGCCTCGTGGTAGTGCAGCTTCAGGTCCGGCCGCACCTGCGCGTACCGGGAGGTGGACTCGTAGGTGAGTTCCGCCGTCGAGGTCACGTGTGTCTCCCCTACACCATGGCGTCGTTGATCGGCAGCCCGAACTCGTGCGTGCCGAACATCTGGTAGGCCCGCTCCGGGTCGTTCGCCGCGTGCACCCGGCCCGCGTGCGCGTCGCGCCAGAAGCGCTGCAGCGGCGTGCCGTTCGAGAGCGCGGTGGCCCCGGCGCTCTCGAAGAGCCGGTCGATCGAGGCGATGGCGCGGCCGGTGGCGCGCACCTGGTCGCGGCGGGCCCGGACCCGCAGGTCGAACGGGATCTCCCCGCCGGCCTTCAGGATCGCGTACTCGTCGGCGACATTGCCGGAGAGCTGGCGCCAGGCCGCGTCGATATCGCTGGCCGCCTCGGCGATCCGCACCTTGGCGAACGGATCCTCCTTGGCCTTCTCGCCCGCGTAGGCGGCGCGCACCCGCTTGCCCTGGTGCTCGACGTGCGCGTCGTAGGCGCCGTAGGCCATGCCGACGATCGGCGCCGAGATAGTGGTGGGGTGCACGGTGCCCCACGGCATCCGGTAGACCGGGTCGGTGTTCTGCGCCAGCCCGGGCGCGGTCAGCTCGCTCATCGCCCTGAAGCTGAGGAAGCGGTGCCGCGGTACGAAGACGTCCTCCACTACGACGGTATTGGAGCCGGTGCCGCGCAGCCCGACCACGTTCCAGACGTCGTCGATGCGGTAGTCGTCGCGCGGGATCAGGAAGGAGCCGAAGTCCACCGGCTTGCCGTCCTTGATCACCGGGCCGCCGAGCACCGCCCAGCTGGCATGGTCCGAGCCGGACGACCAGGCCCAGCTGCCCTTGACGAGGTAGCCGCCGTCGGTGACGGTGCCGATGCCCATCGGGGCGTACGAGGAGGAGATCCTGACCTCGGTGTCCTCACCCCAGACGTCCTCCTGGGCGCGCTGGTCGAAGAGCGCCAGGTGCCAGTTGTGCACGCCGATGATGCCGGACACCCAGCCGGTGGAGCCGCACGCGCTGGCGATCTTGCGCACGGTGTCGTAGAAGACGACCGGGTCGGCCGCGTGGCCGCCCCACTGCTTCGGCTGTAGCAGCCGGAAGAAGCCGGTCTCCTGCAGCGCCTTCACGGACTCGTCCGGAAGGCGGCGCAGATCCTCGGCCTCCTGCGCGCGCTCGCGCAGCGTCGGCAACAGTGCTTCGACCCGTTCGGTCACTTCCTGCGTCATGTCCGGACCTGCTCCTGCCTGGTCGATCGGTAACCGGTACTCATCACCCCTGAGACTAGAACAGGTTCTTATTTATGTCGAGAACAGGACGCGGGTGCAGGTCGCCGCTGGGCGAAAGCGGGAGACCTGGGCCGACGCTGGCGCTGCGGCCCACAGTTTTGTAACGTGTTCTAGTAGTGAAGGAGGAGGATTCGCGAATGGCAGACACCTCAACTCGCGGCGGCAAGGTGCGGGAGCTCGACGTCGGCACGGTTCCGACCCGCTACGCGCGGGGCTGGCACTGCCTCGGGCTGGCGAAGAACTTCCGCGACGGCAAGCCGCACGCGGTCCAGGTCTTCGGTACCAAGCTCGTGATCTGGGCCGACGGCAGCGGCGAGCTCCGCGTGCTGGACGCCTACTGCAGGCACATGGGCGGCGACCTGAGCATGGGCGAGGTCAAGGGCGACGACATCGCCTGCCCGTTCCACGACTGGCGCTGGTCGGGGACGACCGGCAAGTGCACCGAGATCCCGTATGCGCGGCGGGTGCCGCCGCTGGCGCGGACCCGCAAGTGGACGACGCTGGAGCGCAACGGCCAGCTCTTCGTCTGGCACGACCACGAGGGCAGCCAGCCGCCGGATGACGTCACCATTCCGCACATCGTCGGCCCCTACACCGACGCCGACGGCAACGCCACCGAGCAGCTGGACAGCGGCTGGACCGACTGGACCTGGAACTCGATGCTGATCGAGGGCGCCAACTGCCGCGAGATCATCGACAACGTCGTCGACATGGCGCACTTCTACTACATCCACTACGCCTTCCCGACCTACTTCAAGAACGTCTTCGAGGGGCACATCGCCACCCAGTTCCTGGAGACCAAGGGCAGGCCGGACATCGGGATGGCCTCCAAGTACGGCGGCGACACGCTGCTCAAGTCCGAGGCGTCGTACTTCGGCCCCTCGTACATGATCAATCCGCTGGTCAACATCTACAGCGGGTACGAGGTCAAGAGCGTCCTGATCAACTGCCACTACCCGGTGACCCAGGACTCCTTCATGCTCCAGTGGGGGATCACCCTGCTCAAGCCGGACGGCGTCGAGGGCGAGACCGCCGACAAGCTGGCGGCCAAGATGACCGAGGGCATCAGCGTCGGCTTCCTGCAGGACGTGGAGATCTGGAAGCACAAGTCCAAGGTGGAGAATCCGCTGCTCTGCGAGGAGGACGGGCCGGTCTACCAGCTGCGCCGCTGGTACGACCAGTTCTACGTGGACCTCGCCGACGTCACCGAGAAGATGACCCAGCGCTACGAGTTCGAGGTGGACACCGCCAAGGCGAACGAGTACTGGGAGGCCGAGGTGGCGGAGAACCTGCGCCGCCAGCAGGAGGCCGGGCCGCAGGAGGCGAGCGTCTGATGGCCGCCACCTGGGCCAAGGCTCCCGATTTCGCGGACCGGCCGGAGCGGCGGGCCGAGGTGCGGGCCCAGACGGTGGTGGACAAGCGGCGCTATCTCGAGGACGGCCTGACACCGCTGCGGTGTCAGGCCTGCGGCACCGAGGTCCGGGTGCGCAAGGCGAGTGAGCGGCAGACCTCGATCGAGTGGACCGAGCCGCCGCAGGAGCGGTGCCCGGTGTTCGCGCGGCTGAGCGAGGGCGGGTACGGGCCCGGGCGGCCGGAGGGGTGCGAGAGTCTCGCCAAGACGATCCGCTGGGCGGTCGAGGAGGGCGTGCTCGAGGTGCAGTGACGGCGCGGCCGGTGTTGCCCTGAGGTTTCGCGGAACCAGCCGCCCTCGGGGTGCGGGTCCAGATCGAGCGTCTCGGCCAGCGGCGGGCGCATGGATTCCGCTCAGGAGAACGGGCTCTGCGGGCGATCCTGCCGCACGCCGTCGATGACGATGTCGACTTTCTCGTTGTAGAAGCAGAGCAGCCCCGCGATCTTCTGGCTCTCCGGCAGCGGGGTCCGGTAGCCCCAGACGATGTCGCGGTGCTCGACGCCGTCCACCGTGACCGTCCAGTAGTCGGCGGTGCCCTTGTACGGGCAGTTGGTGCGCGTGGCGCTCGGGGTGAGCAGCTCCAGCCGCACGTCGGCGAACGGCAGGTAGTACCGCGGCGGCAGCGAGGTCTCGAAAAGGATCCGCGGGGAGCGGGATTCGGCGAGCACGGTGCCGTCCAGCTCGATCCGCACGTGCTTGGAGCTGGCCAGCACGTCGACCCGCTTGTACGGGTCGCGCGGGTGCACGTAGACCGGCTCGTCCTCCTCCAGCCACTCGTCCATCGCGGGCCACTCCAGCCGCACGTGGTCCGGCACCGCGCTCCAGCGCAGCGCCGCGCCGGGTGCGCGCACGCCGTCGAGCAGGACGTCGTACCTGGTCCCGGTGCCGAGGAGGTCGTGCGTCTCGGTCGCGCCGGTGGGTGCCAGCTCGGCCTGCAGGTCGGCGAGCGGCAGGTAGTAGGCCGGGTAGTACGGAATCTCCCAGACCAGCAGCGGGGTCGCGGTGTCCGCGACGGGGCGACCGGCGAGGTAGGCGCGCACGCGTTTGGGGCTCGGCTCGGAGCGGAGGCTCATGACCCCCGACGGTACTCCCGGGTCAGGGCGGGAGCAGCCGGTCCAGCAGGCGGTCGAGGAGGAGTTCGGCGTGCTCCGGGGTGGCGAAGCCGCTCAGCATGCCCTGGGCGAGCCCGCCGACCGCGGCGACCAGCAGTTCGGCATCGAGCGTGATCGTCTCCATCCGCGCGGCGGTGCCCCTGCGCAGCCGGGCCAGCTGCTGGGCGGCGGCGTCCACCATGTACCTGGCCGGGCCGTTGCCGATGCTGTTCTCCACCTCGGCGCGGCCGAGCCGGGCGGCCTGGAAGGCGCCGAGGATCAGCACCTCGTCGCGGCGGGTGTCGTCCAGCGGGAGCAGCTCGGCGAAGGTGGTGCGCAGCACCGCGCGCGGGCTCGCGTCCGGGCCGAGCGCGGTGAGCCCGGTGGCGAGCCTGGCCCCGGCATCGGCGAGCACCGCCTGGTGGGTGGCGATCAGGAATTCGCGCTTGGTGCCGAAGTAGTACTGCACCAGCCGCACCGAGATCCCGGCCTCGGCCGCGACGGACTGGAAAGTGGCCGCGGTCAGCCCGTCCCGCGCGATCACCCGCCTGGTGGCGTCGGTGATCTGCTTCCGGCGCTGTTCGTGGTCCGCGAGCCGAGGCATTCGTCCACCTTTTCCGAAGGCATACTGTTCGGCGAGGCAGCCGATATGATACGACGGTACCACCATGTGTGAGGAGCGGTGATGGCGATCAGAGCGGGACACTTCGGCAGCGCGAAGGCGCGGGAGAAGTTCGTCGCCGCCTACCGGGCCGCCGAAGCACTGTATCCGATCCCGTGGCGAGATCTCGAGGTGTCCACCTCGTACGGCCCCACCTATGTCCGGAGCTCGGGAGACGGCACCGGAACCCCGCTGGTGCTGATCCACGGCTTCCAGGGCAACAGCCTCATGTGGAGCCCGGTGATCGAGCGGCTGGCCCGCCGCCGCACCGTCTACCTGCCGGACATCATCGGCACGCCCGGCCGCAGCGTGCAGACCGAGCCGATCGTGCGCGGCGCCGAGATGGCGCGCTGGCTCGGCGAGGTGCTCACCGGGCTGGAGCTGTCGCGCGCGCATCTCGTCGCCTTCGCGCACGGCGGCAGGCTCGCCGGGATGCTCGCCGGGCAGAGCGACATTCCCGCCAGCCTCACCCTGATCGAGCCGGGCTCGGTGCTCGTCCCGGTGCGCACCGTGCTGCTCGCCCGCATGGTGCTCGCGGGCATCCGGCCGACCGCCGGCCGCACCCGCAGGCTCCTCGCCCACCTGCAGCCCGGCGTCCCGATCGCCGCCGAGGACGCCGAGCTCGCCACCGCCGCCACCCCCTTTCGCATGTCGCTGCCGTACGCCAGGGTGCTCGCCGACGCCGACCTGGCCGCCATCGCCACCCCCACCCTCGTGCTCTGTGGCGGCGGCACCGTCCTCTACGACCCCGCCGCGGCCGTCAAGCGGGCCCGTGCGCTCATTCCGAATGTGGAGACCGAGGTTTTTCCCGAGGTCTCGCACGGCTTGCTCGCGGAGGTTCCGCGCAGCGCCGCCACCCGCCTCCTGCAGTTCGCGGCGCTGCACGACGCGCGCCGGGCGGTGGGCGCATAACCATGCGGATCAGTCGCCGACGGTGACGGCCCTCGCCTCGTCGACGCTGTGCGGCGCCGGCTCGTGCTCGTCGATGTGCGCGAGCGCGGAGCGGCCCGCGAAGAGCACGCCGACGGCGGCGGCGGTGAGCGCGGCGCCGAGCCAGAAGGGGAGTGCGGTGCTGTGCTCGCCGAGCTTGCCCGCGAGGTAGGGGGCGGCGGCGCCGCCGGCGAAGCGGACGAAGCTGTAGGCGGCGGATGCGGTCGAGCGCTCGACCGGGGCGGAGATCATGACGGCCTCGGTGATCAGGGTGTTGTTCACGCCGAGGAAGAGCCCGGCCAGCACGGTGCCCGCGATGAGCACCGGCTTGGAGTCGGCGTAGAGCGCCATGACCGCGAGATCGGTGGCGAAGAGGCCGATGGCGGCGTACATCACGGGCAGGGTGCCGTAGCGGCGCTGGAGCCGCGGCGCCAGGAAGACCGAGGAGACGGCGAGCAGGATGCCCCAGCCGCAGAAGATGAAGCCGATCGCGTAGGTCCCCATGTCCAGCGGGAACGGGGTGTAGGCGAGCAGCGTGAAGAAGCCGAAGTTGTAGAGCAGCGCGGTCAGGCTGACGACCAGCAGGCCGCGGTGGCGCAGCGCGCGGAACGGCGCGCTGATCGAGGTGTGGTGCGTCGGCTTCGGGCCCTCCGGCAGCAGCACGAGGATCGCGACGAAGGCGATGGCCATGAGCACCGAGACGCCGAAGAACGGCCCGCGCCAGCTGATTCCGCCGAGCACCCCGCCGACCAGTGGCCCGGTCGCGATGCCGATCCCGAGCGCGGCCTCGTACAGGATGATGGCCCGCGCGACGCCGCCGCTGGCCGCACCGACGATGGTGGCGAGCGCGGTGGCGATGAAGAGCGCGTTGCCGAGCCCCCAGCCCGCCCGGAAGCCGACGATCTGCGCGACCGTCCCCGACATCCCGGCCAGCGCCGCGAAGACCACGATCACCGCGAGCCCGGCGAGCAGCGTCCGCTTGGCGCCGAACCGGCTGGAGACAACGCCGGTGACCAGCATGGCGACCCCGGTCACCAGCATGTAACTGGTGAACAGCAGCGAGACCTGGGACGGCGAGGCGTGCAGCTGCTCGCCGATCGGCTTCAGGATGGGATCCACCAGTCCGATGCCCATGAAGGCGATGACGCTGGCGAAGGCGACGGCGTACACCGCCCTCGGCTGCCTGGTGCGTTCGGGAGTGCTGCTCATCGGGAGACCTCATCGCGTGTCGACGGCTGATCGCGGCGCCGTGGTCACGCGGCATGCCGCACACAGATAATTATTACCTAAGCTAACTATCTGTGTGCGGTGAGCTTGCTCACCCGGCGCGGGACGGCCGCCGGGCGGTGCCGAAGAGCTGGGCGTCGGCGTGCGCGCGCTTGAAGAAGAGGTGCGCGTCGTGCTCCCAGGTGATGGCGATGCCGCCGTGCAGCTGAATGGATTCCGCCGCCACCGCGGAGAAGGCGGCGGTGCTGTGCGTGCGCGCCACCCAGACGTCCTCGGCGGTGCTCTCCGCGCCGGTCGCGAGCGCGGTGGTGGCGGCCAGCACGGTGGATTCGGCCGATTCGACGAGCACGTAGAGGTCGGCCATGCGGTGTTTGAGCGCCTGGAAGCTGCCGATCGGGCGGCCGAACTGCACCCGCGACCTGGTGTACTCGACGGTGCTCTCCAGGCAGCGCGCGGCCGCGCCGACCTGCTCGGCGGCGAGCGCGGTCCAGGCGATCTCGCGGAGCGCGACCGGGTCGGCCGCGCCGATGCGGCGGCCGGTGACCCCGTCGAACTCGACCTCGCTCACCCGGCGGGTGGGGTCCATGGTGGCGATGGTGCGGACCGCGGTCGGCTCGGCCTCGTACAGCCCGGCGTCGGTGAGTACCAGGTGGGTGCCCGCGCCCGCGGCGTCGAGGACGTAGTGCGCGGTGCCGTGCAGGACGTCGCTGTCGGCGCGGACCCCGGGTGAGTCCCAGCCGCGGGCATCGGCCCAGCTCACGGCGAGCGTGCGGGTGCCGTCGGCGACCTCGGGGAGCAGCCGGGCGCAGGTCTCGGTGTCGCCTGCCAGCAGCAGCGCCTGGACGCCGAGGACGGCGGAGCCGAGCATCGGCACCCCGGCCAGCGTGCGGCCGAGTTCGCCGACCACCAGCAGGGATTCGGTGAGCCCCGCGCCGATTCCGCCGTACTCCTCGGGGATGGCGAGCGCGGCGACGCCGATCTGCTCGCAGAGCAGGCGCCAGAGTTTCTGGTCGTAGCCGAGGTCGGTGTCGAGGGCGGCGCGCACCGCGGCGGAGTCGGCGTGCCGGGTGAGCAGGGCACGCACCGATGCGCGGAATTCCTCGAGCTCGTCGCTCACGCGAGCCACCTTCCGATCCGGGTGCCGTCCTCGCTCATGCCGTTCCTCGCAGGGCATCGGCGATCCTGGACCGGTGGAAATCGGCGGTGCCCCATGCGCTCCGGAGCGCCCGCACCCGGGTGATCCAGAGCGAGAGGTCGTACTCGGCGGTGTAGCCGATGGCGCCGTGCACCTGCAGCGCCACCCGCGACGCGAGGTACGCGGCATCCGCGCAGGTGAGCAGCGCTGCGGAAACGTCGCGGGCGCGAGTCGGCGCACCGGTGGTGAGCGCGGCGCGCAGCAGCAGCGGCTCGGCCAGGTCGAGCGCGATGAGCACATCGGCGAGCTGCTGCTTGACCGCCTGGAAGCTGCCGATCGGCGCGCCGAACTGCTTGCGCTGCTTGGCGTACTCGGTGGTGGCGTGCAGCAGCGCCTTGCCCGCGCCGAGCAGCTGCGCGGCGGCGGCGAGCGCGCCGTGGTCGAAGCCGGTGGCGATGGCGGTGCGCACCGCCTCGCCTTCGGCCAGCACCTCGCCTGGCCGCACCCGGAAGAGCCGGCGCGCGGGGTCGACCGAGCGCACCGGCTCGCCCACCGTGCCGCGGCTCAGCCGGGGGCCGTCGGCGACGAGCGCGGTGTCCGCGATATCGGCGTCCAGCGCCAGCGGTTCGCCGAAGGCGACGGTGCCGAGCGCGCCCGCCGCCAGCCCGGGCAGAATCTCGGCTGCCACCTCCGGCAGCGCGGGGAGCAGCGCGGGAATGGCCGCGGCCGATTCCACCAGCGGCCCGGGCGCGGCGGCCCGGCCGATCTCCTGGAAGGCCACGAGCAGGTCCACCGGCTCGGCGCCGAGCCCGCCGTGCTCCTCCGCGACGGCGAGCCCGAGCACCCCGGCGTCGGCCAGGCCGCGGACCAGCGCGAGCCCCGGCCCGGTGTCACCCGCGGCCCAGCTCCGGACGGCGGCCGGGGTGCGGCCCGCCTCCAGGAGTCTGCGCACGCTGGCCCCGAAATCGGTCTGCTCCGGGCTGAGCGCGAACCTCATCGGCTCCCTCTCGGTAGTCCGAGCAGCCGCTCGGCGATGATATTGCGCTGGATCTCGTTGGTACCCGCGTAGATCGGGCCCGAGATGGCGAAGAGGTAGCCGTCGGTCCACGGCCCCGCCTGCTCGGCGGCGCCGCCGAGGACGTCGAGCGCGGTCTCGTGCATGGCCACGTCCAGCTCGGACCAGAAGACCTTGGTGATCGAGGACTCGGCTCCGAGCTTGCCGCCCTCGGCCAGCCTGGTCACGGTGCCGAAGGTGTGCAGCCGGTACGCCTCGGCCCCGATCCAGGCGTCGACCACGGCATCGCGCTGGGCGGTGTTGGCCCGGTCACCCGCGGTGCGCCACAGCTCAAGCAGCCGCTCGGCGGTGGCGGTGAACCGGCCGGGGCTGCGCAGCGAGAGGCCGCGCTCATTGCTCGAGGTGCTCATGGCGACCCGCCAGCCCTCGTTCGGCGGGCCGATCACGTCGGCGTCCGGCACGAAGACCTCGTCCAGGAAGATCTCCGCGAACCCGGCCTCGCCGTCCAGCTGCGGAATGGGCCGCACCGAGACGCCATCGGCGTCCAGCGGGAACATGACGTAGGTGAGCCCGCGGTGCCGCTCGGCGGTGGGGTCGCTGCGGAAGAGGCCGAAGGCGCGGTCGGCGAAGGAGGCGCGGGAACTCCAGGTCTTCTGCCCGCTGAGCAGCCAGCCGCCGTCGGTGCGCGTGGCGGTCGAGCGGATGCCTGCGAGGTCGCTGCCCGCCTCCGGCTCGGACCAGGCCTGCGCCCAGATGTCGTCGCCGCTGGCCATGCGCGGCAGGATGCGGTCGAGCTGCTCCGGGGTGCCGTGCTCGAAGAGCGTCGGGGCCAGCAGGAAGATGCCGTTCTGCGCGACCCGGCCGGGTGCGCCCGCGGCGTAGTACTCCTGCTCGAAGAGGACCCACTCCAGCAGCGAGGCGTCGCGGCCGCCGTGCTCGTATGGCCAGGAGACCACGGAGAACCTGGCGTCGGCGAGGGTGTGCTCCCACTCGCGGTGTGCCTCGAAGCCTTCGGCGGTGTCCATCGATGGCAGCGGGGTGCGCGGTGCCGACTCCGCCAGGAACTCCCTGACCTCCTGCTGGAAGGCGCGCGCGGTGTCGTCCAGATCCAGGTCCATCAGGCTGTCCCGTCCCGCTGCGCGGTGTCGCCCGCGGAGCGATCGGCTGTCCCGCCCCCATTCTGCTGCGCGGCGTCGCCCGCCGGACGCGTCGCGGTGTCGCGCATGGAGCGGGCGTTCATGCCGCCGAGCGCATCGGCCCCGACCTCGGCATTGTGCGCGTGCGCGAAGTGGTGCAGCCCGAAGACCGAGTCCATCCCGGTCCGCATGCCCATGAGATCCTCGGCCTGGTTCACCGCCTTCTTGGTGAGCGCCAGCCCGAACTGCGGCATCTGCGCGATCTTCTCGGCCAGCGCGGTCACCTCGGCCTCCAGCTCGGCGCGCGGCACCACCCGGTTCACCATGCCCCACTCCCTGGCCTGCGCCGCGCCGAAGCGGTCGCCGGTGAAGAGGAACTCCTTGGCCGCGCGCGGCCCGATCATCCACGGGTGCGCGAAGTACTCGACGCCGGGAATGCCCATGCGCACCACCGGATCGGAGAAGAAGGCATCGTCCGAGGCGACGATGAGGTCGCAGACCCAGGCCAGCATGAGCCCGCCCGCGATGCAGGCGCCCTGCACCTGCGCGATCATCGGCTTGGGGATCTCCCGCCAGCGCCTGCACATGCCGAGGTAGACCTCGGACTCGCGGGCGAAGCGCTGGTCGCCGCCGCTGCGGTCGACGTGGTCCCACCAGAGCACGGCCTTGTTGTCGTAGTGCACGTGGTGGTCCCTGCCTGGCGTGCCGATATCGTGCCCGGCGCTGAAGTGCTTGCCATTGCCCGCCAGCACGATCACGGTGACCTCGGCGTCGGAGACCGCGCGCTGGAAGGCGGCGTCGAGCGCGTAGGTCATCACCGAGTTCTGCGCATTGCGGTAGTCGGGCCGGTTCATCGTGACGACCGCGATCGGGCCGCGCCGCTCGTAGGTGACCACCTCGCCCTCGTCGGGCACACCGTCAGCGGACATCACGAAATCTCCTCACGTAGGCGACGTTTCAGCACCTTGCCTGCGGCGCTGTAGGGCAGCTGGTCGCGGAACTCGACGAAGCGCGGCACCTTGAAGTTGGCCAGCGCGCCGGTGGCGTGCGCGAGCACCTGGTCCGCGGTGAGCAGCGCGCCGGGTTTGCGCACCACGTACGCCTTGCCGACCTCGCCCATCCTGGCATCCGGCACGCCGATCACCGCGGACTCCGCGACCCCGTCCAGCCGGGCCAGCACCTGCTCGATCTCGGCCGGGTACACATTGAAGCCGCCGCAGATGTACATGTCCTTGAGCCGGTCGGTGATCGTCAGGTAGCCGCGCTCGTCGACCGCGCCGATATCGCCGGTGTGCAGCCAGCCCTCGGCATCGATGGTCTCGGCGGTGGCCTCCGGATCGTCCAGGTAGCCGAGCATGACATTCGGCCCGCGCAGCAGCACCTCGCCGGAATCGGCCAGCCGCAGCTCGAAATCGGCGATCGGGCGGCCGCAGGTGCCGGAGATGGTGGCCGGGTCGTCGTCCGGGCGGCACATGGTGCCGAAACCCGCCGCCTCGGAGAGGCCGTACGCGGTGAGCACCACCTCGAAGGCCAGCTCGTCGCGCATGCGCTCGATGAGCACCACCGGGACGGTGGCCGCGCCGGTCACCGCGACCCGCAGCGTGCTCAGGTCGAACTCCCCGCGGTCCGGGAAGTCGAGGATGGTCTGGTAGATGGTGGGCGGGCCGGGCAGCACCGAGATCTGCTCGTCGCTGATCAGCCGCATGGCCTGCGGGACGTCGAAGACCGCCTGCGGCACGATGGTCGCGCCGGTCAGGACGCAGGCGAGGATGCCGGCCTTGTAGCCGAAGTTGTGGAAGAACGGGCTGATGATCAGGTAGTTGTCGGCCTGCCGGAGGGTCGCGCACGCCACCCAGCCGCGCACCACGTCGAGCGCCTGCCGGTGCGCCACCAGCGTCCCCTTGCTGCGGCCGGTGGTGCCGGAGGTGAAGAGGATGTCGGCGATATCGTCCGGGGTGACGGCGTCGGCGCGGGCCTCGACCGCCGGGCGCGGGGTCTGCTCGGCGAGATCGCCCAGGTCGTCCCAGTGCAGCGCGCCTTCGGCGGCGGAGCGGGGGGCTTCCGGGTCCACCGGGATGACGACGACCGACGGGATATCGAGCCGCGGCGCCGCCGCGCGGAGTTCGGCCAGCCGGTCCCGGCCAAGGAACGGCCCGGCGACGAAGAGCGCGGCCGCGTGCACCCGCTCCAGCACATCCGCCGCCTCGGCCGCGACATACCTGGTGTTCAGCGGGACCAGGGCCGCGCCCGCGTACTGCGCGCCGAGCGCGGCCGCCACCCAGTGGTGGGTGTTCGGTGCCCACATGGCGACCCGATCGCCGGGCTCGACGCCGCGGGCGATCAGCGCCCCCGCCACCCGGCGCACCTCGTCGAGCAGGTCGTTCCAGTCGAGCCGCGCCGAGCCGTCGGCGATGGCGGGGGCGGCGCCGAACTCGGCCGCGGCCGCCCTGAGCGCGGCCGGAATGGTCCTCGCCGAGGTGCTCACGAATGTCCTCACCGTCGAAGCTACAAAGCAAGTGCTTGGTAGGTTACCCTAGCGGCGTGGGTGCGATCCAGACCTCAGAATCCGGCACGGCGGCTCCCGGCGGGGCCGATTCCGGCGATGCCGCCTTCGCCCGTGAGGTGCGCGAGTGGCTGGCCGACAATCTGTCCGGCGAGTTCAGCGCCCTGCGCGGGCTCGGCGGCCCCGGCCGCGAGCACGAGGCGCACGACGAGCGGCTGGCCTGGGACCGGCACCTCGCCGCCGCGGGCTGGACCTGCCTCGGCTGGCCGGCCGAGTACGGCGGCCGGGACGCGAGCGTGCGCAGGCAGGTGATCTTCCACGAGGAGTACGCCAAGGCGAACGCGCCCGCGCGGGTCTCACACGTGGGGGAGGAGCTGCTCGGCCCGACGCTGCTCGCCTTCGGCACCGAGGAGCAGAAGCAGCGCTTCCTGCCCGGCGTCCGGAATGTCACCGAGCTGTGGTGCCAGGGCTACTCCGAGCCCGGCGCCGGCTCCGACCTGGCCGCGGTGAGCACCGCCGCCCAGCTCGACGGCGACGAGTGGTCGATCACCGGCCAGAAGATCTGGACCTCGCTGGCGCACGTGGCCGACTGGTGCTTCGTGATCGCCCGCACCGAGAAGGGGTCGAGCAGGCACAGGGGCCTCTCCTACCTGCTGGTTCCCATGGACCAGCCGGGGATCGAGGTGCGCCCGATCATCCAGCTCACCGGGACCTCGGAGTTCAACGAGGTGTTCTTCGACAATGCCCGCACCGCCGCCGACCTGGTGGTCGGCGAGCCGGGGCAGGGCTGGCGGGTGGCCATGGGGACGCTCGCCGTCGAGCGCGGCATCTCGACGCTCGGCCAGCAGATCCGGTTCGAGCGCGAGCTGGCCTCGATCGAGGAGCTGGCGCAGCGGTCGGGGGCGGCGGAGGATCCGGCCATCGCGGCCAGGATCGACGATGCCTGGGTCGGGCTGCGGGTCCTGCGCGCACACGCCCTGCGCACCATGGGCCACAGCGGCGACGAGGGCGGGCAGGCCTCCGTCGGCAAACTGCTCTGGGCCAACTGGCACCGCTCGCTCGGCGAACTCGCCATGGCCGTGCGCGGCCCCGCCGGGCTGCTCGCCGCCGACGACCTGGACGAATGGCAGCGGCTGTACCTCTTCACCCGCGCCGACACGATCTACGGAGGTTCGAACGAAGTGCAGCGCAATATCATCGCCGAGCGGGTGCTCGGACTTCCCCGCGAGGCCCGGCCGTGAGCGACGGGCGCGAAGGCGGTAGCTCGCGTGCCCACGAAGCGCCCCGCGGAGGCCGCGAAGATGCAGCCGTGAGCGACGGGCGCGAAGGCGGCAGCACGGATGGCCGCGACGGGCCCCGCGGAGGCCGCGAGGATACAGCCGTGGGCGGCCCGCTCTCCGTCGCGCCGGAACCGGTCGCGGGCCACGGGCTGCTGACCGGGCGCACGGCCGTGGTCACCGCGGCCGCGGGCACCGGGATCGGCTCGGCGACCGCGCGCAGGCTGCTCGCCGAGGGGGCCGACGTCGTGGTCTCGGACTGGCACGAGCGCAGGCTGGGCGCGACCAGGACCGCGCTGGCCGCGGAGTTTCCCGAGCGCACGATCGGCGCCGTGGTGTGCGACGTGCAGAGCACCGAGCAGGTCGACGCCCTGATCACCGGCGCCGCCGCCGAACTCGGCCGCATCGACATCCTGGTCAACAATGCCGGGCTCGGCGGCGAGACCCCGGTGGTCGACATGGACGACGCCCAGTGGGACCGCGTCCTCGACATCACCCTGAACGGCACCTTCCGCTGCACCCGCGCCGCGCTGCGCTACTTCCGCGAGGCCGGGCGCGGCGGCGTCATCGTGAACAATGCCAGCGTGCTCGGCTGGCGCGCCCAGTACGGCCAGGCGCACTACGCCGCGGCCAAGGCCGGCGTCATGGCGCTGACCAGGTGCAGCGCGGTGGAGGCGGCCGAACTCGGGGTGCGGATCAATGCCGTCTCGCCGAGCATCGCCAGGCACGCCTTCCTGGACAAGACCAGCTCCACCGAGCTGCTCGACCGCCTCTCCGAGCGTGAGGCCTTCGGCCGGGCGGCCGAGCCGTGGGAGGTCGCCGCCACCATCGCCATGCTGGCCAGCGACTACACCAGCTACCTGACCGGCGAGGTGGTCTCGGTCAGCAGCCAGCGGGCATGAGCGGCGCTCGACCAAGCAAATGCTTGGTTGTATTATGAGCCGGGTGACCGCTCCCGATGCCACGAAGCCCAATCGGCGCGCCGAACTGCTCGCGCTCGCCGCCGAGCTCTTCGCCGAGCGCGGGCTGCGAGCCACCACCGTCCGCGATATCGCCGATTCCGCGGGAATTCTCTCCGGAAGTCTCTACCACCACTTCGATTCCAAGGAATCCATGGTGGACGAGATCCTCCGCGGCTTCCTCGACGATCTCTTCGGCCGCTACCGGGAGATCGTCGGCGCCGGCCTCGGCTCGCGGGACACGCTGGAGGCGCTGGTCCGCAGCTCCTACGAGTCGTTCGACCGCTTCCACGCCGCGGTCGCCATCTACCAGACCGAGGCCAAGCGGCTCCGCGGCTCCGAGCGCTTCGCCTACATCGAGGAGTACAACCGCGAGTTCCGCGCGCTCTGGCACCGGGTGCTCACGGCGGGCGTCGCCGACGGCACCTTCCGCGCCGAGCTGGATGTCGAGCTCGCCTACCGCTTCCTGCGCGACACCGTGTGGGTCGCCGTCCGGTGGTATCGCCCCGGCGGCCCGGTCACGGTCGAGAACCTCGCCAAGCAGTATCTGACCATCGTGCTCGACGGGCTCACCGCCCCCGGGCACAGCTAGGAGTTCCGATGTCCGCACCCCGCCGCGCCCTCGACGCCTACGTCGTGGACGCCGTCCGCACCCCCGTCGGCAAGCGCAATGGCGCGCTCGCCCAGGTGCACCCCGCCGACCTCGGCGCCACCGTGCTGCGCGGCCTGCTCGACCGCAACCCCGTCGACCCCGCGCTGGTCGACGATGTGATCGTCGGCTGCGTCGACAATGTCGGGCCGCAGGCGGGCAATATCGGCCGCACCATGTGGCTCACCGCCGGGTACCCGGAGGAGGTGCCAGGGGTCACCGTGGATCGGCAGTGCGGGTCCAGCCAGCAGGCCATCAACTTCGGGGCGCAGGCCATCATGAGCGGCACCGCCGAGGTGATCGTCGCCGGCGGCGTGCAGAACATGAGCGCGATCCCGATCTCCGCCGCCATGCTCGCGGGGAAGGAGTACGGCTTCGATTCGCCGTTCGTCGGGGCGAAGGGGTGGGATCACCGGTACGGGACCGACGAGGTGTCGCAGTTCCGTGGTGCGCAGCTGATCGCCGAGAAGTGGGGGATCAGCCGGGAGGACATGGAGCAGTGGGCCCTTCGCTCGCACGAGCGCGCTCGGGATGCCATCAAGAACGGGCGGTTCGACAACGAGATCGTTCCCGTTGGTGACTTCCACATCGACCAGGGTCCGCGCGAGACCACGCTCGAGAAGATGGCCTCGCTGCCTGCCCTGGCCGAGGGCAGCCCTTTGACCGCGGCTGTAGCCAGCCAGATCTCGGACGGTGCCAGCGCGACCCTGCTCGCCTCGGAGTGGGCGGTGCAGGAGTACGGGCTGAAGCCGCGGGCCCGCATCCACCACGTTTCCGCCCGCGGCGCCGACCCGATCTTCATGCTCACCGCGCCGATTCCGGCTACCAAGTGGGCGTTGGAGAAGACCGGGTTGACGATCGATGACATCGACGTGGTCGAGATCAACGAGGCGTTCGCGCCGGTGGTGCTGGCCTGGCTGAAGGAGACCGGGGCCGACCCGGACAAGGTGAACGCCAATGGCGGTGCCATTGCGCTCGGGCACCCGCTCGGTGCTACGGGGGCCAAGCTGTTCGCCACGCTGCTGAACGAGTTGGAGCGGCGGAACGGGCGCTATGGGCTGCTCACCATCTGCGAGGGCGGTGGCACCGCCAACGCCACCATCATCGAACGGTTGTGACTTCGGCGAGACGGGCAAACCCAGAGGTTGATGAGCAGGAGCAGGGCGTGGGACCGCAGCGTCACGACCGAGGAGAGATCGCCTGCGAGCGCCGGGAGGGGCTCTGGTCAGCCCGAGGCACGCGCGTTCTCGCGGTGCCACCGCTGGGCGCGGACCGCGCGGCGCTCGATCTCGGCGATCATGGCATCCGCGCTGAGCGGGGTGGCTTCGATCGGGTCGCCGGTGCGCACCAGGTAGCGGCCGTCGTCGTAGTCCATCCACCAGAAGCTGTCGCCGGGGGTGGGGCGGGCGTCGAGGGCGGGACCGGCGAAGACGGCGATCTCGCCGAGTGCGCGGCGCGGGCGGGCGAAGACGCGGTCGAGGCGGGCGATGGGGCCGTCCGGGGCGCGTACCGGGCGATCGCGGTCGGCGCGAATGTCCATGCGCGGCAGGCGGATCGGGGGCCGGGTGCCGGGCGGATGAGCCGGTAGCGCCGCGGCGGCTGTTTCTGGCACCTCCCGGGCGCGGCCGTAGCGGAGCACGATGTCGGCGCCGGTGTCCGGGGTGGGGCCGGGCTCCGTGGATCAGCGTTGCGCCCGCATTCGCCCGGATCGCGCCGTGGAAGCGCACGACCTGGGCCGGGGCGGTGTGGTCCGGCCCCTTGATCTCGATTCAATCTTCTTCCAGTGGGACGACGTCGAGTACGGCGTGCGCGCGCGGGAGCACGGTTTCGTCACCGTGACCCTGCCGAACGCCGCCGTCTGGCACGCCGACTTCTACTGGAAGGCTACGACGACTGGGCNCGCTACTTCAGCAC
>NZ_BDBH01000001.1 GCF_001612885.1 Nocardia harenae NBRC 108248 | reverse complement strand
GGCGGATGAGCCGGTAGCGCCGCGGCGGCTGTTTCTGGCACCTCCCGGGCGCGGCCGTAGCGGAGCACGATGTCGGCGCCGGTGTCCGGGGTGGGGCCGGGCTCCTGGATCAGCGTTGCGCCCGCATTCGCCCGGATCGCGCCGTGGAAGCGCACGACCTGGGCCGGGGCGGTGTGGTCCGGCCCCTTGATCTCGATTCGGACGTCCGGCTCCAGGAGGATGTCGAGCGCGCGTTCCAGCTCGACGGCGTACATGCCGGTCAGCGTGGTGACCGCTGCCTCGCGGAGCCGGCGCAGGTCACGGAAGTCCATGGGCTCCGGGCGGTAGTGGACCGGATAGGGCAGGCGGTCGCGGCCGTAGGCGCTCCACAGCAGCTCGAACTCGAGACCGCGGAAGCGCCACTCAGGCACCCTCGCCGCCGATCACCGGCGGCACCGTCCTCGGCAGCGCGTCCAGGCCGGTGAGTTCTTCGCCGTTGCGCTGGTTCACCAGGTAGTCCTTGGTGCCGGCGGTGTTCTCGTCGTCCCGGCCCGCGGCTCCCGCTCCCGCGCCCATCATGCCGGGCATGCCGGTGGTGGTGCGGGTGTTCGTGCTGGTCGCGGTGGTTGTGGCCGGGACGGCGGCGGTCGTCGGGGGAGTGCCCGCGATGCTGCGGCCCGGTGCGGGGGTGGTGATCGGGGTACCGGAAGGGGCTCCGGGCGAGGGGGTTCCGGTTCTCGATGGGATGCCTGGGGTCGATGGGGTGCCGGGGGTCGACGGTGTGGTGCCGGGCACCGTGGCCGGGCTCGGGGTGGTGCTAGCCGGTGTGGTGCTCGGGCTTGTGGAGGCGGGGGTCGTGGACTGGGTGGTGGGGTCGGTGCCCGCTGCCTCGGTCTGCGGGTCGCTGCCCTGCTGATCCTCGGCCGGCGTCTCGGAATCGGCGGCGTCGTCGATGGCCGGTTCCTCCTCGGTCGCGGCGGGGGTGCCGGTTTCGGCTGGGCCGGTGTCAGTGGTACCGGCCGAAGTCCCCGGAGTACTCGCGGGCGCTCCTTCGGAACCGGGCGCGTTGACGATGACCGGCGCGTCGGGCAACACGGGCACCCCGTGATCGGTCTGATGCGCCACTTGCCCGTACACGGTCCGCAGCACCCGCCGCGCCTCCTGCGTCGCCTCCTCCTCCGCGTAGTCGCCCGCCTTCATCACCCCCTCCTGCGGGAGCGTCTTGCCGGTGACATCGGGGCGCTCCGCCACGTACGGCATCAGCGCCTGCGTCTGGTGCAGGCCGGTGTGCAGCTCGGCGAGCTTGAGCCCGACCAGCGCCGCCGCCGTCGCCAGATCCTCCGACCGCCGGGTGTAGTTCTGCACCGCGGTGACCGCCGACTCCGCCGTCGCGCCCTGCCAGCCGCCGTTCACGGTGCGCGCGAACTCCTCGTTGAACACACTCACCGCCCCGGTGAGGTTCATGCCGATCCCCGTCCACGCCTCCGCCGCCTGCTGCGCCACCGAGGGGCGCATGTCGTTCACCGCGTCGACCATCTGGGTCAGCGTCATGCTGTCGTAGTTGTCCGGGGCGGGGATGTTCGGCGGGTCGTACTCGCCGGTGAAGCCGGTGTTCGCGCGGGCGGTGAAGTCGTAGATGGTGTCGCGCTCGCGGTTCCACTGCTCCTGCGCGTCGATGATGCGGGCGCGGTATTCGTCGTAGGTCACGGTGTTGTCCCGGAGATGTATTCGCCGGAGGCGAGGTCTTGTTCGGCGAAGTTCCGAATGGCCTTCGCCACAGCCTGCTTAGCGAGTTTCACGGCATCCATGTGCTGCAACAGAACGGCTTCGAGAGATCGTGCGGCGCCCGTCGCCTTCTGGGAGAACTTGTCTTCCAGCACGCGCGATGAGGGGAATCCGCCGAAGCCATCGAGGTACTGCAGACGGACTACCTGCATGTAGATCTCCTCGAGCCTGAGCAGGTAGTCGTCGCACACCGTGTCGAGGCACTGCCCGACATTCGGATTCAACGACAGCTCGCCGGCCTCCGCGTCGGTCAGCACGCGCTGCCACTCGACGTTCGAAACCTCCGGTTCCATCCGCTCTGCCTATCCCCCCGGTAGCTGCGTGGCAAGGTCGTCCGCGTGACCCGCCGCAGCCGAGCAGGGGTCGCCCTGCCGTCCCTTGGTCGGCCGGACGATGAGGCGGAAAGCGACGGTGCCGTCGGGAACCTCAGTGGCGACAGTGCAGACGAAGCCGCGGGAGTCGTCGGCGTCGAGGAACTGGACCGCGGGCCGTTTGCCGACCATGCGGTCGTTGAACGCGGTGAAGTCTTGCCGCTGGCGAACTTCGTCGAGTGTCGGCCGGCCGGAGAAGATGGTCAGGTCGTACCAGTCCGCTGCGGCGCGCCAGTTGCATACTTTCCAGCCGTCGAACGCGACACCGGCGACATCCGGGACCTTCGTCCCCGGATCCAATCCGGTCGCGGAAATGGCCGAATCGGGCAGCCCGCACGGATCCCACAGCCCCGCATCCGGATCAGCTTTCGTACTCGGCGCTGCCGTCGCAACTGCTGACGACTCCGGCGCAACCTCTTCTACCGTCGGCCCACACCCCGCACTCAGGCACACCACAGCGAGCACTCCGGCAGTAACCCCTGCCCTGCGCATCTCCGCCATCACAACCTGCGACCAGCTCAAATCCTTGGCCTTGCGCATGGCGAGCCCGTCCCGAACGAGGGTCGACCACTTCATCCCGGTCATCCCCTTGAACTTCGCCGCATTCGCCACGGCGGCGCTCAACCCGCGCACCCGCCCCGACCGGTCTTGCTCGCGAACTTGGCCGCGTTGGCGAGGGCGGCGCTCGAGCGGGGGACGGTCGGCGGGTCGTACTCGCCGGTGAACCCGGTGTCCGTGCGGGCGGTGACGCCGTAGATGGTGGCGCGGTTTAACTGCTCTTGGTCGTCGACGATGCGGGCGCGGTAGTCGTAGGTCACGGTGTCGTTCCTGAGATGTGGTTGCCGGAGACGGTGTCTTGTTCGGCGAAGTTCTGGATCGCCCTCGCCACGGCTTGTTTGGCGAGTTTCACGGTATCGATGTGCTGCATGAGGACTGCCTCGAGGAAAGGTCACCGCCTGCGGCCTTGCGGGAGAACTTCTGCTCGAGAACTGCCGCGGATGGCAGCGTGCCGAAGCCGGAGATCTGGCGAACCCCGTCGAGGGCGAAGAACATCTGCTCCAGCCGGGCCAGGTAGTCGTCACAGACCTTCTCGAGGGCACCGGCGACAGCCGGATCCAGCGCCAGGTCGCCGACGTTGGCGGAGTCGAGCACGCGCTGCCACTCGTACGTATCGATAGTCGGGTCCACCCTCATGCTCCTGGTAGGTAGCTCGCGAGTGCATCGACATGCCGCTGCACTTCGGTGCAGGGATCGCCCTGCGGCCCAGTTGTCGGGCGGCTCACCAACCCGAACATGATCACGCCCGCGGGAGATTGCACGGCGACGCGGCAGTTCGCGCCGCGTGTGTCGTCGGCATCCAGGAATCGAAGCGCCGGCCTGCCCTGAATCGTGATGTCCGCGAACGATGTGTAGTCGTCACGCTGACGCACGTCGTCCAATGTCGGCGTACCGGAGTAGATCGTGAACCGGTACCAGTTCGCCGTGCCACTCCAACCGCACGCCTGCCACCCGTCGAAATCGACGCCGGCAACATCTGGCACTTTTGTTCCCGGATCCAACCCGCTCGCGGAAATGGCCGAATCGGGCAGTCCACACGGATCCCAGATCCCCGCATCCGGATCAGCACTGGTGCTCGGCGCCACCGTCGTCACCACCGACGTCTCCGGCGCGACCTCCACCGTGGGCCCACACCCCGCACTCGAGCACGCACCGGCGAGCACTCCGGCAATAACGCCTACCCTGCGCATCTCCGCACCCTCCCTGCCGATGCGGGCCGGTACCGTCTCCCCGCCCTGGTCGGTCAGACGGTACCGCTCGGCACGAACCCCGGCAATCAGATCGGAAGGGTAGCATCGGCCAAGAGCAATTTCCGGGGGGATTCATGGGACAGCGATTCACCGTTGATGTCGATCAACTAGAACAGGTCGCGACGCTTTTGTCCGCATTTGCCGGTTTCATCGAGGCTAATCTCGATGAGTTCGACACTCGAATGTCGGCGGTACTCGGTGCGAGCTGGGAGGGCATCGCTGCGCGAGCGTTCGACGATGCACAGCGCCAATGGGGCGCCACCGCCAGGACCTTCGTCGCCGATATCCGATCGGCGGGGGATACAGTACAACAGGCGCGCGATCGCTACGTCCGAGCCGCCGAGCTCAACCGTCAGATGTCCTGAGGGCTGCGAATGGGCTGGGATATAGACGCGACCGACTACCGAAAGGCTGCCCGCGGGTGCGGTGATCTTGCTGCGACGGTTATTGCCCGAATTGGTTCTTTGCACAGGGAACTGACCGGATCATGTGCCGGAATGGCTGGAGACTATTCTACTTCGCTCCGGTGGATCACTGATTACGAATCCGCGACTGCCGATTGGCTGTCGGTCGGCACCCTTCTATCCGAAGCGCTGCGTCACTACGGTGATGTGCTCGCGGCGATGGCATACAACTGGGATATAGCGAATCAAACGCTTCCTCATCCCGATCGGCCGCCCCCCTCCGAGCCGGTCGGTAACCCCTTCCGTGAGGCGCCGACTGCGCGAGGCGACAACGGGAACGGGATCGAAATCCTCGGCGTAGGCTCTCGACGGTAGAGCCGATCCCCAATGGGGATACCGACAAACTACGGCGAGCGAAAGACAACGGCTGGTTGTCGCATGCGCGACATCGGGACATTACCGAGGCCGGGGATCGAATCAGGGAAATCGGTTACAACTTCGACCATTCCGCTTCGGAAAGTGTTGACCGAATTCGAGCGAGGCTCGAGACTCTACGGAATGCCGCCCTCGACATTGCCAGTGTTTCGAAGGTCATCGAGCTTTGCGTCGACAACTACTCAAAGGCGTTGGAAGAACTACGTGCGGCGATCGCGCAACGGCTGGAGGCGGCCATTCCTGGTGTCGTAGTCGTCGCTCATCCGGTGAAGATGGTCGTCAAATGTGCGGCGCCAATTTTCAATAAGGACCTCGACGACCCTGTTTACACTACGGTGGCCAGGAGTAGCTTCACCGTCATAGTGACCAGCCTCCCCTTCGCCAAGCTGCCAGCTCTCGACATTCACGCGGCACAGCTCCGCGACATTATCGCCGTGCCCATCGTGCTGATGGAGGACGAGTCGGGCGGAGGAGGCAACCCCGAGAGCCGGAATTCGGTTCCTGCACCGGTTCTGACGACGGCAAGCGAACAATATGTCCGGAACAAACACTACCCAGGCGGGGGGCTGAATTCGGAGTGGAAGAGTACCTTCTACGCCAGCGAAGGCCCGTATGCGCTCGTAGAGGCCGCGAAGAACAGCCCGGCAATCGATCAGGGCGACGGCACCTACCGTCGAGAAGTCACCGTGGCCGATCGGTACATCGGAAACGAGTCGGCCAAGCGAGGGGGTGCCGCGACCCAGCACTATATCGTCGTTCAGGACAGATTCGGTGCAGTGATTACCATGCATCCCGCGGGAGACGGGTAGGACCAGTTGGCTTTGGAAATAATCGTCCAGGACATCAACCACGCCGAGCTGGAACATGTCGGCGACGACAGGGACGAGACGCTGTACAAGCTGTGCGCAGCGCAGCCGGAGAGCAGCCTGCTGCGCGGGATCTACCGCTACGGCGACACCATGTTCAACCGATATCAGCTCGGGCTGATCCTCGACCGTATCGATGACATCGAGGTGCGGAGCGATCCCGAGCGGCAGGCGATCGAACTGCTGCGTCGAACTGCTTCGTCCGCGCTGCGCGCCAACGGGTACCTTTTGTTCATCGGCGACTGAACTGGGCCGTGACCCCCGGTCCGTCTCGGCCGGGCACTGCACTGACTCGGCCGCAGCCCCACCGCTGGCCGAGATCGACGGTGGGGCGCGATGGCCCGATTCAGCCTCCGGCCGGGGCATTCTCCGGCAGCGCGGCGATCGCGCCGATCCGCGCGACGGCATCGCCGACGATCCGGTCGATGAGCTCCGCACAGCTGGGCAGATCCTCGATGATCCCGGTGACCTGCCCTGCGGCCAGCACCCCCGCCTCGGTATTCCCCTCGACCAACCCGGCCCGCAGCAGCATCGGCGTATTCGCCGCCATCACAACCTGCGACCAGCTCAAATCCTTCGCCTTGCGCATGGCGAGCCCGTCCCGAACGAGGGTCGACCACTTCATCCCGGTCATCCCCTTGAACTTCGCCGCATTCGCCACGGCGGCGCTCAACCCGCGCACCCGCCCCGACTTCTCCAGCCGTGCGACCAGCTCGGTTTTCAGCACCCGGTGCGGCATGCCGTCCACCTTGCGCGAGACCACCGTGTCCTGGAGTTGCCGGGCGAGGTACTCCTGCTTGACCGAGTCCGGCACCGAACTCTCCTGGGTGAGCAGGAACCGCGTGCCCATGGCGACCCCGGCCGCGCCGTAGGCCAGAGCGGCGGCCAGCCCGCGGCCGTCGAAGAAGCCGCCTGCGGCGACGACGGGGATATCGACCGCGTCCAGCACCGAGGGGAGCAGCAGGGTGGTGGCGACCGGGCCGGTGTGCCCGCCGCCCTCCCCGCCCTGCACGATCACCGCGTCGGCACCCCAGGAGGCCACCTTCACCGCGTGCTTGGCCGCGCCGATGGACGGAATCACCACCACGCCGGCATCTTTCAACCGAGCGATGAGTTCCTTCTTCGGCGCCAGCGCGAAAGACGCGACCCGCACACCCTCCCGAATGAGCAGATCGATCCGCTCGGGAGCATCCGAGGCGTCGGCCCGGATATTGACCCCGAACGGCTTGGACGTGCGCGCCTTGGTCTTGGCGACAGCCTCCTCCAGCTCCGCGTACGTCATGGTCGCGGAGGCGAGAATGCCCAGCCCGCCGGCATTGGAGGTGGCGGAGACCAGGCTGGGCCCGGCCACCCAGCCCATGCCGGTCTGCACCACGGGGTGCTCGATGCCGACCAGCTCGGTGAGCGGGGTGCGCAGCCGCGCGGTCACTGCGGCACCTCGCGGTCGCGCACCGACTTGGGGTCGAGCACCTCGCGGATGAGCCGCAGCTCCTCGTCGGTCGGCAGCCGGGATTCCGGCGCCTCGGCCAGCCCGGCGATGTCGAACGAGGTGTTCTCCGCGACCTCGTCGGCGGTGACGCCCGGGTGCAGGCTGCGGGCACGCAGCGTGTGGTCCGGCCCCTCGAAGTCGAAGACGCCCAGGTTGCTCACCACGCGGTGCAGGTGGTGGAAGCGGTAGGCGGGGTTCGCCGGGTCGACCTTGTCGTAGCCGACGCCGGAGACGATATCGACCTTCTCCACGAACACCCGCGTGCTGTGCTTGGGCACGAAGTAGCTGGTGGCGTGGTTGACGGTATTGCCGGGGGCGCCCCGCACGCCGAACATCTGCCGCGTCGGCTGCTGCAAGGCGCCGAAGGCGGAGAGGTTCTGGTTGCCGTACCGGTCGATCTGGTTGGCGCCCATCACCACGTGCCTGCGGCCGGAGGCGACCACCTCGAACACCTTGCGGAACGGAATCCACCCCTCGATCGGCGCCGAGCGGCCGAGCGCGGGGGTCTCGGCGAAGAAGCGGGCCTCGCCGTCGGAGAGCAGCAGGTCGGGCTCGGTGGTGAGCTTGGCCAGCCGCGCGCCCAGCGTGGTCAGCGGCGACATCGGGCTGGCCATGATCTCCCCGGCCCCGGCGAAGATCTCGGCGCAGGCCACCGCGCAGACCTCGGCACGAGTAATGGTCACTGCTCCTCCTCCGCGAAACGCCGCACGGCGGCCTGGTACTCGTCCTCGGACACCGCCAGATACGTATCGACGAACTGCTGCCACGCCTCCGGCGTCTTGGCCGACTCCACGTAGTGCTTCTGGAACTTTTCGTCCCGCCCGTAGTCGTCTGCGGCCAGCGTGAAGTGCGCGCCGCCCGGCGCCTCGACCACGCCGTCCACCAGCATCCGGTTCAGCAGCAGTGCCTGCGGCGGAACGGATTTCACCAGCTCCTCGGTCTCCACGACGCGCTCCACCGAGAGGTAGCGGCGCTCGGCGGCGAGGCAGTAGAGGTCGTCGAAGTAGGGGTCGATGCCGGTGTAGGCGGCATTGCCGTGCTTGTCACCGAGGTTCAGGTGCACCAGCGCGGCGTCCAGGTTCAGCGCGGGCATGGCGATCAGCGTCTCGTCGCCGTAGGGGGAGGCGACGGTCTTCAGCTCGCCCTCCCAGAAGTTCGGCACGTCCGAGCCGAGCCCGGCGCGGATGGGCAGGAAGGGCAGCCGGGCCGCGGCCGCCTCGAGCCCACACTTGACCATGCCCTCGTCCATCTCGCGCACCACGATCTCGCCCGCAGTGCGCGCCTTGGCGAACCAGGGGTCGTAGAAGGGCGGCGAATCCAGCGAGACGAAGCCGTAGTACGCCTTGCGCACCTTGCCCGCCGAGCAGAGCAGCCCGAGGTCGGGGCCGCCGTAGGTGACCACGGTGAGATCGGTGATGTCCGAGCGCAGGATCGCGCGCACCAGCGCCAGCGGCTTGCGCCGCGAGCCCCAGCCGCCGATCCCGATCGTCATCCCGCTGCGCAGCTCGCCGACCACGTCGTCGAGCGACATCCGCTTGTCGCGCATCGTCTTTCCCTCAGTTCCCGGACCGGCGCGCCGCCAGATCCTCGTCGAATCGCGCCCGGATCTCGTCCGAGACCCCGGCCAGGTTGAGCTCGAAGGTGAAGCCCTGCTCGAAGCGGTAGCTGCGGTGCACGTCCTGCGTGTCGATGCCGTTCAGCGCGCGCTTGGCGGCCCGGATCACCCGGCCGTCCTTGGCCGCGACGTTCGCCGCGACCTGGAGCGCGGCGGCGTCCAGCTCCGCGCGCGGCACCACCTGGAAGACCGAGCCGAAGTGCAGCAGCTGCTGCGCCGTGACCGTGCCCGCGGTGTAGAAGAGCGCGCGCATGAGGTGCTGCGGCACCAGCCGGGAGAGGTGGGTGGCCGCGCCGAGCGCGCCGCGGTCCACCTCGGGCAGCCCGAAGGTGGCGTCGTCGCCGGCGATGATGATGTCGGCGTTCCCGACCAGCCCGATTCCGCCGCCCAGGCAGAAGCCCTGCACCGCCGCGATCACCGGCACCGGGCAGTCGTACACCGCCGCGAAGGCCTCGAAGCAGCCGTGGTTGGCGTCGATCAGCGCCTGGTGCCCGGGGTGCTTCTGCATCTCCTTGATGTCGACGCCCGCGTTGAACCCCCGGTTCTCCGCGCGCAGCACCACCACCCTGGTCTCCTGATCGCGGCCTGCCGCGCGCAGCTCGTCGGCCAGGGTGAACCACCCCGCCGACGGAATGGCGTTGACCGGCGGGTAGTCGACCGTGACGACGGCGACGCCCGGGGCGGCGGAGTGACGGTTGATTCCCATCGCGAGTCCCATCGAGAGCGTTGGCAAAGCAAGCAGTTGCTTGGTAGGTTAGCACGGTGGCCATCGAAATCGACCTGACCGATCACGTCGTGCTGGTGACCGGCGGTGTTCGCGGGGTCGGCGCCGGGATCAGCCGGGCCTTCCTCGAAGCGGGCGCCACCGTGGTGGCCTGCGCGCGGCGTCCGCCGGACGCGCCGATCGCGGTCGGGGAGCGCGCGGTCGAGTACCTGCCCGCCGATGTCCGCGATCCGGAATCCGTTGCCGCGCTGATCGGTTCGATCGTGGCGCGGTTCGGCAGCCTCGATCACCTGGTCAACAACGCCGGTGGCGCGCCGTTCGCGCTGGCCGCCGATGCCAGCCCCCGCTTCCACAGCAAGATCGTCCAGCTCAACCTGCTCGCCCCGCTGCAGCTGGCGCAGGCCGCGCAGGCGGTCATGCGGGACCAGCCGGGCGGCGGCACCATCACCAGCATCACCAGCGTGAGCGGGGTGCGGCCGTCGCCCGGCACCGCCGCCTACGGCGCCGCCAAGGCCGGGGTGGACAGCATGACCACCTCGCTCGCCGTGGAGTGGGCGCCGAAGGTGCGGGTGAACACGATCGTCGCGGGCCCGGTCGAGACCGAGCTGAGCGAACTGCACTACGGCGATGCCGACGGCGTCGCCGCGGTGGGCCGGACCATCCCGATGGGCAGGCTGGCCAGCCCGGAGGACATCGGCCGCTGCGCCGTCTTCCTGGCCTCGCCGCTGGCCGGCTTCGTCACCGGCGCGGCGCTGCTGGTGCACGGCGGCGGCGAACTGCCCGCCTTCCTCGGCGCCGCGACCACCGAACACCACGAGCAGCTGAGCTGAGCAGGAGAAGGACGAGCATGAGCGAGCAGATCTGCGCCGGGCGCACCGTTATCGTCACCGGAGCGGGTCGCGGCATCGGCCGCGCCCACGCGCTGGCCTTCGCGGCGGCGGGGGCGAAGGTCGTGGTGAACGACCTCGGCTCGGCGCTGGACGGCGCCGCCACCGGCGAGACCCCGGCGGAGCAGGTGGTCGCCGAGATCCGCGCCGCGGGCGGCGAGGCCGTCGCCAATGGCGACGACGTGGCCGACTGGGCCGGCTCACGCAATCTGGTGCACCAGGCCATCGACACCTTCGGCGGGCTCGACGTGCTGGTCAACAATGCCGGTTTCGTGCGCGACCGGATGCTGGTGAATCTGGCCGAGGACGAGTGGGACGCGGTGGTCCGGGTGCACCTCAAGGGGCACTTCGCGCCGCTGCGGCACGCCGCCGAGTACTGGCGCGGGGAGTCGAAGGCGGGGCGCGCGGTCGCCGCGCGGGTGATCAACACCAGTTCGGGTGCGGGGCTGCAGGGCTCGGTCGGGCAGGGCAATTACGGCGCAGCCAAGGCCGGGATCGCCGCGCTGACCCTCACCGCCGCAGCGGAGTTCGGCCGCTACGGGGTCACCGTGAACGCCATCGCGCCCTCCGCGCGCACCCGCATGACCGAGACGGTCTTCGCCGAGATGATGTCCACCCAGGGCTCCGACTTCGACGCCATGGCGCCGGAGAACATCTCGCCGCTGGTGGTCTGGCTGGGCAGCCCGGAATCCGGGGATGTGACCGGGCGGATCTTCGAGGTCGAGGGCGGGAAGGTCGCGCTGGCGGACGGGTGGCGGCACGGCAGCCCCATCGACAAGGGGCAGCGCTGGGATCCAGCGGAGCTCGGCCCGGTGATTGCCAAGCTGATTGCCGAATCGGTGCCGCCGGAACCGGTCTACGGCGCCTGAGCCGATTTCGGTGAGCGCCTTCCCCTGCGGTAGAGCCCGGCTATGATGGGCTCGCGTTCGCCCGAAACCCCTGACTGAAACAGCAGCAGGCCGTTGGGTCGAGCTCGTTTCAGGAGGGGAAGGCTGGCGCATGGCCGGTGGGCGTTCGGTTCGTCCGATAGCAGTTGCTGTTGCGGTTGCTGCAATTGCGCTGTCGGGTCAGGTCGGAGCTTTTGCCGAGCCGTCCGAGACGGTGACCTCGACGCCGTCGGTGACCACGCCGCCCAGTGTCACGCCGTCGACCACGTCGTCTGTGCCAGACACTACCGAAGGGGTGGTGCCGTCGACGGAGGTGGAGGGGGTGCCGTCGTCCACCGGCGTTTCGGTTAGCCGGACGGTCGAGGAGACGGTTGCCGAGGGGTCGGTGGACGAGGGGTCGGTGGACGAGGGGTCGGTGGACGAGGGGCCGCCTAGCGAGGAACACGCCGAGTCCACCGAGCCGGTGCGCACGACCGACCGGAAAGTGCCCGGTGTCACGACGATCGCGCCGCCCGTAGCCGCGCCTCCGGTGCTGCTCGGTGCCGGGGCGGCCGGGCTCGGGCTGATGGTCGGCGGGTCGGCGGGGATCGGTTTCGGGGCAGGGGGTTTCACCGGGTTCGGGCTCTCGGTCTCCGCGGGGCTCGAGCTGGGCGGGGTGGTTTCGGCCGGGGGAATCGCCGAGCCCGGCACGTCCGAGCCGGGCACCTCCGGGCCGGGGGTGCGGCCCGTCGCGCTCGCTCCGGCCGCGCTCGTCTCCGCCGCGACGGCCCTGGCGCTCACCTCCGCCGTTCCCCTGCTGCTGCTCCTCCCGATCCCCGCCCTCCCCGGACTGTCTCAGCCCGGCGTGGAACCGCTCGATCCGCAGGGACCCGCTCCCGGCGAGCCGGGCAGCCCAGGCACGCTCGGTGCCCCGGAGGGCGAGAGCGGTCCGGACCGCGCGGGCAGCGCGGCCGGTCCGGATTCCGCCGGCGGCGCGGAGGCGCCGGGCGGGCCCGGCACCGCGGCCGAGCCGGGCAGCACCGACGGCGAGACGGGTTCCCCCGACCGCCCAGCGGCGCCGGGTGAGCCGGGCACCCTGGCAGCCCCGAACCCCGCCGACCCCGGCGCACCCGTGGACCCCGCTGCCCCTGACGCGGCCTCGAACCCCGCCGACCCCGGCGCGGCGCCCCCGGCCGACCCCGGCGCGGCGCCGAACCCCGCCGACCCCGGCACCCCGATCCCCATCGGCGCCACGGAGAACGCCCGACCTTCCCCACCCGACCCCGACGTCCGCACCGCGGCCGACGCCGACCCCATTCCGTCGGCCCCGCTCCTCCCGGTACTCGGCGGCCTCGCCGCCATGGCCATAGCCGCCGCCGCCTCCGGCGTCGTCAGCTTCCGCAGCGCCGCCGCCGCCAAGGCCCGCACCGACGCCGCCAGAGCCGAATTCTTCGGAACCGGAGACCGCCGATGACCAGAACCCTCACCCGCTCGTACCGTCGCGTCGCGGCAGCGGTCGACGCCGTCTGCGCCGTCGCCGCCGACTCCGACGCCACCACCCTGGACGCGGTGGTGCACGCCATCGGCCGGGAGCGCGGCCGGGAGATCGAGATCACCAGCGCCCGGCTCGGCCCCGGCGTCTGCGGCCAGCGCCGCCGCTACCCCGAGCGCGACGTCATCGTGCTCGCCGAGGCGCTGCCCGGCCGCGACCACACCCTGGCCCACGAACTCGGCCACATCGTCTTCGCGCACGAGGGCGCGCCCGCCGAGGAGGTCACGCTGGCCGCGAGCGACGACCTCATCGCCTACATGCTCAGCCAGCGCTCGCACCAGGAGATCGTCGAGGACGGCGCCGACGAGCACGCCGAGTGGGAGGCCGAGACCTTCGCCGCCATGCTCATGACGCGGCTGCGGGTCTTCACCAACCGGGGCGCGGGCGTCTCGGTGCTGCGCTTCGACGAGGCGCTCGGATGACGCCGTGGATCACCGCCATGCTGGTCTGGATCGCCGCGGGCGCGCGGGTCGGGCGGGTGCTGGTGAAGCCGGCCACCACCGCCAGGGTGGCGATCGTGCTCGCGGTCGCCGCCGTCGCCACCGCAGCCACCATCGCGGTCCCGGAGATCGGCCTCGCGCTGGACAACGCGCTGCCCGGCGGCCTGCCCTCCGGTCCGCTCTCCGGTGCGCTGCACACCGCCGCCTGGATCGGCTTCGCCACCGCCACCTCGGTGGTGGCATCGGCGGCCTGGCCGGTGGTCTCGCGCGGCAACCTGCGCCGGATCGCGGCCGGGATCTACGGCATCGGCACCGCCGCCGCGGTGGTCACGCTCGCCTGGTCGACGACCTTCGGCTGGGCCGTCGTCGCGCTCGGCTGCCTGCTGATCGTGGTCACCGGCCTGCGCAACCTGGACTGGACCGCGCTCGGCCGCGGCATCGCGCTCTACACCGCGGGCACCGCCCTGGTCGGGCTGCTCGCCGCCGCCGAGATCCGCCGGGCTCTGGCCGGGGAACCGGGGCGCGTGGCCGGTGCGGCGCTCCCGTTCGCCCGGCTCGGGGAGCTCGCGGCGCTGCTGATCGGGCTCGGCGCGGTCTGGATCGTGATGGAGCTGTGGCTGCGCGCCCGGCTGCTCATGCGCCGTACGCAGGCGCTGCACAGCCTGCTGATCCGCCGCTTTCCGCAGGTCGTCGCGCACGAGCAGTCGGTGTGGTCGACCCAGCTGCGCGCCTCCGACCAGATCACCCAGATCATGGACGCGCTCTACCTGCAGGCCGGGGGCGGAGCGCGGTTCGCCGCGGGCAGGCCGCCCGCCTCGGTGCCCGAACGGGCAGCCGCGGTCGCGCGCTGGGCGCGGGATCCGCGCGGCACCGACGGGGTGGACGCGCGCTGGATCGCCCCACCCGCCGGAGTCAGCCCCCGCCGATGGGTGCAGGCGATTGCCCGCGCGTTGGAACCGGGCCGCGGCGCGCATGTTCGCCAATGATCGGATGAATCCGGGTGCCCGTAATTCCGGGGGCACGCGGGGTCCGCTGGAGATTCGCCGATCGGACCGATGGGTCGGAATCACTGCCGCCCGGAAAGTCGGCGGAGCCGCGCTATCGATCCGACGAGAATCTGTTTCACTGCATCGTGCATTTTTGCGAATGCACGTGCAGATGAACGTTAACCGCACACAGTGGACAACCGGATGTCCGGGTAGTGTCCCCAACGCGGAGCCGTCGCGCTGTGATAGCTCACAATGCGACGCGGTGCGGTCCCCTGGACCGCACCGCGCCGCATTGTCTCAGAACCCTATTCCGTCCCGTCCGGAGGAATTTCCGGCAGACCCTCGCTGGCTCGCAACTTCTCCGCCATGGAGGTGAGAAGGTTCTGCGATTCTTCGGAGAGGTCGAACGCCCGACTCGACAGCCTGCGCAGCCCGTAGCCCTGGAGCTGCGACAGCAGCTCCAGGTCGTGGTCGATCTTGGCCGCGTAGATGTCGTTGAAGAAGTAGTCCGGCTTGACCTTGAAGAACTTGGCCAGTGCCGCCACCGTCTCGTCCGACGGGTTCGTCCGCTGCCCCGAGCGCAACTGCGACAGGTACGGTTTCGAGATCGGATGCCCGGAGGCTGTCAGCGCTGCCGCAACCTCCGCGTTGGTGTGCGGCTTGCGCCCCGGGGGATGCACGGTTTCGAACAGCTTGTTCAGCCGCGCCGCGAAATCAGCCATTGTGAGCCGCCCAATTCCCTTCGCTGTACTAAGAGAGGTTATCTCGGATACCTATCATTGATATTAGCGGCTCAGTAACTGAAAACCTACGCCTGATTGCGTATTTCCTGACGCCTCACGCCACCCCGTCGGCTGAAGTGGCTTCGGATCGACGTTTGCGGGTTGACGCGGGGGTCTCTGGGCGAGCGGCACGGAGCAACGGTTCTCGCCTGTCGGGCGAACGGTCGACTACCGACCAAAGTTAGCTTGAAAGTAGCTGATGTCTCATGTATTCCGGTCGGTCCCGTGACGTGTGGCGTACAACACGTTCTCGGGGCTTCGAGATGAACGTTCAACGAAACCGACCGGAATCGACACTTCCGGTTAGAGCCGCTCGATGATGGTGCCCGTCGCGAGCGCGCCGCCCGCGCACATCAGCACCATGGCGGTGCTCCCGCCGGTGCGCTCGAGTTCGTGCAAAGCCGTTGTGAGCAAGCGGGATCCAGTCGAGCCGACCGGGTGCCCGATGGCGATCGCGCCGCCGTTCACATTGACCCGGTCGAAGTCGGGCTCGTGCACTCGTGCCCAGGAGAGCGCCACCGAGGCGAACGCCTCATTGATCTCGAACAGGTCGAGATCGCCGATCTTCATCCCCGACTTCTCCAGCAACCGGGCGCAGGCCTGCACCGGACCGTCCAGGTGGAACTCCGGCTCGGCCCCGACCACCACCTGGGTGACGATCCTGGCCCGCGGCCGCAGCCCGGCCCGCTCGGCGGCGGCCTGATCCATGAGCAGCACGGCGGCGGCGCCGTCCGAGATCTGCGACGAGCTGCCCGCGGTGTGGATGCCGCCCTCCAGGACCGGCTTCAGCGTCGCCAGCCCCTCGAGGGTGGTCTCGCGCAGGCCCCCATCCCGGTCGACGGTGTGGGTCCGGCCGGTGCGGTTGCCCTCCCTGTCCACCTCCGGCGCGGTCACCGTGAGGATCTCGCGGTCGAACCGGCCCTCGGCCCATGCCTGCGCGGCCAGCCGCTGCGAGCGCGCGCCGAACTCGTCCACGTCGGCGCGGGTGATGCCGCGGCGCTTGGCGATCCGCTCCGCCGCCTCGAACTGGTTGGGCAGGTCGATGGTCCAGGAGTCCGGCCGGCGCGGGCCCGCGTGCTCGCCCACATTCGCGCCGAGCGGCACCCGGCTCATGGCCTCCACCCCGCAGGCGAGGCCGATCTCGATGGCGTCGGCGGCGATCAGCCCGGCCACCAGGTGCGCGGCCTGCTGGGCCGAGCCGCACTGGGTGTCGACGGTGGTGGCGGCGGTCTGCCAGGGGAGTCCCTCGTTCAGCCACGCCACCCTGGTGACATTGTTGGATTGCTCGCCTGCCTGGGTGACGCAGCCGCCGATGACCTGCTCGACCTGCGCCGGATCCACCGCGGCGCGCTCCAGGATGCCGCGCTGGGCGGCACCGAGGAGCTCCGCGGCGTGCAGCCCGGAGAGCTGGCCGCGGCGCTTGCCGATCGGGGTACGGGCCGCTTCGACGATGACGGGAGTGCCCATCTCCACCCTTCCTTCGGAAAAAGAAATGAAACGTGTTCACGCACTTTGTGCTGTAATGAGTGTAGAACGTGTTTCAGTTTGTCGTTCGAGGACAGTGTCGAAGGAGACATCTGGTGGTAGACACACGGAACCGGCCGAACCTGCCGGAGGGCTTCGATGTGACCGACCCGGCCATCTACGCCGAGCGGGTTCCGGTCGCGGAATTCGCCGAGCTGCGGCGGGCTGCGCCGATCTGGTGGAACGAGCAGTCGCGCGAGGTCGGCGGGTTCCGCGACGGCGGGTTCTGGGTTGCCAGCAAGCACGCCGACGTCAAGGAGATCTCGCGCCGCAGCGAGGTCTTCTCGACGCACGAGAACACCGCGATCCCGCGGTTCAACGACGACATCACCCGCGAGCAGATCGAGTTGCAGCGCTTCGTCCTGATCAACAAGGACGCGCCGGAGCACACCAAGCTGCGCAAGATCATCAGCCGCGGCTTCACCCCGCGGGTGATCAACGGGCTGCGCGACGAGCTCTCCAACCGGGCCGAGCAGATCGTCAAGACCGCCGCCGAGCGCGGCACCGGCGACTTCGTCGAGCAGATCGCCTCCGAGCTGCCGCTGCAGGCCATCGCCGAGCTCATCGGCGTGCCGCAGGAGGACCGGATGAAGCTCTTCACCTGGTCCAACGAGATGACCGGGTACGACGACCCGGACATCGACGTGGATCCGGCCGCCTCCTCGGCGGAGATCCTCATGTACGCGTACCAGATGGCGGCGGATCGCAAGGCCAACCCGGCCAACGACATCGTCACCCAGCTCATCGAGGCGGATCTGGACGGCCACAAGCTGAGCGAGGAGGAGTTCGGGTTCTTCGTCATCATGCTGGCGGTCGCGGGCAACGAGACCACCCGCAATGCCATCACACACGGCATGATGGCGTTCCTCGAGCACCCCGAGCAGTGGGAGCTGTTCAAGAAGAACCGGCCCGCGACGGCGGCGGACGAGATCATCCGCTGGGCCACGCCGGTGACCTCGTTCCAGCGCACCGCGCTGGAGGATGTCGAGCTGGGCGGGGTGGAGATCAAGAAGGGGCAGCGGGTGGTCATGCTGTACCGCTCGGCCAACTTCGACGAAGAGGTGTTCGAGAACGCCGATCGGTTCGACATCACCCGCGATCCGAACCCGCACCTGTCCTTCGGCGGGACCGGGGCGCACTTCTGCATCGGGGCCAACCTGGCCCGGCTCGAGGTGGATCTGATCTTCAACGCCATCGCGGATCACCTGCCCGACATCAGCCGGGTCGGCGGGGAGAAGCGGTTGCGGTCCGGGTGGTTGAACGGGATCAAGCACCTGCCGGTGAACTACACGCCGTAGTTCTGCTACTGCTCAGAGGCCTCGCGGGTGCCCGCGAGGCCTCTTGCGTATGTCGCGTGCTTCGTTGCCCGATAGGGGCGGGGTGCCGGTTCGGTACGCGGTCAGACCGCGGGGCGTGCGGTCTGCATGGCCCGATCCACTTCCCAGAAGGCGCGCAGGGCGGCGATGCGGCCCTCGGCGTCGACGCGGTAGGTGAAGACGCCCTCGGCGTCGATGACGTGCCCGCCGAGGGTGGAGCGGATGAGCCCGGTGAAGGCGATCTCGTTGCCGCAGGCGAAGGAGTCGCCGAAGTGGAACTCGATGGCGTCGGTGGGTGCGATCGCCTTGTCCCAGAACGCGGCGATGGCCTCGGGCCCGTGGTGCCCCTTGCCCTCGGGGTCGAAGCCGGAGGGCCCGACCGGGTCCTCGACCACCCCGTCCGGGGCGAAGAGCGCGAGCCACGCCTCCTTGTCCCTGGCCCGCACCGCCGCCTGCGAGGCCAGCCCCGCCTCGCGCGCGGTGCCGCTCACGCCTCCGCCACGATCGGGTCGGCGATGTACTCGGCCGCGAACGTGCGCATGGACTCCTGCTTGGCCTCGATGGGGCCGTCGAAGCCGATCCCGTCGGCCAGCCACGGAATGGTGATGGCATCGGTGACGCCCGCGTCGGCCAGATCCTGATACCCGGACCGCCCGAACCGGTCCACGCAGACCGCCTGGATCTCGAACGGATCATCGGCCCGGTCGTACTCGGCGCGCAGCTCGCGCAGCGTGCCGATGGTCGACACCAGCTCGTCGTAGGTCATCATGGCCGAGGCCCAGCCGTCGCCGACCCGCGCGGCCCGGCGCAGCGCCGCCGCGGTGTGCCCGCCGACGTAGAACGGCACCGGCTCGCTCGGCGCCGGGCTGATCTGCAGCGGGTCGAAGTCGAAGAACTCGCCGTGGTACTCCACCATCCCGCCGGCCAGCACCAGCTTGATGACCTCGATCATCTCGTCCACCCGGGCGCCGCGGCGCGCGTACGGCACCCCGCACCACTCGAACTCCTCGGGCGCCCAGCCGATCCCGACACCGAAGCCGAAGCGGTTCCCGGAGAGGTTCGCCACCGAGCCGACCTGCCTGGCCAGCAGCAGCGGATTGCGCGACCCCAGCTTGAGCACATTGGTGTAGAAGCGGAGTGTCGAGGTGACCGCCGCCATCGCGGCGGTGGCGATGAGCGGATCCACCCAGGGGGTGTCCTTGTCCCAGAACCGGCTGCCGTCCGCGGTGTACGGGTACTTGGCCGCCGCCGACTCCATGTAGAAGAGCGAGTCCGGCAGCGCGATGGCGGCGAAGCCGACCTCCTCGGCGGTCTTGGCCAGCGCGGGCAGCTGCTCCAGCGGGCTCAGCGCGATCCCGACGGTGAACTTCAGCGGGGCACTCATTCCGGACGCTCCGAACCGACCACCCACATGGAGAAGTACTGCGAACCGCCGCCGTAGGCGTGGCCGAGCGCCTTGCGCGCACCCGGCACCTGGTAATCCCCGGCCCGATCCATGACCTGCTTGGCCGCCTCGGCGAAGCGGATCATGCCGGAGGCGCCGATGGGGTTGGAGGAGAGCACGCCGCCGGAGGGGTTCACCGGCAGCTGGCCGCCGATCTCGGTCTCGCCCTTCTCGGTGAGCTTCCAGCCCTCGCCCTGGGCGGCGAAGCCCAGGTTCTCCAGCCACATGGGCTCGAACCAGGAGAACGGCACGTAGATCTCGGCCGCGTCGATCTCGGTCAGCGGGTCCTCGATCCCGGCCGCTTCCCAGAGCGCGGCGGCCGCGTCCCGCCCGGCCTGCGGGTTCACCTGGTCGCGGCCCGCGTAGGTGGTGGGCTCGGTGCGCATGGCGGTGCCGTGCACCCAGGCGACCTTGCGGCCGGTGGCCTCCACCGCCTCGGCGGCCTCGGCATCGCCGATGACCAGCGCGCAGGCGCCGTCGGAGGAGGGGCAGGTCTCGTCGAAGCGGATCGGGTCCCAGAGCATCTGCGAGGCCAGCACCGACTCCACGGTGATGTCCGGCTGGCGCAGGTGCGCGAGCGGGTTCTTGGCGCCATTGCGCCGGTCCTTGGCCGCGACCATGGCGCCGATGTGCAGCGGCGCGTTGGAGCGGCGGATGTAGGAGCGCACGTGCGGGGCGAAGTAGCCGCCCGCGCCCGCGCCGACCGGCATGGTGAAGGGCACCGGAATCGACAGTGCCCACATGGCATTCGACTCGGACTGCTTCTCCCAGGAGACGGCGAGCACCTTCCTGTGCACGCCCGCCTGCACCAGGTTCGCGGCGACCACGCCGGTCGAGCCGCCCACCGAGCCCGCGGTGTGCACCCGGATCATCGGCTTGCCGACCGCGCCGAGCGCGTCGGCCATGTACAGCTCCGGCATCATGACGCCCTCGAAGAAGTCGGGCGCCTTGCCGACCACGACGGCGTCGATCTCGGCGATGGTGAGGCCGGCATCGGCGAGAGCGCGATCGATCGCCTCCCGGCACATGCCCGCCATGGACACGTCGGCGCGTTTCGTCACGTGATTGGTTTGACCGGTGCCGAGCACCGCGGCCGGGAAGCTCATCGGCCCGCTCCATCCTGCGGGACACCCGCACCCGAGTCGGGCAGCTGGCCTGCTGCGCGATTGTGGCTCATCAGCCCTCCGATTCGATGACGGTGACTAGGTTCTGCTGCAGCACGGGGCCGCTGGTCGCGTGGGCCAGCGCCCGGTTCGCGGAACCCGAGATGATCGCCTCGGCCGCGTAGCCGATGCGCTCCAGCCCGGCGGCGAACATGGGGTTGCCCGCCAGCGCGCCGCCGGAGGGGTTGATCCTGGTCTCCGGCTTCAGCCCGATGGCATCGGCCAGGATCAGCTGCTGGTGACTGAACTGCGCGTGCAGCTCGGCGACGTCGAAGCCGGCGGTGTCGCCGCCGGTGACGGCCCGCGCCGCGGCGGTGGTCGAGGGCGAGACGGTGAGGTCGCGCACGCCGAACGCCTGCGCGTCGATGCGGTGCGCCATGCCGGTGATCCAGGCCGGGCGCTCGCAGAGCTCGCGGGCCCGGTCGCCGACGGCGAGCACGATGGCGGCGGCGCCGTCGGTCACCGGCGCGACGTCGTGCGCCCGGAACGGGTTGGCGGTGTACGGCTTCGCCAGCAGGGCATCGACATCGCCGTCCGCGCCCGCGGCGACGGCGGCCATATCGCGCTCGGACCAGCGCCCGGCGTCCAGCCCGGCGCGCGCCTGCAGCCCGGCCACCGAGACGGCGTCCGGCCAGAGCGGCCCCACCAGGTACGGATCCATCTGCATGGTGAGGGTCCGGCGCAGGGTGCCCGCCGAGGACTTGCCGAAGCCGTAGACCAGGGCGGTCCGCGCCTGGCCGGAGCGGAGCTTCACCCAGGCCTCGTAGAGCGCCCACGCGGCGTCCATCTCCACGTGCGACTCGTTGATCGGCGGCACCGCGCCGATCGAGTCGACCGCGGAGATGAAGGAGAAGGCACGCCCGGCCAGCCAGTCGGAGGAGCCGGAGCACCAGAAGTCGATGTCCGACTTGCTGATTCCGAGCCGGTCGTAGAGCTTCTGGAAGATCGGCACCAGCATCTCCACGCCATTGGTGGTGCCGAAGGTCTCGGGCACGTGCGGGGCGTGGGCGAAGCCGACGACTGCGATGTCGGTGGCGTGGTCGGTCACGGTTGGCCTCACAGGTGGTGTTTGTAGGTCTCGTAGTCGGCGTCCGGTTCGCCGCTCGGCCGGAAGTGGTCCACGTTCTCCAGCCCGTGGCCCCACTCCTCGCGCGGCTTCCAGACCGCCTCCACCCGCATGCCCATCCGCACCTCGCTCGCCTCGCAGCCGAGCACCAGGTGCAGCACCGGGATGTCGGCGCCGTCCAGCAGCACGTAGGCCGCGACGTACGGCGGCTTGATCCGCTGCCCGAGGAAGGGGACGTTCACGATGCAGAAGGTGGTGACGGTGCCCTTGTCGCTGAGTTCCACCATGTCGTCGGTGGGGATGCCGTCGGTCGGGCTGGCGCCGCGCGGCGGGAAGTAGACCTTGCCTGCTGCGTCGGTGCGGCCGCCGATGAGCTTGCCCTCGGCCAGCCCGCGCAGGTAGACCGTTTCCTGAGGAGAGGCGGTGTGCTTGTAGTGCAGCTCCACCGGTGTGGTCAGGATGGTCACCGGCTCGGCGTCCGCGGAGCCCGCCGCCGGCTCGGCGGTCTCGCCGGGCACGAAGTGCGCGATGTCCCGGATCGAGCCGGTGCGCTCGGCCGCCCACCGCGCGCGGACCCGGAGGCCGGTGTAAATGTCGTCGGCGCTCGGCACGTCGACGGCGTGCAGCAGGGCGGTGTCGGCGCCGTCCAGCTGGATCAGCGCCCAGGCGAAGGGCCGGTCGAACGGCTGGTCCGGCAGCGGGTCGCGCACCCAGCTCCACGACGTGACGGTGCCGACCTCGGCCACGTCGACGAACTCGGTCAGCGGCTCGCTGGTGACCGGGTCGAACTCGGCAGGCGGCACCAGCACCCGGCCGTCCGAGCCGCGGATGCCGGTGATCCGGCCCGCGCGCAGCCCGCCGAGGAAGGCGCCGATGATCGGGCCCGCCGATCTGGTGTAGTCGAATCGCACCCGCAGGGGCGCGCTGAGTACGTCGGGCGCGTGGTCCGGATCGTTGCCGGGTGCGGCCGCGACGACGGCGGAAGCGGTATTCCCCTGAGTCACGATATCGAGTAGAACAGGTTCTTATTCTGCTGGCAAGCAGTTGGCCGCGAAAGGGGTCGATCGTGAAGTTCGGATTGCAGCTCGGGTATTGGATGGCGGCCCCGCCCGCCAATGCGGGCGAGATGGTGACGGCGGCCGAGGAGGCCGGATTCGACGCGGTGTTCGCCGCCGAGTCCTGGGGCTCGGATGCCTTCGGCCCGCTCGCCTGGTGGGGCTCGCGGACCAGCCGGGTGCGGCTCGGCACCTCGGTGGTGCAGCTCTCCGCGCGCACCCCCACCTCCACCGCGATGCACGCGCTCACCCTCGACCACCTGAGCGCCGGGCGGGCGGTGCTCGGGCTCGGCGTCTCCGGCCCGCAGGTGGTGGAGGGGTGGTACGGCCAGCCGTTCGCCAAGCCGTTGCAGCGCACCAGGGAGTACGTCGACATCGTGCGCCAGGTGCTGGCCCGCGAGGCCCCGGTGACCAGCGCGGGCCCGCACTATCCGCTGCCCTACAGCGGGCCCGGTGGCTCCGGGCTCGGCAAGCCGCTCAAGCCGATCACGCACCCGCTGCGCGCGGATCTGCCCATCTGGCTGGGTGCGGAGGGGCCGAAGAACGTCGCGCTCACCGCCGAGATCGCGGACGGCTGGCTGGCCATCTACTACGCGCCGCGGCTCGCCGGGATATACAACGAGTGGCTGGACGAGGGGTTCGCGCGTGCGGGCGCCCGGCGTTCGCGGGCCGACTTCGAGATCGCCGCGAGCTGCCAGGTGGTGGTCACCGACGACACCGCCGCGGAGCTGGAGCGCATGCGCTGGGTGATGTCGCTCTACATCGGCGGCATGGGCGCGCCCGAGCTCAACTTCCACGCCCAGGTGTACCGGCGCATGGGCTACGACCGCGAGGTCGACGAGATCACCGAGCTCTTCCGGGCCGGGAAGAAGGCCGAGGCCGCCGCCGCGGTACCGGACGAGATGATCCTCGACACCGCCATCATCGGCGACGAGGATCACGTGCGTGCGCAGCTTCCGGTCTGGGAGAAGGCGGGCGTCACCATGCTCCTGATCGCGGTGCCGGACCTGGAATCCATGCGCCGGATCGCCCCCCTCGTGCAGGGGTAGAACTCGTTCTAGAAATCAGGCGGGCTCCCGCAGTTCCGGCGGGAGCCCGAAGAGCGGGAAGAGCCGGTCGGTGTCGAGGAAGAAATTGAGCCCGGCGACCGCGCCGCCGTCCAGCTCCAGCACGGTGATCGACCACGGCGTCCAGAGCCCCGGCTCGCCGCTCGGCTTGTAGTGGCCGAAGGCGGGCAGGCCATTGGCGCCCGCCAGCCGCACCATCCGGGAATCCCGGCAGGCGGCGCCGTGCCCGAGCATGAACGCGGCGACATCCCGCGGGCCGGAGACCCACAGCTCCAGCGGCGGCATGGAGAGCGCGACATCGGCCTTGAGCAGGGTGGTCAGCGTATCCATGTCGTAGGCCTCGAAGGCGGCCACGAAATCGTCGACCAGCTTGCGCTGCTGCTCGTTGCTCTCGTCGTACTCGTCGGTCTCGGTCGGCGTCACCTTGGACATGGTGGCGCGGGCCCGCTGCAGCGCGCTGTTCACCGAGGCGGGCGACATGGTGAGCGCCTGCGCCGTCTCGTTGGCGGAGAAGCGGAGCACCTCGCGCATGATCAGGATGGCGCGCTGGGTGGCGGGCAGGTGCTGGCAGGCCGCGACGAAGGCGAGTCGCAGGGTGTCCTTGGTGCTGGCGTGCTCGGCCGGATCGGCGCCGAAGGCCAGCGCGTTCGGGATGGGCTCGATCCAGACGTAGTCGGGCTGCGGGGCGGGCAGCGTGGAATCCGGGCGGGAGGGCCCGTTCATATCCATCGGGCGGGCCCGGCGCTGCGGGCCGTCCAGCATGTCCAGGCAGACATTGGTCGCGATCCGGTACAGCCAGGAGCGCAGGCTGGCCCGCCCCTCGAAGGAGCCGTAGGACTTCCAGGCGCGGGTGAAGGTCTCCTGCACCGCGTCCTCGGCCTCGAACGAGGAGCCGAGCATGCGGTACGCGTAGGCGCAGAGTTCGCGCCGGTGCCCTTCGAAGGCGGTGAGCACCTCCGGAGTAACACCGGTGCTGGTAGCAGCGGTGGGGGTCTCCATGGGCTCACCCTGCCACAGGACTCCGACAGTGTTGAGCCCCGAAATTCCCGCGATGAATTCCACCGCGCCGGCGCGTCTTCTCTGGTGACCCCCGCACGCACCACGTCAGGAGCCGCCATGGCCAGCAAGATGATCTTCGTGAACCTGCCCGTCGCCGATCTGCCGCGCGCCAAGCGCTTCTACGAGGCGCTCGGCTGGAAGGTGAACGAGGATTTCACCGACGCCAACGCGTCCTGCATCGTGATCGACGACAATATCTGCCTCATGCTGCTGACCAGGGAGTACTTCCAGACCTTCGGCAAGCGGCCGACCGCGGACACGGTCGCGGCCCGCGCCGCCTCCTACGCGCTCTCGCTCGGCAGCGCGCAGGAGGTGGACGCCCTGGCCGAGGCGGCGCTCGCGGCGGGGGCCACCGAGGAGGTCGACGAGACCAAGAAGGCGGAGGAGGCGGCCGTCGGCATGTACGGCCGCAACTTCATCGACCCCGACGGCCACACCTGGGAGCCGTTCTGGATGAACTACCCCGGCGCCGAGTAGTTCCCCCGCCGAGCGCGACCCGCTCCCGCCAGGGCGTGTCGCGCTTGCTGCCCGGGGTCCGCACCGGAGTGGACGGCCTGGCCGCGGGGGCGGCGTGGTCGACCCGCCTGCCTCGCTTACTCGCCGGTGAACACTGCTTTCCGCTTCTCCGCGAAGGCCCGCGGCCCCTCCTTGGCGTCCTTGGTCTTGAAGACCGCCATCCCGACCTCGCCGTCGATCTTGAACGCCTCGTCCTCCGGCATCCCCTCGGTCTCCCGGATGGTGCGCAGGATGGCCTGCACCGCCAGCGGGCCGTTCCCGGCGATCACGTCGGCGATCTCCAGCGCCTTGTCCAGGGCGCTGCCGTCCGGCACGACGTAGCCGATCAGCCCGATCTCCCTGGCCTCGGCCGCCTTCAGGTGCCGCCCGGTGAGCAGGATGTCGGCGGCAACGGTGTAGGGCAGCTGGCGCACCAGCCGCACCGCAGACCCGCCGAGCGGGTACAGCCCCCAGCGCGCCTCGGAGACCCCGAACCTCGCGCTCTCGCCCGCGATCCGGATATCGGTGGCCTGCAGAATCTCGGTACCGCCCGCGATGGCGGCCCCCTCCACCGCCGCGATCAGCGGCTTGCGCAGCCGCCGCCCCTTGAGCAGCGCGGGCAGCGTGGTGGCGTCGAAGCCGCCGGTGAAGGTCTCACCCGGGTGCTGCTTGGTCATGCCCTTGAGATCGGCGCCCGCGCAGAAGGCGCCGCCTGCGCCGGTCAGGATCGCCACCCGGATTTCCGGATCCTCGTCCACCCGGTCCCAGGCATCGAGCATGATGCCCATCATCTCGGTGGTGAGCGCGTTGCGCGCCTCCGGCCGGTTCAAGGTGACGATGAGGACGTGGTCCCGCTGCTCGACGAGGCACTGCGCCATATCGGGTTCTCCTGACTTCTGAGGCTTGTCAGAAACAGTAACACGTTCTATTTTTGACTCTGTGAGCTACAACATAGCGGATCTCGTCGAACACGCCATCGATCTCATGCCGGACCGGATCGCCCTGGTCGACGACGCCCGGGAGATCAGCTACGCCCAGTTGGAGGAGCGGGCCAACAAACTCGCTCACCACCTGCTCGAACAGGGCGTGCGGCCGGGCGACAAAGTCGGCATCTACTCGCGGAACACGATCGAGGCCGTCGAGGCCATGGTCGCGGTCTTCAAGGCGCGGGCGGTGATGATCAACGTCAACTACCGCTACGTCGAGAACGAGTTGCAGCACATCTTCGAGAACTCGGACATGGTCGCGCTGGTGCACGAGCGGCGCTACGGCGACAAGGTCGCGGCCGTCCGGGCGCGGGTGCCCGCGCTGCGCACGCTCGTCGTGGTGGAGGACGGCACCGACACCCCGTACCCCGACGGCGCGGTCGAGTACGAGGCCGCCCTGGCCGCCGCGAGCGGCGAGCGGGACTTCGGCGAGCGCTCGCCGGACGACCTCTACATGCTCTACACCGGCGGCACCACCGGGCTGCCGAAGGGCGTCATGTGGCGCCAGGAGGATGTCTGGCGGGTGCTCGGCGGCGGCATCAACTTCTTGACCGGCGAGTACGTCAAGACCGAGTACGAGCTGGCCGAGCAGGGCGCCGCGAACCCGGGCATGACCCGCTTCCCGATCCCGCCGATGATCCACGGCGGCTCGCAGTGGGCCTCCTTCCAGAGCCTGTTCAGCGGCGGCAAGCTGGTGATGATCCCGGAGTTCAGCGGGCACGGGGTCTGGCAGCACATCGACCGGCACACCATCAACGTCGTCTTCATCACCGGCGACGCCATGGCGCGGCCCATGCTGGACGCGCTGATCGAGGGCAATCCGGAGACCGGGAAGCCGTACGAGCACTCCGCGCTCTACGCGCTGGCCAGCTCCGCGGCGCTCTTCTCGCCCAGCCTCAAGGACAAGTACCTGGAGCTGCTGCCGAACACCATGATCACCGACTCGATCGGCTCGTCGGAGACCGGTTTCGCCGGGCTCAGCGTGGTCGCCAAGGGCAGTGCCGCGGACGGCGGGCCGCGGGTCAAGATCGACGCCTCCACCTCGGTGCTCGGCGAGGACGGCAAGCCGGTGGTCCCCGGCTCCGGCCAGATCGGCATCCTGGCGCGCAAGGGGCACATTCCGCTCGGCTACTACAAGGACGAGGTGAAGACCGCCGCCACCTTCCGCGAGTACGACGGCGTGCGCTACTCCATCCCGGGCGACTACGCGCGGGTCGAGGAGGACGGCACGGTGACCATGCTCGGCCGCGGCTCGGTGAGCATCAACTCCGGCGGCGAGAAGATCTTCCCGGAGGAGGTCGAGGGCGCGCTCAAGGCGCACCCGGACGTCTTCGACGCCCTCGTGGTCGGGGTCGCGGACGAGCGCTGGGGGCAGCGCGTGGTCGCCGTGGTGCAGCCGCGCGACGGCGCCAAGCCCACCCTGGCCGAGCTGCACCCGACGATGTGCGAGAGCATCGCCAGGTACAAGCTGCCGCGCAGCCTGTGGTTCGTGGACGAGATCAAGCGGTCGCCCGCCGGTAAGCCGGACTACCGCTGGGCCAAGGAGCAGACCGAGGCCAGGCCCGCCGACGAGCACGCCGAGGCGAGCACCGGCAGGTAGGGACTTCCGGCGGGTCGTCGCGCGGGCACGCGCGGCGGCCCGCCGTTGTTTTGTGGAGGGTGAGATGGATCTTCCGTGGGCGTTCTTCGAGCGCACCGCCGAGCGGGTGTTCACGCCGCTGGCCATGGCGGCCAGCGCGTGGTCGCCGGACATGGTGAACGGCCCCGCGCTCTGCGGGCTGCTCGCCGAGTGCCTGGACCGGGAGTTCGGCGCGCCGGAGTTCGTGCCTGCCCGGCTCACCGTCGACCTCTTCCGCCCCACCCTGCGCAAGCCGCTCGAGCTCACCACCAGCGCGGCGCGCACCGGGCGCCGGATCGTGGTCGCCGACGCCGAGCTGCATCAGGACGGCAATGTGGTGGCCAGGGCCGGCGCCGTCTTCCTGCGCCGCTCCGAGCAGCCGCCGGGCGCGCTCTGGAGCCGTGCCGCGCAGCCCGCGCCGCCGCCCGCCGCGCTGCGCGCCGGGAGCGCGACGCACATCTGGGGCAGCGACGCGCACCCGGCCGGGTGGAGCCCGGAGCTCGGCGAGCATCAGAACGACAGCCGTAAGCGGTGCTGGCAGGAGCCGGTTCCGGTGCTGCTCGACGAGCCGGCGGGGCCGTTCGCCGCCGCGGCGGTCATCGGGGAGTCGACCAGCCTCATGACGAACTGGGGGACCGAGGGGGTCGGGTTCATCAACGGTGACCTGACGCTCGCCCTCGCGCGGTTGCCGCGCGGGAGGTCGATCGGGGTCGAGGCGGACAATCACATCGGGGTCGATGGAGTTTCGGTCGGTACCGCGACGCTCTTCGACCTCGACGGGGTGTTCGGCAGTTGCCTCGTCACCGCTGTCGCCAATCCGGCCGCGCAGGTGGATTTCACGCGGGAGAACGAGGCGGTCGACGCGCGGCGAAAAGCCGCCGCCGAGCGGCGCGCTTCACGCGTGGCGGAGTAGCCGCTCCCCGGTTCGATAGAGCTCGATCAGTAGGGGGCGGAGGGTTTCCCCGGCGGGGGTGAGGGCGTAGCGGGTGCGCACCGGGAAGCCGGCGAGTCGCTCTCGATGCACCAGGCCGCCGTCGCGCAGGCCGTGCAGCCGTTCGGTGAGTACCTTCGGGCTGATCTCCGGTAACCGCGCGGCCAGGTCCCCGAACGAACTCGGGCCGTGCATGAGCTCCCTGAGTACCAGGGTCGTCCAGCGGCCGGAGACAGCCGCGAGCGCCGCCTCGACCGGGCAGGTGGGCTCCGGGCGCGGGGTGCGGCCGGGCTCGGTCGGCACCAATTCGGCGTCCCACCCGGAGGTTTCTGTTTGGTGAGCTACGTTCACACGCGCTTGGCTCGTCGCATGAGCATCGAAAACGGCACCGGCCATGCGTCCACTGTCACCCTCACCGCCGACGCCAGGCAACACCCGCACGTCTTCGCGGCGGCCTTCAACTCCGGGTCACCGGAGGCGGTCGCCGCCGTGTACGAGGAGCGGGCCGTCCTGGTACCCCGCCCCGGCGCACCCGTGACCGGCGCCGGGCTCGCCTCCGCCACCGCCGAGTTCCTCGCCCTCGGCCTGCCGATCGCCGTCGAGCCGCGCCACGCCTACGTCGCCGACGACATCGCCCTGCTGATCGTCGACTGGGTCATCGAAGGCCCCGACGGTTCCGTCCGCATCGAAGGCACCGCCACGGACGTCGCCCGCCGTGGCGCCGACGGTCTGTGGCGCTACGTCATCGATAACCCGTTCGGCGTGGCCGAGTCGGACAGGGCCGCCGCAACCGACGAGCGGCCCTTCGACGAGGCCGCGGATCAGGTCCTCCGGGCGAGCGCGGAGCTGAACCGCAGGCTGGCGTGAGTCAGAGCGCGGCGATATCCGCGCGGTCGGCGAAGAGGGCGCCGATGGCGCGGAGGTGGTCGGTGGCACCGCCGAGAGCGAACTCGTTGTGCTTGGCGGCGATGAAGTAGCTCTGCACGATGTGGTCGCGGTCGATCCCGACACCACCGTGCACGTGCACGACGGTGTGCGCGACCCGGTGCCCCGCCTCGGCGGCCCAGAACTTGGCGGTGTGCACCGCGCCTGCCGCGTCCAGCCCCTCGGCGAGCTGCCACGCGGCCTGGGTGACGGCGAGCCGAAGCCCCTGGACGTCGATGTAGGCATCGGCGAGCCGCTGCGCGACCGCCTGGAAACTGCCGACCGGCTTGCCGAACTGCTCGCGCTCGCGCGCGTACCCGGCCACCAGCTCCAGCGCCCGCTCCAGGGTGCCGAGCTGCAGCGCGGCGAGCCCGAGCCAGGCGCGCAGCCGCAGCCAGTCGAGCACCCGCGCGCCGTCGTCGAGCGAGCCGACCAGCTCGGCGGGGGCTCCGGCGAGCGCGACCAGGTACTCGGGGCTGCGGTCGACCACCAGTTGCTCGGTGATCGTGACGCCGGGCCCGGCGGGGTCGACCAGCGCCACGGCGACGGCACCGCCCACGGCGACCGGAACCAGGATCCGCTCCGCCTGCGCCGCGAACGGCACCGTGATCAGCTCCCCGGTCACCGTCAGCGCGCCGCCGTCCGCGACCCCGGTGGCGGCCGGAACGCCACCCCAGTTCCGCTCCTCGGCCAGCGCGACGGTGAGCAGGGCCCGCCCGGCGAGCTCCCGCTGCGCTTCGGAGCCGAACTCGGCGAGCGCACCGGCCCCGAGCACCGCGGACCACAGGTACGGCACCGCGGCCACGTGCTTGCCGAGCTCACGCAGCACCGCGGTCTGCTCGAGCACGCCGAAACCGTTGCCGCCCGCCGATTCCGGCAGCGTCGCCGCCGGAATCCCGGCCTCGGTCAGCGCCGCCCAGAGCGGCTCGTCGAAGCGGATCGGGGCGGTGTCGAGCTCGCGCAGCCGGTCGGAGGTGACGAGCTTGCCGCAGACCTCCGCGGTCAGCCTGCCCAGATCCTGCTGCGCCTCGGTGGGGGTGAAATCCATGGTTGCAAACCTCTCCGGTGACGGTCAGCGGGCGGCGGCGGGCTGGCGCAGCGCGGTCATGGCGATGATGTCGCGCTGGATCTCGTTGGTGCCGCCGCCGAAGGTGAGAATGAGCGCGGCCCGGTGCATGCGCTCCAGCCGCCCGCGCAGCACCGCGCCGGGGGAGTCCTGGCGCAGGTACGCCTGCGGGCCGAGCACCTCCATGAGCAGCCGGTACGCCTCGGTGGAGAGCTCGGTGCCGTACACCTTGCAGGCCGAGGCGTCCCACTGCCGCGGCGCGGCGTCGCCACCGGCGTCGGCCCGGCTGGAGATCTCCCAGTTCAGCAGCTTGAGGTGCTCGACCTTGGCGTGCACCCGGGCCAGATTGAGCTGCACCCACTCCCGGTCGATCACCCGGCTGCCGTCCCGCGCCGTGGTCTCCCGCGCCCACTCGACGGTCTGCCGCAGCGCGAGCTGCAGCGCCGCGGCGGAGGTGAGCGCCACCCGCTCGTGGTTGAGCTGGTTGGTCACCAGCGACCAGCCGCCGTTCTCCTCGCCGACCCTGGACGTCACCGGAACGCGAACGTCCTGGTAGTAGGTGGCGCTGGTGTCCGGGCCCGCCATGGTGTGCACCGGCGTCCAGGAGAAGCCTTCGGCCGTGGTCGGCACGATGAGCATCGAGATGCCCTTGTGCTTGCGGGCATTCGGGTCGGTGCGCACGGCCAGCCAGATGTAGTCGGCGTAGGCGATCAGGCTGGTCCACATCTTCTGGCCGTTGATCACGTAGTCGTCGCCGTCGCGCACCGCCGCGGTGCGCAGCGAGGCCAGGTCGGTGCCTGCCCCCGGCTCGGAGTAGCCGATGGCGAAGTGCAGCTCGCCCGCCGCGATCCTGGGCAGGAAGAACTTCTTCTGCTCGTCGGTGCCGTAGTGCATGATCGTCGGCGCCACCGAGTTGATGGTCAGGAAGGGCACCGGCGCGCCCGCGATGGCGGCCTCGTCGGTGAAGATGAGCTGATCCAGGATCGGCCGGTTCTGGCCGCCGAACTCCTCCGGCCAGCCGAGCGCCAGCCAGCCGTCCCTGCCCATCTCGGCGACGACCTCGCGGTAGACATTGCCCTCGCCGTACTCGCCGGTCTGCGCGCTCAGCGCCGCCCGGCGCTCGGGGGTGATCAGCTTCGCGAAGTAGGCGCGGAGCTCGGCGCGGAGTCGCTCCTGTTGCGGCGTGTACGCGATGCGCATCGGCAGAACCTCATACTCGGATCGGTCGAGGAGAGCCACTCGGGGGCTTCGACGGGAATGGATTGTCCCGATCATTGCATATCGGCTGAAACATGTTCCAGTATTGATCCACGGACCGGAGCGGATCCGGCGCGCGAGCCGCGGCGTAGGCAGAGGAGAGCCCGATGAAGATCAACCTCGATACCGACCAGTGTGAAGCGAACGGCGTCTGCGTCGGAATCGCCCCCGACGTGTTCGAACTCGACGATGACGACTACCTGCACATCCACGGTGACGAGGTAGCCGACGCCGACCGCACCGCGGTGCAGGAGGCGGTGGCGCAGTGCCCCAAGGCCGCGCTGCGGCTCTCCTGAGAATTGCTTGCGGTGAACTGGAACACGTTCTAAAGTCGGCGCCGTGAGCGAAGCAGAACCGATCCTGGCCGGGCGAGTGGCGATCGTGACCGGGGCGGGCGCCGGGCTCGGCAGGGCCGAGGCGCTCGCCCTGGCCGCCGCGGGCGCTTCGGTCGTGGTCAACGACCTGAGCGAGAACGAGGCGGTGGCCGAGACGCTGGCCGCGATCCGCGCGCTCGGCGCCAAGGCCGAGTTCGTGCCGGGCAGCGTCGCCGAGCGGGATACCGCCGACGCGCTGATCGCCACGGCCGACGAGGCCTTCGGCGGGCTGGACATCGTGGTCAACAATGCAGGCATCACCCGGGACCGCATGCTGTTCAACATGTCCGACGAGGAGTGGGACGCGGTGATCGCGGTGCACCTGCGCGGCCACTTCCTGCTCACCAGGAACGCGGGCGCCTACTGGCGCGGCAAGTCCAAGGCGGCGGGCGCCCCGGTCTACGGCCGGATCGTGAACACCTCGTCGGAGGCCGGGCTGCTCGGCCCGGAGGGGCAGGCGAACTACGGCGCCGCCAAGGCGGGCATCACCGCGCTGACGCTCTCGGCGGCGCGCGGCCTCGCCCGGTTCGGCGTGCGCGCCAACGCCATCTGCCCGCGCGCCCGCACCGCCATGACGGCGGCGGTCTTCAGTGCCGCCCCGGCCGATGAGGTGGATCCGCTCGGCCCCGAGCACGTGGCCCGGCTGGTGACCTACCTGGCCTCGCCCGCCGCGGCGGCGGTGAGTGGGCAGGTGTTCGTGGTGTACGGCCCGATGGTGGCGCTGATGGCGGCGCCCGAGGTGGAGCAGCGGTTCGATGCGCCCGGCGCGGAGTGGTCCGACGCGGGACTGGCCGAGACACTCGGCGCCTACTTCGCCGAGCGCCCCGATGGGCGTACTTTCTCCGCCAAGTCGCTGCACGACCTGGGTTGATAGCCGCACCGCCCTGTTGATCACCTGTCCAGGACTGTTGATCACAGCGGCCACGCAGGGTAGACATGGGATTGCGCTGTGGGGTGCCTCACAGACACCTGTCCGGTTCTGAATAGACACTCGTTACAATTCCATCCCCGTAATTGGAGGAAATCAGCACTTCAAAGTGCTGAAATCCCGCTTCTAGCGGGGTGAACATGTTCTAATCATGCGAAGCAGGGTCGAGCAAGGAGGATCGCCGATGAACCCCGTCCTTGCGGTGCCCCTCAGGGCCGTCGGGGGATTCTTCGAACTCACCGCCGACGTCGGGCGCGCGGCCTTCCGCCGCCCGTTCCAGGCGCGCGAGTTCATCGATCAGTCCTGGTTCATCGCCAGGGTGTCGCTGGTGCCGACGCTGCTGGTCGCGATTCCGTTCACGGTGCTGGTCAGCTTCACGCTGAACATCCTGCTGCGCGAGATCGGCGCCGCCGACCTGAGCGGTGCCGGCGCCGCATTCGGCTCGGTGACCCAGGTGGGGCCGATCGTCACGGTGCTCATCGTGGCGGGCGCAGGCGCCACCGCGATCTGCGCCGACCTCGGCGCCCGCACCATCCGCGAGGAGATCGATGCCATGCGGGTGCTCGGCATCGATCCGGTTCAGCGCCTTGTGGTTCCGCGCGTGCTGGCCTCGATGTTCGTCGCGCTGATGCTGAACAGCCTGGTCTGCACGATCGGCATCGCGGGCGGCTTCCTCTTCTCGGTCTTCCTGCAGGACGTGAACCCCGGCGCCTTCGTCAACGGGATCACGCTGCTCACGCACCTGCCCGAGCTGATCATCTCCGAGGTGAAGGCGGGGCTCTTCGGGCTGATCGCCGGGCTGGTCGCCTGCTACCTCGGGCTGAACGTCAAGGGCGGGCCGAAGAGCGTGGGCGACGCGGTGAATCAGACGGTCGTCTTCGCCTTCATGGCGCTCTTCGTGGTGAACGTGGTCGTCACCGCGGCCGGCATCAAGTTCACGGTGCGGTGACGCCGTGGCCTTCGTGATCCAGTCCCGCTTCCCGCGCACTGTCCGGCGGCTGCGCCGCAGCTCGGACTCGCTCGACGCCATCGGCAAGCAGGCCGTCTTCTACCTGCAGGCGCTGGCCTCGGTGCCGCGCGCGCTCACGCACTACCGCACCGAGACCATCCGGCTGATCGCCGAGATCAGCATGGGCACCGGCGCGCTCGCGGTGATCGGCGGCACGGTGGTGATCGTCGGGTTCCTGACGCTCTTCGCCGGCGGAACCATCGCGGTGCAGGGCTACAGCTCGCTCGGCAATATCGGCGTCGAGGCGTTGACCGGCTTCTTCGCCGCCTTCATCAATGTGCGCATCGCGGCGCCGGTGATCTCCGGCATCGGCCTGGCCGCCACCATCGGCGCCGGCTCCACCGCCCAGCTCGGCGCCATGCGGGTGGCCGAGGAGATCGACGCGCTGGAATCCATGGCGATCCGGCCGGTGCCGTACCTGGTCGGCACCAGGGTGCTGGCCGGGATGATCGCGATCATCCCGCTCTACGCGCTCGCGGTGATCGCCTCCTTCGTGGCCAGCCGCTTCGCCACCGTGGTGATCTACGGGCAGTCGGCGGGCGTCTACGACCACTACTTCTCCACGTTCCTGATCCCCAGCGACATCCTGTGGTCCTTCGCGCAGGCCATCTTCATGGCGCTCGCGATCATGCTGATCCACACCTACTACGGCTACACCGCGGCGGGCGGCCCGGTGGGTGTCGGCATCGCGGTCGGCAATGCGGTGCGCACCTCGCTGGTCGCGGTGGTCTCGGTGACGCTGCTGATCTCGCTGGCGATCTACGGAACCTCCGGCAACTTCCATCTCTCGGGGTGACGCGGACGATGACGACGCAGCAACGCGCGGAGCCGGGCCGGGTAGCCCGGTTCCGGGAGCGGTTCGGGCTCAAGCTGGCCGGGCTGGCGATGGTGCTCCTGCTCGTGGCCGTGGCTGCGGTGGCGCTCACCATGTTCGTCGGCGGATTCACCCCGGTCGCGGCGGTCACCGTGGAGGCGCCGCGCAGCGGCCTCGTGCTCGACCCGGATGCCAAGGTGCGGGTGCGCGGGGTGGAGATCGGCCGGGTCACCGCGGTGGACACCACCGGCGAGGACGCCAGGATCTCGCTCGCGCTCGACCCGGACCAGCTGCACATGGTGCCCTCGAACGCCCGCGTCGACATCCGCTCGACCACCGTCTTCGGCGCCAAGTACATCAACTTCGTGATCCCGGACGACCCGTCGAGCACCCCGCTGCGCGCGGGCGCGACGGTGGCCGCCGAATCGGTGACGGTCGAATTCGACACCATCTTCCAGCACCTCTCCCAGGTGCTGAACGCGCTGGAGCCGGAGAAGCTGAACGCCACGCTGGCCGCGATCGGCTCCGCGCTCGACGGCCGCGGCCAGACGCTCGGCGAGCTGCTCAGCACCAGCGACGCCTACCTGCGCGAGATGAACCCGTACCTGCCCACGCTGCAGCGCGATCTCGACGCCACCGCCCAGGTCACGAATATCTACGCCGACGCCGCGCCCGACCTGCTCCGCACGGTCGACAACCTGACCGTCACCGGCGGCACCCTCGTCCAGGAGCAGCGCGACTTCGACGGCCTGCTGCTGAACGTGATCGGCATGGCCGACACCACCGGCGCGGTGCTGCGCGAGAACGAAACCCAGGTGATCACCGCGCTCGACCTGCTCACCCCGACCACCGCGCTGCTGAACGAGTACTCGCCCGCGCTGTACTGCCTGGTCAACGGCTTGGCCACGGCGCTGCCGCTGGGTGAGGCGGTCTTCGGCGGCGGCCAGGAGGGAGTCGCGCTGAACACCAACTTCATGTACGGCGCCGAGCCGTACACCTACCCGCGCGACCTGCCCAAGGTGAACGCCACCGGCGGCCCGAGCTGCCGCGGCATCTCCGACCGCTACCCCGGCATGCACTCGGACTACACCGTCACCGACACCAGCGAGGGCGCGCCGTACACCCCGAGCACCACGCTCCGGCCGAACGGCCCCAAGGTGTTCGAGATCCTCTTCGCAGGCATGCCGGGGGTGGGACAGCCGTGAAACGCAGCAATGCCACCGCGATCAAGCTCGGCATCTTCACCGTGGTGATGACGCTGATCTTCGCCGGGCTGGTCGTGGTCTTCAGCCAGATGCGGTTCTCCAGGGAGGACGGGTACCACGCCGTCTTCACCAGCTCGTCCGGCATGCTGCCTGGCGCCAAGGTGCGGATCGCCGGGGTGCCGGTCGGCTCGGTGACCTCGGTGCGGGTCGGCGACGATCACCGCGCGCACGTCGAGTTCGACGTCGACCGCCGGTTCCCGCTCTTCACCAGCACCAGGGCCGCCATCCGGTACGAGAACCTGGTCGGCGACCGATACCTGGAGCTGCTGGAGGGGCCGGGCTCGGCCGAGGAGCTGCCGGACGGCGGCAGCATCCCGCTGGAGCGCACCGCGCCCGCGCTCGACCTGGACATGCTGCTCGGCGGCTTCAAGCCGCTGCTCCGCGGGCTGGACCCGGGCCAGGTGAACGACCTGACCAATGCGCTGTTACAGATCTTCCAGGGTCAGGGCGGCACCCTGGTCTCGCTGCTGAACAGCGGTGGCTCCTTCACCCGCACCCTGGCCGACCGGGACGCCCTGATCGGCAGCGTGATCACCAACCTGAACACCGTGCTCGCCACCATCGACGAGCGCGGCGACCAGTTCGAGACCACCATCGCCGAGCTGCAGCGCCTGGTCAGCGGGCTGGCCGCCGACCGCGACCCGATCGGCGCCGCGCTGCCCCGGATCGCGGGCGCCACCGGCGACCTCACCGACCTGCTCGCCCAGGCCCGCCCCGACCTGCGCGCCACCATCGCGCAGACCGATCGGCTGGCCGCCAACCTGAACGCGGGCGAGGCCGACGTGCAGTGGGTGCTCGACCGGCTGCCGGAGACCTACCGCAAGCTCATCCGGATCGGCTCCTACGGCTCCTTCCTGCAGCTCTACGTCTGCGAGACGAACATCGTGATGGACGGCCCGGACGGGCAGCCGATCCAGGTCAACCTCCCCGGCCCGCAGTCGAGTGGAAGGTGCGCTGATACCGAATGAGCGACCAGCGTTCCCCCACCATGACCATCGGCATCGTCGGCCTCGTGCTCGCCGTCGCCGTCGCGCTGTCGGCGCTGCAGTTCGACCGGCTGCCCTTCATCCGCTCCGGCGCCACCTACACCGCCTTCTTCGGCGACGCGGGCGGGCTGGTCCCGGGCGACGCGGTGCAGGTGGCCGGGGTGCGCTCGGGCCGGGTCGAGGACGTCCGGCTGGACGGCGCCAAGGTGCTGGTCACCTTCAGCCTCGACGAGTCGATCGTGCTCGGCGAGAAGACCGGGGCGGCGATCAAGACCAATACCGTGCTCGGCCGCAAGTCGCTGGAGGTGGTGCCGGACGGGCCGGGCACGCTGCGCACCACCGACACCATCCCGCTGGAGCGCACCAACTCGCCGTACTCGCTGAACGAGGCGCTCGGCGACCTGGCGGGCACCGTGCAGGGGCTGGACATGCAGCGGGTGGACGAGACGCTGGACGCGCTCTCGGTGAGTTTCGCCGACACCCCGGCCCCGCTGCGCTCCGCGCTGGACGGCGTCACCGCGCTCTCGCGCAGCATCAATACCCGCGACCAGGCCCTCACCGACCTGCTGGCCAGGGCGCAGCGGGTAACCGAGATCCTGGCCGAGCGCGGCACCCAGATCAACGCGCTGCTGCTCGACGGCAACGAGCTCCTCGGCGAGCTGGACCGCAGGCGCACCGCGATCAGCCAGCTCATCGTCTACGTGAACGGCCTGGCACAGCAGCTGCGCGGGGTGATCGCGGACAACGAGGCCCAGCTGAACCCGGCGCTGCAGAAGCTGGACCAGGTGCTCGACCTGCTCACCAGGAACCGGGAGAACATCTCGCTGGCGCTGGACCGGCTCGGCCCGTTCTCCGCGGCGCTCGGCGAGCAGGTCGGCAGCGGCCCGTACTTCCAGGCGTACGTGGTGAACGCGACCAGCACCGGGCTGCAGATCCTGGTCGACTCGCTGGTCTGGCCGCAGCACCTGCCGGACTCGCTGCGCCAGTACCTCGCCGACCCACCGCCCTCGATCGGGCCAGCCGTTCAGGAGCCGCCGCGATGACCGTGCGGAACACCATCAGCAATCTCCCGCGCCGGACGCTCGTGATCGGGGCCGCGGTGCTGGTCGTCGCGGTGCTCGCGGTGGCCGGGTACTTCGGACTGCGCACGATCGGCACCACGACCGTGACCGCCGAGTTCCCGTCGACGGCGGGGCTCTACGAGGGCGACGACATCCGGGTGCTCGGGGTCAAGGTCGGGCGGATCGACAAGATCGAGCCGGGCGACGACAAGGTCGCGGTGACCATGACGCTGAACCGCGGCGTCGACGTCCCCGCCGACGCGCGCGCCGTGCTGATCGCCCCCTCGCTGGTCTCGGCGCGGTTCATCCAGCTCGCCCCGGCCTACACCGGCGGCGCCAAGCTGGCCGACGGCGCCACCATCGGCTTGGACCACACCGCCGTTCCGGTCGAGTGGGACGACATCAAGACCGAGCTCGCCAAGCTGGCCACCACGCTCGGCCCGGTCGGCGACGACGAGCAGGGCTCCTTCGGCCGCTTCGTGAACGTCGCCGCGGACAACCTGGACGGCAATGGCGAGCGCTTCCGCGATACCCTGCGCGAGCTCTCCGCCACCCTGACCACGCTCTCCGACGGCCGCACCGACCTCTTCGGCACCATTCGCAACCTGCAGAAGTTCGTCGAGGTGCTGAGCGCGAGCAATGAGCAGATCGTGCAGTTCGGCGGCAGGCTGGCCTCGGTCTCCTCGGTGCTGGCCGGGGTCTCGGCCGAGCTCGGCGCCGGGCTGGACAACCTCGACCTGGCCATCGCGGACGTGCGCCGCTTCCTGGACGACAGCGGCACCCAGCTCACCGACAGCGTGCAGAAGCTGGCCCAGGCCACCCAGATCCTGGCCGACAAGCGCCCGGAGCTGGAGCAGGCGCTGCACTCCGGCCCGACCGCGCTGGTGAACTTCTACCAGCTCTACAAGCCTGCCCAGGGCACGCTGACCGGCGCCATCGCGCTCGCCAACCCGGGCAACCCCATGAGCTTCCTCTGCGGCTCGGTGCGCGCGCTGGAGAAGAACCAGTCCGACCGCAGCGCCGACCTCTGCAACGAGTTCCTCGCCCCGGTCATCCAGTCGCTCGGCATGAACTACCTGCCGATCATGACCAACCCGGCGACCGGCGTCACTGCCTTCCCTGACCAGCTCGTCTACAGCCCGCCGAGCCTGGCCGCCGAGGGGCCGCGGGATCAGCCGCCCGCCCCGGCGCCGATCTCGGTGCCGCAGGGGCTGGCCGGGCTCGCCATCCCGGGAGGTGGGCGATGAACCGCCGATGTCTCGCCGTGCTCGCCACGGCCGCCGCGGTCGTGCTCGGCACCACCGGCTGCGAGTGGGACGGGCTGAACTCGGTCCCCATGCCCGGCGCCAAGGGCACCGACGCCGGTGCCTACCAGGTGCGCATCCAGATGCCGAACGTCACCACGCTGACCCGCAATTCGCCGGTCCGGGTGAACGACGTGACGGTCGGGACGGTCGCCGATATCGACGTCGAGGGGTGGCACGCGCTGGTCACCGTCTCGCTGGAGGAGGGCGTGCGGCTGCCTGCCAATGCCACCGCCGCCATCGGCCAGACCAGCCTGCTCGGCAGCAACCACGTCGAGCTGGCGCCGCCGAAGGACACCGCGCCGGAGGGCGAGCTGCGCGACGGCGACACCATCCCGCTGGACCGGGCCTCGGTGTACCCGACCACCGAGCAGGTGCTCTCCTCGCTCTCGGTGGTGCTGAACGGCGGCGGCATCTCCCAGCTGGAGAACATCACCCGCGAGCTCAATACCGCGCTGACCGGCAGGGAGAGCGATGTCCGCGACCTGATCGTCCAGCTCAACGACCTCACCGTCAGCCTGAACGGCCAGACCCAGAGCATTATCGACGCCATGGGCGGGCTGGACCGGCTCGGCGGGCAGCTGGTGGCGCAGCGCGACGTGCTCGCCGCCGCCATCACCGACATTCACCCCGCGCTCACCGTGCTCGCCGACCGGCGGGCCGAGATCACCAGGGCGCTCACCGCGCTCGGCGACCTCAGCGACGTCACCGAGCGGATCATCGACGCCGGCGGCGACGACCTGAAGGCCAACCTCGCCGCGCTGCACCCGGTGCTGCAGACGCTCGCCGACACCGGGCACAACCTCACCGAGTCGCTCAAGATCATCGCGACCTTCCCGTTCCCGATGAAGAACCTGGACCGGGCGATCAAGGGCGACTACCTGAACCTCTTCATGACGCTGGACCTGACCGCCGCCCGGCTCGACTCCAACTGGCTCACCGGCACCCCGCTCGGCGGCCGCTTCGGCGGCATCGAGGGGGTGCTCGGCACCATCGCGCCGGAGACCGCCAGCCAGCCGGGCAACCCCGCGCTCGGCCCGCTCGCCACGCCCGACCAGGGCCCCGGCCCGACCCCGACCATTCCCGGGCTGCCGCCGATCCCGGGGCTGCCCGCCATTCCCGGCCTGACCGTGCCGCTGCCAGGAGCAGGAGGTGCCGGGCAATGACGCTCACCCGCTTCGTCCGCATCCAGCTGGTGATCTTCGCGATCCTGACCGCGGTCGGGCTGATCATCATGGGCGGCACCTACGTCGGCGTGCCCGCCATGCTCGGCATCGGCCGCTACCAGGTCACGGTGCAGCTCGCCGCCACCGGCGGGCTCTACCCCAACGCCAACGTCGCCTACCGCGGCACCAATGTCGGCAAGGTGCAGGAGGTGAAGCTGACGCCCGCCGGGGTGGACGCGGTCATCTCCATCGACAGCGACCACAAGATCCCCGAGGACGTGGACGCCTGGGTGCGCAGCGTCTCCGCCATCGGCGAGCAGTACGTCGACCTGATCCCCGCCGAGAATCGGAGCGGCGACGGGAATCTGCGCGACGGCGACGTCATCCCGGTGGACCGCACCGAGCTGCCGCAGGACGTCGGCTCGCTGCTCGACCAGACCGATCGGCTGCTCTCCAGCGTCGCCGACACCCGGCTGCGCCTGGTCATCGACGAGGCGTTCCGCGCCTTCAACGGCGCGGGGCCGGACCTGCAGCGTTTCATCGACTCGGCCGCGCTGCTGGTGCAGGAGGCACAGAGCAGCGTCGAGCCGACCAAGCAGCTGCTCGACCAGATCGGCCCGCTGCTCGGCACCCAGGTGCAGTCGGACGCGAACATCCGCAGCTGGACCGCGGACCTCGCCACCGTGACCGACCAGCTGCGGGCGCACGATCCGGCGCTGCGGAACATCCTGGCCACGGGGCCCGGCGCGATGCAGCAGGTCACCGAGCTGTTCCAGACGCTGCGGCCGACGCTGCCGCTGCTGCTCGCCAATCTGGTGAGCGTCGGGCAGGTCGGCACCATCTACCACGCGGGGCTGGAGCAGATCCTGGTCGTCTACCCGCCGCTGGTGGCGGCGCTGCTCACTGCCGTGCGCGGGCCGCTGGAGTACGGCGCCATGGTCGACTTCATGGTGACGGTCAACGACCCGCCGCCCTGCACCACCGGCTTCCTCCCGCCGGAAGAGCGCCGCGACCCGACCCTGCTCGACATTCCGGATACCCCGTCCGGGCTGTACTGCAAGGTGCCGCAGGACGCGCCGGAGGCGGTGCGCGGTATCCGCAATACGCCCTGCCAGGAGTACCCGGGGCGGCGGGCCCCCACCCCGGAGCTGTGCCGCACCGGTGTGTACACCCCGCTCGGCAACAATCCGCCGTTCGGGCCGCCGCAGCCGGTCGAGCCCGCGGGGTACACCGGCGGCTCCGACGGCACGGCCGTGACGCCCGCCTCGGCCCGGGCCTACGATCCGGGCACCGGCGTGTACATGGGGCCCGACGGGCGCTCGTATCGGCAAGGCGATCTGGCCGACGGGTCCGGCACGGTACCGTCGAGCTGGCAGGCGATGCTCGAGGAGCAGCAACGATGAGCGAGATCAACGACGACAAGCCGCGGGCTCGCCGCCGGGCGATGCGCTCGGCGGGGCCGCCGCCCGCCGACACCGGTTCCGACGCGGGCGCGGGTGCCGCCCCTGCCGATGCCGCGCGGGCGGTGGATGACGGCGGTTCCGCCGCGCCGGCCTCCCGCCCGGGTGCGGTGCGGGCGAAGGTCGAGCCCGCGGCATCCGATTCCGCGTCGTCGACAACAAAGCCGATCACGGCCGAGCCCACGCCTGCTGCGGCCGGGCCCGTGGCTGCGGGCGATCCCCCGTCGGCGAAGGCCGCGCCCGCGACGGCGAAACCCGCGGCGGAGGTCGCGCTCGATAAGGACGGCGACGAGACGCCTGCCGAGCCGACCGAATCGACGCGCTCCTGGAAGCGCCTCGCCCTGACCGCGGCAGCGGCAATCGCCGCCATCGCGATCGTGGCGAGCGCGGTCCTCTCCACCCTCGCGGTCCGCGCGAACGACGCCAGGGACGAGCGCCGCAACGAGTACCTGCAGACCGCCCGCCAGACGGTCCTGAACCTCACCACCATCCGCGCCGACTCCGCCCGCGAGGACATCGACCGCATCCTCTCTGTGGCCTCCGGCGACTTCAAAACCGAGTTCGACGGCCGCGTCGACCCCTTCACCGACATCGTCCAGCAGGCCAAGGTCGTCTCCACCGGCGAGATCGTCGAGGCCGCCCTGGAGCGCGACGACGAGAACTCGGCCCAGGTCCTGGTCGCCGCCAAGCAGACCCTGACCAATGCGGGCCAGGCCGAGCCGCAGACCCGCTACTACCGGTTCCGCATCACCGTCGCCCGCGGCGACGAGGGGCTCACCGCGTCGAAAGTGGAGTTCGTGGCATGAGCGAGTCAGCCCCGGAGACGGAAGCGCAGCGTGGCCGCGTCGGGCCCGCGCTCAGGCCGAGTGGATACCGCATGAATCGAACCAAGATCCTCGCCGGTGCCGCGGCCGTCCTGCTGCTCGCCGCGGCCGTCCTGGCGGGCGTGAACTTCTACCGCCTCTGGGACGACAACCGCACCGAGCAGGCCCGCGCCGACGCCGCCACCACGGCGAGCCGCACCGTCTCCGCCATGTTCAGCTACGACTTCACCACCGTCGACACCGAACTCCCCAAGGCCGCCGACAACCTGGCCCCCGACTTCCGCGCCGACTACCTCACCCTCATCCAGGACGCCATCGCCCCCGGCGCCAAGGAGAAGCAGCTCAGCGTGCAGGCCGACGCCCAGGCCGCGGGCATCGTCTCCGCCGACGCGAGCAACGCCGTCGTCATGCTCTTCCTGAACCAGATCACCACCAGCAAGGACAGCCCGCAGGGCACCACCAGCGGCAGCCGGGTCAAGGTCGAGCTGGACCGGGACGGCGACCGCTGGCTGGTCGCCGCCGTCACCCCGGTGTGAGGTCCCTCGGCAGCCGCACCGTGAACGTGGTGCCCCGCCCGGGTTCACTCGCGGCGGTGACCGTTCCCCCGTGCGCCGTCACCAGCGCCCGCACGATCGACAACCCGAGCCCGGTGCCACCGCTGGCCCTGGTCCGCGAGGAATCGGTGCGGTAGAACCGCTCGAAGATCCGCTCCGCCTCCTCGGCGGGCAACCCGGGCCCGGTATCGGCCACCTCGATCAGCACCTCGTCCGCCGCGGGCGTGAGCCGCACGGTGACGGTGGTGCCCGCCGGGGTGTGCACCATCGCGTTGCTCAGCAGGTTGCTCAGCACCTGCCGCAGCCGGGTGTCGTCGCCGAGCACCTCGAGCGTCCCGGTGCCCGGCCGCACCGCCAGCTCGATGGTGTGCTCGGCACCTGCCCCCGCCAGCACCCGCGCGCTGTGCACGGCATCGCTGGCCAGCGTCAGCAGGTCGACCGGGGCCAGGTCCAGCGGGCGGTCGGCGTCCATTCTGGCCAGCATGAGCAGGTCCTCGACGAGCAGCCCCATGCGCTGCGCTTCGCGCTCGATCCGAGCCATGACGAGCGCCGGATCGCTGGTCGCGCCCTGCCGGAAGAGCTCGGCGAAGCCGCGGATGGTGGTGAGCGGGGTGCGCAGCTCGTGGCTGGCGTCGGCGACGAAGCGGCGCATGCGCTCCTCGGAGTGCCGCGCCGCCTCCTCGGAGGCCGTGCGCGCCTCGAAGGCGCGCTGGATCTGCGCCAGCATGCCGTTCAGCGAGCGGGAGAGCCTGCCCACCTCGGTCTTGGTGCTCTGCTGCGGCACCCGGCGGTGCAGGTCGCCCGCGGCGATGGCGGCGGCGGTGCGCTCGACGTCGCGCAGCGGCCGCAGGCTCCGGTCGATCACGAAGTACGCCGCCACCCCGAGCGCCACCAGCACCAGCACCCCGACCACCATCAGCAGCATGATCAGCTGGTCGACGGTGTCCCGGTTCTGGGTGAGCGGCGCCGCCACCGTGGTGGTGCCGTCCCTGGTGCGCAGGCTCAGCACCCGCCACTCCACCTCGGCGCTGTCGGAGGAGCCGACGGTCACCGGCCGCCCGATCGGCGGCTGCGGCAGCGCCGGGGTGGCGTCGATATTGAACGGGCGCAGCACCAGCCGGGCGGGGTCGTCCGGCCGCTCCACCTCGACGAAGAACGGGCTCGGCGGCTGCCTGCCGTCCGCGGGCAGCGGCCCGACCAGCCGGTCCGGCCGGGCCCAGGAGAGCGCGGCCTCGCGCAGCTGCTGGTCGGTGCGGTTCAGCAGCGAACGCTCCAGCGCCGAGGTGACCAGCATGCCGGAGGCGCCAAGCCCGGCGGCGCAGAGCAGCACCAGCGCCAGTACCAGCCCCACGCGCAGCGGAATCGCCGAGAGCCGGGCGCCGAGCGCGCCGCGGGCCTTCGCCACCGGGACCCGGCTCACCGCCCCGAGCCGGCGCGCTGCGGCTCGCGCATCACGTACCCCACCCCGCGCAGCGTGTGGATCAGCCGCCTGCTCCCGGTGTCGACCTTCTTCCGCAGGTACGAGACGTAGGTCTCGACCACCCCCACCTCGCCGCCGAAGTCGTAGCGCCACACGTGGTCCAGGATCCGCGGCTTGGAGAGCACGGTGCCCGCATTGACCATGAAGTAGCGCAGCAGCGTGAACTCGGTGGGCGAGAGCGCCACCGGCGCACCGGCCTTCCACACCTCGTGGGTGTCGTCGTCCAGCTCGATATCGGCGAAGCGCAGCCGCGCGGTCTCCTTCGGCGGCTCGCCGTGGCCCGCGCGGCGCAGGACGACGCGCAGCCGGGCCACCACCTCCTCCAGCGAGAACGGCTTGGTGATGTAGTCGTCGGCGCCGAGCGTGAGCCCGGCCACCTTGTCCTGCACCTCGTCGCGCGCGGTCAGGAAGAGCACCGGCGCGGTGATGCCGTCGGCCCTGAGCCTGCGGAGCAGGCCGAAACCGTCCATGCCCGGCATCATGACGTCCACGATCAGCGCCTGCGGCCGGAAACCGCGCGCCCGGTCCAGCGCCTGCGCGCCGTCCGCCGCCGTCTCCACCTCGAAGCCCTGGAACCGCAGGCTCACCGCCAGCAACTCCACGATCATGGGCTCGTCGTCCACGACGAGCACCCTGGCCTCGGCCGGCTCACCAGTCATGGACACCATCGTCGGTCACCCGCCTCCGAAGTCCCTTGACCTTTCCTGTGAAGTCGCTGTGCGCGTCAGTCGTCGGTGTCGCGGTCCACCTCGTCGTCGTCCTCGTCGCCCACGTTCACCAGCGCGCTGCCCGCCACCTGATCCTGCGCGAGCGCCTCCAGGAAGGCCCTGGCCCAGCGGTCGACGTCGTGCGCGAGCACCTGCCTGCGCAGCGCCCGCATGCGGCGGCGCCTGGTGTCGCGGTCGTCGTCCACCGCGGCGACGATGGCGTCCTTGACGCTGTCCAGGTCGTGCGGGTTGCAGAGGTAGGACTGGCGCAGCTCGGCCGCCGCCCCGGTGAACTCGCTGAGCACCAGCGCGCCGTTCAGCCCGCTGTGGCAGGCCACGTACTCCTTGGCCACCAGGTTCATGCCGTCGCGCAGCGGCGTCACCAGCATGACGTCGGCCGCGACGAAGAAGGCCACCAGCTCGTCCCGCGGGATGGGCCGGTGCAGGTAGTGCACCACCGGGTAGCCGACCCTGGCGAACTCGCCGTTGATCCGGCCCACCTGGCGCTCGATGTCACCGCGCATCTGGATGTAGCTGTCCACCCGCTCCCGGCTCGGCGTCGCGAGCTGCACCATGACCGTGTGCGTCGGGTCGACCCGGCCGTCGACGAGCAGCTCCTCCAGCGCGTTCAGCCGGATATCGATGCCCTTGGTGTAATCCAGCCGGTCGACGCCGAGCAGGATGGTCTTCGGGCTGCCCAGCTCGGCCCGGATCTTGGCGGCGCGCTCGCGCACCGACCGGCGCCGGGAGAGCTCGTCCAGCTCCGCGGAGTTGATCGAGATCGGGAAGGCGCCGACCCGCACCGTGCGGAACCCGACCTGGACCACGCCCAGCTTGGAGCGCACGCCGATGGTGCCGCGCGAGGTGGGCTGCCCGGCCAGCCTGCGGGCCAGGTAGAGGAAGTTCTGCGCGCCGCCGGGGAGGTGGAAGCCGATCAGGTCGGCGCCGAGCAGCCCCTCCACGATCTCGGTGCGCCACGGCATCTGCATGAACAGCTCGACCGGCGGGAACGGGATGTGCAGGAAGAAGCCGATGGTCAGATCCGGCCGCAGCATGCGCAGCATCTTCGGCACCAGCTGGAGCTGATAATCCTGCACCCAGACGGTCGCGTTCTCCGCCGCCACCTTCGCGGTGGCCTCGGCGAAGCGCCGGTTGACCTCGACGTACGCGGCCCACCAGGTCCGGTCGTAGACCGGGCGCACGATGACGTCGTGGTAGAGCGGCCAGAGCGTGGCGTTGGAGAAGCCCTCGTAGTAATCGGCCACCTCGTCGGCGGAGAGCGGCACCGGGTGCAGCTCCAGTCCGTCCTCGATGATCGGGTCGACGTCGACGTCCGGGATGCCCGCCCAGCCGACCCACGCCCCCTTGTTGCTGCGCAGCACCGGCTCCAGCGCGGTGACCAGGCCACCGGGGCTGCGCTTCCAGCGGCGGGTGCCGTCCGGCAGCCGCTCCAGGTCGACCGGCAACCGGTTGGCGACGACCACGAAGCCGGAGCCGCTGCCCGCGACGGGCGCGTAGTCGGCGGCGGTGCCGCCGCCGGATGGTTCGGGCCCGGCGTCGGGCGAGACGGTGTCGGTGTCGTCGGACTGGTGGTCGTTCATGTGATCCACTCACGCATCCTTTGCGCGTCGAGGCCGCTGACGAGCGTCTGCCGCAGTGTGCTGTTGTGTGCGTCGGTTCCGGCCCGTCGACGGCGCCCTCGGCGTCGACTGTCCGGTTACGTCTACTCGGGGCGGGGGCCCGCCCCGATGCCGAGCATGGCCAGCAGCATCCGGCACTCGTCGGCGTCCGCGGCGTACGCCGCGACCACCCGCTGTGCCTGACGTGCGGTTTCGTCGGCCAATGGCTCGAGATCGTCGTCCGCGATGTCGTTCGCGCTGCCCTTCGCGGCCATCTGTCAGTCCTCCCGGCTAATACGCTGGTCTCTGCGAATAGTCAATGATATCCGGCGCCGGTGAGCGGGTTCCCCGCGCCCGCGCTCCGAATGCCACGTCGCGCGACGTTCATGCACACCCCCCGAGTTGTCCACAGCCCCGCCGGTGCCGTGCACACCGCCGCCCCGCTCCCTATACCGTGGACCACGAAGCACCTCCACGAAAGGACCGAGAACGATGCCGCTGGCAACGGTGAACGGAATCTCGCTCAACTACCAGGTCAAGGGCGACCGCTCCAGGGGCACCGATGTCAAGGGCGCGGGCCCGCTGGTCGTCATGATCATGGGTACCGGCAGCCCCGGCCGGGTCTGGGAGCTGCACCAGGTGCCCGCCCTCGTGGCCGCGGGCTACCGCGTCTGCACCTTCGACAACCGCGGCATCGCCCCGTCGTCCGAGTCCGCGTCCGGCATCGCCATCGAACAGATGGTCGCCGACACCGCCGGGCTCATCGAGCTGCTCGACGAGGGCCCCGCGCTGGTCGTCGGCACCTCCATGGGCGCCAGGGTGGCCCAGGAGCTCGCGCTTGCCCGCCCCGAGCTGGTCCGCAAGGCCGTCTTCATGGCCGGGCACGGCCGGCTCGACCAGTTCCAGAAGACGCTCTCGGCCGGCGAGCACGAGCTCGACGCCAGCGGCGTGCGGCTCCCGCCCAAGTACGAGGCCGCGCTCACCGCCGTCATGAACCTCTCGCCCGCCACCATGGCCGATACCAACGCCGCCCGCGACTGGCTCGATCTCTTCGAGTTCACCGGAGGCCCGGTCACCCCGGGTATCCGGGCCCAGCGCAAGATGGACCACGATTTCGACCGGGTACAGGCGTACCGGGGCATCACCGTGCCGTGCCTGTCGGTCGGTTTCGCCGACGATCGGATGATCCCGCCCTACCTGTCCCGCGAGGTCGCCGATGTCATCCCGAACGCGCGCTACCAGGAGGTTCCCGACGCCGGGCACTACGGTTACCTGGAGCGGCCCGAAGCGGTGAACAAGATCCTGCTGGATTTCTTCGCCGCCTGAGGTAATGGCCCAGCGGTAACACCCGGCTTGCTAGGGTCGAAACAACGCTCGGGCTCATCGTGGTCGTGCCCGGGCCCCATCCCCGACCAACGCGCCAGTATCTCAGTGAGGTGAAATGAGCACCAACCCCTTCGATGACGAAGACGGCCGCTTCTTCGTTCTGGTCAACGACGAGGAACAGCACTCCCTGTGGCCGGCCTTCGCGGAGGTCCCGGCCGGATGGCGAGTGGTTTTCGGCGAGGACAGCCGCGCCGCGTGCGTCGAGTACGTGGAGAAGAACTGGACCGACATGCGGCCCAAGAGCCTGCGTGACGCGATGGCCGCCGACGACGCGGCCCGCCAGGGCGCCCAGTCCTGACCCTCGTTCCGATACTGCGCCGGGACGATCGACCCCCGCCGGGTGGCACGAAACCTTCGTGCCACCCGGTGCGGTGCCGGATATGATGGCACCGCTTTTCCGCCTCCTTAGCTCAGTGGTAGAGCACTCGCCTTGTAAGCGAAAGGTCGTCAGTTCAATCCTGACAGGGGGCTCTTCACCTGAGAACGGCTCCGATGCAGGTCGGAGCCGTTTCCACGCGCTAGCCACAACCGTCGGCCGCTCGTTCGGCCGCACTGTGGACGCAACTTCGTCCAGCCGTTCCGCCATCGCGTCCAGATCGCTGTCGAACAGCAGGCCGTCGGATGCATGGTCGAACCTGGACGAGCCGGAGGCAGGTGGCGGGGCGCCAGATCGGTAGCTGTGCGACGAGGCGGGCGTCATGCGGCCTGCCTCGTGCAGCACCCGCAGGGCGGCGGCCTTGCGCGCGCACGAGGGCGTCGCACTCCCGGTGCCGCTGCGTCGCCTGGTGCGCTTCCACGACGGACAACCGCCGCTCCGGTGCCTCGTGCGGCCAACCGGCGGGCCAGTACTGCGATCGCACGTCGGCCTCCAGCCCTTCCGCCCGCAGGCGCTCGCTCAGCCCGGCTGCGCGGTACTCCGGCGGTAGGCGATCCGGTAGGCAGCGACTGAGCGCCAGCAGTGGCGCCAGCACCACCACGACAACCGCGGCCCCGACCAGGACAGCCTCTGCCCATTCGTTCATGCGGCGAACCCCCTGTTGCGTGCCGTTGGGTGGCACCCGCCGCCGGGGACGTACCGGTCCGGCATCGGTGCGCGGCCGGATGCGGAGTGGTGCGCGGAAGGGTGTCGCGCGGCATCAACCCGGCGGCGGGGCCGAAAAGCACGCTATGCGTGCGTAATTGGCCGGGGCTACGAAAGTGCGCTGAAGTGCGTGAGGGATTGCCTTTCCTCTGCTCGAGCTGTGACCATCGATAGGGCACGCACTCCGTGCCACACCGGGGGAAGGGGCATGACCATGCGAGTTCGATTCATCGGCGGTGAGTCCGGCGGCGACGGATCACCGCGGCTGTACGTCACAGTGACCGACCCGCCGCAGTACGCGGTGCAGGGCTGGCTGACCGCCGATCCGGGCGTCGGGCGAGCCCGTCACCGATCCGGAAGCCCTGGACATGATGCGGATTCCGGCGCACGAGGCGGCTGTGCTGGTGCCGATCGGTCAGGAGGTGCGTCGGGATGCGCCTGCTACACGGCGCGGGTGAGCTGCGGCCGGTGTTCCGCACGGCGCACCGGTCCGCCTTCCACCTCGAAACACACGACGACTACATGAGCGAGAACGAATCCGCGTCCCTCGCCGCCTTCCGGGCGGACGAGAACACCGACCCGGGCGGGGAGTGGTTCTCGGGATGGACTGACCACGTATCCGCGACGGTGGCTCGTGGGGCGGCTGTGCGCCGCGTGCGGATCGTCACGGAGCCGCACACCCAGTACACGCGGTATCTGCTCGCCCTGAGCCGTCACAACGTCGCAGCTGGGGAGGAAATCAGCTACTTGCCCCGGCACGATGCCGAGCCGTCCGACGCAGCTGCCGACGACTACTGACTGTTCGATGAGCACTCGGTGGCGTTCTCGCTGTTCGATGCGCGCGGGGTATGGGTCGGCGCCGCGCTGACCGACGACCCCGTGATCGTCGCGCGCGCAGTAGCGCTCCGTGACCGCGTGTGGTCCGCGGCCACGCCGTTCCAGGAGTACGCGGCTCGATGAACGGGGCTGCGCGGGCGAAAGCAGCGCTCGGGGCGCGACTGCGGGAATTGCGCCGGGACGCTGGGCTGGATGGTCGCCAGCTCAGCACCGCCGCCGGATGGCACTGGTCGAAGACATCCAGGATCGAGAACGGCAAGCAGATGCCGAGCGAAGCGGACCTCGCCGCGTGGTGCCGGGTCTGCGATGTTCCGCTGGCGCTGCCCGATCTCGTCGCGGCGCTGCGGAACGTCCGCGCCCAGTGGTCGGAGTGGCGGCGCATCACCGCGACCGGACACACCCGCCGCCAACAGCGCGGCCGGGAGATCGAATCCACGGCTCGGCAGCTCCGCATCTACAACCCGACGATCGTCCCCGGGCTGCTACAGACCGAGGACTACGCCCGCGCCGTCTTGGCGCAGTGCATCGGTTTTCTCGGTACGCCCGATGACCTGGAGGCGGCGGTGGCAGCACGTCTCGAGCGACAAGGCATCGTGCGGACCGGTGGCACGCGAGTGGCCGCGCTCGTTCACGAAGCTGCGCTGTACACCACTCTCGGAAACGACGCAGTGACCTCCGCGCAACTGCGGCACCTACTCGACGTGGCGTTCGGCAACCCCCGGCTGTCCTTCGCGATTCTGCCGCTGACCGCGGAGTTCGTGTATCTCAGCGGCAGCTTCCACCTGTTCGACGGGCGGCAGGCTCTGATCGAGACCGCCAGCGCCGAACTCAGCATCACCGCGCCGGGCGAGCTGGAGCTGTACGAACGGCTATGGGCCGGGCTGTGCGGGCACGCAGTCTCCGGAGACGCCGCCCGCGCGCTCATCACGTCAGCGCTGGCCGCACGACGCGGCGGCGCGTAGCTCGCCGCACAGCTGCTCACTCGAACTGTTCGAAGGTGACTTCGTAGCCATCCGGATCGAGGCCGGAGAAGATGCGCGCCCAGACGACGCTCTCCCGGTCGCTGGTTATCGGCAACCCCTCCGCCTGCCACAGCTCGTAAGCGGCATCCAGGTCAGGAACGGGGATGGCAAGGACGACGCCGAGGCCGCGCGGCGCGGTGCGGATCAACTGTTCGCGCTCGGTGTTGTTGTAACCGTGGCTCTCCAGCGCGGAGAGGATGAGCCAGGTGTTGCGGAAGGTGAGGTAGCGCAATTCGGGCTGGTCGTCGTTGGGGATCTCGCGGAAGCCGAGGCGCAGGTAGAGGGCGGCGGAGCGGTGCAGGTCGCGGACGCGCAGACCGATCTTGAGCTGTTTGGCACCCATCACCGACCCGAGTCTGGCATGAATCTCAGCCGGTGATGATCGGTACCAGGTAGCGGCGGGCGAACTCCTCGAGCTCCGCCTCCGTCGAAAGCTCCCGGCTCCCGTGCGGCGCGAGGATGAGCGAATGCACGATCCGGCAGACGATTTCGGCGCGGGTGACGAGATCGTCGGGGGAGGTGAGCAACCCCCGGTCGGCGGCGCGCTGCATGGCGGCCGCGGTGGCGGCGATGGACATGGCGAAGGTGGTGGCGCCCTCGGAGGTCAGCTTCAGGACTACGCGCTCGGGTTCAAGGGACAGCATGCGCTGGGCGAGGGGATTGGTGCGCCAGCGGCCGATGACGGTGACGAAGATATCGACGACCAGGTCATCGACGACATCGTGGCGCTCGGCGATATCGGCGATCTCGGCCAGCACCGTCCCGACCTCCCGGCTGACGACCGCCTGCACCAGATCGTCGCGGGACCCCATGCGCCGGTAGACGGTGACCCGGTCGACCCCGGCCTCCCTGGCCACATCCTCGATCGTCGTCTTCTTCACGCCCACGGCGTGGAAGCGGGTGAGCGCGGCATCCAGGATCCGCGCTTCGACGGTGTCGGGATCGGCGCGGGTCACGGCGTTCTGGATGGAGGCGGACACCCTTCGACGCTAGCAGAACCGCAGGAGGGTGCAACGTTCTCCGTTGAATTGTTGCCGCAACATTGAAATGAACTTTGTTGCACTGTACGGTCAAGTTATGACTGAGACCGAGGCGCACGCGATCGAGGCCCGCGATGTGCGGTTCGACTTCGATTCGGTGCCGCTGCATTACATCCCGGGTGAGGTGCTGGCCACCCACATCGTGAACGTCATGCACCTGGTGCTGCCGGAGGGGGAGCGGGCGATGGCGCAGGCGCTCAGCGAGGCGCTGCCCCACATCCGCGATCCGCGGCTGCGGGAGGAGGTGCAGGGGTTCGTCGGGCAGGAGACGACGCACGCGAACAGCCACGAGGCGGCGCGCAAGCACCTGCAGTCCATCGGGCTGGATGTGGAGTCGTACGTCGGCAAGATCGCCTGGTTGGTGGATCGGCTGCTCGGTGACCACGGGCTCGATGGCCGCGCGAAAGAGGAGTGGCTCAAGGAGCGGCTCGGGCTCTTCGCGGGGATGGAGCACTACACCGCGGTGATCGGGGAGTGGTTGCTCAATGCCGACGTGCTCGCCGAGAAGGGCATGCACCCCGCCATGCTCGACCTGGTGCGCTGGCACGGCGCCGAGGAGGTCGAGCACCGGAGCGTGGTCTACGACGCCTACATGTACCTGGACGGCGGCTACGCGCGGAAGGCGCGCACGGCGGTGCTGGCCGGCGCGACGCTGCTGCCGCTCTTCATCATCTCGACGGCGTACCTGTATCGGAAGGATCCGTCGCAGGACAAGGGGCGGTTCTGGGGATCGCAGTTCGTCGGCGCGACGCTGCGCGGGGTGGTACCGAGCTGGACCGTCTTCTTCTCCGAGCTGCCGCGCTACCTGCGCCCCGGCTTCCACCCCTCGCAGCTGGGGCCGATGGACAAGGCGCTGCGCTACCTGGCGCACTCGCCCGCGGCCAGGGCGCATTCGTGACCGCCCCGCTGCGGCTGCTCGGCACCGCGATGGACATCTACAAGCAGGTGTTCGTGGCGGGGGCGGCGGCGCCGCTGCTCTCCAGCCCGCGGCCGGTACGGAACAGCGGCTTCGACCGCGATGTGGTGGTCGAGGCGGTGGAGCAGGTCGCGCTCGACGTGGTCGCGCTGACGCTGCGCGCCGCGGACGGCGGCGCGCTCCCGAGCTGGCGGCCCGGCGCGCACCTGGAGCTCTTCCTGCCATCGGGCAGGCAGCGCCGCTACTCGCTCTGCGGCAACCCGCGCGACCGCTTCCGCTACCGGATCGCGGTCCGGCTCATCCCGGACGGCGACGGCGGGTCGCGCGAGGTGCACGAGACGTTGCGCGCGGGCGAGACGCTGCGGATTCGCGGTCCGCGCAATGCCTTCGGGTTCGTGGCGGCGCCGTCGTACCTGTTCCTGGCGGGGGGAATCGGGATCACGCCGATCCTGCCCATGGTGCGGGCGGCGGGCGAGCGCGGGCGGCTGATCTACCTCGGCAGCAGCCGGGATCGAATGCCGTTCCTGGCCGAACTGCCCGGCGCCGAGGTGCGCCCGGACGACGAATTCGGCCCGCCGGACATGGCCGAGCTGCTGGCCCGAGCCGAGCCGGGCGCGGCGGTGTATGTGTGCGGCCCGCCCGGCATGCTCGCGGCCGCCCGGCGGCTGGCCTTCGACAGCAACCCCACCGGGTCACTGCACGTGGAGCGGTTCGCCCCGGCGCCGGTCGAGGGCGGGCGGGAGTTCGACCTCACGCTGGCGCGCACCGGCCGCACGGTGCGGGTCGGCGCCGCCGAGACCGCGCTGGCCGCCATCCAGCGCGTGAATCCGCAGGTGCCGTACTCGTGCAGGCAGGGCTTCTGCGGCAGCTGCGAGACCGGGGTGCTCGCCGGCGCGGTGGAGCACCGCGACCGGGTGCCCGCGGCGCTGGCCAGGCCCGACCGCATCCGCCCGTGCGTCTCCCGCGCGGCGGGTACCGCGCTGGTACTGGACTGCTGAGAGGGATCCGATGGAACACAACCACGTGCTGATCGTCGGCGCGGGCTTCGGCGGCATCGGGCTGGCGATCAAGCTGCGCGCGGCGGGCTTCGACGACCTCGCGGTGCTGGAGCGCGCCGCCGAGCTGGGCGGCACCTGGCAGGCCAATACCTACCCGGGCGCCGCCTGCGACGTGCCCTCGCACCTGTACAGCTACTCCTTCGCGCCGAATCCGGACTGGTCGCGCACCTACGGGAAGCAGCCGGAGATCCTGGCCTACCTGCGCCGGGTCGCGGAGCGGCACGATGTGCTGCGGCACATCGAGTTCCGCACCGAGCTCACCGACGCGCGCTGGGACGAGGAGGCCGCGCTCTGGCGGGTCGAGACCTCGCGCGGGCAGCGCACCGCGGCCTTCCTGATCTCGGCGGCGGGCGTCTTCGCCGAGGCCAAGTACCCGAACCTGCCGGGGCTGGAGACCTTCGAGGGCACCGCCTTCCACTCGCTGCACTGGGACCACGGCCACGACCTCACCGGCGAGCGGGTCGCGGTGATCGGCACCGGCGCCTCCGCAGTGCAGTTCGTGCCGGAGATCCAGCCGCAGGTCGCGACGCTGACGGTGTTCCAGCGCTCGGCGCCGTGGATCGTGCCCCGGCTGGACCGGCCGACGCTCGGTGCGGAGCGGCTGCTGCTGCGGAAGGTGCCGCTGGTGCGGCGGGCGATCCGGGCGGGCTGGTACACCGCCATCGAGGGGTTCGGGCTGGTCTCGCTGGTGGACAAGCGGTTCCGGCACCTCTACGAGGCGCTCGGGCGGTTCCAGCTGCGCAGGCAGATCGCCGATCCGGAGCTGCGCGCCCGGGTCACGCCGGACTACATGATCGGCTGCAAGCGGGCCATCTTCTCCGACGCCTACCTCCCCGCGCTCGCCGCGCCGAACGTCGAGGTGGTCACCGCCGGGATCGCCGAGGTGCGGCCGCGCTCGATCCTGCTGCGGGACGGCACCGAGCGGCCGATCGACACCATCGTCTACGGCACCGGCTTCACCCCGACGCCGAGCGTCTACGGCAGGTACATCGGCCGGGACGGGCGCAGTATCGCCGAGCTGTATGCGGACCGGCCGCAGAGCTACCTCGGCATCGCGGTCGCCGGGTTCCCGAACTTCTTCAGCACGCTCGGGCCGTTCGGGGCGGCGGGCAACCAGTCCGCCATCTTCATGATCGAATCGCAGATCGGCTACATCGTCGACGCGCTGCGGACGGCGCGGCGCACGGGCGCGAAGCGGGTGGAGCTGCGGCCCGAGGTGCAGGACGAGTTCCTGGAGGAGATGCGCCGCCGCAGCGCGGACACGGTCTGGCTGACCGGCGGCTGCGACAGCTACTACACCACCGCGGACGGCGCCAACTCCGGGCTCTACCCGAACTGGAGCTTCGAATACCGCCGCCGCACCAGCCGTTTCGACATCGACTCCTACGAGGTGAGCGCATGATCCGCGCACTGTTCCGGGTTTCCGACTACCGGGTTCGCGACCACGTCGTTCTGATCACCGGGGCGGCGCAGGGCATCGGCCGGGAGCTGGCCACCGTGCTGCATCGGCGCGGCGCGGTGGTCGCGCTGGCCGATGTGGACGAGGTGGGCGCCAAGGCCGCGGCCGCCGCGCTCGGCACGCGCGCCGCCGCCTTCGGGGCCGACGTCACCGACCGGGCGGCCATGGCCGACGTGGTGGCGCGGGTGGTCGAGCGGTTCGGCGGGCTGGATGTGGTGGTGGCGAACGCGGGCATCGTGCCGAAGCCCGCCACGCTGCGCACCATGGACCCGGCGGTCTTCGACGCCGTGCTCGGGGTGAACCTGACCGGCGCGTTCAATACCGTCAAGCCCGCGCTGGACGCCATCGTGGCGAGCCGGGGGCACGTGGTGGTGGTGTCGTCCTGCGCGGCCTTCGCGCCGGGCATGGCCGGGTCGCCGTACATGATCAGCAAGGCGGCGGTGGAACAGCTCGGCCGGGCGCTGCGGGTCGAGCTGGCCGCGCACGGCGCCACCGCGGGGGTCGCCTACTTCGGCATCGTGGACACCGCCATGACGCACGAGACGCTGGACCGCGACGACCTCGGCCGCCGGGTGGAGGCGCTGCTGCCGTGGCCGCTGAACGTGCGAATCAGCGGCGCCGAGGCCGCGCGGGTGATCGCGGACGGCATCGAGCGGCGGGCGCCGCGCACCATCGCACCCGCGGGCTGGGAGCCGTACGCGCTGTTCCGCGGGGCGATCAACGTGGCGCTGGACGCCAAGCTGGCCAGGGACCGCGGGCTGCACGCGCTCCTGCACGCCGTCGAGGAGCGGGTGCGCGGCGCGCTGCCGGGGGATCGGAGCGCCTCCGCCGCACCGTGACGGCGCGGCGGGGCGACCTCACTCCGGGACGTTGTCGGAGAAGCCGAGGTCGCGCAGCGCGGCCTTGATCTTCGCCTGCGCGTCGTCCAGCGACTCGGCGCTCGGGTTCGGGTCGGCGCCGGAGATGTCGAAGTTGCCCATCTCGTAGGCCGGGAAGACGTGCACGTGCAGGTGCGGCACCTCCAGCCCGGCGATCAGCAGCCCGGCGCGCGGGGCGTCGAAGGCCGCGCGCACCGCCTTGCCGACGGTCTGCGCGACGCCGGTGAGCCGGGCGAAGACGTCGGCGTCGACGTCCTGCCACTGGTCGATCTCCTTGCGCGGCACCACGAGGACGTGGCCCTGGGTGACCGGCGCGATGGTCAGGAACCCGACGAACTCGTCGTCCTCCCAGACGAAGCGCCCCGGCAGCTCACCGGCGATGATCGCGCTGAATACGGAAGCCATGCCCGCAGCGTAGCCGCAGGCGGAGCCCGAAAACACCGCAGTCAGCGTCCTTATACCCCGACGAAGTGCGACAGGATGCCCTGCACCTCGTAGATGTCGACCTGCCGGTTGAACTTCTTCTGCAGCGGCTCCGGCGCGCCGGAGATCCAGATCACCAGCTCGGCATCGAGATCGAAGGTGCCAGCGGTCTCCACCGCGAAGTGCGTGATCGCGCGGTACGGCACGCTGTGGTAGCTCACCTTGCGGCCGGAGAGCCCCTGCTTGTCGACCAGGATCAGCCTGCGATTGGTGAAGAGCATGGCATCGCGCACCAGGATGTAGGCCGAGTAGATCTGCTCGCCGTTGCCGAGCAGCCGCCCGTACTCCTGCTGCGCGCGTGCGGGATCCACGCTGCCCGCGTTGCCCATGATTCCGTCGATCAAGCCCATCGGATCTCCCCGTCCCGGTCGTGCCGCGGCGCCTCGCCGTCCTTCCTCCACTATGCCTGCGCAGCGGCGGCGGCCAGGTCACCTTCGTCCTCTACGCTGTTGCGCGTGCGCGCACTCGTCATCGGTTCCGGAGCCCGTGAACACGCCCTCGTCCTCGCCCTGCGCAAGGACCCGTCGGTGACGGCCGTCGTCGTCGCGCCGGGCAATGCCGGCATCGCCCAGCACGCCGAGCTACGGCCGGTCGACCCGTCCTCCGGCGAGGCGGTGGTGGCGCTGGCCCGCGAGGTCGGTGCCGACCTGGTGGTGATCGGCCCCGAGGTGCCGCTGGTGCTCGGCGTCGCCGACGCGGTGCGGGCGGCCGGGATCGCCTGCTTCGGCCCGTCCGCCGCGGCGGCGCGGATCGAGGGCTCCAAGGCGTTCGCCAAGGACGTCATGGCCGCCGCCGGGGTGCGCACCGCGCACAGCGAGATCGTGGACAACCCCGCCGACCTGGATGCCGCGCTCGACCGCTTCGGCCCCACCTGGGTGGTCAAGGACGACGGGCTGGCGGCGGGCAAGGGCGTCGTGGTGACGCCGGATCGCTCCGCCGCCCGCGATCACGGCGCCGAGCTGCTGGAGCAGGGGCACCCGGTGCTGCTGGAGTCGTTCCTGGACGGGCCGGAGGTGTCGCTGTTCTGCCTGGTGGACGGGGAGACTGTGGTGCCGCTGCTGCCCGCGCAGGACCACAAGCGGGTCGGCGACGGCGACAGCGGGCCGAATACCGGCGGCATGGGCGCCTACACGCCGCTGCCCTGGCTGCCCGCCGACGCGGTCGAGGAGATCGTGCGCGACGTGGTCGCGCCGGTCGCCGCCGAGCTGGTGCGGCGGGATGCCGCGTTCTCCGGGCTGCTCTACGCCGGGCTCGCCATGGGGGCGGCCGGACCCGCGGTGGTCGAATTCAACTGCCGCTTCGGCGATCCGGAGACGCAGGCGGTGCTCGCGCTGCTGGAGAGCCCGCTCGGCGAGCTGCTGCACGCCACCGCCACCGGGCGGCTCGCCGAGGCGCCCGCGCCGCGCTGGGCCGAGGGCGCCGCGGTGACCGTGGTGCTCGCCGCCGAGAACTACCCGGCGCGGCCCCGGCTCGGCGATGTCATCGGCGGCGCGGGGGAGACCGGCCCGGACGAGGCGACCGTGCTGCACGCCGGGACGGCGCTGCGCGACGGCGCGCTGGTCTCGGCAGGCGGCCGGGTGCTGAACGTGGTCGGCACCGGCGCCGATCTGGCGGCCGCGCGGGAGCAGGCGTACGCGCGGATCGGCTCGATCAAGCTGCCGGGGAGCCACTACCGCACCGATATCGGGCTCGGCGCGGTCGAGAACCGGATCTCGCTCAGTTCAAGCTGAGGCCGCGGAGCGCGAACCAGCGCTGCGGGTCCACGTGCTGGCCCCGCTCGATCACCTCGAAGTGCAGGTGCGGGCCGGTGGAGTCGCCGCGGTTGCCGATGCGGGCGATCTGCATGCCCGCGGGCACCCGCTCGCCGACCGAGACGAAGAAGTCGTACATGTGGCCGTAGACGGTGACGGTGCCGTCGTCGTGCCGGATTCGCACCCAGAGGCCGAAGCCCTGGGCCGGGCCCGCGTCGATGACGGTGCCATCGGCGACCGCGTAGATCGGTGAGCCGATCGGGCCCGCGATATCGATGCCCTGGTGCATGGTGCCCCAGCGGGAGCCGAAACCGCTGGTGAACAGGCCCCTGGCCGGGAGGACCATGCCGCCGGGGCCGGGGATGACCGAGCCGGGGGTGCTGCCGGGGACCGGGGCGATGCCGGTGCTGAGCCACGGGACCGCCTCGCCCGCCGCGGCCGCCGCCGCCTCGGCGCGAGCGCGTTCGAGGGTGGCGCGGGCGGCGGCGGCGACCACGGCCTGTTCGCGCAGGCGTTCGCCATTGGCGACGGCGTCGAGGAGGCGGCGGACCGACGGGGTCGCGCTCTGGACCTGCGGGGGGTACGGGAAGGCGACGCGCTGTGCTTCGCCGGGGGCGAGCGGGCGGTCGACGATGGCGCCGTTGTTCGCGGCGTCGCCGGTCGCGAGGACGACGATCGCCAGCAGGGCCGCGATGAGGTAGCGGTGGTCCTTGGCATGGGTGCGCAGGTCGTCCGTGGACGGGCGGCGCTGCCAGAGCTCGCGGAGGGTGGCGGCGGCGTCGTGCCGCAGGGTTCTCAGGGTGGACCAGCCCGCCCAGGAGCTGGGGTCGCGGGCGCGGAGCGCGAGGGGGCGAGGTGTCGCGGTGCCGTCGGGGTCCGCCGCGCGTGCGCCGCGCTCCGCCGCGTCACGCTCGTCGTCACCGTCCCCCGCGCCCGCGTCGTCGCGCTCGCCCGCGCCGGAATCACGGGGGCCGACCTCCGGCGCATCGCTTGCGCCGCCACTCCCCGCCACCTCCGGCGCAGCCGGGTTCCCCCGCCGCCACCGCTTCCGCCAGTCGGGCGGGACGATCACGGTGCCCCCGGTCACCCCGGCGCGGTCGAGGCGGGGGCTGCGCGCCTCATCGTCCATCGCGCCGACAATAACCCCGGTTACCTGCGGACGGGTGCTCTACCGTCGGACGGGTGTCCAGAGAATCGCGCCGGTCGGCCATTCCCCCTTTCTACGTCATGGACGTCTGGAAGGCCGCCGCCGCGCGCGCCCGCAGCCACGGTGACGTGCTGGTACTCGCCGCGGGGCAGCCGTCGACCCCCGCTCCGGAGCCGGTGCTGCGCGCCACCCGCGCGGCGCTCGGCGCCGAGCTGCTCGGCTACACCGAGACCTTCGGCATCCTGCCGCTGCGCGAAGCCATCGCCGAGCACCACACCGCCACCTACGGCTACCGGGTCGACCCGGACGAGGTCGTGGTGACCACCGGCTCCTCCGGTGCCTTCACCCTGCTCTTCCTCGCCGCGTTCGACCAGGGTGACACCGTGGTGGTGGCCCGCCCCGGCTACCCCGCCTACCGCAATACCCTCACCGCGCTCGGCTGCCGGGTGCTGGAGCTGGACTGCGGCGCGCAGACCCGGTTCCAGCCGACGGTCGCCATGCTGGAGACGCTGCCCGAGCCACCGGCCGGGCTGGTGGTCGCCAGCCCGGCCAACCCCACCGGCACCATGATCGACCCGGCCGAGCTGGCCGCGCTCGCCCGCTGGTGTGCGGCGAACGGCACGCTGCTCATCTCGGACGAGATCTACCACGGCATCACCTACTCCGACAGCATCGGCGGCACCTCGTCGGCCTGGGAGACGTCGAGGGAAGCGGTGGTGATCGGCTCGGTCTCGAAGTACTTCTCCATGACCGGCTGGCGGCTCGGCTGGATGCTCGCCCCGGCCGGGCTGCGCCCCGCGCTGCAGCGGCTGGCCTCGAACATGACGGTCTGCCCGCCCGCCGTCTCGCAGTACGCCGCGCTGCACGCCTTCGGCGCGGAGGCCAAGCGCGAGCTCGACGGCCACGTGCGGCGCTACGCCACCAACCGGCGGCTGCTGCTGGACGGGCTGCCGAAGATCGGCATCACCGACCTGGCCCCGGCCGACGGCGCCTTCTACGCCTACGCCGACGTCGGGCACCACACCAGGGATTCGCTGGCCTGGTGCGCCGAGGTGCTCGCGCACACCGGCGTCGCGCTGGCGCCCGGCCTCGATTTCGACACCGCGCGCGGGCACCGCACGGTTCGCTTCTCGTTCGCCGGGGCGACCGCCGATATCGAGGAGGCGCTGGCCCGGCTCGGCCCCTTCCTGGACCGCTGAAACACCCTGTCTCAGCGCCATTGTCTGAAGTAGCTGGCTTGCAACAACTTTGCGCAGTACGGCACCGCGGGCGGCCCGATGGGGTAAAAATCGGGTAACTGTGTTCTTCCTCTTTCGATTTCGCACGGATGTATTGATGACGACTGGCACGATGGCACGGTGATAACCGCGACGACCCCGAAAGGCGAACGGCGTCGCCAGGCTCTGGTTGCAGCCGCCGCAGAGCTCCTGCTCGAAGGCGGTTTCGAGGCGGTGCGGCACCGATCGGTCGCAACCCGCGCTGACCTGCCATTGGCATCGACGACGTATTACTTCGAATCGCTCGAGGATCTGATCGCGCGCGCGGTCGAGTTCGCGGGCAATGCCGAACTGGAGGCCATGCGCAGGCGGGTCGGCGAGGTGAGCCACCGCCGCCGGGGCGCGGAGGCGACCGTCGACCTCGTGCTCGACCTGCTGGTCGGCCCCGATGGCACCGACGACGTCGCGCGCGGCAGGCTGATCGCCCGCTACGAGCGCTCGGTCGCCTCAGCCAGGCACCCCGAGCTACGCGGCGTGCAGCTCCGACTACGCCAGCAGCTCGACGAGCTGCTGGCCGACGTACTGCGCCGCTCCGACCGGGTGGTCCGGCAGGAGCAGCTGCGCAGGCTGGTGGCGGTGGTGGACGGCGCGGTGGTCGCCGCGCTCGGCGAGATGAACCCGGAGCCGCGCCGGGCCGCGCGCGGCGCGCTGCTCGAGGTGATCGACATCGTCGCCCCGGCGACGTCCCAGCAGCCCGATCGGCTCCGGTCACTAGACTGACCGGACGTGACCACTGCCGAGACCGCCCCCGCACCCGAGAACACCGCGCCCGGCCGGGTGCCCAACGTGCTCGCGACCCGCTACGCCGGGCCCGAGCTGGTGCGGCTGTGGTCGCCGGAGAACAAGATCGTGCTGGAGCGCAGGCTCTGGCTGGAGGTGCTGCGCGCGCAGTCCGAGCTCGGGGTCGACGTGCCCGCCGAGGTGGTGGCCGACTACGAGCGCGTGATCGACCGGGTCGATCTCGGCTCGATCGCCGCGCGCGAGCGGGTGACCAGGCACGACGTCAAGGCCAGGATCGAGGAGTTCAACGCACTGGCCGGCCACGAGCAGGTGCACAAGGGCATGACCAGCCGCGACCTCACCGAGAACGTGGAGCAGCTGCAGCTCCGGCTCTCGCTGGAGCACGTGCACGCGCACGGCGTCGCGGTGGCGGCCCGGCTGGCCGAGCGCGCCGCCGAGTACCGCGCCCTCGTGATGGCCGGGCGCTCGCACAATGTCGCCGCGCAGGCCACCACGCTCGGCAAGCGCTTCGCCTCGGCCGCCGACGAGCTGCTCATCGCGCTCACCCGGCTGCGCGAGCTCATCGACCGCTACCCGCTGCGCGGCATCAAGGGGCCGATGGGCACCGCCCAGGACATGCTGGACCTGCTCGGCGGCGACCCGGAGAAGCTGGCCCGGCTGGAGCGCCAGGTCGCCACGCACCTCGGCTTCGGCACCGTGCTCACCAGCGTCGGGCAGGTGTATCCGCGCTCGCTGGACCACGACGTGCTCTCCGCGCTGGTGCAGGTGGGGGCCGGGCCGTCGTCGTTCGCGCACACCGTGCGGCTGATGGCCGGGCACGAGCTGGTCACCGAGGGTTTCCAGCCGGGGCAGGTGGGCAGCTCGGCCATGCCGCACAAGATGAACACCCGCTCCTGCGAGCGGGTGAACGGGCTGCAGGTGGTGCTGCGCGGGTACGCCTCGATGGCCGCCGAGCTGGCGGGCGCGCAGTGGAACGAGGGCGACGTCTTCTGCTCGGTGGTGCGCCGGGTCGCGCTGCCGGACGCCTTCTTCGCCATCGACGGCATGATGGAGACCTTCCTGACCGTGCTCGCCGAGTTCGGCGCCTACCCGGCGGTGGTCGCCAGGGAACTCGACCGCTACCTGCCGTTCCTCGCCACCACCCGGATCCTGATGGCGGCGGTGCGCGCCGGGGTCGGGCGGGAGACCGCGCACGAGGTGATCAAGGAGCACGCGGTCGCGGTGGCGCTGGCCATGCGCGAGCAGGGGCGCGAGCCCGACCTGCTGGACCGGCTCGCCGCCGACGATCGGCTGCCGCTGGACCGGGCCGCGCTCGATGCCGCGCTCGCCGACAAGTCGGCTTTCGTCGGCGCCGCCGACGCGCAGACGGAGGCTGTGATCTCTGCGGTCGAGGAACTGGTGGCCCGCTACCCGGATGCCGCCCGCTACACCCCCGCGCCGATTCTCTGAGCACGCGGCCCCGGAGTCCAGTGTCCCGTCTGCGCTCGGCGGCGGGGCGGTTGCGCGCGGTGGCAGCGCAGTCGCGGGCGGTGGCGCCGCGGTCGCGCGCCGTGCGCTACCTGCGCCGGTTCGCGCTGCGCGATAGTGGTGCCGTGAATCCGTACACGATCTTCGCCGACATCATCGCCGGGCGGGCACCGGCCAGCGTGGTGTACGACGACCCCGACGTGCTCGCCTTCCTCGACATCCGCCCGGTCACCCCCGGCCACCTGCTGGTGGTGCCGAAGGTGGTGGCGCGCAACCTCGCCGAGCTCGACCCGGCGCTCGGCGGCAAGCTGTTCCAGGTGGGGCAGCGGCTCGCGGCGGCGCTGCGCGAGAGCGAGGTCGGCTGCGACGGGGTCAATTTCTTCCTGGCGGACGGGGTGACGGCGGGCCAGGAGGTGTTCCACGTGCACCTGCACGTCATCCCGCGCACGCCGGGCGACGGGTTCGGGCTGCGCGCACGGGCCACCTCCCCGCAGCGCGCCGACCTGGACTACCTCGCCGGTTCCATTCGCGGCGCGCTCTCCCGCTGACCCCGCGCGGACCACGGCCGCGTCGAGCACGCCGCCGGTAGTGCTGCTGTCAGCCCTGCAAGACGAGGGGTTTGCGCACCGATCCGGACAGGACGGCTGGTACGAGGTCGGGTAGTTCGGCGGGAAGCAGTTTGTCGGTGGTCGTGGCTAGTTCGGCGGCGGTCCACCAGCGCCACTCGACCATGCCCGCGCGTTCGTTGGCTGAGTGCTTCGGGGTGACCGCCGGTAGCGGGGTGTCGACCCGAGCCAGGAACACGCTGTCGATGCGGTGATGGTCGCGGCCACGGTAGTGGAAGCGGCTTTCTCGGTCCCACAGGTGCGCGGCGACATCGGCGATGACAAGGCCGGTTTCTTCGGCAAGCTCGCGGCAGGCGGTCTGCTGGAGCGTTTCACCGGCATCCTGCCCCCCGCCGGGCAACTCCCACCAGTGATGGTCGGGGGCGTCGGGATCGCGGGCATGGATCAGCAGGACCCGGTCCTCGGCGTCCACCAGGACCACACGGGCGCCGATCCGTACGGCGGGCTCGTCAGGGTGCAAAGCAGGTTCCGTTCGGTTATCGGTGGCCCGGCGGCCCGGGCCGAGGAGTCACAACAGGGTGCCGCTCATGGTGGGGTCGGACGTTATCAGTCCGGCCTCGGCATCGAGCGCCAGGCAGGCGGTGAGGCCGGAATGGTCGGTAAGCTTACCGATTCGGGGCTGATGAACGTAGTCGCAGGCGGTGAGCCTGGGCAGCAAGTCGACGCTGATGTGGAGATGGTCGTATCGATAGCCGTCGCCGGTGCGTCCGACCCAGGAATGGTCGATCAGGTCGGGATGGCAGTGCCGGAATGCGTCGATGAGGCCGCATTCGCTGGTCAGACGCCGATAGAAGTCGTACTCGAACTCGGAGAAGAACCGGTAACTCGGTTGGTGGCCGGGTTCGAGGACGTTGAGATCACCGAGGAAGATCTGGGTGCGGCCGCGATCCGCGGCGAGTTCGGTGAGGCAGGCGTGCAGCCACTTGCGTTTGCGGTCGGTCTTGGCGGCGCTGGCGTCGCGAGAGGGGGCGTATGCGCCGATGATGTCGAGCGGTCCGCCGGCAGTAGTGAGGGTGATCGCAGCGGCGCGGGCCGGGAGGTAGCCGCGTGCTCGATCGGACACCGCCGCTGCGCTACGAAGCCGTGCTCAACGAAGCGGTGCTGCGGCGGCTGATCGGCGAACCGGGACTCATGGCGCGGCAGCTTCAGCATCTACTCGCACTCGCTGGTAAGCCGGGCGTCTCCGTCCGCGTTATTCCGTGGAAGGCCGGCGTGCACGGTGGCATGACCGCCGCGAACTCCTTCCAACTGCTCAGCTTCCCGGACGATCCGAGCGGCGAACCCATCGAGCCGCCGCTCGCCTACGTGGACACACTCACAGGGGCGATGTACTTGCAGAAGCCGGACGAACTGTCGGCCTACGAGCAGGTCTGGCGCGATATCGGCAAGAAGGCGCTCAGCGCCTCGGAGTCCAAGAAGCTCATCACCTCAGCACTGGAAGGGTTCGCACGATGACCAGCTACAACACCGTCACCTGGCGGAAAGCCCGCCGTAGTGGCGGGAACGGAGGCAACTGCGTCGAGGTCGGTGTATGGCGCAAAGCCCGCCGTAGCGGCGGGAACGGAGGCGCTTGCGTCGAGGTCAGGGCGACCGACGCTGCGGTCCTGATCCGGGACAGTAAGTACCTGCGCGACCCGGGCAACGACCCCGCGGCCCAGCCGATCATCGCCATCACCATCGCCCAGTGGCATCGCTTCCTCGACGCCGTGACCGGCCGCTCCGCGGCCAGGACGGAACCCGCCATCACCGTGCACGGCGACGGCTCGGCCACCCTCGAATCGGCCGACGGCCGCACCCTGGACTACACGCCGACCGAATGGCGGTACTTCGCCGACGCCGTGGCCGAGGGCGAGTTCGACGACCTCGCCGGCCGGTGGACGGCGGCGGAAGGCCTGCTCACCGAGGTTTAGGAAGCGGACCGGCGCGGCCCGCGGAAGACCCGGATCACCGCGATCACCACCAGGGTCGCGGCGAGCAGCGCGGCGCCGAGGATCACCGGCCCGGCCGGGAAGCCGAGCACCTGCACCTGCTCGGTGCGGGTGATCCGCTCGCGGTGCTCGGCGTCGGAGTCCGCGTCGGCGAAGGTGAAATCGCTGCTGATGCGGGCCGGTTCGGGGATCGACACGGCCAGCTCGGTGAGGTAGTCGGTGCCGTTCGCGGTGAGCTCGCGGAGCAGCGGGTCGTCGGCCTCGCCGAGCCGCCCGGCGAACTCCACCTCGGTGAACTGGTGCGCGGCATCCGGGTCGGCGCGGCGCACCCGGTGCTCGCCGAGCACGTAGAGCCGCACCGACTGCGGCAGCGTCGCCGCCGACGACATGCGCATGGGGTAGACCGGGGCGGTGGCGTCGAAGGTGAGCCGCACCGGGTCGAGCGCGCCGTCGAGGCCGTCCGCGCCGGTGAGCCGGATGGCAACGAGCGACCACCCCTCCGCCAGGTACGGCGCGAGCGTCTCGACCACCTCGGGGCGCATGCGATAGCCGTTGTCGCGCAACCAGTTCCGCACGCCGTCGAGCCCGCCGCCTGCCAGCGTCGTCGCCTCCAGCGGGCCGAGCGTGACCTGGTTCAGCACCGTCGGCGCGGCCCCCGGCGCGGCGCCCGAGCTGAGCCCCTCGAAGTCGCCGGAGCCGAAGAAGTCCCGCTCGGTGACGATCTCCGGCGCGGTCTGCCGCTCGAGTTCGGTGAAGGTGTCCGGGGAGCCCGCGCTCACCGTGGCCGGAGCCGGAGTCGGCACGACGAGGGCGGCGCGGTCGCCGTCGGCGCGCAGCGCGAGCTGCATGAGGATGGTCTGCCGCGCGCCGTCCCAGTGCACCAGCGCCACTTCGTTGTTCACCGTCGCGGTCGCGCCGGTCCCCGCGACGGCGCCGCATGCACAGGCCGCCGCGGGAACGGCGGCGCCGCCGGTGAGCGCCGCCACCGCGAGGAGCAGGGCTGCCGGCACACCGGCCGGACGGGGGCGTGCAGCGAAGGCCATGGGGCGAGCGTAATGGAGGCCCCGCCTGCGCTACGGGCGAAGGCCGACCGGGTCCCGCGCGCGCGTGCCGGTGCGCCGGTCCGCGACAGTGGCGGAGCAGCCGGCGGGGCCGACCGGGTCCGGGTGTCCCGCACGCGCGCAGTGGGCGGACCGCTCGACAGTAGGGTGGTGCGCATGTCTGTCGAGAGTGTGCCGCCCCCCGTCGCGAAGACCGTGCCGACCGAGCGCGTGCAGCACGGCGATGTCGTGATCGACGAGTACGAGTGGCTCCGCGACAAGGACGATCCCGAGGTGATCGCCTACCTCGAGGCGGAGAACGCCTACACCGAGGCGAACACCGCGCACCTGGCCGAGCTGCGCACCGCCATCTTCGACGAGATCAAGGCCCGCACCCAGGAGACCGACCTCTCGGTGCCGACCCGGCTCGGGCAGTACTGGTACTACTCGCGCAGCTTCGAGGGCAAGCAGTACGGCGTGCACTGCCGCTGCCCGATCGACCCCGAGGCGGACGGCCTCGACGCCTGGACCCCGCCGCAGCTGGAGGTGGGTACCGAGATCCCCGGTGAGCAGGTGCTGCTGGACAGCAATGTGCTGGCCGACGGCCACGACTTCTTCGCACTCGGCGCCTTCTCGGTGAGCAACGACGGCACCCTGCTCGCCTACTCCACCGACACCGTCGGCGACGAGCGCTACCTGCTGCGCTTCCTCGACCTGCGCACCGGTGAGCAGCTCGGCGACGAGATCAGGGGCACCGCGCCGGGCGCCACCTGGTCGCTGGACGGCACGCACGTCTTCTACCAGACCGTGGACGAATCCTGGCGCCCGGACACCGTGTGGCGGCACCGGCTCGGCACCGCGGCCGCCGACGACGCCAAGGTCTTCCACGAGCCGGACGAGCGGTACTGGGTGAGCATCGGCACCACCCGCTCGGAGAAGTACCTGCTCATCTGGGTCGCCTCCAAGATCACCAGCGAGGGCTGGATGCTGGAGTCGGCCGACCCGGAGGGCGAGTTCCGGGTGATCCTGCCGCGCCGCGAGGGCGTGGAGTACAGCGTCGAGCACGCGGTGGTGGCGGGCGAGGACCGCTTCCTGGTACTGCACAACGACGTGGTCGACGGCGTGAAGGCGGAGAACTTCGTGCTCGCCGAGGCGCCGGTCAGCGACCCCGCCGCGCTCACGCTGCTCATCGAGCACCGCGACGACGTGCGGCTGGAGGATGTCGACGCCTTCGCCGACCACCTGGTGCTCGGCTACCGCCGCGAGGCGCTGAGCAGGCTCGCGGTCTGGCCGCTCACCCCCGACGGCTACGGCGAGCGCCGCGAACTCGAGTTCGAGCTGCCGCTCTTCGCGGTCGGGCTCGGCGCCAACCCGGAGTGGGAGCAGCCGACGCTGCGCATCGGGCTGACCTCGTTCACCACCCCGACCCGGGTCTTCGACTACGCGCCCGGCACCGGTGAGCTGCTGCTGCGCAAGGAGCAGCCGGTGCTCGGCGGCTACGACCCGGAGCGCTACGAGCAGAGCCGGGACTGGGCGCTCGCCGAGGACGGAACCCGCATCCCGATCTCGCTGGTCTGGCGCCGGGACGCGGTACAGCCCGGCGCCGCGGCGCCGCTGCTGCTCTACGGCTACGGCTCCTACGAGGCCAGCATCGACCCCGGCTTCTCGGTCTCCCGGCTCTCGCTGCTCGACCGCGGCATGGTGTTCGCGGTGGCGCACGTGCGCGGCGGCGGCGAGATGGGCAGGCTCTGGTACGAGAACGGCAAGACGCTGCGCAAGAAGAACACCTTCACCGACTTCGTCGCCGCGGCCCGCCACCTGATCGACACCGGCCGCACCAGCGCCGACCGGCTGGTCGCGGATGGCGGCAGCGCGGGCGGGCTGCTGGTCGGCGCGGTCGCCAACCTGGCGCCGGAGCTCTTCGCGGGCATCCTCGCCAATGTGCCCTTCGTCGACCCGCTGACCTCGATCCTCGACCCCTCGCTTCCACTCACGGTGATCGAGTGGGACGAGTGGGGCAACCCGCTCGCCGACCCCGAGGTCTACGCGTACATGAAGTCCTACTCGCCGTACGAGAACGTCGAGGCCAAGCGCTACCCGGCGATCCTGGCGATCACCAGCCTGAACGACACCCGGGTGCTCTACGTGGAGCCGGCCAAGTGGGTCGCGCGGCTGCGCGCCGTCGCCACCGGCGATGCCCCGCTGCTGCTCAAGACCGAGATGAGCGCGGGCCACGGCGGGGTGAGCGGGCGCTACGAGAAGTGGAAGGAAGTCGCCTTCGAGTACGCCTGGGTGCTCGACACCGTCGGGCTCGGCAAGGTCGCGCCGTCATAGCGGTATGCACTGAAATGTGACCGGTGTTGGTTTCGGCGTCATCCCGGCTGCACGCCGCGGACATGTCGTCCTGTCACCGTTGTCCCATGACTGCCGAGCTCATCGTCTCCGTCTCCGGAATCCGGGACACCACCCGGGACGCCGCGATCGAGTTCGCGGCCGAGATGGACGACCGGGGTGTGCCGCTCTCGCTGCTCGTCGCGCCGCGGCTGAAGGGCGGCTACAAGCTGACCGACGACCCGGCCACGCTGGCCTGGCTGCGCGGGCGGCGCGGCGGCGGCGACGCCATCGTGCTGCACGGCTACGACCAGGCTGCCACCAAGCGCAGGCGGGCCGAGTTCGGCGCGCTGCCGCGGCACGAGGCGCGGCTGCGGCTGATGGCGGCCGACCGGGTGATGGAGCGGGTCGGGCTGCGCACCCGGCTCTTCGCCGCCCCGCGCTGGAGCGCATCGGCGGGCGCCATGGAGGCGCTGCCCGACGTCGGCTTCCGGCTGGCGCTCGGGCTGACCTCGATCGTCGACCTGGAGCGCAATATCGCGCAGCGCACCAGGGTGTACGGCATCGGCGAGGGCTTCCGCACCGAGCCGTGGTGGTGCCGGGCGCTGGTTCTCGGCGCGGCGCGGACCGCCAAGCGCGGCGGAGTCGTGCGGCTCGCGGTCTCCGGTGCGCAACTGACCCGCTCCGGCCCGCGGCAGGCTCTGCTCGACGCCGTCGACCTGGCGCTCTACCACGGCGCCGCCGGACAGCTGTACCGCTGGGAGCCGTACAGCGCCGCGAGCCGCGCGGCCTGAGCTCGGCGTCGTCACCCGCGAATGGCGTAGCCGGGTGACGGCGCCGATTCGCGTACCGCGGGTCCGTTTCGCCGATGATCACCGGCGCGGGGGAGGCCGAGGCCACCGGACAGGCGGCGGCCCGGACCCGCGGCCGGTGCCGCTCGACCGAATCCGGCATACCGGATGGATGTGGCCGGATCTGCCCGCGCCACCGTCCGGCAAACCGCCGGAACGACACCGGCAACCCGGATTCCCGCGAATTTCTCTTGTTTCGGTCGGATTCGCCGAACGCGCGCCGCATTCTATTCGTGGAATTCGTGGGTGCCGAAAACAAATCCGCAAAATTCTTTGCTCTGCGGTGTTTGCGCCGCGGCCGATCGGTGCAATTCTGTGAGTGCGGTATCCGTAAGCTAGTGAGACGACAGGAAGGGAAGCACAATGCTCGACACCCTGCTCGAACTGATCACGGCCCTGCTGGAGACCCTGAGCGCGGACTGACCAGGCCAGCGCTGACCCAGCCGCCCCGCCCGGGCCTACCCCCGGCGCGGGGCGGTCCCACGTCCGCGGCCGGATAAACCCGGCGAAATTGCCGATGCACGTGCAATTCGTTTTCCGGCTATGGCCCGCGAATTACGTAGGTGTAGCCGGACCTCAGCCGGGGAACTCCCTGTCCCCCTCGTGCTCGATCGGCGAGAATTCCGTGCCTTCCGGCCCCATTTCGGCCAGCCGCCCGAAGTAGATCCCCCTCGCCTCCGGCGCGACGATCCCGTAGTGGATGGGCACGGCGGTCCGCGGGCGAACCGCGCGCAGATAATCCACCGCCTCGCTGATCCGCATCCACGGCGCCGCCGCCGGGATGGCGAGCACGCCGACCGGGCTCGGCGGCACCCACAGCGAATCGCCGGGGTGTACCAGCTGCGCCGGATCGGCCCGCGTGCCGAGCTGGAAGACGGTGTTGTCGATGACCGGCAGGTCGGGGTGGATCACCGCGTGCCTGCCCCCGCCGCCGGTGACGGTGACCCCGCCCACCGTGAGCACCTGCCCGGCGTGCACCGCCGCCCACGGCTCGGGGCGCAGCTCGGCGGTCTGCGGGTCGGAGAGCAGCAGGGCGCCGGGGTTGGCCTCGATGAGCGCGCCGATCCGGTCGCCGTCGATGTGGTCCGGGTGCTGGTGGGTGACGGCGATGGCGTCGAGCCCGGTGATGCCCTCGAAGCCGTGCGCGAAGGTGCCCGGGTCGAACAGCACCTTGGTGCCGTGCAGCTCGACGAGGATGCAGGAGTGTCCGAAGTGAGCTATGCGCATGCGGCGATGCTAGCCGCCGCCGGTGCGGGGCGACCGGCTGTGATGTCGCACCCCCCGGCGGCCGTCCGGGCCCGCCGCGACTACGCTGTTCCGGTACACCCCCGAACTCTCCCGAGGAGAAAACGCGTGGCACGAGTCGTGGTCGAGGTGATGCCGAAGGCCGAGATCCTGGATCCGCAGGGTCAGGCCATCGTCGGTGCGCTTCCCCGCCTGGGATTCGCCGGAGTCGCCGATGTGCGGCAGGGCAAGCGCTTCGAGCTCGATGTCGAGGACTCGGTGAGCGACGCCGAGCTGGAGCAGATCGCCGAATCGCTGCTCGCCAACACCGTGATCGAGGAGTGGAAGGTCGTCCGGCTCCCATGAGCGCGCGCATCGGGGTCATCACGTTTCCCGGCACGCTCGACGATGTCGACGCGGCCCGCGCGGTCCGGCTCTCCGGCGCCGAGGCGGTCAACCTGTGGCACGCCGACGCCGATCTCAAGGCCGTCGACGCGGTGATCGTGCCCGGCGGCTTCTCCTACGGCGACTACCTGCGGGCAGGCGCCATCGCCCGGTTCGCCCCGGTGATGGGCGAGGTCGTGCGCGCCGCGGGCCAGGGGCTGCCGGTGCTCGGCATCTGCAACGGCTTCCAGGTGCTCTGCGAGGCCGGGCTGCTGCCCGGTGCGCTCACCCGCAACGACGGGCTGCACTTCGTCTGCCGCGACGAGTGGCTGACGGTGGAGTCCACCGCCACCGCCTGGACCGGCCGGTTCGAGCCGGGCGCGCAGATCCTGGTGCCGCTCAAGTCCGGCGAGGGCCGGTTCCAGGCCTCCGCCGAGGTGCTCGACCAGCTGGAGGGCGAGGGCAGGGTGGTCTTCCGCTACTCCGGCGACAACCCGAACGGCTCGCAGCGCGGCATCGCCGGGATCTCCTCGGCCAATGGCCGGGTGGTCGGGCTCATGCCGCACCCCGAGCACGCCACCGAGGCGCTCACCGGCCCCAGCGACGACGGGCTCGGGCTGTTTCTCTCGGTCCTGGACTCGCTCGTAGCGGCCTGACCCGCAACGGATTCCCGCTCCCGGCCCGGATCGCGCACCCGCGCGGTCCGGGCCGGTGGCGTTTCCGGGGGATCGGGGGCCGCGCCGAATCCTCTCGGTGAAAATTGCATTTCGAGTATTGGATGTCGAATTGAACTGGCGCAGCCGAGTTTTCGGGCGCCCCCCGCGATGTCCGGCGACCGGCGGACACCACTCGCTCACGCGAATTATCCGCGTTCGGTAGTCTTCCCCTCGTTCCAATTCTCGAGGCAGTCAGGACAATTGTGGAAACCATGGTGGGCGGTAATTCCACGCTGCATGGCGCTTTGCGTTCCGCGGAGCGGAGCTGGGTGCGTCACCTCGACGACGCTTTGTACGCGCGCCAGCTTTCCCCGGATCAGTGGTCGATGTTGTCGAACCTGTCCGTCGACGGCCGGACCACGATGAGCGAATTGGCGGCGAAGTCGCAGCTGCCGCCCTCGTCGGCCACTCGGCACGCCGATGCGCTGGCCGAACGCGGGCTGATCTTCCGGGTGGCGGCCGAGGACGACCGGCGGCGCATCCTGATCGGGCTCAGCAAGCTGGGCGCCGAGCTGGTCGCGGCGGTGCGCGCCGAGGAGTATCGGGCCGAGCAGCGACTCCGTTCCCGGATCGGAGCGCGCCGATATGCGGAACTGCTTCGATTGCTGGATCTGGTGGCGCAGACCGTCGGGTGATTCATCCGATGAAATTCGCGCGCATTACCGCCGGAATTGTGGCGGGTGTGCTCGAATGATGCGGAAGTGATTACCTCCGTCAATAGCGCTTGACGGTTGGCGCACCGGGGCCGGACCTGCGGCACCGCGCTGCCTAGGATCGCGGACATGCCCGTCGTCAGCACCACCGCCACCGCCACCGGCCTGTGCGCCTTCATCGACGCCTCGCCCTCGCCGTTCCATGTCTGCCACACCGTGAGCCGGGAGCTCGAGGCCAACGGCTTCCGCGCGCTGCGCGAGGCCGAGCCGTGGGCGGCAGGCGAGCCGGGCCGCTACTACGTGATCCGGGGCGGTTCACTGGTGGCATGGAGCACCGACGGCAGCGCGCCCGGCGCCGGGTTCCGGGTGGTCGGCGCGCACACCGACAGCCCCAACCTGCGCGTCAAGCAGCACCCCGACCTGCTCTCGGCGGGCTGGCAGCTGGTCGGGCTGGAGCCGTACGGCGGCGCCTGGCTGAACTCCTGGCTCGACCGCGACCTCGGCATCTCCGGCCGGCTCACGCTGCGTGATCCGGACGGTGGCGGCCTGCGCGAGCAGCTCGTGCGGATCGACGAGCCCATCCTGCGGGTGCCGCAGCTCGCCATCCACCTCTCCGAGGAGCGGCGCGGGGTCACGCTCGACCCGCAGCGCCACGTCAACGGGGTCTGGGGCGTCGGCGCCGAGCGCGCCTCGTTCATCGCACACGTGGCCGAGCAGGCAGGCGCGGTCCCGGACGATGTGCTCGGGTGGGAGCTCATGACGCACGACCTCGCGCCGAGCACCCTGGTCGGCCGGGAGCGCGACCTGGTGAGCGCGCCCCGGCTGGACAACCAGGCCACCTGCTACGCCGGGCTGGCCGCCTTCCTGGCCGCGCTGGCCGAACCGGGCGCGGCGCTGCCGGTGCTCGCGCTCTTCGACCACGAGGAGGTGGGCAGCCAGTCCGAGCGCGGCGCGCAGTCCGACCTGCTGCCCGCGGTGCTGGAGCGGATCGTGCTGGCCGCCGGGGGCGGGCGCGCGGAGTACCTGGCGACGCTGGCCGGTTCGCTGGTCGCCTCCGGCGACATGGCGCACGCCACGCACCCCAACTACCCGGACCGGCACGAGCCCGCGCACCGGATCGCGGTGAACGGCGGCCCGGTGCTCAAGGTGAACCAGAACCTGCGCTACGCCACCGACGCCGTCGGCACCGGCGCCTTCGCGCTGGCCTGCGCCGAGGCCGGGGTGCCGCTGCAGCGCTACGTGCACCGCGCCGACCTGCCCTGCGGCTCCACCATCGGCCCGATCACCGCCGCCCGCACCGGCATCGGCACCGTCGACGTCGGCGCGCCGCAGCTGGCCATGCACTCGGCGCGCGAATTCATGGGCGCCGCCGACGTGCCCGCCTACGCGGCCGCGCTCGCCGCCTTCCTCACCCCGGCGGCCTGACCCGCGGCCACCCCGGCGACCAGGATCAGGAAGGTCACCCAGACGTAGCTGCTGCCGATGACCTGCTGCCACCACGCCCACTCCAGCTCGCGGTCCTCGGCGTGCGGCAGCAGCCACTGCGGGCCGATCAGGAAGAGCAGCGCGAGCGCGCCGGTGCCGACGAGCAGCGGCCGCGAGCGATTGCCCTCGGCGATCGCCACGCCGAGCAGCAGCAGCGCGGGGGCGGCCCAGACCCAGTGGTGCGACCAGGAGACCGGCGAGACCAGCAGCAGCGCGGCGGCGTTCACCAGCAGCGCGGCGACCGGGCGATCGGCGGCGAGCAGCCGGTGCATCCACACCGCGGCGAGCAGCACCGCGACCGCGCCGAGCCCGAGCCAGAGCGCGGTGGCGGCGCCGTCGGAGACGCCGAGCCGGAAGGCGAGCCCCTTGAGCGACTGGTTGCCCGCGAAGTACGGCGGCCCGATCCGGTCGGTGTTGGCCAGCGTCTCCGACCAGTACTGCACCGAATCCCCGGGGAAGAACAGGAACCCGACGCCGACCGCGGCGGCGGCCGAGACCACCAGCGTGCCCGCCGCCTTCCAGTCCCGGCGCAGCAGGAAGAAGAGCAGGTAGCCCGCCGGGATGAGCTTCACCGAGACCGCGATGCCGATCAGCATGCCGCGCGGCCAGAAAGTCTTCGGCGCCAGGCAGTCCAGCGTGACCGCGGCCATCAGCACCAGGTTGATCTGGCCGAAGCCGAAGGTCTGGCGCACCGGCTCCAGCATCTGGGCCAGCGCCACCGCCGCGATCACCGCCGTCAGTACCGTCATCCGGTCCAGCCCGGGGCGCAGCCGGATGAGCACCAGCCACAGCGTGATCGCCAGGCTCGCGATGGAGGAGAGCAGCACCACGATCTCCGCCACCCCGAGCGGCACCAGCGCCAGCGGGGCGAAGAGCAGCGCGGCCAGCGGGGGATAGGTGAAGGGCAGCGCGAGGTCGCCGATCGGCGGCATCGGGCCGTACAGCTCGCCGCCGTCCAGCCAGACCCGCGGGCCGTTGCGGTAGACCTGCAGGTCGATGTAGTGGTCCCACCAGTGCAGCAGCAGCGAGACGGTCGCCGAGATCGCGAACAGGCCGATCGCGAGGAGCAGCAACCGGCGCTGCCGCCTTGTCGAATCGGCGACCCCCGATCGATCGTTCACGCGGCACAGGGTAGCGGGTGCGTTTCCAGGTTCCGACCACGGCTAAACTCGCGGGCGATTCCCCGCATCGCGAACTCGGCCCGAAAGGACCCTGGTACTCCCGTGACTTCGCAGGTCGACACCGTCAGCGCCGCAGCGGCAACCCCGGACACCGCGCAGCCCTACACCGAGCTCGGGCTCAAGGACGACGAGTACGCCCGCATCAGGGAGATCCTCGGCAGGCGCCCCACCGACGCCGAACTCGCCATGTACTCGGTGATGTGGAGCGAGCACTGCTCGTACAAGTCCTCCAAGGTGCACCTGCGCTACTTCGGCCAGACCACCACCGACGAGATGCGCGCCTCCATGCTGGCAGGCATCGGCGAGAACGCAGGCGTGGTCGACATCGGCGACGGCTGGGCGGTCACCTTCAAGGTGGAGAGCCACAACCACCCCTCCTACGTGGAGCCCTACCAGGGCGCGGCCACCGGCGTCGGCGGCATCGTGCGCGACATCATGGCCATGGGCGCGCGCCCGATCGCGGTGATGGACCAGCTGCGCTTCGGCGCCGCCGACGCCGCAGACACCAGGCGCGTGGTGGACGGCGTCGTCCGCGGGGTCGGCGGCTACGGCAACTCGCTGGGTTTGCCGAATGTCGGCGGCGAGACCGTCTTCGACGCCTCGTACCAGGGCAATCCGCTGGTCAATGCGCTCTGCGCGGGCGTCATGCGGGTGGAGGACCTGCACCTGGCCTTCGCTTCAGGCGCCGGCAACAAGATCATCCTCTTCGGCGCGCGGACCGGGCTCGACGGCATCGGCGGCGTCTCGGTGCTCGCCTCCGACACCTTCTCCGGCGACGAGTCCGGCACCGGCCGCAAGAAGCTGCCGAGCGTCCAGGTGGGCGACCCGTTCACCGAGAAGGTGCTCATCGAGTGCTGCCTGGAGCTGTACTCGGCGAAGCTGGTGGTCGGCATCCAGGATCTCGGCGGCGCCGGGCTGGCCTGCGCCACCTCGGAACTCGCGGCGGCGGGCGACGGCGGCATGCGGGTGGAGCTGGACCGGGTGCCGCTGCGCGCGGCCGACATGACCCCGGCCGAGGTGCTCTCCAGCGAGTCCCAGGAGCGCATGTGCGCGGTGGTGACCCCGGAGAACGTGGACGCCTTCATGGCGGTCTGCCGCAAGTGGGACGTGCTGGCCACCGTGATCGGCGAGGTCACCGAGGGTGAGCGGCTCATCGTCACGTGGCACGGGGAGACCGTGGTCGACGTCCCGCCGCGCACCGTCGCGCACGAGGGCCCGGTCTACGAGCGCCCGGTCGCGCGCCCGGACTACCAGGACGCGCTGATCGCCGACGGCACCGACCGCCTCGCCCGTCCCGGCACCCCCGGCGAGCTGCGCGAAACCCTGCTCACCATGCTGGCCAGCCCGCAGCTGTGCAGCCGCCGATGGATCACCGAGCAGTACGACCGCTACGTGCGCGGCAACACCGTGCTCGCGGAGCACGCCGACGCCGGTGTCATCCGGATCGACGAGGAGAGCGGCCGCGGCATCGCGCTCGCCACCGACGCCTCCGGCCGCTACACCAAGCTGGACCCGTACACCGGCGCGCAGCTGGCGCTGGCCGAGGCGTTCCGCAATGTCGCCGCCACCGGCGCGACCCCCAAGGCCGTCACCAACTGCCTGAACTTCGGCTCGCCCGAGGATCCCGGCGTCATGTGGCAATTCCAGCAGGCGGTGCGCGGGCTGGCGGACGGCTGCGTGGCGCTCGGCATCCCGGTGACCGGCGGCAATGTCAGCTTCTACAACCAGACCGGGCAGGACGCCATCCTGCCGACCCCGGTGGTCGGCGTGCTCGGCGTCATCGACGACGTGCACCGCCGCATCCCCACCGGGCTCGGCACCGAGCCCGGCGAGACGCTCATCCTGCTCGGCGAGACGCACGACGAGTTCGACGGCTCGATCTGGTCGCAGGTGGCGCACGACCACCTCGGCGGGGTGCCGCCGAAGGTCGACTTCGCCCGCGAGCAGCTGCTGGCCGAGGTGCTCACCGCCGGCTCGCGGGACGGCATGATCAGCGCCGCGCACGATCTCTCCGAGGGCGGGCTGATCCAGACCGTCGTCGAGGCCGCGCTGGCCGGCGAGACCGGCTGCCGGGTGCTGCTGCCGGAGGGAGCCGACCCGTTCGTCGCGCTCTTCTCCGAGTCCGCCGGGCGGGTGCTGGTCGCGGTGCCGCGCTCCGAGGAGACCAGGTTCAGCAAGATGTGCGAGGCCCGCGGGCTGCCCGCGGTGCGCATCGGCGTGGTGGACCAGGGCTCCGACTCGGTGGAGGTGCAGGGCCAGTTCTCGGTGCCGCTCACCGAGCTGCGGGCCGCCTTCGAGGGCACCCTGCCCCGGCTCTTCGGCGCGCTGCGCTGATCAGGCGGCCTTGAACGGGTCGTGCTCGGCGATCAGCTTCTCCAGCCTCGCCTCGTCCACCCGGACCCGGAGCGAGTCCGACTCCTGCCGGTCCCGCACCACCTTGGCCAGGGTGAACGAGCTGGTCACCAGGAACAGCACGGACATCCCGAGGAAGCCGCGCTGCCACACGTCCAGCGGTAGGTAGAGGATGCCGACGCCCGCCCCGATCAAGCTGACGCCGAACGCGATCGAGGCCTGCGCCACGTAGGCCGAGGTCGTCTTCGACTGTGCGTTGGGAGTGCTCATGAACATCGAGTCTCCGGCGCGGGCGGGGCGGGCGCCTGCGTGTGATTACTCGAGCGGCCCCGAGTAGTTGCCTGCGGGCGGGCCGCCGGTCCCGGTGCCGACGGGCAGGCGCTGCGGCATCGAGCCGCCTCGGGTGTGACGCGATCCCCGCGAGCCGTCGCCGGGCGATGTCCGCCCCGCCCGCCATACTGTTCCGGTGACTTCCGCCCAGCCGCCCGCGGCCGTCGCCGCGGCGCCGGCCGGCTGAGGCGCGCCGTGCTGGAGGCCACCCCGCGCCTCACCCGCCTGCGCAGGCGGGTGCTGATCGTGATCCGGCACCTGGAGATCATCATCGATCTCAACTACGCCGGGCTGGTCGTCGCCACGCTCTTCTTCGCGCTTTCGGTGACGCCGTCGCTGGTGCCGCGGGACTGGCTGTTCCAGGGGCTGGTCTCCGGGATCAATGCCGCGCTTGGGTACGGCGTCGGGTGCGTGCTGGAGTGGCTGTTCCGGATCTGGGTGTGGCCGCGGGTGCGCGGGCGGGTGTCCGCGCCGCCGACCTGGGTGCGGTACGCGGCGAAGTCGGCGGTGCTGATCACCGCCCTGCTCGGCGCCGGCTTCATGCTGGTGCAGTCGGCGCGCTGGCAGCGCGAGATCAGCGCGCTCATGGGCATGGAGGGCACGCCGACCCCGGCCTACCTGCGCACCGGGCTGCTCAGCGTGGCCGTCGGGGTGGCGGTGGTCGCCGTCTACCGGACCGTGCGCGCCGTCGTCATCGTGCTGGCCACGGAGCTGAACCGCTGGGTCCGGGTGCCGAGCGAGCTGGCCCCCGCGGTCGGGTTGCTCGTCCTGGTCGTGGTGGCGGTGACCGTGTTCAACGGCGTCGCCAGCCGGGCCTTCTTCGCGGTGGCGAACGAGGCGTTCAAGGTGCGCAACGACGACACCTCGGCGTATGCCACGCAGCCGGTGCTGCCCGAGCGCTCGGGCAGCCCGGAGTCGCTGGCCGAGTGGGACACCCTCGGCTTCGAGGGCCGCTGGTTCGTCTCGCACGGGCCCAGCCGGAGCCGGATCGCCGCCGTCACCGGGCGGCAGGCGGCGGAGCCGATCCGCGCCTACGTGGGGCTGGAGTCGCGCGACGGCGACCTGAGCCAGGCCGAGCTGGCCGTTGCCGAGCTGGAGCGCACCGGCGCCTTCGACCGCAGGGTGCTCGTGCTCATGACGACCACCGGCACCGGCTGGGTGAACTCCATGGCGGCGGGGGCAATCGAGTACATGTACGGCGGCGACAGCGCCATCGTCGCCACCCAGTACTCCTACCTGCCCAGCGTGCTCTCCTTCCTGGCCGACCGGAGCAAGGCGGCGAGCGCGGGGCGCGAGCTCTTCGACGCGGTGTACGAGCGCTGGTCGGCGCTGCCGCCGCAGGCGCGGCCCAAGCTGCTGGTGTACGGCGAGAGCCTGGGGTCGCAGGGGTCGGAGGCGGCGTTCGACGGGCTGGCCGACCTGCGCGCGCAGGTGGACGGGGCGCTCTGGGTCGGGCCGCCGAACTCGAACCGGCTCTGGAAGCAGTTCGTGACCCGGCGCGATCCCGGGTCACGGGAGGTGCAGCCGGTGTACGCGGACGGGCTGGTGGTGCGTTTCGCGGCCGAGCGGGCGGATCTGGCCAGGCCGGATGCGGAGTGGCGGACGCCGCGCATCGCCTACCTGCAGCATGCCTCCGACCCCATCGTCTGGTGGTCGACCGACCTGATCTTCTCGCAGCCGGACTGGCTCTCCGAGCCGCGCGGGCCGGATGTCTCCTCGCAGATGCGCTGGTACCCCTTCGTCACCTTCTGGCAGGTCGCCGCCGATCTCACCAACGCGCAGGGGGTCAGCGACGGGCACGGCCACCGCTACGGCGACCTGGTGATCGACGGCTGGGCCGCCGTCGCCGCCCCGCCGGAGTGGAATGCGGAGCTCGCCGAGAACGTACGGATCCAGCTGGAGGCCGCCGAGGAGTTCGAGCGGGCCACCAAGTGAGGGGTTCCCGCGGTAGTGCCGCTCGGGTCCGGCGCGATCTCGCGGGGGCCGGGCTGTCCGGGGAGCACGCACCTCCGTGCGGTGGTGCGGGAGGGGTGGCATCGCCGGACGCCGAGCGGGGTGCGGTGAGCGCGGGGCGGGCGCTGCTCGCGGCGGCGGTGCCGCTGGTGTGGCACAACGGTGTGTTGCCGCGGCTGGCGCTGGACATTCGCGGGCGCACCGCGGCCAATGCCGCCTTCGCGACGGCGTACGCGCGCGTCTTCGCGGGGGAGCCCCGGTGGGGGGCGGCGGCCGGATGGCGCACCGGGCTCGGCGCCGCGGCCGCGGTGCTCGTCGGCTACGGCGCCGGGCTCGCCGTGCCACCCGCCCGGCGGGCACTCGCCGCGACCCCGGACCGCTCGCCCGGCGTCGCCCTCCCCGAGTGGGTCGGCCTGCACATCCCGCTCGGCACCGTCTACACCGAGGAGCTGATCTTCCGCGGCACCCTCGACGCCATCGCGGGCACCCCGCTCACCGCCCTCGCTTTCGGCCTCTGGCACCTTCGCCCGGCCCGCGCCGCGGGCGACCCGATCGTGCCCACTGTCGCCGCCACCGCGGCGGCCGGGCTGATCTTCGGCGCGCTCCGGCGCCGGAGCGGCAGCGCGACCGCCCCCGCCCTGCTGCACTACGCCCTGAACGCGGGCGGCGCCGTAGCTCCCCGCCTGGCCCGCGCGCGCCGGTTCTCCGCGCGCGGCGCCGCCGCCGACGACCTCGCCGCCGCGATCGACCGGGTGCCCGCCGGGTAACCTCGCGACGTGCCAGGACGCTCCACCGTCGACCCGAACGAACTCCGCGCCGCCACCGCCGCGGTCCGTGAATGGCTGCTCGACGACAGCACCGAGGCCCCGCCCCGGGGCCGGCTCGGCGCCGCCGTCCGCGCCACCGCCCGCACCCTGGCGCAGGCGGCCCCCGGCCACTCGGTCGAGGTGCGGGTGCCGCCCTACGTCGCGGTGCAGTGCGTCGACGGCCCGCGGCACACCAGGGGCACCCCGCCGAACGTGGTCGAGACCGACCCGCGCACCTGGCTGCTGCTCGCCACCGGCCTGCTCACCTTCCGGGAGGCGGCCGATTCCGGCGCCGTCACCGCCTCCGGCAGCCGCGCCGCCGAGGTGGCGCACTGGCTGCCGGTCACCCGGCTGTAGCGGGCTCCCGGTCGAGCACGTTCTTCCGGTGCAGCCCGCGGTGGTCGTAGAACCGGGTGACTACCGCGCCGAAGACCAGCCCGATGCCGAGCCCGAGCAGCGTCATCCAGACCCCGCGGGTGAGCCCGGCCGGGCCGCTGGCATCGAAGTACAGGATCGAGCGGATGGCGAGGAACACCTGGTGCATGGGCTCGAAGGTGGCGAGCCAGGCGAAGTACGGCGGCGTCGCCTCGATCGGCACCGTGCCGCCGGAGGAGGGCAGCCCGAGCACCACGAAGAGGATCAGGTTGGCCAGCAGCCCGGCCGAGCCGATCGCCGCCAGCATGGAGATGCCGGTGATGCCGACCGCCGCGATCGCCAGCCAGCTGTAGAGGAAGAGCCCGAGCCCGTGGCTCAGCGGCAGGTCGAGCAGGTGCGAGGTGAGCAGGAAGACCCCGGCGACGACGGCCGCCGCGACCGTCATCACGGCCCACTTGAGCAGCACGGTGCGGAAGCGGGAGATCGGGGTCGGCGGATAGTGCACATACCAGGGGCCGTACTCGGTGGGTACGAAGCCGAGCTGGGCGTCGACCATGGTGTGGATGATCATCGCGCCCACCACCCCCGCGAGCAGCAGGAGCAGCGCGTAGAAGAAGGCCGTCAGCCCCTGCCCGGTGCCGTCCGGCAGCGGGTGGTACTGCTGCACCAGCACGTTGATCGGCTCGCGCAGCGCCACCCGGCTCGCGCCGCTCAGCTCGGTGGCGGGCGCCCCCGGCTGGCTCGATCGCAGCCTGCTCTCCACCTGGTCGGTGAGCTGCCGCCCGACCTGGTCGTTCACCCGGGCCAGCATCTCGTCGGCGATCCGCAGCACCACCTGGGTGCTGTAGGCGCCGGCCCGCGGATTGGTCTCGACCGTCACGATGGGCCGCTGGATATCACCGGGGACCACGCTGCCGATGCCCAGAATGCCGAGCGACTTGCTGAAATCGCTCGGGATCACGACGGCGCCGTACACCTGGCCGGTCTGCAGCAGCCGCTCGGCCTCGCTGATCCCGACGACGTGCAGCTCGACCTTGTCGGCGGGGACCGCGGCGATGATGCCGTCGGCCACCTGCCTGCCGAAGTCCACCTGCTGCTTCCCATTGCCGGTGTCGAGCACATCGCCCGAATCCTGGTTCACCAGCGCGATCGGGAAGTCGTGCAGGTTCTGCTCGGGGTCGGCGACGTAGCCGAGGTACATCACGCCGAGCAGCGCCGTGAGCAACGTGAGTACCACCACAGGCGCGCCGGTCATCCTCGCCCAGCCGAGCAGGTTCCCCGGCGTGCTGCCCCGGCTCGCCGTCGAGTGCGCCGAATCGGCCGAATTGCCTGTTCCGGCGGGTTCTTCCGGCTCAACCGGCTGGTCGGGCGTGGTCACCGCAGCACGGTAACAGGTGGAACCCGCGGTTCCGCGGTGAACGTGATCGGGACGGCTCCGCGCCGCCGGGCGCCGCTGGTCACCGCCGGGGTTGGCCGTAGAATGACGGACGCCCCCAGCCCGCCCGAACAGGGAGCGAACGGTGACCAACGCCGACTTTCCGGTCGACAGCGATCTATCCACCCCTATCCCGGTCGTGCCTCCGGCCGCCGCCCATGATCAGGACGAGAACGAGCCGCGCGAGGAGTGCGGCGTTTTCGGGGTCTGGGCGCCGAGCGAGGACGTCGCGAAGCTGAGCTACTACGGCCTCTACGCGCTGCAGCACCGCGGGCAGGAGGCGGCGGGGATCGCCGTCTCGGACGGCCAGCAGATCCTGGTCTTCAAGGATCTCGGCCTGGTCAGCCAGGTGTTCGACGAGCAGACGCTGGCCGCCATGCCCGGCCACGTCGCCATCGGGCACTGCCGCTACTCCACCACCGGCTCCACCACCTGGGAGAACGCGCAGCCGATCTTCCGCACCACCGCCGTCGGCTCCGGGCTCGCGCTCGGCCACAACGGCAACCTGGTCAATACCGCCGAGCTGAACGAGCGCGCGCGGGCACAGGGGCTGCTCGGCCGCCGCCCGGCGGGCGACAGCAAGCCGGCCCCGATCGCCGCCACCTCCGACTCCGACGTGATGACGGCGCTGCTCGCGCACGCCGCCGCCGACTCCAGCATCGAGCAGGCCGCCATGGAGTTGCTGCCGACGCTGCGCGGCGCCTTCTGCCTGACCTTCATGGACGAGCACACCCTCTACGCCGCCCGCGACCCGCACGGCGTGCGCCCGCTGGTGCTCGGCAGGCTGGAGCGCGGCTGGGTGGTCGCCAGCGAGACCGCCGCGCTGGACATCGTCGGCGCCGCCTTCGTCCGCGAGATCGAGCCGGGGGAGCTGCTCGCCATCGACGCCGACGGCGTTCGCTCCATGCGCTTCGCCGCGCCGGAGCCCAAGGGCTGCGTCTTCGAGTACGTCTACCTGGCCCGGCCGGACTCCACCATCGCGGGCCGCTCGGTGCACTCCACCCGGGTCGATATCGGCCGCAGGCTGGCCAGGGAGCACCCGGTCGAGGCCGACCTGGTGATCCCGGTGCCGGAGTCGGGCACCCCCGCCGCGGTCGGCTACGCGCAGGGCTCGGGGGTGCCGTACGGCCAGGGGCTGATGAAGAACGCCTACGTCGGCCGCACCTTCATCCAGCCCAGCCAGACCATCCGCCAGCTCGGGATCCGGCTCAAGCTGAACCCGCTGCGCGAGGTGATCCGGGGCAAACGGCTGATCGTGGTGGACGACTCCATCGTCCGCGGCAATACCCAGCGCGCGCTCATCCGCATGCTGCGCGAGTCCGGCGCGCTGGAGATCCACGTGCGGATCGCCTCGCCGCCGGTCAAGTGGCCGTGCTTCTACGGCATCGATTTCGCCTCGCGCGCCGAGCTCATCGCCAACGGCGCCGGGCTGCCGGATGGCGCCGAGGGCGCGACCGACCCGGGTTCCGAGGTCTTCCGCGAGATGGTGGAGGGGGTGCGCCGCTCGATCGGCGCCGACACCCTCGGCTACATCTCGCTGGACGGCATGATCGCCGCCACCGAGCAGCCGCGCAGCAGGCTCTGCAGCGCCTGCTTCGACGGCGACTACCCGATCCCGCTGCCGCACGAGGCCGCCATCGGCAAGAATTTGCTCGAGGGCATGCTGAGCGGAAGGCCGGAGGCCGCGCTGCTCCGGGAGAACGCGAACGCGAGTGCGCTGAGCAGGCCCTGACCGATCGGCCGGACGGTGCGGGGGTGACGAACCGGGGTGCGATACCGCTGCGTGCTCGTTATTCCGCTCCGGTAGCGTGAGCTGGCATCTATCCGCCGATTCGGTTTGGAGCTCGTCCCGAAAATGACTGAACAGACCCCCAGTGGTAACGGTGCTTCCTACGCCGCGGCCGGTGTGGACATCGAAGCCGGCGACCGCGCCGTCGAGTTGTTCGGGCCATTGGCGAAGAAGGCCAGCCGTCCCGAGGTGCAGGGCGGCCTCGGTGGCTTCGCCGGGTTGTTCGCGCTGAAGAGCGGGTACCGGGAGCCGCTGCTGGCCGCCGCCACCGATGGCGTCGGCACCAAGCTGGCGGTCGCGCAGGCGCTGGACAAGCACGACACCGTCGGGCTGGATCTGGTCGCCATGGTCGTCGACGACCTGGTGGTCTGCGGCGCCGAGCCGCTGTTCCTGCAGGATTACATCGCGGTCGGCAAGGTCGTCCCGGAGCGGGTGGCGGAGCTGGTCTCCGGCATTGCCGACGGCTGCGTGAAGGCGGGCTGCGCGCTGCTCGGCGGCGAGACCGCCGAGCACCCGGGGCTGATGGACCCGGACGATTACGACCTCTCCGCGACCGGCGTCGGCGTGGTCGAGGCGGATGCCGTGCTCGGCCCGGAGCGGGTGCGCTCCGGCGACGTGGTGCTCGCCATGGGCGCCTCCGGGCTGCACTCCAATGGCTACAGCCTGGCCCGCAAGGTGCTGCTGGAGATCGACCGGATGAGCCTCACCGGGCACGTCGAGGAGTTCGGCCGCACGCTCGGCGAGGAGTTGCTTGAGCCGACCCGGATCTACGCCAAGGACTGCCTCGCGCTGGTCGCCGAGACCGATGTGCGCACCTTCGCGCACGTCACCGGCGGCGGGCTGGCGGCCAACCTGGGCCGGGTGCTGCCGCAGGGCATGGTCGCCGAGCTGGATCGCGGCACCTGGAGCCCGGCGCCGGTCTTCAAGATGATCGCGCAGCGCGGGCGGGTCGAGCGGGCGGAGATGGAGAAGACCTTCAATATGGGCGTCGGCATGGTCGCGGTGGTCGCCCCGGAGGATGTGGACCGGGCGCTGGCCGTGCTCACCGCGCGCCACATCGACTGCTGGACACTGGGTTCGGTGAGCCGCAGCAAGGATGCCGACGCGCCGCGCGCGGTGCTGGTCGGCGAGCACCCGCGCTTCTAGATTCTGACCGAATCCGTCGGAGAGATGGCGGGGCCCGCATCGTGAGATGCGGGCCATCCGTGCGAGCCACCGAAATGGCGCCGTGACCGGGTCCGAACGCGGTCAAGGGGGAGGCCCGTCGGCCTCCCCCTTCGCGTGGGTACGGTCAGCGGCGCCAGTCGTCGTAGTCGTCGTCCTCGCTGTTCCAGCGGGACAAGGATTCGTCGTCGTGCTCATCGGACAGCACGCCACCACCGTTGGGGCGGTGGTGATGCAGATCTGTGCCGTTCGAGAGCTCTCGCTGAAGGCTCGCGAAGTCGGTCGATGGCGAGCTGTACTTCAGCTCGCGTGCGACCTTGGTCTGCTTTGCCTTAGCCCGGCCACGGCCCATGGCTGACCCCCTCGCGTCAATGCGGGGCGGCCTGGGGTTTGTTGGCGGCCCCGTTCGAATTAATACTCTTCCTGACAGACACTTTAGCGTGTGTCAGGCCGCCGCGCTTCCACGAGGCGGCGAAGATTCCGGCGCCGCCCGCCGTTTGCCCCGCCGTCGCCGCGGCCGCGGTTTGCTACAGCACTCCGGGGACCGCGCGCACGACACCGACCCTGGCGCCGCCGCCGTGGATCGGCGGGGCCGCCAGCTCCGCCAGCCGATCGGTCCACGGCACGCCGAGACGGCGCAGAATCGCCAGCGTCAGCGGCATCCGCGCGCGCTCGGCGCCGTCCTCGATCTTGTAGGCGAAGGCCGAGCCGTCCGGGAGCGCGCCCGCGTGCACGCCGTCCGCGCCGATCTTGCAGGCCAGGCCGGGGACCTCGGACATCAGGAGCAGGTCGGGGGCATTGGTGCCGGAAATCACTCGCGGATGGGTGCGAATCGCCTCCGCGACGCGCCGCTCCGGGGTATGCGGGGCCGCGGTGACCAGGGCGCGGAAGGCGCGGGCCAGGTTCACCAGCGCGACCGGGACGATCGGCAGCCCGCAGCCGTCGATGCCGAGGTCGGTCTCCGGCTCGCCGGTGACGTCGGTGATGGTGCGGAGCACCGCCTGCTGCAGCGGGTGCGCGGGGTCGAGGTAGCCCGCGGTCGGCCACGCGTTGGCGGCGCAGGTGGCGAGCATGGCCGCGTGTTTGCCGGAGCAGTTCATCAGGATCCGGGCCGGCTTCTCGCCCGCGGCGAGCAGCCGGGCGCGCGGCAGCTCGCCGAGCGGGAGGTCGGGCGGGCACTCCAGGTCGTCCTCGGTGAACCCGTTCCGCTCCAGCAGGCGCCGGACCGCGGCCACCTGGTCGGGCTCGCCGTAGTGGGAGGCGATGGCGATGGCCAGCTCCTCCTCGTCGGCCGGGGTGAAACCGGCGCGGAGCAGGGCGAGCGCCTGCAGCGGCTTGTTGGTGGAGCGCGGGTAGATGGGGCCGTGCACCTCACCGAGCTCGAACGTCACCTCGCCGTCGGTGCCGAGCAGCACCACCGAGCCCCGGTGCACGCACTCCCGGAAACCGGACCGCACCACCTCGACCAGCTCGACGCTCACGCCGCGCCCTCCCGCGGGATGCGCGAGAGCCCTCCGTGGTCACGCTCCGCTGCCGCCTCCGGGCCTGACTCGCTCATCCCGGGCTCTCTTGGGATGAGCGAGGGCCCTGCGTGGTTACGCTCCGCTACCGCCTCCGGGCCTGACTCGCTCATCCCGTGGCCTCCTCGGAGCGCCTGGTGTGCCTGGCGACCTGCATTCGGATGTCGTCCGAGACGGTCGGCTCGACCTCGAGCAGCCGGAACAGCTTCGCCGGGTCCGCGCCGGTGAAGACGTCGCGGACGGTGATGCCGTGCCCGGGAACGTGCTCCACCAGCACCTCGTCGCCCGCGCCGACCGTGCCCGCTGCCAGCAGCCGGAAGTAGCACCCGGTATCGCTGCGCAGTGCGAACCGCTTCACCCACTGCCGCTCACCCGCCCAGTGCTGGAAGGTCGCGCACGGAACCCGCGGCGCACTCACCTCGAGCAGCGCGGTACCCACCCGGAGCCGGGCGCCGAGCACCGCGTCCGAGAGCGGGAGCCCGTCGACCCGCAGATTCTCGCCGAACCAGCCGTGCGGCAGCACGCGGTCGAGCTCCTGCTCCCAGCGGCGCGCGTCGTGGTCGGCGTAGGCGTAGACGGCCTGGTTCAGCCCGCCGTGGTGCTCGGTATTGCAGACGTGGTCGCCCGCCAGCCCGAGCGGGCGCACCTCCACCCGCCCCGCGACCGGCCGCTTGTCGATGGCGCTGCGCCCGACCCGGCCGGGCACCTCCAGCTCCGCGTGCACCACGCAGACCGCGAGCACGCGGCCGGTGTCACCGGGGCGCATCAGCGTCCGCGCAGCCGGTCGACGGCGAGCCTGCCCGCCTGCGGGCGGTCCTCCGTCGGCACCGAGTCCGGGTCGATGGCGGCAGCGGCGGGGCCGGCGACCAGCGGGGTGCCGGCCGGGACGGCCCGCTTGACCAGGGCGAGCGCGATCGGGCCGAGCTCGAAGTGGTCGACGACGGTGCCGAGCCTGCCCACCGTGCGGCCCTCGGCGGTGAGCTCGGTGCCCGGCTCGGGGCGGTCGTCGGCGGAGCCGTCCAGGTGCAGCAGCACCAGGTTGCGCGGGGGTTTGCCGAGGTTGTGCACCCGGGCCACGGTCTCCTGGCCGCGGTAGCAGCCCTTGTCCAGGTGCACCGCGCCCGCCTCGGCGGTGCCGCCGATCCAGCGCGCCTCGTGCGGGATGGTGCGGTCGTCGGTGTCGAGGCCGAGCCGGGGGCGCAGCGACTCCACGCGCAGCGCCTCGAAGGCCCACATGCCCGCCGGGGTGGCACCGGCCGCGGTGAGCTCGGCCCAGCGCTCGGTGAGCTGGGCGCGCGGGATCACCAGGTCGTAGGAGTGCTCGCCGGGCCACGGCATGCGGCGCAGGAAGCCGCCGCCCGGCAGCGGGACCGCGCGGTACACCGCGGGCAGCTCCGCGATGCCGAGCGCGCCGGTGAGCGAATCGACCTCGGGGCCGAGCAGGGTGAGCACGGCGTGGTCGCTCGCGTCCCGCGGCACGGCATCGGACCAGAAGACCATCTTGGTCAGGAAGCCGATCAGGTCGGGGCCGCGCTCGGCCTCGGTGTCCAGCCAGACGGTCTCGGCCAGTTCGGTGAGCACGAAGTGGTGCTGCACCCGGCCGTTCAGATCCAGATCCAGGTTCTCCGCCGACTCGCCGTCGGCCAGGCCGGCCACATGCTGGCTGGTGATGGTGTGCAGCCAGGTCAGCCGCTCTGTGCCGGTGATGGTGCCGACCGCGCGGTGCGAGCGATCCACGATCGCCGCCCGCCGGGCCGCGGCGCGCTGCTCCGCGAACGGATCGCCGTAATGCCAGGCGACGGCGGCGTCCGGCGAACCGGGCACCCCCGCGACGGCTCCGGGAGCGCCGAGAAGAGGACTAGCCACGGAGCTCAGTCTACTGGCCTCGCTGCGCTCGGCGGGTTCGCGCCCCCGGAGGCCCGCGTCCGAGCGGGCGAGACTTGCGCCTGCGGCGCGTGCGCTTCGCCCGCTCGGACGCGGGCCGGCGCGAACCGGGGGCTCGTAAGACTCGCCCCGTTGGGGTGGCGTTTGGGGCCGTGGGGTTGGAGGACATGACAAGGAATGTCCTGCTGCTATCACGAAATCATCAAATGTGTTGGCGACACGCGCCGATACGCACAATCAACTCGAGCGCACCGTAGGCATTACCTGCCCGAATTGCCTACGCTCCTACCCATGGCGGATCGAGTTCTTGTGACACTCGACGGCGCGGTCCAGGATGCGGACGCGCCGTTGTTGTTTGCCGACGACATCGGTGTTCTGCGCGGCGACGGTGTCTTCGAAACGGTGCTGGTGCGGGACGGCAGCCCGTGTGCGATCGAGTTCCACCTGGGCAGGCTGCGCCGCTCCGCCCAGGCGCTGGAGCTACCCGAGCTCGAGCTGAGCCGGTGGCGGGAGGCGGCCGAGGTGGCGGCCAAGGAATGGGGCAGCGAGGAAGAGGGCGTGCTGCGCCTGGTGCTCACCCGGGGCCGGGAGAGCGAATTCGCCGAGGAGCCGGATTCGGTGACCTCGGGCGAGCTCGCCGCCGCCGTCCCGGTGCCGACCGCCTTCGTCACGGTGAGCCCGGTGCCCGCCAGGGTGGAGAAGGCGCGCACCGAGGGCATCAAGGTGATGAGCCTGGTCCGCGGCATCTCCATCGACCTGGCCCAGGCCGCGCCCTGGCAGCTGCTCGGCGCCAAGACGCTCTCCTACGCCACCAATATGGCCGCGCTGCGCTTCGCGCACCGCCAGGGCGCCGACGACGTGATCTTCACCAGCACCGAGAACCGGGTGCTGGAGGGGCCGCGTTCCACCATCGTGATCGCGCGGGACAAGACGCTGCTCACCCCGCCCGCCAAGAACGGCGTGCTGCCCGGCGTCACCCAGCGGGCGCTCTTCAACGAGGCCCGCAAGGCCGGGTGGGAGTGCAAGTACGAGCCGCTCTGGACCGCCGACCTCTTCGTCTGCGACAGCATCTGGCTGCTCTCCAGCATCACGCTCGCGGCGCGGGTGGCCCAGCTCGACGGCATCCGGCTGATGGCGGCCGACAACGCCGACGAGATCATCGAATTGGTGGACCGCGGGGTCGCGAGGGCGGGGGCCATCGGAGACTGGTGACGCCCTGATCGGCGCCCGGAACAGCAACACCGGCGGACTCGATCGGCCGCGCTGCGTGACCTTGACCTCGATTCCCGGCACGATCATTGTGCGCTGCGCGTTCGCACGTAGCCTTACTACAGAGTGTCGTAGATGAATCGGCTGGTAGGAGGTCACGGTGAGCGCGCTGGATGTCTCGCGTTGGCAGTTCGGGATCACCACCGTCTACCACTTCCTCTTCGTGCCGCTCACCATCGGCCTCGCGCCGCTGGTCGCCGGGATGCAGACGGCGTGGGTGATCACCGGGAAAGAGCACTGGTACCGGCTGACGAAGTTCTTCGGGAAGCTCTTCCTGATCAACTTCGCGCTCGGCGTCGCCACCGGAATCGTGCAGGAATTCCAGTTCGGGATGAACTGGAGCGAGTACTCCCGCTTCGTCGGCGACGTGTTCGGCGCGCCGCTGGCGCTGGAGGGGCTGGTCGCCTTCTTCCTGGAGTCGACATTCCTCGGGCTGTGGATCTTCGGCTGGAGCAGGCTGCCGCGGCTGGTGCACCTGGCCACCATCTGGCTGGTGGCGATCGGCGTGAACGCCTCCGCGTACTTCATCATCGCGGCCAACTCGTTCATGCAGCACCCGGTGGGCGCCAGGTACAACCCGGAGACCGGTCGCGCCGAGCTCACCAGCATCGTCGAGCTGCTCACCAACAACACCGCGCTGGCGGCCTTCCCACACGTGGTGGCGGGGTCGTTCCTCACCGCGGGCACCTTCGTCGCCGGGATCGGCGGCTGGTGGATGGTGCGCAACGCGCGCAGTGGCGATCCGGGGAAGCTGGACGAGGCGCGCACGCTCTGGCGCCCGGTCTCGCGGGCCGCGCTCGTGGTGGTGGCGCTCGCCGGGGTCGCCCTGATCTACACCGGTGACGTGCAGGGCAAGCTCATGTTCCAGCAGCAGCCCATGAAGATGGCCTCCGCGGAATCACTGTGCCACACCGAGACCGACCCGGACTTCTCGGTGCTCACCGTCGGCACGCACAACAACTGCGACAGCGTGACGCACGTGATCGAGGTGCCGTTCGTGCTGCCCTGGCTGGCCGAGGGGCACTTCACCGGCGTCACCCTGCAGGGCGTCGTCGACCTGCAGCAGTCCTACGTCGACCAGTTCGGCCCCGGTGACTACCGGCCCAACCTCTTCGTCACCTACTGGGCGTTCCGCGCCATGATCGGGCTGGCGGCCGGCTCGGCGCTGCTCTGCGTGGTCGGGCTCTGGCTCACCCGCGGCGGGCGGGTGCCGGGGCAGCGCTGGTTCGGCTGGCTCAGCCTGGCCGCCATCCCGACGCCCTTCCTCGCCAACAGCGCGGGCTGGGTCTTCACCGAGATGGGCCGCCAGCCCTGGGTGGTGGTGCCCAACCCGACCGGCGACCAGAATCTGCGGCTCACCGTGCAGCAGGGCGTCTCGGACCACCCGGCGAGCACGGTCTGGATCTCGCTCGCGGTGTTCACCCTGCTCTACGGCGCGCTCGCGGTGGTGTGGTTCTACCTCATGCGGCGCTACGCGATCGCGGGGCCGGAGCAGCCGAAACCGCCTGCCGGCGATTCTCCGCCGGACGAGGACGAACCGGTCCGCCAGCTGTCCTTCGCGTACTAGGAGCCGACGATGAATCTGCAGGAATTCTGGTTCGTTCTGATCGGCGTGCTCTTCACCGGCTACTTCGTGCTGGAGGGCTTCGACTTCGGCGTCGGCATGCTCATGCACCCGCTGGGCAGGCGCTCGGACACCAGGCGCCGGGTGGTGCTCAACACCATCGGCCCGGTCTGGGACGGCAACGAGGTCTGGCTGATCACCGCGGGCGGCGCGCTCTTCGCGGCCTTCCCGGAGTGGTACGCCAGCCTGTTCTCCGGGTTCTACTTCGCGCTGCTGCTGGTGCTGGTCGCGCTGATCCTGCGGATCTGCGCCATCGAGTACCGCGGCAAGATCGACGATCCGGTGTGGCGGCGCCGCTGCGATCTCGGCATCGCCTTCGGCTCCTGGGTGCCCGCGCTGGCCTGGGGCTGGGTCTTCGCCAATGTGGTGCGCGGCGTCCCGCTGGATGCCGACAAGCAGCTCGCGGGGTCGTTCGCGGACCTGCTGAGCCCGTACGCGCTGCTCGGCGCGCTCGCCACCGCCGTGCTCTTCGCGCTGCACGGCGCGACCTTCCTCGTGCTCAAGACCGGCGGCGAGGTGCGGGCCGACGCGCAGCGGGTGGCCCGGCTGCTGCTGGTGCCCGCCGCGCTCGTCGTCGGCGGCTTCGGGCTCTGGACCCAGCTCGCCTACGGCGCGAGCTGGACCTGGATCCCGCTCGGGCTCGCGGTGCTCGGGCTGGTCGGCAGCGCCGCCGCGAACCTGGTCGGGCGCGACGGGATCGCCTTCACCGGCACCACGCTCGCCGTCGCGGCGGCGACCGCGCTGCTCTTCGGCTCGCTCTTCCCGGACGTGCTGCCCTCCACGCTCGACCCGGCGTGGTCGCTCACCGTGCAGAACGCGTCCTCGACGCCGTACACGCTGAAGATCATGAGCTGGGCGGCGGTCGCGGTGACCCCGGTGGTGCTGCTCTACCAGGGCTGGACCTACTGGGTGTTCCGCAAGCGCATCACCGTCGAGCAGATCCCGCCGCACAGCGGGCTGCCGCGCCGCGCGCCGAGCGCATGAGCGGGCCGGGCCGGGAAGCGGAGGCGCCCGCGACGGGCGGGACGGCGGGGAAGCCGGCGACGCGCGCGAGGGGCAGACGCGGTGGGACGGCCGGGAAGCAGGCGGCGCGCGCGGAGGGCAGGCGCGGTGGGACGGCCGGGAAGGCGACGGATGGGCGCGGGGGGACGGCTCGTCGCGCGCCGATCGATCCGCGCCTGTGGCGGAATGCCCGCTCGGCCCGGCCGTATCTCCTTGTTTCCGTGCTGTTCTCGGTGCTCACCACCGGTGCCATCGTGGTCGCCGCGGTGGCGCTGGCGCGGGTGCTGGCCGGGGTCATCACCGACCCGTCGGCGCGCAGCTTCGGTGTGTGGACACCCGAGCTGGTCGCGCTCGCCGCCGCGCTCACCGGGCGGGCCGTGGTCACCTGGTGGCAGTCGCGGCTGGCGCACCGGGCCGGGGCCGGCGTGGTCGCCGAGCTGGAGCGGGCGGTGCTGGCCGCGGGCGCCGCGCTGCCGCCGCGCGAGCTGGAGCGGCGGCGCACCGAGATCGCGGTCGTGGTCGGGACCGGCCTCGGCGGGCTGCGCGGGTACCTCACCGGCTACCTGCCCGCGCTGCTGCTCGCCGCCCTGGTACCGCCCATCGTGCTGGCGGTGATCGCGCTGCACGATCCGCTCTCCGGCGGGATCGTGCTGGTCACGCTGCCGCTCATCCCCGTTTTCATGGTGCTCATCGGGTTGCTGACGCAGGGCAGGGCCGCGGCCACCCTGGTCGCCACGACCCGCCTCTCCGACCAGGTGCTCGACCTCTTCGCCGGGATGCCGACGCTGCGCGCGCTCGGCCGAGAGGGCGGTGGCCGCAGCATGGCCGGGCAGGTCGCCGAGCTCGGCGAGGCGCTGCGGGTGCGCACCATGCGGGCGCTGCGCATCGCCTTCCTTTCCTCGGCGGTGCTGGAGGTGCTCGCCACGCTGAGCGTCGCGCTGGTGGCGGTCTCCATCGGGCTGCGGTTGGTGTTCGGGGAGATGGAGTTGTACGCCGGGCTGGTGGCGCTGATTCTCGCCCCCGAGGTGTATTTGCCGCTGCGGACGGTGGGGGAGCGGTTCCATGCCGCGCAGGACGGGATGGCGGCGGCGGATCGCGCCTTCGCGGTGCTCGGCTCGTCGGCCGGGATCTCCGGCGGCGTGGCCGGTTCCGGCGCGGCGGCCGTGCGGCGGCCGGAGCCCACGGCGGCTCCGGCGCTGATCGAGCTGGAGCGGCTCTGCGTCGACGGCCGCTCCGGGGCGGCGCCGTTCGCGCTCTCCGCCGTACTGCGGCCGGGTGTGGTGACGGTGCTGACCGGGCCGAACGGCTGCGGTAAGTCCACCGCGCTGCAAGCGATCCTCGGCCTCGTCGAGCCAGCCTCCGGCCGGGTGACGGTGGACGGCACCGAGGTGGGTGCGCTCGATCCCGAGCGGTGGTGGTCCCGGCTGGCCTGGCTCCCGCAGCGCCCGGTGCTGGTGCCGGGCACGGTGCGGGAGAACCTCGAGTTGCTCGGCCCGCACCCCGTCGATCTCGACGCCGCTTGCGCCGCAACGGGTTTCGATGCCGTGCTCGCCGAACTCCCGAGCGGCTCGGACACCGTCGTCGGCACCGGCGGCGCCGGGCTCTCACTCGGCCAGCGCCAGCGGCTCGCGCTCACCAGGGTGCTCTGCGCGGATCGTCCCGTGCTGCTGCTCGACGAGCCGACGGCCCATCTCGACAGTGCCGGTGAGGCCGCGGTACTCGCCGCCCTGCGCGAGCGGGCCGCGGCGGGCGCGACCGTTGTCGTGGTCGGGCACCGGGAGTCGGTGCTCGCCGCGGGCGATGTGGTGGTCGAGGTCTCCGCGCGGGTCGCCGAGGTGGCCTCGTGAGCGCCGGACCCGCAAGCACGCCCCGCACCGCGTTCGGCCTCGGCGAGCCGGAGCGGCATGCGCCCGAGGATCCGCGCCACCACCTCGTCGCTTCGGTCGACGGGGCCGACGCACCGGGTGGCACCGGCGCACGGCCGGTCGCCGGTGCCGCGCCGCGGCGGACCGAGCCCGCCGCCCCGCAGCGGGCGGGCGCCCTCCGACGCCTCCACACCGACCTGCGCGACCTGCGCGACCTCCTCTCCTGGAACCCCTGGCGCCTCGCCACCGCCATCACCTGGGGCGTCCTCGCCCTCGGCAGCGGCCTGGCCCTCGCCGCCCTCGCGGCGTGGCTCATCGCCAGGGCCTGGCAGATGCCGCCGGTCCTCGACCTCACCGTCGCGGTGGTCGCCGTCCGCGCCCTCGGCATCTCCCGCGGCCTCTGCCGCTACCTGGAACGCCTCGCCACCCACGATGTCGCCCTGCGCGCCCAGAACACCGCCCGCACCGCCACCTACCGCGCCCTGGCCACGTCGACCTCCTGGCTGCACCGCCGCGCCCGCACCGACACCACCGTGCTGCGCCGCGGCGACCTGCTGGTGCGCATCGGCGCCGATATCGACGACCTCGGCGCCGTCGTGGTCCGCGCCGTGGTGCCGTGCGCCGTCGCGCTGGTCCTCTCGGTTGCCGCCGTCGTGCTGCTGGCTCTGCTCGCCCCGCCCGCGGCCCTGGTCCTCGCGGCTGCGCTGCTGGTCTCCGCGCTGCTCGCGCCCTGGCTCGCCGCCACCGCGGCCGCCGACGCCGAGCGCGCGGTCCGCGCCGACCGCGCGGAGTTCACCGCCCGCGCCGTCACCGTCCTCGACCACGCCCCCGAGCTCCGCGTCGCGGGCCGCCTCCCCGAGGCCATGGCCGCCGCGGCCGCCGCGAGCACCCGAGCCGTCGCCGCCGAGGACCGCGCCGCCTCCCGCAGCGCGTGGGCCGCCGCCGCGCTCCCCGCGAGCATCGGCGTCAGTGTGCTCGGCGCGCTGCTCACCGGCCTTGCGATCTACGGCCCCACCGGCGGCACCCCCGCCGGAACGAGCCCCATGGCGCTCACCATGCTGGTGCTGATCCCGCTCTCCGCCTTCGAGGCGGTGGCCGCGCTCCCCGCCGCCGCGCAGGCCCTGACCACCGGCCGCGCCGCCCTGCACCGCCTCCGCGCACTCGACCCGGAGAGGTCAGGCGGCGCTGCGGGGGAGCGGCCCGCCCCGGGTGACGGCTGCGGACCGGCCGCTTCCTCGCACTCGGCGAGCCGCCCGAGCGAAGCCGCGGGCGCTGCCGAGCCCACCTTCCCCGAACGTCCCCGCGACGCCAGGCGAATCGCCATCGTCGGCCCCAGCGGCGCGGGCAAGACCACCCTGCTCATGCAGTGGGCGGGCCTGTTCACCACCCCCGAACCCGGCACCACCTTCTTCGCCGAGGACGCCCACCTCTTCGGCACCTCCATCCTGGAGAACCTCCGCGTCGCCCGCGGCGACATCACCGAGCCCGAGGCCACCTCGGCACTCCGCGCCGTCGGCCTGGGCGACTGGCTCGACACCCTCCCCGACGGCCTGAACACCACCCTCACCGGCGGCGCCGCCGCGGTCTCCGGCGGCCAGCGCCGCCGAATCCTGCTCGCCCGCGCCCTGCTCGCCCCCGCCGACGTCCTGCTCCTCGACGAGCCCACCGAACACCTCGAGGCCGAGGCGGGCGCCACCCTCCTCCGCCGCCTCCTCGACCCCGACGACGGCCTGGTCGCCCCGAACCGCACCGTCGTCGTGGTCACCCACCAGTTGCCGGACGCCCACCGCGCCGACCTGGTCCTGCACCTGTCCGCCCTCGGCGAAAATCCGTTGCCGGTTTCCTGAACCCCCACTAGATTCGGGAGTACACGAGGAAGGAGGTGGTTCCAAGAATGCATAGTTCAAGGACACGTGAGGTGGCTGTCAGCTAGCGCCACCGCTGCGGGAATTCCCGACCGCGTTGCGCGCGAGCGAATTCCAGGCAGTCACCCGGCCCCCGAGCCCCCGGCCAGTCCGTCCGGGAGCGGCACCGACGAAGTCGGCACCGTACAGCTCGGGGGTCGTCCCTTTTCCGGACCCGCAGCTACGTTGGAGCCATGACGGTCGACCCGCTGCCCGACTGGGTGATCCCGCCGCCCGGCGGTCCCGATTCCTCCGGGAGCTCGACCGGCAGGCGCCGCCCCAGTGGCGCGCCGATCGGGAGACTACTTCGCCGCCGGCGTGGTGCTCGCCGTGGAGGCGGTCTCCCCCGACTCGGAGGAGCGCGACCGTGACACCAAGCCGGTCAAGTTCGCCAGGGCGGGCATTCCGCACTACTGGCGGATCGAACGCCGCGGCTCCGACGCCGTCGCCTACCTCTACGAGATAGATCCGGCGACCGACCGCTACAGCCCCGCCGGGATCTTCCACGACCGCCTGCGCACCTCCGTGCCGTTCCCGATCGATATCGACCTGACCGAGGTCGGCAGGCGAGGCTGAATCAGCCGACGTAGCGCTGCAGCCGCGCCGAGAGCCGCGGTTGCAGCGGCCCGTCGGCGACAACCCGCTCCTCGACGTAGGCCAGGTCACCACCCTCGACAATGCCGTAGAGCCGCTTCGCCCCGCCGACCACGATCCCGGACTGGCTGCGGATCACCACGTCGGTGGCGAGCTCCCAGGAGGACTGGGTGAGCGCGTGGCCGTAGAAGAGCTCGACGATGCCGTTGCTGTGCGTGAGCAACAGCTCGATGACCTCGTCCTTACCGTCCACCCCGACCCGCCAGAAGCCGGTCTCCCGCAGGTCGGTGCCGCCGTAGCCGCCGTCCGCCTCGATGAACCAGGAGCGGGACTCCCACGCCAGGTACTCCCCGCCGTCGTGCGAGACCACGATCTGCTGGCCGAACCGGTAGTCCCCGCGGTTCGGTTCGTTGCCCTCGCCCTCCCCGCGCCACACGCCGACCATCGGGAGCAGCGCCAGCATGGCCGGGTTCAGATCGGGGCCGAGGCGCAGGTTCGCGGTGTCGTCGGGCAAGGGGAGATCGGGTAGCGCCGGGATGTTCCGGCCGCTGGTCGACTTGGCGCGCTCGACCGCACCGGCTACGGCTTCGTCGCCGCTGAGCCGGGCGGACGGCGCCGCACCGTTCTCCGTGTTACTCGCTCGCTCGGCCGGATCCGGACCCTCGCTCGCGAGTTCGCTCATGATTCGGTGAACAACCGGTAGAAGACGTACAGGCCGAACCATCCGATCAGGATGGACACGGCCACCAGCAGAAGCTCGAAGAAAAGGACCACGTGCCGAGTCTATCGGCCCGGCCGCGGGCCCGCGCGGACGGCCCCTGACATGCGAGCGGCCCCCCGGGGAGACCAGGGGGCCGCTCGGCATGGGTCACTTGGCGACGGTCACGTCCACGTTGTGGATCCCGGCGCCCTCCGGCGCCACCTCGGCCGAGCCGTTGCCCGACGAGGAGAGCGCGCGCAGCGTCCAGCTGCCCGGCGCCGCGAAGAAGCGGAAGTCGCCGGTGCCGGAGGCGACGACCTCGGCGGTGAAGTCACCGTTGCCGTCGAGCAGCCGCACGAAGGCGCCGCCGACCGGCTGGCCGTCGCCCGCGAGCACGCGGCCGGTGATGACCGTCTCCTTCTCGACGTCGACGCCGGCCGGGATGTCCTGTCCCTGGGTGGGTGCTGAGCACATGGTCGTCACGCTCCCAGCTCGATGGGGGCACCGATGAGCGAGCCGTACTCGGTCCAGCTGCCGTCGTAGTTCTTGACGTTCTGGTGGCCGAGCAGCTCCTGCAGCACGAACCAGGTGTGCGAGGAGCGCTCGCCGATCCGGCAGTAGGCGATGGTCTCCTTCTCGCCGTCCAGCCCGGCCTCCTTGTAGAGCTCGGCGAGCTCGGCGTCGGACTTGAAGGTGCCGTCCTCGTTGGCCGCCTTGCTCCACGGCACGTTGATCGCGCCGGGGATGTGGCCCGGGCGCTGGCTCTGCTCCTGCGGGAGGTGCGCGGGCGCCAGGATCTTGCCGGAGAACTCGTCGGGCGAGCGCACGTCGACCAGGTTCTTGGTGCCGATGGCGGCGATGACCTCGTCGCGGAAGGCGCGGATCGACAGGTCCGGCGCGGCGGCCTTGTACTGGGTGGCCGGGCGGCTCACCGCGGCGGTGGAGAGCGGACGGCCGTCCAGCTCCCACTTCTTGCGGCCGCCGTCGAGCAGCTTGACGTTGTTGTGGCCGTACAGCTTGAAGTACCAGAACGCGTAGGCGGCGAACCAGTTGTTGTTGCCGCCGTAGAGGATCACCTCGTCGTCGTTGGCGATGCCGCGGGTCGAGAGCAGATCGGAGAACTGCTCCTGGTTCACGAAGTCGCGCCGGACCGGGTCCTGCAGGTCCTTCTTCCAGTCGAGCCGGACAGCGCCCTCGATGTGGCCACCGTCGTAGGCGGAGGTGTCCTCGTCGACCTCGACGAAGACGACTCCGGGGGCGTTGAGATTCTCTTCGGCCCAGTCCACGGAGACCAGGACATCGGAGCGAGCCATGTGCACTTTCCTTTCAACGAGACGTGCAGGGTCAGTTCGGTGCCGGGGTCCGGCGAAGCCGAGCCACCAGCGGATAGATCCGGCAGCCGAGGCAGATCCCGAACGCGGCGTTCAGGAACGCGGCGAACAGGGCGAAGCCGGTGCAGATCACACCGACGAGGGGGGAGCCGGCCAGGAAACCCAGCAGGCCGACGGCGCTGAAGACCAGGCCGAGCAGTTGGGCGAAGCGCAGCGGCGCCGCCGGTTCGGTCTCGGTGGGCGGCCCCACCCGGGGCGCCACCGCGGCGCGGAAGACCCGGCCGTAGGGGCTGTCCTTCGGGCCTACAGCGGCGCCGACCGCGAAGACGACGGCCTGCGCCGCGAGCAGCACCGCCGCGGCGAGCGGCGAGAAGGCCGCGAGGACCAGGACGAGCACCAGCACGGCGCTGGTGATCCAGGCGGCGAAGCGGGGGCCGCGGACGTCGACGACATCGGCCTGGAACGGGCGGGTGGCTTCGGAAACCATGGAAATCTCCTGCGCGAGGAATCTGTGGCGGATCGGGTTGGGATCGGGCCCGCTCGCCGGGGATCGAGAGGATCTCGCACGGCGAGCGCAGGTCGGCGTCAGAAGTACTGGGGGAGCCGACCGCTCAGCGGCACAGGCAGCAACAACCCCCGAGCCGACACAGATCGACCGTGCGGCGTCGGGTGAGCATCAGCTCGTGGTCGGATTGCACGACAAGCAGTTTACCTGGTCGGAACGTGGATTGGTCGGGGGACCCTGGATATCGGGGTTTCCGGCCAGGTCGGCGTCACTTCACGCGGTGAGCGGAACCAGGGCGGAGCGCAGCGCGTCGGCCTTCGGGACGCCGGAGATCCGGAACCGCTCCCTGCCCTCGGCGTCGAAGACGAAGGTGGTCGGCAGCGAGAGCACGTTCAGCTCGCGGGCCAGCGCGGGCTCGGCATCGATATCGACCTCGATGTCCTGCGGGGCCTGCGGCGCCGCCGCCAGATCCTCGGTGACCCCGGCCACCACCCGGCGCACCGCCGCGCACGGCCCGCACCACTCGGCGGAGAAGTGCAGCACCGCGGGGCCCGCGCCGGTGACGCCGACCTCGGCGAGCAGCTCGGTGCGGCGATCGCTCGCGGAGCCGGGGCCGGTCGCGGCCTTGGGGGCGGCTTCGCGCAGCCTGCCTTCGCGCGCCCGCAGCGCCAGCCCGACCGCCGCGGCGGCGAGCAGGACCACAACCAGAACGACGATCTCGATCATGACGGCTTTCTCCGGGAACGGGCGGGCGGCGGGAGCCGGTCAGCGGCGCCCGATACCGAGCCGATCGAGATCGATCGTCACGTTCTCGCCGCGCCCCTCCACCACGATCTGCCCACCGAGCGCGAACGCCTCGGTCGGCCGCACGCCGAAGGGCAGCTCCTCGGTGTCGATGGTACGGGTGAACCGCTCCAGCACCGCCGGGCGTTCCGCCTCGGGCACCACGGCGGTCGGGGTGGCGTCCGACAGCGTGCCCCGGTACATGCCGGTCGCGACGATCCGCACCTGATCGCCGTCGAGCAGCAGATCGGCCATGACGCTGACCTTCTCGGCGTCGGTGCCGCCGAACGGGCTGCCCGAGCCGCCGGTGCGCTCGGGCAGCGTCCCGGTGAGCACCAGCGCCCCCGCGGTGGTCATCCCGGAGCCGCCGGAGCCGCCGGTGCCGTCCGACTTGTCCGCGGGCCGCGAGTGCACCTGCAGGTCCGGGATGCCGAAGAGCCTGCCGAGCTCGGTGGGCTCGATCCGCATCCTGGTCGCCACCCGCTCGACCGGGATATTGCGCACCCGGCCGTCCGAGAGATCGCCGAGCTCCAGGTGCACCCCGGTGAGCGTGGCCTCCAGCGCGATCTCGCCGGGCAGGTCGGGGCGCTTGGCGCTGGCCCTGATGTCCACCGTCTCGAACCGGCCGTCCAGCGCCTGCGCGAAGAACGGGAAGCCGTGGATGGTGACCTCCGGGTCGGCGCTCAGGTCGGCGCCGTCGCGGAGCGTGCGCGACACGCGGTACTCGGTGTAGGCGGCGACCCCGAAGTCGGCGATCACCACCAGTCCCGCGAATACCAGCAGCCCGATGATCAGCTTGCGCATGGCTCGACCCTAGTCGCGGCGGCTCTCCGGGCACCCGCTCCGGTGCCTCCGCATCGTGTGAACCCGGACTATCGGGGCGGACGCGCTAATCTTTAGCCCGGAATTACCTGTGCTGATGCGATGTGGACCCGGCGAAGCGGCCGACCGGTCCGCCCGCCACGATATGGAGGAGGGCTTGTGGAGCTGCTCCTGCTGACCTCCGACCCCAACCCCGAGTCGGTGCTGCCCTCGCTCGCGTTGCTCGCACACCACGTGCGCCCGGCGCCGACCGAGGTCTCCTCGCTGCTCGAGGCGGGAACCGCCGACGTCGCCCTGGTGGACGCGCGCACCGATCTGGCCGCCGCGCGCGGGCTCTGCCGATTACTCGGCAGCACCGGGTCGTCGGTGCCGGTCGTCGCCGTGCTCACCGAGGGCGGGCTGGTCGCGGTGAACGCCGACTGGGGCCTGGACGACATCCTGCTGCCCGGCACCGGCCCGGCCGAGCTGGATGCCAGACTCCGGCTGCTGGTCGGCCGCAACGGCGGCGCCGCCAGCCCGGAGAACACCGGCAAGATCACCCTCGGCGAGCTGGTGATCGACGAGGGCACCTACACCGCGCGGCTGCGCGGCCGCCCGCTCGACCTCACCTACAAGGAGTTCGAGCTGCTCAAGTACCTCGCCCAGCACGCGGGGCGGGTCTTCACCAGGGCACAGCTGCTGCAGGAGGTGTGGGGCTACGACTTCTTCGGCGGCACCCGCACGGTGGACGTGCACGTCCGGCGGCTGCGGGCCAAGCTGGGCAGCGAGTACGAGTCGCTGATCGGCACCGTGCGCAACGTGGGATACAAGGCCGTCCGCCCGTCCCGCACCGCGGCCAAGGGCGAGCCCGCCTTCCCGGACGAGGGCGAGGAGCCCGCCGACGACACCCCGCTCACCCCGATCAACAACGGCACCGCGCCGTGACCGGCCCCGGCTGGAGCGACCGGCTGGACGAGCGGGCCGCGGCCGCCGTGCGCGCGCTGCTGGCGGCGGCGACCGCGGCGGACGGCGTCGCGCCGGTCTCCGAGGCGGCGGTGCTCTCGCTCGCCGACCCCGGCGCGGGCGCGCGGCACCTGGTCGCCCGGCACGGCGGCGAACCCGCGGGGTACGCGAATCTCGTTCCGGCACACGGTGATCACCCGGCCATGGCCGAGGTCGCGGTCGCCCCGGCCGCGCGCGGCCACGGCATTGGATCCGCCCTGGTAGCGCAGGTTTTGGCGGCGGGCGGCGCGGGCGCGCGGGTGTGGGCGCACGGCGATCTGCCCGCCGCGAAGGCGGTGGCGGGGCGGCTCGGGCTGCGCACCGCGCGCGAGCTCTGGCAGATGCGGCGGCCCCTGGCTACGCCTGAGCTACCGGAGCTGGTTGTTCCGGACGGTACCGTGCTGCGCACCTACCGCGGACCGGGCGGTACGGACCCGGCCGACGACGCCGAACTGCTCCGGGTGAACAACGCCGCGTTCGACTGGCATCCGGAGCAGGGCGGCTGGACCGAGCGCGATATCGCGACCAGGCGCGCGGCGGACTGGTTCGACCCCGCCGGCCTCTTCGTCGCCACCGACGCCGCCGATCCGGCGCGGCTGCTCGGATTCCACTGGACCAAGGTGCACTCCGACGAGGAGCCTCCGGTCGGCGAGGTGTACGTGGTCGGAATCGACCCGGCGGCGCAGGGCAGGGGGCTCGGCAGGCTGCTCACCCTGGCCGGGCTGCACCACCTCCGCGCGCGTGGCCTCGGCGAGGTGCTGCTGTACACCGAGGCGGACAACACCGCCGCCGTCCGCACCTACACCAGGCTCGGCTTCGCACCCGCCCACGTGGACGTCGCGTACACCGCCCCCGTCGCCTGACGGTCACCGGGGAGACCTCCCAGTAAACGGGCGGCAAATCACGCGGTGAGCCCCCGTGCCCGCGCCGTTGTGTTCACTTCCCGTTCACTCAGCCTGGTCCAACTGTCAACCGGGTGACCTTACGTTGTGTACGGGCAGCTCAGTGGCTGCCCTGGTGCGCAAGTTCCCCGCGAACGTCCCGCACCACAACACCCGCTCGGCCGGTGAGGGACCGGGCGTGTCGCATGCGATTCCCGGAGGAATAGTGAAGTTGAAGCGCAGCAGCGCCCTTGTCGGAGTGCTGGCCGCAGGTGCCATGGTCCTTTCCGCCTGTGGTAGCGATGAAAACACCACGTCCGAGAACACCGGTTCGACGGTCGACGTCGCCTGCGGTGGCAAGGAAGCCCTGAAGGCCAGCGGGTCCTCGGCGCAGAAGAACGCGATGGATCGCTTCGTCGCCGCCTACGAGGCGAACTGCGACGGCTCGACCCTGAACTACACCTCGAGTGGTTCCGGCGCGGGCGTCAACGAGTTCATCGGCGGCCAGACCGACTTCGCCGGCTCCGACTCGCCGCTGAGCGAGAGCAAGGGCGAGGTCGCCAAGGCCGCCGAACGCTGCGGCGGCGCCCCGGCGTGGAACCTGCCCACCGTCTTCGGCCCGATCGCGATCAGCTACAACATCGACGGCGTGACCAACCTCGCGCTGGACGGCGCGACCGCCGCCAATATCTTCAACGGCACCATCAAGACCTGGGATGCCCCGGAGATCAAGGCGCTGAACCCGGGCGCCACCCTGCCGTCCGCCCCGATCGCGGTCATCTTCCGCTCGGACGAGTCGGGCACCACCGACAACTTCCAGCTGTACCTGGACGCCGCCTCGAACGGCGCGTGGGGCAAGGGCACCGGCAAGGCCTTCAACGGCGGTGTCGGCGAAGGTGCCAAGGGCAACGAGGGTGTCACGGCCGCGGTCAAGAACACCAAGAACGCCATCACCTACAACGAGTGGTCGTTCGCCAAGTCGCAGAACCTGTCCGTGGCGCGCGTCGTCACCTCCGCCGGCCCCGAGCCGGTCGAGCTGACCAGCACCTCCGCCGGCAATGCGATCGACAGCGTGAAGATCAAGGGCCAGGGCAACGACCTGGTGCTCGACGTCTCCTCGTTCTACAAGCCGACCGCGGCGGGCGCGTACCCGATCATCCTGCCCACCTACGAGATCGTCTGCTCGAGGTACACCGACGGCGAGACCGCCACCGCGGTGAAGGCGTTCCTCACCTCGGCGATCAACAACGGGCAGGACGGCCTGGACTCGAGCGGCTACGTGCCGATCCCCGAGCAGTTCAAGACCCGCCTGACCACCGCCATCAACGCGATTTCCTGATCGAGTAGGCCATGACCGTGCACCCTGAGGTGTCCGCCGAGGGCTCGTCCACTGCGACGAGCCCGACCGCGGGCGGAGAATCATCGTCCATGACGAAGTCGCCGAGCAATGAGCCCGGTCCTGGCCGGGCGAAGAAGGCCTCGAGCCAGCGGATCGAGGTCGTGTTCCGCTCGCTGGCGACGGCGGCAGGCGCGACCATCGTGGCCGCCATCGCGCTGATCGCGCTGTTCCTCCTGATCCGCGCGGTGCCATCGGTCATGGCCAACAACGCCAACTTCTTCACCAGCACCGAGTTCAACACCTCGAACGCCGACGACCTGCGCTTCGGCATTCGCGACCTCTTCATGGTCACCGTGCTGAGCTCGATCTTCGCGCTGGTGATCGCGGTGCCGATCGGCATCGGCATCGCACTGTTCCTCACCCAGTACGCACCGAAGTCGGTGGCGCGCCCGTTCGCGACGCTGGTCGACCTGCTCGCGGCGGTGCCCTCCATCGTCTTCGGCCTCTGGGGCTTCCTGGTGCTGGCGCCGCAGATCGAGCCGGTGCAGACCTTCCTGAACGACAAGCTCGGGTGGTTCTTCCTCTTCTCCGACGGCAATGTCTCGCTGGCCGGTGGCGGCACGATCTTCACCGCGGGCGTCGTGCTCGCGGTGATGATCCTGCCGATCATCACCTCGGTCGCCCGCGAGGTCTTCAACCTCACCCCGCGGGCGCACATCGAGGCTGCCCAGGCGCTCGGCGCCACCAAGTGGGAGGTCGTCCGGATGACGGTGCTCCCCTACGGCCGCTCCGGCGTGATCGCGGGCTCCATGCTCGGCCTCGGCCGCGCGCTCGGTGAGACCATCGCCGTCCTCGTCGTGCTGCGCACGGCGTCGCAGGCGGGCAACTGGTCGCTCTTCGACGGCGGCTACACCTTCGCCTCCAAGATCGCCTCGGCGGCCTCTGAGTTCAGCGCGCCGCTGCCCACCGGCGCCTACATCGCGGCGGGCTTCGTGCTGTTCGCGCTGACCTTCGTCGTCAACGCGCTGGCGCGGGTCGCGTCCGGCGGAAGGGTGAACGGCTGATGACCACCACGCTCGACAAGCCGATCAAGGCGCCCACCTTCCGGGCGATCAGCACCGGCCGCAGGGTCAAGAACCACATCGCCACCGGCATCGTCGCGCTCTGCTTCGTCATCGCGCTGATCCCGCTGATCTGGGTGCTCGGCCTGGTCATCACCAGCGGCATCGAGGCGGTGCTCAGCTCCCAGTGGTGGCTGAACTCGCAGAAGGGCGTGCTGCCGGACCAGAGCCGCGGCGGCGTCTACCACGCGATCTACGGCACCATCGTGCAGACCCTGATCGCCGCGATCATCGCCGTGCCGCTCGGCATCATGGCCGCGGTGTACCTGGTCGAGTACGGCCGCGGCTGGCTCGCCAGGACCACCACCTTCATGGTCGACATCCTGGCCGGCGTCCCGTCGATCGTCGCCGCGCTGTTCATCTTCGCGCTCTGGATCGCCACCTTCGGCTTCCCGCAGAGTGCCTTCGCGGTCTCGCTCGCCCTGGTGCTGCTGATGCTCCCGGTGGTGGTGCGCAGCACCGAGGAGATGCTCAAGCTGGTCCCGGACGAGCTGCGCGAGGCGTCCTACGCCCTCGGCATCCCGAAGTGGAAGACGATCGTCAAGATCGTCATCCCCACCGCCCTGCCCGGCATGATCAGCGGCATGCTGCTCGCGCTCGCCCGCGTCATGGGTGAGACCGCGCCGGTGCTGGTGCTGGTCGGCTACAGCAAGTCGATCAACACCGACGTGTTCGACGGCAACATGGCCTCCCTGCCGCTGCTCATCTACCAGGAGCTGGCGAACCCCGAGCCGGCGGGCCGGCTCCGGGTGTGGGGCGCGGCCCTGACGCTGATCCTGCTGATCGCGCTGCTCTACGCGGCGGCCGCGGTCGTGAACAAGCTGCTCACGCGGAACCGATAGAGGCGGAACGAGAACAATGGCCAAGCGTATCGACGTCAAAGACCTGAACATCTTCTACGGCAAGTTCCACGCCGTCGCCGATGTCGCGCTCACGGTGCTGCCGCGCAGCGTCACCGCCTTCATCGGCCCCTCCGGCTGTGGCAAGTCGACCGTGCTGCGCTCGCTGAACCGCATGCACGAGGTCACCCCGAACGCCAGCGTCCAGGGTGCCGTGCTGCTCGACGGCGAGGACATCTACGGCTCCCAGGTGGACCCGGTCGGCGTGCGCCGCACCATCGGCATGGTGTTCCAGCGCCCGAACCCGTTCCCCACCATGTCCATCCGGGACAACGTGGTGGCCGGGCTGAAGCTGCAGGGCGTGCGCGGCAAGAAGGAGCTGGACGAGGTGGCCGAGCAGTCGCTGCGCGGCGCCAACCTCTGGAACGAGGTCAAGGACCGGCTGGACAAGCCCGGCGGCGGCCTCTCCGGCGGTCAGCAGCAGCGGCTCTGCATCGCCCGCGCCATCGCCGTCTCGCCCGACGTGCTGCTCATGGACGAGCCCTGCTCGGCGCTGGACCCGATCTCCACCCTGGCGATCGAGGATCTGATCACGGAGCTCAAGAAGGAGTTCACCATCGTGATCGTCACGCACAATATGCAGCAGGCCGCCCGGGTGAGCGATCAGACCGGCTTCTTCAACCTGGAGGCCCAGGGCAAGCCGGGCAAGCTGATCGAGATCGACGACACCGAGAAGATCTTCTCGAACCCGTCCAAGCGCGCGACCGAGGACTACATCTCCGGCCGCTTCGGCTGATCGGCCCCGCGACGACAAAGCCCGCGCCACCCGGCGCGGGCTTTCGCGTGTCCTCGGGCTCGCTCGGTACCCGGGCGAGCCGGCTGGATCAGCGCTCGTCGGAGTCCGTGGGGAGCTCGCCGGTGACCAGGAAGACGACCCGGCGGCCGATCTCGACGGCGTGGTCGGCGAAGCGCTCGTAGTAGCGGCCGAGCAGGGTGACGTCCACCGCGGCGGCGACGCCGTGCTTCCAGTCCCGGTCCATGAGCAGGGTGAAGAGGTGGCGATGCAGGTCGTCCATCGCCTCGTCCTCTTCGTTGAGCTCGAGCGCGCGCTCCGGGTCGCGGGTGGCGAGCACCTCCTTGGCGCTGACCCCCATGCTCACCGCGATCCGCCCCATCTCGGCGAAGTAGCCGTTCACCGCCTCGGGCAGCGCGTGCGCGGGGTGCCTGCGCCTGGTCACCTTGGCGACGTGCTGGGCCAGCGCGCCCATCCGGTTCACGTCGTTGACGATCTGGATGGCGCTCACCACCTGGCGGAGGTCGCCGGCGACCGGGGCCTGCAGCGCCAGCAGCGCGAAGGCGCGCTCCTCGGCGTCGGTGATCATCTCGGTGATCCGGTCGTCCTGGGAGAGCACCTGTTCGGCCAGCCCGAGGTCGGCCTGCAGCAGCGACTGGGTGGCCCGCTCCATAGCGGTGCCCGCGAGCCCGGCCATCTCGCCGAGGAGATCGGCGAGATCGGCCATTTGCTCGTTGTAGATGACACGCATGAGCAGAGACACTAGTGTCCGCGACTTGCCACGTCACCAACGACGGGTGAATGGCGGGTGCCACACCCGGTTCCGCACATTCCGGCAAACCGCTATTTACAGGTGTCGTCGGCCGCGTTCATGTGCTCGAGATCGGAGGGGAGCGCGATCGGCGCCGCGCTCGCCGGAGTGCCGAGCGGCACACTCGGCAACGTGGTCCCGACCGGGGTCGGCGGCACCACCGTGCCCGCGAAGCTCTCGCCGAGCACCAGCTCGACAATGCTGCCGAGCTCGTCGGCGCGCTCCAGGCTGGCGCCGGGGATCGAGCTGGCGACCGTGGCCGCCTCCGCTTCGTGCCCGGTGGCGTACCTGACCCGGGTGGTCGGCGAGGTGCCCCCGGAGTAGTTCGAGGTGGTGTAGATGCCGAAGCCCTGGGTGCTCAGTCGGGTGGCGGTGCGCTGCGCGGAGCCCTCGATTCCGGAGGCATTCGACACCTGCACCGAGACGATGCTCGGGTCGACCGCGCTGAGCGTGCTGGTCCCCCCGGCCGGGGGCGGTTCCGCCTCGGTGGTGATCTCCGGCGCCTTCTGCTCACCGGGCAGCGGCTGGTCGTCGATGACCGCCCGGAAGAGCGCCTTGATGTCGGTGTCGCGCGGGATCTCGTTGCCGTAGGAGGTGGTGCCCGCGGTCGGGATGGTCAGGAAGGTGACCGCGCCCGCGCTCATCTTCTGCAGCGAGCGGCCGAGCATGAGCAGGTCCTGGCTGCGCACATTGTCGACGAAGGTGTGGCTGGTGAAGGCGGTGACGAAGCCGTTCATCTTGCCCGGGTCGAGCAGCACCTTGCTGGAGAGCGCGCCGCGCAGCAGCGAGGCGAGGAACTTCTGCTGCCGGTTGATCCGGTCGTAGTCGCTGCGCTCCTCGCCGTAGACGTGCCTGGCGCGAACGTAGTTGAGCGCGGTCTGGCCGCTCACGATCTGCGTGCCCGAGGTCTCCAGGATCGTGCCGAGGGTGTCGTCGATGATCGGCTTGGTGCTGCACACCTCGACGCCGCCGACCTGGTCGACCATGGCCTCGAAGCCGGCGAAGTCGATCCCGATGAAGCGGTTGATGCTGAGCCCGCTCATCTTGCGGACCACGTTCACCAGGCAGCGCGGGCCGCCGAGCGCGTAGACCGCGTTCAGCTTGTCGCCCATGGCGGAGGGGAAGGTTTCCTGGGTGTAGGTGCCGTTGTCGTTGTCCCAGCCCTGGCACTGCGGGCGGGTGACGTCCAGGTCGCGCGGGAAGGAGACGACGACAACGCGGGAGCGGTTCTTGGGGATGTTGACCAGCATGACGGTGTCGGCGCGGGCGCCCTCGGCGTCATCGAGGGTGCCCGCGCCGATATCGCCGTTCACGCCTGCCCTGGTGTCGGTGCCGACGATCAGGAAGTTCTCGTCGCCGAGCTGCAGGTCCGAGTCGAGCACGTCCTCCGGATTCTCGTCCAGGGCGTTCACCTGGGTGAAGCCGCTGTCGGTCGCGCGTAGGTAGCTCCAGCCGCCGCCGGTGGTGAGCAGGGCGATCACCGCGATCGCGGCCACCGACGAGCGCAGCGCGAACCGGGCCCGCTTGTTCTTGATACCGGTGGCACCCGCTTTCCGCGGGCCGACCGAGCGCGGCTTCTCCTGGGTGCGGGCCTTCCGGCCGCCGGTCTTCGGCCAGGCGTCGCCGGGGCGCTGCGCCGGCTCCGGCTCGACCGGCGGGATCTCCTCGGTGACGTCCTCGGCTGATTCGCCGGCGACCGGGCCGCGCGGTGCCGCCGGAGGCTTGCGGGCCTTGTCGGCTCGCGGCCGGGAGGGGGTCGCCTGCGCCTGCCGGTGCACCCGAGTGGAGTCGGCGGCGGGTTCGGGGCGGGAGTCCGGTTTCTCGGTGCGTCCGGGGGCTTGGCGACCCGCGGGTTCCTCGCGTGCCGGCGCCTGGCGTCCGGTGGGGCGCACGGGCTCGTCGCGGCCGGGAGCCTGACGCGCCCCCGGCCGGGGAGGCTCATCGCGAGCGGGGGTCGCGCGCTGCGGCGGCTGCCGCCGCGCGGCCTCGTTCGCGCCGGGCGCCTCGCGCCCCGGGGCTCCCCGTCCACCCGGGCGTCCGCTCTCCGGCCGCCCGGCATCCTCCCGCCCGGGAGCACGCCGCCCCGGCGTGACCGGCCCCGGGTCACTGGGCCGCACCGGCGCGGGCGCGGCACCGGCGATATCACCGGCGACCGGCGAACCACTCCGGCCGCGAGCGGGCGGCGCCTCCCGCCGCTGCGCACCACTCGCCCTGCGCTCACCCTGCGAATCCGGCCGCCGCCGTCGCGCCACCCGCTCACTGTCGACCTTCTGCACCAGGTCGTGCACGGTGAGCGACGCCGACTCGTCCCCGTCCTCCGCGTGCCTGGACCGGCGGGACGAGTGCGCGCCGTCCGCCTCGGGATCGCTCCCCGCCGGGTACCGCTCCCACGGGGGGCGCCCCCCCGGACGTGGCGAACGCCCCTGCCGCTCGTCAGCCACTTACGAACCTCGCTTTTCCCGATCCCTGCTGCCGCATCGGGCCGTCTCGACCGGCGTGACCGATGCGGCAATGATAACGATTACGCCACGGCAAGCCACTTCTGCCGCACGGAACCATCAACCGCCACTGTGCATGACGTCCGCGGCGTGCGGAACCGCCGGGTCGTCGGGGTCGTCCAGCCAGCCGTGCGGCAGCGCCACCTTGCCCGGCGAACCCTGCCGCCCGCGCGGCCCCTCCGCATCCCGCGGGAACGGCGCGTCCCGGTCGAGCTGCTCGACCAGCCCGGCGAGCTCGCCGAGCGAGGAGACGGTCGCGAAGGCGCGGCGCAGCTCCGAGCCGACCGGGAAGCCCATGAGGTACCAGGCCATGTGCTTGCGCAGGTCGCGCATGGCCTTGTCCTCACCGTCGTGGTCGGTGAGCAGCGCACCGTGCCGGTACAGCACCTCGCCGACCCGGCCCAGGTTCGGTGGCTCCGGCAGCGGCTCGCCGCGCAGCGCGGCGGCCAGCTCGGCGAAGAGCCACGGCCTGCCGAGGCAGCCCCGGCCGACCACGACGCCGTCGCACCCGGTCTCGGCCATCATCCGCACCGCGTCGGCAGCGGAGAAGATATCGCCGTTGCCGAGCACCGGGATTGTGGTCACGTGCTCCTTGAGCCGCGCGATGGCCGACCAGTCCGCCTGCCCGGAGTAGCGCTGGGCCGCGGTGCGCGCGTGCAGCGCCACCGCCCTGGCTCCCTCGGCCTCGGCGATCCGCCCGGCGTCCAGGTAGGTGTGGTGCTCGTCGTCGATGCCGATCCGGAACTTCATGGTCACCGGAGTGCCGTAGGGCTCGGCCGCGCGCACCATGGCCCGTACGATCTCGGCGTAGAGCGAGCGCTTGTAGGGCAGCGCCGCGCCGCCGCCGAGCCGGGTCACCTTGGGCACCGGGCAGCCGAGGTTCATATCGATGTGGTCGGCCCAGCCCTCGCCCGCCACGATCCGCACCGCCTCGGCCAGCGTCTTCGGGTCGACCCCGTAGAGCTGCATGGACCTGGGGTGCTCGTCGGCGTCGAAGGACATCATGTGCAGCGTCTTCTCGTTGCGCTCCACGATCGCCCGCGCGGTGATCATCTCGCAGACGTACAGCGAGGTCGCGCTGCCGAACTCGCGGCAGAGCTTGCGGAACGCCAGGTTCGTGATGCCCGCCATCGGGGCCAGCACCACCGGCGGATCGACCGGGTAGGGGCCGATCCGCAGCGCGTTGCCCGTCGCTGCCGCGGTCGTGGCTTCCAGTGTCGTCACGGTTACCAGTGTGGCACCGCCGCGCGGCGGCCCGGCGCCGCCGTGGCATCCGGGGCGGGGAATATCACCGCACGCGGACGCCGCCGCCCGGACGGATCCGGGCGGCGGCGTCGGGGCCGCGGCGTCAGCTGCCGGTGGTGGCCAGCTCGCGCTTCTTGGCCTCGCGGGCCAGCATGCGGTCGCGCTGCTCCTCGAACTTGAGCACGTCCTGGCCCAGCCGCTCCAGGAAGCCGCCGAGCCGCTCGCGGACCTCCTCGCCGCGCGGGCTGAAGTCGTCGCGCTCGAAGATCCGCCACTTCTTCAGCACCGGGTTGACCACCTCTTCGAGGTGCTGGCGCAGGTCGTAGATGCCGTGCTTGGCCATCAGCACGCCGTTGCGGCGGAAGTTGGGCATGCCCGCGCCCGGCATCTGGAAGTTCTCCAGGATCAGGGTGATGGCGTCCAGCGCCTGGTCGGGGCAGAGGTCGAGCGCCGCGCCGCAGAGGTTGCGGTAGAAGATCATGTGCAGGTTCTCGTCGGCGGCGACGCGCTGCAGCATGCGGTCGGCGATCGGGTCGTCGCAGACCTTGCCGGTATTGCGGTGGCTGACCCGGGTGGCCAGCTCCTGGAAGGTCACGTAGGCGACCGAGTGCAGGAAGCCGGCGTCGGCCTCGGTGGGCGAGGCGAAACCGTTGGTCATGTGGACCATCCGCGCCTCTTCCAGGGCGACGGGATCGACACCGCGGGTGACCACCAGGTAGTCGCGCATCACGATGCCGTGCCGGTTCTCCTCGGCGGTCCAGCGCCCGACCCAGGTGCCCCACGCGCCGTCCTGCGAGAAGTTCTCCGCGATCTCGCGGTGATAGGAGGGGAGGTTGTCCTCGGTGAGCAGGTTGGTGATCATCGCCGCCTTGGCGACCTCGCCCAGCCGGGACTGCTCCGGATCCCAGTCCACACCGCCCATCGCGGCGAAGTTCCGGCCCTCGTCCCACGGCACGTAGTCGTGGGGGTGCCATTCCTTGGCCATGGAGATGTGCCGGTTGACGTTCTCCTCGGCAACCGGCTCCAACTCTGTCAGAAGCTCGAGTTGAGTCAGATCCCTTGCCATAGTGTCGTGTGCCCTTCTCAGTCGGTGCGTGCGGTCGTTGGGGCCGTTTCCCACGGTAGACCGAAGCCGATGCGGCCATACCTTACGGCACCGTAGGTGTGATGCGAAACGCATCCCGAGCCGCTGTCCGTTATCGTCCGGACGCTCTGGCTGCGTCCGTGCCGACCCCCGCGCTAGGGGGCGACCACCCGATTCTAGGGGCCGGGACCGTTCCGTGGACTATCGACCGGCGGCCCTCTCCGTTAGCTGGCCGTGGCCCGGATTACAGCGGGCGAGCTGGGCTCTCACCGGATCGGCCGGGGCGCCCGAGGGGTGTGGAACCCCGGTGAAGTGGCGCTATCCGCCTGGCATCAGGCGGAATCCGGCGTCCTCGGGGCTCTGCGCTCGCCGCCGTGAACGGCCGGGGTCTCGCTACCCGTCGGTAGCTTTTGCTGGCGCGGCGCTCGTCCGGCGCGGCCGGGGTTGTTCTGGCGAGATAAGGCAAATGTATAGGGGTGGCGGTGAATCCTGCTCGTGCCGCCGGGAGGGGGTCGGGTACTGTGTCCTGCCGAGCCCCTTTAGCTCAGTTGGTAGAGCTGGTGACTTTTAATCACTAGGTCGTAGGTTCGAGTCCTACAGGGGGCACCGCGCTCCACCGGGTTCCCGCTGGTCAAGGGCAGTTGACCGCTCCGCTTCCTTCGCTTCGGCGTGCTTGCCTCGGAATGACGGGCATCACATCCGTTCCGCGGCGGGAATCGCTCCGATATTCGCGGTCCTTCCGTTCGGAAGCCGTTGCGCGTGCCCGGAATCAATCGTGCGTGCGGGGATTCCGCCGGTGGCGCGAGCCGCATCGGTAACGCGGCGCCGGGCGGCGCCGAGGTCGTCCGGGTGGTCGGCGACCCGGCTTCACTCTCGCGCCGGTCCGTGCATATCATCGAAACATGTTGTCCAGCAGGGTCTTTGGATTTGCGGGGGGAGACAGCCGGTTGCGCGGGGGTGGCCGGATCGGGGCGGGAGCGCCGGTGCGGAGCCGCGAACCGGCCGCTCGGGGCTGTCGGGCGGGTGGCCGGGCAGCCGTTCCGTTCGGTCCGAAATGGCGGTGAGTTCGCCGCCTATAACCGATTGCGGACTGTTTGCCAGAATGCAAATTCTGGCGATCGGGGCCACAGACCCCTCGGTTTGGCACGTGCCGGATGCGGTTTCCGGGTACGGTGACGGCCTGGTGAAATTCGGGAGAAACACCGCGCGCGAGCGGATCGTGATTGATTCGGGATGTGCTCGGCTCTCCCGGGCCGCGCCGCGATCGGGGCCCCCGATCGCGGTATCGCTGGAGTCGAACGCCGCAGGAGGAGGCCGATTCGAGACGAAAAACGCCCGGATGCGCACCCCCTGCGGCGCACCCGGGCAGAGGAACTATACCAGCTGGTGTGTTTCGAGTTTCACGGCAAGTTTTCGTACCCAGAGTTTGTAATTGGGCGAAAACCCAGGTTGAAGTGTAAACAAGAGTCGTCATTATGCGCTGCCGGTTTCTTCCCAAGGGGGGTTAGCCAGCGGCGGCGAGTAAGCTTCGGAGGCGTTTCGAGCATGGCACGGCAGCAAGAGCGGGCCCGCCGGACACGTGCGGCGATCATCAGGTCCGCCGCCGTTGAATTCGGGAAGAGCGGCTACGCCGCGGCGTCGCTCAATCGGATACTGGAAGGGTCGCGCGCGACCAAGGGGGCGATGTACTTCCATTTCGACTCCAAGGAGGATCTGGCGCGCGCCGTCCTCGACACGGCGATCGAGCGGTACCGCGCGTCCGCCGAACGTTGGCTCGCCCGAACGGATCTCGGGCCGCTCGACGTTCTGCACGGGATGATCGACGAGATGGCGCTGCGGCTGCAGCACGACATCATCGTGCAGGCCGAGTATCGGCTCATCATCGAGCCCGATTTCTATCGCGACGTGCAGACCGGCGGCAGCCGGATCATCGGCCGCGCCACCAAGACCCTCGCGGTGCGCGCGATGGAGCAGGGACAGCTGCGCGCCGACGCCGACCCGGACCGCTTCACCCGGACCCTGGCCGCCGCGCTGGCCGGCCAGCGGTACCTGGTCGACGTCTTCGGCGGCGGGATCGATCTGCGCTCCCGGTTCCAGGAGGCGCTGGAGGTGGTGATCGAATCCATGGCCACCCCGGAGTGGGCGGAGAAGTTCCACGGCAGCGGCTGGCAGGCCTCGGCCCGGCTGGAAGAACTCGGATTGGGTATCTGACCAGCCGGTTTGGGAATCCGGGGCGGTCTGTCATAAGCTATGCGAGCTCCCAGCGGACAACGTTGAAGCCGCTCCGGAGAGATCCGGAGCGAGCCCCCTTCGTCTAGCGGCCTAGGACGCCGCCCTTTCAAGGCGGTAGCGCGGGTTCGAATCCCGTAGGGGGTACGGCCTTCGGGTCGTTGGTAGCAGAGCAAGGCCCTGTGGCGCAGTTGGTTAGCGCGCCGCCCTGTCACGGCGGAGGTCGCGGGTTCGAGTCCCGTCAGGGTCGCACACGAGCGCCGGAGCAATCCGGCGCTTCGCGTATGGCAGCCGTTTCGCAGTTGCCTGCGGCCAGGTAGCTCAGTTGGTACGAGCGTCCGCCTGAAAAGCGGAAGGTCGCCGGTTCGATCCCGGCCCTGGCCACTCAATCCCTCTGACCTTGTTGCGGGTCAGAGGGATTCTTGTTTCCCGGCGGTGGGGGCACGACGCGGTCTAGTGGCGCCCCGCTCCGCGGGCGCTACTTGCGGACCAGGCGGATCGCGGCGTCGCCCATCGTCTCGATGATTTGCTCCAGGGCCAGTTGTCCGTCCGGGCGGTACCAGCGCCAGACGCTGATGACCATGCCGAGCGCCAGCCTGGTCAGGATGCGCGGATCGTCGCCGACGAAGTCACCCGCTTCGATCCCACGCCGGATCAGGCCGGTCCAGCGCGCCTCGATCTCCTGCACCAGCTCGCGCGAGCGCAGCCGCTCGGCCTCCTCCCTCTCCGACGGTCGCGGCGCGGCCAGCAGATCCATGTGGTTCTGCAGGATGCGGCGCTGCAGCGCGTCGCTCGGGGTGGCGGCGAGTGCGCCCGCGACGGCGGCGCGCAGCGCCTCGGCCGGGTCGTCGACGCCTGCGGTGGCGGCGTCGAAGCGCTCGACCGAATCGGCCAGCTCCAGCCGCATGATGGTGAGCAGGCAGTGCGCCTTGGACTCGAAGTAGTGGTAGAGCGCGGTCTGGCCGATGCCGACCTCGTCCGCGATCGACGCCCACTTCGTGTGGTCGTAGCCGACTCGGCCGAACTGCTCGATCGCGACGGTGAGGATCGTGCTCCGCTTGGAGCGCGGGCTCTCGCGGCGTGCTCCGGTATCGACGGTCATCAGCGTGCCCCCATACGCTAGGTGGTGAGAGTGGAACCCTATCGCAGCCGAGATGAACTCGGGTCAAGAATTGCGACCTCTCGCGGGAGTCCCGTGTACGAAGCCCGCTCCGGTGGAATGCTGGAGGCATGGCTGAACGCTGGTACTACTCGCTGAAGCGCAATCGGGCCGAGCGTGGGCGGCTGAGCTGGTTCGGAGACCGGATGGGCCCCTACCCGGACCAGGCGACGGCGGAGCGCGCGCTGGAAATCGCAAGGGCGCGAAACGAACAGGCCGACCGAGCCGACCGGAACTGGAGCGAGGGCGACTGAACCCACCCCGCCGCCCGGCTTCCCGCCGCGTGGATCGAGTACCGTTTCCCGGGAAATCAGGCGAACGCTCGCGGTGCTCCACGCCCGCGGCGCGCGAACAGGTGAGCTGGGAGGGCGACCCTTGAGGGTTACCGTTGTTGTGCCGACCTACAACGAGCGGGATAATCTGCCGGTCGCGGTGGAGCGGCTGACGTCGCTGCCCGTCCCCGACCTGCACGTTCTCGTCGTGGACGACAACTCGCCGGACGGCACCGGCGAGGTGGCCGACAAGCTCGCCGCCGAGCTGCCCGCCGTCGTCGGCGTGCTGCACCGCACCGAGAAGGACGGCCTCGGCCGGGCCTACATCGCGGGCATCACCCGCGCCCTGGACGAGGGCGCCGACGTGGTGATCCAGATGGATGCCGACCTCTCGCACCCGGCCGAGGTGATCCCGGCCATGCTGGAGAAGCTGCGCGACACCGACGCGGGCGTGGTGCTCGGCTCTCGCTACGTGCCGGGCGGCTCCACCGCCGAGGAGTGGAAGTGGCACCGCAAGGCGCTCTCCGCCTGGGCCAACTTCTACGTCAACGCCATCCTGCGGCTCGGGGTCAAGGACGCCACCGCGGGGTTCAAGGCGTGGAAGGCCGATACCCTGCGCGCCATCGAGGTCGGCTCGATCCGCAGCAACGGCTACTCGTTCCAGGTCGAGATGAACTACCGAACGATCAAGCGCGGCTACACCATCGCCGAGGTGCCGATCCGGTTCGAGGAGCGCACCCTCGGCGCCTCCAAGATGAGCTTCGCGGTGCAGCTGGAGTCGGCGCTCATGCCGTGGAAGCTGCTCCTCAACCGCAAGGTCTGAGCCCGCGCCCCGCAGGCGCGGGCTCCGGAGCCGTCAGGCCGCCTTGCCCTCCTCGGTGAGCTTGCGGCGCAGCCCCTCCAGCCCGATCACGATGGCGGGGATCAGCGTGACGTGCATGAGCGCGAGCGCGATCGTCGACGAGACGTCGAAATCGGCGGCGATGGTCAGCCCGATGGTGAGGATGGCCAGCACCGACCCGACGATCTCGGCGATCCGGAGGATGCTCGGCCACCGGTAGCTGAGCAACACCGCGGCGGTCAGCCCGACCAGCATGGGCGCCGCGGTGATGAAGACGATGCCGCTCACGGGCACCTCGCCCACCTCGCCGTTGTTGGTGGCCTCGAAGTTCACCCCCGCCGCCTTGGCGATGGCCCAGATGATCAGGTTGGCGACGACAGCGGCGATGGTGGGGCCGAGCACCGCGACGGGGCGGCTCAGCGCGGGGATTCGGCTCGGTGTGGTGGAAGCGGTGGTCATGGTGGGGTCTCCCTCCCTCGGGCGCCGGAGTTGCTCCGGCTCTGCCCACTCATACTCAAACCTCGAGCATCATTCAGGTCAAGGCTTTTCTTCCGGCCAGTGCAGCAGGGTGTGCAGATACTGCCTGCGCACCTGCTCCACCTTCTCGTCCAGCGCGGCCGGATCCCAGCCCGACACGTCGATGGGCGGCAGGATCGCCACGTCCACCACGCCGGGGCGGGCCAGCGCGGCGTTCCGGCGGCAGACCTCGCCCGCATTCCGGATGACGATCGGGATGACCGGAACCCCGGCCTGGATGGCGATGTGGAAGGCGCCCTTCTTGAACGGCGCCACCTGCGGCGTGTACGAGCGGGTGCCCTCCGGCGCGATGGCGATGGAGAGCCCCTCGCCCAGCGTCCGCACCACCGGGGCCAGCGAGGCCTTGGCGCTGTCGGTACTGGTGCGGTCGATGAAGGTGACCCCGACGAAGCGCATGAGCGGCCCGAAGATCGGGTTCTTCGTGAGCTCCTGCTTGCCGACGCCGGTGACCCCGCCGTTCAGCACCCGCGGCACGATGAAGATGTCGTACTGACTCTGGTGGTTGAACAGGAAGACCGCCGGCCGCGGCGAGCGCGCGTGCTCGGTGCCGGTGACCCGCAGCCGGACCCCGGTGGTGGTGAGCACGCCCCTGGTGGCGAAGGCGAGCAGTCCGTCCGCCATCTTCCTGCGCTGCCCGGTGTAGCTGCGGGCGAGCACGCCGAGCAGGGCGCCGCCGAGCATGGCGGCGAAGCCCGCGGCGGTGCGCACCGCGTCGAGCGGGGTCGGCGGGCGGCGCGGGCGGAAGGCGAGGGCCGCCCAGCGGCGCTCGGCCGCGATCAGGGCGAGCCGGGTGTCGGGCGCTACCGCGACCGGGTGACCCGCGAGTTCGAGCAGCGGGAGGTCGGTGAGGCTGTCGGCGTAGACCCAGCTGTGCTCGAGCTGGATGCCGTTGGCTTCGGCGAAGGCCAGCGCGGCGTCGGCCTTACCGGTGCGCCAGAGCGGTTTGCCGTCGGGGTAGCCGGTGAGCACGCCGCCATCGACCGCGAATTCGGTGCAGAGCAGGTGCTCGATGCCGAGCTCGTCGGCGACCGGTCGCAGCTGGAAGCGGGTGAGCGAGCTGATCAGCACGACGGTGTGCCCGGCCTCGCGGTGCGCCTGCGCCAGGGTCCACGCCTCCGGGAAGACCTGCTCGTAGAGCTCGGTCTTGAAGAGCGCGCGGCCCGCGGCGGTGAGGTCGTCTTCGGTGCAGCCGGCCAGGGTGTGCTGGGCGGCCTGCAGGAACCGGCCGTACTCGCCGTCGGTGGCGCCCGCGCGGATGCTGTCGCGGAGGGTGTGCGCGGGGTCGTGCGGGCGGCGGCCGGTCAGCAGTCGCGACAGCGGACCGGGTCGGCGGAAGCCGTCCACCACGGTGCCCGCGAAGTCGAAGAACACGGCGACCCGCGGCCCCTGCGGGCCGGTGCGGATCGCTTCCAGCAACTCGCCCACCGAGCCGGCGGGCGCGGCGGCCGGAAGCGAATCCTCGCGCTGCGCGGCCGCGCTCATCGCCGGTCCAGGGAGGCGCGGTTGGACGGGTCGAGCGCCGCCGCCTGGGCGATCCGCGCGCCGAGGATGCGCAGCCGCGCGGCGAACTCCTCGCGCCGCACCGCCAGATCGGCCCTGGCCTCCGCGCCGTCGGCCGGGCCGAGCAACCCCCGATTGTCCGCGAGCTTGAGCGCGGTGCCGAAGAGCTCGGTGGAGACCGACTCCGGGCTGTACAGCCGCTGCTGCAGCAGCATCTGCTTGCCCACCGCGACGCACTCCGCCACCAGCTCCTTGCGGTCCACCGCGACACCGGGATCGCGGGCGGCGAGCCGCTCCGCCACCACCAGTTGCGCGTCGAAGAAGGCGCGCAGCACCCGATGCGCCATCATGAAGCCGGACGCGGTGAGCCTGCCGAGCACGTCCCGGCCGCGGGTGCTGCGCGGCCTGCTGCGCCAGTCCGGGTCCACCAGCAGCATCTCCGCGGTGAGCTGGTCGGAGAACTCCGTGCGCTCCGGGAAGAAGAAGTCGAACTTCAGCTGGTCGCGCAGCCGGAAGGCCTCGTCCCAGCCCGCGTTGAGCGGGTCCGGCTCCTCGGAGGGCGGCGGGTCGGCGTCCGCGGTCACCGCGGCCAGGATGCCGAGCTCCAGGATGGCGCGATTGACGAACCAGTGCACCGCGCTGTTGCGGTAGAACGCCGCCTCCAGGTGCGCGCCGCTCTCGATCGAGTACACCGGCTCCAGCCCGCCCCGGTACACCGTCACCACCCTGGCCAGCGAGAGCTGCTCCAGCACGATGGCGAGGCTGGCCTCGTCGCGCAGCGCGCCGAGCTCGCCGCGCGGCAGGTCGCGGGTCACGATGTAGTCCAGCACCGGCGCCAGCAGCGCCCGCACCTCGCCGAGCGTGAGCGCCCGCTCCTGCACGCCGAGCAGCGCCAGCGTGGCCAGCGCGTTCACCGTGATCGGGGTGACGTTGTTGATGCCGACCGCGACCTCGAAGGCGAGCCGCTGCACCGCCCGCCGCTCTTTCTCCTCCCGCTCGGCGTGCGCCGGGTCGGGCTCGGCCGCGCTGCCGTTGCTGCTGCGCAGCGGGATGGTGACCGGCGGTTTGTGCAGCGGATCGCCGTGCGCGGCCAGCCGGTCGCGCGCCGAGAGCGGCTGGCCGAAGCGCACGTAGACGTGCCCGGCCGAGTGCTGCTGGTTGCGGATGTAGCGGGCCAGCCAGCCCAGCCCCTCCGCCTTCTTGGCGCCGCCGACCTGCTCGGTGGCGATGGCGCCGAGTTCGTTCAGCCGCTCGTAGGTGATCGAGACCGGGACCAGCAGCACGTCCTCGACGCGGTCCGCGCGCACCGCGGCGGCCAGGTAATTGAGCAGCCCGTACCGCGGCGGCCGGAGCTTGCCGGTGCGGGTGCGGCCGCCCTCGAAGTACCACTCCATATTGAAGCGCTTGCTGAGCAGGTAGGCGAAGTACTCCTCGACCACCGCCTTGTACACCTCGTCGTCGCCGAAGCTGCGCCGGATGAAGACGGTGCCGGTGCGGCGCGCGATCGGCCCCATCGGCCAGAAGCTCAGGTTCGCCCCGCCGATCACGTGGTTGGGCGGGAAGTCGTTGCGCGCCAGCACGTCGCCGAGTACGAAGGCGTCCACGTAGGAGCGGTGCGAGGGCAGGAAGACCAGCGGGTAGCGGCGGTTCAGGTCGCGCAGCCCGGCCAGCCCGGAATCGTCCGAGTCGACTTTCCAGGTGGAGGCGTGCACCGGCCGCATGGCCTGGGTGAACAGGTCGGAGACCAGCCTGCTCTGCGCCGCGACCAGCTCGTGCAGCCCCTTCTCCGCGCGCCGGTACACCTCGCGCGGGTCGGCGTCCTCGGCGTCCGCGATCGCCTCCAGCCTGCGCAGGAAGTCGGGGGAGTCGAGGATCTCCTCGGCCACCAGCTGCGGCACCTTGTACCGGTCGCCGATCACCGAGCGCTCGGCGCGCTCCAGCGCGACCACCGCCGCGCGTACCACCGCGCGGGCGAACGGCTCGGCCTGGCCGGTGCGGTGCAGCGCGGCCGCCTCCGGGTTGTTCAGCCGCAGCTCGCTCAGGTACGCGGGCTGCCCGGTGAGCACCCGGTGCCGCTCCGGCGAGCGGCCGAGCAGCTTGCGCTGGATCAGCCGGTTCGGTTTGCGCGGATTGGTGAGCAACGCGAGGTCGGCGAAGGTCACCCGGCGCACGCCGTCGCGCTCCGGCGGCAGCCAGAGCACCCGCACCGGCACCACGAGCGGATCGTCCCTGCGCCCGGCCAGCCGGGTCGCGATGGCGCCCGCGTCCAGGTCGATCTGGGTGACCGGCGCCGCGCTGCCCGACTCCGCGGCCAGCCCGCCCGCCGCGATCCACTCACCGATCAGCTCGCGCTCCACCGCCGAGGCCGAGTCCACCAGCGCCACCACCGAGGCGGGCGCTCCCGGTGCCTCCCGGGTAGCGGGCACGATGGTGGCACCGCCGGTGCTGCCGCTGTCCTCGATCATGCCGGTCCCTCCGCGTTGAACGACCTCCCTATTCAAGCCCCGTCGCGCGATCCGCGCAGGAAAGTCGGGCAGCGGGTCGGATCCGATTCGGTCCGGCGGAGATGTGGGTTGCGGCACCAGCCCGCGTAAGGCCAGGTAATGCTAACCTTACCTCCCGTAGTTAGGTCAGCTTTACCTTTGGAGGATCGTTGTCGACAACGGACGAGCGCGTGCGCGCGGAGCTGGTAACCGATCCGGCGGCAGCGATGTCACGCCTCGCCGGGGCGGATCGCTTCGGCGAGTACGTGATCTACGAACGCCAGGGTGAATGGGTGTTCGCCGCCGATCCCATCGGCGGGATCGAGCTCGACGTCGACGAACTGCGGGTCTCCTGGCAGGGCGAGACGAGCGCCGAGGCGTGGTCCGGCCGCCCCGCCGCCGTGCTGGACCGGGCGCTGGCCCGGCTGCCGCTCGGCGGGCGGAACGCCTACGGCTGGATCGGCTTCGAGTTCTGCGCCTGGGCGCTGGACGCCGTCGCGCACGTCCCCGCGCGGACCACCCTGGCGCACCTCATGATCCCGCGCATCGAGGTGCGGATGAACGCCGCCGGGCACGCCGTCAGCGGCGCCACCGCCGAGGAGGCCGAGGCGATTCTCGCGCTCATCACCGAGGACGACGATGCGCCCGCGGCCACCCCCGCCGAGATCCGGCTCGACCCCACCGGGTACCGGGACCGGGTCGCCGAGGCGGTCGGTGAGATCAATGCCGGGCGCTATCAGAAGGTGATTCTGTCCCGGAAGGTCGACCTGCCCTTCGTGGTCGACGTGCCCGCCACCTACCGCCTCGGCCGCGCGGGCAACACCCCCGCCCGCTCCTTCCTGCTCCGGCTCGGCGGGCTGGAGGCGGCCGGTTTCAGCCCCGAGCTGGTGGTCGCCGTCGATGACGAGCGGGTCGTCACCACCGAGCCGCTGGCCGGTACCCGCGCCTTCGGGCGTGGGGCCGATGTGGACGCCGCCACCAAGGCCGAGCTGCTCGCCGATCCCAAGGAGATCGTCGAGCACGCCATGTCCGTGCAGACCTCGTTCGCCGAGATCGCCGCGTTGGCCGAGCCGGGGACCACCGCCGTCTCCGATTTCATGGCGGTGCGGGAGCGGGGGAGTGTGCAGCACCTGGCCTCCACCGTGCGTGGCACGCTCGCCGACGATCGCACCCCATGGGATGCGCTCGAGGTGCTGTTCCCGTCGGTCACCGCTTCCGGTATTCCGAAGCGCGAGGGTGTCGACTCGGTCTTCCGGCTCGATCACGATCCGCGTGGGCTGTATTCCGGTGCGGTGGTGACTGTTTCCGGCACCGGGGCGTTGGAGGCGACGCTTGTTCTGCGCGCTGTCTACCAGACGACCGAGGGGGCGTGGTTGCGGGCCGGGGCGGGGATTGTCGGGCAGTCGCGGCCGGAGCGGGAGTTCGAGGAGACCTGCGAGAAGTTGAGCAGTGTCGCGCCGTATGTGGTGAAGGGGTAGCCCTTTCGCGTTCCTCCGATGCCCGGCGGCCGATGGTCGCCGGGAGTCGGCTGCAATGGACGGCGACGGCACCGACAGCTCCTACCGGACGACCCATCGCGGGCTCGCGCTGGCGCAGCGGCGCGTCATCGAGGACGCCATTCACATCGACTCGTCCAGTTCGCAGCTGATTCAGATGGCCGATCTCGTGGCATGGACGGCCAACGCGACGATTGGTCGACACCCGAAGAACGAGTTCGCGGGTCAGTGGTACAGGGACTACCTGTCCGAGCGTGATCCGCGACGCGAGCCCCGGGAGCTATAAGCCCTGAGAAACAGCGAGACCCCCTGATCCACAGGTGTGGGGGGGTCTGCACCGACAAGAGTAGTACTCCGCTTCTCTCGATGTCAGAGCCGCGCGGGTCGCCGAGCTATGCGCGCCGTGGGGCGCCGGGCGAGAGGCGTGGCAATGGGCGTTGTCCGTCGATCACTTCGGCAACCAGGTCTGCCCACTGTGTGGCGAGGTAGCCGACGTCGGACCACGCAGCATGAAGCTGCTCGGCGCTGGGCGGTGGGTCGGTCTGCAGCAGCCGCTCGGCGGCGACGTGCGCGGATGCCATGGCGTCGATGACGGTCGCGCACGCGATGGCGGCGTCGGGGGCGGCATCGGTGTGCTCGGTGATCCAGTCCGCGATTTGCCGGCGCAGCGCGGTGCGGCCGGCCTCGAAGGTCGCGCTGCGTCCGGGGTAGACCTCGCGGACGCGGTGCACCGTTGCCAGCATGCGGGCCCGCTTCAACAGCGCGGTGTCGTTCCGGTAAGTCGGAAAGCGGAATGCCGCGGTGAGTTCGCGCCAGTGCGGCAGGGTGGGAGTCACGGCAGCGGGGTGGACAGGCGGGCGAGCGCGGCGGCGTAGGGCAGGCAACGCGCGGGATCGTGGCCCGCGTGCCGGGTGAGCACGCTCGACGCGTCCCAGCGCTGTAGTGCCGGGGGCAGCTCGGTGCACCGATAGGTGCACGCTCTCTCGGCGTCGTCCGGCTGGCCCACCATTGCTCTCCCCTCGGATTCACACACGCCGGCGAAACCGCCGACGAGCTGATTCGAGCGTCACGTGGACGGTGGTGGGGAAACAGTGCCGAGTCGGCTCAAAAGGGGTAGCTTCCTGAACGAATCGGGAGGCGATCAGGGGGCGCGAACGATGGTCGAAGTCGAGTGGAATGCGGATGCCGTGGTCGCTCTGCGCGAGGCGATGCGGCGCAGCAGGGCGGAGTTCGCGCGCACGGTCGGAGTTTCGAAGCGCACTTTGGCGCTGTGGGAGAGCGGGACCACGACGTCGATGCACGCGGCGAGCCGTCGCCTGTTGGACAAGGTGCTCGCCGAGGCCGATGACGGCATCGTGAGCCGGTTCCACTGGAGTCTCCGGGGGCGGACTTCTCCGACGACGCCGAATCCTCCGGCACAGATCATCGACCCGGTCGCGGATTCGGCGAATCGATCCGCTGCGCTGCTGAACTGGGCCGAGGCCAGCAACACCGGGCCGCTGACCATCGCGGGCATGCGTGACGAACTGCGCTCGGTATCGCGGTCGTATCTGAAGGAGCCGACTCGGCCCCTATTCGATCGCAGCACGGTGGTCGCGCCTCCCAGCACACATCGTCGTTCTGGCGCGAGGACTATCTGACGGCCGCCGAGTACGCCCGAGATGGATTGCAATACGCCACCGATGGCACGGCGGCGCTGTTCCTGTCCAGCGCACTCGCGCTCGACCTTGCGCACGCCGGTGATGGGAGGGGCGCTGCCTCTGCGCGGGATCGCGCCGTCGACCTCGGGGCGGCGGTGGGCAAGAACCCGAGCCTCGATGTGCTCGCCGGGCCGTTCTCCTGCTCGGTGGAGCGTGCGGGTGGGTTGTGGGCGGATATGAGCCTCACCCAGGTAGACCCGGCCCGCTCGCTCGAGTTCGCCACCGCAGCGGTGCAGGGGTACGCGCGGACTCCGAGCGACCGCCGCAACGTCGGCTCCGAGCGCATGGTGCGGTGCCAGGAGATCAAGGCGCATGTGGCGCTCGGCAACCTCGATGTGGCCCGGGACCAGCTTGAACACCTCGTCGGGACGACTCCGGCCGAACACCGGGTCGGACCGCTCGCGCAGCGGGTCGAGGAGATAGCGTGGATGGCGCGCGACATCGTCGGTGCTGACGCGCGGGGGGTTGTGGAGTGCGCGGCCGACTTCTGTCGGGCACCGCGAACCGGGACGCTTCCGATGCTGTCGGGCGGGATGGGATGAGCAGGATGGCGATCGAGGGGACCTCGCACGACGAGCACGCGGTTACCCGTGACCACTGGTGGTGGCGGCCCGGATGGTCTGTCGGGAAATCGTTCTACACCTGGCACATCACCTTTCCACCAGCGTCACCGGTCCGGAAGCTGAGTGACGTTTTCGCGCAGCCGCTCTCGGCGGTGCCCACCATGGAACCCGTGGGCGCCGATGGGCTTCACATCACCGTGCAGGGAATCGGGTTCACCGACGCCGTGCCGAGGTCCGACGTGGATCGGATCGTCGATGCCACCCGGCGCAACCTTGGCGAGCTGCCTCGATTCACCATCACCATCGGCCCGCCGATTGTCGACGCCGAGACCATCCAACTCCCGATCGCTGATCCCGACCCGCTCCGAGCGGTCCGCGATCGACTGCGGACTGCCATCGCCGAGGTCTGGAGAGCGCCGAATGTCCCGGAGCAGGGCGCTGCCTTCCGCCCCCACCTCACGGTCAGCTATTCGACCGGCATCGTACCGATCGAGGAACTGCGCGCGAAACTGGAAGCCGAGCGGCTCGACGGCTACACGATCAGCGATGTGGTTTCGGAGGTGTCGCTCATCGAACTGAACCGGGACCACGGCCGGTACGAGTGGCGCGAAGTCACCTCCGTGGCACTCCGATGAAGGGGAGACCATGGTGCGGATCGGCGTGACCGGCCACATGAACATCACCGACGTCACCGCTACCGCGGTCTACACCGCCGTGCGCACCCTGCTCGCCGAGCACGAGCCCGGTGAGCTGGTCGGCGTCAGCTGTATCGCACGCGGAGCCGACAGCGTCTTCGCCCGCGCCGTGCTCGACTCCGGCGCGCGGTTGGAAGTCGTTCTGCCGTCACGGAACTACCGATCCGCGAAGGTGAAGCCTGACCACGCCGCCGAGTTCGACGACCTCACCACGCGGGCCACCGCCATCCGGGTGATGGACTTCGAGGATGCGGGCCGCGAAGCGTACGAAGCCGCGAACGAAGCCGTGCTCGGCACCGTGGACCGGCTCGTCGCGGTCTGGGACGGGGACACCGGGCAGGCGGGCGGCACCGGATCGGTCGTCGCGCTCGCTCGCGAGCGTGGAGTCCCGGTCGACGTGGTGTGGCCCGCCGGTGCAGACCGCGCGTGATCAACCCTGCTCGCGAAGCACCTTCTTGTCGATCTTCCCCACCGCCGTAACCGGCAACCTGTCCGCCTGCCGGAGCACATCCGGCAACTTGTAGGTAGCGAGCCCCCGCTCGGTGAGAAAGCTCTTGACCTCGGTCAAAGTTGGCATAGAGCCCGTAACGACCAGAACGGCGCACACCTTCTCCCCGAGCACCGCATCCGGCAGCCCGACGGCGGCCGCGTGCCGAACCCCGGGGTAGGCCAGCAGATGCTCCTCGAGTTCGTCGCAGGAGACATTCTCACCGCCGCGATTGATCACATCCTTGATCCGCCCGGAGACGATCAGATGCCCGCTCGGCAACCGCCGCACCAGATCCCCGCTGCGGTAGAAGCCGTCGGGCGTGAATGCGCGGGCATTGTGCTCGGGCGCGCGGTAGTAGCCATTGATGGTGTACGGCCCGCGGGTGAGCAGCTCGCCCTCGGCCCCCGGCTCGACATCGGCACCGTTCTCGTCCACCACGCGCAGCTCGTCGGCGGGGGACATGGGCCTGCCCTGGGTGGTGCAGATCAACTCGGTGGAGTCGTCCAGCCGGGTGTAGTTGATCAGCCCCTCGGCCATGCCGAAGACCTGCTGCAGGGTGCAGCCGAGCGCGGGGGTGACCTCGCGCGCGTTCACGTCGGCGAGCCGGGCCCCGCCGACCTGGAGCAGCCGCAGCGAACTCAGGTCGGCCTCCTCCCACTCCACGGCGGCGGTCCAGAGCTGGGCCAGCGGCGGGACCAGCGCGGTCACCGTCACCCGGTGCTTCTCGATCACGGCGAAGGCGCTCTCGGGGCTGGGGTCGGTGACGAAGGTGAAGGCGGCGCCGACGGTGACCGCGCCGAGGATGCCGGGGCAGGCGAGCGGGAAGTTGTGCGCGGCGGGCAGCGTCGCCAGATACACATCCGCGGCGGTGAGCCGGGTGATCTCGGCGCCGGCGGCGGCGTTGTAGGCGTAGTCGTCGTGCGTGCGGGCGATCAGCTTCGGCAGGCCGGTGGTGCCGCCGGAGACCAGCATGAGCGCGATGTCCGCGGGGTCGATCGCGGGCAGCTCACCCGCGGGCTCGCGCGGGATCTCGGTCAGCGGCGTGAACTCGCCGGGAGAGCCGAGGACCAGCACGTGCCGCAGGCTCGGCACGGCGGGCCGCAGCTCGGCGGCGAGCGCGCGGTAGTCGAAATCGCCCACCTCGTCGGCGATCACGTACGCCACCGCGCCGGCGAGGTTCGCCAGATGCTCGATCTCGGCGCGCCGATGCGCGGGCAGCGTGAGCACCGGGATGATGCCCGCGCGCAGCAGCCCGAAGAGCACCGTCGCGAACTCGGGGACGTTCGGCAGCTGCACCACCACGCGGTCGCCGGGGGCGATGCCGAGCGCGAGCAGGCCGTGCGCCATCCGCTCGGCCGCGGCGTCCAGCTCGGCGTAGCTCCACGGGCCGGACTCGGTCAGCACGGCCGGGGCGGCGGGGGTTCGGCGGGCGGCGTCGGTGAGCAGGTCGCCGAGGGCGCGCCCGGCCCAGTACCCAGCCGCCCGGTACTCGGCCGCGGCCGGAGCCGGGAAGGGGACGTAACCGTCACGATGGGCGGACGTGGATGTCGAAGTCACGATTCCTCACAGCTGACGAGCGGGTATAGGTTAGGCAACCCTATCTCAGCCCGGATCGACGACTGGGCCGAACCGTGGACTCGCGGCGTGGGACGTTGGCACGCGGATCGCCGACCAGACCGGGCAGACCTGCGTCGTCGCCGGTGCCAACGTACCGATTACTCCGTACCGGGACCGCCGATCCTGACGCGCAACGTGCCGTCGGGGTCGGCGACCGCCTGATACACCGGTACCGCCAGGTCGCTGCCGGTGCTCTCGGTGCCGGTACAGAGGTCGTAGGTGTAGCCGTGCAGCGGGCACACGACGACGCCGTCGTCGATGAGCCCGTCCGCCAGCGGCCCGCCGCGGTGCGGGCACACCGCGGCGAGCGCCCGCAGGCTTCCGTCGCGCGGCCGGAACACCGCGACCTGCGTGCCGTCGACCGCGAACGCGCGGCCCTCGCCGATCGGGATATCGTCGATCCTGCCCACGGTGAACTCGGTCATCGGATCGGCACCTGCGGCAGCTCGACCAGCGGCAGCGAGGGGCGGAACTGCCCCGGTGTGGCCGGGCTCCGGCCGTCTTGCCACGGATCCCGATAGGCGTCGACGGATTTCTGCATATTCGCGTCGAGTTGCTCGACGATGCCATCGGCGTCCTCGAGCACCACGGCGCGAATCCGATCGATGCCGATCCGGGGGACCCACGCGTAGGTGCGCTCCAGCCAGCCGGCGTTCTCGCGGTAGTACTGCAGGAACCGGCCGGTCACGGTCATCACCTCGGCCGCGGAGCCGACGGTGGCGAGCAGGTCGCCCTTGCGCACGTGGGCACCGGCCGCGCCGCCGACGTAGATCTCCCACCGGCCATCGCCGATCGCGACGACGCCGAGATCCTTGCAGAGCGCCTCCGCGCAGTTGCGCGGGCACCCGGTGACGGCCAGTTTCATCTTCGCCGGCGCGGCCAACCCCTGGTAGCGCTCCTCGATCGCGATCCCGAGCGCGGTGGAGTCGCCGAGGCCGTAGCGGCAGAAGTCGGTACCGACACAGGTTTTCACCGTTCGGAAGCTCTTGCCGTAGGCGTAGCCCGATGGCATGTCGAGGTCGGCCCAGACCGCGGGGAGATCCTCCTTCCGCACGCCGAGCAGGTCGATCCGTTGCCCGCCGGTGAGCTTGATCAGCGGGATCGCGTACTTGTCGGCCACGTCGGCGATCCGCCGGAGCTGCCCGGAATCGGTCACACCGCCCTTCATCTGCGGGACGACCGAGAAGGTGCCGTCGCGTTGGATATTGGCGTGGACGCGATCGTTGATGAAGCGGGCGTCGCGCTCGTCGACGAATTCGGTGCCCCACATCATGTTCAACAGCGAGGCCAGCGCCATCTTCGAGCCTGCGTCCTCCCTGCCATCCGGGGCGAGCGCGGCGAACACCGAGGACACCGAGTGCAGCCGCAGCTCCTTGATCTTGCGCATCAGTTCGGGTTTGCCGTAGGGGACGCCGGGCACGTACCACGAGGTCGCGGGGTCCTCCTCGACCGCGCCGTCGGCGGCCCATTCGACGATCTGGGTCACCAGTTGCTTGCACGAGCCGCAGCCCTTGCCCGCCCTGGTCGCGTTCATGACTCCGGCGACGGTCTTCACCCCGTCCGCCACGCAGCCGACCAGGGTGCCCTTGCTCACCCCGTTGCAATTGCAGACCTGCGCGTCGTCCGCGAGTTCGGCGGCGCCGACCTCGACATCGGGGGTGCCGAGGTCGAACATCAGCGACACCCGCTCCTCGGGCAGCGGCAGCCCCCGATCGAAGGCCTGCATGAGGAACGACACCTTGCTGACATCGCCGAGCAGGGTGGCGCCGACCAGCTTGCCGTCCCGGATGATCACCGTCTTGTAGACCCCGTGCCTCGGCTCGGAGTACTGCACGAATTCGTCGTCGTCGTGTTGCGGGGCCTTGAGCCCCATCGCCGCGACGTCGACGCCCGCGACCTTGAGCTTCGTCGCGACGCGCGATCCGTGGTAGGCGGTCTGCTCGCCGTTCCCGGTGAGGTGGGTGGCGAGCACCGTCGCCTGCTCCCACAGCGGCGCCACCAGCCCGTACACCTGGCCGCGGTGCTGCGCGCACTCGCCGACGACGTAGACGTTGTCGTCGTCCACGCTGCGCATCTGGTCGTCGACGACGATCGCGCGCTCGGTGGTCAGCCCGGCCCGGCGGGCGAGATCGACATTCGGGCGGATGCCTGCGGAGATCACCAGCATGTCGCAGTCGAGCGTGCCGCCGTCCGCGAACTCGACGCCGCACAGCCGCCCGTCGTCGCCGGTGCGCACGCGGACCGTGGTCTTCTCGACGTGCACCCCGATGCCGATCCGCTCCAGGGACCGCCGCAGGATCTTTCCCGCGGTGCTGTCCAGCTGCGCGTCCATCAGCGTCGGCCGGGAGTGCACCACGTCGACGGCGAGTCCACGGCTCTGCAGGCCGCGGGCCGCCTCCAGGCCGAGCAGCCCGCCGCCGACGACGACCGCGCGTGTGCGCTCGCCCGCGGCGGCGATCATCGCCGCGCAGTCCTCGATGGTGCGGAACCCGAATACGCCGTCGGTCAGCGTGCTGTCGTTCGCCCACAGCCCCTCCATCGGCGGGAAGAACGACCGGCTCCCGGTGGCGAGGACGAGTTTGTCGTACCGGATGCGGGTGCCGTCATCGGCCCACACCAGCCGGGCGAAGGTATCGATCCGGACCACCCGGACCCCCGCGCGCAGGTCGATTCCGTTGGCGTCGTACCAGTCGAGGGGGTTCAGGTAGATCTCGTCGGTGCTGTCGCTCCCGGCCAGCACGTTCGACAGCAGGATCCGGTTGTAGTTGCCGTAGGGTTCGGCCCCGAAAATCGTGATGTCGAAGAGATTCGCGCCGTCGCGGGCCAGGATTTCTTCGACCGCGCGGGCGCCCGCCATACCGTTGCCGACCACGACGAGCCTGGCCTTGGTGGTCGCGGCGGCGCCGTTGCGGGCGGGGGCGGTGTCGTGCTCGAGGACTGTCATCGTCTGCTCCTCCTCGTCCCGGCCGGTCAGACTTCGACCAGGCCGAGGTCGACCACGACTGTGCCGGTGCATCCCTCGGGCGCGGCGAGGAAGAGCTCGAGCACGGTATCGCCGAGCAGATCCTCCACCACCCGCAGCGCCACGTGGACGGCGTCCTTCGCGCCGATCGGGAAGTAGCGCATCGCGGCGCCGTCGCGCATGAGGACCACCGCGACCATCTCGTCGCTGGAATTGCCGCCGCGGAAGTACACCGGCTGGGTTGTCGCGCCCGCGGGCACGGTGTAGCGCAGCGCGGCGTCGAGGGGGACGGGTTGTTCGAGTCCCTTCCCCGTGAAGGCGCAGACGCCTTGCAGGAAACGGGGGGTGCTGCCATCGGTCATCGGCTCTGCTCCTTCTCGGGAATCGGCGAGGACGGCTGTGCGCGCTCGACGGCGACGGCGCACACCTTGAACTCCGGCATGCGCGAGTGCGGGTCGAGCACGGGATTGGTGAGCAAATTGGCGCAGCCCCGGCCACCCCAGTGGAACGGCACGAACACCGTGTCGGGGCGGATCGCCGGGTCGATCCTGGCGGCCATCACCGCTTCGCCGCGGCGGGTTCGGAGCAGCACCTGATCGCCGTCGGCGACGCCGATCCGGCGGGCGAGCTGCTCGTGCAACTCCACGTGCGGTGCGGGCTCGGCCGCCGCGAGGGCGCCGACCCGGCGGGTCTGGGTGCCGGACTGGTACTGCCGCAGCAACCTGCCGGTCGTCAGGTAGTACGGGTATCGGGTGTCCGGCGGCTCGGCCGCGTCGCCCTGTTCGGTGACGTGGAATCGCGCCCGGCGGTCCGGGGTCGGGAAATCCTCGGTGAACATCCGGGGAGTACCCGGATGCCGGCTCGACGGGCAGGGCCAGAACACGCCGTCCCCGGCGCGGATCCGGGCGTAGCCGATTCCCGAGTAGTCGGCCTTGCCGCCTTTGCTCGCCCGCCCCAGCTCGGCGAAGACCACCTCCGGATCGTCGGAGAATCCGGGCTTGCCGAGCCGGAGCGCGACGTCGCTGATCGCCTGGAGATCGGTCCGCACGCCCGGCGGCGGTGCGGTCGCGGCGCTGCGCAGCACGACCCGCCCCTCCAGGTTGGTCATCGTTCCGGTTTCCTCGGCCCACTGCGCGGCGGGCAGCACCACGTCGGCCAGCTCCGCGGTCTCGGAGCGGAAGATGTCGGAGACCACCAGGAAATCCAGCCGCCGCAGCTGCGCGGCGACGTGGCCCGCGTTCGGCGCGGAGACCGCCACGTTCGAGCCGAGTACCCACATCGCCCGCACGCCGCCGGGGGTGGCGATCCGATCCAGCATCTCGTACGCGGAGACGCCGGGCAGCGGCAGCTCGCCGGGGTCGACGTCCCACACCGCGGCCACGTGCGCGCGCGCGACCGGGTCGTCGAGGCGGCGGTAGCCGGGGAGCTGGTCGGCCTTGAGGCCGTGCTCACGTCCGCCCTGGCCGTTGCCCTGCCCGGTCACCGTCGCGAACCCCGAGTACGGCCGGCCGGGCAAGCCGAGCGCCAGCGCCAGATTGATGAACGCCGACACCGTGTCGGTACCGGTCCGATGCTGCTCCGCGCCGCGCGCGGTCAAGATCATCGCGCGCCGCGCGGTGCCGAGTAGGTGCGCCGCCTCCACGACGGCGCTCTCCGGGACGCCGGTGATCCGCTCCACCCGGTCCGGCCAGTACAGCCGGACCGCCCGCCGGACCGCGTCGAAGCCGGTAGTCCGCGCGGCGATGTACGCCTCGTCGATGAGGCCGTGCCGGACTGCCACGTGCAGCATCCCGTTCGCCAGCGCCAGATCGGTCCCTGGGACCGGCTGCAGGTGCAGATCCGCCTTGGCGGCGGTGGCCGTCCGGCGCGGATCGATCACCACGCGCCGCGCGCCGCGCTCGGCGGCGGCGTCGAAGAACTGCATGGCCGGGGGCAGGGTGTCGCCGGGGTTGCTGCCGACCAGCAGGATCGCATCGGTCTCGGCGATGTCGGCCAGGGGAAACGGCATACCCCGGTCGATTCCGAAGGCCCGGTTCCCGGCGACCGCCGCGGACGACATGCAGAAGCGTCCGTTGTAGTCGATCGCCGAACTGCCCAGCGCGACGCGCGCGAATTTGCCCAGCTGGTAAGCCTTCTCGTTGGTGAGCCCACCGCCGCCGAAGCAGCCGACGGCGTCGCGGCCGTGCCGCCCCTGCGCCGCGCCGAACGCGCTGACCATTCTGCTCAGCGCCTCGTCCCAGGTGCCGGGCCGCAGCGGCAGATCCCGGCGGTCCCGGACCAGGGGCGTGGTCAATCGATCGGGGTGCGACAGCAGCTCCGCGGCGGTCCAGCCCTTGGCGCAGAGCCCACCGCGGTTCGACGGGAAGTCGGAGCGGGGTTCGACCTCGAACTTCCCCTCGCGCTGCCGCAGGACCATTCCGCACTGCAGCGAGCAGTACGGGCAGTGGGTCCGGGTTGTGGACGATTGCGTCATATCTTCACCCTCGGCAGCCGGCGGCACGCGCGAACGCGCTCCGCGGTTCCGGCGACGGTGCGGGGGCGCGGTCTCACCACGCTAGCCAGCAGGTATTTCCTCGATGTTGCGGTGACAATTCGCGGCCACGTACTCCGATGTCACACTCCGCGCGGTGGTCCCGTCTTCCCGGTACAGCCCGCCGGCGAACGGCGGGCCATCGGGAAGGAACCGCCATGACCGCTCGGATCGACCTCTTCGGCAACGCCGTCGCCGGCAGCTTCGTGAAGCGCCTCACCACCGCCTCGCGGGCCTACGAGAACGCGCTGCCCGCCGCCACCCAGGAGCTGGTGAAGCTGCGGGCCAGCCAGATCAACGGCTGCGGTATGTGCACCGACATGCACTTCAAGGACGCCATCGCCGCGGGCGAGGATCCGGTGCGGCTGAACCTGGTCGCCGCCTGGAAGGAGGCGACGCTCTTCACCGAGCCGGAGCGGGCCGCGCTCGCGCTCACCGAGGAGGCCACCCGGATCGCCGACGGCGGCGGTGTGAGCGACGACACCTGGCAGCAGGTGCGCAAGCACTACGACGACGATCAGACCGCCGCGCTGATCGCCTGCATCGCCACCATCAATGCCTGGAACAGGGTCAATGTGATCGCCGGCACCCCGGCCGGGGGCTACGTGGCGGGCCAGTTCGGATGACCGAGCTGTTACAGTTTGTTCCATGCAGCGCGATTACTGGTTTAGCAGGCCGGCCCCGGGTGGGCCGGCGTGCGTGGACCGCGCGCGCTGATTCACCACCCGGAGCCGGTACCGACCGGCTCGACGGGGTTTCGCTTCGTGGGCCGGCCTGAGAAAGGAACCCACGAATGACAACCGCCGCCCACGTCGATCCCCAACACGCCGACCTGGACGACCAGCGCACCCTCGCGGTCAGCCCGCTGCGCTCGCCCGCCGAGGTGCGCCGCGTGCACCGGATCACCGACGGGCTCGCCGACACCGTCCGCCGCGGCCGCAGGGCCACCGTCGACGTGCTGAACGGCACCGACGACCGCCTCATGGTGATCGTCGGGCCGTGCTCGGTGCACGACCCGGTCGCCGCGCTGGAGTACGCCCGCAAATTGGCCGCCAAGGCCGCCGAGCTGGACGACCGGCTGCACGTGGTCATGCGCGTCTACTTCGAGAAGCCGCGCACCACGCTGGGCTGGAAGGGGCTGATCAACGATCCGCACCTGGACGGGTCGTTCGACGTCAACACCGGGCTCGGCATCGGCCGCAAGGTGCTGGTCGACATCACCGCGCTCGGGCTGCCGGTGGCGTGCGAGTTCCTCGACCCGATCACCCCGCAGTACATCGCGGACCTGGTCTCCTACGGCGCCATCGGGGCGCGTACCGCGGCCAGCCAGGTGCACCGGCAGCTGAGCAGTGCGCTGTCGATGCCGGTCGGGATCAAGAACGGGACCGACGGGGATGTGCAGGTCGCGGTGGACGGGGTCAGGGCCGCGGGGGCCAGCCACGTCTTCCCCGGCACCGATCTGGACGGGCGCTCGGCGCTCATCCGGACCATCGGGAACCCGGACTGCCACGTCATCCTGCGCGGCGGGAGCAATGGGACGAACTACGACGCGGCCTCCGTCGCCGAGGCCTGCATCCGGCTGGAGAAGGCGGGGCTGCCGCAGCGCGTCGTGGTCGATGCCAGCCACGGCAACAGCAACAAGGACCACAATCGGCAGGTCGACGTGGTCTCCGACATCGCCGAGCGGCTGGCCGCCGGTGAGCCCGGCGTGGTCGGGATGATGCTGGAGAGCTTCCTGGTCGCCGGGCGGCAGGATCTCGCGCTCGGGCGCGCGGACGAGCTGACCTACGGGCAGTCCATCACCGATGCCTGCCTCGACTGGGAGACCACCGCCGCGCAGCTCGACCGGCTCGCGGCCGCGGTCGCCGCGCGACGCGGGCGCTGAGGTTCGGATGCCGGGGTGCGGTCGCACCCCGGCTCGGACCCGGGGAGGTCAGGTGTCGGACGGCCAGCCGTCCGCGGGGCCGGGCGGGTCGGTGGCCAGGCGCCCGCCCAGCCAGCAATCCCGCCGGACTCCCCGCTGCACCGCCCCCAACCGCTGCGTCCCCTCGAAGCGAAACCCGTTCCGCCGCACCACCGCGGCCGAGGCTCGGTTCCCGACGTACGCCAGCCATCCGATCCGCGTCAGCTCGAACTCGGCGAACCCGAACGCGCACACCAACCCCACGGCCCGCGACATGAGCCCGCCCCCGCGCTCCCCGGCAGCCAGCCAGAACCCGATCTCGGCGCCCCCGAAACCCCTGTCGTGCAACCCGATACTCCCGATCAGCGGCCCGTCGCCGGACCGCCGGACCGCCCAGACCGGCGAGCCCCCGGCCCACCCGCCGGCGACCATCTCGGCGAGGTAGAACTCCGCATCGGCCCGCCCGTAGGGGACCGGAATCGTCACCCACTCGGCAATCGCGGGATCCTGGCAGTGCGTGACGATGGCGTCGATATCCCCGGCCCGCGGCCGGGTGAGCACAACGGCCCCGTCGGAGAGGATGCGTTCGTCCATGCCGCATGGTGACACGGCCGGAGACACCGGATCATCCCCTTTTCGGACCTGTCAGCGGGCCGGGAACCCGCGCTCCGTAGAATCGTGCGCGATGGTCGCCGCCTACCTCGCCGAACTCTTCGAGTCGCACCGCCCCCGCCTGCTCGGCCTCGGCTACCGGCTCACCGGCAGCACCCGCGCCGCCGAGGACGCGCTCCAGGAGTGCCTGCTCCGCCTCAATGGCGTGCACCAATCCGAGATCGACGACTTCGGCGCGTGGCTCACCGCCACCGTCGCCCGCATCTGCGCCGACCACCTCGTCACCGCCGGGCGCGGCGCCCCCGCGACCGAGCGGCTCCCCGACCCCCTGGTCACCCCGTTGGTCCCGAATGGCGGCGGCGAGTGGGTGGACATTGCCAGGAACCGGGCGAATCGCCTCGCCACCCTGGTCGCCCTGGCCGCGCTGACCCCCGCGCAGCGCCTCGCCGCGGTCCTGCCCGAGCTCCCCGCCGACGAGCTCGCGACCTGGCTCGACCTGGACACCGCCGCCGCGGCACAGGCCGCCGCCATCGGCAGGGCCGCGGCCGCTGCGCTGCCCGGCCCCACCGCCGAACCCGCGCACGAGGCCGCGGTCCGCCGCCTGCTCACCGCGCTGCGCGCCCGGGCGCGGGCGGTGGTCTGCGAAGGTGGCGAATCCGCCTGTGGCACAGGAGAAGTAGCGGACAATCTGCACGCGAACGCGCAGGCTCTCATGGCGACCCCGGACGGCCCGGTGGTTACCGAGGGGGCCGAGCGGGTCGCCACCCGCCTGCTCGCGCTCGCCGCGGAGAACGGCATCGGCTGCCCGGACGCCGACCCGGCCGACGGGTACGAATTCGCCTCGGTCAACGGCGAACTGGGACTCCTGCTGCGCGGCCCGCGGCGGAATCGAGTGCTGGCCTTCGTGGTGCGCGACGACGCGGTCTGGCGCGTCTTCGACCTCGCCGCGCCGAACTCCGGCTGGAGCTGACCCGGCCGGGGCGCAATGTGAATTATCGATATTCGCTATCATGCCGCAACGAAAAGAGCAGGGATAGGCTTCCGGCATGACCGCCACCGTCGCCCGCCTCCGCCCGTTCGCGGCCACGATCTTCGCCGAGATGACCGAGCTGGCCGTCCGGCACGACGCGGTCAACCTGGGGCAGGGCTTCCCGGACAGCGACGGCCCGGCGGGCATGCTCGCGGTGGCGCGGGAGGCGATCGCGGGCGGGTTCAACCAGTACCCGCCCGGCCGCGGGGTGCCCGCGCTGCGCCGGGCGATCGCCGCCGAGCGGGCGAGCCGCACCGGCGCCGAGTACGACCCGGAGACCGAGATCCTGGTGACCGTCGGCGCCACCGAGGCGATCGCCGCGGCGCTGCTCGGGCTGGTCGAGCCGGGCAGCGAGGTGGTGCTCATCGAGCCGTACTACGACTCCTACGCCGCCGCGGTCGCGCTGGCGGGGGCGCATCGCCGCACCGCCAGGCTGATTCCCGACGGTGACGGCTTCGCGCTCGACCTGGACAGTCTGCGCCGGGCGGTCACCCCGGCCACCCGGATGCTGGTGGTGAACTCGCCGCACAACCCCACCGGCGCGGTGCTCAGCCGCGCCGACCTCGCGGTGATCGCCGAGCTCGCCCGCGAGCACGACCTGCTCGTCCTCGCCGACGAGGTGTACGAGCACCTGGTGTACGACGGGGGCGAGCACGTCAGCGTGGCCTCGCTACCCGGCATGGCCGAGCGCACCGTCGTGGTCTCCAGCGCGGCCAAGACCTTCAGCGTCACCGGCTGGAAGATCGGCTGGGCGCTCGGCCCGCGGCGGCTCATCGACGGCGTGCTCGCGGCCAAGCAGTTCCTCACCTTCGTCGGCGGCGGCCCGTTCCAGCCCGCGGTGGCGCACGCGCTGGAGCACGAGCGCGGCTGGGCGGTCGAGCTGAACGCCACGTTGGCGGCTCGCAGGACCCGGCTCGCCGCGGCGCTCGCCGACACCGGGTTCGCCGTGAAGCGGAGTGCCGGAGGGTATTTCGTCTGCGCCGACGTCACCCCGTTCGGCACCGCGGACGGCCTCGCCTTCTGCCGCGAGCTGCCCGCGAAGCTCGGCGTCGCCGCGGTGCCGGTAAGCGTCTTCGCCGACGACACCGCAACCTGGAACCACCTCGTCCGGTTCACCTTCTGCAAACGGGACGAGACGCTGGACGAGGGGGTCCGGCGGCTGCGCGCGGGCGTCGGGAAACGCTGACGCTCCCTGTCAGGGTTCTGCGGGAGGCTCGTCGCATGACGACGACCAGGTTCTACACCGCCACCAGCCTCGACGGCTATATCGCCGACCCGGAGAACAGCCTGGAGTGGCTCTTCGCGGTCCCCGGCGCGAGCACCGCGGAGGCGGACACCGCCGAGCTGATCGGGAAGACCGGTGCCATGTGCATGGGGGCAACCACCTACGAGTGGATGCTCGCGCACGACGAGCCGGGGCAGTGGGAGCAGGTCTACGGCAAGCGGCCGTGCTGGATCTTCACGCACCGCGACCTGCCGGGGCTCCCCGGCGCGACCCTGCACTTCGTCGCCGATGACGTGCGCGCCGTGCACGCCGAGATGGTGGCGGCCGCCGGAGGGCGGGATATCTGGGTGATCGGCGGCGGCGACCTCGCCGGGCAGTTCGCCGATGCCGGGCTGCTGGACGAGGTGGTGGCTGCGGTCGCGCCGGTCACGCTCGGCGGGGGCGCGCCGCTGCTGCCGCGGCGGCTGCTCAGCGACCGGCTCACGCTCACCGGGGTGCGGCAGATCGAGCAGTTCGCCGTGCTCACCTACCGCGTGGGCTAGGCGGGGACGGGTTTGGCGCGGTCGGTGGCGAGCAGCACCGCGATCGCGCCGAGCATCGTTCCCATGACCCAGCGCTGTGCGCGCAGCCAGAGCGGCCGTCCGGCCAGGAACGCGGCGATCCCGCCCGCGCCCAGCACGATCAGCCCGTTCACCGTGAGCGCCACCCCGATCTGCACCGCGCCGAGTGTCAGGCTCTGCGCCCACACCCGCCCCGCGCCGGGCTCCACGAACTGCGGGATCAGCGCCATGTACATGATGGCGATCTTGGGGTTCAGCAGGTTGGTCAGCAGCCCCATGGTGAAGAGGCGGCGCGCCGGGTCGGCGGGCAGCGCGCTCGGCGCGAACACCGAGGCCCCGCCCGGCCGCACCGCCTGCCACGCCAGCCACAGCAGGTACAGCGCCCCCGCCACCTTGATCCCCAGGTACAGCCCCGGGACCACCGCGAACACCGCCGTGATCCCCGCCGTCGCCGCCGCCAGGTACACCCCGAACCCGGCCGCCACCCCGCCCAGCGAGATCAGCCCGGCCACCCGCCCCTGCGCCACCGTCCTGGACACCAGGTACATCATGTTCGGGCCGGGGGTGAGCACCATACCGAGTGCCGCCAGCGCCACCCCGGCCGCCGCCGTCGTCGTCACCATGTCTCGATCGTGGCGCGGGCGCACGGTGTTGTCGCGGGCCAGTGGGCGACCGCTGGACGGGTCTCAGGCCGGGCGCAGAAAGACCTTGGTCGGGTTGTCGGGGTTCTGCTCCCCGGCGAATCGGGCTTCGGCGTCGACCACGGCGCCGCCGTCCAGGCCGCGGAACAGCTCCGCGCTCGGCGTGGGGGATACCGCCTGCCGGGGCTCGGTGCCGCGCAGGAACACGTAGTAGGTGTCGACGCCGGTATCCGAACCGACCGGGCGCAGCCCCTGCCAGCAGTACTCCGCCGGGAGCCCGATGGCCTGGTTCATCGCGGGCAGCGCGGTGGCCGAGGTCACGACGGCCATGCGATCCCAGCCGCCCGCGGCCCAGCCCGCCGTTGTGGTCAGCTCGCGCAGCGAGTGCGTGCCGGGCGCCTTCGCCGTCGTCTCGACGGCCCTGCGCAGTGCGGCGTTGTCGCCCAGCGAGCTTCCTGTCGCTCGGAGGTCGAAGGTGCCTGTGTCGCAGCTGGCTTCGTTGGCGGCGGGCGGGCTGGAACAGGACGTTGCCGCCGCCGTCGCGATGACGGCGACGAGCAGGAGCGGGAGTCGCGGGTTCATCCGTTGCTTCCTTCGGGAAGGGGGATATCGAGCCGGGGAGCGGCGCCGGTCCGGTCGAGCGCGACCCTGTCGCTCCACTCGATCTGGCCGGTGTCGTCGAGCACGATGGCGTCGCCTGCTCGGATCCGATCCGTGATCAAACCCTGGAGCTGGTCGGGCGTCGCGTCGGGGTTGTCGAGCGCGATCTGCCTCCCGATCGAATTGTTGTAGAGATCCATGGCCTCGCGGGTGGGTGCCGCGGCACCGAGTTCTTCGTGCGCGGTGGCATAGCGCTGGGTCCAGTCCTCGCCGTAGCGCTGGGTCATCAGGGCGTTCCAGTACATGTGCCGGAAAGCGTCGCCGTGACCATCGGACTGTCCGTGCTCGGGGAGCACCTCCCGGGCCGTCGACTCGGCCTCGGCTTTGATCTCGAAGAAGTCGGAGATATCGCGAACCGCGAGCGGGCCGGAGGCGCCGAGGCGGGAGGAGAGCAGCGCGATCTCGTCGGGTGTCATCAAGATGGGTTGGAAATCCGGGTTGAGGGCGCGAATTCGCTCCAGCATTACGCCGGAGGGCCAGAGCGTCGCCGGACCGTCCGAAGGGGCGGTCTGGAATCGCCGCAGAATGTCCGCGAGCTCCGGGTCGCTCGGCATCCGGGTCACCCCGGAGCTGACCTCCGCCGGCAGATTCTCCAGCTCCCGCTTGATCTTCTCGGCGCCCTCCAGGTCGATCTGCTGGATCGCGGTGAGCGCAGTTCTGATTCGGCCGGTCAGGAACAGTTCGTAGGCCTCCTTTTCGGCCAGCCCGGTCGCGCCGAACTTCAGGAGGACCTCGGTATTCGACATACGGGAGTCGACTGCGCCGTCGTCCCAGACGAAGAAGTCGAAGTTCGACGCCTCCGCCTCCGCCTTCACCGTGCGCAGCGTCTCGATGAACCCGGACATCTCCGCCAGCTGAGTGAATATCTGCTGCTGGATCTCGGTGAAGACCTGCGCGGTGCGCCGGGCGTGGTCACGATCCTGCGCGGAGCGGGTGCGTACGGCCTCGGCCGTGTCGCCCTTGAAGTAGTCGTACGAGGAGTCGACCGCCGACGCCGATTGCTGCGTCTCCTCGTCGAGCTTGTCCGCCGCGTCCGCGAAGGCTCGCGCCATGGCGATGGTCGTGCTCGGATTCCAGGACAGGACCAGCGGAACCGTGATCGGCGTCGTGTAACTGCCACCACTCATCGCGGCCGCGCCTGCCGCAACTCGGCCGCCGACGCGTCCTCCTGCCGGACGAAGGCCGCGACCGCCTGCTCGGTCCGATCAGCGAAGTCACGGAGCCGCGTGACGTGGTAGTTCACCACCTCGTCCAACGCGGGCGCGAGCTGATCGGTGACGTCGGCGATCTGTGACTCCCGCATGGTCTCGACCGCGACCAGCCCGCGCGCCAGCGGGATCACCGTCGCGGTCGCATCCGCGTGCTGCCTGACCTTGGCGATGAGCGCGCGCGTCTCCTCGACCTTCAGATCGGGATCACCCATGATTTCCCCCCTCGGGCATCTGCCGCTGTGACGATACCGCCACGAAGCGCACCGCGGAGTTGCTGGGACAATGGGGGCAACCAATGGGCAAGGAGGGGCTGTGACCGACGGTCCGCTGATTGTGCAGAGCGACAAGACGCTGCTGCTCGAGGTCGACCACGAGTCGGCCGACGCCGCGCGGATGGCGATCGCGCCGTTCGCGGAGCTGGAGCGCGCGCCGGAGCACGTGCACACCTACCGCATCACCCCGCTGGCGCTGTGGAACGCGCGGGCGGCGGGGCACGATGCCGAGCAGGTGGTGGACGCGCTGGTGCGGTTCTCCCGGTACGCGGTGCCGCAGCCGCTGCTGGTGGACATCGTCGACACCATGGCCAGGTACGGGCGGTTGCAGCTGGTGAAGCACCCGGCGCACGGGCTGACCCTGCTGAGCAGGGATCGCGCGGTGCTGGAGGAGGTGCTGCGGCACAAGAAGCTGGCGCCGATGCTCGGCACCAGGATCGATGACGACACCGTGCAGGTGCACCCGTCCGAGCGCGGGCGGATCAAGCAGATGCTGCTGAAGATCGGCTGGCCCGCGGAGGACCTGGCCGGGTACGTGGACGGCGAGGCGCACCCGATCGAGCTGGACACCGCCACCAACTCCTGGCACCTGCGCGACTACCAGGAGATGGCGGCCGACTCGTTCTGGGCGGGCGGCTCCGGCGTGGTGGTGCTGCCCTGCGGCGCGGGCAAGACCATGGTGGGCGCGGCGGCCATGGCGCGGGCGAAGGCGACGACGCTGATCCTGGTCACCAATACCGTGGCGGGCAGGCAGTGGCGCCGCGAGCTGCTGGCGCGCACCAGCCTCACCGAGGACGAGATCGGCGAGTACTCGGGGGAGCGCAAGGAGATCCGCCCGGTCACCATCGCGACGTACCAGGTGATCACCCGGCGCAGCAGGGGCGAGTACCGGCACCTGGAACTCTTCGACAGCAGGGACTGGGGGCTGGTGATCTACGACGAGGTGCACCTGCTGCCCGCGCCGGTCTTCCGGATGACCGCCGACCTGCAGTCCCGGCGCAGGCTCGGGCTGACCGCGACCTTGGTGCGCGAGGACGGCCGCGAGGGCGACGTCTTCTCGCTGATCGGCCCGAAGCGCTACGACGCGCCGTGGAAGGACATCGAGGCGCAGGGCTGGATCGCGCCCGCGGACTGCGTCGAGGTGCGGGTGACGCTCACCGACGCCGAGCGCATGGCCTACGCGGTGGCCGAGCCGGAGGAGCGCTACAAGCTCTGCTCGACCGCGCGCACGAAGGTCGCGGTGGTGCGCTCGATCCTGGCCAAGCACGCCGAATCCCAGTGCCTGGTGATCGGGGCCTACCTGGACCAGCTGGACGAGCTCGGCGCGGAGCTGGACGCGCCGGTCATCCAGGGCGCCACCAAGACCAAGGAGCGGGAGGCGCTCTTCGACGCGTTCCGGCGCGGCGAGATCCCGGTGCTGGTGGTGAGCAAGGTCGCCAACTTCTCCATCGATCTGCCGGAAGCCTCGGTGGCGGTGCAGGTCTCGGGCACCTTCGGCTCCAGGCAGGAGGAGGCGCAGCGGCTCGGCAGGCTGCTGCGGCCCAAGCGGGACGGCGGCCAGGCGCACTTCTACTCGGTGGTCGCGCGCGACACGCTCGACGCCGAGTACGCCGCGCACCGCCAGCGTTTCCTGGCCGAACAGGGGTATGCCTACCGCATCACCGACGCGGACGACCTGCTCGGCCCGGCGATCGGTGACCAGGGCCAATAAGTGGAGGCACGTCCTCCGATAGCTGTGCTAGGAATGAGACGTGCGACGCTTCGAATTCGCGGTTGACCACCGGCACGCGCACGCGGTGAACGAAGTCGTCGCCGAGCTACGCAGGCGGCGCCTGCTCGCCGCGATCGCCGCCGTGCTCGCCGGTGCCGCCACGGCCTGGCTGGTGTGGCTGAACCACCCCTGGTCGTACCTGCTCGCGGTGGCGTTCGCGCTCGGTTTCGTGGTCGCGCTGTGGGTGGTGCTGTGGAGTGCGCGGCTCGGCACCGTGGACCGGCTGTACGAGGGCGAGCTGGTGCCCGCCGTGGTCTCTGCGACGGTGAAGTCGGGGCTGGTGTTGCTGGCGCTGGTGAACGTCGCCGGGCCGGACGCGCCGGGCCCGCGCTACGCCCTGGTCACCCGTAGGGTGCGGGCGCTACCAGGGCACCGGGCCGCCGAGGGCGAGCGGGTTCCGGCCATCGCGGTGCGCACCGACGGCGCGCCGCGTCAGGTGGGGCAGCGCTGGTCCATCGTGAGCGTCATGCCGATCGCCTGGGGCACCGGCGACGAGGCCGTGCTCGAGCGCGCCCGCGACGCCATCGGCGAGGCCGAGTGGCGGCTGCTCACGGACAATCTGGACCTCGCGGCCAAGGTGCGAAGCAGCACCTTCAAGCGGCTGCTCCTCGACCCGCAGCAGCTGCCGGACGAGCTCGGCGCCTGACCCGGAAATCGCCCGCCGCCGCAGCCCGGCGGCGCGCAGGTGGCGCTGGTCCTGGTCGGCCCGCGCGCTGAACCGCGTAGGCTCGGCGACATCACGGCGGGCGGAGGAGGGGTATGCGGTCGACGGGCGCGGCACTGCTACTGGTGGCGCTGTGTGCGCTGGTCACGGCCGGTCCGGCGGCCGCGCAGCCGGACCCCTTCGCGGGCGCGCCCGGCCTCGGCGACCCGTACTACCCGCTGGACGGCAACGGCGGCTACGACGCGGCGCACTACGACGTGCGGATCGGCTACGACCCGCCGAGCCGCGTCCTGGACGGCACCACCACCATCGACGCCACCGCCACCCAGCCGCTGCGCGCCTTCCACCTGGACTACACCGGCCCGCCGGTACGCATGGTGACGGTGAACGGCCTGCCCGCCGCCTTCCGGAGCCAGGACGAGCAGGAGCTGGTGATCACCCCGCTGCTCCCGCTGCTGCCCGGGCTGCCCTTCCGGGTGATCGTCGACTACGGCGGCCCCATGCCGGACACCGGGGGCGAGGGCTGGACCTTCGCCCCCTCCGGCGGCGCCTTCGCCGCGGGCGAGCCGCACTCGGCGCGCACCTGGTACCCGCTCAACGACACCCCGCTGGACAAGGCCACCTTCACCCTGCGCGCCACCGTCCCGGCCGAATGGCAGGTGATGGGCAACGGCGTGCGCACCAGGGACGAGGTGATCGCCGGGCAGCGCCACGTGGACTGGGAGAATCGCCACCCCACCATCGGCTACCTGACCACCGTCGCCGTCGACCGCTTCGAATTCCTGGAGCAGACCGCCGCCGACGGCACCCCGATCCTGAGCGGCTTCGCCCCCGGCGCGGTGCGGCACCGGGAGCTGGAGCAGCGGCTCCCGGAGATCCTCGGCTTCTCCGCCGATCTCTTCGGCCCCTACCCGTTCGAGGCGGCCGGCGGCATCTACCTCGACACCGAGCTGCCCTTCTCGCTGGAGACCCAGACCAGGCCGACCTACGCCGAGTGGGTCGACCTGAACACCGTGGTGCACGAGATCGCGCACCAGTGGTGGGGCGATTCGGTCTCGATCCGCTCCTGGGCCGATATCTGCCTGAACGAGTGCTTCGCCTCCTACACCGCCGACTACCTGTGGCCGGAGCGCGTCGACGGCGCCGACGTGGACGCCGAGTACCGCGACACCGTGCGGCGGTTCAGGGACGTGCCGCGCTTCTGGCAGATCCCGCTCGGAAACCCCGGCGCCGGTGCCGAGTTCACCTCGGTCTACTACCGCGGGCCGCTGTTCCTGCACGCCCTGCGGCGCACCGTCGGCGACGAGGTCTTCTTCGCCGCGCTGCGCGACTTCCAGGCGGAGTACGCGGGGGGCAATGCCGCCATGGCGGACTGGCGGTCGTTCGTGCAGCGCCGCACCCCGGTCCCGCTGGACGGCTTCTTCGACGCCTGGCTCGGCGGCGAGACCCCGCCGCCGGACGAATACCTCTTCCCGGGCAGCCTGCGCGGCTAGGGCCGGTCCTGGCCGGGCAGCGCGCGCCGCGCCGTCTCCACCCGGCGGCGGGCCCGCTCGGTTTCGGTCTCGGCCGCGCGCAGGGTTTCCCGCGCCGCCCGCTCCGCGGTGCGGGCGAAGCGGTGCCGCTCCTCGGCGGCGGCGAGCTCCGCGCGCAGCTCCTCGATGCGGGCGGCATTGTCGCGCAGCGTTTCCGCCGCCGCCGTCGCGGCTTTTTCGGCCGAATCGCGCTCGGATTCCGCGGTGCCGAGCTCCGCCTCGGCCGCGGCGATCCGGCGCTCGATCTCGCGGCGGCGTTCGGCGGCCGCCTCCGCCCGCCGCTGCTTCGCGGAATCGCGCTGCGGGGCCTTCTTCGCCGGGGCGGGCGGTTTCGGGGCGGCGACGACGGCGAGCTCCGGCCCCGCGGGGCCGAAGCCGTCGTAGCTGGTGGCACTGGCGAGGGTGCCGAGGCGGACTTTTTCCGCCACCTCCGGATCGGCCAGTGCCGCCGTCAGGGAGTTGCCGACCTCCCGGAGCACCGCATCGCCGACCGGTCTGCCCTGCTCGGCGGCGAGCTCGGCGGCCCGCTTGGCCAGGGCATTCACCACCTGCCCGCGCTGCGCGGTGAGCGCGCGCAGCCGCGGTCCGGAGAGCTCGCGCTGGGCCGTGCGCAGCGCATCTCCGAGCGCGAGCAATGCGCCGACCTCTTCCGATGCCGAGCGCGCCAGCAGATTCACCGCCCACGCGGCCACCGTCGGCCTGCGCAGCGCGCCGATCGCGGCGGCCAGCTCCCGCTCGCCCGCCGCCTTCGCGGTGGCCACCCGCTCGGCCCTGGCTGCCACGAATTCGCCGGGGGCGAGACCGTACAGCTCGACGGCGACGTCGCTGAGGCTCATACTTCTCGAGCGTAACGACCGGATTTCCCGGCTCGACACGATTCACGAATTGCTCGACCGCTCGACCTGAGCTCTGCGGAAGGTATGCCCTGTGGAAACCCCTTACTCGTCCCTGATGCTGCTCGGGCAGCTCCTCCCGAACATTCTCCGCAGTACCGCGCTGGTGCTCTGGGCCCTGGTCTGACCTCCGCACCCACGTTCGATATCGGCCGGAGATGTCGTTAATGCGCGTCTCCGGCCCTGACGATAGTCTCTCCGAGTTCGCGATCAGCGCGAACATTCGGTGAGAGAGGTCCAATCCGTGAAGTTCCCTGCGACGAGGCGGTCGGCACGTGCCGCGCTCGCCCTCGTATCGGCGGCCGCGGCCGTGGTTGCCGTGGTCGGTTGTTCGTTCATCGAGGACGCGGGTAAGTCCGACACCGCCAAGGCGAAGGCCGGCGACTGCATCAACGTGATCGAGGGCTCGGCCGTCGACTCCAAGACGGAGCCGATCGACTGCTCCTCGGAGAAGGCCGTCTACCAGGTCGTGCAGACCTACGACACCAAGACCGAGTGCGCGGCCGACTACACCTCCTACGAGGAGACGCTCGGCGACAGCACCACGGCCTTCCTGTGCCTCGCGCCGAACTTCAAGGAGGGCAGCTGCTACGAGGACAGCATGCTCACCGGGTACAAGTACGCCGACTGTGCCGCCACCGAGGCCACCTTCAAGGTGGTGAAGCGGATCGACGGCCAGGTCGACGAGTTGCTGTGCGGCGAGGACGCCGACAAGTTCATCACCGTCGACGAGCCGAAGGTGACCTTCTGCCTCGGCTCGCCAACGGCGTAGCTCGCCGTCTTCTTCGCTACTCCAGGAGTGCCACCGACGCGATCCGGTGCAGCGTGAACTGCCGGACCGCGCCGGTCACCGGGTCCAGCGCGTCGAGCTGACCGTTGCCGACCTTCAGCGGCTCCACCACCCGCTGGGTGGCGACGCCGGCGGCGTCGACATAGCCGATATTCACCGAACGCCGCACTCGCGCGGCCAGCTGCAGCAGCGCGAGGGTGGCGGCGGTACTCGTCCTGGTGCCGTCGGTGCGCACCGAGCGCCCCGACCTGGCCCCCGCCGCGCGCTCCCCGGCCCTGAGCTCGGCCACCAGCTGTTCCAGCTGCGCGGTGCTCGGCGGGGTCGGGCGGTAGGCCTGCCGGACGGTGCTGCGCGCCGGGATGCGCGCGCCGCGCGGGCGCAGGTCGAGCACGGCGCCCGCGGAATCCTCGCCCGCGGGGGCGAAGCCCGCCGCCCGCAGCCGCTCCACCACCTCGCCGAGCGGGGCCTGCGCGATGGCCACGGTCGGCGCGATGCCGCGCAGCGCCAGCTCGGCCGCCACCGGCGCGGCCAATACCTGGGCGAGCAGCGCCGGATCGTCGCTGCGCAGGAAGGACTGCGCGATCCCCGCCCGTAGCCTGCCGTGCCTGCGCGCGACATCGTCGATGAGGTAGGTGAGCGCCTGCGGCACCGGGGTGCGCGAGTGCGTGCCGAAGAGCGCGTGCAGCTCGGCCGCGGTCAGCCCGGCGTCCAGCGCGCGCCGCACCGACGCCTCGCCGACCCGGTACACGGTGGCGGCGCCCGCCGACTCCACATCCGCGGTGAGCGCGATGCGCTGCTCCAGCTCGGGCAGCAGCGGGCCGGGCGCGACCACCGTCAGGTCGGCCTGCACCAGCACGTGGTCCACCGGCTCCGGCAGCGCGGCCGCCATCTCCGCCTCGGCGTCGCCATCGGCGCTGCCGTGCAGCAGCGCACGGCCCGCCGAGGTGAGCGCACCCCGGCCGATGACGCCGAGCGCGGTGGCCTCCGCCAGCGTGCGGGCGACCGCCTCCGGGCGGTACTGCCTGCGCCGCCGCGGCTCCCGCCAGGCCAGGATGCGGGAGATGTCGGCGGCCGGAATCGCGGTGCCGGGCGGGAATTCGGCGAGCAGCCCGAGGATGGCCCGCCGGTCGCGCACCGCGTGCGGGCTGCGCAGCTCCAGCGCGAGCGCGGGCAGCGGCTTGTCCGCGGCGTCCCGGCTGCCGATCAGCCACGGCATCCGGTCCAGCTGCAGCCAGGCCCTGGCCAGCACGGCCCAGCGCCGGGCGGGCGGCGCCTCGCCCCAGCCGTCGGCCTGCGGGGTCGGAGCCCAGAAGTCGTCGGTGGCGTCCAGGTCGGGCGCCGGGTCGGGCAGCCCCTTCTCCAGCAGCCTGGCCGCGGCGAGCACCTCCACCAGCAGCCCGGCCCGCGGCTCGTCCACCCCGGCCTGCTTGCACACCCGGCGCAGCTCGCGCACCCCGAGCCCGCCCGCCCGCAGCGCGGGGGCAGGCATCGCGCCGAGCGCGGCGAGCACGGCGGCGGCGTGCCGCAGGAACTCGCCGGCCTCGCCCGCGGCGGCGGCATTGGCCTCGGCCAGGGTGTACTGGGTGCGGGCAGGCTCCGGCTGGACCAGGACGTGCGGCCGGGTAACCGCCTCGTTGCGGAGCAACTGGCCGACGGTGAGCGGGATCTCGACGGTCTCGTCGTCCACCCGGTGCAGCAGCCCGGCCGCGAGCAGCCGGGGGACCGGGCGGGCCGGGTCGGCGCCGGGGCCCGCGTCCCTGGTGCGCCCGCGCGGGCCGGTGGTGGCGAGCTTCTCCAGCAGGGCGCGCTCCGCCTCGCCGAGCCGGGCCAGCGCCGCGGTGACCTCGGGCTCGGTGAGCTCGTCCGGGATCTCGGTCGCGCTGCCGATGGGCCAGGGCAGCCCGTCGGCGGTGGCGGGCACCAGGTGCAGCTCCTCGCCGTCGTCCCAGACCAGGGCGCGGTCGATGAGCCGGGCGAGCGCGGCGTCCAGCGCGGCGGCGCCGACCCGGTCGCGCAGCCGCTCCCGCAGGGCGCCGCGGGTGAGCGGGGTGCGGTCGCCGGGCGGGCGCTCGGTGCCGTGCCTGGCCAGCACCTCGACGATCGCGAACTCGAGGGTGTTCAGCTCCTCGGTGGCGCGCAGCACCGAGGCGCGCTGCTGCACTCTGGCGGCGAGCACCGTCATGGAGGACGGCAGCGGCACGGCCAGGTCCGGGCGCAGCTCCAGCAGCCCCACCAGCGAAGCATCGTCGGAGGCACTGAGCCAGCCGGTGAGCGAGTCGATCGTGGACATCCGATTCAGACTACGGGTGCGGCGGAGAGGTGTCCCCACTCCGCGGTCGCCGGGAATCTGCCAGAATGGGACGCGTGGTGAACAAATCGAAGAAACCGTATGTCGACAACGGCTGGCCCAAGGTCGCCGACGGCGAGCACGCCGTGACCGAACTCTCCTCGGCCCGTTCCGGCAACCTTTCGCCGTTCGGTGAGGACACCGAGTTCCCGCTCCCCGTCGAGGACCTGCCCTACGTGCACCCGCACACGGTGGTCAATCGCTGAATCCGGTCCGGCTGCCGCGAATCCGGCGCCCGAACGATCACGGGCCCCGCATCTCGAGGATGCGGGGCCCGTGATCGTTCGCGGCTCAGGAGGGCAGCATGCCCTTGTTCGCCTCGTAGAAGCCGACCAGCGCCGGGTCGAGCTGGGCGTTCTGCGCCTTCGCGGCGTTGAAGAGATCCAGCGCCTGCTGCGGGATGTGCACGCCCTGCGCCTGCACCACGGCGACCGCCCGCTCGACGGCGGTGTAGATCTCCTGGTTCGGGTCGGCCTGCGCCTGCTGCTGCGGCGCGTCCTGCGGGGCCCAGCTCGGGGCCGTCTCCGCCGGGGCCGAACGCTGGGTCGGCGCGCTGCTCAGGCCGAGCTTGGCCGAGCAGGACGGCCAGGCGCCCCAGCCCTGGGAGGCGAGCACCCGCTCGGCCACCACGATCTGCTCTTCGCGCGAGGCATTGTGCGCGGACGCGGCGTACTCGCCGCCTCCGTGCGCCTTCCAGGTGCTCGGGGAGAACTGCAGCCCGCCCTGGAAGCCGTTGCCGGTGTTGATGCCCCAGTTGCCGCCGGCCTCACACGCGGCCAGGCGATCCCAGTCGGAATCCGGCGCGGCGGCGGCGTTGCCAGCGAGGGACACACCCGCGCTGCCGATGACGGCGCTGGTCAGGGCAACCTTGGCAACGGTGCGTCCCGTGGAGGTCGGCTTGCGATGGCGTCCACTCATGTCCGGTGTCTTCCTCTCGTCCGCACCTGGGGGCCGGTGCCAGGCGAACCGCGTGCGTTCGTCGGCCCGATCACCTGCGAACTTCGCCCCTGAGCTTGGGTCGGCTTGTTCCGTTCCCGCGGGGCGAAGCTCGGTGCGGCGGGTCCGGCACTGCCGGAATGTCTTCCGGCTGCGCGACAAACGGTACGACGGATCCGGAGAAAAATCACTATTTGGTAACCGCCGCGCGTCCGGGGGTCTCGAACCCGCATCGCGCCGGTGCTCCGCCGTCCGCCCAGGTGATCGGCGGTAATAGGGAGCGGCTTCCGATCGTCACCGGCCCGTTATCGGCTCGTTATGTGATGAGGATCACAATGCTTGGCGGGTAACGAAAACGGGCCGCGCCGGTTAACGCGCCCGCCGCCCGGAGCGGAGCGCGTAGACGAGCGCCAGCAGGAAGCCGAGCGGCGCCAGCATGGCGAGCAGGTACAGCGGCAGCCCCGGCTCCGCGTCGCTGAGAATCGGGGTGAGGAAGATGGCGATGATCGCCAGCAGCCCGACGCCGAAGAGCCCGAGCGCGACGTGCAGCAGCCGATCGCCCGGCCTGCGCGGGCTGGAAGGGGAGGTCACGCCGTCGACGGTAGAACTCGCGTGCTGGGGGCACCCGCACCGGGGTAGACTTGGCGGAACGGTCGCGTCCCACGGGTGTGGGGCGCGTATTTTTCGCACCGGGGCGTCCCCCGGTATCTCCGAACATGAACGGGTGAGCACAGTGCCGACCGGCCGGGTGAAGTGGTACGACGTCGAAAAGGGCTTCGGCTTCCTTTCGCAGGACGAGGGTGAGGACGTCTACGTCCGCTCGTCCGCGCTGCCCGACGGTATCGAGGGGCTCAAGCCCGGCCAGCGCGTCGAGTTCGGCATGGCCGCGGGCCGCCGCGGCCCGCAGGCGCTCAGCCTCAAGTTGCTGGAGGCGCCGCCATCGGTGCGGCAGGGCCAGGAGCGCGCGGGCCGGAGCGAGCGGCGCGAGCCGGTCGCCCGCAGGCACACCCCGGACGAGCTGCACGGCATGGTCGAGGACATGATCACGCTGCTGGAGGCGACGGTGCAGCCGGACCTGCGCAAGGGCCGCTACCCGGATCGCAAGACCGCGCAGCGGATCTCCGAGGTGGTGCGCGCGGTCGCCCGCGAGCTCGACCACTGACCCGGCCTCACTCCGCGGGCTGCCCGCGCTCGTCCGGCGCGGTATTGATCGACCAGGCGGCGTGCGGCACGTAGAACTCCCGGCCGGTTTCGTCCCTGGCCAGGATCGGCAGCTGGAGCTCGACGCCGACCAGCCGCAGGTTCGGCTCCGGCCGGGAGTCCAGCGTCACCGCGAGCACGTCCTTCCCGAAGTCGTCGTGCGCGACCAGCCGGTCCACCTGCTCGCCGTCCGGGCGCTCGTAGATGAGCTGGGCCAGCCAGGGCGCCTCGGCGATCTGCGGCGGCAGCGAGAGCTGCAGCGGGTAGCCGGGCGGCACCTCGAGGTCGACGGTCTCGCCGTAGCGGCAGTCCGCCATGGTCACCGAGCAGTAGAGGAACGGCTCGACGGTCACGGTGCGGCCGTGCGCGTACGCGGTGACCGCCGGATCCTTGCGCGGGGCGTCCCGGATCAGCAGGGCGAGCACGCCCGCGTAGGCGGCGACCGCAACGAGCAGGACGACGGCGGAGATCGCGACGACGGTACGGGTTCTGGCGTTCACCAGCGGGGCTCTCCTCAGCGAGTGGGTGGCGGGCTCGGGTCGGCCCTGGTGGCGTGCGGCACTTCCTGCTCGGCGTGCTGTGGCCGGTTGCCGCCGAGCCCGGGCAGCAGCGAGTGGCCGCGGTGGCTGAGCACGGTCTGGATCAGCCCGAGCATGAGCACACCGGACACCACCGCGAAACCCTTCCACCAGTCGGTCGGCAGCAGCACACCGCCCGCCCCGCCGATCACCCAGCTCAGCTGGAGCACAGTCTCCGACCTGCCGAAACCGGAGGCGATGGACTCCGGCGGCAGGTCGTCCTGGATAGCCGCGTCCAGCGATACCTTGGCCAGCGCGCTGGCCGCGGAGGCCACCAGCGCGGCGATCACCGCGCCGAGCAGGTTGTTCAGTACCAGGGCGAGCACCGCCACCACCGTGCAGCCGGTGGCGCAGTAGACGACGATCAGTGCGGGCCTGCCGAGCGGAATCCTGGCGCCGGTGGCATTGCCCGCGAAGTTGCCGATCGCGGCGGCCGCGCCGACGGCGCCGAGCATGGCCGCCTGCCGCACCGGGCTCTCGCCGCTGCCCTTCGCCACGAAGGCCACGTAGAAGGTGAGGAACCCGGTGAGCACCCGGATGCCGCTGTTGCCCCAGAGCCCGGTGACCACCGAGCGGCCGAGCGGCTGCCTGCGCTTGCGCGCGGGCACGGTGGCGGCGGCGTCCGGCGCGAGCACCTCGGTGGTGGCGTCGGCGCCGTGGTAGCCGAGCGTCGCGGGCACCTCGCCCTCGGTGACCTCCACCCAGGAGGGGATCCGCAGGCTCAGGACGACCCCGGCGACGGCGATCAGCGTGGCCAGCACCAGCGCGCCGTTGGAGCCGAAGACCGCCGCGGTGCCCGCTGCCACCGCACCCGCCCCGAGCGTCCCGCCGACCAGGCCGAAGACCGTGAGCCGGGAATTGGTGCGCACCAGGTCGATCTCGGGTGGCAGCACCCGCGGCGTCACCGCGCTCTTCAGCACCGCGAACGACTTGCTGCCGATCAGCATGCAGAGCGCGAGCGGATAGAGCCCCCAGGTGTCGAACTCCAGGATGAGCAGCACCGCGATCACCGCGCGCGCGGCGAACGAGGTGGCGAGCGCGAGCCTGCGGCCGCGCTGCAGCCGGTCGAGCAGCGGGCCGATGAGCGGGGCGATCACCGCGAACGGCGCGATGGTGATGAGCAGGTAGAGCGCCACATTGGTCTTGCTCTCCGCGGTGGCGCTGGCGAAGAAGAGGGTATTGGCCAGCGCCACCGCGATCGCCGCGTCCAGCGCGAAGTTCGCCATGGTGGCGTAGGTGAGCGCGGTCAGCCCGGACTCGTCGGCGCCGTTCGCCTTGGCGGCGCGCTGGAAGGTCGCGATGCCGCGCTCGGTGAGCTCGCGGCCGCGCATGGCGGCGACCCGGGTCACGGTGAGTTTGCGTGGCACCCGCCGCTGCTCGTCGCCGGGCGGTTGCTGCTCCGGCTCGGTCTCGAAGGGGATGGTGTTCGGGCGGGTGCTGCCTGGGTGGTCCACCCGCGGGCCGGTGCGCGGGGCGCGCTTGCGGATGAACGGGCGCTGGCGCGGCGCCGGTTGCGCCGGGGGAAGCGGGCGGTTCGGCGCCCGCTCGGTGTCGAGCCGGGGCAGCGGCCCGCGGGCGCCGTTCGGCGGGGGGTACCGATCGAAGCCTGGGTGCCTCGGGTCCGTCTCGTCGTCGCCGTCCCAGCGACCGCGGTTGGCACCGGAAGGTTCGCGGGGAGTGGTCACGCCCTCAATTCTGGCGCATCCGCGCGGGTGGTGTTCACCGGCGGCGGGCTCACCCCTCCGGGACGAACCGGACCTCGAAGACCGTCGGCCAGTATTTGCCGGTCACCAGGAAGCGATCGGTGCCCGGCAGGTGCGCGATGCCGTTCAGCACATCGGCGGTCGCGCGCTGGGTGGCGGAGAGCAGCCCGGAGCCGTCGATGGTGGCGAGCACCGCGCCGGAGTCGGGGTCGATCCGCAGGATCTCGTTGCCCGGCCAGTTGTTGGCGTACACCGAACCGTCCGGCGCGCAGTCGAGTTCGTTCAGCCGCGCCTCGTTGTGGCCGGTGAGCCTGGTGCTGCCGGTGATGTCGAAGGTGGCGGGGTCGCGGAAGGTGAGGGTGTCGGAGCCGTTGCTCATGACCAGCGTGCCCGCGCGGGCGCAGAGCCCCCAGCCCTCGCCGTCGTAGGGCACCCGGCGGCGCTCGGCCAGGGAGGCGGGGTCGCGCTCGACGGCGATGCCGTCCTGCCAGGTGAGTTGCCACACCGAATCGTCGACACGCGCGATCCCCTCGCCGAAAAGCGGCGCGGGCAGGTCGGCCCGCGCCAGTTCGGCGCCGGTGGCCAGGTCGGTGGCGCGCACCCAGGACTGGCCGGGTTTGCCGGTGCTCTCGTAGAGCACCGGCCCGGCCACGTCGAGGCCCTGGGTGAAGGCGCCGGGGGTGTGCGGGCGGGTGCCGAGCACCTCGATCCGCCAGCGTGGCGTGTCCTCGCCCGCGCCCCCGCACGCGGCCATGGCGAGCAGAGCGAGCGCGAGCAGAGCGGCCGACGTACGCCGGTTGGGTTCCATGCGGCAAAATGTAGGCCGTGAGCGCAGTTTCTGTTACGGAGGCCGGCGTACGGCCCCTCCTGGCCGACGCCGTCGAGCTGGCTCGACGTGCGCTCCTCGAGCTGGAATCGTCCGGCGTGGGGGCACACCTCGGGGTGAGTTCCGAGGACGAGGCCGCGGCGACGCACCGCTTCGAGGCCACCCTCCCCGGCTATCGGGGCTGGCAGTGGGCCGTCGTGGTGGCGGCGGCGCCCGGCGACGAGCGGGTGACGGTGAGCGAGTCCGCCCTGCTGCCGGGGCCGGACGCGCTGGTCGCGCCGGACTTCGTGCCGTGGGAGCAGCGGGTGCGCCCCGGTGACCTCGGGCCGGGAGACCTGCTTCCGCCCACCGAGAACGATCCGCGGCTGGTGCCCGGGTACGTGCTGAACGGCGACCCGGCGGTCGACGAGGTCGCGCGGGACATCGGGCTCGGGCGTCCGAAGGTGCTCAGCCCGGAGGGGCGCGAGGAGGCGGCCGAGCGCTGGTTCGGCGAGTTCGGGCCGGGTGCCGAGATGGCGAGGGCGGCGCCGTCCACCTGCGGGCTCTGCGGGTTCTTCCTGCCGCTCGCCGGTGCCATGCGGGCCGCCTTCGGGGTCTGCGGGAATGTCATGGGGGCGGACGGGCGGGTCGTGCACACCCGGTACGGGTGCGGGGCGCACTCGGACACCGAGCTGCCCTCCGGCGGCGGGTCGGCGCGGTACGAGGCGTATGACGATGCCGCGGTCGAGGTGGTCACCATCGCGCCGCCGGTCGCCGCTGCCCCGGAGCCGGAGGCCGGTGCGGCGGAGCCGGGGGCCGGTACGGTCGCCGTCGCGGCCGAGCCAGGCGTTGCGGCCGAGGCGGCTGCGCCGGTGGATTCCGCGGCCGAGGCCGACGCGGGCGGCTCGGCGCCGGTGGCGGAGGGCGAGTCGATCGCGGCCGACGGGTCGGCGGTGGCGCCCGCGCTGACGCCGGACGAGGCGGAGGCGGCGCCCGAGCCGGGTCCGTGGAGCTGACCGGGGACGACCCGTTCGGCACGGCGGCGCTGCGCGCGGCGGTCATCGCCGCCTGGCGGGATTCGCCGACCCGGCTGCGCGAGGACGCCGCCTCCGAGGCCGATCTGGTGGTCGCCGGGTACCGCGACCGGCTGCTCACCGAGCTGGCACAGAACGCGGCCGACGCCGCCGCCAAGGCGGGGGCAGGCGGCGTGCTCACGGTGTGGCTGGACGGCCGCACCCTGCACGTCGCGAATACCGGTGCGCCGCTCGACATCACCGGCGTGCGCGCGCTCACCGCGCTGCGGGCATCGGACAAGGCGGACGAGAGCGTCGGCCGGTTCGGCGTCGGCTTCACCGCGGTGCGCGCGGTCGCCGACGAGATCGAGGTGCGCTCGCGCACCGGCGGCGTGCGCTTCTCGCTCGCCGATACCCGAGCCGCCGCCGCGGCCGCCGCCCCGGATCGGCTCGCCGAGCTGGCCGGGGTGCCCGTGCCGGTGCTGCGGCTGGCCTGGCCGCTCGGCACCGCTCCCGCCACCGGCGACACCGAGGTCGTGCTCACCCTGCGCGCGGATGTCGACCCGGCCGCCCTGCTCGCCGGTTTCGCCGCCGAGGCGGCCGAGCTGCTGCTCGAGCTGCCCGCGCTCGCCGTGCTGGAGATCGCGGGCAGCCGCTACACCCGCGCCGAGCGCCCGGCCGGGGCCGGGCTCACCGAGCTCACCATCACCGGCGGCGCCGAGCCGAAGCGCTGGTGGGAGTACCGCACCGCGCGCGGCCGCTGGCTGGTCCCGCTCCGGGACGGCCGCCCGCACCCCGCCGCGCCCGACGTGCTGCGGGCACCCACCCGTTCCGACGAGGAACTCTCGCTCCCCGCGCTGCTCATCGCCGATATCCCCATGCAGCCGGACCGGCGCCGCCTGCTGCCCGGCATCGAGCTCGCCGAGTACGCCGCCGGGTACGCCGATTTCGCGGCCGCGCTGCCGCCCCGGGACCGGCTGGTGCTCGTCCCCGCACCGGGGTTCCCGCTCGGCGAGGCGGATGCCGTGCTGCGGGCGGCCGTCGTCCGGGAACTCCGTACGCACCCGTGGTTGCCGGTGGTCGCCGTCCCGGACGAGTTCGCCGAGCCGGGCGCGGGGTCGGCCTCCGCCTACGCGCCGGTGCCGACGGATTCGCGGGTGGTCGATCCGTGGGACCTCCCCGACCCGCCGCCGGCTGCTGTCGTGCCGCGGACCGGCTCCGGCACCGCCGAGGCGCTGCCGGAGTCCGGCGGCGACAGCGTGCGGCACACCGGCTCGTCCGCCACATTGTCCGCCGGCGCGGCGGCCCCGCGGCTCGACAGCGACACGGCTGCCGGGTGGCCCGGCGAGGCCGAGGGTGCCGCCCGGCCCGCCGGTGATGAGCCCGGCGCCGATCGGGTCGACGCGCGGCCCGCCGCGCCCGCGCAACTGCCCGCGCGCGCCCGCGTCCTCCCCGACCTCACCCCGGAACTCGCCGACCTCCTCGCCGGTTTCGCGGGCCCCCTCGTCATCCCCGAACTCTCCGACACCGCCGCCGTCCGCACCCTCGCCACGCTCGACGTCCCGCTGCTCACCCCGGCGCTGATCGCCGAGCACAGCTCCGGCCTGGAGCGCCCGGCCCGCTGGTGGCACCGGCTCTACGCCGCGCTGGAGCCCTACGTCACCGACCCGCGCACCGCGGAGGAGCTGGGCGCGCTCGCGGTCCCGCTCGCCGACGGCAGGCTGGTGAGCGGCCCGCGCACCACCGTGCTCGACGAGGAGCTCACCGTCGTCGTCCCGGTGCACTGGTCCCGGCTGGTGCACCCGGAGGCGGCGCACCCGCTGCTCACCCGGCTCGGCGCCCGCCAGGCCGACGCGCTCGACCTGCTCACCGACCCCGCCCTGCGCGCCGAACTCGACGACGCCCCTGACGACGAGGACCTGGTCGACGCGGTGCTCCGGCTGGCCGAGCTCACCACCGTCCCGCTCCCGCGCTGGATCGGGTTGCTCGAGGTGCCGGACGAGACCGGCGAGCCGCGCCCCGCCGACGAACTCCTGCTCCCCGGCGCCCCGCTGCGCGACGTCCTGGTCGAGGACGCCCCCTTCGGCACCGTCGCCACCGCGGTGGTCGAGGGGTACGGCGCGACCGGCCTGCGCGCGGTCGGCGTGAGCTGGGACTTCTCCGTCATCACCGAGCCCGACCCGACCGGTCCCGACCACGACCTGGACGACGAGGAGACCTGGTGGGACGGGCTCGCCGAGGACCCGCCACTGCTCGCCGCGGTCCGCGACCTCGACCTGGTGGCCGACGACGCCTGGCCGCGCGCGCTCACCCTGCTGCTCGACGGCGAGCGCACCCGCCCGCTGCTCGCCGACCGCGACGGCTACACCGCCTGGTGGCTGCGCACGCACGCCAGCTACCGCGGCACCCCGCTCGGCCTGCTCCGGCACCCCGCCGACCCCGCCTTCGCCGGACTCATCGATGTCTTCGACCCGCCGGAGCTGGCGGGCCGCCTCGATGCGCTGCGCCCGCTGCTCGCCGACCCGGCCGCGCTCACCCCGGAGCTCGCCGGCGCCCTGCTCGCCGCGCTCGCCGACCCGCAGCGCACCCCGCAGCCCGCGGTGATCGCGCGCACCCACCGCCTGCTCGCGGCCGCGGTGGCGGCGGAGACGCTGGATATCGAGGACATCGAGCTCCCCGAGCGGGTGCGCGCACTCTCCGGCGCGGTGCTCGACCCCGCCGACGCCCTCGTGCTCGACCTGCCCTGGTTCGGCTTCGCGCTCCCCGCCGACCGCATCGTCGCGGGCGACCCGGCCCAGGCCGAAGCCCTGGCGACGCTGCTCGAGCTGCCGCTGGCCTCGGCCGCCGTGACCGCCGAGGTGCTCACCCCCGGCCGCGAAACGGAGTGGGAGAGCGAGCCCTTCGCCATCGTCGCGCCCGGCCTCTACGCCCTGCCGGAGCACCCCGGCCCGCTGCTGCTGCACGACGGCGGCCTCCGGGTCCGGCTCACCGGCGCGGTCGAAGCCGAGGCCGATGTGCCGTGGTGGCACGACGGCGCCGCCACCCACCTGCGCGCCCCGCGCTGACGCGCACCGCGCCGCCCGGCGTCCCGGCCACCCGGCCCCCGGCACTCCCGGCCGGACCGGCTCGCGGTCGTCCGGCCGAACTCCTGGCCGGACCGGCCGAAACCCAGGCGGCTACTCCGCCTTGCTCGCCACCAGCTCGGCCAGCAGGTCGAGCTGGGTGCGCGCGGCGCCGCTGTCGCCGTCCACCAGCCAGCGCAGCACCAGGCCGTCGATCAGGTTCAGGGTGAAGCGGCTGAGCGAGCCGACCGGGGTGGTCCAGCGGGTGCCGGTGGCCTCGCGGGCGTTCTCCAGCACCGCGCCGACGGTCGCGTCGTTGAAGGTGTACTGCTCGCGGGCGATGATCAGCTTGGCCGGCGTCTGCTCGCCCTCGCGCAGCGCGTAGGTGGTGGTCTCGTAGCTGAGCATCTGCCGCTCCGGCGTCGACTCCACGTTCTGCCAGAGCAGCTCCAGCCCGGCCCGCACCAGTTCGCGCAGCGCGCCGGTGCCGGTGCCCGCCCCGTCCCAGATGGCGGCATTGGTGTCGATGGACTCGCGCAGCTCGGTGGAGAGCGCCTTGACCAGCTCGGTCATCAGCGCGTCCTTGTTCTCGAAGCAGTAGTGCACCACCCCGAGCGAGACCCCGGCGGCCTGGGCGACATCCCGCGTCGTCACTCCCGCCACGCCCTTCTTCTCGGCGAGACCGATGGCGGCCTCGATGAGATGGGCCCGTCGTTCTTCGACGCTCAATCGGGAGGACACGCCCGCAAGCAAACCTGTCGCGACGGTCGCAGTCAATTTCACCGCGCCGTCCACACCCCCTGGACGGTTGTCCAGTTGTATGGTTCCCTCGCAGGGCAGCGAAGGGAGACGTGGATGTCGGTGGCACGCAGGACCGTTCTGCACGGTGCGGCGGCGCTGCCCGTCGCCGGGCTGGCGGCGGGTGCGCTCACCCGACCGGCCCCGGCCCGCGCGGAGCCGGGCGGATATCTGGTGGGCGCGGGCATCTCCGACATCACCGGCCCGGCCGCGGAGTGCGGCATGATGGGCTACTCGCAGCAGGAGCAGCAGACCGCAGGCATCCACCTGCGGCCGCGCGCCCGCGCCTTCGCGCTCGCGCACGGCGGGCGCCGGGTGGTCTTCGTGGTGGCCGAGAACGGCATGATCTTCCAGTCCGTGCACCGCGGCGTGCTCGCCGAACTCGCCCGCCGCTTCGGCGATCTCTACACCGAGCAGAACGTGGTGCTCACCTCCACGCACTCGCACGCCACCTGCGGCGGCTCCGCGCACGACTACGCCTACAACCTCTCCATCCTCGGCTTCCAGCAGCAGGTGTACGACGCCGAGGTGAACGGCATCGTGGAGGCGATCGCCGCCGCGCACGCCGACCTCGCGCCCGGCACACTGGCATTCGGCCGCGCCGAGCTGCACGACGCCAGCGTGAACCGCTCCCGGGTCGCCTTCGAGCGCAACCCGGACGCCGACCGCGCCGCGTTCCCCGACGCCATCGACCCCGCGGTCACCGCGCTCGCGCTGCTGCGCGGCGGCAGGCGGATCGGCGTGATCACCTGGTTCGCCACGCACAACACCTCGATGACCAACAGCAACCGGCTGATCAGCTCGGACAACAAGGGCTACGCCGCCTACACCTTCGAGCACGACCGCAACGGCGTGCGCTACCTGGACGGCGCCCCTGGCTTCGTGGCGGCCTTCGCGCAGACCAATGCCGGGGACATGTCACCGAACCTGAACTTGCGCCCCGGCTCCGGCCCCACCGAGGACGAGTTCGACAACACCAGGATCCTCGGCGAGCGGCAGTACGCGGCGGCCGAGCGCGCGCTGGCCGCCGCGGCGCCGTTCGGCGGCACCGTCGACTCGCTGCTCTGCTACGTCGATTTCGCCGACACCGGCATCGACGGCCGCTTCACCCCCGACGGCCTGCCGCACCGCACCGCGCCTGCCGCGGTGGGGGTCTCGCTCTTCGCGGGCAGCGTCGAGGACGGGCCAGGGCTGCCCGGCGGGCCGGTACCGGAGGGGGTGCGCAACCCGCTCGCCGACGCGCTCGGCGGCATCGACACCCCCACCCCGGCCTGGCTGGCCGACGCACAGGCGCCCAAGCTCATCGCGGCGCCGCTCGGGCTCATGCCGCCGGTGCCGTGGGTGCCGAATGTGCTTCCGGTGCAGATCGTCCGGCTCGGCGAGCTGTACCTGGCGGCGGCGGGCGCGGAGTTCACCATCGTCTCCGGGCTGCGGGTGCGGCGCACGGTGGCGGCGGCGCTCGGCGTCGACCCGGCGCAGGTGCTGCTGCAGGGCTACGCCAATGCCTACTCGCAGTACGTGGCGACGCCGGAGGAGTACGACGCGCAGCAGTACGAGGGTGGCTCGACGCTCTTCGGCCGCTACACGCTCTGCGCCTACCAGCAGGAATTCGACCGGCTGGCGCGGGCGCTGGCCGCGAGGCAGCCGGTCGGGCGCGGGCCTGCCCCGCGCGACGTCTCGAATATCCAGCCCAACCTCCAGGTCGGCGCGGGCCCGGACCCGCTGCCCGCCGGGCGGGGCTTCGGTGACGTGCTGGTGCAGCCCGCGCCGGCATATCCGGCCGGGGCCGCGGCCGAGGTGGAGTTCGTCTCCGCGCACCCCAAGCACAACCCGCGCCGCAACGGCACCTTCCTCGAGGTGCAGCGGCTGGCGGTGGACGGCTCCTGGCGGCGGGCGGCCAACGAGGGCGAGTGGGAGGTGCGGTTTCACTGGCGGCGCGGGCCGTCCGGGGAATCGGTGGCGCGGTTCCGCTGGGACATCCCCGCGGGGACGTCGGGCCGGTTCCGCTTCGTGCACTTCGCCGACGCGCTCGACGCGGACGGTGCCATCCGGCCCTTCACCGGCACGAGCGCCGAATTCGAGGTCGGCTGAGGGTATTCCGGCCGGACCCTACGCGCCGCGGCCCGACCCGGCCGGGCGTCGCCTTGCGCTACAGACCGGTTTGCGCGCCCTTGTCCCCGCGCCGCGCCCCGCGCAGCTGGATCAGGTAGATACCGAGCGCGAGCGCGCCGACCAGCAGCCCCATCAGGCAGAGCGGCAGCGCCCCGGCCCAGCGCTCCCCGCCGGACCAGACCACGACCGTGGCGACCAGCCACAGCGCGCCGCCGACGGCGAGCACGGGGCGTGGGTCGGTCAGCCGCGGCGGGATCTCCGGTACCTGCTGCGTCACGCCTCCACAGTAGCCGTCCGGTGAATTCGGCATGGGCCCCTGCCGGTCACGTATCGTTCACCACTGTGACAACGCCAACGGACGTCCGCGCCCTGGCCGGCGAGCTCTCGCTGGCGGTGGTCCGGCTGACGCGGCACCTGCGGGGCAGGCGTGCCGACTCGCAGATCTCGCTGACCCAGCTCTCCGCGATCGCCACGCTGCTGCGCGATGGCGCCATGACGCCGGGCGCGCTCGCCGCCAAGGAGCGGGTGCAGCCGCCATCGATGACCAGGGTGATCGCCTCGCTCACCGAGCTCGGGCTGGTCGAGCGGAAGCCGCACCCCACCGACGGCAGGCAGATCATCGTCTCGCTCTCGCCCGCGGGGCAGGCGCTGCTCGCCGACGAGGCCAGCGCCCGCGAGGCGTGGATGACCGAGCAGCTCTCCGGCCTGGACGACGACGAGATCGAGGTGCTGAACCGCGCCGTCGGCATCATGAAGAAGATCGTCGCGGAAAGTGATTGACGCGCCGCTGTGCTGAACTAGCCCGCTCCGCGGGCGCCGAACGGCTGGTCGCTCTCCACGATGTCCCGGCCCAGCGGGAACAGCGACAGCGGGATGAGCTTGAGATTGGCCCAGCCGAACGGGATCCCGATGATCGACAGGAACAGTGGAATGCTGGTCAGCAGGTGCCCGAGCGCCAGCCACCAGCCCGCGACGATGAACCAGATGACATTGCCGATCAGCGATCCGGCGCCCGCCCCCGGCTTCTCCACCGTGGTGCGCCCGAACGGCCACAGCACGTAGGCCGCGATCCGCAGCGAGGCGACGCCGAACGGGATCGGCACCACCAGGAAGAAGAGCAGGAAACAGAGCAGCGCCGCCGCGAGGTAGCCGAGTGCCAGCCAGAATCCGCTGAACACGAGCCACAGGATATTGAGCACCAGCTGAATCGGCTTCATGGCACCAGGATGCCAGAATCGGACATGCGGGTCAGAATCCCCAGCCAAGGACGGCGTCCCGCCGCCAGGCGAAGGCCCGCTCCAGCGCGCGCACCCGCTCCGGCGCACCCCGCAGCCTGCCCGCGGCGGCGAAGGCGCGGGCCGGATGCGCGCCCAGATAGATCGCGCCGAGTACGTCCAGCCCCATGGACAGCTCCGGCTCGGCCGCCGTCGGCGCGCACTCGGCGACCCCGTCCCTGATCCGGAGCGCGAAGGCGCCGCCGGCGTCCAGGAAGGGATCGTCGACCGCGACAACGGTTTCCAGGTCGGCGTCGTAGCGGCGGGCGGTGAGCGCGGCGGGGATGTCCATGATGCGGAGCCACAGGGTGTCGTACCCGGCGACCGTGCGCACCTGCCTGGGGTCGACCAGCAGGTAGGGGAGCGGGTCGTCGCCGGTGACCGGCGCCACCAGGTCGTGGCTGAGGTCGCGGCCGCAGAGCGCGCGCCAGAGCGCGGCGTGCGCGTCGGCGGTGAGCGTGCGCAGCTCCTTGATCTCGATCGACTGGTCGTCGTGGTGGCGGTAGAGCGCGTAGCCGTCCGGGTGCAGGAAGGCGAAGAGGTCGCCGCCGCCGTTGCGCAGCCGCGGCGCGTCGGCGAAGGCGAGCGCCCAGGCGGCGTCCGGCCGCTCCTGGGCGCCCGGGGTCACCCGGCGCCAGGTGTCGTAGATCCGGCGGATCTCGGGCTCGGCCTCCGGTACCGACACCTGGTACACGCCGCCGGGGTCGGGCGCGGTGGGCAGGAACCGGGCGAAGCGGCGGTCCAGCCGGATCCGGTGTTCCCTGGCCGCCGCGCCGTAGCCGAAGCGGCCGTAGATGCCGCCCTCGCTGGCGGTGAGCGCCGCCAGCGGAATGCCCTCCGCCGCGAACTGCCGGTGCTGCTCGGAGTACAGCGCGCGGAGCAGGCCGCGGCGGCGCTGCGGCGCCGCCACCGCGACCCCGGAGATGCCGATGGCGGGCAGCTGCCCGCCGGGCACGGTGACCGTCATCGGACCGGTCTGGGAATGCGCGACCAGGCGGCCGTCGACCTCGGCGACCAGCGCCCGGTCCACCGGGAAGAGCGTCCAGATGTGCTCCGGCTCCACCGGGTCGTAGCGGGTGCCGAACGCGGTCTCGATCAGCAGCCGGATCGCGGCCAGATCGGCTTTCTCCGCCGGGCGGATGCGCGCTGCGGGGTGCGGGGTCATCCCTGGACCCTCGCACGCCCGACGGGTGCGCCGCATCGGATTTTCGCCCGCCCCGCCGAGCGGGCAGGATGGTGCGGTGGCCGAAGTGATCGACCTCGCGGACCCCGCCGACCCCAGGCTGGACGACTTCCGCGATCTCAAGAACGCCGATCGCCGCCCGGACCTGCCCGGCCGCAAGGGGCTGGTGATCGCGGAGGGCACCGTGGTGGTGCGGCGCATGCTCGGCTCCCGGTTCGCCCCGAGCGCGCTGCTCGGCGTGGCGCGGCGCTTCGAGGAGCTCGCCGGTGATCTGGCCGGGGTGGCGGTGCCCTGCTACCGCACCTCGGCCGAGGTGATGGCGGAGGTGGTCGGATTCCACCTGAACCGCGGGGTGCTCGCGGTGGCGCGCAGGCCGGCCGCCCGCACCATGGCGGAGCTGCTGGACGGCGCGCACACCGTCGCGGTGCTGGAGGGCGTGAACGACCACGAGAACCTGGGCTCGATCTTTCGCAATGCCGCCGGGCTCGGCGCGGACGCGGTGCTCTTCGGCGAGCGCTGCGCCGACCCGCTCTACCGGCGCTCGGTGCGGGTCTCCATGGGGCACGCGCTGCGGGTGCCGTTCGCGCCGGTCCCGGAGTGGCCGCTCGGCCTGGCCGAGCTGCGCCGCCGCGGCTTCCAGACCGTCGCGCTCACCCCGGACCCCGCTGCGGCGAACCTCGCCACCGCCATGTCCGGCGAGCGGGTCGCGCTGCTGCTCGGCGCCGAGGGGCCCGGGCTCACGCCGGAGGCCATGGCGGCCTGCGATGTGCGGGCCAGGATCCCCATGTCGGCCGGGACCGACTCGCTGAATGTCGCCACCGCCGCGGCCATGGCCTTCTACGAGCGGGTGCGCACCCGATGATCGAGCCGCCGCCCTACCGCGACCCCACCCCGTGGGCCGCGGGGATCGCCGTCGCCGCGCTGGTCGGCGCGCTCACCGCGGTAGCGGTCTTCGCCTTCGGCGCCGCGCTCGGCGCGGTGCACCCGCTGCTCGCCGTCGCGGTGAACCTGATCGCCGCGGGCGGCGCCGCGCCCACTGCCTGGCGCTGGCGTTTCGCCCCGGTCACCCGGTGGGTGCTCGGCGGCGGTGCGGCCGGCGTCGTGATCGGCTGGATCGCCCTCCTCGGCGCCGCCCTGGCGGGGTGATCCGGCTCAGTGGCGCCCGCGCAGCCGGTCGAGAAGGCCGCGCTTCGGCGGGCGGGCCGGGGGCGCGGACGGCACCGGCGCCGCACCGCGCGGGAACAGCGTGAACCCGCAGACGGTGATGTCCGCCGAGGTCAAGGCCCCTTCCGCGGGTGCGGAGCGGTAGTGGAACCCGAGCCACTCGTTATTGGCGGCATCGGCGAAATCGGGCGGGTCGAAGGGGAGCGACTGCGGGTCGGGGAGCTCGCCCGCGCGCCAGCGCACCGGGTGCTCGCCGGCCCAGTACGGCCGCTCCCAGACCAGCGGCAACCCCTCGTCCTCCACGATGTGCAGCCGGCTGGAGCTGAACGAGCGGCGGAACTCGCCGCGCTCCCAGTGCGCGAAGGCGCCCCAGCCGTGCGCGCTGTCGAACGACACCAGGTAGGTGTGCTCGGAGGCGAGCGGCCGCACCAGCAGCTCGGGCAGCGCGGTCGGCCGGATGAGCGCCGCCTGCGCGGCACAGAGCACGGTGAGCCCGGGCAGACAGCCGATGAACACCTCGTCGGCGGCGGGCCCCGCCGACCCGGCCAGCGTGCCGACCGGGTGCGGCACCACGTCGAAGTCGGCGTAGAGCAGCCGGGCCAGCGCGAGCGCGGCGGCCTGGTCCGGTTCGTGCCCGGCGCGCAGCACCGCGAGCGGGTCGGGGGTGTCGACGTACCAGAGCGTCGACGCCTTCCCGGACGACGGCGGCTCCAGCGCGGTGGCACTGTTCGGCTCGGCGACCCTCTTCAGCTCGGACACCCATCGATGGTGGCACGAAACCGCCCGGGCAACTCCTATGCGCGCCGAAAGACTTCCGCTCTGCGCTGCTGAAAGGCGCGTCCGGCCGAACTCAGTGGCCGGAGCTGCGCACTCCGAGCAACACGTCCTCCCAGGACGGCATGGGCGCCTTGCCGCGCTTGGTCCTGGCGGGCTTGGCGGGCGGCTTCGGCGCCTGCTTGGCGGCCGGCTCCGACTTCTCCTCCGGCGCAACAGGTTCCGTCGGCTCCGCGGTGACCTCCGGCTCGGCGACGGGCGCGGTCGCGGCCGGTGCCTGACGCCGGGCGGGCGCCCTGCGCCGCGCGGGCTGCCGCGGCGCCTCGGCGGCCGGAGCCACCTCGTCCGCGGCGGGCTGCGGTGCCTGCGCCTCCGCTGTGATCTCCGCCTCGTCAACCCGGGCGGCGGGCTGCTGCTCCGGCTCCGGCTGCTCGACCGGCTCCTCGGCCTCGGCCCGCTGCTCGCGGAACTCGGCGGCCGGGGCCGCCTGCTCCCGCGGCGCGGGCTCGGCCACCGGCTCCGGCTCGCTGGGCAGGATGGAGGCCAGCCCGCGCAGCGCGCGCCCGAAATCCGGGTCGATGAGGTCGGAGGCCGGATCGTCCAGCGGCGAGACCGAGCCGCCGTGCGCATCCGGCTGATACCGCCAATGCGCCGCGATCTCCGAGCGGCCGTTCTGCCACTGCAGCTGCGCGACCCAGAAGCCCTTCTCGTCTTTCCAGGCATCCCACTCGGCGTGGTCGAGGGTGTGCCCGCGGGCGGTGAAGGCGGCGGTGACGATATCGATGAGGTTCTCGACGGCGGGGCCGTCGGCGCGCACCGGGTGCGCCTTCTGCGCGAGCTCGGCGGCCCTGGCGCGCTCCAGCAGCACCGGGTACGCGAAGCGATCGACCTTGCTGGCGGGCATGCCGGATTCCAGGGTGACCTGTTCGACGGAGGCACCGGCGCGGATACGGGCCTGGATATCGCGAGGACGCATGGAAGCTTCCATTTCGATCTCGATCTGGCCGAATCGTGCAAGGTCGCCGCGCGCCGCCGCGCGCAGTTTGTCGTCCGCGGGCAGCCGGAATTTCTGACCGGACTCGGTGTCGACGCAGACGATGTGGGTGGAGTCGGGCGTCACCCCGATCACTCGAAGTTCACGCACCGGCTACCTCCTTACCGCGTCGACTCGCGACACCGCCCACTTTCCGAAACAGTAATGCACTCCCGGTGTTCTCGAGGCTAGACACGCGGGGCGGAAATCTCGACGGAGATTCCCGCCCCCCGATAATCTGCTCTGTTCGCCACGCTCAGCCGAGCTGCCGCACCACCCAGTCGATGCTCTTCGTGAGCCGGCTGACGTCCTCCGGGTCGATGGCCGGGAACATGCCGACGCGCAGCTGGTTGCGGCCCAGTTTGCGGTACGGCTCGGTGTCCACGATGCCATTGGCCCGCAGGATCTTCGCGACCTGCGCGGCATCCACCGACTCGGCGAAATCGATGGTCCCGACCACCTGCGAGCGGTGCGCGGGATCGGTGACGAACGGGGTGGCGAACTCACTCGAATCGGCCCAGGCGTACAGCCGCGACGAGGAATCCAGCGTCCGCTTCACCGCCCAGTCCAGGCCGCCGTTGCTGTTCAGCCATTCGATCTGATCGGCGAAGAGCAGCAGCGTGCCGACCGCCGGGGTGTTGTAGGTCTGGTCCTTGGCGCTGTTGTCGATGGCGATCGGCAGCGAGAGGAATTCCGGGGTCCAGCGCCCGCTCGCCTTGATCTCGGCGACCCGCTCCAGCGCCGCCGGGCTCATCAGCGCGACCCACAGCCCGCCGTCCGCGGCGAAGCACTTCTGCGGGGCGAAGTAGTAGACGTCGGCGTCGGCGACGTTCACCGGGAGCCCGCCCGCGCCGGAGGTGGCGTCGATGGCGACCAGCGCGTGCTCCGAGCCCACGGGGCGGCTCACCGGGATGGCGACACCGGTCGAGGTCTCGTTGTGCGCCCAGCCGATCAGGTCGGCGGCGGGGTCGGCGGTCGGCTCGGGGGCGCTGCCCGGCTCCGACTTCACCACGATCGGATCGCCGATGAAGGGGTTGCCCTTGGCGACAGCCGCGAATTTGCTGGAGAACTCGCCATTGCTCAGGTGCAGCGAGCGCTCGCGGATCAGGCCGAAGGCGGCGGCGTCCCAGAAGGCGGTGGTGCCGCCGTTGCCGAGCACCACCTCGTACCCGTCGGGCAGGGCGAAGAGCTCACGCAGGCCGGAGCGCACTCGGGCCACCACGTCCTTGACCGGCTTCTGCCGGTGCGAGGTTCCGAATACCGCGCCGCCGACCTCGACCAGGTTGCGCAACTGCTCGGGCCGCACCTTGGACGGGCCGCATCCGAAGCGACCGTCGGCGGGTTTCAGATCGTCGGGGATGGCCGGGAACGCAGAGGTCATGGGCAACAGGGTAGACGGTGGTACCGCTGTGTCCGGGACCACACTCCGGCTAATCTGACCGCCATGACGGCGTGGTCGGCGAATTCGGGGTGGCGGGTGCGCGGGCGCCGGACAGGGGCCTTCGGGCGACCGGCCGGGCCGCTGCCGGAGGCGGCGCGGACCGAGCTGCACCGCCGCGGCGTGCGCGGCTCGGCGACCGTGCTCGGGGTGCGGCCGCGCCGCGGCGAACCGGGCCACGTGTTCTGGGTGCGGGTGGCGATCGACGGCGAGCACCCCTACGAGGTGCGGATTCGCCAGTGGGTGTCCGACACCGACCTGCGCTGGATGGGGCCGGGCGATGTGGTCGGCTGCCGGGTCGACCCGGGCGACCGGGAGCGGCTGGTGCTCTTCGTCCCCGACCCGGCCGAATCCGGGCGGGTCGGGCAGGCCAAGATCCTCGCCGACGGCCGCCGCGCGGAGGCGACGGTGCTCGCCGCGGCGCCGGTCGCCGCCGACTACGCGGGCCGGGACGACCCGGTGCTCCGGCTCGACCTGGAACTCATGGCGTGGGACGAGCCCAAGCCGTGGTGCGTGCGGCTGGTGGCGCCGGTGCCGCTGGCCGCGCTCGGCGCGGTCGACCTCGGGGCCCGGCTCCGGGTGGCCTTCTTCGAGGTCGACCGCGGCGAATCGGTCGCGGTGGACTGGGCCGCCTCGCTGGACGAGGGGTGAGGTGTGCGGGTGCTCGGCCGCCGATGTCACGCCGGGCAGCCGCCGGGCCCACCGGTGCCCGGACTCGCGAGTGCCCGGACCTGTCGGTGCCCGGACCCGCAGGTGCCCGGACCCGCGGACACTCGGCCCGCAGGTGCCCGGCCCCGCGGACACTCGGCCCGCAGGTGCCCGGACCCGCGGGCGCCCGGACCCGCGGGCGCGGCGGCGCGGGTCAGCGGTGCTGGATGGTGCTCCAGCCGGGGACCTCGGCGGGCCGGCGCGGGCTGGGCCCGGTGTAGATGGCGGCCGGGCGCACCAGCTTGCCCAGCTGCTTCTGCTCCAGCACGTGCGCGCACCAGCCCGCGGTCCGGCCGCAGGTGAACATGGCGGGCATCATGTGCGCGGGCACCTCGGCGAAGTCGAGGATGACCGCGGCCCAGAACTCGACATTGGTCTCGATGGCGCGGTCCGGGCGGCGCTCGCGCAGCTCGGCCAGCGCGGCCTGCTCCAGCGCTGCCGCGACCTCGTAGCGCGGCGCCGCCAGCCGCTTCGCGGTGGCGCGTAGCACGCGGGCGCGCGGATCCTCGGCCCGGTACACCCGGTGGCCGAAGCCCATCAGCTTCTCCTTGCGGTCCAGGATGCCCTTGACCAGCGCCCGCGCGTCGCCGGTGCGCTCGACCTCCTCGATCATCGGGAGCACCCGGGCCGGGGCGCCGCCGTGCAGCGGCCCGGACATGGCGCCGATCGCGCCGGAGAGCGCCGCGGCCACGTCGGCGCCGGTGGAGGCGATCACCCTGGCGGTGAAGGTGGAGGCGTTCATGCCGTGCTCGGCGGCGGAGACCCAGTAGGCATCGATGGCCTCGGTGTGCTTCGGGTCCGGGTCGCCCTTCCAGCGGGTCATGAACCGCTCGGTGACGGTGGTGCACCGGTCGATCAGCTTCTGCGGCACCGCGGGCTGGTAGATGCCGCGCGCGGACTGCGCGACGTAGGAGAGCGCCATCACCGAGGCGCGCGCCAGATTCTCCCGCGCGGTCTCGTCATCGATGTCGAGCAGCGGCTGGTAGCCCCAGATCGGGGCGAGCATGGCCAGCCCGGCCTGCACGTCCACCCGGACGTCGCCGGTGTGCACCGGCAGCGGGAAAGGTTCGGCGGGCGGCAGCCCGCGGCCGAACTCGCCGTCCACCAGCAGTGCCCAGACGTCGCCGAAGGTGACCCGGCCGCCGACCAGGTCCTCGATGTCGACGCCGCGGTAGCGCAGCGCGCCGCCGTCCTTGTCCGGTTCCGCGATGTCGGTGGTGAAGGCGACGACGCCTTCGAGGCCACTCACGAAGTCGCTGGGTACCGCGGGGCTGGTAGTCATGGTGTGACTCTCCTTGCACTTCGGGTCGCAGCTCCGGCGACGGGTGACGCGCCGAGCACTGACGGATCAGCAGCACCTTAGCCCCCCGGCTACCCCGGAGTAACGTCTGACCCATGCCCGACCAGCAGAATGTCGACGAACTCGCCGCCATGCGAGTCGAATACGCCGCCTCGCAGGCCGACGGCGCCGGTGACCTGGACGAGTCCTGGGTGGCGGAGGGCTGGGCCCCGCTGCTCCGCCGCTGGATCGACGAGGCCCGCGCGGCAGGCGCGGTCGACCCCAACGCCATGGTGCTCGCCACCGTGCGCGCGGTGGACGGCACGCCGCGCCCGGTCGCCCGCACCGTGCTGTGCAAGGGGCTCTCGCCCGACGGCGTCGACTTCTATACCAACTACGAATCGGCCAAGGGCACCCAGCTCGCGGCGGTGCCCTTCGCCGCGGCGACCTTCCTCTGGCAGCCGGTGTCGCGGCAGGTGCACCTGCGCGGCCCGGTCGACAGGGTGGCGCCGGAGGTCACCGCGGCGTACTGGCGCTCCCGGCCGCGGGACTCCCGGCTCGGCGCCTGGGCCTCGGCGCAGTCGCGGCCGATCGGCTCGCGCGCCGCGCTCGACGCCGCGCTGGCCGAGGTCACCGCCCGCTTCGCCGATGTCGACGAGGTGCCGCTGCCGCCGTTCTGGGGCGGTTTCCGGCTGCGGCCGGAGGAGGTGGAGTTCTGGCAGGGCAGGCGGGGCAGGCTGCACAACCGGATAGTGGTCCGGCTCGGCGCCGAGCCGGAGGTCGCCCGGCTCCAGCCGTGAAATCGTCCCACCTTTAGGCTCGACGCGGTGAGACTGCTCGCCGACACCACTCCGCTGCGCACCCCCGCCTACCGGCGGCTCTGGACCTCCAACGTGGTCACGGTGATCGGCGCGCAGCTCTCGGTCGTCGCGGTGCCGCAGCAGATCTTCGCGATCACCGGCAGCTCCGGGTACGTGGGGCTGGCCGGGCTCTTCGGGCTGGTACCGCTGGTGGTCTTCGGGCTGTGGGGCGGCGCGCTCGCCGATGTCATGGACCGGCGGCTGCTGCTGCTGATCACGACCGCGGGCACCGGCCTCACCGCGCTCGCCTTCTGGGCGCAGGCCGCCGCCGGGCTCGGCAATGTCTGGGTGGTGCTCGGGCTCTTCGCGGTGCAGCAGGCGTTCTTCGCGGTCAACCAGCCGACCCGCAGTGCCGCCATCTCCCGGCTGCTCCCGCCGGAGCAGATGGCGGCGGCGAGCTCCCTGAACATGACCGTCATGCAGACCGGCGCCATCGCGGGGCCGGTGCTGGCAGGCGTGTTCATCCCGGTGGTCGGGCTGGCCACGCTCTACCTGATCGACGCCGTCGCGCTGCTCGCCACGCTCTGGGCGGTCTGGCGGCTGCCAGCCATCCCGCCCACCGGGGCCGTGCGCCGGGCCGGATTCCGTACGGTCTGGGCGGGTTTCCGCTACCTGGCCGGGCAGAAAGTTCTGCTCGCCTCGTTCGTGGTCGACATCATCGCCATGGTCTTCGGCATGCCGCGCGCGCTCTTCCCGCAGATCGCGCACGAGACCTTCGGCGACCCGGCCTCCGGCGGGATGGCGCTCGGGCTGCTCTTCGCCGCGCTCTCCGCCGGCGCGGTGCTGGGCGGGGTCTTCTCCGGCTGGATCCCGCGGATTCGCCGGCAGGGGCTCGCGGTGCTGGTCTGCATCGTGCTGTGGGGCGTGGCCATGATCGGCTTCGGGCTGGCCGTCGGCTTCGCCGGGCACCTGTTCGGGCTCGGCGTCTGGCTCTGGATCGCGCTCGCCTTCCTCGCCGTCGGTGGCGCGGTGGACATGGTCTCCGCGGCGCTGCGCACGGCGATGTTGCTGACCGTCGCCACCGACGAGATGCGCGGGCGGCTGCAGGGGGTATTCATTGTGGTCGTGGCCGGGGGGCCGCGGATCGGTGACGTTGCCCACGGTTTCGCCGCGGCCTCCCTGGGTACCGCTGTCGCCGCGGCCGGTGGCGGTGTGCTGGTGGTGCTGGCGACGGTGCTCGCCGCGGTCGCCTTCCCGGCATTCCTCCGCTACCGGATCACCCGGTCCGCGCAGGTACCCGCCGCCGGCTGAGCCCGGCAACCCTCACGTGACGATCCGCGGATTGTGAGGTCGCAGGCCCGGGCACCCTCGTGCGCCGTGGTCGGCGGGATGCGACTAGCGTCTAGGGGAAGCGCACCGACGTGCCGAGGCGCATGTCGATGCCGACGGTCCTAGCCTGAGAGGGATCCTGCCGTGCCCGTTGAGAACAACTCCAAGGTCGACAACGACGCCAAGCCGGTACTCGAGTACCCCGGCGGTCACTTCCCGATGACGGTCACCCCGGCCGCCGAGGGCAACGACGGCATCGACCTGGGAAAGCTGCTTGCCAGCACCGGGTATGTCACCTACGACCCCGGTTTCATGAACACCGCGCCGACCAAGTCGGCGATCACCTACATCGACGGCGCGGAGGGCATCCTGCGCTACCGCGGGTACCCGATCGAGCAGCTGGCCGAGTCCTCGACCTTCATCGAGGTCAGCTACCTGCTCATCTACGGTGAGCTGCCGACGCAGGCCCAGCTGGACGACTTCACAGACAAGATCCGCAGGCACACCCTGCTGCACGAGGATCTCAAGCGCTTCTTCGACGGCTTCCCGCGCAACGCGCACCCGATGCCGGTGCTCTCCTCGGCGGTCAACGCGCTCTCGGCGTACTACCAGGACTCGCTCGACCCGCGCGACCCCGAGCAGGTCGAGCTCTCCACCATCCGGCTGCTGGCCAAGCTGCCCACCATCGCCGCGTACTCGTACAAGAAGTCCGTGGGCCAGCCCTTCCTCTACCCGGACAACTCGCTCTCGCTGGTGGAGAACTTCCTCCGGATGACCTTCGGCTTCCCGGCCGAGCCGTACCTGGTCGACCCCGAGGTCGCCGCCGCGCTGGACATGCTGCTCATCCTGCACGCCGACCACGAGCAGAACTGCTCCACCTCGACGGTGCGGCTGGTCGGCTCCTCCGACGCCAACCTCTTCACCTCGGTCTCCGGCGGCATCAACGCGCTCTGGGGCCCGCTGCACGGCGGCGCCAACCAGGCCGTGCTGGAGATGCTGGACGGCATCAAGCAGTCCGGCGGCGACGTCAACGAGTTCATCCGCAAGGTCAAGAACAAGGAAGACGGCGTGAAGCTCATGGGCTTCGGGCACCGCGTCTACCGCAATTACGACCCGCGCGCCGCGCTCGCCAAGAAGCACGCCGACCGCATCCTGAGCAAGATCGGCGGCGGCGACGAGCTCTTCGACATCGCGCAGGCGCTGGAGGAGGCCGCGCTCACCGACGACTACTTCGTCGAGCGCAAGCTCTACCCGAACGTCGATTTCTACACCGGCGTCGTCTATAAGGCCATGGGCTTCCCGACCCGCATGTTCACCGTGCTCTTCGCCATGGGCAGGCTGCCCGGCTGGATCGCGCACTGGCGCGAGATGCACAGCGAGCCGCTGAAGATCGGCCGCCCGCGGCAGATCTACACCGGGTACGGCGCCCGCGACTACAACGACATCACCGCCCGCTGACAACTATCGAAGGGGATAGCGAATGACCAAGCCGGAGATCGAATTCCAGGCCGGCCCTGCGCCCACCGAGCTCGTGATCAAGGACATCGTCGAGGGTTCCGGGCAGGAAGCGGTGCCGGGTGGCACCGTGGAAGTGCACTACGTCGGCGTCGAGTTCGATACCGGTGCGGAGTTCGACTCCTCGTGGACCAGGGGCGAGTCGATCACCTTCCCGCTGCGCGGGCTGATCCAGGGGTGGCAGGACGGGATTCCCGGGATGAAGGTGGGTGGGCGGCGGCAGCTCACGATTCCGCCGGAGCTGGCGTACGGGCCCGCCGGGGGCGGGCACCAGCTCTCCGGCAAGACGCTGGTCTTCGTCATCGATCTGCTGAACGCCAACTGATCTCTCGCCACATGGCCCGTCACTTCGGTGACGGGCCATGTGGCGTTTCCAGGGGTTTTGCACCCCCTCCGGGGGTGCGCCCACTCGACGGCGAGCTTCGCCGCCGGGCAGTGCGGTGCGCTGTACTCGAAGGTGCCGGGCGGGAGCCCAGCGGGTCGCGCTGCTGGGGCGATCGGGAGGAGCTGTTCGGGGGCGCACCCGGGTCAGTCGCGGACTACCTCGACGGGGTCGGTGAGGGCGAGGGCGATCGCGGACTGCTGCGGGGCGGGGCGGGCCGGGAGGGCGGAGACGGCGGCGTCGGTCTGGGTATTGAGATTGCCGACGACCGTGCGGAGCTGGGTGATGCCCGCGGTGAGCTGGGCGATGGCGTCGAGGAGCTGGGCGCCGCCCTGCTCGGCGAGGCGGGGGAGATCCTTGGCTAATTCGGCGCCCTGGCCGAGCTGGGTGCTTGCGTCACGCAGGCGGGCGACGACGGTGCGGAGGAGGGTGCCGAGGTCGGTCTCGGGGTCGACGGCGCCGCCGACCAGTTCACCGAGGCCGGTGAGCTGCGTTCCCGCCTGGGCGGCGACCCCGCGCAACCCCTCCAGCCTCGCGATGATCTCGGCGAGCGCCGGATCGTCGGCGAAGGGCAGCGCCCGCAGCAGCGGCACGACCTGGTCCAGCCCGGCTCCGACGGTGTTCGCGGTGCCCTCCACCTGCGCGATGGTGACCCCGGTGGTGTCCAGCGCACCGGCCAGCTGATCGGCCTGCGCCGCCGCGCCGTCCACCGTCTCGTTCAGCAACTCGACGGCCGAGGTGAGCGACGCCGCACCGGTTTTCGCGAAATCCAGGAACCCGAGCAGCTGCTCCGCACCACCGCTGAACTGCTCGGCCCCGGTCGCCGCCGCGGCCACCCCGGCATTGAGCAGCTGCGCCGTGAACTGCACCCCGGTCATCCGGCTGCGTGCGTTCGCGGTGGCGGCCAGGGCCGCGTCCACCCCCGCCGCGCCGATCCGGTGCGTCACCAGATCGACCGCCCCGTCCACGAAGGCGCTGTCGGCGTCCGGGTGCGACCGCACGTTCAGCGTGGCCCGATGCGGCCGATCGGTGGCGAGCGTGCCCATGGCCTCGGTGAGATCGGCGGGCAGCGTGACCACCGCGGCGAAGGCGCCCGCGTCCACCTCGCCGGGCGCGACCGCGGTCCAGCTGTACCCGCCGCCGTCCTGCGCGAGCTGCTGCGCGACCTTCGCTCCCGTCGGCCCGGTATCGGCATTGACCAGCGCGATCCCGGTCGGCGCGGAATCCGCGCCCGCACAGGCGACGGCGGTGCCCGCCAGCAGGACACCGGTGAGCAGCAGGGGGAGGCGGAGAATCTTCACGGCATCCGACCGTAGCCATCGAACCTGGCTGTACCGCAGCAGAACTCTGAGAGTTCAGTGAGGTTCGCGCGGCGGCAGGTCGAGCACCAGCCGCACCCCACCCAGCGTGCCGTCGTCGAAATACGCCCGCCCCCGGTGCAATCGGGCCTGCTGCGCCACGAGTGCCAGCCCGAGCCCGGAGCCGCCCTTGCCCGCCGCGCTGCCCCGGAAGAACCGCGCGAACACCCGCCCGCGCTCCGCCTCCGGCAGCCCGCTGCCATTGTCGTCGACGGTCAGCACGATGTGCCCGTCCGCCCGCCGGTGCGCCGCGACCAGCGCCTCGGTGGCGCCGCCGTGCCGCACCGAATTGGCGAGCGCATTGTCCACCGCCAGCCGGAGCCCGGCGGGCAGCCCGGTGGTGACCAGCTCGGCATCGGTCTCGATCCGCACCTTCAACCCGGGGAAGTGCCGCATGGCGTCGTGCGCGGCCTGGTCGCAGAGCTCGGCGACATCGGTGGCCACGTGGTCGCGGTCCTGCACCAGGTCGCCGGTGGCCAGCCGCTCCAGCGCGGCCAGCGTGGTCTCCACCCTGGTCTGGCCGCGCTGCAGGTCGGCCAGGATTTCGGCGCGCTGCGATTCGTCCAGGTCCAGGGTGCGCAGCACCTCCAGGTCGGTGCGCATGGCGGTGAGCGGGGTGCGCAGCTCGTGCGCGGCGACGGCGGCGAAATCGCGCGCCGTCTCCAGCGCGGCGGCGGTCTCGGCCTGGGCCAGATCCACCCGCTCCAGCATGGTGTTCACCGCGTCGGCCAGCTTCTCCGCCTCGTGCACCCCGGCCGCGGCCACCGGATGCGTGGCGTCCGGGTCGGGGAAGGCGCTGCGCGCGCTGACCTGCCGGGTGAGCCGGGTGATCGGCCGCACCGCGGCGCCGGCCAGCAGCCAGCCGAGCGCCGCCGCCGCCGCGATGGCAAGCAGTGCGCCGCCGAGCACCCAGCGCTGTTGCTGCGCGGTGAGCTCGGCGGCGTCGGCGGCCGGGATGCCGATCGCGACCACCCGGCCGTCGGGTTGGTTCGCCGACGTGGTCAGCACCCGGTAGGGCACCCCGCCCACCTCCTCGGTGCGCGAGCCGAGCGGTAGCTCCGGGAGCTGCGGCGGGCTGGCGGCGGTGACGGCGCCGCCGTCCCGCACGGTGACCGAGAGCTCCGCGTCGAGCCCGATCAGCCCGAGGAAGTTCACCGCGACCACCGGCTCGATCAGGATGATCCGGGAGGCGATGCCGAGCTGCTGGTCGATCTGCTGCAGGTTGTTGCGCTCGATGGCGCGCAGGCTGATCAGGCTGATCAGCGTCACCACCACGATCGCGCCCGCGGCGGCCGAGCCCGCGACCCGGGTGCGCAGCGAGAAGGAGCGCTTCACCGGGGTGGGCGCAGCACGAAGCCGACGCCGCGAATGGTGTGCAGCAGCCGCGGGGTGCCGTCCGCCTCCAGCTTGCGGCGCAGGTAGCCGACGAAGACATCGACCACATTGGTGTCGGCCACGAAGTCGTAGCCCCAGACCAGCTCGAGCAGCCGCTCCCGGCTCAGCACGACACCGGTATTCCTGGCCAGCGTGGAGAGCAGCTCGAATTCCCGCTTGGTGAGCTCGATCTCGGCGCCGTGCAGCAGCGCGCGGTACCCCGCGACATCCACCTCCAGCGGGCCGATGGTGATCGCGCCGGGCGCGGAGGGGGCCACCGGGTCGGTGCGGCGGCGCAGCAGCGCCCGGATCCTGGCCACCAGTTCGGCCAGCACGAACGGCTTGACCAGGTAGTCGTCGGCGCCGGACTCCAGCCCCGAGATCCGGTCGTCCACCGAGGCGCGGGCGCTGAGCACGCAGATCGGCACCTCGTTGCCCATGGCGCGCAGCGCCGTCACCACGCCCGCGCCGTCCAGCACCGGCATGTTCATATCCAGCACGATGGCGTCCGGGGTGTGCTCGCTGACGCTGCGCAGCGCGACCGCGCCGTCCCTGGCCACCAGCACCTGGAAGCCGGAGAGCCGCAAGCCGCGCTCGACGGACGCGAGCACATCCTCGTCGTCGTCCACAACGAGCACAGTGGGATTAATGGTCACAGCTCCCATTCTCCAAGTCGCCCCCGAGTAACAAGCCCACAAGGGGGCGAGTCTTACGAGCCCCGTTCGCGGCCCGTCCCGCCGCCGAGTGCTCGAAGCGCATGCGCCGTAGGCGCGAGTCTCGAGTACTCGGCGGCGGGACTTTCAGGGGCCGCGAACACGTCCGGCGAAGCCGGACCGATTAATACTGCGCGCAGGTGTTTGCGACCCTCTGGAGGACGCCCGCGAGCTGCTGGGTGCGGGGGTCGTTCTGGGCCTGCTGCGCCGCCTCCGGGTTCTCCTGGATGGCACGCTCCAACTCGGCGCGGCGCTGCGCGGGCGGAACGTCGAAGCGCTCGGCCAGCTCGGCCTTCTGCTCCGGGTAGGCATCGATCAGCGCGGCGATCTGCGGCGCTTCGGCGTGCAGCGCGGCATCCACCTGGGCGAAGCTGCAGTCGGAGCGCAGCAGCGGCTCGGCCAGCTGATCCAGCGGGGCGGCCGAGGCGGCGCCCGACGAGAGCAGCACGCCGACGGCGGCGATACCGCTGGCGGCGAGCGAGGCGACGATGGGGCGACTGCGGAAGGACTTCATGTGTAGCTCCAGATCATCGGGGGTGCGCCGCCCTCGCGAGCGGCGATCACCCGAAGGGTATTGCCGTGAACTGGCATGCCCATGAAGCGTCTCTGAGGAAACTGTGAGGACGAATCGTCGCGAGATCGTAAAGCGCGCTACTCGCCCGCGGGCAGGTTCAGCCGCACCCGGTCCTCGAACGCGGTGAGCACCGCCGGATCCTCGATGGTGGCGGGCATCTCGACCTCCTCACCCGCGGTGATCTGCCGGATCGTGCGCCGCAGGATCTTCCCGGACCTGGTCTTGGGCAGCGCCGTCACCACCACCACGTCGTGTAGCGCGGCGATCGCCCCGATCTGCTCCCGCACCCGGGCGATCAGCTCGGCCTTCAGCTCCTCCGGCGCCACCTCGACCCCGGCCTTGAGCACCACGTAGGCCAGCGGCCGGTGCCCCTTGAGCTCGTCCGGCACCCCGACCACCGCGCACTCCGCCACCGCCGCGTGCCCGGCCACCGCGGCCTCGATGCTGCCGGCGGAGAGCCGGTGCCCGGCCATATTGATCACGTCGTCGCTGCGCCCGAGCACGAAGAGGTAGCCGTCCTCGTCGAAGTAGCCGGAGTCGCCGGTCAGGTAGTGCCCGGGGAAGGCGGCGGTGTAGCTGCGCTCGAAGCGGTCGTCGTCGTGCCACAGCCCGGTCAGGGTGCCGGGCGGCAGCGGCAGCCCGATGACGATATTGCCCTCGGTACCGGCGGGCACCGGGTTGCCCTCGGCGTCGAGCACCCGGATCCGGAAGCCGGGCACCGGCACGCTGGCCGACCCCGGCTTGATCGGCAGCTGCTGCAGCCCGAGCGGGTTGGCGCAGATCGGCCAGCCGGTCTCGGTCTGCCACCAGTGGTCGACCACCGGGCACTCGGGGCGATCGGCGAGCAGCACGTCGGCGGCCCACTCGTAGGTGGCCGGGTCCAGCCGCTCGCCCGCGCAGAAGAGCGCGCGCAGCCCGGAGAGGTCCGAGCGGTGCGCCAGCGCGGCGTCCGGGTCGGCTCGGCGGATGGCGCGCAGCGCGGTCGGCGCGGTGAAGAGCACCCGCACGCGCTGCTCCTGCACGATCCGCCAGAACACCCCGGCGTCCGGGGTGCCGACCGGCTTGCCCTCGTACATCAGCGTGGTCGCGCCGACCAGCAGCGGGGCATAGACGATATAGGAGTGGCCGACAACCCAGCCGACATCGGAGGCGGCCCACATCACCTGTCCCGGCCCCACGTCATAGATATTGCGCATGGACCAGGCGAGCGCGACGGCGTGCCCGCCGTTGTCCCGCACCACGCCCTTCGGCTTGCCGGTGGTGCCCGAGGTGTAGAGGACATAGAGCGGGTCGCTCGCCCGCACCGGCACCGGCTCGGCGGCGGGGGCGTCGCGCACCGCCTCCGCCCAGTCCAGCCAGCGGCCCTCGGACTCGGCGAAATCGCGGGGCTGCCCCCACTGCGGCCGCTGCTTGACAATCACCGTCGCCGTCGACCCGGCCAGCTCCAGCGCCCGCTCGACGATCGGCAGGTAGTCGATGTTCCGGCTGGGCTCGAGGCCGCCGGAGGCGGTGAGGATCAGCACCGGCTCGGCGTCGGAGATCCGGGCCGCCAGCTCCGGCGCCGCGAAGCCGCCGAACACCACCGAGTGCACCGCGCCGATCCGGGCGCAGGCCAGCATGGCGACCGCGGCCTCCGGGATCATCGGCAGATAGATCACGACACGATCGCCCGCCCGCACCCCGAGCCCGGCCATGGCGCCGGCGAAGCGCGCGACCCGGTCCAGCAGCTCGGTGTAGGTGAGCGTGCCGGTCACCAGCTCGCCGGGCTTGGTCATCGAGGAGACGTGGATCAAGGCGGGTAGATCGCCGTGGCCGGCCGCGATGTGCCGGTCGAGCGCGTTCACCGAGGTGTTCAGCGTGGCCTCCGGGAACCACTCGGCGACCGGCTTGTGCGCGGACTCGACGATCTTGCCGGGCGGGACCACCCACTCGATATGCTCGGCGGCCGCCGCCCAGAACTCCGCGGGATCCACCAGGCTGGTCTGGTAGACCGGCCGATATTCGTGTTCGGTGCTCACCGGTGCTCCCTCGTTCGCCTGTCCTGCGATGTCTACTCGGTGACCTTCCGCTCGGCCGTACCCGCCTCGATAGATCAGCACGATTGTGGCAGACTTCACGCGACGCCCGGACGGGTGCCGCGACCTCCGGTTTTGCCTGGAACAGGCGATTCCTGGTCGCTACCCGTAGACGGCGTCACCCGAGACGTTATTGATCCGTTAGAATCCGATGTCACTTGTTTGGGCCGTCGCAGACGCAAATTCTCGGCCAGCCGCACCTCCGGGCCAGCTCCACCTGTCGAGCCAAGCACGCGATTGTGGAAGTTCGCTGATGGTGCGTGGCGGAGGCCAGTTTGGAAAGTGAGTGGGAAATGCGTGACGCCGCTAGGTCCGGCAGGAAGCGCTGGGCGCTCGGCAACTGGGACCTGCGCTGGAAGGTCACGGCCGTGCTCGCCGTGCCGCTCGCGGTCGCGGTCGGGCTCGGCGTTTCGAGGATCACCTCGGAGTTCGCGGAGGCCGGCCGGCTGGCCCGGGTCGCCGAGAACGTCACCGCGATTCCGGCGGTCACGGGCCTGAGCGCGGGCACGGCCACCGTGGTCGGTTCCCAAATGGTGTCGCTCATGCCGAATTCCTCCGTCGTCACCGATCAAAACCTGGCCGACCTGGACACGGCGATCGCCGAGGCCGAGGCCGCCGCGGGCAGCCTGGACGGCGTGAGCGGGGCACGGGCGGCGCTGGACAGCATGATCAACGACGCCAAGGCCGTGCGCACCCAGGGCAAGGCGCCGACGACGCAGTTCTCGGACGGTCTCGCGGTGATCGACCGGGTGCGCAACAACAGCGTCCGGGTCGTGGAGGCCGCGGTCGGCCAGGTCAGCGACCCCCGCGTGGACCAGGCGAAGCTGCGGCTGGTCGATTCGATGAACACCCGCTCCACACTGGTCGCCGAGCTGGCCGGCTTCGGCGAGGTGCTGCGCGACCGGGAGGCGGGCGTGCAGGCCTTCCTCACCGCCGCCGCCGCCGAGCGCCAGCTGCTGAACGTGCTCGCCAACCGCTTTCCGGCGGGCGACACCTCCATCGCCGACCTGCGCGCAGGCATCGACACCCGCACCGAGCTGCTCACCGGTCCGGCCGCGATGGCCGGCCAGCTGCCCATCGGCGAGCTCAAGAACTCGCTCACCGGCAGCCTGGATGTCTACGAGCGCGTCGTCGCCAGAGCGACCCGCGATATCGACACCGCGATGAACGACCTGGCCTCCACCGCCAACCGCGGCGCCATCACCTACACCGGCGTCGTGATCGCGACCATCCTGGCCGCGCTGCTGCTCGCCGTCTTCGTCGCGCGCTCGATGATCGTGCCGCTGCACCGGTTGCGGCTGGCCGCGCTCCGGGTCGCCGAGAGCGACCTGCCGCACGAGGTCGCCCAGCTCCGCACCGGCGCCGCCCCCGAGGACGTGCCGCTGGAGCCGATGCCGATCCGCAGCACCGAGGAGATCGGCCAGCTGGCCCGCGCGGTGGACGACATCCACGGCCAGGCGCTGCGCCTCGCGAGCGACCAGGCGCAGATGCGCTCGCAGGTCAACGACATGTTCGAGACCCTGGCCCGGCGCTCCAAGTCGCTCGTCGACCATCAGCTCAGCCTGATCGAGGCGATGGAGTACGACGAGAAGGACCCGCGGCTGCTGGAGAACCTCTTCCGGCTCGACCACCTCGCCGCCCGCATGCGCCGCAACGGCGACAACCTGCTGATTCTGGCCGGCACCAAGCAGCGCAGGGCCAAGTCGGCCCCGGTCGAGATCGCCGACGTGCTGCGCGCCGCGATCTCCGAGGTGGAGGATTACGAGCGGGTCAAGCTGGGCGCCACCCCGCGCGGCTCGCTCAAGGAGCCCGCCGCCTCCGACCTCGCGCACCTCTTCGCCGAGCTGCTCGACAACGCGCTGCGCGCCTCGCCGCCGGAGACCGACGTCAAGTTCACCTTCGCGCAGGCGCACGACCAGGGGCTGCTCATCGAGGTCGCGGACCGCGGCATCGGCATGCCGCCGCCGGAGATGGCCGAGATCAACCGCAGGCTGGAGAAGACCGCCGAGCCGGGGCCGGACACCGCCCGCCACATGGGGCTCTTCGTGGTCGGCAGGCTGGCCGAGCGGCACGGGCTCACCGTGCGGCTGCGCCCGACCTTCGACACCGCGCGCGATCCCGGCGTCACCGTCACCGTGCACGTCCCGGTCGGGCTGATCGTCTCCGGCCAGGCCGGTGTGCCCAAGGCGGCGCCGGTGGTGCCGTCGCCCGGCCAGCCGCAGCGGCCGCAGCAGACGGCTCCGGCCGCGCCCGCCGCCCCGGCTGCGCCGATGCAGACCCGATCGATCCAGCGGACGACGGGAGGAAACGTCATGGTGACCGTTGATCCCGGGGTCAGCGGACCGATCTCGACCCGCCCGGGTCCCGGCGCCGCGGCCGGCGGGCTACCGCAGCGGCAGCCGGGCGATGCCATGGCCAAGGCGAGCGGGCAGCCGGGCGGGGCCAGCCTGCGCTCGGCCTCCGAAGCCGCTGCCGCCGCCGCTGCCTCCGCGCCCGCCGCCGGGCCGGGAAGCGCGCCGCAGCTGGGCAAGCTGGCGGCGGCGAATCTGCCCAAGCGCACCGTCGGCGGGGCCGTGCCGCCCCGTCAGCCGGGTACACCGCAGCCCGGGCCGGGCGGTACTCCGCAGCCCGGGCCGGGCGGTACTCCGCAGCCCGGGCCGGGCGGTACGCCGCCGCGCGCGCCCGCGCCGAACGGGACCGGCGGGCTGCCGCAGCGGCAGCCGGGCGCCAATGGTGCGCCCGCTGGTGGCTTGCCGCAGCGGCAGCCGGGGGCCAATGGTGCTCCGGCCGGGGAGCGGCCCGGTGATTCCGCGCCGCCGTCCGGGCCGATGAACCTGGCGGGTGCGCCCGCCGAGCCGCGGACCGAGCGTCCGGGTGGGCTGCCGCAGCGGCAGCCGGGCGCCTCGGGCGCCCCGCGTCCCGCGCCGGGGATCTCGCACCCCGGGGCCGTCCCGTCGCGTCGGCCCGGCGCCGAGCCGCCGCGCGAGCCCGCCTCCGGGCTGCCGCAGCGGGAGCCGAGGGAGACGCCGCTGCCGTCACGCGAGGTGCCGCTGGCGTCGCGGGAGACCGGGTTGCCGCAGCGGCAGTCGGGTGCCGGGGATCGCGGTGCCCCCCCGCAGGGGCTCGCCGGGCGCGGGGAAGGTGCGCCCGGTCGCGACACCGGTCTGCCGCAGCGTGGCGACGGTCTGCCGCCGGGTGCGCCCGGTGGGCTGCCGCAGCGGGGTGAGAACGGGCTGCCCGGCCGTGCGGGCGGGCTGCCGCAGCGTGACGGGCTCGTCGGCCGGGATACCGGCCTGCCCCAGCGGGGCGACAACGGCCTCCCGCAGCGCGGTGACAACGGCTTGGCGTCGCGCGACGGCGGTCTTCCGCAGCGCGGTGAGAACGGCTTGCCGCAGCGCGGTGAGAATGGTCTGTCGTCGCGCGACGGCGGGCTGCCGCAGCGGGGTGAGAACGGCTTGTCGTCCCGCGACGGTGGTCTTCCGCAGCGCGGTGAGAACGGCTTGCCGCAGCGCGGTGAGAATGGTCTGTCGTCGCGCGACGGCGGGCTGCCTCAGCGGGGCGACAGCTTGCCGCAGCGCGGCGAGAACGGCCTGCCCCAGCGTGACGGCGGTCTTCCGCAGCGTGGGGACAACGGCATCCCACAGCGCGACAACGGCCTCCCCCGGCGGGGCGAGAACGGCCTCCCGCCGCGGGACGGCTCGCTCCCGCAGCGCGGCGACAACAGCCTTCCGCTGCGCGGCGAGGCAGGCGCACCCCAGCGCGGCGAGAACGGCCTCCCCGGCCTCCCGCAGCGGGGCGAGAACGGCCTGCCCGCCCGCCAGCCGGGAGCGCAGACCCCGCCCGGCCTCCCGCGCCGCAACCCCGGCGCCATGGTGGCCCCGAACGAGCCGGTCCCGCCGAGCATCGCGCTCCCGCGCCGCGCCCAGGCCGAGCCCGCCTCCGGCGCCCAGCCCGAGGTCGGCGCGGAGACCGGAAGGCACAGCAGGGCCAACCCGCAGCGCACCGCCTCGTTCTTCCAGAGCAGGCTGCAGCCCGCGCCCGAGGGCGGCGCACCGGCGGGCGGCTCGCCGATCTTCGCCGAGATGATGTCGGCGTGGCTCTCCGATCCCGATCCCAGCCGGTCCGAGGCCGCCGCCGCGTTCGAGTCGCCGGGCGACGAGGGCTGGCTGGCCGCCCGCAGGGCCAGTGAGGCCCAGTCCGAGAACCGCACCGCCGCGGGCTTGCCGCAGCGCGCTCCGGGTGTTCGACTCGTCCCCGGCGCCGTGAGCGGCGCGGCGAACCGGACCCCGCCGCGTGACCCCGAAACGATCAGGTCCAGCTTGAGTCGTCACCAGCAGGGCGTCCGGGATGGCCGCGCCATGAGAGCAATGAACCTAACCGGAGATAAAGGAGACCTATGAACCCCGATCTAGGTGGTACGAACCGTCAGCTCGATTGGCTGGTTTCGAACTTCGCCAACGAGGTTCCCGGCGTTGCCCACGCAGTCCTGGTCTCCGCTGACGGCCTACTCATGGCCGCGAGTGCGCAACTGCCCGTCGACCGGGCCGAACAGCTCTCCGCGGTCACCGCAGGCCTGGCCAGTCTCTCGGTCGGTGTGTCGAATCTGTTCGAAGGCGGTACGGTACTGCAATCCGTCGTCGAGATGGAGCACGGCTACCTGCTGCTGATGGCTGTGGGCGACGGTTCGTACCTCGCGGTACTGACCAACACGTCCTGCGACATCGGCCAGGTCGGATACGAAATGGCCTTGTTGGTGGAGCGTGTGGGCCAGACGGTGCAGGCCACCCCACGCGTCACGATGGGTTCCTGATGGTGGGATGGACATAGACGATCACCGCATGGGAGGCGCCGAGCCCAGTCTCGTTCGCCCGTACTCGCTGACCGCGGGCCGCACGAGGCCTGCGGTCGAGTTGGCGTTGGAGGCGCTCGTCGCTTCCCATCCGGTCGCCCTGGAGCGGCAGTTCGAACTGTCCAACATCGAAACGTCCATCGTGGAGTTGTGCAGAGAATCGCCGTCCGTCGCCGAGGTCGCGGCGCGGCTCGGGATACCGATCGGCGTAGCCCGGGTCCTCGTGGCAGACCTCATCGAAGCGGGCCATGTCCGCGTCTCGGCGACTTTGAAAGACGATTCCAGCGACGATGAGCGTCGCGAGCTGATCGAAAGGGTTCTCAGTGGACTCCGGCGTATTTGATTCGACGGCGCAGGTCGACACCCGCACCAGCAAGCCGACGTCGGCGAAGATCGTGGTAGCGGGAGGTTTCGGCGTCGGCAAGACCACCATGGTCGGAGCCGTCTCGGAGATCGTCCCGCTCCGCACCGAGGCGCTGGTGACCAATGCCAGCACCGGAATCGACAATCTGACCGGCATCCCGATGAAGTCCACCACCACCGTGGCCATGGACTTCGGCCGGATCAGCCTCGCCGATGACCTGGTCCTCTACCTGTTCGGCACGCCGGGGCAGTATCGCTTCTGGTTCATGTGGGACGACCTGATCCGCGGCGCCATCGGCGCCGTGGTGCTCGTCGACACCCGCAGGCTGGAGGACAGCTTCGCCGCCGTCGACTACTTCGAGGCGCGCAACCTGCCGTTCCTGGTGGCGCTCAACGAGTTCGACGACGCGCCGCGGTACCCGCTGGAGGACATCCGGCAGGCGCTCGCGGTCCCCGCCGACGTGCCGATCATGTCGATCGACGCGCGGCGCCGGGAGCCGGCCAAGCAGGCGCTGGTCTCGCTCACCGAGTACGCGCTGCGCAAGGTGATGCAGGGCTACTGAGCGCACCCGCGTGGGCACGTCCGCACGAGAACTCATCGATCGGCTGCTCGACCCGGGTACCTTCGTGAGCTGGGACCGGCCACCGGTGCCGGTGGGCGCATCGCGCTCGTACCGCGCGGAGCTGGCGAGGGCCGCCGCGGCAGCGGGCACCGACGAGTCGGTGCTCACCGGTGAAGGGCTGCTGCGGGGGCGCCGGGTCGCGGTGCTCGCGTGCGAGTTCGGCTTCCTGGCCGGCTCGATCGGGGTCGCCGCGGCGGAGCGGATCACGGTGGCGATCGAGCGCGCCACCGAACTCGGGCTGCCGCTGGTCGCCTCGCCGACCTCGGGCGGCACCCGGATGCAGGAGGGCACCGTCGCCTTCGTGCAGATGGTGAAGATCGCCGGGGCGGTGGCCGCGCACAAGGCGGCGGGCCACCCGTACCTGGTCTACCTGCGCAACCCCACCATGGGCGGGGTCTTCGCATCCTGGGGCTCGCTGGGGCACATGACCTTCGCCGAGCCGGGCGCGCTCATCGGCTTCCTCGGGCCGCGGGTCTACCAGGCGCTGTACGGCGAGCCGTTCCCGGACGGCGTGCAGACGGCGGAGAACCTGTACCGGCGCGGGGTGATCGACGGGGTCGTCGGGCTCACGGTGTTCCGGCGGATCGCGTACCGCGCGCTGAGCGTGCTCAGCGGGGAGGTCGTCCCCGACGCCACCGCAGGCAGAGCCGACCGGTTCGTTCCTCCCCCCGGCGCGGCCGGTGGTGCCGCCTCGGCCTGGGAGTCCGTGCTCATCTCGCGCAAGCCGGAGCGTCCAGGGCTGCGCGACCTGCTGCGCCACGTGACGCACCGGGTGCCGCTGAGCGGCACCGGGCAGGGCGAGCACGACCGCACGGTGGTGCACGCGCTGGCCCGGTTCCGCGGGCGGCCGTGCGTCGTCTTCGGCCACGACCGCGCCGGCTATGGCTTCGAGGCAGTCGGGCCCGCCGTGCCCGACGCCGCCCCGCTGCATGAGGCGATGGGCCCGGCCGCGCTGCGCGAGGCCCGCCGCAGCATGGCCCTGGCCCGCGAGCTCGAGCTCCCGCTGGTGCTCGTCATCGACACCGCGGGCGCGGCGCTCTCGAAGGAGGCCGAGGAGCGCGGCCTCGCCCCGGAGATCGCCCGCTGCATCGCCGACCTCGTCACCCTGCCGACCCCGACCCTCTCGGTGCTGCTCGGCCAGGGCGCGGGCGGCGGCGCGCTGGCCCTGCTCCCCGCCGATCGGGTGCTCGCCGCCACGCATGCCTGGCTCGCCCCGCTGCCGCCGGAGGGCGCGAGCGCCATCGTGCACCGCGACACCGGGCACGCCGCCGAACTCGCCGCCGCGCAGCGCATCGGCGCCCCCGACCTGCTCGCCGACGGCGTGATCGATCGCATCGTGCCCGAGCTGCCGGACGCCGCCGCCGAGCCGGTGGCCTTCGCCCGCCGCACCGTCGCGGCGATCGCCGACGAGCTCGCCGAGCTCACCGCCGCGCCGGACGGCGGCCGCGCGGCGGCAAGGTACCACCGCTTCCGGACGCTCGGCTTGCCGGATCAGGTGGGCCAACACACCGAAAAGCGTCGTTGACGCCTCGCCGAACCTTTCCTACGGTCGGTGTGTGACTTTCCGAAGCGATAAGAGCGCTGTACCTACGATCGTCCTGCCCGACGGGAACGTGATCCCGCAACTCGGCTTCGGAGTGTTCCAGGTGCCCGCGGACGAGGCGGCGACCGTGGTCGCCAAGGCCCTGGAGGTGGGCTACCGCAGCATCGACACCGCCGCCATCTACCGCAACGAGGAGGGCACCGGCCGCGCCATCCGCGAATCCGGGCTCTCCCGCGACGAGGTCTACGTGACCACCAAGCTGTGGAACTCCGAGCAGGGGTACGACTCCACGCTGCGCGCCTTCGACGCGAGCATGAAGCGGCTCGGGCTCGATTACCTGGATCTGTACCTCGTGCACTGGCCGGTCCCGAAGGCCGACCGCTACGTCGACACCTTCAAGGCGTTCCAGGCGCTCAAGGCCGACGGCCGGGTGCGCTCGATCGGCGTCTCCAACTTCACCCCCGCGCACCTGGAGCGGATCATCGCCGAGACCGGCGAGATTCCGGCGGTCAACCAGGTCGAGCTGCACCCGCGGCTCATCCAGGCGCCGCTGCGCTCCTTCCACCAGTCGCACGGCATCGCCACCGAGGCGTGGAGCCCGCTCGGCCAGGGGCGGGTGCTGGACGACCCGGTGATCACCTCGATCGCCAAGCAGGTCGAGCGCACCCCGGGGCAGGTCGTCATCCGCTGGCACCTGCAGCTCGGCAATATCGTCATCCCCAAGTCGGTGACGCCGGAGCGCATCGAGTCCAACTTCGACGTCTTCGGCTTCGAGCTCACCACCGAGCAGGTCGAGGCGATCAGCGGCCTGGACGCCGACGCCCGCATCGGCCCCCACCCCGACGACCTCACCGCCGGGCTCGACTAGCCCTTCCGGCCGATACCCAGGTACTCGGTGAGCTCGGTCGCCGCCGCCCGGCCTGCCCGGTTCGCCCCGACCGTGCTCGCCGACGGCCCGTAGCCGATGAGGTGGATGCGCGGGTCGGCGGCGACCCGGGTGGCCAGCCGGCCGTCCATGGTGATGCCGCCGCCCGGCCCGCGCAGCCGCAGCGGGGCGAGGTGGTCGAGCGCGCTGCGAAAGCCGGTGGCCCAGAGGATCACGTCGGCGCGCTGCGCGCGGCCGTCGGCCCAGCGCACGCCGTCCGGCTCGATGGCGCTGAACATCGGGTTCCAGTCGAGCACGCCGCGGGCGCGGGCGGCGCGCAGCCGGTCGTCCAGCGGGAGGCCGGTCACCGAGACGACCGAGCCGGGCGGAAGGCCGCGGCGCACCCGATCCTCGACCCTGGCGACGGCGGCGCGGCCGTCCTCTTCGGTGAACGGCGTCTCCCGGAAGCGCGGCGCGGTGCGGGAGACCCAGGTGGTCGTGGTGACGGTCGAGATCTCGTCCAGCAGCTGCACCGCGGAGATGCCTGCGCCGACCACCACCACGTGCTGCCCGGCGAACTCGCCGGGCGTGCGGTAGTCGTGGGTGTGCAGCTGCCTGCCGCGGAAGGTGCCCGCGCCGGGGTAGTGCGGCACGAACGGGTGCTCCCAGGTGCCGGTGGCGTTCAGCAGCCCGCGCACCCGCAGCGTGCCCGCGGTGTCGGTCTCCACGGCCAGCTCGGGGGCGCGGTCGCAGACCACCGTGGCCGTGACCGGGCGGCGCACCCGCAGGTCGAAGCGCCGCTCGTAGCGCTCGTAGTAGCGGGGGACGGCGGTGGCGGCGGGCGCGCTCGCGGAGCCGGGCGGCAGCGTCTCGGCGAACTCCATGCCCGGCAGGTCGTGCACCCGGTTCACGGTGCTCAGCGTGAGCGTCGGCCAGCGGAACTGCCAGGCGCCGCCCGGGCCGGGTGCGTGGTCGAGCACCAGGAAGTCGTGCTCCGGCCGCAGGCCGCGGCGGCGCAGGTGGTAGGCCGCGGAGAGCCCGGCCTGGCCGGCGCCGAGCACCAGGATGTCGTAGTCGGTCGGCACGGCAGCGATGCTAATCGGCGACGCGGCGTGATCCGGCTCGCGTGCCGGGGTAGGCGGTGCTCGCTGTGGCAGAGTTGGAACAGCAGAAGGTGGTCGGTATTCAGCCGGGGAGGACGCATGCTCGGAGTCAACCGCGACGGTGACGTCGTCGGCATCGAACTACAGCGCGAGGATCGCCGGAACGCGCTCAACACCGACATGGTGATCGCGCTGCGCGAAGCGGTGCTGGCCGCGGTCGCCGAGGACGCGCGCGCCGTCGTCATCTCCGGCCGCGGCAAGGTCTTCAGCGCGGGCGCCGACCTCTCCGGCATCTACTCGGAGAACTTCCTGGACGAGCTGCTTGCCATGCTGCACACCATCGAGGCCGCGCCGGTGCCGGTGATCAGCGCCATCCACGGCGCCGCCTACGGCGCGGCGGTGCAGCTCGCGCTCGCCTCCGACCTGCGGGTGGTCGACCCGGATGCCTACATCGCCATCCCCGCCGCCCGGCTCGGCGTCACCGTCGACCGGTGGACCGCGCACCGGCTGGCCGCGCTGATCGGCGGCGGCCCGGCCCGCACCGTGCTGCTCGGCGCCGAGCAGATCTCCGCCGCCGACGCCTACACCTTCGGCTTCGCCAACAAGCTCGGCACCGTAGCCGACGCGCACACCTGGGCGAAATCCATCGCCGAGCTCGCGCCGCTCTCGCTCCGGCACCTCAAGCTGGTGCTCAACGACGACGGCACCAGGCAGCCGGAGAACGCGCAGCAGCGCGCCGCGCTCGCCGCCGCCTGGGGCAGCGAGGACGCCGCCGAGGCCCGATTGGCGCGCGAGCAGAAGCGCGCCCCGAGATTCGTGGGACGCTGATGAACTTCCGTACCGCCGCCGCATTCGGACTCGCCGCCGCCGGGCTGACCTGGGTGGTCAGGGCCGCATGGGGGCTGCCGTCGGCGCTCGGCGCCGGGGCAACCGCCATCCAGCCCATCGCCACCGGCGCCATCGGCTACCGGGACCGCCGCTTCCACAACACCGAGCCGAGCTCGGCCATCGACCCGCAGGCCGGCGGTTCGCTGCTGGTCTCCGCGCTCAGCGGGCGCGCGGCCGGGCGGCCGCGCGGCCGGGTGCCGCTGGTCGAGCCGGAGCTGCCGCGGGACGCCGCCGAGCTCGCCGTCACCTGGTACGGCCACGCCACCGCGCTGGTCGAGGTGGACGGCTACCGGGTGCTCGCCGATCCGGTCTGGAGCCACCGGGTCTCGCCGTCGGAGCTGGTCGGCCCGGCCCGGCTGCACCCGGTGCCGGGCGCGCTGGAGGCGCTGCCCGCGCTGGACGCGGTGATCATCTCGCACGACCACTACGACCACCTGGACAAGCCGACCGTGCTCGGGCTGGTGCGCACCCAGGTCGCGCCGTTCGTGGTGCCGCTCGGCATCGGCGCGCACCTGCGGCGCTGGGGTGTGCCGGAGCACCGCATCGTGGAGCTGGACTGGGGCGGCTCGGTCACGCTCTCCGGCGGCCTCACCCTGACCTGCACCGAGGCCAGGCACTTCTCCGGGCGCGGGCTGGTGCGCAACACCACGCTGTGGGCATCCTGGTCGATCGCCGGGCCTACCCGCCGGGCCTACTTCGGCGGCGACACCGGCTACACCGCTGCCTTCGCGCAGGCGGGCGCGGCCACCGGCCCGTTCGACCTCACCCTGCTCCCGGTCGGCGCCTACGACGTGCGCTGGCGCGACATCCACATGAACCCCGAGGAGGCGGTGCACGCGCACGCCGACCTCAACCGCGGCGACGCCGGGCACGGGGTCCTGGTCCCGATCCACTGGGCCACCTTCAATCTTGCGTTCCACCCCTGGTCCGAACCGGTTCGCCGGCTGATAGCCGCGGCCGAGCAGGCGGGTACCCCGATCGCGATCCCGCGGCCGGGGCAGCGGCTGGATCTCGCAACCCCGGCGGCCACGGATCCATGGTGGGAGAATGTGGATAAATCAGGCACCAGACCGGAGGAGCAGCGATGAGTTTCGCGGACAATCTCAAGGGCCTCGTCAGCAAGGGTAAGGACGCGGCGGCGAAGAACTCCGACAAGATCAACCAGGCCGTCGATAAGGCGGGTGACTTCGTCGACAACAAGACCAAGGGCAAGTACCGCAACCAGATCATCAAGGGCAAGGAAGCCGCCAAGAAGGTGGTTCCGCCGCAGCAGCCGCCCGGCGGCCCGCGGCCCTGACGCCCGCGCACCGCGATGACCCGCCGTGACTTCGGTGGCGTTCCGGTCGAGCTGAGCAACCTGGAGAAGGTGCTCTATCCGGCGACCGGCACCACCAAGGGCGAGGTCATCGCCTACTACGCGGCCGTGGCGCCGGCGATGCTCCCGCACATCGCCGGTCGCCCGGTGACCAGGAAGCGCTGGCCGAACGGCGTCGGCAGCGCGGCCTTCTTCGAGAAGAACCTGGCCGCGCACGCCCCCGCGTGGCTCGATCGCCGCACCCTGAAGCACTCCGACCGCTCGGTCACCTACCCGCTGGTCGACTCCGAGGCGGGGCTGGCCTGGCTCGGCCAGCAGGCATCGCTGGAGGTGCACGTCCCGCAGTGGCGCTTCGAGGGCGACGCGCGGGGGCCCGCCACCCGGCTGGTCTTCGACCTCGACCCGGGGCCGGGCGCCGGGCTCGCCGAGTGCGCGCGGGTGGCCTGCCTGGTGCGCGAGCTGGTCGAGGACATCGGGCTGCGCAGCTACCCGGTGACCAGCGGCAGCAAGGGGATTCACCTCTACGTGCCGCTGGACCGCCCGGTCGGCTCGGCGGGCGCCTCCACCGTCGCCAAGCAGGTCGCCACCAATCTGGAGCGGCTGCACCCCGAGCTGGTGACCGCCACCATGGCCAAGGCCGCCCGGCCCGGCAAGGTCTTCCTGGACTGGAGCCAGAACAACGCCGCCAAGACCACCATCGCCCCCTACTCGCTGCGCGGCCGCGCCGAGCCGAACGCCGCGGCGCCGCGCTCGTGGGCCGAGATCGAGGACGGCGCGGCGCTGCGGCACCTGCGCTTCGACGAGGTGCTCGCCCGCTACCGCGCCGACGGCGACCTGCTCGACGGCCTGGACGAGCTCGGCCCCGACGCGCTGGCCAGGTACCGCTCGATGCGCGACCCGGCCCGCACCCCCGAGCCGGTGCCCGCCGCGCGCCCCGCGCCCGGACCGGGCAACCGCTACGTGGTGCAGGAGCACCACGCGCGCAGGCTGCACTGGGACGTCCGGCTGGAGCGCGACGGCGTGCTGGTCTCCTGGGCGGTGCCGAAGGGCCCGCCCACCTCGACCGAGCAGAACCGGCTCGCCGTGCACACCGAGGACCACCCGTTGGAGTACCTGACCTTCCACGGCAGCATTCCGAAGGGCGAGTACGGCGGCGGCGAGATGACCATCTGGGATTCCGGCACCTACGACACCGAGAAGTGGCGCGACGACGAGGTCATCGTGCGCTTCCGCGGCGAGCGGCTGACCGGCCGCTACGCACTCATCCGTACCAGGGGCAACCAGTGGCTCATGCACCTCATGCGCGAGCAGCCCGCCGTCGCCGAGCTGCCGCGCGGGCTCGCGCCGATGCTCGCCACCCCCGGCGAGGTCGGCGAGATCGACGGCGGGGACTGGTATTTCGAGACCAAGTGGGACGGCTTCCGGATCATCCTGGAGTTCGACGGCGAGCGGATCACGCTGCGCAGCAGGCGCGGCAGCACGGTGAACGACCGCTACCCCCGAATCGCCGCGCTGGCAGCGGAACTCGGCGGGCACCGGGTGGTGCTGGACGGCGAGGCGGTGGTCTTCGACGAGCGCGGCATCGCCAATCTCGCGCTCATGCAGGCGGATCCGGCTGCCGCCGTCTTCGTCGCCTTCGACCTGCTCTTCCTGGACGGCACCTCGCTGCTCCGCAAGCGCTGGACCGACCGGCGCCGGGTGCTGGAGGCGCTCGCCGCGACGGTGCCTGCGCTGCGGGTGCCGCCGCTGCTCGACGGCCCCGGCGCCGCCGCCGTCGAACACAGCAGGGCGGAGGGGTCCGAGGGGGTGCTCGCCAAGCGCGGCGATTCCGTGTATTTGCCCGGCAAACGCGGCCACGCCTGGGTGAAGCAGCGCAACTGGCGCACCCAGCGGGTGGTGGTCGGCGGCTGGCGGCGCAGCGAGGCGCGCAGCTTCAAGTCGCTGCTGGTCGGCATCCCGCACGACGGCGGGCTCTACTATGCGGGCCGGGTCGGCACCGGCTTCGACGAGAACGACCTGGCTGACCTGGCCGAACGGCTGAAGGGGCGGGAGCGCCGCACGCCGCCGTTCGACAATGCGCTCACCGCGGAGGAGCGCAGGGAGGCGGTGTGGGTGGAGCCGGAGATCAGCGGCACCGTCCGCTTCATGAACTGGACCGAGGCAGGCAGGCTCTGGCACCCGGCCTGGCTCGGCGCCGACTGAAAACGGGTTGCTCTCGGTACGCTGTCGAGCACGGTTGTCTCGACGCGAGGAGCGGACGATGGATTTCAAGAACCTGGCCGACCGGGCGCTGGATCTCGCCCGGCAGAACGCCGACAAGGTCGACGACGTGGTCGACAAGGCCGGTGACCTGGTGGACGACAAGACCGGGGGGAAGTACGCCGAGAAGGTGGATGCGGCGCAGGACGCGGCGAAGAAGGCTGTGCGCAAGGAGAACTGAGCGCTACGACGGAGCCCGGCACCCCTGTCGAGGTGCCGGGCTCCGTCGTGTTCCGGGTGTTACTTGGTGGCCCACTGGGTGGTGCCGGGCGGGGCGTTGAGCGTGTTGATGAGCTCGATGCCCGCCATGACCAACGCCGGGCCACCCGCGATGAGGGTGCCGATGATGCCGCCGATCGCGGCGCCCGCCGTCACGCTGGCGATCACCGTCGGGCCGCCGATGATGCCGGTCAGCCCGATCAGCGCGCCGATGGCGGTGCCGATGAAGCCGCCGATGGCGGTGGCGAGGCCGAACTGCGTGAGGAAGGCGTCCTGCGCGCGCAGGTTCTCCACCGGCGAGGCCACCGGCATCGCCCGCGCCGGCCGCGCCGCCGCCTCGTTCTTCACCGGGGTCAGCTCGAGCACCCGGTTGTCCTCGCGCAGCGCGTGCGGCAGCGGATACTCGGTGGCGCCCTGCCGGATCGCCAGCGGCAGCGATACCAGCACGGCGCCGTTCGCGTCCTTGACCTCGACGTTCTCACCGGTCACCGCGAAGGTGCCGTTCGTCAGCGCGGTGACGACCTTCCCGTCCACCATCTTCACCTCGTACCCGACGTCGGGCGTCGGCGTGTCGGCGTGTACGACGCCTGCCCCGACCGTGACGACGGTGAGCAGCGGTGCGATGACCGCGGCGATTGTGCGCAGAATCATTCCAGGGTCCCATCTCCAGCACGTATGGGTGGCGCGCACTGCCGCACGACGGATTCCTATCCCCCCGGAATGCGGAATGCAGCCACGAATCAAGCCTGTGAACAGCTACTCCCGAGACAACCGTACCCCGCGTTACGGCTCTCGACACCCCGATTCCCCGGGTATGTTTTCGCCCCCAACGGCAGGGTTGCCGCCATAGCCGGGGTCTATCGTCGCACGCCGCACGGCACACCAGGTTGCGGCTCCGCGCGGTCGGCGTGTCGGAACCCATCGGTTCCGGCTCCGGCCCGCGCCCGCCGCGCCGCGGTGCTGCCGCGCGCGATATCTTCTAGGGAGAGCGGGGCGGGTGATCGGAGGGGGAATCATGGTACGGATCACGGACTTCATGGGGCGGGTGGGGGAGTACCTGCCGGGGAACGACCGGGTCGGCGAGGCGCTGGGCAGGCGGGTCGGGCAGGTCTTCGACACCACCGTGGACACCTCGGACGCGCAGCGGGACGCGCAGGACGAGGGGAATCGGTCGCGGGAGCGGATCTACTCGGAGAACGCGGGGCTGAGTTCGGGGTTCACCGGTGAGTTCGCGCCGCAGGTGCTCGGACCGGGGGTGATGGAGAACTTTCTCGGGATGTCGCACGAGGAGATCATGCGGTTCGTGCAGTCGATCGAGCCGGGGGAGATGTACGAGAGCGTGAGCTCGTGGCGGCAGCTGGCCGAGGATACCGCAAACGCGGCCAAGGCATTTCGGGCCGCTATTCTCGCGCAGGTCAACGCCGGGTGGACCGGGCTGGCCGCGGAGAGCGCCAAAGCGAAGGTCACGGAGTACGTGACCCATATGGACGGACTCGAGCAGGCGGCGCTGCTGGTGGCGAACAAGGTGGAGGAGGCGTACTCCGGGTTCAACCAGGTGGTGGCGCAGATGCCGCATCCGCCGGAGCAGCCGGGGTCGATCACCTCGGCCGTCGTCGGCGCCATTCCGGTGGTGGGGTCGAGTGCGAGCGCCGCCATGTCCATGGCGTACGAGGGGCGGTCGGAGAATGCGCAGAATCGGGCGCGCGAGGTGATGGACACCGTCTACAAGCCGGTGGCGACGCAGTCGGACACGAATGTGCCGCGGATTCCGGGGCCGGCGGTGCCCGGTGCGCAGGCCCCGTCGGGGCCGGGCGCGTCCGTCGACAGCCCGAGCGGCCCCGGTACGCCGACCGGCACCGCGGGCAGCCCGTCGGCCACCGGCGACCCGGACCAGAAGAACGAGGACGGTACCGATCCGGGCCAGGACCCGTCGGCCGCCGACGACACCGGCACCGGCACGGACACCGAGGACGACACCACCGCGACCGATACCACGCCGACCGGCACCTCGACCGATCAGCAGGCCGCGCCGACCTCGACGGTGCCGTCGAGCACGGTGCCGTCGAGCGCCACGCCGACCTCGGCCGACCCGGCCCGCACCGGAACCCCGGCCGGCCCGGGGAGCCCGGGCTCGCCGGGCACGCCCGCGGTGCCGCCAGCCCCCGGGCGCAGCATCCCGGGCACCGTGCTGCCGGATCAGGCGGCGGCCGCCGCGGCGGCGCGCACGGCGAACCCGGCGGCGAGCCGGAGCGGGATGATGGGGATGCCGATGTCCGGCGCGCGCGGTAAGGGTGACGACGACCGGGAGCACGAAATCCCCGACTACCTGCGCCGGGTGCAGGAGGAGTTGCTGCCGCAGGACCACAGGACGGTGCCGCCGGTGATCGGGGACGACTGATGCCGAACGCCTGGCGGCTCAGCGCGCTGGAGTTCCACGTGGCGTGGCGGGCCATGGACCGGGACCGGCTGCCCTTCCCGCTCACCCTGACCACGACCGCCGCCACCGAATTCGAGTTCGAGCAGCAGCGGGCCGCCGCCGCGGGGGCGCTCTACGAGCGGCTGCGCGTGGACGACACCATGTTCCGAGCGCTGCACGCGCTGGTGGAGCCGCTGGTGCGGGTGGAGCTGCTCGGGCACCTGCCCGGCGAGCGGCGGCTGCGCCTGAGCGCGGGGATCGACAACGATCTCGGCGCGCTCGCCACCCAGCAGGAGGACGGCTCCGTCGTGCTCTCGCTGCGGTCGCACGCGCACGTGGTGCGGCGGGTGCTCGCGGTACTGCCGGAGTGCCCGCCCGGCACCGGCCCCGGATTCCGGGCGCACCCGGAGGAGCTGCGCCCCGACGCGAACGGCCTGCGCGGGCGCTCGCACAGCCTGAGCCTCCGGGACCGGGCGGTGCGGCTGCTGGAGGGGCCGCACCGCTGCTACACCGAGATCCGGGTCGATATCGGGCCGGCGCTGGACGGGTGGCAGGAGGGTGGTGAGGTGCTCCAGGTCGTCGACAGCGAGGACGGGCGCTACCTCGTCACCCGCACGCACGTGGTCGAGGCGGTGCCGGGAACGCCGGAGCGGCTCGCCGCCGAGCTCGGCTCGCGCGTCGAGGTCGCGCTGGAGCAGGCCCGCGAGCCATTGCGCCGGTGAGTCGTTGCGCCGGTGAGTCGTTGCGCCGCTGATCGGCGGAGGCCGCCGCGCCGGCGTCGGCCGCGGGAGCGGCGTGGACGGGCGGGGAGACGGCTCGGCCGTCCGGCGGCGCGCTGTTCATAGCGCCAGCGTCAGCGCCACCGAACCCGCGCAGACCGCGACGACGATCGCGATGGCGACGGCATCCGCCCGCCCCGGCGCGCTGGGATGCGCGGTCAGCATGCCCGTGCCCCCGCGCGCGGTGATCGCCTCACCCAGCTCGGCGGCCCGCCGGGTCGCCACCGCCATGGCGGCGGTGAGGATGTCCACCAGCGGGTTGTCATCGGCCCGCGGCACCACCCCGGTGCGCGGCCGCAGCCGCCGCGCCGCGCGCAGCACCCGGATCTCCTCCAGCAGCAGCGGCAGGCTGCGCAGCGTGAGCGCGACGACGACGGCCCACTCGTCCACCGGCATCCGCAGCCGGCGCAGCGGCTTCCCGAGCTTGGCCAGCGCGGGCGCGATCTCGCCCATGGGCGTGGTCCAGGCGATCAGGAACGACGCCGCGACCAGGATCGCGCCGAAGGCGAAGATCTGCAGGTAGCGCAGCACCGCGCCGGCCCCGATGGGCAGATTGAGCAGCGCACCCGCCAGCACCAGACCCCAGAACCACCACGGCAGCCGCGGCAGCGTGCGCAGCGGCAGCCGCGCGACCGCCCCGATCACCACGAGGAACACCACGAGCGCGCCGAGCACCGGCCAGGCCGGCAGCACCATGAGTACCAGGCTGATCAGGAACGCCGCGATCATCTTGGTCCCGGCCCAGAGCCGGTGCACCGGGCTGTCGCCGGGCACCCGGCGGAAGAGCACCAGGCTCATCGCTGCCCTCCGTCCAGGCCGAGCGCGGTGCCGGGCCGCAGCCGTGGCGCCGGCGCGGGCACCGGGTCGTGCGCGGTCTCCGGGATGCGCCCCTGCTCGAGGTGCACGGTGCGGTCGCAGACCGCCGCCATGTCGTCCACATCGTGCGAGATGACGATGAGCGTGTGCCCGGCATCCCGCAGCCGGGCCAGCAGCTCGACGATATCGGCGCGCCCCTGCGGGTCGAGCCCGGCGAGCGGCTCGTCGAGCACCACCACCTGCGGCCCGCTCGCGACGATGGCCGCGAGCACCACCCGCTTGGCCTGCCCGCCGCTCAGCTCCTCGATCGAGCGCGCGGCCATCGCCCGATCCAGCCCGACCGCGTCCAGCGCCCGCCCGACCGCACCGGAGCCGGTGGCGCGGCCACCCCAGTCCGCGATCTCCTCGCCCACCCGCTGCCGCTGCAGCTGCAACCGGGAGTGCTGGAAGGCCAGCGCGACCCGCCCGATCTGCCCGCTCACCGGCTTGCCCGCGAGATCGCAGCGGCCGGAGCTCGGCTCGACCAGCCCGGCCATGATCCAGGCCAGCGTCGACTTGCCCGAGCCGTTCCCGCCCACGATGAGCAGCGCCTCGCCGCGGCGAACGGTGAGGTCGACGCCGTGCAGCGCGGGCGCCTCCCACGGGGTGCCGCGGTTGTAGGAATGCCGCACGCCGCGCAGCTCGAGCACCGGCGGGCCCATGGGCGCGCTGCGCCGGTCGTCGGCGGGGCGGCGCCAGCTGGGCAGGTGCTCGACGGTGCGGCCGTCGGCCAGGTGCACCACCCGGTCGGCGGCCGCGGCGTCGGCCTCGTGGTGCGTCACCAGCACCACGGCCATGGGGTGCCGCCTGGGCAGCCCGCCGAGCAGCGCGACCAGCTCGCGCCTGCCCTGCGGGTCGATCATCGAGGTGGCCTCGTCGGCGATGAGCAGCGCGGGGCGCCTGGCCAGCGCCGCGGCCACCGCGAGGCGCTGCTGCTGGCCGCCGGAGAGCGCGGCGGTCTCCCGCTCGCCGAACCCCGCCAGCCCGACCTCGGTGAGCAGCGCGTCCACATCGACCTCGGCCGCGCGCTCGGCGGAGAGTCCCCACACCACGTCGTCGGCGACCAGCACGCCGAGCGTCTGGCTCTCCGGCCGCTGCAGCACCAGCGCCGTCCCGCCCAGGTGCCCCAGCCCGGCCGAGCCGGGGCGGGAGACCGCGCCCGCGGTCGGCGGCCTACCCGCGAGCAGCCTGGTCAGCGTGGACTTCCCGGAGCCGTTGTGCCCGACGACGGCGACGAACTCGCCCTCCGCCACGGTGAGGTCGATGCCGTGCAGCGCGTCGGCGGTGGCGCCGGGGTAGCGGTAGGCGACGCCGTGCAGCCGCACCGGCAGCGGCGCGATCGGGCGGTCGTCCGGCGGGGCGTCCAGCCGGTCCCGGCTCGGCAGCCAGGCCAGCCGGTCGAGCACCGCGCCGAGCACGTACCAGGAGAGCACGGCGGCGGCCAGCATGCCCGCCAGCACGCTGCACCCGATGAACACCCACCACCAGCGCAGCACCAGGTCGGCGCCATCGGCGATCCACCGGCCGACCGCCTCGGACCAGGACTGCCGCGCGGTGAGATTCGCCAGCCCGCGGCTGGTGTTGCGGATGGTGTCGAAGAAGAGTTCGCGCAGCGGCGCGAAGAGAAACAGCATGCCGATCGAGAACGCCGCCCAGACCACCCCGGTCAGCGTGGCGAGGCCGAGCACCGTGAACAACCCGCCGCCGCGGCGCTTGACGATGCCGATGATGCCGCCGAGCGTGGCGGTCGCCGCCAGCCCGACGGCGGGGGTGACTCCGGCGGCGACGAAGGTCACCAGCGCGGCGGCCACCGAGGCGGTGGCGAGCGCGCGCAGCCGGTAGCGGTGCGCGATCATGCCGAGCGGCACCGCGGCCACCATCTGCAGCGCGGCCGCGAACGGCACCACCGCGCCCACCGTGATCAGCCCGACCGTCATGCCGCCGAGTACCGCCCCCGTCGCCAGCTCGATGGGGCGCAGCGGGCCGTGCGCCGCGGCGTCTGCGCTCGGGGACAGTTCGGTCACGGGACAAGTCTGCCAGCCACGTAGGGCTTGCATCCATGCGCATGTACGCATATTTTGGACCGGTGGGACACGATCACGCACACGGACCTGGGCTCGCACACGCGGAGAGCGCCTCCGCGAAGTACGTCGTGCGGCTCGCGCTCGCACTCGGTATCGGGCTCGCGGTCATGCTGGCCGAGGGCGCCGTCGCCATCGCCACCGGCTCGCTGGCGCTGCTCTCCGATGCCGCGCACGTCTTCACCGACGTGCTCGGTATCGCCATGGCGCTCACCGCGATTCTCTTCGCCAAGCGCAGCAGGCCCACCTTCAGCCGCACCTTCGGCTACTACCGGGCCGAGGTCTTCGCCTCGCTGACCAACGCGCTGCTGCTCTTCGGGGTCGCGGGTTACGTGCTCTACGAGGCGATCTCGCGGCTCGGCGAGCCGCCGGAGGTGCCCGCGGTGCCGGTGCTGATCGTCGGGCTGATCGGCCTGGTCGCCAATATCGCCGCCTTCCTGCTGCTGCGCTCGGGCGCGGCGGAGAGCCTCGCGGTGCGCGGCGCCTACCTGGAGGTGCTCGCCGACCTGCTCGGCTCGATCGGCGTGCTGATCTCGGCGATCGTCACGCTCACCACCGGCTGGCGGTACGCGGACATGATCGTCGGCGTCGCCATCGGGCTCTGGGTGCTTCCCCGCACCTACCTGCTGGCCAAGCGGTCGCTGCGGATTCTCTTCCAGCACAGCCCGGAGGAGCTGGACGTCGCCGAGGTCGCCGCGGCGCTCGGTGGCCTGGAGGGCGTCGCCGATGTGCACGACCTGCACGTCTGGACGCTCACCTCGGGCATGGAGGTCGCCTCCGCGCACATCACGACCGCCGCGGGCTACTCCGGCGACGACGTGCTGCGGGCCGCGCAGCACGTGCTCGGCGAGCGCTTCGCGATCGAGCACGCGACGCTCCAGGTGGAGAGCACCGACAGCGCCAAAAGGTGCTCCGAGCTGTCCTGGTGAGCATCGATCCGGCCATCCGGCGCACCCCGGCCGCCCCGCCCGGACATAATGTCCGGCGTGGGGCGGGTACTCGATGCGGGAGTCCGCGATTGGAATTTTCCGCGCGGAGTCGCGAGCGTGGCGCTGATGGCAGGCTACGCCGCGGACCACGGCGTGCCCGCGACCGTCGCGCTCGCGGGCACGCCACTCACCCCCGCCCTCGTCCGTGACCCGGACGCGCAGATCGACGCCCGCACCGAGCTCGCCGTCGTGCGCAACCTGGTGCGCGCCTTCGACGATCACCCCGAGCTCGGGGTGCGGGTGGGGTCGCGCTACCGCATCACCACCTTCGGCATCTTCGGCTTCGCCTGCGTGAGCAGCCCGACGCTCGGCGAGGCGATCGAGTTCGCGCTGCGCTACCTGGAGCTGTCCTTCACCTTCTGTATTCCGGTGGCGCACTGGAGCGGTGGCGAATTCGTCGCGGTGATCCACGACGAGGCGGTCCCCGCCGACGTGCGGCGCTTCCTGGTCGAGCGCGACGTCACCGCCATGCACCGCATGCTGAGCGACCTCATCGGCCACCCGCTCCCGCTCACCAGGGCCGAATTCCACCACCCCGCTCCGCTCGACCCCGCGCCGCTGCGCGCGGTCACCGGCATCGCCCCCGCCTTCGGCCGCCCGGAGAACCTGTTCGCCATCGACCCGCGCGTGCTCGACCAGCCGCTCCCGCTGGCCGACCCGACCACCTGGGCCATGTGCCTGGCCCAGTGCCGCGACCTGGTGCACCGCCGCCGCGCCCGCTCCGGGATCGCCGCCGAGGTCAGGGCCAGGCTGGTGCCCGGCGACGCGGTCGGCTTCACCGCGCCGCCCGGAATCGACGCCGTGGCACGGGATCTCGCCATGAGCACCCGCACCCTGCGGCGCAAGCTCGACGCCGCGGGCACCAGCTACCGCGCCCTCCTCGACGAGGTGCGCCTGGCGCTCGCGGAGGAGATGCTCACCGCGACCCCGCTGTCCGTGAGCGACGTCGCGATCCGGCTCGGCTACGCCGAATCGTCCACCTTCATCCACGCTTTCAAGCGCTGGACCGGCACCACCCCGGCCGTCTACAGAAGAGTTCGGCCCGGCTCCGAACGGGGCTCGTAAGACTCGCCCCCGTGCGATCTAGGCTCCTTCGCCGCGGCCGCGGCGGCTGCCGGTGTAGGCGATCTCGCGGATGCGGCCCACCGCCCTCGGCACCATGACCACGTTCTGCGGGGCGTTCAGCATGGGGTCGAAGTAATCGGTGCGCTGCTCGGCAGGCTCGGCGAGGCGCAGCGCGATGGTGGCGATGTGTTGCTTGGACACGCCGAACCCGGAGGCGTAGAGCCGGAAGGTCACCTGGTGCTCGCGCAGATGCTCGGCGAGGTCGGCGATGGCGGCCGACTCCGGCTGGCCCGGTTCCGGCTCGGCGAAGATCCACATGGGTGTGGAGTCGCCGAAGCGGTACGGGACCAGGCTGCCGTACCGCGCGCTGGCCCAGCCCCTGGTCAGCGTCACCAGCAGCCGCCCGACCAGGCTCTCGCCGGTGGTCGCGAGCGCGAAATCCCACGGCTTGTCGTCGTGGTCGAGCACCCGGAAGGCGAGGCCGAGCACGTCCGGCCAGCCGCTCGGGGTGCCCGCGCCCTTGGAGAGCCGCGCGATCACCGCGCGCTCGCCGGCGCCGAAGAGCGCCTCGAACTCGGGCTCGGCGTGCAGCCTGCCCGCCAGCTCCAGGCCGTCCGGGTGGAAGACCCTGGCGTGCCGCAGCCGGGCGCCGACGGCGAAGGCGCCGCGCAGCGCGGCCGCTGGGAACTCGGCCACCTTGGCGACCGGGGCGGCGGGGGAGGTGAGAGTGGGCAGCGTAAGGCTCGGCATGCTCGGCCCTTTCCATCGGTGCGGGCAGCGTCGTCGCTGATTCCTCCCCCGGTTGCCCCGCGCCAGGAGCGGTAAACGGCGCGGCTCAGTCCGGCTGGACGCTGATCCGGCCGCCCGCCGGGACCGTCCGGAAGTGCGTGACCAGGCGATATCCCCCGTCCTCCGCGCGGTCGATCAGGTGCAGCGCGTACCCGGGGTCGGGTGCGTAGTCCATGACGTGGTCCGGCGCATCCAGCTCCCACGCACCGCGCAGCACCGATGCCGTGCTCGGGCCGACCACCAGCGGCTTGCCCGCGAAGAGCGTGCTGATCGGGGAGTGCGCGTGCCCGGTGAGCACCCCGGCGATCCGGCCGCTGCCCGCCACGATGGCGGCCAGCGGCGCCGGGTCGGCGAGCGCGATGGAGTCGACGATGGGGCTGTGCACCCGGACCGGCGGGTGGTGCAGCGCCAGCAACACCGGGCCGTCGCCGTCGGCGAGGGTGGCGCGCAGCCAGTCGTAGGTGGCGACGCTCAACCGGCCGGCCGGCTCCCCGGGCACGCTGGAGTCGAGCAGCACGACGGTCAGCTCGCCGACCCGGTGCGCCTGGTTCAGCGGGGCGTCGGAGGGGTGGGTGCCGAGCAGGTCGGCGCGGAGCGCGGCGCGGTCGTCGTGGTTGCCCGCCGCGACGAAGAGCGGCAGTTCCGTGCGCAGCGCCCGCGCGGCCTGCGCGTACTGCTCCGGCTTGCCCGCGTCGGTGATGTCGCCGGTGTGCACGATCGCCGCGGGCGGGAGCCGGAGCTCGGAGAGGTGGGCGAGGACCCGCGCCGCCCGCTCGGCATTGCGGGCGCCGAGATCGAAGTGGGTGTCGCTGACCTGGGCCACCAGGATCATCGGCGTATCGCCTTCCGCGGAAGACCGCATCGTTGCGTCGGGAGCCGCCCGGACACCGGGCTCTTCCAGGCTAAGGCAAGGGGGTTATTCGGGACCACGGTGAGGTGGGACACGCTCGGCGAGGAGGTGGTCGGGGTTGCCTGTCACCCCGGGCAGGGCGGCCCAGAAGTCCGGCCCCGGATCGGCGGTGAGGTCGAGCGGCTCCGGTTCGTGCTCGAGCCGCAGTTTCCACGAGTGCAGGGCCGTGCGCGGCTCCGTCCCGCTCCGGTCGAAGAGCGGGTCGCCCACCAGGGCGTTTCCGATCCAGGCCAGGTGCACGCGGATCTGGTGCCGCCGCCCGGTGATCGGGCGCACTACGAGCAGGGCCCGCTCACCGTCGCGGTGCACAGTGTGGAAATGCGTGGTCGACGGGTAGTTCTTGCCGGGCAAGATCTCGCTGTCCGCCACCGACCAGCGATCCCCGGTACGCCGGATAGCCTCGCGCGGCGCCGCGATCCGCACCCGGTTCTTCCGCCCGACCGCGAGCGGCAGCTCGATCACCCCGTCGTCCGGCAGCTCGGCGCCGGTCACCACCGCGAGGTACGACTTCGCCGCCGTGCGTGCGGCGAACTGCCTGGTGAGCGGGGCGTGCGCGGCGAGTTCGCGAGCCAGCAGCACCAGCCCGGAGGTCACCTTGTCGATCCGGTGCACCGGGTAGAGCGTCTCGCCGGCAGCCGCGGCGAGCTCGACCAGGTCGGTGTCGTGCCGCTCCCCGGTCACCGAGATCCCGGCGGGCTTGTTCAGCGCGAGCACCGCGTCGTCCTCGAAGAGCAGGCACGTGCGCCGCAGGGTTGCCCAGTCGGCGGCCATCAGCGCCGTTCGCGGAGGCGCAGCACGTGTGGCCGCAGCCGGTTGAAGCCGCGCACCCGGACGCTGCGCAGGTGCCGGATGGAGTACTGCGGCTCGTCGGCCAGTGCGCTCGCCGTCGCGTCGTCGATCAGGACCGTGCCCGGCCGGGCCACGCCGGTGAGCCGGGCGGCGATGTTCACCACGGACCCGTAGAGGTCGCCGAACCGTTGCAGTGCGGGCCCGTAGGCGACGGCGACCCGCAGCTCCGGCGTGCCGCCGACCATCATGGTCGACTCCTGGACCGCGAGCGCGATCTTCGCCGCCTGCAGCGGCGTCTCCGCCGCGAACATCACCTCGTCGCCCACGTTCTTGATCACCCACCCGCCGTTCTGCGTGATCGCCGCCGTGGTCGTCGACTCGAACGCCTCCAGCAGCATGCCCAGCTCGTCCGGGTGCAGATGCCTGGTCAGCCGGGTGTACCCCACCATGTCGGCGAACCCGACCGCCAGCGTCCTGGTGCTGTCCTCGCTCCCGCCGTTCCCGTCCAGCGACCGGGTGATCGCCGCGGCCAGATGCCGCCGCCACGCGTACTTCTGCAGCTCCTCGAACTGCGCAACCGCCGATTCGGTTGCCGCGCGCACACTCTCGGCCGACCCGTCGGCGCGCTCCAGGATCTCCGACGCCACCAGCTCGGCCTGCCACTCCGCCAGCCGCGCCATGCTCTGCCCGAGCGTGCGCGCCGCCGCCGCGGCCGCCCGCGGATCGGTGTCCTCGAAGACCGCGAGCCCGCGGAACCCGCGCACCGCCGCGACGTCGGCATCGGTGTACTCCACCGCGTCGTCCGGCCCCGCCGGGAAGCCGAGCGCGCCCCACAGCCGCCGCGTCGTCTCCGGCTCGACCCCGGCCAGCTCCGCGACCTTCGTGCGGTCGTACCGCCGCTCGCCGTCGAGCAGGTACGTCTCGATGATCGCCCGGGCCTGCTCGGAATTCTCGGTGGAGACCATGGGGTAACCCTACGGTGCCGGGTGGTCGGTCCGGGAGGGCTCGTGAGAGGTCACTGTCCCGCCCACCGGTGCCCGGGTTCCAACCGAACCGACCCCTCGACCAGATGCATCGCCACGCCGGAATCGTGCCGGAGCCCGCCGCCCTCGCTCGCGGCGGCGAGCCCCGCATCCCGGCCTAGGCCTGAACGACCTCGACCCGCGTCAGCGCGTTGAACGAGTCGCACGCCGCCCACGACTGGTTCTGCCCGTACTGGACGGGCCCGTACTTCCAGTACGTGAACGGCACCGGCCAGGCCACGCAGGTGAGCTTCACCTGATGCCACGTCGGCAGTTCGCAGTTCGCCATTCCGCCGGTGTTGAAGATGTTGTAGACGCGGCAGTTCGCCTGCCAGACGGGCACATCCGCCTGCGCGGTGCCGCTCCCGGCGAGCACCGCCGCTGCGGTTGCGGTGGCGACGGCGGCACTCGCGGCGAGCCGCTTCACAGAACGCATCTCGAACCTCCTGAGTCGATGTTGTCTGGAAGATCGCTGGCAGTTCTCAGATGTTACTCAGGAAGGTTATCGAGGCTGCGCATTGTTCGATGCTGAGTATGAGCTCGGGTGTCCGCTCACCGAGCGGTACCGCCGGACCGTGTCCGCTGGCTCGACGCACCACCCGGCGGCACCCTCGCAGCTGCCCGGACTACCGATGTCTTCCGGCGGAAGCCGGGTGCCGCACCTTCGCTGTGCCCTCGCCCTGGCTCCGCAAACAATCGATGGCGGTCACGCGGCGGGCAGCAGCGTGACGAGTTCGACGGTGGTGCCGCTGCCGTCGACGCTGACCCTGGCCTCGTCGACGAGCGCGGCGATCAGCTCCAGGCCGCGCCCGCGCAGCGGGTCGCCTGTTCCCGGTGCGGGCGGGATCCAGGTTCCGTTGTCGTGAATGGTGATCCGGATGGTGGTGGCGTCGGCGGTGGCCTCGAGCCGGATGGGACTCCGGTCGCTGTCGTGCCCGTGCTCGATGGCGTTGGTGCATGCCTCGCCCGCGGCGAGCAGCAGGTCGTAGACGTGGCCGGGATCGGGGAGGAGCGCGGTGAGCCACTGGCCGAGCTGCTTGCGCACCGCGGCCAGCTCGCGCGGGGCCGCGGGGAATCGGATCGTCAGTGCCGGCACGTCACCGTCTGTCGCGGTCAGGACATCACCCCTCTTCTCTGGAGCGGAGCTATCCGGTGGCGGGTCCGCGCACCGGCCGTTCGGGGTGGCGCTCGCGGCACATGGGGATGTCCTGCCGCGGTGTGGGGTCAGGCGGTCGCGGCGGCCGGTTCGTCGAGCGCCTGCTTGCGGAGCCGGGTGAGGACGCCGGTCAGGATCCGGGAGACCTGCATCTGGGAGACGCCGATCGCGGCCGCGATCTGGTTCTGGGTGAGCCCGTCGCGGTAGCGCCAGATGAGCACCTGCCGGTCGCGTTCGGGGAGCGCGGCGAGCAGCGGGCCGATGGTGATGGCGTCCTCGACCAGGGTGAAGCCGGGGTCGGGGGCGGCGAGGTTGTCCAGCACCGAGCCGACGGCGTCGCCGTCGTCGTTGCGCCGTCCGGCATCGACCGATTCGCTCTGGTAGGCGTTGCGCGCGATGAGCGCCTGGGTGACCTGGACGAGGTCGACGCCGAGTTCGGTGGCGATCTCGCGGGCGGTCGGCATGCGGTCGAAGCGGTGGGCGAGCGCCTCGATCGCGGGCGCGAGGTGCTGCTGGAGCTCCTTGGTGGCGCGCGGGACCCGCACCGCCCAGGTCTTGTCGCGGAAGTGCCTGCGCACCTCGCCCATCACGGTGGGAATCGCGAAGGCCAGGAACGGGACACCCTTGCCGACGTCGAAGCGGTCCACCGCCTGCACCAGCCCCACCATCGCGACCTGGATCAGGTCATCGATGTTCTCCCCGCGCCCGGCGAAGCGCATCGCGATGTGCTCGGCCAGCGGCAGGGCGGCAGTGATGATGTCGGCGCGCAGCCGGTCGCGGTCGGCGCCGGTGCCGGGCAGCGCGGCCAGTTCGGTGAAGCGGGGTTCGAGGTTTTCGTAATCGGCCTTCCCGGCGCCGCTGCGGCGGGCGAACTCGGCGTACGTGGTCGTGGTCTTCTGGCTCGTCACAGTGGACGCCTTCCGGCCGAGCACGCGAACACGAAGGCTCGCGAGCGATGTTCTCGCTGCTTACCCGCGCTCAGGACAGCCAAACCCGGTGGAGTGCGCTGGTACGGGCCGATCTGACCCTGACCCTCACCAAGACGCAGTTGCTCGGCGCGCTGGCCGGGGTCTGCCTCGACGGCGTCGAGGCTACTCGCCGACTTCACCGGGCTGCTCGCCACCGCTGACCCCGGTTCCCCACCGCCACCCTTTGAACGCCGCGGCGGTGCCCGGCCCGCACGTGCGCGGCACCGCCGCGGGCCGGGGCTCAGCCCAGCAGCTTCGCCTTGGCCGCGGCGAACTCGGCGTCGCTGAGCGCGCCCGAGCCGTGCAGCCGGTCCAGCTCGGCGAGGCGCGCGACGAGGTCACCGCCGGGCGCCGGGGCAGGCGCGGGCGGGGCGTAGCTCTGCTGCTCGGCATAGGCGCGCTGCTCGGCCGAGCGGCGCGTGGCGCGGGCGTTGACCGCGTTCGAGGTGGCGGTCGCGGTACCCGCGACGATCGCGGTCCGCGCGACGGTGCCGAGCAGCCCCGGCCTACCGAAACGTGCTGCGCGCAGGGGCATCTCGAGTCCTTTCGTAGAGGCGGATCAGTCGGCGGCCGCGGCCAGCGCGACCTCGACGGCATCGCGGGGGACCTGCACGTGCAACGTCACCTCGCCGTCGGCGGCGCGGACCCGGTCGGCCAGCTCGCGCGCCCAGGTCTGTTCGTAGACCACCACCACCGCGGTACAACCGGGCCGCAGCCCGGCCCGCACCACCTCGAGGTCGGCGTCGCTGACCAGGTCGATGTCGGCGGCGGTCAGCCCGGTCACGCCCACCTGCGCGAGATCGTCCTCGATCTCGCGCTCGGTGATCACGCCGTGCTCGTCCATCGCCACCACGATGAGATCCAGCACCGTGACCAATCCGCCCGCGGCGACACGGGCCAGCAGCTCCGACAGCGCGGCGTCGGCACGCGCGGCCGGGAAGGTGAACGCGACGAACTCGACCGGGCCGAGACCAATGGTTGCGGACATGGTCCCATCCTCGGACGTGCTCGCTGTCCGCACATCACCCGAATCGGGTGAGCCAGCCCGTCCGCCGCGCACCCATGGTCGAGTGGTGCGGACCCTGATCCTCGGCGGCGACGGCTTCTGCGGCTGGCCGCGCGTACCTGGTCACCGACTGGATCGGGAACGCGCCGAGTACGACGCCGCCCGCCTCGCCCGGGACGGACCACCCGGGGCCGGAATTGGTCAAGTCCAAATGCGTGGTGTAGCGGGAACGGTCTCCGCGTGATCGGGGTGGGTCGGGCGGTCAGTTCGGCAGGGGCCAGTCGTAGGGTTCCGGCGCCCATCGGGTGCCGGGTTTGGCTTCCATTCGTCTGGCAGACGTTGTGGCTTAGCACGATTGGCCGCCCGGCACCCCTCGGCGACTCGGCCGTCGACTCCCTACACAGCGATGATTTCGCAATTTTACAACTATTTTGGAAACGCGCTTGCCAGTCGCATCCCTCTTAATTAGCTATAACCCTCATTCGGTAAAGCGTAGACTATTGAATTGTTCAATATGGTTGGCGCTGGTATTCCACGCCGATTGCGTGCTTTACTCTAGGTCCGCTACAAGTGGAACTCGACGTATCACCCGCCACGAGTACAAACGTCCGCGCTGCTCCAGCGCCACCATCATGACCTCCGATACCACGACATCGACCCCGTCGATCGTCGTGTTCATCGTCTCCGCGGTTGCCGCTGCTCTCGCCTGTAGATCCTCGAAGATCGGGTAGGCGATGGTGACGTGAGGTGGGGACGACGAGTCTTTCACCCGTGCATCAGGAAAGACGGAGAGTGTCGCCGCTCGTAGCGTGTCCCGGAGGGAACGAACAGATTCGGCAGGCGAGACGGCGAAGCCAACCGCACCGCGAAGATTGGTCATCTGGTCGAACGTGAGCGTGATCGGTCCCTGATCCCCGCAGACCCGGCGGGCTGCCTCCGCGATCGATGCACGCTGCTCCGGGGTGCTGGCGCCGTCGTGGGCGATTCGATCAAGCGTGAGATGAAGTTCGTCGGCCGGCGTCGCATCGAAGAAGGCCGGATCGATCGCCTGCTGGCAGGTCTTTGTCAGCGCATGAAGTTCCGGCGCGTCACCGAAGGTCAGGAACCAGTAGTGGCCGAGCGGGCCGGTGTGCCCTTCACGCAGGTGCAGGTGCGCATCGTCGGTCGTACTCGTCATCGCTCCTCGTGGCCGCTCGCTAGTACGTCCTCTACCGTCCGCAGTTCCGGCGTCGGTCCCCACCGGGCCGCAGCATCCCGCACGAACTCCGACCCCCGCCGCTGAACTTGCAGCATGAGGTTACCGCGCGCCGGTGTCAGCGCTTCGTGCATGACTGCCACCGCGGCGTCCAGGTCAGCGTCCTCGCTGAGAACATGCGACCGCGCCACGTCGATCATCACCAGGGAACGGCCCCACGGAGAGTTCTCGTCGCTCATCTCCGACAGAGCCAGTCCGGCGTAGTGCTCGACCCGGTCCGGCTTCGCCAGCGACAGATAGGCCGTGGCGGCGTTGCCCGCGATCTGCGCTGGGCTGTAGCTCTCCAGCGAGATACTGGACGGCACTCCGACCGGCGTGTCAGGTCCCGGCAGCAGTTCATATGCCCTGTCGACCGCACGGTGCACGCCATCGACATCACCGAGTTTGCCGCTGGCACGGGCAACGCCATTGATCGCCAACCGGACGCCCTGGGGTCCGGCCGCAGTTCGTGCAAGGCCATCCTCCGCGTAGTGCAGTGCCTCGGCGAAGCGACCCGCATAGTATTCGCAGAAGCTTTGCATCCCACGTGCCCACGCTGCGAGATTGTCGTCCTGGGCGTAGTCGCCGAGCAGGTAGGACTCCTGGCAGTAAGCCCGCGCCAGCGAGAACTGAGCACAGCCAACTCCGATGTAGCCGAGCAGGCCGGAGGTCATACTGGCGACCTCGTACAGTCGACTCCGTGTTGCTGGATGCCCACAGTCATCGATCAGTTCGTCCAGCCAGGCGCGTTGATTTCTGAGCGGCGCGACCAGGATGGCCGGATCGAGAATCTCGTACTGAGCGATAGTCCGGTAGGTGCTGTCATAAAGCTGGTCAAATACGTCGAGATCGATGGTGCGATTCAGCTTTTGGAGACGACTGAGCACGGTGAGCAATTCATCGGAGATGCCAAAGTCGAGAGGGGCGGGCGTGTCGGGATCGCCGAGCGTGACGTCCAGCGGTGAAGCCGCCGCAGGCGCGAGCTGCTCCGTGCGATTGTTTTCCAGCGCACGGTGTCGATCCCGCCACGCCGCTTCGCCTTCGGCCACGATTTGCTCGAACCTGGCCCGGTCGTCTTCGGATGCCCGCGATTGGTAGGCTGTATCCAGAATCGCCTGAGTGTTGGAACGCGGGACAACCATGCTCAGTCCGCTGCGCCAGTTGGCGATCGTGGTGGTATCCACGCCGAGCAGGGCCGCGAAGTCACGGACCGACTTCCTCATGGCCTCCTGCAATGCGGCTGCTTCAAAGCCGGTCCATTCCCGCCCTCGTACCATCGCCCTCTACCTAATTTTGTAGTCCTGACCTGGGCAAACCCCTACCAAAGACCAACAGTACCCCAACAAACACCCAGTCCGGGCCAAACCCCCTGTGGGCCAGAGTCGAAGGCGGTACCCGGTACCGGGCTGACGCCTGGAACCCCCGTCCGGCGCACTGGCCCGCCAGGGTGGCAGGCCGGTGGCGAAACGCCCCCGGTGCCGGGTACCTCCGCCAATTTCGCTTGTTCTGCCACGGAGTATTCCGGTGACTACGAATTCGCTTGCCATGTACCACCTCATCGCTATGACGCGGCAGGAAGCCCACGCCACACCGGTCTCGCCGTTCACCGTCGAACAGGCGCACCAGATCATGCAGTTCCACGTGGCCTGCCGGGCGAATCGGTGCCCGCGAAAAGCCGCCGCGCTATCCAGACTGGTAGAGGCCGGACGGGTGGTGCCCAGCACCACGAAGCCGCGGTGATCGGCGATGACCTTCACCCCGGACAACGATCCCTCTCAACCCGACGCGGTGCCAGATCGGTCTCTCCCTGAACTGTTGCCTTCATCAGAGATGTTCCTGGCGTCGTTCGCGGGAGTTCGGCCGGTCACTGGCATCGACATCCTCGATCCCGCCTTCGACCTGGTGGGCTGTCAGCGTGAGGAACGAGTCGCCGAAGAAATCCTGACGGATGAAACCGCTTCTCTCGATGAACTCCGCACAGCGGGCCGGAGCCTGGCAGCCGCCCGCGCGGACATCAGCATGCTGGTCACGATCATCAACGAGGCGGTGCGTGACCGGCTCGAGGCGCGGCATCACCGCGATCCCAACACGCCGCTGGCACCGTCCATCCCTGCGTACCGCCCGACCAGCGTGGTGGTCCGTACCGAATCGGTCGGCGATGTCGCTGCTCGGATGGCCGAACTGTGGGAGCTCCTCGATGCCCGCGAACCGGACGAGCTTGATCCGCCCGAAGCGGTGCTGCTGAGCGAGCTGTGTGACGGCTACGACGCGCTGGCGGCTGAGATCGAAGCTGGACGACGGATTCCGGCGGGGGTGTGAGATATGCCGACATGGCTGAATCTACTGCTCGTCGGCGTGGCGGGTGTCGCCGCGATCTCGCTGCTCGTCGGCGTCATGATGCTTGCTACCAGCCTGGGCCGCGATCCGCACAGCACGAGCCCGGCCCGCCCGGCGCCCGGCGGCGATGCGGCATCTATACCACCGACCGTCGAGGCAGCATCGGATATCTGGCCGCACTCCTGGACGCACGAGGGGCCCGACACCCCTCTCACTGCTGACGAGGCGCATCGCGAGATGCAGATCCACCGCGGCTGCCGTCTGGATGAGTGTGCCCGCAAGGCTTCCGCTTTCAGGACGCTGATCAAGGCCGGGCGGGTGACACCGGATTCAGGGCGGATGCCGTACTGAACAGCGCGCGAGTCACGAGATGCACCGGGCCGGATCAGTCCAAGGCGCATCTGTAAACGGCGGTCAAGCTGCTGCTCCCCTCGGGGTGCGGTGCTACGGGTCAGGAACATGCGGCGGGTTTGGTGGAACGGTGCGGTGAAGGCGGCAGGGCTGGGGCTGACGCCGCACGAGCTGCGCCATAACGCTGCTTCGCTCGCTGTCTCGCAGGATGCGTCGGTGCTGGCATTGCAGCGGATGCTCGGGCACGGCAAGCCGAGTACCACGCTCGACTTCTACGCCGACCTGTTCGATGACGACCTTGACGACGTGGCGGCATGGCTCGATGCGGCGCGGTCGGGTTTCGCTGCTGCGTACTCACTGCGTACCGAGCAGGGTCCGGCGGGTGGCGGCTCGGATCGACGGATGGCCTGACCTGCGGTGATGGGTGTGCCCTCGGCAGGATTCGAACCTGCGACACCGGCTTTAGGAGAGCCGTGCTCTATCCCCTGAGCTACGAGGGCGGGGCCGGGGCCGCTCGGCGGTCCGGGTAGGCGGCAGTCTACCGGGTGGGGGTGCGGGGAGCCGCATCGTGGGTGGGTCAGTAGGGCGGGTCCAGGCCGCCGGGGTCGTAGGCGCCGCCTTCGTAGCCGCCGAGGTCTTCGTAGCCGCGGGGGCCGTGGGGGCGGTGGCCGTTGCGGGTCGCTCCGTTGTAGTCGGCGCCGTTGTTGCCGGGGGCGGGGTGGTCGGCGGTGATGCCGTAGCCGTTGGCGCGGTATTGGGGGTCGTCGTAGGGGAGGTCGCGGCGGGTGGGGTCGGCGGCGCCCGCGGGGGAATCTTGCTCGGGGATAGGGACTTTCGGGGCTTCGGCTGAATCCGGTGGGGTGGGGTTGTCGCCTGTGGCCGCGGTTTCAGGCGGGGCGGGCGAGCCGGGGAGCGGAGGCTCCGGGGTGGGCGTTGGATCGAGCACCGGAGGTGCGGGGGCTGGTGCGGGGCCGGGGACCGGAGGTACCGGGGCTGGTGCGAGGCCGGGGACTGGAGGTGCCTGGGCTGGTGCGGGGCTGGGGACTGGAGATGCGGGGGGCGGTGATGGGGCGGAGGTCGGTGATGTGAGGGCCGGTGCTGTGGGGGTGGCGGGGTCTTTGCGGTCCAGGCCGATGCCCGCACCGGGGCGGGGCGGTTCGTCGGCGAAGAGGGCGGTGAAAAGGGCGTCGGTGCCGGGGGGCCAGGCGCCGGTGGCGAGGGCGGGGCGCCACCATTGCTCCGAGTACCACCCCGCGGGGATCAGGCGGTCGGCGATTCGGCCGCCGGGGTGGTGGTGCGGGGTGGCGGGAGAGGGGCTGGGGGAGAGGGTGATCCGGGTGCCGCGGTAGGTGCGGGTGCGGGTTTCGGGGACTTCGCCCGCTTCGGTTTGGGCGGGGAGCGGGGGTAGCTCCTGGCCCGGGTCCATGCGCATGGCTATCCGGGCGGCGCGGATGTAGAAGAGCCCCTCGCGGGCGGTGAGTTCGGCTTGCTCGAGGTCGGCTCGGGCCAGCAGGAAGCCGGCTACGCGGCGGCGGTCGGCGGCGGCTTCGAGTGCCTGGCGGGCGGCTTCGGTACGCGGGGTGTGGACGCCGAGGGCCTGGCTGAGCTGGGTGAGGGTTCGATGGGCCGGGGATAGCGGCTCCAGCGCGGGGGCGGCGGTGGCGCGACGGGCGTAGCCGGGCTCGGCGGTATCCGAACCGTCGAAGGGCGATCCGGGATCGGCTGCGACCGGGTCTCGGTGCCGGCCGCGGGTGTCGGCGGCCTCCGGCTCGTCGGTGGCCGACTCCCGAGCGACGTCCGCGGAATCCGCCCGCCCGAGCCCACGCTCGCGCAGCAGATACAACCCCAGCACGGCGACGATCAGCACAGCGAGCAGCACCCACAGCATCGCGCACCTCCTGGTCGGAACCGGTGCGCACAAGATTACTGGAGAATTGCTACAGGGGTGCAGAACCGAAGCTACGAGGCTTTTGTGTATTCGCTGTAATCGTCGGGGTTGAAGCGGCGGGTGCGCCAGCGGTAGAGCGCGGTGGCGCCGGGCCAGTTGTTGGTGATCCGCCCGGCGGCATTGCGGTACCAGCTGGTGCAGAAGTTCCACGGCGTGTCCTTCAGGCGCCGCTGGAGGTAGTCGTCCCAGTCCCGCTCGGCCTCGACCTTGGCGGCGACGGCGGTGCCGGGGCGACCGGCGAGGTGCTGGACCACCTGGCGGATGTACCGCGCCTGGGATTCGAGCATGTAGATCACCGAGCCCGCCCCGATATTCGTATTGGGGCCGTACATCATGAACAGGTTGGGGAAGTGCGGGACGGAGAGGCCGAGGAAGGCCCGCGCGCCCCCGGTGCCCCACTCGTCGGCGAGTTTGCGGCCGCCCGCGCCGGAGATGGTCATGGGCGCCAGGAACTCGGTGCCCTTGAAGCCGGTGCCGTAGATGATCACGTCGACCTGGTGCTCGGCGCCGTCGGCGGTGCGCAGGCCGGAGGGCGTCACCTCGGTGATGGCGGTGGTCTCGACTGTGACATTGGGCCGTGCCAGGGCGGGGAAGTACTCGTTGGAGAAGAGCCCGCGCTTGCAGCCTGCCGCGTAGTCGGGGGTGAGCTTGGCGAGCAGTTCTGGGTCGGTGACCTGCGTCTTGCGATGCCGGTCGGCGATGGCGACGACGGGGCGCTTGATGGCGGGGAGGTCGGTGAGGCCGAGGGCGAGGAATTCGAAGAAGGCCCAGATGGCGAAGCGCTCGGCGAGCCGGGTGGGCGGCAGGTACCTGAAGAGGGCGTGGTGCACGGCGCTGTACTCGACATCGCCCTTGGGCAGCACCCAGGCGGCCGAGCGCTGGAAGAGCGTGAGGTGCGCGGCCGCGGGGGCGATGCGCGGAATGTACTGCACGGCACTGGCTCCGGTGCCGATGCAGGCGATCCGCTTGCCCGCGAGCTCGACGGAGTGGTCCCACTCGGCGGAGTGGAAGGCGGCGCCGGTGAAGGTCTCGATGCCGGGGATATCGGGCAGCGCGGGGCGGGAGAGCTGGCCGACGGCGGGGATCAAGACATCCGCCTCCAGGCGGTCGCCCGCGGCGGTGCGGACGGTCCAGCGGGCGGTGCGCTCGTCGTACTCGGCATCGGTCACCTCGGCGCCGAAGCGGATGTGCCGCGCCAAGTGGTGCTTCTCGGCGACGCCGCGCATGTAGTCGTGGATGTCGCGCTGCTCCGAGAAGCGGCGCGGCCAGTCGGATTTCGGCTCGAAGGACCACGAGTACAGCGGCGACGGCACGTCGCAGGCCGCGCCGGGGTAGGTGTTCTCCCGCCAGACGCCGCCGAGGTCGGTCGCGCGCTCCAGGATGGTGAAGTTCTCCAGTCCGGCGCGGCGCAGCTCCATGGCGAGACCGAGGCCGGCGAACCCGGCCCCGATGACGATGATCGACGGCGCAGTCATGGCTCCAGCCTAGGGGGCGAAAGCGCTGGTCCGAAGAGATCCGCGGACAGTGAATCGAGATTTTCGGCCATATCGAGGGTCTTGCGCGATGAAGTCCCCGTGAAGATTCTGCATGTGCATCTGTTCATGCGCTTCGGCACTGTTCACGGAGGAGAAGTCGCAGGTCAGAGAGTTTCGTCCATTTTCGTTCCCGGCCGGTTGGTCTCGATCAGGTCGCCCTCCGGCGAACGGCTGGCCGACACCGTGACCGCCGGGTTACAACGGAGAGCGGATCAACCGGCCGGATCGGCAGTCGGCGACGTCGCAGGGGGTGTCGCCGCCGGCCGGTCCGGCTCACCACCCCCCTCGGGTCCGGTACGGGCGTCCGATTCCACCGGGCTGTCCCACCACTCGCCTACCCTTCGGTAGCATCGCCGGTGTGATCTGGCTCATGCGCGAAAACCGCTGGTAGCGGCGGGCGCGGGCCCCGAGAAGGGAGTTTTGCGAATGTTGAGCACCATGCAGGACGAGCCGTTGTCGATGGCGACGTTGCTGCGGTACGCGTCGACCTTCCTCGGGGATTCGACCGTCTCCACCTGGACCGGCTCCGGGGTGCGGTCCATGACCTACCGCGAGCTCGGCACCGAGTCGGCCCGGCTGGCGAACGCGCTGCGCGGGCTCGGCATCGATGTCGGCGATCGGGTCGGCACCTTCATGTGGAACAACAACGAGCACATGGTCGCCTACATCGCGGTGCCCGCCATGGGCGCGGTGCTGCACGCGCTGAATATCCGGCTCTTCCCGGACCAGCTGGTCTACGTGGCCAACCACGCCGAGGACCGGGTGGTCATCGTGGACGGCACGCTGCTGCCGATGTTCGCCCAGTACCTGCCGAACCTGACGACGGTGCGGCACGTCATCGTGGCCAATGGCGACGCCGCCGCGCTGGAGGCGCCCGCGGGCGTGCAGGTGCACTCCTACACCGAGCTGCTCGCGGCCCAGCCGGATACCTACGACTTCCCGGTGATCGACGAGCGCTCCGCCGCCGCCATGTGTTACACCTCGGGCACCACCGGCGACCCCAAGGGCGTCGTCTACTCGCACCGCTCGAACTGGCTGCACGCCATGCAGGTGCTGAGCCCGGCCAGCATGAACTTCGCCGAGGCCGACTACGTGCTCGCCATCGTCCCGCTCTTCCACGCCAATGCCTGGGGGCTGCCGTACGCGGCGCTCATGTCCGGCGCGAATGTGCTGATGCCGGACCGCTTCCTGCAGCCGGGGCCGCTGCTGGAGATGATGGCCGACCAGCGGCCGACCTTCGCGGCCGCGGTGCCGACCATCTGGGGCGGGGTGCTGGCCGGGCTGGCGGCCGCGCCGCAGGACATCAGCCACCTGCGCTCGGTGGTGGTCGGCGGCTCCGCGGTGCCGCCCGCCATGATGAAGGCCTTCGAGGAGCGGCACGGCGTGAAGATCGTGCACGCCTGGGGAATGACCGAGACCTCCCCGCTCGGCAGCGTGGCGCAGCCGCCCGCCCGGGTCGCAGCCGAGGAGGAGTGGGGCTACCGGATCAGCCAGGGCCGCTTCCCGGCCGCGGTGCAGGCGCGGCTGGTGGACGACGCGGGCGCGGTGGTGGCGAACGACGGCAAGTCGCTCGGCGAGCTCGAGGTGCGCGGGCCGTGGATCACCGGCTCCTACTACGCCCCGGACGGCGGCCAGATCGACCCGGACAAGTTCGACGAAGGCTGGCTGCGCACCGGCGACGTCGGCATCATCAGCCCGAACGGGTACCTGACGCTGGTGGACCGGGCCAAGGACGTGATCAAGTCCGGCGGCGAGTGGATCTCGTCGGTCGACCTGGAGAACGCGGTCATGGCGCACCCGGCGGTGGCCGAGGCGGCGGTGATCGGCGTGCCGGACGAGAAGTGGGACGAGCGCCCGCTGGTCGCCATCGTGCTCGGCGACGGCGCGCAGGCCGAGCCGGAGGAGCTGCGCGATTTCCTCGCGGACAAGTTCGCCAAGTGGCAGCTGCCGGAGCGCTGGACGTTCATTCCCGAGGTGCCGAAGACCAGCGTCGGCAAGTTCGACAAGAAGCGGCTGCGGGCGCAGTACGCCGACGGTGACCTGGTGGTCAGCACGCTGACCTGAGCCTTCACCACTCCAGCATGGGCAGCGGCGACGTGGGATGGCTGCGGAGCCGCTGCCCGGCGAGGGCGACGAGGCGGCGGTGGAAGCCGGCGTCCGGGTAGCGGCGGGTGAGCGCGCGGTAGGCGCGGCGCGGGACGCCGAAGCGGCCGAGCAGGCCGAGCTCCACATCGATGGCGTCGGCGCGGCGGAAGATCTCCACCGGGTCTTCGGCCCGGCCCGCGCGGCGGAGTTTGTGGTGGTGCTCGATCATCGCGGTGACGGTGGGGATCAGCTGTGCCGCATCGGTTTCCCGGAGGTGGGTTTCGGCGAGTGCGATGGAGGGCGGCAGGTAGTCGAAGGTGCCCGCCGACCAGATGCCGAGGTCGTGGAAGACGGCGGCGACCCGGAACTCGGGGCGTTCGCTGGGGCGTGGGGTGCCGGGCGGGGCGACGAGGTCGCACAGTTCGAGTACCCGGAGGACGTGGTGGGTGTACGCGGTTCGGTCCGCGCCCATGGTCTCGGCCCAGGGGGAGAGCAGGGTGTCGATGTCGTCGGCGAGCGCGTCGCTCATGGGCGGAGCCTACGCGCTCGCGCGCGGGCAGGTAGCCGCCGTCGAGCACGGCACTGACCGTCAGTGCGGCTGGAACCGCTGCGCGAGAGCGCTCTCCAGGGCGGCTTTCGCGTCGGCGGCGAGCTGCCGGGTGAGGTCGCCCGCGGGGAGTTCGGGGGCGAGTGCCTGGGTTTGCCCGGCCCAGAGATTCACCGCGTCGGGGTTGCCCGCCGCCCTGGCGGCGGCGCGCAGGGCGGCGGTGGCGTGGTGGATCTCGGGGTAGGCGACCGGGGCGGCGGCGCCGAACTCATCCATGAAGGCATTGCGGATGCCGCGGGCCCTGCGGCCGGTGAAGGCGCGGGTGAGCGCGGTCGGCGTCGACCCGCCGATCGCCGCGCGGTGCACCGGATTGGTCCCCGCCTCCGGTGCGCGAAGATACGCGGTGCCGATCTGCGCGGCGGCGGCTCCCGCGGCGAGGGCGCCCGCGACCCCGGCGCCGGTGGTGAGCCCGCCGGTGGCGACCAGCGGTACCTCGACCGCGGCGCCGGCCAGCTGCAGCAGGGCGAGCAGGGAGAGCGGATCGCCGGCATCGTCGGCTGGGTCGTCGCGGAAGACCGCGCGGTGCCCGCCCGCCTCGGCTCCCTGGACGACCAGCACGTCGGCCCCGGCGCCGACGGCGTGTTCGGCCTCGGCCACCGAGGTGACGGTCACCCACACCTCCGTGCCGACCCCGTGCAGCCGCGCGATCTCCGCGGGCTGCGGGCAGCCGAAGGTCACCGTCACCACCGGCACCGGCGCGGCGGCGAGCAGATCGAGTTTGGCCGCCCAGTCGTCGGTGTCGTGCCGTGCCGCACCCACCTCGAAGCGGGCCCCGAGCGCCGCCAGGTAGTCGGCGTACACCGCTGGCGCGGCGGGCGGGCCCGGCGCGAAGAGGTTGACCCCGAAGGCCCCGGTGGTCAGCTCCCCGACCGCGGCGATGCGGGCCGCGAGCTGCGCGGCGCTCAGGTACCCGGCGGCGAGCAGCCCGAGCCCGCCCGCGTCGGTCACGGCGGCGGTGAGCTCCGGCGTGGAGGGGCCGCCCGCCATCGGAGCGAGCACGATGGGGAGGCCGATCTGGTCGAGGATCACGGCTCCATCCTCGCCCATGACCTGCGCGGATGGAGATTTCGCGCCGCGGTCGGAATCCGAAGGTTGCGGAATGGTCACGACGGGGTAGAGTTCCCATCACGACGGATGCCGAAACGTTATCCGAACCAGGTTTCGCCGGGCGCCCGTTTTCTGTCGGTTCGAACGCAAGGACGAGCTTTGTCGCAGCACCGGGTAGGCCCCGATTCGATCACCGTCATGGACCTCATCGGCGCCGCCGAGACCGGCAGGCCGACGCGGCATCGGGCCGAGATCTCCACGGTCGACCGCGTGAAGAACGCCGCGGGGGTCGCGGTCGCCGCAGGCGCCCTGATCGGCACCGCAGGCCAGATCGCCCCCGCGCTCGCCTACGCCGCGCCGCTGCTGCCCACGCACGACGATAATGCCGCGGCCGAGCCCATCGCGTTCAAGAGCATCGCCGAGGCGCCGCTCGCCGAGCAGCTCGCGGCCGCCGTGCAGCCGGTGGCCCAGCCCTCCCCCGCGCCGGAGCCGGTGGCGCAGGCCGCGCCGGTCGCGCAGCCGGTGGCGGCGCCGTTCGGTATCAACAACCTGCCGCCGGAGCTGGCCGCGCCGCTGGCCCAGGTGGAGGACATGCTCAGGGGCGTCACCCAGCAGGCGGCCCCCGCGCAGGCCGTGCGGCCGGTGGCCGGGGCGATCAGCTCCGGCTTCGGTACCCGCTGGGGCGCCTTCCACTACGGCGTCGACTTCGCCGACACCATCGGCGCGCCGATCCACTCGGTCAGCAGTGGCACCGTGATCGAGGCCGGGCCCGCGTCCGGGTTCGGGCTCTGGGTCCGGGTGCTGCAGGACGACGGCACCACCGCGGTCTACGGCCACGTCAACGAGATGCTGGTGCACGAGGGGCAGCGGGTGAACGCGGGCGATGTGATCGCCACCGTCGGCAACCGCGGCCAGTCCACCGGCCCGCACCTGCACCTGGAGATCTGGGATCAGGGCGGCAACAAGACCGATCCCATCGCCTACCTGGCCGCCAAGGGCGTGCCGCTGCACTGGGGCCCGTCCGCGCACTGAGTGCGCGAGGCCGCGGCCGAGCGGAATGGTGCCGCGCTGCGCGCGAGGGTGCGTGCGGCTGGTTCGCCGCCGGGGCGGGTGGTGCCGCACGGGCGGCGAGTTCGCCGCCGGGCGGAGCGCCCACGGTTCTCGGCGTGACAATTCGCGCCGAGATCGCTCGGGAGCCTGCCCGCGAACCGGCGGCAAACGCCACGACTCCGGCTGCCGCGCCAAAACGGCAGCCGCCGCGGAAGTGGCGCGGAGACCGAACTCCGCCACGTACCCTGGACGCGGCTCGTTTCCGAGCCGGGCGGCCGCGCCGTCACGCGATCCGGCGAGTTCCGCGCGGTCCCGCAGGGCACCGTGCCGCCGGGTGGTACCCCGCGCACACCCTTGTGACCTCGGTCACCCGCGGCAACGGGCCTGGGCGCGGCCTCGATAACCAACGGTCCGCCGCGAGCAGCACCCGAGCCGGATCGGCGCAGTATGCCTTGCTTATATGATTGCCGGGCTGTGCCGACCGGGAAGAGCTACCTTTTCCTCGGTCTCCCCGGCGGACCCGTCGAAGTGTGGCAAGGCTCGAAGCGAGAGGTGAGATCAGTCGAATGGATGGTGTCCGTCGTTCTGCTCGGGGCAACCGCCGACGGCGTCCGGGGAGCCCGCTGTTCGGGCAGCTGCTCACCGCGGCGGTGGAATCCGCCGCCGACTCGGTGGCCATTCGCTTCAACCCCACCGGCGACCCGGCCGACCAGCGCGAGCTGACCTACCAGCAGCTGGACCAGGCCTCCTCCCGGCTGGCACGGGAGCTGATCGAGCGCGGCATCGGCCCCGGTGACGTGGTCGCGGTCGGCATCGCCCGCAGCGCCGATTCGGTGCTCGCGGTCTGGTCGATCGCCAAGACCGGGGCGGCCTACGTTCCCGTCGACCCGGCCTACCCGGCCGAGCGGATCGGGCACATCGTCGCCGACTCCGGCGCGCTGCTCGGGCTCACCACCGCCGCGCACCGCGGCGCGCTCGGCGACGGCGTCGAGTGGCTGGTGCTCGACGACCCCGCCACGGCCGAGCGGATCGCCGCGCGCCCGCAGCACCCGGTCTCCTACACCGATCGGGTGCGTCAGCTGGACGAGCGGCACCCGGCCTACGTCATCTACACCTCGGGCTCCACCGGCAAGCCGAAGGGCGTCGTGGTCACGCACGCCGGGCTGAACGGGCTGGTCGCGGCGGAGCGTGAGCACTACGGGGTCACCGGCGAATCCCGGGTGCTGCACGTCTGCTCGCCCAACTTCGACGTCTCGGTGCTGGAACTGCTGCTCGCCTTCACCGCGGGCGCGACCCTGGTGATCGCGCCGCCCGCGGTCTTCGGCGGCTTCGAGCTGGCCGATCTGCTGCGCCGCGAGCGGGTCACGCACATGCTCATCACCCCGGGCGCGCTGGAGTCGGTGGACTCCGAGGGCCTGGACGACCTGCGCACCGTGGTGGTGGCAGGCGACAAGTTCGGCCCGGAATTGGTAGGACGCTGGGCTCGGCCTTCGGGTGACTCCGACACCGGCGCCGAGCGCGCCTTCTACAACGGCTACGGCCCCACCGAGGCCACCATCCTGGCCACCAGCACCCCGCCGATGGATCCGGCGCAGCCGGTGACCATCGGCGCCTCGATTCCCGGCGTCGGCGCCTTCGTGCTGGACAGCCGGCTGCGGCCGGTGCCCCCCGGCGTGGTCGGCGAGCTGTACCTGACCGGGCCCGCGCTGGCCCAGGGCTACCTGAACCGGCCGGGGCTCACCGCGGAGCGCTTCGTGGCCAGCCCGTTCGGCGCCGACTCCGGCAACCAGGGGCTGCGGCTCTACCGCACCGGCGACCTGGTGCGCCGCGCCGAGACCGAGGGCACCGACGGCGGGATCTTCGAGTACCTCGGCCGCTCCGACTTCCAGGTCAAGGTGCGCGGCTTCCGGATCGAGCTGGGCGAGATCGACAACGCGCTCACCGCGCACCCGGACATCGACTTCGCCGCCACCATCGGCCGCACGCTGCCCTCCGGCGCGACGGCGCTGGTCTCCTACGTGCTGCCGCGCGCGGGGGCCGAGGTCGACGTGCCGGCGCTGGACGCGCACCTCGCGCAGTCGCTGCCCGGCTACATGATCCCGGCGGCCATCATGGCGCTCGAGAGCATTCCGCTGACCCCGGTCGGCAAGCTGGACCGGGCCGCGCTGCCCGAGCCGGTCTTCGCGGCGCGGGAGTTCCGCGCGCCGTCCACCCCGGTCGAGGAGATCGTGGCCGAGGTCTTCGAGGCGCTGCTGCTGCCGGGCGCGCCGGACGAGGGCCGGGTCGGCGCGGACGACGACTTCTTCGAGCTCGGCGGCAACTCGCTGCTCGCCGCGCAGGCCGCGGCCAGGATCGGCACCGCGCTCGGGGCGCGGGTGCCGGTGCAGCTGCTCTTCGAGGCGACGACGGTGGCGGCGCTGGCCGAGCGGGTCGAGCACCACGCGGGCTCGGCGGTCGGCGAGGAGCTGACGGCGGGCGAGCGCCCGGACCGGGTGCCGCTCTCCTACGCGCAGCAGCGCATGTGGTTCCTGAACCGCTTCGACCCGGAGTCGGCGGTGAACAATATCCCGGTGGCGGTGCGGCTCTCCGGCGCGCTCGACGTCGCCGCGCTGCGCACCGCGGTCACCGACCTGGTGACCAGGCACGAGGTGCTGCGCACGGTCTACCCGGAGGTGGACGGCGAGGGGTACCAGCTGGTGCTTCCGGTGCACGACCCGCGCGCCGTGCCGCTCTTCGAGCCGGAGCCTGCCGCCGAGTCGGCGCTGCCGGGGCTGGTGGTGGCCACGGTGACCGGCGGCTTCGACGTCACCGAGGCGCCGCCGCTGCGGCTGCGGCTGCTGCAGCTGAGCGAGACCGAGCACGTGCTGGTCTGCGTGGTGCACCACATCGCGGGCGACGGCTTCTCCATGGGCCCGCTGACCCGCGACCTGATGACCGCCTACGTGCGCCGCCGGGACCGCGACACGCCGGACTGGGCGCCGCTTACCGTGCAGTACGCCGATTTCGCGCTCTGGCAGCGCCGGGTGCTCGGCGCCGAGGAACAGCCGGATTCGCTGCTCGCCCAGCAGATCTCGTTCTGGCGGGAGACGCTGGCCGGGCTGCCGGAGCAGCTGGAGCTGCCCGCCGACCGCCCGCGCCCGCCCGCCGCGTCGAACCGCGGCGCGGTGCTGCGCTTCGAGGTGGACGCGCACACGCACGCCGGGCTCAGCGCGCTGGCGCACCGGAGCAATGCCACGCTCTTCATGGTGGTGCACGCCGCGCTCGCGGTGCTGCTCGGCAGGCTCTCCGGCACCGCCGACGTCGCCGTGGGCACGCCGACCGCGGGCCGCGGTGACGCCGCGCTGGACGACGTCATCGGCATGTTCGTCAATACCCTGGTGCTGCGCACCGAGATCGACCCCGCGGTGCCCTTCGCCGAGTTGCTCGCCGAGGTGCGGGCCAGGGACGTGGCCGCCTTCGGCCACGCCGACGTGCCCTTCGAGCGGCTGGTGGAGCTGCTCGACCCGGTGCGCTCGCCCGCGCGGCACCCGCTCTTCCAGGTCATGCTGACCTTCCAGAACCTGGCCCGCACCGAGCTGGAGCTGCCCGAGCTGACCGTCGGCGGGCTGGACCTGGCGGTGCCGCTGGCCAAGTTCGACCTCCAGTTCTCGCTCGCCGAGCACCTCGACCGGAAGGGCACCGCGCACGGCATCGCGGCCGAGATCACCTACGCCACCGACCTCTTCGACGAGGGCACGATCCAGCGGGTGGCCGAGCGCTTCCAGCGGGTGCTCGCCGCCGTCGCGGCCGACCCGCGGGTCCAGGTCGGGGCCATCGAGCTGCTCGACGCCGACGAGCGCAGGGCGGTGCTCACCGGCTGGAACGACACCGGGCGCGAGCTGCCCCCCGACGAGACGCTGGTCTCGCTCTTCCAGGCCAGCGCCGCCGCCACCCCGGACGCCGTCGCGCTGGTCGGCGCGGACGGCGAGCAGCTCACCTACGCGCAGTTCGCCGCGCGGGTGCACCGGCTGGCCCGGGTGCTCACCGCCGAGGGCGTGGAGCCGGATTCGCTGGTGGCGCTGGCCATCCGGCGCTCGGTGGAGCTGGTGGTCGCCATGTACGCGGTGCTGGAGGCCGGTGCCGGGTACGTCCCGCTCGACCCGGATCAGCCCGCCGACCGCATCGGCTACGTGCTGGAGACCGCCCGCCCCGCCATGGTGCTCACCACCGCGCGCGACGAGTTCCACACCGCCGCGGCGCCGGTCACCGTGCTGGACGCGCTGGACCTCACCGGCACCGCCGACACCCCGCTCACCGAGCCGGAGCGCGGCGGCCCCGTCCGCGCCGGCTCGATCGCCTACGTCATCTTCACCTCCGGCTCGACCGGCAAGCCGAAGGGTGTCGCGGTGAGCCACCGCGCCATCGTGAACCGGCTGCTCTGGATGCAGGACGAGTACCCGCTCACCGCCGACGACGCGGTGCTGCAGAAGACCCCGGCCACCTTCGACGTCTCGGTGTGGGAGTTCTTCTGGCCGCTGCAGGCGGGCGCCCGGCTGGTGGTCGCCACCCCGGACGGCCACCGCGATCCGGTGTACCTGGCGGAGACCATTGCCACGCAGGGCATTACCACCGCGCACTTCGTGCCATCCATGCTCGCGGTCTTCGTGGCCACGCTGGACGAGGCGGCGGGCGCGTCGGGCAGGCACTCGGGGCTGCGTCAGGTCTTCGCCTCCGGCGAGGCGCTGCCCGCGCCGACCGCGGCCAGGCTGCGCGAGCTGACCGGGGCCAGGCTGCACAACCTGTACGGGCCGACCGAGGCGGCGGTCGACGTCACCTATCACGAGGTCGTCCCGGCCGACACGGTCAGCGTGCCGATCGGCCGCCCGGTCTGGAACACCGCGCTCTACGTGCTCGATTCCCGGCTGCGGCCGGTGCCGCCCGGCGTGCCGGGGGAGCTGTACCTGGCCGGCGGGCAGCTGGCGCTGGGGTACCTCGGCCGCTCCGACCTCACCGCGGACCGCTTCGTCGCGAACCCGTTCGGCGCCGACGGCAGCCGCATGTACCGCACCGGCGACCTGGTGCGCTGGAGCGCCGCGGGCGAGGTGGAGTACCTGGGCCGCACCGACTTCCAGGTGAAGCTGCGCGGCCTGCGCATCGAGCTGGGCGAGATCGAGGCGGCGCTGCTGGAGCAGCCCGGCGTCGACCGCGCGGTGGTGGTGCTGCGCGCGGACACCCCGGCGGGCGAGGCGCTCATCGGGTACGTGGTGCCCGCGGCGGGCTCGCCCGTGGAGCCGGAGGCCGTGCGCACCGCGCTCGGCGCGCTGCTGCCGGGGTACATGGTGCCCGCGGCGGTGGTGGTGCTCGACGAGTTCCCGCTGAATGCCAGCGGCAAGCTGGACCGCAGGGCACTGCCCGCGCCGGTCTTCGTCGGCGCCACCGGGTTCCGCGCCCCGCGCACCCCGATCGAGCAGACCGTGGCCGATGTCTTCGCGAGCCTGCTCGGCGGCGGCCGCGAGGTCGGGCTGGACGACGACTTCTTCGCGCTCGGCGGCAACTCGCTGCTCGCCACCAGGGTGGTGGCGCGGGTGAACGAGGCGCTGCACACCGACCTCTCGGTGCGCACCCTCTTCGAGGCGCCGACGGTGGCGGCGCTGGCCGGGCGGATCGTGCCCGGCTCGCGCACCGGCGGGCGCCCCGCGCTGGTGGCGGCTCCGCGCCCGGAGCGGATTCCGCTCTCGCCCGCGCAGCAGCGCATGTGGGTGCTGAACCGCTTCGACCCGGAGTCCGGCGTCTACAACATCCCGTTCGCGCTGCGGCTCACCGGCTCGCTCGACCTGCCCGCGCTGGAGCGCTCGGTCTTCGACGTGCTGGAGCGGCACGAATCGCTGCGCACCCGGTTCCCGGTGACCGGCCCGGAGCAGCAGCCGGTGCAGGAGATCCTCGCGCCCGCGGCGGCGCTGCCCGGCGGGCTGCCGGTGGAGCAGCCCGGCGACCTCATGGGCCGGGTGATCGAGCTGATGTCGGCCGGGTTCGACGTCACCGCGGCGCCGCCGGTCCGGATCGCGCTGCTGGAGGGCGACGCGCCACGCGAGTACCTGCTGGTCGTGGTGGTGCACCACATCTCCGGCGACGGCGCCTCGCTGGCGCCGCTCGCCCGCGACCTGATGACGGCGTACCTGGCCCGGATCGCGGGCGATGCGCCGAACTGGGCGCCGCTGCCGGTGCAGTACGCCGATTACGCGCTCTGGCAGCGCGCGGTGGTCGGCACCGACGACGACCCGGCCAGCGTCGCCGCGCAACAGCTCGGCTACTGGAAGGAGCACCTGGCCGGGCTCACCGGCGCGCTGGAGCTGCCGCAGGACCGGCCGCGCCCGGCGCTACCCTCCATGCGCGGCGCGGCGAGCACCTTCACGCTCCCCGCCGAGGTGCACGCCGGGCTGGCCCGGATCGCGCGCGAGCACAACGCCTCGCTCTTCATGGTGGTGCACGCGGCGCTCGCGGTGCTGCTCGCCCGGCTCTCCGGCAACCGCGACATCGCGATCGGCACCCCGATCGAGGGCCGCGGCGAGCGCGCCCTGGACGACCTGGTCGGCATGTTCGTCAATACCCTCACGCTGCGCACCGCGGTGGACGCGGGCAGCACCTTCGACGCGCTGCTGGAGCAGGCGCGCGAGGTCGACCTGGCCGCCTTCGCCCATGCCGACCTGCCCTTCGAGCGGATCGTGGAGGTGCTGCTGCCCGGCCGCAGCGCCGCCTTCCACCCGCTCTTCCAGGTGGTGCTCGCTTTCCAGAACACCGAGCAGGCCACCCTCGACCTGCCCGGCCTGCAGGTCTCGGCGCTGGATGCCGGGGCCGCGCAGGCCAAGTTCGACCTGCAGCTGAGCGTCTCGCCGACGCACAGCGCGGACGGCGCCCCCGGCGAGCTGGTCGCCCAGTTCACCTACGCCACCGATCTCTTCGACGAGGGCACCGTGGCCGGATTCGGCCGCAGGCTGGCGCGGGTGTGCCGGGCGGTCGCCGCCGATTCGCAGGTGGTGGTCGGCGATATCGACATCCTGGACGAGGCCGAGCGGGACCGCGCGCTGGCCGCGCCGGAGCCGGCGACGGTGGCCGCGAGCACCAGGGGGACCGCGCTCACCCAGGCGCTGTCGCTGGCGGTGGAGGACGACCCGGAGGGGCCCGCGGTGGTCTCCGGCGAGGACGCCGTCACCTACCAGGAGCTGGACGCCAGGTCGTCGCAGCTGGCCCGGGTGCTGATCGGGCGCGGCTGCGGGCCCGGCGTCGGGGTCGCGGTGCGGCTGGAGCGCGGGGTGGAGCAGGCGGTCGCGCTCTGGGCGGTGCTCAAGGCGGGCGCCGCGGTGGTGCCGGTCGGCACCGGCGAGGCGGTGCTCCCGCCCGGCGCGGACATCAAGGTGGGGCTGGTGCACGGCGCGGCGCCGGGGTCGGGGGAGACCCTGGAGTGGATCGCGCTGGACGACCCGGCGGTGCGCGCCGAGCTCGGCAGCGAGTCGGCGCGGCCGGTCACCTACGCCATCCGGACCAGGGCGCTGCGCGGCGGCGACCCGGTCTTCCTCGGGCCGGTGCCGACGGCGGCGGCCGACACCAACGGGGGAACCAGGTCGGTGAGTTACGACGGGCTGGCCGCCATCGTGGACCGGCTGCGCGCGCGCACCGAGCTGACCTTCGAATCGCGGACCTTCCAGCACGGGCGCCCGGAGGCGTTCGCCGCGCTGGTCGAGGTGGCGGCGGCCGGGCTGGCCGGCGCCGCGCTGGTGGTACCGGAGCACGGCCTCGGGGCCGACCCGGCGGCGGCGCTGGCCGACGAGTGGGTGACGCACCTGCTCACCGACCGCGCCGGTTTCGACCGGATCGACAGTGCCCCGCTCGCCGACCTGCAGGCCGTCGTCCTCGACGAGGGTTCGGTCTCCGACCCCGGGCGCTGGGCCGATGTTCCCGCGGTGCTCGGCATGCATGATCTCGCCGGTGGCGCCGGCGCCGTCGAGTAAGTGAGTTTCCCCATGTCCCCGGTGCTCCGATGACCCGCCCGGCCCGTACCCGCCCGACCCGGACGAGGGGCCCGCGCACGGTCACGCTGCCGCAGTTGCTCGCGACCGCGGTGGAGGCGAACCCGGAGGGCACGGCGCTGGTCTTCGCGACGGCGGAGGAGAGCGGCACGCCACTCGGCTACGCCGAGCTGGACGCGCGCTCCAGCCGGCTGGCCCGGCTGCTGATCGCGCGCGGCATCGGCCCGGAAAACCTGGTCGCGGTGGGGATCCGGCGCTCGGTGGAGTCGGTGCTCGCGGTCTGGTCGGTGGCCAAGACCGGGGCCGGTTTCGTCCCGGTGGACCCGAACTACCCGGCCGACCGGGTGCGGCACATGCTCACCGACTCCGGCGCGGTGCTCGGGCTCACCGTCGCCTCGGCGCGCACCGCGCTCCCCGACGACACCGAGTGGCTGGTCCTCGACGACCCCGCCACCGTGGCCGAGCTGGAACACCTGGCCGCCGACGCGGTGACCCAGGCCGACCGGGTGCGCCCGGTCCGCGCCGAGCACCCCGCCTACGCCATCTACACCTCGGGCTCCACCGGGCTGCCGAAGGGGGTGGTGGTGACCCAGGCCGGGCTGGCCGGATTCTGTGCCGAGCAGCGCGAGCGGTACCGGGTGGACGCCGCGGCCCGCACCCTGCACTTCGCCTCGCCCTCGTTCGACGCCTCGGTGCTGGAGCTGCTGCTCGCGCTCGGCGGCGGCGCGACCATGGTGGTGGTCGCGCCGGAGGTCTTCGGCGGCGCCGAGCTGGCCGAGGTGCTGCGCCGCGAGCGGGTCACCCACGCCTTCGTCACCCCGGCCGCGCTCGCCTCGGTCGACCCGGCCGGGCTGGACGCGCTGCGGGTGGTGGTGACCGGCGGCGAGGCCTGCCCGCCGGATCTCGTGCGGCGCTGGGTCACCCCGCTGCCGGACGGCGCGCTGCGCCAGTTCTACAACGCCTACGGCCCGACCGAGGCCACCGTCGCCACCAATATCAGCGCCCCCATGCTGCCCGGCGAGCCGGTGACCATCGGCGCGCCCATCCGCGGCATCGCGGCGCACGTGCTGGACGCCAGGCTCATGCCGGTGCCGGACCGGGTGGCGGGCGAGCTCTACCTGGCCGGCGCCGCGCTGGCCCGCGGCTACCACGGCCGACCCGGCCTCACCGCCACCCGCTTCGTCGCCGACCCGCTCGGCGCCCCCGGTTCCCGGCTCTACCGCACCGGCGACGTGGTGCGCGGCGCGAACGGTGGCGAGCTGGAGTACCTGGGCCGCAACGACTTCCAGGTGAAGATCCGCGGCTTCCGGATCGAGCTCGGCGAGATCGACGCGGTGCTCACCGAGCAGGACGCGGTGCATTTCGCCGCCACCGTGGGGCACGAGCTGGACAGCGGCGCAACGGTTCTCGTCTCCTACGTGCGCGCCGCGAGCGGCCACGAGGTGGACACCGCCGCGCTGACCGCCGCGGCCGGGCAGCGGCTGCCCGCGCACATGGTGCCCGCGGCGATCGTGGTGCTCGACGACATCCCGCTCACCCCCGGCGGCAAGCTGGACCGCAGGGCGCTGCCCGCCCCGGTCTTCGCCGCCAGGGAGTTCCGCGCGCCGGCGGGCAGGCTGGAGGAGCTGGTCGCTGGCGTCTTCGCGGAGCTGCTGCGCGCCGCGGAGATCGGCGCCGACGACGACTTCTTCGAGCTCGGCGGCAATTCGCTGATCGCCACCCAGGTGATCGCCAGGCTGAATGCCGCGCTGGAGACCAGGATTCCGGTGCCGACGCTCTTCGAGGCGCCGACCGTGGCCGGGCTGGCGCTGCGGCTGGTCGAGTTCACCGAGAACCCGGAGCGGCTGGCGCTCACCGGCGGGCCGCGGCCGGACCGCATCCCGCTCTCCCCGGCGCAGCGCCGCATGTGGTTCCTGAACCGCTTCGACCCGGAGTCCACCGCCTACAACATCCCGATCGCGGTGCGGTTCAGCGGCGAGCTCGACGTGGCCGCGCTGCGCGCCGCCGTCGCCGACCTGGCCGCCAGGCACGAGGTGCTGCGCACGCTCTACCCGCAGACCGAGGACGGCCCGGTGCAGGTGGTGCTTCCGGTGGCGCAGTCGGTGCCCGAGGTGGAGTACCGCACCGTGGCCCCGGAGCAGCTGGCCGACGCGGTCGGCGAGGTGATCGGCACGCTCTTCGACGTCACCGCCGAGGTGCCGGTGCGGGTGGCGCTGCTGGCGGTGCGGCAGGCCGACGGGCTGCCGCCGACCGAGCACGCGCTGGCCATGGTGGTGCACCACATCACCGCCGACGGCTCCTCCATCGGCCCGCTCACCCGCGACCTGGTGACGGCGTACGTGGCGCGCGCGGGCGGCGCCGCCCCGGAGTGGGCCCCGCTGCCGGTGCAGTACGCCGACTACAGCCTGTGGCAGCAGGAGCTGCTCGGCAGCGAGAGCGACCCGGACTCGCTGGCGGCGCGGCAGATCGCCTTCTGGCAGGACGAGCTGGCCGGGCTGCCCGACCAGATCGAGCTGCCCGCCGACCGCCCGCGCCCGGCCGTGCAGTCCTACGCGGGCGGCATGGTCGAGGTGCGGATCGACGCCGAGACGCACCGCGCGCTCGGCGAACTCGCCAGGGCCAACGGCGCCACGCTCTTCATGGTGGTGCACACCGCGCTCGCGGTCTGGGCCGGGCGGCTCTCCGGGACGAACGACGTCGCCGTCGGCACGCCCGTCGCCGGCCGCGACGAGGTGGCGCTGGAGCAGCTCATCGGCATGTTCGTGAACACCCTGGTGTTCCGTACCAGGCTCGACCTCGGCGCGCCCTTCACCGACCTGCTGAAGCGTCAGCGCGACACCGACATCCAGGTCTTCGCGCACGCCGACGTGCCCTTCGAGCGGCTGGTGGAGGTGCTCAACCCGGAGCGCTCGACCGCGCGGCACCCGCTCTTCCAGCTCGGCCTCTCCTTCCAGAACCTGGCGCCGACCACGCTGGAGCTGCCCGGGCTCACCGTCTCCGGGGTCGACTTCGAGACCGCCATCTCCCAGTTCGACCTGCACTGGATGATCGGCGACGGGTATGACGAGGACGGCGCGCCCACCGGGATCGGCGGCGTCGTCACCTACGCCACCGCGCTCTTCGACGAGTTCACCGTGCGCGGCTTCGTCGACCGCTTCGTGCGGGTGCTGCGCGCCGTCGCGCAGGCGCCGGAGACGCCGGTCGGCGACCTGCCGCTGCTGCAGCAGCACGAGCGGGACCGGCTGCTGCTGGCCCGCAACGCCACCGCGCACCCGGTGGACCCGGCGGCCACGCTGGTCTCGCTGCTCGACGCCGCCGTCGCCGGGCACCCGGCCGCCACCGCGCTCGTCGGCCCCGCGGGCGGCACGCTCGACTACGCCGCGCTCGGCGCGCGGGTGAATCGGCTGGCCAGGCACCTGATCTCGCTCGGCGTCGGGCCGGAGACCAGGGTGGCGCTCGCGCTGCCGCGCTCGGTGGAGCTGGTCGTCGCCATGTACGCGGTCGCGGTGGCGGGCGGCGCCTACGTGCCGCTCGACCCCGCGCAGCCCGCCCAGCGCACCGGCCACATCCTGACCACGGCGGCCCCGATCTGCGTCCTCACCGACCTGGCCACCGGTTTCACCGCCGCCGACGTCCCGGTGCTCGTCCTGGACGACCTGCGCCTCGACGGCTACGACGACGGGCAGCTGACCGATGCCGAGCGGCGCGCGCCGCTGCACCCGGCGAACACCGCCTACGTCATCTTCACCTCCGGCTCCACCGGCCGCCCCAAGGGCGTCGCGGTGCCGCACTCCGCCATCGTCAACCAGCTGCTCTGGAAGCGCGCGGAGTTCCGGCTCGGCGCCGAGGACGCGGTGCTGCTCAAGACCGCCGCCACCTTCGACCTCTCGGTGTGGGAGTTCTGGTCGGCGGTGGTGTGCGGCGGATCGCTGGTGATCGCGGACGCCGACGGGCACCGCGATCCGAGCTACCTGAACGAGCTCATGGCCGGGGAGAAGGTGAGCACGCTGCACGTGGTCCCCTCCATGCTGGACGCGCTGCTCACCGAGGCCGACGGCACGCTGCCCGCCTCGCTGCGCCGGGTGCTCGCCATCGGCGAGGCGCTGCCCGCGGCGGTGGCGCAGCGCTTCCGCCGGGCCAACCCGGCGGCGGAGCTGTTCAACCTGTACGGCCCGACCGAGGCCGCCGTCTCCATCACCTCGCACCGGGTGACCAGCGCCGACCAGCACGCCGTCTCGATCGGCGACCCGGAGTGGAACTGCCAGGTGTACGTGCTGGACCCGCGGCTCAACCCGGTGCCCATGGGGGTGGCGGGGGAGCTGTACCTGGCCGGGGCGCAGCTCGCCCGCGGCTACTTCGGCAGGCCGGATCTGACCGCGGATCGCTTCGTGGCCAGCCCGTTCCGCGCGGGCGACCGGATGTACCGCACCGGCGACCTGGCCGCCTGGAACCCGCTCGGCGAGCTGGAGTACCGCGGCCGCGCCGACTTCCAGGTGAAGGTGCGCGGCTTCCGGATCGAGCTGGGCGAGATCGAGGCCGCGCTGCTGGAGCAGCCGGACGTGGCGCAGGTCGCCGTGCTGGCCAAGCCGGGCCCGGACGGCACCGGCGAGCGGCTGGTGGCCTACCTGGTCGGCGCCGAACCCGATGTCGACCGGGTGCGCACCGCGCTCGCCGCCCGGCTGCCCAGCTACATGGTGCCCGCCGCCTTCGTGCTGCTCGACGCGCTGCCACTGACCGTGAACGGCAAGCTGGACCGGGCCGCGCTGCCCGAGCCGCAGGCCGAGCAGGCCGTCTTCCGCGCCCCCGACGGCCAGGCCGAGCAGGTGCTCGCCGAGGTCTTCACCGAGCTGCTCGGGGTGGAGCGGGTCGGCGCGGACGACGATTTCTTCGCGCTCGGCGGCGATTCCATCGCCTCCATCCAGGTGGTGGCGCGGGCCCGCGCCCGCGGCGTGACGATCAGCCCGCGCGAGGTGTTCGAGCACCGCACCGTCGCCGCGCTGGCCGCCGCCGCGACCGCCGAGCCGCCGGACGACGGCCTGCTCCCGCTCACCCCGGACGGGCTGCGGCTGCTCGCCGACGCCCGCGCGGGAATCGAGCTGCGCGCCATCGAGCTGGACGTGCCGGTCGGCACCCCCACCGACCGGGTCTGGGCCGCCGCCGACGGCGTGCTGGCCAGGCACCCCATGCTCTCCGCCCGGCTGGTGCGCACCGAGGAGGACGAGCCCGCCTTCGAGCTGGTGCCGCCCGCCGACCGCGTCGGCGAGGCGTACTGGCTGCTCGACGCCGCCGAGGTGGAGCCCGGCGAGTACGACCAGGTGGTGGAGGCCGTTGCCGCGCAGCTGGATCCGGCCACCGGGGCCAATGCCAGATTCGTGCTGATCACCCCGGCGCAGCCGGATCGGGGCGGCACGCTGCTGGTGGTCGCCAATGGTCTGGTGATCGATGATGCCGCCTGGCGGATCGTGGTGGACGAGCTCAGCGCGGCGTGGTCCGGCGGGCACGCCGCGCCCGCCGTCACCGGGAGCGGGGCGAGCGGGCTGGTGCGCGCGCTCGCGGCCCGCGCCGCCGCCCCGGCCACCCTGGCCGAGCTGGAGTGGTGGCGCGCCGCGGTACCGCGCGGCGGCCGCCTGTACCCCGGCGATCTGCGCATTCGCGGCAGGCTCTCGGCTCGGATCACCAGGGAGGCCGCGGGCGCGGTGGCCGCCGTGGCCGACGCCTACCACGCGACCGTCGAGGAGGTGCTGCTCACCGCGCTGGCGCTGGCGCTCGCCGACCCCACCGCGCCGGAGCAGATCGGCACCGTCGTCCGGCTCACCGCCGACGCCAGGACCGGCGACCCCGCCGACTTCAGCGGGTCGGGCACCGCCGCCGCGGATTTCGTCGCCGCCTTCACCACCACCTACCCGCTCGCGCTGCGGCTCACCGGGATCGACTTCGCCGAGGTGCTGGACGGTGGCCCGGCCGCGGGCGTCGCGCTCGGCCGGGTCAAGGAGATGTGCCGCGCGGTGCCCGCGGGCGGTGTGGGGTACGGGCTGCTCCGGCACGCCAACCCGGCCACCGCGGGCGAGATCGCCCGGCTGGACCGCGGCCTGCTCGGGCTGCGCTACCGCGACCTGCGCCCGGCCCGGGTGCGGGTGGACTCGCCCGTCGACGACCTGGTGCTCGACCTCACCGTGGATGCCACCCCGGACGGGCTGGTCGCCCGGTTCGACTACGCCGCCGCGGTGCTCGACCTGCCCGACGTGCAGACCTTCGCCGAGCGCTGGGTGCGCGCGCTCGGCGGGCTCGCCGAGCACGGCAGGCACCCGGAGGCGGGCGGCCACACCCCGTCCGACTTCCCGCTGGTCCAGCTGACCCAGCGCGATGTCGACCAGCTCACCAGGGGCTATCCCGAGCTGGCCGATGTCTGGCCGGTGACGCCGCTGCAGTCGGGCATGCTCTTCCACGCGCTGCTCGCCGCGGGCTCGGTGGACGCCTACGCCATGCAGTTCGGGCTGCACCTTACCGGGCCGGTCGACGCCACCCGGCTGCGCGCCGCCGCCGAGCTGGTGCTGGTCCGCTACCCGAACCTGCGGGTCGCCTTCGCCGAGGACGGCGCGGGCGAGCCGGTGCAGGTGGTGCTGGACGCGGTCCGGCTGCCCTGGCGCTTCGTCGACCTCGGGCACCTGGCCGAGCGCCCGGCCGAGGCCGCGCGGGTCCGGGTGGTCGCCAACGACCTGGCCACCCCGTTCGACATGCACGCGGCGCCGATGCTGCGCTTCACCCTGATCCGCACCGCCGCCGAGCGGCACCAGCTGCTGGTGACCGCGCACCACATCCTGGTGGACGGCTGGTCCATGCCGCTGCTGCTCCGCGACCTGCTCACGGTGTACGCGCTGGTCGGGCGGGTGCGGCGGCCGCTGGGCGAGCCCATCGGCTCGTACCGCGACTACCTGCTCTGGCTCGCCGCGCAGGACCGCGGCGCCGCGCGCACCGCCTGGCAGGCCGCGCTGAGCGGGATCGACGAACCCACCGCGCTGGTCCCCTCGCTCCCGGAGTCCGGGCCCGGCGAGGCCGGGATGGGCGAGGCCGGGTTCACCCTCTCGGTGCCCCGCTCCGAGACGCTGAGCAGGCTCGCCGCCGAGCTCGGGGTCACGGTGAACACCGTGGTGCAGGCGGCGTGGGCGCTGCTCATCGGGCGCAGCACCGACCGCGACGACGTGGTGTTCGGCGCCACCGTCTCCGGCCGCCCGCCGCAGCTGCCCGGGGTCGAGACGCTGGTCGGGCTGTTCGTGAACACCGTGCCGGTGCGGGTCCGGCTGCGGCCGGAGGCCACCCTGGCCGGGCTGCTGCGCACGCTGCAGCTGGAGCAGGCCGCGCTGCTCGACCACCACCACGTGGGGCTGGCCGAGATCCAGGAGCTCGCCGGGGTCGAGCCGCTCTTCGACACCCTCGTGGTCTTCGAGTCGTTCCCGATCGACAAGGCCGCGCTGGAGCGCGCCGGGCTGGAGCAGCCGGGCGGGATCGACGGCATGCACCTGGCCGGGGTCGACGTCGTCAACAACACGCACTACCCGATCACCGTCATGGTGGTGCCGGGCAGGCAGCTGCAGGTGACGCTCAAGCACCGCAGGGAGGTGGTGGACGACGCCGCCGCCGCGCTGCTGGCCGAGCGTTTCGCCGCGGTCATCGACCGCTTCGCGCGCGACCGCACCGCGCGGGTCGCCGAGGTGGACCTGCTGACCGACGCCGAGCGCGCCGCGCTGGCCGCGGCGAACGCCACCGAGGTGCCGGAGTTCCTGGACGAGGCCACCCTGCTCACGCTCTTCGACGCGCAGGTGGCCCGCACCCCCGACCTGCCCGCGGTGGTCTACGAGGACACCAGGCTCAGCTACAGCGAGCTCGACCTGCTCGCCCGCGCGCTGGCCCAGGTGTTCACCGAGCGCGGGATCGGCCCAGGCAGCCTGGTCGGCATCGCCATGCGCCGCTCGCTGGAGCTGGTCGCCTCGATCTACGCGGTGCTGCGCACCGGCGCCGCCTACGTCCCGATCGACCCGGACCACCCCGCCGAGCGCAGCGAGCACGTGCTCACCAGCGCGGCCCCGCTCTGCGTGCTCACCACCGCGAGGGACGGCTTCACCACCGCGAGCGAGGTCGAGGTGGTCGAGCTGGACTCGCTCTGGCTGCCGGACCCGGAATCCCTGCAGGCCGATCCGCCGCCTGCCCCCGCGCTGCCGGACGGCGCCGCCTACGTCATCTACACCTCGGGCTCCACCGGCCGCCCCAAGGGCGTGGTGATCACACACCGGCAGATGGTGAACCAGTTCCGCTGGGCGCAGTGGAGCTACCCGCACGGCGCGGGCGACCTGGTGCTGCACAAGACCCCGATCACCTTCGACATCTCCACCTGGGAGCTGTTCTGGCCGCTGCAGACCGGGGCGACGGTGGTGATCGCCGAGCCGGACGGCCACCGCGACCCCGCCTACCTGCTGCGCGAGGTCACCGAGCGGCGGGTCACCGCGGTGCACTTCGTGCCGTCCATGCTGGCGGCCTTCCTGGACGAGCTGGCCGCGCTGCCGCAGGCCGAGCTGCCCGCGCTGCGCTGGGTCTTCGCCGCGGGCGAGGCGTTGAGCGCGGAGCTGGCGGCCCGCTGCGCCGAGCTGCTGCCCGACGCCCACCTGGTGAACTGGTACGGCCCGGCCGAGGCCACCGTGGTCACCGCCTACGCGGTGCGCGGCCGGGTGCGGCGCGGCGGCATCCCGATCGGCGCGCCGGTGGCGAATACCGAGGCGCTGGTGCTGGATCGGCAGCTGGCGCCGGTGCCCTTCGGCGCCGCGGGCGAGCTGTACCTCGCGGGCGTGCAGCTCGCGCGTGGCTACGCGGGAGCGCCGGGGCTGACCGCGGAGCGTTTCGTGGCGCACGGCGGCGGGCGGCGGCTCTACCGCACCGGCGACGTGGTGCGCTGGCGTCCGGGCGGCGACGGCGCGCCGGTGCTGGAGTACCTGGGCCGCAGCGACTTCCAGGTGAAGCTGCGCGGCCAGCGGATCGAGCTGGGCGAGATCGAGAGCGTGCTGCTCGGCCACCCCGCCGTGCGGCAGGCCGTGGTGACGCTGGTGCGCGCCGAGACCGGCGACCGCTTGGTCGGCTACCTGGTGCCCGAGCCGGACGCGGGCGACCCGCGGCGCGCGGTGCTCGCGCACGCGCGGGCGTCGCTGCCCTCGTACATGGTGCCGTCGGCGCTGGTGGTGCTCGACGCCATGCCGCTCAATGCCAGCGGCAAGCTGGACCGCAGGGCGCTGCCCGAGCCCGAGCTCTCCGCCCGGCCGTACCGGGCGGCGCTCTCGCCGCTGGAGCAGACCGTGGCCGGGCTCTTCGCCGAGGTGCTCGAGCTGCCGCGGGCCGGGATGGACGACGACTTCTTCGAGCTCGGCGGGAACTCGCTGCTCGCCACCAGGCTGGTGGCGCGGCTGCGCGCGGTCACCGGCGTCGACGTCCGGGTGCAGTGGCTCTTCGCCGATGCCACGGTCGCCGCGGTCACCACCCGGGTGCGCGCGGTCTCCGCGGGCGAGGACGAGCCCGAGCACGATTCGGACGCCGCGCTCGGCGTGCTGCTCCCGCTGCGCGGCACCGGGAGCAGGGAGCCGCTCTTCTGCCTGCACCCCATGTACGGCCTGGCCTGGAGCTACGCCGGGCTCGCCGCGCACATCGACCCGGACCGGCCGCTGCTCGGCATCCAGTCGCCCGCGCTCACCGAGGACGGCTACCTGGCCGCATCGCTGCCGGAGATCGCCGAGCGGTACCTGGCCGAGATCCGCGCGGTGCAGCCGCACGGGCCGTATCACCTGCTCGGCTGGTCGCTCGGCGGCATCGTCGCGCACGCCATCGCGACCACGCTGCAGGCCGAGGGCGAGGAGGTCGCGCTGCTCGCCATGCTGGACAGCCACCACGAGATCGACCTCTCCGATTTCCGCTCGGCGCTGCGCGCCGCGCTCGGCGAACTCGGCATCGACGACGCGGTGCTCGGCGCGCTCCCCGACGACCCCGGCCACGACCTCGCCGAACTGCCGGACGAGGCGCTCGCGCTGCTGCACGCGGCGGTGCCCGCCGAGGCCGCGGTGCTCACCCCCGAGCGGGTGCGGCGCATCTACCGCAACGCGGTGCGCTCCGCCGAACTGATCAACCGGTACCGGCCGGCAGTGTTTCGCGGTGCGCTGCAGTACTTCAGCGCCGCCGTCGAGCCACGGCCCGGCGCGGCCGAGGCCTGGTTGCCGTATGTGGAGGGCGAGGTCGTCGACCGGCCGGTCGATGCCACGCACGATCTGATGGCCGAGCCGCGCGCGCTCGCCGAGATCGGGCCGCAGCTGAACCGGCTGCTGGATCGTCGCTGAACCGGTAGCCGGGCGCTCGCTGGCTGAGAGCGCATCTGCATCCTGATCGGCTGTGAGCGAGATAGCAAGTCGGCTGTTCGAGTGACCCCTGTCTCCAGGGCCGGCTTGCGCTTTCGGTGCGGAAAACGGCACCCTTGAGGGCGGTCGGCCTCGGTCGAGGGTTCGATCAGGCGTTTTATCCCCGCATGATGTGGCGAACTCCGGGTAGGAATACTTCGCGAGCGTCATCGCGGCGATAGTGAATGTTCATCGCCGCTAGCTCGTGTGGGGACTCCGGTGGGTGCAGTGCTCTTCGACGATGGGCGGGTAATCGTGTTGCTGGTTGGTGTGCGACTGAAAAGCTCGATCGCCGGGGGGTGCCGCCCGTGACCAGCTCGACCAGAACAAGGCCCACCCGGACCCGCCGCGCCCGGCTGGTCGCGCTGCCGCAGCTCATGGCCGCCGCGGTCGAGGCCAACCCGACCGGCACCGCCGTGGTCTTCGCCGGCGCGGACCGGAGCTACGGCAGCCTCGGCTACGCCGAACTCGACGAGCGCTCCAACCGGCTGGCCCGGCTGCTGCTTGACCGCGGCATCGGCCCCGGCGACCTGGTGGCGATCGGCATCCCGCGCTCGCCGGAGTCGGTGCTCGCGGTCTGGGCGGTGGCCAAGACCGGGGCCGGGTTCGTCCCGGTCGACCCGCGCTACCCGAGCGACCGGGTGGCGTACATGGTGCGCGACTCGGGCGCGGTGCTCGGACTCACCGTGACCGCCGAGCGCGCCGCGCTCCCCGGCGAGGTCGAGTGGCTCGCCATCGATACCGCGGCGGCGCAGCGCTTCTCGCTGGAGCCCGTCTTGTCCGCCGACCGCCCGCGCTACCTGCGCGCGGCCGACGCTGCCTACGTCATCTACACCTCGGGCTCCACCGGCCGCCCCAAGGGCGTCGTGGTCACCCAGGCCGGGCTCGAGGGCTTCTGCGCCGAGCAGCACGAGCGGTACCGGGTCGGCGCCGAATCGCGGACGCTGCACTTCGCCTCGCCCTCCTTCGACGCCTCGGTGCTGGAGCTGCTGCTCGCGCTGGGCGGCGCCGCGACCATGGTGGTGGCCGACCCGGCGATCGTCGGCGGAGACGAGCTGGCCCGGCTGCTGCGGCGGGAGCGGGTGACGCACGCCTTCATCACCCCGGCGGTGCTCGCCTCGCTCGACCCCACCGGCCTGGACGAGCTGCGCGTGGTGGTGGCGGGCGGCGAGGCGTGCCCGCCGGAGCTGGTGCGGCGCTGGGTGCGGCCGCGCGGCAACGGCCGGTTCCGCGAGTTCTACAACGGCTACGGCCCCACCGAGACCACCATCATGACCAATATCAGCGGCCCGCTGGTGCCGGGCGAAACGGTGTCCATCGGGGCACCGATCCGGCGGGTGCTGGAGTACGTGCTGGACGAGCGGCTCGGCCCGGTGCCGGACGGCGTGGTCGGCGAGCTGTATATCACCGGTGCGCAGCTGGCCCGCGGCTACCACGCGCGGCCCGCCCTCACCGCGGCGCGCTTCGTGGCGAACCCGTTCGAGGAGAACGGCTCCCGGCTCTACCGCACCGGCGACCTGGTGCGCAGGCTCGCCTCGGGAGATGTCGAGTACCTGGGGCGCAACGACTTCCAGGTGAAGATTCGCGGCTTCCGGATCGAGCTCGGCGAGATCGACGCGGTGCTCGCCGCGCACGGGTCGGTCGACTTCGCGGTGACCACCGGGGTCGCGCAGCCGACCGGAGCCACCGTGCTCGTCGCCTACGTGCACGCGGCCTCCGGCGCCGCCATCGATGTGCCCGAGCTGACGGCGTGGGCCGAGTCCCGGCTGCCCGCGCACATGGTGCCGACCGCCATCGTGGTGCTCGACGCCATTCCGCTGACTCCGGTCGGCAAGCTGGACCGGGCCGCGCTGCCCGCGCCGGTGCTCGAGCACCGCGCGTACCGCGCCCCGGAGACGCCGGCGCAGCGGGTGGTCGCCGGGGTGATCGCGGCGGTGCTCGGCACCGACGGGATCGGGCTGGACGACGACTTCTTCGAGCTGGGCGGGAACTCGCTGCTCGCCACCCAGGTCGCGGCGCGAGTCGGCGTCGAGCTGGACACCAGGATTCCGGCGCGGGCGCTCTTCGAGCACAGCACCGTGGCCGGGCTGGCGGCCGCGGCGGAGCGGCTCGCCGGCCGCGGCGCCCGCCCCGCCCTCACCGCGCGGCCGCGGCCGGCCCGGATTCCGCTCTCGCCCGCGCAGCAGCGCATGTGGTTCCTGAACCGCTTCGACGGCGGGTCCGCGGCGTACACCATCCCGGTCGCGGTGCGGCTGCGCGGCGAGGTGCGGGCCGCGGCGCTGACCGAGGCCATCGCGGATGTGGTGCGGCGGCACGAGGTGCTGCGCACGGTGTACCCGGAGACCGAGTCGGGGCCGGTGCAGGTGGTACTGCCCGCGACCGCGGTGCCGGAGCCCGCGGTGCGCGCGGTGGCCGCTGCGGAGGTGCCCGCCGCGCTGGCCGAGCTGATCGCCGCCCCCTTCGACGTCACCGCCGAGGTGCCGCTGCGGGTCGCGCTGTTCGAGCTCGGCGCGGACGAGTGGGTGCTGGCCATGGCGATTCACCACGTCAGCGCCGACGGCTCCTCGATCGCCCCGCTGACCAGGGATCTCATGGCGGCCTACGTCGCCCGCGCCGCCGGCGCGGAGCCGGGCCTGCCGCCGCTGCCGGTGCAGTACGCCGACTACAGCATCTGGCAGCGCGAGCTCCTCGGCGCCGAGGACGACCCGGGCTCGGTCGCCGCTGCGCACATCGCCTACTGGCACACCGAACTCGCCGACCTGCCGGACCAGCTGGAGCTGCCGACCGATCGGCCGCGGCCGCCGGTGCAGTCCGTCGCGGGCAGCTCGGTGCCGGTCGAGATCCCGGCCGCGACCCATCGCGCGCTGACCGAGCTGGCCAAGCGCGAGGGCGCGACGCTCTTCATGGCGCTGCACACCGCGTTCGCCGTGCTGCTCGCCCGGCTGGCAGGCACCGGCGACGTCGCGGTGGGCACCCCGATCGCGGGCCGCGGCGACGCCGTTCTCGACGACCTCATCGGCATGTTCGTGAACACCCTGGTACTGCGCACCCGGCTGGCGCCCGGCGACCGCTTCGATGCGGTGCTCGCCCGGCAGCGGGAGCGCGACATCCAGGCCTTCGCCCATGCCGACGTGCCGTTCGAGCGGCTGGTCGAGGTGCTCGACCCGGCCCGCTCGCAGAGCAGACACCCGCTCTTTCAAGTCGGGCTCTCGTTCCAGAACTTCGGCACCACCGAGTTCGAGCTGCCCGGGCTCACACTCTCCGGGCTCGACCTGGATATCGAGCTGTCCCAGTTCGACCTGCACCTGGTGGTGAGCGACGAGTACGCGGCCGACGGCGCACCCGCGGGAATCTCCGGTGTGCTCACCTACGCCACCGCGCTCTACGACCGCGAGACCGTCGAGCGGCTGGTGCGCCGCTTCCTCCGGCTGCTGGACGCGGTGCTCGCCGACCCAGGCATCCCGGTCGGCGACATCCCGCTGCTCGACGCCGACGAGCAGCGGAATGCCCTCGCCTGGAACGAGACCGCGCACCCGGTGCGCTGGACCCTGCTGCACCAGGGCTTCGACGAGCGCGCGGCCGCCGCGCCGGGGGCTGTCGCGCTGGCCGGGGAGTTCGGCGAGATCAGCTACGGCGAGCTGTCGGCCGGGGCGAACCGGGTGGCCCGGCTGCTGCGCGCCGCCGGCGTCGGCCCGGAGATCCCGGTGGTGCTTGCGCTGCCGCGCGGCCCCGAGCTGGTCACCGCCATGCTCGGGGTGCTGCGGGCCGGTGGCGTCTTCGTGCCGCTCGACCCGGGGCACCCGGCCGACCGGGTGCGGCACATCCTCGACACCACCAGCCCCGCGGTACTGATCACCGCGCCCGGCGCGGAACTCCCGGTCGCGGTCGACCCGCGGACCACCCGCCTGACCGTGACCGACGCCGCGGGGTACCCCGCCGACCCGCTGCCGATGGACACCGTGCCGGACGGGCGGCACCCGGCCTACACGCTCTTCACCTCGGGCTCCACCGGGCAGCCCAAGGGCGTGACGGTGCCGCACGGCGCCGCCGCCAACCAGATCGCCTGGCTGGTGGCCGAGTACGGCATCGGCCCGGACGACGGCTACCTGCAGAAGACCGCGCCCACCTTCGACCTCGCCATCTGGGGGTTCTTCGCGCCGCTCGCGGCGGGGGCGCGCATGGTGCTCGCGGCCGACGGCGGGCAGCGCGATGCCCGCTACATCGCGGAGCTGATCGGGCGGCACGGCGTCACCGTCACCGATTTCGTGCCCTCGCTGCTCGCGGTCTTCGCCCAGCACGCGCGGCCGGAGGAGCTGGCCGGGCTGCGCGACGTCCTCGTCATCGGCGAGGCGCTGCACCCGGAGACGGTGGCGGCCTTCCGGCGGGTGAGCCGGGCCCGCCTGCACAACCTGTACGGCCCGACCGAGGCCGCGGTCTCGATCACCGCGCACCCGGTCACCGACCGTGACACCGCGGTGGTGCCGATCGGCGCGCCGGAGTGGAACAGCGCCGCGCACGTGCTCGACGCGCGGCTGCGGCCGGTGCCGCCCGGCGTGCGCGGCGAGCTCTACCTGGGCGGCGCGCAGCTGGCGCGCGGCTACGCGGGCCGCCCCGAGCTGACCGCGGAGCGCTTCGTCGCCGACCCGTTCGGCGCGGGGACCCGCCTCTACCGCACCGGCGACCTGGTGACCCGGCATACCGACGGCGAGCTGGTCTACGCGGGGCGCGCCGACTTCCAGGTCAAGTTCCGCGGCCAGCGCATCGAGCTCGGCGAGATCGAGGCGGCGCTGCGCGGCGTGCCCGGCGTCGCGCAGGCGGTGGTGCTGGTGGCCGACGGCGACGTCGGCCAGTTCCTGGCCGGGTATGTGACTCCCGTGCCCGGCCGCGAACTGGACGGCGACACCGTGCGGGACGCGGTGCGCGGCGCGATCCCCGGGTACATGGTGCCCGCGGTGGTCACCGTGCTGCTGCGGCTCCCGCTCAACCCGTCCGGGAAGCTCGATCGGAAGGCGCTGCCGGTACCGGCTTTCCGGGCGCGGGAGTTCCGCGCGCCGGTGACTCCGGTCGAGGAGACGGTGGCCGGGGTCTTCGCGGAGGTGCTGCGGCTGGAGCGGGTCGGGCTGGACGACGACTTCTTCGAGCTCGGCGGCAATTCGCTGCTCGCCACCCAGGTGGTGGCCCGGCTCGGCGCCGCGCTCGACACCACGCTGCCGGTGCGCGCGCTCTTCGAGGCGGGCAGCGTGGCCGCGCTCGCCGCCCGCGCCGAGCGGCACGCGGGCAGCGGCGGTCGCCCAGCCCTGACCGCCGGGCCGCGCCCCGACCCGGTACCGCTCTCGCTGGCCCAGCAGCGGATGTGGTTCCTGAATCGCTTCGATCCGGGAGCCGCGGTCTACAACATCCCCATCGCGGTCCGGCTCAGCGGCGACCTCGATACCGCCGCACTGGCGCTGGCTGTGCGCGACCTGGTCGCCAGGCACGAGGTGCTGCGCACCGTCTACCCGGAGACCGCGGCGGGCCCGGTGCAGCGGGTGCTGCCCGCCGACGCCGCGGTGAGCGGGCTCTACCCGGTGGCGGTGCGGCCCGCCGAGGTCGCGGGCCGGGTGGCCGGGATCGTCACCGCCGGTTTCGATGTCACCACCGAGGTGCCGCTGCGGGTCGCGCTCTTCGAGGTGGCGGGGACCGCCGAGTTCGTGCTGGTCTTCGTGGCGCACCACATCGCCGCCGACGGCTGGTCGGTGGGGCCGCTCACCCGCGATCTCATGGTGGCGTACGCCGCGCGCTCGGCCGGAGCCGCGCCGGAGTGGGCGCCGCTGCCGGTGCAGTACGCCGATTTCAGTGTCTGGCAACGCGAGCTGCTCGGCGCCGAGGACGATCCGGCCGGCCTGCTCGCCCAGCAGACCGGGTACTGGCGGGCGGCGCTGGCCGGGCTGCCGGACGAGCTGGCGCTGCCCACCGACCGGCCGCGGCCGAGCGTCTCGCAATTCGCCGGGGCGAGCCTGGATTTCGAGATCCCCGAGGAGCTGCACCGCGGCCTCCGGCTGCTCGCTTCCGAGCACAACGCCACGCTCTTCATGGTGCTGCAGGCCGGGCTCGCCGTGCTGCTCGCCCAGCTCTCCGGCGGCGACGACATCGCCATCGGCACCCCGGTGGCCGGGCGCGGCGAGCCCGAGCTGGACGACCTCATCGGCATGTTCGTCAATACCCTGGTGCTGCGCACGGCGGTGGCCCCCGAGGACGGCTTCGGCGCGCTGCTGCGCCGGGTGAAGGAGACCGACCTCGCCGCCTTCGCGCACGCCGACGTGCCGTTCGAGCGGCTGGTCGAGGTGCTCGACCCGCCGCGCTCGCAGGCGAGGCACCCGCTCTTCCAGACCGCGCTGACGCTGGTCAACGCGCCGATGACCGAGTTCGAGCTGCCCGGCCTCCGGGTCACCGGCATCGAGCCGCCCGCGCAGCCCGCCAAGTTCGACCTGCAGTGGACGCTGCAGGAGCGGCGCGCGGGCGCGGGCGCGCCGGGCGGCATCGCGGGCTCGGTGATCTACGCGACCGACCTGTTCGACGCCGAGACCGTGCGCTCCTTCGGCGAGCGGTTCGTCCGGGTGCTCGCCGCGGTGGTAGCCGACGCCGAGGCGCCGGTCGGCTCGGTCGAGCTGCTCGACCCCGCCGAGCGCGCCGACCTGGTGTCCCGCGCGTGCCCGGCGCCGCCCGCGCCGCGGCTGCTGCCCGAGCTCGGCACCTCCGGTGCGCCCGCCGCGCACGCGGTGGTCTTCGAGAGGCGGAATGTGACCTACTCGGAGCTGAACGAGCGCGCGAACCGGCTGGCCCGGCTGCTGACAGCGGCCGGTATCGGCGCCGAGGACGTGGTGGCGCTGGCGATTCCGCGCTCGATCGAATCGGTGGTCGCGCTCGCGGCCGTCTCCAGGACCGGCGCGGCCTTCCTGCCCATCGACTCCAGGAACCCGGTCGACCGGATCGCCTTCATGATCGCCGACTCCGGCGCCCGGATCGGGCTCACCACGCGCGGCGTGCGCGCGGAGCTGCCCGGCACCACCTGGTGGCTGGTGCTGGAAGACCTGGACACCAGCGGCTTCGGCGGCGCCCCGGTCACCGATGCCGACCGGCGGGTCCCGCTGCACCCCGACCACCCCGTGCACATCATCTACACCTCCGGCTCCACCGGGCGCCCCAAGGGCGTCGTGGTGAGCCACCGGGCGCTCGCGAACTACGCCGCCGACCTGGACCGGCGCTTCCGACCGAGCGCGCGGACCCGGGCGCTGCACTTCGCCTCGCCCTCGTTCGACGCCTCGCTGATCGAGCTCCTCCTCGCGCTGCTGCGCGGCGGCACGCTGGTGGTGGTGCCGCAGAGCGTGTACGGCGGCGAGGAGCTCGCCGAGCTGATCCGCGAACAGCGGGTGACGCACGCCGTCATCCCGCCCGCCGCGCTCGCCACCTTCGACCCGTCCGGGCTGAACACGCTGCGGGTGGTGATCGCCGGGGGCGAGGCCAGCCCGCCCGAGCTCATCGCCCGCTGGGCGGTGCCGCTTGCCGACGGCACCGTGCGCGCCTACCACAACGGCTACGGCCCCACCGAGACCACGGTGTGCAGCAATACCAGCGGGCCGCTGCTGCCCGGCGGGACGGTGACCATCGGCGGGCCGCAGGACGGCACCCACTCGCTGGTGCTGAACGCGCGGCTGCAGCCGGTGCCGGTCGGCGTCTCCGGCGAGCTGTACATCGCCGGGGTGCAGCTGGCCCGCGGCTACCACGCGCGGCCGGGGCTCACCGCCTGCCGCTTCGTCGCCAACCCGTACCGCGGCGGCGAGCGCATGTACCGCACCGGCGACGTGGTGCGCTGGACCCGCTCCGGCGAGGTCGAGTACGTGGGCCGCTCCGACTTCCAGGTCAAGATCCGCGGCTTCCGGATCGAGCTCGGCGAGATCGATACCGCGCTGGCCCGCCACCCGAGCGTGGACTTCGCGGTCACCGTCGGGCACCGTGGCCGGTCCGGGGTGGCGAACCTGGTCTCCTACGTGGTCGCCGCGCGCGGCCGCACCGTCGACACCGGTGAGCTGACCGCGCACCTGCGCGAGACGCTGCCCGGCTACATGGTCCCGGCCGCCGTCATGGTGCTGGACCGGCTGCCGCTCACCACGGTCGGCAAGCTGGACCGCAAGGCGCTGCCGGAGCCGGTCTTCGGCTCCGGCAGCGCCTTCCGCGCCCCGCGCACGCCGATCGAGCAGACCGTCGCCGAGGTCTTCGCCGAGGTGCTCGGCGTGCAGCGGGTCGGGCTGGACGACGACTTCTTCGCGCTCGGCGGCAATTCGCTGCTCGCCACCCGGGTGGCCGCCCGGCTCGGCGCCGCGCTGAATTCCAGGGTGCTGGTCCGCAGGCTGTTCGAGGCCGCGACCGTCGCCGAGCTGGCCGCGGTGCTGGAGCGGGCGGCGGGAACGGGTTCCCGCCCCGCCCTGGTCGCGCGGGAGCGCCCGGAGCGGATTCCGCTCTCGCTCGCGCAGCAGCGCATGTGGTTCCTGAACCGCTTCGACCCCGAGTCCGCGGTGTACAACGTGCCGATCGCGGTCCGGCTCACCGGCGAGCTCGATATCGCCGCGCTGGACGCGGCGATCACCGATCTGGTGCGGCGGCACGAGGTGCTGCGGACCGTCTACCCGGAGACCGCGGACGGCCCGGTGCAGCGGGTGCTCGAGGTCGAGCGGGCCATCGGTGCCGGGCTTCCGGTGTCGGAGGTGACCCCCGACGAGCTGCCGGGGCGGGTGGCGGCCGCGGTCACCGCCGGGTTCGACGTGACGGCGGAGGTGCCGCTGCGGGTCGCGCTCTTCCGTGTCGCGGGCGCGGACGAGTTCGTGCTGGTCTTCGTGGCGCACCACATCGCCGCCGACGGCTGGTCGGTGGGGCCGTTGACCCGCGATGTCATGGTGGCCTACGCGGCGAGGGCGGCGGGAACGGCGCCGGAGTGGGCGCCGCTGCCGGTGCAGTACGCGGATTTCAGCCTCTGGCAGCGGGAGCTGCTCGGCGCCGAGAGCGACCCGTCGAGCCCGGCCGCGGTGCAGCTCGGGTACTGGCGGAGCGCGCTGGCCGGGCTGCCGGTCGAGCTGGAGCTGCCGCTGGACCGGCCGCGCCCGGAGTCCGCCGGCTTCGCCGGGGCCGGGCACAGCGTCGTCATCGACGCCGCGCTGCACCGCGCGCTGCTCGACCTCGCCGCCGACCACTCCGCGACGCTCTTCATGGTCGCCCAGGCCGCGCTCGCGGTGCTGCTGGCGCGGCTCTCCGGCAGCGGCGACATCGCCATCGGCACCCCGGTGGCCGGCCGCGGCGAGGCCGAGCTGGACGACCTGATCGGCATGTTCGTCAATACTCTCGTGCTGCGCACCCCGGTGGCCGGACAGGACTCCTTCGAGGCCGTGCTGCGCCGGGTCAGGGACACCGACCTCGCGGCCTTCGCGCACGCCGACGTGCCCTTCGAGCGGCTGGTCGAGGTGCTCGACCCGCCGCGCTCGCAGGCCAGGCACCCGCTGTTCCAGGTCGCGCTCTCGCTGGCCGACCTGCCCGCCGCGGAGTTCGCGCTGCCGGGGCTGACCATCGCCGGGCTGGCGGCGGACACCCACGTCGCCAAGTTCGACCTGCACTGGACCCTGACCGAACTGCCTGGCACCGGCGGTATCGCGCTCGGCGTCAACTACGCCACCGACCTCTTCGACGCCGCCACCGTGGCGACCTTCGCCGAGCGGTACCTGCGGGTGCTGCGCGCCGTCGTCGCCGATGCCGGGGCGCCGACCGGCGATATCGACCTGCTCGACGACCGCGACCTGGCGCTGAGCGCCGAGGTCGCCGCGGCCCCCGCCGACCCCGGTGGCACCCTGCCCGCGCTCTTCGCCGCCGCGGTGGCGGCGCACGGGCCGCGGGCGGCGGTGACGGACGGCGCGGGCACGCTGACCTACGCCGAGCTGGACCGGCGCTCCACCGTGCTGGCCCGGCGGCTCGCCGCCGCCGGAGCGGGCCCGGAGACGCTGGTCGCGGTGCTGCTCCCGCGCTCGACCGAGCTGGTGGTCGCGCTGCTCGCGGTGCTCAAGGCCGGGGCGGGGTACGTGCCGATCGACCCGGCCTACCCGGCCGAGCGCATCGCCTACGTGCTCGCCGACGCACGCCCGGCGAGCGTCCTGCTCGCGCCGGGCACCGAAATCGAGCTGCCGCCTGGGCTTCCCGTGGTCGAGGCCGACGACCTGGAGGGGGGCGATGCCGAGTCGCTCACCGGCACCGCGCCGCACCCCGACGGCACCGCGTACGTCATCTACACCTCCGGCTCCACCGGCCGCCCCAAGGGCGTGGCGGTGCCACACCGGAACGTGGCCCGGTTGCTGGCGAATACCGCCGCGGACTTCGGCTTCGGCCCGGACGACGTCTGGACCCTGTTCCACTCCTTCGCCTTCGACTTCTCGGTCTGGGAGCTGTGGGGCGCGCTGGCCTTCGGCGGCGAGCTGGTCGTGGTCGACCAGGCAACCGCCCGCTCGCCGGAGCAGTTCCTGGAGCTGCTGCGCGCGCGGCGGGTGACGGTGCTCAACCAGACGCCGTCCGCCTTCTACCAGCTCGCCGAGGCCGAGCGGGCGAGCGCGGGAGCACTGCCCCTGCGGTATGTGATCTTCGGCGGCGAGGCGCTCGAACCGCGCCGCCTCGCGGGCTGGGTCGCCAGGCACGGCGACCGCGCGCCCCGGCTGGTGAACATGTACGGCATCACCGAGACCACGGTGCACGTGACCTACCGCCCGCTCGACGCTGCCACGGTCGAGGCCGGCGGGGGCAGCGTCATCGGCCGGGCCATCCCCGGCCTGGACGTGCGGCTGCTGGACGACCGGCTGCGGCCGGTGCCGATCGGGGTCGCAGGGGAGATGTACGTCGGCGGCGGCCAGCTCGCGCGCGGCTACCTCGGCCGGCCCGGCCTCACCGCCGCCCGCTTCGTCGCCGGGCCGGACGGCACCAGGCGGTATCGCTCCGGCGACCGCGCCCGCAGGCGCCGAACCGGCGAGCTGGAGTACCTCGGCCGCGCCGACGACCAGGTCAAGGTGCGCGGCTTCCGCATCGAGCTGGGCGAGATCGAGGCGGCGCTGCTGCGGCAGGACGGGGTCGCGCAGGCCGCGGCGGTGGTGCGCACCGACCGGCCCGGCGATGCCACGATCGTCGCCTACGTGGTCGCCCCCGCCGTCGACCCCGGCGCGCTGCGCACCGGCCTCGCCGAGGTGCTGCCCGGCTACATGGTGCCATCGGCCTTCGTCCCGGTCGACTCGATCCCGCTCACCGTCAACGGCAAGCTCGACCGCCGCGCGCTGCCCGCCCCGGTCTACGCCACCCGCGAGTTCCGCGCCCCGGCCACCCCGGCCGAGGAGACCGTGGCCGCGGTCTTCGCCGAGGTGCTCGGCGCCGAGCGGGTCGGCGCCGACGACGACTTCTTCGAGCTGGGCGGTAACTCGCTGATCGCCACCCGGGTGGTCGCCCGGCTGCGTGAGCGCACCGGAACCGAGGTGCGGGTCGCCGCCTTCTTCGACGAGCCGACCGTGGCGGGGCTCGCCGCCCTGGTCGTCGCGGCGCACTCCGGCGGCGACGCCGCCATGGGCGTGCTGCTTCCCCTCCGCCGCACCGGTGGTGAACCGCCGCTCTTCTGCTTCCACCCCTACACCGGCCTGGCCTGGAGCTTCGCCGGACTCACCCGCTTCCTCCACCCCGGCCAGCCGGTCTTCGGGCTCCAGACCCCCGCGCTCACCGAGCCGGACTGGCACCCGGACTCGCTCGACGACTTCGTCACCCGCTACATCACGGAGATCAGGAAGGTGCGGCCGGAGGGGCCGTACCGGCTGCTCGGCTGGTCGATCGGCGGGGTGCTCGCGCACGCCGCCGCGGTGCGGCTGCAGCGGGAGGGCGCGCAGGTCGAGCTGCTCGCCGTGCTCGACGGCACGCCCGCGGTGGACTTCGCCGACTTCCGGCGGGCGGTGCGCTCGGCCTTCGCCGAGGTCGGGATCGCGCCGGAGGCCCTGCCGCCCGAGGAAGACCTGGGCGATCTGAGCGACGCGGCACTGGAGGCGCTGGCCGCGGCGATCCCCGCCGAGCTGGCGGCGCTCGACGCCGCCCGGCTGCGGCGCATCTACCGCGGTGCCATGACCGTGGTCGAGCTGGCCGGCCGGCACGACTTCGGCGTCTTCCGCGGCCGGATCGAGTTCTTCCGCGCCACCCGGCTGGATCCCGGCGGTGCACTCGTCGACCCCGCCGAATGGCAGCCCTACACCGATACCCCCGTCGTCGACCACCCCGTCGACACCTCGCACCTGCTCATGACCACCCCGGAGGCCCTTGCCCGCATCGCACCCCGATTGACCGAAATCCTCGACAAATAGCGCCACGCCCGGCGCTGTGAACTGCATCTCGCGCGGCTTCCTTGCGATGCTGTGCGGATGCCCTGCACCCTGGAGTGCGCAGCGTCCGCCAGCTGGGCCGAGTGCCCGGAGCGCGGCTCCCCCGTGGAGCCCGCGCCGCGCGGACGCCGCCCGGCTGTGCCCGCATCGGTAACGGACGATGTGTCACCATTCGATGCTTGTTCTGGGGGCCAGTCGGTAATGACAGGGGAGCGGACGATCGGTGGGTGTGACGTGCTGGCTGGTGGGCGACGACGGGGCGACGGGGTTGCCGGGGTGAGCGGCGAATGACCAGTGCCGCCCGGCCGAGGGCTGCGCGAACCCGCAGGTCGCGCCTCGTTTCCCTGCCCCAGCTGATGACCTCGGCGGTGGAGGCGAACCCGGACGGCACCGCGGTGGTGTTCGCCGGGGCGGACGAGACCTACGGCAGCCTCGGCTACGCCGAGCTGGACGAGCGCTCCAACCGGCTCGCCCGGCTGCTGCTGGAGCGCGGGGTCGGGCCCGGCGATCTGGTGGCGATCGGCATTCCGCGCTCGCTGGAGTCGGTGCTCGCGGTGTGGGCGGTGGCCAAGACCGGGGCCGGGTTCGTGCCGGTGGATCCCAAATATCCGCGGGAGCGGGTGGCCTACATGGTGCGCGATTCCGGCGCGGTGCTCGGGCTCGCGGTGCGCGCGGTCCGCGCCGAGCTGCCCGACGCGGTGGACTGGATCGTCATCGACGCCGACCTGGATCTGGAGGCGTGGTCGCCGGAGCGGATCACCACCCTCGACCGGCGCCGGGCGCTGCGCCCGGACGACGCCGCCTACGTCATCTACACGTCGGGCTCCACCGGGCAGCCGAAGGGCGTGGTCGTCACCCAGGCCGGGCTGAAGAGCTTCTGCGACGAGCAGCGCGACCGCTATAGGGTCGACAGCGATTCCCGCGCACTGCATTTCGCCTCGCCCTCGTTCGACGCCTCGGTGCTGGAGCTGCTGCTCGCGCTGGGCGGTGCGGCCGCGCTGGTCGTGGTCGACCCGGCCATTTTCGGCGGCGACGAGCTGGCCCGGCTGCTGCGCCGGGAGCGCGCCACGCACGCCTTCATCACCCCGGCGGTGCTCGCCTCGCTCGACCCCACCGGCCTGGACGAGCTGCGGGTGGTGGTCGCCGGCGGCGAGGCCTGCCCGCCGGAGCTGGTGCGGCGCTGGGCCTTCGGTGGCCGCGAGTTCTACAACGGCTACGGCCCCACCGAGACCACCATCATGACCAATATCAGCGATCCGCTGGTGCCGGGCGAGCCGGTGACGATCGGCAGGCCGATCCGCGACATCAGCGAGTTCGTGCTGGACGAGCGGCTCGGCCCGGTGCCGGACGGCGTGGTCGGCGAGCTGTACATCACCGGCGCGCAGCTGGCCCGCGGCTACCACGCGCGGCCCGCGCTCACCGCGGCCCGCTTCGTGGCGAACCCGTTCGAGGAGAACGGCTCCCGGCTCTACCGCACCGGTGATCTGGTGCGCAGACTGCCCTCCGGTGAGGTCGAGTACCTGGGGCGCAATGACTTCCAGGTGAAGATCCGCGGCTTCCGGATCGAGCTGGGCGAGATCGACGCGGTGCTCGCCGAGCACGCCGATATCGATTTCGCGGTCACCGTCGGTCACGAACTCGACAGCGGCGCAACGATTCTCGTGTCCTATGTGCACGCCGCCGCCGGTGCGACAGCCGATACCGCCGCGCTCACCGAGCTGGCCGAGGCCCGGCTGCCCGCGCACATGGTGCCGACCGCGATCATGGTGCTCGACACCATCCCGCTGACCCCGGTCGGCAAGCTGGATCGACGCGCGCTGCCGGAGCCGGTGCTGGAGCACAAGACCTACCGCGCGCCGGAGACGCCGGTGCAGCGCGCCATCGCCGAGGTGCTCGCGGAGGTGCTCGGTTCCGAGCGGGTGGGGCTGGACGACGATTTCTTCGCGCTCGGCGGTGACAGCATCACCGCCATCCAGGTGGTCTCGCGGGCCCGCGCCCGCGGCGTCGTCTTCACCCCGCGCGAGGTCTTCGAGAGCCGGACGCTGGAGGCGCTGGCCGGGCGGGCGCACATTGCCGAGCCGGCCGCCGAGGCGGAGCTCGCGCTGGCGCCGGTACCGGAGGAGGAGCGGGAGCGGCTGGCGCGGCGATACCCCGGGCTGGCCGAGGTCTGGCCGCTGACTCCGCTGCAGTCCGGCATGCTCTTCCACGCGCTGCTCGCCGAGACCTCGATCGACGCGTACATGACCCAGTTCGTGATCGATCTCGGTGGCCGGGTGGACGCGCAGCGGCTGCGCGGCGCGGCCGCCGCCGTGCTCGACCGCCACGACAACCTGCGGGTCGCCTTCGCCGAGGGCGGTGACGGCAATCCGGTGCAGGTGGTGCTCGACCGGGTCGAGCTGCCCTGGCGGGCCGTCGATCTCGCGCACCTGGACGCCGACGCCGCCGCACTGGAGACCGATCGCCTGCTCGCCGCCGACCTGGCCGAGCGCTTCGACATGCGCCGCCCGCCGCTGCTGCGTTTCGCGCTCATCCGTACCGCGCCGGATGCCTGGCGGCTGCTGGTGACCGCGCACCACATCCTGATCGACGGCTGGTCCATGCCGCTGCTCATGCAGGATCTGCTCGCCGTCTACGCGCTCGGCTCCGCCGCCGCGCTGCCGCCGGTGCGCTCGTACCGGGCGTACCTGGCCTGGCTGGCCGACCGCGACCAGGGCGAGTCCATCGCGGCCTGGCGCACGGCGCTGGCCGGCTTCGACGAGCCGACGCCGCTCGCCCCCGCCCGCCGCGGCCGCGAGCTGGCCGAGGGGATCGGCGAGCTCGGCTTCGCGCTGAGCGCCGAGCAGACCGCCGGGCTGGCCCGGGTGGCGAGCGAGGTCGGGGTCACGGTGAACACCGTGGTGCAGGCGGCATGGGGGCTGCTGGTCGCGCGCTCGGTGGACCGCGACGACGTGGTCTTCGGGGCGACGGTGTCGGGTCGTCCGCCGCAGCTGCCCGGTGTGGAGTCGATGGTCGGGCTCTTCCTGAACGCCATTCCGGTGCGGGTGCGGCTCGGCGCGGACAGCACGCTGACCGAGGTGCTGCGCGCACTCCAGGCCGAGCAGGCCGGGCTGCTCGACCACCACTACGTGGGGCTGAGCGAGATCCAGGCGGCCATCGGGGTGCCCGACCTCTTCGACTCGCTGCTGGTCTTCGAGTCCTTCCCGGTGGACGCCGCCGCGCTCACCGCGGCCGCCGACGCGCTGGACGGCATGACCATCACCGGCGCGTCCGGGGTGAACGGCTCGCACTACCCGCTCACCGTCATGGTGATGCCGGACCGGCAGTGGCAGCTGCAGATCAAGTACCTGCGCGAGGTCTTCGACGACGAGCAGGTGCGGGCACTCGCCGATCGGTTCACCGCGCTGCTTGCCCGATTCGTGGCCGAGCCGGGGGCGCGGGTCGCCGAGATCGACGTGCTCACCGATGCCGAGCGCTCCACCCTGGCGCGGGTGAACGACACCGCCGCACCGGAATTCGCGGACGACGCCACGCTGATCGCGCTCTTCGACGCGCAGGTGGCCCGCACCCCGGACGCCGCCGCGGTGCTCGCGGAGGGGGAGACGCTCACCTACCGCGAACTCGACACCCGCGCCCGCGCGGTGGCCGGGTACCTGGCCGCGGGCGGCGTGGGCCCGGAGTCGCTGGTGGCGGTGGCGATGCGGCGCTCGGTGGAGCTGGTGGTGGCGGTCTACGCCGTGCTCCGCACGGGCGCCGGGTATGTGCCGATCGACCCGGATCACCCGGCCGAGCGCAGCGAGTACGTGCTCGGCAGCGCCGCGCCCGCGCTGGTGCTGACCGCTCGACGGGACGGGTTCGCCACGGCGGCCGACATTCCGGTGGTCGCGGTCGAAGACATCGCGGGGGAGCCCTTGACGGGCGCTACCCCGAAGCCGGGCAATGTCGCGTACGTGATCTATACGTCCGGGTCGACGGGTCGGCCGAAGGGTGTGGTGATCACGCATCGGCAGATGGTGAATCAGTTCCGGTGGGCGCAGCGGGAGTATCCGCATGGTGTCGGGGATGTGGTGTTGTTCAAGACGCCGATCACTTTCGATATCTCGACGTGGGAGCTGTTCTGGCCGTTGCAGACCGGTGCGGCGATCGTGGTGGCCGAGCCGGAGGGGCACCGGGATCCGGGTTATCTGGCGGGGGTGCTGGCCGAGCGTGCGGTGACGGCGGTGCATTTCGTGCCGTCGATGCTGGAGGCGTTTCTGGATGCGGTGCCGGAGGTGTCGCTGCCCGCGTTGCGTTTCGTCTTCGCCGCGGGTGAGGCGCTTTCCCGGGAGACGGCGGCGCGCGCTGCCGCGCTGCTGCCCGGGGTCCGGGTGGACAACTGGTACGGGCCCGCCGAGGCGACCGTGGTGAGTGCTTTTCCCGCCGCGGCTGCGCGCGGGGGGACAAGTGTGCCGATCGGGGCGCCGGTGGCCAATACCGGTGTGGCGGTGCTGGATCGGCAGCTGGTGCCGGTGCCGGTCGGGGCCGCCGGTGAGCTGTACGTCTCCGGTGTGCAGCTGGCCCGCGGGTACGCGTCCGCGCCCGGGCTCACCGCCGAGCGGTTCGTCGCGGGGCCGGACGGAACTCGGCTCTACCGGACCGGTGACGTGGTGCGCTGGGTTTCCGCGGGTTCGCGGCTGGCGCTGGAGTATCTGGGTCGCAGTGATTTCCAGGTGAAGCTGCGGGGTCAGCGGGTGGAGCTGGGGGAGATCGAGAGTGTGCTGCTCGCGCACCCGGGAGTGCAGCGGGCCGCGGTGCAGTTGGTGCGGGGTGCGACCGGGGACCGGCTGGTGGGGTACGTGGTTCCCGCCGGGGAGTTCACGGAAGCCGACCTGCTTGCCCACGTGCGTGCGGGTGTGCCGTCGTACATGGTTCCTTCGGCGTTGGTGGTGTTGGATTCTTTCCCGCTCAACCCGAGTGGCAAGCTGGACCGCCGCGCGCTTCCGGTGCCGGAGGCGGCGGCGCGCGAGTACCGCGCGCCGGGCACCGAGGCCGAGCGGGCGGTGGCCTCGGTATTCGCCGAGGTGCTCGGGGTCGAGCGGGTCGGCGCGGACGACGACTTCTTCGAGCTGGGCGGCAACTCGCTCGCCGCGACCAGGGTCGCGGCCCGGCTGGGGGCGGTGACCGGTGCCAGGGTGCCGGTGCGCACGGTGTTCGAGCGGTCCTCGGTGGCCGGTCTGGCTGCGGCGCTGCCGAGTGGCGATGCGAGCGAGCGGCTCCCGCTGGTCGCGGGGGTGCGCCCGCCGCGGGTGCCGTTGTCGCTGGCTCAGCAGCGTATGTGGTTCCTGAACCGCCTGGACCCGGAGTCGGCGGTCAACAACCTGCCGGTCGCGGTCCGGCTCACGGGGAGCCTGGACACCGCGGCGCTGGCCCGTGCCGTGGCCGATGTGGTGGCCAGGCACGACACGCTGCGCACCGTCTATCCGGCCGATGCCGACGGCATCCCGCACCAGGTGGTGCTCCCGGTGGATCGGGTCGCCCCCGCACTGGCCCCGATCCCGGCCGAGCGGCTGGACGAGCAGCTCGCCGAGGTACTCGGCGCCGGCTTCGACGTGACCGTCGACCCGCCCTTCCGCGCTGCCCTGCTGGAGCAGGGCCCCGGGGAGTACATCCTGGCCTTCGTGGCGCACCACATCAGCGCCGACGGCTGGTCCATGACCCCGCTGACCCGCGACATCATGCTCGCCTACGCGGCCCGCGCTGCGGGGCAGCCGCCGGCGTGGGCGCCGCTTCCGGTGCAGTACGCCGACTTCAGCCTGTGGCAGCGCGCGGTCCTCGGGTCCGAGGACGACCCGGGCAGCCTGCTCTCCGCGCAGGCCGCCTACTGGCGCGACCGGCTCGCCGGGCTCCCCGCCGAGCTGGCGCTGCCCGCCGACCGCCCGCGCCCGGCCACCCAGTCCTTCGCGGGCGGGCAGCACGGGTTCGTGATCGACCCCGCCCTGCACACCGCGCTGACCGAGCTGGCCCGCGCACACAACGCGACCCTGTTCATGGTGCTGCACGCCGCGCTCGCGGTGTTGCTGGCCCGGCTGTCGAACAGCGCCGACGTCGCGATCGGCACCCCGGTCGCCGGGCGTGGCGAGGCCGAGCTGGACGACGTCATCGGCATGTTCGTCAACACCCTGGTGCTGCGCACCGAGATCGCCCCCGAGGCCGGTTTCGACGCCCTGCTCGCGCAGACCCGTGAGCACGACCTGGCCGCGTTCGCACACGCCGACATTCCCTTCGAGCGGCTGGTCGAGATCCTGGACCCCGAGCGCTCCACCGCGCGGCACCCGCTCTTCCAGGTGATGATCTCGCTGCAGAACCTGCCCGCCGCGAGCCTGGAGCTGCCGGAGCTGCGGGCCGAGGCGGTCGATTTCGCGGTCGACACCGCCAAGTTCGATCTCATGCTGGCGCTGCGGGAGGCGGGCGAGCACGGTATCGCCGCCGAGTTCTCCTACGCCCGCGATCTGTTCGACCCGGAGACCGTCGCCGGGTTCGCCGAGCGCTACGTGCGGCTGCTCACCGGCATCGCCGCCGACCCGGCCACACCGGTCGGCGACCTCCCGCTGCTCTCCGCCACCGAGACGGCGAACCTGCCGCACGCCGTCGAACCCCGCGACCTCGGCCCCTCCCTGCTGCTCCCGGCGCTCTTCACCGAGCAGGCCCGCCGCACCCCGGACGCCGTCGCCGTCGTCGACCCGGACGGCAGCACCCTCACCTACGCGGAGTTCGGTGCGGGGGTGCACCGCCTGGCCCGCCGCCTCACCGCGGCGGGCGTCGGCCCGGAGACTCTGGTCGCGCTCGGCCTGCGGCGCTCGGTGCGGCTCGTGGTCGCCGCCTACGCGGTGCTCGAGGCAGGCGGCGGCTACGTCCCGCTCGACCCGGACCAGCCCGCCGACCGCATCGCCCACATCCTGGACACCGCCGCCCCGGTGCTGGTCCTCACCGCCGACGGCTTCGACGCGGGCGCGCACCCCGCGCTCGACCTCGCCGCCGAAGACCTGACCGGCTACCCGGACACCCCGCTCACCGATGCCGACCGCGGCGCCCCGCTGCGCCCGCACAACCCCGCGTACGTCATCTTCACCTCCGGCTCCACCGGTCGGCCCAAGGGCGTCGCGGTGCCGCACGCCGCCGCGGTGAACCAGATCCGCTGGATCACCGCCGAGTACGGCATCGGCCCGGACGACGCGGTGCTGTTCAAGACCCCTGCCACCTTCGACGTCTCGGTGTGGGAGCTGTTCGGCCCGCTGAGCGTCGGCGGCCGGATGGTGGTGGCGAGCCCGGACGGCCACCGCGACCCGCGCTACCTCGCGGAGGTGATCGCCGAGCAGCGCATCACCATGACCTCCTTCGTCCCGTCCATGCTGAGCGTCTTCGCGGCGGGCGCCGACCCGGCCGCCCTGACCTCGCTGCGCGCGCTGCTGCTCGCCGGTGAGGCGCTGACCGGCGCCGTGGTGGACGCGGTCCGCCGGATCACCCCGGCGGCGCTCTACAACCTGTACGGCCCCACCGAGTTCACCGTGCACGCCACGCACACTCCGGTCCCGGCCGCGGTTCCCGGCGCGGTGCCGATCGGCGCGCCGGTCTGGAATGCCGCCGCCTACGTGCTCGACGCCAGGCTGCACCCGGTGCCCGCGGGAGTCGCGGGGGAGCTGTACCTGGCCGGGGCGCAGGTGGTGCGCGGCTACGCGGGCCGCCCCGACCTCACCGCCGACCGCTTCGTGGCCGACCCCTTCGGCCCGCCCGGCACCCGCATGTACCGCACCGGCGACCTGGTCCGCCGCGGCCCGGACGCCGCCCTGACCTACCTGGGCCGCACCGACTTCCAGGTGAAGCTGCGCGGGCTGCGCATCGAGCTCCAGGAGATCGAGGCCGCGCTCACCGCGCACCCGGAGGTCACCCAGGCCGTCGTGGTGCTGCACTCCGACCCGCACACCGGCGACCGGCTCGTCGGCTACGTGGTCCCCGCTGCGGCCGACACCGCCGCGCTGCGCGCGCACCTCGCCTCCCGGTTGCCCGGCTATATGGTGCCCGCCGCGCTGGTCGCGCTGGACGCCATGCCGCTCAATGCCAGCGGCAAGCTGGATCGAAAAGCGCTGCCGGAGCCGGTCTTCGAGAAGGCGGCCTTCCGCGCCCCGGTCACCCCGGTGGAGCAGATCGTGGCCGGGGTCTTCGCCGAGGTGCTCGGCACCGAGCGGCGGATCGGGCTGGACGACGACTTCTTCGGCCTCGGCGGCAATTCGCTGCTCGCCACCCAGGTGGTCGCGCGGATCGGGGCGGCGCTGGACGCGCACCTCCCGGTCCGGGTGCTCTTCGAGATCGCCACCGTCGGCGGGCTGGCCGCCCGCGCCGAGCAGGCCGCGGGCGGCGGCGCCCGGCCACCGCTCACCGCGGCGCCGCGCCCGGCGCACATCCCGCTCTCGCCCGCGCAGCAGCGCATGTGGTTCCTGAACCGCTTCGACCGCGGCTCGGCCGCTTACACCATCCCGGTCGCGGTCCGGCTGCGCGGCGCGCTCGACACCGCCGCCCTGCGCGCGGCCGTCGCGGATGTGGTGGAGCGGCACGAGATCCTGCGCACCGTCTACCCGGAGACCCCCGAAGGCCCGGCCCAGGTGATCCTGGCGCCGGAGCAGGCGGCGCCGAAGCTGCGCATCCGCCCGCTCACCCCCGGCGAGATCCCCGGCGCACTCGCCGAACTCGTCACCACGGCCTTCGACGTCACCGCCGAGGTCCCCCTGCGGGTGGTGCTCTTCGAGCTCGCCCCCGACGATTTCGTGCTGGCCATGGCGATCCACCACGTCTCGGGCGACGGCGCATCGGTCGCCCCGCTCACCCGCGACCTCATGATCGCCTACGCCGCCAGGACCAGCGGCGAGGCGCCCGGCTGGGCGCCGCTGCCGGTGCAGTACGCCGACTACAGCATCTGGCAGCGCGCCCTGCTCGGCGCCGAGGACGACCCGGAATCGCTCGCCGCCGAACAGCTCGCGCACTGGACCCGCACCCTCGCCGGGCTGCCCGACCAGCTGGAGCTGCCCACCGACCGCCCGCGCCCCGCGGTGCGCTCCTACGCGGGCGGCATCGTGCCGGTGGAGATCGATGCCGAGACGCACGCCGCGCTCGCCGACCTGGCCCGCGAGCAGGGCGCCACGCTCTTCATGGTGGTGCACACCGCGTTGGCGGTGCTGCTGGCCCGGTTGGCCGCCACCGACGACGTGGCGATCGGCACCCCGATCGCGGGCCGGGCCGAGCCGGGGCTGGACGACCTCATCGGCATGTTCGTCAACACCCTGGTGCTGCGCTCCCGGATCGCCCCGCACGAGCGCTTCACCGAGCTGCTCACCCGGCAGCGCGCCACCGACATCCAGGCCTTCGCGCACGCCGACGTGCCCTTCGAGCGGCTGGTCGAGGTGCTGAACCCGGCCCGCTCGCAGGGCAGGCACCCGCTGTTCCAGGTCGGGCTCTCGTTCCAGAACTTCACCGCCGCCGAGCTGGAGCTGCCCGGGCTCAGCCTCTCCGGCGTCGAGATCGACACCGCGCTCTCGCAGTTCGACCTGCACCTGATCGTCGGCGACAACTACGACGCCGACGGCGTCCCCACCGGCATCGTCGGCGGCCTCACCTACGCCACCGACCTCTTCGACCGGGAGACCGCCGTCGAGTTCGTGGCCCGGCTCGGCCGGGTGCTGCGCGCGATCATCGCCGACCCCGCCGCGGTCGTCGGCGATATCCCGCTCTCCGGCACCGCCGAGACCGAACGGCTGCTCCGCGCGTGGAACTCGACAGCGCACCCGGTGCGCTGGGAGCTGCTGCACCAGGGCTTCGAGGAGCGGGTGCGGGCCACGCCGGACGCCGTCGCGCTGGTCGCCGAGGGCGAGCAGCTGACCTTCGCCGAGCTCTCCGCGCGGGTCGAGCGGCTGGCCCGGGTACTGGTTGCGCGCGGGGTCGGGCCGGAGGTGCCGGTGGCGCTGGCGCTGCCGCGCGGGGTCGAGCTGGTGGTCGGGATGTACGCGGTGCTGCGCGCGGGCGGCGCCTTCGTGCCCATCGACCCCGGCCACCCCGCGGAGCGGATCGGCCACATCCTGGACACCGCCCGCCCCGCCGTGGTGCTGATCTCCGACGACACCGGCTTCCCGCTCCGGGTCGAGTCCCCGCTGGTGGTGCAGGAGCTGGACGGCGAGCCGGGCTTCGACGGCCCGCTGCCGGTGCCCGCGCCGGAGAACCCCGCCTACATCCTGTTCACCTCCGGCTCCACCGGCCGCCCCAAGGGCGTGACCATCACGCACCGGGCGGTGGCCAACCAGATCGCCTGGATGGCCGAGCACTACGGCTTCGGCCCGGACGACGTCTACCTGCAGAAGACCGCCTCCACCTTCGACGTCTCGATCTGGGGGTACTTCCTGCCGCCAGCCCGCGGCGCCCGGCTGGTGCTCGCCGCCGACGGCGCCCAGCGCGACCCCAGGCACATCGCCGAGCTGGTGCGCGCGCACCGGGTGACCCGCACCGACTTCGTGCCGTCCATGCTGAATGTCTTCGCGCAGTACGCCGCTCGCGCTGATCTGGCCACCCTGCGCGATGTCTTCGTGATCGGCGAGGCGCTGCCGCCGGAGACGGTGGCCGCGCTCGCCAAGGTCTCCGACGCCGCCGTGCACAATGTCTACGGCCCCACCGAGGCCGCCGTCTCGGTGACGTACCACGAGGTCACCGCCGCCGACACCGCCGTGGTGCCGATCGGGGTCCCCGAGTGGAACTGCACCGTCTACGTGCTGGATGCGCGATTGCGGCCGGTCCCGGCGGGAGTCTCCGGCGAGCTGTACCTGGGTGGGGTACAACTGGCGCGCGGCTACGTCCGGCGCCCCGACCTCACCTCGGATCGCTTCGTGGCCGACCCGTTCGGCCCGCCCGGATCCCGCCTCTACCGCACCGGTGACGTGGTGTCCTGGCGGGCCGACGGGGTGCTCGTCTACGGCGGCCGGGTCGACTTCCAGGTCAAGTTCCGCGGCCAGCGCATCGAGCTGGGCGAGATCGAGACGGCGCTGCTCGGCGTCGACGGCGTCGCGCAGGCGGCGGTGCTGGTGGCGGCGGGCGGCACCGGCGAATTCCTGGCCGGGTACGTCATGCCCGCTCCCGGCGCCGAGCTGGACCCCGACGCGGTGCGCGCCGGCGTCACCGCGGCGCTGCCCGGGTACATGGTGCCCGCGGTGGTCACCGTGCTGCCCGAGTTCCCGCTGAACACCTCGGGCAAGCTGGACCGCAAGGCGCTGCCGGTGCCGGAGTTCCGCTCCCGCGGCTTCCGCGCCCCGGCCACCCCGATCGAGGAGATCGTGGCCGGGGTCTTCGCCGAGGTGCTCGGGATGGAGCGGGTCGGCGCGGACGACGACTTCTTCGCGCTCGGCGGCAACTCGCTGCTCGCCACCCAGGTGGTGGCCAGGATCGGCGCCGCGCTGGACGCCACCGTGCCGGTGCGCGCCATCTTCGAGGCGGGCAGCGTGGCCGCGCTGGCCGCACGGGCCGAGCAGCACGCGGGCTCCGGTGCGCGGCCGCCGCTGGTCGCCGTGGAGCGGCCGGACGAGTTGCCGCTCTCGCTGGCGCAGCAGCGCATGTGGTTCCTGAACCAGTACGACCCCGGCTCGGCGGTCTACAACATCCCGATCGCGGTCCGGCTCACCGGCGCGCTCGACGTGCCCGCGCTGGAGCAGGCCGTCGCCGACCTGATCGGCAGGCACGAGGTGCTGCGCACGGTCTACCCGCGCACCGACGCCGGGCCGGTGCAGCGGGTGGTCTCGGTGCGGGAGGCCTTCGACGGCCTCGCCGCCGAGCTGGTCGCCGTGGACGACCTGCTGCCCTGCGTGCAGGCGGTGCTCACCGACGGCTTCGACGTCACCGCCGAGGTGCCGGTGCGGGTCGAGCTCTTCCGGATCGTCGGCACCGACGAGCACGTGCTGGTCGTCGTCGCGCACCACATCGCCGCCGACGGCTGGTCGGTCGGGCCGCTGACCAGGGATCTCATGGTGGCCTACACCGCGAGGGCGGCGGGGGAGACCCCGGCGTGGGCGCCGCTGCCGGTGCAGTACGCCGACTACACGCTCTGGCAGCGTCGCGTGCTCGGTGCCGAGGACGACGCGGAGAGCGTGCTCGCCGCGCAGGCCGCTTTCTGGCGCTCCGCGCTCGCCGGGCTCCCGGACGAGCTCGCGCTCCCCGCCGACCGGCATCGCCCTGGCACCGCGAGCTTCGCCGGGGCCAGGGAGACCTTCACCATCGACCCCGAGCTGCACCGGGCGCTGCGCGCGCTCGCCGCCGAGCACAACGTCACGCTCTTCATGCTGGTGCACGCCGCGCTCGCGGTGCTGCTGGCCCGGCTCTCCGGCGGCGACGACATCGCCGTCGGCACCCCCATCGCGGGCCGCGGCGAGCCGGAGCTGGACGACCTGGTCGGCATGTTCGTGAACTCGCTGGTGCTGCGCACCGGCATCGAGCCCGCCGAGCCCTTCACCGAGCTGCTCGGCCGGGTCAGGGAGGTCGACCTCGCCGCCTTCGCGCACGCCGACATCCCCTTCGAGCGGCTGGTGGAGCTGCTCGACCCGGTGCGCTCACAGGCGCGGCACCCGCTCTTCCAGGTGGTGCTCTCGCTGGCCAACCTGCCCGCCACCGAGTTCGAGCTGCCCGGGCTGCGTATCGCCGGGGTCGAATCGGACACCGCCATCGCCAAGTTCGACCTGCAGTGGACGCTCAACGAGGTCACCGACTCCCACGGCGAGCCCGCGGGCATCGCGGGGATGCTGGAGTACGCCACCGATCTCTTCGACCCGGAGACCGCCGCCGGTTTCGCCGAGCGCTTCGTCCGGGTGCTCGCCGCGGTGGCCGCCGACCCGGCGGTCCCGGTCGGCGCGGTGCAGGTGCTGGCCCCGCGCGAGCACGCGGAGCTGACCGCCAGGTGGGGCGCGGCCGCCGCGGTGCCGCGGCCGCTGCCGGAGCTGCTCGCCGCGGCAGCCGCGCTCGACCCCGCCGCGCCCGCGGTGGTGTACGAGGGCGCTACCACGAGCTACGCCGAGCTGGACGCGCGCTCCAACCGCCTGGCCCGGCTGCTCATCGCCGCGGGCGCGGGCCCGGAGGAGCGGGTGGCGCTGGCCGTGCCGCGCTCCGCGGACTCGGTGCTGGCGGTGTGGGCGGTGGCCAAGACCGGCGCCGCCTTCGTGCCGGTGGACCCGACCTACCCGGCCGAGCGGATCGCGCACATGGTCACCGACTCCGGCGCCGCGCTCGGGCTCACCGTGCGCGGTGCCGCCGCCGGCCTGCCGGACTCGACGCGCTGGCTGGTGCTGGACGAGCTCGACGCCGACGGGTACGACGCCGCGCCCATCACCGACGCCGACCGGCTCCGGCCGCTGCACTGGAACCACCCGGTCTACGTCATCTACACCTCCGGCTCCACCGGCGTGCCCAAGGGCGTGGTGGTGGCGCACTGGGGCGTGGCCAACTTCGCCCGGATCGAGGCCGAGCGCTTCGACCTGGACGCGCGAACCCGCGCCCTGCACTTCGCCTCGCCCAGCTTCGACGCGTCGATCCTGGAGTTCCTGCTCGCGGTGGCCTGCGGCGGCGCGCTGGTGGTCGCCCCCGCCGACCTGTACGGCGGCACCGAGCTGGCCGAGCTCATCGAGCGCGAGCGAATCACGCACGCCTTCGTCACCCCGGCGGCGCTGGCCACCTTCGAGCCGACCGGGCTGGACACGCTGCGCGTGCTGGTCGTCGGCGGCGAGGCCTGCCCGCCGGAGCTGGTCGGCCGGTGGGCCACGCCGGGCCGGGCCTTCCACAATGGCTACGGCCCCACCGAGACCACCGTCATGACCAATATCGCAGGCCCGATGCGGCCCGGCGCGCCGGTGACCATCGGCCCCCCGCTCCGCGGCCTGCGCTCGCTGATCCTGGACGCGGGGCTGCGGCCGGTGCCGGTCGGCGTGGCTGGCGAGCTGTACCTCGCCGGGGCCGGGCTGGCGCGCGGCTACCACGCCAGGCCGGGGCTCACCGCGGGCCGGTTCGTCGCCGACCCGTACCTGCCGGGCGGGCGCATGTACCGCACCGGCGACGTGGTGCGCTGGACCCGCTCCGGCGAGGTCGAGTACGTGGGGCGCTCGGACTTCCAGGTGAAGGTGCGCGGTTTCCGGATCGAGCTGGGCGAGATCGACGCCGCGCTGGCCGCGCACGAGTCGGTGGACTTCGCCGTGACGGTCGGGCGCGATGGCAGGCTCGCGGCGTACGTGGTCGGCCGCGACATCGACACCGCCGAGCTGACCAGGCACGTCGCCGCGCGGCTGCCCGGCTACATGGTGCCGTCGGCGATCACCGTGCTGGCGAGCATCCCGCTCACCCCGGTCGGCAAGCTGGACCGCGCGGCGCTGCCGGAGCCGGTCTTCGCGGCGCGGGAGTACCGCGCGCCGGCCACACTCAGCGAGGAACTGGTCGCCGGTGCCTTCGCCGAGGTGCTCGGGGTGGACCGGGTCGGCGCCGACGACGACTTCTTCGAGCTCGGCGGCACCTCGCTGCTGGCGACCAGGGTGGTGAACCGGATCCGCGAGCTCGGCGGCGCCGAGCTGCGGGTCGCGGTGTTCTTCAGCGATGCCACCGTGGCCGGGGTGGCGGCCAGGGCCGCCGAAGCGCTCGCGGAGACCGGCGACGCCGACGCGGCGATGGGTGTGCTGCTGCCCATCCGGGCGGCCGGGAGCAGGCCGCCGCTCTTCTGCGTGCACCCCATGTCGGGGCTGGCCTGGGCCTACGCGGGACTGGCCCGGTTCCTCCCCGCCGACCAGCCGATCATCGGCATCCAGTCGCCCGCGCTCTCCGAGGACGACTGGCGGCCGCTCTCGGTCGCCGACATCGTCACCAGGTACGTGGCCGAGATCCGGGCGGCCCGGCCGGAGGGGCCGTACCGGCTGCTCGGCTGGTCGCTCGGCGGGGTGCTCGCGCACGCGATCGCGGTGCGGTTGCGCGAGCAGGGCGCCGAGGTGGAGCTGCTGGTGGTGCTCGACGGCGTGCCCGGGATCGACCTGGACGATTTCCGCCGCGAAGTGCGCACCGCCTTCGCCGAGGTGGGGATCGGCCCGGACGCGCTGCCGGACGCGAGCAGCCTCGGCGAGCTGAGCGAGGAGGCGCTCGCGGTATTGCTGGAGTCGGTCCCGGCCGACCTGGCGGTGCTCACCGCGGACCGGATCCGCCGGATCTACCGGGGCGCGGTGCGCGCGGTGGAGCACGTCACCCGGTACCGGCCCGCGGTCTTCGACGGCCGGATCGACTTCGTCGGGGTCACCCGGCTGGATCCGGGCGCCGAGCCGCACGCGGGCGCGGCGGGCTGGCGGCGCTACACCGACGGCCAGGTGGCCGAGCACTCGATCGACTCCACCCACCTGCGCATGATGGAGCCGGAGGCGCTGGTCCAGCTGGGACCGGTGCTGACCGGGCTGCTCGGCGGGGACGGTGCCGAGCGGACGGCCGGTACTTCCCGATAGAGTGCGGCGCGGCCATGCCCCCGAGACCGGCGTCCCGGTATCTCGGGTGCAACAAGGCCGCTGCGCCGACGATAAACGGAGTGTGCGGCAGAGTGCGACCGCTGCCTACACTCGAGAATCTGCTCTGCCTTAGGGGATGCACACGATGGACTCCCACCGACGCTCGAACCGGGACAACCGTCGGCGCAAGACCCGTAGCCCGCTGTTCGTTCAGCTGCTGACCGGGGCGGTCGAGGCTGCGGCGGAGTCGGTGGCGATCCGGTACAACCCCACCGGCGAGCCCGGCGACCAGGAGGAGCTGAGCTACCGCGAGCTGGACGCGGCCTCCTCCAAGCTGGCCCGCGAGCTCATCGCCCGGGAGGTCGGCCCCGGCTCGGTGGTCGCCATCGCCATCACCAGGTCGGCGGAGTCGGTGCTGTCGGTGTGGGCCATCGCCAAGGCGGGCGCGGCCTACGTGCCGATCGACCCCACCTACCCGCGCGAGCGGATCGAGCACATGGTGGCCGATTCCGGCGCCGAGTTCGGCCTCACCCTGAGCAGGCACCGGCCGGTGCTCGGCACCGCCGCCTACTGGATCGAGCTGGACGACCCCACCGTCGCCAGGCGCATCGACGAGCGCGAGGGGCACCCGGTCTCCTACGAGGACCGGGTGCGGCCGCTGCACGTCGAGCACCCGGCCTATGTGCTCTACACCTCCGGGTCGACCGGGAAGCCGAAGGGCGTCGTCGTCACGCACGCCGGTCTCGGCGCGCTGGTCGCGCACGAGCGCGACCACTACGACGTGCGGCCGGGTTCCCGGGTGCTGCACATCTGCTCGCCCAACTTCGACGTCTCGGTGCTGGAGCTGCTGCTGGCCTTCGGCACCGGCTCCACGCTGGTGATCGCGCCGCCCGGGGTGTTCGGCGGCTTCGAGCTGGCCGATCTCATCCGCCGCGAGCGGGTGACGCACATGCTCATCACGCCGGGCGCGCTGGAGTCGGTGGATCCGGGCGGGATCGACGAGCTGCGCTCGGTCATGGTCATCGGCGACCGCTTCGGCCCGGAATTGGTCCGGCGCTGGGCTCGGCCGTCGGGCGACTCCGACGCCGGCGCGCCGCGCGACTTCTTCAATGCCTACGGCCCCACCGAGGCCACCATCGCCGCCACCGGCACCCCGGCGCTGCGCGCGGGCGAGCCGATCACCATCGGCACCGCCTACCCGGGGGTGCACGTCTTCGTGCTGGACGCCAGGCTGCGGCCGGTGCCGGCCGGGGTGGCAGGCGAGCTCTACCTGGCCGGGCCCGCGCTGGCCCGCGGCTACCTGAACCGCACCGCGCTCACCGCGAGCCGCTTCGTGGCCTGCCCCTTCGGCGGCGAGCTCGGCGAGCCGGGCAGCCGCATGTACCGCACCGGTGATCTGGCTCGGCGCACCGATCCCGGCGCCCCGGGGCGCCCCGTCGACGTCGCGCACATTCCCTTGGAGTTCCTCGGCCGGACCGACTTCCAGGTCAAGGTGCGCGGCTTCCGGGTGGAGCTGGGCGAGATCGATGCCGCGCTCACCGCGCACGAGGACGTCGACTACGCCGCCACGCTCGGCAAGGTGCTGCCATCGGGGGTCACCGCGCTGGTCTCCTACGTGCTGCCCCGGCCCGGCGCGGTACTCGACACCGAGAAGCTGGTGCTCTTCGCCGGGCGCGCGCTGCCCGCCTACATGATCCCGGCGGCCGTGGTCGTGCTCGACCACATTCCGCTGAACCCGGTCGGCAAGCTGGACCGGGCCGCGCTGCCGGAGCCGGTCTTCGCCGCGCGCGAGTTCCGTGCCCCCGGCACCGCCGCCGAGCGGGCCGTCGCCGAGGCCTTCGCCGCGGTGCTGGGGCGACGGACCCCGGCCGGTGCTGATGATGACTTCTTGGAAGTCGGTGCTGATGATGACTTCTTCGAAGTCGGTGCCGACGACGACTTCTTCGAACTCGGCGGTAATTCGCTGCTCGCCGCGCAGGCCGCCGCCCGGATCGGCACCGCGCTGGCGGCCAAGGTCCCGGTGCAGCTGCTCTTCGAGGCCACCACCGTCGCTGCGCTGGCCGATCGGGTGGCGGCGTACGCGGGCACCGGCGGCAGGCCGCCGCTCACCGCGCAGCCGCGGCCGGAGCGGATTCCGCTCTCCTACGCACAGCAGCGCATGTGGTTCCTGAACCGCTTCGACCCGGAATCCGCGGTCAACAACATCCCGATGGCGGTGCGGCTCACCGGCACGCTCGACGTGGCCGCGCTGGAGCAGGCCGTCGCCGACCTGATCGGCAGGCACGAGGTGCTGCGCACGGTCTACCCGGAGCTGGACGGCGTCGGCTACCAGGACATCCGGCCGGTCGACGACCCGGTGGTGCCCCGGCTGGAGCGCGGCCGCGCCACCGAGGACGAGCTCCCCGACCTGGTCGTGGCGGCCGCCGCGCGCGGCTTCGACGTCACCGCGGCGCCGCCGATCCGGGCGATCCTGCTCGACCTCGGCCCGGACGACGCGGTGCTGGTCTGCGTGGTGCACCACATCGCCGCCGACGGCTTCTCGCTGGCCCCGCTCACCCGCGACCTCATGACGGCGTACCTGAGCCGGAGCCGCGGCGCCGAGCCGGACTGGGAACCGCCCGCCGTGCAGTACGCCGACTACGCCCTCTGGCAGCGGCGCACCCTCGGCGCCGAGGACGACCCCACCTCCACCATGGCGAACCAGCTCGGCTACTGGCGGGCCCGGCTCGCCGACCTGCCGCCGCAGCCGGAGCTGCCCGCCGATCGCCCGCGCCCGGCCGAGGCCTCGCACCGCGGCGACACCCTGCCCTTCCGGGTGGACGCCGCCACGCACGCCGGGCTGCGCAGGCTCGCGGGCGAGCACGACGCGACGCTGTTCATGGTGGTGCACGCCGCGCTCGCGGTGGTGCTGAGCCGGCTCTCCGGCACCGGCGACGTGGTGATCGGCACCCCGGTCGCCGGCCGCGGCGACGCGGCGCTGGACGACGTCGTCGGCATGTTCGTCAATACCCTGGTGCTGCGTGCCGAGGTGGATACCGCGCGCCCCTTCACCGAGCTGCTGCGCGAGGTGCGCGGCGGCGATATCGCGGCCTTCGGCCACGCCGACGTGCCCTTCGAACGGCTGGTGGAGCTGCTCGACCCGGTGCGCTCGCCCGCGCGGCACCCGCTCTTCCAGGTCATGCTGGCCTTCCAGAACACCGCGCGCGCCGAGCTGGAGCTGCCCGGGCTCGCGGTGCGCCCGATCGAGCTGCCCAGCACCGGCCAGGCCCGCTTCGACCTGCAGCTCACCCTGGTCGAGCACCCCGGCTCCGGGCTGGAGGGGGCGATCGACTTCGCCACCGACCTCTTCGACCCGCCCACCGTGCGCGATTTCGCCGACCGCTTCGTCCGGGTGCTGGCCGCGGTCGCGGCCGACGCCGGCGTTCCGGTCGGCGACCTGGAGCTGCTCGCGCCGGGCGAGCAGGAGCTGGTGCTCAACGCCTGGAACACCGCGGGCGCGCCGGTGCCCGAGCTCACCCTGGTCGACCTGGTCGCGGCGCGCGCCCAGGCCAGGCCGTACTCGGTGGCGGTGCGCGGCACCGGCGAGCTCGGCACCGAGCTCGACTACGGCACGCTCTGGGCCCGCGCCGAGCAGGCCGCGCGGGCGCTCATCGAGCTCGGCGCCGCCCCGGAGACCGTGGTCGCGGTGGCCGCGGGCCGCACCGAGGAGCTGCCGGTGGCGCTGCTCGCGGTGCTCATGTCCGGAGCCGCCTACCTGCCGCTGGACACCGGCTACCCGGCGCAGCGGCTGCGCTTCCTGCTCGCCGACGCCGCCCCGGTCGCGGTGCTCACCACCGGCGCCGAGCGCGAGCTGCTCCCGCCCACCGACATCCCGGTGGTGACGCTGGCCGAGCTCGGCACCGGCGCCGAGCCGGACGAGCACGTCACCCAGGTGTACGCCCCGCAGCGGCGGCTGGCCGCCGCGCGCCGCGGCGAGCTGCGCCCGGACAATCTGGCCTACATCATCTACACCTCCGGTTCCACCGGGACGCCGAAGGGCGTCCGGGTGACGCACCGCAACGTGCTCGAGCTCTTCGCCAACACCCAGCTCATCTTCGACTTCGACGCCGACGACGCCTGGACCCTCTTCCACTCCTTCGCCTTCGACTTCTCGGTCTGGGAGCTGTGGTGCGCTTTCGCCACCGGCGGCACCGTGGTCCTGGTCGACCAGCTCACCGCGCGCTCGCCGGAGGCGTTCCGCGCGCTGCTCGTCCGCGAGCGGGTCACCGTGCTGAACCAGACCCCGTCGGCCTTCCGGCAGCTGGCCGAGGCGGACCGGGCCGCGGTGGCGGGCGGCGCCGACCCGCTGGCGCTGCGCTACGTGGTCCTCGGCGGCGAGGCGCTCGACCTGCGCGGGCTGCGCGCCTGGTACGAGCGGTACCCGCGGGACGCCCCGTGGCTGGTGAACATGTACGGCATCACCGAGACCACGGTGCACGTCACCTTCCAGGTGCTGGACGAGCGGCTGGCCGCGGAGGCGGTCGGGGTGATCGGCCGCGCGCTGCCCGGCGTCCGGGCGTACGTGCTGGACGACCGGCTGCACCCGGCGCCGGTCGGGGTGATCGGCGAGCTGCACGTGAGCGGCGGGCAGCTGGCCCGCGGCTACGCCGGGCAGCCGGGGCGCACCGCGGCGCGCTTCGTGGCCGACCCCTTCGGCCCGCCCGGCGCCCGCATGTACCGCAGCGGCGACCTCGGCCGCTGGGCCGGGTTCGGCGCGGGCATGGCGCTGGAGTACCTGGGCCGCGCCGACCAGCAGGTGCAGGTGCGCGGCTTCCGGATCGAGCCGGGCGAGGTGGAGGCCGCGCTGCTCGGGCTGGACGGCGTCGCCGAGGCGGCGGTGCTGGTCCGCGCCGACGAGCACAGCGGCGAGCGGCTGGTCGGGTACGTGGTGCCCGGCCAGGTCTGGGACGCCTTCACCGGCGCCGGGCCGGACCCGGGCGTGCTCCGCGCCGAGCTGGCCGCGGTGCTGCCCGCGCACATGGTGCCCGATGTGATCACCGTGCTCACCGCGCTCCCGCTCACCCGCAACGGCAAGCTGGACCGCGCCGCGCTGCCGAGCCCCGAGGTGATCGGCGCCGCGCAGGCGCAGGCCCCGGCAGGCCCGATCGAGCAGGGCGTCGCCGACGTCTTCGCCGGGCTGCTCGGCGCCACCGAGGTGGGCCGGGACGACGACTTCTTCGCGCTCGGCGGTAACTCGCTGCTCGCCACCCGCGCGGTGGCGCGGGTGAACGAGGCGCTGGACGCCGCGGTCTCGGTGCGCGACCTCTTCGACGCCCCCACCGTCGCCGCGCTGGCCGCCCGGGTGGTGGCGAGCGCCGCCGCGGACGGCCGCGCCGAGCGGCCGCCGCTGGTGCCGGTGCGCAGGCCGGAGCGGGTGCCGCTGGCCCCCGCCCAGCACCGCATGTGGGTGCTGAACCGGCTGGACCCGGAGTCGCTGGTCTACAACATCCCGCTCGCCATCCGGCTCACCGGCGAGCTCGATGCCCCCGCGCTGCGCACCGCCGTCGCCGACGTGCTCGACCGGCACGAGCCGCTGCGCACCCGCTACCCGCTCGGCCCGGACGGCGAGCCGTACCAGGAGGTGCGGACGGTCGAGGAGACCATGCCGGAGGGGCTGCCGGTCCGCCGCGCCGCCGATCCGGGGCGGCTGGTGGCCGAGCTCATGGGCAACCCGTTCGACGTCGCCGAGCACGTCCCGGTGCGGGCCGTGCTGGTGCAGACCGGCCCCACCGAGCACCTGCTGGTCCTGGTGCTGCACCACATCTGCGTCGACGGCGCCTCGGTGGCGGTGCTCGCCCGCGACCTGGTGACCGCCTACGCCGCCCGCGCCGCCGGTGCGCGCCCCGCCTTCGCGCCGCTCGCGGTGCGCTACGCCGACTACGCCATCCGGCAGCGCGAGGTGGTCGGCTCGGCCGACGACCCCGGCTCGCTCGCTAACCGCCAGCTGGCGTACTGGAAGGAGCAGCTCGCCGGGCTCCCCGCCGTGCTGGAGCTGCCGTGGGACCGCCCGCGCCCGGCCATCCCGACCATGCGCGGGCTCACCGCGCGGGTGGTGATCCCGGCCGAGGTGCACGAGGCGCTGATCCGGTTCACCCGCGGCCGCAACGCCACCGTCTTCATGGCCGTGCACGCCGCGCTCGCGGTGCTGCTCGCCCGCTTCGCCGACAGCAACGACCTGGCCATCGGCACCCCGTACGCCGGGCGCGGCGACCGGGCGCTGGACGACCTGGTCGGCATGTTCGTCAACTCGCTCACGCTGCGCACCGTGCTCGACCCGGAGGAGAGCTTCACCGAGCTGCTCGACCGGGTCCGGGAGACCGACCTGACCGCGTTCGCGCACGCCGAGGTGCCGTTCGAGCAGGTCGTGGAGCACGCGGTGGCCGGGCACGTCGGCCCGCACCACCCGCTGTTCCAGGTCATGCTCGCGTTCCAGAACGTGGAGCCGCCCGCGCTGGAGCTGCCCGGGCTGCGGGTGAGCGCGCTCGACCCCGGCGCCGTCACCGCCAAGTTCGACCTGCAGGTCGTGGTGGAGCCGCGGCCGCGGGTGGACGGCCGCGCCGGCGAGCTGGTCGCGCTCTTCACCGTCGCCGCCGATGTCTTCGACGAGGTCGCCGCGCAGTCCTTCGCGCGCCGCTTCGCCCGGGTGCTCGCCGCCGTCGCCGACGACCCGGAGATCGCGGTCGGCGCCATCGACCTCCTCGACGCCGCCGAGCGCGAGCGCGCGCACGCCCGCACCCAGCTGGCCGCGGCCCCGGTCGCCGCCGCCACGCTGCCCGAGCTCATGACCGCCGCGGTCTGGAGCGCGCCGGTCGGCGCCGCCGTGCGCTACCCCGACCCCGACGGCGGCGCGGTCGAGCTCACCTACGCCGAGCTGGACGAGCGCTCGAACCGGGTGGCGCGCGCGCTCATCGCGCGCGGCGTCGGGCCGGAGGACATCGTCGCGGTGGCCATGCCGCGCTCGCCGGAGTCGGTGCTCGCGGTCTGGGCCATCGCCAAGGCGGGCGCCGCCTACCTGCCGATCGACCCGGACCACCCGGCCGAGCGGGTGGCGCACATGATCGGCGACTCCGGGGTGCTGCTCGGGCTCACCGTCGCCGGGGTGCGCGACCGGCTGCCCGGCGCCGCCGAGTGGCTGCTGCTGGACAGCGAGAACACGGCCTACGCCGCCTACCCGGCGGGCGCGGTCGAGCAGACCGACCGGCGCAGGCCGCTGGAGCCCAGGCACCCGGCCTACGTCATCTACACCTCCGGCTCGACCGGGGTGCCCAAGGGCGTCGTGGTGACGCACGCCGGGTTCGCCCGGCTCGGCGCGCACCAGCGTGAGAAGTACGGCGTCACCCCGGATTCCCGGGTACTGCACTTCGCCTCGCCGTCGTTCGACGCCTCCTTCCTGGAGCTGCTGATCACGCTGTCGGGCTCGGCGACCGCCGTCGTGGTGCCGCCGACCGTCTACGGCGGCGCCGACCTGGCGGCGCTGCTGCGCCGGGAGCGGGTGACGCACGCCGTCTTCACCCCCACCGCGCTCGCCGCCATGGAGCCGGACGGCCTCGACGACCTGCGGGTTATCCTCACCGGCGGCGAGGTGCTCAAGGCCGACCTGGTGCGGCGCTGGGTGCTGCCGATCGGCGGCGACCGGATCCGCGAGTTCTACAACGCCTACGGCCCCACCGAGGCCACCGTCGCCACCACCGTCACCGAGCAGCTCAGCGGCAGGCTGGTGCCGACCGTCGGCACCGCCATCCCGGGCAACGGGGTGTACGTGCTGGACCGGCGGCTGCGCCCGGTGCCGGACCGGGTGGTCGGCGAGCTGTACCTGACCGGCGCGCAGCTGGCCCGCGGCTACCTGGCCCGGCCCGGGCTCACCGCGGACCGCTTCGTCGCCGACCCGTTCGCCGCGGACGGCTCCCGGCTCTACCGCACCGGGGATCTGGTGCGCTGGACCAGGTCCGGCGATCTGGAGTTCGTCGGCCGCACCGACACCCAGGTCAAGATCAGGGGCAGGCGGATCGAGCTCGGCGAGATCGACGCCGTGCTGGCGAGCCACGCCGACGTCGACTTCGTCGCGACGCTCGGCATCGACCGGCCCGGCGGCGGGACCATCCTCGCCGCCTACGTGCGGCCGCACCCCGGCCGCGCGCCGGAGCCGAGCGAGCTCTTCGCGCTGGCCGAGCGGAGCCTGCCCGGCTACATGGTGCCCGCCGCCATCACGCTGCTGGACGAGGTGCCGCTGGCCCCCACCGGCAAGCTGGACCGGGCCGCGCTCCCGGCCCCCGTCCTGCGCGGCGCCGCCTACCGTGCGCCCGCCACCCGGCTGGAGGCGCTGGTCGCCCGGGTCTTCGTGGAGCTGCTCGGCGCCGAGCGCGCGGGCGCCGACGACGACTTCTTCGCGCTCGGCGGCAATTCGCTCAGCGCCACCAGGCTGGCCGCCCGGCTCGGCGCCCGGCTGGACACCACCGTGCAGGCCCGGCTGGTCTTCGAGGCCCCCACGGTGGCGGCGCTGGCCGCGCGGCTCGCCGAGATCCAGGGCTCCGGCGCGCGCCCCGCGCTCACCCCGGTGCCGCGCCCGGAGCGGCTGCCGCTCTCCCCGGCGCAGCAGCGCATGTGGTTCCTCAACCAGTTCGACACCACCTCGCCCACCGACACCATCCCGGTGGCGCTGCGCCTCACCGGCGCGGTCGACGTCGCCGCCGTCCGGGCCGCCGTCGCCGACGTGCTGGCGCGGCACGAGGCGCTGCGCACCGTCTACCCGGCGGTGGACGGCGCCGCGCACCAGGTGGTGCTCCCGGTCGCCGGGGTGCTGCCCGACCTGGACCCGCGCCCGGCCGACCCGGCCACGCTCCCCGCCAAGCTCGCCGACTTCGCCAATGTCGGCATCGACGTCACCGAGCGGCCGCCGGTGCGCGCCGCGCTCTACGAGCTGGGCCCGCGCGAGTACGTCTTCGCGCTGGTGCTGCACCACATCGCCGCCGACGGGGCCTCGGTGGCCCCGCTGGTGCGCGACCTCAGCACCGCCTACCTGGCCCGCGCCGAAGGCCGCGAGCCCGCCTTGCCCCCGCTCCCGGTCCAGTACGCCGACTACACCCTCTGGCAGCGCGAACTGCTCGGCGCCGAGGACGACCCCGAGTCCATGGCCGCCACCCAGCTCCGCTACTGGCAGGCCACGCTCGACGGCATCCCCGCGCGCCTCGACCTGCCCGCCGACCACCCGCGCCCCGCCGTCGCCTCCGGCCGCGGCGCCAGGCACCCCTTCACCATCCCCGCCGAGACCTACGCCGCCGTCGAGGAGCTCGCCCGCCGCAACGGCGCCTCGGCCTTCATGGTCACGCACGCCGCCTTCGCGGTGCTGCTGGCCCGGCTCACCGGCACCGGCGACATCACCGTCGGCACCCCGGTCGCCGGGCGCGGCGAGGCGGTGCTGGACGACCTGGTCGGCATGTTCGTCAACACCCTGGTGCTGCGCACCCGGATCGACCCCGCCGAGCCCTTCACCGAGCTGCTCGCCCGGGTCAGGGAGACCGACCTCGGCGCCTTCGCCAATGCCGAACTGCCCTTCGAGCGGCTGGTGGAGGTGCTCGACCCCGAGCGCAGCGCCGCGCACCACCCGCTCTTCACCGTCGCGCTCTTCTTCCAGAACCTCGACCCGGTCGCGCTCGAGCTGCCCGGCCTGTCCGTGGCCGGGCTCGAGGTCGAGGGCGCCCGCGCCCGCTTCGACCTGCAGCTCACCGTCACCCCGCCGCGCGGGGGCGCCGCCGCGGCCGAATTCGCCTACGCCACCGATCTCTTCGAGCCGGAGACCGTCGCCGGCTTCGCCGACCGGCTGCTCCGCCTGCTGGACGAGCTGGTCACCCGGCCCTCCGTTCCGGTCGGCGACGCCGCGCTGCTCACCGCCGCCGAGCGGGAAGCCGCGGTGTGGTCCGGCCCGGCCTTCCAGGTCCAGGCCGAGGAGCTGCTCGACGGGTACCGGCGGGCGGCGCGCACGCTCCCGGCGCAGGTCGCGGTGGAGTACGAGGGCCGCATCCTCACCTACGCCGAGTTCGACGCCGCCGTGAACCGGCTCGCCCGGCTGCTCATCGCGCGCGGCGCGGGACCGGAAACCGTTGTCGCGCTCTCCATCCGCCGCTCCCCGGAGCTGGTGATCGCCATCTACGCGGTGCTCACCGCGGGCGCCGCCTACCTGCCGCTCGACCCCGAGCACCCGGCCGAGCGAATCGGCACCGTGCTCGATATCGCGGCACCGGTCTGCCTGCTCACCACCGCCGCCGACCGGGTGCCCGCCCCCGCCTGGCTGCCGGTGCTGGAGCTGGACAGCCTGGACGCCACCGGCTTCGCCGCCGAGCCGCTCGCCGCCCACGAGCGCCGCGCCCCGCTGCACCCCGAGCACCCCGCCTACGTGCTCTTCACCTCCGGCTCGACCGGGCAGCCCAAGGGCGTCGCGGTGCCGCAGCGCGCCATCCACCAGCAGATCAGCTGGATGCTGGCGCGCTACCCGCTGGAGCCGGGCGACCGCTACCTGCAGAAGACCGCCACCACCTTCGACGTCTCGCTCTGGGGCTGGCTGCTGCCGCTGCGCGCGGGCGCCAGGCTGGTGCTCGCCACCCCCGACGGCCACCGCGATCCGCGGTACCTGCTGGACACCATCGCCGCGCGCGGCATCACCGTCACCGACTTCGTCCCGTCCGTGCTCACCGCGCTGGTCGCGGCGGCGGGCCGGGACAGCGCCGACCTGGCGAGCCTGCGCGAGCTCTTCGTGATCGGCGAGGCGCTGCCGCCGGAGACCGTCGCCGCCTTCGCCGCGGCCACCCCGGCCCGGCTGCACAACCTCTACGGCCCCACCGAGGCCGCCGTCTCCATCACCGGCTGGACCGCGCGCCCCGGTGCTCCGGTCGCCATCGGCGAGCCGCAGGGCGGCAGCCGGGTGTACCTGCTGGACGAGCGGCTGCACCCGGTGCCGGACGGCGTGGTCGGCGAGCTCTACCTGGCCGGTGACCAGCTGGCCCGCGGCTACGTCGGCCGCCCCGACCGCACCGCCGAGCGCTTCGTGGCCGACCCCTTCGGCCCGGCGGGCGCCCGCATGTACCGCAGCGGTGACCTGGTGCGCCGCACCGCGTCCGGCGAGCTGGAGTACCGCGGCCGCGCCGACTTCCAGGTGAAGTTCCGCGGCCAGCGGGTCGAGCTGGGCGAGATCGAGGCCGCGCTGCTCGCCGCGCCCGGGGTCGCGCAGGCCGTCGTGGTGCCGGTGCCGGTGGCCGAGGGCGAGCACCTGGTCGGCTACCTGGTGCCCGCCGACGGCGCCCGGCTCGACCGCGATGCCCTGCGCGGCGGGCTCGCCGCCCGGCTACCCGGGTACCTGGTGCCCACCGCGCTGGTGGAGCTGGAAGCCATGCCGCTCACCAGCTCCGGCAAGCTGGACCGCCGCGCGCTGCCCGCCCCCGAGTTCACCGCGCGCGCCTTCACCGCGCCGAGCGGCCCGGTGGAGGAGCTGGTGGCCGCCGCGTACGCGGAGGTGCTGGCGCGCACCGGCGTCGGCCGGGACGACGACTTCTTCGCGCTCGGCGGCAATTCGCTGGGCGCCATGCGGGTCGCGGCCCGGATCGGCGCGGCGCTGGAGCGCCGGGTCCCGGTGGCGCTCGTCTTCGAGCTGCCCGTGGTCTCGGCGCTGGCCGCCCGGCTCACCGGCGCGCCGGTCGAGGACGCCCCCGCGCTGGTCGCCGCTGCCCGTCCGGCCGCCGTGCCGCTCTCCCCGGCACAGCGCCGGATGTGGTTCCTGAACCAGTTCGACACCGCCGCCACCGCCTACAACATCCCGGTCGCGGTCCGGCTGCGCGGCGCGCTCGACACCGCCGCGCTGCGCGCCGCGCTCGGCGACCTGCTCGCCCGGCACGAAACGCTCCGCACCCGCTACCCGGACAGCGGCACCGGCCCCGAGCAGCTCATCCTGCCGCCCGGCGGCGGTATCGAGCTCGGGGTCGAGCCGGTGGCCGCGGCCGAGGTCACCGAGCGGGTCGCCGAGCTGGCCGCGACCCCGTTCGACGTGGCCGCCGAGGTCCCGGTGCGGGTCGCGCTGCTCGCCGTCACCGACCCGGAGCCCGGCGCCGACGAGCACGTGCTGGTCGTGGTGCTGCACCACATCGCCGCCGACGGCTGGTCGATCCGCCCGCTCACCCACGACCTGGTCGCCGCCTACCGGGCCAGGGCCGTCGGCGCCGCCCCCGAGTGGGCGCCGCTGCCGGTGCAGTACGCCGATTACGCGCTCTGGCAGCGCGCCACCGTCGGCGACCCGGACGACCCCGACTCGCTCGGCGCCGCCCAGCTGCGCTACTGGCGGAACGCACTGGAGGGGCTGCCCGCGGAGTCCACCCTGCCCGGCGACCGCCCGCGCCCCGCGCAGCCCTCGCTGCGCGGCGGCTCGGTCGCCTTCACCGTCGACCCCGCGGTGCACCGCGCCCTGGACGAGCTGGCGCGGAGCACCGGCGCCTCGCTCTTCATGACCGTGCACACCGTGCTCGCGGTGCTGCTGGCCCGGCTCGGCGGCGGCGACGACATCGCCGTCGGCACCGCGGTCGCGGGCCGCGGCGTGGCCGAGCTGGACGACGTGGTCGGCATGTTCGTCAATACCCTGGTGCTGCGCAGCCGGATCGACCCGGCCGAGCCCTTCGCCGAGCTGCTCGCCAGGCAGCGCGAGACCGACCTGGCCGCCTTCGCGCACGCCGACGTGCCGTTCGAGGAGGTCGTGGCGGCGCTGGAGCCGGAGCGCGCGCTGAACCGCAGCCCGCTCTTCCAGGTCGCGCTGGCCTACCAGAACCTGCCCGCCACCGGCTTCGCGCTGCCCGGGCTGGAGCTGACCGTTCTCGACCCGCAGCTCCGGGTCGAGCGCTTCGACCTCTCCGTCGCCATCGGCGCCGCCGGGCCGGAGCGGGACGCCGCGCTGATCGGCTCGGTCGGGTACGCGCTCGACCGCTACGCCGAGTCCACCGTGCGCGCCTTCGCCGGGCGCTTCGTCCGGCTGCTCGCCGCGGTCGCCGCCGCGCCGCGCACCCCGGTCGGCGACCTGCCGCTGGTCACCGAGGCCGAGCTGGGCGGGTCGTCGCGGCTCGGCGGCAGGCCGGCGCCCGATCTGCTCACCCTCTCCGAGCTGTTCACCGGCGCCGCCGCGCAGGCGCCCGCCACCGTCGCGGTGCGCGCGGGCGAGCGGGCGTGGAGCTACGACGAGCTGCAGACCCGCTCCGCGCGGCTGGCCCGCGCCCTGATCGACAGCGGCATCGGCCCCGGCGACGTGGTCGCCATCGGCATGCCGCGCACTCCGGAGTCGGTGCTCGCCATCTGGGCCGTGGCGCAGACCGGCGCCGCCTTCGTCCCGGTGGACCCGGACTACCCGCCGGAGCGCGTCGCCTACATGGTCACCGACTCCGGCGCGGTGCTCGGGCTCACCCTCGCCGCCGTGCGCGACCGGCTCCCCGCCGACCTGCCCTGGCTGGCGCTGGACGGCCGCGGCTCGGACAGCTGGATCAACGAGTTCGGCAGCGCCCCGGTCGCGGACCGGGACCGGCTGGCCCCGCTCAGCCCGGCCGATATCGCCTACGTGGTCTACACCTCCGGCTCCACCGGCGCGCCGAAGGGCGTCGCGGTGAACCACCTCGGGCTGGCCGGGCTGGTGGTGGCGCAGCGGGTCGCGCTGCGCGCCGCGGGCGAGTCGCGGGTGCTGCACGTCGCCTCGCCCTCCTTCGACGCCTCGATCTTCGAGCTGCTGCTGGCCGCGGGCGCCGCCGCCACCCTGGTGATCGCCCCGCGCAGCGCCTCCAGCGGCGACGAGCTGGCCGAGCTGCTGCGCACCGAGGCGGTCTCGCACGCCGTGCTGACCCCCTCGGTGCTCGCCACCCTCGACCCGGCCGCGCTGCCCGACCTGGTCTCGCTGCTCGCCGCGGGCGAGGCGAGCCCGCCGGAGCTCGCCGCCCGCTGGGCGATCGCGCTGCCGGACGGGGGGGTGCGCGAGGTGCACAACGGCTACGGCCCCACCGAGGCCACCATCATGACCAACAGCGCCCGGTTGCAGCCGGGCGCGCCGGTGACGCTCGGCGAGACCGTCGCCGGGATCACCGAGTGGGTGCTCGACGGGCGGCTGCACCCGGTGCCGACCGGCGCCGTCGGCGAGCTGCACATCGCGGGCGCCGCGCTCGCCGAGGGCTACCGGAACCGCCCCGGGCTCACCGCCTCCCGCTTCGTCGCCTGCCCGTGGCTGCCCGGCCAGCGCATGTACCGAACCGGCGACCTGGTGCGCCGCACCGCCGCGGGCGACCTGGAGTTCCTCGGCCGCAACGACCTGCAGGTGAAGATCCGCGGGCTGCGGATCGAGCCGGGCGAGCTGGAGGCCGTGCTCACCGCGCACGAGTCGGTCGGCTTCGCGGTGGTGCAGCCGCGGCAGCTGCCCGGCGGCGCCGTCGGGCTGGTCGGCTACGTGCTGCCCGCCGACGGCCGCGAGATCGGCGTGGAGCAGCTGCACGCCTTCGTCACGCACCGGCTGCCCGCGCACCTGGTGCCTGCGGCGCTGGTGGTGCTCGACGCCATTCCGCTCACCCCGGGCGGCAAGCTGGACCGGGCCGCGCTGCCCGCCCCCGTCCCGTCCGGCGGCACCGCGCGGCCCCCGGTCGACGCCACCCAGGCCCGGCTGGCCGAGATCTTCGGCCGGGTGCTCGGGCTGGAGCACATCGGCGTCGACGACTCCTTCTTCGCGCTCGGCGGCGACAGCATCTCGGCCATCCAGGTGGTCGGCGGTGCCCGCGCGGCCGGGCTGGTGATCACCGCGCGCGAGGTCTTCGAGCAGCGCACCGTGGCCGGGCTGGCCCGGATTGCCCGCACCGCGGCGCACCAGGGCACCGCGCCTGCCGAGCTCTCCGGCGGCGGCATCGGCTCGCTGCCGCTGCTCCCGGTGCTCGCCGACTTCCTCGACCGCGGCGGCATCGTCGACCGCTTCGGCCAGTTCATGGTGCTCGCGCTGCCGCCGGGCATCGACCGCGGCGAGCTGGTCGCCACCCTCGCCGCGGTGGTGGAGCGGCACGACGCGCTGCGCGCCCGGCTGCGCCCGGCACCGGGCGGCTGGGAGTTCGAGACCAGGGCCACCGGCGCGGCCGAACTCGTCGAGGCCGCCGTCACCCGGCTCGACGTGCCCGCCGCGGCGGGCGAGGTGGAGCTGAACCGCTTCGCCACCGTCGCCGCCGACACCGCGCTCGCCGAGCTGGCCCCCGCCGCGGGCCGGATGTTCGCCGGGGTCTGGCTGCACCGCCCCGACGACCGCGACGCGCTGGTGCTCGCCGTGCACCACTACGTGATCGACGGCGTCTCCTGGCGGGTGCTGCTGCCCGACCTGGTCACCGCGTGGGCGCAGATCTCCGCGGGTATCGAGGTGGAGCTGCCCCCGGTCGGCACCTCGCTGCGCCGCTGGGCGCACGGCCTCGCCGCCGCCGCGCCCGGCCGCGCCGGCGAGCTCCCGCTCTGGCGCTCGATCCTGGCCACCCCCGACCCGCTGCTCGGCGTGCGCGCGCTCGACCCGCGCCGCGACACGCACGCGGGCACCGGCCGCTTCGAGGTGCCGGTGCCCGGCCCGATCGCCGCCGCGGTGCTCACCCGGCTGCCCGCGCTCTACCACACCGGCCCGGACACCGCCCTGCTCACCGCGCTGGCCATGGCGGTGCGGGCCTGGCGCTCCCGGCGCGGCGTCGAGGCCGCGACCACCGTGGTGCGGCTGGAGGGCCACGGCCGCGAGGAGCAGGTGGTGCCCGGCGCCGACCTGGCCCGCACCGTCGGCTGGTTCACCACCGTGCACCCGGTCGCGCTGGACCTGGGCGCCGTCGCGCTCGGCCCCGACTACGAGGGCGGGGCGGCCGCCGCCGAGGCGGTGCGCGCGGTCAAGGAGAACCTGCGCGCGGTGCCGGACCGCGGCATCGGCTTCGGCATGCTGCGCAGGCTCGACCCCGCGGGCGAGCTCGCCGAGCCCGCGCACCCCGGCCAGATCTCCTTCAACTACCTGGGCCGGGCGGGCGGCATCGCGGGCGCGCTCACCATGGACTGGCTGCCCACCGGCGAGTTCGGCCGGATCGAGCTGGACCCCGCGCCCGAGCTGCCCGCCTCCGGCGTGATCGAGATCGACGCCGTCGCCGACGACCTGGACGGCATCCGGCTCACCGCCACCTTCCGCTACGTGGCAGGCATCCTGGACGAGGCCGATGTCCGCGATCTCGCCGAGGACTGGCTGGCCGCGCTGGAGTCGCTGGCCGGGCACCTCGACCACCCGGCCGCAGGCGGGCTCACCCCCTCCGACGTCGCGCTGGTCACGGTCACGCAGCCCGAGCTCGACGGCTGGCGCGCGGCGGGCGACGGCCTGGTCGACGTGCTCCCGGTGACCCCGCTGCAGGCCGGGCTGCTCGTCCACAGCGCCGAGCCCGGCCCCGACTACTACGTCATGCAGTTCGCCCTCGAGCTCCCCGCCGACGTGGCCATGGACCGCCTCTACGCCGCCGGGCTGGCCCTGCTCGACCGGCACGCCGTGCTGCGCACCGTCTTCGCGCACACCGCCGACGGCACCCCCGTGCAGCTGGTCTACGAGCGGGTCCCGCTGCCGTGGCGGCACTTCGAGCCGGTGCCCGACGCCGACCTGCCCGCGCTGCGCGCCGCCGAGCGCGCCGAGCCCATGGACCCGGGCGTTGCCCCGCTGCTCCGGATGACGGTGTACCGCACCGAATCCGGGCGCGCCCACCTGACGCTCACCCTGCACCACCTGCTGCTCGACGGCTGGTCCATGCCGCTGCTGGTCCGGGATCTGCTCGTGCTCTACGCGGGCGGGCCCGAGCTGCCCGCGCCGCGGCCGTACCGCGACTACGTGCAGTACCTCGCGGAGCGCGACCGCGAGGCCGCCACCGCGGCGTGGGCCGCCGCGCTCGACGGCGTCGAGCCGACCCTGCTCGCCCCCGCGCTCGCCGCCTTCGCCGGGCCGGTGCCTGCCGAGCAGCGCGACGAGGTCGGCACCGCCGTCGTCGAGGTCGACGCCACCAGGACCGCCGCGCTCGGCGCGCTCGCCACCGGCACCGGCGTCACCCTCGCCACCGTGGTGCAGGCCGCGTGGGCGCTGGTGCTCGGCGGCGCCGTCGGCAGTGCCGACGTGGTCTTCGGCGCGGTGGTCTCGGGCCGCTCCGCCGAGCTGGCCGGGGCCGAGGAGATGGTCGGGCTCTTCGCCACCACCGTGCCCGTGCGGGTGCACACCGGTGGCCCGGGCACCGTGCGTACCCTGCTCACCCGCTTGCAGTCCGAGCAGGCCGCGCTGCTCGACCACCACCACCTCGGCCTGGCCGAGATCCAGCGCGCCCCCGCGCACCGCACCGGCTCCGCCGACCCGCTCTTCGACACCCTCGTGGCGGTCGAGAGCTACCCGGTGGACACCGAGGCGCTGCGCGCGGCCGCCGAGCACGCCACCGGGATACCCGGACTCGGCGGCACGGACTCCGTCACCTACACGCACTACCCGATCACCCTGCTGGTCGACGTGGGCGCGCAGCTCGGCATCCGGGTGCTCTTCCGCCGCGACACCGTGGAGGACGCGGTCGCCGCCGTGCTCACCCAGCGGCTGCGCGTCGTCCTCGACCGCCTCTCGCTCGGCCCCGACCGCAGGCTGGCCGCGCTCGACCTGCTCCCCGGCCCGGAGCGCGCCGTCCTGGACGCGCTGAACGACGGCGCGCTCGCCCCGCCGCCCGGCACCGACACCCTGGTCTCGCTCTTCCGCGACCAGGTGGCGCGCACCCCCGACGCGCCCGCGGTGACCTTCGGCGACGAGACCCTGACCTACGCCGAATTCGGGCTGCGTGTCGCCGGTTACGCCGGCGCGCTCACCCGGCTCGGCGCAGGCCCGGAGCGGCTGGTCGCGGTCGCGCTGCCGCGCTCACTCGACCTGGTGACCGCGATCTACGCGGTGCTGGGGACCGGTGCCGCCTACGTCCCGCTCGACCCGGACGACCCCGCCGAGCGGCTCGACGCCGTCCTCGCCCAGGTGCAGCCGGAATTCGTGCTCGCTTCGTCGGATTTCCGCACCGGCGCGGGCACCGCGGTGGTCGACTTCGCCGAGGTGCGGCCGGGGATCGCGCGGGCGTACATCAACCGCCCCGACACGCTGGCCTCGGTGGTGCACACCTCCGGCTCCACCGGCCGCCCCAAGGGCGTGCTCATGACGCACCGGCAGCTGGTGAACCAGCTGCGCTGGGCCCAGGCCGCGCACCCGCACGACAGCTCCGACGTCGTGCTGCACAAGACCCCTGTCACCTTCGACATCCACGCCTGGGAACTCTTCTGGCCCCTGCAGACCGGGGCCAGGCTGGTGATCGCCGAACCCGGCGCGCACCGCGACCCCGCGCTGCTCCGCGCCGTCATCGAGCGCGAAGGGGTGACCACCGTGCACTTCGTCCCCTCGTTGCTCGACGCCTACCTCGGGCTGCTCGCCGAGACCCCCGGCGAGCCCGCCGCGCTGCCGCGCCGGGTCTTCGCCGCAGGCGAGGCGCTGAGCCGGACCACCGTGCACCGCTGCACCGCCCTGCTCGCCGGCGAACTGCACAACTGGTACGGCCCCGCCGAGGCGACCGTGGTCACCGCCTACCGCGCCGACACCGACGGCGGGACCGGCCCGGTGCCCATCGGAACCCCGGTCGCGGGCACCGACATCCACGTGCTCGACGGGCTGCTGCGCCGGGTGCCGATCGGCGCCCCCGGCGAGCTGTACCTGGCCGGGGTCCAGCTGGCCCGCGGCTACGCGGGCGAGCCGGGGCGCACCGCCGAGCGGTTCGTGGCCGACCCGTTCCGCCCCGGCGAGCGGCTGTACCGCACCGGCGATATCGTCCGGCTCGGACGGCGCGGACTGGAGTATCTGGGCCGCAACGACTTCCAGGTGAAGCTGCGCGGGCAGCGGGTCGAGCCCGGCGAGGTGGAGGCGGTGCTGCGCGCGCACCCCGCCGTCGCCGCGGCCGCGGTGACCGTCGCGGACGGGCGGCTCGTCGCCTACCCGGTGCCGGTCGCGGGCCAGGTCGCCGACCCCGCCGAGCTGCTCGCCTTCGCCCGCACCCGGCTGCCCGGGTACCTGGTGCCCGCCGCCGTCGTCCCGCTCGCCGAGCTGCCGCTCACCGGCACCGGCAAGCTGGATCGCCGCGCCCTCCCCGCCCCCGATTTCGCCCCCCGCGCGGGCCGGGAGCCCTCGACCGCCACCGAGCGCCTCGTCGCCGAAGCCTTCGCCGCCGCGCTCCCCGGCGCCGTCGGTGTCGGCGCCGACGACGATTTCTTCGCGCTCGGCGGGACCAGTCTCGACGCCGTGCGCGCCGTCGCGCGGCTGGCCTCGGAAACCGATGTGCCCGTCCGCGTTCCGTGGCTCTTCGACGGCGCCACCGTCGCCGATCTGGCGGCTCGCATCGATGCGGTCCGCGGCGTCCCCGCCCGGGGAGTCCCAGCTGATTCCGACGTCCACGCGGGCGCCTCGTCGGAGCCCGTTCTGCCTGTGGCCGAGGGACTCTCGGCGGAGCCAGGCACTCACGTCCACCCGGGGTCGGAGCCAGGCACACAGGACGGCGCAGCGGCTGAGCTGGAGCCCGGCGCGGATGTGGCCGGGGAAGTGCCGGTGGAGTCCGGCGCGGATGCGGCCGGGGGAGTGCCGGTGGAGTCCGGCGCGGATGTGGCCGGGGGAGTGCCGGTGGAGTCCGGCGCGGATGTGGCCGGGGGAGTGCCGGTGGAGCTCGGCGCGCCCGCGGCCGCCGATGTCGCCGCCGACCCGTTCGCCGGGGCAAGCGACGGCGAGCATGCCGACCACATCCCCTCGGATGCCGGAATCTCCGGCGCACCGAGCACCGCACTCGGCGCCGACGACCTGCCGACCACCGTCTACCAGCCCGCCCCCGCGGGCAGACACGCCGCCCCGGCGGACCCGGCCCTCGCCATCGTCCTCCCACTCCGCACCGGCGACCCCGGCCAACCACCCCTGTTCTGCATCCACCCCATGGCAGGTCTGGCCTGGTGCTACCAGCCCCTCGCCACCCGCCTCACCCCCGGCATCCCCGTCTACGGCATCCAATCCCCCGTCCTCTCGGAGCCGCTCACCGGCCCGGACGCCTGGGACGACCCGGAGTCGCTGGCCGAACTCGCCGAGCGCTACGTCACCGAGATCCGCGCGATCCACCCCGACGGCCCGTACAACCTGCTCGGCTGGTCACTCGGCGGCATCCTCGCCCACGAGGTGGCGGTCCGCCTGCGCGCCGCGAAACAGCAGGTCACCCTGCTCGCCCTGCTCGACGCCGACTTCGCCTTCGACCTCGCCACCTGGCGCGAGACCACGGTCCGCATGCTCGCCGAGATCGGCATGCACGACGTCGACCCCGACCGCCTCGCCGAACTCTCCGAGGAGCACCTGGCCGCCCTGCACCGCAGCATCCCCGCGGAGATGGTCGAGGTCGACCGCACCCGCCTGCGCGCCGCCTACACCACCGCGGTCCGCTCGGTCCTGCTGCTCCCGCGGCACCGCCCCGGCGTCTTCGACGGCACCGTGCACTACTTCCGCGCCGCCGCCGACGACCGCCGCGACCACGACGTCATCGCGTCCTGGCGCCCGCACGCCGCCCGCATCCTCGACCACGAGGTCCCCGTCCGCCACGAGGAGATGACCGACGCCGCCGCCCTGGCCACCGTCCTCCCCCTCCTCGACGCCCTCCTCACCGCCGACGCCCCCACCGAAATCCGCCCCCTCCCCGCACCCCGCGCCCCAACCCCCGACACCCCCGCGCCCGCCACCACTGTCTCCTCCGCCGAGCCGGCACCGGCCACCGCCACCGCCGTCGGCGAGCCCGCACAGGCCGCGACTCCGATGCCTGCCACCCCAGCCGAAGAATCACCCACAACGCCACCCGACACCTCGGTACCTCCCAGCGTCGAGTCCGGCTGGGCGACCCCGGTGGACGACACCCCGGGCCCCGACATCTCGGTACCTCCCAGCGTCGAGCCCGGCTGGGCGACCCCGGCGAACGGCGCCCCCAGCACGGACGCCACCCCGGCGGGACCCGCCGTCGAGTACCCCCGGGCCACCCCGGCGGGACCCGCCCCCGAGTACCCCTGGGCCACCCCGGCGAACGGCATCCCCACCACCCCGGCCCGCAGCGGCGAGCCCGCCACCCCACCCCGGCTCAGCACCCCACCCGAACCCCCTCGCGTCCCCACCGAGAGCACCCCGTGGGCCACCACGCCGAACGGCGTCCCCGCACCGAACTCCGCCGACGAATCCCCCGTGCCCACCCCGTCCTACACCGAGGACAGAGCCCCCCGCCACCGCGCCCGCCCGGCCACCCTCAACCCGTTCGGCCCCGCTCTCACCGACTCCGAACCCCCGGCCGAGCCCAGAACCCGGGTCCCGACCATCTCCACCTCGTCGCTGACCACCGCCGTCCTCCCGTCCCGCCTCCCCATCACCACCCCCACCGCGGCCGCCCTCGGCCTCGCTGTCCACGCCCGCGCGGCCGCGCTGGACGTCCCCGCAGGCACCGACCCGGCGGCGGTCCGCGCAGCGATCGACGCCGTCCTGGAACGCCACCCCCTCCTCTGGTCCCGCTGGCGCCAGGAACCAGGCGCCCCCGGCCCGGTCTTCGAGCTCCCCCCGCGCACCGAGCGAGCGGACGAAACCTTCCTGCACCTCCCGCTCTCCGGCGAACTCCCACCCCTGGACCGCCTGGTCGCCGAGGTCTCGGCCGAACTCGACCCCACCGCGGGCCGCAATATCCGCGCCGTCTTCGCCGCCCGCCCAGACGGCTCCGCCACCCTGCTCCTGGTCGCCTCGGCCCTCGTGGTCGACGACACCACCTGGCGCATCCTGGCCGACGACATCGCCGCCACCTGGTCCGGCAGCAGGCACGCCAACCCGCCCGGCTCGGACGACGGCGTCACCGAACTGCTCACCGCCCTGCGCCGCCGCCTGGCCGGCGCCGAGCGCGCCGAGCTGGACTGGTGGCGCGGCACCCTCGCGGGCCGCCCGGCCGAGCCGCCGATCCCGGCGGGCGGCCGCCGCCGCATCTCGCTCACCATCACCGCCGACGGCACCGCCGCGGTGGCCGCCGCCGCGGCCGCGCACGGCGCCGAGGTGCTCGACGTGCTGCTCGCCGCCACCGCGCTCGCCGTCCGCACCGCCGCCGACCAGGCGGTCACCAGGGCCATCGGCCCGGTCGTCCGGCTGCAGGCGGACGGCAGGACCGCGGGCCGCACCGACGGGGTCGCGGGCGCCTTCGACCTGAGCTACCCGTTCCCGCTGCCCATGGCCGACGTCGACGTGGCCGAGGCGCTGGTCGGCGGCCCGGCCGCGGGCACCCTGCTGGAGCGGGTCGCCGCCGCGCGCGCCGCTGTGCCCTCCGGCGGCGCGGGCTACTCGGTGCTGCGGCACGTCACCGCGCGCCGCGAGCTGGCTGCCGCGGCGCAGGGCCGGTACGCGCTGCGCTACCGCGACGTGCGCCCGGCCCGGGTGCTGATCGAGCCGCCGATCCCGGATCTGCTGCTCGACCTGCTCATCGATGTCGGCCCGGACGGCCTGCTCGTCCGCTTCGACTACGTCGAGGCGGCCTTCAACCAGGACGAGATCCGGGTCTTCGCCGAGCACTGGGTGCGCGCACTCGGCGGCCTCGCCGAGCACGGCTCGCACCAGCAGGCGGCGTACTGACTCCCGCGCCGCGCGCCGAACCCGTCAGGGGGCCCGCGCCGCGGGTCGGGCATGATGGGGCGAGGTTACAGTAACGTCACGCGGGGCCACGGCGACTACACAGACCGTAGGGTTCCCGACGTGTGTCCGCGTCCGGACGTGCCAGTCGAAACCCGAGACGAGAAGCGAAGGTGTGAAATTGATACGTCGACCCAGCCGGCGCCGCGGTACCCGCGCGGCCGTGATGATCGCGACGACGGCGGTGCTCGGCGGCCTGCTGTCCGGTCTCGGCACCTCGACGGCGACGGCCGACCCGATCATGGATCAGAAGGCCCTGCTCGGTAACCCGGTCGCGCCGGACGGCTCGAAGATCGTCAAGGCCGAGTACAAGGATGCCCGCAGCCTGCGGCTGCACGTGTACTCCGCCGCCATGGACGAGAACATCCTGATCGACGTGCAGCGGCCGGCCGACACCTCGGAGCCGCGCCCCACGCTCTACCTGCTCAACGGCGCGGGCGGCGGCGAGGACGACGCCTCCTGGCAGGCCAAGACCGACGCGCTGCAATTCCTCTCGGACAAGAACGTCAACGTCATCCAGCCCATCGGTGGCAAGTGGAGCTACTACACCGACTGGATCGCCGACGACCCGGTGCTCGGCCGCAACAAGTGGAAGACCTTCTTCACCGAGGAGCTGCCCCCGCTGGTGGACGGCGCGCTCGGCACCAACGGCACGAACGCCATCGCCGGGCTCTCCACCTCCGGCACCACGGTGCTCGCACTGCCGATCGCCAAGCCCGGGCTGTACCAGGCGGCCGCCGCCTACAGCGGCTGCGCCATGACCAGTGACCCGGTCGGCTCGGAGTTCGTGCGGCTCACCGTCGAGGTCTGGGGCGGCGGCGACACCCTGAACATGTGGGGCCCGGAGGGCAGCCCGGAGTGGGTCGCCAACGACCCGTACGTGAACGCCGAGCGGCTGCGCGGCACCGAGCTGTACATCTCCACCGGCAGCGGCCTGCCGGGCAGGCACGACACCCTGGACGGCCCCTACGCCCTCCCCGGTTCGTCGGGGCTGGCGAACCAGCTGGTCGTCGGCGGCGTCATCGAGGCGGGCACCAACTACTGCACGCGCAACCTGGCCGACAAGCTGAAGCAGCTGAACATCCCGGCCACGGTCAACTTCCGCCCGGATGGCACCCACTCCTGGGGCTACTGGCGCGACGAGCTGCCCGCGTCCTGGCCGACCCTGGCCCGCGGCCTCGGTCTGTAGGTACCCGGTGGACGCCCCGGCCCGCAGCGGCGGCCGGGGCGTTCGCTATTCCGGCAGCAGGTAGGCGAGCGCCGCCGCGAGCACGACGTCGGCGTACGCCTCGGTGAGCCCGCCGACCCGAACCCACCCCTGCGCCGCATCATCGGCCCCGGCGCCGGCGACATGGTTACCGCGGCACTCGACCAGCGCCGCGCCGACTACGCCCGCGACCCCGAATTCCACTGGCCCACCGGCTAGTCCGAGAAGACCGGCTTCCGCTTGCTGAGCATCGCCGCCGCCCCCTCGGCGAAGTCCGCCGACTGCAGCAGCTCGATCTGCCCGGTCTTCTCCGCGGCCAGCGTGGCCTCCAGCCTGGTCAGGGTGGCGGCGTTCAGCGCCTGCTTGGTGAGCTCGAGCGCCCGCCGCGGCCCCGCCGCCACCTTCGCCGCCACCGCCTCGACCACCGCGTCCAGCTCGGCATCGGCCACCACCGCGGTGAAGAGCCCGGCGGCGTGCGCCTCGGCGGCGGGCAGCCGCTCGCCGAGCAGCGCCAGCTTGGCGGCGAACGGACGCCCCGCGGCGGCCGCGACCAGCGCCGCCGCCCCGCCGTCCGGCATCAGCCCGATATTGATGAAGGCGAGCAGCAGGTAGGAATCCGCGCTCGCGTAGACCAGGTCGGCGGCGAGCGCGACCCCCACCCCGACCCCGGCCGCCGCGCCCCTGATCCGCACGATCACCGGCACCGGCACCGCGACGATCGAGCGCACCAGCCGGTTCGCCGCGTCCATCACCTGGTCCGGGGTGATCCCGCGCTGTGCCTCGGCATCGGCGGCGGAGAGATCGGCGCCGGTGCAGAAATCGCCACCCTCGCCGGTGAGCAGGATGGCGCGCACCGAGCGGTCGTCGGCGGCGGCGAGGAAGGTATCCCCGAGCGCGACCATGGTGTCGAAGTCGATCGCGTTCTTGCGCTTGGGGTTCGTGATCGTGATGCGCAGGATGGTGCCGTCGCGCACAGCCGAGAATCCGGCCGGAGCCGCCGTCTGGACGGAATCGGGGTTGCTCATGTCGGTCTCCTGGTAGGAAGTTCAGCGGGCGCTGTGCGATGAATGATGGCTAACTTTGCGAATTGTGGTTAACTTAGGGTGATTGGTCCGGTGCTGTCAACAGACGGGGAGCCGGAGGGAACGGAGAGGTGTATGGTCGCGGATCGCAGCGAGGCCGGGCTCGCCGCCGCGCGGCCCGAATCCGGCCAGCCGGTGCGCCGCCGCCCGAAGGACCGCAAGGTCCAGATCATCCGCGCCGCCGCCCGCGCCTTCAGCGAGCGCGGCTACTACCCGGTCGGCGTGGACGAGATCGCGGCCGAGGTCGGCATCTCCGGCCCCGCGCTGTACCGGCACTTCACGAACAAGTACGCGCTGCTGGTCGCGGCCGCCGAGGAGGGCGCCCGTGTCCTGCTGGAGGTGGCCCGCGCCGCCGACGATCCCGCCGCCGACCCGCCGGAACGCCTGGACAAGCTGATCCGCGGCATCGCCGAGCACACCATCGAGATCCGCCGCGAGGGCGGGCTCTACCGCTGGGAGCGGCGCTACCTGGAGCGCGACGACCGGGTGCGGATCCGGCGCATCTACGACGACCTGAACGCCACTCTGGCCGAACCCATCGGCGCGCTGCGCCCGGAGGCGACGCGGGCCGACGTCGCCATGCTCTCCGCCTCGGTGCTCAGCGTGGTCGCCAGCATCTCGGCGCACCGCACCGCGCTGTCCGGCACCAGGCTGCTCCCGCTGCTCACCGGCATGAGCTGGGCGGTGCTGCGCGCGGAGCTGCCGCCGGCCCCCGAGCAGCCCGATCCCGGGCCGGCCGTGCGCGGCCTCCCGGTCACCTCGAAACGCGAACAACTGCTCACCGAGGCGATCCGGATCTTCGGCAGGCAGGGCTACCACGAGGCCAGCATCGAGGAGATCGGCGCCGCCGTCGGGATCAACGCCTCCAGCGTCTACCGCTACTTCAGCAGCAAGGCCGACCTGCTCGCCGCCGCCTTCTACCGCACCGGCGACCGGGTCGCCATCGCGCTCACCGAGGCGCTGGCCGAGGCGACCGACCGCCCGGACGCGGTGCGCCGGATCGCCGAGCGCTACGCCCGGCTCACCTTCACCATGCCGGAGATCATGCCGGTGTACTACGCCGAGTTCAGTAATCTGCCGCAGGCCGAGCAGCACAAGCTGCGCGCCATCCAGCGGCAGAACGTGCTGGAGTGGGCGAACCTGCTCGACGGCGACCCGATCGAGGCCAGGTTCCGGGTGCACACCGCGCTCGGCCAGGTGATCGACGTGGGCAGGCTGATCCGCTTCGACAGCCGCCCCGAGCAGCTGGCCCGGGTGCACGCGCTGATGCTCGCGGTCCTGCTCGGCGAACCCTGAGCCGAGCCGCGGTCGGCACCGTGACCGTGCCCCTCGGCAGCCCGGAGCTGTCCCGATGCGGCCCGCTCCGCAGTCGTGCCCCTCGGCCGCCGAGCCCGGAGCTGTCCCGCGGCCGGCTCCGCGGTCGTGCCCTCGGCCGAGCCGTGCGCTGCCGACCGCGGACGACGACCCTCAGCCCAGCCGCCCGTGCCGCAGCTCGAACATGACCCGGGCCGCGCGCAGGTGCCGCCGGTGCCGGTGGAAGGTCGAGAGGCTCACCTGGGCCCGGTAGCGCTTGCGCGCGATCGCCAGCGTCCGGCTGAACTCCTGCAACCCCTGCACCCCGTGGCTGTGCCCCTGCCCGTACTCGCCGACCCCGCCGAAGGGCAGCGCCGGAATCCCGGCGTAGGCCGAGGACGAGTTGATGGTCACCACCCCGACCCGCAGCTTCTCCGCGAAGGCGGCCACCTCGGCGACATCCCTGGTGAAGACCGAGACCGCGATCCCGTTGCTGGCGGCATTGATCCGCTCCGCCGCCTCGTCGATATCGGCCACCTTGTTCACGATGAGCACGGGCCCGATGCCCTCACCGGTGATCGCGATGCTCTCCTCCGGCACCTCGGTGAGCACGATCGGCTCGATATACGGCTCCCGGATCGAATCCAGCCCGCCGACCACCGCGCGCCCGCCCCTGGTCAGCGCGTCCCGCACCTGCTTGCGCACCACCTCGATCTGCGGTTCCAGGATCATCGGGCCGTAGGAGGCGCGCCGGTCGGCGCCGGGCCGCAGCGCGGCGGCCTGCTCGGCCACCAGGTCGAGGAAGCGCTCGTAGATCGAGGCGGGCACGTAGGCGCGCTGGATACCGGTGACGTTCTGCCCGGCATTGGACATGGCCCCGAAGACCGCGGCCTGCGCCGCGTCCCGGAGCCGGGCGTCCACGTGCACCACCATCGAGCCCTTGCCGCTGCGCTCGACCACCACCGGGGTGCGCGAGCGCGAGCACTCGGCGATCACCGGGCGGGCGTCCCGCTCCGACCCGGCGTACGCGATCTTGTCCACCGCGGCACGGCAGAGCGCGATGCCGGTGCGGTCGTCGCCGGTGACCGCCTGCAGCACCGGCTGATCCGGCTCTATCTCGGCCCAGCTCGCGGCCAGCCAGACCCCGACGCCGGTGGTCAGCTCATGCGGTTTGAACACCACCGCGTTGCCCGCCGCCATGGCGTAGGCGATCGACCCCATCGGGGTGAAGACCGGGTTGTTCCAGGCCCCGAGCACCCCGATCACGCCGAGCGGCAGGTACCCCACCGAGGCATGCTGATTGCGGCTCAGCCAGGTGGAGCGCAGGTTCCGGCGGCCGAGCGCCCGCGCGGCATGGCGCGCCGCCCAGTCCAGGTTCTGCACCGCGAGCATGACCTCGATGGCGGCATCGGCCTCCGGCTTGCCGGTCTCGGCGCTGAGCAGCTCGACCAGCTCGCCCGCGCGCCGCGCGATCAGCCGCTTCCAGGCCAGCAGGATCCGTCTCCGGGCGGCGAAGGTCATTCCCGCCCACCACTTCTCGGCGCGTTTCGCGGCGCGCACCGCGTGCTCGACATCCCGTGCGCCCATGATCGCGTAGTCGCCGACGGTCTCGCCGGTACGCGGATCGCGGATGGTCACGGTGTTCGGTCGGTCCGGTCCTCCCCGGAGCGCCGCCACTGTCGGCTGCGCGGACTCAACCATGGTCACCCTTTCGAGATCGGTGTGCCCACCCTGCTACCGGCGAAATTCCGGCCCCCCGAACAGCAGGGTAGGCGGGTGATGCAATGGCGGACAAGGACGTCCGATCCACCGCGGCGAAGGGCACCGACGTGACCGGCATCGCAACGCCGCCCTGTGATGAATACCACAGTTGAATGGTGCGCGATTGGGTACGGGCCGACTGCGCGCCACCGGGAAATGCGGCCGGTAACATCGCGCCCGACGCGGAGGATCAAAAAGCCCGGGACAGTTCGTCCGTGCCGCCCGCCGCACCCGCCCGATAGTGGAGAGTTGATGCCGAGTCCGAACGTAGTGGAGGCGCCCGTGCGCGAAACGACTTCCCGGGAGGTCCGCGAGGCCGCGGTCTCGGTGACCGACGTCCGGAAGTCCTTCGGCGACGTCCACGCCCTCCAGGGCATCGGCTTCCAGGCCGAACGCGGCAAGGTGCTCGGCATTCTCGGCCCGAACGGCGCGGGCAAGACCACCACCGTCAAGATCCTGGCCACCCTGCTGCGCCCGGACTCCGGCACCGCCGTCGTCGCCGGGCACGACGTGCTGCGCGACCCGGCGGGCGTGCGCCGGTCGATCATGATGACCGGCCAGTACGCCGCGCTGGACGAGAACCTCTCCGGCCGGGAGAACCTGGAGCTCTTCGGCAGGCTCATGGGGCTGACAAAATCCGCCGCTCGCAGGCGCGCGGACAGCCTGCTGGAGGAGTTCGACCTGGTGAGCGCGGGCCGCCGCGCCGTGCGGAACTACTCCGGCGGCATGCGCAGGCGCGTCGACATCGCCTGCGGCCTGGTGGTCCGCCCCGAGGTGGTGTTCCTGGACGAGCCGACCACCGGCCTCGACCCGCGCAGCCGCCAGGGCGTCTGGGAGCTGGTGACCGCGCTCAAGGAGCAGGGCATCACGGTGCTGCTGACCACGCAGTACCTGGAGGAGGCCGACGTCCTCAGCGACAACATCATCGTCATCGACCACGGCACCGTGATCGCCGAGGGCACCGCCGACCAGCTCAAGGAGCGCACCGGCGGCAGCTGGTGCGAGATCGTCCCGCTCGACCCCAAGCGCCTGGACTTCGCCGTCGCCGCGCTCGGCGACCTGGTGCCCGAGGCCGTCCGCGCCGACCTGCCCGGCCACGACCGGCTCTCCATCCCGGCCCCCGGCGGTGCGAGCACGCTGGCCGAGGCGGTGCGCAGGCTGGACGCCGCCGGGATCCAGCTCGCCGATATCGCGCTGCGCCGCCCCTCGCTGGACGATGTCTTCCTGAGCATCACCGGCCACTCCGGCGGGCAGCGGTGACCGCAACCGCCGAGCTCTTCGCGGAGCTGCCCGAGGCGAAGCCGAACTCGTTCGCGCAGTGGCGGGCGCTCACCGGCCGGGTGATCTGGGTGATGGCCACCAAGGGCGAGCTGATCGTCGCCATGCTCACCCCGCTCGTCTTCACGCTCGGCTTCTACCTGCCGCTGCGCTACGTGATGAAGTTCCAGGGCATCGACTACGCGCAGTTCGTCATGCCCATCATCGTGCTGCAGACCATGGCCTTCACCATGATGTCCAATGCCCAGCTCGCCGCCTTCGAGGCGCTCACCGGGCTGAGCACCAGGCTGCAGAGCATGCCGATCGGCGCGCTGGTGCCGCTCACCTCGCGGATCTGCGCCGGTGTGGTGCGCTCCAGCTGCTCGCTGGCGGCGGCGCTGGTCTTCGGGCACCTGATCGGGTTCCGGTTCAGCGCGGGCTGGGGGCAGGCGGCGCTGTTCTGCGTCTTCTCGCTCGGCGTCGGCACCATGCTCGCCATCGGCGCCGACGCGCTCGGCAGCGTGACCAAGAGCCCGGAGTCGCTGAGCCAGGCGCTCACCCTGCCCACCATCATCTTCGGCATGCTCTCCTGCGGCTTCGTGCCGGAGGCGAGCTTCCCCGCGTGGATCCGGCCCTTCGTGCGCAACCAGCCGATCTCGCAGTTCTCCTTCGCGTTGCGCGACATGGCGGCGGACGGCGTTACCTGGCAGGTGCTCTGGGTCCCGCTGGTATGGCTGATCAGCGGACTCCTGGTGTTCACCCCGCTGGCGATCTGGGCGAGTGTGAGGCGGGCATGAGTACGGTCGAGACGGTCGAGCGGGAGATCACCTGGCACGGCAGCCCGCTGCCGGAGACCAGCCCCGCCGCGGAGAACTCGCTGCGCAGCTGGGCCGCGCACAGCCTGCTGCAGTGCAAGCGGCTGCTGCTGGTCTGGGCCAGGGACCCGGGCACCACCATCCAGACCCTGGTCTACCCGGCGCTCACCCTGCTCATGTTCAAGGTGGTGCTCGGTGACTCCATCACCAGCGCCACCGGCATGCCGAGCATCTACGGCCAGGTCGCCCTGCTCACCCTGATCGCGGCCATGACCGGCTCGGTGGTGAGCGCGCTCGGCTTCAAGGCGGAGAAGGCCACCGGGCTGCTCGGCCGGTTCTGGACCATGCCGGTGCACCGCGCCGCCGGGCTCACCGGCCGCATGCTCGCCGAGGCGCTGCGGGTCCTGGTGACCACGCTCTTCGTCATCCTGGTCGGGTTCACCCTCGGCTTCCGCTTCGACCAGGGCCCGCTCGCCGCGCTCGGGCTGATCGGCATTCCGGTGCTCTTCGGCATGGGCTTCGCGGTGCTGGTGACCGCGCTGGCCACGATCTCCGAGGGCGTCATGCTGGTGAACATCATCGGCATCATGAACACCCTGCTGATGTTCTTCAACTCCGGCTTCGTCCCGGTCTTCGCCTACCCCACCTGGCTGCAGAGCACGGTACAGAACCAGCCCATGAGCTGTGCCATCGAGGCCATGCGCGGCCTCTCCTACGGCGGGCCGGTGGCCGAGCCGCTGCTCAAGACGGTGCTCTGGACCGTCGCCCTGATCGCCGTCTTCGCCTACCCGGCGGTGCGGGGGTATCAGCGGGCGGCCGAGACCGGGCGCTGACCGTGCGGCGGCGGGCCGCGCTCGCCCGTCTTCGGCACGGTGCCGGCCGCCGGATCGCGGGCTGTGGGGCGAGCTGCGGGAGCGCCACGTTGACCTGGCCGCGGGGCGCACCGCGGTGTCGCTGGTTTTCACCGTGACGGATCAGGAACTGCTCGACTATTACGCCCGCCTCGCGGGTTACGCGGGAAAACCCGGTGGCTCGGGCACCGCATGGCAGAGCTGGTTGATGCTGATGTCGACCCACCTCGAAGAAGCTGTCTACGCGGCCGCGAAGCCGGGGGCGTCGACCTCGATCGTCATCGGAGCGACGGGCTTCGGCCCTGCTGCGAGATAGACGTTCAGTCCTCCCGGGCTCGCGCGGGACTATCGAACTCGTAATCGAGCCAGCGGTTCCGATTGGTCCACCCCACCAGGTCGTAACGCCAGCGGAACGGCCAGGTGTGCGCGACGGTGTCGAAGAGGACGGCGCCGAGGGCCATGTAGTCGTCGTGGGCGGAGAGCAAAGCCTGCTGCCCCCGCTCGCCCTGCGTGAAGAACGACTCGAACATGGCGATCGACTGGTCGGTGGTCAACCGGCCAAGCCCCCAGAGCCCGCGCTCGCGCATCCAGTAGACGAGCCGGGCCCGCCACGGCCAGAGCGCGGCGACCGGGTCGGCCCCGCGCCGCACCGCCTCGATGGCGGTGTCCACGAGCGCGAGCGAATCGGCCACGCTGTACCCGGTACAGGGGTGCATCATCCCGCCCCGCGATCCGAAGGGAACCGCCTGCGCCGCGCCGCGTTTCGGCGGCGGCTGGTCCAGCGGGTAGTGCGCCGCCTCGCTCGGCTCCTCCCCGGTGAGCCGAATCCCGTGCGCGGCCAGCCGATTCAGGGTCCGGCGACGCAGCTCGTGCTGCGGCATCCCGCCGCGCAGCCCGAGACTGGTCTCCTCGAAGATCACCGTGCCGTCGCCGAGCGGGACGGCGTAGAGGAAGGACGGCGGTTCGTCCGGCCCCGCCCCGTTCTCCGGTCGCCAGTCCAGTAGCAGCCCCTCGCCCTCGGCCACCATGGGCGCCGCCGTCTCGGCGTCCACGAAGATGCCGTGCGCGCTGGCCGCCCTGCGCCTCCCGAGCGCGGGCAGCCCGCGGCTGTCGAACACCGTGCCCGCCCGAACCACCGTGCCGTCGCCCAGCGTCACCTCGTGTGCGGACACGGAAACCGCCCGCCCCGCCAGCACCGTCGCTCCGTCCAGCGGCAGCGCGTCCCGCAGCCCCGGCTTGGAGAGCACGCAGTACGGCCGCTGGATCCGGTGCTCGGCCGCGGCCCACACCGTCGGCGCCGCGATCCGGGACGCGATCACGCCCGGCGGCAGCCACTCCGGCAGCTCGTCGATCCAGCAGGAGTAGGTCGGCGGCCACAGCCGCTCCGGCCGCGGGTCGACCGCCACCACCCGGAACCCCGCCGCCACCGCGCGGTGCGCGAGCGCCCGGCCGGTCGGCCCGAGCCCGACCACGCAGATGTCGACCCCGCTGTCCATACCTCGCATTCAACCCGGCGCGGCACGACCCGGCCAATATGGGCTCGGTCATCGTGTCCCATGGATCTGCCGCCTGGTCGCCCCGTACGCGGGCGCCGCCGTCGCGGGCTACCGCGGCGTCACCCACGTCGTGATGTCGGCGTGCACCACCTCGACCCCGTTCGCGTCGTAGATCGAGACCGGCACCACGACCTCCGCGCCCTCGGTGATCGCCGCGAAATCCGGCATCGAGGCCAGCTCGGCGACGGCCCGCAGCCCGGTCTCCGCCTTGGCCAGGTACTCGACCGTCATCGCCTTGGGAATCCAGCGGTGCGTGGTCGGCACCGTCGCCTCGCTCAGCATCCCCATCGCCACCTCGGCCAGGTTGCAGGCCGCGATGGCGTGGAAGGTGCCGATGTGGTTCCTGATCCCGAACCACTTGGGCGAGGTCACCTCGCACACCCCCGGCTCCAGCCGCACCACCGTCGGCAGCACGGTGCCGAAGTACGGCACCCGCGCCACCATCCCCAGCGAGAACAGCGCGTGCCCGATGCGATTGTCCGGGAGCTTCTTCCACCCGCGGTAGGTGGCGGTCAGGTTGGTCATGCGCGGTATCTTACTCAATAGTAAGTTCAGGCGCGACGGGGCGATTTGAAGTCGCTCCCACCCCTCGTGCATACTGTTCGGGTTGCCTTGCACCGATCCGTGCCCTCGTGGCGCCCCGGGTGAGGCGAGCAGAACCTCGTGCATCCCATCGGGAGACCGGTGTGGGTGCGTCCGGGACGTCGTTCCGAGGCCGCGATGAGCTTTCGATCCGGGGCCGAAGAATGAGCGGAATGGCGACACGCCCGACCGCGTGGACCGGAGAACCATGACAGATGAACAGCGGCGAGTGACCGGGAAGTGTCCGGTCGTGGTCTCTCTGAGGCGTCTTCGTGTGTTCGGGCTGTGCAAATCGAGGTGGAGCGGAAGCCCAGCTTCTGTGGCCACGAAGGAAAGCGGAGAAAAGGACACTTAGCGTGGCGGGACAAAAGATCCGCATCAGGCTGAAGGCCTATGACCACGAGGCGATCGACGCGTCCGCGCGCAAGATCGTCGAGACGGTGACCCGCACCGGGGCCCGCGTGGTCGGCCCGGTGCCGTTGCCGACCGAGAAGAACGTGTACTGCGTCATTCGTTCGCCGCACAAGTACAAGGACTCGCGCGAGCACTTCGAGATGCGTACGCACAAGCGTCTGATCGACATCCTCGACCCGACGCCGAAGACGGTCGACGCGCTCATGCGCATCGACCTGCCGGCCAGCGTCGACGTCAATATCCAGTGACGGGGACCGCAGACATGACTGACAACAAGAACCGGCCCGCCGCGGGCATCCTCGGCACCAAGCTCGGCATGACGCAGGTCTTCGACGAGCGGAACCGCGTCGTCCCGGTGACCGTCGTCAAGGCGGGCCCGAACGTCGTGACCCAGATCCGCACGGTCGAGCGCGACGGCTACAGCGCCGTCCAGGTCGCCTTCGGCGCCATCGACCCGCGCAAGGTGAACAAGCCGACCTCCGGCCAGTTCGCGAAGGCCGGGGTCACCCCGCGCCGCCACGTCGTGGAGATCCGCGTCGCCGATGCCTCCACCTTCGAGGTGGGCCAGGAGATCAGCGCCGAGGTCTTCGAAGAGGGCAGCTTCGTCGACGTCACCGGCACCAGCAAGGGCAAGGGCTTCGCCGGCACCATGAAGCGGCACGGCTTCGCCGGTCAGGGCGCCTCGCACGGCGCCCAGGCGGTGCACCGGCGCCCCGGCTCGATCGGTGGCTGCGCCACCCCGGGCCGCGTCTTCAAGGGCATGCGGATGTCGGGCCGGATGGGCAACGACCGCGTGACCACCCAGAACCTCTCGGTGCACAAGGTGGACGCGGAGAACGGCCTGCTGCTGATCAAGGGCGCGATCCCGGGTCGCAAGGGCGGCGTCGTGATCGTCAAGAGTGCCGTGAAGGGTGGTGCGCACGCATGAGCGTGGACACTGAGAAGAAGCCCGCCGCGAACCTCACGCTGGACGTGAAGGAGCTCGGCGGCAAGACCAACGGGACCGTGGATCTCCCCGCCGAGATCTTCGACGTCCCCGCCAACATCGCGCTGATGCACCAGGTGGTGAACGCCCAGCTCGCGGCGGCCCGCCAGGGCACGCACGCCACCAAGACCCGCGGCGAGGTCCGCGGCGGTGGCAAGAAGCCGTACCGGCAGAAGGGCACCGGCCGCGCCCGTCAGGGCTCGACCCGCGCGCCGCAGTTCGCCGGCGGCGGCGTGGTGCACGGCCCGCAGCCGCGCGACTACAGCCAGCGCACCCCGAAGAAGATGAAGGCCGCCGCCCTGCGCAGCGCCCTCTCCGACCGGGCGCGCAACGAGCGCATCCACGTGATCACCGAGCTGGTGTCCGGGCAGGCCCCGTCCACCAAGACCGCGAAGACCTTCCTCGCCGAGCTCTCGGAGCGGAAGAAGTTCCTGGTCGTCGTCGGTCGCGAGGACGTCGCCGCGTGGAAGAGCGTGGCGAACCTGCAGAACGTGCTGCCGATCGCCCCCGACCAGCTGAACACCTACGACGTGCTGAACAGCGACGACGTGGTGTTCTCGGTCGAGGCACTCAACGCCTTCGTGCACGGTCCGACGGAGTCGGCCCAGAATACTCAGCCCGGCTCTGTCGCGAAGGAGGAGAGCAAGTGACCACCATCGCCGACCCCCGCGACATCCTGCTGGCGCCGGTCATCTCGGAGAAGTCCTACGGCCTGATCGAAGAGGGCACCTACACCTTCATCGTGCACCCGGACTCCAACAAGACGCAGATCAAGATCGCGGTCGAGAAGGTCTTCGGCGTCAAGGTGACGAGCGTCAACACCGCCAACCGTCAGGGCAAGCGCAAGCGGACCCGCTTCGGTTACGGCAAGCGCAAGGACACCAAGCGTGCGCTCGTGACCATCTCGGCCGACAGCAAGCCCATCGAGATCTTCGGAGGCCCGGTCGCGTAAGCGGGCGGGAATCCAGAAAGCAGAGAAGAACTCATGGCTATTCGCAAGTACAAGCCGACCACCCCGGGTCGCCGCGGCTCCTCGGTCTCGGATTTCGCCGAGATCACCCGCTCGACCCCGGAGAAGTCGCTGCTGCGCCCGCTGTCCAAGAGCGGTGGCCGCAACGCGCACGGCCGGATCACCACCCGGCACCGCGGCGGCGGCCACAAGCGCGCCTACCGCGTGATCGATTTCCGTCGCCTCGACAAGGACGGCATCCCCGCCAAGGTCGCGCACATCGAGTACGACCCGAACCGGACCGCCAATATCGCCCTCCTGCACTACCGGGACGGCGAGAAGCGCTACATCATCGCCCCCAAGGGCATCGCGCAGGGCAGCCCGATCGAGTCCGGCCCGACCGCCGACATCAAGCCGGGCAACAACCTGCCGCTGCGCAGCATCCCGACCGGTACCACGATCCACGCGGTCGAGCTCCGTCCGGGCGGCGGCGCCAAGCTGGCCCGCGCGGCCGGTATGAGCATCCAGCTGCTTGGTAAGGAAGGCGCCTACGCCGTCCTGCGTATGCCGTCGGGCGAGATCCGCCGCGTCGACGTGCGCTGCCGCGCCACCATCGGCGAGGTCGGCAATGCCGAGCAGTCGAACATCAACTGGGGCAAGGCGGGCCGCATGCGCTGGAAGGGCCGCAGGCCCACGGTGCGCGGTGTCGTCATGAACCCGGTCGACCACCCGCACGGCGGTGGTGAGGGCAAGACCTCCGGTGGCCGCCACCCGGTCTCGCCGTGGGGTCAGCCGGAAGGCCGCACCCGCAAGCCGAACCGCCCGAGCGACAAGCTCATCGTCCGTCGCCGTCGCACCGGCAAGAAGCGCTAAGGAGGAGGTAAGAAATGCCACGCAGCCTCAAGAAGGGCCCGTTCGTCGACGACCACCTCCAGAACAAGGTGGACGTGCAGAACGACAAGGGCACGAAGCAGGTCATCAAGACCTGGTCGCGTCGCTCCACCATCACCCCCGATTTCATCGGCCACACCTTCGCCGTCCACGACGGCCGCAAGCACGTGCCGGTGTTCGTGTCCGAGAACATGGTCGGGCACAAACTGGGTGAGTTCGCGCCGACCAGGACGTTCAGGAGCCACGTCAAGGACGACCGGAAGAGCAAGCGGCGATGAGCACTGAGACGCAGACCCCGACGATCGCTCGGGCGACCGCGAAGTTCGTGCGGGTGACCCCGATGAAGGCGCGCCGCGTCGTGGACCTGGTCCGCGGCAAGCGGGTCGAGGACGCACTGGCGATCCTGAAGTTCGCGCCGCAGGCCGCGAGCGAGCCGGTGGCCAAGGTCGTGGCGAGCGCCGCGGCGAACGCCGAGAACAACCTCGGCCTCAACCCCGCGACGCTGGTCATCTCCACGGCCTACGTCGACGAGGGTGCCACGCTGAAGCGTTTCCAGCCGCGGGCCCAGGGCCGCGCGTTCCGGATCCGCAAGCGCACGAGCCACATCACCATCGAGGTCGAGAGCGTGCCCACCACCGGCGCCACTCGTAGCCGCCGGAAGGGAGGGGCCAAGTAAATGGGACAGAAAATCAACCCCCATGGCTTCCGTCTCGGTATCACCACCGACTGGAAGTCCCGCTGGTACGCCGACAAGCAGTACTCGGATTACGTCAAGGAAGACGTCGCGATCCGCAAGCTGCTGGCGACCGGCATGGAGCGCGCGGGCATCTCGAAGGTCGAGATCGAGCGCACCCGTGACCGCGTCCGGGTGGACATCCACACCGCGCGTCCGGGCATCGTGATCGGCCGCCGCGGCGCCGAGGCCGACCGCATCCGCGCCGCGCTGGAGAAGCTCACCAAGAAGCAGGTGCAGCTGAACATCCTCGAGGTCAAGAACCCCGAATCGGATGCCCAGCTCGTCGCCCAGGGCGTGGCCGAGCAGCTCTCCAACCGCGTGGCGTTCCGGCGCGCGATGCGCAAGGCCATCCAGTCGGCCATGCGTTCGCCGAACGTCAAGGGCATCCGCGTGCAGTGCTCGGGCCGCCTCGGTGGCGCCGAGATGTCGCGCTCGGAGTTCTACCGCGAGGGGCGGGTGCCGCTGCACACGCTGCGCGCCGACATCGATTACGGCCTCTACGAGGCCAAGACCACCTTCGGTCGCATCGGTGTGAAGGTGTGGATCTACAAGGGCGACATCGTCGGTGGCAAGCGCGAGCTCTCGGCCGCCGCTGCCGCGCCGGAGCGTCCGCGTCGCGAGCGGCCCAGCCGCCCGCGCCGGTCCGGGTCCGCAGGCACCACCGCGACCAGCACCGAGGCCGGACGTGCCGCGACCGCTACGGCGGTCGCCGACGCTCCGGCGGAAACTCAGGAGGGCTGACGCATGCTGATGCCTCGCAAGGTCAAGTTCCGCAAGCAGCACCACCCGGGCCGCAGCGGAATGTCGAAGGGCGGCAACGCCGTGACCTTCGGTGACTTCGGCATCCAGGCGCTCGAGCCGGCCTACGTCACCAACCGGCAGATCGAGTCGGCGCGTATCGCGATGACCCGCCACATCAAGCGTGGCGGCAAGATCTGGATCAACATCTACCCGGATCGCCCGCTCACCAAGAAGCCCGCCGAGACCCGCATGGGCTCCGGCAAGGGCTCGCCCGAGTGGTGGGTCGCGAACGTCAAGCCCGGCCGCGTGATGTTCGAAATGAGTTTCCCCAACGAGGAGATCGCACGCGAGGCCCTGCGCCGCGCGATGCACAAGCTCCCCATGAAGTGCAGGATCGTGACCAGGGAGGAGCAGTTCTGATGGCTACCGGAACACCGGCCGCAGAGCTCCGCGAGCTCACCGAGGACGAGCTCGTCGCCCGCCTGCGTGAGTCGAAGGAAGAGCTGTTCAACCTGCGCTTCCAGATGGCGACGGGTCAGCTGGACAACAACCGCCGCCTGCGCGTCGTCCGTCACGAGATCGCGCGCATCTACACGGTCATGCGTGAGCGCGAGCTCGGTCTGGCCACCGGACCCGCTGGCAAGGGAGATGCGGCATGAGCGACGAAGTGACGAAGGAAGAGCGCAACTCGCGCAAGGTCCGGACGGGGTACGTCGTCTCGGACAAGATGAACAAGACGATCGTGGTCGAGCTCGAGGATCGCGCGCGGCACCCGCTGTACGGCAAGATCATTCGCACCACCTCCAAGGTGAAGGCGCATGACGAGAACGAGACCGCCGGTGTCGGCGATCGCGTGCAGCTGATGGAGACCCGTCCGCTGTCCGCTACCAAGCGGTGGCGTCTGGTCGAGGTGCTGGAGCGAGCCAAGTAGGTCGCTTCGCACGGTTGCAGAAAGGGCCGCTTCCTTCGGGAAGCGGCCCTTTCGTTCATCTGCGTCTCGATTCATCGTCCGCAATGAAATCCGTTGTCGGACAACATCTCCGATTTCTGAAAGAATGGAGGGATGGTACTGGCGGTGGGGGGTAAAGCGCTACGGCAACGGCGTGTGGAACTGGCCGGCGCCGCTGATTCGGCCGAGCTGGACGGCGCCACAGTCAATATGCTGTTGTTCTACGCGGCCGAGTGTGGCCTCAAGGCTCGGGTGTTGGCTCGTTCCGGACACCGGGACACTTCGGCGCTCGCGCCGACGCATGATCTCCGCAAACTGGCGAAGGAACTGCGATTGCCGCGCTCGGTCGGCGTCGAGAGCGTGCAGAGTTGCCGACGTCGAGGTTCTGACGCCGGTAGCAATATCCACCTCCAAGATCTGCACCAAGCATGGCGCTATGGTGTCAAGGTTCATGCCGATGATGAATCAGCTGCACGAGCCGTACTGCAGGAGCTGATCGGATGGTGCGAGAAGGATGAGCGGTAGCGACATGGGCATGGCATCGGCGGTCTCCGGAGCCGCGCCGACTCCTCCGAAGCGGCTGTTCACCTGGGTTGATGTAGACGAGCACCTGGTGGTGCTGGCCTCGGCCGGGCGCTGGCCGGACTGGCTGACAGCGGCGGACTGCTGGTGGGATGGTCTGGAACTGACTACATCGCGTGTGGTTGCCGATCAGGAAATCCTCGACTGGCTGAATACTTCGTTCGGGCCGAGATCGGCCGAGGTGCGGGAGGGCGCCGTTCACTTGCGCCTGGATGATCCACGGTCGGCGGACTTCGTCGGCCTTCCGGTCGCAGCGCGCATCGACGAGTTGGACGCACCACCCGCGCGGCGGGTGCCTGCGCTCCGCGAGAAGGCCATCACCGCACAGTTGTCGAAGCCGCTCGATCGGCCGACTGCCGGCTTCTCGGGTGAGGTGCAGTTGATCGCATTTCATTCGTTCAAGGGGGGAGTGGGCCGAACCGTTCATGCGGCCGCGACAGCCGACACGCTGGCTCGTCGAGGCCACCATGTCTTGCTCGTCGATGCCGACCTGGAAGCTCCTGGCATCACCTGGATGTACCGCAGTCAGGGCGGGCAATTCGACTTCTGCTACGAAGACTTACTGACCCTGTTGCATGCCACGGAAAACGGCGACAGCTCGTCCGTGGTGGAGATCGGCGCTGCATATCTTCCCAATCAACAGGTCGGGCGCTATCCGGATTCGGGCCGGATATCGGTTCTCCCCACTGGTAGGCGACGTACTCTCGGCCCACCCCGAATAGAGCCGGCTGATCTGCTGACAGCTCCGCGGTCGCCCTACTTCCTCACCGAGTCGATTGCGGCGCTGGCGGCCGGGATCGGTGCCGACATCGCGATAGTGGACCTCAGGGCCGGTGCGTCCGAATTGTCTGCGCCTGTTCTGCTCGATCCGCGCGTGCAACGCATCTTCGTCACCTCTCTGAGCGATCAGTCGCTGGTCGGGACCAAGACGCTGATCGAGCAGCTCCTACACCGATCACCGACTGTGCTCGGCGAGGATCCGCCGAGCACTGTGATCGTCACGCAGTACCGACCCGATGTGCACAGCGCGCTGGTCGATACCGTCTGCAATGATCTGGCGGAACTCCTCGCCGGAACAATCGACACGCCTTCGGAGGGCGATTCCGAAGAATCAGTCGATCGTGGCGTGCTGTCCCATCCCGTCCTGAGTCCGTTTCGGGAAGAACTGCTGGCGCTGCCGTCCACGTGGGACGGTGTCATCAAGGTCCTGGAATCGTGCCGGATCTCGAGCGCTCTCGATTTCCTGTCCTCGACGTTGCCGTCACCTCGATCGGCGCCTCCAACAGCAACCGGCAACGATGTCGATCCCAGTGTGCTTCGTCGGCGCTTGCAGGAAACCGCTCAGTCTTTGATCTATGCGGAGAAGCGCGCGATGGCCTCCGCCAGTGGCTTCCTTGTTACCGATCCACTCAGCCGATTGCTGAGCGATCACCGAACCGAGCCGCCGGTTGTGCTCGTGGTCGGGGCGAAAGGCGCCGGTAAGACCTTCCTCTACGCGAAAGCGTGCGCGGCCAGGACGTGGCGCAACTTCGCAGCCGAGTCTGGTATCGGCGATGTGCACTTGGACGCGTCGATCGTTCCGGTTCTCGAATCCGACAACCTCATCCCAGGCGCGATCGCGACCCAGGACCTGCGCGACGAATTCGCTGCGCGGCTCGGTCATGAAAGCTCGGCGACGACAAGAGACATCAAGGATCACCTGCGACGGGCACTGAATACCCTCGGTACCGATGAACTGGCCTGGCGAACGGTGTGGCTGGAAAGTCTCGCAATGGCGGCCGGTGTGCGTCCCAAAGGTGGTGATCCGGAGCAGCTGCTGACCGAATTGGCGAACCGTGCAAACGTCGTTTTCGTCATCGACGGGCTGGAAGACCTCCTGCAGTCGATGGGGTCGGAAGTCAATCAAACGGCGCTCCGGGTGCTGCTCGTCGACGTGGTGGGCTGGTTGCGAGCGCTTCGAGGCCGGCCTTTGGGACTTGTGGTTTTCGTCCGGCAGGATCTGGTGAGCAGAGCGGTTCGGCAGAACAGCGGACAGTTGCTCTCCCGTTATGAGTCGTATGCGCTGCGGTGGGACAAAGAAGAGGCACTTCGTCTCGCGCTGTGGGTGACGCAGCACGCCGACGCCCTACGTGGCACCGACATTGTTTCCGAGATCGGCGACTTGTCCTACGACGAGTTGGTCAGTGCTCTGATCCCGGTCTGGGGTTGGAAAATGGGCACCGAGAAGTCCAAGGAGGCCCGGTCGCATCTGTGGGTACCTGCCGCTCTGGGCGACTTCAACGATCAAGTCCAAGCCAGGGATGTCGTAGTCTTCCTGTCCGAGGCTGCCAAGGAATCGGTTTCGTATCAGGGCTGGGAAGATCGGCTGCTCGTGCCGAGTGCCATGCGAAAAGCGCTGCTCGAGTGCAGCACGCTGAAAATCGAGGCGATCGGCCAGGAGAACCAGGAGGTCGGCGACCTGCTGAGCAAAATGCAGCGGCAGAACCAGGGCGTCACTGTACCGCTGAGCCGAGAGGAGATCGGACTCTCTTTCGAGGAAGCCAGCTTCCTGGTGGAATCCGGCGTCTTCGCGCGCGACAAGGAAGGACGCTACTGGGTAGCCGAAATCTACCGGCACGGGCTCGGTTTCGGCAGCGCCCGTCGGGCGCGCGTCCTCTGGCGGTAAGCCGCGACCTGTGTCAGCTGGTCATGGCGTAGGAGCGGCTCAGCTTGTGCGCCGCCTGCATGGCCTGGTCGACGACCGAGCGGGGGAGGCCCATCTCGGCGCCGATGCTGGCGGCGGAGCGGGAGCGGTCGGCCATCTCCAGGATCTCGGCGAGCTGTTCGACGGGGACCTTGGACCAGCCGCGGGCGACGATGGTCTTCGCGGCTGCCCAGGCGCCTGCCTCGTCGGATTCGATGACGGGGTCGTGGTCGGGGAGGGCTGGTTCGGGTTCGTTGGTGGTTCGGGCGGAGGTCAGCTCCCTCGGCTCCGGCGCGGTCGGGGCCCGGGTGGGTTCGGGTTCCGCTGCTGCTTCGGCGGGGGCGTCGGCGAAGGGCAGCGTTTCCTGCTTCGGCGGCTCGGTGGCGGTGACGGCGCGGAGATGGGCGCGAGGGGTCGTCTGCGGGTGCTGATCGACATCGGTTCGGGGCGCGGTCGGGTGGGTGATCGGCTGCTCCCGGGGAGCGGCTTCCTGCTCGCGGCCGTCGTCGGCCGCGGACGGCTCGTCTCCGGCGGCGACCTGCCCGGTCTCATTCGAATGAACGAGCTGGGAATCGGCTGCCTCGGCAAAGAGGGCATTGTCGACACGCAGATCGTGCTGTAGGTCTTCGGCTACGGAATGCGCCGACCCGTTCCGATTCGGGCGCGCGGCAGACGGCTGCGGTGCGGTATCGACCTCGGATCGCGCCTCCGGCGCGGGGGAGCGCGGGGGCGCCGACGGCCGGTCGCCCTCGGCGGAATTCTGCGGCTGCACTTGATCGGGTTGTGGGAGCTCGCCAGGCGTCTCCGCACTGGCGGGCGCGCCGGTGGGACTGTTCTTCGCGGCCGGCCGGGGAGCGACGGGCCGGTCCGCGGCATCCGCGGGCTCGGCGTCGGTGTGCGCGGCGGGCGGCTGCTCGGCGTCGCCTACCTCCGGTTCGGCGGCCGTGGTCGTCCGCGCTGCTGGGGAGGCGGATGCGTAGTCCTCGGCGTCGATTCGCGGCGGTGCTGCCATCTCGGTCGGGGCAGTTTCCTGCCGGTCGTGCTGCGGAGTCGCCGTGGGCGCAGCGGAATCGCGCACGGAGCGCGTGGATTCGATCCCCATTCGCTCGAACTCGTCGTGCGCCCGAGCCACCAGCTCGGCGACATCCACCTCCGCCCGCGGCGCCGCATACCGCTCGGTGAAGGCCCTGGTGCGGGCAACGGGCGCCGCGACCATCGAATCGATCGGCAGATCCACCGAGGCATCGTCGATGAGCTGCGCGTACCGCGCGGCGACCCAGGAGTGCAACCAGATCACGACACCGACCATGATCGGCGCGATCGCGAACTCAGCGGCCTTGCCGAGCTCACCGGAGGCAAGGTGCGGTCCGGCGTTCAGCCCGATCGTGGTGCCGAGCAGCGCGAGCTCGACCAGGATCACCCGCCCGCGCGGCAGCTCGCGCCCCCAGCGGGCGGCGGTGGTCGCGGCGATCATGATGACAATGATCGGTATGGAGATCATCGCCTCGATGCCGTAGCTCAACCAGTACAGCGGATCGGACATGTCCCCGCTCGGCACCAGATTGCGCTGCACGTTCACCCCCGCCCACACCATGCCGAGCACGACAACGCCGATCAGTGCCCTGGACGACCACTCCGCCCTGCGGTACAGCTGCGCGATCCTGGCATCCTGCGAGGCGACCCGTCTGCGCGCGGCGAGCGCCTTGCGATGCCAGCGCGCATCCGAATCCTCGGTGCGGCGCAGCGCGGCCTCGGCGCGGCGGTCCCGCTTCTCGGCGTCGAGCTCGTCCTGCATGGCTCGCCGCCGCTGGCCGCGCCGCTGCGCCCTGATCCACTCCGCCAGCTCCCGCTCCGCCGCGACTTCACCGTCGGACAGCACCTCGAGCAGGGCATTGTCGTGCTGCAGCGGCAGCTTGCCGCGTGCCGTCGCCACCCGGTGGGCGAGGGCGGCGATCTCGGCGTGCCCGGTCGGATTGTCGTCGCGCATCGCGAGCCTTCCCGGACCAGGGCTCGGGGGAAGCAGCCGCCGATCCGATGGTTCGAACGTATGTGTGATCGCGATGAGGCTAATCTCCGGTTGCCCGCGGGTCAATACGGCGCGCCCCGATCGGCACCGTGCGGTGCCGGCCGTGCGATCATGGCGGCGATGCGAACCTGGTACGAACTCGAGGACATTGCGGAGTTCGAGGCGGCCGAGAACCTGCTTATCCGACGCTTATCGACGTGGGCTGCCGGCCGCGGCCGGACGATCGACCCCTTCGCGTCTCCGCTGCCCTGAACTTCCGGCACGCGAGCGTCGATGGTCGGCTCGGATTCTGGACCGCGGCGCTGGTGCGGGAGTTTCTGCTCACCCACGCCCCGCGTGCCCTGTCGATCGACGCACGGGACGCGGCGGTATTGCCCGATTCGCTGCGGGTGCTGATCGACTACCTGCACGAGACCGGACTGGCGGATCCGGGCGGCGACCCGCGATCCGACATCGACGCGGCCATCACCGAATCGCTGCCCGAGTTCGCCTCGGCGATGGCGGATCCGCGCAACTTCGGATTGGCGAAGTACTGGGCGATGACGGCGATATCGAATGGTGTCGACGCCGGTGACGCAGGCGCCATGAACGACTTCATCGAGCAGGTGCAAGCCGGTCGGGTCGAGTACGACCCCGAGCTTCTCACCCATATCTCCACCCGGCACGCGATCGATGGCGGCGGTGGGCAGCAGCGAGCCGTCGCCCAGCTGCCGGTGCTGCTCCCGGACGAGGCGGCACTCGCGCTCGCCGCCGAGCGCTCGCCGATCGTCGTTCAGCTGCGCGCACTGGCCGAGTGGGTCGGTGACGGCCGGGCGCTCACCGCGACCGGAAATCTGCGGCTCGCCGACGCCCGAACCCTGGTGCGGTTACTGGACACCGGCGACGACGTCGACCCTGTGGTGGGCGATCAGGTGTTCCGCACCAGGAGCAGTGCGGATCTGCCCCGCCTCACCCGGCTGCTCGAGTTGGCGAAGAAAATTCGCGTGCTCAGGGTGGTCAAGGGCAAGCTGGTTCGGGTGGCGAAGGCGGCGCCGCTGCTTCGCGACGCTTCGGCGTTGTGGACGGCGGCGTTCGACGTGTGGCCGGAGCTCGACCTGCTCTCTGTCACGCACGGATGGGCTTTCGCGCACACCCGGATGCTCGACGAAATCCTCGATGAGCTACTGCCCGACCTGCTGAACACGCTGTACGGGCTGCCCACCGCGATGCCCGTGGTGCACCTGACCGAGGGCGCGTGGGCGGCGTGCACCGAGATCTTCGTGCTGGACGATCCGCGCACGAGCGAGCAACTGCGGGTGGGAGTCATCACGGATGTGCGGCGGCTGCTCGATGAGCTGGCCGAGCTCGGCGCCGTCTCGTTCACCCGCGGCCGGCCGGATCCGATGTTCCACGCTGACCTGGAGCAAGCCGATGACGCGCCATCGCTACCGCCGGAGAGCCTGGCGCGCCTTCGTGCGGCGGTGGCACCCGGAGTCGACTCGGTGGAGCTGGTGGCGCTGACGCCGCTGGCGACCCGGGCGGTCATGGCCGGCCTGCGCCGCGACGGCCGGTACGCGCCGCTCGTCGGCGAGCTGGCCGATGCCGAACCCGCACAACTGCTCGGAATGCTCGCCGAGCACTACAGCGCGGAGACCGCGGAAGTGGAGATCGCGGGCTGGCTGGCCGCGCACGGCGGCTCGTCCGCCGGAACCGAACTGCTCCTGGACGGCGTGCGCGACTGCCCGTTCCGCGGCCGGGCCGCCGCGATGCTCGAGGTGCTGGCCGATTCTGTGCCCGACCGGTCCGCGTTCCTGAACGGACTACGCGGTGATCGATGGCTCGGCCCGCTCGCCGTGCAATTGCTGCTCGCCGCCGACGAGATCACGCATGCCGAACTCTCGGACGAGGAGGGGGTGCGCGGGATGGCCGAGCAGTTCATCCAGGTGCTGGAGGGGCATGGTCCGGAAGCGGCCGCGGGCTCGTTGGCCGAGCTGCCGGCGGGGCAGGCGCGTGAGATCGCCGCCGCGCTGCGCGACTCCGGCCATCCCGATCAGGTTGGGCTGGGCGAGTTGGATGCGGCATTCGCACCGCTGCTCGTTCCGCGCCGGGGCGTGTCCCGGAACCGCTCGCGGACAGGCCGCGGCGGGGGTGCTCGACCGAAGCGTCGCTGACATCCTTCCCGACGCGCGTGGGGATGAGGCCCGCGTGTGCGGTAGGCGTCTCCGTCGACTCGATCCCGTCGCCAGCCGCACGCGCGCCGCCTCGGCGTTTCGGGCGCCTGCGGTTCGACCACGGTAAGCCGGTGCTCGCCGGGACGCGAGCGGACGGAACGTGCGCGGTCTGGCGTGGCGGTCGGGAATTGGGCCGGAAGAAGGAGCGCACGAGCCGTCCCCGTCGAGGATTTGCCATCGGCCGAGGGGACCACTGGAACTTCGCCGTGCCGGTTGGCGGCGTCGAGCTCGGTGCCGTCGGCAGGGCCGCAGACCGCGATCTGCCTGGCCGCCACCCTCAAACCCCCGCCCGCTCCAACCTCCACCCACTCGCCCGCGACCGCTCGTGCCAGAATGCCGCATACCGCCCACCCAGCTCCAAAAGCTCACTGTGCGTGCCTCGCTCGACAATCGCCCCACCCTCGACGAACAGAATCTGATCCGCGTGCGCGATGGTCGCCAGCCGATGCGCGACCACGATCACCGTCTTCCCCTGCGTCAACTCGTGCACCCCCCGCACCACGACCGCCTCGCTGTGCGGATCCAGCGCACTGGTCGCCTCGTCCAGCAGCACGATCGGTGCCTCCTTCAAGAGTGCCCGCGCGATCGAAACCCGCTGTCGCTCACCGCCGGAGAGCGAGGCGCCGCCTTCGCCGACCCGGGTGTCCCATCCGTCCGGCAGCCGGTTGGCGATCTCGTCCACGCGTGCGGCCGCGCCCACCCGGCGCACCTCCTCGTCGGTGGCGTCCGGCCTGCCGATGCGAATGTTCTCGGTGACCGAGCGGTCGAAGAGGTAGACGGTCTGGAAGACGAGCGCGAGCTGGTCGAAGAGCACCTGCGACGGCTGTTCCCGTACGTCGTGGCCGCCGACGAGTACCCGCCCGGCGTTCACGTCGTGGTAGCGGGCGGCGAGCCGGAGCAGGGTGGTCTTGCCGGAGCCGCTCGGGCCGACAATGGCGGTGGTGCTGCCCGCCGGCACGGTGAAGGAGACCCCGGAGAGCACCGGTGAGCCATCGTCATAGCCGAAGGTGACGTCCTCGAAGCGCACCTCGGGCGCACCGGGGGTGACGGCGGCGGTGGCCTCCGGCAGAACCGGCTCGGCGAGCAGCTCGGTGACCCGGTCGAGGGAGTTGCGGGCGGTGCGCAGGCCATTGCCGATCTGCGCGGCCTGGGTGAGCGGCTCGACGAACCGCGCGCTCACCGCGATCAGCGCGATGGCGACGGCCGCGGACACGGAACCGCCGGTGACCTGGGTGATCACCACGTAGACGAGGACCAGGAACACCGCCTGGACGAAGAGCTCGAACACGATGAGGCCGGGCACCGAGGTGAATACGGTCCGCGTGGTCTCCGAACGCTGCCGGTGCAGCGCGCCGTCCAGCGCCCTGTTCCCGCTGCCGATCGCGCCGAACGCCCGCAGCACCGGCTGCGCCTGCGCGAACTCGACCACCCGCGAATCGGCCTCGGCCGCTGCCGCGTGCACCCGCTTCTCCGAGGAGGAGTACGCCCGGTTGGCCAGCACGTTCACCCCGTAGAGCACCGGCGCGGCCACCAGCATGGTGAGCGAGATCCGCCAGTCCACGAAGAGCATGCCGATGGCGACGGTGACCGGCACGATCACCGCGGTCAGCACCTTGGCGACCAGGTAGGCGAGTGCGCGCTGCACCTCGAGCACGTTCTCGGTGGCGAGCCGCGCGATCGGGCCGGCGCCGTGCGTCTCGAACCAGCCGAGCGGCAGCGCGTTGAGGTGGTCGCCGACGCGCAGTTGCAGGTCGCGCTGCATGCCGAGCGCGATGCGGAGCGCGAGGGTGGTCTGCAGGTAGCTGAAGACGGCCATCACCGCGACCGCGACCACCATGGCGACGGTCCAGGCCCAGGCCCGGTCCAGCCGGTTCTCGAAGAGTGCTTCGAGCACGGGGACCAGCAGCAGGTAGCCGATGCCCTGCGCGATCGCCTGCGCGACGATCACCGCGAGCAGGATGGGCAGCCTGCCCCGGAACCGCTCCGGCACCAGCGCGAGCACCTTGGCGATCATCGGGCCTCCTCGCTTTCCGCCAGCGCGACCGCGCCGAGCGCGGCCTCGTTGATCTCCCAGAGTCGTTGGTAGGTGCCGCCCGCGGTGCGCAGCGTGTCGTGCGTGCCCTGCTCGACCAGGGTGCCGTTCTCCAGCACCAGGATCCGGTCGACGCCGGTGAGGGTGTGCAGCCGGTGCGCGATCACCAGCACGGTGCGGCCGGCGACCAGCACCGCGAGCGCGTCCTGCACCGCCGCCTCGGACTCCGGGTCGGCGAAGGCGGTGGCCTCGTCCAGGACCAGGACCGGGGTATCGGCGAGCAGTGCCCTGGCGATGGAGAGGCGCTGGGCCTCGCCGCCGGAGAGGGTGGCGTCGACGCCGATTTCGGAGTCGTAGCCACGCGGGAGGGCGGTGATGCGGTCGTGGATGCGGGCGGCGCGGGCGGCTGACTCCAGTGCCGCTCGATCGGCGTCCGGCTTGGCCAGCGTGAGGTTGTCGCGGATGCTGCCGCGGATCAGCCGGACGTCCTGCAGCACGAAACCGACGGTGCGGTACAGCTCCTCGGTGCCGTAGTCGCGGATGTCCTTGCCGCCGATGGTGATCCGGCCGCCGGTGACGTCGTAGAACCGGGGGAGCAGCTTGGCCAGGGTGGACTTGCCCGATCCGCTCGGCCCGACCAGTGCGGTGATGGTGCCGGGCACCAGCTCCAGCTCGACCCCGCGCAGCACCGGGTGGCCCTCCCGGTAGCCGAAGGTGACGTCCTCGAAGCGCACCAGCCCGCGATCGATCACGTCGGGAACCTCGTCCCCGGAGCCGGCCGCGAGCTCCGGCGTCTGCTGCAACTCGTGCAGCCGCACGGCCGCCGCGCCGCCCTCGCGCAGCGCCTGCCCGCCGTATCCGAGCCCCATGAGCGAGCTACCCAGCCCCAGCCCGACCAGCAGGAACGGCAGCACATCGAGCGGGGCCAGCCACTCCAGCCCGACCCCGGCCAGCCCGGCCACCACGATCACCACCATGACGAAGACGGGCGCGATCACCACATCGGTCACCGACTGCGGGCGGATCTGCGGCGTTTTGAGCCGGTCCAGCGCCGCCACCTGCTGCTCGATCGCGTCCCGGTAGGCGCTGTGCGCGCGGCCCGCCTGCCCGAAGGTGCGCACCACCTGGATGCCGTCGACGAACTCGATCGTCGCCTCCTGCACCGCGCGGGAGGTGCGGGTGTAGACGGCGAGCCGGTCGCGGCCGGACTGGTCCATCATGCGGCTGAGCCCGATGAAGTAGATGACCAGCGGAATCAGCAGCACCAGGGTGAGCCGCCAGTCGACGGTGAACAGGTAGCCGAGCGCCACCAGCGGCGCGACCACCGCGCCGACGAACTCCAGCCGGGCGTGCGCGATCAGGTAGTGCAGCGCCTCGACATCGTCCTGCAGGTACTTCTTGACCTCGCCGGAGCTGCGATCGGAGAACCAGCCGAGCGGCACCCGGCTCAATTTGGCGGCGAGCGCGCGCCGCACGGTGAGCTGGAAATTGGCATCGACCAGGTGCGACCAGGTGAGCGCGGCGGCCTGCAGCAGGCCGCGGGCGACGAGCACCGCGACGGCGATCCAGACCAGCCGCCAGACCCGGTCGGTGTCGGTCTGCGCCGCGAGCAGCTCCCGGCAGGCCTCGACGATGAGGATGAACGGCACCACCGTGCCCAGCGCGGCGATCGCCACCACCAGGCTCGCGAGGGTCAGCGTGGTGTGCACCGGCGCGAGGATCTCGCGGCGAGCCCGCGCCTCCCGCTGCTTGCGTTCCTTCAGCACCGCCTTCGGTGGCCGGTTCCCCGGATCCGCCGTCGGCGCGGTCTGCACCGTCATTCGCCTCGCCTCTCGCCCGTGGTCACGCAGCGGGAGCTCCCCCGCCTCGGGGATAGGTTAGGCTAAGTTTTCCGGTCGCGGTCGATTGGATCGAAGTTGTCCGAATAGTCGGAATCCCGCGCTGCGCTGCGCTGTTGTGACGGAGATGACCTCCTCCGTCGTCGATACCGACACCGAGTTCGGCGCGCGCGTCGCCGAGCGCCTCGACTCCGAGCAGATCGTCTGGCTCACCACCGTGGGGCCCAGCGGGACGCCGCAGCCGAACCCCGTCTGGTTCCTCTGGACCGAAGGCACGTTCCTGATCTTCAGCAAGCCGGAGCAAGCCAAGATCCGCAATATCCGGCACAACCCGCGGGTCGCCCTGCATCTCAACAGCACCGCGACCGGTGGCGATGTCGTGGTGCTCACCGGGACAGCGCACGTCGAGGGGGTGGCGCCCGGCGATGCCGAGACCGGGGCGCTGCTCGCCAAGTACCGCGAGGGACTCGCCGGCCTGAACATCACCGGCGCGAAGTTCACCGCGGCCTACTCGGCGCCGATTCGCGTCGTGCCGGATCGGGTGCGCGGATTCTGAGCCGATAGGGTCGGGCCGGTGAGACGGCGTCAGCGGCCGCCGCTGCCCAAGCGGCACGGGCTCGACCCGGCTCGGTTGCGGTTGCCCGAGGAGGGGTCGTGGGGTTCGCTGCGCGATCACCTCGTGGAGCGCTTGCCCCGGGTGCCCGTGGCGCGGATCGACGAGATGCTGGCGGCGGGGGCGATCGTCGATATGGACGGTCCGCTCGCGCCGGATGCGCCGTATGTGCCCGGTGGGGCCGTCTGGTTCCACCGGGATCTGCCCGCTGAGACGCGGGTACCGTTCGATATCTCCGTGGTGCATCGGGACGACGACATTCTGGTGGTGGACAAGCCGCATTTCCTGGCGACGATTCCGCGTGGGCGGCACATTCTGGAGACGGCGCTGGTGCGGTTGCGCCGGGATCTCGACCTCCCGGATTTGATCCCCGCGCACCGGTTGGACCGGGCCACCGCCGGGCTGGTGCTGTTCGTGGTGAATCCCGCGCGGCGGGGGGCGTATCAGACGCTCTTTCACCGGCGCGAGGTGCGCAAGGAGTACGAGGCGGTTGCTCGGTACGACCCGGAGCTGGTGCTGCCGCGCACGGTGCGCAGCCGGATCGTCAAGGAGAAGAATGTGCTCGCCGCATTCGAAGTGGCGGGAGAGCCGAATTCGCTGACCGAGGTTTCGCTGTTCGAGCACCGGGACGGGCTCGGCCGCTACCTGCTGCGGCCGCACACCGGGCGGACCCACCAGTTGCGGTTGCATATGCACGGCCTCGGGGTGCCGCTGCTCGGGGACGACTTCTACCCCGAGGTCACCGAGAAGGCGATCGATGACTTCACGCGGCCGCTGCAGTTGCTCGCCGCGCGGCTGGCCTTCACCGATCCGGTCAGCGGAGTCGAGCGGTCATTTCGGACGGTTCGGCGTTTGCAGGCGTGGGACGACCCGGTCGGCTGGGCGCGGAATTAGAACGGGTTCGGCGGGGTAAGCGCTGATCGATGGCTCTTTCCTCGCGCTCAGGCGGCGTCCGTACACTGGGCCCGGTGCGTGAAACGGATCTGGGCGTCGACGGCCCCGTTGCCCTCGAAGTCCCCGACTCGGAGCCGCGGCATCGGGTGCACGCCTACCTCGATGTGGCCGTGGTCGTTGTCGTCCTGGCCTGCACGAATCTGATCGCTCACTGCACCACCGCGTGGGCGAACGTGGTCAGCGTCCCGGTGGCCGCGGTCGTCCTGCTCGCGCTCATGCGGCGCCGCGGGCTCGGGTGGCACGAGCTGGGGCTCTCGCCGCGGCACTGGCGGCGCGGGACGCTCTACGCCGTCGGCGCTGTCGCGCTGGTGCTCAGCGTTGTCGCCATCGGCGCGGCGCTGCCCATCACCAGGCCGTTCTTCCTCGCCGATCGGTACGCCACCATTTCCGGCGCGCTCATCGCGTCCATGATCGTGATTCCGCTGCAGACGGTGATCCCCGAGGAGCTGGCGTTCCGCGGGGTGCTGCACGGGACGCTGGATCGGGTCTACGGCGCGCGCGGCGTTTTCTTCAGCGGCTCGCTCCTCTTCGGGCTGTGGCACATCGCCTCCTCGTTCGGGCTCACCAGTGGCAATGCGGGGCTGGCGGCGGTGCTCGGCGGCGGCTGGTTCGGGCAGGTGCTCGGGATCGCGCTGGCGGTGGTCGTGACCGGGGCGGCGGGGGTGGTGTTCACCTGGTTGCGGCGGCGCAGCGGCAGCTTGCTCGCGCCTATCGCGCTGCACTGGTCGGTGAACGGCGCGGGCGCGCTGGCCGCCGCACTGGTCTGGCACACCACCTTCGGGTGAGGGGTGACACGTGGCCCGCGGCGGCCATCTCCGCATCGGAGCCCGAACCGGGTACTCCGTGCGCAATGGTTCCGTCGGCGAGTTCAGATGGGAAATTTCGGGGAAAAGGCGGGCAGAGATGATGTGCGGGCACCCGACCCCGCTCTAGCGTCGCCTACGCGAACGCGGCATCGGGTGGGACGCCTCCGGTACCGGGTGCGCTACCGACAGGGGGATATATGGCAGTGCGCGAAAGCCGGCCGACATGATCGAGCTGGGCTGGACCATCGCCGTCGGATTACCACTGGTGGTCCTGATTTCGGTGATCCTGTGGCCGTCGGGACGGTCGTGACGCCGAGCGGCGCCCGGCGCGATTCGGCCCCGGCGCCGATGGCGACCGGGGCCGAATGGGAGTCACCGGTCAGCAGGAGACCGAGGCGTAGTACCCGACGGTGCACACCGACTCGCTGGTGAGCTTCCAGCTGCCCCCGACCTGCCGCCAGGAGACCTCGATCAGCGGGAACGGCGCGTACCCGGAGACGGTGGTCTGCAGGTTGGCGGTGAGGGTGTCGCCGGAGACGTTCACCGGGCCGGTGACGTACCAGGCGAAGCTGGGCACCGACGAGATCACGCCGGTGATCTTGTCGATGGTGGCGAGGTCGGCCTCGCCGCCCTCCAGCTCGGCGGCGCGGGCGCCGCGGCCCGCGCCGGTGTTCAGCACCAGCTGCAGCTTGGCCTGGAGCTCGCCGACCGACGGCGCCGCGGTGTGCACCACGGCGGGCGCTGCGGTGGCGGGGGCGGCGAGCGCGACGCTGCCCGCGCCGAGCAATGCGCTGGCGGCCAGGGCGAGCGCGGCGGTGGCGGTGCGGGTCCGGATGTTGGTCATGTGCGTATCCCATCGTTCTCGTGCGGGGTGTGCCGTACGCGTCGGCTTCGACGCGGGGGCTTGGCACCACTCAGCAATATAAGGTAAGCCTATGCAAACATGAAGGGCGACCGGTAACGCGAGAGTTGGGAGCATCCGGTGGAGAGACTTCTGGTGATCGGGGCGGGGCCGAAGGCGATGGCCGTCGCGGCCAAGGCGCACGTGCTCCGGCAGCTCGGTCTGCCCGCCCCGCACGTGACCGTGGTGGAGGCGCACGCGGTCGGCGGCAACTGGCTCCCCGGCGGCGGCTGGACCGACGGCAGGCACCGGCTCGGCACCAGCCCGGAGAAGGACATCGGCTTCCCGTATCACTCCACCTGGGCCCGCGGCCACAACCGCGCCATCAACGAGGCGATGAACGGCTTCAGCTGGACCGCCTTCCTGATCGACCGCGGCGACTACGCCGAGTGGGTCGACCGCGGCAGGCCGAGCCCGCACCACTACGTCTGGGCCAAGTACCTGCAGTGGGTGGCGCGCCGCTCGGAGGTCGAGGTGGTGCTCGGCACGGTCACCGAGGTGGCGGCGGCCGCGGACGGCTGGCTGGTCACGGTGCGTGACGGCGACGGGTCGCTCGCCCAGCTCGATGCCGACGGCCTGATGATCACCGGGCCGGGGAAGAGCCGCAGGGCGCTGGCCGAGCACCCGAAAATGCTGAGTATCGCGGAGTTCTGGGAGCTCACCGGCAAGCGGGCGCTGCCGCCCTCCTCGCGGGCCGCGGTGATCGGCGGCGGCGAGACGGCGGGCTCGGCCATGGACGAGCTGGTGCGGCACGACGTGCTCACCATCTCGGTGATCTCGCCCGCGGCCACCATCTACACCCGCGGCGAGAGCTACTTCGAGAACTCGCTCTACTCCGATCCCACCAAGTGGCGCGCGCTGAGCGTCGCGGAGCGCAGGGACGTGGTGCGCCGCACCGATCGCGGCGTCTTCTCGGTGCGGGTGCAGGAGACGCTGCTCGGCGACAACCGGGTGCACCACCTGCAGGGCCGGGTGGTGCGGGTGGCCGACCACGGCGACGGCATCGCGCTCACCCTGCGCAACGACCGCCGCCCGGACCAGACGCACGCCTTCGACCTGGTGGTGGATGCCACCGGCGGGCAGCCGCTGTGGTTCACCGAGCTCTTCGACGCCGACGCGGCGGATTTGCTGGAGCTCGCCGTCGGCGGCCCGGTGACGCAACCTCGGCTGGAAGCGGCGATCGCGCACGACCTCTCGGTGAGCGGCCTCGGCGCCAAGCTGTACCTGCCGAACATGGCGGGGCTGTCGCAGGGCCCCGGCTTCCCGAATCTCAGCTGCCTCGGGGAACTCTCGGATCGGGTGCTCGCCTCGGCGTCGGCCCGGGCCGCCGATCCGGCCCGATCGGTCTCTACTACCAGCCAGTAGGGTAGGTTTGCCTTACTTACTGTCGAGGGCGAGGTTCGGTTCATGCGTATCGTGTCGTTCGGTTTCCAGACCTGGGGCCGCCGCACACTCCAGGCTCTGATCGATTCGGAGCACGAGGTGGTCCTCGCGGTCACCCATCCGGCGAGCGAGCACGCCTACAAGGGCATCTTCTCCGACTCGGTCGAGGAGCTGGCCCGCGAGCACGGCATCCCGGTGCACCTGACCGAGCAGGCCGACGCGGCCACCATCGACCTGGTGAAGCTGGCCGAGCCGGACGTCATCGTGGTGAACAGCTGGTACACCTGGATGCCCGCCGAGCTGTACGCCATGCCGCCGCACGGCACGCTCAACCTGCACGATTCGCTGCTGCCGAAATTCACCGGCTTCTCGCCGGTGCTGTGGGCGCTGATCAGCGGGGAGTCCGAGTTCGGGCTGACCGTGCACCGGATGGACGAGCAGCTGGACACCGGCGACATCCTGGTGCAGCACCGGCTGCCGATCCCGCCCGGCGCCACCGGCACCGAGCTGGTCGAGGCGGGCATGGAGCTGATCCCCGGCGCGGTGCACGCGGCGCTGGACGCGCTGGCCACAGGCACCGCCGAGTGGACGCCGCAGCGCAAGGAGGAGCGCACCTACTTCCACAAGCGCTCGGAGCGGGACAGCCTGCTCGACTGGAGCTGGGAGGCCGTCGATCTGGAGCGGTTCGTGCGCGCGCTCTCCGCGCCGTACCCGCGGGCCTTCGCCTACTACCGGGGCGAGCGGGTCGAGGTGCTTGCGGCGAAGGTCTCCGAGGCGCGGTACGGCGGCACCGCGGGCCGGGTCGTCGTCCAGGAGGACGGCGGCACGGTGGTCTGCGGCCCGAATCCGATCCGGGGCAAGAACTTCGGGCTCGTGATCACCCGGGTCCGCACCGCCGACGGCACCGAGCACGCCGGCGCCGAGTTCTTCCGCCGCGGCGGCTATCTCACCGATTCACCTGCCTGAGCGGAGCTCCGCCGTGTCGATCCTCGCCGATCTCGTCCTGCCCGCCGCGTCCGGCGAGCCGCGCAAGCCGCTCGCCGACGGCAGGCGCCGGGCGCTCTTCCTGCAGACCAGGGACCCGGAGGAGACCGCGCTCAACGTCGCGGTGGCCTACCGGGTGGACGGCCCGCTCGACCCCGAACGGCTGCGCGCCGCGCTCGCGCTGCTCGCGGCCGAGCACGAAATCCTGCGCACCACCTACGGTTTCGACGCCGACGGGGAGCCCTTCGCCGAGCTGCTGCCGGAGACCGCGCCGAGCTGGCAGGAGCACGACATCGCCGAGCTGCCGGAGGCGAGCCGGGCGCGCCGGGTCGAGGTGCTGGCCAGGCGCGAGCTCGGACGGCCCTTCGATCTCGGGGCCGAGGCGCCGCTGCGGGTCACGCTGATCCGCACCGGGGCGACGGAGTTCGTGCTGGTGCTGGTGGCGCACAGCATTGCCTGGGACGAGGAGTCGGCGGGGGTCTTCGGCGCCGCGCTCGAGGTCGCGTACGGTGCCGCCGGTGAAGCCGGCGCGGACGAGAAAATCGGCTCGGCCGTGGCCCGCACGCCGGACCTGGCGGCCGCGGGTCGGGTGCCGGATGGGGTGGTGGCCGAGGCAGACCTGGACTTCTGGCGTTCGGCGCTCACGCCGCTGCCGGACCCCTTGGAACTGCCAGGCAAACCGGATACCGGCCCCGCGCGCCGGGTCCGCCGGGTGACCCGAAGGCTCCCCGCCGGACTCCTGGACCGGGTCCCCGCTCACGAGACCGGCCACCCCGACCCGGCCTTCGGCACGCTCGCCGCCGCCTTCGCCGCACTGCTGCACCGCTACACCGCGGCCACCGATCTGCTCCTCGCGGTGCCGGTGAGCGGCCGCGACGCGCACTCCGCCGACCTGCTCGGGTACTTCGGCAATACCGTCCTGCTCCGCGCGCGGGTGAACTCGTCCGCCCCCTTCGCCGCGCTGGCATCGGACGTCGGCGCGGCCGCGAAGGATGCCTTCGCGCATGCCTGCGTCGGCATCGATGACGTGGTCCGGGTGCTGAACCCGCGCCGCGCGGGCGCGGCCGACGGGCTGGATCGCCTGGCCCGCATCGCCTTCGGGGTGCGCGCGGCCGAGCCCGGCTTCGCGCTCGGCGCGGCGAACGCGGTCCCGCTCGACCTGGGCAGCCGCACCGCCGCGGTGCCGCTCCGCATCGATGTCGTCCGGGACGGCGCCGACGCGCGGGTGCAGGCCGAGTACCGGGACGGCCGGTTCGACGACGGCCTCGTCGCGCAGCTGCTCACGCACTACATCCGCCTGCTCGCCGACGCCGTCGCGACCCCGGAGCGCCCGGTGGGCGAGCTGGACCTGCTCGGCGCCGAGGAGCGCGAGCTGCTGCGCGGGCAGTCGCACGGCGAGCTGGTGCCGACCCCGCCGAGCACCCTGGTCGCGCTCTTCGAGCACCGGGTGCGGCAGGCGCCCGGCGCGCCCGCGCTGCTCGCGCCGAGGCGCGACGGCGACCGCACCATCGGCTACGCCGAGCTGGACCGCAGGGCCAACCGGCTGGCCCGCGAGCTGATCGCGCGCGGCATCGGCGCCGAGGAGCTGGTCGCGCTGCGGCTGGCGATCTCGGTGGAGTACGTGGTCGCGGTGCTCGCGGTGCTCAAGGCGGGCGCCGCCTACCTGCCCATCGACCCCTCGTACCCGCGGGCCAGGATCGACTACGTGCTGGCCGACGCCGCGCCGCGGCTGGTGCTCGACCCGGAGTCGCTGGCCGCGGCCGAGCGGGCCGCCGCCGCGCTGCCCGCCGAGCCGCTCACCGACGCCGACCGGGCGCGCCCGCTGCGCCCGGCGAACCTGGCCTACGTCATCTACACCTCGGGCTCCACCGGGCAGCCGAAGGGTGTCCCGGTCGCGCACGCGGCGATCGCGGAGCACCTGGACGGCTTCTGCGCGGAGTGGGGGATGACCGCCGACGACCGGCTGCTGCAATCCTCCTCGATCGGCTTCGACGCCTCGCTGCTCGATATCTTCGTGACCTTCACCGTCGGCGCCTGCCTGGTGGTGCCGGAGCCGGAGGCGCTGCGCGACCTCTCCTACACCGCCGAGCTCATCGCGCGCTGCCGGGTGACCGTGCTGCACATGGTCCCCTCGACGCTGAGCACCCTGCTGCTGCTGCCCGAGGTGAGCGACTGGCGGGCGCTGCGCCGGGTCCCGGTGGGCGGTGAGGCGCTGCTCGGCGAGGTCGCCGACCGGTTCGCCGCGGTCTTCGACGCGGAGCTGCGCAACCACTACGGCCCCACCGAGGCCGTGGTCTGCGCGACCCACCAGGTGGTGGCCGGGCCGCAGGGTGCCGGGATCGTGCCGATCGGGGTGCCGAACCGGAACGTGCACGTGCACCTGCTCGACGACCGGTTGCAGCCGGTGCCCGCCGGGGTGGTCGGCGAGATCTACCTGGGCGGGGCGCAGCTGGCGCGCGGGTACCTGAACCGGGCCGGGCTGGCGGCGGAGCGCTTCGTCGCCGACCCGTTCCTGGCCGGTGGGCGGCTCTACCGGACCGGCGACCTGGCCCGGCGCAACCTCGCCGGGGAGATCGAGTTCGTCGGCCGCGCCGACGACCAGGTGAAGGTGCGCGGGCACCGGATCGAGCTGGGCGAGGTGCAGGCCGCGATCGCGGCGCACCCGGCGGTGGGGCACTGCGCCGTCGTCGCGGTGCACGATCCGGCGCGCGGCACCACGCTCGCCGCCTACCTGGTGCCCGCCGGCAACGGGCTGGTGCTCGACCCGGAGCAGGTGCGGGCCCGCGCGGCCATGAGCCTGCCGGAGTACATGCTGCCGAGCAGCTTCACCGTGCTGGAGCGGCTTCCGCTCACCGAGCACGGCAAACTGGACCGGGGTGCGCTGCCCGCGCCCGCGCCGGTGCGTTCGCCTGCCTCCCGGGAACCGGCCACCGGCACCGAGATCCGGCTGGCGGCGCTCTTCGCCGAGATCTTCGGCGCCGAGCGGGTCGGGGCCGACGACTCCTTCTTCGAGCTGGGCGGGCACTCCCTGCTCGCCGGGCGGTTGGTGGCGCTGATCCGCGCGGAGTTCGGCGTCGCGGTCGACGTGCGGGCGCCCTTCGACACGCCGACCGTGGCCGGGCTCGCCGCCGCCATCGAGGCGGCGCCGCTCACCGCATCCGCGCTGCCCGCGCCGACCAGGCAGGTGCGCAGGCCGGAGCGGATTCCGCTCTCCGTCGCGCAGGAGGTGCGGTGGAACGCCGCGCAGTCGCGCGTCGACCCGCGCTGCGCGGTCCCCTTCGCGGTGCGCTTCGAGGGGCAGTTGGATCGGGCGGCGCTGCTCGGGGCGGTCCGGGATACCCTGACCAGGCACGAGATCCTGCGTACCCGATTCACGCCGGGGCCGGACGGAATCCCGCTGCCGCAGCGGGTGCCTGCCGAGGAGATCGAGATCCCGGTGCGCGCCGTCGGCTCGGCCGAGCTGAACGCCGCGCTGGCCGAGGCCGCGACCACGGTCCCCGACCCGGTGTCGGGCCCCGGCATCCGGCCGGTACTGCTGACCACGAATGCCCAGACCCACGTGCTGGTGCTGACCGCACACCACCTGGTCGCCGACCACTGGTCCTTCCGCACGGTGCTGCGCGACCTGGCCCCCGCCTACCGCGCCCGCCTGCGCGGCGATACCGCGCACCGCCCGCTGCCGGAGCTGAGCTTCACCGACTACGCCCTCTGGCAGCGCGCCGCCGCGTCCCAGCTGCACGCCCAGGCGGAGTACTGGCGCACCGCGCTGGCGGGGCTGCCCGGCCCGGCCCGGCTCGCCACCGACCTGCCGCGCCGTGAGCAGGCATGCTCCGAGCCGCGCGGTAGCCGCGATCCGGGCGAAACCGATTCGCACACGGCCCGATTCGCCGTGCACCCGGTCCTGCGCGGCCGCTTGCGCGCACTGGCCGAGAAAGCGGGCGCCTCCGAGTTCATGCTGTACCAGGCCGCGGTGGCGGTGCTGCTGCACCAGCACGGCGCGGGCACCGATATCGCGCTCGGCGCCGCCATCGCGGGCCGCACCGACCCTGCGCTCGCCGATCTGGTCGGCCCGGTGGCGAACACCCTGGTTCTGCGCACCGACCTCAGCGGCGACCCGACCCCGCGCGCGGTCCTCGATCGTTCCAGGGCGACCGCGCTCGCCGCCTACGGCAACCAGGACGTCCCGCTGGAGTGCGTCCCCGGCGCCGCCGAGACCTTCACCGCCACCCTGGATTTCCGCGAACAGGACTGGTCCGCCGAGGCGCGGTTCGACGAGGAGATCGCCACCGCGGTGCTCCCGCTCCCCGGCGACCCCGCCCTGCGCGATATCGGCTTCGCCTTCCACTGCGCCCAGGACGGGGGCTTCGACGCCGCGATCACCGTGCGCGCGAGCCTCTTCCGCCCGGCCTCGGCCGAGCTCTTCGCCACCAGGGTGCGCCGCCTGCTCACCGCCTTCGCCGACACCCCCGACCGCCCGCTGAGCGGGCTCGGGGTCGGCACCGGCGAGGAGCGCGAGCGGGTGCTGCGCGAGTGGTCCGCCGGGGTGGAGCCGCCGTCCGGCCCGGCCGCGGCGGGGCTGCTGTGGCGCGGCCGGATGTTCCCCGGGCAGCGCCCGGCCCTGCGCTGCGCCGGCGAAACCCTGGACTACCAGACGCTTTTCCGGCGCGTCGACGAGCTGAAGGACGCGGCCCCCGCGGTGCCTGCCACCGGCACCGCGGCCGCCGACATCGTGCACCTGCTGGTCGCCTTCGACGCCGCCGCACAGGCAGGCACCCCGATCACGCTGGCGGCCGGGTGCACCGGCGGCGCGCGGATCGTGGTGCCGCCCGCGGCGGTGGCGGCGGCGGTGGCGGATCGCCGCGCCGTGGTCACCGACTGCGCGCCGGGCAGCACCGACCGGGCCCGCGGCGCGGTCGACGTGCGGCTGGTGGTCGCGCCGGCGCCGACGGTCGCGGTGCTGGTCGAGGTGCTGGCCGGGCTGGTGGACGGCGCCACGGTGGTGGTCGCCGAACCCCGCCGCGCCGCCGCCTTCCTCGACGCCGAGCGGGTGACGCACGTGGTCGCCGCGGCCGGCACGGTGCTCGGCCGGGACGGCGCGCTGCGCGACGGCCCGAACCGCTGGGCCGAGGTGCGCCGCTGGGACCTCTGGGGCGAGGGCGGGCCGAGCGAATCCGAGTGCGCGCGCATCGCCTTCGACACCCCGGCCGATTTCCCGGCACGGGCCGCGGGGACGGCCGGGTACGCGCCCGCGGTGACGGTGGGCGCGGTGGCGCGCGGTCCGGTGGACGGCAGCGGGCGGGTGCGCCCGATCCCGGGAGCGAGGGTGTACGTGCTCGATCCGGCCGGGCGGCCGTGCGCGCCCGGCGTTCCGGGGACGGTCTACGTCGGCGGCGTCGCGCTCGGCGTGGATCAGCGCGTCGAGGACGACCCGCTGCAGCCGGGGGAGCGGCGCTACCGCACCGGCGACACCGCGCACTGGACCGTCGACGGCTGGCTCAAATTCGCTTAGCCTAACCTTGGTGAACCGACCATTCGATACGAGGAGCTGACCCATGCCGTCGACAACGAGGAGACGCGGCCCCGCCGCCCGGCTCGGCCTCGCGCTGCTCGCACTCGGGGTCGCGCTCGGCGTGGTCGCCTGTGGCGACTCGGGCGGCTCCGCAGGGGGCGACGGCGCGGTGACGATCACCCACAACTACGGCGAGACCGTGGTCGAGGGCACCCCGGAGCGCATCGTCACGCTGGGTAACCAGTGGCTCGACGCCACCCAGGCCTTCGGGATCACCCCGGTCGGCTACGCCGACAACATCTCCATCGGCGCCAAGACCAAGGTGCCGTGGGAGCCGGACTCGCTGAGCCAGGCCACCGTGCTCAACGCGGGCGGCGATATCGCCGAGCAGATCGCCGGGCTGGAGCCGGATCTCATCCTGGTGCCCAGCTACCTGGTGGACCAGGCCATGTACGACAAGCTCGGCAAGCTGGCCCCGACCATCGGCGCGGTGACCCCGAATGCCCAGGTGGACAACTGGGTCGACCAGGTGACCGCGCTCGGCAGGATCCTGGGCCGGGAGGACGACGCCGAGGGCATCGTCGACGGCGTCGACGCCAAGGTCGACGAGTTCGCGGCGAAGTACCCCGGGCTGCGCGGCAAGACCTTCCTGACCTGCATGCTCACCGGTCCGGCGCAGCTCATGGTGCTGGCCGACCCGAAGGACGGCTCGGCGGCGCTGTTCGAGCGGCTCGGCATGAGCATCCCGCAGCAGATCGCGGCCGAGGCCCCCGCGGGCGGCAGGCTGGCGCTCTCGCCGGAGCGGCTGGGCGACCTGACCTCCGACATGCTGGTCTGCGGCGCGATGCCCGCCTTCGAGGAGAAGTTCAAGCAGCTGCCCGGCTATGCCGAGCTGCCCGCGGTGAAGTCCGGCGGCATCGCCTTCATCGATGTCATGACGATCAGCGCGCTGAACACCCCCACCCCGCTGAACACCCGGTATGTGCTGGACAAGCTGGCCCCGACCTTCGAGGCGCTGAACAAGTAGCCGGGGCGGTTGGTGCGGACCGGGCGATTTCGTTAGGATAGGCTAACTTTGGTCGCTCGGTCCCTCGGACAGGCGATCGGTTGTTCGGATGGAAGCCGGGCGGTCGTCGATTCGCCGCGGCGCGGAAGGATCGCGATGCCAGACTCGCTCGTGCAGGACTCCACCGGCCGGAACGGCGCGGGCGCCGCGGGCAGGTCCGCGCGCCCGGTGCCGCTCGCCCCCGCCCAGCAGGCCGCGCTCCTCCCGGAGCGGCTGCGCCGCAGCCCCGCGGCGAATCTCTTCCTCGCCCTCGAGATCAGCGGCGAGCTCGGTACCGACGCGGTGCGCCGCGCGGTGACCGCGGTGCTGACCGGGCACGAGATCCTGCGCAGCGTCTTCCCCGACGATCGCCGGGTGCCCTACCAGCGGGCCGATGAGCTGCCCGGCTCGGTGCTCGAGCTCGGCGAGCCGGATGCGGGGCACGTGTTCGACCTGGTCCGCGAGCACCCGGTGCGGGTCACGCTGCAGCGCACCGGCGAGCGCGCGGTGCTGGCCTTCACGGTGCACCCGGTGGCCGCCGACGATGTCTCGCTGGAGCTGCTCGCCGAGGAGTTCTTCGCCGCGCTCGACACCGGCGAGGTCACCGGCTCCAGCTTCCGCGCGGCGGTTCCGGCGCTGGTCAAGGGGATGGCCGTGGATCCGGCGACGGACGCCGACGCCGGGTACTGGCTGGAGCGGCTCGGCGCGCTGCCGGAGCGCGCGGTGCCGGTCGAGCCGGGCGCGGCCGCGCGGCACGGCTTCCGGATCGCGCCGGAGGCGCTGGCCGATCTCACCGCGGGGCAGGACCCGGCGGCCGCCTTCGCGGCGCTGCTGGCCGGTGCGCTGAGCACCTCCGGGCTCGGCGCCGATCCGGTCGTCGGGCTGCTCGACCCGGCCAGGGACGAGGCCACCGCGCGGACCATCGGCAGCTTCGGCAACTACCTGGTGCTGCGCGGCCTCGCAGGCGCCACGGCGCCGCGGCAGGCCGTGCTCGACGCCGCCGAGGTGCTCTCCGCCGCGCGGGCGCACGGCTCGACCCGCATCGAGTTCCTCACCCATCGGCTGCGCGGCGCCGCCGCGGTCTCCGGCGGCGCGCTCTTCCAGGCCGCGCTGGTGGTGCGGTCCGGCAGTGCCGTCGCGCACAGCGGGGCCGGGTACACCGCGCGCGAGATCGACCGGCGGCTCGCCCGCCCGCACGGCGTCGACCTGCTGGTCGACGTCCGGCTGGACGACGACGGCGCGCTGGTGACCGTCGATTCGCCCGCCGCGCCCGCCGCGCTGCCCGAGTTCGTCGCCGACCTCGAGCGCCGCGCCCTGGCCTGGGCCGACGGCCGCGGCTCCGAAGCGGGCGTCCCGGGACGGGACGGCGTGGACGTCGACGCGAGCGGCGGCATCACCCTGTTCCAGCCGCCCGCCGGCACCGCGGGCGAGCTCGGCCCCGGCCTCGGCGGCCCGCCGCAGACCGAGGCCGAGCACACCCTCGCCGCCGCCATCCGCACCGTGCTGGAGCTGGACGAGGACGACGAGGTCGGCCGCGAGGACACCTTCTTCTCGCTCGGCGGCGACTCCATCGCCGCGCTGCGGCTGGTCACCGTGCTGGCCGAGCAGGGGTACGCGCTGGAGGTGCAGACCGTGTTCGGCTTCCCGGCGGTGCGCGAGCTCGCCGAGCAGCTGGAGCCGGCCGCCGAGGCGGCACCGGAGCCGCAGCCCGCCGCCGCGCCGCTCAGCGCCTCCGGGCTCGACCCGGCGGTGCTGGCCGCGCTCGGCGCGAAGTTCGGCGCGTGAGCACGGCCATCCTCGACGTCGTCGCGCTCTCGCCGCTGCAGCGCGGGCTGTACTCGGTGAGCGCGACCTCCGGCGAGGTCGACCCCTACCTGGTGACCTTCGCGGTGCGGGTGGACGGCCTCGCCGATCTCGGGAGCCTGCGCAAGGCCTTCGACCAGGTGCTGGAGCGGTATCCGCACCTGGGCGGCGCGGTCGTCACCGACGGGCTGCCGCACCCGGTGCTGGTGATCACCGCCACCGGCCGGATCGGCTGGCGCGAGGTGGATCTGCGCGCCGAGCCGGACCCGGCGGCCGCCGCCGGGCGGCTCTATCTCGACGAGGGGCGGACCAGGATCGACCTGGATGCCGGGCCGCTCTTCCGGGTGGTCGCGGCGCGGGTCGGCGAGCAGGAGTACGAGCTGGTCTGCACCGCGCACCACATCGTGGTGGACGGCTGGTCCATTCCGCTGATCTTCGCCGATCTGCTCGCGCTGCACCGCGGCGAGGGCGCCGCGCTGCCGCCCGCCCCGCCGCTGCGCGAGCACGCGGCCTGGCTGGCCGGCCGCGATACCGAGGCGTCGGGCCGGGCCTGGGCCGAGGCGCTGGCCGGGCTGGCGCCCATGCCCATGATCGCCGGGCCCGCGCCCGCCGATATCCCGGTGCTCGGCGAGGCCAGGCTGTCGCCGGAGCGCACCGCCGCCGTCACCGGCTGGGCGCGGGCGCACGGGCTCACGCTGAACACCGTGCTGCAGCTGGCCTGGGCGCGGGTGCTCGCCGCGCTCACCGGGCGCGACGACGTGGTGTTCGGGCAGACCACCTCGGGCCGGGACGGCTCGCTGCCGAATGCCGATCGGCTGGTCGGGGCGCTGGTCACCACGATTCCGGTGCGGGTCCGGCTGGACGATCGGGCGCCCGCCGCGATCGGCGCCGAGCTGCAGAAGGAGGTCGCGCGGCTGCGGGCGCACGAGTACCTCGGCATCGCGGAGATCACCAAGCGGGCCGGGGCCGGGCAGCTCTTCGACACCCTGCTGGTCTTCGAGAACACGCCGATGGGGGATATCACCGCGCGCATGCCGCTCGGTGACGGCGCCTCGCTGGTGCCGCGGCGCATCGACTCGCCGAGCCACTACCCGATCGCGGTTGTTCCGGTGCTGGAGCGGGGGTCGCTGATCAACCGGGTGGAGATCCGGCCGGATCTGGTGCGGCGCTTCGAGCCGGACGCCCTCGCGGAGCGGGTGCTCGCGGTGCTGGAGCGGATCACCGGCGCCGCGCGCGCCGCCGACGTCGCCGTGCTGCTCGACCGGGAGCCCACGGCGCTGGCCGCGCCGGACGCGGTCGCGGTGCCGGGGGATGTGCCGCACACGTTGCTGGCGACCGCCGAGCGGTTCGGGGAGCGCGTCGCGGTGGTGGACGAGGTCGGGGAGCACTCGTACGCCGAGTTCGCCGCCGCCGTCCTGGTGCTGGCCCGCGGGCTCGCCGCGCGCGGGGCCGGGCCGGGCAGCGCCGTCGCGGTCGCGCTGCCCCGCGATCGCCGGGTCCTGCACGCCCCCTTCGCCATCGGCCTCACCGGCGCCACCTGCGTGCACGTCGACCCAGCCACCCCGCCGGACCGCCTCGCCTACATCGCCGAGACCTCCGGCGCCCGCCTCGTCCTCGCCGACGCCGCCCTCGCCGGTGTGCTCGCCGAGGCCGGGCTCACCCACCTCGTCCCCGACAACGCGGGCGACCTGCGCGAACTCCCCGCCGGAGCCCCACCGGCATCCTCCGGCGGCACTTCCGCTGCTGCGGGCAGCACCGCCCCCGCCACGGGCGACGGGTTCCCGCCGATTCCGGCGGAGAACCCCTTCTACGTCGTCTTCACCTCCGGCACCACCGGCCGCCCCAAGGGCGTCGCGGTCCCGCACCGCGCCCTCCTCAACCACTGGGGCAACCACGAACGCCGCATATTCGCCCCGGAGAGCGCGGCGGCGGGCCGCCCGCTGCGCGTCGGCCACGGCTGGTCCACCGGCTTCGACGCCGCCTGGCAGCCGAGCATCGCCCTGCTCTCCGGCCACGCCGTCGTGCTGCTCGGCGACGGCGAGCGCACCGACGCCGAGCGCATCGTCGCGGCCATCGCCACGCGCGGCATCGATATCTTCGACACCTCGCCGTCCATGCTGAACCGCCTGATCGCGGCGGGGCTCTTCACCACCCGCGACGGCCGCGAACACTGCCGGCTGCGGGTGCTCGCGCTCGGCGGCGAGGCCATCTCCCAGGACACCTGGAACCGCCTGCGCGGCCTCGCCGGCACCCGCGTCATCAACTTCTACGGCCCCACCGAGACCACGGTCGAGGCGCTCATGGCCGATGTGCACGAGCACGAGGCCCCGACCATCGGCCACACCTTCGGCGGAATGACCGCCGAGGTACTCGACCACCGCCTGCGCCCCGTGCCACCCGGCGGTCAGGGCGAGCTGTACCTCTCCGGTGCCCAGCTGGCCGAGGGCTACCTGCACCGCCGGGGGCAGACCGCGGTCACCTTCGTGGCGGGCCCGGCCGGAAGGCGCTACCGCACCGGCGATCTGGTGCGCCGCACCGGCGCGGGCACCGTGGTCTACGAGGGCCGCATCGACAGCCAGGTGAAGATCAACGGCTACCGGGTCGAGCCGGACGAGGCCACCGTCGTCCTGCGCGAGATCCCCGGCGTGCGGCACGCCGCCGCCCTCGCCTTCACCGCGGGCGGCCGCACCCGGCTCGGCGCGCTCGTGGTCAGCGACCGCCCCGCCACCGCGATTCGCGCGGCCGCCGCCCGCAGGCTCCCGCAGTTCCTGGTGCCCACCCGCATCGTGCACGTGGCCGAGATCCCGCTGAACCGCAACGACAAGCTCGACACGCACGCCGCGACCGCGCTGCTCACCGCCCCGGTGGCGACCGGCGCCGCGGCCGAACCCGGCACCGAGACCGAGCGCGCGCTGCTCGGCGTGCTCGCGGAGATGAACGCGGGCAGCGCCGGAATACTGGACAGCCCGGTCGATCTGGGCATCGACAGCATCGGCGTGATCGCCCTGGTCTCCCGGCTGCGCGGCGCGGGCTACCGGGTCGCGGCACGGGATGTGCTCGGCGCGGCCGACCTGCGCGAGCTCGCCGCGCTGCTGGACGGCGCCGGGGAGCCCGATACCGGCGGCGAGGTGCCGGCGGCCGGTGCGGTGCTCCCGCTGACCGCGCTTGCCCTCGAGATCATCGGCCATGGCGGGTACGAGCACCTGACCCAGAGCCAGCTGCTGACGCTCCCGCCGGAGACCGGCCCGGCCGAGGTCGCGGCGGTGCTCGGCGCGCTGGCGACGGCGCACCCGGCGCTGCGCTCCCGGCTCGGCACGGCCGACGGCGTCCCCGCGCTGATCGTGCTGGCGCCGGAGGAGTTCCGGGTGGAGGTCGCCACCGCCGCGCCCGGCTCGGCGCCGCCGCGCGAGCTGCTCGCCGCCACCGTCGACCGGCTCGACCCGGCGGCGGGGCGGATGGTCGCCGCCACCGTGCTCACCGGTCCGGAGCCGCGGCTGCTGCTCTCCATCCACCACCTGGCGGTGGACGTGGTGTCCTGGCTCGTCCTCGCCGACGACCTGCGCGGGCTGGCAGGCGGGCGCGCCCCGCTGGTCGAGTTCGCCCGGGCCGAGGCGCCGATCGCCGCTGCGGGCGAACCGCTTCCGGTGCTGGGGACGCCGCTCGCCGGGCGGCTCACCGATCCGGCGACCGACCGGGCCGCGGACGCGCACCAGCACCTGGCCGAGCTCGATCCGGAGCGCACGGCGGCCTTGCTCGCCCGGTGCGCGACGGGCGAACTCCCGCTGGAGGAGCTGCTGATCGTGGCCTGCGCCCGCGCCTTCGACGGGCTCGCCGACGCGGAAGGGCGGGTGGCGATCACCCGGGAATCGCACGGGCGGCCGGAAGACGACGACAGCAGGCGGGTCGGCTGGTTCACCGTCGAGGAGACGGTGACCGTGCCAGGCGCGGTGGTCGCGGAGTGGGCCCCCGCGGCGGGGCGGCCCGCGCTCGGCGAGCGCTCGACGGCCGTGCGCGGGCAGCTGCGGCTGAACCACCTCGGCCGCTTCGACCTGCTCACGCCGGGCGCAGGGCCGTGGGCCCCGGTGCCGATGGCGGAGTTCACCGCCGAGTTCGGCGTTGCTCAGCACCCCGCGCTGCCGCTGCGCTTCACCGTCGACATCACGACGGTGGTGGTGCGGCGGGCCGGTGCGCCGGTTCTGGTGGGGCAGTTCGATTTCAACGGCGCGGTGCTGAGCCCCGACGTCGCCGCCGCCTACCCGGCGCGCTGGCGCGAGGTGGTCTCCGCGCTCGCGGAGTGAGGCAGCGGCCGGGCAGGGGGGATACGCGACCCCGCTGCCCGGCCCGCCGGTCGCGCGCGGCGGAGCCCACCGCCGTGCGCGCGGTGGACGCGCGGGCCCGGTGAACCCGCGCATGAGTTAGCATTGGAAAAGTTAGGCAAGCCTAGCCTACACCAAATCGGACATAGCAGTCAAATTAGACCGCTGGGTGCGATGTGGGGCGGCTGTTTCGGGTTAAGGAGTCGGATGCTCGGCAAGGTGGAACTGCGCGACATCGTGGCGGCGGATCTCGGTATCGCGCCGGAGGCAGTCGGCTTCGACGACGATCTGGTGAGCCTCGGCATGCACTCCATGCAGCTCATGCGGCTGGCGGCCGGGTGGCGCAGGCGGGGGTACGACATCCGAAGCTCCGCGCTCGCCCTCGAGCCGACGATCGACGCCTGGGCAGAACTGCTCGCCGCAGGGGCCCCCGTGGACTCGGCTGCCGCGGGTTCCGCGACCGCCACCGGCGCGGGCACCGCCGCTGGGGCGGGTTCCACCGGTAGCGGGGCCGTCAATTCCTCCGCGAGCGCGGACAGCGCGGGCCAGGCCGACCCCTCGCCCGAATTCCCCCTCGCCACCATGCAGCACGCGTACTGGATGGGCAGGCGCGGTGACCAGGCGCTCGGCGGCGTCGCCGCACACCTGTTCGTCGAGTTCGACGGCGCGGGTGCCGATCCGGAGCGCCTGCGCCGCGCCGTCGCGCGACTGGTGCGCAGGCACGAGATGCTGCGCGCCCAGTTCCTGGACGCGGGCACCCAGCGCATCCTGCCCGAGCCGCTGACCCCGGTCTTCGCCGCGCGCGACCTGCGCACCGAGCCCGCCGAGCGCATCGAGGCCGAGCTGGAGCGGATGCGCGGCGAGAAGAGCCACCAGCGTATGGACGTGGCCGCAGGCCAGGTCATCGATATCGCGCTCACCCTGCTGCCGGAGGGCGAACACCGCCTGCACCTGGATATCGACATGCTGGCGGGCGACGCGCAGAGCTACCGCCGGGTCCTCGACGACCTCGCCACCCTCTACGACGCCGACGACGACGCCCTGCCGCCGCTCGGCATCACCTTCCGCGACTACCTGGCCGAGAAGGAGCGCACCGCAGCCGATACCGAGGCGGACCGCGCCTGGTGGGCCGAGCGGCTCCCCGACCTCCCCGACATCCCCGCCCTCCCGGTGCTGCCGGAGAACGAGCGGCGCGACCCCGCCCGCAGCGTCCGGCTGCACCACTGGTTCGACGCCGCCGCCAGGGCTGGCCTGCATGCCAACGCGCACGGCAACGGCGTCACCACGGCGGTCACCCTCGCCACCGTCTTCGGCGAGGTGATCGCGCGCTGGTCGGCCCGGCAGCGCTTCCTGCTCAACGTCCCGCTCTTCGCCCGCGAGCAGCTGCACGACGACATCGACGCGGTGGTCGGCGATTTCACCAACTCGGTGCTGGTCGAGATCGACGCCTCCCGGGTGGAGCCGGTGCTCGACCGGGCCCGCCGGGTGCAGCGCGAACTGCACACCTGCGCGGCGCACGCCGAGTACGAGGGGCTGGACGTGCTGCGCGACCTGGGCAGGCTGCGCGGCGCGCCGGTGACGCCGTCGGTGGTCTTCACCTCGGGGCTCGACCTCGGGGAGCTGTTCTCGGAGCGGGTCACCCGGGTCTTCGGCACGCCGGTGTGGATCATCTCGCAGGGCCCGCAGGTGGATCTGGACGCCCAGGTGGCGGAGCTGGACGGCGGGCTGCTGGTGAACTGGGACCTGCGCAGGGACGCACTCCCCGACGGCGTCGCGGAGACCATGTTCGCCGAGTTCCTGCGGATTCTGGAGGCGCTCGCCGCGCCCGGCGCGGACTGGTCGGCGCCGCTCGCGATCCCGCTGCCGGCGGCGCAGGCGGCCGTGCGGCGGGCGGTGAACGACACCGCCGAGGAGCTCGGGGAGCGCACGCTGCACCACGCCTTCTTCGAGCTCGCGCAGCGGCATCCGGAGCGGACCGCGCTGCTCCGCGCGGGCGGGCTCGCCACGAGCTACGGCGAGCTGGCCGGCCAGGCGCTCGCCGTCGCGCGGGCGCTGACCGCCGCCGGGGTGCGGGCAGGCGACACCGTCGCGGTGCTCGTGCCCAAGGGCCACCGGCAGATTCCGGCCGTGCTCGGTGTGCTCGCCGCCGGCGCGGCCTATCTGCCCATCGGAACCGACCAGCCCGCCGCCCGCCGCGACCGCATCCTCACCCGCGCGGATGTCCGCGTGGTGCTGGTCGACAGCCCGGCGGGGCAGGGCGCCGAGCACTCCACCGCCGCGCAGCTCGGCACCGTCCCGGCGCGGGATGGGAATCCGGCCACCGGCATCGCGCTGCCCGCGGAGATTACCGCCATCGATCTCATGACGGCGCTGAGCGGCCCCGCCTTGGACGCCCCGCTCCCGGCCACCCCGGACAGCACCGCGTACGTCCTCTTCACCTCCGGCTCGACCGGTGAGCCGAAGGGCGTCGAGGTCGCCCACCGCGCGGCCGCGAACACCGTCGACGCCATCGCCCGCCGCTTCGGCATCGGCGCGGGCGACCGCCACATCGGCCTCTCCGCCCTGAACTTCGACCTCTCGGTCTACGACATCTTCGCCCCGCTGAGCATCGGCGGCGCCCTTGCCTGCGTGGCCGGGGCGACCGAGCGCGACGCCCAGGCCTGGGCGGCGCTGATCGCGGAGGCCGAGGTCTCCGTGGTGAACGCCGCCCCCGGGCTGCTGCAGATGCTCGCCGATGTCGCCACCCCGGCGCAGCTGCGCTCGATCCGCCTGGTGCTCACCGGCGGCGACCGGGTCCGCACCCGGCTGGCCGACCGCTTCCGCGCGGCCGTCCCCGGGCTGCGCTTCGTCGGCCTCGGCGGCACCACCGAGACCGCCATCCACTCCACCGTCTGCGAGGTCACCGACGACTTCCCGGCGCACTGGGACAGCGTGCCGTACGGCACCCCGCTCGCGAATGTCGCACTGCGCGTGGTGAACCAGCGCGGCGAGGACTGCCCGGATCTGGTGCCGGGCGAGCTGTGGATCGGCGGCGCGAGCGTGGCCGACGGGTACCGCGGCGATGCCGAGCGCACCGCGGACCGCTTCGTCGAGCACGGGGGGCAGCGCTGGTACCGCACCGGCGACCTGGCCAGATACCTGCCCGACGGCACCGTCGACTTCCTCGGCCGCGCCGATCACCAGGTGAAGATCCGCGGCTACCGGGTGGAGCTCGGCGAGGTGGAGTCGGCGCTGGCCGGGCTGCCCGGCGCGGGCGAGGCGGTGGCGCTGGTCACCGACTCCGGCCGCCTGGTCGCCGCGGTGACCGCGGACGGCTCCGCCGCCATCGATCCGGCGAAGCTGCGCGACCAGCTCCCCGGCTACATGATCCCCGAGCACGTGCAGGTGCTCGCCGAGATCCCGCTGACGCCGAACGGCAAGCTCGACCGCGCCGCCATCCGCCGCCTGCTGGTCGCGGGCGACCTGGCGGCCGCCACCGCCTTCGTGCCCCCCGCCGACGAGGTGGAGGCGGCACTGGCCTACATTACCGCGCAGGTGCTCGGACTGGAGCGGATCGGGGTGGAGACCGACTTCTTCGACGTCGGCGGCGACTCCATCCTCGCCACCACGCTCACCGCCAAGGTGCGCGGGCTGCTCGCGGTGGACGGCTTCGGCGTGAGCGGGGTGCTGGAGAGCCGCACGGTGCGGCGGATCGCGCGCGGGCTGCTCGACGCCGAGCCGCAGCCGGGGCGGCTCGCCCAGGTCGCGACGATTCTGCTCGAGCTCGCCGAGGTGAGCCTTCCCGATCCCGCGAGTGTGGTGTGAATCCGATGAAGTCACTGGACGACCTGCAAGCGGCCATGCAGGCCCGGCTGGCCGCGGCCGGGCTCGACACCGGCACCGGCCCCGGCAAGCGCCGCGACCCCGAGCGCGCCGCGCTCTCCTTCGGGCAGCGCTATGTCTGGGCGCACCAGCAGATCGCCCCGGAGAGCACCGCCTACAACCTGTGCCTGGCGCTCACCTTCGCCGGTGCGGTGGACGACGCCGCGCTGCGCGCCGCCTTCCTGGCGCTGCCGGAGCGGCACGAGGTGCTCCGCACCACCTACCACAACGACGAGCAGGGCGAGCCCTACCAGCGCATTCACGCCGTGCTGCCGCCCCGGGTGCTGATCGAGGACCACTCCGGCCTCGACCGCGCCGAGGCCGAGCGCAGGCTGGCCGCGGCGGTGGCGGCCGAGGCGCACGACACCTTCGACCTCGGCGCGGAGTCCTCGCTGCGGCTGCGCTTCGTCCGGCTGGACGCGAGCACCCTGGTGGTGGTGCTGGTGATCCAGCACATCGCCTGGGACGGCATGACGCTGCCCGCGCTCTCCGCCGACGTCGAGCGGTACTACGCGCAGGCGCGGACCGGCGGCATCACCGTCGAGCCGCTGCGGCTGCAGGTGGCCGACTTCGCGGAGTGGGAGCAGGAGCGGTTCCGCGACGGCGCGCACGAGGCGGCGGCCGAGTTCTGGGCGAGCCGCTTCGACGGCGAGGTGCCCGAGCTGGCGCTGCCGCACGACCGGCGGCCGGTCACCGTCACCGAAACCGGCGCCCGGCTCGACCGCTCGCTCGGCACCGCCGCCGATACCGCACTGCGCGCGCTGAGCGCCGAGCTCAAGGCGACCCCCTTCCAGGTGTTCCTCGCCGCCTACGCGGTGGCGCTGCGGCAGCTCACCGGGCAGCCGGACCTGGTGATCGGCACCACCGTGGCCAACCGCGAGGAATCCGGGATGGACGCGCTGATCGGCAACCTCAGCAATATGCTGCCGCTGCGGATCCGCGACATCGAGAGCGGCCGGGACTTCGGCGATCTCGTCGCGCAGGTGCGCACGGTGACCACCGAGGCGTTCCGGCACAAGCAGTTCCCGCAGGAGGAGATCGTCCGCGCGGTGAACCGCGCCACCGGCAATGTCGGCTCCAAGCTCTTCGACACCATGGTGCTCTTCCTGCACCAGCGCATCGACGGCCCGCGGCTGCCCGGCGTGCGGACCAGCTGGGAGCTGGCCGACCACGGCGCCTCGCTGCTGCCCGTCGCGGTGGAGGCGTTCATGCACCCGGACCGGGTGGATGTGCAGATCACCTACCGCACGGACCTCTTCGACGAAGCCACCATCGGCAGGCTGCACGAGTACCTCGACCACACGCTGGCGCACGCCGCCGCCCGCACCCCGCTGGACGCGCTGCTCACGCTCGCCCCGAGCGATCGGGCAGCGCTGGCGGAGTGGTCGCGCTCGCGGCGGGTGCCGATCGCGGCGGAGACCGTGGACGCCATGATCCGCGCCTCCGCGCTGGCGTACCCGGAGCGGATCGCGGTGGTGTTCGGCGAGATCGAGCTGAGCTACGCCGAGTTCGATGCCGAGGTGAACGCCTTCGCCCGGCTGCTGCGGGAGCGCGGGGTCGGTGCGGGTGATCGGGTCGGGGTGTTCGCCGAGCGCAGCGAGCGGCTGCCGGTGATCTTCGCGGCGATCCTGCGCACCGGCGCGGTCTACGTGCCGGTCGACCCCGGCTACCCGGCCGACCGCATCGCCTACATGCTGGCCGATGCCGAACCGGCGCTGCTGGTGCGCTCCGCGCCGCAGGCCGTCGCGGCGGGCGCGGTGCCGGTGCTCGACGTCGCCGACCCGGCGGTCGCGGCCCGGCTCGCCGAGCTGGACACCGCGCCGCTCACCCCGGCCGAGCTGGACCGGCCCATTCACCCGCTGGACGCCTCCTACCTGCTCTACACCTCCGGCACCACCGGGCGCCCCAAGGGCGTGGTGACCCCGCACCGCGGCGTGGTGAACCACGTGCAGTGGATGCGCGACTTCCTCGGCTTCGAGGCGGAGCGGATTCTGCAGAAGGCCCCGATCGGCTTCGACGTCTCGGTCTTCGAGCTGGTCAACGCGCTCTGCACCGGGTCGGCGACGGTGCTGCCGCCGCCGGACTGGTGGCAGGCCGATGTGGAGGCGTTGGCGGGGATCATCGACCGGCACGCGATCACGCAGATCTCGCTGGTGCCGAGCGTGGTCCGGGCCTTCCTGGACAGCGGGCCGGACCCGGCGCGGCTGGCCTCCATGCGCTTCGTGTATCTGGGCGGCGAGGCGGTGCCGCCGACGCTGGTGGCCGAGGCGAGCCGGGTCTTCGGCGGCCGGGTGCTGGGGCTGTACGGCCCCACCGAGGCGTCGATGGACATCATGCACGAGGACTTCGCGGGCGCGCTGGCCCGGCCGGAGTGGTTCCGCTCGGCGCTCATCGGGCAGCCGGAGTGGAACTCCGACGTGCACGTGCTGGACGACCGGCTGCGGCCCGCGCCGATCGGGGTCGCGGGCGAGCTGTACCTGGCCGGGCCGCAGCTGGCGCAGGGGTACCACCATCGGCCGGGGCTGACCGCGGGCACCTTCGTGGCCTGCCCGTTCGCCGACGAGCCCGGTGCGCGGATGTACCGGACCGGCGATGTGGTGCGCTGGCATCCCAGCGGCAGCCTGGAGTACCTGGGCCGCGCCGACGACCAGGTGAAGATCCGCGGGCACCGGATCGAGCTCGGTGAGGTGGGGTCGGTGCTGCGGCAGGTGCCCGGCATCGGCTCGGCGGCCGCGGTGGCGCACCGCTGGGACGCCGACGTGGCGCTGGTCGCCTACTACGTGGCGGAGCCGGGGTCGGCGTACGCCGCCGGTGACGGCGCGGCGCACGCCGCCGCGCTCCGCGCCGAGCTGGCGCTGCGGCTGCCGGAGTACATGATCCCGGCCGCGCTGGTGCGGCTGGACGCACTGCCGCTCACCGCCAACGGCAAGCTGGACAAGCGCGCGCTGCCCGAGCCCGACCTGGGCGCGAGCAGCGGGCGGGGGCGCGAGCTGCGCGGCGCCGCCGAGCAGGCGGTGGCCGCGGTGCTGCGGCAGGTGCTCGGCATCGCCGATGCGGTCCCGCTCGCCGCCGAGGACGACTTCCTCGCGCTCGGCGGTGATTCCATCAGCGCGATCCGGATGGCGTCGGCGCTCAAGAAGCGTGGGCTCGCCATCACCACCAGCGCGCTCTTCGAGGCGCGGACCATCGCCGCCATCGCGGCCGCCACCGGCGCGATCGCCGAGTCCGGCGGGGCCGCGCTGGTCGAGGTGGGGGACGGGACCGGCTGGATCCCGCTGCAGCCGATCGCCGCGCTGCTCACCGAGCAGTCCGCGGCGTACGCCGGGTACAGCCAGGGAACCGCCGTCGTCACCCCCGCCGACGCCGATCTCGACCGGCTCACCGCCGCCTGGCACCGGGTCCTGCGCGCGCATCCGCTGCTCCGCGCCCGCCTCACGCCCGCCTCGCCCTCGGGGACCGACCCGCTCGGGTACCTGATCGCGGCCGCTGACCCCGAGCTCCCCCCGGTCCTCGACATCACGATCCCCGCCGCCGAGTGGGACGCCACCGCGGGCGCGACCCTGCACGCGCAACTCCGCACGCTGAGCGCCGATTTCGCGCCGGCCGACGGCCGGATGGCAGCCGCCGCCTGGGTGCACCCGGACGACGGCGGCGCCGGGCGGTTGCTGCTGGTCCTGCACCACCTGGTGGTGGACGGCGTCTCCTGGCGCATCCTGCACGACGACCTGCGCACCGCCTGGCAGGGCGACCCGGTCGATCCCGAGATCACCTCGGTGCAGACCTGGAACGCCGCCCTGCACCGGCTCGCCGTGCGCGAAACGGTCACCGGGCAACTCCCGTTCTGGCGCACAGTGCTCGAGCCGGAGCCGCCGCTCGGCAGCCGCCCCTTCGACCCGGCGGCGGACCGGGTCGAGACGGTCCGCGAGGTCACCGCCGAGCTGGACGCCGACGACACCACCTTCCTCATGACCACCGCCGCCACCGCTTTCGGCTGCGACTTCCTCGACATCCAGGTCGCCGCGCTCGCCGTCGCCACCGACCGCTTCCGCCGCGCCAGGAACCGCGGCACCGGCGCCATGCGCCTCACCATGGAGCGGCACGGCCGGGCCGAATCGCTCTTCGCCGGCGCCGATCTGGCGAACACCGTCGGCTGGTTCACCACCACCTACCCGGTGACGCTGCGCACCGGCGGCGACATGGTGGACGCGGTGCGCGCGGTCAAGGAGCAGCTGCTCGCGGTGCCGGACAGCGGCATCGGCTGGGGCCTGCTGCGCAGGCTCAACCCGGCGACCAGGGCCGAACTGACCGGCCCCGAACCGCAGATCGGCTTCAACTACATGGGCCGCTTCGAGGTGCCTGCCACCGCGCGGGACTGGGACGCCGCCCCTGAGTTCGGCTACCTCGGCGGCCATGCCGACCCGGCCATGCCCGCCCCCGCGCTGCTCGACGTGAACACCGTCGCGCTGGTCGACGACGCGGGCCCCGCGCTGCGCGGCTCCTTCCGCTACGCCTCCGGCGCGCTCACCGAGCCGGAGGCGCGCGAGCTCGCCGACCGCTGGGCGGGCGCGCTGCGCGAACTGGCCAAGACGGTGCGCGAGGACCCGCGGCGCAGGCTCACCCCGAGCGATGTGCTCGCCACCGAGGTCACCCAGGCCGACCTGGACCGCTGGCGGGCCGGGTACGGCGACTTCGCCGACGTCTACCCGCTGGCCCCGCTGCAGGCCGGGCTGTACCTGACCGCCGTCAGCACCGCGGGCCGGGATGCCTACACCGTGCAGACCACCATCGGGGTGCGCGGCGCGCTCGACGTCCCTCGGCTCGGCGCCGCGCTGAACCGGGTGCTCAACCGCTACCCGAACCTGCGCGTCTCGTTCGCGGTCTCGGCGGCGGGCGAGCCGTACGCCATCGTGGCCGACCGGATGGAGTTCCCGGTCGCCGAGCTCGACCTCACCGGCAGGCCGGAGCTCATGCCGACCTTCCTCGACGCCGACCAGGCGGGGGTCTTCGACCTCGCCCGCGGCCCGCTCATGCGCGCCACCGTGGTGCACCTGCCCGGCGACGAGCACACCCTGGTGCTCACCTCGCACCACATCCTCACCGACGGCTGGTCCGGGCAGCTGCTGCCGCGTGAGATCTTCGACGAGTACGCCCGCCCCGGCGAAGCCGAGCCGCTCGGCAACCCGGGCACCTTCGCCGAGTTCCTCACCCTCACCAGGGCCCGCGAGGCCGCGACCGAGGCGGCGTGGGAGCGCTACCTGGAGCCGGTGCGGCCGTGCCTGGTCGCCCCGGCGCGGGTACCGGGCGGGAGCGCGCCGGTCATGCACCGCTTCCCGGTGGAGCCGGAGGTCGCGGACGGGCTGGCGGCGCTGGCCGCCGAGGCGGGCAGCACCGTGAGCGCGCTCTGCCAGCTGGCCTGGTCGAGCGTGCTGCGCGAGGTCACCGGCGAGCCGGGCACCGTCTTCGGCGAGGTGGTCTCCGGCCGCCCGGCCGACCTGGACGAGGTGGACAGCGCCGTCGGCTGCTTCGTGAACACCGTCCCGGTAGCGCTCCGGCTGGACGCCGAGCGCACGTGGCGCGAGCTGCTCACCGGGCTGCAGCGCAGCCGCATGGAGCTCATGGAGTACCAGCAGTACCGGCTGACCAGCGCGAACAAGGCCGCGGGGGCGCGCAGGCTGTTCGACAGCATGTTCGTCTTCCAGTCCTACCCGTCGGGCCGCGAGGAGCTGGTCCGGCTGCTCGCCGAGCGGCAGCTGGAGCTGGTCTCGTTCGAGGGCCGCGGCGCGACCGACAACGCGCTGCTCGTCATGGTCTTCCCGGCCGACCTGCTGTTCCCCGGCGAGCCGCTGCAGGTCGTCGTCTTCTACGCGGAGGACTCCTTCGACGCCGGCGACGCCGAGATCATCGAAACCGCTTATCGCAACACGCTGCGCGCCATCGCCACCACGCCGGACCGCACGGTCGGCGACACCGAGGTCCTCGACGACGAGGACCGCGCGGTGCTGGTGATGCGGCGGATGTGGCAGTGAGGCAAGGGAGAGAACCAATGGCAACCGCACCCGGATGGATCCGGAAGTTCCACAGGCCGCGCAGCGCGGACGCCACGCCGCTGGTGATCTGCCCGCACGCGGGCGGCGGCGCCTCCACCTACCGCCCGTTCTCCAAGGCGCTGAGCGCCAACTTCGACGTCGGGCTGCTGCAGTACCCGGGCAGGCAGGACCGCGGCCACGAGCCGGTGGCGACCTCGATCGAGGAGCTCGCCGCGGGCGCCTTCGCCGAGTACACGACCTCGCCGCTGAACACCGGCGCCCCGCTCACCGTGTTCGGGCACAGCATGGGCACCATGGTGGCCTTCGAGTTCACCCGGCTGGCCGAGCGGGCCGGGCTGCCGGTGCGGCTGCTCGGGGTCTCCGGCGCGGTGGCGCCGTGGCAGGTCGCCGATATGCCGCCGCACCCCACCGAGGACGAGGAGCTGCTCGACCACCTCAGCGGGCTGCAGGGCACCGGCGCCGAGGTGCTCGGCAACCGCGAACTCATGCGGATGTCGCTGCCCGCGCTCAAGGCCGACTACGCCGCCTTCGACGCCTACACCTGCGACAAGGACGTCACCGTCGGCAGCCACCTGCACGCCATGGGCGGCAGCGACGACGAGTTCGTCACCATCGGCCACCTGTACTCCTGGCAGCAGCACAGCGACCGGGAGATCGAGGTCTCGCTCTTCGACGGCGGCCACTTCTACCTGCACGACCACGTCGCCGATATCGCCGAGGCGCTCACCGCCGAGCCGGGTGACCCGAGATGACCGAGCAGGATCCGGTCGTGGTGGCCGGCATGGCGGTCGCGGCGCCGGGCGGCGTCGACACCCTCGGCGGCTACTGGGCCGCGCTCGCCGAATCGCGCGACCTCACCGGCCCGTTCCCGCGTGACCGCGGCTGGAAGATCGGCGAGCTGCTGCGGCTCGGCGAGCGCGAGGGGTGGGGAAATGTGGCCGACGCGGGCGGGTTCCTCGCCGACGCAGGCGATTTCGACCCCGCCTTCTTCGGGCTGACCCCGCGCGAGGCGGTGGCCATGGACCCGCAGCAGCGGGTCGGGCTGCGGGTGGCCTGGCGGGCGCTGGAGAACGCCGGGATCGATCCGGCGAGCCTGGCGGGCGCCGAGGTCGGCGTCTACATGGGCGCCTCGCACACCGACTACGGGCCGCACGGCGCCGAGGTCAACGAGTACACCGGCTACCGGGCCACCGGCTCCGCCTACGGCGCCATCCCCGGCCGGATCTCGCACGCGCTCGGGCTGATCGGGCCCTCCATCCACACCGACACCGCCTGCGCCTCGTCGCTCACCGCGGTGCACCTGGCCGCGAGCGCCATCCGCGCGGGGGAGTGCGAATGGGCGCTGGCGGGCGCGGTCTGCGTGCTCGGCTCGCCCGCCGGGTTCTACGAGTTCTCCAAGGCCAACGCGCTCACCCCGGACGGCCGCTGCATGCCGTATTCGGCCGAGGCCAACGGCACACTCTGGGGCGAGGGCGCGGGCGTACTGGTGCTGGAGCGGGAATCCAGGGCCCGCGCCGAGGGGCACCGGATCTACGGCCGGGTGCTCGCCACCCGGGTCAATCACAATGGCGGCGGCGCCCCGATCGCGGTGCCGAGCAGCGCCGCGCAGGAGCGGCTGATCCGGAGCACGCTGGCGGCGGCCGGAATTCCGGCCGAGTACGTCGCCATGATCGAGGGCCACGGCACCGGCACCGCCGTCGGCGACCCGCTCGAGCTCGAGGCGCTGACCGCCGTCTACGGCGCCGGAGGGTCGGCCGAGGACGGGCCGCTGCTCGGCTCGGTGAAGTCCAACGCCGGGCACGCGCAGGCCGCGGCAGGCATGCTCGGGCTGATCAAGGTGCTGCTCAGCGGCCTGCACGGCGCGATAGCGCCGACCCGCTACGCCGAGAACCCGACGCCGGACGTGGACTGGGACGCCACCAGCCTGCGGCTCGCCGCGAAGCTCCGGCCCTGGACCCCGATCGACGGCGTGCGCTACGCCGCCGTCTCCTCGTTCGGGGTCGCGGGCACCAACGCACACGCGATCGTGGCCATGCCCGCGCTCCAGGAGGACCCCCGTGGCTGACTACCGGCTCCCCGACGGCAGCACCCCCGTGCTGCTCTCCTCCGACGGCGCGGAGACGCTGCGCGCCGAGGCCGCCGCGCTGCGCGGCTACCTGCTCGCGCACCCCGAGGTCACCCCGGACGCGGTGGCGGACATGCTCTTCCGCACCAGGACGCCGAGGCGGCACCGGGCGCTGGCCATGGCCACCGGCCGCGACGAGCTGCTGGCCGCGCTGGACGCGGTGGCGGCGGGCAGCGCGCACCCGGCGGTGGTCGCGGGCGGCAAGCCGGCGATCGCGCGCCGGGTCGGGTACACCTTCCCCGGCCAGGGCAGCCAGCGCGCGGGCATGGGGCGGATGTACTACGAGCTCTCGCCGGTCTTCAAGGCGGCGGTGGAGGAGGCCGAGGAGGTCTTCAACCGGCTCTTCGACATCTCCCCGCTCACCTACCTGCTGGACGAGAGCCAGGACGGCGAGGAGCGGCTGCGGGTGGTGCAGCCCGCGCTCATGATGCAGATGCTCGGGCTGGCCGCCATGTGGCGGGCCGCCGGGGTGGAGCCCGCCGCGACGGTCGGGCACAGCCAGGGCGAGATCGCGGCGGGCGTCATCTCGGACAGCTTCACGCTCGCCGACGCCGTCCGGGTGGTCACCCTGCGCGGCACCCTGGTCGACGGGCTCGGCGTGCGCTTCCGTGAACAGCGGCAGTGCTACTCCATGGCGGTGCTCGGCGTGGACCGGGACACCTGCGAGGCGCTGCTCGCCCGCACCACCGGCTTCGCCGAGCTCTCGGTGATCAACTCGGCGCACGTGCTGGTGATCGGCGGCGACCAGCCGGTACTGGCCGAGATCGTCGCGAAGCTCAATGCCGAGGGCACTTTCGCCAAGGAGATCCGGGTCGCTTACCCAGCGCACACCTCGGTGGTCAGCGAGTTCCGCTCGACCTTCTGTGATCCCGCGCTGGTGGCCGAGTTCGACCGGCCGTCCTTCACCGAGGGGCCGGTCGAGTGCATCGGCGCCACCCTCGGCGCCGCGCTCACCGCGGACCTGCCGGTCGGCGACTACTGGTACTGGAACCTGCGCAATACCGTGCGCTTCGACCAGGCCGTTCGGCTCGCCGTCGAGCGCGGCATCGACACCTTCGTCGAGATCTCCGAGCACCCCACCCTGGCGCTGGCCATGATGGAGAACCTCGGCACCGCCGCGGTGCAGCGCGACTTCCAGGTGCTCGGCACCTCCCGGCGCACCGCCACCGACCTCGGCGAGTTCACCCGCGCGGTGGCGCAGGTCGCCGTCTCCGACACCGGGTACCGCTGGGACGCGCTGCGCGTCGACGGCCCGAAGCGGCTGCCGCTGCTCGACTTCCCGCACACCGTCACCGGGGGCAGGCACCTGTGGGCGGTGCACGGCTACAGCGCCGAGCCCGCCGCGCCGGAGCCCGCAGGCGCGCCGGTGCACCGGCTGGTGGAGCGCTGGCAGCCGCTCGGCAAGCGGAAGCTGGTGCCGCCGCGCACCATCGCGGTGCTCGACTACAGCGGGCGCTGCGGTGACCTGGTCGCCGCGCTCGAATCCGCCGCGCCCCGGCACGGCGCGACCGTGGTCGATCGCGCCGCGAGCGCGTACGACACGCTGGTCGTGCTCGTCCCGCCCGCGGAACTCGCCGCGGACGCGAAGGCCGCCGCGAACGCGGGTGCCGCGACCGGGAGCGCCGCCGGCAGTGCGGCCGTCGAGGCGCTCGCCGAGTTCACGGCGCTCCCGGGGCTGCTCGCCGAGCGCGGCCCGGCCACGGACATCTGGCTGGTCACCGCCGAGGGCGAGGCCGTCCTGGACGGCGAGACCCCTGACCCGTTCCACGCCGCCGCGCAGGCCGCCTTCCGCTGCCTCGCCGCCGAGCACATCGGCACCGCGCTGCGCCACCTCGACCTGCCCGCAGCGGGCACCGCGGCCGAGCAGGCGAAGGCGATGGTCGGCGCGGTGCACGCGGCCGGTGAGCCGGAGCTCGCGGTGCGCGCGGGCAAGGTGTACGCCAAGCGCCTCGTCGCCGCGGACGCCGCCGAGCCGCTCGACCTCACCGCCCGCACCGAGGTCGTGATCATCGGCGGCACCGGCAAACTCGGCCTCGACTTCGCCGAGCGGTTCGCCGGCGCGGGCGCGAAGCGGGTCACCCTGGTGAGCCGCTCCGGCGGCTCGCCGCAGGCCAGGGCCAGGGTCGAGGAGCTGCGCGGACTCGGCGCCACCGAGATCGCGATCCGCGCCTGCGACGTCACCGACGAGCGCGCGGTGCGCGAGTTCGCCGCCGAATTCGACGGCAGGCCGGTCGATCTCGTGGTGCACGCCGCCGTCGACTACGACGCCGCCGCCACCGCCCCGACCCCCGCGGCGATGCGCGCCGCCGCACTCCCGAAGAGCGCCGCGCTCGTGCACCTGGTGCGGCACCTGCCGCGCACGGCGGACGCGCGCTTCGTGCTCTGCTCCTCGCTCTCCGCCACCATCGGCGGCCGCGGCCACTTCGTCTACGCCGCGGTGAACCGGCTGCTCGACGCCGCCGCCGCGGGGTACCGCGCCGATGGCATCGCGGTCGGCTCGGTGCAGTGGGGGCTGTGGCGCGCGGTCGGCGCCGACCGGGCCGACGCGCTCGCCGCCATCACCGGCACCGGGCTGCTGCCCATGGACCCGGCCGCCGCCACCGCGGCGGGCTTCACCGCCGACCCCGGCAATGCCCTGGTCGCCGCCGCCGACTGGCACCGCATCGGCGAACTCTTCGGCCTCTTCGGCATGGCCCCGCTCTTCGCCGAGCTCGAGATCGACGACCCGGCCCCGGCCGGACCGGATTCCGGCGCGTCCGGGGCCGCGCCCGGCGGTCCAGGAGCCGCGCCCGGCGGCCCGGCGGCCGTGTCCGGCGTCCCGGGCGGCGTGGCCGGTGCGGCTGCGCCGCACGGCGCAGCCGGAACAGCCGACGCCCCCGCCGACACGGCGGAGACCGTGCGCATCGCCCTGCGCACGGTCATGGGCATGGAAGCGAACGACGACATCGACGGCACCACCCCGCTGGTCGCGCTCGGCCTCGACTCACTGCAGGCACTCGACCTGCGCAAACGTATCGAAGCCGACCTGAGCCGCGACCTCCCGGTGACCGCCATCCTCGGCGGCGCCTCGCTCGACGAGGTGGTCGCCCTGCTCGGCTGAGCAGCCCCCGGCCGGAGCGGCCGGGACATTTCCGACAAGGGGAGCACGACGTGACAGCAAGGAGCCAGAGCGACCCGGCCATCGTGGTCGACTCGGTGCAGAAGCGCTTCGGCGACGTCCACGCGCTACGCGGGATCAGCTTCAGTGTCCCGGCGGGCACCGTGCTCGGCGTGCTCGGGCCGAACGGCGCGGGCAAGACCACCACCGTCTCGGTGCTCTCCACCCTGGTCGTCCCGGACTCCGGCCACGCCACCGTCGCCGGGTACGACGTGGTGCGCGAGGCCGACGCGGTGCGCAACTCGATCATGCTCACCGGCCAGTACGCCGCGCTGGACGAGATGCTCACCGGCCGGGAGAACCTGGTGCTCTTCGGCAGGCTCATGGGGCTGCGCCGCAAGGCCGCCCGCGCGAAAGCGGACGAGCTGCTGGCCCGCTTCGACCTGGCGGAGGCCGCGGACCGGCGGGTCGGGCAGTACTCCGGCGGCATGCGCAGGCGGATCGATATCGCCTGCGGCCTGGTGCGCCCGCCCAAGGTGGTGTTCCTCGACGAGCCGACCACCGGTCTGGACCCCGTCTCCAGGCAGAGCCTGTGGACGCTGGTGCGCGAGCTCAAGGAGCAGGGCATCACCATCCTGCTCACCACCCAGTACCTGGAGGAGGCGGACGTGCTGAGCGACCGCATCATCGTGGTCGACAAGGGCACCGTGATCGCCGAGGGCACCGCCGACCAGCTCAAGGCGCGCTCCGGCGCCAGCCTCTGCGAGGTGGTCCCGGAGGACATCACCCAGCTCGCCGCGGCCACCGAGGTACTCGCCGGGCTCGGCACCCCGACCGTCGCCGAGACCGCCGACCGGGTCTCCATCCCGGCCCCGGATGGCGCCGCCACCCTCTCCGAGGCGCTGCGCAGGCTGGAGGCCGCCGGCATCCCGCTCATCGATATCGCCCTGCGCCGCCCCTCGCTGGACGAGGTCTTCATCGAACTCACGAAGAAGCCCGCCGAGGTGCCCGCGTGACGGCCGCGCTGCAGCGGGTGCCCGCAAGCCTGCAGTGGACCGCGCTCAGCGAGCGCGGCATCAGGGCCGCGCTGCGCGAGGGCGACCTGATCCTCGCCTTCGCCTCCCCGCTCACCTTCTTCGTCTGCATCTACGTGCCGCTGCGCCGCTCCATGGAGGCGGGCGGCATCGACTACGCGCAGTACCTGGCGCCGCTCATCGTGGTGCAGGCCATGTTCTTCACCGCCATGTTCGCCGGCGACCGTGCGGCCCGCGAGGTGCAGGGCGGCATGGGCACCCGGCTGCGGGCCATGCCGGTGCGCGCCTGGGTGCCGCCCGCCGCGCGCATCTCCGCCAACCTGGTGCGCGCGATCGCCGCGCTGGCCGGGGCGCTCGTGGTCGGCTCGCTCTTCGGGTTCCGCTTCCACGGACTCGGCCACACGCTCGCCTTCGTGCTGCTCACGCTGGCCTTCGGCACCGCCGTCATCCTGGCCGCCGACGCGCTCGGCACCGCGACCGCCAATCCCGAGCTGGGCGCAACGGTGCTCTTCGCGCCGCAGCTGCTGCTGCTCATGATGTCGACGGGGTTCGTCCCGGCGGAGGGGTTCCCCGGCTGGATCCAGCCCTTCGTGCGCAACCAGCCGGTCTCGCAGGTGGCCGGTGCGCTGCGCGAGCTGGCCGCCGGCAGCGCCACCGCGACCACCGCGGTGGCGGTGGCCTGGGTGGCCGGGCTGGTGGTGCCCGCCGCCGTCGCGGCGGTCCGAGTGGAGCGGAGGCGCGGGCGATGACCACCCTGATCGATCAGAGCCTGATCGAGACCGGCAGGCTGCTGCGGCGCTGGAGCAGGCAGCAGGAGGTGCTCACCACCACGCTGCTGCTGCCGATCCTGCTGCTGCTCATGTTCGAGCTGGTGCTCGGCAAGTCGCTCACCCCGCCCGGCGGCGCCGAGCCGATCTACGGCTTCGTGCCGATGATCGCGGTGGCGGGCGCCATGTACGGCGCCACCGGCACCGGGCTCTCGCTCTACGGCGAGCGGCAGAGCGGGCTGCTCCGCCGCTTCTGGGTGCTGCCGATCAGCCGCTCGGCCGGGCTGGTCGGGCGGTTGCTCGCCGAGTGCGCGCGGGCGCTCGCCGCCACCGCCGTCGTCATGGTGATCGGCGTGCTGCTCGGGCTGCGCTTGCACGAGGGCGTGCTCGGGGCGCTCGGCGCGCTATTGGTCCCGGTACTGGTGATCGCGGGCTTCACCCCGATGGTGATCGTGGTCGGGGTCAGCGCCATCGGCGACAAGGTGGTGCAGATCTTCGCCGCCGTGCTGCTGCTCGCCATGTTCTTCAACTCCGGCTTCGTGCCGGTCGAGAACTACCCCGGCTGGTTGCAGCCGATCGTGCGCGGCCAGCCCATCAGCTGCGCGGTCGAGGCCATGCGCGGGCTGCTGCTCGGCGGGCCGGTCGCCACCCCGCTCGCCCAGACCGTCGCCTGGTCGGTGGGGCTCACCGCGGTCTTCGGCCTCCTCGCGGTGCGCGGCTACCGGGCCGCCGCCCGGAGCTGAGCGCGGGCGGGGTACGCGCCGGAGGCCAGGAAGCGCCGCGAGATCGTGCAGCGCGTCTACGAACGCGCGTACGCCGATGCCATCGACTCGGGTAATCCGTTCGCACAGCCGGAGGCGTTCATGAGCCGTTTCGACGCCTTCACCGAGGAGAGCAGGTTCGAGCAGGTGGTCGTCACCGAGGACGGTGAGCCGGTTCGACCACGGCGACGTCGCGGAGTTCACCACCGAAGACGGCACGCGCACCTTCGCGCTCAGCGACATCATGATGGCGAAGTCGCACACCGGCAGGGGCATCGCGCGGGCGCTGCACGCCCTGATCCTGCCGCTCCCGCTCCGCCGCTCCGCGATCGGGTGAGTACCGCCCCGCTCAGTTCGCGGCCCGCCGCAGGGCCGGTTCGATGCGGTCGAGCAGGTAGGGGACCGAGAGCGCGGTCGGGTACTCCAGCCCGGCCAGCTCGACGGGGCCGAGCAGCACGGCGCTGTCCTCCAGCCCGTCGTAGCCGGGGAGCGCGGTGGCGTCCAGCCCGGTGCCGGGGGAGTGGCCGATCACCACGACGTCGGCCCGCAGCTCGCCGAGCCGGTCCGCCGGGAGGACCGTCCGGCCCTGGTCGGCGGGGAGCGCCGCGAGCGCGTCCGGCAGCCGCATGCCGAGCCGGGTGAAGATCTCCAGGGCCGGCGCGGCCGGGTCGGTGGGCACGATGAGCTGGCCTGGCCCGGCCAGCCACGCGACCGCTACCGTTCGGCCGCGCACCCCGCCCACCTGCGCCAGGCGGCGATCCACCGCCGCGATCACCTCGGCGGCCTCGTCCGGCTCGCGCAGCACCGCGCCGAGCACGCCGACCTGGTCGCGCCAGCGTCCGACCGGCGCGGTGTCGAGCGCAGGGACGGTCGGCGCGATCCCGCTCATCTGCCGATACGTGCGCGGCGCCGCCAGCGCGCCCTCCAGCAGGACGAGATCCGGCCGCAGCTCCTTCACCTGCTGGTCGAGCGGTTTCGCCGGGTCGACGACGGTGGTCGACGACCCGGCGGCAAGCTGCCAGGGCGGTGCCGTCCCCGCCGCGTCGGTCAGCTGCCCGACCGGTGTGACGCCCATGGCGATCGCCGCGTCGGTCCACTGCGGGCCGAGCGCCACCACCCGGACCGGGGTCCGCTCGACCACGGTCGCGCCCTGCGCGTGCGGCACCGTGACCGCCCGCTGAACATTTCGCTCCGGCAGCTGGCAACCGGCCAGCAGCAGGAGCGCCGCCACGAGCACCGCGATGCGCACCGCTTCTCCCTCCGTTCCGGGCGGGGTGCCCGGTGCTCCCGCCCGTATGCGCCGTGTTTCACTCCGTCGATGGCAGAGGCTCGCTACGACCGCACCGGCCGCACCTACACCGCCACCCGCCGCCCCGATCCCCGGATCGCCGCCCGGCTGCACGCCGCGCTCGGCTCCGCGCGCAGCGTGCTGAACGTCGGCGCGGGCACCGGCTCCTACGAGCCGCCCGGCACGGTACTGGCCGTCGAGCCGAGCGCGGTGATGATCGCCCAGCGCCCGCCCGGTGCGGCGCCCGCGGTGCGCGGTGTCGCGGAAGCCCTTCCGCTGCCCGACGATTCGGTGGACGCCGCGCTCGCGGTACTCACCCTGCACCACTGGACCGACGTCGCCGCCGGGCTGGCCGAGCTGCGCCGGGTGGCCCGCGAGCGGGTCGTCGTGGTCACCTGGGACCACGCCGTCACCGCCGACTTCTGGCTGCTCCGCGACTACCTGCCCGGCGCGGCGGCCACCGACGCCGCGCTCGCGGTGCCGATCGCCGAGGTCGCCGCGCGGCTCGGCGCGGCCGTGCACCCGGTGCCGGTGCCGTGGGACTGCGCCGACGGCTTCGCCTGCGCCTTCTGGCGCCGCCCCGAGGCCTACCTGGACCCGCTGGTCCGCGCGGGCGCCTCCATGTTCAGCCTGACCCCGGAGCCCGAGCTCCGCACCGGCCTCGACCGGCTCGCCGCCGACCTCGCCGACGGCAGCTGGCACCGCCGCCATGCCGCCCTGCTCGACCGCACCGAACTCGACCTCGGCTACCGCCTGCTGATCGCCGAGCTCAGAGCAGGCTGACCCGCTGGTCCTCCGGCAGGAAGAGCATGTCGCCGTCCTTCACCTCGAAGGTCTGGTAGAACTCCGCGACATTGCGCACCACCTGGTTGCAGCGGAACTCGCCGGGCGAGTGCGTGTCCTGCAGCATCCGGACCGAGACCGCCTCGGTCAGCTTCTCCCGCCAGTTGCGGGCCCAGGAGAAGAACATGGTGCGGTAGTCCGGCTGCTGCCCGGAGCGCTCGGCGGCCAGCCGGTAGGCGACGAAGGCGATCTGCAGCCCGCGCACGTCGGCCAGGTTCTCGCCGACGGTCAACCGGCCGTCCACGTGCTGGCTCGGCTCCAGCCCCTCCGGCACGAGCACGTCGTACTGGGCGACGAGCTGGTCGGTCTTGGCCTCGAAGGCGGCCAGATCTTCCGGGGTCCACCAGTCGCGGCGGTTGCCGTCGCCGTCGTACTTGGAGCCCTGGTCGTCGAAGCCGTGGCCGATCTCGTGGCCGATGGTGGAGCCGACCGCGCCGTAGTTCACCGCGTCGAGCGCGTCCTTGTCGAAGAACGGCGGCTGCAGGTAGGCGGCGGGGAAGACGATCTGATTGGTGGTCGCCGAGTAGTAGGCGTTCACCGTCTGCGGCGACATGGCCCACTCGCTCTTGTCCACCGGTGTGCCGAGCCGGGCGAAGGCCCGCTTCACCTCGAAGGCGTTCACCGCGAGCAGCGATTCGATCAGCTTGCCGCGGGTGATCTCCAGTGTCGAGTAGTCGACCCACTTGTCCGGGTAGCCGATCTTGGTGTCGATCTTGGCCAGCTTGGCCAGCGCCTCCTTCCTGGTCGGCTCGGACATCCAGGACGAGTTGGTGAAGGTGTCCCGGTAGGCCGCCATCAGGTCGTCGACCATGACCAGCGCGCGCTCCTTGGCCTCGGCCGGGAAGTGCTTCTCCACGTAGAGCTTGCCGAGCTGCTCGCCCAGGTTGGAGTCGACCACCCCGACCGCCGACTTCCACATCTCCGGCTTCTGCTCCAGCCCGCTCAGCTGCTTGCCGAAGAAGTCGAAGCGGGCATCGGCGATGGCGGCGGGCAGGAACCTGGCGTACGCCTGGATGACGCTCATCTTCAGGTACTCGCGCCAGACCGCGATATCCACCTCGGCCCAGAGCGCGCCCGCCGCGGTCACGAAGGAGGGCTGGCCCACCACGACCTTCTCGAAGAGCGACCTCGGCCGATCGGTGTTCCCGGCCAGCCACGGCTCCCAGTCGAACTGCGGCGCCAGCGCGGTCAGCTCGGTCCAGGACATGAGGTTGTAGGTGGCGTCGGTATTGCGCAGCCGCACATTGTCCCAGTGCGCGGCGGCGATCCGCTTCTCCAGGTCGAGCTGGCGCTGGGCCAGCCCGGCCGGATCGGGCAGCCCGGCGCCCGCGGCGGCCTTCCGCAGGTAGGTTTGGTAACCGGCCAGGTCCTCGGCGAACTCCGGCTTGCGGTAGTACTGCTCGTCCAGCCCGAGCCCGGACTGCCCGATGCTCGGGATGTACTGGGTGGAGTTCTTCCGGTCGATGCCGATGCCCATGCCGATCAGCCCGCCGATCGGCAGCGCGGCCATGACCTTCGCCAGCTCCGGCTTGCCGGGCGCGCTGTCGATCTGCTCGAACAATCCGGCCAGCGGGGTCAGCCCGAGCCGCTCGATCTCGGCCAGGTCGAGCCGCGCGTCGTAGAGATCGCGGATCTGCTGCGCCTCGGAGCCGGGCGCGGGGTCGGAGATGCCCTCGATGAGCTCGCGCAGCTGTAGCTCGGTGCGCTCGCTGGCCTCGGTGATCGCGCCGACCTGCGCCTTGTCCGGCGGCAGCTGGAACTCGCGCAGCCAGCGGCCGTTGACGTGCCGGTAGAGGTCGTCCTGCGGGCGCACCGCCTCGTCCGCGCCGCCCATGTCGACTCCGGTCAGCCGCACCGGCTCGGACTCGGTCGCGCAGGACGCCAGGTAGACGGCCGCGGGCACGACACCGAGCGCGACCAGGAACGCGCGCCGGTCCAACCGGCCGGATGCACTCACCAGGATTCCCCTATCCGATGCGGCCGCCCGCCGCATCCCGTCATCGGCGCCCGACCGGCGCACCCTTCCCGCGCGAGGCTACCCGCTATCGCCCCCCGGACCAGGGCGGCTGCTGATTCCGCCAAGCTCCCCACGCCCCCGGCGCCCTCGCGACCCCCGATTTCGACCCCCCAGGTGTTTCCCATACACTAGACCGGTTGCCTGCGGAGGCCGTGGCCCCCGCAATTCGGCGGTGAACCCCCAGCGGCGGCTCCGGATCATCGGAGAAACCACTGGCAGGCGCGCGCCGGAGGGCAGCCGACCATGCCCGTCGGGTCGGAAATCCGGCGTGCTTCATGTCCAGGTCAACGAAAGGTTGCTGAAGTGATTCAGCAGGAGTCGCGGCTGCGCGTCGCCGACAACACGGGTGCGAAGGAAATTCTCTGCATCCGCGTGCTCGGTGGCTCGTCGCGCCGCTATGCCGGTATCGGCGACATCATCGTCGCCACCGTCAAGGACGCCATCCCCGGCGGCAACGTCAAGCGGGGTGAGGTGGTCAAGGCCGTCGTCGTGCGCACCACCAAGGAGCGCCGCCGGCCGGACGGTTCCTACATCCGCTTCGACGAGAACGCGGCCGTCATCATCAAGGCCGACAACGACCCGCGCGGCACCCGCATCTTCGGCCCCGTCGGCCGCGAGCTGCGCGAGAAGCGCTTCATGAAGATCGTCTCGCTGGCTCCGGAGGTGCTCTGACATGGCTGAGTCAGGCGCGGAGAAGGTAGCGCAGCGTAACCGCGCAGCGCTCTCGGCCATGTCGAAGGGACACTGATCATGAAGGTGCACAAGGGCGACACCGTGCTCGTGATCTCGGGTAAGGACAAGGGCGCGAAGGGCAAGGTCATCCAGGCCTTCCCGCAGCAGAACCGGGTCCTCGTCGAGGGCGTGAACCGGATCAAGAAGCACGTCGCGAACTCCGCCAACCAGCGCGGCGCCTCCTCCGGCGGCATCGTCACGCAGGAAGCCTCCATCCACGTCTCGAACGTGATGGTCGTGGATTCCGACGGCAAGCCGACCCGCATCGGCTACCGCACCGATGACGAGACCGGCAAGCGCGTCCGCATCTCCCGTCGCAACGGGAAGGACATCTGAGCATGACCACCACCGAGAAGACCCAGCCGCGTCTGAAGCTCCGCTACCGCGAGGAGATCAAGGACGCGCTGAACAGCGAGTTCAACTACGCCAACGTCATGCAGATCCCCGGCGTGGTGAAGGTCGTCGTCAACATGGGTGTCGGCGACGCCGCCCGCGACGCCAAGCTGATCAACGGCGCCGTCGACGACCTGGCCCTGATCACCGGCCAGAAGCCGATCATCCGCAAGGCCACCAAGTCGATCGCGCAGTTCAAGCTGCGCGAGGGCATGCCGATCGGCGCCAAGGTGACGCTGCGCGGCGACCGCATGTGGGAGTTCCTGGACCGCCTGGTCTCCATCGCGCTGCCCCGTATCCGCGACTTCCGCGGCCTCTCGCCGAAGCAGTTCGACGGCAACGGCAACTACACCTTCGGCCTCAGCGAGCAGTCCATGTTCCACGAGATCGACGTGGACCGCATCGACCGCCCGCGCGGTATGGACATCACCGTCGTGACCACGGCGACCAACAACGAAGAAGGCCGTGCCCTGCTCAAGCACCTCGGCTTCCCGTTCAAGGAGAACTGAGCACATGGCGAAGAAAGCTCTGGTCAACAAGGCCAACGCGAAGCCGAAGTTCGCGGTGCGGGCCTACACCCGCTGCCAGCGGTGCGGCCGCCCGCACGCGGTCTACCGCAAGTTCGGGCTGTGCCGCGTGTGCCTGCGCGACATGGCGCACAAGGGCGAGCTGCCCGGCGTGCACAAGAGCTCCTGGTAAGCGGTAGCTCCTCAGCTCGCAGCGATGCGGTGGTTCGTCGATCCGACGGACCACCGCATTTCGCGTCTCAGCTCGGTGAGTGGTACTCGACCCGGATGCGCCCGGTGTCGAGCCCCTGCCGGGCCAGGCTGTCCACCACCTGCGCCGTGAACCGCCGCGCAGGCCGGTGGTGGCTGCTCTGATCCGAGATCAGCAGCACCTCGCCCGCGCGCACCGCGATCTCCCCGCCCCGCCGCGGGGGCGCCGGCCATGAAGCTCGAGTGGTGGAACTCGCCGAGGAGGTGGTACGGGCCGAGTACAGGGTTCCGTACTCGTCCATCACGAAGATGGCGCGGCCCCCTGCGGAGTCCACAGTGACTCCGGGCCAGTACTCGATCACAGCTGCTGCTTCGTCACGAGGTCCTCGGTTTCCTGTCGTCATCGCCCGCCGGTCGTGCGGGTTCGGTCCGCTGCCGATAGAGAGTGCAGCCATTCGCGCAACGGACTTCAAGGACCCCCAGTTCGGGAATGCCGGTCACGGTCAGAGTGCCGCCGCATGTCACGCAGGTGGCCGTCACTTCTTCACCACTACTGTGCTGACGCAGTGCCTGCATGACGGCCGGCATCTCGGGGTGCTTCCTGCGGACGAACTCGGGGATCTCGTACGGGTCGCTCGGCGTGGGCATATCAGTACGTTCCGGTCTGTCTCATGTGTCGGATCTCCCGCTCCATCTCGGCGACTTCGGACTCGGTAATACACCACGCGTCGCGATTGGCGATGATGGTCTCGCGCGCTGCGATCTCGTTCTCGACGATATTGCCGCCGCCGACTCCGGCCGATACCTGTCCCGCGGCATTCTGACGACAATGGAGCCATTCTTCCCGGAGAATGCGCACATCGGTGGCATGCTCGGGCCGGATCATGATCAAGTCGGATCCCAGGGTGACAGCGTGCATCTGGTGTGGCTCCAGCCCCTGCATCCGTGCGCAGTAGTCGAGGTAGGCCTCGGCCTCCGCATCGGCCCTGATCTCTATGCCGTCGCGTTCGATGTCCTCGAGGACCTCCGCGAGGGCATGCTGCCGTTCCGGGGAAAGTTCGGCTTCCCCGCCATTCGGCTCTCCATCGTTCCGAGCCAGATGGAACATCGGAGGATCCGGCAGATCCCCCGCTAGTCCTCGATGATTCCGCTGGCCGGCCAAATCCCCTTCAGTCGGCTGCGTTGTTCCGCCTGTGCCAGCACCAGGGAGTCCATCGGACCCCGCGGGCTCCGCACGAACGTCGTTTTGTCGATGGTCGTGCGATATATCGCGGGAGGGGTGGAAGGGTTCTCGAGCGACGACACTGTCACCTGGTAGGTGATCGTTCTCGCCTCCTCGTCGAGGCGTTCGTAGGTTGCTCGACGTCGTTTCGGGTGCACCTGTCGTCCCTGGACCGGCTGGCCCGTCTCGATCGCCTGGTCGAACATCTCGCCGATCGTCCAGGGGTGCAGGCTCGGGTGCACGGTTATCACGCCCGTCTGCTTGTTCGCTACGTAACTGGTCAGACCGAGGCCCTGGCCCGCCGCCGTCTCCTCCGGTGTCAGCTCCGGTCGGCACACCCAGCCGAAGCGGAACTCGATCAGCGAGAAGGTCCGGCCCGGGAAGGCCTGTGCCAGGAGATTCTGAACCTGTTCCCTGGTGGTCAGTGGTTCCGGCATAGGGGACTCCCGAGGTATCGACTGTCATCGACCAGAGATCGACCGAATTGGCGGTAAGAGCGGGTGGCGGAGTCGCGGAGAACGTGGAAAGTTGCGGATCCCACCAGACCGGGCCCGCGGCACCGTAGGGATAGACCACGACGGTAGCGTGGCTGCCCGCGACTCGCGGTGATCCGTCCGGCTCGTAGAGCCGTTCCCCGGTCACCGGATGTCGGGCGTACCAACTGTTGACGACCAGCGCGGAGGAGCCGGGGCCGAGTTCGCTGATCCGGTCCTGCAGTGCTTGGAAGCGGGCGGCGACGGAGAGGCCGGGATCGCCGGACTGCCACGTTCCGCCCAGCCACTCGGTGGCGCGATCGATCCCGCCGGTTTCGCCGGTCCGCACGTCGATGGAGCCGTCGAGCGTGAGGTCAGGGTAGCGAGGAGCCCCGACCTCGGGTCTGCCGTTGAAGGACGACAGAGCAGCCAGCGAGCCGTCGAGGCAGTTGTTGCTTCGTCCCTGTTCCAGCGGTCCGCCGTCATTGATCAGCCTGCCGTAGTCGTTGTGTCGGGGGTCGGCACCGACCAGAAAGCTGTTGCCGTTGCGGAGGGCATCCTCCACAGCGGGCTGGTAGGACGCCAGCTCGATGCCGTCCAGGCGCGTGGGACCCTCGAGGCGCGTGGAGCGGAGACCGTCGAGCGCGGCAGGCGTATTCGCCTGCGCGATGCTGTTGCTGAGGTCGCGGAGGTCGACAGAGTCAAACTCGTTGCTTCCGCTCGCGTCGAGCCCGATCTGTTCGCGTAGCAGCGATCCGACCTGCTCCAGGTCGTGCACCGATTCGGGAGTGAGGATGATGTCCGCTGCGGCCGGATCGGTGAGCGGAACGAGATCGATCATCAGCCAATCTCCGGACAGGAGCCGCGAACCGCCGTTGTAGAACAGATCGATGGCGAATTGCGCTCGCTCGATTACGGAATGCGCGAGCGCGGGATCCGCGAGGTGCGGGTCTGCGGCGATTCCGATCCGCAGGACGGATACCGGCGTGGCGAAGGGGGCGGTCTATCGCGTCCACGTGAAGCGGCGCTGTCCATCGGGTGCGGCAACGTTCTGTATCCCCCCATCCGGGGCGTGATCGCGGAGGTGATCGCGCGCAAGCCGCGCTTGGTTGGCGTTGTGCACCTGCTGTGGTGTCGGTGCGGCGGCGGGGAAGCCCGCAGGCTGGGCGGGAGAAGCTCCGTCGTCGAAGATCGGGCTCGTGCCGGGGTTGCTCGGCGGTGACGGTGGTGCGATGCCGGAGTCGGGCGCTGGCGCAGAGGCCGGCCGTACCCGATCCGCCGTCGCCTCGGTGTGTCTGTCCGGTGGCGTCGGGGTACCGGAATCGGGAGTGGGTGCGGTCTCGGCTGATCGGCCTACCTCTCGAACGACCCTTCCTGCGGCCAGGTCCCCGTACGGCGGGCCTGATCGTAGGCCCACGAGGTCGCTTCCGCCGCGAGGCGGTCGCTGGGTTGATGCCGGATCGGTTGTTTGGTGATCTGCATCTGCAGAGTCAGCTCCGGGCTCCGCGGGTTGCCGAGGTCCGTCTGGCGTACCTGGTACTCGATCGTGTTCTCGGTCTCGGACAGCTGGGTCAGGTGAATGCGGTGCTGTTTGGGGTAGACCTGGAAGCCGGGTGCCCGGTTGCCCGCCTCGATCGCCGCGTCGAACATCTCCGCTGTCACCTCGGGTGGCAGGCTGCTGTGCGAGGTGATCACTCCCGTGTGCTTGTTGATCATGAGGCTGCCCAGGCCGAGGCCGTATTGCCGCGCCTGTTCCGGGGTCAGGATGTCCTGGCAGACCCAGCCCTGCCGGCTCTCCCGGATGGAGAATCGTCGGTTGGGGCCGTAGACCTGCGATATCAGTTGCCTGGCTTGTTCCAGCGTCGGTACCGGCTCCGGCATAGGGAGTTCCTCCGTTCGAGTCGATCGGTATGCATTCCATGCCGACGGCGCGGTCCGCGAGATAACTGGGCGGCGCGTCGGTGGTGAAGCCGTGCTGAGGGTCCCACCACACGGGTCCGTCCGCACCCTGCGGATGGACGACCACGGTCGCGTGGCCGCCGCCGATCACGGGCCGGCCGCTCGAATCGTGGACGATGTCGCCATTCTGGTCCCGCTGGGGGAACCAGGTCGTGACAAGCGCGGCCGAACCAGGTCCTAGACCTGCTACGTAGTCGTGCAAGGCGTCGAATTGGGATCGCACCGGCATACCGCTGTAAGACAGCCACGGGCTGCCGAGCCACTGCGATGCCCGAGCCGGTCCGCCTCGTTCGCCTGATCGGGTGTCTACTTCGGTGTGGTCCGGGTTCTGCGGATCGGGATGAACCGTGTCCGGCCAGCGTGGAGCCGAGACCTGCGGGACGCCGTGGAAGGACGCCAGCGCGGAGAGCGAGCAGTCCAGGCAGTTGTTGCTCCTGCCGGGGACCTCCGGTCCGCCGTCATTGACCAGGCGGCCGTACGGGTGCGTGCGCGGGTCGGCGAAACGATCGAAGCCGTTGTCGTTTCGCAGCGAGTCCTCGACATCGTTCTGAAAGGTGGGGGACTCGATGTCAACCAGACGATGATGATCGAAGACGCGGGTGTACTCGGGATTGTCGACAGGGCTGTCGGTATTGGCGCGGGCGATGTCATTGCTGATCTCGCGCAGTTCGAGCGCACTGAGCGGGGAGAACGCGTCCGCGGGGAACAGTCCCAGATGCTCGCGAAGGCTATTGGTGATCGTGCCGATTGGCCGGTCGGCGCTCACACCGAGGCCCGGAGTGCTCGCGTCGGCGGTGAAGCGCACGTCGATCAGCAGTTGGTCCCCGCTGAGCAGACGGCTGCCGCTGTTGAAGACCGCGTCGACGGTGAACTGGACGCGCTCCATCGCTTCCTGGAGAGCTGCGGGCGGGAGGAGGTGGGCGTCGATGACGTGCGCGTCGATATCGACGACGGTGACCCACTGACCGCCGCCCAGGTCGAAACGCCGGATGCGGTAGGCAGGCTGGCGCTGGGACCACGGGTTCCTGTTCACGTCGATCGCCGGATTGCGGCCGTCGTGCGCGGGAAGGTCGCGGAGCGATTCGCGGAAGGTTCGGGTCGGGTCTGGATTCGTCGTAGTAGGTGGGCCGGGGTGGGTGTTCGCAGGACCGAACGGGGCGGGTGAAGTCGGGGGCGTGCCCGGTGTTGGGAGTGATGACGGTCCGCTCGGCGAGCTGACCTGTGGTGTGCCCGTCGAGGACAGGGCCGGGGTGGTCGTGCCCGGGGATGGTGTGGCTGCCGGTGTCGTATCAACCGTTGCCCGGAAGGTGGGAGTGCCCGGCGCCGCAGGGTGGGCCCGCTGATCACCTGGCTGCCTTGGCGCCGATGGGGTGCGCTCCGCTGCGCTAGACGTCGTATTCGTGGCTGATTCGCTCGCAGTGGGCCTGCTCTGGGTTGGTCGATTGCTCGCTGCGGCCGGGGTGGACGCGGTGTTATCTGAGGTGGTTGCCCGCTGGTGCGCGGGGGCCGGTGCGGGCGTGACCGGAGGCAATGTGGTGAAGCCGGTGGAGGAGTTCGTGAACGCCGGTGTGCTCGCCGTCGGTGGGCTCGGGGAGGTCGTGACCGGGGACGACGTGGCGGCTGTTGTCGTATCGACCGACGTTGGGGATGACGACGGAGCGCCGGGCGTGGTCGGTGCGGATTGCACAGGGGTGTCGCCCGGCGTGGTGGAGACAGGCAGGGCAGCCGCGATGTCCGTCGGTGCGGGGGGTAGCGGCGGGGTCGGTTGCGGGCTGGTCGAGGCGCTCGGAGGGGCCGCAGCTTCGGTGGTGACGGGTGCCGGGGTGGGCGGCGGGTCGGTCGCGTTGTCCGGGGTGGTCGGCGCGGCGGTGGTCGGATCGGCCGGCGAGATCGGGGCAGTGGCCGGGGGCGCGTCCGACGGGGTGTCAGCGGTAAGCGGGGCGGCGTCCGGGGCAGAGGGCCGAGTCGGCTCGGGGCCGGTGTCGGTGTACGGTGTCGGCGATTCCGGAGTGAAGGAACTCGGCGGGCTGCCGTCCGGTACGGGAGTGCTCGCCGCGTCGTTTGGTGCGGTGGACGTGTCGGTCTCCGGCGGGCGAGGTGGCGCGTCGGTATCGTGCGACGGCGAGGCCTCGGTATCTGTCGGCGAGGCGGTGGTGTCGGCATCGACAGGTGCGGTGGGGATGTCGGCGCGGGGCGTGGCGTCGGTACTCGCGGGTGAGTCGGCGGTGTCAGGTGCGGTCTGAGGACTCGCGGGTGAGGTGGCGGTGTCGGCGGGAGGAGTGTCCGCGTCGGGCGGGGTGTCGGCATCGGGCGCGTAGTCGGCGTCCGGCGATCTCGACTCCGTCCCCGTGGGAGAAATCGAGGTGTCGGTGGAGTCGGTGTCGGTGGGCGGGGCGGGATCGTCGAGATCCGGGGTGCTGGGGGCTTCGGGATGCCCGCTCGACTCGACGGCGGACTGGATTCCGCCCGCTCCGGCGCTGGTGAAGGTGTCGAGCCCGATCTGGAGATCTTGGCCGGTGATGGCTGCGGCGGCCGCTTGGGCGGAGATGTCGGCGGCGAGTTCGGTGCCGGTGCCGGTGGCGGTGTCGGTGGCGAAGCGGCCGAGTTTGCTGGTGGCGGCGTCGGAGAGGCCGTCGAGGTTGGCGCCGAGGCCGCCGCCGACCGCGCCGCCGACGGCGCCGGCGAAGGTGGCGAGGCCGAGGTCGGACCAGCCGAACTCGTCCATTCCGCGGTCGCCCTTGCCGACCTGGATGGTGCGGGCGATGGCGTCGATGCCGCCTTCCTCTAGTGCTTCGAAGCAGGCGCCGCGGAGGGCGGCGCGGGCGGCGGCCTTCAGCGCGCCGCGGGTGAGCATGCGGGCGATGAGCTGTTTGATGGCGATGCGGACGGAGACCTGGGCGGCCACCCGGGCGGCGATGCCGGCGGCGGCTCCGACGCCGGTCCAGGCGGTGGCGAGCGCGACGCCGATCTCGACGGCGGCCACGATCATGGTGCCGATGATGACGAGCTTGGTGTGCTCGATGTCGTTGGCGCCGTCGTCGAGGAGTTCGGCTTGGTAGCGGCAGTATTTGGCGATGGCGGGGAAGGCGGCCTCGTCGCCGGCGAGGAGTTTGTCGCGGTAGGTGGCGAGCGCGGTGTGGGTCTCGCCCTCGGAGATGGCGGTGAGGGCGGCGTTCAGCGCGGCCGCGGCGTCGTCGTCGACGGTGTCGAGGGTGTCGGCCATGGAGTTCCAGGCGTCGGCGAGGCGGCGCATGGCGGTTTCGTCGCCGTCGGGCCAGTCGCCGGCGCCGAGGATGTACTTGGCGACCCACTGCAGCGAGTCGGGGATTTCGATACCCACGGGTCAGCGGTTCGTGGACTGGTCCAGGCCTGCGGCGGCGGCGTCTTCCTGGGCGGTCACCCGGTCGGCGATGGTGACCATGTTCGCGCCGAGCTGGGTCATAGTGCTGGCCAGATTCGTCACCGATGTCTTTCCCTGGTCGACGCCGGAGGTGTAGTTCTGGGCGAAGGCCTGGCCGGTCTGGTCGTTGCCCCAGCACGCGCCCTCGGCGGCCAGCGCCGCGGTGAGCTGGTTCGCGGCGGTGGTGATCGCGATCGCGGCGGCGTCGAAGGACGGCCGGGTGGCGCGGAGGGCGTGGGGATCTACGCGGACGGTGCTCATCGCAGGTAGCCCTGGTTTCGGAAGTACTCGTCCTCGTCCTCGATCGGTGCCGGGTCCGGCGCCGTTCGGCTCAGCTGCGCGAGGACGTCTGCGGTCGAGGGCGCGCCGGGGACGAGGTCGGGGAGGTCGGGGAGGGGCAGTTCGGTGAACGGCGCCAGTGCCTCGGCCTGCTGTGCGGCCGCGCGGCTCGCCGCTTCGCGCAGCGCGGCCGTGATCACCGGGCCGAGGGACGCGGGGGTGGACCGCTTGAACGCCTCGGGCTCGAGGTGCACCTCGACGACCCCGGCGACGGTCGCCGTGACGCGCACCAGATTGTCCGGCGACCAGACGGTGACCGGCTCGAGCGCGTGCTGCTGCGCGGCGACCAGGGCCGATCGCTGCTGCTCATAGGACTCGAGCATCGACTCGACCTGCGCGCGCAGTGCGTCGTTGCCCGCCCGGGCCGCGCCGGGCACTTCGTCGGCCATCTGGGCTCCTTTCGCGTTCGACAGGTCGCAAGACTTGGACGCGCGCGGGAGGCTCGCGGTTCCCGCTACCGGCTACCGGCCGGACGCCGGGTGAACATGCCGATGTGGTTGGCGATGCGCTGCCGGAGTTCGTCCGGCGGGCCGGGGATGACGGTGAGGTCGTCGCCGTTGGGGTGGTGCTGGAGTAGGTAGCGGCCGTCGTCCGGGTAGTCCAGCCAGAGAAAGGCGCGGCCGTCCGAGGTCGGGCGGGCATCGAGCTGGTAGCCGGGGTAGACGGTGATCTCGCCGGTGCCGATGCGGGGGCGGCGGAAGAAGCGCTGCACCTGTTCGGTGGGGGAGAGCCGGGTGGGGTGCCTGCCGTAGACGGGGGCGTCCAGGTCGCTGCGCCTGCCCTCGAAGCGCGGGGTGCGACCGCCCGGCGCAGGTGGGAGGTAGGCGACGATGCGGTCGGCAAGCGCGGCGGGCGGCAGCGCGCTGATGGTGACCGGGCCGCCGGAATCGCGGTCCGCGCCGGGTGCCTGCACGGCGAGCGCGCACCGGTCACCGGCGATGCCCGCGTAGAGGCGCACCACCCCGGATTGCGCGGGGCCGTGCAGCCCCTCGATCTCGACGCGCACCTGCGGCTCGAGCAGCACTCCGAAGGCCGCGTGCAGCCTCGGGTCGTACACCCGCAGGATCTCCTCCACACCGAGCTGCCTGCGCTCGCTGTGGACCAGCTGCGACTCTGCGAATTCGGGGCGGAAGGTCAGGGGGTAGGGCAGCCGGTCGCGGCCGTGGGCTTCGAGCGCGAGGGCGAAGGCGTGCGCGCTCAGTGTCCAGCGTTCGCTCACCCGCCGATCACTCCGCCCGGTGGCAGCGTCGGCGGCAGCTCACCGATGAGTTCGTGCTCGCGGTCCCGTACGAGGTAGTCGGGGATCTTGTGTTCGCTGTCGTCGTCGCCGTTGGCGCCGCGGCCCACGCCGCCCATCATGCCGGGCATGCCGTAGGCGCCGCGGCCGGTGGTGGTGGCGTTCCGGGTGGCCGTGGTCGTGGCGGGGGTGCCGGTCGCGGTCGGCGAGCCGGGCACGCTCCGGCCCGGGTCGGGGGAGGTGGTCGTGGTCGGGGTTCCGGTGTTGGTGGTGGGGCTCGGGGTGCCGGTCCTCGGGTCGATCGTGGTGGTCGGGCGGTCGGCGGTCGAGGTGGGGACCGTGCTCGCGGGGACCGTGCTCGTCGGGGTGGTGCTGGACGTATCGGTGCTGGTGGGCGAGGTGTTCTCGTCGTCGTCGGAGGTGCTGGTCGGATCCGGCTCGGCCGTGCTGGTGTCGGTCGGGTCTTCCTGGGGAGTCCCGGGCTCGTCCTTCGGGCTGCTCTGCGTGTCGGTGGGGCTCGGCGAACTGGTCGTGCTCGGCTGGTTGCCGCTGTCCGTGGAGCCCGGGGCCGGGGTGCTGGCCGGTGCGTCGCCGGAATCACCCACGGTGTTGCGCGGCACCGGGAGGATCGGGGTCTGCCGGTCGACGGTGGCCGACCCGGGCTGGTAGGTGCCGATCATGAAGAGCTGGGCGTCGGCCTCCGCCTCGTTGGCGCGGTGCTTGGCCGCTTTGATCAGCCCGTTGCCGGGTATATGGCCGACGAACTCGTCGAAACCCGAGACCTCCTCGGGCTGTGGAATGGCGATCTTCGCCTGTCCGAGCAGTCCTTCCATGTAGTCGATGCCATTGGCGACCATCTGGAACGCGGTGGGAAGATTCGCTGCCTCGGCGGCGTAGCCCTTGATTCCCTCGATCGCGGCGTTGCCGGAGGCGCCCGACCACTTCTCGGCCAGGACCCGCTCCATTCCGGCGCGGTAATCCTGCACCGCGGTGCGCGTGCCCTCGGTGAGCCGGCGCCAGCCGTCGGCGCCCGCATTCACGTCGCCCGCGCTCACGCCCGGTTCGGCTCCGCTGCCGTTCAGGGCCTCCCAGATCTGGCGGTGTGACCAGGTGCTGAATGCTTCCGGTGCGGTGACGGCCTCCTTCGCCATCGCCACCGTGGCGCCGTTCTGCAGCCGGGACCATTCGCTACTGATGATGTCGCGGTCGCCCTGCCAGGTTTGTTTGCCCTGCTCGTCGAGGGTGGCGCGGTCATTGTCCGCAGTGCTGGAGCGGTCGTAGTTGTCCACGATCTTGAAGACGCCGAGGGTGCCGACGTGACTGAAGAATTCGCCGATATCGCTGAGGCCCATCAGAGTCCTCCGTTCCTGAGGGGGTCGGCCGATTGCTGGTCGGTGGTGTGGAGTCGGCCGATGGCGGCGAGGAAGGTATCGCGTTGATCGCGGGCGATGGATATGTGCTGGTCGAGGCGTTTGACAGCGGAATCTTCGGGGTCGTCGGCGCTGGCCGCGACGGCCTTGAACTCCAATTTCTGGCGGATTGCCTGGGCGGAGGGGAGTCCGCCCCAGCCCGTCAGATGGTCCAGCCTTTGCGCTTCGGCTTTCTGGAACTCGAGTTCGGTGATGTATTCGGCGATGACGGCCGCGATCGATTGACCGAGATCCACGTCGATTCGGATGATGCCGTCGATGGCCTGCTGTTTCAAGTTCCGCCAGTACGCGGCTTGGTCCTCCGTCACCGTTGCTCACTTCGGTAGGTGCGGTTCAAGCGCTGCCGCATACTGCTGTGCCATCTCGCAGGCGTCGCCGACGCGGGCACCCTCGGTACTCAGCCACGCGGTCTGCACTTCGAACATGCCTTGCTCGGCCTCGAACGACACGTAACAACTGTCGGGATCGGAGTTCTCTCGGGCGACGAATCCCGGACGACCGTTGACCGTGGTGTCGCGGAGAACCGTCAGGCTGTCCTTCTCGCGACCTTCATCGAGCGTGTGGCTCGTCGAGAAGACGGCGATGCTCCGGCGACCGGACCCGTAGCGATCGTCCAAAGGTTGCCAGCTGCAGACCCGCCATGAGGAGATTCCGGTGGGCGGGTCGGTGGTGATTCTCCGGGTTGCTGGATCGAGCCCGGCTCCCCGCAGCACCTCGTCCGACAGCGCTCCCCGGCACGGGTTGAAGATCTCGATCTCGTCCAGATTCCGCACCGTCGTGGTCGGCCCGGCCGAACTCGGCGACCCCTCGCACCCCGCGAGCACCGCCACTCCGACCGCCCCACAGCCCAACGCCCGCAGCACCCCGACACCCCGCACAGCAGCTCCTCCCCGGTCGACCACGACTACCTTCTTGGACGCGCCCCGCTCCCGGACGGTTCCCGTCGAGTGAGTCCCGGGACCATGGAAGCACAAGGGGCGCTCCATCCGCGGCCGCGGACGACCTGAGTTCTGTCCACGCTACGGAGAGCGGTCGCCTGGGCACGGCCGTCACAATTCCGCCAGGGACCCGAGTTGTCGCAGCTCGGGTCCCTGGCGCACGTGGGTGACCCGATGTGAAACCGGGCATACCGAGGCGTTGTTCACGGACCATTCACCTTAGTGACAGTGGCTGTCACTAACTTCCGTCGCAGCACCCGACGCACGCATCGGAGAGTTGTGAACCCACCCCTTTCAGCCACTGCCGAAACGGTTTTCGACGAATACGCCATCGGTGCCCGGCCCCGGCCCGCGGCCGAGATCGGCGAGCTGACCGAGTCCTTCATCGCCGGCATGCTGGCCGAGAAGCCGCGCTTCCTCGGCTTCCCCGCGAACATGGACTTCCGCTTCAGCGAGCTCGCCGGCGTCCTCGACATCTTCGTCAACAACCCCGGCGACCCGCGCAGCGCGGACAAGGCGGGGATCAGCTCCAAGCCGATGGAGTGCGCCGTGGTGGACGCCGTGGCCCGGCTCGCCAACGGCGCACCCGACGAGACCTACGGCTACATCGCCGCCGCGGGCAGCGAGGCCAACCTCTTCGGCCTCGACCGCGGCTGCACGGCGCTGCCTGCGGCCAGGATCTACTGCAGCAGCGCCGCGCACTACTCGATCCGCAAGGCCGCCCGGCTCATGCGCCGCGAGCTGGTGGTGGTCGACGCCGACCCGACCGGCCGCATGGACCCGGCCGCGCTCGCCGCAACCTGCCGTCGGGACGCAGGGCGCGGCGCCATCGTGGTCGCCACTCTCTCCACCACCATGACCGGCGCCGTCGACGACGTGGACGCGATCATCGCCGCGGCGAGCCCGGCAGGCGAGGTCTACGTGCACCTGGACGCGGCGCTCGGCGGGCTCATCGTCCCGTTCACCGAGTACGGCCCCACCTGGGGTTTCGCCCGACCCGAGGTCGGCAGCATCGCGATCAGCATGCACAAGGCGCTCGGCACGCCGGTGGTCTGCGCGCTCGCCCTGTGCCGCGCCGGCCTGGTGCACACCGCCGTCGAGGGCGACTACGTCGGCGCCACCGACGCCACCCTCGGCTGCTCCCGCTCCGGCCTGGCCGCAGTCCTGCTCTGGTACGCCCTCGCGGGCAAGGGGCTCTCCGGCCTGGAGGCGGATGCGCACACCGCCCTCGCCACCGCCGCCTACGCCGAGCGCGCCCTCGCCGCCGCGGGCACCCACCCGCTGCGCCACCCCGCCTCGGTCACCGTCGTCTTCGACCGCCCCGCCGATGCCGTCTGCCGCCGCTACCACCTGGCCACCGAGGGCGACCGGGCGCACGTGATCACGCTCCCGCACGTGCGCGAGGCCATGATCGACGAGCTCTGCCTGGCGATCACCGAGCAGCGCGGGATGTGAGCGCCGCTGGTCAGAACTGCAGGTCGGTCCAGGGGATGCGAATCGGGAAGGGAAAGTCGGTGCTGACGGCGTCGGAATCGGCGGGTATCCAGCGGCCGGCGGGCACGTAGTTGGCCGGGTAGAGCGGGTGCACACCAGTGGGCAGCCGTCCGTGCCCGGTCTCCAGGACGTGGGCATCCACCGTGGCGATGGCGCTCTCGTGCGGTTTCAGGGCGACCTCCCAGTACCAGGGGATCCCGGCCCTGGCGTACCGCGCCTTCTTGCCTTCCCGGTCACTGTGCGAGTTGGCGGGCGAGAGAACTTCGCCGACCAGCAGTACCTGGTGTGCCCGGACGTCCTGGTAGGGCTCGGGGAGGCACTCGTGGATCAGGAAATCCGGCGTGACGAAGTCGGACTTCCCCGTCGGGCCGAAGAAGATGTTCGTCTCGGTGTGCACGCGCCAGCACTGTTCCGGTTCGCGGTCCATGTACTCGCGCGCGCACCGGCGCAGGCCGCTCCACATGAGGTTGGTGAACTCCTGGTGCTCGGCGGGCCCCCGCCGCAACCACACCACCCGCCCCTCCCACAACTCGATCCGCGCCGCGATCTCCTCGGGAAGCCGCTCCAGCTCTTCCCAGGTCATGAACTCGGGAAGATCGGGCCGATCGACGGGTGCCAGCGCCATGGATCGATTCTAGGGCGGAGGCGACCCGATTTTGTCCAGGCAAAACGCGCCCTTACACTAGAGCGGTTGCCTGGGCACAGCCATGTCTTCCGTGTGCGCACCCGGTGGCGAGAACTCACCCGGCCGGCAAGTGCCGACCGGACCAGCCGAATTGTCGTAGGCCCACGGTCCGCGTGAGCGGGCGTTGCATGGGAACCGCGGCGAGAAAGGTGTCGAGGTCTAACCATGACCATGACCGATCCGATCGCAGACTTCCTGACCCGTCTGCGCAACGCCAACTCGGCGTACCACGATCAGGTGAAGGCTCCGCACTCGAAGCTCAAGGCGAATATCGCCGAGATCCTCAAGCGCGAGGGCTACATCTCCGACTACCGCACCGAGGACGCGACGGTGGGCAAGACCCTGATCGTCGACCTCAAGTACGGGCCCTCCCGCGAGCGCAGCCTCGCCGGGGTGCGCCGGGTCTCCAAGCCCGGTCTGCGCGTGTACGCGAAATCCACCAACCTGCCCAAGGTCCTGGGCGGCCTCGGCGTGGCGATCATCTCCACGTCCTCCGGCCTGCTGACGGACCGGCAAGCGGCACAGCAGCGCGTGGGCGGCGAAGTCCTCGCCTACGTCTGGTAAGGGAGGCAGAGACATGTCGCGTATCGGCAAGAAGCCCATCGCAATCCCGGCCGGGGTCGATATCACCGTCGACGGCCAGGTCGTCTCGGTGAAGGGGCCCAAGGGCACCCTGTCGCACACCGTCGCCGAGCCCATCACCGTGACCCGCGGCGAGGACGGCCAGCTCGAGGTCGCCCGCCCGGACGACGAGCGGCGCAACCGCTCGCTGCACGGCCTCACCCGCACGCTGATCTCGAACATGATCACCGGCGTGACCCAGGGGTACGAGAAGAAGATGGAGATCTTCGGCGTCGGCTACCGCGTGGCGGCGAAGGGCTCGAACCTCGAGTTCGCCCTCGGCTACAGCCACCCGGTGCCGGTGGAGGCCCCGGAGGGCATCACCTTCGCGGTGGAGACGCCTACCAAGTTCTCGGTCTCGGGAATCGACAAGCAGAAGGTCGGCCAGATTTCGGCGGTCATCCACGGTCTGCGCAAGCCCGACCCGTACAAGGGCAAGGGCATCCGCTACGCCGGCGAGGTCGTGCGCCGCAAGGTCGGAAAGACGGGTAAGTGATCATGGCTAAGACAACGGCAAGCCAGGAGCGGAAGCAGGCCAAGCGGATCCCGCTCGGCAAGGATGTGTCGACCCGGCGTCGGCTCTCGAAGACCCGCCGCCACTTCCGGCTGCGCAAGAAGCTCGCGGGCACCACCGAGCGCCCGCGCCTGATCGTGCACCGCTCCGCGCGGCACCTGCACGTGCAGCTGGTGGACGACTCGATCGGCAAGACCATCGCCTCGGCCTCGACCATCGAGGCGGACGTGCGCGGCCTGGAGGGCGACAAGACCGCCAAGGGCGTGAAGGTCGGCCAGCTGATCGCGGAGCGTGCGAAGGCCGCGGGCGTGGAGGCCGTGGTGTTCGACCGCGGTGGCCACGACTACCACGGCCGGATCGCCGCGCTGGCGGACGCCGCTCGTGAAGGTGGGTTGAAATTCTAATGAGCGGAGCTTGCGGAGCGAACATTCAGCACAGCTCCAAATTCGATATCGTCAACGGAAGGAACGTCTGATGCCGGGACGTCAGCGGCGTGACGGCGGAAACGGACCCGCCGGACAGAACAGCAGTGGTGGCCCCGAGGGCGGGCGCGACAACCGCAGGGGCGGCGGCAACGACCGCCGCGGCGGCGATCGGCGGGATAATGCCGCCGAGAAGAACCAGCTCGAGCGGGTCGTCGCGATCAACCGCGTCTCCAAGGTCGTGAAGGGTGGCCGGCGCTTCAGCTTCACCGCGCTGGTCATCGTCGGCGACGGCAACGGCCTGGTCGGCGTCGGCTACGGCAAGGCCAAGGAAGTTCCCGCGGCCATCCAGAAGGGTGTCGAGGAGGCGCGCAAGGGCTTCTTCCGCGTCCCGATGATCGGCTCGACCATCGTGCACCCGGTGCAGGGCGAGGCGGCGGCCGGTGTGGTCATGCTGCGCCCGGCCTCCCCTGGTACCGGTGTGATCGCCGGTGGCGCCGCGCGCGCCGTGCTGGAGTGCGCCGGCATCCACGACATCCTGGCGAAGTCGCTCGGCAGCGACAACGCGATCAACGTCGTGCACGCGACGGTCGAGGCCCTCAAGCAGCTGCAGCGCCCCGAAGAGGTCGCGGCCCGTCGTGGCCTGCCGCTGGAGGACGTCGCCCCCGCGGGCATGCTGCGTGCGCGCGCCCAAGCAGCGACGGGAGGTGCCAGGTAATGGCAGATCTCAAGGTGACCCAGATCAAGTCGTCGATCGGGTCCAAGCAGAACCAGCGCGACAGCCTGCGCACCCTCGGCCTGCGCGGCATCCGCAAGTCGGTGGTCCGCCCGGACAGCCCGGAGAACCGCGGTCTGATCAATGTCGTGCGCCACCTCGTGACGGTCGAGGAAGTCGAGGAGGGCTCGCGATGACCATCAAACTGCATCACCTGCGCCCCGCGCCGGGTGAGAAGACCGCCAAGACCCGCGTCGGTCGCGGCGAGGGCTCGAAGGGCAAGACCGCGGGCCGCGGCACCAAGGGCACCAAGGCGCGCAAGAACGTCCCCGCGGCGTTCGAGGGCGGCCAGATGCCGATCCACATGCGGCTGCCGAAGCTCAAGGGCTTCACCAACCCGTTCCGCACCGAGTACCAGGTCGTGAATGTGGGCCGGATCGCCGAACTCTTCCCCGATGGCGGCGAGATCGGTAAGGACGAGCTGGTGGCGGCGGGCGCGGTCCGCAAGAAGCAGCTGGTCAAGGTCCTCGGCGACGGGGAGATCTCGGTGGCCGTGCAGGTCACCGCCGACAAGGTGACCGGCTCCGCCAAGGAGAAGATCACCGCGGCCGGCGGCTCGGTCACCGAACTGGGCTGACGCTCGCTCTGCACCCCGGTGGCACCGGACGAGTGAATGGCTCGTCCGGTGCCACTGTTAGAGTTCAGTAGTTGTCTGCCAAAGCCGTCATGGGGCTCGGCGTCTCCGCTGTAGGACACCGCTGGAATATCCATGGCACAACCGTGTCGTTCGCCAGGAGGATCTGTGCTTTCCGCCTTCGTATCGGCCTTCCGGACTCCGGACTTGCGGCGGAAGATTCTCTTCACGCTGGGGCTGATCGCGCTGTACCGGGTCGGCGCCGCGCTGCCGTCTCCGGGCGTCGACTACCGGGCGGTGCAGGAATGTATCGACCTGGTCTCCGGCGGTGACAACGCGGGTATCTACCAGCTGATCAACCTGTTCTCCGGCGGCGCGCTGCTGCAGCTGTCGGTGTTCGCGATCGGCATCATGCCGTACATCACGGCGAGCATCATCATCCAGCTCCTCCAGGTCGTGATTCCGCGTTTCGAGGAATTGCGCAAGGAGGGGCAGTCCGGGCAGACCAAGCTGACCCAGTACACCCGCTACCTCTCCATCGCGCTCGCGATCCTCCAGGCCACCGGCCTGGTGGCGCTGGCGGCGCGGGGGCAGCTGCTGCAGGGCTGCCAGCAGGACATTCTGGCCGACACCGGCATCTTCGGCATGATCACCATCGTCGTCGTGATGACGGCGGGTGCCGCGCTGGTGATGTGGTTCGGTGAGCAGATCACCGAGCGCGGCGTCGGCAACGGCATGTCGCTGCTGATCTTCGCGGGCATCGCCGCCCGCATCCCGTCCGAGGGCAAGGGCATCCTGGACAGCCGCGGCGGTATCGTGTTCACCCTGGTCTGCGTCGCCGCGCTGCTCATCATCATCGCGGTGATCTTCGTCGAGCAGGGCCAGCGCCGGATTCCGGTGCAGTACGCGAAGCGGGTTGTCGGCCGCAAGATGTACGGCGGCTCCTCCACCTACCTGCCGCTCAAGGTCAACCAGGCGGGTGTGATCCCGGTGATCTTCGCCTCATCGCTGCTCTACCTCCCCAACCTCATCGCTCAGCTCACGGGTTCGACCACCGCGACCGAGCCGAGCTGGTGGCAGGAGATCATCCAGAAATACCTGGTGAACCCCAGTAGTCCGGTCTACATCGCGATCTACTTCGGGCTGATCGTCTTCTTCACCTACTTCTATGTGGCCATCACCTTCAACCCGGAGGAGCGCGCCGACGAGATGAAGAAGTACGGCGGTTTCATCCCCGGCTACCGTCCGGGCAAGCCGACCGCCGATTACCTCCAGTTCGTCCTGAGCCGGATCACCCTCCCCGGCTCGATCTATCTGGGTCTGGTCGCCGTGCTGCCCAACCTCTTCCTGGAAATCGGCAACTCCGGTGGTAGCGCCATGCAGAACCTCCCGTTCGGCGGTACCGCGGTGCTCATCATGGTGAGCGTCGGTCTCGACACGGTGAAGCAGATCGAGAGCCAGCTGATGAATCGCAATTACGAAGGGTTCCTGAAGTGAGAGTTGTACTGCTCGGTCCGCCGGGTGCCGGCAAGGGCACTCAGGCCGTCCTGCTGTCCGAGAAGCTGGGCGTTCCGCACATCTCCACCGGGGATCTGTTCCGCGCCAACATTGGTCAGCAGACCCCGCTCGGCCGCGAGGCGCAGAAGTACATGGACGCAGGCGACCTGGTGCCGAGCGACGTGACCAACCGCATGGTCGAGGCGCGGGTCGCCGAGCCGGACGCCGCCAACGGCTTCGTGCTCGACGGCTACCCGCGCACCGTCGACCAGGCCGACGCGCTGGAGAAGATCCTGCGCGAGCTGGACTCCAGGCTCGACGCGGTGCTCTGCTTCGTGGTCTCCGAGGAGACCGTCGTGCAGCGCATGCTGGCCCGCGGCCGCAGCGACGACAACGAGGACGTCATCCGCAACCGGCTCCGGGTCTACCGCGAGGAGACCGAGCCGCTGCTGCAGCACTACGACGGCCTCGTGGTGACCGTGGACGGCGTCGGCGACGTGGACGACGTGAACGCCCGCGCGCTGCGCGCCCTCGGCCACTGATGGTCTTCGGCCGCAAGAGCAAGAAGGTCGTCCCCTTCCGGACGGCGGGTGAGCTGGACGCCATGGCCGCGGCGGGCGCCGTCGTCGGGCGGGCGCTGGTCGCGGTGCGCGAGGCCGCCAAGCCCGGGGTCTCCACCCTGGAGCTGGACGCCGTCGCCGAGCAGGTGATCCGGGAGGCGGGGGCGGTGCCCTCGTTCAAGGGCTACCACGGCTTCCCCGGCTCCATCTGCTCGTCGGTGAACGACCGCGTGGTGCACGGCATCCCGATCGCCGAGGAGATCCTCGCCGAGGGCGACCTGGTCTCCATCGACTGCGGCGCCATCCTGGACGGCTGGCACGGCGACTCCGCGTTCACCTTCGGCATCGGCGCCGTCATCGAGGCGGACGCGCTGCTCAGTGTGGCCACCAGGCTCTCCATGGAGGCCGGGATCGCGGCCATGCTGCCGGAGAACCGGCTCACCGACGTCTCGCACGCCATCGAACTCGGCACCCGTGCCGCCGAGGCCGCGCACGGCCGCGAGTACGGCATCGTCGACGGCTACGGCGGGCACGGCATCGGCCGGGAGATGCACCTCGACCCGTTCCTGCCGAACGAGGGCGAGCCGGGCCGCGGCCCGCGGCTGGTGGTCGGCTCGGTGCTCGCCATCGAGCCCATGCTCACGCTCGGCACCACCGAGACCACCGTGCTCGGCGACGATTGGACCGTCGTGACCAGCGACGGCAGCCGGGCCGCGCACTGGGAGCACACCGTCGCGGTGACCGAGGACGGCCCGCGGATCCTCACCCCGCGCCCCGAATAGCCGGGGCCCCGCGAACCGCGACGTTCACCGGACTGGCCTACACTCGCCTGTCGGCAGGCGGGTCACGGGGAGTGCCGTCTGCGGTCGCGAGCGTCGAGGAGCGTTCTCATGGGGTACACCAGCCCGTTTTCCGAGCATCGGCGGCAGGCCGGGCAGGGGCACGTCAAGATCGAGACTGAGATCGCGGTCTACTGCGCACTGGCGTGTGAGGACGCGATCGAGCAGCTGCGTGCGCTCAAAGAGCTGCTCGGCGAGACCACCTACAGCACGATCGGACGTTTCGCGCCGGAACCGCTGCCGAGCGGAGCGCTGCTGCCACGCTGGTTCAGCGACAAGGCGTTGCAGTTCAACGGCAGGCTGGACGAGCACATCACCCTGCTCCAGGATCTGACCGAGACCTTCATCGCCGCGGGCAACACCTACGCGGAGGCCGACGAGACTTCGAGGGACCACCTCGGAGCGCTGAACGCGGTCAGCTCGGACCCGGCCGCCGCCGATTACGGGGACTTCCATCCGGAACAGTTCAGCCCGCCCGTCGAATACGACAGGGAGACCGACCGGCCGCAGGTGCCGAGCCAGTTCCTCGCGACCGGAATCCTGACCATGGAGGGCTACCGGGACTACCGGGAGAACCACACGGCGCTCTCGCCGGAGGAACTGGTCGCCCTGCACTTCAGCATCGCACCCGAGCGCGCCGCCAATGCCGCCGAGGGCTGGCAGTACGTCTACGAGAAGCTCGAGCGCGAGGCCTCGGAGTTCGAGCGGAACATCGCCCGGCTCGTCGAGGGCTCCTGGGAGGGGTACGGGGCCGAGAGCGCCGTCCAGGCCGTGCACGGCTGCGGCGCCTCGATGCGGACCCTCGGCAGTACCGCGAATCTCGTCTACACGAATCTGGTCTACGTCTCGCAGTGGCTGCAGGCGACAAAGCTCGAGATGCCGGACAACCTCCACGACGCGGGGTGCGACCTGCAGGAGTATCAGCGGCGGTTCAACGAGGTCTACAACGCCGGGCTGGACGCCAGCTGCCGGGCGTTCCCGGAGATGCCGGTGACGCTGCCGCCGCCCGCACAGCCCGCCGTCCCGCCCGGCGACAGCGGCGGGGGTACCGGCGGGGGTGGCGGGAACGGCGGGGGCGGAACCGGCGGCGGGGGCAGTGGCTCCGGCGGGGGTAGTGGTTCCGGTGGCGGGTCGGGCTCGGGCGGCGGCTCCGGGGCGGGCGGGTCAGGTACCTCGAACCCGACTGGCGGCCAGCCGCAGCAGAGCCCGTACGCGGACGAACTGCAGGCGGCGAGCGAGCAGTACGCCGGCGAGGCGCAGGCGGCCGCCGGGCAGGCGGCGGGGTTGGGCTCCGGGGCCGGGCAGGGCGGGCAGTCCGGCGGGGCCGGGCAGGGCGGATCGCCCGGCGCGCTCGGCAGTCTCGCGGACCTCGGCCAGCCGGGGGCGGGCGGCCAGCCGGGCCTCGGCCAGCTCGGCGCCGGGCTCGGCAGCGGTGGACAGGGCGGCGGCGGGCAGGGCAGCGGTGCTTCGCAGGGCATGCAGGCGCTGATGGGGCTGCTGAACCCGCTGCTCACCTCGCTCTCGCAGGGCGTGCAGGGGCTGGCCCCGGTCCTCGCGCAGCTCGCGCAGCACGGCGGGTTGCCCGCGCTGCCCACCCTGCAGGAGCTGCTTGGCGGGTTGCCGAGCGAGGTGCAGACGCTGCTCGGCCGGGTCTTCGACGGCTCGGCGCTCGCCGATCTGCTGGCCGGAAAGGACCTCACCGAGGTGCTCGGCGGCCGTGACGTCGCGGAGATCCTGGCGGGCAAGAGCGTGGCCGACATCCTCGGTGCGCGTGACCTCTACGACCTGCTGAACCTGCCGCATCCGGACGAAGCGATCGCCGGCCGCGCGTCGGTGCCGGGGCCCGCCCTGCCCGGCACGCCGTTCGCTGCCGCGCAGTGGGGCGCCGGGGTTCCGGGTGAGGTCGTGGACAAGCCGTTCGCGCTGTCCTTCGCCGCCGGGAACGACGAGGGCGGTGGGCCCGCCGGGCTGCTGCGCGCGGCCGGGGCCGGGGAGCGGGACGAGGTGCTGCGGCCCGGCGTGCCGGTGGGGCCGGACGGCGAAGACGACGCGGCGGATGTCGCCTTCACCCTCGGGCTGCCCGCCGCGGCCCGTCCCGGGGCGAATTCGTGAACCGGAGCTGGGATCTCACCGATCTCGAGTTCGCGGTGCTGTGGGAGCGGATCAACCGCAGCGACCTCCCGCGGCCGTTCAGCTTCATCAGCCGCACCCGCAAGCTCAGCGACTACGAGCGCGAGAAACTCGAGGTCTGGGACCGGATGCGGCCCGAGGTCGACGACTGCCTCCGCGACGTCTTCGTAGCCATGCACCGGCCGGAGGCGTACGTGGTGGTGCTCGGCTGGTGCGACCACGACACGCAGAACCCGGCGAAACGGGTGCGGGCGCGGGCCGTGCGCTCGGCGACCCACGGCTACCTGCTGCGGCAGCTGCCGGGGGAGACCGTCTGGCACAGCGGGGGGTTCACCATCGAGGAGTGCGGGCCGCACGGGATCGCCGAGGCCGTGGTCCGGATCCTGCCCGAGCGACAGGCCGGGCGGCTCGGCTCCATCCCGATCCTCACCGACCAGGTCGACGACCACGAGCGGTTCCGGTCGGTGCCGGACTCGCGGGTGACCATGCCGAACCAGGACAGCCCCGCGGACCGCAGCGCCAAGTTCTTCGCGCTCCCCGCCGAGCTGACCGGGGCGATCACAGTGCACCAGGGCTACTCGGCGTTCGGCCCGCGCGGCATCCTGGAGCAGGCCATGCTGTGGCGGGACCTGCCGGACGACGGCCGCTACGTCATCGTGCTCGACCGGGCGCCGACCGCGATGGGGATCGGCACCCGCAGGCTGGTCGCGCTGATCGACGCCGCGGTGGAGCGGATGCGCGACCGCGCCGATTCGCACTGGGAAGCGGGCTGACTCAGCTCTCCAGCAGCAGCGTCACCGGACCGTCGTTGACCAGCTCGACCCGCATGTGCGCGCCGAAGCGGCCGGTCGCGACGGTGGCGCCGAGGCCGCGCAGCGCGGCCGCGAAGGCCTCGACCAGCGGCTCGGCGACCGGGCCCGGCGCGGCGGCGGCCCAGGAGGGGCGCCTGCCCTTCGCGGTGTCGGCGTACAGCGTGAACTGACTGATCACCAGGATGGGTGCGCCGACGTCGGCGGCGGAGCGCTCGCCGGTGAGGATGCGCAGCCGCCAGAGCTTGGCGGCCAGCGCCTCCGCGTCGCCGCCGGTATCGCCGTTGGCGACCCCGACCAGGGCGACCAGCCCCTGCGGGTGGGGGGCGATCCGGCCGACGGTCTCGCCGTCCACCGTCACGGCCGCACTGGTCACCCGCTGCACCAGGATTCGCATGCGGGTGATCGTGTCACGCGGAGCGGAAGAACAGCACGTCCTCGCCGTACTCGGCCAGCGCCCGCGCCTCCGCGGCCTGCCGGATCCCGCTGCTCGGCAGCTCGGTCAGCTTGGCGAACATGGCGGTGTTGCCGAAGGCGGCGCGCACCTGGGTCTCCGAGGCGTAGTCGGCGCCGTAGTCGGCGAGCACCGCGAAATCCAGGGGCGCCAGCGGGATGTCCAGGGTGACGGCGCCGGCCGGGCGGCCGAGCGCGGCGTACTGGGTCGGCGCGCCCTCCTCGTACCAGCACAGCTCGTAGGACATCTGCTCGGTCGCGGTCACGCTGACCACCGGCCAGCGCTCGGCGAGCCGCAGCGCCAGCGGGTGCCGCCCGGTCGGGGCGACCTCCCAGGCCAGGCTCCTGACCGCGACCCAGGAGCCGGAGGTGCGCTCGACCAGCACCACGTCGTCGCCGAGCGTGGCCTCCTCGTTCAGCTTCGGCGCGGGCACCGCCCAGTGCTTCTCGTGCACCCCGAGGTAATTGGAGCTCTGCACCCGGCGCGCGCCGTCCGCCTCGTAGGCGGCCAGCACGGCGTTGCGCACCTGGGCCACCGCGTCCGGCGCGGAGCAGCGTACGCTCAGCGCGCCGAAGCTGGTGGCGATCTCCATCGGCCGGGCCGGCGGATCGGGAAGTGCCCCTGCGGCCAGCGGTTTCAGCCCGACCAGCGCCAGCTTCCAGTTGATCTCCTCGATCGTCGCCAGGTCGCCTGCGCTCTGGTACAGGATCTGCTGCTGGGTGAGGCGCCCCGCGCCCTGCAGCGTGCGGCAGTCCAGCTTGGTCAGCGCCGCGAGCGCCTTGCCGGTGAGATCCAGCTCCGCGATCTTGAGTTCGCGCAGCTGCTGGGTCATCTCGGTGGTGGTCCAGGCGGAGTAGCGCTCCCGGTACATGGAGAGCGCCTGCTTGCGCTGCCTGCCGATGGTGAGTGTGCGCAGCAGGGTGTTCAGCGAGGCCAGGTACTTGCTCGCCAGCGTGGGGTCGGCGGCGAAGAGCCTGCCGCGGATCGCGGCCGCGTCCTCGGTGGCGGCGACGGCGCTCCCCGGGTCCAGCCGGAGCAGCCAGACACCGCACTTGGCGAGCGCGTCGGCGCACATGGCGGCGCCGTGTGGGTGGGTGCGCGCCACCCGCCGGTACGCCTCGCAGGCCCGGCGAATCGTGGTGGTGGCCAGCTCGCGGTGCCCGACCGCCCGCGCGGCCTGGTCGAAAATTCGCAGCGCGTCCTGGATCTCGCCGGCCAGCCGCGCCGTGACCAGCCCCGCGGTGAACCAGTGCAGCCGGATCTCCACGGCCTGCTGGGAGGGTTCGAGCGCCTCGGCGGTACGGTCGCGCGGGCCGTCGGCACGGGTCGCGACCAGTGCCTTGGCCAGCTCGCAGAGCGAGGTGGCGAGTTGCAGCTCGGCATCGGCGGAGCGGTCGACGGCGGCCCTGCGGTCCGACACGACCCGGTTCTCCAGGACGGTCAGATCCACGGTTCCGCCGAATCCCGCGCATTCACGGCCGACTCCGCCTTTCGCCGACGATTGTGCGACGAGTCTGCCACAAACGGCAGGCCGCCGTCGCCTTCTCGGATCCCGGACCGGTCGGTCTGTCGACAGTCTCGCGGGCCGTCCGGATTCACGCGGACCTCGGTGTCGGGGGCGGCCCGAGCCGACGCGGCCGACCGGGGCCGCTTCACTCTGCGTTCACTGCGAATCCACGAACGGGCCGCATCCTGCTGCCACCCTTGCGAACACACAGGTTGCCGTGCCGGGGTCGGGGGACCGGCGGAGGCAGCGGAGGGAGCGACGACATGGGTGACAGGCTCGAGGTGTACGTGGACCGCCTGCGGTTCGCGGCGACCACCACCGACCGGGTGCGGGACCGGATCAACGAGGTGGTCACCACGCTGACCGCCACCATCGAGGGCCGCGGCGCGCCATGGGGCGACGACGCCGTCGGCAACCAGTTCCTGAACGGCAGCGACGGCAACGGGTACGCCGCTGCCCGCACCGCTCTGATCGACGGCTCCGGGAACATGGCCACCTCCTTCGGCAACTTCTCCGACGCGCAGAACAAGGCGGCGAACGAACTCGTGGCGATGGACCACGACCACGGCTTCGCCTGACGCGGATGCCGAACGAACACACCAGGGCCGAACTGCACGCGGTCATCGAGCAGGTCGGCCAGCAGTTCCGCACCATCGCCCAGATCCAGCGCGACCGGGCGGATCTCACCGCCAGCGCCACTGTGCGCAAGCGCGTCACGGTGACGGTGAACGCCGACGGCATGGTGATCGAGACCAAGTTCGCGGGCACCATCGCCGACCTGGAGTACAGCGAGATCGCCAGGGCCGTCACCGAGGCCGCGCAGCAGGCAGGCGCCGAGGTGGCGCGCAAAGTTCAGGCGCTGATGGAGCCGCTGAACGATCAGCGTGCCCGGATGCCGAAGCTGACCGACCTCATCGAAGGCATACCGGAATTCGCCGCGAACCCGCCGGGGCCGGTGCCCGCGTCCACCGCGCCGCCGAGCGCACCCGAGCGCGCGGTACGCGAGGGCGCCGCCGCAATGGAATTCGACGACGTCGAAGTGGCGCGGCCGGAGGGCACGCGCGACCGCGGGGTCACGGATTCCGGTTGGTGAACCGGTTCTGACCCATGGCTGATCAACCCGGCTGGCTCGTGGCGCTGGAGTTGCTCGTCGGTGTCGACTACCCCGAGGGCGACCCCGACGGTATGTGGGGCCTGGCCGGGGACTGGCGCAGCGCGGCCGCCGAACTGCGCGAGATCCTGACCGAGATCGACGCCGCCAAGTCCGCGTCCATGCGGGCCTACCCGTCGGGTGAGGGCGTCGAGCAGATGGCCACCGCCTTCGACAGCCTGCGCGTCGGGCCGCAGTCGGTGGAGGCGCTGGCGGGCGAATTCGAGAAGATCGGCGATATGGCCGACTCGGTCGGCACCGAGATCGAGTACGCGCAGCTGATGTTCTACTCGTCGCTCGCGCTGCTGGCCGCGGAGATCGCCGCCTCCTTGATCTTCCCGCCCACCGCACCGGCGGTACAGGCCGCCGCGGTCGGCTTCACCCGGATCGCGCTGCGGATCTTGATGCAGAATTTGATGAACCGGATCATCTCGCTGGTCGCGCGGTTCGTGGGGCGGCGGGTCGCGACATTCCTGGTGCGGCACATCGCGATCGATACCCTCATCGGCACCGGGCAGGAACTCGGTGTGCAGGGGTACCAGGTGGGGGCCGGGCATCGCGACAACGTCAACTGGGAGCAGGTCGGGATCACCGCGATCAGCTCGGCGGCCGGTGCCGCCGCCGGTGAGTTCGGCGGCAAACTGGTGTCCAGGTGGGTGCCGGACCGGGCGCCTGCCTGGGCCAGCGGCGGGGCGGTCGGCGCGGGGGCCGGGTTCACCGGCGCGGTCGGCGGCTACGGCGCGAGCCTCGCGGTGCCGTACCTGGCCACCGGCTTCACCGAGGGGTGGGACGCGGCGAATCAGGAACTCGCGCAGTCGCTGGGCCAGTTCGATCCGCGCACTATCACCGGTGGTATCGGCAGCGGGGCGCTGACCGGGATGAGCCGCGGGGCAAGCGATGCGTGGTGGCGGCGGAATCATTCGAATCTGTATCCGAGTCCGCCCGCGCCGATTCCGCGGGTCGGGGAGGCGGGGTTCGGGGGTGGGGATCTCGGTGGGGCGGATGGGGGGTCGGCGAACGGGGGTTCGCAGGGCGGTGCCGGTTCGCCGGGCGGTGCCGGTGGTCGGGAGGGGGCTGGTTCGCCGGGCGGTGCCGGTGGTCGGGAGGGGACTGGTTCGCAGAGTGGGGCTGGTTCGCAGAGCGGGGCCGGTGGTCAGGACGGGGCTGGTTCGCAGAATGGGGCTGGTTCGCAGAACGGCGCTGGCTCGCCGGACGGTGCCGGTTCGCCGGACGGGGCCGGGGCGGGGGAGCAGCGCGGTGGTGATGCCGGCGAGAGCCGGGCCGGGCTGCCCGGTGAGCCGGCCGGCTCCGGGGGCGAAAGCGGCTCGCGCGGTGACGGCTCCGACGCACCCAGCACCAGCCCGGCCGCTGCCGAACCGCGCCCCGACGGGTCGGCCGACCAAGGCTCGTCCCGCGCCGGCGACGCGGGGACCCAGCAGCGCCCCGAGCAGCCCGTAGCCGCGGGCAGCGACCCCGGCCGTGGCGCCGATGGCGGCGGCGAGGGCAACGCGGGCCGGGCGGCCGACTCCGCGCCGTCATCGAACGGCCCCTCCGCGGCGGCTACCGCGGGCGAGTCGTCGGGTGCCGGCACGTCCGCGGATACCGGCGGGACGCAGGCCGCGAGCACCCCCGGCAATTCCGGGGGCACCGCCGCGCCGGGCGCCGTCGCTCCCGGTGCTGTCGCTCCCGGTGCTGTCGCTCCCGGTGCTGTCGCTCCCGGTGCTGTCGCTCCCGGTGCTGTCGCTCCCGGTGCTGTCGCTCCCGGTGCTGTCGCTCCCGGTGCGGCCGCCCCCGGTGCCGCTGCGCCCGGTGCGGCCGCCCCCGGTGCCGCTGCGCCCGGTGCGGGTGCCGACGCCAACGCTCCCGCCGGCGCCGGTTCCCCGAGCGGTGCTCCCGCCTCCTCGACAACGGGCACGCAGAGCGGAAGCAGCGCCGCGAGCACCCAGACCTCCGGCTCGGACCCCCGCGGCAACCCCGCCGGCCAGCAGAGCCCCCGCCCCGCCGAAGGTCCCCGGGTCGCGGGCGCCGAGCCCCGCCTCGGCGAGACGAGGGCGGGCAACCCGGGGGTCCGCGCCGACGGCGTCACCCCCCACCGCTTCGAGGGCCGCGCCGGCGTGGCCGACGCCCCCGCGGCGGGCACCGACAGCCCCGTCCAAACCCAGCGCGGCGGTAGCGAAGCGCCGCGCACCGACACCGAGACGGGACGCCAGACCCAGGTCCGCAGCGAAGGTGATTCGCCGACCCGAAGTACGGAACCCACCGCGCCGCGCGGTGATTCGGGCACCGCACGCCCAGGCGACGGCGCGGGCACCCGTCCCGGCGACGGTGCGGGCACACGCACCGGGGAGGGAACGGCTCCCCGGACCGGGGACGGCACTCCTCCACGGACCGGGGACGGGACCCCCGCTCGCACCGGCGACGGCCAGCCCACCCGAACCGGGGAGAACACGCCGGCCCGTCCCGGCGGCGACACCGCGCCGATCCGCCCGACCGACCCAACCGCCCCGCGTACCGCAGATTCGACGGCCCCACGTACCGGCGACCCAGCCGCCCCAAGGCCGGGCGACAGCACCGCCCCGGTGCGCAATGACGGCGACAGCCCGCGCCAGGACTTCCCGGACACGGGAAACACCCGCCCGCCCCATGCGTCCGACGGCCCCCTTCCCCGGCACCCGGACGAGAGAACCCGCCCGGACACCGTCCGCGACCCGGCCGACACCCCACCGGCCCGCACGAACCCGACCGGCGCGGACCCGCGCCCCCCGCGCCGCGCCGCCGACCCGGACTACGACGGCGTGGTCACCGTCGTCCCGCTCGCCGACGGCCCGATCGCCCGCCCGCAGGACGGCGATGCCCCGCGCCGCCCCGACCCTGCGGCCCCCCGCGACCCGGACGCCCCGGCTCCGCGCCCGGACGAACCGGCGGAGCCGAACGAGCCGAGGGACCGCGGCGAATGCGTCCCGCTCGCGCTCCGCGAGATCCAGGACGGCACCGGCAGCACGCACATCAGGGCGCCGGAGCAGGTGGGCCCGGCGGGGATGTCGGCCGCCGAGGTCGCGGCCGCCGCGGGCGCCCCGCTGCGGGGCGTCCCGCCTGCCGAGGGCGACCGGCCTCCGCACCAGAACCTCGCCGACGAGCTGCTCCGCCTCGGCGAGGGCGCCCGCGCCCTGGTCGTCGATGTCTACGCCGGTCCGGTGGACGAGCACGGCGTCGGTGCGCACGCCTACGTCATGACCGTCCGCGCCCGCCCGGACGGCGAGCTGTACCTCGAGGTCTCCGACCCGTCGCAGCGCGCGAGGGGCGAGTACCCGCACACCCTGACCCGCGATCTCGCCGATATCGCTGCCGTGGTGTACGACCGCGACGGCGTACCGATCCGCCCGGAGGGGGACGCCTGGGCCGTCCGCACCGACCCGGCCGATGTGTTCGCCGAGACCGGCCGCCGCATCGGCACCTCGCTGGACGACCTCCCCGACCAGGTGCGCGCGCTGCTCGCGGAGACGGCGGTGGGCCGGGAGGCGCTGGAACTGCTGAACGAGCACCGGATCCGCGAGGGGTACCACCCGCACCACCCGAGCGCGGCCGGCCTGTTCGACGGCCGCGCCCTGATCGCGCACGTCTTCACCGGCGGCCGCGACCACCTCCAGCAGGCGATCACCCTGATCCACGAGGCGGTGCACGCCGAGTTCGACATCACCGGCCGCGGGTCGAACAACGACGGCCCGCGGGCGAACCTGGACCGCGACGCCTACATCGCCGCCATGGTGCGCGAGGAGACGGAGGCCTTCGGCCGACAATACGAATTCACGCGCCAGCTCCGCGAACTCGGCCACATCCTGCCGGAGCCCAGGTTCGAGGGCATCTATCACCGTGCCTACGACGCGGCGCTGGAGGCCGCGCGGACCGAGGACCCGGGCGGGAGCGAGGCCGATCATCGCGACCGCGCACGGAGCGCGGCCATCGACGCGCTGGCGCCGCACATCGGCCCGGAGAAATGGGGTGGCGGCTTCGTCTACAACGAGTACTACCGCTCTGCCTGGGACCGGCTGCACGCGAACCCGCTGCCGAACTACGAGACGATCGACGGGCCCGCAGGCGATCGGATTCGCGAGCTCTCCCTGCTGCTCAGGGAGGCGGGCACCACCGCGGACGAGCAGTACCGCCGGATCGAGCGGCTGGCCGCCGCGCTCGGCCTCGATCCGGGCGACGCCCCGTCCCGGATGCGCAGCGACGCGTTCGACGCATTGCAGGACGCCAGGGCCGAACTCGCCGCGCTGGCGGAGCGGCTCGGCCTGGAATACGCGGATCTGGCCACCGAGAACCTCTCCGAGGGCGACACGCTGCGCCGCGTCGACCTTCTGCGCCGGGAGTTCGACGCCCTGGCCCTGTCCGACGCCCTCGACCGCAACAGCAACGCGCTGAACACCCTGAACCGGGCCTGGCAGGATGCCACCGACATCGCGACGCGGCACCTCGTCGACGAGTACCTGGGCGGGCGGGCCGGGCAGAGCCGGCCGATCGGCGACCGGGCGATTCTGGTGCCCGGCGACCCGCCGGAGATCGTGCTGCTCGGGCATGCGCACACCTCCCACATCGAGACCGAGCTGCGGCAGCATCCCGAGGCCGCGGCGCTCCTCGACGACCCGCGCACCACGATCACCCGCCTGGCGATCGAGGTCACCCGCGACGGCAGCGTGATCGTCCAGCGCCTCGGCGCGAGCGACGTCCCCGCGCCCGCGACCTCCGGCCGGCTCCCGCCCCTGGCCAACGCCTTCGAGTGGCCGGCGAATCGAGTCGGCGCGTACACCGACCAGCACATCGGGGCGGTCCGGGAGCTGCTCGGGCAGACCGACGTCGGCCGGTGGGTCAACGAGGTGTTCGACACCGCCGGGACCACCGTCCGGTACGAGACCGGGGCGGAGACTCGCTACCTGCCCGCGCAGCGGGTGGTCGTGCTCGACCCGGGGCTGACCCGGCTGGAGCAGGCGCGCGAGCTGGCGCACGCCGTCCTGCACGCCGAGAACTCGCACTTCGCGGAGTCCGCGGGCACCACCCGGCAGCGGCTGGACCTGCCGCGCAGCGAGTACATCGAGGCCATGCTGCGCGAGGAGGCGCGCGCGCACGCCGTCGAGATCGAACTGCGCAAGCAGCTCAGAGAGCTCGGGTACGACTCGCCGACCGACCGGTTCGAGCGGATCTACGACACGGCGTACCGCAGCGGCGTCGCCGCGGCGCTCCGGGCCGATCCGGGGAACGCCGCGAACCACTGGGAACTCGGCGTGGCCGAGGGCACCGAGGCGCTGGCGCGGCTGCTCGGGCGCGGCCCGTCGCCGGACGGCGTCGACTACCGCGCGCTGTACGGCGACGCCTGGGATCGGGCGCACGGGGCCGCCGACCCCACCTCGACCATCCGGGAGCCGTCGCAGCCGCCTCCGGTGCACCCCGGGGCCGAGGCGCCCGCGACGCCGCGGATGGACGGCACCCCGCAGGAGCCCGGCCCGGACCGCGCCTGGCCCCGCCCCGAATTGGAACCGCCCGCTCCGCCCGCCGCCGAGGACCGCGGCGGCAACCCCCCGCCGGGCGGGCCGCCGACCCCGCCGACCCCGTCCGACCCGCCCCCGGGCTCGCCGGACGATTCCGGGGACGGGAACGATCCGCGCCGCGACATCCAGCAGTTCCTGGACGAACTGGCGGCGGTGCAGAACGGCGACGAGAGCCTGACGACGCCCGCCGAGCGGGAGTACCTGCGCCGGCTTGGCGAGGCGCTGGGGCTCGGCGATGCGCTGGCCCGGATGCCGGACCCGCGGACGGCGCTGATCGAGCTGGCCGAGCTGGCCCGGGCGCACGGGCTGCTGGAGCCGGAGACGCTCGGGCAGCAGCGGCCGGACGAGCCGGTGCGGCCGCTCCGCTACCCGGACGACTTCGGGCCGCTGGACGTGGACCAGGTCTACGGCAGCGAGGAGTTCTGGCGGTTCGAGGACGGGCCGGACGGGCCGGTGCCGCAGCCGGATTCGGCGGTGCCGGGGCGCTCGGAGGGGCTGTTCGACGACGGGACGATCCGGCCGGAGCCGATCGCCGAGACCCGGGACCGGCTCGCGGCGCGGCTCGGGGTCGATCCGTCCGAGCTGGATCCGGCGAACCTGGCGCGGCTGGAGGCTCAGGAGCAGTACCGGAACCTGTTGCGCGCGGCGGCGATCGAGGCGCTGGCGGACGCGGTGCACCGGCACGAGCAGTCGACCGACCCGGAGCACCGGGCGCAGATCGCCCGGGTCAGGGACGAGTGGGCGCGGTTGCTCGGGGTGCCGCCCGGTGAACTACTGCCGTTCAACCAGAGCGACACCATCGCGCGGTTGCGCGGGGATGTGCTGGCCCGGGCGGAGCGGGTCGGCGATCTGGCGGATGCGGCGCTGGCGGCGCGGAATCAGCCGGAGGCGCAGGATACGGTGCCGCTCGAGCGGGGTCGGGCGGACGAGACGGTTCCGGATCGCACCGTCACCCGGCCCGACGGCGACGAGACGACGCGGGTCGACCTCGAGCGCACCGTCCCCGCGAGCCGCTCCGACACCGTCCCACTGGACCGCTCCGACACCGTCCCACTGGACCGCACCACCGCCCCCGTCGACCGCACCGACACCCCGACCCAGCCCGGCACCGTCCCCCCGCCGACCACCTCGGCCGTGCGCCCGGACAGCTCCCCGGAGACCCGCCGCTACACGCTGAACGTGGACGACCAGCGCGTCCCGGTGCGGCTGGTGGCGGACGGCGCGGGCGGCTGGCGCGTCGAGACCCCGGAGCGGCTCCGCCCGGAGACCGCGGACCGCCCGCCCGCGACCCCGGACACCACCGACAACCGGAAGAAGCCCGGCCTGTTCCGCCGCCTCTGGCAGCGGTTCCGGTCCGGATTCCCGGGGTTCAACCCGAAGTACCCGTCCGGGTCGGGAGTGGACAGCGCGGGCCAGTCGATGCTGGCCAACGCGGCCGGACTGCCGAACACCAGCACCTACTACCCGCCGGACCATCCGGTCACCGGTGCGCCGCAGGCCCCGGTGGAGATAGTGCAGACCGACTTCAGCCCGGCCAGGATCGCGAAGGAGGGCGTGCTCTTCTGGCAGCGCAGGGAGCTGATCCCGTTCCTGCGCCGCTTCACCTCGCGTATCCCGGACCAGGCGGGCGACCATGTGCCGCTGCGCAATCCGGACGGCAGCGAGTACCGCCCGTGGATCGACGAGGCCGATCCGGCGCTGGTCGCCGAGGTCGAGGAGCAACTGCGGCGGGCGGGCCGGGAGGATCTGCTCGACCCGGATCGCCGCGAACCGGATGCCCCGCCCCCCGAGCTGCCCGCCCGCCCGGACGCCGACGACACCGGCCGCCCCGAGCCGGACGGCTCGCTCGACACCACCGCGGCGGACGCGGCGTGGGCGCGCGAGGTCGCGGAGGCGCTGCGCGAGCGCGCCGCGCTGGCCGAGGCGGTGCGGGAGCTGGCGGACCGGCTCGGCATCCCGCTCACCGACGCGAGCCCGGAGGGGCTGCGGCGCGCGCTCGACGAGGCCGAATACCGGAACCTGCGCCGCGCCGCCGCGATCGAGGGGCTGCTCGCCGCCGCCCAGCGCTACCTCGCCGAGGACGCCTGGGTGCCGTTCAGCGACCAGATCGACTACACCGACCTGGATCCGATGACGCGGTTCCTGCGCGAGGTCGCGCAGGCCAACGGGGTGCGCGCCGACCTGCTGCGCTGGGATCCGGTGAACAACGGCGGCGAGCCGGGCCGGGACTTCGGCGATTTCGGCCCCGAGCGGCCGGACGACCGCGGCCTGCCCGCCTACTTCGAGCACGCGCTGCGCCGCGGCCAGCTGCTGGAGGAGCTGGCCAACTGGGCGCACATGCTGGAGGTCGGCCCGGACGAGCTGCTGCACCGCGACGGCGACCGGGAGCGCAGGCTGCTCGACCTGGTGGAGCAGCTGCGCGCCGAGGTCCTCGGCCGCGCCGCCGACCTCACCGACCTGACCGGGCGGGTCGACGAGCTGCTCCGCGCCGACAACGGCGACCGGGTGCTGCTGCTCGACGGCGACCCGCAGCGGCTGGTGATCGTCGACTCCGAGCTGAACCACGACCGCGTCCTCGCCGACCTGCTCCGCGCGAACCCGGAGCTGGCCGCGCGGGTGAACCGCGGCGAGGTGGTGCCGGACTACCGCGTCGTCCGGCTCGACCGCGACGGGGTGCCGAACGTCTACGAGGTGGGGCGCCCCGAGGTCAGGCATTTCAGCGGCGACGTCGAGGGCCGCAGGCTGGACGTCACGCTCGTCCGCGACGACGACGGCACCTGGCGCGCGGTGCCCGATCCGGCGCCCGGACCTCGCCCGCCCGCGACGGAACCGGCAGGCCCGCCGCGCGACGCGGATACGGTGCGGGCCGACGTCGACGAGCTGGCCCGGCGCCTCGGCGTCCAGGAGCCGGAGCGGCTGAGCCCGCGCGAGCTGGACGAGGCCGTCGCCGCGCTGCGCCGCGACCTGGAGCTACGCGCGGCCCGGCTGGAGGCGCTGGCCGACCTCGCCCGCACGAACGACACCGTCGAGCGGTGGCACCGGCTGGACTCGCTCCGCCACCAGCTGGCCGCGCGGCTCGGGCTCTCGCCCGACGAGCTCACCCCGGAGCGGGTCGCGGCCCGGCTCGCGGATCCGAGAACCCCGAGCGCGCTGCGGAGACAGCAGGTCAAGGACCTGATCAACTATTTCAAGGAGCTGCGCGGGCTCGATTCGGCGACGGTGCTGGGCGCCGCCGACCAGCTGGCCGCCGAGCTCGGGGTGCCCCGCGAGCAGCTCTACCCGCAGAAGTACGGACCGGACCCGGATTTCCGGCCGCTGAATCCCGACGGCGTAGATCCCGAAATCCTGCGGAGACTCATCGACCTGCGCGGGGCCGAGCCGGAGACCCGGCCGCCGCTGCTCGAGTCGCTCGCCGAGTACCTGCGCTCGCTGGACGCGGTCCCGCGCGACGCGGCAGGCGACCGGATGCGCGAGCGGCTCGGCAGGCTGCTGCGGCTCGCTCCGGGGGGCCGCACCCCCGAGCGGATCGCCGAGGCCCTGGCCGACCCGAGGACCAGGGACAGCCGCAGGCTGCGGCAGCTGCGGGCACTCGTCGACTACGCGGACGCGGTGCGCGGCGCCGACCCGGACGCGGTGGTCGCGGCCCGCGACGCGCTGGCGCGCGGCAACGGCCTCGAACCCCGCCACCTGGCGCCGCCCGAGGTCGCGGAGAAGATCTACCAGCCGGACAAGAAGAGCGTCGACTCGGACGAGCTCAGCTCGGTGATCCGGAATCTGATGAACCGCTCCGGCGAGCGGGCCGGGCTGCTCGGGGCGCTCACCCGATTCCTGGAGACGCTGGACTCGGTCGATCCGTTCACCGAGGGGTTGCGGCGGCAGGACGACCGCGAGCCGCGCGGCGACCTGCCGGTGCACGACCTGGCCGCGGCGCTGGACTTCCTGCGCGAGATTCTCGGCGGGCCGGTGCCGGAGGGCACCCCGCCCGACACCACGGACCCGATCGACCGCACCGCCGATCGCGATTGGGCGCGGCTGCTCGGCATCGACCTCACCAACGCGACCCCGGAGCAGCTCGAGCGGGTCTACGAGATCTTCCGCGACGGCCGGATCGAGAGCCACGAGCGGCCCTCCGCCGAGCAGCTCGCGCGGCTGCACGAGGAGCTGCGGGCGGAGATCAGGGCACGGTTCGCCGAGCTCCGGCGGCTCGCGGAGCTCGCCGGGGAGTACCGGCGGGCCGGGGACGCGGACACCGCGCCGAACGGCCGTGGCGCGGATGGTCCGACGGTCCCGACCGACCGCGGGGCCACCGGGCTGGACAGCCCGACCCGGCCGATCGTCGTCGGGCCGGACGCACCGACGGTGCGGATCGACCGGGGTACGGACGGCGACCCCACGCCCGCCGGCCGCGGCCCGGACGATCCGACGACGCCCGACCGCGGGGCCGACGGCGCCACCCTCCCGATCGACCGGGACGCTGACACCCCCACCGCGCCGATCGACCGGTCACCTCTGGACGACCCAGACCCGGACGACGGCGCGACCCCGGGCGAGCGCCTGGTCGAGCAGGTCCGCCGCGACCTGGAGGCGCTCGCCGCCACCTGGGACGCCGACCGGGTCGAGGCCGCCGCCGAGCATCGCCGCCTGCTCGACGACTTCGAGGAGGCCAGGCAGCAGCTGCTGGACGAGTTCGACGCCATCGGCCAGGACATCCGCACCGCCGACGGCCCCGCTTTCGCCGAGCGGCGCGCCCTGCTCGACCGCATCGAGCAGCTGCTGCGCGACCTGGCCCCGCCCCCCAACCGCTACGACCAGGCGGTCCAGCGCGAACTCGCCCGCTTCGACGCGACCGCCGCCCGCAACGAGGACGCCGCCGACGCCAGGCACCGGGAGGCCATGGAGCGCCTCGACCGGATCGCCCGCGAACTCACCGACCCCACCGACCTCGACCCCACGGACCTCGACCCCAACGACCCCGGCCACGCCGACCCGGAGACCGCCGCCCGGCTGGCGGACGCGGTCCGCCGCCAGCTGGCGGCGCTGGACGACGCCTTCGCGCGCAACGAGGAGGCGGCCGCCGCCGAGCACCGCAGGCTCATGCGGCACCTGGACGAGGTGCTGCGCGGCATGGAGTCCGGCACCACACCGCGCACCGATACCGGCCCCGACCCGGTCGAAGCGGCTCTGCGCCGCGAGCTGGACCGGATGAACGAGGCGTTCGACCGCGCCGACGCGGCAGCCGACGCCGCCCACCGCGCCACCATGCGCCGGCTCGAGCAGCTCCTCGCCGACCTGCGCGGCGACGGGGAGGCGCTGCGCGACGGCGAGCTCCGCAGGCAGCTCGACGACTTCGACGAGACCACCCGCGCCTGGCGGGAGGAGACCGCGGCCGACCACCGGCGGCTGCTCGAGGAGTTCGACCGCACCAGCGAGCGCATCCTCGGCCGGTTCGACGACCCGCTCGACGGCGGGCGCGGCACCCTGGAGCCGGCCGAGTACGGCCGCAGCGACCCCGGCTCCGCCGATGACGGCGCCCGCCCGCCGGAGGAGCAGGGCGCGCCGCGCGCGGACGAGCCGGCGGCGCGCCCCGCCGACCGCGGCCGCTGCGCCGAACTCGCCCTCGACCTGATCCGCAGGCTCACCGGCAGCCCGGTGATCCGCGGCTTCGGCCGCGAGGTCGACCCGGCGGGCGTCACCCCCGAGGAGCTCAGCGCGGCGGCGGGCAGCCCGCTGCACGACGTCGACGGGCACGAGGACATCGCCGACGCCCTGCTCCGGCTCGGCGACGGCTCCGTCGCGCTGGTGGTGGATGCCTACGTCGGGCCGGTCGACGAGCACGGGGTCGGCGCGCACGCGTACGTCATCGCGAACGAGAACGGACGTCTCGTGGTGCGGGATCCGGCGACCGGCCGGGTCACGCCGTTCCCGCCGGAGGTGCCGCGCGGAGTGCGCCGGACGGTCGGCGTGCTCTACGACGCGCAGGGCGTTCCGGTGCGGCCGGACGACGTCCCCGGCCGCGCCGTCCCGCGCACCGGCCGCAGCACCGAGTTCGGGTGGTTCGACGCGGGGGGCGCCGACGGCCCGGCGCGACCGATCCGGCCCGACGCCGAGTCCGTCCGCCCGGCCGAGGCGGAGCAGCCGACGCGACCGATCCGGCCGGAGGAGGACGGGCAGCCACTCCACCCGGACGACGAGCGCACCGCCGCGCTCCGCCCGGACGATCAGGAGCCGCTGCCCCGGATCGGCGCGGTGTACGACGACATCCCGGACCAGGTGCGGGATGTGCTGCGCCGCACGGCCGTCGGCCGCGAGACACTCGCCGCCCTGGAGCGCGCCGCCGTCGCCGAGAACTACGTCGACCGGTTCGCCGACGGCACCGCGGGCGACTTCCACTCCTCGCACACCGTGGCCCGGATCGACCTCGATGGCGACCCGCTGGTGCAGCAGGCGTGCACGCTGGTGCACGAGGGTGTGCACGCCGAGTGGTCGCTGGCCGGCCGTACCGCCACGTTCGCGGACCAGAACGCGCTCGGCCGCGACGGCTACCTCGACGCCATGGTCCGGGAGGAGGCTTCGGCCTTCGCCCGCGAGTACGAATTCGCCAGGGAGCTGCGCGAACTGGGCATCCCGGTGGGCCGGGACCGGCTGGAGGAGGTGTACCGGCTCGCCGTCGACGCCGCGGCCGACACGCAACGCGCGCAGTCCCCGACGCTCTCGATCCGCGAGATCTGGGCGGCCGCCCGCGAGGCGGGTATCGACGCCATCCAGCGCGACATCGGCACCGGACCGCAGGAGGGACGCGATGACCGTCCGGACGGCGTCGACCGCGCTGAGCAGGCACCGCGGGGGCGGGACCTGGATCGAGGCGCAGAGCTGAACGATCCCCGGCAGTCCGGCGGTCGTTTCGGCGAGCCCTCCGAGTGGTACCGCGCCCAGCAGCTCGAGCAGGCGCGGTGGAATGCCAGGATGGCGGCCGAGCACGCCGACTGGGTGCACCGCATCGCCGACGCGGAGCAGGCCGCCGGGAACCCGGCGCACCCGTGGACCCGGATCCGAGCCGCCATCGCCGACGGGCACGCCGATTTCACCACCGAGCAACTGGCCCGGCGCTACGAGGCGCTCGGTGACGCGGCCGCCGCGGAACGGGCCCGGCAGGGTGCGGCCGATCGCAATGCCGCTCGCCCGCAGCTGGATCCGGACCAGCCCCGGCCGGTCACCGACCCGGACGAGACGCCCACCGGTCGGCTCGACGACCCCGGTGACGAGCAGCCCACGGTCCGGCTGGACGGGGACGAGGACGAGCAGCCCACGGTCCGGCTCGACGGCCCCGGCGGCGACCGGCCCACCGTCCCGAACCTGACCGACCCCGCGACGGCCTCCGCAGACCTGGCCCCGCGCCCGGACAACACCTCGTCCCGGGAGAGCGAAACCCCTGCTCCCGAGACAGATCCGGCTCTCGACCCCCTGCGCGCGATCCGCGACTTCCTCGCCGACGTCACCCGCGACGACGCGTTCGAGGCGACGACCCCCCGCCCGGAGCACGAACAGGCGCACGCCCGCCGCCTCCTGGAAACCCTCGGCCTTCCCGAGCTCACCCGGCACCCGGACCCGCTCGCGGTCCTCGCCGAGATCGCCCACCTCGCCGTGCTGCGCGACGCCGTCGACGACGGCATCGGCCCGGTGCGCCCGATGCGCCCCGATGACTTCGCCCCGGCCGACCCGGAGCAGCTCTACGGCGCGGAGCCGTACTGGCGCACCGAGGCCGACCCGGCCCGGCTCGCCGAGATGGATGCCGAACTCCGCCGCATGGGCCTGGACGGCGACGGCACCGAACCGCCGCGCGCCCTCGACCCCGCCGCCCGCGGCGAGGCCGAGCCCGGGCAGCAGGACCTGCCCACCGGATCCCGGCTGGAATCCGCCGCCGAAGCCGCCGAACGGCTGCGCGCGCACTTCGGCCTCGACCCCGCCGCGCTCACCCCCGAGCGCCTCGCCCGCACCATCGCCGACCTGCGCTACCGCACCCTGCTGCGAGCGGCGGCGGTCGAGGCGCTGGCCGACGCCGCCGCGCAGCACCGCACCGCGACCCCGGACCGCGCCCCGCACACCGCGGAGAACCTGAACCGCTGGTCCCGCCGGCTGGGGCTGGACCCGGCCCGGGTCGCCGCCGACCCGGCCCGCGCGCTCGACGAGCGGCGCGCCGCCGTCCGGCGGGAGGCCGACGCCGTCGCCGACCTGGCCGACCTGGTGCAGGTGGCTCAGTACCCGGACGGCACCTCCCGCCGGTACTCGGCCGAGGTGGACGGCGAGCGGGCACCGGTGCGGCTGGTCGCCGACGGCGAGGGCTGGCGGGTCGAGGAGCGCGACCGGCGCCCCGCCCCGCGCATCCCCGGCGAGCCGCCCGCGCGCCCCGAGGAGCGGTCGAAGTCGCGGCTGCGCCGGATCTGGGACCGGATCCGCGGCCACAGCTACACCGGCCACACGCCCAAGTACCCGTCCGGCTCCGGCCTCGACGCCGAGGGGCAGCAGCAGGTCGTCCACCTCGCAGGCGACATCGCGAACAACGACGTGCTCACCAGCTTCCAGGGCAACCCGGCGCGCATCCTCAAAGAGGGCGCGACCATGTGGAAGAAGCGCGAGCTCGTCCCGTTCCTGCGCCGCTTCACCGGCCGGGTGCCCGACCGCGCCGCCGAGTACGACGTGCCCCGCACCAGGGAGGGCGAGGAGTACCGGTACTGGCTGGACGAGGCCGATCCGGAGCTGGTGCGCCGGGAACTCGGCGTCGAACTCGACGACCTGCGCCGGATGGCGGAGGCCGCCGAGCAGCGGCCGGAGCAGGCGCTGCCGCCCGCCGACACCGCGCACCTGCCGCCGGGCGAGCGGCTGGCACGCTCCACCGCGGAGATCCAGCAGCTGCTGCGCGAGCGGGCGGAGGCCGAGGAGCAGCGCGACGACCGGGCCCAGCGCCTCGCCGACCTCGCCCGCGAGCTCGGCATCGACCTGCCCGACCACACCCCGGAGGGGCTGCTGCGCGCGGTGCACGTGCTGGAGTATCAGCAGGCCCGCCGGATCGGCGCGCTCTCCGGCCTGGCCGAGGCCGCGCGGCGCTACAACGCCGAGGACGCCGAGATCCCGTTCAGCGACGAGGTGACCTTCTTCGACGCCGACCCGATGACCCGCTTCCTGCGCGAGGTCGTCCGGGCCAACGGCGGCGATCCGATGCTGCTGGATTGGCAGGGCGTGAACAACGGCGGCGAGCCGAGCCGCGACTGGGGCGACCTCTACGACACCGACCAGCCAGGCACCGACACCGGGCTGGCGGGGTACTTCGAGCACGCGCTGCGCCGCGACCAGATCAAGGACGAGCGCGCCGTCTGGGCCCAGCTGCTCGGCGCCGACCTGGAGAGCCTCACCCCGGACCGGCTGCGGCAGACCCTGGACGAGCAGCTCGACCGGATCACCCGGCTCGGCGAGCAGCTCACCGAATTCCGCGACACCGCACAGCAGTTCGCGCGGAACGACGCGACGGCCCGCGAGCTCGGCGCGCTGCTCTCGGATCTCGCGGCCAGGGAGTGGGTGCTGGTGCACGGCGGCACCGTGGTCGACGATGGCGTCGCGCTGGTGCCTGGCGACGGCGACGCACCCACCCGGCTCGTGGTGCTGGAGGGCGGGCTGGAACACGACCGGGTGCTCGCCGACGCGCTGCGCCGCACCCCCGAACTCGCCGACCTGGTCAACGGCGCGCACGTGGCCGTCAAGTACCGCATCGCCGTGGTCGATCCGGACGGCCTGATCCGGGTCGCCGAGGCGGGCACCCCGCAGGTGCGGCACCTCGCCGCCGACATCGACGGCAGGCGGGCCGAGGTGACCCTGCTGCGCGACGACCCGGCGGAGCGCTGGCGTCCGGTGCCGGATCCGCCGCCGGAGGCCACCGAGGTGGACGACACCGCCCGCAGGCAGGCGCTGCTCGATTCGCTCGCCCCCGACCAGCTGCGCGACTTCCGCGACCAGCTGGCGCAGCGGCTCGGCATCGAGCCCGAGGTGTTGCGCAGCCCCGACCGGCTCGCCGCCGAGCTGGCCCGGCTGCGCTACGAGAACATGCTGCGCGGCGGGCAGATCGAGTCGATCATCGACTACGCCCGCACCGCATGGGATATCGACACCTTTCACACGCACGCCGACGCGCGGAACCGGCTGGCGCAGCGGCTCGGCCTCGACCCCGGCGACCTCACGCCGGAGCGGCTGGCCGAGCGGATCACCGACCCGGCGATCCGCAATTCCCTGCGCTACCAGCAGGCCGAATCGCTGGTCAAGTACGCCGCCCTGCTGCGCGAGGTGGACGCGGGCGCGGTGCTCGCCGCCCGTGATCTGCTCGCGCACCGGCTCGGGGCCGACCCGTCCGAGCTCTACCCGAAGAAGCACACCAAGGATCTGCTGGCCTACCTGCCGGATCCAGGCGGGCTGGACGCCGGGGCGCTGCGCGACGCGATCGCGGCGCGGATCCACACGCCCGAGGGGCGCGCCGAGGTGCGGCGGGCGCTCGCCGAGTACGCGGCCGCGCTGGTCCGGCTGGATTCGTACGACCCGCTCGCGCACCCGGAGACGGTGGATCCGCGCGTCACCGACGTGGAGTTCCCGGTGCACCCGCGGGCGGTGGCGCACCTGCGCGCCATCGTCGGCGACATCGACCTGTTCACCGAGGGCTTCACCGGGCGCGGGCTGCCCGAGCCCGGCGGCACCACGGACCCCGGCGCGCTGCGCGCGAGCCGCGACTGGGCCCGGCTCGCCGGCGTCGACCTCACCGCGGCCGACCCCGAACGCTGGGCGCGGGTCTACGAGGTCTACCGGGACGGCAAGCTGGATCAGAAGGAGCGGCTCACCCCCGCTCAGCTCGCCGAGGAGCAGAGCAGGCTGCGCGACGAGATCGCCCAGCGGGACGCGGAGATTCGCGCGCTCGAGGAGATCGCCGCACGGCTCCCCGACGCGCAGGCCCGGCTCGGCGAAGCGCCCCGCGGGCTCCCCGGCCCCGCCGCCCCGCCGCCACCCCCCACCGCCGGCGGCGGTGCCGGCGGCAAGCCGCCCACCTCCCGCCCCGCCCCGCCCGCCGCAGGCGAGCCGGACCCCGGCGACTCCGACCCCGCCGTGACCATCCGCGAGCTCCGCGCCGCGATCGACGCCGACGGCCGTTTCACCTCCCGCGAAACAGACCCACCCGACGAACCGCGACCCGGCAGGCAGCAACCCCGCCCGCGACCCCCCGAGTCGGACGGCGCAGCCCGCCCGCACCAGGCCACCCCCGGAACCGACGACGGCACACCACGCCCCGCCCCGGACGAGCACGACCCGCACCCCGGCCGGCCTGAAGCGGCCCGCACGCACGCGGAGGCGGTGACCCGCCGCGACCAGCTCGCCGCCCGGGTCCGCGAACTCGCCGACGACCTCCCGATCCGCGAACCGAGCGCCCTGGACCCGGACCGCGTCGTGGCCACGGTGCGGGAGCTGGGCGGCTGGCACCTGCCCGACGAGCAGTCCGCGCGGCTGCGCGAACTGGCCGAGGTGGCCCGCTCCTACGTCGAGGCCGACGCCGAGGTCGCCGAATTGGCCGAGCGCGTCGGGCTGCTCGCGGAGTACGACCGGCTGCTGCGCGAGCGCCAGGAGCTGGTGCGCGAGCGCGAGTTCGTGCGCGCCAAGGCCGAGGGCCGCGCCGCCGACCTCGGCGTCGACGCCGACGTCCCCTGGGTGCAGCGGGATTCGGACAATCGTGACGACGTCATCCGCGCCCTGCACGCGGGCGCGAGGGTGGACGAGGTCGAGGTCAGCGGCGGCATCGACGAGGCGAACCGCAGCGAGCAGCGCGATGTCGACCCCGCGGTCCAGCAGCACCGGCTGGCGCGGCTGCGCAAGCTGATCGAGGCCACCGGCCGCTACGACGAACTGGACGAGCAGGTCAGGCAGCTCGAGCAGCGCCTGCGCGACCTGGAGCGCGCGGGCGTCGCCCGGCACCGCCCGCCGACCGCCGAGGTCGGCGCCGAGATCGACCGGCTGGCCCGGGAGCGCGGCGAGGAACTGCGCGCCGTCAAGCCGCGCCGCGCCATGCGCGACGACCTCGCTGCCCGCCTCGGCGTGCTGGACGAACAGGCACTCGGCCCGGACCTGGACCGCACCATCGACCGGCTGCGCCGGGCCGTGCCCGCCGAGCTGCGCGCGGGCACGCTGCGCCCGGACGAGGTGCCCGCCCGGCTCCGGCAGATCGACGCGCTCGCCGACGCCGCCCGCGAGGTGCACGAGACGCACCGGCGGGTCGGCAGGCTGCAGGACGAGATGGCCAGGCTGGCGGGCGCCTGGCGCGACGTGGTCGCCGAGCGGGGCGGCCGGATGGTGACCGACCGGGTGGGCATCGTGGAGGGCCGGCGGCCGCGGATCATCGTGCTCGGCGGCCGCGAGGACCCGGCCGATCCGCGTGGCGCGCACGACCGCGCCCTGCTGGACGCGCTGCGCCGCGACGCCGCCGTCGCGCAGGCCATGGTGCGCCCGGAGACGGTGGTCGAGTACCGCAGGGTGCTCGCCGACCGGGCGGGCGCGGTGCGGGTCGAGGAGTTGCCGCCGCCGGAGATCGAGCGGCTCTCGACCGGGTGGACCGGCGGCAGGCGGCTGGACCTGACCCGCTGGCAGGACGCCGACGGCGCCTGGCACCCGGTGGACTCCAGCCGCCCGGACTGGGGGGCGGGCCGGGCCAGCGGCGGCGTCCCGAAGAAGTACTCCGCCAAGGACCTGCCGGACGGCGTCAGCGGCTGGGCGATGACCGACGTGGTCAACGACATCACGCTGCCCGCCGACGACGTGCCGGCCGGCCAGGTGCCGGAGAGCACGCTGCCCTCGCACATGCCGCAGGCGCCGTCGCAGTACGACACCTCCGGCGTGCCGCCTGGCACCACCGTCTTCACCCAGCACTGGGGCGCCGACTCGTACAACATCGTCCGGCTGCTGCTGATGGCGGCGCAGGTGCCGAAGCATCCGGCGGTGCGCGCCTGGATCCAGGCGCACCCGGAGATCGGCCGCTGGGTGCAGGCCAGGCCGTGGCTGCGCCGGTTCCCGCCGTTCGGCACGGTCTTCCGCGACTACCCGTGGTTCGCCCCGCCGGAGCGCAATATCCAGCCGCCGCACCGGCCGTGGGATCCGGCCGAGCACAGCGACCTCGCCGACCGGGTGGAGATCCCGGAGTCGCTGCGCCGCGAGTGGGAGCGCGACATCGCGAACTGGCAGCGGGTCCAGGACTGGGCGAACGCCGAGTACGACCGGTTCACCGCCGACGACTCCGACCTGGACCGGATCGCCGAGGGGCTGGAGAACCACCGGCGCGCGCGGCAACTGCAGGACGCACGCGAGGTGGTCGAGGCGGTGCGCGACCGGCTGGTCCGCGACCACCACGGCATCGACCCGTCCCGCGACGTCGGCGCCCAGCTGCGGGGCATCGCCGACGCCACCGACCGGGTCGCGGCGGACCTGGCGCCGCGGTTCGCCTCCCACGACACCCAGGCCATTCGGGACACCGTGGCGGATCTGCGCGAACTCATGCTCGCCCCCGACTACCCGGACAACCTGGCCGGCGAGCGCCGCCCCGGCGAGACGCCGGAGGACACGCTCGCCCGCGTGCTCGCCGACTACATGCGCGACCCCGACCTGCCGCGGTTCACCGGGGAGGAGCTGGAGCGCATCAAGAACCACCTGATGCGCGACGCCCACCTGGTGCGCGACCACACCGATCCGAGCGGCGGCTACGTGCGCCGCCCGATGGACCGGCTGGCCGATGTCGCCGAGGCGTGGAACCGGCTGGTCGCGGGCGAGCCGCTGCCGCAGGACTTCGTGCTGCTGCAGGACGCCAGCGCCGAGGCCGAGTTCCTGCGCAGGCACCCGCCCGTCACCTGGCGGGACGCGAACACGCACGCCGTCGGCCTCGGCCACCACTGGGACGCCGACCGCCCGCCGCTCACCGGCTGGCGAGCGGGCATCCCGTACGCGGTCGACCCGCTCGGGACCGAGGTGCGGACGGCGCCCGGCGACCCCGCGCCGCCGCCTGCCCCCGGCGACGACGTGCCCCGGCTGCGCGCCGAGTGGGCCGAGGCGCTGGCCGGCTACGAGCGGGCGCTCGCCGACCGCGACGCCGCGCTGCGCGACCTGCGCACCGACCCCACCGCGATCGGCGACCGGGGCGACCGGGACCGCCCGCTCCAGCAAACCCTCGACGACCTGCGCAACCGCACCCTGCGCGGCGACGAGCAGGCGGCCTGGCACCAGCGGGTGAACGACCTGGAGGCCGCGGTCGAGCGGATGGACCGGGCCGCCGCCGACCTGGCGCGGCTCGAGGCCGAGCTGCGCGCCGCCGTCGGGCCGGAGGTCGTCCCGCCCACCCGGCAGCCGGCCACCCCGGAGCCCGCGACGCGGGAGGTACCGAATGTGCCGGTAACACCGGCCCTTTCCGAGGCGGAGCGGGTCCGGCGAGACCTGGCGAACGCCGAGGCGGCGCGCGACGCCGCGCAGGCGGCGGTGCGGGAGGCCATGCGCGGCCTTCCCGTCGACGAGTCGGACCTCACCGCACCCGGCACCTTCGACGACCTCCGCTCCCGCACCATGCGCGTCGACGAACAGCAGGCCTGGCAGGACCGGGTCACCGCACTCGAGGACGCGGTGCGCCGCTACGACGAGGCCGCGGCCGAAGCCGACCGCCGCCGCGCCGACCGCGACCTCCTCGACCCGCTCGGCCGCACCGAACGCGAGCTCGCCGCCGCCCGCGACGCCGAGGCCCGCGCGCTCGAGGCTCGAAACCGAGCCCGCCACGGTCTCCCGGTCGACACCGATCTGCCGCTCGACGAGCAGCTCTCGCAGCTGCGCGACCGCACCATGACGCTCGACGACCAGCGTCGCGTCGACGCGTACGAAGACGCCGCCCGCCGCCACGAGGACGCCGTCGCCGACCGCGGGCGGCTCGAATCCGAGCTGGAGTCCGCGCAGCGGCCGGACGAGAGCGGAAGCCGCAGCGGGCGGGGAGTCGTTGCTGCCGAAGGGCTTTCGCCGCGAACCGATGCCGGCGAGCCGGGCAGCCGGGCGAACCGCGGTGGCTCCGATCCGGATCGCGATCGCGGCGCGGACCGCGCGGAGCCGAGCGGCGTCCGCTGGCGTTCGCACGTCCCGAAACTGCCGCACGAGTACGAGTTCGAGGGCCCGGATGCCCCGGAGATCCCGATTCTCGACCCGGCCCCGTGGCCGCTGCCCGACCTCTCGCCGGAGCAGCCGCCGCACCAGCCGCCGCCGCCGCAGCCACCGCCTTCCGAGCCGCCGCACCACCGCGGCCACGCGCCTGCCCCGGTGACCCCGCCCCCCACCCGTCCCCCGGCCCCAGAGCACCCGGTTCCGGCCCCCGACCCGGACTGCCCGCCTGACCCGGCGGACCCGCCGCGCCCGCCGGACGGCACGGACCCCGGCTGCCCGCCCGCCGAGCCGGACCCGGATTGCCCGCCCGGCATGGATCCGAACTGTCCGCCCGGCACCGACCCCGACTGCCCGCCGACCGTGCCGCCTATCGGCGAACCCGGCTTGCCGCCGGGGCAGCCGGGCTGGCCCCCACACCCGGGTGACCCGAACGTGCCCGGCCTCCCGCCGTACCCGGGTCAGCCGGGCTGGCCGCTCAGCCCGGGGGACCCGAACTCGCCCGGAGCACCTACATACCCGGGCGCGCCGGGCAATGGCAATCCGCAGCTCCCGCCCTGGTGGGGCGGCACGCACCAGGGGAACGGTCTTCCACAGCTCCCGGGCAACGGCGTCCCCACCGGCAACGGTGACTTCCCGAACGACAGCGGCTGGAACGACAACCGAATCCCGAACGACCACACCGCCCCCGGCGCGAACGGCAACGGCGCCGGTGCGAACGGCCACCCACAGACCACACCCACCCCGCACACCGACCGCGCCCCCCTGCCCCCGTTCCCGGCCGAACCCTCCCCGGCCCAGCCCACCACGAACCATCCCCAGAACCTCGACACCCGGCCCGCGCAACAGACCCCGCCGGGCATCCCCGTACCCCCACCCACCATGCCACCCTCCGGCGGCGCCACCCCGTCCCCGGCCCGGCACCGCTCCGGCACCACCCGGCACCCGGCGGACCGCCCGCAACCGGGCATCATGGTCCAACCCTTCTCCGGTTTCGGCGTCACCGCCCAGTTCGACCCCGCATCGGGCGGTCTGCACGCGGTCGGCGTCCCGACCGGCCCGGCCGCCGGCGTCTACGGCGACCTCGCCGACGTCCCCGTGGTCTTCTACCGCGGCGCGGGCGGCCTCGCCCTGCGCGTCGGCGAGCAGCCGTTCGACCTCGAGGCGCGGGCGATCTCGGTGGAGTGGACGCAGGCGGAGCGGCGGACGACGGTGTTCACGGTGCTGGCGGGCGGCGAGATCGCCTGCAGGCTGACCTACCGTTCGCTGCCTGCGGAGATGGATCTGGGCCGTCTGGTGCACGACGTGTGCGCCGATCCGGCCCGCCGAGCCGGGATGTTCCCGCGATGAACCCGCCCCGCTTCATGCCGATCACCCGTCCGGGAGCGTGTGTCAGGATGGGTTCGGTACCGCCGCTCGGGCACAGAGTGACGCTGCCGACCGGCGTCGTCCGCACGAACGAGGAGATTGCTGCGCCGTGACCAAGCCGGACGATTCCGAAGAGCCGCGTGCCGATTCCGCCGCAGGGGCAGAACACCCCGCACGCCCTGCGCCCGAGCACTCCGGCCCCGCGGCCGAGAACTCCGCCCCCGCGGCCGAAATCCCTGTGGGCGCCGACGATCCCGACATCAGCCTGACTCTCGGCGGCGACGAACCCCCCGACCCCACCGCCCGCGCGCAGGCACTCGCCCGCGACTTGGCCCGCGCCCTCGCCGCGCTCGGCCCGTCCGGCTGGCGCCGCCTGGAGGCGGTCTTCGCCATGACCACCGCCGCCGAACTCGCGCTGATCACCTTCTTCGACGAGGCAGGCCGCGGCCTGCGTGCCCAGCCCACCCCGGACGTCCTCGACCTGGTGCGCGCGCAGCGCGCGGTGGCCGCGGAGCTCGGCGACGGCCCGTGGTGGCGGCTGCTGGTCGCGCTGCGCAGCACCGGCGAGATCGAGATCGACTACGACTACGGCGACGAGCCGTTCCCGGAGGACCAACTGCTGCCCGCCGAGGCGTACCGCGCCGACCTGGCGAGCTTCCCGCGCTCCGGGCTGCCGGTCTGGCTCGCCGCGTACCTGTATCACGATGGCGCGCAGACCCGTTCGCCGCAGGAGGCGGCGCGGCAGGCGCGCGCCGACCGCGAGGCCGGCGTGGCCGCCACGGTCTCCGAGCGCGACTTCCCCGCCTTCCCGGTGCTGTGGGCGCGCTGGGCGGTGATGGCGGCGGCGTTCGTGGCGGCCGGATCGCAGTGGGGCCCGCGGATGCTGCCCGCGCTCGGCTTCTTCGAGGGCTCGCGGCGCAGCGGCTCGACGCTGTACGTGCTGCCGGGCGGGCGCGCGGTGCTCTCCGGCGGCGTCTGGGACTCCCCGGAGCTGGACGCCGTCTACAACGGCGGCGCGCCCGCGCCGCGCTGGTACGCGGGTGCGCCGGAGTGGGTCGCCAACCCGGTGCTGAACCCGCGCGCCGCGGCAGGCACGCTCTCGTTCTGCTACTGGTGGCAGGGCGGCAGCTGGTTCCGCGGCGAGTCGCCCCCGGCGACCAGGCTGGCCGAGGCGGTGCCCGGCATCTGGACCGGCGAGACCGTGATCGACGTGGTCTCCGGCCTGCTCGCCGAGGAGCCGACGGAGCGGCAGCGCGAGTCGGTCGCCACCCTGGTCTCGGCGGCCGAGGTCGGCGTCGTCACCAGGGAGACGCTGGCCGAGGTGTTCGGCGACGGCGAGTACTTCGACCTGGACAGCGCCTACTACCAGCTCAGCATGGCGGGGGTGGTGCTCACGCTGCCCGAGCCGATGCCGAGGGAGGACGCGATCGCCGCGGTGCGCGGCCATATCCGCGAGCAGGGCATCGACACCACCGGCTACCCGCTGGACGAACTGCGCGCCGATCGGCTCAGCATCGGCTGGATGGTCTACGTGCCGACCCGCCCCGGCCAGATCGCCGTCGGCCGCGCCATCTTCTACGTCGCCGACGACGGGGTGCTGGAGCAGTCGTCGTCTTCGGTGGCGCCGTCGATCTATATCGCCGAGTTCGAGGAGCGGTACCACCGCAGGCACGGCTCCGTCGACGTCTGACCCGCGCCCGGATCGCTACCGCCCGAGGAGATCGACCCCCGTGACCACTCCGGACCAGACCCGCGCCCCGAGCACCCCCGGCCCCGCCGCCGAGCCCGACCTGGGCTTCACCCTCGGCGCCGGCCTCGCCGGAACTCCGGCCGCCGGACCCGCGCCCGCGAACGACGCCGCCGCCGGACCCGCGCCGGCCGACAACGCCTCCGCCGGACCCGGTCCGGCCGACGACGCCGCCGGACCCGCGCCCATGGACGACGACGCCGCCGGACCCGAGCCCGGCGAAACACCGTCCGCCCCGGCCGGAACCACCACCGCCGAACCGGGGCCGAACCCCACCCCCACCGCACCCGACCCCGTCGAACAGGCCACCGAACTCAGCCGCCGGATCGCCGGAGAACTGGCCATCGCCGCCCCCGACGGCTGGCGCCGCCTCCGCGCCGCCTTCGCCCTGACCGCGGCCGCCGAGACCGCCCTCGTCGTCTGCACCGACGACGACGAGCGCGCCGTCCAGGTCCACCCACCGGACGAGGTCCTCGCGCTGGTCCGCAGGCACCGCGCTATCTCGGCCGGCCTCGGCGACGGCCCCTGGTGGCGCTACCTGCTGACGCTGGACAGCGACGGCACGCTGGAGGTCGACCACGACTTCGGCGCGGAGCCGTTCCCGGCCGAGCACCTCTTCGCCCCCGAGGTGTACCTGGCCGACCTGGAGGTCTTCCCGCGCGGGCGGTTGCCGGTGTGGCTGGCCGCGTACCTGTACCACGGCGACCGGCAGGCGCGCCCGCCCGCGGCGGCGCGCGCCGACCACCTGGCCAGGCCCGGCGCCGCGGTGCCGGAGGACGGGCTGCCGCCGCTGCCGCTGATGGTGGCCAGGTGGTCGGTGCTGGCCGCGGTCTTCGTGGCGATCGGCTCGCCGCTGGGGCCGCGCGTGCTGCCCGCCGCGCACCTGTTCGAGGGGGTGACGCGCAGCGGCTCCTCGCTGTTCGTGCTGCCCGGCGGGCGGGCCGTGCTCTCCGGCGGGGTGTGGGACGCGCCCGAGCTCGACGCCGCCTACAACGACGGCGCCGAGCTGCCCGCGCTGTTCGCCGGAGCCCCGGCGTGGGTGACGCACCCGATGCTGAATTCGCGCGCGAGCAGCGGATTGCTGTCCTTCTGCTACTGGTGGGATCAGGGCCGCTGGTTCCGCGCGCAGTCGCCCGCGCCGGACGCGATCGCCCCCGCGGTTCCGGGCGTGTGGTCGGCCGAGACCGCGGCGGGGATCATCACCGCCCTGCTGGCGGAGGCGGCAGATTCCGCCACCCCGCCGCAGCTCCCGGACCCGGCGGCCATCGAGCTGGTGCGGGCGGCGGAGGCCGGTGTGGTGCACCGCGATACCGCGCTGCGCGGCTTCGGCGCCGCCGGTGTTCACGATCCGGAGGCCGGGCTGCTGCAGCTCGGCATGGCCGGGATCGTCGTCGAGGAGACGCCGATTCACCCACGCGCGGGCGCCGATGAGCCGCCGGACGCTGCGGAAGCCCGGCACTGAGTGCCGCCGATACCGAGGTCTGTACACGCGCCGTTCATTTCGGTAAGCCTAGAATCGGTAGGAAGCGGAAAGAACGAGCTGTGAGGGTATCTCGCAATGCACGGTATGAACGCTGACGAGTCGCAGGGAGGGTGAGCCGTGGCCGACGAGACTCCCTGGAGCGGTTTCCGGGCCCAGGCGGGCAGCGGTGTGCTGCAGCTGGAACCGTATGTGCTGGAGGGGCTGGTCAACGCAGCCAACGGCACCCGGGTGCGGGTGCGGTCGGTGCGCGGACAGGTCGGGCTGATCGATAACCTCGCCCGATTTGCCGACGTCCTCGCCTCGGCGGACATGCTGGCCCGCCGGTTCTCCAGCAAGGGGCAGGATTTCGGTCGCATCCTCGACGACCACGTGCGGATCCTGGACGATCTGAACGAGACCTTCATGGCCGCGGCGCGCACCTACATCGCCAACGAGGACCAGGGCAGCGCCAATTTCGAGCTGCTGCGGCAGCGGATCACCGATCACCGCTCGCCGACGCTGCTCGACACCCTCGGCAACCGGCCGCCCCCCGCCGACCTGAGCCTCGAGAACGACCGGCACTCCCTCTACGGCGACCCCCGCACCATGCAGCCGACCTGGAACGAGCCGGGCAACCGGCGGCCGGAGGAGAACTTCGGGCTGCCGCCGGGGCTGGTGGATCAGCCGGGGCTGCAGTTCGATCCGCAGGCCGGGCTGCACGCCGAGGAGCCCGGCTCGATCAGCTATCAGCAATACCGGATGATCCGCGACTCCATCCTCGGCGGTACGCCGACCCAGGTGGCGCAGGCCGCGGCGGACTGGCGCTGGCTCGCCACCGAACTGGGTGGTTCGTTCAGCATCCTCACCACCCAGATGGCGGGCACCCAGGGCAGCTGGACCAGCACCGACAGCGGCGGCGCCGCGGAGCGCGCCAGGCAGGCGGTGCAGGCGTACGGCCAGGGCGCCGACAACCTCATGCGCACGATGAACGCCATCGGCGACGCGCTGGAGTACACGTCGGAGTGGCTCTACACCACCGGTGCCGGGCTGGCCTCCTTCGTGTCGGCGGATCCGCGGATCAACGAGGACATCGCCGCATACAACGCCAGGGTCGAGCGGGCCGCGCTGGCGCACTACACCCGGGTCATGAACGACACCTACGTGCCGGGCGTGGAGCACACCGCCCAGGTGATCGCGGTCCTGCCGGACCCGATTCCGCCGGTCACCGGCGATCGGCCGACGCTCACCGGGGGCCAGGGCACGGGCGGGCAGCAGGGTGGCTACGGCGGCAGCGGACGGCAGTTCAGCGGCGGGGGCGGTGCTCCCGGCGGCGGCGCTCCCGGCGGCGGATCGCCGGAGCAGCTCGCGCTCCTGCAGCAGGAGGGGCAGGCCCAGGGCGGCCCCGGCGACGGCCAGGGCGGTCCCGGTGAGCTCGGCGCGGGCGAACTCGGCGCGGGCGAGTACGGCGCGGGCGGCCAGGGCGAAGGCATCGGCGCGGGTGGGCTCACGCCGCAGCAGCGGCAGGCGCTGGCTGCCGGGGAGGGGCTCGGCGCGGGCCAGTCCGGCGGCAATCCGCTGGAGCAGCTCGGTCAGCTGGGGCAGCTCGGCGAGCAGCTCAGCCAGGCCGGGCAGCAGCTGCTCGGTGCCGGGCAGGGCGGTTTCCCCGGTGGACTCGCCGGTATCCCCGCCCTGGCGAGCCTCGCCGACCTGCCGGAGCAGGTCAGGAAGCCGGGCGGTGGCGCGGGCGGCGGTTCCGGTGGCGGCGCGGGCGGTGGCGCGGGCGGCGGGCTCCCCGGCGAGCGATCGGCCGCGCTGGATAAGGCATCCAGGCTCTTCCCCAGGGCGACCGCCCTCGCCGCCGAGCTCGGCACCGCGCGGGCCGGGATCGCCGCGAGCAGCGGCATGCCGATGGGCGGCATGCCGATGGGCGGCCCCATGGGCGGCGCCGGCGGCGCGCAGGGCGGCCAGGAGAAGGACCACAAGCGCGCCGAGTACCTGGACTCCACCGAGCACCTCGAGGAGGCATTCGGCGAAGCCCCGGTCGTGGTCCGGCCCGTCGTCGACCAGTGAGCGGGGCCGCACGATGAGCCGGAGCTGGGAACTCTCGCCGCTCGAGTTCATCGCGCTGTGGGCCGGGCGGGGGGAGTGGCTGCCCGAGCCGTTCCACCACCGCACCGAGCCGGGGGTGACCGCGGTGGCGGCCCGCAGGGAGCGGGCGGTCGCGGCAGCCGAGCTGAGGGAGCGCTGGGGCGGGCTCTTCGACGACGTGCTCGACGCCGTCACCAGGCCGGACATCCGGGTGGTCGTGCACGGCGTCGCGCCTGCCGACGGGACCGGGGTCTTCGCCCTCGCCACCCGCACCGCCGACCAGGGCTACCTGATCGTGCAGCAGCCGAGCGGCTGCGCCGAGCGGGCCGGCGGTTTCACCGTCACCGAGCAGGACGTGCTCGAGCTCGGCGACGCGGTGGCCGCGGCGCTGCCGGAGTGCCCGGCGGGCAGTCGCCCCGGCTTCACCGTGACCGACCCGGCCGCCGACGCCGACCTCGACCACGGCTACCACCGCTCGACGGTGCGTGACGTGATCGACACCCGTCCGAGCAAGGACGCCGATTTCGGCACGGCCGCCGCCGATCTGGCGGGCACGATCACGGTGCAGCAGGGGGTGTCGCGGTTCGGGCCGCGCGGCATCAACACCGTGTACCTGCACTGGCGCGACCTCACCGACGACGGCAGATACGTGGTGGTGCCCGGCAATCCGGCCACCGTGATCCCGGCCGGCCGGAGCAGGCTGACCAGCCTGGTGAACGCGCAGATCGCCGAGATCGTGCGCGCCATCAAGGACGACCGCGCGTGAGAAAACAATGAGCATAACTGGCGTCGCCGCACTCCGCGTGCGATCCTCGATATCACCGCGACTGGGGGCCCCGTGACGAATATTCCCACGCAGCACGACTTTCCCGCTGAATTCACCGCATCCACGCTCACCGGGTCGATCTCGGTGCGCACCACCGAGCACGGGCTGCCGCTCGGCGTCGCGCTGGAGCCGGATCAGCTGCGCCGCGATCCTGCGCAGCTCGCCGCCGAGCTGTTGCGGCTCTGTCAGCAGTCCGCGGCGCGAGCCGGTGTGGCCCGCAGGGAGAACCTGAAGGCCGCCGGCTTCACGCCGGAGATGCTGGCGCTCACCGGACTTCCCACCGAGCAGGAGGTGGCGGCGGCGGAGATCATCGCCGAGCAGGAGTACGAGAACGAGCCGCAGAGCTGGCTGCACTCCACCTAGTTCCCGCCGACACCGACAGGAGGCACGCCGTGGTCGAGACCATGGACGAACTGCTCGCCCGGGTGCAGAACCAGATCTACCGGCTGCGTGACCTCGGGGAGGCGATGGGCGGCGTGCGCGCCACCGAGACCTCGCCGGACGGCGCGATCACCGTCGAGGTGGACGGCAAGGGTGCCCTCCTCGATCTGACCTGCACCGCAGCGATTTCCACGCTCACCCCCGCCGAATTCGAGAGCGCACTGGTCGAGACGGCACGCGCCGCCGCGGCCCGCGCGTTCGCGGAGCAGGCCGAGATCATCACCGGTTTCAACGCCGAGGTAGCCGGCCCCGAGTAGTCATCGAAAGTTAACCGTCGGATGATCGTATCGGAGGGTCACCGCTCGGTAACGTTGAGCGAAACATGGTGCCATGTTTCAGGATTGGACGAGAGTGATGAACCACGTCGCAGTAGTGCCGGATGCGCTTCGTCGGTACGGTGACGCGTCCGCGTCGATGGCCGCCGGGATCGCCACCGCGGGTGCGGTCGACCAGGCCGCGAGCATCGCCGCCGTCGTGCCCATCTTCGGCCTGATCGGCCAGGAGTTCCTCGCCGCCTACGCGGTCGCGCAGGCCAACCACGTGTCGTCGCTGCTGGAGCTGGCCGGCGTGCACGCCGGTACCGCGCTCACCTCCTACGAGGCCGCGGCCACCTACGAGGCGACGGACACCGAGTCCGGGGCGGCCATCGGAGCCGTCCAGCAGCTATGACCGCCCCGGAGGCGGGGCCGGGCGCACCCTCGCCGCTGGATCCGACGCTGCTCGAGCTGCTGCGCGGCAGCGCGCTGGCACCCATGCTCGACCGTCCGGTCGGCGACATCCTGCACGACATGGGGCTTCCCGCCCTGCCCGACCTGACGGCGCTGCCGCCGCTGCCCGGGCTGCCGCCGCTGCCGGTGATCGACCTCAGCGCGCTCATGCGCCCGCTCACCGACCTGGCGGCGGCCTTCGGCACCGGCAGGCTGCCCGAGCCCGCGCCGCAGCAGGTGCTCGCCGACCCGGCGGCCGCGCCCGCGCCGCCCGCCGACCCGACCCAGATGCTGCAGAACGTCGGCACCGTGCTGCAGTCGGTGACCCAGCTCGGCACCACCGCGCTGCAGGCGGTCATGCAGGTGTGGCAGAGCATGGCGGCCCAGCAGGCCGCGGCCAAGGCCGGGCAGGCGCAGGCCGACGGCGCCGAGCTCGCCGCCCAGAGCACCCAGGAGAAGGTGATCATCGGCAACGGCGCGAACAGCGTCTTCACCGGTGCCACGCTGCTGGCCGCGGTGATCTCCAAGTTCTCCGCGACGCTCGCGGCCGCGCCGCTCTACGCGACCAGCGGGCCGGGCATGGCCTTCCTGGTCGCCTCGGCGGTGGAGTCGGCGACCGAGGGCGTCGCGATCACCGTCAAGACCAAGGGCGAGATGCTCGGCCACAGCGCGAGCATGAGCACCGCGGGGCAGAAGGTGGCGGTCACCAGCGCCCCCGCAGGCGTCGACGGTGCGCAGCAGCTCACCCAGCTGCTGAGCATGCTGACCCCGCTGCTCAGCACCGCTGCCCAGGCCGCGACCACGGTGGCGCAGACCGTCGCGAAGCCGGCGAACACCGCGCTGCTCGCGCCGCGCACGCCGGAAGAGCAGGCGCAGCAGCGTGATCCGGCCTCGCCGATCGCCGCGGGCGGTGGCGGTGCCGGCGGTGCGGGCGGTGCGGGCGGCGGTGGCTTCGGCGGGGCCGGCGGCTTCGCCCCGCCGCCGGCGCCGCTGAGCCCGTGGCAGGGCACCCGGGCAGCAGGCGGCCCGCTCGGCGGTATGGCGGGCGCGGCTGCCGCGGCTCCGGCCGCCGTCACCCCGGCCGCGGCGAGCGGCGGCACCGGCGGCGGTGGCGGCTTCATGCCCGCGGGCGGCGCGGCCGGTGCGCTCGGCGGCGCCGGGCTGGCCAGGGAGGGCGAGTCGAGCACCGACGGGGTGCGCGGCGTCATGGTGAACGCGAGCAACGGCGACGAGGTGGTCGGCCCGATCGACGGAGTCACGCTCCCGGTCGTCGGCGCCGCCGCCGCGCCGAGCACCGAGCCACCCCCGGATCGGGATCTCACACTCTGACCACCGGGAACGCATTCCGGCGGTGACGAATTCGGCAGCGACGAGCAGGAGGCAGATATGAGCGGCGAGAGCACGGGGCATGGCTTCGACGGCGTCCGGTTCGATCCGGAGGCCGCGGCGCGCGCGTCCACCGGACTGGACGGGCTGGCCGACCGGCTGGCGGCGGAGTTGCAGGCCGTCGAGGAGGCGCTGCGGATCCCGCCGGCCGGCGTCGACGAGGTGTCCGGCCGCGCCGCCGTCACCAGCAACGACGTCGCCGCCTCCTACCTGAGCAGCGCGCAGGCAGGCGTGCACGAGGTACGGAAGCTGGCCGCGGCGCTGCGGCAGCAGACCACCGAGTTCGACCGGCTGGAGAGCGAGACGGTGGCGAGCCTGGAGACCGGCTCCGGCACCGTCTCGGCCTGATCACCCCGCTCTGGAAAGGCCCCGCGCAGCCATGATCGAACCACCGCAGCCAGGTTTCACCGGCGTCGTCTGGGAGGCGCGGCCGCCGCAGCGGCTGGCCGAGGAGCTGGCGACCGGCCCCGGCTCCGTCCCGATGGCCGAGGCGGCGCACGCCTGGACCCGGCTGGCGGGCGCCTTCGGCGCGGCGGTGCTGGAGTACGAGCACGCGCTGGAGGAGCTGCGCGGCGCCTGGCAGTCCGGGCGCAGCGGCGAGGTCATGGAGACCATCACCACGCTGCGGCAGTGGCTGATCGAGGTGGCGGGCGCCGCGGCGGGCAATGCCGCCCGGATGCAGGCACAGGTGGCCGCCTACGAGATCGCGATGATCGCGATGCCGAACCAGGTCGACATCGAGGCCATCCAGCAGGCGCAGCGTGCGGTGGAGAGCATCGGCACCGCGCTCGGCGGCCCGATCAAGGCGGTCGCCGCGCAGACCGACACCGAGGCGGACCAGGCCAAGGCGGTCGCCTCCCGGGTGATGCGCAGCTACGAGGCCGCGACCGAGCCGCTCGCCCTGGCCTGGGAGCAGCAGCACCCGCCGCGGATCGCCCCGGAACAGCCGCTGCAAGCCGAGCAGTCCGTGAACGCGGCGTCGACCGCGCCCGGCGTCGGCACCAGGGTGGCGGCGGCGTCGGTGGCGATGCCCGCGATCCCGATGACCGGAATCCCCGCCATGCCGGTGCGCGAACTCGGCGGTTACCGCGCGCCGATGGTCGCGCAGGCCGCCACGGCCGCGGTCGAGCCGGTGCCGCGCGCGACGCCGGTGCCCGCGAGCCCGGCCGGCCAGTCGATGCCGATGGCGCCGCTGGCGCAGGGCGCGGCGGCCCAGGAGGCGAGCCGCTTCCCCCGTGCCGCGCTGCCCGGCGAGACCGACGATCACCTCGGCGCGGAGGTCGGCATCCAGGCGGCGCCTGCCGTGCTCGGCGCCGTCACCCCGGGCGGCTACCAGGCCGAGGGCGGCAGGCGCGCGGAGGGGCTCCCGTGACCACCCTGACCAACGACGGCCTGCTCGCCGTGGCGCACCGCCTCGGGGTGCAGACCATGCCGCTGGTGCTCGCCGTCGGGCCGGAGCAGGATTCCTACGCCGAGTGGCGGCTCGCCCAGGAGGCGGCGGTCGCCGAGCTGACCGGCGCCGGGCTAATCGACGAGGCAGGCGAGGTCGACGGGGAACTCGCCGCCGCGCTCTTCGTCCTCGCCCAGCCGGACCGGCAGCTCGCGGCGCGCACGGTGACCGCCGACGGCACCAGGCGCGGCTGCCTGGTACGCCGCGGCGAGCAGCACGCCCTCGCCGTCCGCGACGGTGCGCGCTACCAGGTGCGCCCGATCTGGCTGGACGGCTCCAACTCCGCGGCGGCGGCGCCGCTGCTGACCACGCTCGACGCGCTGACCCCGGCGGATGTGCCCGCGTTCAGCGCGCCCGCTGACGAGCTCGCCGACCGGCTGGACGCCGCGGCCACCGTCAGCGACTACACCGACGCCTTCTACGCCTCCGGTGCGCCGGAACGGGACGCCACCCGGCTCGGGTCCGCGCTGGCCCGTACCCACGCCTGCACCGAGATCGTGGCGCTGGCACACGAGGACGGGCGCACCGCGCGGGCTCCCGGCGCGGTCGCGGTGTACGACACCGACCGCGGCCGGATCGTCGCGGCCCCGTCCCTCGCGCCGGACGGGCGCCTCTGGACCACGGTCACCAGCGGGTCGGACCACCGGGTCGCGCATGCCATCGGCGCGCTGCTCGAGGGGCTGCCCGGAGGGAGGTGGCTCGCGCACTAGCTATCGAGTCGCAGTCAACGACTGCGGCACAGACCGTGGGACTCGCTCGGTCGGCAGCGTCCGGCGGATCTCGGTACCAGAAGAATCCTCACGAAGAAGGGTAAGAACATGAGTTTGACGAATCTCGGTGGCGGAGCCGGTGCGGTCGGTGTCGAGGCCGACGCCATCACCCAGGTGGAAAGCCGGATGGACTCGGCCATCAGCGCCCTGCGGGCGTCGGTTTCCGCCGTCGATGCCGCGGCTGACGCCGCGCGGGCCGGCTGGAAGGGCGAGGCCAACTCCAGGTTCATCCAGGTCGCGCAGGCCTGGGACGATGAAGCCACCCGGCTGAACCAGAAGCTGGACGAGCTGACCGCCGCCGTCGCCTCCGGCAAGGCGACCCTCGTCAACATGGACCAGAGCTGATCCGCGACTGCGGCCCAGAAACTCGAGCGAAGGACTGACACATGACCATCCTCTACGACCCCGCGACCATGAACGCCCTCTACGACGAGCTGAAGAACAACGGCGGCAAGATCCAGGGTGAGATCCAGGAACTGAACGACGCCGCGAACGCCTTCCGCCAGAACCTGTCGGGTGATTCGGCGATCTCGAACTTCGACAACGCGAACCGCAACGTGAACACCGAGCTGGAGGACACCCTCAGCAAGCTCGACCAGCTGGCCGCCGAGGTGGAGAACGCGCTGAGCCGCGCGCTCGAGGCCGACGGCCGGGTCGGTGACGGTTTCTCCGGTTTCTGATCGCACGGCACCGAGGCCGGCCGGGGTGCGCCCCGGCCGGCCTCGTCGTCAGCGGGCCGCGAGCGACTCGCCGATGTACTCCATCTCCGCGGGGGTGGTCACCATCGAGACGGTGGTCTCGGCCGTCCCGGTGCGCACCGTGATCCGGTTCGGCGCCGCCGGATCCTGGATCAGTGTGATGTCCGCGTCCAGCGGGGCAGGCTCGCCCTCGTCCCTGACGTGCACGATGGTGGCGCCGCCCGCGTGCGTGGTCGGCGGCACGCCGTCGAAGACCAGCACGGTGGTACTCGGGTAGGGCGCCGCCGGGCGCGGCGGCGGGCTGGAGGGGTGGTAGCTGGCGCCTGCGGCGCGCGGCGCGATGGTCAGGATGCCGGGGGTGTCCAGCGCCGTCACCATGGTCTGCCAGCGCTCCGGCCGGGAGGTGTGCACCACCCCGTGCGCGCCGAGCGCGATGGCGCGCAGCACCACCTGCTGCGCCAGGTCGAGGTTGCCGACCACCTCGACGTGCCTGGTGCCCTCGCCGATCAGCGGCACCGCGATGCCGCGGCCCCGCTCGTCGGCGCCGATCAGCTGGCCGCAGCCCGCGGTCGGCACCGCGATGCCGGTGAGCGCGGTCAGCGTGCCGCGGTAGGCGTCGGCGGGGTCGGTGCGCCCGGCATCGCCGAGCGGGATGCTCGTGGTCAGCGCGCGCAGCTGCCTGCCGGGCAGCGGCCGCAGGCTCGGCAGCGGCGGCTCCTCCGGCTCGGTGGCGGTGTCGATCCGCACCAGCGCCTCCAGCAGCACCGTGCCGATCAGGTCCGGCCTGGTCTCCGGCTTGTGCGCGCCGGGCCGCAGCCGCAGCGTCACGGTGGTGGAGAGGCTGGGCAGCGCCCAGATCGCGGCCAGCCCCTCGGGCTGCACCGCCTCGGCCTCGACCCGGTAGAGCGCGAGGTGCCGGTCGCCGCTGCGCAGCCCCTTCGGCGTCTCCACCACCTCGTCCAGCTCGGTGCCGTGGGTCAGCCTGCGCAGCGCGGCGGTCAGCTCGGCGGCGCTGAGCACCGAGGTCGCGATGTCCAGCGCGGCCAGCCGGTTCGCCACCCGCCGGGTCGCGATGATGGCGGCGCGCAGCGAGCCGGTGCTGCCGCCGCCGCGCTTCTCCACGGCGTCCGCGTTGAGCAGTGGGTTCAGCCGGAGCACGAGCCACACCGTGCGGTGCGCGATGGCGGGCAGCGGGCCAAGGATGCGCTCGTACAGCTGCGCCGCGACCCCGGTGCCCGCGGTGCGCGCGCCGGTGCTGATCAGGTCGATGCCCGCCAGCTCCAGATCGAACTGGTCCAGGCACCTGGCCACCTCGGCGAGCGGGAGCAGCTGGTCGGTGTCGAGCGCGCCGGGGCGGAGCAGCGTCAGGCTGTCCGGCGGCGGGTCGATGCGCAGCATGGTGACCAGCGCCTCGCCGTCCCAGCGCATCCCGTAGCCGCCGCCCTCGCTCACCGGCACGTCGAACGGCTCGCCGGAGCTCGCCCAGTTCGCGGGCAACTTGCGATCCCGCCTGCGGCCGAGCGCGCCCGCGATCCGGGCCACCAGGGTGCGCTCCCGGACCGGCACCAGCAGGATCAGCCCGGCCACCACCCCGGCCGCCACCGCTCCGATCACGTGCGATGTGATGGCCAGCACCACCCAGGCCAGCGCCGCGGCGAACAGTACCGCGGGCACCACCAGCCGCAGCGGGAAGACGCGGAACAGCCAGAACGCCGGATCACGCAGCGTGTCGTAGGGCGAGCGGGGTTCCGGCCGCTCCGGCTCCGGCTCGGGGTCCGGCTCCGCGCGCTCCTCCGGATCGCTGTCGTTCATCGTCTCGTCGGTCACCGTCGTCATCGCGTTTCCCTGTTCGAAACCTGGGCCCACGGTCGAAAAGCTCTGCACGTCAGCGGTTCCGGGCCATCCTCCGCTTACGGTACCGTGTCGGCTGTGACGGTTCCCGGTGGAGCGATCGCTTGCCTGCCCAGCTGACGACTCGCGCCCAGGTCAACGGGTACAGATTCCTGTTGCGGCGGCTCGACCACGCCCTGGTGCGCCGGGACGTGCGGATGCTGCACGACCCCATGCGCTCCCAGGTGCGCTCGCTGCTGGTGGGGCTGGTGCTCGGCATCCTGGTCGTCGCGGGTGCCGCGATTCTCGCGCTGATCCGTCCGCAGGGCGCCATCGGTGACGCGCTGATCGTCTCCGGCAAGCAGAGCGGGGCGCTCTACGTGGTGGTGCAGGGCCAGGACGGGAAGCAGACGCTGCACCCGGTGCTGAATCTCGCCTCCGCCCGGCTGATCACCGGCAGCGCCGCCGAGCCGCAGTCGGTCAAGGACTCGAAACTCACCGACCTGCCGCGCGGCCCGATGCTCGGCATCCCGGGCGCGCCTGGCGTGCTGCCCGGCTCGAAGCAGGGCGATCGCTCGGAATGGACGCTCTGTGAGTCCATCTCGCTCTCCGCGGGCGGCAGCGCGGCCTCCGCCACCGGCGGCACGACCACGGTGCTGACCGGCAGGCCCGAGCTCGGCGAGCGCACCCGCGCCCTCGGCGCGGGCGACGCGCTGCTGGTGCGCCGCGACAACCAGACCTTCCTGCTCTACGACGGCAAGCGCGCGGAGCTCGATCCTGGCAACTCGGTGCTCTCCCGCGCACTCGAGCTGCGCGGCGTCACCCCGCGTCCGGTGGGGGCGGGGCTGCTCGGCGCGACCACCCCGGTCCCGCCGCTCGCGGTGCCCGCGGTGCCGAACGCCGGTGCGCCGGGGCCGGGCCCGCTGGCGCAGTACCAGGTCGGGAGCGTGGTGGCGATTCCAGGGGCCGCGGTGGACGGCTCGGATCGCTACCTGGTGCTCGCCGACGGGATGCAGCCGATCGGCGCCTTCGCCGCCCAGGTGCTGCGTTTCGCCGACTCCCGCGGGCTCAGCGAGGTTCCCGCGCTCGCCCCCGACGTGCTGGACAAGGTCGCGGTGATCAGGGCGCTCCCGCTCGATCACTTCCCGGCGCAGAAGCCCGCGGTGGTGCACGCCGAGGACGCGCCGGTCTCCTGCGTCTCCTGGGCCAAGGACCCCGGCGTCGCCCCGGCCGACGGCGCGGGCGACGGCCCCGGCGACCGCGCCGTCGTGACGCTCCTGGCAGGCACGCGGGTGCCGATCCCGGAGTCCGCGACCGCGGTGGAGCTGGCGACCTCGGACGGCACCGGCGAGCGGGTGGACGAGGTCTACCTGCCGCCGGGCTCCGGCGAGTACGTCCAGATGACCGGGCTGGAGCCGGGCAGCCCGCGGCGCGGCAGCCTGTTCTACGTCACCGACAGCGGCATCAGGTACGGCGTGCCGGACAGCGCCGTCGCGGGCGTGCTCGGGCTCGGCGCCGAGCCCCGGATGGCGCCGTGGGCGATCGTCGGGCAGCTGGTGCCCGGCCCGACGCTGAGCCAGCAGGACGCGCTCGTCGCCAGGGACCAGCTCCCGCAGGAGCCGGCCCGCTAGCGGCTCAGTAGTCGCCCGCCGGGATGTTCAGCGAGGCGAGCAGCCCGGTCAGCGCGGTGCGCATGTCGGGCTCCTCGATCCGCATCAGGACGTCGTCGTCGACGCTGCTCAGGTCGAGCGATTCGTCGTTGGCGAGCCGGAATTCGCGCTCCTCCTCCGCCGCCTCGATCACGTTGCGGATGAAGCGGCCGTTGCCAGCCAGGTCGACGCCGCGCCGCGGCTGCCCGCTCTGGTCGGTGCTCTGCAGGTCGTAGAGGTGCGCGCAGACCCGGACCAGCAGCGCCGCCGCCTCCTCGGAGAGCTGGGAATCCCGCTTGCCCGCGATCACCGAGCCGATGGCGCCCAGCTCGTCGGCCGTGTACGAGGGGAACTGCAGGCGCTTGGCGAAGCGGGAGGCCAGGCCGTCGTTGCTGGCCAGGAAGCGGTCGATCTCGCCGTCGTAGCCCGCGATGATGACGACGAGCCGGTCGCGGTCGTTCTCCATCCTGGCGAGCAGCGTGTCCACCGCCTCCCGGCCGAACGCGTCGCCGCCGGAGAGCCCGGCCTGGATCAGCGTGTACGCCTCGTCGATGAAGAGCACGCCGTCCATCGCGGTGTCGATCAGCGCCTCGGTCTTGATCGCGGTGGAGCCGAGGTGCTGCCCGACGAAGTCGGCGCGCTTGGTCTCGACCACCTTGTCGGTCTTGAGCAGCCCGAGGCCGCAGTAGATCTTCGCGACCACCCGCGCGATGGTGGTCTTACCGGTGCCCGGCGGCCCGGTGAAGGCCAGGTGCTGGCCGCGCGGCGCGCTGGCCAGCCCCTTCTCGGCGCGGATCTTGGCCAGCTGCGCGCTCGACTGCAACTTCGCCACCTGGGTTTTCACCGAGCCGAGGCCGATCTGGGAGTCCAGCTCCTTGCGCGCCTCGGCCAGGATCTTCTTCGCCCGGTCCGCGGACTCGGCCTGCTCCATCTGCTCCATCGAGGGCGAGGAGGCCGGATCCCAGCGGTCGGTGCGGGCGTCGATGGACTCGCGCGAGGTCACCGTGATCCGGTAGGTGCGGTCGCGCATGGCCGCGGTGTTGGCGTCGAAATCCGGTGCCTGCGAGTACACCTTCTCGAAGAGCGCCTGCGCCTCCTCCTCGCTGCCGGTCTCGCGCAGGCAGAGCCCGCGGCAGAACATGGCGGTCGAGCGCGCGGCCGGGATCGGCCCCTGCTCGGCCTTCTCCATCCGGCGGATGGCCTCACCGAAGAGCCCGAGCTGCGCGCAGGCGGTGCCGACCATGACGTGCGCGCCCGCCGCCAGGTACGCGTCCGGCCACTCGGCCGAGCCGGCGAGCACGGTCATCACGTCCGGCCAGCGCTGGGTCTGGTAGTGCAGCACGCCGCGGACGTAGGCGGCGATCCGGTCGTCCACCTCGCGGTCCGGGTCGTCGATGCGGGCGCGCCGGTGCGCGGCCAGCTCGTCCAGTACCCGCTCGGCCTCGGTGTACTCCTTGTCCGCGATCAGCTGCGCGGCCCAGGCCAGCCAGACCTCGGTGTAGCTGGCCAGCGGGTAGTCGATGTACAGCCCCGGCAGGAAGCGCCCGGCGAGCTGCCTGGGCGCGAGCCCGACCCGGCGCTGCTCCCGGTACAGCGTGCTCGCGCTGGTGCGCTGCAGGTTCTGCAGGACCTCGCGGGTCAGCTCCCCGGCGGCGGCGCGGCCGAGCCACCCGTCGCACATGCCGGGGTCCCACTCCGTCGCGCGCTGGAACGCCAGCTTGGCGTACTCCAGATCACGCGCCGATTCCTGCCCCTCGAGGGAGATTCCGAGTGAAAGGACTCCGGCGTCGAAGGCCTTCTGTGCTTGGCGATTGCCGGTCATTGCTCTGGAACCCCGAAATCTTCGTCGTCCGTTGCCATTCAGTTCACCTGGACCGGCCGTCGCGGACTGCATGCGCGCTGGTCTGTCCGTTACATTAGGTTCAGCTGCCAGCAGGCTGCAACGCAAGTGTCATCTACCTGTGAGCGCCGGGAAGCAATCATCCCGGATGCCGTTGTGGGGGCGTGAAGCTCGTTGATCGAATCGCCGTCGGCCGGGGGAACCCGCGCTGTCGAACCGGAACTCACCCGCGTCTCCGTCATCGGGGGCGACACCCAGCTCGATGTCGGGCTGCCGTCGACTGTCCCGATCGCGACCTACATCGGTGAACTGGTCGAGCTGATCGAATCGCGCAATCCGAACCCCGCGGGGGCGGAGGACACCGCGACCGATCTGGCCGCCAAGCGCTGGACCCTGGCCCGGCTCGGCCGGGACGCCATCGCGCCGAGCCGCAGCCTGGACGAGGCGGAGGTCTACGACGGCGAGCTGCTCGTCCTGCGCGCCGTCGCCGCCAAGGAAGCGCCGGTGCTCTTCGACGACGTCATCGACGCCGTCTCCCGGCTCACCGCCGCGCAGTTCCGCGGCTGGACCGGCGGCTCCGCGCGCTGGACCGGGCTGGTGGTCTCGCTCTTCACCGTGCTCGCGGTGCTCGCGCTGCTGGTCGTGGCGCGGCGGCACGGCGACCCGCTGGCACCGGCCTTCGCGCTCACCGGAACCGCGGCGGCCGCCTTCACCGCCGCGGGGTTCGCGGCCAGGCGCTACCAGGACCAGCTCACCGCGACCTGGCTCGCCGCCGACGGGCTGCTGCTGGTCTTCGCGGGCGCCGCGCTCTTCGTGCCCGGCCCGCTCGGCAGCGCGCACCTGCTGCTCGGCAGCTCGGTGGTGCTGGTCGCGGCGGTGCTCGGGTACCGGCTGACCGGCACCGGCGCCGCGCTCTTCGTCGCGGTCGCGGCGCTGGCGCTGGTGGCTGGTGGCGCGGCCGCGGTCTACCTGGCCTGGCACCCGGGGTTGCCGAAGCTGGCGGCGGGGCTGCTCGTGGTCGGCATCGCGACCGTCTCGATGGTGCCGCGGCTCGCCGCGGTGCTGGCCAGGCTGCCGATCCCGCCGGTGCCGACCGCGGGCGCCGCGATCGACCCCGCCGACCACGAGCCACGGCCGACGCTGGAGGGCATCGGCGCCATCGGCGCCACCGCGCTGCCATCGGCGGCCGGGCTGGAGCTGCGCGCGCGGGCGGCGAACCGGTACCAGTCCGGGCTCGTCGTCGCCTGCGGCATCACCACCGCGATCGGGGCCTTCGGCGCCGCCGACCCGCTCGGCTCGGCGCGCTGGCAGGGAATCGCGCTCGCGGTGATCACCGCGATCATCCTGTGCCTGCGCGGCCGCGCTTTCGCCGATCTGCTGCAGGCGGTGACGCTGATCGGCTCCGGCTGCGTGATCATTGTCACGTTGGTCACCGGGCTCGCGCTCGGCGACATCGACCTGGAGCTGCTCGCCCTGGGTTTGCTGCTCGCCTTCGGCGCGGGCGCGGCGGGCTTCGGCGTGATCGGCCCGCACGTCGAGGCGACCCCGGTGACCAGGCGCGGCATCGAGGTCTTCGAGTACCTGCTGATCGTCGGGGTGATCCCGCTGGTGCTGTGGATCATGGGCGTCTACTCGATGGCACGGAACCTATGAACCACCGCCCCTGGCACCGCCCGGTCGCACGGACGGCCGGGGCGGTCACGATCGCCGCCGGGTTCCTGGCGGCCACGCTCGCCCCGGCCGCCGCGATCGGGCCGCCGCCGATCGACCCGGGCGCGCTCGGCGTGGCGCAGGGCCTCAGCGGCAGGCCGGCGCCGCTGGAGCCGACCGAGCAGCGCTCGCTCTGCGCCGAGCCGCTGCTGATCGGCGGGCCCCCGCAGGAGCCGCCGCTGGCGCAGCGGGTGCTCGACCTCCCGACGGCCTGGCAGTTCAGCAGGGGCGCCGGGCAGAAGGTGGCGGTGATCGACACCGGCGTCAACCGGCACCCGCGGCTGCCCCGGCTGCAGCCGGGCGGCGACTACGTCTCGGACACCGACGGCACCGTCGACTGCGACGGCCACGGCACCCTGGTCGCGGGCATCATCGGCGCCCAGCCCAGCCAGGGCGACGCCTTCGCCGGAGTGGCGCCGGAGGCCGAGATCCTCGCCATCCGCCAGCTCAGCCTGGCCTATGAGCGCAAGGACAGCGGCAGCCGCAACGAGCTCGGCGAGATCCGCAGCGAGGGGTACGGCAGCGTGCTCACCCTGGCCGGCGCGGTGGTGCGCGCGGCCGACATGGGCGCCACCGTCATCAATATCTCCGAGGTCGCGTGCAGCAGCGCGGGGACGGACACCTCCGACGGCGCGCTCGGCGCGGCCGTGCGCTACGCCTACGAGCGCAACGTGGTCGTGGTCGCCGCGGCGGGCAACGTGGAGAGCGGCGGCGCCTGCAAGAACCAGAACGAGGGCTCCGGCTGGGGCGCCGTCGGCACCGTGGCGAGCCCGGCCTGGTTCACCCCGTACGTGCTCGCGGTCGGCTCGGTGGATGCCGACGGCAAGCCCTCCGAGCTGTCGCTGCACGGCCCGTGGGTCGGGGTGGCGGCGATCGGCCGCAACATCGTCTCGCTGGACAGCAAGCCCGGCGGGGTCGGGCTGGTCGACGGCGTGCAGACCACCGACGGCATCCGCAGTGTCGACGGCACCAGCTTCGCCGCGCCCTACGTGGCCGGGCTGGCCGCCCTGGTGCGCGCGCGCTTCCCCGAGCTGAACGCCCAGCAGGTCATGGACCGGATCACCAGGACGGCGCAGGCGCCTGGCACCGGCCGCGACGATGCCATCGGCGCCGGGCTGATCGACCCGGTCGCCGCGCTCACCGCGCCGCTGCCGGACCAGCCGGTCGCCGCGGCCGCCGACGCCGGCCGCGAGATCGCGGCGCCGGTGCACCCGGCCGGGCCGGACCCGCGGCCGCGCCGGATCGCGGTGATCGGCTCGATCGTCTGCCTCTCCGGGCTGGCGATCGGCATCGCGGTCAGCCTGCCCTACCGCCGCCGGAGCCGGGATATCGAGGCCGAGCTCGCACCCTGACCCCGGCCACCGCCCGCCCGCCCCGCTCGAACCATCGAAGGACCCATGGCTACCGAAGGTTTCGTCCGACGCCCCCGCATCGCCCCGCCGCGCGCGCCCGGCGGCGAGGTGGCGTTGACCGCGCCGCCGGAGGTGCCGCGGCCGCTGCCCGCCCCGCTCATGATGAAGCTCATGCCGGTGGTCATGGTGATCGCCATGGTCGGCATGATCGCGATGATGGCCATGATGGGCCGCAACCTGCTCGCCAACCCGTTCATGATGATGTTCCCGCTCATGATGGTCATGTCCATGGTCGGCATGATGGCGGGGTACCGGGGCGGCGGCGGCAAGCGCGCGGTCGAGCTGAACGAGGAGCGCAAGGACTACTTCCGGTACCTGGACCAGATCCGCAGGGAGGTCAGGCGCACCGGGAGCAAGCAGCTGGAGACGCTGGTCTGGAGCCACCCCGACCCGGCCGACCTGCCCTCGCTGGTCGGGACGCGGCGGATGTGGGAGCGCCGCCCCAACGACCCCGACTTCGGGCACGTGCGGGTCGGGATCGGCAGCCACCGGCTCGCCACCAAGCTGGCCCGCCCGGAGACCGGCCCGCTGGAGGACCTGGAGCCGGTCTCCACCGTCGCGCTGCGCCGCTTCGTGCGCACCCACTCGGTGGTGCACACCCTGCCCACCGCGGTCTCGCTGCGCGCCTTCCCCGCGCTCAATATCGAGGGGCCGCCGGACGAGGCGCGGATGCTGGTGCGCGCCATGCTCATGGAGCTGGTCACCTTCCACGGCCCCGACCACCTCGCCATCGCCATCGTCTGCGCCGACCCGGACGGGCCGTGGGGCTGGACCAAATGGCTGCCGCACCTGCAGCATCCGAGCCAGCGCGACGGCATGGGCAGCGCCAGGATGCTCTACACCTCGCTCGGTGAGCTGGAGACGGCGCTGCAGAGCGAGCTGCTGGAGCGCGGCCGCTTCATGCGCAATCCGCAGCCCACCCAGGGCAGGCTGCACCTGGTCGTCGTGATCGACGACGGCTACGTGAACGGCGGCGAGCGGCTGATCAGCGAGTCCGGGCTGGACTCGGTCACCGTGCTCGATCTCACCGCGCCCGAGGGCGGGCTGGCCGCCCGCCGCGGGTTGCAGCTGCTGGTGGGCGATGGCGATGTCTCCGCGCGCAGCGCCGCCGGGGTGGAGCGGTTCGCCGCCGCCGACACCGTCACCGCCGCCGAGGCGGCGGCACTGGCCCGCGGCCTCGCCCGCTACCGGCTCGCCACCGCGGCGCAGATCGTCAGCCTCGGCGAGGGCTCGGTCTCCGACCCGGGGCTGATGGCGCTGCTCCGCATCCCGGACGCCGCGCAGATCGACCCGGCCCGGGTGTGGCGGCCGCGCACCGCGCGCGAGCGGCTGCGGGTGCCGATCGGCATCACCCCGGACGGCACCCCGGTGGAGCTGGACATCAAGGAGTCCGCCGAGAACGGCATGGGCCCGCACGGGCTGTGTATCGGCGCCACCGGCTCCGGCAAGTCCGAATTCCTGCGCACGCTGGTGCTTTCCCTGGTCACCACGCACTCCCCGGACGCGCTGAACCTGGTGCTCGTCGACTTCAAGGGCGGCGCCACCTTCCTCGGCCTCGACCCGCTGCCGCACGTCGCCGCCGTGATCACCAACCTGGAGGACGAGCTCGCGCTGGTCGACCGCATGAAGGACGCGCTGGCAGGCGAGATGAACCGCCGCCAGGAGCTGCTGCGCTCGGCGGGCAACTACGCCAATGTCACCGACTACGAGAAGGCGCGCGCCGCCGGAGTGCCGCTCGACCCGCTGCCCGCGCTCTTCATCGTGGTCGACGAGTTCTCCGAGCTGCTGTCGCAGAAGCCGGATTTCGCCGAACTCTTCGTCATGATCGGGCGGCTCGGCCGCTCGCTGCACGTGCATCTGCTGCTCGCCTCGCAGCGACTCGAGGAGAACAAGCTGCGCGGCCTGGAGTCGCACCTGTCGTACCGGATCGGCCTGCGCACCTTCTCCGCCAACGAGTCCCGGGCCGTGCTCGGCATCACCGACGCCTACCACCTGCCCAGCGTGCCAGGCTCCGGCTACCTCAAGAGCGACGCCTCGGACCCGCTGCGCTTCAACGCCTCCTACGTCTCCGGGCCGTACGTGGCGCCGCTCGGCGGCGGCACCGACGACGGCGGCCCGGTCGTCGGGGGCAGGCCGACGGTCTTTACCGCGGCGCCGGTCGAGTCGGCCGAGCCGCCCGCCGACGCCCTGCTCGACGACGACCCGCTCGGCCTGCCCCCGCCGCCGCCGTCGCTGAGCGGCCGCCCCGAGCTGCCGCCGCCGCCCGGCGCGCCGCTGCCCGGCGAGGAGGGCATCCCGGACAGCCTGCTGACCGTGGTGGTCAAGCGGCTCACCGGGCACGGCAGGCCGGCGCACGAGGTCTGGCTGCCGCCGCTGGAGGAGTCGCCCACCGTCGACATGCTGCTGCCCGACCCGGACTGGCGCTCGCCGGTGAACCGGCACGGCCAGCTCTGGATGCCGATCGGCGTCATCGACAAGCCCTACGAGCAGCGCCGCGACGTGCTCACCGTGAGCCTGGCAGGCGCGCAGGGCAATGTGGCCGTCGTCGGCGGCCCGCAGTCCGGCAAGTCGACCACGCTGCGCGCCATCGTCATGGCCGCCGCCGCCACCCACACCCCCGAGCAGGTGCAGTTCTACTGCCTCGACTTCGGCGGCGGCAGCATGGCCGGGCTGGCCGGCATCCCGCACGTCGGCTCGGTGGCGGGCCGGCTCGACGGCGACCGGGTGCGGCGCACCGTCGCCGAGCTGACCACGCTGCTGCGCGAGCGCGAGGAGCGCTTCGGTGAGCGCGGAATCGAGTCCATGGTCGACTTCCGGCGGCGTAAGTTCGCGGCGGCCCAGCACGTGCCCGGCGGTGCCTCCTCGCCGGGGAACCCGCTCGCCGACGACCGCTTCGGCGACGTCTTCCTGGTGATCGACGGCTGGGCCGTCATCCGCGAGGAGTTCGACACCCTGGAGCCGCAGATCAACGCCATTGCCGCGCAGGGGCTGTCGTACGGCATCCACCTGGTGATCGGCGCCAACCGGTGGGGTGAGATCCGGCCGGTGGTCAAGGACCAGATCGGCACCAGGCTGGAGCTGCGGCTCGGCGACCCGTCCGACTCGGAGATGGGCAGGCGGGTCGCGCACCAGGTGCCGGTCGGCCGCCCCGGCCGCGGCCTCACCCCCGACCACCTGCACATGCTCATCGCGCTGCCCCGGCTCGACTCCGACTCCAACCCGGAGACCGTGGCCGAGGGCGTCACCGCCGCCCGCGCCGGGCTGGAGCAGGTGCACCCGCAGCACCGGGCCCCGCAGGTCCGCATGCTGCCCGGGCAGCTCGACCGCGACGAGCTGCTGGCCGCGACCGCCGCGGCCGGCATCGAGCTGAGCCCGACCCGGGTCGTTGTCGGGCTCGGCGAGTCCGCGCTGCAGCCCCTGGTCCTGGATTTCGGGGTGGAGCCGCACTTCATGGCCTTCGCCGACGTGGAGTCCGGCAAGACCACGCTGCTGCGCAATATCGCCATGGGCATCGTGCAGAACGCCACGCCGGAGGAGGCCAAGATCATCATGATCGACTACCGGCGCACCATGCTCGGCGTGGTCGAGGGCGAGCACCTGGCCGGGTACTCGACCTCCTCGCAGACCTGCGCCCCGATGATCGCCGAGGTCGCAGGGTACCTGGGCAAGCGCATCCCCGACTCCGACATCACCCCGCAGCAGCTCAGGGAGCGCAGCTGGTGGAGCGGGCCGGAGATCTACGTCATGGTCGACGACTACGACATGGTCGTCACAGGCGGGATCAACCCCTTCTCCGCGCTCATGGAGTACTTCCCGCAGGCGCGCGACATCGGGCTGCACTTCGTCGTCACCCGGCGCATGGGCGGTGTCTCCCGTGCGCTCTTCGATCCGATCATCGGCGGGTTGAAGAATCTCTCGGTGGAGACGCTGATCATGAGCGGGTCGCGGGACGAGGGGAAGTTGATCGGGGACGTTCGGCCCATGCGGTTGCCCGCCGGGCGCGGGGTGCTGGTATCCCGGAGTCGGGAGCAGGAGATGGTTCAGGTCGCCTACCTGCCGCCGCTCTAGCCGATAGGTTTGCCAGGACCATCCATCGTCAACGCGCCGCGGCTATGACCAGGTCTCGGTAGGGCAGGCCGACGACCGGACAATCGTCGATACCGAGTGCTGTTTCGACCTCTTCGAGACGGGTGGCCGCGGTATCGGCGTCGGCCGCGGTGACCTCGGTTTCTACGAAGGTTCCGGCGTGGGTGACGGTATCGACAGCGGCAATGGTGTCGTTGTATCCGGGGTGCTCGTAGGTGGTGCGAGCCTTCTCGACGCGAACGAGTTCGACCATGCCGATTGCGGCGAGAAGCTGGTTCGCGGCCATGGCCTGGCCTGAACCACTGAGCAACACGTTGGTTTCGCGTTTGGCGATCACGCCGGCTTCGCTGTGGGTGGTGGCGTTCGATGGTGGCTTGTACGTTATTTCGGCAAACCCCGCCCGCTGCCGAATGCGTGGACTTCTGTTGTTGAGCAAAGAAATTTGCCGGACCGATCACTGCGCACCGCGGGCCTGCGGTCGGGACACGAAAGTCCTCGATGAATTCACCCAAAGCGGTCTGGCATCTGCCTGCCTGCACGCGCTGCTGCGGACATCGACCACATGGGCAGCACGGTCGCGCGCACCGAGCTGACGTGCCCTGCCAAACAACGCTATTCGGCCGGTCGACTGGTCATCGACGATATCCCCGGCGCCATGTGTCTGTTCGGATTGGTACGGCGCCCTGTTCGGTTCGACCACGATCCCCACCCCTGTCCAGTTCGATGCGGGGCTGACCGCCCCCAACCAACTCCTCTAGGCAAGTATGTCCAACGGTGCCGAACTTGTCTAGGCAAGTTTTGGGAATTCTCGAGATGGCCGATCAGCGCGCCGGGAAGTCATATTCGAGGAGGTAGGCGCCGGCTACCTTGACCGTGTCGCAGACCTCGACCGCGACGTCGCCGGTGCTGAAAGCGGTTCGCACAACAGTGAGTACCGGCTCACCCTCACCGATCTCCAACTCGACGCGCTCATCCGGGGTCGGCATACGTGCCCCGACCTCCTCGGTGAATCGAGCCAACGTGTGGCCCATTTCCTCCAGGCGCGCGTAGATGCCACCTGGCCCGGTATCGGGGTCTTCGATACGAGTCCCGGCGGCCAGAGTGATCGGGATGTAAGAGGCCGCGATCTCCACCGGCGTGCCGTTGGCGAGGTAGCGACGAGTGCGCACCACCACTTCCGCATCCGGCGCGATGCGCAGCCGTTCGGCCACCAGCGGCCCCGCGGCCGCCCGCGCAATCCGGATTCGATCTACACCGGGGGCGAATCCGGCCTTCTCCGCCTCGGCTGAGAAGGCGGCCTTACCGCCAGCGCGGTGCTCGCGGGCGAAACGATCCGACGCCAGTCGGCGGATCGGCGGTGTCGGCCGGACGAACACGCCTCGGCCCTGCTGCGCGTACACCAGCCCTTCTGCCTTGAGTTCCTGCAGTGCCTGGCGCATCGTCATTCGCGCCACACCGAACTGCGACATCAGCTCGACCTCGGAGGGGAGCCGTTGGCCGGGCGCAATCTCACCGGCCTTGATCGCCATACGCAACCGGTCGGCGATTTGGCGGTACGGCGGCCGCGGATCCGAACGATCCACCGGCTCGAACCGCATCATCAGACCCTCCGGACGCAAGACCAACCTACCTAGACAACTAGCTTAGGCTTGACCGGCGCAGATGCCGAGCCAGGCAGACAGGACGAGGGAGAGGGCGCATGGTTGACCTACCGAAGCACTCCGTCAGCGTGTCGGGCATCGTTGTTGATGCCGACAACCGGGTGCTGGTCATTCGCCGCGCCGACAATGGGCACTGGGAAGCGCCTGGCGGCGTGCTCGAACTGCACGAGTCCTTCGAGCATGGCGTCCGTCGCGAAGTTGCTGAAGAGACCGGACTTACGGTGTGTGTTGACCGGCTCACCGGCGTCTACAAGAACCTCACCGCGGGCATTGTCGCCCTCGTCTTCCGCTGCACCGTCGAAACCGGCACTTCGCACCCGACCGACGAAGCCCGTGAAGTCCGCTGGATGACCGCCGATCAGGTTCGCGAGGCAATGGTTCCGGCATTCGCGATCCGTGTCCTGGATGCGTTCGACACCGATGAACCGAAACTGCGAGCACACGACGGGATCAATCTGACCGACACCGTCACATAGGCACTGGCGGAGAGGTCGCTCTTCGGGCAGCTGTCGTCGGGGTCGGGGACCGGCCTGAGAGCGAACCGCTACCCGATGGCCGGGCGACGGAGCGCGGGCAGCGCGCTCGGCCAGGTATCGACCCGGCGCTCGAAGAGGGCGCAGGAGGGGCCGAGGGTGGCGGGGCCCGCGATCCGGGCCAGGCGGAATCCAGCGTTGCGGTAGTAGGCGTGCAGGGCGCGGTTGGTGGTCCAGGCGTCGAGCCGGACCCAGTCCAGGCCGTCGCCGCGGGCGAGGGTGGCGGCGTGCGCGAGCAGCCGGTGGCCGATCCGGCGTCCGGCGAAGGCCGCGTCGACGATCATGAAATGCACGATCACCGCCTCGGCGAGTTCGGCGGGGCTCCACAGGTGCCGGTCGGCGCGCCGATCCACGGTGATCGTGCCCGCCACCTCGCCACCAAGCTCGGCGACCCAGGTGTGGCCGCGCTCGATCGCCCGCCCGACGGCCCCGGCGAAGGCCTCGATATCGAGCCCGCGCCCGGCTGTCGTCCACTGGTCCTCCCCGCGCGCGACCAGCCAGCGGGTGCGGCGCAGCCGGAGCAGGCAGAGCAACGCCAGCTCGTCCCGGCGGGCGCGCCGGATGAGCAACGTTCCCGGCTGCGCCGTACCGATCGGGACGGCAGCGGCCCTGGTCACGAAGCGGACGCCGCGGCGGGCGACCCCAGCGTACGGCCGATGACCGCCACCCCGGCGGGGTCGCCGAGCTGGTAGGCGAGCCGATTGCGGGTGGCGAGGCAGCGGTGCCTGGTCGCCCTGGTGACCCGGTGGTGGTTGGCGCCGATCCGCAGGTGGTCGAGCAGGATGGTGCCCGGCACGATATTGAGGACCGCGGCCTCGGCGGCGCTCGCGGGCCGCGCGGAGATGGTGTCCCGGTGCGCGGTCTCGCCGTGCCCGTGCTCGGCCAGCCTGCGGGTGGTGCCCTCGGGAATGTCGTGCGGGACGTCGGCGCCGATCGCCTCGGCCAGCTCGCGGGCGAAGAAGCTCACCTCCCAGGACCACGGCTCGTTGTCCAGGAACTGGACGACCGTCCTGGCCATCACCCAGGAGTCCGGCGCCACCCCGAGCCACCCGGCCACCTCGGCGCCCGCCGGCTCCATCCGCGCGCTGAACTCCTTGGCCGGCTCCCGCCCCGCCGCCCGCGCGATCTCGGAGAAGATGTCGTGCGCCGAGCGCGGCCGGTCCGGGCGGATGTGGTCGGTGACCACCGACTCCAGGATCTCCTGGTTGCGCACGATGGTGCCGCGCGAGGTCGCGGTGTACACCAGGTTCTCGGTGACGAGCACCTGGATGGCGTGGCGCGCGGTGGTGATGGAGACGCCCATCTGCTCGGCCAGCTCGACGTGGCTGGGTAAGCGGTCGCCCGGTCGCCAGGTGCCGCCCCGGATCTGCTCGCGCAGCAGGTCGGCGATGCGCTGGTAGGTCGGGCCGTCCGACATCGGGCTCCCTCGGTGCTCGGCAACAGTGCAGTTACACGCTTCCGATGGCAACGCATACCCATCGGTCCGACGAGTAAAACCATCGGCCGACAAGGAAATTCGGCCGAGCCGCCGCGAGGTAACGCTTTGGAATCGGGCTCCGGTCGCGGGCGGGGAATCGCTTGACATGGACTTTCTGAGGTTTAGTGTAATGAACGTTCTGAACGCTCTGATCCGGTGTTGTGCGGCGATGACTGCGAGGCAACGTGGCAGGTTCGGATAGTTCTACGGTCTTGACGACCTTTCCCGGTGCGGCTCGAGGCGCCGAGCCGGGGGATCGGGCCCCGGAAACGGGGCAGCTACCTTTTTCCGATCGGCTTCTCCGTGCGCTGCGCGGGCATCGGGTGGTGGGCGGACCGCTGCTCTGGTTCGCCCGCGATCTGGCGGTGCTGCACGAGCGGCGCGTCGGCCCCGGCGGCCCGGAGTCGCCGATCGCGCCTGCGGCGGTGCTCGAGATCGATCGGCGCAGAGGCGAACTGGTGATGGCGATCGATGACTGGGTGGCGCGCAGCGTGCCGGAGCACCGGCTCGGCGCCACCCTGCACACCGAGACCATCGGCGCGGTGATCGACCGCCTCGCCGAGTCCTCGGTGCGCGCGCACCGCGCCCTGATGACCCTGGACGCCGACGACGACCGGCTGCACAGCGCGTGGCACCACCTGGCCGAGCTGGCCGACGGCTACGACGACCTGGTGCGCGAAGTGCTCGAGGGCAGGCGCAGGCTGCCGGAGTGGTGACTCCCCGGCATGGGCGAGTCAAGCCCGGAGGCGGGAGCGGAGCGTAGCCACGGAGGGCTCTCGCCCATGCCGATACCGATCGCCTCAGGCATGGGCGAGTCAAGCCCGGAGGCGGGAGCGGAGCGTAGCCACGGAGGGCTCTCGCCCATGCCGATACCGATCGCCTCAGGCATGGGCGAGTCAAGCCCGGAGGCGGGAGCGGAGCGTAGCCACGGAGGGCTCTCGCCCATGCCCGATGTCGATCGCCTCAGCCGCGGAAGACCGCGAACTCGTCGGCCACCGTCGCCGCGAGCTCCACGTAGGCGCGCTTGGTGTTCTTGTGCAGCCGGTGCAGGTCGATCTCCGCGCCCTCGGAGAGGTGGTTGTCGTAGGGGATGATGTGCACCGCGCGGCAGCGCGACAGGAAGTACTCGCGCAGGTGCTGCACTCCCACCGTCGGCGACCCCTCGCGCGGCAGGTTGATCACCACCACCGCATTGCGCACCAGGTGGTCGTGGCCGTGCAGGGAGAGCCAGTCCAGGGTGGCCGCCGCGCTGCGCGCGCCGTCGATGGCGGCCGAGGAGATCAGCACCAGCGAGTGCGCGGTGTCGAGCACGCCGGTCATGGCCGAGTGCATGAGCCCGGTGCCGCAGTCGGTCAGGATGATGTTGTAGAAGCGCTGCAGGATGCGCGCGACCGCGCGGTACTCCTCGTCGCTGAATGCCTCCGAGGCGGCCGGATCGCGCTCGCTCGCCAGCACTTCGAGCCGCGAGGTGCTCTGCGAGGTGTGCCTGCGGACATCCGAGTAGCGCTGGATCGCCGGGTCGAGCAGCAGGTCGCGCACGGTCGAGCGGGTCTGCAGCGGGACCCGCTGGGAGAGCGTGCCGAAATCCGGGTTGGCGTCCACCGCGATCACCCGGTCGCCGCGGATCGAGGCGAAGATCGAGCCGAGCCCCATGGTGGTGGTGGTCTTGCCGACGCCGCCCTTGAGCGAGAGCACCGCGATCCGGTAGTCACCGCGGACCGGCTGCCTGATCCGGGCCACCAGCTCCTGCAGGCGGCGCTCCTCGGCCGACATGCCCGGGTTGATGGCGCCGCCGGAGACGTGGTGCACGGCCTTGCGCCAGCCGCTGCCCGGTGATTTCTTGGCGCGCCGCATGGGGACGTCGTCCAGGGAAGGGGGCGGGGTGGAGCTGTAGGTGTTCGGCGGGGTGGCGTTGAACTGCCTGACCTGCTGGAACTGGTTCGGGCCTGGGCCGTAAGGCGGAACCTGGTTTCCCGGATACTGGTTCGGCCCGGGGCCGTACTGCTGCGGCGGCTGGTTCGGGTCGGCGTGGTATTGCGGCGGAACCTGGTTGGCGACCGGGTGGTTCGGCTCCGAGCGGTATTGCGGCGGAACCTGGTTCGCGATCGGGTGGTTCGGGTCGGAGTGGTACTGCGGCGGAACCTGGTTCGGCAGGGCGTGGTTCGGGCCTGGGCTGTACTGCGGCGGAACCTGGTTCGCGACCGGCTGATTCGGCTCCGAGCGGTACCGCTGGTTCGGATCGCCGTACGCCGCCTCCTGATTCGCGCCGGGGCCGTACGGGGAGGGCATCTCGTTCGTCGGCGCGGTGCTGTAGGGCGGCGGCGCCGGGGCGGGAGCCGGTGCGGCGGTGCCGTTCCCGGACGGCGGCGTCGGGTAGGCGGTCGGCGCCGCGTGCGGGGGAGCGGGCGGGTAGAGCGGCCCGGCCGCGGGCACGTCGAACTGCTGTGGCGCCACCGGGATATTCGGCGCCGAGCGGTAGGCGGACGGATCCGGTTCCGGCGCGGGCGGTTCGGGAGCGCGCTCCGGCTGCTCCACCGGCGGCGGCTCGTAGCCCCGCCCCGCGCCGGTCGGCCCCTGCCACGGCGGCACGCTGCCACCGGTGACCGGGGCGACCGGTGCGCGCGGCGGAAGCGCGTCGGGCGTGCCGATCTGCCCGCGCTCCAGCGGCTCGTCGTCGTCGAGCTCGGGCTCGGCCTCCCGGTGCAGCGCCGAGAGCCCCTCGCGGAATCCGGCCAGATCGCGGTGCGGCGCGGCTTCTTCCGGCTCCTCGTCGACGGCACCGCTCGGTGCGGGCAGCCGCTCCGGCGCCTCCGGCGGTGGCGGCAGCTCGGGCCGGGCCCTGCGGCGCTCCCGGACGCCCGACGTATCCCGCAGCCCACCCGCAGCGCTCGCCCCCGCCCCGAGCGGCTGGAACGCGCTCGACGGCCGCGAGGGACTCCGGGTCGGCAAGGTCGGCCGCGAACTCTCCTCCGGCGCGGCCGCGCCGGTCCGCGGATCCCGCAGCACCTCGTCTTCCGGTTCAGCCGTGCCGAACCCGGGCCGTCCGAGCCCGCTCCGCTCGTCGCCCCGGCTCTCCGCGGCCATGGATTCGCGCTGCCCCTCGAACCCGGGTGCGCCATCACCCGCCCCGTCCGGCGGCCGCTCCGCGGCACGCTCGGGCCGCGCCCCCGGCGCGAACTCGCCTTGCTGTGCGAAACCGTTCTCCCCGCTCGGCGCGGACTCGCCCTGCCGCGCCTGCCCGTACTCTGCGCTCGGCACGAACTCACCCTGCCGCGCCTGGCTGTACTCCGCGCTCGGCGCGGACTCGCCCTGCCGCGCGAAGCCGTACTCCCCGCTCGGCGCGGACTCGCCTCGCAGTTGCCCGAACCCGGGCTCGCCGACTCCCGGCGCCACCTCCGCCTGCCGCGTCCGGAAATCGGCCCGCCCGTTCCCGCCGTCCGACGCGAGTGGAGCCACCCCGGAGCTCGGGATTCCCGGCCGCTCCGGCTCGCCGCCCCCGGCTTCCGCGTACTCGGAGGCAGGCGCGGGCGCATCATCCCCTCGCCGCCACCCCCGCCGCCGCTTCTCCCGCCGCCCGGCTTCCGGCCGTTCCCCCTCGGGCGCGCGATTGCGAAACCGCGATCGCCGCGGCGCCGCCCCCTCGTCCTCGGACGGAAGGTTCTGCACGGGCGCTTCGTAGCCGACCTGTGTGACGTCGCTCTCCGAGAGCCACGGCGGCAGCATGGGGAGGCCGTCGTCGTTGCGGCTCACCTGTCCCCCTCGATGTGCTGGAGCATTTCGCTGGACTCGAGGTCAGTTTACGGGACCGGCCGGGCACGGCGGGGCAGGGGCGATTTTGCCTGATCGGCGGCCCCTCGGTAAGCTTGAGCAACGGTGCGCCTACAGGCATGCGTTCATCCGGGAACATTCGATCCGTCTTCGACGTTCGATTGTTCGCTGGTGTCCGGACGGTGCGGTGCGGGCGCCGGGTAGGACCAGAGCAGCAATCACACCAGGTTGAGCGTAACCGGGATCGCGGAGGACATGGCGAAAAAAGACGGGGCCATCGAGGTCGAGGGTCGGGTTGTCGAGCCGTTGCCGAATGCGATGTTCCGGATCGAGCTCGAGAACGGGCACAAGGTTCTCGCGCACATCAGCGGGAAGATGCGGCAGCACTACATCCGCATCCTGCCCGAGGATCGGGTGGTCGTCGAGCTGTCGCCCTACGACCTGTCCCGCGGCCGGATCGTTTACCGCTACAAGTGACGGGCTCGCCCAGCGCGAGCACGAAGGAAAGCTTCCCCAGCCGTCGGGCTGGGGAAAAGTTGTGTCCACACCCCGTGGACCACAGAAAGAGATTGGACGGACGTGAAGGTCAATCCGAGCGTCAAGCCGATCTGCGAGAAGTGCAAGGTGATCCGTCGGCACGGGCGGGTCATGGTGATCTGCGAGAACCTGCGGCACAAGCAGCGTCAGGGCTGACACCACCGAGCACCGGTCGCTGATCGGGCTTGACAGAAGAAACTCCCAGCGCCAGCCACACGCTTGGGAACGGGTGGGTCGCGAGATCCACCCGGGCGTGTGCGCTCACCACCGGAACGGAGGCCGGTGCCCCAGACGAGGGGACGGACAGGGAGCAGACCTCCGCAACATTAAGGAACCTGCCAGATGGCACGTCTCATGGGCGTCGATCTCCCGCGCGAAAAGCGCATGGAGATCGCGCTGACCTACATTTTCGGCATCGGCCGTACCCGTTCCCACGAGATCCTCGCCGCCACCGGGGTCAGCCCCGACCTGCGGTCGAAGGATCTCAGCGACGACGACCTGACCCGGCTCCGCGATTACATCGAGGCCTCGGATCTCAAGGTCGAGGGCGACCTGCGCCGTGAGGTGCAGGCCGATATCCGCCGCAAGATCGAGATCGGCTGCTACCAGGGCATCCGGCATCGTCGCGGCCTGCCCGTGCGGGGCCAGCGCACCAAGACCAACGCGCGCACTCGCAAGGGTCCGAAGAAGACCGTCGCCGGCAAGAAGAAGTAAGGGAAACCTTTCTTCCCGAAGGGATACAGGCATGCCTCCGAAGAGCCGGGCCTCGGGCCCGAAGAAGACCCAGAAGTCGCGCCGCAGGGAAAAGAAGAACGTCCCGCACGGCCACGCGCACATCAAGAGCACGTTCAACAACACGATCGTGTCGATCACCGACCCCTCCGGCAACGTCATCTCCTGGGCGTCGTCGGGCCACGTCGGGTTCAAGGGCTCGCGCAAGTCGACCCCGTTCGCCGCCCAGCTGGCCGCCGAGAACGCCGCCCGCAAGGCGCAGGAGAACGGCGTCAAGAAGGTCGACGTGTTCGTCAAGGGCCCGGGTTCGGGCCGCGAGACCGCGATCCGTTCACTGCAGGCCGCCGGCCTGGAAGTGGGCACGATCTCCGATGTCACCCCGCAGCCGCACAACGGCTGCCGTCCGCCCAAGCGGCGTCGCGTCTAAGCGGGAAAGGAAGTAGAACGACATGGCCCGTTATACCGGACCCATCACCCGCAAGTCGCGTCGTCTGCGCGTCGACCTGGTCGGCGGCGACCAGGCCTTCGAGCGTCGCCCCTACCCGCCGGGCCAGCACGGCCGGGCGCGGATCAAGGAGAGCGAGTACCTGCTCCAGCTGCAGGAGAAGCAGAAGGCCCGCTTCTCCTACGGCGTCATGGAGAAGCAGTTCCGCCGCTACTACGAGGAGGCCAACCGGCAGAAGGGCAAGACGGGTGACAACCTGCTCCGCCTGCTGGAGACCCGCCTCGACAACGTCGTCTACCGCGCCGGCCTCGCCCGCACCCGGCGGCAGGCCCGTCAGCTCGTGAGCCACGGCCACTTCCTGGTCAACGGCGTCAAGGTCGACGTGCCGAGCTACCGCGTGAGCCAGTACGACATCATCGATGTCAAGGAGAAGTCGCTGCCGACGCTGCCCTTCCAGGTGGCGCGCGAGACCGTCGGCGACCGGCCCGTCCCGGGCTGGCTGCAGGTGCTGCCGGGCCGGCTGCGGATCCTGATCCACCAGGAGCCGGAGCGCGCCCAGATCGATGTGCCGCTGCAGGAACAGCTGATCGTCGAGTACTACTCGAAGTAATCAGCGCTGCTGGTGCGTGGCCGCCGTGCGCGGCGGCCACGCGCAACACCCCCACCACGAGGCGTCAAATAGCGGGCGCCCACACAGGAGGATGATCCCATGCTGATTTCCCAGCGTCCGACGCTGACCGAAGAGGTCGTCGCGGAGAACCGCTCGAGGTTCACCATCGAACCGCTCGAGCCGGGCTTCGGCTACACCCTCGGCAACTCGCTGCGCCGCACCCTGCTGTCCTCGATCCCGGGGGCCGCGGTCACGAGCATCCGCATCGACGGCGTGCTCCACGAGTTCACCACCGTGCCGGGGGTGAAGGAGGATGTCACCGACATCATCCTGAACCTCAAGGGCCTGGTCGTGTCCTCGGAGGAGGACGAGCCGGTGACGATGTACGTGCGCAAGCAGGGCCCCGGCACGGTGACGGCGGGCGATATCGTGCCCCCGGCCGGCGTCGTCGTGCACAACCCGGACATGCACATCGCCACCCTGAACGACAAGGGCAAGCTCGAGATCGAGCTGGTCGTCGAGCGGGGCCGCGGCTATGTGCCCGCCGTGCAGAACAAGGCGTCCGGTGCGGAGATCGGCCGGATCCCGGTCGATTCGATCTACTCGCCGGTGCTCAAGGTGACCTACAAGGTCGAGGCCACCCGCGTGGAGCAGCGCACCGACTTCGACCGGCTGGTGCTCGACGTGGAGACCAAGAACTCCATCACCGCGCGGGACGCGCTCGCCTCGGCGGGCAAGACCCTGGTCGAGCTCTTCGGCCTGGCCCGCGAGCTGAATGTGGAGGCCGAGGGCATCGAGATCGGCCCCTCGCCCGCGGAGGCGGATCACATCGCCTCGTTCGGGCTGCCGATCGAGGATCTGGACCTCACCGTCCGCTCCTACAACTGCCTCAAGCGTGAGGGTGTGCACACGGTGGGCGAGCTCGTCGCCCGCACCGAGTCGGATCTGCTGGACATCCGCAACTTCGGCCAGAAGTCCATCGACGAGGTCAAGGTCAAGCTGCACGCGCTCGGCCTCTCGCTGAAGGACAGCCCCGCCTCGTTCGACCCGTCCTCCGTGGTCGGGTACGACGCGAACACCGGGACCTGGAGCGACAGTGGCACGTTCAGCGACACCGACGGCGGCGAGCAGGACTACGCCGAGACCGAACAGCTCTAGGCCCGCGGGGGAGGCCTCCCCCGGCCAGCGGCCTCTCGTGCGTCGCGAGCGTCAGGCCCAGAGGCGGTAGCGGAGCGTAACCGCCGCCGGGCCCCGCGCGCGGCGCCATCAACAAGGAGACAGTGAAATGCCCAAGCCCAAGAAGGGTGCTCGCTTCGGCGGGTCGGCGTCGCACCAGAAGGCGATCTTCGCCAACCTGGCCACGGCGCTCTTCGAGCACGGTCGGATTACGACCACCGAGTCCAAGGCCAAGGCGCTGCGCCCGTACGCCGAGAAGCTCGTCACCAAGGCGAAGGGCGGCACCCTCGCCGACCGGCGTGAGGTGCTCAAGGTGATCCGGAACAAGACCGTCGTGCACGAGCTGTTCGCCACCATCGGCCCGTCGTTCGAGGGTCGCGATGGCGGCTACACCCGCATCATCAAGACGCTGCCGCGCAAGGGCGACAATGCCCCCATGGCCGTGATCGAGCTGGTCCGGGAGCAGACCGTGTCCAACGAGGCGGATCGTGCGCGGCGCGTCGCCGCCTCGAAGAAGGCGGAGCCGGTCGCCGAGGCGCCCGCCGCCGAGGAGACCACGGAGGAGGCCGCCGCCGAGGCGCCCGAGGCCGAGGCCGCTGCCGAGGACAAGAAGGAATCCTGAGCTGAGTTCGGATTCCGGCGTCGAGCCCGTCACCCGTGAGGGTGGCGGGCTCGTTCGCGTGCGGCTCGATATCTCCTACGACGGGACGGATTTCACCGGGTGGGCGCGGCAGCCGGGGCTGCGGACCGTGCAGGGCGTGCTGGAGGAATCGCTGAGCAAGGTCTTTCGGGAACCTGTTCGGTTGACCGTCGCGGGGCGGACCGATGCCGGGGTGCACGCGGAGGGGCAGGTCGCGCACTTCGACACGGCGGGGGAGTTCGACGGGCCGAAGCTGGTGCATCGGCTGGCGCGGTTCCTGCCCAAGGACGTTCGGGTCACCGCGGCCCGGGTTGCTCCCGCGGAGTTCGATGCCAGGTTCTCCGCTGTTCGGCGGCACTATGTCTATCGGCTGACAACGGCGCCGTACGGGGCCGATCCGCTCGCCGCGCGCGGGGTGGTGCCCGCCAAGCCGGGGCTCGATATCGAGGGGATGCGCGCGGCCTCGCGGACCTTGCTCGGGCTGCACGATTTCGCGGCCTTCTGCCGTCGGCGCGAGGGGGCGACCACGGTGCGCGAGTTGCAGCGGTACGACTGGGAGCAGTCGGGGTACGCGCTCACCGCCCATGTCAGCGCCGATGCTTTCTGCTGGTCGATGGTGCGCAGTCTGGTGGGGGCGGTGCTCGCGGTGGGGGAGGGGCGGCGGACGCCGGAGTGGGTCGGGGGTTTGCTCGAGCAGCGTGCACGTTCCAGCTCGGTCACCGTCGCCCCCGCGCACGGGCTGAGCCTGGTCGCCGTCGACTACCCGCCCGACGGGGAGCTGGCCGCGCGGAACGCGCAGACCCGCGAGATGCGCACCGTGCCCCCTGCCGGTTGCTGCGGGGGCTGATCCGCGCGCGGCGAATCTCGCACCCGCCTCCGGCGGCTCGACTGATTTTGCGCTCGATCGCTCGACGAGGGACTCGCGTCAGGAGCGGACGAGGCGGGCGATGGCCTCCGTCGCCTCCTTGATCTTCGCCTCCGCCTCCGGCCCCCCGGCGACGGCGGCATCGACCACGCAGTGGCTGATGTGGTCCTCCAGCAAGCCGACCGCGACGGCTTGCAGCGCCTTCGTCATGGCCGAGACCTGGGTGAGGATGTCGATGCAGTACTTCTCCTCCTCGACCATGCGCTGCAACCCGCGCGCCTGCCCCTCGATGCGCCGCAGCCGCTTGAGGTAGTCGTCCTTCGCGGTGATGTAGCCGTGCCCGGCGTGGTCGTGCTCGTGGCTGGGGTCGGTCACCGGCCCTCCTCGTCTCTTTTGATACCCCCCAAGGGTACAGCAGTCAGGGCCGCTCGGTGGCTCGGTTGGCGACCGCCAGACCGGCCACCACCAGCACCGATCCCACCAGCTGCAGCGGCGTCACCGCCTCGCCGAGCAGCAGCCAGGAGAGCCCGACCGCGAAGAGCACCTCGCTCAGCAGCACCAGCGACATGAGCGTCGAGCCGATCCGGGCGGCGCCGGCGACCCCGCACAGGTAGGCGAGCACCGTGCTCACCAGCACCAGCAGGGTGAGCGCGAGCGGCACCGGGAGCTCGCGATGGTCCATGAGCGCGATGCCGCCCCCGACGACCAGCGGCAATGCCCCGATCCCGGCCAGCAGCCAGGTGGTGAGCGCGGCCACGGTGAGCCCGGAGCCGAGCAGCGCGACCGGGCTCAGCCGGGCCGAGCTGCGCTCGGAGAGCAGGAAGAAGACCGCGTTGCCGACCATCGAGAGCCCGGCCCAGGCCAGCCCCACCGGGTCCGGGCTCGCCGCCTCGAACACCTGGACCACCAGCGCCGCCCCGGCCAGCGTCACCGCGGCGCCGAGCAGCGTGCCGGTGCTCGGCCGCCGCCGGTGCACCACCCAGTGCCAGGCGATCACCACCACCGGCGCCAGGAACTGGATCATGAGCGTCACCGCCACCTGCAGCGTCGCCAGCGAGAGGAAGAAGCTGGCCTGCACTCCGGCCACCCCGACGACGCCGAACGGCACGACGGTCCGCAGCTCCCCGCGGCCCGCCCACAGCCCCCGCGGATCGGCGAAGGCCGCCAGCAGCAGCATCACCGCCGCCGCCCCCGTGAGCCGCACGGCGAGTACCGCCCCGGCCGACCAGCCGGCCCCGAGCACCGCCTTCACCAGCGGCCCGGACGCCGCGAAGGCCAGCCCGGAGGACACCGTCAACCACACACCGAGCGCCGCCCGCGACATCACAGCGCCCATCCTGCCGGGCACCGCGGGCACCGGACCGGCCGGGATGTGATTCGCCCAGCCGCCCCCGGCTCGCCACCGCGCGCACCGGCCCCGGAGAATCGACCCATGACTTCGGACCGCAGCCCGGCCCTCGCCGTCATCGGTGGCAGTGGGTTCTACGACTTCTTCGACGACGCCGCCGAGGAGCGCGAGGTGCCGACCCCGTACGGCGCCCCGAGCGCGCCGATCGCGGTGGGCGAGGTGGAGGGGCGGCCCGTCGCCTTCCTCCCCCGGCACGGGAAGAAGCACGAGTTCGCGCCGCACACCCTGCCGTACCGGGCCAATCTCTGGGCGCTGCGCTCGCTCGGCGTGCGCCGGATCTTCGCGCCGTGCGCGGTGGGCAGCCTGCGCGCCGACTGGGGCCCTGGCACCGTCGCGGTGCCGGACCAGCTGGTGGACCGCACCTCCGGCCGGGAGCAGACCTATTTCGACGGCGGCGGCGTGCACGTCTCCTTCGCCGACCCGTACTGCGACGAGCTGCGCGCGGCGGTGGCGAAGTCCGAGGTCGAGAGGTTGCCACTGAAGTCGGGCGGCACCATGGTCGTGGTGCAGGGCACCCGCTTCTCCACCCGCGCCGAGAGCCGCTGGTTCGCCGGGCAGGGCTGGGACCTGGTCAATATGACCGGCTACCCGGAATCGGTGCTCGCCCGCGAACTGGAGATGTGCTACGCCGCGGTGGCGCTGGTCACCGACCTGGATGCCGGGCTGGAGGAGGGCGACGGCGTGCACGCGGTCGACGTCTTCGCCGAGTTCCAGCGCAACCTGGCGCCGTTCAAGGAGCTGGTCCGGCGCGCGGTGGCCGCCACCGACGGCACCCGGACCTGCCCGCGCTGCCGGGTGCACGAGGGCGTCCGGCTCCCGTTCGAGCTGCCGTGACCGGCGCGGCGCTGCGGCTGGAGGTGATCGTCGGCAGCGTGCGCGCCGGCCGGTTCGCGCCGACGGTGGCGGAGTGGTTCCTGCGCACGGTCGGGGCCGACCCCCGCTTCGACACCGGCGTGATCGACCTCGCGGAGTACCCGCTGCCGCTCGACCTCGCCGAGAACGACGCGGTGCGCGCCTTCCGGGGCAGGCTGGCCGCGGCCGACGCCTTCGTGCTCGTCACCTCCGAGTACAACCACGGCTACCCGGCCGCGCTCAAGACCGCCATCGACAGCGCCAAGCACGAGTGGCGCGGCAAGCCCGTCGGCTTCGTCTCCTACGGCGGGGTCTCCGGCGGGTTGCGCGCGGTCGAGCAGCTGCGACAGGTGGTGGCGGAGGTGCACATGGTCTCGGTCCGGGAGTCGGTGAGCTTCCACCGGGTCAAGCGGCAGTTCGACGCCGCGGGCCAGACCGCCGACGGCGCGGCGATCGACGGCGCCGCCCGCATGCTGGGCCAGCTGGCCTGGTGGGGCCTGGCCCTGCGCACCGCGCGGGCAGACGAGCCGTATCCGGGCTGAGCGCTACTGGTTCGCCAGGGCGCGGCGGCCGCGCGGCTGCCCGATGTAGGTGGACTCGCGCGGGATGGAGACCAGCGTCAGGTGCGCCTGCGCGGTGCCGGTGCGCAGGATGACGTGGTTGCCGATGGCGCCGGGCTGGTGCAGCGAGAGGTCCGGCCTGGTGGCGGGCCAGGCCGAGGGGTCGCCGGTGACGTAGATGGTGGTGACGCCCGCGTGCGGCGGCGGCGCGAGCACGCCGTCCACCACCGCGGCGGTGAAATCGGCGTCCGACTGGTGCGTCTCGACCGCGATCCCGAGCCGCTCCGGGTTGCCGATCGTGGTCACCAGGTTCTCCCAGGCGTGCGGGCGGTCGGTGCGGATCAGCACGCGCTCGCCCACCGCCAGCGCACGGAACACCAGCTGCTGCGCCAGGTACAGCTCCCCGGCCAGGTAGACGGTGGAGATACCGCTGCCGATGAGCCGCATGGCGACGCCGTTGCCCTCCTCGTCCGAGCCGATCAGCTGCCCGCAGCCGGAGGAGGGCAGGTGCAGTGCGCCGAGCACCTCGATCGGGTACTCGGCCATCGGCACCGTCTCGTCCACGCCGGGCACCGCGAGCGGCAGGTGCGCGAGCAGCGCGTCCCGGTGCCTGCCGTGCATCGAGACCATGCCGGAGAGCTTGGGCTTCTCCGGCAGCTCGCGGGCGGAGAGCCGCCAGGCGGCGCCGATGCTCACCGACTCGGCATCGCTGCCCGGCCGCAGCCGGACCGCGACCGTGGTCCCGCGCGAGGGCGCCACCCAGAGCTGGGCGAGCAGATCGGAGCCGAGCCGCCGCGGGTCGACCGCGGAGCCGATGTTCACGGCATTGCCGATCTCGGCGTAGCGCCAGCGGTGCGTCAGCTCGCGCGGGTCGTAGCCGCCGGTCACCTGGACGACGGCGGCGCGGATCTCGGAGGCGGTGAGGATGCGCGCCGCGCAGTCGGCGTCCTCCAGCGCGCGCACGATGCGCTGGGTCGCGATGGTGACGGCGCGCGCCGCGCCGCCGTTGCCGCCGCCGCGCCGCTCGGCGGCGCCGGGACAGCGCACCGCGTCGAAGGCGATGGCCAGCCAGACCGCCCGGTGCGCGGTCGCGGGCAGCGGCCCGAGCAGCGATTCGTAGATGGCGCCCGCCGGGGTGCCGGAGCGGCTGCGATGGCCGTGGCTGATGATGTCGATCCCGCTGAGCAGGATGTCGTGCTGGTTCAGACACTGCGCCAGCTCGGGCAGCGGCAGCAGGTGCGAGGCGTGCACGGTGGTGCGGGCGATCCGGGTGAGCCCGCCGAGCGGGGGCAGCACCTCGACCACCGTCACCACCCTGCTGCCGTCCCAGTACAGCCCGTGCGAGCGGCCGTCGGGGCCGCGGAAGTCGACGGTGTCGCCGAGCTCGTAGCCGCGCCGGGTGAAGTACCCCCACGCGGTCGAGATCCAATCCAGCACGGTGTGTTTGGCGACGGGAACGAGCGGGACGACGGCGGCGGCGATGACGATGCCGAGCGCGGGCAGCCCCCCGAGTCCGATGGTCAGTGCGATCAGCCCGGCCCCCAGCCCGATGATCTGCGCGACCAGCAGATTCTGCAGTGATATCCGTCCGAGCAACGGGCGTGGGCCCGCGCCGACAGGTTCGGCCATCGTCGTCCCCCATGAAACACCGGTGTCGGCCTGTTTCCGCTGGCCGAACTGAAAAGCAGTCTCCGCGAACTGTACTGTGTTGCCCGGGTAGGAGCACCGTTCGGGGGAGGAACCATGCCATCGAAGCCAACCACCCGCTGGCAGGTGAGCGGGTACCGCTTCCTGGTCCGGCGGATGGAGCACGCGCTGGTCCGGCGCGATGTCCGCATGCTGCACGATCCGATGAAATCGCAGTCCCGCGCGTACGCGGTCGGGCTGGTGCTCGCCCTGGTGGTGCTCGCCGGTTGCGGGGTGCTCGCGCTGCTGCGCCCGCAGGACAAGATCGGCAGCAACACCATCCTGATCGGCAAGGAGTCCGGCGGGGTCTACGTGGTCATCGGCGACACCGTGCACCCGGCGCTGAACCTGGCCTCGGCCCGGCTGGCCGCCGGGGAGGCGGCCAAGCCCGCCATCGTCAAGGAGTCCGAACTCGGCAAGAAGCCGCGCGGGCAGCTCATCGGCATTCCCGGCGCGCCCGCTTCGCTGCTCTTCGACAAGAAGGGCACCGGGCGCGCCTGGACCGTGTGCGACCAGCTGAAGATGGACGGCGGCAGTGATCTGAGCACGTCGGTGCTGGTCGGCGAGCCGGATACCGGGGCGAAGGCGGATGCGCTGCCCGGAGAGCGGGCACTGCTGGTGCAGGGGCGGGACTCGGCGTATCTGATCTACGACGGCAAGCGAGCGCGGGTGGACATGAGCTCGCGGGCGGTCACCGATGCGCTCGGGATCACCGGGGAGACGCCGCGGCCGGTGAGTGACGGGCTGCTGAACGCGGTACCCGAGGTGTTGCCGCTGGTCGTGCCGGTGATCGACCGCGTGGGCGAGGCGCCCGGCTACCCGATGGACGGCCATCGGATCGGCGACGTGGTGCAGTTGTCCACCACCGACGAGTACTACGTGGTGCTGCGCGCCGGGCTGCAGCGCGTCTCGGTGCTCACCGCCGACATCATCCGCAACTCGGTCTCCGGCTCCGGCGCCGCCGCGACGATTCCGCAGAGCATGCGCAGCGGGGTCGAGGTGTCCACCGAACTCCAGGTCGGCGACTACCCGGAGACCGCCCCGGCCCTGGTCCAGCCGAAGGACCGCCCGGTCAGCTGCCTGACCTGGCGCCCCATCGCCGCCGCCGCGGGCAACGAGGACGGCACCCGCCGCGCCGAACTCCAGGTGCTCACCGGCGTCGACATCCCGCTGCCCGACGACGCCCGCACCGTCCCGCTGGCCCAGGCCGACGGCTCCGGCCCGAATGCCGACGCCGTCTACCTGAAGCCGAGCACCGGCGCCTACGTGCAGAGCACCGGCATCGAGCCGGACAGCAGCCGCAGGGACAGCCTCTTCTACGTCGGCGACACCGGGGTGCGGTACGGCATCAAGAACGCGGAGGCGGCCAACGCGCTCGGCTTCGAGAACATCCCCGCCGAGCCCGCCCCCTGGCCCATCGTCGGGCTGCTCGCCGCGGGCCCGAGCCTCGGTCGCGAGGAGGCGATGGTCGCCCACGACGGCGTCGCCCCCGACCCGTCGCCGGCCGCGCAACCGGTCGCCACCGAGCGCTGACGGGTCAGCCGGTCGGGCGCGGGTCCGCCGGGGCGGGCGGGCTGTTCGCCTCCGGCTCCCCGCGCAGCTCGGCGACCTCGGCGCGCAGCGCCCTGACCTCGTCGAGCAGCGTCCCGAGCGCCCGCTCGGCCTGGTCGGCGCTCGCCTCGACCGCCTGGAGCTGGTCGAACACCCAGCTGGTGGTGGTGCCGATGGCGAAGCTGATGAGCCCGATGCCGAAGGTCATGAGCACCAGCGCGACCAGCCTGCCCTCGGTCGTCACCGGGTAGTAGTCGCCGTAGCCGACCGTCGTCACCGAGACCACGGCCCACCACAGCGCGTCCCCATAGCTCTGCACCTTGGCCTCCGGCGCGCCGTACTCGGCGTCGAAGAAGGCCAGGCTGCACAGCAGGATCACCAGGATCGAGCTGGTGCCGACGAAGATGGAGAGCCGGAAGCGGGTGAGCCGCGCCCGGTTCAGCGTGCCGAGCATGAGCAGCGCCGCGCGCACCAGCCGCAGCGGGCGGAACGGCGGGACCAGCACGATCAGCAGTTCCAGCGGGTGCGTGCGCACGAAACGCCAGCGGTCGCGGGAGAGCGCGATGCGGATCACGAAGTCGGCCGCGAAGGCGGCCCAGATCACCAGGTCGACCCGGGCCAGCCAGGTGTCCAGCTGCGGCGAGGCGCCGGTGTCGAGCACGTACCAGGCGTAGACGCCGAGGAAGAGCACGGCGAGCAGCAGCATGGGCACGTTGGTCGCGCGCTCCCATGCCTCCCGGCGGCTCGGCGTCGCGGTCACGCTCGTCATGGCAGGTACCCGGTTCGATCGGACGTGGTCACCGTAGGTTTCGCGGTGCCGAGCGCAGACGCTACACCGTACGGACCGGTCGCACCCGGTGGTTCAGGTCGCGTCCTCGTGCACGCCGAAGCGGCGGCGCAGCGGGAACGAGGCCAGGTAGCCGAGCACTCCCGCTCCGACGATCACCGCGGTGCCGATCAGCGCGACATTCCGCGCGGTGTCGTCCGGCTCCGGCGCGGGCGCGGGCACCGCCAGCTGGACGCTCACCGCCCGGCTCGGCACCTTGGCCGGGAGCGCGGAGGGCACCTCGTTGGTGAGCGCCGCGACCGGGTCCACGGCGCCGTACCCGACGTAGGGGTTCCACCCCTCGGCCGGGGCGTGCGCGGTGGCCTGGATCCGGCGGATGACCTCGGCGCTGCTCAGCTCGGGGAAGCGGGCGCGCACCAGCGCTGCCACCCCCGAGACGTACGGCGCGGCGAAGCTGGTGCCGCTGTACGCGGTGTACTGGCCCTGGTTGGTGTACTTGCCGTTGGAGGTGCCGCCCGCCCTGGCGTCCAGCGAGACCACGTTCTCGCCCGGCGCCGCCACCCCGACCCATGGGCCGGGCACGCTGAAGGCCGACGGCGCGCCCGTGGCATCGATCGAGCCCACCGAGAGCACGTACTGGTCGAACCAGGCCGGCGCGACGAAGGAGGTGACCCGGGTCCACGGGTCGGCGCCGGGGTTCAGCGGGTCCAGCCCCGGGTTGCTCGACTTGCAGGCGTCGGTATTGCCGGCCGAGGTCACGATCACGACGTCGCGCTCCAGCGCGGCGTACCGCACGGCGGCGCCGAGCGCGGCGAACTCCCGGCTCTCCGGCTTCTCGGTGGGGCAGGCGACCAGCGAGATATTGATGACGGTGGCGCCCGCGTCGGCGGCCCTGCGCACCGCGGAGGCCAGGGCGGAGACCTTGCCGTAGCCGTCCGGCATGTCGTCCGGGCCCTTGTTCCGGCCCGCGCCCTCCTCCTGGTAGAGCGCGCTGGTCTGCCTGATGCCGAGCAGCTGGGCCTCCGGCGCCACGCCGGAGAAGCCCTGGCCCTGCACCCGGCTCGCGCCGATGATGCCCGCGACCACGGTGCCGTGCGCGTCGCAGTCCTCGCTGCCGTCGCCGCCCGCGGCGACGAAATCGCCGAGCGGGGTCAGGTTCGGCAGCCGCGGGTGCGCGGAGACGCCGGTGTCGATCACCGCGACCACCTGGCCCGCGCCGCGCGAGAACTGCCAGGCCCGGTCCAGGTCGAGCGCCCGCTGGGTGGGCGGGACCGCCGGGCCGTCCCCGCCCTGCTGGGTGCTGTAGCAGGCGGCGTTCGCCGGGCGCTCGGTCTTGCCGGGCGGTGCCGCCGGATCACCGGCGGGCAGTGCCCCCGGGTCCACGATCGGCGGCCGGTTGTCGGCCAGCGCCGGTCCCGCGGTGAGCCCGGCGGCTACGCCGAGCACCGCCACGAACGCCGCGAGGCGCCGCACTCCGTTCACAGCCCGCGGACGAGGGCTCGTTCGCTCGCGGGCGGCGGGCTGGGGCGCGTTGCTCGAGCGCACCGGGCTCACAGCCCGCGGACGAGGGCGTAGAGCTCCGCCACCCAGAAGACCAGCGGCAGCACCGCGGCCACGAAGGCGTACTCCAGCAGCTCCACCGCGCGCCGCATGGGCGGCGTCGCCGTCTGGTTCGGCACCACCATGCCGAGCACCAGCGCCGCCACCAGCAGCAGCATGGCCGCACCGAAGACCACCAGCGGCTGCTCCATCTCGATCGCCATCCCGATCAGCATGGCCAGCGCGATCCCCGCGCCGCCCGCGATCAGCACCACCGCCTGCTCGGCCCCGGCGTAGGTGCGGCTGCGGAAGGCCAGCACCACCGCGCAGACCAGGGAGAGCGCGATCCCCTGCCAGTACGGCGTCTCCGCCTCCGGATCGGCCGCCGCCAGCGCTCCCGCCACCGTGACCAGCGTGGTCGCGGTGACCAGCCCGGCCAGGTACATCCTGGCCCGCTCCGACTTGGCGCGCAGCACCTCCATGGTCGGCAGCGCGCGGTGATCGTCCGGGTCGTCCTCGGTCGGGTCGATCGGGGTGCCCGGCGACGGCACCGGCGGCAGCGGCAGCTTGGCGAGCAACATGGAGACCCGCGGCGCCAGCGAGAGCCCGCCGAGCGCGGCCGCCGCGAGCACCGCCCCGATGGCCCGCACCGGATGCTCGGTGAGCAGCCCGACCATGGCGGCGGGCGCGGCGAACACCGCCAGCGTCGCCGCTCCGATGAAGAGGCCGAGTCCGACGCCGGTGACCCGCCATGCCAGCACCGCGGCTGCCCCGAGCAGCACCGAGCCGAGCAGCACGTGCGCCCAGCCGTAGTGGTCGGGGACGTAGAGCATGCCCGCGCTGAACGCGGGCGGCAGCGCACACCCGGCGAGGACCAGCGCGGCCGCGGTGTCGCCGTACATCCGGCTCAGCACCATGCCGGCCACCACCAGCAGGATCGCCACCACCAGCGCGATGGAGCCGCTCACCCAGACCGGCATGGCATCCGGCGCGAGCAGCAGCCCGAGGCAGCCGACCAGCATGGTCAGCGCCGCGAGCACCGAGCCGGTGAGCCGGGCGGTGCGCGGGGTCCAGCCGCGGAAGTGGTTGGCGTCGGCGATCGCGACGTTGTACATGATGTCGTCGAAGAGCGGGGTCGGCGCGGTGTGCGAGGCGCTCTCCAGCATGAGCAGCTCGCCGTCGCGGACCCCGTGCTCGCCCAGGCTCAGCGAGTTGGAGAAGGGCGGGTGGCCGATCCGGGCCAGCACCCACTCGGCGGGCTCGAAGCGCTCGCCCTCGTTGTCGAACTCATTGCTGCGGCTGTGCTGCGCGACCATGTCGACCACGCTCGGGATGACCAGCGCCACCGGGACGTCGACCGGAATCGCCATGTCCACCTGGGTGTGCTTCGCCAGGATGGTGACCCGTGCGAGGTCAGGCGCGCGCACGATGCCGCGCGAGGAGTCCTCGTCGATGTGTCCGAGCCGCGTGTGCGTCACGCTGTCCCCCAACTTCGTCGTCCAAGTCGTGTTTTCGCAGGCCATACGCTGGGGAAGGCCCCCGGGCAGCAGCTTGCGAACCCACCCTCCGCCCAGCAGAATGCAGGTCGAACTGTACGACATGTCAGCCGTGGCCTCCATACCGAGGCTCTGCCGCGGCCGGCGAAGATGGGGGACGCAGTCGATGAGCACGGTCAGGTTCCAGCGGCGTGCCCGCCGCGAGATGCCGCGCACGCCCGGCGGCGAGGTCACGCTGCAGCCGCCGCCCGAGATCCCGCGCGTCACACCGGGAAACCTGCTGCTCAAGCTGATGCCGGTGGTCATGGTGATCGGCATGGTCGGCATGATGGCGCTGCTCTTCACGCAGGGCGGCGGCATCGCCTCGAACCCCATGAGCCTGATGTTCCCGCTCATGATGCTGCTCTCGATGGCGGGCATGTTCGCCGGTCAGGGGGGTGGCAAGGGCCAGAAGGCGGCCGAGGCGAACGAGGACCGCAAGGATTACCTGCGCTACCTCGACCAGGTGCGCCGGGACGTGAACGAGACCGCCGCGCAGCAGCGCTCGGCCGTGGAGTGGAGCCACCCGGAGCCCGAGCTGGTCTGGATGCTGGCGGGCACCAGCCGCATGTGGGAGCGGCGCGCGGGGGACAAGGACTTCTGCCACGCCAGGATCGGGCTCGGCGGGCAGCGGCTGGCCACCCGGCTGGTCGCCCCGGAGACCGGCCCGGTGGAGGAGCTGGAGCCGATCGCCGCGGTCTCGCTGCGCCGCTTCGTCCGCGCCCACTCCACCGTGCCCGATCTGCCCACCGCCATCGCGGTGAAGGGCTTCGCCACCATCGCGCTGGACGGCGACCGCGCCGAGGCCAGGGACATGACCCGCGCGATGCTGGTGCAGCTGGCCATGTTCCAGGCCCCCGACCAGGTGCTGATCGCCATCGTCGCGGGCCCGGACACCGCGCGCGAGTGGGAGTGGACCAAGTGGCTCCCGCACACCCAGCACCCGGACGCGCAGGACGGCATCGGCACCCAGCGCATGTTCTTCGGCTCCATCCGCGAGGCCACCGCCGGGCTGCAGCCGCTGCTGGCGAACCGCGTGCGCTACTCGCGCAACCAGCCGGCCAACCCGAACATGGTGCACATCGTGCTCGTCGTGGACGGCGGGCTGCTCGAGGCCGAGGAGGAGCAGCTGCGCGAATCCGGGTACGAGGGCGTCACCCTCATCGACCTGTGCGGCTACGCGCCGCGGCTCGCGATCTCCCGCGGCATCAAGATGATCGTGGAGAACGGCGAGTGCACCGGCCGCGGCGCCACCGGCAACCAGGAGCGCTTCGCCCTGATCGACCGGATCAGCGTGCAGCAGGCGCAGCAGGTGGCGCGCAGGCTGGCGCCGTACCGGGCCGCCACCCAGCGCAGCAGCGATGTCGAGGTGGACGACACCGAGGCCATCTCCAGTTGGTCGCAGCTCATGAGCCTCGGCGATCTCGGTGCCTTCAACCCCGAGCAGGCGTGGCGCCCGCGCTACGGCAGGGAGCGGCTGCGGGTGCCCTTCGGCATCGGCGCCGACGGGCTGCCGGTGGAGCTGGACATCAAGGAGGCCGCGGAGAACGGCATGGGTCCGCACGGCCTCTGCATCGGCGCCACCGGCTCCGGCAAGTCCGAGTTCCTGCGCACGCTGGTGCTCTCCCTGCTCGCTACGCACTCCCCGGACCAGCTGAACCTGGTGCTCGTCGACTTCAAGGGCGGCGCCACCTTCCTCGGGCTGGACGGCGTGCCGCACGTCGCGGCGGTCATCACCAACCTGGAGGAGGAGGCCGACCTCGTCGACCGCATGAAGGACGCCCTGGCCGGTGAGATGAACCGCCGCCAGGAGGTGCTGCGCGCCGCGGGCAACTTCGTCAATGTCTCGGAGTACGAGAAGGCAAGGGCCGCGGGCGCCGACCTGGACCCGCTGCCCGCGCTCTTCGTCGTGCTCGACGAATTCTCCGAGCTGCTCACCCAGCACCCGGACTTCGCCGAGCTCTTCGTCATGATCGGCAGGCTCGGCCGCTCGCTGCACGTGCACCTGCTGCTCGCCTCGCAGCGGCTGGAGGAGGGCAAGCTCAAGGGGCTGGAGAGCCACCTCTCCTACCGGATCGGGCTGAAGACCTTCTCCGCGAACGAGTCCCGCCAGGTGCTCGGCGTGCCGGACGCCTACAACCTGCCGAACAACCCCGGCGGCGGCTACCTCAAAGCCGACTCCGGCGAGATCCAGCGCTTCCAGGCCTCCTACGTCTCCGGCCCGTACGTCGGCGGCGGCCCGCAGCGCGAGGTGACCCAGGCGGGGGTCGCCGGCGGCGATATCGACGTCACCGCGCGGCAGTTCACCGCCGCGCACGTCGACTTCCGCCCGGTGGACCGGATCCCGCTCCCGGTGCGGGTGAACGCCGATCCGGAGCCGGGCGAGGAGGGCGAGCGCCTCTCCGACCTGGAGATGCTGGTCTCCCGGATCAGCGGCCACGGCAGGCCCGCGCACGAGATCTGGCTGCCGCCGCTGGACGCGGCGCCCACCCTCGACCAGCTGGTGCCGCGCTCCATCCTCACCGGCGAGTACTCGGCGGTGGCCGCGCTGCGCGCGCCGATCGGCATCGTTGACCGCCCCTACGACCAGCGCCGCGACCCGTTCCTCGTCGACCTCTCCGGCGCCCGCGGCAATGTCGCGGTGGTCGGCGGCCCGCAGTCCGGCAAGTCGACCGCGGTGCGCGCCATGATCATGGCGCTCGCGCTCACCCACACCGCCGAGCAGGTGCAGTTCTACTGCCTCGACTTCGGCGGCGGCACGCTCACCGGGCTGCAGGGGCTGCCGCACGTCGGCTCGGTCGCCGGTCGGCTCGACGTGGACAAGGTGCGGCGCACCGTCGCCGAGATGACCACCATCGTCCGGCACCGGGAGCTGCGCTTCCGCCAGCTCGGCATCGAGTCCATGACCGAGTACCGGCGGCTGCGCGCCATGGATCCGGCCAGCAGCCCGGCCGCGGCCGGTGCGCACGACGACGCCTTCGGCGACGTCTTCCTGGTCATCGACGGCTTCGGCTCGATCCGCCAGGATTTCGAGGCGCTCGAGCAGGTCGTGATGAACCTGGCCGGGCAGGGGCTCTCCTACGGCGTGCACGTGGTGGTCACGCTCTCCCGCTGGATGGAGGCGCGGCCCGCGCTCAAGGACCAGATCGGCACCCGCATCGAGCTGCGGCTCGGCGACCCCATGGACTCCGACTTCGGCCGCAAGCTGGCCGCGCTGGTCCCGCAGGGGCGGCCGGGCCGCGGCATGACGCCGGAGGGGCTGCACATGCTCACCGCGCTGCCCCGGATCGACGGCAGCCCGGCCACCGACGACCTGGGCCCCGGCGTCGCCGCCGCGGTCGAGCGGATCGCCGCGCGCAACCCGGGCCGCCCCGCGCCGCGGGTGCGCATGCTGCCGGAGCGGTTCGACCGGGACGACCTGGTCCGCGCGCTGCCCGGCTGGCCGCGCACCCCGGACCAGCAGGGCACCAACCTGCGGGTGCCCATCGGGCTCAACGAGTCCGAGCTGGCGCCGGTCTTCCTCGACTTCGGCGAGCAGCCGCACTTCCTGGTGTTCGGCGACAGCGAGTGCGGCAAGACCAACCTGCTCCGGGTGATCTGCCAGGGCGTGGTCGAGTCGAACGCGCCGGTGCAGGCGAAGATCATCCTCGGCGACTACCGGCGCACCATGCTCGGGCTGGTCGACGGCGAGCACCTGGCCGGGTACGCGCCGTCGGAAGCCATGCTCTCCGGCATGTCCGGCGAGCTGGCCAAGATCCTGAAGAGCCGGATGCCAGGCCCGGACGTCACCCAGCAGCAGCTGCGCGACCGCTCCTGGTGGACCGGCCCCGAGCTCTTCCTGGTCGTCGACGACTACGACCTGGTGGTCACCTCGGCGGGCAGCCCGCTCGCGCCGATCGTGGAGTACCTGGCGCACGCCAAGGACATCGGCTTCCACCTGGTGCTCGCCCGCCGCGCCGGCGGCGCCTCGCGCTCGCTCTTCGAACCGGTGATCTCCCGGATGAAGGACGTCGGCACCACCGGCCTGATCATGAGCGGCAACCGGGACGAGGGCCAGCTCTTCGGCACCGTGCGCCCGAGCGAGCAGCCGCCGGGCCGCGGCACCCTGGTCGGCCGCTCCGGCACCGGCCTCTTCCAGGCCGCCTGGAGCCGGGACCGATGAGCCCGACGGTCGCACTGCACATCGATGGTGACGACCTGCACGCCGTGGTGGGTCCCGACCCGCGCGGCGCCGTGGAGTGGAACGTCACCCTGGACGGGCTCCCCGCGCCCGCGGGCGACCCCGGCGGCCCGCTCGCGGGCGAGCTGCGCCGGGACGCCGAGCGCCGCGGCACCACGCTGCCCATCGCCGCCGTCGCGGTGGCGCACCCCGCCCAGTGGGGCGCCCCCGCGCTGGAGCACGCGCTGAGCGGCCTGCTGCCCGGCGTCGCGGCCGATGTCGCCGCCGTGCCGACCGCGCACATCGCCGCCGAGCACTACCTGCGCAGCCGGGCGCTCACCAGGGCCAGCGTGCTCGTCGTCGAGTTCACCGCGCTCTCCTGCACCGTCGCGCTGGTCGACTGCGACGGCGTCGAATCCACCGTCGTCGCCTGCGAACACGAGCCGACGCTCGGCGCGGGCGACCTCGGACCCGCCCCGGCGACCGCCGAGCGATTGGCCGAACTCGCCGACCGCGTGCTCGACGACCACGCCCCGCACGCCGTGCTCGTCGTCGGTGCCGCCGACCCCGAGCTGGGCGACCTGCTCCGCCAGCACCTGGCAACCCCCGCCTTCGTCCCCGAGGTGATCGCGCTCTCCGGCCGCGAGATCGCCAAGGCCGTCTGGTCCGACACCCGCCGCGCCACCCCCGGCCGCGCCCCCGCCCTCCCAGGCAGGCAGGCCATGGACGTGCAGGCGACCATCGGCGCCAACCTCAGGGCCCGCAGGCAGCCGCCGCGGAGCCGCTCCCCGCTGGTCATCGCCGCGGCCGTGGTCTTCGTGGCGCTTGCCGCGGCCGCCGCCGTCGCAGCCGCCACCCTGCTGCGCGCCCCCGCCGACGGCTCGGTCGCCGACAGCCCCGCCCTCCCCGGCGCCTCCCGCCCGGCGCCGACGACGCCCGCCACCACGGCCGAAGCGGGCCGCGTCAGCGTCACCGTCCCGTCCGGCTGGCGCCCCGCGGCCGCCGCCGACCCGGAACGGCTCGTCCTCACACCGGATTCCGGGGCACGCGCCAGGATCACCGTCACCCAGTCCGTGCTCGCCGCCGGCGCGGGCGCCGAGGACGTCGCACGTGACCTGCAATCGAAGATCTCTCGCGCCGAACCCGGCCGATTCGGTAACGTGCAACGAGACGTCGTGCTCGGTGACCGCCCTGGCCTCGCCTACGACGAGTTTCCGGGGGATGGGTCCGCAGTCGGGTGGCACGTCATCGTCGACCGCGGTGTCCAGGCGGGCATCGGGTGTCAGTACGAAAGGGGGAGGTGGGACACAGTTCAGGCCGCATGCGAGGAAGTGGCGCGGTCACTGACCGTTCGTCCCTGACGGTGTCGGAACCGGGGGGAGAACATGGGAACCGATGAGGCGCATACCGCGTCCAACACATATGTAGGGGATCGACCACCTCGCCCGGCGACGGTCTGGTCCAACTCAAGCGAGAGGTAATTCGGAATGTCCGACATTGTTGGTATTGATCAGGGCCGCGCCCGGCAGGCCACGGCCGATGTCGAGGCCGTCGTCAGCGGGATGCGGGCCACGCTGAGCCGGATCCAGACCATCGTCGATTCCGCCCGCGACGGCTGGCGCGGCACCGCGAACGGTGCCTTCGAGTCCGCCTCGGTGCGCTGGAACGACGAGGGCCGCCGGCTGAACACGCTGCTCGACGAGATGACCGTCAAGCTGCACGAGGCGAACAAGCAGTACGGGCAGACGGAAGAGGAATCCGCGCCCAGCTTCAACCTCAACGTCTAGCGCCCGCCGCACTCACTCACAGGGGAGACCATCGTGGATATCTATTACAACAGGGCGAAGATCGAGCAGACCATCGCCGACCTGCAGAAGGCCGCTCAGGACCTGCAGACCCAGGACCAGGGCATCCGGGACGCGTCGAGCAAGCTCGCCGGCGCCTGGGAGTCCGGCGCCGCCAGCACCTTCCAGGAGGTGCAGAACCGCTGGAACAACGAGTTCACCGATACCCAGGACGCCATGACCCAGCTGATCAAGGCCACCCAGCAGGCGCTCGCGGCCGCGATCGCGACCGACGGCAAGAACGCCTCGATGATCCTGGGCTGATCTCTCGCGCCCAGCTGGGTGTTCGCGAGCACGAGCGCGCGAACACCCAGCGGCCGGAGTTCTACTTGATGCGGGATTTCAGTATCGGAACGAGCTTCGACAGCAGCACCTGTTCCGAATTCGGCGTCCAGGTATCGAGTGCCGTGATGAGCGCGGGATCATCGACGACGATCACCGTCGCCTCGAGCTGAGTCATCGCGACCGGCAGCCCGAGCAGGCCGCCGCCACCCGCCTTCTTGTCGTTGCGCGCGACGATCACATAGCCCTCCGTGATATTGCGCGGCATATCGTACTCGGCGGTGTACGTGATTTTTCGCGGTGAGGGTTCGTCGCCCTCTTTGGCATAAGAAGGGTTGTAGACCAGCCCGAGCCCGGACAGGAAATCGGTTTGCGGACTCGGCGTCAGATACATCTGGACGCCGGAGCCCGTCTCGTCCTTGTCGCCGGAGAACCGGGCCAGGGCAATCGGTTTGCCCTCGAACGCCGGGTTCTCCTGCCGCGCCTGCTCGATCGAGGTCGGCGCGGCCACCGCGGTCACCGTGGAGGTCGCTGCTGCCACCGCCTGCTCGTCCGGATCGCTGCCGCGGTTCAGTGCCCACACCCCGCCCGCGGCCGCCGCTGCCACGACCAGCGCCGCGACCGCCCCGAGCGCGACGCCCCTGCGCCGTTTCGGCGCATCGGCGCGCACCGTGGCGACCCCCGACTCCGTCGACACCTCGCCGCGCGGATCGGTCGGGTACCCGTAGCTAGGCTGCTGCGGCGCCCGGTACGCTGCGGGCGCCGGGCTGAACCCGCGGCCGCTCAGTGCGGCGGCGGTCGCCTCGGCGAACTCCCTGGAGTTCGCGAAGCGTTCGGTCGGCTCCTTCGCCATCGCCCGCGCGAAGACATGGTCGATGGCATGCGGCAGCGCCGGATTCACCTCGGTCGCCCGCGGCGGCGGCTGATGCAGATGCCCCATCATCACCAGCGCGGGCTGATTTCCCGGATACGGATTGCGCCCGGTCAGCAGCTTGAAGAAGGAGCAGGCCAGGCTGTACAGATCGGCCCGGTGGTCGAGCGGCATGCCCGCCAGCTGCTCCGGCGCCGCGTACGCGATGGTGGCGAGGAAGTTCCCGGTCTGGGTCAACTCGTTCGCGTCGTCGGTCGACTTGGCCACCCCGAAATCGGTGAGCAGCACTCGCTCCTCGCCGTCCTCCGGGGTGGCGAGCAGGAAGTTGGCCGGCTTGATGTCGCGGTGCAGCAGCCCGCGCCGGTGTGCGTAGTCCAGCCCCTTGCCGACCTCGGCCAGGATGTGCAGGGCCCGCTGCGGCCCCAGCCCGTGGCCGACCCGCGCCAGCTCCGCGCCCGCATCGGTGCCGTCCACGTACTGCATGGCGATCCAGAGCTGCCCGGCCTCCTCGCCTCGGTTGTACACCGAGACGATATTCGGGTGGTCCAGCCCGGCGGCCAGGTTCGCCTCGCGCTCGAAGCGGGCACGGAACTCGCGGTCGGTGGAGAGCTCGGCGCTGAGCACCTTCAGCGCGTCGGTTCGGGGCAGCGTGGGGTGCTTCGCCAGGTACACCGTGCCCATACCGCCGGCACCGAGCACCCGGATCACGCGGTAGCCGCCGACGAGTGTGCCCGCGTTGATCGGCATGTCCGGGTCCTCCTGTTCTGCTTCGCGCCGCTCCGAGCGACAGTAGGGGAGCGGGTGCGGCCTGCGAAACCTAGTAGCTGTTCGCCATCAGCGCGTACTGCGCCGCCGCGCGCTGGTGCAGGTCGACGATCTGATCGCTCTCCACCGAGGCCAGGTAGCGCTGGTACGGCACCGTGCAGCGGTACCGCCCGGCCGAGATGACAGTGCTGGTCTTGGCACCGCAGCGGACGTGGGGGATGCCCTCGGGGGCATCGGCCGGATCCGTGAAGCCCCACCCGATGACGGCCTCGCCGAGCGCGATCGCCGCGTCGGCATCTCGGGTCCGGAAGGTCTGGGTGGGGTTGAACCCGCCGGTCTTCGCATAGCGGTCGACACCGGCGTCGTCCAGGATCTTGCCCCGGTCGTACTGCTGGTTCAGCTGGGTGGCCAGGCCGCGACGGGTGAGCGTGAGCTGTGACCGCGGCGACGGTGCGCCGAAGGCCTCCGGATTCAGGGTCCGGTTCAGCATCCCCTCCGGATCGTTCTCCAGCCGCAGCATTTCCACGCCGTTGAGCGCGGGGGCGCCGTCGAGCAGCCTGCTCTGGTTCTCCAGGGCCCGCCGGGTGAGATCGGTCAGGTTGCCGAGGTCAGGCTGCGGAGCCTCGGTGAACGCGCTGATCACGTAGGCGCCCTGCGACGTGAAGGCGCCGAGGGTGGGAACTCCCGGCCGCCAGTGCGCGTGCGCGGCGGGGATATTCGGGATGCTCACGCGCTGGTTGAGCTCGGGCGCGACGTCGAAGTCGGTCTGCTCCAGCTCGCGTGCCGCCCGCTCCGCGGCCGCGGGATCGGGGAACTGCAGGACGACGACGGTGACCGAGGTCTTCTTCGGGTCGTCGTCCTTATCCGTGTCGCCGACCGTGACCCCGAACCCGACGACCATGCCATTGCGCTCGGCCACCGGTCCGTTCGCATCGGCCAGTACATCCTCGACATCGTCCCGGCTCAGCAGAGCGTCGGAGCCGACCAGGTAGTGAAAGTTCGCGTCGATCTCCCTGCCGGTCACCATGGTGTCGGCGATCCGCATGGCCGCCAGCCGCGTGCTGTCGAACAGCGAGTGGCCGTACTGGTAGCGGAATTCGAGCGGGGTGGTGGGGTAGTTGCCGACGTCGAGTAGCCGGACGTCGATCTCCGCGGCGGTCGGCACCCCGTCCACCTTGCCGCAGCCGGCGAGCAGCGCGAGTGTGCCGAGCAGGGCGGCCACCACGCGGTATCGATGCGGCATCCGATGTGCTCCCCTCACTTCGACCGCGCCAGGATCGCGTACTGCGCGGAGATGCGCTGCTGCGCGTCCGTCAACTGACCGGCGGTGACCTCGGCGGCGTACCGGTCGAAGGTGACGCCGCAGTAGTACGCGACGCCGGTGGCCGGGCCGATGTACTCCAGGCACCGCGTGAACGGCAGCGCAGCGGGCGCCGGGGCCCGCCGGTAGAACTTCCCCACGTCGGAGCGCTCGTCGATCAGCCACTGCGCCGCCCGCGCGTCGCGGGAGCGGTAGACGTACCCGCCCTTCCAGGCCACCGCGTCCACACCTGCCTGCTCGAACATCCGGCTGTCCGCCTCCGGATTGAAGCCGATCTGCAGGCCGCCGTGCCGGTTGTAGACACCGGGGATGCCGTACTGCCCCGGGTCATCGACGGTGTTCAGCGCGCGCGCGAGCATGCGCTCCGGGTCGACGTCGAGCTGCATCAGCTCGGCGACCGGGGTCGGGGTGAAGCTCAGCAGGGCGGGCTTCAGCTTCTCGATGCTGCGCGCCACCCGGTTCCTGAGCTGCTCCGGATCGCTGCGCCGCAATTCGTACATGGCGTTGTCGCGGATCTCGGTGAAGAGCAGGAACCTGCCTGCCGAGTAGTACGAGTGAATGCCGCCGGGGAACGACGGGGCGGAGTGCGCGCGGGCCTCGGGGAATCCGGGAATGCTCTGGATCTGGATATCCGCGCCCAGGGCTGCGCGCTCCACCTCGGTGAAGGCGTCGGCCGCGCGGGCGGCGTCCTGCTCGGTCTCGAAGAGCATGGCGACATTGTCCAGATCCCAGGACAGGTTGTGCGTCGTGTTCGTGCGGCCGGCGGTGACGAAACCGGAGACGAAGCCGCCGATCCGGCCGTCGAGCGCGGCGGAATCGCCCTGGAAGCGATTGGTGATGGCGGCCGAGCTGGTCGCGGTGAAGGTCCGCACCGCGGCGATCTTGGTCGGCGCGTACTTGAGCTCGGGATCGATCTCCATCGGCAGCGGTAGATGATTGCCGAGCCGCATGGCCTCGACCAGCCGCGCCATATCGAGATTCGTCGGCTTGTCGTAGTACGTGGGCTCCGCGTTCAGATTTCCGACGTCGAGCGTCGCGAGATCCACCTCCGGCCGGGCGGGGGCCGCCGAGTCACCGGTCCCGCACCCTGCCGTCGCCGCGACGACCGCGGCCAGGAGGGCCGCGCACACCCCTCGGCGTCTGTTCACCATCTGTCCCCTCCGTCGCGGGCGTGGCCGCGGGCGAACCCGCGGCGGCCGGCGTGTGCCCGCGAGTCCTCCGCTCGCGGGGCGAATACCGGAGAGAACATAGCACCCGGGTCGGACCGGGGGCCGGGTGTGAAGCGGGGGCTACAGGCTGTTGGCGAGCAGGGCGTACTGCGCGGCCACCTTCTGCCTGACGTCGGGTTCCAGGTCGCTGCTGACCACCGCGACGTAGCGCTTGTAGGTGACGAAGCAGCTGAAGGCGTACTCGGTCTCCTTGTTGCCCGCGGCGTTGAGCTGGAGGCACTTGGCGCCGGGGACGTCGTTGGGAGCGCCGATCGGGTCGTACTCGGCGCCCGCGGTGTCGATCAGGCCGTTCATGAAGGAGCGGGCGGAGTCGGCGTCGCGCAGGCGGTGCAGCAGGGTGCTGTCGACCACGGCGCTGCGGTCGAGGCCGGTGTCCTGGATGAGCCGCTGCCTGGTCGGCTGGTCGTCGGCGGCCTGCAGCATGCGGTGCGGGCCGTAGACGGCGAAGCGCAGCGGGTCGGGGGTGCGGTCGGTGCGGTCCTCGACCACGACGCGGGCGAGCAGCCCCTCCGGGTCGACCGGCAGGTCGTCGAGCTCGGCGGCCGGGGTCGGCTCGAAGGCGTCGAGCAGCGGGACTTCGGCGCTGAGCGCCTTGTCCACCCAGCTCACCAGGTCGGTGCTGTCGGCCCTCGGCCGCTGCACGTAGAGCGAGATCACGAACTCGCCGTGCGCGAGGAAGGCGCCGACGCTCGGCACGCCGGGGCGCCAGTGCAGGTAGGCATCGGAGAACTTGCTGGAGGAGAGCTTCTGGTTCTCCGGGGAGACGCCGATATCGGCGTCCTCCAGCTCCTTGGCCGCGGCCGCGGCGGTGCCCTGGTCCGGGAAGCGGAGCAGCACGGTGGTGATGGCGGTGGCGTCCGGCACCGGCAGCTTCTCGCCCGGGGGGTCGGCGCGGTCGGCGCCCGCGGCGACGTAGCCGGTCACGAACTTCCGGTTCTCCAGCACCGGGCGGGATACCTCGGCGAGCAGCCCGATGGTCTCGTCGACGGTGGTCAGCACCGAGCTGGTGCGGCCGTGCGAGAGCGAGGGGTCGATATCGATGGAGGGGACGACGGCATCGGCCATCCGGATGCCCTCGAGCACGGCGCCGTGGCCGGCTGCCGCGATGTCGTAGGCGTGCCGGTCGACCTCGTACTTGCCGACCTCCAGCTCGCGCACGTCCGGCTCCGCGGCGACCGGGACGCCGGGGATGCTGCACCCGGCGAGCAACCCCGCGATGGTCATCGTGGAAAAGCAGAGCGCGATGCGCGACATCCGAACCATCACAGGCCCCTCGATCCTCGGCGATGTGGATAAGAAGTTACCGGAACGGACGCCCTGCGGCGGGGCGAAGCGACGGTGGGCAGCGGGACGCCGTAACCCGCGGTGCCATAGGCTTGATCGCGTGCTGACCACTCCGCGTTCACGCCGCAGGGGCGGCCGATTCCGTGGCGGCCGGTCGCGGTGAGGGATCGCCAGGTCGAGGTGGTCGCGGGGCAGCACGCCGTCGCCAGGGTCGCAGGGGCGGTGGTGGTGGTCCGGCACCGCGGCCCGACCAGGCCGACGCCGGATTCGCCGACCGCGGCCGCGGTGGAGTCGCTGGCCGAATTGGTCAGGGAGGCCTTCGAGCGGGAGCAGGGCGCGGGCGCGACGATCGCCCGCGAGGCGACGCGCTGGCTGATGAAGCACGCCGAGCGGATCAGCCCGGGGCAGCCGGTGGACTTCGGGATTCTCTCGGTGGGGGAGAACGGCGGGGTCGCGGTGTTCCTGCACGGCGCGGTCACCGCGGTGCTCGCGGGCGATGCCGGGGCCGAGCGCCTGCGCGGCAGCGACGCGGCGTTCACCGTGGACCGGGTGGCCCCGGTGCCCGGCCGCGCGGTCGCGCTCTTCGTCGACGACCGGGACGGCCGGATTCCCGAGCTGCCCGCGGAGCGCGGGATCGGCTGGCTGGTGGAGGGGATCGCGCAGGGTGCGGGGGCCATCCTCTGGTCGGACACCGCGCGCGCCGTCGCCCCGCGCACGGGCGGTGATTCGAGCGGCGCGCATCGAAGGGCGGAGCCGCCGCCGGTGCCGACCGCGGTGATCGAGCGCGCCCCGCGCCGGGCCGAACCGCGCCCCGCCCAGCGGGCCGAACCGGGCCCCCTCGAGCGGGACGAGACCGAGGCCGCCGCGACCGCGCTGCTGGACCAGGTCGAGGCCACCGACGCGCTGCCCGCGAGCCCCGTCACCGCCCCGCCGGACCCGCACCGCGCGCCGACCGAGCACGGCACCAACCCCGCGCCGCCGCCCGACCCCGACCTGCAGCGCAGGCTGGAGGCGACCGCGCGGGCCGCGCCGCTCAATGTCAAGGTCATGGGGTTCAAGTGCGCGCGGGCGCACCCCACCGACCCGCGCTCGGCCTTCTGCACCGTCTGCGGCATGCCGGTGGACCAGACGCAGCCGCTGATCGAGGTGATCCGGCCGCCGCTCGGGCTGCTGCTCCTCGACGACGGCATGACCTACCTGCTCGCCGCCGACGCCGTGATCGGCCGCGACCCGGACCACTCCGAGTCGGTGAACCGCGGAATGGTGCCGCTCAAAGTGGAGGACACCTCGGGCGGAATGTCCCGCGCGCACGCCGAGATCCGCCTGCTCAACTGGGACGTCGCCGTCCTCGACCTCGGCTCCACCAACGGCACCCGCACCCGCATGCCCGGCTACCGCGACTGGCTCCGCCTCGCCCCGCACCAGCCCATGCTCCTCGTCCCCGGCGCCGAGGTAATGATCGGCAACCGCGTGCTTCGCTTCGAACCAGCCGCCCCACCCCCCTTCGGCGGTTAAGGCCCCCAGAGGGGGCGAGTCTTACGAGCCCCTTTGGGGGGCAAGGTCCCGAAGGGGCGAGTCTTACGAGCCCCGTTCGCGGCCCGTCTCGTCGTTCAGCGCTCGAAGCGCATGCGCCGCAGGCGCGAGTCTCGAGCGCTGAACGACGAGACTCCCCGGGGCCGCGAACCCGCCCGGCGCAGCCGGGCCGAACAATTCAGCTGTAGCGGGCTGTGCAGGTGGTTTCGCCGCCGAGGACGCCGGCGCGGAAGGCGTCTACCCGGGCGAAGCCGCTGGGGACGGTCTTTCCCTCGACATCGCTGGCGGCGAGGCCGTCGGTGAGGAGGCCGGAGACCGCTTCGTCCAGGTCGCCCGCGGCGAGGCGGATATCGCCCTGGTTGGCCGGGCGGCCGGATTCGGCGAGTTTGCCGGTGACCACCCCGGAGAGGCAGGCGGCGCGCAGCCCGGTCTTGGCGCCGACCAGGTCCTGGTCGTTGCTGCGCTGCACGGCGAGCGCGTAGCGGGAGATGAAGACGACGTAGCCGTTGTAGTCGCCGGTCACCTTGAGCGGCAGCGGGTCGTCCAGGTCGCCGACGGCGCCGCGTTCGGAGAGCTTGGGGATGTCGGTGGCGATCAGATTGCTGGTGGGGCAGTAGGAGACCGGCTCGGTGGTGGCGCCGTCCCCGCACTCGATCTGCGCGCCGCCGTAGTTGTAGCGCGGCCGGTCGTCCAGCGGCAGGATCGCGGCCAGCGCCTTGCTCAGCTCGATCAGCGATTCCTTGGTGATCTCGAACTCGCCGGTCTGCCCCTGGAAGCTGGTCGGCAGGTCGCCGCGGCGCTGGTTGATCTCCTCCTCGTCGATGCCGCGGCAGGCGCGCGGGCCGTCGGTGAAGCCGATCTGCACCGCCGTCACCCGCTCGAAGGCGGAGCCGTGCACGCTCTCCGGGTCGTCCGGGTCGGAGTCGCGGATGGCGACGGTGGCCGCGAGCACCGAGTTCAGCCCGTCCGAGGTGTTGATGGTGAAGTGCTCCGACTTGCCCTCGGCCACGTGCCGCATGAAGGCGCCTGCGAAGCAGTCGGCCTGCTGCTCCTTGACGATCACCGGATCCCGGTTGGTCACGATCTTGGCCATGTTCTGGATGGCGTGGCCGTATTCGTGCGCCAGCACCATGACCACCGACATCTGCCCGAAGGTGTCGGCCATGGTCGGCAGCAGCACCTCGCGATCCCAGCCGATGGAGTTGTCCAGCCGGCAGTAGGCGGCGTTCACCAGGCGGTAGGTGGTGTCCTCGCAGAACTCCGGCGCCTCCGAGCGCGGCGCCTTGGCGCTCCACGAGAGCAGCTTCTCGACCGGCTGGAACTCGCCGTCGAACACGGAGCGGTACACCTGCCGCCAGTAGGTCTGGATGTCGTCGACGGCGTTCAGCGCGAGCCGGTCGATCTCGCCGCCGTTGCTTCCGGTTGCGGTGAGGTCGGTGTCCGGCACCCCGGCGCGGGGGCCACTCGGCCCGCTGGTGGTGGGCAGCCCGGCGACCTTGAACGGGTCGTCGTAGATGGAGACGGCGCGGCCGTCGACCATGCGGGTGCATCCGGCCAGCAGCAGCACGAAACACAGGGCGGCCACGGCAGCGGTGGTCGCTCGACGATTCGGCAAGGCAAGATCCCCCTCGGTCGGCCGTTCTGAGTTCCCCGCGGTCGGTCGCCGGATCGGACAAAAGGCGCGTCGGGCGCCCCTCCGCTGTCCGGGTGATGGCATAGTATCCGCTGCATGTCTTCACCGGGGGCGCAGTCCATCACCGTGCGCCATGAGGGAACCGAACGCGTTTTCGAACCGAGTCACAAGGTCACCCTTGGCCGGGCGCCGGAAGTCACGCTCTTCGTGGACAGCCCGCTGGTCTCCCGGGTGCACGCGACGCTGTCCTGGCAGGGCGGATCCTGGGTGCTCGCCGACAATGGAAGCACCAACGGCGTTTTCGTGGACGCGCGGCGGCTCAGCAGGCCGGTCCCCATCGACCGGGCCACCCAGGTGCGGCTCGGCGACGCCATCAGCGGGCCGCTGCTGCACCTCATCCCGGCCGGCGCGCCGAGGCAGACCGGCGCCACCCCGGTGGCGCGGCCGCAGTCGGCCCCGCAGTGGCCGCAGCAGCAGCGCCCGCCGTTCCCGCAGCAGCAGCCCCCGCAGCAGCAGCGGCCGCAGTCGGGGCCGTTCCAGCAGCAGCCGCCGCAGTCGGCGCCGTTCCAGCAGCAGTCGGCGCCGCAGCCGCAGATCAACGTCAATATGACGACCAGGGCCGACTCCTCGTCGCTGCCGCCGGTCCGAGCCAGGCCCTCCACCGCGCCGATCGCGCGCGCCGACCGGCTGCCGCCGGGCGGGCTCACCATCGGCCGCACCTCGGACAACCAGATCGTGGTGAACGACCCGCTGGCCTCGCGCAGGCACGCGCGGCTGATCTCCGCCTCCGAGGGGCTGACCATCGAGGACCTCGGCTCCTCGAACGGCACCTTCGTCAACGGCGGCAGGCAGCAGCGCACGGTGCTGCGCGAGCGCGACGTCGTCACCATCGGCAATATCGACTTCGAGGTGCAGCAGGGCACGCTGGTGCACCGGCAGAAGCCGGTGGCCGAGCAGGGGCTGCACGTGCACGGCGTCGGCTTCACGGTGGAGAACAACAAGCAGCTGCTGGTCGACGTGAACCTGCAGGCGGGCAGCGGCACGCTCACCGCGCTGATCGGGCCGTCCGGCGCGGGCAAGTCCACGCTCTCCAAGCTGATCGCGGGCAGTACCAGGCCGTCCGGCGGCGTCGTCACCTTCGAGGGCCGCAACCTGCACGCCGAGTACGAGGCGCTGCGCTCCCGGATCGGCATGGTGCCGCAGGACGACGTGCTGCACCGGCAGCTCACCGTGCGGCAGGCGCTCGGCTACGCCGCCGAGCTCCGGCTGCCGTCGGACACCACCAAGGCCGACCGGCAGCAGGTGATCGACGGCGTGCTGGCCGAGCTCTCGCTCACCGAGCACGCCGACACCAGGGTGGACCGGCTCTCCGGCGGCCAGCGCAAGCGGGCCTCGGTGGCGCTCGAGCTGCTCACCGGCCCCTCGCTGCTGATCCTGGACGAGCCCACCTCCGGGCTCGACCCGGCGCTGGACCGCCAGGTCATGACCATGCTGCGCGAGCTGGCCGACGCGGGCCGCGTGGTGATCGTCGTCACCCACTCGGTGGCCTGCCTCGACATGTGCGACCAGGTGCTGCTGCTCGCGCCCGGCGGTAAGACCGCCTTCTGCGGGCACCCCGCCGGGGTCGGCGCCGCGCTCGGCACCAGCGACTGGGCCGAGATCTTCGGCAAGGTCGCCGCCGACCCGGACCAGGCCTTCGCCGCCTACCGCTCGCGCCAGGCGTTCGTGCCGCCGCCCCCGCCACCACCGCCCTACGGCTCGGCGGGCAGCCCGCCGCAGTCCAGCGGCGTCAAGCAGTTCTCCACGGTGGCGCGGCGCCAGGTCCGGCTGATCTTCGCCGACCGCGGGTACCTGACCTTCCTGGTGGTGCTGCCCTTCATCCTCGGCGCGCTCTCCCTGGTCGTGCCGGGGAAGAACGGCTTCACCAGGGGCGGGCTCACCCAGGCGCCGGATGGCTCGCTGATCCCCTCCGGCGGGGCCGAGGCGCAGCAGCTGCTGGTGGTGCTGATTCTCGGCGCCTGCTTCATGGGCTCCACGCTCACCATCCGCGACCTGGTCGGCGAGCGCACCATCTTCCAGCGCGAGCGCGCGGTGGGGCTGCTGCCCGGCTCGTACCTGTGGGCCAAGATCGCGGTCTTCAGCATCACCGCGTTCCTGCAGTCGGCGGTGCTGGTCGGGATCACGCTGGCGGGCAAGAACCCGCCCGGCGAGGGCTCGGTGCTCGCCTCCGGCAGCGCCGAGCTGTACATCGACATCGCGGTGACCGCGGTCTGCTGCGTGGTGTTCGGGCTGCTGCTGTCGAGTTTCGCCAAGTCCAGCGAGCAGGTGATGCCGATGCTGGTGGTGGCGATCATGGCCCAGCTGGTGATGGCGGGCGGGCTCATCCCGGTCACCGACCGGGTGGTGCTGGAGCAGGTCTCCTGGCTCTTCCCGTCCCGCTGGGGGTATGCGGCGGGCGCCTCGACGGTGGACATCCGCTCGATCTTCCTGAGCGCGCAGCCGGACGGGCTGTGGAACCACGAACCCGGCATCTGGGCACTGGACATCGGCATGGTGCTGCTGCTCACGCTGGTCCTCGCGCTGGTCACCCAGCGCAGGCTGCGGTTGAAGAAGTCGTCGGCGTGAGTGCGCCGAGCGGGGTTTGCGGGCACCAGGCACACTTATGCCTGTGACGGTGCGAGTTGGGGCGGTACATCTCGGCTGGGATGTGGTGTCCGTCGCCGCAGGCGGCGGTGAGACACCGATCCGCCCGGTGAAAGTGGAGGGTTCGTACTCGACGCCCGCCTATCTGCTGGCGGACTCGTCGGGCAGGCTGCACACCGCCGGTGTCGACCGGCTGCGGCCCGACCTCGGCATGGCCATCGCCGACGTGCGGGACATCCTCGGCCACCCGCAGATCGTGGTGGCGGGCGCCACCTGGCCCGCGGCGATGGTGTTCCGGGCGCGGCTCTACAACCCGCTCGCCTCGATCGGCAGCTACCTGCGCGGCAAGCCGGACGTGGTCGCCATGCCGTACCCGGACGACTGGCCGGAGGAGAAGGTCGAGCTCTACGCCGAGCTGGTCGAGCAGCTCGACGTGGAGGTGGAGCCGCTGCCGGAGAGCGTCGCGCTCTCCGGCTACGTGCGCGCGCTGAACCTGGTGAGCCCGCCGGACGAGCACGACCCGAACGGGGTCGGCGCCACCGGCGTCTACTGCGACGGCCGGACCGTGCTCGTCGTCGCGGTGCACGGCGACGACGAGCAGCCGACCGAATCGGTGGACGTGCACTTCGACCCGGCCGCGCTGCGCGAGGCGCGCGCCGCCGACGACGTGGTGATCGAGGTCATGGCCGCGGCCCGCTCGATCGGCGCGGACACCTCGACCATCCTGCTCGCGGGCAATGTCTACGACAACGAGCCGCTGCGCTTCGCCTTCCGCAACCACCTCGGGCAGCGCTTCCGGGTGGCCGACCACCCGATCCACGCGCTGGTGCTCGGCGCCGCGCACCTGCTGGTCTCCGAGGACGGGTCCGGCGAGCCGGAGCAGGGCGGCAGGCACGCCGAGCGCGGCGAGCAGCCCGCCGCCGAGCAGCCGGAGGCGGCGGCCTGGAGCAGCGCGGTGCAGCGGGACGAGCCGGAGCCGCCCGCGGGGTCCGCCAAGGGCGGGCTGTGGAACCGGATGCGGGACAACTTCTTCGGCGCGCCCGCGGTCGCGGGCGCGATGGCGCTCGCGGTGGTCGCGCTGCCCGGCGACGGGCACGGCACCGCGGCCGAGCCCGCGGCGCCCGCCATCGCCGCCCCCGCTGCGGCCGGTGGCGCGGTCGGATCGGGGGCGGGGTTCGCGGCGGCCGATGGCGTGATCGCGCCGGGTACCGGATTCGTGGCGGCCGGTGGCGGCGCCGCGCCGGTCGTGCCCGGTGCCGCGCCGGTCGCTGGCGTGTTGTCGCCCGCCGGGTTCGGCGCGGCGGTCTCCTGCGCGGTGACCCCGCGGATCGCCGACGGGCACCGCGACGGCATCGCCTCGGTCCGCGCCGAGCTGTGGTTCCGGCCCGGCCGCGACGCTCCGGCGCGCGACCCCGAGCCGGACTGCACGGCGCCGGGCGTCGACACCCTGCGCTACCTCATCCCCGGCCCGCCGGGCGCCCGCGATCCGGGCCCGCCGATCGCCATCTGAGCCGATTCGGTGGCCGCACCGGCGGCTGGTATCGTGGCTTGCTGGCGTGTGGACATCCGGGGTTTCCCGGATGCGCTCGAGGCCCGGGTCTCCACCGGCCGCCGGGAACCCCTCGGCCACGCGCTTCGGCCGGCAACACCGACGACAGACAGGGATGCACTGTGCCTACGTACAGCCCCAAGGCTGGTGACGTCACACGCACGTGGTACGTCATCGACGCCACCGACGTCGTACTCGGCCGCCTTGCCGTGCAGGCAGCGACGCTGCTGCGGGGCAAGAACAAGCCGACCTACGCGCCGAACGTCGATGGTGGCGACTTCGTCATCATCATCAACGCCGACAAGATCTCGCTCAGCGGGAACAAGCGGCAGGACAAGATGATCCACCACCACTCCGGCCACCCGGGCGGCCTCAAGTCGCGCTCTGTCGGTCAGGTCATGGAGACCCGCCCCGACCGGGTCGTGGAGAAGGCGATCAAGGGGATGATCCCCAAGAACAAGCTCGGCAACGCGATCGCGGGCAAGCTCAAGGTGTACGCGGGCCCGACTCATCCGCACGCCGCGCAGCAGCCCGTCCCGTTCGAGATCAAGCAGGTGGCCCAGTGACCGCTCCCGAAAACGACGCCGTCCTCGCCGAGGAGACGGAGCTCACCGAGTACACCTCGGAGGATCCCAACGCCGAGGTGGTGACCGAGGACTACGGCTACGAGGTCGAGTCCGACGAGAGCTACGAGGCCCCGGTTCTCATCGACCGCCCGGTGCAGACCGTCGGCCGCCGCAAGGAGGCCGTGGTCCGCGTCCGCCTGGTGCCCGGCTCCGGCAACTTCGTGCTGAACGGCCGCACCATCGAGGACTACTTCCCGAACAAGGTGCACCAGCAGCTGGTGAAGTCCCCGCTGGTCACCGTCGAGCGCACCGAGTCGTTCGACGTGTACGCCCGGCTCGTCGGCGGCGGCCCCTCCGGCCAGGCAGGCGCGCTGCGGCTCGCCATCGCGCGGGCCCTGATCGAGGTCACCCCGGACGACCGCCCCGCGCTCAAGCGGGCCGGCTTCCTCACCCGTGACCCGCGCGCCACCGAGCGCAAGAAGTACGGTCTGAAGAAGGCCCGCAAGGCGCCTCAGTACTCGAAGCGCTGATCCATCGGATCGTCCGAGAGCAGGCCCCCGGCGCCGCCGGTGGCCTGCTCTCGTGGTGTACGCGGAACTTTCTCCAGGCTGTAGCAATCTCAGGGGCAAGGTAATGGCACGTTTGTTCGGCACCGACGGCATTCGCGGGCTCGCCAACGGCTCGTTGAGCCCGGAACTGGCACTGCAGGTCGCCGGGGCGGCCGCCGAGGTGCTCGGCCGGGGCAAATCCCGCCCGCTCGCGGTGATCGGCCGCGATCCGAGGGCCAGCGGCGAGATGCTGGAGGCCGCCGTCACCGCCGGGCTCACCGCCGCGGGGGTGGACGTGCTCTCGGTCGGCGTGCTGCCGACGCCCGCCGTCGCCTACCTGACCGGGCTCTACGACGCCTGCCTCGGCGTGATGATCTCGGCCTCGCACAACCCCATGCCGGACAACGGCATCAAGATCTTCGCGGCGGGCGGGCACAAGCTCGACGACGCGATCGAGGACCGGATCGAGGCCCTGATCAGGGCGAACACCCCGCAGCGGCCGACCGGCGCCGGGCTCGGCCGGGTGCGGAGCGCCTCCGCCGCCGCCGGGCCGGATGTGCCTGCCGAGTACTCGCTGGCCGGGACGCACGAGCGCTACGTCGAGCACCTGGTCGCGACCATCGGCGAGGAGCTCGCCGGACTCACCGTCGTGGTGGACTGCGCCAACGGCGCCGCCTCCGAGGTCGCCCCCGCGGTGTACCGGGCGGCGGGCGCCACCGTGATCGCCATCAACGCCGAGCCGGACGGGCTGAACATCAACGACCGCTGCGGCTCCACCCACCTCGGCCCGGTGCAGGCCGCGGTGCTCGAGTACGGCGCCGACCTCGGCCTCGCGCTCGACGGCGACGCCGACCGCTGCCTCGCGGTGGACGCCACCGGCGCCGTCGTCGACGGCGACGCCATCCTCGCGGTGCTCGCCATCGCCATGCGCGAGCGCGGCGAGCTGGCCGAGGAGACCCTGGTCGCCACGGTCATGAGCAACCTCGGGCTGCACATCGCCATGCGCGAGGCGGGCATCGCGCTGCGCACCACCGGGGTCGGCGACCGCTACGTGCTCGAGGAGCTGCGCCGGGGCGGGTTCAGCCTGGGCGGCGAGCAGTCCGGGCACGTCATCCTGCCCGCGCACGGCACCACCGGCGACGGCGTGCTCACCGGGCTGCACCTGATGGCGCGGATGGCCGCGACCGGCCGGAGCATCGCCGAGCTGGCGAGCGTGCTCAGCACGGTGCCGCAGGTGCTGGTGAACGTCCCGGTGAGCGACAAGTCGCTGGTGGCCGCGGCGCCCGCGGTGCGCGAGGCGGTGGCCGAGGCGGAGCGCGCGCTCGGCGACAGCGGCCGGGTGCTGCTGCGCCCGAGCGGCACCGAGGAGCTGGTTCGGGTCATGGTGGAGGCCACCGACCCGGCCCGCGCGCGCCAGCTCGCCGACGACCTGGCGCGGCTGGTCGGCTCGGTCTAGCCGGGCGCCGCGCGCGGCGGTCACTCCTCCGTGAGCCGGCCGTCGGCCAGGTGCCAGCGGCGGGTGGCGCGCACCGAGTCGAGCATGCGCCGGTCGTGCGTGACCAGCAGCAGCGTGCCGTCGAAGGAATCGACGGCCTGCTCCAGCTGTTCGATGGCGGGCAGGTCGAGATGGTTCGTCGGCTCGTCCAGGACGAGCAGGTTCACCCCCCGGGCCTGTAGCAGCGCCAGCGCCGCCCTGGTCCGCTCGCCGGGGGAGAGCGTTGCACACGGTCGCAGCACGTGCGGGCCGCGCAGCCCGAATTTGGCCAGTAGCGTCCGCACCTCGGCTTCCGGCAGGTCGGGGACCGCCGCGCCGAAGGTGGCGGCCAGGGTGTCGTCGGCCCGGAAGAGCCCGCGCGCCTGATCCACCTCGCCGACCAGCACGCCGGAGCCGGTGCTCGCGCTGCCGCTGTCCGGCGCGATACGGCCGAGCAGCAGCCCGAGCAGGGTGGACTTGCCCGCGCCGTTCTCGCCGGTCAGCACGATCCGATCGGCCCAGTTCACCTGGGTGCTGATCGGGCCGAGGGTGAAGCCGCCACGCCGCACCACCGCCTCGGAGAGCGTGGCGACCACCGAGCCGCTGCGCGGGGCCGCCGCGATCTCCATCCGCAGCTCCCACTCCTTGCGCGGCTCCTCGACCACCTCCAGCCGCTCGATCCGGCGCTGCGTCTGGCGGGCCTTGGCGGCCTGCTTCTCGGTGGACTCGGCGCGCATCTTGCGCCCGGCCTTGTCCGAGTCGGTCTTGCCCTTGCGCCTGGCATTGCGCACGCCGTGCTCCAGCCAGTTGCGCTGCATCTGCGCGCGCGCCTCCAGCCCCGCCTTGGTGTCGGCGAACTCCTCGTAGGCCTCGCGCGCGTGTCTGCGCGCCACTGCCCGCTCGGCCAGGTAGGACTCGTACCCGCCGTCGTAGTAGGCGACCTGCTGCTGCGCCAGGTCCAGCTCCAGGATGCCGTTCACCGTGCGGGCCAGGAACTCCCGGTCGTGGCTGACCACCATCATCGGCACCCGCACGCCGAGCACGAAGCGCTCCAGCCGGGCCAGGCCGTCCAGGTCCAGGTCGTTGGTCGGCTCGTCCAGCAGCAGCACGTCGTAGCGGGAGAGCAGCACCGAGGCCAGCCCGGCGCGGGCGGCCTGGCCGCCGGAGAGCGCGGTCATGGGGGTGCCGACGCCCTGCGGCAGGGTGCTGTCCAGCCCGACCGCGGCGGCGACCTCGGCGGCGCGCTGCTCCAGGTCGGCGCCGCCGAGCGCGAGCCAGCGCTCCAGGGCGGGGGTGTAGTCGTCGGCGCCGCCGTCGGCGAGCCGCTCGGCGGCGGCGTCCATGGCGCGCTGTGCCTCGGCCACCCCGGTGCGCCGGGCCAGGAACTCCAGCACCGTCTCGCCGGGCACCCGCTCCGGCTCCTGCGCGAGGTGGCCGACGGTGGCGTCCGGCGGGCTCAGCGTGATCCCGGCGGCGGGGGCGCCCGCCAGCAGCCGCAGCAGCGTCGACTTGCCCGCGCCGTTCGCCCCGACCAGGCCGATCACATCGCCCTCGGCCAGCGTGAGGTCGAGGTCGTCGAAGAGGGTGCGTTCGGCGTGCCCGGCAGCGAGACCGCGGGCGTGCAGGGTGGTGCTCACCCGCACGAGTCTGCCGTGTCCGGGTCCGACCCCGAGACCGGGCCGGGCGGAATGGGGGTCGATATGGGTACCGCGACCGATGCGGCGCGAACGCCGCTCGCGCAGAGTGGAAATCGTCACGAGGAGGAGATGACCAATGACCACCACCCCCGCCCGCCGCTTCACCCGCACCGCCGACAACCAGGTGATCGCCGGGGTCTGCGGCGGCATCGCCCGCTACTTCGGCTGGAACCCGACCGTCGTTCGCATCGCGTTCGTGCTCTCCTGCCTGCTGCCCGGCCCGCAGTTCCTGGTGTACGCGGCGCTCTGGCTGCTGATGCCGAAGTACTGAGCGCGACCGGGGCTGCGCTCCGGATCGGCGGGTGACAGGATGGAGGCCACACCCGCCGATCGGCCTTGCAGGAGGAGCCGTGGTCAATTCGCCCGAGTTCCCCGGGATGGACCTCCCCGACGTGGACGCCGCCTCGGCGCTGCACGATCTCGGCGAGGTCGGGCTGGTGCACCCCACCCAGGACATCGACGGCGACGGCGCGCTCGACTCGATCACCGAATCCGACGAGCACGGCCTGCGGGTGTGGACCGACACCGACCGCGACGGCCTCGCCGACCACCTGACCGTGGTGGAGAAGGACGGCGACTACGCCGCCTGGGAGTTCCACCACCATCCGGACGGCACCTCGGAGTGGGTGCGCACCGATCAGGGCAGGCTCGGCTGATCCGGCGGAACCGCGAGCACCCCGGCCGCGTCGAAGGAGGGTGAGGCGGGTTCCGCGCCGCCGCACACCGATCGGGCGAGCAGGAGGGGAGGGGGCGCAGCGATGAGCAGCGAGAACGTCGGGGTGAACACCGGCGAACTGGGGCGGCTGGCGAGCGAACTGCTGGAGTCGGGGGGTGTCGTCGGGGGTTCCGCACAGGTGGTGGCGGAGAACCTGATCGGGGCGGGGGAGGTCGGTTCGCACTATCCGGTCGAGGGGGCCGCGCTCCGGGCCGGGCTGGAGGCGTTGGGGGCGCGGATCGCGGGGTGGTCCGGGGCGACGGTCTCGGCCGCCGAATCCGTGGCGGTGTCGGTGAATCGGCAGGGTGCGGCCGATCGCTTCGCGGCGGGCGAGCAGTGAGATGACGTTCACCGTGCCGTCCGGGGCCACCGTCGCCCAGCTGCTGGAGCTGGGTTCGCGGAGTCTGCTGTACTTCGAGCACTTCGGGCCGCGCTATCAGCGCTGGGCGAAGACGGTGCCGGAGCACGGCGACTACGCCACCCTGCATCGCCGCTTCTACGAGCAGAACGGGTTGTCCGAGGAGCGGATTCGGGCCACCGGGGAGGCGCTGCGCGAGGTGCTCGCCGTGCTGCGCGAGCAGTACCAGGCGCAAGCGGACAGCACGCGCGGCATCGCCGGGGTGTGGCAGGGGGCCGCGGCGACCGCCGCCATCTCGCTGCTGAATCGGCAGCTCGCCGTCGCCGAGGTCGATATCGCCGCTCTGGCCGAGATCTCCGCCGGGTTCGATCGCCTGCCGGAGGCATTGCGGGTGGCGGTTCGCGGCAAAGCCGAGATCGTGCAGCAGATTCTGGAGAACGGCACCGAGCTGTCGATCGATGGGAAGACGCCGGAGGACGTCGATTTCATCATCGACGGGGCCGATGGGTTCGGGTGGACGCACACGCTGAGTGCCGGGTCCGCGGCGAGCCGGGCGCAGGCGTTGTTTCCGGACATGCGGCTCGGGGTCTGGCAGGAGTTCGTGTACGGCGAGGGGGGCGTGCAGAGTCCGTGGTCGCCGTATCAGGATGTGATCTCGCAGCGGTGCCGGGGGTGGCTGGACGAATTGTTCGTGCCGGACTACGAGCGGAAGGTTCGGTGGTTCGGCGAGATCTGTGCGGTTGCCGATGATGGGGTCCGGGGGTTGTACGAGGAGGTTGCCCGGGCGTTCGGGGGGTTGTCGGGGGAGGAGTATGCCCGGGCGGGAGGTACGGCCTCCGAGACGCCGAGCGGGGTGCCGGTCGGGACGGTGCCCGCGAGCGCCGAGCCGGTCGGGACGGCGCCTGCGTCGACTACGCCCGCGGCGACTCCTTCTGCGACGCCGCCGACGTCGACGACGACGGCGTCCACGCCGACGACGACGTCGTCACCGGCCGAAGCGACCTCACCGGCGACGACAACACAGTCGCCCGCGACGAGTCCGACGTCGCCCACGACGAGTCCGACGTCGCCCGCGACGACCACACCGTCGACCACGCCCTCGGTCACCTCGCCCGCCGTCACCGCTCTGGAGGGGCTCAGCACGCTGAACTCGGCGGCCCAGACGCTGACCCCCATCGCGCAGAGCGTGGCGCAATCCCTCGGCACCGGCCTCAGCGCCTTGACCGATTCGGTCACAGCCGGCATCGATGACGCCCTCGAACGGGTACAGCAGGCGTTCGAGCCGGTCGACGCGGACGGCGACGGCCACCCGGACGACCGGGTCCTCGCCGGCTTCCCGCTGGGCGACCGGCACGCCGAGGTCACGCTCGGCGCGGACGGACGGCTCACGCTGACCCTCACCGAGCCGGGCGGTTCGAGCGCCGAGTATCGGTTGGAGACCGACGAAAACGGTCAGCCCGTTCTGGTCCAGGTCGCCCCGGAGACCGGCGCGAAGATCGACCCCGAGAAGGAAACTCCGGACGACTCGCAGTCCGAGCCCGCGCCGGACAGCTCCGGTGACCCGGCTCCGCACGACGACACGGCCGCCTCCCCGGAAGCGGATACCGACGGGACGCCACCGCCCCCGGCTCCGGCCGATCCGCCCCCGCCGAACCCGGATCCGGGCGATCCCAATCCGGCAGACCCGGCTCCGGGCGGTCCCACTCCGGCAGACCCGGCTCCGGGCGGTCCCATTCCGGCAGACCCGGGCCCAGCGAACCCGGCGCCGGGCGACCCCGCTCCGTCGAACACCCCGGGCACCGGTACCCCGTCCACCCCGCGCCGCGGGGAGGACGGCGAACACCGCCCGCAGGCATTCCCGGACAGCGCCCCGGCCGACCCCCCTGCCCCGGACAGCGGTGCCCAGCTCTCGGAAGCGGGCCCGCTGTGAACCACCGCCCCGGGGGCACCCACCGCTGGTCCGCCGCCCTCCGCAATGTCTCCGGCCACCGCCCCGCCCTCCGCTGCGCGGGCCCTATGGACCGCCGTATCGAAGCCCCGGCCGACCCCACCCCCGACGACCCGACCAAGGACGAGCCAGGCGCACCGGCCAAGGAAGGTGAATCCCCATGACCCCCGGCCCCGACCTCGACCGCATCGCCGCCGAATCCACCCGTCGAGCCGCCGCCGTGCTCGACGAACTCACCGCCGCCAATGCCGCCACCGCCCGCACCGCCACCGACCTGGCCACCCGCTCCGCCCGGGCCGTCGAAGCCCTGGAGCGCAGGCACCGGCCGCGCGGCGAATCGGAGCTCGACCAGGCACCGGGTGAGCCCCCGCCGGAAGCCGCGAGCCTCGGTGACCCGTACCGGCAGCCCCCGGGATCCCTCGGTCCGCCTCCGGGGCCGCACGTTCCCGGCACGGGGCAGCCGGGCACGACACCGGAATCCGGGGGCAGGCACGCCGCCCCGGACCCGGACGAGAACACCCGCCCCCTCTGGCGCGCCCCTGGCCCGGACGACGCGGATGCGGGCACCGCGCCACTACCGGTGATCACCGCGCGGGAGCAGGGCGAACAGGAGCGGCGCCGGGAAGAACTGCAGGAGCGCCGCGATGCGATCGCGCGCTCCATCGCCGCCCGAAGGGCGCAGAGCGTCGCTCGGCCGAGCGACCAGGACGACGAGGAGGGCGAGTACTACCGGCGCACCAGCTGGCTGATCTGACGCAGCCCGATCTTCCCCTTGCCGCTGTCCGGCTCGACCGGCGCGTGCGGGTCGACCGCGGTGGTCCGCGGAATCTCCGCCTCGGGGTCGGCGAAGGCGGCGTAGGTCTTGTCGCCGAGCAGCGTGTGCAGCAGGTACCCGGTGAGCAGCGCGCGGGTGGCCCGCGCGTTCTTCGCCTCGAACTTGCCGGCGCCGAGCGCGGCGAGCGAGCGCCGCCCCTCGATGAGGCCGTTGTGCGAGGCGCCGTCCAGGGTGCGCAGCACCAGCGGCCCGCCCCACGCCTCGGCCAGCGGCAGCGCGTCGGAGCTCACCGACTTGGCGTCCACCTCGCCGCCGAGCACGAAGGCGGGGATGTCGAGCCCGGGCGCCAGCTCCTCGGCGGCGGGCGCGGTCGGCGCGGGGAAGAGCGCGGCGTACGCGGCCACCCGCCGCTGCGCGGCGGCGATGGCGGCGGCGCCCGCGCCCATGCCGTGCCCGGCGAGCGCGAGCTTGTCGGGGTGCACGCTGATCGAGCCGTTGCCGAGCCGGACGCCGGTGCAGATGTCGAGCGTGGTCAGCAGGTCGGTGGCGAGCCCGAGGTGCGAGGGGATGGGCCCGCGCTCGGTGTCCGGCGCGGCGGCGACGATGCCCCAGGAGGCGAGGTGCTGCAGCAGCTCGCGGTAGTTCCCGGCCCTGGTGAGCCAGGCGTGCCCGAAGGCGACGGCGGGCAGGTTGGTGCCGCTCTCGGGGGTGAAGACGACGCCGGGCAGCCCGGCCACCGCGAGGTTGCCGCGGAGCACCCGGTGCGGGCCGCGGCTGGTCAGGGTGGTCACGAGTGATTTCACAGACGCCGACACGACGTGAACGGTAGCCGATAAGTACTGTGGGGAGCCATGTGCGGAATCGTGGGGTACGTCGGGTACCGGGATGCGCTCGGCGTCGTCGTCGACGCGTTGCGCCGCATGGAGTATCGCGGCTACGACTCGGCGGGCGTGGCGATTCTGGACGGCGCGGGCGCGCTCGCGGTGGAGCGCAAGGCGGGCAGGCTCGCCAATCTGGAGGCCGAGCTGGCCGAGGCGGGGGCGGGCCGGTTCGCAGGCACCACCGGCATGGGGCACACCCGCTGGGCGACGCACGGCGCGCCGACCGACCGCAACGCGCACCCGCACCGGGACGGCACCGGCACGGTCGCGGTGGTGCACAACGGCATCATCGAGAACTTCGCGCCGCTCCGCCGCGAGCTGGAGGACTCCGGCGTGGAGCTGAGCAGCGACACCGACACCGAGGTGGCGGTGCACCTGGTCGCGCGGGCCTACGCGGACGGCCCCACCGCGGGCGACTTCGAGGCGAGCGCGCTGGCCGTGGTGCGCCGCCTGGAGGGCGCCTTCACGCTGGTCTTCACGCACGCCACGCACCCGGGCACGATCATCGCGGCGCGCCGCTCGACCCCGCTGGTGGTCGGTGTCGGGAAGGGCGAGATGTTCATCGCCTCGGATGTCACCGCGTTCATCGAGCACACCAGGGAGGCGGTCGAGCTCGGTCAGGACCAGGCCGTGGTGATCACCGCCGACAGCTACCGGGTCACCGACTTCGCCGGCGCCGACGCGGGGCAGCGGACCCGCCCCTTCACCATCGACTGGGACCTGGCCGCCGCCGAGAAGGGCGGTCACGACTACTTCATGCTCAAGGAGATCGAGGAGCAGCCGGGCGCGGTCGCCGACACGCTCATGGGGCACTTCACCCTGGACGAGTCGGGCGGCCGGATCGTGCTCGACGAGCAGCGCCTCGCCGACCAGGAGCTGCGCGACTTCGACAAGGTCTTCGTGGTGGCCTGCGGCAGCGCCTACCACTCCGGGCTGCTGGCCAAGTACGCCATCGAGCACTGGACCCGGCTGCCGGTCGAGGTCGAGCTGGCCAGCGAGTTCCGCTACCGCGACCCGGTGCTGGACCGCTCCACCCTGGTCGTCGCCATCTCGCAGTCCGGCGAGACCGCGGACACGCTGGAGGCGGTGCGGCACGCCAAGGAGCAGAAGGCGCGGGTGCTCGCCATCTGCAATACCAATGGCGCGCAGATCCCGCGCGAGTCCGACGCGGTGCTCTACACGAGGGCGGGGCCGGAGATCGGCGTCGCCTCCACCAAGGCGTTCCTCGCCCAGGTGACGGCGAACTACCTGGTCGGGCTGGCGATCGCGCAGGCGCGCGGCACCAAGTACCCGGACGAGGTAGCCCGCGAGTTCGCCGAGCTGGAGGGGATGCCGAAGCTGGTCTCCCGGGTCCTGGAGACGGCGCCGCAGGTGCGGGCCATCGCGCGCGAGCTGGCGCAGGTGCCGACGGTGCTCTTCCTCGGCAGGCACGTCGGGTACCCGGTGGCGCTGGAGGGCGCGCTCAAGCTCAAGGAACTCGCGTACATGCACGCGGAGGGGTTCGCCGCCGGTGAGCTCAAGCACGGGCCGATCGCGCTCATCGAGCAGGGGCTGCCGGTGATCGTGGTCATGCCCTCGCCCAAGGGGCGAGCGGTGCTGCACTCCAAGCTGCTCAGCAATATCCGGGAGATCCAGGCACGCGGCGCGCGCACCATCGTGATCGCGGAGGAGGGCGACGACACGGTGCGGCCGTTCGCCGACGACCTCATCGAGATCCCGACAGCGCCGACGCTCTTCCAGCCGCTGCTCTCCACGGTGCCGCTGCAGATCTTCGCCGCCGAGGTGGCGCAGGCGCGGGGGTACGACGTGGACAAGCCGCGCAACCTGGCCAAATCGGTGACGGTCGAGTGAGCGGGGCGGGCTTCGGCCCGCCCCTCACGCCACGACGACGGTGCCGCGCATCTCCGGGTGCAGCGAGCACAGGTAGCGGTAGTTGCCGGGCGCGATGAAGGTGTAGCTCCAGGAGCCCTCGTTCAGGATCGGGCTGTTGATACCCATGGCCCGGTCGCCGATGCCCTGCACGGAGTGCGCCGCGCTGTCGGCGAATTCCCAGGTCACGGTATCGCCGACCGAGACGCGGAGCTCGGAGGGGGAGAAGGTCATGTCGTCCACGCGCACGGTGACCGTGCTCGGCTCGGCGGCCTGAGGCGCGGTCGTGGCGCCGCCCGGCTGTGCGGAGGTGCCGCTCGCCGGGGTCGCGGCCGGGGAGTCGTCGGTGCCGCAGGCTGTGGTGCAGGCCAGGACGGCGAGGGCTGCGAGGGCGGTACGGACGCGGCGGCGGGGGAGCGGCATGATCGCCAAGCGTAGTCGGCGGCGCGCGGCGGGCTCACCGGCCGCACCCGGCGCGCGGGCACTGTGCGATGCTCGCGCCGGACCATGTACGGGCAGTCGAGGCAGCGCAGGAGGGGACATGGCGTTCTCCCGTCGGGGGTACTACACGGCGGACCAGGTGCGGGCAGCCGAAGCCGAGCTGTTCACCCGGGTGGCGGACGGAGTGCCGATGCGCCGCGCGGCGTACGGCCTCGCCACCGTGGTGGCGCGCGAGCTGGCGGAGCGCACCGGCGGGGTGGCGGGGCGGCGGGTGACGCTGCTGGTCGGCTCCGGTGACAACGGCGGCGATGCGCTCTGGGCGGGCGCCGCGTTGCGTCGCCGGGGGGTCGCGGTCACCGCGCTGCTGCTGAGCCCGAAGCGGGCGCACGCCGCCGGGCTCGCCGCGCTGCGCGCGGCGCGGGGCCGGGTGCTGAACGCGGGCCGCGCGGTGCCGCCCCAGCAGGCGTCGATCGCGGCGCTCGACGCCGACCTGGTACTCGACGGCATCGTCGGCATCTCCGGGCGCGGATCCCTGCGCCCGGACGCGGCGGCGCTCGTCGCGGCCGTCCGAGCCCCGATCATCGCCGCCGACCTGCCCAGCGGCGTCGACCCGGACACCGGCGCGGTCGACGGGCCCGGCGTGCGCGCGGCGGTGACCGTCGCCTTCGGGGCGCGCAAGCCGGTGCACGCGCTGGCGGCGCCGCACTGCGGCCGGATCGAGCTGGTCGATATCGGATTGCGGCTGCCCGCCCCGGAATTCGCGGCGCTGGAACCGGCGGAGATCGGCGCCCGCTGGCCGGTGCCAGGCGCAGCGGACGACAAGTACAGCCAGGGGGCGACCGGGATCGCGGCGGGCAGCGCGCGGTACCCGGGCGCCGCGGTGCTGTGCGCAGGCGGCGCGGTGGCCGCGACCTCCGGCCTGGTGCGGTACGCGGGCACCGGCGCCGACGCGGTGCTCGCCCGCTTTCCCGAGGTCATCGCCACCGACGATCCGGCGAACGCGGGCCGGGTGCAGTCCTGGGTGATCGGCCCGGGCGCGGGCACCGACGCGGCCGCCGCCGAACGGCTGCGCACGGTGCTCGCCACCGACCTCCCGGTGGTCGTCGACGCCGATGCCCTCACCCTCCTCGCCGCCGACCGAGCCCCGCTGCGCGACCGCACGGCCCCGACGGTCCTCACCCCGCACGCGGGCGAGTTCGCCCGGCTCACCGGGCACCCGGTCGGCGCCGACCGGGTCGCCGCCGTCCGCGACCTGGCTCGCTCCTGGCAGGTCACGGTGCTGCTCAAGGGTCGCGCGACGATCGTCGCCGCCCCCGACGGCACCGTCCTGGTCAACGAGGCGGGCGGCTCCTGGGCCGCCACCGCGGGCGCGGGCGACATCCTCTCCGGCATCATCGGCGCCCTCCTCGCCGCCGGTCACGACCCGGCATGGGCCGCCGCGGCCGCCGCCCGCGCGCACGCCCTCGCCGCCAACCTGGCCGCCGCATCGGTCATCCCGCCCGCCGCCGAGCCCGCTGCCGCCGCCCGCCCCGCCGCAACGCCGGGCGGCCTCACCGTCTCGGTCGAAGGTGCCGCCGACGTGCCTGCCGGTCCGCTCGCCGGCGGCGTCAGCGGCCCCGCGGCCACCGGCGCCTCCGGGCCACCCGCGAACGCCCCTGCGGGCGCACCCATTTCGGCGACCCCGCTCCTCGACCACCTCCGCCCCGCCATCGCCACCCTCCGCGCCACCGCCGCGAGCGGGTGATCGAAGGCACGCCGGAGCGGCCGCGAGCGCCGGTGCCCCCGATCACAGTGGCAGGATCGGGGATCGTGCATGCGCAAGCGGAGACCGTCGTCGACCTGGGCGCCATCGCGCACAATGTGCGGATCCTGCGCGAACACGCGGGCACCGCGGCGCTGATGGTCGTGGTCAAGGCGGACGGCTACAACCACGGCGCGGTCGAGGTCGGCCGCGCCGCGCTGGCGGCCGGCGCCCGCGAACTCGGGGTGACCACGGTGGCCGAGGCGGTGGCGCTGCGCGCGGCCGGGATCACCGCGCCGGTGCTGTGCTGGCTCAACGACGCCGACGCCGACTTCGCCGCCGCCGTCCGCGCCGACGTGGAGATCGGTGTCTCCACGCTCGCCCAGCTCGAGGCGGTGGCCGCCGCCGCCCGCGCCACCGGCTGCGCCGCGGTGCTGAGCCTCAAGGTGGACACCGGCCTGAACCGCAACGGCATCGCCGCCGCCGAGTACCCCGGCGTGCTGACCGCGCTGCGCCCGCTGGTCGACGAGGGGGTGGTGCGGCTGCGCGCGATCTTCTCGCACCTCGCGCACGCCGACGAGCCCGGCCACCCCTTCCTCGACGTGCAGCGCGACCGCTTCCTCGCGGCGGTCGCGCTGGCGAAGGAGCACGGCCTGCAGCCCGACGTTCTGCACCTCGCCAACTCCGCGGCCACCCTGACCAGGCCCGACCTCGCCTTCGATCTGGTCCGCCCCGGCATCGCGGTGTACGGGCTGAACCCGGCGCCGCAGGTCGGTGACTTCGGGCTGCGCCCGGCCATGACCTTCCGCGCCAGGGTGGCGCTGGTGAAGGCGGTGGCGGCGGGCGAGGGTGTCTCCTACGGCCACGAATGGGTCGCACCGCGGGACACCACGGTTGCGCTGATCCCGGTCGGGTACGCCGATGGTGTGTTCCGAACGCTCGGCGGCCGCATCGACGTCTTCGTCGGCGGGGCACGGCATCCCAATGTCGGGCGGGTGTGCATGGATCAGCTGGTGGTCGATCTGGGCGCGAACGCCGCGGGGGTGCGGCCGGGCGACGATGCCGTGCTCTTCGGGGCGGGCCCCGGCGTGCCGGGCGCCCAGGAGTGGGCGGATCTGCTCGGAACCATCCACTATGAGGTGGTGTGCTCCCCGCGCGGCCGGGTGCGGCGCACGTTCACGGAGGAGGGCGGGTGAGCGAGAACCTCGGCGCCGCCCGCCGGGTGCGGGTCGCCCGCACGGACACAGGAGGACGGATGAAGCGGATCGTGCAGGGCGGCGCGGCGACCGCGGTCGCCGTGAGCGCGCTCGCCGTCGCACACGTGCTGCGGCGCATGGGTTCCCGGGTGCTCTGGCCGGCGCGCGCCGACGAGTACCGGGACGAGGACTTCGGGCTGCTCGGCCGGGACCGCGCCGCCGTGGTGCACGCCACCGACGGCGTGCCGCTCGCGGTCCGCGAGCACGGCCCGGCCGACGCCGCGGTGACCGTCGTCTTCGTGCACGGCTTCTGCAACGACATGACCTCGTACCACTTCCAGCGCCGCGACCTGCCCGGGCTCTGGGGCGACCGGGCCCGGCTGGTCTTCTACGACCAGCGCGGCCACGGCGAGTCCGGCGTGCCGGAGGCGGCGAACTGCACGGTGGGCCAGCTCGCCGCCGACCTGGCCGCCGTGATCGAGGCGCGGGCCCCGCGCGGCCCGGTGGTGCTGGTCGGGCACTCGCTCGGCGGCATGGCGGTGCTCGCCACCGCGGCCGCGTACCAGGGGCTGTTCCGGCAGCGGGTCGCGGGCGTCGCGCTCATCTGCACCACCGCCGCCGGGACGACCGCGGGCGGCATCGGCCAGCTGCTGCCGAACCCCGCGCTGGACGGCTTCCGGCTCGCGGTCCGGCTGGCGCCCGCGCTGGTGCAGGCGGGCCGCACCACCGCCCGGCACGTCATCACCCCGCTGCTGCACGTGAGTTCGTTCCACGGCCAGGTGAGCCCGACGCTCTCCCGCTTCACCACCATGATGATCGACCGCACCCCGGTCGCCACCATCGTGAAGTTCCTGCAGGCCATCGAGGTGCACGACGAGTCGGCGGCGCTGCCCGCGCTGGCCGGGGTGCCCGTGCTGGTGATCGGCGGCGGGTACGACCGGGTGATCCCGTTCAAGAACTCCGAGCTGCTCGCGCAGGAGATCCCGGAGGCCGAGCTGGTCCGGCTGGACGGCGGGGCGCACATGCCGCACCTGCAGTTCCCGGAGGCCGTGAACGCGGCGCTGGACCGGCTCTTCGCCAGGGCGATGCCGGTCGCGGGCAAGCGGACGGCCTCCGGTGGCTGATCGCGCCACCAGGTTACTGCCGACGGTCGAGGACACCGAGGCGCTCGGCCGGGAACTCGCCGCCGGGTTGCGCGCAGGTGATCTGGTGGTGCTGGACGGCCCGCTCGGCGCGGGCAAGACCGCGCTCACCCGCGGCATCGCCGCCGGGCTCGACGTGCTCGGCCGGGTGAGCTCGCCCACCTTCGTGATCGCGCGGGCGCACCGTCCCGGCGGCCGCGGGATCGCGCTGGTGCACGTGGACGCCTACCGGCTCGGCGGTGACCTGGACCAACTCGACGCGCTCGACCTCGACGCCGACCTGGACCGCGCGGTCGTCGTGGTCGAGTGGGGGCGTGGCGTGGTCGAGCACCTGACCGATCGGCACCTGCTGGTCCGGCTGGTCCGGGAGCCGGAATCCGATGTGCGAACGGCCAGTTGGGAGTGGGTGCGGGAGCCGTGAACCCGCGCCCCTTCGGCGCCGGTACCACCCGGTATCGTTGACCGAATCATGCTTGTACTCGCCGTCGACACCGCGACACCCGCCGTCACCGCGGGACTGGTGCACCTCGAGCAGACCGGAGCCGGGCCGATCCCGGAGCGGGTGCGCACCGTCGCCTCTCGGGTGTACGTCGACGCCCGCGCGCACGCCGAGGTGCTGACTCCGCAGATCCTGGAGTGCCTCGCCGAGTCGGGCTGTGCCCGCGGCGACATCGGCGCCGTCGTCGCCGGGATCGGGCCGGGCCCGTTCACCGGGCTACGGGTCGGCATGGCGACCGCGGCCGCCTTCGGCGACGCGCTCGGCATCCCGGTGTACGGCGTCTGCAGCCTGGACGCCATCGCGGCCGACGCCGGGCGCGAGCCGCGCGGTGAAAACCCGGCGGCGGACGCCGATCCCGACGCCGCCGGGCTGCTCGTGGTCACCGACGCCAGGCGCCGCGAGGTGTACTGGGCCCGCTACCGCGACGGCGCGCGGGTGGCGGGGCCTGCCGTGGACAAGCCCGCCGACGTCGACCCGGACACCGTCGCGGCGATCGCGGGCTCGGCCTCGCACGTCGACCTCTTCGACCTGCCGGTGCTCCCGGTGGAGAGCCCGTCGCCGCTCGGCCTGGTCACCGTGGCCGCCCCCGCGCTGCTCGCCGGCGCCGCGCCGGAACCGCTGGTCCCGCTCTACCTGCGCAGGCCGGACGCGGTCGAGCGCAGCTACCGCGCACTCGACCGGACCGGAGCGTGATCGTGGCCATCCACATCGAGCCCATGCGGCCCCGCGATATCGAGCGCTGCGTCGAGCTGGAGCAGCTGCTCTTCCCGGAGGACGACCCGTGGCACGCGGTCGCCTTCCGCTCCGAGCTGGCCGGCTCGCACAACCGCTACATCGCGGCGCGGGACTCCGACGACCGGCTGGTCGGCTACGCCGGGATCGCGCTGCTCGGCGATGCCGCCTACCCGGAGGCCGAGGTGCACACCATCGGCGTCGACCCGGAGGTGCACCGCGCAGGCATCGGCACGCTGCTGCTGGAGTGGCTGCTCACCGAGGCGGCCAAGCGCGGCGGCCCGGTCTTCCTCGAGGTGCGCACCGACAACGCCCCCGCCATCGCGCTCTACGCCAAGCACGGCTTCCACATCATCGGGCTGCGCAAGAATTACTACCACCCCAGCGGCGCCGACGCGTACACCATGCGCCGCCCCGAGCTCGGCGACTTCCCCGGGCTCGCCCGGGACGGCGGCTCCGGCGCCGCGGTGCGCGGCGACGAGGTGCTCTCGTGATCGTGCTCGGAATCGAGAGTTCCTGCGACGAGACCGGTGTCGGTGTGGTGCGCAGGCACCCCGACGGCCGCTGCGAGCTGCTCGCCGACGAGGTGGCGTCCAGCGTCGACCAGCACGCCCGCTTCGGCGGCGTGGTGCCGGAGATCGCGTCGCGGGCGCACCTGGAGGCCGTCGTGCCCGCCATGCGCCGCGCGCTGGCGACCGCGGGCATCGAGCGGCCGGACGCGCTCGCCGTCACCATCGGCCCCGGACTCGCCGGTGCGCTGCTGGTCGGGGTGGCCGCCGCCAAGGCGTACGCGGCCGCCTGGGACATCCCGTTCTACGCGCTGAACCACCTGGGCGGGCACGTCGCGGTGGACACCCTCGAGCACGGCCCGATGCCGCCCTGCGTCGCGCTGCTCGTCTCCGGCGGCCACACCCACCTGCTGCGCGTCACCGACCTCGCCGAGCCCATCGCCGAGCTGGGCAGCACCGTGGACGACGCGGCGGGCGAGGCCTTCGACAAGGTCGCCAGGCTGCTCGGGCTCGGCTACCCCGGCGGCCCCGCGCTGGACGCCGCCGCGGCCACCGGCGACCCGGCGGCCATCGCCTTCCCGCGCGGCATGACCGGCCCCCGCGACGCCCGCTACGACTTCTCCTTCTCCGGCCTCAAGACCGCGGTGGCGCGGCACGTGGAGGCGGCCCAGCGCGCCGGGATCGCCCCGGGGGCGCTGCCCATCCCGGATATCGCGGCGTCCTTCCAGGAGGCGGTGGCCGACGTACTGACCCGCAAGGCGGTGCGCGCCGCGCAGGACACCGGGGTGCGGACCCTTGTCCTCGGCGGCGGTGCGACGGCCAACTCGCGGATCCGGTCCATGGCCGAGGAGCGCTGCGCCGCAGCCGGTCTCACCCTGCGGGTGCCGAAGCCGCGGCTCTGCACCGACAACGGGGTGATGATCGCCGCGCTCGGCGCGCACGTCATCGCGGGCGGCGCGGAGCCGTCACCGCTCACGGTGGAGACCGACCCCGGGCTGCCGGTGTCGATCAGCCGGGTCGGCTGAGCGGACGGCCCGAACTCGCGCGGCGGCTGCCGGGCGGAGGGCTGGACTCGCGCGGCGGCTGCGGGGCGGAGACCCGAACTCGCGCGCGGCGGGCCGCCGCCGTGCGAACGGGTCCGAGTTCGCGCGGCTGCCGGAGCGCGGCGTCAGCGCGGGATGGCGAGCGTCGGCAGCGGAGCCGAGCTCTGCGCTGTCGCGGTCGTGCCCCCCGCGGAGCCGGTGTCGGCCTGCGGCGGCAGCGGCATGCTGTTCTCGGCCGGTACCTGCGCGTTCGGCGGCACGGACGAGGGGCTCACGGTCCGGGTCGGCGCGGTGCTCGGGAGCTCGAGCCCGGGGCCGAGCGAGTTCGGGAACGGGATGGGTGGATTGTTCGGATCCGGACGCAGCGTGGGCGAGGTGGGGCCGACCGGCTGGCTGGTGGTGACGGCGGGCGGGGTGGTGGCCGAGGTGGGGGCGGGCGGCTCGGCGGTGCTGCCCGGCACGCCTGCCTGCGACGTCGGGACCGGCGGGGCGGTGGTCGCGGGTACCCCGCCGCTGCTCGTCGTCCCGGCGGGCGAGACCTCCTCGTCCGCGATCGGCGCGAACTCGCGCACTCCGTAGCCGATCACCAGCCCGACCACGACCAGCGCGCCGGCCAGCACCCCGGCCACCTTGGTCACGGTCCGGCCGGAGGTGTCGGCGCGCACCGCCGCGACCGGGGCCTCCGGCAGCGTCTGCGCCTGATCGGCGACGAGCGCGGCGCCCTTGGCGATCACGGCGTCCGGATCGGGCACGGTGAGCACCGGGATGCCGAGCCGGTCGTGCAGCGCGGAGAGCACCGCGGGGATATTGGCGCCGCCGCCGATCACGGTGACCGCCTCCGGCAGCCGCTCCGCGCGCTCGGCGGCGATCGCGGTGAAGTGCGCGATATCGCGGAGCAGATCCTCGATCAGGTACTCGAAGTCCTCGCGGGTCAGCTTGAGCGGGCGGCCCGCCACGTGGTCGACGGTGACCGCGGGCGTCACCGAGAGGTGCTCCTTGGCGGCGCGTGCCCGGTTCACCAGGGTGTGCCGGTTCGGGCGGGTGCCGCGCCGGGCGAAGTGCTGGTCCACCAGGTGCCGGTAGATCAGCTCGTCGATGGCGTTGCCGCTCAGCACCGAGGTGCGCTCGGCCACCAGCACGGCGCCGTCGGCGCGGTCGGCGACGGTGACGGTGAGCCCGGTGGCGCCGAGATCGACGACGGCGACGGTGGCGTACCGGTCGAGCAGGCCGGTGTGGCGCAGGTAGGTGAGGGCGGCGGTGAACTCCGGCACCAGCCGCAGCTCCCGCTGCCTGCCGGTGGCGGCCCGGATGATCTGCTCCTGCTCCTTGCCGCGGTAGGCGACGGCCACGCTGGTCGGCGCCTCGGCGTGGATCGGCTCGGGGCGCTCGGTGAAGCGGGCGCCGACCGGGTGCACCGGCTCGCGCGGGTGTGTCGCGGGCAGCTGGGTGGTCATCAGCTCGATGGACGAGGTGACCAGGTCGCCGAGGTCGGAGTGCGCGGCATCGGCGGAGACGACCCGGTAGTCGAAGGTCTGGGCGCCGTTCGGCGCGGTGGCGACGGTGGCCGAACAGACGACCTCGTTGCCTGCCGAGATCCCCAGGGACGTTCGCATGGTCACCTCCCCTCGCGCGGCGGACTGTCCGTAGCTGGCGTGCGGTGTTCGGGTTCTGGGCTCCGCTGTCACTGTGACGCGGAGTCACTGTGAAACCTGGTACCACCGAGCGTCGATGCGCGGCGGGCGGCACGGAGCGGCCGACACGGAACGCTCGACCATAGTGTCACGATCCGTTATCCGAACGTTACAGATTTCTCGGGAGCTTGGAAAGTCCCCCAGTTCTGGTGACTCGGGAGGGTATGTCCCGGCCGGTGTGGCGCGGTAGCAGAGCCAGACCTTGAGCGCTGGCACTCGCATGTATAGAGTGCTAGTCGGCACTGTGTGAGGGCTCCGGCACCCGCGACGACGGGGCTGTACGCAGGGTCAGCAGAAATCGACCCCAACGGGTGGAACAACAGTTTCGCCCGACCGTAATCCCCGAAAGTGGAGGGCTCAACGTGGCGAGCGTGAACATCAAGCCGCTCGAGGACAAGATCCTCGTCCAGGCCAACGAGGCCGAGACGACGACTGCCTCCGGCCTGGTCATCCCCGACACGGCCAAGGAGAAGCCGCAGGAGGGCACCGTCGTGGCCGTCGGCCCCGGTCGCTGGGACGACGAGGGCGAGAAGCGGATCCCGCTGGACGTCCAGGAGGGTGACACCGTCATCTACAGCAAGTACGGCGGCACCGAGATCAAGTACCAGGGCGGGGAGTACCTCATCCTGTCGGCGCGTGACGTGCTGGCTGTCGTCACCAAGTAGCCGTTCGGGCACCCGCGTTCCGCCCCGGAGTCGTCCGACCCGGGGCGGAGTGCGTTCTGCGCCTGCACCGAAACCACAGGAGCGAAACCCCATGGCAAAGCAGATCGAGTTCGACGAGAAGGCTCGCCGGGCTCTGGAACGCGGTGTCGACAAGCTCGCCGACGCCGTGAAGGTCACCCTGGGCCCGCGCGGCAGGCACGTCGTGCTCGCCAAGGCCTTCGGCGGCCCCACCGTGACCAACGACGGCGTCACGATCGCGCGCGACATCGAGCTCGAGGACCCGTTCGAGAACCTGGGCGCGCAGCTGGTGAAGAGCGTCGCGACCAAGACCAACGACGTCGCGGGCGACGGCACCACCACCGCCACCGTGCTGGCCCAGGCGCTGGTCCGCGGCGGGCTGAAGAACATCGCCGCCGGCGCCAACCCGATCGCCGTCGGCGCCGGCATCGCCAAGGCGGCCGACGCCGTCTCCGAGGCGCTGCTGAAGCTGGCCACCCCGGTCTCCGGCGAGCAGGCCATCGCCCAGGTCGCCACGGTCTCCTCGCGTGACCCGGAGATCGGCGAGATGGTCGGCAAGGCGCTCACCACGGTCGGCAAGGACGGCGTCGTCACCGTCGAGGAGGCCTCGACGCTGCTCACCGAGCTGGTCGTCACCGAGGGCGTGCAGTTCGACAAGGGCTACCTCTCGCCCTACTTCGTCACCGACACCGACACCCAGCAGGCCGTCCTGGAGGACGCCTACATCCTGCTGCACCGGGAGAAGATCAGCTCGCTGCCCGACCTGCTCCCGCTGCTGGAGAAGATCGCGGAGAGCGGCAAGGCCGTGCTGATCATCGCCGAGGACGTCGAGGGCGAGGCGCTCTCCACCCTGGTGGTGAACAGCATCCGTAAGACGATCAAGGCCGTCGCGGTCAAGGCGCCGTTCTTCGGCGACCGGCGCAAGGCGTTCCTGGACGACCTGGCCGTCGTCACCGCGGGCACCGTGGTGAACCCGGATATCGGTATCGGGCTGCGCGATGCCGGGCTGGACGTGCTCGGCGTGGCCCGCCGCATCGTGGTGAGCAAGGACGACACCACCATCATCGACGGCGCGGGCACCGCCGACGATCTGGCCGCCCGCAGCGCGCAGCTGCGCCGGGAGATCGAGGCGACCGATTCCGACTGGGATCGGGAGAAGCTCGAGGAGCGGCTGGCCAAGCTGGCGGGCGGCGTCGCGGTGATCCGGGTCGGCGCGGCCACCGAGACCGCGCTCAAGGAGCGCAAGTACCGGGTGGACGACGCGGTGAGCGCGGCCAAGGCCGCCGTCGCCGAGGGCATCGTGCCCGGTGGCGGCACCGCGCTGGTGCTGGCAGGGGCCGAGCTGGAGGCGCTGCGCGATTCGCTCTCCGGCGACGAGGCGGCCGGCGTCGAGGTGGTCAGGCAGGCGCTGCGCGCGCCGCTGTACTGGATCGCCAGCAATGCCGGGCTGGACGGCGCGGTCGTGGTCAGCAAGGTCGCCGAGGGGAAGCTGGGCTTCAACGCCGCCACCCTCACCTACGGTGACCTGCTCGCCGAGGGCGTCGTCGACCCGGTGCGGGTCACCCGCTCCGCGGTGGTCAACGCCGCCTCGGTGGCGCGGATGGTGCTCACCACCGAGAGCGCCGTGGTCGAGAAGCCCGCCGAGGACGAGGCGGATCACTCGCACCACGGGCACAGCCACTGATTTGTGCGCGAGCAGCGCCCCCGGACCGTGCGGTCCGGGGGCGCTGCTCGTCGGGCGGGTTGTCGTGCCCTACCCGCTGCGCCGGGGGTCCCCGGCGCTCAGGAGGCGGTGTCGCGCTCGGGGGCGATGGCCTCGAGCAGGCGGGCGCGGAGCGCGGGAGGTGGGGGCGCGGCGGTGACCTCGGCGAGCGCGGCTAGCGCGGCTCTGGAGTTCCGCACCTCGGTGCGGAACTCGTCGCGGGCCGCGGTGCCGAGCACCGCGACCACCGCTTCGTGGTCTTCGTCGTCGATCGAGCCGAGCGCGACGGTGTGCGCGAGGTCGAGACTCGGCTCGTCCATCTCACGGCACCCCCAAACTTCTCTTCAGGCGAGTGAGCCCGTCCCGTATGCGGGACTTGACCGTAGGCAAGCCTACGCCGAGATGCCGCGCCACCTCCGCGTAGGTCCGGCCGCCGTAGTAGGCGAGCGAGATCGCCTCGCGCTGCGTCTCGGTGAGTGTGGCGAGCCCGGCGACCACCGCCTGCTGCTCCAGCCTGCGTTCCACCTCCTCGGTCACCTCGTCGAAGTCGTACCCGAGTACCCGGCTGCCGTAGGTGTTCTCGCGCTGGCTGTGCGCCTGCTCCGCGCGTACCCGGTCGACCGCGCGCCGGTGCGCGAGGGTCATCAGCCAGGTCAGCGCCGAGCCCTTGGCCGGGTCGAAGCCGGACGCGGTGCGCCAGATCTGGAGATAGACCTCCTGGGTCGTCTCCTCGGCGTACCCGGCGTCCTGCAGCACCCGCAGCACCAGCCCGAAGACCCGCGCGCTCGTGCGGTCGTAGAGTTCGGCGAACGCCTCCTGGTCGGCGCGGCCGCAGCCGCGTAGCAGCTGCGCGAGCTCGAGATTTTCCGCCGCGCGCGCCGTCGTAGCAGTGCCCGTGCCCGGTGGGCAGGCTGCTCTCCGGAACGCATCGCCCCCTGCGGCCGAAGGCCGCGTCGTCACAACGCTCCATTCTGAGTCATCGCGGACTACGGTAGCGTGCGGCCCCGCGCGCCGTGGCAGGACACGGCAAACCATCGGCCAACCGGCGGCGGTATGGAAAAGTTTCGCCGCGGTGCGGCCGCTACCAGCTCTCTACCACCGCGGCCGGAAAACTTCCGATCACCGGCGCCGGACTTCCCGGCACCGAGCGACCGTTTGGCTTACAGGCATTCGGCGCCGGCGCACCCGGCGGATGGGAGCGCAGGCGGAACGGCTCAGACCGTCATCCGGCGCCGGTTGCGCCGGGCGTGCAGCTCCCGCTCGGTCTCGGACATCCCGCCCCAGATGCCGTACGGCTCGCTCACTTTGAGCGCGTGCGAGCGGCACTGCATGAGGACGGGGCAGGTCCGGCAGATCTCCTTGGCGCGCATCTCCCGCGCGGTGCGGGCGCGGCCGCGCTCCCCGTCGGGGTGGAAGAACACCGCCGAATCCACGCCGCGGCAGGAGCCGCGCATCTGCCAATCCCAGACATCGGCGTTCGGCCCGGGGAGGTGGGTGGGCATGGGCATGGTGAACTCCTCGTGGTGCGAGCTCGTCGGCGTTGTCGAGCCGGTTCTACTGCGAACAGGTGTCAACCGCGGTGTCGCCGGAGCTCGCTGACCCGAGGTCGCTGTGATTTCGCGCGGCGCCGACCGTGGCGATGAGTTACGTTAGGACCCGGGTCGAAATTCCGTCAATAGTTCGGCGCAGGGGTTCATCGAACCGGCGGAGAACAAATTTAACCTGCGCACTGTTTACAAGCGTGGTCCGCTCCGGCGATACTGAACGGTTGGCCAAACCGGCGTCGCTTACCGCCGTCCGCTGCATCGTTGGAAAACCACTGGTAGGGGCATTTTTCCCGGTGATCCGCGGGTTTCGGCGGGCGCTCGAGCCGCCGGGTCACGGCCGCGCCGGGCGCCGCGATCATCCGGCCGGGGCGGCGGAGATGGCGAAAACGGGGCGGGCGGGTTAATACCGGGAAACGGGCGTGAATTCGAAAGTCCACGCGATCGCCATTGACCGGACGAGATTTACCTGATGGAAACATCGTTCACCGTGGAAAATGCTGAGAGATTGCCGCGCAGGTGAGAGTGGTTCGCTGGGGTCGCTCCGATACAGTGCGCCGGTGGTAAGCCCCCTTCCCCCGGTTCTCGCCGCGGCGGCGTTCGGCCCGGCCCCCGGCGCCGCCGGGCTCCCGCCCGCCCGCACCCCGCTCGAGCGCTGGCACCGCGCCGTCGCGCTCGGCGGCGCCGGGCGCTTCGCCGCCGCCCGCGCCGAGCTCGCGGTCCTCGCCCGCCCCGGCACCGCCCCGGTCCTCCGCTCGCTCGCGCTGAGCACGACGGCCTCGCTCGTCCGCCAGTCCGGACGCCACGCCGCCGCGGCCGACCCCGACGGCCGCGCCGCCGCCCTCGCGGGACTCGTGCCCGACCTCGCGCGTCCGACGAACTCGGCCGCCGCTTCCGGCCCTCCTTCGGCCGCAGCCCCGGTTTCAGGCGAGGCGGCCCCGGGGAGCGCAGCCCTGGGCGAGGCGACCCCCGCCGCCGCCGCCCTTGGCGCCTCGCCCCTCGGCGCCTGGACCGCGGGCGCCCGGACCGCGGACGGCGCGGCCTCGCCCGACCCCTGGTTCGGCACCCCCGACCCCATCGACGCCTGGTGCGACGCCCTCACCGGCCTCGCCGCCGACGCACTCGGCAGCGCCCGCGCCGCCCTCGCCCTCCGCCTCCTCGCCCGCGTGCGCGAGCCCGCGCGCACCCGCCCGCGCGCGGCCATCCGCCTGCACTGGGTCACCGCGGAGACCGCGCTCTCGGTCGGCGACCACGGGACCGCGCTGGAGCACGCCGCCGTGGCCGTGGAACTGGGGGCGCAAGGCCCCTCGACCCGGCACCGCGTCAAGTCCGCCCTGCTGCTCGCCGCCGCCACCGCCGCCTCCGGCGATTCCGCCCGCGCCGCGGCCATGGCCGAGCCGGTCGCCGGCGATTGTGCCGCGTACGACCTGCTCCCGCTGCGCTGGGCCACCGCCATGCTGCGGTCCGGCCTCGGCGTCGCCGGCGCGGCCGACGAGGCGGCCGAATGCGCGGCCCTGCTGCGGGCGAGGGGGGGTGACTTCCCGGGTCCGGCCCCCTCCTGAACCGGATTCGATCTTCGGCCCGACCACGGCTTCGGCGCTCGGCCCCGAAATGCCCTCCCGGGGGCGGGATCCGCGGACCGCACCGGGTGCGCGTGTGGCATCCGTTGTGTCGCTATTGTTAGACCCGTTCCGCCCGATCCGGGCGGAAGCACCGGCCGTCACCGCCGGTGCCACTTGTAACGCCAGGAATCTCTCTGACGATGACGCACTCGGGCGAAGAGTTGGACCTCGCCGTCGCTGCCGCTGCGCAGGGCGACAGATCCGCTTTAGCTCAGGTACTCGAACTGGTCCGACCACTGGTGGTGCGCTACTGCCGGGCGCGGATCGGAGCTGCGGAGCGTGGCCAGCTCTCCGCCGACGACGTCGCGCAGGAGGTCTGCCTGGCCGTGATGACGGCGCTGCCCCGGTATCAGGATCAGGGCAGGCCCTTCATGGCCTTCGTATACGGAATCGCTTCGCACAAGGTCGCCGACGCGCATCGGAACGCCGCCCGTAACAAGGCGGAGGCGATGGCCGAAGTACCAGATGTCATATCCACCGACCAGGGACCGGAGCAAAGGGCTCTCGACTCCGAGACGAGCAGGCAGATGAACCGTCTGCTCGCGACTCTCCCGGAGAAGCATCGGGAGATCCTGATCCTCCGGCTGGTGATGGGTTTGTCAGCGGAAGAAACCGCGGTCGCCGTGGGCAGTACGGCGGGCGCGATACGGGTTGCCCAGCACAGGGCACTCGCGAAACTGAAGTCACAAGTGGCGAGGGCAGGTGAAATGTATGGCTAGGGATGGCGAGCGCGGCGATCGCAAAGCGTGGCTCGGCGCGCGGAACAGCGGTCCCTATGCCGGGGGGACCGGTGACACCGGTCCCGTCGATATCGCTGCGGTACGCCGCGACGACGCGCTCATCGACGCCATCGCCAGCGATGGACCGGTGCAGACCGACAGCCCGGAGGAGTTCCAGCTCGCGGCCCTGCTCGCGGACTGGCGCGCGGAAGTCGTCGCGCCACCCCTCCCGGCGGCGCCCGATCTCGACGAGCTCGTGGCGGCTGTCAATCAGGAGATCGGGGCGCGGAAGGTCCGGGTCTCGCCCGGCCGCGGCGGCAGGCTCCGGCTGGTGCGCCCGCTCGCGGGCGCGGCGGCCGCGCTGGCGCTGGTCTTCGGCGGCATGACGGCGTTCTCATACAACGCCGAGCCCGGCGACCCGCTCTGGCGGGTCAAGGAGGTCGTGTTCAGCGAGCAGGCGCAGACCACCGTGGTGGCGCGTGCCGACGATGAACTGGCCCAGGTGCAGGCGGCACTGGCGCAGGGCGACAACGACCAGGCGCGGGTGCTGCTCGACCGGGTGCGCAATACCGCGCAGCAGGTCGACGACCCGGCCAAGCAGGACGATCTGATCGAGCGCTGGAACGCATTGGTGGCGGAACTGGGGAAGGTCGCGCCCGACATCGCCAGCCAGATCACCTCGACTCAATCGAGGCCCTCCGAGCCGAAGCCGTCCGCGCAGGTGCCGACAACGGTGCCGACCAATCCGGGCACCACCCCGGATCCGACGATCCTCGGCACCCAGGAGCCGGGAACGCAGGAGCCGGGCACCGTGCCTCCGACCCGGCCGACGGCTCCCACCCTGGAGCCGACGCAGCAGCAGCCGCCGCCGGAGCCGACGCAACCGGAGCAGCCGACACCCCCGGCCCCCACGACGATCGGCTCGCCGACCGTGGTACCGACCGGGGGTGGCGGCGTGCCAACCCAGCCGGTGCCGACGGTGTCGGCGCCATCGATGGATTCCGTACCGTCGATCCAGGTGCCGGCAGCTCCAGTCACCCCCGCTGGGTAAAGGTGTTTCTGCCCGCTGGCGCGGGCCCTGTTTTCTGCCCGCTGGCGCGGGCGGGGTTTGCGGCCCTTCGGGGTCCCGCGTTCGGCGGCCGAGACTTGCGGCTTCGCCGCATTGCTTCGGCCGCCGAACGCGGGATGGGCCGCAAACCCGGTGGGGGCTTGTCTGCGACTTCGTGGGGTGGGCGGGGTGTGCGTGGGCCCGCTTTTTAGTTCGGCGCGTCCGGTGTGGGCGCGCCGTGGTGTATTTCGGTCTCAGCTGTCGAAGCCGTCGAACCCGTCGCCGTGGAAGGCCTCGTTCATCGAGGCGTCCGCGTATCCCCGACAGTAATCCCAGGTGACGTAGGCCTCCGGGGTCGGGTCGTAGGCGGGCTCGTGCGGGCGGACGGTGCCGTCGACGAGCAGTTGGAGCAGGTTCGCGCGGAGCATGTCCCAGTCGTGGTAGTGATCCTGCCTGCAGTCCTCGCAGCTGACCACGAGCCCGCGGATTCCGCGGTGCGCCAGCAGAGCTTCGTAGACAGCGAGGTCGGCGAGATCTTCCTCGACCGCGAGGCGCTCATGGGGATCCAGCGGCTCGCCGGGCTCGATGGCATCGAGCGCGGCGGACGGGTCGGAGGGATCTCCGGCGAACGGATCCGGCGGCAAGCCAGGTGGTAGATGGTCACGCACATCCCCACGGTACGCAGAACAGGTGGGTCTGCGCCAGCGGTGCGCCGGCCGAGTTTCGCGGGCGGACCGACTGGAACACCGCGTTCACGCGACCGATACCATGGGCGAAAGGCACAGGCGAGCCCCGCGCAGCTCGGCGTATTTACGGAAGCCGTCCGTATCGCCCGCCGCGTCCGGGGCGCCTCCGCCGCCACCGTCCATCCGCATCACACCGCCGCGGCGTCGGTTTCGACCCGGCTCCCGGTGCCTTCGACGTCCAGGAGGGGTCGATCCGAATGAGTAATCCCGTACCGGGCGAACGACTCGCCGCTCGCCCTCATACGGGTGGTGACGATCCGAACAAGATCGCCATGCTCGGTCTCACCTTCGACGACGTGCTGCTGCTGCCCGCGGCGTCGGACCTCATTCCCAGCTCGGTGGAGACCTCGAGCAGGCTGTCCAGGGAGATCCGGCTGCGTACTCCGCTCGTCAGCTCGGCGATGGACACCGTCACCGAGGCGCGGATGGCGATCGCCATGGCGCGCGCCGGCGGCATGGGCGTGCTGCACCGCAACCTCTCCGGCGCCGATCAGGCCGCCCAGGTGGAGACGGTCAAGCGCTCCGAGGCGGGGATGGTGACCGACCCGGTCACCTGCCGCCCGACCGACACCCTGGCCGAGGTGGACGCCATGTGCGCCCGCTTCCGGATCTCCGGCCTCCCGGTGGTGGACGAGCAGGGCGCGCTGGTCGGCATCATCACCAACCGCGACATGCGGTTCGAGGTGGACCAGAACCGCAGGGTCGCCGATGTGATGACCAAGGCGCCGCTGATCACCGCGCAGGAGGGCGTCACCGCCGAGGCGGCGCTCGGGCTGCTGCGCAGGCACAAGGTGGAGAAGCTGCCGATCGTGGACGGCGGCGGCAGGCTGCGCGGCCTGATCACCGTCAAGGACTTCGTCAAGACCGATCAATATCCGAACGCCACCAAGGACCGGGACGGCAGGCTGCTGGTCGGCGCCGCGGTCGGCGTCGGCGAGGACGCCTGGTCGCGCGCCATGACGCTGGCCGACGCCGGGGTGGACGTGCTGGTGGTCGACACCGCGCACGGCCACCAGGCCCAGGTGCTGCAGATGGTGACCAAGGTGAAGACCGAGGTCGGCGAGCGGATCCAGATCGTCGGCGGCAATGTGGCGACAAGGGCGGGCGCACAGGCGCTGGTCGACGCGGGCGCGGACGCCGTGAAGGTCGGCGTGGGCCCCGGCTCGATCTGCACCACCCGCGTGGTCGCCGGCGTCGGCGCCCCGCAGATCACCGCGATCCTGGAGGCGGTGTCGGTCTGCGGCCCCGCCGGTGTCCCGGTGATCGCCGATGGCGGCATCCAGTTCTCCGGCGATATCGCCAAGGCCATCGCCGCGGGCGCCTCGACGGTGATGCTCGGCTCACTGCTCGCGGGCACCGCCGAATCCCCCGGCGAACTCATCCTGGTCGGCGGCAAGCAGTTCAAGAGCTACCGCGGCATGGGCTCGCTCGGCGCCATGCAGGGCCGCGGCCAGGCCAAGAGCTTCTCCAAGGACCGCTACTTCCAGGACGACGTGCTCGCCGAGGACAAGCTCGTCCCCGAGGGCATCGAGGGCCGCGTCCCCTTCCGCGGCCCCGTCAACCAGGTGATCCACCAGCTGGTGGGAGGCCTCCGCGCCGCCATGGGCTACACCGGCTCCCAGAACATCCCCCACCTTCAGAACGCCCAGTTCGTCCAGATCACCGCCGCGGGGCTCAAGGAAAGCCACCCCCACGACATCACCATGACCGTCGAGGCCCCCAACTACACCGGCCGCGGCTAAGCTCTACCCCGGTCTTCGCAAAGGCCGGGGTAGAACCATGTCCACACCCCGGCCACCAGCCCCCGGGCGGCACCCCGGCGGCGAAACACCGGATCAGCGGCGACGTCGCAGACGAGCCCACAACGGGTTTGCGGCCCGTCCCGCGTTCGGCGGCCGAAGCAATGCGGCGCAGCCGCGAGTCTCGGCCGCCGAACGCGGGACCCCGAAGGGCCGCAAACCCCGCCCGCGCCAGCGGGCAGAAAGGCACAGCACTTATGCGCGACATCGTGGAGATCGGCATGGGCCGCACCGCTCGCCGAACATACGACCTGGACGACGTCGACATCGTCCCGTCGCGGCGCACCCGCTCGTCCAAGCAGGTGTCGCTGTCCTGGCAGCTCGATGCCTACCGCTTCGACATCCCCGTCGTCGCCCATCCGACGGATGCGCTGGTCTCCCCCGAGTTCGCGATCGAGCTCGGCAGGCTCGGCGGCCTCGGTGTGATCAACGGCGAGGGGCTCTGGGCCAGGCACGCCGATGTCGAGACGAAGATCCAGCAGCTCACCGAGCTGGCCGCCGACGGCCCCGCCGACCGCGCCGTCGCGCTGCTCCAGGAGCTGCACGCCGCCCCCATGCAGCCCGACCTGCTGGCCGCCGCGGTGGCCCAGGTCCGCGCGGCCGGGGTGACGGTCGCCGTCCGGGTGAGCCCGCAGAACGCCCGCGCCCTCACCCCCGCGCTGGTGCAGGCCGGAGTGGACCTGCTGGTGGTGCACGGCACCATCATCTCGGCCGAGCACGTGAGCGACGGCGAGCCGCTCAACCTCAAGACCTTCATCGCGGAGCTGGACATCCCGGTGGTGGCGGGCGGGGTGAGCGATCACCGCACCGCGCTGCACCTCATGCGGACCGGGGCGGCGGGCGTGATCGTCGGCTACGGCTCGTACCCGGGCGCCACCACCACCGGCGAGGTGCTCGGGATCGGGGTGCCGATGGCGACCGCCATCGCGGACGCGGCGGCGGCACGGCGGGACTACCTGGACGAGACCGGCGGCCGGTACGTGCACGTGATCGCGGACGGCGATGTCTCGACCTCGGGCCAGCTGGCCAAGGCGATCGCCTGCGGCGCGGACGCCGCGGTGCTCGGGGTGCCGCTGGCGCTGGCCGCGGAGGCGCCGGGCCGGGGCTGGTACTGGCCGTCGGCGGCGGCGCACCCGTCGGTGCCGCGCGGCGCGCTGCTGGACGTGGACGACCCGTGGGACGCGGGCGGCGCCGACCCGGAGCGCGAGCGGCCGAGCCTGCACCGGGTGCTCTTCGGCCCGTCCGACGACCCGTTCGGCTCGCTGAACCTGGTTGGCGGGGTACGCCGGTCGATGGCGAAGGCCGGGTACTCCGATCTCAAGGAATTCCAGAAGGTCGGGCTGACGGTCCGGGCCTGAGCGCGGTGTGCGCCCGGAGGAACCGGCCGAGCGCGGCGTTCACCGGCTCCGGGTGGGTCATGGTGACGGCGAGCCGGGCGCCGTCGATCTCCAGGTAGGTCGAGCCGGGCAGCCCGCGCGCGAGTTCGCGGGCCCGCTGCCTGGTGATGCCGCTGTCGGTGGCGTGGATCACCAGGGCGGGGCAGGTGATCTCGCCGAGCCGGTCGGCCACCGAGTCGCGGGCGAGCACGCAGCCCGCGGCCACCTCGATGTCCCGGCGCCCCTGGCCGAGCCAGCGCCTGGTCCAGATGGCGCGGTACCAGTCGTCGTCGCCGAAGAGCCAGCGGGCGAGCTGCTGCGCGGCCCGCTCGCGGGAGGCCCCGTCGTACCAGAGGTCGAGGAAACGCAGTGTGGCGATGGACTGTTCGCGGCTGAGGCCACCTGCCTCGGTGCTGATCAGCACCAGCCCGGCCACCCGCTCCGGGGCCAGCAGCGCGGTGCGCAGCGCGATGAAGCCGCCCTGCGCGGTGCCGCCGACCACCGCGCGCTCCACGCCGATGTGGTCGAGCACGGTGAGGGCGTCGCGGGCGGCGGTCCAGAAGGTGAAGGGGAGCCGCTGGTCACGGGTGCGGCCGTGGCCGCGCGCGTCCCACGAGACGATGCGGAACTCCGGGGTGAGGGCGGCCTGCTGCGCGGCGAACATCGTTCGGTCCATGAAGAATTCGTGCGCCAGCAGAACGACCGGCCCGGTGCCCCCGCTGTCCTCGTAGTGGATGTCGGCGTCTATCGCACGGGCGAACGGCACGCCGATGAGGATAGCCAGCGGCGCGGGGGTGCGCGGGGCGATTCGCGCGCTCACTAAACTGTGCGGGTGGCAGATACCCAGAGCCCTGTTCTCGTCGTCGACTTCGGCGCGCAGTACGCCCAGCTGATCGCCCGCCGGGTGCGCGAGGCGCGGGTCTTCTCCGAGGTGGTCCCGCACACCATCACGGTGGCGGAGATCGCCGAGAAGAAGCCGGCCGCGGTCATCCTGTCCGGTGGCCCGTCCAGCGTGTACGCCGACGGCGCGCCGCGGCTGGATGCCGGGCTCTTCGATCTCGGGGTTCCGGTCTTCGGCATCTGCTACGGCTTCCAGGCCATGGCGCAGGCGCTCGGCGGCACCGTCGCGCACACCGGGACCAGGGAGTACGGCCGTACCGAGCTGACCGTCGACGGCGGCGTGCTGCACGGCGGGCTGCCCGCTGTGCAGCCGGTCTGGATGAGCCACGGTGACGCGGTGACCGACGCCCCGGACGGCTTCACCGTCACCGGGACCTCGGCGGGCGCGCCGGTCGCGGCCTTCGAGGACCGGGCGCGGCGGCTGGCCGGGGTGCAGTACCACCCCGAAGTACTGCACTCGCCGCACGGCCAGCAGGTGCTGAGCCGGTTCCTGCACGAGCTGGCCGGGATTCCGGCGGGCTGGACCCCGGCCAATATCGCGGAGTCGCTGATCGGCGCGGTGCGCGAGCAGATCGGCGCGGGCACCGCCATCTGCGGGCTCTCCGGCGGGGTGGACAGCGCGGTGGCGGCCGCGCTCGTGCAGCGGGCCATCGGGGCTCGCTTGACCTGCGTCTTCGTCGACCACGGGCTGCTGCGGGCCGGGGAGCGCGAGCAGGTGCAACAGGACTTCGTCGCCTCGACCGGCGCCAAGCTGGTGACGGTGGACGCGGTGGACAAGTTCCTCGGTGAGCTGAAGGGCGTCACCGACCCGGAGGAGAAGCGGAAGATCATCGGCCGGGAGTTCATCCGGTCCTTCGAGGACGCGGTGTCCGGGATCGTGGCGGATCAGGGCGGCACCGTGGAGTACCTGGTGCAGGGCACGCTCTACCCGGACGTGGTGGAGTCCGGCGGCGGCAGCGGCACGGCGAACATCAAGTCGCACCACAATGTCGGCGGGCTGCCGGACGATCTGGAGTTCGCCCTGGTCGAGCCGTTGCGGCTGCTCTTCAAGGACGAGGTGCGCGCGGTCGGGCGCGAGCTCGGGCTGCCCGAGGAGATCGTCGGCCGCCAGCCCTTCCCCGGCCCTGGGCTCGCCATCCGGATCGTCGGCGAGGTGACCGGCGACCGGCTGGCCACGCTGCGCCAGGCCGACGCCATCGCCCGCGAGGAGCTCACCGCGGCCGGGCTGGACGGGCAGATCTGGCAGTGCCCGGTGGTGCTGCTCGCGGATGTGCGCAGCGTCGGCGTGCAGGGCGACGGCCGCACCTACGGCCACCCCATCGTGCTGCGCCCGGTGACCAGCGAGGACGCCATGACCGCTGACTGGACCCGGTTGCCCTACGAGGTGCTCGAGCGCATCTCCACCCGGATCACCAACGAGGTCGCCGAGGTCAACCGGGTCGTCCTCGACGTGACGAGCAAGCCGCCGGGCACCATCGAGTGGGAGTGACGCGAACGGGCGCCGCCCCCGGTAGGTGCGGCGTCTGTTTCGCGGCGTGGCTCAGTCCTTCTTGTTCCGCCCGCGCGGCAGTACGAGCAGGATGCCTGCCACGATGGCGACGGTGACCGCCGTCCAGCCGAGCGGGATGATCTCCGCCGCGCTCGCGGCGCTCGGCCCGGCGAGCGCCCAGATGCTGATCGCCAGCGCGATCAGCCCGGCCACCAGCATGGACATCGACAGCCCGCCGCGGCGCCGCCTGCGGCACGGGGTTTCGGTGTGGTCAGCCACGGCGCACCTCCACATTGCCTGCGACGACGTCGATATTCAGGTCGAGCACCGGCGCGCCCGCGGTGGCCGGGCCGCTGATGCCGGGGACGCAGTTGGACTCGCCCATGGTGGTAGCGCAGCTCATGTGCACCGTGAGGTCGGCGGGGAGCAGCACCTCGGCCTCGCCCATCCGGACCTCCAGCGCCACCGCTCGGTTCTCGGTGAGCGCGAGTTCCCGCAGGTCCAGCGTGGCATTGCCCATGTTCACCCGGTAGGCGGGCTCGAGCGCGCTCGCCGAGGCGGCGGTCCAGACGTGCTCGCCCATGTCGGCCCGGTCGAACTCCATCGGGCCGATGAGCGAGGCCAGCAGGACGAAGCCGGCCACCGGGACGGTCACCAGGAAGAGGCCGTAGCCGCGGCGCAGGAACGCACCGACCACCAGGCCGACGCCGAGTACCGCCAGTGCGGCGGCGCCGATCCGGGCCGGGGTCATCCACTCCGCGCCCGCCGCGGCCACGGCGCCCGCCGCGCCCGCGGCCAGGATGGCGAGGCCGAGGACGACCGGGGTGAGGCGGGAGCGGGGGCGGCGCTCGGGAGCCGTGACCGGCGCCTTGGCGGGGGTGGGGTCCGGGAGGTCCCAGGCGAGCGGGGCGACGCCGAGCGGGTCCCAGGAGGGGGGGACCGGGGTGACGAAGGGGTGGGCGGTTGCCGGGGTCGGCTCCTTGGTGAGGTCGGGGCGGGCGGTTGCCGGGCCGGGTCCATCGTCCGCTGTGGCGCTAGCCGGGGTCCCCGCGTGGCCGGTGGCTGTCCCTGCTTCGCCGATTTTCGTGCCTGCTTCGCCGGTGGTCGTGCCGGGCTTGCCTGCGGCGGTCCCGGACCCGCCGGGGGCCGTGCCGGAAGCGGCGGTTCCGGCGTCATCGGTGCTGCTGGTTCCGCCTGTCTCACCCTGGGCGGTGCCGGGCGACCCGGGGGCATCCACCGTGGTCAGCTCCGGCCCGGTGCCGTCCGGCGCCTCCGCGCGCAGCGGCACGGTCGGCGCCGCACCGGGCTCCGGCACGTAGAACTCCGGCAGCTTCGTGTACGGGCTGTAGGGCCCCGGGTCGGCCCGGACCATGTCACCGACCGAGCGCAGCGGCGGCCCCGCGGGGAAGACCCCGGGGTACCCGGTGGCCGGGAAACCACCGAGCGCGCTCACCGGCTGCCCCGGCAACCCGAGCGGCGGCTCCGGCTGCCGCAGGTGCAGCAGCCACCACCCGCCGAGCATGAGCGCCATGCTGATCAGCCCGGACCCGCCGAGCCCGACCCCGATCGGGCCCATGGTGCTCACCGCGATGGCGAGCGCGACGATCAGCACCACCGTCTTGGTCTGCGACTGCGACTTGTCCAGCAGCGAGCGCGGCGGCACGCCCGGGTCTCCCGCGTCGTCGAGCATCAGCCAGGCCAGCAGGTAGAGCACCACGCCCGCCCCGCCGAAGAGCGTCGACACCACGAACGCGATCCGTACCAGGACCGGGTCGATGTCGTAGCGCCTGCCGAAGCCGGCGGCGACGCCGGCGACCGGGCCCTGGCGCGACATCCGGACCGGCCGGGTCTGCCACAACTGCTGGAGCTGGTCTCCGATGCTCGTCTTCATGCTTTCCATGGTGGCGAGACCTGGGCTTTCGCGCATCGGGGGTAACCCTGAATCGCTGCCCGGAGCCGGCGCATCAGGGTGTTTCCCGATGTCCCCCCGGTCGGCGGCGTGCCACCATCGGAACCATGCCACCCGCCACCGTCACCCCCGTGCCCATCGAGCCGCAGTCCCCGGCGCGGCTGGTGCGGCGCACCGGCGGCCGGGTGATCGGCGGCGTCGCGGGCGGGGTCGCGGATCACCTCGGCATCCGGGTCTTCCAGGTGCGGATGGCCTTCGTGCTGCTCTCCGCGCTGGCCGGGGCGGGCATCTTCGGCTACGGCCTGCTCTGGCTCTTCACCCCGGCCGGGGCCGACACCGAGGAGGCCTCCGGCGAGGAGCGGCGGCAGGCGGTCGGGCTGGTGCTGCTCGGCATCGGGCTCGCGGTCGCGGTGTCCTGGCTGTTCAGCGGGCGGATCGCGGGCATCGTGGCGCCGATCGTGGTGGTGGCGGTCGGCGCCGCGCTGGTCTGGCGCGAGTACGACGCCGAGGGCAGCGTGCCGCGCTCGCTGCTCGGGCTGCCCGCCAAGCCGACGGTGATCACCTGGTCGCGGATCATCTCGGGGGTCACCCTGGTGGTGGTCGGGCTCGGCGTCGTGGTGCTGGCCAGGATCGACCTCGGCTCGCTCGGCCCGGCGCTGCTCGCGGTCGGGGTCACGCTGGTCGGGGCCGGGCTGCTCACCGTCCCGCTCTGGCTGAAGACCGTGCGCGCGCTGAACGCCGAGCGCGCCGCCCGCATCCGCAACGAGGAGCGCGAGGAGATCGCCTCGCACCTGCACGACTCGGTGCTGCAGACGCTCGCGCTCATCCAACGCCAGGCGGCCGACCCGCAGGAGGTGCTGCGGCTGGCCCGCAGCCAGGAGCGGGAGCTGCGGCGCTGGCTCTTCGAGGACGCGGGCCCCGCGCCGTCGAGCCTGGCCGCCGCGCTGCGCACCATCGCGGGCGAGGTGGAGGACCAGCACGGGGTGAAGGTGACCCCGGTGACCGTCGGCGACGTCAGCATGGATATCGATGACACCGGCAGCGGGCTGCCGAAGGAGCACTTCACCGCGCTGCTCGGGGCGGGCCGGGAGGCGCTGGTGAACGCGGCCAAGCACGCGGGCGTCCCGGAGATCGACCTCTTCGCCGAGGCGGAGCCGCACCAGGTCAGCGTGTTCGTCCGGGATCGCGGCATCGGCTTCGACCCGGACGACATCCCGGCCGACCGGCAGGGGCTGGCGCGCTCGGTGCGCGGCCGGATCGAGCGGCGCGGCGGCACCGTCGAGGTGCGCTCCACCCCCGGCCGCGGCACCGAAGTGCGGATCGTCATGCCGCGCAGTGATTCCGGGGCGGAGGCCGAGGGCGAGCCCGGCGCCGGGCCGGGCGATGCGGTAGCGGGCGCCTCGGTGGCCCGGTCGTGAGTTCCCCCGTGCATGATGGCCGGGTGACGAGGAGGAGTAACCGGTGAGTGTGCGCGTCTTTCTGGTCGACGATCACGCCGTCTTCCGGTCGGGGGTCAGGGCCGAGCTGGGGCGGGAGGCCGATATGGAGGTGATCGGCGAGGCGGGCGGGGTCGCCGCCGCGGTCTCCGGCATCAATACCGCCAGGCCCGACGTGGTGCTGCTGGATGTGCACATGCCGGACGGCGGCGGGGTCGCGGTGCTCAACGGCATCGACGACGGCCCGGTCTGCCTGGCGCTCAGCGTCTCGGATGCGGCCGAGGACGTCATCGCGGTGATCAGGGCGGGCGCCCGCGGCTACGTCACCAAGACCATCTCCGGCGCCGAGCTCGCCGACAGCATCCGCCGGGTCGCGGGCGGCGACGCCGTCTTCAGCCCGCGGCTCGCCGGTTTCGTGCTCGACTCCTTCACCGGCCGCTCCCCGGTGCCGGAGCCGCCGCTCGACCCCGAGCTGGACTCGCTCACCCCGCGCGAGCTGGAGGTGCTGCGGCTGCTTGCCCGCGGCTACACCTACCGGGAGATCGCCGAGGCGCTCTTCATCTCGGTGAAGACCGTGGAGACGCACGCCTCGAACGTGCTCCGCAAGACCCAGCAGTCCAACCGCAATGCCCTGACCCGCTGGGCGCACCGCCGCCGGATCGACTGACCCCTACAGCGCGACGATGATGATCGCGATCACCAGCACCAGCCCGATGAGCAGCCCGGCGGCGACCGCGAGCGGCGCGCCGGGGTTGCTGGTGAAGCCGCTGCCGCCGGTGGCGCCGGTGCCGAGCCGCTGCGGCGCCGCCTGCGCCCCCGCGTGCGGGCGGGGCAGCGGCGCGGAGTGCGGGCTGCGCAGCCCGGAGGCCGAGTTGCGGGCCGCCCAGGCCGGAATGGTGCCGTCCTCGGTGCGCACCGGCGCGCCGAGAATGTAGGGGGCGGTGCCCGGACCGAAGGCGGCGGTCAGGATCTCGTCGCGCGCCTCGGCCATGCTCGGCCGCCGCTGCGGGGCCGGCTCCATCATGTGCAGCAGCGCGTTGGTGAGCACGCCGCTGCGGGTGGGCGGGATGATCTGCGCCATGGCTGCCCTGGCCACCACGGCGTCGCTGTCCTCGTCGAAGCCGAAGGGCGGCTGGCCCTCGATGGCGGTGTAGAGCGTCGCGCCGAGCGAGAAGACGTCGCTGGCGGTGGTCGGCGCCGCGCCGCGCGCCACCTCCGGCGGGAGGTAGGCCGGGGTGCCGGTGATGATGCCGTCCTGGTGGTCGGCGGGGTCGCCCGCGCCGCTGGAGATGCCGAAATCGCTGAGCTTGGCCTTGCCGACCTCGGGGCCGCGGTCGGCGACCAGGATATTGCCCGGCTTGATGTCGCGGTGCACGATGCCCGCCGCGTGCGCGGTGGCCAGCGCGTCCGCCACCTGCGCGCCGATCTGCGCCACCTCCACCGGGGGGAGCGCCTCGACCAGCGCCAGCGCCCGCGCGACGCTGCGCGAGGGCAGGTGCTCCATCACCAGCCAGGGCTCGCCGGCCTCCAGCACCACGTCGTAGACCGCGATGGCGTGCTCGTGCGAGAGCTTCGCCGCGACCCGGCCCTCGTGCATGATCTGCTCCCGCACCTCCCGCGCCGTCGCCTCGTCCAGCCCCGCCGTCGTGAGCACCTGCTTGATCGCCACATCGCGGTTCAGCAGCCGGTCGAGCGCCAGCCACACGGCGCCCATTCCGCCGCCGCCGATCTTCGACTGGAGCCGGTATCGGCCGGCCACCAGGTAGTCCGGGCCGATGATGGGGCGGGGGCGATCGATCATGGTGTGCAGGGTAGCGGAAAGCTCTGGTAGGCGACCTGATTCGGGGCCGGGGTGCGCCGGGCGTCCGGTTCGGGCAGCGGAGCCGACCCGGGGTCGGCTTCCCCTTCGCGTCGCTCGAACGTATATTCGATTGCGGATCGATAGCTGGAGGCCGGAGGTGAGGTAATCATGAACAGATCCCGCCACCTCCGGCCGCCTTTGCCCAACCCAGCCCCGGGCCCAATGAAACACCGCCAGCTCGCGGTCTGGTGCGCCGACTGGCCTGCTGTAGCTGCCGCTGCCGTAGCGCAGATCCCGGCGCATCGCCCGGTGGCGGTGCTCGCCGCCAATCGGGTGGTCGCCTGTACCGCCACCGCGCGGGCGGGCGGGGTCAGGCGCGGCCTGCGCCGCCGTGAGGCCCAGGCCCGCTGCCCGGAGATCTTCCTGGCCGGCGCGGACCAGGACCGCGATGCCCGCCTCTTCGAGCCGATCGTCACCGCGGTGGAGGCGACGGTGCCCGGCGTCGAGGTGCTGCGCCCCGGTCTGCTCGTGCTGGCCGCCCGCGGCGCCGCCCGCTACTTCGGCTCCGAGGAAGCAGCGGCCGAGCGGCTGGTGGACGCGGTGGCGGCGGCGGGCGCGGAGGCCGCGGTCGGCATCGCCGACTCGCTCTCCACCGCCGTGCTCGCCGCCCGCCGCGGCGCCATCGTCGCGCCGGGCGGCGGCGCCGAGTTCCTTGCCCCGCTCCCGGTGGCCGAGCTCGCGGCCGAGCCGGGCGCCGACGCGAAGTACCGCGCCGACCTGGTCGACCTGCTGCACCGCCTCGGCCTGCGCCGGATCGGCGATTTCGCGGCGCTCACCCCGGCCGAGATCGCCTCCCGCTTCGGCGCCGACGCCATCGCCGCGCACCGCTGCGCCCGCGCGCTGCCGGAGCGCGCCGTCTCCGCCCGCCGCCCGCCGCCCGAGTTCACCGTGGTCTACCGCTGCGACCCGCCGATCGACCGGGTGGACGCCGCCGCCTTCGCCGGCCGCATGCTCGCCACCCGGCTGCACGCCGCGCTCGCCGCCGCGGGCACCGCCTGCACCCGGCTGGTGGTGAGCGCGGAAACCGAAGCGGGCGAGGAGCTCTCGCGGGTCTGGCGCTGTGCCGAGCCGCTCACCGCCGCCGGGACGGCGGACCGGGTGCGCTGGCAGCTGGACGGCTGGCTCACCCATCGCTCCCGCCCCACCGGCCCGATCACCGTGCTCCGGCTGGAGCCGAGCGAGGTGGTGCCCGCCGGGGCGCTGCAGCTCGGGCTGTGGGGCGGCTCGGGGGAGACCGAGGGGCAGGCGCGCCGCGCGCTCATCCGGGTGCAGGGGCTGCTCGGCGGGGAGGCGGTGCAGTTCGGGGTGCTCAGCGGCGGGCGCGGGCCGGGGGAGCGGGTGACCATGGTCGCGCTCGGCGACGAGCGGGTGCCCGCCGCCGATCCGGCGCTGCCCTGGCCCGGCCGCCTGCCCGAGCCCGCCCCCGGCGTCGTGCTGGTCGACCAGCCCGCGGTCCGGCTCGAGGCGGCCGACGGCGCCGCCGTCGAGGTCACCGAGCGCGGCGTCTTCAGCACCGCCCCGGCCCGGCTGCGCTGGGGCAGCCGGGCGTGGGCGCTGGTGGGCTGGGCCGGGCCGTGGCCGGTGGACGAGCGCTGGTGGGCGCCGGGCTCGGCGACGGTCCGCGCCCGCGCGCAGGTCCGGCTGGACGGCGCGCCCGCCGAGGCGCGGGTGCTGCTGCTCGCCTACCGGGACGGCGGCTGGTGCGCCGAGGGCGTCTACGCCTGACCGCGCGCCCGCGTCACCAGTGCGTGCCCGGCACCCAGCGGCCGACCCGGCGCAGCGCGGTCCCGGTGACCCGCAGCGGTGTCGAGCGCGATCGAGCGGGCTCGGCCCACCCCGAATCCGGCTCAGGGGCGGCGCTCCCGTCGCCGTCCTCCCCCTTGGCGGCGGGCGAGTCGGGCAGCGCCCGGTAGTAGCGGTGCAGGATGCGGTCGCGCAACCGGGGGGTGAGCAGTGCACCGTACTCGGCGATGGTGCCGAGCGGCACATCGATCCGCCGCGGCCGTTCGACCAGCGCCCGCACGATGGTCGCCGCCGCCCACTCCGGCGTCTCGGCGGGGCCCTGATTCCCGCTCGGCGCGATCATCGGGGTGCGCACCAGCGGCATGTGGATGGTCGTGAAGGTGACCCCGTCCGCCATCGTCTCCACCGCCGCCACCTCGGTGAACTTGTCCAGCGCCGCCTTGCTGGCCAGGTAAGCGGCGAAGCGCGGGGTGGCCACCTGCACCCCGGCGCTGCTGATGTTCACGATGTGCCCGAAGCGCCGCTCGCGCATCTGCGGCAGTACCGCGAAGGTGAGCCGGAGCGCGCCGAAATAGTTCACCGCCATAGTGCGCTCGAAGTCGTGCAGCCGGTCGGTGGAGCGGTGGATCGCCCGCCGGATGGAGCGGCCCGCATTGTTGACCAGCATGTCCACGTGGCCGTGGTCGCGCTGGATGGCGAAGACCGTGCGCTCCACCGACTCGGTGTCGGTGATGTCGCAGCGGTAGCCGTACGCGTCGCCGCCGGCCGCGCGCACCTCGGCGACCGCCTCCTCGAGCTCGTCCGCGCGCCGGGCCAGCAGGAACACGGTCGCCCCCTTGGCCGCGACGGCGAGCGCGGCGGCCCGCCCGATCCCGGAGGAGGCGCCTGTGATCAGCACGTGCCTCCCGGTCAGAGTTTCACCCATGGCCTGAACTTACTCTCAAGTAAGATGCCCTGCCAAGAACAGTGGCCGAGCTGACCGCCGAGTAACCCGGAATTTGCGAACGTATGTTCGATCACCACTCGAAACGTTCGAACACATGTGCGATACTCGGCGCATGGCGGACGATCGGATGGCGGATATCTACGCCGCGGTGCGGCTCGGAGGTGTGGACCGTGCGGCAGCGCGACGCGCGCTCATGGAGGTCTGGGAGGAGCTCGGCGAGGACGGTGATCCCGTGCAGCGGTGCGTGGTCGCGCACCACCTCGCGGACGTCCAGGACTGCGCGGAGGACGCGCTGTACTGGGATCAGCGGGCGCTGGCGGCGGTCTTCGCCTACGGCGTCCCGCTGGACGAGGGGCTACGCGGCTTCCTCCCCTCGCTCTACCTGAACCTGGCCGACAGCCAGCGCCGCACCGGCGATTTCGAGTCGGCCCGGATGCAGCTCACCATCGCGCGCGGGCACCTCGACGTGCTGGCCCACGACGCGTACGGCGACATCATCCGGTCCGGGCTGGAGCACGTGGAGCAGGCGCTCGCGGCCGGCTCCACCGAGCGGCTCTCGGCCTGAGCCCGTGGGCTGGGATCACGGCCCGCCCAGCTGGGCGGAGATGGAGCGGGTGCTCTCCGGGCGCCGCTCGGGCCGCGCCGATCCGGCGTCGCTGTTCCCGGGCGATGGCGGCGACAGCCCGGCGTGGTCGCGCCGCCGCGGGGAGTACCGGGCCGGGCCCGCGGTGCCCGCCGACGCGGCGGTGCCCTACGCGGAGCTGCACACGCACTCGGCGTACAGCTTCCTGGACGGCGCCGTGCACCCCGAGGAGCTGGTGGAAGAGGCCGTGCGGCTCGGCCTCTCCGGGCTCGCGCTGACCGACCACAACGGCTTCTACGGCACCGTGCGCTTCGCCGAGGCGGCCAAGGAGTGGGGGCTGCCCACCGTCTTCGGCGTCGAGCTCTCGCTGGGCTCCGCGCCGGAGCGGGGGCAGCCCGCGGTCGCGGGCTGCGGCGCTCCCTCCTCCCGGAATGAGGGCCGGGGGGAGGGGGCGCCTGCTGCCGGGGACGGGTGGGGCGCGGCCGCCGGGGACGGGAGCGGCCGGGGCGCGGCGAGCCGGGGCGCGGGCGGACGGCCCGGCGCCGGGCGAGCGGCGCGGCGCGGGCAGCGCGGTGATGGGCGTGCGGGCGGGCAGCGCGGCGATGGGCGTGCGGGCGGGGCCGCGCTCCGCAATCGCGGGGCGCGGGGTCCGGCGGTCCTGGCCGCGCCGACCGGGGGAGCGATCGGCGGGCACGCGGACGCGCCGGATTCCGCGCCGCGCACCGGCGAGCCCGACCCGGCCGGGCCGCACCTGCTCGTCCTCGCCCGCGGCGCCGAGGGGTATCGCAGGCTCTCCCGCGAGGTCGCCGCCGCGCACCTGGCGGCGGGCGAGAAGGGCATCCTTCGCTACGACCTGGACGCGCTCACCGCCGCGGCGGGCGGCCACTGGCACATCCTCACGGGCTGCCGTAAAGGCACGGTGCGCCGCGCCCTCGCGCTCGACGTGCTCGCCCGCGACACCCGCACCCCGCGCGCCGAGGCCGCGCTGCGCGACCTGATGGAGCGCTTCGGCGCCGATCGGGTGAGCGTCGAGCTCACCCACCACGGCATCCCGGAGGACGACGAGCGCAATGCCCTGCTCATCGCGCTGGCCGACCGGGCCGGGGTGCCGGTGCTCGCCACCACCGGCGCGCACTTCGCCGCTCCCGCGCACCGCCGCCGCGCCATGGCGCTGGCCGCCATCCGGGCCAACCGCGGGCTGGACGAGATGGCGGGCTGGCTGGCCGCGGCCGGCGGTGCGCACCTGCGCTCCGGCGCCGAGATGGCCGGGCTCTTCGCCGACTGCCCGGCCGCCGTGGCGCACGCCGCCGAGCTGGGGCGCGAGTGCGCCTTCGACCTGCGGCTCATCGCCCCCACGCTGCCCCCCTTCGAGGTACCGCCCGGCCACGACGAGCTGTCCTGGCTGCGCGAGCTGAGCTATCGGGGGGCGGCGAAGCGCTACGGCCCGCGCGCGGAGAACGAGCCCGCCTACGCGCAGATCGAGCACGAACTCGCGGTGATCGGCCGGATGAAGTTCCCCGGCTACTTCCTGGTGGTGCACGACATCGTGGACTTCTGCCACCGCAACGGCATCCTCTGCCAGGGCCGGGGCTCGGCGGCGAACTCCGCCGTCTGCTACGCCATCGGCATCACCAATGTCGACCCGGTCGGCAACCACCTGCTCTTCGAGCGCTTCCTCGCGCCCGAGCGGGACGGCCCGCCCGACATCGACCTCGATATCGAGTCCGACCGCAGGGAGGAGGCCATCCAGCACGTCTACACCAGGTACGGCCGGGAGAACGCGGCGCAGGTGGCGAATGTGATCACCTACCGCGGCAAATCGGCGGTGCGGGACGCCGCGCGGGCGCTGGGCTTCTCGCCCGGCCAGCAGGACGCCTGGAGCAAACAGGTGAGCCGGTGGTCGGGGGTGGCCGCCGAGACCGGCACCGACATTCCCGCCGACGTGCTCGAGCTGGCGTCCGAGCTGGAGGGGCTGCCGAGGCACCTCGGCATCCACTCCGGCGGCATGGTGATCTGCGACCGGCCGATCGCCGACGTCTGCCCGGTGGAGTGGGCCCGGATGGCGGGCCGCAGCGTGCTGCAGTGGGACAAGGACGATTGCGCCGCCATCGACCTGGTGAAATTCGACCTGCTCGGGCTCGGCATGCTCTCCGCGCTGCACTACATGATCGACCTGGTGGGCGAGCACATCGGCGAGACCGTGGAGCTGCACGCCATCGATCTCGGCGAGCCCGCCGTCTACGCCATGCTGGCCAGGGCCGATTCCGTCGGCGTCTTCCAGGTGGAGTCGCGGGCGCAGATGGCGACGCTGCCCCGGCTGAAGCCGCGCGAGTTCTACGACCTGGTGGTCGAGGTCGCGCTCATCCGCCCCGGCCCGATCCAGGGCGGCTCGGTGCACCCCTACATCCGCCGCCGCAACGGCGAGCCCTACCAGCTCGACCACGAGGCGCTGCGCCCCACCCTCGAACGCACCTACGGGGTGCCGCTCTTCCAGGAGCAGCTCATGCAGCTCGCCGTCGACGTCGCCGGGTTCACCGCCGCCGAGGCCGACGAGTTGCGCCGGGCCATGGGCTCCAAGCGCTCCAAGGCCAGGATGGAGCGGCTCAGGGAGCGGCTCTTCGCCGGGATGCGGGCGCGCCACGGCATTACCGGCGAGGTGGCCGAGCGGATCTATGAGCAGATGTACGCCTTCGCGAATTTCGGTTTCCCGGAGAGCCATTCGCAGAGCTTCGCGGCGCTGGTCTTCTACTCCGCGTGGTTCAAGCTGCACTATCCGGCGGCGTTCTGCGCCGGGCTGCTGCGCGCCCAGCCCATGGGGTTCTACTCGCCGCAGTCGCTGGTCGCCGATGCCCGCAGGCACGGCGTCGTGGTGCACGGCCCGGACGTGAACGCCGGCCGCGCCGAGCCCACCCTGGAGCGGCGCGGCACCGAGGTGCGGCTTGGGCTGGCCGCGGTGCGGCACATCGGCGACGAGCTGGCCGCCCGGATCGTCGCCGCGCGCGAAGAAGGCGGCCCCTACACCTCCTTCACCGACCTCACCGGCCGCGTGGAACTCACCGTGCCGCAGGCGGAGTCGCTGGCCACCGCGGGCGCGCTCGGCGCACTGGCCGGGCCGCGGCGCTCCGCGCTCTGGGCGGCGGGCGCCGCGGCGGGGGAGCGCCCGGACCGGCTGCCCGGCATCGGCGCCGCCACCGCAGCGCCCGCGCTGCCCGGCATGAGCGGGCTGGAGCTGGCCGCCGCCGACGTCTGGGCCACCGGCGTCTCCCCGGACAGCTACCCCACCGAGTTCCTCCGCGCCTACCTGGACAGCCTCGACGTGCGCCCCGCCGCCGAGCTGCTCGAGGTGCGCGACGGCACCCGGGTGCTGGTGGCGGGCGCGGTGACGCACCGGCAGCGCCCCGCCACCGCGGGCGGGGTGACCTTCATGAACCTGGAGGACGAGACCGGCATGGTGAACGTGGTCTGCTCGGTGGGGCTGTGGCAGCGGCACCGCAGGCTCGCGCAGAGCGCTTCCGCGCTGATCGTGCGCGGCCTCGTGCAGAACGCCGAGGGCGCGGTGAGCGTGGTGGCCGAGCATCTGCAGCCGCTGGACCTGCGGATGGCATCGAAGTCGCGGGACTTCCGGTAGCGGCCCGCTACGCTGCGGGGCATGCGGAAGGTTGCGGTGTTCTGCGCGGGGCTGCTCGGGCTCGCTCTGCTCGTCGGCTGCGGCGCGGACGGGGCCGAAAGTGGTTCGGGTGCCCCCGATTCCTCGATCGCCGCGCCCGCCGTGAGCCCGCCCGGGCTCCGCGAGCAGGGCGCCCCCGCGCCATCGGACAACGAGCAGGCGCCGGACACCGCGCGCAAGGAGGTCGTCACCGGCGACGTCGCACTGGTCGCCGACGACCCCATCGCCGCCGCCGGGGTGATCGCCGACCGGGTCCGCGCCCTCGACGGCCGGGTGGACAGCCGCACCGAGCAGCCGCGCACCGACGAGAACGAGTCCGGCTACCGCCCCCTGCCGCAGGGGCCGAGCGCCGCGCTCACCGTCCGGGTGCCGAGCGACCGCACCGACGCCTTCGTCGACGGCCTCGGCCAGGTCGGCCGGGTCACCCGGGTCAGCCTGAACCGCGCCGACGTCACCATGCAGTGGGAAGACCTGGACGCCCGCATCCGCGCCCTGCAGACCTCGGTCGACCGCCTGCGCGCCCTCATCGCGGGCGCCACCAACACCGCCGACCTCATCGCCGCCGAGCAGGCGCTCTCTTCTCGCCAGGGCGAGCTGGACAGCCTCGTCTCGCAGAAGCGGCTCCTCGACGATCAGGTCGCGCTCTCCACCTTGAGCATCGCGGTCACCACCCCCGCCGCGAATCCGGAGGAGGACGACGAGCCGACCAGCTTCTGGGGCGGCATCGTCGCCGGGTGGAACGGTCTGGTCGACTGGCTCGGCGACGCGGTCGTCTTCACCGGCAAAGCGCTGCCCACCCTGGCCTTCCTCGCTGTGCTCGGCGGGCTGATCTTCGCGGTGGTCCGCGCTGTCCGCCGCCGCCGTTCCGCGGCCCCGCGCGCCTGACCGCGGGCGCGACCTCCCGCCACGAACGCTTCGAGATCACCTAGACCCCGCCGGAAAACCCCTGCTGCCGCCACGCCTCGTACACCGTCACCGCGGCCGCGTTCGACAGGTTCATCGACCGCCGCCCCGGCACCAGCGGAATCCGTACCCGCGCCGTCACCCGCGGATCGGCGAGCACCTCCTCCGGCAACCCCGTCGGCTCGGTCCCGAACAGCAGCACATCCTCCGGCTGATACGCCACATCCGTATACCGCACCTCCCCCTGCGTACTGAACGCCCACACCCGCTCCGGCCGGATGAACGCGAACGCCGCGTCCAGATCCGCATGCACCCGCACCGAAGCGAGATCGTGGTAGTCCAGCCCCGCCCGCCGCAGCTTCGCCTCGGAGAGGTCGAACCCGAGCGGCTCGATCAGATGCAGCGCACACCCGGTCCCCGCGACCAGGCGGATCGCATTGCCGGTATTCGGCGGAATGCACGGCTCGTGGAACATCAGATGAAACACGGGGAGTAGTCAACCAGGTGCGATCCGGTCAGCTCGGCAGCAGTCGCAGCGGCGTCGCATGCCGCGTGCGGACATGACGCAGAGTTCCTCGCGGAGTGGATCTTCCGAGCCGGCGGCGAGATCGGGTTCGGCCGCCATGAGACCGGCGAACGAGCGTGAGCCGGTCGACCGGGCGGTGCAGGTCCTCGTGGTCGTAGGCAGCGGTGATGGCCTTCAGTGCAGAGATCGCGGCGCAGCGGGGCGGTCCATAGCGCAGGATGGGGGCATGGGCGTGAGCTCCTGGGACGTGGTCGCGGCGTCGCCGCATCCGGCGCTCGCCGGGCTGGTCGGCGAGTACGCCGAGTTCCGGGAGCGGGCCGATGGGCCGGTGGTGCGGTACGAGCCGGCGAATGCCGGGGCGGTGCTCATCGTGGAGTTCGCCGATCCGCTGCTGGTGGCCGACGTGGCCGAACCCGGGGTGGGGCGGAGCTGGCGGGCGTTCGCGGTGGGGCCGAGTTCGGGGCCGACGCGGACCGAGCACGCGGGGGCGCAGCACTGCGTGCAGGTCCGGCTGACGCCGCTCGGGCTCTATCGGGTGGCGGGGGATGTGGCCGAGCTGGCCGATCGGGCGGTGGGGTTGGCGGAGTTGTTCGGTGGGGACGGCCGGGAGCTGCCGGAAAGAGCCGCGGCGGCTCCCGACTCGGCGAGCCGATTCGCGCTGCTCGACGCGGTATTCGGGCGGGCAGCGGAGCGGGGAAGGGAGCCGGACCCCGAGGTCGCGTACGCCTGGCACACCCTGCGGCGCACCGGCGGGACGGCGGGGATCGGCACGATCCTGACCGAGATCGGCTGGAGCCGGGCGCGCCTGGCGCGCCGGTTCCGCGCCCAGATCGGGCTCACGCCGAAGGCAGCGGCACGGGTGATCCGCTTCGAGCGCGCCGCCACGCTGCTCCGCGTGCCGCGCCCGCAGCCGCTCAGCGCCATCGCGCTCGCCTGCGGCTACGCCGACCAGGCGCATTTCACCCGTGACTTCCGCGAGTTCGCCGGCCGACCGCCGAGCGCGTGGGCCGCCGACCGGGGCTGAGGCAGCCGCGGGGATACCGAGCCCGCCGACCAGCGGCTGCGCCGCCGACACGGGCGAACATTCCTTCAAGACGGACGAAGCACCGCGAACCTAGGGTCGGGCGAACCACCGAAACGGAGGGAACCACACGATGACCGGTGAACCGAGCTTCTTCGAGATCGGCGTCCCCGACGCCACCCGCGCCCGCGCCTTCTACGAGCGACTCCTCGGCTGGAAGACCCACGAGACCAAACCGGGCGGCCCGGCCTGGCTGGAGACCGGCGGCGTCCGCGGCGGCGTGCACAACGGCGACGAGGACCGCCGGATCGACCTCTTCTTCCGCGTCGACGACATCGAGGCCGCCGTGCGGCGCGTCCGCGAACTCGGTGGCGCGGCCGACGACCCCGGCCCGGAGACGGAGGGCTTCGGCCGCTTCGCCTTCTGCACCGACGACCAGGGCGTGCGATTCGGGCTGCACCAGCCGGGTCTGTCACAATCGCAGGCGTGACAGACCCGACCGTACCGCGGCAGGAATCCGGAGGCGGCAGCTGGGGCGCGCAGTTCCTGCGCTGTCACCTGCCGATGGTGCTGGTCGGGCTGGTCGTGCTGGTGGCGATCGTCTTCGTCGCCTCCGATCGCTGGCGCCGCGGCGCCTTCATCTTCGGCAGCGCGGCGCTGCTCGCCGCGGTGTTCCGGCTCTGCCTGCCCACGGTGCGGGTAGGGCTGTTGGCGGTGCGCGGCAAGCCGTTCGACGTGGCGGCGCTGAGCCTGCTCGGCAGCACCATCGTCTTCCTCGCCGCCACCATCAACACGCTCGGCGTCGGTTAGCGGTTCGCCCGCGCCAGCGCGGCGGTGCGGGTGAGCAGGGTGGCGATCTGCTCGGCCTCGGTGAGGAAGCCGTCGTGGCCGTCCCTGGAGTGGATGATGTCCAGCCCCGCGCAGCCGGGCAGCAGCTCGGCGAGTTCGCGCTGGGTGCGCAGCGGGTACAGCCGGTCCGAGTCCACCCCCGCGACCACGCACGGCACCGGGGTGGAGGCGAGCGCCGCCGCGACCCCGCCGCGACCGCGGCCGACATCGTGGCGGTTCATGGCCTCGGAGAGCAGCACGTAGGTGGCGGCGTCGAACCGCGCCACCAGCTTCTCCGCCTGGTGCTCCAGATAGCTCTGCACCGCGTACCTGCCGCCGTGCCACGGATCCTCGCCGCCCTGCGGCAGGTTCTCGAAGCGGTGGTCCAGCTCGGCCTCGGTGCGGTAGCTGAGGTGCGCGATGCGCCGGGCGACGGCGAGCCCGGTGACCGGCGCGGTGCCGGTGCCGTGGTACTCGCCGCCCTGCCAGCCCGGGTCGCCGACGATGGCGGCGATCTGCGTGGTCTGGGTGCCGATCTGATCCGCGGTGGCGCGCGCTCCGACGGCGAGCACCAGCGCCGCCGCCACCCGCTCCGGCCTGCCGACCATCCACTCCAGCACCCGCATGCCGCCCATCGACCCGCCGATCGCGGCGGCCAGCCGGTCGATGCCGAGCAGGTCGGCCAGCGCGACCTCGGCGGTCACCTGGTCGCGGATGGAGATGTCCGGGAACCGGCTGCCCCACGGCTTCCCGTCGGGCGCGGGGGCGGCGGGGCCGGTGCTGCCCTTGCAGCCGCCGAGCACATTGGTGGCGATCACGCACCACTCGTCGGTGTCCAGCGGGGCGCCGGGGCCGACCATGCCCTCCCACCAGCCGGGGGCCGGGTTGTCGGGGGCGCTCGCGACGTGCGCGTCGCCGGTCAGCGCGTGCTCGATCAGGATCACATTGTCCAGCGCGGGGGAGAGCTCGCCCCAGCGCTGCACGGCCAGCCGCACGTCGGGGACGACGGCGCCGTTCTCCAGCTTGACGTCGCCCACCGGGAGCACGCCGTAGGTGCCGTCCGGCGGTGGGAGCCGGACGGTGCTCGATTCGGTACCCACGGTCATGACGCCGCGTCGAAGCCCGCGCGCAGGTCGGTCAGGATGTCCTCCAGCCCCTCGATCCCGACGGCCAGCCGGACCAGCCCCGGCGTGACGCCGGAGCTCGCCTGCTCGTCGGGGGTGAGCTGGGAGTGCGTGGTGGAGGCCGGGTGGATCACCAGCGAGCGCACATCGCCGATATTGGCGACGTGGCTGTGCAGCGTCAGCGCGTCCACGAACTTCTTCCCCGCCTCGACGCCGCCTTTCAGCTCGAAGGCGATCACCGCGCCCGCGCCCATCGGCGTCAGCTGCTTGCCGCGCTCGTACCAGGGCGAGCCGGGCAGCCCGGCGTAGGCGACCGAGGTGACCGCCGGGTGCGTCGCCAGGAACTCGGCCACCGCCTGCGCGTTCCGCACGTGCCGCTCCATGCGCAGGCTCAGCGTCTCGATGCCCTGGCTGATCAGGAAGGCGTTGAACGGCGAGACCGCGGAGCCGAGGTCGCGCAGCAGCTGCACCCGCGCCTTGAGCGCGAAGGCGGGCGCGCCCAGGTCGGCGAAGATCGCGCCGTGGTAGCTGGGGTCCGGGGTGGTGAAGCCGGGGAAGCGATCCTCGCCGGACTCGGTCTTGCCGGTCCAGTCGAAGGCGCCGCCGTCCACGATCGCCCCGGCGATGGCGGCGCCGTGCCCGCCCAGGTACTTGGTGGCCGAGTGCACCACGATGTCGGCGCCGTGCTCCAGCGGCCGCAGCAGGTACGGGGTGGCCACCGTGTTGTCCACGATCAGCGGGACGCCCGCGCCGTGCGCGACGGCGGAGATGCCGGGCAGATCGAGGATGGCGCTGCTCGGGTTGGCGATGGTCTCGCCGTAGAACGCCTTGGTGTTCGGCCGGACGGCGGCGCGCCACTGCTCGAGATCGTCCGGGTCGGCCACGAAGGAGACCGCGATGCCGAGCTTGGGCAGGGTGTAGTGGAAGAGGTTGTAGGTGCCGCCGTAGAGGTGCGGGCTGGAGACGATGTGGTCGCCGGCGTTCGCGACGTTCAGGATCGCGAAGGTCTCGGCGGCCTGGCCGGAGGCGACGAGCAGCGCCGCGACGCCGCCCTCCAGGGCCGCGATTCGCTGCTCCACCACGTCCTGGGTGGGGTTCATGATCCGGGTGTAGATATTGCCCGGCTCGGCGAGGCCGAAGAGCGCCGCGGCGTGCGCGGTGTCGCGGAAGGTGTAGGAGGTGGTCTGGTAGATCGGCAGCGCGCGGGCGCTGGTGCTGCCGTCGGGGGCCTGACCCGCGTGGATCTGCTTGGTCTCGAAGGACCAGTTCTGGGCGGGGTCGGTCGTCTCGGTCACGTGTTACCTCCAGGAAAGCGCGCTTGCTCCCGGCCGTCGGGAGCCGGGTCATCACCCGGAGCACCCCGCCGCTGCTGGAGGGTTGCCGGCCAGCGAGCCGGGGCTTCGCGCTGGCACTCATGACCTGTTCGACATGGTAACCGGACCGAGGTCTGCCGATCGAACCCGTCCGCGGAGTTATCCACAGGTGACCGCTGTGAATGCGGTCACAGGGCTTTCTTTGCCGTCCGGACGGGTGGGTGCTGCGCCACCCGCGGGTCTCGTCGTAGGCTCGAACGGTGAGCAAGGGGCGTGTCCTCGGTCACGCCGGACCTACTCGCTGGTAACGAACCGGGGTCCCCGAAGGGGCGACCCTCGCCGTGCAATGCGAGGTCGGGCAGCAGTACGCTTGTCTTGTTTGCACCACAGGGTCTCGCCGACCAAGCGGGACATAGACGTTGTCTGTTGGACAGCTGGGGTCCGCTCACAAGCGTGTTCGCCTGGCCGTGCAATGAGGGCACACACCCTAGGAGGACACGAAGATCCATGTCCAAGATCAAGGTTGAAGGCACCGTCGTAGAGCTCGACGGCGACGAGATGACGCGGATCATCTGGCAGTTCATCAAGGACAAGCTGATCCACCCGTACCTCGACGTGAACCTCGAGTACTACGACCTCGGCATCGAGTACCGCGACAAGACCGATGACCAGGTCACCGTTGACGCCGCCGAGGCGATCAAGCGCCACGGTGTCGGTGTCAAGTGCGCCACGATCACCCCGGACGAGGCGCGGGTCGAGGAATTCGGGCTGAAGAAGATGTGGCGGTCGCCGAACGGCACCATCCGCAACATCCTCGGTGGCACGATCTTCCGCGCGCCGATCATCATCTCCAACGTCCCGCGGCTGGTCCCCGGCTGGACCAAGCCGATCATCATCGGCCGCCACGCCTTCGGCGACCAGTACCGCGCCACCGACTTCAAGGTGTTCCAGGCAGGCACGGTCACGCTCACCTTCACCCCGGAGGACGGCAGCGAGCCGATCGTGCACGAGGTCGTGAAGATGCCGGAGGACGGCGGCGTCGTCATGGGCATGTACAACTTCAAGAAGTCCATCGAGGATTTCGCGCGGGCCTCGTTCAACTACGGCCTGCAGCAGAACTACCCGGTCTACATGTCGACCAAGAACACCATCCTCAAGGCGTACGACGGCATGTTCAAGGACACATTCCAGGAGGTGTTCGACGCCGAGTTCAAGAGTCAGTTCGACGCCGCCGGGCTCACCTACGAGCACCGGCTCATCGACGACATGGTCGCCTCCTCCATGAAGTGGGAGGGCGGCTACGTCTGGGCCTGCAAGAACTACGACGGCGACGTGCAGTCCGACACCGTCGCGCAGGGCTTCGGCTCGCTCGGGCTGATGACCTCGGTGCTGCTCACCCCGGACGGCCAGACCTGCGAGGCCGAGGCCGCGCACGGCACCGTCACCAGGCACTTCCGCCAGCACCAGCAGGGCAAGCCGACGTCGACCAACCCGATCGCGTCGATCTTCGCCTGGACCCGAGGGCTCGAGCACCGCGGCAAGCTGGACAACACCCCCGAGGTGATCGGCTTCGCGCAGACGCTCGAGGACGTCGTCATCAAGACGGTCGAGGGTGGGCAGATGACCAAGGATCTGGCCGCGCTGGTCGGCGGGGACCAGGGGTACCTGAGCACCGAGGAGTTCCTCGGCGCGCTCGACGCCAACCTGGCGCGCGCGCTGCGCTGAGCCGCGCCCGCAACGGCCCCCGTTCCGCGGAGCGGGGGCCGTTTCGCGTTCCGCGGGAGGGTGTGCACGGGAGGGCCGCAGCTGACTTCCGGGGGCAGCCAGGGGGACGCCTGGCGACAGCCGGGGTGACGCCTGGGGACGGCCGGGGGCTGATGGCCGGGGACAGCCGGGGCGACGCCTGGGGACGGCCGGGGCTGACGGCAGGGGACAGTCGAGGGGCGACGGCCGGGGTCAGCCGGCGAGGCGGACTCGGGCGGTCGGACTCGGGTCGCGGCGATCGGCGACCTCGAAGGCGTCCGCCGCGTCACCGAGGTTGGTCGCGTTGTCGCCGAAGACCTCGACCAGCGTGCTCAGCGTGTCGAAGTAGTTGTCCCGATTGGCGCGGTAGCCCTTGTCGCCGTCGGCGAACTGCCTGCCCGCCTTGTCGTCGCCCCACGGCTCGCCCCGGCTCGCGCAGGCGCCCGTCAAGGTGTCGAGGAGCCGCCGGGTGCGCTCCGCGACGGCGTCGAATTCGCCGGCGGCCCGGCGTACTCCGCCGGGGTCGATCTCGATCGACTGGCTCACTGTCCGTGCCTCCCGGTTCCGTGCGTGGCTGCCCGGCGGCTGTTGTCCCGCCGGACATCTCCCGGTCGCCGATCCGACATCGACCGGCCCGCGCGTGCCGCGGTATTTCCGAAATCAACTGTGCCGGAGGAGTTGTCGTGCTCATATAGGGATTCGCTCTTTTAACGGCGGTTTAACGCGATCTGAACATGCGCCGGGCAGGCTCGATCGGGCCGGTGTGCAGCCGACACCCGTCGCGTCCACAGGGCAGGGAGGCGCCGAATGAATCAGCCGCACAACGGATCCACCGAGCCCCCGGATATTCCGCTCACCCTCGACGGCCACCCGCCGCCGCCCCCCGCGGATGTCATCCCCGCTGAACCGCGCGCCACCGAGCTCGCGCGGGAAATCGCCCGCGAACTCGCACGCGTGGGTCCGGTGGGCTGGCGGCGGCTGGAGGCGCACTTCGCCATCACCGTGGTCGGCGGCGTGACCTACACGCTCTACCACGGCGACGACGACCGGGTGGCCCGGCTGGAGCCGGCCGCGGAGATCGTCGAGCTGGCCCGGCGGCAGCGCGAGGTCGCGGCCGCGCTGGGGGACGGCCCGTGGTGGCGGATGGTGCTCCGGTTCGACACCGGGGGCGCGCTCGAGGTCGACTACGACTACGGCGCGGAGCCGTTCCCCGAGGATCAGCTGCTGCTGCCGGAGGCGTACCTGGCCGATCTGGCGGCCTTCCCGCGCCGCCGGGTGCCGGTCTGGCTGGCGGCCTACGTCGGTCACGGGGAGCGTCAGCGGCGGCCCGCGCGGCAGGCCGGGGCTTGGGCGCGCGCGGACCGGGAGGCCGGTGTCGCCCCGGTGCACTCGACCGGCGACTTCCCCGCGCTGCCGGTGCTCTGGTCGCGCTGGGCGGTGATCGCGGCGGCCTTCGTCGCCGTCGGCTCCGCGTGGGGGCCGCGCATCCTGCCCGCGCTCGGTGTCTTCGAGGGCGCCTCCCGCAGCGGCGCGACGCTCTACGTGCTCCCCGGTGACCGCGCGGTGCTCTCCGGCGGCGTCTGGAACGCGCCGGAGCTGGACGCCGCCTACAACGACGGCGCGCCCATGCCCGAGCTGTACGCGGGCGCCCCCGGGTGGGTGGCCGACCAGGTGCTCAATCCGCGCGCGAAGCGCGGCACGCTGTCGTTCTGCTACTGGTGGGAGCACGGGAGCTGGTTCCGCGGCGGGTCGGCGCCCGCCGAGCGGCTCACGGCGGCGGTGCCGGGGGTGTGGACGGCGCAGACCGCGGCCGCCGTCGTCGCCGATGCGGTGAGCGCGGAGCCCGATGCGCGGCAGCGCGCCGCCGCGGCCGACCTGGTGGCCGCCGCGGAATCCGGCGTGGTCTCCCCGGACACGGTGGCGGCGCTCTTCGACGATCCGGCCGACGACGTCGACGGCGCGCTGTACCAGCTGTCGCTGGCCGGGCTGGTGCTCGAGGAGCCCGGCCGGTTGCCGAGGGAGCGCGCGATCGCGCTGGTGCGCGAGCACATCATCGGGCTCGGCGCGGGCTACCCGGTGGCCGAACTGGTCGCCGAGCGGCTGAGCGTGGGCTGGATGGTCTTCGCGCCGACCCGGCCGGAGCAGATCGCGATCGGCCGGGCGATCTTCTACATCGCGGACGACGGCGTGATCGAGCAGTCGTCCTCGTCCACCGCGCCCTCGCGCTACACCGAGGGCTTCGAGCGGCGATTCCACGACCGGAAGACCGGGGCAGCGGCCGGGGTCCCGCGCTGACCGGACGGTCGGTCCCCGGCGCGCGGTAGCCGGTTCCGGCCGGTCCGGATCGGTCCCCTCGCGCGCGAACCCGCCCCGCCTCGGGGTTCAGGGCATCCGCGGCCCCGCGGCCTCGGCCAGGACGAAGTCCAGGTAGTCGCTGTCCGCGGGCAGGTGGCCGCGCAGGTCGGCTGCCAGATCGCGGCCGCCGGTGCGCTCCCGGTAGGCGGCGCGCAGGGCGCGCAGGGCAGCCGGGTCGCGGTTCAGGTGCTCGACGAAGGCCAGGGTGTGGTCGATGTCGCGCATCCCGAGCATGGCGTCGACGTACGCGGCCATCGCCTGGTCCGGGTCGGGCTGCGCGGCGGGTGGACGCACCCCGGCGGGCAGCCCGCGCCGCGGCTGCCAGCCGAGCAGCCGGGCCAGCCGGAGTTCAGCGGCCGTCGACATCCGGCCCCCCGCCACCGCCGCCGCGACCACCTCGCGCAGCGGCAGGCCGGTGGCCGTGCGGAACGCGGCCGCCAGCCGCTCGGCTCCGGCCGGAAGCTCCGCGCGGGCCAGCGATGCCAGCACCCGCGCGACATCGACCGGCCCATCCGCGCTCAGCGCGGTGTGCAGCGCCCTGGCCGCGGCATCGATCGCCGCGGACGGCGGCGCCGGGGCGCTGCCGTCGGCGCGCGGTGTGCCGCCGGTGAACGGCGGACTCACGGTCGCCGGTCCGAGGTCGTCGGCCGGAGCGGATGCGCGGCCGGGCGCGCCGGTCGGGCGGCGATTCGACGGCGCCGCCTCCGCGGGGACGGCCAGGTGGTAGTGCTCGGCGGCGACGAGGACCGAACCGTCGGGGCGCGCCCCGGTGTCCTCGCCGAAGGTCCAGCCGTGCGGGACCTGCCTGTTGTACACCCGGATGGTGCGGTTGCGCCGCGCCAGCGCGGCCGCGGCCGCGGCGGGGACCACGTCGAAGACGCCGACCCGCCAGATTCCCAGCTGCCGGATCATCGCGACCTGCCGGTTGTACAGCGCCCGGTAGCGGCGGATCTCGGCGGGCGGGATCGGGGCGGTCCGCTCGGCCGCGGTGAGCGTCCGTCCGCCCTGCTCGGCCTGGACCATGATGTTCAGGAACGGGGTGAAGTAGGTGTCGCGTCTGCGGCCGAGGAGTTCGTCGGCGGTCATATTGCGCAGGCGGCGGAGCCTGCGGTCGAGCTCGGCCCTGGAGTGGGCCGGGATCGGCTCGGTGCTGCGTTCGAGGCTGTGGAAGAAGCAGTCGCCGTCGGCGGGCATGGATTCCCACACGTACCCCGCGGGCGCGGGCACCCCGTCCACGATCGGCGCGCGCCTCCCCCTGCTCCGCACGGTGCCGGTGGGCTTGCTCCGGCCCGCGCGTTCATTGCCGCCGGATGGCTGCGTGCGGTCGCCCGGCTTGGTCGTCCCGGCATCGGGGTGCGTCGGCTCGGTCTCCGCAACCTCCGGCCCGACGGTGGGTTTCGCGACATCGGGTGGCGTCTCGATGCTGCGCAGGACCATGTCGCCGGTCACCCAGAGCGTCCCGGCGGGCCCGCGCACCTCGACCAGCGCGACGGCGCGCAGCCGGTGTCCGTCGGTGGGCGCGTTGGTGCGCCAGAGATTGCGCCGCACGCTGCCTACGCCGCTGCCCCCGCCCTTGTCCGCGGTCTGGCCGCCGATCGGGAAGGTGGTGATGCCGAGGCGGTCGTTCTGCTCCGCGGTGAGTGCGCCGGTGTAGCTGAACGTGGGGGCGATCGTGGTGCTGTGCTCCGCGCCGGAGGCCATGCTGTCCACCGAGAACTCGAAGCGGTCGATGGCGATGGAGGTCGCGGAGTCCTCCGCGCGCGGCGCGTGCAGGGTCACCTTGATCTGCACGCCGTCGACGGTGACCGCGGCGGCGTGGCGCTGCGGCGCAGGCACGGCGGCCGCGGGCTCGGCCGTGCGGAACGGGGCGCTCGACTGCGGCCCGAGCCGGGTGAAGTCACCCCTGGCCACCAGCGTCACCAGCCGGTTGAAGGTGGCCTCCGCCGAGCGGGTGCCGTCGTCGCCGCGCAGCGCCGGGTCGACGGCCCGCAGTGCGGCGGCGAGCTGCGGGGAGCCGTCGAATTCCCGGATGTCGAAGGACAGCTCGGGAAGCCACGGGGGCGTGGCGAGCAGCGCGCGCACCGCCGCGGGCACCTCGTCGCCGTCCGCGACCCTGGTGCCAGCCTCCAGGTCGACGTCGTCCGTGGTCCTGGTGCCCGCCTTCGGGCCGCGATCGTCCGCCGCCGGGGTGGTGCCCCGGTGCGAGGCGGGCCGCGGTTCGGACGGGTCGAACCCGTAGATCGCGGGCCGGGTGCGCGGCACCGGCGGGGCAGGCGCGCTCCCGGCCGCCGGGAGCGGCCTGGTATCCGAGACGTGCAGCCGCACGTGCGAGACCGCGCGCACCGACGAGGTCTCCGAGGTCTGCGGCGGTGGCAGCTCCGCGGGTACCGCCCCGTACGCGGCCCCGAGCCGCTGCAGGCCCACGACCAGCAGGTCGCCCACCATGTCGGCGAGGTAGGCCGAGACCGCCTCGGTGAGCGGCCTGGAGTCGACGGTCACGCTGTACTCGGTCGGCACCTTGAACTCGTACTGGGTGTCGCTGCTGCGCTGCCAGGCGCTCAGGTCGCGGGTGGAGTTCTGCACCTCGCTGTAGGTGGCCGAGCGCTCGATCGCGAGTGTGCCCGCCGGGCGGTCGCCGCGGTCCTCGGTCTCGGTGCCGGTACTGCGGCCGCCGAGGGTGAAGCTCAGCTGATTGCCCCGGGAGTGGCTGGTCCCGACGCTGGTCGCGTCGGGTTCGAGCAGGGCGTTGCCGTCCGGGCGGATGTGCCGGTGCACATTGTCCAGCGCGGCGGTGCGGGGGACCTGCTTGCCCTCCAGGGTGGCCAGGGTGACGCCGTCGGGCAGCTCCGCGTCGCGCCGCGGCCGCGCGGTGAAGCTGACGCCGACCAGCCGCGGCATCAGCCCGGTCCGGGCGACGAAGTGGAAGGTGTGGCTGCCCTCGGAGCCGGCGTTGGCGAGGTTGCGGACGCCGAAGCTGGTGGTGTGCTCGTTGATCAGCGACGCCACGCCGGGGTGGTAGTTGCCCGAGCCGACCACGGTCGCGCCGGGCGAGACCCGCTCCACCAGCGCGGTGGCGGCGTTCTCCAGCGCGCCGCGGCCGTCGTCGAAGACCACCTCGGTGACCGCGCCGAAGGAGAGCAGCCCCTTGGCGGTCTCCGGCTCGTCGGTGCGCGCGCCCGCGTAGGCATCCGGGAGCAGGCGGCGCTCGGTCGGCGTCCACTCGCCGTTCCTCTGCTCCCGCTCCTCGGGCAGCACCGGCGATTCCCTGCCCTGGCTCTCGGCGTGCCGCCGCACCAGTTCCAGGTACTCGGGGTGGTCGTGCAGGTCGTTGTCGGTGAGGAAGAATTCCAGGCGGCGCGGGGCGTCCACGATCCGGCGGCGGCCGGCGTACGGCTTGCCGTGCACCAGCCCGTTGAGGTAGTTGCGCACCCCGACCTTGACCGTGACCAGGTAGTGCGCGTCGGCGACGAATCGGTACACATTGCCGCCGTAATCGGAGGTCACGCGCATGGTGTCGGTGGCATCGGCGGCGGTCACCTGCTTGCTGGCCGACCCGTCGCCGTGCCAGCCGCCGCCGGGGCGCACGCTGTGCTCGGCCTCCGCGCCGTAGGCGCCCTGCACGATGAGCCCGCCCCGGTTGCCGCTCGTGGTGGTGGTGGTGCGCGCGGTGGAGTTGGTGCCCTCCAGCCAGTGCTCGGTGTCGATCGGCACCGCGCCGAGCGATTCGATGTTGTCGAAGTAGCCGCGGATGTCGACGCTGTAGTCGGTGCCTGCCACCGCGCCCGGGATGTCGCTCTCGAACTTGTAGGAATCCCGGAAGATCAGCGGCGCGAAGGAGGTCATGTGGTGCGGGGAGAACGCGGTGTGCAGCACCGAGCGCACCGCGGATGCCGGGTTCTGCACCGGGTCGCCGAAGGCGTCGCGCCACATCCACTCCCCGACCCCGGCGACCCGGTCCCAGATCCAGTGGCCCGCCTGCGACCAGCTCGGGCCCGCAGGGGGCGGCGCCTCGTCGTCGGTGGGCCAGGCGCCGGGCGGGCGGGCGTCGCGCTCCTCGGCGCCGGGGGGCGACGGCCGCTCGCTCTCGTCGTCGGAGAGCTCGAAGATGTCCAGGTGTGGCAGGTCGGTGAGGTCGATCGAGCTCGCCAGATCGTCGGAGTGCTCCGAATCGTCCGTCGGTTCGAAGGTGTCCGGGTGCGGCAGGTCCGCCACGGAATTCTCGGCGGCCGGGCGCACCGGCGCGGGGGCGGCGACCGGTGGCGCCGTGCGGCCGGTCAGCTCGATGTCCTCCGGCCGGGCCGCCGCCGACCCGAACCAGCGACGCACCGCCGCCGTCCAGGCGCTCGGTGGCGATGCGCCGGCGCCGGCCGCCGGCTCGGTGATCGGCAGCGAATCCGCCGGCTCGCGCGGGAATGCACCGGGGACGACCGGCCGCTCGCCGTCGTCCAGGTGCTCGGCCTCCTCGCGCTCGATATCCGCGATGAGCCCGAGGGTTGCCTCGTGCAGCACCTCGCCGACCGGGTGCGCCGCGATCACCGCGGCCATCGGGAGCCTGCCGACCCCCCTCTCGATCGCGGCGTTCGCGGCCAGCCCCAGCTTCTCGGTGAACTCGGCGTCGCCGGAGTCCGCGTCGCCCCGGATCACCGGATCGGCGGGCGGCGGCCCGGCATCGGGCTCGGTGCCGGTCAGGTAGGTGGGAACGCCCAGGTGGAAGCTGCCCGTGCCCTCGATCGGCGCGGGCCCGGCGCCGTGGCTGTAGGCGATCTCCACGTGGTATCGGGTCGGCACGCGGAAGATCTGCAGCCCCGGCTGGGCGGCTTTGGGGCCGGGGCTGAAGGTGTAGTTCTCCTCGGCGTGGTTGTGGCCGGAGAACAGGCTGGTGGACTTGTCGCCGGTCCGATCGTAGGAGCCGTTGATGTTGGCGAGCGGTTCGCTGCCGTCGACGTCGAACGGGTTGACGAAGGAGAACTCGGCGCCCGCGTCCCAGGCGAACGGGGTGTGCTGGGAGCGCTCCTCGCTGGTCAGGATGATGCCGGAGTAGTTCATCGTCTGGATGTGCGGCAGCATCCACTCGTGGGTCACCCCCCGGTTCGGGTCGCGCCCCTGGTCGTGCCTGCCATCCGGGGTGGCGTACTCCCGCACCGCTTTCACGGTGACCGTGATCCGCTCGGTCTCCACCCCGTTGGACTTCTCGAATACCGTGCGCGCGCCGCCCTGCAGCATCTCGTCCGCGGTCCCGAGCCGGTTGAGCCTGGCCCCGATCCGGGAGAGTTTGCGCGCGTTCTCCAGCAGCTGGTTCTTGGTGGCGTCCAGGTTGAACCCGGCCGACTGCTCGGTCGCGGGCGGGAGGAAGCCCTTGCCCGCGACGAACGCCTCGATACCGTCGAGTACGTTCCGCGGGATATCGACCTGCAGCGGGGTGGTGAGCAGCCCGAGCTGCTCGAGGTGCACCAGGTCCGGGGGCAGGTAGCGGCGCTGGGCGGCGGTGGGGGAGCTGCCGAGCGATGCCTTGGACGGCACCAGCATGGCGATCGGGTAGCGCTTGCCCGGCGCCCCGTCCGGCGCGGTGGCGGCGAGCGGGGAATCGGCCTTCGGGTGCACGGCGGGGCCGCCCGGCCGGACGAAGGCCACCTCGACCTGCATGTCCGGCGTGGTGTGCAGCAGGTGCGCCACCAGGCGCAGCGCGCGCGAGGTGTAGGCCCGGCCGCCGAAGGTGATGGACCGGTTGTGCCGCTGCGCGGCCCCGACCTTGATCGGGGTGAGGTTCGCGCCGATGGTCGGGTAGCCGGTGTGTTCGTCGGCCTTCGCCCGGCCGAGGCCGAAGGAGAGCGCCAGCGATCCGCCGAGCGCATTGGCGACCGTGGAGGTGGCGAGCGTGCGCAGCGCGCGCAGCACGTTGTACTCCAGCCGGGAGGCGTTGGGGGTCGTGGTCGGCCCGGTCAGGGTCTGCCCGCCGTGGAAGCCCGTTATCCGCACCTCGAAGAAGCCGAGCGGCTTGCCCGCCGCCGTGTACAGCGTCGGGGATTGCACCGCGCCGCCGTGCATCATCGGGATATTGCCGCGGAAGTTGCCGCCGAAGAACTCCCGCAGCTGCGTCGCCGAGATCTGCGACAGCTGCGCGACCTGCTCCGGGAACGAGGCCATCACATCGGCGAAGAGCCGGTCGTGGTGCGGGAAGTCGAGCGGGCCGTAGAAGGGCAGCTGCTCCAGCGAGAGCTGCGGCTCCGGATTCGCCGGGTCACGGTGGAAGGGCGGCGGCACGGTGGCGTCGTCGGCGTGATCGACCACCGGCAGCGCGGTGCTCTCGTCCAGATATTTCGGAAACCAGGCCACCAGGTCGTCCGGGGTGGGCTCCGAAATGGGCATCCAGCCTTTCGCCGTCGGCAGATCCGGCGCGAGCACGCCGGCGACACCGTCGTCGTTGAGCCGGATCTCCCACCGCATCTCGTAGTCGTGCGGGACCGCGGCCGCCTCGGTGCTGCGTTTCTTGATGATCGACTGGATGGTCGCGAAGACCGAGGTGCCGGAGGACAGTTCGTTGTGGGTGGCGGTGATCCGGGGATTCAGCCCCATGCGCAGGAAGGTCTTGCTGAACATGTCCCACAGGTGGGCGTAGGTTTGCCCGGCGGTGCGCAGCGCTCGGCTGCCCGCGGTGTCACCGTCCTCGGCGACGCCGTAGGTCCAGCGCTGGGTGCTCACCGCCGGGCCCCGGTGCGGCCGGGAATTCTCCCGCGCCCGCAAGGTGAGGCGCAGGAAGACGGGGAACGGCTTGCCCCGGTACTCGACCGCGAGCGGCATGCCCGACTCGCTGAGCAGGCGGTCCAGCTCGGCGGTGGTCAGCCGGGAGGTGAGCGTGCGGTCGACGGCGGCGCGTAAGGCCGGGGCGGGCGCGCCCGCGCGCGCCGGTGCGCGGGCGGGCCGGAGCCGGTCCAGCCGGGCGGCGATCGGGCCGGTGGTGAGCAGCCGGTCGACGGACTTGGTGAAGTCCTCGTCGACGCCGAGCACCTCGAGTCGCTCCCGGATTTCGGCCGGGGTCACGTCCGGGTTGTACTCGCGGATCTCCTGCAACCACTGCCCGGCTTCGTGTTTGCCGCCGCCGGTCTCCACCGCGTGCACGACGTGGCGGCGCAGCCACTCGATCGTGCGCTGCGGGATCGGCATGACGTGGATCAGGTCCTCGGCGCCGCGCCGCGCGGCGCCGAACTCCAGGACCGGAGTACTCAGCGGGCGCGCGCCGACCAGGGTGGTGGCGGGCAGCCCCGCCGCGTCCGGCGGCACGATGAACGCGGGGTTGCCCTCGGCGTCGTAGAGCGCGGCGTGCGTGCCGGCCAGTTCGCGGGGGAGATCCGGCGGGAAGGCGCGGAGCCCGGACACCGCCGCCGGGTCCTGCGGGTCGTGCACCGCGATGGCGCCGTCGGCGGTGCCGCGCAGCAGGTAGGCGTGCGCGCCGATGCCGCGGGCGTCGGCGTAGTCCCGATACCGGTCGACCACGAGGGCCACCGCACCCGGCCCGAGCGGCGTGAGCTGGGCGGCGATATCGGCGTGATCGCGGAACGGACGCAGCGGGGCGCCCGCCGCGTCCGCGAGCGCCGCCGCGGTGATGCCGTCGAAGCCCGCGAGGTGCTCGGGCACCGGGGTGTTCGGGCGGCCGGTGAACGCCGCGAGCCGCTCCAGGGCGAACACACCGCAGTTGACTTCGGGTGGGGCTTCCCGGTGGTGTTCCGGCGCGGGCAGCGCCGGTTCTTCGCCCAACGACCGCGCGTCCGTGGGGTCGTGCCTCGGCTCGGGGCCGTCGGGTACGTGGCGGGAGTCGTCGCCCGCGGCGTGCGGGATCGGGATGGGCGGTGGGGTGGCGGGACGCCTGGCGTCCGCACTGTCCGCCGGTGGGGCGCGCGCGAGCCCCGGGGCGGTGCCGCGTGAATGCAGCAGCCGCTGCTCCACGGCGGCCTTCTGCAAGGGGGTGGCGATATCGCGCAGGTCGCTCTCGGCCGCGGCCAGCGCGGCCCCGGCCCGGTCCGCGCGGGCCGCGGCGGCATCGGTGCTGTGCTCGCGGTGCGCGGCGGTCGCGGCGCGGTGCTCGCCCGCCGCCTCCTGGTATCGGGTGATGTAGGTGGCGACGCGGGCGTTCGGCGCGGCGCTGCGGTAGTCCTCCGGCGAGATGTAGTGCACGGCCTCGCCCGGGGTGCCGCCGGTCGCCCGGTCCCCGTTCGGATCGCCGCTGCGCGCCGCGCGGGTCTCGGCCTGGTGGTTCACCCGCTCCGAGTACGCGGGGCCGCCACTGATCTTCACCTTCAGCCCGCCGCTCGCCACCGCCGCCGCGGATGGCGTGATGTCGACGCCGCGGCCCATCATCTTGTTGCCGAGCGTGATCCGGCCCAGGTCGCCCGCGCCCGCGATGATCCGCTGCAGCTCGTCGTCGGCCCGGTCCCTGCTGCCGTGCGAGTCCACCCAAGCGGCATCGAGCGCGTCGACGGCGACCGTCAGATCGCGCTCGGCGGCGGCCCGGTCGAGCGCGGCGGAGAGCCGGGCGACATCGGCGTTGTCCATGGCGATCACCAGCTGCGGGGAGCCCCGCTGCACCCGGGCGCCGGTATCGGGGTCGCGGACGAACGCGGTGTCGATGATGTCCTCGGCCATGGCGGCGAACTTCTCCGCCTCCGTTGCGAAATGCCGCGCGTCCGGGGTCACCAGCTGCGAGTCGAAGAACCGCTCCACCTTGGCGATCGGCCCGGTCCCGTACTCCGCGTGCATGGCGTCCTCGACCCCGCGCGGGTTGCCCGGCGACGGCGTGAGCAGCGTCCCCGACATGCCGGTGATGTGGTCGAAGTGGCCGCCGCCGAAGAGCTGCCTGCCGGTGATGCTCAGCGAGTGCTCGGAATCCGCGGTGATCACAAGGCCGTGCCGCGCCTCCAGGTACTTGGCGAAGCCGTTCCAGCGGCTCGAGCTCTGCTTCTCCGGGTCGTCCATGACCTGATCGTTGGTCTGCGACGCGATGATCTTGATCTTCCCGTCCGCGCTCACGTGGTAATCCGAATCCCGCTCCGGCCCCCACTTCGCCTGCGCGGCGTGCGCGAACTCCGCGGCATCGGCGTCGCTGACCGGGGTGCCGAGCAGCGCCGCGAGCCGGTCCCTGCCCACGGCCGAGAGCCGCGAGTCGAAGATGCCGCGCTGCTCGGGATCCTTGCCGAAATCCGCGGGGCCGAGCACACCGCCGCGCTCGGCCGCGTCCAGCGCGTTCCAGACCCGGCGGACGCGTTCGGCGAAGGATTCCGCGGCGGGGCCCGCCGTGCCCGGCGCGAGTACGTAGTGGGTCTGCTCATCGATCAGCTGCGCGTCGATTTCGTCGATGATCAGCTTTCCGCCCGGGAACGGCTCGAAGCGGCCCGGCAGCCCGTGCCGCTCGGCCGCGGCGTCGAGCAGGGCCTTGTACTCCCGCAACGAGGGCGCGGCGGCCAGCTCCGCGCGCAGCCGCGCGAGTTCCGCGGGCGGCATGCCGCCGCCCCGCAGCCGGTCGACCACCGCCTGTGCCTCCTTCACCGCGCGGAACCCGTAGTCCGTCGCGGTGCCGAGCACGATCAGCTTGCGGCCTGGCGTCCGTTCCGGGAACGGCAGGTCCGAGTCGAGGCGGTACACGTCGATCCCCAGGTCGTGATCGCCCGCGACCAGCCGCTCGAACTCGCGCTGCATGTGCACCACGAGCGGGTCGCTGCTGGTCATCACGTGTGCGATGCCGGTGTCGAGCGCGGTGCGGGTGGCCCGCGAGATCGCGGTGAGTTCCTTGCCCTCGCCGGTGTCCATCTCGACCGGGCCGTGGTGCAGGAGCAGTTCGGCGGTGACCTGGGTCCAGCGCATGACCTTGCCGCCCGGCGCGCCGAGCGCACCGCCGGTGCCCCGGCGGATCAGCTCGATCTGGGCCACCCGGGAGTCCGGCTCCGGGGCGGTGCGGATGCGCTGCTCCAGCTCCGCCCGGCTCAGGGTCGCGAGCGGGCCGGTGCGGTCCTTCCCGGCCTGGCTCTCGTAGTGGGCGAGCAGCGCCCCGGCGGCGGCCCGCGCGGCCGCGACCCGCTGCCTGCGGACCAGGTCGAAGGCGTCGTCGCGGCCGAGGTGGCCGTCCTGGAACGCCTGCCAGGTGTCGGTGCCCGCGGCCCGCGCCGCCGGCAGGAGTTCGTCGACGGCGGTCGCGATTGACCGGTGGTGATCGTCGCGCGCCTGGTCGTAGCCGGCCCGCGCCTCGGCGACGCGCGCCGGGTCCCGGCTCGCCGTTGCCGACTCGAGTGCCTTTCCGGCACGGTCGACACCGGCGGCGGAACGCTCGATGGCCCGCGCGACCTCGCGCTGGTGCTGTTCGGTTCGCTCCTGCGCGGCCAGGTGGCGGTCGTAGCCGCCGGGCTCCCGGTTCGGCGGCGCGGCGCCGGGGCGGGTATCGGGGGCACCGGACGGTTGCTGGGTCGAGCGTTCGGGCACCGGCGGACCGGGCACCGGCGGGCCGGGCACCGGCGGGCCGGGCACCGGCGGGCCGGGAGTCGGTGGACCAGGCACCTGTGGGCCGGGCACCGCCGGACCGGGCAACGGCGGGCCGGGCACCGGTGAACCAGGCACCTGTGGGCCGGGAGCCGGCGGGCCGGGCGCTGCGGGGATCGGGGAGGTGCGCGCGGTCGGCGTGGCGGCGAGACCGGTGCGAGTGGCGTCCGGGTTCGGGGTGACCGGCGTTCCCCCGCGCGGCGCCTCGCTCACCGTTTCGTGGCCCGGGAAGGCCCGGAATGTTCCGGCGGAGCGCGTCTCGAACTCGCGGGCCGTCATGCCGTGCGGGGCGGTGGACACATCGGGCGGGCGGATGCGTTGCTGCTCGGGGACCCCGGAAGCCAGGTGCTGCAACACCTGCCTGCCGCTGTCGTGATCCACGCGCGCGGCGGCGCCCGGCGCGTGCTGTTCACTCTCGAGCGGTGTGGCTTCGCGCGCGTCGTGGGATTCGAGCGACATCCCTTCCTGCGCGACGTGGGATACGAGCGACGTACCTTCCCGCCCGACGTGGGATACGAGCGACGTACCTTCCTGCCCGACGTGGGATACGAGCGGTGTGACCGCGCGCTCGACGCGGGATTCGATCGGGTCCCCCGTCGGCTCGCCGCGTTGCTCGGTGTGGAACTGCTCGCCATGGAACCGCTCGGTCTCGCGCGCCGCCGCGCTGACCTGCTGCGGCAGATCGGCGCCGGTATCGCGGACCGGGGCGAGTGGCGCGCGCTGCTCTGGATCGGCGTTCCGGGCGCCGCCGCCTGCGCTCGACGGGGTGCCGAGCGGCTCCCCGGACGAATCGTGCGGCGCCGCACGATTCGTGAACTCGGCCCCGGCGCGGAACCGATCGGTGCCATTGGCGATGAACGGGGTGGCGAGCGCCGCCGTGCTCGCCCGGCTCTCCGAGCGGAACGAGCCCGCGCTCGAACCGTCCGCGATACTCGCCGCCGGGGAGTAGCTCCGCGCCGCCGGAGCCTCCACCCCCGACGCCGCGCCGGATCGCCGCGGCGCCACCGGCTCACTCGGCGGGAGCGCGGCCGGCCCGCTCCGCGAAAGGCCGTTCCCGGCGGGGTGCGCGGGCACACCGCCCCGACGGTCGGCCAGGAGGCCTGCCGGGGACGGCACCGGGCCGCCGCTCCGCTGCCCGTTCGCCGGGTTGCCCCCCTCGTCCGGGAAGCCGTCCCCGCGCGCGGCGGACGGGAACAGCGGGATCGCCTGCTTCGTCTCCGGTCGCGGCAGCGGGGAAGTCCCGTCGCGATGGGGCGGCGGATCGCCGCTGCCGGTATGCGTGGCCGCACCCGCGCCTGGCTCGAACCGCGTGCTCGAGGCGATGGCCTGCCCCTGGAAGTACCCCGCGACCCCGTGCATGCCGCCCGCGAGCCCGCCGCCGACACCACCGGCCAGCGCGGCCGGGTCGAACTCCCAGGTGCCGGTCAGCACCCCATACCCGACCATGCTCGCCGTCGCACCGGCCAGACCTGCCGGAATGCCTGCCCCGACCGCGATCAGCCCGCCTTTCCACCAGGTCATCGGGGCGTGCCCGGCGGCGATACCGCCCAGATATCTCGCCCCGTAGTGGCCGATCGGCGCGGCCACGCCGCCGGCGAAGCCGCTCACCGCACCGCTGATCAGGAACTGCGAGGTGTCGAACTCGTGCCTGGTGCCCTTCGCCAGCTGGATCCCCTGCGCCAACCCCTCGATCCCGAGCCCGATCGCGGTCTCCTGCGCCGCCTGGATCGCGGTCAGCCGCCACAGCGGCTGCTTCGCCAGCCGCGCGGCGCGCGCCGCCAGGTGCGACGCGAGCCGTGCGGCGATCTGGGACATGATCCCGGCGCCCGCGGCCTGGATGACCGGCACCGCCCACGCCCCGAAGGCCGACGCGAGCGCGTGCGCGATCTCGATCGCCATCACCGCCAGGGTGATCACGATCTGCAACTTCGCGTACTCGACCTGGGTGCCGCAGTCGAATACCGAGGCGGCCATCTGCTCCAGCCCCTCGACGATCTTGTCGAGTGAGGTCTCGCCGGAGAAGAACTGCTGCAATTGGGCGGCCATCTCGTCCGCGCCGTCGCCCGCGTAGTGCCGCATGGCGGTGTCGCCCGCGGCCCGGACCGCGGGGATGATCTCCTGCAGCGTCGCCGCCGCATCGGTCCAGTCCCGGCTCAGCGCGAAGAGCGCGTCCTCGTCGCCCTGCGGCCACGACGCCCCGGCCAGGTACGACAACCATTGCAGCTCGGGTGGGATTTCGATGCTCAAAGCCCACCCGCCCCAGGACGTTCCGTCAGCCCGCACCGCTCCCTGATCCGGGCCCGGCCGGTGCGCATGCTCCTGTCGAACGGTACCGCAGGGTGACTCGGCGCGCGCTCCGCCGGACGGCACGCGCACCGGATTCCGGGTGTGCTCTTCGTCTCGAAGTCGCACTGCCGCACGGCGATCGGGTCCTTCGCGCCGGAGCGGGGGCGGTCGCGGGTCAGTGCACGGCGGCGGGACGCAGCGCGGGCCGAGGTTCGTGGCGCGCCGCCGCGCCGATGGCGTGGCCGACCTCACCCCTGGATCGGGAACCCCGCGCCGGTGCGGGGGCGGTCGCGGGTCAGTGCACGGCGGCGGGACGCAGCGCGGGCCGAGGTTCGTGGCGCGCCGCCGCGCCGATGGCGTGGCCGACCTCACCCCTGGATCGGGAACCCCGCGCCGGTGCGGGGAGGTTGCACGAGAGCGTGACCTCTACCGCGACCGCCGTCGAGACCCCGCGCACCAGCTGGCACCTGCCCGCCATGCTCGCCATGGCGCTCGGCGGGTTCGGGATCGGCACCACCGAGTTCGTGACCATGGGGTTGCTGCCCGATATCGCGAGCGCGCTGCACGTCTCCGAGCCGACGGCCGGGCACGCGGTCTCCGCCTACGCGCTCGGCGTGGTGATCGGCGCGCCGGTGATCGCGGCCGCCTTCGCGCGGATGCCGCGCAAGAAGCTGCTGGTCGGGTTGATGGTGGCGTTCACCATCGGCAATCTGGCCACGGTGCTGGCGCCGAGCTACGGCACGCTGGTGGCGGCGCGCTTCGTGGCGGGGCTGCCGCACGGCGCCTACTTCGGCGTCGCCTCGCTGGCCGCCGCGACGCTCGCGCCCGCCGGGCAGCGGGCCAAGGCGGTGGCGGCGGTGATGCTGGGGCTCAGCGTGGCCAATGTGGTCGGGGTGCCCGCCGCGACCTGGCTCGGCCAGGCCTTCGGCTGGCGCGCGGCCTTCGTCGTGGTGGCGCTGATCGGGCTGGTGACGGTCGCGGCGCTGCTCCGCTTCGTGCCCCCGCTGACCGGGTTCGTCACCACTAACCCGCTCACCGAGCTCGGCGCGCTGCGCAGGCCGCAGGTGCTGCTCACGCTGGCGGTCGGCGCCGTCGGCTTCGGCGGCATGTTCGCGGTCTACACCTACGTCGCCACCACGCTCACCGATGTGGCCGGGCTCGGCGCCGGGCTGGTGCCGCTGGTGCTCGCGCTCTTCGGGGTCGGCATGGTGATCGGCAATATCGGCGGCGGTTTCCTGGCCGATCGCGGGGTGGACCGCTCGATCTTCCTCGGCATGGGCGCCATGGTGGTGATCCTGACCGGGTTCGTCGCCGCCACGCACAACCCGGTCACCGCCGCGATCGGCGCGCTGCTGGTCGGGGCATCGGGCGCCGCGCTCGCGCCCGGGTTGCAGACCCGGCTCATGGATGTCGCCGCCGACGCCCAGACGCTCGCCGCCGCGCTCAACCACGCCGCGCTCAACATCGCCAATGCGGCCGGTGCCTGGCTCGGCGGCCTGGTGATCGCCGCGGGCTACGGCTACACCGCCCCCGCCGCGGTCGGCGCCGCCCTCGCCGTCACCGGCGTCGTCCTCTTCACGATCACCGTCGCCCTGGCCAGGCGTAACGCACCCCGCGCGTAGAATCCGCTGATGGCCAGCAGTGTGACCCGCGGCCGCCGCACCCAGCACGAGCGCAGCACCGCCATGCGCGAGCGGCTGCTCGACGCCACCGTCGACTGCCTGGTCGAGTACGGCTACGCGGGAACGACCACCCCGCGTATCGCGGCCCGCGCCGGGGTCACCCGCGGCGCCCAGGTGCACCACTTCGGCGCCAAGGCGGACCTGGTGGTCGCCGCCGTCCGGCACCTGGCGCAGCGTCGCTCCGAGATCGCGCTGCGCGAGCTGGACCGCGCCACCACCAGCGCCGACCCGCTCGGCGTCGCGCTCGAACTGCTCTGGGAGACGCACCAGGGCCCGCTCTTCGCCGCCTCCGCCGAGCTCTGGATCGCGGGCCGCACCGACCCCGTGCTCGCCGCCGCGCTGCGCGAGGCCGAACCGATCATCGACGAGATGGTCCTCACCACCGTCGCCCGCCTGCTCCCCGCCGGCCGCGACGCCCGCCCGCTGCGCGACCTGCTCTACACCGCCATGGACGTGCTGCGCGGCATCCTGGTGGCCGACTTCGTCGGCACCGACCCGGCCCGTGCCCGCCGCCGCTGGCTCCGCGCCAGCACCGAATTGCGTCGCACGCTCCCGGAACAGCCCCCCGGCGTGCCCCGCTGACACCGGTTCGGAGCGAACCCGCCCGCCCCCGCGAGCCCGGCGGTATGGTCACTTGCATACAAGCGTGCACGCATGTGTGCCGGGAGGAACAACGATGTTCGAGTGGTCCGAGACCGACCTGATGATCCGCGACGCGGTGCGCGGTTTCGTGGACAAGGAGATCCGGCCCAAGCTGGACGAGCTGGAGAGCGGCGAGCTGCCGCCCTACCCGGTGATCCGGAAACTGTTCGCGCAGTTCGGCATCGACGCCATGTCGGAGGAGGCGGTGCGCAAGTCGCTGGCCCGCGAGCGGGCGGGCGAGAGCGCGGGCGAGAGCGAGGAGAACGCGCAGGACTCCATGATGGCGGTGCTCATCTCCGAGCTCTCCGGCGTGAGCCTGGGCCTGGTCAGCGCGCTCGGCGTGAGCCTCGGGCTGGGCGCCGCCACCATCAGGGCGCGCGGCACGCTGGCGCAGAAGGAGCGCTGGCTCGCCGACCTCATGACCATGCGCAAGGTCGCCTCCTGGGCCATCACCGAGCCGGATTCCGGCTCGGATGCCTTCGGCGGCATGCAGACCACGGTCCGCAGGGACGGCGACGACTACATCCTGAACGGCCAGAAGACCTTCATCACCAACGGCCCGTACGCCGACGTCGTCATCGTCTACGCCAAGCTGGACGACGGCACCACCGCCAAGCGCGACCGCAAGGTCCTCACCTTCGTCCTCGACTCCGGCATGCCCGGCTTCACCCAGGGCAAGCCGTTCAAGAAGATGGGGCTGCACGCCTCGCCCACCGGCCAGCTCTTCTTCGACGACGTCCGGCTCGGCCGCGACCGGCTGCTCGGCGAGACCGAGGAGCACGGCAGCGGCGACGGCAGGGAGAGCGCGCGCTCCAGCTTCACCGCCGAGCGGGTCGGGGTGGCGTTCCAGGCGCTCGGCATCATCGAGGAGTGCCTGCGGCTCTCGGTCGACTACGCCCGCGCCCGCACGCTGTGGGGTCAGGAGATCGGCCGCTTCCAGCTCATCCAGCTCAAGCTCGCGAAAATGGAGGTGGCCAGGATCAACGTGCGCAATATGGTCTTCAACACCCTGGAACGCGGCCGCGCGGGCAAGCCGCCGAGCCTGGCCGAGGCCTCGGCGATGAAGTTGTACGCCTCGGAGGCGGCGACCGACGTGGCCATGGACGCGGTGCAGCTCTTCGGCGGCAACGGGTACATGCAGGAGTACCGGGTGGAGCAGCTGGCCAGGGACGCCAAGTCGCTGATGATCTACGCGGGCAGCAATGAAATCCAGGTCACCCACATCGCCAAGGGGTTGCTCGCCGACTCCGCCACCAAGCGCTGAGAGGAACCGCCATGGCCACGGCAACCACCGTCGCGGGCAAGGTCGTCGTCATCACCGGCGGGGCGCGCGGCATCGGCTTCGCCACCGCGAGGCACCTGCGCGACCAGGGCGCCCAGGTGGCGATCGGCGATATCGACGAGCCGAAGGTCAAGGAGGCGGGCGCGGACCTCGGCCTGGAGGTCTACGGCAAGCTCGACGTCACCGACCCGGACTCCTTCGCCGCCTTCCTCGACCAGGTGGAGCGGCAGCTCGGCCCGGTGGACGTACTGGTCAACAATGCCGGGATCATGCCCGCGGGCAGCTTCGGCGACGAACCCGACCGGGTGAGCCGCCGGATCATGGACATCAACGTGCACGGCGTGATCGTCGGCAGCAAGCTGGCGGTGCAGCGGATGGCGCCGCGGGGCAGCGGGCATGTCGTCAATATCGCCTCACTGGCGGGCGAGGCGCCGACCCCCGGCCTGGCCACCTACTGCGCCAGCAAGGCGGCGGTACTCGCGCTCACCGACACGCTGCGGGCGGAGTACCGGGAGCGCGGCGTCGAGTTCTCCGCGGTGCTGCCGACGTTCACCAATACCGAGCTGGTCTCCGGCACCGCGGGCGCCAAGGGCATGAAGAACGCCGAGCCCGAGGACATCGCGGCGGCGGTCGCCGGGCTGATCGCCAAGCCAAGGCGGCGGGTCGCGGTGACCAAGCTGGCCGGGGCGCTGGTGGCCTCGCAGTACTTCCTGCCGACCAAGGTGAGCGAGTACCTGGCGCACGCCTTCGGGCTGGAGAAGGTCTTCCTGGACGATGTCGACACCGCCGCGCGCAGTGCCTACGAGCGCCGCGCGCGGGGCGAGGACGAGTAGCTACAAGGCTTTGAGGCGGCTCCGGCTGGCGTAGACGTGCTCGGCGATGAGCGTGGCGATCCGGTCCGGCGCCTCCAGCATGGGGACGTGGCCGACGCCGTTGACCAGGATGCGGTCGGCGGAGTCGGGGAGTTCGTTGAGGTAGCGGCGGGCGTACACGCGGTTCGGGATCACCCGGTCGTACTCCGCGAGGAGTAGCCGGACCGGGGTGGTGAGCGTCGAGAGCTCCGGCAGCGCCGGGTGCCTGATCCCGCCGAGCAGCATGGGGACCATGGCCGCGCACTGCAGGACCGCGTGCACAGCGGCGCTGGCGTCCCGGCTCCCGACCCGGCCCGCGTTCTTGGCCAGCGCGTACCCCGCCAGTCTGCGGATCACCGGGTTGTCCATTTGCCGCACCCCGATCCTTTTTCCCGCCTCGGCGAACGGCACCAGGGCGAGGAACTTCAGCCCGACCCGGAACTGGGTGAGCGAGGGCGACGCCCAGCCGCCCGCCGGGGCGATCAGCGTGAGGGTGCGGGCTCGGCCGCGGCGCGCGAGTTCGGCGCCGATCCAGCCGCCCAGCGAGTTGCCCGCGATATGGCAGGTGCGCCAGCCTTTCTCGTCGAGCATGCGCTCGATCTCATCGGCCAGTTTCCGCACGTCGAGCGGGCCGTCGATCGGTTTGCCGCCCCAGTGGCCGGGGAGCGCGGGGGCGAAGACCTCGCAGCGGGCCGCCATCCGGGCCGCGACCTGCTCCCAGCAGTGCGGGGAGAGCAGGAAGCCGTGCAGGAGCAGGAGAGGGTCGCCGGAGCCGATATTGATCGCCGCGATGGGCTGCGGGCGAGCGGGGATGGGGCGCTTCGGTTTCGGTGCGGGTTCCGGGACGGGGCGCACGGGCAGTGCGGTCACCCTGCGTGTTCCGGAGGGGCGAGTCAAAGGCTCTGCGTCCGTACCGGAACCCGACGGAGCCGCGAACCGCTGCGCGGCGTCTGCTTCGGCGCCGGTGGCGCCCGGCTCGGGCGGGGTGGTGGCTGCATCGGACGCGGTGATGGTGGCGGTGGTGTCCGCAGCCGCGAGGGCAGGCAGCGGACCGCCCGCGGCAGGGGCAAGCGCGGCGGTGTCCGGAACAACGGCGTCGATTCTGCGTCGGCGGACGAAGGTGGCGCGCGGGAAAGTGCGGCGGAATGAACCGGTGTCGGACGACATCGTCGGCACCCCTTCCTGGGCGGTGACGGCGGTGTCGCGGCGCCCGGGGTCGTTCGCCGGAGCCGGTCGGCCCCGGGTTGCGGAGCCCTCCGGTGCGGTGGGCCCCCGCGGACGCCCCGCGCCGGGTGTGGCGCCGGAAACGTACGTGTGACCAGCATTGTACGGTTTTCGGGTGCCTGCGATCATCACAACCGTAAACGTGAACGGCGTCCGAGCGGCAACCGGCAAGGGGCTCCTCGAGTGGCTGGCCGCGACCGACGCCGACGTGGTCTGCCTGCAGGAGACCAGGGCCACCGACGCCCAGACCCGCTCCGCGCTCGCACTCGACGGCTGGCACCTCGCGAACGCCGAACCCGGTGCCAAGGGCCGCGCGGGCGTCGCCATCCTCTCCCGGCGGGAGCCGGACGCCGTGCGGATCGGCTTCGGCAGTGCGGAATTCGACGGGTCCGGCCGGTACGTCGAAGCGGACTTCGGCGGCCTCACCGTCGCCAGCGTCTACGTCCCCTCCGGCGACGTCGGCACCCCGCGCCAAGACGAGAAGTACCGCTTCCTGGACGAACTCGGCGCCCATCTGGGTGCTCGCACCGGCGAGATGGTGGTGGCGGGCGACTGGAATATCGCGCACACCGAGCGGGACCTGAAGGCGTGGAAAGCCAATCGCACGTCGTCCGGGTTCCTGCCCGAGGAGCGGGCCTGGATCGACAAGTTGCTGGCCGGAGGCTGGGTGGACGTTGTGCGCGCACTGCACCCCGACGTGGACGGCCCGTACTCCTGGTGGTCCTACCGGGGCCGTGCCTATGACAACGACACCGGCTGGCGGATCGACGCGCTTTTCACCACCGCGGATATCGCGCGGTTCGCGGAGTCCGCGCGGGTCGAGCGGGCGGCTACCTACGCCGAGCGGTGGTCGGATCATGCCCCGGTTACGGTCGGATTCAGCGCGCTTCCCGGGATCACCGATTGTGGTGCCGGCTCGACCCTGGTGGGAACCCGCACTCCGTAGATCTCGCGATGATTCGCAAATGGGCGCGCTCCGCACCTACAGCAAGTACAGCCGCTCATTCGGAGGACGGGTGAATCGTGGGAGGCAGTCGGTGTCCACGCTGACCGCGTCGACATACCGCCGTTCCGCGTGCTCCTGCACGAAGATCAGCGCCGCGGTCATACAGGCGACATAATCCAGCGGTATCCCACCGAGCCGGATGCTCAGGTGCACATCCGGTTCGTCCGGTGCCGGAGAGCCGGGCATCGGCTATCGGTCCGGGTTATCGGCGATCTCGAGTGCTTGCCGCAGCGTCACCGGCGACATGGGACGCTCTCCGCGCTCAGGTTGCGGTCCGTCCCAGGTGCGAAGCGCAATGGCGATCGCTTCCAGCGTCCGCGCCGGCAACGCGCGGTGCTGCTGCTGAGTCCGCGGAAACCGAACGCGCTGCGGTAGTGATCTTCTCACCTGTTCCCCCTTTGTCGCTTGGTTCGCGCTCGACACCGGGAACCGCCACCGGTGCCGAGCGCTGGGGACAGACGGTAGGAAGTCTGGTCATCCGCGCTGGGTACATTTCCTACCCCCTACGCAGCGGATACCCTTGATCCGACGAGGCGCTGGGCGAGAAGGTGGTCCCACGATGACAACCGACGAACTCCCGATCGGGACGCGAATCAAACGGCTCCGCACGCGGAGAGGTATGTCGAGGCCGGTCCTGGCAGGTCTCCTTGGCCGGTCCGCCGAGTGGGTCAAAGCTGTAGAGAACGGCCGGATCAAAACGCCGGGGCTGCCCATGCTGCTCCGCATCGCCCGAGCCTTGGAAATCGAGGACCTGGCCGAGCTGACCGGCGAGGGGCACGCTGTCCCGGTCGGCGTTTTCGCTGGTGCTCGGCACGCAGCGCTCACCGATGTGCAAGTGGCACTCACCGATTACCGCATGCACGTCCCGCGACGACCGGAATCCGTGGGGCACTTGGCGGCGCGCCTGAATCAGGCGTGGGCAGTGCGCCATTCCAGCCCGGACCACCGAACGCAGCTGGGTGCACTGCTGCCCGGTTTGATCAGGGACGCGCAGGGTGCCGTGCGAGCAGGCGGACCCGAGCGTCGAGCCGCACGCCGAGTGCTGGCGGGCGTCTATCAGCTGGCGGACTTCTATGTCGCCTATCAGCCCGCTCCGGAGCTGGTCTGGCTCGTCGCCGACCGGGCGCTGAACGAGGGATACGAATCCGACGATCCCTACGTCATCGCGTGCGGCGCCTGGGCGATGGTGCAGGCGCTGCGGGATTCGGGGCGCTGGGAGGAGGCGATCGGACTCGCCCGGACGGCGGGTGAGCGAATCACTCACTACCTCGATCGCGACAGCACACCGAACGATTGGCGCGGAATCACCGGGGCGCTGAATGCCGAGCTGGCCTACGTCCACGCCCGCCGGGGCAGGCACGGTGAAGCATGGGCGTACTGGGAAAAGGCCGATCGGATGGCCCGAGGCCTCGGCGCCGAGTATCGGCACGTCCAGACGTCGTTCTCGGTACCGGTCATGGCCGCGCACGCCACGACTCTCGGAGTGGAATTGCGGCGCCCCGGCGAGGCGGTGCGAGCGGCGAACGGTTTCGACGCCGACAGCATCGTGTCGGTGCCGAGACGATCCCGCCATTTCATCGAAGTCGCGCGGGCACACACCCAGCGTGATGAGCATGTGGCCGCGTTCGCGCTGTTGGAGAAGGCGGCACAGACCGCGCCCGAGACGATTCGCTACAACGGGTTCGCGCGGGTGATGCTGCACGGGTTGCGGAAGAACCCGCCTTCGGGGATGCGCGCCGACGTCCGGCGGCTGTGTGACGAGGTGGGCATCGCCGCATAGCGGGCGCTCGGGCTCGACCGCGAACCCGGCCATCGGCGGCCCGAGCGGCGGGCTCGCGCTCTGCGTTGCTCATGCGGTATCCGATCCGCTGTCGACAAGCAGTTCGATGCCATCGGTGTCGCGGCGTTCGGGATGTCTGATTGCAATCAGAGGTATTGGTGGACAATGCAGTTTGGCGATGCGCGGGTGTGTGGAGCGGCCTCGGTAGGGTGGGCGGATGCCTTTCCAGCTGCCCGAGTGGGCGGAGTCCCGGCTGCGGGGCGTGACGCCGGGCGAGGTCGATGAAGCCCTGTCGGCGCGGCGCCGGTTGGCCCTGCCGTCGACAAGTGAACATCCGCAGGTCACACTGATAGCAGCGCGTACGCATTCCGGTCGGCCACTGATCGTGGCTGTTCACCGCGTCGGACAGTGGCAGTGGGAGATCATCGCCGCCGGCGAGCTGACCGGAGAGCGCCTCGCGGTGTTCCAGCGATGGGAGGAAGGAAGCGATGAGCCATTCGAAGGATGACGGTACCGATCCGGTACTGGCCGCGCTCGACGCCGCGCACGGCCCGGACTGGAGCATCGACAGCTTCGCTTTCGCGCCCGATGCCCAGCCGGTCGAGGTCCCGCGGCACGAGCCCGGCACGCTGACCGTGCGCCGCACCGTGCAGTTGGTTCTGCCCATCGAAGCCGATCGTGCCCTCACCGACGCCGCAGCCGGCTCCTCCGTCGATGAGGTCGCCTCGCAGTGGATCGGCACCGAGGCGGACCTGCGCCGCCGGAGCGCCTGAACGCGCGCCGCGCCCAGCCCGAACTGTACTGCGACCGAACTCACGCCTGGGTTGTTGACGTAGATTCTCGATCGTGAAGGTGAGTGCGGACGCGGCCGAGCCGCTGGTGACGGTGCGGTACCGATGAGCGAGGCGCAGCAGGGCAGAGGCGCCCTCACCAAGGTACTGATCGCGCTCGGCGGGCTGATCGTCGTCGTCCTCGTGGGACTCTTCGCCCGCGGCACCGACGACCCGAGCACCGCCACCCCGTCCGCGACCACCCAACCGGCGAAACCCGCAACCCCGTCGACCCCGCCGACCGACCGGAAAGCCCAGGCACCGGACGTCCCACCCCGCGCCTACGACACCCTCACCGAAATAGACGCCGGCCGCTGGCCCGACTCGGCCAACGCCCCCGGCACCAAGGGCGGCGACCGCTGGCAGAACAGAGAGGGCACCCTCCCGCGCACCGGCACCGACGGCAAACCCGTCACCTACCGGGAGTGGGACGTCAACCCCAAGCAGCGCAACCGCAACCGCGACGCGGAACGCATCGTCACCGGCAGCGACGGCACCGCCTGGTACACCGGCGACCACTACGCCACCTTCACGAGGATGCGCTGATGACCAGGCCGATAACCCTGGCCCGTTTCCTGACGCAGGAGCACCAGCCGCTCGGCTCGCTGGCGGTGGACCCGGCCGAGTTCAGCGAGGTCAGGCACCGCGCCCCGGCCGGGTTCGTGGTGCGTGAGCTGCGCGGTGGCCGGATGCGAACCATCAGCGGCGTGTACGACGAGTTCGCCGCCGCCTTCCAGTTCCCGTACTACTTCGGCGCCAACAAGGACGCCTTCGACGAGTGCCTGCGCGATCTGGACGAAAGCCTCGGCGCGGCCGAGGGCTACCTGGCTGTGGTCAGGAATTCCACCGAACTGCTGGCCGAACAGCCCGCCGAACGCGCGTGGTTCGGCGCGGCCATGCGGGACGGCGCCGAGTACTGGGCGCGGAAGAACGTGCTCTTCCGGGTGGTGCTGCAGGGCGAGCCCGCCCCGCTGCGCGCGGTGCCGCTCACGCTCTGAAGCGGCGCGCCAGATCCTCGCCGAGCAGCACGAACACCTCGGTGGTGTGCTCGATGAGCTGCTCCTTGGACATCGTCAGGTCGCCCTGTAACCAGACCGTCAGCGTCTGGACGAGCCCGCCGACCAGGTAGGTGGCGCGGAAGTCGATGAGCGGGGCCGAGCTGGGGTCGGTGACGCCGTAGAAGTCGCCGCCCTGGGCCGCCACCAGGCGGGCGAAGGCGCGCACGGTGGCATTGGTGCGGGCGCGCAGCTCCGGGGTGGCCAGGCCGGCGATCAGCGCGACCTCGGCCTTGCGCGGGTCGTCGGTGAGCAGGTGGATGCCCGCGGCGATGGCGGCGTGCGCCTTGGCTCCCGGCTCGTCGGGGGCGGTGCGCAGCGCGGTCAGGATGGTGGCGGCGAGCTCCTCGGCGATGCTGTCGATGAGCGCGGTGAGCACGGCGTCCCTGCTGTCGAAGCTCTCGTAGTAGTACCGCTCGTTCAGCCCGGCCGCGGTGCACAGCCCGGAGACGGTGAGCTTGCCCAGTCCGTGCGTGCCGATGATCTCCAGCGCCGCCGTGAGCAGGGCGGATCGCCGCTGCGCCCGCCGCTCGTCGGCGGAGACGCCACCGTACGTTCGCTGCGCCGTCACGTTCTCGATTTTGACACGACGGTATTCCGGCTCCGCGCGCTTGCCCCGCCGTACAAGCTGGTCTCGAAGCGGGAGCAGCGGCTGATCCGCACCGGAAGGCCGAGCATGCCGGGGGTGGACACCCGGAATTCCGCTTGATGGGGCGTGCGAAGATCGGGGCATGTCCAGTCCCGCGCAGCCCGGCGAGCGCAAACAGCGTGTGCTCTCCGGGATCCAGCCGACCAGTTCCTCGTTCCACCTCGGCAACTACCTGGGCGCACTGCAGTACTGGGTCACCATGCAGGACGACTACGACGCCCTGTACTTCATCCCGGACCTGCACGCCATCACCGTCCCCCAGGACCCCAGGGAGCTGCGCGCCCGCACCCGCGGCGCCGCCGCGCAACTGCTCGCCATCGGCATCGACCCGAAGAAGTCGACGCTCTTCGTGCAGAGCCAGGTGCCCGAGCACGCCGAGCTCTCCTGGGTGCTGAGCTGCATCACCGGCTTCGGCGAGGCGAGCCGGATGACGCAGTTCAAGGACAAGTCGGTCAAGCAGGGCGCGGACAACGCGACCGTCGGGCTCTTCACCTACCCGGTGCTCATGGCCGCCGACATCCTGCTCTACCGCCCGCACCAGGTGCCGGTCGGCGAGGACCAGCGCCAGCACCTGGAGCTGACCCGGAATCTGGCGCAGCGCTTCAACACCCGCTTCAAGAAGACCTTCGTGGTCCCCGAGGCGCACATCGTGAAGGGCACCGCCAAGATCTACGACCTGCAGGACCCGACGGCCAAGATGAGCAAGTCGGCCTCGACCGACGCCGGGCTGATCAACCTGCTGGACGACCCGAAGGTGACGGCGAAGAAGATCCGCTCCGCGGTCACCGACACCGAGCGCGAGATCCGCTTCGACCAGGAGGCCAAGCCGGGGGTCAGCAACCTGCTGGTGATCCTGAGTTCGGTCGCCGGTACCCCGATCGCCACCCTGGAGAAGGATTACGCGGGCAAGGGTTACGGCGACCTGAAAGCCGACGTCGCCGCGGCGCTGGTGGAGTTCGTCACCCCGCTGCGCGCGCGGGTCGACGAGTACCTGAGTGATCAGGGCGAACTCGACCGGATCCTGGCCGCCGGGGCCACCCGGGCGCGCGAGATCGCCGGCAACACGCTCGCACAGGTTTACGATCGGGTGGGGCTGCTCACTCGGTGAGTAAGCGCGGGGGCCGAGCCGAGGGGCGAGACCATGCAGGTGATCGACGACACCAAGGCCGGGATCGAGCGGCGCATCCAGGCGCGGCCGTGGCTGGACCACCTGGTCCGGGCGGGTGGCCGCTACCAGCGGCAGCGCGGTGACTACTACGCCGCGGGCATCACCTACTTCACCGTGCTCTCGCTCTTCCCGCTGCTCATGGTGGCCTTCGCGGCCGCCGGGTTCGTGCTCGCCGGCAATCCGGAGTTGCTCGGCGAGCTGCAGCAGAAGGTCATCGAGAACATCCCCGGCTCGATGGGCGACCAGCTCAACGACCTGATCGACCAGGCCATCCGCTCCAGGAACACGGTCGGCGTGCTCGGCCTGCTCACCGGCGTCTACACCGGGCTCGGCTGGATGGCGAACCTGCGCGCGGCGCTCACCGAGCAGTGGGACCAGAAGACCGAGGAGGGGAACTGGTTCACCTCCAAGCTCTCCGACTTCGTCGCGCTGGTCGGGCTCGGGCTGGCCATGGCGGTCTCGCTCGGGCTCTCCGGGCTGGCCTCCAGCGGGCTGGGGGAGTGGCTGCTGCGCTTCTTCAAGCTCTCCGAGTTGCCCGGCGCGCGGTTCCTGCTCGCGCTGATCGGCATCGTGCTCGGCGCGCTCGCCTCGTGGGCGGTGTTCTGCTGGATCATCGCGCGGCTGCCGCGCGAGCCGGTCACGCTGAAGAGCGCGGCCAAGGCGGCGCTCATCGCGGCGCTGGTCTTCGAGGTGTTCAAGCTGGTGGCCTCGCTCTACCTGCAGACGGTGCTGAGCAGCCCGGCCGGCGCGACCTTCGGGTCGATCATCGGCCTCATGGTGTTCAGCTACGTCACCTACCGGATCGTGCTCTTCGCGACGGCGTGGGCTGCGACCGCGCGGGAGAACGAGCGGGAGGGGGTGGTCCCCGCCCCCGCGCCCGCGATCATCGAGCCGCGGGTGGGGCCCGCCGGGACCACCGCCGCGGCGGGCGCCGCCTGGTTCGGTGCGGGAGCGCTTGCCGCGCTGGGGGTTTGGTTGCTCCGCAGGCGGTGAACTCAGCGCCTGCGGCGGTTGACGCCGCGGGCGGCCACGAGCAGGGCCAGCACCACGAAGACGCCCGCGGCGACGAAGAAGAGCCGGGCCCGGTCGCGGGCGTCGCTGCCGCCGGGCAGGTCGCGATCACCGGGGTCGGCGGCGGGTGGCGCGGCCAGTGTCGGCCCGCCACTCGACCCGGCGGCCGCCGCATCGGGCAGCATGCCGACCCCACCGCCCCGCTGCACGGCGAACCCGTAGTCCAGCAACCGCGCCGCCTGCTCCCACGGCCGCAGCGGCAGCACATCCGCCTTGAGCAGCGTCACCACCAGCCTGCGGCCACCGCGCTCGGCTCCGGCGACGAAGGTCTGCCTGGCGTCGTCGGTGAACCCGGTCTTGCCGCCGAGCGCGCCCTCGTAGTTGTAGAGCAGGTGGTTGTCGTTGCCGATCACGAAGCCGGGGTGGTCGGTGTCGCCGGGAATCCTCGGATCCGGCGGGAAGCCGGGGAAGTCGATCTGCTCGGTGCGGATGAACTCGGCGAACCGCGGCTCCGTCATGGCCTCGCGGAAGAGCACCGCCATGTCGTAGGCGGAGGTGCTCATGCCGGGCCCGTCCAGCCCGGAGGGCGTCGCGGCCCTGGTATCGAGCGCGCGCAGCGAGCGGGCCAGGTCGTTCATCTTGGCGACGGTCACCGGGTCGCCGCCGAGCTGGGCGGAGAGCGCGTGCGCGGCGTCGTTGCCGGACGCCATCACCAGGGCCTGCAGCAGCTGGCGGTTGGTGTAGCGGCCGCCGGGGCCGATGCCGACCCTGGTGCCCTCCACATCGGCGTCGGCGGCGGTGCCGGTGACCACGGTGTCCAGCTTCAGCGTGCGCAGTGCGACGGTGGCGAGCAGCACCTTGATGGTGCTGGCGGGGCGGTAGCGGCCGTGCGGGTCCTTGGCGGCGAGCACCTCGCCGGTGTCCAGGTCGGCCACGACCCAGGCGGTGGCGGAGATGTCGGCGGGCACGGGTCCGGCCGAATCGGGCAGTACAACACCACATTCCGCCATCCGTTTGCCGCCGATGGCGGGCGAGGGCACCGGCAGCGGGTCGGGGGTGCGCTCGCCCGGCTCGGGCACCTCGGAGGCGTCGATCGGGGCGGGCGGCTTGGTCCGCTGCGCGCAATCGCGGGTATCCGGCGTGCTGAACGGGGTGGTGGTGGGCGGTGGAGCGGGCTGGGCGAGGGCCGGCGCGGCCACGGCGCCGGCGAGCACGGCGGCGGTGGCCAGCACCGCGGCGACCGCGCGCCACGGGTCGCGAGTGTTCATCACCGCAAAGGGTATCGGGGTCTGGACAGCGCACAGAAAGTGGTAGAGACTGTCAAAAAATAGTAACTGTCACTTTGGAGACGCTATGTCCCGCTCCGCCACCCACCGCTGGTCCGCGCTCGGCGCCATGGCGCTCGCCATGACCGTCATCGGCCTGGACATGACCGTGCTGACGGTCGCGCTGCCCAACCTCGCGCTCGACCTCGGTGCGGGAAGTGCTGCGCTGCAGTGGTTCTCCACCGCCTACACGCTCGCGCTCGCCGCGGTCATGCTGCCCGCGGGCGCGTTCGGCGACCGGTACGGCAGGCGCCGCTTGCTGCTCGGCGCGCTGCTCGTCTTCGGGCTCGCCTCGGTGGCCTGCGCCTACGCGGCCTCGCCCGGCCAGCTCATCGCCGCTCGCACCGTGCTCGGGGTCGCCGCGGCCGCCATGATCCCGATGACCATGGCCACGGTGACCGTGCTCTTCGCCGACCCGGCCGAGCGTGCGCGGGCCATGAACATCTGGGTCACCGCCACCGCGATCGGGTTGCCGCTCGGGCCGATCCTCGGCGGCTGGCTGCTGAACACCTTCTGGTGGGGTTCGGTGTTCCTGATCAATGTGCCGGTGGTGCTGGTCGGCGTCGTGGCGGTGGTGGCGCTGGTGCCGGAGTCGCGCGACCCGGGGCAGCGCCCGATCGACCTGCCAGGCGCCGGGCTCGCCGTGGCCGGGATGCTCGCGCTCACCTACGGGCTGATCCGGCTCGGCGAGGACGGCCTCGGCGACCCGCTCGGCTGGCTCGGCTTCGCCGCCGGTGCCGGGCTGCTGGTGGCGCTGGTCCGGCACCAGCGCAGGGCGGCGTACCCGCTCGCCGATCTGGAGTTGTTCCGGCGCGCGGGTTTCCGCTGGGGCACGGTGTTCGCGGTGGTGATCACCTTCGGGCTGTTCTTCACGCTGCCGCAGTACTACCGGGCGGTGCTGGAGGTGGACGCGCTCGGCAGCGGGGTGCGGCTGCTGCCGATGATCGCGGGGTTGCTGGTCGGGTCGCGGGTGGGCGATGTGCTGCGGGTGCGGCTCGGCACCGCGCGCACGGTGGGGCTCGGGCTCGGGCTGCTCGGCCTCGGCCTCGGGCTCGGCGCGTTCACCTCGGTGGGCAGCGGCTTCGGCTTCGTGGCGGCGTGGGTGGCGCTGACCGGCGTCGGCATGGGCATCGCGCTACCCGCGGTCATGGCGGCGGCGCTGGACGACCTCACCGGCGATCGCGCGGGCGCCGGGTCCGCGCTGTTGCAGGCGCTGCGGCAGGCCGCGGGGACGATCGCGGTGGCCTTCCTCGGTGCGGTGCTGGCGGCGGTGTACCGGGCACAGCTGGGCGCGGCGAACCGCCCGCCGATCGACGACAGCGTGAACGCCGGGGTCGCGGTGGCGCGGCAGCTCGGCGACGCCGCGCTGCTGGAGCGGGTCAGGGAGGCCTTCGTCGCCGGAATGGGCGTGATGCTCGCGCTCTGCGCGCTGCTCTGCCTGGCCGCGCTGCCGGTGGCGCTGCGGGTGCTGCCCGGGCGCGCCGCGGCGCCGGTCGCCGATCCGTCAGAATCGGGGCATGGCCGATAACGTCGCGGTGCGCGGACTGCGCGAGCGCAAGAAGGAACGCACCCGCCGCACCATTCGCGAGCAGGCCTTCCGGCTCTTCCGGGAGCAGGGCTACGCGGAGACCACCGTCGAGCAGATCGCGGCGGCCGCCGAGGTCTCGCCGAGTACCTTCTTCCGCTACTTCCCGGCCAAGGAGCAGCTCATCCTGGCCGACGACCTGGATGCCCCGCTCATCGCCGAGTACCGGACGCAGCCGCCGGGGCTGAGCCTGTTCGCGGCCTTCCGGGCGGCCATGCGGGCGGTGCTGAGCACGCTGCCGCCGGAGGAGCTCGCCTTCGAGCGGGAGCGCCAGGACCTGCTGTATCGCACCCCGGAGCTGCGCTCCGCCATCCCGCTGGAACTCGAGCGCGGGATCGGCATGCTCACCGAGCTCTTCGCCGAGCGGCTCGGCCGTGACCCGGACGACGAGGAGATCCGGGTCACGGCGGGCGCCTTCACCGGCGCCATGCTGGTCACCGCGCTCGGCAGGCCGCTGGATTGGACCGCGCTGGATCGCGCCATGGCGCAGCTGGAGGACGGCCTGCCGCTCGGCCGGTCAGACGGGTAGCCGCCCGTCCCTGGCGCAGCGGGCGGGGGTCTCGTCGTCCATCGTGTCGAAGAAGGCCCCGAGCACCTGCTCGACCTCGGAGAACGAGCGGGCGCAGTAGAGCACCGGCTGGTAGTGCGTGATGTCGTAGACGGCGGTGCCCATGGCGGCCACGTCGAGCGGGCGCAGCCGGGCCGCGCGGAACTCCTCGATCTCGCCGTAGGAGGAGAGCAGCCCGGCGCCGTAGCAGCGAAGCTCGCCGCGCTCGGTGAGCACCCCGAACTCCAGCGAGAACCAGAAGACATCGGCCAGGAACTTCAGCGCGGCGTCGGTGTGCAGCCGCCGCGCCGCCGCGCCCACCGCGACGTACAGCGCGGCCAGCCGCGGACTGGCCAGCTGGGTGCCGTGCCCGATGATCTCGTGCACCGCGTCCGGCTCCGGGGTGTAGAGCGGCGCGCTGTGGTGCCGCAGGTACTGGGTCGCGTGGAAGACCCGGTCGGCGAACGAGCCGAAGAACTGCCGCAGCGGCACCAGCCCGGCCGCGGGCGCGTAGCGGAAGCCGCTCAGCGGCGCCAGCGCGGCGGAGACCTGGCCGAGCTGCGGCACGTGGTCCGCGGGGAGCCCGAATTCCCGTGCCGCGTGCCGGATCTCGGCACACGCGTAGTGGCGGTGCTTGCGCGCTAGCTCGGCGGCGACGGTGCGCCAGACGGCGTGCTCGCGCTCGGTGTAGGCCACCCGCGGCGCCGGCTCGCCCGGCGCGTGCGCGAGGGCGAGCGCCGCGATGGCATCGCGGCGGGCCCGGTACTCCGGGTCGTGCGCGCCCGGGTGGTCCGCGCTCAGCCGGACTCGGACCGCGCCGTCGCCGCCGCGGCTCACCGGCGAGTAGAGCTGCGCTTCGGTGAACATGCTCCGATGCAAGCACCGCGGGCCCGGCGCGGCAATCCGCCCCGCCGCAGCTGTACACACTGCTCAGCTGGGCGGGCCGAGCTGCGTGATGCGGGCCGAAGCCCTCGCGCGGGCGACGTTTCCGACGCGAGATGACCGGTCTGTCGGTACCCCCTGGCACCATGGCAACCCTGCACCGTGCATGGAGGGGGTTCGATGTCGGTACCGTTGGCCGGTCTGCCCGGCGATCAGCGTCCGAGGGAGCGGCTGCTCGCGCTCGGGGCGCACGCGCTCACCGACGGTGAGCTGCTGGCCTTGTTGTTGCGCGAGGGTAACCGCGCCATCGGCGTCGTCGATCTCGCACACGCCCTGCTCGCCGAGTACGGCGGGCCCGCCGGGCTGGCGGCCGCCAGGCCGGAGGAGCTGGCCAGGCGCACCGGGATGGGCGTCGCCAAGGCGTCGACGGTGGTCGCCGCCTTCCACCTCGCCGCGCGGGCCCGTGGCGCCGCCCCCGGCCGGGTACTCGCCGGCGCCGCCGATGTCGCGGCGGTGGCGGGCCCGCTGTTCACCGGCGCGCGGGTGGAGTGGCTGCTGGTCCTCGTCTGCGATGCCAGGCACCGGCTCCGGCACCGGGTCTTCGTCGCGCAGGGCGCGCTGGACGAGGTCGCGGTCCCGGTCAGGGAGATCCTGAACACCGTGCTCAGGCACGACGGCCGCGCCTTCGCCGTCGTGCACAACCACCCGTCCGGCGATCCGTCCCCCAGCTACGACGACCGGCGCGCCAGCACCGTGCTCGGCGCCGCCGCGGGCACCGTCGGGCTCCGCTTCCTCGGCCACGTGGTGCTCGGCGGCGACCGCTGGTCCCGCGCCGATCCGCTGCCGGACGGCTGGTGAGACGGCGACGGCCGCCCGCGCACAGGAAGCGCGGGCGGCCGTCGCAGCGGAGCTCAGCGGGCGAAGAGTAGCGCCCGCTTGACCTCCTGAATCGCCTTGGTCACCTCGATGCCGCGGGGGCACGCGTCGGTGCAGTTGAAGGTGGTGCGGCAGCGCCACACGCCCTCCACGTCGTTCAGGATGTCGAGCCGCTCGCGCGCGCCCTCGTCCCGGCTGTCGAAGATGAAGCGGTGCGCGTTCACGATCGCGGCCGGGCCGAAGTAGCTGCCGTCGTGCCAGTACACCGGGCACGAGGTGGTGCAGCAGGCGCAGAGGATGCACTTGGTGGTGTCGTCGAACCTGGCCCGGTCGGCCTGGCTCTGGATCCGCTCGCGGGTCGGCTCGTTGCCCGAGGTCATCAGGTACGGCTTGACCGCGCGGAAGGCGTCGAAGAACGGCTCCATGTCCACCACGAGGTCCTTCTCCACGGGCAGGCCGCGGATCGGCTCGACGGAGACGGTGATGCTCTTGCCGTCCTTGGGCAGCATGTCCTTCATCAGGACCTTGCAGGCCAGCCGGTTCACCCCGTTGATCCGCATGGCGTCGGAGCCGCAGACCCCGTGCGCGCAGGAGCGGCGGAAGGTGAGCGTGCCGTCCAGGTAGGACTTGATGTAGATCAGCACGTTCAGGAACCGGTCGGTGGAGAGCACCGGCACCTGGAACGACTCCCAGTGCGCGCCGAGGTCGTTCTCCGGGTTGAACCGCGCCACCTTGACGGTGATCATGGTCGAGCCCTCGGGCACCGGCGCGGCGGCGGCCGGGGTGCTCTTGTCCAGTACGGCAGTCATCAGTACTTACGCTCCATCGGCTCGTAGCGGGTCTGCACGACCGGCTTGAAGTCGAGGCGGATGTCCGAGAGCAGCTCCGCGCCCTCCTTGTACGCCATCGTGTGCCGCATGAAGTTGACGTCGTCGCGGTCCGGGTAGTCCTCGCGGGCGTGGCCGCCGCGCGACTCCTTGCGGTTCAGCGCGCCGACCACGGTGACCTCGGCCAGCTCCAGCAAAAAGCCGAGCTCGACCGCCTCCAGCAGGTCGCTGTTGTACCGCTTGCCCTTGTCCTGCACGGTGATCCGCGCGTAGCGCTCCTTGAGCGCGTGGATGTCGGTGAGCGCCTGCTTCAGCGTGTCCTCGGTGCGAAACACCGACGCGTTGTTGTCCATCGAGCGCTGCAGCTCGGTGCGGATGTCGGCCACCCGCTCGTTGCCGTGGTCGGAGAGGATCAGCGCGAGCCACTCCTGCACCATCGTCGCCGGGTTCTCCGGCAGCTCGACGAACTCGGAGCGGTTCGCGTACTCGGCGGCCGCGATGCCCGCGCGCCTGCCGAAGACATTGATGTCGAGCAGCGAGTTGGTGCCGAGCCGGTTGGCGCCGTGCACCGAGACGCAGGCGCACTCGCCCGCCGCGTACAGCCCTGGCACCACGTTCTCGTTGTCGCGGAGCACCTCGCCGCGGATCCGGGTCGGGATGCCGCCCATCACGTAGTGGCAGGTCGGGAAGACCGGGACCAGCTCCTTGACCGGGTCGACGCCGAGGTAGGTGCGGGAGAACTCGGTGATGTCGGGCAGCTTCTCCTCGAGCACGTCCTCGCCGAGGTGGGTGACGTCGATGTAGACGTAGTCCTTGTTCGGGCCCGCGCCGCGGCCCTCGAGCACCTCGAGCACCATCGAGCGGGCGACGATATCGCGTGGCGCGAGGTCCTTGATGGTGGGGGCGTAGCGCTCCATGAAGCGCTCACCCTCGGCATTGCGCAGGATGCCGCCCTCGCCGCGGACCGCCTCGGAGATCAGGATGCCGAGCCCGGCCAGCCCCGTCGGGTGGAACTGGTGGAACTCCATGTCCTCCAGCGGCAGCCCCTTGCGGAACACGATCGCCATGCCGTCGCCGGTCAGGGTGTGCGCGTTCGAGGTGGTCTTGTACATCCGGCCGGAGCCGCCGGTGGCGAAGATGATCGACTTCGCGTGGAAGACGTGCAGCTCACCGGTGGCCAGCTCGTAGGCGACGATGCCGGTGGCGACCGGGCCGTGGTCGGTCTCGGTGAGCACCAGGTCGAGCGCGTAGAACTCGTTGAAGAACTCCACATCGTGCTTGACGCAGTTCTGGTACAGCGTCTGCAGGATCATGTGGCCGGTGCGGTCCGCGGCGTAGCAGGCGCGGCGCACCGGCGCCTTGCCGTGGTCGCGGGTGTGCCCGCCGAAGCGGCGCTGGTCGATCCGGCCCTCGGGGGTGCGGTTGAACGGGAGCCCCATCTTCTCCAGGTCGAGCACCGCGTCGATGGCCTCCTTGGCCATGATCTCGGCGGCGTCCTGGTCGACGATGTAGTCGCCACCCTTGACGGTGTCGAAGGTGTGCCACTCCCAGTTGTCTTCTTCGACGTTGGCCAGCGCCGCGCACATGCCGCCCTGGGCCGCGCCGGTGTGGCTGCGGGTCGGGTACAGCTTGGTCAGGACGGCGGTCCTTGCCCGCGGCCCCGACTCGATCGCCGCGCGCATGCCCGCGCCGCCGGCACCGACGATCACGACGTCGTAGCGGTGCTCTTGAACAGGACGAGTGTCTGTCATCGAGGGTGCCTGTTCCTAACTGATGTTGGGGTCGAAGGTGAAGATGACGTAGGTGCCGACGCCCATGATCAGGATCATCGAGACCGCGAGCAGCGAGTTCAGCCAGAACCGGGTCGAGTCCTTGCGGGAGTAGTCCGCGATCACCGTGCGCAGCCCGTTGCCGCCGTGCAGCTGGGCCAGCCAGAGCATGGTGAGGTCCCAGATCTGCCAGAACGGGCTGGACCAGCGGCCCGCGACGAAGGCGAAGTTCAGCCGCTTCACGCCGCCGTCGAGCAGCAGCATGATCGACATGTGGCCGATCACGAGCACGATCAGCAGCAGCCCGGAGAAGCGCATGAAGAGCCAGGCGTACTTCTCGAAATTGTTGCCCGCCCGGCCGCGCGGCGCGCGCGGCAGGTCGAGGCTGGCCGGACGGTCGTAGGACTTGCCGAGGACGGGTGCAGACATCTCAGTGCTCCGTGAAGAGGTAGTAGAACATCCGGCCGATGGCGCCGCCGGCCAGCACCGCGGTGAGGCCCAGGATGATCCAGAGCATCAGCTTCTGGTAGCGCGGCCCCTGCGACCAGAAGTCGACCAGGATGACCCGCACGCCGTTCAGCGCGTGGAAGAGCACGCAGACCACGAGCCCCATCTCCATCAGCGCGACGAGGGGGTTCTTGTAGGTCTCGATCGTGTCGTTGTATGCCTCGGGGCTCACCCGCACCAGGGCCGTGTCCAGCACGTGGACGAACAGGAAGAAGAACAGCGTGACGCCGGTGATCCGATGCAGCGCCCAGGACCACATTCCGGGGTCGCCTCGGTACAGCGTCTTCCGCTTCGGCTGAGCCGGAGCTTCGATCGTGGTCATAGAGTGCGGTGCCTCCAACGTCGTTGATGGACCCGGTCACAGATCCGACGCCGGCTGCGTGGAGTGGGCGAATGCCCAGGTGGCTGCGCTCCGGCCCGCCGCCGGGAAACTGAACCGTTCTGCGATCGACTCTAATCCTCCGGGTTTGCCGGAACTAATTCGGCGTGCCGTGCGTTACCCGACACCGGTCCGAGTTAGGCTTACCTTTGTCGCAGCGGAATGGGTTGTCGTGCGGTCTCCGCGCGCCCGTTTCCGGTGCCTCGGAGCAGGTACCGCGCCGCCCGCTTCTGGGTCCGAATCTCCTGTGTAGCAAGGGAAAAGGGGAGCGCACCGGGTGCGTTTCCCGGCTTCTCCGCATTCCGCGCCCGAAGCGGTGCGGTGATGCGCTGCTCCGCATTGCGGACCGGCGCAATGTGGAAAATGTCTCACCGCGTTGCCGCGTTCACCCGGAAAGCTACTCGGCGGTAATGAAGAAACGAAAGTGGGTGCCGATGACGATCGACTGGAGCGGCTTGCGGGCGAGCGCGCGGGACGCGATGCACCGAGCCTACGCGCCCTATTCGCGATTCCCGGTCGGCGCGGCGGGGCTCGTCGGTGATCGGGTGGTCACCGGGTGCAATGTGGAGAACGTGTCGTACGGGCTCGGGCTGTGCGCGGAGTGCGTGCTGGTCGGCACTGCCGTCGCCACCGGAGGGGGGCGGCTGCGGGCGGTGTCGGTCTGCGATTCCCGCGGCGCGATCCTGATGCCGTGCGGGCGGTGCAGGCAGGTGCTGTTCGAGCACGGGGGTGCGGAGATGCTGGTCGATCACCCGTCCGGGGCGAAGCCGCTCGGCGTCTTGCTGCCCGATGCGTTCGGGCCGGACGATCTCGCGGCGGGTGAGCGGGAGCGCTGATCACCCGGTGCCGTGCCGTGCCGCTCGGTGCCGCGTCGTGCCGCTCGGCGCCGCGTCGTGCCGCTCGGCGCCGTGCCGTCGCTCGGTGTTCGCTCGCCGACCGGCTGTGCCGATGCCCGCGGGCGCAAGTGCGCGGCGTCGCGTTATCGCCGACGCGCTGCGGGGACGGCCCCCGGCGGCAGCCGACGCCCACACGGCGGTTTCCGGCCCCGGCGGGGGCGGCCATCCCTGTGCCACACTCGGCCGGTGACGGCACTCGACGCGATTTCGATCATCACCGCCAAGCGGGACGGCGGGGAGCTCACCGACGCCCAGATCGACTGGGTCCTCGATGCCTATACCCGCGGCGCGGTGGCCGACGAGCAGATGTCCGCGCTGGCCATGGCGATCGTCTGGCGCGGGCTCGACCGCAGGGAGACCGCGCGCTGGACCGCCGCCATGATCGGCTCAGGGCGGCGGCTGGACTTCACCGACCTCCCGAGGCCGACCGTGGACAAGCACTCCACCGGCGGCGTCGGCGACAAGATCACGCTGCCGCTGGCGCCGCTCGTCGCCGCCTGCGGCGCGGCGGTGCCGCAGCTCTCCGGGCGCGGGCTCGGGCACACCGGCGGCACGCTGGACAAGCTGGAGGCGATCCCCGGCTGGCGGGCCGACGTGCCGGTCCCCCGGATGCGGGAGATCCTCGCCGACCCGGCGATCGGCGCGGTGGTCTGCGCGGCCGGCGCCGATCTGGCGCCTGCGGACAAGAAGCTGTACGCGCTGCGCGACGTCACCGGGACGGTGGAGTCGGTGCCGCTGCTCGCCAGCTCGATCATGAGCAAGAAGATCGCCGAGGGCACCGCGGCGCTGGTGCTCGACGTCAAGGTCGGCGCGGGCGCCTTCCTGCCCGACCTGGCCGACGCCCGGGTACTCGCGCGCACCATGGTCGAGCTCGGCACCGATGCCGGGGTGCGCACCGTCGCGCTGCTCACCGCCATGGACACCCCGCTCGGCCGCACCGCGGGCAACGCGCTCGAGGTCGCCGAATCGGTCGAGGTGCTGGCCGGCGGCGGGCCGGACGACGTGGTCGCGCTGACCCTCGCGCTCGCCCGCGAGATGGTCGCCGCCGCCGGGCTGGCCGCCGACCCTGCCGATGTCCTCGCCTCCGGGCGGGCCATGGACCACTGGCGGGCCATGATCGCCGCCCAGGGCGGTGATCCGGACGCCCCGCTGCCGCGCGCCGCGCACACCGAGACCGTGGCCGCGGCGGCGGACGGCGTGCTCACCCGGCTCGATGCCCGCGCGGTCGGCGTCGCGGCCTGGCGGCTGGGCGCCGGCCGCGCCCGCCAGGGTGATCCGGTGCAGGCGGGCGCGGGCGTCGTCCTGCACGCCAAGCCCGGCGAGCGGGTCCGCGCGGGCGCGCCGCTGTTCACCCTGCACACCGACACCCCCGCGGCCTTCGACGGCGCCCGCTCGGCTCTCGACGGTGCGACGACCATCGCCGCCGAGGCCGACCCGGCCCCCGCCGCTCCGCTGCTGCTGGACCGCATCGCCTGACCGGGCGCCGGCCGTGTCGTCGGGCACACCCGCGACTCGCACGCGTCCCGCCTGGCGGCACGCGCGGCCGGGCGAGGCGGGCAATGTGCGGCGGCGAGGCGCCGCGCGCGGGCGCGGCAGGTTGGGCGCGGCGCGGGGGCGTGGCAGGTTGGGCGCGGCGCGCGGGCGTGGCCTGTGCGACCGTTCGACGGGTGACGGGGCGGCCAACCCGATCCGGCCCGGGGGCGAGCGCCCGGTGAACCAGCACTGCCACAGGCGGTAACCAGCGGTGCGCGGACGCCCGCGGCGGCTAACGTTGGGTCATGACAGGACCGATGCCGCTCACCCTCGCCTCGATCCGCCGCGCGCCGAAGGCGCTGCTGCACGACCACCTGGACGGCGGGCTGCGCCCCGCCACGGTGCTCGAACTCGCCGAAGCCTGCGGCTACGACGAGCTACCTGCCACCGACGCCGACACCCTCGGCACCTGGTTCCGCGATGCCGCCGACAGCGGTTCGCTGGAGCGCTACCTGGAGACCTTCGCGCACACGGTCGCCGTCATGCAGACCCCGGAGGGGCTGCGCCGGGTGGCCCGCGAGTGCGTGGAGGACCTCGCCGAAGACGGCGTGGTCTACGCCGAGGTGCGCTTCGCCCCCGAGCAGCACCTGAACCGCGGCCTCACCCTGGACGAGGTGGTCGAGCACACCCTGGCCGGCTTCCGCGAAGGCGAGGAGCTGGTGGCCGCGGCGGGCGGCCGGATCACCGTGGTCTGCCTGCTCACCGCCATGCGGCACGCGGCCCGCTCGCGGGAGATCGCCGAGCTCACCGTGCGCTTCCGGGACCGCGGCGTCGGCGGCTTCGACATCGCGGGCGCCGAGGCGGGCTACCCGCCCACCCGGCACCTGGACGCCTTCGAGTACATGCGGGCCAACAGCGCGCACTTCACCATCCACGCCGGCGAGGCCTTCGGGCTGCCCTCGATCCACGAGGCGCTGGCCTACTGCGGCTGCGACCGGCTCGGCCACGGGGTGCGGATCACCGACGACATCAGCGTGCCTGGCGCGATCGCCGACGCCGAGCTGGGGCTGGTGGCGAAGTACGTGCGCGACACCAGGATCCCGCTGGAGCTCTGCCCCTCGTCCAATGTGCAGACCGGCGCCGTCCCCTCGCTGGACAAGCACCCGTTCGACCTGCTCGCCCGGCTCCGCTTCCGGGTCACGGTGAACACCGACAACCGGCTGATGAGCGACACCACCATGAGCAGGGAGATGCTCAAGCTGGTCGAGACCTTCGGCTACGGCTGGAGCGACCTGGAGCGCTTCACGATCAATGCCATGAAGTCGGCGTTCATCCCGTTCCCGGACCGGCTGAAGATCATCGACGACGTGATCAAGCCGGGCTACGCGGTCATGCTCGGGTAGCTCACCTGTGCTGGTCGAGCTTGGTCTCGAACCAGGTCTCCAGCTCGCGCCATGCGGTCGCCTCGGCCTGGAACGGCGGGCTGGGGGCCAGCCTGGTCGGGTCCGGGTTGAGCAGGTAGGAGACGTACCAGCCGAGCGGGGTGGAGGGGGCGAGCGCCTTCTCCACCGCGTCGTCCTCGGCGTAGTCGGCGGCGTCGGTGAAAAGCTCGACGGCCAGGTCGAGCTGGTCCACGTCGACGGTGCGCGGCCCCTCGCCGAGATCGTCGCCGAGCCCGGGCAGCACGTAGACGTTCTCGTCGGTGACCTCGACCTCCAGCGAGCCGTCGGTGGCCGCGGTCTGCACCTCGTCGTAGGTGCTCACCCGGGCCAGGTCGTGCTCGTGGTCGTCGGCGAGGTGCCTGGCCAGCGCCCGCTCCGAGTCGAAGACCGCGATCGAGCCGTCGCGGCCGAGGAAGATCGGCTCGTCGTCCAGGTAGCAGCGCAGCGTGAACCAGGTGCCGTCGGCGGTGATGATCTTGACCGGGTCGATGCCGACCTCGGCCCAGAACGACGGGTCCTCGTCGTCCTCGTCGTCGGCCTTGGTGAGGTCGACGGCCTCGAACTCCTCGCTGTCCGCGGCGTCGTCGGCGTCGACCACGTTCTCCTCGGCGGCGAGCAGCTCGGCCTCGGCCACCGCGACCGCCTCGGCGTCCACGTCGGGCGATTTCACCACGCCGTCGATGGCGTCCAGCACGTCGTCCCAGCCCTTGGCGATGGCGGCGCCGATCTGGTCCCAGAGCTCCTCGCCGTCGCGCCCGGTGAAGGCGTTCGGCCCGCTGGGCAGCGCGCCGAGCACCGGGTTGCCGCCGAAGAACTTGGTGACGGTGTCCAGCTCGCAGACCTCGCCGATATTGCGCACCATCTCGAGCGTGTCCTCCAGCTCGGCGACGGTGTCGCCGTCCGGGTCGCTCGCGGCCAGCTCCGGGACGCCGACCAGATCGAAGGTGTGCTCCTCCTCCGGCTCCAGCTCCGCCGCCGACAGCCCGGCCACGACCCGCCAGGCCGGATGGTCGACGAGATCGTTGTCCGAGTCGGTGCGGATGAACGCGGCGAGCTCCGCGACGGACTCGAATCCGTACAGGCTGTCCTCGTGTCCGAGGAACGCCTCCCACTCGTCGTCACCGTCCCGCCAGCGCGGTGCCCAGAGGGTGACGAGATCGCCATCGGTCAGACCGAGCTCGATCGGGACGATGTCTCCAGAAGCCATGGGCGGAAGCCTATCGACCTTCCGGCTCAGGCACTATCCCGCCTGCCCGGCCCCGGGGGCGGCACCGGGAGCGGGCTCGGGGGCGAACGACTCGTTCAGTGTCGCAACGACCTTCGAGCGCTGCCCGCCCGCCTCCTCGGCGGCCTGCCTGCACGCCCACACGATGAGCCTGCCCACCTCGGCCGGGGGCAGCCCGGTGACCGCCTCGGAGAGCCGCAGCGCGGTGAGCGCGCCGTCGCTGTCCACCTCGACCTCGACCGCGCCGTCCTCGGTGACGAACCGGCCGCGCACCTGCTGCAGGCCGTGCAGCGCCGCCTCCAGCGCCTCCAGCTTGCTGGTCGCCCTGGCGACCAGCGCGTCCATCTCCGCGCTCATACCGGCCTCATCCAGCTCGTCGGGCCGGTGTCGGCGTCGTCCATCCGGTCCAGCTCGTCCACCGCCTGGTGCCTGGTCGGCAGGCCGAGCCGGTCCAGGATGTCGGCGGGCATCCCCGCCTCGGCCAGCGCCTCGCGCCGCTTGGCCTTCGCCGCGATGGTGGAGCGCCGGGTGAGCCGCAGGATCTCGTCGGCAAGCGCCTGCGCGCCGTACCGGTACTCGCTGCGCTCGAAGCCGATCTCCACCGGCATGCCCTGGTCGGTGGCGCGCACCGTGATGGTGCCCGCCCGATTGCTGCTGGCCGCCACGGTGACCGGCGGGACGCCGGGCTCCTGCTGCTCGCTCACGACGTCGGCCTGTAGAAGCCGTAGAAGTCCATCCCCGAATTCTCCGTTCGCACCGAACTGATCTGGACCGGGTCACCGGCCTCGACGAACTGGCCGTTGCCGATCACCATCGCCACGTGGCCGTCCCAGATCGCGAGATCGCCGGGCATGAGATCACCGGCCGAGACCTGGGTGGCGCCATTGCCCTGCTCGGCCGCGAGCCGTGGCAGCTCCACCCCGGCCTCGCCGTACGCGTACTTGGTGAGGCCGCTGCAGTCGAGCCCGGCGCCGGGGGAGTTGCCACCCCAGACGTACGGGGTGCCGACCGTGCCGAGCGCCGCCTGCACCGCGGTGGCGGCCTGCTCGTTCGGCGCCTCCACCCGGCTGCCGTCCGGCAGCGTGATCTCCACGCCGTCGCGGGTCGGCGCCGCGGAGCCGGTGTCGGGCTGCTGGGTGCCCGGCGACGGCGTGGTCGCCGACGGCGTCGCCGCCTTGGACGCGTCGGTGACCAGCGGGTTGTTCATCACCGTGCTGAGCAGCGAACCGGCGCTGCTCGCCACCCCGCTGGCGCCGGAGAGCAGCTGCTGCGGGATGCCGGAGGAGGCGAGGGTGGAGGCGAGCGAGGTGGAGGGTGGCGGCGTCAGCCCGGTCATGCTCGCGGTATGCGTGTCCAGCTCGTTCTGCACCCGCCCGACCACGCCGACCGCCTGGTTGATGTGGTCGATCGCGGAGCCGATCACCGCGGTGAGCCCGGGCGGGGTGGCGATGGCGGGGCCGAGCGCGGTCGCGGTGGAGACGAAGGACTGCAGGATGCCGTTGAGATCCTTCTGCCCGCTCTCCACCTCGGCGGCGGCCTGGTTCACCACGGTCGCCATCTCGGTGCTGTTGTCCGAGATGGTCGCGGCCGAGGTCTGCACCCGGAGCGCCTTCGAGGTGGTGGCGTCGGCGGCGGTGCCGTCCCACGCGGTGTTCACCTGGTTGATGCTGGTGCGGCCGAGCTCGTGGATCCGGTCCACCGCGGCGGAGGTGGCGCGCAGCGCGTCGGCCGGGCCGCCGCTGGGCAGGACCCCGGAGCCGAACGAGTTCAGCAGGTCGATCAGCGGTTTCGCCAGTGCGTCGATGTCGATCACGCGCTCACCCGTTCGGGTCGGTGGCGGCGATGGTGGCGGCGCTGCCGAGCTCGGTGTCCGCGATGGCGCCCGCCGCGGCCGTCACCGAGCCGCCCATGCTGGTCAATACCGCGGAGAGCTGGCCGATGGCGGCGACCTGGCCCGCGTGCGCGGCGGCGTACGCGGCCATGAAGTCACCGCCGATCAGCCCCATGATCGGGCCGAGCAGCGCGGGCCCTGCCCCCGCCGCCGACGTGCCCGCCGCGGCCATCTCCCCGGCCATGACTTGCGCGGACGCACCGTAGGCGACGATGCCGTCGGTATCCGCCGACGTCTTGTCCATAACAGCCCCCCATCCGTTTCCCAGGCAGCGTACGTCATTCACTGTCTTCGACGCGCCCGCTCGGCCGCCGGTTCCCTGGCTCGGCCGCGAATTTCCGCGGCGCGGTTCTATCGTTCCTCCATGCGCACCCACACCGTGGACCATCCGCTGGCCGCCGCCCTGCTCACCACGCTGCGCGACGCGCGCACCGGGAACGCCGAGTTCCGCTCCGCGCTGCGCGACCTCACCGGAATCCTCGTCTACGAGGCACTGCGCGACGCCCCGGTGACCCGGTTCGACGTCGCCACTCCGGTCTCGATCGCCGAGGGCACCCGGCTCGCCGCGCCGCCGCTGCTGGTCCCGGTGCTGCGGGCCGGGCTCGGCATGGTGCACGCCGCGGCGGGGTTCGTGCCGGACGCCAGGATCGGCTTCGTCGGCGTGGCGCGGGACGAGGCGACGCACCAGCCGGTGCCCTACATGGAATCGCTGCCGGAGGACCTCTCCGACGTGCCGGTCTTCGTGCTCGATCCCATGCTCGCGACCGGCGGCTCCATGCGGCACACGCTGGAGCTGCTGGTGGCGCGGAAGGCGCGGGACATCACCGCGCTCTGCGTGGTCGCCGCGCCCGAGGGCATTGCCGCGCTGGGCGATTCGGGGCTTCCGGTGCGGCTGGTGACCGCCGCCATCGACACGGGGTTGAACGCCGACGCGTTCATCGTCCCCGGTCTGGGAGATGCCGGTGACCGTCAGTTCGGGCCGCGTTGATTGGTCGCGCCTTCGGCGCGACGGGGTTCGCGCCCTTCGGGGGCTCACGTCCGAGCGGTCGAGACTCGCGCCTGCGGCGCATGCGCTTCGACCGCTCGGACGTGAGCCGGGCGCGAACCCGGGCCGGGGGCGAACTCGGGCCGGGGGCGAACTCGGGCCGGGGGCGAACCCGGGCCGGGGGCGAACCCGGGCCGGGGGCCGGGCGCGGGCCGGGGGGCCGGAGGCTCACGGGGTTACAGGGCGGTGCAGAAATCGCGGAGGGCGGCTAGGCGCTCGGCGGCGGCCTTGCGGACGTCGGGGAGGGCGGTGGGGTCGGGGACCGGGCGGACGACCTCCAGGTAGCACTTGAGTTTGGGCTCGGTGCCGGAGGGGCGCACGACGATCCGGTCGCCGTCGCCCTCGAAGACCAGGGCGTCGGTGCGCAGGGGGCCGCGGGTGGCGGCCAGGTCGGTGTAGCGCACCTCGGCGCCCGCGATGCGCTCCGGCGGGGCGGCGCGGAGCGCGGCTACCACGGCCGCCGCGGCGTCGGCGTCGGCGAGGCGGAGGGAGACCTGGTCGCCCGCGTGCACGCCGAACTCGACGGCGTAGCGGTCCAGGTCGGCAGGCAGGGTGCCGCCCGCGGCGCGGCGCCGCGCGACCAGGTCGGCGGCGAGCACGGCGGCGGAGATGCCGTCCTTGTCCCGGACGGCGGCGGGGTCGACGCAGTGCCCGATGGCCTCCTCGTAGGCGTACACCAGGCCGGTTCCGGCCCTGGCCAGCCACTTGAAGCCGGTGAGCGTCTCGGCGTAGCGGGCGCCGCGCGCGGCGGCCACCCGGCCGAGCAGCCGGGAGGAGACCAGGGTGGTCGCGACCAGGGCGTCCGCCGGGGCGGTGCGCAGCACGTCGGCGCCGAGCAGCACGCCGGTCTCGTCGCCGCGCAGCATGCGCCAGCCGTCCGGGCCGGGCACGCCGATGGCGCAGCGGTCGGCATCCGGGTCGAGCGCGACGGCCAGGTCCGCCCCGACCCGCTCGGCCAGCGCGAGCAGCAGGTCGGCCGCGCCGGGTTCCTCGGGGTTGGGGAAGGCGACGGTGCGGAAGTCGGGGTCCGGCTCGAACTGCTCCGGCACCACGTGCACGTCGTCGAAGCCGGCCGCGGCCAGCGCGCGCAGCGCCACCGCGCCGCCGACGCCGTGCAGCGGGGTCAGCGCGATCCGCACCGGCGCGCGCTCGCCCGGCCCGCCGATCCGCTCCGGAATTCCGGCCACCCGGTCCAGGTACGCGGCGAGCACGCTGCCATCGGCGGGGGCGACCGCGGCGCGCGGGATCGGCTCGGTGACGGCCTGGATGGCCCGCTCGATCTCGGCGTCGGCCGGGGCCACCAGCTGGGCGCCACCCTCCAGGTACACCTTGTAGCCGTTGTCGCCGGGTGGGTTGTGCGATGCGGTGATCTGCACCCCGGCCACCGCGCCGGTCGCGCGCACCGCGTGCGCCAGCACGGGGGTGGGCAGCGGCTCTGGCAGCAGCGTCACCGGGAATCCGGCGGCGGCGAAGATCTCCGCGGTCACGGTGGCGAACTCCGCCGACCCGTGCCGCGCGTCCCGGCCGACCACCACCCGCCCGCCGCCCAGGCAGCGCTCGCGCAGCCAGGCGGCGAGCCCGGCGGTGGCGCGCGCGACGGTGACCGCGTTCATGCCGTCCGGCCCGTCCCGCAGCGGGCCGCGCAGCCCGGCCGTGCCGAAGCGCAGCATCTAGAGCCGCTCCAGGATGCCGCGCAGCAGCTTGCCGAGCCGCGGCGCGGCGGCATTGCCCTCGGCCAGCACCTCCGCGTGCGAGAGGTTGGCCCCGGTGACCCCGGCGGCCAGATTGGTGACCAGCGAGATGCCGAGCACCCGGACGCCGAGCGCCCGCGCGGCGATCGCCTCCAGCACGGTCGACATGCCCACCAGGTCCGCCCCGATGGTGCGCAGCATCCTGATCTCGGCGGGCGTCTCGTACTGCGGGCCGATGAGCCCGGCGTACACCCCGTCGGCCAGCGCCGGGTCGACCTCGCGGGCCAGCGCGCGCAGCTCGGGGTCATAGGCGTCCACCAGGTCGACGAAGGCCGGGCCGGTGAGCGGGGTGCGGGCGGTGAGGTTGATGTGGTCGGCGATGAGCACCGGCTCACCGACGGCCATGCCGTCCCTGATCCCGCCCGCGGCATTGGTGAGCAGCACGATCTCCGCGCCCGCCGCGACGGCGGCGGTCAGCGGAACCACCACCTCGGCGGGGGAGTAGCCCTCGTAGAGGTGCTGGCGGCCCATGAGCAGCAGCACGTCGGTGCCGCCGACCGGCACCGAGTGCACGGTGCCGACGTGGCCCTGCGCGGTCGGGGTGCCGAAGCCGGGTAGCTCCGGCATCGGCACCGACGCCCGCGGCGTGCCGATCTCCGCGGCCGCCTCCTGCCAGCCCGACCCGAGCACCACCGCGACGCGGTGGCGCGCTACCCCTGTCCGCTCGGCGATCGTCGCGGCGGCCTCTTCGGCAAGCATGGGGTCACGATAGTCGTGGGCGGTACGGGCTTCGCGCGGGTGTGGCCCCGGTCACCGACCGGCCTCGGCTACCCGTCGGTAGGATCGCCCGGCTACGCTGCCCGCATGCCGTATCTGGAGCGCCGGGGTGACGTGTTCGTGCTGTACCTGGGATCGGAGGAGCAGCACGCGGCGGACGAGGAGAACCGCTTCCACCCGGACGTCCTCGCCCGGCTGAACGCGCTGCTGGACGAGGTCGAGGGCGCCGAGGGCCCGGCAGCGCTGGTCACCACCGCCACCGGCAAGTTCTTCAGCAACGGCCTGCACACCGAGTGGCTCTTCGCGAATCCCGGCGAGATGCACGGCTACCTGGACAGCGTGCACGCGCTCTACGCGCGGCTGCTCACCTTCCCGCTGCCCACCGTCGCCGCGGTGAACGGCCACGCCTTCGGCGCGGGGGCCATGCTCGCCACCTCGCACGACTTCCGTGTCATGCGCGCCGACCGCGGGTACTGGTCGCTGCCGGAGATCCACCTCGGCATGCCCTTCACCGTCGCGATGAACGCGCTGCTCACGCACCGGCTCACCAATCAGGTCGCGGTCAAGGCCATGACCACCGGGCACCGCTTCGGCGCCGACGAGGCCATCTCGGCCGGGATCGTCGATGCCAAGGCGGGGGCGGACAGCCTGCTCGATGTGGCGGTCGAGCAGGCCGCCGGGCTCGCCGCCAATCGCAAGCCCAACCTCGCCGTCATCAAGCGCGCCCTGCACGGCGCGGTCCTGCCGGGGCTGACCACCCCCACCACTCCCGAGAACCTCGCCTTCGGTGTTTGATTGTCGCGCCTTCGGCGCGACGGGTTGCGCGCCCTTCGGGGGCTCGCCGCCGCGCGGTCGAGACTCGCGCCTGCGGCGCGTGCGCTTCGACCGCTCGGAGACGAGCCGGGCGCGCAACCGTGGTGCTCACGTTGGGTTGAACGGGCAGTAACCACCGGGGTAATGCCAGACTGGTCGGCATGCCCGCGATCGAGATGCCGACCGATGGCTCCGTCGCGCGGGTACACGCGGCGGTCGAGGCCGCGAAGGACGGGTTGATCGGGCTCTCGCACGCCCTGCACGCGGAGCCGGAGCTCGCCTTCGAGGAGTTCCGCGCCGCCGCGCGGACCATCGAGCCGCTGCGCGAGCGCGGCTTCGCGGTCACCACCGGCGTCGCCGGGCTGCCCACCGCCTTCCGCGCGGTGTACGGCAGCGGCGAGCTGACCGTCGGGCTGTGCGCGGAGTACGACGCGCTGCCCGAGATCGGCCACGCCTGCGGGCACAACATCATCGCCGCCGCCTCGGTCGGCGCGGGGCTCGCGCTCGCCGATGTCGCCGACGAGCTCGGGCTCACCGTGGTCGTGCTCGGCACCCCGGCCGAGGAGAGCGGCGGCGGCAAGGTGATCATGCTCGACCACGGCGTCTTCGACGACCTGGCGCTGGCCATGATGGTGCACCCGGGCCCGTTCGACGTGGCAGGCGCGCGCTCGCTGGCGCTCAGCGACCTCTCGGTGCTCTTCCACGGCCGCGCGGCGCACGCCAGCGCGGCGCCGGAGCGCGGCCGCAATGCCGGCGACGCCGCCACCGTCGCCCAGGTGGCGCTCGGGCTGCTGCGCCAGCACCTCGCGCCCGGCCAGCAACTGCACGGTATAGTCAACGACGGTGGCGTGGCCCCCAATATCGTGCCCGGACGTGCGGAATTGCTGTATTACCTACGCGCAGCGGATTCCGCATCCCTCGACGATCTGACGCGACGGGCGTCCGATTGCTTCGCGGCGGGCGCCCTTGCGACCGGCTGCACCCACGAGATCCGGACGCTCGCGCCGACGTACACCGAGCTCACGCCCGATCCGGCCCTGCTCGCGGTCTACCGCGAGCAGATCACCGGGCTCGGGCGGACGCCGCTGCCGCCGGAGTTCGAGGCGCAGCGGCCCCTCGGCAGCACCGACATGGGCAACGTCACCAATATCGTCCCGGGCATCCACCCGGTGATCGGCATCGAGGCAGGCGGTGCGGTGACGCACCAGCCGGAGTTCGCCGCGGCGAGCGTCACCGCCTCCGCCGATCGCGCGGTGCTGGACGGCGCGGTCGCGCTGGCGTGTACCGCCGTGGCCGTCGCCCGCGATGAGCAACACAGGAGCAGTCTGTTGCAGCGATTCGTTCGACGACAGGAGGACATTCGGTGAGCACGAGCGGTCATCTGGTGCGGTCGGGCCGGCACGTGGTTGACACGTGGCTGGCCGAGCACCAGGTGGACCTGGTCCAGTGGCGCAGGCACATCCACGCGAACCCGGAGCTGTCCAGGACCGAGTTCGCGACCACGGAGTTCGTCGCCGCGTGGCTGACCAAGGCGGGGCTGGCGCCCCGGGTCCTCCCCGGCGGCACCGGGCTGATCTGCGACATCGGCCCGGACGGGCCGCGGATCGGGCTGCGCGCCGACATGGACGCGCTCCCGCTGCAGGAGTTCACCGGGCTGCCGTTCTCCTCCACCGTGCCCGGCGTCGCGCACGCCTGCGGGCACGACGCGCACACCGCCATTCTGCTCGGCGCCGCGCTGGCGCTGGCCGATGCCGACCTGCCGGTCGGGGTGCGGTTCATCTTCCAGCCCGCCGAGGAGGTCATGCCCGGCGGGGCGATCGACGTGGTCGCGGCCGGTGCCATGCAGGGCGTCGAGCGGATCTTCGCGCTGCACTGCGACCCGCGGCTGGAGGTCGGGCGGGTCGGGATCCGGGTCGGGGCGATCACCTCGGCCGCCGACACCGTCGAGCTGGTGCTCGACTCACCCGGCGGCCACACCTCGCGGCCGCACCTCACCAGCGACCTGGTCTATGCCATCGGCACCGTCATCACCGGGCTGCCCGGCATGCTCAGCCGCCGGATCGACCCGCGCACCAGCACCGTCATGGTGTGGGGCGCGGTGAGCGCGGGCAAGGCGCCGAACGCCATTCCGCAGACCGGCATGCTCACCGGCACCGTGCGCACCGGCGACCACGCCACCTGGGAGCTGCTGGAGCCGCTGGTGCGCGAGATCGTGGACGCGCTGCTCGCCCCCACCGGGGTGCGCTACCAGCTCAACTACAAGCGCGGCGTGCCGCCGGTGGTGAACGACGAGCGCTCCACCCGGATATTCGAGGCCGCCATCGGCGAGCTCGGCCCCGGCGCGCTCGCCGACACCCCGCAGTCCGGCGGCGGCGAGGACTTCTCCTGGTACCTGGAGGAGGTGCCCGGCGCCATGGCGCGGCTCGGCGTCTGGTCCGGCCAGGGCGAGCAGCTCGACCTGCACCAGCCCACCTTCGACATCGATGAGCGCGCGCTCGCCGTCGGCGTGCGAGTGCTCACCGATATCGTGCTGCGGGCCGGGCGCTAGACCGAGAAGTTGCCGGGGCCCGGCCCCACGTTGCGGCTGTTCCTGGTCCGCAGCGCGTGCACGTAGTCGCCGGGGGCGCCCGCCTTCTCCGCCGCGTCGGCCATCACGCCGAGGTAGCGCGCGGAGGGCAGGCCGCCCTCGTAGGCGTCCAGCACGTAGAGCCAGGCGAGTACCGGCTGCGAGCCGCTGCCCGCGGTGGGGGTGACGCGCAGCCGGATCTTCTTGTGGATGCCGAAGTCCGAGCCCTCCCAGCGGTCCAGCCGGTCCTCGTCCTCCGGGGAGACGTCGTAGAGCACGACGAAGACCCGCTCGCCGGGCTCCTCGACGACCGTGGCCAGCGGCCCCTCCCAGCCGATGTCGTCACCGGCGAAGGTCAGCCGCCACCCCTCCAACCAGCCCGTTCCCGACATCGGGGAGTGCGGACAGCGCTCGAGCATCTGTGTGGAGTCCATGTTGGATCCGTAGGCGGCGTATATCGGCACCCGAAGAGCGTATCCAATGATTGCGCCGCGGCCACCGGCTCCCGCCGGACCGGCGCACCACCCGGCGCGGCGGGCGCGCCACGCGGGCTGGCGAGCCGGTCCGAGCTCGGCCGATTACGGTTGACCCGGACGTCCGGAGATCCCGGGACCCGCACGAGCGAGAGGTGACCCATGACCCGCATCGCGATCATCGGCGGCGGCCCGGCCGGCTACGAGGCCGCGCTGGTGGCGGCGCAGCACGGCGCGGCGGTGACGCTGATCGACTCGGACGGCATCGGCGGCGCCTGCGTGCTCTGGGACTGCGTCCCCTCCAAGACCTTCATCGCCTCCACCGGCATCCGCACCGACCTGCGCCGCGCGCGCGACCTCGGCATCACGCTCGACCCGGACCAGGCCGGGGTGCGGTTGCCCGAGGTGAACCAGCGCGTCAAGGCGCTGGCGCTGGCGCAGTCGTCGGACATCCGCGCCAAGCTGCGGGCCGCCGGGGTCACGGTGCTGCCCGGGTACGGCTCGCTGCTGGAGCCGGTCGGCCGGGCCGAGCACCGGGTGCTGGTCAGCGACGGCGACGGCGCCGAGCAGACGGTGGACGCCGAGGTGGTGCTGATCGCGACCGGCGCGAGCCCGCGGGTGCTGCCCGGCGCCGAGCCCGACGGCGAGCGCATCCTGACCTGGCGCCAGCTCTACGACCTGGCCGAGCTGCCGGAGACGCTGGTCGTGGTCGGCTCCGGCGTCACCGGCGCCGAGTTCGTCTCCGCCTACACCGAACTCGGGGTCCGGGTGACGCTGGTCTCCAGCCGCGACCGGGTGCTGCCCGGCGAGGACGCCGACGCCGCGCTGGTGCTGGAGGACGCGCTCGCCGAGCGCGGCGTCGAGCTGGTCAAGCACGCGCGCGCGGACGCCGTGGAGCGCACCGCCGACGGCATCGTGGTCACGCTCTCGGACGGGCGAACGGTCGCCGGGTCGCACGCGCTCATGACCGTCGGCTCCACCCCGAACACCGGCGGGCTGGGGCTGGAGAACGTCGGCATCGAGCTCGACCGCGGCGGCTACCTGCGGGTGGACCGGGTCTCCCGGACCGCCGTCACCGGGATCTACGCGGCGGGCGACTGCACCGGGCTGCTCCCGCTCGCCTCGGTCGCCGCCATGCAGGGCCGGATCGCGATGTACCACGCGCTGGGCGAGGGCGTCAGCCCGATCCGGCTCAAGACCGTCTCCTCCGCGGTGTTCACCCGGCCGGAGATCGCCACCGTCGGGGTCAGCCAGACCGCGATCGACAATGGCGAGACGCCGGCCCGCACGGTCATGCTTCCGCTGAACACCAATCCGAGGGCCAAGATGTCGGGGCTGCGCCGCGGCTTCGTGAAGATCTTCTGCCGGCCCGCCACCGGCGTGGTGATCGGCGGCGTGGTGGTGGCGCCGATCGCCTCGGAGCTCATCCTGCCGATCGCGCTCGCGGTGCAGAACAACCTCACCGTGAACGACCTGGCCCAGACCTTCTCGGTCTATCCCTCGCTCACCGGATCGGTCATCGAGGCGGCGCGACAGCTCATGCGGCACGACGATCTGGACTGAGCGGCAGGCGAAAAGCAGGTGTCACCTGCGTGAACGCTGTTGTGCGGCAGCGCGGTTGAGGCGGCGGGCAGCGTACTCTCCACATTGCCCCTGTCGGACAACTGTGGTTCACTCCGTTGCGGAGACGTGATCGGCGGGTTGGTCGCGGGCGTTTCGGGGTTTGGGGGGTTTCCTCCGGGAACGGCCGTGTGCCTCCCGCACGGAAAGGGATAAGCGAAAAGTGAAACATCGTAAGCCGACCCGGGCGCAGCGAGCGATGGCGAGCACCTCGCTGCCGCTGGCGACAGCGGCAGCCGTGGCAACTTTCTTCGCGGCGCCGGCGGGGGCAGTACCGAACGATCAGCCGACAACTCCGGCGACGCCCGCCCCGGTCCAGCCGGGTACCAACACGACGCCCGAGCAGCAGCCGCAGACGCCGCAGCAGGGCCCCACCCAGCCCGGCACCGGCCCGCAGAGCGAGCAGCCGGAGACACCGGAGACGCCGGAGAGCAGGCCGACGCCGAGCCAGCCGGGTGTGACCACGCCCGAGCCGGATCAGGCCATGCCGGAGAAGAGGGATCCCAAGCTCAACCGGCCGACCCAGCCCGGTGTGACGACGCCGCGCGTCGCGCCGCTGCCGGTGCCCGGCCAGGAGGGCCAGCCCGCGCCGGGCCAGGCCGCGCCGGGCGCGGCGGCGCCGGACCAGGCCGCGCCGGGCACCCCGCAGCAGCCGGACGCCCAGGATCAGCCCGCCGCCACGCCGTCCACCCCGGGCGGCGGCACCCAGGCCGACCCGGGCACCGCGCCGCAGAGCCAGGCGCCGCAGGCCGACTCGTCGCCCTCGCAGACCCTGGTGCAGCCGCGCTGGGAGGCGCCGCGGGTGGATGCCGCCCCGGCCGCGCCGGTGGTCGAGATGACCGGCCCGCACGCCGAGGTCGGCGCCGCGGTGGACGGCGGCGCGCTGCTGCCCGGCTACGTGGCCAACACCCACCACTTCAGCAACGAGGCCGGGTACGTCGGCACCGTCGGCTACTCCACCCCGACCGGCTCCGGCGAGGCCGGGGTGTCGGTGGAGTTCGTGGACAGCAATACGATCCACGTCTCCAGCTTCACCGGTGGGGAGGGGCTGGCGGACGCGAAATCCAGCGTCGTGCTCGACACCACGCAGGTGAACCTGGCCAAGGCGGCGGTCGAGGACTGGATCAAGGCCCAGCCGGGCGGCACCGCCGCGCTGGATGCGGCCGCGCAGGTTAAACTTCCGCCGATCGTGCCGCCGGGCGATACCGCGCCGACGACGGTCAACGTGGGTGGCGTCACCACGCAGTGGGGTGGTTCACTCCAGTACTGACACGTACCGATTGACGGGGTGGGGCGGTCGTTCGCGGCCGCCCCATTTCGTGCGTTCGAGAGGATTGGTGTGGGCTCCGAGGGTGATGCCAGAGGCAGCGATTCCGGCCGCGGGGCCGGCTTCGGCCCGCCGGTGGACGGGAGCGACGGCGCCGGTGAGAACGGCGTCGGCGCTTCCGGTTTCGGGCCTCCGGTAGCGGGCGGCCAGGACGAGCCGACCACCAGGTCGGGCAGCGCCTTCGGCGCCCCGATCGGGCCGGGGCACATCCCGGGCTGGCAGCCGCCCGCCGGGTCGCGTCCCGAGGTCGGCTGGCGCCCGGCGGGCGGGCTGCTGCCTGCGGGCGGGAGCACCGACGCCGCCCCGCCGCCCGCGGGGATGTCCGCGCCGTTCGGCACGAGCGTCACCGGCGCCGACCCGGAGCCCCCGACGGTGCGGCACCAGGTGGCCCCCGCGTCCGCTCCCGCGCGGACGCCCGCTCCCGCTGCCCCCGCGCAGCCGGATGCCGAGCCGCCGCAGTGGTGGAACCAGTCGGACGAGGCGGGCGGGGTGCCCAAGCCGCCGCCGGTCGCCGATGGCGGCCTGGCCTGGAACGACGACCCCATCGCGCGCCGGCTCGCGCCCGGCGGCTCGGCGGTGGCCGAGCGGGTGCCCGCCCCCAACCGCGGCACCCTCTACGGCGCGCTCGCGGCCGCGGTGGCGCTGCTGATCGCGGTGGTGGTGATCGTGGTGACGGTGCGCGGCGGTGGCGACGACGATCCGGCGGTGGCCGCCCCGGTACCGAGCACCGCCGCGCTGAGCTGCCCGGCCAGCGAGGACGGCACGGTGACGGTCGGCAACGGCACCGGCTCCACCGAGGACGGCGCGGGCGCCATCCTCGGCTTCCAGTACGCCTTCTATGTCGAGCGCAACGGCGAGCGGGCGCGCAGGTACGTCGACCCGGACGCCGCCAACATCTCCTCGGCCCAGGTCATCCAGAGCGCCATCGACGAACAGATCCCGGTGGGCACCACGCACTGCCTGCGCGTCACCGAGCTCGCCACCGACACCTTCGAGGTCGACCTCACCGAGCACCGCCCGGACGGCGCGACCACCGTCTACCAGCAGACCGTCGCCACCGTCGTGAAGGACGGCAGGCACCTGGTGCACTCCATCGACAACCGCCCGTAGCTCTCACCATGTGAGAAGTAGTTTCATATTCTGGTAATCCGTGCGAAGGTGGGGGTACATCGCACGGAGGTATCGCCATGTCGCCAACCGCTCCGCCGCTGGCCGGGAAGCTCGCCGGGCTGCGCAGCTCCGCTATTCGTGACCTGCTGGAACTCACCGAGCGGCCGGATGTGCTCAGCCTGGCGGGCGGGCTGCCGGACGCCGAGCTGATGCCGAGGGAGCGGATCGCGGCGGCGACCGACGCGGCGCTCACCGACGCGCGCAGCCTGCAGTACACCGGCTCGCCGGGCTGGGGCCCGCTGCGCGAGGTGCTCGCCGCGCGCGAGTCGGCCAAGCTGGGCCGGGCGGTGCCGACCGCCGAGGTCTTCGTGACGCACGGCTCGCAGCAGGCGCTCGCGCTGCTGGCCGAGGTGCTGCTCGACCCGGGCGCGCTGGTGGTGGTCGAGGACCCGGCCTACGTCGGCGCGCTGCAGGTGTTCCGCGCGGCGGGTGCGCGGATCGCGGCGATTCCGCTGGACGACGATGGCATGCGGCTGGACCTGCTCGCCGAGCTGCTCGCCCGCGGCGAGCGCCCGGCCGTGGTGCACACGGTGAGCACCTTCCACAACCCGGGCGGGGTCACCATGAGCGCCGCGCGCCGGGCCGAGCTCGCGGAACTGGCCGCCGCGCACGGCTTCTGGGTGATCGAGGACGACCCCTACGGCGAGCTCTGGTTCGACGGCCCGCCGCCGGCGCCGGTGGCCGCGCACGGCGCGAACGTCATCCGGCTCTCCAGCGCCTCCAAGATCCTGGCGCCGGCGCTGCGGGTGGGGTGGATGGTCGCGCCGGTCCGGGTGGCGCGCGCGGTGGAGCTGCTCAAGCAGGGCGCCGACCTCTGCGGCTCGGCGCTCACCCAGCAGGTCGCGGCCGAGCTGCTCGCCGACGCGGGCTGGCTGGCCGGGCACGTCGACCGGGTGCGCGCGGCCTACGGGCAGCGGGCCAAGGCGCTGGTCGGCGCGGTGCGCGACGAGTTCGGCGCCCGAATGCGCTGCACCGACGCGGCGGGCGGGATGTTCGTCTGGGCCGAGTTCACCGACGGCACCGACACCGGGGCGCTGCTGCCTGCCGCGGTCGACCGGGGCGTCGCCTTCGTGCCGGGCGCGGCCTTCGCGGTCGAGGCGGGGTACCGCTCGGCGCTGCGCATGTGCTTCACCACCTCGGACGCGGCCACGCTCACCGAGGCGGTGGCGCGGCTGGGCCGCGCGGCCGGCGTCGCCGCGGAGTGACCCGCTCACCGAGGCGGTGGCCCGGGCTGCTCAGTCGACCCAGCCGTAGGTGCGCTCGACCGCCTTGTTCCAGGCGGTGAGGTGCCCGGCCCGCTCGTCTTCGCCCATGGCCGGGTGCCAGGTGGTGTCGGCCGACCAGTTCGCCCTGATCTCGTCGGTGCCGGACCAGTACCCCACCGCCAGCCCGGCCGCGTAGGCGGCGCCGAGCGCGGTGGTCTCGGCCACCACCGGGCGCACCACCGGAACGTCCAGGATGTCGGACTGGAACTGCATGAGCAGGTCGTTGCGCACCATGCCGCCGTCCACCTTGAGCGTGGTGAGCTCCAGCCCGAGCCGCTGCGACTCGGCGTCGGCGCGCATGGCGTCCACCACCTCCCTGGTCTGGAAGGCGGTCGACTCCAGCACCGCCCGCGCCAGGTGCGCGCGGTTCACGAAGCGGGTGAGCCCGGCGATCACGCCGCGCGCGTCCGGCCGCCAGCGCGGCGCGAAGAGCCCGGAGAAGGCGGGCACGATGTAGGCGCCGCCATTGTCGGCGACGCTGCGCGCCAGCGGCTCGATCTCGTCGGCGGTGGCGATGATGCCGAGGTTGTCCCGGAACCACTGCACCAGCGAGCCGGTGACCGCGATCGACCCCTCCAGCGCGTACACCGCGTCCTGCTCGCCGAGCCGGTAGCAGACCGTGGTGAGCAGCCCGTGCGTGCTCACCACCGGCGTGGTTCCGGTGTTCAGCAGCATGAAATTGCCGGTGCCGTAGGTGTTCTTGGCCTCGCCCGGCTCCAGGCAGGCCTGGCCGAAGGTGGCGGCCTGCTGGTCGCCGAGGATGCCCGCGATCGGGACACCGGCCAGCGGACCGGATTCCGGCACCCCGTACACCTCCGACGAGCTGCGGATGGCAGGCAGCATCGCGGCCGGAATGCCGAAGTCAGCGCAGATTCCGGGGTCCCACTCCAGCGTGCGGAGGTCCATGAGCATGGTGCGCGAGGCATTGGTGACGTCGGTGATGTGCTCGCCGGTCAGGTTCCACAGCACCCAGCTGTCGATGGTGCCGAAGCACAGCTCGCCCGCCTCGGCGCGGGCCCGCGCGCCCTCGACATTGTCCAGGATCCAGCGCAGCTTGGGCCCGGCGAAGTAGGTGGAGAGCGGCAGCCCGGTACGCTCCCGGTAGCGGTCCGGCCCGGCCTCGCCGCCGAGCTCGACGCAGAGCTTGTCGGTGCGGGTGTCCTGCCAGACGATGGCGTTGTGGATCGGCTTCCCGGTCGCGCGCTCCCAGACCACGGTGGTCTCGCGCTGGTTGGTGATGCCGACGGCGGCCAGGTCGCCCGGGCCGAGCTCGAGCTCGCGGAGCACCTCGGTGACCACGAATTCGATATTGCGCCAGAGCGTTTCGGCATCGTGCTCGACCCAGCCGGGGTGCGGGAAGAGCTGCTCGTGCTCGCGCTGGGCCACCCCGATCACCGCGCCGCCGCGGTCGAAGACGATGCACCGGCTCGATGTCGTTCCCTGATCGATGGCGGCCACGTAGCGACGCATCCCCGCAGGCTACTGGATGCGCGGCGCGCCGCGCATCACATCGCGAGGGGCGGCGGGGATGGCTAGGGTGGGTCTTGTTACCGGTGGGTAGTGGCCTGAGCCGGGTGGCGCGGCACCGCCGGGGCGCCGCGAACTATTCGCCGCGCTCGCATAGCCTGAACCCGCAGGCAGCGGGTAACACCGCCCGCAGGACGACGCCGGCCGAAGGAGTCGAGCATGACCATCACCCCGGATTCGCAGTTCCTCGGCCCCGACCAGCGCCGGGACGCCTGGGAGCGGCTGGGCAAGGACCACTTCGACATCGTCGTGATCGGCGGCGGCATCGTCGGCGCAGGCATCGCCCTCGACGCCGCGACCCGCGGGCTGCGGGTGGCGCTGGTGGAGGCGCGCGACCTGGCCTCCGGCACCTCCAGCCGCTCCTCCAAGATGTTTCACGGCGGGCTGCGGTACCTGGAGCAGCTGGAGTTCGGGCTGGTGCGCGAGGCGCTGCGGGAGCGCGAGCTCTCGCTCGCCACCCTGGCCCCGCACCTGGTGAAGCCGCTGCGCTTCCTCTACCCGCTCACCAACCGGGGCTGGGAGCGGCCGTACGTGGCCGCCGGGCTCATGCTCTACGACTCCATGGGCGGCGCGAAATCCGTTCCCGGCCAGCGCCACCTGACCCGCGCAGGCGCGCTGCGGCTGGCGCCGGGGCTGCGCCGCTCCGCGCTGATCGGCGGGGTCAGCTACTACGACACCGTGGTGGACGACGCCAGGCACACAATGACCGTCGCCCGCACCGCCGCGCACTACGGCGCGGTGCTGCGCACCTCCACCCAGGTGGTCGGCTTCCTGCGCGAGGCCGACCGGGTGGTCGGGGTGCGGGTGCGCGACACCGAGGACGGCCGCACCGCCGAGATCCACGCGCACGTGGTGATCAACGCGACCGGGGTGTGGACCGACGAGGTGCAGGCGCTCTCCCGCAACCGCGGCCGGTTCCACGTGCGGGCCTCCAAGGGCGTGCACATCGTGGTGCCGCGGGACCGGATCATCAGCGACACCGCCATCATCCTGCGCACCGCCACCTCCGTGCTCTTCGTCATCCCGTGGGGCGCGCACTGGATCATCGGCACCACCGACTCCGACTGGAACCTCGACCTGGCGCACCCCTCGGCGACCAAGGCCGATATCGACTACCTGCTGGAACGGGTGAACGAGGTGCTGGTCACCCGGCTCACACACGCCGATATCGACGGCGTCTACGCCGGGCTGCGCCCGCTGCTGGCCGGCGAGAGCGACGAGACCTCCAAGCTCTCCCGCGAGCACGCGGTGGCCCGCACCGCGCCCGGGCTGGTCGGGATCGCGGGCGGCAAGTACACCACCTACCGGGTGATGGCCGCCGACGCCGTCGACGCGGCGGCCGAGGACATCCCGGCCCGGGTCTCGCCCTCGATCACCGAGAAGGTGCCGCTGCTCGGCGCCGACGGCTACTTCGCGCTGGTCAACCAGACCGTGCAGCTGGCGGAGGCGTACGGCGTGCACCCGTACCGGATCAAGCACCTGCTCGACCGCTACGGCTCGCTGATCGACGAGGTGCTCGCGCTCGCCGACGGCAAACCCGAGCTGCTGCAGCCGATCACCGACGCCCCCGCCTACCTCCAGGTCGAGGCGGTCTACGCGGTCGCCGCCGAGGGCGCGCTGCACCTCGACGACATCCTGGCCCGGCGCACCCGCATCTCCATCGAGTACCCGCACCGCGGCGCCGCCTGCGCCGAGCAGGTGGCCCGCCTGGTCGCCCCGATCCTCGGCTGGGACGAGGCCGAGGTCGACCGGGAGATCAGCACCTACCAGGCCCGCGTGGACGCCGAGATCCGCTCCCAGACCCAGCCCGACGACGGCTCCGCCGACGCACTGCGCGCCGCCGCGCCCGAGCCGCGCGGGGAGATCCTGGAGCCGGTGCCGAGCGAGGGGTGAGCCGAACCTGCCGGTTCGCGCGCGGAGCGGGTCGACGGCCACGGCGGTTCCGATCCCGGGCGCCCGGCACGGCCACGCTCCTCATCGAGTAGCTGCGCGGTGAATGGGTCCCGTCGACCTCTGCTCGCCTCGTACGAGCAGAGGGTGGGTTTCCTTCCGGGGGCTGGTCAGGGTTGGGGCAGGGTGATGAGTTCGATGGCGGTTCCGCGGGGGGCGCCGTGGCTGGTGTCGGTGAAGGTGAGGTCGCCGCTGCAGCCGGGGATGTGGAAGGCGCTGTTGATGTTGTTCAGGGCGATGAGGACGTTGCCGCGTTGGGGGAGGTGGCGGTCGTTGCCTGCGCTGGACATGCGGGTGGCCAGGGCGGTGGCGAAGACCGCGTCGTGGGTCAGGCAGGTGTAGGCGTCGGTTTCGGCCAGCGGGAAGCCTTGGGCGGTGACGGCGTCGGCGTAGGGCTGGTAGGCCGGTGGCGCGGCGACGGTGGCGTGGGGGCGGGTGTGGGGGTTGGTGACCCCGGCGTAGACGATGGTGAGGTTGGCTTCGCGCAGTGTGTGGGGGTCGAGGCGTTCGACGGCGGTCAGGGCGGCGGCGCCGGTCATGATGGTCAGCGGCCGGTTGCGGCAGATCCGGTCTTTCATGGCGTTGATCAGTTCGGGCAGGTCGGCGACGCGCCCGGCGAAGAGCACGACCTGGACGTCGGATTGGCCGGCGTCGGTGTGGCAGATGTTGACGATGGGGTCGCGGAACATCTGTGGGCGGGCTGTGTCGGTGGGGATGCTGACCCCGATGAATCCCTGCGCGGGGCGGGCGTCGATCCAGGAGGCGAAGCGCTGCTCGAAGGCTTGTTTCAGGGCTGCGGTGTAGAGATCGCCGCGTTGTTCGGAGTTGGTGTCCCACATCGTGATCGCCTGGGTGAGGCCGGGGTTGGCGGTGAGGTGGCCTGCCATGGCCTCGACGTATTGGCTGGTGGTGGGTGAGACGCGGAACATTCCGGGGATGTCGGTGCTGTTGAACTGGTCGGCGGAGGTGATCGCGCCCATCATCGGGATCTCGGCGCGGCTCAGCTCCATGGCCGCGTCCCGGGTGAGCGCGAGGCTGGTGCCCAGGACCACGACCGCCACCAGCCGCCGCGGCGCGGCTTCGGCGCGGGCGATGATCTGGGTGACCGGGAGCTGCCATTGGTCCTGGTAGCTGCCGGTGTTGGCGAGCAGCAGCCGGATCCGGGGCAGCGGGTCACCGACCAGGGTGGTGGTGTTGGCGCGGTGCTGGGCCACCGCGGCGCCGATCAGCATCTGGCGCACCTGGTCGGTGTCGAGCTGGCCGGGCGGGTCCGAGCGGGTCAGCGGCCCGAGCAGCGCGATCTCGACGTAGTCGTCGCCGACCTGCTGGTTCTGCTCTCCGATCCGGGCCGCGATCTCACTCACCCGCGGATCCAAGCCGGGGAAGGCGGTGTCGGTGAGGCCCACGCACTGCTCCTGCACCAGGCTCAGGCCGCCGGTCCCGCAGCGGGGCGGCTCGGTGGGCGCGGGCGGCGCGGGCCACCACGCCCACACCGCCAGCGCGCACACCACGACCAGCACCGTGATGATTTCCGTGGCCAGCAGCGGATTGCGCAACCGTTCACCGGCGCGGTGCATCACCCGCACCGCCGGGCTCGGTGCCGGAGCCCGCTGCGCCTGGCATGCACGCTGGTGCTCGTGTTCCCACTGCCGCAGCTGCGCTGCCAGGGCCTCGGGATCGAGGTCCGGGGTGCTGCGCTTCAAGCTCTCGGTCACCACGTGGCTGAACAGGCCCCACGCCGGCATGTCGGGACGGTCGGGATCGGCGGCCTTGGACAGGGTCGACTTGCCGATATTCGACGCTTGGGCCACCGCGGCGTCGGTGGAACCGGTGGTCTGGAGCAGCTCCCGCACCCGAGTCTTGAACCGGCGCATCCGGGGATGGACCCAGTCCTTCTTCGCGGTGGTCATCGCTGCTCCCCGCGCACCCCGCCGGGCAGCAGGCGAGCCGCGGTCTCCGCGCCCGCCAACCCCGCCGCGGCCACCACCGCCACCGCGGTCTCGGGAGCGATCCCCCGCACGACCAGGACCACCACCGCGACCATCACGACCAGCAGCACCAGCAGCCTGTGCGGTGCGCGATCCCGATCCCCCGCCCTCCGCGAGGACATCTTCTGCCCCATCGACCTACCTCTTTCGGTTCCCCTTCGGCCCGGACACGCCGGATGAACATCGACCCCGACTGCCGACCGGCCCTCGACCGGATCGCCTGCAAGCGAACCGGTCACCACCCAGCAGCGGGAACAACGTCAGCGTGGCAGCCGGATCCCAAGCCCGCCAAGAGAACCGGCGGTGACGATCGAACCCGAAACCCCTCTCCCCGATTCCCGCCCCGCCCCGCCTCCGCACGAAACGACCCCCACCCTTCGGCGGGGCGCCCGCGTCGGGCCCCCGCTCGGGCGCCCGAGCTCCGGAAACACCACGGGTTGCCCCATCACCTCACGGAAACCAGCAGCTCAGCCCCGAGAAACGCTGCGGAAAGCCCGCGGAAACACCCAGCCGGTAGACGGCCCCGGCCCACCACCGCGACGCGGGAACCGGCAGCCCGACCACGGTGCCGCGTCACGGCCCCCGCCCATTCCCCTTCCGGCTCGGACACGCCGCGACGCGAGCGGGTCCCCGCTGAAACGAGGGACCCACTCCCCGGACTGCTCACCCCGAGTCCCCGCCCCGCAATCCAGCACGCCCGTCGCCCGTGGATCCGACCTCCGACAAGGGGTTCGGGTAGTAGCTGCCGAAATCGGGCAGATATGGGGTAGAGACCCTGCTCAGAACGGTGCGGTGGTCACCGATGCGGACCACGGATATCGGGGCCCGCAGGGGTGGGCATCAGAGGATTTCGAGATCGGGCGGCGCGGCGAGGTCGCGGTACGGGGCGGCGTTCGCGGTGAGGACCGGGTAGCCGGTGGCCCGAGCTTCCCAGGCGATGTGGGCGAGTTCGGGGCCGATGTGGGCGAGGGCGCTGCGCCCGAGGAGCACGAGGCCGGGCACGATGGCTTGGCTCAGCGCGATGACGGTGAATCCGGCTGCGTCGAAGTCGGCGGGGTCGGCACCGGCCAGGGCCGCGGTGTAGAGGCTGGCGGCCGGGATGACCAGGGGGCGGTGCTCGCGCACGCTCATCTCGATCAAGACCTGGCCGTAGATGCTGCGGGGGAGGGCCAGCAGCGCGGAGGCGTCGAGGATGGTCCCGGCTGCGGCGGGTCTCACGCGGCGCCGGGACCGCGCAGCCGGTCGTCGGCGCGGTCGAACAGCGCCCGGGCGCGGGCCTCGGCGTCGGCGCGGTCGGTGGCGGAGGGCTCGCCGTGCTCGGTGCGCCAGCGCGCGATCACCTCGGTGACGGTGCTGCGGGTCTCCCCGGAACCGGCCGCGGCGGCGATGTAGGCCGACACCGAGCGGGCCTGCCCGGCCGCGACGGCCTTCTCGGCCCGGGCCAGCAGTTCCTCGGGCAGGGTCAGGGAGACCTTCCGCGTGCTCATGCCGATTATCCTACCTTTGTCGCCTATGGGTCCGGAGTGGCCGCCGCTATCGCGCGCGATGTCGCCCGCCTCGGCGAGCCGGTCCGCGGCGGCGGAATCCGTCACGATGCCGCGGGCTCGGGCTGGCAGCGCGGGCAGAACCAGATGCCGCGCTCGCGCTGGGCGATTCGGTCGTTCTCCGGGCCGGTGTCGCCGAGCACCCGGCGCACGATGCGGGTGCCGCAGCGGCGGCAGCCCCAGTTGTGCCGGTTGTAGGCGAGCGGCACGTAGCGGTCGTGCGCGGCCTTGCTCAGGATGCGCTGGGCCTCGTTCACCATGGCCAGCAGATCGCCTGCCGCGCGCACCGGGGTCGCCGGGTGCACCTTGCGCAGGTAGCAGACCTCGCTGCGGTAGATATTGCCGATGCCGGCCAGGTTGCGCTGGTCCAGCAGGGCGACGCCGATGGCCTGCTCGGGGTAGCGCGCCAGCCTGCGCACCGCCTCGGCGGGGTCCCAGTTGGGGCCGAGCAGGTCGGGGCCGAGGTGGTCGATCACGGTGTGCTCGTCGGAGAGCGGGAGCACCTCGACCTTGCCGAGCGAGAAGCCGACCGCCTCCACGTCCTCGGTGCCGAGGACCAGCCTGGCGGTGGCCCTGGGCTGGGTCCAGCGCTGCCCGCAGCGGTAGGTGCGCCACAGCCCCTCCATCTTGAGGTGGGTGTGGATGGAGGCGGTGGGGGTGCGGACGAAGAGGTGCTTGCCGTAGGAGCCGACGCTCTCGACCGGCTGGCCGCGCAGGTCGACGGTGGCGTAGCGCGGGACGCGGAAATCGCTGCGGGTGAGGATCTTCCCGGCCAGCGCGGTGCGCAGCCGGGCGGCGGCGCGGTAGACGGTGTCACCCTCGGGCACCGCTGGCCTCCCTTCGCCGCATGCCCGTCCCGGGCTCAGCTGCCACGGTCATGGCGCGCGCCGAGGTCACCGGCGCGTGGCTGCCCGGCCCCGACCGCTGCCGGTCGGCCCGCGCTGCCTGCTGCCGGTCGTCGCGCACCATCCGCTGCCGACCGCCCGGCGTCGGCCGCTGCTGCCCGATCCGGCGGCTCCGCATCCCCGTCACCGGCCGAACTCCGGGCGGCGCACCGCGCGTTGCGGCCGCTCCTCCCGGCGCGCCGCGCCGCGGCGCAGCCGGAGCCCGCCGGGGGTGGCGGCGAAGCCGGCGGCGGTGAGGAAGCCGGCGAAGGTGTGGCCGTGCACGGTCTCGCCGTCGACCCGGTCGATGACCAGCGCCTCCACCCCGCCCCCCTGCACCAGCTCGGCCAGCGCGTTCGCGGCGGCCTGCCTGGCATCGGGATCCTCGGTGAAGGTGAGCAGCGTCTTCCCGCCGCGCTCCAGGTAGGCCACCAGCTCGCCGTCGAGCAGCACCACCATGGCGCCCGCCTTGCGGCCCGGCCGGTGTCCGCCGTCGACCTCGCCCTTCGGCCATGGCAGCGCCGCGCCGTACGGATTCGCGGGGTCGGTGGCGGCCAGCGCGAGCGCGGTGGCGGTGCTGCGCCTGCCGTCGTCGGGTTCGTGCGCGCGCAGCCGGTCGACCACGTCGGTGGTGGAGAACTGCGCGCCGCCCAGCGAATCGACGAAGTAGCCGCGGCGGCAGCGGCCCCGGTCCTCGAACTCGGTGAGCACCCGGTACATGAGCGCGAAACCGCCCGGCACCCCCTCGTTCTGCACCGAGCCGCGGGTCAGCACGCCGTACCGCTCCAGCAGCTGATCGGCGGTGGCGTGCGCGCGCACGGTGTTGTCGGCGGCCCGCTCGGGCAGCAGCGACCAGCGCCCGGCCACCGTCGGCGGGCCGCTGCGGAGCGGCAGCGCGGGGCGCGGCAGGTAGGCGCGGGCGCGCGGCGCCCGGCGCGGGCTGCGGTGCGCGGTGGTGGCGCGCGTCGTGCCGCCGAGCAGCGCGCGGACCGGGGCGAAGGTGTCGCCGGAGACCAGCCCGGCCCAGACCAGGTCCCAGAGCGCCGCGGCGACGGCAGCGTCGTCGAGCAGCCCGGTGGCGTCGGAGAGCTGCCGGAAGAAGTAGGCGCCGCCGCTCTGCGGCATCGCCCCGTCCACCGCGCCGAGCGCGGTGAGCAGCCGCAGGTGCGGTTCGGTGAACTCCGGTTCGTCGGCGGGGGGCAGGGTGAGCGGCGCCTGCTCGGCCAGGTGCAGCGCCACCCAGCCGTCCTTGCCGGTGATCGAGCCGTGCCCGGACCACAGCACCTCGCCGGTGGCCGTGAGCTCGTCCAGCATGGCGGGCGCGTAATCGCGCACCCGAGCAGGCAGCACCAGCGATTCCCACGCCGACGCCGGGATCGGCACCCCCGCCAGCTGCTCGACCACGGTGGCGACGCCGTCCACCCCGCGCAGCGTGCGGGTGCGCACGTGCTGCCAGGCGGGCAGGAAGCGGCCGAAGGCGGCGGTCGGCACCGGCTCCACCTCGTGCCGCGCGGCCGCGAGCGAGCGCCGCCGCAGCCGCCGCAGCACCTGGGTGTCGCACCACTCCGATCCCGCGGCCGTCGGCGTGAATTCGCCCTCGACCACCCGCTTCTCGGTGCCGAGGCGGTGCAGCGCGGCGGCAGCCACCGCGCTGCCGAGGCCGAACCTGGCCGCCACCGCCGCGGTGTCGAAGGGGCCGTGCGTGCGGGCGAAGCGGCCGACCAGATCGCCGAGCGGGTCCGGCACCTGCTCCACGAAGGCGGCCGGGGTGCCGATGGGCAGCGGAACGCCGAGCGCGTCGCGCAGCCGCGCCGCGTCCTCCACCGCGACCCACCAGGTGCGCCCCGCGAAGCTCACCTCGAGCGCCCGCCTGGCCACCCGCAGCTCGGCGAACCAGTCGAGCGGGTCGGCGGTGCAGCGCGCGGCGGCCTCGTCGGCGGTGAGCGGCCCGAGCAGCCGCAGCAGGTCGGCCAGCCCCTCCAGATCCCGCGCGTGCCGCTCCGGGGTGAGCCGCTGCAGCTCGAGCTCGATCTGCTCCAGCACCGCGGCGTCCAGCAGCTCGCGCAGCTCCACCCGGCCGAGCAGCTCGGCGAGCAGCCCGGAGTCCAGCGAGAGCGCGGCGGCCCTGCGCTCGGCCAGCGGATTGTCGCCCTCGTACATGAACTGGCCGATGTAGTCGAAGAGCAGCGCGTTGGCGAACGGCGACGGGGTCGGCGTCTCCACCTCGACCAGCCGGACCTGCCTGCGCGCCACCCGCCCCAGCAGCTCGGTGAGCGCCGGCAGGTCGTAGACGTCGCGCAGGCACTCCCGCGCGGTTTCCAGCAGGATCGGGAAGTCGGGGAACTTGCGCGCCACATCGAGCAGCTGCGCCGAGCGCTGCCGCTGCTGCCAGAGCGGCGCGCGCTTGCCCGGGTCGCGGCGCGGCAGCAGCAGCGCCCTGGCCGCGCACTCGCGGAAGCGCGAGGCGAAGAGCGCCGAGGTGCCGACCTGCTCGGTGACGATCTCGTCGATCTCGTCCGGCTCGAAGACGAAGAGCTCGCTGCCCGGCGGCTCGTCGGTGGTGTCCGGCAGCCGGACCACGATGCCGTCGTCCGACGCGGTCGGCGCGGCGTCCACCTCGAACCGCTCGCGCAGCCGCGCCCCGATGGCCAGCGCCCAGGCCGCGTGCACCGGCATCCCGTACGGCGAGTGCAGCACCAGCCGCCAGTCGCCCAGCTCGTCCCGGAATCGCTCCACCACCAGCGTCTTGTCGGTGGGCAGGCGGCCGGTGGCGGTGCGCTGCTCGGTGAGCAGCGCGGCGAGGTTGTCCCTGGCGAAGTCGTCCAGCCCGGCCGCGCCGGTGAGCTGCTCCAGCCCGCCGTCGTCCAGGTGCCTGCCCGCGCTGCGCACGAACTCGCCGACCGCCTCGCCCAGCTCGGCCGGGCGGCCGAGCCCGTCGCCGTGCCAGAACGGCAGCCGCCCCGGCTGGCCGAAGGCCGGCGTCACCAGCACCCGGTCATAGGTGATCTCCTCGATCCGCCAGCTGGTGGCGCCGAGCGCGAAGACATCGCCGACCCGCGACTCGTAGACCATCTCCTCGTCCAGCTCGCCGACCCGGCTCGCCTTCTCGCCGACCATGTACACCGCGAACATGCCGCGGTCCGGGATGGCGCCGCCGGAGGTCACGGCGAGCCGCTGCGCACCGGGGCGGCCGGTGAGCGTGCCCGCGTCCCGATCCCAGACCAGCCGCGGCCGCAGCTCGGCGAACTCGTCCGATGGATAGCGCCCGGCCAGCAGGTCGAGCACCGACTCGTAGGCCGAGCGCGGCAGCCCGCCGTAGCTGCCCGTGCCGCGCACCAGCTCGAACCAGGCGTCCACGTCGATGGGTTCCAGCGCGCAGGCGGCGACGGTCTGCTGGGCCAGGATGTCGAGCGGGTGCGCGGGCATGCGCAGCGCCTCGATCTGCCCGGAGAGCATGCGGTGCGCGGTGACCGCGGTGTGCACCACGTCGGTGCGGTGCTTGGGGAAGAGCACCCCGCGCGAGACCTCGCCCACCTGGTGCCCGGCCCGCCCGACCCGCTGCAGCCCGCTCGCCACCGAGGGCGGCGCCTCCACCTGGACCACCAGGTCGACCGCGCCCATATCGATGCCGAGTTCCAGGCTGCTGGTGGCGACCACGCAGCGCAGCCTGCCGCTCTTGAGATCATCCTCGATGAGCGCCCGCTGCTCCTTGCTCACCGAGCCGTGGTGCGCCCGCGCGAGCAGCTGCCCGGCGCCGTGCACCACCTCGGTCGAGGCGCCGAGCTGGGCGGGCGGGCCGTGCGCGGTGTCGACGGGCTCGCCGAGCCGCTCGGCGTAGGTCTCGTTCAGCCGGGCGGTGAGCCGCTCGGCCAGCCGCCGGGAATTGGCGAAGACGATGGCGGAGCGGTGCTCGAGCACCAGGTCGACGATGGCCGCGTCCACGTGCGGCCAGATCGAGCCGGGCTGGTCGGACTCGCCGTCGGCATCCGGCTCGGTCATATCCGCGATCGGGACCCGCACCGAGAGGTCGAAGGTCTTCGGCGCAGGCGGCGCCACGATGGTGATCGGGGCCGGGCCGACCAGGAAGCGTCCGACCTCCTCCGGCGGGCGCACGGTGGCGGAGAGCCCGATGCGCTGGGCCGGGCGCTCGGCCAGCGCGTCCAGCCGGGCCAGCGAGAGCGCCAGGTGCGCGCCGCGCTTGCCGCCCGCGATGGCGTGCACCTCGTCCACGATCACGGTGTGCACCTCGCGCAGCGTCTCCCTGGCCGCCGAGGTGAGCATGAGGAAGAGCGACTCCGGGGTGGTGATCAGGATGTCCGGCGGGGTGCGCTGCATGGTGCGGCGCTCGCCCGCCGGGGTGTCGCCGGAGCGCACGCCGACGGTGATCTCCGGCGGGTCCAGCCCCAGCTTGGCCGCGGTGCGGGCGACCCCGGCGAGCGGGGCGCGCAGGTTGCGCTCGACATCCACCGCGAGCGCCTTGAGCGGGGAGACGTAGAGCACCGAGGTGCCCGCCGGGGGCTCGCCGCGCTTGCGTACCTTCTCGGCCGGGTCGCGGGTGGCCAGCCGGTCGATGGCCCAGAGGAACGCGGAGAGCGTCTTGCCCGAGCCGGTCGGGGCGATGACCAGGGTGTGCGCGCCCTCGGCGATCGATTCCCAGGCACCCAGCTGCGCGGCCGTCGGCGCCGGGAAGGCGCCGTCGAACCACTGCCTGGTCGCGGGGGAGAACCGATCCATGGCCCCAGTGTGCACCGGGGTACCGACAGGGTGGTTAACCTGCCGGTATGGCGGGGATGGTGCGGCTCGATCTGGTGAGCCACGGGATCACCGGGGCATTGCGGGCGGGGCTGTTCCCGGACGACGAGCCGCTGGTCGATTCCTGGGCCGCCGAGCCGATCGCGCGCCCGCCCGCGGTGGTGCTCAGCGGGCCGGAGCGGCGGACCCGGCAGACCGCCCGGCTGCTCGGTGTACGGGCCGAGGTCGATCCGGCGCTGCGGGATCTGGACGCCGGGGAGTGGCGGGGGCTGGACATGGGCGAGCTGCCGCCCGAGCAGCTGCACGCCTGGCTCACCGACCCGGCCTTCGACGGGCACGGGGGTGAATCGGTGGTCGCGGTGCTCGCGCGGGTCGGGGAGTGGATGCGCGGTGTCGCCGCGGCCGGGGAGCCGGTGCTCGCGGTGACGCACCCCGCTGTGGTGCGCGCGGCCGTCGCGGTCGCGCTTGCCGCGCCGCCTCCCGCGTTCTGGCGGGTGGACGTTCCGCCCGGCTCCCGCACCCGGCTGCACTTCCGGGGCGCGTGGACCCTGCGCCTCCCGGTGTGATCCGCCCCGGCGCGAGCCGTCACTCGAAGCGAATCCCCTGCGCCAGCGGCAACTCCGCGGAGTAGTTCACCGTATTGGTGGCCCGCCGCATGTACGCCTTCCAGGAGTCCGACCCGGACTCCCGCCCGCCCCCGGTCTGCTTCTCCCCGCCGAAGGCGCCGCCGATCTCCGCCCCGGAGGTGCCGATATTGACATTGGCGATCCCGCAGTCCGACCCGTCGGCGGCCAGGAACCGCTCCGCCTCGCGCTGGTCGCCGGTGAAGATCGCCGACGAGAGTCCCTGCGGCACCGCGTTGTGCAGCTCGATGGCGGTGTCCAGGTCGTCGTAGGTGAGCACGTAGAGGATCGGCGCGAAGGTCTCCTCCCGGACGATGGCGGTCTGCGCGGGCATCCGCACCACCGCGGGCCGCACGTAGTAGGCATCCGGCCCGAAGCCGTCCACCCGGGTGCCGCCGCAGACGATCTCGCCCCCGTCGGCCACCGCGCGCTCCAGCGCCGCCGTCATGGCGCGGTACCCGCGCTCGTGGATCAGCGGCCCGACCAGCACGCCGGGCTCGGCGGGGTCACCGACCCGCAGCTGCTCGTAGGCGGCCGCCAGCCTGCCGACCAGCTCGTCCGCGATCGAGCGGTGCGCGATCAGCCTGCGCAGCGAGGTGCAGCGCTGCCCGGCGGTGCCCGCCGCCGCGAAGACGATGCCGCGCACCGCGAGCTCGAGATCGGCCGACGGGGTGACCACGGCGGCATTGTTGCCGCCCAGCTCCAGCAGGCAGCGGCCGAACCGCGCGGCCACCCGCGGCGCGACCGCCCTCCCCATCGGCACCGATCCGGTGGCGCTGAGCAGCGCGACCCTGGCATCGTCCACCAGCACCGCGCCGTTCTCCGCGCCGCCGAGCACCAGCTGGTGCACCTCGGGATCCGCGCCGACCTCGGCGGCGGCCCGGCGCAGCAGGGTGTGGCAGGCGAGCGCGGTGAGCGGGGTCAGCTCGGAGGGCTTCCAGACCACGGTGTCGCCGCAGACCAGCGCGAGCGCGGTATTCCATGCCCACACCGCGACCGGGAAGTTGAACGCCGAGATCACCCCGACCACCCCGAGCGGATGCCAGGTCTCCATCAGCCGGTGCCCCGGCCGCTCCGACGGCATGGTGCGCCCGTACAGCTGCCGGGAGAGCCCGACCGCGAATTCGCAGACGTCGATCATCTCCTGCACCTCGCCGACCGCCTCCGCCGGAATCTTCCCTGCCTCCAGCGTGACCAGCCCGCCCAGCTCCTCCCGGTGGGTCACCAGAAGTTCGCCGAGCCGCCGCACCACGGCCGCGCGCACCGGCGCGGGCACCGTGCGCCAGCTCCGGAAGGCGTGTGCGGCGCGCTCGATCGCGGCCTCGGTCTCGGCGGGCGAATCGGTGCGCACGCCGAACAGCACGGCGCCGGTGATCGGGGTGCGGGCGCCGAGCTCACCCGGCTCCGGCGCGGGCACGCCGAGCGCGGCGAGCAGGCCGAGCGCGCGGGCGGCGATCGGATCGGTGGTGACGGTATTTGTCACGGGGTCCTCCCTGGAGAGCGGGAATGCGAACATCGTTGGGTCCGAACGCGATGCGGCCGGTGCGGCGGGCCTGCCCGACCGGAACTTCGGCGCACCTGCGCGGTTCCGCTGGGTTAGCCTTCGGTGATGGCGGATTCACCTGCACGACCCGTTCTCGACGACATCGATCGTCTGCTGATCCGTGAGCTGATGGCCGACGGACGGGCCACGCTGTCGAATCTCGCGGAGAAGGCCAGCCTCTCGGTCTCGGCGGTGCAGTCGCGGGTGCGCAGGCTGGAGGCGCGCGGCGTGATCCGCGGGTACACCGCCAAGGTCGATCCGGAGGCGCTCGGGCAGCTCCTCTCCGCATTCGTCGCCATCACCCCTCTCGATCCATCGCAGCCGGACGACGCGCCCGCGCTGCTGCAGAGCATCCCCGGAATCGAGGCATGCCACTCGGTTGCCGGCGACGAGAGCTACGTCCTCACCGTCCGGGTGGCCTCGCCGCGGCACCTGGAGCAGTTGTTGCAGGAGATCCGGGCGACGGCCAATGTTCGCACCCGGAGCACCATCATTCTGCAGACATTCTATGACAAGTAGGCTTGCGCAGTAATTAATACTGATCTGTGTGGAGATTCCGCAAATTTTCCTTACAGTTGAGGGGTGACCCTCGAACTCGAACGCCCCGGCATCGCTCCGGCCGACGTCCGCGAGCTGCTCGCGGGCAGCATCCTCGCCGATGGCTTCGACCTCGTGCTCGACCTGCGGCGCTCCGCGGGTAGGCGGCTCGTCGACGAACGGGACGGCACCGCCTACCTGGACATGTTCGGCTTCTTCGCCTCCAGCGCGCTCGGCATGAACCACCCCGCGCTCGCCGCCGACCCGGACTTCCGCGCCGAACTGCTTGCGGCGGCGCTGAACAAGCCGAGCAACTCCGACATCTACACCGTCGCCATGGCCCGCTTCGTGCAGACCTTCGTCCGGGTGCTCGGCGACCCGCGGCTGCCGCACCTGTTCTTCGTCGACGGCGGCGCGCTGGCGGTGGAGAACGCGCTGAAGACCGCCTTCGACTGGAAGAGCAGGCACAACGAGGCGCAGGGGCGCGCCGCCCCCGGCTCGCGGGTGCTGCACCTGACCGGCGCCTTCCACGGCCGCTCCGGCTACACGCTCTCGCTCACCAATACCGATCCGGTGAAGACCGAACGCTTCCCCAAGTTCGACTGGCCGCGCATCGAGGCGCCGTACCTGCGTACCGGCCGCGATGTGCGGGCCGCCGAGGAGCGGGCGCTGGCCGCCGCGCGGCGCGCCTTCACGGAGTACCCGCACGACATCGCCTGCTTCCTCGCCGAGCCCATCCAGGGCGAGGGCGGGGACCGGCACTTCCGCCCCGAATTCCTGCTGGCCGTGCAGGAGCTGTGCCGGGAGCACGATGCCCTGTTCGTGCTGGACGAGGTGCAGACCGGGGTGGGGATCACCGGAAGCACCTGGGCGTACCAGCAATTGGGGTTGACGCCGGATGTGGTGGCGTTCGGGAAGAAGACCCAGGTCTGCGGGATCATGGCAGGCGGGCGGGTTACCGAGGTGCCGGAGAACGTGTTTCGGGTCGGCTCGCGGCTGAACTCCACGTGGGGCGGGAACCTCGCGGACATGGTGCGGGCGCGGCGGATTCTCGAGGTGATCGAGTCGGAGGGGCTGGTCGAGCGGGCCGGGGTTGTCGGGGCGCATCTGCTCGATCGGCTGCGCGGATTGGTTCCGCTGGTGAGCGAGCCGCGCGGGCGCGGGCTGTTCTGCGCGGTCGACCTGCGCTCCGGGGAGTTCCGGGACGAGGTGGTGCGGGTGCTGCGCGAGCGCGAGCACGTGCTGGTACTCGGGACCGGGGAGCGCGGGATTCGCTTCCGTGCGCCGCTCACCGTGACCGTGGCGGAGCTGGACGAGGCCGTTGACGCGCTGGGACGGGTGCTGGTGCAGCTGGGCTGAAAGGGTGGCCGAGCGGTTCGGCGCGTGGACCGGAGCCCGAAGCTGAGCGGGTGCCGATCGCGGGAGCGGCGGGTGCCTGTCGAGTGGGGCGCCTCGGCGACGTGCGCCGTCCTCCTCAGCGCACCCGCAGGTCCAGTGCGCCCTCGGTGAAGCGGGTGACCGCGGCCCTGGCGGTGGCCAGCGCCTCCTCGAAGCCCGGCCGCGCCCAGCCCGCCACCACGGCGGTTCCGTCCGCGGCGGGTGTCACCCCGATCTCGGCGACCAGCTCGGCGGTCGTCGGCTCGCACACCGCCCAGGAGAGGTGGGTGCCGTCGGCCCACTGCGCGGCGCGATCGCTCACATGCGCGGGGTCGGTGACGCCGCCCGCGCGCAGGGCCGGGCGGTCATCGATCCGGTCGTCGGCGCGGAGCGCGCGCAGGTACCAGGAGCCCGCGTTGATCTCGACGGGTTCCATCAGCGCGTGCCGTGCCGGGGCGGGGTTCGCATGGGGCAAGGGTAGGGGGTCGGCCGGGTCACAGGAATCGGCACTGGGCGGCGCGCCGGTCCGGGGTTACGCTGCGTTCGGGGGTGGGGATCGGATTCCCGAGCTCCGATGCCGCCTTTCGACGGCGACGGGAGGTACGTGATGGGACCCGTGCGAGCGGGCTGCGACCGGCTGCCCGGCGGGCACCGCTGATGGCGGCCGCGCGCTTCGGCCGCTACCGGCTGGACCGGCTGCTCGGCAGCGGCGGCATGGGCCAGGTCTGGCTCGCGCACGACACCGAGGCGGGCAGGCGCTGCGCGCTGAAGCTGCTCTCCGCCGAACTCACCGCCGACGAGACCTACCGGCGCCGCTTCGAGCGCGAGGCGCGGGTGATCGCCGGGCTGGACAGCCCGCACATCGTGCCCATCCACTCGCACGGTGCCGTCGACGGGCGGCTCTTCATCGAGATGGCGTATGTCGACGGCACCGATCTGGGCGCCAGGCTGGCGTCCGGGGGGCCGCTGCCGGCCGGGGTCGCCGTCGCGGTGATCGCGCAGGTGGCGCGGGCGCTCGACTGCGCGCACGCGGCCGGGCTGGTGCACCGGGATGTCAAGCCATCCAATATCGTCGTGCGGCCCGACGGGTTCGCGGTGCTCATCGACTTCGGGATCGCGCACGGGGTCGGGCACACCCAGATGACCACCGCCGGGATGGCGATCGGCACCTGGGCGTACATGGCGCCGGAGCGGTTCTCCGGGCACGCCGACGCCCGCGCGGATGTGTACGCGCTGGCCTGCGTGTTCTACGAGTGCCTCACCGGGAAGCGGCCGTTCGGGGACACCGATCCGGCGCGGCAGATGCACGGGCACCTGATGACGGTGCCGCCGAGCGTCGCCGAGGTGCCCGGGGTGCCCGCGGAGTTCGACGCGGTGCTCGCGCGCGGGCTGGCGAAGGAGCCGGGCGACCGGTATCCCTCGGCCGGGGAGTTCGCCGCCGCGGCACTGCGGTTGCTGCCCGGTTCGGGCGGGCCGATGCCCACGCTGTCCATGCCCGTTCCCGGGCCGGAGCCGACGCTGGTCGCCACGCGGTACGAGACCGGGCACGCCGGAGTTGCGGTCGGCGGTGTCCGGGCGGGTTCGGCCGGTGGTGCAGGGCAGGCCGGAGTCGTGGGTGCGGCGGCCGCTGTCGCCGCACGCCCCCGGGTGGCGCCGCGCAGTGCCGCACCCGTACCGCCCAGTGCCGCACCCGTGCCGCGCGGTGCCGCCGCACCCGCGCCGCGCAGTGCGGCACCCGCGCCGCCGCGGCCGGTGCCCGCTGTCGTGCCTCGGCCCGCCGCGGCCGGATACCCGGTGCCCGGCCGCGCGGTAGCCCACGCAGGCAGCCGCCCCGCCCCGGCGCCGGACCGCAAGTGGTACCTGCGCCGCCCGGCGCCGGGCGCGACGCGCCCACCGGCGGCACCCGCCACCCGGGCACGCCCCTTTCAGGACTACGCCCGCTCGTTCCGCCCGGCCGGCTGGAACGCGGTGCGGCCCCGCCGCCCGGCGCACGGCCCGGTCTGGCCATCCCGCGGCGGCGGCGCCCCGGCGTACCCGGCACCCCCGGCCAGGGCCCCGCGCCGCAGGCGCAAGCGCGGCGGCCTGCTGCGCCGCCTGATCCTGGCGACCATCGTGATCGTCGTCGCCCCGTTCGCGGTCGCCGCGGGCTGCCTGGCACTGATCGCCGCCGGTACCCCGGACGATGCCGAGCGCACCCCGCCCGCGGTGCAGGAGTCGCTCGGCCCGGCCCGGGACGGCAAGTTCGAGTTCCTGGTCACGAAGGTGGAGTCCGGGGTGGCGCGGATCGGGCTGGAGACGGCCTCCGGCGCGTACACCGTGGTCCGCATGGACGTCCGCAATATCTCGGACGAGCCCAAGTGGTACACCCCGTTCGGGCAGAAGCTGATCGACAGCACCGGGCAGGCGCACGACCAGGACGCCACCGCCACCGCCTGGCACAGCACCCAGCAGGGGTACGGCCACTCCTTCGAGCTGGCGCCCGCCGCCTCCGGCTCCACCATCCTGGTCTTCGACCTGCCCGACGGCACCGCCCCCGCCTACCTGGAGCTGCACGACTTCGCGTTCTCCGGCGGCGTCACCGTCGGGCTCTGAGACCAGGCATCGACGCGCGCGAGGGCGGCGTGCACGGCGCGCCGCCCTCCGGGGCCGGGGGCCGAAGCCCCCGGCCTTACTCCTACTTGATCTCCGCCAGCACAGTGCCCTGGGTAATGGCAGCCCCGGCCGCGACAGCGAGCCCGGTCACCACCCCCGCCTTGTGCGCATTGACCGGATTCTCCATCTTCATCGCCTCGAGCACGGCGATCAGATCCCCGGCCTCGACCGACTGCCCCTCCTCGACCGCGACCTTCACCACGGTCCCCTGCATGGGCGCGGTCACCGCGTCACCGGAGGCGGCGCCGCCCCCGGCCCCGCCCCGCTTGCGCGGCTTGGGCTTCTTGCGGATGACGCCGTTACCGCCGGCGGGAGTGCCGCCACCGCCGATGGAGAAGCTCCCGGGCAGCGAGACCTCGACCCGGCGCCCGCCGACCTCGACGACCACCTTCTGCCGCGGCTCCTCCTCGTCCTCCTCGGCGGGGGCGCCGGGGGTGTAGGGCTCGACGGTGTTGTTCCACTCGTTCTCGATCCACTTGGTGTAGACGTCGAACGAGGTGCCGTCGCCGATGAAGGCGGGGTCGTCGATCACCGCGCGGTGGAACGGGATGACCGTGGCCAGCCCCTCGACCTGGTATTCGGCCAGCGCCCGGCGGGCCCGCTCCAGCGCCTGGGTGCGGTTCTCGCCGGTGACGATGAGCTTGGCCAGCATCGAGTCGAACTGGCCGCCGATCACGCTGCCCGCCACCACGCCGGAGTCGACGCGCACGCCGGGGCCGGTGGGCTCGCGGTACACCGCGACCGGGCCGGGGGCGGGCAGGAAGCCGCGCCCGGCGTCCTCGCCGTTGATCCGGAACTCGATGGCGTGGCCGCGCGGGGTCGGGTCCTCGGTGATCTCCAGCGCGTCGCCGTTGGCGATGCGGAACTGCTGGCGCACCAGGTCGATGCCCGCGGTCTCCTCGGTGACCGGGTGCTCCACCTGCAGGCGGGTGTTCACCTCGAGGAAGGAGACGGTCTCGCCCTGCACCAGGTACTCCACGGTGCCTGCGCCGTAGTACCCGGCCTCCCTGCAGATCCGCTTGGCGGACTCGTGGATCTCCGCGCGCACGGCGTCCGAGAGGAACGGCGCCGGGGCCTCCTCGACCAGCTTCTGGAAGCGGCGCTGCAGCGAGCAGTCGCGGGTGCCCGCGACCACGACATTGCCGTGCGTGTCCGCGATGACCTGCGCCTCGACGTGCCGCGCCTTGTCCAGGTACTGCTCGACGAAGCACTCGCCGCGGCCGAAGGCGGCAATCGCCTCGCGGGTCGCCGACTCGAACAGCTCGGGAATCTCCTCGATGGTGTGCGCGACCTTCATGCCGCGCCCGCCGCCGCCGTACGCGGCCTTGATGGCCACCGGCACGCCGTGCTTCTGCGCGAACTCCACGACCTCGTCGGCGTTCTTGACCGGGTCCTTGGTGCCCGCCGCCATCGGCGCGTTGGCGCGCTCGGCGATGTGCCGCGCGGTGACCTTGTCGCCGAGGTCGCGGATGGACTGCGGCGAGGGGCCGATCCAGATCAGCCCGGCGTCGAGGACGGCCTGGGCGAAGTCGGCGTTCTCCGAGAGGAAGCCGTAGCCGGGGTGGATGGCGTCGGCGCCGGAGCGGGCCGCCGCGTCCAGGATCTTGTCGAACACCAGGTACGACTCGGCCGAGGTCTGGCCACCGAGGGCGAAGGCCTCGTCGGCGAGCTTCACGAAGGGCGCGTCGGCGTCGGGTTCCGCGTAGACAGCGACGCTGCCGAGGCCGGCATCCTTGGCCGCCCGGATAACGCGCACCGCGATCTCGCCTCGATTGGCGACGAGTACCTTCGAGATCCGCGCGCTGGCATGGCTGGGCACTGAGCCTCCTGTGTGCATTCTTCTGGTCGCTTCGCGGGGTAGGGTTCTTTTCGCTCCCGTGGGTCGCAACCTACGTTCTCGGGCGAGTGTAGGCAGTGTGCCAACACGGGCGGAACCCGGCCAGCCCTACTGGACGGTAGGCCGCAGATCACAATCTCCCCGCTTTCCCCGCGCGGACCGCCGTTCGTGCACGCGACGGGCTTTCGAGTGCCATCGGCCGAGGTCGGAAAGGTCTCTGGATTATCGCTGGGCGCTGGCCGGAAGGGTATGCGTCAGCGGCGATTACGGCGGGCTCCGGCGAGCGGGGCAGCCCCTGGCTCGGCACCGCGTGCCACCGGCATCCGGACCGCGCTGCCCCACTCCAGCCAGGAGCCGTCGTAGTTGCGCACCGTGCGGACGCCGAGCAGCTTCGCCAGCACGAACCAGGTGTGCCCGGCGCGCTCGCCGACCCTGCTGTACACCACCACGTCGTCGGCGCCCGCCACCGCGGCGTAGGCGCGGTCCAGCTCCGCGCGCGGCCGGAAGCGGCCGTCGAGGCCGATCGCGTCGGTCCACGGGATGTTCACCGCGGTGGGGATGTGGCCGCCGCGCGGCGCGGTCTCCCGCGAGCGGTCCGGCTCGTGCGGGTCCTCGCCCGCGTACTCGGCGGGCGAGCGCACGTCGAGCAGGGGCAGCCCGAGGTGGCGAAGCACGTCGTCGCGGAAGGCGCGGGCGGTGCCGTCGTCGCGCTCCACCGCCGGGTAGCCGACGGCGGGAATGATCGGGGCGTCGAAGGTGGTGTCCCTGGCCTCGGAGATCCAGCTGTCCCGGCCGCCGTCGAGCAGCCGGACGTCGGGGTGGCCGAAGAGCCCGAAGAGCCAGGCGGTGTGCGCGGCCGGCGCGTTGCCGCGGTCGCCGTACAGCACCACGGTGTCGTCCCGCGCGATGCCCTTGGCGCGCATGAGCTCGGTGAACCGGGCGCCGTCGAGGTAGTCGCGGCTCCGTTCGTCGCCGAGCTCGGCGCGCCCGTCGATCTTGACCGCGCCCGGGATGTGCCCGATGTCGTAGAGCTGCGGGTCCTCGTTCACCTCGACGATCCGCAGGCCGCGCGCCCCGAGGTTTGCCGACAGCCATTCAGTGGTTACCAAGTGTTTCGGGTGTGCGAACGAAGCGAAGGCCGGGTTCGGGTCCGGGGCGAGTGGCACGATCTGTTCCCTCCACACTCGATCGAGAAGTGGTAACGGTGAGGTGGTCGCGCGCGGTGAAACCCGTGTGGGTCGGTGAACTCGTTTCAGATCACGATCGGATGAATGGTGATTTCGCCGCACCCCCATCCGATAAAGTCTCCCGGGAGGAGGGGTGAGCTATGTCCGATTCTTGGCCGCGGCGGCGACTGCTCGCGATCCTACGTGGCGCGGAGGAGCCCCTCGACGCCCAGGAGCTGGCCCGGATCACCGGCCAGCACGTAACCACGGTTCGTTTCCACCTGGATGTGCTCACCCGGGAGTCCCTGGTCCGGCAGTTCCAGCAGCCGCCGCGCGGCCGCGGCAGGCCGCGGATCGGCTACTCCGCGGTACAGCGATCGGTGGGCTACCAGGATCTCGCGCAGGCGCTCGCCGATCAGCTCGGCCCTGACCGCAGGGCCCGCACCGAGGCCGGGATCGCGGCCGGCCGCGCCTGGGGCGCCAAGCTGGACGCCGGCGAGGAGCGGGTGGAGACGCTGGACGGCGCCAAGGACCTCTCCATGACGCTCTCCTCGGAGCTCGGCTTCGCGCCGGAGCGCGACCCCGGCGCCGACACCGCGGAGCAGGTGCAGATCCGGCTCACCGCCTGCCCGCTGCGCGAGCTCGCGCGCACGCACTCCGATGTGGTGTGCGGCGTGCACGTCGGGCTGCTGCAGGAGGTGCTCGACCGCGGCGGCGCGCGCGACCGGGTGAAGGTGCGGATGCGGCCGTTCGTCGAGCCGGAGCTCTGCCTGGCCCGGCTGGAGCTGGTGCGCGGCCGCCCGGAGCCGAGCGCGCGCTCGGAGGAGCCGCGCGAGGTGCCGACGCTGCCCATCGTGGACAGCCCCGTCGTGGCCGAGCCGCTGATCGCCCCGCCCTCAGCCGGGCGGATCCCCCCACAGCTGCGCAATGGAGAGACCGACGTCGTGAAGGAGTCGGCGAAGCAGTGGTAGCCCGATCCCGATGACGCTGGAGGGATCGCCCTCCAGCCGCTCCACGAACCAGCCGCCGCGGCCGTCCAGGGTGAAGGCCCCGGCCACCTGCAGCGGCTCGCCGGTGGCGATATAGGCATCCAGGTCGGCCGGGTCGGGGTCGGCGAAGTGCACCGTCGTGGTGCTGCAGTCGACCGCCGACGCGGTGACCGCGCCGTCGATCAGCCGCAGCACGCAGTGCCCGGTGAGCAGGTCGGCGCTGCGCCCCGCCACCGCCTTCCAGCGCTCGCGGGCCACCTCGGGGGCGTACGGCTTGCCCTGCAGCTCACCGTCGACCAGCAGCATGGAATCGCAGCCGACCACGACGCAATCCGCGGGCAGCTCGCCCGCTGCCACGATGGCGTTCGCCTTGGCCTCGGCCAGCTTCTCCACCACCGTGCTCGGCGCGGAGTCCGGCGGCAGCGCGGCGGCCACCGCGTCCTCGTCCACATCGGAGATCCGGACGACCGGCTCGATGCCCGCGGCGCGAAGCACCGCCCGGCGGGCTGGTGACGCCGAGGCCAGGACCAGAACGGGCACGGTCAGTCGCGGCCGTACGCCAGCGCCGGGAAGGCGTAGGGCGAGAACGGCGCGGCGCCGCGGTGCAGCAGGGCGGGCCTGCCCCACCGGTCGAGCGGCCCCTGCTCGCCCGGCGCGGCCGCACCGGCGGCCGCGGCCGCGGTGAAGACGCAGACCAGCGCGGCGATATCGGCGTCCGAGGGGTTGCCGCGCTCGACCCGGATCAGCGGGGCGGTGCTCGCCTCGGCCGCGGCGGGCTCAACGCTCGCCGCCTCGGCATCGTCGGTGATCGAACCGGCCGTGAGGTCCAGTTCGACGGCGGACAACACCTCGTCTTCTGCCACGGTCGTCACAGTGCAGATCCTCTCTCTACCTCGGGCGGGTGCACCCTTCCTGGGCATACCCGGCCGAGCGCCGGCGGCACCGGCGAATGTGAAGGCAGCTGCCTCCGCATCCACCAGTGTGCGGTCTCATCGTTACCAGTGTGCGCGGCCTACGAAGGGTATCGCGCGATCAGAGCGGGATGTTGCCGTGCTTCTTGGGCGGCAGGCTGACCATCTTGCGCTCCAGCAGCCGCAGCGCGGAGACGATCTGGCCGCGGGTGTGCGAGGGCGGGATGACCGCGTCCACGTAGCCGCGCTCGGCCGCCACGTACGGATTCACGAGCGTGTCCTCGTACTCGTTCTGCAGCTCAATCCGCAGCGCATCGACGTCGGCGCCCTCCTTCGCGGCGTCCTGGAGCTTCTTCCGGTAGACGAAGCCGATCGCGCCGGAGGCGCCCATGACGGCGATCTGCGCGGTCGGCCAGGCCAGGTTCACATCGGCGCCGAGGTGCTTGGAGCCCATGACGTCGTAGGCGCCGCCGTAGGCCTTGCGGGTGATGATGGTGATCTTCCCCACAGTGGCCTCGCCGTAGGCGTAGAGCAGTTTGGCGCCGCGCCGGATGATGCCGTTGTACTCCTGGCCGGTGCCGGGCAGGAAGCCGGGGACGTCGACCAGGGTGATGATCGGGACGTTGAAGGCGTCGCAGGTGCGGACGAAGCGCGCCGCCTTCTCCGAGGCGTCGATGTCGAGGCAGCCGGCGAACTGGGTGGGCTGGTTGGCGACGATGCCGACGCTGCGGCCGTCGACCCGGCCGAAGCCGACGATGATGTTCATCGCGCGCTCGGCCTGCACCTCGAGGAACTCGTCGTCGTCGAGCAGGCGGCGGATGACCTCGTGCATGTCGTACGGCTGGTTCGGCGAGTCCGGGATCAGGGTGTCGAGCTCCAGATCCTCCTCGGTGAGCGACTCCTCGATGGCGCCGGTCACCGGGTCGGTCGCGGGGAAGCGCGGTGCCTCGGCGCGGTTGTTGCTCGGCAGGTAGGAGAGCAGGTCCTTGACGTAGTCCAGCGCGTCCTGCTCGCCGGAGGCGACGTAGTGCGCGACACCGGACTTCACCATGTGCGTGTGCGCGCCGCCCAGATCCTCCATGGTGACGTCCTCGCCGGTGACCGTCTTGATGACGTCGGGGCCGGTGACGAACATCTGGCTGGTCTGATCGACCATGACCACGAAGTCGGTGAGCGCGGGGGAGTAGACGTGCCCGCCCGCGGCCGGGCCCATGATCAGCGAGATCTGCGGGATCACGCCGGAGGCCTGGATATTGCGGTGGAAGATCTCGCCGTAGAGGCCGAGCGAGACGACGCCCTCCTGGATGCGCGCGCCCGCGCCCTCGTTGATGCCGACCAGGGGGCGGCCGGTCTTCAGCGCGAGATCCATGACCTTGACGATCTTCTCGCCGTACACCTCGCCGAGGCTGCCGCCGAAGACGGTGACGTCCTGGCTGAAGATGCAGACGTCGCGGCCGTCGATGGTGCCGTAGCCGGTGACGACGCCGTCGCCGAGCGGGCGGTTCTTGTCCAGCCCGAAGTTCACGCTCCGGTGCCTGGCCAGGGCGTCGAGCTCGACGAACGAGCCCTCGTCCAGCAGCGCGAGGATGCGCTCGCGGGCCGTCATCTTGCCCTTGGCGTGCACCTTGTCCACGGCGGCCTCGCCCACCGGGTGCTTGGCCTCGTCCAGCCGGTTGCGCAGGTCAGCGAGCTTCCCGGCGGTGGTGTGGATATCGGGTTCGCCCGCCGATCCGGATGCGGGCTGCTGCTGGACACTCGTCATGGGTTCGGAGTGTAACCAGTGCCACCGGTACCGGGTAACACCTCCTCCGCTACTCATCGGTAGAAAAGCCCTGGTCGCCGTCGGATTTCTGGAGTTGTCCACAGCTGGCGCAAGGGGTCTGCCCACCCCGGAATCGCAGGTAGCGGGGTGCGGCCGAGTAGCCTGCCGCTGTGCAGCGGACACCCCTTGACGCCGAGCGGCTGCGCCGCGAACTCACGCCCCCCTTCACCCGGCTGGATGTGGTCGAGACCACCGGCTCGACCAATGCCGACCTGATCGCGCGGGCCGTCGCCGAGCCGGGCGCCGACCGGCAGGTGCTGCTCGCGGAGCTGCAGGAGAGCGGCCGCGGCAGGCACGCGCGGGCGTGGAGCAGCCCGCCGCGCACCCAGATCTCGGTCTCGGTCCTGGTCCGGCTCGACGGGGTGAACCCCGAGGTGCTCGGCTGGCTGCCGTTGCTCACCGGGATCGCCGTGGTGGACGCCGTGCGCACCGCGGCCGGGGTGCCCGCTGAGCTCAAGTGGCCGAACGACGTGCTGGTCGGGGGACGCAAGCTGGCAGGCATCCTGGCCGAGGTGGCCGTCGCGGGTCCCGACCCGGCGGTGGTGGTCGGCGTCGGGCTCAATGCCGAGCTCACCGCGGACGAGCTGCCGGTGCCGCACGCGACCTCGCTGGTGCTGGAGGGCGCCACCGTCGACCGCACCACCATGGCCGCCGCGCTGCTCACCGCCTTCGCCGCGCGCTGCACGGCCTGGCGGGACTCGGCATGGGACACCGCCGCGCTGGCCGCCGCCTACCGTGAGCGCTGCGGCACCCTCGGCGCCCGGGTGCGCGCCGAGCTGCCCGGTGGCCGGGCGCTGGTCGGGATCGCCACCGACATCGATGCGGCGGGCAGGCTGCTGGTCGGCTCCGAGGCGGTCTCCGCGGGCGACGTCACGCACCTGCGCCCCGACGCCTGACGGCGGCGATCGGCGAATCGCGCTGCGGCCGTTCCGTCCCCGGCGCGCGGTACTCTGCCGCCATGGGTTATCCGGAGGACGTGCTGGCCCCCGACGAGCACCTGCTGCTGCATCGCCACCCGCACTGGAAGATGTTGTTCTGGCCGATCGTCATCCTGGTGGCCGGTACCGCGCTCGCCGGGTTCGGCGGCGGCGTGATCTCCCGCAATGTCACCGACGAGACGGTGAGCCTCGGCTTGCTCGCGGTGGTGCTGGTGGTGTGGGTGGTGCTGCTCGCCTGGCGCGTGATCGGCCCGATCATCAGCTGGAAGTCCACGCACTTCATCGTCACCGACCGGCGGGTGCTGGTGCGGCAGGGCGTGCTCACGCACTCCGGCATCGATATCCCCATGAGCCGGATCTCCAGCGTGCAGTTCCGGCACGGCCTCTTCGACCGGCTGCTCGGCACCGGCACCCTGATCATCGGCTCCTCCTCCGACGAGCCGCTGGAGTACGACGACATCCCGGCGGTGCAGCAGGTGCACTCGCTCCTCTACCACCAGGTCTTCGAGGTGGAGCACCGGCACGAGCGCTGGGACAACTGAGCCGGGCCCGCGCCCGTAATCTGGGCGCATGACGGCGGTACTGCTCGGAGAGGACGACGAGGCGATCGCGGCGCCGCTCTCGCGCGCACTCGGCCGCGAGGGCTACACGGTGACCGTGGAGAGCTTCGGCCCCGCGGTGCTGCGCCGTGCCCTCGAGGGCGGCCACGACCTGCTCATCCTCGACCTCGGGCTGCCCGGCATGGACGGGCTCGAGGTGTGCAGGCAGGTGCGGGCCAGCGGTGCCGAGCTGGCGGTGCTCATGCTCACCGCGCGCACCGACGAGGTGGACTTCGTGGTCGGGCTGGACGCGGGCGCCGACGACTACGTCGGCAAGCCGTTCCGGCTGGCCGAGCTGCTCGCCAGGGTGCGCGCGCTGCTGCGCCGCAGCGGCCTCGGCGACGACGCGGTGGAGGTCGGCGGCATCCGGCTGGAGCCGGCCGCGCGCCGGGTGCTGGTGAACGGCGTCGAGGTCGGGCTGGCGAACAAGGAGTACGAGCTGCTCAAGGTGCTGATCGACCGGGCGGGGCAGGTGGTGGCGCGGGAGACCATCCTGCGCGAGGTCTGGGGCGATGCCGAGCTGCGCGGCTCCAAGACGCTCGACATGCACATGTCCTGGCTGCGCCGGAAGATCGGCGACGAGGGGCCGATGGCCGAGCGCCGGATCGTCACCGTGCGCGGTGTCGGCTTCCGGCTGAACACCGACTGACGTGCGGCGCCGCATCCTGCGCTCGATGCTCACCGTGCTGACGCTCACCACGGTGGTGCTCGGGTTGCCGCTGGTCTACACCGCGTGGCTGTGGGTGGAGGACATCACCCGCAACGACCTGCGCGACCGGCTGGACCGGATGGCGACCGAGATCATCGCGCAGGAGCAGGAGTCCGGGATCGTCCCCGGCGAGCTGGATACCAGGGCGGTGGGGACGCTGGTGCCGGACGGCGGCAAGCTCACCATCGTCTACCCGGCCCCGCTGGACAGCGCCGTTCGCATGGACATCGGGGTGGACCGGGTGAACGACCCGCTGGTCGAGTCGCTCTCCATGGGCGAGCGCGGCTCGTTGCGGCTGGAGGTGCCGTCCGGGCCCATGCACTCCATCCAGCGGCAGGCGGTCGGCGCGGTGGCGCTGGCGGTCCTGGCCTCGCTGACCGCGGCGGTGACGGTCGCGGTGGTCACCGCGCGCCGGGTCGCCGACCCGCTCAGCGATGTCGCCGCGCGCGCCGCCCGGCTGGCCGAGGGCGATTTCCGGCCGGACAACCGGCGGCACGGCATCGCCGAGCTGGACCGGGTCTCCGACGTGCTGGACGCCGCCACCGTGGAGATCGCCCGGCGGCTGCAGCGCGAGCACGCGCTGGTAGCCGATGTCTCGCACCAGCTGCGCAGCCGGCTCACCGCGGTCCGGCTGCGGCTGGACGAGCTCTCGGTGCACGCCGACCCGGACGTGGTGCAGGAGGCCGAGGCGGCGATGGCCCAGGTGGACCGGCTCACCGGCGCCATCGACGACCTGGTCCGCGCCTCCAGGGACGACGACGCCGCCGACCGCGACCCGGTGCCGGTGATGGACGAGCTGCGCGGCGTGATCGCGGAGTGGGCACACCCGTTCCGGGATGCGGGGCGGCTGCTCACGCTGCTCGGCGACGAATCGCTGCGCGCCCCGATCACCGGCTCCCGGCTGCGCGAGGCGCTGGCGGTGCTGCTGGACAACGCGCTCAACCACGGCGACGGCACCTGCACCGTCTCGGTGCGGCTGGTGCACGGCGGCAGGGCCAGGGTGCCGCTGGTCTGCGTGGAGGTGGCCGATCAGGGCGACGGGGTCAGCGACGAGCTGGCGCCGCACATCTTCGACCGCGGCTTCTCCGGGGCGGGCTCGACCGGGGTCGGGCTGGCGCTGGCGCGGGCGCTGGTCGAGGCCGACGGCGGCCGGCTGGAATTGCAGCGCAGGCGCCCGGCGCTGTTCGCGCTCTTTCTCGGCGCGCCGACGCCGAATCGGGTCCCCGCCGGGGCAGGCGCGGAACCGCGCTGACGGTCAGGGGCGCACCGTCGGCGGCTCGGTGCTGCCCAGATTCTCGACCTCGATGAGCTCCTCCAGCTCCTCGATGATCACGTCCACTTCGTCCGGGAAAACCCAGCGCCGCATCGCCCAGAAGCGGAACGCCATCTGCAGCAGATTGCCGATCAGGAACGCGCTCACGAAGTCGGCGATGTTCTCGGTGGCGAAGCTCACGTCCGGCTGGCGCAGATGGAAGACGTAGCTGGAAATCCACAGCGGAATATTGCTCAGCGCCACCCCGACGCCGCTGACCGCGAAGAACAGCAGCGCCTCGTGGTGCTTCTCCCGCCCGCCGCGGTTCTTGAACGACCACTCCCGATTGAGAATGTAGGAGGCGATCACCGCGATCACGCCGGAAATGATCTTCGCCGTCACCGGCTTCTCCGCGAGCACCGTCCACTTCAGCAGGTAGAAAATGCCGCTGTCGATCACGAAGGTGGTGGCGCCGACGATCGCGAACTTGATCAGCTCACGGTTACGGAGCGCCAGCTCCCGTGCGGTGGGCGGGAGTGCGCGGACCACGTCGTCGACGATAGACACAAGGCCCGAGTGTAGCGCCGGGTCGCGCGCGCCGATTTCGCGCTCCATGACAACATTGTCCGACGTGAGCGCACGTTCCTTCGATCCAGCGGCGATGCCGACCGTCACCATGGTCGGTGGCGGGCAACTCGCGCGGATGACGCACCAGGCCGCGATCGCCCTCGGGCAGCGGCTGCGGGTACTGGCCGAGCGGGCGGACGACCCGGCCGCACAGGTCAGTCCGGACGTGGTCTTCGGCAGCCATGCCGACCCGGTTGCGCTGCGCAGGGCCGCGGTCGGGTCGCACGCGCTGACCTTCGACCACGAGCACGTGCCGACCGAGCACCTGGAGGCGCTGGTCGCCGAGGGCGTCAATGTGCAGCCGCCGCCCGCGGCGCTGCGCTACGCCCAGGACAAGCTGGCCATGCGGACCAAGCTCGCCGAGCTCGGACTGCCGGTGCCCGCCTTCACCGCGGTGGCGACGGCGGCCGACGCCGAGCGGTTCGGGGACGAGCACGGCTGGCCGGTGGTGCTGAAGGCGATCCGCGGCGGTTACGACGGCCGCGGGGTCTGGATGCCCGCCGAAGCCGACGAGGCGCGCACCGTCGTCGGGGAGCAGCGGGCCCGCGGGGTGCCGCTGCTGGCCGAGGCCAGGGTGGCGTGGGTGCGCGAGCTCTCCGCCATGGTGGCCCGCTCGCCGTTCGGGCAGGCCGCCACCTGGCCGGTGGTGGAGACGGTGCAGCGCAACGGGCAGTGCGCGGTGGTGCTCGCGCCCGCGCCGGGGTTGTCCGAGGAGCTCGCCGCCAGGGCCGAGACGCTGGCGCTGCACCTGGCCGCCGAGCTCGGCGTGGTCGGCGTGATGGCGGTCGAGCTGTTCGAGACCGCCGACGGCGAACTGCTGGTGAACGAGCTCGCCATGCGCCCGCACAACAGCGGGCACTGGGGCATGGACGGCGCCCGCACCGGCCAGTTCGAGCAGCACCTGCGCGCCGTGCTCGACTACCCGCTCGGCGACACCACCCCGCTCGCGCCGGTCACCGTGATGGCGAACATCCTCGGTGCGCCCGCGGCGCCCGCCATGGCGATGGACGAGCGGCTGCACCATCTCTTCGCCCGGCTCCCGGAGGCCAAGGTGCACCTCTACGGCAAGGGCGAGCGGCCGGATCGCAAGATCGGCCACGTGAACATCCTCGGCGACGACGTCGCCGTGGTGCGGGAGCAGGCGGAGCGGGCGGCGCACTGGATGTCGCACGCGGTATGGACCGACGGATGGGATCCGCATGAGTGAACCGCAGGTCGGCCTGATCATGGGCAGCGACTCGGACTGGCCGGTCATGGAGGCCGCCGCCGAGGCGCTCGCCGAGTTCGGCATCCGCTTCGAGGTGGGCGTGGTCTCCGCGCACCGCACCCCGCAGCGCATGCTCGACTACGCCGGTTCCGCGGCCGAGCGCGGAATCAAGGTGATCATCGCGGGCGCGGGCGGTGCCGCCCACCTGCCCGGCATGGTCGCCTCCGCCACCCCGCTCCCGGTGATCGGCGTCCCGGTGCCGCTGAAGTACCTCGACGGCATGGACTCCCTGCTCTCCATCGTGCAGATGCCTGCGGGCGTCCCGGTCGCCACCGTCTCCATCGGCGGCGCCCGCAATGCCGGGCTGCTCGCCGCCCGCATCCTCGGCGCCGCCGATCCGGCCCTGCGCGCCCGCATGGAGACCTTCCAGGCGAATCTCGAGAAACTCGTCCTCGGCAAGGACGAAGCGCTGCGCGCCAAGCTGCTCGGCTGAGCTTCTCGATACGCTCGAGTCCGTGACCATCGACGAATCCGCGCGAATCCGCGCAGGCGCCGACACGGCTCGATTCCGGCTGGCCGTGGTGGAGCAGGCGCTGCTGCTATTCGCCGAGAAGGGGTACGAGGCCACGACCGTGGACGAGATCGCCGAGGCGGCGGGGATCTCGCGGCGGACCTTCTTCCGGCAGTTCCGGTCCAAGGAGGACGTGATCTTCGCCGACCACGAGTCGCAGCTGGCGCAGGCCGCGGCCTTCCTGGACGGCTCGGACGGCGACCCGTGGGAGCTGGTCTGCTCCGCGGTGGTGCAGGTGTTCGAGCGGTTCACCCAGTGGCGGGAGATCGCGGCGCGGCGGTACCGGGTGGTGCGGCAGGTGCCCGCGCTGCGCGAGCGCGAGATCGTCACGGTGTTCCGGTACGAGCGGCTCTTCACCGACTTCCTGCGCGAGCGGCTGCCCGAGGTGCCCGATCTGAGCCGGGTGCAGTTCACCGCCGCCGTCACCGCCACGCACAACTACCTGCTGCGCCGCATGGTGCGCGGCGAGTCCGACGCGGGCGCCGCCGACCTGCGCCAGGAGCTGGCGGCGATCCCGCGCGGGGCGCCGGGCGAGGAGATGGTGGTCGCGGTGTTCCCGCGCGGCATGGCGCCGCGCCGGGTGGCCGACCTGGTGACCCGGCAACTCGGTAGCCTGTGACTCGGGTCACCATTTGCGGCTCTGCCTGGCACTGAGTGCCACTCGCAGCGGTCAGGTGACCGAGAAGCGCTCTATACTGAGAGACAAGCGTGGCACGCAGTGCCGTGGGCACCGACAACCAGGAGTGGAGCCGTCATGGCGGGTAACCCCGATTTCGACCTGTTCAAGCTGGAGGACTTCCACGACGAGCTGCGTGCGGCCATCCGCGCGCTGTCGGAGAAGGAGATCAGCCCGCACGCCAAGGACGTGGACGAGCGGGCCCGCTTCCCCGAGGAGGCGTTGACCGCGCTCAATGCCTCCGGTTTCAACGCGGTGCACGTGCCCGAGCAGTTCGGCGGCCAGGGCGCCGACTCGGTGGCCACCTGCATCGTGATCGAGGAGGTCGCCCGGGTCTGCGGCTCCTCCTCGCTCATCCCGGCGGTGAACAAGCTCGGCACCATGGGGCTCATCCTGAACGGCTCGGACGAGCTCAAGCAGCAGGTGCTGCCGGACATCGTGAACGGCGAGATGGCCTCCTACGCGCTCTCCGAGCGCGAGGCCGGCTCGGACGCCGCCGCCATGCGCACCCGCGCCAAGCGGGACGGCGACGACTGGGTGCTGAACGGCTCCAAGTGCTGGATCACCAACGGCGGCAAGTCCTCCTGGTACACCGTCATGGCGGTGACCGACGCCGAGAAGGGCGCCAACGGCATCTCCGCGTTCCTGGTGCACTCCGACGACGAGGGCTTCGTGGTCGGCCCGCTGGAGCACAAGCTCGGCATCAAGGGCTCGCCCACCGCGGAGCTGTACTTCGAGAACTGCCGGATCCCGGGCGACCGGATCGTCGGCGAGCCCGGCACCGGCTTCAAGACCGCGCTGCAGACCCTCGACCACACCCGCCCGACCATCGGTGCGCAGGCCGTCGGTCTTGCCCAGGGCGCGCTGGACGCCGCGATCGCCTACACCAAGGACCGCAAGCAGTTCGGCACCAGGATCGCCGACTTCCAGAACACCCAGTTCATGCTGGCCGACATGGCGATGAAGATCGAGGCCGCGCGGCTCATGGTGTACACCTCCGCGGCCCGCGCCGAGCGCGGCGAGCCCAACCTCGGCTTCATCTCCGCCGCCGCCAAGTGCTTCGCCTCCGACGTCGCCATGGAGGTCACCACCAATGCCGTCCAGCTCTTCGGCGGCGCGGGCTACACCACCGACTTCCCGGTGGAGCGCATGATGCGCGATGCCAAGATCACGCAGATCTACGAGGGCACCAACCAGATCCAGCGGGTCGTCATGTCGCGCGCCCTGCTGCGCTGATTCAACCGACTCCGGCGCCGAACCCCGGTACCGTTCGGGTATCGGGGTTCACGCGTGCGCGCGGCCGTATCCGAACTCAGGGGTGTCGGGTGACCGCGCACAGGAGGACGATTTCAGGCATGAGCGGGGTGGAAATAACGGACAGATACGTCCGGCGCACTCTTCCCGGCGGGCGGGTCGAGGAAGTGAGCTGGGCGGATCTCGCGGAGGTGCGCATCATCACCAGCACCGACGGACCCTTCGCGGACGACGTGTTCTTCGTGCTGATCGGGGCGCGGGGCAATGGCTGCGCGGTGCCGCAATCCGCGGGCGGCAAATCGCTGCTGCACCGGCTCCAGGCGCTGCCCGGCTTCGACAACGAGGCCGTGGTGGCGGCGATGGGGTGCACCACCGATCACCAGTTCCTGTGCTGGCGGCGGGCGAACTGAGTCAGGACGCGACGAGGTCGCGGTACTCGCCGTGCGCGGCGATGAACTCGTCGACGTACCAGCAGGTGGGCAGCACGGTGAAGCCGTGCGCGCGGGAGTCGCGCAGCGCGTACTCGACCACCTCGGCCGCCACCCCGCGGCCGCGGAATTCGGGGAATGTCACGGTGTGGTTGAAATCCCGGACGGTGCCGCGCTCGGCGTAGTCGGCGTACCCGGCCAGCACCTCGTCGACGTAGATCTCGTACCGGGTGTCCTCGGCATTGTGTTTCAGCCTGGTGTTCATAACCGGTAGAACCCCGCTGCGAACCCCGATGTTCCGGCGTCTACAGAATGGCGCCCGGATTGAGGATGCCGCCGGGGTCGAGCGCGTCCTTGATCCGCCTGGTCAGCGCTATGACGTCCGGTCCGACCTGATCCGGCAGCCACGCCTTCTTCAACCGGCCGACGCCGTGCTCGCCGGTGATGGTGCCGCCGAGCGCGATGGCCAGGTCCATGATCTCGCCGAAGGCACGGTGCGCCCGCGCGGTCTGCTCGGCGTCGGCCGGGTCGTGCACGATGAGCGGGTGCGTATTACCGTCCCCGGCGTGCGCGATCACCGAGACCGTCACCGCATTGCGCTCGGCGATCTCGGCGATCCCGGAGACCAGGTCGGCGAGGCGCGGCAGCGGCACCCCGACGTCCTCCAGCAGCAGCGGGCCGAGCCGCTCCACCGCCGGGATGGCGAACCGGCGGGCCGCGGTGAAGGCCTCGCCCTCCTCGGCGTCCGCGGTGCTGAAAACCTCGGTTGCCCCGGCCTGCCTGCAGGCGGCGACCATGAGCTCGGCCTCGTGCGCGGCGAATTCGCCGGGCGCGTCGGAGCGCGCGACCAGCAGCGCGGCGGCCGCGCGGTCCAGCCCCATGCGCAGCTCGTCCTCGACGGCGTTGACCGCCACCGCGTCCATGAACTCCAGCATGGCCGGGCGCAGCGCGCCGGTGATGGCGAGGATCGCCGCGGTGGCGGACTCCAGGTCGGCGAAGCTCGCGACCACGGTGCTGAGCGGCGGCTGCGCGGGCAGCAGCCGCAGCGTGAGCTCGGTGATCACACCGAGCGTGCCCTCGCTGCCGACGAAGAGCTTGGTGAGCGAGAGCCCGGCGGAGTCCTTGAGCCGCGCCCCGCCCAGCCGCACCGGGGTGCCGTCGGCGAGCACCACCTCCATGCCGAGGACGTAGTCGCTGGTGACGCCGTACTTCACACAGCAGAGCCCGCCCGCGTTGGTGGCCGCGTTCCCGCCGATCGAGCAGATCTCGAAGGACGACGGGTCCGGTGGGTACCACAGCCCGTGCTCCGCCACGGCCCGCTTGACCTCGGCGTTCAGCAGCCCCGGCTGCACCACCGCGGTGCGCGTCACCGGGTCGACGGTGATGCCGCGCATCCGCTCGGTGCCGAGCACGATGCCGCCCGCCACCGCGGTCGCGCCGCCGGAGAGCCCGGAGCCGGCGCCGCGCGGCACCACCGGGACCCCGTGCGCGCTCGCCCAGCGCAGCGTGGCCGCGACATCGGCGGTGGCGGTGGCCCGGACGACGGCGAGCGGGGTGCCCGCGCCGGGATCCTTCGCCCAGTCGTGGCGGTACCCGGCCAGCACGTCCGGATCGGTGACGACGGCGCCCGCGGGAAGCGCGGCGATCAACTCCTGTAGCTGCACGCTAGCCACGCTAGCCAACCGAAACAGCGATTTCACCGCATCGGGTTGGTGGTACGGCCGGTGCGGGGCCACAATCGTCCGACAGGGGTCGCGGAGTTCGGGGCGTAGACCCGTAAAGGTTCGGTGCAGGAGGGATTTCAGCATGACCGCAGTACCGGACTACCACGAACTCGTGACCGCGGTGATCGGCCCCGAGGTGGCCGAGGCCGGGCTGGACGACGAGACCGTGCGCCGGATCGAGGCGGGCGAGATCGACGACTGGCTGGCCGCGCTGGCGAGTTCGGGGCTCTTCGACAAGCCGACGCTCGCCACCATCGGCGCCCGCTGGCGGCGGGATCCACGGCAGCTGGTCGAGCTGCTGCTGGAGCACGCCGACGATCTCACCCGACGCAGGCTGGCCGCGCTGCGCCCGGCCGGCGTGCGCAGCAGCCGGATCGGCTGACGGCGGGTTCGCCCGCCGCTCATCTGGCCGACACCTGCCGGTGGCATCCTGCGGGCGTGGGCGAACCGGCGGACCTCCGCGACGAAGCAGGCACGGCACCCGATTCGACCGTCGACGGCATCGCGGACCGATTCGGCCGGTGGTGCGAACGGGCGGTCGCGCTGCTCCCGCTCGGCCTCGACCGGCTGGTCCCGCCGACCTTCCTCGGCTTCGCGCTGATCAACAGCTTCACCTTCGGGGTGGATCTGCTGCTGCTGACCATCCTGTACGGCGGGCTCGGGCTGCCGATCTGGTTCGCGGTGAGCGTCGCCTACGCCTGCGCGTTCGGGCTGGCCTTCGTGCTGAACCGGACCTTCAACTTCCACTCGCACGCGCCGGTGGCCGGGCAGGCGGCGGTGTACACGGTGGTCGTGGTGATCAACTACGTGGCCTTCATCCTCGGTGTCGGCGGCGGGCTGGCCGCGCTCGGCCTCGACTACCACCTGTCCCGGATCCTGGCCGGCGGCTGCGAGGCCGTCTACATGTACAGCGCCATGCGCTGGGTGGTGTTCCGCCGCCGCTGAGCTGCGGGCCACCGGTCCGAAAGCCGCCGGCCGCGCCGGTTCAGTTCAGCAGCTCCGGCGCGCCGCCGTCGACGATCACCGCGTCGTCGTCGGTGAGCGCCCAGTGCGGCCTGCCCTCGGCGCGGAAGCGGGTGGCCAGCCGCGTGCAGATGCCGTCCGGGTCGGTGGGGGAGTCGATGTGCGGCACGATCGCGCGGTCGACCAGCCCGAGCCCGTCCCACCGCGGGTCGACGCCGGTGGCCGGGCGCACCTCGGCCGGGTCGTCGGCCTCCTCGATGCCGTGCAGGTCCGGGCTCAGCAGGCAGGCGCCCGCGCTGTACCCGGCGTAGACGAGGGCGTCCGCGGCGAGCAGCGCGGGCAGGACGGCGTCCGCGCCGCTGCGGGCGAACTGGGCGCGCAGCACGAAGGTATTGCCGCCGCGCACCCAGAGCAGCGGGAATCCGGCCAGGGTGGCCCGCAGCCGCTCCGGCGCGCCCGCGTACTCGCGCAGATCCACCACCTCGGGGCGGAAACCGAGCCGCCGCAGCGGCACCTCGTCGCTGGTCACCGCGGATTGCCAGGCGGCGGGCCAGGCATCGCAGGCATTCGGGATCAGTGCGACCCGCCCCGGCGTGCCGACCAGCTCCAGCAGCCGGTCGGCGTGCGCGCCGAAGCGGTAGCTGGAGAGGAAGAGCCGCATCAGATGGTGAAGGCGAGCGAGCGCACCAGTCGTTCGCCCAGTTCGGTGTCGCCGCGCACCGCGATCTCGCCGATGTGCTCGGCGGCCGCGGTCCGGCCGCCGCCGAGCCGGGTGAAGAGCCCGGAGTCGAGCGCGATCGCGGTGTCCGGCGGGCCGTCCAGCTCGTCCACGAACCCGGCCCTGCCCTGCACCGCGACCCGTAGCGTGCGGGCCAGCGCGCCGCTCAGGTCGATCTCGATCCGCGCGCCCTCCGGCGCCTGCCCGCGCTTGACCAGCACCCGGGGAATGGAGCCGAGGAACTCCTGGAACGCCACCTCGCCGCGGCGGCCGCCCTCGGCGACGGTGACGCCGAGCGCGTCCGCGATATCGATCTCGTGCATCCAGCAGTCGAAGAGCCGCACCCGCATGAAGCGGCCGTAACTCACCTCGCCGATCGGCGACGGGGTCTTCGCCGCCCAGGCGTCGGCGTCGAGGGCGCGCAGCGCGGCGGCGCGGCGCTCGGTGACCGAGGCGAAGAGTTCGCGCAGCCGGGCCGGCGGCAGCGGGCGCAGCCGGTCCACCCAGATCTCGTTCAGCACGCCGGTCTCGTTGCGCACGTGCGGCAGCTCGCGCGCGTCGACCTTGGGGCGCAGCGGGTCGGCGGCGGGCGGGCGCTCGCCGAGCAGCCAGGACTCGGTGCCGATCACGTGCGCGAGCACGTCGAAGACGGTCCAGCCGGGCAGCGTCGTCGGGGTGCGCCAGCCGGGCTCGTCCAGGTCGGCGACGAGGCGGTCGAGCGCCTGCCACTGCTCGGTCAGCAGCTCGATCAGTTCGGCCTGCTCGGGTTCGCTCACCGGTGTGCTCCCTCGTGCCCCGGTCTCGGTCATCGGTCCTCGCCCGCCGGGTCGAGCGCGGCCAGCCCCGCGCGGAGCGCGGCGGCGGTGGATGCGGTGTCGTGCGGGCGGCGCAGCAGGAAGCCGGCGGCGAAGCGGGCCCTGTCGCCCGCGTGCCGCGGGATGACGTGCAGGTGCACGTGCCCGACGGTCTGGAAGGCGGCCCTGCCGTCGTTCAGCACCAGGTTCGCGCCGTCCGCGGCGAGCCCGCCGCGGCGGGCGGCGCGGGCCAGCCGGTGCCCGGCCCGGAACACGGTGGCGCCCAGCTCCGGATCCAGCTCGTCGAGCTCGGTGGCGTGCCGCTTCGGGATCACCAGGGTGTGCCCGCGGGTGATCGGACGGATGTCAAGGAACGCCAGCACGTCCGCGTCCTCGTGGACGACGGTCGCGGGGGCGGTCCCGGCCACGATGGCGCAGAAGACGCAGTCGGTCACATCCAGCGACCTTACGGCGTACGGGCCGCGGGGGACACCCGCGATATGACACGCGTCACTCGTGTCGCACACCCGTGTCGTGGCCGGATTCGCCGACCGCCGGGGTACTGCGCGCCCGGCTGCCCTTTCTCGTCCGGTTTCACCTGCGGTGACGGCGGGCGGCGCGGACCGGCGAATCCGGCGAAGCCGCGGGCACCGGGAAGACGCTGCGGAAATGCAAATTTGTGAAACCGGCGAAACAACAGTTGCGAACTTCGCCACGTGATCGGCATCTCAGCTACGCTCACCGCGGTCCGGGTACAGTTGCGAGGATTCGACCTAACTTACTCGCCAGTAACTTAGGGCTCGCTGCCAGCACGAGAAGGAAACTGACAAGTGGAGACAACGCAGAGCGCAGGCGACCCGTCGCCGCGCGGCGCGCGTGTCGGGGTCGTACGTGAGACCGGCACGGGCGAGCGGCGGGTGGCCCTGGTGCCGAAGATCGTCCCGAGTCTGCTCGCGAAGGGCGTCGATGTCGTGGTGGAGGCGGGCGCCGGAACGGGCGCGCTGATTCCCGACGCCGCCTACGAGGAGGCCGGCGCGACCATCGGCGACCCCTGGTCCGCCGATGTGGTGGTGAAGGTGGCCCCGCCCACCGACGCCGAGGTCGGCAAGCTGACCGGCGGGCAGTCGCTGATCGGGTTCCTCGCCCCGCGCAACGCCGAGAACCAGATCGGCGCGCTGAAGACCGCCGGGGTGCAGGCCTTCGCGGTGGAGGCGATCCCGCGCATCTCGCGCGCGCAGGTCATGGACGCGCTGTCGTCGCAGGCCAATGTGGCGGGGTACAAGGCCGTGCTGCTGGCCGCGTCGGAGTCGACCCGGTTCTTCCCCATGCTGACCACCGCGGCAGGCACCGTGAAGCCGGCCACCGTGCTCGTCCTCGGGGTCGGTGTGGCCGGGCTGCAGGCGCTGGCAACGGCCAAGCGCCTCGGCGGCCGCACCACCGGCTACGACGTGCGGCCGGAGGTGGCCGACCAGGTCCGCTCGGTGGGCGCGCAGTGGCTGGACCTCGGCATCGACGCGGCCGGTGAGGGCGGCTACGCCCGCGAGCTCACCGACGAGGAGAAGGCGAAGCAGCAGCAGGCGCTGGAGGATGCCATCAAGGGCTTCGACGTGGTGATCACCACCGCGCTCGTCCCCGGCCGCCCCGCGCCGCGGCTGGTGACCGCCGCCGCGGTGCAGGGCATGAAGCCGGGCAGCGTGATCATCGACCTGGCGGGCGAGACCGGCGGCAACTGTGAGCTGACCGAGCCCGGGCAGACCGTGGTGAAGCACGACGTCACCATCGCCTCGCCGCTGAACCTGCCCGCCACCATGCCGGAGCACGCCAGCGAGCTGTACTCCAAGAACATCTTCGCGCTGCTCGACCTGATGCTGGTGGACGGCAAGTTCGCGCCCGACTTCGACGATCAGGTCCTCGCCGATTCCTGCGTCACCCGTGAGGCGGTCTGATGTACACCGAACTGCTCGCGAACATCGCGATCCTGGTGCTCTCCGGGTTCGTCGGGTTCGCCGTGATCTCCAAGGTCCCGAATACCCTGCACACCCCGCTGATGTCGGGCACCAACGCCATCCACGGCATCGTGGTGCTCGGCGCGCTGGTGACGCTGGGCAGGATGGAGGACCCCTCGATCGGCATCCAGATCATCCTGTTCGTCGCCCTGGTCTTCGGCACGCTGAACGTCATCGGCGGGTTCGTGGTGACCGACCGCATGCTCGGCATGTTCAAGGGCAAGAAGGCCGCCCCGAAGGCTGGTGAGTGAGTCCGATGGACAATCTGGTCAATATCCTCTACATCGTCTCCTTCGCGCTCTTCATCTACGGCCTGATGGGGCTGACCGGCCCGAAGACGGCGGTGCGCGGCAACTGGATCGCCGCCTTCGGCATGGGGCTCGCGGTGGTCGCGACGCTCATCGCGGTGCGCGACACGAACAACTGGATCCTGATCGTCGGCGGCCTCGTGGTCGGCGTCGTGCTCGGCGTCCCGCCGGCGAAGTACACCAAGATGACGGCGATGCCGCAGCTGGTGGCGGCGTTCAACGGCGTCGGCGGCGGCACGGTCGCGCTCATCGCGTGGGCCGAGTTCCTCGACACCACCGGGTTCTCGAACTTCAAGCACGGCGAGGAGCCGACCGTCCACATCATCGTGGGCTCGCTCTTCGCGGCGATCATCGGCTCGATCTCGTTCTGGGGCTCGCTCATCGCCTTCGGCAAGCTGCAGGAAATCCTGCCGGGCAAGCCGATCGGCGTCGGGAAGCTGCAGCAGCCGCTGAACCTGCTGCTGCTCATCGTCGCGGTGGCGGCCGCGGTGGTCATCGGGCTCGGCGCGAGCGACGGCGGCGCCGAGTGGTGGTGGATGGTGCTGCTGCTGGTCGCGGCGGGCATCCTCGGGCTCATGGTGGTGCTTCCCATCGGCGGCGCGGACATGCCGGTGGTGATCTCGCTGCTCAACGCGCTCACCGGGCTGTCGGCCGCGGCGGCCGGGCTGGCGCTGAACAACACCGCCATGATCGTGGCGGGCATGATCGTCGGCGCGTCGGGCACCATCCTGACCAACCTCATGGCCAAGGCCATGAACCGCTCCATCCCGGCGATCGTCGCCGGCGGCTTCGGCGGCGGCGGGACGGCGCCCGGCGCGGGCGGCGGGGCTGAGCAGAAGTCGGCCAAGGCCACCAGCGCCGCGGATGCCGCGATCCAGATGGCCTACGCCAACCAGGTGATCGTGGTCCCCGGCTACGGCATGGCGGTGGCGCAGGCGCAGCACGCGGTCAAGGAGATGGCGGCGCTGCTGGAGGCCAAGGGCGTCGAGGTCAAGTACGCCATCCACCCGGTCGCGGGCCGGATGCCGGGGCACATGAACGTGCTGCTGGCCGAGGCCGAGGTCTCCTACGACGCCATGAAGGAGATGGACGACGTCAACGGCGAGTTCAACCGCACCGACGTCGCCCTGGTGATCGGCGCGAACGACGTCACCAACCCGGCTGCCCGCGAGGACACCGCCAGCCCGATCTACGGCATGCCGGTGCTCAATGTCGACCAGGCCAAGAGCGTCATCGTGCTCAAGCGCTCGATGAACTCCGGCTTCGCAGGCATCGACAACCCGCTGTTCTACGCCGACCACACCTCCATGCTGTTCGGCGATGCCAAGAAGTCCGTCGGTGCGGTCACCGAGGAACTCAAGGCGCTGTAATCGCTCCGCCAGGAACGCCCCCGCTCACTCGCGAGCGGGGGCGTTCCGCATGTCGGGGGCATTCCTGGTGTCGGGGGCATTCGGTGTGTCGGGGGCATTCGGTGTGTCGGGGGCATTCGGTGTGTCGGGGGCGACCATGCCCGCGAACCAGGAGCACGCCAGCACCAGCACCAGCGGCACCGCGAGCGCGGTGGTGAGCGGCACCAGCTCGGTGAGCCAGCCGATAACGGCGGGCCCGGCAAGCAGCCCGACGTAGCCGATGGCGAAGACCCGGGACATATCGGTGCCCGCCGACCCGCCGGAGCCCAGGTTGCCCGCGGCGGTGAAGATCTGCGGCACCCCGCCGGAGAGCCCGATCCCGCAGAGCGCCCAGCCGAGCAGGGTGGCGGGCAGCCAGCCCGAGAACACCACCAGCGCCAGCCCGAGCCCGGCCGTCACACAGCCCCAGCGCACCACGAAGACCGGCCCGAACCGGCCGCTCACCCGATCGGCCACCAGCCTGCCCGCGGTCATGGTGCCGGTGAAGGCGGCGAAGGCGAAGGCGGCGGTGGACTCGGTGGCGCCGAGGTGGTCGCGGGCCTGCAGCGCGCTCCAATCGGCCGCGGCCCCCTCGGTGAGCAGCAGCACGAAGGCGATGGCGGCCAGCGCGAAGACCTGGAGCCCGCGGGCCCGGCGACGCGCCTGCTCCGGCGCGGGAGCCGCCGCCTGCTCCGGTGCGGGCAGCTCGCGCAGCAGCCGCGGCACCAGCGCGGCGGTGAGCAGCAGCCCGGTGGCGCCTGCCAGCACCAGGGTGAGCCGCAGGTCGAGCCCGGCGCGCTGGGTCGCGGCGCCGACCAGCGAGCCGAGGAAGCCGCCCGCGGAGAAGAGCGCGTGGAAGGCGGACATGATGGGACGGCCGTAGGCCCGCTCGACATGCACCGCCTGGGTGTTCATCGAGACGTCGAGCGCGCCGTTGCCGAAGCCGAAGAGGGCGAGCGCGAGCGCGAGGGTGAGCGGCCCGGTGGCGAAGCCGGGGCAGGCGATGCCGAGCGAGATGAGCGCCGCCGCGGCCGCGACCAGCGCCCGGCTGCCGAACCGGTCGGCCAGCGGCCCGGTGATCCGCATGCCGACGATGCCCGCACCGGCCAGCAGGAAGATGAAGGTGCCGAGCTGGGCGGGGGCCACCCCGGTGCGATCGGTGATCGCCGGGATGTGCACCACCCAGAGCGCGAGCAGGAAGCCGTTGAGCGCGAAGACCGTGAACACCGCGGCCCGCGCGGCGCGCACCGGGGGCGCCGGTGTCGTCGTGAGCACCGTCCGACGGTACCGAAGCCGGGCGCGGCCGGAAAACCCTTTCCCGCAGCGCTGTTCCGTGCCGCAATCGTGCTCGACCGGGCGGCGCGGCGCCGTCTACCCTCGAACGGTGGACGCACTCGCCAGTCTGCTGGAGGGGCCCCGGGCCCGCGGCGCCTTCCTCATGTGCTCGCTGCTGGACCCGCCGTGGTCGCTGCGGATCCAGGACGAGGCGCCGCTCACCGTGGTCGCGATGGTGCGCGGCCACGCCTGGTTCCTCACCGACGACGGCGAGCGGCGGCGGCTCGGCGCCGGTGATGTCGCGATCGTGCGCGGCCCCGACCCGTACACCGTGGCCGACGACCCGGAGACCCCGCCGCAGATCGTCATCCACCCCGGCCAGGTCACCACGACGCCGCAGGGCGAGATCCTCTGCGAGACGCTGAGCCTCGGGGTCAGGCAGTGGGGCACCGACCCGCACGGCGCCACCGCCATGGTCACCGGTACCTACGAGTCGGTCGGCGCGGCCAGCCGCAGGCTGCTGCGCGCACTCCCGCCCGCCATCGTGCTCGGGCCGGGCGAGGTGGACACCAGGCTGCTCGCCCTGCTGGTCGACGAGGTCACCGAGGATCGCCCGGCCCAGGGCCCGGTGCTGGACCGCGTGCTGGACCTGGTCCTCATCGCCGGCCTGCGGTCCTGGTTCGCCAGGGCCGAGGCCCCCGCCTGGTACCACGCCTACGGCGACCCCCTGGTCGGCCGCGCACTGCGGCTACTGCAACACAACCCCGCGCACGGGTGGACGGTGGCCGGGTTGGCCGAGGCGGTCGGCGTCTCGCGAGCGGCACTCGCTCGGCGCTTCACCGAGCTGGTGGGCGAGCCGCCCATGGCCTTCCTCACCGAGTGGCGGTTGGCGCTCGCCGCCGACCTGCTGCAGGAGAGCGATGCCACCATCGAGGCCATCGCCAGGCAGGTCGGGTACGGCAGCGCCTTCGCGCTGAGCACCGCGTTCAAGCGGCAGTTCGGTGTGAGCCCGCGCGACCACCGGCAGGGCGCGGCCCCCGCTGAGCTATCGTCGGCCGGGTGACGCAGCAGTATCCCGTGCTCTGGCCGATGCCGACCCGGTGGGCGGACAACGACCACTACGGCCACGTGAACAACGTGACCTACTACTCGTACTTCGACACCGCGGTGAACGCCTGGCTCATGGCGGCCACCGGCACCGATATCCGCGAGCTGCCCGCGCTCGGCGTGGTCGCGCAGACCTCCTGCCGCTTCCACGGCTCGGTCAGCTTCCCGGACCTGCTGCAAGTAGGCATCCGGGTCGCCCGGCTCGGCAACTCCAGCATCACCTACGACCTCGCCATCTTCCGGGAGACCGAGGGCGAGCCGGAGCTCGCCGCCACCGGCAGCTTCACGCACGTCTACGTGAACGAGGAGACGCGCAAGCCGGTGCCGATCCCGGACGTCATCCGGGCTGCGGCGGCCACGATCGTGGCGGCGGAGCTACCCGCGTAGCGCGGCCTGGTAGCGGCGCATGCCGCCGATCCAGCGGTCGTAGTCGGCGCCCTTGTGCCGGTACATCTCCAGCACCTCGGGGTGCGGCAGGATCAGGAACCGCTCGGCCGCGACGCCGGCCAGGATGTCGTCGGCGACCTGCTCCGGGGCGAGCACCGCGCCCGCCGCGGTGACCGCCTTGATCGCGAGCTGCCCGTCCGCCTCGGCGCCCTCCGGCACCATGCCGGTGTGCAGCAGCTGGGTGTCCACGCCCATCGGGCAGACGCAGCTGACCTTGATGCCCTGGTCGCCGTAGGTCACCGAGAGCCACTCGGCGAAGCCGACCGCCGCGTGCTTGGTGACCGCGTACGGGGCCGAGCCGAGCTGGGTCAGCAGCCCGGCCGCCGAGGCGGTGGTCACGAAGTAGCCGGCGCCGCGCGCCAGCCAGCCGGGGACGAGCAGCTTGGCCGCGCGCACGTGGGCGAGCACATTGACGTCGAGCGCCGCCGCCCACTGCCGCTCGGTGGCGTCCAGTCCGCCACCGCCGCCGATGCCCGCATTGGCGAAGTACAGCTCGACCGGGCCGAACTCGCGCTCGGCGGTCTCGATCGCGGCCCGGATCACGGCCTCGTCCGCCACGTCGCCCGGCACCGAGACCGCACCCGCCGCCGCGGCCACCGCGCGCACCGCGGCCTCGTCCAGATCGACCGCGACCACCCGCGCGCCGCCCGCGACCAGCCGGTGCGTGAGCGCCGCGCCGATGCCGGCACCCGCGCCGGTGACGACCGCGACCCTGCCCGAAATCTCCATGCCCCGCACCCTAGCCGGGCGGGCGCCCGTTGCGGGCCAGCCGGTGCAGCAGCGGGGTGCTGCGCGGGCCGACCAGCTCGCGCATGACCAGCGCCATATTGGTGCGCTCGACGCCGGGGATCTTCAGGATCTGCCCGGCGATGCGGTAGAGGTCGTCGGCGTCGGTGGCGACCACCCGGACGGTCAGGTCGGTCTCGCCGGTCATGCCGCACACCTCGGTCACCTCGGGGACCTCGGCCAGCTCGGCCACCACCGGATCGAGGCGGTGCTGATCCACCACCACCGCGACGAAGGCGGCGAGCGGGTAGCCGAGGGCGCGCGGCTCCACCCGGCGCTCCACGCTGCCGAGCACGCCGCTCGCCTCCCAGCGGTTCAGCCTGGCCTGCACGGTATTGCGGGAGAGGCCGAGCCGGGTGGCGAGCTCGACCCCGGTGGCGCGGGGGTTGTGCACGAGTTCGAGCAGGAGCCTGGCGTCGGTGGCATCGAGTGAACTGGACATGCGACGCAGTATGACAGCGACTGCGCCCTAGAGATTGCGCATTCTGCGCAGTCGTGTCGCTGTCGGTTGCGCGGATCGCGTGATGGTGGATGCTGAGTGGTACGGCTCACAAGGCCCGCACGACAGGAGACGGCACATGTCCGAGCGAGCGCGCGAACGCGCATACCCCGTGCAACTGGTCCAGCCCGACGGCAGGCGGGTGCTCGACCCCGAGTACGCCGCGCTGGTCGCCGATATCGGCGCCGCCGAGCTGCGCGAGCTCTACGCCGACCTGGTGATCGCCCGCCGGATCGATACCGAGGGCACCGCGCTGCAGCGGCAGGGGCAGCTCGGGCTGTGGGCGCCGCTGCGGGGACAGGAGGCCGCGCAGATCGGGTCGGCGCGCGCCCTGCGCCCCGACGACTACGTCTTCTGCAGCTACCGCGAGGCGGGGGTGGCGTGGTGCCGCGGCGTCGACCCGGCCGACATGACCCGGCTCTGGCGCGGGGTCGCGCACCACTGCTGGGATCCGGACGCCGTCGGGATGACCAACCCGGCCATCGTGGTCGGGGCACAGGGGCTGCACGCCACCGGCTACGCCTACGCCGCGCACCTGGACGGCGCCGAACTCGCCACCGTCGCCTACTTCGGCGACGGCGCGACCAGCCAGGGCGATATCGCCGAGGCGCTCGGTTTCGCGGCGAGCTGGGCCGCGCCGGTGGTCTTCTTCTGCCAGAACAACCACTGGGCGATCAGCGCGCCGGTCCGGGTGCAGAGCGCGGTGCCGCTGGTGCGCCGGGCCTACGGCTACGGCATGCCGGGTGTCCGGGTGGACGGCAACGACGTGCTCGCCGTGCTCGCGGTGACCAGGCAGGCGCTGGCGAGGGCGCGCTCCGGCGGCGGCCCCTCCTTCATCGAGGCGCTCACGTACCGCATGGGCCCGCACACCACCGCCGACGACCCCACCCGCTACCGCGCCGCCGCCGAGGCCGACGAGTGGCGCGGCCGCGATCCCATCGACCGGGTGCGGCGGCTGCTGGAGCTGGAGTCCGGCTGGGACGCGGAGTTCGAGCGCGCGGTGGCCGAGCGGGCCGACGCCGTGGCGCATCGCCTGCGCAGCGCCACGCTGGCGATGCCGGACCCGGCGCCGGAGACGCTCTTCGACCACGTGTACGCCACCCCGCACGCCGGGCTGGAGCGGCAGCGACGGGAGTTCGCGGAGTATCTGGCCGACGAGCCGGGTGCGGCCGTGCCGACCGGCCCGCACGCGTCCGGGCCGGTCTCGTCCAGCGCGGACGCCGAGCGGCAGGGGGTGCCCGCATGATCACCACCTTCGCCGCCGCGCTGAACGCCGGGCTGCGGGCCGCGCTCGACGACGACCCGAAGGTCGTGGTCATGGGCGAGGACGTCGGCAGGCTCGGCGGCGTCTTCCGGGTCACCGACACACTGCAGAAGGACTTCGGCGAGCACCGGGTGATCGACACCCCGCTGGCCGAATCCGGCATCATCGGAACGGCTTTCGGCATGGCGCTGCGCGGCTACCGTCCGGTCTGCGAGATCCAGTTCGACGGCTTCGTCTACCCCGCTTTCGACCAGATCGTCTCGCAGGTCGCCAAGATCCACTACCGCACCCAGGGCAAGGTGCGGGCCCCGCTCACCATCCGGATCCCGTTCGGTGGCGGCATCGGCTCGGTGGAGCACCACTCCGAATCGCCGGAGGCGTACTTCGCGCACACCGCCGGGCTGCGGGTGGTCGCGCCAAGCACGCCGGAGGATGCCTTCCACATGATCCGGCAGGCCGTCGCGCTGGACGACCCGGTGCTCTTCTTCGAGCCGAAGCGCAGGTACTGGGACCGTGCGGAGGTGGATTTCGACGCCCCGCCCACGCTCCCGCTCGACCGCGCGCGGGTCTGCGCCGAGGGCGACGACATCACGATCGCCGGGTACGGCGGCACCGTCGCCACCGCGCTGAAGGCGGCGGAAATCGCGGCGGCCGAGGGGCATTCGGCGGAGGTCGTCGACCTCCGCAGCCTGAGCCCGCTCGACCTGGAGACGGTCGAAGAGTCGGTCATGAAGACCGGGCGGCTGGTGGTGGTGCACGAGGCGCAGGTCTCCGGCGGGCTCGGCGCCGAACTCGCCGCGCGGATCTCCGAGCGCTGCTTCTACCACCTGGAATCCCCGGTGCTGCGAGTCGGCGGATTCGACATCCCCTACCCCCCGGCTAAGCTCGAGAAACACCACCTGCCCGACGCCGACCGCATTCTGGCCGCGGTCGACCGCTCCCTCGCCGCTTGAATCGCTCCGTGAGAGGTGCCCTTCGTGAACGATGCCGCCGTTCGAGACGCAGCCACCCCGGGTCCGGTGCTGGAATTCCGGCTACCCGACCTGGGGGAGGGGCTCGCCGACGCCGAGCTCGTCTCCTGGGCCGTCGCGGTCGGCGACGAGGTGGAGCTGAATCAGGTGATCGCCGAGGTGGAGACGGCCAAGGCGGTGGTGGCGCTGCCCTCCCCGTTCGCCGGAGTGGTCGCGGAGCTGCTCGCCCAGCCGGGCGAGACGGTGCCGGTCGGGTCGCCGCTCATCCGGGTGCGGGGGCGCGGTGCGGTTGCCGCGCCGGTGAAGTACTCGGCGCCGGAACCGGATTCGGCACCGCGGGGCGGGGTGCTGGTCGGGTACGGGCCGTCCGGGGAGACGGAGACGCGGCGCAGGCCGCGCAGTGCCGCCGAGGCGGCCGGGGCCGCGGCGCGCGCGATGGCGCGCGCGGAGCCGGGCCGCGGTCCATCGGCGATCGCGGGCGATATCGCCAATGCGGCGGCGGCGCCGCCGCCCGACCCCGCGGCGGCGCGGCAGAACCCGACCTCCGATGGGCGGGCTCGCTCGCCGCTGGGCGGTGATCCCAAGGCGCGCCGGGCCGCCGCGACCCCCGCTGCCCGCAAACTCGCCAAGGAACTCGGCATCGACCTGTGGTTCCTGGCCGGTTCCGGGCCGGAGGGCGCGGTCACCGTCGAGGACGTGCGCGGAGCCGTCCCCATCTCACAACCCCGGCGCGCACCGGGCGCCGAACCGGCCGCGGCGGAACCGCACGTCGCCTCGGACGCGCGCACCGGCGTCATCCGCCCGGTCTCCCGGGAGACCCGCACCCCGATCGCCGGGGTGCGCAAGCGCACCGCCGCCGCCATGGTGGTGAGCGCGCGGACCATCCCGCAGGCGGGCGCCTCGGTCACCGTCGACTTCACCGCCGCCATGGAGCTCCTCGACCACCTGCGCAGTACCGCGTCGTTCGAGGGGCTCCCGCTCACCCCGCTCACCCTGGTGGCCAAGGCGACGCTGGTCGCGCTCGGCGACTTCCCGGCTGTGAACGCCTACTGGGACGACGCCAACCAGCACATTGTCACCAAGCACTACGTGAACCTCGGCATCGCGGTGGCCACCGAGCGCGGCCTGCTCGTCCCGAATCTCAAGGAGGCGCACACGCTCTCGCTGCGCGAGCTGTGCCGGGAGCTGAGCTGGCTGGTGGAGACCGCGCGGGCGGGCAATGCAGGCACCGCCGACCTGCGCGGCGGCACCTTCACCATCACCAATATCGGGGTGTTCGGGGTGGACAGCGGGGTGCCGCTGGTGAACCCGGGCGAGGGCGGGATCCTCTGCCTCGGCGCGGTCCGCAAGCGGCCGTGGGTGGTGCGCGACGAGCTCGCGGTGCGCTGGGTGACCACGCTCGGCGTCGCGTTCGACCACCGGATGATCGACGGCGACACCGGCGCCCGCTTCCTCGCCGATATCGCGCACCTGCTGGAGGATCCGCTCACGCTGCTGAGCCGGGGGTGAGGGGGAGGGCTGCGCGCCCCCGGGGCCCTGTATCCGCCTGGGTAGCTCGGGCGGTCGCGGTCGGCGTGCGCTGCTCGGCCGGTCTCGTGCCGGTGCGCTGATCAGGCGGGATCCACCGGTCGCCGGAGCAGCACGGCACGCACCAGGAGCCCGGCCAGCAGGGCCCAGAAGGCGGCGCCGACGCCGAGGAAGCCGACACCGGAGGCGGCGATCAGGAAGGTCACCACACCGGCGGTGCGGTGCTGCTCGTCCGCGAGCGCGCCGGTCAGCGAGCCGGCGAGGGTGGCGAGCAGCGCGAGCCCGGCGACCGTCTCCAGCACCCCGGCGGGCGCCGCCGCGACCAGCGTCACCAGCGCGGCCGAGGCCGGGGCGAGCACCAGATAGCAGGCGCCGGTGCTGAAGGCCGCGATCCAGCGCCGCTGCGGATCCGGGTGCGCGGCGGGCCCGGCGGCCAGCGCCGCGCTGATGGCCGCCAGGTTGATGGCGTGTCCGCCCGCGGGGGCGCCGAGCACGGTGCCGATGCCGGTGACGGTCATGGCGGCGCGCCACGGCGCCCGGTACCCGAACGAGCCGAGCACCGCCGTCCCGGGAATGTTCTGCGAGGCCATCGTGACGATGTAGAGCGGCACCGCGAGCCCGATCATGGCCTGCCAGCTCCAGTGCGGCCAGGTGAGCTCGAGGGCGGGGACCATGGCGCCTGCGTCCAGCGGGGTGTGCCGCACCCCGATGGCGATGGCGGCGCCGACCGCGGCTGTGCCGAAGGCCGCGAGCACCGCCCAGCGCGGCGCGAACCGGGTGAGCACCAGCCACACCGCGATCACCGGCAGCACCACCGCGGGCGAGCTGCGCACCGCCTCGACCGGCGCCAGGCACAGCGGGACGAGCACCCCGGCCAGCATGGCCTGCGCGATCGGCACCGGGATCGCCGCCACCAGCGCGCCGAGCCGCCCCCATAGCCCGGTCAGCACGATCAGCGCCCCCGCCAGCACGAAGGCCCCGACCGCCGCGGGCCAGCCACCCGCCACCGCGCCGGTGCTCGCCAGCAGCGCCGCGCCCGGCGTCGACCAGGCCAGCGTGATCGGCATCCGGAACCAGCGGCTCAGCAGCAGCATGCCGACCGCCTGGGTGACGCAGAGCGCGGCCAGCCCGGAGGCCGCCTGCGCCGGGGTCGCGCCGACCGCGGTGATCCCGGCGAGCACCACCGCGAACGAACTGGTGAAGCCGACCAGCGCGGTCACCACGCCCGCGCCGACGGGTTGCGCCCGGTTCGCGGGTTGCTCGGTGTCGGCGGCGAGGCGCTCTGCGGGACCGTTCACCTCCGGCATCCTGCACCCCGGACCTCCCGGTGTCCGTAGCCGGTCGCGCGGAACTGGCCCGGTTCCGTACACCTTCGCGCGCTATGGTGTGCGGATTCCCACGCACTGACGCGTGACCGGCGACCATGAGGAGCTGTGGTGAGCGGGGTACTGATCTCGCCGTCCGAACTGCGCGCGAAGGTGGCGGAAGGGCGGGTCCGGCTACTGGACGTGCGCTGGGACCTCGGCGATCCCGAAGGCCCGCAACAGTATTCGGCGGGCCACATTCCGGGGGCGGTCTTCGTCGACCTGGATATCGAGCTCGCGGCGCCGCCGTCGCCCGCCCGCGGCAGGCACCCGCTGCCCGACCTCGGCTACCTCCAGCAGTGCGCCAGGAGCTGGGGCATCCACCGGGGCGATGCCGTCGTGGTCTACGACGCCACCGGCGGCCTGGCCGCGGCCCGCGCCTGGTGGTTGCTGCGCTGGGGCGGGATCGCCGACGTGCGGATCCTGGACGGCGGGCTGCCCGCCTGGGTCGCCGCCGGGCAGCCGGTCGCGACCGGCGCGGAGGCGGAGACGCCGCTCGGCGACGTGGTGCTGACCGCGGGCCACCTCCCGGTCATCGATGCCGACGCCGCCGCCCGCTGGCCTGGCGCGCTGCTCGACGCCCGCGCCGCCGAGCGCTTCCGCGGCGAGACCGAGCCGATCGACCCGCGCGCCGGGCACATCCCCGGCGCGGTGAGCGCCCCCGCCGCCGAGAACCTGGACGGCGACGGCCGCTTCCGCCCGCTCGACGACCTGCGCGAGCGCTTCGCCGGGCTGGACGGGCCGGTGGCGGTGTACTGCGGGTCGGGGGTGACGGCGACGCACCAGATCGCGGCGCTCGCCGTGGTCGGGATCGAGGCGGCGCTCTATCCGGGCTCCTGGTCGCAGTGGGCGCACGATCCCAAGCGGCCGGTGGCGACCGGGGCCTGAGCTACGGGCACTTCTCGGCGATGTCGCGCAGCGCGGCGCTGTCGGCGGCGGTGAGCGGGAGGTCGTAGTCGGTGGCGACGGCCAGGTACTTGCCCGCGTAGAAGCAGTGGCCCGAGGTCGCCGGTGGTAGCCATTCGCCCGGCGTGCCGTCGCTCTTGGCCTGGTTGGCGGCGCCCGCGGTGGCGACCAGGTTCACGGTGACGTCGTTGGCGAAGCGCACCCGGAGCGGTTGCGGCCAGGTGGCGGCGCCGAGATCCCAGGCGGCGGCCAGCGGGAAGACGTGGTCGATCTGTACGGCCCGCGCGTCGGCCTTGTCGAAGGTGATGTGGGTGCCGGTGTAGGGGTCGTCCAGGGAGCCCGCGACGACCACGCAATTCCGCGTCCCCGGGCGGAACCGCACGGCGGTGAGCTGGGCCGCGAGGACATTGTTGCGAGTGTCGCAGCCGTCGCGGCCGCCGGGAGCGTCGCTGGCATCGGTCCACGACTCCCCGAAGACGCAGGCCTGTCCGTCCTTGCAGCCGCGCTGGTAGCCGCCGGGGTGCGGGCGGTCCGGCACCACCCGCACCCGCCCGAGCAGCTGCTCGAGCTCGGCCCGGGTCGGGCTGCCCGGTGCGGGCGCGTCGGCCGGGCCGAAGGCGGCACAGCCGGTGAGCACGGTGCAGACGGCGGTGAGGGCGACTAGCGAGCGGAGCATCGGCGCTGGCATGAGCCCACCTGTACCGTGCGGCACCGACAGGCGCCTGCCCGGCCGGTGCCGGGCTGGGGATGGCGCGATTCGCTCCCCAACGAGCGCCGCCCCTGGCACCGGGCACGAGCCGGGTTGTCGGAGCCTGGTGCTTGGATGGGCTGATGCTGCACGCTCTGTGGTCGCCCGGCGCCGGCCTGCTGCTGTGGCGTGACGAGCGCCGGGGGGCGGAGCCGCCGGAACCGCTCGGCGGGCTCCTGGCTCGCGCCCGCTTCCGGCACCGCGCCGAGGCACTGCAGCCGACCGGCGCCGTCGCCGAGGTCCCCGCGCACGCCCTCGCCCCCGCGGCCGCCGCCGAGGTGCTGCGGCAGCGGCTGCCGCCGGAGAGCGCCGCGGGCGACCTGCGCTTCCTCGCGCACGTGGCGCACGGCATCGAGCGCTGGGTGCGCGCGGGCCGGGTGGTGCCGCAGCTGCGCCGCGCCGACGGGCAGTGGTGGGCCCGCTGGGAACTCGTCGGCGGCGCCCGCCAGCGCGCCTGGAGCGCCGAGCTCGCCGCCCTCATGCCCGCTGCCCTGCGGGTGCCCGGCAGACCGGCGGCGGTCCTGGAGGATCTGCTCGCCGAGCTCACCGACCCTATCGCCCGTTCCCTGCTCGGCCACGCCGCGCGCTCGCAGCACCCGCTGGTCGCCGGGCTGTACGACGACGAACCGGTGGAGCCGGGCGGCTACCGCCCGGCCGAGGTGCTGGAGCGCTGGCGCGCCGGCCTGGAGGCCGAGGAGTACGAGCTGGTCCTCCGGCTCGGCGAGCCCGACGGCGACGGCGGCGAATTCACCCTCTGGCGCCTCGAGGTCTGCGTCCGCGCCGACGAGGCGCCGGAACCCGTTGCCCTGCACGGTGACCCGGTCCGGCTGCGCACCGGGATGGCGAAGCTGGAGCAGGCGAGGGCCGCCTACCCCCGGCTGCGCGACCTGCCCGGCGACGACACCACCCTCGACCTGCTGCTCCCCACCGAGGTGGTGGCCGACCTGGTCGAGCACGGCGCCGCCGCGCTGCACGCGGCGGGCATCCGGCTGCTGCTGCCCCGACCCTGGACCGTCACCGCGCCCACCCTCAAACTCCGGGTGACCAGCCCGCCCGCCGCGGAGAGCGCCGTCGGGCTGCCCGGCATCCTCTCCTACCGCTGGGAGCTCGCGCTCGGCGACACCGAGCTCACCGAGGCCGAGATGCGCAGGCTCATCACCGCCGAATCGGACCTGGTGCGGCTGCGCGGCGAGTGGGTGCAGGCCGACCGCACGGCGCTGAGCGCGGCCGCGCGCTACGTGGCCGCGCACCGGGGCGACGAGGCGACGCTGGCCGCGCTCTTCGCCGAGCTCGCCCGCGAGCGGGTCGACGGCGTGCCGATCACCGAGGTCACCGCCACCGGCTGGGCCGCCGAGCTCTTCGACCGCCACACCGAGAGCGCCGAGGTGCCCGACCCACCCGGCTTCGGCGCCACCCTGCGCCCCTACCAGCGCCGCGGGCTGGCCTGGCTGGCCACCATGAGCAGGCTCGGTCTCGGCGCGATCCTCGCCGACGACATGGGCCTCGGCAAGACCATCCAGGTGCTGGCGCTGCTGCTGCACGAGCGCGCCGCCGCGCCGACGCTGCTGGTCTGCCCCATGTCGGTGGTCGGCAACTGGCAGCGCGAGACCGCGCGGTTCGCGCCCGGGCTGCGGGTGCTGGTGCACCACGGGGCCGGGCGGCTCTCCGGCGCCGCGCTCGCGGCCGCCGCGGCCGAGGCGGACCTGGTGATCACCACCTACGCCCTGCTCGCCCGCGACGTCGCCGACCTCGCCGAATGCCGCTGGGAGCGGCTGGTTCTGGACGAGGCGCAGCACGTGAAGAACGCCGCGACCAGGCAGGCGCGGGCGGCCCGCGCGGTGCGGGCCCGGCACCGGCTCGCGCTCACCGGCACCCCCATGGAGAACCGGCTGGAGGAGCTGCGGGCGCTGCTCGATGTCGTGGTCCCCGGGCTGCTCGGCAGCGCCCAGGCGTTCCGTGCCCGGTTCGCGGTGCCGATCGAGCGGGAGGCCGATCAGAACGCGGTCACCCGGCTGCGCGCCATCACCGGCCCCTTCGTGCTGCGCCGGGTGAAGACCGACCCGGCCGTCATCGACGACCTCCCGGAGAAGCTGGAGATGACGGTGCGCGCCAACCTCACCGCCGAGCAGGCCGCGCTCTACCAGGCGGTACTCGACGACATGGTGGAGAAACTGCGCTCCGCCGAAGGCATGGCGCGCCGCGGCGCGGTGCTGGCCGCGCTCACCCGGCTGGCCCAGGTGTGCAACCACCCCGCGCACTTCCTCGGCGACGGCTCGCCGGTGCTGCGCCGGGGGCGGCACCGCTCCGGGAAGCTGGCGCTGCTGGAGGACATCGTCGACGGTGTGCTCGGCGACGGCGAGAAGGCGCTGCTCTTCACCCGGTTCCGCGAATTCGGCGAGCTGGTGGTGCCGTTCCTCACCGAGCGGTTCGGCACCGCGGTTCCCTTCCTGCACGGCGGGGTGGCGCGCGGGGCGCGGGACGCCATGGTCGAGCGGTTCCAGAGCGCGGACGGGCCGCCGCTCATGGTGCTCTCGCTGGCCGCGGGCGGCACCGGGCTCACCCTCACCGCCGCCAATCACGTGGTGCACCTGGACCGCTGGTGGAATCCGGCGGTGGAGAACCAGGCCACCGACCGGGCCTACCGGATCGGGCAGCGCCGCGCGGTCCAGGTGCGCAAGCTGGTCTGCGTCGACACGCTGGAGGAGCGGATCGACGAGATGATCGCGCACAAGCGCAAACTCGCGGATCTCACCGTCGGGGTCGGCGAGAACTGGGTCACCGAGCTCGGCACCGACGAGCTCCGCGATCTCTTCGCGCTCGGCGCCGAGGCGGTGGGGGAGTGAGCCCCGCCGGGCGGGACGGTGCCCGCCGGGCAGGCGCGGCGCGATCCGCTCCGCGGTGGGGGCGGGCCCTGCTGGCCGGGATCGACCGGGTCGGGGAGCACGGGCGGCTGGCGCGGGGGCGGGCGGTGGTGCGGGCGGGACAGGTGCTGAGCTGGCGGGCCGAGCCGGGGGTGGTGGTCGGCGAGGTGCAGGGCAGCCAGCCGCGGCCGTTCACCGCGGCGCTCGTGGTGCGGCGCATGCGCCCGGAGGAGCTGGAGCTGCTGGTCGAGGAGATCCGCGCGACCCCAGGCACGCTCGCCGAGGTGGTCGCCGGACTCCCGCCCGCGCGCCTGGAGCCGCTCCTGCTCCCGGACACCGCCGCCGACCTCGACTTCGACTGCACCTGCCCGGATTCCGCCCGCCCGTGCAGGCACGTCGCCGCCGTCTGCCAGGTCTTCGCCGACCGGATCGACGAGCACCCGCGCGACCTGCTCACCGTGCGCGGCGTCGACCCGGACGCCCTGATCGGCGCGGTCGAACGGGAACGCGACAGCACCGACCCGGCCGACCCCTACGGCGAGAATCTGCACCTCCCCGCGCTGCCGCGCCCGGCCCCGCGCCCGGCCGTGGACGACCTGGACCCGGTCCTGCTCCGCCAGGCCCTGCGCAGCACCGCCCCGGACGAGGCGATAGCCACCGCGGGCTGGAAGGATCTGGCCGCGCTGTACCGCGCGCTGGAGGAGTGATGAACACCCGGCGCCGGGGCCGAAGACACACCGGGGCTCGTGGGCGGGGCCATCGGGTGTCGAGTGGGGGCCGGAACGTCCCGGCGTCGGGTGCCGTTCTCCAGTGTGATCCGGCTAACCGTCAGCCGGAAGGTAGCGGCGCTGCCCGCCCACTGCCCTACACCCGCCTCAGGCGGCGGAGAACCGGTAGTCGCCGAGATCGAAGTGCCCGGCCCGCCACGCCGCCTCCAGCGTCGTCGACGGCCGCAGCGGCACGTCGCCGTGCTTGTCGAAGTAGTAGCTGTTCGCGTTCGCGCAGCTGTCCTGCCAGAACACCTGACCGCCCCGGCGCGAGAGCATCTCCCGGAAGTACCGGTCGTTGGCCGCCTCGCTGATCTCCACCCGGGTCGCGCCGCGCGAGCGGGCGTGTTCGAGGCAGCGCAGGATGTGCTTCGTCTGGTTCTCGATGAGGGTGAAGTACGAGGCGCCGTTGTAGCCGTACGGCCCGATCACGCAGAAGAAATTGGGGAAGCCGGGAATGCTGACCCCCTCGTACGCCTGCAGCCGGTTCTCGTCCCACCACTGCTCCAGATCGCGCCCGCCGACCCCGCGCAGGTCGAAGGTCGGCATGCTGCCGGACTCCATCACCCGGAACCCGGTGGCCAGGATGAGCGCGTCGACTTCGTGCTCCACCCCGGACACCGTGCGCACCCCGGTCGCCGTGACGGCGGCGATCGGATCGGTCTCCAGCGCGACGTTCGCGCGGTTGAAGGTGCTCAGGTAGTCGTTGGAGAAGCTCGGCCGCTTGCACCCGAGCGCGTAGCGCGGCGTGAGCTTTTCGCGCAGCGCCGGATCGCGCACCGAGCGGCGCAGGTGCGCGTGGCCGATCCGCTCGGCGGCCGCCGCGGTGGGCAGGGTGGCGTAGTAGTGCGCGGCCACCGGGAAGGTGAGCTCCACGTAGGTCTGGCTGGCCAGCCGGGTGAGCAGTTTGCCGCCGGGCAGTTTCAGGGCCAGCCGGAGCGGGCCGGGCAGCGGCGCGTCCGGCCGGGGCAGGCACCAGATCGGGGTGCGCTGGAAGACGGTGAGCCGCTCGACCTCCGGCGCGATGGCCGGGATGATCTGCACCGCCGAGGCGCCGGTGCCGATGATCGCCACCCGCTTGCCGCGCAGTTGCTGCCCGTGGTCCCAGCGCGCGGTGTGCATGGTGATCCCGGCGAACTCCGCGATGCCGGGGATCTCCGGCGGCTTCGGCCTGCTCAGCGCGCCGGTTGCGCCGACGAGGAAGCGCGCGGTGAGCTCGGCGCCGTCGCCGGTGCGCAGCCGCCAGCGGTGCGCGGCCTCGTCGAACTCGGCCCGCTCGATGGTGGTGCCGAAGCGCAGGTGCCCGCGCAGCTCGTACTTGTCCACGCAGGATTCGGCGTACGCCTCGAGCTCCCGGCCCGGCGCGTAGACCCGCGACCACTCGTCGCGCTGCTCGAAGGAGAATTGGTAGCTGAAGGACGGAATGTCCACCGCGACACCGGGGTAGGTGTTCCAGTGCCAGGTGCCGCCGACCCCGTCCGCCTCGTCGACGATCAGGAAGTCGTCGAACCCGGCCCGGCGCAGCTGGATTCCCGCGCCGATGCCGGAGAAGCCGGCGCCGACCACGATGATCTCGCAGTCGGCGGCGCTCACCGGACCAGCCGTTCCATCAGCCCGGCGGCGCGGGTGTAGGCGGTGGGCACGAGCCGCTTGGTCGACCAGGCCAGCTTCGCCTCGACCTGCGGCACCACGTACAGCTCACCGCCGTCGACGGCGTCGAGCGTGGTTTTGGCGATGGCCTCCGGCGGCCGCCCGGTCCAGCGCAGCAGCGGGCCGCCGACCTTCGCGGCGAAGCCGTCCAGCGGCGCCTCCGGCGTGAGGATATTGGTCTTGACCGCCGTCGGGCAGAGCACCGTGACGCTCACTCCGGTGCCGGAGAGCTCGGCCGCCAGCGTCTCGGAGAGCGCGAGCACCCCCGCCTTGCTGACGTTGTACGCCGACATCCGTGGCGCCGTGCCGAAGGCCGCCGCCGAGGCGACATTGACGATCGCGCCGCGCCCCGCCGCACGCAGCCGCGGCGCGAAGACGTGGCAGCCGTAGATCACGCCCCAGAGGTTCACGTCCAGGGTGCGCTTCCAGTCGTCCAGGGTCACCTCGCCGACCAGCGGCCCGCCCTGGCCGATCCCGGCATTGTTGATCACCAGCGTCGGGTCGGCGCCGAAGTACTCCTCGGCGATTCCGGCCAGCAGCGCCACCTCGTCGGCCGAGCGCACGTCGCACCGGGTCTCGATGGCCTTGCCGCCCGCCCGGGCGACCAGCTCGACCGTCTCGGCCGCGCGGGTCTCGTCGATATCGGCGACGAGCACCCGCCCGCCGCGCCTGCCGAGCTCGACGGCGAAGGCCCGGCCGATGCCGCTGCCCGCGCCGGTGACCACCGCGTCGGCATTCGCGGTCCGCCGGGGGCCGCCGAAGGGATTGAGCCGCATGCACACTCCTCGAAAGTCGTGGAAGGGGCCCAACTGGTGTCGAGTGACCCCATTGTCCGCACCCGCCACCAATCACACGCGGCCGGTGGTACTTTGTCAACCGTGGCCGTACCTGTTCCCGCGCGCACCTGGGGTGGCCGCACGGCCGCCGAACGCAGCGCCGAGCGCCGGGCCCGGCTCATCGATGCGGCGCTCGCGCTGTGGGCGGAGAGCGGCTGGGCGGCGGTGACCATGCGTCAGGTCTGTACCCGCACCGGGCTGAACGATCGCTATTTCTACGAGCACTTCGCCGATCGCGAGGAGCTGCTCGGCGCGGCCTGGGACGATGTCTGCGCGGAGGTTTTCGCCGACCTCGCGAGCGCGGTCACCGCGGAGCGGCCGCCGCTGGAGATCCTGCGCGAGGCGGTGCGGCGCGCGGTGCGCTTCCAGGCCGACGACCACAGCCGGGCCCGCATCCTGCTCGCCGACCACGCGGGCAGCGCCGTGCTCGAGCAGCGCCGCCAGCGCATGATCGGCGACGCCACCGACCTCATGATCGAGCTCTCCCGCCCCTACCTGCGCCCCGGCGTGGACGAGACCGACTTCCGGATCAGCACGCTGATCGGCATCGGCGGCTTCGTGGAGCTGCTCACCGCCTGGCGCACCGGCACCATCGATATCGACGCCGACCGGATCGCCGAGCACATCCACCGGGTCGGCGCCGTGCTCGGCGCCCGCTTCCTTCCGGTGCCCTGAGGGTCAGTCCTCGATCCGGTACACCCGGCGCGCGTTCCCGCCGAACACCGCGCGCAGCTGTCCGGCATCACAGCCGGACTCGGCGAGGACGAGCGCGACGGCCTCGGCATTGCCGGGAATGGTGGAGATCGGCTTGTCCACCGGGAAGTTCGACCCCCAGATCAGCCGCTCCGCGCCGAAGACGCTGTGCGCGTGCGTGAGCAGCGGCCCGAACCGGTCCACCAGCGCGTCCACCGCGGTGGTGCTGCCGCGCTTCGGCACCGGGTGGCCGAGCACCGGCATCCCGAGGCCGCTCACCTTGGCTACCACGGCGGGGTGCGCGGCGAGCGCCGCGGTGTCGTCGCGCCAGCGCAGCAGCAGGTCGCGGCGGGTACTGGCATCCGCGCCGGTGCGGCTGCCGAGCCTGCCGAAGAGCCCCGCGGGGGTGCCCAGGTGGTTCAGCACGATCGGCACCTCCGGGTACCGCTCGGCGAGCGCGGTGACCTGCGGGATCTGGTGCGAGTAGACCCACGCCTCGAAGCTGAGCCCGCGCTCGGCGAGCGCCGCGAAGCCGTCCAGGAAGGCCGGGGTGGTGAGCGCGTCCGGGGTCGGGCCGAAGGAGCGGACGTCCGGGTCCGGGTGGTTGGCGACCATGGTGCGGATGCCGCGCAGCACCGGCGAGGCGGAGGCGTGCGCATCCAGCAGGGCGGTGAAGTTCGCGGCGGCGGGGTCGGCGGAGGCGATCAGCGCGGCCAGCGCCGGGGTGTCGACGCCGAAGGGCAGGCTCTGTACCCAGCGGGTCTCGTCCGCCTTGCCGAGCGGTGCGCTCGCGTGCCAGTCCACCTCGATGTGCACGATCCCGGCGACCGGGAGCTCGCCCGCGTCGGCGCGGTAGTCGGCGGGCAGGTAGGGCTTGGTGTAGGCGGTCGGGTCGCCGACGAACTCGCGGTCCCGCTTCTTCGCCACCCGGACCGCGAGGTCGATCGGCACCGGCAGGTACTTGAAGAGCTTGGCCAGCGAGCTGAAGTCGCGCGGGGTGCCGAGCGGGTCCCACTGGTGGATGTGCGCGTCGATGACGCGGAAATCGCCGAGCTCGGTACCGGCCAGCCGCATGCCTGGTCTCCTGTCGTCGGGGTGTGCGGCGATTGTCACACGGGCCCGGCGGATGGCTGCGGCGATCGGCCGGGTGTGCCGTACGCGGACAGGAACGTGCGCACGGCGGCCGCCGCGATGGCGTCGAGTTCGGTCGCGGGCAGCTCCCGCGTACCGAGCCGGGAGCGGTACTCCAGTACGCCGGTGAGTAGTGCGAGAAGCTGGTCGGCGGCGATATCCGGGTCCGGCGTGCGCAGTCGTCCGGCGAGGGTGAGCCGGGCCAGCCGGTCGGCGAGGGCGGAGCGCAGCCGCGCCGAGGTGGCGTCCTGGATCTCGTCGAGCAGCTCGGGGAAGGTGCTGCTCCCGGCCGCCGCCAGTCTGCGCAGCGCGCGGGAGCGCTCGTCGGAGCAGGCGGCGAGCAGCAGCCGTGCGGTCTCGGCGAGCGCGCCGGGCGCGTCGGTGGCGTCGCGCAGGGGCTCCACCGCGGCCGCGCACGCCGCGCCGACCTCCTCCGCCGCGGCTCGGAGCGCGCTGTGGAAGAGCGTCGCCTGATCGTCCACACCTTTCGTTTCAGCTTGCGGCCGGAGACCACGGCGGCGCAGCGGGAGCGGGTGCTCACGCTCCTGCGCAGCACCGCGGCGCTGGAGTCGGTGTCGTTCGGCACCGTCGGGCGCTGCTTCGGCGATGCCGACGGCTATACGCACGGCTATGTCGTCGGGATCGCCGACCTGGCGGCGCTGGAGCGGTACCTGCACGACCCCGTGCACCTGGCCGGGGATCCGGAGATCGTGCCGCACTTCGCCCGGCTCGGCGTCGGCCCGGAGGTCAGCGACGACCCCGACCCCGAGCTGCCCGCCAAGATCGAGGCGCTGAACGGCGCCAAGATCGCCAAGTACCCGGAGTGGGCCGCGCTGCCGGCGACCATCCCGGAGGTACGCATCTACTGACCCGCGTCCACCCCGGTTTCCGCTCGGCTCGAGCACAATCCGCGACTTCCGCGCCCGGACTCGCTGCAATGGCACGACGACCGCGATCCCCGGACCCCGCGAGGTGTGCACCGTGCCGACCCGAACCCGCACCGGCGAACTTCCCGCCCTCGGCCCGGCCGATGCGGGCGGGCTCATCGACCCGCGCGGCACCCGCCGCGACTTCCGCCCCGAGCCGGAGCCGCGCCCGCAGTTCGCGGGCGCGCCGCTCCTCGGCTTGGAGTGGCTGGCCCTCGGCGGGCTCGGCTGACCCGAAACTCGGCCGAATCCCGGAGAATCCGGGGCATGTCCTGGCAGATGCACGTCCTCGCCGGTTTCGTCCGGCTCACCCGGCACCGCCGCTACGCCACCGCGGCCAATGCCCGCGCCTACCTGGCCGAACCCAAGCGCCCGGCGCAGCCACCGGCCCGCATCCGGCAGCGGCTGAGCACCCGCGAGGTCGAGGGCTTCCCGGTGCACACCGTCGACCCGGAGACGCCGCGCGGCCGGGGCGGCACCGTCTACCTGCACGGCGGCGGCTACGTCGGTGCCATCGCCACCCAGCACTGGGACCTGGTCGCCGATATCGCCGAGGCCACCGGCCGCCCGGTGCACGTCCCCCGCTACGGCCTGGCCCCGCAGCACACCGCCCGTGACGCGCACACCCTGCTCACCGCCCTGCTCGCCGAACTCGACGGCCCGGTGCACCTGGCCGGTGACTCGGCGGGCGCCGGCCTCGCCCTCGCGGCCGCGCTGCAGGCCGAACCCACCGGCCTCACGCTCATCGCCCCCTGGCTCGACATCGCCCTCACGAACCCGGAGATCCCGGCCCTGGAGCGCCGCGACCCCTGGCTCTCGGCCGCCGGGCTGAAACTCTGCGGCGAGGTCTGGCGCGGCGACCTCGCCCCGGACGACCCGCTGGTCAGCCCGCTCTTCGGCGATCTCAGCGGGCTCCCGCCGATCGACCTCTACGTCGGCGGCCGCGATATCGCGCTGGCCGACTGCCGCCTGCTGCGCGACCGCGCCCCCGCCGTCACCCTGCACGAGGAGCCGGGCGCCATCCACGACTACCCGCTGCTCCCGTTCGCGCCGGAGTGCCTGGCCGCCCGCCGCACTCTGCTCGGCACGATCGCCACCGCGCTCGGCTGAGCGGGAGGATAATGGTGTGGTGGGTCACATTCGGTACCCCACCGGTAATTACTTGGACGTCCAACTATAGGATGCCCGTAGAACTCCCCGAGAGAACAGGACTGGGCATGGCTCGCGAACTCACCCACTTCGTCGGAGGCCGGCACGTCGCAGGCACCTCCGGCAATTTCGCCGACGTGTACGACCCCAACCTGGGGCAGGTGCAGGCCAGGGTCCCGCTGGCCAGCAAGTCCGAGGTCGAGGAGGTCATCGCCAACGCGGAGGCGGCGCAGGCGGCCTGGGCGGCCACCAACCCGCAGCGCCGCGCGCGGGTGCTGATGAAGTTCCTCACCCTGGTGCAGGACGAGATGGACAGCCTGGCCGCGCTGCTCAGCTCCGAGCACGGCAAGACCATCCCGGACGCCAAGGGCGACATTCAGCGCGGGCTCGAGGTGATCGAGTTCGCCGTCGGCATTCCGCACCTGCTCAAGGGCGAGTACACCGACAGCGCGGGCACCGGCATCGACGTCTACTCCATGCGCCAGCCGCTCGGCGTGGTCGCGGGCATCACGCCGTTCAACTTCCCGGCCATGATCCCGCTCTGGAAGGCCGGTCCCGCCATCGCCTGCGGCAATGCCTTCGTGCTCAAGCCCTCCGAGCGCGACCCGTCGGTGCCGCTGCGCCTCGCCGAGCTGTTCCTGGAGGCCGGGCTGCCGCCGGGCATCTTCAATGTGGTCAACGGCGACAAGACCGCCGTCGACACGCTCCTGCACGACCCGCGGATCAAGGCGGTCGGCTTCGTCGGCTCCACCCCGATCGCGCAGTACATCTACGAGACCGCGACCGCCAACGGCAAGCGTGCGCAGTGCTTCGGCGGCGCCAAGAACCACGCCATCGTGATGCCCGACGCCGACCTCGACGATGTCGCCGACCAGCTGATCGGCGCGGGCTACGGCTCCGCGGGCGAGCGCTGCATGGCCATCTCGGTGGCGGTGCCGGTCGGCGCGGAGACCGCGGACCGGCTGCTGGAGAAGCTCACCGAGCGGGTGCACAAGCTCAATGTCGGCAAGTCCGACGACCCGGGCGCCGACTACGGGCCGCTGGTCGGCCGGGACGGTGTCGACCGGGTGAAGAAGTACATCGACATCGGCATCGAGGAGGGCGCCGAGCTGGTGGTCGACGGCCGCGGGCTGGTGGTCGAGGGCGCCGAGGACGGCTACTTCGTCGGCGCGACGCTCTTCGACAAGGTCACCTCCGAGATGCGCATCTACAAGGAGGAGATCTTCGGCCCCGTGCTCACCGTGGTCCGCGCCAAGGACTACGAGGAGGGGCTGCGGCTGGCCAACGAGCACGAATACGGCAACGGCGTCGCCATCTTCACCCGCGACGGCGACACCGCCCGCGATTTCGCGGCCCGGGTGCAGGTCGGCATGGTCGGCATCAATGTGCCGATCCCGGTGCCGATCGCCTACTACACCTTCGGCGGCTGGAAGCGCTCCGGCTTCGGCGACCTGAACCAGCACGGTCCCGACTCGATCCGCTTCTACACCAAGACCAAGACCGTCACCCAGCGCTGGCCCGAGGGCGGAAGTCGAGCAGCGTCCCCGGGACGCTCCGCGGGCTCCGCGTCCAACGCCTTCGTCATCCCCACGATGGAATGACAATGTTCGACCTGGACGAGGACGAGCGCGCGATCCGGGACACGGCTCGCGAGTTCGCCGACGAATTCCTCGCGCCGAACGCGCTGGACTGGGACGAGCGCAAGCACTTCCCCATCGATGTGCTGCGCAAGGCGGGCCCGCTCGGGCTCGGCGGCATCTACGCGGGCGAGGAGCACGGCGGCTCCGGGCTGCGCAGGCTGGACGCGGTGCGCATCTTCGAGCAGCTGGCCACCGGCTGCCCGGCCATCGCCGCCTACATCTCCATCCACAACATGGCGACCTGGATGGTGGACCGCTACGGCGACGACGAGCAGCGCAAGCGCTGGTTGCCCGGGCTCACCTCGATGCAGCTGCTGGCCAGCTACGCCCTGACCGAGCCAGGCGTCGGCTCGGACGCGGCGGCGCTGAGCACCAAGGCGGTGCGCGACGGCGACGACTACATCGTCAACGGCTCCAAGCAGTTCATCTCCGGCGCCGGCTCGACCGACGTCTACGTGGTGATGGCCCGCACCGGCGCGCCCGGCGCGGGCGGCATCTCGGCCTTCGTCGTGGCGGCCGACACGCCGGGGCTCTCCTTCGGCGCCAACGAGAAGAAGATGGGCTGGAACGCCCAGCCGACCAGGCAGGTCATCTTCGAGAACGCGCGCGTGCCCGCCGCCAACCTGCTCGGTAACGAGGGCGACGGCTTCCGGATCGCCATGAACGGGCTGAACGGCGGGCGGATCAATATCGCCGCCTGCTCGGTCGGCGGGGCCCAGGCCGCGCTCGACCGGACCGTGCCCTACCTGGCCGAGCGCCAGGCATTCGGCCAGCCGCTGCTGAAGAACCAGGCGCTGCAGTTCGACCTCGCCGATATGCGCACCGAGCTGGAGGCCGCCCGCACCCTGCTCTGGCGGGCCGCGGCCGCGCTGGACGCGGACGCCCCCGACAAGGTGGAGTTGTGCGCCATGGCCAAGCGGTTCGCCACCGATGCCGGGTTCGAGGTTGCGAACAAGGCGCTGCAGTTGCACGGTGGCTATGGCTACCTGGCCGAGTACGGAGTCGAGAAGATCGTGCGCGACCTGCGCGTGCACCAGATTCTCGAGGGCACCAACGAGATCATGCGGGTGGTCGTCGCCCGCGCGGTGGTAGGAGTGGCATGAGCTACGGCTGGCCCGCGCTCCTGCCGGGAAGGGCGGAGCATGAGCGGAACGACTGAGCCGGAGGTCCTGATCGAGCGGCGGGACGGCCTCGGGCTGATCACGCTGAATCGGCCGAAGGCCATCAACGCGCTGAATCACGAGATGGCGCTCGCCATCACCGACGCGCTGCGCGAGTGGGCCGACGACGACGCGGTGCGCACCGTCGTCGTCACCGGGGCGGGGGAGCGTGGCCTCTGCGCGGGCGGCGATATCGTCGCCATCCACTCCGACGCCAAGGAGCTGGGCCGCGCGACCGGCGCCGCCGCTGCGGACTCGGCCACCGGCACGTTCTGGCGCGACGAGTACATCCTGAACGCGCTCATCGGCAGGTACGCGAAGCCGTACGTCGTGGTCATGGACGGCATCGTGATGGGCGGCGGCGTCGGGCTCTCCGGGCACGGCAGCCACCGCATCGTCACCGAGCGGTCGAAGATCGGCATGCCGGAGGTCGGGATCGGCTTCATCCCCGACGTCGGCGGCACCTACCTGCTCTCCCGCGCGCCGGGTGAGCTGGGCGCGCACGTCGCGCTCACCACCGCGCGGATGACCGCGGGCGATGCCATCGCGGCGGGCTTCGCGGATTACTACGTGCCATCCGAGCAGATCCCGGCGCTGCTGGACACCCTGCGCACCGAGAGCGCCGACGACGCCATCGCGAAGTTCGCCACCGCCGCGCCGGAGTCGGCGCTGGCCGCGCAGCGCTCCTGGATCGATGCCGCCTACAGCGCGGACACCGTCGAGGAGATCGTGGCCAGGCTGCAGGCGGGCGACGCGCCGGAGGCGAAGGCCGCCGCCGCGGACATCCTCGGCAAGTCGCCGGTGGCGCTCAAGGTCACGCTGCGCTCGCTGCGCCGCGCCCGCGAGCTGCCGAACCTGGAGGCGGTGCTGAACGAGGAGTACCGCGTCTCCATCGCCTCGCTCGCCTCGCACGACCTGGTCGAGGGCATCCGGGCGCAGGTCGTCGACAAGGACCGCAATCCGCAATGGCAGCCGGCCACCCTGGCCGAGGTCACCGACGGGCTGGTGGCGGAGTACTTCGCCGAGCTCGGCGATCGGGAGCTCGGGCTCACCACATCGGAGGACGAACAGTGAAGATCGGATTCCTCGGTCTCGGCCACATGGGTGCGCCGATGGCCGCCAACCTGGTGAAGGCGGGCCACGATGTGCTCGCCTTCGACCCGGTGCCCGCCGCCCAGGAGCAGGCCCGCGCCGACGGCGCCACCGTGGTGCCGACCGCCACCGAGGCGGTGGCCGGGCGCGAGGTGGTGATCACCATGCTGCCCAACGGCAAGCTGGTGCTCGACGTCTACGGCGACATCCTGCCCGCCGCCGAACCGGACACCCTCTTCATCGACTGCTCCACCATCGACGTCGCGGATGCCAAGACCGCCGCTGAGCGCGCGGTGGCGGCCGGGCACCGGGCCCTGGACGCCCCGGTCTCCGGCGGCGTCGCCGGTGCCGCCGCAGGCACGCTGACCTTCATGGTCGGCGGCGCGGAGGCGGATTTCGCGGCCGGGCTCCCGGTGCTGGAGGTCATGGGCGGCAAGGTGGTGCACTGCGGCGGCGCCGGCGTCGGCCAGGCCGCCAAGATCTGCAACAACATGCTGCTCGGGGTCTCCATGGTCGCGCTCTCCGAGGCGCTCGTGCTCGGTGAGAAGCTGGGGCTGAGCCACCAGTCCTTCTACGACGTGGTCTCCACGGCGTCCGGCCAGAGCTGGTCGCTCACCACCTACTGCCCGGTGCCGGGGCCGGTGCCGACCAGCCCCGCGAACAACGACTACAAGCCCGGCTTCGCCACCGCGCTCATGACCAAGGACCTCGGCCTCGCCGCGAACGCACTGCGGGACAACGGGGTCGACGGGCAGCTCGGCACGCTGGCCGCGCAGATCTACACCCGCTTCAACCAGGCGGATGCGGCGCGGGATTTCTCCGCTATCGTCACCGACATCCGTGACCGCTCGAACCAGGAGGCCCCCGAGTGACCGATTTCGAGACGATCCTGCTGGAGCGCAAGGGCACCGCGGAGACCGGTGTCGTCGGCTGGATCACGCTGAATCGGCCCAAGGCGCTGAACGCGCTGAACTCGCAGGTGCTCGACGACGTCCTCGCCGCGCTGGACGAGCTGGAGCGCGACGACGAGGTCGGCGCCATCGTGATCACCGGGTCGGAGAAGGCCTTCGCGGCCGGCGCCGACATCAAGGAGATGCAGCCCAGGTCGTACATGGACATGTTCCTGGACGACTACTTCGCCAAGTGGGAGCGGCTCGCGCAGTTCCGCAAGCCGACCATCGCCGCGGTGGCGGGGTACGCGCTCGGCGGCGGTTGCGAGCTGGCCATGATCTGCGACATCCTGCTCGCCGCCGACACCGCCAAGTTCGGGCAGCCGGAGATCAAGCTCGGGGTGATTCCCGGTATCGGCGGGTCGCAGCGGCTGACCAGGGCCATCGGCAAGGCCAAGGCGATGGATCTGGTGCTCACCGGGCGCAACATGGGCGCCGAGGAGGCCGAGCGGGCCGGGCTGGTCGCCCGGGTTGTCCCGGCCGCCGAGTTGCTCGATACCGCGCTGGAGGTGGCGCAGACGATCGCGTCGGTGTCGCTGCCGGTGGCCATGATCGCCAAGGAGTCGGTGAATCGGTCGTTCGAGACGACGCTCGCCGAGGGGCTGCGGTTCGAGCGGCGGGTGTTCCACTCGCTGTTCGCGCTGGAGGATCAGAAGGAGGGCATGAGTGCCTTCACCGAGAAGCGGAAGCCGAAGTTCGTGAATCGCTGAGCTTTTCGCTTCGCGTGCCCCGGTCCGGGTTCGGGCCGGGGCACGTTGTCTTTCCGGGCCGGGCCCGCGGGTTCCGGCGGTGGCAGTCCCGCGTCGTCGTTCCCCCGGGGCAAGCAGGTTCAGCGGGGGTGGGCGCGGGGTGGCAGTCCGGTGTCGTGCCGCGCCGTCGGCGGGTTCAGCCCGGGGTGGTGGTCGGGAGGTCGGCCACCTCAACGGTGGCGGGCGGTGCGACGGGAGCGGGGGAGTCCCGGTCGAAGATGAGCAGCCCGGCGACGGTGGCGCCCAGCACGACGGTGACGCCGGCTGCGGCGAGCACAGCGCGCCGGTTGCCGCGGTGCTCGGGCCCCGCCTGCCTGGCCGCCTCCCTGGCAGCCGCGGCCTTGGCGGGCAGCGCGGCCAGTGCCGCGCCGACCCGGCGGTGCCGCATCCGCACCTCACCGCCCCGGTGCCCGGCGGCGACCAGCACCGCCCCGCGCGCGGAGACGTACTCCGGCTCCGGGTCGTAGATCAGCGGCAGATCGACCAGCCCGGCCAGCTCGGCGCGCATCTCCGGATTGCGGGCGCACCCGCCGAGCAGCACCAGCGCGTACGGCGGCTCCTCGGCATCGTCCACCAACCTGCGGACCAGCGTCGCCGAGCGGCGCACGCTCTGCGAGCACAGCTCGGCCAGGTCGCTGCGGGTGATGACGGCGCGGCCGCCGGTATCCGGATCGCTGGCGGTGATCACCTTGGCCCGGCTCAGCGCCTCCCGGTGCTGCCGGACAGCGTCCTCGTCGGGCAGCACGCCGTCCTCCGCGAGCCGCTGCCGCAGCAGCGTGTCGTAGCGGTCACCGCTCACCGCGGCGCTGTGCAGGCTCTCCAGCACCGTCTCGGTGCCGGTGTCGGCGTGCGTCAGGGTGAGCCCCGAGCTGCCGAGGTCGTAGAGGAGCACCGGCGCGTCGTCGCTGACCTGCCCGGAGAAGCGCAGGTAGCGCAGCTGGGCCAGCGGCTCGTCCACGATGGTGACCCGCTCGATGCCCGCCGCCGCGCGCACCGTGTCGGCGTGCGGCGCGCAGCGACAGGTGACCGCCGTCCCGGTGATCAGCTCGTCCCGCGCGCTCGCGGCCGCGCGCATCAGCCGCACCGCCTCGAAGACGGCCGCCTCGACATTGTCCGGGGTGCCGGGCACGTGGCAGCGATCGATCGGCGGCAGGTGCGGCTGATCCGAATGCGTCAGTACCGCGCGGGCGCCGCCGGCACCCGCCGATACCCCCAGCACCAGCACCATGTCGTTCATGGTGAACCTTTTCCGGCACGGTGCCAAGCTCAGGCCGGTATCGGTTCGCTCCCGGCCCGCCGTCAGTCCGGAGTGCGGACCCGATCGCGGGCCGGCGCCCAGTGTGCCGGGTCCTCGCCCGCGTCGAAGTCGCCCGCCGCCCGCCGGAACTCCGCGAGCAGTTCGAGCAGCGTCTGCACCCGATCCGGCGCCAGCCCGGGCAAGGCGAAGACATTGCTGTTGAGCGCCTCGGTGGCTGCCGCGACCAGCGCGCGCCCCGCCTCGGTGATCTCGATCAGGATGGCCCGGCGATCACTCGGATGCGGCACCCGCAGCACCAGCCCCGCCGCCTCCAGCCGGTCGACGGTATTGGTGACGCTGGTCGGATGCACCTGCAACCGCTCACTCGCCTTCGCCATCGGCATCGCCCCCGTGCGGCTGAAGCTCAGCAGCTGGAGCAGCTCGTACCGGGAGAAGGTGAGGCCACTCGGTTTGAGCGCCTCGTCCACCCGCGCCATCACGATCTGCTGCGCCCTGACCAGCGACGTCACCGCCGCCATCCCGTCGGCGACCTCCCCCCAGCCGTGCGCCGTCCACTGGCGGTGCGCCTCCGCGATGGGATCCTGCGGCAGCGGGCGTGGGCGGGACATGCAGAGATCATATCGGCGCCCCCTTCCAATCAGCCTGAGTGCAACCGTGTTCCCGGCTGCCGCGATGCCGCAGGATCTACTCCAGTCACGCGGGCGTGGCTGAGTGGTTGAGGCAACGGTCTGCAAAGCCGTTTACGCGGGTTCGATTCCCGCCGCTCGCTCTTTCCGGCAGGGTGCGTTTCCGCACCCTGCCATCAGGCCTGATCCTCCGCCGAGCAGACCTTCCACGTGCCGTCTTCCTTCTTGACGTGCTCCTCGGTGTCGGTATCGGTGTCCGGGCTCTCACCCGGCAGCGTCAACGTCATCCGCCCGGAAATGGTCGCCGTAGCCCGATCCCCGGTAATGACGATGTCCTTGATCTCGTTGATCACCACCGACACCTGCGTCTGGTCGAACTCCTGCTTCTGCTCCTCGCTCAGCGCCTCGAACTCGGCCCGATCCCCGCTGCACGCCGTCGCCGCGGCGGCCGCGAAACCGTCCTCGCCGAGGGTTTCGTAGAAATCGCGGATCGCCACCTCGATCTGCTTCTCGTCCGAGGCGAGGGGTGTTCTGCCCTGGGCGGTCAGCACGATGCCCGCGGTGATGCCGCCGAGGATGACCACGAGAAGGACCACAAGGGCGACAATCAGCCCGGTCCGCTTCTTCCGAGGCGGCGGATAACCGGGCTGCTGTCCCCATTGCTGCCCATAACTCGGCTGCTGCCCGTAACCCTGCTGCGGATTCGCCCCGTACCCGGGCTGCGCGTTCCCGGGATTCTGCCCATAGCCAGGCTGCGCGTTCCCGGGACTCTGGCCATAGCCAGGCTGCGCGTTCCCAGGATTCTGGCCATAGCCGGGCTGCTGATAGCCGGGATTCTGCCCGTACCCAGGCGGCATGTTGCCCGGATTCGATCCGTGACCAGGCTGCTGCCCGTACCCGGGCTGCCCCTGATCCGGCCCATACCCACCCGGCGGATACCCGGACTGCGGCCCCCACCCCTGATTCGGATCCGGCTGCGACCCATACGGCGGATAGCTCATAGCGTCCTCCAACCCGGCTGTCCCCGCAGCCTACGGCAGCCGCACTCGATCCGCCCGCTACCGCGGGCCGCCCGTCAGGCGCCGCGAGGCGCCGGTTCGGTAATCCGCGTCACCTCCAGAAACGCCGCCCGTGCGGGCTCGAACACCTCCGGATTCCGCTCCGATATCGCCCAGGCCGACCGCGTCGCCCCGGCTGCCGCCCCCATCAGTGCATGCTGGTCGACATGGATGAACTCATACGGCGGCGAGTGATCGCCGAATGGGACGAGGAACTGCGGAAGAATAAGCGAAGGTGGGGGATCACCAGTGCGGAAGCGCCGTCAGGAGCCGACGTGGTGCGCGAGATTCGCGATGAGTACGACCAGGGGCGGTTCTCGCGGAAGTCGTAGGCGCCTGGTTCGAGAGCACGTCTCCAGCAGAACGATGGCCCCGACCGCACTGTGGTAATCCAGCAGTGCAACCGCTGCCGTGTGCTGCGCGTTCGATCAGTGCGGGATCGCGTTGATGATGGCGCGTGCGCCTTGACGCAGGAGGTCGGAGCCGACGAAGAATCCAAGCGCGGAGGGGTCTTCGGGGACACCCCAGTGGTGCGAGTCGAGCCATTGGGTGCCGTCGAGGCTGAACACTCTGCCGTGCAACGAGAGCCGCCCCGTCACGTCGGTGGTTGCCACTCCGGCGATCGGTGAATTGCAGTGCCCCTGCAGGGCGTGGAGCATCGCGCGCTCGGCGTCGGCTTGGCGGTGGGTCTCCGGGTCGTCCAGGGCCGCGGCGAGGTCGAGGAGTTCGGTGTCGTCGGACCGCGCGACGAGCGCGATGATCCCCGCGCCGATCGGCGGGCACATGGTGTCGATGGGCAGGGTCTCGGTGATGCGGTCCTGGTGTCCGACCCGGACCAGCCCGGACACGGCCGCGATGAGAATGTCGACGTGACCTTCGTCGAGCCTGGCCATACGGGTGTTGACGTTGCCACGCAACGGTTTCACGTCCAGGTGCGGGTAGTGCAGCCGCAGCTGCGCGGCACGGCGGACCGAGCTGGTGCCGACCACCGAACCGTCGGGTTGTTCGGCGAGGGGCCTGCCGTCGCGAGTGATGATGGCGTCGTGGACGTCTTCGCGGGCGGGGTATCCGCCGAACGCGAGTCCGGCGGTGATCGGGATGTCGCCAGGAATGTCCTTGAGGCAGTGAACAGCCAGGTCGGCGTCGCCGCGCAGCAGGGCGTCGTCGATCTCCTTGACGAACGCGCCCTTGCCGCCGAGTTTGGACAAGTCGCCCATCCAGCGGTCGCCGGCGGAGGTGACCTTCACCAGCTCGGTGACCACGCCGAGCCCGGCGAGGCCCGCGGCGATGTTCTCGGCCTGGGCCAGAGCCATCGGTGAGGATCGGGTGGCGATCCGGATGGTGCGCGAACTCGGCGGCATGGCGCGACTCTACCCCCGCACTCTCGCGCCGATGGCGAGGCCACTGGCCTGGTACAGGACGGTGACGATCAGGCCGGGCCGGGTCGCGATCTCGGCGCGGAATCGGTTGATGTGTGGGACTGCCACAGGCGCAGGAAACAGTGGTTACGCGTGTCAGGCCGAGTTGAGACCGCCGGTTCACGGCAACTCGACCTGACGCGGGCGCGCACTCGGCATGGCGGCGGCTCCTGCTGCTCGTCTTCGTGCTGCTGTGTGGGGTAGGGAACGAGACACAGGGCGAGGGTCACGCCGGCGGGCAGGGCTATCGCAATGGTCATGAGCAGCAACGTCATTGGCTCGCTGAGCACGGGGTGCGCCTCTCCACACTGGGGCTACGTGGTAGGCACCCGCCGCCGGGGATACAGCCAAACTGGGGAGGTGTGCGGGTTCGCTTGTCTGTGGGGCTCACCCGGCGGCGAGGCCGAGGCAGACGCTGTCAGCGCGGCAGTGATCTTCGATATGGCGGTACAAGGCGCGTTGCCCGCGAACCGTTAAGAAGTGACGAGAATGCTTGTGCTGCTTAGTATTCCAAGTTCACGAAGTCGGCCAACTCCCGCATGTCCGGCGTGAGGGTCCGGCGTTCCGAAACCACGGTCTGCACGATGTCACGGGCGTAGCGCTGCTGAGTCAGCCACTCCGGCGCGGCGGTGCGGAGTTCGGCGAGGGTGCCCATCGCTTCGGGCCACTGGCGCAACTGGGCATGTGCGTTGGCTACGTCGAGCCGGTGCCGAAGACGAGCGGCAACGTTCGCAGCCGGGATGGCTTGCGGGAGTCTTTCTGCAATCGCTAGCGCCCGAGTCGGCTCCTCGGCGATGACAGCGCTCTCCACGGCTGCGTGAGCCACCGAGACGGGTCCGAAAGCACGGAGCGGCAGACGCTCGAACACGGCCTCCCGGCCGATCCGCACAGCAGCGGCGCGTGCTACGGAAAGCGCATCGTCCGTCGCACCCGGCGAATTGTCCCGGACCGCGACGTTCGCGATGTAAAGGTAGAGCTTGCCCCAGCGCGCCAACTCCTTCGGGGTCGCGCGCGAAAACCGCTGCGGCTCGACCTCATCAGCCCAGTGCTCCGCGAGTCGGCGTGCCGCGTCGAGGTTTCCCTGTCGTAGATGTGACCAGATCAGTGCGTTGATCGCACCCATAACCGTCTCCGGGTCGGCCGCAGCGTCCACAGCCCGGTCCACGGTGAGCGCCGCCGTATCGAACTGCCGATTTTGCACCAGGGAATGCGCCGTGAACCGCAACACCCGCGCCCGGATCTCCCGTCCCTCGTCTCCCAGCGTGTTGGCGTCGGCGATCAGATCGGGCAGCATGGCGGCGACGTCGGCGTAACGGTGAGCTTCATCGAGCGCTGCCAGGGCAGCCAGGGACCCCTCCACATCAGCACTGGGCGGCTGTTCGTCGTCGCGGCGAGGGTTGTCAGGAGCGACCAGAGCGCGCCTCACAGGCTCCCAGATATCAGCAGTGGCGGGACTGGCGTGCTCGGCATCGGTAGAACCGCCCGGTTGCAGCACCGACGTACGCACGCGCAGGGCAACAGCGAGTTTCCGCAGCGTGGCGAGGCGCACCCCCTGATGACCACCTGTCTCGAGTTGCCTGATACGAGCGAGGCTCACTCCGGAAAGGTCGGCAAGCTCTTGTTGCGTCAGTGCTCGGCGCTTGCGAACCGAGCGGACCAGTTCCCCCAATTCGGCCATGCAACCAGGCTAGGCGCGGTACTCGCAGCCGTCGAGGCAGGCGGCGATGAGGTTGACGAGAACGGGCCTTGACCGGCATCACTGCTGGTCAAGGCCCGGGTGTCGGTGCCCTCGGCAGGATTCGAACCTGCGGCCTTCTGCTCCGGAGGCAGACGCTCTATCCCCTGAGCTACGAGGGCGGGATAGCGGGATGAAGCGTAACGCATGGCTCGCCGCCCCACCAAAACGTCAGTTGAGGGGCAGTGGTTCCGCGCCGCGGGCGGCGAGCATGCCGCTCATGAGCTGGGATTCGCCCTGCTGGGTCTGCACCATGGTTCCGGCCAGGCTGCGGACCGGCGTGGTCTCGGCGTGGTCGGCGGCGTAGCGGATCATCTCCAGCCCGCCCTGGTGGTGCCGGAGCATGAGCTGGAGAAACAACGTGTCGAGACCGGGGCCGACCGCCTGGCGCAGGGTGGCGAGCTCTTCCTGGGACGCCATGCCGGGCATCACTTGGACCGGAGAGGCCGGGGAAGACGAACCGCCGTGCGCGTGCCCGCCTTCGGTCGAACTCATCCACCCCATGTGCCCGTCGATGCTCTGCGCGGGCTCGTTCCACAGCTGCAACCAGCCCTGCATCCGCCCTACCTGGTTCTGCTGGGTGGTGAGGATGTCGTAGGCGAGCCGCCGCACATCGGTGTCCGTGCTGCGCACCAAGAGCACCCCGGCCATCTCCACCGCCTGCGCGTGGTGCGCGGACATGTCCTGGAGGAACCCGACATCCACCGGCCCTGGATCGGGCTGGCGGGCGCCGTCGATGGGCAGCCGGGCCAGCGCGCCCAGCGCGAAGCCGATGAGCATCGCGCCGAGCACGCCGAACACCAGCAGCGCGGTGCGCTGGCGCTGGAACTGGCCCGCCGGCGAAACCGGGCGTTCCTCGGTGGCGACGTCCCCGCTCACTGCGGCACGCCGGGCGTACCCGGCACCGGGAACTCGTTACCCGGCATCCCGGGCAGCCCGGGAATACCGCCGGGCAGCCCGCCCAGCTCACCCTGATCGGGGGTCAACCCGGCACCGTCCATGGGTACCGCGTCGGGGCCGGGCGGGGTGGCGTCGAAGGGCGGCGGGTTGTCGGTGTCGAAGGCGATGGTCGAGCAGTCCGCGCCGACCTCGGGGTAGGTGTAGTTGTTCAGCCGCAGCGCGGTGATGAACTGATTGATCCGCTTGTCGTCGACGCTGTCCACCTTGAGCTGGTGGCCCCAGGACTGCAGCGAGATCGCGGAGTCGAGGCCGGGGAAGGGGGACATCAGGGTGTACGGCTTGCCCTCGACCTTGGCCGCCAGGGTCTCGACGCCCGCGCTGTCCACCCGGTCGGGGTTGTAGGCGATCCAGACCGCGCCGTGCTCCAGCGAGTGCACCGCGTTCTCGGTGCGGATGGCCTCGTCGTAGACGACGCCGGTGCAGGTGGCCCAGGACGAATCGTGCGGGCCGCCGAAGGCCGGTGTCCTGTCGTAGGCGACGCGCTGGGTGGGGCCGATGTGCAGCCCGGCCGGGTACTCCTGCTTCACCACGCCGTCGATCTGGTCCGACGGGTCCTGCCGCTCGGCGCTCGGGGTGAATCGATCGAGCTCGGCCTGCTCCTGGTACTTGGGGACCAGGTAGTAGGCGAGCGCGCCGACTAGTGCGACAATGACCGCGGCCGCGCCGATCGTCATCCAGGGGATCTGTCGTCTCTGCAGGCCGCCGCCCTTGCGGTCACCGCCCTTGCCGGACGGCGCGACCTTTCCGGCGGCGCGGACGGCTTTCGCCGACTTGGAACCACCGGACGACCTCGGGGCGTTACTACTCGGCATCGCTCGCTGCGCTTCTTTCGACGTGACGGATGGGGCGTGGCCGCGCGGTGCCCACCTGCGGTGCACACCCGCCGAGACCATAGGATAGAGACTCGTGACTCCAGCTGACCTTGCAGATCTCCTTCGCGGTACCGCGGCGAAGGTGCTCGTCGAACGCGGGCTCGATCCCGCTGTGCTGCCCGACGAGGTCACCGTGGAGCGTCCCCGTAATCCCGACCACGGCGACTATGCCACGAATCTGGCGATGCGCGTCGGGAAGCCGGCCGGGGTAGCCCCCCGCGACCTGGCATCGTGGCTGGCAGAGGCGCTTTCCGCGGCCGACGGGGTGGCGTCGGCCGAGGTCGCCGGGCCGGGCTTCCTGAACATCCGGCTGGCCGCTTCCGCGCAGGGCGCCATCCTCGAGCAGGTGCTCGCCGCGGGTACCGGCTACGGCACCGCGCAGGCCCTCGCCGGCACCAGGATCAACCTGGAGTTCGTCTCCGCGAACCCGACCGGCCCGGTCCATCTCGGTGGCACCCGCTGGGCCGCGGTCGGCGACGCGCTGGGCCGGATCCTGGCCGCGCAGGGCGCCGACGTCACCCGTGAGTACTACTTCAACGACAACGGCGCGCAGATCGACCGCTTCGCGCAGTCCCTGGTCGCCGCCGCCACCGGCGCCCCGACCCCGGAGAACGGCTACGCCGGCGCCTACATCGGCGAGATCGCCGAGCGGATCACCGCCGCGCACCCGGGCGCCGCCGAGCTGCCCGAGCGGGAACGCCTCGAGCTGTTCCGGCGCGAGGGCGTCGAGCTGATGTTCGCGCAGATCAAGCAGGCCCTGCACGACTTCGGCACCGACTTCGACGTCTACTTCAACGAGTCCTCGCTCTTCGCCTCCGGGGCGGTGGAGCGCGCGGTGCAGACGCTGAAGAACTCCGGCGACCTGTACGAGAAGGACGGCGCCTGGTGGATCGCCAGCTCCGCGTACGGCGACGACCAGGACCGCGTGGTCATCAAGAGCGACGGCACCTCCGCCTACATCGCCGGCGATATCGCGTACTTCCAGGACAAGCGGGCCCGCGGCTTCGACCTGTGCATCTACATGCTCGGCGCGGACCACCACGGCTACATCGGCAGGCTGAAGGCGGCCGCGGCGGCGTTCGGCGACGACCCGGCCACCGTCGAGGTGCTGATCGGCCAGATGGTGAACCTGGTGCGCGACGGCCAGGCCGTGAAGATGAGCAAGCGGGCGGGCACCGTCGTCACCCTCGACGACCTGGTCGAGGCGATCGGCGTCGACGCCGCCAGGTACTCGCTGGTGCGCAGCTCGGTGAACTCCAGCATCGATATCGACCTGAACCTGTGGACCAGCCAGAGCACCGAGAACCCGGTGTACTACGTGCAGTACGCACACGCCCGCACCGCCTCGATCGGGCGCAACGCGGCGGAGTTCGGCTTCGACGCGGTCGCGCCCGACCTGGCGCTGCTCGCCGCCGACGAGGAGGGCGAGCTGATCCGCACCCTCGGCGAGTTTCCCCGGGTGCTCGGCGCCGCGGCCGGGCTGCGCGAGCCGCACCGCGTCGCCCGCTACCTGGAGGAGCTGGCCGGCGCCTACCACCGGTTCCAGACCAACAAGACCCTGCGGGTGCTCCCGCTCGGTGACGAGCCGGTCTCGCCGACCAACGCGGCGCGGCTCGTGCTGGTGAACGCGACCAGGCAGGTGCTCGCCAACGGCCTCGGGCTGCTCGGCGTCACCGCACCGGAGCGGATGTGAGCACCCCCATCGCCGGCGCGCACCGCGCGGCCAGGAAGGACCAACGATGAGCGCCCACCCCGCCGGGCCACGGCACGCCGCCGAGATCCCGAACTCGCCGAACCTGCCGGAGCGCCCGGCCGCCGCGAGCGCCATGATCGACCTGCCGGAGCACGTCTGGCCGCGCAACGCCGAGCGCGGCGCGGACGGCGTCGTCACTCTCGCCGGGGTCCGGGTGGACGCGCTGGCCCGGGAATTCGGCACCCCGCTCTTCGTGGTGGACGAGGACGACTTCCGCTCCCGCTGCCGCGACATGGTGCGCGCCTTCGGCCCGGACGCGCGGGTGCACTACGCCTCCAAGGCGTTCCTCTGCGGCGAGATCGCGCGCTGGATCCGGGACGAGGGGCTCTCGCTCGACGTCTGCTCCGGCGGCGAGCTGGCCATCGCGCTGCACGCGGGCTTCCCGGCGCACCGGATCGCGTTGCACGGCAACAACAAATCCGTCGCCGAGCTGGAGCAGGCGGTCGCCGCCGGGGTCGGGCACGTGGTGGTCGACTCGCTGATCGAGATCGAGCGGCTGGATGCGGCCGCCGGCCGCGCGGGCACCGTGCAGGACGTGCTGGTCCGGGTCACCGTCGGCGTGGAGGCGCACACCCACGAGTACATCTCGACCGCGCACGAGGACCAGAAGTTCGGCTTCTCGATCGCCGGCGGCGACGCCATGGAGGCGCTGGCCCTGGTCTTCGAGGCGGACAACCTGCGGCTGGTCGGGCTGCACAGCCACATCGGCTCGCAGATCTTCGAGATCGACGGCTTCGAGATCGCCGCGCGCCGCATGCTCGGGCTGCTCAGGGACGCGGTGGACAAGTTCGGCGCCGAGCGCACCGCGCAGATCGCGACGCTCGACCTCGGCGGCGGCCTCGGCATCTCCTACCTGCCGACCGACAACCCGCCGCCGCTGCCGGAGTTCGCGGCCAAGCTGCGCGAGCTGGTGGTGGCCGAGGCGGCACGCGCCGGGCTCGCGGTGCCCACCATCGCGGTGGAGCCGGGCCGCGCCATCGCCGGGCCGGGCACCGTCACGCTCTACGAGGTCGGGACGATCAAGGACGTCTCGCTGGAGGGCGGGCAGCGCAGGCGCTACGTGAGTGTGGACGGCGGCATGAGCGACAATATCCGCCCCGCGCTCTACCAGGCCGATTACGACTGCCGGCTGGTCTCGCGCTCCTCCGAGGCGCCCGCGGTGGTCGCCCGGGTGGTCGGAAAGCACTGCGAGAGCGGCGATATCGTCATCCGCGACACCTGGATGCCCGCCGACGCGGGCCCCGGCGACCTGGTGGCCGTCGCCGCCACCGGCGCCTACTGCTACTCGATGTCCAGCCGGTACAACCAGCTGACCCGGCCCGCCGTCGTCGCCGTGCGCGACGGCGAAGCGCGGCTGGTGCTGCGCCGCGAGACCATCGCGGACCTGCTCTCGCTGGAGGTCTGATGACGCGCGTCCGCGCATCCCGCGCCCCGGCGCGGGGTGCCCGGCGCATCAATACGGAGGTGGAAGCATGACCGGAGTCCCGCAGGGTGGGTGGGGGCCCGATCGGCCGATCGGGGTGGCCGTGCTCGGTATGGGCAATGTCGGCACGGAGGTGGTGCGCATCCTGCGCGACCACGCCGACGACCTGCGCGCCAGGGTCGGCGCGCCGGTGGTGCTGCGCGGCGTCGCGGTGCGCAGCACCAGGGACCGCGGTATCCCCGCGGAGCTGCTCACCACCGACCCCGACGAGCTGGTCGGGCGGGACGACGTGGACGTGGTGGTCGAGGTGATCGGCGGAATCGACCCGCCGCGCCGGCTCATCCTGGCCGCGCTGAACGCGGGCAAGTCGGTGGTCACCGCGAACAAGGCGCTGCTCGCCGACTACACCGGCGAACTCGCCGCCGCCGCCGAGCGCAGCCGCGCCGACCTCTACTTCGAGGCCGCGGTGGCGGGCGCCATCCCGGTGGTGCGGCCGCTCATCCAGTCGCTCGCGGGCGACCGGGTGAACCGCGTGGTCGGCATCGTGAACGGCACCACCAACTTCATCCTCTCCGCCATGGACGAGACCGGCGCCGACTACTCGGCCACGCTGGCCGAGGCCACCCGGCTCGGCTACGCCGAGGCCGACCCGACCGCGGACGTCGAGGGGTACGACGCCGCGGCCAAGGCCGCCATCCTGGCCACGCTCGCCTTCCACACCCGGGTCACCGCCGCGGACGTGTATCGGGAGGGCATCTCCCGGATCACCGCCGAGGATCTGGAGACCGCCTCCGCGGTGCACTGCACCGTCAAACTGCTTGCCATCTGCGAGCGGGTGCCGGAGGCGCCGGGCGAGCCCGCGCCCGCCGACGGCGGCAAGGAGCGGGTCTCGGTGCGGGTCTACCCGGCGCTCATCCCGCGCAAGCACCCGCTGGCCACCGTGAGCGGCGCCTTCAACGCGGTAGTGGTCGAGGCCGAGGCCGCGGGGCGGCTGATGTTCTACGGCCAGGGCGCGGGCGGCGCGCCGACCGCGTCGGCGGTGCTCGGCGACCTGGTCATGGCGGCCAGGAACAAGTTCTACGGCGGTCGCGCGCCCGGCGAATCGGTTTATGCTGAGCTACCGATCGCGCCGATCGGCGACACGCCGACCCGATACCACGTGAACCTGCAGGTCGAAGACCGGCCGGGGGTCCTGGAGAAGGTCGCGGGCGAATTCGCCGCGCACGGGGTGAGCATCTCGACGGTCCGTCAGGGCGGGCACGGCGAGGGCGCGCGCCTGGTCGTCGTCACCCACCACGCGGTGGAGTCGGCGCTCGCGGATACCGTCGCCGCACTCGCGGAGATGGAATCCGTCACATCAGTCACCAGCGTCCTGAGATTGGAAGGCACCGAGGAATGAGTACGACTGGCGTCGCGCCGCAGGCAGGGGTGCACTCCCGCTGGCCCGGCCTGATCGCCGCCTACCGCGACCGGCTCGCGGGCGCGGCCGACTGGGAGCCGGTCACCCTGCTGGAGGGCGGCACCCCGCTGGTGCCCGCTCCGCACCTCTCCGAGCTCACCGGGTGCGAGGTGTACCTGAAGGTCGAGGGCGCCAACCCGACCGGCTCGTTCAAGGACCGCGGCATGACCATGGCCATGACCGATGCCAAGTACCGCGGGCAGCGGGCGGTGCTCTGCGCCTCCACCGGCAATACCTCCGCCTCGGCCGCCGCCTACGCCACCAGGGCCGGGCTGCACTGCGCGGTGCTGATCCCGCAGGGCAAGATCGCCATGGGCAAGCTGGCCCAGGCCGTCATGCTCGGCGCGAAGATCATCCAGGTGCAGGGCAACTTCGACGACTGCCTGGAGCTGGCCCGCAAGGTGACCTCGGAGTTCCCCGAGGTCGGGCTGGTGAACTCGGTGAACCCGGCGCGGATCGAGGGGCAGAAGACCGCCGCCTTCGAGATCTGCGACGTGCTCGGCCGGGCACCCGACGTGCACGCGCTCCCGGTCGGCAACGCGGGCAATATCACCGCCTACTGGCGCGGGTACCGGGAGTACTACGCCGACGGCGTCACCGCCGGGCTGCCGCGCATGCTCGGCGTGCAGGCCGCCGGCGCGGCGCCGCTGGTCCACGGTGCCCCGGTGCAGGACCCGGAGACCATCGCCACCGCCATCCGGATCGGCGCGCCCGCCTCCTGGAACAGCGCGGTGGAGGCCAAGGAGCAGTCCGGCGGCGCGTTCAGGGCCGCCACCGACGACGAGATCCTGGCGGCGTACCGGCTGGTGGCGGCGCACGAGGGCGTCTTCGTCGAGCCCGCCTCCGCGGCCGGCGTCGCCGGGCTGCTCGCGGCCCGCGCCGAGGGCTGGCTGGAGCCGGGGCTCACCGTGGTCTGCACGGTCACCGGCAACGGCCTCAAGGACCCGGACACCGCGCTCTCCGGCATGCCGGAGGTGCAGGCCATCCCGGTCGACCCGATCCGGGTCGCGGCCGAACTCGAGCTGGCCTGACCGTGACCCCGCGCGACAGCCAGGTGCTGACCGGAGCCCTGCCCGCCGAGCTCACGGCGACCGCCCGGGTACCGGCCTCCACCGCCAACCTCGGCCCCGGCTTCGACTCGCTCGGCATGGCGCTCGGCATCTACGACGAGATCGAGGTGCGCACAACGGCTACCGGGCTGAGCGTCCGGGTCGAGGGCGAGGGCGCCGATGACGTGCCGTGGGGCCCTTCGCATCTCGTCGTCCGCGCGATCGAGCGCGGGCTGGCGGCGGCCGGGGTCTGGGCGGACGGCCTCGACGTGGTGTGCCGCAATGCCATTCCGCACTCCCGCGGCCTCGGCTCCTCGGCCTCCGCGGTGGTCGGCGGGCTGGCGGCGGGGTGCGCGCTGGCGGCCCGGTTCGACCCGGCCCTCGCGGTGAGCCCGGACCGGCTGGTGCAGCTGGCCTCGGAGTTCGAGGGCCACCCGGACAATGCCGCGGCCAGCGTGCTCGGCGGCATCGTGGTCTCCTGGACGGAATCGGCCGAGGTCGGGGCGGCCGCGCGGACGTACCGCGCGGTGCGGCTGGAGCCGCACGCCACGCTGCGCCCGGTGGTGCTCATCCCGCAGGAGCGCTCGTCCACCGCGCACACCCGCGGGCTGCTGCCCGAGACGGTGCCGCACGGCGACGCCGCCTTCAATGTGAGCAGGGCGGCGCTCGCCGTCGTCGCGCTCACTCAGCGCCCCGACCTGCTGCTGCCCGCCACCGCGGACCGGCTGCACCAGGGGCAGCGGGCGCCGGCGCTCCCGCTCACGACGGCCTGGATCGCGCGGTTGCGGGAGGCCGGGATCGCGGCGACCGTCTCCGGCGCGGGCCCCACCGTCCTTGCCCTCACGACCAGCGGATTCCCCGAGGAACTGCGCGAGCTCGCGGCTGCCGACGGGCTGCGGGTGCTGGAGCCGGGCATAGCCGAGGGAGTGCTGGCCGGCTGACGGCGAGTCCGTCTTGCCGAGTTTCACACCGGCCAGCTATCCTGGTGATGTCCGTACATCGTGCGCATCAGACGCCGGTGCTTCATCAGGGCAATCGCTCCAGCGGGCTCCGGCCTCGAACCTCCACTCCATGGAGGTGCTGCGCAGCCGCTGCAACTGGAATGATCTCTCCCACCTTTCACCATCGGTGGCGCCCCCGATGATCGAGCCGCCGGTCCGGCGGGCAGGCGATACGGCACAATCCCGGCTCGGCACAGTGCCCGGGCTGCGGAACGGACCCTCGAATCAGCACACGGCACTCGAGGGAAGGAAAGGATTTCCGTGACAGATACGGACCTGCTCGCGACACCCGGGGTGGAATCCAACCCACGTTCCCCGGGCGGCCGCGAAAGTGACTCCGGGCAGACATTGAGCGAGAACACCGACGTCGCACGATCGGGGCTGACTGGAATGTTGTTGCCGCAGTTGCGCGCGCTGGCCGGGGAGCTCGGTATCCGAGGCACCTCAGGCATGCGCAAGGGGGATCTGATCGCCGCCATCAAGGCGAATCAGGCCGGTGGCTCCGCTCCGGCGCCGAAGGCCGAGAAGCCCGCCCGCGGCGAGAAGCCGGCCAAGTCCGAGAAGACGGAGGCCGAGGCGCCCGCGGAGCCGCGCCGGAGCCGCGCCGCCAAGGCCGTGCAGGCGACGCTCGATGTCGCCCCGGCCCAGGCCGCGCCCGCCACGGACGCGCCGCGGGATGCCGCGCCGAAGGCGGCGCAGGGCGAGCCCGCGCCGAGCGCGGCGGCGGGGAACACCGCGCCCGCGGCGGACGCCGGGAAGACCGACGCGCCGCGGGGCGACGCCCCCAGGAACGACGCGTCGCGGGGCGACGCCCCCAAGAACGACGCGCAGGGGAACGACGCTCCCAGGAGCGACGCCAACCGGAACGACGCCAACCGCAATGGCGACGGCTCCGACGCCAGGAACGCCGACGGCGACAACTCCGGTGACGACTCCGGCCGGGATAGCGGCCAGCGCGGCCGCGGCAGGCAGCGGCGCGGCCGCGACCAGGCCCGCTCCGGCGGCGACGCGCAGGGCGATCCCCGCGGCAACAGCGGCGATTCCGACGGCGACCAGGGCGAGCGCAGGCAGCGCAACCAGGGCCAGAACGGCCGCAACGACAACCGTGGCGGTGACAACCGCGGCAATGATCGCGGCGGCGACAACCGTGGCGGCGATCGCGGCAACGACAGCCGCGGCGGCGACGACGACGAGGGCCGCGGCGGCAGGCGCGGCAGGCGCTTCCGCGAGCGGCGGCGCGGCCGTGACCGCGACGGCGGCACCGGCGTCGGCGACGCCCGCGAGCCGGAGCTCCGCGACGACGACGTGCTGCAGCCGGTCGCAGGGATCCTGGACGTGCTGGACAACTACGCCTTCGTCCGCACCTCCGGGTACCTGGCCGGGCCGAACGACGTCTACGTCTCGATGAACCTGGTGCGCAAGAACGGCCTGCGCCGCGGTGACGCCATCACCGGCGCGGTGCGCGCCCCGCGCGACGGCGAGCAGGGCAACCAGCGGCAGAAGTTCGACCCGCTGGTCCGGCTGGACACCGTCAACGGCGGCGACGTCGACGCGGCCAAGCGCCGCCCCGAGTTCGGCAAGCTGACCCCGCTCTACCCGAACCAGCGGCTCCGGCTGGAGACCCAGCCGAACAAGCTGACCACCCGCGTGATCGACCTGATCATGCCGATCGGCAAGGGCCAGCGCGCGCTCATCGTGTCGCCGCCGAAGGCGGGCAAGACCACGATCATGCAGGACATCGCCAATGCGATCGCGACCAACAACCCGGAGTGCTACCTCATGGTGGTCCTGGTCGACGAGCGTCCGGAAGAGGTCACCGACATGCAGCGCACGGTGCGCGGCGAGGTGATCGCCTCCACGTTCGACCGGCCGCCGGGGGATCACACCTCGGTTGCCGAGCTCGCCATCGAGCGGGCGAAGCGGCTGGTCGAGATGGGCAAGGACGTCGTCGTCCTGCTCGATTCGATCACCCGGCTCGGGCGGGCGTACAACAACTCCTCGCCGGCGTCGGGCCGCATCCTCTCCGGCGGTATCGACTCGACCGCGCTGTACCCGCCGAAGCGATTCCTCGGCGCGGCTCGGAACATCGAAAACGGCGGCTCGCTGACCATCATCGCCACCGCGATGGTCGAGACCGGTTCCACCGGCGACACGGTGATCTTCGAAGAGTTCAAGGGAACGGGTAACGCCGACCTCAAGCTCGACCGCAAGATCGCGGAGCGGCGGGTGTTCCCGGCCGTGGACGTGAATCCGTCCGGTACCAGGAAGGAAGACCTGTTCCTCAGCCCGGACGAGGCCGCGGTGCTGCACAAGCTGCGTCGCGTACTCTCCGGCCTGGACTCGCACCAGGCGATCGATCTGCTGATCGACCGGCTGAAGAAGAGCAAGAACAACCTGGAATTCCTGATGCAGGTCTCCAAGACCGCGCCGGGGGCGCTGGACGAATGAGCGCACGCGGCGGGCCGGACCCCGGCCCGCCGCGCCGCTTCACACCGCCCGTCCGAGGAAGTTCGACAGCGCAGGGATATTCGACGGTCAACAAGCCCCTGCGAAAATCGGATCGGCTCGGTGTTCGCTTCCGTGGAAAAATTCGCGGAGGTGCAGGCAGTGTTCAAGCAACGCGTCCGCTGTCCTGCCGCGTAGCACTGCCACATTCCGCCCCCTCCGACCGCGGTCCGCGGGCAGCGGGGCGAAGAAGAGCGCACCGACGAGGGCGGCGCCGACGATGAGGAACCCGATGATCAGCGCGGCCGGGTGGCCCGCCCCTGCGGCGGCGCCCGGCGAGTCCGCGGCGGTGGTGACAAGGGCCGTGCCGGGCGCCGCGGGCGGGCGGGGCAGCAGCGCGCCTGCGGCGGCGAGGACGGCGAGCAGCGAGAGAACGAGGGCAGCACCACGTACGGTCACGGCCCCTCCTTCGGTGTCGGCGGCTGACGTCGCCGTTCGACCGTAGGCCCCGGCTCGCGCCGAAGTCCCGAGTAGCGCACTACCCGACCGGCGGGAATGAACTGCCGAGCGGAGGCGTTTTGGGAGCGTAACGGCTGCTCTGGCATACTGAACGGCTGTTGCGCCTGCTCGCTCGAGCAGGGCTCCCGCCTAGTCGGTTCCGGTTCACGTCCACGCCAGTGGGCGACCCGGCGACCATTTCGAGAGGACACCCATGAAGGCAGGAATCCACCCCACCTACGTCGACACCACCGTCGTCTGCGGTTGCGGTAACACCTTCCAGACCAAGAGCACCAAGGAGTCGGGGCAGATCACCGTCGAGGTCTGCTCGCAGTGCCACCCCTTCTACACCGGCAAGCAGAAGATCCTCGACACCGGTGGTCGCGTGGCCCGCTTCGAGGCCCGCTACGGCAAGCGCGCAGGCAAGAAGGCCGACGCCGACGCCAAGTAGCGTTCCCGCCGACGCCCGGTCCTGCGCGAGCAGGCCGGGCGTCGGTGCTTTGTGGGCACCCGAACCGACGAAGGAAGCACCGTGACGCAACCGTCCGCGATCGACGACATCCTGGCCGAGCACGCGGGGCTGGAGACGCAGCTCGCCGATCCGGCGCTGCACAGCGACCCGGGCGCCGCCCGCCGGGTCGGCAAGCGCTTCGCCGAGCTGGCGCCGGTCATGAGCACCTACCGCAAGCTGGCCGCCACCCGCGACGACCTCGCGGCCGCCGAGGAGCTGGCCGCCGACGACGCCTCCTTCGCCGCCGAGGTGCCCGAGCTGCGCGCCCAGGTGGAGGAGCTGGAGCGCACCCTCGCCGACCTGCTCGCCCCGCGCGACCCGCACGACGGCGACGACGTGGTGCTCGAACTCAAGTCGGGGGAGGGCGGCGAGGAGTCCGCGCTCTTCGCCTCCGACCTGGCCCGGATGTACCTGCGCTACGCCGAGCGGCACGGCTGGCGGGTCGAGATGCTCGATGCCACCCCGTCCGACCTGGGCGGATACAAGGACGCCACGCTCTCCATCAAGAGCCGCGACCCGGCACGCGACGGCGTGTGGTCGCGGCTCAAGTTCGAGGGCGGGGTGCACCGGGTGCAGCGGGTGCCGGTCACCGAGTCGCAGGGCCGGATCCACACCTCGGCCGCCGGGGTGCTGATCTACCCGGAGCCGGACGAGGTCGAGCAGGTGCAGATCGACGAGTCCGACCTGCGGGTCGACGTCTACCGCTCGTCCGGCAAGGGCGGCCAGGGCGTCAACACCACCGACTCCGCGGTCCGCCTCACCCACCTGCCCACCGGCATCGTGGTGACCTGCCAGAACGAGCGCTCGCAGCTGCAGAACAAGGCGCGGGCCATGCAGGTGCTGGCGGCCCGGCTGCAGGCGCTGGCCGAGGAGCAGGCGGAGCAGGAATCCGCCGCCGGGCGGGCGGCGCAGATCCGCACGGTCGACCGCTCCGAGCGGATCCGCACCTACAACTTCCCGGAGAACCGGATCACCGATCACCGCATCGGCTTCAAGGCGCACAATCTGGACGCCGTCCTCGACGGGGAGCTGGACGCCGTCCTGGACGCCCTCGGGAAGGCGGATCGCGAAGCGCGCATGGCGGCGGAGTAACCGCGGCGCCGCGGGCCTGTCGCGCTCCGCGCGGCAGCGTCCCTCGCGACGCGGCGTGACTGCTCGCGCCGAGGTGCCGCCCCTTGTGACGGGCGCGGCTCTTGCGCCGGAGGCGCGCCTGTCGAGGTGCGGCGCGCTCCCTCGGGGCTGGGCGCGGCCTCGGCGGGGTCGTGGCCCCCGACGGGCGCGCCCCTCGCCCCAGGTGCCGCCCCGGTTTAGGGGTGTCGAGCCGGGGTGCGGCAGAGTGACGCCGTGAGCCGCCTTCCCCTCCGCCCCGAGATCCAGGCCGCTGCTGAGCGCCTCGCCGACACCGGTGTGCCGAGCCCGCGCGCGGATGCCGAGCAGTTGGCCGCGCACGTGCTCGAGGTCGAGCGCTCCCGGCTGCTGCTCGCCCCGCTGCTCGAACCCGAGCAGGTCGAGCGTTACCGCGCGCTGGTCGAACAGCGTGCGCGGCGCATTCCGCTGCAACACCTCACCGGCACCGCACCGATGGGCCGGATAGACCTGGCCGTCGGCCCCGGCGTCTTCGTCCCGCGCCCGGAGACCGAACTCCTCTTCGCCTGGGCCCTCGCCCACCTGGAGTCCGTGCACGCCCCGCTCGTCGTCGACCTCTGCACCGGCTCGGGAGCGCTCGCGCTCGCCATCGCCAACGCCCGCCCGGACGCCGCCGTGCACGCCGTCGAGCTGGACCCCGCCGCGCTCACCTGGGCCCGGCGCAACGCCGACGCCCGCGCCGCCGCGGGCGACACGCCGATCACCCTGTACGCGGGCGATGTCACCGCCGCCGACACCCTCGCCGAGCTGAACGGCCGCGTCGACCTCCTGGTCGCCAACCCGCCCTACGTCCCGGCCGCCGCCGAGCTCGATCCCGAAGTGGCCGAACACGATCCACCGCAGGCGCTGTTCGGCGGCGCCGACGGCCTGGACGTCATCCGGGCCATGCTGCCCAGCATCACCCGCCTGCTCCGCGCAGGCGCCCCGGCCGGCGTCGAGCACGACGACTCGCACGGCGCCCAGGTCGCGCGGCTCTTCACCGCCGCCGGGTACACCGCGACCACCGAGCACCGCGACCTCGCGGACCGCCCCCGCTTCGTCACCGCCACCCGTGGCTGAGCCGGGCGAACCCCGCGTGACAGGATGGGGCCCGTGAGTACCGTCTACGACTGCGCGGATCCCGATTCGCGCGCGGCCGGACTGACCGCCGCCACCAGCGCGCTGAAATCCGGCCGCCTGGTGGTGCTGCCGACCGACACGCTCTACGGCCTCGCCGCCGACGCCTTCGACTCCTCGGCCGTCGCCGCGCTGCTCGCCGCCAAGCGGCGCGGGCGCGACATGCCGGTGCCGGTGCTGGTGGGCTCCTGGAACACCATCGACGGCCTGGTCTTCTCGGTCCGCCCGCAGGCTCGTGAGCTGATCCAGGCATTCTGGCCGGGCGGGCTCAGCCTGGTGGTGGAGCAGGCGCCCTCGCTGGCCTGGGATCTCGGCGACACCCGTGGCACCGTCATGCTGCGGATGCCGCTGCACCCGGTGGCGCTGGAGTTGCTGCGCGAGGTCGGGCCGCTCGCGGTCTCCAGCGCGAACGTCTCCGGGCAGCCGCCGGCCACCACCGCCGCGCAGGCCCGCGAGCAGCTCGGCGAGCTGGTCGGGGTGTACCTGGACGGCGGCCCGGCCGAGCACGCGGTGGCCTCCACCATCGTCGACCTGACCGCCGACCAGCCGCGCGTGCTGCGCGAGGGCGCCGTCTCCGCGGCCGATATCGCCGAGGTGCTCGGCATGTCGCCGGAGGCGCTGAGCAGCCCCGTCTCCCGGTAGCCGGGGGTTCGATCTCACCGATGATCGGTTCGGGCGCTGTTGTCCCCCTGCGCGAGCTCGTGCTCGTGCTGCTCGTCTCCGCCACCGTCACCTTCCTGGCCACCGGCGGCATCCGGGTGCTGGCGATCGCCTTCGGCGCGGTCGCCGTCCCGCGCGACCGCGACGTGCACGTCAAGCCGATCCCGCGGATGGGCGGCGTCGGCATGTACGTCGGCGTCGTCGCCGCGGTGCTCTTCGCGCATCAATTGCCCGCGCTGCGCCGCGGTTTCGATTACGCCCCCGACATCCCCGCGGTGCTGGTCGCGGCGACCATCATCGTCGCCGTCGGCATCGTGGACGACCGCTGGGGGCTGGACGCGCTGACGAAGTTCGCGGGTCAGGTCACCGCCGCGGGGGTGATGGCCGTGATGGGGCTGAGCTGGTACGTCGTCTACAACCCGTTCGGCAACACCACCGTGGTGCTGGACGCGCTGCAGGGCGGGCTGGTCACCGTCGCGGTCAGCGTCACCCTGATCAACGCCATGAACTTCGTGGACGGGCTGGACGGCCTCGCCGCCGGGCTCGGGCTGATCTGCGCCGTTGCGGTCTTCGTCTTCTCCGTCGGGCTGCTCTACGAGCAGGGCGGCGACGTGAACACCTACCCGCCCGCGCTGCTCGCGGCGGCACTGGCCGGTGGCTGTCTCGGCTTCCTTCCGCACAATTTCCAGCCCGCTCGGATCTTCATGGGCGACTCCGGCTCCATGCTGATCGGGCTCATGCTGGCCGCCGTCTCCACCGGCGCCTCCGGCCGGATCCCGCTCACCGGGTACGGCCCGCGCGACTTCGTCGGCCTGCTCTCGCCGCTGCTGCTGGTCGGCGCGGTGATGTTCATCCCGGTGCTGGACCTGCTGCTCGCCATCGTGCGCCGGGTGCGCGCCGGGGTCAGTTTCTCCACCCCGGACAAGATGCACCTGCACCACCGGTTGCTGCAGATCGGCCACTCGCACCGGCGCGTCGTGCTGCTCATCTACCTGTGGGTCGGCGTGCTCGCCTTCGGCGCCGTCGGCACCTCCCTGATGGACCGCCGCCTCGTGGTGCTGCTGATGGCGGGCGGGCTGGTGTTCGCGCTGGTCGTGACGGCCGTGCCCGGGGTCAGGCAGCGCCAGCGGACCGAGCACTGAACCGCCTTCGGTAGAGTCGCCCCCGTGACTTCCGCGCCCCGCACCGAATCAGGTCCCGACGCGCCGATGCGCGCCGCGCTGCGGTACGGGGTGATCGGCCTCGGCGTACTGCTGGTGGCCTCGGTGGCGCTGGCCACCGCGGTGGCAGGCACCGCGGGGCTCTGGGGCGCCCTGCTCGGCTCGGCCATCGGCGGCGGCTTCATCCTCGCCACCGCGGCCATGGTGCTCTTCACCGGCAAGCTGGCGCCGAGCACCGCCCAGCTGGTGATCCTGGCGAGCTGGGCCGGGAAGCTGCTGCTCGCCCTTGTCGTGGTCGGCGTGCTGCGCCGTTTCGATTTCTTCGACCCGGTCGCGCTGTTCTTGACCGTGGTCGCCGCATTGCTCATCGTGCTCGGCGCCGAGACCTACGGCGTGCTCAGCCAGAAGGTCCCGTACGTCGATCCACCGACCGAAAACGCCAGCGAAACCGCTGGTCAAAGCTGAATACGCCCCACCTACACACTGTCGTAGACAACTTGGTAAAGTAAGAGTAAGCAAGCGGCCGCGCGGGTGGATCCGAAAGGTCCCGAACCGGACGCTATGCTTACTGCCGTACCGGGCCGGGAGGCCTCGGTTCTGCATGTCGACGAATGTCGCCGACACACGTACAGACGCCAACGCGGAATCCCGCCCAGCTGCTGACGACCTCGCGCCGACCTGAGTCGACCACCCTGATCGTCAATGTCCGATCGAACCGCGGATACGAGAGAACCCGCGGCCCGAACACGGGAGAGAACGCTGAGCGTCACCACTTTGGCCGCGGAATTCCACGCGCCATCGCTAACCGACTTCTTCCCTCCGGCGCTGCTGTTCGAGGGAACCCCGTTCGAACTCGATCGTTTGATGCTCGTCCGGCTGCTGATGACGGCGGTGCTGGTCGCGTTCTTCCTGCTGGCCTTCCGCAGCCCGCGGCTGGTGCCGCGTGGCCTGCAGAATATCGGCGAGACCGCGGTGGTCTTCGTGAAGGAGCAGATCGCCGACGAAGTGCTCGGGAAGGAAACCGGCCGCCGATTCCTGCCGCTCATCGCGACCATCTTCTTCACGGTTCTCTTCCTGAACTTCTCCGGCATCATCCCGGGGCTGAACATCTCCTCGAACGCCCGCATCGGAATGCCGCTGGTGCTGGCCGCGATCGCGTACATCACCTTCAACTACGTGGGCATCAAGAAGTACGGCTTCCTGAAGTACATGCGGAGCAGCATCGTGGTGCCGAACGTCCCGCCCGCGCTGCACCTGCTGCTGATTCCGATCGAATTCGTCTCGACGTTCATCCTGCGGCCGTTCACGCTCACCGTCCGGCTCATGGCCAACATGCTGGCCGGGCACATCATGCTGGTGCTCTTCTTCAGCGCCACCTGGTACTTCCTGTTCGACGCCACGGCGTGGATGAAGGTGTTCTCGCCCTTCTCGCTGCTCGCGGGAATCGGGTTCACCCTGTTCGAGCTGCTGGTCGTCTTCCTGCAGGCCTACGTGTTCGCGCTGCTGACCGCGGTGTACATCAGCCTCGCGCAGCACGCCGACTCTCACTGACCGCATACCGCATACCGCATACCTGCTGCACCCAGCCGACCGGCGGGTGAGCAACAGAAAGGGAATGGAAGACTCATGAGCCTCTCGTACCTGGCCCAGGAAGCTGCCACCAACACCGAATCGACGATCAGCGGACTCGGCGCCGTCGGTTACGGTCTGGCCGCCATCGGCCCGGGCATCGGCGTCGGCATTGTCGTCGGTAAGGCGATCGAGGGCATCGCCCGCCAGCCCGAGCTGCAGGGCACCATTCGGACCAACATGTTCCTCGGCATCGCGTTCACCGAGGCGCTGGCCCTGATCGGCCTCGTCGCCGGCTTCATCTTCTGATTCCGATGAATGCCTACGCCGTATTCGCAGCGACCGAGGGCGAGGATGTGAATCCGCTCCTCCCCGAGACCTACGACATCGTCTGGTCGATCGTCTGCGTCGTCATCATCGGGTTCGTCTTCTACAAGTACGTGATCCCGCGCCTGACCAAGGTGCTCGACGAGCGCTCGGACAAGATCGAGGGCGGCATCGCGCGCGCCGAGGCCGCGCAGGAAGAGGCCAAGCAGACGCTGCAGCAGTACCAGCAGCAGCTGACCGACGCCCGCACCGACGCCGCGCGCATCCGCGAGGAGGCGCGCACCCAGGGTCAGCAGATCCTCGCGCAGCTGCGCGCGGAAGCCCAGGCCGAGAGCGACCGCATCGTCGCCTCCGGTCACGCCCAGCTGGAGGCCCAGCGCCAGCAGATCCTCACCGAGCTGCGCTCCGAGGTCGGCCGGACCGCCGTCGACTTGGCCGAGAAGATCATCGGTCAGTCGGTGTCGGACGAGGCCAAGCAGGCCGCCTCGATCGACCGGTTCCTGAACGAGCTCGACCAGTCGGATGCCGGCATCGGGGTCGGAAGGTAGCGACGCGAAAGTGAGAAGCATGTACGCAGCGAGCCGAGAGGCCAGCTCCCGGTCCCGGGAGGCGCTTCGGGCCGCTCTGACCGGAAGCGACAGCGCAGCCGCCACCACGGGGTCGGAACTGTTCGCCGTTGTCTCCGTGCTGGACGACCAGCGTTCGCTGCGTGTGGCGCTCGCGGACGTGTCGGTGCCGGGCTCGGCGCGGGCCGAGCTCAGCGAGCGGGTCTTCGGCGGCAAGGTCAGCCCCGCCACCCTCGCGGTGCTGACCACCGCCGTCGCCCAGCACTGGTCGCGCACCTCCGACCTGATCGACACCCTGGTCCTGCTCGGCCAGGAGGCGTTGCTCGCCTCCGCGTCGGACAGTTCCCGGCTGGACGCGGTCGAGGACGAGCTGTTCCGGCTCGGCCGGATCATCGCCGACAACCCGGAGCTGGAGCAGGCACTCTCCGACCGGAGCAAGCCCGCCGATGGCAAGCGCGCGCTGCTCGACCGGCTGCTCTCCGGCAAGACCGAGAGCATCACCCTGACCCTCGCGGAGCAGGTGGTCTCCCGGCAGCGCGGATCGCTCGGCGCGGCCTTCGACGACCTGTCGTCGCTGGCGGCGGCGCGTCGCGAGCAGATCGTCGCCCACGTGCGCGCGGCGGTCGAGCTGACCGAGCAGCAGCGCGACCGGCTCGCCGGTTCGCTGCAGCGCATCTACGGCAAGCCGGTCACGGTGCACGTCGAGGTCGACCGGAGCTTGCTGAGCGGCCTGACCGTGCGCATCGGCGACGACGTGATCGACGGCAGTGCCACCGGCCGACTGGAGCGGCTGCGCCGGGCGCTGGCCTAGCCGGTTCAGGGCGCGCCCACCCCCCGACATTCGAGACAGCGAGAGCAGGAAGAACATGGCGGAGCTGACGATCTCCACCGACGAGATCCGTAGCGCGATCGAGAGCTACACCCAGAGCTACACCCCCGAGACCTCCATCGAAGAAGTAGGTGTCGTCACCGACACCAGCGACGGCATCGCGCATGTCAGCGGCCTGCCCTCGGCGATGTCGAACGAGCTGCTCGAGTTCCCCGGCGGCGTGCTCGGCGTGGCGCTGAACCTGGAGGACCGCGAGATCGGTGCGGTCATCCTCGGTGAGTACGCGAACATCGAGGAGGGCCAGCAGGTCCGGCGCACCGGCAACGTGCTCTCGGTCCCGGTCGGCGACAAGTTCCTCGGCCGCGTGGTCAACCCGCTCGGCCAGCCCATCGACGGCCTCGGCGACATCGAGTCCGACGAGCAGCGCGTGCTGGAGTTGCAGGCGGCGTCCGTGCTGGAGCGCCAGCCGGTCGAGGAGCCGCTGGCCACCGGCATCACCGCCATCGATGCCCTGACCGCCATCGGCCGCGGCCAGCGCCAGCTGATCATCGGCGACCGCAAGACCGGCAAGACCGCGGTCGCGATCGACGCCATCCTGAACCAGAAGGCGAACTGGGAGACCGGCGACCCGGCCAAGCAGGTCCGCTGCATCTACGTCGCGATCGGCCAGAAGGGCTCCACCATCGCGGGCGTGAAGACCGCCCTCGAGGAGCACGGCGCGCTGGAGTACACCACCATCGTGGCGGCCCCCGCCTCCGACTCGGCCGGCTTCAAGTGGCTGGCCCCGTACACCGGCTCGGCCATCGGCCAGCACTGGATGTACCAGGGCAAGCACGTCCTGATCGTCTTCGACGACCTGACCAAGCAGGCCGAGGCCTACCGCGCCATCTCGCTGCTGCTGCGCCGCCCGCCGGGCCGCGAGGCGTACCCGGGCGACGTCTTCTACCTGCACTCCCGGCTGCTGGAGCGCTGCGCCAAGCTCTCCGACGAGATGGGCGCGGGCTCGATGACCGGTCTCCCGATCATCGAGACCAAGGCCAACGACATCTCGGCCTTCATCCCGACCAACGTCATCTCGATCACCGACGGCCAGGTCTTCCTGGAGTCCGACCTGTTCAACAAGGGCGTCCGCCCCGCGATCAACGTCGGCACCTCGGTCTCCCGCGTCGGTGGCGCGGCCCAGACCAAGGGCATGAAGAAGGTCGCGGGCTCGCTGCGCCTGGAGATGGCCCAGTACCGCGAGCTGGAGGCGTTCTCCGCCTTCGCCTCCGACCTGGACGCCGCCTCGCTGGCCCAGCTGGAGCGCGGTGCGCGCTGGACCGAGCTGCTCAAGCAGGACCAGTACACCCCGGTCGCGGTCGAGGACCAGATCGTCTCGATCTACCTGGTCGACGCCGGCTACTACGACTCGGTGCCGGTGGCGGACGTCCGCCGCTTCACCCGGGATCTGCTGGCCGACCTGCACAGCAGCGCGCCCGAGGCGTTCGAGTCGATCGCAGGCGGCAAGGTGCTGCAGGGCGACGCCGCCGACGCCATCAAGGCCGCGACCGACAACTTCAAGCAGGGCTTCCTCGCCTCCGACGGCAGCCGCGTGGTGAACGAGGCCGACGCGGGCGAGCTCGGGCACGAAGAGGTCGAGTCGCTGTCGGTCACCCGCAAGACGATCGACAAGTGACGGGCAGCCCGACCACGCCGAACGAAGGGAGTGTGATCAGCGATGCCGAGCTTGCGTGAACTGCGCTCCCGCATCCGTGGCGTGAACTCGATCAAGAAGATCACCAAGGCCCAGGAGCTGATCGCGACCTCGCGCATCTCCAAGGCGCAGGCGCGGGTCGCCGCGGCCAAGCCGTACGCCGAGGAGATCACCAAGGTGCTCGGCGAGCTGGCGAGCGCGTCGAAGAACCTGACGCACCCGCTGCTCACCGAGCGGGAGAACCCGCGCCGCGCCGCCATCCTGGTCGTGACCAGCGACAGCGGCATGGCCGGTGGCTACAACTCGAACGTGCTCAAGCGCGCCGAGGAACTCATCACCACGCTGCGCGGCGAGGGCAAGGAGCCGGTGCTGTACGTCATGGGCAACAAGGGCCTGACGTACTACACCTTCCGCAACCGCCCGGTGGTCGCGTTCTGGACCGGGTTCTCGCAGCAGCCGAAGTACACCGATGCCTCGCCCGCGTGCAGGCACCTGGTGGAGGCCTTCATGGCCGGTTCGGCGGGCACCGTTCCCGCGCCGGACGGCACCGGCGACATCGATGGCGTCGACGAGCTGCACATCGTGTACACCCGGTTCGTCTCCATGCTGACGCAGACCCCCGAGGTCCGCAGGCTGGCGCCGATCCAGGTGAGCTTCGTCGACGAGCACATCGAGATGGGCGAGGACAGCCTGAGCGACTCGCCGAACGCCGACCAGGTGACGGCGCAGTACGAGTTCGAGCCCGACGCCGACGTACTGCTGGCGGCGCTGCTGCCGAAGTACGTGAACACGCGTATCTACGCGTCGTTGCTCGACGCAGCGGCATCCGAGTCAGCGGCTCGGCGCACCGCAATGAAGGCCGCCACCGACAATGCCAACGAACTGGCGAGCGTCCTGTCCCGGCAGGCGAACTCGGTGCGTCAGGCCCAGATCACGCAGGAAATCAGCGAGATCGTCGGCGGCGTGAACGCCCTGGCGGCCAGCTCGGACCGCGACTGAGCACATCGACATCAGGAAGAGAACCAACCAATGACCGCAGCTGTCACCCAAGACAACACGAGCCGGACCGGTGCGGCCGCAGGCCGCGTCGTCCGGGTCATCGGCCCCGTCGTGGACGTCGAGTTCCCGCGCGGCGCGATCCCCGAGCTCTTCAACGCGCTGAACGCCGAGATCACCCTGACCGCGGTGGCCAAGACGCTCACGCTCGAGGTCGCGCAGCACCTCGGCGACAACATCGTGCGCACCATCTCGATGGAGCCGACCGACGGCCTGGTCCGCGGCACCACCGTGACCGACTCCGGCAAGCCGATCTCGGTGCCGGTCGGTGACATCGTCAAGGGCCACGTCTTCAACGCGCTCGGCGAGTGCCTGGACAGCCCCGGCCTCGGCCGGGACGGCGAGCAGTGGGGCATCCACCGCAAGCCGCCGAGCTTCGACCAGCTCGAGGGCAAGACCGAGATCCTGGAAACCGGCATCAAGGTCATCGACCTGCTGACCCCGTACGTGAAGGGCGGCAAGATCGGCCTCTTCGGCGGCGCGGGCGTCGGCAAGACCGTGCTCATCCAGGAGATGATCACCCGTATCGCGCGCGAGTTCTCCGGCACCTCGGTGTTCGCCGGCGTCGGCGAGCGCACCCGCGAGGGCACCGATCTCCGCCTGGAGATGGAGGAGATGGGCGTCCTCCAGGACACCGCGCTCGTCTTCGGCCAGATGGACGAGCCGCCGGGCACCCGCATGCGGGTCGCGCTCTCAGCGCTGACCATGGCGGAGTACTTCCGCGACGTGCAGCACCAGGACGTGCTGCTCTTCGTGGACAACATCTTCCGCTTCACCCAGGCCGGCTCCGAGGTCTCCACCCTGCTCGGCCGCATGCCGTCGGCGGTCGGCTACCAGCCGACGCTGGCCGACGAAATGGGCGAGCTGCAGGAGCGGATCACCTCGACCCGCGGCCGCTCGATCACCTCGCTGCAGGCGATCTACGTCCCCGCGGACGACTACACCGACCCCGCGCCTGCCACCACCTTCGCCCACCTGGACGCGACGACCGAGCTCTCCCGCCCGATCTCGCAGAAGGGCATCTACCCCGCCGTCGACCCGCTGACCTCGACGTCGCGGATCCTGGAGGCGTCGATCCTGGGCGAGCGGCACTTCGCGGTGGCCAATGAGGTGAAGCGGATCCTGCAGAAGTACAAGGAGCTGCAGGACATCATCGCCATCCTCGGCATGGACGAGCTCTCCGAGGAGGACAAGGTCCTCGTCGGCCGCGCCCGCCGGCTGGAGAAGTTCCTCGGCCAGAACTTCATCGTGGCCGAGAAGTTCACCGGTCAGCCGGGCTCGGTGGTTCCGCTGGAGCAGACCATCGAGGACTTCGAGCGGGTTACCAAGGGTGAGTTCGACCACCTGCCGGAGCAGGCGTTCAACTCCTGCGGCGGGCTCGACGACGTCGAGGCGGCCGCCAAGCGGATCGCCGGGAAGTAGCGGCAATGGCTGAAATGTCGGTCGATCTGGTCGCGGTCGAGCGCAGGCTCTGGTCCGGCACGGCGTCCTTCGTCAGTGCGCAGACCACCGAGGGCCAGATCGGCATCATGCCCGGCCACGAGCCGCTGCTCGGCCAGCTGGTCGAGGGCGGCACCGTGAGCATCGTGCCCACCGAGGGCGAGCGCATCGTCGCGGCGGTGCACGGCGGCTTCTTCTCGGTGACCGCCAACACGGTCCGCGTGCTCGCCGAGTCGGCCGAGCTCGCGGGCGAGGTCGACGTGGAGGCCGCGCGCAGCGTGCTCTCCGACGCGTCGGCCGCCGAGGACGAGGTGCGGATCGCACAGGGCCGGGTGCGCGCCTACGAGCGCAACGCCGAGGCCTGACCCGCGCAGCGAATATGCCCACTGTCGGCGGCGAGAACTTCTCGCCGCCGACAGCGGCGTTTCGGCGGTTGTGCAGGGGATGTTCGGCTTCCGCCGGGCCACCCGGGATTCCGGCACTTCCGGCTCGTGATTGAATGGCGACGAGGGACCCGCGAATCGGCGGTGCGAGCGAGAGGACCACAGCATTGGGAACCGGGATGATTCTGTTGATCATTCTGGTGCTGCTGCTCGTCTGTCTCGCCCTCGCCTCCACCTATCGCCTGATCATGTTGCGGCGCGGCGGAACCGCCGCGCTGCTGCGTTTGCTGCCCGCGCGCGGCGGCCAGCGCTGGCGGCACGGGCTGATCCGCTACGACGAGGATCGCCTCGTCTTCTACAAACTCACCAGCCTGAAATTCGGGCCGGATTCGGTGATCACCCGGCTGGGCATCGAGATCGGCGAGCGCCGCGGCCCGCGCGGTGACGAGTTCGACATCATGACCGACGACATCGTGGTGATCGCGGTGGCGGACAAGGAGGGCGAGTTCGAGCTGGCGCTGGACCGCAACTCCCTCACCGCCTTCCTCTCCTGGGTGGAGTCGCGCCCGTCGGACCGCTCCCGCCGCATGCAAGGCAGATGACATGAACGTGCACCTCACCCGGATCTACACCCGCACCGGCGACGACGGCAGCACCGGGCTGAGCGATTTCTCCCGGGTCTCCAAGAACGACCCGCGGCTCGCGGCCTACGCCGACTGTGACGAGACCAATGCCGCGCTCGGTGTCGCGCTCGCGCTCGGGGCGCCGCCGCCGGAGCTCGCGGAGGTGCTGCGCGGCATCCAGAACGACCTCTTCGACGCAGGCGCCGACCTCTCCACCCCGGTGGTCGCCGAGCCGAAATACCCGCCGCTGCGGATCACCGAGCCCTACATCGAGCGGTTGGAGCGGTGGTGTGACGAGTTCAATGCCGAACTGGCGCCGCTGAATTCGTTCATCCTGCCGGGCGGGACCCCGCTCGCGGCGCTGCTGCACACCGCGCGTACCGTCGCCCGCCGGGCCGAGCGCTCGGCCTGGGCCGCGATCGAGGCACACCCGGACGACACCTCGGTGCTTCCGGCCAAGTACCTCAACCGGCTCTCGGACTTGCTCTTCATCCTGTCCAGGGTCGCCAACCCGGGCGGCGATGTGCTCTGGCAGCCGGGCGGCGGCCGGGACCGCGGGGCCGGAGCCGCCGACCCGGCGGCGGCGGATACCGCGGCGGACGGCCTTGGCGCCTGAGCCGACCCACCGGGTCGATCCGGATACCGGCAACCTGCGCGTGGAGCCCACCGGCGGCCCGCGTCGCAACTATCCTTGCATCCAACGGTGCGCCGACAATGCGGAGAGGCGGCATGGAACGGTTTCTGGTCACGGGCGGTAATCGCCTGGTCGGCGAGGTCGAGGTGGGGGGCGCGAAGAACAGCGTTCTCAAACTGATGGCAGCCGCCCTGCTCGCCGAGGGCACCACCACCATTACCAATATCCCGGACATCCTCGACGTCCCGCTGATGGCCGACGTGCTCCGCGGCCTCGGCTGCGAGGTGGCGATCGAGGGCTCGTCGGTGGTCATCAACACGCCGGCCGAGCCCAAGTACCACGCCGACTTCCCGGCGGTCACCCAGTTCCGCGCCTCGGTGTGCGTGCTCGGGCCGCTCATGGCGCGGTGCAAGCGGGCGGTGGTCGCGCTGCCGGGCGGCGACGCCATCGGCTCCCGGCCGCTGGACATGCACCAGGCCGGGCTCCGGCTGCTCGGCGCGACCAGCGAGATCGAGCACGGCTGCGTGGTCGCCAGGGCCGACGAGCTGCAGGGCGCCCGCATCCGGCTGGACTTCCCCTCGGTCGGCGCCACCGAGAACATCCTGATGGCAGCGGTGCTCGCCGAGGGCGAGACGGTGCTCGACAATGCCGCCCGCGAGCCGGACATCGTCGACCTCTGCACCATGCTCAGCCGGATGGGCGCGCGGATCAGCGGCGCGGGCACCTCGGTGCTCACCATCCAGGGCGTGAAGCGGCTCGCGCCGACCACGCACCGGGTGATCGGCGACCGCATCGTCGCCGCCACCTGGGGCATCGCCGCCGCGATGACCAAGGGCGACGTCCGGGTGACCGGGGTGAACCCCAAGCACCTCTCCCTGGTGCTGGACAAGCTGCGCTCGGCGGGCTCGCGGATCTCCTTCGAGCCCAACGGCTTCCGCGTGGTGCAGCCGGAACGTCCACGCGCGGTGAATTTCTCGACGCTGCCCTTCCCCGGCTTCCCGACCGACCTGCAGCCCATGGCCATCGGCCTGGCCGCGGTGGCCGACGGCACCTCGATGATCACCGAGAACATCTTCGAGGCACGATTCCGCTTCGTGGAGGAGATGATCCGGCTCGGCGCCGACGCCAGGACCGACGGTCACCACGCCGTGGTGCGCGGAATCCCGCGGCTCTCCAGCGCCCCGGTCTGGTCCTCGGACATCAGGGCGGGCGCCGGGCTGGTGCTGGCCGGGCTGGTCGCCGATGGCACCACCGAGGTGCACGACGTCTTCCACATCGACCGCGGGTACCCCCGGTTCGTCGAGCAGTTGCAGGAGCTCGGTGGCGCAGTGCAGCGCGTAGCCGTTGAAAAACGTTCCTGACCAGGCGATTTGACATCGCACAGCGAGCGACGTAACTTTTAACCCGTCAGAGCGACACGGACACCGACCCGGGAGACCGGGACACGAGGTTGGACGGTTGAGCGCCTGACGGATTTGGATCCTTGCTCTCGATGAGTTAAGCTGATCCAACTGCCTCACTGAAACTCCGGAGAAAATCTGGCGCGAAGGTGT